>NZ_CP163525.1 GCF_041080655.1 Streptomyces sp. CG4
CTTCGTGTCGCACCCCAGCGTTCGCGGTAGAGCGCGGCAAGTTGCCGGGCCGGATGGCGTCGGGCGTTCAGCAAAGTGGTGACCAGGCGGTAGCCGTCGGCTGCGCCCTCCCCGGCCCGGTCCTTGAGCTGGTAGGCCAGGACCCGGACGGTGACCGGCTCGCTTCGGGAGGGGCCGCTGCTCGCCCTCATCGGTGAGAGCCATGACCCGTCCCGGAACTGCTTCATCACCGGCAGGACGCGGTTGGCGGGCACCCGCCACAGCAGATCGGCGCCGGTGGCGGTGAAGGCCCGCCACAACGGGACACCGAGGAACTCACGGTCGGCCAGGACAAGCCGGCCCGGGCCGAGTGAACGCGGCAGGCGGCCGACCAGGGTGACTTCCCCGGTGCGGCAGCCGGCGAGTTCCGCGTCCAGCACCGCGTGGCCGCCCACCTCCACCAAAGCAGCCATCCGCACCTGCACAAACGCGCTCCTGCCCAACCCGCGGCCGCTGCCCGGACGTCCGAAGGCGGCGTCGTTGGCTTCGCTGTCCGCGACGTCCCAGCAGGTCCCGTCCACTGCCAGCAGCCGCAGGCCCCTGCCAGAACGCGCCGGGAGTCGTCTCGGTGGCCATCGGCTTGGCGGTCGTGGCGAACAGCACCCGCAAGGGGCTCACAGCCCAGCCGCTGCCGGGCCCGGAACAGCGACGACTTCGCCGGCACATGCCAGCCGCCCAGCAGGCCCTGGCCCCGCAGCCCCTCCACCAGGTGCCGCATCACTTCCAGATACGGAGCCGGAGAGAACAACGCCAGCCCCAGCACGAAGTACACCACCAGCCGCGCGGGAAGCAGCCGCCTGCGTTGCTCGACGCACCCGCAAGCCGCGACCACCCGATCCACCAACCCCGGCGGATACACCCAGGTCAACAGCCCCAGGCCCGATAACTCAGACACGCGTGCAGACACCCGAACCACTCCCTGGGACCACTACCCAGGAACCTACGCCCGAGGCCTAAAACAACGGCATGACTCTGCTGGTGATCTTCTGGGGTGCTGACGGGAGGGCCGTGGGATGCTTCGCTATGGGTGTGCGGGGTGGCCTCGGGTCTGGGGTGTGGGTGCGGTGTCGTTACGACCTAGGAATTTTCAGCGGATCCCGGCAAGGACGCTGCGGACAGCGCGGGCGGCGTGCCCGAAGGGCACCCCAGCAATGCTGATCCGGGACCGGCTCGATGTCCTTTTCGAGGACGAGGAGTTCGCCAGACTGTATCCCCCTGATGGCAGGCCGGGACTGTCGCCCGGACAGCTGGCGCTGGTGTCAGTGCTGCAGTTCGCGGAGAATCTGTCCGACCGTGCGGCGGCGGACGCGGTCCGCACCAGGATCGACTGGAAATACGCGATCGGCCTTGAGCTGGAGGATCCGGGGTTCGATCACTCGGTGTTGTGCGAGTTCAGGGCCCGGCTGGCCGAACAGGACGGCGCCGCCGACCGGTTGCTGCAGGTGATGCTGGAGCGCCTTGTGGAGGCCGGTCTGCTCAAGGCCGGGGGCCGACAGCGTACCGACGCCACCCATGTGCTGGCCGCGGTTCGGACCCTCAGCCGCCTGGAGTTGGTCGGGGAGGCGCTGCGGGCCGCTTTGGAGGAACTGGCCGAGGCGGCCCCTGCCTGGCTGGCGCCGCTGATCGAGCCCGAATGGGCCAAGCGATACGGACGCCGGGTGGAGATCGGCAAACTGCCGGGCGGGAAGGCGGCCGTGACCGCCCGGGCCGAGGAGTTCGGCCGGGACGGCCAGAAGATCCTGACCGCAGCCTGGGCCGCCAGCGCCCCACCCGGCCTGCGGCTTCTCCCTCAGGCGGAGATCCTGCGCCAGGTCTGGGTCCATCACTACTTCTGGGACGTGGACGGGCGGTTGCGCTGGCGGGACGGCCACGCCCTGCCGCCGGCCTCGCTGCGGTTCGACTCCCCGTATGACACTGATGCGCACTACTGCGTCAAACGGGACACCGCCTGGAGCGGATACCGGGGACATTTCACGGAAACGTGCGATGAAGAACGCCCCGAGCTGGTGGTCCATGTCGCCACCACCATCTCCACCGTCCAGGACATCGAGCTGACCGACACCATCCACGACGAGCTCGCCGAGCAGCACATGCTGCCCGCCGAGCATGTCGTCGATTCCGGCTACATATCTCCGGCACGTATCGAGCGGGCCCAGCGCGTGCACGGCATCACCCTCCTGGGCCCGGTCGTTGCCGACCACAGCGCCCAGGCCAAGGCCGCATCCGGCTTCGACAAGGCGGCCTTCACCATCGACTGGGCCAATGAGCAGGCGATCTGCCCGCGCGGGGCCACGAGCGTGTCCTGGACCGAGCTGAGGATGAAGGAGAACACCTATCTGCAGGCTCGGTTCGCCGAGGCAGATTGCCGGGCCTGCCCAGACCGCGCCCAGTGCACCACTTCAGCCACCAGGCCCCGGTCCATCGCCGTGCTCCCTCAGCCGCTGCACGAGATCCAGATGCGTAACCGGCTCGACCAGCGCACCGAGCAACGGCAGCGCCGTTACGCGATCCGCGCCGGCATCGAGGCCACCCTTTCGCAGAACGTCCGAGCCCACGGCCTGCGCCGCTCCCGTTACCGGGGCCTGGCCCGTACCCACGTCCAGCACGTCCTCACCGCGATGGCCTGCAACGTCGCCCGCGTCGCTGACTGGATCGGCACCGCGCCCAGAACACGACGCCGGGCCACGCACTTCCGCACTCTGTGCTCAGCCACCGCATGACCTGCTCAACATCACCAGCAGAGTCACGGCATTGCACCTACACCGCCTTCCGCGAGGTCGGGCGGGGATTCGTACCGTTCGTTGCTCCGGTACCTCTCGGACGCGCCGCTGCGCGGCCGGGCGACGGCCGCGACCAACAAGGTCGAGGCGTTCAACGGTTTCAGCGACTGGGTGCGGTTCGGCCAGCGTGGCACGGTGGCGGCCAACGACCCGGTCGAGCAGGAGAAGGACGTGAAGTTCACCTCTTTGCTCGCCAACCTGCTGATCTTCCACAACACCCTCGATATCGCCGACGTGGTTCGGCAGTTGCAGGCCGAGGGCTGGGTCATCGACCCGCTGGACCTGGCCCAGATCTCGCCTTACTTGACGGAGCAGGTCAACCGGTTCGGCGTCTACTCCACCCATGAGATAGGGGTCACCCCGGAGGACTACGACACCCACCTCGACGTCGGCTTCAGCGTGTTGGAGGACGAGCAGGCCCCAGCGGCATGACCCGCACGCTTCAGCGAGGCAGGGTGACGAGCCCCATCTCATAGGCGGTAATGACGAGCTGGACCCGGTCCCGGGCGCCCAGTTTGGTGAGCAGCCGTGACACATGCGACTTGGCGGTGGCCACCGTGATGAAGAGGTCCTCGGCGATTTCGGTGTTCGACCGGCCGCGTCCGACCAGGGTCAGCACTTCCCGTTCCCGCTCGGTGATGCCCTCGACCGGCCGTGGGGAGCGCTCCGGGACAGCCGCGGGGCGCCCGATGAAGTCCGCGATCAGACGGCGTGTCACACCCGGCGCGATCAGTGCGTCGCCAGCGGCGACCACGCGGATCGCCGCGAGGATGTCGTCCAGCGCCATGTCCTTGACCACGAAGCCGCTCGCGCCGGCCCGGAGCGCGCCGTAGACGTGGTCGTCCTCGTCGAAGGTGGTCAGGACGAGGACGCGTGTGGCTGCCGGACCGGCCGTGATCTGGCGGGTGGCCTCGATCCCGTCCATGCCGGGCATCCGGATGTCCATGACCACGACGTCGGGGCTGGCATCCCTGACCAGCTGGACGGCCTCGGCGCCGGTGGCGGCTTCACCGACGACCTCCAGGTCGCTGTGATCGGCCATGAGCACGCGTAGACCGGACCGCACCAAGGGCTGGTCGTCGGCGAGCACAACGCGGACGGTCACTGGTGGACCCTCCTCTCTGCGGGCTCTGAGAAGGTGCCCATGGTTAGATGCCGGTGAGAGCCGGAGTGACGGCCCGCGGTGGTCATCGGGTCTTCACCAAAACTCCGACGGGTGCGGGCAGCGGCAGCCTGGCCGCCACCCGGAAGCCGCCCTCAGGGCGGGGCCCGGCGCTGAGGTGGCCGCCCAGCAGACCGACCCGCTCCCGCATCCCGATGATGCCGAAGCCGTGGGCCGAGCCGTTCCCAGTGGTGCCGCGCCCGTCGTCGACGACCTCCACGCACAGTTCCCCGTCTCCGCAGGTGATGGTCACCCGGCAGCGCCCGGTGCCCGCGTGCCGGACCACGTTGGTCAGCGCCTCCTGCACGATGCGGTAGGCGGACAGATCGATGTCGGTGGGCACAGGACGCTGCTCCCCGCTGCGGCGCACGTCGACGTGTACCCCCGCGCCCGCGGTCGCTGCCGCCAGCCGTTCGACGTCCGCCAGCCCCGGCGAGGGTGCGAGCGGTGACTGCTCCGAGGGGGGCGCACCCCGGTCGGCCTGGCGGAGCGAGACCAGCGTGCGCCGAAGGCCCGAGAGGGTCTCTCTGCTGGTGGCCTCGATGGCGCGCAGGGCCTCGTGCGCCTGTGCCGGCTGGGTCTGGATGACCCGGCTGCCCACACCGGCCTGGATGGCGATGATGCCGATGCTGTGCGCGACCATGTCGTGCAGCTCCCGTGCGATCCGCAGCCGTTCGGCGGTCACGGCCTCGGCCACCTCCTGTGCACGCAGCGCCACTGCGTGCTCGCGGCGCTCGCGACTCAGCAGACCGGCCATGCAGGATGCGGCCAGCGCCAGGAGGGCGATCACCCCGTTGACGGTCAGGTTGTCCCCGTGCGCGAAGACGCCGATCACCAGGAGCTGCACGGCGGCAGACACGGCCACGGCCACAACCGAAGCGCGCCGTGCACAGGTGGTGACGATGAAGCCCAGGACGAGGTCCACCGCCAGATACGACAGGAACTGGCCCTGATACGCGGCCGCCAGACTCTTATGGACGGAGCTCGGAGTGCCCGCCACCACAGCGGTGGATCCGAAGAGTGCCATGGCCAGAGCCAGCAGCGGCATCCGCCGCACCACGCCGGCGAGCAGGCTCACAGCCAGCAGTGCCCCGACACCGTGAACGGTGCCCGACGCCCGCGGCGCGCCCCCCACCAGCAGACCCACCACGAAGAGGTAAGAGGCGCCCCCCGCCCAGGCCACAGCCTTGATTCTCGTCATCGGCGGCATTCCCTCCCGGGAACAACCCCGCGGTGCGCGACGCGCGTAGGCAACAAAGTGATCGTCATGGGGTTCACGCCGCGAGACTAACCGGCCACCGCCGGCGCGGCATCAGCCCGGGGACGTACGCCCACGGGCCAATGCGGCCGCACGATTGCCGCCCACGGCCCCATGTCCGGGCGTGGGTCCTCCCGGCAGTGTGGGTGCCGTGATCGAAGTCAGCGAACTCACCAAGCGCTACGGCAGCAAGACGGCCGTCGACCATCTGTCCTTCACCGTGCGGCCGGGCCAGGTCACCGGATTCCTCGGCCCCAACGGAGCCGGCAAGTCCACCACCCTGCGGATGATCCTCGGCCTGGACACGCCCACCACCGGCAGCGCCACCGTCAGCGGCGTCCCCTTCCACCGCCACCCGCGCGGACTGCGACACGTCGGCGCCCTCCTCGACGCCGGACATATCCACGGCGGACGCAGCGCCGCCGCCCACCTGTCCGCCCTGGCCCGCAGCAACGGCATACCGCGGCGCAGGGTGGAAGAGGTGCTTCAGGAGGTGGGGCTGGCCGAGGTGGCCAACCGCCGCATCGGCGGATTCTCCCTCGGCATGAAGCAGCGCCTCGGCATCGCCACCGCCCTGCTCGGCGACCCGCCCGTGCTCATGTTCGACGAGCCGATCAACGGCATGGACCCGGAAGGCGTGCTCTGGGTACGCCGGCTCTTCCGGCGCCTGGCCGCCGAGGGACGCACGGTCTTCCTCTCCAGCCACCTGATGTCGGAAATGGAGAACACCGCCGACCAGCTGGTCGTCATCGGCCGGGGCCGCCTCATCGCCGCCGAGCCGCTACGGGACTTCGCCGCCCGTAGCACCCGTAGCAGCGTCGTGGTCGCATCACCGCAGGCCGCCGAGCTGGCAGCGGTGCTCACCGCGGCGGGCGCCTCGGTTGAGCCGGAGGGCTCGGCGGGCGCCGAGAAGCTCGCCGTGACCGGGCTCCCGGCGGACCGGATCGGCGCGCTCGCCTTCGAGAACCGCATCCGACTGGACGAACTGACCACCCGTACCGCCTCACTGGAGGCGGCCTTCATGGAACTCACCGCCGACAGCACCGAATACCTGGCAGGACAGCCCCGATGAGCACACTCGCCTCCGCCCCCCAGGCCACCCCCGCCGCCGGGGTGCCCGCCCGCTTCCGCGACCTCCTCGCCTCCGAGTGGATCAAGACGCGGTCCCTGCGCTCCACCCCGTGGACGCTCGCGCTCACCGTCCTGTTCGTCATCGGCTCCGCCGCCGTGGCCACGCTGGCGGACAAGGGCGCGGGCTCCGGCCCCGCTGAGTTCCTGCCCTTCGACGCCTACCCGGCGGCCGGCTACTGGACGCTGATCCTCGTCGCCAGCAGCATGGGCGCCCTCACCGTCGTGAGCGAGTACAGCAGCGGCCTGATCCGCACCACCACCGTGGCCGTCCCGGCCCGCGGCTCGGTTGTGCTGGCCAAGGCGGCCGTCACCGCAGCGCTGTGGACCGCGGTCGGCACGGCCGCCTCCACCGGTTCCTTCCTGGTCTCCCAGGCCATCCTGGACGGGCACCACGCCGGCGTTCCGATCACCCACCCCGGGGTGTTGCGGGCGCTGGTGGCCTCCGCGTTGCTGGCCCCGGTCTGCGCCCTGGTCGGTCTGGGCCTCGGCGTTCTGCTCCGGCATGCCGCCGGGACCATGGTCACCGCCGTCTTCACCCTGCTGATGCTGCCCCCCATGTTCTCGGAGGGCAACCGCTGGTCGGCGGACATCAAGCACACACTGGTGGCGGCCGCCTGGAATCGCCTGGTCCAACCCTGGGAGCCGGACCCCGGATCCCTGGGCTACACAGCCACGGTCCCCGGCTCCTGGCTCGTGTACACGCTCTGGCCGCTGATCACGGTCGCACTCGCAGTGCTCGTCGTGAGGCGCCGCGACGTGTGAGTGTGCCTCCAGGGGGCGAGGTCCCGGTAGCTCGTCGCAGCCTTGATGACGGACTCTCATAAATGACCATCTGTGAGAGTTCTGCGACAGCCCCCGGAGCGATCACGTTTCCGCAGGTCGCCGTTCGCAAAAGTCCCCTGGAAGAGGCTGCGAAGAGCCTGGTGGACGGCCCGCGCTGCTCCCGGTTTCCTGGCGTCACCGGCTGATGCCCTGCGCGAGGACAGTGGTGCAGACGGACACGTCTACCTCCTGATCCGCTGTGTTTTCCGCCCGGGGAGCCATCTCGACGACGCGCACTGGTCGGCGTTCGACGCCCGGTTCGAGAGCACACAGTTCCCTGCGGACTACCTGCGGGGGCCGGGAAGCCGCAGCGAAGCCCTGGCCTGGCTGGACGAACACCAACCGGAGGGGGACACGGTCGACTACGTCGATCGCGTCTTCATGCTCCGCGAGCACGACGGCCAGCTCCACCCGCCGATGCGTCCAGAAGTGGCCGCCGGCCTCACCTCCACCAACGGCCACCTGCCGTGCGTACACCTGACTCGTTCTTCTGGCCCCATCGATTCTGAGAGGCTCTGGGCGGCTGGTCTACGGGGCACGCAGCCGGGTCGCCGTCACCACGGCGTGCCGGGTCGTCCCGGCGAGGACCTCAACCACCAGTCCGGGAGAGGCGGCGGTGTAGGTCTCCCCCGCCCGGGTGCGTGCACTGCGTGGCGGTCCGCTGGCGGCGAAGTGCACCGCGACCTGGGCGGCGAGCGGCGCCCTAAGGGACTGGGTGAGCGCGATACGTCCGTCGGGAAGGCCGGCCGCGAGCGCCCGCGGCCGCGTTCCGCCGGAGCGGTCGCCGCAGCAGTCAGCTGACCTTGGTCGCTACAGTCGGAAGGGGCGTCCGAAGCCACCTCCTATGGCTTCGGACGCCCCTTCAATGGCCTTAGACGCCATCCGCTTACCGCTGGGCAGGCTTGATCAGTCGAACACGGTTCCTGTTCGGGTGATCTCTCGGTGGTCGGGGCATAACGGCAGAGCCTCCCGGTAGCTCGGGGTTGCGATCCCAACCGAGCAGCACCAGGAGGCCCTGTGTCGCAGTCTGTCGCGTTTGCGTCCGTGGAGTCCAACGCGCCGTCTCCGGCGTGTGACAGTCTCGCGCACAGGTTCGGCAACGCGGCGGACGGGCCGGACCGCGCCCCGTGTTACGGCTCCGACCTGACGGAGGCCGAATGGCAGGTCATCCGGCCGCTGCTGCCGATCCCCGCGTGGCTTCAGGGGCGGGGCGGACGACCGGAGGGCTATTGCCACCGCGTCATGCTGGACGCGGTCCGCTACGTCGTCGACAACGGCGTCAAGTGGGTCAACCTGCCCTGCGACTTCCCGTCGTACCGGCGGGTGCACGCGTTCGCCCGACGCTGGCAGGTGACGGGCCTGCTCACCGAACTCCACGACCGGCTGCGTGACAAGGTCCGCCAGAAGGAAGGCCGTTCGCCGGACCCGACGGCCGCCATCGTGGACTCGCAGTCACTGCGGGCGGCGACGAACATCCCGCGCTCGACGTCCGGGTGGGACGGCGGGAAGAAAGTGGGTGGCCGCAAGCGGCACCTGGTCGTGGACTGCCTCGGCCTGGTCCTGGCCGTCGCAGTGACCGCGGCGAGCGTGCAGGACCGCGACGCCGCCGTCCCGCTGCTCGAGCGGCTGCGCACCATGTACTTCTCCATCCGCCTCGTCTGGGCGGACGGCGGCTATGCAGGCCGACTCGTCGACTGGGCGGCCGAGAAACTCCAGCTCGCCCTTGAGATCGTCAAACGCACCGACGACACCAGCGGGTTCGTGGTGCTGCCGCGCAGGTGGGTGGTGGAGCGCACCCTGAGCTGGCTGATGCGCTCGCGCCGCCTGGTGCGCGACTACGAGACACTGCCCGCCATGCACGAGGCCATGGTGCTGTGGTCCATGACCATGCTCATGAGCAGCCGCCTGGCCGGGCGCCGCCCCTGCGCCTTCAGCCGGCCGACGCCCCGAGCGGGGTGAACACCCCCGGCCGCACCTGGAGCGCCCACCCCCGCTCCACCAGGCGTTTCGCCTTCGACCGCAGCCCCTCGACCTTCGCTGGAACCGCCTGAAGGCCCAGGGCCACGGCCAGCTGCTGGCACCGCATACCCTCCCGGGCCGCATCCGACTCCAGCACGGACATGATCCGCTGGTAGTCCGGAGGCAGGACCGTCGCTGTCATGCCCTCGACCCGTCTGGGCACCACCGACCCCGCCACCGCACTCACCACCGGCTCCGCGACCGCGACGGGCGGCTCGGCCAGCACCTCAGTCACCGTCACACGGGCATCCGCCAGACGCTGAAGTGCCCGTTCCGCCTCGCCGAGGGCAGCCTCCACCCGCTCGGCCTCCTCCCGCAGCCGTGCCACCTCTTCCCGGACCTTCTTCTCTCGAGCCTCCAACAGACCGAGCACCGACGGCACCAGCCACCTCCACAAACGGGACGAGCAGACGAACCACGCCCATCTCTCCCGCCACCAGCCGAAGTTCATGCCCACCCAGCCCAAGCCAAACGATCACGTTCGGAAAGCGGATGGCGTCTGAGGCCATGAGGACTCTCTGGGCACTCTGAGTACGAGACTGAGTAGGGCGACGGTGCCGTCGGCCTGGGTGGCGGTGTTCGGATCGCTTCATGACGCTGACTCCTTCCGCCGCTTCCACGGCGTCCGCTTTCCGCCGCCGGGTCAGGGGCCTGGGGCTGTCCGTTGCCGGGGCCGTTGTGGTGTTCCTGCTCGTGGGGTCCGTCACGAGCTGCTCCGCCGTGGCGGGTGGCCCGGTCCGTTCCGAGGCGCAGTTCCTGGAGCACGTACGCGACACGCAGGCCGTCGGCGAGGACACGGTTCGCTTCCTGGGCTCGGATCCGGACTCTGCGTTCGCTTCCACGGCGTCCGCTTTCCGCCGCCGGGTCAGGGGCCTGGGGCTGTCCGTTGCCGGGGCCGTTGTGGTGTTCCTGCTCGTGGGGTCCGTCACGAGCTGCTCCGCCGTGGCGGGTGGCCCGGTCCGTTCCGAGGCGCAGTTCCTGGAGCACGTACGCGACACGCAGGCCGTCGGCGAGGACACGGTTCGCTTCCTGGGCTCGGATCCGGAGGCTGTGATCCTGGGAAAGTCCACGGACAGCGCATCCTGCGTGGACGACCTCGGTGTCGACCGGGATGACACCCGCCGGGACCAGCCGTCCGTCTCTTGGGCCCCGGATTTCCAGCACGGCGACGCCGGCTATCGCGCGGCGGTCGCCGACCTTCGCAGGCGGTGGTCCGAGCGGGGATGGAAGGTGACGACGAAGCAGGGGACCGACCCGGTCACCGACAAGGCGACCGGTCTGCAAGAGATCCACACCACCGACGACCACGGCGTCGCGCTGTCGCTGAGCCCCGGCCGACGTACTGGCGAGGGACTGGTCGTCGCCGACGGCGGCTGCGTCCGCCACGACGGCTACTGGGACGCCTACGCCTGGAGCCGCTCCTGATGACCCGACCGCTCCGCCGACGTGGATGTCGCCCGTCTTCTCGCCGAACTGAGCAGCGCACTTGGCGAGCCGTACCAACCGGGGCGCTCAGCCCACACTGGTGCCTGAGCACGCCGGACAGCACCTGCCCACTTCAGTCGGCGCCTGGAGCAGCCGAGAGTGAGTACGTCTGCGCGCTTGGTTGTAGAGTCGGCCTGGGGCGCGGTTTCGGCGTTGCCGCCGACCCGTTTCCCCAGGCCGCTCACCGAACCCGGCGTGCGACTCTCACCGCACCGGGCTCTCCACGGTTTCTGCTGTCAGGCGTGGTTGTGCAGGGGCCATGGGCTTGGGATCTTGACGACTCCTCGGTAGCGATACCGAGTAATGGGGACTGCTGCGAGATTGAACAGCTCGGTCCCCTCCACGACTGGGCTCTTCCAGCGGCCCGTTGCCGGGTCGTGGAGCCAGCGGTAGACATCCGTCCCGTTCCAGCGGTGCAGCGTGCGCCACCACGTGACGACCCTGCGCCATACGAAATGCGCCAAGGCCGACATGGTGTGTTTGCATACCGCGTGCTTGAAGTAGTTCGCCCACCCGCGCATGATCTGGTTGAGCCTGGTCATGACGTGGGCTGGTCTCTGCTGCGACGATCTGTGTGTCAGGGCCCGGATACGCTCCTTCAGTTGTCGGACGGGTCGGTCCGCGATGAAGGTGTAGACGTGCCATGTGCTCGTTCCCTTCTTGCGGCGCCACTGGATGTGGAACCCCAGGAAGTCGAAGCCGTCCGCCATGTGGACCACCCGGGTTTTGGCCGGTGACAGCCGCAGCCCGAGGGGCCTGATCACATCGGCGATGTCCTCGCGCAGGTTCTCCACGTCGCTCTGGTGACCGTTGGCCATGACGACGAAATCGTCCGCGAAACGGACGATCCGCCAGCACGGCAGTCCCCTTCTGCGACGGCTGGCCCGCCTGCCCTGGGTGGACAGTTCTCCTCCTTGGAGCCACGGCCCGTGTACGTGCTCATCGAGCGCGGTCAGGGCGATGTTGGCCAGCAGGGGTGAAAGGATGCCGCCTTGCGGAGTACCGGTGTAGGTCTCCTCGCGTCCGCCGCCCTCGGTGAGGACGCCGGCCTTGAGGAACGCCTTGACCAGTGCCAACACGCGCTTGTCTTTGATCCGTTTGCGCACCCGGTCTATCAGGGCCGTGTGGTCGAACGAGTCGAAGCACGCCTCGATATCGGCGTCCAGCACCCATCTGTAGCCCTTGGTGCCGAACATCTGGATCTCGGCGATCGCGTCGTGTGCTCTCCGTTTCGGCCTGAAACCGTAGGAGACCGGCAGGAACCCAGCCTCGAAGATCGGTTCCAGCACCAGTTTCAGTGCGGCCTGGACCACGCGGTCGGTGACGGTCGGAATGCCTAGGCTTCTGACCTTGCCCGAGCCGCCAGGCTTGGGGATCTTCCGCTCACGCACCGGCAGCGGGCGAAATTCACCCGTTTTCAGTACGCGGCGAAGGTCCTCAAGGAACCCGTAAGTGCCAATCTCCTCTTCCACGTTGACGGCCGTCAGGCCGTCAACTCCGGGGGTTTTGGCGCCTTTGTTCCCCGCGACCCGTTCGAACGCCACGAGCAGCGTCGCCGGGTCGTGCACGAGGTTGTACAGATCGTCGAACCTGCGGCCGGGATCGGCCGCCGCCCAACAGTGAAGTTTGGCCTGCATCCCCGATACCCGCTGGTGAGACCCCATCGGGGCCTCCGGAGCACCGCTGTTCAGCGGTGCGTCTTTCGGCATTGCAGCCTCCTTCCCTTCTCGATTCCGCTGCCGCCCTTCCCCATGTGCGCGGGCTCTCCCCGGCTCGGAGTACTACGGCGGCTCCGCCCCGCCCGGCGCTGTCGGCCGACGGTGGACCCATCCCGGCCTCCGCGCTGGCCACGCGGGACCTGGAGCTGTCACCAGGCGGTTCCCATGTTCATTGCCGATCGTTCGACGGAGTAGGCGCCCGACTATGTCCCTGCGATATCGCCGTACCTACGCCGCAGACCTTCAGTACGGCCTCCCGGCAGGCCTACTCAGACCCGCCCAAGGAGTTCCCCAAGTACCCCGCAACTCAAGGGGGGTTTGGGTGCGCATCGCCTCCGGCCCATATCCACCAGGTTCGAGCCGGTGAGCCGTTGAGGGACTTAAAACGCCGGTTCCTCTCGTACACCTCTCCATCTCGCTCGCCGGACCCGCACTATCTGGCAGTACTGGCACGTCCCGGCTTTGTCAGGACTACTCCCACCCTCCCCGGCACCTCCCGGGTCAGGCTGTCCTCAGCTTCACGACCCTGCTGCGACAGGGCCGGGGTGCAGGTCTTTCACCTCCACACAATCGAACAACGCCTCATGGCGTACGAGTAGAGCGCCTCATGAAGTGCACGAGGGCTGCCGACGATCATCGGCTCATGAATCCTCAGACCTATGCGAGGCTCTACGGCCCGTGGAAGCCGACCCCGTCGGCTGCAGCCCGTTCAGGGGTCACGTTGCTGACGGCTCTGCTCGGCGCTGCCACGGTCCTGTCGATGGCATGGCTGACTTTCCTGGTCGGCATGGTCGCACTGTGGGGTGCGGCGGAAGGGGCGGCCGTCGGGGGGCTTCTCACGGAGTACGCGGCGGGCGTGGCCGGCGGTGCCGCACTGCTCGCCGCGCTCGCCTTCGTGCCCGCGGTGCGGCGCATGACGCCGGCCGGACGTCGGCTGTTGCTGACTGCGGTGGCGTGTCCTGTCCCCCTCGTTCTTGCTGTCGTGACCTGGGTGAGCGTGGGCTGACCGCTTTGCTTGGAGGTGGGACAGACCTGCTCGCTGAGCTTCCCCACCCACCCGTCGCCGTCACGCACACCTCCCTCATGCGGTCCTGAACGGTGCGGCACAATCGCGGTCAACTGGGTGGGCAACGGTGGGGGTGGGAACGTGGGGCGTTTTGGCTCGCGAAGCCGACGTAAGGGCATACCGAACGAGCCGGCGCTACTGGCTGCGGCTGCCGAGAATCCCGGTGGCAGCGTCGCCGAGATCGATCCGACGTACATCGACGACCCGAACGGCTACGTACCTCCCGAGGCAATCCGCGGCGCGTGGTTGGTGGATGACAGCGGGAAGCTGACCGGTGAGTACCAGGAGAATCCCCGTCACGGGGTGCCCCAGGACGACTTCCGCAAGCTCACTGATCCTGATCACTGGCTTGGCTGGCTCGGCGATGATCCCGCGGCCGCCGTCCGCAGGGGCATCGAAGAGTCCTTGCGCGCCCAGGTGGCAGACGCAGTGGTCGACTGGGTCAAGATCCTTGAGACGCCCCGGTTTCTCACGGCTGGGCGTCGCCATTCCGAGGACGAACAGGTCATGTTGGTGACCCGCGCGGCACTCGCCGCGCCGTTTGCGTTGTCCGTGCGCACCACGCAGCACGGGCGTTCCATCCTCCTGGGCGTGTTCTCCTGGGCGGCGGTGAACCTCTCACCGCCCGGTGTCCGCAAGGACCGGCACTGGTTTGACCTGGGCGTCGGGCTGGACTGGGCCGGTGAACGCCTTCAAGGGCGGATCTACGAGATTGACGGTGGGAACGGCACCGCCGAGCGGTAGAGCGGCAATGCCACGCCCTACCGACGGTCAGAGCAGATACATGACGCCGTCGCGGCCGACCCTGCGCAGGGCGGTGGCGTGGGCGTCGCCGGCGTCGCGGCGCCGGCCGTAGTAGTGCTGCGCCAGCTCCGGCCCACGGCCGGCAACTGACCGGGCGGCTGCAGCTTTCCCCTCCCGGCTTCATGGGCCTGGGGCGAGGGAACGTACTGCGTTGAGGAGCCCGGCCTTCGTGATGTCACCAGCCGCCTGGGCACGTGCAGACGGCTGGTGAGCCCTCGGGCCGAGGGCCGGCAGGGGCATCCCGCTGCGGCCTCGGCCCCCTTAGAAGGGTTCGGCGGCCCCCAGGAGATCCTGCGGCAGGTAGGGGGATTCGACGCGGATGGCCCAGCCGCGGCGCCGGGCGTGGCAGGCCAGGGCGAGGACGTCGAGGTTCACGGAAGCGTCCGGATCGTCGGCGCGGTCCGCGACCTGGTAGTAGTCGCGGTGGGCTTCGAGCGCGTCGGCCAGGGCCAGGTTGAAGCTCTCCTCATCGCCTTCCACGAGTTGTGACAGCAGCACGGCCGGCGGCATGGCGAAGCCCCAGTCCTTGGCCTTCTCGTCCTGCTGCAGCGCCCGCTGCGCGGCCGCTTCGGGATCGGTGCCCTTGAGGTAGGCATGGAGGGCCTCGCGGTACGCGCTGAAGGCAGAGCCGTCCGGGCGGACGAAGGTAGGGCCGGTGAGGACCAGCGGAGCGAGGTCCTCGCGTGCGCCGGTGATGAGAGCCAGGGCGGTGGCCGTGTGCCAGTTGCCGGCGCCGGCCTCCTCGCCCCGCTCGGCCGGGTAGCGCAGCGTACGGCCGCCGATGGTCACCTCGACCTCGGTGCCCGGTTCCGCCAGGGCGATACGGAAGAGGGCCGCCCCCATCTGGGAGGCCAGCCGGAGGTTCGCGAGCAGCGCGTCCGTGACCGAGGAGTCCCCCGCGCGCCACTTGAACAGGCGCTCCTGATCGCCCATGACGCTGCCCAGCCGCCAGACAGCGAGGGGTTCGTCGTCGACGGGCGTGAACGCCTCCTGGACGTGTTCCTCGTACATGGCCTCGGTCCGCGGGTTCACCGTCCGCTCGCAGACCGGCCGTTCCACCACCAGCGGGCTCGCGGCGAGCGCGGCGACCGCGTCCGGCCGACGGTCCCGGCCGAACCCCGCGACCCGCGGCCCGCGGGACTCGAAGCCGGTGACCAGCGCGTGCGGCAGGTAGTCGGAGCGGACGGCAGGCGCCCAGCCCAGGCTCCGGTAAGCAAGCGCGGCAAGGGCGATGGGAACAAGCGGGAGAAGGCTGCGCGGGGAGGCCGCGGGACCGTGCAGGGCGGCGTGCCTGGCCAGGAGGTCGGCCAGCGCAGCATCGAAGGTCTCCCGGTCCTCGGCGGCCAGGGCGCGCAGCGTGAGCAACGCCGCACTGTCCGGCCGGTCCAGGAGAGGCTCGCCGGTCTCCTGGGCGCGGGTACGGACGCGGTCCAGAGCCGCGTCGACTGCGGCGAGCTTGGCCTGCGCGCTCGGCGGATACTCCTCGTCATCGCCGGTGTCGTCCAGGACCACAGCCATCAATCCGGTGGCGACCTCGCCGAGAGGCGTCCCCTGCGCCTGCTCGGCGAACTTCTCCCGGGCGAAGTGGAAAGCCTCGCCGTGCCACTTGGCCCTGTCCCTGAGGACCGCCAGGCAGAGCGCATCGATCCACTCCCCGGGCGTGACGCTCTCCTCGGGGGCATCCTCACCGGGGTCGTAGCTCATGCCGAAGTTCACGTACTCCAGGAAGACCTGGAAGCTGCAGTGCGGGTGGTACGCCGCGTAGGCGACGGCGCCGGCCGCTGCTTCGGAAGCGTCCTTGAGGACGGCCTTGGCCTCCGGCGTGTCGAGGCCGGGTGTGGTGACGGAAAGGGCGCCCAGATAGTCGAGGAACTCCTCGGCGATCGACTGCCACTCGTACGTGGCCATCCGGCCGGCCCGCGACATGGACCGCACCTGCCCCCCGATGCGGTTCGTGAAGTCCTCGCGTGCTGCCGACACGACGGCCCCGCCCACCTGGTGACGCTCTATTCGCACTGCCCCGCTCCTTGATCGATCTCTGCGACAGCCAGCCTAGGTGCGGGATCTGACAGGCCAGCGACTGCTGTGACCGGGGCCCTGGCCGCGCCGCGGGATTTCGTGGCGGGTGCGTCAGCGGTGTCCGGCACGAGCACGGAGTGCACTCGGTCCTGCCGGGCGGCGTTGCCGGCCCCTCTGGGAGGTGCGGCGTCCACCGAGGGAGTCCGCGGCGATCGAGTCCACGGTGATTTCGATGACGGCGCCAGACTGGCGCACGACGTTGAGGGCGCGGCAGTTCTCGGGTTCGACTCCGACGGTGCGGATGCCGTGGTGTTGGGCGGCGGTGGCTGCCCCGGCAAATAGGCTGCCGCAGCCGACGGCGATGACTACCTCACGATCCTCGCGGCCTCATTCAGCGGCATCCGCCCCGGTGCGATGCGCACGAGTCAACCGTACCGACTACTTCTGGGCTACTCCTGCATACAGCGGGAGGCGGTCGTCTTGCATCTGCGCAGTGGAGTCGGGACGCCAGTTCGTGACGAATTCAATTCCTGGTTCGATGAGATTCAGTCCGAAAAAGAACTTTGCAAATTCCGCTCGCGACCGCACTTGTACAGGTGTGCCGCTGTTGCGATATACGTCTACAACGGCGTGCCATGTGTCGGGGTCGAAGTCCGCAGTGGCGTGGGAGATTACAAGGCAGCTACCTGCCGGCAGTGGATCGAGGAGGCGGCCGACCACGTCGAATGCGCCGTCTGAGTCGGTAACGAAGTGGAGCAGGGCGACCATGGAAAGCACCACCGGTTCATCGAAGGACAGCGTCTTCCGGGCGCCCTCGATGATCAGCTCAGGTTCGCGGGCGTCGGTTTGTATGTATGCGGTCTGCCCCTCATCGGAGCTCCTCAGGAGCGCCTGTGCATGGCGTAGGACGATCGGGTCGTTGTCCACGTAGACGACCTTGGACTGCGGCGCGACCCCTTGAACCACCTGATGTAGATTTGGCTCGGTCGGAATTCCGGTTCCGATGTCGAGGAACTGTCGCACTCCCATCTGAGCCAATGCGCGAGAGGCCCGGTGCATGAAACTTCGGTTCGCCCGGGCCAGCTCTGCCGCTTGAGGGAAGAACGACTTCACTTGCTCGGCCGCTTCCCAGTCGACCGGATAGTTGTCTTTGCCTCCCAGGAACCAGTCATACATCCGGGCGGAATGCGGCCTGCTGGTGTCGATGATCGGTACCGGTCGTTCTGCGTCGGGCACGATTCGTTCTCCCTGGAGAGATGTGATGTAGTTTCGTCGGAAGTTGTCCGGCGAAGTCACGCCAGGAGGAAGTCTGCCAGGCCCGCCTTGGCTCCGATGACGAATGCCGCCATCTCGTCCTGGGCATAGATCAGCGCTGGTCCGTTCGGGTCTGTGGACTGGCGGAGGGCGATGCGACCGTCCTGAAGCTTCTTCGCCTCAAGGCATTGGCCTCCGTTGCTTCCGCTCCAGGGCTTGCACCACTCTTCCCTTCCGAGTTCGGTGGCTGCCTGCTGGACGTGGGTGTCGCTCATGGGCCTGTCTCCTTGCGGACGTCACTGATGAAGTTCTTGGTGTCATCCGCAGATAGTGCGTAGGCGGTCATATGGTCGAGAGCTTCGCGATAGAGCGCCGTCTCTTGCGCGTCCTCGGTGTAGTGAACGCGGCTCAGGCTGTCGATGCAGGCGATGTCAGGTAGTTCGGGGATTCGGAAGAGGGTGAATGGTCCGAAGCCGCCGGGGTGAAGGCCGCCTTCGAACGTGCAAACCTGGAGGGTCACGTTGGGAAGCTCGGCTGCATGCAGCAGGCGGTCAAGCTGGGCGACCATCGTGCTTCGGTCGCCGACTTTCCGGCGGAGCGCGGTCTCCTCCATCACTACCCAGAGGTGAGGAGGTTCTGGCGAACGATTCAGAAGTTCTTGCCGCACCGTGCGTAGGCCGACGCGTCGCTCCAGGACATCAGCGTCCGGGCGTGGCAGCCCGACTTGCAGTACGGCCCGCGCGTAGTCTTCCGTCTGCAGCAGTCCCGGGACCACGTGTGGTTCATATACGCGGACTTGTGTGGCTGCGTCTTCCAAGGAGACGTATACGCCGAACCAGCTTGGGAGGGCGTCGCGGAAGCTTTGCCACCACCCTGGCTTGTTTGCCTGGTCGAGGAGGGTCAGGAACTCCTGAGCTTCTTTCTGGCTGACTTCGTAGATCTCCAGAAGTGCCCTGGCATTCGCGAACTTGAGCGCGACTTCGGCCTTCTCCATCCGGGTGATAGTTGTGGCCGCGGTACGCAGTTGCTTGGCGGCTTCGGCCGCAGTGAGACCGGCTGCATCGCGCAGTGCGGCCAGTCGCCGGCCCAGGACGATCTGGAGCACGGTCGGGGCAGGGCGTGGATCAGTCATCTGCTCGCCCTCCCGTTGGGTAGTGCTGGTCGCTGGTGCAGTGTGCCACGCTACTGGCTCGATCAACAGACTGCAGGTCCATCTATGCAAGTTGCATTATGCTGCTTGCCAACACACCAGTTGCGCGAGCATAGTTGCGGGGTGACATAGCTCACGTAGCACGGATGCACGCTCCCCCGCCTTCACTCCCAGGAAGGTCTGAGATGCCGGCCCGCCCCACGGTGTTCCGCGTGCTCGTCCAGGAGCGCCGATGGGACAACTGGTGCGTGTTTGCCTGCCACTTGGAGCACGCCGCCCGTGACTTGGCAGGGAAGACCGATACTCCCCGCCTCCTGGGGGTCTCTGTCGCTCGGCGCACGTTCGACCGGTGGATGATCGGTGAGTTGGACAGCCTGCCGCAGCGTGACCATCAGGTGGTCTTGGAACATCTTCTGGGCTTCCCATGCGTCGAGTTGTTCGGTCCGCCGCCCGGTGCCTCCGGTCTGGCGCGCGACGAGGGCGACTGCTATTGGCCGTGCACCGATCGGTGCGGAGACGAGCTCACCGCTCCGGGACTCCGACTTGCGAGCCAGTACGACGTAGCGATGCTGGCGCTTGACAAGCGTCATGGAGATTGATGTGCATACGACACGGGCGACGCTTTTCCTTCAACTGGTTCAGGAGCGACACTGGACCACGGTCCAGACGTTCGGCACGCACTTCGCCAGGGCAGCGCGGGAGATGGCCCAGATTACCGGCGAACGCCAGCTCGCGGATGTGACCGTGTCTCGCCGCACCTTCGATCGTTGGATGGCCGGTGACCTGAAGAGAATGCCCCAGCTGGACACTCGGAGGATCCTCGAGCACCTCTTCCAGCAGCCCGTCGCGCTCTTGTTCGCCACCCCGGAAGGTGCGGCGGCCGCCGAGGTCAAGCCCGCAGAACCGCCGCGCCCGTCGGCTGCCGTCCTCCGCAGCGAAGGCGCCTTCGACGACCCGTTGTCTGTGATCACAAAGACCGAGTTACTGACGCAATCCAGTACAGGGATGGCAGTACTGGACCATTTCAGGGGGGAAATCCAGGAAATCGTCGACCGCTACGAGACACACGGCCCACAGGCGCTGGCTGGCAAGGCCCGGTCCTTGCACGAGGAACTCGCGGCCCGGCTGGGCGGCCGCCAGCACCTCCCGGCGGTGCACACCGAGCTGTTCAGGCTCACCGGACAGGCAGCAGGCCTCTTGGCGTACATGGCCGTCAATGCCGGGGCTAGGCCTGCCGTAGCGGAAGCCTACTGCGCACCGGCCGAGACCCTGGCCGAGCACATCGGAGATACGCAGCTGCAGATGTGGGCCGCTGGGACCCGGTCTCTGAGCCTGTACTACCAGCATCGTTACGCCGAGGCCGATGCGGCCGCGGCCGCCGGGGTCGAGCTGGCGCCCAACGACGGACAGGCCATCCGGCCTCTGGTCAATGGACGAGCGCGGGCTCTGGCTCGCCTTGGCGACCGAAGGGGTGCGGAGCGGGCCATCGGCAGAGCCTTGGACCTCTCCGATCAGCAGCCATCCCTGCCCTCCGGAATCACGTCGTGCATCTCCTTCGCCCCCTACAGCCTGGCCCGGACCCTGGCCAATGAGATCACCGCGCGGTTGTCCCTCAACGACACCGGCGAGGTCTTGTCCTGCGCGGAAGAGATCGACGGGCTGATCGAGAAGTCCGACTCCGAGTGGAGCCGGGCTCTGGTCCGGCTCGATGTCGCCGCGGCCCTCCTGCAGCACAAGAAGCCGGAGGTGGAGCACGCCATGGCTCTGGGGCGGCGCGCGCTCCACGCCGGCACCACCGCGCCCATCACGTCCGTGTGGCAGAGGGCGCACGAGCTGTACGAGCGGGCCGGGCGGTGGCACTCCGTGCCTGATGTAGGTGACTATGCCGAGGAACTTCGGACCTGGCGCTCACGCCCCCAGGCAAAATCGATCGTCAGCGGCTCGGACGTAGAGCTCGCACTGCAGCAGTAAGGAGAGCCGTGACGCCCGCGCTGGACGTCTTCACCGGAGCGTTCCCACACCACCCGCCGCCGGACCTCGACAGCCCCGACCTGCTCGTCGATCACGACTGGCGAGCGTTCATCGCTGTCGAGCGGATGACGAACCACTGGGCACGCCCGGGTTGGCCCGAGGGGTTCCGCGCCTACTACTGGATGTTGACGTTCCCTGATGCCGGCGACCTGATGAGCCGTGCAAGGCAGTGTCAGGACGTACTCGCACACCTGGGCATGGACTGCGTCCCCAGTGACGGGCTGCATGTGACGTTGACCCGCATCGGCAGCACCGACCTTGTGTCCAACGACCAACTGCGGCTCCTTGCCGACCTGGCGGAACAGATGCCGCTGACGACCTTCGACGTCACGGCCTATCCGATGGCGGGATCGCGGGGAGCCGTCCGCTTCACCCTCGCGCCATGGTCGCCGCTGATCCGCCTGCATGCCGCCCTCAGCGAGGCAGGACGACGCGCGAACGTACCCGGGGGCAAGCCCACCGCTGCTTTCCGTCCCCACCTGGGCGTGCAGTACAGCAACCGGGAGCGTCCCGCCGCGCCCGTCGTCGAGAGCGTCGCTCGCCTCCGCACCCTCGAGCCGGTGTCCTTGGAGATCAGGAGCGTGGAACTCGTCGAACTCTGGCGTACGACCAATCCGTTGCCGGCCTACCGCTGGCGGGTCGTGCGCAGTGTTCCTCTGCGCCCGCGGTCGTTTCCGCCTTCCCACTCCGGCTGGCAGCAGGGCTGACCTAAGGCCACGCGGATCGGGACGAGGTGCACGCGATGCGAATGACGTTGTTCCGTCAGTTGGTTCAGGAGCGGGGCTGGACCACGATCGAGACGTTCAGCACCCATTTCGCCAGAGCGGGACGGGAACTGGCTGCGCAGTCCGGGACGGGCCGTCTTGCGGTTGTCTCCGTCTCTCGCCGTACCTTCGACCGGTGGATGGCGGGTGAGCTGAAACGCTTGCCGCAACGGGACACCCGGGCCATTCTTGAGCGCCTCTTCCAGCAGCCCGTCACGAGGCTTTTCGGCGCTGCCGATGATGGCGGTGAGAGCAGCGCCGCCGAGCTTCAGGCAGCGGACAGCTTCATGGTTCCCCAGGGCCTCCTCGGGTCGGGATCGGTGCAGGGGGGAATCCTGCCTCCAAGCCCGTTCCTCCCGCAGGAAGGCGCAGACGTGGACCGACGCCAGCTGCTCCTGGCAGGGAGCGCCGCAGCAGCACTGCCTCTCCTTCCCGGGCCCGCCGGGGACTCCGCGAGACCTCGCCTCGGCCGGATGACGCCGGACCAGTCAGAAGCCCTGCTCGTGCATCTTCGCGAGATGTGGCATCTGCTCGTACAGAGCGACAACCTCCTGGGCCCGCTCCACGCGCTCGCCGGCGTTCATCAAAACCTCGGCGTGCTCCAGGAGCTTCTCGAGTACGCCGATCCGCCCGTGCGCAGGGAAGCGCTGGTCCTGACCGCCCGCTATGCCGAGTCCGCGGCCTGGCTTCATGAGGACTGCGCCGTCGACGCTGCGGGCGCCGCACAGGCCGCGTACTGGACGAACCAGGCGATGGCCTGGGCGGTCGAGGCCGGTGACGACGTGATGACCGCCTGGACCCTCTTCCGGCGTGCCCAGCAGGCCACCGCGAGCGGTCACGCCGCCCCGAGCATCAGCCTGTCCCGCGCCGTCCAACGCTACAGCCACGTCCTCGCCCCTCAGATGCGCGCCGCCGCCCTCCAGCAGGAGGCCCACGGATACGCGCTGGCCGGGGACGAAGTGGCATGCCACCGGCTCATTGATCAGGCCGAGTCCTTCGCCGCACGACCCGAGGACGCGGGGGATGGCCGCAGTGGGCACGGCGACTTCGCGACCCCTGCGTATCTGGAGGGGCAGCGCGCGAACTGCTGGCTGCTCCTGGGGCGCTCGGACCGCGCCGTCCCGATCCTGTCGACCGCGCTCGCCGCCATGCCCCAGGTCTACCAGCGCGACCGCGGCCTTCTGCACGCCCGCCTTGCTACCGCCCACGCTCGGACCGGCGACATGGACCAAGGCGTCGACCATGCCCGCCAAGCGCTCGTCGTAGCCCGAAGCGGAGGTTCGACTCGAATCCTCCATGAGACGATCGCTGCCGTCGACGCGATGCGCTCCGCCCCTGACACCCCTGGGGTGGCCGAGCTGATCCGGGCCGTCGCGCAGTACTGAGGGAGGGGCAGTGCCCACGTCGGTGGAGCTGGCGGCGATGCGTCGCGCCATCATCATCTCCGCGAGCGGCCTTGGCGCCACCAGTCCGAACCCAGCCGTCGGCTGCGTGATCCTTGATGCCACCGGTCGGGCAGTGGGCGAGGGATATCACCTGCGCAAAGGGGCTGCGCACGCCGAAGTCAACGCACTCGCTGCCGCCGGCGCCCGAGCCGCAGGTGGCACGGCGGTGGTGACGCTGGAGCCGTGCAACCACGAAGGCCTCACGCCGGCCTGTCACCAAGCCCTCCTGGACTCCAAGATCGCGCGCGTGCTGATCGCGGTCATGGACCCCACGTCGCGCGGTGATGGTGGAGCCGTACGACTACGCCAGGCCGGCGTCGACGTCCAGACGCACGTCCTGGAGGAGGAGGCCCTGGTCGTACTCGGGCCCTGGCGTGCCTCCCTGTCGCACCAGCGTCCCGTCCTGCACCTACTGATCCAGACTGATGCCGCGGGCAATGCCACCGCTCCCTCTGCCGAGGCGCTCGCCGAGATCGAGCTCCAGCGCCACGCACACGATCTGGTGATCTCCCTCAACGGCTCCACCGAGGAAGGCCGGACCGGCAGCCACGGGCGCCGCTTCTCGGTGCCCGCCCATCCGGTGCCCGACGAGCCAGGAGACGCGGTTGCCGCGCTGACCGAAGCCGGGGCCCGCACGGTTCTGCTCGTCGGGCCCTCGACGCTGGGGGAACGGCTACTCAGCAAGGCGTGGGTGGAACGCCTCACCCTCCTGGTGCCAGTTCCGGAGCCGTCACAGGCCACGACCACGACGCCCGCCCCACTGCTCCCGGACGGCTACGTCCTGTCCCGCATCACGCGCGCAGGCCAGCAACTCGTCGTATCCGCCGAGCGCCGCTGACCGACCCCTTCGCCCAGACACCACCGCAGGCCGAGACGCCGCCGGGAACGTCGGCAGTGCCATCGCTATCACGGCGTTGTCGGCAACGGGACCAGGTCCTGGACGAGCGGCTGTCGGGACGGCTGGTGTTGGGCGGGAGAGGCATCCACGGCGGGTGACCTCGGCGCCCAGGTCGGCCAGTCGCCCC
This sequence comes from Streptomyces sp. CG4, assembly GCF_041080655.1. Lineage (NCBI taxonomy): Bacteria > Bacillati > Actinomycetota > Actinomycetes > Kitasatosporales > Streptomycetaceae > Streptomyces > Streptomyces sp. CG4. The sequence continues at coordinate 23,973 of NZ_CP163525.1, forward strand.
CGCTGCCGAGATGGAGGACACGCAGCCCCGGCACGTCACCGAGGACTTCGATGCCGGGTCTGGCTCTCTGAGCAGCTGGGCCGTCAGAACTCGCCGCGCCTCGAGCACGAACGGCCTGTGTCGGCAGCAGGCTCGCGGTGCGACCAGCAGCCCCCAGTGTGGCAGCGCATCGGTGCCTTACCGCACTTGGGCGGTGGGACAAGCCCGTGCTCGTCGCCGGGGTTCGGGTGCTCTACCGGCAAGGGCGCTTTCAAGATCCAGCACCTTGGTGACGCCGGCACCGGGCGGTACGACCCATCGGACGTCGTCTCCGGCCGTGACCTGGTACGCCGGGACGGCTATCGCGGTTCCCCGCCTGAGGAGGCGTACCCCGCGAATATCCCAGCGCCCGAGCTGCGCGACGCCGGGACGCAAGAGGAAGTGCCAGGCCTGCGCGTAGTTGTTCGCCAGCACAGGCCCGATCCCGCTTCCCAGCAGGGCAAGAGCGGGCTCAGCGATGTAAGAGGGGGCGCGTACGGCGTCGAAGTACCTTCCGCACGACAGGCGATGGGTCTGATAGCGGGGAACCCAGTCCGGGTGGGAGCGCAGATGCGCCAGATCGGCCAGTGCCGAGAGCATCTCGTCGACGTCCGATCGCCCTGCGGGGCGCACCAGCTGAGGCTCGGCAGGCATCCGGCCCGCAGCACCGGGCGGCAATGGGGCAGCCATGTGCTTCCTTCATCTCGTGTGGTGTGCGCGGCGCGGTATCCCACTTGATGTTCCGGTCAGTCTCACGAAGCGGTCCGCGTCCGCGTATACGACGCGTGAGGCGGCGCCGTCAGAACGTGCGGCGCTCATGGCTGCAGCTCTTTGACGGGCATGCGTGACGCCGTTTCTCGGACCTGCGCCCGGAGTGCGGCGTAGACATCGTCGACGATGCCGAGCTCCAGCTCTGTCAGCGGATCACCGAGGCAGCTGAAGTTCTCCACCACCTGCTCCGCGCTGCTGAAACCGGCAACGACCACGCACTGATCGCCGCGCTGCAGGCACGAGCGCAGGGCCAATCGCGTGAGGGTGCCCGGCGCGTCCCCGAAGCGAAGCCGAAGGATGTGAAGTTGCTCATCGACCCGGTCCCTGAACCAGGGCACCAGCCCGGCACGTCGCGGAGGAACCGGCGCACGCGACGAGGGACTCTCCGCTCCTTTTCCAACGAGCACGCCATGGGCCAGTGGAGCCGCCAGCACCAGGCCGACGCCATGCCGTGCGGTGAACGCGAACAGATCCTGGCCCTCGAGCGAGACCGCCGGGGTGAATGCATTGAATCGCGTCCAGACCACGTCCGGCTTGATCAGCCGGAACAGGTACAAGAACCGCTCCGCCTGGGCAGCCCATTCCCCTGCGGAAGCCGCGTAGTGCGTGAAGGGTCCCCGCATCCCGATCGCCCTGATCGCCTTCACTTCCCGGAGGGTGCGCATTGCGTCGATGGCATTGCCCAGGTAGCGATCTCCAGGGCCGAAGTCGAAGCTGTCCAACGTGTAGAGGTGGAGCTCCTCGGCGTAGAGGTTTTCCAGCGTCTGCTCAAGCTGGTGGTGGATGTGTCGGCCGGCGTACGGATGCTCTGCGCTGCCGCGTATCTGTCCGACCTTGCTGCTCAGTTGGAGGGCCAGGTCCGGGTTCTGTCGCGCGAACTGGCCGAGGACGCGCTCCGAGTGCCCGCAACCGTAGGAGTCGGCGGTGTCGAAGAACGTGGCGCCCTGCTCGACCGCGCGGTGGAACCCAGCAAGGAACCGGCTGGCCCCCGCCGATCCCCCTGGGAACGTGTGATCCGTGGGGACGTCGCAATGGAGCCCGAGCGGGAGAGTGAGAATGCCGCGGCACAAGTGCCGGACTCCGAGGTCGTGAGCGGTCACGCAGCGCTCCCTGCCAGGCAGAACGCGGCGGTCACGACCTTGCCCTCGCGAGCTGGTTCGACCCCCCAGCCATTGGCGAACGCGCTGACCAGGTACAGGCCCCTGCCGCTCGTGGCAAGGTCCCCTCCACTGGTCGCGGCGGTCGCCTCGTCCTGTAGGCCAGCCAGGAGACTGACGGCATCGGTCGGAATGGCAGTGGTGTCCCTTCCGCGGTCAACGACGCCCACGGTGACGCCTTTCTCGTAGAGGTCGATGGTGAGGGATACGGGCCCGCCCGCGTGCCGGATTGCGTTGGTGAGGAGTTCGGTGACGACCAGCACGGTGTCGTCGATCCGGTTCTGGTCGGTCCGGTCGTGGAGCAGCCGGCGGACCGTCTCGCGGGCCCACGCGAGCGGTTCTTCCCTTGCGGTGAGCGCGAAGGCGTGGTGGTCGACCAGTTGCCCCAGGGTCAGTTCCCGGATGAGTTCGGCTGCTGTCGGCGGCACCGTCGTCTCCTTGCGTGTCGAGACGCCTTGAGGCGCGGGCCGGAGATCCGGCCCGCCACCAACCCTCGCCGACCGGCTGTGGCACCGGTACGCCAAACCTTGGCCACGTTGTGGTCATCTCGCCCGTACGGATTCAGTTCGGGTCTCCGAGGGAGCGAGAACGCCTAGTCCTTCTCGCTCCGCGGCAGGACCCGCCGACAGGACGACAATCTGGACTTCTTGGGATGACGACCTGCCAAGACGCGGGGCCGCACCCGCCTGGGGGGGCAAGGCTCGGGCCCGTCCAGGTGGGAGGTCAACAGGCTCAGCTCCGCCAGGCGATCGATTGGGGCCGGGGCGCGACCGGCGGCACCTTCGACGACGCACCCGCCAGTTGTCGCACGCTCCGCGTCGAAACTCCCCCAAGCCGTCCTCGAAGATCACGCTCGCGGCTGCCGGCATGCACGTTCAGCAAGGGGCGATGCCCCGGGATCGGCAGGCACTCGAAGCGGCATAACGCCCATAACCTTATTAACCACCAGCTCCGCGAGTGCAATTGAACAGGCTTTGTCAAGCGGTTCCGGAAAGGTGGCCACAAGGTGGCCACAAGGTGGCCACACGCCGCGCACCCCCTTACCGGAGCCCACTGAAGGCCCAGTTTGCCCACATTCACACCCCGGTGAAGGCGAGAGAAGGGCTTGAGACCAGCCCGGCGCGCCTTCGACATGGCCATGAGGTGGCCACGCTTTGGCGTACCGGTGCCGCGACGAAGCGATCACGCTTAGTTCCGGATGAGTTCCGCATCCGGAACAGCTGCCCCGTTCTTTCAGGAGTCGCGATGATCCTCACCGCAATCGCCCCTCGGCGGGCTGAGCCTGCCGCAGTGGTCGGCTACGCGTGGTGGTGGCCGCGTGTGGCGCGCAAAGGGCCTTTTCTGGACGTCAGTTCACTCATCGCCAGCGCGCGTCAAGACGTCCACCTGGTGCTAGGCGATGACAGGCCGCTCCCGGCTCTGCAGTCTGACGTCGACCGGTTCCTCATCCGGTTCTCCACCCATCTCGAGGGGCTTCTCCGGAGAATCGACGCGGGGGCCCAGACAGATGAGTGGTTCGGCCGGATGCGGCATCTGGGGCGGTTGCCCTTCCCCGTCGGCCACATGGAATCGCGGATCCACCTGGTGATGGTCGCCGAGAGCGTCCAAGAACTCCTCGCCCATGTCCAGGCCGAAGGGGGCTCACCCTGCACAACAGCAACGGTCCCGCGGCTGGTGGCCTCTTGCCCACCGATTCCCTCTGCCCCCCATCGATGGCCCCTGGGCCCATGACCGTGAGGAAGCGCATGTCTGATCACCGCCGCCCGACTCAACTCCGTCGGCGCGTACCCGGACCGGCGCCCCTGAGTCAGGCTTCGCTGCGCGGACTGGTCCTGCAGCCGATGCTCGGGACGGGCATCGCTGCGGGCGCCGCGTGGGCAGCCCATCCGGGAGCGCATGTCCCGCTTCCGGTGACCGTGTCGAGCGCCGCCGCAATCTGGCTCGGATCCATGCTCTACGGCGTTCGCCGTGCCGATGCCGCCATAGAAGGTGCCAACGAGCATCAGGAGAATCTGGTGGGCGGCCTCGAGGACCTGCGTGCCGCTGTCAGCAAAGCCCTGGAGCGGGTGGAGCAGGGCGATCTCAACGGCGTGTCGGCGGCCCCACCGGAATTCACCGGTTCACTCAGTGCCGACCCGGCCCTCGCCGTGGAGCAGCTGCTGTTCCTCGCTCGCACTGAAGTGGACCACGCCATCAGCCACGCTGCGCAACTCCACCAGCGAAGCGCGCTCGGCGAGCGCGCGCAGACAGACTTATTGCGGACCATCGCCCAGCGGCAGAACGCGTTGGTGGGCCGAACTCTGGCAGCCCTCGACAAGGCGGAGAACAGTGTTGAGGACCCTGACATCCTCAATGACTTCTTCGGTATCGACCATCTGGTGACCCAGCTGCGGCGGTTCACGGAGAACATCGCGGTACTGGGTGGGCAGAGTCTGGCAGGCCGTCCCCGCGATCCTCTGCCGGTGTCCACCGCGCTGCGACAGGCCGTCGAGGAGATCGAACGGTACGACCGGGTGGGGGTCGGCCTTGCCCCGGACAAGCTGTCCTTCCCCGGACACGTAGGTCCCAGCGTCGTCCACCTGCTGGCCGAGTTGCTGGAGAACGCCACCCAGTTTTCCGATTCCCGGACGAAGGTGCAGCTGACCGCGACGGTGGAGCAAGGCGGCCTAGTGATCGCGGTCCGCGACCAAGGCATGTCCATGACGCCCGCGCTGATGTACCAGCTGAACGAGCAGTTGGCCGCGCCGCAGACCGTGGACGTCTACTCGCACCTGAAAGCGGGCCGCATCGGTTTGGTTGTCACCGGCGAGCTTGCCCAGCGCTGCGGCATCCGGGTCCAGTTGCAGGCGAACACCGACGGCCCCGGGGTGACCGCCTTCGCGCTCATTCCCAACGCGGTCCTCATGACCTCGCCCGTGGCCACGGTCCACAGCGTGCCCGCGTCGCCGGCGGAGCCAGTGCCATACCAGATGCGCCCCGAGCTCTCGGTCTACCAAGGCCGTTCTGGCCTGTCCCAGCCTTCGGGTGCTCTGCACCCGATAGCGACGGAAGCACCTGCCGCACGCCAACATGCCGCCGAAGCTCCGACCGAGGGGCGTGCTCCCCTGCCCCGCCGTCCTGCCACACCCGCCGCTGGCCAGGCTTATGCCCCACCCCAGTCTGCGCCGGCGAGTAACGGCCCCACGCCCGGCCTCATGGCGCAGTACCGCGCGGGGGCCCACCACGCGGCGGGTCATCGCCCGGCCGGCGAGTGACGTCCCCTCTTCCTCCCTCCCTGGAGAATCTCCATGTCACAGCACACCGACTCGTTGAGCGCCCTGGGTCAGATGCTGGCGGGCTTCGTCGACCGAGTCTCCGGAGTCGCTGCGTCTGTCCTCGTCACGTCCGACGGCCTGGTCAGCGAATACGCGGGGCTCTCGGAGACGGACGCGGACACTCTGGCTGCAGCAGTCAGCGGGCTTGCGTCCCTGTCGAGCGGAGTGTTCCTGGACGCGCCGGGCCAGGTGCAGCAGACCGCCATCGAACACGACTCCGGCACGCTGTTCATCATGCGGGCGGACGGCCCGAAGCAGGTCCCCGACATGGTCGGTGCGCTGCTGGCCGTGCGCACCAGCTCGACGGCTGACGTGGGCGTTGTCGGATACGAGATGCGCCAGTGGATCGGCAGGATGCGCGAGCACTTGCTCAACCCTGTCCGCAGCGCATCGCTCAACCCTGCCCCCAGCGCACAGCAGCTGGTCCAGTGACGTGGTCGGCCCCTATAGCGACGCTGCCATCGGGGCGGGAGGTGCACGGCTTCGCCCTTACGCCCTTACGGGCGGACGCACCCGCTCTGACTACCCGCTGCAGCTCGACACGCTGCTGGCTGCTTGCCCCGTCCCCGCGGACACCGATCTCGGCCCGGAGGGCGAGCGGATCCGACTGCTGTGCGCGACTCCCCAGGCCGTCGCCGAACTCGCGTTCCATCTGGGGCAGCCCGTTCAGGTGGCCAAGATCCTCGCCTCCGACCTGCTCCGCGTCCAAGCCCTGGTCATCGCCGAACACCACGACGCCAGCCATCGTCCTGACCGAGAACTCCTGGAGGCTGTCCTTGTCGGCCTACACAAACTGTGAGGCTGCTCCCCCTCGCCTGCGGAAGGTCAAGATTGTTATCGCCGGGGGCTTCGGCACGGGCAAGACGACCCTGGTCGGCGCAGTCAGCGAGGTCAGGCCGCTCCTCACGGAAGCGGCGATGACCCAGGCCAGCGAGGGCGTCGACGCCTTGGTGGGCGTGGAGTCCAAGAAGACCACCACCGTGGCCATGGACTTCGGGAGGATCACCCTCCACCAGGAGATCGTGCTGATGCTGTTCGGCACTCCAGGGCAGGACCGCTTCAACAATATCTGGGACGACCTCTCCCGTGGCGCAGCCGGCGCGGTGGTGCTGGTCGACACCCGTCGCCTGGAAGACGCCTTCGACGTGGTGGCCTACTTCGAGGCACAGCAACTGCCCTTCCTCATCGCGGTGAACCAGTTCGACCGAGCTCCGCGCTACCTGCTGGACGAGGTCCGCGAAGCCCTGCGACTTGACGCCAGCGTTCCGGTCGTTGCGTGTGACGCCCGCGACCGCCGGTCCGTCCTCGAGATCCTCAAAAACGTCGTTCGCCATGCCCTGTACCGCCTGCCCGCGTCCCAAGGAGCGATGACGCCCCCGGGCGTGCCGCGCAAGGTGAGAAACGGAGGCCCCACATGAGCCCCAACAGTACCTATTGGATGAAATGCGCCATTGGCGTCGCACAAAGGGCGCCGCAGTCAGATCGGCGGGTCGGCGTTGTCCTTGTTTCTGAACACGACGCGTTGATTTGCTCCGCCTTCGAGGGCGAAGTGCGCGGCGCATCCTGGTACGGCACTCTGCGGCGCAGGATCCAAGAACTCGGAGCATCCAGCGCACACAGTGCATATCTGACGATCAACACCCTGTCGGCGGCCTGGTCGTTTGAGCTCGCCGAACTCTTGAAGGAAGTACGCATCGACAGGGTCTATATCGGTCTGCCAGACCCCGCGTTGACGAGTTACCTCGATGGCGACCCCGTCACCGCCCGAGGCCATGTACTCCGCTTCCCCGACGATCTTCAGCGCCAGATCCTGGAGCAGAACCGAGACCTCTACGCGGCGAGCGGGCAAAGCATCGAGTGCAACCCCCACTACTCCACCCATCGCATCAGCGAAGCCGTCTCTACCAGGCTGATGTCGATGGGCTTCGCGCTGACCAGGAGCGACGTCAATGCGCACCGGGGGAGGGTTGCGCTCGCCTCTCTCATCTGCCAGAGGTACGGGACAGAGTACAAGGAGGCTGACAGCGCCGTAGGCGACGCACTGGCCGCAGCGTTCGACGCGAAGTACGGCACCTACGACTACGCGTACGACGCTCGCGCCGCCAACGCGGGGTGGGCCGACGACTTCATGGCGGTGTACAGGCAGTCATCCACAAGGTCCCTGACTGCCGTCAACATCCTCAACGTCGGCGTCGGCTCCGGCCACGAAGCCGCGGCCCTGTTCTCCGACTGTCCGCAGATCACCTTCGCCGATATCGCGGAAAGCGGCCTCGCGAACATAAGTGGACGCATTCCCTTGTCGAGAACCGTCGTCTCCAGCGCCGAAGACCTGTCCGCCCTGCCTGACGACAGTTTCGATCTGTATATCTCATTGAGGACCTACAACTCGTCATTCTTCGACACGTCCGCAGCGGCCTCGGAGGCGCACAGAGTACTGAAGCCCGGTGCAGCGTTTATCGTCTCAGTGGCCAACGGATTTCTGTATACTCAGCGGGGCTGCGTCGTGCCGGGACTTATCATCCCCGGCACTAAATTCGTCGACCTCTATCGCGGGATGGACACCGCCAATCTAATTGGTACGGAGCTCGACGGCGCTGGATTCAAAGATGTCCGAATGTTTCCAACAAGTACCGAGATTTACCTTTCGGCGGTCGCCGCCTAACGTCGCCACCGCCCTCCGGCCGGCCGCGGTCGCGACGTCCCACCAGCCCGCGGGAAGACTGAATCGCAGACAGCCGGTGCGGCCGGTCAGTCTGGAGCGACCAGCATGAAGGAAGGACTTCTGCAATGAACGGGCGAACGACCGTTGCCGATCGGATCCTGCAGTTCAACGAGGAACTCGCGGAGACGACGCTTGAACTGCCGCCGGGATTCGCGGTCATCAACCCGTTCAGTGGCCCCCAGAAGGAGCGCGTCCACGAGGTGACGACTGCGTTCTACCACAAGTACTACGACGACGACAGGCCGCGCCGTCTGGTGCTGGGGAGTTCGCCCGCCCGACGGGGCACGGCCGTGACCGGGGTCCCGTTCGAAGACGCCAAGCTCCTCGAGAGCGAAACGGGAGTCGATGTCGACGGCTATGCGGTGAGTCGGCCCTCCGCCGGATTCCTGCATGACGTCATCGCGCGCTATGGGGGCCGGACAAGGTTCTACGCCGACTTCGTCATGAGCTTTGTGTGCCCTCTCGGTTTGGTGAGAACGAATCCCCAGGGAAGAGAGGTCAACTGCAACTTCTACGAGAACAAGAAGCTGCTGGAGCTTCTGCACGATTTCCTCGTGGACGCCCTGGAGCGTCAGGTGGCATTTGGAACCGACACCTCGGTGTGCTACTGCATCGGTAGCGGCGAGAACTTCAAATTCCTCTCGAAGGTGAACGAGGGTCAGCGCTTCTTCAAAAAGATCGTGCCCTTGGAGCACCCGCGTTTCATCACGCAATACAACGGGGCGAGAAAAGAAGAATTCGCCGAGAAGTACCTTAGTGCTCTGCGCGGAGAAGGCGACTAGCTGTGCCGCCCTCGGCTGACTCCCCGCAGGCTGAGGGCGCCCAACGTGGCTGATCGAGAAGAAGGAGAACAGCACAGTGGTGACAGAAGGCAGGGTCCTGGTCCACTTCGGCTCGGAACGCGTCAGCGTATACCGCTTCCAGAGCGGCGAGCTGCAACTGCTCACGAGGGAGCGGCTTCCGTTCGGAGCCGGCCTCGCCGACGAGGCGCTGGCGGACAGCGTCGGCGAGTTCTGCGCCGGGCTCAAGGAGTTCGCCGAGGTAGTTGACAACAAGAGCACGCGGGTGCACGCCACCGGGGTCTTCCAGCAGCTTCCGCAGCCGGAGGCGGCCGCACTGGTCAACAGCGTCTACGTCAACACGGGCCTCTACTTCAACGTCGTGGGGCCCGAGCTGGAGCGGTTCTACCTGGACACGGGCATGTCCGCATGCGGTTCGGACGACATGGTGGACGGTCTGATCCGGCGCGAGTTCCGGACGGCAGTCGTCTGCGGGAGCTTCCAGCAGTCCCTAGGGCCCATCGAGGGCACCATCGCCCAGCTGCGCGAAACCGGCACCGAGGTGCTCAGCCCCGCAGCACCAGGATCAAGCCGGAAACCGCAGGCACCGACTTCATCCTCTTCGACTACCAGGACCTGCTGAAGAACCACCGCGACACCTGGCGGCACAAGTACGTGCACATGGACGCATTCCGGCAGGCCGACGCTGTCATCGTGTGCAACCCGGGTGGTCGCGTCGGAAGCGGCACCGTCTTCGAGCTCGGCTTCATGTCCGCGCTTGGCAAGAGGGTCATCTTCACGGAGGAGCCCCTGGGCGTATCTGTCTCCTTCCCCTGCGAGGTAGGCCTGGGGGCCTGAGAACACCCGCTGGGGGCTGCTGCACCTCACCCCGTTCCGGCATCTCCGCCCGGATCGCGTCTCGGCGAACGGCGCAGTCCCCGAAAGCAGGTTTTCGGCTCGTCCACTCTGTCCACCCCGATCCCGCTTCTCGGCTACGAAGACAAGGAAAGGACCCTCGCCGGTGGAACACATCGACATAACGCGCGGCAGGCTGCGAGAGATCGTGGCGTCTGTCCTTGAGGTGGACAAGGACGCCATCGAGCCGGGTGCCCTGTTCTATGAGGAACTCGGCATGACCTCCTTGGAGAAGGTCGAGGTCGTGGTCGCGGTCGAGCGCGAGTTCGGCCCCATGTCCGCCCAGGAGGCGGCAGCCCTCACCAGCCTGGACGCCGCGGTGGCCGTGCTCAGCGAGCGGGCGAGGAGCCTCCAGAGTGTCGACCTGATCGACCGCCTGGTGGCAGGCCATGTAACCGCCGGCCGGGGTGACCGGGCCAGCTACCTCGACCCCCAGGCCGGGGAGATCACCTACGCGGGCCTCCTGGAAGGAGCACGCGGGTACGCGGGCGCCCTGCAGGCCGCAGGAGTGCCCGAGGGCGCCCGCGGCCTCCTGGTCGCCGACGACTCCGTGGCGACCGTGGTCGCCGTCCTCGGCCTGTGGTGGCACGGCTGCGTCCCCGTGGTGATCAGCCCGGTGCTCACCGACGACGAAGTCCGCTACATCGCCGCCGACTGCGCCGCTGCGATGGTGCACCTGGACGCAGCTCCCACGCGGCAGCGCGCCCTGGAGGAGGTGTTCGCGACAACCACCCGGTTCGCCGGCGCTGACGTCCGCGCTGCTCTGGCGACGGCCGAGGCCGGCCCGGCGCACCGCCCGCAGGAGGCCGGGCCCTCGGCCGTGTGGAGCGCGGGGAGCGAGGCGCTCGTGCAGTACACCTCTGGAAGCACCGGCATGCCCAAGGGGGTGCGGCACTCGGCGGGTGCGATCGGGGCTATGGCCGACGGTATCGGCACGGTCCTGGCGCTGATGCCCGAGGACACCGTGCTGTCCAGCGCCCGGATGTCCTTTGGTTACGGCTTCGGCAGCTCCGTCCTGTGCCCGCTGGCGGCTGGCGCCCGCGTCGCGCTCATCAGCGGTACCGTCGACGTCCACTCGCTCGCCGCCGCGATGCAGCGCCACCGGCCCACCGTGCTGTTGTCCGTCCCGCGGCTGTACGCGGCGCTGCTGAACGCTCCCGGGACGCCGCTCGCCTCCGACTGCGTCGACTCCGTGCGGCTGTGCGTGGCGGCGGGTGAGAACCTGCCCGGTCCGCTCGACGAGCGGATCCGCGCCGCATTCCAGGCCGATCTGCTCAACGGCCTCGGTGCGACCGAGGTGCTCTACATCGTCGTCGGCACCCCGCCGGGGGAGGACCGTCCGGGGACCTTCGGGGTCCCGGTGCCCGGGATCACCGCGACCGTCCGCGCCGCTGACGGCACGCCCGTTGCCGACGGGGTGGAGGGCCGACTGCACATCGCCGGCCCGACCGTCGCCCTGGGCTACATCGGCCGGCCGGAGGCCGCAGCGGTCACCTTCGCCGACGGCGGCGCCTACACCGGCGATGTGGTGCGCCGTGCGCCGGACGGCACGTTCACCCATCTGTGCCGCGCCGATGACGTGCTCAACCTGGGTGGCTACAAGGTCGTGCCCAGTGAGATCGAGAGCGTGGTCCGCGGTGTCGACGGGGTCCAGGACTGCGTGGTGGTCGGCGGCCGCGACGCCGACGGCCTGGAGCAGGCCGTGGCGTACCTGGTGGCCCGGTCGGGATTCGACGAGGCCGTGGTGCGGCGCGCGGTGCTCGCCGCGGCCCGTGGCGGTCTCGCCGCCTACAAGCGCCCCGCCCGTCTGGAGTTCCTCGACGAGCTCCCGACCACGTCGACCGGCAAGGTGGCCGCTTTCGAGCTGAGGAAGGCGGCCACTCGACCGTGACTTGGGACATCACGGGCATGGCGGCCGTCGCCAACATCGGCGCCACCCCCGGGGAGATCTTCGCCGCGCTGTGCGCGGGCCAGGAGAGCCGCAAGCCCCTGATGGCGTTCGACCCGGACAAGTACCGGGCGGCCTACGCCTACGAGATCGACGACCGGCCCGAGGGCGGCGACATACCGCGGCGCGCCACCCGCTGGCTGACCGCCGTCGTCCGCCAGGCGGCCGCCGACGCGGGCCTGGGCGAGGGCCTGGCCCAGGTGCCCGTGCTGGTCGGAACCACCATGCGCGAGCAGCGCAGCCTCGAATTGTGGTGGCGCCACGACGCGCAAGTCGCCCTCGAAGACCTGCACTTCGGCACCGCCCTGAAGGCGGCCTTCGGGGCGTCCACCACGTACACCTTCGCCAACGCCTGCTCCGCCTCGCTGTACGCGCTGGGCATGGCCACCGACATGATCGAGCTCGGCCTGGCCGACACGGTCGTCGTCGCGGGCACCGACGCCGCCACCGAGAGCGGCTTCGGCACGCTCGACCGGGTGCAGAACGACATCCCCAACGCGCTGCGCCCCTTCGACGCCACCCACAAGGGCATGCTGATGGGGGAGGGCGCGGCGGCCGTCGTCGTCCAGCGAGTCGGCACCGGGAGCGGGCCCGTCCACGCCCGGGTGCGCGGTGTGTCCATGAACTGCGACGCCCACCACGCCACCGCGCCCGACCCCGACGGCATCACCCGCGCGGTACGGGATGCCTACAGCAGAGCGGGGGTGCGGGCGCAGGACATCGACCTGGTGATGCTGCACGGCAGCGGCACCCCCGCAACGACGCGACGGAGTCGAGCGTCCTGCGCCACATCTTCCAGGACGCGGGACCCGGTCCGCGGATGACCGCCATCAAGGCGATGACTGGCCACACCCTTGGCGGCTCGGGACTGCTCAGCCTCGTGATGGCGGTGCTCGCTATGAAGAACGGGACGGTACCCCCGGTCCTGGGACTCGCCGATCCGATCCCGGAGGCCGCAGGGCTGGGCCTGGTGCAGGGCTCCCCCGCCTCCGGCGACCTGGCCATCGCGCAGATCGACGCGTTCGGCTTCGGAGGGATCAACGCCGTCGCGATCGTGGAGGCAGCTCGATGAACGCGACGAGCACCGCGCACACGAGGAACCCGAGCGCCCGGGAGGTCGTCGTCACGGGCATCGGACTGGCGCTCCCCGGTGTCGCGACGTACCGCGACCTCCTCGGACCCCTGCCCGCCGAGGGCGGCTTCGACCCGGCCACCGGACTCATCGGACGCGAATTGCGCCACAAGGACCGCGCGTCCCGGCTCGCCCTGCGCGCCGCCGAGTTCGCCCTCCACGACGCCGGTCTCACCGACGCCGACACCACGTTCACCGGCGCGGCCGAGGCGACCGCCGTCGTAGTCAGGACCAACCTGGGCAACGCGGACAGCGTCTGCGAAGCCACCGACACCATCGCCGCAGCAGGCGTCATGAGCCTCAGCCCCTTGGGCCTGCCCCAGACCTCGAGCAACGTCGTCGCCGGCTGGGTGGCCATCCGCTACCGGCTGCGCGGCCCCAACCTCACCGTCTGCAACGGCGTCACGAGCGGTCTGGACGCCCTGGCCTGGGCCCGGAACCTCATCGTGACCGGGCGCGCCGACGCAGCCGTCGTCGTCGGCGTCGAACCCGCCAACGACGTGGTGACGAAGGTCCTCGGCCGGCAGTCCACCGGTGCGGCGGTCGCCGTCGTACTGGAACCCGCGGACGCAGCCACCTCCCGTGGCGCACGGCCACGCGCCACGATCACCGGCTATGCACGGGCCCGGAACCTCGCCGCGGCGCTGGCCTCGACCGGTGTGACCGAAGAGGAGCCCGTCGGACTGTGGCTCGCGGACGAGGCGGAAGCCGCCGGGGCCGAGGCGGGCCATCTACTCGCAGCCCCGCGCCGGATCGACCTGGAATCCCAGCTGGGCCCGCTGTCCGGGGCGCTCGGCGTCCTGCAGTGCGCTGCCGCGGCTGCCCATCTGGAGGGCGGCGCCACCGGGAACGTCCTCGCCACGGCCGGAGGCCCTCGCCACGACGCGACGGCCGCCCTGCTGCTGACCCCGTCGTCGGCCACTCGCCCATCCACGCAGGAACGAGGACAACACCCATGACCACGACGAGCGTGACCATCGAGGATCTCCGCGCCCTGATAGCTGGCGTACTGGAGACCGAGCCCGAGGAGGTCACCGACGAGGCGCACTTCGCCCACGAGCTCGACATCGACTCGCTGCTGATGTTGGAGATCTCAACCCGCGTGGAGAGCGCGTACGGCGTCCCGGAGAACTCCGTGGCCGCCAGCGGCGCCACCACCCTCGTCGAGCTGCACGCCTTCCTCACCTCCAAGCTCACCAGCGAGACGCCGGCTTCCCCGCTCATCCGCCCCAGGCCGCTGAGCGAACCAGCGGCGCGCCTGTTCCTGCTCCACCACGCCGGCGGCTCACACCTGCTCTACCGGGGCTGGTCGGCGCACTTCCCCGAGAACTGGGAACTCTGCCTCCTGGAGGCCCCCGGCCGAGGCAACCTGCAGGCCCTGCCGCTGATCGACGACTGCGACCGGCTCGTCGACTACCTCCACACCGCCATCGCACCACTGCTCGACCGGCCCTTCGGGTTCTTCGGTCACAGCATGGGCGCACTGATCGCCTACCAGCTCACCCGCCGACTCCTGCGCCAGGGGGAACCGCTCCCCACCTGGCTGGGGGTGTCCGCCTACGGCGCCCCGCAAGGCGAAGCCGACGCCGACAGCAGCCCCCACCTGATGGCCGACGACGAACTGCGCACCTGGCTGCGGAGCGGCGGCGGCAGCCCCCCGCAGCTCCTCGACAACGACGACGTCTGGCACAAGTTCGCCCCGGTGTTCCGCAGCGACTTCAAACTCGTGGACACCTGGACTCCCCCCCGCACCGCCGAGCAGCTGCCCGTTCCGCTCACGGCATTCGCGGGCCGCCACGACAAGCTGATCAGCGAGGACGATCTCCTTGCCTGGCGGGCGCACACGACGAACTTCCGCGGACTCGAGAGGTACGAGGGCGACCACTTCTACCTGACGAACCACCAGCAGCTTCTCGCTGCCGCCATCACGGCCGCCATGCGCTCCGCCGCCCCGTGAGCTCGCTCTCACCACCACGCCACCCGCCAGGTGATCGATCCCAAGGGGGTGCCCGCGGAGGGTGCGGGGGTGGTCCCTCAGGCGTCGGGGTCGACTTCGGGGTGCGTGAACCGCACGGGCTTGCCCAGCGACCGGGCGTAGGCGATCTCGGCCCGGGTGCTGTCTCCGATGTAGTCGCCGACCACGAGCACCTCATCAGCGAGCAGGATCTTCGACCGATGCAGCTCGTCGAGCCGAATCTTCAGCGCCTCAGCCTCGACATGATCCGACCACAGCTCGTGCGGCGACTTCAGGTCGCAACCCGGCTTGACGACAATCCGTCCAGCCATGGTCTCCCGCAGATCGGCCTCGGCCATCTCGGCCATGAAACGAGTAGAGCCGCAGATCGCGACGATACGCGGGAAGCTCAGCAGCTTCTTTGCATCAGCGAGCTTCTCCTCGGGGGTGATCAGCTGCGGGGACGACACTGCTTCCTCCTGGTGGTCTGGCCCGAGGGGTGCCTGCGGAGACAAGAACGAAGGCGTCCAAGATCGCCTTACGGCGAACATCATGGCCACCCTCGCGCCAGCACTCTATGCGACGAGCACCCCGACCTGGTGCCGTGGCGCCCGCCGGTCGGCCTTACGCCCCGCCTGAGCGAGACCGAACTGATCACCATCGCCACGAAAAGCCGGCGTCGCTTACCGCGTTCACCCCCTTGATCAGCCGAGTCACGCGCCCGGGAGATGACTGCCTTGACGGAGCGTCCGTCGGCAATCTTGCAGCCCCGCTGCACCCGGCGTGGCCCGCCGCCGTTCGCTGAGCACCTGGTGGCCACGGTCCGGGCCTGGGACCGTCATGTGCGCGCCGAGGACAACCGCCAGCACGTCGATCCGATCCTGACGGTCCAACCGGTTGGCACGCCCGACGAGCAGGTGCCTCCAGGCGACATCCTGGACAAGGAACACGGCCGCCTAGTGATCCGGTGGTCCGGACGTGAGGCCCAGCGAGTCGCGCTCGGCCAGCTGCTGCAGAGGTGTCCACCCCACGTTCACCCCGCCATCGCCCGCCGGGCCGAGCAGCTCACCGGCACCCCCGTGGCCGAGTCCTGATCGACCCGACCACCTGCCGCCCGCTCATCATCTGACCACTACCGCTGTGTGCTTCGACGAGGAGACCATGTCCACCGCATCTCACCAGCCCGCCACCAAGCCCGTCGCCGCGCCGTCCACACCCGGCCGTACCGCGGAGGGGGAGCAGCTCATGGCGATCGCCGACACGCTGGTGCTCGCGTACGGACTGCACCCGGCAGAAATAGCGCGAATCCCGGAGGGCACCTCGACGGACAACTTCGCCGTAGTGGACCAGACGGGCCGTCGGTATTTCGTCAAGGTCTATCGCACTCGAGATAACTTGGCTCTGGAGCGGGCGTCGGTTGAACTGTCCGAGTACGCCGCCGACGGAGGTGTCGCGACCGCGCGGGCAACCCGCACGCGCGAGCACGAACTCCTCGCGACCCACGGCCGCCTGCCGATGTCACTGTGGTCATACGTGCCACACACCGAGACTGCCGAGGGCACCCTGACCGGTGCGCGGTGGGCAGCGGCCGGCGCTGCGATGGGCCTCCTCCACCGCCGACTCGCCACTCACCCCGCCGCCGCACCCACCCTGGAACCTGGTGCCGCGGTGTGCGACGTGGCCGCCGCACGTGACCGCTTCGAGAGACTGATTCTCGCGTTCCAGAACATGCCCAGGCTCGGGGAGTTCGAGACATGGGCGCTGCAGGCGGCGCGTGAGCGGCAAGCCGTCTTGGGGGACGTCGAGCGCATCCTCGCTTCGCTTCCACAGCTGACGGTCCAGGTCATGCACGGCGACATGGCCGGTCCCAACGTCCTGCTGAAGAAGGACGATGTCGCCGCGTTCGTGGACTTCGGACCACCCACACCTGGGTACCTCGCCTGGGAGATCGTGCGTCTTGGCTGTGACCCCAAGAGCTGTGTGGCCAACGGTGTTGAGAGGTGGCTCAAGGGATACACCGATCTTGCCCTCGCCTATCGAGACGCCAACCCCAAGGCGCCCGTGGACGACCTCTTGTCCTCGCTTCGTGTCGGCTGTGCAGCCATGCTCTGCGCGGCCTTTCCGTTGTCGGCACCAGTGGAACGACCGCACCTCGTCGACGCCACACTTGAGTCCTACGCGCGGGCACGGCACGAGGCAGCTCTGATGCTGCTGGACCGGCTACCTGTCTTGGAGGAGGCCCTGCGTGACACTCTTCGCTGAGTTCATGACCCTCATGGCCGGCGTAACTCACGCAAGCCGCAGGCCCGGACAGCGAACTCGACTGTCCGGGCCTGCTGTAGCAGCAGGGCACTCAGGCCGGCCGAGGGCGCGGACACCGGCTGCTCTACCGGGCCGCGATCCGCTGACCCTGGGCGGTTTCGTACATCGTCCGGGCGGCGGACGGCTAGATCCCGCCGGTCCGTGGGGACACCACTAGTGCTGGATTCCTCTTTCTCTGGGTATATGTGCTGGTGGCGGGGTGGTTCGGGTGCTCGGGGGCGGGTGCTGGGCAGATGGTTTTACGAGCTCGGCCGGGGCGTGACAAGGAGGAACGCAGGATCGTTCGCCGGTTGTCTCGGGCACGGAAGGCTCCACGGGACGTGGTGGTGCGGGCCCGGATGATTGAGATGAGCTGGTCGGGGCTGCGCGTGCCGGCGATCGCCGCGGAGCTGGGCTGCAGCCAGAAAACGGTCCGTTGCTGGATGCACCGCTTCAACCGCTCGGGCCTGCCAGGACTGGAGGATCTGGGTGGGCAGGGCCGTAAACGACGGATTACCGACGAAGAGCGGTCGAGAATCGTCGCCCTGGTCAAGACCGTGCCGCCGGGGCGGCTGAGGTGGGAGCCCGCCGGAGAGCTGTGGGCCTTCGACGAGTCCGGGCCGGCCGAGTGGACCCTGGATTCCCTGGCCGCAGCAGCTCGGGCCGCAGGGATCGAGGTGGGCCGCTCACAGGTCCGCCGCATCCTGCTCGCCGAAGGCGTGCGCTGGCGCCGCACCCGGTCCTGGACACGGTCGAAGGACCCGGACTTCGTCCCAAAAGGACAAGGATCATCGGCCTCTACACCCACCCGCCCGTCGGTGCGACGGTGATCTGCGCCGACGAGTTGGGGCCGGTGATCCCACGGACCTTCCCGCCGCGCCCGCCTGGGCACCGGACAGCCACCGGATCAAAGCGGAACTCGACTACAGCCGCGGACCGGAGAAGACCTGGGTCTACGGCGGGCTGCGACCCGCCGACGGCCCGGCAGTCACGATGACCGCTTCCTCCCGCAACAGCGCCTTCTACCAGCAGTTCCTGCAACAGATCGAGGATGCCAACCCGACCGGCGAGATCTGGATCGTCACCGACAACCTGTCCAGTCACAACAGCGTGTCCACGCGGGCCTGGCTCGAAGGCCATCCCCGTATCCACCACGCTTTCATACCCGTCGGTGCGTGCTGGCTCAACCTTGCCCTTGCCGATATCTCCGTCCGTGCAGGTCAGGCGGCGTGTTCGTACTCGTGAAGGATGCCGCCGAGGCCATCGCGTCTTCGTATGTCGAGGCGGGCTATTTGGTCCGGATCGGCGATCGGGGCGGGCAATGGGTAGAGCGGACGGGCGTTCGCGATGCCCTGATGCGGGCGGTGTCCGTTGTAGAACTGCTCGAACTCACGCAGGACGTTCAGCAGGTGCCGCTGGTTCCAGATCAAGGTCCGGTCCAGCAGCTCGCGTCGGCACGTTTGCACCCACCGCTCCACGATCGCGTTCATTCTCGGCATCCGGACCCCGCTGAGCACGACCTCGATCCCTACGTCCTTCAAGATGGCGTCGAACATCCCGGGGAACTTGCCGTCCCTGTCCCGGATCATGAACCTTGCCCGATAGCCCTCGTCCTCCAGGTCCATCACGAGATTCTTCGCGGCCTGGACCACCCAGGACGCGGTCGGGTGGGCAGTGGCGCCCAGGACGCGGACCCGGCGACTGCCGTGCTCGATGACGGCGAACACGTACAGCCGCACTCCGGTCAGGGTGACCGTCTCGAAGAAGTCGCAGGCCAGCAGGGCATCGGCCTGGGAGCGCAGGAAGTCGCCCCAGGTACTGGAGCTCCGTTCGGGCGCCGGGTCGATCCCGGCCTCCTTCAAGATCTCCCATACCGTGGATGCGGCCACCTTTACCCCCAGCACGAGCAGCTCGCCGTGCACCCTCCTGTAGCCCCAGCCGGGATTCTCGCGCGCCAGGCGCAGCACCAGGACGCGGATGGAGTGCACGGTGCGAGGCCGGCCCGGGCGCTTGGGCCAGGACCCGGCGGCATGGCGGCGCGCGACCAGGTCACGGTGCCATCGCAACACCATGTCCGGCCGCACCAACAACCGCAACCGACGCAGCACATCCCGCCGGAGCCGGTGCAGCAACGCCGCCAGGAACGCCCGATCGCCCGGCTCGAACCGCGGCCTGTTCCCGCCCAGCTGCCGCTCCAACATCGCAATCTGATGGCGCAGCACCAGAATCTCCACGTCCTTGTCCCGGTCGCTCATCGGCAGCAGGCGCAGCATGGCGAACGCGTTCGTCACGCCCAGATAGGCCAGTCGCAGCAGCACGGCCGATCATGTTGCCGCACCGTTGAGCACTCGTGCCAGAGTGCCGATCCATGCGACCGGGATCAAGACCGGAGAAACTCCGAATACCGCCTCCCATCTGCATGGATGAGGTTCTCGGCAAGGGCAGAGCCTGGCGCTCGTGCTCACGGCGTGCGGCTCCAACGCCCCCCCCATTACCTTCTTCATGGCCCCGCACCCCCTCCACACCCAGCATGTCCATGCCGCCCTCGGCGTCGATGCCGAGCGGGGGCCACACCTCGATGACACCGATGCCCAGCATGAGCGGCATGCCCACCGGGAACGGCCTTGAAAACCGTCGTGGCAGCGATGTCACCGTGGGTTCAAATCCCACCGCCTCCGCACAGGTCGTAGACGTGCCGGTCAGAAGGGGTGTCTCAGGCTGAGGGGCACCCCTTCTGCATGGGGCCTGTCTCACCCTGATCCGGCTCTGTCACGTTGTGGATCACTGCGTGTGGACCAGGCGTGGACCAAGAATCTGTGGGCCAGGTCTGAGGATTTGCTGGTCAGCAGCCCGGTCTGCGCCGAGACGTGGACCGCCCGAGACGCCGGGACTCGCGTGACATCGCCGGAGGGCATAGCGGCCCGAATCTTCCGCGCCGTCCAGTTCGACCACCCCTGCCGCTGCACGCCTCGTTCCATACGCTACTCTGCGCCCACCATTCGAACATTCGATCTTCGAGCAATAGAAAACAGGGGGCGCGCCATGCGTGGCATGCGGTTCCGTACGGTTCTGGCGGTCACGGCCGTCACGGCGGCTCTGGGCACGGTTTCCGCCTGCGGCGGCAAGTCCGCCTCGGCGATGGGCCAACACGCGTCCGCCACGCCGTCAGCGGTCGCTGTCTCACCGGTGGCCTACCTGGTCAAGGTGGAGAACGCCACAGCCAAGATCCACTCGTTCGAGGTGGACCGGACCCTCACGATGGGCACTCTGAACCGGATGCGAATCGTCGGGGATGAGGACTGGGCCAACGGCCTGCAGGCCAACCTCACGATGTCGGTGAAGACGTCCGCTCCGACGTCGGCCCCCGCTTTGCAGACGAAGATCCGGAGCGACGCCGTGTACCTGAAGGTGCCTGCTCAGAAGGTAGCCACTATGCGCGGTAAGCACTGGATCAAGGAACCGCTCGCTCTTATCGCCTCGCAAGGCGCTGCTGGCAAGGCCAGTACCGACCAGCTGAAGCAGGTGAACCCAGCACTGGCCGCACGCATGTTGATCGCCAGCGGCAATCTGCGCAAGGTGGGCCAGGAGACAGTACGCGGGACGAACGCCACTCATTTCACGGGCACGTTGGACACGACCAAGCTGATTGCCAGCAGGCAGGGCCTGACGCTGGACGACGTGAAGTTCCTCAAGAAGCAACTCGCGGCACAAGGCGTTGCCGAGGCGCACATCGACCTCTGGGTCAACGGCGAGAACCTGCCGGTGGAGGCGCAGGAGCAGATGGAGACGAACGCCGCCAAGCTCACCTCCACCGCCTACTTCTCCCACTACGGCCTCGTGGTCAACCTGTCCGTCCCTGATGCCTCGGACACCTACACCCTGCACTCGCTGCCTGGCGACGGCCAGGCCGGCGCGGCCTGATCCTGGAGCCTCCGGCATGCCCCGGTCCAACACGGCGGGGCCCCAACCCTGACGTAGAGGAGCGGGACCCGACAGGGCAAAGGCGCCACCCCCACTTCGGCATGGGTGAGGGTGGCGCCTGCGGTTGGGAGGGACGGCACTGCCTAATCGTCGTCGGCAGCCTCCAATGCCCGCTCGATCTGATCGTTCGAGCGCTGCTGGTTGCGGTGAATCGCCTTGGCATAGAAGCGGAACAGTACGGCGATGCTGTGGCCTGCCCGGCGTGCGACTTCGGCCGGAGTGAGCTTCCCCCGAGATGCGAGGAGGGGTGACAGCAGGTCAGATAGAGCTCGCGAGAGGAGATCTGACGATGCCTGCCCCGAGGAAATACCCCAAGACCACGGAGTTATGGCTGGTCCGCGGCTGTCAACAGGGCCGGGGAAGTCAGGGGAAGTGCCGGTCACGACAACGAGGCTCCTGGTAGAGCGAGGAAACCGACCAAGGTCTTCCTGCTTGAAGGAGCCCCGTTGCCCGTTCAGTGTCCGACCGTCACCCTCACGTCGTCCGTCACCGTCGCCGACGGCGTCTTCGCTCCGGGGCATCTGGGCGAGCTGACCCGGCAGTTGCCCTTTGAATTGGTCGATGACGTGCTGAAAGGTACCGGCGGCACGCAGCGGAGACTGCGGCTGCTTCCGTCGAGGGTGGGTGTGTACTTCATCCTGGCACTGGCTCTCTTTCCGCAGCTGAAGTACGTGCGTGTGTGGGACAAGCTGGCCGCCGGGCTGCGCGGACTCCTCCCACAGCGTCCGTCGCAGGAGGCACTGCGAGAGGTGCGCCGGCGGCTGGGTACCGCGCCGCTGCGGTTGCTGTTCGAGACACTGGCCGACCCCGTGGCGCAGCCGGTCACACCCGGGGTGCGGCGTTTCGGTTCGCGCCGCACGGACGAGGACGCGTTTCGGCGCCGCCAACGCGGTGAGCTGTGCTGTCCTGTGGCCGGGCCGCGTGGCCGAGACGTGCGGGGCTTGTCGGCCGGCCCCGGCCGCGTGCGCGCTGCGCGCCGCCGGGGACCCAGGTGGTGGCACGGGATTGTGCGCTGCTTTATCCCTGGCGCTTGACGAACGTCATCGGAACCGAGTTGCCGGGTGCCTGGATCAGGACGCGTGCCGGTATGAGGACCATCTTCTGCTTCTCGTTGCCGCTGCCGTCGACGAAGTCGAGCTTGTAGACGGTGTAGCCGATGTACCAGCCGCCGTTGGCACGTCCCTCGACCCACCCTGATACGCCGTCCGGGACGTCGTACCTGTTGGTCTGCTGGGTCATGGTCGTCCACTTGTTGGTGGTGGTGGTCGACTCGCTGTATGTGAAGTTGAGCTCCGTGCCGGCCTTGCCCTCGTCGCCGGGAGTATTCAGTTCTGAGCTGACCTTTCCGCCGACGGACCAGCCGCTGGTCTGGCTGGTGTCCTGGCCGACCGTGGCCTGGGTCGTGTAGTCGAACTGCGCCTTACCCATGACCGCCGACCCGCCCAGCATCTTCGGGTACGCCGTGTCGAGTACGCCGACGAAGCCGCAGGGCATCGGCTCGCCGTCGGGCTTCTCGCTGGGCTGGCCGCACATCGACTTGGCGTCCTGGTTGCTCAGCCAGGGCTCCTTGTCGTCGCTGCTGCTGTTGCGGATGTCGGGCTCCTCGGTGGGGATGCTCCCCGGGAGGTTGAACCCGGTGCCCAGCATGGACGGCACGTCCTGGAGCGCCTGGTCGTGCGGGTAGACCTTCTCGACGTCGTCGAGCTTGATCTTCTGCGAGTCCTGGCCGCTGGCCGGGTAGCCCTTGATGGCTTCCTTCTGGTTCAGGGGGGCACTCCTGCTGATGAAGTCGAAGACTTCCTGTTCGGTCTTGAGGTAGGTGTTTCCGTCCTCGGCCATGGCAGGCGCCGCCGCGCCGACCAGCAGCGGCGCGGCGATGAGAGCGATGGATGCCGCAAGTACGGCGGCGCGCCTTCCCGTTCGGCGTGGCGCCTTGTGTGCGGGGGTGGTGACGGGTGTGGTCATGTCCGTCTTCGCTTTCTCTCAGCGGGAGTTACGTGGGGGAGGCCGCACCCGTCCGTCTTTCAGACGCGCAGGAGCTCGGCCGCTGCAGATGCGGGTAGCCGGAGAAGGGCGGCGGAATCGCGCCCCGCTTCGTTCCCCCGGATGTGTGCCGGCTGTGTGGAATGCCTCAGCAGTGGGTGCGGCCGTGGTGGAAAAACTAGCGGCTGGGGGGGGCCGTCGCTGTGTGACTGCTTGTGGCTCATTGTGTGACCGGTGGATGACCGCCCGGTCGATCGTCTCTGTGCGCTGTTTTGCCTGAGGGCATGGACGAGAGTCACCTCGCGTCACGAGCATGAGCCCCCTCACCGTCATCGTCACCGGCGCGGTCGGTGGGCCCCGCTTGCCGCCGTCCTCGTTGTCACGCCTGTGACCGGCGCCGTGCTGACCGGCTGCGCGACGGCGGACGGCAGGGACGGCGCCGCGAAGATGGACCCCGGTGCGTCGGCGCAGCAGGGGCCACAGGGCAAGGGCAAGAGGGTCCTGTGGATGGGCGACTCCATAGCCGGTGCTGAGGCGCCGCCCCTGGAGGCAGCGCTGAAGGCGAGCGGTATGAGGTTCAAGAACGCGGTGTCCGAGGGCGGCGGCACGGTTGTCGAGGGCGGCGACAGGATGGCCGGGCGGATCGCGGAGTCGGCGTGGAAAGACCTCTCGAAGAACATCAAGTCCTTCCGCCCGGACGTGATCGCTTACCAGGTCACCACCTACGACTGGGGCAGCGCCGGCCAGCAGCGGGCTTCGTACGAGAAGCTTGCGAGGACCGCGCAGCGGGCGGGCGCCGAGCTGGTGATCATTTCGGCCCCGCCGTCCAAGATCGACGACTTTTACAAGAAGGACGACTTTTACAAGAAGTTACGAGAGCGCGATTGCGAGCGCGCCGAAGGCAGCCAAGCAGGTTGCCGACCGCAGTGGCGGCAAGGTCCGGTTCGTCGACGCCTCCGCGCTGTGGGGCACCGACCCCAAGGCCGGGAAGGCCCAGCGCGCGTCCGACGGCATCCACTCCTGCCAGCAGGGTTCGGCCGCCTTCGCCAAGTGGTTCACGGAACAGCTCGGCAAAACCTACGGCTTCGCCCCGGCTGCCCCGAAGAAGTGGGCGACCGGCTCGTGGGCTGGTGATGAGCGGTACGGCAAGCTCGGCTGCCGCTGAGCCGCTCTGCGCAGAAAGGCTCGCCGTGTCTTCGTCTCTGTCCCTGACTGGACCTCGTTCCCACAGTCAACCGCGCCGCGGGCCCCGTTCCCGGGTGTCCTTCCGGCACCCGCATCGCCCCGCTCGACGGGCTGCGCGGACTGGCTGTCCTGGCCGTCCTGCTGTTCCATGCCGGGCATCTGGGCGGCGGCTTTCTCGGCGTCGACCTCTTCTTCGTGCTGTCCGGCTTCTTGATCAACGGCCTGCTCCTGCGGGAGGCCGCGAGCCACGGCCGGATCGGCCTGATCGCGTTCTGGGGTCGGCGGGCGCGCCGCCTGCTGCCGGCGCTGACCGTTGTGGGCGTCGGCACCATTCTGCTCACCTGGGTGTTCGGGGCGGCGTCCGTGCTGCTCTTCGCGCTCGAGGACGCGCCGTGGGTCGCGGCGCAGGTGGTGAACTGGCGCTTCGTCGCCGAGCAGATCGGGTACTGGAACGCCTCCGGCTCCCGCGTTTTCGCACATCTGTGGAGCATCGCCGTCGAGTGGCAGTTCTCCCTGGCCTGGCCACTGGTGGTGGCGCTCGCAGGGCGGGCCGGGGGCAGTGGCGGGTCGCCGTCCTCGCGGGCGCGGGGGCGCTTGTCTCGCTCGTGCTGATGGTCCACTACGGCGATGCCGTGGACACGACGCGCGCTTACGAGGGCACCGATACCCGGGCGTTCTCCCTGCTGCTCGGTGCGCTGGCGGCTACGGCGACGGTCCGGTGTATCGTCGCCCGCGTACCGGGGGGCGCTGTGGACGTGGTGTGCGCCGTGCTGGCGTGCGGTATCGGCGCCGCATGGGTTCTGACGGGTGGCCAGAATGCGCCCGGTCTCTTCCGGGGCGGGCTGTTCGCGCACTCCTTGGCCGCCGCCGTACTGATCGCCTTGCTCGCCCATGCGCCGGACGGACGCGCCGGCCGGGCTCGCCGGCAGCGCCGTCCCTCGCCGGCTCGGGGAGCTGTCCTACAGCCTGTACCTGTGGCACTGACCGGTGTACCTGTTGCTGCCGCAGACGGTGTTCGGGATCGGCGGGTGGTGGCGCACCGCCGTGTCCATCGGGGCGTCGCTGCTGGCCGCCCGGCTGACGAAGGCCGGGGTGGAGGATCCCGTCCGGTTCCGGGCGAGGTGGGCGACCGGGCGCCGGGGCCTGTTGGCGCTCGCCGCCGCCCTCGCCGTGGCGGCGGGCGTGTGGATGGCCGTACCGAAACCGCAGCCCGTTGCGGGAACGGTGGGCATCGAGCGGCTGACGGCGCCGTAAGACCCGGGGTGCGCGGAGCCCGGGCAGCGTGCGGGGAGACTGGGTGCATGCCGATGAGGGGTGCACACGGGCCGGGCGGGCCGGGAAGGGCGCGCAGAGGCGTGGAGCGGAAGGCGCGGCCCGTGGCTGTGCTGCTCGCCTCCTGGGCGCTCGCCTGCTGCGGTGTCCCCGACACCCGGCCGGAGTCGGCGGGCGCGCCGGCCGGCGGAGGGCGTACGGTCGGCGCCGCCCGCTGGGTGCGGGTGTACTTCGTCGCCCCGAACGGCGCCTGGCCCGTCGCCCGCGCCGCGTCTGCCGGGGCCGGGCCGCAGGCAGCGCTGGACGAGCTGCTGGCCGGACCGACGCGCAACGAGCGGAACCGCGGGCTCGTCACCGCGCTGCCGGCCGGGAGGCATAGGGCCCGGGCCACAGCAGTGGGCCCCGGAGCGGTGGACCTGTACCTGCCATGGCTCGTGGTGGAGCTGGTGGTGGGTGTCGGTGCCTACGGGGCCGACCAGGTCGACGCCATGGTCCTGGCGGGCAGCCAGGATGTGGGCGGCGGTGACATAACCGGCATCCACCATGTGTTCACGCGGCTTCAACTCCCGCTCGGCCGGCTGCTGATGGATGGTCGCGGTGACCTCGGTGTCGTTGACGGTGGCGTTCGTGGTCTCCACGTTCGTGATCAGATGCGGTGCGTCCGGCTGGCAGGTCTCACTCAGGTGGACTTTGTAACCGCACCAGCCCGCCCCGCGTTTGATGCCGTAGTGGGCGTCGATGTCATAAGGGGAGGACAGCCTGTCTCTGGCCGGCGGGAGGTCCTTGCCCTCTCGCCGGCGCACCTCCTGTCCGTCCCGGTGATACTGCTCCGCCCAGGCCCGGCGCAAAATGCCCACCGCAGGGATCTCACGCAGCCAGGCCGGCGCGGTCAGGCCATCGATGGCATCCAGGAGAGCGAACCCGTCCCGCCCGACCTGCTCGGCCCATTCCCGGCGGACGTTCTCCCTCTTCGGGAAGCGGTAGTTGTCGACCTTGGCCCCATACCGCTCCACCCAGCCGGAGTCGATCAACGGCGTCAGCCAGTCCGGGGCCGCCGCCGCCAGCGCCTCCAGTGCTGTCCGCAGTGTCTCGCCGACGAACTCCATCCGGTTCAGTGTGCGCACCGCGGCCAGCACGTGCGTGGAGTCGGTGCGCTGTCGGCCACCGGCTCGCAGCAGCCCGGCCTGCGACAGCCGGGTCAGCACCACCTCCAGGACCCGCTCCTCGAGCCCATGCGTGATCAGACGGGCGCGGAAGTCACCCAGGACTGTGAAGTCGAACCCCGGATCATCCAGCTCCAAGCCCAGCAGGAACTTCCAGTCCATGCGCGCTCGCACCTGGTCGGCGGCCTGCCGGTCGGAGAGTCCTTCGGCATACTGCAGCACCGACACCAGTGCCAGGGCCCCCGGCGAGATCGCGGGCCGACCACGGGCGGGAAAGGCCTCGGCGAAGTCCTCGTCCGTGAACAGTGCGCCGAGAGCTTCCCGGATCCGGATGGCCAAGGTCCCCTTGGGAAACGAGGCCCGGACCACCCGGGCCGTCAGCCCAGGCACCCCTTCATCCGAGCGCGACTCCAGCGACATCCCGATCCCCCCCCCACCCCGCCAACGACCATAGCCACCAGCAAGACCAACGACACCGGCCCGCTCGAATCACGCCTTTCCCAACGGAGTCCTTCATGAGGGGGAGGAGTCACTGCGCGGGGAATCGTACGAGCGCTTCGTAAAAGCGCCCTTCATGAAGGCGCCCTTCATGAATCATGCCGGGAATGTGGGGTTCCTCTGAGACGGGGGCTCACGTGCCGCTTCACGCCGCGGTGCAACAGCCAGGCGAGGCTGAGCATGGCGCGCACGGTCACCAGGCGGGTCAGGGGTGAGAGCGGCCGGCAGCTCTGGGGTCCGTGAGGTACGCGCAGGGCGAGGGGAAATCTGGGAGAAGATCTCGTTCAGCCTCTCCCAGACGGGTCTCCTGCAGGTGGCGGGCGGTTCAACCGCATGCGTCGGCTGCTGTCCCTCGCCCTGTTCCTGACGCGCGCAGTCAGTACCGCCCGCGCCGCACTGGCCCGGCTACCGCCCCCGTCGGCATCAACGCCACCCTCGAACTGAAATGCCTTACACAACCTGGAAGTTGGCCATCATCGCCATGTCCTCGTGCTCTAGGTTGTGGCAGTGCAGCATGTACCGGCCCCGGTAGCCGCGGAAGCGGACCAGTACGTCCACGACCTCGTAGGGGCGGACGTCCACCGTGTCCTTCCAGCCGGCGTCGGTGGGTTCGGGCGCCCGGCCGCCGCGGGACAGGACCTCGAAGTGGGCCAGGTGCAGATGCACCGGGTGGTGGAAGTCGCTGGTGAAACGCCAGCGTTCGACCGTGCAGGCGCGGGCGGGCCAGGAACTCCGAGGTGCTGAAGGGGCGGCCGTTGATGGTCCATGCGTCGTCCGAGCGGCGGAAGTCGAAGTGCCGGGTGGCGACGGCCGACTCCGGGCGCAGGGCCGCGTACCGGGAGAGGCGGGCCGGGACGTGACTGGCGTCCTTCTCCTTGCGGGCGATCCTGAAGCGCATGACCTGGCGCATACGGCCGTCCGCCAAGGTGTTCAGCAGGGTGACGTGACTGCCCACCGGGCAATCGGTGAAGTCCACGACGACGTCGAAGCGTTCGGCCGATGCCATGGGGATGCCGTCCAGGTGCTGGGGCGCGGCCAGCAGGCCGCCGTCGGCCCCGATCTGTGTGAGAGGGAGCGTGCCGCCGTCCTCCCGCCGCAGCACCAGGTGGTAGCGGCGGGCGTTGGAGGCGTTCAGCAGACGGAGGCGGTGCCGTGTCGTGGATACCTCCGTCTCCGGCCAGGGGGCTCCGTTCACCAGCTGTACGTCGCCGAGGACGCCGTCCATGTACGCGTCCTGGACGCCGGGGGTGCCGGTGCATGTCGGCGAGTGGCCGGGATACCGGAAGGAGCCGTCCTCCTCGAAGGAGCGGTCGCAGATCATCAGGGGGATGTCCCGCTCGCCGCCGGGCAGCGGCAGGGCGTCCTCCTCCTGGTCGTGGACGAGGAACATGCCGGCCAGACCACGCCAGACCTGCGGGGCGCTGAAGTCCATGCGGTGGTCGTGGTACCAGAGCGTCGCGGCCCGCTGGTCCATCGGGTACGTGTAGGTCTTGTAGCCCTCCGAGACCGTCCAGTCGGCGACCTGGGCCTGCACGCCGCCCATGCCGTGCGTCATTCCCCGCGCCTTGAACTCGGCGCCGCATCGCGCGGGTACGAGCACGTCCGTCGGGTAGCCGTCGGAGTGCGACGGGGTGACGCCCCGGTGCAGGTGCAGGGAGGTGGGCACGGAGAGCTTGTTGAGGACCCGTACATTCTACCGCCTGTGCGGGCGGTGAAGGTGGGACCGGGGAAGATGCCGTCGTAGCCCCAGACCGTCGTCTTCAGGCCAGGGATGATCTCTACGGTCCCCTCGCGTTGGGTGATGCCGTAGACATCGGTGCCGCCCGCGCTCCGGGCGGGGCGGGCGCGCGGCGGTACGGGCAGGGGCACCGCGAACTGCCGGGGCGGCCGGATCCTGCTGGTCAGGATCGTCCCCGTACGCTCGCCCGACCATGTGGCGTACGCGGCCGCTCCGGCGGGTATGGCGAGGCCGGCCGTGACACCGGCGCTCACGCCCAGGAATCGTCGACGCGACGTCACCCGCACTCTCCCTCCCGCCCCTTGTACGTGCACGCCCAGCAGGACAGTGCCACCCCGACCCCGAACACGCCGAGAGCCAGCGGGACATGGCCGCCCAGCATGCGGGCCGCACCCAGCCCCATCTGCGCCCCGACCAGCACGACCAAACCGACCGCGACCCCGAAGGGCCACGCCGGACCCCGCATCGAACGCCACACCAGCAGGGCGGCCATGGCCTCGACGAGGGCGAGCGTTGTTGCGAGCAGCTGCGCGTTGGCCGCGTGCAGGTCGAGGAAGCCCACGTCACCGGTGATGAACAGACCGGCCAGAGCCGCCTGCACGAGTGTGTCGAAGACGAACAGCAGCGACGTGGTGCGGAGCAGAGTAAGGGGCCAGGTACGGGACCGCTGCGCGGGGATGCCGGACGTGTCAGCCATGTGTCGGGGCACCCGCATCGGTGGCGGTGTGCGCCTCGAACACCCGGAACCCCGCCTCGACGCCCATGAAGATGTCGTTCATGACCAGGTAGCCCTGGGAGATCAGCGGCGAGTCACGCAGTTCCTCGATGAGGAAGTAGTACGCCCTCAGGTCGTCGGTCTCCAGCAGGGCGAAGTCGGAGAAGGCCGTGGTGAACGCCTCCGCGTCGAAGAAGCGGGCCGAGACGCGGTCGGCGTACGTGGCGAACACAGGGTGGATGTGGGCTCCCGCCATCGCGTTCCGCTCCTCGCGGGAGAGCGCCAGCCAGGCCGGGGTGAAGGTGTAGGTCAGGATGATCGTGGTCTTCACGACAGTGACTCCCCCATGCTGTAAACATCGTAAGCTTACGGCGTTTACTACAGATGATCGACGTTAACATTGTCAAGCGCGGTGCCGGCCGGCGGAGCCGCAGGACAGCAGGAGGGAGACAGCCGTGAGCAGCGAGTTCGCGATGGCGTCGACGCGCCGGGCACAGAAGCGCGAAGAGGTGCGGGAGCGCCAGCGCGCCGAGACGAAGTCCGAGATCCTGGGCCACGCACGCCAGTTGCTGGTGGACGAGGGCCCGGCCGCCGTCTCCCTACGCGCCATCGCGCGCGAGATGGGGATGACCGCGCCGGGCCTGTACCGCTACTACGCCGACCACCGCCAACTGATCCAGGCCCTCACGGCCTCCCTCTACGACGAGTTGGCCGCCGGCCTGCGACACGCCTGCGACAAGGCACCCGACCAGTCCCCACGAGGCCGCTTCACCGCCACCGCCCGAGCACTACGGACCTGGGCGCTGAGCCACAAGGCGGAGTTCGCACTCATCTTCAGCAAGCCGCTGCCCGACGCCGACTGCGCACCGGGCGACCCCTGCCACGCGGCCAGCTGGCGCTTCGGCGGCGTCTTCCTCGACCTGATGACGGAGTTCTGGCGGACGGGCACCCTCTCACTACCCGAGCCCGGCGCCCTCGACCCGGACTGGCTCCCACAGCTGGAAGAGGTGAGGGAGCATCTCGGCTCCGAACAACCGCCTCTGGAAGCGCTGTACATCTTCGTCCTCGCCTGGTCCCGGCTCTACGGCATGATCTCCATAGAAGCTTTCGGACACCTGAACTTCGCCCTGACCGATCCCGAGCCACTGTTCGAGCACAACCTCCGCGACGTCCTGAAACTGCTCCAAACCGACACGCGAAACAACCGGTAGTCCTGATCACGCCGAGGCCAGGACCTTGGCCAGCGCTTCGACGGCTCCAGGAGAGGGTCCGTGACGTGTCACCGACTGCGCCGGGAAGGACCACGGCCACGAGGAAGACGAGGCGCCGGTGCGCGGCATGTCGAGACCAAACTATGACCTTGTGCGTCGCAGGGAATTCCCCTGCACTGTGCTGCCGATCGGCAGCACAGCCCGTGTCGTCGCCGCCTCACTCCTCCGCGTCCTCGAGAGCGGCGAGCCAGCAGCCCCGCCGAACCAGACCGGCGAGGCTTCGTCGTACCGTCGGGTGTCACGCACAGGCGTGGATGCCCTCGCCGATGCTCGGCAGGGCGGTGGGCGCAATCGTCTCGTCCAGGTTCGGGATGAACAGTGCCGGCGTCAGCGGGATCGGCAGCACCATCGCGTTCCCTCACGGTGCCGGGTAGAACTGGCGGGCCCAGTGGCGGAACAGGCCGATGGCCTCGTCGCTCGCGGCGAGGCGGGGCTGTGGCTCGTAGCGTTTGGTGTTCCAGATCCTCAGGTCCTGATGGATCTTGCTGACCGCGGTGCGAAGCATCGCGCGGGCGAACGCCCGCTGCAGGCCACGACGTGGGAGCGACGCTCCGGTGGCGTCCTGCTTGTGGATGTCCGCACAAGCCGCCGCGACCAGCATCTGGGTGCGCCGGGGCCCGGTCGGCGTGTGCATGGCCCACAGGTAGCTGACGATTCCGAGCGAGGGCAGCGGGAGCTCGACCCGGAGATATCCCACCCCTGCCATGAGGAACGAATGGTCGGCCTGGATCTTCCGCTTGAGGGCGGGAGGCCGGTCCGGCCCGAGACGCAGACGCATGCGCAGGAGGGGGCCTTGGGCCGCAGGTGGGTCGAGTTCCTGCACGGCCACGTGGTGCAGGACGGGCAGATGCCGGTAGTCGAGGGTGTTCTCGATGATTTCCTGGGCGTAGGTGTGCACTTCCGTGCGCCAAGCGGCCGTCGGGACGACTCCGGCCTGGGGGGTGTCGGGGACTTCCCAGCCGGGCGGAGCGCCGTCCGGTTCGTACCAGGCGAAGAGGAAGCCGTTGCACTCGCTGATGGTGTGGTGCTGCAGGCGGGCGCGTGGAGGCGGGCCATGGGGCGTGCCGACGCAGGTGCCATCGGGGGCGAAGGCGAAGCGATGGAAGGGGCATACCAGGTTTTGCCCCTCCACAGTGCCGCCTGCCCCCAGATGAGCGCCCAGGTGCGGGCAGTAGGGATGCACTGCGCGGGGCCGGCCGTCGCGGGTGCGGTAGAGGACTACGTCCTCGTCCATGAAGCGGCGGGTCAGGACATTGCCGGGGGCCAGTTCTCGTGACCGCGCCAGGCAGAACCAGCCACTGGGGTAGGGCAGATGCCACCCCGGCTCGTCGACTGCGGCGTGTGGACCACGAGACGTGGGCAGTTCGTCCCTCATCGTCATGGTCGGCAGCCAAACACGAGAAGACGCAGTGAATTCAGGCCGCCCGGCAAGATCACTCATATGAGGTATCCAGCGGTCGTATCACCATGAACGATCACGGATAACACTACGATCGGTCGCTCTGGGTAAACAGTTGGAGCGGTTCGGCATATGTGCCGGGACGCTCACGAGCCAGACGGGGGAACCGGTGGCCGACGCCAGTATGGACAACCATCGCCATGAAGCGGAAGTCGTCGTCATCGGGGCCGGCCTCTCCGGCGTGGCCGCCGTGATCGCGCTGCGCCGGGCTGGCTTCGACGACGTCGTTGTGTTGGAGAAGTCCGGTCGCCTCGGCGGGACCTGGCGCGACAACACCTATCCCGGATGCGGCTGCGACGTACCGTCGGTCCTCTACGAATACTCCTTCGCACCCCAGTCGTGGAGCCGGGGCTTCGCCGACCGGTCCGAGATCCTCGACTACCTCGACACCACCGCGGCAACATACGGCGTGGACAAGGCGATCCGCTACGACACCGAGGTGCTGAGCAGCCGCTGGCAGCCGGGAGCGCACCGCTGGAACCTGCAGACCACCTCGGGCACATACGCCGCCCGCGTCGTGATCGTCGCCACCGGCCCCTGGCACCGGCCACGCCATCCCGACATCCGTGTCCACACCCCGGGGGACGCCTCAGACCGCACCTACCCCCGGCACGTGTTGTGCGGTGGGGATGTGCACGGGTTCCGGCACGAAAGCGCCCCGCCGGCGTTCGGGCGGGGCTGAATCGGCATCAGGGGTCAGCGCTGTGGGCCTTGGGAGATGACCACCCGCTCCGGCACCGCGCTTCCCCAGCCCGCCTACGGCGCGGTTCCTCGCCTGTGTGCTGTTCCTCGCGGTTGCACAGACCCCGCGGGGCTCGTGCTCCCGTTGCTCGTCGTTCCCCCGGGCCCGGTGGTTCGGTTTGCGGTCATGGGGTGCCGGTTACCCGGGCCGACGCACGCTCTCTCTCGGCCCGGGCGCCGGGGTGCGCGTGGGGCAGGCAGACGACGGGGGATTCATCTGCCTGCCCCTCATTTCGCGACCGCTCGCGCGAAATAGGGGGCGAGCAGGTGTCACGGGGCCCCCGGGTCCCTGGGCTCACTCCTACAGCGCACTGGAGTGCCGGGCCGTCACACCTCTGGGGCACCCAACGCCACACGGCTCTCCGAGCTGGGAGAGCAGGGGCAAGCCCGGCACGGGGAGAACCGAACCTGCCCCAGCACGTCAGCGCCTGCAAAGCCTCCCCCGGAGGATGGGCGCCATGACCCCGCCCGGGGTCACTTCCAACAGCGCGCCGCAGGTCAGGAGTGTCACGGGGGGATGGGAATCGTTGCGAGACCGACAACTCTGTGAAGGAACGCCCTGGACTCCTACGTAATATGGGCACGAATACGCGAACACCGGCGACCGGTGACTGCGGCGGTACCAGAATCACAATCCTCCATTTCATCCGGAAAATTGCCCTGGCGTGTAAACATGCAGGTAAGTGCCTTCATAGGCAGCCATATTTGGGACATCGCAGACGCCGGTGTAACGCTGCAGTGCATGCGGAACGCAGGAGTAGGGAGAAGCGGGGCACCGACCGACTGAATCTGGGTGCCCTGGCGTGAACACGCAGGCACGGCACTACGTCAGATCGGATATCCCCATGAGAAACTTCGACCCGGTTCCCGGATACCAGGCACACAACGAGCCGCCGAGCCCGGACCGCTCTCTGCACCGCCAAGCCACCACACGGCGTACGGCCATCACCGTCTGCACGATCGCCGACATTGCGGCTGGCCTGCTGGGCCTGTGGATCCTGATGTTCCTGCTCGACGCGAACCGTGTGAATGTGTTCGTCGAATTCGTGCGGGGCGCAGCGAGCTGGCTGTCCTGGTGGGCACAGGACGTTTTCACGATGGACACAGAGGGGCTACGCGTTGTCCTCAATTACGGTCTCCCTGCCGTCATCTATTTGCTGATCGGCCACGGGATCGCTGCCCGGCTCAACCGAGCCTGACAGTGAGACCGGCCTCCTCTTTATTGATCGCCATGAAAGTGAGCCGACCATGACACACAGCTCAACTGGAAACGATCGCTTGCCGATCTATGAGGACCTGATTCGCGAACGCGGTGACGTCGTCGTGGAAGCTCAACTCGCCGCGGAACACACGCAGCACCAGGCAGCGGAATTGCTGACCGGACGGGATGCGGGTCAGCAAGCTCGTCGTTGGGACGGCAGCACCCGAGCCGCTGCGGCTGGTCAGCCGGAGTGGCTCGGGTCGCTGCCGTAGGGGGTGGGCCTCGGCGCGGGTACGTCCACGTGTCCGTCCTGATACACATGACCAAGTCCGTGGCCCAGGTGGGCCGATGGCATGTCGAACCAGGAAGACCGGAAACCGCAGATGGCTTACTGCTCCAGATGCCGTCGGCACCTCAATGGCGCCCTGGTGTCCTGGGTGCGGCACCTACGCCCCGGACATCGCCCCGCGCACCGCCGAGGGCCACAGCGGCCGGCCCCGGCGATGACGAGCGCCGGACCGGCCACAGCGGACCGCCGGGACCCCGCGGCCTCTGCCACGTGACTCGGCAGCCTCCCGGACGGCGAGGCGGAGTCCAGCGCTGCCATGGACGTGGTCCCGCGCGTCGCCGCCGACGTCGACGACCTGCCGCCCGCGCGGCCAGGGCGTGCGGCGCGCCGTCGCCGGCCGGCCCGCTGGAGGATGAACAAGCGCCGGGCCTCGGTCGCGAGCGCTGTCGCACTCGTCGGAGGCGGCCTGCCCATCGCCATGATGGACCGGCACTCCACCGACCGGGCCCCGGCGGCCACGGCGCCGGACGACCCGAGGGCGGGTGCCATGCAGGAGCAGACGCCCGACCAGAACCGTCCGCCTGGGTAGGGGCTTTGACCGCCGAGCCCTTGACGAGTTTGCATATCCGGGCGACCTGCACCGGCCCCTCGGCTTGGCTCGGGCTCGTGCCCGCCGCTCGGCACCGCCCGGGCCGCGTTCCGGGCATCGACCGGGTCCGACTTGCCGCGCCGGCGGCGGCCGTCGGCCGGGCCGACAGGGTCCGCGACACAGGCGGCGAACGCCTCTTCCGCTACCGCCCCGGCCCCGGCCCCGACCATGGCAACTACCTCCTCTGCACCGAATGCGGCCTGAGCCGGCCCGTCGACTCCGGCCCGGTCGAGGACTGAGCGGATACCATCGCAAGGACCTCCGGCTTCGCGAACGTCCGGCACACGGTCGAACCGTCCGAGGTTGACCCGGACTGCGGCCGACGGCATGCGACGGCCACACGACCGTGAACGCAAGCACCTTCTGATGTGGGCCAGGAGCCGGTTCCATCGAGTGGGTCAGGCCCCCAGTGTTCTGCCACAGAACAGCGCAACCACCCTACGGGGCGACGCAGTTACCCATGGTATGGAGAACACAGGCAGTACGCATGTCACCCGCCGGGCCCTGCTGTCAGTCGGCGGATTGATGTTTCTCAGCGCCTGCACAGCCCCTGCCGGTATGCCCGAACACGCAGGAACATCGGCACCTGACACCGTGAAGCCCACTCATCCGGGCGACTCCCACGCCAGCGAGCCCGCCCACGTCGAGCTGCCGGGCAGGCCGGAGTTCTACGTTCACCAGGGCCCACGAGCGATCGCGCTGACCATCGACGACGGTCCGAACCCCGAATGGACTCCGCAGGTGCTGGACATCCTGCGCCGCTACGCCGTAACCGCCACGTTCTGCCAGGTCGGCGCCCGTGTCAGCGCGTACCCCAGCCTGGTGCGGGCGGTCGCCGCCGAAGGCCACCTGATCGCCAACCACACCTGGACCCACGCCGACCTGGCCCGGGCATCCGCCACGACCGTCCGCTCCCAGCTGGAACGCACCAGCGACACGATCGAGAAGGTCACCGGCCGGCGCCCCACGATCTTCCGCGCCCCCTACGGAGCCTGGTCGGAGCCAACCCTGGCCACCTGCCGCGAGCTGGGCATGCGGCTCCTGGACTGGTCCGTCGACCCCCACGACTGGTCACGACCGGGCGTCTCGCGCATCGTCGAGCGGATCATGGCCCACGCCCATCCCGGCTCGATCATCCTCGAACACGACGGCGGAGGCGACCGCTCCCAGACAGTGGCCGCCCTACGCCTCGTACTTCCCCGCCTGCTCGACGCCGGCTATCACTTCGTCACCCCCTAGCCTCGGGCTGTTCACGAGCTACCCGAGCCCTGACGCCGCCCCTGGACGAGGCGGTAGACCTCCCGGGCCACATACCGCTTCAGGCAGCGGATGATCTCACGCCGAGTCTTCCCTTCCGTAACCCGTCTCTCGTAATACGCCCGGGTACGCGGGTCCCAGCGCAGTTCCCTCGGTCGCACACCCCGATCTGATCGCGGTGCGATCGCGGGTGATGGCGGTTGCCCGTGGCCGTCTACGCTCGGAGCCATGCGCGTGCTGGTGGTGGAGGATGACCGGGAGCTTGGCCGGGTCGTGCTGTCGGGTCTGCGGTCGGCCGGGTTTGCGGTGGATCTCGCGGATCGGCTGGCGGAGGCGGATCTCAAACTGGCGGTCAGTGCCTATGACTGCCTTGTGGTGGACCGGGGGCTGCCCGACGGGGATGGGCTGGCTCTGGTCCGGGGTCTACGCCGGGCGGGTGCGCGGGTTCCCGTGCTGATGCTCACCGCGATGGATGCCGTGGCGGAGCGGGTGGCCGGGTTCGATGACGGCGCTGACGACTACGTGGTCAAGCCCTTCGCGTTCGCGGAGCTGGCCGCGCGCGTCGGCGCGCTCTGCCGGCGCGCCGAGCAGCCGCGCCCGCCCGTGGCGGTGGTCGGTGACCTCGAGGTGGACCTGGCTCGACGCCGGGTGCGGCGTTCAGGCGTCCTGCTGACGCTCACCGCCAAGGAGTTCGCGGTTCTGGAACTTCTCGTGGCCCGGGTCGGGCAGGTGGTGTCGCGCACCGACCTGATCGAGTGCTGCTGGGACGAGATGGCGGAGCCGGCATCGAACGTGGTGGACGCAGTGATCGCGCAGCTGCGTCGCAAGCTCGGCACCCCGGCGGTGATCGGAACCGTGCGCGGGACCGGGTTCGTGATCGACTCCGAGGAGGGGCCGGAGGCCGACGGACCGGTGAACCGGTGATCGCCAGCAGCCCGGCGGTGTCGCGACTGAGGCGGCTGCGGTGGATGCTGACCGGCCTGTTCACGTTGACCACCACCGTGTGCCTGGTCGCTCTGGCCGCGGTCGCGCTGGCGATCGACGCCCGATCGCGCACCAATGCCCTGGACGGCGATCTCAACCGGCGGGCTACGGCCTTGGCCCGTGCGGTCTACTACGACCAGGGCGTACTGCACTTGGGACCACTGCGCGAGGACGACCTGGTCCAGGGTCCGGCCGCGGTGGCGGTGGTGGAGTGGGACGCGGCGGACCACGCGCGGCAGCGCTTTGCCCGCCGCGCCGCGCTCCTGCCACGGCTGGCCGGGCTGAGCGAGACCGGTGAGCGGGTCAGACACGACCAGGAGACTGTCGTGGAGCGGGGTACCGCCACCGACGGACGGACTGTCCGGCTGGCGGCAGCACCCGTGTGGGACGACGATCGGATCGGTGCGGTGGTTGTCGCAGTCGGTGACCCTGCGACGGGGCAACGCGACCATGACCGTCTCGTGCGGTGGCTCGTCCTCGGCGGTCTGGCGCTTGTGACCGCGGCGGCCGGCGCCGGCCATCTGCTGTCGGGACGGAGCATGCGTCCCGCGCTGCGAGCCCTGGACCAGCAGGAGCAGTTCCTGTCCGAGGCCGCACACGAGCTGCGCACCCCACTGGCCACGCTCAGGCTGGTCACGGAGGCCGGTGCGCGGTCACCGGGGGAGTCCGCCAAGGCGCTGAGCGACGCGACGCGGCTGGTGGATCAGATGGGGCGGCTGGTAGCCGGCCTGCTGGCCCGTGCGCGGATACAGGTCGGCACGCAGGAAGTGGAGCGGACGGCGCTCCGGCTCGACCAGGTCGTGGAGCAGGTCGTCGACGAACTGCCGGCGTCGGGCGCCGAGGTGACGGTGCGGGCCGAGCCCACGGTCGTGCGCGGTGATCCGGAGCTGCTGGCCCAGGCGGTGCGGAATCTGGTCGACAACGCCCTCAGGCACGGGGCTGCCCCTGGAGAGCGGGCCCGGGTCGATGTCGTGGTCGCGGAGGGCAGGGTCACCGTGCGCGATCACGGCCCAGGGGTGGCCCCGGCCGCGCGGGAGCGGGTCTTCGACCGGCGGGCGCCAGGACCTGGAGGGGGTACGGGGATCGGCTTGGCGATTGTGCGGTGGGTGGCCGATCTGCACTCCGGCACCGCGCGCATCAGCGACGCCCCCGGAGGCGGGGCCGTATCCGAACTGGTCATCCCGCGGGAACCAGCCGGTCCCCCCGTGTGACGCCGCGATGGCGCAGGGGCGATGCGGAGCCGTGGGCGCTGTGCGAGCTGCGCGGGCCGCCTCACGTTTTCCTCATGATGCCGTCGGCAGCCTTCTGGCATGTCCAAGCAACGCAATCGCGTGGTCATCCTGTCCACAGCCAGTGTCGCCACCACCGTCCTCGCTGTTTCCTGCTTGCCGCCGTCCCGTCCCGGAGCTGACCCGACCGCCGGTCCGCCCGCCGCCGTTGTCCGCGTCGACCAGGTCGGCTACGCGCCCGGCGAGACCAAGCACGCCTACTTGATGACGTCCCGCCCCGCCGCCCGGGCGCCCTTCCGGGTGCTCGATGCCTCCGGAAGGGAGGTGCTGTCCGGCACAGCCGGGCTCGCCACGGGGCGATGGAACAGCACCTACGAATCCGTCCGCACCCTAGACCTGTCCCGCCTCACGACTCCGGGCGACTACCAGGTGGAGGTCACCGGCGAGCTCCACGCAGCCTCGCCGAAGTTCCGTGTGGCGCCCGCCGACGAGCTGTTCGACAAGGTCGTCCAGGACAACGTCCGCTTCTTCACAGCCCAGCGCGACGGAGCCGAAGTGGACCCCAGCGTGCTGCGGCGCAAGCCCTCGCATCTGGCCGACCGGCAGGCCACGGTCTATGACACCCCCGTCTACGGTGAAGACGCCGAGCGACTGCGCGCACCTCTTCAGCCCGTGGGCGGCCCGGTCGACGTCTCCGGCGGCTGGTTCGACGCCGGCGACTTCCTGAAGTTCACGCACACCGCCTCGTACTCCACCGCGAGCCTTCTCCTGGCTCAGCGCATGACCCCGGCCGGCGGTGCGAAGCTGGCCGAGGAGGCCCGCCACGGGCTGGACTGGCTGGACAGGATGTGGGACGCCTCCTCCGCCACCCTTTACGTCCAGGTCGGCATCGGAGTGGGCGACACCGAAGACGGCAGTGGCAAGGTGCGTTCCGATCACGACGTGTGGCGGCTGCCCGAGGCCGACGACGCGATGCGGGTCCGGCCCGGCGACCCCGACTACACGATCAAACACCGGCCGGTCTTCCGCGCGGCGCCTCCCGGCGAGCCCATCAGCCCCAATCTCGCGGGGCGGGTCGCCGCGACCTTCGCGCTGGCCGCGCAGCTGGACGCCGTAGACGCCCCGGAGCGGGCTCGCACGGAACTGGCGAAGGCCGCCCAGATCTATGCACTCGCCGACACCTCGCCGAAGGGGCAGCTGGTCACCGCGTTTCCCCACGGTTTCTACCCCGAGTCGTCCTGGGAGGACGACATGGAGTTCGGAGCCGCGGAACTGGCCCTGGCCGGCAAGGCTCTGGGCGACGACCGGACACAGGAATGGTCGCGCCAGGCCGGCCACTGGGCCAAGCAGTACCTGAACTCGGACAACCTCGGCACCCTCGGACTGGGCGACGTCAGCGCCCTGGCACACGCCGATCTCACGAAGCTGATCGACGATGGCCGGCCGAGCAGCGAGGTCAGCCGCGCGCAGCTGGTCGCCGACCTCAAGCGGCAACTCGACGACGGCAAGGCTCACGCGGCCCGGGATCCCTTCCGAGCGGGTGCCGACTACACGGACTTCGACTCCGTGCCCCACACCTTCGGCCTGGCCACCACCGCGCTGCTGTACCACCGGGTCACCGGCGACTCCCGTTACGACAGCTTCGCCACCCAGCAGCGCAACTGGGCATTGGGCGCCAACGCCTGGGGATCGTCCTTCGTCATCGGAGAAGGATCCGCCTTCCCGCACTGCCCGGAGCACCAGGCCGCCAACCTCGCAGGCAGTCTCACGGGCACGGGCGACATCCTCACAGGCGGCGTGGTAAACGGCCCCAACAAGGCAGCCAAGCTCATGGAACTCAACTCTTTCCCGACCATGCGCCCGTGCCCGACCCGAGCGAGCGATCCCTTCTCCGCCTTCAATGGCCACGAGGGCGGCTACCGGGACCACGTCGGCGCCTGGCAGACCGTCGAAGCCGCCGACGACTTCACGGCCACCGCGTTGCTGACGTTCAGCCTCTCCACAGGGCCATAGGACCTGTCCAGTTGGTCGGTGCTTGACGTCCGGCCGGAAGGCTGGGCACTTGTGGCAGGAGCACCAAAAGCGTCTCCGGGATCAACGGACACTGCACTACGGTGCAGCGGTGGTTCGCGCCGGCTCGCAGGCTGAGGCGCTGCGACAGGTCGTCGTGCAGAACTACTACCGCGACGCAGCAGGCCGCCTACGCTGGCGCACCACCGACAACGGCGGCCTTCCGCCCTTCTCCACAACGATTCGTGTCTCCCTACGGCACTACGGCGCGCTACGTCCGCCATGGGCACATCATCAGCTGGAAGGGGTACGCCGCGCATGTCACCCAGACGTGTGCCTCTGACAGCGCCAACGTGATCACGGACGTGTGCCACCACCTCGGCCACCACGAACGACACCCAGGCCCTGCCCGGTATCCACACCCGCCTGCCACGTCGCGGGCTGCTGCCCGCCGAGCACCTGGCCGACGGCGACTACACCTCCCTGGTGACCTGGGACGAGCCGAGCACGAACACCAGGTCACCGTCAGCCGGCCGTTGCCGGGCAACCCCACCCGCCAGCACCGCCGGAGCCCAGGATTCGACAGGAACAACTACCACATCGACTTCGACCGTCGGCAGGTCACCTGCCCCCGTGGCCAGGTCAGCAAGGGCTGGCACGGCCCCTACCCGGCTTCCTCACCCACGGCGGCACCCCTGATCGTGGCTGCGACAGGCCCACGCCTGGGAACGGAAGGTCGCCGTCACCCTCCAGGAGGCGATGATGCAGTCGCCGGTCCTGGCCGGGCACCCGAACATCGCGGTGCGCTACCTGCCTGCGTCCAAAGGGCTCAACGTGTGCGGCGACTGGGACGACGTGGTCGACGTGCCCGATGACTGCCTTTCCCTCGCGGTGGGCGACGTGGTCGGCCACGGTCTGGAGGCGGCCGCCGCCATGGGCATGCTGCGCAGCGCCCTGTCAGCCGCCGTCCGCGCCCTGCACAAGCCCGCCAGAGCGATGGAGGTCTTGGACCTGTACGCCTGCCCGGTGGAAGGAGCCTCAGCCACCACCGCGGTCAAAGCCGTCATCGACACCCACCGCCAGCACATCACCTACAGCATTGCCGGCCATCCCCCACCCGTCCTGCTCCATTCCTTGCCGATGCGCATCCCGGCTGCGTCGTGGTGGGCTCGGGCCATGGTGGAGTCCACGCCTGCCAGGGACAAGTCCGTCCGTCCCTGGCGGGCGGCCTCGGTGATCAACTTCAGCTACTCGTCGGTGAGTTGCCTGCGCCTCGCGATCGTCTTCCTACCGGATCCCCCCAGAGAGACCCGGGTCGGCAAGATTGATCACGACACCACACAGGCCCAGTAGGGCTTGGTCAGGTTCACTCGCGGGTGGCGTGTCCGTGTGATCGGGTGTGTCGTTGACCGGCTGTCCTGGGTGGGGAGTTGGCCGCGGTCCGGTGTGATCTGGAGGACTTCGCGGCGGGGATGTTCGAGTCGTTCGCGCGGGCGCAGGTGGCGGCCGACGGCGTTGTCCCGC
Source organism: Streptomyces sp. CG4 (assembly GCF_041080655.1). NCBI lineage: Bacteria > Bacillati > Actinomycetota > Actinomycetes > Kitasatosporales > Streptomycetaceae > Streptomyces > Streptomyces sp. CG4. Next base: position 66,133 of record NZ_CP163525.1, read on the forward strand.
CCGTCGCCGTGTACTTCCCGCAGCCCTGGGCCTCCGGCACCCCCGAGCAGACCGCCCGCAACATCGTCCAGAACCACTGGTGGACCCGCGGCGACTGGCGCGAGGACAGCTGGCGCCTCCTCCTCGCTGTCTTCCGCGACGGCCAGGTCATCGGGCAGCAGAACCCCTCCACCCGCGACGTCCGCATCACGCGCGAAGCCCGCACCGGCTTCTGGCTCGGCCGCCGCTTCCAGGGCCGCGCCTTCGGCACCCAAATGCGCGCCGCCGCCCTCCACCTCGCCTTCTCGCCTGCCTCGGCACCGAGCGGGTCACCTCCACCGCCTCCGCGGACAACGCCGCCTCCCGCCACGTCTCCGAGAAGTTCGGATACGAACCCAACGGTGTGCGACGCCTCGCCGTCGACCAGCACCTCGTAGAGGCGCCCACGAAGCCATCCTCACCGTCGAACGGTGGCACGGGCAGCCCCAACAGCCCACCCTGGTCAAAGGCTTCGACGAATGCCAGCACCTGTTCGGCGTCCCTGCAGCGCCCGAACCCCTCGACGTCGTTCTGCACGTGTAACGCAGGCGATGCTGTGCACCACCGTCTGCACCACTCGGAGGTTCGCCCCAGGCAGCGGCGACACCGCTTTGAGCAAGGTGGCCACCACGCCAAGGCCAGCCAGCAGAGCGTCGGCCAAGTAGACGAAGCACACCCCAAGCGAGGATGGCGGCCCATACGCTGATCAGATAGATGCAGCCGGCGACAAAGTCAGCGCCCGCACGCGCAACCGAATGCGGGAACTCAGCTCAGCCATCAAACTGGTCGATCTCGACGCCTGCTGGGCCGCAGGCGGGTTCACCCGAGTTCCGGTCCCCGAAGGCCGGTCCGGCGGTGCACGCAAGGCCCTGTTCGACTCCTACGCCGACGGTGTCTCCTTGGGCGCCGAGGAAGAGGTGCAGCGGGCACTGGGCGTGTTCGAGGCGATGCTCCGCCGCTGCCGCCCCGACGAGCCCTCCCCGTACTGGGTGAAGGCCCTGGCAGAGATCACCGAGGAGTTCGCTTACGGCGGCTACGAAATCAGTCCGTCGCTCAAGATCCTCGGCAAGGGAGCGTGGCGGCCCGAGCACGCACGAGAAGACGACCTGGCGTACAAGGAAGCGCTCCGCTTCCTTCGCGGAGCCCGCAACCAGTTGGAGCGACTGCATCGCCTAACGAAGGGCACGGTCGAAGAGCGGCTCCGCGACATCCTGCTCGTGGCCCTGAACACCTACGTCGAAGGTCTCGGTACTGGCGGACCGCCCTACGGCGACCGCGACAGCGGCCTGCCGCTGCCGCTCGTACGGCCACAACGTCCACCCCTACGGGACCAGGACCGAAAGAAACACGAAAAACCGCTCCCCTGGTTTTACGGCCCCACCCCTTGCCCTCAGCCCCTTGCCCTCAGCCCGGCCGGGCAATCGCCGCCTGCCCGATCCCCTCACCGGACGCGGAACCCCCGCACTCCGTAACCCCTCTTCAAGAGCGTTAACGGTGTGTAGCATACGAACCCTACGGTTTCCTTTCGGCGGGGGTGCGGAGGTGTGGTGTGGCGAAGCAGGAACGGGCTATCAGGACGCGGGAGAAGATCCTCGTCGCAGCAGCTGAGGTCTTCGCCGAAGTCGGATACGACGCAGCCACCATCGCCGAGATCCTCAAGCGCTCCGAGGTGACCAAGGGAGCCCTCTACTTCCACTTCTCCTCCAAGGACGAACTCGCCCAGGCCGTCCTCACCGACCAACTCTCCTCGGTCCCCCGGGTGCCCCCGCAGGAACTGGTCCTGCAAGAAGGCTTGGACGAATCACTCCTGCTCGCCTACATGCTGGGCAAGGGCGATCCCATGGTGCGCGGCAGCGTACGGCTCACCGTCGACCAGGGAACATCACAAGACATCCTGGACCGAGCCGCATCCATGCAGAACTGGATCGACCACAACGCACAGATCCTGCAACGCGCCAAACAGAACGGGGAACTACTCCCCCACACCGACGTCACGGCAGCCGCGAACATGTTCGTCGCCGCCTTCACCGGCGTCCAGATCCTCTCCAAAATCATGACCGGACACGCCGACATGACCGAACGCATGACAGTCCTCCAAAAACACCTCATGGCAGCCCTCGCCGCACCCGGAGTACTCGTCCAACTCGACTTCGCACCCGACCGCGGCCAACGCGTCTACGAAGCCGCCACGCAACACCACCACACAACCACGCAGCCCACCTCAACCTGAACACCACACCCCCCACCACACCCCCCAAAAAGCACCCTGTTGTCTCGATCGCGCAAAGCACACTGCTTGTCACCAGGTCGACGCGCTACCTGTCACCGGCAGCACGCGAAGCACGGTGGGTGTCACCGGCTCCGGCGCTGTACCGGCCGCCTGGCTGCACAGCGGCCCCGACGGTCAGACCGGCGTACACCGTCCGACGGTCGTTGTGACAACACGCTGCCTTGGTGACACCTATCGTGCTTCGGCTCAAGTCGGCCTATGAAAGCGCTCAGTCACAGCGCCTGCTACAGGTCGAACTCGGGGTACTCGATGTCGGTGAAGCGGACTTCCTCCAGCTGGCCGGCGCGGCGGCCGTTGTCCTGGAAGTACATCTCCTTGAGCCCTTCGGCCACGTTCTCCCGCAAATGCTGCTCGGCGACACCCTGCTCTTGGGCCTCGAAGAGACGGGCGGCGTAGCGAAGCGGCAGCGCCACGGTCAGGTGCCGGAGCCGGTCCTCGTCAGTCGAGCCGACCGGTGCGGTGTAGCCGATACGGGCGCGGGTGTCGACGACGATGCCGCCGGTGGTGGCCGCCTTGTGCCAGGCCTTGGCCCGGATCTGCGGCTACCACCGCTTCTTCACCTCGCGCTCCAGCCGGGCGGCGAGGTCCGGGCGGGGCTTCTTGATCTGGTCCTTCACATACCGTTCGACGGTGCGCTGGGAGATCCGCAGCATCTGGGCGACCGGCTTGGTTCGCTTGAGCTGCTTGACCAGGTATCGCATCTGCGCGCTCGCGCTCTTGGGTGCTGGGCGGGTGAACGCCTTCTGCACCGCGGCGTCCAAGCCGGCCGCGGGCGAGAGCCCCACGCGGCCGGTGCGCACCCCGGCGTCAGTAGGCCGACGGCGTACTGACGCCCGTGCGGACCACCTCGTAGAAGTCCTGCAGGTCGTGGACCAGGGTGACGACCTGGTTCTGGTCAGTCGGGTCGGCGTCGAGCAGCCAGTCGGCGACCAGGTCGAACATGCCGCCGACCAGGCCGATCGCCACGCGGTGCGGGTCCAGGTCGGTACGGATGGGGTGGCCGCTGCCCAGGGCCCGGTAGTGCTGCCAGACCTGCTCGATGAAGCCGGCCGCCCAGCGCCGATTGGTGCGGCGCTGGCGCTCGACCGCCGGGGAGACCGCACCGGCCTGACCGAAGGTCACCAGTGCTAGCCGGGGGTCGTCCACCAGGGCATGAGCGAACGCGGCCACGAGCAGCCGTTCCCCCTGCCGTGCCTCAGTGGGCGCCTCCCGCAGACGTCCGGTCACGACCGTCTCCAGACGCGCTGTCACGTCCTGGAGAAGTGCCACGTAGCAGGCCTCGCGACTGTCGAAGATCTCGTAGAAGCCCTTGGTGCCGACATAGGCGTGCTGGCACAGCTGCTCGATCGAGGTGTTGGCGTAGCCCTGCGCGGCGAACAGCTCCAGCGCCGCGTCAAGGAGCTGGCGGCGTCTCTGGTCGCGGCGCTGCTCGGCGTCCAGGCCGCGGATACGCCGCCCTGCGGGGTCCCCTGATGCGCTGATCGCTGACACTCCCCCACCCTACCGCCCCTGGAGCACTGAAACTGTTTCCAACAAGATGTCTTGTTACTAGTCGGCCACCGTGCTCTACTGGCCGCACTCACCCCTAACCATCGGAGGACTCCGATGTGTCGACGGTTCCAACTAGCACTGCTCGCCCTGTCCACGGCCCTGCTCACGGTCGCCACCTGGGCCGCGCCCGGCCATGCCGCGAGCGCGCCGAGCGCCGGCTTCAACGACTGGAACTGCCGTCCCTCCGCCGCGCACCCCGAACCCGTGCTGCTGTTGCACGGCCTGGGCGGCAACGGGCCCGGCAACATGCTCACCCTGGGCCCGGCCCTGGCCGCGGCGGACTACTGCGTCTACGCCCCCACATACGGCGAGGCGATATCAGGCATCCCGGTCGGCGGCCTGATCGCCATCGACACGTCCGCGCACGACATAGCCCGCACCATCGACCGGATCCTCGCCTCCACCAGCGCGGCAAAGCTCGACCTGGTCGGGCACTCTGAGGGTGCGTTCCAGTCGCTCTACATCCCCAAGTTCCTGCCCGGCTATGCAGCGAAGGTCGACAAGGTGGTGGCCATGGCCCCGCCGACCCACGGCACCACCTTCGCCGGCCTCATCACCATCGCGGACGACCTGGGCATCAGGTCCCAGGTGGACACCATCCTGGCCAGCGTCGGCTGCGTCGCCTGCACCGAGATCACCAGTGGCGGGCCCCTGGTCGCCAAGCTCAACACCGGGCCGATCGCCCAGCCCGGCATCGGCTACACCGTCATCGCCTCCACCAGCGACGAGCTGGTCACCCCCTACGGCACCGAGTACGTCAACGAACCCGGTGTCAGCAACGAGAGCGTCCAGAGCCTCTGCCCCTTCGACCCGGTCGGGCACATCGGCCTCGCCTACGACGGGGACGTGGCCGCCATGATCCTCAACGCACTCGACCCGGCCCATCCCGTGCCGGTGCGCTGCACCCTCGGCCCGGTCATCTGACCCGAGGACTCTGCGGGTGCCGGTCAATCATCGGGGCTGCGGACCGGCAGGCAGTGATGGCCGCTCCAGCCTCGCTGACCCCTGTGGGCGCGGACGTAGGAAACGAGGCTTTCGACCCATATCACCGGGGACAACGCGGCGAAGTACCCGCAGGCTTCGTCGCACGCCTGGCTGATCCAGCACAAGCTGGCCAACCACCCCGGCAGCAAGGCCGACAGCAAGCCGCTGTACTGCGGTTCGATGGCCGGGTTCGCAGCCTTCAACGCGAACCAGCGACTGCTGGACCGTGACCCGTACTGGCTGAACACGAACATGCGCGCGGCGTGCTCCGCCGACAGTACGACCGTGAAGTGCACCATGACCGCGAACAACCAGTAGGAGCAGCACCCCGCTCACAGGGGGCGCCGCGCCGAAAGGGCGCGGCGTCCCCGCTGCTACCGGTTCCGGTTCACGCCGGCGAGGGCAGGTGCACGGCGGGCAGCAGCCCCAGCTCGATCTCCCGACGCGGCAGCGACAGCCCGAGATGCTCGCCCACCGCCGCGAACAACCGCTTCGCCAACTCCTCGGCCTCGTCCTCGGGGTCCTCGCAGCCGGGGAAGGTGTCCCGCACCGCCCCGGCCCGGCGCATGGCCGCGTCCAGCGCGGCGAACGTCCCGAGCCGGTCCCTGGGCGGGACCGCGGTCTCCAGCAGGCTGTCACCGGGCTCGCCGGAACTCACTTCGCCGGCTGCGTCGACGCAGCACATCCACGGGTGCTCGTGCAGGAAGCGGTCCAGGCAGATGAGTTCGTCGCTCTGCTCCACCAAGGCGTCCTGGCCCAGCCGGTCGAGGAAGACGAAGTGCCAGGTGGACCCACGTCGTGCGATCCTTCCCGCCCTTCGTCAACGCCCGGCGTGATGTGTAGCCAGCGATGTTCGACCGGAGTGACGGGGAGCCCGGCGTCCAGGAGGGTCTGGTTCGAGTCCGTGACCAGCTGCGCGAGGGCATCGTGGCGCGGGGCGTCCCAGTCACCTCGACGTCCCAGTGGAGCAGGGCCCCGGTGTCCCAAGACGCCTTACCCTGCTTGAAGTTGAAGGCTCGCATCGATCGGGAACGTAGTCGCTGATGCCTCCAGACGGTGTCGGTTGCGGGTTGCCAGAAATACCGCTTGCCTCGTGTTCAGGCGCTGAGAGCTTCGGCGAGTCGTGCGCGGGGCCGGCCGGTGAGGGCGTCACGCAGCGCCTCGGCCCGGGTCTGCACCAGCCCGGTCCGGTAGCCCGCCGGGAGCTTGTTCCACGTGGCGGTTGCCATGTCGGCGGCGGTCTGGGGGTCCTTGTCGATGCGAAGGCATTGCGCGTGGTCGAGGACCAGGAGGGCGCGGGTCATGACGGAGGGCGAGTCGGTGAGGGCAGGGGCGGCTTCCTGCTCGGCGCGGGCCGACGTGGTGTCGCCGAGCAGCGTGTACGCCTGGGAGAGGTGGACGCTGTGCTTCTGAGCCGGGTATCCGAACCAGTTGTCCGCCAGAGCGATGTTGTCCAGCTGCTCGATCATGTCCTGGGTCTGTTCGACGGCTTTGCGTGCGCCGTTTCGGTTGCCGAGGCCAGCAAGGGCCCTTGCGTTCACGGCGGAGGCCAGTGCGGCTGCCGCGCTGGGCGTGGTGCCGGCTACGCGTTGGGCACGTGCGGCGCGGCGTGCGGCCGGTGATCCCGGCAGCGGTCCGCACTAACGTGGCTCGGTCCCGGGCGGTGTGCGGGCGGTCCAGGACCTGGCCGAGCAGCTTGAGGTCGTCTTGCATCTGCCCAAGGTCCCGTTGCGGGTCGCGTCCACGGTAACCGCCGGTGTTCCGCTCGAAGACCGACTCCAGGTAGGCGATGTCGGCGGCGTTGCTGGACCCCGAGAGAGCAGCGTCGATGCCCTCGTGTGCCTCAGCGAGTCCTGCCAGTGCTTCTGTGCCGGCCACGGCGAGCATCCCGGCGATGAATACGCGTCGTTTCACGGGCGGTACCTCCTGGCCGTCTTGCCTCGTCGCCATCTTCTGTTGCAGCCGGTACGCCTTCGAGATGGCCCTGGTGCGGACGATCTCCGAGACGGGGATGCCGAGCACCTCTTCAATACTGCTGTGGTATCGCTTGGTTGGGAGCCGGATTTCGAGTTCCCATCGCTTGAGGTTGTCCGGGTCGAAGTCTTCGCCGAGTACCTCGGCGATGCGCAGAACCACCTCTTCGCGAGTCAGATTCGCCTGATCACGGCTGCTGCGCAGCAGGTTCCCTATCCCGTCCGGTGCCATCATCCGCCTGCTCCCAAACGTCGTCGACGCGCGCGGGTGGGCCTTCGACCGGCCCCGGGGTGCCAGGAAATTGACACCGCTTGTGGCACTGGGGACTTACCACGCAGGGGAGTTGACTAAGCGTCATGAGGGCTGCCCAGTCGGCCCCTGGCGACTCCTCGACGGGAAGAGGTCTCCTCGTGATGCAGAACACCGAAGCCCCGGCCCAGCAGAGTCCGCGGCGTGCGGCATGGAACCGGATCGGCACCATCGTCATCCCCGACGTCCTGTCGGCGGACAGGTTTACCGCGATCAAGTCGGAGGCCGCCGAGCGCCTGGACAAAGCGACGCCACACGTGCACGACCACACGGCCGCGCACCGCGACGGGTCCTTCGCGACGCCGGTGCACTGCGCGTTCATCGAGCCCGGACCGGCCCTGGAGACTCTGGCGTACGACAAGGAGCTGCTGTCGGCCGTGCGCGAGCACACCGGGATCCCGCGGCTGGTGCCCCGGGGCGGCGCCGTCGTCGGCTACCGGGAGGGGGACTTCCAGTGCCTGCACCTGGACTCCATCAAGTCGACGGTCACCGTGGCGTTCGCGCTCACTGAGGACCTGCCGGCGATGGGGTGGGCGCCGCACCTGTACAACGCGAGCGGCGACGTGCTGGGCAAGGTGGTCGCCGATCACGGGATGTTCCCCGAGGGCGGCGAGTTCACCACGCTCCAGCACCCGTACGGCGAGGAGGGGGCAGTGCGGGCGTTCGCTGGGTACAGCGTCCCGCACTGGCGCCGTCCGATGACCAGCGAGGGACTGCTGGTCACGATGGAATTCTTCGACCTGTGAGCGGGGGCGTCATGCTGCGGCAGCAGTGGCTGGCGACGGGGCGGGCAGACGTGCCGCCGGAGGCGATCGACGAGAGCCTGTGGGAGGAGGTCGCCGCGGAGGCCGACAGGTGCGAGCAGTACGCGGTGGTGCGCCACAACCAGCGGCCGGGTCTGCTGGCGATGCGGGACGGCTCGATCACCTCCCCCCCCAGCGGTGCCGGGTCCACCCCGGCGGGCCGGCGGTCAACGCCCTGGCGCGTTCCAAGGGGCTCGCCGACGTGGCGGCCGAGGCGACCGGTAACTCCACGATGACGGCGATCCGGATGGGGCTGAAGTACTACAGCCCCGGCGACTACATGCATATGCACCGCGACGACGGCAAGTGCGAGATCACGTTCTCGAGCGGGCTGACGCCGGACCTGGGCCCGATGGGCTGGCTGCCGAATCTGCGCTTCCTCAGTACCGACCAGGTCATCGAACAGCTCGCGGGCACTCCCTGCCCCGACGGGGGCGAACCGTTCCCGATCGGCTACCGCACCCTGGCCGGGTTCGACGGAAGTCGGACCCCTCACTGGCGCACCCCGCTCGACACCAGCTCGCGCGAGGTGCTGCTCACCATCTGCTTCACCGACCTCACGGTGTAGCAGTCCCTTCGAGTAGGAGGAACACGCCCATGGCCCCTCAGATCACGAAGTCGTCGACCACCAAGGCGTTCGACCCGGCGGACTTCATCACCGACCTCCACGCGGAGGGCCAGCTTCCGCAGAACGCGGGCGGCGACCCGGCCGTGCCGGACGGCGCCTTCCCCGACGCCCACGCCTACGAGCTCCCGGCGGTCTGATCCGGCCCGCCTCCCCGTACGACGGACCGCCGCCGCTGTGCCTCTGCCCGGGGCGCGGGGCGGCGGCCCTGCATGCACAGCAGACTCCGCATCCGGAAAGGAGGGGGACGCACGCATACGCACTGCTTCGACGGCACTCACCGCACCCGCCCGCCGGGGCAGACCTGGCAGGGCGTCAAGCCGCTGCTGGCCGGCTTCGGCATCACCCGTGTCGCTGACGTCACCGGCCTCGACGATCTCGGCATCCCGGTCACGATGGCCGTACGACCGCTCGCGCGGACGCTGTCGGTCGCCCAGGGCAAGGGCGTCACCCTGGACGCGGCCCGCGTCTCCGGCGCCATGGAAGCCATCGAGGTGTGGCACGCCGAGCGTGCCCTCCCGCCCGTCTCCCTCACTCAGGCCGCGGCGGCAGACCTCCGGTTGCCGTACGCGCTCGCGGACTTGGAGCAGCATCCCGGCAGCCTCATGACCGACCGTGTGCGTCTGGACTGGATCACCGCGCGCTCCGCTCTCGACGACGCCGAGACCCTCGTGCCCCTGGCCGCGGTGCGGCTGGGCCGTACGGCCCACGACGACTGGCGCCAGCATCTGTCCGGCGCCTCCACGAACGGCCTGGCGTCCGGGAATACCCGGGCCGAGGCGATGGTGCACGGCCTGTGCGAGGCGATCGAGCGCGACGTCCTGTCCGGTCTCACGGACGCGGACCAGGCCGAGCTGGTGGACGCATCGACGGTGAACGCGCCGTACTGCGCCGACCTGCTGGAGCGGCTCGCCGAGCGAGGCTGCTGGTGGGAGCTTCGGCATGTGCCCACCGGTACGGGGTCCCGGTGATGTGCTGCCACCTGTGGCGCGAGGACCAGTCAGCGGCCGTCGTCGCCGGTTCCGGCGCCCACCCCGACCCGGGCGTCGCCCTGTCGCGGGCGATCACCGAGGCCGCCCAGACGCGGCTCACGCTGATCAGCGGGAGCCGTGAGGACAACCAGCCGCTTGCCTACCGCCCCGGCCCGCACTGTGCCCCCGATCCTTCCGTCGGGAACCCGATGCCGTGGCCGGCGATCGCGGGCCGCTACGGCGCCCACGCCGACACCGACACCGAGCTCGCGCACGATCTGGCGACCGCCGTGACCACCGCGGCCGGACGCGCACCTCTGGTGGTGGATCTGACGTGGGGGTCCTACGAGCGCGAGGAGTTCGCCGTGGTCAAGGTGTGCGCCCCCACCCTGCGCTACACCGTTCGGCACACCGTGCCCCGCCCTCGGAAGGCCGCCTGATGAGCACGCATGTCTTCGTCGGCCCGACCATCACCTCGGCCCGCATCACGAGCATCCTGCCGGGCGCGGTCGTGCACCCGCCCGTCCAGCACGGGGACCTCCTCCGCCTTCCCCTGAAGGCCGGCGACCGTGTCCTGATCATCGACAGGCTGTGGCACCAGAGCGCACCCGTGCGGCACAAAGAGATCCTGATGCTCCTGGCCCGGGGAGTCGCCGTCTACGGGGCATCCAGCATGGGTGCGCTGCGCGCCGCCGAGCTGGCCCCGTACGGAATGATCGGCCTCGGGCGGATCTACCGGGCCTTACGCAGCGGGCTGATGGACGACGACGACGTCGCGGTCCTCCAGGAGCCGGACGGCCGGCCGCTGACGCAGGCCCTCGTGAACCTCCGGGCCGCGTTCGAACGCGCCGCAGTTGCCAACCGCATCACCGGGTCCGAGGCACAGGCCCTGACTGAGACCGCGCGTCGGCTGCCCTCCACGCAGCGCACTCGCACCGCGCTGGGCCGTCTTATGGCCGAAGACGGAGTCGGCGACGTCTACACGACAGCCGACATCTGGGGATGCGGCACCCCGTACGACCTCAAGCGGGAGGATGCCGAGACCGCCCTGCGCGTCCTGGCCAAAGACCACTCCACGGCCGCGGAGGCGCCGACACCGGGATGGGTGGAGGAGCCGTGGCAGACCAGCTTCGTCCGCTACTGGAGCGCCGCCTTCGCCCCCGCAGCCGACAGTGGCCTTCCGTTTCTGCCGCTGCTCCAGCACCAGCAGCTCTACGACCCCGCGTTCTCCCGGCGCTGGCGCACCCACGTCCTGTCCCGCCTCCTCGCCCCCGGCGGCCAACGCCCAGTCCACAAGGGTGCCGTTGAAGACTTCGCGGCTCGTCGCGGCCTGGCACTGGCCGACCTCACAGCCCAGCAGCTCTCCTACTGGCTCACCGCGTATGAACAGGTCCATGTCGACTCGGGCGAGCAGCTGATCCTCCTCATGGTGCGCTCGGCGCGCCTGGACGACGCCTGGCCCGTCTACCCGGTCTCGCGCGCCGAATCAGGTCCGCTGTTCAACGCCGAGCTGCCGACGGAAGACCACGTGCTGCACGCTCTGCGGGTGAACGCCTCCGCGCTGGCCGAGAATCCGGGGCACACCACCGCGCATCTCGCCGCCGACCGGATCGCCGCCCACTTGCTCAGTCATTGGGGCCTGACCGCGGACGCCGGTGCCGATGAGCGTGACGCTGCCGCCCGCGACCGCGGCCTGCGCAGCTTCACCGCTGCCGTCGAAATCGACCGGGCTTTCTACCTCGACGCGCTCACCAGCGTCTCCTCCGCCACTTCCACCGGGGCGAGAGCCAGCGCCCGGACCTGACGCAACAGCAACGGCACGATCATGGCCGCCACGATGGCGGCGGCCCCGGCGGCGAGCGTCGCCCGCACCCCGAAGTACGCGCTCGCCGGTCCGGCGGCCAGATACCCCAGCGGGACCGGCAGCACCTGCCCGAGCGTGGAGTACGACATGACTCGGCTCAGCTTCTCCTTCGGGATGCGCTCCTGGACCAGGCTCGCCCAGACGGTCGTGCTCAGGGACAGACCGGTCCCGGCCGCGCACGCGGCGAACGCCACGAGCACGAGCGGCAGATGGGCGGCCATCGCCGCCAGCGGCAGCGCCATCGCGCCCGTCCCCACGCACACCACCACGCCGACGCGCCGCACCTTCCACATCAGGGCCGCGGCGGCACCCAGCACCAGGCCGCCGGTGAAGGCGCTGACCACCAGACCCCACCCCGCGGCACCGCCCAGGAAGTCCTTGCCGTAGACAGGGCCGAGCATCTGGTAGCCGACCAGCCACACCGGCACGACGACCGAGCCCTGAACCACCATCACCCACAGCCAGCGCCGCGACCAGAAGTCGTCCCACCCCTCACGAAGATGAGCCACGAACCCGGTGCGCACCTTCGCCTTCGCGGGCGCCAGGTCGAGACGGGCACACAGAACGGCCGCCGCCGCGAACGTCACGGCGTCCCAGCCGATCACCCAGCTCGACCCGATGACAGCGACCAGCACGCCGCCCACCGCCGGACCCGCAACCTTGACCGTGTTCTGACCGATCTTGAGCAGCGCGTTCGCCGCGTACCGCAGCTCGGCCGGCACCACCTCCACCACGACCCCGCCGGCGGCCGGGGTAAAGAAGCTGCTCGCCGCGCCGCACAGCGCGGACACCGCCACCAGATGCCACACCTGCGCCGCCCCGGACCACAGCAGAACAGCCGCGACGGCTTCGGCACCGGCGCTGAGGATGTTCGCCCACACCATTACGGTGGCCCGCGACCAGCGGTCGGCCACCACCCCACCGATCAGAAGGAGCAGGATCTGCGGCACCATGTTGGCCGCGAGCACCAGACCGAGCCCGGAAGCACTCCCGCCGAGGTGCAGTACGGCGAACGCCATGCCGATCGGAGCCACGGCTGAGCCGGTCCAGGACAGCATCCGGGCCGTGAAGTGCAGCCGGAACGCACGGACGGCGAGCGGCGCGCCCGCCTCCCTGAGCCTGGTCCGCAGTGGTATGCGCGGCACCGGAGAAGAGCTGCTCCGAACCGGCCACCACGGCATGCGCATGATCCAACTCCGCCCAGTAAGCACGAGACCCGGCACCAGAACGGCACCGGGACAGGCGCCAACCCTAGGGCACCAGGAAGATCACGTGTCGCCGATGCATCGCAAAGCCCATCCTTCTTCGGTTGCCGTCAGCAATCCGCCACGTCATGATCAACCTCCGTGTCGCACGACTCGCCCAGCCCCTCGCCTCCACCCAGACAGGCTCCGGGGAGAACGCCGCAGGGCCTGCCTGGGGCCCGCCCAGGGAGCCCAAAAACTGGCGATCGAAATGTGCGGTAGCCCGTCGGAGAGGACCAATCGCTGACCAGTGAACCCTCGGATTGGCCCCGAATCGCTTCGCATCCAACGCGAGCTTCTCGCAGCCGATACGAGAAATGGAGCGAGGGTCTGTTCCCGTGTCCTCTGCTGCCTGGTCAGGTCAGGAAGAAGGGGATCAGGACGAGGTCGATGTCCCACGGCCAAGGCTCCGTGTGTGAGACCGGGATGTCATCACTCCTACTTCCCGGACCACCAATGGTAGTAGAGCCTGCCCGGTAGGCCCAACAACCGGCCCCTCGGTCACTCCCTATAGTCGGAGACGCCGGAGGGCCAACGCGCGGTGCACCGTATCCGAGTCCACGCCCTTCGACCGCTTCCTGCCATGTGGCACAGTCCCCGGTATGTACGGCGATCGGCATCGCGTCGCGGTGGAGCCTGTGGTCGAGGAGCCAGTCGAGAGGCGAAAGCGGCGGAATCCTGCTGACGTGCCGTCACTGGATGTGGCTGGACCGTGCCTTGCGCCATTCCCACCGAGCCAAGAGGGAAAACGTTACGGTGGCACACCGTGCCAGGACGGCCATGGCTGCTTCAAGGGCGCCACTGTCGGCGTCGGGATTGGACTCCGAAGAGCGCCTCGATCCAGTGGGCCCATACCAGCACCAGGACGAATGCAAGGCCGCTGAGAAAGGCGCCCGCTGTCTCCACCCACCCACGCAGCTTCATCCCACGCCCACGGCCCTCCGTGGTGACAACGCACCCCCGCTCCTTCCATCGTGGACCCGTTTGTGTGGCTCGCATCTTCTGGCCGTAGGCACGAAGCCGGTCGGATCCGCCCGATCGACGCTGGTCCGTCACTCCAGTAGCGGCCTCTCAACGGGCGATTCATAATCGAAACGGGGACAGCCCGGAGAGTTCAAACCATGGCTACGTTGCCGAGCCGACTGTGCCACGCCTTCTCTCTCATCCCCACTGTGCTCAGGAAGTTCCCTGCTCTTCTGTGGGTGACGGGGGAGGTATGCCGAGCTGTCCGGCGAAGGTGCCAGGATCCAGGGCCGGACCCCTGTCACCCATCCCTCCAGGACGTTCATGTAGGTAACAGCAACATGATAATGACCGCTCGTGCAGCGTCGTAAAAGTCGCAGGATCTCCCTGGTTGCCTCATTGTGCTGTCCATGAGCCAAGACGACGCCGCCCCATTGAGCGGCGAAGACGGTGGACCGCAGACTCTGACAGGGCTCGCGCAAACCCCCCATCCACATCCGGAATTGGAGCAACCAACCCTTGCCGTCAGAGTGCGACTGGTCTGTCTCAGTTTTCTGATGCTATTCACAGAACTGGCGCTGATTCGCTGGACCGCTGCCAACAACGTCCATTTGGCCTACGTCACTAATTTTGTTCTGCTCGCCAGCTTCCTTGGCATCGGGGTGGGCTTTCTACGGGCTAAGTCCCGACATGACCTGTCCGTGTGGGCAGCACCCGCCCTTGCCACTCTGGTCGCATTCGTGCTCGCGTACCCCGTCAAGCTGACCCAGCTCTTCACGCTTCAGGGCAGGAACGGTGAGGCGCCGCTCCCCAAGTGGATCAGCCTGCCGGTGATCTTTTTGCTCACGGTGCTCGTGATGGCAGGCATCGGCGAAGGAGTGGCCCGCACCTTCGCCCGCTTCCGTCCCCTTGCCGCCTACCGGCTTGACATCCTCGGCAGCATTGCGGGTATCACCGTCTTCTCCGGTATCGCGTTCCTGGACCTTCCTCCGGTCGCGTGGGGGCTGATCACTGCGGCCGGATTCGCCGTCCTGCTCGGACGGCGGCGCTGGTGGCAGGCGCTAGCCACGGGGGTCTCGCTGGTATTGATGGTGACGCTGCTTGCCGTGGAGTCAGTCGTCCCCAACACCTACTGGTCGCCGTACTACAAGGTGACGACCACTCAGCCATCGCCCGGTGTCTTGAAGGTATGGGCCAACAACATCCCGCATCAGACGGCGTACTCGGTCACGTCAGAGCACGGTTTCTATTTCTTTCCCTACCGTCATGTGGGCCCGGCCTCGTTGAACAATGTGCTGGTCGTGGGCGCGGGTACCGGCAACGACGTGGCCGTCGCCCTGTCCGAGGGGGCCAAGCACGTCGATGCGGTGGAGATTGACCCTGTCCTGCAGCAGCTCGGAGCTGCCCATCACCCCGACCGCCCTTACCAGAACCCCCGGGTCAGCGTGCACATCACAGACGGGCGCGCATACCTGCAACAAACCCACCAACGCTACGATCTGATCTTGTTCGCACTGCCCGACTCGCTCACGCTCCTGCCTGGCCAGTCGAACCTACGCCTGGAGAATTACCTGCTAACGGAGCAGTCGATCCGTGAAGCCAAGGCCCACCTGCGTCCCACCGGCACATTCGCGATGTACAACTACTACGAGCCATTCCTGCTCGACCGGTTCGCGGGCACCCTCACCGCCGTGTATGGCCATTTTCCCTGCGCCGAGATCACAGGCGCCCTGGGTGGCCGAAATCGGGCCGTTCTCACCAGCACCATTTCGGGACCCATCCCGTCCTGCTCAACGGTCTGGCATGGCCAGGCAAGCGCACCTGCCACCGACGATCATCCGTTCCCCTACCTGCCTACCAACACAATCCCGCCGTTCTATCTGTGGACGCTGGCACTCATCCTGGCCGCCTCGCTCTTCCTCGTGCGCGCGGCCGGCGGGGCCCTCCGGCGCATGACCCGCTACCTCGACCTCATGTTCATGGGCGGCGCGTTCCTGCTGTTGGAAACCAAGAACGTCGTCCAATTCGCGCTACTGTTCGGGACGACCTGGTTCGTCAACTCCCTCGTCTTCGCCGGAGTCCTTCTCAGCGTAGCGGCCGCAATCGAAACTGCTCGCCGGCTGCGCCTGCGACCTACGCCTGCACTCTACGGCGCCCTGATGGCAGCCCTGGCGGTCGCCTGGCTGGTACCCGCAGACGCCTTGCTCGCCCTCTCCCCGGTACCGCGTTTCCTCGCGGCCGCCTCCATCGCGTTCGCGCCGATCTTCATTGCCAACCTCGTCTTCGCCGCCCGCTTCAAAAGCGTCCAGGATTCGACCTCCGCGTTCGGCGCGAACCTGCTGGGCGCAATGATCGGCGGGGCACTCGAGTACACCGCGCTCATCACCGGTTACCGTGCACTCCTTATCGTCACGGCGACCCTCTACGGTCTCGCGTTCCTCTTCGGCCGAAGGGTCGGCGCCACCAAGGTCCTCCCCTCCCATTAGATGAGAGCCTGTTGCGAAAGTCCGTGTTGAGGTTCTAACGGCGACGGAACCGTGGGGCTTTCCGGGGTGGTTCTGCTACTGCTGTCCGGAAGAGTTCGGCGGTGTCGGGATGTGGACCGTTGTCCGCCCTTGGCGAATTGCTGTCTGCCGATGCTTGGAGTTTCACTCCATGAGCGGTATTCAAGGGCGAAGGCAGGTAGCAGCGACCTGCCTCGGCCTTGGGTGTCGCTCGTGCAGCGGCGTTGAAGGAGAGGCGCAAACCGATGGCAACAGGCGTAGTGAAGTGGTTCAACGTCGATAAGGGATTCGGATTCATCCAGCAGGATGACGGCGGACCGGACGTGTTCGTCCACTTCCGGGCCATCCAGTCCACCGGGTTCAAGGAGCTGTACGAGGGCGACAGGGTCGAGTACACGGTGACGCAGGGACCGAAGGGACCGCAGGCGGAGAACGTCGTTCGGCAGAAGCAATGATGCCGGATCATGCATAGGGGCTCCGTACCGGCCGTGAGGTCGCTGGGACGGAGCCCCGGCTACTGATTCCCCACCAGGTGCGCCAGGCCGGCTGCGCTTGCCTCCTCGGTGAGAGGAAAATCGGGGAAGGCGCCCGGTAAGCCGAAGACTCTGTGATGCCGGTCAGCTCACCCAACAGGATGGCGATGGGGATCCGCCAGCGGACTTCGGTTTGGGCTACGGCCACCATGGTGACCGGCAGCGCGTGTGTCAGACTCAGCGACTTCCCGGATCCATCCGGGCGCCTGTTCGATCGGCACGCGTGCGGGAGGGACATGCGATGGCCAGACAGGATGTGAAGGACGAGGTCCTCTATCTGCGGGCGGCGGGGCTGGATCTGGGCAAGCGATTCCTGCTGGCGTGCGTACGCACGCCGTGCTCGAAGCGGCCCGGGACCTGGACGCTGGAGACCGAGCGGTTCGCCACCACCCCGGCCGAGATCCGGCGGCTGCTGGCCTGGCTGCTCGAGCGCCGGGTCGAGGTGGTGGTGCTCGAGGCCGCCTCGGACTATTGGCGCCACCTCTACTACACCTTGCAGCCGCACCTCAACCTGATGCTGGTCAACCCGGCCCATCTCAAGGTCATTCGGGGGCGCAAGAGCGACCCCAGCGACGCCGCGTTCCTGGCCGCGCGGGCGCCTCGGGCATGGTGTGGGCTCCTTCGTGCCCAAGCGGGAGATCCGCGAACTGCGGGACCTGACCCGCCGCCGCTCGCAGCTGAACACGGCACGCGGGCAGGAGGCCCAGCGGCTGGAGAAGGAACTCGAGGACACCGGGATGAAGCTGTCCTCGGTGCGTAGCGACATCACCGGAGCCAGCGGACGTGCCAGCATCAACGCGCTGATCGGCGGCGAGCGTGCCCCCCAGGCGCTGGCCGACCTGGCCATCCGGCGGGCCCGCAGTAAGATCCCGGCCCTGGTTGAGGCACTGGACGGTACGTTCACCGAGCATCACGCGTTCATGTGCCGGCACTACCTCAACGAGATCGACCGCCTCACCGCCATGGCCGACCAGTTGGACCAGCGGATCACCACGCTGCTGACCCGTCTGGAGCACAACAAGGACGTCGAGAATCTGGACACCATCCCCGGTATCGGCCCTGCGGCGGCTGAGATCCCACGCCGTCGCCGCCGGTGATGCCACTCAAGGCTGGAAGCCGCCGTTGATCCAGTCCTGGAACATCTGAACCCGTTGTTGGTCCCACGGCGGCTCGCCACTGTCGGGTGGGGGCATGGAGCCGCTGGACACCTGGTCGAGCACATCCTGTGCATGCCCCGGGTCGGACATATACGTGAAGTCGTCCAGCAGAACGCCCATCGGCCGCATGTGATCGATGTCCATGGCGGTGAACAACGGGCGGATGTCCCTCGCATAACTCACAGTGTTGGGCACGCCTGCGTCCCTCCGATATCAATGCATTTGCGTGAGCGTCCAGGTATTGGTGTCCGCCCTCGATGCCGACGAACCGCGTGCGCCGCAGGTTCAGCAAGACGAGTACGTGCAAGGAAGGCGACGTGCGGCGGCGCGGAACGCTGGAGTCGTACTTCTGGCTCCTGGCAACTCCCGCGGCACACCACTACCGTCGATTCCACGTGCAAGCATGGGGCCACTTCGTTGCGACCAGAACTCATCAACGAGGCGCATCAGCACCGCTTGGGGGAGTCGAGGAGGCGTAGAACTCACCTGCTGTCGGCTGAGCCGGGTCTGGTCTGTCAACGGCCATTTCGTTCGGCTCTGATCCACTTGGTGTGGTCCGGTCGCAGAGCGTCACGGTGGGCTCGATCAGTGAGCAGTGCGTGCTGTTCAGAGTCCAAGCAGCTCGGCGAGAGTGTCGCCGAGGACGCGGTCGCGCAGTGTTCCTGGGCGGGTGACGCGTTCGACGGTCATGCGGGAGAGAACCGGGTCGCCGTAGGGGGCGTCCGAGCCGAAGAGCGTGCGGTCGGGTACTTCGTTAATCGCCAGTCGGACTGCGAAGATGATGTCGGCCGTCGACAGCTCTAGGAACATATTCGGGGTGTCCCGTACCACCTCGATTGCGGTCAGCCAGTGTGCGCCGCCGAGTTGGCTGATCACCAGGGGAACGGTCGGATAGCGGCGCGCGAGGCCGGCCAGGGTGGTCAGGTCGCCCTCGGTGGTCGGTGCGGCTCCGTGCACGACCACCGGGAGCTGACCGTTATCGGCGGCTGCGCGCAGGACCGGCTCGATCCGGCTGGCCTGGCCGGGGGGCGGAGTCAGCTCACCGATGCCGCGGAAGCCCCGGCCGACCACGTCTCGTTCGACATCCGCGGTGATCTCCTCGGCGGGCAGGTCGAGCCTGAGGGAACGGAAGCCGATGAATCGGTCAGGATGTGCTGCGACAGCGGCGTCGAGTTCCTGCCATGCAGTCTGGTACCCGTCGCGGCCGTTGGCGCGGCCGCCGGTCGCACCACCCAGTGCGTTCATCTCGCGTCGCAACGAGGCCAGGTCGTCGGCCCGTTCCGGATGTGGCCGGGTGGCGAACAGGACAGCGCGATCCACTCCTGCTTCATCCAGCAGGTCGATGTGGGTGTGCAGGGGGTCGTGGACATGGCTGTGCGCATCGATGATCACTGACTTCTCCTGGTCAAGGCAGGGATTCGGGGGAAGTGCGACCGCGCGCCCAGTGTTGAACATTGACACCGTGGGAAGGTCAAGTTCACCGGAGAGACAGGGGCACGGATGCTGATCGGACAGTTGGCGAGGCGGACCGGGACGAGCGAGCGCCGGCTTCGCTACTACGAACGCGTCGGGCTGCTGACCCCGAGGCGGCAGGTCAACGGGTACCGCGACTACGACGACGATGCCGAGCAGACGGTCGCGCAAGTCCGCGACGCCTTGTTGGCTGCGGGACTACCGACCCATGTGATCCGGCAGGTGCTGCCCTGCGCGCTCGCCGACGGTTCACTGCGGCCATGCCCGGGAGTGGTGGACACCCTGCGCAGCCAGCTCGCCCGTCTTGATCAGCGCGCGGACGAGCTGGCCCGGGCGCGACAGACACTGCAACAGGCCATCGCGCTCGCCGAACGAGCCGGCTGACCAAAGCCGGTGCCCGAGACTGGGCGGAGCATGCGATCGCTCAATCTGCGAAGAGGATTTGGCGGCGAAGCAGGTCGAATCCGACCCGACCACAGCCATCCCTTTTGATCCGTTTCACCCTATTGACGCTGCCCTCGACCTTGCCCGAGTTCCACTCCAAGGTGAGTCCGGCGGTTACAGCGTCGAAGTCCTGCCGTAGGCCGCGGGCCAGGCACTGTAGCGGCTTCAGCCCGGTGTTCTCAGCGCGGGTGAGCCAGCTCTCAAGCTCGCTGCCGCGGCGCTCGGTCATCATCTACGCGAAGTCGCGCACACAGTCGGCGACGAATTCCAATTCCGGGCAACGGGCCAGGAGTTGCTTGAGCTTGAGCGCGTTGCCCTCGTCGGTCTTGTCGAGGTGTGCGCGGTGATCAGCCAGATGGCTTTCCGGACGGTCAGCTCCTTGGGCTTGTCGAGTGCGGGTTTGCCGCTGGCCCTGATCTGTTCCAAGTGACGGCGGACAGTCCGCTTGCTGCCGCGGTAGCCGAGCTCGACGATCTCCGCATGAAGCCGTGCCGCGTCCGCGCATCCCTCGTTCCAACATCGGCACAGATAGGGCGAGTAGGCGTGGATCTGGCCGTAGCGGCGGGAGCCGGTTCCGCGGGAGCCATCGTCAGGAGTGGCGGCGTGTGCGTAGCGGCGCACGGTCTTGAGGTCGAAACCGAGGGTCTTGGCAATGACGTCGATCTGCACGCCCTTGTCGTAGAGGGTATGCACCGCGGCATGGCGCTCGCGTCGCTTGATCGCGCGCAGCCCTTCCATGGGCTCCCCCGCGTCGTCGGCTGCCGCGCCGGCCTCCACGTCGGCGGTGTCGGCGGTCATGTCTTCGGTGGGCTCGACGGTAGTCATCCCGAGCCCCTGTCGGTCCCGCCCCGTGGCCGGAAAATCTGCAAGCTGGATGAGGCGGGCAAAGCCGGTGCGGATTCAGGCGGTTGCCGCGGCCAGGGGCTGTGCGGCGGCGGTGAGGGCGGCGGTGTAGCGGCGCAGCAGGAGGATCGCTGTGGCTGCGAGGCCGGTGAGGAGGCCGAGCCAGATGCCGACGGTTTCCAGGCCCAAGGCGTAGGCGAGGAGCCAGGCGGCAGGGAGTCCGACGATCCAGTAGCCGATGACGGTGATGCGGAAGCCGCTCTTGGTGTCGTGGAGTCCGCGCAGGAGTCCGACGCCGATGTTCTGGGCGCAGTCGAAGAACTGCAGGAATGTGGTGACGACCAGGAGGTGGGCGGCGATGGTAAGGGCGCGATCGGAGCCGGATTCGAGGAAGGGGGCCAGCGCGAGCCGGGGCAGGGTGAGGTAGAGGATGCCGACGCAGGTCATGACCGCGGCGGCGCAGGCGAGTGCGGTGTTCTTGATGCGGCGGGCGGCGTCGTGGTGGCCGAGTTCGAGTTCGCGGCTGACGTTGATCGACGCCGCGTGGGACAGGCCGACGGCGACCTGGAAGACGATGTAGACGAGCTGGTTGACGGCGGTGTGGGCGGCCAGTGCGTCGGGGCCGAAGGAGCCGGCCATCAGGGCGGTGACGGAGAAGAAGCCGGCCTCGGAGCCGTAGGTGAGGGCGATCGGGACGCCAAGGCCGAGGAGGCGCTTGAGCACGGCCAGGTCGGTGCGGGTGATGTCGAGGCTGAGGAGCGGGGCGAGTGTGCTGTCCTGCCGCGCGGCGGCGTACAGGGCGAGGAAGGTCAGCAGGTAGACGGTCGAGGTGGCGATGCCGACGCCGGTCAACCCGAGGCGTGGCAGGCCGAAGGTACCGTGGATGAGAATCCAGTTCAGGCCCGCGTTGACGGCGATGGACGCGAGGGTGATCTGGAGCAGGGCCTGGGGGCGGCGCATGCCGACGGTGAACTGGCGGATGGCCTGGAACCAGAGACAGGGCAGCAGGCCGGGGGCGAGCGCGTACAGCATGTGCTGGGTGAGGCCGACGACGTCCGGGTTCTGGCCGAGCCACGTCAGCAACTGCCCGATGAGGATCATCACTACGGCGCCGACGGTCCCGGCGAGGGTGGCGACGGACAGGCTCGCCCGGACCACGGCCCGCACCTCGTCGGGTGCCGGGTGTGCCGGCTCCTGCGCGTCGTCCGTGCTCTGGGCCGCCGCTTGTTCGGCGCGGGCGGCGGCTGCGGCGACCTGGTTGCCGACGGAGGTGACGAGGCCGACGCCCATGGTGCGGATCTGGTTGAAGATCACGATGGCGAGGCCGCCGGCGGCGAGTTCGGTGGTGCCGAGCAGTCCCATCATCACCGTGTCGGTGGTCGTGAGGGCGACCTGGGCGAGCTGGGTGAGGATGAGCGGGACCGCGAGCACGCTCAGGGCACGGCTGTCGCGGAGGAGGGTGGTCAGCATGTGGTCTACCGGTTCTTGCGGAGTTTGATGAGGAGTTCGTCGACTTCCCGCTCGGTGTCGGGGCTCAGGAGGTCTCGTTCGCTCATCCAGTCGTCGTTGAAGACGGTGTCCATGTACTTCTCCCCACCGTCGTTGACGAGGGCGACCATAGTCGTCCCCGGTGGCAGTCCGGGCAGGCGGGTCAGGGCCTCGTGGACGACGCCGCCGGCCGAGCCACCGATCAGCAGACCGGTGCGGGCGACGGCCCGGCAGGTCGCGAACGCCTCGACGTCGCCGACCTTGACGCCTTCGTCGATCAGGTCGAAGTCGACCAGGGCGCCGATCTCGGCACCCTCGGGGGTGCCGGTGCCGGACTGGTAGTAGTCGTGGGCAGGGCCGCCGAAGGCGATCGAGCCCTTGGGTTCCACGCCGATGACGGTGACGCCGGACATGAGCTTGCCCAACTCCCGTGCGGTGCCGCACAGTCCGCCGCCGGTGCCGACCGCGCCGATCAGTACGTCGATCCGGCCGTCGAGAGCTCGGTGGAGTTCGTGGGCCACGGGGAAGTAGCCGACGCCGTTGGCGGGGTTGTTGTGCTGTTCGGTGAAGATGGTGTTGTCCTGGCCGCGCGCCATGTCCGCGGCGAGTTCCTCGCGGGCGGCGGTGGCGAGTTCCTCGGTGCTGTCGTCGACGACGTAGACGAGTTCGGCGCCCAGGGCCTTCATGGCGCGGAGTTTGTCGGCGGCGGCGTGGTGGTCGACGACGGCGGTGAAGGTGTAGCCGCGTTCGGCGGCGATCACCGACAGCCCGAGGCCGGTGTTGCCGGACGTGGACTCGATGATCCTGCCGTCGGCGCGCAGGTCGCCGGCGGCTTCGGCGGCGTCGACCATGGCGCGGGCCATGCGGATCTTCGCAGTGCCGGTGGGATTGAACATCTCCAGCTTCAGCAGCAGGCGGCTGCCGGTCTCGGTGGTGGCGAGTTCGAGAAGAGGTGTGTAACCGATGAGGTCGGATATGCGGGAGACCACGGCGGGGCGCTGAAGGGCTCCGGGCATCGAATGCTCCTGTGGGGGCGGCGAGCGGGTACAGGGGTCAGGTGAAGTGGCGGTCCAGGCGCCAGCGGGGCCGTGGGCGGTCGGTCCGGTCGATGACGACCTTCGGGGGCAGGGGGAGGTCGTGGAAGGGGGACTCGTTGGAGTCCATCTGGTAGCCGGCTGTGTTCGGGTACAGCAGCAGGTCGCCGGGGCGGGGGCGGCGGGGGAAAGGGATCTTGCGCCAGGTGAGCATGTCCGATTCCAGGCAGGTGGCGGCGCCGACGCTCGCCGGGAACGTTCCGGCGGGCGCGTCCGCGTCCTGTGGAATCAGCAGGGGGTCCGGCAGGTACTCGCTGTTGAACCACTGCTCGGACAGGCTCAGACTGGTGCCGTCGACGGTCACGAGCTGGTAGCCGTCGCGGTCCTTGACGCCTTGAACGGTGAAGACCGTGGCTCCGGCCCGGTCGAGGAGGGCCCGGCCGGGTTCGAGGAGCAGTTCCACCCCGGCGTCGCGCAGGACGTCGGCCAGGGTGCTGCCGGTGTTCTCGGGCCGCGTCGCCAGAAGCGCGGCCAGTGCCTGCGCCCCCGCGAGTGGAGAGTGATACGGGTAGAAGTCCTCGGTCCGGAACGTCTTTCCGGCGTGGTAGTCGGCCGGGCGCTGCGTGGCGAGGAAGGTGTGCCAGCTGTCGGCGTCGGTGTAGCTGATGGGCAGACCGCCGCCAATACTGATCCTCCCGGCCTCCAGCCCCTTGACGCGGGCGGCGAGGCACAGAGCGGCGAGGTGGGCGGCGCGGTCGGCGCGGGGCTGGAGGGCGTAGCCGGACAGGTGGAAGCTGAAGCCCTCCATCCGCAGCGCGTCGCCCGCCCGCACACAGCGGGCCACGGCGGTGGTCAGCTCCTGCTCGGTCATGCCGAACCGGGAGTGCGGCTGGGCGGGAGGCAGGACGCGCAGCAGGACCCGGGCGGGGCGCACCCGCCCGCTCAGCGCGATGGTGATGACCGCGTCCAGCTCGTCGAGCGCGTCGACGGCGACGAGCGCGCCGTGCTGAACGGCCAGGCACAGCAGGCGAGGATCCTTCGCGGGCCCGGTCACCACGAGGTGCTCGCCCCGTACGCCGTGGCCGAGTGCCTCGCGCAGTTCCCCGGCGGACGCGACGTCCACTCCGGCGCCCAGGGCAGCGGCGCGTTCGGCGAAGACGGCCGCCTTGTTGGCCTTCTTCGCGAAGTACACGAAGCCGTCCACCCCGGCCGCGGCCAGGACTTCCCGCATGCCGTGCACGTTGGCGTCGAAGGCGTCGGGCAGCAGGAAGTGGAAGGGGCCGCCGAAAGCGTAGGCGAGTTCGGGCAGCAGGCCACTGGCCACGACCGCGTCGGTGGCCGGGTCGGGCAGTGCGGGAAGGGTGGGGCGGGCGTCGGTGGTGGTCACTGCCACAGCGGCACCTCGGTGCCCAGCCCCTGGGCGAGGGCCAGTTGGGCGAAGCGGTGGCCGAGCGCGATGTCGGTGACGACGAGACCGCTGTTGTAGGCGAAGATCCGCTCGGTCCCGCTGAACCGCCCGGCGGTGATACCGGCGATCACGGCGGGGAACTCGGCGTCGACGGCTGGGAATTTGCCGTCGGCGTCGGCCATGTCGGTCCCGGTGACGTGCATCTGGGCTTCGCTGGTGGCGATGACGCGGTCGGCCCGGTGCAACGTGGAGGGGGCCAGCCCGTGTCCGACGAGGACGGAGAGCGCGCCCGGCTTGAGCCAGCCCGCCTCGACGGCGGCCGGGGTATGGGCACCGGCCGTGGCGACGACGATGTGGGCGTCCGCGGCGGCGTCCCGCACATCGGTGACGATCTCGACGTCCCGGTCGGGGAAGTGGGCGCGCAGTTGCTCGCGGACGGCGGTGATGCCTTCGGGGTGGGTGCCGTACACCATCAGCCGGTCCAGGGAGGGGATCGTGGTGAGCAGGAACGGCAGGGCCAGGCGCCCTTGGGTGCCGGTGCCGATGACCAGGGCGGAGCGGGCGCCGGGGGCGGCGCACTCGCGGGCGAGGAGGGCGGAGACGGCCGGGGTGCGCAGGGAGCCGATGCGGGAGCAGTCCATCATCGCCACCGGCAGCCCGGTGTTGTCGTCGTAGAGCGTCAGGGCGGTGTAGTAGTGCTGTTCCTCGCGGCCCTTGTCCAGGCCGTGCTTGTACGACGTCTTGATGGCGACGACGTTGCGGGAGCCGTCGCGGCCGAGCATCGCGTAGGAGACGGAGTGTCCGTCCTCGGGCTTGACGGTGAGTTTGCGGGGGTTGTCGGACAGGCCGGTGTGCAGGGTGCGGTAGGCGCTTTCCACCGTCTCCACCACGTCGGCCAGGGATATCTCGATCCCGGCGAGGTCGCTGGTGGACAGGATCCGCAGGTACTTGTCGTCGCCGGATACTCCGGATACTGGGGTGCCGGCGGGGGCGGCCGAGGTGTCGGTCATGGGTTATTCCTCCCGTGGGGGGCGAGTGTTCAGCTCGCGTACGCTTCGAGGGCGGCCTGGCCGTATCCGTGCTCGGACGCTTCGGCCGGCGGGCGGGTGCGCCGGCCGGGGACGCGGACGGAGGCCCGCTTGAGCCAGCGGTCGGTGCCGTCGTAGCGGGCCCGGAAGGGGACCCGGCCGTGCACGACGAGGTCGTTGTCGACGACGAGCACCTCGCCGGGGCTGAGGCTGACGGCGACGGAGACGCGGGCGAGTTCGTCCGAGAGGCGCCCGTACGCCGCCCGGTACGCGTCGTCGGCGTCGTCGTCGAGGGGGGTGTAGGCGGGGTCGTAGCGCAGGGTCATGCCCTCGTCGGTGGCGAACAACGCGGGCACGGCGGGCGGGGCGTCGCCGGTGAAGTGCTGGGCGGCCTCGTAGGCGTCGTCGGGGAGGATCGGCACGACCGCGCGGGTGAGCTGGGCGACGTCGGTGTCCGCGAGGCGGGTCTTGCGGACGCTGGCGGCGGTGGTGGCGATGTGGTCGTGGTTGCGCATGCAGCCGAGCATCAGCAGGTGGGCCCGGCCGGGGTGGAAGGCATCCTCGGTGTGCGGGCTGAGCAGCACGGTGGACGAGGCGCCGGTCTGCTCGGTCTCGTGACCTGGGGAGGGGACGATGTTGTGCACGAAGCGGCCGTCCTGCTGGCCCTCCCAGGCGATCGGGTTGCCCATCACGGTGGCGAGCAGCAGCAGGGCTATGTCGTAGAGGGCGCCGCTGTCGCCGGCGGCGGCCCAGCCGGCGGGGGTGGGGCCGATCTCGGTGTCGTCGACGTCGAGGCCGCGCAGGACGAACAGCCCGTCCGCGGTGTCGACCGGGCGGCAGTGGTGCCGCAACGTTTCGCTGAAGCCTCCTGCGACTTCCCTTACCCGGGCCAGGAGTTGGGGGCTGGTGGCGGACGTACCGAACTCGGCGAGCAGTTTTCCGGCTGCCTCACGGAGTTCGCCCACGGTGTGGGCATCGAGCTGTCGGACAGGTGCGGCTGCCGTGCTCATGACGAAGAAGTCCGTTTCCGTCGGAAGGTAATGGGGGTATCGGATTCCGGGCGCGGCCATGCAGCCCCGACCTGAAGGCATGCAACAGGCCGCGAAAGAAGCGCTGTTGGGGCGAAACGCGCACTGCGGAACCTCGGTGCGCCATGACGCTAGCATCTAATTTAGGTTAGGCAAACCTAACTCATGAGTCACTTGATCCGGAGAGCGCACCCCCCGCAACAGGCTTCCCCTTGCGAAGGCGGTCGTTATTAGGATAGGCAAACCTAAGCAACCTGTGCCCTTCCTTGGATCGAGGACGACGTACGTGAACATCAACAGGCGCCAAGTGCTCTGGGCCGGCGGGGCATTGGGCGCGACGGCCCTGCTCGCCGCCTGCTCCTCCAGCGACGGCGGCACCTCCTCCGACCCGGCGGCGGGCGGCGGCACGCCCAAGAACGGCGGCATCCTGCGGGTGGGCGCGCTGGGCCGGGCGAGCGCCATCACCCGTGACCCGCACGGCACCCAGGCCAACGAGAGCGACTACCTGATCATCGCCCTCGTCTACGACACGCTGACCGCCCCCGGCGCCAAGTCCAACACCGTTGCCCGCCTGGCCAGTTCATGGGAGTCGTCGACGGACCTGAAGACCTGGAAGTTCAAGATCGCCAAGGGGGCGGTGTTCCACGACGGCACCCCGGTGACCGCCGAGGACGTCGTCTGGTCGCTCAAGCGGCTGCGCAACACCCCCGCCGGCGCGGCCCGGCTGCCCGGGATCAAGGCGGAGAACATCACCGCCGAGGCCACCGACACCGTCGTCATCGTCTCCGACTACGCCAACGCCGAATTCCCGGTCCTGACCCGCTTCACCACCTTCATCCTGAAGAGGGGCACCAAGGACTCCGAGATCGCCAAGGCGCCGGGCACCGGCCCGTTCAAGCTGGACTGGTACCGCGGCGGCAACGCCCGACTGGTGAAGAACGACAAGTGGTACGGCCCGGCCGTGCACCTCGACGCCATCGAGGTCACCCTGTTCGAAACCCCGCAGGCCATGGCCAACGCGCTGCTGGCCGGGCAGATCGACCTCGCCTCCAACGCGGGCGCGGTCGCCGCCCGCACCGCCCAGACCCGCAAGGACATCCAGATCCTGCGCCGCCCCAACGACATGGCGATGCCCATCGTCATGCGCACCGCGAAAGGCAGCCCGTTCGCGGACGAGCGGGTGCGCGAGGCGATGCGTCTGGTCGTCGACCGGGAGGCGATGGTCAAGCAGGTCCTGTCCGGTTACGGCACCGTAGCCAACGACATCCTCGGCACCGGCGATCCCGCCTACGCCAAGGACATCCCCCAGCGCACCCGGGACCTCGCCAAGGCCAAGTCCCTGCTGAGGGACGCGGGCTTCGACCTGTCCAAGACCTACGACCTCATCACCACCGACGACATCGCGGGCCTCGCCGACTCCGCGACCCTCTTCGCGGGCCAGGCCCGCGAGGCGGGCATCAGGGTGAACGTCGTCAAGCAGGAGTCCGGCGCGTTCTGGCAGAAGACCTGGAAGGCCGGCGACTTCTACACCACGTACTGGGGCACCAACGACTCGGTCGTCTTCTTCGCCTCCAAGACCATGGTCAGCGACTCCGGGCAGAACGAATCCGGCTGGGCGGACAAGGAGTTCGACGCCGCCTACCGCGAGGTCATCGGCACCAAGGACGAGAAGCAGCGTGCCGTCCACCTCAAGCAGTTGCAGCAGATCGAGTACGACAGCTCCGGCTATCTGCTGTGGGGCATGGCCGACGGCATCGACCTGGCCGCCGCCAAGGTGCACAACCTGCCCAGGCTCGCCGGCTACGGACGCGTCCAGCTCGAAGGCGTGTGGCTGAGTTGAGCCCTCTCGCCAAGGCCGGTGCGGTAGCCGCTCCCCCGGCGGGCACGGCCACCACGCCACGTCGCCCGCGCCATCCGGCGCTGCGGGTGGCCGGGGCGGTCGGTCGCCGGGCACTGATGCTGGTCGTCCTGCTGGCCGTGGTGTTCGCGGCCGTCGAGTTGCTGCCCGGGGACGCGGCCAGTGCCACCTCCGAGCGCGGCGCCACCGCCGCCGACATCGCCGCCCGTCGGCACCAGCTGGGCCTGGACCGGCCGGTGTGGGAACGCTTTTGGGACTGGATGACCGCCCTGCCGACGGGTGATCTGGGCACCTCCGCCCAGGGCCAGAAGGTGACCAGCCTGCTCGCGGACCCGCTGCCCAACACCCTGGTCCTGGGCCTGAGCGCGTTCGTCCTCACGACGGTGCTCGCCCTGCTGCTGGGCTGCTGGGCCGCCGCCCGACCGGGCCGGCTCACCGACCGCCTGATCGGCCACGCCGCGACGGCCGCGTTCGCCGTGCCCGAGTTCGTGATCTCCGTGGTCCTGCTGCTCGTGCTGTCGCTGTGGACCGGCTGGCTCCCCGCGGTCACCGTCACCGGCAGCGACGGCAAGCCCGCCGACTGGACCATGCTCATCATGCCGGTCATCGCCCTGGTGATACCCCAGACCGGCTGGAACGTCCGCATCGTGCGCGGCGCCCTCGCCGACCAGGCAGCCACACCCCATGTGGAAGCCGCCCACCTGGACGGGCTGCCGGTCCACCGGGTGCTGCTGCGCCATCAGCTGCCCGGCGCCGTGCCCGCCATCGCCACGGGCTTCGCCACCTCCACCGGCATGCTGCTCGGCGGGGCCGTGGTCGTGGAGACCCTCTTCAACTACCCAGGGATCGGCAACCTGCTGGCCGGTGCCGTCGCCTCACGCGACACCCCGCTGATCGCCGGAGTCGTCGCCTGCGCCGGTGCCGTCATCAGCCTCGTCCTGCTCACCGCGGACCTGATCCGCGAGGCCACCCTGGGAGAGCGCGCATGACCACCACCCTCGCCCCGGCCATCAGGCGCCGGCGCACCTCACGCGCCCGGACCCTGATGCTGACCGCCGTCGCCGTCCTGCCCCTCGTCCTCACTGTCGCCGGTCCCCTGCTGGCCCCGCACTCCCTCTCCACGCCGGTCACCGCCCCGTTCGCCGCCCCGAGCGCCGACGCCCCGCTCGGCGGGGACCAGTTGGGCCGCGACGTCCTCAGCCGCCTCCTCGACGGCGGCATCCTCCTCGTGGCCGGTGCGCTGCTCGTGGCCGTCGTGGTCACCGCGGCCGCCACCCTCATCGGCTGCTTCGCCGTCCTGCGCCCCGCGCTCGGCCGAGCCGTCGAGCGCTGCGCAGACGTCGCGATCCTGCTGCCGCCGCTGCTGGGCATCATGCTGATCGCCCTCGCCTGGCCCGGCGGCGGACGCTGGGCCGTCATCGCCGCGGCGGTCGTCCTCGGAATCCCCTACGCCGTACGGGTCGTCGCCGCTGCCGCCGCCCCGCTCGCCTCCGCCGGTTACGTCGAGGCGGCCGTCACGCGCGGCGAGTCCACCGCCTACATCGCCCTGCGCGAGCTGCTGCCCAATCTGCGCTCCACCGTCCTGACCCTCTTCGGACTGCGGTTCGTCGACGCCGTCTACGTCATCTCCATGGCGGGCTTCCTCCAGATCGGCCCTCAGCCCCCGGCCTCCGACTGGTCGTTGATGGTCCGCGAGAACGCTTCCGGCATCCTGCTCAACCCGTGGGCCGTCGTCGCCCCGAGCCTGGCGGTCGCGGCCGTCGCCATCACCGTCAACCTCGCCACCCAGGCCCTGGCCCCCGACACCACCAAGAAGGCGGTCACCCGCTCGTGAGCGACCTCACCCACCAGGACCACGCCCACACCGGAACGGACACCCCGCACGACGCGGCACAGGCGGGGGCAGTCGCCACGGGTACCCACACGGCGGACGCAGCCGGCACAGCACAGCCGGTGGCGACCGTAACCGGCCTGGAAATCGCCCTGTCCGACGGTACGGTACTGCTGCCCGCCACCTCCGCCGTCATCCGGCCCGGCCAGGTCACCGCGCTGACCGGCGCCTCCGGATCGGGCAAGACCACCCTGCTGCGCGCCCTCATCGGCCACCTCCCCGCCCCGGCCACGATCACCGCCGGCACCCTCGACGTCCTCGGCACGCAACCGCACACCCTCGCCCCCGACGCGCTACGGCGCCTGCGCCGCACCCGCGCCGCCTACGTCGGCCAGGACCCCGGCTCGGCCCTCAACCCCCGCATGACCGTCCACCGCCTGCTCGCCGAACTGGCCACGGACCCCTCCGCCGACGCGATCCGCGCCCTGCTGACCGAGTGCCGGCTCCCCGCCGACCTCCTCGGCCGACGGCCCACCGCCCTGTCCGGCGGGCAGCAGCGCCGCGTCGCCCTCGCCCGCGCTCTGGCCCGCACCCCGCAGATCCTCCTCCTGGACGAGCCCACCGCCGGCCTCGACACCGCCCTGCGCGACGAGATCGCCCACCTGCTGCGCGACCTCGCCACCAGCCGGAACCTGGCCGTCGTCCTCGCCACCCACGACCCCGCCCTGGTCGAGGCGTGCGCCGACCACACCGTCCGGCTCACCGCGCCCGGCGTGCGTCCGCCAACTTCCGTGTCTCGTAGGGCAGTTATGCCCACGGCAACGTCCGTATCGGCCCGTCCGGCACTCTCCGCCCAGGGTGTCGAGGTCTGGTTCCGGAACCAACCCGCCCTGAGCGGAGTCGACTTCACCGCATCCGCCGGATCGGCCACCGCCGTGATCGGCCCCTCCGGATCCGGCAAGACCACCCTCCTGCGCGTCCTCGCCGGCCTGCACCCGCCCACCAAGGGCCACCTCACCCTCGACGGCGAGAAGCTGGCGGCCACGGCCCGCCGCCGTACTCGCGAACAGCAGCGCCGCATCCAGCTCGTCCCGCAGAACCCACTCGCCGCACTCAACCCCCGGCGCACCATCGGACGCCAACTGGCCCGGCCCCTACGCCTCCACACCGGCCTCACGGCGAAGGAAACACCCGAGCGGATCGCCCAACTCCTCGAACAGGTGGAACTCCCCGCCGACTTCGCCGACCGCTACCCGGGCGAGCTGTCCGGCGGCCAGCGCCAGCGGGTCTCCATCGCCCGAGCCCTCGCCGCCGGCCCCGACGTCCTCCTGTGCGACGAGGTCACCTCCGCCCTCGACACCACCACCGCCACGGCCGTCATGGACCTCCTCACCCGGCTGCGCGAAGAGCGGGGCACCACCCTCGTCGTGGTCTCTCACCAACACGACCTGATCGCCCGTTACACCGACACCACACACCTGATGGACACCGGCCGGATCACCGCCGGCGGCCCCACGGCCAAACTCTTGCCGACGCCGTAACCCGGTCGTACGAGAGGGCACCCGCCGGAAGGGGCGGGCCCTGTGCGATGAACCGGCAGTCGAGCGCAGCCGGAACCGGCGGCCGCTTCGTCGACGGGCTGCATGTGAGGTCGCGGGGCGGCGGTGTTCAGGGCGTACCGTCCACCGTCTCGTCACGGCCGACCGGGACGAGCAGGGTGAAGGTGGTCGGGGCGCTGCCGGTCAGGGAGAGCCGGCCGCCGAGGGAGAACGCCAGGTCCCGGGCCAGGTCGAGGCCGATGCCCGTACCCGGCCCGCCGCCGCTGTGACCGCGGTCGAACAACCGGGCCGCCGTACCCGGCACCTCGCCTTCGTCGGTGACGTCGAAGGCGAGGGCGTCGTCGAGGTCGCGTACGACCAGACGGACCGTGCCGCGGCCGTGGACGCGGGCGTTGTCCAGCAGGATGTCGAGGATCTCTGTGACCGGCGCGCCGGGCACGGAGAGGTCGTCCGGCGCATCCCGGGCGAGGCACGCGAAGCGCCGCCCGACCTGGGCGAACGGGCCATGCCAGCGTTCCTCCACGGCCCTCAGTACCTGGCCCAGGAGCCGGTCGGCCGGCCTGGGCCCGAGCGCCGCCCGGGACGTGGACAGGCGCAGGACCTCCTCCACTGTGTCGTGCAGCCGGCGGGTGGTGGCGAGAGCCTCTGCCAGGGCGGGGCGCAGCCGGGCGTCGTCGTGCTGTTCCAGTCCGGACTCCAGCGTCAGCTGAAGACCGGCCAGGGGCGTGCGCAGCTGGTGGGAGGCGTTGGCTGCGAAGTCCCGTTCGTGCCGCAGG
The DNA here is from genome assembly GCF_041080655.1 of Streptomyces sp. CG4. Lineage (NCBI taxonomy): Bacteria > Bacillati > Actinomycetota > Actinomycetes > Kitasatosporales > Streptomycetaceae > Streptomyces > Streptomyces sp. CG4. Next base: position 98,693 of record NZ_CP163525.1, read on the forward strand.
AGTTCGGACAGGCTGTGCAGCATCTCGTTGTGTGTGCGGGCGACCTGGTCGATCTCGGCGATTCTGCTGGGGGCCGCCCGGGCGCCGAGGTCTCCTTCAGTGACGGCCCGGCAGTGCCGGGAGAGGTCCTCCAGCGGCGTGGCAAGCGCCCGGGCCTGACGGCGGGCGACGAGGACAGCGACGGCCAGTGCGATCACGGCCACGCCCAGCAGGGCCGCCCACGTCAGGAAGACCCGGTCGCGTACGACGGTGGCCGGGGAGGAGGCTCGTACGACTCCGATCACCTGCTCGGCATGCGAGACGGGCACGGCGACGGCGAGGTCGCTGCCCGACCATGCCCGGACGGCCTCGCCTCCGAGCGCCCTGTGGACCGGGGTGTCGGCGGCCGCGGGGCCGCTGCCCGAGCGCAGCCGCCCTTGCGGGTCGTACAGGCCGAGGTGCCCGCCGGCCGGAGGCGCGGGCAGTTCCACGGGGTCGCCGCTCGCGTAGTCCGGGCTCACCCGCACGGCCCCGGCCAGGGCGGCTCGCTCCAGAGTGTCGCGCTGGTCGGCGTACAGGGCGGAGCGGATGGCCAGGGCCAGGGGGACGGCGAGGAGGACCACGGCGACCAGGGCGGCGACGACGGCGACTCGCACCACGCGCTGTCTCATGCCCTCATGATGCGCCCCGCCCGGCTCGCGCAGCGGCATCCGTCCTGCCGCCCTCGCCCTCTCAGCGTCCTCTCAGCTCGTGCCGTCCAGGCTGAAGAAGTGCCTGGGGGCGCGCCTGGGCTCGATCGCATCATTCCCGGACCACACTCCAGGGGAAAGGACATGACTTCCCGCACTGCCGCGCCGCCTGTCACGCCGGGCCGGGACCGTATGACCACCGCGGTCGGGGGCCTCAACCGGTTCTTCGAGGACGCCTGCGACCGCACCCCGCACGCCCTGGCTCTCGAATGCGGAGCCCGGCGTCTGACCTACGCCGAACTGGACGCCCGGGCCAACCGGGTCGCACACCGGTTGCGCCGTCTCGGCATCGGCCCGGACAGCCGCGCCGCGCTGCTCCTGCCGAGGTCCGTAGAAATGTACGTGAGCCTGCTCGGCGTGTGCAAGGCGGGTGCGGTGTTCGTGCCGGTCGATCCGGAAGCCCCCGCCGACCGGTTGGCCTACATCCTCCGGGACGCAGGTGCCGAGGCGGTGCTGACCACCTCCGCCCGTGCGGCCGACGCGAGGCACGCGCTGCCGTGCGGGGCGTGCGCGGTCCTCGAGATGGACTGCGGCTCGGGGGATCCATCGGTGCTGCCCAGCACGCGGCCGTGCGAAGCGGCAGGCGGGGCGGACCCGCTGGCCTACGTGATGTACACCTCGGGGTCCAGCGGCAGGCCCAAGGGGGTCGAGGTCGCCAGGTCGAGCATCCGCAACTTCGTGCGCGTCGTGTCCCCGGTCTACGACATCCGGCCCTCGGACCGTGTGTACCAGGGCATGGCCATCTCCTTCGACTTCTCGATCGAGGAGATCTGGCCCACCTGGGCGGCCGGCGCCACGCTGGTCGCGGGTCCCACGGGCACGGGACGGCTGGGCGCGGAACTCGCCGACTTCCTGGACCGGCACAGGGTGACCGTCCTGTACTGCGTGCCCACCTTGCTGGCGACCATCCCCCGGGACCTCCCGCGCCTGCGCAGCATCTTCGTGGGCGGCGAGGCGTGCCCCGCCGCGCTGGTCGAACGCTGGAGCAGGCCGGGGCGGCGCATGGTCAACACCTACGGTCCGACCGAGGCGACCGTCACGGCCACCGTTCAGGAACTGCGCCCGGGGCGTCCGGTGACCATCGGCCGCCCCCTGCCGACGTACACGGTGGTCCTCCTGGACGAGCGGCGCGAGCCCGTCCCGCCGGGGGCCGTCGGGGAGATCTGCCTGGGCGGGCCGGGGCTTGCCCGGGGCTACGTCGGCCGCCCGGACCTGACCGCCGACCGCTTCGTCCACCATGGCCTCGCGCCCGGGGGCGGGTGCCTGTACCGCACCGGTGACCTCGGCAGGATGACCGCACAGGGGGAGATCGAGTATCTCGGGCGCGCCGACGCGGAGGTGAAGATCCGCGGATACCGGGTGTCACTCGAAGAGATCGAGAGCGTGCTGATGGAGGACCCGGGCGTCGCACAGGCAGCCGCTGCTCTCATGCCGCGCGATGGTGCCGAACAGCAGGTCCTGGCCGGATACGTCGTGCGAGCGGCGGAAGGCGGTGCCAACGCCCCGGCTCTCGCTGCCCGGCTGCGCGACCGCCTCCGGCAGGCGCTGCCCGCCTACATGGTCCCGGCGACGCTGGACTTCCTGGACCGGCTGCCGGTCTCGCCGAGCGGCAAGACCGACCGCACGCGGCTCCCCCGGCCGTCCGGCCGACGCCTCACGGCATCAGGGCACGTGGCTCCGGTGCGCGACGCGCGGGAGGCGCGTGTGCGCGACGCGTGGGCCCGCGCGCTCGGCATCCCTCCCGGGGAGGTGTCGGCCGAGGCCGACTTCTTCACCGACCTCGGCGGGCACTCCCTGCTCGCCGCCCACGCCGTGTCCCTGCTGCGGGAACAGGACGGCGGCACCGGCCCGACGCTGCGTGACCTGTACGAGAATCCCACCGTCCGGGCCTTCACGACCCGCCTGTGCTCGCTGCGGGACGGCCCGGAAAGCGGGCCTGGACAGCGCCGTCGCGTGGTGCCGCTGAGGCACGGCCGTGCGCGGATCGCACGGGCGGGTCTGGTCCAGGCAGCGGCGCTCTGCTCCCTCCTGCTGCTGTTCACGGGGCCACTGGCCCTGTTGTGCGTGGCGCATGGCGGCAGGCTTCCGGCCACGGGCGCCACCGGACCGGCGCTCGCGGTGCTGGCCGGCTACCTGACCGTACGCTGGCTCGCCCCCGCGGTGCTCGCCCGGCCGCTGGCCGCCGGCATCCGGCCCGGCCGCTACCCCTTGTGGGGGGCCACCTACCTGCGCCTGTGGACCCTGGACGTGCTGCTGCTCGGCCTGAGCCCGCTACGAGTCCTCAGCGGATCCCCTCTGATGGGCCCCTACCTGCGGCTCCTCGGCGCGCGGGTCGGCGCGCGCACCACCATCGCCACGAGCTTGATCGGACTGCCCAAGCTGCTGCGCATCGGCGGTGACGCGGCGATCGGCTACGGAGCCACCCTGCGCCCCTGGCAGGTCTCCGACGGATGGGTGACCATCGCTCCGATCACCATCGGCGCACGGGCGTACGTCGGTGCCAACGCGGTCTGCGAACCGGGCGCGGAACTGGAACCCGACGCGGCGCTCGCCGAGCAGTCCCTGGCAGGCCCGGGCGAATCGATCCCCGCAGGAAGCCGCCGTGCCGGATCACCCGCCCGCCCCGTCGAGGCACTCTCGCCGACGGTCGAGTCGCTGCTGAGCGCCCCGCGCGCGACGGACCACCGGCGGGCACGGCACCTGGCCGGCACCCTGCTCGGTCTGGCTCTGCTGGAAGCGGTGCCCATCGCCGCGGCCATGCCGGGCGTCGCTCTGGGCTGGTGGGCGTGGCTGCGCGACGAGCCGGCTGTGGCCGCGCTGTTCGGGCCCGTCTTCGTGGCCACGGTGTGCCTGGCCGTCGGCGTGGGCAGGCGGGCAGTGCTGCGCAGGACGCCGGTGGGTGTCCACCCCGTGCGGTCGGCGCTCGGCGTGCGCAAATGGGTCGCGGACAAGCTCCTGGAGGAGAGCCTGACCCTGACCAACTCGCTGTACGCCACCCTCTACACGGTGCCGTGGCTGCGGCTGCTCGGTGCGCGGGTCGGCCGCAACGCCGAGGTGTCCACCGTGGCGCACATCGACCCGGACCTGCTCACCCTCCGCGACGGCAGTTTCGTCGCGGACATGGCCGGTGTGGGTGTTGCCGCCTTCGCCGCCGGCCGCATGGCGTTCGCACCCACCGAGGTGGGCGGACGCGCGTTCGTCGGCAACGCGGCACTCCTGCCCGCCGGTACCCGGCTCGGCCCGGGCTGCCTGGTCGGCGTCGGCAGTGTCCCGCCCGACGGTCGGGTGCCGCCCGGCAGCACCTGGCTGGGCTCGCCCGCGCTGCGGCTGCCGGTGCGCCAGGACAGCGGGCGCTACCCCGAGAGGCTCACGTTCCGGCCGACCCGCCGGGCCGTAGCCGGCCGCCTGGCCATCGAGTTCTTCCGCGCCACCCTGCCCGCGACACTGCTCGCCGCCGGTGGCCTCGGGTACCTGCTGGCCCTGAGCAGCCTCGCCCGCCGCACCGGACCGGCCGTGACCGTACTGGTGTCCCCGTTGCTCGCCATGGGGGCGATGTCGGCCGTGGTCGGGTGTTGTGCGCTCGCCAAGTGGGCGGCCGCCGGACGGTACCGGCCGCGCGTCGAGCCCCTGTGGAGCCTGTTCGTCCGCCGGACGGAGTTCGTCACCGGCCTGTTCGAGGCCGCCGCGGTGCCCGCGGGCGTCGGCGCTCTGGTGGGGACCCCGTTCCTGCCGCCCGTACTGCGCCTGTTCGGTGCCCGCGTCGGCCGGCGTACCTGGATCGGCACCACGTACCTGACGGAGTTCGACCTGGTGGAGGTGGGCGACGATGCCGCGATCGGCCCATATGTCTCCCTTCAGACGCACCTCTTCGAGGACCGGGTGATGAAGATGTCGACCGTGACCGTGGGCCCCGGCGCGAGCGTCGGCACGCGCACGGTGGTGCTGTACGACGGCGTGGTCGGCGCCGGGGTCAGGCTCGGCGCACTGTCCCTGGTCATGAAGGGCGAACACCTGCCCGTCGGCACGGACTGGCAGGGCCTGCCGGTCGAAGGGTGCGCCGGGCCGGCGCTGCCTCCCGTGACGGAACCGACCGGGAAACACCGCCCGTGACGCGCACATCCGGAGGACGCCGCCGGCTGGCTCTCGTCTACCGCGGACCGGCTGCCCTGCTCGGCTGCCCCGAGGCGGTCGCGGACCTCCTCACCTCCGGTCCCTGGAACCTCGACGTCCGCTACACCGGGCCCCGCGAGGCGCTCCCGCTCTCGGCCGCGTCGCTGTCCCAGGCCGTGCTGTACGCCCAGCCCGGCGGCGGCACCCTCGACTCCGCCTACCGTTTCCTGCGACCGATGCGCCGGGCGATCCGCGCGTTCGTCCGCGGCGGCGGGCACTACCTGGGGTTCTGTCTGGGCGGTTATCTCGCGGGCACCACACCAGGCTTCGGACTCCTGCCCGGCGACACCGATCAGTACATCGCCACGGTGGGGGCAACCGTCCACGACGAGGGCTCCACCGTGGTACGGGTGACCTGGCGGGGGTCCCCACGCCACGTGTACTTCCAGGACGGCCCCGTCTTCCTCCTCGAGGCCGGCGCCGACGCCCGGATCCTCGCCCGCTACGACAACGGCGCCCCCGCCGCCCTCGTGGCGGGCTTCGGCGCGGGGCGGGTGGCCGTCACGGGACCCCACCCGGAGGCCACGGACGACTGGTACGCGGATCACGGCCTGCCCGTGCAGCACACCCTGGACCTGGCCCGCGACCTGGTGGAATCAATGTGGCGGGAGTGAACCCATGGCAGACGCGGAGCCCCGTCCGTGGATCGTGCGCCTCGCATCGAAGGCCCGGCAGCCCGGCCTGTCCTTACTGGATGGCGCGGAACGGCGCCGTGCCCGCGCCTTAGCCTGGCCCCAGGACCGGATCCGGCACGCCGCCGGGCACACCACCCTCCGGCTGCTGCACTCCGCCGAAACGCGGCACGCCTGACGGCGCCTTCCACCGCTGCCGTCAGCCGCACAGCGCTCCGTTTCTCCGTACCTCCCTTTCCCAACCGGCCATTTACCCGAACGGCCTTTCGGAGACGAATGCGGTGCGCACCAGACGCTCCCGCTCGTCGTCGTCCGTCTCCCGGCGCCGGCCGGTCCCCCGGTCGTCCCGCCGGTCGTCGCGCCGCTCGCCGGTCTCACACCGGCCGTGGCGCTCCTCCTGCCGCACGCGCCGCGAGGCGTCCTCGCCCCGGCTCCGGCGCTCCCGCCCGAGGTCGCTCATCGTCGCTTCCCCTTCCCTTACGTGCTTGAGGGCTCCAGCCTGCGATCCGGGTACCGAAAGCAGGCGGAGAGGCACCCCGTTTCTCAGCTTCCTCTCAGCCGACGACAGTCACCAGCGACGGCTAAGGTGGACAAGAGGACCAGAGGCTGCCATGCGGACGCTGATCATCGAGGACGAGCGCGGACTCGCCGAGGCGATCGCCGAGGGACTCGCCGCGGAGGGCTTCGTTGCCGATGTCGCCCACGACGGGACGGACGGTCTGTGGCGGGCGCTGACCGAGTCGTACGACGTCATCGTGCTCGACATCATGCTTCCGGGCCTGTCCGGTTACGAGGTGCTGAAGCGGCTGCGGCGCGCCAGGGTCTGGACGCCGGTGCTGATGCTCACCGCGAAGGACGGAGAGTACGACGAGGCGGACGCCCTCGACCTCGGCGCCGACGACTACCTGAGCAAGCCTTTCTCGTACGTCGTCCTCGTCGCCCATCTGAGGGCGCTGCTGCGCCGCGGGGCTCCCGCCCGGCCCGCGGTGCTCCAGGCCAGCGACCTCAGCGTGGATCCCGCCTGCCACCGCTGCCGCCGCGGAGAGCGGGAGATCGAACTCACCGCCCGCGAGTTCGCGCTCCTGGAGTACCTGGCCAGGCACACCGACGAGGTGGTCAGCAAGACGGACCTCCTCACCCACGTCTGGGACGAGCACTTCGACGGCGACACCAACATCGTCGAGGTGTACGTCGGCTATCTCAGACGCAAGATCGACGCTCCGTTCGGCCGCAGCACCATCGAGACCGTCCGTGGTGCCGGATACCGGCTGCGCAGCGGTACGGGGTGAATAGTGGCCTCTGGCGCCCCATTCTGGTGGGCCCGCAGGTCGCTGCGACTGCGGCTGACCGCCGCCGCGGCCCTGGTCATCGCCGCCGGCTTGGTCTCGGCCGCCGTCCTCCTTGTCGTCTGGCTGCACGCCAGCCTGATCCACGGCCTGGACACCACCGCCCTCCAGCGCGCCGAGGTCGTCGCGGCGGACGCCGACTCCCCCCAGGCCAGCGCCGAGATACCGGCCACCGGCCACGGGGAGGCCGCCGTACAGATCGTCGACCGCAACGGCACCGTGATCGCGAGCTCAGGGAACCTGCGCGGCCGCCCGCGGGCGTTCTCCTTCCCGGCAAGCCGGGCCGACACCCCCAGGGCGCACACCGTTCACGACGTCCCCGTCGGCGAGAACGGCACGTGGCGGGCCGTCGGCGTCCCCGCCGGCCCGGCCCGCAACCCCTTGACGGTGTACGTGGCCGTACCCACCGAGAGCGTCGACCAGGGACTGGCCCGGCTCACCGCCGGCCTGGCCGCCGGCACGCCGGCGGTCGTCGCCCTGCTTACGGCCGTGGTGTGGCAGCTCACCGGCCGCGCGCTGCGCCCCGTGGAGGCCATGCGCGCACAGACCGCCGAGATCACCACCTCCGACCTCGGCCGCCGACTCGACGTGCCGCCCACCGCGGACGCCCTCGCCCGGCTCGCCCGGACGCTCAACGACCTGCTGGCACGCCTGGACACCGCGACCCGGCGGCAGCGACGCTTCATCGCCGACGCCGCCCACGAGCTGCGCAGCCCCCTCAGCGCCCTGCACACCCGCCTCGACGTGGCCACCCGGCACGCCCGCTCGCCCGAGGCACAGGCTCTCGCCGCATCCCTGCTGCGGGACAGCGAACGCCTCACCCGCCTCGTCGACGACCTCCTCCAGCTGGCGCGCCTCGACGACCAGCCACGCATCCGGACGCGCCCCGTCGACCTTGACGAGATCATCTTCACCGAGGTCAGGGAGGCCCGCCGCCGCACACCGCTCCCCATCGACCAGCACGCCGTGGGCGCAGCCCGTGTACAAGGCGACACGGACGCCCTCGCCCGTGTCGTCCGCAACCTCCTCGACAACGCCGTGCGTTACGCCCGCAGCAGGGTCACGGTCAGTCTGCACACCCAGGACGGCTTCGCCCGCCTGGTCGTCGCCGACGACGGCCCCGGCATCCCGGATGCCGACCGCGAACGCGTCTTCGAACGCTTCACCCGCCTGGACGATGCGCGCTCCCGGGACACCGGGGGCAGCGGCCTAGGCCTGGCCATCGTCCGCGACGTCGTCAAGGCCCACCACGGCCGTACCCTGGTCGAGGACAACCACCCCGGCGCGCGACTGGTCGTCCTGCTGCCGGCCCAGGAGTCCTGACCCTTACGGCGTTCCGGGGGTGCGCTTTTGCCGTCGTCTAACCGTCGGTGAGCGAGGCGTTAACCGGCGTCCTCCTAGCGTGAGTGCCATGACCTCCCGGTCCGGCGACTCCTTGGAGGGCAGTGGCCATGGCAGCACATGTACGGACGTCCGCGGCCGTGGGACTGGCGCTCGTCGCGGCAGTGACCGCCGGCTGTTCCGGATCCGGTTCCGGCTCGACGACGTCCAAGAGCCCTCCCCCCGCGACCACGGCGCCGTCCTCATCGGCGGGCAGCGCGCAGAACAACGCGGCGCCCACCGAGTCCAACCCGCCCGGTGACATCCCCGACAACCAGGTGTACGTGCCCTTGGACGAGCCCGGCTTCACCTTGAAGGTCCCCGAGGGCTGGGCCCAGACTCAGCGGGACCGCGGCGCCACCGTGTTCACGGACAAGCTGAACACCGTGCGGATCACTGCGCTCTCCGCCTCCACCGCGCCCACGGTCGGCGAGGTGACGAACACCGTCGTCCCACAACTGCGTGGACAAGTCCCGAAGTTCGCCGCGCCCAAGGTGTCCGAGGTGACCCGGCACGCCGGCCGCGTCGTCCTGCTGACCTACCAGGGGGACTCGGCGAAGGATCCGGTCACCGGCAAGGTCGTGCGGGACGCCTTCGAACGGTACGCCTTCTACCGGTCCGGCCATGAGGTGGACCTGACCCTGTCCGGGCCGGTCAACGCCGACAACGTCGACCCCTGGCGCATCATCAGTGACTCCTTCGCGTGGCGGTGACCGCCATGGCGGACGAGGCGGTCCTCACCGCCCGTGAGCTGTACCGCTTCTACCGGGCCGGCGAGGAGGAGACGCTCGCCCTGCGCGGGGTGTCCCTGCGGGTGCGGCGCGGCGAGACGGTCGCGGTGGTCGGGCCGTCCGGGTCGGGCAAGTCGACCCTGCTGGCCTGTCTGGCCGGGCTCGACGAACCCTCCGGCGGTGAGGTGCGCGTGGACGGCGTACGGATCAGCCACCGGCCGGAGACCGAACGGGCCCGGCTGCGGGCCCGCCACATCGGGGTGCTGCTGCAGACCCGCAACTTGCTGCCCCACATGAGCCTCCGCGACAACATCCGGCTGGCCCAGCAGGCCGCCGCGGGCAGGCCCTCGGTCTCCGCGAAGAAGCTGCTCGGCCAGGTGGATCTCGCCGGGAGGGGCCATGCCCTGCCCCGGCAGCTGTCCGGTGGTGAACTGGCTCGCGCGGGCCTGGCCGTCGCACTCGCCAACTCCCCCGACATCCTGCTGGCCGACGAACCGACCGGCGAACTGGACGGCGAGACGGAACAGGTCGTCCTGGCGCTGCTGCACGACCGGGCCGCCCGGGGCTGCGCCGTGCTGATCGTCACGCACAGCGCGGCCGCTGTTCGCGTCGCCGACCGGGTCATCGGCCTGGAGGACGGAAGGACAGTCGGCGCTTCAGCGGAGCCGGAGCGGCGGGAGGCGCCCGATGTCACCGGATGAGCCGCTCGTCATCTGCCGGGAGGCGGCGCTCACGTTCGGCCAGGGCTCACAGGCGGTCGTGGCTGTGCACGGCGCCAACCTGGAGATCCGGCCCGGCGAGCGGCTGGCCGTCGTCGGCCCGTCCGGATCGGGGAAGAGTTCGCTGCTGCACCTGCTGGCGGGGCTGGAACAGCCCACCAGCGGCACCGTCACCCGGGCCGAGTCCCTCGGGCCGCATGGGATCGGGCTTGTCTTCCAGGGCGACAGCCTGATCCCCGCCCTCAGCGTCGCCGAGAACGCCGCCCTGCCCCTGATCCTCGCCGACCGCCCTGAATCCGAGGCCCGTGAAGCCGCCCTCTCCGCGCTCGCCCTGGTGGACGTGGCCGACCTCGCCGACCGGCTGCCCGAGGAGATCTCCGGCGGCCAGGCCCAGCGCGTGGCCGCCGCCCGCGTCCTGGCCCAGGCTCCGCGCCTGATCCTCGCCGACGAGCCGACCGGCCGCCTCGATCACGCCACCGGCGCCCGGGTACTGGACGCCTTGCTCACAGCCGCCGACCACACGAGCGCGGCCCTCGTTGTCACCACCCACGACCCCGCCATCGCCACACGTCTGACCGTCCGGCGCACCATGCGCGACGGGCGGCTGCTCGCACCCGAGGAGGTTGCGTGATCACCGCCTGGGCCCGCGGCCTGGCCCGCCACCGCACGGGACGGCTGCTGGCTGCCCTGACCGGGATCGCGCTCGCGGTCGCCCTCGTCGCCGCGCTCGGCTCCTTCCTCACCGCGTCGAAAGCGACGATGACCCAGCGCGCCCTGCGCTCCGTCTCCGTCGACTGGCAGGTCCAGGTCCAGCCCGGCGCCGACCCGAACACCGTACTGTCCCTGGTGCGCAAGACACCCGGCACCCAATCCGCCCTCCCGGTCGGCTACGCCCGCACCGCCGGTTTCACCGCCCACGTGCAGGGCAGCACCCAGACCACCGGCCCTGGCATGGCACTCGGCCTGCCCGACGGCTACCGCACCCTGTTCCCCGACGCGATCCGCACCCTGTCCGGCTCCTCCACCGGTGTCCTGCTGGCCCAGCAGACCGCCTCGAACCTGCACGCCGCCCCCGGCGACATGGTCAGCTTCCAGCTGCCGGGCGCCGGAAACCGTCAGGTGAAGGTGGACGGTGTGGTCGACCTGCCGCAGGCCGACTCCCTCTTCCAGACGGTCGGCGCCCCCAGCCAGTCCCAGCCGACCGCGCCCCCGGACAACGTCGTCCTCCTGCCGTCCACCCGGTTCGCCGCACTCACTCAGGGCTCCACCGGTACGACCAGCCAGATCCACGTCGCCCGCGACACCACGCGCCTGCCCGCCGACCCTGCCGCCGCCTACACCACCGTCACCCGCGCCGCCCACAACCTGGAGGCCCGGTCGGCCGGCACCGCTCTCGTCGGCAACAACGTCGGCGCCGCACTCGACTCCGCCCGCCAGGACGCCCTGTACGCCCAGATCCTCTTCCTCTTCCTCGGTGTCCCCGGCGCGGTCCTGGCCGCCGCGCTGACCGTCGCGGTCGCCTCCGCCGGGGGCGAGCGGCGCCGTCAGGAACAAGGACTGCTGCGGCTGCGCGGCCTGCGCCCCGGCCAGATCACTGCCCTCGCCGGCCTGGAAGCGGCGCTCATCGGTCTGCTGGGCGGGCTGGCCGGGCTGGGCATCGCCGCGCTGACCGGGCGCCTCGCCTTCGGCACCGCGTCCTTCGGGACCGGCGCCGGCACCTGGGCAGCCTGGTACGCCTTCGCCTTCCTCCTCGGCGCCGTCGTGGCCGCGGGTGCCGTCCTCGTCCCCGCACTGCGCGACCTGCGCACGGTGACCGTCGCCGAGACCCGCAAGGAATCCGGCGCACGCGGCACCCGCACCCCCTGGTGGGCGCGCTACGGCCTGGACTTCGCGCTGCTGATCGGCTCCTGGCTGGTCTTCCGCGCCTCCTCCGGCAACCAGTACGCCCTCGTCCTCGCCCCCGAGGGCGTGCCCAGCATCTCCGTGTCGTACTGGGCGTTCCTCGGCCCCGCACTGCTGTGGATCGGAGCCGCCCTGCTCCTGTGGCGTCTGACCCTGCTGGCCCTCGCCCACGGCCGCCCCACCCTGGCCCGGCTGGCTCGCCCGCTGACCGCGAACCTCGCCGGCACCACCGCCGCCACCCTCTCCCGGCGCCGCCGCCCGCTCGCCCGCTCGGTGGTGCTGCTCGCCCTCGCCGTGTCCTTCGCGGTCTCGACGGCGGTCTTCAACGCCACCTACCGGCAACAGGCCGAGGTCGACGCCCGCCTGACCAACGGTGCCGACGTCACCGTCACCGAACCACCCGGCGCCCGCATCCCGCCCAGCAAGGCGGACACGCTGAAGGTCTCCGGCGTACGGCACGTCGAACCGCTCCAGCACCGCTTCGCCTACGTCGGCTCCGACCTGCAGGACCTCTACGGCGTCCGCCCCGGCACCATCGACCGGGCAACCTCCCTCCAGGACGCCTACTTCGCGGGCGGCACCGCCCAGCAGCTCATGCGGCGCCTCGCCGAGCGGCCCGACAACCTGCTGGTCAGCGCCGAGACGGTCAACGACTTCCAGCTCTCCCCCGGCGACACCGTCAACCTGCGCGTCCAGGACGCCCGCACCAAGGCCCTGCGCACGGTCCCCTTCCACTACGCGGGCATCGTCAAGGAGTTCCCCACCGCCCCCAAGGACAGCTTCTTCGTCGCCAACGCCACCTACATCACGCAGGCGACCGGCAGCGACGCGGTGGGCGCCTTCCTCCTCGACACCGGCGGCACCCACCAGCAGCAGATCGCCGCGCAGCTGCGGGCGAAGCTCGGCACCACAGCCACCGTCACCGACCTCACCCAGACGCGCGGCACCGTCGGCACCAGCCTGACCTCCGTCGACCTTGCCGGCCTCACCCGCATCGAGCTCGCCTTCGCCGTCCTGCTGGCCGCCGGCGCCGGCGGGCTCGTCCTCGCCCTCGGGCTCGCCGAACGCCGCCGCACCTTCGCCATCGCCACCGTCCTCGGCGCCCGCACCCGCCAGCTGCGCGGCATGGTCCTCACCGAAGCCCTGCTCCTGGCCGTCGCCGGCCTCGCCGGAGGCGCCCTCATCGGCTGGGCCCTCTCCGAGATGCTGGTCAAGGTCCTCACCGGCGTCTTCGACCCACCGCCCGCCACCCTGGCGGTGCCCAGCGGCTACCTCGCCCTGACCGCACTGGCCGCCCTGGCCGCCGTACTGACCGCAGCCCTGAACGGCATCCGCCGCACCCGACGCCCCGCCATCGAGGAACTACGCGACCTGTGAGCCAGCACGCGCCGACCGACGTGTCTACCCTGTCGGCCATGGGCACGCCCGCCACACCCGACAACGGCCGCTTCCGGGTCCTCGTGGTCGAGGACGACGACGTCATCGGCCACCACCTCCAGACCGGCCTGCAAGGCAACGGCTACACCACCACCTGGAGCCGCACCGGCTCCGCCGCTCTCACCGAGGCGACCCGGGTTTCGTACGACGCCCTGCTCCTGGACCTCGGCCTGCCCGACATGGACGGCCTGGACGTCGCCCGCACCCTGCGCGGCCGCTGCCGGAACCTGCTGATCGTCATCCTCACGGCCCGCACCGACGACATCGACGTCATCGCCGGACTGGACGCCGGCGCCGACGACTACCTCGTCAAACCGTTCAGCCTCACCGTCCTGCTGGCCCGCCTGCGCGCCCACCTGCGCCGCCAGACCGTCACCACACCCACCCAGCGGCCGATCCACCTCGGCGACCTCGTCATCGACACCACGGCACGCCGCTGCCACCTCCATGACACGGAAATCCCCCTGCGTCCCAAGGAGTTCGAGCTGCTCGCCCTCCTCGCCCGGCACGCGGGCGAGGCCGTCTCCCGCGAGACCCTCATGGCCGAGATCTGGGACGAGAACTGGTTCGGCTCCACCAAGACCCTCGACGTCACCATGGCCGCCCTCCGCCACCGCCTCACCGACGCCACCGAAACAAGCCCCTGCCCCAGCCACCTGCCTCGCATCACCACACTCAGAGGACACGGCTACCGCCTGGATCCGTGACCGACGTCGTTCGCACCGGCGCCCTGGTGAGCCACGTGTTCCCACTCGAAAAATCAACAGCCGTCAGCGAATTCAATCTGTATATCTTTTATCGATTCGCACAGATTGAGGCTTTTCCAACTTCAGCTTGAGGTTGCCAGATAGAGGGCGAGGACGGCCTTGACCAGGCCGGTGATGCGGGTGGTGCTGCAGCGGAGCTTGCGCAGCAGCCGCCACGACTTCAGGGTGGCCATTGCCTGCTCGCCGACTGCTCGGATCTTCGCGTGGGAGACGTTGACGGCCTTCTGGCCTGCGGAGAGCTTCTCCCAGCGGCCGCAGTAGGGGGCGCGCACGGTGCCGCCGGCGCCCTGGTACCCCTTATCGGCCCAGCAGCGCACGCCGGCTTCGGCCAGCGCGGCGATGACGCTGTCGGTGCGGGCGGCTTTGATGTCGTGGACCGAGCCGGGCAGAGCGGCGGAGGCTCAGAGCAGCCGCCCGAATGGATCGGCGAGGACTTGTACATTCATGCCGTGCTTCTTGTGCTTCCCGGAGTAGTAGGGCCGGTCGGCGGCAATCCGGTCGATGGGCAGCAGGGTGCCGTCGAGAATCACGAACGCCTTGTGTGTGGCGGTGTGTACGGCTGTGGCGAGGTCCGGTGTGACGGCGGCCAGGACCTCGACCGCTTCGGTGATGTAGCGGTAGACGGTGGCGATCCCGACCCCGAACCCGGCTGCGAGCTGGGCGTATGTGTGTCCGCACCGCAGGTGGGCCAGGACCAGCAGGGCCTGCCGAGCTGCGGGGAGCCGACGCCACCGCGTGCCCCGCTCCAGGCGTCGGGTGGCCAGCAAGCGGGAGAGGTAGCACAGGGTCGAACTGGACAGATCGATCCCCGATGGGTAAACGAGCACGTGAAGCTCCGGGCAGACGGGTTGATTTGGTCGACAACCCATCTACCAGGACCTTCACCTCTTCCCGAACGCCCTCCATGCCAACTGGCCATCATTCCGGCCAAGTTGGGCACTGATCAGTTGGTTGTCCTGACAGGAGCACTGCTGCGTCCGCGGTCTTGACCGCTGAGCTCGGTGTCGAGTGTCTCCTGAGCCACACGCATGACTTCGGCGTACACGGGGTCCTGCAGCCGCTTCCACATCTCCTCTTCAGAGACGTCCTCGACGCGGCTGACCACCCACCAGATGTTGCCGAACGGGTCCTTGGTACGGCCTCCGCGCTGTCCGAAGGCGTCGTAGGCCAAAGGCGTGACGACATGGCTGCCAGCTTCGACGGCTTGTGAAAAGGCTTGGTCAGCGTCGGTGACGAACACGCGCAGCAGGCTTGGCATAGCGGGCCAGTTCGTGTGCCGGTCGAAGGCCAGCACGACGGTATCGCCGACTCGAATCTCGCCGTGACCGGTCAAACCATCCTCGGTGGGCACTCGCGCCAGCTCTTCACCCCCGAACGCCCGGGAGACGAAGTCGAGGAAAGCCCCCGTGTCGTCGGTGACGACCCAGGGGGCAACGGTGGTGTAGCCCGCCGGCGCGGAGTTGGTCTGCTCAGACATCACGGCCCTTCCGCCAATGTTGATTGCCAGCCGCGACGTTAGGCGGGATCTAGGTCAGTTTCTGTCCTATATGGGGGCTGGGCGCCGGTGCTACCTCACGACCGCTCGGAGGTAGCCCGTCATAGCCCTCAGTCAGCGGAACCTGAGGTTGGAATAGGCTCACTCAGGGCCTGCCGGAACAGACTCCCCACCGGCGACCCAACAGCCTTCGGCGATCCCGTGACGGACCGTCTCATACGCCTACAAGCCGGCACGGGCGGTGCCGTAGCAGTCGGTGACCTGCGTGGTCGCGGAATCGGGCTCGCGCCCGGCCGAAGGCTGTGTTCACGTCCGGCGACTACTCGTCCGGGCGATCGAGTTCGGAACATCGCTCCAAGCTGTCCAACCTCTTTCGGCCGCGGCTCTGCCTGCCGTTCGGTTGGATGCCGAGGGGCCGCCAGCACCGTGCCGTGGCCTTCGCCCGCATCTGCTACGACCACCTCGGCGGCTCCTAGTCTGTGGCGATCACCCATGCGATGACCGAACAGGGCTTTTCGGAGCGGAAGTTCGGCCCGGCCCTTACTCCCTCGGGCGCCGCATGACTCACGGACACGGGTATCACCCAGGAAACGGCACCACAGGTACGCACGTGCCTGGACTGGACGGAGCGGCGCTTGCATCTGGCGGGCACGGTCGCCGCGGCCGTATTCCACCATGCAGTTCAGGAGTAAAGCTTCCGTGGTCGCAGACCTTAGCTAGTGGACGTTAAGTCCGTTTCTGGTAGCGGCCTCGTGCGGGTTGGGCGAGGAAGCCTTGTCGGACGAGGCGTCCGAGGCGGCTGCGGGTGACGTTGACGGTCGCGTCGTCGGTGGGCATGCCGAGGAGTTCGTGCAGCTCGCGGGCTCGGAATGCCCGGCCGGGGTGCTGGTTGAAGGCGTTCACGATGGCTTGGTAGGCAGTGTTCGTCTCGGGCGGATCGGGCTTGGTCCCGGGCGGGACGCGTTCGGCGATGATCTTCCGGGTGGTGGCCAGGTCTGCGAGTCGCGCTTCAGTCTCGGCCAGGGGGGCGGTCAAGTGGTCGATCTGGTCGCGTAGTTCGCCGGCCCGGGCCGTGGCTTTGTCGTGCTGCTCCTGGAGGTCTGCCAGGAGCTCGCTGATGTTCACGCGGCCAGCCCGAGAGTGTCGCGCCAGGTGGGTGCGAGTGTGGTGAGGCGGCGGGCCATATTCGCGATGGAAGCCCAGTAGACGCGCGAGGCGGAGGTGTCGGGGCGGTGGTCGTACTCGCGGGCCAGGCGGCGGTGCAGCATCCACGTGCCGTTGACCTGCTCCACGATCCACCTCTTCGGTTGCGGGACGAAGCCTTTGCCCTGGTCTGCGGGGTTGCGGCGGACGACCTCGACGTCGATGTCCAGCAGGGCGCCGTGGATGAGAACCTCGTCCTTGAAGCCCTGGTCCACCAGGGCCTTCTCCAGACGCATCCCGCACCGGTCTGCCGCCTGGTCGAGCAGGGCGGTGCCGGCGGCGTTGTCATGGGCTGAGGCGGCCAGCACCACGACGCCGATGATCAGCCCCAGAACGTCGACGGCCAGTCCCCGCTTGCGCCCCGACACCTTTTTGTTGGCGTCCAGTCCCGTCGTGGTCTTCGGGACACCCGCGGCCGCGCGGACGGACTGGGTGTCGATGATCACCAGGGACGGGTCCTCTAATCGCCGGGCTCTCTCCCGTACCTGGCAGCGCAGGAGTTCCTGGATCCGCTGGTCGAGCCCGTCCTCGCGCCGCAGGCCGAAGTAGTAGAACACCGCCGACCAGGCCGGGAAGTCATGGGACAGATAGCGCCACTGGCAGCCCGTCCGGTTCTGATAGAAGATCGCGTTCACTACCTCCCGCAGATCGCACGACCCGGGATCTCCGGTCGCTGACCGCGCCACCCTCTCCTGCTTCCAGGCCGTGATCATCGGCTCGATCAACGTCCACTGCTCGTCCGCCAAGTCGCTCGGGTACGGCTCTCGCTTCATGTCCCGCATCTCAACATGGACATGCCCAGCAGACGGCCTGCGCGACGATCAGTACCACGATCGAGCGATCACGAACCGAGGAAGACCGGACTGGTACGGCGGTACGACTTAACGTCCACTTAGGCTTGGCCGGTTCCGAGGGCGTTGCGTAGGAACAGAGTGGACTGGTCGATGGCTCCGCGGGCGGCTTTGGACTGGCTGAGGGAGTTGAGCAACATGAAGTCGTGGACCGTGCCGTCGTAGCGCACGGTGGTCACCGGCACGCCGGCTGCTCGGAGCTTGGCGGCGTAGGCCTCACCCTCGTCGCGCAGCACGTCGGCCTCGTCGACGATCAGCAGGGCGGGCGGCAGGCCGGTGAGCTGCTCGGTGGTGGCGTGGTTGGGAGACGCGGTGATCTCCGCGCGCTGGTTCGGGTCGGTCGTGTAGGCGTCCCAGAACCACTCCATCAGCTTGCGGCTCAGGTAGTAGCCGGTGGCGAACTGGTCGTAGGAACCAGTGTTCATGGCTGCGTCCGTGACCGGGTAGTACATGGACTGCTGTACGAACTTGACGTCGCCGCGTTCCTTGGCCATGAGGGCGAGTGCAGCGGTCATGTTCCCGCCGACCGATTCCCCGGCCACTGCCATGCGCTCTGCGTCCAGTCCCTTGGACGCTCCCTCGCGGATGATCCACTGCGCGGTGGCGTAGCCCTGCTCGATGGCCACGGGGTAGTGGGCCTCAGGTGACGGCGTGTACTCGACGAAGGCCACCGCCGCACATGCGCCAACCGCCAACTCGCGCACCAGGCGGTCGTGGGTGCCGGCGTTGCCCAGTACCCAGCCACCGCCGTGCATGTACAACACGACGGGCAGCGTTCCGGTGGCGCCCTGCGGTTTGACGATGCGTACCCGTACTTCGCCCACGGTGGCCGGTACGGTGACCCACTCCTCGTCGACCGGCAGCTTGTCGACCGGTGCGGCCTGGAGGTCGTCGAGGACCTTGCGGGCTGCGGTCGGATCCAGCTCGTACAGGAACGGATGGTGCGAGGTCGCGTCGGCGAGCTCCTGTGCCTCGGACTCAAGAACGATTGAGGCGGTCTGAGCAGCCATGGGAATACTCCCTGGGAAGTGCGAGAAGCGCATGGTGACAAGCGCAGGACGCTGAAGAGCGTCGCGGCGCGCTCGGGCTGTCGGGCGGCCAGTGGAGTCGACACCCTGGCTCAAGCCCCCGATGAAGCTAAATCCAGCATAGTCACGCATTCTCCGTCGCCGCATTCCAAGGAGCCCCCTTCGCCGTTCCGCTCGCTGGGTGCGCGGCTCGGTGGCGACCAAGCCTCCTCGCCGCTCCACACGCGCTCGGCGCCACCCGCTCGGGCATCAGGCTTTGCTCGCCCTCGCCCAGCTCCGCAACGGTCACCCGTACGCCCAGCTCGCAGCAGGGTTCGTACGGGACCCCGACCGTGGCCAGTGGCAGACGCATTACCCGGGTCAGCAGGCCGTCACCCGGTCCCACGCCAATATCCGGGCCCTTGTCGAAGGGGCCGTCGCCACCCTCAAGTCCTGGCGGCCCCTGCGTAAGATCCGCTGCTCGACCACGCGCATCAAGAGTCACGTCCAAGCCGTCCTCACCTGGCATCTGGCCAGCTCGGAGTGAAGTTGGAAAAGGCTCATTGTTTATGCGCATATGAGACCGGGGCCGCCATCAACAGAGGAGTCCGGTGGCGGCCGCAGAGCCGGGTGGCCGTAGTGCCGAATGTCTTCGCAGGTCACCGGGCAGCGGTGCAGCGCGGGCCGTACCCGTGCGCAGGTGCGGCCACAGAGGGAGAGGCAGTGCCTCGGCTCGCGAGGCCGCCACTTGGCAAACGGCTGCGGTCGCCGAGTACGAGGCCGACCATGTCGAATCATGGCTGTCCCAGGATTGGCTCTTACTGAACGGAGAGACCGCGTCGGTCCACGGACATCTGCGGGCGTTCGCTGGCGGGTGGACCGTACTCCTGCCCTGTATCAGGGCCGTACCGCGATCGTCCACGGGTATGGGCCCGGTCCAGCCGAGCACGGCCTCGTCATCCAGCAGGACACAGTCGGGGTCGGCCTCGCGCAGCACACACAGCAGCCCGGGCGCGCGGTCGGCGAGCAGATCGATGACGGCCGTGGTGTAGGCGTGGGCGGTGCCAACGGCGATGCCGAAACCGGCCGCGAGCACCATGGCCAGTGCGGCGGCGTGGGAGCCGGCCCCGCGAGTGACCTTCGTGCGCAGGCGGACAGTTGGGAACGTGGACTCGATAGGGTTGGTACCCGGTATGAACATCGGTTGAGCCCGTTCTGGTACCGGTGGTGACAGGTAGCTTTCCTCGCCGTACGGTGCGACCGTCCGAGCCAGAGGGAGGCGGCCATGGGCCGCCAGAACGGAATGGATGTTCGTCGCGACTTCGCCCAGATAGCGGTGGTCGAGGGACGCGGAACTTCGGGCTTGGGCCGCGGCGCTGCGCGAGGACGACGAGGTGGCCCTGGAGGCCACCGGCAACTCCGAGGCGATTGCCCTGTTGCTGCGTCCCAAGGTGGCGCGGGTCGTGGTGTCGAACCCGCACAGGTCGAGGGCGATCGTGGAAGCCAAGGTCAAGACCGACAAGGTCGATGCCCGGATCCTCGCCCAACTCTTGGCGGCGGACTTAGCGTTGTAGATGTCCTGAAGCGACTTGCCGCGCGCCGGACTGGGCCGACTTCGGCAAAGCGTTGGGCACGTTGGCAGTTTTGAGAACCCGGCACCTTTGATGCCGGGAGGCGGGAAGACCTCGGCCAGAGCCTTCCAGAAGCCCAGAGCCCCGTCGCCTACCGCCAGGACCGGGGCACGCATCCCCCGGCAGGCGCAGTCGCGCAGCAGGTCTGCCCGGGACTCGCCCGGCTCGCGGTAGCCGTCCTTGAGCGCGACCAGTTCCTTGGTGCCGTCCGCGCGCACGCCGACGAGGACGAGCACGCAGGCTTTGGCCTCCTCCAGGCGGACGTTGAGGTGAATGCCGTTGGCCCACACATACACGTAGTCGACCTCGGCGAAGCCACGGTTCATGAATGCGGCGTGATCGGCCTGCCACTGCTGGGTCAGCCGGGTGACCGTGGCAGGAGACAGTCCGGCTGAGATGCCCAGGAACTGCTCCAGCGCGGGCACGAAGTCGCCGGAGGATAGACCACGCAGGTAGAGCAGCGGCAGCACCTCGCTGATCTTTGGACTCTTGCGACACCAGGGCGCGGCAGGATCGCGGAGGAGAACCGCTTGCGCTCCCCGCTCTCGTCGTCGTCGCGTTTGTCGTTCACCCGTGGCACCTTCACCTTCACTACACCGGCCGCGATGGTGACCTTCCGGGGCGGGTGGTAGCCGTTGCGCACCACGAGCCGTCAGCCAGGCTCGTCCCGCTGGTCGGCCAACTCGGCTTTATGTGAGTTGACTTCAGCCCAGCGCCGCGGCCAGCATCCTTCTTGCCCCTCCCGGACGATCTCGTCGATCAGGGAGGAGCCGTTGGCGGTGGTGCCGTCGCCGTTCACTACGCTGAGCACGGACATGCCTTCCTGGCCAGTGCTGCGAACACCGGTCTTGCTCGGTGACCTATCGATCAATCACCCGGGAAGGTACATCCTCTCCGAGCCGATCCACAGGTCCTGAGCAGTGCTCGTCGTGTCCATCTATGTGGCTTCCGGTCTCTGGCAGGTTGCGGCCCGTCTGGTCTGCCATGGCATCGACAGTACGCATTTCGCTCAAGGCACTGCGCCAGCGCGCCAGACCGAAGTGGACACCGAAGGCGCCCTTGGCGCACGGACGTTCCGGCTTGATGGGGACCAAGAGGGCGGCCTCGCAGCACCAGAGTGAACATCAAAAGCCACATTGATCTTGAAGTTCACCGCAAAACGACTCCCGAAGTCACGCCGAACCGACTCCCTCAAAAACCGACACAGCCAGTCCTCTGACGTTATCTGAGGTGGACCCGACCTCCGACTTCTTTTCGCTGCCTATGCGACGACGGCGCCGTCGTCACCAGCATCGACGCCATCCGTAGAGCGGAAGGGCCTTGCTCAGACAGCCTTGACGACGATGCCGGCGCCTTCCAGCGTGGCTAGCTCGTCGGCGGGTGCTGTGGCGTCGGTGACGAGGGTGTGCAGGAGTGTGGAGGCGCCGACGTACGCGTAGGCAGTGTGGCCGAGCTTGCTGCCGTCGGCTGCGACGATGACGCGGCGCGTGGAGGCGATGCCGGCCTTCTTCACGGCTGCGTCATCGAGGTCGTAGGCAGTCAGGCCCTCGGCTGCGCTCAGACCACAGCAGCCCATGACGGCAGTGTCGAAACGCAGTGCCGCCAGGGAGGCGAGGGCGAGCGGGCCGGTGAGGGCTCCCTCGGCGGCCCGAGGCTGCCCGCCGGGCACCATCAGCGTTGCCGGGCCCGGACCCTCGCCGAGTACATGGATGGCCTGCAAGGACAGGGGCATCACAGTGACGGGACGTCGGCGCAGCAGATGGGCGATTTCCAGGCAGGTGGTGCCACTGTCGAGGAGGACGGTCTCGCCGTCGGCGATGAGCGAGGACACTTGGGTCGCGATGCGGCGCTTGGCATCGACGGCTTCGTGAGCTCGCAGCGCGAAGGGCGGCTCCTCGCCCCGGAGCAGCAGGGTGCGCGCCCCGCCACGAACTCGTTCAAGGACGCCCAGCGCGGCCAGCGCGTCGAGGTCGCGCCGGATGGTCATCTCGGAGGCGCCGGTCAGTTCGGCGAGTTCCTGGACTGTGATCCTTCCCGACTCTCTGACAGTCTGCGCGATCATCCCGTGTCGGTCTGCGTTGCTCATACCGCGATTGAACACCCCCTGAAACGAACATTCAATGTGTGCGAAGTGACAGTATTCAATCACGGTCAATGTTCGTTACGGTGGCGATCATGAATCATTCGCTTCGAGTCGCCCGAGTAGCGACCTTTGTCTACTTCATCCTTTGCGGCACTACGATGGGCACCTGGGTGGTGCACATCCCCGCCATCGAGGAGCGCGTCGGCATCAGTCACGCGACGCTCGGGGGACTCCTGGTGCTGCTGGGCGTGGGAGCCTTCGTCGGCATGCAGGCGGCCGGGCGCCTGACCGACCGGCTCGGAGCGCGCATCGTCGTCCCCGCCACCGGCGTGCTGTGCAGCGCGGCCCTGGCACTGCCGGGTCTTCCCCGGGACCCGTGGACGCTGGCAGGTGCCCTGCTGGCCTTCGGATTCTGCAACGGCTGCCTGGACGTGAGCATGAACGCCCACGCCGTACACGTAGAGGAGGCGTATGGCCGTCCCGTCATGTCGGCCTTCCACGCCACGTTCTCGGTCGGCGGTGTCCTCGCCTCGCTCGCCGGAGCGGCCACGGCGAGCGCCGGCCTGAGCCCGGCCGCAGGCATGGCAGCCATGGGAGCCCTGGGCATCGTGATCGCCCTGGTGTCGGCAGGCGCCCTGCTGCAAGCCGCACCCACCGCCGCCAACACGGACCCGGAGGAGCGAGCCGAGCAAGCGCGGGCCGCCGAGCGCCGCAGAACCAGCGGGCACATCTGGCTCCTCGCCGCCCTGGCTCTGATGGTCATGCTGTGCGAAGGAGCCGCGGGCGACTGGAGCGCGTTGTACCTGAAGGACATCCTCGGTGCACCGGCGAGCACTGCCGCCTTCGCGTATGGCACCTTCGCGGCGGCCATGACGATCGGCCGGCTGCTCGCCGACCGCCTCGTTGCCCGGTTCGGGCCCATGGCAATCCTGCGCTACGGCGCGGCCACGGCCGCTGTCGGCATCACCATCGTGGGCGTCTCCCCGTGGATATGGGCGGCGTTCGCGGGCTGGGCGCTGTTCGGTCTCGGGCTGTCCGGCTGTGTGCCGCAGTTGTTCAGTGCAGCCGGGCACGCCGACCCCTGCGCTGCCGGGGCCAACGTCTCCCGCGTCGCCGGGCTCGGCTACGTCGGCATGCTCGCCGGCCCCGCCGTCATCGGCTGGCTGACCCACCTCGTCGCCCTGAACCACGCCTTCGTACTGCTGACCCTGCTGTGTGCGATCACCGCAGCGGCCGCCGGGATCCTGCGCACCGGAGCCGGCCGCACGCACGAGATGGCAGCAAGCAGCCACTGAATGCCCCTCGGGATCCGGAGGAACCCACCAGCATGTCCACCGACCGGAACATCGTGCTTTTCGACCTCTTCGGGGTCATCGCCCGCCACCAACGCCCGGGTGCCCTGGAAGAGATGGCCGCCCGCTGCCAGGCACACACCGACGCTTTCACCACGGCCTACTGGGCCTGCCGCCCGCCCTACGACGCCGGCCGGCAGTCCGCGCCCGAGTACTGGACCGCCGTACTGCGCCGACTGTCCCTGTCCGTCGACGCCGACATGATCGAGGAACTGCGCCTCACCGACATCAACAGCTGGTCACGCGTCGACGACCGGATGGTCGCCTACGTCCAGTCCCTGCGCGACGTCGCCGAGGTCGCCGTGCTGTCCAACATCCCCTCAGACCACGCGGACGCCTTCCTCACCGCGCAGCCCTGGCTGCACGATCTGGACCACGTTGCCCTCTCCGGGAAGATCAAAGCGGCGAAGCCGGCCCCGGCAGCCTTCCATCACTGCGTCGTCGCCATGCGGGCCGCCCCGACCGACTTCCTCTTCGTCGACGACCGCGAGGAGAACGTACGCGCCGCGCAGGCGACCGGCATGAACGGACACGTCTTCACCGACCGCGACAAGCTGGTAGCCGTCATCGGCACCTGGTTGCCGACTCGACGCCCCACGAGGAAATGACACCTGACATGAGGGCCACAAGAAGTCGGGGGACCTTGTACGGATCCGTACAAGGGGTTGCTCGGCACCGCAGACAGCAACGGACGGCACCGTCCACGCGTCGCCCCTCGTTGCTGCTGGCCTCCATCTCAGCCCCCACGTAGCCATCAGTCGGCAGCGGTGGTGTCACGGTCGAGTCGGACACCGACCACAGCCGATCAGGAGTCCAGGAAACGCTTCGATTACGGCGTTTCCGAAGTTCTGCTTGCCTGACACTGGGCACCCTGTCCGACCTGCGCGAAGTGCCATCGAGCATTGGATAAGTGGCGTCTGCGCGGTGAGCCCTGCTGGTACTGACGAACCGCGAAGTCCGCCCGCTGACCGACGATCTTCAGCGAAGTCATCCGCCCGCAACCAGCACAAGCTCCCTGGACCGTTGCTATTTCTCGGCGGAGGTGACCGTCGCAAGGCTCCGGCGTGGTGCCTTGCGGCCCGACTTCGGCCACCCCAGGGTGATGAACGCCTCCGCCTGCATCGCCGCCAGCCCGATCCGCGGCAGGTCGCGGGTCTGCGGGAAGACCAGGTACCGTGGCACCCACTCCGGCTGGAACTTTGCGTTGAACTTGTACAGCGACTCGATCTGGAACCAGCGGGAGAGCCGCACGAGCAGCCCCCGCCAGGCACGGAGCACGGGCCCCGCGCCGAGCCGTTCCCCGCGCGCCAGCGCCGAGCGGAACATCGCGAAGTTGAGCGAGACTCTGCGCACCCCGAGCCCGGGCCCTGCCTGGAGGATCGCCACGATCAGCAGCTCGTTGAGGCCCGGGTCGGCGGCACGGTCGCGGCGCATCAGCTCCAGGGAGAGGCCCTCCGGGCCCCACGGCACGAAGTGCAGCACGGCCTTGAGGTCGTCGGCGTCCGGTGACTCACCTGCATCGGGATCGGGAGCCTTGTGCGCGGTCACCACCACACAGCCGGTGTCGTCCGAGTCGCCGAACCGGCCGAGGGCGGTGGAGAAGCCGCGCTCGATGTCGGTACCCCGCCAGCGCGCCGCAGCGTCCCCGATCCGTACCCGCTCCGCGTCGTCGAGCTCCGCCACCCTGCGCACCTTGCAGGAGTAACCGTTGCGTTCGATGCGCTTGACCATCTGCCGGACGTTGCGCATGGCCCGCCCACCGAGCGAGAAGTCCGCGGTGTGCACCACGCCCTCGTCGCCCAACTCCAGTGCATCCAGGCCAGCTTCGCGGATCCACACTTCGCCGCCGGTCTCGCTGCAGCCGAGTACCGCAGGCACCCAGGCGTGCGCTCGCGCCTCGTCCATGAACACTTTGATCGCGCCGGGCCATGCCTCGACGTCCCCGATCGGGTCGCCGGAGGCGAGCATGACCCCGGACTCCACCCGGTAGGCGATCGCGGCCTTCCCGGTCGGCGAGAACAGCACGCTCTTGTCGCGGCGCAGCGCGAAGTAGCCGAGCGAGTCCCGTGCACCATGCCGGTCGAGCAACTCCCGCACCCGCGCCTCGTCGTCGGCGGAGAGCTCCGGCCGCGGCTTCTCGGGCCGCAAGAAGAGATAGGCGGTGGTCAGCGCGGTGACCAGGCCGAGCGCTCCGAGCGAGTAGCCGACCAGATCCGCCACCCGCACCGAGCTGTAGCGCACCGGCCCTTCCAGTCCGAAGAGCCCATACAGGGTGTGCAGCAGGCGGTCCGTGAGGGACGGCGATCCGGCCTCGTACGTCGGGTGCACACTGGTGATCAGCAGGCCGAGAGACAGCGAAGCACCGCCCATGCCCAAGAAGTTGAGCAGAGCCCGCCAGCGGGTGCGGGGGTCGGGCAGCGCGTAGAACTCCCTGCGGTGCACCAGTATCACCAGGAAGAGCGCGAACGACACCGCCCCGGCCGCGGGGGTGTGCCAGCGCAGGAGATGCAGCAGCCCGGCTGCTGGGAGCAGCACCATCACCGCCTGCCAGGCCCGCCGCTTGCGCCGCCGCAGCGCGTGCGCGAGCAGTACGAGCAGGACGCCGGTCATCAGCGAGCCGGCGGCGGCCATCGTGGTGGTACCGCCGGGCAGATTCCCGGCGAGCAGCCGTATGCGGTTGTGGCGCAGGGCCGGGAAGACAGCGGAGGCTATGTCGAGCAGCCCGATCAACAGGCACGCGTTGCCGGCGGCGGCCGGAATCCAGCTGCGGGGGAGGGAAGTTGCCCGGTCCCGGACAGCAGCCGTCCGGCCCTTGGTGGTGCGCGGACCCGGGGGTGAAGGTGCGGTGATGCTCATGAAGGCAGACTCGTTCCGCTCGTCGGAGAACATGCCGGGAGAGCCTTCGGCACAACAGGCCTTGCCGAAGGGGGTGACGGGAAGTCAGTGAAGTTTGGTGCGGTGCGCTCAGGGCGCCGGGGTTGCGTCCTCGTGCTCCAGGCCGGGCAGCAGCGTGGGCAGCATCGTCGCGAGGATGTCGACGGCGGCGTTCAGCGCCTCCTTGCTCTCGGGCCCCTCGGGTGCGGTACGGGCGAGCACGCCTTCGCAGGCCGCGAGCAGGAAGCTCGCGAGGTTCCGCACCGCGACGCTGTCACGACCAGGGGTCCCGGGCCGTGCCTGCTCGAGGAGCAGGGCGAGGGCGTCGGTGACGGCCCGGTCGTGCACCTGGAGATTTGCGCTGAGCTGCGGGCTGCGGGCCGCGTCGAGCCGGAACTCCAGGAAGAGCAGGATCCAGCCGCGCTCGGCGGGGTCGATCGTGAGGAGTTTGCGGGCCATACGGCGGGCCGAGCCAGGTGTCGCATCGCGCAGCAGGCTCTCCAACCGGTTGAGCCGGCGCGCGGAATGGCGGTCGAAGAGCGCGAGCACGAGGTCCTGCTTGCTCCCGAAGCTGGAGTAGAAGGCACCCCTGGTGTACCCGGCTGCGGCGCACACGTCCTCGATGGTGGTCTGTGCGTATCCGCGCTCGACCAGCACCCGGTCTGCGGCATCGAGCAGCCGCTCCCGGGTGTGTGCCCGCCGCCTTGGTGGGCGCTCGGGGGCGGCGCGCTGCGCGACGGCGCGCTCCGGCGTTCCGGGTTCGCCCGTCGCCGCCGGTTCGGTGTGCTTCGCCGGACCGGTGCCGGTCGTCGTTGACGTGCGGTTCTTCGATGAGGCCACGCCTGGGACGATACAGCACGTATTTAATACATGCTGTATCGAGCCTGGCTCTGGCGCCGAGTTGAGGAGACGAACCGTGACGGGATCCCGCATCACGCGCTGGGCCACCACCAGCCGTCGCGCGTCCCGACCGTCGACGACCTTGCGGCATGGCCGACGCCAGCGACACACGACCGGCTCACCGCGAAGCTGCGGGCGGCCGGCCTCGGAGCCATCGCCGACCTGGGATTCATCGGACTCGACGACAGCGGGCCCGACGCCGACCGGCAGTGCTCAGTGGCTACAAGGCCGCCCGGAACCGGCTCTTGATCCGCGGCCAGAAGCAGGCCAACCAGGCCCTTGCAGCAGTACGGGCCCGGTCGAGTACGGCTTCGCGCACCTGAAGAACTGGCGCGTTCTCAGCAAAGCACGCACCGATCCGAAGTGGGCGACCGCCCTGGTGAGGGCCCTGCTGGTACTGACAAACCGCGAAGTCACCCGCTGACCGACGATCTTCAGCGAAGTCATCCGCCCGCAACCAGCACAAGCATCCCGAACCCCGCGCACACCAGACCCGTGACCAGCAACTTCACGATGCACAGCGCTCCCTGGGGGTTCCCTGGCAATCGGGAGGCCCGTCGGTGTTCGGGGCGGCCCGGCAAGCGGGTGGAGGGGCGGACAGGTCGTTTCTGCCGGCGGTGGAATTCCATCATGGCCGGCCCGCGGAAGGGCGTCGAGGCCAAGGAGGCGGTCGCCGCCCGGCTTCGTGTGCTTGCGGCCGAGCACGGCACCAGAATGCACGTCGTCACCGTCCCGCTTCGGCAACATGTAGCCGGTCGTCCCGGCGATCGACGCAGGCCCGCCCGCTGAGCGGGCCGCCGTCGCGCGTCGCCGCCTGCCGGTGCGGCAGTGCACCCCCATTGGCCTGGCGCAGCGGCTCAGGCGGTCACTGCCCAGTACCGCTGGGGCCGCCCCACCCCGCGGCAGCATGATCAACCCGCCCGGCGCACCTTCACGGCCAACGCACTAGCCACCCTGGTTGCGCGACCGCTTGGGCACCAACGCGGCGAGCACGGCGCTGGTGTCCCGGAGCGACTCGGGCACGAACTCCACTGCCCCGGTCCCGCGAGCTCGGTCCAGTATGTGCCGCTTGGGCCACGAACCCCCGAGGTCCCTGCTCAGCCGGCTTGCGGTCACCATGTCGGAAAGAAACATCATGTGCTCGTCCAGCCGATGCTCTCCGGCTTTGGCCAGGCGCACCGCGTTGATCAACCCTTGCCGCACCGTCGGGTCCGGGTAGTACCGCTCCCGCCGCGCCAGCCCCCTGCCCGGCACGCGCCGGATCAGACCGCGCCCGACCAGCGCGCCGCGATGCTGCAGGAACGCGATACGCCGCCGCCGCACCCACTTGTAGGGCACCACCACCTCGCCCGCGTGCGCCAGTTCAGCCAGCAGTTCATCAACCCAGGCCAGGCCGGTGGAGTCGGCGTTGACCAGCTCGATCTCGGCCCGGTACGGGCGATACGCGTCAAGCCCGAACACGGTGAACTTGCGCGTGCGGACCGCCAGCTTGCCGCGCAGCGCGAGCTCGCCGAGTTCAGCCACCGCGCAGCCAACCTCGGCCTGGCCGGAGTCGATCACCTTTCCGGTCTCGGCGAGTGAGAGCAGAGCGAATTCCTCGGGCAGCGTCAGCAGACCAGCCATGGGCCCATCCTGCACGATGACGGCAGCCGTAAAGAGCGGCTCTGACCCACTTGTTGAGACCCTGTGACGCAGCGTTACAAGCCGATGGGCCGTCTCCTCGGCGTCACGCACCTGTCCCCCACTGCGAGCCGAGGCGGTGCAAGCCGGCATGACGCCAGTTGCCCTGACTGCGGAACGAGTTGGACGGTCAGGCGTCGACCGTCCTGCCTCGGCAACGAGGCGCACACCCGCCAGGCCGACCACGCCCCCGGGCCGCTACGTCTTCTCCGCCCACAAACCGCTACCCAGGAGCTGACCACCGCCCGGCCGGTCCCCGTCGCCACAACCCGCCCCTTGTGCATATGGAGTTCCGCCATGCCCCGACGCCGCGCCCCGCCGCAGCGGCCCGTCGAGATGCGGCCAGGTTCCGTACGGTCCAGGTACGGCGCGGGCGGCTCCGGCATCGCGGTGGCGGAATCCGCCGCGGGCAAGTCCGGCCGCTCGGCGCCGGCCGGAACGGCGCCTACGCGAGCGGCCGTCGACACCTGTGCCCCCACCAGGGCCAGGCCGATTCCGACGGCACCGCGAAACGAGGTCCCGGCAGTGCGGCCGTCGGCCGCCGGTGCGCGATGGCGGCCGTTCATGCGTCGGCTCGCAGCTCGGCCCAGACCGTTTCGCCGGTGCGGGACGGCTGCACCAGCCAGCGGGACGCCGGGGCATCCACCACCGCCAGCCCACGGCCCGACTCGGCGCCCTCGACCGGTTTCCGGCGTGCGATACGGCGCCCTGACGGGTCCGCGACCGACACCCACACCGTGCCTTGCTCGGGGCACTCCAGCGTCAGACGGCACCTGCCCGGCTCATCTGGCTGCGGGCACACCGGACGCGCGTGCTGCACCGCGTTCGTCACCAGCTCCGAGACAACGAGCACGACATCATCCGTCATGCTCTCCAGGCCCCAACAGGCCAGCGTCGTGCACACGCTCATCCGCGCCACGGCCACCGACGACGTGTAGAGCGGCAGCGTCTGCGCATACCCGGGCACCGGACCCGTCAGGGGTTGCAGCGCGGGGGTTCTGGGGGAAGTCGTCGTGGTCATCGTCGTCTCTTCGTCGTCTCGGTGCCCGCCGGCCCCCTCGAGGGTGGGAGGAACCGGCGGAGCCGCTCGGTTGCCGGTCCACTCGACACCGATCCGATCGACACCGATCCGAACACCAAGCAGGCCCCGCCCCGTGCGCCTGCTGCCACCGCCCCATGTCGATGAGGTCCTCGACCACACGGCGGACCTGGGCCTCGGTGACCTCGGCGACATCATCGGCCGACCTCAGCCGCAGCGCGTCCAGGATCTGGCACCACGAGGTCCGGCCCGGCTCCAGCGCGGCGACGGACGAATTGGGCCAGCTGGGTACGAACTGGTCCGATGAGCGTCCACTGCGGTCGTAGACATGGCAAAACGGGCGGTCCGCACCGGTCGGCGCGTCCGGCCGGAGCCAGTGGCTGACGTCCACCGCCAGGGCCAGGCTCCCGTCGGCGGCCTCGGGCTGCGGCAGCCCAGCCAGCACCTGCCGCAACGACGGCACATCGACGTTCCCGCTGTTCAGTGCGTCGTACATCGCGCCGTGCCCACGCCAGTACTCGGCCGTCAAAGTGAGGTCCACCGGTGTGGCCACCGGCCCGTCCGCGCACAGCAACACGTCGGTCAGCTCGAACAGTGTGTCCCCGCGCGTGGGCATGCAGTCGAAGAAGTCGTCCCGAGAGCGTGACGCTTCCGCGAACGCTTCCCGCCGGGCGTCAAGTTGCTGCAGGCTCATCCCTACGGCCTTCGTGGTGGTTCGGTGCGTTCCTTGGCCGGAGCACAGAATCGGACGAAGGCCGCCCATGTGTCTGATGAATTCCCACCTAGGGAGACGATTCGACTCGACAGGGCTCGCGCGGCCAACTGAGGTCGCGACTGAAGGGGCAGCGGTGAGGGGCAGATGGTGGCGCATGCAGGGCGACAGCCAGATCGGCGAACTACGACACTACGCAACTGATCAGCCGACGTTCCTGTGCCGCTTTACCCCCGGCCCCGGATGGGAGGCAGTCCGCACGCGGTTCGAACGCTGGGCAGCCGTGCACGGCCCAGATGCCGACGGAAGCCGGACCGCGCAAGTCATCAAGCCCATCACGGACCTCGGACTGACGCTGGTCCCCGAAGACGACGGCGAACCCATGGCTCTGTTCAAGGAGTGCATCGTCCGTATTGATGGCGATACCGCTCGTGTGCGCTGTTGACCCCGACGAAGTCTCAGAGCATAACGAACAAGCTAAGGGAGAACGGAGAGTACCCGCAGACCAGGGGCTAGTCCGTTGTTTTCCCGCGAGTACACCGGGAGCCCTTGGGAGATCTGGCGACAGTTGAATAGGCGAGCTCACCAGTCCCAAGGCTGAAGCTGAGACGGAGCACTTCCGGTACTCGGATCACACCGCACTCCGGGCGGCATCGTCCCACGTCAGCGATATCCGTTGTTTTTGCGGCCGTCACCAGTCGGCGACCCTGCACCCGGATCGTGATGCCACCAGCTCCTCCTCACCTCTCCAGGTACCGCCGGCCCCTCATCTTCCCCAACCACGCCACCGAGCCCCCTGAACCTCCCGCATCGCTTGCGCCACCTCCGGGTGCGTCACCGCAACCTGGTCCACCAACCGCCCCATCTCCTCCTCGTATTCGGAGAACAACGCCAAACGTACGTCGACCGCCTCCTGCAACCCCATCCCCGGACGAGAACGCTGCACGATCCGGGCCGCATGCACGTAGTCACATTTCTCTGCATGCGTGACCGCCATGTCATACAAATCCAGCACGATCCCCATGGACCGTCCCGACAAGAACATGGCCTGCTCAAAATCTTCCCGTCCCGCCAGCTCCTCCACGTCGGCCGCAAGCTCCGGACTCGTACACACCAACAACACATGCATCAGCGGCATTGAACCGCCCCGGGTTCGGTAGAGATCTCAGTTGGTGGCTGTGAGCTGGGGTTTCGTGGTTGCTCGGTAGTAGTTGGCTTCGTATTCGGCGGGTGGTATGTGCCCTATCTCACCGTGGAGCCGACGGTGATTGTACCAGTCGACCCACTCGGCGGTGGCGAGTTCGACGTGTGAGAGCGTCTTCCACGGCCTCTGCGGTTTGATGACCTCGGTCTTGTACAGGCCGATCGTCGACTCCATAAGGGCGTTGTCATACGCATCGCCGACCGAGCCGATGGAGGCCGCGATCCGGGCGGCATCGAGGTGTTCGGCCAGGCGGAACGACGTGTATTGACCGAGTTCAACCAGTCGTAGCAACACTCCTGATCAGAGGGTGAGTTGTGGGACGACCAGCGGGTTGGATGGCGGAGTTGACGGGGCGGTCACCGATGAAGTCTCCGGGGCGGCCCTCGACTCGGCGCGAGATCGAGCGGCTGTTCTGGGGCGAGATCGCCAAGGGCCTGACAAGTGAGGATGCGGCGGTCGCTGTCGGAGCCGCGCCAGCGGTGGGAACGCGGTGGTTCCGACACGCTGGCGGGATGCCGCAGATCAGCCTGACCGTCTCGGGCCGTTATCTCTCGTTCGCCGAACGGGAGGAGATCGCTCTGCTGCGCGTGCAGGGCGCCGGGGTACGGGAGATCGCCGGACGGCTGGGCCGGTCACCATCGACGATCTCCCGGGAACTGCGGCGCAACGCGGCCACCCGCGGCGGCAGACTGGAGTACCGGGCCTCGGTCGCGCTGTGGAAGGCCGACCTCGTGGCACGGCGCCCCAAGGAGGCGAAGCTGGCCGCGAATGAGCGGCTGCGGAAGTATGTCCAGGACCGCTTGCTGGGCGTGATCCGAGGCCCGGACGGTGGGGCGTACCCCGGTCCGCAGGTGCCCGAGTGGAAGGGGCGCAACGAGCCGCATCGTAATGATCGCCGGTGGGCGAATGCCTGGAGCCCGGAGCAGATCTCTGCCCGACTGAAGATCGATTTTCCCGAGGACGAGTCCATGCGGATCAGCCACGAAGCGATCTACCAGGCCCTTTATGTCGAGAGCCGCGGCGGCCTCAAACGTGAGCGCGTAGCCTGCCTTCGCACCGGCCGCGCCTTGCGTGTCCCACGGGCGAGGGCCCGCAACAAGCCGGGCGGTCACGTCACCGCGGAGGTATTGATCAGCCAGCGGCCTGCTGAAGCAGCCGACCGTGCGGTGCCCGGACACTGGGAAGGTGACCGTGCGACACGAAGCCGCACGAATACGAGTGGACTGACCGATTGGAGAGGCAGTTGATGAAGCTGTAGGTGCAGTCACGGGTCCGTGTCCGTATGACCCGTCCCCGCCCTTGACGTGCGATGCCGGTAACGGCGTGGTGCGAAGCTCAGGGGAAAGCCCAAGGACTCCTGTTCCATCCGGGAGTTACCGGCAAGGGGAAGACCGGACGGGTGAACGCAAGTGAACTCCCGATGATGCCTCGTGATCCCAAGCCCCGCCGATGGAAGGTTCCAGCGGGGTGCATGGCTGGCCGCTGAGAAGCGGCAGGCGCTGGCCGGCATAGGTCACTCCGGCCAGGTGGACACCGCCGCCTCGGGGTTAAGGGAGCACCCACCCCGGTCGCATCTCATTCGTGTGGAACGTGGAAACCCCGTTGGGGTCCGGTCCTTCGCGGCCCGGTCGGCTGACCGAGAGGAAGGCTCAACTCCCCAGCGGGAACAGGATGGCCCAAGAAGCCAATGCCGGAAGCCGAAAGGAAACGGGAACCCGGGGCAGCATGACCAGCCTCTCCGCCGGTCGCCCCGCATAACCGTCCGGATACGGGTGTCTGCCCGGACCCGAAAGGGTGCTGACGTGGGCCAGGTGAGCCTGTGCGGACTCACTGGACAAAGACGACGGAACCGAGGGACAAGTTGGACGCCATGACGGACACGGACGGAGCGGCTGTGCCCGTTCCGTCCGCCGTGACGGTGAACGGACCCGAGGACGAAGACCTGGACTGGGCGTCGGTCGACTGGCGTCGGGTCGAGGAGGACGTACGGCGTCTGCGGCAGAGGATCTTCACGGCGTCGCAGGCAGGGGACCTGAAGAAGGTCCGCAGCTTGCAGAAGCTGATGCTCCGGTCCCGGTCGAACACGCTCCTGAGCGTGCGGCGGGTCACGGAGATCAACGCGGGACGCGCGACGGCGGGAGCCGACGGGAAGGTGGTGCTTATGTCCCCGTCCAAGGCCATGCTGGCCGACTGGGTCCAGCACCGAGCCCGACCGTGGATCCCCAAGCCCGTCAAGCGGGTGTTCATCCCCAAACCGGGGACCACGAAGAAGCGCGGCCTCGGGATTCCGACGGTCACGGCATAGTGCCCGATCGTCCAGGCCGTCTTTGGGTTTTGTGACGGTGACGCATCCGTTCCACGCGATGGCGGGTGAGCGTCTGGAGATTCTTTACGCCAAGCGCCGGGGTGGTGCGCTGGTGTTCGTGTGTGCGTACGGGGTGGCCCGGACCGTGACGCTGCCGCAGGCGTGGACGGATCGTGGGGAGGTGCCGTTGGACCACCGGCTCTCGGTTGAACAGCTGTGTGCTGCACGGGAGCTGGCGGATGCGCTCCTCCGCCGGGGTGAGCGAGTGGTGGGCGGGGCATCGTGAAGGCGGCGGGGATGGGCCGGTCGCGGGCCTCGGTGAGGCCAGGGGCGAGGGCTGATGCCGCAGGTGGGTGCGTTGTGCGAGCAGGTGATGGTGCTGGCCAACATGGCCGAGTCGGCGCTGGGTGGCGGCCGTGAACGGGCTGTCGAAGATCACGGCGTCGCACCGGTCGAGGACGGCGGCGGTCTACCTTCGGCAGTCGACGTATGTGCAGGTCCGCGACAACACCGAGTCCACGCTGCGTCAGTACGACCTGGTGGAGAGGGCCGTGGAGCTGGGGTGGGCCCGTGAGGACGTGCTCGTCATCGACGCGGACCTGGGCCGCTCGGCGAAGTTCGGGACGGAACGCCTGGGGTTTCGGGACCTGGTCGCGCAGGTCTGCCTGGGCGAGGTGGGGGCGGTCTTCGGGCTGGAGGTGAGTCGGCTGGCCCGGTCCTCGGCGGACTTCGCCCGCCTGCTGGAGCTGGCCCGCCTCACCAACGCGCTGCTGGTCGACGCCGACGGCGTCTACGATCTCGCGGACATCAACGACCGCCTCCTGCTCGGGCTGAAGGGCAGCATGTCAGAGGCGGAGCTGCACATCCTCGCCGGCCGGCTGCACGGAGCGAAGCGGGCCGCGGCCGAGCGGGGCGAGCTGCGGTTCCCGTTGCCGGTCGGCTATGTCTACGACGACGAGGGCATGTGTGTGCTCGACCCGGACCAGGAGGTGCAGGCCGCGATCGCGGACGTGTTCGCCGTGTTCCAGGAGCAGGGCTCGGCGTTCAAGGTGGTCGGCGAGTTCGTCGGGCGGCGTTTTCCGTTGCGCGCCTACGGTGGCATCTGGGCCGGTCAGCTGCGCTGGGGCAAGCTCACGCACTCTCGGGTGCTGGGGGTGCTGCGCAATCCGAGCTATGCGGGCACCTATGTTTATGGCCGGTACGTCACCCGGCGCACCGTCCGCCCGGACGGCAGCGTGAACACCGGGATCGTGCTGCGGCCCCGTGAGGAGTGGCCGATCGTGCTGCACGATCACCACGAGGGCTACATCGGCTGGGCCGACTACCTGGCCATCGAGGCGAAGCTCAAGGCGAACTGCACGCACGACGGGGCCCGCCCGCCGCGCGAGGGGCTGGCCTTGTGTCAGGGGATCATGTTCTGCGGCTCGTGCGGACGGCCCATGACCACGCGCTATTACGAGCATCAGCAGGCGGCTTATGGATGTTCGTCGTCCCGCGCCGACCACGAGGCCACCGCGACCTGCCGTTCGATCCGGGCCGACGCGGTCGACGAGCCGGTGGCCCGGCTGCTGCTGAGTGCCCTGTCCCCGGGGCAGATCGAGCGGGCCCTGGCCGCCGCCGACGAGGTCACCGTCCGCCACGGCCGCTCTCATCGGGCAGCCGAACTGGCGGTGGAGCGGGCCCGGTTCGATGCCCAGCGCGCCGAGCGCGCCTTCAACGCGGTCGAGCCGGAGAACCGGCTGGTCGCCCGCACACTGGAGTCCCGTTGGGAGGCCCGGCTGGCCGCTCTAACCGAGGCAGAGGCCGCGCTTGCCCAGGTCCGCGAGGCCCGGCCGGCACTGCCGGACCGCGACGGGCTGCGGGCGCTCGCTGCTGATCTGCCCGGGCTGTGGTGGGCTGCCACGACCAAGGACCGGGACCGCAAGCGGCTGCTGCGGACCATGATCTCGGACATCACGCTGCTGCCTGAGACGGACCGCACCCGGGCCCGGATCGGGGTGCGCTGGCACACCGGCGCCACCGACATCCTCGACATCCGCCGCCCACACACGTCCGCCCAGAACCGCAAGACCCCAGCTGCGGCACGGGAGTTGATCGCCCGGCTCAGCCCCAGCCACAGCAACACCGAGATCACCGCCGAGCTCGCCCGGGCCGGGCTGACCACCGGCACCGGCCAGCCCTACACCGTCACGGCCGTCAAGTGGATCCGCTACACCTACAAGATCCCCTCCTCGTCGCCGTTCGGCGACGGGGAGATCGGCGTCGACGAGGCCGCGAAAATCCTCGGGATCACCGCGAATGCCGTCTACTACTGGCTCACCCATGACCGCCTGACGGGCCGCAAAGATGCCTCCGGACGATGGTGCATCCCATGGAACCAGCAGGTCGAGGCCGACTGCCGCCGCCAGATCGATGCCTCCGGCCACCTCGTCCCACGAGAGAGCCTCCCGCACGGGATGCAACCCGATGAACTCACCATCCAACGGACTGCCGACCGCCTGGGCGTGAACTGCCATGTCCTCTACTACTGGATCCGCATCGGCCGGCTCACCGCGCGCAAGGGTCCGGACGGCCGCTGGTGCATCCCCTGGGACGCACACGTCGAGACCTGCTGCCGAATCTGGCTCGCACACCCGGAACAGTTCGCTGCCCGCGGGGTCGGCAGCCGTCCGCTGCCGGCCAGCGACACGGCCGACGCCGAGTTAAGCATCCAGCAGGTGGCAGCCCGCCTGGGAGTACTCCCCGCTGCGATCGCCTACCAGGTCAAGGCCGGACGACTTGCGGCCAGGCACCGCGGCAACGGACGCGTCGCGATCCCCTGGAACACCACAGTCGAAGCCGATCTCCGCACACAGCTGACCCGGCTCAAACATCCCGGCCCTACCGGTCCCGGCAGTCACCCGCTGCCCGCCGACGTCGCCGCCCGCGGCGAGATCAGCGTCCAGGACGCCGCCGCGCGGCTCGGCATCCGGCCCGGCACCATCTATCACTGGATCTACTGCGGCGACCTCACCGCCCATCGAACCGCCAACGGCCGGGTCGGCATCCCCTGGACCGCCGGCGTCGAGGCGGCCTGCCGCCAACGCGCCCTGAAATGCACGAAATTCACCCCCCAATCCCGAACGAGTACAGCAGGAGGGGCAGTATGAAGCCACCATGCCCGTGATCGTCGACCGGTGCCTGCAAGCCTCGGCACTGAGCGCGCTGGAACCCGAGTGGGAAGCGCGGTTCGAGCCGAAGTCGTACGGCTTCCGGCCCGGCCGCGGCTGTCACGACGCGATCGGGGCCATCTACTCCACGCTCAACGGGAAGAACCCGCAACGTGTGTGGGTACTCGACGCGGATCTGACGGCGGCGTTCGACCGTATCGACCACGACCGGCTCATGGCTGCGCTCGGCACTTTCCCCGCCCGGGGACTGGTCCGGCAGTGGCTGAAGGCCGGGGCCGTGGACCGAGGCCGGTTCGCCCCGACCGAGGCGGGAACTCCGCAGGGCGGAGTGATCAGCCCGCTGCTCTTCAACGTGGCTCTGCACGGGATGGAGGAAGCCGCAGGAGTCCGCTACTACACGACCGGCCGAGACGCTGGAAGTGCGCAGAGCGGAAGCCCGGTGCTGGTGAGATACGCAGATGATTTTGTCGCGATGTGCACCAGCCGTGAGCAGGCCGAACAGGTCAAGGAACGGCTGGCCGCATGGCTGACGCCCAGGGGGCTCGCCTTCCACGAGGACAAGACACGCATCG
This sequence comes from Streptomyces sp. CG4, assembly GCF_041080655.1. Classification (NCBI taxonomy): domain Bacteria; kingdom Bacillati; phylum Actinomycetota; class Actinomycetes; order Kitasatosporales; family Streptomycetaceae; genus Streptomyces; species Streptomyces sp. CG4. The sequence continues at coordinate 136,583 of NZ_CP163525.1, forward strand.
TCCACGCGGAAAGCGGGTTCGACTTCCTGGGGTTCAACGTCCGCCGCTATCACGGCAAGCTGCTGATCAAGCCGAGCACAGCGGCCCAACGACGGATCCGGGAACGGCTGAGCACCGAGATGCTGGCCCTGCGAGGGGCCAACGCGGGTGCGGTACTCAAGAAGATCAACCCGATCGTGCGGGGCTGGTCGGCCTACTACCGGACGGTGGTGTCCAGCGAGGTCTTCACCGCGCTGGACAATCACATGTGGAAGCTCGCTTACAAGTGGGCCAAACACAGCCACCCGAACAAGCCGAAGCACTGGATATCCGACAAGTACTTCGGCCGGTTCAACAAGGCCAGGAAGGACCGGTGGGTGTTCGGCGACCGCATCAGCGGCGCCTATCTCCTCAAGTTCTCCTGGACGAAGATCGTCCGGCACCAGTTGGTCAAGGGCAGGGCGTCCCCGGACGCCCCGGCGCTGGAGTCGTACTGGGCCGAGCGGCGTCGCAAAGGACCACCCCCGCCGGTCGACGGCATGACCGTGCGCCTGCTCCAGGCACAACAAGGTCGCTGCCCGATCTGTGGAGGACTCTTGCTGCACGCTGACCACCCGCCGCGAGGCCCACAGGACTGGGAAGCATGGCGGGCCGTCCTCAGGAAGGCGATCTCCAAGCAGTACGTCGCATTCCCGGGCGGGGGCTCGCCGGACGATCAGCGAATCCGTCTCCTCCACACCCACTGTCAACGGCGGAATGGAGCCGCCGATCCGACAAACCTCGCACCTTCTCCTGACCGCAAGCCCTCGGGGCTTGCTTGAGCCGTGTGCGGTGAACAGCTGCTTGCACGGTTCTGAGGGGGCGGGGACGCAGCAATGCGTCCCCGCTACCCGACTCATCATCGGGCTGAACCGGTCGGCGACCGGCACGCTCGTGGAACGCACCACCCGCTACACGATGCTGGTTCACCTGCCACGGGCCGAGGGCTACGGCACGATCCCGCGCACCAAGAACGGGCCCGCGCTGGCCGGCTACGGCGCCGTCGCCATGAAGGACGCCCTGGCCACCACGATGTCCACGCTGCCCGACCAGCTTCGCCGGTCACTGACCTGGGACCGCGGGAAGGAACTCTCCGCTCACGCCCAACTCACCATCGAGACCGGACTACCGGTCTACTTCGCCGACCCGCACGCTCCCTGGCAGCGCGCCACGAACGAAAACACCAACGGCCTGCTACGCCAGTACTTTCCGAGGGCACCCAAGGGCACCGACCTGTCCAGATGGAGCGCCGACGAGCTGGCAGCCATCGCCTCGGTCCTCAACTCCCGCCCCCGCAAGACCCTCGATTGGAAGACCCCCGCCGAAGCCCTCGACGGCTATCTACAATCAGCGCAAGCCAGCGTTGCGACGATCAGTTGAATCCGCCCTGGGCGCCGTGGTCCGCGTGGTGAACCAGCTCGCCGGGGACGGGTGGGCGGCCTTCACGGTCGCGCTGCCACAGACCCATGTCCAGTGTGTCGAGGACGAGTTGGGTCTCCTTCGACATCGCGGCGGACCAGCCGACGATGCGGCGGGAGAAGGTGTCCGCGACGAAGGCGACGTAGACGACGCCCGTCCCCGCGGCGACGTGAGTGAAGTCGGCTACCCAGGTGCGGTTGGGGGCCGGGGCGACGAAGTCGCGATCCAGGCGGTCCGGGGCCCTGGCGGCGGCCGGGTCCGAGATGGTGGTGATCACCTTCTTGCCGCGCACTGCTCCGGCGATGCCGATCTCGCGCATCAGGCGTTCGACGGTGCAGCGGGCCACGTCATGGCCCTTCCGGTTCAGTGCCCGCCAGATCTTCCGGGCCCCGTATACGCGGTAGTTGGTCTCGTGGACCTCCTTGATCAGGGTCTTGAGTTCCTCGTCCCGCACCGATCGCGGCGAGGGCGACGTGAGGCGTTTCTTGCAGGCGTAGTAGGTGGAGAGGGCGATCTTGCAGCCGTGCTGGGTCAGCACGCGGCAGATCGGCTCGACACCGCCGAAGCGGTCCCGGTGCTCGTCGATGAACGCTACGAGCGTGTGTGGCCGGTCGAGCTCGGCCGCGAAGAAACTCGCCGCGGCCTTCAGGATCTCGTTGGCTCGCCTGAGTTCGGCGATCTCCTTCTTCATCGCCTTGATCTGCGCGGACTCCTCCGTCGTCGTCCCCGGACGCTGTCCGGAGTCGATCTGGTCCTGCCGGACCCATTTGCGCAGCGTCTCGCGCGAGCCGATGCCCAGCTTCGTCATGACCGCGTTGATCGCGGCGGACTCGTTCGGGTAGTCACCGCGGACCTCGGCGACCATGCGCACCGCGCGCTTGCGCAGCTCAGGCGGGTAGGAGGAGGGACGTGCCATGACTCTGATCCTTACATTGAATCGAGTCTCCATTCGCACCGGGGCGGTTCACATCGCTGCATTCGTCTGCCGCAAGGCCATGTACCCCTCCAGCGTCACCGCCTCCTGCTTGATCTCGATCTCCCGCAGTCGCCGCGTCACCTCGATCCACTCCAGGAACCTTCCCAGCGCCATCTTCCGACTCTCCACACCATGGCGTTCCGCCACAGCAAGAAGATCCGCAACGACGTCATACCCCTCCACCTTTTCTCCAAGGAACGCCGACTCCAACCGATCCAGAAAGAGCGCCACCTTCCGGGGATCCGTCGAATTGTCGACGACATCGTCCAACATGACCCAGAAAGAGTAGAATCGCGCCATCACTTTCACCGAAGACAGCTCCCCTGTCGGATAGACGTATGCGCAGTAGTACGCACCACAGTCAACGTAAAATCCGTGGGTGACGTCGTCGGTCTTCTCGGCCAGCCACTGAAGCCGACGCTCGTAGTACTCCTCACAAGCCCGCCGCACCTCGGGATACTCCGGATGTAGCCGAGAGGGGAAACGCGAAACGAGGACCGGAACACTGACACTCATGAATTCCTCCCTGAAAAACTGCGTCCACCTCAGACGAGTTGCCATGAGAACCGGCCAGTCACTTCTAGGCGCTTGACCAATGGCCGGCACTGGGTGAAGGCGGCATCGCTCTCGGTATGGATCGCCTCGATGTGCCGTTGGAGGAGATATGCCTGGCCTCGTTAATGGTCTCGGTGAAAGACTTCACCAGCAGGGCTGCCTGCTCGTCTGTCAATTACCCTCATGCCTGGAGCCTCGTTCGTCCGTCATCTGCTCAACGTAGCGACGCCGGTCATACCGCGTCCGGCGAAGCGGCCACGCTCCCCCGGATCACGCCTGTTTCCTGTTTCTGGCCTACTCCGGCTGCCCGCCAACATCTGGCGTGACCGCCCTACTGGAGAGGCGCCCGCAGACCCAAGCGGACAGAGGTTAAAGGACAAGTTCAGCCCTCGAATTGGTCCCAGAGACGGAGATGGGGACTTGCTGGGAGCGGATCTGGGAGAAGACTGGGACGAGCCTGGTACGTCAGCCTCCAAGGAGATCGAGCACGGCACGCTGGTGGACGGCGTACACCGTGGGGAGTTCAGCGAGGTGGGCTGCCAGCGCGTCTTCCCAGGCAGCTCCCAGTCCATCCCAGGACGCAGCCGCTCGAGATCGAACCAAGGATCCAGCGGCTCGTGCGCCCACAGGGCCGCGGTCACCGCCTCCGCAGCGTGGAAGTCGCGCCGGGAGTAGCTGACGAAGACCTTCCGCGGCCGACCGCCACCCGCGCCCCGGGCCACTGCCGCGGAGCCTCGGCGGTGCAGTCCCCCAGCACAAGATCCCTCCCCCGGGAAAAGCCGCACCAGTCTGCCCGCCGGCATGCCGTGCGATCAACGGCCATAACTCGGAGAGAACCCGGGGATGCTGCGATCGGGTAGCGTGCCTGTGGAGCCCTGCCTAACATCACCTGTCATGACTGCTAAAGCCGAGCCCCCGCCGGAGCCCGATGTCACGCTCACCAGCCCAGCCGAGTTGTTGGCGGGCTATCTGGATTTCTACCGTGACGCCGTGCTGCGCAAGCTGGACGGCCTGACCGACGAGGAGTTGCGGGGCAGCCTGCTGCCATCCGGCTGGGCGCCGCTGGAGCTGTTGAAGCATCTGGCCTATGTGGAGCTGCGCTGGCTGCAGTGGGGTTTCGCCGGCCAACAGGTCGAACAGCCGTGGGGCGATATGGAAGCCCGGGGCGGCAGATGGCGCGTCGAGGCGGGTGAAACCGTCGAGGATGTGACGGCGTTCTTCCGCGCCCAGTGCGAGCGATCCCGCGCGATCGTCTCCGGCGCGCGGCTGGAGGACCGGATGGCCACTCTCGGCGGCCGGGTCCCGCCGGAGGAGGAGCGGCCAACGCTGATCTGGGTTCTGTTCCATTTGCTCCAGGAGTACGCGAGGCATGTCGGGCACCTTGACATCGTCCGGGAGATCGCCGACGGCGTCACGGGCGAGTAGCCGGAGAAAGAGGCAGTGTCCCACCGGCTCTCACGTCTACAAGCTCGGCGGCACGTGGAGGGAATTGATCCGCGCAGAGGATGTCCGCAGTGTCTGGTTCGAGGACGGTCTGCGCACGCTCACCGCTCAGTTTGCCGGCCGGGACGAGCCTGTGCCCCTGCGCGCTGGCCGCAGCTCTTCCTCCCCCCGGTCCGCCGCTGCCCGACCTTTTCGACATGGAGTTCGTCGAAGCGTCGGCGCTGCCCTTCAGCGTCCTGAGCCGGCTCTCGTCATCATTCCTCGCTGGCTTGACGGCGCGATGACCTGGCAGACGATGACCAGCAAGGAGTACGCCGCGTTGACGGACGAGCTCCGCCGTTCCGGGTGGCGAGGCCTGATACCGGACGGCACCGGTGGCACGGCCGGGGCGTAAGGGGCGATTGACGCGGCCCGGCAGACGATACTGGCTCTATCGTCGTCATGTCCCCCCGGCGCCCGTCCCCGACGCCGCCCAGGTGCTGCGGGGCCCGGTACAGCCACCGGCTGCCGGCCCGCCTGGAGAACCTGAGCGGCCCCGCCCAAGGCACCATCGACCTGCCGCTGCACGTCGTCTGGCCCGGGCGCCACTCCTACGATCTGACCGGCCTCAAGTCCAGGATCAGCCTGTACAACACCGCCCTGGCCGAAGGACAGCGCCGGGACCTGGAGGTCTTTCTCAACCGGGACCTTCTGATCAGCCAGTAGCCCATCCTGCGCACCCTGATCAGCCGCTTCATCCGCGACGCGTGGGCGGAAGCCTCCCCGAACTGGCCAATGCGAAGGCACCGGTTCAGCGGTGAGCACGGCGGCTGGCGGTTCACCCATGCCCCCCGCGGCGCGTTCCTGGCGATGGACTTCGCGCCGGACCCCGTGGAGCTGTCCTCCTTCGCCGCGGAGCACGCCCCGTTGTCACCCCACCTTCCCCGAGCCCGGCTTCATCCCGGTCCTCACCACCCAGCTCCGCGACGCCAAGGGCGTGGACGTGCTGCGCGGCTGTGTGCTGCTCCGGATCGACGCCGGAGGCACGGGCGAGCGGACCATCGACTCGGCCGACGACTGGTACGACGTACTGGCCAGCGTATTCCGGCTCAACCTGAACCGACGTCGACGCCCCCGCACGGGCGGAGCTGTGGCACCGTGTCCACATCACGCACCAGGAGTGGGAGGCCGCGGGGGCGCGGTGAGGGGTTGCCCCGTGGGGGGTCCGCGTGCGGTGCGGCCCTGAGTCCTTCTCATGTCGCTGCAGAGGGCTACCCGATGTCGCCCGACAGTTTGGCTGGGTCGTGGAGGAGCTGGCGGGTGAGGGTCGCGTACTTCACTGCCGTGGTCTCGGAGAGAGGTCGAAGATCGCGGTCAGATGCGGTGGGTCGGCACCGGTGGCCAGGACCTCCCCAACGACAGCGCCTGGCCGTGGGGCCGAGCGATCGTCCGGCCGCCGGTGCAGCCCGGAGCCCGGGATGTGGTGAGTCCGCTCCTTCTCGATGAGTCTGCCGGTGTGCGTCCACGGCGCCACAGTCGGTGACCGAGCCCAGGGTGTGTTCTCCGGCCGCCTGGAGGCGTGGCTGCCGGACAGTGGGGCACATCGAATCAGTTGTCCCTGCGCGGGCGCAGGCCGTCGAGGGCGAGGTCGATGAAGCGGCGCCAGTCGCCGCTGCCGGTGCGGATGACTGCGGACAGGGCGCCGACGAGCGTGTAGACGTCCGCAACGGTGAGGTCGCTCCGAAGGGTTCCGGCTGACCGTCCCTGGTCGATGAGTGTTCCGACCGCGAGTTCGAGCTGAGCAAGCATTTCCCCCCTGGGAGCCGACGATCCCACAGCCGCCGCCGCGGCGGCGGACAGTCCCTGGTCCTCGGCCAGTATCTGACCGACATTGCGGAGATACCGGGCCAGTCCCTGGCCTGACTCCGGGTCACGCAGGCAGTCGGTGCGCGCGAACCGGAGGATCTCGGCGAACCGGAGTTCTGCTGCGGCCTCCACGAGGGACTGCCGGGTCGGGAAGTGCCGGTACACGGTGCCCATACCGACCCCGGCGGCCCGTGCCACCTCGGGCATCTGGACGTCGTCGCCGCGTTCCTCGAACAGGGCACGCGCTGCAGCCAGCACTCGGGCGCGGTTGCGCTCTGCGTCGGCGCGCGGCTTCCGGCCGGCGGGTGTCGATGGCGTTGACAAGGTGTGCGCTCCTCCCTCTAAATTGATCCGGAATCGGATTCCGGTTCCGATTATGCCATGCGAGGAGGGCTACACCCATGCCTGAAGGCCGTTTCATCCTGCTGGAGCCAGGTGCCGCCCGGCCGGGGCGAATCCCGCTGCCACCCGCGTTCGCCGTCAAGGCGATGACCGACGACACGGAAGGCCGGTTCTCGCTGCTGGAGGTAACCGTGGCGAAGGACATCCCTTGGCACACCCACCACCAGGCGGACGAGTGCATCTACGTGCTGGACGGCGTCCTCGAGATCGAGTTCGGCGACCGGAAGTACTCGGCCACGAAGGGGACCTTCGCTCTACTGCCCCGCGGCGTCCCTCACTCCCTGCGCCGCGCCTCCGACCCGCCCCCTCGGGTCCTGCAGATCTCCTCGCCCGGAGGCTGGGAGCACTACGTCGAGGACCTGATCGAGGCGGGGCCCGCGGTGTTCACCGACGGACAGTTGGATCCCGCGAAGATCAACCCCATCGCAGCCAAACACCACATCAGCTACCACGAGCAGAAGTGACGCTCACTCAACGGACGTTGAGGCTCGGGCCACGCCGACATCCTCTGTGCGCGGTAGCGGAGCATCAGCCGTGACGTGACAACGGCCGTACGGGTTGGGGAGGTTGTAACGCGACACCCGACCCGCGCGGCCCTGTCCCATCCTGCCTTCTGCGGCCTATCGTGTGCACATCTCGACGATTTGATCGAGGAGCTGACCCATCCGTGAAGCGCCCGATGCGAGTCCGCCCTCCAGGAGCGGCGCGGCGGACCCCGGCGCCCCGCCGTCGGCGCCGGCCCCAACCGCCAGTTGGTCTTCACCGACCGCGTTCTGGTCACTCTGGCTCTACTGCGCCTCCAACCGCCGCACGCGGCACTCGCCGCCCTGTACGGGCTCAGCCGCACCACCATCACCCGGGCGGAGCACGAGGTCCGGCCGCTGCTGGCCCGACGGGGCTTCGCCGTCCCCGACCGGCTCATCACGGATGCAGCGAGGCCCACGACCAACCGTCGGGTCCCGTAGGCCCGTGTCCGCCGGTGAGGATCTGCGGGGAGCCGTAGGTGGTCCGCACGTCCTGCGGGGTGTTCATCCCTTGCGGGCCCGAGACGTTGTGCTGGGTCAGAGCCTGTCCCCAGACCGTCCAGAGCACCCACGGGGTGACGTCCAGCGTCCGCCGCTGGTAGGCGTTGAGCGGTACGTGGAAGGATTCGGCCATGACCCGGGGCTTGCCGTAGCCGGCGAGCCCGTCGTACCACTTCTTCGTCCACGGACCGCCGCCGAAGGGCCGGTCCGGACCTCCGCTGTAGTCGTCGACGCCGACCACGTCGACATAATCGGTCCCCGGGTAGTACGCCCCCGGCTCGCTGCCGTGGACGCCGTCCCAGACGGCCGGGGACCAGACGAAGATCAGATTGTGCAGACCGCGCGAGCCGACCAGATACGCGTACAGGGTCCGCCACAGCGCCTGGTAACGCTCAGGCGGCAGCCCGGACCACCAGAAACCGGGTCTGCCGCCCGCCGGGTTCATCTCGTGGTACGGGCGCAGCAGTACCGGGACGTCGTGCTCGGCGAGATAGCCCAGGTGGTCGGCGAGGAAGGACCAGTCGAGGATGAGCGCTTGGTGTTCTGTGGTGCCGGGGGTCAGCACACGTTCGATCCAGCCGGGGTCGGTGACGGCCGGTGAGTTCTCGTGGAGGGTTTCCCGGTAGCCCTTGACGGGACTGCCCGGCCACGGCTGGTGGAAGGACATGCCGACCAGGCCCGCCGGTCCGCCGCCGTTGTCCGGCAGGACACTCCCGCTGCCGTGGTGCCTTCCGTCCCGTCCGTCGGGGCTGTATGTGCCGACGGACGCGCGCGGCAGCCCGAACCATACCCCGGTGGCAAGGTCCACGGCGTCGTCGGTGTACGACCAGGCGGTACGTCCACTGGGCCAGGTGGCCAGTGAGTAGCTTCGAGGACGGCCGACTGCCCAGCCCGGCTGTTCATAGCCGGGTCCGAGGTCAACTTCCAGGAATCCGGGGAGCCTTCCGCTGATGTCGCGGGCTTTCCGATAGTAGTAGCCGGGCGGTTTGGTGCCATGGCGGTCGCCGTAGTCGGGGTTGTAGAGCTCGTTGTGCAACTCGACATGCTGACCGATGACCGTCCGCCCCGGCCTCCCGTCGCGAGCCGCGTTCTCCAGGGCGACCAGCATTCGGTACACCGAGCGGGCGGCGGGAGAGGACCGGGGATCGCGGAGGGCAAGGCGGTCCTCCTGGACTGGCGAACCCCCCGGGGAAGCAGGCGACTTGAGGGCCTCGGCCGCCAGTGCGAAACCGCCGATCACCGCGGTACCTCCACCGATGATCGCAGTGCGACGCCTCATGGCAGAGCCTCACCTCCTCGTTGCCGGTTCGCAATTCCATCCGATGACGTCAAATTCTCAACGAACAGGAAGGGCCTTCACAAAGGATTTACGCGTCAGCAACATCGGGTGCTCGCGGCGCCCGTGGGCAACCTGATAGATAGATGGAGTCATGTTCATGCCAGTTGCATCCATCACTATAAACCATCTGCAAGCAGGAGTACTGTGACTCTCCCTCAGAAGGAATCCGTCCCGTTATCGCGAGGCGGCACAGCCCATGCCAGTCGGCACTCCGCATGGCTTCCCGGAATTGTGCCGATCCTTCTGGTGTACGGTAGTGTGCTGGCCTTCTCCCTCTGGCTCTTCCGGCCCGGCGCAGGCCTCACCGGCTGGACGGTGACCGTATTATGGACGCTTCCCACGGCGAGTTCCGCGGTCGGAATCACCGGCGTCGTACTGACACGGCGCCGACTGAGAAAACAGCACCATCGTGAACCGGCCCAACCAGTGCGCACCGAAAAGCTCGTGGTGGTCGTCCCCACGATCGGCCGGACCGACACCTTTCCGGCCTTGAGGCGTTCCGTTCTCACCTACGGCGAGTTCCTTCCACGGTATTTCCCCCGACTACGGGTGGACATCGTCACCGAGGAAGGATGCGAGGCACAAGATTCCATCGACGCACTGGCCGCCGGCAATCCTCTGCTGCGCGTGGTGGCCGTGCCCCGCGCCTATGAAACACCGCGGGGCACGCGATTCAAGGCGCGCGCCAACCACTACGCCCACGAAATACGCATCGGCGAAGCCGAAGCCACCGACGACGTCTGGGTTCTCCACATGGACGACGACACCGGCGTCGGTCCCGACACGGCGGAACAGCTCGCGCACTTCATCCATGAGCAGCGCGATGCAGGCCCGGAGGCAAAGCACCTGGCCCAGGGCATCCTCACCTATCCGCGAGACCACGCCGTCAACAAGCTGACCTGGCTGGCCGACGCTGTCCGGCCGGCCGACGACGTCACCCGCTTCGCGGTCCTCACCGGCGGCGGCACCCCGCGCGTCGGGCTCCACGGTGAACTGCTGCTGATCCGGGCCAGCGTCGAAGCCAGCATCGGCTGGGACTTCGGGCCGCAGGCCATCGTCGAGGACGCCCAACTCGCGCTGAACTTCTGCACCCGATATCGCGGGCGCAGCGCCTGGTTCTCCGGCCGCTGCTACGGGGCCTCGCCCGCCACCGTCCGCGACTTCGTCAGGCAACGCGAGCGCTGGGCCTGGGGATTGATCCAACTGGCACTCAACCGTGAGATCCCGCTGCGCAATCGGCTCCTGCTCGGCTACTGCGTCAGCACCTGGGTGCTCGGCCCGTTGCAGCATGTCGCCGTCGTCCTGCTCGGCGGGGCACTAATGGACGACCTCAACACCTCCCCGGCGAGCGTCTGGGTCCTCCCGCTGTGGGCGCTGAACATGGCCTACGTGGTGTGGATGTACTGGGAGGGCCTGCGGATCAACGCCACGGCGTCGTCGGACGGCCGACGCAGACTCTGGGAATCCATCGCCGTGGTGCTGCTGATCCCGGTCTTCTCGCTCTGGGAGGGCATGGGCGGCTTCCGCGGGCTGCTGCGGTTCCTGCGCGGTCAGGACAACGCGTTCGTGGTCATCGCAAAACCGGCCTGACCGGCCGCCTCCCCCGCACGCCTGCGCACGACATCTCACTTCCCCCCACACACAAGGACATCACCGTGTCCAAGACGACGTTAACCGTCAGCACCGACACGCCGCCTGACCGAACCCGGCCCGGGAACCCGACCCCGGAACCGCACCGCGCCGGTCTGCGCAACCATCATTTCCCCGCGGTCGACGGGCTGCGCGGTATCGCGATCCTCTCCGTGCTCCTGTACCACTCCGACTGGTTCGCACGCGGACTCTTCGGCGTCGACGCCTTCTTCGTCCTCTCCGGCTTCCTCGTCACGCTGCTGCTGATGCGCGAGGCACAGCAGACCGGTCGTATCCGTATCGGCCGGTTCTACCTGCGCCGCTACAAGCGGCTGATGCCCGGCCTGATGGCCGTTCTGGCCATCGTCATCACCTTCGGCTATCTGCTGGACTCGCTGCAACAGGCGCGCGACATCCGTGCGCAGGCCGCTGCCGCGCTGTTCCAGGTCGCCAACTGGGCGCAGATCGCGCGCAATCAGGGGTACTGGGACCAGTTCGGGCAGATCCAGCCGCTCGGAGCGATGTGGTCGCTCAGCATCACTGAACAGTTCTACCTCGTGTGGCCGTTGATCCTGGCCCTGCTGTGGTGGGTCTTCCGGCGGCGCAGGGGGCCGGTGGCGGTGAGCGTGCTGGCGCTCTTCGCCGGCTCCGCCGCCGTCGCGCCCCTCCTCTTCAACGGGACCAACTCCGATGCCCTCTATCTGGGCACCCACACCCGGGCCGTGGGCTTCCTCGCCGGTGCCACTGCCGCCTGCCTGGTACATCTGGCACACCAGCGCCGCCCGCCCCACCGCCGCACACTGCTCCCGGAACGCGTGATGCGCACACTGCCCACCGCGGTGGGCCTGGCCTGCCTGACGGCTGTCCTGACGGCGAGCGCCCTGGTCACCAGCTACCACCAACCGGTGCTGTACCAAGGTGGGTTCGCGGTGGTCGCCGCGCTCATCGCCACGCTGACGGCTACGCTCTGCCGGGACCGGGGCATGCTCGTCAAGGCACTGTCCGCCAAGCCGCTGGCCGAGATAGGCCGCATGTCGTACAGCATGTACCTGCTGCATCTCCCGGTCTACTGGCTGCTCCAGAACGCCGAGCCGCAGATCGAGCCTTACGCCTTGCTGATCGTGGGAGGCTGCACGACCTGGCTCTGCTCGCTGTTCCTGCACTACGGGTTCACCGAGAGGCTACGGCGACGCAACTGGCCTGCCAGGCGCGCCGTTCCCGTGTCCGCACTGACCTGCACCGCGATCGTGATGTCGGCCCACTATCTGCCGATCACCGTGGAGCACCGCATGCATCGCGACGGTGAACCAATGGTGCTCACCCTCGGCGACTCGCTCGCCAACGATCTCGCCACGGCGCTTGCCCGGCACGGCGGCCGTTTCAGCGTGGCCGACGGAGGTCTGGCGGGCTGCGGCATCATGAGCCCGGACGAGACCAAGGACCGGATAGGCAAGATTGTCGGGAACTGGGACGCGTGCCGCCAGTGGCCGCGCACCTGGCAGCGGCTCATCAACGACAACGCACCGGACGCCATCGTGGTCCACCTGGGCTGGGACGCGGTCCTGCAACGCATCGACGGCCACTGGCTGTCGCCCTGCGACGGCCAGTACCGCACCCGCTACCTCGATCGACTGCACAGCGCAGCAGTCATCTGGGCCAGGGCCGCACCGCGCACTCCCGTTCTGCTGACGAGTGAACGAACCCAGACGGGTGCCGGAACCGCCGCCTGGGGCCGGTGCTATGACAGTCTGGTCACCTCCTTCATCCGCTCGGCGGGCCCGCAGGTCCGGCTGCTCGACCTGGGCGGCTTCCTGTGCCCGCACGGCAGGGAATGCATCCAGTACACGCCCGACGGCAAGCAGCTCTATCCGACGGGTGACGGCGTCCACTTCACCGCGGCAGGCATGGACTACGTCACCCCATGGCTGGAGCGCCGGATCGCCGCGCAACTGCCACCCGGCGGCCGGGCCGCAGCTTCAGGATCCCGGCACGGCTGACGGCGTCACGGCATCCATGACCTGGGTCGTGGATGCCGTGCTCCATTCGCACCGGGGCGGTTCACCGCAGGGCGTACGCGCCGACCACTCCATCCATCCCGCACCCTCAACTTCAGCGTGAACATGGGCGAAACCGACCGACATCGATGTGTCCGCCTGCCCATTCACCGGCGCTGTCCATCTTGACCAGGTGCGGCTCGAAGGCCGCCGTTCCTTCGCTCCCGCCCCCACCGGCATGCGCCGGCGAGGACTGGTGTGGGCGCGCTGGACCCCCTGACGCACGCCGGCTGAGGAACTCCTCCGGCGACAGGTCCACGCTCACTTCGAGGTCGGCCATCGCGGCGAGGCAGGAGAACCAGTCCTTCAGATCGTGCGCGTACGCCTTGACCGACCGTGTTCGGTGACCGCTCGATTCCGGTGAGGTAGGTCAGGTACCGCTCGATCGGCTCGACCGGCGCGGCGTCATCGCCGAGCACCGACTTCGCTTCCGCACAGATGCCTCGCGGAGATCTGAACATTCGCGGTCATCAACGACGTACATAACGACGACTGTTGCACCGCACCTCGACCCACATACCGATGGAGATCATCATGCTGGCCGCCCCCGTCGACTTTGATCAGCTCACCGGCGTGTGGCAGATCGGCCTCGTTCACTCCCAAGTCGACTTCACCGTACGTCACCTCATGATCCGGATGCGAGGCGGCTTCACAAGGTTCTCCGGAACCATCACCGTTGGGAACGAGCCCGCACGGTCCAGCGTGCGGGCAGAGATCGACTGCACATTGGTCGACACCCGCAACGCCGAGCGGGACAAGCACATCCGTGCCGCTGACTGTCCTCGACAGCGACACCCGCCCCCCTGCATCGTTCCAGTCCTCGCGAATCCGCACGAAGGTCGGTCGGCACATCATCGAGGGGCACCCGACCCTCCGGGGCCAGATGTGCTCGGTCGACTTCGACTTGTTCCTCCCCGGTGTGGATACGGACGTAACAGGCCGGACTCGGGCGGGATTTCGGGCCTTCTCCTGCATCAGCCGCTCCCAGCTCAGAGTGACAGGCGATGTGCCTCTGGCCGGAGGACGTGCGCTGATCGGCGACACCGTCATGGTCGAAGTGGAGATCGAGGCGGTCCAGGGCCGCTGGCACCAACGGGGGACTGTCAATCCTCTGGGCCGTGAAGGACCTCTTCATGCAGTTTGTGACTCCTGAGACAAGTGAGACCCGAGCTTCGGTGATGGTCCGCGTAGAAGTCCGCGATCCACGTGGCGATCATCAGCCGGGCCTCGGCCCCGGCTGGCGAAGTTTTCTGCTTCGCCGCGGCCGTCGACGATGCCGGAGCCTCGGCTTGACCCGGCGTCGCCTGGCGCGGATGTGGCACTTGGAACAAGCCCGTCCGGCGTCGGCCGACCGGGCTCCGACTGGTTGTGGGCAACCCTTGACGCCAAGACGTGGGACGCGCCGATCGCCGCCCGGCACATGCTCAGCTGGTCCGCGACCCCAGCTCGGCCAACAGCACCTCGTGCGGCCCGCTGCCAGACCCCGGTGTGGGCGACCGCTGCCGAAACCTTCAAGCTGAGCGGCCTGAAGACGTCGCTGCCGGCAGGTTCGCACGAGTGCTACTGAGCACTCACTGATGCGCGGAGGAGCCGGTGGCGCCCCGCCCGTCCGCACTCCGGCCGCGTCTTCATGCGCCGAGCCCCTCACCACCACAGCAACGCCGCACCAGGGAGCTGCTTTCCATGAGCGCCGAGACTCCTTCCGCATCCAGCCAGTTCACCCGCCGGAGGCTGCAATTCCGCGCTTGGCGGGGCACCCGTCCGTTCTGGGCCGGTCTGTACGTCCTGCTCAGCGGTGTTCCGATCATGTACTTCCCGTACTTCCACCTCCAGGTCGGGCATCTGACGCTGACGATGGCGACTACGGCGGGGGCCGGCTCCCTGATCATCGGCGTGCTGCTCGTCGTTCTAGGTATCAGCCTGTGGTTCCAGCAGCACGTACGGACCTTCGCGGGCGTCGCCGCGATCCTGCTGGCGCTGGTGTCCCTCCCCGTGTCCAACTTCGGCGGCTTCGTCATGGGCTTCCTGCTCGCCCTCATCGGCGGAGCGATGGCCGTGGCCTGGGCGCCGGGCGCGCCACCGCAGCCGGGACCGTCGGCCAAGGCCGGACCGGGCGAGGACGGACCGGGCGAGGACGGTGCCCTCGAAGCTGCACCCATGGACAGGGACGAGTCCCGTGTGAAGGCCAGGCCACGCCATGCGGCCCGCAGGAAGCCTCTGTTCAACAGGTTCCAGATGTCCGCCGACAAGACGACAGCCCTGGTGGCGATGCCGACGGCGGTCATCATGGGGATGAGCTTCATGCCCTCGCTGGCCTCCGCCGACAGCAACTCGTCGTCTTCGTCGTCGAAGGGCCTCACGGCCGACGAATACAAGAACTGTGTGGAGGCCCTGAAGCGAGCCGGTGTCTCGGCCTCGCCGTCCCCATCGGATCGCGCCGCCCGGTCCGCGGACAAGGCCACGCCCGAGCCGTCGGCCACGTCGTCGTCTTCGTCGTCTTCGTCGTCCGGGAGCGGCTCGACGTCCGCCCCGTCGAGGTCCGCGAGCCACGGCGGCGGCCTGCTGGACACCATCAGCGGTGCGATCAGAAGGATCCTCGGCGGCGGCAGTTCGAGCTCCGGCTCGTTCTCCGCGACGACGCCGTCCGCCACGACCTCCGGCGTGTCAGGCGAGGCCAAGGACACGACCGAGACCGTCAAAGACACCTCCAAAGCCGTTACGGACACAGTGTCCAAGTCCGCCCAGGATGCAAGAAAGGCCGTCAAGAGCGCCGCCGACGCAGCGACGTCCTCGCCGAGCCCGTCCGCAGCCAACTGCCCCACGGCCACGAGCGCGACAGGCGGCGTTGACAACAAGGTGCCCGTGGCACAGGACCCTTGGTACCTGCAAGCGAGCTCGCTGCTGCTGAAGGGTGCGGACTACCAGGGCATCGTCGACGTGAAGACGGCCAGCGGGACGACCAAGAAGGCGCTCAAGTTCGTCGTATCCGGTGGTATCGACATCGGCAACCTGCACCAGATCGTGAAGGACCACCTGTCCGGCAAGACCTACCACGTACAGGCGGCCGCCGGTTCGACGTCCACGATCCGCAACGGCGCCACGACCCTCTACACCGAGAGTATCTCCGGCAACCTGTTCGGCCTGATCCCGGTGACATTCAGCCCGAGCAGCCCACCTCCGCTGAACATCCCGGTGATCTACTTCACCAAGGTGAAGGTGACCCAGGCGGCTCAGTTCGGCGGCACCCTGCGGGTGCCCGGTCTGCACAGCTACCAGACCTCCTGATGCTGTTGTCAAGCCGCTGTTGTGCCCGAGAGGTCATAGGCAGTGGCGTCACCGCCCCATCATGAACCGCGCCACGAAAGGTCCTCGCATGTTCTCGGGGAACGGTCGTCATCGCCGCTCAAGCCACGCTCCCGCGCTCCTCGTCGAGGCCGGAGTGAACGGCTCGGCCATCGCCGTCCCGCTACCCGAGGCTACCGATGCCAAAGCGGCCGACGGCACCATGTGGGACTGGAGCCTGGAACAGCCGTCGTTGACCGTCCGTCAGCTCACCGTCCGGGTCAAGCACGGCAAGGGCAACCGAACCCTGCTGAACAAGGTGAGCTTCACGGTGCCTTCGAAAGCCCTGGTCGCGGTGGTCGGTCCGTCTGGCTCCGGAAAATCAACCCTACTGCGCGCCCTGACGGGCCTCCAGCGGGACGTCCAAGGCGAAGTGCTCTACGAAAACCGGAATCTACATGAGCGATTCGCCGAACTGCGTCAGCATATCGGCCTCGTTCCTCAACATGACGTTCTCCACCCGCAGCTCACGGTGCGGTCCGCGCTCCGTCATGCCGCCAGACTGCGTTTCCCCCGTGACACAGGGCCGACGGAGCGCGACCGTCGGGTTGAAGAGGTACTGGCTGAGCTGGGACTCGGCCTTCACACCGACCAACGTATCTCCGCACTCTCCGGAGGGCAGCGCAAGCGCGTCTCGGTCGCTCTGGAACTCTTGACCAAGCCCTCGCTCATGTTCCTGGACGAACCGACCTCCGGCCTGGATCCGGGCATGGACCGCGATGTCATGCACTTGCTGAGGGGGCTCGCAGACGACGGCCGGATCGTGCTGGTGGTCACACACTCAGTCGGGGAATTGGAGCTGTGCGACCAGGTATTGGTCTTGGGACCTGGGGGGTCCCTGGCCTACTTTGGCCCCCCGGCCGAGGCACTCGAATATTTCGGGCAGACTACGTGGGCCGACGTCTTCTCTGCCTTCGAGAAGCACCGCGACCGCGACTGGTCCCGCAGGTGGCGTGGGCATCAGCAGCAGGCGGTTTCTGCAGACGCCTCGAAGCAGGAGCCACCCATGCTCCCTGAGGCCGTCCCTATGCCAAAACCGCCTCGTTGGATGGCCCAGCTGTCCGGGCTGGTCCGTCGCCAACTGGCGGTGATGGCCTCTGACCGAAGGTTCGTCGGCCTGCTGGCATTCCTGCCCATTGTCCTGGGCTTGGCTTGCGCCGTCATACCTGCAGACTTCGGCCTTCGCAGGGCACCTGGTGGCATGCCGAACCTCGACGCCGGCACGATCCTTGGATCCGTCGCCATCAGCACCTGCTTCATGGGGGCTGCAAACTCCGTCCGTGAACTGGTCAAGGAACGGCTGATCTACGAGCGGGAACGGGCCGCAGGTCTCTCCAGATCGGCCTACCTCATATCGAAAATCACTGTTTTGGGGCTGGTCTCCAGCCTCCAAGGAATCATTCTCTGCCTGCTCGGCCTCTTACCACGCCCACTACCGAACGATGGGATAGTGGTGAAGGGAACCCCCGTCCTCGAGATGACCTTCGTCATCACAGCGCTCGGATTCACCTCGATGATGTGCGGTCTAGTCATCTCGTCGCTGGCGAGGACCGCCGAAAGCACCATGCCATTGTTGGTTTTGTTCTCTGTCTTCCAGTACCTGTTCTCAGGCATCACCTTCCGCCTCTTCAACAATCCTGGCGTCGAACAAGTGGCCTGGCTGGCGCCGTCGCGCTGGGCTATCGCATCGGAAGGTGTGACCCTTGATCTCGGACAACTCCTCGGACCGATGGACAAGTCGGCCCCTTCGGCTACCGACCCCCTATGGCATCACACGCTCAGCCATTGGCTGACCGACACAGGCATACTGTTCGGTATAGCAGCGGGCTGCTACGCGCTCACGATCCGGCTCCTGCGCCAGTACGAACCGCCAGCGCTAAGAAGACGCTGAGAGAACATCTGATTCTGGGTTGGTCGGGCTCACTCGGATGCTCCCGCCGCCTCGCCCGCGACTTGCGAAACCACACCCCGATCACAGGAGTCCCAGATCTACCTTCGATCTTGCGCAGTGCTCCGCCCTTCAGGGCGGGGGTGAACGCATCTGACGGCAGCCACACAACCGAGACGCTCAAGCGACTGAGGACCACTGAGGAATTCCTTGAGGCAGTGGGAGCAGCCTTCAAGGAGCAAGCCGAACTGCACACATAGAGGGCGCTGGGGCCGGGAATGTCCCGGTCATCGGGGTGGAGGGCATGCTTGACGCTGCTGCCGTTGTATGTCGGCTGCTGCAGAGGCGGACCGATGTCGACGAGGGCGGTGGGGCTCGGTGTGCAACGACGGCCGTTGACTCCCCAGAACGGCCTGTGGGAGACAGTGCCGGGACTGCACCGGGAACTGGTGCTGCGGTTGCTGTCCGAGATGGTGGCACAGATGGTGACCGCAGCGGGCAGGGGCGGGGGTGAAGGCGATGATGGCATCGTCGGCTCCATGGAACCGGGTTGACGGCAAGATCCAGCCGCGGCATCTCGACCGTCACGCGGTGGTGTACGTGCGCCAGTCGACTCCCCAGCAGGGCCTGCAGGTACCGAGCAGATAGCACCCGTCAGGGGCTTCATGCGCGACCGCGGGCGGGCCCCTGATGGGCCCGGGACAGTCAGGTGCCGGCAGGGGGCCGTTGGGCCCGTGCGGGACCCACGACCAGCCAAACTGGCCAACCCGCGGTCACCGTGCTCGGCACTATGACGCCCAGAGGCGGCAACTACAGCCGAACAGGCCAGCCCCCGCCGACACTCAGTCGGCTCTACCTTCTTGATCGGGTTGATCGAGCCATTCGTAGGGTTGGGTCGCCCAGGGGTGCTGGGTGTGGCTATCAGTTGGCTGCCGCCTCGTGGCTTGCATCGCTTCGCCGCCCGGCACCCCACGACGACTCGGCCGCCGATTAGGAAGTGCGAACAAGTCGCTGTGTAGAGCAATGCCGGCGAGGTCGTCCGTGGCACATACAGAATGAACACGCACGTCAGGAGCGCGATGAGCCGGATATGGGCGGGGATCGACAGCGGCAAGGGCCACCATCACGCCCTCGCCCTGGACGCAGACGGCAAGACGCTGCTGTCGCGGCGGGTGGCCAACGACGAGCCCGAGCTGTTGAAGCTGATCGGCGACGCCCTCGACTTGGCCGACGGCCGCCAGGTCACCTGGGCCATCGACATGACCGGCGGGGAACCCGCACTGTTGTTGGCCCTGCTGGTCAACCACGGCCAGGAGGTCCTCTACATGCCTGGCCGCCTGGTCAACCGGGCCTCCGACGGCTACCGCGGCGAGGGCAAGACCGACGCCCGCGACGCCTACGTCATCGCCGACCAGGCCAGGATGCGTCGCGACCTGCGGCCCATCCAACCCGGCGACGAAGCCGCCATCGAGTTGAAGCTGCTGACCGGACGCCGGGCCGACCTCGTCGAGGACCGCACCCGCGTCGTCAACCGCCTGCGCGGCACCCTGCTGAGCATGTTCCCGGCCCTGGAAAAGGCCCTGGACGTGACCAACACCGGTCCGCTCAGGCTGCTGACGGGATACCAGACACCGGACGCGATCCGCCGGGCCGGGGTCGCGCGGCTGACGAAGTGGCTGACCAACCGCAAGGTCCGATGCGCCAGAGCCCTGGCCGAAACCGCAGTCGAGGCCGCCGAGCGGCAGCACACCGCCGTCCCCGGGGAGAAGACCATCGCGAAGCTGGTCCACACCCTGGCCGAGGAGGTGATGGCCCTCAACGAGCAGATCTCCGGGATGGACAGGCTCATCGAGGGCCGGTTTCGCGAACACGAGCTCGCCGACATCGTCCTGAGCGTCCCGGGCATCGGCACCGTTCTCGGTGCCGAGTTCATCGCCGCTGTCGGCGGCAGCCTGGACGATTTCGATTCCCCAGATGCCTTGGCGGCCTTCGCCGGCGTCGCTCCAGCTCCTCGTGACTCCGGCAAGGTCAGCGGCAACCTCCACCGGCCAATCGCCTACCACCGAAGACTCCAGCGCGTCTTCTACACCTCCGCACTGGTCAGTGTCCGCTACGACCCGAACTCACGGAAGTTTTATGACCGCAAACGCGCCGAGGGCAAGAAGCACGTCCAGGCCGTGCTCGCCCTCGCCCGCCGACGCGTCAACGTCATCTGGGCTCTGATCCGTGACCGGCGGTGCTACGAAGTGACACCGCCGGTGACTACGGCAGCTTGACAACAGGATTAGGAAGCGAAGACGGTTCTCCAAAAGCCGGGGGGATCAAGCCGCGGTGGACGCTGTGGGTCAGGCCTCCGCGACGCCTTCGCGCATTTCCCGGTAGGCGAGCCTGACATCATCCAGCCGCAGCGTGGTGATGTCCTCCAGCGACGGGGCGTCGGTGCCTCCGTAGGCCTCGTGCAGGCGCAGGTCTCGCAACGCCGCGGCCTTCCGGCACAGCTCACGCACGAAGCGCCCGTTGCCCAGCCGGTCGATCAGCCCACCGGCGACCGCCTCCTGAAAGAAGAGGTCCAGTGCGACGGCAGCCTCCTCGTCCAGAGAGTCCCCCTGCGCCTCCACGATCCCGCGCCCGATGCGCGCCAGCTCGGAGGCCGAGTAGGAGGGGAAGTCCACGCGCGTGGTAAACCGGGAAGCCAGACCGGGGTTTGGTGGCCAGCAGTTCGTTGATCTCGTTCGGATAGCCGGCCAGGACCACCACGAGCCTGTCCCGGTCGTCCTCGGCCCGTTTCAGCAATACCTGCAGCGCCTCGTTGCCGAAGGCATCACCGCCGGAATAACCACTGTTGCACAGCGCGTACGCCTCGTCGATGAACAGGACGCCGTCGATGGCGGAGTCGATCATCTTGTTCGTCTTGATGGCGGTCTCCCCCAAGTGTTGGCCTACCAGATCGGGCCGCTGGGCCTCGATGACCTGTCCGTTCTCCAGAAGGCCGAGTCCAGCGAAGACCTTCCCGAGGATGCGGGCGACGGTGGTCTTGCCAGTACCGGGCGGGCCAGCGAACACGAAGTGCTGGGGGACGCGGCGGACGGTAGTCCCTGCTCCCTGCGGATCAGAGACATGCGCAACTGGGCCATCAGTGTGCGCAGTTGGCGTTTGACCGGTTCGAGGCCCACCATGCCGTTCAGCAACTCGACCGCCTCCGCCAGCACCGCCTCCCTCTCCTGACCGCCGGTCCCCTGGCCGCCGGAGCCCGCGGCGTCGCCCGCTGCGGCGGGCTCGGCTGCCGCGACGGGCGCCGGCACGGGCCGGCCACCCGCTCCCGTGAATCCGCACCTGCCGCCGGGACCGCGGCCCGAGGCGTCAAGGCACCCGCCCGTACGGCGACGTCGGCCAAGCCGGGGAAACAGCGGAAGGCGTACTGGAACTGCCGCAGCGCCTCCTCGTCCTGTCCCAGACCTTCCCTCGCCAGCCCTCTGACGTAAGCGACCTCGGCGTCGAATTTGCTGCCCTTCCTCAACCGCCCGGGCAGCGGTGCCAGCACGTTCAGCGCTTCGTAGTGGACTCCCTGTTCCACCAGAGCCCGGCCTGCATAAAGCTCGGACTCGTCTCGCAAGAAGGGGTCGGTGATATCCCGGGCGAAGGTAAGCACGAGCGGCCAGTCCCGCTTGAGGAAGGCGTACCTCGTGCAGACGAACCGCGTCTCATCGCAGTCCAGATACGCCGTCTCCAGGGACTGCCAGGCTTGGTCGATCCGCCCCTCCGACAGGAGCCGGGTCATGCCAGCCAGCCAGAGGTCACGCTGAGTCTCCAGCCGGAACGAGACGTAGACACCGAGGTCGAAGCGCGACTGCAGTGGGATGCCAAGCTTCGTCCGCAGCGCTCCAAAGGTCCCGGCGTTGCACACCATACGGTCGATAGCCTCGTCCTGGCGGTACCCCGCGGCATGCAGCCCCAGCCACGCGTCGGCGGCGAACGGATCGCGCCGCAACGCCTCTTCGAACCGCTGCATGGCGGCGTCGGCTCTCCCCGCCCTCAGAAGGCCCACCGCATCAGCCCAGGCACGTTCGCACTTCTTCGCTACAAGCCACGACGTGGAAGCCCCCGACACTGCCACTCCCCTCGGCAACGGTTTTCCGACCGGAGATCAAGTCTCCCATGCGCGCACCCCGCGCCGGCCGCCTCCGGCCAGGCCTGCGTTACGTCAGATACCCAGCCGGGCTTGCGCAGGGCGGGTGCGTCGGTGAAGTGGACGCTGGCACGGCGGGACCGGCCGCTGCCGTGCAGGTCGCGGGCGGAGACCGCGCGGGCGCTGGCGTGCTCGGCGGCGTCGAAGTAGGACGCCCACTCCGGTACGTCGCCCAGGCCGCCCGTGACCCGGGCCTTGAGTGAGGGCGGGACACCGTCCCTGATGCGGTCAGCGCCCTCGGCGAGCTGGGCGACGATCGCCTTTCTGTAGAGCCCACCGCCCTTGGCGGCGTCGGACTTCGCGTAGAACGCCGTGACGTCTTCCAGCGCGGCCGTGGTGCCGGCGTCGAAGCCCTTGGTGTCACGGCCCAGCCGACGGGCGGTATCGCCCAGCGTCCGCTCGGCGGCCAGGATCAAAGGGGCACCGCGGGCGAGCTTGAGGGCGTCGCGGTGGTCGAGGAAGAGGTCCATCTGGGTCCGTCCAGCCAGAGTCTGGGCGGCTGCCTCGGTCAGCAGCGGGAGCCGGACGCTATCCAGCGTGGGCCGACAGCCGTCAGGCCGAGATCACCGGGGCGAGCCGCTGGCCGACCGCGTCGGAGAGCACCGTGGCGAGCAGGGCCGGGACGGGACCGGCGGGCGTGGGCGTTCGCCGTCGATCCAGCGCCGTACGCGGGTGGCGTCGGGGCGACCTGCCGGTGACCTCGGCGAATCGCTTCGGCGGCGATGCGACGGGCGACCTCCAGTATCACCAGAGCGTCCAGCGGTTCGCCGTTCTCGCGTCCCAGAAGACCGCCCCGGCCCTGCGTTGCCCCACATCAGGAGCGGTCTCATCACCGTGGCGGGTGCAGGGTTCGAATTCGCGCCCCGCAGCGGCCTTCAGCGGGGGCAGCGCCGCTGCGGTGGGGTCAGCGAGGGACGGGCGTTGAGAGCCGCCACGTCGTTGCCGGTCCGGCTGCAGTACGCCGAGGCGATATCACCGTAGATCTGGCGGAAGTCGTCGCCGCAGGGGTCGGAGCGGGTCAGGACGGACTGCCAGTCCTCGCATTCCGCGCAATCCATCTCGCGGGCCGCGAGGACTGCACCCCGGGCGGCGTCACCTCGTGCCGTCTCGTATCGGCGCAGGGCCTCGCCCAGGTCGCCGGTGGCCAACTCGCAGGCCAGCACGCGGCCGCCGACCACCGTCTGCGAAGCGCCGTTCGCTCCGACCGTGTACATCGGATGGGCCGCGTCCCCCAGCAGTGTCACCCGGGAGTCCCCCCACCGGTCGAGCGGATCACGGTCCGCCATGGGGTGCTCCGGGATCTGCGGACTTCGGGCGACCAGCCGGGCGAGTTCCAGCCCGCGGACCCGCCAGCCCTGGATGTGCGGGAGGGGGTCGGACAGTCGGCCGGGACGCTTCCAACCGGCCCCGTCAGCGAGCGGCCCCGGTGCACCGAGAACTGAGGCCAGCGGTAGCCGCGCGGCCCATTCGCATGGTTCCTGGTAGAGCTGCCTCCCTCGCTGGTCCACGTAGACCAGTTCAGCGGTGGGGACACCGACCTCGTCCAGCTCCTCGCCCAGGCTCAGCTCGATCACTTCCCGCACCGCGTGGGGCTGGAGGTTGATGCCCAGGCCCAGGGGGCGTATCTGGGCGAGACAGTGAACTCCGACCATTGCAGCACCACTTGGCTGCGGTTGCCCGCGTCACCGACGGGTGCCTGATACAGCGGATTGGTCTGACCGCCTGCTCGTCTGGCGGGGAGGCTCTGTCCCAACTCCCCCATGCACGCTGACATTGGCCTCGTTCGCTGCGCTGACGGTCCCTCAGGGGGCTAGTCCCGGATCCCCAGGTCCTCCCGCATCAATGTCCGCATCGCGACCAGCCGGGGCTCGGCCTGCTTGACCTCGACGAGCAGGCGCTCGACGCTCTCCCCGTCACGCGCGAGGCCGCGGTCGATGCGCTTGGCCGCTGCGTCTATCCCCGCGAGGACCTTGTTGAGTTCCCGCGACGCCTCCATGATCCGCAGCGGGACGATCATCTGGGCTGCCGCGTAGCGGTCGCGATACTCCCTGCGGGAATCCTCGAGACGGGTGCGGTCCTCCTCGATGTAGACGCCGTCGCGAATGCGGTGCAGGGCGTCCTTGAGGAGCGTGTGGAACTGCTCGGAGGCTCGGTTCATGGCCGTGTACGCCTCTCGGCGTTCCTCGAACGACCGTCTACGGTCGGCGAGTTCGGCCTCGGTGGCGCGTTCCCGGGCGTTGAAGCGTTGCGGGAGCACCGCGCCGAGTAGAGCGCCGCCGAGTCCCGCCGCCGCGGTGATCGCGGTCGCTATCGCGTCTGACATGCGCGGACCTTATCGTGATCCGCACGCCTCGCTTCCGTCGCCGGAGGCGGGAACTGCTTCTTCGGCGACCAGAACCGTCATGCTCGGCAAGCCCATTGGCTCCGTCGGTGTAAGGCGGGAACGGTTGATACCGAGTTCGGGCAACAGATGTTGATCAAGCGGGTCCAGAATGTTGTCGAGTCCCGAGAACGCCTCGTCGGCATGTCGGGGTGGGTTCGGACGACGAAGTGGCTCTCATCCACGGCCTCGAGTCCCCGTTCCGCGCGGTCTCGGAACCGCTGGTCCACATCCGGGCCTCTCTCCAGCATCTGCGAGACTCGGGAGCACTGCCCGAACCCCGGATCGAGGAAACCCTTACTGAGCTTCTTCAGCGGTGACTCTCCAGGGTGAGGACGGCCTTGGTCATTGACGTCAGTCGGTTGGGGCTGCAGCGGGCGCGGCGGAAGATCCGCCAGGACTTGAGTCGGGCGAAGGCCCGCTCGACTGGGCTGCGGAGACGGGAATGTGCTCGGTTGACGTTCTTCTGGTACATGGTCAGCTCGCGGCCGCAGTGCCGTTTGAACGGTGTGCAGACGGATCCGCCGGCTCCTTCGTAGGCTTTGTCCGCCAGGACGGGAATCTTCAGGCGTTCACACACGGTAATGATGTGGTGGGTGCGTGCAGCGGTGATGTCCACCGTGCGGCCCGGCAAGGCGGGCGAGTACCAGATGATTTCGCCGGCCGGGCCGGTGACGGCCTGGATGTTCACTCCGTGCCGTCTGGCCTTGCCGGAATAGTCACGTTCACCGTCGCCGACCCGGTCACACTCGGCGATGGTGCCGTCCAGCAGGACGTGCTCCGGCTTGGCCCACCGCAAGGCGCGGGTGAGCGACGGGGCCTTGTCCGCCAACAGTGAGGTCACGCTGTGTACGTATGCGTGGGCGGTGGCTTCGCTGATGCGGAAGCCCGCGGCGATCTTGGCGAGGGTGGTGTGCTCGCGCAGGTACACCAAGGCCACCAGAGCCCACTGGGAGGGGCGGAGCTTGCACCGCCGGTCACCCTCGCGGGTGACGATCAGCATCGTGACTCACTCGACAAGGGCATGCGGGAGGTCCAGTGCGCAAGGACAGGTGACCAACAGGGCTCCCTGGTCGGGTGGTTGAGACGTCAGACATCTCGCCCAACAGCCGGGGAGCCCTGCTCGTTACGCCCCCACAGCCGTCCCCCGATCGGTGGCCAGGCTGAAGAAGCTCACTTGCTTCAAGAACCGCTGGTACGGGGAACGCACCCTGCCGTCACTGGCTCGGCACCTCGAAAAGCTGGGACACCAGGCAGCCCGAGACGACATGAAGGAATTCGACCGCTTCAGGCGGAAGACCCACGATCTCGAATTCTTCCTCGCCGAGCGCCCCTGGGTCGACCCGGATTAGAGGGGCACAGAGGTGGACCATCAAGAATTCATCACCGAGATCGGCGGCGTGCCGCTCATCGACGACGACAGCTTCAGGCTCAAAGCACTCCTGACGGCCGTCGCCCTGGTACGGCGCAGCGCCGAGCCCGAGGCGTTCACCTCACTCGGCGCGTATCTCGACCCCGAGAACGCCCAGCGCATCTTCGACCGCCACGCGCGGTCGAAGGTCGAGGATCTGGCATGGGAAGAGGTTCCCCCCTCGACTCCCCCGCTCAACCGCAGGCCCATGTCCGCGACTTCGCTCTCCTCCAGATCGCCGCCTTCTGCGGCACCATCGCAACCCGGTGCGTGGAGATCGCCCTGGCATGGTGGGTCCTGGCAGAGACCGGAAACGACACACTGCTCGGCGCGCTCATCGCGCTCGGTATCGCATCGGACGTCCTCTCCCGGGGTGCACTGGGCTGGCTCGGGGACCGGTTCCCCGCCCGCCGGGTCATCCTGTGCTGCTTCGCCGGCTCCGCTCTGGTAAGCGGAATGCTCACCTGGCTTGCCCTCGTCGGCGCGTATCAGCTGTGGGCTGTCGTAATCGGGATCATGCTGCTCGGCATCAGCCTTGGGGTACGAGAACCACTCCTCATGTCCATGATCCGACGGCTGCTGGAGGCCACCTCGGTCGCGGGCGCTGTCCGAATTCGCAGCACGGTGATGTCGCTGTCCTACTTCGCCGGACCGATCGTTGCCGGTGTTCTGATCGGCCCACTGGGGTATTCCGCAGTCCTTACCACCGCCTTTTGCGTCGTGGCCGTCTCAGCCCTGCTGGTCGCCATGCTGCGTGTCCCGGACACCGAAACCCAGTCCATGGCTGCGAAAGCCGGAGGCTTCGCCGCATGGGCGTCAGGAACGAAAGCAGGGTTCCAGGCCATCCGGCGTGTCAGCCCCGAATGGCGCCTGGCGATGCTGACGATGGTGGTCAACTTCGCGTTGTATCCCGTCTTCAACGTCATCGTGCCCGTCCTGGTTGCGCAGCGCTATCCCGACCAGACCTGGGTGCTGAGCGTCGTGGAGTCGTCATTCGCGGTTGGGCTCATTGTCGACAGCGCCTATCTGGTGGGGCTGAGCGACAAACTGCTCGGCAGACGGCGTACGGTCCTCGCGGGCTTCGCGGTCCTCGGCGCCGGCTTCGCCGGAACCGGACTGGCCGTCGGCGCTCTGCACATCGCCAGCGCCGTGGCCTTCACCGCTGCGGGCTCGCTCCTGCTGATGCTCTCGGGTGTCGGGCTGTGCATGGTCACGACCAACACCGGCACCGTGCGGCTGCTCGCGACACCGGCGGCGTACCGGAATCGGTGATCGCTGCCGCGCCCTTCCTGTCCGGCGTCGTCATGCCGCTCGGATCAGTCACAAGCAGCCTGATCTCACACGCCTCCGGCGGAATGTGGGCCCTCTTCCTCCTCGGCGCGGCGATCTGCGTCTGCTCGGTCATCGCGGCCCGGGACACGGTCCTCACCCGATATCTCGACCTACCAGACGAAGAACTCGACGACATCTACCTCCGGGAATTCCCCCACGCCTTTGCAGGCGAAGCACAAGAGACACAGGCGGCTCGCCGATGAAGGAGTTGGCTTTGCAGGCGAGTTTCAAGAACGTCTGTTGCTCAGCGGTGAGATCGCCGCGTTCCGCGGGAGAGTGATGTCGCCGAGTTTCGCGAACGGCTGGGTGCTTGCTTCGGGAGCATGGTTGTGCCCTGCGCGATGAGAGGCTCAAGTACTGCCGCAGTTCACTGTCCAATGCCCGCTGGGCGTTGATCGAGTCTGTGCTGAGAGCTTGGTGGACCGAGCGGCTCCAACATGCGTTGAACATTGGAACGCCGCCCGAGTCGCTCAGGCGGCCGCCCGTGCGACCGCCACCGCCCAGCCGATGCAGACAAGATTGACCGCCAGCCGGACCACCGCGCCGACGGGACGTTCCAGCAGGCGCGGCCGCGGCGCACGCCTTCCACCCGCCCGGCACCGCCGAAGCCTGGGTCGCCGGCCACCTGATCACCATCCTGCACGGCCAGGCCGCCCGCGCCGCGCAAGAGATCACCGCGCAGGCCGCACGAGCCCGCCTGCGTGGAGCCAAACGCGTGGCCTCGGCGCCTGCGTCGGCTACCTCACCGGCACCTCGACCAGCTCTGTTATGACACCGCCCGGGCGCCCGGCTGGCCAATCTCCACCGGCGCGATCGAGGGCGGCTGCCGCCACCTGATCGGCGACCGCCTCGACATCACCGGCGCCCGCTGGGGCCTGGACGGCGCCGAAGCCGTCCTCAAACTCCGCGCCCTGAACGACAACGACGACTTCGGCGAGTACTGGCGCTACCACCTCGCTCGGGAGCACGAACGTCTCTACCCCACCCCCGACCAGCACAACTACCAACTCACGGCATGATCAGGCACTTCATGGCATACCGAACCCGAACACCATGTCGGGCCAGTCCGTGTCAGGTATTCCGTCGTTGAGCGCCCCGCTGATCGTCCGCTCTTCGTAGCTGAAGTGGGATTCCTAGCGGCTGGCATCGTCGGCGTTGCCGCCATACTGCTGGGCGCCGGTGCATTCCTGTCGGTGCCGTCCGACTCGGGATCGGACAACACCCAGTACACGTGGTACCTGATCTACATGGCACTGCAATGGGCATGCTGGGCACCGGGCTTCCCACCCTCCCCCCCCCCGGACTGATGACCGTGCTCCCGCGCATGCTCGACACACAGGGACAGACTGCGGATCATCGTCAACTGCGTCGAGTTCAGGACCACTTCATCCTGCCGTGCGAGGTGGACGCTGATGCTGCAGAGCTGCTGGCCCGCGCCCAGAAAGCCTCCGCCACCGTCTTGGGGACCGCCGTACACGAGAAGGACCTGATCGACCGCCAGCACAACGACCTGGCCCTTCCCACACAGGTCTGGGCGATCGCCCGCAACCTCACCGAGTACACCCGCCTCACGGCCGATCTCCCCCAGCAGGCCGACACTCCCGTGCTCCAGAAAGCCGCCAGCACGCGCCGAGCCCAGCTCGACACGATCCGGCAGGGAATCGACCGTCGGGTCGCCGCACTGGAGGAGTACGCAGACAAGGCCGCCGAGGCGGACAGGTGCTACACGGAGTGGGAGCAGACCCGACAACTCACGGCAGGCGACGACGACGTGCTCGCCCTGCTGGCCGACACCGCCGCGGACGAAATCGCCGTGGCCGAGGTACAGGCAATGACCGCACAGGCACGCACCATCGCCGAGGCCCTGCACAGCGCCGTCGGCACAGCGCGGGCCGCTGGCGCCAGGGCACTGCCCCGCACCGCTGGGGCATGAGCATCATCCCCTGACGCAGCCACGCCATGAAACCCTGGCGCCCGGCCTCCCTGGGCAACGCGATCGACAGGCTATCGGCAGGCTGACGGGCCAGTTCCAGGACCGAGGCAAGGGCGGTGGCGATGAACAGGAGCGTGCCGGACCGGCTGTGCCACGCCACGGGGCAAATGGCCCACCGCCGTGGCTTGGAGCGACCGGCGGCCGAGTGCCGTACCGATTGCCGTGCGACGCTAGCTGGACGAGTTCGCCGACCGGCTGGGCGAGTTGCTCACCGAACGCACGTAGTGCGTGATGGTGACTGGCCAGGTGGTTGGCACGGGTTCCTTCAGCGTGTGTGGATCGGCCGGGGCAGGAGGTTGCGCAGGAGCTCCGCCGTATCGGGCTCCATTTCGACCCCGCCGCCGATCGAGTCATTGCTGCGGTGCAGGCGTGCGGCGGCCTCACGGAGTGCATCGATGTCGCCGGAAACGTGGTGGGCGAAGAAGAGATCATGGCACCGTATGTTGATCTAGAACCGGGCCCACCTGCTCCACGCACTCGCCGAGTTCGAAGCGTTCTACAAACAGCATCGTCCCCAGTCCACCCTGCGGAGTGCAGCATCCCTGAGGCCCGTCCCTGAACCAATTACCGAACCCGACCGACTCGACCGGCTGGGCATCCACCGACGTGACCGACTCAGCGGCAATCTCCACGAGTACGCACATGCGGCCTGACCTGCCAAGACTTAACGTGCTCCCTGGAGGGACGGGCCGCCATGGCGTTGCGTAGGGCGGCCCGTGAGTCGAGGATCCGGTTGCTCACGTACCTGCGATTCCCGTCGCAACCAGGGACAGGGTGGGATCGGCTGACCTGGCTGCAAGCCATCGACGCGACCTGGAACTCGTTGGTCACCATGGACTCGGCCTGGCAGCGCGACGACGGATTCAACGGTGACCGGTGGAGACCTACTCCCACAGCCGAGTCTCTGGCGGTCGACATGGCGCGGTGGGCAGCGGCCGGCGGCACCCAGGCGCAGCAGTGACTTCGAGTGTGTTACCAAGTTGCCGGTGGGCATGGCGAATTGGGGTGTGCGGCAAGGCTGGCGGGAGGCATCCCTGTCAGGCAGTCGCGGCCGCGCCGGTGATGGTCTTCCAGACGCGGAATCGTTCGGCCATGTCGAAGCGGTAGTCACTCGCTGTGGTCAGACGCCGTCGGGATCGCAAGTGCGAGGAGATCCGGGAGAACGCGGCGAGGAATCTCTGCGCCGCTCCGACGGAGCGCAGGCCCTTCATGGCGCGCCGGGCGCGTTGCGGCATCGTGCGCGTCGGGAGCTACATGCCGCCTCCGACGCCAGGTAGCCCCCGTCGACGCACTTCGGCGCGACGTGCGTCTCGACGGACATCCCCATGCACCGCGCAATGCACAGCCCGGTGGCATCTCAACGCATATCTCGCGGTGGCCGAGCAACCAGTCACCCCGACCAGCCCTCTTCTCTCAAAAGCACCACGAGCACAACACCCCCCGTCGAACACAGTTGGTCACCCTCCGACTACCCCAGACCGATCAATTGTCATATTTCGATTCAAAAGAGCACAAATCACGACCTAGCTCTTTACATGCCCATGCCAGACTACGCAGGGTTTGCCCGGGATCGCCCGATCCTCGCGGTGGGCAACAGCACCGCGCGTACGGGCGGTTGGTGAACCGGCCGCCCATGTGCTCAAAGGAACCGAAATGCGTCGACCCCACATACGCAACCTGGCGATAGCCGTCGCGGCGACCACGGCCGCGACCCTCACCTCAGGCGTGGCAGGCACCGCCACCGCAGCACCTACGGCTACTCCCGCCTCAGCTCCCGGCTCCTCCCCCGCAGACGCCTCGATCGTGGACGCGGCCCGCGCCGCCGCGTACACTCACTCCTCCGCCACCGGCGTCGGCAAGGACGACACCCTCAAGGCCACCGACGTCCTGGTCGACCCGGATGGCAAACAGCACGTCCGCTTCATACGGACCCACCATGACCTGCCGGTCCTCGGCGGCGACCTCGTCATCCACCTGGACGCCGAGTCGGCCTACCAGGACGTCACCCGGGCCGCCGGCAAGCCGGTCGAGGTGCGGTCCCTCAGCGCGAAGCTGTCGGCCGGGCAGGCCCAGGAGAGGGCCGCGGCCGCGGTGCAGGGCGAAGCCGGTGAGGCCCAGCTGGTCATCGACGCCCGCGCCGGCCGGACCGCGCTGGCCTACCAGGTGCAGGTGACCGGCAGCCGCACCGACGAGACCGGCGGCGTCTACACGGTCGTCGTCGACGCCGCCACCGGCACCGTCCTCAGCAACATCCCGGCCAACGACGCGTTCCTGTCGCCCGCCGTCCAGAACACGCTTCGCGAGCGGGGCGAGCGGCTCAGCCCCGCGACCGGGCCGACCGCCAACGCACCGGCCGCCGCGGGCCCGGCCGACGGCACCGGTCAGTCCCTCTTCTCCGGCACCGTCCCGCTCTCCACGACCCAGACCGCGACGAACTCCTTCACCCTCAAGGACTCCACCCGCGGCAACACCGAAACGCGGGACGCGGGCGGCGAGAACCTGCAGAAGTTCACCGACGGCAAGGCCTTCACCAGCGAGAACAACCACTGGGGCAATGGCACGACCAGCGACCGCAGCACCGCCGCGGTGGACGCCCAGTACGGCATCACCAGCACCCTCGACTTCTACAAGAAGGCGTTCGGGCGTAACGGCATCAAGAAGGACGCCGAGGGCGCGCACGCCCTGGTCCACTTCGGCAAGAACGTCGGCAACGCCTTCTGGTCCTCCAACTGCGGTTGCATGCTCTACGGCGACGGTGACGGCAAGGAATTCACCAAGCCGCTGGTCGTCCTGGACGTCACCGGCCATGAACTCACCCACGGCGTCGTGGCGGAGACCGCCCGCCTCGAGCCCACCCGTGTGGACGAGGAGGGTCATCAGTTCGGCGAGCCCGGCGCCCTGAACGAGTCGCTCGCGGACATCTTCGGCTGCTCGGTGGAGTTCGCGGCGAACAACCCGCAGAACCCGCCGAACTACCTGATAGGCGAGAAGGTCGGCCTCAAGCAGGGGTTCCTGCGGCGGCTGGACAAGCCCTCCCTCGACAAGCTTGAGCACACCATCGACTACTGGTCGGAGAACGCGAAGGACGCCGAGGTGCACGCCGGCTCCGGTGTCTCCTCACACGCCTTCTACCTCCTCGCCGAGGGCAGCGGGAAGAAGACGATCGGCGGCATCGAGTATGACTCGCCCACGTATGACGGCTCCGAGGTGACCGGCATTGGACGGGACAAGGCCGCAAAGATCTACTACCAGGCGCTGACCCGGTACATGGTCCCCACGACGGACTTCCACGACGCTCGGACCGCGACCCTGAAAGCCGCCGCGGACCTCTACGGCGCCAGCAGCACCGAGTACAAGACAGTGGACAAGTCATGGGCCGCCGTGAACGTCACGGAAGCCAACACGCCCACCAAGCACTGAACCGGCCGGTGCCCCCGGTGAGGATGCTGTTGGTCAATTCGGGGGCCTGCGTGACGGCGGTCTCCAAGACCCGGTTGTGGTCTTGAGGACCGCCGTTGTCGCATGAGAAGGGCGTCAATGTCGATGCGGCCGAAGGAGCCGGGCGAGATGCCGGCGGGGACGGCTTGGGTGGCGAACGCCGCGTTCCCCAAGGGCAGCCTGGCGACCCGGCCCCGGGAGGAGTTCGGCGCGCTGTTCACCAATGAGCAGTTCGCCGGCCTCTTCCCGTCTCAGGGCAAGCCGGCCCGGTCGCCGCGCCGACTTGCGCCGTTCAGCATCACGGCATCGGAGGCGGCCGCCTGGGAGCCGAGGGCGTCGAGGATCCCTGCCCTGGAGCTGGCCGATCTTCTCGTTGCCGTAGAAGGCATAGGCCGCGACATCGCCCTCGGCGAGCCGGTCGTAAGCGATGACCTTGACGCCTCCTTGACGGCCGCGTCCACCCGGCCCTTCGGCGAACACGCTCTTCATCTGGCGGCGGCAGGTCGCAACGCGAAGGCGGGGTGTCGTCGCGGTCGCGCGTGTGATGAAGGCAGACGTCAGAGAACTGGTCCACAGTGATCTCGGTGCGCAGCGCGCGGGCTTCGGCGCTGTAGCGCCGCACGACATCCGCGCGGCCCTCCTGTACGTCCAGCGATACGCCCTTGACTGGTCGGCACGCCCCGCACACTCATCGACAGGGCGGCCCCGTCGGCTCGTTGACCGCAGAACCAACGGGGAACCCGATCGAGCCTGGGGAAATTCGCTTCGCAGATCCCCATCGCCAAGGGCTCGTACACACCCGTGACGCGAGATCCCATACTGAAGCGCACAGTGAGCAGCCGTTTCCCGCCGGTGACCCGCCGCCGCTCCGGTACCTGGATACAGAGGCTGG
This sequence comes from Streptomyces sp. CG4, assembly GCF_041080655.1. Classification (NCBI taxonomy): domain Bacteria; kingdom Bacillati; phylum Actinomycetota; class Actinomycetes; order Kitasatosporales; family Streptomycetaceae; genus Streptomyces; species Streptomyces sp. CG4. Next base: position 170,150 of record NZ_CP163525.1, read on the forward strand.
TCGCTCCTTCGCTGCGGCGGTTTCCCCTGAGCTGTCACCACCATCGCTTCCGCCGTGTCGAGACGCCGCCGTGCCGACCTGCAGGCATACGGGCGGTCAGCTCGGGACTCACCGATCGGCAGCGCCAGGTGATCGAGGTCGTCAGGGCCTCCGTGCAGCTACGCGGCATCCGCCGTCGATGCGCGAGATCGGCCAGGCCGTCGGCCTCTCCCGCACCTCCTCGGTCGCACATCAGCTGATGGCGCTGGAGCGTTGAAGCTCGGCGGTCGGCCTCGGCAGAGGAAAACGGTGTTACAGCTACACGCCGTGCCCGATCACCTCGGCCGAGAACCCATAGTCCGTGTACGACGGCGTGCTCACGACCAGCGCTTCCCCCGACGACTCACACCAAGAGCATCTCGCGGCGCCACGAGCACCATGACAACGCCATTGAGACTGGCCTTCAGACGCTGTGACTGCCAACCCTGCGAACTGTGCCGATCAGCGATCCCACCAGGCGGGCAGCTCCGGGACGTCCAGCAAGAACCCACGCCGCCGACCAGGCAGCACACCGATCGCCGAGCCGGCGCTGTGGCGTCGCTGGAAGTCGCGGGCGCCCTCCCTGTTCCGCTCGGTGAACCGAAAAGCTTTGCTCGCCTCGCGTGCGCATCCGTTGCCGGGATCCGTCCAGGCGACCTCGAGCTGCACCGTCCAGTGGCCCGGCCCCCGCGGGTTCTTGGCAAACGAGGTGCACGCCGCCACGACCTCCCCGCGCACGGCTGAGCCTGAGCGGCGCAGCTGTCGCAGGTGCCGATAGTGCGCAAGGCGCAACAGCCTGGTCCAGCTGATGACAGCGGCAGCAGCTCCGCCGATGCCCACCAGCGGGATCACTGTGTCCACGATGGCCGGATCATCAGTCAGCAGCCTTGCGAGGACGGCGGCAGCCGTGGCGCCAAGAATAAACCCGACGAAGGGCGTGACAATCGCTCCCACCACCAGGAGCGCGATCCGGACGATCCGCATGAGGGGAGATCCTAGTTCTCGCCCTCCTAGGCCGGCGCCCGCGCCCCGCCCACCAGCCCACTCCAGGAACAGGCCTATCAACTTTGGCAGCGGCGCCTGCTCGGATGGGTTCGCCCCACGGGCGCGAACCTCGACGTACCAACTGCAGTGTCTTCGGGCAAATTGCGCGCCTGCACCCCGCCCGTTCTCAGAGATCGTCTTAACTGGCGTGATCACTAGTGCCGCATCAAGCAACGTTTGCCCTGTTCACGACCTCGCGGAGGCGTTCGTCGGCGGCGTGATTGTTCCGCCAGATGATGTAGCGGCGGATCATGCTTCCCTGCTCCTTGTGGCTGGCGTGGTCGGTGCCATCCAGCGCGAAGTAGCGCAGGGCGGTGAACTGCGCCTCGATCCGGTTGAGCCACGAACTGTTGGTCGGGGTGTAGGCGATCTCCACGTTGTTCGCCACCGCCCACGTCCCGACTCGCTGACACCGCTTCGTCGTCAGGTGTGGTGAGTAGTTGTCGCAGACGATCGCAATGCGTACGTCCATCGGGTGCAGCGAGCGCAGGTAACGGCAGAACTCCAGGAACTTCGACCTGTTCTTGGTCTTCTTGATGTGCCCGTAGAGCTGGTCTTTGGCCAGGCCGTAGGCGGCGAACAGGTGCCGGACCCCGTGCGGGCGGGTGTAGGTGGCGCGGCGCCGGGGCCGGGGATCGCGGCCTGGGTCCTTGTGTCTGCCGCTGCGTTCGGCCCAGTGCCGGCCGGGGTGCGGCTGGAGGTTGAGCGGCCCGAACTCATCCACGCAGAAGACGACTTCGGGCTCGCCTTCCTCGGGCATGACCTCACCGTCGGCGATCGCGTACAGGTGCTCGACACGGGCCTTCTTGACTGAGTAGTCCGGGTCACGTGAGTTCTTCCAGGTCTTCACGCGTTGAAACGAGACGCCCTCCTCGCGGAGCAGGACCCGAAGGCCCTCGTGGCTGATGTCGTCGACCACCCCCTCGGCGACCAGGAAGTCGGCCAGCTTGGCCAGGCTCCAGGCCGAGAACGGCAGGCCGTGCTCCAAGGCCGGGTAGTTAGCGTTTTTTGCGCCCTGGCAAACAGCGGCCGAGGGGGTTCATGCGGGGGCGAAACGCGAGCAAGGGAGCCCCGTTGGAACAGGCAGTCGACCAAGACAGCTTGTTGCCGAGGAGCTCCGTTGTCCGAGCATTATGTCCTGCCGTTGGGCCTGACGGCTGTCTCTCGCGTGACCACTGTGGCGCAGGGCGTGTTCGCGCCGGGGCACCTGGGGGAGCTGACCGCGCTCATGTCGTTTGAACTCGTCGACGCGGTCCTGGAGGAGACCGGGAGCGTGCAGCGCCGCCTGCGTGATCTGCCGTCGCGGGTCGGCGTCTATTTCCTGCTGGCGATGTGCCTGTTCCCGGAGGTTGGCTATCAGCTGGTCTGGCAGAAGCTGACGGCGGGACTCGCCGGTCTGTCGTTCGCCACACCCACCGCGAAAGCCTTGCGTGACCTGCGCCGCAGAGTCGGCAGCACGCCCATGCGCAGGCTGTGCGACGTGCTGTGCGGGCCGCTGGCACAACCGAGGACCCCCGGTGTGCGGTTCGGGCCGTATCGCACGGTCTCCTTTGACGGCTGCGGCTCGCTGAAGGCTCCGGACACTGCCCGCAACCGGGCCTGGCTCGGCTCTCCGGGCCACGGCGGCTATCCCCTTCTGGAGCTGATGACGCTCGTCGAGACCGGGACCCGGGCCTTGATCGGCGCGGTCTTCGGGCCCACCAGCCAAGGAGAGCGAGGCTATGCCCGGCGCCTGCTGCACCTGCTGAAGCCGGACATGCTGGTGCTGTGGGACATGGGCTTTGACGGCAACGACTTCCTGGCTCAGGTGACCGCCACCGGTGCACAGGTCCTGGGCCGGCTGCGGAGCACTCGGCGCCTGCCCGTCCTCGTCCAACTCGCCGACGGCTCCTACCTGTCGGCAATCGGTACCGTCCGGGTGCGGATCATCGAGGCACAGATCACTGTGACGTGCGCGGGCGGCACCGCATTCAGTGGTTCCTACCGACTGGCCACGACCCTGACCGATGCTCGGCGTTATCCGGCTGCGGCCCTGGTGGGGCTGTATCACCAGCGTTGGGGTGCGACACGAAGTCGCACGAGATTGAGTGAATTACCTGATCGGAGGCTCGACTTGATGTCGACAGCGTAGTTCCGGGCCAGTGCTCAAGGCCCGTCCCCACTTCGACGTGCGTCGCCGGTAACGGCGGGGTGCGAAGCTCGAAGGAGAAGCCCAAGAACCCCCGTGCCATCCGGGAGTCACAGGCAAGGGGAAGACCGGACGGGTGAACGCAAGTGAACCCCTGATGATGCTTCGTGATCGTGGGCCCCGCCGATGGATTGCTCCAGCGGGGTGCAGGACTGGCCGCTGAGAAGCGGCAGGCGCCGGCTGAAGCCCCAACGTCAGCCGGGAGAGCATCGCCGTCCCGGAGTTTAGGGGGCACCCACCCCGGTCGTATCTCACTCGTGTGGAACGTGGAAACCCCGTTGGGGTCCGGACACGCAAGCGTCCGGTCAGCCGACCGTGAGGAAGGCCCAACTCCCCAGCGGGCACAGGATGACCCAAGAAGCCAATGCCGGTCACCGAAAGGCGGCGGGAAACCGGGGCAGACGGCCAGCACCTCCGCTGGTCGCCCCGCATAACCGGCCGGATACGGGCTCTGCCCGGACCCGAAAGGGTGCTGACGTGGGTCAGGTGGGCCTGTGCGGACTCGATGACCATCAACGCTGGAACCGAAGGACAAGTTGGACACCGTGGCGACAACATCTCCCGTGGCGGACACCGTCCAGGACGACAGTGCCGTCACGGCGAACGGACCTGAGGACGACTTCACCGACTGGCAGTCGATCGACTGGCAGGGCGCGGAGGACGAAGTACGGCGTCTGAGGCAGCGGATCTTCACGGCATCACAGGCAGGGGACCTCAAGAAGGTCCGCAATCTCCAGAAACTGATGCTCCGTTCCCGCTCGAACACGCTGGTGAGCGTGCGGCGGGTGACGGAGATCAACGCTGGCCGCAAGACAGCAGGGATCGACGGACGGGTTGTCCTTCTGCCCCAGGGAAAGGCCGAACTGGCCGACTGGGTGCAGCTCCGGGCAGCCCCATGGCGGCCCTTGCCCGTCAGGCGGGTCTATATCCCCAAGGCCAACGGCCGTCAGCGCGGCCTAGGAATTCCCGTGATCATCGACCGGTGTCTTCAAGCCGTGGCGCTGAACGCGTTGGAACCTGAGTGGGAGGCTCGGTTCGAGCCGAGGTCCTACGGATTTCGGCCCGGCCGTGGCTGCCATGACGCGATCGGAGCGATCTTCCTGGCCGCCAAGGGCAAGAGCCCGAAGCGGCAGTGGGTCCTTGACGCGGACCTGGCAGCGGCGTTCGACCGCATCGACCATGATCGCCTTCTGGCTGCTATCGGACAGTTCCCCGCTCGGGGGCTGGTCGAGCAGTGGCTCAAGGCGGGAGTGCTCGACCGTGGTGTTCTCGCCCCGACCGAGGAGGGGGTCCCGCAAGGCGGGATCATCTCCCCTGCGCTGATGAACGTGGCCCTGCATGGAATGGAAGAGGCTGCCGGAGTCCACTACCGCCCCACCGGTCCCCGCGCCGGTGAACTGGCAGTGGGCTCACCGACTTTGATCAGGTACGCCGACGACCTGGTGGTGCTCTGTCACAGCCGTGACGAGGCCCAGCAGGTCAAGGAGCGGCTCGCCCGGTGGCTCAGGCCCCGGGGTCTGGCCTTCAACGAGGACAAGACGCGCATCGCGCACCTCGACGAGGGCTGCGACTTCCTGGGCTTCACCGTCCGCCGCTACCACGGCATGCTCCTGATCAAGCCGAGCAAGGCATCCGTGCGACGGATCCGGGCACGGCTCACCGCTGAAGTGCTGGCCCTTCGGGGCCAGAATGCGGCGGCGGTGATCGCCAAGCTCAACCCGATCATCCGGGGCTGGGCTGCCTACTTTCGGGGAGTGGTCTCCAGCGAGGTGTTCACCTCGCTGGACAACCACGTGTGGAGGCTGGTCTACAAGTGGGCCCGGCACACACACCCGAACAAGCCGAACGGCTGGGTGACCTCCCGGTACTTCGGCCGGTTCAACGAGTCCCGGCAGGACCGGTGGGTGTTCGGTGACCGCGAGAGCGGCCGCTATCTCACCAAGTTCGCCTGGACCCGGATCGTCAGACATCAACTCGTCATCAAAGGGGCGTCCGTGGACGACCCGGCGCTGACCGAGTACTGGGCCTCGCGGCGACGCAGGAACAAGCCCCCGCTCAGCCCGCGCCTGCTACGTCTGCTCCAAAGGCAGCACGGCCGGTGCCCGCTCTGCGGAAGTCCTCTCCTGCACGCCGACCAGCAGCCGCAGAGCCCCCAGGAATGGGAGCAGTGGCTGCGGGCAATCCGGACGGCGGTACGCGCGAACGCGCTCACTGTCGAACCGGACGGAAGCCAGTCCGACGATCCCGTCGCCTTCCGACTCACCCACGTTCACTGCCACCGCTGACGCGGCGGCAGTGAACCACGGTGACCAGCCATTCTGGCTGCCCGTGGGCCTTCAGGGCCTGCTTGAGCCGGATGCGGTTAACGCCGCCCGTCCGGTTCTGAGGGGGTGCGGCGCAGCAATGCGCCGCACCTACCCGACAGCACGAATCGGCGTACTACGCACTCCGACACACGATCATGGACGGGCGCATCCTGCGGTCGGGCGATCGCGTGGGTGTCGAACAGGAGATGTGGTCGCTGCTGACGCTCTACCAGCTCCTGCGCACGGTGATGGTCGACGCCGCCGAGTCCCTTCCCGGCACCGACCCGGACCGCTGCGGGTTCACCATCGCCTTTCAGACAGCCCGTGACCAGGTGGTCCAAGCCGCCGGAGTGATCGCCGATGACACTGATCCGGTTGGTGTCATCGGACGCCGGGTCCTGGCCAGCCTGCTCCCGCCCCGCCGTCCACGCGTGAGCACCCGAAAGGTCAAATCGCCTGTCTCCCGGTACAACGGACGACACGAGGACGGCAGGCCCGACCACAGCCGTACCGTCACCGGCCTGGACATCACCGTCCTCGAGCCTCCGCCCCCGGAGCCCGCACTGCCCGAGGTGACCCGCCATGATCGGGACGCACTCCCGGAGGACCGTCGCAGGGAACGAGTCCTGGCCCTGCTCCAGGAAGATCCGCACCGCCCCTGGAGAACGCGCGATATCGCCCGCCACCTCGGCGACGTCACCCTGAGCACCATGTACAAACAGCTCAACCGATGGGCCGCCAGGAGACTCATCCGCAAAGCCGGCCCCGCCACCTACACCGCTATGCCATTCCCTTCAACTCCCTTGCCAGGCCGCAAAAAACGCTAACTACCCGGCCTTGGGCCGTGCTCGGCCGGCTTCGACTTGGCGATCTTCTTGATCTCCCGGCGTTCCGGGAGGGTGAAGGTCTTTGGCCGGCCACCTTTATACTTGGGATAAAGCGAGTCGAAGCCGTCAGCGTTGAAGTTGTGGAGCACATCGCGGACCCGGTCCGGACTGGTGAACGTCACCTCGGCGATCTTCGCCACCGGCCGTCCCTGCGCGGATAACAGCACCATCTGAGCCCGCCGCCAGGTCACCACCGAACCAGTGCCTCCGCGGATGATCCGCAGCAACCGCCTGCCCTCGTCGTCATCAATCTCCCGCACCCGCACGCGTACAGCCACGTGATCATTCTGGCTGGCTGGCGCTTCCCGGCGCAGCAACTGGGCGACACATCACGACAGGGCAAACGTAGCTTGATGCGGCACTAGGCTGTCAGGCGTGATGGCGATGGTGGAGCGTCTGGTGCCGGATGGGTTGTGGGAGTTGTCCCAGCGGGTGGTACCGGCTGCTCCGGTCCGACCGCAGCGTGGCGGTCGGCGCAGGTACGGGGATCGGCAGGTGCTGGCCGCCATCGTGTTCGTGGCCACAACGGGGTGTACGTGGCGACAACTGCCGCCCGGCTTCGGCCCGTCCGGGCCGACCGCGCACCGGCGGTTCACTGAATGGAGCCGGGCCCGGGTCTCGGGCAGACTCCGCCGTCTGGTCCTGGACGCGCTCGGTGCCCGCGGTGAGCTCGACTGGTCCCGGTGCGCGATCGACTCGGTGAACATGCGGGCGATGAAAGGGGGACCTGACGGGTCCGAATCCCGTAGACCGCGGCAAGATGGGCTCAAAGATCCACTTGGTCACCGAGCGGACCGGTCTGCCCCTCTCGATTGGCATCTCCCCCGCAAACACCGACGACAGCCAGGGGCTCGAACCCCTCGTCCGTGGCATCCCGCCCATCCGATCCCGCCGGGGACCGCGTCGACGACGGCCCGCCAAACGCCATGGCGACAAGGGGTACGACTACAACCAACTGCGGCGGTGGCTGCGCTCTCGGAACATCACGCCGCGCATCGCCCGCAAGGGCATCGAGTCCTCCCTGCCCCTGGGCCGCCACCGTTGGACCGTGGAACAGACGGTGGCCTGGCTGGCCGGGTACCGCGGTCTGCACCGCCGTTACGAACGCAAGGCAGAACACTTCCTCGCCTTCGCCGGCATCACTGCGGCTCTCATCTGCTGGCGGCGCCTCTCACGGCAGGCGTGATGCAGCGGGCTGCCATCTACGGCACGTTCCAGGCGGAGATGAACGGTTGCCCATCCTCAGTGGCCAGGAAACTCAGAGTTCCGGGACGTGGGTGGCCCAGTACTCGGCCGGCCGACGCGTCCAGGCCCAGCCATCGCACGGTGAGTACGCGCGCTAGATGGCCGTGAGCGACCACGGCGACGTCGCCGTCGTTCAGCAGCGGCCGGATCCGGCCCAGCACCGCGTCCGTGCGGGCAGCCACCTGCTCGAGCCGCTCACCGGGATGGTCAATGTCGCCGGGAATGACGCCGTCCCGCCACAGGTCCCAGCCCGGCCGCCCCTCGCGGATCTGCGCTGCGGTCAGGCCCTCATAGCCGCCGTAATCCCACTCCACCAGGTCGGGATCGGGCCTGACGCCGGCCAAACCCGCCAGCTCGGCCGTCCGCATGGCGCGGCTCAGCGGACTACTGAACACGCCGACCAGCGGGCGCCGGGCCAACCGCGAAGCGAGCGCCTTGGCCGATGCCTCACCCGCGTCAGTCAGCGGAACATCAGTGCGCCCCGCGTGCTGGCCCGACAGGCTCCACTCAGTCTGGCCGTGCCTGATCAATATCAGCTCCCCCATGAGCGAGCACGATATCTGATCATGGGACACGGTGGGCCCGATTGCCCGTCTTCGCTCCCGCCATCTACCGCCACCAACTGGCCAAATAAGATGGCTTGTTAAGAGGACGTCCCGCTTGAAAGCGTGTTAGTTCGTGGGTTATGCCAGGTTATGGCGCTTTCGTTGGTTGCTCGTTTCGCCAGGTTCGAGATCATCGCGAGGCGGATCACGCTCTCGGAGTGCTCTGGTTTGGTCTCGTAGTCACGGGACAGTCTGCGGTGCAGCATGAGTGCCCTTGAGGCCGTTGACCAGTTTGGAGACGGCGACCTTGGGCTGGTTGACCATATTAGGTTCACGGTGACGCAGCTCCGCTACAACTACCGGGCCTACCCGGATGCCACCCAGCGCTGTGCGCTGGCGAGTGCGTTCGGGTGTGCCCGCGTGGTGTGGAACGACTGCCTGCGCGACCGCAGGGAAGCGCACGCGGCGGGGCTGGCGTATGTGAAGTCGGCCGAGTTGTCCCGGCTGCGCATCACCCAGGCCAAGCGCACCGAGGAACGGTCCTGGCTCGCCGACGTGTCAGCGGTCGTCCTGCAGCAGTCCCTGCGGGACCTGGATGCCGCCTACAAGAACTTCTTCGACAGCCTCACGGGCAAGCGCCAGGGGCCGCAAGGTCGGCCCTCCCCGCTACAAGTCGAAGAAGGACACCCGGCAGTCGATCCGCCTGAACACCAACGCCTTCTCCCTCCAGGACAACGGCAGGGTGTATGTGGCCAAGGTCGGCAACCTCAAGGTCACGTGGTCGCGCCGGCTGCCGGCCGCACCCACGTCCCTGACCGTCACCAAGGACAGCTGCGGCCGCTACTTCCTCAGCTTCGTCGTGGACACGGAGCCGGACATCCTCCCCGAGCTGGAGTCGGAGGCCGGTATCGACCTCAGCCTGTCCGACGGCCGGAAGATCGACAGCCCGCGCTTCCTGCGCCGGGCGGAGAAGAAACTCAAGCGCCTTCAGCGGGAGCTGTCCCGCAAGGCCAGGGGATCGAAGAACCGGGCCAAGGCCCGTATCAAGGTCGCACGCCGGCACGCCAAGGTGGCCAACCGGCGCCGGGACTGGCACCACAAGGCATCCACGCAGATCATTCGCGACAACCAAGCGGTGTACGTGGAAGACCTCGCGGCGTCCGGTCTCGGCCGCACCCGGCTTGCCAAGTCCGTGCACGACGCGGGATGGTCTGCGTTCGTCAACGGTAGTTCATACAGTCTTGGCTTCGTAGGGTCAGAAAGGCACGCCAGCTCGCTTGGCCAGGCGGGTCAGCCTCGGGTTGCTGCGGCGGTGCAGCGAGGTCAGCACGCGCATCAGCTCCTGGTCGTCGGGTGGACCCGGGCCATCTCGGGAGCGACGTCCCACGCAACTTCGAGCGACGTGCGGCCAAGCTCGCCTTGTCCGTCTTGGCGACCGGCTCGCAAGCTACTTGCGAAAGTGTGCTCTACGGACTCTCAGCCGGAGCAGTTCGGGAGGGGTGTGTCGTGTCACCGCCTCTTCCGGCTACCGGGCTGCGGGCATGTTGCCGTCGCGCCAGTCGTTCACGCGCTTGCGGATGCTGGGGAGCATCGGAAGCGCGTCGACCTCTTCGGACAGGAACCAGCGAACATCTGTGGATTCCTCGGACACCGCCAGTTGCCCGGCCACGGGCCGCGCCAGGAAGCAGATGGAGAACTCCTGTCGCACCTCACCGTCGTCGTAGGCGAAGACATGACGGGGGTTGGTGTACGTGCCGACGATGCCGGTGATCTCTACGTCGTAGCCGGTCTCTTCGCGGGTCTCGCGGACGGCGCAGTCAGGTAGCGACTCTCCGATGTTCATGGCGCCTCCGGGCAGGGCCCACATGCCATTGTCACTGCGGCACTGGAGGAGGATGCGCCCGGAGTCGTCGACAACGACCGTGGAAGCGGCGGGAACCAGGCTGTTCGCGGCCGGGGCGTTGGGATCATCCTCGTAGTCGCGCCTAGCCATTGGCTTCCCTTTCCCATACCGGAGTGCCCCGGTTCCACAGTTCGTCAACGTGCGACGCGAAGCGATCAAACATGCCGTCGTCCTGGTGACGACGCAGATGCAGCGTAGGGGCATCGTGGCCGACCCGGTACGTCAGCAGGGGCGTGACGATCATGTCGTCATCGAAGCGGAACACGGACAGGTGGGCGTGTCCGTCGCTGTACCTCGCGTCGATGCCCGGCTGGCTTCTGATCTTCTCCAGCTCAGCGAGGGACACGCGGATGCGGGTGGAAAGTGTGAGCGCAACGTCTTCGTCCTGCTCACGCGACCGCGTGAGATCGCTGTCGGGGTCACCGAGCAGGAACCGGACTCGGCACCCCTGGGCCGCCTTCCGCCGGAGTGCGGTGCCGAACCGGGCCTGTTCAAGCCATAGGAAGTAGTTGGTGTACCCCGCGAAGGTCAGCTCTCGTTCAGCTTTGGTGATCAGCGACCGCCACAGAGAGGCTGGGCAACCGGACCGGTAGGGATAGACGGATACGACCTCGCGGTCCGGACCGACCTTGATCGCCTTCTTCGCGGCTGCTGGCCACAACACCGCCTCGTCCTCTCCGAGTGCTTCGCAGACGGCCCACCGGTGACGGGCACGGGGAACCCGCCCGGTCTCGGTGATCCATCGGCCGACGGTCTTGATATCGACGTCGCACTTCTCCGCCAACTGACGATCTGTCATGCGAGCTTGGAGCATCGCACGGCGCAGAGCCTCATTCACTGGTACCCCCAGGGACGTTAGGCACGCTTCACACGGTACACGTACTCCGTGCCTAACGGTCGCGGAACGCAGTAGGAACGCACCGCCAGGGGCGGAAGTGTGGTGATGGACAAGACCCCCGCGACCGCGCGAACGGCCCGGGGGCATGGACAACCTGAAAGAGCAGGTCGACATGAGTCAAGGTATCGCCCGCTTCGCCGAGTCGCCGTTGCGGCCCCGGCTCTTTTCTCCGAGGTGCCACTCCGCGCGCCTGATCCACGGTGTGGAGGCGTCGGCGTGACCGGACACATCAACGTAGTGCGGCTCCTGCCGTGGGCGGGTCCGGAAGGCAAGCCGTGCTATCTCGCCGGGGACGGCTCCGGCAGCTACCTCTCGCGCCTCGCGGACAACATGGAGGCTGTGCAACTCGGCCTGGCCGCCGACCTCGTCGAGGAAGCCAAGAGAATCTTCGACGGGCGCAAGTGGACTCCGGGTGAACTCCACTTGCTGGCCGTTCAGCTGACCGAGGCTCTCACCGACGTGCACCGCGTCGCGGAGAGCCGGGGCGCACGCCTGGCCGATTCAGCATGGGATGGCCCTGACGTGAGCGACGACGAGGACGAAGACGACCTCGCACGGCCCGTTGAGGCATCCGCATGAGCCGCGTCGTACTACGCTACGTGCCCCATACGATCCGGCATGTACCGGACGGCGAAGTCACCTTCGAAGCCTTCTGCGTGGCCTCCGGATGCGACGAGACATCCGGCCCTCACGAGGAACAGGAAACGGCTCAGGACTGGTGCCTGCGTCATACCGGCCGCACGGGCCATTGAGCTTGTTCCGCTTTGACGGACACCATCGGTGTGGTGGTCAGGCCGCGAGTGCGGTCTCGTATTCGGCGGGACTGCGGTAGCCGAGGCTGCTGTGCAGTCGGTGCAAGTTGTACCAGCCCTCGATGAAGTCGAAGATCGCGGTGCGGGTGGCGGCCCGGCTGGGCCAGGTTCTTGTGTCGAGCAACTCCCGTTTGATGGTGGCGAAGAACGACTCCGCGAGCGCGTTGTCCCAGCACTGGCCGGTGCGGCCGACGGACAGGCGGACGCCCAATTCCGTTGCCAGGGCGGCGAATTGCTGACTGGTGTACTGACCGAGTTCAACCAGTCGTAGCAACACTCCTGATCAGAGGGTGAGTTGTGGGACGACCAGCGGGTTGGATGGCGGAGTTGACGGGGCGGTCACCGATGAAGTCTCCGGGGCGGCCCTCGACTCGGCGCGAGATCGAGCGGCTGTTCTGGGGCGAGATCGCCAAGGGCCTGACAAGTGAGGATGCGGCGGTCGCTGTCGGAGCCGCGCCAGCGGTGGGAACGCGGTGGTTCCGACACGCTGGCGGGATGCCGCAGATCAGCCTGACCGTCTCGGGCCGTTATCTCTCGTTCGCCGAACGGGAGGAGATCGCTCTGCTGCGCGTGCAGGGCGCCGGGGTACGGGAGATCGCCGGACGGCTGGGCCGGTCACCATCGACGATCTCCCGGGAACTGCGGCGCAACGCGGCCACCCGCGGCGGCAGACTCGAGTACCGGGCCTCGGTGGCAACGTAGGTGATGTCACCGCACCAGCGGGTGTCGAGGCCGTCCGGGTCGGGAGCGAAGTCCCGGACGACGAGGTCGGGCCGGGCGGTGGCCCGCGGGTCGGGGATCGTCGTCAGCTGCCGTCGCCTGCGGTGCCGGCCCTGCAGCCCGGCGTCGCGCATCAGTCTGGCAATGCGCCGCCGTCCGCAGTCCTCACCCTGTTGTTGCAGGACGGCGTGGACTCGCGGGGCGCCGTAGGTTCTGCGGGAGTTCTCGTGAACTTCCGTGATCTTCTCGGTCAGCTCGGCATCGCGGACCGCCCGCGGACCGGGTCTGGCACTGCGGCGGGCGTAGAAGGCGGCTCGGGAGACCTGCAGCAGTTCACACACGCGCTTGACGTTGTGACCGTCTCGCTTCTCCGCCTCGATGAACGGGTGCACCGTCACCGGGTCTCCTTCGCGAAGAAAGCCGTGGCCCGCTTGAGGACCTCCACGTCCTCCCGCAGCCGGCGGTTCTCCCGCCGCAGCGCGGCCAGCTCCTCGCGTTCACTGCTGGTCAGCCCGTCGCGCTCGCCCGCGTCGACCTCGGCCTGGCTGACCCACAGCCGCACCGCCGTCTCGGTCAGGTCGAAGTCCTTGGCGACCTGGCCGACCGAGCGGTCACCGCGCCGGCACAGCTCGACGATCTCGGCCTTGAACTCCGGCGTGAACGAACGGCGAGGCCGAGGCTTCTTCTTCCCCATGCTCTCCATGATGGACATCCTCCCGGGGCAGAACCCCTGATCTCGGATGTCCGTCAAAGCGGATCAAGCCCACCCCGGGGCGGCTGCCTCCACATTGGCACCGCCTCTACGCCCCCACTCCCGCCAGCCGCCAGGTCCTTCCCGTCTCCGGCCAGGTTCACCACCACTTACCGCATTGCAGCGGTCTCGCGGGCGATGTCGCTCCCGGCATCGGCCGATGACCACATGTGACCGTGGTGTCGCGGCACACACCTCTCCCCTCACCGGCACGACATTCGTCGTCCCATGGGCGCGACGAATGATGACTGTGCGGGGGCATCCCTCTGCCTAGCCTCACTGGGTGGAGGCGGCAAACGGGCCCCCTCCGCTCGCCACGCAGCGTCTCCCGGCACACAAGGCTTGCCGGCGAGCGAAGCGGCGATCTGTAAAGGATCACAGCACCATGATCGACACTCTTCTGTTCTCCCGGCGCCGGCGGATGATGGCCGCGCTCCTCGTTCTCGCCGCGGCCGCCGGCTGCGCGCTCGCTCCCGGCAGCGGGAACGCGGCTACCCCCACCGCGTCATCGTCCGTGGGCTCCTCGCCCGCTTGGTCCGCCTGTCCGCTGCCCGGCCAGCCGACACGTCAGTGCGCCACCGTGCGGGTTCCGGTGGACGCGGCGAAGCCGAACGGCGAGAAAGTCGGCATTGCCATATCCCGGCTTCCCGCGGCCAAGAGAAGCGAGCGGATCGGCGCGCTGGTGTGGAACCCGGGCGGGCCGGGCGAGTCCGGGCTGTGGGCTCCGGCGGCACTGTTGCCGCCGGAGCTGTCCGAGCGTTTCGACCTGATCGGCTTCGACATGCGTGGTACGGGGAAGAGCGGCGCGCTGCCGGAGTGCGGGGAGACCACGGACGAGCTGAAGAGGCTGAGTGAGACTCCGGGTCTGGCCAAGGTCCAGCACCGGGCACGGCTGGCCGCCGCGGCCCGGAGCTACACCGAGCGCTGCACGAGGAAGCTCGGGCCGATCGCCGGGCATCTGGGCAGCCGGGACGTCGCCCGTGACATCGACGCGATCCGCGCCGCGCTCGGCGAGGAGAAGATCAGCCTGCTGATGGGCTCGTACGGAACGATGCTCGCCCAGGCATATCTGACTCTCCACCCGGACCGGGTGCGGGCCGCCGTGCTCGACGGCACCATGGACCCGGCCGTCTCCGGGGTGCGGGCGAGCCTCGACGGCTCTGGGTCGCAGACAGACACGAACTACTTCAGCAATGATCCTGACGACGCCGCGCGCGAGAAGTTGCGTCTCACGCTCTCGGGGTTCACTCCGTGGTGCCGTGCCCACGAGGATGTCTGCCCGGTCCATGCCGACCCGCTGGGCAGCGCGGAGAAGGCTGCTGGCTTGAGGGGCGGGGCTCCGCAGGACAAGGCGGCGCGTACGAAGCGCGTGCTGGGGGCTGCCGTCGCGGCCATGTTCGTCCCCGACCGGTGGCAGGCTCTGGCCGGTGCGCTCGGCGCAGCCCGCACCGGCAGCACGACCGCCCTTGACGAGTTTGCCGCCCAGGGCGTGCCCAAGGAACTGGCGGACGTGATGAAGCCCACCCTCGACCTGGGCTACGACCTCGGCGTGCGCTGCACGGACTTCGCCTGGCCACGCACCGTGGACGGCGTGATCGACACCTATGTGAAGCAGGGCGGCGGTGAGGCCGGGTACATCGCCGCGGACTACCTGCCGTGTGCGTTCTGGCCCCGGCCCGAGAAGCCGCTCGGCGCGCTCAAGGGCTCTGCAGGCGTCACCCCGCTCGTCATCAACGGCGAACACGACCCCCGTACGGGCATCGAGGGAGCCCGGGCTGCCGCACGGCGCCTCGGAGCGCGGCTGCTGACGTTCCCGGGACGCACCCACGAGGCCACCACCGGCGGCGTGGAGTGCGCGCAGCGGGCCGCAGTCGTCTACCTGACCAACGGGAAGACCGCAGATCTGCCGGAATGCGGCATACGCCGCTGACCGACCTGCAAGGCCTTCGCTCTGCTCAAGCGGATCTCCCGATCTCATCCACCGCTGTCCGCGACTGACACGAAACAGGTATCTCTCTTATGTCCAGCCGTATCGGAAAACATCGAAATTTCTTTCTCGTGTGGCTTGTCTGGCCACTGCTCACACTGGGCATCTATTTCTTCGTCTGGTACTACAAAATCAATCGCGAGGCGCGTGACTTCGACCAGCGCATCGACGTGAGCCCCGTCGGCGCGATGCTGGCTCAGCTCATCGGCTGGATCCTTGTCGTGCCGCCGTTCATCGCTCTACTACCAGCACGAGCTGAACCAGATATGGGCGCATTACCAGGACCCGCCGGAGGGAACTACCGTCGCGCTCCAGACGTGACCGGGAGACCGCAGACATGCGGGCAGCCTCGCCGGGCTCGTATCCTGGAGGTGGTGGAAACGATTGCCAGGGCGCAGTCTGCGCTCGTCCGGCGGGCGTTCCCCGGGCCGTGGAACGTGCGCCGGGTGGTGCGCGAGGTCAGCCCGCTGCTGGGGCTGGCCCTGGCGGCCCTGCTGCTGGAGACCGGCGGGCGCGGCGGACCGGTCCAGATGGCCGCCGTCGGGCTGATGTCCCTGGCTCTGTTCGCGCTGCGGCGTGTTCTGCCCGCGCCGATGTTCGTCGCCGCTGCCGCAGGAGCCGGTGCGACCTCCGGGTACTGGCCACTCCTGGTGTGCGCCTCGTGGTCGGCGGGGGTGCGGCTGGTCCAGGCTGCGACGCTGATCGTCACCTTCGCGGCGGGGCTCCTGCTGTACCTGGCCGTCCACGTCTGGGTTTACGGGTCCGAGGACACGCCCGGGTCCTTCGTCTCATTCCTCCTGTTCATCGTCCTGGCGGTCCTGCCCGGGCTGGTGGCCCGCTCCCGGGACCAGCAGCGGACGTTGCTGGAGACCCTGCGGGAGCGCAACGAGCAGCTGCTGCGCGAGCGGGCCATGGTCGTCCACCAAGCCCGGCTGCGCGAGCGGCACCGCATCGCCCAGGACATGCACGACAGCCTCGGCCACCAGCTCACCCTGATCGCCGTGCACACCGGCGCCCTCGAAGTGGACGCCGGCCTTCAGCAGCGTCGCTCCGAGGCGGTGGGGGTACTGCGGCAGGCCGCCACGGCGGCCATGCACGAACTGCGCGCCGTCGTCGGCGTCCTTCGCGACGAGGAGATCCCCGAGGCCACGGGCGACGTCGGCGATGTCGGTCAGCTCGTCGAGGCGAGCTGCGCGGTGGGTACGGCTGTCGAATTCCGTCACAGCGGCGAAGAGCGTCCGCTCCCCGCCGCAGCCAGTCACGCAGCGTATCGAATCGTGCAGGAAGCGCTCACGAACGCCCATAAGCACGCGGCTGCCGCTGCGATCACGGTCGAGCTCCGTTACGAGCCGGACTCTCTGGTCGTCGAGGTGATCAACGGCCCCGCCGCGCCCACCCCGGTGTCCGCGTCCGCGCCGCCGCCGGTCAGCGGGGGCCAGGGCCTGCCCGGGCTGCGTGAACGGGCCAGACTCGCCGGCGGCCTCCTGCACGCCGGGCCCACCGCCGACGGCGGATTCCGGGTGGCCGGAGTCCTTCCCTACGCGCAATCCGCCCCCGCCGCATCCGATTCCGTCGGCTCCACGGACGTAGAGCCGGCCGCCGGAAGCGCGCCGGGAGAGGCTGCCGCCGCTGTTCCGCCCGGTGGGTGGCGACATGACCTCGCGGTGGTCGGCCTCTCGGCGCTGGCCGTGGCGATCGTGGTGTTGCTGCTGGTCACTGTCGGGCGGTAGACGTGACCTGCCGCGCAGGAGATACAGCAGTGATCCGAGTCCTCGTCGCCGACGATGAGCCACTCATCCGGGCCGGCATCCGGGCGATTCTCTCCTCGGCGGACGACATCGCGGTCGTCGCCGAGGCATCCAGTGGCGAGGAGGCGATCGAGCTGGCCCGCGCCCACCGCACGGATGTGGCACTGCTGGACATCCAGATGCCCGGCATGGACGGTCTGACGGCCCTCGCCCGCCTACAACAGGCTGCCCCGGCCACCCGGGCGCTGATTCTGACGACGTTCGGCGAGCGGAACAACGTCCTGCGCGCGATCAGCTCGGGCGGCGCGGGCTTCCTGCTCAAGGACTCCGCGCCCGCCGATCTCATCCAAGCCGTACGAGCAGCGGCCAGCGGCCAGGCGTTCCTGTCGCCCACCGCTGCCCGGCACCTGGTGGACACCGTCGCCGCCAGCCCGGCCGCGGCGCGCGCCGGGGAGGCGCGCCGCAGGCTGGAGGTCCTCACCCAGCGCGAGCGGGACGTGCTCATGCTGCTCGGCGAAGGTCTGTCCAACGCCGACCTCGGTGCCCGCATCCATATGAGCGAGGCGACCGTGAAGACGTATATGAGCCGCATCCTCGCCAAGCTGGAGTGCGACAACCGCGTCCAGGCAGCACTCCTCGCGCGTGACGCGGGCCTGGGAGACGAGGGCCAGGGCACCTAAAAGAGCTTCTTGTTCCGGCGATCATGTTTGGCTCAAGGTTTGGTACTCCAGTGAGAGCTCTCCATTTGCCCTGGTCAGCGGCCTGGTGGTGGGGAGTGTAGTGGGGCTGCGTCAAGGGTGGGTCGGTATTCGCGGGGATGTCGCGCGAACGAGTGGCCGCACCGCATGCAATGGCACCGGCGTGCGTGTGCTTGGCGCCGGCGGCGCCATGGGGACCAGGTCAGAGTGTGGGTCGCGGGATGACCATCGGCGCCGAGCTGGACTGCGGCCGCTGTCGCCTGGGCACCACCGTCACCCCCGCCGAGTTCCACGCCCCACCGATCACACCCGATGCGTTCCACGGCGACTGGAACTACACCCTGGCCCCCCACCCCGAACCCCCGAGGCGCCGGCAACTCTCCGGCGGATCGACCCCGCCCTGACCGCGATGCTCAGCGATCCCACCCTGACCGGCATGCCACGGTCTGGCTTCGAACGCCTGGTGGCAGTCTCCGAGCCGTACTGGGACGCCCTGGCCGAGGCGGCCTTCCAGCGGCACTTCCACCGTTCGCGCAGCTACCTCCATCCGCAAACCAGCAGCCTGGACCGCTACCACCGCCTCCTGGCAGCACGTTCCGCCACCGCAGGGCGATCACCAGTACACTCCTTGCCCAACTGTTGGGAGTCGGCCGCACCAACCTCTCCAACCAGTTCCAAGACGGGCACCAACTCCTGGACCTGCACCGCGTCGTCGTCACACCATTGCATGGGCCGCCCGCCCGCACCCTGGAACAGATCCAAGCCCCATTGTCCGACGAGCAACACCAGACAGATCAACACTGACAGTTATTCAGAAACAAGCCCCAGCGTGGCGGAGTACTGGCGCTGTGCTCGGCCGAGGCGGTGCCTTTCTTGATGAAGCCGGTGTCGTCGATGACGAGCACCCCGCCGTCATCGACGAGGTGCTGGCGACGTATGACTGCAGGTCGGTTCTTCTCCGCATCTTTGGGGCTGTCGTGATCGTTGCGGCAGTGCACCGTCACACCACACCCGCAGACGCCCGGGCCCCCGGTTACTCTGCGTCCCTGCCCTTCAATGGCAGGACGCTGGAACCAGGCGAGTGACTCCTCTTTCCGGTCTTCGATGGCCAATTGGTTGGCTACTACCTGCAGCGCGTTGGTGTCGCCCTTGACGGCTGCTCGTTCGTACCAGGTAAGCGCGTCGTCCAGACGATCTGCCATGACCAAGTTGTCGGCCGCCCGATGCAGCGCCGCGGTGTTTCCGTTGTCGGCTGCCCGCTTCGCCCAGGTCAGAGCTTCGTCAAGGCGTCCCTCCCCCGCCAACCGGTCACCAGCCCAGCGCAGAGCCTCCGTGTCGCCGCACTCGGCGGCCCGCTCGAAGTACACCAACGCCTCATCCCGACGTACCGCCTCGACCAGTCTGTCTCCCGCCAGGCGGAGATGGCGCGGCCCGACCGGGTGGCGGCTCGTTCATACCAGGAGAGGGCGTCACCCAGACGCCCCACGTCAGCCAACCGATCACCTGCTGCGTGAAGTGCCGCGTCATCACCTGCGTCGGCAGCCCGCCCGTACCAAAGCAGAGCCTCGTCCAGGCGTCCGGCCTCCGCGAGTTGGTCCCTCGCAAAGCACAAGACCTTCTCATCACCGAGATCGGCCGCCCGATCCAGCCAGACCAGGGCCTCGTTCGCTCGGCCTGCCGTCAACGATCGGCGCGCCGCGCCCTGCGAAGAACCCCGAGTCGCCGGCGTGTGCTGCACGTTCGAACCACAGCACAGCCTCGTCCAGACAACCGGCGTCCATCAGGCGGACGCCCGCTACCAGCAGCGCGTCGCTGTCACACACAAGGCGCCGCCCACCGCATGTGAGTGACACAACGACAGATCATGGCAGAGCGCAGCAGCCGGAGTGCCCCTGACCTGCGCAGCACGGTCTCGCGAGAGCGTAGAGCAAGGTCAGAAACCTTAGGTGCACAAACTGCTGATGGTGCGCCAGCATGTGCGATCACCCTCCCGTGAGCCCTGGCTCTGCACACCGGAGACCATAGGCCCCTGGCACACCCGGCTGCATCATGCTGCCCCTTTGGGCCATATGATGCATCAAGGAGGTGGGCAATGGAGGAGCAGCACGCAGCCGATACGTCCGCGCCGCGGACCCTCGATGACCACGTCCATGCGACGAAGGCCGCCATCGCCGCACGGCTTCGCCACATCCGCCGGAACCACCCCGAAGGACCGTTCAGTCTGGCCAGACTCGCGGATCTCGCCGGGGTCTCCAAGCGCACCTTGGCGTCCGTCGAGTCCGCCGAGGGCGCCAACCTCACCATCGAGACCCTGGTGAAGGTGGCTCACAGCCTCGGCATCCAGCGGTGCGCGTACTTCCTCGACGACCAAGTCTTCCAGCAGGTCAACAAAGAGCTGGAATTCATCAAGGAGTTGCAGGAAAGCAAGGCTCAGGGCCTCGCCTTGCGGACGTCGCATGCGGCGCCTGTCGCCACGACCACCGCCCAGGTCGCACAGCTCCTCGCCGGGATCATCGACGCTGCGGCCCAAGCCCGTGATTCGCTGCATGGTGTGCTGCCGACCAGCGGTGAGGAGCGGCATGCGTCCAGTCCCCAACCCCCCACGTACACGTGACACCGACACCACATCCCACATCCCATGGCGTGTTTCCTCCAGGCAGGCTGCTGCCGAACCGGTCGGGCAACCGCAGCCAGGCTCAGTCCCGCAAAGGGCCGAGGAGTGTGGCGATCTGCCACGTTCATGGCTTCGGCTTCCATCGGTGTCCAGTCGAAAAATAGGGCGACACCATGACTACACGGAAGGTTCGCAAACGGTGCGAGGCGCTGGTCAGTGCGCTCGATCTCCCAAGCCCCTTCTCCATCGACGCTCTCCTCCACGGCCTGTCGGTGCAGCGAGGCCGACCGATCCGCATCTACACCCTGCCGATCGGCGCTGCCATCAACGCATGCGGGCTGTGGATCGCCAGCGGTACCCAGACACCATCTATGTCGAAGAGAAGACGACCAAGTTCCATCAGGAACACATCATTCTCCACGAGGTCGCGCACATCCTGTGGGATCACCGGATCAGTGACCAAGAGACCCTGCGCGCGCTCACCACGCTGCTGCCAGGCATCAGCCCCGACCTGATCAGGCGCCTCCTGGCCCGTACCAACTACACGACCGGGCAGGAGCAGGAAGCCGAGCTCGTGGCAAGCCTGATCCACGCCACCGCAGGTATGCGCGCCCCGTCGCCGTCGGCTGGGGTGCGCGGCACACTCGAAGCCGCCCTCGGGATCCGCAGGTAGGAGCCATGGACTTACGAAGCCTTCACGAGCTGGGGTCCGACGCGGAACTCCTGGGCGCGTCGGCCCTATGGCTGGTGATCTTCCTCCGGGTGCCCTCGGCTCGCCGTTCTCACCAGCAGAAGATGTTGTTGATCGCCGTGATCGGCATCGCGGGGTCGATCACGGTCTATCTCGACCCTGTCACGGCCGTCCTGGACCGCACCTTCACCTTCGCCCAGAGCTGCGGCCTATTCATGAACGCGTGGGGTGTCCTCAGCTCGGCCCTCATCCTCGACTTCGTGCTTGCGGCCATGTCCCGGCGCCGTCCCTGGCTGGTCTACGGCCCGATGATCGTGACGATCGCTGGACTGATCGTGCTCAACTACACGGCTGACCCGTATGCCGGCTGTGTCACTTCCGAGGCCGTCCCCTGGTACAGCCCCTTCTGGTGGCTGCTCGTCGCCGCCCACCTCGTGGGCACGATCCCCTGCGCCGTGCTGTGCGTGCGCTACGGCCGCCAGGCCCGCGACGACCGGCCGCTGCGCGCCGGCCTTCTCCTGCTCGCCGCCGGCTTCAGCTCATCCTGTGTGTTCTGGTGCGTCGCACTGGCTTACCTCGTCACCCGCCCTGCCTGGCTGGGCGCGTTGTTCCCCGACAACGTCGGCCTCACAGCCTGGCTGATGACCGCTGGGGTCGGCCTGCCACTCGCTCTCACCGCCTACCGCACAGCCTGCGACGCAAAGGCCATGTGGCGCCTGCACCCGCTGTGGCGCGACCTCGTCGACGCCGTCCCCCATGTCGCCCTGGACACACCGCGCACCAGGATCCGCGCCATGCTCGGCAGTCCGCACACGATCCGCCTCCGGCTCTACCGCCAGGTCATCGAGATCCGCGACGCCCTGCTCATCCCCCAGGACTACGTCACGCCCGAGACGATGCAGCACGCCCGACGCCACGTCACCTACCAGGCCCTGCCCGAAGAACAGACCGAGCCGGCGTTCACCGCGTGCTGGCTGCACACGGCTCTCCAGGCCAAGGCAGCCGCAGCCACCCCCGACCCAACCCGCTCGTCACCGCAGACCGCGACAGCCTCCGCAGCGAGACCGACTTCCTGCTCGCCGTCCTGCGAACCCGCACACTCTTCGCCGTACGCTCCTTCACCCCGCCGCCCGCCTCGTCCGGTCCCGCGACGCCGGACCCCAGTCACCACCGTGCCCCGGCCAACCCACCCGCTCCCACGAACAGGGGACACCCATGACACAGCAGCCCGCCCCCGCCCGCTCCTACAGCACCGGCATACTGAGCAATGACGCCCCCCACGAGCGTGACCGCCTGGAGTCCATCCAACGCAGCGTCGACACGTTCACCACCAACATCCTCGACGCCCTTCCCATACAAACGTCCTGGAGCTGCCTGGAACTGGGCGCAGGCGCCGGCTCCATCGCCTACTGGCTCACCGACCGCTGCCCGGACGGACGCGTGGTCGCCGTCGACCTCGACACCCGCCACCTCGACGCCGGCCGGGCCACCAATCTGCAGATCCAGGAAGCCGACATCACACGTGAGGACCACGCGCCCGGCACCTTCGACCTCATCCACGCCCGCTACCTGTTCTGCCACCTCCCCGGCCGAGACGAATTGGTCGCACGGGCCGCAGGCTGGCTCTCCCCCGGCGGCTGGCTCGTGATCGAAGAGCCCTACGACCTGCCGGCCGCCACCTCCCCCTACCCCCTGATCCAACGCATCCTCACCGCCTATCAGCACACTTACCGACAAAACGGCGCCGACATGACCTGGGCTCGCAGCCTGCCCGGCCTCCTCGCCCGCAACGCGCTGACCGAGGTGGCCTATGCCGCAAATCTCGGCCGCATGGGCGGACTCGAAAAGGACCGCTGGCGCCCGCTCATCCACCAGGCGGCCCCCACACTTCTGGCCCGCGGCCTCATCACCGACACAGACCTCACCGAATTCGACGAATTCCTGAAGGACCCCGCGTTCATCGACATCCCTCAAATGACCATCTCCGCATGGGGCCGCCGCCCGTCGGACACCCCGAAACCGGTGACGCTCCGGGACAACCTCGCCCACCACGCATAGGCGGTCACACCGCCCGGCGCCTCACTCATGCCTTCCTCCGCTGGGCCATGCGGTCCCATCGCATGCCCGCCGTCATCGTCCCGCGCCGGTCGACGAGCAACTCCGCGCCGATCGCGCAGCGCCAACGGCTCGCGCTGCTACGACGGCTCGTGAACCGCGGCGATGTCCCCCTCCAGGACCGCGTGGCCGCCGCGCTTGTCCGTCTCTACGCACAGCCGCTCACGCGGATCACCAGGCTCAGCACCGACGGCGTTCAGCATGAGAACGGCAGAGCCTTGTCCTGCTCGGCGACCCGCCGTCGCCCGTTCCGGCCTCGTTCGACGGAGTGCTGCTGGACTACCTGGGACAGCGGCCGAACACTGTGACCGCGACCAACCCGAGGCCCAATGTCTCTTCCCCGGCCGCCGGGGCAGACAGCCCATGACTTCGAAAGCCCTTGGCACCTCAGCTCCCCGCCTGGGCTTCCCGACCCGGCCAGGGCGCACAGCGGCAATCCGCCAGCTCGTCCTCCGGGCCCCTGCCACGGGATCGCCCGAATGCTCGGCTACCACGACGACACCGCAGCCCGGCTCGCCGAAGAGACTGGAGGTACCTGGTGTCGCTATGCCCCCGGTGACCACTCAACGTGACTACGAGCCGCCAGAAGCTGAGGCATACACGACTCCCGATTGCGCGAGTTCGCCAGTGAGGTCGCCCGTGCGATACCCCTGGACGCTGGCTACGACTCGGACGAAACCCGCGTACTGCCCAACGAACTCGGCTTCCACGGCCGCGTCGCGCACAGAGGCGAGAGGGCGCCCATACCGTCCAGTCAGCGTTGGCACGTCGGACGCACCCGCGCCTGGCACAACGCCTTCCACCGGTTCGCCCGCTGCTACGAGCGGCGCACCACCCTCATCGACGCCTTCTTCGACCTCGCCGACACGAACACTGCCCAGTTCGAGAGGGGAAAGAGTGAGTCGGTGTCGATACACGGCTCACCACACGGGCCCATCCCCGCCGCCACTCTCGTCCAGGAATAGCCGCGGGCTCGCCCCGCGTTGCGTCAAGTATGACGACGAATGACCCGCGGCCCGAGGTATTGCGATACACCGCCTTCTCCAGCACCCCCGACGGTGGCAACCCCGCCGGCGTCGTTCTGGATGCCACCGCCCTGAGCGACAGCGACATGCTCGCTATCGCCGCCGACCTCGGATATTCGGAATCCGCGTTCCTCACCACGCCCCCGGAGGGCCTCGGCGGCCAGGAGGGGCGGGCGTACAGCATCCGCTACTTCAGCCCCAAGGCCGAAGTGCCGTTCTGCGGGCACGCCACCA
The DNA here is from genome assembly GCF_041080655.1 of Streptomyces sp. CG4. Lineage (NCBI taxonomy): Bacteria > Bacillati > Actinomycetota > Actinomycetes > Kitasatosporales > Streptomycetaceae > Streptomyces > Streptomyces sp. CG4. The sequence goes on from NZ_CP163525.1 coordinate 194,579, forward strand.
TCGCGACCGCCGTCGCGCTCGCCGAGCGGATAGGCCCCGGCGAGCTGCTGTTCGCGACGCGCGCCGGCACCGTGCCGGTGGAAGTGGCCGAGGAGGGCGGAACCCTCAGCGCCACACTCACCAGTGTCGAGCCGCACATCGAGAAGATCGCCGACGCCGACCTCACGGAGGCGCTCGTCGCGCTCGGCTGGCCGACCGCCGATCTCGACCCGGCCTTCCCGCCCCATGTCGCGTTCGCAGGTGCCCGCCATCTCGTTCTCGGGGCGGCGACACGCGCACGCCTCGCAGATCTCGCATACGACTTCGTGCGCCTCGAAGCCCTGATGCACCGCTTGGAGCTGATCACGGTCCAGTTGGTGTGGCGGGAGTCGGCCACCGTCTTCCATGTCCGTAACCCGTTCCCCGTCGGCGGCGTCGTCGAGGACCCGGCAACCGGCGCTGCGGCCGCCGCGTTCGGTGCGTACGCCCGTGAGCTCGGCCTGGTCCCAGAGGACGCCGTCCTCACCCTGCATCAGGGCGAGGACCTGGGCCGCCCTGGCGAACTCACGGTGACCCTGCGTTCGGGTGACCCGCGCGTCCGTGTCAGCGGCACGGGAACTCGCATGAGCTGAAGCGCCAGCCATGACGCCAGGGCAGGCACAGGTCTCCCCAGTCGTCACGGAACATCCCAACTCCACGAACCCAGGCCCGGGCTTCTTCTACCCGGGTCCTCCATCACGCCCGTCCGCGCAAGCTCCTACCGACTTCGGGTCGTCAGGGACGTCTCTCTGCAAGTCCCTGACGATCTCGGGATGTTGGTTGTATCCCGTGGTGTAACACGAACGCTGAGCTGACCTCGTACTCGGCTCAAGCCCTACGACAGCTCGGCTTTCGCGCCCTGCAAGCCTTTCGGGCCGTTCTTGGCCTCAAAGGAGACCTCATTGCCGCTGCTGTTCCCGTGGCCGTTGCTGCTGCTGTTGCCGCTGCCGCACCCGCAGCCGTGACCGTGACCGTGACCGCTGCCTTCGCCGCAGCCGCTGTCGTTGCCGTAACTGTTCCCATGGCTGTTGCCGCAGCCGCAGCCGCTACCGTTGCCACTGCCGTTACCGTTGCCGTTGCCCTTGCTATCGCCACAGCCACAGCCGTTGCCGCTGCCATTACCCTTGCCGTTGCCGTTGCCGTTGCCGTTGCTATCGTCGCAGCCACAGCCGTTGCTGTCGCCACAGTCACAGCCGCTGCCGTTGCCGTTGCCCTTGTCGTTGCTATCGCCACAGCCGTTGCCGTTGCCGGCGGGGTTGGTGACGTCGGGGCGGACGCCCTCGACGGCAACGCCAGTAGCGGGGCCCGTCTGTGCCTGGGCCGGAGCGGCGAGCACGAAGGCCCCGAGGGTGAGCACCATACTTGCGGTGGTACAGACCATGTAGCGGCGCATGCAGTTCACTTCCGACTCCTGACTGTCAGCGAGTGGGACATAAGTACTGAGTGGGGCATAAGTGACGCTAGGGGTACTTCGCCCGCGACGTCCTCCTGAACGAGACCATTCGTGTGCACTGGCCCGACACGTGCACGGGTCCGGCACGAAAGAACCCCGCCGGCGGCAGGATGTTGAGTGACACTCAAGATGAGCATGGGTTTGCCGTTCAAGCGACGAACACGGCGTAGCCTGGACAGAGACCGGCCCACCGGCGGTCACCGGGTCAGCTCCTGGACGGACAAGCGGGGCTCGTGGTGGGACCCCGCCCCGTGAGGGGATCGGGCTCGCCCGCTGACCAGAGAGGCTCCCACCACAACCGTCGTGCTGCTGACAAAGGAATCAACACGCTCTCACAGGATGAGAGCCCAGATCTGAGAGCGGCAGCAATGCCGCAGCATGGTCACCTGGTCGGTCGAATCGCAGCGCTGGCACCAGCCCGAGCCGCCAGCGCTGCGATGCCCAGGCCGGAGGCCAAAAGACGATGAACTCAGATCCCGTCGCGCAGGCCGTCGAACTCCTCGTCGCAGTCGTTCTTACCGGGAGCGCGATCAGACTTCGTTCCAGGTCGGTCTCCTCACTCGTCTGGGTCCGTGCGCCACGGCATCACAGGCGCGTCTCCAGCAGCACCCATACACGCTTGCCCCAGGGGCGGGTGCCGCCGAGGATGTCGTAGCCACAGCGCAGGGCGTAGGCGTTGACCAGGAGGAGCCCCCGGCCGTCGGTCTCGTCCGGGGCCGGGGTGCGCAGCGCGGGCAAACGGCGCGGGACACGAGCAACGAAGGCGACGTACACGCGGCCGGCGTCGGGCCGGTCGATGATGATCCGCAGGGCGGGCCCTGCCATGTGCCGCACGGCGTTCGCCACGAGTTCGGCGACGACGACTTCGGCCGCGTCGAGGTCGACACGGCGCCGGCCCCATGCGGCCAACGCCACCCGGACCAGGCGCCGGGCCTCTTCGCCGCTCTGGGGAGCGCGCTCGTGCACGAGGTCGTAGCCGGGATGGCCGTGGCTGCGGGGTTGTGCAGCCCACGGGTCACCGCCTGCCCCCCGTCCACGCTACCGGCATGCCGGTCGTCTCCCGCGCTGAACTGCTGGTACAAGGTCAGCAGAGCGCGGCAGTGCGTCGCCGGGTCCACAGCTGGAGACGTCCGTCCGCCGTGGCAACGCCCCCGGCGGCGCACAGGGTACGGCGGGTACAAACGATGACGAGCACGGCGGTCTACTGCTGCAGGAGTCGAGCAGAGCCGCACTCACATGCCGAAATGGCTTTCGACCTGCCGTGCGATCGACCGCACCGCCGTGCTGAGCCCCAGCTGACTCTCTCTCAGGTCCTCTGAGACGACGAGCCCGGATTGACCCAGGTACTCGGTGATCTCAGGGAGCACCAAGCCCGCGGGGGACTCCTCCTCCTTCGGCGATGGGACGCCCCTCCCCATCGTCCTCTTCATCGTCCCACCCGCCGCTTGGCTCCCATCCGGTGTCCATGACGCCTGGCCATGGCTGCGCCAGCCGGTACTGAGCTCGCTCGCCAGATCAGTTGCTGACTCGCCAACTGATTCCTCATGTCGTCCGTCAAGTTGCGAGGGCGGCGGGCGGTGTGGGCTCGTAGCATCGGCCGTCACGTAGGAGGGCCCACAGGACATCGACGCGGCGACGAGCGAGAGCGAGCACGGCCTGGCCGTGGCTCTTTCCTTCGGCACGCTTGAGGTCGCAGAACGGGCGGGATTCCGTGCAGTGCGGGATGCTGACCGTCGCGAAGGTGTAGAAGACGCGTTGAATTCGCCGACTGCAGCGCTTGGGGCGGCGGAGGTTGCCGCTGATCTTGCCGGAATCGCGAGGCACCGGCGCGCTGCCCACACGGCACTACCCCAGCCACCACCCGACGACCGCCACCAGGACCACGAGCAGCACCGCCGCAACGGCGCTCCGAGCCGGCGGACCGGGCCAAGCCTCGGGCACGGCGGTGCGGAAGCACGGCCGCGCACCCCCTGCCTCACAACCTCACGGACCACCGAGTCCAGCTGCGGAATGCTCTGTGAGCCCCGCACATCTCACAGCGCACGCGGGCGACGGCTCCTGACATGGCCGCCGTGCCGTTCCCGGCGTGGCGTCGTTGAGCGGCACGTGACGACGATCGTGCTCGCCACCGCGGTGCTGATGGACGCGGCGCTCCTTGCCTAGTACGAGGCCGGGCAGTGGATGCCGGAGCGAGCCGGACGAGAGCTCGCCGAAGTCCTCGCCCATGGCCAGGGGACCGGGGCGTTCTTCCACGCCTCGCTGTGCGACGTGCCACCGGACGCACGGCCCGGCCGACTATGCACGGCCGGGCCGACTCATCGACGTGCTCGCCCGGCCACTGAGGTCCTGGACCATGCCGACGTCGACGAAGGTCTCGTGCGCCAGCTGCGGGCTGACCGACACGATCACGCCGGACATCTGATCTGCCGCACCCGACGCGGGCCGGTGAATAGCCGTACCCAGCCGCTTCGGCAGGGACCTACGCACCCGTCATGTACGGCAGCGCGTTCCGCCGCCCGCGCCTGTTGGCCGGCGGATTCCGGATCGGGGTCTTCGACACATCGGTGCTCACCCAGGAGATCACCGCCACGCTGAAGCGAGGCCGGCCGTCCTCGATCCTGGACGGGATGCGGTACGGAACGCTGCGCGGCTTCCTGCCGCACTGCGTGTGGGCGGAGGCCCCTCGCGTGCTTGCCGACTTGCCTAGCAGGAGAGACTCCGAATTAGCCGACAGCGTCTGTCACGCAGATAGGGAGGCTGAGGATGTACCCCGGAACACAGAGATCGCTGTCTGCCGGAGGTGTCGGCCTGGTCGCGACGGGAGTGTGTGCCCCAGGGGCTGCGGCGGCGACACCTCCTGCGAGGACCCCGGCGGTGATGAGCCCAGTGAGGGTAATGGCGAGGGGCCTGAGCATGTGCGTCCTCCATCTGTGGTCGGGAATGATTCGACCGTAGACACGCCGCCGCCACATCGGTGGCATTTGCTGGTGGACTGTCCGGGTGGTGATGGATGACCTGTGTGTTGCCATTCAGCCGTCCGTCCATCGACGCCCCCGAAGGACAGAGTCGGTCTCGATGGCCTTATCGAGCAGTAGTGGGTTCTGGCACAGATCTTGGGGAGCGGTCGCGGAGCGTTACTGAAGCAGGGGCATCTTGCGGAGTAGTTCGAATCCGGCATGCCCATAGAACTGCCTCTTGATCTTCTTGATGCGGTTCACGGCGCCTCCGGTGCCGCCGGAGTTCCATTCGGGCGAGTCCGGCCGTCACGGCGTCGATGTCTCGTAGCAGATGGAGGGCGAAGGCAGTGAGGCCGGGTAGTTGGCTGGCGTCGATAGCGTCGATCCAGGTGGGGAGCATGGTGCTGCAGCGGCCGGCGAGAATCGACCCGACAGGCCCAAGAAGATCGCCGACTTGAACTCGGAGGCGTTCGGGGCGCCGGTCGTGCCGTTTTGCTACGTCGGCCAGACGACGGGGCCCGGACAGTGAGGGGACGTGCCACAGCTGTGTACCGGGCCGGCGGACATGACGGAAACAGTGAGCTTCTTTGGAGTGTGACCGCTGGGCGGTCAATATCGACAGGACACTAGGCGGCGGGCGTCATGACCGCCGCCAGCAGCCGGTTCGACAGGGGGGTCGGGGCGGCGAAGTCCTGGCCGAGGTTGGATACCGAGTACACAGCGCGGATGGACAGGTCGCGGGTGGCGAACATGCCATTGGCGTAGCCGTCGTCGTGGCCGGTCTTGCCCCAGAGCACGGCGCCGTTCGGCAGCCGCGTAGACATCAGGCCGGCGCCGAAGCAGGCCACCTTGTTGCAGGAGGTGCCGCCGACGAACTGGACGAGCTTGCCCTCGTTGTCCTTGGGCAGGGCGAACAGCTCGTTCTGCTCCGTGGCCGACAGCAGACGGCCCTTGAACAGCGCGCTCAGGAAGTGGTCGAGGTCGGCCGGAGTAGAGATCATGTTGGATGGGTCACCGCCCTGCTCGCTGGTGTCCACCGCCCTCCCCTGACTGTCGGTCATGTAGCCGTGCAGGTAGGGGTGGGGCATTTTGGGGTCGTCCTCGGGCACCGAGGTCTGGTCGAGGTGCAGTGGCTCCAGGATGCGGTTGGTGACCTCCTCCTTGAAGGAGTTGCCGGTGATCTGCTCGATGAGCTTGGCCGCGATCCGAAAGCCGAGGGAGTTGTACTCCTGCTTGGTGCCGGGGGCGAAATGCGGGCCGGGCCACGGGCGGTCGGCGGGGCGCAGGGTGCCCTGGATGATCTCGTCGAGGGTCCGGTAGGTGTATCGGTTGGCGATCGTCTCGTCGACGCTCTCGGCGGGCTTGCCCTCGTCCACGTTCGGCAGGCCGCTGGTGTAGTTGACCAGCTCGCGGATGGTGATCGGGGCGAAGGTGTCCGGGAGCAGGCCCGGCATGTAGTACTGGACGGTCTGGTCGAGATCGATCCGTCCCTCGGCCGCGAGCTGGAGGATGACGGTGGTCTCGAAGACCTTGGAGATGCTGCCGGCGTGGAAGTGCGCGTTCTCCGGGATCTTGCGGCCGGTCTGACTGTCCACGGTGGAGCCTCTCCACAACTGGCCCGGCTCGCCGACCCGGACAATCGCACCGGCGGCGCCGTCGGAGGGCCGGGTCTGGATGGCTGCCTCCAGGGCAGCCGGGTTCAACGCGGGAAAGGCCGTAGTGGCGCTGGAGTTTGGGCCACTCGCGGCGAAGGCCTGGGCTCCCGATCCGACGGTGAGGCCGGCGAGGGAGGCGCAAGCCAGGGCGAGGGTGGCGGCACGACAGGCGAGCGGCTTCATGGTGACACTCCGTGAGATTGGCTCTGTTGAGCGGTCCTTGCGACGTGATCAATCCTGCTCAACCGGCTGAGCGCCGTGTATCGGGATCAACCCTGAGCCGTCCCTGAGCCGTCCCCCACGTCGCCTCGGGGCTCGCCACCGACCCGGCGTCGTGATCGCCAGGGCAGTCCCTAGTAGTGCCTGGTCAGGTTCGTTGGCCCGTGGCGGGTCCGTTTGATCGGGTGTGTCGTTGAGCGGGCGTTCTGGGTGGGGAGTTGGCCGCGGTCCGGTGTGATCTGGAGGACTTCGCGGCAGAGATGTTCGAGCCGTTCGCGCGGGCGGATCAACGCAGGTGGGGCGCGGTCTACCTGCGGGGCCTGCTGAACGGGCGGTGCAAGTCAGTGGAACCGATGGCCGCGTGGGTGGGGACGGACGGCAACCGATAGGCCCTGGGCCGCAGGCCCTGGGCCACTGCGTCACCTCCAGCCCCTGGGAAGCGGCGCATGTGCGGGCGCGTCTCGCCTGGCGGATGCAGTGGGTAATCAAGCCACTGCGCTGATCGTCGATGGCACCGGCTTCCTGAAGGACGGGGAATGTGCCTCGGCCTGCGTTGGCCAGGCAGTACACCGGCACCGCGGGCAAGGTCACCAACTGCCAGGCCTGAATCTCGCTGCACCTGGCCTACGACGGCGCCGCGGCGGCCGTCGACTGGCGGCTGTTTGTGCCCGAGATCTGGGACCCTCGCCTCGCCGAAGGCCGATGTGGCCAAGGTGGCCCACCGCACCAAGTGCGGCATCCCCGAAGAGGTCGGGCATGTGGAGGAGTGACAGCTGGCCTGGGCCTGATCGACGAGACGAGGTCGTGGGTATCGATGTCCCGCTCGTCGTCGCCGACGGCGGCTACGGTGATGCGGCAGCCTCCCGGCTGGGTCGGGAAGAACGCCAGCTGGGCTGCGTGGTGGGGGATCTCCACCGCGACCACCGCCCAGCCGGAAGCGGCACGGCCGCCCACCCCGCCTCACGGTGGTCGCGGTCCACGGCCTCAGCCCGCCTACCCCGAGTCGGCTCAGACGGTGAAGAAGCTGGTCATCGAGGCTGGCAAGCGGGCCGCGAAGCCGGTGCGGTGGCGGGAAGGCTCCCGCCTGGGCAGCGGCCGCAGCGGCATCAAGGGCATGTACTCGCGGTTCGCGGCCCTGCGCCTGCGGCCCACCGGACGCGAAATCCGCAAGAACACAGCCGGACCGGAGCTGCCCGTGCGCTGGCTGCTGGCCGAATGGCCCACCACCGAGCCCGAACCCGTCCAGTTCTGGCTGTCCAACCTCCCCGCCGACACGGCGCTGGCCACCCTCGTGCGCACCGCGGCACTGCGCTGGCGCATCGAGCACGACTACCGCGAGACGAAACAGGCCCTGGGCCTGGCCCACTTCGGAGACCGGACCTTCAGAGGCTGGCACCACCACGTCACCCTCGCCTCCGTCGCGCACGCCTTCTGCACCTTCCAGCGCATCACCGGTCCCCCAAAGAGACGGCGCTGGCCTGAGCCTCTACCGGGTCGCCCGCGAAATTCAGTTACTCCTCGCCCTCTGGACCGGCGCCTGCTCACCACCTTGGTCAGGCGGCAAAGGCGAGGTAGTTGGCGATGGTCATGCCGGAGAAGGTGCGGAGCTGGCGAGGTTTGAGGCAGGTGAAGGCCGCGTGCATGGGGATGCCGGCGCCGAGCGCGTACGGCGTCGTCCGCGGGACAAGCAGCGCCGGGCGGCAGTGCGATCTTCGCTGTGATGGCGGTGACCGCGACCAGGCCCCAAAGGCGCACGCCCCGGTCGGTGAGGTTGCCCGCATGGCGGCGGATCCGCTCGCCCTCGTCGACCACATCCTCGACAGCCAGGGGATCCAGGCCCGAAAACACCGTATCCACCGACTTCGCACAGGTCACAGGACCGCAGGGGTTGCTTCTTTTCATGGCCGGCGGCCTTGGCGATCGGACGCAACTGGACCGGCGTCACGTCACCCAGCCGAGCCCCGGCTCGGACAGCTGTGCCCGTGGTGGGGCTGGCACCACCACGAAGTTGGGCGACAGCAGGATCGACCGCGGACCGCCGAGGCCTGAACATCGCATCAGACGCCGCGCAACCGAGCGCAGCCGCCGGGAGGTTCAATGTTCACGTTCAGGAAACCCCGATGGCTCGTGGGCGCCGTATCGAGTGTGGCGGCCACGGCCATCGCGGCTGCCGTCGCCCCGGCCACGGTGCAGGCCGCGCCGGCGGGGGGTGTGAACAGCCGGAATTCGTCCGCGGCCGCGCGCTATACCGGGCAGCGGCTCGACTGGACGCCGTGCGACCGGGATCCTTCGCTGGAGTGCGCGGCGATGGCCGTGCCCGCGACTGGCATCACCTGGGGACCGGCGCGGACCTGACCATCGAGGTGTCCCGGCACCGGGCCGCCGACCCGGCCCAGCGCCGTGGGGTGCTGATGATGGCCGCTGGCGGGCCGGGCGCCTCGGGGCTCACGCGGCCCACGGGCTTCGTCAAAGCGTCGCCCGCGGTCGGTGCCGCGTACGACGTGGTCAGCTTCGATCAGCGGGGGGGTCGGCAGCAGCTCGCACGCGATGTGCCAGACCGACGCCGAGTTCCGGGCCTTCTACGCGGGCGACTTCCGCGACCGCTCGCCCGCGGCAGTGCAGGGTGTCGTGGACCGGTCCAAACAGTTCGCGAAGGACTGCCTGGAGCGCAGCGGTGACCTGGTCAAGTACCTCAACACGGACCAGGCAGTGCGGGACATGGACCTGTTCCGCTCGCTGCTCGGCGTGCAGAAGATCTCGTACTACGGGCCGTCGTACGCCACCTGGCTCGGCGCGTACTACGCGACGGAGTTCCCGCAGCACGTCGAGCGCGCCGTGCTGGACAGCAATGAACCGTTCGCCCAGACCTGGCAGCAGGCCGAACTCGGGCAACCGATGAGTTTCCAGCGCCGATTCGGGCAGGACTTCCTGCCGTGGATCGCCAAGTACGACTCGGTCTACCACTACGGGAGTACCGCCGCCGAGGCGCAGTCGACGTGGGAGGCCCGCCGCAGGGCGCTCCACGACCACCCGATCACCATCGGTTCGCTGACGATCGGGCCCAACCAACTCGACAACGCCACCCTCCAGGGAATGTACAACGCCGACCAGCAGTGGCGCGGGCTGGCGTCCGTGCTTGCCGCCCTGGAACACTGGAACACGGCGACGCAGGCCGAGCATCAACTCGTCCAGAAGACCTTCGCCAACTACCTGTCCCCAGGCTTCGCCGCCACGTTCTTCCCGGTCACGTGCAACGACACCCCGTGGGATCGGGATCTCGACTACTGGATACGGCAGAGCGCCAAGGACACGACGAAGTACCCGCTGGTCGGGGCGCGAGAGCTCGCGTACACCGCTACCTGTGTGTACTGGCCGGAGTCGGACGCACCGCGCGTCAAGGTCACCGGCAAGGGCCTGCCGCCCACGCTGATGCTCAACTCCGTGCACGACCCGGCCACGTACTACGAAGGCGCGGTGCGGGCGCACAAGGCGCTGAGGGGCTCACGCCTGGTCACGGTCACGGGCGGCGGCGACCACGGGCAGTACCAGAACGGCAATGCCTGTGTCGACGGCATCGTCGATGCCTACCTCCTGAGCAGAACCGTCCCGGCGCACGACACGACGTGCCCCACCAAACCGCTGCCCCTACCGGCACAGGGCAGCTAGCCCGCGGCACATCTGTCCGTCGCCCGACTCGCCCACCAAGCCCGCCCCGGCTGTCGTACGGCAGGCGGGGTCGGCCCGTCGATGAGGGGTCCGTACGGTCTTTGGCTGGACAGATCCTGCTGGACAGATCCTTAGGTGACCGCAAACCAAGGCATCAGTTCGCGTATCGCCCTCTGAGGCCACCAAGGAGGCTGCTCCTTAGACGCAGAGAGGGAGGTTCAGGAGGACATACCCCGGAAGACAGGGAGCGCTGTCCGCCGGAGCTGCCGACATTGTCGCGACGGAGGCGTGTGCCGCAGGGGCTGCGGCGGCGGCACCTCCTGCGAGGACCCCGGCGGTGATGAGCCCGGTGAGGATGATGGCGAGGGGCCTGAGCATGTGCGTCCTCCATGTGTGGTCGGGAGTGATTCGACCGTAGGCGCGGCGCCGCCAGATCGGTGGCATTTGGTGGTGGACTGTCCGGGTGGTGGTGGATGATCTGCGTGTTGGGATTCAGCCGTCCGACCATCGACGCCCCCAAAGGCCAGCGTCGGTCTCCAAGACCCCGGCGACGCGCGCATGGATCGTGCCGATGCCGGCTGGTGCTCTGCGGCTCAGTCCTCGCGGCTGGGCTGGTCGTCAGCGGGACCGCCGGCGCAGCCGTAGCCCTCCTGCTGGTTTTTGTGCTGCTCGCAGGCGTGAACTTGCCTCTGGTCTTCCGCGGGGTCGATCAGCGCGCTGGAGGCACAACGCCGCAGCGCGATCGACGGCCAGCCGATCGTCTTCTGGCGACCGGACTGCACGTACTGCGTGGACTGCGCATTCGGCTGGGCCGCAGCGCCCGCGACGTGCATTGGGTCAACATCTGGCGTGACCCGGCTGGAGCCGTATCGGTGAGGACAGCCGACGACGCCAACGAGACCGTGCCGAACGTCATTGTGGCCGGCCAGACGCACACCGACCCCGACCCTGCAGGGGTGCGCAACCAACGCTCCCGTTCTGCGTGACCGGGAGCGGTGCCACAGCACAGAGGCGTCCGCATACCTCGACCGATGGACAGTCGATATGACGCCGCCTCAACCTCTTCTTGCGCCAGACAACATGGACGCCCTCTCAGTCCCACGGTTGGCTACGGCGTATGGCGCGCACTTGCCGGGACCGGCAGCGACCGCCGTCGATGGCAGCCTGGGTAGGGCTAACCCCCCGTCGAATACGCGGGTCCTCAGCAGTGCACAGGTGCCTGTGCACAGACGACTGTGTACGCATGGAACAGGAACCCGGCACTCTCGAACCACATGCGGCCGCCAGGCAGGCTTCGGCTCTGCCGACCGAGCCGGTCGAGCTCTCCGACCTCGCCACCCTGAAGGCGCTCACGCACCCGCGTCGGCAGCGCATGCTGCAGCACCTCACCCTCCACGGCCCCGCGACCTCCGCGACGCTGGCCCGGGCTCTGGGGCTGAACACTGGCTCCACGAGCTACCACCTGCGTGAACTCGCGCGGCACGGTTTCGTGGAGGAGACGGCGAAGAGACAGGACTCGCAGGCGGCGGACGGCGCCACCGGCCGGGAACGCTGGTGGAGGGCGATCCCCGGTGACCGGCGCTTCCCGCCACGCAGTCGGCAGAGCCCTGAGATGCGGCTCGTCATGGACGAGATCAACCACCAGGCCTACGCGGCTGACCTGGAACTCTTCGAGCAACTGCAGCAGGGCATCGTCGTCGGCGATCCCTGGGCGGACGCCTTCCCCTACTCGCGCGCTGGTATCCGGCTGACGTTGCCCGAACTGCGCACGTTCTTCGAGGAGTACATCGCCCTGCTCAACCGCTATAAGCGCCCCGAGGCCAGCACCCCGCCGGGTGCGCGCACCGTGCTGACCCGCTTCCTCGCGTTCCCCGCACCCGCCGTCGACGGCCACGAGGGGCACGACGACCGCGACGGCCGAGACCCCCGTGCCGCACACACCACGAATCCGCCCACGGCGAAGAGGAACGAGCCCTGATGATGCTGCGTTATGCCCTGAAGTCGGTCCGTGCCCGCAAGGCCGGATTCCTCGGTGCCTTCCTCGCCCTGATGTGCGCGGCGGCGCTGATCACCGCCTGCGGCACCCTCCTGGAGACGGGCCTGCGCGGGGCGATCCGTACCGAGCGCTACGCGGCCGCTCCCGTCGTGATCTCGGCCGACCAGAACATCCACCAGACCACCGTCGAACACAAGAAGGGCAAGACCAAGACCAAGCACAAGGCGAAACCTGTCGCCGAGCGAGCCTGGCTCCCGCAGAGCCTCGAAGGCGCCCTCACACACGCGCCCGGCGTCGCCCGGGTCGTGCCCGAACTGACCTTCCTCGCCGAACCGTTGACACCGTACGGGACGGGCGACCGTACCCCCTACGGACACGCCTGGGCCTCCGCTGCCCTGACGCCGTACAAGCTGGCCGAGGGAAGCGCACCGAAGGCCGCGACCGACCTCGTCGTCGACCCCTGGTTCGCCGGGCGGGCCCACCTGAAGGTCGGCGACCGTCTCACCGTCCAGTCGACGCAGGCCCCCCGCAGCTACCGCATCTCCGGAATCGCCGCCCCCACCACGAACGTACGCCACCAGACCTCGCTGTTCTTCTCCACCGCGGAGGCACGCCGGCTGGCCGCGCGCCCCGGGCCGGTCACCGCGTTCGGCGTGATCCCCGACCGGGGGACGGACACCGGACGGCTGCGCCAGGCCGTCGCGCAGGCACTGCACGGCATCAGCGCCCAGGCCAGCAGCGGGGACGCCCGCGGGCCCGTGGAGTTCCTCGACGCGGCCGCGGCGCGCACCAGACTGGTCAGCATCGGCGGTGCCATGGGCGGCACCTCGCTGCTCGTGGCGGTCCTCGTGGTCGTCGGCACCTTCACGCTGACCGTGCAGCAGCGGTATCGCGAACTCGCCCTGCTCCGCGCCGTCGCCGCCACCTCCGGACAGATCCGAAAGCTGCTCGGCCGCGAGGCACTGATCGTCGGCGCGGTCGCAGGTACCACGGGTGCCCTGGCCGGGCTGCCACTGGGCAGCTGGCTGCACGGCAGGTTCGTTTCCGTGGGTGCCGTTCCCGCCACGCTCCAGCACACCGTCAGCGTGTTCCCGCCTTTCGCCGCCGTTACCGCGACCTTGGCCGGGGCCTGGGCCTCCGCCCGGGTCGCCTCCCGCCGGATCGCCCGGATCCACCCGGCCGAGGCGCTCGCCGAGTCCCGCACCGAGCCCACGCGACCGCCGAGGGGACGTATCCTCGCAGGGCTCCTGCTGCTGTCCGGCGGCACCGTTCTCGTCGTCTCACTCACCTCCCTGCACACCGAGCCCACCTCAACCCCCGTGACTTTCCTCGCAGTTGTGGTCCTGGTCGGCTCCATCGCCCTGCTGGGACCGCTCCTGGTGAAGGCGGCCACGCTGCTGCTCGGCATCCCGCTGCGACGCACCGGGCCGGGCGGCCGGCTGGCCACGGCCAACCTGCGCGGCAACGCCGCCCGCCTGGCCTCCGTCGTCACCCCGCTCACTCTCCTCATCGGCATGACCTGCACCGTCCTGTTCGTCCAGCCCACCCTCAGTAGCGCGGCCCGCGCACAGGCTCGCGAGGGCGTACGCGCCAACTGGGTCGCCGTCGCGGCCGGACCGGGCGTCCCGGCCGAAGCCGCTCGGGAGCTCCGTGCACACCACGACGTGGCCACCGAAGTGGTGCGCACGACCGTCCGGGTCGGCCTCGACAAATACGCGGCACAAGGCGTCACCCCCGCCGGGCTCACCCGCACCTGGGACCCGGGCGTCACCGCGGGCTCGCTCGACCGGCTCAACGACCACACCGTGGCCGTCAGCCAACTGGCCGCCGACCACCTCGCCCTGAAGCCCGGCAGCACCCTGAAGCTCACGCTCGGCGACGGCACGCCCTCCACGCTGACCGTCGCCGCCGTCTACGCCAAGGGGCTCGGCTTCGGGGACCTCACCTTCGCGCACGACCTGGTCGCACGCCACGTCGACAATCCCCTCGCCACCTCCGTCCTCATCAGCTCGACCCGTACACAGACACAACTCGCCGCCACCCTCCGTGAGTTCCCGGACGTCCACGTCGTCTCCCCGCAGGCCGCCGACCACCTCCAAGTGGACCGGCAGCAGGCGAACGCGGAGGTCAACTACCTCGCCATGGGACTCGTCCTGGCATTCACCGCCATCGCCGTCGTCAACACACTTGCCGTGTCGGTGTCCGAACGGGTCCGTGAGTTCGCGCTGCTGCGCCTCGCGGGCGCCACACGCCGGCAGGTGCTGCGCATGCTGCGCACCGAGGCACTGTCGGTGCTGTCTCTGGCCACCGGGCTCGGCAGCGGCATCGCCCTCGCCGTCCTGACCGCGTTCAGCGTCGGCATGACCGGCCGCGCCGCCCCGGCCGTAACCCCGCTGCTCTACGTCGCCGTCGTGGCCGTCGCCGGACTCCTCGCCCTCGTCGCCACCGCCCTGCCAGGACGTGCGGCACTGCGGGTGCGGGCGGTGACGGTGGCCACCGCCAAGGAGTAGCGCCAAGATGCTGACAGGCGGACGATCAGCCCTGCGCCCGCTCCCTGATCGATATGGCGCCGAACAACATTCGTGTTGATCCGTTCGGGCCGCACACCCAACTGCACTGCCGGCTCCACGTAGCCGTCGCCGACCGTGTCGATGAACGCGTCGATGCTCCCGCCGGACGCCTGCCGGATTCGCTCGGCCACCCCTCCCTGTACTCGACCGGGACGACTCCGCGCTGCTTCAACCAGGCGTGGTTGCGCTTACTCGCAAGCCCGATCACCGTGGCGCCGCGCCGCTGGGCGAACTGCACGGCAAGCGATCCGCCGCCGCCCGCCGCACCGGAGACGACGACCGTGTCGGCGGGTTGGGGGTCCGCGGCGAACACGGTGGCGTACGCGGTCGCGCCGCAGACTTCCACCACGACGCCGACCAGATCCCTGCCCTGCCTGGAAGGACACGTCGCCGACCAACTGTCGTGCAGCGCACCTCTGCGGATATGCGCCTCGCCAGGCCGGATCCCGGCCGCGCGGACCTCGACCAGCACTTACCCAGGGTCGGGCGTCGGCCGTGCCACCTCCTCCACCCGCAGCGCATCGATCCCACCGTACGCGTGGAACCGCACCGCTTCGTTACGTGATCACCACACTTCCTCGCTCGGACAAGGCTTGTACGGCCACGCGGCGGATGGCCGACGACGCACCTGTGGCCTGACCTGCACCGTGGAGCACGCGCACCCGGGAAGTCGACGGAGAGTCACGGCACCGGTTGGGCCGTACGTGGGGGGATTCTCAATGGCCGCCGACATGTGATGCCCTGTGGCGACGCGCGCCGCCTCGACGGTGTTTGTACCCGTGAGAGTCATACTGGGTCCGTTCCGGGCTCGATACTTGGAACGGTATGCCGAACGGGCCCCGGCACGCTCCCTCCGAGCAGACCGGGGCCCGTTCGCTGCCCGCGCAGCACCTCGTAAGCGCACTCGGCCCGTACTACAGATCACGATTGCCCGGGGCCGTACCGCCCGCACCTGGCAGCCGGTGGCAACCTTCCGGGCGTCCCGCCGGGACGGTGGACGTCGGCCTGCCGGAACGCCTCTGGCTCGGGATGACTGGGTTGACTGTCGAACAGCCCAGTTCAGTGAGGGCGCGGTGAGACAGCGTGGTGGTCATCCGACACCAGATACGAGGTAGTGGCAATCTGAGGTTAACTTCCTGGCGCGCCAACCACTCTTCGTCAGTGAAAGTGCGTCAATTGGGCGGCCAGGAAGCTAAGTTGGCGCGAAGTGGATGAAGAGATCTAAGGAGACCCGGGCATGAAGGTCGGTATGAAGCGGCTCGCGGTGGTCGGCGCGCTGGGTGTGGCCTCAGCAGCACTGGCGGCATCCCCTGCGTTCGCGAAGGGCGACATCTCGATTCAGGCCAGCCGCCACACCGTGCATGCCGGTCACCTGGTGAAGGTACGCGGCCAGGGTGACGACGACGCCGAGCGGTACACCGTGCTCGTCATACAGGAGCGGGCCGGCAAACCCGGCCACTGGAGCCACTGGCACGCCGTCACACGGAGCCTCGACGGCAATGCGCGCGCAGACGTCAAGGCCAGGCACACGGGCGAGCTGCAGTTCCGTTCAGTGCTGTACTCGACCGACAAGCACCACCACCACGCGAAGACGGACCGCACCTCCACGTCAGTGACCGTCCACGTCGTCCGCTGACCGTTGCAAGAGCACCACACGCTGATCGACCGCCTTCACCGGAACGGCCGTGTCGTTCCGGTGAAGGCGGCACCGTTCCCCGCATGTCCGGGCCAGCTGGGTTCGCTGTCAAACGGCCGTACCGCACCAATGGCCCGTGAAGCCGGAAGCTGCGGCTTGATCCTCTGCACGCTCCGGCCGGGAGTCCGGTCGGTCAGGCCTGGGCGAGGGTGTCGAGGAGTTCTTCGTTGTAGAACTCCTCAAGGGTGCAGACGCCGGAGAGGGTGCCGAAGTAGCGGTCCACCAGTGTCTGGTTCGTGGAAATGGCACGCAGGAGGGACAGGCGCTCCTCCGGGATGCTGAGCTCGGCGACGTTCAGGGTGCCGCGGTAGAACTCCACGAACCTGTCCTGCAGGTCCTGGGCGTAGCGGTCGCAGGCCTTCGCGAGAGCCGCCGGGTCGTGCAGGTCCTGGCCGATGTGGTCGACGAGCATCTGCGACTGCAGGAAGGCGTCCGTGATGCCGCGGGCGGCGATGGAGTCCTTGTGGTGCGCGGCGTCGCCGACCAGGGCCCAGCCCGGGCCGGACGCCTGCCGGAAGAAGTTGAGCTGTTCGCCGGTGCCGTAGAGGCGTTCGGCCTGGGTGGCCGCGGACAGCCGCTCGTGCAGGCTCGGCGCCGTGGTGCGGATGGCCTCCAGGTAGGCGGACTGCGCGTCGGTGCGTACCTGCTGGAACTCCGCCTGGGGGAAGTACGTCATCACGAGCGTGCGGGCGTCGTTGGTGGGCACGACGCCGACCCAGCGGCCGGGGCGTTCATACAGCTCGAAGTGGGCGGGCAGACCCTCCCAGTAGCTGTAGTAGGTGCAGGCCATGGCAGGATTCTCGATGACCTTCGGGGCGTCGACGAACTTGGCGACCGCCGAGCGCATGCCGTCGGCGCCGATGACCAGGTGGGCGCGCTCGGTGAACTCTCCCCCCTCGGTCGTCTTGTACGTCACGCCGGCGACCTTGTCGCCCTCGTGGAGCAGGCCGGTGACCGTGCACCCCTCCCGGAACTCTGCGCCGGCCGCGCCGGCGGCGTCGGCGAGTATCGGGTCGAGCACGAAGCGCCGGGGCGCGTACGTCGTGCTGTGTCCGTCGGCGGGCAGCAGTGAGCCCTCCAGCCGCAGGCCGGAGGTCTCGTAGCTGACGCGCTCGATGGGGGTGATGTTGGTGGACCGAATCTTCTCCAGCAGGCCCCAGCGGTCGAGCATGGCGACGCCCGGCTGGTGGAGGTAGTGGGAGGAGAGCTTGTCCTGCGGGAAGTGCGCCTTCTCCAGCAGCAGGACGCGATATCCGGCGCGGGCCATCAGCATTGCCGTCGGCGCCCCCGCACAGCGCGCTCCCACCACGATCACGTCGTACACGACGTCTCCTTCTTACTTGCTCTCGGTTGTTCTTGCTTGCTCGGTGTGAGAAATGAACGCCCCTGGTGGGGAGTTCCGTTGGCTCTTGGCTTTCGGCTCAGGGGCGAGCGGGCTTGGTGGTCTCGGTGTCGCTCATGCCGGCGTTCTCGCCCCTGCTCCTGGGCTCGGGCTCGTCGCTGGAGTTGTCCAGGGACCAGCCTCGGAAGGAGCAGATGACGACGAGGATTCCGCCGCCGACGATGGCCCAGTCGGCAAGATTCATCACGCTGAAGCCCTGGACGGCGATGAAGTCGACCACCGCGCCCTGGAAGTTGCCGGGGGTGCGGAAGACGCGGTCGGTGAGATTGCCGAGCGCGCCGCCCAGGAGAAGGCCGAGCGCAAGGGCCCACGGGATGCTGTAGAGCTTGCGCGCCAGCCGGATGATCACCACCACGACGAGCGCGGCAATGACCGTGAAAACTATGGTCGTCGCCTCGCCCATGCTGAATGCCGCGCCGGGGTTGCGTATGACCCGCAACTGCAGCCAGTTGCCGATGATTTTGACGGGAGTGCGGTTCTCCAGCCGCGCGACCACGGCCAGCTTGCTGCCGAGGTCGATCAGGTAGGCGAGGCCCGCCACCGTCAGGAGCAGGGGGATGCGGCGTCTGCCTCTGGTCCGCTGTCCCCTGTTCTCGCCGTGCGCCTCTGTGGCCTGCCCTGGATTGGTCACGCTCTGTCCCCTTGAAGTCTGTTGTCCGGCCGCGTCCCGGCCTGCCGTCACGGACCCATGTGCGATGTCCGCCGCGCCCTCCAGCCTATGGATCCGCTCCACGCCCGTCGGGGCAGGGGCAGGGCCGCAGGACGGCGGCCGTGAAAGTCGCTTCCGGAAGCGGTTCCGGGGCGCTCGCACGGCCGCCGTGGGGCCGTCCGCACGGACGACCGGGTCGGGACCCGCTCGTTCGAGCGGTCGGCCGGCCCCTCGGTCAGTTGCCCTGTGTGGCCTCCACCAGGGAGCGGGGACGCATGTCGACCCAGTGCTCGTCGATGTAGTCGACGCACTCCTGGCGAGCGGCCTTGCCGTGCTCGACGGTCCAGCCGTCCGGGACGGCGACGGCCGCCGGCCACAGGGAGTACTGGCCCTCACCGTTGATCAGGACGAAGAACTCCGCGTTGGCGTCATCGAACGGGTTGTCCATGGCAATCTCTCCTTTTCCTCACGCTTCGCGTGAACCCATCAGTTTGCGCGCGACAACCGGACCGATCTCATCGACCGGGCCGCGCTTCATCATGTCCTCGTGCGAGCAGTCGACGTCGTACACGTCGATCGGGCCGGTCACGTGGCGTTCCCACTGGTCCTCGCGTGCCAACGGCTCGGAATCGCCGCCGGTGGCGACGAAGAGCGTCAGTTCGCCGGCGTACGACGCCAGGGAAATATCGGTGGACAGGCGCGCGAAGTTGTTCATCACGGCGGCCACCCGAGCCATTTCGAAGCCCTCCGCCATGCGCAGGACGCTCTCGTGGTCGTCCGCGCCGGGCTCGTCGTAGCCGTAGTAGTCGGTGAGCATACCGACGACCTGGGACTCGTTGACCGTCATGTCCTCCTCGTCCACGGCGACGGGTACGGGCGAGGCGTCGAGGACGGCCAGGAAGGCCACTTCCTCGCCCTCCCGCTGGAGTTGAGTCGCCATCAGATGTGCGAGGACGCCGCCGAACGACCAGCCCAGAAGGTGGTAGGGGCCGCTCTCCTGGACGGTACGGATCTGCCGGATGTAGTCCTGGGCTATCTCGTCCAGGCTCTTGGGGAGTTCGGTGTCAGGGCCCGTCAATGCCCTTGCCTGGAGGGCGTAGACGGGGCGGTCGGTGTCCACGTGCCGGAGCAGGCCGGAGTAGACCCAGCCCACACCCGAGCCGGCGTGGACGCAGAACAGCGGCGCGGCTTCACCGGTTGCCCGCAGGGGCAGCAGGACGTCCAGCGACTCGCCGCCGGCGGCCTTGCCCAGACCGGCCGCGAGGGCGGCGACGGTCGGGGCGGCGAACAGGTCGCGGATGGCGAGCTCGACACCGAGGACCGTACGGACCCGGCTGACCAGACGCGTCGCCAGGAGGGAGTGACCGCCCAGAGCGAAGAAGTCGTCGTCGACACCCACCTCGGACAGACCCAGAACCTCCGCGAACAGACCCGCCAGCAACTCCTCACGCACCGTGCGCGGACCACGGGCGGACACACCGCCCGACAACTCCGGAGCAGGCAGCGCCCGGCGGTCCAGCTTCCCGTTGGGCGTCACCGGCAGGGCATCCAGCACCACCACCGCCGACGGAACCATGTACTCCGGCAAGAACTGACCCGCGAAGCCACGCAGTTCCACCGACAGACCGGACTCGTCCACCACCTCGGGTGCCACAGTCACATAGGCGACCAGATAGGTACCGCCCGGGCCGTCCTCGCGCGGGACGACCACAGCCTGACCGACCGCCTCATGCCGGGACAGCACCGCCGCGATCTCACCCGGCTCGATACGGAAACCACGGATCTTCACCTGATCGTCCACACGCCCGACGAAGACCAACTGCCCGTCTTCGTCCCAGCGCACCAGGTCACCCGTGCGGTACATCCGCTCACCCGCCGGGCCAAACGGGTCCGCGACGAACCGGGAAGCGGTCAGACCCGGCTGGCCCAGATAGCCACGCGCCAACTGGACGCCCGCGACGTAGAGTTCGCCGACCACGCCGGCGGGCACCACGCGCAGCGCGCCGTCCAGCACGTACACCCGCGTGTTCCATACCGGGCTGCCGATGGGCACCGCTGCGGTGGCGTCCGCCGCAAGGGCGGCGGAGGCGGTGACGTCGACGGTGGCCTCGGTGGGGCCGTAGAGGTTGTGCAACCGGACGTCGAGGGTGGCGCCCACCCGTGCCACGAGATCCGGTGACAGCGCCTCGCCGCTGGTGACGACCAGGCGGATGCTCTCGCACTGCCCGGCGCTCTCCTCCTCCACGAACACGCCCAGCATCGACGGGACGAAGTGCAGGACGCTGACCGAGGTCGCGCGGATCAGTTCCGCCAGGTACTTCGGGTCCTTGTGCCCGTCGGGCCGGGCCACGACGAGCGTGGCACCGACGATCAGGGGCAGGAAGAACTCCCAGACGGAGACATCGAATGTCGCCGGGGTCTTCTGCAGCACGCGGTCCCGCTCGGTGATCGAGTACGCGTCCCGCATCCACAGCAGACGGTTGACCAGCGAGGCGTGCTCGATGGTGGCGCCCTTGGGGATTCCGGTGGAGCCGGAGGTGTAGGTGGTGTACGTCGGGTGGCCGGGGTGCACCGGGTGCCGTGCTTGCGGTTGATCCTCCGTCACGATCACCCGCGTAGACGGACAGCGGAACACCAGTGCCTGGCGCTATCGCTATGCCAAGGCCGAGTGCTCGTACGGGGTCGACTGGGAGACCGCCGTCTACGACACCAAGTGATTCTGAGCCGCCCGACATAGAAGCCAATGGGGAATGTGATGCACAGCTGGTTGCTGCATCTCGCGGGCAGCAACCACGCCCCGGTGACCATAGTCGAGCGGCAGTTCAGCCGAAGAGCTCAGTGGGGCGTTCAGAGTCACGGGAGAACTGAGCGCGCTCCTTGAGCCTGGCGCACATTCCGTGTACGCCGTGAGGTGCTGTTGGTTCGAGTGGGGGTGGAAGACCTGCGCCAACCCGCTGCCGCGGCAGTCGGGTTGAAGCTGAGGGCAGCCTGATCCCAACAGAGCGATTTATAGCCGGGCTTCATTCGTCCCCTCCGCACTCGTATCCTCACTCAGTTATGAGTTTCACGGAACTGCTCGCGTCCTGCTTACGGGGTGTCTGACGGAACAGACCCCGGGCACCGGCGGCCAGCGTCCACATCAGGAGGGGAAACGCCGCGACCCGCTCCATGCCTCCCATGCCCAGTCCCAGGTAGTGGTGGGAGAAGAAGAGCCCCAAGGCCGTGAACGCCGTGACACCCAGAAGGCTGGTGGCCCAACGCAGTGGCCCCGGAACGGCGTTCGACAGGCCAACTCCCGCCAGCAGAAGACCGATGTTGCCCGTCCCCATGATGAGCAGGGCACCCAGGACGTGCTGGTTCTCGTTGACGTCCGCAGGCGCCAGCCCGGCGAGCACAAATCCCAGACCGGCACCGGCCAGCAGAATCCGAGCCACGGTGGCGGTCACGCCTCGGCGCCACATGGGACCAGTCAGGGCGGCGCCGACGACGAGTAGCGTTCCCAGGGCGACGAACGAGACGTTCATCAGGCCGTGTTCGGGCGAACAGACATACCGTGGCTCTGGTTCCTGCTGCATGGCACAGTGAGCGTTACCCAAGTCACTGATGTTGTTCCGTGCCCAACTGTACGGTCTCGCCCAGGCTGACTCCACGATCCCGTGGATCGCAAAAAACTGCACCACACCCACGCCCCATGCGGAATATCCGATCCGAGACTTCACCCGTCCACCTTCTGTCGCACGATTTCCGTACGAGCCAGCGGATCACGCGGCTCCCGCCTCAGGCACTCCGGCGAGCCCCCGAAACGAGGTAGGGCAGGCCCTACGCACGGCCCGGTCTCATGGGCTTCACGGAACCGCGGGCAGAGTGAAAGGTGGCGACCGCTCCTGCGTGATGGCCATGGCAAGGGATCGAGCCGCGGGTGGACACGTAGGCCTGTTGTCTCGGCGATGCATGTGCACTTGGTCTTCGTGACGAAGTACCGACTCGGAGTCTTCGACGACGAGATGCTGACACACTGCGAAGAAATCATGCGCAAGGTGTGCGAGGACTTCGAGGCACAGCTGAAAGAGTTCAACGGCGAACGTGATCACGTCCACCTGTTGGTGCACTACCCGCCGAAGGTCGCCGTCTCGAAACTGGTCAACAGCTTCAAGGGGGTCTCCGCCCGCAGGACACAGCAGGAATTCACCGGCCCCGTGAATCGCGCCATCATACATGGGCACCTGTGGTCACCCTTTCATCCCCGGCGTGAAGGACTCCGTTGGGAAAGGCGTGATTCGAGCGGGCCGGTGTCGTTGGTCTTGCTGGTGGCTATGGTCGTTGGCGGGGTGGGGGGATCGGGATGTCGCTGGAGTCGCGCTCGGATGAAGGGGTGCCTGGGCTGACGGCCCGGGTGGTCCGGGCCTCGTTTCCCAAGGGGACCTTGGCCATCCGGATCCGGGAAGCTCTCGGCGCACTGTTCACGGACGAGGACTTCGCCGAGGCCTTTCCCGCCCGTGGTCGGCCCGCGATCTCGCCGGGGGCCCTGGCACTGGTGTCGGTGCTGCAGTATGCCGAAGGACTCTCCGACCGGCAGGCCGCCGACCAGGTGCGAGCGCGCATGGACTGGAAGTTCCTGCTGGGCTTGGAGCTGGATGATCCGGGGTTCGACTTCACAGTCCTGGGTGACTTCCGCGCCCGTCTGATCACGCATGGGCTCGAGGAGCGGGTCCTGGAGGTGGTGCTGACCCGGCTGTCGCAGGCCGGGCTGCTGCGAGCCGGTGGCCGACAGCGCACCGACTCCACGCACGTGCTGGCCGCGGTGCGCACACTGAACCGGATGGAGTTCGTCGGCGAGACACTGCGGACAGCACTGGAGGCGCTGGCGGCGGCCCCGGACTGGCTGACGCCGTTGATCGACTCCGGCTGGGTGGAGCGGTATGGGGCCAAGGTCGACAACTACCGCTTCCCGAAGGGGGAGAACGTCCGCCGGGAATGGGCCGAGCAGGTCGGGCGGGACGGGTTCGCTCTCCTGGATGCCATCGATGGCCTGACCGCGCCGGCCTGGCTGCGCGAGATCCCTGCGGTGGGCATTTTGCGCCGGGCCTGGGCGGAGCAGTATCACCGGGACGGACAGGAGGTGCGCCGGCGAGAGGGCAAGGACCTCCCGCCGGCCAGAGACAGGCTGTCCTCCCCTTATGACATCGACGCCCACTACGGCATCAAACGCGGGGCGGGCTGGTGCGGTTACAAAGTCCACCTGAGTGAGACCTGCCAGCCGGACGCACCGCATCTGATCACGAACGTGGAGACCACGAACGCCACCGTCAACGACACCGAGGTCACCGCGACCATCCATCAGCAGCCGGCCGAGCGGGAGTTGAAGCCGCGTGAACACATGGTGGATGCCGGTTATGTCACCGCCGCCCACATCCTGGCTGCCCGCCAGGACCATGGCATCGACCTGGTCGGCCCCGTAGGCACCGACACCCACCACAGCGGGCGGGACGCACAGGCACCGGACCTGACCCAGGCCGCTTTCACGACGGACTGGGAAGCCAGGAGGGTTAACTGCCCGCGGGGAGCGGTCAGCGTCAGCTGGTCCCAGCAGCGCAAACCCAACGGCACCCCACTCGTCCGCGTGCACTTCGCACTCACCGACTGCGCACCATGCCCCCTGAGACCAAGGTGCACCAAGGCAGCCAACGGCAAGTGGGGTCGCAGCCTCACCCTGCTGCCCCGCGAGCAGCAGCAGATCCTCGAAGAACGACGCGCCGAACAGCAGACCGACGTCTGGAAGGAACGCTACGACGTTCGCGCCGGGGTGGAGGGCACCATCTCCCAGGCCGTCCGCCGCACCCACCTGCGACGCACTCCCTACCGAGGCCAGAGCAAAACCCACCTCGCGAACATTCTCTCCGCCACCGCCCTCAACTTCACCCGCGTCGACGCCTGGCTGAACGGCACCCCACTCGGCTCCACCCGCGTCTCCCACCTCGCACGCCTCACCCTCGCGGCGTGACCCGCTTGCAAGAGCCGTTCTGCGGATTTCCCAACGGAGTCATGAACGCCGGGGCTTTCACACAAGGCCACCGGTAAGCCGTCTTGGACCAGTCCCGCCAGCACGAAGAACTCCGGCAGCCAGTCGATACACAGCACCGCGCCCACGGCCCTATGTCCTATGTGCCGGCGGGGCCGACGGGCAGCCGCTCAGGACCACCCACGGCAACTTCCCGGCGCCTTGTTCAGCGGACGGTCACCTCCACCCGGGCGGAGAGGGCGAACCACCCGAAGGAAGGGAGGCGAAGAGCGCTGGCTCAGCGCGGTGGTCCAGTCGACGACGGTCTCTCGCACCGCCTTGCGCGTGCCCCTTCCCGGAACGTCACAGGACACCGGGAGAGACGTTGCCGCCGGGCAGCTGAGGCTGCCTTCGCAGCGGGCGGGCGGCAGGCCAGGGCGCGGACGGCATGACCTGCGCCAGCTCGTGGCGTACGCGGTCGGCTTCGCCACGAGCCTGGGCCGGCACATCACCGCGCTCTGCGACAAGGCGGTTGAAGATCGGGGTTTCCTGGAACACGCTGGAATCTGCCTTCTGGTTGACGCGGCACGGCAACCGCCGAGCTACGAGCCGATCATGTGACAGATCGAGTATCCCGTGCCGCGAACCGGGGCAGTGACCAGCCGTATCCCAAGTGGCAGTCCTCCCGACATGGAAGCTCCCTGTCTGCGGCCGCCGACCGCCTCCGACTGTCCGCGGCCGGCACCAGGACCCGACGCGCCTCCTCAGCAGTGACGGAGGGCTGATTGCGTGTGCGGGCACGGCCATGGACGGCACACACGAAACCGGACTTGGTCGTCGCGGTCATCGGCTCTCGGCGATCTCTCTGCGCCACTAGGTCGCCCAATTGTCCGGGACGATGCAGTCGCGGTGGGCCGAGCCGACGTACCGCGGTTTGCCAGGAATCTCCACAGCACTTCGCGGGATGTTCACGCCATGAAAGCCCCGTTTGCGCAGTTCAGTGCATTGTGTCGGTGGCCCGACGCCCCCGCCACCACGGTCACCGCCACAGCAGCACTTCACCGCGGACGCTGCCACCACGAACCCACCACCGGCGGCCCAGCATCCCCAGAGGCCGAACGGTGATCGATTAAGGATGCGCCCTTCCGCGAACAGAGCCGATGACGGGCACGACGGGACAGCAGGGCGGCACGAGGCGATCGTTCTGCTCGCCCAGGCTCGTAAGGCAGTCGGAGACGAGCGCGGAGCGGACGACCACCTTGTGCACGTCGCACTGCATCTGATCGACTGCGCCGTCGACGCCACCGCCCTCCTGGACCGAGGCGATGGACTGGAGGCAACGCCATGAGCCGAACTGTCCCATCGAAAGGAAAAGCACCGCGCCGCCGGTGGCGACGCGGCAGGATCTCGGTCGCTGTGCGCCCGGCCGGGCGCTCCCGGTTCTGCTTCCTCAGAGGCTGCGGGCGGTGATGTCGCCGTCAGGGGTGGTGGCGCGGATGTCGAGTTCGGCGGTGCCGTCGTTCTTGAGGGCGTTGCTGATGCGGCCGTGGCCGGTGTCGGCGTCCAGGGCGGCCGAGACGCCGGTGGCGGCGCCGACCGTGATGTCGCCACACTGGGTGCGGAGCACAACCGTGCCGCGCACGGCCTCGGTGATCCGGATGTCGCCCCGTGCGGTGCTGATCTCGGCGGGGCCAACCAGCCGGCCGACCTCGACGTCGCCGTCGACGGCGGTGAGGCGGACGCTCGCGGCCTCGTCGATCTTGATCTGGCGGTACGCGCCTTCGAAGGCGACGTCGCCGAGGCGGCCGACGCCGCGGAGCTCGCAGCCGGCAGTCTTGGCCTCGACGCGGGAGCCGGCGGGCAGTTGGACAGTGACCTCCAGAGATCCGGAGCGGCTCAGGAGCTGATTCCTGGGCTCGGGAGCGTGGATCCGCAGGACGCCGTCGGCGTAGACGACGGCGGTCTGCTCGGCGGTCTGGACATCGCGGCCCTTGGAGGGGTTGGCCGGCAGGACCTCGACGGTGGTATCGGCGCGGTCGGCGCCGATGAACTGGACGCGCCCGGCGGGGATGTCCAGGACGACGGAGATCGGGGCGGGGGTGTCGAACTTCTACATCGTGCTCTCCTGCACTCACTCGTTGTTTCTGACACCGGAAACGCTACGTTGCTTTCCTGAGTTACACAGCACATTCGTTGCACAGAATCCACATTCACGCAGGTGAGATACCTGCAAGTATTGCAACAGTCTCGAAATTAACGCAACGGATGCTGGCGATCGTTGCAATAGATGAGAAGTAAACGCTATGGCAAAGGGATCGGGAGGACCATCATCAAGGCCACGCCGGAGCTGGCCGGCGGCCTGCCCCGCACCGAGACCGCCCGACGCCTCGACCGTCCCTTCTTCAGCCTGGTCGACGAAGAACTATGCCGCCTGGATGTGGGCGCTGATCTGCTGCTGCACGAGCACCTGTTCACCCCGGTCGTTCCCCGGACCTGCCCGCGTTCCCCGCCCAGCAAAGTGGCCGATGTCCGTGAACCAGGTCCGCCCGGCCTTCGAGGGTGCCGGGCTGTGGCTCAGCCGGCTTCGATGTAGGGCGTGTCGTCTGTGGTCCAGGCAAGTCGGTCCACATACAGCGCCCTTGTCCGGAGCGCGCCGCCGTCACAGGTCCAGATACCGTGATAGGCGACGTAGTCACCGTCTGCCTGGCTGAACACCGTGGCTCCGCCCGGCCCGGAAAGCTGATTGGCGTCCCCAGGTACGCAACCGTCGTGGGGTCGTGTGGAACTTCTCGGTGCCGAGTTCCGGGGCATTCCGTGCGCAGAGTTGGCCGAGCCGGTCCTCGGGTTTACATCGGAGTCCAGCAGCTTGGTGTCCGACTTCTGATATCCGCCGGTCAGGCTTGTGCTTGTGGCATAGCCGGTGTAGTAGCCGGGGTTGTTGTACCAGCCGGCGGAGTAGAAAAGCACGTAGTGCCTACCGTGGTGCACGAGGAACGGTGCCTCCAGTTGGCCGTTCTCCGGGTCGTCGAAGGATGGATCGGCCTCCAGGATCTTGGTGGGTTCTCCGGCCCATTGCAGTCCCTGCCCTCCTAGGTCAACAAACTTGCGGAGGTATATTTCGCTCGGCACCCACTGGTCCGGGTTGTCGCTTCGGACGGCCTCGACCTTGTACACGATGTAGCGGGAGCCATCGGTATCCACGAAGACGGCGGGGTCGATGACGCCCCGGCGGTGGCCGTCGGGCCCATCCGGGCCGCAGAACAGCTCGGCCGGAGCGGCATCGAAGTGAACGTTCGGGCCGACATGACCGGCCGTGGCCATTCCCACGCAGTGTCCCTCTCCGGTTCTGGGCAGCGCGGAATACAGCATCAGATACCCGCCGGCAGGACGGGTCGAGACATCCGGCGCCCACAACTGCGGGGCCGCGTTCGCCTGATCCACCGGTGCGGTCCACTCCCCGGCATCGGGCAGCGCATCCGTGCGAGCGCCGGAATCATCGTGCAGCGCCCGCCACTCACCGGCAGGGTCCGGGGTCACCGACCGGCCCACGGGTACGCGGGTTGCAGCAGGCTGAGGCAGGTCCGTCTGCGACGAGAACGCGTACCACAGTCCGTCGTCACCCTGGACCACTCCCGGGTCGGCGAAGTCCTCCTCGATCTTCAACTTGCCGGTATCGGCCTTCGAGAGGCTCGGCGAGGCCATCGCCCCGCCCGTCGGCCCCACAAGAGTCATCGCGCTGATCAGGCCGGCGACGACGCTCCGTCGCAAGGGTTTCACGCGCATGATCCCCACTCCCTTGTCTGGGTTGTGCCGGTCACCTGGAACCGGTCGCCTCACGCACTGAGGTATAGGACAGTTGGATTGTTCGGCTTCGGCCGCCGGACAACCGAACGACGACATGCGTGACACCGTGTCGCACGGCGACCGCAGGGGGCGGACGCCGACTCGGAAGGGGGAAGGCTGTGCCTCGGCGTGAACGTCCATTAGGCCCTGGCGATGATGCGCTGACTCGCTTGGCGGCGGATCTGCGCACCTTACGGGTCAAGGCGGGCAGCCCCCCGTACCGGGAGCTGGGACGCCGAGCGCACTACTCTGCCGGAACCCTCTCCGATGCGGCGAGCGGGCGCCGCCTCCCCTCACTGCAGGTCACGCTGGCGTACGTGCGCGCGTGCGACGGCGATACCGAGGAATGGGAACGGCGCTGGTACGCGCTCGCCGGCGAACTCGCCGACCAATCGGCACCCGATCAGCATCCGACAGATGACACGCCTCCTCCCTACGTTGGACTGGCCGCCTTCCAACCCGAAGACGCAGACCGGTTCTTCGGCCGGGAGACGCTTACCCGACAACTGCTGGACAAGGTGGCAGATCAGCGCTTCCTCGGTGTATTCGGTGCCTCGGGCGTCGGCAAATCCTCACTGCTGCGGGCCGGACTCATCGCACAGCTACGCCGCAGCGCCGCCGACCAGCCCGTCATCGTCATGACTCCGGGCCCCCATCCGATCGAGGAATGCGCCGTCCAACTGTCCGGCCTGACCGGCCAGTCCGCGGCCGCGCTCCGTGCCGAACTGCGTGCCGACGCGGCCAACCTGCACCTGCGGGTACGCCAGGCACTGGCCGACCGGCGAGACACCGACCTCGTGCTGGTCATCGACCAGTTCGAGGAGATCTTCACGGTCTGCCGCGACGCCCAGGAACGAGAGCTGTTCATCAACGCACTGATCACCGCCACCCATACACCGACCAGCCGGTCCCGGGTCGTCATCGGCCTCCGGACAGACTTCTACGCCCATTGCGCCCGCTACCCGGAGCTGGCCGGCGCGCTGCAAGACGGGCAGATACTGGTCGGCCCGATGACCACGGACCAACTGCGCCGAGCCATCGCCCAGCCTGCGGTACGCCTCGGCTATACCGTCGAAACATCACTGCTGGTCGCGCTCGTGGCTGACTCCGCCGGCGAGGCCAACGTGCTGCCACTGCTCTCGCACGCGCTGCTGGCAACCTGGCGACGTCGTCGCGGCAACACGCTCACCCTCGCCGGATACCAAGCCGCAGGCGGCATCCAGCACGCACTGGCACACACCGCCGAAGCCGCCTATCGCGCTCTCACCGGCGACGAACAAGCCCTGGCCAAAGACCTTCTGCTGCGACTCGTCGCCCTCGCCGGCGATCCCGGCGACGGCGAGGACACCAAGCGACGCATCAGCCGAGACGAGCTGCCCGCCGATCCGCGCGTCGGCAACGTACTCGAACGATTTGCCACGGCACGGTTGATCACCCTCGATGGTGACCGCATCCAGATCACCCACGAAGCACTGATCCGCTGCTGGTCGCGCTTGCGTGACTGGCTGACCACGAACCGGGCAAACCTTCACCTGCACCGCCACCTCACCGAGGCCGCTGACGACTGGGAGGCCCTCGACCGGGATCCCGGCGAGCTTTACCGGGGTACCCGGCTGGAACGCGCCCGGCAGTTGGCTGCCGGTAATCCGAACCCACTCAGTCCGCGGGAGCAGGCGTTCGTCAACGCCAGCATCGAGGCCGAAACCGACCATCATGCCGACATGCGCCGTCATACCCGCCGGCGACGCCTGCTCTTCGTGATGCTGGCACTCCTGATGGCAACCGGAACAGCGGTCGTCGCCATGTACGCCACACGGGGAGGCGGCGACAACACTCCTTGCTGGACGTCGTTCGACCCGGTCAATCCCGAAGGCGCACCGATGGACCAGTACTACCGCAACTGCGAAAAGCGAGAAAGAAGGGTCGCCGCAAAGGACGAGGAAGGCAACTACCAGCACCAGACCACCTGGGACCTGCAACCGGACCAGGTCGCCCATTGGCATTGGAACAGAACCACCAAAGACCACCATTACACGACCGTGTATGTGACGACAGGAGGCAGCGGACACTGAGCCGTTGCCCACCTGATCGCTTGGCCGGTGCGCCGCGCTGGGCACCGGCCGATGCAACTACCTGCCGGGCAGCAGGCGTTGCTCGCCATGGTCCCACCTGCGCTGCGGCGATATCTACGCCGAGCTCGCCGCCGGCTTTGGGTCGGTGTCACCACCGTCTACCGCTACACACACGAGGCGATCACCGTCCTGGCCGCCGTCGCCCCCACCCTGGAGCAGGCCGCAACGGCCGCCTCCGCCAAGGTGTTCGTCGTCCTCGACGGCACGCTGCTGCCCATCGACCGGATCACCACCGACCGCCCGTTCCACTCCGGCAACCACGAGAAGCACGGCTTGAACGTGCAGGTGCTCCCTCCACCTCCCGTCGGCGTGAGGCGGGAACGGCTCATTGATTACCGTGCGCGGTGTACAGCGGACACCGCGTCTGGTCGAGTCTGGAACGGCCGCAGCACTGCCATCCCTTCCTCGAGCCCGACCTTCATGGCGAAGTCGAACCGGTCCACCTCCAGACACAACCCCACATCGGCGGGGTGAGCAGCGCGGCGTCGCTCGCCGCGCAGGTCGTCCGCGGCTGAGGAGGTGCGGGCGCGGTGCAGAGAGGGGCCGGGGTCGAGACGCTCCCCGGTCAGGAGCCGGTCCAGGTACCCGGAGCAGGCCAGATCCTCAGTGGCACGGCCGTCCTCGCCGGTGGCCACGAACGTCACCGAGTCGGCGCCGGCATCCGCAAGAGCCCGAGCCGTCGCGCCGGCCACGACGAAACTGGCGCACAGCGCCATTCTCGCCTGGACAACCGCCAGGGCCCCAACTGTTCCCGCAGTGGTCTTTTGAATCACGGTGCGGCCGGTCAACTCGGCCTCCCGGATCAGGCCAGGGGAGTTGACCAGGTCGAACCCGCTGGCTGGTGCCCCGTCCTTGAGCGCAAGCCAGCCCGGGTGAGACGCCTTGATCGCCAGTGCCTCGTCCTCGTCGGCAGCGAGGACGATCTTGTCTGCCCCGCGGTGGAAAGCCCATGCGGCGGTGGTGAACGCCCGCATCACATCGATCACTACAGCCACCTGTTCGGTGCCGTCCACCTCGTGTATTCCGACGACTCGCGAGTCCATGCCGGGATGGTCGCAGCCCACTGAAGCGGTCCACAAGACGCGTTGACGATCTTTCCCGCCGGCCTGGTTCCGCGTCGTCAAAAACAGCTCACTCGTGTCCTCGTTCGACACGTTGGCTTCACTCAAGGGCGCCGCCCCCGTCTTCGCAAGGGGCGGCGCCCGCTCATCGCGTCAGCAGTAGACGGTTGTGTAGTGGTGCCCTGGCGTGGTCCGCTCCCAGTACCACTTGCCGACCCAGCCGGGCTCGAGCGAAATGTGCTCGGGTTGCAGGTAGTTGTCCTCGACGTCCTGAGCGCACACCGTTACGTCGCGATTGGTGCAGTTGCGGTAGAACTGCCACATGCCCGCGCCGTCGGGGTTGGACGGGTCGAACGACGTCCAGCACGGATAGTCGGTAAGCGCAGCGGCTTTGGCGGGCGTCGCCGCAACGGCGGCGCCGTGGAGCGTCGACGCCGAGGCCGAGTCCGCGCCCATGACCCCCAGCGCCGCTATGACCGCCGCCATTGCGGCCAGTTTGGTCTTCATCACGTGGTCTTTCCTCCTCTTCGGTCATGCCGGCACCCGAACGGTTCTCGGGGCCGGATGTGATCTGGTGTAGTCGGAAAACGTTGTTCGGGGTCGACGGAATGGGGGCGAACAACAACGTCCGAACAACCAGGTTCGGCCGAGGCCGGACGACGTCGCTTCAGGGGAGGGCGGGCCGTTGCTCGCCGACTCGCCGAGCCGACTCGCCGGACGGATCCAGATCCGCCGGTAGCGCTCGCTGTCCCGGGCGTCGCCGGAACAGCGCTGCGGGGTCGGGCGGAAAGGTCGTCCCTTCGGACAGGAGCCGCACGGGGGCAGGGCTCGCCGAAGCCGGCCGAGCAGCTCACCCTCTCCCACGCCATCGCCTCCGACAGCTGACGTCGGAGCAGCCCCGCGCCGTAGCTATCGCATGCACACAGGATGGAAGACGGCCGGGCATCTGGTCGCGCTCCCCAGTCCGTACGATGATCCCGGCCGCTCGGCGCGGATCCCCGACCACACCGCCCGACCCCGCCACACCCGCCGGTCCACCACCCCCGCTGTCGCGCCGCAGGCGTCGGAGAGCGCATAGTCCGTCGCGGGGGAACCCGCCCAGTGCATGGCGAGACCACTCGGCTCCACGACCTTCACCCACACCCCGAACGGTGCCGTGTCCGTCACCGGCACACGGTTGAAACCATCGACGGGTGAGCTCGCCGCCCCCCGGACACGAGGCGGCAGCCGCCGCCCCGACTCTTGTCCTGACCACCCGCCCACCGGGCCTGGCCCACACTCCCCCGACCACCCGAAGCGGCGGCACAGACGGGCAGCGCGGGAGTCGCCTCCCACACGCAAGCCCCGCACCAGTCACCGCCACGGCCGACCAGGCTTTCAGGACTGAAGGTGCTCCCGGTCCCCCATCACCACGACCGGACGCTGCGCAGGATCCAGCACGCGCAGCAGCGTCTTCATGCCCGACTCCGGCAGCGTGACACAAGCCGACGTCCCGTCACCGTGATCCAGGTGCAGCCAGATCCCGCCACCCCGCTCCTCCCCGTCCGGACGGCTCCAGTCGAACGGCGCGACACCCTTCGCCCGGTTGTAGTCGATTGCGATCACATAGTCGAAATCATGATCATGAGCCTCCTCCGGGATCTGCATCGAGGCAAAAGCGTTGTCGTCCTGCCAATACCTCAACCGGCTGCCCGGATCCTTGAGCGAGCCCCCCGCATCGGTGAGGGTGAACACACCCACCGGACTGCGCTCGTCGTTCATGTGATGGTCCGTCGTCCATCCCAACCGGCCGTTGTGTCCCGGCCAGCTCGTCGTCCGTTCCCACGCCGAACCCCGTTTCTGATACAGCACCACCACGCTCTCAGCCGAATCCCGGCCCTCCCCATAGACGACCACCACCTGCTCACTACTCGCCGGAACCCGCCCCCACCACCGCTCCCCCACACCGGGAACGTGTGCCTCCACAACAGGCCGACCAGGCGAAGCCGTCACCGCACCTGGCGCACCACCAGGAACCCTCCGCACCACCTCGGCCCCGTGATCACACCCCGTCGCCGCGCCCCACAGCACACCACAAGCAAGCGCTGCACTGGTCACACGACCCACACCACTACGCCCCACCCGCCGACCACAGGACAAAGCCACCGAGAAACTCCGCATGACCACGATCCTGCGACCCCACCCGCACCCCTGCATCCGGACAAGGCAACCGGCCCAACCCACACCGGACACCCCCGCGCTGGTCGGCTCCGCCACTGACGTGCCGGTCTGCGGGTTCCGCCCCCGGCACCAGGCGCATCGGCTCGGACACCGACGCGCTCCGCTGCTCGAAGCTCCACCCGGACACCGTCGAAGGCCAGTTGCTGCAGATGCACCCTCGGATGTCTCAGGTTCACACCCGGACGTCGGTGCCCTTCACTGATCGCAACAAGACAGCAGCTCGACCTCACGGGGGCGCACATGCACAACAGGAAACGCATCCTCGCAGCCGGCCTGGCCACCGCGGTCTCCGCCGCGGCCCTCACGCTCGCCGGTGCAGCGGTCCCGGCGCAGGCCGCCACTCCAGGCACCGTCGACTGCGACGGCTGGGTGCACAACAACGATTCCGACGTCGGCATCGCAGGCTGCCAGAACAACACCGATCACGCCATCACCTTCCGCGCCGAGATCGTCTGCGGCTGGGCTCCTGACGTGTCCGGCAACTGGGTGACACTGAACCCGGGGCAGTATGGCGAATCCACAGGCTCCTGCGCGTTCTACAGCACCGGCGTCGGCAGCGTCGGCTGGACCATCCAGTAGCACATAGGCGCTCAGGCACGGTCAGCCAACACGCTACACAGCGGCCCGCACGCACGACCCCACCGCCTCGCAGACGCCACGGCCACTGCGGGCGGTGGGGGCACCCGGGGGCGAAGAAGGGGACTCCGGGGGGAAGGAAGAGCGAGCGGCCGGGGATCCGGTGGCCGACCCAAAAGGTGATGTCTTCGGTGTCGACATCTCCGTCGAGATGATCGCCGCCGTGCGGGAGAGCGAGCAGCGTGACCCGCTGGCTGTGCGCTACGACGTCGGTGATGTGGCCGAACTGCCGCCTCTCGACCCGCGCTTCGATGTCGCGGTGGGTGTGCAGTGTCTCAACTACGCCGAGGACATCGCGGCGATGGAGCGGATGTGTCGCAACATCCACCGGAGCCTGGTACCGGGTGGAGAGTTCTTCGTGCTCGCCCACAAGCCCGACTACCCATTCGGCTGTCCGTCCCTGGACAGGTACGGGTTCCGCTGCGAGCCTACCGGCGAGGAGATCGAGACGGGTCCGCGGGCGCGGGTCACCGCTCTCCTCGATCCGCAGCCGATCAGCATTGTCACCACGGCCCCACGTCGCGAGGTCTACGAGGAGTGTCTGCGGGCCACCGGGTTCAGTGCGGTGGAGTGGGTGCCACTGTGGGAGTCGGAAGCCGGCATCCGTGAGTTCGGCGAGGACTTCTGGGCGGACCTCCTCGACAAGCCGCCGCTGGAGATTCTGCGCTGCCGCGCCTGACCGGACACTGACCGGACCTCGAATACGTTTCCGCCCCGCGGAAGACCTCGCGAAGGCAAGGCGGTACGTCGACGCACTGGACGGACTGGTCCGGGTGAGCGCCAGTGGGGCGCGACGCTCCGGCGTTCAGGATCCCGGCGGCCGCCAGGGCGAACGTCCCGTGCAGAGCGATGCCGCGGCTGCCCCAGTCGTACGCGTCACGCAGCCGCTCGACCAGCTCCGCGTCCAGAGGCTGGGGTCTTTCACCCCGGCGACGATCAATGAGTCGGCCGTGTCCAGCCTATCCAGCGGCTCAACTGGGGGAATTGGGCCGTGGTCGCCGAGGACCAGCCGGTGAAGCGAACCTGCCCACGTGGGTGGCTAGAGACCCTTGCCGTAGCAGATCTCCACGTATGGACCCGTGCAGTATGCCGGGATCTCGCGGTAGCCGTGGCGGACGTACAGTGAGCGGGCCTCGACCAGGTCGAGGCGGGTGTTGAGGATCATCCGGGAGGCGCCGAGCAGGCGGGCCTCGCTCTCCAGCAGCTCCAGCAGGAGACCGGCACCGTTCTTGCCGCGGTAGGCGGGGCGCAGGTAGACGCGGGTGAGCTCGGCGCGCCCGGAGTCCAGCATCAGCAGTCCGCCGCAGGCGGCGGCCTCGCCGTTGAAACGGCCCACGACGAACTGGCCCGTGGGCGGGGTGAGCAGTTCCGCGCCGTCGCCGGCCAGGCCCTGGTCGATCTCCTCGGAGGTCGCGGGCCGCTTCCAGTAGCGGCTGGCGACCTCGTCGTAGTAGTCCCGGCGCAGGCTGGTCGCGTCCGCTGTGTCGAAGGCTTCGGGAGTCAGATGCCAGGAGGTCATGAGAGTTCTATAGCTGGGGTGGGCGGCCGTCACCAAGCGCTTTTAGGAGGCAGGCGCTCGTCGTACGACTCACCCGGAACGGACACGAGATCCGAGGTCCGTGCGGAGGGTCATTCCTGGTCGCGCAGGCCCCACGGGGAGCCGTACTCGTCGAGCAGGTCCAGGAAGGGACGCGGAGGCAGGGCTTCCGGACCGAGAATGCCCTTGCCCGCCCAGGCTCCCGTGGCCAGCAGTTCCAGGGCGACAACCGGGTTGACCGCCGTCTGCCACACGACGGCCTGTGAGCCGTACTCGCGCATCGACCACTGGTTGTCGACCACGTGGTACAGGTACACCTCGCGCGGTGCCCCGTCCTTGGTGCCCTTCACCCACGTGCCCGCGCAGGTCTTGCCCGTCATCCGGTCCCCCAGGCCGGCCGGGTCGGGCAGGCAAGCGGCGACGACGTCGCGCGGGGACACCCGTACGGGACCGTCCGCCCCCGGCACGGTCACCGTGGCCGTGGAGTCCAGGCCCAGTTCGTGGAGTGTCTTCAGCTTGGCGATGAAGTCGTCACCCAACCCGTACTTGAACGTGACGCGACGCACATCCACCCAGCGGGGGATCAGGAGCACCTCTTCGTGCTCGACGTTGACGCACTCCACCGGCCCTATGCCCGCGGGAAAGTCGAAGACCTCGGGCTCACTGAACGGGACGGTGGTGAACCAGCCGCGGCCCTTGTCGTAGACCACCGGGGGGTTGAGGCACTCCTCGATGGTCGTCCAGATACTGAAGGACGGGGCGAAGTCGTGTCCCTCGACCCTCAGGTTGGCGCCGTCCCGGATGCCGATCTCCTCGATGTCGTCGAAGAGTTCGTCGGCCGCGTACCGGGCGAAGACGTCGGACAGACCCGGCTCGACTCCCATGCCGACCAACGCGAGCCGTCCGGATTCCTCCCAGTGCCTGGCGAGCGCGAACTGTTCGTCCCCGAGCTTCACTCCGCATTCCTCGTACGGCCGCGAGCGGTGCGGCACGGACAGCGACATCGCCATGTCCAGGTAGTGCGCGCCGGCCTCCAGGGCCGCCCGGAAGAGCGGCATCACGTACCTGGGGTCGGTGGCGTTGAGCAGGATGTCGCAGCGCTCGTCGAGGAGCATCCGGCGAACCGCGTCCTGGTCGGAGGCGTCCAGGCGCCGTGCCGCGAACCGGGTGCCCCGCTCCCCCAGCGCCGCGACTGCGGCCTCGGCACGGGCGAGATCGTAGTCCGCGACGACCATATGGGCGAGGAAGTCACGGCGAGCCGCGATCCGGGTGACGGCCGTCCCGACACCACCCGAGCCCACGAGAAGTACGCGCATGTCACACACCTTTCCTGCGGGAGGCCGGCGCCTCCGGGCAGGCTCGATGCAACGGGATGGCGGAAGGTAAGGTCAATCCCGTTGGCATAAGGTCGGCCGGGCTGGAGAGCGCAACCGGCGGGCAGCGGTGGAGGAGGCGAGTAACTTGGCGAAGAAGGTGGTGCCGGATGGGGCACGTCAGCGGCGGCGGCCGACGCACACGGGCACCGTCCTGTCCGAACAGATCATCGTGGACACCGCCCTGCGCGTCCTGCGCGAACACGGCAGCACCGGGCTGACGGCCCGCCGTCTCGGACTGGCGCTCGGCGCCGACCCCAGCACCCTCTACCGCTACTTCGCCGGCATGGACGACCTGACCCGGGCCATCGGAGACGAGCTGATGGGGCGAGCCCTCGACAGCTGGACGGCCACCGGGGACTGGCGCACGGATCTACGCGCTCTGGGCCGGGGCGTCTACGCCGCCTACCTCGCCCACCCGCAAGCCGCCCTCCTCACCGGCAGCCGGGTCACCGGCAGACCCCGCGAGATCGCCGTCGACGAGACCATCCTCGGCATCCTGCGCGGCGCCGGACTGCCCGACCCGGCGGCCGTCCGCGT
Source organism: Streptomyces sp. CG4 (assembly GCF_041080655.1). Lineage (NCBI taxonomy): Bacteria > Bacillati > Actinomycetota > Actinomycetes > Kitasatosporales > Streptomycetaceae > Streptomyces > Streptomyces sp. CG4. The sequence continues at coordinate 232,200 of NZ_CP163525.1, forward strand.
CTACCACACCTTCATCGACCAGAGCCTCGCCTTCGCCGTCCTCGACGCCGGCTCCCTGGCCCTGGCAGACGAGGCACGCGCGGGAGACGAACAGATGTGGCACTCCATCTACGCCCACCTGCCCGCGGAGTCACATCCCAATATCGCCGCCACCGCACAACTCCTCGCCCGGCACATGCCGCACAGTGCCTACCCATCCGCGCTGGAGATGCTCCTGGACCACACCGCCGCACAACTGGCCCGGTCCAGGGCGTGACGACACCTGCACCCCAGGGCACCCAGGTCGGCTGCGGCGAATGCTCTGTGCAGCTCGCGCGCGGGGGCGGGGGCGGGGTCGGTCGAGGCGTCAAGCCCGACGATAGCGCAGGTCAACGGCCTGTGCGGGGTCACCGTCGTGAATCCGGGCCCACCGGACCGGTTCGATGCCGGGGCAGTCGAACAGCCGCACTCCGGAGCCGAGCATGACCGGCGCCAGATGCACAGAGAACTCGTCGATCAGGCCACGCTCGACGCACTGCCGAGCGATGTCCTGGCCGTGAATCTCCAGGTCCTTGCCCTCCGCCGCGGCGAGCCCGATCTCGACCGCCTCGGCCACATCGCAGTTGAGGAACGTCACGCCGGGATCCGGGATCGCGTCCTCGGGATGGTGCGTCAGCACGAACACCGGGCCACTCCACGCCCCACCATACGGCTGCTTGCTCGCCTCGCCGGGATGCCGCTGAGCGACCGCGTCGTACCCTCGACGACCACCCAGAACGGCACCGAGCCGGGCGACCGACACCTCGAGAATGCCGGGGCTGGCCTTCAGCCCTGACATCCAGTCCAGCGAGTGGTCGGGACCAGCCGCGAACCCGTCCAACGACATCATCAAGTGCCACAGCACCTTGCCCATCGGACACTCCATTCGTCTCGCCATTCGTCTCGCCATTCGTCTCGCCATTCGTCTCGCCATTCGTCTCGGTGCAAGGAATGGACCATCTGGCATGTCGAAACTCATCGGTGAGCGCCCTGTCGCGCAGACGGCGGTGGCCGCGAGGGCTCTGGGTCGGCGGATCGGTCGCGGGTTCCGGCGTTGCGGCGGGTCATGCGGTGCCACAGCGGGTCAGTGGTGTCCGAACGCGGCGGTGATGAAGTGCTGCACCGCAGCCGCGTACACATCCGGGCGCAGGACGGCGAGGACGCCGGCCACCGCGGCCATGGTCAGCCACCACAACTCCCCGCGGCCGTGCGGCGGACGGCTCACCGCACCAGCTCCGCGACCTTGGTGGCCCTGCCGAGCAGCCACTCCAGCGGCCCGCGCCGGAAGAAGCGGGACCAGAGTGTGGCGAACACGGTGACGGCGACGGCGAAGCCGACAAGGACGTGCGGCGGGGAGCCGGGCAGTTCCTCGATGCCGAGGAAGCGGATGCCGATGATGTGGAGAACGTACGCGGTCAGGGACATCGAACCGACCGCGATGACCGGGCCGGCGAAGCGGCGGAAGCGCGGGGAGGCGTCGACCGCGGCGAGGCAGGCCGCCAGGACCGCGATCGCCACGCCGGTGCTGGCCAGGATCGAGAGGGTCGTCTCACTGTGCGGCGAGGCCACGAGGAGCCCGGCCGGGGTGCTGCCGTCGGGATAGCCCCAGGTGTCGGACCACCAGGCCGAGGCGGCTGATCCTCCCTCGCCCCAGCCGCCGGCGCTGAGCCCGGACAGGGCGCCGGGGACCAGGTGCAGGGCCAGCCAGGAGCCGCCGTAGCCGAGCACCGCGAGGGATACGCCGGTGATCGCGAGGCGGGTGCGGACGGCGGTAGCGGCCAGGTCGAGGCGGGCCACCGCCATACCGGCGATGACGAAGGGGATCCAGGTCAGAGCCGGATAGCTGCCGGTGAAGAGGAGCGAGACGATGCCGTCGGCGTCGGTGGGCCAGGCCCAGATGCCGTCGGCTCCGTCCGCGGGGAGCGCGTACTGGACGACGTACAGGATCTGCGGCAGTACCAGGGCGCCGGCCGCGGCGATGACGGCCAGCGGGCGGGCGCCGAGCCGGTACAGGGGCAGGACGAGCAGGAAGTAGAGGCCGTAGAAGGCGAGGATCACCTCGACGGGGGTGCCGCTCATGGTCAGCGCGGTGCCCAGCGCCAGCAGGACGAGCGCACGGATCAGCACCTTGGCGACCGCCTGACGGCCCGCCTGGCCCGTCTTCGGGGTACGGCGGCCGGTGATCAGCATGACCGAGAAACCGGCGAGGAAGGCGAAGAGCGCGGAGGCACGGCCGTGCGCGAGTTCCATGAGGTGCCCGGTGACGCCGCCCTGGGACGGGTCGGGGCCGACGTGGGCCGCGTACATACCGAAGACCGCAAGTCCCCGGGCCAGGTCCACGCCTATCAGGCGGCCCACCGGGACTCGTCCGGTCCCGGAAGCCCTGGACGGCTCGCTCTCCGCAGCTCCGGGCGGGGCGCCGACTGGCGCCGTGAGCGCCGGGTCCTCTGCGTTGTGGGTCATGCCCTCCAGGCTGGAGACCGGCCCGAGCCCGCAGTATCCGGCGGGTGTCCGGTCCTACCCCGCCACCCGGCGGGTGGGGTCCTGCCGGGCCGGGGCCCTGGGGGCGGCGTCCCGCGCTACTTGATGAGCGCGTTGGCGACCACGACGATCACGCCCAGCAGCGCGTCCGCACAGCCGACCGCCAGAGCCGAGCGCCAGGTCCGGCCCGAGGCACGGGTGGCGGACAGGCCCCAGGCGAAGAGCAGGGCGATGTTGAATCCGAAGGCCACGTACTCGATGCCCGCGGAGCCCCACCAGCCCCAGCCCGCGCCGAGCAGCATCACCGTCGTGGGCAGGGTGGCCACCACGAGGGGCCACTCGTCGGCCAGCACCCGCAGCGCGCCGAGCGTGCCCGGGCAGGAGGCGTCGCCGCGCCGGGCGATGATGTGCGCGTACCCGTGCGCCAGGGCCGAGGCGACGGCTGTGATCAGCAGCCACCGGGCGTCGTACAGCCGCTCGTCGCGTGCCGTCTCGCCGTACCGCGTGAGCGCGGCGACCATCGAGCTGGCCAGTACGGCCCCGTACACACCTCCGAACAACACGTTCGGCTGTGCCGCGACTCGTCGGAGGGCAGGGCGGATGCGCATGAGAAGCTTCCTCGGAACTGGGAGTGCCGGGCCGGAGCGGCCCGTCTCCCAGGACAGCCGGTGCGATCCCGGCGACACCATCCCGCGCCCTGCCGGAACCACCCCGCCCATGGGTGCCGGACTCCCCCCGTCCGGCTGGAACCCTCCCCCCGACTGGCGGGAACGTCCAGCCGGCCCGGCTCGGACGGTGTGCCCAGATCTACGGTCGGAACGGTGACAATCGACATCAACATCGACAGCGGCGTGCGGCCGGAGCCGTGCGCACAGGGACGGCGAGGCGGGACGTACGTGATCCGGGTCATGGTGGTGGACGACGAGGCGCTGGTGCGCTCCGGCTTCGAGCTCATCCTGAGCGCGGCCGACGACATCGAGGTCGTCGCGACCACAGCCGGTGCGGCGGCGGTCGACACCGTACGGGCGGAAGGTCCCGATGTCGTGCTCCTCGACATCCGGATGCCGGACGTGGACGGGCTGACCGTGCTGCGGCAGCTGCGCGCCCTCCCGGAACCGCCGGTGGTGGCGATGCTGACGACCTTCGACGCCGACGAGTACATCCTGACCGCGCTGCGCTCCGGCGCGGCCGGGTTCCTACTCAAGGACACCGAACCCGACCAACTCGCCCAGCTCGTTCGCACCCTGGCCGCGGGCGGAGTCGTGATGTCACCGAAGGCGTCCCGCGCCGTCTGGCAGAGCCACCCCGGCGCGGCGGTCGTCGACGACGAGGACGCCACGCGCGTCGGCCGACTCACCGAACGCGAGCGCGAGGTGCTCGTACTGATCGCGGAGGGCTTGTCCAACGCCGAGATCGGTACGCGGATCCACCTCAGCGCGGGCACCGTCAAGGATCACGTCAGCGCGATCCTGACCAAGCTGCGGGTAGGCAGCAGAGTGCAGGCGGCGCTGCTCGCGCAGCGCGCGGGACTGCTCGACGAGGGACAGCGGCGCCCGGAGTCCGGGCGATGACCGCGCCCAGGGCATGGTGGGCGCGGATCCCCGATCCGGTCGTCGACGCCGTGGTCGTCGCGGTCGCTGCCCTGGACGTCCTGCTCAGCGTGGAGAAGGCCGGCCCGGTGTCGCTGGCCACGGCCGCGCTCGCCTGCCTCGTGCTCGCCGTGCGCCGACGCTTTCCGCTCCCGGTGTTCCTGCTCACCCTTCCCTCCAGCCTGATGCTGGACATCGTGTTCGCCCCGTTCGCCGCCCTGTTCACACTGGCCGAACGCTCCCGCAACCGCCGCCTGCTCGTCGTGTGCGCCGTCTTGTTCGCCCTGGCCTCGGCCGCCCCCTGGCCGCTGTACGACCTCACCTCGCGCGACCAAACCTGGACCCTGGTCTACTTCTTCTACACGCTCGCCACCGCCGCGGCCCCCGTGCTGCTGGGCCAACTCGTCCAGGCCCGCCGGGATTTGGCCCGCCGACTCGTCGAGATCGAGGAGGCGCGCGAGCACGAGCGCCTCCTGCACTCCCAGGCCGTCCTCGCCCGCGAACGCGCCCAGCTCGCCCGCGAGATGCACGACGTCGTCTCCCACCAGGTCAGCCTGATCGCCGTACAGGCCGGTGCCCTCCAAGTCGCCGCCACCGACCCCCACTTCAAAGAGGGCGCCCGCACCATCCGATCCCTCAGCGTCGACACCCTCGACGAACTACGGCACATGGTGACGTTGCTACGGGCCTCCGGGGGCCGGGCCACCGAGCTCACCCCGCAGCCCACCCTCGCCGACCTGCACAAGCTCGTCACGACCAGTGGCATCGACGCGGAACTGACCGGTGAACTCCCGCCCGAGGTCAGCACCACCGCGCAGCGCGCCGTCTATCGCACCGTCCAGGAAGCCCTCACCAACGTGCGCAAACACGCGCCCGGCGCCTCCGCGACCGTGCGGCTCTGGCGCGCCGACGACGGCGCCGCCTTCGGCGTGACCGTCACGAACACACCACCCACCCGCCCCTCGCTGCCGCTTCCCGGTTCCCACCAGGGCCTGATCGGTCTCAAGGAACGGGCCGAACTGCTGGGCGGCACCTTCGAGTCCGGGCCCACCGCCGACGGCGGCTACGCGGTGAACCTCCGTGTCCCGGCCAGAGCCGACTGAGTCAGGACGCGGTGCCCGGCGCGAGCCAGGTGCGGGCGGCGATGACCAGCGTCTGCATCCCGGTGCTCAGCGTGGGCTCGATGACCGGGGCGAAGGACGGCGAATGACGGGTGGGGAGGGAGTCGATGTTCCCGGCGGCCAGGGCCGGCGCAGTGGTGTCCGCGACGAGTCCGCCCCAGAACCAGAAGACGGTGGGAACACCGGCCGCCTCGCCAAAGACGCCGATGTCCTCGCCGGCGGCGACGAGCGCCATGGGCAGCAGGCGCTGCTCCCCGAAGTGGGCTGTGAACTCGACTCGTCCATGTCACGCCACTCGCTCGCCACGGCCGTAGGCTCCTTCATTCCGCCGCGTCCGGAAGCCCGCACGCCCACGTGTTCTGATCATGGCACCGACCTGAGTGGTGGTTCCAGGGTCGCGGGCGTGGGGCCGTCGGGGCGGACGGTGATGCCGTACGCCACCTTCGTGGGGGTGGAGCGGAAGGCAGGGGTGTGGAGTGGCAGGAGGTGTGCCAGCAGGGCGGATGATTCGCGGAGCGCGAATTGCAGACCGAGGCAGGCACGGGGACCGAGGCCGAAGGGGAAGTAGGCGCCCGGGTGGGCGGGTCGGCCGTCCGGGGCCGTGAAGCGCCGGGGTTCGAACTGCTCGGGTTCTGCCCACAGTTCGGGGTCTCGGTGGGTGAGGTACGGGCAGACCAGGATGTCGGTGCCCGCCTCAATGGCGTAGCCGACGAGGGTGTCGTCCTCGGTGGCGTGGCGGGGCAGGATCCAGGCGGACGGGTAGAGGCGGAGCGTCTCCTGGACCAGGGCCTGGATGGCCTGGCGGCGTTGCGGCGAGCCTTCGGCGCCCGTGGCGAGAGCGGCCTCGCGGGCTGCCGGGTGTCGGTCGAGGAGCAGGTACAGCCAGGTCAGCGTGTTGGCGGTGGTCTCGTGTCCGGCCAGGAGCAGCGTGACCAGCTCGTCGCGGATCAGCCGGTCGGTGTACTCGGGGCGCTCGGTGGCGGCCTCGGTCAGGACGTGTACCAGGCCTGGGCCGTCGGGGCCGGCCGACCCGCCGCGGGCGGCCTCGATGGCGTGCCGGGCCACTGCATCGATCCGGGCGAGATCGGCGGCAACGGCGTCCCGGGCGTCGCCGGCATCGGCGGGCAGAGTCGGAAGGGCGGCTGTCACGGCCCCCACGGCGGCCAGTTCACGCTCGGTCCCGTCGTCGAGGGGGTGCCCGGTGAGAGAGCGCCAGATGGCGTCCAGGGCGAAGCGGCGCATCTCCAGACCGACGTCGAAGGTCTGGCCGGTACGGGCGTATCCGGTCCAGCGCCCGGCGGCGGTCCGGGCGGCCTCGGTGATGCGCTGTTCGTAGCGGCGCATCCCGGTGCCGGTGAACTGGGATTGCAGCAGACGGCGTTGCCGCTTCCAGGCCGTACCGGTGGCGGCGAGGACGCCGTCGCCGATCAGCAGGCGGGCGCGGTGGGAGCGCTTGACGTACCGCTCCGGGTGCCGGGCGAGTACGTGTTGGACCGCCTGCGGGTCGGTGACGAGAACGGTGCGGGCCGGCCCGAGGCGGAACGCGGCGATGCCACCGAGCCGTTCGCACACCTGGGACAACAGCTCGACCAGCTCGCCACCCCCCGCACGCCACCGCTCCACGAGTGCGGGTTCGGCCTCGGGCACCGTCCGCGTCGTTCCGGGAACATGCCCGAGGGAGCCGGGACCGGCTTCGATGTCCATGTTTCCTCTCCTGGTCAACCACTGGACTAGGGTTGGCGGGGCACTGATGGCACGGACTGTACGGGACCATGCGCGATCGGTGACAGCCTGCCTTTGGTTCGAGCCGGGCCGGCCCTCATTCTTCAGGCGTCACACCGAGGTCGTGACGCATGGCAGTTCTCATAGCCCGGAGGATGTCCCACACCTCGTACTGGGCCTGGGCTGCGGTCTCCATCGTTTCGCCTGGCTCGGGGGCGCCTCGTTCGAGGCGTTTCAGCTGCCCGTAGACCTTGTTCAGGGCTTGGTTGACGACACTCGCTTGCTTGAGTACTTCGTCCGGGGCGATCATCTGTGCTTCGGAGTATCGGTCACGGTGAGCGTTCTTTGCTGCTTCGAGTGCGTCCATGTCCGACTCCTCCACGCCGCGTTCCCTCATGACATGGAGGTGACGGTTGAGTGCCGTGGTGAACTGGCGGGCATCTCGGTTGAGCTCCACATAGCAGGTGCGTCGGAGCGAACGGTTCTCGCGGATCTCCTCATGGCCGCGAACGAGTTCTATCTCCCGGCGCTTCGCGCGTTCGGAGCCGCGCTGCGTGAGTATCGATCCGCCCAGTGTCCCTGCGACACCTGCCACTGCAATGATCACTGAACTGAGATCCACCGACGCGCTCCCTGAACTCTTCGGCCTCGTGCCTGCTGCTCATGGCCCAGGCCGTTAAGTTTGCCGCTTCTCCGTGCGCCGTCGCTTGATGCCCTTTTGTGGTAGGCAGGTCGACTGAAGTCCTCACCGGTTGTGAGAACGTGTCCCACCTCGTGCCTGGTGGCTGGGCGGCTGCTCCTCGAACCGAGCGGTCGCCCAGGGCCGGGACGGGACGGATTTGATGCAACGGCCGGGGAGCCGGTCTTCATGCGCAGGTTCCGAGCTGCCGAGCCGGGAGTCGGTCCACCCAAGTGTCTGCTTGAAGAAGCGAAACGTGTGCTCCAGGTCGAATCTGCGGAGGAAGGACGGCCAACAGCGGTCGACGTCGGCCTCAGTGGCGGGGGTGTCCGACCACCACAGCCAGAGCGGCTTGTTCGCCCCGCCACTGGGCAGTTTCTCCACGGTCAGACGGATGACGGTGCCCACGATGATGGCAGCGGTCCGTCGTGGTCGATCCAGGCCGCGCGCCGGGTCAGCCGCGGGTGGAGCCGGTCCCAGGCCTGCGCGGTTGCCTTCCCGTACAGCGGCTGTCGGTGATCGTGACGGCCTGCTCGGTGCCCCAGGTAGCAGGTGGCGGGGTCGCCGAAACCGAACTCGCCACCGTGCTTGGGCGGTTGGCCGCCCTTCGGGTCGGAGACCCGTAGCGGTGTCGGCCGCCGCATGACGCGGTCGGAGCGGAGCCGGCCGAGGACCTCGACGAGCAGGTCGCCCAGCATGTGAGCGATGCGGGGCGCGTCATATCCAGCGTCCAGCACCTCCACGACTTTCAGGTTGCCCGGCTTCCACTGGCTGGCGGCGACGAGTTGCTCGACGACCTCCCGGAGCTGCACCGTGGTCACTGCGGCGACGTCCGCGCTGGGCTCCAGGCGGACCGCGTCCAGCACCGCCGTCCACGACGTTCGGCCCGTCTCCAGCGGCAACGATCGAGTACGGCCAACCTGGGACCATCTGGTGCTTGCCCTCGCCCCGTTCGAAGGTGTGGCAAAGGGACCGGTCAGGGCGGGTGTTGGGTCCGGCCGCAGCCACGGCGAGACATCCGCGGCCGGCACGATCCGACCGTCCGCCGCCCTCGGATACGGCATCCCTGCCAGTACGCGACGCAGCCGGGCAACGTCGATCCGCCCCCTAGTTCAGGCCGCCGTAGAGGGCCCCCTGCCCGCGACGGTGTTCCGGTGCGAGGGCCGGATCGACGAGCGTTCGTACCGGCCCGTCCGCGCACAGCAGCGCGTCGCACAACTCGAACAGCACGTAGCCCGCGTGGTCACACACGCGTACAACACCGCCCGGAAGCATGACACTTCCACGAGCGCATCCCGCAGGACGCCCTGATGCCCCAAACTCACGACTTCGGCTTTCTGCTGGTTCCTCTGCCTCTGTGACGGAGCACAGGACCAGACGAAGGCCGCCTTCACGTCCGCTGAGCTGCTAAAACGCTGATCAAGTTCGAGTCACGTTCGACGCCGGACCTCAAATGACAAGCTCAACTTGTCTTTTAGCCTCTGAGTCCGTCAGTCCAACAGGGCAGCTGTGAACACCTCGTGGTGAGCCGCCAGCCACCCCTGGATTCGGTCCCAACGCTGCCAACCACCGCGCTCGGACAGCGCCTGGGTGTGGACGTGGTCGCCGTCGGCCACTCGGTCGGCGACGAAGGCCCGGCAGGATGCGGTGGCCTGTTCGATGACGCCGGGCAGTTCAGCGCGGTCCTGCAGGGAGAGGCCGTAGCTGTCGGCGAGGATCCGCAGTCGCGCCGGGGCGTCCAGCCCCGTGGGATAGAAAGCTGCCACGGAGGCGGGATCGAGCATGGGTACCCAGTAGCGGGCGGTCATGGCGATGTCCCACACTGCTCGGCCGGGAGCCGCCAGGTCGAAATCGATCAGTGCTGTGGCACGGCCGTCGCGGAAGACGACGTTTTCCGGGCACACATCGTTGTGGCACAGCATCGTTCCTCCCGCCGGGTCGGCCAGGGATCGGGGCCACTCAGCGCATGCGTCAACCGCGATGGCCGCGCTGGCGTCGTGCAGGCGCCTCAACAGGCTTCCCACCGATCTCAACGCGGTCTCGGTCATCACCCAGCGCGGAAACGGCGGTAGAGCGACGTCGCCGGGGATGAAAGTCAGCTGCTCGCGGCCGTCTGCGGTGAGACGGATCGGCCTCGGAGCCGCGTCGTACCCGTGCTCTTCGAGCGCGAGGAGATGGGCATGGAGGGCGCGCGCGGTGCGCGGCGCGGGGCGTTCCACCAGGGCACCGTGGCGGAAGACCGCGCCCGAGTTCATCATGCCGCCGACCAGGGCTTCGCCCTCCGCCGTCCTGCCCTGAGCCGTCATGTCGATCACGTTACCGTCGGGCCGGCCGTGTGCAGGGACGGTCCCGATGACTATGGCGGCTTTCAGCGGGCTCTGGCACAGATCTTGTCGAGCGGTCGCGAAGGGGTACCGCGGTGTTCGATCGCATTGGGCCGCTCTCTGGCGGTGGCTGGTTCGATGAGCACTGGAGTTGCCGGGCCTCCGCTCGGCGCCGCAGCCACCCGACCTTCCAGGTCGACGACGTCGGATTCCGCGTCGCGCGTTCCCTCGTGTGACGACCGGTTCAAGCAGACCCGTCCTCGGACGCAATGTCGGCCGATCAAACTGCCTGGGAACTCGATCATCTGAGACTTCGAGCGAATCGGACCCGTTCACTTGAGACACGCCCCGATCGACAGCACCGGGACAGTAACCCTCCGCGACCGCTCTACAAAATCTGTGCCAGAGCCCGCTGGAAGCCGCCCCCGCCAGACCCGACATGCGCTTCGAACTAGGTCGCTCACCTGGGGATTCGCCAGACACTGAAGCGGCCTTCGTCTGATCATGTGCTCCGACCAAGGACGCACGTGACCACAGCTAAGGCCGTGAGGGTGACTTTGCTGCCTGATCATGTTCCGAGGGAGGCGTTCGCGACAGCGTCACGCTTCCGGGAGCACGGCGCGATGTACGACGCGCTGAACTGCCGGAGCATGGACGTGCCCCGACTACGGCAGGTGCTGGCGGGCCTGCCGATGCCGCAAGCCGCCGACGGCCGATGGGTCCTCGCCGTCGACGTCAGCAACTGGCTCCGCCCCGACGCCCCCACCAGCGCGGAACGCCTGTTCTGCCACGTCTACGGCCGCAGCGGACGCTCCTCGGACCAGTTCGTGCCCGGCTGGCCGTACTCGTTCGTCGCGGCCCTGGAGTCGGGCCGGAGGTCCTGGTGTCAGCTCCTGGACGCCATGCGTCCCGGGCCGGACGACGACGTCGCCGAGGTCACCGCCGCCCAGGTCCGTCGTGTGGTCACGGACCTGATCGAGATGGGCCGCTGGCACTTCGGCGACCGCGACATCCTGATCGTCTTCGACGCCGGCTACGAGGCCCCACGCATGGCCCACCTCCTCGACGGCCTCCCGATCGAGGTGCTGGGACGGATGTGCTCCGACCGCGTCATGCGACGGCCGACGCCTTCGTTCAAGGAGTACGTCCTGTTCCATCCCCAGGGGCGCCGACCGGTACGGCACCGTCCACGCGATGGCCTGGAACCGCATCCACCCGAGGCTGACCACCCGTTCCGCGCGGATTGACCACACAGGCGAACTCTCCATCATCGAGGGCATGTTGATCCGCTCCGGTGAACGCCGACGGCCAGGGTCTTGAGGGCGCGGATACAAGGCACTTTCGCCGGCCGGATCACTGGTGGCACACACGCGGGCCTCGACCGGCCGTGGCCCGGACACGAATGTCGTGGTGGTCGCCGGCGGCCACCAGCGACCAGCGCCACAGCGTCTCGCGCCCCGGCGATCCGGCGATCCGTACTACCGCTTGGCGTTCACGGCCGACGGCTCGACGCTGATTTGCGGCGGTCCTCTCACCGATCCCGGGGGACGCCACCCTGTGGTTCATCGGAGACGAGCCGGGGCATTGCCCGTTCTTCCGCCGCGACGCGGACGGCACGATCCCCCGTCTGACCGCCTCCGGTGCCTACGCCCGCTATGGTTCGGTCGGATAGCCGCACGCCCGATCAACAGCCCGTCTTCCTCAAGGCCCCGGTGGCCTCGAATCGCTGCCCGACACCCTGACCGAGGTGTACGCCCGGGCGGACGACGGCTTCCCGCTGCGCGGCTGGCTCGCTCTGCCAGAGGGCGCATCAGCGGAGCGCCCGACGCCCCTGATCGTCGTCCCTCACGGTGCACCCGCAGATGCCCTGGAGCGCCTGGACCTGGTCGCGGAACCGCCGGCCGTTCGCGGCTGGCGGCTACGCGGTGCTGCTACCGGACCCGGCTGCCCACCGGCTACGGGCAACGGGCAACAGATGCAGGAGCGCGGCCAGGACGGTACGGCGGTCGGCCCTGCCGTGACGTCATCGCGCCGACGGACGCGGCGCTCGCCCGGACCGACCTCGACGCGACGCGGACGGCCCTCGCCAGCTGATCCTACGCCGGCTGTCCGGCCAACCGGCCCCCGGCCCGCTTACCCGCACCGATCGCTACAGTGCGATCGTCTCGGCCGCCGGGATATGGAGCCTGGAGGCGGCGTTGCAGATCGACACGGACATGCACGCGTTCTTCCGCAAGATCTTCGGCGCCCCGCGGACGCAGCGCGAACGGTACGAGGCCAACTCGCCCCATTTCGAAGGGGAGAGGATGACGACGCCGATGCTGATCGTGCACGGCCGCACGGGCCATCGCGACCCGATGGGTCAGGCGCTGAGCCTGCACGGCGATCTGCAACGGCTCGGTGTGCCCGTCAGGTGCCCGCACTTCGCGGACCCTTGGTCCCGACGTCCGTTGGCCCGGGCAGCGGTACGGTGTGCCGCAGACCATCATCGGGCCAGTGGCCTATGACCAACCAGGGAAGTTCCATGCGACACCACAGACCGCACCACCGCCGCAGACTCATAGCCAGAGCGGTGGGTACCGCAGGTGCGTTGGCCGTCGCGGTAAGTGCCGGAATTACACCGGCGACAGCTGCTGAGCAGGCACCCCACCATCCCGAGGCCACCGCGTCCGTACCCGACCAGGCCGCGCCCTGGGCGCCCGAGAACGACAGCACGCCACCGCAGAAGACCGTCCGTCCGGCCCTCACGCCCGACCTCCGGCGCGGTTCCGCTCTCCGGCTCACACTCCCCGCGCCGAGCGGCCCCTACAAGGTCGGCACGTTCAGTCAGCACCTCGTCGACAAGTCCCGGAAAGACCCGTAGGTGTCCGGCAACACGGCACGTGAACTGATGGTGACGTACTGGTATCCGGCCTCCTCCACGTCGGGGCGCGCTCAGGCGGCCTGGATGCCGTCGGTCTCGGGTGATCACTTCCTCTACTCCCGCGGCCTGTCGCCGCGGCAGGTCACGCTCCCGCAGACCGCCGGCCACCTCCTCGCCCCGGTCGACACGAAGCTCGGCAAGCTGCCCGTTCTGCTGTACTCGACCGGGCTGCACTCCGACCGTGCGATGGGCACCGCGCTCGTCCAGGATCTCGCCAGCCGTGGCTACCTCGTCGTTTCCGTCGACCACACCCACGACGCCAACGAGGTGCAGTTCCCCGGCAACCGGCTCGAGGTCAACAAGATGCCGGCCGGCGCGCATTCCTCCGACACGCTCAACGTGCGCGCCGCCGACATCCGCTTCGTCATCAACCAGCTCGGCACCGTCGCCAAGGGCGGCAACCCGGACGCCGACCGCGCCACACTTCCCTCCGGGCTGTCGAAGGCAGTGGACACGTCCCGGATCGGGATGTTCGGCTGGTCACTTGGCGGCGCGGCGGCCGACACCGCCATGCAGCTCGACCACCGGATCGCCGCCGGCGCCAACCTGGACGGCCAGTTCTTCGGCTCGGCGCCGAGCAAGGACCTCAGCCGGCCGTTCATGTTGTTCAGTTCCGGCTCCCACAACCGGAACAACGACTCGTCGTGGCGCAAGCTGTGGCCCCATCTCAAGGGTTACCGGGTCGACATCCAGCTCCACGGCTCGAAGCACCAGTCGTTCAGCGACAACGAGGTGATGGTGCCGCAGGAGGCGGGCCTGCTCGGGCTCTCCCGTGCCCAGTTGCAGCAGCGGTTCGGCACGATCGACCCCGACCGGGCGATCAAGATCCAGCGCGTCTACCTCGCCGCCTTCTTCGACCAGCAGCTGCGCCGCAAGCACAGCACCCTGCTGGACGGCCCCGCCAAGAGTTACCCGGAGATCTCCTTCGTCCGCTGACCGGACGTCCGAAGGACGAACCCCGGAGGTGCGGCACCTGGGGCCTGTCCTTCGGGCCAGGAAATGATGCCGTCGCCTCCTGTGCGCCGGCCGCTCTGCCGCCGACGGCCCCACCATGCACCATCTGCCAGGCCGCGTACCGCTGGACGTCATCGACCATGCCCGCGGCTTCCGGGCCGCCCGCCGTCCGCACCCCCGCCGCACCGTCTGGCCACTGATCCGAGGACCGTCCCCATGGCCACCATCCCCACCGCCCGGCCCACCGGCTCCCACGGCCGCCGCCGGGCTTCGCATCGCTGGCGGCCATCCGGAAGCTCCGTTGCGTTGGGAGCGCCCGGCGCTCGCCGCGGTACTGGTCGTCGCCACATTGCTGTACGGCTGGGGCATCGGGCACGCCGCGATCCACCCCTACTACAGCGCGGCGATACGGTCGATGGCCACCAGCCGGCGCGCCTTCCTCTTCGGCGGTCTCGACCCCAGCGGTTCCATCACCATCGACAAGCTGCCCGGCGCCTTCTGGCCCGATGCCGTCAACGTCTGGCTCTTCGGCCCGTACACGTGGGCGGCCTCGCTGCCGCAGGTCGTCGAGGGCGTGCTCACCGTATGGTTGCTCCACCGGATCGTACGGGCCTGGGCCGGGCCGTTCGCCGCACTCATCGCCGCGCTGGCGCTCACCTTCACGCCGGACGCTGTGGTGCTCAACCGCGCCACCATCCCGGACACCACACTCACTCTGCTGCTGGTGGCAGCTGCCGGCGCCCTGCAGAAGGCGGTACGGACCGAGCGGCTGCTGCCGCTGATCACCTGCGGGATCTGGGTCGGGCTCGCCTTCCAGACGAAGATGCTGCAGGCGTGGCTGGTGCTCCCGGTGTTCGCCGGCATGTACCAACTCGCCGCGCCCGGCACCCCGTTGAAACGAGCGCTGCGCCTCCTGACGGGCGGCGTGGTCGCGCTGGCCGTCTCGTGCTCGTGGGTGCTGCTCGCCTGGCTGACGCCCGCCGCGGACCGCCCGTACCTCGACGGCACCTCCAACAACAATCCGTTCAGTCTCGTCTTCGGCTACAACGGCATGAGCCGCTTCAGCGGCGATCCCACCTCCTTCGGTGCCGTTGCGGGCACCACCGCCAGCCGGACCAGCGGAAACACCGGCTGGGGCATGCTGGTCAACCACACCGTCGGCCCGCAGATCGCCTGGTTCCTGCCGCTCGCCGTGCTCGCCGCCGTGCTGGGCCTCGTCTGGCACGCCCGAGCACCGCGAACCGACCTGCTGCGTGCCGGATTTCTCCTCTGGGGTGGCTGGCTGACCGTACACGGCGTGGTGTTCAGCGTCTCCAACGGCAACCACGCCTACTACACCGCCGTCATCGCCCCGGCGCTCGCCGCGCTCACCGGCGGCGGGCTCGCACTCTTCCGGTCCGAGTACGAGGCCGGCAGCCGGCGGCGCGTAGCACTGCCGTCGGCCATCGTGCAGACGGTGGTCTGGGCGCTGGTGCTCGACTGACAGTCCGGGTTCGTCTCCTGGCTGCTGCCGCTCGCCGTGATCCTCGCGGTCGGCGGCGCGCTGGGCCTGTGGATCCACGGGCCGCGCGCCACCCACCGGTTGGTCCTGGGCTCGCTGGCCGCCGGAGTCGTGGCCAGCCTGCTCATACCGGTCGGCCGGGCCCTCTCCTGCCTCAATCCGCTCTACGCGGGAGCCTCCACCTCGCCTACGGCCGGTCCGGTCGGCAATGTCTATCACCACGCCGTCCACCACCGGTCCGCTCTCCGCCGGGTGGAACTCGACCAGCCCAGCGCCCGCGACACCTCCCTGCTCGACTACTTCATCGCGAACCGCCACGGCGAGAAGTACCTGCTGGCCACCCAGGCCGCCTACCCCGCGGAGCGCCTTCTGCGCGCCGAGTCCCAGCCCATGCTCGTCATGGGCGGCTTCACCGGCAACACCCCCTTCCCCACCGCCCAGCAGCTCAGCACCCTCGTCACCACCCACCAACTCCGCTACGCGCTGCTCACTCCCCGCCGGCCCTCGACCCCCGCCGGCACGTGGGTGAAGTCCCACTGCACGCGCGTCCGCTCCGGAGCGTACGGGTGGCACACCAGGGGTGGCTTCACCCTCTACGACTGCGGCCGACAGCGCTGAGGCGGCAGCGGCTCAAGCCTGGGGATACCGGACGGCACCGGCTGCCACCACCACCGTCTCGGACCTGAGCCGTTCTTCATGCACCGGCGATTCGGCCAGTCGGCAACACACGAGAGCGGCCTCGTCGCGGCGTCCGGCGCTGCCCGCGCTGGGTCGTGACGGGCGCGACGAGCACGACGGCCCTCGGCCGATTGCCCGACGCGCGCCGTGCTCCTGGCCGTCTCGGAACGGAAACAGTGGCCGATCTCGGGAACAAGCCCCTGGTCATGACGGAAGTTGTAGATGAGCGGGCTCCAAAGGCCGGGGTCAGCCCGGTGGCGCAGAACTTGTCGGGCTCGTACCACTACACCCCCTGCTTGCTCTCCGGCACCGGATCGGCGCCGGTGAGCGGCGCGAGACTCTGCCGCGTCGCATGGCCGGGCCGGTGCTTCGGGGTGGACGGTGCCGTCAGCGGCCGCCCCGTCCACCCCGGGCCGGGCCCCTTGAGCGACCCGGCCGTCTCACGGCCTCAACGCCGCCTGCGCCTGGCGGACATCGTCCGACCCCGGGCTAGCTCTTGTCCTCTCCCTGCAACCACACCGGCCACCCCGCCAGCCGCTGCTGGGCCTTGGGGCTGTACGCCGGGGTCTCGTGGGCCTTGCACCCCTCTTCGGGCCGAGGACGTGTCTCCACGAGCTGGATGTCGCCGATGTAGACCGGCGTGGTGCACTGGTCAGGTTCGGGCTCGTGAGCGGGAGTTGCCTGGGCGATGCCGGTGGTCAGCAGCAGGCCGCCCAGGACGGCGGTGACGATGGCTCTAGCGGTTCGCGGCATGGTCGTCCTTTCGTGCGGGGATCGGCGTCAGCCGCTCCCGCGAGGAGCATGACGGCCGGGCACGGCAGCGTAGTAGGTACCCGCACCGTGCCAGCCACGAAGATCACCCTGATGTCCTACCAGGCGGCGGGGCGGGCCAAGAGCCGGTTGAAGGGCACCAGTCCATCGTCACACCCGTGGCGTACTCGACGTGCGCAGGGTCAGGAGGCGTTCGTCGTGAAGCCTTGCGTCACCTGGTCGAAGACAGGGCGGTAGGTGTCCCACTGCGACTCGGGTGCCGACAGGTAGATGTCGTATTCCCGGGCACCCTCCCGGCCGTAGCCGAGGTCGATCGCGCGGAAGGAGCGGGCGCGTCCCTTGAAGGTGAACTCCCATACGGCCGCGGGCTGTCCACGGAACGCCGTCTGCTGCATGCGCAGTCGGTGGTACGTGGCGTAGTTGGCCTTGGTGTTGGCCTCGATGTCGGCGAAGTGGGCGGAGGGGTTGTGTCCGGCGGGGGCGACGGTCCCGATCGTGATGCCGGCCAGTCCGGTCGGGTCCGCGTAGACGACTTCGTCGGCCGCCTGCTTGCTGACCTTCCAGTCGTCCGGCACGGGGAAGGAGACGCCGAGCCGCGCGTCATGGACCAGACGGTAGCCCTTGGGCAGGGAAGGGGACGCGGGGAACGGCGTCGCGGCTTGGTGGACCCGGTCGGGGCCGGGTGCGTCCAGGCCGTGCTGCCACACCGCGTAGATCGCTGCGCCTGCGGCCACAGCGATGGCCGCCGTCACCGCGACGGCGGCGGTGCGCTTCCGCCGCCGCTTCCTGCGGTTGCGGCCGACGGGCCGGGGGGCCGTAGGGGGTTCCGGCTTGTGCGTGGGCGCACCGTGGGCACCGTGATCGGACGCCGGTACGACATGGTGATCGGACATCGGTACGACGTCGTGATCGGACACCGGCACGGCTCCGCGCCGGTCGTCGGCCTGCTTCGGATGCGCCGTCGGTGCCACGGCTGTCGTCTCGGCGGCTCGTACCGCCTCCAGAGCGCGTTGCGTCAGCTCCGAGGACGGTCGCTCGTCAGGGTTCTTGGACAGCAGAGCCTCGATGAGGGGCGCCAGCGGTCCGGCCTGTGCCGGGGGCTCCAGCGGGTCCACGGCAATGGCGTACGCGGTCTCCATCGCCGTGTCCTTGCGGAACGGGGTCCGGCCCTCCGTGGCCTGGTAGAGCGTGGCGCCCAGCGCCCACAGGTCGCACGCCGGTCCGGGCTGCTGCCCGCGAACGCGTTCGGGAGCCATGTAGTCGATGGACCCGATCATCTCGCCGGTCTGGGTCAGCGTCGACGCTCCGGCGGTCATGGCGATGCCGAAGTCGGTGAGCACCACACGGTGCTCGGCGCCGAGCAGCACATTGCCGGGTTTGACGTCGCGGTGCAGCACTCCGGCGGAGTGTGCGGCCCGCAGCGCGGCGATCATGCCGAGGCCGATGCGGGCGGCCTCCGCGGGCAAGAGGGTTCCGCCACCCTTGAGGAGATCACCGAGCGTGCTGCCGGGGACGTACTCCATGACGATGCAGGGCCGCCCGGCGTCGTCGACGACGTCGTGCACGACGATCACGTTGGGGTGGGTGATACGGGCGGCACTGCGCGCCTCGCGCCGGGTCCGCTCGTAGAGCGTGGTGACTTCGTCGGCGGACAGATGCGGCTGTACATGCAGCCGCTTGAGCGCGACCTGGCGGCCGAGCATCTCGTCCGTGGCCCGCCACACCGTGCCCATGCCCCCGCGGCCGATCTGCTCGATGAGCCGGTACCGACCGGCGATGAGCCGTGGCTCCTCCGTCACCTTGCCCCCTCCACCACCTCTGTCCACGTTCGCAGCGATTGAGTCGCCTCGTCACCATAACCGCTGTGTTTCACACGCTGAGCAGCCCGCCGAGTGCGTTGCCGTCGGGTGCAGGCCCGACTCGCCCCTGCGGGGCCGCGATTGCCGGACCGGATTGACCTTTGTGAGTCATGTCACTTCGGGGTGTCGACCGCCAGAACCGATCAAGGGTCTGCTGGTGCGGGCGACCCGACGGCTTCGTCGCCTTCCGGCACGCGGCGGCGGCTCCGGACGCCACCGATCTGCTGACGGACTCGGTGCGGCGGATCCTCGGACGCGAGTGCGCGCGGGACCATGGAGGAAGCGGGCCGCCGTGGGCAGCAGGGCGCGGGACGCCGTAGACGACGAGGAGCGGGCATGACCACCGATACCGCCGGGATCACCGGCACGGGAGAGGCAGTCACCGAGGAGGCCGTCGCCAGTCTGCGCGCGACGGCCGACCCCCGGCTGCGCGAACTGCTCGGCGGACTGATCCGCCATCTGCACGACTTCGTACGCGAGACCCGGCTCACCCAGGAGGAGTGGGAGAAGGCGATTGGATTCCTGACGGCGACCGGACAGACCTGCACGGACACCCGGCAGGAGTTCATCCTGCTGTCGGACGTCCTCGGCCTGTCCATGCTCGTGGAGACCCTGAACGGCGACCGCGGCCCTGGCACCACCGAGTCGACCGTCCTCGGCCCCTTCCACCTGACCGAGTCCCCCGCCCGCCGGCTCGGCGACACCATCGACCTGGTCGGCGGTGGCGAGCCGTGCGTGGTCAGCGGCCGGGTGCTGGCGCAGGACGGTACGCCGCTACCGGGCGCGGTCCTGGACGTCTGGCAGGCGGACGCCGAGGGCTACTACGACGTACAGCAGCCGGACCTCCAGCCCCCGGGCAACGGCCGCGGACTGTTCGCCGCCGACGCGGAAGGCCGCTTCTGGTTCCGCACCTGTGTCCCGGCCCCGTACCCGATCCCGACCGACGGCCCGGTCGGCGTACTGCTGCGTGCCACCGGCCGGCACCCCTATCGCCCCGCGCACATTCACTTCATCGCCACGGCGGACGGCCACACCCCCGTCACCACCCACATCTTCGTGGCCGGCAGCGACTATCTGGACTCCGACGCCGTGTTCGCGGTGAAGCAGAGCCTGGTGAAGGAGTTCACGGAGACCGACGACCCCGCGCTGGCCCGTGAGTTCGGCATCCGGAACCCCTTCCGGCATGCCCGCTTCGACCTCGTCCTGGAGCACACGTCATGACGTTCACCGCCGATTTCGTGTACGAGACCCGGCCCGTACGGGTCGTCTTCCGGCCCGGCGCATCCGTGACCGCGCTCCCGGACGAAGCTCAACGCCTCGGTCTGCGGCGGCTGTTGGTGGTCTGCGGCAGCCGGGGCGAAGCCATCGCCCAAACGGTGGCGGACGCGCTCGGCGACACCTGTGTGGGGCTGCACGCCGAGGCCCGGATGCACGTTCCCGTCGAGGTCGCCGACCGGGCCGTCGCGGCGGCGCGGGCGGCCGGGGCCGACGGGTGTGTCGCGGTCGGCGGCGGCTCCGCGATCGGCCTCGGCAAGGCGATCGCGCTGCGCACGGGCCTGCCGCTGATCGCCGTACCGTCCACGTACGCGGGTTCGGAGATGACCCCGATCTGGGGCCTGACGGAACACGGGGTCAAGCGCACCGGACGCGACCCGGTGGTCCAGCCCCGCAGCGTCGTCTACGACCCCGAACTCACCCTCACCCTCCCGGTGCCGTTCTCCGTGGCCAGTGGCGTCAACGCGCTGGCGCACGCGGTCGAGGCGCTGTACGCCCCGGACGCCTCGCCGCTGGTCTCGCTCATGGCCGAGGAGGGCGTCCGCGCGATGGCGGGGGCGCTGCCGCGGCTGGCCGCCGAGCCCGACGACCTCGACGCGCGCGGCCGGGCCCTGTACGGGGCATGGCTGTGCGGAGCGTGCCTGGGCGCGACCACCATGGGACTGCACCACAAGCTGTGCCATGTGCTCGGCGGCACGTTCGGACTGCCGCACGCGGAGACACACACCGTGGTGCTTCCGCACGCCCTCGCCTACAACGCGCCCGCGGTGCCGCAGGCGCTGGCCGCCCTGTGCCGGGCACTGGACACGGAGGACGCCCCGCGCGCCCTGCGGGACCTGTCGGTCGACCTGGGAGCATCGCATTCGCTCGCCGAACTCGGCCTGAAGGAAGGTGACTTGATGGTGGCGGCGGAGCAGGTGACAGGAGAGCCGTACGCCAATCCACGCCCGGTCACGGCGGACGGTGTCCTCGGGGTCCTCCGGGCGGCGTACGAGGGTCGGGAGCCGACCGTCTCATCCTGACCTCCGGCCAGGAGCGACCGTCTCGTATGGAGACATCCGTGCCAGAGCGGCCTGCCACAGGATCGAACGGAGGGGTGATCGCATGCGGGCGCGGCCGTCTCGGCATGCCCTCGACCGCTGTTCGCACGGCTGCCCCGATCGTGAAGAAGGGTGGACATCACGGCCCTTTCGCTCCCCTTCCCGCCCGGCGCGGGCGTCGTGGGCGGCGTGGTCGTCGACCCGATGGGCTCGCCCATGGCGGACGCGGGCGTGACGGTCACCGCGCTGGACACGCACCGCATGGTGGCCCGCGGCACCACCGACCCGTACGGCCTCTTCCTCGCGGCGCTGCCGCCCGGCCGCGAGTCGGCGGGCAACCACTTCCGTCCCGGCGAGCTGCCGCTGCTCGACATGTATCTCACCGGTGTCACGCTGCGCATCGCCCGGGACAACGTACGGGGTCATATCCCCGATGCCCTCGAACTGGCACGCTCCGGCCTCGTCGACCCCGCCCGCGTCGTCTCCCACGTCCTCGACTGGGAGCAACTTCCCGATGCCTTGCCCGAGAAGCACCTCAAACCCGTCTGCGTCCGCGCCGTCGACTGAACACATCTCCAGCCCGGGGGCCTTGACCGAGTGCGCGCGTCGGGACCGGCGGGCATGCCGCCTGACGCACGCCTTGGCCGCCATGGGCACGGACCCGGCCCGCCCCCTGCTCACGGCAGTCCTCGCGCAGCCGTCACCGCTTCAGTGCGTGCGGTTCGGCCGTGCCGACGAGAGCCTGGCGGTGCGCAGGCAGGTTTGCTTGG
The DNA here is from genome assembly GCF_041080655.1 of Streptomyces sp. CG4. NCBI lineage: Bacteria > Bacillati > Actinomycetota > Actinomycetes > Kitasatosporales > Streptomycetaceae > Streptomyces > Streptomyces sp. CG4. The sequence continues at coordinate 253,905 of NZ_CP163525.1, forward strand.
GCATGTTCCAGGCAAGGACTCCGGTGACCCGGCCGCCCCGGCGGTAGAGGGCGACGAAGCGGCGGCCGTTCTCCTCGCCCTCCACGACGGACATCTCGGTGTGTCGTGGCGCCGGCGGGCCACGTCGCCGACGGCGTATACGCCTTCCGCGGCGCGGCTGGTGGAGTCGCACACCACCCCGTTGTCGAGCACCAGGCCACTGCCGGCCAGCCACTCGGTCACCGGAACGGCGCCGATCGCCACCACGACCACATCGGCGGGGAGCATGTCGCCATCGGCCAACCGCACACCGTGGACTGCGTGTCGGTGAGTCGTCGTCAGCCCGTCCACGGCCGCGCCGGGCCGCAGTCGTACCCCGTGCTCGGTGTGCGGGTCGGCGAGCAACTGCGCGACACGGGTCCGAGTTGGGCGGCCATCGGTATGAGTCCGGGGTCGACGAGGGTGACGTCCACGCCCATGGTCCGCGCGGTGGCGGCGATCTCGGCGCCGAGCACACCGTCGCCGACCACCACCACGCGGGCTCCCACCCGCAGGTCCGCCCGCAGCGCCACCGCGTCGTCCCACGTGCGCAGCACATGGACACCCGCCAGCCCGACCTGGCCTGGAAGTGCCCGGGGCCGTACCCCCGTGGCCACGACGACGGCGTCGGCACTGAGGGCGAGCCCGGAGGCGGTGCGGACGGTGCGTGTGGCGATCTCCAGCGAAACCGCCGCGTCCCCGAGGATGAACTCCGCCTCCAGAGAAGCCAGTTGGAGGTCGGTGCGCAGCCTGGTTCGCTCCGGATCCCTTCGGCCGTGCCGAGCCCGGCGGCCGAGGCGCCGACCACCAGGACACTGGAGGGTATGCCCATGCCTACTCTGCCAGTACGATCGCGGCGGCCGGGCAGACGCTCGTCGCCTCGCGTACCGCGGCATGCTGGTCCGCGGGCGGCTCGGCGTCGAGCAGGATGACGATGCCGTCGTCGTCCCGCTGGTCGAACACGTCCGGTGCGATCAGGACGCACTGGCCCGCGCCGCAGCACTTGGCCTCGTCTACGGTGATCTTCATCGCGGCATCTCCTTCGGGTCTTCGGGTCGGAGCTGAGAGGTCCCGGGGCGAGGTTGGGCGCTCCCGGGACGGGGTTGGGCGGCCCCGGGTCGAGGTCGGGCGGTGACGGGTGCGAGGAGCAGGCCGCAGATCGCGTCGGTCAGGGCGAGGGCCGTCTGCTCCCACGAAGGCTGCGGAGCGCTCCCCGCGGCAAGGGCCAACTCCTGCTGCGCATGGGTGTGCGTGATCAGATTGCGTAACATCTGCCCGCGCTCGGCACGGACGTACGCGGGCAGTGCGGGAAGACAGCGACCCAGCCCGTACAGGGTGTCCCGCAGGGGCTCCCTGGTGAGGGCCTCGTCCTCGGTGATCACCCACAGCACCCGGTCGGTCAGCACCTGGGCGGCGAAGCGCGCGCACCACGAGGGCCTTCCCAGCGTGGCCAGATGAAATCCGTGCGGACCGTCGACGTGAACCAGGTCGAGGTGGTGGACGTCGAGCGCCCTGTACCCGGCCCCAAGGACGTGCTCGTACGGGTCCGCGCCTGCGGCATCTGCGGCACCGATGCCGCGTTCCTGCACATGGGCGGCATGCCGACCCACGCCCACATGGGCGGCGACATGATGTCCGTCGCCCTCGGCCATGAGCCAGCAACGCTGAACCGAGAAAGAGGGGCGCGGTCTTCCCCGACCATGTGCCCTTCGACGTGGCCGCCCTCAACGAACCCATCGCTGTGGCTCGCCACTGCATCAACTGTTCCGCAGCCGGGCCCGGCGACAAGGTCGTCGTCTTCGGCACCGGGCCCATCGGCCTGGGCGCCGCGATCTGGCTGAAACTACGCGGCGTCGAGCACGTCGTAGTTGCCGACGTCATCCCCTCCCGGCTACAGAAGGCGCTGGCCATCGGGGCGGACGCCGTCATCCACTCCGCCGAGGAGGACGTCACCGCCCGCCTGACCGAACTGCACGGCCAGGCCGCCAACGCCCTCGGCCGGCCCCGCCCTGGCACCGACATCTACATCGACGCCGCCGGCGCCGCGGCCGTCTTCAACACCGTCGTGGCCAACGCCAAGTGGCACGCCAAGCCGGTCATTGTCGCCGTGCAGAAGGCCGTACAGAAGAAGGGCGCCGAAATCGGCCTCGGCGGCATGCTGCGCAGCGAACTGCCCCTCGTCGCCTCCCAGGGTCATCCCACTGAGACATTCGAGGTCCCCCCCCCCCGAACTCGTCGAACACCACGAGCGGTTCGCGAAGCTCATCAGCCACCGCGTGCCGTTCGCGGAGGCCGACCGCGCCTTCGAGCTCACACACGCTGGGGGCGGCGGAGAAGGTCGTCGTCACCTTCGATGAGCAGTGAACAGCTGCGGACGACCAGCGGCTCCTGAGATTCCAGGCGTGATGTCGCCGCAAACAGCCTCTGGGCGGCGAAGGGTTCCTCCGGAACAGGTAGGGAACCTGTGGCAGCAGCTGAGCACCACGGAAGAACCCCCACCGCCCTAGTCCTGGAGCGAATGCCTTACTCTCCCCTTCCATGACACGCAGGGGGACATGATGCAGCTGAAGCGTGGGGGTAGACGGCTGACGGTAGCCGTGTCGACAGTCGTGCTCGGGGCGGCCGTGGTGAGCTGCGGACCTCGGCACCCGGTCGCGGCCACCAACGGCGGACAACAAGCCTCGGGCAAGGCCGATTACGCCAGGCCGGCTGACGTGCCCGAGCAGGTGGAACCGGACGGCACGAGCGTCTTGGTGGGCGATCCCCAGGCGCGGATTACCGTGCACCTCTACGAAGACCCGCGCTGCCCGTACTGCAAGCAATTCGAGACCTCGGGCGGCGGCCCGGTCCTGACCAAGTGGATCCTGCGGCGCAAGGTCAAGGTCGAGTACACGATGGCGTCGTTCCTGGACGGACGGCTGGGAGGAAACGGGTCGAAGAAGGCGGTCAACGCGCTGCGCGCGGCGGTGGAGAAGGGGAAGTTCGCCGAGTACCACGCCGTCCTCTACCAGAACCAGCCTTCCGAGGAGGTCGACGGGTTCACCGACGCGCGCCTGCTGCTATTGGCGAGCAAGGTGAAGGGTCTACGAAGCCCGTCCTTCGACACCGCGGTGAAGTCCATGAAGTACCGGGATTTCGTGGATTCCTCCGAGAAGGTGTTCGATGCCGCTGGGCATTACAACGGGCACGCCGGGCCGGGCACGCCGACCGCCGAAGTCAACGGTTACCGGATCCCCGTCGAGTACAGCGGGCTCCTCTACAAGACAGATCTCTTCAACAAGTACCTGGCAAGGGTGATCGGTGCGGCGACGTGATGATCGGCTGCCCCTGACGACATCACGCCTGGAACGTCAGTAACCGACAGGCGATCGGCGGGCGAGGAACCGCGGACTGCCCGAACGCCCAGGTGGCCCTTCGACACATCCTCGGAGTGCCACCGTGCTCCCCCAGGACGGAGTACCGCCAGCACGTCCTGCGCCGCCATCCCCGTCCTACCTTGGATCGGTGGCAGCTGTGGCACAACCTCTGCGAGGCAGCCGAGCGCACCGTCACCGTCACCCGGCACCGCCGCTGCCTGCGTGTCCTTGCCCCGAGCCGCCAGAACCCGAGGTCGAAGCTGCTCCAGCCGATAGGCCACCCGTCTCGCCGTGGCCGACCGGACTTCGGTGTGTCGGCCGTACCCGGGCCCGGCACACTGCCGTTCACGCGCCGATGGAGACAGGTGACAGCCGATGGCGTAGAGCTGCAGTCGCTGTGTGCCCTGGGCCGGGGTGCGCCGGCTCCATCGGGAGACGGCCGCATGCGGAGCCCCCGCCGCAGGGCGGATTCGACGCCGTCACGGAGCAGTCCTTCGGCGGCTCGCCACGAGGCCGCCGGCCGCGCCCAGCGCAACCAGGCCCATGGCCGCGGCAGTCGCGATGCCCTTCGCACCGTCCATGGTGAAGCAGGAGACCGCGGCTACAGCGCCGTTGAACAGGAACAGGAACCACAGCACCGGCCGTGTCGACAGGAACGCCTTGATCCTGGGCTTCTTCGCGATGCGTGAGCCTGTCACCAGCGAGACGGCGATGCCGTCGGACATCGCTGCGCTTTTCTCCGTTCCGTCGAAAACGGCACCGGCTCCCATGCCGGCCGCCAGCCTGGCGGCAAAGGATGACCGGAACAGCAGATCGGCGACGAACGACTTCACGGTGGCGAACGCGGACTTCGGCTTCATGGGGGTTTTTCCTTTGATCACCGCGACCGGCACGGTGGCGGTGATCGGCGCCTGGTTGCTCCCCGAGACCGTGTTGCTGGTGAGGCGGATCGCGGGCGCCAAGCGGAGCCTGACCACCGCGTGGACCGGCGTACGGATCCCCGAGGTCTACCAGCCCCTCACAGGGACCGTGCGTGAGTGCTTCGGCAAGGCCGTCCAGGATCCCGGCACGCGCACCGACCTGCGCTGGATGGTCGTGGTCATTGGGGCTGGTAGTCGACGGCGTGTGGTGCGGGCTGCTGCGGCGCGAGGCGATCGTGCTGCCGCTGATCGTGCGGCTCGCGGATCTGGAGGCCGACTGGTCGACCGCCCTGCTCAAGCCGTCCCCGCAGGCGCGGTTGACCGCCCGGGTGGAGGAACTGGCCGCGACCTGCGCCGACGCGATCGCCGCGCAAGGCGCCGAACTGCGCCGTATCGAACGGGACCTGCACGGCGGGGCACAGGCGCACCTCGTGGCGCTGTCCGTGCGGAACGGGCTCGCCAAACGCGCCTACGACCGCGACCCCGAGGCCGCGCGCAAGCTGCTCGACGAGGCGCAGGAACAGGCCGGGAAGGCGTTGGCGGAGCTACGCCGTGTCGTGCGCGGCATCCACCCGCCGATCCTCACCGACCGCGGCCTCGTCGGCGCGGTGAGTGCACTGACGGCGAGCAGCCGACTGGAGGTCACCGTGGACGACGGCGGCCTGGGCGAGGGCGTGCGAGCGCCCGCGGCCGTGGAGGCGGCTGCCTACTTCGTGGTGGGCGAATCGCTGACCAATGTCGCCAAGTACGGTGGCGTGTCCCGTGCCGAGGTCCGGCTCGCCCGCGTCCGGCGTGGTCTGCGGGTGCGGGCCAGCGGCGAGGGCAGGGGCGGCGCCGACGAGGCCGGCGGCTCGGGGCTGCTGGGCATGCGGCGGCGCGGCGCCGCGCTGGACGGGACCATGGAGGCGTCCAGCCCTGTCGGAGGGCCGACCGTGATCGAAGTGGAGCTGCCGTGCCTGTGTGATCGCAGAGGACAACGCCCTGCTGCGGGAGGGATTGGTGCTGCTGCGGACCTCGGCCGGACACGAGGTCGTGGCCGCGGCCGGAACCGGGCCCGAGATCGTGCCCGCGGTCTTGGAGCACCGGCCGGACGCCACCGTCCTCGACGTACGGATGCCACCGAGCTAACGCGACGAGGGCCTGCGCGCCGCGCTCGAGGCACGCGAGCGGCTTCCCGGACTGCCGGTGCTGCTGCTGGTGCTCTCGCAGTACGTCGAGGAGTCGTACGCCACCGAGTTGCTGACCGGTGGGGCCGGCGGCATCGGATACCTCCGACCCCGCGCGAGCGGGAGGTGCTGAAGCTCGTGGCGGAGGGCCGCGACAACGCGACCATTGCCAAGGACCTGGTGGTCACCGAACGCGCGGTCCACACACATCGGCAACGTCTTCTTGAAGCTGGGCCTCCCCCCGAGCGACAGCGGCCACCGCAGAGTCCTCGCCGTCCTGGCCTATCTGGCCCACGCCCCACAGAGATGACTCAATTCATATTATCTGTACCCTTTTAGGGCGTTCCGCGCCAAGAGATCAAGAAATCGGCGCGCCACCGTCCACTTTAGAGGCATTTCACATAATCTTCGATAACTGCAAGGAGTTGATCGGTCACAGATCACATCCACGCCACTTCCATCGGAGTTGACATGAACAAGGTTCGCAAAGTTGCCGTCCTGGTAGCCGCGCTCGGTAGCGCCGGACTCCTGACCGCCGGCACCGCTCACGCCGGCGGCCAAGGCGGCGAGCACGGGGGCAATCAGGTCCTGCAGAGCTCCAACTGCAGGTCTCACGACTTGAATCTCGACGTCCTCGGCGAGGTCGGAATCCTCAACGGCCTGGGCGGCAACCTGATCAACGGCGAGGGCGACCCGGGCGCGCAGGACACCCACATCGGCTCGGCCATGGGCTGCAACAACAGCGCCTTCTAGGCGAGTTGGACGGCGACTGGCGTCGGGGGCGGTACAGCACCCCCGACGCCAGAACGCGTCAGGCTACGTGCGCGGTGACATCACACACGCACGATGAGCGACGCCGGCGATCCGGACGGCCCGCCGGGCGCCAGACCTCGGGAACCTACTGAGCGGCGCGCTGCCCACCGGGGTACTGCCCACCCGGGTACTGCCCGCCGCCGTTCTGCCCGTCGCTGTACTGCCCGCCACCGTTCTGCCCGTCGCCGTAGCGCCCGTCGCCGTACTGGCCACCTCCGTACTGCCCGTCGCCGTACTGCCCACCGCCGTACTGCCCCGGTCCGCAGTCATCGCCGTACTGACCCCCTCCGTAAGGAGCCGGTTGCGGGGCATAGTGAGGTCGAGCGTACGGAGCCCCGACAGCCACGGCAGTGGCCTGCGAGTTGGCTACCGCGGTGCCGCCCCCCACGGCCACGGCAGTGGCCTGCGAGTTCGCCACGGCGGTGGCCTGCGGAGGGGCGCCGTAGCCGCCGGCGAAGCTGACGCCGGCACCGAGGGCGGACAGCCCCGCGACCGCTGCGACTACGACGGCAGCACGTTGAAACTTGCGCATGATTCGACCCTTTCTTGCCGATGCGAAGCCGGAATGGCGACGCGGTGTGAGCATAAATGCCTGATTTGTGATGATGTGGGATCGCGCGCCCTCCATATACCGTGTCGGTTTATCGGCGCGATGCGCTTCCACCCACTCGCCAACCCTCGACACCCTGAACCCGCACCACGCCTGCGCGGCACCGCTCAGCGGGAGACAGCGCATAGGCACCCCACACGAACTCGCTTGAGCAGAAGCAGAGTTGCCGCCCGCCGACCGGCCCCGTCACCGCCGGCCGACCTACGGCTTCCACAGTCGAGCGAACCTTGGAACAGCGGACCGTTCCTCCCGGGGGCCGCCCAGGAATGCCGGAAGTCACCGCAATGGCTGCGTCGCCATGTCGCCATCGTCCAGGACGCGGCGGAGGACGCGCTGCAGGAACTGTTCAATCCAGAACCGGGGGCCGGAACTGCTCGACTACGTCGAACTGCGCCGCTCGACGGTGGCCTCGGGGGTCTGTGCGGACCTGATCACCGCCGTCGTCTTCCCTGTTGGATCGGCGTGTTGAAGCGGATCAAGCAGGGGTGGATGAGTGTTGGGTTGGCGTAGGTTCTGGGTGCCGGCAGCTCGCCGGGTGGCGGGGGATCGGGTGCCTGTTCTGGCTGGGTGGGGGGACCTGGCCGTACGTGAGGATCGCGTTGGGATTCATCCTGGGATCCGATTCTCCTTTCTCCGGACTACCGGATCGACGAGGTACTGAGCCGGTATCTGTGCCGATCGTCGTTCGCCGGTCTCGCGCAGGAGACGAAGCGCAACTACACGGACGACTACTGCCTGTTCTTCGATTTCCTGGGGGGGTCGCGGGAAGTGGTGGAGCGACGCGTCGGCGGACGATCTGTGGGACTTCGAGGACTGGCGGACCCGCTCGCCGCGGAATCCTTGCCGTTCGGCGGGGCATGGTGGAACCGGGGACTGGCCGCGCTCGCGCGGCTGTATGAGTGGGCGGTACAGCGCGAGTACGTGCTGGCGAGCCCGGTGCTCATGCGTACGGTCACCGGCCGGACCAGCGAGGTCGTGCTGGTGCCGGCGCCGCGGGCGAAGAACGCGCGCACCAGCGAGGTGCACCGGCTGACGCCGCGCGCCTTCCGCCGCTGGGTGGAGGTGGGACTGCGCGGCCACGACGCGAACGCGCAGCCGGACGCCGGGGGGGCGGGACGGCTGGCCGACCGCAACGCAGCCTTCCCTGACCTGCTGTTCTCCACCGGGGTGCGTCTGACGGAGGGGGCCTCGCCGCTGACGCTGGAGATTCCGCGTCACGAGCTGGAGGGCGGCCAGTACTACGCGGGGCGTCTGGCGCGGGTGGTGACGAAGTCGAAACGGGCGCGCACGTTCTATGCCTCCTCTGTCGTGGTCGGAGAGGTCGGGGTGCGTGGAGTCGTCGCGCGCCCGGGTGGTGCGGCGCGTGCAGGCGGCGGGTCGGTACGACGGCTGCCGATGCGGCTGGTCACGCACGAGACGGGCCGGCGTCGGCGGCTGCTTCACTGGAGGGACCAGGACGGCCTGGTGGGTCAGACGCCCCTGACGGAGGCGACGGTGGATGAGCGGATGAGTTTGTCCATCGAGGGCCCGGCCGGTCCGGAGCCGTTGTGGCTGTGGCTGAACGAGGCCGGGCTGCCGTTCCACACGGCGTTCCGGGAGGGCGTGTTCCGGACGGCGAACGATCGGTGCGAAAGCGTGCTGGAGCCGGTGATGAGCGAGCCGCCGTTTTGCACCCCGCACATGGCCCGGCACAGCTTCGCGCTGGTCATGCTCGTCGTCCTCAACCACGTCATGGACCGGCGCATGGGCCTGACGCCGGAGGAGCGGCGGGACTTCCGGCTGCTCTACGGCGATCCGTGGCGGATGGTGCAGGACCTGCTCGGCCACGCCCAGCTGGCGACCACGAAGCACATCTATCTCGCTCCGGTCGCGGACCTGCAGCTGCGGTCTCTGCTGGCCGACTTCCAGCCGGCCGACGGTCCGATCTCCGAAGGGGCGCTGACGTCGGTGTTCTCGCGGCTGGCGAGAGAGAGCGAGGGTATTCAGGACCAGGACGACAAGCTGGCGGCCCGGTGAGCCGCTGCGCTGCGCGGCCGCCCTGCCCGACACCCCGCACCAGCGGCCGGAGGCCCTGGAGCACGACGGCCTGGCGGTGACCCAACGGGATCAGCAGGGCCGGGTGCGCCGCTACGACTTCGGCACGTTCACTGTCCCCGGGCCGTTGAAGCGGTCGCTGGCCGTGCTGTTCGCAGCCCAGTGCGCCCCGGGCGGGGGCTGGGACAGCGTGTGGACCAGCGAGGCGAGCTGGTACGTGGTTCGGCCCTTCGCGGAGTTCCTCAGCGAGCTGGACCAGGTGCCGCAGGACATGGACCGGCTGTCGACGGCGCACTGGAATGCGTGGCGGCTGAGCCTGCCGCCGACCACGACCGGGTACACCAAATACTCCATCGTGGCCGGCCTTCTGCAGCAGGATGGGCGGCTGGCGCAGCCGGTGCGGGAGGCGATGGCCCAGCGGTTCGCGTGGACACCGGGCCGCGAACTGGCCTACACCTACGAGGAACCGCTCGCGGCCGCGCTGGCGGAGCTCCCTCACCGTTCCCCGCCATCCAGTGGCTCAAGGAGAGTCCGAACACCGAGCTCCTCGCCCAGCTCGTGACCGAAGGCCACACGCTCAGCCACGAACTGCTGGACGAGCTCCCGCCCAGCCGGAACCAGCGCTCCATTCGCCAACTCCTCGTATGCACAGGGGTGTTGGAGGAACGCAATGAGGACCTCGAACGCATCCCGGGCTGGCTGGAGCACGAGCTCGCGGACAAGCCGACCGCGCACGCCAGCCTCGCCCGTCCCTTCCTGCACTGGTTCCTGCTCCGACACGCCCGCCAGCGGGCCGCCATGCGCCGCCATCCTGCCTCCGCCGACCGCGACCTGCGGCGCCGCGTCAGCGTCGCCCTTGACTTGCTGGCCTGGATGGACCAACGCGGACTGGCCCTCGCCGACCTCGCCCAGGAGCACCTCGACGACTGGACCGCCGGGGCCACCAGCCAGCGGCGCTACCTGATCCGCTACTTCCTGCAATGGACCACGAGCCGCCGGCTCACCCGCGAACTGACCGTCCCCTCCATCCCGAGCACCCCGTCCTGCTGCCTCCACGGCTCGCCGAGTTCCTTCGGCAACTTGCCGAACAGCCCCAACTGCGGCCGCAGCTCTCGCGAGCCCACCCAGGTCCTCAGTGGCTCTTCCCGGGCATGGTCCCGGGCAAGCCGATCTCGACGCACGGCATGACCCAGAAACTCAACCGGCACGGCATCCTGGTTCGCACCGCGCGCAACGGGGCACTGGCCGCCCTCGCCGCTGATCTCCCCAGCTCGATCCTCGCCGATGTGACCGGGATGCACCGACACACCGCGCTCCGCTGGGTCGCCTACGCCAGACGTGACTGGGCCGAGTACCTCGCTGTCCGAATCTCGGATGATGAGGATGACAGCGAGAACACGGCTCCCCTGGACCCGTGATCGCGTGTACTCGGCTGCCGCCATGCCCAGGCACCTCCAAGTCATTCACTGTGAATATCGGACAGGCGTGCAGATCGCCGCTCGATCGGGTGACTCCTCGATTTCCTGGTACTCCGCCTACGCGTTTTCCAGGTCGCTTCCCTCCTACAGGATGTCGGGGGCTTCCCGGCGCGAGCGGGATGGAAGAAAGGACACAACGGTGCTCACAGCCTGGGGGTGGGCGTGCCTGGCGACCGGTGCCAGTGCCGCAGCCGGGATCGCAGCACGTGCCTACGCCTACTGGATCCGCGAGGCGGTCCGACGCGAAACGCTGAAGGTCGTCCTGCATCAGCTCTCCTCCGGCGGAGGTTCCGTTGAGGTCACCGACGAGGACGGTGTCTCTTGGGCCGTACGGCTCCCCGACAGCGAGCAGGAATGAATGCCCGGACAATTTTTCGAGGAGGAGTTCGACGCGGTGTACCGAGAGTGGCATCGGCCGCTGCTCGCTAGAGCCTCCCTGGTGTGTGGCGCCCAGCACGCTCTGGCGTCCGACGCCGTACAGGAAACATTCGTTCAGTGCTGGCGCCGCATCAACAACCCGGACGCCGACCCCGTGCGGACCTGGGGTCCGTGGCTCACCAGGACCGTGATACGCGAAGCGATCAAAGTGTGCAGTCGTCACTCGGGCACTGCACCCCTCGACGACGCCGAGTCGTCGACGCATGGCCCAGACCTGGCCGGGCTCATGGATGTGAAGGAAGGCTTTCTTCACGTGTGCACAGCGATCGCGAGCCTCCCTGCTCGCCAACGCGAGGTGATGGCGCTCTACTACCTGGCCGGTATCCCCACTGCTGAGGTTGGCGACATGCTGGGGATCGACCCCTCAACTGTGCGGGTACAGCTGAGCAAGGCACGTCGCAAGCTGGAGCCGCTTTCGGTCAAACTGAAGCAGTTGGGTCTGCTCAACGGAGAGGGCGGAGGGCAGCAGTGACGAAACACCAGCAGGAGCCGGCTGATTCCCTCCCGCCGACGGAGTACGACCCGGTCCGGGCCATGCTGCGCGCGACTGAGGTGGCGCTGGCTCAGGCAGTGTCACCAGCGGAGACCGAAGCATCCCTGGCTGGGCTGAAGAAACAACTCAGGCACGACTCGACAACACCTCTTGCGCGTGCGGATCGCACAGCGGCTCGGGCAGCAGCTACCTCATCCGTTCGGACCATGGCGCCAGGCACCACTGCGCTCGACGTGCGGTCACCTGCCTCACCGGCTGCCCGCAGCAGCGTGCGGCCGCCCGCTCCCTCGTCGCTCGACGAGTTGTGGCGGTCGTACAAGGCGACGGGCGACGAGCGGCTGCGGGAGCAGCTGATCCTGCACTACTCGCCACTGGTGAAGTACGTCGCGGGCCGGATGAGCGTCGGGCTGCCGCCCAACGTCGAGCAGGCGGACTTCGTCTCCTCCGGAGTCTTCGGGCTCATCGACGCGATCGAGCAGTTCGACATCGGCCGCGAGATCAAGTTCGAGACGTACGCGATCACCCGGATCCGGAGCGCGATGATCGACGAGCTGCGGGCGCTGGACTGGATCCCGCGCTCGGTGCGGCAGAAGGCACGGATCGTGGAGCGGGCGTACGCCACTCTGGAGGCGCGGCTGCGGCGCACGCCGAACGAGGGCGAGGTCGCCGCGGAGCTGGGCATGGAGGTCGATGAACTGCATGCAGTGCTCAGCCAGTTGTCGCTGGCCAACGTGGTCGCGCTGGAGGAACTGCTGCACGCCGGCGGCGAGGGCAGCGACCAGCTGAGCCTGATGGACACACTGGAGGACACCGCCGCGGACAACCCCGTGGAGGTGGCCGAGGATCGCGAACTGCGGCGGCTGCTCGCGCGCGCCATCAACACCCTCCCCGAGCGCGAGAAGACCGTCGTCACGCTCTACTACTACGAGGGCCTCACGCCCGCTGAGATCGGGAATGTCCTCGGTGTTACGGAGAGCCGGGTCAGCCAGATCCACACCAAGGCCGTACTGCAGCTCAGAGCGAAGCTGGCCGATGTCGGACGCTGAAGAACATTGCTGACCTGAACGGACCTCAATTCAGAGACACCGGAAGGCGCTCCAACGGAGCGACGTTGGCCTACTGGGTGAGACCGGGCCGAGTTACGTCGCCATCCGGATGCATGGCACCAGGGAGAGATGGGAGGGAGGGGGAATAGCGCAGGGCTGGAATACATCCCCTCCGCCGGGCGCCTGCGCGAGGTCCCATGGGTCGCGATCCCTCCAGTGGTGAGGGCGATCCGCGTGCTGGAGAAGATCGCCCCGGCCGAAGAGCTGCTGTTCGACGCGTCCACGCACACCTTCGTGAATACCCCCACGCCCAGCACGACCTCCCTTCGTTGTTCGGGGCTGCGCTCGCGCATCGAGGCCTTCATCGCATGAGCCTCCAGCCTGGGGCGGGAAAGCGAGGTCATCCCCGACGATCCGCACGGCGCGATCGGTCTGGCCCGGTTCCGCCGCACCCTGGCCTGGCACATCGCACGCCGCCCGGGCGGCCTGGTGGCGCTGGCCATCCAGTACGGGCACATGCGCACCGCAGTCAGCGGCGGGGACGCCGCCCGCGGCCGAGATGGCATCCACCAGCTGCTGGACATCGAAACCGCCCGGGCCACCGCCGACACCCTCACCACCCGCCGCGACGACCTCGCCCGCGGGGTGCGCACCTCCGGTCCGGACGCGCGCCGCGCGATCCACGCCGCGGCGCAGGCGCCGGCCTTCGCAGGGTCGATCCGCACCCACCGCCAGGCCCGCGACATCCTCGGCAACCCGGCCCTGACCGGCTACGACAACCCGCGGTCCTTCCTGATGTGCGTCTACAACCGGGATCGAGCCTTGTGTCACCGCCTGGACGCCGATGACGCGCCGCGGCTGGACCGCTGCCGGCCGTCGTGCGCGAACGTCGCGCGCACCGACCACCATGCCGCCCAGCTTCTTCAGTACGCCCAGGCCCTGGAGAAGCAGGCCGCCTCCGAGGCGGTTCCCAGCCCCCTCGCCGACCGCCTCGCCCGCCGCGCCGCGCATCTGCGAGCGCTGGCCGACCGCCACGAGCACGACCGCATCCACGCGCAGGAGCCAACCTCATGAGCCCAGCCCCCGACGAACGCGAGCGCATTCGCACGGCAATGGACCGCATCCTGGCCGGCCGAGCCGAGCACTCCAACGGCGCGCTGACCATCGTCGCACTCGCGCTTGAGGCCAAAGTCCCCCGCAACGCCCTCACCCAGCGGCACACCGACCTGAAGGCGGAGTTCTACGAGCAGGTCCGGGCCCGGGGAGGGACGCCGGACAGCGAGCGGCGTCTGCGCCGGCAGGTCCGGCGGCTCAAGGAGCTCAGGGCAGCCGACGCGCAGGAGATCACCCAGCTCAAAGCTGATGTCGAGGCGCTGGTGGGTGCGCTGCACCGGGTCACGGTGGAGAACAGCCACCTGCACCTGCAGCTCGCCGACCAGCGTGCACATGCGATTGTGCGCGTGCTGCCGACGCAGACGACGCCATGAACCCCGCCGTGGTGGAACCGGCGGTGTCGCGAACCGGTCCGGCGGCTGTCACTTCCTGGCCGCGCCGGGTTCCTCGCTAATGGATTCCTGGTAGGCATCCGCGTAGGTGGGAAAGTCCTTGATCAGGTCGTCGCAGAACGCGGCGACGTCGGTGCCGATGAGTTCCAAAACTCCCTTGCCCGCGGCGACGCCCTCCTCGAAGAAGTCGACGATTCCAGGGAGGAGGGGTCCGTCGGGCAGACTGATTGGTCCGACCTTGAACAGGTACTTCTGCATCTCCTTGTAGACGATCTGGTAGTCCGGCGGGAGCGCCTTGACCCGGGCCAGGTGGGCCCGCCACTGTTTCTTGCCTTCGATGATGTCTTGGATGCTCACGTCAGCCTCCCAGCCGGCTCAATTTCCTTGCGATGTTCCTGTTCAACTGCTCGCGCCACCGGTCGCGATAAGTCCGGGCCCCTGTTCCGCCGGCCAGCGCGGTGCAGAAGCCCCGGACGTCGTCACCGAGCACCTCGTGGACGCTCTGCCCGTCCGCCGCTGCTACTTCGAGCAGCCCCAGGGCGGCGTCGACGATCGGCATCAGGTTGCGGCCGGTGAAGTCCCCGTAGGGGAAGAGGCGGGCGATGATCTGTGCCCACGCCGCCCGGTAATCGTCCGGCAGGGCCTCGGCCCGGGCTTCGAACGCCTTCCATTCCCTGGTGAGATCGCTGCCTGTGACCTTCTCCCAGAAGTTCATCTCCCGCCCTCCTTGAGCCTGTCGATGCGTGATGAGACGTACTGCCATTTCGCCCAGAACTTCGCGAGTTCCTCGCGTCCGGCGTCGTTGAGCGCGTAGAACTTGCGCGGCGGACCGACCCCGGATGGCCGTTTCGTCACTTGGACGAGCCCGTTCCTCTCCAGCCGCAGCAGGATGGTGTACACCGTCCCCTCGATGACGTCGGTGAAGCCGAGCTCGTTCAGCTGGCGGGTGATGGCGTACCCGTAGGTTTCCTCGCTGCCGATGATTTCGAGCACGCACCCTTCGAGCGTGCCCTTCAACATCTCCGTCAGGTCTTCCATCGCGGGTGCTCCTCAGCCTGGCCAGTACTACGTGTTACCGAGTACCACTATACAGTATCACCGAGTAGTGGAACGGCAACATCTCCGGCACCCGCGGGCCGAAGGAAGGTTCGGCGAGGGACCGGGTTTCGTCGAACGCTGCAACCCGGTCATCGGTTGAGCTGACGGGTGGGCCGTTTCACGTCAACAAGCTGAACTTGACGGGGAAGTGTCCGGACAGTCGGTCCCGGATGTCGTCCTGAAGAGCCGGTCGATGCGTCGGCTCAATGCCGCCGTCGCCGACGGGCTGCATGGTTCCGCGACGTCACGTCGTACCAGGTGGAGATCAAGTCGAGAACGACCACCACAACGGTCTGCTCACCGTACGGCTGCGGGAGTTCGCGTATCCCGCCGACACCGAAGTGCCGCCGCCGCTGGAGGAATTGAGGCTGAGGGCCGAGGACCGGCCAGCCGCCCACCCGCGGCCTGGTCACCAGTGCGACCGTCAGTATGGAAGGTCTCGCCACCAGAGGCCCCCGGATTTCCGATCACCACGCCGTTCGATGACGGGCTCGGGAGCCTTCGTGCGACCGAAGTTGCGGTGGGATCGACTTTGGAAGGCTTGCCGCACCCGAGGCGCGCACTTTCGGTGGTGCCGTCTCGACGCACGGCCGATGGGGCGAGGGCGCACCCGCGGGCAGGATCGGATGCATGAAGAAGGTCCTGGAAGCAGCCGGGTTCATCGCTCTGGTGCAAGGTGTGTTGGGTCTGGTGCAGGAGTTCACCCACTGGCAGGTGGGTCTGGTGCAGCGGCTGTCGTTCTTCGACGGCTACGACGCCTTCGCCAGCTTCATCCTGATCATGTTCGCCTGTGCGCTGTTCGCCGCGGCCGAGCGACTCCGCCACTGACCGACCGGCGGGACGGGCCGCTGGAGGCGAGTCCTTCGATTTTGAACGGTTTCAATTACTAGTGCCGCATCAAGCAACGTTTGCCCTGTTCACGACCTCGCGGAGGCGTTCGTCGGCGGCATGCTTGTTCCGCCAGATGATGTAGCGGCGGATCATGCTTCCCTGCTCCTTGTGGCTGGCGTGGTCGGTGCCATCCAGCGCGAAGTAGCGCAGGGCGGTGAACTGCGCCTCGATCCGGTTGAGCCACGAACTGTTGGTCGGGGTGTAGGCGATCTCCACGTTGTTCGCCACCGCCCACGTCCCGACTCGCTGACACCGCTTCGTCGTCAGGTGTGGTGAGTAGTTGTCGCAGACGATCGCAATGCGTACGTCCATCGGGTGCAGCGAGCGCAGGTAACGGCAGAACTCCAGGAACTTCGACCTGTTCTTGGTCTTCTTGATGTGCCCGTAGAGCTGGTCTTTGGCCAGGCCGTAGGCGGCGAACAGGTGCCGGACCCCGTGCGGGCGGGTGTAGGTCGCCCGGCGCCGGGGCCGGGGCCGGGGATCGCGGCCTGGGTCCTTGTGTCTGCCGCTGCGTTCGGCCCAGTGCCGGCCGGGGTGCGGCTGGAGGTTGAGCGGCCCGAACTCATCCACGCAGAAGACGACTTCGGGCTCGCCTTCCTCGGGCATGACCTCACCGTCGGCGATCGCGTACAGGTGCTCGACACGGGCCTTCTTGACTGAGTAGTCCGGGTCACGTGAGTTCTTCCAGGTCTTCACGCGTTGAAACGAGACGCCCTCCTCGCGGAGCAGGACCCGAAGGCCCTCGTGGCTGATGTCGTCGACCACCCCCTCGGCGACCAGGAAGTCGGCCAGCTTGGCCAGGCTCCAGGCCGAGAGTTGCAGGCCGTGCTCGGCCGGCTTCGACTTGGCGATCTTCTTGATCTCCCGGCGTTCCGGGAGGGTGAAGGTCTTTGGCCGGCCACCTTTATACTTGGGATAAAGCGAGTCGAAGCCGTCAGCGTTGAAGTTGTGGAGCACATCGCGGACCCGGTCCGGACTGGTGAACGTCACCTCGGCGATCTTCGCCACCGGCCGTCCCTGCGCGGATAACAGCACCATCTGAGCCCGCCGCCAAGTCACCACCGAACCAGTGCCTCCGCGGATGATCCGCAGCAACCGCCTGCCCTCGTCGTCATCAATCTCCCGCACCCGCACGCGTACAGCCACGTGATCATTCTGGCTGGCTGGCGCTTCCCGGCGCAGCAACTGGGCGACACATCACGACAGGGCAAACGTAGCTTGATGCGGCACTAGATCGGTAGACAGACGCCACATCCGCCACTAGCTTCATCGGCCGACGAGTTGAATCGATACAAACTCGTTCTGCCGAAGAGACAGGGCACGTCGTCGCGGGAGGGCTGGGCGGAGCGGGTACGGCGCGGGCGGCCGTACCGGTCGCAGGGGGCACGGGAGTGGAAGGGCTGACGGTCGAAAACCGCACGAACCCGCTGGGCGTGGACGCGGCGCGGCCGAGGTTCGGCCGGCGCATGGTCTCCGCGGTCCGCGGCCGTCGGCAGAGCGCGTACCGGATCCTGGTGGCCACCACGGCCGACCGGCTGCACTGCGGTCGAGCCGATGTATGGGACAGCGGCCCTGTCACCTCGGCGGACTCGGTCGCCATACCGTACGCGGGCCAGGCACTGCGACCCTCGACCCGTTACTTCTGGACGGTCCAGGTCCGTGACGAGGATGGGCGGGCTGTTTCCGACGCACCCGTCGCCTTCTTCGAGACCGGGCTGCTGAGCACGGACGGGACGGCCGTTGACGTACGCCTCGTACGCGCCGAGCGCCGTGCCTGGCCGGCGATGCCGGTGTAGACGGTGAGGGACTGCGGTCTGCGGTCCCACTCGGGAGTCAGCCGGGCGCTGTCACCGGGGTAGGCGACGAGCCTGGCGTCGGCATCACCAAGACCGGGGACAACTCCCAGACCGCACTGCTGTGGGTGCTCAAAATCGGCTTCTACGACACCGAGGCCCAGTGACGCCAACTGGTGACGCTGCTCGCCGATAACATCGGCAACGACGCCGCCTACAAGGCGGCCCACCCCGACAGCACGCGCGTCCTGTACGCCGAGAACACCCTCTCCGTCGGCTTCCTCGGCGTCAACGTCCTCGCCCCTGTCCTCACCGACGAGGGCCACGCCGACCTCGCCTACCAGCTGCTCCACCAGAACGCCATGCCGTCCTGGCTGTACTCGGTCGACAAGGGTGCCACCACCGTCTGGGAGCGCTGGAACTCCCGCTCCCAGCCGGACGGCTTCGGCGCGGTCGCAATGAACTCGTTCAACCACTACTCCTACGGCGCGATCATGGAGTAGATGTACGAGAGCATGGCCGGCATCGCCATGGACCCGGCCGGCCCCGGGTTCCGCCACTTCTTCCTGCGGCCGCACCTCGGCACGACCGGGAAGATCACCCATGTCTCCGGCTCGCATGTCTCGCCGTACGGGGAGATCGTCAGCGAGTGGCGGACCGAGCACCGGACGCTCACCTACCGGGCGACGGTCCCCGCCAACAGCACGGCGACCCTGTCCGTCCCCACCACCGACCCGTCCTCCGTCCGCGAGGGCCGCACTCCCCTGTCCCGCGTCCAGGGCGTCCGGTACCTGGGCCGCACGGACGGCACCGCCTCGTACCGGCTGTCCTCGGGGCACTACGAGCTGACGGCATCCCTCACCTGACCTGCCCGGCGAGGGGGCCGCTCTCCAGCGCCCCTCAGTGGTATCCGTGCCGCATGTGGTCACCATGGTCGTGGCCCGTTTCGGGTGGGCCGCCCATCATGCGCAACATGGCCGCACCTCCGGTGCGCAGGAACCGCACCAGGAACACGGCAGCCAGGACGAGGAAGGCGATGTTGAGCCAGGTGGTGTAGTTCCAGCTGACGCCTTCCATGGGGAGCTTGGCGTCGGCCTGGTCGGGGATCAGGCCGAGGGCGCCGAAGACGAACTCCACGAGGTAACCCGCGATGACCATGGCGAGGTAGAAGGTGCCGAGGAGGAAGGCGGCCATCCTCGCGCCGTAGTACTTCCGGTAGATGGCGAGGATCGGCAGGATCAGCAGGTCGGCGAAGATGAACGCCACCACGCCGCCGAAGCTGATGCCGCCCTTCCACAGCACCACCGCGAGCGGCACGTTGCCGATGGAGCACACGAACGAGGCCATCGCCACCAACGGGCCGACGAGGGGACCCCACAGCGTGGCAGCGAGCGGGTGGCCGTCGAAGAAGAAGCCGCGCCAGAACGAGTCCGGGACCCAGGCGGCGATGGCACCGGCGATGAGCAGGCCGGCGACCAGGTCGCGCAGGATCGCCGCCCATTCCATGACGAACACATGGCTGGTGGCGGTGAAACCCTCCCGGGAGAACAGCCGGTCGGCGAAGGAGCCGTCGCGCCGCACCGACATGTCCATCGCGGCGTGGCCCTCCATCGATCCGGCAAGGCGCCGGTCCGCCTGTGCGCGTGCCTGGCGCAGCAGTCCCGCGCGCAGGAACAGCCGGAAGAGGACGGCCAGCACGACGATCATGATGGGGCCGCCGACGAACTCGGCGGCCGTGAACTGCCAGCCCATCAGAAGTGCCAGGATGACGCCGAGTTCAACGACGAGGTTGGTGGAGGCGATCTCGAAGGCCATCGCGGCGGTGAAGTTCGCGCCCTTGCGGAACAGCGAGCGGGCCAGCGCCACCGCGGCGTAGGAGCAGGAAGAGGACGCCACGCCCAGCCCGGCGGAGACGGCGAGGGTCCGGGGCCGGTCGTCGCCGAGCAGAGCGACGACGGTGGCCTTGCGGACCACGGCCTGGACGACGGCGGACAGGGCGAAGCCCAGGATCAGGGCCCAGGTGATCTCCCAGGTCATGGACCCGGTGATCGACAGCGCGTGCAATACGGCGTGCATCTGTGAAACCTTCCCTTCAAGGTGCGGTGTGCGGCCGACGGACACGCCCATGGCCGGGGAGCCGCCCTCCGGGTCGGCCACCAGTGTGCGCACACAGGAATGGCCGCCGGTTGCGTTTCACCCGGAACGGTTTCCCGGCGGCAAAGTCTCCAGAAACCCGGCAAAACACAGGAAAAGCGTCGTAACTCCGGACGCCGGTGACCTTGTTGATGCGGTGCGGAAGTCCTCACCACCACGCGGGAGACGTTCATGGGCCTGTTGCGCAAGATCCGCACCATCGGGCGGGTCGCCGAAGCCGCGCCGCCACGTCCGCAGGGCGACATGCCCGAGCGGGCGCGGCAGCTGGGCGGCTCGGTGCAGGTCCGCTGTGTGGACGCGGGGTCGTGCAACGGCTGTGAGATCGAGATCGCCGCCGCGTTCAACCCGGTGTACGACGCCGAGCGGTACGGGGCGCGACTGGTGGCCTCGCCCCGGCACGCGGACGTGGCGCTGGTGACCGGCCCGGTGACCCGGAACATGGCCGAGCCGCTGCGCCGTACGGTCGCCGCGATGGGCGAGCCGCGGCTGGTGGTGGCGGTCGGGGACTGCGCGGTCGACTGCGGGGAGTTCGTCGGCGGGTACGGCGTCGAGGGCGCGGTCGGCGAGGTCGTACCGGTGGATCTGGCGGTGCCGGGGTGCCCGCCGGAGCCAGCGGCGATCGTGGCGGCGCTCAGGACAGTGACCGGACGGTGAGTGCGATTCCGGCTGCCCTCGCGACGGCCGTCGCGCTGGGCGGCGCGGGCGCGCTGGCGGGGCTCGGGCTGCCGTACCGCGTGCGCGTCTGGGTCGTCGGGGTCCTGACGGCCGGTGTGGGGGTGGCGGGTGGCACGGCGGGGGTGGCCGCACTGAACGGAGGACGGTGGAGGGCCGACTACTCGGGGCTGATGCCGCCGGCCGGGGCGCATGTGGCGGTGGACGCGCTGGCGGGTCTGTTCATGGCGGTGGCGGGGGCCGTCGTGGCCGCGGTCGCGGTGTACGGCATCGGATACGCGGCCGGGCAGGACATGCCGGGGCTCGGCTCGCGGACGGCGCAGGCGGTGCTGCCGTTGTTCGCGCTCAGTCTGCTGCTCGTGCCGGTGGCGGCGTCGGTGTCCACGTTCCTGGTGCTGTGGGAGTGGATGGCGCTCGGCTCGCTGTTGCTGGTGCTGGCCGAGCACCGGCGGCGCCGCTCGGTACGGCAGGCCGGCGTCTGGTACGCCGTCATGACCCATCTCGGGTTCGTGTTGCTGCTGACCGGGCTCGCGCTGTTCGCCGCCCGGGCCGGCGGGGAGACCTTCGCCGAGCTGCGGGCAGGTGCGCACGGCATCTCGCCGGCCGTGCGGGGTCTGGTGTTCGTGCTGGTGGCGTCGGCGTGCACATCGAAGGCGGGAGCGGTGCCGCTGCACGCCTGGCTGCCGCGGGCGTATCCCGAAGCGCCCAGTCCCGTCGCGGCGTTGATGAGCGCCGCGATGGTCAATCTCGGTGTGTACGGCCTGGTGCGCACCGGGCTCGATCTGCTGGGTGGCGGTCCGGCGTGGTGGTGGCTGGGGTTGCTGGCGGTGGGCGGGGCCAGTGCCGTGTACGGCATCCTGCAGGCGGCGATGGCCTCCGACCTGAAGCGGCTGGTGGCGTATTCGAGCAGCGAGAACATGGGCCTGGTCCTCATCGGCGTCGGCGCGTGCGGGCTGTTCGCCTCCCACGGCGACCGGCCACTGGCCGCGCTGGTGCTGGCGGCGGCGCTCCTGCATGTGGTCAACCATGCCGCCTTCAAGGCCCTGTTGTTCTGTACGGCGGGATCCGTCCTGCGGTCCACCGGTCTGCGCGATCTGGATCGCCTCGGCGGATTGCGCTCCCGGATGCCCGTCACTGCCGGATTTTTCGCGCTGGCCGCGCTCGGCGCGGTGGCTCTGCCGCCCGGCAACGGTTTCATCAGTGAGTGGCTACTGCTGCAGGGCCTCATCCACGGGGTGGCGGTGCCCGGCGTCGCGATGGCCGTGGTGCTGCCCCTGTCGGTGGCGCTGATCGCGCTGTCGGCCGGTGTCGCGGCCGCGGTGTTCGTGAAGGCGCTCGGTGTCGGCTTCTTCGCCCGGCCACGTGACGAGCGCGCGGCATCGGCGTGCGAGGCGCCGCCCCTGATGCTCGCCGGGATGGCTCTGCTCGCCGCAGGAGTCGTGGCACTCGCGGTGGCGCCGGGTCTGCTGGGCGGCGGCCTCGACCGGGCCGTCGGCGCGGTCGGGCTGCCGGGCAGCGGAGCCCTCACCGATGGTGGGCTGCGGGTCGGGCTGGCCGGCATCTCCGCCACGCTGTCGCCGTTGTGGGTGGTGGCCGCGCTCACCGCCGCGTTCCTCTCGGCCACCGGCCTGCCCCGGCTCTACGGCCGCCGCCGGCGCCGTGTGCAGGCCCGGCTGTGGGACTGCGGGGGCGGGGCTCCGACGCCGCGCATGACGTACACGGCGACCTCGTTCGCCGAGCCGCTGCGGCGGGTCTTCGACGACGTCCTCGCGCCCGAGCAGGCCGTGGATGTCACCCCGGTACGCGAGTCGGCGTACCTGGTGGCACGGGTGCGCTTCCGGCAGCGGGTGCCCGACCGGATCGAGCACCGGCTGTACGCCCCCGTGCTCGGCTTTCTGGCGCGTGTGGGCCGGGCGGCCAGGCGGCTGGCGGGCGGCAGTGTCCACCTCTATCTCGGCTACGGCTTCACCGGCCTGGTCGTCCTGCTGCTGGCGTTGGCGGTGGGCTGGTGAGGGCGTGTCCATGAGCACTGCGGGCGAATCCATGCACACTGTCGTCGGATACGTGGCCGTCGCCGGGCAGGTCCTGGCGGTCGGGGCCGGGGCGCCGCTGCTGACCGGATGGATGCGGCAGGTGCGGGCCCGGCTGGAGGGCCGGGCCGGGGCGGGAGTGCTGCAGCCCTGGCGGGACGTGCGCAAGCTGCTGCGCAAGGAGCCGATCACTCCGGTCGGAACAGGGCCGGCGTTCCGTACGGCCCCTGCGCTGCTGGTCGCCACCACCGCGGTCGCGGCCGCACTGGTGCCCCTGCTGTCCACCCGGACCCCGGTCAGCTCCCACGCGGATCTGATCGTCGTCGTGGCGCTGATCTCGCTCGGCACGCTCGGCCTCGCCCTGGCCGGGCTGGATTCGGGCACCTCCTTCGGCGGGATGGGCGCCTCGCGTGAGATGACCGTCGCCTCCCTGGTGGAGCCGACGCTGCTGCTGTCGGTGTTCGCGCTGTCGATACCAGCGGGTACGACCAATGTCCCGGCGATCGTCTCCGGTGCCCTCCACCAACCGGCCCGTCTCGCCTCGCCGGCCGGGCTGCTGGCCGTGGCCGCGCTCGCGGTGGCGGTGCTCGCCGAAACCGGCCGGATCCCGGTGGACAACCCCTCCACCCACCTGGAACTGACGATGCTTCACGAGGCGATGGTGTTGGAGTACGCGGGCCCCGACCTGGCCCTGGTGGAACTGGGCGCCCAGATGCGGCTGACCCTGCTGCTGGGCCTGCTGTCCTCCCTGTTCCTCCCCTGGGGCATCGCCACCGCACCCTCACTCACGGCACTGGCCGTGGCACTCGTGCTGTTCGCGGTGAAGGTGCTGCTGCTGGGGGCGGCGCTGGCCGCGGCCGAGGTCTTCTGGGCCAAGATCCGCCTGTTCCGGGTGCCGGAACTGCTCGCGGGGTCCTTCCTCCTCGCGCTGCTCGCGGTGACCGCCTCCTACTTCCTGAGCGGAGCGTCATGAGCGCAGGCCTGTACACCCAGCTACTCGATCTGGCCTGCGGGGTCTTCCTGCTGGCGGCCGTACTCGTGCTGTGGCGACACGAACTCGCAGCACTCGTACGGGGGTTCGCCCTCCAAGGTGTCGCCCTGGGTGCGATCGCCGTGCTGCTCGGCGCGCACGAGCAGCGGTGGGACCTGGGCGTCGTGGGCCTCGGCGTCGGGGTGCTCAGGGCGGGGGTGCTGCCCCATCTCATGCGGCGTGTGCTGGCCGCGCTGGCCACCGACCGCGAGAGCGAGGAGGTCCGCGAGACCAAGCCCCTGGTCAATGTCGCCGCCTCGCTGCTCACGGCGGCCTTGCTGACGCTGCTGGCCTATGTCGTCGCCCGGCCGCTGACGCAGCTGAACCCGGCTCCGGCCACCCGCGCCCTGCCGGTGGGCCTCGCAGTCGTCCTGATCGGGTTCTTCGCGCTGGCGACCCGCAGACGGGCGCTGGCCCAGGTGGTCGGCTTCCTGCTGCTGGACAACGGCATCACCGCCACCGCCTTCCTGGCCACCTCCGGCGTCCCGCTCATCGTCGAACTCGGCGTCTCCTTCGACGTGTTGCTCGCGGTGCTGGTGCTGCAGATCCTCACCACGCGGATGCGGGAGGCGTTCGGCACGACCGACATCGACGACCTGCGGGAGCTGCACGACTGATGCCATATCTGTCCGTAGGGGCCGCGCCGCTGTTGACCGCTCCCGCCGTGGTACCGCTGCTCGTCGCCGCCGCGTACGCGCTGGCCGGTGCCCCGGCGTTCCGCCCGGCCCCGATGCGTACGGTGAACACCGGGACGCCGCTCCTACTCGAAGAGGAACCTGAATCCGAGCCGCCTACGGAGCGGTTCCCGGCTGCCTGGGCCGGGCTCGTCTCCCCCGTGGCGATCGTGCTGTGCGGGAGCCTGCTGGCGGTGGGTGTCCTGGACGGGAGGCCGCTCTCCGCGTACTCCGGGCTGTTGCGTGCCGATGCCCTGACGGTGTGGATGCTGCTCGTCGTCGGTGCCGTCGCGCTCGTCGCGTGCGGCTCGGCGTCCGCGTACCTTGCGGGCGAGCGTGGCGCGGGCCGGGCGACGGCCTGTACGGCGCGCCGCTACCACGTCCTCGTGCACGCCTTCCTCGCCGCGATGTGCCTGGCCGTGGTGAGCGGCAACCTCGGCGTGGTATGGGTCGCCGTCGAGGCCACCACCATCGTCACCGCCTTCCTCGTCGGCCACCGGCGCACGCGCGCGTCGGTGGAGGCCGCCTGGAAGTACGTGGTGATCTGCTCGGCCGGGATCGCGCTCGCCTTCCTCGGCACCGTGCTGATCTACTACGCGGCCCGGCACGCCGGCGTCCCCGAGGCATGGGCACTGGACTGGCCGACCCTCGTCTCCCGTGCCGGCCGGCTCGACCCGGCGGTCACCCGGCTCGGGATCACCCTGGTCGTGCTCGGCTTCGGCGCCAAGGCCGGGCTGATCCCGCTGCACTCCTGGCTGCCGGACGCCCACAGCCAGGCCCCCGCACCCGTGTCCGCGCTGATGTCCGGGGTCCTGCTCTCGGTCGCCTTCGCCGCGATCCTGCGCTACCGGGTCATCGCCGACGCCGCCCTGGGAGCCGGCTTCACCCGTGTCCTGCTCGCCGGGATCGCCCTGCTGACGCTCGCGTTCGCCGCCGGGCTGCTGCTGGCCCAGCGTGACTACAAGCGGATGCTGGCCTACTCCAGCATGGAGCACATGAGCCTGATCGCCCTGGCCACGGCGATCGGCAGCCCGCTGGCCCTGTCCGCCGCGCTGCTGCACATCGCCGGGCACGGGCTGGCCAAGTCGGCCGCCTTCTGCGCCTCGGGCCGCATCCTCCACCTGACCGGCACCACCAGGATCGGCCGGGTGCGCGGGCTGCTGGCCCAGGCTCCGTCCCTGGGTGGCGTGTTCGGGTTCGCGGTGGTGGCCTTGCTGGCCTTTCCTCCATTCAGTCTCTTCGCCTCCGAACTCGGCATCGTCCGCGCCGGTCTCGCCGCCGGGTCCGGGCGGGCCTTGGCGACGTCAGCGGCCGTGCTGCCGGCCCTCGTGGCCTTCGCCGCGCTCACCGCACGAACCGCCGGGATGCTGCTCGGCCCCGCCCCCGCGGCCCCCGCCCCCGCTCCGGCGCCCACCCCCGCGGGCCCGGGCATCTGGCCCCTCTGCGCGGGCCTGGTGGCCTGCGCCGCGCTGGGCACCGGCACCGGGCCCCTCACCGACCTGCTGCACGCCGCCGCCCAGGCGATCGGAGGCCCCTGACCCGATGCGCACCACGCACGAGATCAGTCTCACCGAACTCCCGTCACGAACCGAGGAGTTGCTGACCCGCGGCCATCGCCTCGCGCTGGTCGCCGCCCACCACGACGAGCACTGCATCCGCGTGGTGTACCTGTTCGCGGCGGGCCCGCCCGACACGCGTACCGAACTGCACGTCCGTCTGGACCCCGAGCGCCCCGAACTGCCGACGCTGGCCCATCTCTCCTTCCCCGCGGGCCGGTTCGAACGCGAGATGCGGGACCTGTTCGGCATCGTCCCCCTCGGCCATCCCCTGCCCCGCCGTCTCGTACGCCACTTCCACTGGCCCCGCGGCTGGTACCCGATGCACCCCGACGCCGGTCCCCCGCCGCCCTTCGGTGAACAGGAGGGCCCCTATCCGTTCCTGGAGGTCGAGGGCGACGGCGTCTACGAGATCCCCGTCGGCCCGGTCCACGCGGGCCTCATCGAACCCGGTCACTTCCGCTTCTCCGTCGTCGGCGAGACCATCCTGCGACTCAAGGCCCGCCTCTGGTTCGTCCACAAGGGCATCGAGAAGCTCTTTCAGGGCCGTTCGATCGCCGCCGGTCTGCCGCTGGCCGAACGCATCAGCGGGGACACCGCCGTCGGCCACGCCCTCGCGTACTGCCTGGCCGTCGAGGAGGCCACGGGCACCGAGGTCCCGGAAGAGGCCCGGCGCGCCCGGGCCCTGCTGCTGGAACTGGAGCGGATCCACAACCATGTCGCCGACCTCGGCATGCTCTGCAACGACGTCGGCCACTCCATCCTCAACGCCCAGGCGCAGCGCGTCCGCGAGCAGCTCCTGCGCCTGAACCGGGAGACCACCGGCCACCGGCTGCTGCGCGGCGGTGTCGTACCCGGCGGCGCGGTACTGCAGGCCGTTCCCGACGTACGACGTCTGAAAGCGATCGGCGAGGACGTCCGTGAGATCACCGACCTGGCCCTTGGTCACTCCACCGTCCGCGACCGCTTCACCGGCACCGCCGTCCTGAGGACGGAGGCCGCCCGGGAGATCGGCTGCCTGGGCTACGCCGCCCGCGCCAGCGGCCTCGCGTACGACGCCCGCGTCGCGCACCCCTTCACCGACCACGGCATGCGGCTCGGCTCCCCCGTCCACACCAGCGGCGACGTGCTGGCCCGCTTCCTGGCGCGTGCCGAGGAGATCGACATCTCCCTCGCGCTGATCGAGCACCTGGCTGCGGGACTCATCGCCCCGCGAGCCCTCGCAGGACCGTCGCCGGCATCCGGTTCAGGGCCGCTCAGTGGGGTGGGCCTGGTGGAGGGATGGCGCGGCACCATCGCGACCCGCGTCGAACTCGCCGCCGACGGCACCCTGACCCGGGTCAAGCCGGTGGACCCGTCCTTCTTCAACTGGCCCGCTCTGCCCATCGCGTTGACGGACACGATCGTCCCGGACTTCCCGCTCACCAACAAGAGCTTCAACCTCTCCTACGCGGGCAATGACCTCTGAGACCAGGATCCGGGCCGTAGCTCGCCAAGACCGTCGTGTACTCCGCTACTCCGCCCTTCAGCGTGCGCGGGGGGGCAGCCCGAGGTGGAAGACCGCGCCACTGGGGACCGCTCTGGCAGCGACGTCTGCCGGGACGCCGACGGCGAGGACGGCTGACCCGCCGACACCGGTCAGGGATCCTGATGTGAGGCCTCATGAATCCTGACGTGACACCGTCTCGGCGGCCGTCCGGCTTCCGGCCGGACCGTGGCCGCGCAGGGCAGGGATCCTGCGGTGGGCCGGCGCCTGGGTCCGAGTACGGGCGGCCTGCACGGGCCGCAGCCGGACCACGGCGTCCAGCCCTCCGCCGGGGGCGGCCTCCAGCGTGACCTCGCCACCGCTCGCGAGGGTGAGCCGCTGGACCATGGGCAGGCCCAGGCCCGTGCCGTCGTGATGGGCGTCGGCGGCACGCCAGAACCGGTCGAAGGCTCGCTTCCGGTCGGTTTCGCTCATGCCGGGCCCCTGATCGGTCACATGCAGCTCGACCAGGGACGCCGTACGGCCGCTGTCGGCCGGTGCGCCGACGGTCGCCAGGGTGATGGTGGTGCCGGGCGGGGACACGCGCAGCGCGTTGGAGAGAAGGTTGTCGATGATCTGCTCCAGTGCGCCCTGGACCGCCCACACCGTGCCGATCCGCGTACCGGCCACGGTGATGCCGACGCGCTGCTCGCCGGCGAACGCGGTCCAGATCGCCGCACGGTCGGCGACGACGGCGTCGAGGTCGACGGGCTCCGGCGTGGTCGCCGCGTTCTCCAGCCGGGCGAGGGCGAGGAGCCCCTGCACCATCCGGCTGAGCCGTCCCACCTCGCCGAGCGCTTCGTTCAGGCTCGCCTGCGCGCGGGGCGCGAGGTGGGGTTCGAAGTTCTCCAGCCGCAGGCGCAGCGAGGTCAGCGGGGTCTTCAACTGGTGCGACGCCTCGGAGGCGAAGGCCTCCTGGGCATGGAGCAGGTGTTGCAGCCGGGTCGCTGTGTGCGTGAAGGAGGCGACGAGCCGACGCAGCTCCGGCGGGCCGCGGTCGGGCACGGGCGGATGGGTGAGCCGGCCGTAGGCGAGTTGCGCGGTGGCCTGCTCCAGGTCCCGCAAGGGCCGGGTGATCCAGCGGGCGAAGGCGAACCCGATCAGGGCGGCCACCGCGAGCGCACCCAGTGCGACGAGCGCGAGCGCCACCCAGGTGGCCTGGACCCGCCCCGCGAGGGGGGTCAGCGAGTACAGCGACCGTACGACGCAGGGCACGCCGTCGTTCGAGGTGCCGGGGACGGTCACGAACAGGACCTTCCTGCCCGGAACGAGGTCGGCGCTGATCCCGGTGGCGGGTCCGTGGTGCAGCGCGGTGGAGATGTCCGGTTCGGCGGAGACGTTCCTTCCCGCGGCCGAGGGGTTGGCGGTGTCGGTGAGGACGATGCCCGTGCGGTCGGTGACGACGACGCTGCTGCCCGTGCGGCGCGCGTAGCCGCGGGCGAGGCCGGGCAGGTCCGACACCAGTCCGTGCTCGAGTCGCTCCTCGCACACCCCGGCGAGCGTCACCGCGCCCAGTTCCGCCGTGTTGGAAAAGCGGCTCAGCTCGCTTCGCGCATAGACGAAGCCGAACGGCACTTCGAGGGCGAGCAGGACGAGCAGCATGAGGCTGAGATAGCTGAACAGCAGGCGGCGGATCACCGGACGCCGTGCCACGGCTCGGGCCGTACCGCGGAGCCGGCAGGCGGGGCCAGCCGGAATCCGATGCCGCGGATGTTCTCGATCCAGGAGGGGTCGCCGAGTTTGCGGCGCAGCGCGGCGATGTGCACGTCGAGTGTCTTCGTGGGGCCGAAGTAGTCCGGCTCCCAGACCGTGTCGAGGATCTGCTGGCGCGAGCAGACGGCTCCGGGATCCTCGGCGAGGCAGACCAGCAGGTCGAACTCCTTGGGCGCCAGGGCGATCGGAACCTCGTGCACCCGTACCTGCCGGGTGCGGCGGTCGACGCTCAGCGGGCCGATCCGCTGGGCACCGCAGGCACCGGCACGGTTTCCCGCGGAAGACGCCGTCCCGGAGTCGCCGTCGGGGGGCACGGTCCGGGTCCGGCGGGTGACGGCCCGGATCCTCGCCACCAGCTCCCGGACCCCGAACGGCTTCGACACATAGTCGTCCGCCCCCAGCTCCAGGCCGAGGACCCGGTCGACCTCGGAGTCCCGGGCGGTGATCATGATGATCGGCACCGGCGAACGAGCGCGCAGTGCCCGGCAGACGTCGATGCCGTCCATGTCGGGCAGGCCCAGGTCCAGCAACACCATCGCCGGCTCTGCCGCGGCGAGGCCGGCGGCGCCGGTCCGCGCGTGTTCCACGGTGAACCCGAAGCGCCGAAGCCCCTCCGTCAGCGGTTCGGCCACCCGGTCATCGTCCTCGATCAGCAAGACGTGCATGCGGACAGACTCACAAAGTGCAGCCGGGCCGTGCGCCACAATCGCCGGAACATTCCCTCAACCCGGTGAATTTTCGTCTCACTGCATGAATCACGGGAGACCTACAGCGTATTGACAGGGCGCGGTTAGGAGATGGTTAAGAACCGGGCGGGTGCACCATCTGCCACCTGGGGATTCAGTTGAAGATGCGCGCTGCTCGTTCCCTTTGGAGCACACCCGCTCCCCGTTCGAGAAATTACCCTGTTTCCCGGAATTCGGCTAGGCACCCCTACGACGCCCCCTCTATTCGCGCTGGATTTTCGTTTACCCGACGTCGCCTAGGGTGCGAGACAGGAAATCCCACCGACATCCGGGAATCGCGCCATGCCCAGCCAAACCCTCGACACGACGACCGCCGAACTGCGCCGGGTGCGCCCGGATCTCGTGGAGCCTTTCCTGGCCGCATGGCCGGGAGCGCGGGCCACCGTGCTCGGCCGTCTCTGGGGCGCCTTCGCACGGGAGCCGCTTCCCGGCGTGACCGCCCGGCAGCAAGCAGCGGAGACAATCGTCGTGACGCTCCGGCACGGTGCGCGGCTGGCCGGGGCCGGCACCTGCGCCCGGCGGTTCGCGGACGTGCCCCAGGATTTCACCGTGGCCGGGCCCGACGGTCCGATTCGTGAACCGGGCGAACTGCTCGCCCAGTTGGTGCTTCCTGCACCCGCCGCGCAGCGGCTGGCGGCCGAGCTGGACAACAGCGTCGTGAACCTCGCCCTCGCCCGCGCGGCGCATGCCCAGGGGTTCGTTCCGCCGCGTGACGCGGTCGAGGCCGAACAGGCGGTGGTCGACGGCCACCCTCAGCACCCGTGCTGCCGTACCCGTACGGGCATGTCCGTCGCCGAGGTGCTCGCTTACGCACCCGAGCACCACCCGGTGGTCCAGCTGGCGTTGCTGCCCGTCCCCGCCGACCGCTGGCAGGGCACCGGCGCCTGGCCCGAGGAACTCCGGGACGGCCACACCTCCCTGCTTCCGCTCCACCCCTGGCAGCGGGACCACATCCTCGTACGCCACCCCGGACTCACCGCGCTCCGGCGTACGCTTCCCGCCCGTCCGCTGCTGTCGTTGCGCACCCTGGCACCCATGGCCGACCTGCCGGGCCGCCACGTCAAGACCGCACTCGACGTCCAGGTCACCAACTACCGGCGCACCATCTCACCCGTGGAAGTGGCCGACGGACCACCGCTGTCCGAGCTGGTCGCGGCGGTCGTCGACAAGGCCGGGTACGGCGACGGCCTGCGGATCCTGCGGGAACTCGGCGGCGGAACCGTACGGGTGGCCGGGCAGGCATGCGCGAGCCTGGCGGCGATGGTCAGGGAGTCCACCGATTGCCATCTGGACGCCGGAGAGATCGCCGTACCGCTGACGGCCGTGCACGCCACCGGTGCGGCCGTGGTGACGGGCGATCCCGTGCGCTGGCTCGCGGACTTCGCCGAACTCGTGCTGCCGCCCGCGCTGACGCTGCTGTCCATGGGGGTGGCGCTGGAGGCACACGGCCAGAACACACTCGTCGCCCTGCGGGACGGCCGGCCGGTGCGGGTGCTGTACCGGGACCTGGACGGCGTGCGGATCAGTCCCCGAAGGCTTGCCGCCTGGGGATGCGCCCTGCCGCCGCTGGCCGGCACCCGCGCCGGTGACGACCTCGACGCCCTGCGCACCAAGCTGTTCGGCGGGCTGCTCAGCGGGGTGTTCAGCGAGCTGGTCGACGTCCTCGCCCGGACCCGGTCGGCCGATCCCGCGGCGCTGTGGGAGACGGTGGCCCGGGTCGGCCGCCGTGTGTACGGCGAGCTGCCGGACACCGGGGACGCCGCGGCCTTCTTCGGCGACACCCTCCCGCTGAAGGCGACGGTCGCGATGCGTCTGGCGGCGCACCCCGGCAAGGCGCAGTGGACCGCCGTGGCCAACCCGCTGGCCCGATACCGCTGACGTCCCCCGGCGACCCGACGGACGACTCCCGCACCCATGACGACGCACTGGAGCTTGCGCATGCCCCTGCCCACCACCGCCCGGAACGCCGCCGAGGCCGCCGGGGCGCACACCGCCGACGCCGTCACCGCCCACACCCTGCTCAACTGCCTGATCCGCGAGGTCTCCGCCCCCGAGCACCAGGTGACCGTCGACCGCGGCCATCTCCTGCTACGGCTGCCCCGCAGCGGCCTGTTGCTGCGGGCGAGACTGCGCCGTGTCTCGATGATCGGGGCACACCGCTTCCAAGGCTCCGTCGAACGGCTCGACGACCAGGGCAGCTGGGTCACGGTGGGCTGGCGAGAGCTGGCCGGCCATGTCCAGGACGAACTGGAGCAGCGCACCGGCGTGGCGAACGGCGAGTTCCTGGACCAGGTGGCCGACAGCCGCGAGACCATCCGCACCGCGCTGGAGCACCGCGCCCACGGTATGCCCCACCAGGACCTCTATGTGACGTCGGAGCAGTCGCTGGTCTTCGGCCACCGCTTCCATCCCACACCCAAGGCCCGCACCGGTGACCCGGCGGACTGGCTGGCGTACGGGCCGGAGACCGGCGCCCGCTTCCGCCTGCGGCACCTGGCCGTACGCCGGCACCTGGTGCTGCAGGAGGGCGAGCTGAGCGGACTCGACGCGCTGTGCCCGCCGGCCGACCCGGAGTTCGTGACGCTGCCGGTGCACCCCTGGCAGTTCCGGCTGCTGAGCCGGCACGACCGGCTGCGCACGGCGCTGGCCGCGGGAGAGGTCGTCGACCGCGGCGTGAGCGGGCCCGAGTGGATGCCCACCGCGTCGGTGCGCACGCTCTACCAGCCGGACGCGGACGCGTTCCTGAAGTTCAGCCTGAACGTGCGCCTCACCAACTGCGTCCGCAAGCACGCCCGTTACGAACTGTCCGGCGCCGTCGCCCTGAACCGCCTGCTGCAGCCCGTCACGGCCCGGCTGGCCGAACGCTTCCCGCAGAGCGCGCTGCTCGCCGAGCCCGGCTACCGCACCCTCGCCCCCGACGGCGACACCGCGCTGCTGGAGGGATTCGGCGTCGTCGTCCGCTCCGGGCTGCGCGCCCACCTGCGCCCCGGGGTGACGCCCCTGCTCGCCGCCGCGGTCGCGGACGAGTACCCCACCGGCCCCGCCCACGTCACCCACCTGCTGGCCCGCGGCGACGGGGACGTACTGGCCTGGTGGGACGCCTATCTGCGGCTGCTGCTGCCGCCGGTGCTGGCCGCCTACTTCGACCACGGTGTCGTACTGGAACCACACCTGCAGAACGTCGTCGTCGGAGTGAACGCCGACGGCACACCCGTGCAGATACTCTTCCGCGACCTGGAGGGCACCAAGCTGCTGCCCCGCCACCACGCGGCTGCGCTCGCCGCCCTGCCCGAGGACGTCCGCGGCCCGCTGACCTACGATGCCGAACGCGGCTGGAACCGGGTCGCCTACTGCCTCCTCGTCAACCACGTCGCCGAGGTGCTCGGCGCCCTCGCCGATCTCGATCCGGCACGCGAGCCGGCGCTGTGGGGACTGGTCCGCGACCGGCTCGCCGCCTGCGCCGGCCGTGCGGGTGGGCCGCCGCGGCTGCGCGCCCTGCTCTCCGGGGTACCGCTGCCCGCCAAGGCCAACCTCCTGCTGCGCTGGGCCCGCAAGGCCGACCGGCACGCCACCTACGTCCCCCTACCCAGCCCGCTCGGCGCGGGCTTCCCCCGCGAGGTGCCCCTGTGAGAGCCGCCCTGCTGCACCACGTCCGCCGGCTCGCCGACGAGGAACTCCCCGCGTACGTCTACGACTTGCCGGGACTGCGCGCACACGCCCGCGCCATCCGGGCCGCGCTGCCGCGGCGCGTCCGGTTGCTGTACGCCGCGAAGGCCAACTCCGACCCCCGCCTGCTGCGCGCCCTCGCCGAGCACGTCGACGGGTTCGAGGTGGCCTCGGGCGGCGAGATCCGGCACCTGCGCGGTCTCTTCGCCGACGCGCCGATCGCCTTCGGCGGCCCCGGCAAGACCGCGGCCGAACTGGCCCAGGCCCTGGACGCCGGGGTCGCACGCCTGCACATCGAGAGCGAACACGAGCTGCGCACCCTGACGACCGTGCTGGGCGAGCGCACCGCCGACGTCCTGCTGCGCGTCAACGTACCCGT
Organism: Streptomyces sp. CG4; assembly: GCF_041080655.1. NCBI lineage: Bacteria > Bacillati > Actinomycetota > Actinomycetes > Kitasatosporales > Streptomycetaceae > Streptomyces > Streptomyces sp. CG4. The sequence goes on from NZ_CP163525.1 coordinate 287,709, forward strand.
GGCGGTGCGCTCGGTCGCGCTGGCCATGGGCGGCGGGCCCAGCCCCTTCGGTCTGGACCCCGCCCAGCTGGACCGCTGCCTGCGCATCATCGCCACCGACGGCCGGATCCGGCTGCGCGGGCTGCACGCCCACCTGGCCAGCGGCCTCGACGCGCACGCCCAACTGGCCCTGGTCGAGCAGGTGATGGGCTGGGCGGACCGCTGGGCACACCGACGAGGGATCACGCTGTCCGAGGTCGATGTCGGCGGCGGCATGGGCGTCGACTACGCCGACCCCGGCGATGTCTTCGACTGGCCGGCCTTCGGCGCCGGACTGCGCCGGACGCTGGAGCGCCACCCCGGCCTGACGCTGTGGATCGAACCGGGCCGCTCGGTCACCGCCTACTGCGGCTGGTACGTCACCCAGGTCCTGGACGTCAAGTTCAGCCGCGGCGAGGCGTTCGCCGTGCTGCGCGGCGGCACCCACCACCTGCGCACACCCGCCGCGAAACAACACGACCAGCCCTTCGAGATCGTCCCCGACGACTCCTGGCACCAGGCCTGGGACCGGCCAGAGGCCCGCGACGAGCCCGTGACGCTGGTCGGGCAGCTGTGCACGCCCAAGGACGTCCTGGCCCGCCACACCATGGTCGCCCGGCTGCGGGTGGGCGACCGGATCGCGTTCGCCATGGCCGGCGCCTACGCCTGGAACATCTCCCACCACGAGTTCCTCATGCACCCGCACCCGACCTTCCACCACGTCGACGATGCCGAGACGTCCGTCGTGGACCGTCACGGCACCTGCGTCGGCCGAACGGTATGAACACGGACCACCGAACCGGCGCACGGAGCGGCAGCAGGACTCCGGGGACGGCGCTCGACACGCTCACCGTCCGCCCGTTCCGCCGCTATCTGCTGGGCCAGTTGACCTCCAACATCGGCACCTGGATGCAACGGGCCGCCCAGGATCTGCTGGTGCTCCACCTCAGCGGAAACAGCGGCAGCGCGGTCGGTGTCGTCACCGCGCTGCAGTTCCTGCCCCAGACGCTGTTCGGCCTGACCGGGGGCGTCCTCGCCGACCGGTTCCCCAAGCGCCGGCTGCTGCTGATCACCCAGACCGCCATGGCCGTACAGTCCCTGCTGCTGGGGCTGCTGACCGTCACGGGCACGGTGAACCTGTGGTCCGTGTACGCCCTCGCACTCGCCCTGGGCGCCGCCACCGCCATGGACAGCCCTGCCCGCAACGCCTTCATCGCCGAACTGGTCAGCCGGAACCGGGTGCCCGCCGCGGTGAGCCTGAACTCCGCCCAGTTCAACGTCGCCCGCGTCCTCGGCCCGGCCGCGGCGGGCCTGACCGTCGCGGCCGTGGGCATCGGCCCGGTCTTCCTCATCAACGCGCTTTCCTATCTGGCGGTCCTGTACGGGCTCTTCACCGTCCCGACCGGTACAGCGCGCGAGCCGAGCGGGCCTCGGCGCGGCGGTCCGGGGCCGGCCGAAGCGTTCCGGCACATCACCGCCACGCCGGAACTGCTGCTGCCGATCGCGCTGATCGCCGTCGTCGGCACCTTCGGGTTCAACTTCCAGGTGACCCTCTCCCTCGTGGCGATCAAGGTCCTCCACTCCGGCACCGCCGCATTCGGCTGCCTCTCGGCCGCCTACGCCGCGGGCAGCCTCATCGGCGCGCTCCGCACGGCCCACGGCGGGCAACCGCCCACCGTCCGCCGCCTCGTCACGGCAACGGCTGTCTTCGGAGCGCTGGAGGCCGCGCTGGGCGTGATGCCCGGCTACGGCACCTTTCTGGCACTGCTGATCCCCAGCGGCTGCGCCGCGGTCACCGTCACCACCACCGCCAACGCCCTGACCCAACTCCATGCCGCCCCGCATCTGCGCGGCCGCGTCCTGTCCGTCTACTTCCTCGTCCTCCTCGGCGGCACGCCCATCGGCGCTCCCCTGGTCGGCCTGGTCTCCGACACTTTCGGCACCCGCTCCAGCCTGGTCCTGGGCGGCCTGGTCTCGGCACTCTCGGCGCCCGCTGTCTCGGCGTGGGTCCGCGCGCGAAGCCGACGCCGGGCCCCGATCAACAGCCTCACCGGCCCCGCCGGTCCCTCACGCGCCGACCCGCACGACACGCGCGTCACGTCATCGAGCGCCACGACCAGCGAGCGATGAGCGCCGGATTCCGCTCCGATCGGCTCATCTCAACTCTCCTGTCTTGTATGTGAGGGGTTCCGGTGTGCTGTCAGTGGACGGCGGCGTGCCGGAACCGGTTGCGGTACTCGGTGGGGGTCGTGTCGAGGCGCCGGCGGAAGACCCGGATCAGGGTGTCGATGGTCTTGAACCCACAGAGGACCGCGATGCGGTCGAGCGTGTCGTCCGTGGTCTCCAGTCGGCTGCGGGCTGCTTCCAGGCGTACGGATTCGACGTAGACGCCGGGTGTGGTGCCCAGTTCGTCGCGGAAGAGCCGGTTGAGGTGGCGTTCGCCGATGCTCGCGTGCAGGGCGAGGTCGGCGACGGTCAGCGGGCGGGTGAGGTTCTGGCTGATGTGGACGCGCAGTTGGTCCATACGGCGGGAGGTGGGCCCGGTTTCCAGCGGCACACTGAACTGGCTCTGACCGCTGGGGCGTTTGAGGTACATCACGAGCTGGCGGGCGACGCGCAGGGCGGCCGGTTCACCGAAGTCCTCGGCGACCAGGGCCAGGGACAGGTCGAGGCAGGCGGTGAGGCCCGCGCCGGTCCACACGGTGCCCTGCCTGATGAAGATGGGGTCGGGGTCGACCTCGACGGCCGGGTGGTCGGCGGCGAGCTGCCGCGCGGTCGACCAGTGCGTGGTCGCCCGCTTGCCGTCCAGCAGTCCGGCCGCGGCGAGCAGATGTGCGCCGACGCACACGGAGGCGATCCGCCGTGACTGGCCCGCGAGTTCCCTGACACGGGCGACCACGGCGGGGTCGACCACGGCACGGACCTGGCGGCGGTGGTCGACTTCGACGGAGCCGGGCACGAGGAGTGTGTCGATGCGGTGCCGGGCCGCGTCCTCGAAGGTCATGTCGGGGACGACACGGACCCCGGCACAGGTGGTCACGGGGTGCAGGGTCTCGGCGGCCAGGGTGACGTGATAGCCCGGGTCGCCGTCCATCTCGCGGCGCAGGAGCGCGAACACCTCCGGTGGGCCGGTGATGTCGAGCAGGTCGACGCCCTCGAACAGCACGATGACGACGTGTCTTCGGATGTGGCTCATTCGGTTCCCCCCAAATGTCCGGGCGGCATGTCATTTTCTGCAAGTTTTATGACATTGCCGCCCACTGAGCCGGATCGTACCGTCATCTCGGCCGCCACAGATGGCCGAAAACTTCCGATGTACTTTACGAGAAAGGGCAGTTGTGCCTTCGAAAACCCTGCGTGACCTCAGCTCCCTCGACCAGACCCCGGCCGAGCTCGGGCAGTCGACGCTGATCCTGATCGACATCCAGAACACCTACACCCAGGGCGTCATGGAGCTGGAGGGCTGGGAGACGGCTCTCGACCGCGCGGCGGAGCTGCTGGAGGCGGCCCGCGCGGCCGGTGCCCGGGTCATCCATGTCCAGCACGACGGCGGCGAGGGCAGCCCGTACGACCTGAAAGCCGAGGTCGGGCAGATCCACAAGAAGGTCGCGCCCGTCGAGGGTGAGCCGGTCGTCACCAAGCAGGCCCCGAACGCGTTCCACGGCACCGACCTCGGCCAGCTGGTGGACGAGGCCGGGAACACCGACGTGGTGCTGGCCGGCTTCATGACGCACATGTGCGTCGCGTTCACCGCCCAGGGTGCGTTCCTGCGCGGGAACCGGCCCACGGTGGTGGCCGACGCGACCGCCACGCGGTCGCTGACGACGGACGTGGCCGAGGTGTCCGCGGAGCAACTGCACCACAGCGCTCTCGCGACGATCGCCGACCTGTACGGCGTGGTCGTGCCGTCCGCCGCGGCCCTGAGCTGACGCCGGACCAGAGCAGAACTCCGCTGCGAAGAAGTGCGCTTGCCCCCGGCCGGAGGTCCACAGCCTCTCGGCGGGGCGGGCGTCGTGCACCACGCGCGTATATGGGGATATCGCGCGCCATTTTCCGAGGGGGATGACCGAAAGTGCCCACCCGTAGAACCGTTCTCGCCGCCACCGCCGCCACCGCCGCTCTCACCAGCCTCGCCGCGACCGGCACCGCACACGCGGACACCGACACCGGCACCACCGACGCCGCCCGGAAGAAGGCCGCCCGCGACAACATGCGTGCCGTCGACACCGGCATGCGCTCCAGCTACGACAGCCTGCGGGCCAACCTGACCCAGCACCTCGGCCCCGTCATCATCGTCAGCAACGACATGGTCGGCGGCACCTACTACCTCGTGGACAGCGGCAGGGTGATCGAGACGATCAAGCCCGTCGACGAGGTGTTCGAGCTGGCCAAGTCCATAGCCCACACGCCGCTGGGCATCTACTCCATCTGCGCCCCGCACCTGGACCCGAAGAACGTCCTGCCGGCCCAGGCGAAGTACATCGACCCGCACGACCTCGCGATGGTCGCCTTCACCGGCCCGAAGGACACGAGCTGGACGACTCCGCTCCAGGCGTTCTCCGACACCCTCGACACCGCCCGCCGCACGCTGGAGGAAGCCGCCCTCCCGGACGACCTCCACGACTCGTGCGCGTTCATCCTGGACCACGCGCACGACTACATCGCCGACACGATCCGCAGGCGCGAGTTCGACATGAAGTCCTTCGAGGACTTCTCCGGCGCGGTGTACCCGAGCATCCGCACGAACATGTACTGGTCGTCCAAGGTGCAGATCCAGGGCGTCTCCGACCTGCTGACGCGCTGGCGCAAGCAGGTCGGTGACGACGCCTGGTCCGGCCTGTACGTGGTGGTGCTGTCCCTGTGGACCACGTATGAGCTGAACCAGAACAGCATCATCATCAAGAACTTCATGAACCAGTCCAAGGTCGATTCGCATCTGATCGACCTGATGACCGCGCAGATCCCGGCCGACCCGGTCGCCGTCTCCCTGGACAATCTGGCGCGCATCGTGCAGGACAACATCGCCGCCGAGATGGTCTTCTCCACCGACCAGACCACGGCCGACGCCCTCAAGGGCAGGCAGGATCTGCTCTCCACCGAGATCCTCCAGCTTCTCGGCGGCGGCACCGGGGCGAACGCGGCCTCCGCGATCACCAAGGGCCAGGCCAACCAGCTGGTGTGCCCCTTCCACAACCGGTCGGCATCCACCCCGGCCCTCGCCTGAGCACACACCGGCCGAACACCCCGAACCCCGAAGGCTTCCCCCAACCCGCAGACACCGTCTCGCGTCCCGGGGAGGCCTTCGGGCATTTCCAAGGGAAACAGTGAAAACCTCACCCTTCATTCATCGCGCGGCCAGGCTGTGGGCCCTCGCCGGCCTGGTACTCCTCGCAGTGAACCTGCGAGCGGCCATCACCGGTGTCTCACCCCTGCTCGGCCGGCTCCAGCACGCCTTCCACCTCACCGGGACACAGCTCAGCATCCTGGCCACGCTGCCCGTGCTGTGTCTCGGCGTCTTCGCCTCCCTCGCCGCACCGGTCGCTCGCCTCATCGGCACCGAGACGACCGTCGCCGCGGCCCTCGCCCTCCTCACCGCCGGCATCCTGCTGCGGGCCCTGTCCTCCCCCTTACTCCTGTTCACCGGCACTGTCCTGGCCGGCGCCGGGATCGCCCTCGGCAACGTCATCCTGCCCGCCGTCATCAAGCGCCACTTCGCCGACCGCATCGGCTCCCTCACCGGCGTGGCGATGATGCTGATGGCAGCCAGCGGAGCCCTCGCCGCCGCGCTCGCCATCCCGCTGGCCGACACCGCCGGCCGGCGCGCCGCGCTCGCCGCCTGGGCACTGCCCTCCCTGCTCGCCGCCCTCGCCTGGGGGCCCCTCGCCGTACGCGGGCACCGACGGCGTACGCACCAGCGGCCACAGCGAACCGACACCGCGCAGAGCCTTCTGCGCTCCCCCCTCGCCTGGGCGATCTCCGCCTTCCTGGGCCTCGTCTCTCTGCTGTTCTACGCGCTCATGGCATGGCTTCCGGAGATCATGCATGCCGACGGCTACGCCCCCGCCGAGGCCGGAATGATGGTGTCGGTCGTGCAGATCATCAGCATCCCCCTCGGCTTCGCCGTCCCCGTACTCGCCGCCCGCCTGGCCAGCCAGCGCCCGCTGATCGCGGCCGTCGCCGCGACGAAGGCAGCCGCGCTGCTCGGGCTGCTCCTCGCACCGCACATGGGCTGGGTGTGGATCTGCGCCCTCGGCGTCGCCACCGGCAGCGCCTTCCCTCTCGCCTTCGCCCTGCTCGGCCTGCGTTCACCCACCCCGCAGGTCGCGGCCCGGCTGTCCGGCATGGCACAGACGGGTGGCTACCTCATCGCCGGAGCCGGGCCGCTGGTCATCGGCCTCCTCCACGCCTTCACCGGCACCTGGAGGCTGCCGCTCCTGCTGCTGCTCGCCCTGCTCGTCCCCGAGACGTTCTTCGGGCTCCTGGCCGGCCGCCCCGCCTTCGTCCACCCCGTGGAGCGGTTTACCTCAGAGGTAATAGCCGTGCGCTGACGTTCGCGGCTACGTTCACCCCGTCGTCCCGCACGGGGACGCAGACGAGCCGGAAAAGGAACCCGACGTGTCCGCCTATGGCTTCGCGCATCTGCGCAACCGTCGCCATCACCCCGACATCCTGGAGTACTTGGAGCGCATCCAGGCCACCCTCGCCCCCTTCCACGGACGCTTTGTCATCCACGGTCCGCCGGCCGAGGTGGTGGAAGGCACCTGGCCCGGCAGCATGGTCCTGATCGAGTTCCCTGACCTGACCGAGGCCCGTGCCTGGTACGTGTCCGCCGCGTACCAGGAGATCCTGAGACTCCGGACCGACCACATCGAGGGGGACGTGGTGCTGGTCGAGGGCGTCGGACCGGAGTACGACCCGCGCGAACGGGCAGCGAAGCTGAGGGCGGCGGGGGCGGGACCGCGGGGTGACGGCACCGCGGCATGACATGGCTCCTCGGCATGGACTACGGCCGCTCGCCGGGCCGTTGCTCCCCTGTGCGACCGCCTCCGGGTGCCTTGTCGTCACGCAGCAGCCCTTCGAGTGCCGTGAGCACGTGCCCGCAGATCTCGTCCGGTTCCGCGCTCGCCAGCGGTTCCTGGCCGACCACGACCCGCATCAGGCCGATGCCGAGCAACCAGGCCATGGCGAGCTGGGCGCGCAGCTTGCTGTCGTCGGCCGAGGAGAGGGCGGCGAGCGCGGCGGCGTACTCCTCCCCCAGCGCACGGACGGTGTCCGGAGCGGCGTCGGCGCTGCCGATGGAGCGGAGGTAGACGGCCAGCATCCGGTCCGAGTCGGGTTCGCCGCCTTCCTCGAGGACACCGCGCAGCGCCGTCTCGAACAGCCGGTCCGGCGGCGTGTTGCTCAGCTGCTCCTTGCCTCCCTGCGCCATGACCTCGGTGAGCAGGGCCTTCTTGGAGCCGAAATAGCGGAATATGAGGGCCTGGTTCACACCGGCGCGTCCGGCGATGTCGCGGACGGTGGCCGCCTCGTATCCGCGCTCGGCGAAGACCGCGCCGGCCGCGTCGAGGATGCGCGTGCGGGTCCCCTGGGCATCACGCGGGCGCTGCGGGGAGCCCTCGGTCGCGGGCACGCTGCCCGGCTCTTCGTGCGCGGACACGCTGCCGGGCCCCGCGCTCACGGACGCACCGTCCGGCCCCGCGTACGCAGGCGCGCCCCCGGGCCGGCCCTGATGCCGCGTGTGCTCGCTGGTGTCCACCCTCTGCTCCTTCTGTCGCCATGAACCCCCTCGCGCCTGCCGAGGAGCCGTCAGAGTAACGACCGATTAGCGTCGTTGACCGCTCGGTGACCGCCTCCTAGCGTTGTAAGCGTCTGCTTACACAAGGGAGACGGCAGTGACGGCACCGGACCACACCCACACCCCCCTCGCATATCCCTTCAACTCCAGCCAGGACCTCGCTCTGTCCGAGGCCTACGAACAAGCCCGTGACACCCCGGGACTGCTGCGCGTCAAGCTCCCGTACGGCGAGCCGGCCTGGCTCGCCACCCGGTACGCGGACGCCCGGCTGGTCCTCGGCGACCAGCGCTTCAGCCGGGCCCTGGGCCTCGAGCACGACGAGCCGCGCAGCTCTGCGGGCCAACGGGACGGCGGCATCCTCAGCATGGATCCGCCCGACCACACCCGGCTGCGCTCGCTGGTCGCCAAGGCCTTCACCGTCCGCCAGGTCGAGAAACTCCGCCCGCAGATCAAGGAGTTGACGGCCGCTCTGCTGGAGGAGATGGAGGCGGCGGGGCCGCCGGTCGACCTGGTCGACCGCTACGCCCTGCCCATCCCGGTCGCGGTGATCTGCAGACTCCTCGGGGTACCGGAGGAGGATCGTCCGCTGTTCCGCGTCTGGAGCGACGCCGCGCTGTCGACCAGCTCGCTGACCGCCGAGGAGTTCGACCGCAATCGCGAAGAGCTGCGCGCGTACATGGCCCGGCTGATCGACGCACACCGTGAGCAGCCCCGGGACGATCTGATGACGGCGCTGATCGAGGCGCGCGATCACGACGACCGGCTGTCCGAACTGGAACTGGTCGACCTGTGCGTCGGCATCCTCGTCGCCGGCCACGAGACCACCGCCACCCAGATCCCCAATTTCGTGCTCACGCTGCTCGACCATCCACAGGCGCTCGACCGCCTGCGCGCCGAGCCCCTGCTCATCACGGGCGCGATCGAGGAACTGCTGCGCTTCGTGCCCCTGGGCAGCGGGGCCGGCCAGCCCCGCTACGCCAAGGAGGACATCGAGGTGGGCGGCACGCTGGTGCGGGCCGGGGAGCCAGTGCTGGTCGCCATCGGCGCGGCCAACCGTGACGCGCTGCGCTTCACCGAGGCGGGCGCACTCGACATCTCCCGGAGTGGCAACGCCCATCTGGGTTTCGGCCACGGCGTCCACCACTGCCTCGGCGCTCCCCTGGCCCGCCTCGAACTCCAGGAGGCCATCGGCGCCCTGGTGGCCCGCTTCCCCCGGCTGCACCTCGCCGGCGACATCACCTGGAAGACCGAGATGCTGGTGCGCGGCCCGCGCGTCATGCCAGTGGCCTGGTGAGGTGGCCCATGAGCTGGCAACTGCACATCGCCTCCGACCGCTGTATCGGCTCCGGTATGTGCGCCGGGGCCGCACCGGACCTGTTCGCGCTCGACGACGATCACGCGCGCCCCGTGAACGAACACATCGCGGAGAACGACGACCGGGCGCTGGAGGCCGCCGACATCTGCCCGATGCTGGCCATCACGGTCCGGGACGCGGACGGAACGGAGATCGGGCCCCGCGAGTGAACCTGCTGCGTACCCGGTTACGGCTGCAGGGCGAGAAGCCGAGCCGGCGGTCCTTCGTGTGGAGGGACCTGCCCTGGCCGCGCGGCCAGACCTCGAAGGCGTCCTCGCTCTGCCCGGGGTCGGTGCCGCCCGGCTTCCCTGTCGTGCGGGCCAGTGCACGGATCGCGGCGATCCACTGGGGCGTGTCCGATGGGTCCCGTGACGGGTCCGGCGGTGGACCGTTGGTGAGAACGAGGAGAGAGAACAAGTTCAGCGTGTGAGCACGACCCCAACCGCGACGCCGAGCCAGAGCATGGCTCCGAAGAACAGGCCGACGATCGGATATAGGCGGTACTTCCGGGTGAATACCCTTGCTTTTTCCGGCCTTTCGGGCACATAGACGACCGGCACATGGGTGCCGAGGGCCAGCCCCGTCCCCGTCGCGACGGGCCGGAACCTGACGGGCCGCCCCTGCCGGTCGGTGAACTCGATGACGGGCTTCGAATAATCGTCCCCCGGCTCATGCTCCTGGTCCACCACCACCCCCTCGGCGTGCACCCCGTAGCGGCTCAGCCGCATCTGCAGCCGTGCCTCCCGCGCACCGGCCCACAGCGTCACCAGGCCCACCAATACGGCCAGCCCGATACCGATCGTTTCACCCGTCATCCGTCCCCTGCTCTCCCTCGCACAGCGCCCGCCCGGCACCGGCCGCGCATCAGGAGGACGCGGCACGCAGCCCGATGGTTCACGAAGGACACCCCCTAGGCCGTCGGCCTGCCGTGGTCCGGTGGCGTCGTGCCCGGCAGGGCGTACTCGTCGCGGCGGCCGCACATCCCGAAACCGCCGAGGCGGCTCGGCTCGCTCTGGCAGGCGGTCGCGTCGGCGAGGTAGGCCGGCTCGCCGGACTCCAGGGCGTCGAGCTGAGCGCCGGTGCGTTCGGCGGTGGCGAGGGCGCCGGCTCGCCACAGCTCGCGCCAGGCGGGCACCCGGGCCCGGACCAGGCGAGCGGCGGCCTGCTGGAAGGCGCGGTACGGACCGCTGTCCCCGGCGATCAGGGCCTCGCGCAGGGCGAGATAGCCCTCGACGGCCAGGTCCCGGCGAAGCCGCGCGGCGGCCTCGGCGTCGGAGCCGGTCCCCGGCGGCAGGGTGGCGGCGGCCGCGTACCGCTCGGGGTCGGCGAGCACCTCGGGCGGGAACGTGAATACGGCGTCCCCGGCCTCGGGAAGGCCGCTGTTCTGCATGAGCACCGTGATCCGCAGATCACCGCCCTGCACCATACGGTGCGCGGTGCCCGGCGTGAACCAGGCGAGGGATCCGGCCCGCAGCGGGATGTCCCGGTAACCGTCGGGGCTCAGGGTCTGCACCGCGCCCCGGCCGCCGGTGACGACGTACGCCTCGGTGCACACCAGGTGCAGATGCGGGCTCCCGCCGCAGACTCCGTCGGCGGCCTCCCATGCGTAGGCGCTCAGGTGGGACAGACCCACGGCGCCGGGCAACGGATGGGACTGTGCGGGCTTGGCCTCACTCACCACGACAGACCCTCCAGATGGCGGCTGACCCGGTCGCGGTCCCAGGCGCCGTCGGCGATCACGACCCGGTAGCGGTAGCCGAAGCTCTCCCCCGGCGGCAGGGCGAACTCCTCGAAGAAGGCCCACGAGAACGCGACCGTGGGGATGGGCTCGGAGCGCACGAACCAGTGCGAGGGGTGGATCGCGGACGACTCGTCCAGGTTCTCCGGGGCGTGCGCGAAGACGAGCGTGGAGTGGGCGTCGGTCGCGTCGTGTTCGGTGGTGAAGGCGAGCCACGGCCCTTGTCGACCCATCACCTTCTCGGCTCCGACGTCCGGTTCGGAGTCCGGCGTGAACACCGTGCCGCCGGTGAAGTCGCGCGGGCCGCGCCACTGCAGCCCGGTGTAGCCGGCCATCTCGCGGCCCGCGGTGGTGGGCGAGCCGAACAGCAGGGGCCGGTCATGGGTGTTGGTGAGGCGGATGGACCAGTCCAGGGTCCAGGCGCCGGCCTCCTCGTCCACCGTGTGCACGGCCAGCCCGCGCACTTCCCGGGCCCATTCCCGCCCGCCGCTCTCGACCCAGGTCAACTCCTCCGTGAGGTCCAGGCGTTCAGGGGTGACGGTGAGGTCGGTGAAGCCGTCGTGGCGCATCGAGCCGACCCGGTCGGGCAGGCGGAGGTAACCCTCGCCGTGCACATAGCAGTTGCCGCCCCAGAAGTTCTGCCCGGACAGATGACTCGCCGTCATCTGCAGGCCCTTGTGCCACCGGTGGTCGCTGGGCCGGTAGCCGGTCACCGTGCTCCCGGCGAGGGTGCGCACGGGGTGGGCGTAGGGCTTGCGGGCCTCGAAGGCGTCCGGGTCGGGGCGGTAGACGTAGCGGAGGATCTCGGTACCGTTCGGCACCTCGACGGCGAGGTGCTCGCCGTGGACGTGACTGACCCGGATGTTCACGCGCGCTCCTTCGGGGCCCAGGCGGGGTGGCCGCCGTGCATGGCCGCGTAGTAGGGGTCGCCGGGGCCGATCTCGCCCGCCCGCACCGGTTGCCCGGTGAACGCCGCCTTGTACAGGGCGGCGGCGAACTCCAGGGTGGCGCGTGCGTCGGGTCCGCTGCCCGGGGGCCGCTCGCCGCGGTCGAACGCGTCGAGGAGGGCGCCGAGTTGGGCGATGTGCGAGCTGGGCACGTCGTCGGCGGGGGTGCGCCAGGCCTCGGCCCGCTCAGGGTCGACGTGCGGTGCGGGGGTGTAGACCCAGTCGTCGTTTCCGTGCCCGTACAGATGGGTCAGTTCCAGCGTGGCGTCGGCGCAGTCGACGCGGATGCGGCTGACCTCCTGCGGGGACAGGACGCTGTTGACGACGGTGGCGAGCGCGCCGCCGCGGAAGCGGACCAGGGCGGTGGAGACGTCCTCGCTCTCCACGCCATGGAGCAGCCGGGCCGCCATGGCCCGCACCTCCTCCCACTCCCCCAGCAGGTGCAGCAGCAGGTCGTACTGGTGGATGCCGTGACCCATCGTCGGCCCGCCGCCCTCGGTCGCCCAGCGGCCGCGCCACGGTACGGCGTAGTAGCCGGCGTCCCGGTGCCAGGTGGTCTGGCAGTGCGCCACGAACGGGGCGCCCAGTTCGCCGCGCGTGATCAGGTCCCGGGCGTGTACGGCGCCGGAGCCGTAGCGGTGCTGGAAGACCACCGAGGCGTAGGCGCCGGACGCCTCCTCGGCGGCGGCGATGTCGTCGTACTCGGCGAGCGACAGACACAGCGGCTTCTCGCACAGCACCCAGGCACCCGCCTTGAGAGCGGCCACGGTCTGCTCACGGTGCACCGCGGGCGGAGTGCCGATGAGCACCAGATCGGGGCGTACGGCGTCGAGCATGGCCTCGGTCGAGCTGAACCCGACGACCTGCGCACCCGCAACGGACCGGAATTCGTCCAGTCGGCCCTCGTCCACATCGACGGCGGCGACGAGTTCGACGCGCTCGGCATGGGCTCTGAGCGCGGGGAGATGGCTGCCGGTGACGATGGCGCCGGTGCCGATGACGGCGACACGACGGCGGGGCGGGGGCAGGGACATACGGCGCTCCTGAGGGCTCGGCAGACGGAGTGCAAACGCCAGTGCACATACATACAGAAAGCGCTTGCTTCGTACGAGGCGACCCTAGGGGCGCAGGGATTGTCAGGACAACCCCCGTGCGGGGGGATTCGCTGGTGCGAGGGAGTTCTTGATCTTGGCGGGTGTGGTGGTCGGTCAGCTCACCGCGGGCTGGCAGCCGGGAGTGCGCTGACGCGGTTCTCGTACTCGCGGCGGGCCTTGCGCCGGGCCGGGAGCGCCGCGGTGCCGTCGAGGACCTGGCAGAGATCGAGGAGTCGCCGGTGGACCGCGAGGACGGCGGTGACGCGCAGGGCGCAGCCCTGGCCGCGTCGCACGGTGACGCCCTGGTCGAGTGTGGCGCGCTCGGCGGGCTCCAGTTCGGCGGCGCGGAGGAAGTCGGCGACCTTGCCCAGCATGTCGGGGGGACCTCCAGTTCCGGGGCCGGGGCGCCGGGATCGACGGCCGTGTACTCGGGCAGGAGGTCCGCGACGGCGCTACGGATGACGCCGCGGCTTACGTCATGGTCGCGGGCGAGGGCGGCGACGGAGCGGCCTTCCAGGTACGCGGTGCGCACGTCGTCGGCCTTCGTGGCTGGGACGGCGGGGCGGCGCCCGCCCTTGTTGCCGTTCGCCTCGGCGGCCCGCAGCCTGTCGTAGGTCAGTTCATGCTGGAGGTCACGCTGGAGTTCGCCGGCGGCGAGGGTCTGCACCATGAATTTCACGGTGAACAGCAGCTCGCCGGTACGCGGGTGGCGGGCGGTGAGGTCCATCGCGGAGAACGCGCCATCGTGGATGCGCAGGGCGAGGCGGTCGCGGTGCAGGACGTCGAACACATCGAGGGTGTGCCCGGTGCCGCGCACCAGGCGGAACATCTCGGAGATGTGCACAGCGTCGCCCGGCCGCGCGTACGCGAGCAACTCGCCGAACTTCGGCCGCTCCAGCGGGTGAAGGCGGCTGGAGGTCCCGGCCTGCTCCTCGAAGACAACCGGGGCCTCGATCCCGGCCGCGTCCAGCACCAGGTTCTGGCGGTCGGTCGACTGCTGGTCGGTCGGCACCCGCTTGTAGACCAGGTTGGCCATGCCGCTCCCCGTTGTGGTGGTCGCATTCGGCCCTGGCTGTCAGCAAACCCTGTCATCAGCCATCGTCGGATCTGATGGAATCGGCGCCGCCGCCGGGCGTCGCGGCGGCGAACGGGGTAAGAGTTCACCGATCCGTTTTTCCCGAGCGCGGGAAAACATCGCCGGTATCCAAGGGCGGCTCGCCTATAAGGCAGGCGGACATCGGGAGCACAATTGGCGATATACGGAACGGCGGAATGCGTGATACGCCATACGTTCAGCCGTCATGAATTCAGTCACAGGGGCATAGCTTCACCAAGCAAGTCAAGACTTACCTTTAGGGAACTTTGACCGTATGGTGTGGCTCGAATCGAAGGAGCCCTCTGTTGTCAAAAATGAATGATCCCGCTGTGCGTGCGGTTGACTCGGAACAGGATTATGTGTCCTCCTTGTATGAGTTGCTCACCGAGCGGCTTTCCGAGGCGCGAGTACACCGAGCGAGTGTGCTGAAGGCCCCGGCGGACAGCCCCGGTGAGGCATACGAGAGAGAAAACGCCGCCGAGCGTCTGGCCAAGGAAATCGGCCGGCTGGAGGGCGCCGAAAAGGGGCTGGTCTTCGGGCGCATCGACTGGACGGATGGCACGGCCCTGCGCATCGGGCGGATCGGACTGCACACGGAGGAGGATGACCTGCCTCTGCTCGTGGACTGGCGCGCGAACGCGGCGCGGCCCTTCTACGAGGCGACACCGGTCCACCCGATGGGCCTGCGGCGGCGCCGGCACCTGCGCCTCGAAGAGCGCACGGTCATCTCGGTGAGCGACGAACTGCTGGACGGGACCGCCCCGACCGACGAGGACGTCGTGGGGGACGGCCCGTTGACCGAGGCTCTGTCGGCACGGCGTACGGGCAGGATGCATGCGGCCGTCGCGACGCTGCAGGTTGAGCAGGACGAGATCGTCCGCTCCGCCCACCGCGGGGTGACCGTGGTGCAGGGCGGGCCCGGCACCGGCAAGACGGTGGTCGCCCTGCACCGGGCGGCCTATGTCCTGTACGCGTTCCCGCGTGCCGCGGAGGAGGGTGTCCTGGTGGTGGGCCCGAACGCCCGGTTCCTCGACTACATCTCCCAGGTCCTTCCCTCGCTCGGGGAGAACGACGTCGTTCTGGCGACCTGCCGGGAACTGGCCGGAGTGTCCACGGACACGGTGGACCCGTTCGATACGGCGCGGCTCAAGGGCAGCTCCGACCTCGCCGACGCCTTGGCCGGCCTGCTCCGCGTCCACCAAGCCCCCGCCGGTGACTTCACCGTGCGGGTCGGACAGGAACTGGTTCACCTGTCCGACGAGGAAGTCGCCACGGCACGCGACGCCGCCGTGGGAGCCGCACCGGGGCACAACCCCGCGCGCCAGGTGTTCAAAGAGCTCCTGGTCGACGCCGTCACCGACGCGATGCAACGAGACATGGGCGACCTCCTGGAGCAGATCGACGCCGATGCCGAAAGGATGACGGGCCTGAACCTCGACCGGTTCACGGGAGTCGCCCAGCGCCGTGCCGAAGGTGCGGCCGACTCGGGTCCGGTCCACGAGCTGGACCTGGACGCCATCCGGGCCGATCTCCTCGACGACGCCGGCGTCGACCGAGCGGTCGAGGTGTTGTGGCCGCGGCTGGTGCCCGGTGCCCTCGTGAAGGCGCTCCTGACGAACGCCGGCGCTCTCGCCGAGCGCCTGCCCCGCCTGACCACGCAGGAGCGGTCCCTTCTGCTGCGCGGTCCGGACGCCCCGTGGACCGACGCCGATGTGCCGTTGCTGGACGAGGCGGCGAGCCTGGTCGACGGCCCTCCCGAGCGGACGTACGGGCACGTCGTCGTCGACGAGGCACAGGAACTGACCGCCATGCAGTGGCGGATGATCGTCCGCCGCTGCCCGGCAAGGTCGATGACGCTGGTGGGTGACTTCGCCCAGGCAGGCCCGGTCGCGACAGCACGCGACTGGAAGGAAGCACTGAGCCCCCACGTGGGACCGCGGTTCACACTGCACGACCTGACCGTCAGCTACCGCACCACGCAGGAGATCCTGGAGAGCGTCCGGGACCTGCTCACACGGATCGCTCCGGACCAGAAGCCCACACGGTCACTGCGAAGCGGTGAGAGCCCTCGCACCGTGACCACACCTCCGGACGGGTTGGTCACCGCCGTCGTTCAGGAACTCCGCGCCCAGAGCACCGCGCACCCGGGCGAGCTTCTGGGAGTGATCTGCGCGGACAGCAGGGTGAGCGAGCTGACGGCCCAGGGCATTGCTCACCACGCACGCATCGTGCCGGCGTCCGAAGCACGCGGCCTGGAATTCGACGGGGTCGTCGTCATCAACCCCGAGGAAATCATCACGGCCCGGCCCGGTGGGGAAAGGGACTTGTACGTAGCCCTGACCCGGGCCACCAAGCGCCTCTGCACCATCACCGCCCACCCCGCCTGACGACTCGGCGCCCGCGTCGTCGCCGCGGGCGCACCCGGCGCGGTACAGACACCGGCCCGCGCGCACGGGGCTGCTCGCCGCCTCACCGCCCTTGGCCGCACCCGGCCCGTGAACGCCTTGGCGTACGGCCCGATCTACTGCGCCCGAAGCGGGGACTGCCTGCGGAGACGACGGTACGGCGGCTGCTGGGCCGCATCGATGGGGACGCGCTGGACCAGGCGGGGGGCCGCCGGCCGGCCAACAGGTGCGCCGGCACCGGCGGCCGGACGCACGCAGTGGCGGTCGACGGCAAAAGCCTGCGCGCAGCGGCCAGGGGCAAGGGTCGAAAGATCCGCCTGCTCGCCGCCTGCGAGCCCGGCCGCCGCCTGGTCCTGGCCCAGCTGGCGGCCGTCCCACAAGGCGACGAGCCACGCCGTCTCAGTCGCCGGGCGGCGGCCCGCAGCGTCATGCGACGGGCCGCCCCGCCACGGCGCGGGACATATCGAGCAGTCAGCCGCTCCCGGCGAGGCGACCGCCTCGGAAGAGTCGGGGTCAGACCTCCTCGACATCCGTGAAGAGGAGCCGCACACCGCCAGTCGCCAGCTCAAAAACCTTGGCGACAAATGCCGATGCCTCTTCGGTCGCCACGGCCCTGCTGGCCGCGTCGTAGTCGGTGAAGTACATGTCGAGTACGCGATATGCCGGCGTCTCGCTGCCGTCCTCCTTCGGCCAGACCTTCGCGCTCTCGATCTTATAGACTCCGGGGATCTTCTTCGCCAGCGCGATCTGCTCGTGGTGACCGGCCTCGAAGGCCTCGGGGGACTTCGGGTTCTCGTAGATCGCGGTGATCTTCGTCGGCATTTTTCTCTCCTCGTGTTCTGCTAGTGGGATTTCCACTTCGCATTGTTGGGAATTGATTTGTCCGGTACTCGGACCTGGATGATGGAGGGGCTGTCCGCGTTCTTCAGAGCGCCCGTCAAGGCATCCCCCAGCTCGCCATACGTGCCGACTTCCCACCCCCGGCAGCCGAAGACCTCGGACAGCAGGCTGTAATTCCACCGGTGTAGGACGCACGGTTTGTAGAAGGACTTGTCGGCATGGAAGACCGATGCATCGGCGAGCCACTGCTCCACGGCGTAGACGCCGTTGTCGATGACGAAGATGATCGGGTTGAGCTTAAAACGCGTCTGCGTCGAGAGGCACTGCGCGGTCATTTGGAAGCCGCCGTCGCCCGTGAAGACCATTGCCCTCTGGTCGGGCTTCTTAGCCAGGCAGATACCCGTCGCAGCCGCCGCGCTGTAGCCTATCGATGAGTAGGACGACTGAACGACAAATCCGCCCGGCCCCGGCACATCGAGCAGCAGACTCCCGAAGTAGTTCATGCTCGCGTCGGCGCTGACGATGGTTTTCCTGTCGATGTACTGCTGGATGAAGTTGTAGAAACCCTGGTACGTGATCACGTCGGACGCGCCCACGGTCGGCGCGCTCCGCTCCGGCTTCTCCGGCAGCCTCCGCGTTTTGGGCGCCACTTTTGCTGCCAGTATGCCGTCGATCAGGTGCTCCAACGCGACCTGTCCGCCGAAGAAGGTTCCGAGCTTGACCGCGTCGAACGACGCAAATGCGGTCTTGTCGTAGTCCGGGTCCCAGCCCAGCGAGTTGATGTCGGTCAGCCACACGCCGAGGGCCAGTACGAAATCGGCTGTCGCGGCCAGCTCCGTAACGGCTGTCGATGACGCCTGACCGTCGAGCACGCCGACAAACTGCGCATCATCTTCGGAAAGGACGGCCTTGCTGAGGAGTTCCGTGACGAAGGGGACGTTCAGTTGCTGTATCAAGGTCATGGCCTTGTCCTGAAGGCCGAACCGGTCGATCTCCACACCCAACCAGATGAGCGGGTTCTCGGCGCTTTCCAGCTTTGCGCAGATCTGTGCGATCGACTGTTCCAGGCTGGTCTCGTCCGACAAGATCCTGGCCGGCTTCAGAACACCCCTCGGCGGCTCGCACTCCAAGTCGACCATGTCCTGGAGAAGCTCAATGTAGATCGGGCGCCGTTCGGTTATGCACTGGGTCAGTGCATAATCGATCAGGGTCGGCGCAAGGTCCGGGTTGTCGACTCGTACGGTTGCGACCGTTATATGCTCGAATGACTGCATATCTGTTTCACGGCCGCTGATGAAGTGATGCGCACTGAAGCCGGTCTGCTCGAAGGTGATGGTCTTCTTGATGCTCGGTGTGCCGTTGATCAGCACGAGCGGCACCTTCTCGACATAAGCGCCAGCGACGGCGTTCACGGCACACAATGCGCCCGCGGAGTAGGTGACACAGAGGGCTCCGATACCCTTCAGTCTTGCGTATCCGTCCGCCGCGTAACCGGCATTCACCTCGTTGACTTCTTCGATGATTTGAATGCTGCTCGGCGTGACGTAGCGGTTCAGCCAGTCAATCGCGTAGTCGCCCGCGATGGAGAACAGATGCTCCAGTCCCAGTTGGCGAAGCCGGTCCACCAGGTACTGTCCCACGGTGCAGGTCTCGTTCACGGTCTGAATACCTCCGCGGTCAGTAGTCGCTCGCGCCGCCGAACAGCCGGGGCATGTATATGTCGAATATCCCCGGGCACTTGCGTTCGGGATACCGCTGGAGCATGAAAGCCTTGAAGGCGTCGCCTGCCAACCCGTTGCCGATTGCCTGCCGAGCGGCCGAGAGGTACTCGATGTTGCGAGCGACCTCATTTTTGTCGGCCGGCAGGCCGTGGCCCGGCATGAACAGGTCGTAGTCCGACAGCAGCATCTCCTGGAGCACCCGGATCCAGTGATCCATGTGACTCGTCAGGTACAGATGGGTGCCGCTGTAGATCAGGTCCTGGGTGAAATAGACTCCCAGATCAGGAAGCCTGATCGTCAGGTGGAAGTCGATTTCGGTTTCTGTCACCCGGTCGAATACGTACTTGACCCCGTCGATCGTCTCGGTGCCGGGGCTGACAGCTTGCTTGGGCACGACTATCTGGTCCGGAGCGAGGTCGCCGAGTTTCCAGTGGTCACTTCTCGAGGCTTCTCCGTGCTCTTGGATGAAGCTCATGGTCTCGGGCAGCGCGTAGATCGAGATGTCACTGAACGCTGTCCCCACACCGAACCAGTGGTCGGGGTGCCGGTGGGAAAGGTACAACCGCTCGATCGGCTTGCCAAGGCTGTCTGCGTAGTCCCTGAACGCCCTCGCATAAGGAACGAGAAACTGCCCGTCGACGAGAACCAGCTGATTCCTGGTCTCGATGATATGCGTGGCGTTCGCGATATTGCTGTACGCGAAGGACGAGACGAAGGTGTGAATACGGACATCGCCTGTCTGCTTCACGACCATGATGATGGGATCCGACACCTGGGCTAGCATTCGGGACCTTTCCGAGGCACTCGGGCGGAAGGAGTGATGATCTGCTCTCGCAGTTCCTCCAATGCGGCCCTCGCGACGTCGTAGGCGCTGTCGACGTCGGGCACCGGGTCGTCCTCGCCGGGCCGCCAGAAGCGCCGGCGTGCCATTCGCATGGAGCTCACGAAAGGCGGGATCGCGTTGAACACCTCGATCAGGTACGGCCCGCGATACACCGGCTCGACCTCGTTCAGGACGATGTCCCACGGGATCCAGCTGTCTTTCACCGCACCCCGGTCGGGCGCGGATATATGGACGTAGTGGAGGCGATCCTGCCGCGTGGCCCTCGCGACATTGTCCTTGAAGATCGACGGGCCCTGACTTTCCATCACGACTTGCGCGGTGTCGATCGTCACGCCGGCCTGCGAGTGTTCGAGGCCATCGAGGAAATCCAGTGCCTCGGAGACCATGTTGGGTGGGGGCGTCTCCCAGCTCTTGACGGGCTCGATGGCGAGCTTCACTTCTCGCGCGGCGGCGTACTCCGCCAGATCCTCGAAGACGGAACGCGCCGCGCGATAGCGCGACTCCATCCAGTCTTGGAGGGCGTCGCTCCACATCGGCTCATCAGCGTCCGTGACCGGAAAGACGCCGTAGGGGTAGAGGAACGGCCCTGACATGATCGAGTCGCCGCCCAGGACCCGCGTGATGTCCACGCGTGACTTGAGGTAGGACAGTGCCCGCCTGCGCTGCTCCTCGTAAGGTGAGGTCGGATCGAAGGTCCGCGTGGTCCCGACATTGGTCGTGAACTTCACGTCCTTCAGCCCTGCTTGGTCGAACGCCTTCTTGAGGGCGACATAGCTGTCGGTCTCGAGCTTGTGGTCGACGGTCGCGGGCTGGGAGGCGATGTGCAGGTCGAAGCCGTCGTAGCCCATGTCGGTGAGGGCCTTCAGATGATTGATCAGGACGGCGGTGTAGCGTGAGTCCTGCGGCCTCAGATCGGCCGTGAACATGAAGAAGCTGAAGAACACGTCCCGCCTGAATGTCTCGTTCATCCCCGGGGTCCTCCGTTCGCTACCAGCCCAGTACGTCGGCCAGGTAGGCGCGGGCTTTCTTGGCGTATTCGAGCGGGTTGGCCTTGTTCGGGTCCTGCTCGGCCTCCACGACCAGCCACCCCTGGTAGTCGGCGTCGGCCAGCACCTCCAGGATCGGCCGGAAGTCGATCGCGCCGTCCCCGGGCACGGTGAAGACGCCGAGCTCG
The DNA here is from genome assembly GCF_041080655.1 of Streptomyces sp. CG4. Taxonomy (NCBI): domain Bacteria; kingdom Bacillati; phylum Actinomycetota; class Actinomycetes; order Kitasatosporales; family Streptomycetaceae; genus Streptomyces; species Streptomyces sp. CG4. Next base: position 308,735 of record NZ_CP163525.1, read on the forward strand.
ACGCCCTCCTGGAACGACAGGCCTTCTTCGCGCACCCGGCTCACGACCTCGGGCCGGATGCTCTTCAGATGGACGTGGCCGATGCGGTCGGCGTAGGTCCGGGCCAGGTCCAGTGGATCGTCGCCGGCGAAGGCGATGTGGGCGGTGTCGAGCAGGAGATGGACCAGGGCCGGATCGGTCGAGGCCATCAGCCGGTCGACGTCGGCGCGGGTCATGACGCCGGTACCCATGTGGTGGTGATAGCTGAGCTTCATCCCGGCCGAGCCCGCGATCTTGCCGAGCTCGTCCAGGCCTGACGTCAGGGCGTCCCACTGGGCGTCGGTGAAGACCGGGCGGTTGGCGAACACGTCGACGGGGAGCAGGTGCGAGGAAGCTCCGAACTCGGCGACGACCAGCTCGGTGCCGCCCAGCGCCTTGATATGGGCCAGCGTCTCCTCGAAGGCGGCGATGGTCTTCTGCCGCATCTTGCCGATCGTGAAGTACGTGCTCGTCCAGGGCTCGGACACCTGTAGGCCGCGGAGGTCGAGGGCGGCCTTGAGCGCGGCGGCGTCCGAGGGGTACTTGTGCCCGATGCTGCAGCCCTGGAAGCCGGCGAGCGCCATCTCGCTCACGGCCTGGCCGAAGGAGATGTCGGCGTCGATGGTGGGGAAGTCGTCGTTCCACCACAGGGTGCAGCAGACGCCGAGCTTCACCTTGTCCGGGCCGAGGCTGTCCGCCAAGTCGGTCATTTCGTCGCCCCATTCAGGTAGCGGTCCTCGATGCGGGGTGGCTGAGCCCAGGAGCCGTAACCGGGGGCCTTTGCACCTGGCGGATTGGCCCCGATGGCCCGCCACAGCAGCCCCTCCTGGTAGGAGGCGGCGGTGACCGTGGAGGTCTCGCCCGCAGCTTGGGCCCCGTAGCAGTCGGTCCACTCGGGTGGCAGCGCGAACCACATCCCGGCGTACCAGAGTTTGATCACATTGCGGGCCACCGGTCCGAGGCGGTCGTCGCTGAAGATCTGGTGGCGCAGGGCGCGGTCGAGCAGAGCCCGGTCGAGCAAGGCCCGGTCGAGCAAGGCCCGGTCGGGCAGGGCCCGGTCATGGCCGCCGGCATCAACGGCCGCGTCCGCCCGGGATGCCCGGTGGGCGTCCAAGAGGGCGGTGACGACCTCGTCGCCGCAGGCGGCCCGCACTTTGGCCAGGTAGGGGCGGGCGAGACCGGTGCCGAGGAGTACGGTCTCTTCAAAGGCGGTCAGGTCGACCGACAGGGAGAGGAAATCCTCGAACGACGGGGCGGTCACCGCGTCACCCCCTGTGCACTCTGGCCGGCGGCCGGTGCGGTCTCCGGATCGGGCCCGAACACGGCCGGGATCTCGAAGGTAGGAGCGGCGTGCAGGCCGTCGCTGCCCGGCAGGGGGTTGCGTACCAGCCGGTTGAACCCGTCGCGCAGCCGGAACATGTCGCAGACGGCGTCCTGCAAGAGGCCCGGCTGCCCGTTGAACGCTCTGGTGAGCAGGGCGAGGAAGGCTCCGTAGGCGGCGTTGAAGTCGCGGACGACACCGGCGAGTTCCGAACCCGCCGGGTAGTCGGCCAGCCGGGCACTCACCTTCACCTGGTACACATCGTCCCACGCGACACTGAGCGGCGGCCCCGAGGGTGCGTCGGGGTCGTCGCCCACCTGGTAATAGCGGCCGAGCTGCAGCTGCCGGAACCGGTAGTAGTGGGCCAGCTCCCCGTCCGCGTCGTAGATGCCGGAATCGAGGCCCTCGCCCTGAGCTGCGATGAAGCGCAGCGCCCGGCAGGCCGAGTCCAGGTCGGAGACGACGATCACCGCCCCGCCGCCGGAGTAGAAGTACTCGGGCCCCACCTGCAGGGCCGGGTCTCCGGAGAAGAGCTTGGGGTCGTCGGCCGCCACCTTCTCCAGCCCTTCGAGGATCTCTGCGTAGAACTCGCCGATGCTGTAAAAGCGCATCCCCTCGGCCGTCGGGCTGAAGGCCAGTACCGGACTCCCGCTGTCCGCGGTGCGCAGCAGGCGTGCGTCGGCACTGGGGGCCTGGCCCGGCCGCTCGATCTTGCAGAACGTCTCGACCGCCTCGGGCGACAAGGGCCGCAGGTCGACGGTGAAGTCGTTCTCTCCGTCGGGCAGGTAGGCCGGGTAGGACGGCACGAAGCCGGGGCGGGTCAGGTCGGGCTTCCCGCCGATGGCGTTCAGGACGTTGGCGACGAGGGTCAGGTGCAGCATCTCCTCCACCGCGACCACCCGGATGATGTGGGCGGCGTCGGAGTTGGTGGTGGAGTGTATGGAGTAGTACGCGGTCAGGTACGGGGGGATGGTCGCGTGCTCTAGCGCCATCGCCACGTGGAGGTAGCTGATCAGGTCGTCACGGTTGTTGATGGTCGACGCGGTCACCGGGCCACCTCCTGGGGCCGGCGCCGGCCGGCGTCGGCCGAGGTGATGTCGATCGGTGCGGTCTCGGAGTCGAGCTGGGCCAGCATGGCGCGGCTGCTGCGCAGGCACAGGGCGGCGATGGTGAGCGTCACGTTGGACGTGCCCACGGTGGGCATGCTTCCCCCGCCGATCAGGTAGAGGTTCTCGTGATCCCAGCTCCGCTGATCCGGGTTGACCACCGAGGTCGACGGGTCGTGGCCCATCGTGTGGGTGCCTGCGAGGTGGTTGCCCCCGCGGATCTCGTACCCCTCGCCGGCGTGGACGGCGTAGCCCCAGAAGTTCGGGTCGTACTCGGTGTGGTCCTCGGCTCCGAGGCGGGCGAAGATCCGTCGCGACAGCTGCCGGGCGTACGCCACCCCCCGCATGGTGTAGTCGGGGATGTCGTAGGTCAGGATGGGTCGCATGTTCCCCAGGTGGTCGGTGTAGGCCGGGTCCACGGTGATCCGGTTGCTCGGGTTGGCGGGGACCTCGACCATGAACGCCAACTGCAGCTGGCGGGACACCCGGTCCACCAGGGCCTGGCGGAGGGACTCGCCGTAGCGGCCACCGGCGTCCACCAGGTCGATCAGGTCGGTCATCGGCGCGCCCCGGGCCCAGCCCCAGCCGTCGTTGTGGATGTCGACGCTGAATGCCGCCTGGCTGCGTCGGAAACGGCCCCCGCGCAGGTCGGTGATGCCGCCCGTGCAGTTCGTGCCCCGGAAGGTGCCGGCCACCTCGGGTAGCAGGCCCCACGCCAGCAGGTAGGCGTGGTCCATGAAGTTCCGCCCCATCAGACCGCTTGAACTGCGCAGGCCGGAGGCCAGCATCAGCCGGGGGTTCTCCACCGCGTTGGCGGCCAGGATGAACAGTCGGCCCCGGGCTCTCATGGTGGTGAAGCCGGGGCTGTCGGGCCGGTCGTAGCGGCGGTACTCGATCTCGGTCACCCGGCGGGTCTGCTCGTCGATGTGCACCTTGTAGGCCACCGCCTGGGCCACCAGGTCGACCCGGCCGCTCTGGAGGGCCACCGCGAGGGTCTTGCCGGCGTGATATTTGGCCTGCACCGGGCAGATGGGCACGCAGTTGTTGTTGCCCTGACACCGCCCGCCGACCTCGACCTGGTACGTGCTCACCGCCCCGCGCGGCACGTAGCCCTTCCCACCGTCGAAGGCCGGGTTCGGTATCCCGTTCCGCCCCTGCGGGAACGGCCGGACCCGCAGCTCGCGCCGCTCCCCGTCGACCTCGACCGGCATCCCGTCGAGGTCCTTGGCGACCATCCGGTCCAGGTACGACAGGGGCAGCCCCTTCATCGGGAACACGTAGTCCTCGTCGAAGGTGATCCCGAGGTAAGCCTGGTCCTCCACGTCGGCGGAGACGCCGATCTCGCGTTCGGCCTCGTTGTAGTACGGGGCGAGGTCCTCGTAGGTGAGCGGCCAGTCGGCCCCCTCGCCGTAGAGCGTACGCATCCGGAAGTCCTCGGGGAGCATCCGCAGCGTCTTGGCCTCCCAGTGCATGGTGGTGCCGCCGAGGACCCGGGTATAGGTGGTGTCGGTGGCGAAGGGCCCGCTCTGGACGATGTAGGCCGAGGCGTCGGGCGCGCCCGGGAAGATGCGCCGTGCATCGGTGCCGCGGGGCATCGGGGCGCCTGCGGCGACCGGGTAGGGGGACTGGTTGTCCTTGCTGGTGGCCGAGTAGAAGCGGTCGAGGTAGCTCTCGTAGCCCCTCAGGGTGAGGTCCTCGGCCGGGCCCGCTTCGAGTATCAGTACCCTCTTGCCGGCGTCGCTCAGGCGCGAGGCGATGAGGGCGCCGGCGATCCCGCCGCCGACTATGACGGCGTCGTAGAGCACCTCGGCCGCCGCCGCGGGATCGGTGCGCTTCGCCGCCCCCTCGGGGAACTTCGCGTACATGGGGCAGTCACTCCTCCGCTGCCAGGCGCGGCCAGGGCCGGTGCGGGGTTGAGGATTCGAGTCGGTCGGCCATGGGTCAGACGGCCTCGGCCCGGGCCCGCATGGCGGACAGGTACGCGGCATAGCTCCATGTCAGGTTGTGCACGCTGCGCTCGAAGCCGGAGGTGCCGTCGAACTGCTCGGAGAGCTCCAGGTTGTCACTGTGGTAGACGACGGCCTGCACCATGGCGTCGCCGGTCGCCGCCAGAGCGGCGGCAGCTGCCGCCGGGGCCGTCGACGCGTCGATGCCGGACTGGGCGAAGAAGGGTGCGGACAGGTCGTCCATGGGCACCTTGCCGCTCGACTTGATCTCGGCGGCCAGCTTGTAGTGCAGCTCGGCGACGTTGCAGGTGGAGAGGGCCCAGGGGTGGCCGCCGAGCACCGGGTGCGCGGTGTCACCGTCGTAGACGTCGCCCGGGTAGCGGCCGAACAGCGGCCCGATACCGAACGCTTCCTTGTCTGCCTTGTTGATCGGGTAGAAGGCGATGCCGCCCTCCTCCCACTGCGAGCGCAGTTGGGCCGCTGTGGCCAGCAGCTTGGTGTCGGTGACGGGAACGGCGCCGTAGACGGCCGACTGGACGATGTCGATGTTCGGGTCGTAACCGCTGACGACCGGATTCTGCGGCGAGGGCTGGGACCCGTCACCGGGGTCGGCCAGCATGCTCACGTACTTGCTCCCGTCCCAGTGGCCTGCGAGGGCCTGGCGCAGCCACTTGATGGCGGGCCGCAGCCCGGTCGGCTTGTCGATGCCGACGACGGTCGAGGCCTGGATCTCCTCGAAGCAGCGCAGCTGGGCGGAGCGGGCGAAGAAGCTGTACCCGCTGTGCTCCTCCCACAGGTTCGTGGTGGGGCCCTGGTAGACACCGAGGAGGTAGGCCACGTTCGAGTTCACCAGGTCGACCGCACGCTTCTGGGTGCCGACATCGAGCTGGTCGTAGGCGGCCAGGATGGTGATCGTCTGCAAGGCCGGGCCGTCGTTCTGCTCGGTCCACGGGCGGGCGTCGCCGGCGATGTTGAAGCAGGCGTGGCCCTTGGTCAACGGCGGCTGGGCGTTGGAGTGGCAGAGGTCGGCGAACTGCACGTAGTCGTTGAGCGCCTGCACCGTCCCGCCCGGGCGGGTGGGCATGTCGGCCTTGGCCACCTCCATGGCCGTGATGGCCCCGTCGCGCACCCAGTTGAAGACGTAGTCCTCGTCGATGCCGGGGGTGTCGGCCGGGAACGACGGGGCGGCGATGATGCAGCCCGGCTTCGAGTTCCGGGAAATGTCGCCCGGCGACTGCGGATCACTGAAGGCGAAGCCGTCACTGGCGATATTCCGGAACATGAAGGTATACATGATCGGCACGAGCGACGGCAGATCTACCGCTCCCGGAGCAGAGGAGATCTGGACGTTCGCCCGCGCTCGGGACATGTCCGCCGGCCGGTTCGTGCGGGCAGGCGTGGTGGATTCGGACATTGCTGAACTCCCCCGATATCTTTCGAGTGGAACTATCGGATGCGGTGGCCGCCCTGGTCGCGTGGATCCAAAGGCTTCGCAGCGAGTGTGTCCATGAGTTGCCTCCACCGGGTGCGTGGAATTCCGGGGCGGGCAAGCCGGATGGACGGCGCCAGAGGGTGCAGATTGTCCATAGGGACTTCGATGGAATCAGGCTGCGAGTTGGTGTCGCTGCTGGTAACGCCGGACGCGAAGACCTGCCGCGTCAGCAGCGGTGCGCGGGAACCCATCGAGAGCGCTGAGTGAGCCGCGGGCGCGTTCCGGTTGGCTCGGTCGACCTGGGGCACGACCTGCCCGTCGCCCGCGCCCTGGCGGCCGCACGGGTGCGGCAGGTCTCTCGTCCGTCACGCGCGTGGAATGGTCGGGAGGGTGCGCGGGCAGTTACGGGACTGCCCTTGACCGGACGAGTCGCGGTGACCTGATTGAGCATCAGACCCCGTGTCCGTACACGACTTCCCGGGCGGCGCGCAGCCCGGTGGGACTCCGGCGGTGTCACACGCCTGCCGGGCAGGGCAGGCAGACCGGTCACTTCGAACTCATGTTTTCGGCCCGGGGACGCGGCGAGGAGAGTGGCGCACGACAACTCCGTCAGACCTGCGATGACACTCTGAATCAGGTGCCCGAGTCGACGCCATTCCCATAACCGCGTTAATAGGGAATGCATCCCTTCATCCCCCCGTTTTCTCAGAAAGCGCGCGATGCCGAGACTTTCCGGCAGCGGGTCCCATGGCAGCTTTTCACTGAACGGCGTAGAGAAATTTCGAAGCAGCCAGAGACGTGACCGTTCCACGCGATGGGTATGCGATTTGGCGTACCCTTATCTTTGCGTACCGCAGGCTACAGTTGGCGGGGTAGGTGCCGCAAGAGGAAATTCCAATGTTACGCATGAGGTTGGGGTAATCGAGTGCAGCTCACTGTTGCGTAATTGTGCGTCAAATCCTGATGGTGCTGTTCGGACGCGTACGCCCGCAGTAGGCCGTGCATGAGGTAGCGGAGCTCGTCCTGATGCTGTATCAGGTGAGTGCCGGCGAGGTTGCCGAGCAGTCGTGTGTCCTCGTCCTGGCTGACGTCCGCGGTCGCCGCGGTGGCGGCGGGGGCGATCAGCCGAGCGTCTTGTTAGTCGAGCGTCTTGTAGGAGGCTTCGAACGCGTCGCGGAGTACGACGTCACCCTCGGCGAGGTTCAACCGGGCGTGCTCAGGCTTGAGTTCGGTCGCGAGGGCGTCGGCGCTGCGGTGCTGCGCCGCGGGAGCAGGACCTCGTGGAAGTGGTCGCAGTACAGGAGAGGGAGCGGCCCACGCTGCGTCCCGTCGGCCCGAGGCGGACCGGCGGGACGCAGCTGACATGTGGCTAGTGCCGTGACCGCAAAGGTTCACCGGGGTCAGGAGCGGCGAGGGAGCGGACTGCGCTGGAGCGGATCCGGCCGCCCGAGCTGGCCGTGAGAAGATCGCGGCCGTGACCATCCAGCTTCATGACTTCGACGGCGAACACTCGCTGACGTTGGACGTCGGTGGCCTGGCTGCTGACGCGGCAGTAGCCGATGCAGGTCACGAGCCGAACGGGTACTTCTGGGAAGGTCTCGTGCGGTTTGCCTGGCCGGACATTGCCAAGCGCCTCGACTTCGACAGCGAGGCCGGCATGTTCTGCGCGGTCGGGACTCCGAGTGACCTCGCGCGACTCAAGACGGCCGTTGAGTCAGTCATCACGAGCACCGACGCGGTCCGCGACATCATCGCCCAGGCGGAGACTTCGGGCTTCGAGTTCGACGACTAGCAACTCCACCGGACAGGGACACCGGTTCGCTCAGGCTGCTGTGGCAAGTGGGCGTCCGCCCCAGCGGATTCCTTTCTCGCTGCGGATTCGGGCGCGTTCACGTCGTTGGGCGGCCAGCACGTCCGGGTGGCGTGTGTTGGTGTTACGCCAGCGCAGGTAGACGTGCAGGGCGCGGGTCTGGACGGTGTGGTTGCGGTGGTTCGAGTTAGCGATCGTGAACTGCCGAAGGGGCCCGAAGTGGGCCTCGATGGGGTTGGCCCAGGACGCGTAGGTAGGGGTGAAGCACAGCTCGACGCGGTTCTTCTTGGCCCAGCGTCGGATGGTTTCGCCCTTGTGGGCGGACAGGTTGTCCAGGATGACGTAGATCGGGGCGCCGTCCGGGCGGGCCGCGCGGATCGAGCGGAGCGCGGCCAGCGTGTTCGCGGCGCCCTTCCTGCGTCGGTTGACGCCCCAGAGGGTGTCGTCGCCGACCGAGTAGCAACCGTGGAAGTACCGCACGCCGTGGGTGCGGTGGTAGGTCGCGGGGTGCCGCTCGGGGTGACCGGCCCGGGCCCAGCCGGAGCCCATGGTGGGGCGGATGCCGAGCGGCCCGAACTCGTCGAACGCGAAGACCCGGTCGGGGAAACGGTCCAGGACCTCTTCGAGGCGGTCGAGCTTGGTGTCGCGGTCGGGGTCGGGTGATTCCTTCCATGTCTTGGTGCGCTGGAAGGTGATGCCGCGGCGGGCGAGCAGGCACCGTAACGCCTCGCGGCTGATCCGGATCACGCGGCCGTGGACTTTGCGCAGGTAGGCAGCGAGTTTGCGGATGGACCAGCGGGTGAAGGGCTGGCCGAGTTTGGTCGGGCGGATGGTGGCCGTCTGGACGACGAAGTCCTCGTCGTCAGGACTGAGCAGGCGGGGACGGCCTCCCGCCCACCGAGGGTCCAGAGCGGCCAGGCCGACCTCGTTGAACCGGTGGATCACGTCGCGAACGGTGTCCTCATCAGCCTGTACCAGCTGAGCGATCACCGGGACCCGGTTCCCGCCGGCCGAGGCCAGCAGCATCATCGCCCGACGGAACCGCACCGAACTGGTGCTGCCCCGGCGCACGATCTGCTGCAGCTTCTGCCCCTCCTGGTCGGTCAACCTGCGCACACGGACAGGCTCTGCCACCACACCCCCAGCAGTCGGATCAACGGACGCCACCGCACATCCAACCGCCCGCAGCACCAATCCGGCGAACCATCCCGGTCAAAGCACTAGCCGCCGAACGGATTCTGCGCGGCTTCGTTCGGCCGCCGGGCCGATCGGATGAAGTCGGCGAGGACAGCGCCGCGCTCGGTCATCGCAGCGTCCGGGTGAACTGGTATGCGCTCTGCGAGGTGCCGCTGCAGGAGTCGGAGAGCTGACCGTTGGTCGCACAGGCCTTGTCACGCCCCAGGGACCAGAAGGACAGCTCCTGAATACCCTTGGACGCGGCGAAGTTCGCCAGCGTGCTCGCGCTGGCGGTGGTGAACACCTCGGCCTTGGTGTCGTTGACCCCGATCATCGGAGTGTTCCCCTCCATGGCCCACAGCTGCGCGGAGCTCTTTCCCGTCCAGATCCGGCCGAGCTGGGTGTGCAGGGCTGTTGCCGCGCCGGTCGCGGCCTTGCCCATGTCCATCGCCGGCCCGTAGTCCATCGTCATGATGTTGACGAGGTTGACGTTCAGCCCGTTGCTCTTCGCGTTGTTGAGCAGATTGACCGAGTTCTGTTCCAGGCCGGTCGGGTTGACCGGGAGGGTGTACTGGACGTCCAGATGATGTCCTGCCGCCGCGTACTCGCTCTGCAACTGTGCCAAGGCCTTGTCGCGCCGGTCGTTGGCCGCGGTGTTGTCGAGCGTCGAGCCTTCGATGTCGAGGTCGATGCGGGTGAGCTTGAGACTGTCCACCACCCGCTTGTACTGGGCCTTGAGCGATGAGACGGACGTACAGGCGGCACCCAGCTCTGTTCCGGAGGCGCCGCCGAAGGAGACGATGACGTCCCCGCCCGCCGCGCGGAGCGAGTTGATGGCGGAGATCCACGAGGCATCGGTGATGGACGTGTCACCGTTGAACGTCGCGTCGCAGCCGTTCCCGGCGATGACGAAGGCCAGGGTGAAGTACTTCTGCCCTGCGGCGTTGCGCACGCTGGTGAGAGCGGAGGGGGAGTTCCATGTCTCCACGTAGGGCGCGGAGTAGCGGGCGGGGAAGCCGGGACCGGGATTGGCTGCCGTAGAGGCCGTAGAAGCCGTAGAAGCCGTAGAAGCCGTAGGAGCCGTAGGAGCCGTGGAAGCGGCGGATGCCGGAGGGGCGAGGAGAGGGGTTACCGCGGTGCCGACCGTGGCGGCAATTCCCAGCATGTACCGGCTGATTCGACGCATGTGTCCTCCAGATGCAGCGCAGGAGGCGCGCTGGTGGGGGTAGAGGCATGGGGTGAGCGTTCATCTTTATGAATACGCTCTGCTCACCTGAACAGACTGGTGCCATTAAGGCCTAGACCAATGCGGCCGTCAACCCCTCTCGCGAGAATGCGCAGACCTACACGCCCCAAGCAGACGGCCACCATGCGCACACCCAACCGCCAGCCCTGGCACATCCATTGACGTCGCTGTCCACGACGGTCGGTCAGCTCACGCAGGACCAGCGGCCGATGCGGTCGTGGTGACGACGCTGCCCTGGTTTTCGTGCCGCGCACACCTCCGCACGCCGCTCGACCGCCCCCAGTTCACCCTGGCCGCGCGTGCCCTGCTCAACGGCCTGGGCAAGCCCACAGAAGCTACCTGAGCTACCTGGACTGCGATCGCCTCGGTGAGGGCACCTCATCCACCTCACAAGGGCGAGGGCACCCCAACAGCCTCCCCACACCTGAGGCACTGCTGACACCGTCGGCGGCCGTACGCCAGCATGAGGACCATGCCCGAGACGCCCAGCACCCCGCGCCGGATCGCCGACGACTATGTCGCGCAGGTCGCCGCCCTCGACCCCATGACCTCGACCCGGCTCGGCCTGCGCCCCGAGGACGACCGGCAGCCCGACCTGTCACCGGAGGGCTTCGAGGCGCTCGCCGAACTGGCCCGCGGCACGCTGTCCGTGCTCGACGTCATCGAGCGCGACGCCGAGAAGGACGGTGCGGTGTGGGAAGGCGCCGAGCGCAACTGCGCCCGGCTGCTACGGGAGCGGCTGACCGCGCGCCTCGCCCTGCACGAGGCGGGTGACCACTTCCGCGAGCTGCGCAACGTCAGCTCGCCCCTGCACCAGGTGCGCGACATCTTCACCCTGATGCCCACCGACACCGACGAGAACTGGGCGGCCGTCGCCGGGCGGCTGCGCCATCTGCCCGGCGCGCTGAACGGCTACCGGGCGACCCTGGGCGAGGGCATCGCTCGCGGGCTGCTGTGCGCGCCCCGGCAGGCCAGGGCCGTCATCGGTCAACTCTCCGCCTGGACCGGCCAGGACGGCGGCGGCGCCAGCTGGTTCGCCACGCTCGTGGCCGACGCTCCGGATCGGCTCAGGCCCGAGCTGGACGCCGCCGGGGATCGGGCGACGGCCGCGGTGGCGGAGTTCGCCGACTGGCTGCGCGGCACCTACCTGCCCGCCGTGCAGGGCACCCCGGACGCCGTAGGCCGCGAACGCTATCTACGCTCGGCCCGCTGGGCCAACGGCATCAGTCCGGACCCGGCCGAGGCCTACGCCTGGGCCTGGGAGGAGTTCCACCGGACGGCCGCCGAGATGCAGGCCGAGGCCGAGCGGATCCTCCCGGGCGCCACCGTCCGCGAGACCATGGATCACCTGAACCAGCACGGACATGCCATCACCGGTGAGGAGAACATCCGAGCCTGGCTCCAGGACATCATCGACGAGGCGATCGACGCCCTCGACGGCACGCACTTCGACATCTCCGGCCCGCTGCGCCGGGTCGAGACGAGGATCGCACCCCCGGGCAGCTCGGGCGCGCCCTACTACATCGGTCCCAGCCTCGACTTCAGCCGCCCCGGGCGCACGTACCTGCCGACGCTGGGTCAACAGACCTTCCCCACCTGGGAGATCGTCAGCACCTGGTACCACGAGGGTGTCCCCGGCCACCACCTGCAGACCGCTCGATGGACCGCCGCCGCAGGCCACCTCAGCCACTACCAGATCACCCTGGGCGCGGTCAGCGCCAACAAGGAAGGCTGGGCGCTGTACGCAGAGCGTCTGATGGACGAACTGGGCTTCCTCACCGACCCCGCCCGCCGCCTGGGCTATCTGGACAAGCAGATGCTCCGGATCATCCGCGTGATCATCGACATCGGCATGCACCTGGAACTCGTCATTCCGGTCGGCTCCGGCTTCCACCCCGGCGAACGCTGGACCCCGGACCTCGCCACCGCGTTCATGGCGGCCCACCACGGCAGCGACACCGCCCGCCGTACCAGCGAGATCGACCGCTACCTCGGCTGGCCCGGCCAGGCCATCGGCTACAAGCTCGGCGAACGCGCCTGGCTGCAGGGCCGCGAGGCATCCCGCCGCCGCCTGGGCACCGACTTCGACCTGCGCACCTGGCACATGAACGCCCTCACCCAGGGCTCCCTCGGCCTGGCCGACCTGACCGACAACCTCGCATCGCTGTGAACGGCGGTACCGGGCCGGGAGCCTGAGAAGTCGGCAGGGGGCCTGAGACGTCGGCACGGGGGCCTGAGGAGTCGGCACGGGCCGACGCACACGATCCGTTCGGAATCCAGTCCGAGGTATACGGCTTGAGGCTCGACGTCGACTTCACGCCCCTCCGAGACGGCACACCCGCCGGTGACGACTGCCTGCGAGCCGACCGCCGAGGCGGCTCGCAGGCAGCACGTTCATCGGGAGCCGGTGAGACGCCGACGGGCGGGCGCTGATGCATCCTCCGGTTTCGGCACGAAGACATAGGCGAGTACGGAGCCGGTGATCCCGGTCGCAGCGGCGGCGATCAGCACCCGGTTCAGGCCCTCCGACAGAGTGGAACCAGCGTGCTGGAACAGCACGCCGAAGACCGAGACCCCGAGTGTCTGCCCCAGCTGCCGGAACGTGGTCATGGCTCCAGCGGCCATGCCGCCCCGCTCCGGCGGCAGCGCCGCGAAGACCGCTGCCCCCATGGCCGGACCCATCAACCCCACACCGATGCCGGTGACCGCCAGCCCCACCGTAAGAGAGCCGGCGGACGAGCCGGCGTCCAGCCCCGTCTGCAGCAAGCAGCCGATCCCGCTCAGCAGCAGGCCAGTGGCGAGGATCGCGCGCGGGGACTTTCCATGGAGCCTGCGCCCGCTGATCAGTGAGGTGCCAAAGGAGGCCAGGGCGAGTGGCATGAGCGCGAGCCCGGCGCGAACCGGCCGCAGGCCGAGCCCGGACTGGAGCCACAGCGAGGTGTAGACGAGCGCCGCGAAAGCGGCCGTGGAGGCGACCACGCACATCAGCACGGCCGAGAAGGACGCCTTGGAGAACAGTCGTACCTCCAGCAGGGGCGCGGAGCTGCGCAGTTCGACGCGGACGAAGGCGATGAGCGAGAGGACTGCGAGGGTCAGCAGCCCCAGCACCCTGAAGGACGTCCAGCCCTCTTCGCCGGCCACCGTCAGGGCGTAGGTGAGCGAGCCCGCACATACGGCGAAGGCGATCGTGCCCGGCAAGTCGATGCGCGTCCCGGCGCCCCGCCTTCCTGCGGCCAGGACCCGCAGGGCCAGTGCGACGGTCACGGCGACAAGGGGAAGGTTGAGGAAGAAGACCGCCCGCCAGCTGAAGTACTGGGTGAGGGCGCCGCCGATCATCGGCCCGACGGCGGCGGCCAGGCCGGTCACCGCACCGAAAACGCCCATGGCCCGCCCCATGTCGGGTCCCCGGTAGACGGCGCCGATCAGGGCGAACGTGGTCACGGCCAGCGCCGCGCCGCCGATGCCCTGCATTCCGCGGGCCGCAATCAGTACACCCGCGTTCGGGGACAGGCCACAGACCAGCGAGGCTACGCCGAAGACCGCCAGTCCAGCGACGTACACCGTGCGCGCGCCGAACCGGTCCACCAACGCCCCCATGGTGAGCATCAGTACGGCCAGGACCAGCGTGTAGATGTTGGCCACCCACTGCAGCGCGGACAGCGGGGCGGACAGTCCCGCCCCGATGTCGGGCAGGGCGACGGACAACACCGTGGTATCGAGAAGGAACATGAAAGTGCCGAGACAGACGACCACCAACGGCCACCACTTGCGCATGAGGCTTCCTCCGCAGAACGTGTCGGACGCCTCCACGGTCCGGATCAACTCCCGACCGCCACCACCCAGCCGTCCATTCGCGGCGAATACCGGCACACTGATGCCCCATGAAGACGGATACCGTCACCCTCGACACCATCGATCGGGGCCTGGTGCACGCCCTGCAGATCGACGGCCGGGCCCCGCTGCGCCTCGTCGGAGAGGCTCTCGGCGTCTCCGAGAACACCGTCGCCCGCCGCTACCGTCGCCTGCGCACCACCGGCGTCCTCCGCGTGGTCGGCACCCTCAACGGGGCCCGCCTCGGCTACCACGCCTGGACCATCCGGCTCCAGTGCACGCCGGACGCGGCCACCGCCATCGCCAAAGCCCTGGCCGCCCGCCCCGACACCTCCTACGTCCATCTGCTCTCCGGCGGCACCGAGATCTCCTGCAGCGCCCTGACGTCCACCACCGACGACAGCGAAGCCCTGCTCCTGCACAGACTCCCCAGAACCAGTCGCGTCACCTCCGTCACCGCCCACCTGCTGCTCGGCCATCACGCGCTGCCCAACAACTGGGCCGGGCCCGCCTGTCTCACCCCGGAACAGGCCGCGCTGCTCGCCCCGCCGCCCGCCGAGGACGCCGACATCTCCCTCGGGCCGGCGGACCGCCCCCTCTTCGACGTCCTGTCACGGGACGGACGGGCGAGCCACACCGAACTCGCGGCCGCGACCGGCTGGTCCGAATCCACCGTTCGCCGCCGACTCACCGCCCTGCGCCGAGCCGGCGTGCTCACCTTCCTCGTCGACATCCCACCGGCCGCCCTCGGCTTCCGTGCCGAAGCCCGCCTCTGGATGTCCGTGCGCCCCTCTCAACTCACCGCCGTGGCCGCCGCGCTGGCCGGCCATCCCGAAGCCTCGCTCGTGGCACAGACCACCGGGCCGACCAATCTCCTCGCGGCCGTCAACTGCCGGGATTCCCTCGACCTCGCGCGATACCTGACCGAGAGAATCGCCTCACTCGACGCGATCCACACGATCGAGACAGCCCCCGTCATCCGCACGGTGAAACGAGCCGGCACCCTGCTTCCGCTCGAACGCTGAACCACGAACAGCGCACGATCGTCGACGACGGCATGGCCGTCTACGCCCGGTTCGGCCGGATGGCTACGACAAATCCGGTCAGTTTCAGCTGAGTTCGGTGGGTCGGGTGGAGCAGGGCGACTGAACTCGTCGTACGGGGTGGAGTATTCGGCGCCCGGGCTCGCCGCTGGGGCGGGCGAGATGGTCCGGGCGCCGGTGGGGGGCTATGCCTGCACGGCTCAGCGGACCGTCACGTTGAAGACCGGTGAGGCGGTGTTGCCGCTGACGATGCGCAGGTCGTTCTTGCCCTTCAGGCCGAGCTTGACGCCGAGCGAGTAGGAACCGTTGCGCAGGACCGGCGCGGACGCGGGCAGGCTGACCCACTTGCCGCGCTGCTTCTGCTGGAGGGTCACCTTCGTGCCGGCCTTGATGCCGGTGGTCTTGCCCGTCACCCGGAACAGCTGCCAGGCGCGGACCGAGGACGCCGACGGGGTGGCGGTGATGCCGGCCTTTGCGGCCTTGGCCGCCGGGGCCTTGTGCACAACGGCGACGGGAGACGCGGCCTGCGCGGCGGGGGTGGCGGCCATCGCGGTGCCCGCGAGGGCGACGGAGGCCGCGCCGAGGGCGCCGACGACGGCTATACGCAGGGAGCGTCGCTTCGAGACCATCACAGATATGTCCTTTTCTCAAGCTAGGTCGGATTTCTGCACTGAAAGCGCACTACGTGTTGATTGGCGTAGTCATGAGAAATGACGTGACGAGAGGGCCAGGCGTTCATCGGCGCTTTGTCGCTGTCTTGTAACAGCCCTCAGGAGCCGGCGAGTAGCAGCCCTCACGAGCCGGCGGGCGATTTCCTCGGGGCTGCGGCCGGCGCGATGGACAGCGGGGCTACGGCGACGGCGCGTCGCAGGGCGGTGCCGGCAGCCCCTGGGGCACCGCCGTGGTCGAGGTCACGTGTCGCCGGGGTCGTTCCCGTCGGAAGGGTCCCGCTCCGTCCGAGGTGCCGAGGACGGGGGGAACAGGAGATCCTCGTAGAGGTCCAGCGCGAACAGGACGAGTAGCAGCATCACCGGCACGAGCAGGGCTAGCACAACCATGATGCCTCCCGGCACGACAGTGACCACGGGAACGGCAACGGCAATCGGTCCGCTTCCAGCTTGCGCCGAATGGGGGTACTCGGCACGCCGAGACGGCAGGACTGTAGGCCGGTCGAGTGACTCTGTCCGCGAGGTACGGGCTGAGAGGTTTAGCCGGGAGGTTCGACCGAGGGGTTCATACGTCTCCGGGCCTAGGTCCCGTGCCCCATGTGCGATTCGATCATCCTGGCTAGGGTCGGCGCTCATGGAGAACACCGGGATCGTTCGTCGCCAGACAGTGGAACGCAGGCGTGACACGCTGGCACGGCTTGCTGCCGAGAGGGATGTATGGGTGTCGACGGCGCACCCCGATCATGGGCCGCATCAGGTGCCCCTGTGGTTCTTGTGGGACGGGCGAGCGGTGTGGATGTGCACCGGTGCCACCTCCGTGACCGCGCGGAACGTCCGTAAGGAGCCCCGCGTGCACCTGGGGCTTCCGGACACCTTCGATGTGGTGCTTCTCCAGGGTGAGGCGGAGTGTTTCCCGGACACGGAAGTGCCTGACGAAGCAGCGGAAGCCTTCGCCGGCAAGTTCGGGTGGGATCCGCGCGCGGAGGAAGGACCCTTCCTCTACATCCGTGTGGTGCCGAAGACCGTGCGTGCCTGGCGCGGGGAGCCGGAACTACGCGGCAGGCTTGTCATGCGCGACGGCACATGGCGGGAGTAGCGGGCCTCCCCGGCGCGTGCTAGGCGCTGAGAACCTTCCGGACCTTGCGTACGAGCTTGACGATGCCCCAGACAGCCAGGCATCCCAGACCGAGCAGGAACAGGATCGCCTGCCACAGGGGCATCTTCTTCGTTCCGGAGGACGAGCCGCCGTAGCTGTGGCGGAAGGAGCCGCCGCCGCTTGTCGACCTCGACCTCTTGGAACCACCGCTCTTACTGATGCCGCCGCCGGTTCCTCGCTTCCACGGCACCGCGACGTGCGCGGGCGGGGCGGTCGGAGTCGCACTCGGCCGACGACTCGCGCGCCAGGGCGAGCCCGCCGCTGCGCCGCAGACCCGACGGAAGGGCCTGCATGAATGAACGCGAAGGTATCGCGTTGTTTTGTAGCGGGCCCCTTTCGACCTCGTCGGAGGATCGTGCTGTCCTGTGCGCAGGACCAGCCGCAAGAAGCCGCAGATTCAGACGCTGAAGCAGTTCGCGCCGATCCTGCTGATCCTGCCGACGCTGTCCACCGCGCCACTGCGCGGCACCCATGACCACACGCGACCTCTTCACCCCTGGCCGGGCATCAAGAGTCTGCCAGCCACGCCAGCAAACGGCCTTGCGACCAGCAGCGGCCAATGGCCTCGGCGCGCAGAGCTGTCCGGTCGAACACCGCCAGACCGATGATGCTGTGTCCGGAGGCGCGGCGATCGCCGAGTGTCGGTATCGACGGCGCGACTCCGACCCCCTCCGCTGACACCCAGGCCACCGCCCGGCCTGCCGCCGCTTGGTCGAGCCGGTGCAGGAAGCGCAGCCGGCGCTCGAGCGGGAAGTGCGACAGCGTCCACGTCGTGGTGACGACAGGCAGAGCGTCCTCGGGCACGCGGGCGAAGGCGTCCGGCAGCACCTCGACGGCATCACCCCGCAGCAGTGTGGGAGGGGCTTTCGCCGCCAACGACATCTCCGCTTCGAGCCTCGCGATCCGCTCAGGCTGATCCGGCGACACGCAGGCGCGCAACCACCGGGCGTCCTCCGCGTCGGTCACGTCGACCGGATCGAGGTCGACGCCGATCCGGGCGACGACCTCGGGCATCGCCCGCGTCGGGACGGGTCGGCCTCCCGCGATCGACGACGACTGCTGCACGGGAGATGACGGGTCGCCCAGCGACTGTCCGTTGCTGTACGTGATGCCCACGCGATCGACTTGGAGATCGAGCCCGGCCGAACAGCCCACGTCGATCAGCCCGACCGCATGCGCGCCTGCCCGGCGCGCCACCTCGGCGATGGCCGGATACAGCACGGCGCAGCGTCCGGTCTCGTTGGTCCGCGTCTTCCGGCGCACGGCGATGGCCACGACCGAGTCGGTCATGCGCAGCAGCGTGTCGATCGCCGCGTCGGCGGCGGCGTCGCCGTCCGCAGCGGCATAGGCCGCGGCAAGCGCCGGCGCGCGTCCGGCGAGGGCGAGGTCGTGCAGCGCGGCGAGGATCACCGTGGGGTGCCGCTTGCGCGCAGGCGCCGCCTTTATGGCGCGTAGCGCCTCGTCGGACTCGCTCAGGGCGACGGCGACGCGCTCGTACAGCGGCGATGTTCCGGCGGCGTCGACTTCACCGAAGTGCCGGTACACCTGAGCAAGTGTGCGGGCCCTGCCCACAGGTTTGGCGCTTCCCCCCGTCGATCCTGGCATCCCGGCGATTCCAGCCATCGGCACAACAACCCCCCACCCCTTACCACGGCGGCCCAGAAGCGCCGAGGAGATCCCACCTGACAGGAGACCAGGCACCTGCTCTCACACGACCTTGGGGGCACACGGGGTGAAGCCTCGCCCCGGCCCCTCCGCGACCCCGCCGACAGGCTACTTCTTCGGAGACAAGTCGAGCACGGCCTGCCCGTCGTGGACATCCACCACCCGGAAGCGCAGCCCGTTGAGGCTGCCGGTGCCTCCCTCGCTCACCGACGTGGACAGGAACACGCCCTCGCCCGAGGCCTGTACGACGACCGAGCTCGCCGTGATGCTGGTGACCTCCAGCGAGCCCACGCCCAACCTGCTCTCGACCGGAATGCGCGTCGGTTCCCACGTGACGAGGATCTGGCAGCCGTCGCGTCCACGCGCAGGGCGACGGCGAACCGTGCGTCGACCGGACGTGCCGGTCAGCCGTTCAGCGCCGTCGCCATGGCGGCGAGCATCGGCCCGACGCCCGCACCCCCTCGATCAGTTCGTCGCACCGCCCGATGACCCTGATGGCAGCGCCCGTCTCCGGGCACGAGGGCGGCCGGCCTGGGGCCACTTGATGCATGGATGCAGCGTGCCGAGCCCCGGCGCGCCGAAAAGTGTGACGCAGTTCCCTCGGCGCGGGAAAAGTTCATCTCTCGGCATGCCGCGGCGCCGTGTTTGAGCGAACAGCGGCGGCCCGACACCGGCTTCGGGCAGGTCAGGCAGGCCGAGCATGGTGCGTCACGTGGCGTCCACATCTGCGGCTCACGTCAGTGGTGGACGGTGACGGCATTCCTGACGCGGCGGTGAAAGTCAGAGGCCCCGAGACAAATGCGTTGCCCGAACGGGCAGGGGAAGCGCTTTCCCGTGACCGAAGTCACGATTGACCGTGACCGGTTCCTTTCCTTAACCGTCCGGCAAATTAACGGACTGTAAAAGGACGCCTCGCCGGACCGCCCGAAGAGTAGGCAAGTGACACGGCAAGAGGGGCAGTTGACAACGTTGGCCTAGACAGATAGCGTCTGTTTCTGCTATGAGCATCTATTCTTGATTTGGCACTCGACCAGCAAAACCGCGGACGACCGAGACAGCGCCAGCCAGAATTTGACCGAAACCATTCGCCCACGGATTCCGAATCATCCGTGGTGCTACCGGCGGTAAGTATCGGCACGGCAATGGGACGAGCATTGCGACCGGTCCGCAGGTACGCGACAAGGGGACCACAGGATGCGACGCGTCTTTGACGGTGCGGTTGCGCACACCGGCAGACGGACGGAAGGCGTTCGGCACGTCGGCGTGGCGGTGTGGTGACACATCCTTCCCCGAGGCGTCTCCGGACAGCAGGCCTGACCAGCCGGTTCCGCTTCCGTTCCACATCCTGTCAGGTGCCGTTCGCCAGACCCGGGACAAGTCCGGCGCGCCGCCTTTGCGGCAGTGCCGTAGCCCTTACAAACTCTCCGACGGACCGGCGCGCGCCGCCGCCTCGTGACGCGAGAAACAGGGCATGACGTCACTCGGAAAAACAATCTAGGGGGGACTCACGATGCAACTTTTCGGTCGTACGAGGGAACTACAGGTCCTGGGCGAGGCGTTCACAGACAGTGCGCGAGGACATGGCCGGCTCGTGATCATCACAGGCGGCCCCGGATCCGGCAAGACCCAGCTGGTGCACGAATTCCTCACCACGCTGAACAGCACCGATGCGCGCATACTGACCGGTACGACATGCTCGACGGAGCAGGATCGTCCGATGAGCCTCGTCAGGCAATTACTGCGAAACGCCGAGGCGGAGTGCGCCGTACCCCACCACGCCCCGCCCGCAATGAACTCCCGGCCGGAAAACCGCCGTTCTTGGCCGCCCGGGCACCGACTCGGGCATGCGCCCGCCGGAGAAGAGGCCGCCGAGGCCCTCCTGCGCCTGGCCGACGAGCGCCCTCTGGTGATCGCCGTGGACGACGCCCACGCCATGGACCGGGCCTCGTTCCAGACCATCGTCCGCCTGCTGCGCCGCAGCCGCTCCCGGCGCCTGCTCGTGGTGTGCGCCACCTCAGGACACTTCAGCGACATACGCTCGCCCGCGCACACGGAACTCCTGCGCCAGCCGCACCGACGGGTACGGCTGGCGCCGCTGTCGGAGGTGAGCGTCGGCGAACTCCTCGCCGCACAGGCCGGACACGCCCTGCCTGACACCCTCCGCGGCGCCTACCACCGGGCCACCGCGGGCAACCCCCTTCTCGTGCACGCCCTGCTGGACGACAGCACACGCTTCGGCCCCGAGATCGGCCGGCCCGTCGCCGGCGCCGCCTACCGCCAGGCGGTGCTGTCGCTGCTGCACCGCGGTGAAGCGAGCCATGTGCGCGTGGCCCGCGTCCTGGCCGCCCTTGGCACCCTCGCGGGCACCGTCGCCGTCGGAGAGCTCACCGGTACCACCGCGGCCGGCACCCAGGAAGCCGTCGACGCTCTCAACTCCGCGGGTCTGCTGGACGGTCACGCCTTCCGACACCCCACCGCCGCCGCGGCCGTCCTGGAGGACATGGACGCCGCCCTGCGCACCGACCTGCACGGCCGGATCGCCCACCTGCTGTACCGCTCCGGTGTGCCCGCCGTAGAGGTGGCGCGGCACCTCCATGCCGCGGGCCTCGTCCCGGAGGGCTGGGGCGCGGCCATCCTGCGCGCCGCCGCCGAACAGGCTCTCGCCGCGGACGATGTGGAGCGCTGCACCGACTACCTCGGTCTGGTCCTGCGCGACTGCGCCGACGACCTCGAACGCCACGCCCTGTCCGTGGCGCTGGCCCGCGCGGAGTGGCGCACCAACCCGGCAGCCGCCGGACCGCATCTGGAACCGTTGCGCAAGGACGCGCTGGACGGCGGCCTGAGCATGCGGGACACCGCCACCGTCCTGCGCTACATGCTGTGGCGGGGCGACACCGAACTGGCCGCCCAGGCGGTCGCCAGCCTCGTCCACGCCCAGTCGCCCACCGACGCCCAGATCGTCGCCGAGGTGGAGTTCGTACGGCAGTGGTTCTACGGCGTGGCGCTGCCCGGCAAGGGCGCCCCGGTCGCCGGCTTCGACCCGCGCCGCCGCCCCACGCACGCCGACACCGGTGGACTGGGCGCCCGGGTCGCGGCGCTCATCGGCGGTGAGGCGACCGACGACTCCGCGGCGGCCGTCGCCCAGGCCCTCCAGGGACACCAACTGGACCATCTCAACCTGGAGTTGGTGGCCATGTCGCTCCTGGCGATCGCCCACGCGGACCGGCCGGCGCTCGCCGCAGAAGCCTGCGACGCGCTGCTGGAGCGCGCCGTCGAGCGCCGTGCGACCACATGGCAGGCCCTGCTCGGCAGCATCCGGGCGGAGATCGCCCTGCTGCAGGGAGACGTGACCACCGCGTCGCAGGGCGCGCTCACCGCTCTCGGCACACTGAGCGCCCAGAGCTGGGGGGTGCTCATCGGTCTCCCGCTGTCGACGGCGATCGCCGCGTACACGGCCATGGGCTCCTACGCCGAGGCCGAGGAACTGCTCGGCCACGATGTGCCCGAGCAGATGTTCCGCACCGTGTTCGGCATCCAGTACCTGCGCGCCCGCGGCCACCACTACCTCGCCACCGACCGGCCCTTCGCCGCGCTCAACGACTTCGAGACCTGCGGACGGCTGCTGCGCGAAGGCAACCCCAGTCTCCAGAAGGGCATCCCCTGGCGGTCCGACCTGGCCCTGGCCAACCTCCGGATCGGCAAGGCCCGTACGGCCCGGGAGTGGGCCGAGGAGCAGCTGCGGCTGCCCGGAGGCCACAGCTCCCGGGCGCGCGCCATGGCGCTGCGTCTGCTGGCCGCGACCTGCAAGCCGCACCGCCGGGCCTCGCTGCTGCGTGAGTCGATCGACCTGCTCAAGACCTGCGGGGACCGGTACGCGCTGGCGCAGGCGTACGCCGACCTGTCCGCGGCCCACTACGAGTTGGGCGAGTACGCCCGGGCCCGGCTGGTGGCCCGGCAGGCGGCGCAGGAGGCCGAGGCCTGCCACATCGAGTCGCCGGTCGACGCACATCTGCTGGAGGATCCCGCGCGGCCGGAGAGTCCCGAGTCCGAGGACGGCCCCGCCATCCTGAGCGACGCGGAATGCCGGGTCGCCGGGCTGGCCGCGCTCGGGTACACCAACCGCGAGATCAGCGGCCGGCTCCACGTCACCATCAGCACGGTGGAGCAACACCTCACCCGGGTCTACCGCAAACTGCAGGTGGCCAGCCGTTCGGAGCTGCCGTCGAAGATGCTGGAGCACCGCATACCGAAGCTGTCGGACCGCTGGGCCAGCACGCACTCGTCCACGGGCTGACAGCGCTCCCTTTCTTCGTGCCTGTCCTGAGAGCGCTCCCTCTCGTCGTCCACGCAACGGAGCGCGGCCCCACCGGTGACTCCACCGGTGGGGCCGCGCTCTGTCAGCCGTGCGGACACAGACCTCAGTTCAAGCTGCCGAGTTCGTCGTCGAGGATGCCGAAGAGTTCGTCGGCCGTGGCCGTCTCCAGCCCCTTCTCGCCGCTGGAACCGGCCTGGTTCTCCCGCCACTCCCCCGTGCCGTCCCACTGGGCGCTGAGTGTGCGCAGCCGAGCGGCCACCCGGGCGCGCTGCTCCTCGTCGCACCCGTCCGAGTCCAGCGCCGCCCCCAGCATCGCCTCCAGACGCACCACTTCGGCTTCGATGTCGACGACGTCATCGGCGGTTTCCAAGCCGAGTTCCTCGAAAAGGTGCCGGGCCAGGGCCTCGGAGGTCGGGTAGTCGAAGGTGAGGGTGGTGGACAGCCTGAGGCCGGTGCCGGCGCTGAGCCGGTTGCGCAGTTCCAGTGCCGCCAGCGAGTCCACGCCCAGGTCGCCCAGGGAGCGCTGGGGGTCGACGGCGCTGCCGGAGCCGTGGCCGAGGACGTCGGCGACATGTCCGCACACCGTCTCCACCAGCAGCTTCAGCGCGTCGGCGGCGCTCAGCCGGGCCAGCCGCTCCGGCAGTGCCGCGACGGACGCCGGGGTCTCGGCGGCCGCGCGTGCGGTGCGTCGCACGGCCGTCGGGGCGAGGCCCCGTACGAGGGCGGGGGCATCGTCGGTGACCTGGACGCGGACCGGCAGGAGCAGGGCCCGGTCGGCGGCCGGGGTGGCGTCGGCCGTGAGCGCCCGGTCGAACAGGACCAGCGCACGGTCGGCGGGCAGCGGCAGGATGCCGTCGCGGGCCAGCCGGCGCAGCTCGGTCTCGCCGAGCCCGGCCGCCATGCCCTCGCCCGTGTCCCACAGTCCCCAGCCGAGCGACAGGGCCGGGAGCCCCTCGGTGCGGCGCCGCGCGGCCAGGGCATCCAGGAAGGCGTTCCCGGCGGCGTAGTTGGCCTGGCCCGCCGCGCCCAGAGTGCCGGCGGCGGAGGAGAACAGGACGAACGCGGTGAGGCCGAGGTCGCGCGTCAGCTCGTGCAGATGCCAGGCGGCGTCGGTCTTGGGCCGCATGACGGCGTCCAGCCGCTCGGGGGTGAGGTCGGTGAGCAGCCCGTCGTCCAGGACACCCGCGGCGTGCACCACGGCGGTCAGCGGGTGCTCGGCCGGCACGGACGCGAGCAGTTCGGCGAGCGCGGCCCGGTCGGTGACGTCACAGGCGGCCACGGTCACGGTCGCGCCCAGCGCGGCCAGGTCGTCCAGAGCGCCGGGCTCGGGCAGGCGCCCGCCGCGGCCGGCCAGCAGCAGACGGCGTACGCCCTGCCGGGTGACCAGGTGCCGGGCGATCAGCCGGCCGAGGCTCCCGGTGCCGCCGGTGACGAGGACGGTGCCCTGCCGGTCCAGGGCGGGCGCTCCGGCCGGCTCCTCCGCTCCGGTCCTGGCCAGTTCCGGTACGTACACCGTGCCTGCCCGCAGGGCGAGTTCGGGTGCGCCGGTGGCGACGGCGGCCGGGAGGGCGGCGGCCGAGGCCGGGGCGTCGTCGGTGTCGACGAGCACGAACCGGCCGGGGTGTTCGACGGCGGCCGCCCGGACCATGCCCCAGATCACGGCCTGCGCCGGGTCGGGTGAGCTGTCGGCGTGGACGGCGACGGCGGACCGGGTGAGGACCACCAGCGGCGCGCTGTCCGGTGCCCCGGCGAGATGCTGTCGCAGCGCGGCGAGCGCCTGTACGGCGGTCTCGCGGGCCAGCGCCGGCAGATCGGCGCCGCTCGCGGGGTCCACGGTGAGGGTGCGGGGCGCGGGAGCGGAGCCGTCGGCGGTCACCGGCAGCGCGGTCCACCGCACCCGGAACAGGTCGCCGGGTGCGGGTGCGGCCGCGTTCAGCTGCTCGGCGGTGACCTGGCGGATGCGCAGCGAGGTCACCTCGGCCACGGGCGCCCCGGAACCGTCGTACAGGCGCAGGGTCATGTGGTCGGTGCCGTGCGGGGTCAGACGCAGCCGGACGGCCGTGGCGCCGGTGGCGTACAGGGTGACGCCCTCCCAGGAGAACGGCAGGGTCATCACGGTCGGGTCCTGGCCGTCGAGCAGGTCGATGGCGTGCAGCGTGGAGTCGAGCAGCGCCGGGTGCAGTCCGAAGCCGTCGGCCGCGTCACCGTCGGGCAGGGCGAGTTCGGCACAGACCTCCTCGCCGAGGCGCCAGGCCCTGTGCAGGCAGCGGAACAACGGGCCGTAGTGGTAGCCCTGTTCGGCAAGGTGGTCGTAGGTGCCGGTGACGTCCACCGGTACGGCTCCGGCGGGCGGCCAGGTCGTGTCGGCGGCCGGTTCGGGTGTGGTGCGCGGGGCGAGGACGCCGGTGGCGTGCCGGGTCCAGTCGCCGTCCGTGCCCTCCGGGCGGGCGTGCACGGTCAGCTGCCGGCGTCCCTCGGCGTCGGGGGCCGCGGCGGCCACCTGGAGGTGGACGGCGCCGTGTTCGGGCAGGACCAGGGGCCGTTCCAGGGTGAGTTCCTCCACCTGCGGGCAGTTCGTGCGGTCGCCGGCCTGGACGGCCAGTTCGACGAAGGCGCTGCCCGGGACGAGGACGACGCCCGCCACGGCGTGATCGGCGAGCCAGGGGTGGGTGGCCAGGGACAGGCGGCCGGTCAGGGCCACCCGGTCGTCACCGGCCAGCTCGATCGCGGCGCCGAGCATCGGGTGCCCCGCGGGCGCCTGGCCCAGCCCGCCGGCGTCGGTGACCGCGCCGGGCGCGTCGTCCAGCCACAGCCGCTGCCGTTGGAAGGGGTAGGTCGGCAGGTCGGTGCGGCGCGCACCGGTGCCGGCGAACACCTCCTCCCAGTCGACGGTCAGACCCCGCGCGTGGGCGGTGCCGAGGAGGGTCGCGAAGGTCTGTTCCTCGTCACGGTCGCGGCGCAGCGCCGGGACGAAGGCCGACCGTTCGGCGTCCACGACGGCATGGGCGCCCATGGCCGACAGGACGGCGTCGGGGCCGAGTTCGAGGAAGGTGCGCACCCCGTCGGCCTCCAGCGTGCGGACGCCGTCGCCGAAGCGGACGGCCTCGCGGACATGCCGGACCCAGTACTGGGGGTCGCACAGCTCGTCCTCGCCGGCGCGCGCTCCGGTGACGTTGGAAACGACCGGGATCGCGGGCGGCGCGTAGCGCAGTTCTCGGGCGGTCTTCTCGAACTCCGTCAGCATCAGGTCCATCAGCGGGGAGTGGAAGGCGTGGCTGACCCGCAGCCGCTTCGTACGGCGCCCGGAGAAGTTCTCGGCGAGGGCCTCCACGGCGGCCTCGGCGCCGGAGACGACGACCGCGCGGGGCCCGTTGACGGCGGCGATGGACACCTCGGGGCCGAGGTAAGGGAGCACCTCGTCCTCGGTGGCGTCCACGGCGAGCATCGCGCCCCCGGCGGGCAGGGCCTGCATCAGCCGGCCGCGCGCGGCGACCAGCCGGGCGGCGTCCGCCAGGTCCCAGACTCCGGCCACGTGCGCCGCGGTCAGTTCGCCGATGGAGTGGCCGGCCAGCCAGTCCGGGCGGACTCCCTGGGACTCCAGCAGCCGGTACAGGGCCGTCTCCACGGCGAACAGGGCGCTTTGCGTGTAGACGGTGTGGTCGAGGAGGTCGGCTTCCTCGGTGCCGGGTCCGGCCCACATCACGTCCCGCAGGGGGCGGTCCAGGTGGGCGTCGAGCGCCTGGCAGGCCTCGTCGAGCGCCGTACGGAAGGCGGGGTGGGCCGTGTACAGACCGCGGCCCATGCCCGCGCGCTGGGCGCCCTGGCCGGTGAAGAGGAAGGCCGTCCTGCCGCCGGCGGGGCGGCCCCGGACCACGGTGTCGGCGGCGGTTCCGTCGGCCAGCGCGGCGAGTCCGGCGAGGAGTTCGTGCCGGTCGCGGGCGACCACCGCGCCCCGGTGGGTGAGGGCGGCGCGGCCCGTGGCGAGGGAGCGGGCGAGGTCGGGCAGCGGCTGGTCGGCGACCTCGCGCAGCCGCGTGGCCTGAGCGGCCAGCGCCTCGGGGGTGGCGCCGGAGAGCACGAGCGGCAGGAGCGGGGCCGGTGCTGCGTCGGCCACGGCCTCTTCGGCCGGTGCCTCTTCGATGATGGTGTGGACGTTGGTGCCGCTGATACCGAAGGACGACACAGCGGCGCGGCGCGGGCGTTCCGTCGCCGGCCAGGCCTGCTCCTCGGTCAGCAGGCGCACGCTTCCGGCGTCCCAGTCGACCTTCGTGGACGGGGCGTCGACGTGGAGGGTCTTCGGCAGGACGCCGTTGCCCATCGCCATGACCATCTTGATGACGCCCGCGACTCCGGCGGCGGCCTGGGTGTGCCCGATGTTGGACTTCACCGAGCCCAGCCACAGTGGCGCCTCGCGGTCCTGGCCGTAGGTGGCCAGCAGCGCCTGGGCCTCGATGGGGTCGCCCAGCGTCGTACCGGTGCCGTGCGCCTCGACGGCGTCCACGTCGGCGGCCTCCAGGCGGGCCGCCGCCAGCGCCTGCCGGATCACCCGCTGCTGCGAGGGACCGTTCGGCGCCGTGAGTCCGTTGGAGGCACCGTCCTGGTTGACGGCGGAGCCGCGGACGACGGCCAGCACCGGATGCCCGTTGGCCCGCGCGTCCGACAACCGCTCCAGGACGAGCATGCCGGCGCCTTCCGACAGGGCCGTGCCGTCCGCGCCGTCGGCGAAGGACTTGGCGTGGCCGTCGGCGGCGAGGTTGCGCTGCCTGCTGAAGTCCACGAACGTGTCGACGGTCGACATCACGGACACGCCGCCGGCCAGTGCCAGGGTGCACTCGCCCTGCCGCAGCGCCTGCGCGGCCAGGTGCAGCGCCACCAGGGACGACGAGCACGCCGTGTCGACCGTGAGCGTCGGGCCCTCCAGGCCGAGGGCGTAGGCGACCCGGCCGGAGGCCACGCTGCCGAGGCTGCCGTTGCCGAGGTAGTCGCGCACGGACTCGGGGACGTGGTGCAGCCGGCTGCCGTAGTCGTGGTACATGATGCCCGCGAAGACACCGGTGCGGCTGCCGCGCACGGCGTGCGGGTCGATGCCGGCCCGCTCCAGCGCCTCCCAGGACGTCTCCAGCAGCAGTCGCTGCTGCGGGTCCATGGCCAGGGCCTCGCGCGGGCCGATGCCGAAGAAGTCCGGGTCGAAGTCGGCGGCGTCGTACAGGAATCCGCCCGCCCGGGTGCTGCAGTGACCGGCCTTGCCGGGCTCCGGGTCGTACAGGCCGTCCAGGTCCCAGCCGCGGTCGGCGGGGAAGGCGCCGATGCCGTCGCCGCCGTCGGCGAGCAGCCGCCACAGGTCCTCGGGGGTGCTGACGCCGCCGGGGTAGCGGCAGGCCATGGCGACGATGGCGACCGGCTCGTCCTCACCCGGTCCCGGTACGGCGACTTCGGCGGCGGACTCGGCCTGCGCACCGAAGAGTTCCGTCCGCAGGTATCCCACGAGCGCGCCCGCGTCGGGGTAGTCGAAGACGAGGGTGGCGGGCAGCCGCAGGCCGACGGCGTTGCCGAGGCGGTTGCGCAGTTCCACCGCGGTCAGCGAGTCGAAGCCGGTCTCGCGGAACGAGCGGCGCACATCGAGCGTCATGTCACCGCCGTGCCCGAGCACGGCGGCCACGTTCGTGCGGACCAACTCCAGCAGAGCCGCCTCGCGTTCGGAGGCGCCGAGGGCGGCCAGCCGGTCGGCGAGCGACCCGGAGTCGGTGCGGGAGGCCGCGGTGCGGCGGGCGGCGCGAGCGGGCACCAGGCCGCGCAGTACGGCCGGCACGTCGCCGGCGCGGCGCAGGACGGCCAGGTCCAGGCCGACCGGGAGCAGCAGCGGCTCGTCGGCGGCCAGGGCGGCATCGAGCAGGCGCAGGCCCTCCTCGGTGGGGAGGGGGCGGACGCCGGCGCGCGCCATGCGCTCCACGTCGGCGTCGGTGAGGTGGGCGGTCAGTCCCGTGCGCTGCTCCCAGAAGCCCCAGGCGAGCGAGTGCGCGGGCAGGCCGTGGTGCCTGCGGTGGGCGGCCAGCGCGTCGAGGAAGGCGTTGGCGGCGGCGTAGGCGGACTGCCCGGCGCCGTCGACCGTGCCGGCGGCGGAGGAGAACAGGACGAAGGCGGTGAGGTCGAGGTCGCGCGTCAGCTCGTGCAGATGCCAGGCCGCGTCGGCCTTGGGCCGCAGTACGGCGTCCAGGCGCTCGGCGGTCTGGTCGGTCACCAGCCCGTCGTCGAGGACGCCGGCGAGGTGGACGACGGCGGTCAGCGGGTGGGCAGCAGGCACCTCGGCCATGAGCCGGGCCAGTTGGTCGCGGTCGGCGGCGTCACAGCGGGCCACGACGATCTCCGCGTCGACGTCGGCGAAGTCGTCGGCGGCAGTGCCACTGCGCCCGGCCAGCACCAGCCGGCGTACGCCGTGTTCGGCGACCAGGTGCCGGGCGACCAGGGCCCCGAGGACACCGGTGCCGCCGGTGATCAGCACCGTGCCGTCCGGGTCGAGGCTCGGCGCCTGTCCGTGCGGGTGGGCGCGGGCGAGCCGGGGGACGCGCACCGCGCCGTCGCGCAGGGCGAGTTGGGGCTCGCCGCAGGCTTCGGCGGCGGCCACCGCGGCCGCCACGGCGCCGTCACCGTCATGGGACTCGCCGTCACGGGAGTCCACCAGCACGAACCGCCCGGGGTGCTCCCCCTGCGCGGCCCGGATCAGGCCCCACACGGCGGCGCCCGGCAGATCGGTGACGTCCTCCTCCCCCACCGCGACGGCGCCCTGTGTGAACACCAACAGCCGTGCGGCGGCGGTGCGTTCATCAGCCAGCCACTCCTGTACGGCGGCCAGCACGCGCTCGGTCTCACGGCGGGCGCCGGTGACCGGTTCGTCGCCGCCGGCCGGCAGCACCACCCACGCGGGCACGGTGTCGAGCGCGGTCAGGCCGCGTTCGCCCAGGACGGCGTATTCGGGTGCGGGCGTCTCGGTGACGGGCAGCGCCGGCCAGTCCAGGCGGTACAGGTCGTCCGTGTGGGCCGTGGCCGTCAGTGCGGCCGGGTCGACGGGCCGGGAGACCAGGGCCTCGACCTCGGCGACCGGAGCGCCCGTCGGGTCGGCGAGCTGGACGGTCAGGGTCTCGTCGCCGTGCAGCCGGACCCGCAGGGCGGTGGCCCCGGCCGCGTACAGCGAGACCCCGGTCCAGGCGAAGGGCAGCCGGGCGGTGTCCTGGCCGTCGGTGGCTTCGGCGCCGAGGCCGTCGGCGTGCAGGGCGGCGTCGAACAGGGCCGGGTGCAGGGCGAAACCCTCGGCTTCGACGGGCAGTTCGACTTCGGCGAAGATCTCGTCGCCGCGCCGCCATACCGCGCGCAGCCCCTGGAATGCGGGCCCGTAGTCGTAGCCGAGGCCGGCCAGCCGGGCGTAGGCGTCCTCGACCGGTACGGGCTCGGCGCCCTGGGGCGGCCAGGCGGTGAGGTCGAAGGAGGGCTCAGCGGTCTGCGGGGCCAGCAGGCCGGTGGCGTGCTGGGTCCAGGCGGTGTCGTCGGCGCCTTCGGGACGGGAGTGCACGCTCAGCGTGCGGTGCCCGGAGTCGTCGGCGGCGGCCACGTGCAGCTGCAGCTGGAGCGCGCCCTGGTCGGGAAGCACCAGCGGTACCTGGAGGGTGAGTTCGGTGAGGTGGCCGCAGCCGAGGTCGTGGCCGGCGCCCAGGGCCAGCTCGACGAGGGCGGTGCCGGGCAGCAGGGTGGTGCCGGCGACGGCGTGGTCGGCGAGCCAGGGGTTGGTGGCGGTGGAGAGGCGGCCGGTGAACAGGGTGCCGCCCTCGGCGACCGGGACAGCGGCGCCCAGCAGCGGGTGGCCGGTGGTCTGCAGCCCGGCGGCGGTGACATCGCCGGTGGTGGCCGAGCGGCCGAGCCAGTAACGCTCGCGCTGGAAGGCGTAGGTGGGCAGATCGGCGGAGCGCACCGGCATGCCCGTGAACACGGCCGACCAGTCGACCGGGACGCCGGCGACGAAGGCCTCGCCCAGGGCGGCCAGGACGCGCTCGGGGCCACCGTTGTCGCGCTGCAGCGAGCCCAGGCCGGTGATGTCGGCGCCCGCGGCGTCGGCGGTCTCGGCGATGCTGTGCAGCAGCACCGGGTGCGGGCTGCACTCCACGAACACGCCGTACCCGGCGTCGAGCAGGGTGCGCGTGGCCGGCTCGAACAGCACGCTCTGCCGCAGGTTGGTGTACCAGTACCCGGCGTCCAGGCCGGTGGTGTCGATGCGGGCACCGCTGACGGTGGAGTAGAACGGCACCTCGGCGGGCCTGGCTTGCACGCCCGCCAGGTCGGCGAGCAGCTGCTCCCGGATCGACTCGACGTGCGCGGAGTGCGAGGCGTAGTCCACGGGGAGCCGCTTGGCGCGGTCGCCTCGGACCACGATCGTCTCGCGCAGTTCGTCGAGGGCGTCGGCGTCGCCGGACAGCACCACGGAGGTGGCACCGTTGACGGCGGCCACGGAGACCCGGCCGTCGTAACGGGCGACGAGCTCGCGCACCCGGGGCTCGGGCAGGGCCACCGACATCATGCCGCCGCGGCCGGAGAGTTCGCGGGCGATGGCCTGGCTGCGCAGGGCCACGACGCGGGCGCCGTCGGCGAGGGAGAGCGCACCGGCCACGCAGGCGGCGGCGATCTCCCCCTGGGAGTGTCCGACGACCGCGGCGGGCCGGACCCCGTGCGCGCGCCACACCTCGGCGAGCGACACCATGACCGCCCACAGCACGGGCTGGACGACGTCCACGCGCTCCAGCGGCTGCCGGGCCCGCACCGTCTCGATGAGGTCCCAGTCGGTGACGGGGGCGAGAGCGGCGGCGCAGTCGGCCATGGCCGTCGCGAACACCGGTGAACTGTCGAGGAGTTCGGCCGCCATGCCGGCCCACTGGGAGCCCTGGCCGGGGAAGACGAAGACGATCCGGGACTCCCCCGCCGGCCGGCCGCGCACCACGTTCGGCGCGGCGACGCCCTCGGCGAGTGCCGTCAGACCGGCGGTCAGGGCGGGCAGATCGGCGCCGGTGACGACCGCCCGCTGGTCCAGTGCGGCGCGCCCGGTGGCGAGGGTGTGGGCGATGTCGGGCACCAGGTCGGTGCCGGCGGTGAGGTGGTCGAGGAGGAGGCGGGCCTGGGCGGCGAGGCCCTGTTCGCCCTTGCCGGACAGCACCAGCGGGAGCGGCCCGGTCCAGGAGGGCTCCGCCGCACGGGCCTCGGGCTCGGGGGCGGCCTCGACGATGATGTGGGCGTTGGTGCCGCTGATGCCGAAGGAGGACACGGCGGCGCGACGGGGCTCGCCGTTGTCCTCGGGCCACTCGCGGGCCTCGCCCAGCAGCTCGACGGCGCCGGCCGCCCAGTCGACCTGGGAGGTGGGGTGATCGGCGTGCAGGGTCTTGGGCAGCCGGCGGTGCCGCATGGCCATCACCATCTTGATGACGCCCGCGACACCGGCGGCGGCCTGGGTGTGCCCGATGTTGGACTTCACCGAGCCGAGCCACAGGGGCGCCTCGCGGTCCTGGCCGTAGGTGGCCAGCAGGGCCTGCGCCTCGATCGGGTCGCCGAGCGGGGTGCCGGTGCCATGCGCCTCGACGGCCTGCACCTGGCGGGGTTCCAGGCGCGCGTTGGCGAGTGCCGCGCGGATGACGCGCTGCTGGGAGGGCCCGTTGGGGGCGGTGAGGCCGTTGGAGGCGCCGTCCTGGTTGACGGCGGTGCCGCGGACGACGGCCAGCACGCGGTGGCCGTTTCGGCGGGCGTCGCTGAGCCGTTCCAGCAGGAGCAGTCCGGCGCCCTCGCCCCAGCCGGTGCCGTCGGCGCCCTCGGCGAAGGACTTGCAGCGGCCGTCCTCGGCGAGACCCTGCTGGCGGGAGAAGTCGATGAAGGTGTCCGGGGTGGACATCACGGTCACGCCGCCCGCGAGGGCCAGGCCGCACTCGCCGGTGCGCAGTGCCTGCACGGCGAGGTGCAGGGCGACGAGCGAGGAGGAGCAGGCGGTGTCGACGGTGACGGCGGGCCCTTCCAGGCCGAGGATGTAGGAGACGCGTCCGGAGGCGACGCTGCCCAGGTTGCCGTTGCCCAGATAGCCCTCGACGCCCTCCGGTACTTCGGTGAGCCAGGTGCCGTAGTCGTGGTACATGACGCCCGCGTAGATGCCGGTGCGGCTGCCCTTGAGGGAGTGCGGGTCGATGCCGGCGCGTTCGAACGCCTCCCATGCGGTCTCCAGCAGCAGCCGCTGCTGCGGGTCCATGGCGATGGCCTCGCGCGGGCTGATACCGAAGAAGCCGGGGTCGAACTGGGGGGCCTCGTAGAGGAACCCGCCCTCGCGCACATGGGTCTTGCCGGGGGCGTCGGGGTCGGGGTCGTAGATGCCCTCGACGTCCCAGCCGCGGTCCGCGGGAAAGTCGCCCACGGCGTCGGTGCCGGCGTCGACCAGCTGCCACAGCTGCTCGGGCGTACTGACGCCGCCGGGATAGCGGCAGCTCATCGCGACGATCGCGACGGGCTCCTGCGCCGCCTCGGTGATCTCGGCGTTCTGCCGGCGCAGCCGCTCGTTCTCGAGCAATGACTCGCGCAGCGCCTCGACGATCTGCTCGACGGATGTGTCCACGGTCGGTGTCGCTCCCTGCTGGTTCGGCGGCGCTGGTGACGCGGTGGAGGGTGCGCCGGACTTGCGGTGACCCGGTGCCGGACGCGGCGCGTCGTCCGGCACCGGGGCGGGGCTCAGGTGGTGCTGCTGCGGTCGAGTGCGGCGCGCACCAGGTCGGCCACGGCCATGGACTTGATGTCCAGGGCCCGGTCGGCGGGTTCGGGCGCCGGAGCCTGCCCGGTCAGCTTCAGCAGACTGTCGAGGAGGCCGGCCTCCCGGATGCGGGCGATGGGGATGCGCGAGATCAGGGTGCGCAGCTCGTCGTCGGCGTGCGGGGCGGCGGGCGGCTCGGGGTCGTCCGGCAGGAGCCGTTCGAGGAGGTGGTCCGCGAGCGCCGCCGGGGTGGCGTAGTCGAAGATCAGCGTGGACGGCAGCCGCAGTCCGCTGACCGCGTTGAGCCGGTTGCGCAGTTCGACGGCGGCGAGCGAGTCGAAGCCCAGCTCGGTGAAGGCGCGGCGCGGCTCGACGGCGGCGGGTCCGGCGTGCCCGAGGACGGCGGCGACCTCGGTGCGGACCGCGTCCAGCACGGTGTGCTCGTGGTCGGCAGCGGGAAGTTCGGCCAGCCGCTCGCCCAGCGTGCGGACCCGGTCGTCGCGGTCCACGCGGACGGCGACGCCGGCCAGGGTGCGCAGCACGGCCGGGACGTCGTCGCCGCGCCGGCGCAGGGCCGCGGTGTCGAGCCGTACAGGAACCAGAGCCGAGCTGCCGGCGGCCACGGCGGCGTCGAACAGCTCCAGTCCCTCGGCCCGGTCGAGCGCACCGATGCCGGAGCTCTCGATGCGCCGCACCTCGGCCGCGTCCAGGCCGGCGCCCATGCCGCCGCCGGACCACAGGCCCCAGGCGAGGGAGGTGGCGGGCAGGCCGAGGGTGGCGCGGTGGGCGGCCAGTGCGTCGAGGAAGACGTTGGCGGCGGCGTAGTTGCCCTGCCCGGAGGCGTCGATGGTGCCGGCGGCCGAGGAGAACAGCACGAAGTGGGACAGCCCCCGCTCCAGGGTCAGTTCGTGCAGATGCCAGGCGGCGTCCGCCTTGGGCCGCAGTACGGTGTCCAGCCGCTCGGGGGTCAGCGAGGCGACCAGACCGTCGTCCAGGACACCGGCGGTGTGTACGACGCTGTCGACGGGGTGCGCGGCGAGCAGCGCGGTGAGCGCGGCGCGGTCGGAGACGTCGCAGGCGACGATCTCGGCCTCTGCTCCCAACTCCTCAAGGTCTGCGCGGAGTTGTGCAGCCCCGGGCGCCCCGGGTCCGCGTCGGCTCGTGAGCACCAGGCGAGTGACGCCGTGACGTTCGGCGAGGTGGCGGGCCACCAGGGCGCCGAGTCCGCCGGTGCCGCCGGTGACGAGGACGGTGCCCCACGGGCGTTCCTCTGCCGCGGAGTCGTCGGCACGCACCAGACGGGGGGCGTGCGCCCGGCCGTCCCGCCACCACACCTCCGGCTCCCCGGAGTCGAGGAGGGCGGCCAGCGCGGCACGGTCCGGTATCGGGCCGTCGGGCGCGGCCCGTCCGACGAGGAGGATCCGGCCGGGGTCCTCGGCCTGCGCGGCCCGCACCAGCCCATGGACGGCGGCGTCGGCGAGGCCGCCCCCGGTGAGCACCACGAGCGCCGAGTCCGCGAACCGGTCCTCGGCGGACCACGCCCGCAGGGTCTCCAGCGTGCGGCCCAGGACGGCCCTTACGGCGCCGGGCAGTTGCTCGCCCTCGGCGCGCGGGGCGGTGACCGGCAGGATCACCACGTCGGGCACGGGGGTGCCGAGCGCGGCCAGGCCGGCGTGCGGCGGGGCGCCGAGGCCGAGGTCGTCGCCGAGGACCGCCCAGGTACGGCGGTCGGGGCGGCCCGCGGCCTCGGGCAGCGGCTCGTCGGTGACGGCGTACAGATGGCGCCGCTGCCGCGGGGCGAGCCGGTCGGCGGTGACGGGGCGGGTGACGTACGACTCGACGGTGGCGAGGGGTCGGCCCTCGGTGTCGGCCAGTTCGATGCGGGTGCCGTCGGCGGCGGGGGTGACGCGGACGCGGGCGGCGAGGGCGCCCTGAGCGTGCAGGGCGACTCCGGTCCAGGCGAAGGGCAGGGCGATGCCCTGGCCCGGCTCTGCGTCGCCGTCCAGGAGGGAGGTGACGTGCAGGGCGGAGTCGAGCAGCGCCGGGTGCAGGGCATGGCGGGCGGCGTCCTGCCGTGCGCTCGCGGGCAGTTCGAGTTCGGCGAGGAGGGTGTCGGCGTCCCGCCAGGCGGCCCGTACGCCCCGGAAGACCGAGCCGTAGTCGTAGCCTTCGGCGTGCAGGCCCGGGTAGAGGCCGGTGACGTCGAGCGGGGTCGCGCCGGGCGGCGGCCAGGCACCGGACAGGGGCGCGGGCGCGGCGGCGGGGCCGGTGAGGGTGCCGGCGGCGTGCCGCGTCCAGCCCTCGTCGGCGGGGGCGTTCTCGGCGCGCGAGTGGATCTCGACGGTGCCGTCGGGGCCGGCGGCGACCTGGAGGCGTACGGCGGTGTCCGCGGGCAGCACCAGCGGGGCCTGCAGGGTCAGTTCCGCCACGACGGGGCGTCCGGTGAGGCGTCCGGCGTGCAGCGCGAGGTCGGCCAGTGCGGCGCCGGGCATCAGGACCGTGCCCAGCACGGCGTGCTCGGCGAGGACCGGGTGGGTGGCGGTGGAGATCCGGCCGGTGAGCAGCACACCGGCGTCGCCGGGCAGGTCCAGGCGGGCGCTGACCAGCGGGTGGTCGACGGCGGCCAAGCCGTGCCCGGTGGCGTCACCGGTGCTGACGGCGGCGGTGGGCAGCCAGTACCGGTGGTGGTCGAAGGCGTAGGTGGGCAGCTCGATGCGGCTGCCCGCGTAG
This sequence comes from Streptomyces sp. CG4, assembly GCF_041080655.1. NCBI lineage: Bacteria > Bacillati > Actinomycetota > Actinomycetes > Kitasatosporales > Streptomycetaceae > Streptomyces > Streptomyces sp. CG4. The sequence goes on from NZ_CP163525.1 coordinate 344,957, forward strand.
GTCTCGTACAGCACCGCCCAGTCGACGTCCGAGCCCCGGGTGTGCACGGCGGCCAACGCACCCAGCAGTCCGGGCAGTTGGGCGGTGTCCTTGCGGGCGGTGGAAATGAAGGCGGTGTCGTCGGCGTCCGGGAGGCAGTCGGGGCCCATCGCGGTGAGCACGGGCCCGGCGCCCAGTTCGAGGAAGGTGCCGGCGCCCTTCGCGGCCAGTGTCGTGACGGCGTCGGCGAAGCGCACGGTCTCCCGCACGTGCCGTACCCAGTAGTCGGCGGAGCCGAGTTCGGCGGCGGTGGCCGGGGCGCCGGTGAGGGTGGAGACGATCGGGACAGCCGGTTCCGCCGCTACGATGCCGGTCATGACCTCTCGGAACTCGGCCAGCATGGGCTCCATGCGGGGTGAGTGGAAGGCGTGCGACACGCGCAGCCTGCGGGTGGTCGTGAAGTGTGCCGCGACCTCGGTCACGGCGTCCTCGTCGCCGGAGACGACCACGGCACGGGGGCCGTTGACGGCGGCGATCCCGCACCGCCCGTCCAGCAGCGGGGTCACCTCCGCCTCCGAGGCTTGTACGGCGATCATCGCGCCGCCCTCGGGCAGGGCCTGCATGAGCCGGCCCCGGGCGGCGACCGCGGTGACGGCGTCCGGCAGCGACCACACACCGGCCACGTGCGCGGCGGCGAACTCGCCGACGGAGTGGCCGGCCAGCCAGTCGGGGCGCAGCCCGAAGAACTCCAGCAGCCGGTACAGCGCGACCTGGGTGGTGAACAGCGCGGCCTGGGTGTAGGCGGTCTGGTCCAGGGTCTCGGCGTCGTCGCCGAACACGACCTCGGCGAGGGGGCGTTCGAGGTGCTTGTCGAAGAGTGCGGCGGCGCGGTCGAAGTGCTCGGCGTAGACGGGGAAGGCGTCGTACCAGTCACGGCCCATACCGGGACGCTGGGCGCCCTGTCCGGAGAACAGGTAGGCCAGGGAGCCGTCGGTGGCCGAGCCGGTGACGAGGAGCCCCGGTGCTTCGGTGCCACGGGCCAGGGCGTCCAGTGCGGTGGCGACCTGGTCGTCGCCGGTCGCGAGGACGATAGCGCGGTGCGGGTGGGTGCCGCGGGTGGTGGCCAGGGCCAGGCCGAGGTCGGCGGGGGCGGTGCCGGTCAGCTCCAGCAGACGGCGGGCCTGGCCGCGCAGGGCCTCGGGCGAGCGGGCGGAGACCGGGAGGGCGAGCACGGGCGGTGCGGTGGCCGGCTCGGCCGGTGCGGGCTCCGCGGGTTCGGGCTCGGTGAACTCCTCAAGGATCACATGGGCGTTGGTCCCGCTGATCCCGAAGGAGGACACTCCGGCTCGGCGCGGCCGGTCCGGCGACTGCCACGGGCGCTGCTCGGTGAGCAGCTCGACGGCACCGGCGCCCCAGTCGACCTGGTGGGACGGCGCGTCGACGTGCAGGGTCTTCGGCAGCACCCCGTTGCGCATCGCCATGACCATCTTGATGACACCGGCGACACCGGCTGCGGCCTGGGTGTGCCCCATGTTGGACTTGATGGAGCCCAGCCACAGCGGGCTGTCCTCGGTGTGCGCGGCGCCGTAGGTGGCCAGCAGCGCCTGGGCCTCGATCGGGTCACCCAGCGTCGTGCCGGTGCCGTGCGCCTCGACGGTGTCGACGTCGGCCGGGGTGAGCCCGGCGGCGGCCAGCGCGGCGCGGATGACACGTTGCTGGGAGGGGCCGTTGGGGGCGGTCAGGCCGTTGGAGGCGCCGTCGGAGTTGACGGCGGAGCCGCGGAGCAGCGCGAGCACGCGGTGGCCGCCCCGGCGGGCGTCGGAGAGCCGCTCGACGACGATCATGCCGGCGCCCTCGCCCCAGCCGGTGCCGTCGGCCGCGGCGGCGAAGGACTTGCAGCGGCCGTCGGCGGCCAGCCCGCGCTGCCGGGCGAAGTCCACGAAGGTGTCCGGCGTCGACATGACGGTGACCCCGCCGACCAGCGCGAGATCGCACTCGCCCTGCCGCAGTGCCTGGGCCGCCAGGTGCAGGGTGACCAGCGAGGAGGAGCAGGCGGTGTCGACGGTGACGGCCGGCCCCTCCAGGCCGAGGGCGTAGGCGACGCGGCCGGAGACGACGCTGCCGAGGCTGCCGTTGCCGAGGTAGGCGGCGAGGTCGTCGGGCACCTCGGCCAGCCAGGTGCCGTAGTCGTGGTACATGACGCCCGCGAACACGCCGGTGCGGGAGCCCCGCAGGCGCTGCGGGTCGATGGCGGAGCGCTCCAGCGCCTCCCAGGACACCTCCAGCAGGAGCCGCTGCTGCGGGTCCATGGCAGTGGCCTCGCGGGGGCTGATGCCAAAGAATCCGGCGTCGAACTCGGCCGCGTCGTACAGGAAGGCGCCCTCGCGGGCGTAGGTGCGGCCGGGGGTGCCCGGCTCCGGGTCGTACAGCGCCTCGGTGTCCCAGCCGCGGTCGGCCGGGAACTCGCCGACCGCGTCGACGCCGTCGGCGACGAGCCGCCACAGGTCCTCCGGGGACCGGACCCCGCCGGGGTAGCGGCAGCTCATGCCGACGATGACGATCGGGTCGTCGTCCACCGCGCGTCGGCTGCCGGGTGCGGCGGTCTCCTGCGGGGCGGCGCCGAAGAGGGTGTCGCGGATGTGGTCGGCGAGGACGCGGGAGGTGGGGTGGTCGAAGACGAGGGTGGCGGGCAGCCGCAGCCCGGTGACCGTGTTGAGCCGGTTGCGCAGCTCGACGGCGGCCAGCGAGTCGAAGCCGAGGTCGGTGAAGGCCCGGCCGGGGTCGATGGCGGACGGCCCGTCGTGCCGCAGCACAGCGGCCACTTCGGTGCGGACCAGGTCGAGGAGGGCGCGGTCGCGGTCGGCGGCGGGCAGTGCGGCCAGTCCCGCGTCGGTGGCCGGGGCGGCGGCGCTCGCCGTGGCCCGGCGGACGGCCGGTCGGACGAGGGTGGTCAGCAGCGGCGGTATGCCATCGGGGCGGCGGCGTACGGCGGCGGCGTCGATCTCCACGGGCGCCAGGTGGGGTGCGCGGGAGCGGAGGGCGGCGTCGAACAGTTCCAGGGAGCGTTCGGCGGACAGTCCGGGGATGCCGTAGCCCGCGATCCGCTCCAGGGTCGTGTCGTCCAGGGCGGCGCCCATACCGCTGTCGGTGGCCCACAGACCCCAGGCGAGCGCGGTGGCCGGCAGACCGAGGGCGGCGCGGTGCTCGGCGAGGCCGTCGAGGTAGGCGTTGGCGGCGGCGTAGTTCCCCTGGCCGGGGCCGTCGAGGACGGCGGCGAGGGAGGAGAACAGCACGAAGTGGGCGAGGTCGCGGTCTCGGGTCAGCTCGTGCAGGTGCCAGGCGCCCTGCGCCTTGGCGTGGAAGACCTCCGACACCATCTCGTCAGTGAGAGTGTCCACGACGCCGTCACGGACGGTTCCGGCCGCGTGCACGACGGAGTCGACGGGGTGCTCCGCCAGCAGCCGGCGCAGTGCCTCGCGGTCGCCGACGTCACAGGCGGCCACGGTGACCTCGGCGCCGAGCGCGGTGAGTTCGGCGTGCAGTTCGGGGGCCGTACCGCTGCGGCTCGCCAGGACCAGGCGGCGTACGCCATGGGCACGGACGAGGTGCCGGGCGAGCAGTGCGCCGAGGCCGCCGGTGCCGCCGGTGACGAGGACGGTGCCCCAGTCGGCGGCGGGGGCGGGTTCGGCGGCGGGCTGCGCGAGGAGCCTCGGGACGCGGAACCGGCCCTCGGTGAGGGAGAGTTCGGGTTCGCCGGTGGCGAGGATCCGGCGCAGGTCGTCCTCGGCGGGCAGCGACCCGTGCTCGACGAGGACGTAACGGCCGGGGCTCTCAGCCTGGGCTGAGCGGACCAGACCCCGGACGGCCGCGTGGGCGGGGCTGTCGGGCGGGGTGACGACGACGAGCCGGCTGCCGGCCAGCCGCTCGTCCGTCTGCCAGGTGCGCAGCAGCCGCAGGACGTCGAGGACGTGGTCGCGCGCCGCGTCGGCGCTGGTGTCGGCCGGGCCGGGCACGCGATGGACGACGGCGTCCGGGGCGGGGCCGTCGAGCAGGGCTTCGACGGAGTCCGCGAGGACGGCGGTGCGCAGGGGTGCGGTGGTCGCCGGTCGGGGGTACGGCGACCACCGCACGGCGTACAGGACGTCGTCGCCCTGTACGGGTCGGGAGGTCAGGGCCTCGATGTCGGCCACCGGGGCGCCGGTGGCGTCGGCGAGGTGCAGAGCGATGGTGTCTCCCTGGGCGCGGGTGATCTTCACGCGCAGGGCGGACGCGCCGGTTGCGTGCAGGGTGACGCCGGTCCAGGCGAACGGCACCAGCACCTCGGGGCGCGGCGGGGCGTCGAGGTCGGCGGCGTGCAGCGCGGCGTCGAGCAGCGCGGGGTGCAGTCCGAACTCGCCCGTGTCGGCGGCTGCTTCGGCGGGCAGGGCGACCTCGGCGTAGATGTCGTCGCCGTGCCGCCAGGCGGCGCGCAGCCCGTGGAAGGCCGGGCCGTAGCCGTAGCCCTGGTCGGCGAGGTCGGCGTAGACGCTCGCGGTGTCGAGAGGCCGGGCGTCCTGCGGCGGCCACACGGTCAGGTCGGCCGGGGCGGCCGGGGCGGTGGCGGTGGCAGTGAGGAGGCCCGCGGCGTGCTGGGTCCAGGGGGTCGCCTCGTCGGCGCGGGTGTGGACCGTGACACTGCGGCGCCCGGAGTCGTCGGGTTCGCCGACCGCGACCTGTACGGCGACGTCCTCGTCCGCGCGCAGCACGAGCGGGGCGCCGAGGGTCAGCTCCTCCAGGCCGGCTGCGCCGACGTGGTCACCGGCGCGCAGCGCGAGTTCGACGAAGGCGGTGCCGGGGAACAGTACCCGCCCGGCGATGACGTGGTCGGCGAGCCAGGGCTGGGTGCGGGTCGACAGGCGCCCGGTCAGTACGACACCCTCGGCGCCGACGGCGACCACGGCCGCCAGCAACGGGTGGCCCGCGGGGAGCTGACCGAGACCGGTGGCGTCGGTGGCGGTGCTCTGCTCCAGCCAGAAGCGGCGCCGCTGGAAGGGGTAGTACGGCAGGCCGATGCGGCGCCCGCCGAGGGCGGCGAAGTGCCGCTGCCAGTCGACGGGGACGCCCCTGGCGTGGGCTGCGGCGAGCGCGGCGGCGGCCTCGCGGGCCTCGGGCCGCTCGCGCCGCAGCACCGGAAGGAAGGCGGTGCCGGGTGCGTCGGTGCAGTCGGGGCCCATGGCGGACAGCACCGCGTCGGGGCCGATCTCCAGGAACGTGCGTACGCCGGCGTCGGCGAGCGCGCGGACCGCGTCGTGGAAGCGGACCCGGGCGCGGACGTGCTCCACCCAGTACTCGGTGTCGCACAGCTCATCGGTGACCGGGGCGCCGGTGACGGTCGAGACCACCGGCAGCTTGGGCTCGGCGTAGTCCAGGACGTGCACGACGCGCCGGAACTCGGCCAGCATCGGTTCCATCAGCGGTGAGTGGAAGGCGTGGCTGACCCGCAGGCGCTTGGTGTCGTGGCCGCGCTCGGCGAGTTCGGCGGCGATGCGCTCCACGTCGGCCGCGTCGCCGGAAACGACCACGGAGGCGGGGCCGTTGACGGCGGCGATGCCGGTGCGGGGTGTGAGCAGCGGCGCCACCTCGTCCTCGGTGGCGCGTACGGCGACCATGGCGCCGCCCTCGGGGAGTTGCTGCATGAGCCGGCCGCGGGCGGCGACCAGGATCGTCGCGTCCTGCAGGGTGAGCACTCCGGCCACGTGCGCGGCGGCGATCTCGCCGACGGAGTGGCCGGCGAGCTGGTCGGGGGCCAGGCCCCAGCTCTCCAGCAGGCGGTGGAGGGCGACCTCCACGGCGAACAGAGCGGGCTGCGCGTACTCGGTACGGTGCAGCAGCCCGTCCTCCTCGCTGCCGGGCTCGGCGAACAGGACGTCCTGCAGGGGCCGTTCGAGCTGGAGGTCGAAGTGGGCGCAGACATCGTCCAGCGCGGCGGCGAACACCGGGTGGGCGGCGGCGAGTTCGCGGCCCATGCCGATGCGCTGACTGCCCTGCCCGGTGAAGAGGAAGCCGAGGTCACCATCGGCACGAGCCGCGATCGGTGTGCCTCCGGAGGCCAACTCAGTTAGAGCAGTGCGCAGTTCGGTGCGGTCGGCGGCGACGAGGACGGTCCGGTCGGGCAGGGCGGCCCGGGTGGTGGCCAGCGAGTGGGCGAGGTCCAGCAGGTCCGCCTCGTCCGCCAGGGGCAGCAGGTCGGCGGCACGGGCCCGCAGGGCGGCCTCGCCGCGGGCGGACAGGACGAAGGGCAGGGGTGTGCCGGCGGGAGGGGCCGGACGGCTGGGCGCATCGGCCTCCTCGGGCTCCGGCTGTTCCAGGATGACGTGTGCGTTGGTGCCGCTGACCCCGAACGACGACACGCCCGCCCGCCGGGTCCGGCCGGTTTCGGGCCACGGGCGCTGCTCGGTGACGAGTTCCACGTCCCCCGTGGACCAGTCGACGGCCGGGGTGGGCTCGTCGACGTGCAGCGTGGCCGGTATCTGCCCGTGCCGCATGGCGAGGATCGTCTTGATCACGCCGGCGGCACCGGCGGCGGCCTGGGTGTGCCCGAGGTTGGACTTGACCGAGCCGAGCAGCAGGGGGGCGCCCTCGGGACGGCCCTGACCGTAGGTGGCAAGGAGCGCGGTGGCCTCGATCGGGTCGCCGAGCCGGGTGCCGGTGCCGTGCGCCTCGACCACGTCGACGTCGGCGGCGGTGAGCCCGGCGTCGGCGAGGGCCCGGCGGATCAGCCGCTGCTGGGACGTGCCGTTGGGTGCGGTCAGGCCGTTGGAGGCGCCGTCCTGGTTGACGGCGGAGCCACGAACCACGGCCAGCACCTGGTGGCCGTTGCGGCGGGCGTCGCTCAGCCGCTCCAGGACGAGTACGCCGACGCCCTCGGCGAATCCGGTGCCGTCGGCCGCGGCGGCGAACGCCTTGCAGCGGCCGTCGGGTGCGAGGCCGCGCTGCCGGCTGAACGCGGTGAACACACCGGGACCGCCCATCACGGCCACGCCGCCCGCGAGCGCGAGCGAGGACTCGCCGTGGCGCAGCGAGCGGCAGGCCAGGTGGACGGCGACCAGGGCGGCGGAGCAGGCGGTGTCGACGGTGACCGCGGGGCCCTCGGCGCCCAGCACATAGGCGACGCGGCCGGAGATGACGCTGGAGGCGTTCCCGGCGAGCAGGTAGGCGTCGAGGCCGTCCGGGGCGTCGTGCAGGCGCGGCCCGTACTCCTGCACCTCGGCGCCGAAGAACATGCCGGCCGGGGTACCGCGCAGGGCCGTGGGGTCGATGCCGGCGTCCTCCAGGGCCTGCCAGGAGGTCTCCAGGACGAGGCGTTGCTGCGGGTCCATGCCGAGCGCTTCCCGCGGGCTGATGCCGAAGAACTCGGCGTCGAACTCGGTGGCCGTGTCGAGGAATCCGCCGCTGCGGACGTAGGCGCTGCCGGGCGTCTCGGGGTCCTCGTCGTAGAGGGCGTCCAGGTCCCAGCCGCGGTCCTGCGGGAAGCCCGAGAGCACTTCGCCGCCCTCGGTGAGCAGCCGCCACAGGTCGGCGGGCGAGGAGATGCCGCCGGGGAAGCGGCAGCCGATGCCGACGACGGCGATCGGTTCGTCGGCCGTGCCGTCGGCGACCGGCTCGGGGTGCTCGTCCGTGGTGCCGTGCACCTCGGCGAGCAGCCGGGCGGCCAGATCGTGGACGGTCGGGCAGTCGTAGGCGAGGCCGACCGGCAGGTCGAGGCCGGTCCGCTCGGTCAGCCGCCGGTGCAGGTCGACCGCGGCGAGCGAGTCGAGTCCCAGCGCGGCGAGCGGGGTGACAGGGTCGAGCGAGCCGACCGTGCCCGGCCGGGCCGCTTCGATCGCCTCGGTCACGGCCGTGCGCACCAGTTCGGTGACCATCCTGCGGTGCTGGGCGGGTACGGCCGTGGCGAGCCGTCGTCCCAGAGCTGAGTCGGATCCGGGCCCGTTCATCCACGCATCTCCACTTTCGGCCGACACCGGTTTTCCTCACCTTTTTCCACACGGTAATGACGGGCCGCGAAAAGCCACACCCTTAAGTACCCCTAGGGGCGGGCGGGTTCGCAGCCCACTGGGTCCTCGGTGTCGTGCCGGTCGTACGAACGGCGCACATAGGACAGGGAGTCGAGCAGATCCACGGAGGTGATGGCCTCGGTGGGGCGTACGTCGGCGATGCCGTGCAGCGGCATCTTTCCGACGTCGGCCCAGCACAGTCGGCCGTCCGCGCCTATATAACTCCGGCTGAATCCGGCGTTGTCCGGATGCAGACAGTAGGGAACGTCGAGAAGGCCTCGGGCGAACGCCGCGAGCAGCGCCTCGCCGAGGTCGTCGTGCAGGTCCAGCACCGCGTTCACCAGGGAAGACGCCTCGGCGTAGGTCTGGGTGCCGGGGCCCTCCAGCGGAGCGCGCGGAGTCCGTGCGGCGACCGCCGCCGCGTATTCGAGGGCCGCGATGTTCTCGGCGACGGTCGGAATACGGCGGGATTCCGCGACGGTTTTCACGATGAGCCGTTCGGAGCCGCTGGCGACGGCGAGTTCGGCCGCTTTTCCGAGGAGTCGGTAGGCGCCGTGCTCGGTTTCCGGATACAGCCCCATGTAGGCATAGACGACGACATGCCATTCGGTGTCCGGCAGGAAGCGCGCACACAGGGTGCGCAACGCGGCCACGGCTTCGGCGTCCTGGCGCGGGTCGGTCTGCTGGGCGTAACTCACGGAAATGCTGCGGATGCCGTGCCGGTGGAAGAACATCGCCTCCAGGACACTGATCGCGACGAGCAAGCTGGGCGGGCAGAGCTGGCCGAGGACGCAGCCGCCGAAGGTCTCCAGGTGCGGTGCGGCGCCCGACTCGCGCAGGGTGGCGAGCAGTTGGCAGCAGGCCGCCCAGTGGGCGACGGACGCGCGCAGCGGGACGCGGCCGTAGGGCAGGCAGTAGGAGACCGGTCCGCCTTCGGAGGCGTCGAGTCCTACGGCCATCAGCGCCCGGAAGATGTCCTGCGGCGCGGCGGAGCCGTGCCGGACCTGAACCGGGAAGTCGGGACCGTGGATCCGGTCGAGCACCTGCAGGGTGGTGGTGGTCTCGTGGCTCACGATCGGGTAGCCGTTGAGGGCCACGTCCTCCAGCACGGCCAGTTTGGCCGACTCCAGGTCGCCGACCCGGGTGTAGCTGTCCAGGGTGAGCGTGCCGACGGTGGTCGCCGTGGCGTTCCGGGTGGCGAGCAGCCCGGCCCGCATCCGGTCCGGGCTGCTCATGCCCATCCGGGGCTGGACCACGAGGTGGCCGGCGTCGTGAGCCCGGCGCACGAACGCGCCGAACCCGACGCCGGTCACACCAGGGCCCGCTGCGGCAGGGTGCCGAGCATCCGCCGGAAGGCGGCGACGCCCTCGGCGCTGTCGTCGAACACGGCGTCGTAGCCGGCGGCGGAGAGGGCGGCCGCCTCGTCGCTGCCGCAGGGTCCGGCGATGCCGAGCTTGCCGCCGATCACGGCGGGTACGTCGGCGAGTTCGGGGTGCTCGCGCAGCCGGGTGACGGTGCGCATGCCATCGTGGTAGCCGTGGCCGTTGACGCTGCTGACCACGATGAGGGCCGGGCGGTGCGCGAGGGCCTCGGTGATGAGCAGGTCCTCGGGGACGCAGGGGCCGAGGTTGACCACGCGGTGCCCGTGCTCCTCCAGGAGGAGCTGGAGGTAGACGAGGTTCCAGGTGTGGGAGTCGGAGATGCCGCCGGCCACGAGCACGGGCTGGTCTGCGGGGGTGGGGGTCATCGGGGAGGGGCTCATCACAGGGCCTGTCCGTGTTCGTAGGTGCGGGTGTGCTGGATACGGGAGACGGAGACGACGTCGTCTCCGCGTACGACGATCTCGGCGGGGGCGGGCCTGCCGAGGAACATCAGGAGGCTGGCCGTGGGGCCGTAGGCACCGGCGTTGGGCACGGTGAGCACGGCGCCGGGGGCCAGTTCGGGCAGCGGGACGTTGCGGCCGAGCAGGTCGCCCGGGGTGCACAGCGGCCCGGCGAGGCTCGCGGGCGTGCCGTCGGCGCCCACGGACTCGTGCGGCTCGACGGACACGGGCAGGATGCGGCCGAGGCCGGACATGCCGCCGAAGGTGTTGATGCCGGCGTCGAGGACGAGATAGCGGGTGTCGCGGCTGTCCTTGACGTTGACGACGGAGGTGAGCAGGGTGCCGCTGTCGGCGACCAGGTAGCGGCCCGATTCGCAGGCGATCTGCGGGGCGCCCTTGCGCCAGCCCGGGAAGTGGTCGTCCAGCGTCTCGGCCAGGGCGTCGCGCAGCTCGCGGTAGACCGGCCGCTCGCCCTGCACGGCGTACGGTGCGGCGAACCCGCCGCCGATGTCGACGAAGCGGAACGTGACGCCGAGGGCCTGCTGGAGTGCGGCGGCGGTGGCGACGGTGTGGCGGAACTCGGCGATGAGGCTCGCCTCGTCCTTGGCGTTGCTCAGCGGGAAGAAGTGCAGCCCGGCGATGCGGGTGCCGGGTACGTCGCGCAGCTCGGCGGCGAGGCCGGGCAGGGTCTCGCTGTCGAAGCCGAACTGCGAGGGCACGCCGGTCATCCGGATGCTGGTGGCCGCGGCGCCGGTGGCGTTATTGATGCGGATCAGGCAGTCGGCGGTGACACCGAGTTCGAGCGCGACCTCGCCGACGCGGCGCAGGTCGCCGTAGGACTCGGTGGAGAAGAGGCGGACGCCGCGGGTGAGCGCCTCGGTCAGTTCCTCGCTGGTCTTGCCAGGGCCGGTGTAAAGGATCCGGTCGCCGGGGAAGCCGGCCTGCAGGGCGGCGTCGAGTTCGCCGACGGAGCTGATCTCGGCGCGACAGCCGCGGGCCGCGCCGGTGCGCAGCTCGCGCAGCAGCTCGGGGTGCGGGTTGGCCTTGGCGGCGTAGAAGACCTCGACCTCGTCGGGCAGCGCGGCGAACAGGTCGTCGCGGGCCGCGGCCACCCGGTCCAGGTCGTAGACGTAGGACGGGGTACCGAAGCGCTCGGCCAGTGCCTGTGGGGGCACTGGTTCGGTGGGGCCGGTCACGGGGTGGTTCCTTCCAGGAGACGGGCGAGCTGCTTGCGGTCGTGCTTGCCGTGCGGGGTCAGCGGCAGCTCGTCGACGACGCGGCTCACGCCGGGCACCTTGGCGGGCTCCAGCCTGAGCGACAGCTCCTTGAGCAGGGTGTGCGGGTCGATGTCGCCCTCGGCGAACACCGCGAGGGCGCGGCCTTCGGCGGGCGGCAGGACGGCGGCGGCGCGGACGCCGGGGATGTCGGTGGCGGCGCTCTCGATCTCGGTGGTGCTCATGCGCACGCCCTTGTGCTTGAACATGTCGTCGCGGCGGCCCTCGTAGTACAGGAAGCCGTCCTCGTCGACATGGCCGAAGTCCCCTGTGTGCAGGCGGAGTCCGCCGTCGGGGGCGGGGCGGAAGGCGCGGGCGGTCTGTTCCGGTGCGCGCCAGTAGCCGGGCATGACGTGCGGGCCCTCGACGACGATCTCGCCGGTCTGCCAGGGCGGCAGGGGGTTGCCGTCGTCGTCCACCACGAAGGCGCGGGTGCCGGGCAGCGGGCGGCCGACCGAGTCGGGCTTGGCGTCCTGGTGGGCGGGCGGCAGCACGGAGACGCGCTTGCACTCGGTCTGCCCGAACTGGATGATCACCTCCGCGCCGGGGAACGCCGTGCGCAGCCCGTCGGCGGTGGTCTTCGGCAGCGCGGCACCGGTGTTGGTGAACATGCGCACCCGGGACACGTGGCTCGGCTCGCGCTCGGCGAGGGCGACGATCATGGTGGCCAGGGACGGCACGATCGGGACGACCGTGGCCCCGGTCTCCCGGATGCGGCGCAGCAGCACGAGGTCCGACTCCCCGTCGGCGAGCACGAGTTCGCTGCGGCCGGCGGCGGTGAGCAGCACCTTGTACAGGCCGTAGTCCCAGGAGATGGGGAAGCGGCAGAACACCACGTCGTCGGCGCGGTAGCCGAGTTCGAGGTTGATGGCCTCGGTGGCGAAGACCATCTGGCCGTGCGGGCAGATCACGGCCTTGGGAGCCGCGGTGGAGCCGGAGGTGTAGACGAGGACGGCGAGGTCCTCGGGGCGGACCTCGGCACCGGCGGACCGGGCTCCCCGCACGCGCAGCGCGGTGATGTCCTGCCACGCCTCGCCGAGTCCGAGGACCGGCACGCCCTCGGCGAGGGCGGCGATCCGGTCGACGGCGGGGTCGGTGACGACGACCAGCGCGGGCTCGGAGTTCTCGACGACCGCCCGCAGATGGAAGTCCTTCATACCGGTGTTGACGGGGACCAGGACGGCGCCGCGGCGCGCCGTGCCGTACAGCAGCGCGACCAGTTCGCGGGTGCTGGGCAGCTGGACGAGGACCCGGTCGCCGTGGCCGATGCCGCGCTCCTCCAGCCAGGCGTCGACGGCGTGGCTGTGGGCGGCGAGTTCCCGGTACGTCCAGCGGCCCGCGCCGTCGGCGACCGCCGGGGCGTCGGGACGCTCGGCGGTGGCCTCGTCGAGCAGGTCGTGCACCCGGGCGTCGGTACGGGCGTCGCGCGGACGAGCCTCGCGGGCGTCGGTGCGGGCCTGCGCTGTCGGTTGACCGTTCACTGCGACTCCTGCCGCCTTTCATGAGTGGGTGCCGCCCCGGCGGACTGCCGCATGGCCGTGGCCTCGGAGGTGAGCTTCCTGCGATCGGTCTTGCGGTTGGAGTTGAGCGGGAGCGCGTCCAGGTGGTGGTAGGCGCGCGGCACGACCGCGGCCGGCAGCAGCTCCCGCAGATGACGGGCGAGCCGGGCGGGCGGCACGGGTACGCCGGTGTGGAACACGGCCAGCTCCACCGTTCCGTCCACGGGCACCGCCACGGTCACGGCGTCCTCCACGCCCGGGCAGGTGCGTGCGGCGGCGTCCACCTCGGCGAGTTCCAGCCGCACCCCGTGCACCTGGACCTGTGCGTCCTGGCGGCCCAGGTAGAGCCAGCCGCCGTCGGCGGCGCGCCGGACGCGGTCGCCGGTGCGGTAGAAGCGGTGTCCGTCGTGCTCCAGGAACCGGCCGGTGTCATCGGCCGGGTCGAGATAGCCGGGCGTCAACTGCGGCCCGGAGATGCACAGTTCGCCCTCGTCACTGTCGGTGGGCACACCGTCGGCGCCCAGCAGCAGCGTCTCGTGGCCCGGATGTACGGCGCCGATGGGCACCATGTCGTTGAGGTACCGTCCCGGTGTCCAGCGCTGTGCGGTGATGGTGATGGTCAGTTCGGTCGGGCCGTACAGGTTCTCCAGCGTCGCGCCCGGCGCGGCGGCCGCCCAGTCCTCGGCGTCCTTGCAGCTGAGCGCCTCCCCCGCGAAGAAGCTCCACCGCAGCGACGGCAGCGCGCCCGGCTCGAGCCCGCCGGTGCGGCGCACCAGCGTGATCGCGCTGGGCGTGGCGAACCACACCGTCATGCCCTGCTCGGCCACGAACTCCGGCAGATGTGCGTACGCGTGGGGCGGGATCGGTACGACGGTGGCGCCGGCGCCCCAGGCACAGAACAGGTCGAACATCGCGCAGTCGAAGTTGAGGTCGAAGGTCTGCGAGAAGACGTCGTGCGGTCCGAAGTCGTAGCGCTGGTCGAGGAGTCGGAAGTAGTGCGCGGTGTTGGCGTGGGTGACCGGGACGCCCTTGGGGCGGCCGGTGGAGCCGGAGGTGAACAGCACGTAGGCGATGTCGGAGGGCCGGGCCGGCAGGGGCGCCTTCAGGGCGCTGTCCGCGTCGACGGCGAGCGCCGGCATCGGCTGCCCGCCCGGCGCGAACAGCGTCGGCAGGCTGACACCCTCGGCGTGCAGCGCGCTCAGGGCGGGTAGGGCGTCGTCGTCGGCGAGCAGCGCGCCGACCCCGGCGGCCTCGATCATCTGCCGGGTGCGGGCGGCGGGGAAGGCCGGCTGCAGCGGGACGACGGTGACGCCGCTGTACAGGCCGGCCAGCAGGGTCGCGTACGCCGTGGGTCCCTTGCCGGCCGGCACTCCCACGGCGGGCGGCCGGTCGGGCAGCCCGGCGCGCAGCGAGCCGGCCAGGACCAGGGCGCGTTCGTGCAGTTCGCGGTAGGTGGTGTCGACGCCGTCGACGCGCAGCGCGGGCCGGTCCGGGGCGAGGGCCAGCCCGTGCAGGAACCGGCCGGCGAGCGTGCCGTCCATGGTGGGATCCACGAAGGGCCGTCCCGTCAGCTCGCGGTGGTGTGCAGCATGCTCTGCACGGTGTCCCACAGCACGCCGGCGGTGCGGAAGGTGTCCATGGTCAGCGCGCTGTCCCGGAAGCGGACCTGGTAGGCCTCCTCCAGCGTGCCGAGCAGCTGGACCGTGGCGAGCGAGTCCAGGCCGAGGTCCTTCAGTTCGGCGTCCGGGGTCAGCTGCTCCTGGGGGCCGAGGAACGGCACGAAGGGGCGGAGTATCTGTTCGAACTGGTCGTCCCACATGGGAGCCTCCAACGAGTCGGGTGGTCAGGCGGCGCGCGAACGGCGCCGGGGGGTCATCGCCAGCCGCGGCGGTGCGGCGACGACGTCGAAGTTCCGGGTCGCGCAGGGAACCCGGCCGAAGAGGCTGTCCGGCCCGGCCACGCACAGCCGGCGGGCGCCGGCGTCCTTGAGGGCGGTGGTGACGCTCGGCCAGTTCATCGGGTGGTCGAAGCCGTCGAGGAGCATGGTGCGCAGCTCCTCGCCGGTGTGCAGCAGCCTGCCGTCCTGGTCGGCGACGACGGGCAGCTTGGGGTCGGCGAAGGTGTAGCGGGAGACCACGTCGCGCTCGGCCTTCTCGCGCAGCGAGCGGAACGCCGAGGCGTGCATGGGCGGGCGCATGGTGTACAGCGGCAGGCTGCCGATGGCGCGGAGCCGCTCCTCGAACCACGCCACGCGGTGCTCGGACAGGGAGATCATGTAGAAGCCGTCGTCGATGTGGCAGGAGATCTCGTGCCACTCCCCCGCCTCGTCCAACTCGGCGAGGATCGCGTCGAGGCCGTCGCGCGGGGCGCGCACGAAGGACAGCGTGACGATGTCCTTGTGCTCCTCGGCGAAGTACTCCTCCAGGCAGCGGGCGATGTCGGCGGTCAGGCGCACCGCGTCGGGCAGCTCCAGGGCGCCGGTGTAGGCGAGCGCCGCCTTCTCGCCGAAGCTGGGCCCGGCGACGATGTCGGGCTCCACGCCGAGGTGGTCGCGGGCCCAGTGGGCGCAGGCCAGGCAGTTGACGAGGAAGGCCACCTGGGCGGCTTCCGAATAGTCGCCCGGGGAGGTCCGGAAGGCGTCCACGAGCGAGTGGCCGAGCGCCTCGTCGGCGACGGCGACCAGGTCCCGGGCGTAGGGGCTGGCCACCATGAACCGGCCCACCTCGGCGAACGGGACGGGGCCCATGCCGGGGAAGACGAGAGCGGTGTCGTGTGCCATGGCGGGATCCCCGCCCCCTTTCACAGGTTCACGGACTTTCGAGCGTCACGGGCTCAGGTGCCGTCACGGGCTCTTGGCCGCCACCGGCCCTTTGGCGTCACAGGCTCTTGAGGAAGTCGGTCAGCACCGCGAAGAACCGTTCCGGTTCCTCCAGGTGCGGAAGATGGCTCGACTCCTCGAAGATCTCCCAGCGCGCGCCGGGGATGTGGTCCTGGAACGGCTGGACGACCGCCGGCGTGGCCTCGTCGTGGCGGCCGCTGATCAGCAGCGTCGGGGTGCTGATCCGGTGCAGTTCACCGACGATCGACCAGTCCTTGAGGGAACCGATGACATGGAACTCGTTGGGCCCGTTCATCGCGTAGTAGACGGTCGGATCGTTGTAGATCTCCATGAAGGAGGACAGGAAGTCCCGGGGCCAGGGCGACACCCGGCACACATGACGGTCGTAGAAGACCCGCATCGCGGCCAGGTAGTCCGGGCTGTCGTAGGTGCCGTCCGTCTCGTGCCGGCGCAGGGTCCGCTCCACGTCCGGCGGCAGTTCGGCCCGCAGTCGCGCCATCTCCCGCAGCCAGATCGGGTACGAGGCGGGCGCGTTGGCGATGACCAGCCCGCGCAGACCGGCCGGGGCGGTCATGGCGTGCCGGGCGCACAGGGGGCCGCCCCAGGACTGGCCGAACAGTACATAGTCGTCCGCGATACCCAACTGCCCGACCAGATTGGCCAGTTCGCGCTCGAACAGGTCGACGGTCCAGAACTCGGCCCCCTTGTCGGGCAGATGAGTCGAACCGCCGTTGCCCAGTTGGTCGTAGTGGACTACGGGCCAGCCGTCCTCGGCGAGCCGGGCCAAGGGCAGCAGGTAGTCGTGGGTGCTGCCGGGCCCGCCGTGCACCGTGACGACCGTCGGCCGTCCCGCGCCGAGTTCACCGGTCACGCGGTACCAGGTCCGGTACTCCCCGAAGGGCACGGTTCCCTTCGTGCTGGGATCCGGAGACACGCTGATCACCTCTGCTCGGCTGCGGGACGCGGCGGCGGCCGGGGCAAGGGCGCCGGCCGGGACCCGGCGAGCCGGAGCGGCGGGCGATCCATGCCTCTGCCGTCCGTTGCATCTGCCGTGGTCCGCAGCCGACGCTAATCGCCGCCGCCCCGCCACCAGACCCCTAACCGCCCCTAGGCGGCATCGAGGGCGAACAGGGGTCGCCGCGGACTCCGTACAGCGCCGCCGGGGCTGGTCGGCGTGCTCCCCGGCGGCGGCAGGCAGACACAGAAGTCCCCCCCTTGTACGGCAGGAGTGCTAGGGGCGTCTAGGGGTTGGGGCCCCGGGGCGCGGCTGCCTAGCGTGCGAGACACGGCCGACCGCGCCGCACCGGTGCCGCGCCCGGACCCCGCTCCGCCGCCGGCGCTTCTCGTTCCCTCCCGTGCGAAGAGGACATGATGACTGCACCTGCCGAACCGGCCGACGAGGCCGCGCCGCCGGAGTTCCCGATGCGGCGGGCCTGTCCCTTCAGCCCGCCGGCCGCCTACGCCGAGCTGCGCGAGACCGAGCCGGTCTCCCGGGCGCAGCTGAAGGTCAACGGCAAGCGCACCTGGCTGATCACCCGGCACGACCTGTACAAGAAGCTCCTGGGTGACGACCGGGTCAGCGCGAACCTGAAACTGCCCGGGTATCCCCTGCAGGTGCCGGTGCCGGAGGAGACGCTGCAGTCGGTGCCGCTGACCTTCCTCTCCATGGACCCGCCGGACCACACGGTGCAACGCCGCATGCTGGCACCCGAGTTCAGCGTGCGTCGGATGCGTGAGCTGCGCGAGCGGGTGCAGCAGATCGTGGACCAGCAGATCGACCAGATGCTCGCCAAGGGCGCGGACGGCCCGGTCGATCTGGTCACCGCGCTCGCGCTGCCAGTGCCGTCGTTCGTCATCTGCGAACTGCTCGGTGTCCCCTACGAGGACCACGGCCGGTTCGAGGAGTGGGCGTGGGCCATCATGAACCACGACATCAGCGACGAGGACCGGGGCCGCGCGCACTACGAGCTGGACGCGTACGTGGACGGGCTGGTCACCGCCAAGGAGAGCGCCCCAGGCGACGACATGATCAGCCGGCTGATCGAGTTCAACCGGCACGCGCCCGCGGTGGAGCACTCCGACATCGTCAGCATGTCCAAGCTGATGCTGGTGACCGGGCACGAGACCACCGCCAACATGATCGCGCTGGGTGTGCTGGCCCTGCTGGAGCACCCCGAGCAGCTCGCCGCCGTCCGCGAGGAGCCGGAGCTGATGCCGAAGGCGGTGGAGGAGCTGCTGCGCTTCTTCTCCATCTCCGACGCGGGCACCGCACGGGTCGCCCTGGAGGACATCGAGCTGGGCGGGGTCACCATCCGGGCCGGCGAGGGCATCCTGCCGCTGAACAACGCGGCCAACCACGACGAGCGGGTCTTCCCGGACCCCGACCGCCTCGATGTGCGCCGCGAGGCCCGCAGCCATCTGGCGTTCGGCTACGGCGTCCACCAGTGCATCGGCCAGAACCTGGCGCGCATGGAGCTGGACGTCGTCTACACGACGCTGCTGCGGCGTATCCCGACGCTGCGCCTGGCCGCCCCGGTCGAGGAGCTGCGGTTCAAGGACGACGCCATCGTCTACGGCCTGTACGAGCTGCCCGTCACCTGGTGACGGACCTCCCCACACCCACCCCGTTCCGTCACCGAAAGGCAGCCATGACCCAGTCCGCCGACGCCGCGCCCGAGGCGGGGTCGCCGCTTCCGCAGTTCCCGATGCGACGCACCTGTCCGTTCAGCGAGCCGCGCGAGTACGCGCAGATGCGTAGCGACCGCCCTGTCTCGCGCGCCGCGCTGAAGGTGAACGGGAAGCCGACCTGGCTGGTCACCCGGCACGAGGACGTCCGGCAGGTGCTGGGCGACGGCCGGGTGAGCTCCAATCTGAAACTGCCGGGCTATCCGCACCAGTTCCACATCCCCGAGGAGATGCTGGCGCAGGTCCGGCTGATGCTGCTGTCCATGGACCCGCCGGAGCACACCGCGCAACGGCGCATGCTCATACCGGAGTTCACGGCACGGCGAGTGAAGGAGATGCGGCCGCGGATCCAGGAGATCGTCGACGAGCGTGTCGACGCGATGCTGGCCGCGGGCGGCCCGGTCGACCTGGTCACCGCGCTCGCGCTGCCGCTTCCCTCGCTGGTGATCTGCGAGCTGCTCGGTGTGCCGTACGAGGACCACGCCCAGTTCGAGGAGTGGTCGGCGGCGATGATGAACCACGATCTGAGCCCGGCGGAGTACGGGGCCGCGGTGCAGGCCCTGGACGCGTACCTCGACAAGCTCGTCACCCTCAAGGAGAACGAACCGGGCGACGACCTCATCAGCCGCTTCCTGGAGAAGAACCGCACCGAGCAGGTCGCCGACCATGTCGACGTGGTGACGATGGCGCGGCTGATGCTGGTCGGCGGCCACGAGACGACGGCCAACATGATCGCTCTCGGGGTGCTGGCCCTGCTGCAACACCCCGAGCAGCTGGCCGAGTTGCGGGCGGACCCCGGGCTTCTCCCCAACGCCATCGAGGAACTGCTCCGCGTCTTCTCCATCTCCGACTCCGGCACGGCGCGGGTCGCGGTGGAGGACATCGAGGTAGGCGACGTCACGATCCGCGCCGGTGAGGGCATCCTCGCCCTGAACAACGCCGCCAACCACGACGAGTCCGTCTTCCCGGACCCGGGCACCCTCGACATCCACCGCAAGGAGGCGCGCAGCCACCTCGCCTTCGGCTACGGCATCCACCAGTGCATCGGCGCCAACCTCGCCCGGGTGGAGCTGGAGGCGGTCTACGGCACGCTGCTGCGCCGCATCCCCGGCCTGCGCCTCGCGGCCGACCCGGACGAGCTGCGCTTCAAGGACGACGCCATGGTCTACGGCGTCTACGAGCTTCCCGTCACCTGGTGACGGCCGATCCGATCGGAGTCTCCCTCATGCGTGTCACCACGGAACGCGACCGGTGCGTGGGTTCCGGCCAGTGCGCCATGCTCAGCCCGGAGGTGTTCGACCAGGACGACGACGGTCTCGTGGTCGTCCTGCGCGAGGAGCCAGGCGACGGCCTGCGCGCGGGAGTTCTGCAGGCGGCCGATCTGTGCCCCTCGCGCTCCATCCGAGTCGACGGCTGAAGAGCCGTGCCGGACAGGCTGCGCTCCCCCACGACGTACCCCGGCCGGCGCTCGTGGCCCGTGCGCCGGGACTCCGGCTTCGCCGGGTACGCCGGCTTCGGTACGGCGAAGGAGTCCAACGCCCGCTACCGCCGGCTGATCGCCCACGGCGCCACCACCCTGTCCATCGTCTTCGACCTGCCCACCCGGCTGGGCCGCGACTCCGACGCACCCCTCGCGCGCGGTCACGTCGGCAGAGCCGGTGTGGCCGTCGACTCCCTCGACGACATGCGGGTGCTGTTCGACGGCATCCCGCTGGCCGAGGTCACGCCATCGATGAGGATCGGCGCCCCTGCCGCCCTCCTCCTGCTGCTGTACCAGCTGGTGGCGGAGGAGCGCGGGATCCCCGCCGACCGGCTCACGGGCACGATCCAGAACGACGTGCCCGACGGGTGCGTCACGCGAGGGATGTCTGTCTTCCCGCCCGGCGTCTCGCTACGCCTGACCGCCAACGCCTTCACGTACTGCGAGACCGAGATCCCCCGGTGGAACACCGTCTCGCTCTCCAGGCGCTGCATGGTCGGGGCAGGCGCCTGCCGGGCACAAGAGAGCGCCGAACACGGCGGTTCACCTCCGCTCGAGCGGAGGTGAACCGGGCAGTAGGCGAAGCTCGATGTTGGGTCGCTTCTGGGCTCCGCGCGAGCGGAGGTGAATCGGCACCTGTTCCAGCCCGGAGCGTCACCCCATGTGATGGACGGGGCAGCCCGGAGGGGAAGCGATGGCGATCCCCGCTCGTCGGCTCCTGTGTCGGGTGAAGAGGCGAAGAGTTGTGTCACGTGACGGCACGGGCAATCTCGCGCACGCCTTGGGACGACAGGTTGGGTTCAGGGGGGCGTGAGGGCGTCGAGCCGGGCGGCGAGGTCGGGGTGGGTGGTGGCCAGGTGAGGGCGGGTGGCGTTGAGGGGGCGGATGAGCTCGGCGGGGTCGTCGTGGGCGAGGGCTTCGTGGAGCTGGCTGAGCGGGTTGCGGGCCGCGGTGGGCAGGTCGGTGAGGGCGGTGATCTGGCCGGCGATGCGGCGCAGGTCGGCCGCGTTGCGGCGGGCCCAGGTGGCGGTGGTGCGTGCGGCAGCGCGGCGTTCGCGGGTGGCCTGGACGCGCTGTTCGCCGGTGGTTCCTGCGGGGCCGGGGCGGCCGCGCAGGTAGCGGCGCTCGGCGGCCTGGCGGCTGGCGACGCCCAGGGGGTGGGCGAGGTCGGCCCAGCTGGCACCCGCGTGGCGGGCGGTTTCGATCAGGCCGGTCTCCCATCCGGCGAGCTGCTCACGCACCTGCCGCAGCAGCATAAGAGAGGCCAGGGCCTGCTCCGCGCCGACGTCGTGCGTCTGGGCAGTGCCGGGGACCTCGTGCCGGGCGGCCTGCAGGGCGTCGTCTATGGCGTGCAGGGCTGCCGCAGCGGCGAGGAACGACGCCGGGCTTGCGGCGTCGGCGCTGGACGATACCGGCTGGTCGGCCGGGGTCATGGGCACCTCCCTCAGGTAGTCATCCTTTGGACGACACCATGTTTGTCATCCATCAGATGACATGTTACAACGGTGTCAGTGAAGCGCATTGGCAGCAACTGCCCAAACCTGCTGGAGGTGTTTTCACGATGTTGATGCGCACTGACCCCTTCCGTGAGCTGGACCGGCTGGCGCAGCAGCTGCTGGGCCCGGGCACCTGGTCCCGGCCGTCTCCGATGCCGATGGACGCCTACCGCGAGGGCGACGAGTACGTGGTGGCCTTCGACATCCCCGGCGTCACCGCCGACGCGATCGACATCGACGTCGAGCGGAACATGCTCACCGTCAAGGCCGAGCGCCGGCCCGTGGCGAAGGCCGACGACGTGCAGATGGAACTGTCCGAGCGACCGCTGGGCGTCTTCTCCCGCCAGATCGTGCTCGCCGACACCCTCGACACCGAGCGCATCCAGGCCGACTACGACGCAGGCGTGCTCACCCTGCGCATCCCGATCACCGAGCGCGCCAAGCCCCGCAAGATCTCCATCGGCGTCGGCTCCGGCCGCAAGGAGATCTCCGGCTGACACCGGCCGGACGGGTACGGAGGACGGGCACCCGATCTCCCCCTCACCCCGCCCTCCGCACCTCCGTGGGCAGTTTCGAAGAACAAGGGGCGGCGGCCGAGATGACTCTGCGACACGAGGCGTTCCTCGACCATGTGAAGGAACGCGGCGAGTACAACACTGTGGAGGAAGCCGAGCGCGCGGCCCGCGTGGTGCTTGCCCTGCTCGGCGCGCACCTGGTCGGCGAAGTCCGCGCCCAGCTCGCGGCACGCCTGCCGGAGGACTTCGCCCTGATCCTCCTCAACCCGCTGCAGAGCGCCGAACCGCTGCCCCCGGAGCGGTTCGTCCGGGCGACCGCAGCCTGGATCGAAGGTGCCACCGAACACACCGCGACCTGGGACGTCAGCGCCGTACTGTCCACGGTCGCCGACACAGCCGGAGACGACCTGCTGGGTCAGATGCTGCTCCAGCTCCCCGCCGGTTACGACCTTCTCTTCGGCCGCCCCCAGCCCACCTGACCAGCATTTCGGTGCCCCACACCGGCATCATCGCACCCTGATTCCACGAAAGGCATGCACCGCAGTGATCACCGACGTGCGCGTACCGCTTGAGCACCAGCAGCCGTACGGGACGGCGCACGAGCAGATGCTGGAGAAGGTCCGCTACGAAGGCGCCTACCCCACCCGCGAGAAGGCCGACGAGGCCGTCCGCCTGGTCCTCGCGGGGCTGGGACGCCAACTGACCGGCGACGAACGTGTCGACCTGGCCGCCCGTCTGCCCCTGGAGGCCGCACGCGTCCTGACCGCGCAGATCCCCGACACCCGGCCGCTGACCGGCTGGGCCTTCGTCAAGGACCTCGCCGCCCGCACCGGCGCTTCCCTCGCCACCACCCGCTGGGACACCGGATCCGTCTTCTCCGCCGTCGCGGCCTGTGCCGGCCCCGACCTTCTGACCCGTATCCTCCACCAGCTCCCCTCCGGCTACGCGCTGCTGTTCGGCCGCGCCGAACTCAGCCCCGCCGCGTAGAAGCGGCACCTGCGAAGCGTTCCAGGGACCGTACGCAGACGCGGCGGGCTTCGAGGCGGTGTCGGTGCGCTGCCCTGTGCGCGGGGCGCCGGTTCAAAACTGCGCGGGACGCGCCTGGCATTCCGCTTCAGGCCGAGGTCTTCGGCTGTGACTCGCTGTCCCGGGTGCGCAGTTGTTCGTTGATGCGCCTGGCTTCTTCGAGTTGGTCCTCGAGGATGACGATGCGGCAGGCGGCCTCGATGGGGGTTCCCTGGTCGACGAGTTCGCGAGCGCGGGCGGCAATGCGCAGCTGGTAGCGGGAGTAGCGGCGGTGGCCGCCTTCGGAGCGCAGCGGGGTGATCAGGCGGTGTTCGCCGAGGGCGCGGAGGAAGGCGGGGGTGGTGCCGAGCATCTCGGCGGCCCGGCCCATGGTGTAGGCGGGGTAGTCGTCATCGTCGAGATTGTCGGCGGGACGAGAACTGGAAGGGGGCATAGACCTCTTCTTTCAGCGGACGCGTCGGGGGCCCGGGTGCCGCACTGGCACCCGGGCCCCGAGCTTTCAACACCATCTACCAGCACACTGCGCCGGCCTTTTTTGTCCGCGGATCCCGCCTGGGAGGGCGGGGCTGCGGGGATCGCTGATGCGTGACCGGGGACCACCTTCCAATCCGGGGCCTTGCCGTACCCGGGCGGACTGCTTCCTCGCCCAGGCGATCCTGATGGCGTTCTGCTCCTTACCTTCGGTTACTCGGTCGTACTGCTGGATAACGGGTACTGCTCGCGGCCCTTGAGGACCGCGTCCTGCTTGACCTGCATGCACGGCAGTTCATCTCTGCCGTGCCCACTTCGACTTCCTGGGTACGACAGAAACGGTAACCCTGCGGGCGGCCAATGTCTACTATCGTTGCGACAGATTTCCTCCGTGGCCCTTGCTGGGTTTTCTGCCCCACATACACCCGGAAGAGTGCTGTGCCTGGTTGAATCCCGGCCCGGCGGGAAGACGCTGAGCCTGGCGATACAACCCATTGAGGACGGGGTGGCAGCACATGACCGAAAGGGACACGACCCCCACCGGGTCCCTGGTCGTAGTGGAGGGCGACACGCCATCCCCGAGACCGAGCAGTACCTCGTCGACCGCCTCGGCCGGCTTCGCCATCGCTCCGTCCTGGCTCCGAGTCGACGGCAACCCGGCCGCGCGCCGGCGACCCCGTTTGGTCGTGGCCAAGTGCCCCGCGGCGGAAGCCACGGTCTCAAGACCGAAGAGGTCGTTGCCGAAGTATCGATAGCGGACCAGGTCGATCGAGCGCCGGTGCTCGCGTACGGCGTGCGCGTCGTAGCGAGTGAAGTCGCCAGCAATGCAGATCAGCCGGGGTGCGCTCGACAGGATCTGGGACGCAGCCGTGCCCCCGAGCCGGTCGCGGTGTGACTGCCGCAGGTACTTGTCACCGGGGCAGTCTCGCGACAGAACCCGCACCTCATCTACCCAGGCCGGAGTCTCCAGCTTCCTGCCCAGCACGAGGGCGTCTCCCGCCCCACGCCCGGGCCTTCCAGCCCGTCAGAACCCGGCAGTGCCCCCACGCAAGGAGCGAAAGAGACGGGTGCTGCCGCACAGCCGCCAGGCCAGTCCGCGTCCGGGCACACTGTCGGCCGGCACGCGGCGGGCGTCCGGCTGCCTCGCGACGCCGGATACGTGTCCCTCGCCCTGGCTGCCGCTCTCGGTTTGACCGCGCTGCAGGTGATGCGCCGCCGTCCCATCCACGCACCCGCCGGCAATCCCGGCGTTGCGAACACGGGCACACCGGCTCCTCGGGACTGAATGGCCATGTGCGAGGTCCGCGGACCATGGCTCCAGCCAGTTCCGGCCGCTACCGAGCGATGGCGGCTGTCAGCGGCCAAGATCTTCTCCTCGTGGATGGCCAGCAGTTCCCCGCCGGCGGTCCCCACTGGCGGCCAATTGAGCTCCCCGTTGGCTGGTCAGTCACAGGCGGTGAGCGGCGCCGACCCAGGAGGCTGGGTTGCTGGGTTCTCCTCGCAACGCCGTTCCGGTCGCCGGCGCGGCGGGCCCAGTCTCTGGTCAGCGGCCTCGTGCCGGGTCTTCCGCCGCCGTCCTGCTGCTGGCTGCGGCCGTATGCTGGGGCCCGTGACAGCGAAAGCCGATCATGAGCCGATACTGCGGGCGGATGCCGCTCGCAACCGCGCCCGGGTGTTGCAGGTCGCTCGCGAGCAACTGGCTGCCGGTGATGACTCGCTCCAGTTGAACGCCATCGCCCGGCTGGCCGGCGTGGGCGTGGGTACCGTGTACCGGCATTTCCCCAACCAGCATGCGCTGCGGGAGGCGCTGTCGGCCGAGCGGTTCAGGGAGCTGGTCGGGGAGGCGCAGGCCGCGGCGGAAGCGGAAGACGCCCTCGCCGGCCTGCACCGCCTGCTGCGGTTCGCCCTCGCGCGCGCGTTGGAGGACACCGGGTTCGCCGCCGTTCTCGAATCCGCCGCCGATGCCGAGGCGCACACCTCGCAGCTGAAGGCCGAGCTGGATCGGGCTGTCGCCCACCTCCTCGACCGTGCCCGTCTGGCGGGTGCCATCCGGCGCGACGTCGAGGCCGATGACGTGCGGCGCCTGCTCTGCGGCATCGAGCACGCCGTGCGTGCCGGGAACAGCGATCCGGTGCGCACCGAGGTGTACCTCGATGTCCTCCTGGCGGGGCTGCGTCCCCCGCGCTGACGGTGGTTCGGCAATCGGCACAGGGGACTGCGCCGCCACCTTCCCGCTAACCGGATAGTCATCCGATTGTGCTAGCGTGCCCGCATCGAAACGGATACCTATCCGATTCGTGATGGCGAGGCAGTGGAGGGCGGACATGATGGGGCAGCGGGCGGTCGTCACGGCGGGGACGGGTGGGATCGGCCTGGAGACCGCATTGGGGCTGGCGGCGCGCGGGTTCGCCGTCACCGTGGTCGGTCGCGATGCAGAGCGGGGCGCTCGCGCGGTCGAGCGGATCGCCGCCGTCGCGACCGGAGGCGGACCGCGGTTCGTGGCAGCCGACCTGGCATCGCTGGGCGAGGTCCGGGCGCTCGCCGCCCGGTTGGCGGCGGAGGGGCCGCTGAAGGTCCTGGTCAACAACGTCGGCGCGATGTTCGCGCAGCGGCAGCGGACGATCGACGGGATCGAGGCGTCGTTCGCGGTCAACCACCTCTCGCCGTACCTGCTGACCGAGCTGCTCCTCGACCGGCTCCGAGACGGCGCTCCGAGCCGGATCGTGAACGTCAGCTCCGGTGCGATCAGGGTCGCCAAGCGCACCTTCGACGCCGTCGAACCGCCGGGGGGCTACTACGGCTTCCACTGGTACGGCCGGGCCAAGCTCGCCAACCTCGCCTACACCCTCGACCTGGCCGAGCGCCTGCGCGGCAGCGGCGTCACGGTCTTCGCCGCCGACCCCGGCGGCGCCGCGACCGATATGACCAACGGCACCATGACCTCGCCCAGGATCGTCTCTCCGCCCCTGCGGCTGCTGTGGCCGCTGGTCCGCCGAACCTTCGAACGCTCCACCGCCGGCCCCGCATCCGCGGCCGCCAAGCCGTCCATCGTCGCGGCCAACGACCCCACACTCGACGGGCAGACCGGCCTGATCATCGGCCCTCAGACCCACCCCGTTCCTGCCTTCCGAGCTAGCACCGACCCCCGGACTGTCACCGGCGTACTCAGGCTCAGCCGGCAGCTGGCACCCCTTCCAGACGGGCCATTGATCGAGTGAACCGCGCATCCACCGTGCAGAGATCCGACCGCTGCGGCGAGGAATGACATCCAGAGGTGTCGACACGGCCCGACGGCGGCGCGACAGGGCCCGGGGAACACGTGGAGAGGTTGCCGACTGTGGTCACCGACCGTAGTGGTGGAGCGCGGCCAGTCAACTCCCCGTCAGGTGGCCGTACCTGAAATCCACCTGGCCACTGACAGGCGGCCGAGCACATCACGGCGTGGCCGCCGGCCGACGTCGTGTCACACCTCGTCAGCGCGGCAGGGTCACGACGGCGCGTACTCCGCCGGTGTTGGCCTCGGTGAGCACGATCGTCGCTCCGTGTGCCGTGGCGATCTCCTTGGCGATCGCCAGGCCGAGTCCGGTGGACCCGCTGGTGCGGCCCCGGCTGGCGTCGAGCCTGACGAACCGGTCGAACACGCGCTCGCGCTCCTTGGCCGGGATTCCGGGGCCGTCGTCGCTGATCTCCACGCGCACGCTGCCCGCATCACCCCCGGAGGTGAGAGACACTCTCGATCCGGCGTGGCGGACGGCGTTGTCCACGAGGTTGCGGAACAGCCTCGCCAGGTCCTCGGGGTTGCCGGTCAC
Source organism: Streptomyces sp. CG4 (assembly GCF_041080655.1). Lineage (NCBI taxonomy): Bacteria > Bacillati > Actinomycetota > Actinomycetes > Kitasatosporales > Streptomycetaceae > Streptomyces > Streptomyces sp. CG4. Next base: position 371,885 of record NZ_CP163525.1, read on the forward strand.
GGTGGTGTCCAGTGGGACCGAGACATCGATCCGCAGGTGCGGGGCCGTGGTCGTGGCGCGGATCTCGGTGAGCAACGCGCCGAGATCAACGGTCTCCTGCCCTGCGGCCAGTTGTCCGACGTCGGCCCTGGCCAGGGTGAGCAACTGGGAGATCAGCTCTTCAAGCCGCCCCGTCTGCCGGACCGCGCGCGTGGCGATGTCCGGCCACGGCGCGCGGGCGGGATGGGCCAGCCCCACCTCCAGGCCGGTGCGGATCGCGGTCAGGGGGCTACGGAGCTCGTGGCTGGCGTCGGCGACGAAGCGGCGCTGGCGTGCGGCGGAGTCGTCGAGCCGGGTGAGCATGTGGTTCATGGTGCGGGCCAGGTGGCCGATCTCGTCGTCGGTGCCTGGCTCCGGGACGCGCTGGGACAGGTCCGCGGCGGTGATGGCGGTGACGGTGCGCCGGATCTGCTCCACGGGCCGCAGCGCACGGCCGACGACCCACCACACGGTGCCGCAGGCCAGCAGGAGCGTGGCCGGCACCCCGATGACGAGGAGCCGGGCGAAAGTCTCGTCAACCTGGTCGCGTTGGTTGGTCGAGGTCACGGTGACGACGGTGACCGGTCGGCCGCCGACCGTGGTGCGCTCGCCGACGACGGAGACCTCGGCGGGGAGGATGTCGTCGGCGGCCTTCTGCCGGACCGGGGCGGTGGAGCCGGGCGGGAGCGAGAACACCGCGGATCGGCCGTCGAGGTCGCGGGTGGCGGCGAGGACGGTGCCGTCCGGCGCAAGGACCTGCGCCTGGGCCTGAGCGTCGAGCACCGACGGCGGCAGGGGCCGAGGGAAGATCGGGCCGGTCGCGGACTGCTCGATCTGGACGGCGTAGGTCCGCAGTTGGTCGGCGATGGTCCGCTTGGCCTGGTCGACCTGGAGCAGATACATCACGACCAGCCCGAGCATGACGGCGGCGGTCAGCGCGATTCCCGCCAGGAACGTGACCCGGGTCCGCACGCTGCGGGGGCGAGCCGTTCGAGCCAGGCGGTACCAGCCGCGCGGGTGCTCGGTCATGACTCCTCGCTCCTGATGACGTATCCCTTGCTGCGGACGGTCTCGATGACCGCAGGTGCCTCCAGCGTCTCGATCTTGCGGCGCAACCGGTGCACCACGACCTCGACGACCGCGGGATCGCCGTCGCGGGAGGCGTCCCAACAGTGTTCCACCAGTTCGGACTTGGAGACGACGGTGCCTTTGTGCCGGAGCAGGTACTCCAGCACGGCGGCTTCCCGACCGGTCACATCCAGGGGTGCGCCGTCGCGGGTGACGGTGCGCGCGGCGGGGTCGAGCGCCAGGCCGGCGGCGGTGAGTACCGCCGGCCTGGCACCGAGGGTCCGTCGGGTCAGCGCGCGCAGGTGCGCCAGCAGGACCGGGTAGGAGAACGGCTTGGACAGGTAGTCGTCCGCGCCGGAGTCCAGTCCCTCGGCGTGGTCGAGGTCGTCCGTCATGGCGGTCAGCATCAGGATCGGCGTCCAGCGCTCCCGCTCGCGCAGGCTATGGGCTACTTGGTAGCCGTCCAGGCCCGGCAGCATCACGTCCAGGACGATGACGTCGTAGGCGTTCTCCGTCGCCATCCACAGTCCGTCGGTCCCGTTGTCCGCCGTGTCCACGATGTAGCCCTCGGCCGTCAGGCCCCAGACCAGGGCCTGGGCGACGTCCGGCTCGTCCTCGACCACGAGTACCCGCATGGGCTAAGCATCCCCGACGCGCAGCGGAACGGACGTCTCGCCCTCGACTACGACGGCGGGCTCCTTCGCCGGCAGCCGCAGCAGCCGCGCGGCCCGGTCCGGCAGCCACCAGTTCCACTCCCCGAGCAGTGAGACCAGCGCGGGCAGCAGCAGCATCCGGACCACGACCGCGTCCAGCAGCACCCCGAACGCCAGGCCCATGGCGATCTCCCGCACGGTGACGTCGTTGGCGGTGGCCAGCGAGGCGAGCGCGAAGAACAGGATGAGCGCGGCCGAGGTCACCAGGCGGCCGGTGCGGGACACGCCCTCGATGACGCCCTCCCGGGTGGACCGGGTGCGCTCGTACCCCTCGCGGACCCTGGCCAGGATGAACACCTCGTAGTCCATGGACACCCCGAACAGGAAGCCGAAGATCAGCACGGGGGCGAGGGCGTCGATCGCGCCGTAGGTGGACGCGCCCCACAGCGCCTTCATACCGACGCCTTGCTGAAAGACGATGACCAGCAGCCCGTAGGAGGCCGCCACCGACAGCATGTTGAGCAGCACGGCCTTGGCGGGCAGCAGGATCGACCGCATCCCGCGCGCCAACAGCAGGAAGGTGACCACCGCGACCACCGCGAACAGCAGCGGGAACGAGCCGTAGGTGGCGCTGGTCTCGTCGATCTTCTGCGCTCCCTCGCCGCCGGCCAGCACACCAGGCGGGACGCTGCGGCGGATGTCGTCCAGCGAGGTGCCGCCGTTCGCGCTGCCGACCTCGTGCCGCGGGATGGCGATGACCATCGCGCTGCTCCCGGCGGGCCAGCCGGGCCCCGCCGGGGCGACCGCGCCACGAAGGCTGGAGACGGTATCCAGAGCCGCCACGACGGTCCCCGCGTCGGCGGCCTTCGGCACGTACAGCGGCACGGCCGTCAGCGTCCCGGAGGGGAATCCGTCGGCTTCCAGGGTGTGCAGCCCATCGGTGTAGGCGCCGGCGGTGGCCAGCGCGTGGCTGCTCGGCGTGCTGATGCTGATCGTCGCGGCGGTGGCGGTCAGCGCCGCCAGGATGCCCAGGCCGGCGACGGCCGAGGCCACCCGGTGGCGGATCACGAACGTCGACCAGCCGGTCCAGAACCGGCTGACCGGCCGCCGCCGCGACACCCGCCGCGGCCAGTCCACCCGCGGCCCGATCCCGGACAGCACCGCGGGCAGCAGCGTCAGCGCGACCAGGGTCGCGGTGGAGGGGATGAACAGGCCGGCCACGCCGATGCCGCGGACCATCGAGTTGGGGATGACGATCAGCGCGAACAAGCCGAGCGAGGCCACCATCCCGCTGAACCAGACACTGTGTCCGGCTCGCCGCACGGCCGCCCGCACCGCTTCGTCATTGCTCTTGCCGGCCGCGCGCTCCTCGCGCCAGCGGGTGACGACCAGCAGCGAGTAGTCGATCGACAGGCCCAGGCCCAGCAGCGCCACGATGTACTGCACCGCCGGGTGGATCGGCGAGGACGAAGGCATCAGGTACGTGAGGCCGTAGACGAACAGCTGCATCGTCAGCACCGAGATCAGGGCCATGATCAGCGGCAGGAGCGCCAGCAGCGACCCGAACACCCAGGCCAGGACCACCAAGGCGCCAATCGCCCCGATGATCAGCTCACTGGTGACGCTGGAGTTGCCGCTGCCGGTGGTGTTGCCGGCCTCGAGGGCCCGCAGGCTGGTGCCGTGCACTGCCAGGTCCGGCGCCGCCGCCTTCGCGGCCTGCGTCAGGACGTCGACCTGCTCGGTAGCTATGTCGTCACCCGGTTTCGGCGGGTAGGCCAGGACGACCGTGCTCGTACCGCCGGTCCCGACCAGCGTCCGGCTGCCGGTCGAGGCGTAGGAGACCACCCGCAGGCTGGGCGCCGCCTTGGCGATCCCCGCGTCCACCGCCCTCAGTTCCGTCGCGGCCTGCGGCGAGGTCACGGTCTGGCCTGCCGGCAGGTCCAGGATCACGACACCGGGGTCCTGGGTCACCCCGCCGAAGCCCTGGGCGATCGCCACGTCGGCGGTGTAGCCCGGGCCGCTGACATGCGTGCCCGGCTGCAACCGGCTCGACAGCGACGGGGCCAGCACCACCCCGGCGACCGTGATCACCAGCCAGCCCAGGCCCACCAGCAGCCGATGGCGGATCACCCACCCGCTCAGCTTCTCCATGTTTCCCTCCCGGTGAACGGCAGCAGCGGCGGCCACTGCCTGTCTCACTCGGCAAGGTAGGGAGAGCTTCCTTACGAGACGCTTTCAGAGCCCCCGGTTCGCCCGTTCAACCCCGCGTCAAGCTTGGCAGAAGGGTCGCGTGGAGCGGGGTGGCGGGCCGCCGCTCGATGGCCTGGATGTGCCCGACCTTGTCCCTGTAGAGCCCGACAGCGGTCCTCGCGTGGCCAGGTTCGGAGTCGTGACGGGCGCTGCACCGAACTCTCCGCTCGGCGCAGTGGCGTCCATCGGCGGCGAGCTCGCTGCCACCGGTCCGGCCATCCCGGTCACCGGACAGCCCCGGTGACCGTGGTGGCCAGGAAGTCGGCCACACGCCGCAGTGCGGCCTCCCCCTCGTCCAGCATCCCGGCGAACGCGTCGAACAGGTGCGCCACGCCGGGGGTGACCTCCAGGGTGACGGGTACGTCGTCGGCTGCGACACGGGCCGCGAGTCGGACCGCGTCGTCGAGCAGCAGTTCGTGCGACCCGGCCTGGATCAGCAGCGGGGGGAGGCCCCGCAGGTCTGCGAAGACCGGGCTGACCAGGGGATCCGATGGATCCGCCGCAGCGGCGTAGTCCTTCGCGCGGACCGCGATCGCCTCCGGGGTGAAGGACGGGCCGACCGCCTGCTTGCCGGTCATGCTCGCGCCGGAGAGGGTCAGGTCCGCGTAGGGGGAGAACAGCACCCCGGCGGCGGGCATCGGCAGGCCCTGGTCGCGTGCGGCGACCAGCAGCGCCGCTGCCAGGCCCGCGCCGGCGGACTCGCCGCCACGGCGCCGGTCGCCCAGAAGCCGGTGGTCCGGGAGAAGCGGTCCGGGAGAAGCCGCCGCTGGCCGCGTCGAGCAGGGCGCGGTAGGCGGCCGGCGCGTCATCAAGCGCAGCGGGATAGGGGTGCTAGAGGGCGAGCCGGTAGGCGACCGAGATGACGCGCATGCCCGTGCGCCGAGCGCATCCGGGCCGAGCTGCAGCAGGCGCTGCCCCGCCAGGAGCACGTCTTCTCCGGCGAGGCTTTCGACCCCGCCACCGCCGCCCACGCGTTCCGGCTCGCCGGAACCGACTGCACCGTCTCCGTGCTCAGCGGCGCGCTGCTGGCGCGGGTCTTCGAGCAGTCGCCCGGCTCCACCGTGCTCTTCTCGCGCTGGCACCACGTGGTCTTCGCCGACGCCGGGCACGGCCTGGTGGACCTGCTCGTCCACGGCGGCACACCGCCGCCGCTGCGCACGCGGGTGCTCTTCGAGGAGGGGTACTCGTGCCTGATGTCGAGCCACCACCCCCTCGCCCAGCGGCCCGCGCTGTCGCTTGGGGATTACCTGGGCTGCGCCCACGTGGTCGTCGATGTCACCGACGGCCGGCAGGGCCACGTCGACCAGCGCCTCGCCTCCCTCGGCAGCCCGAGGCGGGCCGCGGTGACCGTTCCGTACCACGCGGCCGCCGCCGCGGCGGTCCCGGGCACCGCACTGGTGGCGACCCTGCCGAGCGACTTCGCCGTCCGCCACGCGGTCCCGGGCACCACCACCGTCATCCCGGCCCCGCTACGCGATGTGCTGGCACCCCCGCCTGGACGACGACGCGGCACACCGCTGGCTCCGCGACACCATCGTCGCGACGCTGGGCGCCGCGTGACGCAGGCTCAGACCTCGGCCTCATCGCAGCGCTGGGCGCCGCCGAGGATACTCACGGCATGGGCGCGGAAGGCCGCCACCAGGTGGTTGCGTTCGTGGGCGCGGGTGACCAGCACGACGTGGCTGGGTTCGACGCCGTCGAGCGCGACGGCGGAGAGGTCAGGGCGCAGGGTGTGGCTGGGGACGGAGATAGTGACGGCCTGGCCGCCGGCGACGAGTTCGAACTGGTCGGCGGCGGTCTCGATCAGCGGCCCGTCGGGGGCCGGGCGGCCGTCGGGGCGGGGGTCGATCCGCCAGAAGGCGCTGGCCAGCGGGTGGGCTCCGCGTACCTTGGGCAGCGGCTCGTCGGCGATGTCGGCCAGGGTGACCGAGCTGCGGCCGGCCAGCCGGTGGTCCAACGGGACCAACAATACCCGGGGCTCGTCGTAGAGGGCGGTCACGTCAAGGCCGTCGGTGGGAAACGGCAGGCGGGCGGCGACGGCGTCGACTTGGTGGTCCAGCAGCGCGCGGCGCGGTTCGTCGGGCGTCAGTTGCTTGGTCCGCACCTCGGCGTCGGGGTGGCGGCGGCGCAGTTCGCGGACGGCGGGGGTGACGATGATGCCGGGCGTGTGGCCGATGGTGATGCGGGCGGGCCGGGTAGCGGACCGGGCGGCGGCCGCGGCGCGTTCGGCGGCGCGCAGCAGCTCCGTGGCCATGGGGAGGAAGGCCTCTCCGGCCTCGGTGAGGTGGTTGCCCTGCGGTGTGCGCTCGAAGAGGCTTACGCCAAGTCGTTGTTCGAGGCGGCGGATCTGACGGCTCAGTGACGGCTGGGTGGTGTGAAGGGCCTCGGCGGCCCGGCCGAAGTGCCGGTACTCGGCCACGACCGTGAAGCACCATGCCAGGTGCAGATCGAGGACCGGGGCGGAGGGTATCGGGGCGTCGGGCACCACCTCAGCGTAGCCCCGGCACCCCTCGCCCACACAGCCTTCCGGGAGCACGAAGGCTACCCGGAGCAGGCCCGATACGCGCGGCGTATCGCCTGCTGCAGAACATTCATTGGACCCGCCCGTGCGGGCGCACGCACAGTGGACTCACCGGCCGGCGAGCGGCACCAGCGCCCCAGGACCGGCTCTCATCCACCTGCCAAGGAGTGCATCAGTCATGCGCGTTTTCGTCACCGGCGCGTCCGGTTTCATCGGTTCCGCCGTCGTCGCCGAGCTCACCGGTGCCGGGCACCAGGTGTTCGGGCTCGCCCGCTCCGACGCCTCCGCGTCCGCCCTGACCACCAGCGCGGGGGTCGAGTCCGTCCGCGGCACGATCGAGGACCTCGACGTCCTGCGCCGCGCCGCGGCCGAGTGCGACGGTGTCATCCACCTCGCGTTCCACCACGACCTGACCCAGCACGAGGAGGCGGCCCGCGCCGAGCTGGCCGCTATCGAGGCCTTCGGCGACGCCCTCACCGGCACGGACCGGCCGCTGGTCATCGCCTCCGGCGGGCCGGTCGGGACCGAGCGGGACACCCCGCCCGCCTCCGGCAGCCCCCGCATCGCCGGCGCCCGTGCCGCGCTCGCGCTCGCCGAGCGCGGCGTGCGCTCGTCCGTCGTGCGCCTCGCCCCCACCGTCCACGACGCGAACACCTGCGGCATGGTGCAGCGGCTGATCGGCACCGCCCGCGAGAAGGGCTTCTCCGGCTACCTCGGCGACGGAGCCAACCGCTGGCCCTCGGTCCACCGGCTCGACGCCGCACGCCTGTTCCGCCTCGCGCTGGAGAACGCGCCGGCGGGATCGGTCCTGCACGGCGTCGGCGAGGAGGGCGTCACGATCCGGGCGATCGCCGAGGCCATCGGGCGCCGCCTGGACCTCCCGGTCAAGGCAGTCCCCGCCGAGGACGCCGCCGCCCACTTCGGCTTCCTGGCCCGCATCCTCGGCAACGACATGCCCGCCTCCAACACCCTGACCCGGGAGCTGCTGGGCTGGCAGCCCATCCACCCGGGGCTCTTGGAGGACCTTGAGCTGGGCCTCTACTTCGACTGAGGGTCCGGCCGGACACCCGGCGCAGGCCACCCGACACACGCCCCACGGAGAGGAACCAGACCCATGCCGCACTACGGCCCCGACAACCCTGACGCCACCTACGTCCCGCACGCCTACCTTCAGGCGAGGTTCGACACCGGCGAGATCATGCTGAACCACGCCACGACCGGCTCGACGGACAAGCCGGCGCTGGTGCTCATCCCGCCACAGGCGACCTCCTGGTGGAGCTACGAGGCGGCGATGAAGCTCCTCGCCGACGACTTCGAGGTCTTCGCCGTGGACCCGCGCGGCCAAGGGCGCTCCACCTGGACCCCCGGCCGCTACACGGTCGACAACATGGGCAACGACCTGACCCGGTTCCTCATCGGACACGTCCGCCGCCCGGCCATCGTCGCAGGAAACTCCTCCGGCGGACTGATCGCCGCATGGCTCGCCGCGTACGCGCCACCCGGTACCGTCCGCGGCGCCTACCTGGAGGACGCGCCGCTGTTCTCCGCGGAGATCAGGCCGCCTTACGGCCAGGGCACCAGCCAGGTCGTCGGCCCGATGCACCGGCTCATCAGCACCTACCTGGGCGACCAGTGGTCGGTCGGCGACTGGCACGGATTCCTCGCGGCGCTCCCGCGCGAGCTGCCGCCCGCGCTGCTCCGCGGCCTGGCGGAGATGTCCGGCCACTCAGGCGACGGCTCGGGCGAGCGGTCGGGCGGCTACTTCGGCGGTGACGAGCCGCCGCAGAGCATGAGGGAGTACGACCCGGAGTGGGCCCGCGCCTTCTGGACCGGTTCGGCCACCGCCTCCAACGACCACGCCCGCATGCTCGCCGCGATGAAGGTCCCGGTCCTGTTCGCCCACCACTACCGCAAGGTGGACGAGGAGACCGGAACCCTCCTGGGAGCCGTCTCCGACCTCCAGGCCGCCCAGGTGTGCCGGATCGTCACCCAGGCCGGGCAGCGATGCGACTACCGCTCCTTCCCCGACGCCGCCCACGCCATGCACGCGAGCGATCCGCAGCTGTACGTCAAGACCCTGCGGGACTGGGCGTCGACGCTCGACTGACCGGCGGGTGGAGCGGCCCCGCCTCGAGGGCCGGCTCGGCCGGGGCCGACTCACTCGCCGTCGGGCTTGACCTCAGTGTCGACGAAGTCGCCGATGGCGGCGAAGACCGCGCCGGGCTGCTCGATGTGGGGGAAGTGCCCGGCCTCGGGGATCGGGGTGAAGGTGGCACGGGGGAAGGAGTCGGCCAGGGCGCGTCCGTAGTCCAGCGGCACGATGCCGTCCTGCTCGCCGGCGAGCACCAGGACCGGGACGGTGACGCGGTGCAGTCGGCCGCGGAGCTTGGGGTCGTGACAGAAGGGGTCGCCTGCGTACACGGCCAGGGTGCGCTGGTTGGCGGCCATGACCGCCTTCTGCTCGTCGCTGAGCGCGGCGGGGTCGAGGCGCAAGTCGGGGTTGTGGAAGGCGAGTTCGCCGGTGCGTACAGGGCCGAGGTCGGCGGGGTTGGCGATGGCCAGCGGGGGTTCGGGGGTGATACCGGTCGAGCCGAGCAGGACCAGCGCGCTGATCCTGCTTCCGGTGTCGCGCAGCGCCATCTCGGCGGCGATCCAGCCGCCGACCGAGCTGCCGGCGACCATGACGCCGTGCAGGCCGAGCTCGTCGAGCAGGTCGAGGTAGGAGGAGGCGAGGTCGGCGACGGTGTCGAGGTCCCCGGGACGGGCGGTGCCGTCGAAGCCGGGGTGGGTCGGGACGATCACGTGGGCGTGCTGGGACATGCCGGCGGCGAAGCCCGCCATCGAGCGCGGTCCGGCGCCGCCGTGGAGCATGAGTACGCCGGTGCCGTCGCGGTTCTCGCCGAACTCCTTCACGGTGACGCGCAGTCCGTGGCGCAGGTCGATGGTGCGGGTCGTGGGGGCCGAGGCGGTGACGGTCATGGTGAGGGTGTCCTTCTGCTCGGTGGATGATGGTGCGATGTCCGGGGCGTCGGCGGTCGTGGCGTAGCGGTCCATCACTTCGGCCACGTTCCGCGCTGTCATCGGCCGGCCGTGGGCGATCATGTCGCGCAGGTCCCGGAAGTACTGGACGTACAGGTCGGCGTGAACGTGTTGAGCATGACCAGGGGCTGGTCGCCGGGATTGGCGAAGGTGTGCGGGGCACCCGGGGGAACCATGACCAGCGTCCCGGCGGGCGCCTCGTGGACATCCGCGCCGACGGTGAAACTGGCGGTCCCGGAGACCACGTAGAAGCCTTCGTCGTGCTGGGCGTGCCGGTGCTGGGGCGGCCCCTGGGTGCGGGGCGGGATGGTGATCTCGGCGACGCCGAGCCGGTGCGCGGTCGTGCGGCCGTCTTCCAGGACGCGAATGCGCGCCTGCCCGAGGTCGATCACCTCGCCGCTGCCTGGAGGCGTGACGTTGACGTCTGGTGCCATGGCCAATCCTTTATGAGAGCCAACTTTCATGAATGTAGGACACTCCCACAAGTCGTGCAAGTGCTCTCTCATCATGGTGGTCTGCTTGCGATCGTTGAGGAATGCAGGAGACGGAACCGCAGAGCGCCCCCGTGGGCGGTCGGGTCAATAGGAAGCTGCGCACCCGCGCGGCGATCGTGTCTGCGGCGGTCGAGCTGATGCGCACGGGAGGCGAGGTCACCATGCCGGAGGTCGCCAAGGCCGCCCTGGTATCCGAGGCGACCGCGTACCGCTACTTCCCCGACCTGGCCAGCCTGCTCCAGGAGTCGATGGCCGGCCAGTGGCCCACCCCGGAGCAGGCACTTCGCTCCGTCGCCGACTCCACCGACCCCGCCGAGCGGGTCGCGGCGGCTGCACAGCACCTGCTGCGGCAGGTGGCGGCCTACCAGGGCGCGACGCGCGCAATGATCGCGGCCACCATCACCCGCCCCGAGGCCGTTGCCGCCCGTCCGGCGCTGCGGCTGGGACTCATCGATCACGCCCTCGCCCCTGCGCGGAAGCACACGCCGAGGCGATCGTCCAGCTGAAGCGGGACCTTGCCGTCGTCATCAGCGCCGAGGCCCTGTTCACCCTCATGGACCTGCTCGGTCTCGACGCGGAGGACACCATCGCCAGTGCAGTCCGTACCGCCACCACCCTGACCCGAGCCGCCCTCGGTCCGGTCGGCCCTGACTGATCGCGCCGGCTCCCGGGAGAGCTCGCCTTGGGGTGCGATGCCGGGCGGTCGGGCGTGGTCCTCTCGGTGCCCTGGATCACACGGGCAGCGGCCGGTGTCCGATGACGCGTTCCCCCATGTGTGCGGAGGCGCGCACGGCGTCGAACCCGCACGACGGCGGAGGCGACCGCTCCCAGACAGTGGCCGCCCTACGCCTCGTACTTCCCCGCCTGCTCGACGCCGGCTATCAGTTCGGCACCCCCTAGGAGCGTGGGTCAGTAACGAGCAAGCGGCCTCGCTGGCCGTGATCGATGGATCGGTTGCGGTCGCCCGCCGGTGCCTGTGGTGATCTGGTGGGGCTGAAAGGCCCGGCTGGTTCAGCTGGCGAGGGCGCCGAGTCCGGTGGTTCCAGCGTGTCGGAAGATCTTGCGGAGGTTGTGGCAGGCGACCAGCAGGCGCCACTCGCCGCGGGCGCCGTCTTCGCCGCGTAGGAGGAGCCGGCGGCCGTTCTGGCAGGTCATGATCTGGCCGAAGACGGGTTCGACGATGGCCTTGCGGCGACTGTAGGCGACCTTGCCGGGCTTGGTCCGCAGCTTGCGGGCCATCCGCTCCTTCAGCGTGGCGATCGCCGGGATCCGTCCGCGCGGCGCGGGCGGGACCTGTTCGTCGTGGGCTAGGCGGCCGGTGGCCATGAACGTGTTGGTCCCGCAGGCGAGTTGACGGTTCTTCGCGGCTTCGAGGTTGGTCTCGGAGCAGTATCCGGCGTCGACCAATGCCTGCCTGGGGTGGATGCCGGTGTGCTGGGCGGACTGGTCGAGCATCATGGTGCAGTTCAGTGCGTCCGATGGGTTGGTCGTCACGTCGGCGGCGGTGATGACCTGGTGCTTCTCGTCCACGACGGCCTGGGCGTTGTATGCCTGGGTGTAGGCGCCGTCGCTGTACTTCATGATCCGCGAGTCGGGGTCGGTGACGTTGGCCTGGGCCTTGGGCTTGGGGCGGGCCTTCGCGGCGGCCTGGTCCCCGGGCCGGTGGCGGCCTGCTCGTCGTTGGTGCCGCCACGCTGCTGGCGGCGGCCTTCCTTCTCCTCGGCCGTGGCGGCGTGCCTTGTCGGCGGCCTCGGCCTCGATCTGCGCGCGAGCGGTCTGCAGCTCGGCCAGGCGTTTCTCCCGGCGGTCGAGTTCGGCGGGCAGGTCCACGTCCTTGCCGTCGGGGCCGAAGGTCTGGTCCTCGGCGGTGTCGGTGGCCTCGGCGTCGGCCGGCAGTGCGTGGGCCTGGGCCTCCAGTTGGGCGATCTCGGCCTCGACGCGCTCCTCCCTGTCGACCAGGCGGCCGTAGCTCATCGCCTTGTGCTTGGAGGCGTTCGCTTCGAGCTTGGTGGCGTCCAGGGCGACGCGGCCCCTCTTGACCATGCCGAGTTTCTGCGCGAGGTGCAGCGACTGGGTGAACAGGCCGGCGAGCGCGTCCAGGTGGCGGCTGCGGAACCGGGCGATGGAGCGGAAGTCCGGGGCCTGGTCAGCGGCCAGGAACCGGAACGCGACGTCGTCGGTGCACTTGCGCTCGGTCGCCCGCGAGGAACGGACGCCGGTGGTGTAGCCGCAGATCAGCAGCCGCAGCATCAGCCGGGGATCATAGGGCGGGTAGCCGCGCTTGTCGGTGTACTCCGCAAGCACCGGCGAGGGGTCGAGCACCTCGTCGACCAGGTCGGCGACGAACCGGGCGAGATGGTCCTCGGGCAGCCAGCCGTCCAGCGAAGGAGGCAACAGCAGGACCTGGTGCGGGTCGAAGGCCCGAAACGTCTTGTCCACCGCCGCCGGACGGCCCCGAGACCGCTTCTTCCCGGTCGGCTCGACCTCGAACAGTCCATCCCCGCCACGCATATCGCGATCACCCCGCATGAAAGATCGCGGGCTGCCGGCCGGGTACCGCCGGGTCTTCGTGCGTAGCAGTGGTCAGCCTTGCCGACGGAAGTCCAGCATGCAGAAGACCTTGTCGTAGCGGTGCTCGCCGACGGCGACGAAGTCGGGCAGACGGCCGTATTCGGTGAAGCCCAGCGACCGGTAGAGGTGCAGGGCATTGGCGTTGTCGCCACGGGCGTCCAGGGTGAGGACCTCGATACCCGCCTCCCGGGCGTCAGCGATCAAGGCAGCGATCAGCGCCCGGCCGACACCACGGCCATGCGCAGCAGCATCTACCGCGATCTTCTCCAGATCGGCGTGTGGCCGATGAGTCGGTCGGGCGTAGCGGAGCCAGTACCCCAACCCGACCAGCTGACCGTCGAGGTAAGCGGCACGCAGGGCCGCATCCCCGGCCTGCACCGCAGAGACGACGTGGCCGAGAAGTTCCGCCACCTCATCCCGCGAGGGTGGATCGACCCAGCCCAGCGCGGCACCCCCACTGACCAGGTCCGCCAGGATCTGGTGGGCCGACTCCGCAAACCGGACCTCCAGCTCCGGATCCGAAGTCAGCTCCATGACGTCAAGGATGGCGGGCTCAGTGGTCATACCGCTGGTCATGATCGGCAGCATAGCCAGCACAACGCCGAGCCGAGACCCCGCACTCCAGCCCCGAGTATCTCCGAGCCGCTACTGACCCACGCTCCTAGACGACACCACCCCGGCTCACCTCCGGCCCTCGCCAATCTGCATTGGGCTTGTTTCAACCTGAAGCATTGGGCTTGTTTCAACCTGAAGTGGCTGGTCACAGATCTGGTGTGGTCGTGGTTGGGTGTACTCGTGCCGGCAGAGCAGCCTGATCACCAGGCTTGACCATTCGTCACGCGACGTTGGGCGGGTGTGGAGCCGGGCGGGTGCCGCTGGCCCGGGACCGCCTCCGCGCCGCTTCCGGCCCTGCCGTCCACGGCCGGCAAGCCCTCTGCGTACCCCGCCCCGCCCGTGACCGGCCGAGCAGCAGGCGAGGATCCGTGCGCCAGCCCTCTTGCCGTATCCGCGCGGTCCGCTGAACAGGTCACGTGATCGACCCGGTCGCTCTGCGGCGCCTGCTGCGGCGTCGTGGCATGCGCCTGTCCGGTGACCTCAGCGAACGACTTTGGCCGACAGCGGCGGCACGGCGCGAGAGACGACACACGTATACGCACCCGTGGCCGCTCACCGCCACGGCTTCGGCCAATCAGCCGCAGCTTCAGGCCAAAGAAATCTGAACGTTCCCGCACAGTCTTCCCACGGAAAACAAACACCTCTCACCATGTACTTGAATACTCAACAAGCACAGCCGTCACTCACACCCCCGCCACAACCCACAACTCCTACGCCCCCCACGCAAGGGACACTCAATGCCCCTCCTCTTCCTTCGCCACGGCGAGTCCCAGGCGAACGAACAGAACCGGTTCGCCGGGCGCCTGGACACCCCGCTCACCGCCCTCGGCAGCCGCCAGGCCGACCAGGCAGCCGAGCGGGTCGCCGCGCTCGCCGCGAGCGGCGTACGCATCGAAGAAGTGCACATGTCCACGCTCCAACGCGCCCGCCAGACAGCGTGGACCATCATCGACCGGCTCCCACAACCTCCGGACCGGATCACCGTCGACGAAGCGCTGACCGAGCGCGACTTCGGCGTCTACAGCGGCCGCAACAAAAGCCTGGTGAAGAAGACGATCGGCTTCGCCGGCTACACCGAGGCCTTCCATTCCCCGACCGGCCGCCCGCCAGGCGGCGAGAGCTGGCGGGAGATGTACGACCGGGTCGCCGCGTACTACGAGGACGTCCTGTTGCCCGCCTCCCGCGCGGGACGCACTGTTCTGGTCGTCGCCCACAAGTACGTCGTCGAGATGTTCGCCCTGGTCGTCGCGGACGCGAGCCCGGACACGTACCGCGACTTCAAGATCCCCAACGCGCGCCCGCTCTCCGAGCAGGACCTGCGCCGCGCGGTTGCCGCCCCCGCTGCGGCAGGGCTCGTCAACGACCTGGGCGAGATCGTGGAGATCCGCCTCCCCCTGCTGGTGGCCACGGCCGCCGCGACGGGCGTGGCGGTCCAGCTCGCGCTCGGCATCCAGGTTCCGGCCACAGTCTTCACCACCGCTCTTACCGCCCTCCTGGCCGTCGGCTCCTTCTTCGCCATGCTGCGCGTGGACCCACCCACCTTGCGCCGCCCCCTGAGCAGCCTCCGCGCGGCCTGGCCCCTGCTGCTCCCCCGTCTCGCACTGGGCCTGGTCCTCATCTGGGCCGGGCACTCGCTCCCGTTGGAATTGGCCGGTTTGTTTCTGCTCCTCCCACCCGCCCTGATAGCCCCGACCCTCTCACTGCTCTGGGGAGGCGATTACTTCTTCGCCGTACGCCACACAGTGGCCGCCTCGCTCGCCCTCCCCGCGCTCCTGCTCACCGGCCTTGCCCTCCCCCTCTCCCTCCCAGGCACCGCCCCAACCCTCACCCTGGGCAGGCTCGAACCGGCCCTCCTCGCCTACGCGGCCGTCCTGCTCGCCGCCCTTGTACTGCCCGGGGTGGGAGCGCAGGCCCTGCGTCGGCGCGACCCGATCCGGGCGGGCGCCCTCAGCACCAACTGGAACTGGCTCGGCGGCCTGGCCCTGGTCCCCGTGGCCGGCCTCGCCACCTTCGCCCTCACCCCGCCGACCGGTCTGACCGCCCATACGGCCATCCGACTCCTGCTGGTGATGTCCGCCGCAGCGGCGGCCCTGACCGCCCTGCGCCTCCTGACGACGCTGTTCCTGCGCCTGCGCCCCCACGGCACCGGCCTCGGCCGGGACCTCTTCATCACACAGAACACCCCGAACGTCTTCCTGTGGTTGGCGATGACCGCCGTCCTGGCCCCCACCACGGGCCACCGCCCCTCGGTGATCGGCCTCGGCGTCGCACTCGTCTTCTTCTTCGCGGTCTACACCGACGAACGGATCTTCCTTCACGCCCACCGTCACGACCTGAGCCCGAGCGTCCCCGAAGCCCCCGAAACGCGGAAGACCCGCACCATTCCTGGCCTGTTGACACCGGGCAAGTAATCGGAGACCTCGACATAGAGCACTGAGATCTTTCATCCTGAAGTCGCAGGTCGCAGTACTGGTGTGAGTCCGTGATGGGGTGCTCGTGCCGGCCGGAGTCGTGATCGTCAACGGGAGTTCGTCCGTCAGCGTGGGACTTCGGAGTTCGCCAGGACGAGCAGTGCCCGGAGCAGGATGGTGGCGTGACGAGTGTTCATGCGGACCTTGGCCAGGACGCGCCAGGTCTTGAGGTGCGCGAAACCGTGCTCGTTGGCGGCGCGTTCGCGGCTGAGCAGGCCGTTCGCCTCCTTCTCAGCCTCGGTGAGGCGGTGGGAGCGGGTGGCCTTGAAGCCGGTGATGATGACGGGGTCGTCGTCTGGGTGGTCGTCCAGGCCGACGAAGCCGAGGTCGGCCAGGACTCCGAAGCCGGCCACGCGCAGATGGGCGGTGATCTTTTCATGGCGGGCGGCGCTGATCTCACTGGCCCGCCCGGGGCGAGCCGAGGAGATCCAGATCAGGTTGCCCCTCTCGTCGGTGAGGGCGAGGAAGAGCAAGCCGTGGGCCTTGCGTTTCCCGCTGTAGTTCTTGCGGTTGGCTGTCCCGGTCCAGCGCCGGGTACGGACCAGGGTGCCGTCCAGCAGGACCACCACCCGCCCCGCCTGGCGACCGCCCTGCTTCGCGACCTTCTTCAGGGCCCGATCCAGGTCGCGTCCCGCGAAGTGGTGTAGCGATGTGGAGTTCACGACTCCGCAGGTCACACACGCCTGCAGGGCCGACCCCGGGCAGAGGCCGCTCCGGTGGCCTGGCACAGCATCAACACCGTCCGAGGAGCCTCGACGGTGATCGCCGTGGAGGTGGTCGCCGGAGCGAGGCGGTCCGGATTCCTACACCACTTGGCGGGACACCATCCCGGTCCAGGTAGCGAGGACGACCGCGACCGCGCCATCAACAAGCTCAAGGCATACAGAGCCGTCGCCACGAGCTACGGTGACAGCGGCCATCACACATGGTTCTGATCCACTTCTTGTGGGGCGGTGACAGAGCGTCACAACTGGCTGGAAGGATGGTCGTTCGTGTGATTGCAGCGTGTTCTCGACGTTCTCTGCGGCGTTCTCCCATCTGTCGACCGTGGTGGTGGACGAGGTCAGGGCGGACGGAAGTGGAATAGCCCTTACGGCGCGAACGGTGACGCGTGAGGCGGCTTGTCCCGGTTGCGGCGCGGTGTCCGGGCGTGTCCATGGCGGTTACCGGCGGCGTCTTGCCGATCTCGCGGCGGCCGGACGGCAGGTCGTGATCGATCTGCTGGTGCGACGGTTTCTCTGCCCGGCCGCTGAGTGCCCTCGCCGCACGTTCGTCGAGCAAGTGGACGGGCTCACCGAGCGGTTCGCGCGGCGCACACCGCTCCTGCGCTGCTCGCTGGGGAAGATCGCGCTCGCGCTCGCCGGGCGGCCGGGCGCTCGGCTGGCTGCGCATCTGTCCATGTCGACGAGCGCGAACTCCCTGCTCAGACTGGTCCGCAGGCTCCCGGACAAGCAGGTCGGGGCTGCACCCCGGGTGCTGGGTATCGATGATTTCGCCCTGAAGAAGGGGCACGTCTACGGAACGATCATCTTGAACATGGAGACCGGCGAACGTGTCGACGTCCTGCCCGACCGCACCGCGGAGACCCTCACCGAGTGGCTTCGCGCGCACCGTGGAGTAGAGATCGTCTGCCGGGACAGGGCCAGCGCCTACGCCGAGGCCGTACGCACGGCCTGCCCCGACGCGACCCAGGTCGCGAACCGGTTCCACTTGTGGAAAAACCTGTGCGAAGCCGTCGAGAAGTGCCTTGCCACGCACCGCAGTTGCCTCGCCGAGCCTACCGAGGACACGCCTGAGGACGCCACCGACGAACAGAAGACCGCGGCCCATGAGGAGGTGCCGGTGCGGTCGGAGGGGATGCGCGTGATCCGGCGCCGCGAGCGTCACGCCGCCGTGCACGCCCTCTACGACAAGGGCGTCCCCATCCAGGCGATCTCCGAGGCGCTCGGCTTGGACCGCAAGACGGTACGCCGCTACGCGCATGCCGCCACGCCCGAGGAGGCGTCGCTGGCCACCGGATCACACCGCCAGGGCCAGATCCACGCCTACTCGCCCTACCTGCACCGACGGTGGAACGAGGGCTGCACGGACGCGGCCCGGCTCCACGCGGAGATCGCCGAACTCGGCTTCACGGGCAGCAAGCGGACCGTGCGCCGGCACCTCCAGGAGATCCGGGCCAGCGGCAAACCCGCCCCCGACAAGCCCAAGACGCTCACGGTCCGCACCGCCACCTGGCTGATCACTTCGCACCCGGACCACCTGGACGAGAGCAGCACGCTCAAGCTCAAGAAGCTCCTGTCCCGCTCTGCCGAGCTGGACTCCGTCGCCACGTGCGTCCGTTCCTTCGCCGCGATGATGACCGAGCGCCGAGGCGGCGATCTGGAGAACTGGCTCACCAGCGCCGAGGACACCGGGATGAAGCCGCTGCAGAGCCTGGCCCGGGGCCTACGACAGGACTTCGACGCCGTGACCGCCGGCCTCACCCTGGAATGGAGTTCGGGCAAGGTCGAGGGCAACGTGAACCGGGCGAAGCGAATCAAGAGGGACGGATTCGGCCGCGCCGGATTCGACCTCCTCCGCCAGCGGATACTCCTCGCCGACTGACAGACCGTCACCTTAGTCACCGCCCCACAAGAAGTGGATCAGAACCCCTCAACCGCCTCGAAAGCGGCCGTCAGCTCGACCCCGCCAACCAGCGCTGCAACCTGGTTGCCATCACCGCCGCTGGAAGCCAGTACCTCGAAGTACTCCAATTACACGCGGATGCCGTCCAGGCCGAACTCCTCGCCGGCCTCGATGCCGCGGAACGGCAACAGCTCCAGTACCTGCTCGCCAAGCTGCTCGACCGTCACAAGCCGCAACCGGCGTAGGCGGGGTACTCTCCCAGCCCAGACGCCGACCGCAGAGCAGCCGACCCCACTCCCCCGGGCGCCGCGCGGCTCCCAGAAGGCCCAGCCACTGCTGCACGTTCGGGATATGCACGGCAGCTTGGAGAACCTCGGCGTCAGGCCCCGCAGCGATGAGCCTGCTGCCAGTAGCCGCGCCGCGTCGACAGGTGCCCATCCCGAAGCGGGCCCATCGAGCCGTGGCATCCGTCAGTCCTTGTATGCACGCTTCGCCTCCTCACTCATCGCTGTGTTCTGGAAGGCGACGCACAGCCAACGACCCTCCCGGCGGCGCAGCACCTACGTTTGGAACTTGTCGTAGCCGAATGCGGGCTGGCCGCCGACCCCGCCGATCGTCGTCACCACGCTCGTGTCGACGTCCACGCTGCGCACATCGATCGGCTTCACGATCATGCGTGTACCCCTCTGCCACATGGTGAAGACTTCGTGGTACGTCCGCTCGATCTGCGACCTGCCGAGTATCACTTCGCCCATGAACGCGATGTAGGAGGCGTCCTCGGAGAACTGGGCGGCGTAGGCCCGCGCGTCACCGGCATTCCGTGGGTGACCTGTACAACCGCAAGACCATGTTCCTGGCCTCCATAGCGGTCTTCCTGGGCGCGTCCGCGCTGTGCGGGACGGCCTCGACGATGAACGAACTCATCATCTTCCGGGCCCTGCAAGGCGTGGGCGCGGGCGGCCTCGGCGCGGGCGCCTTCGCGCTGATCGGCGCCCTGCTGCCGCCCCGGGAACGCGGCCGCTACCAGGGAATGGTCGCCATCGTCATGGCGGTCGGCAGCATCGGCGGCCCGCTGGCGGGCGGCGTCATCACCGGCCACCTCGGCTGGCGCTGGGCCTTCTACCTCAACCTGCCCATCGGGCTGATCTGCATCGCGTGGTGCCAACTGCTGCTGCACCTCCCGCACACCCGCTGCGGCAAG
Organism: Streptomyces sp. CG4; assembly: GCF_041080655.1. NCBI lineage: Bacteria > Bacillati > Actinomycetota > Actinomycetes > Kitasatosporales > Streptomycetaceae > Streptomyces > Streptomyces sp. CG4. The sequence goes on from NZ_CP163525.1 coordinate 391,411, forward strand.
GTCGTCATCGACTGGCTGGGCATCACCTTGATGACGGCCATGGTCAGCACCATCGTGAGTGCGGTCATGGCGGACCACTCCTTTCAGAACGGGGCGGCACGGGGCCGGGCAGTCACCCGAAGTGCCGGTAGAAGGCCGCTGTGCTTCCCCAGAGGGGGTTGTTGTTTCCCGGTTGTTGCCTCGGGTCCCGCGCGCCCGCGCGGGACCCGAGGCTGGAGCCGATACGCCTAGTCGGTGGAGACGGCTCCACGGCGCCAGACCGCCCGAATGGACAGGCTGTCCTCGATGCGGGTCATCGGGTCGCCGTCCACCAGGACGAGGTCGGCGCGCGCGCCGGGGGCGATCCGACCGCGGTCGTTCAGGCCGAAGTGCAAGTCCGCACCGCCCGACGAGGCCGCCGAGCCCGTCGTCCCCAAGAACATCCGCTGGGTGCTGCTCGGCATCATGCTCGCCCTGCTGCTCTCCCAGCTCGACGGCCTGATCGTGGGCACCGCGATGCCCACGATCGTGAACGACATCGGCGGCGTGGCCAGCCTGTCATGGGTCGTGACGGCCTACACCCTCACCACCGCCTGCTCCACCCCGATCTGGGGCAAGCTGTGCCTCTCGCACTCGGTCGAGGAACGCGTCCACCGTCTCGTCATAACTCCTGGTCATAGTTTTCTCCTTGAGGTATCAGGGGCGGTCTGCCCTGCGGGCGTCTGCGACCGGTTGCCGGGGGGCGGCGCTACTTCGCTGCCGTTTGCACCTTCGGCCCGGGGGCGGCGTGCACCCTTCCGGCCGTGCCGGGACGGAGGTGGCGGCGCGCAGCGCTTCCAGGGGCGTGAGCCCGGCCTTGACCAGGAGTTGCAGCTCGTGGTGCAGGCTCGCGCCGTGTGCCACCCCGCCGTGGGCGGGAACGGGGATGGAGGCGTCGGTGCCGGCGATGACGTCGACGCCTGCGCTGTGCAGCGCGGCCACGCTCGCCAGCACCTGGTTCAGATTGCCTTCCGGGTACTTGTTGAACGTGCCGCGGAGCGTGGCCAGCCACTGCTGCGGGAGCTTGCGGCCCACCCGGGGGTCGTCGGCCAGTGCCTGGCCGGTGCCGCCCATGACGGAGGAGCTGATCACCAGGCACGGGGTGACGAAGATGCCGGCGCCGGCGATCGCCGAGACGATCTCCTCGGTGTGCGGTCGGTCGATGAACAGGTGCGCGAGGCCGTCCGCTCCGACCTCGATGGCCTGTTCGGTGGCTGCCAGCGTCATCGCATGGGCGATCACCTTCTTGCCCAGCAGATGTGCCTCCGCCACACCGGCCTTGAGTGCCTCGGTGCTGATCAGGGGCAGCCCGGGGTGGCCCATCACAGTGCCTTCTTCGATCATGACCTTGATGTAGTCGGCCCCCTGGGCGGCCATCGCCCGGACGTGGGCTACCGCCTCGTCAGGGGTCGAGACCGACGGCGGCGTCCAGCCGCCGCCACCGGGCCGGTGCTCGTCCAGATCGGGCGATCAGCTCGTGGGGATGGCCGTCCTTCGCCATCAGGCCTAGCAGGGCCGAGCGCACGTCGGCGATGCCGTCGTCCTCGTCGATCTCCTCGCGTTGCTGCGGTGTCCAGTAGCCCTGCATCTCCAGCTCGGTGGTGACACCGAAGACGCGCGCGAGCCTCAGTCCTTCCAGCGACGTGTGGACGTGGCCGTCGATCAGGCCCGGCAGCAGGGTCCCGCCTCGGCCGTCGACGACCTGCGCCCCGCTGGGGGGCTCCTGCCCGAGGGAAACAATCTTGGTTCCCTCGATCTCCACCGTCCTATCTGAACGAACATGTTCGCCATCGAAGAGTCGAACATTCACGATGAAAGTGGACATGGGTCACTCCTCGTACTCGATGTGCGCCCGAGCCTGCCGGGCGAATCCAGGTCCGACCCTGTCCGGCTGCCGCGCGTCACGGGATGGCGGCCTTCAGGAGATGCCGACACGGCAAGGGTAGCGAACGCGTTCGTTACGAACAAGTTCGTCGCGATGGTGAGATGCCGCCCGGCCTTTCACACGCAGAGATTGGATGCGATCACATTCCGTCGCAGACGCCGGGCCTGTCGCGAAGAATCGCCCTCTGCCGCCAACCGGTGCGCTATGGGCTCCTTGGGGTCTGCGAACATGTTCGTTAGGCTGATGGCATGAGAGCACGTACCGAGGCCCCGCGCAGCCGCCGGGAGCGCCCCGCCAAGCCCGCGCTGAGCCGCGCCGGGATCGTCGCGACCTCGGTCGCGCTGATGAGGAGCGAAGGACTGGAGCGGTTGACGATGCGCCGCTTGGCTCAGGAACTCGACACCGGACCGGCCTCGCTGTACGTGTACTTCCGCAACACGGCCGAACTGCACGCCGCGGTACTCGACGAACTGCTCGGCGAGGTGGACCTCAGTCCCGTGCCGGACGACGGGCCCTGGCGCGAGCGTCTCATCGACATCCTCACGTCCTATATCCAGGTCCTGTACGAGCACCCGAGCCTGGCCCGCTCCGCCCTGGTCGCACGCCCCAGGGGCGAGCACTACCTCGCCTTGCTGGAAGGGCTGTTGGCGGTACTCAGGTTCGGTGGCATCGAAGGCGAACGCGCCGCCTGGGCCGTCGACCTCCTCCTGCAGTTCGCCACCACGGCTGCCGCCGAGCATGGAAGCCGACGCCAAGCGCCGGACGCCCAGGAGGAGTGGACGGCCTTCACCCAGGCTCTGCGCTCAGCCTCGCCCGAGCGCTACCCGAACCTGGCAGCGACATCTGACGATCTGTTCACCGGCACCCCGCGCGAACGACACACCTGGATCTTCCAGGTCCTCCTCAACGGCATCCTCACCGCGCCCGCCCCAGCCGCCGGGGCGTCAAGTACGCTGCGAGCATCTGTGTGAGTGGGGGCGGCTGTGTCGATGGTTGCTGATGGCCGATCCCTACGGCGTGCAGGATCTCGCAGACGGTCGAGGCGGCGACCTCCATCCCGAGCACAGCGAGCTCGCCATGCATCCGGCGACTCCCAAATTGGGGCGTGCAGGTTCCTGACCTGAACTCGCCTTGGTGGGAGGCGGAGTTCACGTTCTGGTATGACATCTGGACGTCCAACGTTGTGTCCGGTGGGCCGCTCAGCCAGCGGGGCGAGCGGCCCCGGACCGATCTCGATCCGGGGCCTCGTTGGCGTCTGGTCTGAGTTTTGGTCACAGTTGCTCATCCGGGCGCCTCTGTACTTCCGCCGGACAGGCGTTGTGCTGTTGCTCATGGACTTCAACTTGAGCGTGCTCTGGTCCGGACGGGCGGATGTCAGGTGGTGATGGTGGCGACGGGGTCGAGGCCGTAGGTGCGGGCGTAGCCGTTCTCGGTGCCGACGAGCAGGTCGACGACCTCGAAGTAGCGGTCCCAGAACGGGGTCTCGCGCAGCGCGTCGACAAGGAGTTGGTAGGCGTGGTGGTCGTCTGCTTCCCAGACCCAGACGTCCGTGACGCGCGCGGAGTAGAACTCCGTGTCGTAGAAGCGTGACCGGACGCCGGTGGTCTTGGCCTCGATCGCGGGGAGGACCTGGGTGGTGAAGGCGTCCCCACGTTCCTGGACGGTCAGGGCGAGCCACTCGGGTGTGGTCTTGACGAGCATGAACGCGGTGACCGGCGGTTCGGTTTTCTCAGTGGACATGATGAGTGCCTCCCGGGTGGCAGGGTTCTCGGTGCGGTGGGCACCATGTGTTGCGGCGACGGTTGTTGGACCTTCAGGAGAGGACGGCGGGCTTGAGGGTCTGGGCGCACCACTGCTCGAAGGTGGTGGTCGAGGTGGTGTCCGGGGTGCGGGCGACGCCGGCGTCGAGGCCGTCGTCCTTGGCCCGCTTCATGTCGACGATGCCGCGGACGAACGCCTCGTTGAGGCCGTAGCCGACGAGGGTGGTGTGCAGATCGTCGAGCGGCTGGCGTTCGTAGCGGACGGCGCGGCCGAGCTGCTCGGTCATGATGCGGGCCAGGTCGTTGGGGGACAGGTCCTGCGGCCCGAGAACCGGGACGCTGTCGGTGCCGGTCCAGGAGCGGTCCAGCAGCAGGCCGGCGGCCACGGCGGCGATGTCGGCGACGGCGACGAGGGGAGCCTTGCGGTCGGCGTCGACGGCGTCGGTGAAGACGCCTTTCTCGCGGATCGAGTCGGCCTCCTCCAGGAGGTTCTCGAAGAAGGACGGGTTGGCCAGGGCCCGGTAGGCGACGCCGGTGCCCGCGATCAGGTCGTCCATGGCAAGGGAGGCGGTGACGAGCCCGGCGCGGCCGGCGACCGGGGTGCCGCGGCCGAGCGCGGAGACGCTGACCACGTGGCCGACGCCGTGGGCGGCGAGTGCCGTGGTGGCGGGGCGGGTGAAGCCGCAGTAGGCATCCTCCGGGGTCAGGGAGGCGTCCGGGGGGACGAGCCAGAAGACAGCGTCCGCGCCCTCGAAGGCCCGGTCGACGATCCCGGCGTCGCCGTGCGAGCCGGTGACCACCTCGACGCGTTCGCGCACCGCGTCGGGGAGCCGGGCGGGGTCACGCACGACCACGCGCAGTTCCTCGCCGGCGGCGGGGGCGGACTCAAGGAGCAGCGGAAGCAGGTGGCGGCCGATGTTCCCGGTGGGACCAGTGATGACGATCATGAAAACCTCGTGGATCGTGGGGATCGGTACGCCCCTCATCCTGCGGAGATCCGCGGTGTTGTCACAATGGGAACTTCAGCACGGAATCATTGTCAGAAATGGAATTACGCAGGTGAACAGCCCAGAGCCGGTCATCGATGCCCATCTCGCCGTCGCGCTGGACGCTTTGCTGTCCGAGCAGAGCGTCACCCGCGCCGCCGCCCGCCTGCACACCTCCCCCGCTGCAATGAGCCGCACCCTCGCCCGCCTGCGCCGCATCCTCCAAGACCCCCTTCTGGTGCGGGCCGGACAGGCCATGGTCCCCACCCCGCGTGCCCAGGCCCTGCGCGACGAAGCCGCCACAGTGGTGCGCCGCCTCGGAGCACTGCTCACCCCAGGCACCGGCGTAGACCCCGCCGCCCTGCACACCACCTTCACCCTCCAGACCGCCGACCTGGTCGGCGCGGCACTGGCTCCCGGACTGCTGCAACTGGCCCGGCAGGAAGCGCCGGGGATTTCCTTGCGGTTCCGGGCCGAGGAGTTGGAGGCCGGACCGGCACTCCGCGACGGCCGCATCGACCTGGAAGTCGGATCCATCGACCACGTCGACCCCGAAACCCAGGTCGAGGAACTGCTCACCCTCCGGATGGTGGCGGCCGTCCGGCCCGGCCACCCCCTCACCGAAGGAACCCTGACCCCGGCCCGGTTCGCCACAGCCGAACACGTCGCGGTCAGCCGCCGAGGCCGGTTCACCGGCCCCCTCGACACCGCCTTGGCCGAGCACAACCTCAGCCGGCGGGTCAGTGCCGTTCTCCCCAGCCACTTGGCCGCGATGACCCTCGCCGCCCGCAGCGATGTCATCTGCCTCGTCCCCGCCGCGCTCCCCGGCGCCGCTCCCTCGCCCCTCACCGATGCCGCCACCGCCCTCGGCCTGCACCTCCTCGACGTCCCCCTGCCACTGCCGCCCCTGACCATCGGCATGGCCTGGCACCCCCGCCATGCCGCCGACGGAGCCCACCACTGGCTGCGCAACGCCGTCCGCCGGACCGTTCGCGCACCCGGGAGCTCGCCCTCCTGACGGGCCCAAGGCTCCCTCGGCAGCGGGCGGCCACGACCTGGCAGCAGCAAGGACCCTGGCGAGAAAATCACCCGACCGAGACGCCGCACTCCCACCATCGATCACAATGTCGGTACGGCAACGGCCTTTTGTGCTGCTGTGACCGCGAAGGTTCACCGGGTCTCGGTTCACGAGGGCGGGTGCGCGACGCGGCGTACGCCCCACCGAGCAGACCGCTCGACAGCCTGTAACGCTGCGTCACAGCTTCTCCAGCCCCGGCAGCCTGTCCTCGGCTTTCCTGGCACACGTCGGTGTCCGGCCGTCGGCGTACCGCAAGATTTCGTCGGCAGGTGGGCAATCCGGCGTATGTCCCGTGCCGACCCCACCGTCACTGGCCGGTGCCGTGCTGGAGCGCGGCTGGCGGGCGGTGGTCACCGCCCGGACTGCCGGCAAGGCCGTCGACGTGGTCGCCGGGCACGAGGAACGCGCCCTCGCCCTGGCGCTGGACGTCACCGACTCCCAGCAGATCGCTAAGGCGGTCGCACAGGCGCAGGCCGCCTTCGGACGGATCGACGTACTGGTCAACAACGCCGGCTACGGCTACCTCGCCGCCATCGAGGAAGGCGAGGACGACGAGGTTCGCGCTCTGTTCGAGACCAACGTCTTCGGCCTGGTCAACACCACCAGAGCCGTCCTGCCAGGAATGCGCTCCCGTCGCGCAGGCCGCATCGTGAACATGTCCTCACTCGGCAGCCTGGTCGGCTTCGGCGCCACCGGCTCCTACCACGCCACCAAGTTCGCTACGCGGTCCGCGAGCGCCCCGGCGCGGCGGGGCGGGGGCCGGCGAGGGACTCGGCCTGGTCGAGGAACGAGGGCAGCCACTGCTCGTAGGAGACGCCCGCGAGGAACCGCAGGGCTGCCTCCGCGTCCTTGCCGACCGTCGTGTGCAAGGGGGTGTCCGGGTCGTCGACGGCGGCGACGATCGCCCGGGCCGCCTCCGCGCAGTCGGCGGCGCCTTCCGCCACGTGCGCGAGGAACCGCGAGAGCCAGGCATGGTCGGCGTCGTACGGACCGGTCCCGGACTGCTCCGCGGCCGCGTTGGCGGCGGACCTGCGCTGGATGGCGGAGGCGAAGCTGCCCGGTTCGAGGCACACCACGCGAATGCCGAACGGCTGGACCTCCGCGTACAGGGCCTCACTGAGCGCGCCCAGGGCGGCCTTGCTGGCCGCGTAGAAGCCGCCGTGCGGCACGGCGAACGTACGGCCCGCGAGGGAGGAGACGTTGACGATGACGCCGCTGCCCCGGGCGCGCATCCCGGGCAGGACGGCGCGGGACATGCGCAGCGCGCCCCAGTAGTTGGTCTCCATCAGAGTCCGTGCCTGGTCGAGGGGCATGGTCTCGACCGGGCCGGTGCGGTCGACGCCGGCGTTGTTGACGAGGACGTCGACCGGTCCGTGCCGGTCCTGCACCGCGGTGACGGCGGCGGTGACCGAGGTGTCGTCGGTGACGTCCAGGTGCGGGACGTCGAGGGTGAGGTCCTCGGCCTGGGCGCGCCGGAGCAGTTCCGCCGCGCGCGCCGGGTCGCGTACGCAGGCGTGCACCCGGTCTCCCCGGCGCGCGAAGGCCAGCGCCGTCTCCAGGCCGATGCCGCTGCTGCAGCCGGTGATGAGGACGGAGGTCATGCCCGGCCCGCCTCCTTCGCCAGCAGGTCGAGGACTTCGTTCTGGTGGGACGTCAGATAGAAGTGGCCGCCCTGGAACACATGGAAGTCGAAGGACGCGTCCGTGTGGCGGGACCAGGCGCGTGCCTCGTCCACGGTGACCTTCGGGTCGTCGTCGCCGACCAGGCCGACGATGGGGCAGCGCAGGTTCGGGCCCGGCTCGTAGACGTAGGTCTCGGCGGCCCGGTAGTCGGCGCGGATCGCGGGCAGGGCCATGCGGATGAGTTCCTCGTCGTCGAGGATCGCCGAGTCCGTGCCGCTCAACTTCCGCATCTCTTCGACGAGTCCGTCGTCGTCGCGCAGATGGACGGACTCGTCGCGCGGGCAGGAGGGGGCCCGGCGGGCGGAGGCGAACAGCGCGTGCGCGACGATGCCGTGGTCGCGCTCCAGTCGGCGGGCGACCTCGAAGCCGAGGGTCGCGCCCATGCTGTGGCCGAAGAGGAGGAGGGGGCGGTCCGTCCACGGCAGCAGGACGGACGTGACGCGGTCGGCCAGTTCCTGGATGCTGTCGGGGCACGGCTCGTTGCGCCGGTCCTGGCGCCCCGGGTACTGCACGGCGAGCACGTCCACGGACGCCGGCAGGCTCGCCGAGACCGGGTGGTAGAAGGACGCCGAGCCGCCCGCGTGCGGCAGGCACACCAGCCTGACCGCCGCGTCCGGACGGGGATGGTAGCGGCGTATCCAGAGGCGGTCGTGCTCGGCGAGCGTGGTCATGGGGCTGACGTGTCCTTCCTGGCGGTGGCAGCGGCGCGGGCCGGGGGCGTGCCCCAGCAGTCTCACCCGCGCGAAGACGGCCGGCCACCCCTATCCGCCCCAACGGCAGGGTGCGGCTCAGGCGTTGAGGTAGGCGAGCACGGCGAGCACGCGGCGGTTGCTGTCGCTGGACGGCGGCAGCATCAGCTTGGTGAAGATGTTGGAGATGTGCTTGGCGGCCGCGCCCTCGGTGACGGTGAGCCGCTGGGCGATCGCCGTGTTCGAGCAGCCCTCGGCCATCAGCTCCAGCACCTCGCGTTCCCGTCCGGTGAGCGCGGCCAGCGGCTGGTCCCGGGAGTGACTGGTCATCAGCTGGGCGACCACGGCCGGGTCCATGGCCGTACCGCCGGCGGCGACCCGCCGTACGGCGTCGATGAACTGTTCGTCGTCCAGCACGCTGTCCTTCAGCAGATAGCCGATGCCGCCGGTGCCGTCGGCCAGCAGTTCGCGGGCGTACATCTGCTCGACGTGCTGGGAGAGGACGAGGATCGGCAGTCCGGGCTGCTCGCGGCGGGCGCGCAGGGCGGCCTGCAGGCCCTCGGTGGTGAAGGTGGGCGGCAGTCGTACGTCGACGATGGCGACGTCGGGCCGGTGTTCGGTGAGTGCGGCGGCGAGGTCGGTGCCGTTGTCGACGGCGGCGGCCACCTCGAAGTCGTACGCCTCCAGCAGTTGGATGATCCCCTGCCTCAGGAGGAAGAGGTCTTCGGCGAGGACAACGCGCACGGTAGCTCCATCTTCATCACGGTCGGTCCGCCCGGGGGGCTGTCGATCTCCAGAACCCCGTCAAAGGATGCCAGCCGCCGTCGGATGCCCTCCAGGCCGCTCCCGGCCGAGACGTCGGCGCCGCCGTGGCCGTCGTCGGTGACGCGGGCGTGCAGGGTGCCGTCCTCGTACCAGGCGAGGATCTCCATGCGCTGGGCCTCGGCGTGTTTGAGGGCGTTGGTCAGCAGCTCCGAGACCGCGAAGTAGACGGCGGACTCGACCGGGTCGGGCGGCCTGCCGGGCAGGTCCGCGACGACGGTGACCTGCAGCGGGCTGGCGAGGCCCAGGGCGCGCAGGGCGTCGGCCAGGCCGCGTTCGGCGAGGACGGGCGGGTGGATGCCGCGGACCAGGTCGCGCAGTTCGCTCAGGGCCTGTACGGACGAGGTGCGGGCCTGCCGCAGCAGCTTTCGCGCCTCTTCGGGGTCCTGGGCCATCTTCCGGTCGACGGCGCCGAGTTGAAGGCCGAGGCTGACCAGTCGGGCCTGGGCGCCGTCGTGCAGGTCGCGTTCGATGCGGCGCAGTTCGGCGGCCTGGATGTCGAGGGCGCCGGAGCGGGTCTCCGACAGGTGCTGCACCCGGGAGGCCAGCTGGGACTGCCGGGTCGGGCCGAGCAGGAAGCGGACGAAGTAGGCGTACCCCTTGAGGACCAGCGGGCCGAGCAGCACCCAGCCGGTGAGGACGACGAGCGCCAGCAGGCCCGCGGCGAGTGCGGCCGGCCAGCTGTCGACGGTGACGAAGGCGTACCAGCGGCCCTGTCCGCCGTCCGCGATGGGCTGCCACAGGCCGCAGGCCAGGAACAGCCCCTCCCCCGCGTAGTAGAGCAGCCCGGCCGGTACGAAACCGACCAGGCCGACCAGGCAGTTGAGCAGCAGCCACAGCAGATCCCGCCAGGTCGCGGGGTCGGTCAGGATCCACTTGCAGCGGCGCATCCAGCCGACGATGTCCTTCTCGATCTCCTCCGGCTCGGGCCGGTAGGGCCGTTCCACCGGGATTCCGGAGTGCGCGGCGGCGCGCCGGTTGAGGTCGGCCAGCCAGCGCACCGCGCGGGTGCAGTAGGGCAGCGCGAGGAAGCCGATGCCGATCACGGAGATGACGATGAAGTAGGCGGTGGTGACGAAGAGGACGATCGACAGCAGGGCTCCGGCGGCGATGGCCACGCCGACCAGGGTGTCCAGGGTGGCGCGGCCCAGCAGGCCGCGCCATGTGACCGGCACAGTCTTCATGCCTTCATGTTCCCATTCCGCGGCGCCGGTCATGGAGGGGCCGCCCCCGCTCGGGGGTAGCGGGGACGGCCCGGTCAGGGGGTGGCTCACGCGGCCTTCACCGTGTCCACGGCGGGGGTGCGCATGCCACGCCAGGAGGGCAGCAGCGTGGCGCCGAAGACCAGCAGCAGTGATCCGCCGACGATGGTGAGGTAGATGCCGATGGATCCGGAGGGCAGATACGAGTCGCTCTTGACCAGGCTGTAGGGGACGATGGTCGTCGCGGAGGCGAGGGTGCCGAGGACGGTGGCGATGACACCGATCAGCACGCCTTCGACGGTCAGCATGGCGAGCACCTGGGCGCGGGTGGCGCCGGTGAGCCGCTGGAGGCCGAACTCCGCGCGCCGTTTCCGGGTGACCGACACCAGGGTGTTGACCACGGTGATGGCGGCGTACCCCACGATCATGGCGACGATCGTGTAGTTGGCGGACACCAGGATCTGCTGGATCTGGTTGTTCCGGCCGGCGAGGGAGGAGCTGACGTCCAGTTCGGTGCCGGGCACCTGGGCGGCCAGCGCGGCGAGTCGGTCGTGGACCTCGGTACCGGCGCCGGGCGCGGTGCGGACCAGGATCTGGTGCGGCAGTCCGTCGCCGGTGTGCGGGGCGAGGGTGGCGGCGGGCAGTGTCAGGTACTCCTGCTTGGGGTTGTCGGTGTAGAGGGCGACGACGGTGGGGCGTACGGCGGTGCCGTCGCCGAGGTGCATCGGCAGCCGGTCGCCGACCTTTACGCCGTACTCGCGGGCCTTCTCGTCGGACAGGGCCACCGAGTCGCCGCGCAGGTCGCCGAGGGAGCCGGCGACAACGGGCAGGTCGAGGCTCTGGCGCACGCCCTCGGCGGAGACGCCGCGCAGGTCGGCGTCGGCCGGGCCGCCCGGCCGGTCCACGAAGCCGCGGGTGATGACGAGTTCGGAGGCCGCGGCAACTCCGGGCGTGGCACGCACCTTGTCGACGACGCCGGGGGCGAATCCGCCCGTCGTGGAGTCGAGGACGTAGTCGGCCAGGATGTTCTTGTCGTAGGAGGTCCGGGAGACGTGGTCCTCGGTGGACTGCATGTACAGGGTGCCGGTGGCGATGCCGATGAGCAGGACGATCGGGGCGACGGCGCCCGCCATGCGGACGCTGGCGGTGGCGGCGTTGCGCAGCGCGAGCTGACCGGAGAGCCCGGAGAAGGCGCGCACCGGGAGCCGTAGCAGCGCCACCATGGCTTTGGTGATGCCGGGGGCGAGCAGGGCGAGGCCGATGCAGAACAGCACGGAGGCGGGTCCCGCGGTGCTGGCGAGGGTGGGGCCGTCGTGCATCACGGTGGCGGTGGCGATCGCCAGGCCGATGCCGTTGGCGAGGAAGAACAGGGCGAGCAGGAGCCGGGGCACGCTGAACCAGCGGGTGCCGGCGGTGGCTTCGGCCAGCGCGGCCACCGGTTCCGTGCGGGCGGCCTTGCGTCCGGCGAAGCGGGTGGCTCCGGCTGCCGCGAGGACGGTGACGATCGCGCCGACGGCCATCGGGATCCAGCCGGCGTGGTAGACGATCTCCGACGACACCACGCCGCTGGAGGTCAGCACCCCGAACAGCAGCCTGCCGATGGCCCATCCGGGCAGCAGGGCGAGCAGCACGGATCCGACCGACAGCATGGCCGTCTCGGTGAGGATCATGCGGCGCAGCTGCTGGGGGGTGGAGCCGACGGCGCGCAGCAGGGCCATCTCGCGGGCGCGCTGCTGGAGGGAGAGGCCGAGGGTGGAGGCGACGCCGAACATGACGATCAGCACGACCGAGGAGCCGAAGACCGCGGCGAGGATGACGACGGTGCGCTTGCTGGGCAGGGTGCCGGGCAGTTCGGCAAGGCCCCGGTGTTCGCCGGTCAGGACCTCGGCGCGGTCGCCGACCGCCGAGCGCACCGCGTCCGCGACGGCGGCGGTGCTCTTGCCGGGTGCCGGCAGGACGCCGATGGAGTCGATGCGGCCGCCGGCGAGGGTGCGTGCCTCGTCGTCGGTGAAGAACACGGCGGCGTGCGGGTTGTGGCCGCCGTGCTGTTCGGCGATGCCGCTGACCCGGAACTGACGGGTGGTGCCCTGGACGACGATGTCGACCGTGGACCCGGGACGGGCGCCGGCGCGCTCGGCCAGTCCCGAGTCGAGGACGACCTCGCCGCCGGCGGCGGGGGATCCACCGGCGGCGAGGGTATAGGGGGTGAGCCGGGCGCCGGCCCAACCATGGCCGTAGGAGTCGGACTTGCCGGTCAGTGGCTTGCCGTCCTTGAGGACGGTGGCCGGGACCGACACGTCGGCGACGGCCGTGCCCACGCCGTCGGCCTTGGCCACCGTGCCGACCAGGTCGGGGTCGATGCGGTGGCGCTCGGTCAGGGCGGTGGAGTCGTAGCTCTGGTCACCGGTGACGACGACCGGGGCGCCGGTGAGGCGCTGCGGGTCGGCCGCCATGCGGATGCCCGTCTCCATCAGGCCGCCGCAGCCGATGACGATGGCGGCTCCGAGGAACATGGCGAGGAAGGTCGCGACGAAGCTCGTCCTGCGGAACTTCAGGGTGCGCAGTGCCAGTTGCCACATCAGTAACGCCCCCCGGGGGACAGCGGCGAGCTCTGCCGCTGGGTGTCGTCCTCCCAGGCGCCGAGCCTGGTCATCCGGGCGGCGACGGCGTCGGCGGTCGGCCGGTGCAGTTCGCCGGCGAAGGTGCCGTCGGCGAGGAAGACCACGCGGTCGGCGTAGGAGGCGGCGACCGGGTCGTGGGTGACCATGACGAGCGTCTGGCGGGCGGTGTCGACGGACTCGCGCAGCAGGGCGAGCACGGAGGCGGCGGTGCGGGTGTCGAGGGCACCGGTGGGTTCGTCGGCGAAGACCACCGCGGGCCGGGTCACCAGGGCGCGGGCGATGGCGACGCGCTGCTGCTGGCCGCCGGACAGCTGGGCCGGCAGATGACCGAGTCGCTCGTTCAGGCCCACGCGCTGTACGACGTTGCGGATCAGGGCTTTGTCGGGGCGCTGTCCGGCCAGTTGCAGCGGCAGCGTGATGTTCTGCATGACCGTCAGCGCGGGCAGCAGGTTGAAGGACTGGAAGATGAAGCCGATCCGGTTCCGGCGCAGCTTGGTCAGCTGGGTGTCGTCCAGGCCGGCGAGGTCGGTGCCGCCGACGGTGACCTTGCCGGAGCTGGGCTGGACCAGTCCCGCGGCGCAGTGCAGGAAGGTGCTCTTGCCCGAACCGGACGGGCCCATCACGGCGGTGAAGGTGCCATCGGCGAAGCTCATGGTGAGCCCGCGGAGCGCGGCCACCTGGCTGTCTCCTCGGCCATAGGTCTTCGACACGGCGTCGAGCCGTACCGCCTCCGCCATGCGAAGGTCCTGTGAAGTGTGCACTGCGGGCTCCCCTATGAGATATCGCGCTTCTCACGCGGTGTCTGTGAACCAGATTAGGAACGCTGCGGCGGCGGCACATTGGCATTCTCCGGCCGGTTCGAGGTAGAGGTTTCTCTACCTCGGCACGCCAGGTTTCGGCGGGCGGCCTGCGCGCTGTGCGGTCTGCCTGTCAAGGGGGAGGAAAGTTCCCTCGTACGGATAACTGACCCCACCCTGTCCGAATAGTTGACTCCCCTTCACAAGGTTCGGTTGGCACCCGTGTCGCGGGGCGCGTGGGCGGGTACCTTCGGAGCCGTCGGAAAAATCCACGAACGTAAGGAAGTCCCATGGCCACGAGGCCTGACCACGAGCTGACCGCCCAGGTCCGGCCCGATGGATATCTGGAGCTGCTCTGCCGGCGCACCGGGCGGCGGCACCGGTGCGGGCCCCGCGGCACGACGATGTGGCTGGCGCTGCAGCGCAGCGATTGGCAGCCCGAATTGGCCGCGGACGAAATCGCCGTCCATTTAGGAGTCGATCCGGACAGTGTCCGCTGCGATATCCATGCGTGGCTGGCGCATTTCCGCGAGGCCGGCGAGTGAGGACAGCGGGGGCGCGGGCGGCCTTTCGGCGGCCCGCACCCCGTCTCGTTCGGCCTTCTCTCTGTTTCAGCGAGTACCGGCGGCTGCTGTCGCGGTCAGCCAGGTCTCGACCGCCTGGGCCGTGGCTTCCGCGAAATCCTCCAGAATCGTGAAGTGCGTGCCGGGTACGTCGACCGGTTCGTGCTCCGCGGGCCAGGCGGCCCGCCAGTCGTCCGTGCCGGTGCCGGTCGCGAAGGACCGCGTGGGCCGCACGAACAGCACCGGCGCCGTCAGGGCGCCCGGCATGCAGTGCTGGATGAGATCGCTGTAGCGGCTCATGGCGGCGAGCCGTGCGGTGCCGAAGCCGCCGAGGGAGGACTCGCGGTCCAGCATGCCGTCGAACATCTGCCGCCACAGGTCGTCCTTGCCGTCGTCCCCGGGCTGATAGGTGTCCAACAGCACGACGCCCGAGGCGGGTTGTCCGGCCTTCTCCATGATTTCGGCGGCCGCGTGGGCGAACTGGCCACCGGAGGAGTAGCCGACGAGGACGTACGGCCGGTCGTCCGGGCAGGCCCGGCGGATGCCCTCGACGACGACTTCCACCACGGCCTCCACGGAACGTGGCAGTGCCTCGCCGGGGCCGAAGCCGGGCACCGCAGGCACCAGGACGTCACGTCGGCCGTGGAAGTGCCGGGCGAACCGGGCGTATTGATGGGCGCCGCCGAGCGCCATCGGCGAGGGCAGGCAGACCAGCCGCGGGAAAGCCTCCCCGGTCACCCCGCCGTCCCCGGCATCCCCGGTCGAAAGCCGCACCGGGGCGGTGACGTCCCCGAATTCGGCCAGGGACGAGAACCCGGGGAGGATCTCGGCGACGTTCCGCAGCAGTTCGATGGCCGAGGCCATCCGCCCGTCGGCCGCCGCGCGCCGCACCAGCCCCCCGACCGACTCCAGGTCTCCGGCTCCGTCGGCCGGCTCCGGTCGGCCGCCGTCGGCGAGATGTCCGCGCAGCACGGCGGCGAGAGCGGCCGGGCTGGGATGGTCGAACACGGCACCCGCCGGGAGGGGGCTGCCCAGGGCGGTACCGAGGGCGTTGCGGAGTTCGGCCGCGGAGACGGAGTCCATGCCGATCTCCAGGAAGACGGCATCCGGCTCGACGGCCTCCGGTCCGGGGTGCCCGAGGATCGCGGCGGTCTGGGCGCGGATCACGTCCGTCAGCAGCGCCTCCTGCTCGGCGGGCGTGGCTCCGGCCAGCCGCTGCCGCAACGGCTCGGCGTCCACGGGTTCGTGGGCCGCGGCGGGCACGGCGTCGTCAAGCGGTGCTGCGGTCACGGCCACGTCCGCGTTCAGCCAGTACCGCTCGTGCCGGAACGCGTAGGTGGGCAGATCGGCGCGCGCCGTACCGGGGAAGAGCGCCGTCCAGTCGGGAGCGAGGCCGTCGGTGTACAGGCGGGCGAGGCCGGACAAGAGGGCCGCGGGCTCGCTGCCGTGCCGCTTGCCGAGGGCGACGAAGACGGCGCTGTCGGTTTCCGCGCACGCGCGGGCGAGGCCGGTCAGGACGGCATCGGGCCCGAGTTCCACGAAGCGGCCGGCGCCCGATTCGGTGAGGGCGGCGACGGCGTCGGCGAACCGGACCGTCTCCCGCACGTGCCGTACCCAGTAGCCGGGGTCGCACAGCTGCTCGCCGTCGGCGGGGCGGCCGGTGAGCGTGGACACCAGCGGGATGCGCGGCTCGTGGAAGGTCAACGTCTCGGTCACGGACCGGAATTCATCGAGCATGCCGTCCATCAGGGGTGAGTGGAAGGCGTGTGAGACGGAGAGCCGCTTGGTCTTCGCGAAGCCCTCGGCGGCGGCCAGCACCGCTTCCTCCTCGCCGGAAAGGACCACGGAGGAAGGGCCGTTGACCGCGGCGAGCCCGACCCGGCCGTCCAGCAGGGGCCGTACCTCGTCCTCGGTGGCCTGTACGGCGACCATCGCGCCGCCCTCCGGCAGTGCCTGCATGAGCCGGCCGCGTGCGGCGACCAGGGTGCAGGCGTCGTCCAGGTCCAGGACACCCGCCACATGGGCGGCGGCGATCTCCCCTACGGAGTGCCCGGCCAGGGCGTCGGGCCGCACGCCGAACGACTCCAGCAGCCGGAACAGGGCCACCTCGAAGGCGAACAGTGCCGTCTGCGCGTACTGGGTGCGCTGCACGGCGTCGGTGTCGTCGCCCGCCAGCAGCCCGGCCAGGTCCAGGCCGATGCGTGCGTCGATCGCGTCGAAGGCGTCGGCGAACACCGGGTAACGGGCGCGGAGTTCGAGCCCCATGCCGAGACGCTGGGCACCCTGGCCGGTGAACAGGAACGCCGTACGGGTCCCGGTCCGGGCCTTGCCGGTGGCGGATGTGGGGGCGGGTGTCCCGGTGGCGAGGGCGTGCAGGGCCGCCAGGAGCTGGTCCCGGTCGGTGCCGGTGACGGCCGCGCGGTGGTCGAACGCGGTGCGCCGGGTGCCGAGGGCCCGGGCCACGGCCGCCGGGTGCAGCTCGGGCCGCTCCGCCAGGAAGGCGTGCAGCCGCTCGGCCTGCGCGGGCAGGGCCTGTGCGGACCGGGCGGACAGGGGCCATACGACGGCCGGGGCGTCGGCGTCGCCGTCCGTCGTCGGCCGTTCCTGCGCGGGCGGCTCCTCGATGATGGTGTGGGCGTTGGTACCGCTGATCCCGAAGGAGGAGATGCCGGCGCGCCGCGGGCGGTCCGCGCGGGGCCAGTCCCGTTGCTCCGTCAGCAGCCGCACCTCTCCCGCGCCCCAGTCGACCTTCGTGGACGGCTGCTCGGCATGCAGGGTCCTCGGCAGCACGTCGTTGCGCATCGCCATGACCATCTTGATGACGCCCGCGACTCCGGCGGCGGCCTGGGTGTGCCCGATGTTGGACTTAACCGAGCCCAGCCACAGTGGCGCCTCGCGGTCCTGGCCGTACGTGGCGAGGAGCGCCTGCGCCTCGATCGGGTCACCCAGCGTCGTACCGGTGCCGTGCGCCTCCACCGCGTCCACGTCGGCGGCCGACAAGCGGGCCGCCGCCAGCGCCTGCCGGATCACCCGCTGCTGCGAGGGACCGTTGGGCGCCGTGAGTCCGTTGGACGCGCCGTCCTGGTTGACCGCGGAGCCGCGGACAAGGGCCAGCACCTCGTGGCCGTTGCGCCGGGCGTCGCTCAACCGCTCCAGCACCAGGACGCCCAGGCCTTCCGAGAACCCGGTGCCGGCCGCGTCGTCGGCGAAGGAGCGGCAGCGGCCGTCCGGGGAGAGGGCGCCCTGGCGGCTGAACTCGACGTAGGTGCCCGGCGAGGCCATCACCGTCACTCCCCCGGCCAGCGCCAGGGTGCACTCGCCCTGCCGCAGCGCCTGGGCGGCCAGGTGCAGCGTGACGAGCGACGAGGAGCAGGCGGTGTCGACGCTGAGTGTCGGGCCCTCCAGGCCGAGGGTGTAGGCGACCCGGCCGGAGACGATGCTGCCGGAGCCGAAGCTGCCGAAGTAGTCGTGGTACATGACGCCCGCGAAGACGCCGGTGCGGCTGCCGCGCAGCGACACGGGGTCGATGCCGGCGTTGTCCAGCGCCTCCCAGGAGCCTTCGAGCAGCAGCCGCTGCTGCGGGTCCATGACGAGGGCCTCGTTCGGGCTGATCCCGAAGAAGGCGGCGTCGAAGTCGCCCGCGTCGTGCAGGAATCCGCCCTCGCGGGTGTAGGAGCGGCCCGGCACTCCCGGGGTCGGGTCGTACAGGTCCGGGTCCCAGCCGCGGTCGCCGGGGAACTCGGTGATGCCCTCCGCGCCGTCCGCGACCAGGCGCCACAGGTCCTCGGGGGACCGTACGCCGCCCGGGTAGCGGCAGGCCATGCCGACGATCGCGACCGGTTCCCGGGCGGCCGCGGTCAGCGCGCGGTTGCGTTCCCGCAGCCGCTCGATCTCCTTGAGCGAGGCGCGCAACGCCTCGACCATCCTGGTGTCCGGCTTCTCGGACTCGGCCATGGTCCTCTTCCTTGTCACGGGCGTCGTCACAGGGCGTCGTCGTCCTCGACGAGGTCGGCGAGCGCCCTGCTGATGAGGCTCTCGGCGTCCATCGTGTCGATCGACGCGCCACCGGGTTCACCGGCCGCCGCCGACTCCGACGCGGGCCGCACTCCGGCGAGTTCGAGCAGGCTGTCCAGCAGGCCGGCCTCGCGGAGCCGGCCCACCGGGATGGCGGCGAGCGCCGCCCGCACGGTGTCCTCCTCGTCGCGCGGGCCGCCGGCGGTGCGCGGGGCCAGCTCGGCGGCGAGGTGCTCGGTGAGCACGGCCGGCGTGGGGTGGTCGAAGACGAGCGTGGCGGTCAGCCGCAGGCCGGTGGCCTCGTTGAGCCGGTTACGGAACTCGACGGCGGTCAGCGAGTCGAAGCCGAGGTCCTTGAAGGGCAGTTCGTTCTCGATCTCTTCGATGCCGAGCACCGACCCGGCCTCGTCCCGCACCAGCGTCAGCAGCCGTTCGGTCCGCTCCTCGGGTGCGAGCGCGGCCAGTTCGCGGCGCAGTGCCGACGCGGCGGCCGGTGCTCCGGGCCCGGTCCGGCGCGGCGCTCGTACCAGGGCGCGCAGCAGCGGCGCGATACGGGCGGCCGCACGCGGGGCGAGGTCGAGGCGGGCAGGGAGCAGGACCGGTTCGTCCCGGCCCACACCCGTGTCGAACAGGTCGAGCCCCGCCGCCGCGTCAAGGGCGAGCACCCCGCCGGAGGCCATGCGGCGGGTGTCCGTGTCGCCCAGCCGGTCGGCCATGCCACCGCTGCCCGCCCAGGCGCCCCAGGCGAGGGACACTCCGGGCAGGCCGAGCGAGCGGCGGTGCGCGGCAAGGGCGTCGAGGAAGGTGTTGCCGGCGGCGTAGCCGGCCTGACCGGGGCTGCCGAGCAGACCGGCCGCGGAGGAGAACAGCACGAACGCGGTCAGCGGCCGGTCCCGGGTCAGTTCGTGCAGGTGCCAGGCGGCGTCCAGCTTCGGCCGCAGTACGGTGTCCAGCCGTTCCGGGGTGAGCGAGGTCAGGACGGCGTCGGCGAGGACGCCCGCGGTGTGGACGACGGCGGAGACCGGGTGTTCGTCCAGGACCCGGGCGAGGGCGGCGCGGTCGGCGGCGTCGCAGGCGACGATCGTCACCTGCGCGCCGAGCGCGCTCAGTTCCTCCCTGAGCTCGGCCGCGCCGGGCCCCTCGGGTCCGCTGCGGCTGAGCAGCACCAGCCGCTCGGCGCCGTGCGCGGTGACCAGGTGCCGGGCGACCAGCCGCCCGAGGGCGCCGGTGCCGCCGGTGACGAGGACCCCGCCGGACCAGTCGGCCGGGGCGGGCTCGGCCAGCCGCGGGGCGCGCACCAGCCGAGGAACGCTCAACCTGCCTTCCCGCAGCGCCAGTTGGGGTTCACCGGAGGCGACGGCGGAGGGCAGCAGGCGCCGGGAGGCGTCCGTGTCGTCCAGGTCGGCGAGGACCAGCCGGTCCGGGTGCTCGGACTGGGCGGCGCGGATCAGGCCCCATGCGGCGGCGGCGCCGGGGTCCGTGACAGCCCCGGGGCCGGTCGCGCCCCGGGTGGCCACCACCAGGCCGGAGTCGCCGAACCGGGCGTCGGCCAGCCAGTCCTGCACCTGGCCGAGCAGCTCATGGACCCCGGCCCGGATCGCATCCGGTCCGTCGCCGCCGGTGTGCACGAGGACGAGTGTGTCCGGGGCCTGTTCGGCGACCTCCGCCAGATCGCCGGCGACGGCGACCTCCGCGACCTCTCCGCCCAGGGCATCGGCCCACTCCTCACCGTCGGCGCCGAGTACGGTCCACCGCCCGGCCTGGGGGGCCGCGGGCACGGAGAGGGGCACCCAGTCGAGGGCGAACAGGTCGTCGTGTCCGCCCACGGCGGCCGCGGCGATCCGCTGCGGGTCCACGTCGCGCAGCGACAGCGACGCCACCCGCGCCACGGGCCGCCCGGTCTCGTCGGCGGCCTCGATGCGCACCGCGCCG
Source organism: Streptomyces sp. CG4 (assembly GCF_041080655.1). Classification (NCBI taxonomy): domain Bacteria; kingdom Bacillati; phylum Actinomycetota; class Actinomycetes; order Kitasatosporales; family Streptomycetaceae; genus Streptomyces; species Streptomyces sp. CG4. The sequence continues at coordinate 411,460 of NZ_CP163525.1, forward strand.
GTGCCGGCCGGGGCGACCCGCACCCGCAGCGCACTGGCGCCCCGCGTGTACAGCTCGACACCGTTCCAGGCGAAGGGCAGCGTCATACGCTCCTCGGCTCCGGCGCGCAGCCCGATGGCCTGCAGAGCGGCGTCGAACAGCGCAGGATGCAGGCCGAACGCGGCGCCGTCGACCGGGACGGCGACCTCGGCGTACGCCTCGTCGCCGCGCCGCCAGGCCGCGCGCAGCCCCTGGAAGCGGGGCCCGTACTCGGCACCCAGCTCGGCCAGCTGGTCGTAGACGCCGTCCAGGTCGACCGGTTCGGCGCCGGGCGGTGGCCAGGTGGTGGGGTCGTGGGCAGGGCGCTGCTCGGCGGGCCGCAGCAGGCCGGTGGCGTGGGTGGTCCAGGGGTCGCCGTCGGCCGTGGCGGCGTACACGCGGAAGGCGCGGGCGCCGCTCGCGTCGGGCTCGCCGACCGTGGCCTGGAGGCGGACGGCGCCGTCCTCGGGCAGGACCAGCGGTTCGGTGACGGTCAGGTCCTCCACCGTGCCGCAGTCGACGCGGGCCCCGGCGGCCAGGGCCATCTCGACGAAGGCGGTGCCCGGCAGGAGCGGTACTCCGCCGACGCTGTGGTCCGCCAGCCAGGGCTGGCCGGCGAGGGAGAGGTGGCCGGTGTACAGAAGGCCGTCGGCACCGGCGAGCTCGACCGCGGTGCCGAGCAGCGGATGGCCGACGGCCGGACGCGGCAGGCCGAGGTCGCCGGTCATCCAGTAGCGGCTGCGCCGGAAGGCGTAGGTGGGCAGATCCGAGCCGTCGCGGTGCGGCAGCAGGCCCGCCCAGTTCACGGCGGCACCGCGCACATGCAGTGCGGCGAGCCCGGTGACGAACGCCTCGGTCTCCTCGCGGTCCTTGCGCAGCAGCGGTACGACGGCCGTACGGTCCGGCAGGCACTCGCCCGCCGCGGCGGACAGCGCGCTCCCCGGGCCGACCTCCGCGAAGTGCCGTACACCCGCGTCGTGCAGGGCATCGACGGCGTCGGCGAAGCGGACGGCCTCGCGGGCGTGCCGTACCCAGTACTCGGGCGTGGACAGCTCGTCGGGGCCGGTCGGGGCTCCGGTCAGGGTGGACACCAGCGGAATGCGCAGCGTGCCGTACGACAGCGACGCGGCGATCTCGCGGAACTCCTCCAGCATCGGCTCCATCAGGGCCGAGTGGAAGGCGTGGCTGACGGCCAGTTCCCTGGTGCGCTCGAAGCGGGCCGCCAGGGCGCGGGCCGGTGCGGCGGGGCCGGAAACGACCACCGACCGGGGCCCGTTGACGGCGGCGATGCCGACGCCGTCGCCCAGCAGGGGCACGATCTCGTCCTCGGTGACCTGTACGGCGATCATCGCGCCGCCCGCGGGCAGCGCCTGCATCAGGCGCCCGCGCGCGGCGACGAGGGTGCAGGCGTCCTTGAGGTCGAGTACGCCCGCGACGTGGGCGGCGGCGAACTCGCCGACGGAGTGCCCGGCGAGCAGGTCGGGCCGGACGCCGAAGGCTTCCAGCAGCCGGTACAGGGCCACTTCCACGGCGAACAGCGCGGGCTGGGTGTACTCGGTGCGCTCCAGCAGTTCGGCGGAGCCCAGCACGTCGGCGAGCGGCCGGTCCAGCAGCGGGTCCAGGTGGGCCCTGACCTCGTCGAAAGCGGCGGCGAAGGCGGGGAAGGCCGCCGCGAGGCAGGTGCCCATGCCCGGCAGCTGCGAGCCCTGGCCGGAGAACAGGAAGGCGAGCCGGCCGTCGGTGGCGGTGCCGAGGGCACCGGTCCGCGGGGTGCGGCCCTCCGCCAACGCCCGGACGCCCGCGGTCAGTTCGTTGCGGGTGCGGCCGAGGACGGCGGCCCGGTGGCCGAGCCGGGTGCGGGCGTGGGCGAGCGCACCGGCGAGGCGGTGCGGATCGGTGTCCGGGGCGGTGTCCAAGGGGGCGTCCGGGGCGCCGGACAGAGTGGCATCCGGGGCTCCGGACAGGTGCTCCAGCAGCCGGGCGGCCTGGGCGCGCAGGGCGTCCGGGGTGTGGCCGGAGAGCAACCACGGCACGGTACCGACAGCCGGGGCCGCGGGCAGCGCCGCCGGCTTCTCGGCGGGCGCGGCCTCGACGATCACATGGGCGTTGGTACCGGAGATGCCGAAGGAGGAGACGCCCGCGCGGCGCGGGCGGCCCGGGTCGGGCCAGGGGCGGTTCTCGGTGAGCAGGCGGACGCCCGCGCCCTCCCATTCCACGTGCCGGGAGGGCCGGTCGATGCCGAGGCTGGCCGGCAGGGTCGCGTTGCGGATGGCCTCGACCATCTTGATGACACCGGCGACACCGGCGGCGGCCTGGGTGTGGCCCAGGTTGGACTTGACCGAGCCGAGCCACAGCGGGCTGTCCTCGGAGTGCTCGGCGCCATAGGTGGCGATCAGCGCCTGGGCCTCGATGGGGTCGCCCAGCGTCGTACCCGTGCCGTGCGCCTCGACCACGTCTACCTCGGCGGCCTCGACACCGGCCGCCTGCAGGGCGCGGCGGATGACGCGCTGCTGGGCGGGGCCGTTGGGAGCGCTGATGCCGTTGGAGGCGCCGTCCTGGTTGACCGCGGTGCCGCGCAGCAGGGCGAGGATCTTGTGGCCGTTGCGCCGGGCGTCGGAGAGCCGCTCCAGCAGCAGCACCCCGGCGCCCTCGCCGAAGCCCGTGCCGTCGGCCGCGTCCGCGAAGGGCTTGCAGCGGCCGTCGCGGGACAGGCCCCGGTGCCGGCTGAACTCCACGAAGGTGCCCGGGGTGGCCATGACGGTCACTCCCCCGGCCAGCGCCAGCGAGCAGTCCCCGTCGCGCAGCGACTGTGCCGCCAGGTGCAGCGCCACCAGCGAGGAGGAGCAGGCCGTGTCGACGGACAGGGTCGGGCCCTCCAGGCCCAGGGTGTAGGCGACGCGGCCGGAGACCACGCTGCCGGAGCCGAAGCTGCCGAAGTAGTCGTGGTACATCACGCCCGCGAACACACCGGTGTCGGAGCCGCGCAGGGTGGCGGGGTCGATGGAGGCGCGCTCCAGTGCCTCCCAGGAGGTCTCCAGCAGCAGCCGCTGCTGCGGGTCGGTGACCTCCGCCTCCTCTTCGTCCATGGCGAAGAACGCCGGGTCGAAGTCGGCGGCGTCGTACAGGAAGGCGCCGCGCCGGGTGTAGCTGGTGCCGGGCCGGTCCAGGGTCGGGTCGTAGAGGTTCTCGACGTCCCAGCCGCGGTCGTCCGGGAACTCACCGACGGCGTCCCGGCCCTCGGCCACCAGCCGCCACAGGTCCTCCGGCGAGGCGATGTCGCCGGGGAAGCGGCAGGCCATGCCGATGACGGCGATCGGTTCGTCGGCCGCGGCGCTCCGCGGGGTGGCGGTGCGGGTGCTCGTCTCGGTGAGGGTGCCGGTGAGTTCGCCGAGCAGATACCGGGCGAGGTGCGCGGGGGTCGGGTGGTCGAACACGAGGGTCGCGGGCAGCCGGAGGCCGGTGGCCGCGGTGAGCCGGTTGCGCAGTTCCACGGCCGCCAGCGAGTCGAAGCCGAGTTCCTTGAAGGCCAGGGTGCGGCCGACGTCCTGGGCGGAGCGGTAGCCGAGGAGGGTCGCGACGTGGTTCTGCACGAGTTCGGTGAGGAACGCCTCGCGCTCCGCCTCCAGCAGCCCGGCGAGCCGCTCCCGCAGGGCATCGGCACCGCCGGCCGCGGCCTGTCCGGTGGCCGCACCGGCCCGGCGTACGGGCACCAGGGCGCGGAACAGCGGGGCCAGGCCCACGCCCTGGGCGCGCAGCGCGGCCAGGTCCAGCTTCACCGGCAGCACAGCCGGGTCGTGGCCGCGCACGGCGGCGTCGAAGAGGGCGACGCCCTCCTGCGTGTCCAGCGGGGCGACACCGCCGCGGGCGATGCGCGTGAGGTCGGTCTCGTCGAGGGTGCCCGTCATGCCGCCGGCCTGCGCCCACAGGCCCCAGGCCAGGGAGAGCGCGGGCAGCCCGAGGGTGCAGCGGTGTACGGCGAGCGCGTCCAAGTAGGCATTGGCGGCCGCGTAGTTCGCCTGGCCCGGCGAGCCGAGCGTGGCGGCGGAGGAGGAGAACAGCACGAACGCCGACAGGTCCAGGTCCGCGGTGAGTTCGTGCAGGTTCCAGGCGGCGTCGACCTTGGGCCGGAACACCGTGTCGAGCCGCTCCGGGGTCAGCGAGCCGAGCACGCCGTCGGCGAGTACGCCGGCCGCGTGGATCACGGCGGTCAGCGGCCGGTCGGCCGGTACGGCGTCCAGTACGGCGGCGAGCGCGGCCCGGTCGGCGACGTCGCAGGCGACGCTCGTCACCCCGGCGCCCAGCTCGGTCAGCTCGGCCACGAGGTCGTCGGTGGCACCGCTGCGGCTGAGCAGCAGCAGGTGCCGGACGTTCCGCTCGGCGACCAGATGGCGGGCGAAGATGCCGCCGAGGGCGCCGGTGGCGCCGGTGAGCAGGACGGTGCCGGTGCCCAGGCCGGTGCCGGTGCCCAGGCCGGTGCTCGCACCGGAGTCGGCGGCCGAGTCAGGTCCGTCGGTGGCCGGTTCGGCGTCGCCGGGGGTGACGCGAGCCAGCCGCGGCACGTGCCAGGCCCCGTCGCGGAAGGCCAGATGCGGCTCCCCGGTGGCCACCGCCTCGGCGAGGCGATCGGCGGCCGGCTCCTCCTCGGCCTCGATCAGCACGATACGGCCGGGGTTCTCCGACTGGGCCGAGCGGACCAGGCCGCCGACCGCGGCACCCGCCGGGTCGGTACCGGTGACGACGACGAGAGTGGGGGCGTCGTCGGCGAGCCGGGCACGCAGCTCGTCCAGGACCGTGCCGACGGCCGCCCGGGTCTCGGCGGCGCTCACCCCGGCCACGGCACGCACCACTTCCACTGCCTCGGCGGAATGCGGGGCCGACGGCGCCGGCACCCAGTCCACCCGGTACAGCGAACCCGCGCGGGCCGAGCGGTCCGCCCCCGCCAGCGCTTCGGCGTTCAGGGGCCGCAGCGTGAGCGAGTCGACGGTGGCGACGGGCGCGCCCGTGGGGTCGGCGAGGGTGAGGGAGACGGTGCCCTCACCCGTCGGCCGGACACGGACGCGCAGCGCGGTCGCGCCGGTGGCGTACAGCCGTACCCCGGACCAGGCGAACGGCAGCAGGGCCTCCTCGCCCGCCGCGTCGGTGAGGCCGACGGTGTGCAGGGCGGCGTCCGACAGGGCCGGGTGCAGCGCGAAGCCGTCGGGTGCCGCGTCGGTGGCGATCTCCGCGTACAGGCCGTCCTCGGTGCGCCAGGCGGCGCGCAGGCCCTGGAACAGCGGCCCGTAGCCGAGACCGAGGGCGGCGAGTTCGTCGTACAGGCCGTCCAGGCTGACGGCTTCGGCGCCCTGCGGGGGCCAGGCGGTGAGTGGGTCTGCGCCGCCACCCGGAAGGGTGCCGGTCGGGGCAAGCAGGCCGTCGGCGTGCCGGGTCCAGGGCAGTTCCTCGTCGGGGCTCTCCGGGCGCGACCAGATGGTGACCGGTCGGGTGTCCCCCTCGGGCGTGCCGACGACCACCTGGAGCTGGACGGCGCCGTGGTCGGGCAGGACCAGCGGGGCGTGCAGGGTGAGTTCGGCGATGTCGCCGCAGCCGACCTGGTCGCCGGCGCGCAGGGCCAGCTCCAGGTGCCCGGTGCCGGGGAAGAGCAGCCGGCCGCCGACCCGGTGGTCCTCCAGCCAGGGCTGGATACCGGGCGAGAGGCGTCCGGTGAGGACGGCGCCCTCGCTGTCGGCCCGCACCATCGCGGCGCCGAGCAGGGCGTGGTCGGTGGGGGCGAGGCCGACGGAGGTGACGTCGGCGCCGGTCGCGGTGCTGTCCAGCCAGTACCACTCGCGCTGGAAGGCGTACCCGGGCAGCGGGACGCGGCGCGCGCGGCGGCCCTCGGCGACGGCGGCCCAGTCGACGCCCGCGCCGTGGGTGAAGGCCTCGCCGAGGGCGGTCAGCAGCCGGTCCCGGCCGCCTTCGTCGCGGCGCAGGGAACCCACGGCGGCCACGGCCTCGTCGGTCTCCTGGATGCCGACGGTCAGCACCGGGTGCGGGCTGGACTCGATGAACAGCTGGTGCCCGTCGGCGACGGCGGCGCGCACCGCCTCCTCGAACAGCACGGTTCCGCGCAGGTTGGTGTACCAGTACCCGGCGCCGAGCTCCGTGGTGTCGATCGGGCCGCCGGTGACGGTCGAGTAGAACGGCACCTGAGCGGCCCGGGGCTCGATGCCGTCGAGGACGTCCGCGAGGCGCTCGCGCAGGGTCTCGACGTGGGCGCTGTGGGAGGCGTAGTCCACGGGCAGGCGCTTGGCGCGGACCTTGTCCGCCCGCAACTGGGCGAGGAGTTCGTCCAGGGCGTCCGGGTCGCCGGACACCACCGTGGAGGCGGCGCCGTTGACGGCGGCGACGGACAGCCGTCCGTCCCAGGCCGTGAGCCGGGCGCGGACCGCTTCGGCGCCCTCGGCGACGGACATCATGCCGCCCGAGCCGGACAGCAGCTCGGCGATGGCCTGGGACCGCAGGGCGACGACACGAGCGCCGTCCTGCAGCGACAGCGCGCCGACCGCGCAGGCGGCGGCGATCTCGCCCTGGGAGTGGCCTATGACGGCGGCCGGGGTGACGCCGTATGCGCTCCACGTGTGCGCCAGGGACACCATCACCGCCCACAGCAGCGGCTGGACGACGTCGACGCGGTCGAGGTCGCCGCGCAGCTCGGTGGGGAAGTCCCAGTCGGTGTACGGGGCGAGGGCGGCGGCGCATTCGGCCATGCGGGCGGCGAACACCGGGGAGTCGTCGAGGAGTTGGGTGGCCATGCCGGACCACTGGGAGCCCTGGCCGGGGAAGACGAACGCGGGCCGGGCGCGGCCGGCCGCGGTGCCCTCGACGAGGGTGCGCGCTGTAGCGCCATCCGCCAACGCGGCCAGGGCGGCGCGCAGTTCGGCCGGGTCGGCTCCGGTGATCGAGGCCCGGTGCGCGAAGCGGGCGCGGGCGGTGGCGAGCGTCCAGCCGATGTCGGACGGGTCGAGATCGGGGTGGGTGTCAAGGTGGCCGAGGAGGGCCGCGGCCTGGCCGGCGAGTGCGGCAGGCGTCTTGGCGCTCAGCAGCCACGGGACGGCGAGGGCCTCGGGACCGGTGTGCTGCGGCTCGGCAGGAGCGGGCGGGGCTTGTTCGAGGATGACGTGGGCGTTGGTGCCGCTGATGCCGAAGGAGGACACCCCGGCCCGGCGCGGACGGCCCTGCTGCGGCCAGTCGCGCTGCTCGGTCAGCAGCCGTACCTGTCCGGCGTCCCAGTCGACCTTCGTGGACGGCCGGTCGACGTGCAGGGTCTGCGGCAGCACCCCGTGCCGCATCGCCATGACCATCTTGATGACACCGGCGACACCGGCGGCGGCCTGGGTGTGCCCGATGTTGGACTTGACCGAGCCCAGCCACAACGGGCCGTCCTCGTCGCGCTCCTGGCCATAGGTGGCCAGCAGGGCCTGCGCCTCGATCGGGTCGCCGAGGGTCGTCCCCGTCCCGTGCGCCTCCACGACGTCCACGTCGGCGGTGGTGAGGCCGGCGTTCTCCAGGGCTTCGAGGATGACGCGTTCCTGGGAGGGGCCGTTGGGGGCGGTGAGGCCGTTGGAGGCGCCGTCCTGGTTGACGGCGGTGCCGCGCACGACGGCGAGGATCTCGTGGCCGTTGCGACGCGCGTCGGAGAGCCGTTCCACGACCATGACGCCGACGCCCTCGCCCCACACCGTGCCGCCCGCCGCGTCGGCGAAGGCGCGGGTGCGGGCGTCGGGGGCGAGCGCGCCCTGCCTGCTGAACTCAATGAACGTCTCCGGGGTGGCCATCACGGCGACGCCGCCGACCAACGCGAGGCTGGACTCGCCCTGCCGCAGCGACTGGGCGGCCAGGTGCAGCGCCACCAGCGAGGACGAGCAGGCGGTGTCGACGGAGAGCGACGGGCCCTCCAGTCCCAGGGTGTAGGCGATGCGGCCGGAGATGATGCTGCCGGAGCCGAAGCTGCCGAAGTAGTCGTGGTACTGGACACCCGCGAAGACTCCGGTGCGGCTGCCCTTGAGGCTGTGCGGGTCGATGCCCGCGCTCTCCAGCGCCTCCCAGGACGCCTCCAGCAGCAGCCGCTGTTGCGGGTCCATGACGAGGGCTTCCTTGGGGCTGATACCGAAGAAGGAGGCGTCGAACGCGCCCGCCTCGTGCAGGAATCCGCCCTCGCCGACGTAGGAGGTGTCGGGCCGCTGCCGGTTCGGGTCGACGATCCGGTCCACGTCCCAGCCCCGGTTGGCAGGGAACGGGGTGATGGCGTCGGTGCCGTCGGCGACCAGGCGCCACAGGTCCTCGGGGCTGCGGACGTCGCCCGGGTAGCGACACGCCAGACCGACGATGGCCAGCGGCTCGTCCGCGCGGGCCCGCACGGTACGGCGGTCACGGCGGGCTCCGGCGCCGGCGCCACCGACCAGGGTGCCGAGGTGAGCAGCGAGCGCTTCGGGTGAGGGATGGTCGAAGACGAGCGTGGCGGACAGTCGCTGCCCCATCTCCTCGGACAGGGAGTTGCGCAGCTCGATGGCGGCCAGCGAGTCGAAGCCGAGGTCCTTGAAGGCCCGGTCGGTCTCCACGCTGTCCGGGTTGGCGTGCCCGAGCACGGCGGCGACATGGGCGCGGACCGTGTGCAGCAGCGCCTCGGCGCGCTCCTCTTCGCCGAGGGCGGCCATGCGCTCGGCGAAGGTGGTGCCGGCACTTTCGGCTGCGGCTTCCCGGCGCACCGGACGGCCCGCCAGCGCACGGAACACGGGCGCGAGGCCGCTGCCCTGGGCGCGCAACGCGGGCAGACTGAGCCGCACCGGTACCGACGCGGGACGGCCGGCGCGCACCGCCAGGTCGAACAGGGCGGTGCCCTCCTCGGCCGACAGGGCGGTCATGCCGCCGCGCGCCATCCGGGCGCGGTCGGCCTCGTCGAGGGAGCTGGTCATCCCGCCGGACGGGGCCCACGGCCCCCACGCCAGCGACAGCGCGGGCGCGCCCTGGGCGTGGCGGTGCGCGGCGAGGGCGTCCAGGAGGGCGTTGGCGGCGGCGTAGTTGCCCTGGCCCGGGGCGCCGACGGTGCCGGCGACGGACGAGAACAGCACGAACGCCGAGAGATCCGCGGTCAGTTCGTGGAGGTGAAGGGCGCCGAGGGCCTTCGGTGCGAGGACCGTGTCGATCCGCTCGGGGGTGAGCGAGGAGACCACGCCGTCGTCCAGGACACCGGCGGCGTGCACCACTGCGGTAAGGGGACGCGAGGCTGGGACGGCGGCCAGCACGGCGGCGAGGGCGTCCCGGTCGGCGACGTCGCAGGCGTGGGCGGTGGCGGTGGCGCCGAGGCCGGCGAGTTCGGCGATCAGGTCGGCGGAGTTGCCAGAGCGGCTGAGCAGCGCCAGGTGACGGACGCCGTGGGCGGTGACCAGGTGGCGGGCGAGCACCGGGCCGAGGCCGCCGGTGGCGCCGGTGAGCAGGACCGTGCCCTCGGGATCCAGGTTCAACTCACCTGATGCTGCGGGTACTTCCGCGCGGATCAGCCGTGCGGTGCGGGCGGCTCCGGACCGGATCGCGATCTGCGGTTCGCCCGAGGCGAGGACCGCTGGCAGTACGGCGCCGGCATCCACCCCCGGTTCGAGGTCGAGCAGCACGAACCGGCCGGGGTTCTCCGACTGCGCGGACCGCACGAGACCCCATACGGCGGCCCCGGCCAGGTCGGGCACGTCCTCGCCCGCGACGCTCACCGCGCCGTGGGTGACCACGGCCAGCGGCCGCGGGTCGTCGTCCTGGAGGGCCGCGAGCGCGCTGTGCAGCGCCTCCCGTACGGCGGCCGGATCCGCCCCCCGTGTGCTGTGCAACACCCGGTGGTCGGTGTCGGGGGCTTCGGTCTCCAGGGGCAGCGGCTGCCAGTCGAGGGCGAACAGGGCGTCGCTGGTGGTGTCGCGGGCGGCCCGCAGGTTGGTGAGCGGGCGGGAGGCGAGCGAGGTGACGGTGGCGACGGGGGCGCCGGTGGCGTCGGCCAGATCGACGGCGAAGGCACCGGGCCCGGCGGGCGCCAGCCGGGCGCGCAGCACGGAGGCGCCGACGGCGTGCAGGGTGACACCCGCGAACATGAAGGGCAGCCGGGCGGTGTCGTCGGCGGATCCGTCGCCGAGCAGGGCCAGGGAGTGCAGGGCCGCGTCGAAGGCGGCGGGGTGGAGGCCGAAGCGCGGCGCGTCGGCGGCGGGCCGCTCGGGCAGCCGTACCTCGGCGAACACCTCCTCGCCGCGCCGCCAGGCGGCCGTCAGGGCCTGGAAGACCGGGCCGTACTCCAGGCCGGCGGCGGCGTGCCGCTCGTACAGGCCGGTGGTGTCGAGGGGTTCGGCGTCCTCGGGGGGCCAGACGTCCAGGCGGGTGCCCGGGGTGTCGGTGCCGGCGGCGAGGAGGCCGGAGGCGTGCAGGGTCCACGGCTCGTCGGCGGGCAGGCTCTCGGCGCGGGCGTACACGTGCACCGTACGGGCGCCGGACGCGTCCGGCGCCCCGACGGCGACCTGGACGCGCACGCCGTCGTCCGGGGGCAGCACCAGCGGTATTTCCAGGGCGAGTTCCTCCAGGCGGCCGCAGCCGACCTGGTCGCCGGCGCGGACGGCCAGCTCGACCATGGCGGTGCCGGGCACGACGACCGAGCCGCCGACGACGTGGTCGGCGAGCCAGGCGTGGGTGCGCACGGACAGCCGGCCGGTGAGTACGGCGCCGTCGGAGCCGGCCAGCATCGTGGCCGCGCCGAGCAGCGGGTGGTCGGCGGAGTCGAGGCCGGCGGAGCCGACGTCGCCGACGAGGGTGGCCGTCTCGGGCCAGAACCGGTCGCGCTGGAAGGCGGTGGTGGGCAGGTCGACGGTGCGGGCGCCCGTGAACAGCGCGGTCCAGTCCACGGTGGTCCCGCCGACGTACATCTGGGCGACGGCGGTGAGCAGCGTCTCGGTCTCGTCGCGCTCGCGGCGGGTGGCGGCGGCCAGCACGGCGTCGGTGTCCGTGCCGTCGGCGGCCAGGCACTCACGGGCCATGGCCGTCAGTACGGCGTCCGGGCCGAGTTCGAGGAAGCGCGTGACGCCCTCGGCGGCGAGGGCGCGTATCCCGTCGTGGAAGCGGACCGCCTCGCGCACATGCCGCACCCAGTAGTCGGGGGTGGCGAGGTCCTGGGTGGCGAGGGCGCCGGTGACGTTGGAGACCACCGGGACGGTGGCCCGGTGGAAGGTCAGGGAGGTGACGACCGCCCGGAAGTCGGCCAGCATCGGTTCCATGAGCGGCGAGTGGAAGGCGTGCGAGACCTTCAGCCGCCGGCTCTTCTCGAAGTGCGCCGCCACCGCCTCGGCCTCGGCGGCGTCGCCCGAAATCACCACGGAGTCGGGGCCGTTGACGGCGGCGATGCCGACCCGCTCGGTGAGCAGCGGGCGGACCTCGTCCTCGGTGGCGCGTACGGCGATCATGGCGCCGCCCTCGGGCAGCGCCTGCATCAGCCGGCCGCGCGCCGCCACCAGCGTGGTCGCGTCCTTCAGGTCCAGGACGCCCGCGACATGGGCGGCGGCGATCTCGCCGATGGAGTGCCCGGCGAGGTAGTCGGGGGTCAGGCCCCAGGACTCCACCAGCCGGTGGAGCGCGACTTCGAAGGCGAACAGCGCGGTCTGGGTGCGGGCGGTGCGGTTCAGCGGTTCGGGGTCGTCGCCGAACATCACCTCGCGCAGGTCGTCGTCGAACAGCGCGCAGATCTCGTCGACGGCGCGGGCGAACACCGGGAAGTGCGCGTACAGTTCGCGGCCCATACCGGCGCGCTGCGAGCCCTGCCCGGTGAACAGGAAGGCGGTCTGTCCCTTGCGGACGCGGCCGGAGACGGCGGCGCCCCGACCGTCCTCGGCGATCCGGGCCGTGACCGCCATGAGCGCCTCGCGGTCGGTGCCGAGGACGACGACCCGGTACTGGTGGGCGGTGCGGGTGGCGGCGAGGGAGTGTGCCACGTCCACTACGTCCAGCTCACCGGCCGAGGCGACCAGACGGGCGGCCTGCGCGCGCAGGGCGTGCTCGGTGCGACCGGAGAGGACCCACGGCAGCAGCGGCGGCGCCGTACGCGGCTCGCCCTCGGCCGTCTCCTCTTCCGCGGGGGCCTCCTCCAGGATGGTGTGGGCGTTGGTGCCGCTGGCTCCGAAGGAGGAGACGGCGGCCCGGCGCGGGCGGCCCGGGTCGGTCCAGGGACGGTTCTCGGTCAGCAGCCGGACCTGGCCCTGCGCCCAGTCGACCTTGGTGGACGGCTCGTCGGCGAACAGCGACTTGGGCAGGACCTGGTGCCGGATCGCCATGACGGCCTTGATGATGCCGGCGACGCCGGCGGCGGCCTGGGTGTGCCCGATGTTGGACTTGACCGAGCCGAGCCACAGCGGGGTGTCGGCGGGCCGGTCCTGGCCGTAGGCGGCGAGCAGCGCCTGGGCCTCGATCGGGTCGCCGAGCGTGGTGCCGGTGCCGTGCGCCTCCAGCAGGTCCACGTCGGCCGGGCCGAGCTGCGCGCCGGTCAGGGCGGCCCGGATGACGCGCTGCTGGGACGGCCCGTTGGGCGCGGTCAGGCCGTTGGAGGCGCCGTCCTGGTTGACGGCGGAGCCGCGGACGACGGCCAGCACCTCGTGGCCGTTGCGCCGGGCGTCGCTGAGCCGTTCCAGCACCAGCATGCCGGCGCCCTCGCTCCAGCCGGTGCCGTCCGCCGCGTCCGCGAAGGACTTGCAGCGGCCGTCCGGGGCGAGACCGCGCTGCCGGGAGAAGGCGATGAAGTTGTTCGGCGTGGACATCACGGTCGCGCCGCCCGCCAGGGCGAGGGTGCACTCCTTGGTGCGCAGCGCCTGTACGGCGAGGTGCACCGCGACGAGCGCCGAGGAGCAGGCGGTGTCGATGGTGACGGCCGGGCCCTCCAGGCCCAGGGTGTAGGAGATGCGGCCGGAGATGACGGCGGCCAGCACGCCCGTGCCGAGCGCCGCCTCGCTCTCCTCGGGCATCTTGGCCAACAGGTCTTTGTAGTCCTGGCCGTTGGTGCCCGCGAACACTCCGATCCGGGCGCCGTGCGCCGAGTCGGGGGCGATCCGGGACCGTTCCAGGGCCTCCCACGACACCTCCAGCAGCAGCCGCTGCTGGGGGTCCATCGCGACCGCCTCACGGGGGCTGATGCCGAAGAAGTCCGGCTCGAAGCCCGCCGCGTCGTCCAGGAAGCCACCGCGCGTGACATAGGTCTTGCCGGTGGCGTCCGGGTCGGGGTCGTAGAGGGCGTCGACGTCCCAGCCCCGGTCGTCGGGGAAGTCACCGATGGCGTCGCTGCCGTCGTGGACGAGCCGCCAGAGCTCCTCCGGGGTGGTGACGCCGCCGGGGAAGCGGCAGCTCATCCCGACGATGGCGATGGGTTCCCGGTCCTGGGTCTCCACCTCGCGCAGCCGTTGACGGGTCTGGGCCAGGTCGGCGGAGACCCGCTTGAGGTAGGAGAGCAGCTTTTCGTCGTTGGTCATCGGGTGTCGCCACTCCTGTGCGAAGAGGTGGACTGCGGTGGGGCCGGGGTGTCGTGGGAGGGCAGCCTCACGGGTGGGCCCGTGCGGCGCGGGAGGCTCGGGTCACGCCGAGCCGAGTTCGCTGTCGATGAAGGCGAAGACGTCGTCGGCGGAGGCGTCCTCCAGCCGTCCGGCGACGGTGTCGGCGTCCTGGCCGAGGGTCTTGTTCAGGTCGTTCAGCAACGACTGCAGGCGGGTGGTGATCCGGCCCTGCTCGATGTCCTCGGCGGTGAGGTCGCCGAGCCGGGCCGCGACCCGGTCGAGTTCGGCGACGACCGAGTCCACGGAGGTGTCGGCGCCCGCGAGTTCGGTGCCCAGGTACTTGGCGAGGGCGGCGGGGGTGGCGTAGTCGAAGATGAGCGTGGCCGGCAGCGGCACCCCGGCGGCGCTGCTGATCCGGTTGCGCAGGTCGACGGAGGTGAGCGAGTCGAAGCCGAGGTCGCGGAAGGCGGTGGTCGGCTCGACGGCGCCGGCACTGCCGTAGCCGAGGACCGTGGCCGCCTGCCCGCACACCAACTCCTGCAGGGCGCGCTCGCGTTCGCCGCCGGTGAGACCGGCGAGCTTCTCGGCGAAGCCGTCGACCGCGCCCGCCTCGGCGCCGCCGCCCGTGCCGCGCCGGACCTCGGGCAGCGCGGACAGCAGGGCGCTGGGCCGGCTGGACGTGAACGCGGGCGCGAACACGGACCAGTCGACGTCGGCGACGGTGACCGTGGTGTCGCCCCCGTCCAGGGCCCGGCCGAGCGCGGTGAGGGCGCGCTCGGGGTCGAGGAGGGACATGCCCATCGCGCGGGCGGCCGAGCGCACGGTGCCGTGGGCGGCCATGCCGTCACCGCCCCACGGTCCCCAGGCCACCGAGGTGCCGGGCAGTCCGGCCGCGCGCCGGTGCTCGGCGAGGGCGTCGAGGCAGGCGTTGGCCGCGGCGTAGTTGGCCTGTCCGGCACCGCCGACGGTGGCGGTCAGCGAGGAGAACAGCACGAATGCCGACAGGTCACGGTCCGCGGTGAGTTCGTGCAGATGGCGGGCGGAGTCGGCCTTGGCGGCGAGGACGCCGGCGAACCGGTCGGGGGTGAGCGCGTCCAGGACCCCGTCGTCGAGGACCCCGGCCAGGTGCATGACGGCGGTCAGGGGGTGTTCCTCGGGTATGGAGTCCAGTAGCGCGGCCAGCGCCTCGCGGTCGGCGACGTCGCAGGCGGCGAGGGTCACCTCTGCGCCGGTGCCGGTGAGTTCGGCGACGAGTTCGCCGGCGCCGGGCGCGTCCAGGCCGCGGCGGGACGTCAGCAGCAGGTGTGCGGCGCCCTCGGCGGCGAGCCACCGAACGACGGCCGTACCGACCGCGCCCGTCGCCCCGGTGACCAGGACCGTGCCGGACGGCTTCCAGGGGGCGCCGGCGCGGGCCGGGGCGTGCTCCAGGCGTCGGCCATAGGCGCCGGATTCGCGGATGACGACCTGGTCCTCGCCGCCGGCGTCGCCGAGCAGCGCGGCCAGCCGGGCGACGGTCTGCGGGCCGAGCTCGGCGGGCAGGTCGATCAGGCCGCCCCACCGGTCGGGGTGCTCCAGGGCGGCGACCCGGCCGAGACCCCACACCTGTGCCTGGGCGAAGCCGGTGACCTCGGCGGCCGAGCCGTGGGCGACGGCGTCACGGGTGACGCACCAGAGCGGTGCGGTGTTCTCGGCGTCCCCAAGTGCCTGGACGAGGGCGGCAGTCGAGGTGAGTTCGGTGACCGGCGCCAGCAAGGACAGGACACCGTCGACGCCGCTGTGGCCGGTGAGCATTCCGGCCAGTCCGGCGCGGTCGGACGTGTCCGGCACCGTGAGGGTGTCGATCGTGAGACCCCGGTCGGCGAGCCCGGTCAGGACAGCGGTCGCCCAGGGGTCGTCGGCGGCGGGGACGACGGCCAGCCAGTGGCCGCCGAGCGCCGGGGTCGCGGCGGGGGCCAGCGGCTCCCAGGTGACGCGATAACGCCAGCCGTCGGCGGCGGCGTTGGCCTGCCGCTGCTCGTGCCAGGCCGCGAGGGCCGGGACGACGGCGGCGACGGACGTCTCGTCGGCGACGCCGAGGGTGGCGGCGACGGCGGTCACGTCCTGGTCCCGGACCAGCTCCCAGAACGGGTCGGCCGCGTCACCGCCCGCGCGGGCCGCCGCGGAGCGCTCGGCCTGCAGGATGGGCGCGTCCTCCCAGTGCCGGTCACGACGGAACGGATAGGTGGGCAGGTCGACCCTGCGGCCCCCGGCGAACACCACCGTCCAGTCGGGCCCGGTACCGGTCAGCTGCAGCCGGCTGACGGCGTCGACGAGGGCGGTGTCCTCGTCCCGGTCGCGGCGCTGGGTGCCGATGACGTCGGGCACCACGTCCTGCGCCATGTTGGTGAGGACCGAGTCGGGGCCGACCTCCAGGAAGCGGGTGGCGCCCTCGGCGGCGAGGGTGGTGACGCCGTCGTGGAAGCGGACGGCCTCGCGGACGTGCCGTACCCAGTAGTCGGGGGAGGTCAGCTCGTCGGCCATGCGCCCGGTGACGTTGGAGACGACCGGCAGGGCGGGCTCGTGGAAGGTGAGGCCGGCCAGCACCTCGCGGAACGCCTCCAGCATGGGGTCCATGCGGTGGGAGTGGAAGGCGTGCGAGACCTTCAGCCGGGTGGTCTTCTCCACCTTCGCGGCGACGGCGAGTACGGCCTCCTCGTCACCCGAGATCACCACCGCGCGGGAGCCGTTGACGGCCGCGATGTCGACGCCGTCGGTGAGCAGCGGGGTCACCTCGGCCTCGGCGGCCAGCAGGGACACCATCGCGCCGCCCACGGGCAGTTCCTGCATCAGCCGGCCGCGGGCGGCGACCAGGGCGACCGCGTCCGCCAGCTCCAGGACACCGGCGACGTGCGCGGCGACGACCTCGCCAATGGAGTGCCCGGCGAGCAGGTCGGGGCGGATGCCCCAGTGCTCCAACAGCCGGTACAGGGCGGTCTCGAAGGTGAACAGGGCCGCCTGCGTGTAGACGGTCTGGTTCAGCGGGGACGCGGCAGGGTCGGTGGCCTCCTCGAACATCACCTCGCGCAGCGGGCGGTCCAGGTGGGCGTCGAAGGCGGCGCAGATCTCGTCGAAGGCGGCGGCGAACACCGGGAACGCGGCGTGCAGGGTACGGCCCATGCCGGGCCGCTGGGAGCCCTGGCCGGAGAACAGGACACCGAGCCGGCCGGGTTCGGGCGTCACCACGGCCGGCCGGCTGCCGTCGGCGACGGCACGCAGCCCGGCCAGCAGCTCGTCCCGGTCGCGGCCGGTGACCGCGGCCCGGTGGGTGAACAGGGCGCGCGTGGTGGCCAGCGAGAACCCGACGTCGTACGGGTCGAGGTCACCGGCGGCTGACAGCAGCCGCTCCGCCTGCCGCTGGACGGCGTCGGAGCCCTTGCCGGACAGCACCCACGGGACGACGGGCAGCGCGGCACGCTTTGGAGCGGGCTGCTCGGCCTCGACGGCCGGTGCCTCCTCCAGGATGGTGTGCGCGTTGGTGCCGGAGATGCCGAAGGACGACACGCCGGCGCGACGGGGGCGGCCCTCGGGGGTGTCCCACGGCTGGGGTTCGGTGAGCAGCTGGATGTCGCCCGCGCTCCAGTCGACGGCGGTGCTGGGCTTCTCGACGTGCAGGGTGCGCGGCAGGGTGCCGTGGCGCATCGCCATGACCATCTTGATGACGGCGCCGACACCGGCCGCGGCCTGCGGGTGGCCCATGTTGGACTTGATGGAGCCGAGCCGGATCGGCTGGTTCTCCGGCCGGTCCTGCCCGTAGGCGGCGATGACGGCCTGGGCCTCGATGGGGTCGCCGAGGGTGGTGCCGGTGCCGTGTGCCTCGACCGCGTCGATGTGGTGCGGGGCGAGCCGGGCGTCGGCGAGGGCCTGCTGGATGACGCGGATCTGGGCGGGGCCGCTGGGCGCGGTCAGGCCGTTGGAGGCGCCGTCCTGGTTGACGGCGGAGCCGCGGACGACGGCGAGTACCTCGTGGCCGTTGCGCAGGGCGTCGGACAGCCGCTCCACGAGCACCATGCCGGCGCCCTCGGCCCAGGCGGCGCCCGCGGCGTCGTCGGAGAAGGAGTGGCAGCGGCCGTCGGGGGACAGCGCGCGGCGCTCGCTGAACTCGATGAACATCTCGGGGCTGGCCATGACGGCGGCGCCGCCCGCGAGGGCCAGCGAGCACTCCCCCTTGCGCAGCGACTGGATCGCCGAGTGCAGTGCCACCAGGGAGGAGGAGCAGGCGGTGTCCATGGTGACCGCGGGGCCCTCCAGGCCGAGGGTGTAGGCGATACGGCCGGAGACGATGCTGCCGGAGATGGTGCCGCCGATGTAGTCGTGGTGCATCAGGCCGACGAAGACACCGGTCGGGGTGCCCTTGACCGTGTGGGGGTCGATGCCGGCGCGCTCGAAGGCCTCCCAGGTGACCTCCAGCAGCAGCCGCTGCTGCGGGTCGGTGCCGGGTGCGTCCTTGGGACTGATGCCGAAGAACGCGGGGTCGCACTCGGCGGCGTCGTGCAGGAAGCCGCCGTGGCGGACATAGGACTTGCCGGGGGCGCCGGGCTCGGGATCGTAGATCGCCTCGACGTCCCAGCCGCGGTCGGTGGGGAACTCGGTGACGACATCGATGCCCTCGTCGACGATGCGCCACAGGTCTTCGGGGGTGCGCACGCCGCCGGGGTAGCGGCAGCCCATGCCGATGATGGCGACGGGCTCGCGGTCCTGCTCCTCCAGCTCCCGTACGCGGCGGCGGCTGCGCTCCAGCTCGGTCGTGGCCCGCTTGAGGTAGTCGCGGAGCTTGCCGGCCGTGGCCGAGTCTTCCATCACTGGGCTCCCAGTTCGTTGTCGAGCTTGGCGAAGAGTTCTTCGTCGCTGGCTTCCCGGAGGTCCGCCGGCGCCTCGGGCGCGGGATGACGTCCGTGGGTGTCCTGCCAGCTGCGCAGCAGCGCTTCGAGGCGCGCGGTGATGCGGGCGTGGCTGCCGTCCTGGTCGGGCAGGTCGTGCAGGGCGGTTTCGAGGCGGTCCAGTTCGGTCAGCGCGGACCGGGTGAGGTCGGCCGGTCCGGGCACGAGTGCGCTCTTGAGGTGGGCGGCGAGGGTGAGGGGGGTGGGCTGGTCGAAGACGAGCGTCGCCGGCAGGGTGAGGCCGGTGGCGCGCGCGAGGAGGTTGCGCAGTTCGACGGCGGCGAGCGAGTCGAAGCCCATCTCCTGGAAGGCGCGCCCCGGGGCGACCGACTCCGGCGAGGGGTGCCCGAGGACGCCGGCGACATGCGTGCGGACCAACTCCAGCAGGGCGCGGTCCCGTTCGGAGTCGGCCAGCGGCGCCAGCCGGTCCCGCCAGGATTCGGCGGGCGCGCCCGCAACGGGCTCGGCGCCACGCCGCCGGACAGGGCGCACCAGGCCGCGCAGCAGCGCGGGTACACCGTCCGGCCGGGCGCGCACCGCGGCGGCGTCCAGCCGTACGGGCACCATGACCGCGTCCTCGCCGCCGAGTCCGGCGTCGAAGGTGCGCAGCCCCTGGGCCGGGGTCAGCGGCGGCAGGCCGAGGCGGCGGAGCCGTTCCAGGTCGGCGGCGTCGATGGCGGCGCTCATGCCGCCGGAGCCGGACCACAGGCCGTAGGCGAGGGAGACGGCGGGCATACCGCGCCCGCGGCGATGCGCGGCGAGGCCGTCGAGGAAGGTGTTCGCGGCGGCGTAGTTGGCCTGCCCGCCGCCGACCAGCAGACCGGCGGTGGAGGACAGCAGGACGAAGGCCGACAGGTCCTTCTCGCGGGTCAGTTCATGAAGGTTCCAGGCAGCGTCCACCTTGGGCCGCAGCACCCGGTCGACCTTGCCCGCGTCGAGGGTGGCCAGCACACCGTTGTCGACCACACCGGCGGCGTGTACGACAGCCCGTACGTCGTGTTCGGTGAGCAGCGCGGCGAGGTCGGCGCGGTCGGCGGCATCGCACCGGGCGAGGATCGCCTCGGCGCCCAACTCACCCAATTCTGCGCGCAGTTCGACGGCTCCGGGGGCATCCGCGCCGCGTCGACCGGCCAGCAGCAGGCGCCGTACGCCGTGCTCGGAGACCAGGTGACGGGCGATCAGGGCGCCGAGGCCGCCGGTGCCGCCGGTGATCAGCACGGTGCCGTCCGGATCCCAGGCGAGCGGGCCGCCGGCCTTGGCGCGGGCCAGCCGTGGCACCCGTACCTCGCCGTCCCGCACCGCGACCTCCGGTTCGTCGCAGACGAGGGCCGTGGCGAGGGCGGGGCCCGGAGCGGCGCTGCCGTCACTGTCGACCAGCAGGAACCGGCCGGGGTTCTCGGCCTGGGCCGCGCGGACGAGTCCGTACAGCGGAGCGTGGGTGAGGTCGCCGGTGCGGAGCAGCACGGTGAGCCGACGGTCGGCACAGCGCTCGTCGTCCAGCCAGGTGCGCAGGGTGTCCAGGACGGCGTTCACCCGGTCCCGCACGAGGGCGGGCAGATCCGCTACGGCGTCGGGCGCGGTCGGTACGGCCAGGACCACCAGCTCGGGCACCGGGCCGGCGGAGGTGAGGGCGGTCAGGTCGGGGTGCTGGGGCGCGTCGAGACCGGCGCCGGCGCGACCCGCGCCGTCCAGGTCTGCGTCACCGAGCCCGCACACGGCCAGGGCGGGCAGGCCGGCGGCGGCCGGGCCGGGTGCCGGGACGAGGTCGACGCGGTAGAGCGGGTCGTCGCCGTCTCCGGCGAGCTGCTCGGCGGAGACGGGGCGGGCCACGAGGCTGCGCACGGTCGCGACGGGCGCTCCGGTGGCGTCGGCGAGGGCAAGGGTCACGGCGTCGGAGCCGGACGGGGCGAGGTGGAGGCGCAGGGTGTCGGTGCCCGCCGCGTGCAGGGTCACACCGCCCCAGGCGAACGGCAGCACGGCCTGGCCGCCGGGGAGGTCGAGCAGGTTGACGTGCAGGACGGCGTCCAGGAGGGCCGGGTGCACACCGAACGCGGCGGCGGTGGCGCGGGCGCTCTCGGGCAGGGCCGCCTCGGCGAACACCTCGTCCCCGCGGCGCCACATGGCGCGCAGGCCCTGGAAGACCTCGCCGTAGCCGTAGCCGGTGCCGGCCAGGCCGGGGTACAGACCGTCCAGATCGACGGGTTCGGCGTCCGCGGGCGGCCAGGCGGTGAGGTCGGCCGGGTACGCCGCGTCGGCCGGTGCGCAGGTGAGGACACCGGAGGCGTTGCGGGTCCACGGGGCGTCAGGGGTGTCGGCGCGGCGGGACCAGACGGTCAGCTCCCGGCGCCCGTCCCGTTCCCCGCCGACGGCGACCTGTACGGCCAGTGCGCCCTGCTCGGGCAGGATCAGCGGGGCGTGCAGAGTGAGTTCGTCGACGGTGTCACAGCCGGTGCGCTCCGCCGCTTGCAGGGCCATCTCGACGAAGCCGGTGCCGGGCAGCAGCACGGTTCCGTGTACGGCGTGGTCGGCCAGCCAGGGGTGGGAGGCGAGGGAGAGCCGGCCGGTGAGGACCGCTCCCCCGGTGTCGGGCAGGTCGGTCGCGGCGGTCAGCAGCGGATGGCCGGTGGCGCTCTGTCCGAGACCGCCGGCGTCGCCGCTGCCGCCGCCGGTGGCCTCCAGCCAGAGGCGTTCGCGCTGGAAGGCGTAGGTGGGGAGCTCGGTGTGCCGGGCGTCGTACGGGGCGAAGAACTTCGCCCAGTCCACGGCGGTGCCGGCCGCGTGCAGCCGGACCACGGCGGTGACCAGGTCGCGTTCCTCGTCGCCGTCCCGGCGCAGCCCGGCGACCGTCACGCTGTCCTCGGGCACGCAGTCCACGGCCAGGGCGGTGAGGGCCGCGTCCGGGCCGACTTCGAGGAACGTCCGTACGCCCAGCTCGTGCAGGGCGGTGACGGCGTCGGCGAAGCGTACTGCCTCGCGGGCGTGGCGCACCCAGTACTCGGGCCTGGACAGTTCGGCCGGGTCGGTGAGGGCGCCGGTGAGGGCGGAGACGACCGGGATCTTCGGCGGCTCGAAGGAGCACGTGGCGGCGGCCTCGGCGAAGTCGGCCAGCATCGGCTCCATCAGCGGCGAGTGGAAGGCGTGCGAGACCTTCAGCCGCTTGCTCTTCCCGAAGCGCGCGGCGAGGGCGTCGACGGCGTCTTCGGCGCCCGAAATCACCAGCGACTGGGGGCCGTTGACGGCGGCGAGGCCGACCCGGTCGTCCAAGAACGGTGCGACCTCGTCCTCGGTGGCGCGCAGCGCGGCCATGGCGCCGCCCGCGGGGAGGGCCGCCATCAGGGTGCCGCGCGCGAGGACGAGCTGGACGGCGTCCGGCAGGGAGAGCACGCCGGCGACATGGGCGGCGGCCAGTTCGCCGACGGAGTGACCGGCGAGGTAGTCGGGGGTCACGCCCCAGGACTCCAGGAGGCGGTACAGGGCCACTTCGTTGGCGAAAAGGGCGATCTGCGCGTAGTCGGTACGGGTCAGCAGGTCGCCGTCGGTGTCCATCACCTCGGCGAGTGACCGTTCCAGGTTCCGGTCGGCGAGGGCGCACACCGCGTCGAAGGCCTCCGCGTACACCGGGAAGGCCCGGTGCAGGGACCGGCCCATGCCGACCCGCTGCGCTCCCTGACCGGTGAACAGGAAGGCGGTCCTGCCGCCGACCGGGGTGAGCGGGGTCGCGGCGGCGAGCTGGGCGAGCAGGTCGGCGGTGTCCCGGCCGACGGCGACGGCTCGGTGCTCGAACCGGCCGCGGGTGGTGGCCAGCGACAGACCGAGGTCCGCGGGGCGGGTGCCGGGGTGCGCGGCGAGGTGGTCGCGCAGGCGCGCGATCTGCCCGGCGAGGGCCTGAGGGCTGCGCCCGCTGACGATCCAGGGGATGCAACCCCCTTCCCGTGGGGCCGGGTTGTCCCCGTCCTCGGCCGAAACCGGCTCGCCGGGGGCCTGTTCCAGAACGACGTGCGCGTTGGTGCCGCTGATGCCGAAGGAGGAGACGGCGGCGCGGCGGGGCCGGCCGGCATCGGGCCACGGGCGCCGCTCCAGGGCCAGTTCGACGGCGCCCGCGCTCCAGTCCACCTGGTCGGTGGGGGCATCGACATGGAGCGTCGGCGGAACCTCGCCGTGCCGCATGGCCAGCACCATCTTGATGACCCCGGCGACGCCCGCGGCGGCCTGGGTGTGTCCGAGGTTGGACTTGACCGAGCCCAGCAGCAGCGGCTCCTCGCGGTCCTGGCCGTAGGTGGCGAGCAGGGCCTGGGCCTCGATCGGGTCGCCGAGGGAGGTGCCGGTGCCGTGCGCCTCGACCACGTCGACGTCGACGGGCGTGAGCCCGGCACCGGCCAGCGCCTGGCGGATGACCCGCTGCTGGGAGGGGCCGTTGGGCGCGGTCAGCCGGCTGCTGGCGCCGTCGGAGTTGACCGCGCTGCCGCGGATGACGGCGAGCACCGGATGGCCGTTGCGCCGGGCGTCGGCGAGCCGTTCCAGCAGCAGCATGCCGGCGCCCTCGCCCCAGCCGGTGCCGTCGGCCGCGGCGGCGAACGCCTTGCAGCGGCCGTCCGCCGCGAGCCCGCGCTGTCGGCTGAAGTCGATGAACGTCTCCGGTGTGGACATCACGGTGACACCGCCGGCCAGGGCGAGCGAGCACTCCCCCGACTGCAGCGCCCGCACCGCCCAGTGCAGGGCGACCAGTGAGGACGAGCAGGCGGTGTCGACGGTGACCACCGGGCCTTCGAGGCCGAAGGTGTAGGCGACGCGGCCGGAGGCGATGCTGGCGGCGCTTCCGTTGGCGAGGTAGCCGTCGAGGTCGTCGGGAACCGAGGTGAGACGGGTGGCGTAGTCGTTGTACATCACGCCGGCGAACACGCCGGTGCGGCTGCCGCGCAGCGAGGCCGGGACGATACCGGCCCGCTCGAAGGCCTCGTGGGACGTCTCCAGCAGCAGCCGCTGCTGCGGGTCCATGGCCAGGGCCTCGCGGGGGCTGATGCCGAAGAAGTCGTAGTCGAAGTCCGCGGCGTCGTGCAGGAATCCGCCGGTGCGGGCGTAGGTCCTGCCGGCGGTGTCCGGGTCGGGGTCGTACAGGGCCTCCACGTCCCAGCCGCGGTCGGCCGGGAAGCCGGACACCGCGTCGGTCCCCGAGGCGACCAGGTCCCACAACTCCTCGGGGGTGGTGACGCCGCCCGGGTACCGGCAGCCGATGCCGACGACGGCGACCGGGCCGTGGGCGCGTTGCTCGTTCTCGCGCAGCCGTCGCCGCGCCTCCCGCAGGTCGGCGGTCGTCCGCCTGAGATAGTCGAGCAGTTGCTCTTCGTTTGTCACCAGCGCGCCATCCGATCGAGATCGAAGTGAGGGCCTCGGCCGTGCGGATCGCCTCCGGACGGTTTCCGGTCCGCTTCTCCTCCGCAGTCGGAGGCTAGGCAGGGGGTACCGACGCAAGACACCCCTACAGCCCCCAGGGGCCCCGACAGCGGTTAAGGGGTCCTGGGGGACGCACACCTTCCGGCACCGCCAGGTCAGTGGAAGCGGCGGTGGGGGCGGTAGCGGTGGACGCTCGGGTGGAGGCAGCGCCGGTGGAGGTGGCGAGTGGGCCGGTCGCGTCACCGGAGCGGTGGACGCTGTGCTCAGCCGGTGTCGTCGCTGCCGCGCAGGCGGGCGGTGAGCAGGGAGCGCTCGGCGGGGTTGGCGGTGAGGCGGAGGGCCTCCCGGTCGGCCTCGGCAGCCTCCGTGTCGCGGCCGAGATCGCGCAGGAGCGCGGCGCGGGTGGCGTGGAAGAGGTGGTAGCGACCGAGGCGGTCCGTGAGGGCGTCGACCTGGGCCAGCGCGGCGGCCGGGCCGTCGGTGTGGCTGATCACGACGGCACGGTTCAGGCGTACCACCGGTGAGGGGTCGGCGGCCAGCAACATGTCGTAGAGCCGGAGGAGTTGGGGCCAGTCCGTCGCCTTCCAGCTGGGTGCCTCGCAGTGCACGGCGGCGATGGCGGCCTCGATCTGGTACGGGCCGGTGCGGCCGAGCACGGCGGCCCGCTCGATGAGCGCGGTGGCGCTGCGGATGCGCTGTGCGTCCCAGCGGGTACGGTCCTGGTCGGCGAGCGGGACGAGCCGCCCGTCGGCGTCGAGGCGGGCGGGCCAGCGGGCCGCGTACAGGCGGATCAGCGCCAGCAGACCGAGTGGCTCCGGCTCCTGGGGCAGGGCGCCGGCCAGCAGCGCGGCGAGCCATTCCGCGTCGTCGACCAGTTCGCGCCGCACTCCGAGGTCTCCCCCGGTGGTGAAGCAGCCCTCGTTGAAGACGAGGTACACCACCCGCATGACCTGGGGCAGCCGTTCGGCGCGCTCTTCTGGCTCGGGTGCGCGGTAGGGGATGCCGGCGGCGTGGATCTTCTGTTTGGCCCGGGTCACCCGCTTGGCGAGGGTGGGTTCGGGCACCATGAACGCCCGCGCGACCTCGGCGGTGGTCAGACCGACCACGGCGCGCAGGGTGAGCGCGACCTGGGCGTCGGGGTCCAGGGCCGGATGGCAGCAGGTGAAGATCAGCCGCAGGCGGTCGTCGGGCTCACGCTCGGCCGAGTCGGGCAGGGCCTCGATGCGGGCCGCGAGCTGCGGGAGCCGGTCCTGGAAGCGGGCCTCTCGGCGGATGCGGTCCAGGGCCTTGTTGCGGGCGCAGGTCAGCAGCCAGGCTCCGGGGCGCCGGGGCGGGCCGGTGCTCGGCCAGCGGCACAGCGCCTCCACGACGGCCTCGCCGACCATCTCCTCGGCCAGGTCGAAGTCGCCCAGGAGGCGGACCAGGCTGGCGGTCAGCCGGCCCGCCTCCTCGCGGAAGACCCGCTCGATCAGTGACCTGGTGGCCTGGGCGCCGACCGGGTCAGCGCTCGACAATCGGACGCACCTCCACCTTGCCATCGGGCACCGGGAAGCTCGCCGCCAGCGCCAGGGCGGCGTCCAGGTCCGGTACGTCGACGATCGCGTAGCCGCCGATGGCCTCCTTGGCCTCCAGCAGCGGGCGGTCGATCATGCTGGCTCGGCCCTCCTCGACCACCACCGTCGTCGCGGTCTCGGGTTCGCGCAGCTGGTTGGCTTCGACGATCGTCCCGTCCGCGCGGTGCTTGGTGAACCATTCCACGATCCCGCCGAACACCTCCGCGCGCTCCTGCTCGGAGCCCTCCTCCTGCCAGGCGCCGCGGGTCAGCAGCAGTACGTACTTCATGGTGTCCTCCTTGGCCGTCATGGTTGTCTACCTTCACGACGAACGGGCCGGCCCCGAAAGGACAGCGGACACCCGGTCATCGGATTCACTCCGTAGGCATACCGTCGGGCGGGCCGGGCGCCGCGGCCATCTGGCGCCGGATGAGTCCGGGTGGCCTCGGACTGGTGATGCTCGCCGAGATGATGCCGCACGGCGGCGTGCGGCACTCCGCCACGGCAGCGGCCTCTCCCTGGCCAGGCTGTTGGACTGCACGCAGGCCAGGCACGTCACGCTGTGACGTCCGCCGGGCCGGCCTCGAGGATCTTCTTGAGGGTGGCGAGTTCGGTGTCGACCAGGTCGGTCTGCTGCTTGAACTCGGCGTCGTCGAGCGACGGCGGCTGATGGAAGGTGATCATGAATTCGGCGCCGTCGCCGTTGGGGACCACGCGGGCCGGCACGCGCCACGCGGCGGTGTCGTCGACGTAGTCGTGATCGAGGATGCCGGACTCGGCATCGGCCCGCAGGCGCAGCCTGGCCGGGCCGAGCGGGGTGGACATGCGCCACCAGTCGGGGTCGTCGGTGGGCTCGATGGAGCGGACGTTGACCACGGCCCACCTGGGCCAGTTCGCGGGATCGGCGAGGAAGGCGAAGACCTGTTCGCTCGGGCGGTCGATGCCGATGGTCTTGGTGACGGAGTGACTGATGCTCATCGTGCGCTTCTCTCAGGGGTTGTCGGGCGGCGCCGTGGGGTGGGCGGCGCCCACCAGTCGCCGGATCCACTGCTCCAGCTGCCGGCGCTGAGCGGCGTCGAGCGAGCCGAAGTAGTGGTGGTCGTTGCGGTCGGCCAGCTCGGCCAGCACCGGTACGAGGGCCTGTCCCTGATCGGTCAGGACGAGCCGGACCGTGCGCCGGGAGGCGGGGTCCGGCTCGCGGCCGATGAGGCCCTTGGCCATGAGGCGGTCGACCAGGCGGGATACGGCTCCCGGGTCGATGTCCATGTGCGCGGCCACGGCCTTGGTGGTGTCGTGGCCGTGGAACACGCTGACCATCACGCCCCACTGGGAGACGGTGACGTCATGCCGGGCGAGTTCGGTCTCGAACCGGCTGTGCACCTCGTCGGACAGGCGACGGAGCCAGTAGCCGAGGTGGTCGTGGAGTCCGCTCGTGTTGGTCACACGTCCAGCATCGTTGTCACGACAACTCTTGTCAAGGCAATCGTGTGTCGGTGCGCTGCGCCCGGGGCCGGACCGCCGCGGCGGGTGGGCGTTCCCTGAGGGCGCCGTAGCCGATGAAGTACGCGGGGATCCGGCGGATCCAGCGCGACTCCGCGAGCAGCCGCCCCACGCGCCGGGCCCGGCCGGCGCTCCCGAGGGGCGGCCGGCCCTGCAGGACGGGCGCGATGAAGCGGGCGTGGGCCGTCCGCTGGAGAGCCTGGGTGGCGACAGTGGTGGGCAGGCGGCGGCGCTGCACCCGGCGTACGTCGCGCAGGCCCACGGTTCCCCGGCGCAGTGGCCCGGTGAGATAGCGGGCGGCGGCCACGGCGTCCTGTACCGCGAGGTTGATGCCGATGCCGAAGACCGGGGACATCGCGTGCGCGGCGTCGCCGATGCACAGCAGACCGGGCCGGTGCCAGCGGCGCAGCCGGTCCAGGCGTACGTCGAGCAGCTTGACCTCGTCCCAGGAGCGCAGGGCGTGCACGCGGTCGGCCATCCAGGGGGCGGCGGCCGCGAACTCGGCCAGGAAGCGGTCGAGTCCGGCGGCGCGGCGCTCGGTGTTCGTACCCTTGGGGATGAGTCCGGCGCACTGCCAGTAGTCGCCGCGGTCGATCATCGCGGTCAGGAAGCGGTCACCGGCGGCGCCGACGAGCCCCTGCGGGTCGTCCTGCCGGCGCGGCAGCCGGAACCACCACGCGTCCATCGGGCAGGTGAAGCCGTGCAGTCCCAGTTCCGGCCGGGCCCGGGCCAGTGAGCCGCGGCCGTCGCAGGCGACGGTGAGGAGGGCGCGCAGCTCGCCGGTGCGGCCGTCGGAGGTGCGGTAGCGCACCCCGGTCACCCTCCCGGACTCGATCAGGAAACCGGTGGCCTCCGTGTTCATCCGCAGATGGAAGGCCGGCTCGCGCCCCGCCTCGTCCGCGAGGAGGTCCAGCAGGTCCCACTGGGGCACCATCGCGACGTAGTTGTAGGGACCGGGCAGCACGGAGAGGTCTCCGACCGTGACCGTCGAGCGGCCGGGTCCGACCGGCAGCCGGACGGTGCGTACCCGGCGCTGCGGCAGCCGGGCGAAGCGCTCGGCCAGGCCGAGGTCGTCCAGCAGTGCCAGGGTGGAGGGATGGACGGTGTCGCCGCGGAAGTCGCGCAGGAAGTCGCCGTGCTTCTCCAGCACCGTCACGTCGACGCCGGAGCGGGCCAGCAGCAGGGCGAGCACCATCCCCGCGGGGCCGCCTCCCACGACACAGCACGTGGTCTGTTCCATGGCAGTCCTGCCCTTCACAAGAGCAGTAATTCATCGGTCGATGAATATGCTACCCCTTCAGGCGGCCGCCGACCTCCCTTGTGCCGGGGTGTCCCGGTGAATCGGCGCGTTCGAACCGGTCAGGGGGACGCCCGTGCCGCCCCGCCGCGCGGCGACGATCTCCGCCGCGATCGACAGGGCGGTCTCCTCCGGTGTCCGGGCGCCCAGGTCGAGGCCGATCGGCGAGCGCAGCCGGGCCAGTTCCGCATCGGTCACGCCTTCCGACCGCAGCCGGCGCTCGCGGTCCTCGTGGGTGCGGCGCGAGCCCATCGCCCCGATGAACGCCGCCGGCCTGCGCAGCGCCGCCTTCAGCAGGGGTACGTCGAACTTCGCGTCGTGGGTGAGCACGCACAGGACCGTTCGGGCGTCGGTCCCGGTGCGCCGCAGGTAGCGGTGCGGCCAGTCGACGACGACCTCGTCGGCGTCCGGGAAGCGGCCCCGTGTGGCGAACACCGGGCGGGCGTCGCAGACGGTCACGTGGTAGCCGAGGAACTTCCCGGCCCGGGCCAGCGCCGACGCGAAGTCGATCGCACCGAACACGATCATGCGCGGGGGCGGCACGTTCGACTCGACCAGCAGGGTGACACCGCCGGGGCAGTGCGAACCGTCCGCCGAGACGTCCACCGTGCCGGTGCGGCCCGCCTCCAGCAGGGCGCGGGCCTCGGCCGCCGCCGTCCGGTCCAGGTCCGGGTGGCCGCCGAGACCACCCTCGTACGTGCCGTCGGGCCGCACCAGCAGGGCGCGCCCGAGGAGTTCGGCCGGGCCGCGGGCGACCCGGACGAGGGCCGTCGGCTCATTCCGGGCGGCGGCCGAGAGCGCCGCCGCCAGGGCCGCGGCAGGCTCTGCGGCCACGGGCGTGATCAGCACCTCGATGGTCCCGCCGCAGGTCAGCCCCACGGCGAAGGCGTCCTCGTCGCTGTAGCCGAACCGTTCGAGCAGGCTCTCTCCGGTCCGCAGCGCCTCCAGGCACAGGTCGTACACCGCGCCCTCCACGCAGCCGCCGGAGACCGAGCCGATGACGGTGCCCGCGCTGTCGACGGCGAGGGCGGCGCCGGGACCGCGCGGGGCGCTGCCGCCGACCGCCACCACGGTCGCGACGGCGAACTCCCGGCCCTCCTCGATCCAGCGCCGCAACTCCTCGGCCAGGTCAAGCATCCGGAGCTCCCGCGGCGGCCGACAGGACGCGGTCCGGCCGGATCGGCAGGCTGCGGTGGCGTACGCCGGTCGCGTGCCAGACCGCATTGGCGAGGGCGGCCGCTGCGCCGACGATGCCGATCTCGCCGATGCCCTTGATCCCGACCGGGTCGCTCGGGTCGGTGTCCTCGATCCAGTCGGCCTCGATCCCGGGCACATCGGCGTGTGTCGCCACGTGGTAGCCCGCGAGGTCGGCGCCGACATGCCCGCCCGAGGCGCGGTCCCGGACGGCCTCCTCGTGCAGCGCCATGGAGATGCCCCAGATCATGCCGCCGAGGAACTGCCCGCGTGCGGTGAGGGGGTTGACGATCCGGCCCGCCGCGAAGATGCCGAGCATGCGGCGCACCCGTACCTCGCCGGTGGTGACGTCCACGGCGACCTCGGCGAACTGGGCGCCGAAGGAGTGCCGTTCGGCGGGGGTCAGGGCGCCGATGGCCGCGGCGGTGTCGGACCGTACCGTGATGCCCTCGAGCGGGATGCCGGCACCGAGCGCCAGCCGTTCCAGCAGTTCTCCGGCCGCGGCCCTGACGGCCCAGGACCAGGAGCGGGTGCCCATGGAACCGCCGGCGATCATCGCCGGTCCGAAGTCGCTGTCGCCGATGCGCACATGGACACGTTCCGGCGGCACCTGGAGTGCGTCCGCGGCGACCAGGGTGAGTGCGGTGCGGGCCCCGGTGCCGATGTCGGCCGCGGAGATCCGGACGGTGAAGGTGCCGTCCGGGTGCGCGGTCGCGGTCGCGGTGGACGGTACGGCGCCGGACGGGAAGGAGGCCGCCGCGGTACCCGTACCGAGCAGCCAGCGGCCGTCCCGGCGCACTCCGGGGCGCGGGTCGCGGTCCGCCCAGCCGAACCTGCGGGCACCCTCCCGGAAGCAGGCGGCCAGATTGCGGCCGGCGAACGGCAGGCCGGAGACCGGCCCCTTGTCGGGTTCGTTGCGCAGACGCAGCTCGATGGGGTCGAGCCCGCACTTCTCGGCCAGTTCGTCGAGCGCCACTTCGAGCGCGAACGACCCCGGCGCCTCGCCCGGAGCGCGCATGAACGTCGGGGTCGGCACGTCCAGCCGTACGACACGGTTGGCGGTGTGGTGGGCCCCGGCGTCGTACATCACCCGAGCCACCCCGGCGCTCGGTTCGATGAACTCGTACACCGTGGAGGTCAGGCTCAGCGAGCGGTGCTCCAGTGCGCGCAGCCGTCCGTCGGCGTCGGCGCCGAGGCGCACGCGCTGGGTGGTGGGGCTGCGGTAGCCGGCCAGCGAGAACATCTGACGCCGGGTCAGGACGACGCGTACCGGCCGTTGCAGCAAGGTCGCGGCCATCACGGCGGCCACCTGGTGGGCGCGTACGCCCTTGCTGCCGAAGCCGCCGCCGACGTGTTCGGAGCGCACACGGACGGCGGCCGGGTCGAGCGAGAAGAGGTTGGCGAGTTCACCGACGACCCAGGTGGCGCCCTGGTTGGAGTCGATCAGTTCCAGTCGGCCGCCCTCCCAACGGGCGGTCGCCGCATGGGGCTCCATCGGGTTGTGGTGCTCTTCGGGGGTGGTGTACTCGGCGTCCACGACGACGGCCGAGGAGGCCAGTGCGGCGTCGAGGTCGCCCTTCTCCGTCACCGCCGGCATATGGCCGTCCACCGGGTAGGCGTCCGGGTGCTCGCCGTCGAACTCGACGTCGTGAGGCTCCTGTTCGTAGTGCACTACGAGCGCCTCGGCGGCTTCCCTGGCCTGCTCGGACGTCTCGGCCACGACCAGCGCCACCGGCCAGCCCAGGTGGGGCACCCGGTCGTGCTGGAAGACGGCGATGGTCGGATCCGGGCGCATGCCCATCAGGCCGGTGTAGTCGGTCTCGACGCGTGGGGCGTTGCGGTGGTCCAGGACGGCGAGGACGCCCGGCATGGCCAGGACGGCCTCGCTGTCGAGGGTACGGATGCGGCCGCGGGCGACCGTGGACAGCACGAGCCAGCCGTACGCGAGGTCGGCGAACGGCACCTCCCCGGCGTAGCGGGCCGCTCCGGTGACCTTGTCCCGCCCCTCGATGCGGGTGTGCGCGGTGCCGACGGAGGACGTCCGTACAGGTGCTCCGGTGATGGCGGTGGTCATCGTGCGGCCTCCTCGGCGAGTTCGGACAGGACGGCCACCACGAGGTTGCGGATGAGGTCCACTTTGTAGCCGTTGTGCGGCAGCGGTCGGGCCGCCGCCAGCTCGGCGTCCGCCGCGGCGGCATAGGTGTCGGCGTCCGCCGGCGCCCCGACCAGGACCCGTTCGGCCGCGGCGGCCCGCCAGGGACGGGAGGCGACGGCGCCGAAGGCCAGCCGTGCATCGCGGACGACGCCGTCACGGACGTCGAGCGCGGCGGCGAGGGAGCCGAGGGCGAACGCGTACGACGCGCGCTCGCGGACCTTGCGGTAGCGGGAGCGGGCGGCCACCGGGACGGGCGGCAGCGTGACACCGGTGATCAGCGCACCCGCCGGCAGCGCGGTCTCGCGGTGCGGGGTGTCCTCGACGGGCAGATAGAAGTCGGCCAGCGCCAACTCCCCTGGCCCGTCCGCCGTTTCGAAGTGTACGACGGCGTCGAAAGCGGTGAGGGCGACGCCCATGTCCGAGGGGTGTACGGCCACACAGCTGTCGGACGCGCCCAGGATGGCGTGGTTGTGGTGTTCGCCCGTGATGGCGGGGCAACCGCTGCCGGGCTCCCGCTTGTTGCAGGGTCGGGTGACGTCGGTGAAGTAGCCGCAGCGGGTGCGCTGCAGCAGATTCCCGCCGACCGTGGCCATGTTGCGCAGCTGCCCGGACGCGCCGGCCAGCACCGCCTGCGCGAGCGCCGGGTAGCGGCGCCGGACCTCGGGATGGGCCGCCAGGTCGCCGTTGGTGACGGTGGCCCCGATGCGCAGGCCGCCCTCGGGCGTCGACTCGATCTCGCCGAGCGGGAGTTCACGGATGTCGACGAGCCGGGCGGGCCGCTCGACGCCGGACTTCATGAGGTCGACGAGGTTGGTGCCGCCGCCGAGGAAACGGGTGTCCGGATCGGCGCCGAGCAGGGCGACGGCGCCGGCCACGTCGGACGCCCGCTGATAGTCGAACTCCCTCATGCCACGGCCTCCTTCTTCTCACCCACGAGGCCGTCGACGCGCTCCTGGTCCACACAGACTTCCGCCGCGCGCGCCACCGCCTCGACGATCGAGACATACGCGCCGCAGCGGCACAGATTGCCGCTCATCCGCTCTCGGATCTCCTCGGCGGTCAGGGCGGGCGGCCCCGCCTCGGGGCGGACGTCCTCGGTGACGGCGCTCGGCCAGCCCGCCGCGTGCTCCTCGATCACTCCGATCGCGGAGCAGATCTGTCCCGGAGTGCAGTAGCCGCACTGGTAGCCGTCCAGATCGAGGAAGGCCTGCTGCACGGGGTGCAGCCGGTCACCGTCGGCCACGCCCTCGATGGTGGTGATCTCGCGGCCCTCGGCCGCCACGGCCAGCTGCAGACAGGCAACCGACCGGCGCCCGTCCACCAGGACCGTGCATGCCCCGCATTGCCCCTGGTCACAGCCCTTTTTGGTACCGGTGAGATCGAGGCGCTCACGCAGAGCGTCGAGCAGGGTGGTGCGGTGGTCGACGGGCAGTGTGTACTTCTCGCCGTTGATCTGCAAAGTGATGACACTGGACGTCGATGAGGCCATGAGTAGCTTCTTTCGCATTGCCAGGACAGACAGGAAGGGTTCGGCGGCCCGGGGCCGGGCTGCGCGGAGCGTGTGTCGTGCGGGTCCGTGCCACTCGGTGAAGCGCATGTGCGGGATGCCGGGGCCGAAAGAGGTGGCATCTGCGGGCTGCCGTAGGGTCGCGTCCACAGCTATCGTGGACGTAACCGGACAGCTGTCCGCTACCTGAGAACGTAACGGACAGCTGTCCGGTTAGCAAGGGCGAGGTTCGGTCACGAACTCTCGAGGAGGACGAGTGCCGCAGCAGAAGGACTCACCCCGGCGCTCGGACGCGCAGCGCAACCGCGAGCGCATCCTGGAGGTGGCGCTCGTCGAACTGTCGCGCTGCGCGGACGCCCCGCTGAGCGTGATCGCCAAGAAGGCCGGGGTCGGGCAGGGGACGTTCTACCGCAACTTCCCCAACCGCGAATCCCTCGTCCTCGAGATCTACCGCCACGAGATGCAGCAGGTCGCGGACAGCGCGACCCATCTGCTCAAGACCCGGGCACCGGACGAGGCCCTGCGCGCCTGGATGGACCGGCTCGCCGAGTTCGCCATGACGAAGGCCGGTCTGGCCGGCGCGATCCGGAAGGCCGTCGGCGCACCGGGCGGGCCGGCGAAGCCGCCCCACACACCAGTGACGGCAGCGGCGGAACTCCTGCTCCGCGCCAACGAGGAGGCGGGCACCATCGGGCCCGGCGTCACTCCGGAGGACTTCATGCTGGCCATCGCCGGCCTCTGGCAACTCGACCCGCACGACGACTGGCGGTCACGCGCCACCCGACTCCTCGACCTGGTCATGGCCGGCCTGCGCACCGGAGCACCGGGGACGTGACCACGGCTGCTTCGGCGGTCGATGCGACGGCGTGCGCTGCCCGGGAGCGCGGCATGGCTGGGGGACGAAGCCGTGCGGACTCGGGCCTGCTCGCCCTGGACGAGAACGGCACGGACGGTTTGGCGGACTACTTGTCTGCGGCTGACCGGCGACGGCGGCCGCATGCTCAAGGGCGACCTCACCCTGACTGCCACCCGCGACGGGCCAGGGCCGGGCCGCACGCGCCGCGGGGCGCCGGCCCGGTCACGGAGTGCGGGGAGCGCTGAGGGGCGCTCCCCGCACGGGTCAGCGGTCGGCGGTGCTCGTCGCGTCCCGGTCGGCCGCGGCGGCCGCGGACTCGGCCGAGTCCACCTTCTTCTGCATCTCTGCCAGTTGCGAGGGCCCGGCGGACGGGGCCGTGGCGGACGGGCTCTTCGGGGAGGCGCCGTCGTGGTGGGCGCAGCCCGCGGTGAGCGCCACCAGCGCCGCCGCCGTCGCGGCGAGGGCCAGGCGCCGGGCTCGCATCAGCTGGTCGCCTTCCCGTTGTCGTGGGCCTGGCACCAGGTCCTGACGGCTGTCAGGTCCTTCTGCCGCTGCTCCAGGTTGGTCCGCAGCGACTTGCGGAAGTCCAGCCGGTTCTGCAGGTAGGTGGCGATCTCGGTGTGGCCGGCCTTCTTCGCGTTGTCGACCCGCTTCTCCAGCCGCGCCAGCGAGCCGCGTGTTCCGGCTCCGGCGTCGAGCCGCTTCAGGGCTCGTTCGATGCGGCGGTCGATCTTCGGCACCCGCTTGCACAGCGCGCGGGCCCCGTCACCGGCCGGCTGCGCACTGGGCGTGCCGTCGGCCGCGGCGGCCGCCCCTGCCGTGCCGGCCAGCACCGCTGTCACGGCGAGCCCCGCGAGCAGCGTGCGCGTCCCTCGTCGTACGTACATCTGCCTCTCCGTTCACTTCCCCGGACGGCCAGGTGGTCCGTCCGTCGGGACGGAGGCTAGGGAGTGTCTTTGGGGAAACTCTGTGACCGGTTTGCCCCGGCTGTGCCGATGAGCCAGTCGCGCCGGTCCGGCAGCCCTCCGCCGCCCGGAGGCAGCCGCACCTCGAAGCGGGCGCCGACGCCGTCCGGTCCGTCCGTCACGCCGACGCTGCCCCGGTGCAGCGCCGCCTGCTGGGCGACGAGGGTGAGACCGAGCCCGGAGCCCGCGCTGTCCGGGCCGCGCCGGAACCGTTCGAAGATCCGGCGCCGGGCATCGGGCGGCACACCGGGCCCGTGGTCGTCCACGGTGATCAGCACCTGGTCCGCCGTCGCCCGCACACCGACCCGGACCCACGCCCGGCCCCGCGGGTCACGGCCGTGGGCCAGCGCGTTGCCGAGCAGGTTGTCCAGCAGCAGCCTGAGGCCGGGCTCCCAGCCGTGCACCGTGAGCCCGGGAGGGGCGTCCAGGGTGATCTCGGCGTCCGGGGCACGGCGGCGGGCCTCGGCGACGGCCGCGTCCGCCACATCGGCGAGGTCGACCCGGCGCAGCGCCTCCGCCTCCACCAGGTCCCCGCGGCCCAGCTCGCGCAGCATCACCAACAGGCCCTGCATCCGGGCGTGTTCGCACCGCAGGTCGGTGAGGACCTCGGTGCGGTCGGGTTCGGGCAGGCCCGGGTGGTCGGTGAGGATGTCGAGGTTGGTGCCCATGCTCATCAACGGGGTACGCAGCTCGTGCGCGGCGGCGGAGGAGAACGAGCGGGCGGTGTCCAGGGCCTCGGCGGTGCGGGCGGCCTGTTCGTCGTAGCGGGCGAGGACGGTCCGTACGGTGGCGGCCAGTTCGTCGACCTCGGTCACTCCGGTGCGCCGCTCGTCGAGGCGGGTGCTGCTGGTGCGCGGGTCGAGGCCGGCGGTGCGGCGGGTGAGGCGGCGCAGCGGGGCGCTCGCTCCTGCGGCCAGGCCCCAGGCGAGCAGACCCGACAGGGGTGCGGCGAGGACCGCGGTGAGGTTCACGCGGTCGCGTACGAGCCGGATCTGGGCGCGGTCGGCGGTGTCCGGCGAGAAGACCCACAGGGTGCCGGCGACGGTGGTGCCCCGCACGGGCCGGGCCAGGGCGCGCCAGCTGCGGGCTCCGTCGTGGACGGTGACGGGTCCGGCGGTCGGCGCCGGGAGGGTCACGGACGGGCCGGGCTGGGGGCCGCCGCTGAAGTCGGCGTCCGGTCCGACGACGCGTACGCCGACGTCGAGGGCCGCGCTGAACAGCTTGCGTTCCCTGGTGTCGGCGACCTTGGGCCGGCCGTTCTCCGAGGCCCGCAGCAGCAGCCGGGCGTCCGGGGCGATGGCGGTCGCCCGCTGCCGCAGATGCTGGTCCTCGGCGCGGTGCAGATCCCGGGTGACCAGGTTCAGCAGCAGCCAGCCGGAGGCCAGGACCAGCAGCGGGACGGTGCAGCCGACGGCGAGGCCGATACGGGTGGAGAGTCTCACGGTGTGTCCCGGGCCTCTCTGAGCACGAAGCCGACTCCGCGCACGGTGTGGATCAGCCGGGAGCGCCCGTCCGCCTCGAGCTTGCGGCGCAGATAGCTGACGAACGTGTCGACGGCGTCGGTGCGCACGTCGAAGTCGTAGCCCCATACCCGTTCCAGGAGCTGGTCTCGGGTGAGGACGAGTCCGGCGTTGCGGGCGAGCACCTCCAGGAGTTCGAACTCACGCCGGGTCAGCTCCAGCGGCCGGCCGGACCGCTCGACGATGCGCGCCGCCGGGTCGATGACCAGGTCCGCGACCCGCAGCACCGCCCGGTCGGCGGGCGGCCGGCGGCGCAGCAGCGCGTGCAGCCGCAGCACCAGCTCCTGCAGGGCGAAGGGCTTGACCAGATAGTCGTCGCCGCCCGCCTGGAGTCCGGCGATACGGTCGGCGGTCTCGTCGAGGGCGGAAAGCATGAGTACCGGCAGGTCCCGGCCCGCGCCGCGCAGCCTCGTGCACACCTCGATCCCGCTCATCCCGGGCATCGACACATCGAGCACCAGCACGTCCGGCGGTGCCTGGTCGATCGAGGCGAGCGCCACGGACCCGTCGGCGGCGGTCCGCACCACGAAACCGTTGAGCCGCAGGCCACGCTCCAGCGACCGCCGGATCGCCGCGTCGTCGTCGACGACCAGCACCGCCCCGGGGCACACGGTGTCCTTCATCCGCCCTCCTCATCGCCCGGTCAGGGTACGACCCGTCCCGGACCGGACGGGAGCAGGGTTTGCCGGTCACTTCTCCCGGTGCTGGCTCCGGATCCTGGCGGCCACCTCGTTCTGCTCGGTCTCCCACCAGGGCCGTACCCGTTCGGCGGCGGGGGCCTGAGCAGGGGTCTGACCGTGGTCCGGGGCGGGCGGGGCGACGGGGGTGAGTTCCGCGTCGAGACGGCGGTCGAGGGCCGCGTTCTGGACCCGCTCCGCGCGCGCCCACTGGAACAGGAGGGCCAGCAGGAAGGGCAGCGCGACCAGCTCTGCGATGCTGAGCATCGCGCCGCCGCCGATCTGCTGGTCGTGCCGGACGTCCGGTGACCAGCTCGGCGCGTGGTGCAGGTACCAGGCGCCCGCGATCAGCGTGCTGTGCGTCATGACGACGACGCCCGGGACCGCGTCCACGATGCCGTCCAGGAAGACCAGTGCCGCCCGCACCGGGTGGGTGCACCAGCGGGGCAGCGCTTCCTCGTGGGTCAGCATCGGTACGACGAACAGGCAGCCGGCCGTGAGCAGGTGCAGATACATCACCTCGTGCAGCCAGCCCACGCGCAGGGCGGTCGCGAAGTACGGCGTGAAGTACACCGTCAGCTCCGTGGCCAGCACCAGCGCCGTGCTGACCAGGGGGAAGGTCAGGATCCGCACCAGCCGCCCGTTCATGGCCCGGCGCACCCGACCGGCGGCGTTCTCCGGCAGTGCCTCGGCGGCGAGCCGCAGCGGGTCGCCGAGGGCCAGGCCCAGGGGCGTGACGAGGTCGAGGAGGATGTTCTGCACGGCGGCCGGCCAGAACAGCACATGGTCGTAGACGGCCAGCGCGGACATCGTGGCCACCACCAGTCCGCCCAGGCCGAGCAGCGCGAACGCCACCACCCGGGCGGGCGGCCAGGGCTCGCCCCGTCGGCGCAGCCGCGCGACGCCCCAGCCGTAGAGCGCGCCCAGGGCGATGACCAGCAGCAGCGCGGGGACGTCAAGGTGCCACGTGGTCAGCAGACGTCCGGTGGTCAGCTCCGGGAGCTGGCCGGCCGACAGTTCGGTCATCGTGCGACCATCCATGCAGATCGTCCTCCTTCGGCCCGACACGGAACAACCCGCTCGGATCCACAACGGGACGACGCTAGTCCCCCGCGTCCCGGAGCCGGGCATCGGGGTCCCGCACGGAGGTCAGTACACGTCGCGCACGTAGCGCTTGTCGGCGGCCAGCTGTTTGACGTAGGCCGCCGCCTCGGTCTCGGCCAGGCCGCCGTGCACGGTGGCGATCTCCCGCAGCGCCTGATCGACGTCCTTGGCCATGCGGGAGGCGTCGCCGCAGACGTAGAAGTGGGCGCCGTCGCGCAGCCAGGACCACAGCAGGGGACCGTGTTCGCGCATCCGGTCCTGGACGTAGACCTTGGCCCGCTGGTCGCGGGAGAAGGCGGTGTCCAGGCGGGTGAGCGTGCCCTCGGCGAGGAACGCGGTCAGCTCGTCCTCGTAGTAGAAGTCGGTCGCGCGGTGCTGTTCGCCGAAGAACAGCCAGTTCGGGGCGCGGTGCCCGCGGGCCCGGCGTTCCTCCAGGAAGCCGACGAAGGGCGCGACACCGGTGCCGGGGCCCACCATCACGGCCGGTGTGGCGGGGTCGGCGGGCGGGCGGAAGTGCGGCGCCCGCTGGACGCGGACCGGTACCGGGGTGCCGGGCTCGGCGTCGGCGAGGAAGGAGGAGCACACGCCCTGGCGGGGCCGGCCGGCCAGGTTCTCGTACCGGACGACGGAGACCGTCAGCGACACCAGGTGGGGGTCGGTCAGCGGGCTGGAGCATATGGAGTACAGGCGCGGCTGCAGCCGCCCCAGCAGCTCCGCCCACTCCTGTGCCCCGGCGCGGACGCCGAACTCGGCCACCACGTCCACGGCCTGCCGTCCCCAGGACCAGCGCGCCAGCTCGCCCTTGTTGTCCGGCCGCAGGAGCTTGCGCAGCTCGCGCGGGTCGCGGGTGCGGTCGGCGGCGAAGCGCAGCAGGTCGGGTGTGACCCGGGTGATGTCCAGGTGGCGCAGCAGGGCCTCGGCGAACGGCACCTCGCCGGCGTTCTTGACCTCGACGGCTGCGTCCGCGTCCAGACCGGTCACGGCCAGCCATTCGGTCACGAGTTCCGGCTGGTTCACCGGGTGTACGGCGAGGGCGTCGCCGGCCTC
Organism: Streptomyces sp. CG4; assembly: GCF_041080655.1. NCBI lineage: Bacteria > Bacillati > Actinomycetota > Actinomycetes > Kitasatosporales > Streptomycetaceae > Streptomyces > Streptomyces sp. CG4. The sequence continues at coordinate 450,692 of NZ_CP163525.1, forward strand.
GTAGACCAGCGGGGTGTCGCTGTCCCGGGTGTCGAAGGTGAAGCGCCGGACCTCCTTGCCGGCGCCGGGCAGGCTCAGCAGGCGATTGCCGGTGAGGCGGGCGGTGGCGGGGGCCGGACGGCCCGGCCGGGCAGCGGCCGGGGCTGCGGGGACCGGGGAGGCGGCCGGCTGCTCGGTGCCCTTCGAGGGGGTGAGCACCTGGCCGTTCCGCAACGCGGTGAGCACCTGGTCGAGCCAGGCCCCCGCATCGGTCTCGTAGTCCGGTTCGCAGTCGGTGCGCGGAGCCAGCCGTATCGCGTCCAGTTCTTCCAGACGCCGGTCGAGGCGGCGGCCATGGCCGCAGAAGTCGTCGTAGGAGGAGTCGCCGAAGGCCAGGACGGCGTAGCGCCGCCCCTGCAGCCGGGGGGCGTCGGGCGAGGCGAGGGCGTCCCAGAATCCGGCGCCGTTGTCCGGGGCGTCGCCGTCGCCGAAAGTGCTCGTGATCAGCAGCAGGTCGGATTCGGACGGCAGCGCGGAGGGGTCGGCCTCTTCCATGGGCAGGAGGGAGGCGCGATGGCCGTCCGCGGCGAGCCGGTCCGCCGTCGCGGTGGCGAACTCCTCCGCGTTGCCGGTCTGCGACGCCCAGAGGATCACGACCTGGCGGCGGGGAGTGTCCGTGTGCGGGGCGGGCGGCAGCGGGGAGCCGCCTGCGCCGGGCGCGGTGGCGGGGGCCGCCTCGGACCTGGAGTACATCCCGGCCAGTACGCCGTTGACCCACAGGGCGTGTTCCGGGCTGAACGGGGCGTCCGGCGGCAGTACGGGCACGCCCGGGGTGCCGGAGGGGATGCCGGCGAGGAAGCCGATCAGATACCGGCGTTCGTGTTCGGCCAGCACGGGCGGCGGCGCCGGATCCAGCCCGAACGGGGCGAGAGCGGGTGGGGTGGCGGGCGGAACGACCTCACTGGGCGCCTCGGGAGCGGCCGGGGTGCTCACCGGGGCCGGAGCCCGGACCGTCACCGGGGTGGCCACCTTGGTCAGCGAGACGGCGCACACCTTGAGCTCGGGCTGGAACGACAGCGGGTCGACGGCGTCGCTGGTCACCGCGTTGACGCTCAGGTACTCGCCGAACAGGTCGTTCCAGTGGAACGGTGCGAAGCAGCAGCCCGGCCGCACCCGGTCGGTGACGACCGCGGGCAGGACGGCCCGCCCGCGCCGCGAGGCGACCTCCACCGAATCCCCGTCGGCGAGGCCCAGTCCGGCCGCGTCCTGCGGGTGCACCTCCACAAAGGGACCGGGGTCGAGCTTGTTCAGCTTGGCGACCTTGCCCGTCTTCGTCAGCGTGTGCCACTGGTGCTGGAGCCGGCCGGTGTTGAGGACGTACGGATAGTCGTCGTCGGGCATCTCCGCCGCGGGGATGTGCGGGCGGGCGTAGAAGACGGCACGGCCGCTCGCGGTCGGGAAGGTGGGCGAGCCGTCCTCGCCGACGTACCGGATCGGATTGCGGTCGGGCCCGTCCACGGCCGCCGCCGGCCACTGCACCGGTGTGCTGCGCAGCCTCTCGTAGCTCACCCCGCGCAGGTCCCAGCCGGTCGCCGGGTTCCAGGCGCGCTTGATCTCCTCGAAGATCTCCTCGGCACTGTCGTACGCGAACCCCTTCTCGTATCCCATCGCACGGGCCACGGCGGCGATGATCCGCCAGTCCGCCGTCGCCTCGCCGGGCGGATCGGCGGCGGGCCGGGCCAGGGTGAGATTGCGTTCGCTGTTGACGAGGACGCCCTCGGTCTCGGTCCACAGCGCGCCGGGCAGGACGACATCGGCGTAGGCGTTCGTCTCGGTCTCCGTGAACACGTCCTGGGTGACGACGAGTTCGGCGGCCTCCAGGCCCTCGATGACCGTCTTGCGGTTGGCGACGGAGGCGACCGGGTTGGTGCAGATGATCCAGCACGCCTTGATGTGTCCGTCGGCCATCTTCCGGAACATCTCGACCGTGCCCTTGCCGACGCCGTCGGCGCGCAGGGCGCCCGGCTCCAGCTCCCACAGCTCCTCGACGAAGGCCCGGTCGGCGTCCACGAGGACGGACCGCTGCCCGGGCAGCCCCGGCCCCATGTAGCCCATCTCCCGGCCGCCCATGGCGTTGGGCTGGCCGGTGAGCGAGAAGGGCCCGCTGCCGGGGCGGCAGATCGCGCCCGTGGCGAGATGCAGGTTGACCAGGGCGTTGGTGTTCCAGGTGCCGTGCGTGGACTGGTTCAGGCCCATCGTCCAGCAGCTCGCCCACTCCCCCGCCTCGCCGATCAGCCGCGCCGCTTCCCGTAGGTCGTCCTCCGGGATGCCGGTGATCTCAGCGACGGTGGCGGGCGGGTAGTCGGCGAGGAAGGCGGGCATCGCCTCCCAGCCCTCGGTGTGCGCGGCGATGAAGTCGGGGTCGGTGTGGCCGTTCTCCTGCAGCAGGTGCAGCAGCCCGTTGAGCAGGGCCAGGTCGGTGCCCGGCTTGAGCTGCAGAAACAGATCGGCCTTGGCGGCGGTGGTGGTGCGCCGCGGGTCTACGACGATCAGCCGGGCGCCCGCCGACTTCACCCGGTCCATCATCCGCAGGAAGAGGATGGGATGGCAGTCGGCCATGTTCGAACCGATGACGAGGAAGACATCGGCGTGGTCGAAGTCCTGGTACGAACCGGGCGGCCCGTCCGCGCCCAGCGACAGCTTGTAACCGGTGCCGGCGCTCGCCATGCACAGCCGGGAGTTCGACTCGATCTGGTTGGTCCGGATGAAGCCCTTGGCCAGCTTGTTCGCCAGGTACTGCGCCTCCAGGCTCATCTGCCCGGAGACATAGAGGGCGACCGCGTCCGGCCCGTGCGCGTCGGCGATCGCGCGCAGCCGCCGGCCGGTCTCGGCGACGGCGTCCGCCAGCGCCGCGGGCTGCGGTTCCTCGCCGCGTTCCGCTCGTACGAGGGCGGTGGTCAGCCGACCCGGGGCGGCGAGCATGTCCGCGGTGGTCGCGCCCTTGGTGCACAGTCGGCCGGAGTTCGCCGGGTGCGCCTTGTCCCCCGACGCCTTCAGGGCCGTACGCCGCCCGTCCGGTCCCCTGCCGATGTCCAGGACCATGCCGCAGCCCACACCGCAGTACGAGCAGACGGTCCGCACCGTCGTCGTGTCCTCGCTCCGCGAGCCCGGCGCGGCCACGGGCGCCTCCCCTCTCTGTGCTCGACCTGTTCTCACCCTTCGCAACCGTACGAACCCCGCATTACGCCGGTGTCTCCACCCCTGATCAGCAGGGGTTACGCCCACCGCACAGGGTGGGGAGCGCGGGTGTGAGCACGGGGGCCTGCGCAGACGGGCACATCGCCCGCGCCGCGAAGACGAGGGTGCCCGGTCCCGCGGTGAGCCGTCGGGACCGGGCACCCAGTGGTTGGTTCAGGGGACCAACGGGTCAGTGGCCGCGGACGTCGTGGCTGTGGGGGGCGGCGTCGCGGTGACGGACTCCCGCACGGTGGGACACGCTGCCGTGCTGCCGGCCGGTCTGCGCACTGCGGCGGCCCCAGGAGACGGCGTCGATGATCCGGCCGTGGGCGTCGCGCAGGGTCGCGCTGTCGGCGCTGACGTCCCACACGCGCGTGCGGAGGTCCTGGTAGAGGTCGGTCGCGGTGTTCCGGCCGACGCCGGTGTGGACACGGACGGTGGCCCGGCCCGCGAGCCGGACGTGGTGGAAGGTGTAGGTGTGGCCGTCCCGGTCGGACAGCTTCCAGTTGTCCAGGTTCATCGCCCGGCGGGAGCTGTTCGTGATGCCCACCCACTGCTTGTTCAGCGAGCTGTTGGCACGGTCGTCCCGGCCCTGCCGGTTGTGCTGCACGCTGCTGATGTACACCACTGCGTGCGGACGGACCGGCTCCCGGCCGGCGGCCACGGCCGAAGGCGCCACGGCACCCACTACGGCGGCGGCCACGGCAGCGGTCGCGGTCAGACGGCGGACGGAAGAAGAAACGGACACAAGGTCCCCCTTCAAAGGATGCGTACACCCGCGCCAACGCGACATGACGGCCGCGGACCGGCACGAGTGCGTTGAGCGAGTCGGCGGCCGGTCGGCCGCACACGCACACCCTGCAACCTTCGCCCGACTTTGTGCGGAAAACGCGCGTGGCATTACGGATCCAGCAGCAATCCATGACTCTCACATGCAAGGACCATTTATGTCCTGAAAGCTGGCGATTGACGAGACCTTGGGCTTAGGTGCCCGGAAGACACGAGCCCGAGGCACTCGGTCACCGGCTCGCGCCACCCCGCCGCCACGGGTGCGTTCACCCGAAAGTGAGTAACGCACCCATGGGCTGACCGGAGTAGCCGCGTCAGTGGGTCTTCGGGCCGTTCGCCGTGCGCCGTGCGGTCACCGCACTGTTCACCGTGCCGAAGTCCGCCGCGCCCGCCATCGCGCCGTAGGTACCCGAGCCCAACAGCTCGGCGGCCACGCGCTGGACGGTCCCGTACGCGGTCTGGGCGAGCGCGGTGCCCACGCTGACGCGGCGGACGCCGACTGCTTCGAACTCCTTCACCGGCGGCGCGCCCGGGCCCGCCATCACGTTGACCGGCAGGGAGCTGCGGCGGACCAGTTCGGCCACCGTGTCCACGTCCACGAGCCCGGGCACGAACAGGCTGTCGGCGCCCGCTTCGGCGTAGGCCGCCGCCCGGGACAGCACGTTCTCCACGCGGTCCTCCGGGGCGCCGATGCCGAACAGGAACACGTCCGTGCGCGCGTTGATCCACAGGCCGGACAGCCCCGCCTCCTCGGCTGCGGCACGGGCCGCGCGCAGTCGTACGGCCTGGTCGGGCAAGCCGTGGAGCGGCCCGCCGGGGGCGAGGGAATCCTCGAGATTGACACCGACCGCGCCGGCCGCGATCACCGCACGGACGGTGGCCGCGACGTCTTCGGCGCCGGGGCCGTAACCCCCCTCGATGTCGGCACTCACCGGCACGTCGACCGCGTCGGCGATACGCCGTACGGCCTCGGCCATCTCCTCCCGGGTCAGGCCATGGCCGTCGGACCGGCCCGCCGACCAGGCGATGCCCCCGCTGGTCGTCGCGATCGCCCGCGCACCCGCCTGGGCGATGAGCGCCGCGCTCGCCGCGTCCCACGCGTTGGGCAGCACCAGCGCGCGGCCGTCGGCGGGTGTGTGCAACGCACGCAGGGTGTCGGCCAGTTCTCGCTGGGCGTTGTTCATGTGCGGTCCCTTCGGCAGTGGTGAATGTCGGTCCGGCTCAGTTGGTGGACGTCGGGACGCGGCCTCGTCGGGTCGTCGTCCGGTCGTGCTGTGGCTTGTGTGCGTGCGGTGGCTTGTGCGGGGCGTGGCCCGGTCAGGCCATCAGCCCGGGAAAGTGCGCCATGGCCAAGTGGGTCGCGGCGAAGGCGCGCCAGGGGCGCCAGGCGGCGCCGCCCTCGCCGCCCCCAACGGCGTCATCGGACTCGGCGCCCGCCTCTCCCCCACGCGCCGCGTCCGCGCGGCCTACGGCCGGGAACGCGTCGTCGTAACCCAGTCGCATCGCGATGCACTGAGCCGTGTCCTCCGTGACACCAGGGACGGCGGCCAGGCCACGGATCAGGTCCGCCAGTGATGAACCGCCGTCGAACAGCGTGTCGTCGCGCGCGGCAGCCAGGGCCAGGGCCCGGACGGAGTCTGCCGTGTCCACCGGCAGTCCCGCACCCTTCAAGTCGGCTGCGGCCACGGTCTGAGCGGACGGGAAGAGGTGGGTCAGGCCGTGGCCGAGCCCTGGAACCGGCTGACCGGCGGCCTCGACGAGGGCAGCCATCCGTTCGCGCACCAGCGGCCGGCCGGCGTCCTGGTCGAGGACCGCGTCCACAGCGATCTCGAACGCTCCCCAGGCGCCCGGCACCCGCAGTCCCGGGCGGGCCGCGATCAGCGGGCCGACCAGCGGATCGTCGGCCAGGGCCGCCTCCGCCGGGGCCATGTCCGCGTCCACGCCGAAGATCCGGCCGACGCGCTCCACGACATGGATCAGCCCTTCCCAGAACGGCAGATGGGCTCGCAGCAGCAGATGGTCCGCGCCGCCCGCGCACACCTCCAGCAGCCCGGCCGCACCGTCCAGGCTGATCGTGCGCCGGTACACACCCTCCCGCACCGACTCCACGCCCGGTACGGCACGCTCGGCGAGGTACGCCAGCAGTGCGGGCCAGTGCAGCGGCGGTGCGAAGGGCAGCCGCAGCACCAGCCCGCCGTCCGCCACGAGCCGGTCCGCTCGCCTGCGCCGGCTGCGCAGTTCCACCGGCGAGGCCTGGAACACCTGCCGCATGTCCCGGTTGAACTGCCGTACGCTGCCGAACCCGGACGCGAACGCCACATCGGCGACCGTCAGGTCGGTGTCGTCCAGCAGCCGGCGTGCGAAGTGTGCGCGTCGTGAGCGGGCGAGCTGGTCCGGGGTCACCCCCAGGTGCTGGGTGAACAGCCGCCGCAGATGCCGGGGCGACACGGCGAGCCGGGCGCCGAGCGCGGCCTCGGTGCCGGTGTCCAGCGCCCCCGAGATGATCAACTGCACGGCCCTGCAGAGCAGTTCGGGAACGTCGGCGGCGACCGGCCCGGCCACCCGCCAGGGCCGGCACCGCAGACACGCCCGGAACCCGTTCGCCTCGGCCGCCGCCGGGAGCTCGAACATGCGCACGTTCTCCGCGAGCGGCTGTGACCCGCAGCCCGGTCGGCAGTAGATGCCGGTGGTGACCACGGCCGAGTAAATCGTCATGCCCCAGTTCTAGGCGATCGCCCACCCCTGATGCTGGCCAGATTCGGACGTGACGGTGACCACCACGAGGATCCGGGCTGATCCCATGGCGTGGCTCCCGCAGACGTCCCGTCAGCGCATTCTGCGGCATCGACCGCTCCCACGAAGGGGACGAACAGCAGGTTGGGTCTTACGGAGCCGTCTGTTTCAGGGTGCGGCCGAGGAGGGGCAGCAGGCGGTCCCAATGGCGCTGTAGTGCGGCGGGGTTGAAGGCGTCCGTGTCGGACATGGTGAAGCCGTGGACGGTGCCGGGGTAGATCTCGGAGGTGTAGCCGACACCCGCGGCGTCCAGGGCCTGGTTGAGCTCGCCGAGGGCCTCGGGCGTCATGTCGGTTTCGGCGTGGCCGAGGTGGACCTGGGCGGTGAGCCGGGAGAGGAGGCGGTGCCGGCTGTCCGGGTCGTCGGCGCCCACGGGGCCGTGGAATCCGGCGACGGCGGCCACTTGGCCGGGGTGGGCCGCGGCGGTGCGCATCGCCAGGAGGCCGCCTATGCAGTAGCCGGTCACCGCGACCGGTCCGGTGCCGACCTCGGGCTGGCCGGTCAGGAACCTGAGGTAAGCGTCGGCGTCGCTCAGGATGCGTTCGGCGGTGTGCGCCTCGATCAGGGGCATCACCTGGGCGATGACCGCGGGCCTGACCTCTTCTCCGATGTGCTCGGGAAGTTCGATCAGCGGTACCGGGCCGTGCCGGTAGAAGAAGTTGGGGACGAGCACGTAGTACCCGTGCCCGGCGAGTTCGCAGGCCATCTCCCGCAGCACGGGCCGTATGCCGAAGGCGTCCGCGTACATCAGCACCCCTGGGTGCCGCTCGCCACGGTCGGGGAAAGCGGCGAAGGCGTCTGCATGACCGTCCGCGGTGGGAATCTGCAACGTCTTGGTGGGCATGAATGCTCCTGTCGTGGTTGATGAGTCGAGCCTGTGATCAACACGACGGAGGTGGTGCCCGCGCAGCGGCGCAAGATCCTCGATCGAACAGCGGGCCCGCACCGGCCCGTACGGCACTCAGAAGAGCACCGGGTCACCAATCCGTGAGTGGCGCAACGCCGTCCCGGTAGTCATGGCCACACAGCATAGCCCAGCGCCCAAAGAGCCGACGGCGCTTGGAAACACTCCCCCGTTCGGAGAAGGCGCGCCAGCGGACGAGCGCGGAGCGCGGAAGCTGCTGGAGCGGCGGCCCTCGGCCACCCCCGGAATCGAGGCGGATGCCTCCCAACGCAAGGCCGGGGAAGTGGCCGACGCGCAGCGGCGCGGCGATGTGTCCCAGGAGACGGCGCCCGACGATCTCCTGACCATGGTGCTCGCCGCGGCCCAGGGGTGGTTCTGGGCCGCGGAGGGCGTCACCCCCGAGGAGTTCAGCCGGTCCTGGCCAGCACAGCAGCCGGCCCAGCACCGCGCGGCGGTCGTCGAAGCCGCCGCCCGCCGGCTGACCGAGCGGAACACCGGGGAGCAGCGGCCTCGCGCCTTGGCACATCGCGGAACGCCTCCGGGGAGTTGCGACCCCGCGCCGTGGCGCATGGGACAGCCGGCTCCGTCTGCCTACATCCGTTCCGGTGCCGTGACTCCGAGCAGTCGTAGTCCGTTGCACAGGACCAGTCTGCTCGCCTCCGTCAGCCACAGCCGGGCGCGGGTGAGGTCGTCCGCCTCCTCGTCGGCCCGTGGCAGGACCCGGCAGGCGTCGTAGAAGCGGTGGTACGTGCCGGCCAGCGCCTCCAGGTAGTACGCCACCCGGTGCGGTTCGCGCAGCGTGGCCGCCGTGGCCACGACCTGCGGGAACTCGGCCAGCATGCCCAGCAGGTCCACCTCCCGCTCATGGGTGAGCAGGGCAGGCTCGAAGTCCTCCGGAGCGCCCTTCCCGATCCCGGCTTCCCGCGCCTTGCGCAGCACGGAGCAGGGCCGGGTGTGCGCGTACTGCACGTAGTAGACCGGGTTGTCGTTCGACTGCCGGGTCAGCAGGTCGATGTCGAGGTCGATCATCGCGTCCACGCTGGCCCGGGCCAGCGCGTACCGCGCGGCGTCGACGCCGACCGCCTCGGTGAGGTCGTCGAGTGTGAGGACCGTACCCGCCCGCTTGCTCATCCGGACCGGTGTGCCGTCCTTGACCAGGTTCACCAGCTGGCCGATCAGGATCTCCAGATTCCGGTCCGGGTCATCGCCGAAGCAGGCCGCCATGGCCCGCATCCGGCCCACATAGCCGGCGTGGTCGGCGCCGAGCATGATGACGACCCGTTCGAAGCCCCGGGACCGCTTGTTCAGGTAGTACGCGCAGTCCGCGGTGAAGTACGTCCAGGAGCCGTCGCTCTTGACCAGGACCCGGTCCTTGTCGTCGCCGAAGTCCGTGGTGCGCAGCCAGACCGCGCCCTGGTCCTCGAAGACGTGACCGCCGTCGCGCAGGCGGGCGAGGGCGGCGTCCAGGTCGCCCCGGTCGTGCAGATCCTTCTCGTTGAAGTAGGTGTCGAAGTGGGTTCCGAACGCGGCGAGCGAGGTCTTGATCTCGTCGAACATGAGCTCCGTGCCCACCGCCCGGAACGCGGCGTAGCACTCGGTGTCCGGGAGGTCCAGGGCGCCGGGCCGCCTGCGCAGTACGGCTGCCGCGATCTCCTCGATGTAGGCGCCGCTGTAGCCGTCTTCTGGTACCGGTGAGCCGTGCGCCGCGGCGAGCAGTGAGCGCACGAAGCGGTCGATCTGTACGCCGGCGTCGTTGAAGTAGTACTCCCTCGACACATCCGCGCCCGCAGCTTCGAGCAGCCGGGCCAGCACATCGCCGACGACCGCCCAGCGGGCTCCGCCGATGTGTACCGGGCCGGTGGGGTTGGCGGAGACGAACTCCAGGTTGAGCCGCAGGCCGCCGAGCCGGTCGGTGCGGCCGTAGGCGTCGCCGGCCAGGACGATGTCCCGTGCCAGGGCGCCGATCGCCGCGCTCTCCAGCGTGATGTTCAGAAATCCGGGGCCCGCGACCTCGGCTTTCGCGACTCCGGCGGCCGCGCCCACCAGGGGCGCCAGCACCTCGGCGACGGCCCGGGCAGGCAGACCCGCCGACTTGGCGAGCTGCAGGGCGACGTTGGTCGAGTAGTCGCCGTGGCCGCGGTGCCGGGGGCGCTCCACGCGGATCTGCTCGGGCACCTCGGCTGAGATGCGTCCGGACTGGAGGGCCGTGTGGATGCCGTCGGAGATGACGGCTACGAGATCTGCTGGAGTCACGCGCCCGACGCTAGCGGAGCCGACGGGGTCGCTGACATCGAATTTTCCGAGGCGGGGGCGGCGTGCGCCGCTCGCCGGGCGGGAGTCGCCCGGCAGATGCCGGAGATTGAGAGGCCGATACGGGAGTGGTGAAGCCGTTGCCGCGAGTTGAGGGGCCGCTGCTCACCAGCCGGTGACGCGTTCCCATACGGGGTGTCCGGAACGGCCAGGGCGTTCACAGGCGGGTTCGCGGAGGGCTGTCCGCTTCCTTCGGAAGGGCGGGGTCCTGGCGGCTACTTCGCGTAGTTGTAGACGGTCGCGCGGGACACACCGAGCAGGTCCGCGATGGTCTGTGCCGCATCGCGGGAGGCGAAGTAGCCGTCGCGCTGGAGCTGTCGCACGAGTGCCTTCTTGTCCTCCCGGCTCAGCGACCGGGGCGTCGCGGCGCGCTCCGCGGCATGCGCCTCCACCGCCTGGCGCAGTTCGCGCGCGTTGCGGTCCCGGAGCGTCTCCAGGGGCTGGTCGCGGTGCTCGGTGTCCGTGGCCACCAGGTTGGACAGCGCGAGGGTCACCGGTGACAGGACGGACACGTCGAGGTTCAGGCAGAGGGCGGCGACGTACTCCCCCGCGGCGTTCTTGATGCCGATCGACGTGCTCTTCGCCGGGCGACCGTCGGGGAACTGATTGGGGTAGTTCTGGATCACGCTCGGGTAGTGGGGATCCTGGATGCGAGCCAGGCCCAACTCCGTGGCGGAGTCGCCGACCTGGCGGCCGGAGAGGTTGTTCTCGATCGCCCGAATCGCATGCTCCGGATCCCGCAGATCGTGTAGCACCACTTCGCACAGGCCTGGGAACATGCGCCCCAACGCTACGGCGATCTTCTCGGCCTCACCGATGAGGTGTGCGTCAGCCTCGTCCACGGAAACCTCTCGGCAAGATGCGATTAGACCAACCGTCCATTCCTAGATTGTCAGTCTAGAGGAGACGCGGCGATTGTCCAGCAGGCTCGTCGACTGGGCCAAGTCGGAACGTGCACGACTATGTGGAGCACAGCCTGCACGGCATCGACGGCGATCTGTTCGTCTACCACTACTACTACGACGCCAACGACAACGGCGCCCCGAAGCTGGGCCTCAACCTGCTGAGCTCGGGATGGCGAAGGCCGCCGTTGCTCTGGCCGGCGGGGCGGCCTCATCGCTCGATTGCAAGGCGAGGCTTCCTCAGCCGACGCTGCCGGGTGCCGCTCAGTCGACGTCGGAGCCCGGGCGGCAATGTGACCTGCCGACGTCGGTGCTGCCGCCGAACGCGTACGTGGAGCAGGAGACTCGTGCGACCGGACGGTCCGTCAGCGTCTGTACCCTGCACGGCAGTGGAGGCGACCTCGACGTCATCACCATCTCCGACGACCCCGGACTGGCCGAGACCTTCACGGGGCTTACCCGCACGCTCCGATCCGGGCGGTTGCTCACACCGCAGTGCGACGGGTACGCCGGGAACCAGGAGGCGGAAGTACACCTCCTGTGCCGACGGGGCTGTCGGCCCTCGCCCCTGCCGGCACGACGGTCGCCGGCATAGCCCGCAGCCGCTCGTGCTGCTCACCACCGGATCTTTCGTGACCGTGTTCGCGCCGGGCCCAGCCGCCGCTCCACGACTCCTGCCCGATCCTGCCCCGAGGACGGCCCCGAGGCCTGCCCCACCGCTGCGCGCTCCTCGCCCTCCTCGCGATCGCCGCCCTCCTCGTCATGACGGACCAGTTCCTGCTCTGGCCGCTCGTCATCACGGCGACCGCGCCGGGCTGTGCACGACGGCGCCGAGCTGCCGAACCCGTTGTCTGACGCCAGGTCAGCTCGTGAAGACTAGCGTCACGTTGTGGCCGCCGAAGCCGAAGGAGTTGGCCAGTGCCGCCGGCCACCGCCCCGTCCGGTTCGTGCCCTGTACGACGTCCAGCTCGATCCGCGGGTCGATCTTCTCGAGGTTGCGGGTCGCCGGCACGACGCCCTCCTTGAGCGCCAGCACCGCGGCCAGCGCCCCGACGGCTCCGGACGCGCCCAGCATGTGGCCGGTCATGGACTTCGTCGCCGTCACCACGGGGTGCGCGCCGACGGCCCGGCGGACGGCCTCCGCCTCCGCCAGGTCACCGGACTCGGTGGAGGTGGCGTGGGCATGGACGAGTCCGATGTCCTTCGGGCTCAACCCGGCGTCCCTCAGGGCCTGTTGGATGGCGAAGACCTGGCCGTCCGCGTCGGAGGCGGTGATGTGACGAGCGCTGGAGGTCACAGCGCTGCCTGCGAGGGTTCCGTGTACCCGTGCGCCACGGGCCCGGGCGAATCCGGGACGTTCGAGGACCAGCATCCCGGCGCCCTCCCCCATGACGAATCCGGAGCGTTCGGCGTCGAACGGCCGGGACACCGACGCCGGGTCCTCGGACCTCGTCGACAGTGCCTTCATCTGGGCGAAGGCGGCGATGGTGAAGGGGTGCAGACAGGCTTCCACACCGCCGGCCACGACCACGTCCACACGGCCGCTGCGGATCAGGTCCTGGCCCAGGGCAAGGGCCTCGGCACCGGAGGCGCACGCGCTGATCGGCGTACGGGCCCCGCCCTGCGCGCCCAGGTCCATGCTGACGCAGGCCGCCGGCCCGTTGGGCATGAGCATCGGGACGGCGAACGGCGACAACCGACGTACGCCGCTCTGTTCGAAGATGTCGTCCTGCCCCAGCGTGGTGAGGACGCCTCCGGTGCCGGTGCCGATGACGACGGCCAACCGCTCCGGCTCCACCTGCGGCAACCCGGCGTCCTGCCAGGCCTCGCGCGCGCTGAGCACGGCGAGTTGCTCGCCCCGGTCCAGCTTTCGCGCCTCGACCCTCGGGAGCGACGCCGCAGGATCGACCGGAAGCCTGGCCGCGACATGCACCGGCAGACCGGCGGCCCACTCCTCGTCGAGGAGGGAGACACCGGATGTCCCGGACAGCAGTCCCGCCCAGGTCGAGGAGGCATCGGCCCCCACCGGCGTCATCGCGCCGACACCCGTGACCAGCACCTCACCGCGGTCGTTCATCTCAACCCCCATGAGTTATGGGACCTCCACAAGATCTTCGTTGCTTTCATCGAGATCATTTCAAAAGGCCGGGAGGCTGTCAGGGCAGGCCAGGGAAGAATTTCGCCGCACCGGTTTGTTGTGTCTTCACAAGACGGAGGCTGGTGCACACGCACATCGGCGGCCTGTCCCGGGGTCGGGACAGGCCGCCGATGTCTGGCGGGGCCGGGCTACAGCGCGCGTTCCAGGCGGTCCGCCATGAGCTTGACGAAGCGGGACGGGTCCTTTGGCTGGCCACCCTCGGCGAGCACCGCCAGGCCGTGCAGGAGTTCGGCGGTCTCGGTCAGCTGCGAACGGTCCTCACGCTCCTTGTAGGCCTGGTTGAGGCCCTTCACCAGCTGATGGCCGGGGTTGAGCTCCAGGATCCGCTTGGCCCGGGGCACCTCCTGGCCCATGGCCCGGTACATGTTCTCCAACGCCGGGGTCAGTTCGCCCGCGTCGGAGACGACACAGGCCGGGGAGACGGTGAGGCGGGAGGACAGACGTACCTCCTTGATGTCCTCGGCCAGTTGCTCGGTCATCCAGCCGAGCAGGCCGGCGTACTCCTCGGTCTGCTTCTCCCGCTCACCGTCGGCGGTGTCGTCGCCCTTGTCGTCGAGGTCGATCTGCCCCTTGGCGACGGAGCGCAGTTTCTTGCCCTCGTACTCGCCGACGGCGTCGGCCCACACCTCGTCGACGGCGTCGGTGAGCAGCAGCACCTCGATGCCCCGGTCCCGGAAGGCCTCCATGTGCGGGGAGTTCTCGATGCTCTGCCGGGACTCGCCGGTCAGGTAGTAGATGTCGTCCTGGCCGTCCTTCATCCGCTCCACATACTGCTTGAGCGTGGTCGGCTCGGTGTCGTGGTGCGTGCTCGCGAACGAGGCGAGGGCGAGGATGGCGTCACGGTTCTCCGCGTCGGTGACCAGCCCCTCCTTCAGAACGGTGCCGAACTCGCCCCAGAACGTGGCGTAGCGGTCGTGGTCCTTGGTCATCATGTCCTTGACCGTGGACAGGACCTTCTTCGTCAGCCGTCGCCGCATCATCTCGATGTGGCGGTCCTGCTGGAGGATCTCGCGGGAGACGTTGAGCGAGAGGTCGGCCGCGTCGACGACGCCCTTGACGAAGCGGAGGTACGGCGGGAGCAGCGCCTCGCAGTCGTCCATGATGAACACGCGCCTGACGTACAGCTGCACACCGCGCCTGAAGTCCCGCGTGAACAGGTCGTGGGGCGCGTGCGCGGGGAGGAACAACAGCGCCTGGTACTCGAAGGTGCCCTCCGCCTGGAGCCGGATCGTCTCCAGCGGGTCGCGCCAGTCGTGGCCGATGTGCTTGTACAGCTCGTGGTACTCGTCGTCGGACACCTCGTCACGCGACCGCGCCCACAGCGCCTTCATCGAGTTGAGCGTCTCGGGCTCGGGCGCCTCGTCGCTCTCGTCGGCCGCGCCGGCCGCGCCGGAACTCTCGGGCACCATCCGGATGGGCCAGGTGATGAAGTCCGAGTACCGCTTGATGATCTCCCTGATCTTCCACGGGGAGGTGTAGTCGTGAAGCTGGTTCTCGGGGTCGGCGGGCTTGAGGTGGAGCGTGACCGACGTGCCCCGCGGCGCGTCCTCGGCCGGCTCCAGCGTGTACGTGTCCTCGCCGCGCGACGTCCAGCGGGTGCCGTGGGCCTCGCCGGCGCGCCGGGTCACCAGGGTGACCTCGTCCGCGACCATGAACCCCGAGTAGAACCCGACACCGAACTGGCCGATGAGCCCTTCCGCCCCTGCCGCGTCCTTGGCCTCCCGCAGTTCCTCGAGGAACTTCGCGGTGCCGGAGTTGGCGATGGTGCCGATGAGCTGCCCGACCTCGTCGTGCGACATCCCGATGCCGTTGTCCCGCACGGTGAGGGTGCGGGCGGCGCTGTCGGTGTCGATCTCGATGTGCAGATCGGACACATCGGCGTCCAGTGCGTCGTCCCGCAGCTTCTCCAGACGCAGCTTGTCCAGTGCGTCGGAGGCGTTGGAGACGAGCTCCCGCAGGAAGACGTCCTTGTTCGAGTAGACCGAGTGGATCATCAGCTGCAGCAGCTGACGGGCCTCTACCTGAAACTCGAGCGTTTCAGTCGGCATGTTCGCGCATACCTCACAGGTGTTATCGCCGGAACTGACGCCAGCCACTGTAAAACACCATGTCAGGGCGGTGGCCGAATACGACAGTGGTGGCTGGATCCAGACCCCGCGATCGCCCCGGACCCGGGGGCCGGTCACCGGCGTTCGGTGAACGCCGGTGCCGGGCGTGACGGTGCCGGGCGTGACGCGGAGTGTCTGTCGGCTTCGTCCCGGCTCAGCAGCCCATGGTCCAGGTGTGGGAGCCGCCTTGGTCGTTGGCGGCGGCGTTCCAGCCGACCTCCTCGCCCGGAGCCAGACAGATGGTCACATGGCCCGTCAGTTCACGGCCGGAGTAGACCCGGACGTGATCCTTGACTCCGGGCCCGGAGATGCCATGGTTCGCCCAGGAGGAGTCGTTCCCGTACATGTCGCCCTCCCACCAGTGGTCGTCACCGCTGTGTTCGATCTTCAGTCCCGTGAAATTGGCGTCCGTCCACACACAGAAGTTGCCGCTGCCGCAGGGCACCGCGTGCGCGGACGCGGAGGTGGCGAGCACGGCCCCGGCGGACAGGGCGGTGGCGGCGAGCAGGGCGGCGAGGCGCTTGGGCATGCCGGTGGGTTCCTTTCGGCGTGGGTGACAGCGGGTGGGTGTCAATGCGTGGGTGTCACCGTGCGGGGGTCACCGTGTGCGGTGCGTCGAGGTCAGCGGTGATGGGTCAGCAGGAGGGTCGCTTCATCGACGGCGTGTGTCCGCAACCGCTGCCACTCGGTGATCTCGGCACGGTGCCGGGCGCGGACTTCCGCGAGGGACTGATGGGTCGCGGTGGCTTCCGGCCCCAGGTTGTTCACGACCACCGAGGTCCGGAACCAGCGGACCTGGTCGCCGTACAGCCGCCGTTGGGCCGCGGCGAGACAGCCGTCGGTGTGGGCGCGCACGACATGGCCCGTGGGCAGACGGAGAGACAGTTGCGCGGGGCCGGTCCCGAACAGCGCGGCGGTGACCCGCTGTTGCTCGGTGGTGGAGGGTGTGGGTCCGCCGGGACGGGGCGGCGCGAGGCCTCGCCGCGTGAGGCAGTCCCCGGTGAGTCGCCGGGTGGCGGCCTTGACCACGTCGTCGGGGGAAGGGCGGGGTGATGTGTCCGCCCTCGTCGTACAGGCGGTCAGCGAGAGGCCGAGCACCACGAACGCGGCACCGGCCGTCGTGAGCGGTCGCATGCGTGATTCAGCCCGGCCGGCATCCCATCGTGGTGTCACTGACCCCGTCGAACTTCTCGGCCCACTCCCAGGAGTTGGCGTAGTCATCGGGGTGGATCTCGCGGTACAGGCAGCCGTCGGGCTGGTAGCTGATCGCGTAGACGGCGACGGGGGCATGCGAGTCGAAGGAGTACGCGTGCCGCTTCACACGCGGGTCGGCCTCCGTGTATCCGGGCGGCGCGTAGTCCCAGGCGCCGCCCGCACCCATCTGGTGCTGTTCGGGCCAGAAGTACGTATGCCCCGGGGGCACAGCGGCGGCCGTATATGCGGAAGGTGAGGACGGTGCGGCGGCCGGGACGAGGGCAGTGGCCAGCGCGGACATGATCAGCAGGGAACGCATGGGCAGGGCATGCCCGAGCGGTGGTGACCCCATGCGGCTCACGGATCCGGTTCACCTCTTCCGGCGATCATGGAGTGTGACCTCCCGGAGAATGCGCCTGCGCACGCGGCCACGGAGTTCACCGATTTACCCCAACCCCCTTAATTCCGCCGAGAGTTCGCGTGCCACCCCTCGCGACTGCCATCGAGGAGCGCAACACGCCGGCATGGAGGACCCGCGCCGACAGCACTGAAGCCGACGAGCGCGCGGACCCCACAGCAGGCTCCCCGAGGCGCGTTCTCTCCGCCCCGCGGCAGCCATGCGGTTTACGCCGCGCCGAGCTGCCGCATCTGCGAGAGGACGTCGACGACGCCCCAGATCTCGGCGATCCTGCCGTCCTCGAAACGGAAGATGAAGATCTCGCCGTAGGTGACGGACCTGCCGGTCGGCGCCACGCCCCGGAAATCGCCCCGATGGGTCCCGGTCACCGTGTTCCTGGCCACGACCTTGTCCCCCTCGGCGATCATGTCCTCAATCGCGACGTGAATATCCGGAAACCCGTCCAGGAGCACCGTCCAGACCTGCTTGAGCGCCTGAACTCCCGTCATTCCCCTCGGTACCGGCGCGTGGAACTGGAGGTCCGGAGCGACGAGTTCGTCGATCGCCTTCGCGATGACCTCCGGATCGCCGCTGCTCATGGCACCGTGAAAACGACTGAATATCGCTTTGTTGCGTGTTGCCGTCTCGTCCATTGACATGACACTTCTCCTCGGGCCGGTACGGACTTGCGGAACGGTCGGCCACAGCGGACTCTTATGCCGCGGCGGGCCGGCTACACCCCTACGACGAGACGGCTCACCGCGCTGTGACACGAACCGCGCAGCTCTCCAACCGTTTTCCCCGAGGCCTTACTTCACCTCTTGACGCAAGTGGTCCATACCTTTAAGTTCCCGGGTGGGCGGCGCCCCCTGCACCCGCTGCGCCCCCTCGTCATGCGCGTTCACCGTTTGCAAGGTGAACGCGAACCCGTTGCTTCCCCTCACCCCCACGCGAAAGGCCACCCCCACTCATGGCCAAGTCCCGCTCCACTGCTGTCTTCACCGCCGCGATCGGCCTGTCCGTCTGCCTGCTCGCCGGTTACCCCGCCCACGCCGCCACGGGCGGCGCCATCGTGAGGCAGTCCGCGCCCGCGCATGCCGGCCAGGCGATTCAGGCCGATTTCGTGGTGAGCGAGGGGCAGTTCGACCAGATGTTCCCGAACCGGAACTCCTTCTACACCTACAGCGGTCTCACCGCCGCCCTGAGCGCCTACCCCGGTTTCGCGAACACCGGCAGCGACACGGTCAGGAAACAGGAAGCCGCCGCCTTCCTCGCCAACGTCAGCCACGAAACCGGCGGCCTCGTCTACGTCGTCGAGCAGAACACCGCCAACTACCCCACCTACTGCGACTGGAGCCGGCCCTACGGCTGCCCGGCAGGACAAGCCGCATACTACGGACGCGGCCCCCTCCAGCTGTCCTGGAACTTCAACTACAAAGCCGCCGGCGACGCCCTCGGCATCGACCTCCTCGACAACCCCTGGCAGGTCGAGAACGACCCCGCCATCGCCTGGAAGACCGGCCTCTGGTACTGGAACACCCAGTCCGGACCCGGCACCATGACCCCCCACGACGCCATGGTCAACAGCGCCGGCTTCGGCCAGACCATCCGCTCCATCAACGGCTCCCTCGAATGCGACGGCAAAAACCCGGCCCAGGTCCAAAGCCGCGTCGACGCCTACCAGCGCTTCACCCAGATCCTCGGCGTCGCACCGGGCGACAACCTCTCCTGCTGACGCGATCCGCTCGACGAGGAGCCGTGATGCGCAACGTGAAGTCCCTGGCCAAGCTCCTCCTCGGTGCCGTCGGGGCGATGACGCTCGTGGTGGCGGTCCCGGCGAGTGCCCACGCGAACGTCCTCACCCTGCTCCCGCAGAACGCCGACGGCCTGGAACAGACCTTCTCCCCCGCCTACGACTACGACGGCGACGGCTGCTACGCCACGGCCGCGATCGGGGCCGACGGCACCATCAACCCCGGCCTGAAACTCGGCGGCGACGTCAACGGTCACTGCCACGACTACGCCCAGCTCGCCAACGCCAACACCTACTCACGCGAGAAGTGCAACAACGGCTGGTGTGCCGTCATGTACGCCAGCTACTTCGAGAAGGACCAGGCGACGCTGGGCCCGGCCGCCATCGGACACACCCATGACTGGGAGCACGTCGTGGTGTGGGTCAACGACAACGAGGTCAAGTACGTCTCGGTGTCCCAGCACACCGGCTACCAGGTGGCCGACCGCTCCGCGGTCCGCTTCGACGGCACCCATCCGAAGATCGTCTATCACAAGGACGGTGTCTCCACCCATGACTTCCGCTTCGCCAACAGCAACGACGAGCCTCCCGAGAACGTGACCGGCGGCTGGTTCTACCCCCGGCTCGTGGGCTGGGACGGCTACCCTCCGGGCTTGCGGGAAAAGCTGCTGAGCGCCGACTTCGGCGCAGCCACCATCAAGATCAAGGACGGAGACTTCCCGTACGCGCTGGCGCACTCCATGCCCTCGGGCATCCCTTTCGACCCGAACGCATGACCAGGCCGAACATGTAGCCCGCGTCGGATCGGTGACCTGGCCGGTCTCGGCCAGGTCACCACGGAACGGTCGGACTGGCGCCGCTGGGCCACGAGTTGGCGCCGCCCGGCCTGGAACCGGCTGAGGGCCAAACCGTCGTCGGACTGGCCGACATGCCTCCGAGCCGGCTGGTCGTCGCCTGGCGCGCCGGCGACACCAACCCCTTGCTCCATTCCTACGTCGAACTCGCCGCTCCCGCCGGTGAGCGCGGAAATCCCGAGGACGGCGTGTGACGCGGCGCGTAGCCTCTGGGGCGTGACAGTCACCTATGTGCTGGACGGCACGCAGATCAAGACCCTCGAAGACTTCTGGCGTGTCATCGGCGAAGCGGTCAATGGTCCCGGCGGCTATTTCGGCAGAAACCTCGACGCCTTCGCGGACTGCCTGAGCGGCGGCTTCGGAACGCCGGACGACGGCGACTTCGTCGTGGAGTGGCGGGAGCATCAGGTGTCTCGTGAGCATCTCGGACATCCGGAGACCGCTCGCCAGTTGGAGATCCGGCTGTCACGCTGTCACCCGGACAACCGGCCGCAGGTGAGTGCCGAGCTGGCCGAGGCACGCGGCGGGCGCGGAGCGACCGTGTTCGACTGGCTGACCGAGATCTTCGAGGACCGCGCGCCCGGTGCCCTGCGCCTGAGCTGATATCCCGTTGAGGGCCCTGAGTCAGACACATAAGGTCGGCCCCATGTCTCTGCGCCTTCAGATGCGTCAAGCCCTTCGTGAAGCCATGCGTGCCCGCGACAAGACCGCGGTGAGCGCCTTGCGTTCCACGCTCGCCGTGCTCGACAACGCCGAAGCGGTGCCGGTGGGGGCGGCGGAGCTGCGCGGTGTGGCCATCGAGGAGGCGCCGGTCGGCGTCGGCGTCACCGAGGCCGCCCGCCGCGAGTTGACCGAGCAGCACATCACCGACCTCGTACGCGCCGAAGTCGAGGAACGGCTCATGCTCGCCGCGCAGTTCACGGCGCCCGCACAGGCCGACCGGGCGATCCGGCTCCGCGAGGAGGCCGACGTACTGCTCCGGCTCCTCGACGACCCCGGCACCGCGTAGCCGCTGCTCGCGGTGCCGGCGGGCGGCCGGATCTTCATGTACCTCGCCGATACCCAACTGTCCGAATTTCCGAAACAGTTGGGGATCGGGCTTCGGTCGCTCAGGCCGTGGCCGAGGACGCCTCGCGCAGTGTGGCGAGGGCCCGCGTCCACGTCAGCAGTTCGTCGACCAACCCATGCACCTGGGGGACGTGCGACTGCTGCGGTCGGAAGTCGGTGAAGTTCACGAAGTCCTCGCGCAGCGACAGGGTCACCTGAGGTGCGATGTCCGCCATGCGCAGCACGCCGGCCTGGGCGCGCAGCTTCTGCACCGCCATGACCGCGCCGAAGATGCCGTAGCCCACATAGCCGACCGGCTTGCCGCCCCACTCCGCATAGAGATAGTCGATGGCGTTGGTCAGGGCAGCCGGCGGGGCGGTGTTGTACTCGGGTGTGACGATGATGAAGGCGTCGTACGAGCCGATGCGTTCGGCCCAGCGCCTGGTGTGCGGCCGGTCGCCCGGCGCCGTGCGGGCCGGGACCGCCTCGTCCAGTAGGGGCAGCGCATGGTCCTTCAGGTCCACGAGCTCGAAGTCCGCGGTGTGGCCCGCGTGTTCGGTCGCGAGGTCCCGTACCCACTGGGCCACCAGGTCGCCCTTTCGGCCGGGACGGGTGCTGCCGATGATGATGCCGATCCTGTTCACGTGCGATTCTCCTGATCTGCCGACGGCGCGAGCTGTTGTGGGGTGACGGCGGGTTCCGGCAGGCCCATGTCCCGGCCGGCCTGCCTTGCCTCGCGCATCAGGGCCCACGCGTCCGCGACGGGGCCCATGTGGGCGAGCTTGTCGGGGTTGGTGACCGCGCGGATCGTCTGGATCCGGCCGTCGAGAATGTCGAGGGTCCAGGTGTTGAGGACCTTGCCGTCGCGGTCGCGGAAGACGGCGCCGGGCTGGCCGTTGACCAGGTGGGGGGCCATGACTCCGCCGATGGTGAGGAAGGGGCGGAGGAGTGCGTCGAGCATGTGGCACACCTGGTCCACGCCCTGGAGTCCCCCGGTCCACTGCGGGGCCTTGCCGCCGCTGTCCGCGACCATCTGGACGTCGGCCGCGAGCAGTTGCCGCAGGCTCTCGACGTTGCCCTCCTTCAGGGCGTCGAAGAACCGGCCGGCGAGTTCCTCGCGTTCCTTGCGGTCGGCCTCGAACCGGGGCCGACCCGCTTCCATGTGGCGGCGCGCGCGGACGGCGAGCTGGCGGCAGGCAGCCTCCGAGCGCCCGACGGCCGAGGCGATCTCGGGGAAGCCGAAGGCGAACACCTCCCGCAGCACGAACACCGCCCGTTCGAGCGGGCTGAGCCGTTCCAGCAGGAGCAGGGCCGCCATGGACAGCGAGTCGGCCAGCTCCGCCGCGTGCTCCGGGTCCTGGTAGGGGTCGGTGAGCAGGGGCTCGGGGAACCACGGTCCGACGTACTCCTCGCGCCGTACGCGGGCCGAGCGCAGCACGTCGATCGCGATCCGGGTGACCGTGGCCGAGAGATACGCCCTGGTCGATGCGGGCCGGGTCGGGGAGCGGTCGTAGCGCAGCCAGGTCTCCTGGACCGCGTCCTCGGCCTCGGTCACGCTGCCGAGGATGCGGTAGGCGAGGGAGAACAGCAGCGGCCGCAGCTTCTCGAACTCCTCGGCCGGGCTCACGCGGGCCCCTCCTCGAAACCCTGCCGCCAGGTCGTCATCGTCACCGACACCCGCATGAGCATCACCTTCCCGGTCCCGAAGTCACTCTCCGAGATCTGGACGAGACAGCTCGGTCGGCTGTGACATGTGTGAGGCTCAATTCATTGCTACTGGGCCGCAAGTTCGGCTGCAGCCCGCCGCAAGGGCATGGCCGGCGGCCGGGCTTGCGGCCGGTGCCGGCGGCCCCGTGGGTCACTTCAGGATGTTGACCGCGCGGGCGACGACGAGGACCACGGTCACCAGGGACACCGAGGACTGCAGCATCATCAGCATCTTCGACCACCGGGACAGCGGCATGACGTCGGTCGGACTGAAGGCGGTGGCGTTGGTGAAGGAGAGGTAGAGGTAGTCGAGGAAGGCCGGTTCCCAGTCCGGCGGGGCCACCTCCGGGCTCTGCATCTGTACGAAGAGGAAGTCGGCGTACTCATGTTGTCCCTGCACCCGGGCCATGGGGCCGCCGCGGTCCCACTCCCAGTACCACAGGGCGAACACGATGACGTTCGTCAGCCAGATGACCCCGCCGGTCAGCAGCAGCGGGACCGCGTCGGCGCCCCCTCTGCCGCTCACCAGATCACCGACCAGCCGGACCGCCGCCCAGCCGTTGGCCACGCTGATGACACCGGCCAGGGTCAGGCCCAGGTACCGCATCAGTCGGGTCCGGGGTTCCACCCGCCGGGGACTGCCCGCGACCAGGGCGATCAGCAGCGCCAACTCCAGTGCGGGCAGCGCCCAGGCGGGGTGCAGGAGGATGAGCCGGTGCGGCAGGGTCAGTTGCAGGGCGACGGCCGCCAGGATCACCGCCGTCACCGTCCAGCGGGGCTCGCCCCGGGTCGCCCGGCGCCAGGCGGGGACCAGTTCGCGCTCACCGCTCTCCAGCAGCCGCTCGATCCTGGCCAGCCGGCTCCGGGCGTCGTCCATGTCCTCGTTCATGACGAGGATTGTCCCGGTCGGATGTCTGCCGACGAGCGCCGGGACCGGGCGCGGGCGCGTGGGCATCGGCTGCGTCGGTTCAGGGCTGGGTGTGGGGCCGTAGGCGGGCGGGAGCGGGTCCGTGACCTGGGCCGAGGGATCGGCCCACGGCCGGCGGCAGCGGGGCCACGTCGGCCTGAGCGGGGGCTGCCGACGTGGCCCCGCTGCCGCCGGGCCCGGTCACCTCAGGCGGGCCCTTCGTCGCGCGCCTGTGGGGCCGCACCGGGCCGGCGCGGGCCGACGGGGAGCACGGTGCGGGCATGTGTCTCGTTGATGACGGTCGCCGCCGACGCGTACCAGGCGGCGAGCCCCGTCGCGATGCCGAACCATCCGCCCACCTGGGTCATGACGTGCGGCTCCGCGCCCGTCTGGAAGGCGCCGATCGCCAGGAGGAGGAAGGTGAGCGTGAGCAGCGCCAGCACCACGAGCACGGCGAGGCTGACACGCAGCGCCGCGACGGTCATGTAGGCCGTGAAGATCGCCCAGCCGAGCAGGAACAGGCCCAGCGAGTTGTGCGAGTCGCCGGCGAGCGCCAGGCGCGGCGCGATCCACCAGTAGGACAGCCAGAAGGCGGCGAAGGACACGAACGCCGTCGCACCGAAGGTGTTGCCGCGGCGGAATTCCATGAGACCCGCCGCGAACTGGGCGAGGCCGCCGTAGAACGCGGCCAGGCCCAGCACGGGGATGATGGCGGCGCTCTCCTTCAGCAGGTTGGTGTTGATGATCGAGAGCAGCAGCGTGGTCAGGGCGAAGCCCGCCAGGCCCAGCGGGGCCGGGTCGCCCCATACCGCGGGGCGCGGGTCTCCCGCGGGTGGCGGCTCCGGGTGGCGGCTCCTCGTGTCCTCGTTCATGACCGGCATCCCTTCGACCAGAGCAGAGGACCAGCAGCCGATGCTCACCGAGCCCACGAACGTGCTGGTCGGAACCCCTGGGCGGGCTGACGACACCCGAGGTGTCGCCTGCTCCCACCTTTACGAAAAGTACCCATTTGTCGCATTCGTTAGGCCTTTCGCGGCTCGTTTGTCGCCTCGGCGGATCAGCCGGCCGTACTCGCCACCACAAGGCCGAAGCCGATCAGGACGACGCCCGTGGCACGGCCGAGCGCCCCGCGGATCCGTGGATTCCGCAGGACCGGCCCGGTCTTGGACAGCAACAGCGTGTAACTCCCCAGCCAGGCGACGGTCAGGGCGACATGCAGCAGGACGAGGAGGGTCATCGCCCAGGCGGCCGACAGCTGCGGCGGGGCCAGCGTGGGGAGCAGGCCGGTGTAGAAGACGGCGATCTTCGGGCTGAGGACATTGCCGATCAGGCCGGTCCGCCAGGCGTTACCGGCTCTGCCGCAGGTGCCGGGCTCCGGCAGGGCAGATGCGGCGTCGCGGTGCCGGCGCAGGGACTGTACGCCGAGAAACACCAGGTATCCGGCGCCGAGCAGCTTGACGACCAGGTAGGCCATCGGTGCCGCGGCGAGCGCGGCCGCGAGCCCGGCCACGGTCAGCGCGCCCCAGAGCAGCAGCCCGGTCGCTATTCCGAGGACGGCCCGGAACGCGTCCGCGGGGCCCGCCACCAGGGCCCGGCGGGTCACGACCGCCATGTCCGGTCCGGGCACGATGGTCAGCAGGCCGAGCACGCCGAGTGCGGCCACGAGGTGGGTCAGCATGCTCCCGACCTCCTCATCCGGCGGGTGACCTGCGAGGACAGGGGACGATCGACATGCGGGGAGGGCATACGGACACGGTGGTTCAACTCAGATGGGGTCCTTCAGGTGTCGACTTCTCACTGACCGGAGGTGTGGTGCGGGTTGGCGGACGCGCCTTCGGTGTTCAGCAGCACGACCACCGAGGTCGCGTCGAGCCCGAGGGCCCTACGGCGCTCAGCTGCGCCCGCGCCGCCGAGCAGCGTGCGGAGGCCGGCCAGCGCGGCCGCCCCACAGGGGCCCGAGGAGACACCGAGGGCCGCGAGACGGGCGGCCGCGCCGGCGGCGGCGGATTCCGGGACGGCGACGGCGGCGTCCAGCCCGCCCTGCACGTAGGGCCAGGCGAGGCTCGACGGGGTACCGCAGTTCAACCCGGCCATGACGGTCTCGCCGGTCGGGACGCTGACCGCCGCACCCCGGACGAGGCCGGCGAGGACACAGGCCGCGGCCTCCGGTTCCACCGCCAGCAGCGCCGGAGCACCTCCGCGGTCGCGGCTGCGGTAGTGGGTGACGACGGCCTGGGCCAGTGATCCCACGCCCACCGGGATGGAGACGAGATCGGGTCCTTCGCTCAGACCCAGGGCCGCCAATTGCTCGTCGATCTCGGCGCAGAGCGTGGAGTAGCCCTCGACGATCCACCCAGGGATCCGTTCATAGCCCGGCCAGGCGCTGTCCTGCACCAGGACCGCGTCCCGTGCGGCGGCCGCCTCGGCGGCACGCCGCACAGCCTCGTCGTACGTCCCCGCTACGGCGGTGACCTCCGCCCCCTCACCCACGATCGCCGCGACGGCCCGCTGATGCACGCCCGCGGGAACGAAGACGTGGGCGTGCTGCCCGTGCAGACGGGCCGTCCGGGCCACCGCACGGCCGTGATTGCCCTCGGTGGCGGTCACCAGAGTGACCGGACCCGGCCCCCTGCCGCTCCCCGCCAGCTCGCCGAGCAGGCGATGCACCGCCCACGAGACACCGAGCGCCTTGAACGCAGGCAGGCCCAGACGACACGACTCGTCTTTCACGAAGACCCGACCGACCGCCAACTCCCCCGCAAGTACGGGGAGCTCGATCAGCGGAGTGGGCGCGTACCCGGACAGCGCGGCATGGAAGTCCCGGACCTCGGCGGGTGCGGGTGCGCAGCGCCAGGTGCGGGCGCCGGGTCGCACCGTCCAGGGCGGCGTCGGGAGGGCGGAGACGTTCTCGGACACCTGAACAGGGTCCGATGGGCGCCTGCGGTCGGTCCAGCGAATGTTTCCGACCTATAGTCGTCGAAGAATCCGATCAATCAGATCAGTCATCGGGGCTGTACGACGAGGAGGGTCGCCGGCGATGTTCGACCTGCACCGGCTGCGTCTCCTGCGCGAACTCAAGCACCGCGGCACCCTGGCGGCCGTCGCCGCGGCGCTGTCCTACGCCCCGTCCTCCGTCTCCCAGCAGCTGTCCCAGCTGGAGGCCGAAGCCGGCGTCCCCCTGCTGGAACCGGTGGGGCGGCGGGTACGGCTGACCGAGCAGGCCGAGATCCTCGTCGCCCACACGGAGGCGGTCCTGGAGCGACTGGAGCGGGCGGAGGCGGACATCGCCGCATCGCTGTCCGCTCTGTCCGGCACCCTGCGTATCGCGTCGTTCCAGACGGCCGCC
Source organism: Streptomyces sp. CG4 (assembly GCF_041080655.1). Classification (NCBI taxonomy): domain Bacteria; kingdom Bacillati; phylum Actinomycetota; class Actinomycetes; order Kitasatosporales; family Streptomycetaceae; genus Streptomyces; species Streptomyces sp. CG4. Next base: position 477,077 of record NZ_CP163525.1, read on the forward strand.
CTGGCCCTGGTCCCGACCGCGCTGGGGCTGCTGCGCGAGCGGCACCCCGGCCTGCGGGTCCATGTCACCCACCGGGAGCCGGAGCTCGCGCTGCCCGGCCTGCAGGCCCGCGACTTCGATCTGGTCCTCGCCGAGGAGTACCCGGGCATTCCCCATCAACGGCCCGCCGAACTGGAGCAGGAGGACCTGCTCGACGACGCTCTGCACCTCGCGCTGCCCGAACCCGCCGAACAGCCGGACACCCGGGGTCCGATGGCGGTGCTGCGCTCACTCGCCGACCATCCCTGGGTGATGGAGCCCGAGGGCACGGCCGCCCGGCACTGGGCCATGACCCTGTGCCGCACCGCAGGCTTCGAACCCGACGTACGGTTCGAGACCACCGACCTCCTGCTCCACCTCCGTCTCGTCGAGCAGAAGCACGCCGCCGCCTTCCTTCCCGCCCTGGTCTGGGACGGCCGCCGGCCGAGCGTGGACCTGCGGCAACTCCCCCGCGGCCGTCGCACCCGCCGCATCTTCACCGTCGTACGCCGGGGCGGCAGCGAGCACCCCGCGATCGTCGCCTGCCGGGCGGCCCTCCAGCGTGCGGTCGCCCTGCGTCCCCCTCTGCCGTAGCACCCCCCGCATGCCGGTGTTCAGGGCTCGCGGTGCTCGTGGGCCGCCTGCTCCAGCGCCGCAGCCTCCGCCTGGGCCAGGCGGGTCTCGGCGGCCACGTCGATCGAGCGGGTCAGCCACCAGTACAGCAGCGCGGAGACCGGCAGCCCGATGAACAGCGAGATGTCGGCGCCGCCGAGGGCCTTGGCGGCGGGGCCGACGTACAGGGTGCCCACGGAGAAGAAGGGGATCATGCCGGCGAAGCCGACGACGTACGCGATGATCCCGTGCCAGCCCCAACGGCCGTAGATGCCACGGGGGTTGAAGATCTCCGCGATGGCGTAGTGCCCGCGGCGCACGACGTAGTAGTCCATCAGGTTCACCGCGGTCCACGGGATGAACAGATAGAGCACCAGTAGCAGGAAGTTGTTGAAGTTCTCCAGGAAGTTCGCGGTCGCGGCCAGCGCGCCGACCAGGGAGAGCGCGGCGGTCAGGCCGATGGTGACCAGCCGTACGCCCAGGGTCGGCCGCACCCGCTTGAACGAGTCGATGGCGCTGATGAGGGTCAGCGAACCGCCGTACATGTTCAGCGCGGTGACGGACACCAGGCCCAGGGCGGCGAAGAGCAGCACGATGGCGCCGAAGCCGCTGAACACCTTGTCGCCGGCGGCGTTGATCGACTTGATGGTCTCGAAGTCCTTGCCCGCCCAGGCGGCCAGCAGCGCGCCGAGGACCATCAGCCAGATGCCGCCGAACGCGGAGCCGAAGTACGTCCAGTAGAAGGTCTTGCGGACCGTCACGTCCGGCGGGAGGTAGCGCGAGTAGTCGGAGACGTAGATGGCCCAGCTGATCTGGTAGCCGGCGACCACGCCGAACTGGGCGAGGAACGGCGTCCACTTGAAGGCGCCGAGGTCGAAGGAGCCCGCCGGGTAGTGCAGGGTGACGAGGACGCCCACGGTGAAGATCCCGAAGATGACCAGGAAGGCGTACGTCAGGATCCGCTCGGCCTTGTGGATGATGTCGTAGCCCACCAGCGCGATGACGAGCGCGACCACGGTGACCACGACCACCCACAGCTTCACGCTGCCGTGCACCGTGGTGTGCAGGGAGTCGGCGGCGAGGATGCTGTTGAAGACGTTGAACCCCGCGTACTGCACATAGGCGAAGAGCCACACCAGGAGGGCACCGACGTAACCGAACTGGGGGCGCGACTGGATCATCTGCGGCAGGCCCAGCTGGGGGCCCTGTGCCGAGTGGAAGGCCATGAAGAAGGTGCCGAGGACGGTGCCGGCGACGATGGCCAGCAGGGACCAGATCAGGTTGCCGCCCCCGGTGATGCTGATCAGGCCCACGGCCAGGGTCGCGATCTGGGCGTTGGACATGAACCACAGCGGGCCCAGATGCCAGAGCTTGCCGTGCCGTTCGTCGAGGGGGACGTAGTCGATGGACCTGATCTCCAGGCCGGACACCCTCGGCTCCGCTGATGTGCTCATGACGCCTCCCGGCGGCCGGTCTGCCTCTGGACACATTGTTCTCCGAGGCGGACGCGGTGACGAGTGGTGCGGCGCGAGTTGCCGGGTTCGAGGCCGGGCGTCCCGCCGCTCGGCGCCGCCGTGGGCGCGTTCAGGCACCGTGCAGGGCGTCCGAGAGGCGGACGAAGCGGTGGCCGCCGGCCAGCAGGTGGGGGACGGCGCTCGCGATACCCCGGGCGGTGCCGCCCTTCGGGTGGTTCATGTGACACAGGACGATTGACCCGCCCGGGGCGGCGGCGACGGTGGTGTGAACCTGCTCGGCGGTGAAGGTCGCGCCACCGTCGCCGTTGACGGAGAAGCTGACGAAGCGCTCCCCGAGGTCGCTCACGATGCGCGCCGCGACGTCGTCGCAGTAGGCCGTACCGGAGCGGAAGAAGCGCGGCGGGGCACCCAGCAGACCGGTCAGCTTCGCCCGGTTGCCGGCGATCTCGTCGTACACCTCGCCCGCGCCACGGGTGCCGGGGATGCCGTACGCGGAGCGGCCGGTGACCGACAGGGGGCGGTGCCGGGTGCCGTGGTTGGCGATCTCGAACAGCGGGTCGGTGGCCAGGCGGTGGAACACCGCCGGGTTGGCGTCGATCCAGCGGGAGTTGATGAACAGCGTCGCCGGGATGTGCCGCGCGCGGAGGAAGTCGATGAGTGCCTGGTCGTAGCCGCTGCCCCCGGGGCCGCCGCAGGCGTCGAAGGTCAGCGCGATGTCGTTGGTCGTCCGCGGCAGGGAGTGGACCACGCCCGGGGCGTCGAAGCCCCAGGTGTGCGGCAGGCTGCGCCCGTAGCGGGCCACGGTCTCCGCGCGGGTGACGGGAGGCCGCGTGGCCGAGGGCGCGGCGCTGGGGGTGGACGGGGCGGCCGAGTCCACGCCCGTGCCCGGCGAACCGGAGGAGGTGGACGCGCCGCCGTCGTTCTTCGGGCCCGCGCAACCGGCGAGCAGGCCTCCCGCCATCGCAGCGAGCACCGCACGCCGACCAGCCGTCATCCGCTTCCCTCACACCTCATCAAGGCCGCCACAGCAGACGGCCACCACCACGGAAACCGTACGCAGTGGACCACTCCCGGCCGTGAAGACAGCGGTAAGAGGTCATCCAGAATCGGGCGGGAGTTACTCCTGTCGGCCCTGACGCGCCTTGAAACGCGGTCAGCCGCGGGGCGTGGTTCAGCGTTCCTCGCGGAAGGGGACGTGCCGGCCGGAGCGCGATCGTCCACCAAGTGGAGCGCAGGGAACGTGTTTTGATCCACTCGGCGGTGATCCACGGTGGCCGCCGCCACGTCCCATGTCTGCCGCCTGCTCACCGAACTCGACGCCCGGGACCGGGTCCAGCCGGTGATCACCGCCTACGAGGCGGGGCTGGTCACGCGCACCTGGGGTACGACGCGTCATGTGTGACGGTCCGGCCCTGTGGCGCCGTCGCGATGGCTCGTGGTGAAGCGGGACGGCGGCATGCCGAAGGCACGGGTGAAGGCGGCGGTCAGCGCGGCGGGAGAGGCGTAACCGAGGCGGCCGGAGACCTCGGTGACCGACGCCGTACGCAGCAGCGGCACCGCAGCCAGGAGACGTGCACGGGTGCGCCAGACCGCCGGGCTCTCCCCCGTCTCGGCACGGAAACGCCGGGTGAAGGCCCGTTCGCTCATGGCGGTCCGCGCGGCCCATGCGGTGTTGGTGACGCCGGCGTCCGGGGCGGCCAGGTACGCACGGCAGAGTGCCGCGAGATCGGGAGCGGCCGGGATCGCGATGTGGAACGGGAGCGGGGTGCGTGCCGCGATCTCGTGGAGGAGGAGAGCCACGACACAGCCTTCCCGGCCCGAGAGGCTGTAGTCGGCCTCGAACTCGACGGCGGCCAGGAGCAGTTCGCGCAGCAACGGCGGAACGTCCACGACCGTGCAGGTGGCGGGCCACCAGGGCACGGCATCCGGCTCGATGTACAGGCTTCGGGTGCTCACCCCCAGCATGCCGACCCGGTGCCGGGTGGCCGCCGGGATCAGCACGGCGCGCTCCGGCGGAACGGTCCACGTCCCCTCGGGGGTGTCGACGACCATGACGCCGGTGGCGCCGTAGAGGAACTGTGCGCGCCGGTGCCGGTGCCAGTCGAGCACCTGGCCGGAGGCGTAATCGGTACCGATGGGCAGGACGGCCCGGTCCACGGGGTCGACATCGTCCACGGAGACGTTCTTCACCCGGTCACTGTAGAGGCCGAGTCTCGAAGGAATGGTGCCGGATATCGCATGCGAGCACCTTGCCGGGGCTGGTGAGGTGGCCCTGTGAACGAAGTGGCACTTCTCGGAATCGGCGTCCTCACCGGGGTGACGGCCGTTCTGTTCGGGTTCGGCGGCGGCTTCGTCGCGGTCCCGGTGGTGGTGTGGGCGAACGCGGCCCTCGGCGCGGACGCGATACGGGTGGCGACGGCCACCTCGGCGCTGGTCATGCTGGTCAACGCGGCGTTCGCCACGGCCGTCACGCCCCGGCGCGTCCTCGCCGGCCTGCGCGGCAGCGGCCCGCTGCTGGCCCTGCTCGCCGTCGGCGCGGCGGTCGGTGCGCTCGCCACCCGCTACGCCCCGGCCGGCCAGGCCCACTGGGGCTTCGTCGCGTACGTCGCTCTCACCGTCGTCGATCTGCTGCTGCGCCCCGGATTCCTCCGCCCGCGCGAACCGGGCGGGCAGAGCCCCGAGGGACAGATGACCGCCAGTTGTGCGGTGCCCCGTCCCCTGCCCGCCGTCCTCGGCGCACCGATCGGCGCGGTGGCGGCCTTCCTCGGCGTGGGCGGCAGCGTCATGACCGTGCCCGCGCTGCGGCGCGCCGGCCACCCGATGCGGGTGGCGACCGCACTCGCCAATCCCCTCACCCTCGCCATCGCCCTGCCCGCCACCGCCATGTCCCTGACCGGCACGGACACCGTCGCGGCCCGCGCACACCTGCGTCTGGTCGGCCTGGTCGACGTCCGCGCCGCCGGGGCGCTGCTCCTCGGCGCCCTGCCCGTGATCGCGGTGCTGCGGCGCCGGCCGCCCGCGATCCCGGACCGCGCCTACGCCTGGGCGTACCTCGCGCTGCTCGGTGTCGTGGAGGTCGCGATGCTGCTCGCGGGCTGAGTGAGGTGGCTCATGCCCCGCGAGCCCTCCGGGGCCGCGGTCAGGATGCCCGGCGCCGACGGCGGATCGGTTCCCCCACTCGGTGCATGTGGGTGAGGGCCTCGCGGTAGGACTGGATCAGTCCGGTCTCGTGGTACGGCACGCCGACCTCCGCGCAGTACGCGCGCACGACGACCTGAGCGCGCCGCAGATGGGGCGTGGGCATGCTCGGGAACAGGTGGTGCTCGATCTGGTAGTTGAGCCCGCCGAGCATGACGTCGGTGAGGCGGCCGCCGCGTACGTTGCGGGAGGTGAGGACCTGACGGCGCAGGAAGTCGGGGCGTTCGTCACCGGTGAAGGTGGGCATGCCCTTGTGGTTCGGTGCGAAGGTACAGCCGAGGTAGACGCCGAACAGACACTGGTGCACGAAGAGAAACGCGACCGCCTTGCCGGGCGAGAGGACCAGAAACAGCGCGGCGACATAGCCGACGAGGTGGAGGAAGAGCAGACCGGCTTCCAGCATCCGGTGTTTCATGGCCGGCCGGCGCAGCGCCCGCACGCCCGCGACGTGCAGATTGAAGCCCTCCAGGGTCAGCAGCGGGAAGAACAGCCAGGCCTGGTGGCCGCCGATCAGGCGGGCCAGGCCTCGGCTCTCGCGGGCTTGGGCAGCGGACCACACCAGGATGTCCGGGGCGACGTCCGGGTCGAGTTCCTCGTGGTTGGGGTTGGCGTGGTGGCGGGTGTGCTTGTTCATCCACCAGCCGTAGCTCATGCCGATCCCGAGGTTCCCGAAGAGCCGCCCCCAGGTCTCGCTCGGCCGGCCGCGCCGGAAGACCTGGCGGTGGGCCAAGTCATGTGCCACCAGGGCGACTTGGCCGAACACCAAGGCCAGGAAGCCGGCCACGGCCAGTTGCCACCAGGTGTCGCCGAGGGCGAGGAAGGTCCCCCAGCCCGCCGCCAGCAGCGCGCTGACCAGACCGAGCCGTGCCGTGTAGTAGCCGGGGCGGCGCCGCAGCAGCCCCGCCTCGGCGATACGCCGGGACAGCCGGGCGAAGTCACTGCCGGTTTCGGAGCCGGACGTACGGGCACGGACGTCCGGCGCTCCGGCCGCGACCGAGGCCTGCGCGGAGGAAGCCTGCGCGGGAGGAGCCTGCGCGGACGAGGCATGCGTGGAAATCGTCATGCCGTCGAGTCTCGGCACGAGCGTGCGGCCAAAACAGCCAGCCAGTCACCGGACCGGACGGGGGGATTTCCCTACGGCACCCCAGGGTGTTTCCACCACTCCGAGCCGCTGACCTGGGCCCTTTCGGCAGGCCGTACCCGCTCCCCGGCTCCGGTCAACGCCCGGCGAGGAGTTCGAGCGTGTCGATCACGCGGTGGGAGAAGCCCCACTCGTTGTCGTACCAGGCGACCACCTTGACGTGCCGGCCGTCGTCGACACGGGTGAGGGCCGAGTCGAAGACGGCGGAGGCCGGGTTGCCGGTGATGTCGGACGACACGAGCGGGTCGTCCGAGTACTCCAGGATGCCGGCGAGTGGTCCCTGGGCCGCGGCGCGGTACGCGGCCAGGACGTCGTCGCGGGTCACTTCCCGTGCGACGATCGTGTTGAGTTCGACGATCGAGCCCACCGGGACGGGGACCCGGATCGAGTCGCCCGACAGCTTGCCGTCGAGATTCGGCAGCACCAGGCCGATCGCCTTGGCCGCGCCCGTCGTGGTCGGCACGATGTTGACGGCGGCGGCGCGAGCCCGGCGGGCGTCGCGGTGCGGCCCGTCCTGCAGGTTCTGCTCCTGGGTATAGGCGTGCACCGTCGTCATGAACCCGTGCTCGATCCCGGCGAGTTGGTCGAGCACGGCGGCCAGGGGCGCGAGCGCGTTGGTGGTGCAGGAGGCGTTCGAGACGATCGTGTGCAGGGCCGGGTCGTACGCGTCGGTGTTGACCCCGTACGCCAGCGTGACGTCGGCGCCCTCGGACGGCGCGCTCACCAGCACCTTCCGCGCGCCCGCGTCGAGGTGGGCGCGGGCGGCCTTCGCGGAGGTGAAGCGGCCGGTCGCCTCCAGCACGATGTCCACTCCGAGTTCGGCCCACGGCAGCTGGGCCGGCTCGCGCTCGGCGAGGACCCTGATGCGCCGTCCGTCGACGACGAGGGCGTCCCCGTCGACGGTGACGGGGCGGCCGAGCCGGCCGGCCGTGGTGTCGAAGGCCAGCAGCCGGGCGAGGGTGGCGGGTTCGGTGAGGTCGTTAACGGCTACGACGTCGAGGGCGCTGTCACGCTCAAGCAGTGCGCGCAGCACGTTGCGTCCGATACGACCGAATCCATTGATGGCGATGCGCGTCATGAAAGGGTGCCCCTTCGGTGCCTTCGGCGGCGTCTTCGAAGTCTCCGGTGTCTCCGGCTCCTTCGGTCCTTCGGTTCGCCACCAGCGTCGCGTGCCGTCCCGGCTCATGGCCGTGTCGAGAGCGCCATGGTTCGCAAGGATCACGCCAGCGGTCGGCCGGGGGTCGGCTACTCGCCCTGGGTGAAGGTGCGCCGGTATTCGCTCGGGGTGGTGCCGAGGATCTGCTGGAAGTGGGTCCGCAGATTGGTGCCGGTGCCGAGGCCGACCTCGGCGGCGATCTGCTCGATGCTGCGCTCGGAACGTTCGAGCAGCTCACGGGCCAGGTCGACACGGGCGCGCATCACCCACTGCATCGGCGTGTACCCGGTGTCCTCGACGAAGCGCCGGGACAGCGTGCGCGGTGAGACCGCCGCGTGCCGGGCGAGCACCGTGAGGGTGAGGGGCTCGCCGAGGCGGTGCAGCGCCCACTCGCGGGTCGCGGCGAACCGCTCGCCCAGCGGCTCGGGCACACTACGCGGCACGTACTGGGCCTGGCCTCCGCTGCGGTAGGGAGCGGCCACCAGGCGCCGTGCCGCGTGGTTCGACACGGCCACGCCGAGGTCCTTGCGGAGGATGTGCAGGCACAGATCGATGCCGGACGCGGCGCCGGCCGACGTCAGCACACTGCCCTCGTCCACGAAGAGCACGTTCTCGTCGACCCGGACGAGCGGGTGCTTCGCCGCGAGGGCACGGGTGTAGTGCCAGTGGGTCGTCGCGCGCTTGCCGTCGAGCAGCCCCGTGGCCGCGAGCGCGAAGGCTCCCGTCGAGATGGCGGCGAGGCGTGTGCCGCGCGCATGGGCGGCGAGCAGCGCGTCCACGACGGATCGTGGCGGGTCCTCGCGGTCCGGAAGCCGGTACCCGGGGATGAAGACGATGTCCGCCCACGCGAGCGCGTCCAGACCATGGGCGACGTGGTACGACAGCCCGTCACCGCCCGCCACGAGTCCGGGCGCGGCCCCGCACACCCGCACCTCGTACGGCATGCTCGCCCGCGTCGTGAACACCTGCGCGGGGATGCCGACATCGAGCGGCTTCGCACCGTCGAGCACCAGGACGGCGACACGCTGCAGGCGGGGAGACGGCACGGGACACAGGGTACGAGAGCCGGTCTGGGCACCGTACGACGGACGGGCCCCGCCGGTGAGGAACCGGCGAGGCCCGCTGCCCGAGGTGGACGGCCGGCGCGCGGTGTCAGTCCGTGCCGGACTCCATCGCGGCGCGGTCCAGCAGCTCGTCCTCCTCCGAGACCTCGCCGCGGGAGGCGATCGCCTCGGCGCCGCCCTGGGGCATGGCGCCGATCAGCCCCGTGGAGGCGGCCTGGGCCGCGCCGATCAGGGCCGGGTGCTCGGTGCCGACCATGCCGAGGCCCGCGTACTGCTCAAGGCGCGCGCGGGAGTCGGCGATGTCGAGGTTGCGCATGGTGAGCTGGCCGATGCGGTCGGACGGGCCGAACGCGGAGTCCTCGGTGCGCTCCATGGACAGCTTGTCCGGGTGGTAGCTGAACGCCGGGCCCGTGGTGTCGAGGACCGAGTAGTCCTCACCCCGTCGCAGCCGCAGCGTCACCTCGCCGGTGACCGCCACGCCGACCCAGCGCTGCAGCGACTCGCGGATCATCAGCGCCTGCGGGTCCAGCCAGCGGCCCTCGTACATGAGGCGGCCGAGCCGGCGGCCCTCATTGTGGTACTGGGCGAGGGTGTCCTCATTGTGGATCGCGTTGACCAGGCGCTCGTACGCGGCGTGCAGCAGCGCCATGCCGGGCGCCTCGTAGATGCCGCGGCTCTTGGCCTCGATGATCCGGTTCTCGATCTGGTCGGACATGCCGAGGCCGTGCCGGCCGCCGATGGCGTTGGCCTCCATCACCAGCTCGACCGGGGAGGCGAACTCCTTGCCGTTGACCGTCACCGGGCGGCCCTGGTCGAAGCCGATCGTGACGTCCTCGGCGAGGATCTCGACCGCGGGGTCCCAGAACCGCACGCCCATGATCGGCTCAACGGTCTCCACACCGTTGTCCAGGTGCTCCAGGGTCTTGGCCTCGTGGGTGGCGCCCCAGATGTTGGCGTCCGTCGAGTACGCCTTCTCCGTGCTGTCCCGGTACGGCAGTCCGTGCGCGAGCAGCCACTCGGACATCTCCTTGCGGCCGCCCAGCTCGGTCACGAAGTCGGCGTCCAGCCAGGGCTTGTAGATGCGCAGGTGCGGGTTGGCGAGCAGACCGTAGCGGTAGAACCGCTCGATGTCGTTGCCCTTGAAAGTGGAGCCGTCGCCCCAGATCTGGACGTCGTCCTCAAGCATCGCCCGGACCAGCAGGGTGCCCGTGACGGCCCGGCCGAGGGGCGTGGTGTTGAAGTACGCCCGCCCACCCGAGCGGATGTGGAACGCGCCGCAGGCGAGCGCCGCCAGCCCTTCCTCGACCAGCGCCGCACGGCAGTCGACCAGGCGCGCGATCTCGGCACCGTAGATCGTCGCGCGGCCGGGCACGGAGGCGATGTCGGGCTCGTCGTACTGGCCGATGTCGGCGGTGTAGGTGCACGGGACGGCGCCCTTGTCGCGCATCCACGCGACGGCGACCGACGTGTCGAGGCCGCCGGAGAAGGCGATGCCGACGCGCTCGCCGACCGGAAGGGAAGTGAGGACCTTGGACATAGGAAGAGTATGCATCATTCCGCATGGCCATGCATAGTGCCGGGCCGTAACGGCCCCCTAACGGATGCGCCGGCCCGCCTGCCGCACCTCCCGCCGGCCCGCCTGCGGCTCCCCGGCCGGCCTGGCGGGCGGCTCCCGTCCGCGCGAGCATGGAGCCGCCGCGGAAGCCGCCTCGACCACGCCGACCCCGCCCGAGGAGACCCAGTCATGACAAGCCTCAGCATCGCCCGGTCGTTGCGCACCACCCCCGAAGGCCTCCTCTGGGAGCCCAGCGAGCGCTGGGTGCGCGGCCGTAAGGGCGATGTCACCGTCGTCGACAGCCGCCATCCCGTACTGGTGTGGGAGCCCGGTGTCCCCGTGCCGCTGTACGCCTTCCCGCGCACGGAGGTCCGCACGGACCTGCTGCGCCCGGCGAAGAACCCGCCGGCCGGAGCCCATACCGGATCGACGCTCTTCTACGACCTCGCAGTCGACGGTGCGCTGCTGGAGAACACGGCCTGGACGTTTCCCTCCGCCGACCTGGCCGGCCTCATCGCCTTCGAGTGGGTCCAGCGCACCGGCAGGGGCCTGGACCACTGGTACGAGGAGGAAGAGGAGATCTTCGTGCACCCCCGCGACCCCCACAAACGGGTCGACGCCCTGCCCAGCAGTCGGCACGTCGTCGTCGAGATCGGCGGCCGGGTCGTCGCCGACACACACAGCCCGGTGCTCCTCTTCGAGACCGGCCTGCCCACCCGCTACTACGTCCCCCGGGAGGACGTCCGCCTCGACCTGTTCCGCCGCACCGACCACCAGACGCGCTGCCCCTACAAGGGCATCGCCGGGTACTGGTCCTGGGACAGCGAGCACGGCGAGGCGGACGTCCCGCCCGACGTCGTCTGGAGCTACCCCGAACCGCTCCCCGCGGTGGCCGCGATCAGGGGGCTGCTCGCCTTCTACAACGAAGCCGTCGACATCACCGTGGACGGTGAACGTCTGGAACGCCCGGTCACGCACTTCACCGCGTCACTGTCCTGAGACCGCGCGCCACAGCCGCGCAGGGGACCACGCGCACCGCGTCCCGCCCGGGCGGCCCCGTGCGCTCGGACACCGGCCGGGGCCGAGCGCAACGCCCCGTTCCTCACCTTCGGCCGCCGAACGTCCAGGCATGGACCTCGATGTCCGCATACCGCTCCGGGGCGAGGACGGCCCGTGCCGTGTCCGCATCCGGTGCCCGGAGCAGCGCGGCCGTGCCGAGCCAGGCGGCGCCGTCGTCGGACAGCAGCGGACCGTACGCGATCAGCTCGTCCCGTTGCCGCGGCGGCGCGACGAGATCGGCGGCGGCCGGCTGCCGGGCGCCGAGGCCGAGCACCAGATACCGGTCGCCGTCCGTCGGGCCGCCGGGGAAGTCCCACATGGTGCGTCCCAGCAGGTTGCGCCAACGGCGCAGCAGCACCTCCCGGTACACGCCCGCCTGGTAGTTGGGCTCGTCGAAGGCGAAGGCCCGCGCGGCCGCGGCGTCCGGCAGGCCGACGATGTGCACACTCCCGGTGGGCGTGTGCCCGTCGTCGGCCAGGGTCGGGCCGCGGGCGATCATCTCCTTGGCGTACCGGTCCATGTAGGACCAGTGCTCTTCCAACAGTTCGTCCCGCAAGGACAGGGAGCCGGGCCGATCGCGGTGATAACAGAAGAACTCCATGGCACCAGACCCTTCCCAACGACGGGCCGGGGCCTCAACTCCTTTTGCCGGAACGGCCCATGAGGTGGGCGCTCAGCCGCCCGTCAGCAGCCGCCGCACGACGTATCCCGCGGAGTCGACGCCCGAGCTGCCGCCTTCGACGAGTGCGGCCACCGCGATACGAGAGTTGTAGGCGGTCAGCCAGCCGTTGGTGTGGTCCCCCTCCTCGGCGGTGCCGGTCTTGGCACCTACTTCGCTCAGACCGCCCAGCCGCGGAGCCGCCGTGCCGCCGGTGGCCACGCCGCGCATCATCGACTGCAGATAGTCGGCCGTGCGGGCGGAGATGGGCCGGGGCGCGGCCTCCTGGTGCTGTTCCGGCAGGATGATCGGCTGCTCGAAGCCGGCGTTGCGCACGGTGGCCGCCACGGACGCCATGAACAGGGGCGTGGCGGTGACCTTGCCCTGGCCGATGAACTGGGCCGCCTGGTCGCCGCCCTGGACGTCCGGCGGGACACTCGGGTCGGTGGTGGCGATCCCGCCGCCGATGGACCAGTTGCCCAGCCCGAAGACGTTCACCGCCTCGTCGTTCAGCGCGGAGGCGTCGCCGTCGTGCACCAGGTGGTGGAAACCGTCCTTGATGAAGGCGGTGTTGCACGACACCGTGAACGCCTCGGCGAGGGAGGAGCCGGGGTTGGCCCGTACACCGGGGTCGTTGTGGAACAACTGGCTGTTGGCCACCAGCGAGTCCGTGCACGGCGCCGGACTGCTCGGCGTGAGGCCCGCCTTGTCGAAGAGGGCGGCCGCGGTGATGATCTTCATCGTGGAGCCGGGCGATTTGATGCCGTTGATGGCGATGTCGCCGTCGTCGCCGGTGTGCGCGACGGCGAGGATGTGCCCGTTGCGCCAGTCGAGCGCCACCGTGCCCGCGGGCTTCTGCTGCAGATGGGCGTCCTGCACCGCGTGCTCGGCCACCCCCTGGAAGCCGACGTCGATGGTCGTCCTGACGATCGCCGGCCGGCCCTGTGTGAAGACCTTCACCGTCTCCACACCCGCGCCGCCCGCATCGACCACGGCCACGCCCGTTCCGGGTTGTCCACCCGTGGCCTTGGCGTTCTTGCCGATCGTCGCGGCGATGTCCCGCAGCGACGGGAAGGTGGACAGATCGGTCCTGCCGTCGCTCGCGACGACCTTCGCGCCAACCGAGCCGGCCGGCAGCGTGCCCGCGGTCAGCGACTGACCGTCGCCCAGGCCCGGATGGAGCACCGAGTTGTTCCAGTGGACGGCCAGCCGGCCGTTCGTGCTCTTCCGGACCGCCACCGCGCTCGCGTAGTCCCAGGTGCCGCCCGCGACCTGAGCGGTGACATCGAAGGTGACCTTGGCGGCTCCCGGTGTCGCCGACGAGGCTCCGGCGGACAGGATGTGATCGAACGTCAGCTTCTTCAGGTGGAGGCCGTCGGCGTATTCCCGGAGGGCCCGCGCGGCGGTGTCCGGTGTGTCGGTGTCGCTCGCCGCGCCGTCCAACTGCTGCTGGGACCAGCTGTCCAGGAACGCGCGGGCCTGCTTCGTCGCCTCGGCACCCGACGGGGGCGTACTGGACACCTCGGAGGGGTCGAACCCGCGCGCATCCTGGGACGTGCCCTCACTCGCCGAACCGGAGGCGAGGCCGTGCACGATGTTGTAGGTACCGATTCCCCCCAGGGCGAGCAGCGCGGTGCACGTACCGGCGAGGCCGATCTTCACAGCTCTGTTCATGCGGAGATCGTATGTACGTTCCATGAATGCGTGTGCACATAGTCGATGGATCGTTATCGAACAGTGCGAGCATTACTCGGTACCGCACTGGGGTGGAGCGAGGTCGGCACCCCGGCCCACACCCAGGATCTGGGCCACGACACCCTCGCCATCAACCTGCCCAAGGGCCGCGAGGTCCTCATCCACTCCGGCCGGGCGAGCCCTAGGCGCCCGAGGTCACCGCCTTCAGTTCGGCCAGTGACTCCCGTATCAGCTGCGACATCGGACGCTCCTCGGCCGGTGCGATCCAGCGTTCGAAGGCGATCTTGAAGACGGCGACCGTCGCTTCGGCGGCCAGGCTCGCGGCCGGTTCGGCGACCCCGCGGCCGCGCAGGGTGTCGGTGAGGGCGGCCGCCAACGAGGCGAGCTTGATCAGCTCGCGCTCCCGCAGTTCCGCGTTGGCCGTGATCACGGCATGGCGCCGGCGCGCGAACTCACGCCGGTCGGCGAACATTTCGGCGACGGCGTCCAGCCCGATCGTCAGCGCGTCGAGTGTCGCCACGGACTCCGGGGCTCCGGCGACCGCCCGCACGAACAGTTCCTCCAGCTCACCGGCGCCGGCGAAGAGCACCTCGCGCTTGTCGGCGTAGTGCCGGAAGAAGGTCCGCTCCGTGAGCCCGGCCCGCTTGGCGATCTCCGCCACGGTGGTCTGCTCGTACCCGCGCTCGGCATAGAGCGCCAGCGCGGCCTTCGCCAGGCGTCCGCGCGCGTCCGGCTCCCATCTACCCATGCGGAGATCTTACGTGATGACAGGGGCTGACATCGGGTGTACGGTCTATGACAGTGACTGACATCGACTCTTTGAGGTCTCCCATGCGCATCTTCGTCACCGGCGCCTCCGGCTGGATCGGATCCGCCCTCGTACCCCAGCTCATCGAGGCGGGACACCAGGTCGTCGGGCTCGCCCGCTCCGACGCCTCCGCCGCCGCGCTCACCGCGGCCGGCGCCGAGGTCGTCCGCGGCACCGTCGACGACCTCGACGTCCTGCGGGACGCGGCCGCCGCGTCGGACGGGGTGATCCACCTCGCCTTCAAGCACGACATCGCCTTCAGCGGCGACTTCCGGGGCGCCGCCGAGGCCGACCGGCGCGCCGTCGACACCTTCGGCGAGGCCCTCGCCGGCACCGACCGGCCCTTCGTCCTCGCCTCCGGCCTGGCCGGACTCGCTCCCGGGCGGATGGCGACCGAGCTGGACATGCCCACGCACTCCGACTCACCGATCACGATCCGAGCGGTCACCGCGAAGGAGGTGCTCGGATTCTCCTCGCGCGGCATTCGCTCGTCCGTGGTGCGGCTCTCACCGACTTGCCACGGCGACGGGGACAACGGCTTCATGGCGACGCTGGTCGCCATCGCCCGCGCCAAGGGCGTCTCCGGCTACATCGGCGACGGCGCCAACCGCTGGCCGGCCGTCCACCGCTTCGATGCCGCGCAGTTGTTCCGCCTCGCGGCGGAGCAGGCCCCCGCCGGTTCGGTGCTGCACGGAGTCGCGGAGGAGGGCGTCGCGATCCGCGACGTGGCCGAGGTGATCGGGCGGCACCTCGATGTGCCGGTGGTCTCCGTGGCACCCGAGGCGGCGGCCGAGCACTTCACCTGGCTGGCCGACTTCATCGGCCTCGACTTCCTTGCGGCGAGCAGCCTGACGCGCGAACTGCTGGACTGGACACCGACCCACCCGGGCCTCCTCGAAGACCTGGACAAGGGGCACTACTTCACCGCCCCCGGCACCGGCGCCTGACGGAAATCCCGGCTGGAGGGCCGGTGAGAAAGGGCCCTCCAGCCGGGCCCGGCGGTACGGCGGCGCAGGGGGCCTTCCGGGCAAGCGGGGCGCCCTACGGCCGGACGCGGGCGATCGGCGCCGGGCTTCTTCTCCACGTGCTGGGCTTCTTCAGGCATCGCGCCATACGGGAGCCGACCGGTCAGGCATCGGTCCGAACCCTGCCGGCCGCGACGGCTGAGTCAGATGTCCAGCGGCGGGAGGCCGGACAGCCCCGTGTCCTGCATGATGTGGTCGACCGTCTCCGTCAGCGAGCTGTCGGCGCCGATGACCCTCTCCACTCCCCCGGGCAGCAGGTCGCGCCCCCGGTACCAGTCCCGCAGGTCGGCCTCGGTCACCTGGCCGGCGATCTGCTTGGTCGCATGGCGGGCGAGGGTCTCGTCGAACGGCACGTCGAGGTAGTAGCCGTGGGTCGGTCCCCGGTGGTCGGCGCGCAGCCGGGCGAGCATGTCCCCGTAGCGGTCGGCGTACAGGATGCCCTCCACCACCACGTGATAGCCGGCGTCCAGCGCGTAGCGGGCGACGGTGTCGATCAGGCCGATGTTCGCCGCACCCGGCCGGTCCCGCTCCCGCAGCACGACCCGGCGGAGATGGTCCTGTTCCACCAGGGCGAGTCCACGGCCGAAGCGGTCACGCACACCGGCCGCGACGGACGACTTGCCCGAGGCGCTGTTGCCACGCAGCACCACCAGCCGGGTCTGTTCCGTACCGACTCTCATCTGCCGCAGAGTACCGGCCCCGGGTTGCCTGCGATCCCTCCGACGGTCCGCCCGATCACGAGACCGTCGCCGGCTCATGCGGCGGCAGTGCTCGAACAGCACCCCGCGTGCCCTGCCCAACGGGGCGGGAGTCCCGGTGCCGAAGTTCCAGTGCTGGCACGGCGCAGGCCTCCAGGGGGTTCGCAGTGGCTGCGACGGCGATGTCGTGCTACCGCGGCACCCACTGCGTGGCTCAGAGTGAGTCGGCCTGATTCTCGGTGTCCAAGTGCGTGAGGTATGCGCTGAGATGCGTGGCCGCGTGGAGCATGGCGCGGCCCCGCGCGGTGAGTTTGTGCTGCCAGGCGTCCAGCGACGCGGCGAGTGCGTCCGTGCCGCCGGCCGTGCGGATCTGCTGCACCACGGTGGCGATGTGTTCGAGCGGATAGCCCCCGCGGCGGAGGAGGTGGGCCAGCTCGGCGTCGCGGATGTCGTCGGCGCCGAAGACGCGATATCCCGTGGCGCGGTCCCGGGCGGGGGTGAGGATGCCCGCGCCTTCCCAGTTGCGCAGGGTCGCCGGTGTGACGCCGAGTTGGTGCGCGAGTTCGCCGACGGTGCGGGTCCCCGCCGCCGGGGCGGGAGCCGGGGCAGTCTCGGACTCCGTCGTCAGGTGCTGCACGGCGGCGCGTACGGCATCGAGGGTGTCCCGGTCGCGCAGCAGCCGACTGTGCCCGTGGTCGATGAGCGTCAGGGCCTCGTCGAGGTCGTCCCGGTGGAGGGCCGTCATGATCTGGCCGGCGGCCGCGTACCCGTACGCCGGGACGAGCGAGAGGTAGGCGCGGAGCGCTGCCGCGTGCACTTCGGTGTAGATCCGGTAGCCGCTGGGGGTGCGCTCGGCGGGCGGGACGAATCCGTGCCGCTCGTAGTTGCGCACCGCCTGGGTCGAGAGGCCGTGCTCGCGCGCGAGGTCGGTCGGTCGCAAGGTGCTCACCGGTTGAGACTTTACCGCAGACCCGATCCGCTCAGCGGCCGCATCTGCGCATCGAGGCCCGAACAAAGCCTCAAGCGATCTTTCAAGGATACGATTGAGGCTCATGAGTCAGGACATTCGCGACTTCGTCACCCCGTCATGCGACCTCTTGGCACTGGGCGAACCGACCCATCAGGAACCGGCCTTCGGGCAGGTCCGGAACGAACTGTTCGCCCAGCTGGTCGACCACGGATTCCGCTCCATCGCCCTCGAAATCGACCGCGTGGCCGCACTCGCCGTGAACGACTACGTCCAGGGGGGAGCCGGCAGCCTCGACACGGTCATGCGCGACGGCTTCTCCCACGGCTTCGGGGAACAGGACGCCAACCGACAGCTGGTCAGCTGGATGCGTGAGTACAACGAGCACCGACCGTCAGGACAACGCCTGACCTTCCATGGCTTCGACGCCCCGACGGAGACCACCAGCGCACCCAGCCCACGGTGCTATCTGGAACACGCCCGCGACTATCTGGCGCTCGACCTCGACCTCACCGGCCTCACCGGCGACGACGCCCGGTGGAGCCGCGCGGAGGCGGTCCTGGACGCCACGATGTCTCCCGGCGCCACGGCCGAGGCCGAGCGGCTGCGTTCGATCGCCGACGACATGCTCAACTCGCTCTACGCACGCGCCCCGGAACTGATCGCGGCGACCTCACGCGACGAGTGGTTCAGGGCCCGGGCACACCTCACCGCCGGCCTCGGCCTGCTGCGCTACCACAAGCAGTCCGCACAGCCCCTCACATCAAGTCTCCGGATAGCCGGCCTGGCCGCCACCAGGGACGCGCTCATGGCCCAGAACCTCCTGGACATCCGCGGCATCGAGGAGGATCGAGGCCCGACCCTGGTCTTCGCACACAACCTCCATCTGCAGCGGAACCAGAGCATCTGGCGTCTGGGGGATCTGGGCGCCGACTGGTCAGGCGCCGGCGCCATCGTGGCCTCACTGCTGGGCGAACGGTACGTCTGCGTCGTGGGCAGCCTGGGCCGCAGCAAGGCCCTCGGGCTGCGCGACCCGGACCCGGACACCTACGAGGGCCGCCTCCAGCGCCGTCTCACCACCTGGGGCTTGGAAGCGACCCCGGCCACCCCGACCACCCCGACGGCCCCGACCGACGCGTCCACCAGGGCTCCCGCCGCTCGCACCCGCACGGACACCCACCCCAGGCAGGGCTACTTCCCGCTCGACCAGGCGACACTCGACGTGGTGGACGCGGTCCTGCACATCAGCGACGGCACGACCGCGGGCTCCCCGGCACACACCTGACGGCGGCGGGGCGGCCGAGCCGACTGCCGCGCCGTCGGGCCGCCGGGCCGCCGGGCCGCACATGCGAACGTCCCCGCCAGCCTGCGGGACGGGCGGCCCGGCGGACCGTAGTCTGGGACCGTGACCGGCGAGACTGATCTGCACACACTGCTCCGCGGCATGCGTCCGGAGCTGAATCCGGGCCGCTATGTCTTCACCATGGCGGAGGGCGGCGTGCCGTCCGGCGTCACCCCCGTGGTGACGGTCGCCGAGCAGGAGGGCCTGACGCTCGTCGTGCCGCAGGCGGAGGCGGACTCGGCGGGGATGGCGTACGACTACGTCGCCGCGTGGATCACCTTGCGAGTGCACTCCGCGCTGGCCGCGGTGGGACTGACCGCAGCGGTCTCCCGCGCCCTCGCCGACGCGGGCCTGAGCTGCAATGTCGTCGCCGCCTTCCACCACGACCACCTCTTCGTACCCTACGAAGACGCCGAGCGGGCCGTTGCGGTCCTCCAGCGACTGGCGCGGGACGCTTCCTGACCTGACCTCCTTGTACTTGGTTCTCCCCGTCGTTCGCGCGCGCGGTTCAACCTCCCGTGATCGCCTCCTACTTGGTGATGTGGCCCATCGCGGTGCGGGTCGCCGTGAGCAGTTCCGGCAGGCCGTGGGGCTTGAGGACGCTGTAGTGGTCGCCCTTCAGACGGACGACAGTGGGCGGCATGGTCGAGTACGCGGCATGGGACTCGATGAAGGAGTAGTCGTCTCCCTGGGCCTTGAAGAGGGTGACAGGCGCCTCCACCGTGCGTTCGGTCAGTTCGCGGAAGGTGTAGTCGAACTCGTAGGTGATGCCGACGATGCGGGTGATGCGGCGGATCGTGTCCTCGTCCAGGGACGGCAGCAGATCATGGATGCAGCAGACGAAGCTGCCCTCGTCGTGGGCCTGGGCCAGGCAGGCGGCCAGGGCCGGGCCGTGGATCGTGCCGGTGAAGACGGAGAAGAGGATCGTGACGTACGCGGGGTTGTCGTACGACGCCTCCCGGCCGTGGGCGTGGCCGTCGTCCTGGTGGACCTTCGGGTTGCCGGGGCAGATCAGGAACAGGTGCTCGGCCTTCTCGCCGCCCTGTTCCAGCTGCCATGCCGTCTCGAAGGCGACCCGGGCACCGAAGGAGTAGCCCCACAGGCTGTAGGGGCCGCTCGGCTGGATGCGGCGGATCTCCGCGAGGTCCGCGGCAGCCATCTCGCGGATGGTGTCGTACGGGATCTCTCCGGCGTTGATGCCGTGCGCCTGGATGCCGTAGAACGGGCGGTCCAGGCCGGCTTCCTGGCCCAGCAGGCGCAGGTTCATCGGGTAGCCGCCGAGGCCCGGCCAGCAGAAGACCGGGGCGAAGCCGCCCGCCGTGGCCAGGGGGATCATCCGGGAGACCGGGGTCGTGTCGTCGTCCATGCGCGCGGCCAGGTCGCGCAGCTTCGGCGTCTCGAAGAGAACCTGGAGCGGGAGCCGGGTGCCGAAGTGCTTGTTGATCCGGTTGACCAGGGCCACGGCGATCAGCGAGTTGCCGCCGCAGGCGAAGAACTCGTCCTCGCTGGAGACGTCCTCGTACTTCAGCGTCGCGCCCCAGACGTCCGCCAGCCACTGCTCGGTCGGCGTCGCCGGTGCCACGTAGACCCCGGGCTGCCGCGCGGCGGCCACTTCGGGGGAGGCGGCCAGAGCCTTGGCATCGACCTTGCCGTTGGCCGTCAGCGGCAGCGCGTCGAGGACGAGGACCCGGTTCGGGAGCATGAAATCGGGCAGGGTGCGGGCCAGTTCGTCGCGGATCATCTCCGCCGGTCCCTGGGTGTGCACCGCGTCCTCGTACATGTCCTCGCCGGCCATCTGCTCGTCGCTGACCCGGCCGCCGAGGAAGAAGTACGACGGGCCGCTGCGGATGCCGGCCGAGCCGAGGATGTCGTCGAGGCGGCGGGCGGCGGGCAGCGGATGCCCGGACCGGGAGGAGTAGCCCGAGGGCATGAAGCCGAAGCCCGGGGTGCGCTGGAAGTGGTGCAGACGGGTGCCGAGGGCGATGTACTCCAGCCAGGGATCGGCGGCCCGGCTGACCGCGCTGATCCCGAAGCTCGCGCGGGCGTACACGCCCTGGTTGATGGCGATGACGTGCCGGACCTCGATCAGCTCGTTGCCGATGCGCTCCAGCGCCCCGTCGCGGTAGCGGTACTGACCGGCGGGCAGGCCCTCGACGCGGTCCGGGTGGGCCTGGACGTACAGCTCGGTGGGGTCCTGGCGGGGCCGGCCGTCGTTCGCCGTGATCTCGAAGGTGCCGAGGTAGTGGTCCTCCTCGGCGACGTCCAGGACGTCCTTGACCGGCGGGAAGTGGCCGAGCGGGGCGATGGTCAGGCCGTGGGCGGGCAGCACCTCCTCGAACACGCCCACCATATGGCCGGTCTCGAATTCCAGTACTTCTTGGACGTTGGTCCGGTAGACGGGTTCGATCGCCCGCCGCTTGCCCAGGAAGTGCACCAGCAGCCCGCCGTCCGGGCAGCGGCCGGTGCCCTCGCCGACGCGGACCAGGCTGTGGTCGACCGGGTGGTAGTAGTACACGCCGGGCACGAGACCCGCGACACCGCCGGACTCGACGTACAGCTGGGTGGCGTACAGGGCACCCGGTGAGGCGTAGGAGTACTTCGGCAGCAGCCGTTCCTCACTGTGGAACTGGCCGAACCAGCGCAGGATCCGGCCCAGTTCGGCCGGTGTCAGCTCGCTCAGCGGCCGGGAGTACGACGGGACCGGGCGCGGTACGAGCACGGCGAGGAGGTCCTCGCGGGTGACCGGGCCGCCGTCGTAGAAGCGGTACGTCTTGCGGGCAAAGGTCTCCCGGCGCTGCTCGGGGGTCGCCGCACGGCCCGGCAGGGCGATGGCCGGGCGGCCCGCGAGTTCCGTCGGCTCGCGCAGGCCCGGGTTGGAAAGCTGTGCCTTGACCTGGAGTTTGGACGCCTTGGACTGGTGGTGGGCACCGTGTGAGCCCTGGTCCATGACGGCTGCGGTACGGGGGTTCAGCTCGACGCACGCGACCAGCGCCGGATGGCCGGTGCGCGGGTCGTCGGTGACGATCGCGGCGGCGCGGCGCACCCAGATGTGCTCCTCGATGCGCGAGGCCACCTCCTCCAGCTCCACGCGATAGCCGCGCAGCTTGACCTGGTTGTCGGCGCGGCCCGCGAACTGCAGGGTGCCGTCCGGGTTCCACAGGCACACGTCACCCGTGCGGTACAGGCGCTCGCCCGGCTCGAACGGCGAGGCGACGAAGCGTTCCCGGGTCTGCTCGGGGCGGCCGAGATAGCCGCGGGCCAACTGGGCGCCGCCGAGATACAGCTCCCCGGCCACGCCGACGGCGACCGGTGCCAGTTTCTCGTCCAGGACGTACGCCGAGACATCGTCGACGGGCACGCCGATGGGTACGGTGCGGGACGTGCCGCCGTCGACGGCCGCGGGGTCGACCTCGTGGAAGGTGGCGTTGATGGTGGCCTCGGTCGGGCCGTAGAGGTTGACCAGGGACGTGCCCGGCAGCCCGTGGAAGAAGTCGCGGGCCAGTTTGTGGGTGAGCGCCTCGCCGCCGCAGAAGACGCGCCGCAGTGAGGTGCAGGAGGCGAACTCCTCGGTGTCCAGGAGGGCTTGGAGCAGCGTCGGCACGCACTGCAGGTGGGTGACGCCGTGGGTGCGTACGGCCTCGACGATGGCCTGCGGGTCCCGGTGGATGCCCGGGGTGCCCATGACGACATGGGTGCCGGCGGCCGGGGCGAGGATCTCCCACTGGGCGGCGTCGAAGCTCATGGGCGTCTTCTGCAGGATGGTGACCTGCGGTCCGAGGTAGCCGCGGGAGGCGAGCCAGTCGAGCTGGCCGACGATGGCCCGGTTCTCGATCCCCACGCCCTTGGGCCGGCCCGTGCTGCCCGAGGTGTAGATGACGTAGGCGAGATGGCCGGGCTGCCGGTCGGGGACGGCGGTGCGGTCGCCCGGGCCCGGCATCACTTCCGCCGGCGTGAGTACGAGGACGTCCCTCGGTGCGAGGGCCGCCAGACGCTCGCGCAGGTGTTCCTGCGTCACGACGACGGACGCCCCGGAGTCCTCGATCATGTAGCGCAGCCGGTCCTCGGGGTAGTCCGGGGACAGCGGCAGACAGGCGGCGCCCGCGCCGAGGATGCCCCACACCCCGGTCATCAGGTCCAGGGACGGCTCGGTGAACAGACCGACGCAGGTGTCGGGGCCGATGCCGAGCCGGGCGAGGCGGGTACCGAGGTCCCGGCTCTGCCGGTCGAGCTCGCGGTAGCTGAGCCGTTCCTCCCGGAAGGTGACCGCCGTGGCCTCCGGACGCAGCGCGGCCTGACGGGTCAGCAGGTCGGGCAGGCACAGGCTCGTGAGGGGTGTGCCGGCTATCAGTGCGCTCGCAGTCTTCATTGCACCGTCCCCGCGTGGTTGTGCTGGATGAGTGGCGACGGCCGGCGGGGGACGAGGGGGGCTCCTGAAGTTCTCCCGAGCCGGTACGGGCCCGGCACGGGACGTTCGCGGGAGGTGTTCGGGAAGGGCGGTCGACAGGAGGGGACCCGTCGCAAGGGACCCGCTCGGCTACGCAAGCCAGGAGCGGGAACCGCGAAACCCGTGACACCGGTGAAGGGCCAGCCACCGTGACAAAGATTGTCCTCGTCCCCCGGAAACATCCGTCGGGACTCGCTCAACGCCTCCGTTCTTGCCACCGTGCGCCGGCTGCTGGCCTCGCGGGCGGACGGGGACGAGTACGAAATCGACACCCTGTCGGTGGGGCGACTCCCACTGTACGACCGGGACGTCGAACAGGCATGTGGAACCGACGCGGTTGCACACCGCGAAAGAGCTGGTACGGGGCGCGCACGCGCACTTCGTCGGCACGCACCCGTACAACGGCCAGATGCCGGGCGTTCTCAGGAACGCCTTGGACCGGCTCGCGCCTCCGGCCGGGGACGGCCCGCTCACCGGCAAGACCGTCGCGCCGGCGAGCGCCTCGCCCGAAGCGCGCGGCGCAGTGGGCGCACGGGCCTCGCCGTACTGACCCGCTGCTGTACCCAAGTGGTGGACCATGAGCCGATGAGCCGATCGCGGTCGGCCGGGGCGAGCAACTACGCACCGACAACAGCGACTTCTCGGCAGCATGAGTGACGAAGCCATCGCCGTCCCGGACGAACTCCGGCCCCCCCCAATCGGCGGGGGTGGACCAGCCGACTGCGGGATGGACAACGCAGAAGAAAAGCAAAATGATCCTTGCGGGAAATTGTCGACCGGCCCACATAATTCTTTCGCGCTCCCTGGAGCAAAATTTCGCCATTTGCGCGGATGTCGCGAACCAGGCATTCCAGCCATCGAACTTGGTTTCGAAGCCTTGCGAACCGGCAGGCCAGCGGCGCGATTTCGCTTTTCTGCAACAATGAAAGGGCATTCTATCGCCAGAGGGTGAGCATCGTCACATCTCTCCGATAAACCGGCGAAGTATTCCCGTCGTCAGCCAAGTCGAGACCTTCTGTTCATTGCTTCGCGCGACATCGGCGGAGCTCGAAAGGATTCCTCTTGGCCACCACGCGATCCCCGATATCCAAGCGACGCCCTGCTCGGCGTCGGGCGGACATGGCTGTGTTAGGAGGTGTACGGCCGCCGCTGGCGGCACTGCCGCTTCTGCTGGCGCTTGTCGCGGGCTTGACGGTGTTCGCCGTCGGCAGCGACGCCGATCGGGGCGTTCCCGAGGCCGTCCTCGGCTCCCAGCAGCACATCGCCGAGGACGGGGCGGTCGCGCTGCAGGCAGCCGTCGACGAGAGCGTCTCCGATCTGCGGGCGGCGGCCGCGGACTTCGGTGGCGCCAAGTCCGTACCGGCGGACAAAATGCTGACCCTCCTCGACCAGACCTACCGCAAGTGGCGCGGAACCGCCGTCGTCGACCTGACCACCGGCCGGCTGCTCGCCGCGCGGGGCGAGGACGTACCGCTCGGGAAGGTGGACCTTCGTGGACTGCCGGCGAACCCGCCTCCGAGGCTGGTGCGGGACGACTCGGGCGTCACCCGGCTGGTGGTCTTCGCGACGCTGTCACAAGGCGACAGGCAGGAGTTGCTCGTCGCTTCCCAGAGCCTGAAGGTGCCGGGCATCACCGTCGGCAGGAATCACACGCTCCACGTCGTGGACCGTGACGGGGCGACCCTCACCTCGGCCGGGCCGCACTCCAGCGCTGACCAAGCCAAGGCGCTGGCCCGTGACGCCGTACGCGAGGCGCAGGGCAAGGGGCCGTCGGACACCGCCGCCGGCGGCGGCTTCGACGGTCCGAGCGGCAGCCTCGTCGGGGCGGAGGAAGGCAACACCCGTACCGCCGTCGGGTACGCCGGAGTGGCCCGGGGGCTCGCCGCGAAAGCGAGTCCGAGCAGCGCACTGGGACTGACGGTCGTCACGACGGTGCGAACCGAACGTCATGCGGCCGGGACCGGTGACCTTCGTCTTGCCCTCCTCGCCGCGGCCGTGTTGCTGACCCTCGCGGCCGGGGTCACCGTCGTCCTCCACATGGTGGTGCAGCGTCCTCTGTCGCGGTTGCGTCGCGAAGCACAGCGGCTCGGCCGGGGCGACCTCACCGCTCCCGTCCGCGTGAACCGCTTCGGGGAACCTGCCCGGGTCGGCGCCGCGCTGGAGGCACTGCGCCTGCAACTCCGTGGAAGCGGCGGGCAGTCGCAGGAGACGGTCGCGCAGCCATCGAGCAAGAGCCGCGGTCTGCTCGGGACCCGCGCGGGCCGGCGTCGGCTCGGACTGCGTACCGTCCTGCTGACCTGCTCGTTCGCCCTGCTGGCCTGGCCCGCGTCGATGCTGCTGGCGCTCGGCAGCACCTGGCCGCACACCGCCACGGTCGTACCGCGCCTGATCTCCGACGACCAGCGGCAGCGCACCGAGACGACGGCGGACCGCGTGCGCAGGGGGATCAACGACGGATACGCGGATCTCGCCCATCTCGCCACCGTGGTCGACGCTTCCCGGCCGGAGGAGACGCGCAAGGTTCTCGACAGCTCCCTGGAACAGCACGGCCGATATCAGTCCCTGTATGTCGTCGACGACGCCGGCGAGATCCTCGTCCGCGCCGGACATGAACCCCGTACCCCGAAGAAGGTCCGCACCAAGCCCGGGGTCATGCAGACGAACACCTCCGGCAAGGAACCGGTGATCGCCGCCGTGGCCGCCCAGCCGGGCAAGGGCGCGCCGGCGAAGTCCGGACGCCGCTATGTCGTGGGCGAGCTCAAGGTCAAGTACCTGGTCGGCATCCTCACCCGGCCCGGTCTCGGCTCGGTGTGGCTGGTGGACTCCGCGCATCGGGTCATCGCGTCCAACAAGGGATTCGTGGCCTTCGGGCGGGTCTCCGACGGCCGGCTGCGGGCACACATGGAGGCCGCGCGCACGGCCAAGGGCTCCGCCGAGGTGCTGCTCGGCTGGAGGAATCCGGCGGTCGCCGCCGTGGCGCCGTTCAACGAGAATCTGGGTGTCGCGAGCGCACTCGGCTGGAAGGTCGCCTCGATCAGGCCGGTGTTCTGGATCGGGCTGCCCGAGTACGAGGCACAGCGGCGCATCATGCTCGTCGGGCTGCTGGGGCTGACGACCGGCACTCTCTGCCTCGGCTGGCTGTACCTCGTCGTCGTACGTCCGCTGCGTGACGTCGCCCGGGGCGCCGAGGCGTTGGCCGCCGGGGATCGCAGAACAGTGCTCTACCCGCGCTTCCACGACGAGGTGGGATCCATCGCCCGCAGCCTCGAACTGATCAGACAGCGCCTCCCCCGCGCCGACGCACCGCCCGAGCCCGGATCCCCGGACGGGCCGCCCGCCGCCTCCACGCCCCTGTCCGGCCCCGGTCCCAGGAGCTGACCCGACATGCTCTTCCTGTACTGCGTCCTGCTGACGTGCTGCGCCGGCCTGCTCGTCGCAGGCGTCGTCGAACAGCGCCGCCATGACGCGAATCTCGCCGTCATACCCACCCGTGTGCTGGTCAACGGCATTCGCGGCAAGTCCTCCATCACCCGGCTGTGCGCCGGCGCGTTGCGCGGCAGCGGCCTGGTGACCGTGGCCAAGACCACGGGCACCGCGGCCCGGTTCATCCACCCCGATGCCACCGAGGAGCCGGTCTACCGCAAGTTCGGCATCGCCAACGTCGTGGAGCAGATCGGCATCGTCCGGCGGGCCGCGTCCTACCAGCCCGATGTCCTGGTCATGGAGTGCATGGCGGTCATGCCCGCGCTCCAGGAGATCAACCAGTCCAAGCTGATCCGCTCCACCATCGGCGTGCTCTGCAACGTCCGCGAGGACCATCTCGCCGAAATGGGCCCGACGTTGGACGACGTGGCACGTTCCCTGTGCCGGTCCCTGCCGGAGGGCGGTGTCTGTGTCACGGCGGAGAAGGAGCGCTTCCACATCCTCCAGGAGGAGGCCGACGCCCGGAACTGCGAGCTGGTCTACGCCGACCCGGAGATCGTCACCGACGAGGAACTGCGCGGCTTCAGCTGGTTCACCTTCAAGGAGAACGTCGCCATCGCACTCGTGGTCGCCGAACTGCTCGGCATCGACCGCGAGTCCGCGCTGAAGGGCATGTACGACGCGCCACCGGACCCGGGGGTGCTCTCCGTCGAGCGGTACCGCACCCCTGACGGCAAGCGCCTGCGGTTCGCGAACGTCTTCGCCGCCAACGACCCCGAGTCGACGCTGATGAACATCAAGCAGCTGCTCGAACTGGGCGCCGTCCACCGTCCGTTGCACGTCGTCATCAACTGCCGTCCCGACCGTGTCGAGCGCAACGGGCAGATGGGCGCGCTCATCCCCGAGCTCGACCCGGAGACGGTGTTCCTCATCGGGCATCCCACCAAGTCGGCCGCCGACGCCATACCCGCCCACTGGACCGGGAACGTCGTCGATCTCGGCGGCGACCGCCGCGACCCCGACCGGCTCACCACGGACCTGCTCGCCCACCTGGGGCCGGACTCCTCGCTCGTCGCCATCGGCAACATCCACGGGCAGGGCGAACTCCTCCTGGAGCGGCTCACCGCACTCGTGCCCGACCACCCCGAGGACGCCACCGGCCCCGCCACCCCGAGCGACGCCCCCACACCGCCCGGCGCTCACCCCAACTCCTCCCCCGGAGAGTCCCGTTGATCCCCGCAGTAGTCACACCCCAGATCGCCGCCATCGGCATCGCACTCGGTCTGGTGTTCTCCCTCATGTGCTACCTGACCACGAACCTCTCACCGGGCGGCATGATCACCCCCGGCTGGCTCGCCCTCACCCTCGTCGAGGATCTGCGGCGCGCCGCCATGGTCGCGGGCATGGCAGGCCTGACGTACCTGCTGACCAAGCTGCTGCAGCGCTTCGTCATCCTCTACGGCAAGCGGCTGTTCGCCGCCGTCGTGCTCACCGGTGTCCTGCTCCAGGCCGGGCTCTCCCTGTTGCTCCAGCGGGAGTTCCCCCTGCTGTTCGCCCATCAGGCCCTCGGGTTCATCGTCCCCGGGCTCATCGCCTACCAGCTGGAGAGGCAGCCCAAGACAGCGACGGTCCTCTCCACCAGCACGGTCACTCTCGCCACCTACGTCATTCTGGTGTCCGGGCTGCTGCTGGGCGCCCTGCCCACGACATGAGCCGCCCCCTTCTCCGACATGCGGCGGCATCTCCCCTTCCCCCCCACCGGAGTTGACCAGTGAAACGCCTCCTGCCCAGAATCCGGAACCTCTCCCTGCCCAGGAACGGGGCCCTTTTCCTGGTGACAGCCGCCCTCCTCGTGGCGAGCTGCGTGCTGACCCTGCAGTTCAGGCACCGCACCGACCAGCCACCGGCAGCACCGGGTGCCGGAATCCGGGCCAGGAGCGGCCCGCTGGAATTCGAGCGGATCGGCAATCCCGACCGCACGGTCGCCCGCGACCGGCACGGCGCCGTCGTCGCCACGTTCACCGACGGCGCCCGTACGGCCGTACTGACAGGTCCCGGCAGGACCTTCGCGGAGCCGCGCACGACGGATGCCGAGGTCGTCACCAACAGCTGGGTGCGGCTGCTGCCCCAGGCATGGGCCCGTGGCGCGGAGCAGAGCGACTGGTTCAAGACCTGGCTCAAGTCCCGGCTCGGCAGCCGCGATCCTGACATCCTCGCCACGGCCTTCGACTACATCGCCGGCGCCCCGGCCCGGACGACGGCAGCGGGAGTCACATACAGCGGTGCCGCCCACTACGGACCCGACGTTCCCGGCGACCCCGGCCCTGCTCGGGAAGAAAAGCGGCGCATGGGTTCGGACTTCTACGACTACCTGGGCCTCCCCTGGACCTTCCCCGACGGTGTCACCCGCCGCCCCGAGAAGGACCGCCGACGCTCCGTCGACTGCTCCGGCTATGTCCGGCTGGTGTACGGATACCGCTCGGGGCTCTTGCTGAACAGCAGGGACAGCCCGGCGGGCAGCGGGCTGCAGCGGACCGCCGACGCGATCGCCCACGGGCCGCTCGGCATACCGGTGATCCCCCTCGCCGACCGCAGCCCCGACATCATCCAGGGGCTCCAGCCCGGCGACCTGGTCTTCTTCAGAACACGGGAGCTGTCCGGCGGGCGGATCGGGCACATCGGTATCTACCTCGGCCTGGACACCGCCGACCACCCCCGCTTCATCTCCAGCCGGAAGAACGCCAACGGCCCCACCATGGGTGACAAGGGTGGCACCTCACGGCTCGACGGCGACGGCTACTACGCACAAGGGCTGCGCGGGGCACGCCGCCTCTGACCGCGCTCCGACCGGGCCGACGCCTCCCCGCTCGCCGAGGGAGGCGTCGTCGGTCCTGATGTTCCGCCGCGACCCGGCCGTGAACGGCAACGATTTCAAGCAGATAATTCTCTCCGTGCACCAGCCTGTGTAACCGTGTACCAGCCCTCTTAATTCGTCATTGCGATGCGCAAGAAATCCCCTGATCTGCGGCCGGCCGCTACTCTCACTGTCATTGGATCCGTCACCCACCGGTACTGAACGAAAGCTCCACGACTTTGCTCCCCACCATTCTCGCCGCCGCGGTGATGGCTCTCATCCGCTCGCTTGCCGCGCTCCGACTGCAACGCTGGCACCTCGGCGCACCGGCGGCCATGGTGCTGGCCGGCATCCTGGTCGGAATCGGCGTGGAGAATTCGGTCATTGCCGTGCTGAACACGGAAGTGGCCCAGCATGCCGCCGAAATCATCCTCGCCTTCCTGTTGTTCGTCGATGCCACGGAGGTGCGCGGCGGCAGGCTCTGGGGCAATTCCCCCAGGCTGGTCACCCGGGTGCTGCTCATCGCTCTCCCCTTGAGCCTCGGCGCGGCGATGCTGGTGGGCAAGCTGGCCTTCCCGGATCTGTCCTGGGCCATGACGTTGGTCCTCGCGTGCGTCGTCGTCCCGATCGACTTCGCGCCCAGCGAGCAGGTCGTACGGGATCCCCGGCTGTCAGCACGGGTGCGGAGCGTGCTGAACGTCGAGAGCGGCTACAACGACGGCATCGTCTCGCCCCTCTTCCTGTTCGCACTCCTGCTGGCCGGCGGCAGTTCCACCATCCACACACCGATGGACGCTCTGGCCACCGCCGCCGCCCAGGCCGCGAAAGCCGTTCTTGCGGGACTGGTGATCGGCAGCGTCGTCGGCTGGCTGCTGCACCAGGCCGACAGAGCCGGATGGACGACAGACCAGTCCCGCCGGATCTCGGTGGTGCTGACCCCCTTGATCGCCTACACGACAGGGGTCGAGATCGGCGGCAACGGATTCGTGACGTCCTTCGTGTGCGGAATCGCCTTCCGCTACGTTCATCGCGTCCTCGTCGCTCGCAGGATTCGCGGCGCGACCGGGCCGCGGCAGGCCCACGGCTCCAGCACGGTCTCCCGGGACTTCAGTCTGCTCGAGGACGTCACCGCCTTGATGACCATGACCATGTGGTTCGTCGTCGGTATCGCGACAGTGGTGACCTTCTCCGTCGGAGTGAGCTGGCAGGCCATCCTGTTCTGCCTCGCGGCACTCACGGTCATCCGGATCGTTCCGGTCCTGGTCTCGCTCCTCGGTTCGTCACTGGCCCGCCGGGACCGGCTGCTGCTCAGCCTGCTCGGTCCGCGAGGAACCACCACGATCGTGTTCGGCCTGATCGCTTTCAACGGGCTGCCGGACGGTGTTCCCGCCGACACGATCCTGCTGGCCACCGTGCTCTGCGTACTGGGAAGTGTGCTGTTCCATGGCATGGGCTCGGATCTCGTGATCAGGCGGATCGAAGCCGGCAATCGGCAGGCCGTGACACATCCTTCCGGGGCGCACGACCTGCGCGGGTGATCCCACTCCAGTCCATCCGAGCCACTCGGCTTCCCCCCGGCTTGACCTTGCCCCCGAGGGCAGGGTTTAGCGTTTGAGCGAGGTGAGCGGCATGAGGATCAGCGAGTTGGCGCGTCAAGCCGGCGTGACGACCAAAGCGGTGCGGTACTACGAGTCGCTGGGGCTGATCGCACCCGAGCGGCTCGCCAACGGCTACCGGAACTACGACGAGGACGACGTACGCCTCGTACGGGAGATCAGGACGCTGCACCGGCTGGGCATCCCCGTGGAGCGCACCCGGCCCTTCCTCGAGTGCCTGGCGGCCGGGCGCGTCTACGCGGACGACTGCCCCGCCTCGCTGGCCGGCTACCGCGAGGCCATCGACGAGCTGACCGAGCGCATCGAGGCCCTGAGTGCGCGCCGCGCGGTGCTGATCACCCACCTCAACGCCGCCGCCCACCGGGGCAGCGGCGTCGTAGCTCCCGAGGAGAAAGGCACAGGAGTCATGGACTATCTGGCACTGCCCGCGGACCTGCCGGTCCCCGAGGACGACGGCGCGGCGGACCATCTGCCGGGCACGAAGGTGCCGGGTCTCACCCTGCGCGACACGGCCGGGCGCGCCGTCCGCCTGGACGCGCTCGGCCCGCGGCGCACGGTCGTCTATGTCTACCCCCTCACCGGCCGGCCCGGCACCGACCTGCCGGAGGGCTGGAACTCCATTCCCGGCGCTCGTGGCTGCACTCCCGAGTCATGCGGTTTCCGCGACCACTTCCGGGACCTCCTCGAAGCCGGTGCCGGCCGTGTCTACGGGCTGTCCAGCCAGGACACCGACTATCAACGCGAGGTGGTGGAGCGCCTCGGTCTGCCCTTCGACATGCTCTCCGACCCCGCCCTCGACCTGGCCGCCGCGCTCGAGCTGCCCACGTTCGAGGTCGAAGGGATGCGGCTGTTCAAGCGGCTGACGCTCGTCCTCCACGCCGACGTGATCGAGCATGTCTTCTACCCGGTCTTCCCGCCGAACGAGCACGCCCAGCGGGTCCTGACCTGGCTGCGCGAGCACCCCCTGTAGAAGCGAGCACGCTCTGTAGAAAATGAGCGTCGTGCGCCGGTCGCGGTGCCACACACGCGGCGGCCGGGACACCGCCTGGCGCACGCCGACTGCCGAGTCTCGCACGCGCGGATCGACGGCTTCAGGGCGCATGCGCGGTCGCTCCGTGCAGGAACGCGACGGTGGTTGCCCCGAACCGGTCCGCGTCGTCCAGCCACAGGACGTGTCCGGCTCCGGGTGGTACGACGAGGGGGCGCGCGGAAAGAGGGCAGCGCACTCGGCCATCGTGGTCAGCGGGGCGCCGGGGTCAACCTCACCTGCGAGCAGGAGCACCGGTCCCTCGATGCGGGCGAGCGCGGCGCGGGCGGCTTCGGGGGCGAACGCCCTCCCGGCGCCGAACACGGCCAGGATGTCCCGGTTCATCTGTTCGTCCGCCGCCGCACTGTGGGCCAGGCCGCCTCGTCCCAACGGCCTTAGGAGAACGGCGCGATGGCCCGGAAGTCCTCGATCGTGGCCGCGCCCGCGGCGATCGCCTCCAGAGCCGTGAACGCCGCCGGAAACCATGGCTCGTCCGGCGGGACCGTACGGTCTCGCGCCGGAGCCGGTCGGTGATGGTCGGGCCGACGGCTCCGACACCGGGCGTGATGAGCGCGAGCCTGTCGATGCGTTCGGGGTGGCGGCTCAGAGGTCGCGATGCCGGATTGGCTCCGGCGCTGTGCGCGAGAGGGTCCATGCGGTCCAGGCAGAGGGTTCGACGCAGGGCTTCCACATCGTCGACGAGCCGGTCACAGCGGCAGGCGGCGAGGTCCGGCGGCACGGCGGACCGTGAGCGAGTTCGGCGCCGTCGTGCGAGATGAACGACCCCATGGCCGCGTTCTGCGGGCGGTGCCATGTCTTGACCATCGGTTCGGCGGCGCCGTCATGTCCTGTCGAGTGGTGGCGAGTGGTGCCGAGTGGTGGCGACTGCAGTGGCATTTCGGGCCCTTCCCGCGTCGTCAACCGCGCAACGCACAGGATTCAGTGGCTAGAAACAGGTCAGTCGATCCGTATCATCCATGTGTCGGGCCATCCCGCAGGACAACTCCCGCTCTGCCGGGGTACCCGTCACACAACTCCCGCTCCCGACTTGCCACAACCGCAGGCGAAGGGGCGCACCACAGTCACGATCGGAGCGACAGATGCCTGAGCCCACCGCACCCGTCACCGAGTTGGCGTCGCAGTACGTCAGCCAGGTGACCAACGACCTCGAGCACAACGTCAAGGAACAGGAGCGCATCACCGACGAAATCGCCGCCCTGGAGGAGCAGTTGGCGGCGCTGCAGCACGACCACACCATTCTGGTGAGCATGCAGGAGGCGCTCGGCGTCGTGACCTCGGTCGGCGCACCTGCCACCACCGAGGCTCCCGTGGTCCCCGCCCCGCGGAAGCAGTCCACCACCGCACCCGACACCACGTCCGGCGCCGCGTCCCGCACTGTGTCCGGCACGCGCCGCGCGCCGAAGAAGGCGACGGCGGAGCAGGCGGAGCCCAAGAAGCGGTCCGCCAAGAAGCCCTCGGTGACCAAGTCCGCGACGAAGAAGGCGGCCGGTCAGACGGCTCAGCCCACGCTCGTCGAACTCGTCCGCCGCCATCTCGCGGCGCAGCAGGAGCCGCGCTCCGCTGCCGAGGTCTCCGAGGCGCTCGGCAAGGCACACCCCGAACGGGAGATCCAGACCAAGGTCATCCGTACCACTCTGGAGAACCTCGTGGCCCGCAACGGCGCCCAGCGCAGCAAGCAGGGCTCGTCGGTCTTCTACACGCTCCCCACCGCGTCGGTGCCGGCGCCGGCGAAGACAGAGGAGTCCCAGCCGGGCGCCGGCGAGTGAGCCGCGGCCCATTGCGCCGGCGTGAGCCTTCGACCATTGCGCCGGCGAGTGAGCCGTGGCTCATTGCCTCGTCCTGACCGTGCCGGGCGCCGCAGGGCTGTCACAGCCCGCGCGGGGGCGGTCCCGGCCGGCACCGAGGGTGTCGCCGAGTCCCGGACGGGGCTGGTCCGGTGCGGCTGTGGTCCCTTTGCCGTCGCCGGTTTCGTCAGCCGAATTGATGATGCGTCAGACACATCCCGCCACGACTCACCGACCGACAGTGGCCTTGTGCCGCGACTGGTCGAACTCCGCCAGCGGTTCACCGCCGGTCTGCCAGGGCCACGCGGTGACGATGCCGCCGACCGCCTCGAAGACGGCTCCTGCCTCGCCACGCCGGTCCGCAGCCATGAGCGCGTAGGCCAGGAGGTTGAGGTCGGCGAGCGCCTTGGCATGCCGGAGAAACCCGGCTTGGCTCCACGTGTGCGCCGCGCGGTCGAGGGCCTGTGCGGCCATTTCCTGGGACCAGTGGTTGCGCGCGACCAGGGCTTCGAACCCGCCCCGGTCGAGGATGGCGTGGTACTGGAGGACCTGAGCGGTGAGTTCGGTCGCCACGCACGGCGCGTTGGCAGGCATGCGGGCGCGCAGGGTGTCCACGAAGTCCATGACCTGGACGCGCGAGCCCGCCTCCTCCGGGCTGAGGTAGTTGAGCATGCTCAGGTAGGCCTCGCGGTTCCAGCGATCGCGGGCGAGGATCTCGTTCCACACCCCGAAGATCTGGGACTGCTCCCGGCGTTCCAGGCGGCCCACCGCGAGGAGGGCCACCCACGGGGTGGGATCCTCCGGGGCGAGTTCGGCCGCCCGCAGACAAGCGTCGATGGTGCCTGCCGGGTCGTCCAGACGCCCCTGGGTGCGGGCCTGTGCGACCTGGGTCCAGGCGTGCAGGACCAGCGCGTCCGCACTGCGCGGCTCACGTGTGACCCAGGACCGCGGCAGACGCGAGCCGGCGAGGTATCCCGCCAGGACGTCCATCCGATGCGTCCGGCGGTCCCAGTCGCCCGGGTCCTGCTCCAGGAGGCGGGACATCTGCGCCACACATAGCTCGGTGGTCGCGATGGTGCCGGTCCTGGCGGTCGCCACGAGCGACTTCAGCAGCCTGCCCAGATCCTGGTCGTCCAGCTCCGGAGCAAGGCGGGCCCGCTTGCGGCGACTTGAAAGAAATGCCATGTCAGGAGGCTAGGGCGGATCTGCCGGCGCACAAGGGCTGGGCCGAGATCGTTATGGTTTACACATATCATCACGCATCTGTCCCGACCACGGAGAACATGTGCGTCAGGTCGGCAGCGCCGACTCCTCCGAGCGTCCGACGACGTCCACGGTCGGGCGCGTCGGTTCCGCAGCACCGGTCATCCGACGGTCCGACGACGCCCGCGGAGGAGTGCGTCAGTTCCGACGCACCAATTCCTGGGGCCGTTCCACGACGCCCGCGGACGAGTGCGTCAGTCCCGCAGCACCGATTCCTCGGGCCGTTCGACGACGCCCGGCCGTACGCCGAAGAAGGCCGGCACCGCGAGGGCCGCGACGCCAGCTGCCGTGGCCAGTGTGCCAGGCAGTGACCAGGTGGCGAGCGGGCCGGCGATGGCCGCGCCGGATGCGAAGGCGGTGATCTTCAGGCTGGCGCCGGTGGTGAAGATCTGGCCGCGCAGGTGGTCCGGAGCCTCCCGGTGACGTACCGCGAACAAGGCCGTGAGCTGCGGCCCCTCGCCGATTCCGGACAGCAGCAGGCCCAGGACGAGCACGGCCGGACGTCCCGTTGCCGCGAGGGCAAGCGCACCGGCCTGGATCAGAGCGGCGCCCCAGATGACCGAGTCCGGGGTGACCGACTGCGGAAACCGTGCGAGGACGGCATTGGCGAGCAGGGCGGAGACGGCCGCACCCGACAGCAGCAGTGCGCCGCGGCCCGCGCTGCCGAGAACACGGTCCCCCAGCAGCGGAACACAGGCTGTCAGCATGCCCTGCGCCACACAGCACACGGCGGAGGCCAGGGTCGCCCGCGCCAGCCGGGGCTTCCCGACGATGACCCGCAGTCCGGCGGCGAGGTCGCCGATCAGCGAACCCCGCCGAATCTCCCGCACCGGCGCGGGACGCCCCGGCAGGGTCCACGCCGCGGGCGCCGCCGAGCCGATCAGCGCCGCCGACACCACGACGGCCGTCGACGCCCCCAGCCCTTGGGCCAGGCCACCGGACAGCACCGGACCGGGCCAGGCCGGCCAGGCCGAAGGTCATGGCGTCGAGGGCGTTGGCCCGTGGCAGCCGATCCCGTGGCACCACCCGCGGCAGCTGGCCCGTCCAGCCACCCGACAGCGCCGGCCCCAGCAGCCCGGCCAGTAAGCGCCTGGCCGGAGGTGGCCCGCTGAAGCCGCAGTACCGAAGCCACCCGCCGGTGCTACGAGCTGCTGCCCTCGCACACCGACCAGATCTCCCGCAGCAGGACGGGGTAGTCCTCGCCGTACGTGGCGATGCCCGCGAACACCGCGTCCAGAGCCGCCTGCAGCGGGTCGCGTTCGGCGGCGCCGAGCAGTGCGGGGAGGGCCATGTGTGGTTGGGAGAAGGGCAAGGAGGGGTCCGGCTCGCCGATCGTGACCCTCAGGGTGTATTCCGTCTTTCTGGTGGGCTCTCCCATGGACTCGGGGGTCGGCGGCTCGGCCGGCGTCGTCGACGCCTGCACGCACTCGGCCGCGGGGCTCACGACCAGCTCGGTCGGATCGGACACAGGAATCGGCAGGTACACCTCCTCCCAGGGGCGCGGCCTCTCGAAGGGCGGGCGCTCGGGCGGCACGGCCCGGCGGACGGTCCGATCCGGGACACGCGGGTCGGCGTCGAGGGCTTGCCACACATGGTCCTCGTCGTCCAGCGGCGGCGGCAGCGGCCGTCCCTCGGTGACGGCGGTGAGTCCCGCGGCGATCCAGTCCAGCTCCGTCAGCCCCGCCGCCTCACACGCGCGGCGCGCGGCAAGCAGGGCCACCGCCCGCTGGGTGGCGGGGCCGACCGCGTCTATGGCGTGCACGAGCGCCGCGTCGAAGCGGAGCAGTCCGTGTACATTGCCGTCGACCTCGCGCAGCGCTTGGCTCGGTGACCGCCCGCCCCACTCCCAGCGTTCATAGGCCAGCTCGCGCTCTCTTTGCGCCTCCTCCTCCGCGAGGCGTGCCTGGCACAGGACCTCGGCGCGTTCAGCCGGTGTGGGAGGCGGTGGCAGCCGGCGGGCGTAGTCGTGCCAGTACTCCGCAATCGCCGAGGTCTGTTTCACGACCCGGTCCGGCGCGGGCGGCGACGGCCAGAACTGGAGGAGATAGCAGTCCAGTTGTGGCTCGCCGTCCAGTCGGGTGTCCTCCTGATCCGCCGCGTCCATGCCCTTGGCGCAGTAGCGGACCCGGTAATCGGTCTGTTCCAGATCCAGCTCCCACGAGCCGTCGCCTCCCCACAGCACGAACGCGGTACTGTCCGAGACGGGGCGGAAGGACACCTCCACGACGTCCTCCCAGCTGGGATCCAAGGGCGGAGCCTCGTCGTGCACTTCGGCCGTGAAACCTACGTCGCCCGTGTGCAGCCCGGTGGAAAGCCACAGGGTTCCGGGAATCGCCGCCCCGCACAGCCCGGAGGACTGGCCGGCGAACGCCTCCGCGAGGTCCGGGCCGTAGCTGTCCGGATCGCTCTCGACATACATCTGACCGTAGCTGACGGGGACTTCTCCCTCGACCGGCCTGCGCACCATCATTACCCCCATCGCCTCCCGAACCGGGCCATGCTCCGCACCCTACGGCCCGCCACTGACAACGCCCCGGTCCACGTACATCACCGAGCTCACACCTGGTCGGCGCCGCCGGGGAGTGCGGGTGGAGCGGGGACTCTGGCGTCGTCCGACCTGCCCGAGCGGCGGCACGGGGACCCCATGAGGAATGGCGAAGGTGGACGGCGGTGTGCAGGCGACGGACGCCTCCAGTCCACCAATCCGCCCACCCGTCGGTCCGCCCACCTGTGCGTCCGCCCGCCAAGTCAGCCAGCCCGCCTCCGCCGAGGGCGCCGACCTGGTCCTCCCCCGTCGCGCTGCGACAGAGCCGACAACGCCGCTTGCCCCACTCCTCGCACGGCGTGGGTTTCACCCCCGGGGTGGAGAGCATTTCCACCCGTGGGTGCGTGCTTTCCGGGGCGCTCGTGGGCCACCGTGGATGGTGACATCGCCGAAGGTGAGGAGTGTGCGCGATGGCTCTCCCAGTCTGCTCTCCGTCCTGGGAATCCTTTGCTGGGTCGGGTACGAGGTGTTGCGCCGTGCCGGCGACCTTGATCGTGACAGCGCTGCTGACGGCCGCCTGTGTCTGGCGCATCAGCACCGACGAGCGACTGCTCATAGCCGCGTTCGGCCTCGCGTACACGGACCACCGCGGCAGAACGAACCGCCTGGTGCCCTTCGTCTTCTGGCAAGACGCCGTGTCCCATGCCCCTCGCCCGGAAAGTCGAGGTCCGTTCGCCGCCAGTGTTCCTCGGGCCTCGGCGGTGAGATGGACGCATGACTTCACAGGCAAACCTGAGGGACAAGAAGGCCCTCGTCACCGGTGGCAGCCGGGGCATCGGTGCGGCGACGGCGTTGCGCCTGGCGCAGGAGGGCGCAGACGTGTCCGTGACCTATGTGCACGGGAAGGAGGCTGCAGAGGAGGTGGTGCGGGCGGTGGAGGCACTGGGGCGGCGGGCGGTCGCGCTGCGCGCCGACGCCGCGGACGCCGAGGAAGCGGTGGGTGCGGTGAGCCGTGCGGCCGAGGCACTCGGGGGCCTGGACATCCTCGTGAACAACGCGGCCGTCGGACTGATGCAGCCCTTGGAGAACCTGTCGCTCGCCGACGTGGACCACCTGATCGCCGTGAACGTACGGGGGATGTTCCTGGCCGCCCAGGCCGCAGCGGCGCTGATGGCGCCCGGCGGACGGATCATCACCGTCGGCAGTTGCGTCACCCACCACACGCCGGGCCCCGGCGCCACGCTCTACGCGATGAGCAAGTCGGCGGTCGTCGGGCTGACGAAAGCTTTGGCCCGGGAGCTGGGCGGGCGCGGGATCACGGCGAACATCGTGCATCCGGGTCCGACCGACACCGACATGAACCCCGCGGACGGTCCCTTCGCGTCCGACCAGGCGGCCATGACCGCCCTGGGCCGCTACGGAACGGCCGAGGAGGTGGCAGCCACGGTGGCTCATCTCGCCGGACCGGACGCGGTGTATGTGACGGGTGCGGAACTTTCGGTGGACGGGGGGTACGCCGCATGAGTGTGCGGTGCGCGATGTGAGCGCGTCGCGGCCGCGGTCGCGGGGCGCGTCCTCGTCCCTCCCTCTCCCTGACCGGCACGAGCGGCGCCAGGGCCCCGTCGCTCACGTGCAGGGGGGTACGCCGAGGAAGGCGCGGTTTCGCCGCACCGGCGGATGGCTCGCGTTTCGCCGCGCACCGGCGGGTCGCTCGCCGGTGCGGCCCCGGCACGGCCCGTGGGTGCTCGGCGGAAGCGGCTCCGTCTCCTGATCGGACCCGCCGCCGGGACGGATTGACCGCGTCACCGGCGTGGGTTTTGATGAGGCACATGTCAGGTGATGCACCGAACGGGGCCGATCCGGTTCTGGCCTTCGCCGCGCAGGAGGCGTGGGAGATGTGGCTGGAGGAGCATCATGCGGACGTGCGTGGTGTGTGGCTGAAGATCCCGAAGAAGGACTCCGGAATCGACGGCGTCGACTACGCCGGAGCGCTGGAGTCGGCGCTCTGCTTCGGCTGGATCGACGGGCAGAAGAAGAAGCTGGACGAGCGGTACTGGCTGCAGCGGTTCACCCCGCGTCGGCCGAGGAGCAAGTGGTCGAAGGTGAACCGGCAGAAGGCCACCGAACTCGCGGAGCAGGGCCGGATGCGACCGGCCGGCCTGCGGGAGGTGGAGAAGGCCAAGGCGGACGGGCGCTGGGAGGCGGCGTACGCCAATCAGCGCACGGCCACGGTCCCCGACGACCTCCGAGCGGCTCTCGACGCTTCTCCGACTGCGGCCGACTTCTTCGCCGCGCTCGACAGCCGCAACCGCTATGCGATCCTCTACCGGATCCAGGACGCCAAGAAGCCGCAGACCCGTGCGGCGCGGATCGAGAAGTTCGTCGGCATGCTCGCCGCGCACCAGAAGATCTACCCCTGATCTCCGACGCTGAGGCCAGGTTCACCGAGGGCACTTGCTTGAAGTGCACTTGAACGATCTACGTTGATCCACATGACGGTGATCGACAGCACCCCCGTGCACTCCTCGCCCGTGGACTCCTGTACGTCCGCCGAGTCGGCGCGGCCTCGGCCCGACGGCCAGGGCCGGTACACGATCAGTGAGGTCGCGGCGTTCACGGGACTCCGCCCGCACACGCTGCGCTGGTACGAGCAGATCGGCCTGATGGCACAGGTGGAGCGCTCGCACACCGGCCAACGGCGGTTCGACGACCGGGATCTGGAGTGGCTCGACTGTGTAACCAAGCTGCGGCTGACCGGTATGCCGGTCGCGGAGATGGTGCGCTACGCCGAGATGGTCCGCCGAGGGCCGGAGACCTACGGCGAACGGCAGCGGATGCTGGAGCAGACCCGGCGCGAAGTCCTCGCACGGATCGCGGAGTTGCACGACACCCTCACCCTGCTGGACAGCAAGATCGACTTCTACGCGGGCGCCGGCCAGGCGTCGGAAATGGCCTGAGCGTCATCATGGGCAACACCATCGAACAGATCCGCAAGGTCGAGCTGGGCACCGGCGGCCCCCTGGTCGGCGTCCAGGGCTTCGGCTCCATGGGCATCAGCGCCGCCTATGGGCAGACGGACGACGTCGCGGCCCGGGACACTCTGGAGGCAACGGTCGAGGCGGGTGTCACCCTGATCGACACAGCCGATATGTACGGCGTCGGCGCCAACGAGGAGTTCCTCGCGCCGTTCGTGGCCGCGCACCGCGACGAGATCACCCTGGCCACCAAGTTCGGCATCGAATACCGAGCGGACGACCCGAGCTACCGTGCCATCCGCAACGATCCCGGCTACATCAAGACGGCCGTCGAGGCGAGTCTGCGCCGTCTGGACGTCGAGGTCATCGACCTCTATTACATGCACCGCCGCGACCCCGGGATCCCGCTGGCCGAGTCGGTCGGCGCCATGGCCGAGCTGGTGCGGGAGGGCAAGGTCAAGCACCTCGGCCTGAGCGAGGTCACCGGTGCCGAACTGCGCGAGGCGCACGCCGTGCACCCCATCGCCGCCGTGCAGACGGAGTGGTCGCTGTTCAGCCGGGACGTGGAGCACAGTGTCGTGGGCGCGGCCGCCGACCTCGGTGTCGCGTTCGTACCGTACTCGCCGCTCGGCCGGGGGTTTCTGACCGGCTCCTTCTCCGACGCGGACAAGGAGCTGTCCGCAAGCGACTTCCGCAAGCTACTGCCGCGTTACACCGGTGACAACGCCAAGGCGAACACCGCGCTCCTCGCCCCGGTGCAAGAGATCGCGGCCGAGCGCGGGGCTACCACGGCGCAGATCGCACTGGCCTGGCTGCATCAGCGTGCCGAGGTGCGCGGTCTGACCGTGGTGCCGATCCCCGGGACCCGAAAGCGCAGCCGCCTGCTGGAGAACGCCGGGGCCACCCGGATCACGCTGAGCGCCGACGAGTTGGCCGTGCTGGAGCCTATCGCCGGGCAGGTGGCGGGCGCGCGCTATGCGGACATGTCTCTGACCTCCGCGGCCCGGGAGTCCGATGCATAGGTCGCGGCCATGGAGCGAAGGTTGGAGGCCGGTATCAGGGGTACCGGCAAGTCCACGCTCGCTCGCAGTGTGAGCGGTCTGTTGGACCTCCCTGCCACCAGGCGCCGCGAGATCGAGCATCGCACCCGCGATCCCCGCTCGACACCATCCCGCTGCCAGCGTCCCGACGCCACCGGCGCCCTGCTGACCACCCTCGACACGGCCGGGGGAAGCCGCTCACAGTCGAGGCCCTGTCCTCCGACACGCCCTTCCTCACCGCTCGCTCGGGTCCGTCGCCGCGACCCTCGGGGCGTGCCAGGCGGCGAGGGCCCGGGCGAGATCGCGGCCGGGTACCGTCCCCACAGAGACGGGTAGCGGCTGCTCCAGATCGCTGAACTCGTCGTAGTGGACGCCCGCGGCGGCCGTCAGCCGTCCCGGTGCCGGTTCGTGGCGGGCGCGCGCCTCGTGGTCGGCGTCGCCGGTGCGGGGACCAAGCACGAGGTGGCCGCCGGCGTGGGCGTAGGCGGCGAGCCAGTCGAGGGTGTCGTCGTGGGCGAGACAGAGCGCCGGGACGACGAGGAGCGGGTGCCGGCGTGCGGCCTCCTCGGGCGCCAGGCCCTCGCGTTCCCCTCTCAGGTCGTGCAGTTGGCGGGCGTGGACCATCCGGACCTGATGTCCGGACTCGAAGGCGCCGCCGTAGAAAGGGTCGAGGATACGGTGGTAGGCGGAGGCGGTCGGATCGGGCTCGCCGTCGGCGGTCGCGAGCGGCGGGTACTTTGGCATCAGCCACCTGCTGGGTGTGGAGTGGACGATCGTGAGGTCGGCGTCCGGTACGAGACCGGCGACAAGTGACCCCGTCCGGTCGAACTCGGCGGCCGGCCGGGTGAGTTCGGCCTAAGTGCGGCCGGTGCGTCCGGCGTGCGGGAGGACGCCGCCCCAGTAAGGAGCAGGCCGTCCTGCCATGTGTTCCTCGGTGTGGGTGACGACGGCGGACTGGACCTGCTCCTTGGATCCGAAGCGCTTCAGCACTGCGGCCTTCGAGCCCACCTCCCGGTCCTTGTGCCGGTCCTTGTGCCCGCCGGCGCTTCACGCCGCGTCCAGTGCCGAGGTGTCGTAGCCGTTGAGGGTGGGCGGGCCGGCGGGCTTGTGTCAGACGGCGGCTCGGACCCCCAGGTGGCGCAGCGCGGCGGACGCGGCTCCGGCGCCGCACATGCCGTGCGCGCCAGGGCCGGGCGGGGTCGCCGCCGAGCACAGGAACACACCGGGCAGACCGGTCGAGTACGGATCGAAGGTCGGGCGGGGGCCCAGGAGGAGCTGAGGTGTCGTCCGAGCGCCGGTGATGATGTCACCGTCGGCGAAGTTGGGGTTGGCGGTGGCGAACGCGGCGGGCCGGGTCGCCTGTCGGCCCACGATGCGGTCGCGGACGCCCGGGGCGAACCGTTCCAGCTGACGGAGTATCGCCTCGGTCGCGTCCGCGTCGTAGCCGTGCGGGACGTGGGCGTAGGTGTACACGGGATGGACGTCGCCCACCGAGCGGGAGGGGTCGGCCAGATACTGCTGGCCGACCAGCACGAAGGGCCGCTCGGGCATACGTCCGGCCACGACGTCCCGTTCCACGCGGACCACCTCGGCCAGCGGGCCGCCGAGGTGCACCGTGCCGGCTCGTCGCGCGTGCTCGTTGGTCCAGGGCACGCCGCCTTCGACGGCCAGGTCGAGCTTGAAGGCGGCGGGCGCGCGGCGGAAGCGCTGGTAGGCGCGGCGGACC
The DNA here is from genome assembly GCF_041080655.1 of Streptomyces sp. CG4. Lineage (NCBI taxonomy): Bacteria > Bacillati > Actinomycetota > Actinomycetes > Kitasatosporales > Streptomycetaceae > Streptomyces > Streptomyces sp. CG4. The sequence goes on from NZ_CP163525.1 coordinate 520,206, forward strand.
CGGGCCGGGAGCCGGTCTCCGTAGAGGGCGGCGACCTGGCCGGGGTCGAGGTCGAGGAGGGTGACGTCGGCGGGCGGGAGCTGCCGGGGGTCGGTGACGCGGACGCCAGTGTGAAGGGTGCCGCCGTGCTTGCGCAGCACGGTTTCCATGCTGCGGGCGATGGCCTGTGAGCCGCCTTCGGCCACGGCCCAGCCGGCGGCGTGTCCCGCGGTGAGGATGCCGAGCCCGCAGGCCGAGGTGAACGGGCGCGAGAGCGGACGGAAGGCGTGCGCCGCGACGCCCGCCCACAGGGCTCGCGCCTGCGGGGTGGTGAAGAGACGGGCGAGGGCGGTGGCGGGAAGGGTGGCCGGCAGCCCGAAGCGGGCGAGCAGCAGCGGGTGCGCGGGGATCCGCAGCACGGGGCCCATCACCTCGCGCGCCAGCGCGTCCCAGCGCCGTACCGGGGTGGCGAAGAGGGCTCGATACCGGTCGCCGTCGGGCCCGAGCATGCGCGCGGTGTCCTCGACGGAACGCAGCAGTACCCCGGCGCTGCCGTCGTCCAGCGGGTGGACGCAGTCGATGTCCGCCGTCAGCCAGCGCAGGCCGTGTTGTTCGAGGCCAAGAGCGCGCAGTGCCGGCGAGGTGACGGCCGTGGGATGGATGGCCGAGCAGTGGTCGTGCAGGAGTCCGGGCAGGAGTGCTTCGTGGCTGCGGGTGCCGCCGCCGACCTCGTCCGCCGCTTCCAGGAGCGTGACGTGCAGTCCTGCCTTGGCGAGCAGGGCGGCGGCAGCGAGCCCGTTGGGACCACCGCCGACCACCACCGCGGACGTCATCGGGTGCCCCTCGGCGTGACCGTGTACAAGGCGGTGCGAGGTGGCGTCATCCGTCTCATGGGTACGAGTGTGCCGGTGAACAGGCCCGCCTTCCCAGCGGATTGGTCAGGCGCCGGCCCCGGACGGTGCCGGCGCGCATGACCGTATGTCCCTCCCTGTCTTCAGCACTGGGGTCGTTTCCCGTGGTTGGCGGCATGGTTGCGCCGCGACTTCTTCTTCCGGCGTCGCTTCGAGGACATCACAACCTCCAGAGTCGATCCGTCAGCTCTGCTCTCGGTCGGTCTCGGTCTGTTCCTCCTCGCGCTGGGGCCCGGAGTCCTCCCATTTCCCGACCGGCGATCCCGTCTCCCGTCGGTCGTCGCGGGTGCGTTCGTCGCGTTCTGTCGCGTCGGGCCGGCGCGGCGTACCCCGGCCGTGGCCGGTGTCCGGGTCTCCCTCGACCCGCTTGTCGGACTTGCGGTGATGATGCGCCATGGGGTCCTCCGTCACCGCTCCGGCGTCGCGGCGCCGGTCTGGGCGGGCTCGCCGGAGCTGCTGTTCTTCCGCACCGTGCAGTGCAGGGAGTCGTGTTGGACGTCGGCGACGATGGTGTCCCCGGGGCCGGCCTCGCCACTGAGCAGGAGGGTGGCGATACGGTTGTCGAGTTCCGCCTGGATCGTGCGGCGCAGCGGCCGGGCACCGAACTCCGGTTGATGACCGTGCGCGATCAGCAGCTTCTTCGCCGCCTCGGTCACCTCCAGCGCCATGCCCTGGGCGTGGACGCGGCGCTTGCTCTGCTCCAGCAGATGATCCACGATCTCCCCGAGGTCGTCCTCGGTCAGCCCGTGGAAGATGATGATGTCGTCGATCCGGTTGAGGAACTCCGGCAGGAACCTCGTCCGCAGATCCTCCGTCAACTCGTCCTTCAACTCCGACACATCACCCTTGTGATCCAGGATCCGGTGCGCCCCGATGTTGGAGGTCATGATGATCACGCAGTGCCGGAAGTCGACCGTGCGGCCCTGGGCGTCGGTCAGCCGGCCGTCGTCCAGGATCTGCAGCAGCGTGTTGAAGACGTCCGGGTGCGCCTTCTCCACCTCGTCGAACAGCACCACGCTGTAGGGCCGGCGGCGCACCTTCTCCGTCAGCTGGCCCGCTTCCTCGTAGCCGACGTATCCGGGAGGGGCGCCCACCAGCCGGGCGACGGTGTGCTTCTCCTGGAACTCGCTCATGTCGAACCGGATCATCCGGTCCTCGTCCCCGAACAGCAACGCGGCAAGTGTCTTGGCGAGTTCGGTCTTGCCCACGCCCGTGGGGCCGAGGAAGAGGAAGGAGCCCACCGGCCGGTTCGGGTCGCCCATGCCCGCCCGGTTCCGCCGCACCGCCTGGGACACCGCGGTCACGGCCTCGTCCTGGCCGACGATCCGGGCGTGCATCTCCTCCTCGAGCTTGAGCAGCCTCTCCTTCTCGCTCGCCGTCAGCTGGGCCACCGGGATCCCGGTACGGCGCGAGACCACATCGGCGATGTCCGCCGCCGTCACCGACACCACGCCCTCACGGCGCTCCTCGATACCGGCGAGTTCCCCCTCCACCTGCGCGATCTCCCGCTTCAGCTCCGAGGCCTTCTCGAAGTCCTCCCCGGACACGGCCTGTTCCAGTTCACGGCGGAGCTTGGCGATACGGTCCTCGCGACCGACCACCTCCGTGGAACGGCCCACGCTGCGCAACCGCACCCGCGCCCCGGCCTGGTCCATCACGTCGATCGCCTTGTCGGGCAGGAAACGGTCGGTGATGTAGCGGTCGGACATCTCGGCGGCGGCCGCCAGCGCCGCGTCGTCGAAGCGGACCTGGTGGTGTGCCTCGTACGAGTCCCGCAGACCCTCCAGGATCTGCACGGTCTCCTCCACCGTGGGCTCGGGCACCGTCACCGGCTGGAACCGGCGCTCCAACGCCGCGTCCTTCTCCACGTACTTGCGGTACTCGTCGATCGTCGTGGCCCCCACCACATGCAGCTCACCGCGCGCGAGTGCGGGCTTGAGCATGTTGCCCGCGTCCATCGCCCCCTCCCCCGTCGCCCCCGCGCCCACCACCGTGTGCAACTCGTCGATGAACAGGATGATCCGGCCCTTGGCGGCCTGGACGTCCTCGATGACCTTCTTCAACCGCTCCTCGAACTGCCCGCGGTACTGCGCTCCCGCGACCATCCCCGACAGATCCAGCGCCACGACCCGCTTGTCTTTGAGGGTGTCGGGTACCTCCCCCGCCACGATCCGCTGGGCCAGCCCCTCCACGATGGCGGTCTTCCCGACGCCGGGTTCGCCGATGAGGACGGGATTGTTCTTGGCACGCCGGGAGAGGATCTCGATGGTCTGCTCGATCTCCTCGGCGCGCCCCACCACGGGGTCGAGCTTGCCCGCCTTCGCTTCGTCGGTCAGGTCCCGGCCGAACTCGTCCAGCGTCGTCGCCGGCTGCTTCCGCTCGGCGGGCAGTGCGTCGGCACGGGCCGCCTGTTCGGTCAGGTCCGCCAGTTTCCGGGTGTCCGTGCCCTCGGCACGCAGCAGCTTGGCGGCACCTGTGTCGCTGTCACCCAGCAGCGCGCTGAGGATGTGTTCGGGGCCGATGTACGACACACCGGCGGCCTGCGACTGGGCGTAGGCGGCGCCGAGCGTGCGCTTGGCCGCCGGGGTGAGGCCCGGCTGCGCGGACGGCTCTCCGGACTCGCGCGGCAGGATCTTGGCGATCTCGGCCGCCAGCGTGTCGGGGTCGACGCCCACCTGGGCAAGCAGCCTCCGGGACGGCTCGACCTTGGTGGCCGCCCACAGCAGATGTTCGGTGTCCAGATCGGTCGTGCCGTCCTCGACCGCTCGCTGCGCGGCCAGGTTCAGCAGTTCCTGCGACGACTCCGTCAGCAGCCGGCCGATCGGCACCCGCTGCACCGCGGGAGGCGAGGACGCCGGGGACATCCCGAAGAACCGGTTGAACAACTCGCTGAAGGGATCCGACGAACCGAACGGTGCACCGAACGACATCGACATGACAGCTCCTGGACGCGGGGCCGGTGGTCCGCGAGGGTCCTTGTTCCGAGGGTCCGTAATCACTGAACCCCGCTGGACACAGCACCGCAAACGGAGAACACGCACCGCCGATACCGGTAACGCTGAGTCACTGCCCAGTGGTCGTGGTGGCGCCGTACGGAGCGGTCGGCAGGTCGTCGAGAAAGGTGACGGTGGGCACGTGGAAGAGACAGCCCGTGACCGGCACCGAGAATTCGAGAATCCGGTCGTGCAGGCCCGGACGACGACCCAGGAACATGTTCCGCAGCATTTCCTCCGGCACATCCGGGGTGCGGGCATAACCGATGAAATAGGTGCCGAACTCGCCCTTTCCGATGGCGCCGAAGGGCATGTTCTCCCGCACGATCTTGCGTTCCTGGCCATTCTCGTCGGTGATGGTGTTGAGCGCGACATGGGAATCGGCGGGTTTCACGTCGTCGGGGAGTTCGATGTTGGCCAGTTTGGTGCGCCCGATGACCTTGTCCTGTTCCTCGGCGGACAGGGCGTTCCACGCCGTCATGTCGTGCAGGTACTTCTGCACGATCACATAGCTGCCGCCCGCGAAGTCCGCGTCCTCGTCGCCGATGAACACGGCGTCGTCCGCGGCCTTTCCCTCCGGGTTCTCGCTGCCGTCCACGAAGCCCAGCAGATCGCGTTCGTCGAAGAACTTGAAACCATGCACCTCGTCGACCACGGTGGCCGCCCCGTCGAGTCGCTCGCCCAGCAGCCGGGCCAGTTCGAAACAGAGGTCCATGCGGCGGGCGCGGACGTGGAAGAGGAGGTCGCCCGGTGTGCCGAGGGCGCGGTGGCGGGGGCCGACCAGGTCCGCGAAGGGGTGCAGCCGCCGTGGCCGTGGGCCGCTGAACAGGCGGTCCCACGCGTGTGATCCGATGCCGACGACACAGCTGAGTTCTTCGGCGGGCGCGCGGAACGCCACCGAACGGCGCAGGGCCGAGACGTCCGCGAGCAGGTCGCGCACCGTGTCCTCGCCACCTGCGGCGATGGTGGCGACGAGGAACACGGCTGCCCTGGCCGGCGGGACGATGACGGGCTGCGGTTCCACCACGGGGTCGCCTCCTCACGAGGGCCTCGAAAGCCGGCTCGCTGTCCGGTCCTCGCACCAGCATCGCCCTGCCCCTCCGACTCGGCAGGTCGTACGCGGGCCGGAGCGGGCCGTACGCGCGGGCCGGGATTGGCTTTGCGGGGAGCGGTCGGGTACACCCGTGCCGTGCTCTTTCGTCAGCTGGAATACCTCGTCGCGCTCTCCCGGGAGCGGCATTTCGCCCGTGCCGCCCAGGCCTGCCATGTCTCCCAGCCGACTCTGTCGGAGGCGCTGCGCAAGCTGGAGGAGGAACTCGACATGCCGCTGGTGCGGCGCGGCCGCAAGTACGAGGGCCTCACCCCGGAGGGGGAGCGCATCGTCGTATGGGCGCAGCGGATCCTCGCGGACCGTGACGCCCTGCGGGACGAGGTGGACGCGCTGCACAGCGGGTTGAGCGGCAGGATGCGGATCGGTTCCGTGCCGACGGCGTCCGGTGCCGTCGCCCAGCTGACCGGCCCGTTCTGTGCGGCGCATCCGCTGGTCACGGTGGAGGTCATAGCGGATCTGCAGTCGGCGGACATCCTCCGGCAGCTGCAGAACTTCGAGCTCGACGCCGGGATCACCTATCTCTGCGCGAGGATCTGTCGGAACACTTCCACACGGTTCCGCTGTACCAGGAGCGGTACGTCCTGTTGCACACGGCCGCCGACGGCCTGGCCCGGCGTACGACGGCCACGTGGGCGGAGGCGTCGCGGCTGTCTCTGTGCCTGCGGACCGGGGCGATGCAGGGCCGCCGGGTGCTGGACGAGTTGTTCGCACAGGCCGGGACGCAGCCCTCGCCCCGGCTGGAGACCGACTCCGTGGCGGCACTGTTCGCCCATGTGCGCACGGGGCGGCGGGCGAGCATCGTGCCGCATGCCTGACTCCATGTGTTCGGCGTCCCGCCCGGCATGCGGGCGGTCCCGCTGGTCGAGCCCGCCGCGGCGGTGCCGGTGGGTCTGGTGATCGCCGCCCGGGAGCCGGATTCGGTGATGGCCAGGGCGCTCACGGACATCGCCCGCACGACCGACGTGGCCTCGGCGCTGGAACGCGTGCCCGGCGACCCGGGCCGGTAGCCCACGGCCAGGGACCTGACATGGCTCCGCGGGTCCCGCCCTCCTCCGACCGCACCGGTCGGTCCACCACCGGCCGCAGCCGCGGTGTCAGATGTCTCAGGCCTCACAGGTGTCTCAGGTGAATCGGGTGGATCGGGTGGCCTCGGTCCGCGTGGGCTCCAGGCGGACCAGCACGCTTTCGGACGTGGGCGTGTTGCTCATGTCGGCGACGCTGTCCAGGGGCACCAGGACGTTGGTCTCGGGGTAGGAGGAGGCCGCAGAGCCGCGGCTGGTGGGATACGCGACGACGCGGAAGTCCTCCGCCCGGCGTTCCAGCCCGTCGCGCCAGACCATGATCAGGTCGACCCGGTCGCGGTCGGCGAGCCCGAGGGCGGCCAGGTCGGCGGGGTGGACGAGCACCACCCGGCGGGCGTTGTAGATGCCGCGGTATCGGTCGTTCATCGCATACGGCACGGTGGTCCACTGGTCGTGCAAGCGCAGCGTCTGCAGCAGCAGACGGCCCTCGGGGATGTGCGGCATCGTGAACGCGTTGACGGTGAAGACGGCCCGGCCGCTCGGGGTGCGGAAGACACGCTGGTTGACCGGGTTGGGCAGCCGGAAGCCGCCGGGCGCGGCCACCCGGGCGTTGAAGTCCGCGAAGCCCGGTACGACCCGGGCGATACGGTCACGGACGGTGTCGTAGTCCGCCTCGAACTCCTCCCGGATGTCACGGTCGCTGCGGCCGAGGGTGGGCAGGATGAGGGCGGTGTCTCCGCAGACCGGTGCCGGGGTTCTGTCCTACGACGAGGACGAGGTCCGCGGTGTGGATGTCGTCCAGACCGACGCTGCCTTTGCCGATGCCCAGGGTCTCCGTCAGCGCGGAACCGCTCGACTCGTGGCACAGGTTGGAGCAGTCCGGGAGGCTGTTGGTGCCGTAGGCGCGGGCGAAGAGCTGCAGCAGGAAGGCGGCCTCGTTGTTCAGCCGTCCTGAGGTGTAGAAGAGGGCCTCGTCCGGGGAGTCCAGCCGGCGCAGTTCCCCGGCGAGCACGTCGAACGCCTCGTCCCAGCCGATCGGTTCGTAGTGTGCGGCACCGGGCCGCTTGATCACGGGCTCGGTGAGCCGGCCCTGCTGATTGAGCCAATAGTCCGACTTCTCGCCCAGTTCCGCGATCGAGTGACGGCGGAAGAATTCGGCGGTGATCCGGCGCGAGGTGGCTTCGTCGCTGATGTGCTTGGCGCCGTTCTCGCAGTATTCATTGCGGTGCCGCTTGCCCGGCGCGGGCTCCGGCCAGGCGCATCCCGGGCAGTCGAATCCCTTGACCTGGTTGATGTTCAGCAGGGTCAGCGCGGTGCGTCGTACGGTCGTCCGGCCCAGCGAGTACTCCAGTGCGTGGGTCACCGCCGGCACACCGGTGGCCCAGCGCTTGGGCGAGGTGACCGACAGATCGTCGCCGGGGTCCTCGATACCGCTCATGATCCGGTCCGCCTCTTTCCGTTGTCATGCGGGCACGCGGTGGACAGGCGTGCGCGCGTTGTGCCGCGTTCCGCGCCGCGCACCGCACGGCAGCATCCGCCGCTTTCCTGAAACAAGTCCAAGAGGTGATTTCGATGACGTGATAAGCGCGGGTTATCGATAAGCGGCACCTATCGGCGAACAATCCGGGCCTCTTTGACTTCCTCGGACGCCTGTTCAACGATGACCGGCATGACGGCATCCCGGACGGCCGACGGCACGGCACCGCACGAACCGCAGACCGAGCCCGGCTCGCTCCGGCCCGCCCGGGCCTGGGAACGTGCCCGCTCGATCGCCCGGTCCTGCGCGGGGCAGCCGCTTCCCGCGGTCCCCCGCACCCTCACCGACGCGTTGGGGCACGCGCTGGCCGAACCGCTCGTGGCCCTCACCGATCTGCCGGCGTTCGCGACGGCCGCGATGGACGGCTGGGCTGTGGCCGGACCGGGCCCCTGGCGGCTCGCCGGCGCCGGCGTCCTGGCCGGCCAGGAGCCCGAACCGCTCGGATGGGACTCGGCCGTCCCCATCGCCACCGGCGCCCCGGTGCCGGAGGGCGCGACCGCCGTACTGCGGCGCGAGCACGGTGCGGCGGACACCGAGCGTGCCATCCTCTACGACCGCTCTCCCGCGCCGGTGCCCGAAGGGCAGGACATCCGGCCGCGCGGCCAGGAGTGCCGCTCCGGCGAACCGCTGCTGCCGGCCGGCACCACCGTGACCGAGCGGGTGCTGGGCCTGGCTGCGGCGGCCGGGTACGACCGGCTGACGGTGCACCACCGTCCGAGCGTGGAACTGCTCGTCCTCGGCGACGAGTTGCTCGCCCAGGGGGTGCCGCGCGGCGGTCGGGTCCGTGACGCGCTCGGGCCACTGCTGCCGCCGTGGCTGCAGGCCTGCGGCGCCGAGCTGATCGGCCATCAACTGATCGCCGACGACCTCGCCGCGCTCCGGGAGGCCGTGCACCGTTCGCCCGCCGATGTCGTGGTCACCACCGGGAGCACCGCCGCCGGGCCGGTGGATTTCCTGCACGACACGCTCCGGGCGGTGGGCGCCCGGCTGCTGGTGGATTCCGTGGCCGTACGTCCCGGTCACCCCATGCTGCTCGCCGAGCTGCCGGCCAGCGCCGACGGCCGGAGGCGCCGGCTGGTCGGGCTGCCCGGGAATCCGCTCGCCGCGGTGGCCGGCATGGTCACCCTGGCCGAGCCGCTGCTGAGGCACCTCGGCGGGCACTGCGCAGCCGAGCCCTTCCGGCTGACGGCCGGCTCGGCGCTGCCGGGACATCCGCGCGACACCCGGCTGCTGCCGGTGTTCACGGCGGGGCAGCAGGTGACACCGCTGCCGTTCGACGGTCCGGCGATGCTGCGCGGCCTGGCCCTGGCGGACGCGCTCGCGGTGGTCCCGCCGGGCGGCGTGCCGGCCGGTGCCGCCGTCGACGTGATGCGGCTGCCCAGCCGGTGATGCTCCGGGATCCATGGCCGGCCGCCGGTGCTCGCGGACGAGGGCGATACGGACAGGGCGGTCTCCTGGGCGACGCGGGCGGCCGCCGACCCCTATGAGCCACCTCGGCCGGCCGAGGGCGGACCGAACGGCTGCTGCGCCGCCACCTCCAACCCGCGACGGCGTCGTCCGGCGGGCCGGGTGCGCCGGCGTTAGCGTGAGGGCATGCGCCATGAGGTGACGGATGCCGACACCGCGTTGGCGGTGGGAAGCGGTGACGTGCCCGTTCTCGCCACCCCGCGGCTGATCGCGTGGCTGGAGGCGGCGACCGTGCGGGCCGCCGCCCGCTTCACCGAGTCCGGGCAGACCAGCGTCGGCACCGAGGTGCGGGTCCGGCATGTGCGGGCTACGCCGGTCGGCGGCCGGGTGGAGGTGAGCGCCGAACCGGCCGCCGCCACGGCGGACGGCCGGGTCACGTTCGTGGTGCGGGCCGTCGACGGCTCGGGCCGACTGGTCGCGACGGGTGAGATCGAGCGGGCGATCGTCGACCGGGAGCGGTTCCTCGCGCGCCTGCCGGACCCGGCGACGGAAAGCTGACCTGCGGGAACGGCAGGTCTCAGGAGGGCGTGTGGCCGCGGAGATAGTCGCGTACGACTGCCGGGAGAGCGGCATCGGCGGCCTCGGGGCTCGGTGCCCAGCGCACCTGTTCCCGCGCGAGGGCGGCGCCGTCCGACGGGGACTCGCTCAGCAGCTGGCACACCACGGCCGATGTCTCGTCCGCCCGTGCGCCGTCGTGCGGGTCGAGGCTTTCGGTGCCGTCGACGAGGTATCCGGTGAGTTCGTAGACGACACGGGCCGCGGTGGCCTCGGCCGGCTCGGCCGGTTGGGGAGTGCCGGACGGCAGCGCCCAGCCGTCACCGGCGTCCACCAGCAGCAGCCGTCCGTCGTACAGGACGACCGCCTGCACCACGCCCTCGGCGGGCTCCAGCGCCATGACAGACCAACCCCTCCCCCTGCGCGCTCGGCCGGGTCCTCCTGCCCATACCCAGGGCCGGCCGGTCCTGCACCGACGCCGTGTCACTTCTCGGTCCGTGCCGGGGATTCCCGTGCCGTGGCGGCGGAACCGGCGGTCAGTACAGCATCGGCAGGTCGCCGGGTCGTACCCGCACGGTGACCGGGAGGGTGGCGTCGACCTCGCCGTCGGCGCCGTAGGGGACGGGTCGGGCGGCCTCGATGCGCAGTTCCCGGCCGCGCAGGACCCGCACCTCGGGGCGGTGGACGTGGGCGCCCGTCTTCAGCTCGTTCATGAGGACGAAGAAGAGTCTGCGCGGGGCCTCGCGGATCATCACCACGTCCAGCAGTCCGTCGTCGACGCGCGCGTCGGGGGCGATGAGCCGGCCGGAGCCGTAGTACGGGGAGTTGGCGGCGACGACCGTGTAGCCGCGGTGGGTGTGCTCCTCGCCGTCGACGGTGACGCGGTAGTCGGTCGCGCGCCAGGTGGTGACGGCGCGCAGACCGCCCGCGTAGTAGGAGGCGGCGCCGCGCAGCAGCCGGGCGTGGTTGGCGTGCCGGTTGGCCACCGCGTCCACGCCGGCGTAGACGCTGCCCAGGACCACGGTGCGCGGGTGGAGGGCCGACTCCACCTCGATGGTGTCGACCGGCCGTGGCTCCGCGTGCAGCAGGATGCCGGCGAGTGCGGCGGGGTCGGCGGGCAGCTTCAGGGCGCGGGCGAAGTCGTTGCCGCGTCCGGCCGGGACCAGGCCGAGGACGGTACCGGTGCCGCTCAGTGCCCCGCCGATGCCGCCGGCGATGCCGTCGCCGCCGACGGCCAGGACGATCCGGCCGCGCTCGCCGGCGCGTCGGGCGATGTCCTGGGCGTGGGCGAGACTGTGGCTGTACTCCGTCTCCAGCTCGGCCCCGGCCTCGCGGAGCAGCCGGGCCAGCTGCAGCAGTGTCGCCGCCCCGGTGGAGCCGCCCGCGGTGGGGTTGACGACGGCGGTGAACTGTCGCATCGGTGTGCCTCCGAAGCAGGCGGATCGGTGGGTCGGTCGTACGTGGCAGGTCGGTCGTACGTGGTCAGCCGGTGTCGTACGTGGTCAGTCGGTGGGGAGCAGGACGCCGGGGTTGAGCAGGCTCTCGGGGTCCAGAGTGCGCTTCACGGCACGCAGGGCCGCGATGCCGAGCGGTCCGGCCTCGCGCACATACCAGTCTCGGTGGTCGGTGCCGACGCCGTGGTGGTGGGAGATGGTGCCGCCGGCCGCCAGGACGGCTTCGTTGGCCGCGTGCTTGGCGGGCGTCCAGTGGGCCACCGGGTCCTCGCCCTGGGCGCTGACGACGGTGAAGTACAGCGAGGCGCCGTTCTCGTAGACGTGGGAGATGTGGCACATCACCAGGGGCGGGGTGCCGGCCTCGGTGAGGGTGTCGGTGAGTGCGGTGCGCACGGCCGTGTAGAGGTCGGGGATGCGGGACCAGAAGGCGGCGGTCTCCAGGGTCTCGGCGAAGGCGCCGACGTCGAGCAGCGCGTCACGCAGGTACGGCGCCGAAAAGCGGCCGTGGGCCCAGCGTTCGCCCGGTTCCGCCCCGACGAGGGTGCCGCCGCAGGCGGTGAGGACGGCGGCCGCCTGCTCCCGGCGCTGTGCGGTGTCCTCGGGCGTGCCCTCGTAGCCGGTGATGGCCAGGCAGCCCGCTCCGCCCTGGGACAGGTCGCCGCCGATGGCGTCGGGCTGGGCCAGGCCGATGAGCGTCTCGGTCTCGTCGGACAGCCGCAGCACGGTCGGCCGGGGTCCGTCCTGGGCGAGCCGGCGCAGGGCCGCGGCGCCTTCCTCGAACGACGCGAACCGCCAGCCCTCGTAGACGCGCACTTGCGGCAGCGGGCGGATCCGTACGGTGACGGAGGTGATGACGCCGAAGGCGCCCTCCGATCCGAGGATCAGCTGACGCAGGTCGGGTCCGGCGGCGGAGCGCGGGGCACGGCCGGTCTCGACCGTGCCCTCGGGAGTGGCGAGGGTCAGTGCGAGGACCATCTCGTCGAAGCGCCCGTACCCGGCGGACGCCTGGCCGCTGGAGCGGGCGGCGGCGAAACCACCGATGGTGGCCCACTCGAAGGACTGCGGGAAGTGCCCGAGAGTGAAGCCGTGTTCGGCGAGCAGGGCTTCGGCCTCGGGAGCGCGCAGGCCGGGCTGCAGGACCGCGGTGCGCGAGACGGGGTCCAGGTGGAGCAGGCCGTTCATGCGGCGCAGGTCCAGGGCGATGAACGCGCCACGCTCGGGGGCGAGTCCGCCGACGACCGACGTGCCGCCGCCGAAGGGGACGACGGCGAGGCCGTGCGCGGCGCACGCGCGCAGGACGGCGAGGACCTCGTCGTGGGCGGCGGGCAGGACCACGGCCTGCGGGACGTCCGAGAAGTCGCCGGCGCGGATGCGCAGCAGGTCGGGGGTGGACTTGCCCCGGGTGTGGCGGACGCGGCTCTCGCTGTCGGTGCGCACGTGTTCGTCGCCGCCGACGGCCTCGGCGAGCGCCTGGAGCGCGGCGGGGCCGGCCGTGGGGCCGGGCAGGCGGATGTCCTCCAAGGAAAGGGAGGGAGTGGTGCGGGGCTTGACGCCGAGCAGGTCGCGCAGCAGTCCGGTCACCGAGTCGAGCAGCGGTGCCGCCTTGGCCGGGTCGCCCCAGCCGTTCCACAGCATGTCCATTGAACGGTCGTCCTCACAGGTCGGTGTGCTCGGTTCGCGCGACGGCCCGGCGGCCGTGCCCGGGGCGTCGGTGTGCTGCTCCGGTCCGGCCCCCGGGGCGTTACACTGTGACACATGACGCCTATTCGTCACAACGGTTCGGACAACGATCATGTGCTCGACGCGGTACGCGACTGTGTGCTGGCCGTCGGAGTGCGCCGCACCACCCTCGCCGACGTGGCCCGCCGCGCCGGCGTCTCCCGGATGACGCTGTACCGGCGCTGGCCGGACCTGCGGACCCTGGTGGGCGATCTGATGACCCGTGAGTGGATCGACGTGGCCACCCGCGCGATCCCCGAACCCGCCGACGGCGTCGACACGCGCACCCGGATCGTGGACGGACTGGTGGCGGGGGTCGAGGCGTTCCGGGCGCACCCGCTCTTCCGCAAGATCGTCGACGTCGATCCGGAACTGCTGCTGCCCTATGTGCTGGACCGGCGCGGCGCGAGCCAGGAGGCGCTGCTGGCCCTGCTGGCCGACGCGCTGCGCGCGGGCCACGCCGACGGGTCGGTGCACCCGGGCCATGTCGAACGGCAGGCCCGCGCCGTGCTGTTGACCGTGCAGTCCTTCACCCTGTCCCTGCGCACGATGACCGACGAGGACGATCCGGAGCTGGACTCCGCCGCCTTCCTCGGCGAGTTGCGCGCCCTCCTGGAGAGGACCCTCACGCCATGAGTCACACCAGCGCCCACCCCGGCTCGTCCCTCAGCGCGCTCCGCCGTACCCGGGAACTGGCCGAGGCCACGGACGGCAGGGTTGCCGACGTCCTGGTCGTCGGGCTCGGCGCCACCGGGGCCGGAGCCGCGCTGGACGCGGCGGCCCGCGGGCTGGACGTCGTCGCCGTGGACGCCCACGACCTGGCCTTCGGCACCTCCCGCTGGAGTTCGAAGCTCATCCACGGCGGGCTGCGCTATCTGGCCTCCGCGCAGTTCGACGTCGCGCACGAGAGCGCGGTCGAACGCGGGGTGCTGATGACCCGGACCGCCCCGCACCTGGTGGCCGCCCAGCCGTTCGTGCTGCCGCTGACCCCGCTGGTGTCCAGGGCCCAGGCGTCCCTGGCCTGGGCCGGATTCCGGGCCGGGGACATGCTGCGGCTGGCCGCCCGGACGCCCCGGCAGGTGCTCCCCGCTCCCCGGCGGCTGACGGCCACGGAGGCGCGGCACCTGGCGCCCGCGGTGCGCGCGGCCGGGCTGCGCGGCGGACTGCTGTCCTGGGACGGCAGGGTGACCGACGACGCCCGGCTGGTCACCGCCCTGGCGAGGACGGCCGCCGCGCAGGGCGCGCGCATACTCACCCGGGTCAGGGTGCTGGAGCTCACGGGCGCCGGCGCCCGGATCCGCGACGAACTCACCGGTGAGGAGGGCGAGATCAGGGCCCGCGCGGTGATCAACGCGGCCGGGGTGTGGGCGGGCGACCTCGTCGAGGGCATCCGGATCCGGCCCTCCCGCGGCACCCATCTGGTGCTGCGCTCAGAGCGGCTCGGCGCCCTGCCGGCCGGTCTGCACATCCCGATTCCCGGCGAGACCAACCGCTTCGTCCTGGTCCTGCCGCAGGGCGATGGGCGGGTGTACGTCGGCCTCACCGACGAGCCGGTCGAGGGCGGGATCCCGGACGTCCCGGACGTGCCCGAGACCGACATCGGTTTCCTCCTGGACGTGCTCGGATCGGTCCTGGACACGCCGGTGACCCGGGAGGAGGTCGTCGGCGCCTTCGCCGGACTGCGCCCCCTGCTGGACACGTCCGGATACGACGGTCGCGACGGCGCGCCTGCCCGCACCTCCGACATCTCCCGTCGGCACGCGGTGCTGACGTCCCCCGACGGCATCACGACGATCGTCGGCGGCAAGCTCACCACCTACCGGCGGATGGCACAGGACGCCGTGGACGCCGCGACCGCCGCCCGGGGCCTTCCCGTCGCGCCGTCCCCCACCGCCGCGCTGCCCCTGATCGGCGCCGCCGCACCCGGCCGGCTCCGCAGCCTGTCGGCACCGCGCCGCCTGATCCGCCGCTACGGCATCGAGGCCGAGGCCGTCCACACCCTCGCGACCGAGAACCCCGCCCTGGCCGAGCCGGTTCTGCCGGGCCACCCGATCACCCGCGCCGAACTGCTCTGGGCCGTCCGGCACGAGGGCGCCCTGGACGAGTCCGACCTCCTGGACCGGCGCACCCGCATCGGGCTGGTGCCGCAGGACCGCGCGGAGGTGCTCGCCGTGGCACGGGAGGTGCTGGTGGAGGCGGCAACCACCCGGGGCTGATCCGCCGACCGGCCGGACCGGGTGACATGAGCGCCTCCGCGTCGTGGAATCGTCGAGGGAGGCGGCTGGGGTACGTCCCCGACGCAGTCGGCCGGGCAGAGCCGCAGCAGGCGGACGTCCCCCTCCACACGTCCCGCCGCTTGAGGCGCGCGGGCGATGCGCACCGAGGCGAAGACGGTGCGGCCCCGGGGCGCCGACCGGCCGGACCGGGCGGCCCAAGTGCCGGACGGGGACGGAGCGGCGCAGGACGGAGGGAGCGTCAGAGCAGGCGCCGGATGTCCCCGCGGACGCGGTAGAAGCCGCCGGCCGCCGGGTGCAGGGCGTCCACGACGTAGCGGGCGCCCGGCTCCCGTATGGCACGCGGGAACTGGACGTTCCAGGAAGCGTCGTAGCCATCGGACACCACGTGCACCCGAAGGCGGCCGCTCTCCTGGACGCACTCGACCACCACGGCGCCGGCCGGGGCCTGGGCGACGGTGGAGACCGCGGCCACGGCGGTGGCGGGTGCGTAAGTGGGCAGGGCCGCGGCGAGCTTGACGTCCCGTGCCACCGGTACCGTGCCCTGCTGGGCCGCGGTGATGGCGGTCTCGCTCGCGTCGACGCAGACGAGCGAGCCCTCGGTGGTCACCAGGTACAGCCGCTCGTCGCGGTACTGCATCGACAGCGCCGAGCCGCCGCCCGTGCCGAGCTTCCACAGACGCGTGCCGTCCTGGTCGAAGCAGTAGACGGACGACGCGGCGTCGCCGGCGAAGACGAACCGGCCGCCCGGGGAGGTGGCGCACGAGTAGACCGCGCTGTCGCAGGCGTATGTCGCCTCTATCGCGCCGGTGGCCTTCGACAGCCGCTGGACCACGCGGTGCCCGGTGCCCGCGTAGACGGCGTCGTCCTCCTGCCAGCCGAAGAGCACGCTGCCCTTGGTGGCCGTGTGCCACAACTCGCGGCCGCCGTCGGGTGCGTAGGCGGTGACGCCCCGGTGGTGGCCGTGGTAGACGGCCCGGTCGTCGGCGCGGACCATCCAGGCGTGCTCGCCCTGGCTGCGGCGGGCCCACTGGTGTTCGTCCTCGTGGTCGATGACGGTGAGCCGGCCGTCGCGGTCCGAGACGTTCAGGATGCCCTCGTGGATGTCCAGCCAGAAGATGTCGACGTCGGCGGCGATGTCGTACGCGGCGAACGGCAGCTTGGAGGAGAGGTCGTAGACCTTGCCGTCGTCACAGCCCGCGTAGATCCAGAAGTCGTCGGCGACCAGGCACTTCACCCCGTCCGGCAGGCTGAAGCGGGCGAGGACGGCGCCGTCGTGGCCCAGGGTGTAGACGTCGCCCGCCTGATTGCCCACCCAGCAGTGCTCGTCGTCCACATGGATGCCGAACGCTGCGGAGCCGGTGCGGAACCGCCACAGCACGGGCGCCACGGCTCGCGCGGTGGACGGGGCCGAGCTGACCTGACGCCGGGTCACCGGGCGCGGAGCACGCTGCCCCTGGACTGCGGGGGCGTAGCCCTTGCGGACCTTCTCCCCCACCTTCCGCGCGGCGGCCGCGCCGGCCTTCTCGGCCGTCGGGAACGTCGTCGTCTGGATCTGCCCGGGGGCGCCGATCCTGCCGTACCGCACCGTCACCATCTGCCCGTCGACGGTCACTTCGTAGAACTTGTGGGCGCCGCCGCCCTCCTGCGACAGCTCCAGATACGTCGTCGACACCGCGGACGCCGTGGCCATGGCAGACCCCTCCCCAGGACGGACCCGCGGCCGTTCCGGCAGGTCCTCACTGATCAAACCGTAAGGGCGACCACTGACAACGGACCGTGCCCGGCGACGACCCGGCCGGCGCTAACTCTCGCTGTCGCCGCCCGGCCCGCCGGGCCGCAACGCACCCATTCCGCCGACGAGTTGGTGCAGGCAGTCGATCGCCAGCGCCGCCGGTGCGGCTTCGCCCGTGACTCCGGCTTCCGTGTCGGCCCAGGTCTCCAGCGCGATCCGGATCGCGTCCGTGGCCGCCGCCGCGACCAGTCGGACCTGCATCGCCTCGAGACGTCCGTCCGCGAGGCGGGCGACGACCGGCACGAGCCGCTCTTCGGACTCCTGGTTGACGCGGTACCAGACCGCGCGCAGGGCGGGATCGCCGGCCGCCGCCCGCAGCAGTCCGCGGGTCCGCAGCAGCGCTCGTGCGGCCTCCTCGTCCGGCGCCGCCAGAGACTGCTCCACCGCGGTCTGCAGCGCCCGGGAAAGGTCGGTGCCCGGCTCCGCCGCCTCCAGCAGGGCTCGCCATCGGTCGGCGCCGTCGGCGAGCAGCGGGCTCACCGCGTCCTGCTTGGAGCGGAAGTAGCGGTAGAAGGTGCGCAGCGCCACGCCCGCGTGCCGGGCGATCTCCTCGGCCGTGGTCGCGTGCGGTCCCTGTGTGGCGAACAGCTCGGCCGCCGCGTGCGCGATCTCGAGCTGGGTGGCGGCCTTGCGGCGCTCGGTCAAGGAGGAGGGCGGCTTGGTGCTCACCCCGGGCTTGGTGCTCACCCCAGAAGCGTACGGCCCGACGACCACTGGTGGCACTCAATGCCGCAATGGCAAAACATGCCACTTAGGCGTAACGTGAAGCGATCGGGGACGTCGGCAGGCAGGAGGCCCGCCGTCGTGAAGGCCCCGCCGCACCGCGGCAGGGCGGGCAGGAGAAGAGATGAACCGCTACGAAGGCCGTCGAGCGCTGATCACCGGGGGCGGCTCGGGCATCGGCCAGGCGACCGTGCTGCGGCTCCTCGCCGAGGGCGGCACCGTCGTGGCCGCGGACGTGAGCGAGCGCGGCCTGAAGGACACGGTGGCGAAGGCCGGAGCGCACGCCGGCCGGCTCACCACGGTCGTCGTCGACGTCGCCGACGAGACCTCCGTACGCGAGGGTGTCGCCGCCGCCGTCGCCGCGCTCGGCGGTCTGGACGTGCTGGTGAACGCGGCCGGGATCCTGCGCTCCTCGCACACCCACGAGACGAGCCTCGCGGACTTCACCCGCATCCTGCAGGTCAATCTCGTCGGCACCTTCCTCGTCATCCGCGAGTCCCTGCCGGCACTGCTGGCCGGCCGGGACGCGGCGGTCGTCAACTTCAGCTCCACGTCGGCCCGGTTCGCGCACCCGTACATGGCGGCGTACGCGGCGAGCAAGGGCGGCATCCAGTCGATGACGCACGCCCTCGCCGCCGAGTACGCGAAGCAGGGCATCCGCTTCACCGCCGTCCAGCCCGGCTCCATTTCCTCCGGGATGACCGACGGCAGCGGCGCCAGCGGACAGAGCACCGGTCCGGGCCTGCCCGACGACGCCGACATGACGCTGTTCGCCAAGCTCTCCCCGGCCCTCGGGCAGGGCTTCGCCGGCCCCGCGACGGTGGCATCGGTCGTCGCCATGCTCGCCTCGGCGGACGGGAAGTTCGTCACCGGCACGGAGATCCGCATCGACGGCGGCACCCACTTCTGAGCGCGAACACGCAGGTCACACGCTAGGCGAGGGCCACGAGGCCGCGATAGTCCTCGCTCCACAGGTCCTCGGCCGCGTCCGGCAGGAGCAGGACGCGGTCCGGGCGGAGGGCGTCGAGGGCGCCCTCGTCGTGGGTGACCATCACGATCGCGCCGGGGTACGAGTCGACCGCGGCCAGGACCTCGTCGCGGGAGACCGGGTCGAGGTTGTTGGTCGGCTCGTCCAGCAGCAGGACATTTGCCCCGGAGTGGACCAGGCCGGCCAGCGCCAGCCGGGTGCGCTCGCCGCCGGACAGGACACCCGCGGGCTTGTCCGCGTCGTCCCCGCCGAACAGGAACGCACCCAGCACCCGCCGCGCCTCACCGGTCTCCAGGTGCGGCGCCGCGGCCCGCAGGTTCTCCAGGACCGTACGGCTGGTGTCGAGCGTGTCGTGCTCCTGGGCGAAGTAGCCGAGGCGCAGTCCGTGCCCGTGCACCACGCGCCCGGCATCCGGCCGTTCGGCGCCGGCGAGGATGCGCAACAGGGTGGTCTTTCCGGCACCGTTGAGCCCGAGCACGACCATGCGGCTGCCCCGGTCCACCGCCAGGTCCACGCCGTCGAGGACCCGGTGGTCGCCGTAGGACTTGGCCAGGCTGATCGCGCCGAGCGGCGTCCGCCCGCACGGTACGGGCTCGGGCAGCCGGATCCGCGCGGTCTTCTCCGCACGCCCGGCGGGTTCCAGCGCGGCCAGCATCCGGTCGGCGCGGCGGGCCATGCTCCTGGCCATGGTGGCGGTGGCGGAGCGGGCCTTCATGCGGTCCGCCTGTGCGTGCAGCGCGGCGGCCTTGCGCTCGACCCCGGCCCGCTCCCGAGTACGGCGCCGCTCCTCCGTCGCGCGTCGGGTCGTGTACGTGGTCCAGCCGGTGTTGTGGACGTCGATCGCGGCGCGGCCGGCGTCCAGGTGGAAGACGCGGTTGACGACGTCGGCGAGGAGCGCGGTGTCGTGGCTGACGACCACCAGTCCGCCCTGGTGGCTCCGGAGGAAGCCGCGCAGCCAGACGACGGAGTCCGCGTCGAGGTGGTTGGTGGGCTCGTCCAGCAGCAGGGTGCCGGAGGTTCCGGCGAACAGGATGCGGGCGAGCTCCACGCGGCGCTTCTGGCCGCCGGACAAGGCGCCCACCGGCTCGCCCATGACGCGTTCGGGCAGTCCGACCCCGGCCGCCGTCCGGGCGGCCTCGGCCTCGGCCGCGTAGCCACCGCCGACCTGGAAGGCGGCGTCCGCGCGGGCGTAGGCGTGCATCGCCCGCTCCAGAGCCGTCTGGCCCGCGGCTTGGGCCATCGCCGCCTCGGCCGTGCGCAGTTCGCGCAGCGCGGTGTCGAGGCCGCGGGCGGACAGGATCCGGTCGGCGACCGTCATGGCAGGGTCGGCGGCGCGGGAGTCCTGGTCGAGGTAGCCGACCGGACCGGTGTGGGTGATCGTGCCGGCGGCGGGCCGGGAGTGCCCGGCGAGCGCGGTCAACAGGGTGGTCTTTCCGGCACCGTTGCGGCCCACGAGGCCGATGCGGTCCCCGGGAGAGACGGTGAAGGAGGTGTCGGACAGGAGAAGGCGCGCACCGGCGCGCAGTTCGACATCGCGAGCGACGATCATGGGGTAACGCTCCGAAACAGCGAGAGGACACACTTCTGGCGTGGAAGCGGGTCCTCAGCTAGGAAATTCGGGGCGTGGACATGCGGTCACGGTAACCGACGCGCTCCAAGCGGCGCACATGGTTTTTCGCCCCGCTCGCACCCGCACGGCCGGTGTCAGGGCAGCACCTTGACCCCGACCCCCGCTGTCCGGCCGGCCGTGTCGAAGCCGGCCTCGACCGCGCTTCCGCCCGGAAGGCCCGCGACGATCCGGGCGGCCTCGCCGCGCTGGGGCAAGCCGTGGTGGTCGATATACCCGGCCACGACGTGCCGGGCCGAGTAACCGATCAGCCCGGCTCCGGCGAGCAGGGTCCGGGGCAGGGTGACCGGGTCGGCTCGGGGCCCGGGACCTGCGCGTCGTCGGGGAGGAAGGAGACCTGGGTGTCGCCGCCCGCGGGCACACCGATGCACCCGGGCGCCTCGGCCACTCCTCTGCCGGTGAACGCGAGCAGTTCGGCCGCGCGCCGCGAATCGGCGAAGCCGGACAGGTCCAGGACCTCCTGGGTCAGTTCGGCGATGCCACAGGCCCGTCCGTACCGCTCGATCGCGGCGATCCTGGCCACCACCTCGGCGCCCCGCAGACCGGGGTTGGCCCAGCCCCCATCCAGGACCACTCGGCCATGTCGTGTATGCCGAGCACTGCTACGCGCGCAGGACCGGCTCCCCCTGCTGGTGGCGGCAGGACGACAGCTCCGCGGTCGACGGCCCCTCGGGCAGGAACCCGGTCAGGGACTCCAACCGCGCGGCGCCCCAGGCGGCATGCCGTTCCGCCGCCAGCAGGAAGGCCTCACTGAACTCACTCATCATGCCCCGCCCCCATGACGCGCCCGCGCCGGCGTGTCGCCAGGTCCGGCCGACCCTGCGCTGCGGTTCCGGACAACTGCTCACACCTGTGGACGGCTTGGCTCGTGCGATCCGGCAACTCCCGTCATTCACCAATGAGTTCGCTGAACCGTTGGGTGCCGATATTGCCGCCGGAGGCGATGATGCCGATGCGCGGCGGGAGGTTGTCGACGTGGCCGGCCAGGAGAGCGGCGAGGCCCGTGGCACCGCTGGGTTCGAGAACGATCTTCAGCCGTTCGAAGGCGAACCGCATGGCGGTGACGATCTCCGCGTCGCCGACCAGGGCGATGGCGTCGACCAGGCGCCGGTTGATCTCGAAGGGGATCTCGCCGGGCGTGGACAGGGCCTGGCCGTCGGCGATGGTCCGGGGCACGGGCACGGTGACCCGGACACCGCTCTCCAGCGAGCGTTTGGTGTCGTCCCCCTCTTCCGGCTCCACACCGATGACCCGGATCCCGGGGTGCAGGGCCTTGGCGGCGGTGGCGCTGCCGGCGATCAGGCCGCCGCCTCCGACGGGTACGAGCAGGGCGCCCAACGGGCCGGTCTCGGCGAGGAGTTCGAGTGCCGCGGTGCCCTGCCCGGCGATGACGTGGGGGTGGTCGTAGGGCGGGATGAGCACCAGGCCGCGGTCCTCGGCCAGGGCCTTGCCGAGCGCGGTACGGTCCTCGGTGTAGCGGTCGTACGTGACGATCTCGGCGCCATAACCCGCGGTGGCTTCCCGCTTGAGGGCCGGGGCGTCTTCGGGCATCAGGATCACGGCGGTGGTGCCGAGTTCGCGGGCGGCGAGGGCGGCGGCCTGGGCGTGGTTGCCGGAGGAGTAGGCCGCGATGCCCTTCGCCAGCCGTTCCGGGGAGAGCTGGGCGGCCGCGTTGTACGCGCCGCGGAACTTGAAGGCGCCGGCGCGCTGGAAGTTCTCGCACTTGATGAACACCTCAGCGCCGACAAGGGCGTTCAGGGTGCGCGAGGTGAGGACAGGGGTGCGGTGGGCGACGCCTTCGAGGCGTGCGGCGGCCGCACGGACGTCGTCGAACGTTACGGGCAGTGCGGCGGCCATGGCGGTCTCCTCGCCCCTTCCTTCGTTCCGCTCGGTTCCGGTCGGGCTGTTCCGATCGATTGGACTGATTTTCCATTACTGGACAAGAACTCTAGGAACGGGAACGCCCGTCTGTCCAGTGGACGGCCAGACGGGCGTTCAGACGGGCGTTCAGCGGCGCCGGATGACGCCGGGTGATACTGGGTGCCGCCCGATTGACGCCATGGCGGGCGGCCAGGCCTCAGTGCCCGCTGATCCCCCTGGACGTGTACGGCTCCTGCAGCTCCCGGACCTCGTCGTCGGTGAGCCGGAGGTCGAGCGCGGCGAGCGCGTCCGGGATGTGGTGGGACTTGGTGGCACCGACGATGGGCGCGGTGACGCCCGGACGGGAGGCGACCCAGGCCAGGGCCACTTGGGCCCGCGGAACGCCACGGCGTTCGGCGATCGCGGCGACGGCGTCGACGATCTGCCGGTCGTCCGGCTGGTACAGGGTGCGGCCGTAATTGTCCGTCTCGCTGCGCACGCTGGCGGCGTCCCAGTCGCGGGTGAGCCGGCCTCGGGCGAGCGGGCTCCACGGAATCACGCCGACGCCCTGGTCGGCACAGAGCGGCAGCATCTCGCGCTCCTCCTCGCGATAGAGGAGGTTGTAGTGGTTCTGCATGCTGACGAACTTCGTCCAGCCGTGCAGCTCGGCGGTGTGCTGCAGCTTGGCGAACTGCCAGGCGTACATCGAACTCGCCCCGATGTAGCGGGCCTTGCCCGCCCTGACGACGTCGTACAGCGCCTCCATCGTCTCCTCGACCGGGGTGTACGGGTCGAAGCGGTGGATCTGGTAGAGGTCGACGTAGTCCGTGCCGAGGCGGCGCAGGCTGTGGTCGATCTCGGTCATGATCGCCTTGCGGGACAGCCCCGACCGGTTGGGGCGCTCACTGCGCGCCGCCCCGTCCTCGACGGCGAAGTAGACCTTGGTGGCGATGACGACGTCCTCGCGCTGGGCCAGCTCCCCCAGCACCCTGCCGACGATCTCCTCGCTGGTGCCGGCGGAGTAGCTGTTGGCGGTGTCGAAGAACGTGATCCCCGCCTCCAGGGCCTCGCGGATGAGCGGGCGGGCGGCGTCCTCGTCCAGGGTCCACGGGTGCGGTCCGCGGTCGGGAACGCCGTAGCTCATGCAGCCCAGCGCCAGCCGGGAGATCTCCAGGCCACTCGAGCCGAGCTTGACGTACTCCATCGTTCGGTTCCCCTCGTCGTACGGTCCCGCCGGGCGCGCCACGGCACGGGTCCGCGGCGCCGACGGGACTTCTCGTCAGCCTGATCTTGATCGTACGGGGACGAGGGTGAGGGCGGGTCCCGCGTCCACGACCGGTCCTGGGCCAGGCGACGAGCCGTCGGGGACCGCTAGTCGGTCAACTGTCGGGGACCGCTAGTCGGCCAGCTGGGGGTAGAGCGCCGCCAGGTCTCCGGAGAGGCCCGCCTTCACGTTCCGGGTGACGTCGTCCGCCAGCACCTCGTACGCCCCGGACTCGACGCCGTCCAGCGCGAGGGCAGCGACGTCCCGCGGGGTGGACTTGGGGGCGTCGACGTTCGAGGCCATGTCGGTGTCGATGTAGCCGACGTGCAGTCCGGTGACCGCGATGCCGCGTGGCCGCAGTTCGAGCCGCAGGGAGTTGGTCTGCGACCACAGCGCGGCTTTGGTGGCGCTGTAGGAGCCGGCGACGCCGAGCCAGGAGAGCACGGAGTGGACGTTGAGGAGGTGTCCGCCGCCGTTGCGCTCGATGACCGGGACGAAGGCGCGGGTGAGCAGCAGCGGTCCGTAGAAGTTGGTCTCGAATTCGCGGCGTACGTCGTCGACGGGGGCCTTGAGGAAGGAGGTCGCGCCGACGGAGATCCCCGCGTTGTTGACCAGGATCGTGACGTCCTGCGCCTGCGCCGCGGCGGCCTCGACCGATGCCGGGTCGGTGACCTCGAGGGCGAGCGGCACGGCGTCGGGGTGGGTCACGGAGCGCGGGTCGCGAGCCGTCGCGTACACCTTGGCGGCGCCGCGCGTGTACAGCTCCTCCACCAGCGCCTTGCCCAGGCCACGGCTGCCGCCGGTGACCAGTACGACAGAGTCCTTGATCGAAGTCATGTCCATCTCCCAGGAGGAAACCGATCGGTTTCCAGCAACCGTAAACCGATCGGTTTCAAACTTCAAGCGCACCGACAGGGCACGCGCGACCAACCCTTGCCCGGACGACCGACCGACGTCATAGTGGGTTGGAAATTCCAACTTAGCTGGAAGGGGCAGGATGAGCGAGCACGAAACCGCCGAGGAGGCGGGAGGCCGGAAGCTGCCCGCGAAGCTCTCCGGCCACCCCTCCGTGCAGGCCGTACTGGCCGCGCGCTCGTCCGGCCGCCGACCCGCGCCGCCGCCGGTGATCGACGCGGACCGGCTGCGTGCACTGTGTCTGGAGGCCGGCGCGGACGACGCGGCGGCGGTGAGCCTCGACCATCCCGACCTCGCCGGGGAGCGCGAGCACGTCCTGGCCGCGCTGCCGGGAACGCGCTCGCTGATCTCGCTGATGGTCCGCATGAACCGCGACAACACGCGCTCGCCCGCGCGCAGCGTGGCCAACCAGGAGTTCCACCAGACCGACGACCAGGTCAACGCAGCCGCCCGTACGGTGACGCGGGCGCTGGAGGACGCCGGTCATCACGCGCTGAACCCGTCGGCGGGCTTTCCCCAGGAGATGGAGCGGTTTCCGGGCCGTATCTGGGTGGTGGCCCACAAGACGGTCGCCGTGGCCGCCGGGCTGGGTGTGATGGGCCTGCACCGCAATGTCATCCACCCGCGGTTCGGCAACTTCGTGCTGCTCGCCACGGTGCTGGTGGACGCGCCGGTGAGTGCGTACGGGCAGGAGTTGGACTACAGCCCGTGCGTGGACTGCAAGTTGTGTGTCGCCGCGTGCCCGGTGGGCGCCATCGGCAAGGACGGCTCGTTCGACGCCCTGGCCTGTACGACCCACAACTACCGGGAGTTCATGAGCGGGTTCACCGACTGGGTGCAGACCGTGGCCGACAGCGAGGACGCCGCCGACTTCCGCACCCGGGTCACCGACCCGGAGAACGCGTCGATGTGGCAGAGCCTCGCCTTCAAGCCCAGTTACAAGTCCGGCTACTGCCTCGCCGTCTGTCCGGCCGGTGAGGACGTGCTCGGTCCCTACCTCGACGACCGCAAGGCCTACCTCGAGACGGTTCTCCGCCCCCTCCAGGACAAGACCGAGACCCTCTACGTCCTGCCTGGTTCGGAGGCACAGCGGTACGCCGAACGCCGCTTCCCGCACAAGCCGACGAAGGAGGTCTCCGGCGGCTGGCGAGCTCCCACGAGACGAGACTCGGACACGCCCGGCGCACACTGAGTGCCGGGGTCCTGAGTACCGGGGTCCTGGGCTGCCGCCGGCGATCCTGACGGCCCGTGGGTGAGGGGAGGGGCGGGGACGGACCCGAGCGCATGGATTGAACCGTTCCCCGCCCCCGATGCGTCGGCCCGCCTCGTCACAGACACGGAGGGTCGACTGGCGACCGGTCGGACGAAGCTTTCGACTCACCGATCTCGTTCAGACCCTCCAACGCCGACCGCCCCCGGGCCAGCGGAGCCGGTCCGGCCGGGTGACGAGCCACGGTGCCGGGCAGCTGGTGCGGCAGCACAGGACTCCGGTCCGGCGTCCCACGTCCTCGGACCCGGCACCGCGAGCCTCCCGTCCTGCGCGTGTGCACCGCGTGCCGCCACCTGGCCTCCTGCACCGATCCAGCCTCGAAGGGGCACGGCAGGGCAGGACGCGGACGGCGGCGGAGCGGACCGCACGGCCGGCCGACCGCTCCTCGATCATCGCGACCCGCCGGGTGCCCTCGACCAGGTACGGCAGCAGCTGGAAGGTCTGCACGGTGCCTCGGATGTGGCACGACTGGCTCCGGAGGGCTATCAGCAGGTGTGTTCCACACGGCCGGCGGAACTGTCTGCACCGACGCGGAAGTTGATATGCGAAGCTTTGGCCAACCGTATACGGGACCAAGGCCGTGACGGTAGGGGAGAGGAGCCCAGTGTGACTCAGGACGGCGGCCAGGCCGTGCACATCGACACCAGCAAGCCGCATCCCGCGCGGATCTACGACTACCTCCTGGGCGGCAAGGACAACTACGCGGTGGACCAGCGGGCGGGCGATCAACTGGCCGAGGTGGCGCCCGAGGTGTGGATCTCCGTGCGGGCCAACCGCGCCTTTCTGCAGCGTGCGGTCAGGTACGTCGTCGACAGCGGGGTCCGCCAGATCCTCGACATCGGCACCGGTCTGCCCACCTCGCCGAATGTGCACGAGGTCGCCCACGAACTGGCTCCGGAGGTGCGCGTCGCCTACGTCGACAACGACCCGATCGTGAAGGCGCACGCCGACGCGCTGCTCAGCCGGGCCGGCACGACCAGCATCGTCCTCGCCGACCTGCGTGATCCGCAGTCCGTCATCGATCATCCCGAGGTCCGCGGGATCATCGACTTCGGCCGGCCGGTCGCCCTGTTCCTCGTCGCCATCCTCCACTTCATCCGTGACGCGGACGAGCCCGAGCGGATCGTGGCCACGCTGCGCGACGCGCTCCCGGCCGGCAGCTTCCTGGTGCTCTCGCACGCGACGGGCGACTTCGCCGACGACCGCAGCGAGGCCGAGGCCGTCTACAACAATGCGACCGCCACCATGAACCTGCGCTCCCGCGACCGGGTCGAGCGGTTCTTCGACGGGTTCGACCTGGTCGAGCCCGGCCTGGCCCAGGTTCCGTTCTGGCGCCCGGACAGCGCGCCCGCGCCCGGCTCCGCCGAGATCGGCTTCTACGGAGGCGTGGCCCGCAAGAACGCCTGACTCCCGGCTCTCCGGCAGAGGCGTCCGGATCGTACACGCCCCACCACCGTCGCGCCCCGTACGACCCCGCCTCCGAGCCGGATCGTGCGGGGTGCGGAGTTCCGTATGCCGACCGCCCCCTTGACCGGCCCCCGGCCGACGCCTCCATACTGTCGGCCAAATCGATTTGGCCGAATCGATGTGGCCGCCGTCCACGGCCGGATCGTCGAGGCCTGAGCCGAGCGAGCCGAACGGAGCCCGCGCGTGTCCAGTCCTGTACATCCTGTCGACGAATCCCGCCCCCTCGGGATGATCCTGCTCTTCGGCATACAGCACGTCCTCGTCATGGCGGCGACGCCGATCTCCGCGATCTTCCTGATGAGCGCCACCCTGCGACTCAGCCCCGGCCTCACCGTCGATCTGCTCTCGGCAGCGCTGCTGCTGTCCGGGATCGGCTCGCTCGTGCAGTCCCTCGGCCTCTGGAAGTTCGGTCCGCGGCTGCCGTTCGTGATGCTGCCGGGCGGTGCGCCGCTCGTCCTGTTCCTGTCCATCGCGCAGCAGCACGGGCTGCGCACGGCGACCGGCGCGGTGCTGCTCACCGCCGCGTTCACGTTGCTTGTATTGCCGCTGTTCGCACGCCTGTTGAGGTTCTTCCCGCCGCTGGTCATCGGCACGATGATCGTGATCGTCGGGGTCAACCTGGTGAAGGTCGGCGCGCTGCTGGTCACCGGGCAGCCCGGCACACCGGGCTTCGCCGATCCGGCCCGGCTGGGGCCGGCCTTCGCCACCATCGCCCTGATCGTCGTCTTCACCCGACTGCTGCGCGGGATGCTGCGGCAACTCGCCGTACTGCTCGGCCTCGTGGCCGGCACCGCCCTCGCCTTCACCCTCGGCCAGGTCCACCCGGGCGCCGCGCTCTCCGGCCAACTGATGGGTGTGCCACGGCCGTTGCCGTTCGGTGCGCCCGTCTTCGATCTGCTCGCCGCGCTGCCGCTGATGCTGTACAGCCTCGCGTCCTTGGCGGAGGCGACCGGGCAGACCGTCATCAACGCGGAGGCGGTCGGCAAGGACATCGACGTCCGCTCCGACGTGCCCCGCACCGTGCGCGGGGACGCCCTGACCTCGCTGCTCGGCGGCTGCTTCGGGCTGCCGTTGATGGTGACCAGCGGGGAGAACATCGGCATCGTCCGGGTCACCGGCGTGCGCAGCCGGTTCGTGACCGCCGCCGCGGGCGTCGTGCTCGTCGTCCTCGGCCTTCTGACCCCGGTCGCGCGGGCGATCAGCGTGATGCCGCCGGCTGTGGTCGGGGGCGCCGCGATGGTCGTCTTCGCGGTGATCACCGTGCTCGGGGTGCAGATGCTCGGCCGGGCCCGGCTGGAGGACCACACGGCCACGGTGACCTGCGCGGTCGCACTCGCCCTCGGGCTGCTGCCGATCCTGGTCCCGGGTGTGTACGCCGGTTTCCCGTCCGGCGTGCGGATCCTGCTGGAGAGCGGGGTGGCCGTGGGCGCCTTCGTCGCCGCCGGGCTCAACGTCGTCTTCCACCACCTGGGGCGGCGAGCCACGGACACCGCTGCCGCCGTGCGGGCCGAGGCACCGGGCCCGGCCGCCCGTGCCTGACCTCCCCCCGCCCCTCTCGATCAACGGAGAAACATGACCGACCTGACCCCCGACCGGCTCCGCGGCGACACGTTGCTGCTGGTCCCCGACGTGACACTGACCCCCGACGGCCCACTGGAGCGGCATGCGGTGCTGGTGCGGGACGGCGTGTTCCATGATGTCGGCCCGGTCGAGCGGATCGTCCGCACGGACCCGTCGCTGACGCCGGTCCGGCTGCCCGGGCATGTGCTGATGCCCGGTTTCATCGACGCCCACCATCATCTGACGCAGAGCTTCGGCGGAGCCCTCGCCTTCGGGGAGCCGTCGGAGATCTTCCGCCGGGTGTGGCTGCCGCTGGAGCGCGCGCTGGACGAGGAGTCGGCGTACGTCGCCGCGAAACTGGCCGCGTTGGAGTCACTGCGGGGCGGTTTCACCACGGTCGCCGAGTCGGGGACCCGGGCCGCGGTGGACGTGGACGTGGTGGCCTCGGCCGCGCGTGACGCGGGGATCCGCTGTGTGCTGGGGCTCGTCTGCGACGACGCCCCGGACGGCACATCTCGGGACGCGAATCCGCGGGCCGTGCTCACCGCCGCCGCACAGCACCTGGCGCGCTACGGCGGTGCCGATCTGGTCCGTCCCGCGCTGGCGGTGTCCGTGCCGGAGGCCGCGACGGCGCACACGCTGGCGGCAACGGCGCGGCTCGCCGCCGAGGCGGGCACGGTCGTACAGATCCACGTGAACGAACACCTCGTCGCCGTCGAGCGTTCCCTGGTCCGGCACGGACTGCGCCCCCTGGAGTATCTGCACCAAGTGGGCGCGCTGGGACCGCAGTTGCTGGCCGCCCACGCGACGCTGCTCACTCCGGCCGAGGTCACGCTGCTCGCGGACAGCGGCGCGGCGGTGAGCTACAACCCCGTCGCCAGCGCCTGGAAGGGCAACGCCGTCGCCCCCGCGACCACCTTCGCCGAACGCGCCATCCGGTTCGGGCTGGGCACCGACGGGACACGCGGGGACGGCTTCCGGCTCGCGGACGCGGCGGAGTTCGCCCAGCGGCTCGTCTACGGCCTGGCCAGCGGCGATTCCTCCTGCGGCGCCGGCTGGACCTGGTGGGAGCGGGCCACGGCGGGCGGCGCGGACGCAGTCGGCCTCGGCCCGCGCACGGGCCGGATCGCGCCCGGTGCCGCCGCGGACTTCCTCCTCGTGGACACCGGCGGGCCCGAGATGCAGCCGTCCTGGGACCTGCCCTGGGAGCTGGTCCGGCGCGGCAACCGGGACCAGCTCACCGCCGTGTTCGTCGCGGGCCGGCTGCGCCTGTGGCACGGCTGGCCACCGGACTGGGACGGACCAGCGCTGGTCCGGCGGGCCGCCGAACTCGCCCCACGCGTGGTACAGCGCGCCGGGGTGACCCGGGCGCACCCGACGTCGGTGACGGCACGTCGGCGACGGGCGACGCCGGGCCTCTCCCCGGCTGCCCGTCTCACGGTCAGGACCGTGGACCCGCCCACGCCCCCGGCTCCGCCCCCGCCCCCGGCCATGCCCTGTCCCGGTGGGCCTCGATGAGCGGCGGGACGCTGGTCGTGCTGGCGTTGGCCGTCGCGGTGGCCGCTTTCGTGCAGGGGGCAAGTGGTCTCGGGTTCGCGCTGATCGTCGCACCGGTCGCCGGCCTGCTCGATCCGGGGCTGCTGCCCGTGTTCGTGCTGACCGCGATGATCCCGCTCAACCTGTACGTCGCCTGGCGGGAGCGGCACAGTCTCGATCTGTGCGGTGCCCGATGGATCACGGCGGCGCGGCTGGCGGCGACTCCGGCGGGGCTGGCGCTGTTGTGGGTGATCCCGCAGGGCGCGCTGGGTGCGGTCGTCGGCGCGGCGACGGTCCTGGCGGCCGTGGTGAGCCTTGTCGTGCCGTCGTTCGCGCCGGGGCGCGGCGCCTATGTGGGCGCCGGTGTCGTCACCGGGCTGACCGAGACGGCGACCGGTGTGGGCGGCCCGCCCCTCGCGCTCGTCTACCAGCACCGGCCGCCCGGCGAGCTGCGGGCGACGGTCGCCGCTTGCTTCCTGGTGGGCGAAGTCGCCTCCCTCGCCCTGCTGTTCGTCACCGGGCGGGGCCGTCCCGCGGACATGGGCTGGGCGCTCCTGCTGCTTCCCGCGCTCGCCTCCGGAGCCTGGCTGAGCCGGCTCGTGCACCGGCGGGTCGACGCGAGGAAGATGCGCGCCTTGGTGCTCGTCTTCGCGCTCGTGTCGGGGGCGGTGCTGATGGCGGGGGCGTGACATACCCCGCCCCCCGGTCCCGTCAGGCGCGGTCGCCGGGCGGCGGGCGGCGCAGGGACGAGGCGCGCGGCACGAGCCGGGGTTCGGCGGCGGCCACCTCGTCCCCGTGGTCCGCCGGGTCGGCGGCAGGAGGCGCCCCCAGCCGGGCGAGCAGCAGCTCCACCGCGTCGGCAGCGGCCCGCTCCAGCCCCAAGTCGACTGCGGTGAGCGGCGGTTCGCAGGTGCGGGCGCGCAGCCCGTCGTACCGGGTGACGACCATGACGTCGTCCGGGATACGGCGTCCCGTCTCCCGCAGTGCGCGTACGGCGCCGACGGCGAAGGCGTCCACCAGTACGCACAGCGCGTCGATGCCGGGGTGCTCGGCGAGCAGGGCGGCACAGGTGTCGTACCCCGCCTCCTCGCCGCCGTCCTCCGGTGCGGTGGCGACGATCGGCGGCCAGCCGTGTGCGGCGGCGGCCCGTTCGTAGGCCGCGCGGGCGTCGACCGAGGCGTGGCGGGTGCCGGCGCCGATGACGAGCGCCGGGCTGCGGGCGCCCTGGTCGCGCAGATGCTCCAGGAGCAGGTCGACCACGCCGGCGCCGTGCAGGTCCACGTAGGGGGCGTCGTCGTCGGGGGCGGTGGGCCGGCCGAGGGCGACGTACGGCAGTCCGCGCTCGCGCAGTTGGGCCACGGCCGCGTCGTCCGCCTCGGGCTCGACCACGATCGCGCCGTCGATGTCGACGGAGTACAGCGCGGATCCGGACCGCACGGGCGGGATCAGCACGAGGGCGTAGCCGTGGACGAGGGCCCGCTCGGCCGCGGCTGCGGCCACCTCCATGTAGAAGCCGAGCCGCGCGGGGCCGCCGGCCACCGCGAACGGCATCGAGGAGGCGAGCGCGATGGCCTTGGCCTGGCCCCGGCGCAGCCGCTGGGCGCGGAGGTTGGGCCGGTATCCCAGCTCGGCGGCGATCTTCTTGATGCGTTCCCGGGTCCGCGGATCGACCTTGCCGATGCCGTTGAGCGCGTGCGACACCGTGGTCCGCGACACCGACGCCGCCGCCGCGACGTCGGCGATCGTGGGCCGGCGGGCGCCGTGGGACATGGTCATGGGCCCATCTTCGCAACCCCCGCCGCTCCGGACCACCACCCCCCTGTGCCGGCAACCGGTCGCCTCGGCAAGAGGGGCCACGCACCGGGACGTTCGCGCGCCGCACGCCGTAGGGGCCGGACCCATGTCGGATACACACGGTGTCGCCGAGGAAGCGGCCGAGGCAGGCACCTGTAGCGGGGGCTGGCGCGCACTCCCTCACTGCCTTGAGGGCGCGGGGGTACCCTCAGCTGCGTTGCCGTCCGTCGGTCCCCGACGCTCCCCCGCCGTCGACTCCCTCCTCCGCCGTGCAGCTGTACGTCGGCAGAGGCGCGATCACCGTCCGGCTCCCGCGGAGCCACACCGCGCCGCCGCGGGCCGCCCGACCGGTCCACGGGCAACCGCCTACGACCAGGGCCGGCCCGCGCTGATCCCGCTCATCCCGCTGATCCCGCTGATCTGCGCCACGGACGCCGATCCCGGCTGGGTTCCGGGGCAGCGGGTGGCCCATCTCGGCCATGCCGGGTATCTGCTGATCGCCGAGATCATCGCCCGCGGCCGCGGCACCGCATTCACGGAGTTCCTATGAACGGAGGTGACCGAGCCGCTCGCGCTGACCGCCGCGCCGCCCTCGGTGGCCCGCCCGGTGTCCGAGTGGTGCAGGTGCCTGCCCTGCTTCGGGCCCGCCGCGACCGCGGCCCGCGTCACCCGCTTCGACGTCGGCCAGGGCTACCCCGGCGCCTGCGTGGCCAGACCGTTCGGCGAGGCGGCTCGCACCGCCGAGGTCCTCCGCACCGGCGGGCTCCACCGCGGCCGACGGCTGCCGCCCTATGAGACCTGCGCCGCGCTGGTCCGCGACCGGCGTCCCGCCGGAGTCGTCGACGAGGCCATCGGCGTGCCCCGTGCGGTGGGGGCTGGGGCTGATGCCGGACACATTCGACTTCGGCCGGCACTGATCGCCGCGCGCCGTCGGCCACACCTGCGCGGCAGTGCGTGCCTGGTCCTGGCGGAGCCGGACGCCGCGGTGACGATCGCCGTCCACGTCAACGGCGACGCACACAACGCACCCCTCGCCGACCGCGTCCGTCGTAACCACGCGTCGCGCACGGCCGGGTAACACGGACCTGGGCCTGGCCGGTCCGAGGGGCGAGGGACGGACGCGACCACGTGGCGGCCGTCCTCGGGATCATCTGAGGTCGCCCCCGACCAGGCGGGGCCACGGTGACCGCACGCCTGTCGGTCGTCGTACGGCGACGGGGCGCCGGACCCGCCTGACGCCCCGGCGCCGCAGGGTCGCGGGTGTCCCGCCGGGCAGGTGCGGGCGGTGCATGGTCAGGCTCGTGTGATGGTGCGACGCTGGGGGGGAGAGGTCTGCGACGAGGGGAATCCAGGAGGGCCGATGGGACGCGACGTCCCGGCGCTCGTCTTCACCCGCGAGGACCGCCGCCGGTACCGGATCAAGATGCACGAGTGCCTTGAGGCGCTGGCGCAGATGCTGCGCGCGGCGCGGTTCGAGTCCGAGCGGCCGCAGGTCGGCCTGGAGATCGAGCTGAACCTGGTCGGCGCCGACGCCGAACCGGCGATGCGCAACACCGACGCGCTGAACGCGATCTCCGACCCGGCCTGGTCCACCGAGCTGGGCCGGTTCAATCTGGAGATCAACGTCCCGCCCCGCCGACTGACCGCGGGCGGTCCCGACGCCTGGGAGTCGGAGATCCGTGCCGCGCTGAACCACGCCGAGGAGCGGGCCAGGTCGATCGGCACCCGGCTGATCATGATCGGGATCCTGCCCACCCTGCGCCAGGAGGACATCGGCGCGGAGAGCCTGTCGGAGAACCCGCGCTATCAGCTGCTCAACGACCAGATCTTCGCGGCCCGCGGCGAGGACCTGCGCATCGAGATCGACGGAGTGGACCGGCTGCGCACCTACGCGGACACCATCACCCCGGAGGCGGCGTGCACCAGCACACAGTTCCATCTCCAGGTCTCCCCCGAGGAGTTCGCGGGCTACTGGAACGCGGCGCAGGCCATCGCCGGGGTCCAGGTGGCGCTGGCGGCGAACGCGCCCTTCCTGTTCGGCAAGGAGCTGTGGCACGAGACCCGGGTCCCCCTGTTCGAACAGGCCACGGACACCCGTCCAGAGGAGATCAAGGTGCAGGGGGTACGGCCCCGGGTGTGGTTCGGGGAGCGGTGGATCAACAGCGTCTTCGACCTCTTCGAGGAGAATCTGCGCTACTTCCCGGCCCTCCTCCCGCTCTGCGACGAGCAGGACCCGGCGGAGACGCTGGACCGCGGCGACATCCCCGAACTCGGCGAACTGACCCTGCACAACGGCACGATCTACCGCTGGAACCGCCCGGTCTACGCCGTCTCCCACGACATCCCGCACATCCGGGTGGAGAACCGGGTGCTGCCCGCCGGCCCGACCGTCGCCGACATCCTGGCCAACGGCGCCTTCTACTACGGGCTGACCCGGGCCCTGGTGGAGGAGGACCGGCCGGTGTGGTCGCGGATGTCGTTCTCGGCGGCCGAGGACAATCTGCACACCGCCGCCCGGCACGGCATCGAGGCCCTGCTGTACTGGCCCGGGATGGGCGAGGTGCCGGTGCCGGAGCTGGTCCTGCGGCGGCTGCTGCCGCTGGCGCACCAGGGCCTCGCGCAGTCCGGCATGGACGCGACGTGGCGGGAGCCGCTGCTCGGCATCATCGAGCAGCGCTGTGTGACGGCCCGCAACGGCGCCGTGTGGCAGAAGGAGATGTTCCATCGCCTGAACGACACCACGCGTGCCGGCCGCCACGAGGCGCTGCGCCGGATGACCCAGCTCTACATCGACTACATGCACCTCAACGCCCCGGTGCACACATGGCCGGTGGACTGAACCGGCTCAGCCACGCCCCCGCAGGAGATTCACCGCGCGGTCGAAGGCCGAGTCCCGGTTCTTGGCGAACTCCTCCTTCGTGAAGACCGGTTCGGTCAGCTGCGGTGGGATGCCCGTGCCGTCGAAGGTGCGTCCGGTGCGGGTCGCAAACTCCTCGTTCGGCAGGCCGAAGGCCAGGCCGTCGGGCAGCCGGCGCTCCAGCACGTCGGAGAAGACGCCCTGGGTGGGCTGCCCGATCCGCACGGTCCGCCCGGGCCGGTCCAGCAGCGCCTGGGTGAAGGTCTCACCGGCGCTGACCGTGGAGCCGCCGATGAGGACGGCGACCGGGCCGGTGTAGCGGGGCGCGTCCGCCGGGACGACGGGCACGGGCTCGGGACGGGTGTGCCGGGTGGGGTCGGCCGGATCGTTGCGGACCCGCTTGGTGTACGCGGTGTATGGCGTGTCGGTCAGCCGCTCGGCGATCCGGATGCCGAGGGCGTCGGAGCCGCCGCCGTTCACTCGCAGGTCGATGACGAGCCCCTTGAGCCGCCGGTTACGGCTCGGGGTGAGCACGGTGTTCAACGCCCGGTCGAGTTCGGCCCGTTCGGCCGTGTACGGTGCGCCGTCGCCGGCATAGCCGCCGAATCCGGAGATGCGCAGATAGCCGAGGCCGCCCGGCAGGTCGGCATAGGTGATCCGGCCCGCGCCGAAGTCCTGGCGGTAGGAGGCGTCCTTGAGGTCGCGGGCCTCGATGAACTTCTTGACCTTGGCGTCCAGACCCGGGCCCGGGTTCTGCGTGCCGGGGCGAACCTGGCCGAACCTCCGCTCGCCGTCCACCACCGTGACATGGGCGTCGTACAGCGGACGCACCATGGCGCTGAAGATGTCGAAGAGTTGGTCCTTCGTGGTGTCCTGGTGCACCAGCGGCCGGTACCGATCGCGGACGGCGTGCCAGTCGATGTGCTTCTGGGCGAAGAAGGGGTAGTTCTCCTCGAAGGTCTGCCAGAAGACATCGAAGGCGGTGCGCGGGTCGGTGGCGGGCGGGCGGGTGCAGTCGGCGGGCAGGGCGCTCAGGCGGTGCAGCTTGCGGTGTCCCACGGAGCTGTTGTCGGCGAGCAACGCGTGATCGCGGTCGTGCACGGTCCTTACGGTGAGCACCGAGCCGTCCGTCGCCGCATAGGTGCCGGGACCGGTCTGCGGCGAGGTGTCGCCCTTCACGCAGCTGACGGAGGTCGTCTGGTACTCCTGCAGCGCTCCCCCACCGAGGACGAGAACGGTGCCGTAGCCGTCCATCCGCCACACCCCGTCGGTGGCAGGCAGTGCCGCCGGCGAGGCCGCCGCGGCCGGTACGGCACCGGCGGCGAGGAAAAGGGCGGCAG
This sequence comes from Streptomyces sp. CG4, assembly GCF_041080655.1. Taxonomy (NCBI): domain Bacteria; kingdom Bacillati; phylum Actinomycetota; class Actinomycetes; order Kitasatosporales; family Streptomycetaceae; genus Streptomyces; species Streptomyces sp. CG4. The sequence continues at coordinate 556,124 of NZ_CP163525.1, forward strand.
CGGTGGCCGTGAGCGTGCGCACGAGCGTGTCCTTCCGACGAAGATCCGTGGGAGTCCACAGTCGCCGCCCCGCCCTGCCCCGCACCATCCGGCCATCCGGAGCACCGACACGGGGGACAACCCCCGCACGCCCTCACCCGGACCGGGGCACATCGCTCAGCGGAACGCACCGAACGGACAGCTTCCGGTGACTGATCCGTCCACGAGATGACCGTGCATCGAGATCAACTCGGTGATGGCGAAACGGTCTTCAAGCGTGAGTGCCATACGGATCCCCTCCCGCGCCTGCGACGCCCCGGAACCCCCAGATCCGCTCAAGCCGACGCCGGGCTATCGCTCCACGCCGGGGCACCCCGGCGAGTCCGGCAGGTGGAGCTTCGCCCATTCGCCCAGTTCCCGGAGCGCGGGCTCCAGGGCGGCTCCGGCCTCGGTCAGGCGGTAGGAGACGCGCAGCGGCGGGCCCTCGTCGACCTCGCGGAGCACGAGTCCGGCCGCGCCCAGTTCCGCGAGCCGGTCGGAGAGCATGCGCTCGCTGATGCCGGGGACGGCCCGGCGCAGATCGGCGAAGTGCGCGGGCTGTTCCACCAGTACGGCCACGATGGGCCCGCTCCAGCGCTTTCCGAGCAGCTGAAAGACGCGGGTGATGCCCTCGTCCACCCGCTTGCACACCGCACTGCCGTGGGTCACGTCCGCCGCCATGCGCTCAGGGTACTACCTCGACGTAGGGGGATGAAAAAAAGTAAGTCCATGTGTTAGAGATAGTCGAGTACGAAATTGCAGCCCTAGGTGCGATGCCGTCGGGCCGCACTACCCCCTTGTCCCTTATTTCCCTTACCGGAGTCACCATGGCCACCCTGCTGCACATCGACTCGTCCGTACTCCCCACCGAGGCCTCGGCCTCGCGCGCCGTGACGGAGTCCTTCCGTACGCACTGGCAGGAGCAGCACCCCGACGGCACCGTCGTCTACCGCGACCTGGCGGCGCAGCCCGTTCCGCACATCACCGCCGCCGCGCACACCGCCGGGTTCGCCGACCCGGCGTCGCACACGCCCGAGCAGGCCGCCGCCTTCGCCGAACGCGAGCGGCTGATCGAGGAGCTGGAGCAGGCCGACGCGGTGCTGATCGGCGCCCCGATGTACAACTACTCGATCCCCTCGACCCTCAAGGCCTGGCTGGACAATGTGATCCTCATCGGCCGCACCGCGGGCGAAACCCCGTCCGCCAAGGGCACCCCGGTGACCGTGGTCGCCAGCCGGGGCGGCGCGTACGGGCCGGGCACGCCGCGCGAGGGATACGAGTACGTGCAGAACTACCTCACGGCCGTCCTCGCCGACGCCCTCGGCATGGACGTCGACTTCATCGTCCCGGAGCTGACCATGGCTCCGCAGAACCCGGCGATGTCCGAGCTGGTCCCGCTGTACGAGGCCTCCCGCGACCGCGCCTTCCAGGAGGCCGCCACGAAGGCCAAGCAGCTCGCGGAGCGCCTCGCGGCCTGATCGGCCCACTCCGACGACGCCCGGGCGCCTCCGAGACGTACACGGCGGCGCCCGGGCCGCGCTACCTCAGCACGCGAAGACCGTGCTGACCAGCGCGACGTGTACGGCGGTGCGGCGGCGCCGGCCAGGACGCTCACGGGGCGTCGCGGCGCCACAGGTGCACGGCCGGGTCGATCAAACCGGCCCGTGAACGGGACCGCCATCCAGGTGTACGGTGCAACGACCAGCTGCAACGCTCCCCCTGCCCCTGCACACCGTGGTACTCCGTGAGGAGAGGCGCCCGTTGACCGCCAGCTACTTCGAACGCATCGACCGGCATCGCTACAAGCCCACCCCGCATGCGAGCGGCGCGTGGCACGCCGACGAGCAGCACTTCAGCCCGCTGGCCGGGCTCGTGGTCCACGCGATCGACCAGTACCGCGCCGAGCGCCCGCCGACCGGACTGCTGCTGTCCAGGATCAGCTACGACATCCTGGGGCTGATCGCCCTGGACGAGTGCGAGATCCAGGTGGAGTCGATCCGGCCGGGCCGCACCATCGAACTGCTCGAAGCGGTGGTGCGCATCGCGGACCGGCCGGTGGTGCGGGCCCGCGCCTGGCTGCTGACCGAGGTGGACACCGGCGCCGTGACCGGTGGTGCCGAGGCACGGCTCACCCCGCCGGACGGGCTCGCCGGTCAGTCGCTGGGCTCGGTCTGGCCGGGCGGCCACTGTGCCTCCGTCGAGGTCCGGCCGGCCGGCCCCGCGCAGCCGGGCCGCGCCACGGCCTGGATCACCACGCCCCTCGACCTCGTCGCCGGCGAGCCGAGCAGCCCGCTCGCGTCCTATGTCGCGCTGATCGACACGGCCAACGGAATCGCCGTACGTCGGCCGCCGACCGAGTGGATGTTCCCCAACGTCGACCTCACGGTCCAGCTGCACCGGCAACCGGTGGGCCGCTGGGCCGGCCTGGACACCACGGTCGTCTTCGGCCCCACCGGCCAGGGCCTCACCAGCAGCGTCCTGCACGACATCAACGGCCCGGTCGGGCAGGCCCAGCAGACCCTCACGGTGCGCCCGCTGCCCGGCCGGTGACACGCGCTCCGCGCACGCGCGCCGTCGGGCAGCTGCGGCGGCCGGCATGACCTGGAGGGCAGGGCGCGAGCACGGCGCATACCCCCGCCAGTTGGAAGGTGTACGGCACGACGCTTGAAGTCCCGGACGGGCACGGAGCGGTGGCTGTGTCCCGTGGCGTGTAGAGGTAGGGGGATGGGGGCGGGCTGTCTGCTTCGGGACGGCGGCGCGCAGGCTCTGCCCCGGGGGCCGAGCGGTTCGAGGCTCTCGTCCGCAACCGGCTCAAACGCCTCCCGTACCGGCCCGACGCCCTCGACGGCTTCATGGCCGGCACCGGCCCGACTCCCGGTGATCCAACGTCACCTTGACAGCTCGTCGACCCGCTGATCGCGTCACCGGCGCCACGGAACCGCGGTGCCTCCCGGTCGATCCCCATGGATCCTTCACGGGCTGGTGCACAACCATGGCCAAACCATGGGGATGGCCACAGTCGAGTTGGGCCCTTTGCATGGTTCTTCACGATTTATCCGATAGCTTGTCATGTACGGGCCGACATGGGAATGTGCGGCGGCATCGAACGCATGTCGCAGTCATCTACGAGTCGCTGCCGGTGGGCGCGAGCGGCGCGAGAGGACCAACACCCGTGTCTGGAAAGTACTTAAGAAGGATCCAGCTCTGCCCCGAGGGACCCGGAGGGCAGAGCCAGAAGGGAAACGTCTTGCCTGGTACGTCCAGAAGAAAGCTCATCCTTCGCCGGATAACCGTCGGCACCGCGGCGCTGCTGCTCCTGGGATCCGGGGCGGCGACCGCGACCGCAGCCGACGGTGGCGGCGGCTTCGACCGCAACCTGAATCCGAACGCCGCACCGTCCACCCGACCGGCCGCCGGGCCCGCGATGAAAGCCGTCGCCGCAGCGTCCCGGCCGATGTCGGGCAAGAACCCCTCGGCGGGCCGGGCCAGAAGGACACCTCCGGTGTCTGGCAGGTCACCACCCCCAGGGTCAGGCTGAGCAACACCGTGACCGACGCCGACGGCAGCACGGCCAACCTCACCTTCGAGGTCTGGGCCGCCGACCCCTCGGGGAACGCCAAGACCCAGGTGAAGATCAGCGACAACCAGTACGGCGTCCTGGTGTCCGACTTCGTCAAGTCCGGCTCCACCACCTCCGTGACCGTGGGCGCCGGAAGGCTGAAGCCGAACGTCGACTACGTCTTCCACACCTCCGCCTACGCCAAGGACAGCGGCCTGTACGAGACGTCATGGTCGCCCTGGGCCCGATTCCGCGTCACGATGCCCGTCGACCTGACCCTGCCCAACCCCAATGCCTCGGCGCAGAACCCGGACCAGTCCGCCCAGCCGTACACGGACACGATGGCGCCGCCCGACGGTGATCTGCCCCTCCGGATGGGGCGGCGGCCAACGGCGACACCAGCGCCCTCAACGGCACGACGGACAAGGAGCTGAACTGCGACGAGTTCGCGTTCAACGCCACCTACAACAGCGGCGGGATGCCCTCGCTCGCGGGTGACCTGAACCCGGTCAGCAGCGGGGACGCCTGTGTGCAGACCCTTGCGAGCAAGCAGGACGGCACCGTGCACCTGCTCAACATCGACGGCCTCGTGCCGACGTGGAAGGAGGTCTGCGGACGGTCCGCGATCTCCGGGAACGACAACAGCGGTTCGATGGCCGGGTTCGCAGCATTCAACGCGAACCAGCGACTACTGGACCGTGACCCGTACTGGCTGAACACGAACATGCGCGCCGCGTGCTCCGCCGACAGCACGACCGTGAAGTGCACCATGACCGCGAACAACCAGTAGGAGCAGCACCCCGCTCACAGGGGGCGCCGCGCCGAAAGGGCGCGGCGCCCCCGCTGCTACCGGTTCCGGTTCACACCGGCGAGGGCAGGTGCACCGCGGGCAGCAGCCCCAGCTCGATCTCCCGACGCGGCAGCGACAGCCCGAGATGCTCGCCCACCGCCGCGAACAACCGCTTCGCCAACTCCTCGGCCTCGTCCTCGGGGTCCTCACAGCCGGGGAAGGTGTCCCGCACCGCCCCGGCCCGGCGCATGGCCGCGTCCAGCGCGGCGAACGTCCCGAGCCGATCCCTGGGCGGGACCGCGGTCTCCAGCAGGCTGTCACCCGGCTCGCCGGAACCCACTTCGCCGGCTGCGTCGACGCAGCACATCCACGGGTGCTCGTGCAGGAAGCGGTCCAGGCAGACGAGTTCGTCGCCCTGCTCCACCAAGGTGTCCTGGCCCAGCCGGTCGAGGAAGAGGAGGTGCCAGGTGGACCGCTCGACCTCCAGGACGTAGGTCCACTCGCCGCTGCGGCCGAACATCGCCACGCTGTCGCCGAGGTTCACGCTCAGCCTGTCGAAGTCCTTGAACAACGGCGGCCGTTCGGCCATGCCACGGTCGGCGCCGAGGCGCACCACGAAGTCCACCGGGTCCACGCCCCGCACCGCCGCGACGCTGATGTCCGAGAGCATCCCGTCCTTGGCGATCGCACCGCTGTACCAGTGCTCGCCGATCCACGCCAAGCCGTTGTCCGTCACGGTGGCGACCCCTCTCCTCGACCTTCGCGCACACGTTACTGAGGACGACGGTTTGATGTCGTCTCGTGACCGGCGCGCCAGCCGGAGAGGGACCTGTTATCTCAGGGCCGCACCAGTATTCGTGTGACCCCGGCGACCAGCGTCGTGGCTAGTGTCCAGCCACTGATGATTAGCGCATAGGCCAGCGCCTGGCTGGACCCGCTCGGATTCCACGCGCCCGATTGACCGAGGCTCACTACCGGCACCAACAGGTCGAGCGTGTAGGCGACCGGGTTGAAATGCGGTCCGCCCGTGCCCAGCGGTGCGGGGCGGTGGGAGGCGAAGTAGACCGATCCGGCGGCGAGCAGGCCCAACAACCACAGCCCGGCCAGCCACGGCCGATACCCGTAGCCGACCGTTGCGTCCTGGAGAAGGCCCCATGCTTTCGCCGGCAGGCCCGCCGCCTCACGTCGCCGCCGCTGCTGGGCAAGCAGCACCCGCCGCGACTCGCCGTCACGCCCCACCGCGCGGTAGCGCGCGGCCAGCTGCTCGTAAGGCTGAGGCTGATACGCGTCACGAGCCAGCCACGGCAGTCGCATCCCGGCCGTCGGCAACGGCATCAGTTCGTCATAGACGAAGCCGTCCAGGCGCAGCTTGTCGGGCCAGGACGCGGCGTCGTCCTCGAACGTTGTAGTCCGTGCCCGCCGCAAGTCCAGGCTGTGCGCGGTGAATCCCTCAGTGCAGAACATCGCCCCTTCGACGCGCGCGCCGGAGGCGTCGAGCGTGCCCAGTCGCGAACCGCTCAGTGTCAGCGGCCCGACGACGCGGGCCGAGTTGAGCAGGACCGCGCCCGAAGCCGTGACGCCCGACAGGTTGACACCGCCCTCGACCGAGATGTGGTCTGCGCGCAGCGCCGTTTGGCCGCGGTCGTCCACCAGGTCGGCGTCGGGCAGCATGAGCCCGCCCTTGATCGTGGCGTCGCTGAGGTCGACGCCGCCGGTGACGGTGAACCGGTTCTTCGCTCGGGTGTTGCCACGGCGGGCGAACATGCCGGTGTCCACGCGCAGCCCCTGCGCCAGCAGGGCGGGCGTGGGTGGGCGGTTGGGCTCCTCGTGGGTGATCCGGGCGCCGTCCAGATGCAGGTAGCCGCCGATGCGCGCGCCGGGGAGCCGGAACTGTCCGTCGATGACGACGTCGTGGCAGTACATCGCGGTGTCGACGACGAGCAGGTCGCCGTTGACGGCGGTGCGCGGCGGCGTCCAGTCGGCGTCAGGGGCCGGTGGTTCGGGCGGGGGCGCGGTGATCGTGGTCCCGCTGATTTCGATCTCGAAGACGCGTGCCGCGTAGAGGCTGAGCCGGTCGAGGCGGCAGCCCTCCATCTGGAACTCGCCGCGGATCTCGGCGCGGTTGGCTTCCAGCACGGTGAGATAGCAGCCGCGCAGGCGCACGCTGCGAGTCTCGGCTTCGGCGAGGTCCAGGCCGTCGTCGAAGCAGCAGTGCTCGAAGTCGAGTGCGTAGGGGACTTGCGTGTGGGCGAGCGTGAGTCGCCCGACGACACGAGCGCCGGCCAGTTTGACCCCCGCGCCGCGGTTCGCATCGGGCCCGCTGCCGGTCAGCAGCGCCGCGATCACTTCGGCGCGAATGTCGCAGGTGCGCGGCCACGACGTCGCTTGGCCGGGGCCGTCGTCGGGTCCGGAGCGCAGGTCGACCAGGGCGCCGGTGGGGAAAGCGTGCCGGAGCCGCTCCTCGGTGGCCGTCAGGGTGCTGATCTGGAAGCCGCTCACGGCATTCGAGCATCGCTGGACAGGGTCGGCAGCGCAAGGGGATTGCCTGCGCGGCGGACGATCGCAGCGGGCGAGTTTCCGACGATGGCGTTTCGCGACGTCATGGCGGTAGCAGGTGGAAGGTCAGGCCGGTCTCCGCAACGAAGCCGTCGAGGACGACGGGCCGGTACTGAAGGCGCTTGAGTCGGTTGCGGATCAGCGTCTCCAGCGCATCGACGGTGAGCGCGGCCAGGTTGGCCAGGCTGCGTTTGACGTGGGACCACACGCCCTCGACCGGGTTCAGGTCCGGGGCGTAGGCCGGGAGCAGCACGACGGTCAGCCAGGCCCGTTCAGCGATCATCTGTTTCATGGTTGCCGACACGTGGGTGTTCAGCCGGTCCCAGACCAGGATGATCGGGGCTCTCAACTGCTGGTGGGCGGCGTCGATCAGTCCGATGTAGTCGCGTTCGGACAAGGAGCGTCGATCGTTCTTGCGGCCGCGGTGGATGCGCAGCCGGTAGATCAGTCTCGTGCGCGCCCCGGGACGGACCGCGATCACTCCGGCGATCGACACCCGCCCGGAGCTGCGCCCGGCCACCTTCACGATCGGGGTCTGGCCCCGACGTCCCCAGGTTCGGCCGCGCGGCGGCGTCAGATGCTGGCCTGCCTCGTCCTCGAAGCAAACGAAGGCGCCGAGCGCGGCCTGTGTCCTTTTACCGCAGGCCACGTTGTTTCCTTCCAGGCGGCGATCGCGAGCTCGTCGCGCTGGGCGGCCCGTCGCGCCGGCATCTGCGGGGTGAAGCCGAGCCGACGGATCAACCGGGATGCCGCGTCGGCGCTGTAGGAGACATGGAGTTTGCGGCCGATCAGCTCGGCGACCCGAGCCCCGGTCCACACCTGGTCCTCATCCCAGCCGAACGCCGCCGGGCCCTCGTTCAGCATCGCAGCCAGCTTGACCTGCGACTTCGTACTGAGCTTGCACCGCTGCCCCAGCAGGCCCCGGCTTGCCAGCGCCGCCGTCCCGCCGCGCTCGAAGTCAGCCCTCCACCGGTATATCGACCGCACCGTCACCCGCAGCCGCTTGGCGATCCACGAAGGTGTGACGTCCTCGACGAACATCGCGGCAGCCTGCATCCGCAACGCCTCGCGGCGTGCCCGCCCCGCGGCGTCCAGCCCGCCGCCTTGCGCATATCTCACTTCAACTACAAAGCGCCGTCAGGGCCGTTCGTCAGCACGGTGAACCTCGGCGAGACGACATCAAAGCGCCGTCGTCAGTAGTGGCTTCGGCTGGTCAAGGTGACGTTGGACCTCCGGGAGTCAGGCCGGTGCCGGCTACGAAGCCGTCGAGAGCGCAGGGCCGGTACTGGAGGCGTTTGAGCCGGTTGCGGACGAGAGCCCCGAGCCGGCCGAGAGCGACGACTGCGAGGCCGGCCAAGCTGCGTTTACTGACTTCGGCTCGTTGGGGTGCTCTTTCCTGAAGTCTCTGATGAGCCTGGAGTGGTGGCTGTAGCCCGTGGTGTGTGAGGTATGCGGATGGGGGCGGGCTGACCGCTGCGGGGCGTCGGCGCCGGGAGACAGCGCGGATGCAGGCGGCCGAGCTGTTCGAGCAGGAGGTCAAGCCACCGGAGGTGGCACGGCAGCTGCGGGTGAGCCGGAAGCCGGCCTACCAGTGGCACCGGATGTGGCGGGACGGCGGTGTGCATGCTCTGTCCTCCCGCAACCCGAGTGGGTCGCGGTGCCGTCTGTCCCCGGGCTGCCTGGAGAGGCTGGCCGTGTATCTGGAGCAGGGGCCGGCCGTGCACGACTGGGTGGAGGACCAGGTGTGAACGGCCGCTCGGGTGGTCACGTGACGAGCAAGCCGTCACCACGTGGAAGGAGGCGACCTGGGCCGAGGTAAAAGAGACCGGGCGGCCTGCGGAGGCTGCCTCTGCTTTGAGGACGAGGCAGGCTTCACGCGACGGCCGCCCAAAGGACGCACCCGCCCCGCTGGCACAGGGCGAACGCCGCAGCATGGACGAACGCGACTTCATCGCCCTGGTCGACGGCACAGCCAGCTCTTCAATGCACCGATTGTGCTGGTCTGGGACCGGCTCAACACCCATGTCTCCCACGTCATGCGTGAGTTGATCGCCGAGCGTGAATGGCTGACGGTGTTCCTGCTGCCCCCGTACTCGCCGGACCTGAACCCGGTAGACGGCGTGTGGGCTCACGTCAAACGCAGCCTGGCCAACCTCGCAGTGGTCGCCCTCGACCGGCTCGAAGCTCTCGTACACAACCGGCTCAAACGCCTCCAGTACCGGCCCGACACCCTCGACGAGTTGGTTTCACGTTGACGAGCCAAAGTCGGTAGCTCTCTCAGCAGGCCTTGTAGGCATCATGGTGGGCGAGTGCCTCCTGGGCTGTGGCCGGGGTGAACGGGTCGAGGGTGGTGACAGCGAAGTGCCGCAGGCGCAGGTAGCGTTGACCGGTTTCGGCGAGGGTCCACTGGTGGCGGGTACGCGCGGTCATGGGCTGGCCTTCGCGGGTGATGCCCTCCCAGGCGAATTCGACCGAGAGGTCGTGGGTGTCGTCTGTTTGGAGGGTGGTGGCGAGGTTGGCGAGGTGGTGGGTGCTGAAGTCGACCAGGCCGGAGGTGTCCGTGTACCAGGCGGCGATCTGGTCGAAGGTGTGCAGGACATGGCCGTCGGTGAGGGTCATGGTGACGTCGGCGTCCAGCAGTTCGCGCAGCGGCTCGGCGTCGGCGCCGGGCCGCTCCAGCAGCGAGAGCCAGTAGTGGACGAAGGCGAGCACCCGGTTCTCGGCGTAGGCAGCGACGAACGGCGTCTGCTGGTAGGTGAGGACGTGCACGCCCATGGTGCTGATCCGGGGCAGGCGCTCGCTGGGTTCTTGGACGAATTCGAGGTCGTAGCGCAGGCGTGCGGCGCCGGTCATGGCCGGGCCGACGGTCTCGAAGTCGTGGGTGACCACCGCCTGCGCGGTGTTCGCACCGTTGTGCTCGATGGCGAGGGTGCGCAGGTGATGGGCGTTGTTCTGCCCGGAGGGGAGAGCGGAGACGCTGTCGAGGTAGGCCTGGCGGCCATGGACGCTGGGTATGTTGCCCTCGGGCGGGCGGTGCATGGTGAAGTCGTCGGTGACGAGTTCACCCTGGAGATCGAGGTTCATACGCGGGGCCTCGTAGCCGCAGTACGAGCGGTGCACCACGGTCAGGACCCGGTGCTCGTAGGAACTCGCGGCCAGGGTGGCGCGCAGGCGGTCGAGGTCCGTGGTGGTGTTGTCGGACATGGTCGGCCCTCTTCTGCGGCGGTGGTGGGGCGGGCGGCGGTGGTCAGCGCACCCAGCCGCCAGTGAGGGCGAGGACGGCGGAGCCGTCACCATCCGTGAGCTTCACGGCGGTGAAACCGCGTGCGGCGTCCGAGGTCTGCACCCGGAAGGCGGGCCGCTCGGCCGCGAGCAGCTCGACCATCTGCGCCGCCACGTCCTGCGGCTCCTGCGCACCGGCGAAGGCACCGCGGGTGCGGTCCAGATAGGCGGACAGGGCCGGCGCGTACGAGCCGGCCTGCTCCAGTGCGTTGTCGGCGAGACGCACGTTGCTGACGAACTCGCTGGCCACCGCGCCCGGCTCGACCACGCTGACGGACACGCCGACCGTGGCCGCGACCGGCGCGAGGGACTCCATGAAGCCCTCCACCGCGAACTTGGCGGCACAGTATGCCTCGTTGAAGGGCTGCCCGATCACTCCGCCCACGCTGGTCACGGTCAGCACGCGGCCCTTGCTCGCGCGCAGCAGGGGCAGGGCGGACTTCGTGACGTGCAGCACGCCGAAGAAGTTGACCTCCATGACGGCGCGCACGTTCTCGACGCTCTCCTGCTCCAGCGTGCCAACGTGCCCCGCGCCGGCGTTGTTGACCAGCGCATCCAGCCGGTCGAGGCCGGCCAGGCATGCCTCGACCGAGGCCGGGTCGGTCACGTCCAGGGCCCGGACGTCGACGGTGACTCCAGCTGCCTCGGCCGCCGCCAGCAGCGGGCCCGCCTTGGCGGTGTCGCGCATGGTGGCGATCACCTGCCAGCCGCTTCGTGCGGCGGCGACGGCGGTGGCCAGGCCGATACCGGAGGAGGTGCCGGTGATCAGGACGGTCTTGGTGCTCATCCTCAGTAACCCCACATAGTTATGGATCATAATTAATATGAGCCATAACTATGATCGGGGATACTTCAGCTGTCAAGCACGTCGGTAGGCTGAGTCTCATGTCCACCGCAACGGATGAGCTCACCAGGGTGATCGTCGGCCTCTTCGCGGCCATCAACCGCCGCTACACCCAGGAGTCCGAGGCCGCCGCGGCAACCCACGACCTGACCCCGCTCCAGGCCAAGGCACTGCTAGCCGCCGAAGAGCCGGTCCCGACGCGCCACATCGCCGACCGGTTGAGCGCGGAGCCCTCCAACGTGACCGTGATCATCGACCGGCTGGAGACCCGCGGCCTCGTCGAGCGCAGCCCCGACCCGGGCGACCGCCGCGTCAAACGCGTCGCCGCCACCACGGCCGGCCGCACCGTCGCCGCCGACCTCCGCGCCCGCATGCCCTTCGCCGCCGAACCCCTGGCCCGGCTCACCACGCAGCAGCGCGAGACCTTGCGCGAGCTGTTGCAACTGGTTCTGGAGGCATGACGGCAGACTGCGCCCGCAGCGATCAGCCCGCCCCGCATCCGCTTCGACAACATGACCCGGCCGCAGCGGGCGCCGGTGGTGAACGTCTTGGCTCTTTGACCGCGGTACTCGTGCTGCTGTCGGTGATCCCGAATCTACGTCGCCCAACGACTGTTGGCGGACACGGCGACGTCGAGCCGGGTGTGCCACCCTGTACGGCGGACGGACAGGGGGTCGCATGAAGACAGAGGACACACGGGACGCAGGGGACGCAGGCGGCCCGGCGCGGGCGGTCCGCGCGGCGTACGAGGCGGCCTCGGCGGTCGTCGCGGGCCTGGGTGACGAGGAGTCATGGCTGCCGACAGGCTGTACGGGTTGGGCGGTCCGTGACCTCGTCTTCCACTGTCTGACCGACGCCCAGCGCGCTCTGGTGGCTCTGCACACGCCGTCACCGGAGCCGACGGACCGGGACGCGGTGTCGTACTGGCAGGACTGGGCGCCGAACACCGTCGGGGCGGCGAACGGCCGGCGCTGGGTGCGGGTGAACGCGAGCATGTTCCTCGACTTCGGCCAGTTGCAGGGCCTGTACCTGGAGACGCTGGCGGCGGCCGCGCACGCGGCGGAGGCCGCCGATCCCGCACAGCACGTCGGCACCCAGGGGCATGTGCTGACGGCGGGGGATCTGCTGACCACCCTCGCGGTGGAGGCGACCGTGCACCACCTGGACCTGACCGTCGCCCTCCCGCTCGCCCCGGGACCCGCGCCCGAGGGACTGGCCGCGGTGCGGGCCACGCTGGACGGTCTGCTCGGCCGGCCCGCGCTCCCGGAGTGGGGCGACGCGCACTATGCGCGTGTGGGCACCGGCCGGGCCCCGCTCACCGAGGCCGAACGGGCCGCGCTGGGCCCGGCGGCGGACCGTTTCCCGGCGTTCGGCTGACGCACCGGCTCCCGACCCGAACGTCCGTCAACTCCCGTCGACATCCTGCCGGTTGACTCCCCCATGAACGGGCAAAAGGCGGCTCCCGCACCTTGACCCAGGGTTTGGTCCAGACCAATCATGGACTAGACCATTAGCCCCGGCCGGGCCGCACAGTGTCGTTCGCCATCCGGGAGTACCGATGACACGTCCGAGACCCGTACGCGCCCTGCTCGCAGGCCTGACCACGCTGGCCGCCTCCGCCGGGCTCGCCCTGGGGGCCGGAGGCACCGCGCACGCGGCGACCCCGCTGCCCACGCATGTCTTCGCGCCCTACTTCGAGGCCTACAACGGCGACAGCCCCGCCGCGCTCTCCCAGGCCTCCGGCGCCAAGTATCTGACCATGGCCTTTCTGCAGGCCGACAAGAAGGGCTCCTGCACCCCGTACTGGAACGGCGACACCAACACGCCCGTCAGCTCCTCGGTCTTCGGCGCCGACCTCACCACCATCCGCTCGCGCGGCGGCGACGTGATCCCCTCCCTCGGCGGCTACGCGGCCGACAACGGCGGCACCGAGATCGCCGACAGCTGCACGAACGTGGATTCCATCGCCGCGGCCTACGAGAAGATCATCACGACCTACGACGTCTCCCGGCTCGACATGGACGTCGAGGACAACTCCCTCACCGACAGCGCCGGTATCGACCGCCGCAACCAGGCCATCAAGAAGGTTCAGGACTGGGCGGCCGCCAACGGCCGCTCGGTGCAGTTCTCGTACACCCTGCCGACCACGACGACCGGGCTCGCCGACAGCGGCCTCGCCGTGCTGCGCAGCGCGAAGAGCGCGGGTGCCAAGGTCGACGTCGTCAACATCATGACGTTCGACTACTACGACGGCGCCACCCACCACATGGCCACCGACACCGAGACGGCCGCGACCGGACTGCACGACCAACTGGCCGAGCTGTACCCCAACCTGTCGGACACCCAGCTGTGGAACATGGTCGGCGTCACCGAGATGCCTGGCATCGACGACTACGGCGCGGCGGAGACCTTCACCACCGCCGACGCGACGAGCGTGTACGACTGGGCGGTCTCCAAGGGTGTCAACACCCTCTCCTTCTGGGCCCTGCAGCGCGACAACGGCGGTTGCCCCGGCACCGGCGGGTCCGACCACTGCTCCGGTATCGCCCAGGACACCTGGTACTTCACCCACGCCTTCGCACCCTTCACCGGCGGTACGACGACCCCGCCGGCCGACGACTTCTCGGTGTCCCTGTCCCCCGCCACCGCCGCGGTCGACCCCGGCGCCACCGCGACGGCGACCGTGAAGACGTCCGTGACCTCCGGCGGCGCCCAGCCCGTCGATCTGTCGGTGAGCGGCGCGCCGAGCGGAGTCACCGCCTCGCTGAGCCCGTCCTCGGTCACCGCGGGCGGCACCGCCACGCTCACCGTGAAGACGGCCGCCTCAACAGCACCCGGCACCTACACCCTGACCGTCACCGGCACGGCGGGCTCGACCCGGCACGGCTCCGCGCTCACCCTGACGGTCAACGGATCCGGCGGCACGGCCGTCCTCGCCAACGGCGGCTTCGAGACCGGCTCGCTCACGCCGTGGACCTGCGACACCGGAGCCTCGGTCGTCTCCTCCCCCGTGCACGGCGGCTCCCACGCGCTGAAGACCGCGCCCTCCGCCTCGCAGACCGGCCGGTGCGCCCAGACCCTGACCCTGAAGCCCAACACCTCCTACACGCTGAGCGGTTGGGTGCAGGGTCCGTACGCCTACCTCGGCGTCAGCGGGGGCGCGACGGCCAGTTCCTGGACCTCGTCCTCGTCGTGGTCACAGCTCACGGTGCCCTTCACGACCGGCTCCTCGGGCACGGTCACGGTGTATGTGCACGGCTGGTACGGCCAGGGAGCGGTGTACGCCGACGACCTGACCGTGAGCTGATCCCCCGCTCCGCGCGGCCCCGTTCGGTGATCACCGGCGGGGCCGATCCATGCCCCCGCCGAGCCCCGCTGCCCGATCCGGCGTCCGGGCGGTGTCTTCCGTAGGCTGAAGGTACCCGAAGCCACTCCGCTGGATCCCGGCCCTGTGCCTGTGCCTGTGCCTCGGCGGGCCGGCCGGGGCCGTACTGCTGTCCGGGCACCTTCGCCGACCGCGGCGTCACGGCGTTCCTGCGGTCCTGGCAGACGTACGGCTTCGCGCTGACCGGCGTCGCCGCCTTGGCTCGTACCGGAGGCGTGCGATGCGCTGCTGATCGTCGTGGGCGTGGTGGTGCTCAGCCGGGCCGTCCAGGACATCACCGTGGCACCGGTGCGGGCGGAACAGTGGATCCCGGCGACCTGAGCCGGGCCGGGGACCGCCCCACGGGGCTTTGCCTACCGTCGCCGAGGGCGTGTCAGCCGTACGTCCGCCACGCCGAGCAGGCCGAGGAGCGGGACCTTGCCGGTCGTCTGACCGGGGTCGACGACGAGTCCCGAGCCGCGGACCAGGTCCAGCAACAGCTCGGCGAGCGGCATCACCATGTGTCTGCCCCAGCAGCGTTCGGAGGAGTGGCCGAAGGGCAGATAGCCCGGAGTCGTCTCGGGGTCGAGGTCGTCCCAGCGCTCCGGGCGGAAGGCGTCCGGGTCGTCCCACAGGGCCGGGTCACGGTGGGACAGCAGTGGCAGCACCAGGACGTCGTCCCGCTCGCCGATCCGGTCGTCGATGGCCGGGTACTCGGGCGAGGCGTTGCGCAGGATGTTCCACGAGGGCGGCAGCAGCCGCAGGGACTCGAGGATGATGTTGCGGTGGGGTGGGGCGTCGCCGAAGGGCGCTCCGAGCCAGAGCGCGTTGGCCACCAGCGTCGAGACGGTGAAGCACACGGGGGCGGCCGCCCTGCGGTACATGCCCATGGCGTACCGGCGTTCCTGGTAGCCGGTGGCCTGTGCGGCTCGGCTCGCGAGACCGGTGAGCCGGCTGCTCGGCCGGGGCCAGCCGGGCAGCGCGGCGCCGATTGCGATCACGGACCAGGTGAGCTTCGGGGTGAGTTCGAGAGTGCGGCTCATCAGCATGCGCAGCCGGTAGGGGTCCTGGCCGAGGATGAGGTCGCGCAGGAAGAGATGCCCGGTCAGCGGCCAGGAGCCGGCCAAGTCCACGTCCTTGGGCAGCGGCCCGGCCAGTGCCTCGCGTACGTCGTTGCCGATGGTGCGGGTGACCGTGGACGCCTCGGTGCGTGTGATGGAACGCCCGTGCAGCGGCTTGAAGGTGGGCCGCTCGGTCTCCGTCGCCCGGCGTGCGGCGAGGATGCGATCGGCGACCTCGTGTCCCGCGACTCCGATCGTGTCGGGTTCCAGCCGGAAGACGTCCTGTCCTGTGTGGGTGCCCATGAGCGCGGCGAGCCGCGGGGAGAACACGGTGGTGCGCACACGCGTGGCGGAGGGCGGCGGCATGGATGCTCCCGGTGGCGAACGGGCAGGTGGGGAAGAGTGCGAGGGAACCGAAGGCCGCGGTACGGCGTACCACCGTTGTCCGGCCGGGCCGTGACCACGCATGGCCGGACAACGATGTCACCTCGCCTGCGCGGCGTGGCGTGGCGTGGCGTGGCGTGGCGTGGCGTCAGTACCAGAGGTACCAGGCGTTGGCCTTGAGGCTCTTGGCGGCCGCGACCTTGTTGCGGATGGCGAAGAGAAGCTTCATCACTGCACCTCCTGGAGAGGGTGGGCGGGTGACACACGGCGACACCGAAGCAGATCGGTGAAGATCATGTGTCGATGACTCCGGGAAACTTCCCTTGTCCGACCGTCGGATAATCGCCACGGGAATCAAAATCGTTCCGGCCTGGCCGATTTCGGACTTTCTCCATTCACCGGCGCTCCGCTTTGACCAACCACCCAGCAGCGCGCGCCCCCCGCGCCCCTTCCGACCCTCGCGCGCTGATGAGAGGACGTGCCGGCCGTCCGGATGCCGGACGGCTCGACAGTGGGAGCGGACACCCGCCCGGTCTCCGCCCAGCCCTTCAGCGGCCGGAGATTGGCCAGATAGAAGGGGTCCTATCGTCCCGCGATCCCGTCGATCCAGGACTGGAGGCGTTCGCCCTGGACAGTCATCAGGCCGGGGTCGCGCAAGGTGTTGGTGAGGACGGACATGCCCTGGTAGGCGGCGACGAGTTCGACGGCGAGGGCGTCGGCGTCGGCGCGGCCGAGCTGGGTGAACTGGGCCTCCACCCAGGCGAGCAGAGCTCGCATGACCTTCGCCGCGGCTTGATCCAGGCCGTCGTCCCGCTTGTCGAGCTCGGTGGCGAGGGTGCCGAAGGGGCAGCCGAAGCGGGCCGCGGTCTCGCGCTGGTCGACCCAGCCGGCGACAAGCGCCTTCAGTCGGGCCGCCGGATCCGGAAAGGCATCCAACTGGGCAGTCAGCGCGTCGAGTTGCTCGCGGTGGGCGTGCACCGCGGCGTCGACGAGCTGGTCCTTGGTCTTGAAGTAGTAGTAGACGTTGCCCAGCGGAACCTCGGCCGCGCGGGCGATGTCACCGAGGGTGGTCTTCTCCACGCCCTGCTCATGGAAGACCTGGACGGCCGCCGTCACCAGGCGCTCGCGCTTGCCTCCCCGGCTGCCGCCGTGGCCTGATCGACCGGATCGGCTCGACCGCGCGGCCTCGGCCGTCCCCGCAATATCTGAGTCAGTCAC
The DNA here is from genome assembly GCF_041080655.1 of Streptomyces sp. CG4. Classification (NCBI taxonomy): domain Bacteria; kingdom Bacillati; phylum Actinomycetota; class Actinomycetes; order Kitasatosporales; family Streptomycetaceae; genus Streptomyces; species Streptomyces sp. CG4. The sequence goes on from NZ_CP163525.1 coordinate 573,200, forward strand.
CTGACTAAGGATAGACAACGAGGTCCGCCACGGACTAATGTCTCGACTTAGTTAGTCAACTAACTCACACAGGGAGAGTTGCCATGATCGTTGTCACGGGCGCCACGGGGAACGTCGGACGGGCCCTGGTCGCCGAGTTGATCGAGGGCGGGGAGACGGTGACAGCCGTCGCCCGGCACATCAGGACGGAGGACGTGCCGCCGGGCGTGCGGGCAGTAGCTGCCGATCTCGGGCGGCCTCAGGCCCTCGCCCCCGCCCTGGAAGGCGCCAAGGCACTGTTCCTGCTGGTGGCCGGCGAGGATCCCGCCGGCATCCTGCAGCAAGCCGCCGCGGCCGGGGTCACCAAGGTCGTGCTGCTCTCCTCGCAGGGTGCGGGCACCCGGCCCGAGATATACACGCACGCGTTGCGCTTCGAGCAGGCCCTGGCCGAGTCGGGCCTCCCCATCACCGTCCTACGCTCGGGCGGGCTGGCCTCCAACGCGCTGGCCTGGGCGGAGCCGATCCGCCGGCACCGTACCGCGGCGGCGCCCTTCGCCGATGTGGCACTGCCGTTCGTCGACCCTGACGATGTCGCCGCGGTGGCGTCGGCCGTACTGCGTGAGGACGGACACGACGGCGCCACCTACACACTGACCGGCCCGGAGCCCACCACCCCTCGGCAGCGGGCCGTCGCCATCGCCGCGGTACTCGGCGAGCCGGTGGCGTTCGTGGAGCAGAGCCGCGAGGAGGCTCTGGCGCAGATGGTCCGGTTCATGCCGCCCGCCGTCGCCAAGGGCACGCTCGCGGTCCTCGGCTCACCCACCCAGGAGGAGCAGACGGTCGGCACGGACGTCGAGCGCCTGCTGGGCCGCCCCGCGGCCGCTTTCTCCGCGTGGGCGGCACGGAATGTGACGGCGTTCCGCTGATCCGCCGAACGGCGCCCCAGGGCCGACCGGGTGACACCGGTGACGCTTGACAACACCTTTGCCCGCCACGCCGCACCAGATCAGCCTATTTATATGCTTATAGGAATTATGGTGCAGGTGTTGGAGGCATGGACCGAGGGGGTGCACAACGCGTCGTGGCAGGGCGCGGGTTGGGATGGCGATGGGTGGAATCAGCCGCCGGAATGCGGCACGCCTGGGGCTCGGCGCCGGGATCGGTGTGGCCGCCGCCGCTTCCCTGGCGGCGTGCGGCGGGCTGGACGGACCGAACGGCTCGCCCGGAGGCCCGGAAGGGCAGGGCGCGGCGCCTCGGCAAGGGGCTCCGCGGCTGATCGGGGACGGCTCGACCGCGTACACCGGACGGCAGCCGCACCAGCCGGAGCGGCCCACGCCCCTCGAACCCGGCGAAACTCCCCCGCAGTTCGTGGTGTTCTCCTGGGACGGCGCCGGCGAGTTGGGCACCGGCCTGTTCCCGCGCTTCCTCGAACTCGGCCGCACCCACGGCGCACACATGACGTTCTTCCTGTCCGGGCTCTACCTCCTCCCCGAGGAGAAGAAGCGGCTCTACGACCCGCCGAACAACCCGGTCGGCGCCTCGGACATCGGCTACCTCACCCACTCCCACCTGAAGCAGACACTGAAGTACGTACGTCAGGCCTGGCTGGACGGCCACGAGATCGGCACGCACTTCAATGGGCACTTCTGCGAGGGTTCCGGATCGGTGGCCAACTGGACGCCGGCGCAGTGGCGTTCGGAGATCGAGCAGGCGCGGACTTTCGTCACGTCGTGGCGCTCACACACTGGTTGGCACGACGATCCGCCCCTCCCGTTCGACTACGGCAAGGAACTCGTGGGCGGCCGCACCCCGTGTCTGCTCGGACAGGAGAACCTGCTGCCGGTCGCGCGGGAACTGGGCTGGCGCTACGACGCCTCCTCGCCGGGCGGACTGCAACGCTGGCCGAAGAAACGGCACGGCCTCTGGGACCTGCCGCTGCAGAGCATCCCGTTCCCCGGGCACACCTTCGAAGTGCTGTCCATGGACTACAACATGATGGCGAACCAGTCCAAGAACTCGACGCGGGCGCCCTCCTACAACTACCCGTACTGGCGCGCCCAGGCGACACAGGCGTATGTGGCCGGATTTCAGCGGGCGTACGAGACAAACCGGGCGCCGCTGTTCATCGGCAACCACTTCGAGCAGTGGAACGGCGGCATCTACATGGATGCGGCGGAGGAGGCGCTCAAGCAGATCGCCGACCGGGAGGATGTGCGCCTGGTCTCCTTCCGGCAGCTCGTCGACTGGCTCGACACTCAAACCCCCGGAGTCCTCGCGCACCTGCGCACCCTCCGGGTCGGCGAGAGGCCGGCCGGCGGCTGGGCCGCCTTCCTTCGCCCCGCCAACCGGGCCTGACAGAAGGCATCGCTGATGAGGATCCCTGACAGGGGGCTGTCGGGCAGCCGCAGCATCCGCGCTGTCGGCGGTGTCAGTTCTCGGGGAGCGGCGGCGTGGATGTCAGTCCGTCCAGCGTGAGGTCCAGAAGGCGTTCCGCTTGGTCGCGTTGCTCTGGATGTGCAGAAGTGAGGGCGATACCGGCGAGGGCGGCGAACAGGTCGGTCGGGCGGATGTCGGAGCGGAGGGCGCCGACGGCGGTGCCGGCTTTCATGAGGGCGGTGATGGCGGTCTGGATCAGCTCGCGGCTGTGGCCGTAGGGGTCGCCTCCCGAGGCGACGACGGCGCGCAGGGCTTCGGCCATGCCCAGTTTGGCGGTGGCGTAGTCGATGAAGCGGCCCATCCAGGTGCGGAGGGCCTCCCGCGGTGGCATGGTGGCCAGGAGATCGGGGACGGCATCGCACAGCCGGGCCACCTCGTTGCGGTACGCCGCCTCGATGAGCGTCTCCCGGGTCGGGAAGTTGCGGTAGAGGGTGCCGGTTCCCACGCCCGCTTCCCGCGCGATGCGCTCGAAGTGCGCGTCCAGCCCTTCCTCGGTGAACACTCGCACCGCGGCAGCCAGGATCTTGTCCCTGTTGCGTTGCGCGTCTGCCCTCAGCGGGCGTCCCGTATCCCGTGCCATCGGCGGCTCGCTCCCTCGTCCTCATTGCGAAGTGGAGGCACGTCCACTTACGGTGGGAGTCAACCGGCGGCGCCTCCAGTTCCACCCTAGGGCATGCGCTGCGCTCACATTCCTCCTGAAGGAGCCATCGTGTCGGAAATCGAGGGCAAGGTCGTCGCGATCACGGGCGCCAGCAGCGGGATCGGCGAGGCGACGGCCCTTCTGCTCGCCGAGCGCGGCGCGAAGGTCGTACTCGGGGCCCGTCGGCTGGAACGACTTCAGGCGCTGGCCGCCCGCATCGAGAAGGCCGGCGGCCAAGCCGCCTACGCCCGCACGGACGTCAAGCGCCGCGCGGATCTGTCCGGCCTGGTCGACCTCGCCCGCGACCGGTACGGCAAGATCGACGTCCTGGTCGGCAACGCCGGGATCGGCCTCATCTCCCCGTTGGACGACCTGCGCGTCGAGGACTGGGAGGAGATGATCGACGTCAACCTCAAGGGCGTCCTGTACGGGATCGCCGCGGCGTTGCCCGTCTTCCGGCAGCAGGGCTTCGGACACTTCGTCAACATCGTCTCCACGGCGGGACTGCGCATCGTGCCGTCCCAGACGGTGTACGCCGCCACCAAGAACGCCGTACGCACCCTCTCCGAGGGCCTGCGCCAGGAAGCCGGCGACAGCCTGCGCGTGACGGTCGTCTCGCCTGGACTCACGCGCACGGAGCTCGCGGACTCCATGGCGCCGGAGATGAAGGCTCAGATCCTCGACAGCATGACCAAGATCGCGATCCCGCCGGACGCCATCGCCCGCGCCATCGCCTTCACCATCGAACAGCCGGCCGACGTCGACGTGGGCGACATCGTCGTACGCCCCACAGCGCAGAACTAGACCGCTCACCACCGCGGGGCGACGTGACGGGAGTAGGGCATGGGGCAGCTTGTGCCCCGGTCCAACTCCCCCATTACCGTCCTCGTGGCTCCGCAACGGGGTTCCCGGCCTCCGGGCCCGGCAGGCTCCGTCAGGCGTCGCGGTCAGCGCGGAAGCACGATCAGGCCCCTTGTTAGCCTGCGCGCGACAGTCGGCCGGGCTGGGCGTTCTCCATGACCCAAGACGCCGAGCCGACCGTGCCGGAAGTAGCGGGAAGGGCCAAGATCGCGACGGCATTGTTGTGTCGGACGAGACCTCTGTCCGCGCCTGGGGCCTTGAAGACTTGCAGCACACGACAGACCTGTGTGGTCGTCATGTCCTGCTCGTCCGGCCGAAGGATCCTTCTCGTGAACCAGCGCGTGATCTCACCCCGAAACCGTGGCTTCCTCTTTCTCGACTCCCACCCGGCCGGCTGCCGCGAGCTGGTGAACGCCATGTGGCGCGACATACCGGCCCCCGCCGCAGAGCCCACAGGAGACGGGCCCGTTGCCGTGGTCATCGGCTCGTCGGCCGGGTACGGCCTGGCCGCCACGCTCGCCGGGCTCAAGCGCGCAGGCATCCGCGGTGTCGGCGTCTGCTTCGAAAAGGCGCCCAGTACGCGGCGCACGGCCACGGCCGGCTGGTACCGCACCGCCGCCACCTGGGACCTTGCCCGCGCCGCAGGCCGGGACATGGTCTTCCTCAACGGGGACGCCTTCTCCGACGCGATGAAGAACCAGGTCGCCGACCTGCTGCAGGAGCGCTTCCAAGGACGCGTGGACTACCTCGTCTACTCGGTCGCGGACCCCCGGCGCACCGATCCCGACACCGGCGCCACCTATGCCTCGGTCCTCAAGCCCATCGGCACGGCGCATCGCACCAAGACGCTCGTCTTCGACGAGGGCGGCAATCCCGATGTCCGCGAGGTCGAGACGGAACCTGCCCTGGGGGACGACATCGAACAGACTGTGGCGGTGATGGGCGGCACCGACTGGGAACGCTGGATCGACCACCTCGCCACACGGAACATGCTCGCCGACGGCTTCACCACCGTTGCCCTGTCCTACATCGGCTCACCTCTGACCGCCGCGATCTACCGCCAGGGCACCATCGGAGCGGCCAAGGCCCACCTGGAAGCCACCGCTCGTGACCTCGATGAACGCCTGGCCCAACTCGTCAGCGGACGTGCCGTGACCTCGGTCAACGGCGCCGCCGTCACCCAGTCCTCCACCGCTGTCCCCGGCATCGCCCTCTACACCGGACTGCTGCGCGGCGTGCTCGGCGACAGCCTCGTCCCGCCGACGGATCAGTTGGCCGATCTGTGGGACCAACTGACCGGCACCACCGGGCTGATGCTCGACAGCGAGGGCCGTGTCCGCCTCGACCGCTGGGAGCTCGCCGGCGAAGTGCAGCAGGCTGTCGCCGAACGCTGGGACAGGGCGACCACCGACACCATCGGCGGCCTTGCCGATCTCGACTGGTTCCGAGGCGAGGTGCAGCGCTTGTACGGCTTTGCCGTACCCGGCATCGACTACACCGTCCCGATCGAGACCGACACACCGTGGCCCCACACAGCCTGAGCACACGCTCGGCCGGTCAGGCCGACCGTTGTGGCTGGGGCGGTCGGTCGGCTGAGCTGTTGGAGTGATCCTGCGGACGACGGTATGTGCTGTGTCACGCATCCGGGCGGTGTCGGTGTGCAATGTCGTTGCCCGGCGCACATACAAGCATGCAATCCGTCGTCCATACATACATTCAAGAGGAGAGCACAGGTGCCTCGGATCCGGACTTCGGTTGTGTGCGGAGTCGCCCTGGTCGCCGCGATGTGCGCGGCTGGAGCAACGCCCGCCGCGGTCGAGCAGCCACGCGCCCGGCGGCACCCGACGGCCGTGCGGCCGGCGTCCCAGCGCGACGGCAGCCTCTGCAAGACGGATCAGCAGGCCGTCGCCGCCGGCATCGGCGGCGTACACCCCACCGGCCCTGCCGCACGCATGGCCCCCTCGCCCACTGCGGGTAAATCCCTGGTTTTCGATGAGGAGTTCACCGGCCCCATCACCTTCGGCAGCCGCTGGAACGGCTCCACCACCAGCGCCTACAAGTACGGCAATCACAACCCCGGCGATGACAAACTCGACTGGCTGACTCCCTCCGCGATCACCGCGTCCGGTGGCACGGTCACCTTCACCGCCAAACCCGGCAGTAACATCCTGGAAAACGGCAAACGGTCGTGGGACACCGGATTGCTGACCACCGAAGGCACCACGGAGAACTTCCAAGCCCGTACAGGCGACTACGCCGAGGTCCGCGTCCAGCTGCCCGGTGCCCAAGGTGCCTGGCCCGCCATGTGGACCTGGATCGACGGGGACGACGAGGTGGACGTATTCGAGTACCACCCCGACAAGAACGAGCTGGAGGTCGTCAACCACGTCAACTACGCCTACACGTTCTACACCGACCCCGCGACCATCTTTCCAGGGGCGTGGATTGCCGTAGGCGCCCACTACGGCGCCACCAACGACGACTGGTATCTCAACGGCGACCTGATCTACTCCGACCACACCGGCGTCGGCAGCACCTGGTCGGCCAACATCGTCCTCAACCTCTCCATCAACGCCGGCTTCTACCATCCCGCACCCAGCAGCAACACCCCGATCACCTTCAACGCCAACTACGTATGCGTGTGGCGCTGATCTCGGAGGTTGGTCGGTGGGCTTCCGGCCGCACAGGCTCCGCCCGGCGTTCTGCCCGATCCTGGAGTCAGAGGCGTTCCTCAGCCCTCCTCGCAATCAAGGCCACTTTCCTTCGGTTGGACTTTGTCCGGGAGGGATTGGCTTTCCTAGCGTGGGTGGCATGGCATCACGTGGAACGACAGATGGCGCGCGCGTCGGAGACGTGGTCGTCGGGGTGAGCGACTCTCTCGCCGGGTTGGCCGCGTTGCGCCGGGGCATCCTGGAGGCCCGCAGAACCGGCCGCACGCTGGTGGCCGTGCGGGCCTGGGAGCCACCGGAGGGCGAAGCCGTCTACCGGCGCCGGCCCGAGCCTTCGTGGGCCCGGCTGTGGGCCGGCGAGGCACGGCAACGGCTGGACCGGGCCTTCGACCTGGCGACCGGCGGGCCTCCGGCCGACTTGCGGATCGTACGGCGGGTCGTCCGAGGTCCGGCGGGGCCGGTGCTGTGTGCGATCGCGTCGTCTCCGGCCGACCTGCTGGTCATCGGCATGGCCAGACCCCGCGGTCTGGCGGCCTGGCTGCACATCCGGCCGGTGCACCGGCACATCCCGGCCCGGGCCGAGTGCGAGGTCCTGGTCGTGGCCGGTCCACGACTGCTGCCACGCGAGGGACGGATCCTGCGGCGCGGCGACCTCCTGGAACGGCGGGCCCGGACGTCGCGCTTGACGCCGTGAGCCCGGCCGCAGCAGGGCGGCAACGACCTGGCAGGACCGGCACCGTGGCAGGACAGGACAGGACCGGACAGGACCGGATAGGCCTGCGTCGCGGCACATCCCGTGCCGGGGCGGAGCAGGGACGGATCGGCCTACACCACGGCGGGCCCAAGCCAGGCCGGGATCAGCCTGCGCCACAGGCGGGGTCGTCCGCGCCACAAGAGGGGCGGATCGCCGCTGCGGGCGGGGGCGGAACGCCGCTCCGTGCGGGGGCAGTCCGCCGCTGCGGGCGTGATCAGCCCCCGGTGCGGCGGGCGTACACCTCGATCTCGATCTTCATGCGAGGGTCGGCCAGGCCGCACTGCAGCATGGTGGCGGCCGGACGGACCTCGCCGAAGCAACGGCGCAGCACCGGCCAGCAGGGCTCGAAGTCCGCGCGGTCCGGGAGCAGATAGCGCACCCGCACCACATCGGCGAAGGTGCACTTCGCTTCGGTGAGGGCGGCCTCGATGTTCCACAGGCACTGCTCCGCCTGCTCCACCACGTCGTCCGAGATCGTCATGGTGGCGTAGTCGAACCCGGTGGTCCCGGACACATGCACCCAGTCGCCGTCGACCACGGCACGGGCGTAACCGATCTGTTCCTCGAAGGTCGAGCCGCTGAGGATCGCACGTCGCTCTGTCATGCGCGGAACGCTAGGTGACCAGCGTCGATACGTCTAACTGACAAAAATGCGTTCGGCGGGAGACTAGAGCCGCCTTCACGCTGCCTGCCATCCTCGCCGTGGCCGACAGCATGTCGTTGGACAACTGCGTTCGTCGGTCGACTCAACGTGGGACGGGGCTGTCCTCTTTCGGTGGGGCGTCCCCCTGAGTAGCGACGATCAGAGGGAGCATCATGGCGATCTTGGTGACCGGAGCCACCGGTAATGTCGGCCGGAACGTGGTCCGGCAACTCGCTGGGGCCGGCGCGGAGGTGCGTGCTCTGACCCGCAGCCCACACGCGGCTGGGTTCCCGGAAGTCGTGCGCGTGGTTGCGGGAGATCTCATGCAACCGGAATCACTCGCGGACGCGTTGAAGGGCGTCGACCGGATGTATCTCTTCCCAGTCGCCGAAACGGCATGGGAAGTGGCTGCCTTGGCACGGCAGGCTGGCGTGCGCCGTATTGTGGTGCTGTCCTCCGGGGCTGTCACGACAGGCTTCGACAGCGACTTCCACTTGCCGGTCGAGCAGGCCGTAGAGGCGTCGGGCCTGGAGTGGACTCACGTGCGCCCCGGCGAGTTCGCGCTGAACAAGCTGGCCCTTTGGGGCCCGTCCATCCGTGCTGAGGGGATGGTGCGCGACCCCAACCCCGATGCGGCCGGGTGCCCGGTGCATGAGCAGGACATCGCCGATGTTGCGACCCTGGCTCTGCTGGAGGACGGACACTGTGGACGGGCTTACACCCTCAACGGTCCCGAGATGTTGTCGCATCGTCGACAGGTTGAACTCATCGCTGAGGCCATCGGGCGCCCAATCCGTTTTCAAGTCGTGAGTCGGGACGAGGCACGGGAGAACTACCGCAGGCAAGGAGGCTTCGCAGCGGCGAACGCGGATTTCCTGCTCGGTTTCGAGGACTATTCGGGCGGCGAGACAGACCTGCAGGCACTCAAGGATTTCGATCCGATGGCGACAGGCCCGGTACCCACAGCCGAGGAGGCGACCGGGGTCCCGGCTCGCACCTTCGCCCGGTGGGCACACGACCATGCCCGGGAGTTTCTCCCCGGCTGAGGTTTTCATTCGGCGGACCGGAGCTTTCGAAGGCAGATGATGCTGCACGTCAGGGTCAACAACCCATGGTGGATGTCGGCGCGTCGTTCGTAGCGGACACGGAGCCGTTTGAACTGGTGCAGCCAGGCGAAGGCACGCTCGACCACCCAGCGCACCTTGCCAAGCCCCGAACCATGGAGGACGCCGCGGCGGGCGATCATCGACTTGATGCCGCGTTTCCATAGCAGGCGGCGGTACTTGTCGAAGTCGTAGCCCCGGTCGGCGTAGAGGCGCCGGGGTTTGCGGCGGGGGCGTCCCCGCCGGCCCCGGATCGGTGGGATGGCGTCGAGCAGCGGCAGGAGCTGGGAGACGTCGTGGCGGTTGCCGCCGCTAAGCGTGACGGCGAGCGGGGTTCCGCGGCGGTCGACTATCACATGATGCTTCGAGCCTGGGCGGGCGCGGTCGACGGGCGAGGGGCCGACGTGATCCCCCCTAATCCAGTGCGTAAGCAGATGGCCCGGGCCCATGCAACGACCCAGGGCAACTGCTCGCACAGGACAGCGAATGCCTGGATCCCCCCTGGCCGTCAAGGCCTCCTCAAAGAGCGGCATCGCTGTCCGTTGCGGGGCTCGCGGTGATGACGCGGGCGCCGGGCTGATGCCTCCGTTTCCCCGGGCCCTTGAGGCCTCTGTCAAGAGCGGCGCGGCCCGGCGCCTCCGGCAAGAAGCGGTTCGTCGGCCGACGCTTCGTCAAGAACAATCGCCTCATCAACGCCGGCTTCCTCTGGGCCTTCGCCGCCCTCACCACCTCACCGGGAGCGAACGCGCACTATCGACGCCGACGCGAGCACGGAGACTGGCATGCCGCCGCACAACGGCACTTGCTGAACCGCTTCCTCGGCCAGCTCCACTACTGCCTCAAGACCCGGCAGCATTTTGACGAACAGCAGGCCTTCGCACCGCTCCTGTCACCTCCGACCGAACAGGCGGCTTGACTTCTTGGCCCCCTGAGATGTCTTTGAGGGCCCAAACGTGGGACCCGTCCACGGCGCAGTCGTCCAACTCCACAAGCTCCGCCTGGCGTAGCTCGGTCAGGAGGGCGGCGTGCAGGCGGGGCCAGGCGCCAACTTCGGTCCAGTCCCGCAGTCGACGCCACGCCGTCACCCCGGAGCAGCCCACGACCTCGGTGGGAACGTCGCGCCATGCGATACCGGTCCGCAACACGTACAGCACGCCTGCGAGTGCCATCCGGTCCGCAACGCGCAAACGCCCGGGATAGCGGCGGCGCCGTTCAGGAACGGGAGGCAGGAGCGGAGCCACACGCTCCCACAGGTCATCCGGAACAAGACCAGAACGCACCCGGATACTCTGCCGGACAAGATCACCAAGCACAAGACCAACGAGTACAACTCATTCTGAAACGATCAGTAATACACGCATCGGCATGAACTGATGTCCCTGGGGATATGGACCGCCCCGAACTCCCGCTGCCGCCGCTGCATGCCCTCGTCGGGCTCGCGGAAGAACTGCACTTCAGCCATGCCGCCGCCCGCCTGGGCATCGCCCAGCCCCCGCTGAGTCAGCAGATCCGCCGGCTGGAGCAGAAGGTCAGGTACCCGCGCTGTTCGAGCGTGAACCGGAGCGGGTGACACTCACCCCGGCCGCGGGCCAGCTCCTTGGTGATCAGCACGTAGCAGGGGGTGCAGACGGGGGTGTCGCCGAACTCCCCGGGACGGCGAGGCCGAAGATGCCGAGCTTGCTTCTTCATCTACTCGATCAGGGTCTCCGCATAGGTGTCGGTGTGCTCCAGCTCTCGAACGACCGGCTTGACCTCTTTGTCGCCGAACTCGTGCACCGTGCGGACGCGGAGGTATGTGTTACCCACGGAAGCGCGTGTCTGCCCGTGGAGGTCGGGCCGACCGTCTCAGACGTCGGGCTGCCCGACTCAGAGGGCTCCCTCCGCCCGCAGGACCTCGATCTCGACCGGGCCGTAGCCGAGTTCGGGAAGGGTTGGTTCGGTGTGCTCGCCGACGGCCGGGACGGCATCCATGCGAGGGACCACGCCTGCCAGGTCGATCGGCGGAAGCAGGGCGGGAACCTGCGCGCCTCCGGGAATCGACATGTCCCGCCATCGGTCGCGGGCGGCGAGCACGGGGTGGTGAGCCACGAAGCCTTCGACGTCGTTGACCCCGGCGTTGGCAATGCCGATCTCGTCCAACGCGCTGCGCACCTTCGTACTGTCCGACGCAGCGAAGCGCTCGGCCACGATCGCGTTCAGTTCGGCGCGGTGGGCGACGCCCGCGGAGCCGGTGACGAAACGCGGTTGTGCCGTAGCCGGAGTTCGAACAGGGGACCAGTGATGGGAACCGCTCGTGCAACGCGTCCGCCTCCAGCCCCAATCGGACGGCCGCCCCGGGCACCAGGTTCTGCACGAAAACGTCGGCGTGCGCGAGCAGTTGCTACCACTCGGGCGGCAGCGCGACGGCGCGGCTCCCGGCCGCGCTGGACGACGCGGCCGTACCCGAGCCCGAGGGCCCGTGGCAGCTGCGGCTCCAGCCGACCGAGACCTTACTTACCATTCCGGTTCAGCGCGCTCACCGTCAACGCCCATCGCATCCCTACGACACCCCGTACTGCCGTGAAGTCGACGGCTACCCCGGACTCGTCGTCCACGGTCCCCTGCTGGCCCTGCTCATGCTGGAACTGGTGCGCAGGAACGCCCCCGAGCGGCAGATCCGGTCGCTGTCCTACCGGCTGCACCGGCCGGCCTTCGTGGGCGAGCACCTCCTCGTCGACGGCACCCAGCACCCACGGCGGTCTAAGCCGACGGGCCTATGAGTTCGTCGGCGACCCACTGGGCGACACCCGTGGGGTACGGCGAGGACAGTCCTAGGACGATGTGCCGGAAGCCGGCGTCGATCGCTTCGCCGATCGCGTCCCGGGTGCTGCCGGGGTGGTCGTAGGAGACCGGCAGGTGGATCGAGCGGGTTACCGAGGCGGGGTCGCGGCCTGTCTCTGTGCAGTAGCGGTCCAGCAGTGCACTGCGGCGGGCGAGGTCGTCGATGTCGCCGCCGCCGGGGATGTTCCACAGGTCGGCGTGCTCGGCGGCCACGCGCAGGGTGGCGGACGAGCGGCCGCCGATGAGGATCGGCGGGTGGGGGCGCTGGACGGGTTTGGGACTGCCGAAGGCGCCGGTGAGGTGGTGGTAGGTGCCGTGGAAGTCGAAGGGGTCGGGCTCCGTCCACAACCGCCGGATCACCGTACAGGCTTCAGCGAGGCTCCCCATGGCATGTGCGGAATCGTGGAAGGGCAGTCCGTGCGCTTCGTATTCGCGCCGGGCCAGCGGATGGCTGGGGCGTGAGCCGACGCCGATGCCGAAGTCGAGCCGGCCGCCGGAGACGACGTCGACGGTCGTGGCGATCTTGGCCAGCATCGCGGGCGGCCGGAACCGGTTGCTGGTCACGAGCAGACCGATGCGCAGGCGCCGGGTGTGGGCGGCGAGGGCCGAGAGCAGCGTCCAGCCCTCGTAGGTCGGTCCACCGGGATCGCCGAAGATCGGCATGAGGTGATCGAACAACCATGCGTGCTCGATCTCCGGGATCCCGTCCGCCTCGCGCCAGACCCGCAGGACATCGTGGTAGTCGACCTGGGAGGGGGCGGTCATGATTCCGAAACGAGGCCGAGGTGTGTGCGGCATGAGCTGCTGGTCCTTTCGACGTGGGGAACTTGGTTCGCTGCTGCCGGGCGGGCGTTCCGCGAACACGGGGCTGCGCCAAGGGACATGGGCGCCGACCTGCGACGCTCAGCGGCGCCGCAGTGACTGGTCGAGCAATGCAAGGGGGCGGATCGGCAACCGATTACAGGAAGGGGGAGCTCACAGCGAGGGCGAGGCTGGACTGGACTGAGCTGGACTGTCGGGCCGGCACTCTGACACCATGAGCAAGCGGAACATCGTTCCGGTAGGAACGATACGGAACAGCGTTCCGTTTAGCAAGTGTGGTTGTGGAAGGAGCGGTGCGATGAACGACAGCGGCGAAGGAGCAGGACGCGCGGCTCAGTCCAAGCGGAGCGACGCCCGGCGCAACAAGGAGACGCTGCTCGAGGCGGCCGCGGCGGCATTCGTCGCATCGGGCGTGGAAGCGCCTGTACGCGACATCGCGGCCAGAGCCGGTGTCGGGGTGGGCACGATCTACCGCCACTTCCCGGCGCGCGCGGATCTCATCGTCGCCGTCTACCGGCATCAGGTGGAGAGCCTGGCCGAGGCCGGACCCGCCCTGCTGAAGACGAGTACAACTCCCCATGCCGCCCTCGGACAGTGGATCGATCTCTTCGTCGACTTCTTGGTCACCAAGCACGGACTGGCCGGTGTCCTGAAGTCCAACAATGCCGGCTTCGACGCGCTGCACGCCTACTTCTTGGACCGCCTGGTGCCTGTCTGCACTCAGCTGCTGGAAGCCGCGGAGGCCGCCGGCGAGATCCGCTCCGACCTGCAGGCCTACGAGCTGATGCGCGGCGTCGGGAACCTCTGCATCGGCGCGGAGAGCGATCCCCGGTACGACGCGCGTCGACTGGTCCAGCTCCTGATCACGGGCCTACGCGCCGACCACACCGACCACCGGTCCAGCAGCCGCGGCTGAGAGAAGGGCGGGTGCGAAGCCGTGGTCAGCACCAGATCGCCGTAATCAGAGCCAGAGCGCCGTCATCAGAACCAGATCATTGTCGTCAGCACCAGATCCGCTCGTCAGAACCAGATCCGCGAGGACATCAGGCCCAGGCCCGCTGCCGCAGCCTGTCTCCACACCCGCAGCGGCTGGTCGAGAATGTCGACGGCCTCCTTGTCCCCGGGCCAGTCATCGATACGGCCAAGCACCTGCTCCCGTTCCGCTCCGGACAGTGCGAGCACGGACTCGACGGCTTCCAGGTGACCGCGCACCTCGGCGGCGGTCAGTACCGCGTCTCCCGCCCAACCCGGCAGGATCCGGGCGCGCTGCGGACCCAGGCCGTGGAACAGGGCCGCCACGGGATTGTCCTTGCGTACGGAGACGATGAACGGCTCGACATCCTCGTCGAATCGCTCCCACCACTCCATGACATGCAGCTCACACGCGTCGTCCAGGGCGTCGAAGGCCGATGCGTTGACCATGTCGTACAGCTGCAGTGCCGCATCGGTGGTGTAGCCGTCGGGTCGCGCGACCGGCACCGCCCCGCCGCCGCGAGCCACGTCCTTCTCCCAGCGCGACCAGGCGTCCTGCGCCGACTCGTGCTCCCCCATCTCCTTGATCATCGGCCCTGCGACCGAGGCGATCTCCGCCACCTGCTCGTCGCTCAGCGCTCCCACCGCCCACCAGCTGGACATGCCCATACCGCTCGCCTTCCCCCGTATCCGACTTCACCGACTCGGCACCCACCCGGTCACCACCGTGGCCGCGTTCGAGAGCCCGTACGCACATCATGGCAACGGGCACTGACAATGCCCGGCCTGATCGGCTCTCACATCTCGTCTCGGCTCTCACATCTTTCTTAGATTCGGTTGTGAGAGTCCACGGCCGTGAAGGCGAGGAAACTCAAGAAGACGAAGACACAGACCAAGGTCATCGCAGTGAGCAGTGCGCTCGTGACGGTCGGCGTGATCGGTACGGCCACCGCGTTCGGTACCGGCACGGAGGAACCCCGGCGCATCGAAGCGCACGGATCGCAGCTCTCCGTACCGGTCGACGGGGGCCGCGCCACAGTCGACCTCACGTCCCTGGCGGTGCGGGCCCGAGCGGACGACGGCCGCACATGGCAGTTGTCGGCTCCGGCCGCCGGTGATCTGGGCGCGCCGGGGAGGGTCAGCATCCATGAGGGGAAGGCCAGTTGGCGGTACGGCGACAGGGGGCTGACCGTCACCGCGTCCGCGCAGGATGGACGCCTGGCCGTCACCGTGCGCTCGGCTCGGCAGTCCAGCCTGACCTGGCCGGTCTCCGGCACGGACCGGACGACCGAGGAACTGCAGGTCCCGCGCGGTGAGGGCTTGTCCATTCCGGTCGCCGACCGGTGGTGGAACTCCGCGTCGGCGGGCCTGGCGGGCAACGGGGCCGACATGGCCGAGGGCCTGACCATGCCGTTCTGGGGCACCAGTCAGTCCGGGCAGCACGGCGCGAGCTACATCGTCGAGTCCGACATCGGCACGACCCTCAAGTTCGTCTCCTCCGGCGGGCATCTGCACACGGAGGCCGAGCATGAATTCGCGCCGCGGCAGGCCACGGGGAACTACGCCGTGACCTTCGCGCTCACCGACGGATCGCCCGTCGCCGCGGCGCGCGACTACCGTGCTTGGCTCCAGGACCACGGTGGCATCACGACACTGCGGCAGAAGATCGCCCGCAATCCCGAAGCCGCCAAGCTGATGGGCGCTTTCCACGCCTACACGTGGGGCCAGGCTCGTACCGCCGAGGGCGTCCGGCGCCTGCGGGAGCTGGGGATCGACCGGATGTGGCTGGGATACGACGCCGACGGCAACCCCATGGACCGCAAGGCCACGCGCCTGGCCCAGCAGGCCGGATATCTCGTCGGGCCCTACGACTCCTGGGCCAACGCGCAGGATCCGGCATCGGCCGACACCTCTGTCTCCGCCTGGCCCGCCCCGGTGTGGCAGGACGCCTGTGTGCGCCGGGCGGACGGCACGCTCGTGACCGGTTTCGGTGGCCGCGGCTGCTACGTGAGCTCCGAGGCGCTCCGGCGCGCCGAACCCTCCCGGCACTATCTGGCCGACCGCACCAAGGAGATGACCGCCAACGGCGCCACGAGCTACTTCCTGGACGTCGACGCCGCGGGTGAACTGTTCACCGATCACTCTCCGGCGCATCCGATGACCAAGGCGCAGGACCGGCGCAACCGGTTGGCACGCATGGCCTGGCTGTCCGGCGACCGTCGCCTGGTGCTCGGTTCGGAGAGCGCGGGCTCGTGGGCGAACGGCGTGCTGTCCTTCAGCCATGGCTCGGGCACACCGGTCGACGACCGGCTGTGGAAGCTGGAGAAGGACCGCAAGACGTGGGGCGGCTACACGCCTTACAACGCTCCGGCGGTCTATTTCAAGCCCGTTCGCCTCCCGGCCGACCTCGCCAAGACGATGTACGACCCGAGGTACCGGGTGCCGCTCTATCAGACGGTCCTGCACGACTCGGTGATCAGCACCGAACGCTGGGAGCTGTCCTGGTCGAAACTGCCGGACCAGAGCCGTACCCGCGCTCTGCTCGCGATGCTATACAACGTGCCTCTCAACCTGGTCCTCGACCAGGACGAGCTGGACCGGCACGGCAAGGAGATCGCCCAGGTGCAGCGGTACTTCGAGCCATTGCACAAGGCTGCGGCCACGCAGCCGATGACCGACTTCCGCTGGCTGACGGACGACCATCTCGTGCAGCGGACCACGTTCGGCAAGGGGGTGCTGACCGTGACGGCCAACTTCTCCACCACATCCCACGACGGGCTGCCCGCCGGGTGTGTCGACGCGGTGGTCAACGGCGGTGCCAGGCACCGGTTGTGCCCCACGGGGTTGTGATGCGAGTCCGGCTCTCCGCACACCCGGCCGCGAGGCAGCTGCAACGGCTGCCGGCCAGCCACGTCGTCCGCCCGCAGGCCGCGACTTTCGCCGGTCGGCCGGATCGACAGCGGTCGCCGGTCCTGCCGCCGGTCGGCCGCATCGGCGCCGGGCATCCCCTACGGATACCCTGAGGGACAATATCGGGGGCCGACCCGGATGTGCGGAGGGCCGACGAGCCGTCAGCCTTGATCCATGTCGAATTCTCTCCCGCGCCACCGCAGCAGCGGCTCCGGGCGGCGACGAACCCTCGCCGCCTGCGCCGTTGCCGCTTTCTGCACACTGACCGCCGCTCTCCCCGCCGGTGCGGCCACGGGTGCCGCCCGCACCGGTTCGCCCCCGTCCTCCGCTCGCCCCCTCTCCCTTCCCGCGCCGACCGGGCAATACCGGGTCGGCGAGGTGGAGTTGCATTTAGTGGACCACTCACGGCCCGACCCATGGCATCCCGCGCAGGACCGGCGCGAGCTGATGGTCAGCGTGTACTACCCCGCGACGCACACGGCCGGGCGTCCGGCGGCCCCGTACATGCTGCCCGCGGCGGCCGGCCACTTCGACAAGGTCACAGCGAACGACTACCTCTCGCTGCATGTCCCGGCCGGCCGGGCTGACTGGGCCCGCACCACGACCCACGTGGCCCAGAGCGCCCCGGTGGCCGCCGGTCGCGGTGGGCGGCTTCCTGTGGCGCTCTATTCCCCGGGGCTGGGCGAGCCGCGCACCTGGGGCACGGCGGCTGCGGCCGATCTGGCCAGCCGCGGCTACGTGGTCGTCGCCATCGACCACACCTACGAGTCGCCCGAGGTCCAGTTCCCGAACGGCTCCCTCGCCACCGTGTCGCTGCCCTCGGACGACGGCAACGCCTTCATACGTAAGGCGCTGGCCGTGCGGGTGACCGACACCAGCTTCGTCCTGGACCAGCTCCGGGTGTTGAACAGCGGGCGCAATCCCGACGCGGACGGACAGCCGTTGCCAGCCGGCCTGACCGGGGCGCTGGATCTGGCCGAGGTGGGCATGTTCGGCCATTCCATGGGCGGCACCGCAGCCGCACTGGCGATGGACGCCGACCACCGCATCACCGCGGGCATCGATATTGACGGCAATCTGGCCTACACCGACGGCTCGCTGATGCCGGTCGCCCAACACGGCCTCGACCGGCCCTTCCTGCTCATGGGCAAGGACGGCAAGACCGACACCGGCCCGGGCTGGCAGGCGTTCCGCACCCACACTCCTGGGTGGACCCGTCAGCTCACCCTGCTCGGTTCGGAGCACGCCTCGTTCACGGACGCGGAGGTTCTGGTGCCGCAGCTGCATCTGAGGCCCTCCGACCAGATCGACGACATAGGCACCATCGACCCGGCCACCGCAATACGCACCAACGAGGCCTACGTCTCGGCCTACTTCGACCACTGGCTACGCGGCCGCAGCGGACGGCTGCTGGAGGAGCCGTCACCCAAGTACCCGGACATGGTGTTCGTGAAGTGAAGGCGGCGCCGTCGAGGAGAGTCGAGGAGAAGGGAGGGGAAGGCAGGGGCACTGCAGGCGGCTACCCCGCGGGGCGCGCCCCGCTCGTGCCCCGGGAGCGGCGCCGGCCGACGAGGTGCCGACCGTACCGACGGTACCTCCACTGCGTCCGAGGGACTGACGAGACATCATGCCCCCACATGTAGCCGGGAGTTTGCCAGTCGTCCGTAGACCCGGTACGGCCGCGTGCGCTGTGCTGGTCACGGTCGGCGGCTTATGGTGGGCCGTCACTTGCGTCCGTTCTGAGGGGAACCGATGGAGCCCAGGACCAGGATCGTGAGATACGCCGCCGTCTGCGCGGCAGCCCTTCTGCTCTGTGCCGGCGTGACCACCGCGGCGTCCGCCGACAGTACCAAGGCCGGACCGAACCCGTTGGCTGGCCGACTGGACGCCTACTGGACCCCCGCTCGTATGGCGGCCGCGCTGCCCGCCGACACCCGCAAAGGTTCCCAGACCGCCACGCCTGCGCCCACCGTGTCCCCTGCGGTGGACGGACCGCAGCCGGGCGAGTACATCCCGCCGAGCCGGAGCTTCGACGGCATCCCCGAGGCCGGCACCTTCTTCTGGACGGACGCCACCGGCACCGGCCGCACCTGCAGCGGCTCCGTCGTGCACAGCCCCGGCCGCGATCTGGTGCTGAGTGCCGGGCACTGCCTGAAGGGCTACGCGGGCACCTCGCCCAAGCGTCATCTGGCCTTCGTGCCGCAGTACCACGACACCCTCAAACCGTTCGGGATCTTTCCGGTGCGGACCGACGGCGTCTACGTCTCGCAGCAGTACTACGACCTGGGTGAGCACGCGGGCGCCGCGTACGACTTCGCGTTCGCGGTCACCGAACCCAACCAGGACGGAACGCGCCTGGAGGACGCGGTCGGTGGAGTGCGCCTGCTCACCGGGACGGGTTACTACCACGTGCCGGTGCGGATGATCGGCTACCCGTCGGGCGCGGAGAAGCCTCTGGAGTGCTGGAGCTGGACCACCCGGTGGGACAGTGACGACCCGGCCGACCCGGGTACGTTCCCACGCATCGCCTGCGACGCCTTCGTGGGCGGGACCAGCGGCGGCCCCATGCTCGTGCCGTGGCCGGGCGGATGGGCGGTCATCGGGGTCATCGGCGGCTACCACACCGGCGGCAACACCCCGCAGATCTCCTACAGCGCCTACTTCGGCGCCGCCACCCAGTCCCTCTATCGCGCGGCGGTCACCGGGGCCCCACCCGCCGGCCCGCACCTCACCGGCGGTTCGTGAGCCGCCAGGAAACAATGGCTGCACGTCCACCGCCGAGGGCGCGTCACCGTGGCACGATAGTGATGCATATCACCCTACTGAGGGGGTATCGGCCATGGCCGTGTCAGAGGCAGCGCCCGGCCCGAAGACCCACAAACCCGGGCTTCGGCGTGAGATCGGCTTCATCGGACTCATCTGGGCGTCGGAAGGGTCGATCATCGGATCCGGCTGGCTCTTCGGCGCCCAGGGTGCCCTGGCTGCCGCGGGTCCGGCGGCGATCATCTCCTGGGCAGTCGGCGGTCTGGCCATCCTCATCCTGGCGCTGGTCCATGCCGAACTCGGCGGCATGTATCCGGTGTCGGGCGGCACTGCACGCTTCCCGCACTACGCCTTCGGTGGCGCCGCCGGGGCGTCGTTCGGCTGGTTCTCCTGGCTGCAGGCGGCCACGGTGGCGCCCATCGAGGTGCTGGCGATGATCACATACGGCCAGCACTACTCCTGGGCGAGCGGCTGGGAGAAGGTCAAGGGCGGCGAGCACGTCCTGACCCCGCCCGGTATCGCCGTCGCCGTCGGGCTGATGGCCGTCATCACGGCCATCAACTTCCTCAGCATCCGGCTGCTGGCCCGCACCAACAGCGCCGCGACCTGGTGGAAGGTCGGCATCCCACTGCTGACGATCTTCGTGTTCGCCATCGCCCAGTTCCATACCAGCAACTTCACGGCGGCCGACGGATTCGACCCGTACGGGGCCAAGGGCATTCTGTCCGCCGTCTCCACCAGCGGCATCATCTTCGCGCTGCTGGGCTTCGAGCAGGCGGACCAGCTCGCCGGGGAGAGCGCCAACCCCAAGCGGGACATCCCGCGTGCGGTGATCGGGTCGATCGTCCTCGGCATCCTGATCTACATCCTGCTGCAGGTCGCGTTCCTCGCCGCGCTGCCCGCCTCCCAGATCGGCAGCCACTGGGCGAACTCCGCATTCACCGCGCTGAGCGGGCCCTTCGCCCAGGTAGCCACGCTCATCAGCCTGGGCTGGCTGGCAACGGTCCTCTATCTCGACGCCGTGATCTCCCCCGCCGGCACGGGTCTGATCTACATCACCGGCTCCTCCCGGGTCTCCTACGGCCTGAGCCGCAACGGCTATGTGCCGTCCGTGTTCGAGGCGACCAACAAGCGCGGCGTGCCCTGGGTCGGTCTGATCACCGCCTTCGTCATCGGCTGCATCTGCTTCCTGCCGTTCCCCAGCTGGCGTTCCCTCGTCGGCCTGATCACCAGCGCCAGTGTGCTGATGTACGCCGGCGCGCCGCTGTCCTTCGGGGTGTTCCGCAACCGGCTGCCCGACGCCCACCGCCCCTACCGGCTGCCCGGCGGCGGCTGGCTGTCGCCGCTCGCCTTCATCGTCGCCAACCTGCTGATTCTGTGGTCGGGTTGGACCACCGACTGGAAGCTGGGCGTGGCCATCCTCATCGGCTACGTCATCCTGGTCGCCAACCGGGCGTTCAAGATGAACCCCATCACCCCCCAGCTCAACCTGCGTGCCGCTCAGTGGCTGCCGGCCTATCTGGTGGGCATGGGACTCATCGTCTACCTCAGCGACTTCGGTCCGCTCAAGCACCCCTGGTTCCCGCTGTGGTGGGACATCGGGGTCGTGGCCGTCTTCAGCCTTGTCATCTATTACTGGGCCATGGCGGTCGCGCTGCCCACCGACCGGATCCAGCGTCTGATCGACCAGGTCGTGGTTCCGGAGGAGGCGGACCTTCACTGACGCCCCGTCAGGCCGCATGGCGGCACGACCTCTCAGACGGCGTAGCGGCCCGGTGCGAACAGGTGGAGGTTGGCGCGGATCCAGTCCGAGGTCTGGCGCAGGCCTTCGTCCAGGGAGACCTGGGGCTTCCAGGAGGCCCAGGTGCGGGCGCGGGAGTTGTCCGACAGCAGTCGGTGCACCTCGCTGCCGGCCGGGCGGAGCCGGGCCTGGTCGACGACGACCTCCGCGTCCCGTCCGGAGACGGCGATCAGCTTGCGGGCCAGGTCGCCGATGGCGATCTCCTCGCCGGTGCCGAGATTGACGACCTCGCCGAGCGCACGGTCGCACTGGGCCACGGCGAGGAAGCCCCGGGCGGTGTCGGTGACATAGGTGAAGTCGCGGGTGGGGGTCAGCGAGCCGAGGCGTATCTCGCGGGCACCGGAGTGCAGTTGGGCGAGGATGGTGGGGATCACGGCGCGGGCGGACTGGCGGGGGCCGTAGGTGTTGAAGGGGCGGACGACCGTCACGGGCAGCTCGAAGGCGTGGTGGTGGGAGAGCGCCATCATGTCGGCGCCGATCTTCGACGCGGAGTACGGCGACTGCGGCTGGAGCGGATGGTCCTCGCCGATCGGGGCGGTCAGGGCGGTGCCGTAGACCTCGCTGGTGGAGGTGTGCACGAGGCGGCGCACCTGGTGGCGGCGGCAGGCCTCGGCGATGTTCTCGGTGCCGGTGACGTTGACGGCGACGTAGGCGCCCGGTGAGTCGTAGCTGTAGGGGATGCCGATGAGGGCGGCGAGGTGGAAGACGGTGTCGCAGTCGGCCACGGCGTCCATCACCCGGCCCGGATCGCGCACGTCACCCGCGATCAGCTCCACCTGGGGGTGGTCCAGGAGGTGGGCGAGGTTGCCCTTCTCGGCATAGGGCTTGTAGTGGACCAGGGCGCGGACCGTGGCGCCCTCGCGGACGAGCAGGTCCACGAGGGTCGATCCGATGAACCCCTCGGCTCCGGTGACGAGGACGGTACGGCCGTGGAAGAAGCCGGATGCGTGCATGGTGGTGCCTTTCTCGAAGTCAGCCTTTGTGGAACGGGTTCTTCTGGAGGGGCCGGTCAGAGTGCGGTGGGGACGGCTGCGGGCACGTGGTGTCCGGCCAGTCGGAGCACCTTGGCGGCCAGCCGGTCCGCGGCGGTCCGGTGGTGCGCACCGACGCCCGCCCCCGCCGCGGCCCGGGACATCGCGTGCAGCCGGACCGGGTCGTCGAGCAGCGAGCCGGCCACGGCTTCGAGGGACCCGGCGGTGGTGTCCTCGTCCCGCAGCAGGACCCCCGCCCCGATCCCGGTGAGGGCGCGGGCGTTGTGCGTCTGGTGGTCGCCCGGGGCGTGCGGGTACGGCACCAGTACGGCGGGCAGCCCGATGGTGGCCAGCTCGGCGACGGTCGCCGAGCCCGCGCGGCACACCACCAGGTCGGCGGCGGCGTACGTCAGATCGATGCGGTCCAGGTAGGCCACCGCGTCGGCGACCCGGTCGGCGCCGGTGGCGGCCAGCCGGGCGCGGGCCGCGTCCAGCCCCGCCGGACCGGTCTTGATCAGGAGCCGTACGTCGGTGCGGTCCCGCCGGCGTTCGGCCAGGCCCAGGGCCGCCTCGGTGAGCCGGGCCGCGCCCAGGCTGCCGCCGTTGACGAGCAGCAGCCTGGTGTGCGGCGGGATGCCGAGCGCCCGGCGGGCGTCCGCGCGCTCGGCGTCGCGGTCGAGGGCGGCGAGCGGCCCGGACAGCGGCATGCCGACGAGTTCGGGCCGGCAGGACGCGGGCAGGTGGGCGCCGCCCGCCGCGAAGGCGAGCGCGACATGCGGGGTGAGCCGGGCCGCGAAGGCGTTGGCTCGGCCAGGCACGGCGTTGGACTCGTGGATGAGGCTGGGCAGCCCGGCGAGGCGGGCGCCGAGGATGACGGGGGCGCTCGGATAGCCGCCCATACCGACGGCGACCTGCGCACGCTGGTCACGCAGGATGGTCCGGCACTGGCCGGCGGACTTCAGCAGGGCGGCGGGCAGGGTGAAGCGCCGGGCGCCGAGGGAGCGGTCGTAGGGGATCATGTCGACCGTGTGCAGGCGGTAGCCCGCGTCGGGGATGAGCCGGGTTTCCAGGCCGCGCTCGGTGCCGACGAACGAGATCACCGCGTCGGGCACCCGGCGGCGCAGCGCTTCGGCGAGCGCCAGCCCGGGATAGATATGGCCACCGGTGCCCCCGGCACCGATCACGACGGAGAGCGGAATGTCCATGCCCGGCACGGTCCCGATCTGTTCTAAGAGGTCGTTAAGAACGCCGTTTGGCAGGCTTGGTCTCATGAACGACGCAGGTCAGGACCTATCCCCCACCGGTGCCGCACGCGTGCTGGTAGTGGACGACGATCCCGAGGTACGCGCCGCCCTGGAGGACGGGCTGGCCCTGGAGGGCTTCACCGTTCGGGGCGCGGCGGACGGACACGCGGCGCTGTCGGCCGTGGCGGACTGGGAGCCGGACGCGCTGGTGCTGGACGTGATGATGCCGGTGGTGGACGGGCTCGCGGTGTGCCGGCAGTTGCGGGCCCTCGGCGACCGCACGCCGATCCTGGTGCTGACCGCGCTCGACGCGGTCAGCGACCGGGTGGACGGACTGGACGCGGGAGCGGACGACTACCTGGTCAAGCCGTTCGCGCTGGACGAGCTGGCGGCCCGGCTGCGCGCCCTGCTGCGCCGCGCCGGCTCCGGCGAGCCGGCCCCGTCCGCGCAGCTGCGCCTCGCCGACCTGGTCGTGGATCCGCAGACCCGTACGGCGCAGCGGGGCGGGCGGCGGCTGGAGTTCACCCGCACCGAGTGGAGCCTGCTGGATCTGCTGCTGCGCCACCCCGGCCAGGTACTGGAGCGGGAGACCATCATGCGCTGGGTGTGGGGCCGGGACCTCGGCCCGGACTCCAATTCCCTCGCCGTCTACATCGGGTATCTGCGCCGGAAGCTGGAGGCCGGCGGCGGCTCGCGGCTCGTCCACACGGTGCACGGCGTCGGCTACCGGTTGGACGAGCGGTGACCCGGCGTCGCTCGTCGACCGGACGAGCCGTGCCCTGGCGTCGGCCAGGGGCTGGACGAGCCGCGACCCGGCGTGGGCTGTGGATCGCCCGGCCCCGCCGGCACCGGCGTCCTCCGCTGCGCCGCCGGCTCGCGCTGACCGCGTCGGCCGCGGTGGCGGGCGTGGCGCTGGCGGTGTGCGCGGGCGCGTACGCCGTCACCGTCTACACCCTGCACCGGCAGTTCGACCTGCAGCTGACGCAGGCGGCCACGCTGGCCGTCCAGCAGCACCAGCAGGACGGCCCGGGCGTGCAGGCCGGCGAGTGCCGGTATCTGGCCGCACCCGCCTGCGCCCAACTGGTGCCCGAGTCCGCCGCGGACGACCCGCGCCAGCCCTATCTGCTGCCCGTCACCGATGCGGTGCGCGAGGTCGCCGGCCGCCGGCGGGCGCCGTACTACAACACGGCCTCGGTGGCCGGGCATCCGGTGCGGGTGCTGACCACGCCCGCCCGCAAGGGGCTGGCCATGCAGGTGGCGCTCCGCTCGGACGGGGTACAGCGGGCCGAGCGGCAGGCGGCCGGGCTGCTGGCCGCGATCGGCGGGGCGGGTGTGCCGGTGGCGGCGCTGCTGGGCTACTGGGTGTCGCGTTCGGGACTGGCTCCGGTGACCCGGCTGACCTCGACCGCGGAACGGATCACCGCGACGCGGGACGCCGGGCTCCGGATCGAACTGCCCGCGGAGCCACGGGGCAGCGAGGACGAGATCACCCGGCTCGCCGTCACCTTCAACACGATGCTGGACGCCCTGGAGGAGTCGCTCGCCGCGCAACGGCGGCTGGTCGCCGACGCCTCGCACGAGCTGCGCACGCCGCTGACGGCGTTGCGTGCCAACGCCGAGATCCTGCTGCGCGCAGACCAGCTGACGCCACGCCAGCGGGAGCGGGCGACCGGCGCCCTCGGCCGTCAGCTGCGGGAGGTGACCACGCTGGTCAACGACCTGATCGACCTGGCGCGTGAGGAAGAGCCGCAGCAGGCGCTGGAGTCGGTGCAGCCGGCTGCCCTGCTGGAGCACGCGGTGGCGGCCGCCCGCGATCACTGGCCGCACGTGCCGTTCGTCCTCGACACCGATCCCGCGGCCGCGTCCGCGCTGGCGGCGGCTGTGCCGAGCCGGCTGACGCGGTTGTTCTCCAACCTGCTGGACAACGCCGCGAAGTTCTCCCCGCCCGGCGGCCGGGTGGACGTGGCGGCGCGCCGGTCACCGGACGGTGCGCGTGTGGAAATCACCGTCCGCGACCACGGTCCCGGAATCGACGTGGCAGACCTGCCCCATGTGTTCGACCGCTTCTACCGGGCCCGAGCCGCCCGTGCCCTGCCCGGCTCGGGCCTCGGTCTGGCCATGGCCCGGCAGATCGCGCACACCCACCACGCCGAACTCACCGCCCACCAGGCACCGGGCGGCGGCGCCCTGTTCCGGCTGAGCCTGCCCGTGGACACGGGCACGGGTTCCTGAGATCCGTCCCTTCACCCCGGCGAGATCCACACCCCGTACAGCCCGGCTTTGTGTCTGAACCAAGCTCTTGACTGGGTACCGGATGTGACACTGCGTCAGGCGACCGGCTGTTTCTGCACCGCGCCTTCTTGACAGCAGGGGCCAATGGGTCCAGCTTTCGGGACAACGTTGTCTAAAGGACATCGAAGGGACCTGGTCACGATGGTGCCGTTCCGACTTCTGTCCGTGCTGGCCACGGGCGCCCTGGCCCTGGGTGCCGCCTCCGTTCCCGTCCACGCCGATCCCGTCTCGCTCGCGCCGGCCGCCGATCCGGCCTCCCTCGTCGATCCGTTCATCGGAACCACCCACGCCGCCGACGACTTCCCGGGGGCCGACACCCCCTTCGGGATGGTCCAGTGGAGCCCCGACACCAGCCCCCACCGGCCGGACGGCGGTGGCTACGAGTACACCGACTCGGCCATCACCGGTTTCGGACTCACCCACATCGCGGGACCGGGCTGCCGGGCCGCCGGCGACATCCCGGTGCTCCCGACCGTCGGCGCCGTCGACTCGGGCGCCACGGACAGCTTCTCGCACGCCCACGAGTCGGCCACGCCCGGCTCGTACACCGTCTCCCTGGACAACGGCGTCAAGACGGAGCTGACCGCCACCACCCGCAGCGGCATGGCCCGCTTCACCTTCCCCTCCACCAGCCGGGCGAACCTCCTGTTCAAGCTGACGGCCAGCGCGAACGGGGACACCGCCACCGAGTTCGACGTGGTGAACGACAGAGAGGTCAGAGGCGAGGTCACCAGCGGCAACTTCTGCGGCGAGGGCAACTCCTACACCGTCTACTACGACATGGTGTTCGACCAGCCGTTCCGCCACAGCGGTACCGCGGTGGCCGCCGCCACGCCCTCCACCCCCAGGACCCACGCCTCCCCGAACGCCCCCGAGGCACCGAACAAACCGGTGCTGCACGGCGATGCGCCCCGTACGCCCCACACCTTCGCTGCCCGGGCGAGCGGCTCCGACGGCTATGTCACCTTCGACACCACCAGCCACCGGGCCGTCCAGGCCAAGGTCGGCATCTCCTACGTCTCGGCGGCCGACGCCGTGGGCAACCGCCAGGCGGAGAACCCCGGTTGGAATCTGGCCACGGTGCGCGGCGCGGCGCACGACGCCTGGAAGTCGCTCCTCGGCCGGGTGCGGATCGCCGGCGGGTCGCCCGACCGGCAGACCGTCTTCTACACGGCGCTCTACCACGCGCTGCTGCACCCGAACGTGATCAGTGACACCAACGGCCGCTATCCCGGTTTCGACGGCAAGACCCACACCGTCGACAAGGGCCACGGCGCCGCCTACGCCAACTACTCGGGCTGGGACGTCTACCGCTCGCAGGCCCAGCTGGAGGCCCTCGTCGCCCCCCAGGTCGCCTCGGACACCGCCCAGTCGATGGTCGACGACTACCGCCAGACCGGACTGTTCCCGAAATGGTCGGAGAACAACGGCGAGACCCATGTCATGGTGGGCGATCCGGCGGACGAGATCATCGCCGACTACTACTCCTTCGGCGCCCGGACATTCGACACCGCCGCCGCACTCAAAGGCATGATCGCGGGCGCCACCGTCCCCAACGACAACCGCCCCGGGCTCACCTATCTGGAGCAGTTGGGCTGGCTGCCCAGCAACGGCAAGTACGGCTGCTGCAACTTCTACGGCCCGGCCTCCACCACGCTGGAGTACAACTCGGCGGACTTCGCGATCTCCGCCTTCGCCGGCGCCCTCGGCCACACCGCCGATCAGCACCGGTTCGCGGACCGGGCGCAGGACTGGCAGAACCTCTTCGACCACGGCAGCGGATTCATCCAGCCGCGCGACACCTCGGGTACGTGGACGGCCGGGTTCTCGCCCACCTCGGGCAGGAACTTCGTCGAGGGCGACTCCTGGCAGTACACGCCGATGGTGCCGTTCAACCTGCATGGACTGTCCACCGCCCTGGGCGGCGACGCGGCCATGGCAAAGTACCTGGACACGGACCTGTCCTCGCTGACCGGCGCCGGCGGCCACACCGACCTCGGCAACGAACCCAGCCTCAACATCCCCTGGGAGTACGACTACATCGGCCGCCCGTACGAGACGCAGAAGGTCGTCCGGCAGGTCCAGGACCAGATCTGGACCGACAGTCCCTCCGGGCTGGCCGGCAATGACGACCTGGGCGAGATGAGCTCGTGGTACGTGTGGTCCGCCCTCGGCATGTATCCCGAGACCCCCGGCACCGCCGATCTGGCGCTGGGCAGCCCGTTCTTCCCGCAGGCGGTGCTCACGCTGCCGTCCGGCCACACCCTCACGGTCAACGGCACGGGCGCGGCGGACGACGCCCCGTACGTCCAGGCGGCCACCTGGAACGGTGCCGCATGGAACGCGGCGCACGCTCCCGGGGGCGCCCTCACCGGCGGCGGCACCCTGACCTACACCCTCGGCACGGCTCCGAACACGTCCTGGGCGTCGGCCCCCTCCGCCGCCCCGCCCTCCTACCCGGGCGCGCCCGCCTACAGCGACGTCGGCACATCAGCCGACACCGCCGCGGCCTCGGCCAACTTCGACGGCGCGGGCTTCAGCTACTCCGCGCACGCCCTGGCCACCGCGGGTGTCACCCCCGGCGCCAAGGTCACCGTCGGCGGAGTGACGTTCACCTGGCCGAACGTGGCGCCCGGGGCGCGAGACAACTACGAGGCGAACGGGCAGTCGGTACCGGCCTCCGGCTCCGGCAGCATCGCCTTCCTGGGGGCCGCCAACAACGGCCCGGTCTCCGGCACCGCGACCGTCACCTATACGGACGGCACGACCCAGTCGGTCCCGCTCGGTCTGTCCGACTGGACGCTGAGCGCGGGTGCCGCCTCGCCCCGCGCCGACAACACCGTCGCGGTGACGATGCCGTACCGCAATCACGCGGGCAACGCGTCCGACAGCACGAAGACATATGTGTTCGCCACGACGCCCGTGGCACTGAGTCCGGGCAAGACGGTCAGCGGCGTGCGCCTGCCGTCCGACGTCGCGTCCGGGGGCCTGCATGTCTTCGCGATCGGTTTCGGCGGCGCGTCCTCGGCGCCGGGCCGGAGCTGACCGGCGGAACATGCCGTTGAGTGGAGCAATGACCGGGGTACGGCGGCGTGGCGCACCAGGCTGGTCGGGTGAAGGACGAACGGACCGGCCGGGAGCCGGAGGACGCCGCCGCGCTCCGGCCCCGGTTGCCGGCGCCGCCGCTGTGGCTGCGCTGGCTTCCGGTCCTCTACGTCGCGGCCGTCCTGCTGCTGGAGCCGGTCACGCCCGTGGACTGGCCGGTGAGCTTCGCGCTGATCTGCGTGCCCGTGCTGGCCGCGTTCGCGCACGGGCCGCGGGGCGTCGCCGCGGCCACGGTGTTCTCCGTCGTCCTCGAAGGGGTGCTGGCCGGTACGCCGTGCTGCGCGGGCCGCGCCGTCGGCTATCTGTGGGACCGTCACTACGTCGCCTCCTACATCTGTACGGCCCTGGTGGGCGGCCTCGGCACGATCCTGGCCGCCCACCGGATCCGGCGGGAACGCACGCTCGCCGACGTCCGGTTCGTGGCCGAGACCGCGCAGCGCGTCCTGCTGCGCCCCGTGCCGCACCACATCGGCAACCTCCGGCTGGAGAGCCTCTACCTGTCCGCGAGCGCGGAGGCCCGCATCGGCGGTGACCTCTACGAGGCGGTTCCCACCCGCTTCGGGGTCCGCCTGCTCATCGGCGACGTCCGTGGCAAGGGACTGCTGGCGGTGGAGACCGCCGCCACGCTGCTCGGCGCGTTCCGCGAGGCGGCGTACGACGAACCCGATCTGCCCGCGCTGGCCGGCCGGGCGGACAGGAGCATGAACCGCAGGGCGGCGCAGCTCGGCGGAACCGAGACGGGCGAGCGGTTCGTCACCGCGGTGTTCGCGGAGATCCCTGCCGACGGGCACATCGTCCGCCTCGTCAACTGCGGCCATCCGCCGCCCATCTCCCTGCGGGACGGCGAGGTGTGCGAACTGGACAGCGGGCGGCCGGCGCCGCCCCTGACCCTCGGCAAGCTGGTCGAGGACCCGTACCACGTCGACGAGTACCCCTTCCGGCCCGGTGATCAGCTGCTGCTGTACACGGACGGCGTCACGGAGACGCGGGACGCGGCGGGCGCCTTCTATCCGCTGCTCCAGCGGCTGCGCGCCTGGGGTCCCCTGCCGCCGAAGGAGCTGCTCGACCGACTCCACGACGACCTGTTGGCCTACAGCTGCAACAGGATGCAGGACGACACCGCGGCGCTCGCGGTCTGTCTGGTTCCCGAGCCGCCGTCGGCGACGGCACCGGCCGAGTGAGCCGGGCCCCGTTGCGCAAGCGGGTCAGAACGCCGTGTGGGCGAACCAGTTGTCCAGGACCGCGCGCTGTCCCGTGATCTCGAAGGCCTGGTCCTGGTAGGAGCGCCGGCCGTAGAGGAGGAGCAGGAGGTCCGCCGCCCCGCCGTGCACCGCCGTGACCGGCACGGCTGCGCCGGCCTCGCGGTCCGCCCGTGCGAGCGGGCGGAAGCCGTCCGGGTCCAGCCGGATCCGCCACTCCTCGGCGGATCCGCCGTCGGAGCCCGCGCAGCGGAACGCGAGGGTCTCGCCGTCGCCGCGCAGCTTGGTCACACCGGGGGCGAAGAGGCCCGCGTAGGGAAGGTTGACGAGGAACTCGTCCACGCCGTCCGCCGCGAGCTCGGGGTCGATGTCCGAGGTCAGGCCGACGGCCTGCTCCGCGTCCACCCGGTGCACCAGCGTCTCGAAGAGCATCCGGCGGGCCCAGAACCGGGCGTGCCGGTCCTCGCCCCAGACCCACATGGGTGCGTCGGGATCCGTGTCGCGCAGGACGGCCGCCACGCCGGGCACGCCCGCCGCCACCCAGTCGGGATAGTCGCGGGCGTCGGCCGGCAGCCCCAGTTCGACGTCGCGGCTGCGGGGCGGCTCCTGCACCAGCTGGGTCAGCAGGGCGCTGAACCAGCGCTGCAGCGCTCCCACGTGCCGGGTGAGGTCGGCCAGGGTCCAGTCGGGGCAGGCGGGCACGGCGCTCGCCGGGTCGGCACCGCGGACCGCCTCGGTAAAGCGCAGGGTCTCGCGGGCGATGGCCTCGCGGTAGGTGTCGTACGGCAGAGGATGCCCCGCCCCGTGTGTCGCTGCCATCGCCGCTGCCATCCTGTTCTGTTGCCCGGCACGGATTCCGTCGCCGACAGTGTGACCGCTGGAGTCCACTCGAAGGCAAATCCGCGCTCAGGGGATCTCCTGTTCGGCCCAGATGATCTTCCCTTCGGCGGTGTAGCGGGCGCCCCAGCGCTGGGCGAGCTGGGCGACCAGGAAGAGCCCACGGCCGCCCTCGTCCGTGCTCCTGGCGTGTCGGAGCCGGGGGGCCGTACTGCTGGCGTCGGAGACCTCGCAGGTGAGGCGGGTGTCGCGGAGGAGTCGTAGCCGGATGGGCGGGGTCGCGTAGCGGAGGGCGTTGGTGACCAGTTCGCTGACGATGAGTTCCGTCGTCATGGCCGTTTCCGCGCCGAGGCCCCAGTCCTCGACCTGGCGGGTTGCCTGGGCGCGCAGGGTGCCGACGGCGGCCGGGTCGGGCAGGACGTCCCAGGAGGCGACCTGGTCGGCGCCGAGCACATGGGTGCGGGTCAGCAGCAGGGCGATGTCGTCGGACTGCGGCACGGGCACGAGCGCGCGCACGGCGGAGGTGCACAGCGCCTCCAGGTCCTCGCCGGTACGGGTGAGGGCCTGTGCGAGCAGCGACATGCCACGCTCCACGTCGTGGTCGCAGCCCTCGATGAGGCCGTTGGTGTAGAGGCCGAAGAGGCTGTTCTCGGGAAGTTCGATCTCGGTGGCCTCGAAGGCCATTCCACCGAGGCCGAGTGGTGGGCCGACGGGGATCTCCGGGAAGTGGGCAGGTTCGTCCGGTGTCACGACGACGGGCGGCGGGTGTCCGGCCCGGGCCATCGCGCACCGCCGGGTGACGGGGTCGTAGACGGCGTAGAGGCAGGTCGCGCCGATGAAGGTGCTCCGGGCGGCCGTGCCGGCGGCGGCCTCCTCGTCGCTGAGCCGGAGCACGAGGTCGTCGAGGTGGGCGAGCAGGTCGTCGGGGGGCATCTCCATGGCGGCGAGGGTCTGGACAGCCGTGCGCAGCCGGCCCATACCGGCCGCCGCGGCGATGCCGTGGCCCACGACGTCACCGACGACGAGACCCACGCGGGCGCCGGACAGCGGGATCACGTCGAACCAGTCGCCGCCGACGCCTCCGGAGGGGTCCGCCGGCCGGTAGGAGGAGGCCACCTCCAGCGCGGTGCCGCCCGTCAGGGCGGGTGGCAGCAGGCTGCGCTGGAGGGTGATCGCCGCCGTGTGCTCCCTGGTGTAGCGGCGGGCGTTGTCCACGCAGACGGCGGCACGGGCCACGAGTTCCCGGGCCAGCAGGACGTCGTCGGTCCCGAAGGAGACCGGGTTGACCGACCGGGCGAATGTGGCGAGGCCGAGGGGGGTGTTGCGGGCCCGCATGGGCACGGCGATGACCGAGTGCAGGCCGTACTCGCGGACGCGTGCCGTCCGCTCCGGATCCCGTGTGACCCACAGCTCGTCGGACGGGTCGAGGACCGGGATGAGCACCGGCTCGCCGTCGATGACCAGGTGCGCGTCGTGGGGCGGCGGGAGGAAGTCGACACGCTCGCCGATCCGGACGACGGCCTCGGGAGTGCCCTCGCGCACCGAGCGCTGCGCCGCCCGGCGCATCACCGGCCTGGCGGGCGCCGGGCCCGCATCGCTCAGCCATGCTCCGTGACCCTCGGTGCTGAGCACGGGTTCCAGCAGGTCGACGATGACGAAGTCGGCGAAGCGGGGGACGGCGAAGTCGGCGAGTTCCTGGGCGGTCCGCATCACGTCGAGGGTCCGGCCGATGCTGGTACCGGCTTCGTTGACCATGGTCAGCAGCCGGCGGGCGTTCCAGCGCTCGGTGACGTCCTGGACCATGTAGCAGACACCGGTGACGGCGTCCTCGGCGTCCACCAGCGGGAAGAACGAGGTCGCGTAGGCGTGCCGGCGGTGCGGGTCGGCCCAGCACCAGCCGACGTACTCGTAGTCGGTGACCGGCACGCCGGTGGCGAGCACGTCGCGCATCAGGTTTTCCAGGCCCGCCGCCTGCAACCCGGGCAGCAACTCGCCCAGCCGCTTGCCGAGCCGCTCGTCACCGGGGACCCCGCTCATGCGTTCCAGGGTGTCGTTCACCCAGACGTACCGCAGCTCGGTGTCCAGGACGGCCAGGCCGACCGGCGAGCGGGTCAGGAACCCGTCCAGGACCGACTGGCCCATGGTCCACCGCTGCCGCTGTTCGCGGGCCGACACCAGGAAGCAATCGGTGTGGCCCATCCGGAACGACGCCGAGACCCGCAGCTGGACGTCGAGGCGGCGGCCGTCCCGGTGTCGTACGGCGATCTGGCCGCTCCAGCCGTTTCCGGCGCGGCACCGCGCCACGACACCGGCGAGCCGTGCCGGGTCCTCGGGCATGGCAAGCAGGCGCGCGGCGGAGACACCGACGACGTCCGGTGCCGCGTGGCCGAGGAGTACTTCGGCGCTGCGGGTCCAGCCGACGACGATGCCGTCTTCCGATATCACCGCGGCCGCGTCGGTGGACGCGTCGAAGAGATCACCCGGTCCCCCGGGTGGGCCCGCGGCGAAGCCCTCTCGCGCAGATTCCATCAAATACACCCATACACCACTATGAGACAGTTTCTACAGTGGTGTGCACGGATACTCCGCAAAGACCGGTCGTCCGTAGTCGTGCACGCCCGTCCGGCCGGTGGAGGTGAACCCGGCATGGCAGTGAACTCCTTCGAAGCCGGCCACGACGGGCAACGTACCGAGCTGCCCCGGCCGACCGGGCTGCTGGATGTGCTGAGTGTGGCCGCGGTGGCCCTGGACACCCGCGGCCGGATCGTCTTCTGGACCCCGCAGGCCGAGGAACTCTTCGGATACTCCTCGGAGGAGGCGCTCGGCAAGCATGCGGCGCGCCTGCTCATCCATCCGGAACATCTGCAGGCCGTGGTGGGTCTGTTCACGGAGGTGCTGGAGACCGGCCGGGGCTGGGCCGGCGCCTTCCCGGTCCGGCACAAGGACGGCAGCAGCCGGCTCACCGAGTTCCGGACCATGCGGCTGCTGGACGATCTCGGGGACGTCTACGCCCTCGGCATCGCGGCGGACCACACGCTGCTCCAGCGCGTCGAGACCGATCTGGCGCTGTGCGAGCAGCTGATCAACCAGTCCCCGATCGGTCTGGCCCTGCTCGACCCCGAGCTGCGCTATCTCCTGGTCAATCCGGCGCTGGAGCGGATCGACGGCATTCCCGCCGAGGAGCACATCGGCCGCCACCTGCGGGAGACGCTGCCCCTGCCGGACGTCGAGACCGTCGAGTCCGCCCTGCGCCAGGTGCTCACCACCGGTACGCCGCTCCTCGACCAGTACCACGTCGGCCGCCCCCCGGGCGATCCCGGCCACGAGCACGCCTGGTCGCTGTCGTTCTACCGCCTGGAGGATCCCGGCGGGCGGGTCCTGGGCGCGGCCGCCTCGGTCGTCGACGTCACCGAGCGGCATCGCGCGGCGGCCGAGGCCGACCGGGCGCGGCGGCGCCTGGCGCTGATCGCGGACGCCTCCGCGCGGGTCGGCACCGCGCTGGACGTGGAGCAGACGGCCCATGAGCTGGCGGAGATCGCCGCGCCGGCGCTGGCCGACGTGGTCGCCGTGGACGTTCTCGACTCCGCGCTGTCCTGCCGTCGTATCAGCAGACCGGACAACGGCCCGGAGCTGTTCCGGGCCCTCGCCCTCAAGGCCGCCCACCCCACGGTCGCGCTGCGCGCCGCCGACCCGCCCGGCGACATCGCCGCCTACGCGGGTGACCGTCTGGTGACCCTGTGCGTCCACACCGGGCGACCGGTCCTGGTGCCCCATGTGGGGCCGCATGATCTGCCGCGCATCGCCCGGGACGCGGCGGCCGGCGCCCTGCTGGCGGAGGCCGGTGTCCACTCGTATCTCGCGGTGCCGCTGATCGCGCACGGCGAGGTGCTCGGCGCCCTCGATCTCAAGCGGACCCGCAATCCGGCGCCGTTCGACGAGGACGACATCGTGCTGGCCGCCGAACTCGCCGGCCGAGCCGCCGTCGCCATCGACAACGCCCGCTGGTTCCAGAGCGTCCGCAACACCGCGCTCACCCTGCAGCGCAGTCTGCTGCCCGACCACCCGGCGCTCCACACGGGCCTGGAACTCGCCTCCCGCTATCAGCCCGCGCAGGCGACGAGCGAGGTCGGCGGCGACTGGTACGACGTCATCCCGCTCGCCGACGACAAGACCGCCCTGGTGGTCGGCGACGTCATGGGCAACGGCATCGACGCGGCCGCCACCATGGGCCGGCTGCGCACGGCCACCTGCGCCTACGCCGATGTCGACCTCGCCCCCGACGCGGTGCTCCAGCACCTGGACAAGATCACCTGCGATCTGGAGCACTACATCGTCACCTGCCTGTACGCGGTGTACGAACCCCGCACCGGGAGGTGCAGCATCGCCAACGCCGGGCACATGCCGCCCGCGCTGGCGCGTCCCGGCGAGCCGCCGCGGCTCCTGGACCTGCCGGCCGGGGCGCCGCTCGGCGTCGGCGGCATCCGGTTCGAGACCACGACGGTCCCGCTGCGTCCGGGCGACCTGCTGGTCCTTTACACCGACGGCCTCGTGGAGACCCGTCAGCACGCCATCGACGACCGGCTGAACGCCCTGCTGGACATCCTCGACGAACCGCGCCGGCCGCTGGAGCAGATCTGCGACGCCCTGCTGTACGGACTGCGCAACCCCGACGACCACGACGACGTGGCCCTGCTCGTCGCCCGCGCCCTGTAGGCCGCCCGAAGCAGCACGAGGCCCTTCCCTGAACCGTGCCGTGTGGTGGACACTCCGCGCACCGGACCGACGTCGTCACCCTGGTCGCGGCGCTCTCCCCCACCCCCTACCGTCAAGGGTCCCCGGATGCCGATCGCACCTGCCGCCCTGCGCCTGGCCGGCGCAGTGGCTGGCTTCCTGCTCGTCGCCACCACGTCCACTGCGGCCTCGCCCGCCCCTGAGCAGCCAACTCACCATAATATATGGGCAGTTGCGGCCACGACCCCGGCCACGTGGTCGCCGCCACTGTCCACGCAAGGCCGCTACGTCGTCGACATCCAGGGCAACCGCTTCCGCCTGAAGGGCGCCAACTGGGATGGTGCACAAGGCTCATGGACGGGCAGCGGGAGCGTCGACGATCCCGCCAACCACCACGCCGGCCAGGACTCCCACGGCATCCCGCTCGGCCTGGACCGTGTACCACTGGACCAACTCATCGGCGATTTCCACCAGTTGGGTATCAACACCATCCGGCTGCCGTTCTCGAACGAGATGATCCACAGCACGGCTCCGGTGCCCGACAACGCCGTCGCCGCCAATCCCGGACTACGCGGAAGGACACCGCTGGAGATCTACGACGCGGTGGTCGAGTCGCTCAGCGCCAGTGGGTTCGCCGTGATCCTCAACAACCACACCAACACCTCGCGCTGGTGCTGCGGCGTCGACGGCAACGAGCGCTGGAACAGCTCGCAGTCGGCACAGGCCTGGGCCGACGACTGGGTCTTCATGGCCCGCCGCTACGCCGGCGTCCCCCGGGTGGCCGGCGCGGACCTGTACAACGAGGTGCGGCGCGATGTCCTGGACGACCCCAACTGGGGCCTGGGCGACAGCCACGACTGGTACGCCGCGGCCCGGCTCGCCGCCGACCGCATCCTCACGGAGGCGAACCCGCGCCTCCTCATCGTCATCGAGGGCATCAACTGGACCGGGATACCCGCGGACGGACTCCCCCACGGGCGCCCCGTGCTGACCCCCGCCGGCACCCTGTCCCACACCCTCGTCGACACCCACAAGCTCGTCTACTCCGCGCACTCCTACGGCTACACCGGCCCCCACCACAGCGGCGCGACCGGCGTCGGCGAGACCCACGATCCCCGCTACCAGGACCTGAGCCGCGACGACCT
This sequence comes from Streptomyces sp. CG4, assembly GCF_041080655.1. Classification (NCBI taxonomy): domain Bacteria; kingdom Bacillati; phylum Actinomycetota; class Actinomycetes; order Kitasatosporales; family Streptomycetaceae; genus Streptomyces; species Streptomyces sp. CG4. The sequence goes on from NZ_CP163525.1 coordinate 609,897, forward strand.
GTACACGGCGCTCCACGACGAGGCGTTCTTCGTGCAGGAGCCGGGCCGGCACTACACCGCACCCGTCTGGGTCAGCGAATTCGGCATCGGCGCGAACGAGTCGAATCCGGCCGCCCGCACCTGGTTCGGCAACGTCACCGACTACTTCGCCGACCATGACGCCGACTTCGCCTTCTGGCCGCTGGTCGGCTTCACCGGCCACGACGACTGGGCCCTGCTGCAGTACGACCGGACCGGGCACCGCTCCGGCATCCTCGACGCGGGCGACTGGCGTGCCGCGGCCTGGCAGCACCTCATGGCGGCGCCGAGCGACACCGGTGAGGTGGCGGCGGTTCCGGTCTGGCGGATGCTGGCCATCGACCACGGCGACGCGGTGGAGTCGGTGCGGGTGCGGGCCACCGGCGACTGGGATCCGGGGGCGTACAAGGCCGCCTGCCCCGACGGGCTGCGGCTCGTCGGCCTCGGCCACACCAGTGGACGTGGGCTGTGCACCGACAGCACCGGCGGCGGCCCGGGCGATCTGCGGGCGGCTGTCACCGGCCAGACGGTCGTCACGGACGAGCGCTACGTCCCGGCCGGCGGCGACTGGGCATCGGGATTCACCAAACTGCAGTGCCCCGAGGGTAGTTTCCTCATCGGGTACAGCGCCCGCGGCGCACGGGTGTCGGCGGCCCTGTGCGTGCCCGCCCGGAACCCACTGGCGGGAGCGGGCCGTACGGTGTGGTTCGACCGGTCCGACAACCGTCCCAGCGGCGCCGCCGGCGGCGACTTCGCGTACGGCGACTACAAGGGCCAGTGCGGCGACGACGAGTACGCCGCCGGAATCGCCTACACCACCCGGGCGGGCAGCCGCCCCGGGCCCGCCGCCCTACTGTGCCGCCGGCTCCCCTGAAGCGGCCGTGGACGACCGGTCGGCGGCCCCGCGCACGAGCAGCAGGAGGGCGTCGATCAAGTCGTCCGCCAGATCGTCCGCGGGATCGCCCGTGGCCAGCCGGCGCAGTTGCAGGCCCATCACGAGAGCGACGGTCGTGGCGGCCAGGCGCTGCGCGTCCGGGACGCCCAGCGCGCCGAGAATGCGGGCGGCGAGCAGGTCGTAGGCCCCGAACGCCTCGGCCGCCGCCTCCCGCAGCCGCGCGTCACGCCCGGCGTGCAGGTACAGCTCGAACGGGGCGAGCTGAGCGCTGTCCAGCGCCGAGCCACAGGCGACCTGGCCGGCCAGGGACGCCGCGTCCTCGACGGCGAGGCCCTCCGTCTGGCACTGCTCGGCCAGCTCGGTGAAGTGCCGCGCCTCCTCGCGCACGAAGTACAGCAGGCTCTCCCGCAGCAACTCGTGCTGGGTCTCGAAGTGGTAGGTGACCGAACCGAGGGACACGCCCGCCTCCTTGGCGATCCGCCGGTTCGTGACCGCCGCGACTCCGTCCTCACCGATGATCCGCAGGACAGCGGTGATGATGCGCTGGCGCATCGGGGCGGGGGGAGCGGTGTGCGGCATGGCGTGCATTCTTTCATCCCGGCCATCCGTACCGGTGGACAGGGCGGTCTGCGCTCCCTAGTGTTCGTTCGAACGAACGGGGCTGTGACTGGAGGGTAGTCGTGCACATTGCCGGGTCGACCGTTCTGCTCACCGGTGTCACCGGCGGCATCGGCGGTGCGCTCGCCGCCGAACTGTCCGCGCGTGGCGCCCGCCTCGTGCTCAGCGGCCGGCGGGCCGAGGCGCTCGCACCGCTCGCCGAGCGCTACGGCGCGCGGACCATCGCGGCCGATCTGGCCGACGCCGACGACGTCCAGCGGCTGGCCGCGGAGGCCGCCGATACGGACATCCTGATCGCCAACGCGGCCCTGCCCTCCAGCGGTGACGTCCTCGACTACACACCGGAGCAGATCGACCGGGCCCTCGCGGTCAATCTGCGGGCCCCCGCCATGCTCGCCCGGCTGCTGGCGCCCGGCATGCTGGCCGCCGGACGCGGCCACCTCTGCTTCGTCGGGTCGCTGTCCGGCATGGCGGCCACCAAGTCGTCGTCCCTGTACACCGCGACGAAGTTCGGGCTGCGCGGCTTCTCGCTGGCCTTCCGCCAGGATCTGCACGGCACGGGCGTCGGCGTCTCGATCGTCCAGCCGGGCTTCGTACGCGAGCTGGGCATGTTCGCGAAGACGGGCTCGTCGACGCCCGGCGGTGTCCGCACCGTCTCGCCCGAGCAGGTGTGCAAAGGCGTGATACGGGCGATCGAACGCGATGTCGCCGAGATCAACGTGGCACCTCCCGAGCTGCGCTTCCTCACCAAGGTGGCATCGCAGTTCCCGGGCTTCGCGGAGCGGGTGCAGCGGCGCGCGGGGGCGGAGCCGACCGTGCACGCGATCGTGGCCGCGCAGCGTTCGAGCCGCTGACTAGCCGCTGCGGGTCAGCGCTGGCTCGCGGGGCTGCCCGGCAGTGGCGGCCGGCTGCCCTTGCAGGAGTAGACGATCTCCACGGACCCGCCCGGCAGCGCGCGCTCACGCTGGAAGGTGAGCCCGGTGGTCGGGTCGAGCGCGGGTGTCAGCCGTGTCCCGCCGCCGAACAGCAGCGGCACGACGACCAGCTCCAGTGTGTCGAGGGCGCCGAGGGCGTGAAAGGCCTGAATCGTGCGCGGGCCGCCGACGAGGTGGACGTCGCCGCCGCGGTTGGCCGCGCGGATCCGCTGCAGCAGCCGCGCCGGATCGCTGTCGGTGACGACGTGGTCCGGGGTGCCGGCCGGGCGGTGGAAGCCGAGCACGAACACCTCCAGGTCCGGCCAGGGCCAGCGGTTGTTGGTCAGCGCGGGCTCGAAGGTGGTACGGCCCATCAGCGCCGCCTCGCACCCTTCGAGGAACTCCCGGATGCCGTGACTCTCGCCGGACACGAAAGCGGGGTCGGCCGTCAGCGCCGGCCATCCGGTCGGCGTGGTCACATAGCCGTCGGCGCTCATGCTCACGCGGGCACGGATCTTCATGACGTCTCCTTCGGTCTGCTCTTCCGAGGCGGAGGCGGAAAGCACCTCCATCCAAGCGTCGAACGAGCCACACGCACTTCGACACACAGCCGGGCATCAACGATTCCGGCGTCCCCCATCGGCCGCCGCCGGTACTGAGCCGTCTGCTCTCGGGCAGCGTTCTCCGGTATCCGTTCTCCGGGCGGTGGCTGTGCCGGCGGCGCCCTCTGCTCGGCGCCTGCCGAGGGCACGGCCGAACTGGCAGGTGTGGGCGCCCTCCCCGGGTACCGGGGGCGCGGCATCGCCGCCGCGGTCACCTCGACGCCGGCCGGGACGATGTTCGGCCGCGGAGCGGAGTCCGTATGGCTGGAGTACTCGGGCGAGGGCTCCCGCCCCGCGTACGAGAGGGTCGGCTGCCGGCCCTGTGGCACGCGCCTGTACGTCTCGCTCGAAGGGTGACCTCCTGGGCCGGGGGGACGGGATCCACGTCCCCGCCGGGAGTCAGCCTTCTCCGGGCAAGGGGTGGTCCTTGACGAAGCGGCGGATCTCCTCGGTGAGGGCCGCCGGGTTGTCCAGCTGGACCAGTGTGCGGGCGTTGGGGATCTCCGCGTAGCGGGCATTCGGGAGCAGTTCGGCAAGGCGGCGGCCCGTCGCGGGCGGCATCATGCGGTCCTCGGCGCCCCAGGCGACCAGTGCCGGGCGGGTGAACTCCGGGAGGTTCCGGGCCGCCTGCAGATAGCAGTCCTTCCGGGTGGCAAGGAGGAACTTGGCGAAGTCACGGCGGATGTGACGGTCCGTCATCAGTGGGCGGTACCAGCGGGCGATCAGCTCCTTCGGCAGCCGCTTCTTCGCCATGCCGCCGAGCGAGGTCTGCATGCGGGCGAGGAAGGGGAAGCGGAAGGACTGCACGAGGAGGAAGATGCCGCCGGGGACTTTGCAGGCCGCGGACAGGATCCGGCCCTGGATGCCGGGCGGGTAGTTGTCCAGGGCCTCGCAGGAGGTCAGGACGAGCCGGGCGATGCGGTCGTCCCGGGTGCCGACGAGGAGTTGGGCCGTACCGGCGTCGTTCTGGACGAGGGTGACGTCGCGCAGGTCCAGGAGGTCCATGAACTCGGCCAGCAGGCGGGCGACGCCGTGCGCGGAGAGGTCCGCGTCAGGCCGCATGGGACGCCGGTGGCTGCCGAGGGGCAGTACGGGGACCAGGACGCGGAAGTCGGGGCGCAGGGCGGAGACGACGTCGGCCCAGACCGATTCGTCGAAGCCGAGGCCGTGGGCGAGGACCACGGCGGGGCCGTCGCCTCCGGTGTCCTGGTAGTCGATGGTTCCCGCGCTCAGCTCGATCTCCGGCATGCCCGTGTCTCCGCTCCGGTCGTCCGTCTCGGCCGTCACTGCTACTTGATAGATCGTTCTAGTGACAGAATAGGCGCCGACCGCCCTTTGGCAACAGCGGCTCCCCGGAGGTGCCACCCGTGAGCGACGGCAAGGCCATCAGCACCCATGAGACCCGGCGGCGCATCGTGCACGCCGGCACGGAGTTGTTCCGGCGCTCGGGCTACACCGGCACCGGGATGAAGCAGATCGCCGCGGAAGCCGGTGCCCCGTTCGGCTCGATCTACCACTTCTTTCCGGGCGGAAAGGCCCAGTTGGGCGAGGAGGTGATCCGCACCTCGGGCGCCGTCTATCTGGAGCTCATCAGCACACTGATGACGCCGTACGAGGACCGGGTGGCAGCCACCGCCGACGCCTTCGCCGCCGCGGCCGGCACCCTCGCGGAGCTGGACTTCGCCGACCCGTGCCCGATCGCCACGGTCGCGATGGAGGTCGCGAGCACCAACGAGACGCTGCGACAAGCCACTTCGGAGGTGTTCGACAGCTGGATCGACCATCTGGCCGCCTACTACGCCCAGGGCGGCATCCCCGCGCCCGCCGCCCGGGCGACGGCGAGTTCGGTCGTCGCCCTGCTGGAGGGCGCCTTCATGCTCGGCCGGGCCGCGCGCAGCACCGAACCGGTGCGGGCCGCGGGCGCGGCGGCGGCGGCGATGGTACGGGCGGCACTGGCCGGGGAGTGAGGGGACCGGCCACGGCCGTCAGGCCTGCCGGTTCGTTCGGCTCGCCGGGTGCGCTCGGTTCGCCCGGTAGAGGTCGCGGAGCAGGGCGATCTCGGCTCCGTGGTGCAGCACTTCCTGGTTGACCCACCACACGATGTCGAGGAAGGGTTCCTCCGCGTCGCTGCCGTACGGGTAGGTGCAGTACCCCACCGTGTCCAGGGCCGCGTCGTCGGCACTCAGCAGCGCCTGTCGCCAGGCGGCGGCCCCGGCCCGGAAGGCCGCGATCGCACCGGCGGCGTCGCCGCTGACGGGGTGCTCCTCCCGGGTCGCCGTGCGGCTGCCCGCGGTGTGGTCGGCGCGCAGGGACAGCATCTCGGTGAGATGGCTCAGGCGCCAGGCCAGGGTCGTGACGGGCGGCGGCCAGGGGTGCGGATACGGCGCGGCGTCCCGCCCCCACGGGCCGCCGCCCGCCAGGAAGGCCGCCCGCGGCCCCGGCCCGTCCACGCGCCGTCGGACCGTCCAGCAGCCGGGGACCGGTGCCCAGAGGTACTCGTCGTCGGTCAGCGGCTCGACCTCGGTGTCCGCACCGTCGCCGCTGTCCATGACGGGCCCGGCCAGCCGGCCGAGGAGGCGCTCGCAGGCGAAGTCGAACTGGTCCAGCAACGGGAGGAGTCGGGGCGGTGATGTCGTCATCGGACACTCCTGGCTGAAAGACCGGCACCTGGCGGACCGACCGGCACGACGGTCCACCACCCCGCCACCCTGACACAGTCGGCACCGCACCCGCGCCCGCTTTTCCGGCGCCGGGGGCCCTTCGGCGGCGGCTAGTGCTTTGACCGGGATGGTTCGCCGGATTGGTGCTGCGGGCGGTTGGATGTGCGGTGGCGTCCGTTGATCCGACTGCTGGGGGTGTGGTGGCAGAGCCTGTCCGTGTGCGCAGGTTGACCGACCAGGAGGGGCAGAAGCTGCAGCAGATCGTGCGCCGGGGCAGCACCAGTTCGGTGCGGTTCCGTCGGGCGATGATGCTGCTGGCCTCGGCCGGCGGGAACCGGGTCCCGGTGATCGCTCAGCTGGTACAGGCTGATGAGGACACCGTTCGCGACGTGATCCACCGGTTCAACGAGGTCGGCCTGGCCGCTCTGGACCCTCGGTGGGCGGGAGGCCGTCCCCGCCTGCTCAGTCCTGACGACGAGGACTTCGTCGTCCAGACGGCCACCATCCGCCCGACCAAACTCGGCCAGCCCTTCACCCGCTGGTCCATCCGCAAACTCGCTGCCTACCTGCGCAAAGTCCACGGCCGCGTGATCCGGATCAGCCGCGAGGCGTTACGGTGCCTGCTCGCCCGCCGCGGCATCACCTTCCAGCGCACCAAGACATGGAAGGAATCACCCGACCCCGACCGCGACACCAAGCTCGACCGCCTCGAAGAGGTCCTGGACCGTTTCCCCGACCGGGTCTTCGCGTTCGACGAGTTCGGGCCGCTCGGCATCCGCCCCACCATGGGCTCCGGCTGGGCCCGGGCCGGTCACCCCGAGCGGCACCCCGCGACCTACCACCGCACCCACGGCGTGCGGTACTTCCACGGTTGCTACTCGGTCGGCGACGACACCCTCTGGGGCGTCAACCGACGCAGGAAGGGCGCCGCGAACACGCTGGCCGCGCTCCGCTCGATCCGCGCGGCCCGCCCGGACGGCGCCCCGATCTACGTCATCCTGGACAACCTGTCCGCCCACAAGGGCGAAACCATCCGACGCTGGGCCAAGAAGAACCGCGTCGAGCTGTGCTTCACCCCTACCTACGCGTCCTGGGCCAACCCCATCGAGGCCCACTTCGGGCCCCTTCGGCAGTTCACGATCGCTAACTCGAACCACCGCAACCACACCGTCCAGACCCGCGCCCTGCACGTCTACCTGCGCTGGCGTAACACCAACACACGCCACCCGGACGTGCTGGCCGCCCAACGACGTGAACGCGCCCGAATCCGCAGCGAGAAAGGAATCCGCTGGGGCGGACGCCCACTTGCCACAGCAGCCTGAGCGAACCGGTGTCCCTGTCCGGTGGAGTTGCTAGTCGTCGAACTCGAAGCCCGAAGTCTCCGCCTGGGCGATGATGTCGCGGACCGCGTCGGTGCTCGTGATGACTGACTCAACGGCCGTCTTGAGTCGCGCGAGGTCACTCGGAGTCCCGACCGCGCAGAACATGCCGGCCTCGCTGTCGAAGTCGAGGCGCTTGGCAATGTCCGGCCAGGCAAACCGCACGAGACCTTCCCAGAAGTACCCGTTCGGCTCGTGACCTGCATCGGCTACTGCCGCGTCAGCAGCCAGGCCACCGACGTCCAACGTCAGCGAGTGTTCGCCGTCGAAGTCATGAAGCTGGATGGTCACGGCCGCGATCTTCTCACGGCCAGCTCGGGCGGCCGGATCCGCTCCAGCGCAGTCCGCTCCCTCGCCGCTCCTGACCCCGGTGAACCTTTGCGGTCACGGCACTAGACCCGGGCCGCGTACCGGTCGGTCGCCGCCACCAGCGCCTCCGCCATGCCCGGCGCCCCGCTGTGGTGGCCGGTGTCGCCGACGAGCACCAACTCGCTGTCGGACCAGGCCTGTCGGAGCCGCCAGACGATCCCGAGGAGGTTGCCGAAGTCGAGGCTTCCCTGGACCAGGGTGCCGGGGATGCCCTTGAGCAGGTGGGCGTCGCGCAGGACCACGCCCTCGTCGTTGCCCTCGCCGAGGAAGTGGTCGTTGCCCCAGTAGTGCGTGACGGTGCGGGCGAAGCCCATGCGGAAGACGGGGTCCTCGTAGCGGGCGACGGAGCGCGGGGGCGCCGGGATCGTGGCCGTCTCCCAGTCGGTCCAGGTCCGCGCGGCCCGTTCCCGCACTTCGGGGTCGGGGGATTCGAGCAGCCGGTTGCAGGCGGCGGCGAGGTTCCCGTCGCGTTCCCCGGCCGGCAGCGCGGACCGGAACCGTTCGTAGGCGTCGGGGAAGATCCGGCCCAGTCCCCTGGTCAGCAACTCGACTTCGGCGTTCGACCCGGTGGCGACGCCCGTGAGCACGAGCTCGGAGACCACGCCCGGGTGGGTCTGTGCATAGCGCAGCGCGAGCACCGATCCCCAGGACACGCCCCACACCAGCCACCGTTCGACGCCCAGGTACCGGCGCAGCAGTTCCAGGTCGGCCATGAGGTGCGCCGTGGTGTTGACGCTCATGTCGGTGTCGTGGCGGCTCGCGTGCGGGCTGGACCGGCCGCAGCCGCGCTGGTCGAGCAGGACGATCCGATAGGCGGCCGGGTCGAACAGGCGCCGGGGGTAAGGGGTGCAGCCGGATCCCGGCCCGCCGTGCAGGACGACGGCGGGCTTGCCGTGCGGATTGCCGCAGGTCTCCCAGTAGACGTGGTTGCCGTCGCCCACGTCGAGCATGCCGTGCGCGTACGGTTCGAGCTCCGGATAGAGGGCCATCAGGGCACCGTACCGACTCCGGCGGCCGAGACCGCCGGGAACGGCGGCGGCCGCGGCGGCCGTGTCGTCTGTCGCGGAAGCGCCCTGGAATTGTCCGTGATCGGTAACAACCGGACCCAGCTTTGAACCCCCCACTCAACCCCCACCGTCCTGACAGGTGCACAGAGCACGGGTGCACAGGGCCAAACGGACACGGAACGAATCGGGGCGGGACATGGCGCGGCATGACGGGCGAGGATGGTACGGCCGGATGATCGCGGCAGCGGTGGGGGTCACGGCGGTGGCGGCCGCCGCGTCGGTGTGGACCGCGCAGGCCGGCCAGAGCGGCGGCGGTTCGGCGGCGCCGGACATCTCGGCACAGCAGCCCGCCGCGCCGAAGCAGGAGACACCCGTCTCCGCCGACATCGCCCATGCCTCGGACGCGGGCGCGCACGCGGTCAACATCACCATCGACGACGGACCGAACCCGGTCTGGACCCCGCAGGTGCTCCAGATCCTGCGCGAGAACGGCGTGAAGGCGACGTTCTGCATGATCGGCCCGCAGGCCCAGGCGCACCCGGACCTGGTCCGGCAGGTGGTGGCGGCCGGGCACCGGCTGTGCGACCACACCGTGTCGCACGACACCACGATGGACAAGAAGTCGCAGGCCTACCAGTCGCAGCAGATCATGGAGGCCGAGCAGCAGATCACCAAGGCGTCCGGCGGTGTGAAGCCGATGTACTACCGGGCTCCGGGCGGCGCCTTCACCCCGTACAGCCGGCAGCTGGCGGCCTCGCACGGGATGCGGCCGCTCGGCTGGAACGTGGACTCCAAGGACTTCGCGCGGCCGGGCAGCGCCGCCATCGTCAGCACCGTCAAGCGCGAGTTGTCCAACGGGCCGACGATCCTCTTCCACGACGCGGGCGGCGACCGCTCGCAGACCGTGGCCGCGCTGCGCACCCTGCTGCCGTGGCTGAAGCAGCAGGGCTACTCCTTCGGTTTCCCGGTGCGCTGAACCGGCACCTGCGGGGGCAACGCGCCTGGTCAGGGGGCTCGCCGTAGGCCACCTGCGGGTGAACCCCGGGGGAATTCTTGGTCATCGACATCTTGGGACGGGTGTTCGGATCCGGAACGGCGCCTACCATGAGGCCGTTGCGTACGTCGTTCGGAAAGGCTCGCCATGCCGTTGCCTCGCCTCGGCACGCGGTCCGTTCGTCTCCGGACGGCGCCCGCGGTGTTCGTCGTCCTCGCCGTGGCCGTCGCGGGCACGCTCCTCGCGTACTCGCTGGGCGGACCACGGCACGGCCGGGCCGCCGGCGCCCCCTCGGGCCATGTCGTCATCGACGTCTCGCAGAGCCACTGCGGCAGCGGCTGGACCCGGCCCGAGCCCGGGGTACGCACCTTCGACCTGCACAACTCCTCCGACGGCGCCGCCGAGGTCTACCTGGAGGATCCGGGCAGCCAGGCGGTGTACGGCGAGGTGGAGGGCATCGGGCCCGGGACGACACGGGAGTTGACCGTCCAGCTGGGCAAGGGGTCGTACGCCTTCAAGTGCGTGCCCGACGACGCCGACGCCGTCACCGGGCCCACCGTGCACATCACCAGCGGCACCCGCGGCCCGGGCGCCGCGCCCGTCACGCAGCACGATCTGATCCCGCCCGCCCTCGCCTACCAGAAGTGGGTCGGCGGTGGCCTGGACGGCGTCGTGCGGCTGACGACGCAGCTCAAGGACGCGATCGACGGGGGTGACCTCGCGGCCGCCCGCTCGGCCTGGCTGCCGGCCCATCTGGAGTACGAGCGGCTGGGTGCGGCGTACGACGCCTTCGGGGACGCGGACGCAGCGATCAACGGCACCGGCGCCGGGCTGGCCGGCGGGGTGCACGACAAGGACTTCGCCGGGTTCCACCGCATCGAGTACGGGCTGTGGCACGGCGAGTCGGCCGCCCGGCTGCGCGCCCCGGCCGCGGCGCTGGTGAAGGCGGTCACCGGGCTGCGGGACAGCTGGTCGCAGACCCGGATGGACCCCGCCCAGCTGGGTCTGCGCGCGCACGAGATCCTGGAGAACACCGTGCAGTTCGAGCTGACCGGCCGTACCGACCACGGCAGCGGCAGCAACCTCGCCACCGCCCGCGCCAACCTGGACGGCACCCGCGAGGTGCTGTCCCAGTTGCGCCCGCTGCTCACCACCCGGTACGCCGATCTGCCGCTCCTGGACAAGGAGTTGGACCGTGCCCAGCACACCCTCGACGGCTTCCGGCACAGCGACCGCTGGACCCCGCTCGGCGAGCTGAGCCGCGCGCAGCGGGAGCAGGCCGACTCCGTGCTGGGCGACCTGGTGGAGCGGCTGGCCTCGGTGGCCACCCTGTGCGACCCGCGGAGGACCGTGTGAGCAGCGCCGAACGATCCGACGGCCTGGCCCGGCGCGGCTTCCTGCGCGGTGCCGCCCTGGCCGGCGCCGGCCTCGCCACGAGCGCCGCGGCCCCCGCCACCGCCCCCGCCGCCGCTCCGGCCGGCGCGACGGATGCCGTCGCGCCCTTCCACGGCGTCCACCAGGCCTCGGCGATCGCGGCCCCGCGCCGCACGAGTGTGTTCGCCTCCCTCGACGTGACCGCCGGGAGCCGTGCGGACCTCACCGACCTGCTGCGCACGCTCACCGACCGGGCCCGCTTCCTCACCTCGGGCGGGACGCCGTCTCCGGCCGGTATCACCGCCCCGCCCACCGACTCGGGCGTCCTCGGCGACCAGCTGCCCTCCGGTCAACTGGCCGTCACCGTGGGCGTCGGCGCCTCGCTCTTCGACGACCGGTTCGGGCTGGCCGCGCAGCGGCCCCGCCGGCTGACCGCCATGCCCGAGTTCCCGGACGACGACCTCCGGGCGGACTGGTGCCACGGTGACCTGAGCCTCCACCTGCACGCCGACGAGCCGGACACCACCCTGCACGCACTGCGGGACATAGCCCGGCACACCCGGGGCGCCCTGCAGGTCCGCTGGCGGCTGGACGGCTTCTCCAGCCCGCCCCGGCCCTCCGGCACCCCGCGCAACCTCCTGGGGTTCAAGGACGGCACCGCCAACCCGGACGCCGCGAACGCCCGCGAGATGGACCGTCTGGTGTGGGTCGGCAAGGGCGCCGGCGAGCCGGACTGGGCGGCCGGCGGCAGCTATCAAGTCGTGCGGCTCATCCGGATGCTGGTGGAGTTCTGGGACCGGGTCTCGCTCAGCGAGCAGGAGCGGATGTTCGGCCGCGCCCGCTCCTCCGGGGCGCCGCTGGACGGCGACCACGAGCACGACACGCCGAAGTACGCCGACGACCCCAAGGGTGACGTCATCCCGCTGGACTCGCACATCCGCCTCGCCAACCCTCGCACGTCCGCCACCGCCGACCAGCGCCTGCTGCGCCGTGCGTACAACTACGACCGGGGCATGGACGCCAACGGCAACCTGGACATGGGCCTGTTGTTCTGCTGCTACCAACAGGACCTGAAGCGGCAGTTCGAGACGGTGCAGCACCGGCTGGCGGGTGAGCCGCTGACGGACTACATCAGCCCGTTCGGCGGCGGCTACTTCTTCGCGCTGCCCGGCGTCAGGGATGCCTCGGACTGGTACGGGCGCGCCCTGTTCGGCTGAACCTGTCCGGACAAGTCACCGGGCCGACCAGGTCAACACACAGTCAAGTTTTGCCCTGACATCCCTGACTTGGTGTTCACCTGCACGCCATGATGGCTCCGCCGACACGCTGCGCAACGGGCGCAGCATGCATGCTCGTACGACGCACAGACGTTCTGTCCGGAGGGGTAGACCACCATGGCAAGCAGAGGAAGACGAGCCGCGATGCGGAGCCTGGGCGCACTGACGGGAGCCGCCGCGCTCACCGTGCTCGGCAGCAACGCGCCCGGCTGGGCGGCGGCGCCCACCGCGGCGAACGGCGGGCACTCCTCGACCGCGACGCCGATCAAGCACGTCGTCGTGCTCTTCGACGAGAACATCTCCTTCGACCACTACTTCGCCACGTACCCGAAGGCCGCGAACACCGACGGCACGAAGTTCACCGCGTCGAAGAACACCCCGAAGGACATCGACACCCTCGCGCACGCCGGGCTGCTGACGAAGAACCCGAACCAGTACGCGCCGAAGCGGCTGTCCTCGTCGCAGGCGATGACCTGCGACCAGAACCACTCCTACGGTGCGGAGCAGTACGCCTACAACGGCGGCAAGGCCGACCAGTTCGTGCAGAACACCGAGGTCGACAAGTGCAGCGGCGGCCTGTTCGGCGAGCCGGGCCTGGCGATGGACTACTACGACGGCAACACCGTCACCGGGCTGTGGAACTACGCCCAGAACTACTCGCTGAGCGACCGCTCCTACAGCTCGAACTACGGCCCGTCCACGCCCGGCGCCCTGAACCTGATCTCCGGCAACACGCACGGCGCGGTCTCCGTGGACGCGGCCACCGGCAAGCAGACGCCGAAGCCGGACGCGTACGCGATCGCGTCGCCCGACGCCAAGGGTGTCGGCACGGTCATAAACGACCCGGACCCGGCCTTCGACGACTGCTCCGGCAAGGACCACACCAGCACCAACGCGCTGGCGGCGCTGCAGGGCAAGAACATCGGTGACCTGCTCAACGCCAAGAAGGTCTCCTGGGGCTGGTTCCAGGGCGGCTTCCGTCCGTCGACCGCGTGGAACGGCACGTCCGGCTCGTACGCCAAGTGCGACGCCGCGCACACCAACGTGGGCGGCGCGTCCGTGGTGGACTACAGCCCGCACCACAACCCGTTCTCGTACTACAAGTCGACGGCGAACCCGCACCACCTGGCGCCGAAGTCCGTCTCGGAGATCGGCCACAGCGGTCAGGCCAACCACAACTACGACCTGACCGACTTCTCCGCCGCGCTCAAGGCGGGCAAGCTGCCGGCCGTCAGCTTCCTCAAGGCCGGTGAGTACCAGGACGGCCACGCCGGCTACTCCGACCCCACCGACGAGCAGCACTTCCTGATCGACCAGATCAACGCGATCCAGAGCTCGCCGCAGTGGAAGTCCACCGCGGTCGTGGTCGCCTACGACGACTCCGACGGCTGGTACGACCACGCCTATGTCGTCCCGAAGAACGGTTCGGCGGACTCCACGGTCGCCTCCAACGGCAAGGCCACGGACAGCCAGGCCTGCCAGAAGGGCCCGAAGGCGTCCGGTGGTTACGCGGACCGCTGTGGCCCGGGTACCCGCCAGCCGCTGCTCGTCGTCTCGCCGTACAGCAAGGTGAACAAGGTCGACCACACGCTGACCAACCAGGCGTCCATCACGCGCTTCATCGAGGACAACTGGAAGACCGGCCAGATCGGTGACCACTCCTTCGACGCGACGGCCGGCTCGCTGTCGGGCATGTTCGACTTCCGGCACCCGAACAACAAGCAGGTGCTGCTGAACTCCGACGGCTCCGTCAAGCACGTCGGCCCGATCCAGCACGTCGCCCCGGTGTCCACGAACATCACCCCGGGTCCGGCGATGCAGAACGCGGCCGACACGACCGACACCTCCGGCTTCCCGGCCCTGCCGGTCGGCCTCGGCGTGGGCGCCCTGGTGGCCGCGGGTGCGACCGGCACGTACCTGACGATGCGCCGCAGGCAGCGCGCCTGACCTTTCCCGCATGAAGCGCGCCCCCGGTCGGTGGCGAATTCCAGGGGTCGTTGCAACACTGCTGGTCAGCTGGCTAGGTCCAGGAGCTTAGCGAGGCGCTCGGCTGGGGTTTCCCAGCCGAGCGTTTTGCGTGGGCGGCTGTTCAGTTCGGCGGCGACGGCCGCCAGGTCCTCGGGGGTGTGAGCGGCCAGGTCGGTGCCCTTGCGAAAGTACTGTCGCAGCAAGCCGTTGGTGTTCTCGTTGGAGCCGCGGTGCCAGGGGCTGGCCGGGTCGCAGAAGTAGACCGGGATGTCGGTGGCAACGGTGAACGCCCGGTGGGCAGCCATCTCCGAGCCCTGGTCCCAGGTCAGGGATCGCCAGAGGTGCCGTGGGAGGGTCTGGACGGTCGTGGCGAGCGCGTTGCGGGTGGCGATAGCGCTGTGGCCGACCGGCAGGTGCACGAGCATGACGTAGCGGGTGGACCGCTCGACGAGGGTGCCGATGGCGGAACGGCCGTCCTTGCCGATGATGAGATCGCCCTCCCAGTGTCCGGGGACGGCCCGGTCGGCGGCTTCGGCAGGGCGTTCGCTGATCAGGACCATGTCCTTGATGGCACGGGAGGCACGCTTGTGGGCCTGGCGGTGCGCCCGCCGCCGGGCCCCCGGTTCTTCCGGATCTCGAACTCCATCGCATCCCCTGAGCTGGGGTGTTGCGACGACCACTAGAACTCAAGCTGCGACGGGGGCGCGTTCGTGTGCGGGTCCTGCTCAGTCGAGTCCGAGGCCGCGGCGGCCGGTGGTGCCCAGCCGGTCGGCGGTGAAACGGCCGGTCCAGGAACGCTCGTAGTGCTCCTCGGGGAAGTCGCCCGGGCTGGAGCCGGAGAGGAAGGCCTCGCGTACGGAGGCCGCGTACCGCTCGTTGCGCGGGCACCAGGGCGCGGCGGGGATGTACATGACGTTGCCCCAGCCCTTCTGGTCCCGCACCGGGGCGACGCTGTGGATCATGTCGCA
This sequence comes from Streptomyces sp. CG4, assembly GCF_041080655.1. NCBI lineage: Bacteria > Bacillati > Actinomycetota > Actinomycetes > Kitasatosporales > Streptomycetaceae > Streptomyces > Streptomyces sp. CG4. Next base: position 624,940 of record NZ_CP163525.1, read on the forward strand.
GTGCCACCAGACGGAGTCGCCGGCCCGCACGTCCGGGATGCCGGTGAGCGCCTCCAGCAGCAGCGGGTGCCACTTCTCGCTCGCGGGGAAGACCTGGTCGACGGTGACGCCGCACATGTCGTCGTCGGGGACGTCCGGCAGCAGGGGGCGCAGCATCAGACAGGCCATCGCCTCGGGGACCGGCACGGTGTGCAGCACGCCCTGGTCGTGGTCCATGTCGGACAGCGCGGTCCAGCCCTGGAAGGTGCGGAACGCCGAGCACATGGTGGAGCCCGGGTACTGCGGGCCGGCGGTGCGGTGCGCGGCGTCCCAGGGGTCGTAGCTCTCGACGCTTCCGTCGAAGAGGTGCCGGAACGCGCGCTGATAGGCCTCGGTCATCCACAGGTCGAGGGTGCCGGGATCGCAGTGGGGGCCGAGGCCGCGGGAGTCGGTGCCCGGCGGGCGGCGCCGGATGCGGTCGGGGTAGAGCGCGTCACGGTCGGGGTCGAACCAGCGCACGCCGTCGGAGGTGTGCGTCCAGAAGGAGTTCAGGAAGGACTGCACACGGGCCGTGCGGTCGCTCTGCCGGGCCTCCATCTGGGCCGTGGACCAGTAGATCGGATAGATCTCGGGCTTGGAGCCGACGCTGCCGAAGAAGTCGTCGCCGGGCCCGGTGTAGTTCTCGAAGAACCGGTTGCGCTCGACGTAGTCGACGATCGACGCGTCCCAGGCGAGGGCCTGTTCGCGCGGGAAGTGGCCGCGTACGACGAGACATCCGCGCTGCTTCACCAGGTCGGCCTGCGCGGCGCGCACGGTGCCGTTCTCGATGTCGGCGTAGTCGATCACCGGCCAGACGCGCTCCCCGGCCTCCCGCTCCGCCTTGATCTCGGCGACCCGGGCGGCCACGCGCCGCTCGGCGGCGGCGTACACCTCCGCGACGGACCGTCCGGAGGCCTCGATCCGGGCCCGCAGCGCCTGCTTGATCCCGCGGATCGCGGCGGGCAGATCCTCGGGGACGGTCTCCCAGTGCGGCAGCTGCGCGGACGACTGCTGCTGGTCGGCGACGCGTGTCATGGCCCGGCTCCTTTGGTCAGGACTCCTTACCAAATCCAGGCTAGGGGCACGACCGACCTTTAGGCAACAGTCCTTACTAGAATGGTCCGCATGACCCCGGCCAAGCCCTCCCTGGACATGCTGCGCGCTCTCACGGACGAGCACGTGCTGCGCACCCTCATGGACCATCCACGCCTGACGCGGGCGGAGATCTCGGCGCTGACCGGCATCTCGAAGCCGACCATCTCCGACGGCGTGCAGCGTCTGGCCGACGCGGGTCTGCTGGTGGACACCGGCGAGCGCACGACGGGACGCGGACGCGCGGGCTCCTACTACGCACTGGCACCCCGGCTCGGGCTCGCCCTGGTCGCGAGCATCTCCCCGTACGGCGTGACGGCCGAGGCGGTGGACGCGCACGGCGCCGCCGTCGCCGAGACCCGGGTCGAGCTCGGCCGCAACGCGGGCGAGCACCTCGCGGTCAAGGCCCTGGCGCAGGCCGCCCGCCGGCTGGGCAGGACGGCACCGGGCGGACTGCGCACCGCGGTCGTCAGCGCCGCCGATCCCGTCGACCGCGCGACCGGCCGGCTGGTCCGGCTGCCCGACTCGCCGTTCCTGGTCGGCGACCTCGACCCCACCGCCGTCCTCGCCCCGTACGTCGACGGACCCGTGCTGGTGGACAACGACGTCAACTGGGCCGCCCGCGCGGAGCGTTCCACGGGATGCGCCGCCGGCGTCGACGACTTCGTCTACGTCCACCTCGGCGAGGGGCTGGGCTGTGCGGTGGTCGCCGACGGCGCCGTACGGCGCGGCCACCGGGGCCTCAGCGGCGAGATCGCCCACGTGCCCACGGCCGGACCGGACGGTACGGCGATGCCGCTGATCGAGGTGTTCGCCGTGCTCGGCCTGCGCCGGGCCGACTCGACGGCCATCGACGTCGCGACGCTGGAGGCGGCCGTCGCCGGTGACGACGAGCAGGCCCACCGGGTGCGGGAGACCCTCGCCCGGGCTGTCGGCGGCGTCGTGTCCGCGGCCGTCTGCCTCACCGACCCGGAGCTGATCGTGATCGCCGGCGAGTGGGGCCGCCATCCGCGCCTGATCGCCGCGTTCGAGGCGCACGCGGCCCGCGGCCCACGCCCGGTCCGCATCGCGGCCGGAAGCGTGTCCGCGCCCGACCTGACGGGGGCACGCACGCGTGCCGTGGACGAACTGCGCACCCTGATCGTCCGGTCCGCGCACCCCGACGCATGAACACGCGACGGCACCGCCCGGGAAATCGGGTGGTCGGCCCGCGGCGGCGATGGTGAGATGGCGCGATGCACCGTGCGTATGCGATCGCCGTGGACCGGAGCACCTACCAGTACGCGCCGACTCCGTGGGAACAGGAGTCGTGGCGGGACGCGGCCATGGCCTGGGTGGCGGACCGGCTCGCCGAACGCGGCCTGCGGATGGGCGGTGACCTCGCGGTACGGCTGCGTCCGTGGTCCGTGCTGGTGCGGGTGCCCGTCGAGGGGCGGGACGCCGTCTGGTTCAAGGCGAATCCGCCGGCCGGCGCCTTCGAGGGGCCGTTGACCGCGGCGCTGGCCCGCTGGGTGCCGGGGCAGGTCCTGGAGCCACTGGCCGTCGACGCCGAGCGCGCGTGGGTGCTGCTGCCCGACGGCGGAGAACTGTTCCGCTCCGTGCTCTCCCGCGCGCCGGTCGAGCCGCGGGCCTGGGAGGACCTGCTGCGCCAGTACGCGAGCCTGCAGCAGGCCGTGACCCCGCACGCGCACGAGATCGAACGGCTCGGGGTGCCCTCCACCCGGACCCTCGACCTGCCCTCGGCGTTCGACAGACTGCTCACGCACAACACCGCGCTGCTTCCGGAGACCCGCGCCCGGCTGGAGCGGCTACGGCCCCGCCTCACGGACTGGTGCGCCGAACTCGCGTCCGCCGGCATCGAGGACACGCTGGACCATGCCGACCTGCACGACGGCCAGCTGTTCCGGCCGGCACCGGGCCGGTACACCTTCTTCGACTGGGGCGACGCGGCCGTCTCGCACCCGTTCTGCAGCCTGCGGATCCCGGTCGAAAAGGCGCGGGCACGATACGGACCGCAGGTCCTGCCCCGCCTGCTCGACGCCTACCTGGAGGCCTGGACGGCTCCCGGCCGCACAGCGGCGGACCTGCGCCGCGCCGCACACCTCGCCTGGCGCCTGAGCGCCCTCGGCCGCGCCGCGTCCTGGGGTCGCACGTTCCCGGACCCGTCGAGGACGGCCTCGGGCGACGAACACAGCGCCGAGTCCCTGCTGGACCTGCTCAACGAGCCCCCGTTCTGAGGGAGTTCGGCCTGGGGCGAGCATCGGTACGGCGGGTGTTCCTCACACGGTGGGCCAGGTGTCGTCGCGTCAGGCCGGGGACGAGGGACGTTGCAGCCGAGCCCCTCCAAGGCCGACTCGCGGAGGGTGGCGATCGGAGTACGGAACCGTCCCCGCGGGCCACACCCCGCCGGTCGGTCCGCCGTGCGCGCTCGCCCGGCCCCGCCACCCGGCGGACACTGGACCCCATGACCCCACGGGATCCTGCGACCGTGACTCGTACGCCCACCGCTCCCCCGCCCGGTCGCCGGGCCGTGCTGGCCGTCCTCGCCGGAGTCGCGCTCGGCGCGGCCGGCTGCTCCGGTCGTACGGCACCGGCCGGGCACCCACGCCAAGGGGCACCGACCCAGGGGGCACCGAGCCACAGCGGTTCGCCTTCGCCGTCCCCCGGCCTCCCGCACACCACGCCCTGGCGGCCGACGTCCGCCGAAGTCCAGCCGGCGGCCAAGCTGCGCGCCGTGCAGTTGGTTGAGGCGATCGGTGCGTGGCCGGCCGGGCACGGCGGTGCGGCGGCGGCACGGGCGAGGGTCGCGGCGCTCGGGCTGCCGACGGCCCTCGTGGACCAGACCGGGCCGCTGCTGCCGGCGGCCGACGCGGCGGCGCTGCAGGTCGTGGACGCGCAGTACGGCGGGATCCTGTCCCGGTCGGCCAGTGTGCTGGTGGTGTGCCGGCAGTGGACCCGGCGCGGCGGCACGGTGAGCGCGGGCGGGACGACGGTCGACGTGCGCCTGTCGCGGTCGGGGGCGGGGTCGGGCTGGACGGTTGACGCGCTGCATCCGGCCGACCCGGGACCGGCCGCCCGGTCGTTGGCGCCGGACGTCCGGACCGTGCTGTCCGACGACCGGATCACGCTGCCGCCCGCCGCCGTGGCGGACCTGCGCAGTGGTCAGGTGCACACCAGCGTGGCCGGGGCGATGCTCGCGCTGGCGCGGACGTACCGGCTGGAGGTCAGCGTCGTCCGCTCCGGGCATCCGCTGGACGTCTTCGGCACCAGCCGGCCCAGCGACCATCCGCGGGGCCGAGCCTTCGACGTGTGGCGGATCGACGGCCACGCGGTCGTCGACCCGGCGACCTCACGTGGCCTGATCGAGCAGTTCATGCGGGACGCGGCGGCCGCCGGATCGTACAACGTGGGCGGTCCCGTGCTGCTGTCCGGCGGCGGCCCCGGCCAGTTCTTCAGCGACGCCACCCATCACGACCACGTGCACATCGGCTTCCGCAGCTGACGGCATCCGATGGCATCCGTCGGCACCCGACCGCACCTGCCCGCACCTGCCCGTGTCACCCGTTCGGCTCTACCGCCGGTGGCCCGGTCAGGGGCTCCGCCGCCGCCCTCTCAACGGCCTTCACCCGGCTCCGCGGGTTGCGCCGGCTGCGCGGGCGTCGTGACGCTGGAGCCGACACACCCCGGGAGGTGAAGTGGCTCCGGCACACGACACCCTGCCGTCGGGCGGCCTCGGCCGCCGGCGATTCCTCACCCTGTGCGCGGGCGCCGGCCTCGGCACGGCCGCCGCCTGCACGGCGGCACCGCCGCATCCGCACTCCACCGCGGCCCCTGACGGGCGACTGCGGCCCGAGGCGGAGCAGGACGCGCCGGGCACCGCCGACTGGCTTCTCGCCTCCACCGGCTCGCCGGACGCGGTGACCGGCTACCCGGACCGGGTGAGCGTGACCCCGGGCGAGGAGTTCGGGCTGCATGTGTCCACCACCGCCGCGGCGTTCCGGGTGTCCGCGTTCCGGATCGGCTGGTACGGCGGGCGTCAGGCCCGCCGCATCTGGGCGTCCGGGCGCATACCCGGCCGCGCCCGGCCGGCTCCACGGCTGTTGCCCGCCACCCGCACCGTGCGCGCCGACTGGCCGGTGACGCTGCCGGTGGACACCACCGGCTGGCCGGAGGGCGCCTATCTGCTGCGGCTGGAGGCGGACAGCGGACACCAGCGCTACGTTCCGCTGATCGTCCGCTCCACCGCGGGCGCCGGCCGTACGGTCCTGCTGCACGCCCCGGCCACCTGGCAGGCGTACAACCGCTGGGGCGGCCGCAGCCTCTACAACGGCGCGTCCGGCGCCTACGCCACCCGCTCCCTCGCGGTCAGCTTCGACCGCCCCTACGACGGCACAGGGGCCGAGAAGTTCCTGGTGTACGAGCGGGCGCTGGTGGTACTGGCCGAGCGCCTCGGCATACCGCTCGCGTACACCACCGGCGTCGACGTCCACCGCGATCCCGGGGTGCTGCGCGGCGCGCACGCCGTCGTCTGTCTGGGCCACGACGAGTACTGGACGCCGGAGCAGCGAGCCCATGTGACCGCCGCCCGGGACGCCGGGACGAACATCGCCTTCCTCGGCGCGAACACGTGCTTCCGCCGGGTCCGGCTAGAGGCCGGGGAGGCCGCGGGCGACCGTACGGTGGTCTGCTACAAGAGCTCCTACCGCGCCGACCCCTGTTACGACTCCCACCCGGCGCTGGTCACCACCGACTACCGTCTGGCGCCCGCCCCGGATCCGGAGTCCTCGCTGACCGGCGTGCTCTACGAGGGCTATCCGGTCGACGCCCCCTATGTCGTCCGGGCCGCCGATCACTGGCTGTACGACGGCACCGGCGCGCGCTCCGGCGACGCCTTCGCCCATCTCGTCGGCGTCGAGTACGACCGGATCACCCCCGGCGCCCCCACCCCGGGACCGCTGGAGATCATCGCGCACTCCCCACTGGTCTGCGGCGGGCGGCCCAGCCACAGCGACTCGGCGTACTACACGACTTCCGGCGGCGCGGGCGTGTTCGCGACCGGCACCATGCGCTGGGTGGAGGGGCTGGTGGCCGGGACGGGCACGCTGGGACGCGACCACGGCATGGACGCCCGCACCCGCGCCTTGGTCACGCGCACGACGGAGAACCTCCTGCGTACGTTCGCGACGGGACCCGCGGCCCGGCACGCCCCGCCGCCCCGCGCCAATGTGCGTGCGGTGTACGGGACCTGACGCAGGGTCAGCCCTGCTGCTCCGTCGTGGCGTGCCGTCCTCCCGAGCGCATATGGTCCCTGCGGGCCAGGTTGTAGATCCGCAGGAGATGCTTGGCCACGGCGCAGGCCGCGCCGTCGGCGTGGCACTGACGGCACGTCCGCACGTGCTGCTCATAGGTGAGGCGCGCGTTTTCCAACGCGTCGTTGAGAGAATTCATGGATATCTGGGACATCTCCGGGCAGGGCGCGTCCTGGGACAGCGCCTAGTTGACTGACTGGTACACCCGGAGCCAAGGTGATCATGTTACTGGCGGTACTGGGAAACTCGTACCGCCGTTCACCGCTGCGCGGTGGTGTTCGCCCCGTCCAGCGTCTCCCGGATGATGTCCGCGTGCCCGGCGTGCTGGGCCGTCTCGCGGATCAGGTGCAGCAGGATGCGCCGGGCGGACCAGTACACGGTCTCGGGCGGGGACCAGGGGGTCCTGGGCAGCGGGACGATCCGGTCCAGAGCGGGCAGAGCCGCGACGGCGCCTTCGAGCGCGCGGGTCCCGGCCGCGTACTCCTTCAGCAGGCCGGCGAGCGTGTCGCCGTCCGCCATGCGGTATTGGCCGAGGTCGAGCATGCCCTCCGGCACCTCGCCGTCGCCCTTCGCCATGATCTGCGCCCACACCCGCTCGCCGCGCGCCAGGTGCTTGACGATGCCGCCCAGCGTCAGCTCGCTCACCGTGGTCCGGCGGGCTGCCTCGGCGTCGGTCAGGCCGCGCACGGTGATGAGCAGCAACTCCCGCTGTTCGGCCAGGGCTTGGAGCAGTTCGGCGGACTCGTCGGACGGCAGGGACGCGTGGTTCTCCGGTGAAGTGACCATGGCTCCACCGTAGGGTGGATATAGGCCAGAAAGTGTCCGCTTTAAGGGAGTTGCTGTCCGCCATGGCCATGACGGGGCTCGCCGGAGCACCCCGACTGCCACGGTCAGGCACCGGCGTTCCGGCCGCACCCGCACCCGCACCCGCCGACGAACTCGCCGAGTCTCCGGTGGTGTTGACCGTGGCAGGCGGGCATGTGGTGCACCGGCGCGCCCGACGGCCCGCGTCAGCGGCGGGTCGGTCCGGGGGCAGCGGCTTCCGCCCCTGTTGTTCCTGTGACCGGCACGGGAGACCGTTTCCGGTCACAGGGAGAGGTACCCGGAGCGGTTGGTCAAGGATCAGCGAGGTTGCCTCACGGTCAGGCCCCGCCGAAGCACACGAATGTCCGGATCCTGTCCCCTCCACCGATCTGACCAGCACGTATGTGAGAGAGTCCGCGGAGCTGGAGGCATACCGCGTGGCCGAAGACGACCGGGTCGGCTGACCCGTTCGGGGTACGCCGGGCTAAGATCGAAGGTGGCATCGCGTGTCGGTCACCGGCCGGGTGAGGCATGGAGGTGCCAGGACATGACCAGGAGGCTTTCCTTGTCAGTCGAGTTGAACCACACCATCGTCCACGCCCGGAACAACCGCGAGTCCGCCGACTTCTTCACCGAGCTGCTCGGTCTCGAGCCCGCCAAGGAGTGGGGCCCGTTCGTCGCGGTCACCCTCAGCAACGGAGTCACGCTGGACTACGCCACCGCCCCCGAGGACCAGATCACGCCACAGCACTACGCGTTCCTGGTCTCCGAGGAGGAGTTCGAGGCCGCGTACCAGCGGATCGTCGAACGCGGCATGGAGCACTGGGCGGACCCGCACCAGAAGCAGCCCGGCACGATCAACCACAACGACGGCGGTCGCGGCGTGTACTTCCTGGACCCGGCAGGCCACGCCATGGAACTGCTGACCGTCCCCTACGGCGGCTGGCCGTCGTAACCGGCGCGCCCGTCACCTGCCGGGAGGCGTGAGGTCCACTCGGTGGTGCGCGCGTCGAGGCGGGCCGGCAGGTCGGCGCACCGCACAGTCGAGGCCGCTCGCGCCGGTCGCCGAGCACGCAGATCACGCCCTCGTGACCGGCGGCGGGTCGCCTGCTCGGTGACCTGCCGTCCGGTCGGGCCGTTCGCGCCGAGGACAAGCTCCCGGTCGTGAAGCAGGACGGGACGCGTCCGAAGGTCCACGAGACACTCGCGAAGCGTCAAGCCACCTGAAATTACTGGAAGTTGGCGTACCCCGGCTTGTAGCCTGGCCGTCGAGGACACGCGAAGACACAGTCCGGTATGGGTTAGTCCGGACGGGCTTCACGGCACTGAACACCTCACCTCGTGGCCGGTACCCCCGCAGGGACTGCGGCCGCCAGGTGTGACCTGCGTGTTCCTTCTCCGTCATGGCACGAGGAAGGAACAGTCGGCATGCCGTACCCACATGTGATCATCATTGGCTCGGGCCTCGGCGGGCTCTGCCTGGCGCAGGGCCTGCGGCGCCGGGGCATCAGTTTCCGCGTGTACGAACGGGACGCTTCCCTGACGTCCCGTCACCAGGGCTACCGAATCCACATCGACACCCGAGGCGACGACGCGCTACGCGATGTGCTGCCGCCCGAGCTGTACCGGTTGTTCCAGGCCACGGCCGGAGTGCCGCTTCCCCGGACCCCCGTATTCGACGCCCGGTTGCGGCAGTTGGCCGTGCTGGAAGGAGACGGCGGCACCCATCTCGCGGCCGATCGGCTGACGCTGCGGCAGATCCTGCTGACCGGCGTGGCGGACGCCGTCGTGTTCGGCAAGCGGTTCACCCGCTACCGTGCCGGCGCCGACGGCGGTGTCGTCGCCCGCTTCGACGACGGGACCGAGACACGCGGTGATGTGTTGGTGGCCGCCGACGGCGTGCATTCCCCGGTGCGCCGGCAGTATCTCCCGCACGCCCGGGTCGTGGACACCGGTCTGCGGCAGCTGTACGGGAAGGTCCCGCTCACGAAGGCCACGCGGGCCCTGTTCCCCGCCGACATGTTCGCCGTGTTCACACCGGTCATCGGTCCCGGGAAGCAGTTCGTCGGTGTCGCCCCGGTGGAATTCCCCGAACCCCCGGGACAGGCGGCCGACCGGCTCGCACCCACGGCGGCCCTCGCCGACACCGCGGACTACATGACCGTCTCCTTCGGCTCCCGCCACGAACTCCTTCCCTACGGCGACGCCGAGTTGAGGGCCATGACCGGTGCCGAACTGAGGGAGGTGACCCTGCGCCTGATCGAGGGGTGGCATCCCAGGGTCCGCCGGATCATCGAGCACTGGCGGCCCGAAACCGTCTTCCCGCTGACCCTGCGGACCAGCGTGCCCGTTCCTGCCTGGCGGCCGACCCCCGTCACGCTGCTCGGGGACGCGGTGCACGCGATGAGTCCCGCGGGCGGAATCGGCGCCAACACCGCGCTGTACGACGCCAGCCTTCTCGCCGCTGCGTTGGAGCGGGCGGCCGACGGCCGGCCGATCGCCGGCATCGTCGCCGGGTACGAATCGGTGATGACCGTGAACGGCTTCGACGCGGTGCGTCTCTCCGCGGACAACGGACGGCGCATGCTGGGCCAGAACCCCTTGCCGGTGTCCTGAAGAACGGCTTCGGGCGGGACGCCTTCGTGCGCGACGTCCCGCCCGTCGGGCCTCCTGTGTCCGGCCGTACCGCCTTACGGCGTCACGACCTTGCCGCCGAACGTCACCACGAGATGCCCGTCCGAGGCGAAGGACCAGCCGAGCGCCCCGGAGTAGGCGGAGCAGCGGGAGCCGTTCGCACCGCCGTAGAACTGGTTGGAGCTGTCGGCGTCCCCGGACGTCTTGTCGTTCGAGCCGCTGACGGCGAAGCGGCACGAGGTGTTGCCGCGGAGCACCGAAGTGCCCTTGTCGAAGGCAAAGTTGAGCTCGGTGCTGTCGACGCTCACATTGTTGGAGACGGTCATCGTGCCGGGGTTGCCGTTGTAGGTGAACCCGTGGTGGCCGTTCTTGTACGCGCTGCCGTGCCGCAGCACATGGTTGACCGCGATGTCGTCGCCGCCGAGCTTGTAGCCGTTGCGGTCGCCGTTGAGGTTCTGGGTGCCGTCGGTGAGCGTGCCGTTGCCGTACGACCGGGAGTACTCGATGGTCACCGGGCCGATCGCGCCCGTGTCGGCCTTGGTGTAGAGGTCCCAGCCGTCGTCGATGTTGTTGTGGGAGACGTCGTAGCGGAAGACGTTCCCGGTTCCGGTGGCGAGCTTCGAGGCGAAACCGTCGGCGTTGTCGCCGGTGGAGTCCCTGTTGTCGTGCGACTCCGAGCTGACGATCAGGTTGTTCGACGGCCACTGGCCGCTCGGCGTGCCGGAGGCGATCCGGCCGAGCTGCAGACGGTCACTCCCCCGGTGCGACGATGCCGGCCACGAGGCGTGCCGCCTCCGCGACGAGCGCGTCGTCCGCTGCCGCATCCTGGGCGGCCTTGGTCGACAGCACGGTCAGCAGCACCGGAGTTCCCCGGGGCGTCCAGGCCACGCCGACGTCGTTGGCGGTCCCGTAGTCACCGGTGCCGGTCTTGTCCGCCAGCACCCAGTCGCGCGGCAGTCCGACGCCGAACCGTGCGGCGCTGGTGGTGTTGCCCTTCAGCCAGGTGACGAGCCGGGCCCGGTCGGCGCGGGTGAGCGCCCGGCCCAGGGTCAGCCGCTCGAAGCCGCGGCCGAGGGCCTCGGGAGTCGTGGTGTCGCGCAGGTCGCCGGGGATCGCGGTGTTCAGTTCCGGCTCCCACCGCTCGAGCCGGCTCTCCCGGTCGCCGAGCGAGCGGAAGAAGCGGGTGAGTCCGGCCGGGCCGCCGATCTGACGCAGCAGCAGATTGCCCGCCGCGTTGTCGCTGTACTGGATGGCCGCCGCGCACAGGTCCGCCACCGTCATGCCGGTGTCCACGTGCTCCGCGGTGCGCGGCGAGTGGGGCAGGAGGTCGTGCGGCGGATAGTGGATCACCGCGTCGAGCGGTGCGCAGTCGCCGTGGTCGCGCAGGACCGCCGCCGCGGCGAACGCCTTGAACGTCGAGCACATCGCGAACCGCTCCCCCGCCCGGTGGGACACGGTGCGCCCGGTGCGGACATTGCGCGCGTACACGCCGAGCCGCGCTCCGTGCCGCCGCTCCAGCTCGGTCAACTCCGCCTCGGTACCGCGCCGTTCGCCGCCCAGGGCCGCCGACGCGGCGGGCGCGGAGACCGCACCGGCCGCGACGGCCGCGGTGGTGACGGCGAGGCCCGCCTTGAACAGGCGGCGCCGGGCCATGGGGGTGGGGTGGTGGGGGCTGGTCATGGGCGCGGTCCTTCCGGTCGTCCGCCGTCCGCCGGCGTCCTGGATCTTCAACGCGGACAGCGAAGCACCAGCTGTGCGTTCATGTCCAAGAGTGAAGTTTGAACATCCCATGCATTATTGATATGAGTGCTGGATGGATCTCCTGGCACACCTGGAGGCGTACGTCGCCACGGCCGACGAGGCGAGCTTCTCCCGGGCGGCTGACCGGCTCGGCATCGCGCAGCCGCTGCTCAGCCGCCGCATCAAGACGCTGGAGGAGCACTTCGGCGGCCCGTTGTTCGACCGTTCGCGGCGGCAGATCACGACGACGGAGCTGGGAGTGCTCCTGCTGCCGTACGCGCGGGACGTGCTGGACCGGGCGCAGCGGCTGCGGCAGGTCGCCGGTGCGGCCGGGCGGGCGCGGCTTCGGGGCGTAGGGGTGCCCGCGCACTGCGCCCCGGCAGCGCTGGCGCGCGCGATCCGCGCCGGCGCCGAGCGCGGCATCACCCTCGGCATGTGTGAACTGCCGCCCCGGGAAAGGGTTTCCGGGCTGGCCGACGGCTCGCTCGCCTACGCTCTGGTGCGGGTTCCTCCGGAGCGGGGCGCGTACCGGGTGCCGCTGGGGCTGGCGTCCGCTCCGGAGCCGGAGGCAACGGATGGCGAGCGAGTCCCGGCGTTCGGCGGCGCCCGGCGCGCCATCCAGCTGGAGGACCTACGGCCCCGCCGTGGCCGGAGAGCCGAACCGGCCGCCCCGCTACCGGTGTTGACCCTGCCGGAGGATCAGGTACCGGCTCACCAGGACCGGCTGGAGCGTGCCGTGGCCCGGGCCGGACTGCCTCCGGGCCGGTTCCGGCCGGCCGGTCCCGCGGCCACCGCGCTCGCCGAGACGCTGGCCGGGCGAGCCCTGCTGCTGTGCGCCGAACCGTTCGCCCGGCAGCACGGGGCACGGTGGGCGCCGCTGGGCGACCGGTCACTGCACCGGGGGTACGAGGTGGGCGCCGCCCCGGACCGGACCGGTGCGGCGGACGTGCCGGACTGGCTGGTCCCGCTGCTGGCGGCGGCCGTGGGAGCCGCCCGCGAGCCTGGTCCGCCGGGCACCGGGACAGGCGCCGAGGACGTACCGGCGCGGCTGGCGGCCCGCGGATGAGCGCGGCACCTGGGCAGCATCCGGTGTACGTCGGGGACGACGGCGCTCTCCGCGACGTCGCCGAAGCGATCGCCACCGACTGGGCGGCCCTCGGCGTACGCGGCTCGTTCCTCGCCCGGAACCTCGACACGGGCGAGCAACTCAGCTTCGACATCGGGGAGTTGATGCCGCTGGCGTCGGTGGTGAAGGTGCCGTTCGCCCTCGTCGTACTGGACCGGATCGCGGCCGGGGACCTCGACCCGGCGACCCCGGTGCCGGTCGACCCGGCGAGGAGCAGCGTCGGCCCCACCGGGCTCGCGGCGTTCCGCCACCCGGCCACCGTGGCCGTCGGTGATCTGCTGCTGCTGATGCTGTCGGTGAGCGACAACGCCGCGGCGGACACCCTGCTCGATCTGGTGCCGGTGGCGGACGTGGACGAGCGGCTGCGCGCCTGGGGCTGCGGGGACATCCGGATGCGGCACCGGATGAACCACATGTACGAGTGCGCCGCCGGTGCCGCCGGCAACGACTTCTCGCTCGCGCTGGAACTGGCCCTCCGGGACGAGCGGGCGGGCCGTCACACCATCCAGACGCTGGACCCGGCGTACGCCAACGTCGGCTCGGCCGTGACCCTCGTCGAGCTGCTGCGGCGGGTGTGGTGCGACGAGGTCTCCGCCCCCTCGGCGACGGCGGAACTGCGCCGGCTGATGGGCCTGCAGGTCTTCACGCACCGGCTGGCGAGCGAGCTGCGGGCGGACACGCTGCGGTGGAGCGGCAAGACGGGTACGTTTCTGCAGCTGCGGCACGAGATCGGGGTGGTCGAGGCGGAGTCCGGGGATCGGGTGGCGATGGCTGCGCTGACCCGGGCTGACCGCTGCGCGGGGCTCGCGCCGGATGTCGACCTTGCGATCGGGGCGGCGGGGCGGGAGGCGTTCGAGATGCTGCGTCGGTGACGGAGCCGTTCGCGGCAGCGCCGCTGGGCTTGTCGCCGTCGGGCGGCTGCGGGTGCGCGGTGGCTGTTCGCGCCCACGCGGCGGCAGGTCTCCGCGGCCGTCGGCGGCCGCAACGGCAACACACTGGTGACCCTGCGCGGTGTCGGGCGGGCTCACAGTCGTACGAGTCCGCCGAGCGCAAGGCGTTCACCGCCATGTCCTGGAATGCGCCCGCCTCGGCGCCGGCCGAGCGGCTGGAGCAGGCGCCGGCCCTGAAGGACATCCCGGACACGATGTTCCTCGCGGGCGGCGCGCCGGTGAGCGCCCCGGGTGCGCCGGTCGCGGGCATCGGTGTCGTGGGCGCTCCGTCCGGCGACCTGGACGAGCGGTACGCGCAGGCGGGCGCGCCCGCCCTCGGCCGCTGACCTGCCAGGACCCACCGTGTCACCTACCCGCCTCCCCTCCGCGCCCCGCACGGCCGCAGGCGCGCGACCCCGCGGCAGGCCGGCGGCGTTCCGGGCGACGGAACCGCGCGGGCCCTGGGACACCCGCGGCGTCGGCCGGATCACGAAGGGTGGACACCCTGTGCCGGGCCACGATCCGGTCGGACGGCGACCCGCCGACGCCCGACCGGATCGCACGGGTGGAGCGGGCGGCCCCGGCCGCCGTCTTCGTCGGGGCCGCCCGCTGGTCGAGTGCCGGTCAGGAAGGCTTCGCCGCCAGGACCGCGGTCGCGGCGACGGTGTTGTCGCATTCGGCGAACTCACCGTCCGAGAGGGCGACTTGGTGATGCCCCGAGCCGGGCAGTCCGACCACGAGCGTCGGGTAGACGGAAGGCTTGGCACCGGACACGCAGTATCCGTCGGCCTCGCCCTGGACCTGGTGGAAGGTCAGCTTCACCCATGCCTTGCCGCCCGGCCTGAGGGGCACGGCCGACGCGATGCCCGTGGGGGTCACCTTCAGCGGGCTGTTGTGCTCGGGGGAACCGTTGCCCGCTCCGGCCACCGACGGGTGGCCCCGCAGGACGCACGCGTGTCCGGAGGCGTTGGTGAACTCGACGATCGCCGCGCCCGTGCCGGTGCCGTCGGGACGGACGGCCGCCTGGTAGGCCGTCGCCGTCACGGCCGACACCGAGCACGTCGGCGTCGTACCGGCCGCGGTGCCGGAGGCGGGAGAGGCCGGGGCGCCTTGAGCGCTCGACGTGCCGCCGCCGGAGGATCTCGAGGCCGACGGAGCCGCGTGCGTGGGGCTCGTGGTGGCGGGGGCGGTGCCGGCGGGGGTGGCCGGGGCCGGGGAGGAGGTCTTGGCCGCCCCGTCGTCGCCCGGCGTGCATGCCGTCAGCGACAGCGTGGCGGCGATCACGGCCGTCGCCGACGCGGCGAGGCGGATGGTGTTGCGGTGCTGCATGGGGTCCCCCGATTCCGGTGTACCTGGTTCGACCGGCTCCGTGCCGGCGCTCACGGACGGAGACAGAGCCGGGAGACTCCGGGTTTCCCCTGTGGCTCGGCTGTGACGGTTGTGGATCACCTGTGACGATTCTGTGAGGGGAACCCCTGCCTCCGCTCGCGACGACAAGAACGACGCCAAGAACGACAAGGGCGTCCGGGCCGACCTGTGCGGGTCGGCCCGGACGCCCTCGAAGCGGTGATCAGACGAGGTCGAACCGGTCCGCGTTCATGACCTTGACCCACGCGGCGACGAAGTCCTTCACGAACTTCTCCTTCGCGTCGTCGCTGGCGTACACCTCGGCGACGACACGCAGCTCGGAGTTCGCGCCGAAGACCAGGTCGGCCCGGGTACCGGTCCACTTGACCGCGCCGGAGGCGTCACGGGCCTCGAACTCGTCCTGCGCGGAGGACGTCGACTTCCACTCCGTGTCCAGGTCGAGCAGGTTGACGAAGAAGTCGTTCGTCAGCACGCCCGGCCGGTCGGTGAGGACACCGTGCTTGGAGCCGTTGTGGTTGGCGCCGAGGACGCGCAGACCACCGACGAGGACGGTCATCTCGGGCGCGCTCAGCCTGAGCAGGTTCGCCTTGTCCACCAGCAGGAACTCGGCCGGCAGTCGGTTGCCCTTGCCGACGTAGTTCCGGAAGCCGTCGGCGACCGGCTCCAGCGCGGCGAACGACTCGACGTCCGTCTGCTCCTGCGAGGCGTCGACACGGCCCGCCGTGAACGGCACCTCGACCTGGACGCCGCCGTCCTTGGCGGCCTTCTCGACGGCCGCGGAGCCCGCGAGCACCACGAGGTCGGCCAGCGAGACCTGCTTGCCGCCCTTGGCGTTGAAGGACTCCTGGATGCCCTCCAGGGCGCGCAGGACCTGGGCCAGCTCGTCCGGGTTGTTGACCTCCCAGTTCCGCTGCGGCTCCAGGCGGATACGGCCGCCGTTGGCGCCGCCGCGCTTGTCGCTGCCGCGGAAGGACGAGGCCGCGGCCCAGGCGGCGGAGACCAGCTGCGAGACGGTGAGGCCCGTGCCGAGGATCTCCTCCTTGAGGGAGGCGACGTCCGCGGCGTCGATCGGCTCGCCGGTGCGCTGCGGCAGCGGGTCCTGCCACAGCAGCTCCTCGCTCGGCACCTCCGGGCCGAGGTAGCGGACGACCGGGCCCATGTCGCGGTGCGTCAGCTTGTACCAGGCGCGGGCGAAGGCGTCCGCGAACTCCTGCGGGTTCTCGTAGAACCGCCGGGCAATCGGCTCGTAGATCGGGTCGTAGCGCAGCGAGAGGTCGGTGGTGAGCATCCGCGGGCGGTGCTTCTTCTCGGCGTCGAAGGCGTCCGGGATGATCTCCGCGGCGTCCTTGGCCACCCACTGCTTCGCGCCGGCCGGGCTCTCGGTCAGCTCGTACTCGTACTCGAAGAGGTTCTTGAAGAAGCCGTTGCCCCACTGCGTCGGCGTGGCGGTCCAGATGACCTCCAGGCCACTGGTGATGGCGTCCTTGCCGACGCCGGTGCCGTGGGTGCTCTTCCAGCCGAGGCCCATCTGCTCCAGCGGGGCGGCCTCGGGGTCGGCGCCGACGTTGTCCGCCGGGCCGGCACCGTGGGTCTTGCCGAAGGTGTGACCACCGGCGATGAGGGCGACGGTCTCCTCGTCGTTCATCGCCATGCGGCGGAAGGTCTCACGGATGTCGCGGGCCGCGGCGATCGGGTCCGGGTTGCCGTTCGGGCCCTCCGGGTTGACGTAGATGAGGCCCATCTGGACCGCGGCGAGCGGGTTCTCCAGCTCGCGGTCACCGGTGTAGCGCTGGTCGTCCAGCCAGGTGGTCTCGGGGCCCCAGTAGACGTCCTCGTCGGGCTCCCACTCGTCGACTCGCCCGCCGGCGAAGCCGAAGGTCTTGAAGCCCATCGTCTCCAGCGCCACATTCCCCGTGAGGATCATCAGGTCGGCCCAGGAGATGTTCTTGCCGTACTTTTTCTTGACCGGCCAGAGCAGCCGACGGGCCTTGTCCAGGCTCGCGTTGTCCGGCCAGCTGTTGAGCGGGGCGAAACGCTGCTGACCGCCGCCGGCGCCGCCGCGGCCGTCGCTGATGCGGTACGTACCGGCGCTGTGCCAAGCCATACGGATCATGAGCGGGCCGTAGTTGCCGAAGTCGGCGGGCCACCAGTCCTTCGAGGTGGTGAGCACCTCGGCGATGTCACGCTTCACCGCGGCGAGGTCCAGGGAATTGAAAGCCTCGCGGTAGTCGAAGTCCTCGCCGAGCGGGTTGGCCACGGCCGGGTTCTTGGCAAGGATCTTCAGGTTGAGCCGCTCCGGCCACCACTGGCGGTTGCCACCGCCCTGGGTCGGGTGCGCGGCGCGGCCATGGGCGACGGGGCAGCCGCCCTCCGCCTTCGCGTCTGCGACGTTGGCGTCGTTGTTCTCAGTCATGGCATTCCTTCCGAACTGTGCGGAACTCGGTGCGTGCTCAGGAGCTGCGGCCGGTGGAACAGTCGGGGCACGTGCCCCAGTAGACGACCTCGGCTTCCTCGATGGCGAAGCCGCGGTCGTCGGAGGCGGTCAGACAGGGCGCGTCGCCGACGGCGCAGTCGACGTCGACGACGGCACCGCACGACCGGCACACGATGTGGTGGTGGTTGTCCCCCACGCGCCCCTCGAACCGGGCCGGGTGTCCGGCCGGCTCGATCCGGCGGACCAGGCCCGCGGCGGTGAGGGCGTGCAGGGCCTCGTAGACGGCTTGCAGGGAGATGTGGCCCACGCGGGCACGGACCCCGGAGGCGATCGCCTCGACGCCGAGGTGGTCGCCGTCCCGGACGGTCTCCAGCAGCGCGACACGGGCCGCCGTCACGCGCAGGCCGGCACCGCGGAGCTCCTCGGCGGTGGTCGGGGTCGGGGAGGCGCTCATGAGGCAGAACCTACCCTCATAAACACGAGGGATTCAAGAAAACGAACGATGCAATTTTGGTTGCGCCCCGTCACCCTCCGTCCACCTCGGCGCCCGCCGCCACACCCTCCCGGGGGTTTGCATTCACATATGCCCTCGCGTGGATCCGCCGCGTGTACGGGTCCGCCTCCGGACGGCCGTGCCGGTCGTGGCGCGCACGGGCGCGGGCGGTACGGCGGCCGGTCCCGGCGGCGGTCGCGGGGCGGGGCGGCGAGTCGGTGGGCGGGTGGGGCAGGAGGCAGGCCGGGCGGTAGGGCAGCGGGTGGGTCGGGGACATGCCCGCATCATCCGGCCCCGGATCGGCGACGGAGGTGCGGCAAGCCGGACGGTCCTCCGAACGGGTGAGCCGGGGCGCGGCGCACGTCCGGCCGCCGGGACGACGGCCCAGGTTTCCGGCCTTCGTCCCGACCGGAAACCCGGCCCCCGTTCCGTGCGCGGGTGGAGGCGAGGAGGCCGTCCTCGGCTGGGCCGCGGTCACGGACCCGGGGAAACTGGCGCGAGGTACAGCAACGGCGCGATGCGCTCGGACGCCGTCGCCGCCGCCGTCGCCCTGTACGACCTGCTGAACCCCATGGGATCCCGAGCCCTCGCCCGGCGCCGCGTTCTGTGCCGGGCCGCTGATGGCCGCGGGTTCGGTCCTGAACGTCGGCTGCGGCATCGACGCTGTCGTACTGGGCGCGCGAGCACCGGCATGCCGGGCGCCTCGTGGGGCTCGGCCCAGACCCCGCCGCCATGGCCCGCGCGCTGCGGCGCTGCGACATCGAGTGCGCCGACGGCAGGGCGGCCGGCCCGGAGATCATCACGGTGGCGCGGCGGCCGTGGCGGGGAAGGTCGTGGCCGGCAGGGGTGCCTGGTCAGCGGGCGTGGTGGCGGGCGGCTTGGGCGGACCGGTAGCGGTGGGCGGGCGTGGAAGGCCTCCTTCGGTTCCCAGTGCCAGCCGGAGGCGGGGTCGTCCGGGCGGTCCTTGAGGGTCTTGGTGATGGCGTAGCTCGCCATGTCGAGGTCGTGGCGCGGGTCGCCCGGGCGGTGCGGGGCGTCGGGGGTCACGAACTCGAAGGCCATCGCCGCGTACAGGTCCGTCGCGGAGAAGGCGTCGAGGAGTCGCATGAGATACGTCGCCTGGGTGCGCTCGCTGCGCACCAGGTCGCCCCTGATCTCCGGGGGCGTCTTGCCGCGGTCGACGATGTCCCAGCCCATCCCGGCGGTCCTGGGCGCCCCGACGTACGCGCAGGTGCCGAACTCGGTGATGGCCAGCGGCTTGCCCCACCGCCGATAGCGGCTCAACTCCCTTATGTAGTCGGCCTTGTGGGGGAAGTACGAGTAGTAGTCGATGCCCATGATGTCGAAGAGGCGCCAGTCGACCTTGTCGTCCTGCGCGGCGGCGTAGCTCAGCGGGCCGTGGAAGACGGACCGGCCGACCGCCGCCGCCTTCGCCGTGAAGCGGTCCAGGCGGCGCTGCATCGCGACGGGGTCCACGGTGCCGTCGAGCAGGTTCCGGATCCGTTCGAAGACGTCGGCGCCCGGGACGATGCCGGGGACGAACAGCCAGAACTCGCAGCCCACACTGAGGTCCACGGCCGCGCCGTGCCTGCGCAGCCGCTCCGCGAACCGGCCGGTCTCGGTGAGGTGTTCCAGGATGTCCCGTTCGGGCGCGTCGCCGAGAGTCGGCTGGAGCCAGACCCGCAGCCCCTGTTCGGCCGCCTCGGCGGCGGTGGCCCTGAGCCGTTCCACGCCGTCACCCGTCACATCGACGGTGTCGGCGTGCAGTTCGTCGCGGATGGCCCGGATGTCCTTGCGCATCCGGGCCACGCTGAAAGCCGTACCCGGTGTCTCCCCCGCGCCCACGGTGTACACGACCCCGTGGTGGCGCAGTCCGCCGTGCGCGCCACGAAGCTGCCCCGAGCCGCCCTGCGCGGCGCGGGCCCGGCCCGCCGGCAGCACGGTCGCGGCCAGCCCCGCGGACGCCATACCGGCAACGAACTGCACACGTTTGATCCCCTTGGTCCTCTGCATACGGTCACCCTGCCGCGCCTGACCCCACAGGCGCCGTCCGCCGACGGTCTAGCGCGCAGGGCCGAAGGGTGCGGATCCGGCGCCGAAAGTCGCGGGCGCCGCCATCGCCTCACTTCACCCCGCCCGGAGCCGGCAGGTGCTCAGCGGAAGCGGGGGGCCGCACGCGGTTCCGGTTCCGGTGCCGGCGCCGAGGTGGGGCGGACCTCGGTGGCTTCCGGTGATCCGAGTGACTCTAGCGCGCGGGCCGATGCGGAGCCCGGCTCGGCGTGGTAGATCGCCAGGATCTGGCCGCCGGAGTCGTTGATCGGCAGTTTCTCGCGGCGCAACTCCAGCAGGCCGACCTGCGGGTGGCGCAGCCGCATCCGGCCTCCGGCCAGCGCGGTGACGTCGTGCCGGGCCCACAGTCGCCGGAACGGTTCGCTGGCCAGGGACAGTTCGCCGACCAGCTGGACGATCCGTGGGTCGTCGACGTCGCCGCCCACGGATGCGCGGAACCCGGCGACGATGCCGCGGGCCACCTGTTCCCAGTCGGGGTGGAGATCGCGCTCGGCGGCGTCCAGGAAGATCGCCCGCAGCCGGTTCGCCCCTGGCCGGATGTTGGGTGACACGGCGGTGGCCAGCCGGTTCGCGGCGAGCACGTCGAACCTGCGGCTCTCCACGAACGCGGGCAGGTTGATCACGTCGAGCAGTTGCCGGACCCCGCTCGGCACCACCTCGCGGCGCGGCCGCCGGGACGCGGCCGGGCGGGCGGTGGACAGACTCAACAGGTGTTGCGTGGCGGGCGCGTCCAGCCGGAACACCCGCGCGAGGGCCTCCAGCACCTGCGCGGACGGATTGCGGTCGCGGCCCTGCTCCAGGCGGAGGTAGTAGTCGGCGCTGATGCCGGCCAGAGTGGCGACCTCCTCACGGCGCAGCCCGGGGGTGCGGCGTACGCCCACGACGGACAGCCCCGCTTCCGCGGGGTCGGTCAGTTCACGGCGGGCCCGAAGGTACTCCCCGAGCGCGTTCGGCCTGCTCATGTCCCCGATCCTACGAGCCCGCGGAACCCCGTGCTCGGCCCCGCCACTTCCGGGCCGGCGCATTCCCCGCCCGTTCCTCCCGGCCCGGCATCCACTCACGTCACCTCGGCGATCGAGGCGTAAGGCGCTCACGGGAGTTGGAACGCGTCGGCGAGGAGGGCGAGTTGGGTGTCGAGGAGCGTGGCGGTCCGGTGGCCCATGCCGGTGTACTGGCCGGTGACTTCGAGGCTGACGGTGCCGTGGAGGTGGGACCAGGCGAGGATCGTGCCGCCCAGGGCGCAGTGTGCGCGCGGGTCCGAGGGGTCCAGGTCGGTGCGGGCGCGAAGCCAGTCGACGGCGCTGGGATCGGTGCGCAGCCAGGTCGCCATCTCGTCGACGACCGGCTGGACGGGCTCGGTGGCCTCGCCCTGGGCGAAGACGGCGACGAACGGCCCCATCGCGTACCGCGAGCGCGCGACGATGTCGGCCGGGGGTGTGTAGCCGGGGGCGGGCGGGCCCTGGATGAGCAGGTAGCGGTGCGGCTGCGAACGGGCCCAGGCGTGGTAGGCGCCGCCCAGGGCACGCAGAGTGGTGCGCGGGTCGGGACTCGGGGTCACCGCGTTGATCGCCTGACCGGCGTCGTCGTACGCGGAGCGGACCAGCTCGTGGAGCAGTTCGTCACGGCCCCCGAAGTAGCGGTACAGGGCCGGCCCGGACATCCCCATCTCGCGGGCGATGGCGTTGAGGGCGACGCCCTGTACGCCGCTGTCGGCCAGCTGCCGCAGGGCGACGGACTTGATCTCCTCGCGGACCTGTGCGCGGTAGCGGGCGCGCGGCCCGGCCGGCGTGGCTGCCATCTCTCACCTCTGGGGTCGGTTCGGTGCGTTCAGTGTGGCGCGATGCGGTGCGCCGGGGCGGGCACCGCGGCCCGAACGGGACTCGCGCCCGCCATTGCGAGTACCTATCGCTAGAGTTAGAGTCTATAACTGTTCACCGGGCGATGCCGATCAGCCCAGACACAGCCCGCAAACAGCGCACAGGCAGCACAGGGAAGAGGAGGAGCCCGACATGAACACCACCGCACGCGATCTGCACGTAGTCCTCGGCGCCGGACCGGCCGGTTCGACCCTGGCCGGGGAACTGGCCCGGCGGGGCCACGAGGTCCGCCTGGTCGACCGCTCCGGTACCGGTGCCACACCCGAGGGTGTGTCCCGGCTCAAGGGCGACGTCGGCACCGTCGAGGGTACCCGGGCCGCGATCGAGGGCGCGGCCGTGGTCTACCACTGCGTGAACGTCGCCTATCACCTGCAGATCGAGATGATGCCCGGCATCCAGGACGCCGTGCTCGGCGCCGTCGAGGCCGAGGGCGCCCGTCTGGTCGTCCTCGACACCCTGTACCCCTACGGCGAGACCCACGGCCAGGTCATGACCGAGGACACCCCGTGGCACGCGACCAGCGCCAAGGGGAGGATGCGGGCGGCCCTCGACGAGAAGTACCTGGCCGCGCACCGCACCGGCCGGGCCCGTGTCGTACTGGGCCGCTCGGCCGACTTCGTCGGTCCCGGCGTGCTCAACTCCAGCCTCGGTGGCGCGGTCTTCCCCGGCGCGCTGACCGGCGGTGAGGTGTTCGGCCTGGGCGACATCGACCTGCCGCACAGCTACACCGACATCCGCGACGTGGCCGCCGGGCTGGCCACCCTCGGCGAGAACCCGGACGGCGACGGCCGCGTATGGCATCTGCCGACCGCTCCGGCCCGGACCACCCGGGAGGTCTTCCGGATGATCGAGGAGAAGGCCGGACAGCCGCTGAACCTCGCCGTCAAGTCGGAGCCGCGCCCGTTCGGCCCGTTCGGCGAGGTCTTCATGAACTCCTACGCCGAGCTCTTCTACCAGCACACCGAACCGCAGGTGATGGACTCCACCGCGATCCAGGACGCCTTCGGCATCAAGCCCTTCCCGCTGGACACCACCCTGGACTACACCCTCGCCTGGTACCGCACGTTCCTGGCCTCCCAGCGCTGACCGTCGGATGATCGGCGTCAGCCGGCAGCACACCGGCCGGGGCCGACGCGGGCCGGGGTTCACCCCATCGGCTCGCGCTCGGGTGCGGACGACGGGGCGCCCGCCCATCGGTGCAGGGCGGCTTCGAGGCCGGTGACGGCGGCGAGGTCGGTGGTGTCGGAGGCCCAGGCAACTACCCCGTCCGGGCGTACCAGCACCCCCGTCGGCATCGCGTGGTCGTCGGTCACGCCGCTCACCCGCCCGGCCCAGGCCGCGCCGAGGCGGGCGAACGCGCCGTCCGGACTGCGGTCGAGCAGCAGGAACCCGCCGCCGTGGCCGTGGTCGGCGAGCCGGGAGCCGTCGCTCAGCCACAGGTCGGGGACGTAGCGCCCGACCAGTGGATGGTCGCCGGGCAGGTCGATGCGCTGCGTGACGCCGGAGATCTTCTTGACCGCGTAGGTCGCGCCCGTCCGACTGCTCAGCAGATCGGTGACGACCTCCCGGAGGGCGGCCGACTTGGCGTCCCCGCGCATCACGCCGATCTGGGCGCGCGTCCACTCCAGCACCCAGGCGCCGAGGGGACGGCGCTCGGCGTCGTAGGTGTCGAGCAGCCCTTCGGGGGCCCATCCGGCGATCACGGCTCCGAGCTTCCAGCCGAGGTTCATCGCGTCGCCGACCCCGAGGTTGAGCCCCTGACCGCCGAACGGTGAGTGCACGTGCGCGGCGTCGCCGGCCAGCAGTACCCGCCCGGACCGGTAGGTCGCGGCCTGGCGGGCGTTGTCGGTCCAGCGGGTCGCGGTGCCACGCAGCGCGGTCAGCGTCACGTCGGTGCCCGAGACCCGGCGCAGACTGGTCTGCACCTCCTCCAGGGTGACCGGCGCCGTGGGGGTCCCCCCGCGCGAGCGAAGCCGAGCGTGGGGCAGGTCGGCGGCGGCGCCGTCGAACTCCACGGTGACCACCCGCCCGGGCTGTGGCCCGTAGCGGTACGCCCCCCGGGTCGACCACGCCCATCCGTGCGCGAGCATTGACGGGTCGGCGATGTCGACGACCGCCAGGTGGCCGGTGAGTTCGGGGTCGGTGCCGGGGAAGTCGATGCCGGCGAGGCGGCGCACGGTGCTGCGCCCGCCGTCGCACCCGACCAGCCACCCGGTGCGCACCGGGCCGGCAGTGGTGCCGACGCGCACGCCGTCGCCGGTGTCTTCGAGCCCGGTGACCTCCACCCCGCGCACCACCGGTACGCCGAGTCGCGCGAGGTGGCCGGCCAGCAGTTCCTCCAGCTCTCGCTGCGGCACCATCCTCGCCCCGGCGACCGCGGTGTGCGCGGCGAGGTCGGGATCGGACCAGTCCACGAGGTCGGCGTCGAGGATCATTCCGGCGAAATGCCCGGTGAACCGCGACTCGCGCGCTCGCCGGCCACCACCGCGCTCACCGGGCTGCTGGTCGTCGGCCGTGCGAGCGAACGACCCCACCCGCGCGAGTATCTCTCGCTGCACCTGTTCGGCGGCGGGCAGCAGGCCCCGCCGGTCGAGCGCCTCGGCCGTCGGCACGTTGATCGCCCCCGCCTTCATCGCCTCGTCCGGCTCGGCCCGTCGTTCGAGTATCTGCACCGTCACCCCGGAAAGCGCCAGCTCCGCTGCGAGCACGAGGCCCACCGGCCCGGCCCCGACCACGGTCACGTCCATGTCCTGGTTCACATTCATCTTCACGAACACTGTTCTATGTACGAACAGCGTTCGCGTCAAGCTATGATGATCGGGTGAACCCGAGAGAGCGACGTGCGGCCCGCCACCAGCCGCCGCACCCCGAGGCCGAAGCCGCCCCCAAGCCGCGGCGCCGTGCGGTCCCGATCACCGTGGAACAGGTCGTCGACACGGCGCTGGGCGTCGTCGCCACGGAGGGCTACGAGGCGCTGACCATGCGCCGGCTGGCCGGAGCGCTCGACACGGGACCCGCCTCGCTCTACGCCCACGTGGTCAACAAGGCCGACCTCGACGAGCTGCTCATCGGGCGGCTGTGCGCCGGGCTCGCACTGCCCGAGCCCGACCCCGCGGCCTGGCGGGAGCAGATCCGCGACGTGTGCGCCCAGTTGCGCGACCAGTACCTGAAATACCCCGGGATCTCCCGCGCCGCGCTCGCCATGGCCCCCTCCGACCTCGAAACCGTGCGCGTCAGCGAGGGCATGCTGGCGATCCTGCTCGCCGGCGGCGTCACCCCGCAAGCCGCCGCCTGGGCCATCGACGCCCTGTTGCTGTACGTGGCCGCCTACTGCCTAGAGGTGTCGATCGCGCGCCGGCGAGCAGCACATGATGACGCCGCATGGGTCGTCGACCGCGACGAGCTGCTCCGCCGATTCACGGCCCTGCCTGCCGAGACCTTCCCCCACACCACCCGCCACGCCGCCGAGCTCACCGCCGGCGAGGGCCACGACCGGTTCGACTTCACCCTCGCCCTGATGATCGACGGCCTCGCACACCGCTAGCCGGATCCGCTCGGCCCGGTCAGGCTCCGTTGCAGGCCGGCGGCGGGCCGGTCGTGCCGCGTACGACGAGCTTCGGGTCCAACTCGGCTTCCCTGGGCTCCGGTTCGGGGCTCTGCAGGCGCTGCATGGCGAAGCGGACGGCGCGTTCGGCCAGCAGGCAGGCGTCCTGGCGTACGATCGTCAGGCCGATCGGCATCAGATGGGAGAGGTGGCTGTCGTCGTAGCCGACGACGGAGAGGTCGCGAGGCACCTCCACGCCGCCCCGGGTCAGCGCCATCAACAAGCCCATGGCACTGCGGTCGTTGCCCGCGAGGACGGCCGTCGGCAGGGGCGTACCGGCGTCCCGTTCGGCGAGCAGGAGGCGGCCCGCCTCGATACCGGCCCGCTCGGTGTGGTCGCCGGTGATGGCGCGCTGCTCGGCCTGCAGTCCGTGCCCGCGCATGGCGGCCCGGTAGGCGCGGCGGCGCTCGGCGGAACCGGGCCCGCGACCGCCGTCGATGTGCACGATCCGCCGGTGGCCGAGTTCCACGAGGTGCTGCATGGCCTGCCGTACGCCCATGCCCTCGGCGGTGTGCACGTAGTCGACGCGGGCGCCGGACGCCTGGCGGCCGACGGAGACCGTGGCCGCTCGCCGCCCCAGGGTACGGCCATGACATCCCGTGCGAGGCGGTCGGCGAGGAGGGCCTGGCTCGGCTGCCCGACCCGGCCGGGGTCGGAGTGCGCACCGCCGGAGCGCACAGCACGGCGGTGCCGACGGACTGGGTGGGCCGCTTCGCGGAGGCGTTCGACACCGGGTTCCGCGAGTGGATCGCCAACCTCGCAGCGGGCGACGAGCCGACCGGGCCGTCGGCCTGGGACGGCTACGCCGCCACCGTCGAGGCCCTGGGGTCGGGCCGCGTCGTCGCCACGGACCTCGAGCCCCGCCCCGCGTTCTACGGAGGTGCCGCGTGAAGATCGCCCTGGATCCGTAAATGTTCCGTGCCCTGCCGATCGACGCCATGGTGCGCACGGTGGCCGAACTCGGCTACGAATACATAGAGTTGTCCCCGCGTGCCGACTTCATGCCGTTTTTCCTGCATTCGCGTGCGGACGACGAGCGGATCGCGGAGCTGAAGAGGGCCCCGCGTGATCACCGGGTTCAACTCTCCTCCGTGCTGCCGCTGCACAAATGGTCCTCGCCCGACGAGTCGGAGCGGCGGGCGGCCGTCCGCTACTGGAAGCGGATGTTCGAGATCACCGCGGACCTGGAATGCCCGCTGATGAACTCGGAGTTCAACGGCCGGCCCGAGCGTGCGGCGGAGAGCGAGGACGCGTTCTGGCGCTCACTGGAGGAGCTGCTGCCCCTGTTCGAGCGGGAAGGCATCGCGTTGAACCGGGAGGCGCACCCGGACGACTTCTGTGAGGAGAACGCCCCGGCGGTCGACCTGGTCCGTGCGATCAACAAGCCATGGCTGAACTACCTCTACTGCGCCCCGCACTCCTTCCATCTGTCGGGGGCCGACCCGACGGCAGACCTCGCGGACACCTTCAACCACAAAGGTTCCTCTCGGTTACGCTACATCCTCAACCCGCCTGGCACCTCGGCTCGTATCCATCAGCATCTGGACATCGGGCAGGGTGAGATCGACTGGGCCGCGTTCTTCGGTACGCTGCGGGGGCTGAAGTTCGACGGCGTGGCCACGGCCTGTGTGTTCGCTTGGGAAGAGCGGGCCCGCGAGTCCTCGGCGTTCATGCTGGAGCGCATCACGAAGGGCCTGGTCGCAGGCTGATCAAGGTGGTGCGTGGGGCGTCACTCGTATGGGTGCACCCGGTCCGGCGCTCCGTGGCGTAGGGAGGGGTCCGTCGTTCGGCAGCAGTGTGATGTTTGCCATGTGACGTGATGGATTTTGGGTAAACGGGCAACGTTCCCCTTCATGCCCCACGCCAACCCTCTGCGGCAGGTGATTCGATGACCACGGCGACGACCCGGGCGCTCCGGACGACGCCGCCCGCCCGTACCGGCGATACGACCGCTCGGGATTCCCCAGCCGCCGCCATGCCCTCGCTGCCCTCTTTGACAGGGTTGCGGTGGATGGCGGCGGTTCTGGTGTTCGGACTGCATGTTAACAATTTCGGCTATTTCGGAGGCACCGGCGGCCGCCTCGTCTACTGGGGATTCAATGCCGGTGCCACGGGAGTGTCGTTCTTCTTCGTACTGTCCGGCTTCGTCCTGACTTGGTCGGCAAGGCCCCGCGACCGCGCGCTCGCCTTCTGGAGACGCCGCATCGCACGGATCTATCCGGTGCATCTGGTCACGCTGGCCGTGGCCCTGGTCATGGCGTACACGCTGGCGCACCAGCCGAAGCCGTCGCACCGGCAGGCCCTGTCCAATGTGCTGCTGCTGCATTCCTGGTGGCATCCCTGGTGGCAGACGCTGAACCCGGTGAGCTGGTCGCTTGCCTGCGAGGCGTTCTTCTACGCCTCCTTCCCGCTGCTGATCCTGCTGCTGCGCCGGATCGACGCGCGCGGTGCGGCGCTGCTGGCCGTCCTGTCGGTGGCGGCGGTGCTGGTGCTGGCCTGGACCGACGCCCACGACTGGTGGACCTACACGCTGTACGCGTTCCCCGCCGCCCGGCTCCCCGAGTTCGTGCTCGGCGCGGCCACGGCGCGGCTGGTGCTGCTCGGCCGCTGGCGCGGGCCCGGCCTGGAGGCCTCGCTCGCCGTGGCGATCATCGGCTACTTCCTCGTCCCGCAGGTCACCCCCGGCTACTCGGCCACCGTGTGCACCATCGCCGGGTTCGGGCTGCTGATCCCGGCCGCGGCCGTCGCGGACGTCCAGGGGCTGCCCTCGTTGTGGCGGCGCCGGCGGCTGGTGCGGCTCGGTGAGCTGTCGTTCGCGTTCTACATGATCCATCTGCTGGTGCTGCGCGCCGGTACCGAGCTGCTCGGGACGAAGCCGCACTTCGGGCTGCTGGCGGGGCTGGCCGTCACCACCACCGCGTTCGCCGTGTCGCTCGGGCTGTCCTGGCTTCTGTACGAGGCGGTGGAGCGCCCGGCCAGACGCCTGCTGCTGCGCCGGCTGCGCCGCCCCGGTCCGCGGCAGCCGGACCAGGACCGGGCTCACCACGAGGCACCGGCCGCAGCACGGGACTGAGCCGGTCACCGGGTCTCCCGCAGACCCGCGACGGGTAGCTCCCCTGACGGGAGACCCGTGCCAGACGGAGCAAAAAGCGCCCTCGGCTCGATCGCGTAAGGCCTCGTGCCGGGGCGCCATGGGCAGCAGAGGGCCTGTCGGCCGCCTTCCGAGGGGAGCGGGCATCCTCCTCCCCTCGGCCACCGCCTCAGACGCCGCCGACGCCCTCGGGCCGAGCCCCGGGGACCTGGTGTTCCGCCGCCCCCGCCCCTAGGTTCTGCCCATCGGGAAAGGGGGCGGGATGGACCGGGACATCCGCACGGTGGAGGACGTGCTACGACTCCTGGACGGACTGTTCGCGCCGGAGGCCGACCGCTGGACGCAGGGCGCGGCCGACTGGTGGGACGGTTTCTACGCGGACCGGGACAGACCGGTGCCGTTCTTCGCGGCGAAGCCTGACGAGAGCCTGGTGTCCTACCTGGACCGCGGCCTGATCACGCCGGGCCGGGCCCTCGACCTGGGCTGCGGCCCCGGCCGCAACGCGCTGCACCTCGCCGCACGCGGTTTCCACGTGGACGCCGTCGATCTCTCGCCCACCGCGATCGCCTGGGCCGAGGAGCGCGCACGGGAGACGGGGGCGGACACCGAGCGAGCCGGTGACCGGGCGAAGGGTGCCGTCCGGTTCCACTGCGGTGACGCCTTCGCCTCGACCACGGGGACCGAGGAGACCACGGACGGGCTGCGCGGCCCGTACGACCTGGTCTACGACTCCGGCTGCTTCCACCACCTGCCACCGCACCGCCGCATCAGCCATCTCGCACTGCTGGACCGGGTACTCGCACCGGGCGGGCACTTCGCGCTCACCTGCTTCGCCGCCGGCCGGATGGGCTCCGAGCTCCCCGACGCGGCGTTCTACCGCGATCCCGGCCCGCACGGGGGTCTCGCCTACGCTCCCGAGTCCCTGCGCCGGATCTTCTCCGGCCTGGAGGAGATCGAACTGCGTGCCATGCGGCCGCAGCCGGTGGACTCCGCGCTGTTCGGCGAGGATTTCCTCTGGACGGCCCTGTTCCGCCGCCCGAGCCGGCCGTCCCCGTGCCGAGGCCCCGGTACCGAGGTCCCCGGGCCGGGGTGTCCGGAACCGGGAATCGCCGGGGATTTCCGGTCGGGGTGAAGTCGGGCCGTCTCCATCGACTTGCCAGGACGGCAGGCCCGCCGGACGCGTCGTCCGGACCCGGGAAGAGCCAGGCTAGGCGCTGCCGTCGGCCCCCGCAGGTCGGGAGAAGGCCGCGTTCGCCGTTCCCGTGGACGTCGTCCTGGTTCGGAAGCCCAAACCTTCAGAACCGCATGCCGTGTCCCCGTGCCAGGACGAGATGGGGGTCGTGGCGCCGTTTGGCGTCGGCGAGGGCCGGCCAGCGGGTGCCGTAGTGGTCGCGCCAGTCGGCATCCGAGAAGGGCAGGGCGTTGACGGGGTAGGCGACGGCGCCCTGGTCCCGGGCGAGTTCGTAGGCGGCGCGATTGGCGGCCACCATCGCGGCGGCCGCCTCCGGGCTCTCCGGCGGGGCCGTGCGCAACAGGGCGAAAAGGTACAGGACTTGACCGGACGGGCGGCGGAAGAAGGGGGCGCGCAGCCGGTCGGAGAGCAGCGGGTAGAGCAGGACGAGGCCGGTGTCACGCAGGTCGGCGAAGGCTGGGTCGGCGAGGACGGCACGGACCACGGACTCGGCACTGTCCTGCGGGAGCAGCAGATTGAGCCACGGGTGCGGATGCAGCCACTCCCCCGTCGCCCGCAGCACCTCCTCGTCGGTGTCCACGCGCTGGGCGAACTCGCCGTACCCGAGGTCCTCGGTCTCCGTGGCGGCGGGGTCGTGCGCGAGTCCGCCGAGCAGGGCGTCGTCGTCGGGCGGGTGCGGGCCGGTGTGCGGGGCCACGGCCTCGATCATGTACTGCCAGCCCTGCTCGCCCGCAGGCCGGGCCTGGCCCTCCAGATAGGCGAAGCGCTGCTCCTCGGCGAGCCGCCGCTGGTCGGCGAGGTAGCGGGTGAGGTCCGTGTAGTACAGGCAGTGGCGGCGGACCCGGTCGGGGGCCGGGACCAGCCGCAGGGTGGCCGACACGATGACGGCGCACTGGCCGAGGCCGGCGAGCACGGCGTGGAACAGTTCGGGGTCCCGGTCGGGTGAGCAGACCCGGTGCTCCCCGGTCCCGGTCACCACCTCCAGCTCCAGGACCTGGTCCGCGACGAGGCCGTGCCGGTGGCCGGCGCCGCCGAGTCCGCCGGCCGACAGGACACCGCCGACACCCGCGCCGAGGTAGTCGGTGAGGACCGGCGGGGTGCGGCCGTAGGGCAGGGTGGCGGCCAGCACGTCCCGCCACAACGCGCCCGCCTGTACGGTCACTTGGCCGTCCGTCACCGGACCGACCCGGTGCAGCGCCCGCAGGTCCAGGACGATCCCGCCGCCGGCCTGGCTCTGGCCGTACATCGAGTGGCCGCCGCCGCGCGCGCTCACCGGGATGCCCCGGGGGCCGGCGAACTGCAGCAGGTCCTGGATGTCGGCGGCGGACTCCGGGCGCAGGACGCCCAGCGGTTCGGCCCGAACGAGGTGCCCGAAGTCCTGTGCGGCCTCGTGGCGGGTCTCCGGGCGGGTGTCCAGGGCCGGGCCGAAGCGGGTGGCGAGGTCGTGGGCCGTCGTCATGCCGGAATCACATCAGACGGGCACGGTGTGCGTCGAGATCGCCTCAACTGCCTTCTGCCGCCTGCTTCTTGACGAGGTGCAGCAGGGCGGCGTGCGTCTCCGCGTCGGCCGCCGCGACGAGGCCGTCCGCGCCGGTGAGCACGGGCTCGCCGTGCAGGCCGGTGACCGTGCAGCCGGCCGCGCGGCACAGGGCGATCCCGGCCGCGAAGTGCACGCTGTCACGCAGGTCGCCGTCGGTGACGTAGGCGGCCCGGCGGCCGGCGGCGACCCAGGCCACCGCGAGGGTGCTGGAGATCACCCGGGGCCGGAACCGCTCGGCGAAGCCCGGGTCGGCGAGGAGCCGGACCGCCTGGAAACCGGGGGCGTTGGGGAACGGCGGGTCGAGATTGACGTCCACCAGCGTGGACCCGGCCGAGGGCGTCAGTGGCTCGTCGGCGCCGTTCACGCGGAGCCGTGCCGTCTCGCCGTCGGTCCAGAACACCTCGCCGCTGAACGGGTCGGCGGTCGCGGCGGCCGTGATGCCGGGTCCCTCGCGCAGGGCGACGTTCACGCCCACGAGCATGTTCCGTACGGCGTAGTTGAGGGTGCCGCACAGCGGGTCGACGAGCCAGCGGCGGTGGGCGTCGGCGGCGCCGGAGCGCCCGCTCTCCTCGCCGGTCACGGCGTCGTCGGGGCGGGCGGCGCGCAGCACGTCCAGGATGGCTCGCTCGGCGGCGAGATCCGCCTCGGTCGCGAAGTCGCCGGCCGACTTGCCGTAGCGTGCGAGCGGGCCGCCGTAGAGGTCGCGGACCACGGCGGCGCCCGCCTGGGCCGCGGTCAGCGCCAGGCGGGCGTCGGATTCCCCGTTGATGATCGACATGGGCGCAGGGTAACCGCACGTCCCCTCGCTGCTGGAGGGGTCGGGCGCCGGTCGGCGCCGATGCGGCTAGCGGTGTGCGTATCCCGTTGCGGCGAAGGACAGGCGCTGTTCCGCGGCGGAGCGCCCCGCGCCCACGGAACTCCCGCTGCGGTCCGTCCAGTTGCGCACCGGTGTGGTCTCGGCGAGCCGGCCGGAGCTGCCGGAGAGGCCGAGCACGAGTCCGCTGTAGCGGTTGACCAGGCGGTAGCCGCCCCCGGAGGCGTTCGGGATCACGAACCACTGCTGTCCGACGGTGGGTCCGCCTGCCGGTGCCCTGGTGACCGTGGGCCGGGCGCCCCAGGCGCGGCCCGCGGTGGAGCCGGAGTCGACGCCGAGCAGCCGGCCGCTCGCGGTGTTGGCGAGGGTGTAGGCGCCGTCGCCGGTCGGCGTGAAGACCCAGGTGTCGCGGCCGGATCCGGTGGGCCGCGCCAGCGAGGTGGTGGCGCTGCCGCCGGCCGCCTGGGCGAGGATCCGGCCCGCGCCGCTCGCGATGCGGTAGGCGCGGCTCGTGTCCATGGGCGCGGCTGCCGGTTTCCCGGTGTCGACGGTGAGGTCGACGTACTCGCCCGAGGCGTCGTGCGAGCAGCCGAAGGCGCAGTAGGAGCGGAAGGACTTGCCGACGATCGTGGAGCTGGTGCGGTTGGCGCTGTCCAGGAACCAGCGGTACCAGGAGGCGTTGGTGTAGCTGCCGGTGTCGCCGATGAGGTGCCATTTCTGGGTGGCCAGGTCGTCGGTGGCGTAGAGGTACTGCGGTGAGTTCCCGCTCTGGTCGACGCCCTGCGGTTCGCCGATGTAGAGCCCGAGGTAGGCGTCGTAGGCGATGTTCATGACGAACAGCGGCGAGGTCGCGGGCATCTTGCCGGCCGCGATCTGCTGGGCGGCGGTGCCGGTGTTGGCCGGGTCGTACTCGGCGGTGGCGGGGGTGTAGCCGGTGGGGTGGGCGGCGTCGACGGGGACGATGTCGCTCTCCCTGCCGCCGGTGCCGGGCTGGGACCAGGCGCCGTCGTACCACTTGCGCCAGGAGCCGGGGGCCATCTTGGCCGAGATCGGGGCGCGGGCGACGTGCTCGTAGAACGCCTTCCAGCCACCGTTCTTGTCGATGATCCGGGAGCCGTAATAGACGTAGAAGTAGCCGGAGGCGGTGTCGACGTAGAGGCGCTGGTCGCCGTCGCCGTAGGAGTACGTCTGGTTCGGGAAGGCCGTGGTGTCCCCGCGCTCGGTGCTGTACGGGGAGGTGATCGCATGGTCCTTGACGGTCCAGGTGTGGCCGCGGTCGGTGGAGACGGCGTAGTCGATGGCGTCGTAGTGCAGTCCGTCGCCGAAGGGCTGCGGGGTGAACTCGTTGTGCACCAGGCCGTACCAGGCGCCGGTGTCGGGGTCGACCCATACGCCGGACAGGTCGCAGTAGTTCTTCTGGGCGTAGCCGGAGCCGCTCGGGGCGTACGTCGCCGCCCGGCCAGTGGGGCTGTTGTTGCAGCGCCAGGTAGTGTCGTCGTTGCGGTCTGCGGAGTTGGCGGGGTTCACCGCCGTGCTCAGCTTCTTGTCGTAGCTCGCGGAGTCGAAGTCCTTGCCGGTGTAGAAGTCCCAGGTGCGCGGGTCCTTGGCGCCGTACAGGGCGGCGGACTGCTGGTAGTGGAAGGTGCCGTCCCGGTCGACATAGGGGCCGGCGGGGGTGTCCGTGGGGTGGGTGAAGGGTACCGGGGTCCCCACGGTCACGGTGTAGGTGGCGTCGGCGGACGGCGCGGCCGGCGCCGGGGACGCGAGGCCGCCGCCCAGGACCAGGGCGGCAGTCGTGGAAAACACCGCCACGGCGCCGCCTGCTCTGCTCGAGAGTCGCAACTGTGCTCCTTGTTGCCGAAGGGCCGGTTGCACGGAACGATCCGGCTCCGGCGGTTTCCCCGGCAATGGACTCCAGTGCACCGCCTCTTGCACTTTCGCGCGCGTACGTCCGCTGGTGGGGCGCTTGCCTGCGTGTACGTCCGCCGTGTGGCACGCGCGCCCGCGCGCGCCCGCTCGTGGGCGCCGGTCAGGGCTCCTCGGAGGGTACGGCGGACAGCGGGCTGTCCCAGGCCAGTTGGCGGATCAGGGTCTCGTCCGGCTCCGTGGGACGGGCCGCGACGGGGCCCGGGCGGGACGGATTGCGGCTGCCGCGGGAGATGCCGCCGCTGACGGTGATGTTGTGCTCGACCCGGGACCGGCGGTGCCGTTCGTAGGCGGTGAACGCGGCCGGCGGGTCGGGCAGGTCGCGCAGCGCCTTGGCGAGGACGACGGCGTCCTCCAGGGCCATGGAGGCGCCCTGGCCGGTCGCCGGGGAGGCCGCGTGGGCCGCGTCGCCGATGAGCAGGATGCGCCCGTGCCGCCACACCGTGCCGAGCGGCATCTCGGTGGCGTTGGTGACCATGACGGGGCCCTCGGAGGCGGCCACGATGTCCGCGGCGGGTGTGGCGTCCTTGCGCAGCAGCGGCAGCAGCTCCTCGCGCCACGGGGCGTGGTGCGCGGCCGGGCCCGCGGGCAGGGGTTCCGTGTTCACCCGGGCGAACCAGTACGTCTGCCCGGCCGGCGACACCGTGTACCCGAACCCGCTCTCGCTGCCCCGGACCATGGTGATGACGCCGGTGCCGTCCATGCCGGGGGCGGTGCCGGAGTAGCCGTAGAAGACCCGCTGGCCCGCGTATGCGGGCCGTACACCGGGGGTGAGGGTGCGGCGCACGGTGGAGTTGAGCCCGTCGGCGCCGACGAGCAGGTCCGCGTGGGTCACGCCGCCGTCGGCGAACCGGGCGGTGACGCCGTGCGGGCCGTTCGTGACGGCGACCAGACGGGCGCCGTGGCGCAGCCGGATGCCGCGCCGCTCCGCCTCGCCCTGCAGGGCCGCGTTCAGCTCGCCGCGGCGCAGACAGCGGTAGCGCAGTGCGGGGTCGGCCACCTCGCCGAGCGGAACATGGGTCAGCTCGGTTCCCTCGTGGTCGAGGAGCCGCAGCGAAGTCAGCGGAAAACCGGCGGCCGTCACGGCGTCCGTCGCGTCGAGCTGGGCCAGGGCGCGCATGCCATTGCTCGCCAGGGTCAGGAAGGCCCCGATGTCCTCGGCCATGTCGGGGTGCGCCTCGTACACGGTGACGTCGAATCCAGCCTTGCGCAGCCCGAGCGCGGCCGCGGTCCCCGCGATACCGCCGCCGACGACCAGTACCCTCGTCAGATCCGTCCCGCTCACATGCCACTCCTCGTGCCGACAGTGGTGATGACCATCTAAAGGCAGGAGACGGGCTCACGGACGGCCTGGGGCCGGAATCCGGACAGGCCCGTGCGGAAGTCGAGGGGGTGCCGGATGGAGGAGCCGCCGTTCGCGGTGGTGCTCACGGGTGTCGGGGAGCGCCGGATGGACGTGGTCCAAGTGCTGCGGACCGTCACCGGTCTGAGTGCCTGGCACTGTGCGCGGTGGTGCGCGGCCGTCCCGGTGCCCGTGGTCGGGGCGACCTGGTTCGAGGCGGCCGACAGGGCCGCGGGACGGCTCCGGGCGGCCGGGGCCGAGGCCGACGTCGTGTGCGGGTCCTGTGCGCGCACCGTGCCGCCGCAGGGGCGTCCGCTGGACCCCGGCCCGTGCGCGGCTCGCGCCTGGTCCCCCGCCGACTGCCCCGCGAGCCGTCCCTGACAGGCGCGCCGACCGGGCGCCGTGCACACCCTGCCGTCCGCCTGACGGGTTCTTGGCGGGAATGTGGGTACGTCCCGGCCATGCGGGTGAGTGTGGTGGACGCGGGGTCGAACACGGTTCGGTTGGTGATCGCGGATGTGGAGGGCGGCGTTCCGCTGCCGGTGCACACCGTCAAGTGGAAGCTGCGCCTGTCCGAACACATCGGTGCGGACGGCACCATCGCCGACGAGGCGGTGGAGCGGTTGGTTCAGGCGGTGGCCGCGGCCGGGGCGACGGCCCGGCGGTGGCATGCGCCGGGGCCGCTGGCCTTCGCGACCACGGTGGTGCGCGGTGCCCCGAACCGGCAGGAGGTGCTGTGCCGGGTGGCGGCCGGCACCGGGATCCGTCTGTGCACCCTGCCGGGTGAGACCGAGGCGGAGCTGACCTTTCTCGCGGCCCGGCGCTGGTTGGGCTGGCAAGCCGGCCCGCTCGCGGTGCTCGACATCGGCGGCGGCTCGCTGGACGTGGCCTTCGGGCGGGGCCGGCTGCCCGATTTCGCCGCCGCCCTGCCGCTCGGCGCGAGCCGGCTCACGCGGGAGTACCTGGGCGTCCAGGACCCGCCGGGGCCGGAGGAGCTGAAGGAGCTTCGCCGCAGGATCCGCCATGAGCTGCGGGACGTGGCGTCGCGGATCCGCTGGGAACGGCCGCGCACCGCCGCGGTCAGCTCTCGTACGTTCCAGCAGCTGGCCCGGCTGTGTGGGGCGGCGCCCGGGCGGCACGGCCCGTTCGTGCGGCGGGAGTTGCGCTGCCGGGAGCTGCGCGAGGCCGTCCGTACCCTTGGCGCGTTGCCCGCCGCCGAGCGTGCCCAGCTGCCCGGGATCTCCGCGCCGCGCGCCGCGCAGAGCCTGGCCGGAGCGGTCGTCGGCCACACGGCGCTGAAGCTCATGGGACTGCCCGGTGCCGTCGTCTGCCCGTGGGCGATCCGCGAGGGCGTGCTGCTCCGCTACATCGAGGACGGCGGGTCCTGGTGGACGGACGTCACGAACCCCGCCGGCTCCGCACCGCCGGCCCCCAAGGCCCCGCTCCGCATCGCCGGCCCACCGGCTTGACCGGCCACGGTGCCTCACTCGTCCCGCAGGTCCTCCCGGAGATCAGCGATGAGCCGGTCACCGGTCACCGTCCGGTCGTCCTTGTGCTCGTCCCAGCGCCCGAACGTCCGAACCGCGGCCCGCGCGAAGTCCCCCGGCAGGCCCGCTTCTTCACAGGCCTGTGCGATCTCCCGCATCTCCGGCTCCCAGCGCCAGGCGCGCGGGCCGGCGGTCGCCAGTCGCCGCGGATCGGCGAGGGGCGTGCCGGCAAGCGCCTGGGCGGCCAGGTCCCGCAGTTCGTCGAGGACGTCATGGGCATCGGCCAGGGCGGAGGCGTGCGCGGCGAGGGCGTAGGAGATCTTGTTGTAGGCGGCGAAGGACAGCTTGAGCGCCGAGGCCCGCCCGACCGGGCCGGTCAGGGGATGCGGGGTGAGCAGGGTGCCGTCGAAGAGGGCGGACACGGCCGCGACCGCGTCCGGCTCGCCCGAGAGGTAGGCGGGTGGTCCCGGTGGTGCGGGGCGGCGGGCCGGTGATGCCCCCGTCCACGAGCGTCGCCGCACTGCCTGCGAACAACGCGCCGATCTCGCCCATCCGTTGGGGACCGACCGCGTTGGCGTCGACGTACACGCCCCGGAACCCGGCCGCCGCCACGCTCGCCGCGACGTCGAGCGCGGCAGCCGGCGGGCACACGCTGAGGACGGTCTCGCAGCGCTCCGCCAGCTCCGTCAGGTCCGCGGCACCGCGCAGTCCGGCCTCGGCCGCCCGTCGCCGGGTGCCGGCCGAACGTCCCTCCGGCGCCCACCACACCCGCGCCCCCGCGGCCACCGCCTGCGCCGCCACCCGCGCGCCCATCGCGCCGGGGTGCACGATCCCCACGTCCCGCGCGTCCCGCACGTCTCGCCGACCCATACGGCGACCCTAACGCGCCCTGCCCGCCGCCTCGTTCGCACGGCTCGCGAGCTCTCGATGCGTATTTCTCCAAAGACCCCGAAATCCCGACCCGATCTGTAGCGATCATGACAAAGGGAGGGTAGTCATGCCGGTATGGCATTACGTCGATCACGTTCGGGAACACAACGGCTTGCCGCCCTCGTGGCCGCGGCGGCGCTGGTCCTCGTGGGCTGCGACAGCGGCGGCACCTCGTCCTCCGGCGACGGCCGCGAGCAGCTGACCGTCGCGGCGCTGCCGCTCACCGACTCGGCCGCCCTCTATCTCGCCCGGGACCGCGGGCTGTTCGCCAAGGAGGGCCTGGACGTGCGCATCCAGCCGGTGCAGCAGAGCATCCAGGCGCTGCCCGCGCTGCTCAAGGGCCAGGTGAGCGTGATCGCGAGCGCGAACTACGTCACGTACCTGCAGGCGTACGAGAAGGGCACCCTGGACCTGCGCATCCTCGCCGAGGGCGTCCGGATCGCGCCGCACATGATGGACGTCCTCGTGCCCAAGGACTCCGCCCTCAAGTCGCCCGCGGACCTCGCCGGCAAGAAGGTCGCCGTCGCCGTCCTCAACAACATCCAGTCCCTGACCCTGAACGCGATCCTCGACGCCCAGGGCGCGAAGCGGCCCGTCTACCGGCAGATCCTGTTCCCGCAGATGGGGCCCGCCCTGGAGAAGGGCCAGGTGGACGCCGCCCACGCGGTCGAGCCCTTCGACACCGCGATCCAGGGCGAGTTGGGCGCGCGGGTGCTGCTGGACGGCGGGTCGGGACCGGCACTGGGCCTGCCGGCCAGCGGCTACGTCACCACGGCCGACTTCGTGAAGAAGCACCCGAAGGCGGCCGAGGGCTTCCGGCGTGCCGTGGAGGCGGCCGCCAAGCTCGCCGCCGCGGATCCGGGAGCGGTGCGCACGGAGCTGCCGAAGTACGCCAAGGTGAGCGCCGACCAGGCCACATCGATCCATCTGCCCACCTATCCGACGACCGCCGACCCGGCCGTGCTGCGCCGCCTCGTGCGGCTCATGCGCGCCCAGGGGCTGCTGAAGAAGGACATCGATCCGACGCCCCTGCTGGTGAAATGACCCGACCGAAGTGACATAGACGAAGTGGCATAGACGAAGTGACATGGACGAAATGACACGGGGGACATGAGACGGCGTCAGGACCTGCCCCTCGGCCTGCTCGGCGCGGCGACGGCCTTCGGGGTCTGCGAGGCGGTCTCCCGGGCGGGGATCGTGCGGCGCGGCTATCTGCCGCCTGCCTCCGAAGTCCTCGCCCGCGCCGCCCGGTTGGCGGCCGACCCGGCCTTTCTCGACGGGATCGGGGCGACGCTGCGGGCGTGGGCGCTGGGGCTCGGGCTCGCCTGCGCGATCGCCGTGCCGCTGGGGCTGCTGCTGGGCGCGGTGCCCGTCGTGGAGGCCGCCGTACGCGCGGTGATCGAGTTTCTGCGGCCGCTGCCGTCCGTCGCGCTGATCCCGCTGGTGTCGCTGCTGCTCGGATCCGGCACGGAGACGGAGGTGACGCTGATCGCCTACGCCTCGCTGTGGCCGGTGCTGTTCAACACCGTCTACGGCCTCGGCGAGACCGACCCGCTGGCCAAGGACACCCTGCGCGCCTTCGGGTTCGGGCGGCTCGCGGTGCTGCTGCGGGTGGAGTTGCCGGCGACCGCCCCGTTCATCGCCGCCGGGGTGCGGATCTCGGCCGCGGTCGCCCTGATCCTCGCCGTCGCGACGGAGCTGCTCTCCGGCTTCGGCCAGGGCCTCGGCATCTTCATCGCCCAGGCCCAGACGGATCCGGACGGCACCCGGGATGTACTGGCCGGGGTGGTGTGGGCGGGCGCTCTCGGGCTGGTGATCAACGGCGTACTGGTCGGTGCGGAGCGGCGGTTGTTCGCCTGGGCGCGGGAATCCCGCCCGGAGCCACGGACGCCGGAGCGGGGCAGGCCGTGACGGAGACACAGGGCTACGGGGAGACACCGGGCAGCAGTCGGACGCAGGGCGAGGGGCGGGTGCAGGGCAACGGCCGGGTGCAGGGCAACAGCTGGATGCCGGGCAACAGGCCGGCTCTCGGCAACGGGTGGCGGCCCGGATCCGCGGCCGGTGCGCCCCGCGCCACCGCCGTCCCCTTCCTCCTGCGCTGGGCGGTGCTCCTCCTCGCCGTGGTCTGCTGGGAGCTGGCCGCCCGTGCGCAGAACAGCGTCTACTTCCCGCCGCCGCTGCGCATCGCCCGGCACGCCCGTGACCTGTGGTTCTCGGGGCCCGTCGGCCATCTGTTCCTCACCCCGGCCGCCGTCGACACCATCCTGCCGAGCCTCGGCCGGATGGCGGCCGGGTTCGCGCTCGCCGCCGTTGCCGGGGTCGCCCTGGGGATCGCCATGGGCTGCTCCCGGGTGGCATACGCACTGTGCGACCCGGTGCTGCAGTTCGCGCGGGCCGTGCCGCCGCCCGCGCTGGTGCCGGTGTTCGTCGTCGTCTTCGACTTCGGTACGCCGATGCAGGTGGCGTCGATCGCGTTCAGCGCCGTATGGCCGGTACTGGTGAACTCGGCCGAGGGCGCCAGGGCCACCGATCCGCTGCGGCTGGAAGTGACGGCCGTGCTGCGGCTGACGGCGCCCGAACGGCTGTGGTTCCTGATCCTGCCGTCGGCGCTGCCCCGGATCTTCGCGGGGCTCCGGCTCAGTCTGTCGCTGTCCCTGATCCTGATGGTGTTCTCGGAGCTGCTGCCGGGCAGCGACAACGGCATCGGCTTCACGCTCACCGACGCCCAGACCCGCTCCGACCTGCTCACCGTGTGGTCGTCACTGCTGCTGC
This sequence comes from Streptomyces sp. CG4, assembly GCF_041080655.1. Taxonomy (NCBI): domain Bacteria; kingdom Bacillati; phylum Actinomycetota; class Actinomycetes; order Kitasatosporales; family Streptomycetaceae; genus Streptomyces; species Streptomyces sp. CG4. The sequence goes on from NZ_CP163525.1 coordinate 665,532, forward strand.
TCGGCGCGCTCGGGTATCTCCTCAACACCGGTCTGCTGGCGGTCGAGAAACGGCTCGTCGGCCCACGGACGTCCCGAGGGAGGACGGCATGACGACGACCACGGTCCGGGACGCGGTCGTACGGCTGTTGCACGACACCGGTATGACCACGGTCTTCGGCAATCCGGGCTCCACGGAGCTGCGGATGTTCCGGGACTGGCCGGACGACTTCACCTATGTGCTGGGCCTGCAGGAGTCCGTCGCCGTCGGCATGGCGGCCGGTCATGCCCTCGGCACCCGGAGTGCCGCCTTCGTCAGCCTGCACTCGGCCGGCGGGGTGGGGCACGCGCTCGGCGCGGTGTTCAACGCCTTCCGGGACCGGGTGCCGCTGGTGATCGTGGCGGGGCAGCAGGCGCGCTCGCTGATCCAGCTGCGGCCGTTCCTGGGCGCCGACGAACCGGCCGTGTTCCCGCGCCCGTACGTGAAGTCGGCCCGTCAGCCGGAGCGGGCCGAGGATGTCCCGGCCGTGCTCGCCGAGGCGCACCGGCTCGCGATGACGCATCCGCGCGGCCCGGTGTTCGTGTCCGTGCCCGAGGACGACTGGGACCGGCCGACCGAGCCCGTCGTACCCCGCACGGTGCACTCGGCGTTCACGGCCGACCCGGACGCCCTCGCCGCGCTCGCCGGGCGGCTGGCCGACTGTGCGCGCCCGGCGCTGGTGGTGGGCCCGGGCGTGGACGACGAGGACGCGCTGGAGCCGGTGCGGGCGCTGGCCGAGCGGATCCGGGCCGGGGTGTGGATCAGCCCGCTCTCCGGCCGCTCCGGCTTCCCGGAGTCGCACCCGCTGTTCCAGGGGTTCCTGCCGCCGGTCGCCCGTCAACTGGCCGCGCGCCTCGCCCCGTACGACGTGGTGGTCGCCCTCGGGGCACCGGTGTTCACGTACCACGTGGCGGACGAGGGACCGCCGCTCGCGCCCGGCACCGAGCTGTTCCACCTGGACTGCGACCCCGGCCAGGCCGCCTGGCTGCCCACCGGGACCAGCCTCGTCACCACTCTGCGGCCCGCGCTGGCCCGGCTCACCTCGTTGCTGAAGGAGTCCGACCGCGATCCGCCGCCGCCCAGGCCCGGTCCCGTCCCGGCCCGCGCCGAGGGGCACATCACCCCGGAGCTTTTCTTCGACCTGCTGCGCGCCCGGCTGCCGCACGACCGGGTCCTCGTCGAGGAGGCGCCGAGCCACCGTGACACGCTGCACGCGCGCGTGCCCATCGAGCTGAGCGGAGGCTTCCTGACCACGGGCAGCGGGGCGCTCGGCTGGGGCCTGCCGCTCGCGGTCGGCCGGGCGCTCGCCGACCGGCGCCGGGTGGTGTGCGTGGTCGGCGACGGTTCGGCGCTGTACTCGGTGCAGGCACTGTGGAGCGCGGCCCGGCACGCGGCTCCGGTCACCTACGTCCTGCTGGACAACGGCGGTTACGCGGCCGTCCGCGCGCTCGGCCGCCGGATCGGCATCGCGTCCCTGCCCGGTACGGACATCGCCGGCATCGACTTCGCGGCGCTCGCGGAGTCCTTCGGCTGCCCGGCGGCCCGCGCCGAGCACGCCGGGGAACTGCCGGCCGCACTGGACCACGCACTGGGGCGCGGCGACGACGCGGGCCCCTTCCTGCTGCACCTGCGGGTCACCGGCAGCGCGGGCACCCTGTACGAACCCTGGGCCGGGTGAGGGATGCTGCGCCTCGACTCCGTCAGCCGGCACTTCGGCGACCAGCACGTCCTGGACGGCATCAGCCTCACCGTGCCCGACGGGCAACTCCTCAGCGTGGTGGGGCCCTCGGGCTGCGGCAAGTCCACCCTGCTGCGGACCATCGCCGGGCTGCTGCCCGCGCAGGAGGGCACAGTCACGGTCGACGGGACGCCGGTGACCGGTGTGCCGGAGCGGCTCGCGGTGGTCTTCCAGGAGTACGGCCGCTCGTTGCTGCCCTGGCTCACCGTTCGCGACAACGTGGCCCTGCCGCTGCGCCGCCGGGGCCTCGGGCGCGCCGCCCGCCGCGCCGAGGCCGACACGATCCTGGAACGCGTCGGGCTGCGCGGGGTCGCCCGGCGCCGTCCCGGGGAGCTGTCCGGCGGCATGCAGCAGCGGGTCGCCATCGCCCGTGCCCTGGTCTGCCGGCCCTCCCTGATGCTCATGGACGAGCCGTTCGGCTCGCTGGACGCCGGTACCCGGGAGGATCTGGAGGACCTGCTCCTGGAGGTCCATCGCGCCGACGGCACGACCATCGTGTTCGTCACCCACGACATCGACGAGAGCGTGTACGTCGGCGACCGCGTCGTCGTCCTCTCCCGCGGCCCCGGCTCCCGCGTCGTCCGGGACCTCACGGTCGATCTGCCGGGCGAACGCGACCAGATCACCACGCGGAGCCTGCCGGGGTTCGTGGCGCTGCGCACGGAGGTGGGCCGGGCAGTGCGCGGGACGTAGTGCGGGGAGGGGTGACCCCGGTTTCTCAGGGGCCACCCCTGCGGTGTGCTGCGGCGGTCAGCGCAGGTCGCACACCTTCACGGTGTAGATGCCCCGGCCGTGTGTGGCGGCGTACAGCGTGCCGCCGTCGGGGCTCGCCTTGAGCTGGAGGACCGCGACGGCCGGCAGGCGGCCGATGCGCTGCCAGGCGGTGCGGCCCGGCGCGCGGTAGACGACGCCGAGGTCGGTGGCGACGGCGAGGCCGCCGTCCGCCGTGACCAGGGCGGAGTCGGTGGGCACGTCGGGCAGGTTGGCCGAGATGTCCTTCCAGGTGGTGCCGCCGTCGGTGGACTCGAAGACATGGCCGACGCCGGCGCCGGGGCCCTCGGTCCAGTGCCGGGAGAAGCCGTTGACGGCGAGGAAGACGTGGTCGGCGTTGTCCGGGTCGACGGCGAAGCCGCTGAGGTAGCGGTTGGGCACGGTCCCGTCGGCGGGCAGGCTGATGTCGTGCCAGCCGGTGCCGTCCGCGTTGCCGACGGCGATGCCGCGGGCGAAGCCCTGGTTGTTGCAGGGGCCGCACCAGGCGGCGTAGATCCTGCCGCCGGACGCGGCCACGGCGGTCGCGGTACGCCCCTTGCCGAGGTCGTGCACGCTGGTCCACTCGGAGCCGCTGCGGATGGCGTAGCCGTGTGTCTGGACCCAGATGTGGCGCCCTCCGGCGATCCAGGTGTCGCCGTTCTTCATGTCCGTGGCGAGCGGGGCGATGAAGCGGGCCTCACTGGTGGCGTTGTCGGGCGGGGCGACGGCGTACGAGGTGGCCTTGGTCGCGTCCGTGCTCCAACTGCCGTTGTTCACAGCGCAGTTCTGGGTGACCTGGACGGCGAGGTAGACGTACTCCTGGGCGATGTTGCAGCCGTTGGCCGGATCGGTGAGCGTGTCGCCGCCGTCGCCGCCGAAGTTGGAGCCCATCACGGTGTCGTTGCTCCGCAGGATGGACTGGCCGTTGTCCTGGAGGCCGCCGGTGACGGAGAGCCCGCCGTGGTCGAGGTCCCGGCCGATGCCGACGGAGTAGTACTGCAGGGTGTCGATGGTGCCGTCGTTCAGGGACGTCCAGTCGGTGGCGTGCCCGGAGGCGTCCTGGGCGCCGTTCACCGGGCGTTTGTAGACGCCGCCGTCGTTGCCGACGTACACGAAGCTCTTGCCGTGGTAGCGGCCGATCGCGACGCCGTGCTGGTCGGAGTGGGTGGTCTGGCTGCAGGCGCCGGTCTGCCGGGACGGGTCGATGCTCCAGCAGGAGAAGGGGAAGTTCCAGTACGGACCTACGGTGGACCAGGCGCCGCCGCCGTCCTTGGTCTCGTAGACCTCCTCCAGACCGGCGTACACGTGCTGCGCGTCGCTCGGGTCCACGGCGAGGAACTGATTGTACCAGGCCTGGACACCGGGCATGTAACCGGCCGTGGTCAGCGCGGAGTTGTCGGCGGCCAGGCCCTTGTAGTCGGCGATCTTCGTCCAGGGCCCGGCCGGCGAGCCGGACTTGGCGACGTAGATGCCCTCCAGGCCGCTGTCCGGGTTGGTGCTCAGCTGCTGTGGGGACTGGTCGATGGCGTAGTAGCGGGAGCCGTCGGCGGAGCGGGCGAAGGTGACGTTGCCGACGTCGGCGGCGTCGGCCGGCAGATCACCGAGGCCGCTGGTGATCCGGGTCCAGGTGCCGCCCGCCTTGGTGTAGAAGCCGTTGTAGTCGTCGCCGCCGCGCCAGCCGACGGCGAGGACCACCTTGGCGGGGTCCGTGGGGTCGATGGCGATGTCGTTGGCGATGTTCTTGTACGGCGCGCTCGGGTCGCCCGCCTTCGAACCGCCCGGCAGGTAGTCGGGGTTGGGCGCGAACTCCAGCTTCCACGGCCCGTCCAGGCGCTCGGTGGAGTGGCTCCATACACCCTTGCTGGTGGCCGCCCACACCGTGTCGCCGGCGAAGCGCAGCTCGTGGATGGTGGTGCTCTCCAGCTCGGCGCCGCCGACCCGGCTGCGGGCGGAGAAGGTGCCGTGGTGCGGGTGGGTGAGGACGTAGACGCCGCTGCCGGCATAGGCGTCGGAGTTGGTGGTGGCCTCGCCGGTGGCCAGCCACAGCCGGCCCGCGCCGTCGAGGGCGAGCGCGCCGGTGGACTGGGCGGGCAGCCGGTCGCTGATGGGCTGCCAGTGGCCGCCGCCGGTGCCCGAGCGCCACACTCCGCCGCCGGCACTGCCCGCGTAGACGTAGCCGTCGTCGTCGGCGGCCACCGCCGCCATCCGCCCGGTGACGTTTCCGCCGCCGCCGCTGGAGTTGGAGTCGATGTCGCGGTAGCGGGGGTCGTCGGAGTTGTACGGCAGGTCGGTGATGTTGCGCCAACTGCCGCCCGTGCTGCTGAGGTTGGTGAGGTCGTGCCAGGCGGCGCCGTAGGCGCCCGGTGCGACGACGCCGGGTGAGGTGCGGGCCTCGGCGTACTGGTCCGCGCCCTCGGCGATCTCGTCCGCCTCGTTGCCGTCGCCCGCCGCCGTGTGCGGGGACATGGCGCCCACCGACTGCTCGCGTTCCTTGGCGAGTCGACCGAGCTCACGGACGCCGAAGGGACTCGACGAGCGCCCGGAGGCGGCGGACGGGGGGATCGCGACGAGAGCGGCGGAAGCGGTGAGCGCGCACAGCGTGAACCACCGTCTTCTGCGGGTTGGTACGGACACCAGGGACCTCCCGGGATGCATCGACACTGCCGACGCAGGAGACCCGACCACTCTGGCGCGAAAACGTCCGCCGCTTGGCGAAATTTTGACGAGAACCTGCCAGTAGCTACCGCTCCGGGACGTGGTTCTTCCCGGCGACCGGGGAACCCGCCGGCACGCCCTGGGTGCGGAACCGGCCCACTGCCTTGAGCAGTTGGTCGGCCGGATCTCGCAGCCCGGGGTGGGCCAGCACGGTGTTGCGCAGTCCGCGGACCGGCCGGCGCCAGAGCCGCTGGGCCAGCGCCACCGGATGGGCGCGGGCGGCGAAGCCCTCGGCGACCCGCAGTTCGCGGGTCTTGAGCCAGTCCTTGTACTCCTTGTCGCCGCGGCCCAGGTCGACCAGGGTCACCCCGGCCCGGGCGGCCGCCTCGGCGGTCCGCAGATGCATCATCAACCCCGGTGAGTAGTAGTGCAGTTCGGGGTCGTAGGCGGTGAACCAGGCCGCCAGCACCGTGCTCGAACGGGGGCCGAAGTGGGCCGCGACCGGCCGGTCGCCCGCGTACAGCACGGACAGCACTCCGGTGAAATGCTCCTCCTGGACCCGGAAGAGATGGTCGACCAGAGCGACGATCCAGGGCCGGGCGAACCGGTCCATGCGGCCGGTCCTGCGGTACTGGGCGGACTTCCACCGCATGAGCGTGTGCAGCACCTCCGGGTCGCGCTCGTCGAAGACGAACCGCACCTCACCGATGTCCCGGCCGAGCCGCCGTTCCTTCTTCAGGGTCGTCTTGGCCAGTCCCGGATAGGTGCCGCGCAGCCACTCCGGATAGCCGCCGTCGCCGGGCTTCACATCGATCACCGGTGAGGCGAAGGTGCCCGTGATGTGCGGCGCGAACGGCCGTTGTTCCTGGACCAGATGGTCGAACTCGAAGATGCTGAGCCCGCAGGCCCGCAGCAGTTCCCCGGCGTCCCACGTGACTCCGGGCCGGTGCACGAGCGCCTGGCAGTCGGACAGCCCGAGCCCGATGGCCCGCCCGGTGCCGAACGGCCCCCGCTCGTACGCGAAGAAGCCCGCGGGCACCCCTTTCTCGTGCAGAACCGCCACCCGCGCCCCGGCCCGGTACCGGCCGACGCCGATCGCGAACTCCGGGGCGAGGAAGGGATTGGCGTACTCGGGCGACTCGTCCATCGCGCGGTGCCAGGCTCCGCGCAGCTCGGGCGTCAGCTCGCCGGGTCTGTGGATGGTGATCTCCACGTCAGTTCGACCGCCCTTCCGCCGGCTCCACGAGCGGTGTGCCGGAGCCGGTCCGGGTCGGTGAAGCGTGTGGATCATGGCTGATGGATCGCATGGGCGATCGCTCCCCCCATGACGCGCCGGGCGCGTCCTGCCACTGGTTCCGATGTGCGCGGAAAATCCCCTCCGTGCGCCACTGCCCAAACCTCCCGAAACAGTACGCACGCCGTCAAGGGTGCCTCAGGCAGCGGACGGTTCGCCACGGGTCTGCCGACATCGGTGACAACTCCCCGGCACCTCAGCGGGACCGCGGCCCCGGCTCGTCCGCCGGGGCGCCCAGATCCTGTGTGCCGATCACCGACAGCAGTTCGAGCTGGGCGGCTCCCTCGGTGCCGGGCGGGGCGCTGAACCACAGCAGCCGCTGGCGGCCGTCCTCGCTGAACAGGCTGTGGCAGTCCAACTCGATGACGCCGAGCGAGGGGTGCACGATCCGCTTGTGGTCGGTGCGGCGCAGAGCCACCTCCCGCCGCTCCCACAGCTCGGCGAACTCCGCGCTGCGCCGGCGCAGCGCGGCCACCAGCCGGTTGACGTCGGTGTCCTTGGCGCGCCGGGCCGCGACCGCCTGGAGGTCGGCGGTGAAGACGCGGGAGTGGTGCGGGTGGTCCTCGGCCGGGTACAGACCGCGGGCGTCGGGGTCGGTGAACCAGCGGTACACGAAGCTCCGCTCGGGCCCGCGTCCGGGCGGCATCGCGCCGAGCAGCGCCACGGCGAGGGGGTTCTGCGCGAGGGGCTCGTGCAGGTCGGTGATGACCTGGGCGGGGGTCGTGGTGAGCCGGTCCAGCAGGCCGAGCAGGGCGGGCTGGACGAGCGCGGCGGGTCCGCTCGCGGCGGGCGGCCGGGGGCGGTCGGCGAGATGGAAGAGGTGGTCGCGTTCGTCGCCGCCGAGCCGCAGGGCGCGGGCGAGGGCGCCCAGCACCTGTGTGGAGGGCTGGACGCCGCGGCCCCGCTCCAGTTCGGTGTAGTAATCGGCGGACAGCCCGGCCAGCTGGGCCACCTCCTCGCGCCGCAGGCCCGGCACCCGGCGGCGGGGGCCCGTGGGCAAGCCGACGTCGGCGGGGCGGACCCGGTCGCGCCGGGACTTCAGGAAGGCGGCCAGTTCGGCATGGTTCACGCCGTCCATCGTCGCGTCTCGGGGCGGCCGTAGCCAGGGGTTGCCGACCCCCGGGTGAGCGCAGCCGTGGCCGGCTCCGGTACGGCGGCCCAGGGTGGGGTCACCCACCGGGCACCACGCCGCCCTGAGCGACGGGAGATCTCATGTCCACCGAAGCAACCACCCCCTCGGCACCCCGTGTCGCCGTCGTCACCGGAGGCTCGCGCGGCATCGGCCGGGCGACCGTGAGCCGGCTCGCCGCCGAGGGCTGCGCCATCGTGATCGGGTACGCGGGCAACCGCGACCTGGCCGAGGCCGCCGTCGAGGAGGTCACCGCGGCCGGCGGCCGCGCGGTCGCCGTGCGCGCCGATGTCGCCGACGAACGGCAGGTCGCCGAGTTGTTCGGTACGGCCGCCGCGGAGTTCGGCGGAGTGGACGTCGTGGTGCACGCGGCGGGCCGGATGTATCTCGCGCCGATCGCCGAGCTGGAGCTCGCGGAGCTGGACGCGCTGCACCGCACCAACATCCGCGGCACCTTCGTGGTCGCCCGGGAGGCGGCGCGCACCCTGCGCCGGGGCGGCTCGTTCGTCGCCTTCTCCACGTCGGTGGTGGCCCTGGCGTTCCCGGAGTACGGCGCCTACTCCGCGAGCAAGGGCGCGGTCGAGGCGCTGACCCCGGTGCTGGCCCGCGAGCTCCGCGGCCGGGACGTCACCGTGAACGCCGTGGCCCCCGGGCCCACGGCCACCGATCTGTTCCTGGACGGCAAGGACGAGGAGACCATTGTGCGTCTCGCGGCGCAGCCGCCGCTGGAGCGCCTCGGCACGCCCGCGGACATCGCCGAGGTGGTGGCGCTCCTCGCCTCCCCCGCCGGCCGCTGGGTCAACGGCCAGGTCGTGCGCGCCAACGGCGGCATCGTCTGACGCCGCGCCCCTCGCACACACCGCCGACCGCGACACCACCGTCGCCATCCCGCCACCGCCCGCTCCCAGGGAGGAATCATGCATCCCGACACTCGTCGAACGATCCTGGTCACCGGTGCCTCCAGCGGCTTCGGCGCGCTGACCGTGCGCGCCCTCGCCGACGCCGGGCACACCGTCTACGCGGGCATCCGGCAGACGACCGGCCGCAACGCGCCCGCCGTGGCGGCCCTGGACCGGTACGCGGCCGGGCTCGGCGTCGCCCTGCACGCCGTCGAGCTGGACGTCACCTCCCAGGACTCCGCGGATGCGGCCGTGGCCCGGGTGCTGGCCGCCGAGGGCCGGCTGGACGTGGTGGTCCACAACGCGGGCCACATGGTCACCGGGCCCGCCGAGGCGTTCACCCCCGGGCAGCTGGCGGACCTGTACGACGTCAACGTCCTGGGCGCCCAGCGGGTGAACCGGGCCGTGCTGCCCCGTCTGCGGGAGCGCGGGGAAGGACTGCTGGTGTGGATCGGCAGCTCCAGCACACGCGGCGGGTGCCCGCCGTTCCTGGGGCCGTACTTCGCGGCGAAGGCGGCACTGGACGCGCTGGCGGTCAGTTACGCCGGTGAGCTGGTCCGGTTCGGGATCGACACCGCGATCGTCGTGCCGGGCGCCTTCACCTCCGGCACGAACCACTTCCTGCATGCCGGCACCCCCGCCGACACCGGGCGCGCGGCCGCCTACGACGAGCGCTACGGCGCCCTGCTGTCCGGGCTGGACGAGCGGCTCGCGGCACTGATCCCGCCGGACGCGGACGCGGCGGACGTGGCCCGGGCTGTCGTACGGCTGGTGGAGCTGCCCGCCGGCCGCCGCCCGCTGCGCACCCATGTCGATCCCGCCCGTGACGGCAGCGAGGTCGTCTCGGCGGTGGCCGACCGGATCCGCGCCGACTTCTTCCGCCGGGCCGGCCTCGACGACCTGCTCACCACGGGCAGCTCTCTCTGACACACCGTCAGTCAAGGAGCATCACCATGCCGTTCGCGAAGGAGGACAGTGACGTCATGAGCCGCCAAGGTCCCGGCTCTTGACATGAACCTGCGCCAACCCCGAGTCTTCGTGCGTGAAGTTGCTCGATTGACGCTCCTTTCGAGCGCATCCGAGCAAGAACCGCAAGAACAGTCAGTCCGCAGTGCTGCGAGGGGAGCTGTTCCGCCGTGCGAAGAGTGCCAAGACCGCGAAGACTGCGACACCGCGTGCCGTGGCCGGCCTGGGTACCGCTGGGGCTGGCGGCAGCCCTGGCGGCCACCGTGCTCACCGGCCCGGCGCCCGCCCAGGCCGCCGCCACCGCCTCCGGCGCCGTACTCGACCCCGCTCACAGCAACGTCAGCTGGCAGAGCCCGGTCTACGCCAAGGGCACCGGCGGCGGCACCGAGAGCTGTCCCGGCGCCGCCGCCGACCCCGACAACAAGGTCTGCGACCGCTTCGACTTGACGGTCTCGGTACCGGAGGGCTACTGGGACGACAACCCCGAGGGCGGCGTCCCGCTGTCGGTCAAGTGGGAGAAGCCCTCCGACGACTTCGACCTGTACGTGTACGACGACCACGGCAAGCAGGTGGCGTCCAGCGCGGGCACCGCCGACCCGGAAGCCACGGTCATCCCGCGGGCGTCGGGGACGTACCACGTGCTGGTCGTGCCGTACGACGTGCACGGCAACTCCTTCACGGGCACCGCGTATCTGCCCGCGACCACGGACGCCGGCGACCTCACGTCCTTCTCGGGCGGCGACGGGAGCTACACCGTCAGGGCCGGTCAGCTGACGGCACAGGCCGACTTTCTGACGGATGGCCAACTGCGTCTCCAGGCCGACCCGTCCGGTTCGCTCAGCGACCCCGCGGGGACCGCGATCGTCCGCAAGGAGCCCGCTCTCCAGCGGCACACCTCGTCCTTCGACGCGGGCGACTACTACGGCATCCGCTCCCCGCAGGCCGTGCTGCGCGTGTACAAGAAGCCGCTGCGCTTCGGGCTGTACAAACCCGACAACCGCACCCGGATCTGGCAGGAGGACAAGCCACTGCGCTGGTCGACCGGCGGGATGCGGCAGAGCCTCACCCGAGGCACGGACGAGCAGTTCTTCGGCGGCGGCGAGCAGAACGGCAGCTTCTCGCACCGCGACCGGACGATGTATGTGTCCAACAGCTTCGACTGGAACGAGGGCGGCTACAACAACTCCCAGCCCTTCTACCTCTCCAGCGCGGGCTACGGCGTCTTCCGCAACACCTTCGCACCGGGCGTGTACACCTTCGGCTCGCCGGTCACCACGGGACAGCAGGAACGGCGCCTGGACGCCTACTACTTCCTCGGTGATGCCAAGCACGTCATCGACAAGTACACGCAGTTGACGGGCAAGCCGTTCATGCCACCGGTGTACGGCCTCGAACCCGGCGACTCCGACTGCTACCTGCACAACGCCAACCGGGGCGAGCGGCACACCCTGGACGCGCTGAAGATCGCCGACGGGTACACCGAGCACCAGATGCCGCTCGGCTGGATGCTGGTCAACGACGGCTACGGCTGCGGATACGAGAACCTGGAGCAGACCGCCAAGGGCCTGCAGGACCACCACGCCCAGCTCGGCCTGTGGACCCAGGACGGCATCGACAAACTCGCCGGCCAGGTCAAGGCGGGCCAGCGGGTGGCCAAGCTGGACGTGGCCTGGGTCGGCAACGGCTACAAGTTCGCGCTGGACGCCTGCGACGCCGCCAAGAAGGGCATCGAGGACAACAGCGACGCGCGCGGTTTCGTCTGGCTGCCGGTGTCCTGGGCGGGCGCCCAGCGCTGCGGGGTGCTGTGGAGCGGCGACCAGAAGCTGTCCTGGGACTACATCCGCTGGCAGATCCCGACCTACGCCGGGGCGACCATGTCCGGCATCGCCTACAACACCGGCGACGTGGGCAGCATCTACCGCCACGATGCCAAGATGTACGCCCGCGACCTGCAGTGGAAGGCGTTCCTACCGGCCATCATGACCATGGACGGCTGGGCGAGCGACCTCACCACCGGCAAGCCCGCCGACCAGCAGCCGTGGCTCGACGGCGAGCCGTACACCTCGATCAACCGCAAGTACCTTCAGCTGAAGGAACGGCTGCTGCCGTACATGTACACCCTGTCCGCCGAGGCCGCGAAGACCGGGGTGGGCGCGGTGCGTCCGCTGTGGCTGGAGTACCCGGACGATCCGGGCACGCTTTCCGATCAGGCGAAGTACGAGTTCCTGTCCGGGCCCGACTTCCTCGTCGCCCCGGTCTACCAGGACTCCGACACCCGCGACGGCATCTATCTGCCGAAGGGCACCTGGACCGACTACTGGACCGGCCGCACCTACCAGGGCCCGACCACGATCAACGGCTATCACGCCCCGCTCGACACGCTCCCGCTGTTCGTGCGCGCGGGCGCGATCGTGCCCATGTGGCCGAAGGAGACGACGAGTTGGCAGACCCGGGACCGGCATGAGCTGGACTGGGACCTGTATCCGGCGACCCACGGCACAAGCCGCTACACGCTCTACGAGGACGACGGGACGACCCGCGACTTCGCGAAGGGCGCGGCAGCGACCCAGCGCGTGTCCGTGCGCGCCGACGATGGCGGCACGACCGCCTCGGTGGGCGCCGGCAAGGGTGACTACGCCGGCAAGGTGGACGCCCGCTCGTACCGGTTCACCGTGCACGGTGCCGCGGCGCCCGCACGCGTCCTGCTCGACGGCCGCCAACTGCCCGACTCCGCGTGGTCGTTCGACCCGGGCACGCACATCACGACGATCACCACGCCGAGTCTGCCGCTCGACCGCGGGTTCACCGTGCGCCTGGTCGACGAGAGGTAAAGGAATCGTATGGTCTAGTCCAAAGAGTGGGTTGGTCTAGTCCAACTCATTGACGTGACCGCAACAGCTCCCGGAGGGTGGGGCTCCCCTGCCCTGGGGACCTCCCCACCCCACCCTCTGGAGGCACGCAGTGAGACGTCTTCGGGCATGTCTGGGCGCGGCGGCGGCCGTCACACTGGCCGCCGCGGGCACCACCGCGCTCGTCGCGAGCAACGCCTCGGGCGCGACCACCGCACTCGGCAACCGGTGGTACGCCGCCGCCCCCTATCTGATGCCACTGGACAACGACCCGCCGAACCCGGGCGTCATCATGGACGCCACCGGCCTCAAGGCCTTCCAGCTGGCCTTCATCCTCGCCCCCAACGGCGGCGGCTGCTCGCCCACTTGGGGCGGCACCGCGTCCGTCGAATCCGACACGGCCGTACAGTCGATGATCAACACGATCCGCGCCAAGGGCGGTGACGTGTCGGTCTCGATCGGCGGCTACGGTGGCACGAAGCTCGGCCAGGCCTGCGCGGACGCCGCATCCACGGCGGCGGCCTACCAGCAGGTCATCACCAAGTACGGGCTGCACGCCATCGACTTCGACCTGGAGGAGCCGGAGTACGAGAACACGGCGGCGATCCACAACGAGATCGGCGCCGCCAAGATCCTCCAGCAGAACAACCCCGGCCTCTACGTCTCCGTGACGACGGCCGGCACCGCGGACGGCACCGGCTGGTTCGGCAAGCAGATGCTGCTGGAGGCCAAGTCCCAGGGCTTCACCCCGAACAACTTCTCCATCATGCCGTTCGACGGCGGGTTCAACGGGGCCGCGAGCCAGACCGGCGCGCTGACCAACTTCAACTCGATCCTGCAGTCGACCTTCGGCTGGGACCAGGCCACCGCCTACGCCCACGAGGGCTTCTCCGGCATGAACGGCCGCAGCGACACGGGCGAGATCTTCACCCAGGCCGACTTCCAGACCGTGCTGGACTACGCGACGAGCCACAACATGGACCGGTTCACCTTCTGGTCCCTGAACCGCGACCGCCAGTGCAGCCCGCCGGACAACGGCGGTCGTACATCCGGGACTTGCTCCAGCGTGGCGCAGAGCGACTGGGACTTCGCCAAGTACTCGGTGAAGTTCGCGGGAGCCACCCCGCCGAGCACCACCCCGACCCCCACACCGACGCCGACACCCACTCCCACCTCCTGCAAGGCCGCCTGGAGCGCCTCGGCGGTGTACACGGCCGGCGACGAGGCCTCGTACAACAAGCACAACTGGAAGGCCAAGTGGTGGACCCAGAACGAGGTGCCCGGCGCCTCGCAATGGGGGCCGTGGCAGGACGAGGGCGCCTGCTGAACCTCTTGACGTGTCTGGTTCAGACCTCTAGCTTCTCGGGTCATCGGCGACCAAGGATGCGTTCAGCGTTCATGAACATGAACGCATCCTTCGGTCCGACGTCCGGTCCGACGAAGGGACCCTCATGACCCGAACCCGGCTCCTCGCGGTGCCGACCGCCGCGGGCCTCGCCCTCGCCCTCTGCCTGCTCGACGGCCCCGGCGCCCTCGCCGCCGACCCGCATGCCGCCCCCGGCGGCACCTTCGACCTGTCCGTCTGGGAGCTGCAGGAGCCCGTCGGCTCCCCCGGCAGCCCGACCACCATCCCGCCGTCCCGGCTGCAGGGCGCGAACGGCTACCAGGACGCGTACTTCTACACCGACACGCACGACGGCGCGATGACCTTCTGGGCGCCCGAGAAGGGCGTCACCACGCCGAACTCCCACTACGCCCGCTCCGAGCTGCGCGAGATGAACCGCGACGGCAGCGCCGCCGACTGGGCACTGTCCGGTTCGCACAAGATGAGCGCGACCCTGCGCGTGGTGTCCGTGACGAAGAACGTGTGCGTCGGCCAGATCCACCTCGGCAGCGGCGGCTCCTCCACCAAGCCGCTGCTGGAGCTGTACTACCACGCAGGCGGTGACATCGTCCTCGGCACGGAGAACTCGCCGTCCGGCGGGCAGACTCCGCACACCGTGGGCCATGTGCCGGTCGGCAGGACCTGGAGCTACACCATCGCCGTCGCGGGCGGGAACACCATCGACCTGACGGTCGACGGCACCACCACCCACTACGCCATCCCTTCGTCCTTCAACCAGTACAAGCAGTACTTCAAGGCCGGTTCCTACAACCAGTCCTCCTCGGACAGCACCACCAACGGCGCCCGTGTCGCGTTCTACGCCCTGACCGTCACACATGGCTGACACGCGGCCCGACCTGCGCGACTGGTGGAATCGGCCGTAGGGCCGTAGCGTCGTGTGAGGTCGGACACAGCACAACGGGTGGGAGCGACCATGCGCGGATCAGTGACAGGGACGGCGGTCATCCTCGCGGCAGGCGCCCTTCTTACGGCGGCCATGACGACGGCTTCGGCGAGTCCACCCACGACGGCCACGACGAGTTCCGCGGCCGCCCAGGCCAGGCGCCCACGCCCCGTCCTCGTCGACTGCACCTGGCAGAAGAACATCCGCCCCGCCGACTTCATCCTGGCTTGCGGCGACGGCAACAGCCGCCTCATCGGACTCCACTGGTCGCAGTGGAACTCGCACGGGGCGACGGCCACAGGTGTGAACATGGTCAACGACTGCAAGCCGTACTGCGCGGCCGGCCGCTTCCACGCCTACCCCGTGACCGTACGGCTCGACGACCCCAAGCCCTGGAAGAAGGATCCGCGTGTGCAGCACTACACGCTGATGAGCCTCACCTACACCGAGGCCCGGCCGGATACGTTCAAGCCGGTCATGACCTACCCGCTCTGGGACTGACGCCCTCGCGTCGATGGCGGCCCGGTGCGGCACCGGACCGCCACTCGCATGCGCCTCGTGGGGCGCCGGGTCGTGGTCCGCGCGAGCGACTTTCCGGCCCGACTCCCCGGGCCGGCGGCCCTCGCCCGTCATGTTGGTGTGACCTTGTCCGCGGCGCCCCGTGCGCCGTCCGAAGAGAGGTCACATGCCCCGACTCCCCAGCCTCGCCGGTGCCGCCGCGGCCGTGCTCGCGCTCGGCCTGGTCGCGGCGGCTCCGGCCGTCGGCGACGAGCCCCTGGTCACCGGCGCGCGCATCATCGCCCACTTCGATCTGGCCGCCGGCCAGACCCCCGAGAACATCGCGCTCGAACCCGACGGCTCCGCCGACTTGACCTTCGCCTTCGCCCGCCAGGTCGCGCATGTCGCCCCGGACGGCAGCACCCGGATCCGCGCGACCCTGCCGGACGTGCCCCGCCCGTCCACCCCCCTGTTCCACAGCGCCCTCGTCACCGGAGTCGTGCGCGCACACGACGGCACGCTGTATGTCGGCTTCGCCACCGGCACCGGACAGACCGGCATCTGGCGCCTCACCCCCGGCAGGGAACCCGAGCAGATCACCGAGCTGCCGGCGAACGGCTTTCCCAACGGCCTGGCGCTGGACGAGCATCGCGGGGTGCTCTACGCCACCGACTCGGTCCGTGCCACGGTCTGGCGCGTCCCTCAGGGAGGCGGCCCGGCCACGGCCTGGGCGACGGGCACGGCCCTCGCTCCGCTCGGTACGCCCGCCCCCGGCTTCGGTGCCAACGGCGTCAAGATCCATGACGACGCGGTGTGGGTGTCCAACAGCGACCGCGGCACGCTGCTGCGCATCCCGGTCCGCGCGGACGGCTCCGCCGGTCCGGCCGAGACGCGGGCCCACGGGCTGGACGGCATCGACGACTTCGCCTTCACGGGCTCCGGGACGACCGTGCTGGCCGCGCGGGACAGTGCCAACGCGCTGACCATGGTGCGTCCGGACGGCAGCGCCTCGGCTGTGCTCTCCGCGCGGGACGGGCTGTCCAACCCGACGGCTGTGGCCGTCCGGGGGCGCACCGTGTATGTGCCGGGTGCGGCGTATTTCCAGCAACGGGACCCGAACTTGCTTGTCACTGCCTTGCGTTGAGCGCTCTGCAGGGCGGAGGGGGGTGTGGAGACGCGTCTGCCGTGACCTGCCGTCGGCCGTCTGACGGTTCGTTGTGGTTGGTCGCGCAGTCGTTCCTCACACCCCTGGGAGCGCGGCTCGTCACGCCAGTTCGACCAGGAGGTCGCCGCCCTCCACCTGCTGGATGCGGTTGATGGCCAGACGGGAGATCCTGCCTGCCTTGGGGGCGGTGATGGTGGCCTCCATCTTCATCGCCTCGATGGTGGCGACGGTGGCGCCGGCGGCGACCTCGTCGCCCTCGGCCACCGCCAGGGTCACCACGCCGGCGAACGGCGCCGCCACATGACCGGGGTTGGCGCGGTCGGCCTTCTCCGTCACCGGGACGTCCGAGGCCGCGGACCGGTCGCGGACCTGGATGGGGCGCAGTTGGCCGTTGAGCGTGGACATCACGGTGCGCATACCGCGTTCGTCGGCCTCGCCGATCGCCTGCAGTTCGATCAGCAGCCGGACGCCGGGCTCCAGATCGACGGCGTACTCCTTGGCCGGGCGCAGGCCGTAGAAGAAGGCCTTGCTGTCCAGGACGCTAGTGTCGCCGTAGGCCTGCCGGTGGGTGTCGAACTCCCGGGTCGGGGCGGGGAACAGCAGCCGGTTGAGGGTGGCCCGGCGGTCCTTCGCCAGTCCTTCGCGGTCCTCGGCGGACAGTTCGGGCGCGGGCTTGGGCGCCGCCCGGCCCTTCAGCGCCTTGGTGCGGAACGGCTCGGGCCAGCCGCCGGGCGGGGTGCCCAGCTCGCCGCGGAGGAAGCCGATGACCGAGTCGGGGATGTCGAACCGGTCGGGTGTCTCCTCGAAGTTCTCCGGGGAGACACCGGCGCCGACCAGGTGCAGGGCCAGGTCGCCGACCACCTTCGAGGACGGGGTGACCTTGACCAGGCGGCCGAGGATGCGGTCGGCGGCCGCGTACATCGCCTCGATGTCCTCGAAGCGGTCGCCGAGGCCGAGCGCGACGGCCTGGGTGCGCAGGTTGGACAGCTGGCCGCCGGGGATCTCGTGGTGGTAGACCCGGCCGGTCGGGGAGGCGAGGCCCGCCTCGAACGGCGCGTAGATCTTCCGCACGCCCTCCCAGTACGGCTCCAAGTCGCCCACGGCCTGCAGGTCGAGGCCGGTGGGACGGTCGGAGTGGTCGGTGGCGGCCACCAGCGCCGACAGTGACGGCTGGGAGGTCGTTCCGGCCATGGAGGCCACCGCGCCGTCCACGGCGTCGGCGCCGGCCTGGATCGCGGCGAGGTAGGTGGCGAGCTGGCCGCCGGCCGTGTCGTGGGTGTGCAGATGCACGGGCAGGTCGAACTCGCGGCGCAGCGCCGAGACGAGCTTCGCGGCGGCCGGGGCGCGCAGCAGTCCGGCCATGTCCTTGACGGCGAGGACATGGGCGCCGGCCTCGACGATCTGCTCGGCGAGGCGCAGGTAGTAGTCGAGGGTGTAGAGCCGCTCCGCCGGGTCGTTCAGGTCGGCGGTGTAGCAGAGGGCGACCTCGGCGATCGCGGTGCCGGTCTCGCGTACGGCCTCGATGGCGGGGCGCATCTGGCCGACGTCGTTGAGCGCGTCGAAGATGCGGAAGATGTCGATGCCGGTGGCGGCGGCCTCCTGCACGAAGGCGTCGGTCACCTCGGTCGGGTACGGGGTGTAGCCGACGGTGTTGCGGCCGCGCAGCAGCATCTGGAGGCAGATGTTGGGCACGGCCTCGCGCAGGGCGGCCAGCCGCTCCCAGGGGTCCTCGGCGAGGAAGCGCAGCGCCACGTCGTACGTCGCGCCGCCCCAGCACTCCAGGGACAGCAGCTGCGGCAGGGTGCGGGCGACGACCGGGGCGACGGCGAGGAGGTCCTTGGTGCGCACGCGGGTGGCGAGCAGGGACTGGTGGGCGTCGCGGAAGGTGGTGTCGGTGACGCCGATGGTCGGCGACTCGCGCAGTCGGCGGGCGAAGCCCTCGGGGCCGAGGTCGACCAGCAACTGGCGGGAACCGGCGGGAGGTTCACCGGCCGGCAGCGGCGGCAGCTTGGTGACCGGGTCGAGCAGGTCGGGGCGTGCGCCGTGCGGCTTGTTGACCGTGACGTCGGCGAGGTAGGTCAGCAGCTTGGTGCCGCGGTCGGCGGAGGAGCGGGCGGTGAGCAGGTGCGGGCGCTGCTCGATGAAGGAGGTGGTGACGCGGCCCGCCTGGAAGTCCGGGTCGTCCAGGACCGCTTGCAGGAAGGGGATGTTGGTGGCCACGCCGCGGATGCGGAACTCGGCCACGGCACGCCGGGCGCGGCCCACGGCCGCCTTGAAGTCCCGGCCGCGGCAGGTCAGTTTGACCAGCATCGAGTCGAAGTGCGCGCTGATCTCCGTACCGGCGTGGGTGGTGCCGCCGTCCAGTCGGATGCCGGAGCCGCCCGGGGAGCGGTAGGCGCTGATCCGGCCGGTGTCCGGGCGGAAGCCGTTGGCGGGGTCCTCGGTGGTGATACGGCACTGCAGGGCGGCGCCGCGCAGGGTGATGGTGTCCTGGGCGAGGCCGAGGTCGGTGAGGGTCTCGCCGGAGGCGATGCGCAGCTGGGCCTGGACCAGGTCCACGTCCGTGACTTCCTCGGTCACGGTGTGCTCGACCTGGATGCGCGGGTTCATCTCGATGAAGACGTGGTTGCCGTCGGGGTCGAGGAGGAACTCCACGGTGCCCGCGTTGCGGTAGCCGATCTCGCGGGCGAAGCGGACGGCGTCGTCGCAGATGCGCTCCCGTACCTCCGGGTCTAGGTTGGGCGCGGGGGCCAGCTCGATGACCTTCTGGTGGCGGCGCTGGAGCGAGCAGTCGCGTTCGTAGAGGTGGATGACGTTGCCGGCGCCGTCGGCGAGGATCTGCACCTCGATGTGGCGCGGATCCACGACGGCCTTCTCCAGGAAGACGGTCGGGTCGCCGAACGCGGCGTCGGCCTCGCGGGAGGCGGCCTCGATGGACTCGCGCAGCTGAGCCGGTTCCGCCACGCGGCGCATACCGCGCCCGCCGCCGCCCGCGACGGCCTTGACGAAGACGGGGAAGCCGATCTCCTCGGCGGCGCGCACCAGTTCGTCCACGTCGGTGGAGGGCTGGGAGGAGCCGAGCACGGGTACGCCGGCCGCGCGGGCGGCGGCGACCGCGCGGGCCTTGTTGCCGGTCAGTTCCAGGGTGGCGGCGCTCGGGCCGACGAAGGTGATGCCCGCCTCCTCGCAGGCGCGGGCCAGTTCGGGGTTCTCGGACAGGAAGCCGTAGCCCGGGTAGACGGCGTCGGCGCCGGCCCGGCGGGCGGCGCCCACGATCTCCTCGACGGAGAGATAGGCCCGCACCGGGTGCCCCGGCTCGCCGATCTCGTACGCCTCGTCGGCCTTCAGCCGGTGCAGCGAGTTGCGGTCCTCGTGCGGGAACACGGCGACGGTGCGCGCGCCGAGTTCGTAGCCTGCCCGGAATGCGCGGATCGCGATCTCTCCACGGTTGGCGACCAGCACCTTGCGGAACATCCTGGATTCCCTTCAGCTGCCTGCCGGCGACGAACACCATGGTGTCAGCCACGCCCTGCCGTACCTCGCGGCCACCTTAGGGGGTGCCCGCGCGTGTCGACGTGCGAAAACCATCACATTGACGAGGTGGGGGGCGCCACAGGCGCGCGCGGCGGGATCAGCGTTCCAGGGACGTCATCGCCGCGCCCTGGGCACGCTCGGCGGCCGCCTGAGCACCACGGACGGGGACGGCGCCGGCGGCTCCTGGGACGCGGCCGCAGGGCTCACCGACGGCCTTTCGGGTACGGCCGCGGGGGTCACCGACGGCTCTTCCGGTGCGGGCGCGGGGAGGACCGGCGGCCCTTCCGGCGCGGGCGCGGGGAAGATCGGCAGCCCTTCCGGTGCGGGCGCAGGGCTCACCGACAGCCTTTCGGGCGCGGGCACCGGGCTCACCGACAGCCCTCCCGGCGCGGGCGCGGGGAGCAGCGGTGGTTGCGTGGGCGCGAGCCCTCGCTCGCGGATGCGCAGCAGGATCCGCAGGCGCGCCTGGAATCGTGCGCGGCGGCCGTGCAGGAGGCCGAGGAGGATCGCCGAGCCCACCGCGATCAGATGTTCGCGGCCGGCCAGGTTGGGGACGGCGATGGACTCCCACACCATCGAGCCGCCGGTCAGCGTGAACACCACGGGCGCACGTTTGACCACCGCGAGATAGGTGAACAGGCCGACGACGGCCGCGGACGGGCCGGTGTCGAGCACCTTCCCGTACTGGTGCGGCAGTCCGAACCCCCACCAGCCGGGGCCCAGCGCGATCATCACGCGGGCGGTGAGCGTGCCGGCCACGGTGGTGGCGTAGGCGATCGCCAGGGTGCGTGCCCGGCCCAGGACGACCTCGGCGAGTGCGAAGGCGAGGAACAGCTGGGTGATGCCCGCCCACACGGGCAGATCGAGCGCCGGGACGTACAGCGACACGGGCGTACGCAGCAGGGAGAGCCACAGCGGCAGATCGGCCCGGACACCGCCGAGCCACTCCACCCACTTGGCCCCGAGCGGGTGCTGGGCGATGTCGTGGAAGAAGACGACGCCGAACGCGGCGACGAATCCCAGCAGGAGCCCGGACAGCCCGCGACGCATGAGGCGATGTATCGGGTCCACGACGATCGAGTGCCACTCGGCCCGCAGGGTGCGCCAGATGAACCGCGCCAGCCGTGCGAGCAGCGAGCGGCACCATGGGATGCGCCCTTCAGTCGTCATGAGACACGGCAGCCCGTCACCTTCGGCTCCGCCGACATGTCCATCGCCCCCTTCACCCCGCTCCGGGCATTCCGGCCGCGGGGCGCTTTTCCGTCATCCGCCCGTTTGAGCAACCATCGTATAGATGTACGGATCTTTCCCGGTCGGCCCACCCCTGCGTACGGGGCACGGCGGTCACACCTCGGCCGTCGGTCTCTGCTACGTCATGCGCCCGGTCCTTCCCCGGTGTCGGCCTCTGTGGCGGTGAGGCCCGATCGGTGACAGTTCAGCGAGCCGGGAGGCGGGCGTCAAGATCCATTGCGGAAGCACAGGGGTGTGGGAAGACCCACAGGCCGGCGGAGGGCGGAATCCGGGGCCGGGAGGCAACCTCAACACCCTTGGATCCGTCCTCCCTTACAGGCCCCTGTGCAACTCCGCCGGGAAACTCCTCCTCGGCCATCCGGAGCAGCGCGCCTTGACTTCGAGAGCGCTCCAACTCGTAGCGTCGCAGACGTCCGGCCCCGTGCCGTACGACCGACCGACGAGTGTGCAGGAAAGGCTGAATCACCACATGCAGAAGCGCAGTCTGCGGGACCTCCAGGTATCGGCCATCGGCCTCGGATGCATGGGGATGTCCGCCTTCTACGGCTCCGCCGACCAGGGGGAGGGCATCGCAACCATCCGGCGGGCCCTGGAACTCGGGATCACCTTCCTCGACACGGCCCAGGTGTACGGCCCATTGACCAACGAGTCGCTGGTCGGCGAGGCGATCCGGGGCCACCGCGAAGAGTACGTGATCGCCACCAAGTTCAACTACCGGATGGACGACGCCGTACCGGGCGACATGAGCACGGTCGGCCGGCAGGACGGCTCGGCCGAGCATGTGCGCAGCTCGGTCCACGGCTCGCTGCAGCGGCTGGGCACCGACCACATCGACCTGTACTACCAGCACCGGGTCGACCCGAACGTGCCCATCGAGGAGACGGTCGGCGCACTGGCCGAACTGGTCGAGCAGGGCAAGGTGCGGCACATCGGGCTGAGCGAGGCGAGCGCGCAGACCATCCGGCGGGCGCACGCCGTGCACCCGATCACCGCTGTGCAGAGCGAGTACTCGCTGTGGACGCGGGACGTGGAGGCCGAAGTGCTGCCCGTCTGCCGGGAGCTGGGCATCGGCTTCGTGCCGTACTCGCCGCTCGGCCGTGGCTTCCTCGCGGGCCGGTTCACCTCCCCGGACGAGCTGGACGCGAACGACTTCCGCCGCAACAACCCGCGCTTCGCGGACGCCAATCTGGAGGCGAACCTGCGGCTCGCGGCGAAGGTGAAGGAGATCGCCGCCGAGAAGGACGTGACGCCGGCCCAACTGGCCATCGCCTGGGTGCTGGCGCAGGGTGAGGACGTGGTGCCGATCCCGGGCACGAAGCGGCGGACCTACCTTCAGCAGAACGCCGGCGCCGTCGATGTCGAGCTGACCAAGGACGACTTGGCGCGTATCGACGCGGAGTTGCCCGCGGTGGCGGGCGAGCGGTACGACGAGGCCGGGATGCGGGCGGTCAATCGCTGAGCGCCGTGGGGGGGGAACTGCCGTCCAGCGGCTGCGGGTTCGTTGCGGCTGGTCGCGCCCACGCGGCGGTAGCCGCATATCAGACAAAGCCCCGCACCCTTCAGGGTGTTGTACGCGCCGCAGTCGCCAGGTCCAGGTCCGTTGTCTCCGGGGCCAGGAAGTGGGAGATCAGGCCGCCCAGGGCCAGGACCGCAGCGCCGGCCGGCAGGACGAAGCGGGCGCCGAAGTGGTTCAGGCCCATCGGGAGCAGGAAGGTGCCGATGGCCGCGCCGACTCGGCTCATCGCGCTGGCGAAGCCGACTCCGATACGGTCCACGACCAGGCAGTCGGCGGTGACCCCGGCGACGGCGGTGAAGGAGTGGACGAGCAGCGCGGCGACCGCGTTGTCGCCCATGTTCAGGGTGTCGAAGACCTGGATCCAGAGGGTGCCGATGGCGAAGCGCCGGCCGGGCGGGAGTTCAGGCTGCCGTCCCCGGCCGCCGCGCTCGACGCCGCCGCCCTCACGGTCTGACGCCACCGAGTCTTCCCAGGGGCCGCAGGCCATGACGTCCGTCAGGAGCCGCACCCCATGACCGACAGCTTCACCGCCTTTTGAGTCTCGACAGCGTCTACCGGGTCGAGTTCGGTCCGGGCCGGATCGAGTTGTTGCCCGAACTGATCGCGGACACCGTTCGTCACCGCGCGTTCGTCGTCACCGACCGGGGACTGCGCGCGGCCGGTGTCGCCGAGCGCGTGCTGAAGAACCTGGACGTGACGGGCGTGGAGTACGCCGTGTACGACGAGGCGGCGCCCAACCCGTCCACCGGGAACGTCGACGCGGGCGCCGCCCGGGCCCGTGCCTTCGGTCCGGCGGTGGTCGTCGCGCTCGGCGGCGGCTCGGTGCTGGACGCCGCGAAGGGGATATCCCTGCCGGTGGGCAATCCGGACGCGGTCGCCGCCGAGGCCGGCCACCTGTGGGAGGGGGCCGACGGGCTGCCGCTGATCGCCGTACCGGCGACCTCCGGGACCGGCGCGGAGAACAACGGCGTCGGTGTCATCGAGGACGCGGCGGCCTGCCGCAAGGTGTACTCGGGCACCCGTCCGTCCAGCCCCGCATCGCCCTGCTCGACCCGGAGCTGACGCTCGGCCTGCCGCCGGCGGCGACGGCCGCGACCGGTATCAACGCGCTCGTGCACGGCATCGAGTCGCTGGCCTCGCGCGGCGCCAACGCGTTCACTGGACATCAAGCGCCCCCTGCACACGCTGGGCGCCGACCGCGCCCTGCTGCCGGCCATCGCGGCGGGCGCGGTCGCGGACGCGGTGACGAAGAACGCGCCACGGCTGCCGGAGGAGCGGGAGGTGCTGGGAAATCCTCACGCAGGTGTACTGAACCGGGGCGCGACGGCGATGTATTGGTCAGCAGCCTTCACTTCACAGGAAGTGTGCGCGAAACAGTCGCCATTTGAATGGTAAGCGATGCCTTTCGGCCATCTGAGCGAAGGTCAGGCAGTCAGTGTCCGGGGCCCCAGCATGGAAGCCGTATCCGGAATGACCGATTCATCATCTTCCCGTGTGACGTGCGTCGTGTCCTGCCGGGGAGCACGCTGTAGGAATGAGACCCCGGCTCTGGGCGGTTTCGCGGCAGCCGTGGCAACCCACGCGCGCTCTGCTGTTGCTCCCCGTCACGCTCATCGTGGTGATCACGGTGGTGGACATGCAGACCCCGTACAGCGTCCACCTCGGTCCGGCCCTGGTGATCGCACCGGCACTCACGCCCTCCATCGCCGGTCCACGGATCACGGCGGCCATCGGGGCGCTCGCCCTGGCCGCCCAGATCCTCATCGGGGTCACCCACGGCGGGCTCGGCACCACGAACCACGTCGTGCAGATCATCACCCTGGCGGTGCTGTCGGTGCTGGTGGTCGTCTACAGCGCCCTGCGCGAGCGCCGACAGGCCCAGCTGGCCCAGGTCCGTACGGTCGCCGAGGCCGCGCAGCACGTGCTGATGTGGCCGCTGCCCGAGCAGATCGGGCCGTTGCGGATCGCCTCGCTGTACCTGGCCGCCGAGGACGAGGCGCAGATCGGCGGCGACCTGTACGCGGCGACCCGGACCGAAGGCGCGGTGCGCGTCCTGATCGGCGACGTGCGCGGCAAGGGCCTGTCCGCCATCGGCGAGGCCGCCCTGCTGCTCGGTGCGTTCCGGGAGAGCGCGCACCGGCACATCCCGCTCGCGGAGCTGGCCGCCCAGCTGGAGCAGAGTGTCAGCCGTTACGCTGCGGACCTGGAGCCGCCGGAGGAGGCGGGCGAGCGGTTCGCCACCGCTCTGCTGGTGGAGATCCCGGACCGGGATCCGGTCACCCTGATGACCAGCTGCGGCCATCCGCCGCCGCTGTTGCTGAGCCCCGGCAACGTCGTCAACGTGCCGAGCCTGCACCCCTCACCACCGCTCGGGGTGCACGCTCCGACCGAGCACACGCTGGACGTGTTCTCCTTCGAGCCCGGGGACACCCTGCTTCTCTACACCGACGGCGTGATGGAGGCCAGGGACGCCCGCGGCCGGTTCTATCCGCTGATCGAGCGGGCGGTGCGCTGGACCGACGACAGCCCCGAGGCGCTGATGCACCATGTGCGGCGCGATCTGCTCTCCCATGCCGGGGGCCGGCTGGGCGACGACGCCGCGCTCATCGCGTTGCACCGTACGGCCGTCGAACGGCGCCGCCACCACGGCCGGGGCGCCGACGCGGACACCGTCCGGCACGGGTGAGGACACGCTCCAGCCCGGCTCAGGGCGACCGACCGCGCGTCGGCCACCCCTGCCCCCCTACGGCGGGCGTGCGTCCCGCCCCGAGTGGGGCGGGGCGGGACGCACGCCCCGGTCAGCGGACCGACTTGAGGTCGGTGATCTTCAGGGTCTTCAGGCTGGACTGCACGTCGATGGCGCTGACCTCGGCGTGCGGTCCGTCGCCCCAGGTGAGCGTGACACGGCTGGTGGCGTGGCCCGCACCGGAGCCGATGTACGTCACCTTCCATTTCACCGGCACGTTCTGCGCGAAGAGGATGCCGTCGGCGTGCTCCTTCTTCTCGAAGGCGGCGACCTTCTCCTGAGCGGCGGCGGAGAGGTAGAAGGCCCGCAGCGCCTTGGCTGCGTCGCCGGCCGACTTGCCGTCGGTCGCCCAGACGGCGTCGATGTAGGCGCCGTAGAAGTCGGCCACATGCTGGGTCGCGTTGCGCGGGTCGCCCTGCGCGGAGGTCACGGCGGCGGCCCGGGCGGTGTGGCTCGCGGCGGTCCCCGCGAGGGCCGGCGTGACGGCGGCCAGGGTGAGTCCGCCGGCGAGGGCCACGGCGGTGATCAGAGTCTTGCGGCTGCGGACGGTCTTACGATTGCGAACGGACATACGTCTCATTCCCCCGGTTTCGTAACGACCAGGCCGATCCCGGCCGTCGACGGACTTTAAGAGCGCATTTCCCTCGCACCGGTTCCGCTTCTCTCCGCATTTTTTTCCACACCATGCGCGGAACATGAGGCAGTCGGAAGGTTGGGCCGAATTCCGGACGGATTCCGGCGCTCTTTCGGTCATTCCGCGTCGGGAGACCCGCTGGGGTGCGGGCCCTCGACAACCAGGGCGTCGGGCACGAGCCGTACGAAAGAGGCGGGGCCGGGGTCCGGGAGGTGGGTCGGACCCCGGCCCCTGGTCTGTGCGGGCCGGGCGGTGTCTGTCAGGGCTTGCGGGCGACCGCGCCGTACATCGCGATGTCCTCGTCGCGGATGCCCTGTTCGCCGGTGCCGTCGGGGTGCCACTTGTGCACCTGGACGATGCCCGGCTCGACCAGCTGAAGGCCCTCGAAGAACGCGTGGGCCTCGTCGAGGGTGCGCAGCCGCATCGGCATGTTGCGGGCCGCGTACTCGCGGGCGACCCGGCCCACCTCGTCGGGCGCGAACTCGGCGGTGCCGATGGACATCGCCAGATGGCTGCCCGACGGCAGCGGCTCCAGCAAGCGGCGGACGACACCCACCGCGTCGTCCGCGTCGAGCATGAAGTGGACGATGGCGATGACCGTGAGGGCCACCGGCTGGTCCAGGTCCAGGGTCTCGCGCAGCTCCGGGGCGTCCAGGATGGCCGCCGGGTCGCGGAAGTCGGCCTCGATGTAGGAGGTGCGGCCCTCGGGCGAGCTGGCCAGCAGGCCCTGGGAGAGGGTGAGGACGATCGGGTCGTTGTCGACGTAGACGACCCGGGACTCGGGGGTCACGGCCTGGGCGATCTCGTGCAGGTTGGGCGAGGTCGGTATGCCGGTGCCGATGTCCAGGAACTGGCGCATGCCGGCTTCCTCGGCGAGCCAGCGCACGGCGCGGTTCATCCAGTCGCGGTTGGCGCGCATGTGGACCGGGAGCGCGGGCCACTCACGGGCCATGGCGTCGCCCGCCTCCTGGTCGGCGGGGTAGTAGTCCTTGCCGCCGAGTATGTAGTCGTAGATGCGGGCTGAGTGGGCGTTCTCGGTGTCGATCCGGTCGGCCGGCCATCCGTTGTCGGGCAACGCCGTGTCTCCCCTTCGGGTCGGGTGCGGGGGCTTGCGTACGGGCAGGTGCGTCACAGCTCCTTGCGGATCGCGCCGAGCAGGGATTCGGTCTTCTTGGCGGGCGCGGCCTGGGCGCCGAGCCGGTCCAGCGCCTCCCGGTACACCACGACGTCGTCGGCCTTGTCGAGGTAGACGGCACCGACCAGGCCGTTGAGGTAGACGATGTCGGGCAGTTCGCGGGCCCGGAACCGGAAGAGGTGGTAGGCGCCCGCCCGCAGCGCCGGGTGCGGGCCGTGGGCGAACGGCATGAGCTGCAGGGTGACGTGCGGCAGCCGGTTGACCTCGATCAGGTGGTCGATCTGCGCCCGCATCACCTCGGGTCCGCCGACCGGCCAGCGCAGCGCGGTCTCGTCCATCAGCACCCACAGCCGGGGCGGCGCCTCGCGGGCCAGCAGCTCCTGGCGGCGCATGCGCAGCGCGACCCGGCGTTCGGTGGCCTCGGCGGCGGCGTGCGGACTCTCGGCGCCGAGCAGGGCGCGCGCATAGTCCTCGGTCTGCAACAGGCCGTGCACGAACTGGTTCTCGTAGGCGCGGATCTGCAACGCGGCCTGTTCCAGGCTGAGGTAGGCGGCGAACCAGTCGGGCATCACATCGCGGTAGGTGTGCCACCAGCCCCGCTTGTTGGCCTCGCGCACGGACTGCAGGAAGGTGTCGATCTCGTCCTGGTCGCTGACGCCGTAGACCTGGAGCAGCTTCTCGGCGTCCGCGAGCCGCAGCCGGGCCACTTTGGCGGCCTCCATGCGGCGGATCGTGGAGTGGCTGACGCCGATGGCGGCGCCCGCCTCGTCGTAGCTGAGGCCGGCGCGGGTACGCAGCTCCTCCAGTTGCCGGCCGAGGATCATACGCAGGACGGAGGGGGCGCCGCCCCAGTCGGTCTCCGCGGTCATGCCCACACCCCCTCACCGGGTCACCCGGGGACGGTCGACACCGTCGCCCACGATCGCTTCCCGACCCATTCGATCACGTTTTGGCCGAAGCAGCATGCACTTGGCCACTTGCAAATTTCAACTTGCCGGTTGCGGAGCGTTGTCGGCGGATGCCACAGTGGACTTGCTGCTCCGGCCGACCAAGGAGCAGGCGGCGCGGCCGGGTTGGGGGAGACCGGGTCGCCACTACGGCCTCGTGGGAGGCGGAGTGTCGTCTGCTGCGCGAGCGGTCGGCCCGGACCGACACCCCCCACGTGAGGCCGTACGAAAGGCGCACGGCGATGGCTCCGCCCTCCCTCCCGCGACCGCTCCGTCGATCACCCGAGGAACCACCCCTCACTGCCGGCCCGTTGCGCCTGCCCGCAGTACCCCGCCAGCACCGCTTCACGGACGACGGCCCGGACCGGGCACCGGAGTCCGTGACATACCGAGCACCGGAGTCCGTGACACACCCAGCACCCGACTCCGAGATGCACCGAGCACCGGGCTTCATGACAGGCCGGACACCGGATTTCGTGACACTCCGTCAACAGGGTGCCGCCGAGCCGGACCGGCCGCGCCAGGCTCTCGATGGCGCGGGTCGGACTCGCCCCGTGCCGGACAGCGCGGAGCGTCCAGCGCAGCGGCCGCCGGTGCCGGCCGGCGTCCTCAGACCACCCGGAGGCGAGCACCTCGGTCGACTCCCTGGGCCCGTCGGCCCCGACCGGCTCGCCTCCGGGGCCCCGCTGCCCGACGCCGCCTTCGACCTGCCGGCCCAGCCGACGGCCGTCGGCACGGCCCGCCGTGTCGTACGGGAACTGCTGACCGCCTGGGAGGTACCGGAAGGTGCCCTGGACAACGCGGTCCTGGTCACCTCGGAACTGGTCACCAACGCCCTCGTGCACACGGCCGGTGACCGGATCGTCTGCCGGCTGCACGACACGGCGGACGGGATACGGATCGAGGTCGAGGACCGGGACGGCGGCCCCGCACAGCCGACGGTCCGCCGCCCCGGCCCCGACGACCAGCACGGACGCGGACTGTTCCTGGTCGCCGCGCTGAGCCTCGACTGGGGTGTGACGCCGATACCCGGCCAAGCCGCCCGAGTCGTCTGGGCGGAGCTGTCGACCGACCCCGACGGAAACTGCCGTCCGGGCGCACCGACGCCCTGTCCGGGCACACCGCCCCGGTCATCCGGGCACTGCTGAAGCTGTCCTCCAGCCATCGCTGACACCACGTCCGCCGACCCGACCGCATCGCCCGCGGACCATCCCCCACTCGTCCGAAGGAATCCCATGCACCACACGGCACCCGTGCCCACCCCGGCCGCCGATCCCTCCTGGACCCGCACCCGCCCCAAGCCCGGCTCCCAGGAACAGGCGGGCTGACCCCGGGCACCCGTCACGGCACCTCCCCATGGCCTGCGCCCTCGGAACACGCCGAGCGGGGTGGGGTGGGGTGGGGGGCGGTTTCCGGACGGGGGGCGGCGCACATCTGGTGGGAAGGGAAGGGCGGTGACACGGTTCGGTCTCCGTGCTCGGTCCGCTCCTGACCTGATTGCCGCGCCGCCCCTACCCCCCACGCATCCCCCCACGCCAAGGCCCCTCCCGCGGCCTCACCCTCATCGCACCACCCCTCGCCCCTGCACCCACCTCGGCCCAGAACCACCGCCACCCACCCCCATCCACCTCACACCCGCCCCGCCTCCGCCCCACCACGCCGCCACACCCCCACCCCCACCTCGGCCGAAAGCCACCACCGCCCACACCCCCCACTCCCCCGCACCCGACGTCCTCCCCCTCATTCGGCCTCACCCTCACCGCACCACCCCCGCACCCCCGTCCCCACCCCGGCCCAAAACCACCGTCATCCAGGCCCCATCCGCCCCGACCCCCGGTAGATTCGCCGCCGGTGCGGGCCGTCCGCATCAGGCGGGGATCGGGGGTCGTGCCGGCTCCGGGTCCGTCGCGTGGTCGTGGCGTCGGGGGTGTGCAGGGTGGTGGTCTGGTCGGTGATCTGCCGGAGGCGGGCCGCGTCCGGGCTTCCCGTGCCCGGGCGGTGCCGGCCCGAGGCCGGTCGGCATGTCCTGGCCACCGAACGGCTGTTGCTGTTCACGCCCCGCACCCGGCTGGACGTGGCGGCGGCGCTCGCCGCCTGCGCCGATGCCGAGGCCCAGCGCTGGCTCGGCAGTCAGGCGGACGAGGCCCTGCCCGATCCCGGCGCCCGCAGGGCACTGCTCGCCTGGCGGCCGGCCGGTGACGACGGCCGCCGGATGCCCCGGAAGCTGGCCCAGCCGTACGCGCCCGGCCCGGACGACCCGCTGCTGCTCGTCTGTGTGCGCCGCTCCGACCTCGGCTATGCCGGCGCCCTCGAACTGGAGCACCGTACTGGCGAGATGGGCGGCTGGCTGGCCCCGGCCTGCCGCGGTCAGGGCCTGGGCGCGGAGCTGTTCCGCGCGGGCGCGACGCTCGCGCACACCCACGCCGGGCTGGCCACGGTCCGGGCCGGTGCGGAGCCCGGGAACACCGCGAGCCGCCGAGCCCTGGCCCACGCCGGCTTCGTACCGGACAAGGGGCCGCCCCGGCACACCCTGCCCGACGGCCGGGTGGTCGAGGCCGTCTGGCACCGCCACGACAGCGCGGCCGCCTCCCGCTGCCGCTGACCCGCCGCTCCGGCGCCGGACCGACGCCGCGAGCCACCCCCCACCCACCAACCCTCACGGAGAGCCGACGTGACAGACACCGGATCCAGCACAGACGCCGGATTCAGCCCGGAGCGGATCGACACCGGCAAGCCGCACTCCGCCCGGATGTACGACTGGTTCCTGGACGGCAAGGACCACTACGCCGTCGACGCCGAGGCCGCGGGCAAGGTGCTGGAGCTCTTCCCGGGCGTCAAGGACGCGGCCTGGGCCAACCGCGAGTTCATGCACCGGGCCGCCCGCCACGTCGCCCGCCAGGGTGTCGACCAGTTCCTGGACGTGGGCACCGGCATCCCCACCGAGCCGAATCTGCACCAGGTCGTGCAGGCGGTCGTCCCGAGTGCCCGGGTGGTGTACGCCGACAACGACCCGATCGTGCTGCGGCACGCCGAAGCCCTGCTGCACGGCACGCCCGAGGGCCGTACCACCTATCTGCACACCGACGTCCGCGAGCCGGAGCGCATCGTGGAGTACGCCCGCGAGCATCTGGACCTCACCCGGCCCGTCGGCCTGTCGCTGATCGCGCTGCTGCCGTTCGTCACCGACGAGCAGGACCCGTACGGCGTCGTCCGCACGCTGCTGGACGCCCTGCCCTCCGGCAGCCACCTGACGCTGTCCCACGGCAGCGCCGAGTTCGACCCGGCGATCCGGGAGCGGATCGAGGCGGTCTACCGTGCCGGCGGCACCCCGGTCCAGGCGCGCTCGCACGCCGAGGTGACCCGGTTCTTCGACGGCCTGGAGCTGTGCGATCCGGGTGTCGTACCGGCCACGAGCTGGCACCCGGAGCCGGGGATGCGGGTCCGGGAGGAGCAGCCGGTGTACGTCGGGGTGGCCCGAAAGCCCTGAACAGGGCGGGCAGGCATGAAGACCGTCGGCGGCGCCGCGCCGCCACCTCACCCGGGCGGCGGCCGAACGGGTGCGCTGAGGCCCACCGACCGAGCGGCCGGCCCGCGGGCGAGTGCTCAGTTCCCGACGCGCGTGTGGGTGTCCAACGCCTCGGCGGCGGTGCGCAGTTGGCGCGCCGCCGTGGTGCATGCGGCGGCCTGCCGCTCCAGCGCGGGCAGGCTCCACTCGGGGGCTGCCGGGCAGCCGCTGAGCGTGGCCGCGGTGGCGAGCAGCCGGCGGGCATAGCCGTCCATGAGGTCGGCGTCGGCCCGCAAGGTGTCGACGTGCGCGAGGAGTTCGTCGGCCGAGGCCGTGATCGCTCGGGGGGACTCGGTCACCATGGCGGCTTCCCTTCGACAGAAGCAGGGGTACAGGGGCGGGGGTGCACGAGCGGGGGACGTCAGCGCGGCAGGACGGCGCCGGCGCTGCGGTGGGCCAGGAACTGGGGGCAGGCCACGACGAACAGGGGCCGGGCCGTGTCGAGGCCGAGCCGGCGCAGCTGTCCGGCGAGGGGTTCGGCCGCCGCGGTGTCCAGCCGCAGCCGGACGCCGGTGCCGGGGTGCAGCCGCGGCCTGCCGTGGGTCCGGACGAGGGTGCGTACGGTGCTCTCGCCCCGGCGGCCGTAGCGGACCCGATCGGCTTGCGGACAGCGGACGCCGGGTCCGATCCGGCCCTCGACGGTGAGCCCGAGGTCCCGGGAGCGGACGTCGATCTTCCGGCCCGTCAGGTCGGCCTCGGCGGTCGTCCGCTGCGCGGGCTGGCCCCAGATCTCCCGGGCGACCACTCGGGCCTCCTCGCTGGTCACGGCGAGGGAGAGGACGTATCGGCCGGTGCGGC
The DNA here is from genome assembly GCF_041080655.1 of Streptomyces sp. CG4. NCBI lineage: Bacteria > Bacillati > Actinomycetota > Actinomycetes > Kitasatosporales > Streptomycetaceae > Streptomyces > Streptomyces sp. CG4. The sequence goes on from NZ_CP163525.1 coordinate 697,907, forward strand.
GCAGGTCGGGGCGGCGCAGCAGGTCCGCTGCGATGTCGTACGGGCGGGGCCGCCACAGGTCGTCGACCAGGACGGACAGGGCGATCTCGGCGTACGGGCCGATCGTGCTGCAGCGGTGCTCGTGGAGCGACAGCACGGCGAACGCCCGCCGGCCCAGTCGGCTCGGAGCCAGCCACGGGACGTCCGGGAGCAGGGCGCGCGCCGTGTCGGCGGCGACGGGGTAGCAGAGGTGGGCGGCGGAGGAGTCGTAGTAGCGCACCGGCACGTCGACCGGGCCGGCCGTGGTCGGGACCGAGCCGGTCGGCAGGGTGAGGAACGGGTGGCCCTCGGGCGGGTGGGCGCGGTCCTTGAGCCGGTAAGCCCGGGTGCGCACTATCGGGCCCCGGTACGGTGTGAGCGCCTCGTCGACGGCCTCGCGGGCTTCGGGAACGACCGTGCGCAGGTGCTCGATGTACTCGCGGAGCATGTGGCACAGCGGGAACTCGCGGGTGGGCCCGGCGTAGTCGACCTCGTAGCGGTTCGGGCGGGGGGCGGACCTGGCGTGCGGGTCGTGCTGCGCGTGCGGGTCGGACTGCCCCGCTGGGACGGACTTCGCGTGTGGGTCGTACGCGGAGCTCGCGTCCCGGCCGTCCTGGACGGGCATGATGTCGTGCTGGTTGGTGATGCCGGCGGCCCAGGTGCGCGGATCGGCGGGGCGGCGGTCGCCGACCGGGCAGCCGACGGAGACGACGTGCGTGACCCGGTAGGTGTCGCAGAACTCCTCGTCCTGGGCGAGGTTCAGCATCGCGAGCCCGCCCTCGCCGTGCCCGATCAGCGCGAGGTCGGCGCCGCGCGGGATGCCGTAGTCCGCCAGGGCGAGCAGGACGGAGCGGATGTAGGGCGAGTCGGTCGTGAACGGGGTGCGCCAGGCTCCGGCGGCGTCCTGCGGGGAGTCGTTGCGGGGGTGACCCGGTGCCAGGCCGGGCGCCTGGACGACATAGCGGACGACGCCGTCGGGGCCGCGTACGTTCTGCACGAGGATCCGCCCGCCGGTGGACAGCGCCTCGATGTTGCGCAGGAAGCCGAGGAAGGATCCCTCGGTCGCGATGAACTGTCGCTCCTGGTCGGCGAGTTCGACGGCCTCGGCCGCGCCCTCGCCGGCCCGGCCGGTCTCGTCGTTCTTGGGGTCCTCGTCCAACAGGGTGCGAACGGCGGGGAGTTCGGCCAGCAGTGGGGCCAGCCCGGACAGGGCGCGCTGGGCTTCCCGGTCGCGGAACAGGGCGCGCAGGGACCGTACGGCCGCCGGGTCGCGGTCGGCGGTGACGGCCTGCGCCAGCCGGCGCATGCCCGGGTCGCGTGCGAACTCGGGGTGCTCGGCCAGCACGGCGGCGATCCTGAGACGCAGCGAGGTCACCGCGACCAGCGCGGCGAGGCTCTCCCGGCCCAGCACCGCACCGGCCGCGCCGAGCACCTGGCCCATACCCTGCCGCGTGGTGTTCCCCGCGCCGCCCAGGCCCCGCTGGTGCATCACGGCGCGCAGCAGTGCCCACCGGGCGACCAGGCCGGTCCGGGGACGGCGGCGCGCGGCGGCGGTGAGCGGTGGCGCGAACAGCGCCGTACTGGTGCGCGCGGACACCGCGCGGATGCCCTCGGCGACGTCCACCACGTCCCCCGCGCACCGGCGCAGCAGTCCTCTGGCGTCCTGACTGTCCGGCGTGGACCGGCCGGGTGCGTGGCCGTCCGCTCGCATCCGACGCTCCCTCGCTCGACGACGTACGACGGCATGCCACGGCTGCCTGCGGCCGTGACAGGTGCCGGGCTGCGGCCGCGCCGTCGGGACGCGACCCGGTCCCATCGTCGGCCAGGGGCTCCGGGCCCGCACCTTCATCCCTCCGGGCAGCGGACGCCCATCGAGCCGTGCCGCCGGCGCCCCGGGCACGGGGCTGCCGCGCGATCGCCGCATACGGCCCCCTGCCCTCGGTCCCCCGTCTGGCGGAGGGTCGTGCGCGGTGGCGAAGAGAGCCGACAGAGTGGTCCGCGGGCGGGCCTCCCGGCCGACCCGGGTGCTCGGGCCCCGGCGCAGGCCCGGGTGCTCAGGCACCGGCGGCGGCCCGGGTGCTCAGGTCCGGCGTCGGCCCGGCTGCTCAGGCGCCCGGCATCAGACCCGCGGCGACCGTCGCCCCGAGCTCCCAGCACGCCTCCGTGTCGGCTTTGGCGAGCTCACCGGTGACGGTCACCGCGTCGGCGGCGCGCCGCCAGCCGAGGCCGGTGGTGACGGCCTCGATGGCGCGGACGGCACCGGTGACGTCGTTCCCGCCGTGCACGTAGTAGCCGAACGGCCGGCCCCGGGTCTCGTCCAGGCAGGGGTAGTAGATCTGGTCGAAGAAATGCTTCAGCGCGCCGGACATGTAGCCGAGGTTCGCCGGTGTGCCGAGCAGATAGCCGTCGGCTTCCAGGACGTCGGTGGCGGTCGCGGACAGGGCCGCGCGGCGCACGACGCGGACGCCCTCGATCTCCGGCGTGGTGGCGCCGGAGACGACGGCCTCGAACAGCGCCCGGCAGTTGGGCGACGGGGTGTGATGGACGATCAGCAAGGTAGGCACACCCCGCACCCTGCCGTGCGGCCGCGGCGGCCCGCAAACGGCGGGCGTGGCAGTCGGCGCGGCGGGGTAGACGCTGTGCACGGGAAAGACGGGAGGGGCTGCCGTGACCAGCGTGGATGCAGGCGTCTCCGTTCTGCGCCAGGAGTGGCTGCCGGCCGGTTACCGGTGCCGCTCGGCCACCACCGCCGATGCCGCCGCGCTCCACCACCTGGTCGCCGCGTACGAACGCGCGCTGCACGGCCGCCCTCTGACCGGCGCCGGGCAGCTCGCCGCCGAGCTGCCCGGGCCCGGTCCGCGGCCGGAGGCCGACGCCCTGCTCGTGCACGACGGCACGGGCGGGCCGGTCGGCTACTGCTGGGTGAAGGGTCGGCGGGCCGGGGTCGTCGTGCACCCCGGCCACCAGGGGCGGGGGCTCGGCGGCGGCCTGCTGGACTGGGCCGAGGCCCGGGCCCGGCAAGCGGGCAGCGACCGGCTCGCACTGACGGTCTCCGACGCCGATCGCGCCGCCATCGCTCTCCTGCGAGCCGGCGGGTACTCCCGGCTCGTCACCGAGTGGCTGCTGGAGATCGCGCTGCCGCACGAGCCGGACGTTCCCGAGCCGCCGGCGGGCATCACCGTACGGCCGTTCCGCCCCGGCGACGAACAGGCCGTGTACCGGCTCACCGAGGACGCGTTCGCCGAGTGGCAGCCGCGCCGGAAGACCTACGCCGAATGGGCCCGGCACAACGTCGAACGCCCCACGTTCCTGCCGGCCGCGTCACCGGTGGCCTTTGCCGGCGACCAGATGGTCGGGGCCGTGCTGTCGCTCGACGGCCCGGGCGACGGTGAGGGAGACGACGGAGGGCGCGCCGAAGGGTACGTCGAGCGGGTCGCGGTACGGCGTGACCATCGCGGCCGGGGCATCGCCCGCACCCTGCTGCACGAGGCCTTCCTCGCCTTCCACCGCCGAGGCAGGCCGGCCTGCACGCTGTGGACGCACTCCGGCACCGGCGCGCTCGCGCTCTACGAACGGATCGGCATGACGGTCCGGCACAGCTCCACCGTCCACTGCAAGGCACTCGTCACCGGCTGACCGGGGCGCCCTGCGCGCGGACATGGTGTGCCGCGTACGAACTCGCCGAGCAGACACTGATGTTGCCCGGTCAGTAGCGCAGGCGCCTGGCCCTGAGGAGCATGATCAGGCCCGACAGGGCGAACAGGGTGCCGAGGGCCGCGGGCCACAGATGGGCACCGGTCTCCGCGAGGGCGCCCTGCGTGCCCTGTGGTGGGGGCTGCGCGGCGGCAGGCGGGACGGATCCGGCGGCGGTGGGCCGGGCGGGGGCGGACTGCGTGGACCGGGTCGGCTCGGGCGACTGGGTCGACGGGGTGGGCGACGGGGTGGGCGGTGCCGAGTCGGTGGGGCGGTGCTGCTGGGCGGCGCGGTGCTGCGGGTGGTCGCGCTTCACCACGTGATCCTGTTGGGCGGGGTGGCTCGGCACGGTGGCGTGGTCCTGCTGGCCGGCGTGGGTCGGCCCGCTGGTGCGGTCCGGTGTGATCGTCGCGTCGGTCCTGGGTTCCGCGCTGGGCTGGGCGGCCGGGGGTGCGGGGGCCGGGGCGGAGGTGGCGGGGGCGCCGGGCTGCTCCGTCGTACCGTCTCCCGGGGCGGCCGTCGGGTCCGCGCCCGAACTCGCCGTGGGCGTCGCCGTCGTACCGGAGCCGTCGCCGTCGGGGCCGCAGGTGCGGCCGGAGTTGATGCAGTCGACCATCTCGCGCATCAGGGCGTCGTCGAAGACGTTGATGAAGTCGCCGTGGTCGGTGACGGGCTTGTGGAGTTGCTCGGGGAAGGAGTCGACCGCGAAGAGCGGAACCGTACGGCCGCCGTCCTTAAGGCTCGGCGCCCGGACGTCGTAGACGAGGCGCTGGACCAGTTGCGGAATGGCGCGGAAGCCCGCCGGGCAGGAGCCGTCAGGGGCGGTGAAGGCCACGTGGGTACGGTGGTTGGCGCTGTCGATGTTACGGCCGTCCCAGCAGCTCTGGAAGCGGAAGGTGCGTACGACGTCGCTGCCCGCCGGGCACAGCGGGTACTTGTCCTTCAGCTGCCGGTCCTCGTAACCGGTGCAGCTCCAGGACGCGTTGGCGTTGCCGGGCCCGTTGACGAAGGCCTTGGCGTCGCCGGTGATGATGCGCAGCAGGCGCGGCATGGCGGTGACCGTGCCTCGCGGGTTGCCCTCGAACGTCAGCGTGACCTGCCGGGGCGTGACGATCTGGCCCGCGTTGCCCTCCGTACCGCCGCCCGGGGATCCGGCGTCCCGCTCCTGCGTGCCGTTCTGCAGACGCAGCACCGGCCAGTAGTACGAGGACTTGTCGCCCTGGTCGGCACAGCTCGTGCCGGCTTTCGCCAGGTCGTCGTCGCTGGCGAAGGCGTTGTTGCCCTGGTTGCCGACGTAGTCGTGGAAGTGGTGGGCGCCGTTGGAGACGCCGGGGGCGACGATGACGTTGTCCGAGTTGAACAGGCCGTTGGCGTTGACACCGCAGTCGGAGGTGAAGCTGCCGCGGGAGGCGTCGGCCTGCCGGGGCGGGTTCGACGTGTCGGGCGGTACGGAGGTGATCTCCGCGTAGTCGGAGACGACGGGGCCGTTGCCGCCCTGGCCGGTGCCGTTCTGCTGGGCACTCTGGGTCGGGGTGGCCGTGTTGGCGGCGGAGCCGGTGGCGGTGGCCTGGTCGCCGTTGCCCACGCCGTCGCCGCCGGGGCGCAGTGTGCAGGCGGCCAGGGCGTCCAGGCCCTGCGGGCGCTCTCCGGCCCGGTCGAGGGCGTCGGATATCCGTCCGATGGCCGTCGCCCGCTTCTCCTTCAGCGGATTCATGATCGTGCCGTCGACGGATCCGGGATCCTGGCCGGCGGACTGCGCCGCCTGCTGGAGCTGCCGGTAGGCCGCCGCCGTCTGCCCGTCCAGCAGGGCGAGTTGACGGTCGACGTCGGGACGGGCCGGGTCGGGTACGGCCGTCAGCCGGCTGCCGACGTCGGGGCAGTCGATCGTCGCCATGCCCGCGGACAGGACGCGTCCGGTTCCGTTCGCGCCGGACCCGTCACCCCAGTTCTCGGTCGCCGAGGCATAGACGTTCGCCGCGACGAGGCCGCCTCCGCCCAGCATCAGAGCCACCGCTGCGAAGGTCGCGCGTCGTGCGCCGGTCGGGCGTCTGCGCCTGTTGCGTACCAAGGTCGTCCCCTGCGTGTCGTGTGCGCCGGTCGGGCATGGAGCTCCCCGGGCTCATACGGAGGGCGGCGTCGATGTGTTCAACAGAATCGCGAATTCACCGGGATCTCACAGGGAAACGCGGTTTTCACGTCTTCCCCCTCGAACATCATCGCGAACATCACAATTACGTATCGGACATTCCACACCTCAACCTTCACACGAGGTACACACGTTGGCTAGGTTGACGCGAGGCCGCCCGGTACTCGCAGGAGTCCGGACGTGACGGCCCAACTGCCCTGCGGGGCAAGGAAGGAGCGTGTCTTCCATGGCGCCGGAGAGCCGCGACGCGGGTGCCCAGCGGGACGAGGTTCGGCAGCGGATCGAGTCCCTCTACGACCGGGCCGAGTACGCGACCGGGAACTACAACGCGACCCGGGCCATGGCGTCGGTGTCACGCTCACGGGGCGTTCCGCCGACCGGCCGACCGGGTCGGCGGCCGGATCCCGCTCTGGACGAGGTCACCCGGCAGTGGTTCGACGCGGCACGCGCCAAACTCGGCCCGACCGTCCCCGCCGTCCTGCCCGCCGACCGGCTCCCCGACCGCCCGGCAGCGCCGAGGCGTTCCCGGGAACGGAGGGGCGGCGGCCTTCCGGACGGCACGCGGGGCGCTCTGGGTCCGGGCCCGTCCGCCCGACGACCCGAGGCGCTGGAGCGCGCCGTCGACCGCGTGGTGGCCGAGCTGACGGCCGGCCGGGCGACGGATCCGGAGAGCCTGGCCCTGGCCGCGCGCGAGAGCGGACACCTGGCGCTACCGGGCCCTCGCCGCCTCGAACTACCCAGCGCGGAACGGGATGTGACCGACTCGCTCCTCGAGCCCGCGGAGACGGCGGTCCTTCCGGTGGTGCCCGCTCCCGCGGAGACGACCGCCCTTCCGGTGCCCGCGCTGTCCGCCGCCCAGAGCGCCCCGCTTCAGGAACCGAGGACCCCTCCCGGCGCCACCGCGCCGAGCCGCCCCTCCCCCGCCACGTCCAAGGCGAACAACCAGCGCAAGCTCGCCGCCGCGAGCGACCTGATCTCCCGGCACGCCGCCCAACTCGTCACGTACGCCGCGACTGTTCAGCCCGCGCCCGTCACGGCTGCACCTCCCGCACCCGACGCGGCGGCCGTACCCCTCATGCCCGACACCGCCGTGTCACCCGCGCTCGGAACAGCCGTACCGCCTACGCCCGTCACGGCCGTCCCGCCCACGAACACGCAGCTCCCCTCGGACTCCCCGACCGGTCAGTGGGAGCAGCCGCAGTGGGCGGCACCCGCCGGGACGGTGACCGCGGCCCCGACCGCCACGGACACGTGGTCCGACCCCCTCGCCTCGGCCACCCTCGGCTCCGCCCCCATATCCTCCGTCACCTTCGACTCCGCTCCCGTGACCTCGATGCCCGACACCGCAGCCATGACCTCGGTGACCGACACCGGCCCCATGACCGCGGTGACCGACACCGGCTCGCTCGCCGCGGTCACCGGGTCGCCGGAGGCCGTGCGCGTCGCCAAGGCCGTCGCGTTCGCTCGGGCGCAGATCGGCAAGCCGTGTGTGTGGGGTGCGACCGGGCCGGACTCGTACGACTGCTCCAGCCTGACCCAGGCCGCCTGGAAGGCCGCCGGGGTCACCCTGCCGCGGGCCGCGCACCAGCAGGCGCTCGTCGGTGCCCCGGTCACCCTGGCCGGGATCGAGCCCGGTGATCTCGTCCTCTTCTTCGACGACGACCGGCATGTGGGGCTCCATGTCGGCGGCGGCATGATGGTGCACGCGCCGGGCCCGGGGTCGTCGATCCGCGAGGAGTCGATCTACGGCGCCGGGGAGGCGGCAATCCACCGGATCGTGCGGCCCGCCTGACCGGCCCGCGCACCGGGAGCGGAACCGGGGTCAGCCGCGGCGCCGGTGGGCCCGTCGGTTCTCGTAGTGGTCGAGCAGGGTCTCCTCCAACGGCCGGTAGGCGAGGCCGAGTTCACGGACGCTGCGGCTGTTGTCGACGCGGAAGCGGATGCCGAGGTGCCCCCGGATGTAGTCCTGGGTGAGGCCGAAGCGGGGGCCCAGGACGCGTACCGGCCAGTGCGGGAGCCTGGTGCGCGGCAGCCGGAGGTCGCGGGGGTGGCGGGCGAGGACGATGCGGGCCATCTCATGGAACGACGTCATGGTCTCGGCGGCCACGATGTAACGCCCCCGCGCCGCCGGGTTCTCGGCGGCGGCTATGTGCGCGTCGGCCACGTCGCGGACGTCCGCCGTGGTGAAGCTGAAGTCCGGGGCGCCGTAGCAGAAGTAGCCCTGGAACAGCTCGTCGAGCAGGAAGAGGCTGCCGGAGTCCGATGCGGGCGTGAACGAAGGGCCGAGGATCAACCCGGGGTTGACCGACACCATGCGCCAGCGGTCCTGCGCCGCCTCGGCCGCCCAGGCGGCGCGTTCCGCCAGCGTCTTGGCGTAGTGGTAGGGGTTGTTCGCGACCGTGCTCGTGGTGTTGAAGTACCGCTCGGACAGCACCTGGCCGTCCATCGCGAGCACATCGGCGTAGTCACCGAAGATCGCGCCCACGGTCGAGGTGAGGACGAGGGTCCGGACCTCCGGGGAACGCTCGATCGCCGCAAGCACATTGCCGGTACCCAGCAGCGCCGGGTCCACGACGTCCCGTCGTCCGTCCTTGATCCGCTCCGGCATCAGGAACGGCGAGGCCACGTGGAAGACGACCGCGCAGCCGCGGAACGCGGTGTCGAAGGTGCCGTCCGCCAGCAGGTCGGCCTCGAACAGCTCCAGCCGGCCCGGAAACGCCTCCTGGAGTTCCCACAGCGGCCGGACCTTGGGCGCGTCGGCCCTGTCCCGTACAGTGGCGTGGACCCGGTAGCCCCGGTCGAGCAGGCGGCGTACCAGATGGCTGCCGACGAAACCGCTGCCGCCCGTCACCGCCACGGCCGTCCCCGCGCGTCCGTCCACGCTCGCCCTCCCGCCCGACCGCCGCCGTCCAAGGACAGGGTCGGATACCGGCCGTCCGAGGGGAACACCCCCGGCCATAAGAAGTCGCTGGGTACCTCATAAGATCCCCTTATGAGGTCATAGACCAGACCCGCGTACCAACTTAGGTCTGCCTTAGTTTAGGCTTCCCGTTCGAGTCGCCCATTCAGACGCGAAGGGAACCTGATCATGCCGCGCCCCCTGCGGGTAGCCATCGTCGGAGCCGGCCCCGCCGGGATATACGCCGCCGACGCCCTGCTCAAGTCCGAGGTGGCCGCCGACCCCGGTGTGTCCATCGACCTCTTCGAGCGGATGCCCGCCCCGTTCGGCCTGATCCGGTACGGCGTCGCACCCGACCACCCGCGCATCAAGGGCATCATCACCGCCCTCCACCAGGTGCTCGACAAGCCGCAGATCCGGCTCTTCGGCAACGTCGACTACCCGACCGACATCAGCCTGGACGATCTGCGCGCCTTCTACGACGCGGTGATCTTCTCCACCGGCGCGATGGCCGACCGCGAGATGTCGATCCCCGGTATCGAGCTGGACGGCTCCTACGGCGCCGCCGACTTCGTCTCCTGGTACGACGGCCACCCGGACGTACCGCGCACCTGGCCGCTGGAGGCCGAGAAGGTCGCCGTCCTCGGCGTCGGCAACGTCGCGCTGGACGTGGCCCGCATCCTCGCCAAGACCGCGGACGAGCTGCTGCCGACCGAGATCCCGCCGAACGTCTACGACGGCCTGAAGGCCAACAAGGCCGTGGAGATCCACGTCTTCGGCCGCCGTGGCCCCGCCCAGGCGAAGTTCAGCCCGATGGAGCTGCGCGAGCTGGACCACTCGCCGAACATCGAGGTCATCGTCGACCCGGAGGACATCGACTACGACGAGGGCTCGATCGAGACCCGGCGCGGCAACAAGCAGGCCGACATGGTCGCCAAGACCCTGGAGAACTGGGCCATCCGCGATGTCGGCGACCGGCCGCACAAGTTGTTCCTGCACTTCTTCGAGTCCCCCGCGGAGATCCTCGGCGAGGACGGCGAGGTCGTCGGCCTGCGCACCGAGCGCACCGCCCTCGACGGCACCGGCAACGTCAAGGGCACCGGCGAGTTCAAGGACTGGGACGTCACCGCCGTCTACCGCGCCGTCGGCTACCTCTCCGAGAAGCTGCCCAAGCTGCCCTGGGACATCGGCTCGGGCACCATCCCGGACGAGGGCGGCCGGGTCATCGAGGAGGGCGGCACCCCGCTGCAGTCCACGTACGTCACCGGCTGGATCCGGCGCGGCCCGGTCGGTCTGATCGGCCACACCAAGGGCGACGCCAACGAGACCGTCGCCAACCTGCTGGACGACCACGCCAACGGCCGTCTGCACACCCCGGCCTCGCCCGAGCCGGAGGCCGTCGACGCCTTCCTCGCCGAGCGCGAGATCCGCTTCACCACCTGGGAGGGCTGGTACAAGCTGGACGCCGCCGAGCGTGCGCTGGGCGAGCCGCAGGGCCGTGAGCGCGTGAAGCTCGTCGAGCGCGAGGACATGCTGCGGGAGAGCGGGGCGTAAGTCCCGGATCCCCTGGGGCTCCGAGGGGGCCGGCGCCACTCGCGCCGGCCCCCTTGCCGCGTCCACCCCGGCGTTCAGTCCTCGGCGGCTCGCGCGAACAGTCCGTGCACCCTTCCGCGGCCCGCGTGAACAGCTCGTGCAGCAGCACCGGCGGCAGCGGCAGCGGCAGCGGCAGCGGCACGAACAGTCCGTGCACGCCGCCTGTGCCCGTCGGCGAGGCCGGATGGGTGGCCGACTTCCGACTCTCCAGCGGTAGATGGGGCGCCTTCATGGTCTCCCCGGTGTTGCGTATGAAGACGGTGCGGTCGGCGCGGGCCCGCCTACCGGTCTCGACCGCGCCCACGGCCACCAGCTCCGCCCGCGCCGCCTTGTGCCGGGCGGCCGTCCAGCCGTTCCAGCGGCGGACGTCGCGGTCCGGGGGCCGGGCGAGCGCCCGCAGCAGGAGGTGGAGCGCCGTCGCGTCCCTGGCGACGCCGAGCCGGCGCGCGGTGGCGGCGACAGGGTCGGGCACGCTGAGCGCGGGATCGGCTTCGTAGCCGCCGACGGGCACGGAGGGGGGCGCGGCAGCGCGGTCGGCCATCCGGGACACCCCTGCCAGCACCGCCAGCACCGCTCGCGGCTTCTCCGGACCCGGCCGGAGCCAGGGCACGCATATGTCTCCCGACGGCACAGCCAGGACGAACACCCCGTCGTCCGCCGCCGTGGCCACCTCGGTAACGCTGTCGTGAAACGGCTCCGAGCGGGGCAGCACCGTGCCCGCGTATGGCCGGAACACCGGGTAGAACCGGTGGCCGTCGTGTTCGGGCCTGTGGACAACTCCGGTGGCCCGGGACCCGTCGGCGTTACGAAGCAGTTCGGCGCGGCGCGAGTTCGCGGCCGCCGGCCACGGCCAGGACCACGGTCAGCAGGGCCAGCGCGGCTGTCTGGACGAGACTGCCGCCGACATACGGGGCGGCCCCTGGCACCCGGAGCCACGGGTAGAGGGCGGCGACGCGCGCGGCCAGGAGGAGCAGGCCGAGCGCTGCCAGGGCGAGGGCGCCGCCGGGCACGACACGGTCCGTGCGCCGGACGCGCCACAGCAGCCAGCCGAGGGCGCCGACGACGAAGCAGTTGGCAGGCCCCCACACCAGGTCGGAGACGGCGGGCAGCAGCACCAGGGACGCTCCCGTCACCACACACGTCGCCATGAAGACCAGGCCGGGGGTGCCGAAGGGCAACCGGGCCGGGGGCGCGTCGCGATGGTGGGCGGCGCACAGCGCAAGGGCCGGCAGCCAGGCGAGGAGGGCCAGCGTCGCGACGAACGCGGGCTCCGGGAGGGGCGTCACGTCCGTCACCGAGCGCAGCAGCGGCCACAGGCTGGGCAGCGCGGCCGCCAGGACACCGATCCGGGCGAGGCGACGACGGTCGTGCAGGAGGGCGAAATAGGCGACCGTCCAGCCCAGCGGCAGGATCCACTGGGCCACGGCGACGGCTCCGGCGAGCGGGCCGCGGTCGGTGAACCCCGAGAGGAACCACCGCCGTTCCACACCGCCCCGCGTGAACGACCAGGTCAGCTGGAGGATCGGCTCGACGACCGCGGAAGCCGCGAGGAGCAGGACGGCGGCCAGCGCGAAGAGCCGGGCGACCGAGCCGAGGACGACGTAGGGGCGGGGCGCCCCGGCGGCGCCGAGGCGGCTGCGCACCGCCAGCGCGGCGATGCTCGCCACCTCGCCGAGCGCCGGCCGGCTCTGGTCCAGTGTGTCGCGGTCGAGATCCTCCAGGTACGTCTCGACCATCTCCTCCTCCCGTTCGCGCCGGTAATAGGCGGGGAGCAGGCGCAGAACGGTGCGGTAGCGGGACTCCAGCAGCGTGGTCATGCGTAGCCTCCCGCGAGTCCGGGTGCGGTGGGGGGTTCGAGCCCGGCCGGGCTCCCGGTGGCCGGGCGGGCGGTGGCCTGGCGGCCCTCGGCGATGCGCCGTTTGGCGGCTCCGGCGCCGGCGGCCATCCGCTCGGCCTCCGCGTCGAGGGCCGTCGCTCCGTCGTCGGTGAGCCGGTAGTAGCGCCGCAGCCTGCCCTGCTGGACCTCTTCCCGGTCCAGCACGATCAGACCGTCCGCGGCGAGCCGGTCCAGCACTCCGTACAGCGTGCCGACCCGCAACTGCACCTCACCGTCGGACAGTTCCTCGACCTCGCGCAGGATGCCGTATCCGTGCCGAGGCTGGTCGGCGAGCGCCGTGAGGACGAAGAAGGCCGCCCGGGTCATGCTCTTCGCTGTCATGCGGCCAGGATATATCGTCCACCGATATATATCGAGCGGCGGACGCGCACGTACGCGTGCCCTGATCGCGCCTCCACGCCCGTGCCGGGTGAACGGGGTCCGCCCCTGAGCGGATGGGCGGGCGGACCCCGTTCGCCGGACCATTGTGGGGGCCTCACATGGGCACGACCACGTGTGAACGGCGGCCGCCCGACGCGCATCCCGCGCGCCCCGGGTGCAAGGTGCGCGCCCTGTGCGCGGGAGCGCAAGGGCGCCGCAACGCGCCGACTCCTCGCCCCGCACTACGTGTCGCCCGGCCGAGCGGTGATACTGGAAGGCACACCCGTCTCCATCAGCAGATTGGCCCATGTCGAACTCCGCCACCGACCGCGCCGCCTTCCCGCAGACCCTCTGGGCGGCCCGCGGCCGTCACACCGGTCCTGCCCCCGAGGAGGTCGTCCGCCGCACCCTGCGCCGGCACAAGGAGAGCGGCGACATCGACGACTTCGCCGAACCTCCCGTGTCCGAGGACGCGGCCCCGCGGGTCTTCGAGGCGCGCTGGCGGGCCGGCGGCACGGTCACCGTGCGGGCCCGGCTCACCCTCGTACCGAGCGAGGGCCGGCGGCCGGGGCGCGAATGGCGGCTCGCCGCCGAGGCGGAGCGTCCCTGGGACGAGACCTGGCCCTCGCCCGCGACGCTGTTCTGGCCCGAGGGCGGCACCGGTGACGACGGCTCCTGGGACCATCACGCCACGGTCGCGGGGCTGCGTTTCCGGCAGGTCAACGCGCTGCCCGCGGACGACAAGGAGATGCGGCGCCGGCTGCGGGACGCGGCGCGCGAGGCGTGGTGCGTGAACGTCGTCGTGCACGAGGCGATGACCCCGGACGAGCCGGGCCGGCTGCCGCTGGCCCGGCTGCTGCCGCCGGGGCTCAGACACCGCGTGGTGGAGCACCGAGCCGCGCCGCACCAGTTCCGTGCCGTCAACTGGGCACTGAAGGATCTCGGTTGCGAGGTGCCGCGCGGCGGCGCGGTGCTGCTGCCTCCGGACCCGGCTCCGAAGGGCTACGACGTCCGGGAGCACAGCATCCGCAGCGTCTTCCTGGACGGTTCCGAGCCGGCCGAACTCTTCGCCGCCCTGCGCCACTTCGTCGCTCTGCCCCGCCCGCTGCCGCGGCAGGTCGAGGAGGCGCTGACCGATCTGCGGGACAACTGGACGCTGATGACCCTCCAGGAGGAGTTGGAGGGTGAGCGGCGGCGCGTCGCCATGTACGAAGAGGCGCTGGAGGCGATGACCCGGTCCCGGGACCTGTACAAGGAGGCCGCCGAGCAGGCCCTGGAGGCGCTTGCCGCCTACCGTGACGTCCCGGCGCCCCCACCCGCCCTGCCGCAGCAGCGGCCCGAGTCACGGACACCGGGTGCGCTGCAGCAGCTGACCCGGACGTTCGAACGGCTGAGGTTCAAGGGCCAGCGTCAGTCGACAGTGGCACAGGCACCCACACCGGCACCGGAACCGCAGCACCCTGCCGAGTCCTCGGCGAACGGCGCACCGGACCCGGACCGGTCGTCGTAGCGTCATGGATTCCACCACGACCCTGCTGGTGATCGCGGCTGTGGTCGCGGCGGTGCTGCTCGCCGTCGCCCTCCTCCTGCTGGTACGGCTGGTGCGCACCCGGCGCATACTGCGGCGGGCCGGGCTACCGACGGGCCCGCGCTGGGTGTTCTGGGGCGCGGTCGCCTATCTGCTGCTCCCGACGGACCTGCTGCCCGACCCCGTCTACCTGGACGACATCGCGGTCCTGCTGCTCGCGCTGCGCAGTCTGCGCGCCGCCCGCCCGCTGCCGCCCGGCCCGACCGCGCCCTGAGCGGATGCCGTACGCCTCACCATGGGGCGATGGGCAAGTCGACGTCATGCGCGCGTTCAGCGTGGCCGCCTGGGCGTTCCGGCGCGGTGCCGAGCGGATCGTCTTCGCCGGTACGCGGCGCGGGGCCCTGGAGCTGAAGGGCCGCCACCCGGACTGGCTCGCCTTCCAGGACGGCGCGCCGGTGCCCGGGTTCGATCTGGCCAACTCCCCCGCCCGGCTGCGTTCGCTGGATGTGCGGGGCCGTAGGGTCGTACAGAAGACCCCCGCCGGTACGACCGGAGCGCCGGCCGTGGCGCACGCGAGGCTGGTGTTGTGCGCGAGTTTCGTGGTGGCCGACGCCGACCCGGGACCGTACCGCGACAGGGCCCGGCGCTCGGATGCCGCCGCGCGGCTCGCGGACGGCGTGCGGCGCGGGTGGGGCGGTGTCCAGCCCGGGGATGTGACGATGTGCCGGGAGGCGGACACCTTCCCGTTCGCGATGGCGGCCGCCCGGGAGGACGGCCGCCTGGTGCTGCGGGCGGTGGACGCCGGGAGCGCGGGGCCGGACCGTGCGGAGGCGGCGCGCCCGGTCGGCAGAGTCAGCCCGCGGCCCCACGGCGGGCGTTGCCCGGGCGCAGGGCGCCCAGCAGCACCGCCAGGGCCGCGAGCGCGGCCACCCCGGCCGCTGTGACCGCGAGCCAGGACGGGGCCAGGGTCGCGTCCCACAGGCGGGGCGCGTCCGGCAGGCCGAACCGCCCGCCGAGCAGTTCGCCGGCGGCGAGCGCCGCCGTGACACCGAACGCGGCGGTCGCCGCGACGAGCCGCGCCGCCGCCGCGCGGTTGGGCAGCGCGAGAGCCATGAGCACCCACAGGACCGTGACGACAACGCTGGCCACGAGGATGCCGGTGGACAGTCCGGCCCAGCGGTGCGGCGCGTGGGCCGCTCCGCACAGCAGGACCAGCAGCGCCGCGCCACGGGCGCCCCGGAGGCGAGCCGCGGACTTCCGGCCGTCCTGATCCCGGTCCTTGGCGGGGCGAGCCTTCATCAGCCCGTCCTCCGCGCTCCGGCACATCGTCGGCCGCTGCTTCGCGGATCGGTCCGTCGCGGATCCGTCCGTAGTGGATCCGTCCTCTGCAGGTCGGTTCCTCGCGGTTCGTTCCATCGCCGGCCGCTCCGTCGCGGATGGGCTCCTCCCGGATCCCTCCTTCGCGGATCCCTCCTTCGCGGGTGGGTCCGCCGCGGGCCGGTCCCCTGCGGGCCGGTCCTCCGTAGGTCGATCCTCGGCGGACCGGTCCTCCGTGCCCAGATCCGCCACGGGCCGGCCCTCCGCGACCCGATCCTCCACGGGCCGGGGTTCCGCGACCTGATCCTCCACGGGCCGGGCTTTCTGGCTGGCGGTCGCTGCGGCCCAGGCGTCGAACGCGGACACGGTTACGGCGCTCACCGGAACGCCGCTCTGCGGGAGGGCGTTCAGCAGGTCGGTGGGCGACGGGTCGGCGGACGGCGGCCCGGACAGCGGGGTCTCGCGCACGGCGCGGTCCGCGGCCAGCCGGCCGATCAGCTCGGCGAGTTCCTCCACGGGCCGGCTGACGGCCACGGCCCGCACCGCGGCCTGCCCGCAGTAGGGGCCCATGGACGTGCGGTGCAGCAGCTGCATCAGCCGGCTCACGTCGTCCAGCGGGCGGCGCTCGGCGGCGGCCCGGATCGCCTCGTCGGCGCTGGCGGTGTCCCGGGGCGCCTCGGTCAGGAGGGTGACGAGACGGGCCAGGTCCTCCACCGACCGGTCGACCCCGACCGCGCGCAATGCGTCGGTCGTGGTCCGGGCGTGCTCGGGGGAGCCTTCCAGCAACGTGATGAGCCGGACGACGTCCTCGACCGGGCGGTTGGCGACGGCCGCCTGGACCAGGCCGGGCAGCGGGTCGCCGTACGGGAGACCGTCGTCCGCCAGGACGCCGTCGGGCGGGACGTCGCCCAGCGGAGCGTCGTGGCCCGGGTCGGCGTCGGATACCGCCTGAAGGACCTCGTCGGGGGCGAGCGGGAGCTCGGGGATCGCAGCCGGGCCCGCTTGCGGAGCTGCCAGGCTCTCGTAGGGAGCCTCGGGGAACGACTTCACCGGGAGTGCCGGCCGCATGAGGAGCTGGGGGTACAAGCTGGGGACACC
This sequence comes from Streptomyces sp. CG4, assembly GCF_041080655.1. NCBI lineage: Bacteria > Bacillati > Actinomycetota > Actinomycetes > Kitasatosporales > Streptomycetaceae > Streptomyces > Streptomyces sp. CG4. Next base: position 714,456 of record NZ_CP163525.1, read on the forward strand.
GGTGGGGCCCGGATCGGAGGTTATGAAGGCGTCGTCGGGACGGGGGGTGGGAGATCGCGTGGTCATCTCGCCTCCAGTCGAACGGTGCGGCCGCGTCTGGCCCCTGCCTTCGGTCGCGACATCACGCACCATTACGCGGCATTACGCACCATTACTAGGAGCGGGCCGGTGGACCCGCCACTCGGGTGGGGCAGCGGTGTGAGGCGTCCGGGTGACCCCGCGTACCGGTGGCGAGTGCCGCGGCCGAGCGGCACGGGCCCGCTCCGCGCGGACCTCGCGGACAGGCCGTCCCGGCTCCGTGCGGACCCGTCGCGGATAGGCCATGGGGGTGGTGGAGTCGTGGTGGTGTGATGGTCGTGCGGTGGTGCCGACCCGACGGCCCACACCTCCCGCAGCCGATGCCCGCTCCCGCCACAGATCCCCACACCCCCTCACCCCACCGATCCGAACGCACACCCACCCCACCGCCCCCACACACCCTCACCCCACCCATCCGAACGAGTCTTCCGATACGGCTCCGACCCCGGCCTTCCGACCCGGACGGGGCTATCCCGGATTCCTGGCCCCCTCCCAGGTGCGTCGCACGGTCTTTCTGGCGCATTCTTGCTGTGTCATCCACCCGGAGCGCACGGGACGAGGTAGGGGCGATGACTGGGAGCGGTGGGGAGCAGCTGGCCCGTACGCGGGCCCGACTCGCCGCGCTGCTGACGGACACCTCGACCGGTGCGCTCGGTGCAGCCGGCGGCCGGGTGGCCGGGGTGTATCTGCGGTCCGGCACTCCGGGCCTGCTGCGCCTCGCGGTGCTCGCGGGGCTGCCCGGCCGGCTGTTCCGGCCCTGGTGGCGGCTGCATGTCGGCCGGCCCTTCCCCGTCGCCGACGCCTACCGCCTCGGCGTACAGGTGGTGCTGGCGAACGCCGCCGAGACGGTGCGCCGGTATCCGCAGTTCGCGGCGGGCCTGCCCTTCCCGTTCGGGTCGGTGCACGTGCCGGTGCCGGGCGGCAGCGAGCCGCTGGGGGTGCTCACGGTGCTGCGCCCGGCGGTGGCCGACTCGGTGGACGAGCTGCTGGACCTGGAGCTGCTCGCCCGGCTGGCCGAGGGACTGGGTGCCGAGCTGCTCGGGCTCGCCGACGGGGACGCGAGTGCCGTCGTCTGGGACGGCGAGCCGCTGTGTGTGCGGCCGCCCGTCAGCCGGCCCGGGCGGGCCGTCGTGGCGCGGTTCGGCTGGGATCCCGCGACCGGTGCGGTCAGCGCGGACGACCGGCTGCACGCCCTCCTCGGCCTGTACCCGGGTGACTTCCCGGGGACGGACACCGCGCTCACCGACGCTTTCGCGCCGGACGACGCGGACCGGATCCGCACCGCGCTGCGCGACACCGCCGCCGGGAAGCCGCCCGCCGCGCCGTTGACCGTACGGGGTCGGGACGGCGCGCCGCGGCTGCTGGACCTGTGGCCGGCCACGGAGGACGGGGCCGGGGAGCGGGTCGGCGGCGTGGTGTTCGACCCGGGTCCCGCCGCCTGCGCGGACGGCGCGGCCGACCTGCTGCCGCAGGGCGTGTTCTGCCTGGACCGGCTGGGGCTGGTCGTGTACGTCAACGAGGCCGCCGCCCGCCTCGCCGGCCGGGAGCGGGAGTCGCTGCTCGGGCGGCCGCTGTGGGAGGCGATGCCGTGGCTGACCGGGTCGCGGTGCGACGACCATCTGCGCGGTGCCCTGCTGGCCCCGGAGCCGGTGCACTTCCATGTGCGCCGGCCGGCCCGCGACCACGAGGAGCCCGGCACGGGCGAATGGCTCGCGGTGTCGGTGCATCCCGGTGAGGACCTGCTGACCTGCACGCTCGTCCCGGCCAGCCGGATGGACACGCCGGTCGAGCCGATCGTGGAGGAGCATGTCCCGGAGGACACGGTGCCGGGCGGCCACTCGATGGAGCCGCTGTACCGGCCGATCGCCCTGGCGATCGCGCTGACGGACGCGGTGACCGCCCGGCAGGTCTCGTCGGTGGTCATGCAGGAGCTGCTGCCCGCGTTCGGCGGCCGGCGCCTGGCCATCTATCTGCTGCAGGACCGGCATCTGTATCTCGCCTGGGAGACCGGCTTCCCACAGGGGTTCCTCGCCCCGTTCGAGGGGGTCGGTCTCGATGCCCGGCTGCCGGGCGTGGAGTGCCTGACCACGGGGCGGCCGCTGTTCTTCGAGTCGATGCAGCAGCTGCCGGCCGCCTATCCGGGCATCCCGCTGGACGCCGACGAGGGCGCCCGTGCCTTCCTGCCGCTGATCGCCTCCGGGCGGCCGGTCGGCTCGTGCATCCTCGGCTTCGACCGCCCGCGCGGCTTCAGCACCGAGGAACGTACGGTCCTCACCGCGCTCGCCGGGCTGATCGCGCACGCCATGGAGCGGGCGCGGCGCTACGACAGCGAGTCGGCGCTCGCCCGCGGCCTGCAGCAGGCGCTGCTGCCCCGCCGGCTGTCGACGCATCCGATGGTGGAGACCGCGGGCCGGTATCTGCCGGGCACACAGGGCATGGACGTGGGCGGCGACTGGTACGACGTGGTGGAGGCGGGTGACGGACTGGCTCTGGTGATCGGTGATGTGCAGGGGCACGGGGTGCAGGCGGCGGCCACGATGGGGCAGCTGCGCAGTGCGGTGCGCGCGTTCGCGCTGGGCGACCGGCCGCCCGACGAGGTGATGAGCGGCACCAACCATCTGCTGATCGACCTCGACCCCGGTCAGTTCGCCAGCTGCTGCTATCTGCGGCTGGACCCGGCGACCGGCCGGGCCCGGATCGCCCGGGCGGGGCATCCGCCGCCGCTGCTGCGCTGCCCCGACGGGCGGACCCGGGTGGTGGACGTCCCGGGCGGTGTCGTCCTCGGGGTGGATCCGCAGGCCCGGTATCCGGTGGCCGAGCTGCTGCTGGAGCCGGACGCGATTCTCGCCCTGTACACGGACGGGCTGGTGGAGAAGCCGGGCGCGGACATCGACGACGGCATCTCCGCGCTGCGGCTGGCGCTCGCCAGGGCCGGGGCGGCGGCCGGGCGGCGGGGCGGGCGGTCGCTGGCCGGGGTGGCCGACCGGCTCACGGCCGGTGCCCGGCACGCCGCCGACCGCCCCGACGACGTGGCGCTGCTGCTGGCCGCCCGCCGCTCGACCGCCGTGCGCCACCGGTGACCGGATCGCGTCGCTCCGATCGGCGACCGACACCTCCGTCGACGGTCTCGCCGGAGCGGGCCGGGCAGTGTAGACATGGGCACATGGTGCGACTGCCCGGCCGGCCTGCGAGGCGGCCGCCCCGTCCGTTCGGGGACCCGCGCGCCTCGCAGGCCCCGCGACCGGAGGTTTCGGGCCAGAACGGCGACAGGCCCGGGGTCCTTCGGTCGGCCATGACCGGACGCAGCGTCGCCGGGCAGGTGTTCGTCCTCCAAGTGGCGATCGTGTTGCTGCTGGTCGTCTCGGCGGTGGTGGCGCAGGTGCTCCAGGTGCGGCGCGACAGCGACCTGGAGGCAGCGAACCGTTCCCTCGCCGTCGCCGAGTCCTTCGCGAACGCGCCCGGCACGGCCGCCGCGCTGCGCGCCCCGAACCCCACCGCCGTGCTGCAGCCCCGTGCGGAGGCGGTCCGCAAGGCGACCGGGGTGGACTTCGTCGTCGTGATGAACACCGCCGGCATCCGCTATACGCACCCCAAACCCGACCGCATCGGCAAGAAGTTCGTCGGCACGATCGGCCCGGCGCTGGCCGGGGGCACGGTCACCGAGCACGTCAACGGCACGATAGGCCCACTGGTGCAGGTCGTGGTGCCGGTGAAGGACTCCGCCGGATCGGTGGTGGGCCTGGTGTCGGCGGGGATCACCACCGCGCACGTGGGCGGGGCCGCCCACCAGACACTGCCCCTGCTGATCTCGGCGGCAGCGGCGGCGCTCGTGCTGGCCACCGCGGGCACGGCTCTGGTCAGCAGACGGCTGCTGCGCCAGACGCACGGCCTGGGACCGTACGAGATGACCCGGATGTACGAGCACCACGACGCGGTGCTGCATGCGGTCCGGGAGGGGGTGCTGATCGTCAGCGGTGACGGGCGGCTGCTGCTCGCCAACGACGAGGCGCACCGGCTGCTGGGCCTGCCGGCGGACGCCGAGCGGCGCAGTGTGCTGGACCTGGGCCTGGACGCGGAGACGGCGACGCTGCTGGCCTCGGGCCGGGTGGCCACGGACGAGGTGCACCTGGTCAAGGACCGGCTGCTGGCGATCAACCAGCGCCCCACCGAGCTGCGCGGCGGCCCGGCGGGCAGCGTCACCACACTGCGCGACTCCACCGAGCTGCGCGCCCTGTCGGGCCGTGCGGAGGTGGCGCGCGAGCGGCTGAACATGCTGTACGACGCCGGGGTGGGCATCGGCACGAGCCTGGATGTGACCCGTACCGCCGAGGAGCTGGCCGAGCTGGCGGTGCCCCGGTTCGCGGACTTCGCGACCGTGGACCTGTTCGACGCGGTCCTGCAGGGCGAGGAGCCGAAGCCGGGCACGGCGCTGCGCCGCACCGCCTGTGGCGGCATCCGCGAGGACTCCCCGCTGTATCCGGTCGGCGAGCGGATCCGGTTCGTGCCCACCTCGCCGCAGGCCCGCAGTCTGACCACCGGGCAGTCGGTGCTGGTGCCGCGGCTGCGCGACGCGCCCGGCTGGCGGGCGCAGGATCTGGAGCGCACCGACCAGGTGCTGGCGTACGGCATCCATTCGATGATCACCGTGCCGCTGCGGGCGGGCAGTCTGCTGCTGGGGGTGGCGAACTTCTGGCGTGCGGAGAAGCCGCAGCCGTTCGACGCCGAGGAGCTGGAGCTCGCCGAGGAGCTGGTGGCGCGGGCGGCGGTGTCCATCGACAATGCCCGCCGGTACACGCGCGAGCACAGCATGGCGGTGACCCTGCAGCGCAGTCTGCTGCCGCGCTCGCTGCCCGAGCAGGGCGCGCTGGAGATCGCCTACCGCTATCTGCCGGCGCAGTCCGGGGTGGGCGGCGACTGGTTCGACGTACTGCCGCTGTCCGGTGCCCGGGTGGCGCTGGTGGTGGGGGACGTGGTGGGGCACGGGCTGCACGCGGCGGCCACCATGGGCCGGCTGCGCACCGCGGTCCACAACTTCTCCGCGCTGGACCTGCCGCCGGACGAACTCCTCGGTCTGCTGGACGAGCTGGTCGGCCGGATCGACCAGGACGAGACCGCGGCGGACGGCTCCGCGGCGATCACCGGCGCGACCTGCCTGTACGCGGTCTACGACCCGGTCTCGCGGCGCTGCACCGTGGCCCGGGCCGGCCATCCGCCGCCCGCGCTGGTGCACCCCGAGGGCCGGGTGGAGTTCCCGGAGGTGCCCGCGGGGCCGCCGCTGGGCCTCGGTGGGCTGCCGTTCGAGACGGCCGAGCTGGAGCTGGCGGAGGGCAGCCGGCTGGTGCTGTACACCGACGGGCTGGTGGAGGATCGTGAGCGGGACATCGACACGGGTCTCGACATGCTGTCTGACGCCCTGAACGGCACACCGGGCGCCTCGCCGGAGGAGACCTGCCGCGCGGTGCTGGGCCGGCTGCCGGCCCGGCCCAGTGACGACGTCGCGCTGATCGTCGCCCGTACCCGGGTGCTCGGCGCCGGCCGGGTCGCCGAGTGGCAGGTGCCGTCGGAGCCGGCGGCGGTGTCCGAGGTGCGGTCCGCGGTGACCCGGCAGCTCGCCGACTGGGGCCTGGAGGAGCTGGTCTTCACGACGGAGCTGATGCTGAGCGAGCTGGTCACCAACGCCATCCGCTACGGGCGGCCCCCGATCGTCGTACGGCTGCTGCGCGACCGCACGCTGATCTGCGAGGTCTGTGACCGCAGCACGACCTCGCCGCATCTGCGGTACGCGGCGAGCACCGACGAGGGTGGCCGGGGCCTGTTCCTGGTGGCGCAGCTCGCCGAGCGCTGGGGTACCCGGTACATCCCCAACGGCAAGATCATCTGGGCGGAGCAGCCGCTGCCGTAGACGTCCGGGGGAATTGTGTTGAGGACATGACGTCCGGCGGGTGATGATCTCCGCCATGTTCTCGCGCAGGAATCGCCGCCCGAAGTCCCCCGGTCTCCGCACGGCCTGGGAGTGCCTGGACACCGGTGATGTGCCCGGTGCGCTGCGGCAGTTGCGGGTGGCCGGCGAGGAGCAGCCGCTCGGCGAGGTGGCCCTGGTGGTGGGCCGGGCCGCCGGTTCGGCGGGCTTCGACGACCTCGCGAAGGCCGCCGCCGCGCTCGTCGCCGAGCCCGAACGCCCCAAGGCCCTCTACGACTTCGGGTACTGGTGCATCGAACACGACGTGGCCTACCTGGCGGTCCCCGCGCTCCGCGAGGCGCTGCGCCGCAGCGACGGTTCACCGGTGGCGCTGCGGGAGCTGGTGTCCGCGTACGAGCACGAGGGCCGGCATCGCGAGGCGGTGACCGAACTCGCCCGGCACGAAGGGACGTTCGTGGACTGGCCGGACCGCTATCTGCTGGTGTTCAACGCCGTTCTGGCGGGTGACCTGGAGCTGGCCCGGCGCCAGCACGCGCTGTTGTCCGACCCGGAGGACGCGCAGTGGCAGCCGGCGCGGGAGCGGCAGAACCGGGTCCTGGCACGCGCGGCCGACGCCGAGCGGGTGTCCCGGCTCGACCTGACCGATCTGCGCGGCTGGCAGTACGTGATCGCCGGCACGGTCCTCGGCACTCTGTCGCCGTACGGCTTCGACGCGGGCATGCACGGCCGCTACGCCTGGCTGCAGGACACCCCCGACGGCTGTCTGCGCGGTCTGCTGCGGCTGCGCGCGCTGCTGGCGGCGGCAGGGGTGCGACCGCGGTCGGTGTCGCTGCTGCCCGACCGGGACTCGCGGATCCTCGGCCTGGCCGCGGCCGAGGTGCTGGGTCTGCCGGCCGAGCCGTTCGCGCCGGGCCGGCCGGACACGGTGGTCGTGGCGTACGACCTGGACGGTGTTGCGGCGCACGACGGCGGTCCGGAGATCATCGGGCAGCTCTTCGAGCGGGTGCCCGGGCAGGTGCTGCACGCGCACGCGAGCTGCTGGACGGACCCGCCCGCGATCATCGCGGACAGCGTCGCGCTGCTGCACCAGACGGTGGTGCCGCCGTGGGGCGAGCAGCTGGGCCCGGGCGCGGACGGCGGCGTCGAGCGGGGCCCGGCGGACGACCGTCCGGAGGCGGAGATCGCCGCCGAGGTGACGGCGGCCGCCCCGGAGGCCGATCCGGGGGACGGTGCGGGCCCGGCGGACGGCGACGGGGAGTTCGCCGCGTTCGCCGGGGCGGTCGGGGGCACCTGGCTGCGCGGCGACCGGTCGCGGGTGCGCTCGGCCGGGCCCGTGCCCAGCTCCCGGTTCGCCTGAGCCGGGCCGGCGGTCAGCCGAGGGCGCGGTCGAGGTTGAACGCGGCGCTGATCAGGGCCAGATGGGTGAACGCCTGCGGGAAGTTGCCCTGTTGCTCGCCGGTGCGGCCGATCTCCTCCGCGTACAGCCCGAGGTGGTTGGCGTAGGTGAGCATCTTCTCGAAGGCCAGCTGGGCCTCGTCGAGCCGGCCGGCCCGCACCAGTGCCTCGACGTACCAGAAGGAGCAGATGGAGAAGGTGCCCTCGTCGCCGCGGAGCCCGTCGGGGCTGGCCTGCGGGTCGTAGCGGTAGACGAGGGAGTCGGAGACCAGGTCCTCGGCGAGGGCGTCCAGGGTGGACAGCCACTTGGGGTCGGTGGGGGCGACGAACTTGCCGAGCGGCATCATCAGCAGGGAGGCGTCCAGTACGTCGCCGCCCTCGTACTGCACGAAGGCGCCGCGCCGCTCGGACCAGCCGCGGTCCATGATCCGCCGGTAGATGGAGTCGCGGGCCTGCCGCCAGCGCAGCAGTTCGGCGGGGAGTCCGCGCCGGTTGGCGAGCCGGATGGCCCGCTCGATGGCGACCCAGCACATCAGCCGCGAGTACGTGAAGTTCCGGCGGCCGCCGCGCGTCTCCCACACGCCCTCGTCGGGCTGGTCCCAGTGCGCGCACACCCAGTCGACCACCTTGCACACGTCGTCCCACTGGCTGCTGGAGATCGGCTCGGCCCACTTGTCGTAGAGGTAGATCGAGTCGATCAGGGCGCCGTATATGTCCAGCTGGAGCTGGTCGGCGGCGGCGTTGCCGACCCGGACCGGGGCGGAGCCCAGATGGCCCTCCAGATGCGGCAGCACGCGCTCGGGCAGCTCGCTGCGGCCGTCGATGCCGTACATGATCTGCAGCGGCGGGGCGCCGTCGGTGCCGTCGCAGGGGCTGACATGGGTGGTGAGGAAGCGCATGAACGCCGCGGCCTCGCCGCTGAAGCCGAGCCGCAGCAGTGCGTACACCGCGAAGGCGGCATCGCGCACCCACACGTACCGGTAGTCCCAGTTGCGCTCGCCGCCGAGCTGCTCGGGCAGGCTGGTGGTGGGGGCGGCGACGATGGCGCCGGTGGGGGCGTAGGTGAGCAGCTTCAGGGTGAGGGCGGAGCGGTGCACCATCTCGCGCCAGCGGCCCCGGTAGCGGGACTGGCGCAGCCAGCGCCGCCAGTAGGCGACCGTGGCGTTGAACTCGTGCTCGGCCTCGGCGCGGGCGCAGCCGCGCGGGGCGATCCGCTCGCCGACCTGGTCCAGGGCGAACACGGCCGTCTCGCCCTCGCTGAGCTTGAAGTCGGCCCGTGCGTCCGGGCCGGCGCATTCCACGGCGGCGGTGGTCGTGAGGGCGAGGGACAGCTTGGGGGACTCGAAGACGACCAGGCCGTCCACGGTGCGCACGGTGTGCCGGTCGGCGCCGTAGTTGAAGCGCGGGGCGATCAGCGCCCGGAAGGGCACGGTGCCGCGCATGCACACCACGCGTCGGATCAGCCGGTGCCGGCCCTCCAGGCTTGCCTCCTCGCCGCTGACCGGCATGAAGTCCTGCACCTCGCCCACACCGTCCTCGGTGAAGAACCGGGTGATCAGTACGTTGGTGTCGGGGAAGTAGAACTGCTTGGTCCGCGCGGGTACAGCGGCGGCCAGCTCGAAGGAGCCGCCGCGCTCGGCGTCGAGGACGGCCGCGAAGACGCTGGGCGCGTCGAAGGACGGACAGCAGTACCAGTCGATGGTGCCGTTCGTGCCGACCAGGGCCACGCTGCGCAGGTCGCCGATGAGTCCGTGCTCGGCGATCGGCAGATAGCGGGGGCTGGGGCGGACGTCCTCGGGAAACGGGGTCTCGGCCATCGGCGGCCTCCCGGTGAGCGGTACGAGACCTTTCCATGATGCCCCTGAAGATGCAGGCCGCGCCGATGCGGGCAATGGTGAGAGAGTGCCCCGTTCGGCGGCACCGGCACGGATGCGGTCATCCGGACCGAGGAGGAGGCATCATGTCGACAACCACACCTGACGAGTCCAGGTCGTCCGACGACCACTGCACCCCGGACGCCCTGCTCCACTCCGCGCCCTCCCGGAATGTCACCGCGGAGGACTATCTGATGGCGGCGGGCAGGGACGTCACCCCGAAGAACCTCGACTGGGCACGCCGCAAGATGGAGAAGGAGGGCCCGACAGCCATCGAACGGCTGCTGCCGTAGGGCGGTCCGGGGAACCAGGGGCTCCATCTCAACGGGGGCAGGACGACCGACCCAAGGGGCGCGGGGCCGTGTGTGACATGCGGCTCCGCCGCGGGGCGCGGGCAACCACGCACCACCCGCACACCCCGCCGTACGGCTGATCCCCTACGGCGAGGGGGCGTCGTCCACACACACCACCCGCACGAAACGCACCGCGTTGTTGGCGAACCCACCCCGGTTCCAGCACTGCCCGAGGGGCTGGGTACCACCGGCGGCGTCGCTCGCACGCGCGCCCACCCCGTACTCGCCGGGCGACGGGGCCCAGTCGTAGTGCCAGCCCCGCCACGCCCAGCGGTGCCCCTCCGGCACCGGGTCGAGAGCGGCCGGCGACCAGCTGGCGCCGCGATCCGTACTGACCTCCACCGAGGAGACGGGCGCCCGCCCGGACCAGGCGCGGCCGAACAGCGTCACCGGTCCGGGCCGCACCACCCGCGTGCGGGACATGAAGTCGGGAAACCCCGGAGGTACGAGCAGGGCACGCGGCGCGATACGGGTGACCGGCTCGCCCTCCTCGTCGGCGCTGCGCCGGATGCGATAGGCGACCGTGTGCTGGAAGCCCGTGAACGGTACGTCGCTCACCGTGACCGAGCGCAGCCATTTCACGTGGGCCATGCCGTACCAGCCGGGCACGATCAGGCGCAGGGGCCGGCCGTGCTGCGGGGGCAGCGGCGCGCCGTTCATGGCGGTGGCGACCAGCACCTGAGGGTCGTCGGCCACCGCCACGGCCAGGGGCAGGGCGCGCTGGTAGTCCTGTTCGACCCCGCGTTCCACCCCGTGGTCGGCGCCGGTGAAGACGACGTCCACGGCTGCCGGGTCGGCGCCCGCCTCGGCCAGCAGCAGCCGCAGCGGTACGCCGGTCCAGTCGGCGGTGCCGACCGCCTCCACCAGCCAGGGCTGGCTGACCGGCCGGGGCGTGAGCAGGGCCCGGCCGTTGCCCGCGCACTCCAGGGTCACCCGCGTGGTGACCTGCGGGAACGACAGCAGGTCGGCGAGGGACAGGTCGAGCGGGACGCGTACCCGCCCGTCGACGGACAGCCGCCAGGCGCCGGCGCTGGGCACGTACGGGATGTCGTAGTGGGTGAGGACGTAATGCAGTCCGGGCGGGGTGACGTCGTGCCGCAGCGCCTCCAGGGGCAGCCCGTGGTTGCGGGTGGCGAGCGCGAGTTCGTCGGCGCCGATCCCCTCGTCGGGAGCGGCCAGCCGGGCGGGGGTGCTCGGATCGCCGGATCGCCGGCCCATGGCGCCATTGTCCTCCCGGGACCCCGGCTCGGCGAGAAGAGGCACGGAGGGACGAGGAGAGCGGGCGGCGGGGGCAACTCCCGCGCGGATCGGGGGATTTCCAGGGCGGCGATCTCTTCCGGAGCGGACCGGAGGACTGCCAGACTGCCGAGGGTGCCCGACTTCGACTTCGACATGCTCGTCATCGGATCCGGTCCCGGCGGCCAGAAGGCCGCCATCGCCGCGGCCAAGCTCGGCCGCCGGGTCGCGGTCGTCGACCGCCCCGACATGCTGGGCGGGGTCTCCCTGCACACCGGAACCATTCCCTCCAAGACCCTGCGCGAGGCGGTGCTGTACCTCACCGGTCTCACCCAGCGCGATCTGTACGGGCAGAGCTACCGGCTGAAGGACGACATCACCGTCGCCGATCTGACCGCGCGCACCCAGCACGTCGTCGGCCGTGAGGTGGACGTCGTGCGCAGCCAGCTCACCCGCAATCACGTGACCGTGTACTCCGGCACGGCCCGCTTCGCCGACCCGCACACCGTCGCCCTGACCGAGCTCTCGGGCCGGGAGCGGCTGCTGAGCGCCGGGCACGTCGTCATCGCCACCGGCACCCGGCCGGCCCGCCCGGACACGGTCGAGTTCGACGGGCGGACGATCATGGACTCCGACAATGTGCTCTCGCTGGAGCGGGTGCCGCGGTCCATGGTGATCGTCGGCGCGGGGGTCATCGGCATGGAGTACGCCTCGATGTTCGCCGCGCTGGGCAGCAAGGTGACCGTGGTGGAGAAGCGGCCCGGGATGCTGGACCTGTGCGACGTGGAGATCGTGGAGTCGCTCAAGTACCATCTGCGCGATCTGGCCGTCACCTTCCGGTTCGGCGAGACCGTGGCCGCGGTGGAGCGCCATCCGCGGGGCACCCTGACCGTGCTGGAGAGCGGCAAGAAGATCCCCGCGGACACGGTGATGTACTCGGCGGGCCGGCAGGGCCTCACCGACGACCTCGGCCTGGACAGGGCCGGGCTGGCGGCGGACGCGCGCGGCCGGATCGAGGTGGACGAGCACTACCGCACGCAGGTGCCGCACATCTACGCCGTCGGTGACGTCATCGGCTTCCCGGCGCTCGCCGCGACGTCGATGGAGCAGGGCCGTGCGGCCGCGTACCACGCGTGCGGGGAGCGGGCCGGGCGGATGCACCATCTCCAGCCGATCGGCATCTACACCATCCCGGAGATCAGCTTCGTCGGCCGGACCGAGGACCAGCTGACCGAGGACCGGGTGCCGTTCGAGGTGGGCGTGGCCCGGTACCGGGAGCTGGCCCGCGGGCAGATCATCGGGGACTCGCACGGCATGCTGAAACTGCTGGTCTCACCCGCAGACCGGACGCTGCTCGGGGTGCACTGCTTCGGCTCGGGTGCGACGGAACTGATTCACATCGGGCAGTCGGTGATGGGGTGCGGGGGGACGGTGGACTATCTGGTCAACGCGGTGTTCAACTATCCGACGCTGGCGGAGTCGTACAAGGTCGCTGCGCTGGATGCGACGAATCGACTCCGCCAGGTGGACCGGCTGGATTAGAGCCGTGGGGCGTGGTGCCCCGTCGCCGGGTGCGGGTGAGTTGGGGCCGGCCGGCAGATCAGTCCGCCGACTGTTCCGCCAGGCCCGCCGTCCACTTCTCCTCGATGCGGCCCGCCTTCCACACCAGCAGGGCGATCGCCCACGTGGCGAAGAACAGGCCGACGATGACGAAGCCGACGGTGTTGAGGTCGAGGCCGGAGATCCAGTCCCAGAAGGCGCCGTGCAGGCCCATCTTGTCGGCGAGGAGGCCGAGGAGTTCCACGGTGCCGATGATGAGGGCGACGGCCACGGACAGGCCGGTGATGGTGAGGTTGTAGTAGACCTTGCGGACCGGCTTGGAGAACGCCCACTCGTAGGCGAAGTTCATGAACGAGCCGTCGATGGTGTCGAGCAGCGACATGCCGGCCGCGAAGAGCACCGGCAGGGTCAGGATGGCGTACCAGGGCAGGCCGGAGGCGGCGCCGGAGCCGGCGAGGACCAGCAGGGCGATCTCCGTGGCGGTGTCGAAGCCGAGGCCGAACAGCAGGCCGAGCGGGTACATCTGCCAGGGCTTGCTGATCGAGCCGGTGACGCGGCTGAGCAGCCGGTTCATGAAGCCGCGGTTGTTCAGCTGGGTCTCCAGGGCGGCCTCGTCGTAGGCGCCGGAGCGCATCTGGCGGAAGACCTTCCAGATGCCGGCCAGGATGACGAGGTTGATGCCGGCGATGAGGTAGAGGAACGTGCCCGAGACCGTCGTACCGATCAGGCTGGTGACCTCGTGCAGGTGCGAGTTGTCGTCGCGGACCGGTCCGGCCAGGGTCTTCATGCCGAGCGAGAGCAGCAGGGCGAGGCCGAAGACGATGCTGGAGTGGCCGAGGGAGAACCAGAAGCCGACCGACAGCGGGCGCTGCCCCTCGCCCATCAGCTTGCGGGTGGTGTTGTCGATGGCCGCGATGTGGTCGGCGTCGAAGGCGTGCCGCATGCCCAGGGTGTAGGCGGTCACGCCGATGCCGATGCCGAAGGACTCCTTGCCGACGCTGAAGTGCTGCGGCGCGATGATGCCGACCAGGGTGCCCCAGCCGATGAGGTGCAGGGCGAGCACGAAGCCGGCCATCCCGCCGACCCTGATCCACTCCTGCCGTGTCATGGAGCCTCGGACACGGTGCCAGGCCGAGCGGTTGGCTGTCATCGAGATGGTCGTCCTTCGGTGGTGCGGGTACGGCTGCACAGCGCAGCTTTATGGAATCCTTCCGTACTTGCAAATCATGTGCAGCAAGAGGCTGGTAAAGGCAACGGCAGACCTTTCCCAAGGGGAGGGAAAGGCCTGCCACGGTTGTTCTGGTTCGTCGGGTGGCGTCAGGCGGAGAGCATGCCCCGGCCGAGCCAGTCCTTGCCGTCCCGGACGCCGGGCAGGGCGAAGAAGTAGCCGCCGCCCGTGGGCGAGATGTAGTCCACCAGCGGCTCGTCGATCAGCCGGGTCTGCACTGCCTCGAACTGGCGCTTGACATCCTGCTGGTAGCAGCAGAAGACCAGGCCCATGTCGAGGTTGCCGACGTTGTCCACGCCCCGGTCGTAGTTGAAGCCGCGGCGCAGGATGCGGGAGCTGTCGGTCTTCTCGGTGCGCGGGTTGGCGAGGCGGATGTGGGCGTCCACCGGGATCGCGGTGCCGTGCGGGTCCTTGGCGTAGTTGGGGACGTCGCTCTCCTTGGCGCCGTCGAGCGGGGCGCCGGTGTCCTTGCGGCGGCCGAACATCTTCTCCTGCTCGGTGAGCGAGACCCGGTCCCAGAACTCGACCAGCATCCGGATGATCCGGATGACCTGGTAGCTGCCGCCCGCGGTCCAGGCCGGTTCGCCCTGGCCGTCGCCGACCCAGATCAGCTTGTTCGTCTCCCGGGCGGAGGTGACGTCGGGGTTGGCGATGCCGTCCTTGAAGCCGAGCAGGTTGCGCTGGGCGCCGGTGGGGCGCGGGGCGTTCTGGAAGCCGTCGATGCGCCATTTGATCTGCATGGCGCCGCGGGTGTGGCGGGCGATGTCGCGCAGCGCGTGCAGCACGGTGTCCTGGCTCTGGGCGCAGATCTGCAGCGACAGGTCGCCGTGGCACTCGGCCGCGTTCAGGTTGTCGTTGGGGAAGGTCCGCATCGGGGTGAGCCGGGCGGGCCTGGCCTTGGCGAGGCCGTAGCGGTCGTCGAAGAGGGAGGCGCCGACGCCGACGGTGACGGTGAGGCCGTCCGAGGGGACCTCGGGGCCGAGGATGCCGTTGTCGGAGGGCGGCGCACCGACGCCCAGGTCGGTGGGGGTGCCGCCGGAGGTGAGGAAGCGGGCCCGCTCGGTGATGGTCTTCAGCAGGTCGGTCAGGCCCGCGCGGTCGTCGGCTATGACGTCCAGCGAGACGAAGGTGGCGGCGGCCGGTGCCGGGGTGACGATGCCGGCCTGGTGGGCGCCGTGGAAGGAGACCTTCGCGGTGCCGTCGGCGCTCGCGGGCTGGGCCTCGGCGGTGCCGCCGCTGTCCGCGAGCACGTAGCCGCCGCCGGCCAGGACCGCTCCTGCGGCACCGGCGCCCAGTGCGGTCCGCACGAAGGAGCGGCGGGCGGGGCCGACGGGGCAGGTCGGCGTGTCGGCGGCAGACATCGGTGGGTTCCCTTCGGAGTGCGGGTGAGCGGCGGTCGTCGGACGGTCTGCCGGATGGGCCGGCGAGCGTTCTGCGGGCCGGCCCATCAGGCGGACTTCCGGATCTCGAGGAGGTCCGGGATCGGGGCGAGGTCCTCCAGCAGCTGGCCGGTGGCGCCGTTCAGGCGCTGCCGGTCGGCGGCGGCGAGCTTGTCGACGGCGGTCCAGCGGTCGCCGTCGTGGGCCGCGTCCAGCAGCTTCTGCACGCGGGCGATGTCCGCGTCGACGGTCGGGAGGAGCTTCGGCGCACGGGTGCTGAGCAGCGGCTTGAGGACGGTGAGCAGCTCGCGGGTGCCGGCGAGGTTGGCGTCGGCGGTGGCGAGGTTCGTGCCGCTGCCCTCGTCGGTGTCGCCGGTCAGCTCGAACTGGAGGGTGTTCTCCAGGATCTCGTGTGCGCGCAGCGGGAGGTCGCCGGGGTCGAAGTCCTGGGACGGGAAGGCCTTCTGCAGTCCCGCGGCGTCGGTGACGAGCTGCTGGGCGGGGCCGGTCAGGTCCTGGGCCGACTGGCCGTGCCACAGGCCGTACTCGATGCGGTGGAAGCCGGCGAAGTCCTTGTCCTGGACGCCGTCCGGCAGTCCGTCGGCCCGGCCGTTGATCTTCTTGTCGAAGTCCTCGAAGGTGCCGTAGGCGGCGCCGAGCGAGGAGTAGGTGCGGTGGGCGGCGAGCCAGTCGGTGCGGGCCTTGTCCAGGTGGTTGCCCTGGATGTCGTCGGCGAGGGTGCGGGTCTGGCCGACCAGGGTGGTCAGGCCCTGGCCGACGTACGCCTTGTAGGCCTTCAGCGGGGTGGCGAGGTCCTGTTCGGAGACGGGGACGACCGGCTTTGCCGCGCCGCCGCCGGTGACGGTGACCGACTTGGAGGTGACGGCCTTGCCGTCGGTGGGGACGCAGCGCCAGGCGTAGGTGCCGCCGGAGACGGTGGCGACGAGGTCGCGGGTGGTGCCGGGGGCCAGGCCCTCGATCTCGCCGTAGACCGCGCTGGTCGACGGGTCGATGAGGTACACCTCGGAGGTCTTGCCGCCGGTGTTCCTCATCTGGAAGGTCTGCCGGCCCGGCTTGGGTGCGGTGAAGCCCTTGCCACACTCGGTCTCGGAGACGGCGACGGTCTGGTCGCCGGCGGGCTTGGGCCGGGCGAAGGCGACGACGAGTCCGGCGATCACGGCGGGTACGGCGACCACGGCGGCCGGCACCACCCAGACCGGCCGGCGCCGTTCGGGCCGGACCGCCTTCGGCTCGGCCGCGGGGCGTTCCTTCGCCGGCTTCGGGGCGGTGGTCCGCACGCCGCGCACGAACAGGGTCATCACGACGGCCAGGTAGGCGACGTAGGCCACCACCTGGAGCCAGGTCATGGTCGGGGTGAGGTTGAGGACGCCCTGGATCAGGGTGCTGTACCAGGAGCCGGCGTCGACACTGCTTGCGAGGTCGACCGCGTAGGCGGTCTTGCCGGGCAGCACGCCGCCCTCCTGGAGGTCGCGCAGACCGTAGCCGAGGACGCCGGCCGCGATGACGATCAGGACGGCGCCGGTGGCGGTGAAGAACTTGGTCAGGTTGATCTTCAGGACGCGCCGGTACAGGCCCCAGCACAGGCCGGCCGCGAGGACGAGGCCGATGCCGGCGCCGGTGAGCGGTCCGGCCGACTCGCCGGCGGCTCGCGCGGTGGTCCACAGGAACAGGGCCGTCTCCAGGCCCTCCCGGCCGACCGCGAGGAACGAGGTCAGGATCAGCACGCCGGAGCCCATGGCGAGGGCGCCGGTCACCTTCTCCTTCAGCTCACCGGAGAGGCTGCGGGCCGAGCGGCGCATCCAGAACACCATGGCGGTGACGAACGCCACCGCGATCACGCTGAGGATGCCGCCGAACGCCTCCTGCGCGGTCTGCGGCATGGACGCGGCGGTGAAGGTGAGCACCGCGCCGAAGCTCATCGCCACCGCGATCGCGGCCAGGACGCCGGTCCACACCTGGGGCAGCCGTGAGCGTGCCTCGGCCCGCACCAAGGTGGCGACCAGGATGGAGACGATCAGTCCGGCTTCGAGCCCCTCCCTGAGTCCGATCAGGAAACTCGGAAACGCGTCGTCCCACATGCCCTGTTGCCCTCCCTGTTACTTAGCGAAGGCATGCCTTACCTTCGCGGACCATCATGACGACGGCCGTGCAGTCAATCGGTCACAAAGTAGTAATGGGAAGGCAAAGGACGGGACGATCGGCACTCCGAGTTCGTCTACGGTTCCGTAGACCGTCTACACATATGTAGTCGGATCTTGTCGAGGAAGTCGATGGAAAGGGCGTACGGCGATGACCGCTTCCCCCCACCTGGCGTCGCAGCTCGCGGTCAATGTGCTCGACGCCCACTCCCTGCTCGCCGCATTCGGCGTGCTCGGCGTCGGCGTGGTGCTCTTCGCGGAGACGGGCCTGCTGATCGGGTTCTTCCTGCCCGGGGACTCGCTGCTGTTCACCGCCGGCCTGCTGTGCACGGGGTCCGCCACCAGCACGGTGCACCTCTCCCTCGGTCCGCTGCTCGTCGCGGCGGCCGTCGGCGCGCTGGCCGGCTCGCAGTGCGGATTCCTGATCGGCCGCAAGGCGGGCGGCGCGCTGCTCGCCCGCACCCGGTCGGCGAAGCTGCGCGAGGGCGCCGAGCGCGCCGAGGAGCTGCTGGAGCGGTACGGCCACGCGAAGGCGATCGTGCTGGCCCGCTTCGTCCCGGTGGTGCGCACGGTGCTGAACCCGATGGCGGGCGCGCTCGGTGTGCCGGCCCGGACCTTCACCCTCTGGCAGGTGGCGGGCGGGCTCGTGTGGAGCCTCGGTCTCACCCTCGGCGGATACGCGCTCGGCTCCTCGATCCCGAACGTCGACAAGTACCTGCTGCCGGTGATCGCGCTGATCGTGGTCGTCTCGCTGATCCCGGTCGCCGCCGAGGTGATGCGCTCCCGCCGGGCCGCGAGGGAAGCCCGCTGATGTTTACGGCGCTCTCCGGCTCGTCGGTGGACGGGCCGCTGTATCGGCACGTGGTGGACCTCGCCCGTCACTCCCCCGCCTGGCTGGACGGCCTCGTGGCGGTGTGGTCGGCGTACGGGCTGGCGGTGTTCGCCCTGCTCATGCTCGTCGGCTGGTGGCGGGCCCGCCGGGCGGGAGCGGACGCGGCCGTGACGGCCCTGGCCGTGCCGGTGGTCGTGCTGGCCGCCTTCGCCGCGGACTCCGGCCTGAAGCTGCTCGTGCGGGAGGACCGCCCCTGCCGGGGCCTGGCCTTCCGCACGCTGGAAGCGTGCCCCGCGCGCGGGGACTGGTCGTTCCCGAGCAATCACACCGCGATCGCCTTCGCGGCGGCGGTGGCGCTGTTCTTCGTCTCCCGTCGGCTGGGCGTGGTGGCGGCCGTGTGCGCGGGCGCCATGGGGGCGTCCCGGGTGTGGGTCGGGGTGCACTATCCGCACGACGTCGCCGCGGGGGCGGCGGTCGGCGCGGCGGTGGCGTTCCTCGCGATGACCGCCGTGCGCCGGCTGCCGAAGGACCTGCCGCAGCGGCTCTCGGGAACCCGGCTGCGCGCCCTGCTGGTGTCATGAACCGCGGCAGGGTCACGGAGACGGCCGGGACGCTGGCCCTCGGCGCCTGGATGGCGTTCGCCGTGCTGGCGGCCGTGGTGGTGAGCGATCAGGGCGGCCCGCTCTATCTGGACCACGGCCTGCTGTCCTGGTCCGTCGGGCACCGCCCGCCGGAGGCGGTGGCGCTGGCCCGCGGGCTGACCGCCACGGGCACCGGCGTCGTGCCGTACGCCCTGGTGGTCGTGGCCGGACTGATCGCGGGGCGCACCTGGCGCCGACGGCTGGTGGCCGGGCCGCTCGCCGCGCTCTGCCTCGGTGCGGGCCAGGCGGTGCGCTACGGCGTGATGGAGCTGGTCGCCCGGCCCCGGCCGCCGGGACACGACTGGCGGACGCAGGCCTCCGGCTGGTCGTTCCCCTCCGGTCACGCCACCACGGCCGCGCTGACGGCCGGCCTGCTGATCGCCGCCCTGTGCCTGCGCGCCCCGCGCGGGCGGACCGTGTTGTGTCTGCTGGTCGCCTGCTGGGGGGCGGGGGTCGGGCTGACCCGGGTCTTCCTGGGCGTGCACTGGTTCTCCGACGTGGCCGGCGGCTGGCTGTTCGCCGCCGGCTGGCTCGGAATCTGCGTCGGCGCGGCGGCCCGGTGGCTGCCCGAGTGCGATGTCCCCCGCGTCCCCCACGCCCCGGAGCCGGGCACACCCCATCCGAGCGAGACGGCCGACGGGCCGGTGGAGAGAGATGCGCCCCAGGATCCTCATCGTCGAGGACGATCACGCCCTTCGTGACGCGCTGCGCCGCGGTCTGCACGACGAGGACTTCGACACGGTGTGCGCCGGTGACGGCGCCACGGCCCTGCGGCTGGCGACACCGGACGTGTCGGCCGTCGTGCTGGACGTCGGCCTGCCCGACGCCGACGGCCGCGACGTGTGCCAGGCGATGCGCGCGGGCGGCTTCCTCGCCCCGGTCGTCTTCCTGACCGCGCGGCACGGCCTGACGGACCGGCTGTCGGGCTTCTCCGCCGGTGGGGACGACTATCTGCCCAAGCCGTTCCACCTCGCCGAGCTGGCCGCCCGGCTGCGGGCCGCGCTGCGCCGGGCGGTGCCCCCAGCCACGGACGCCGGGGCGGGCGGACTGGTGCTGGACGCCGTCCGGCACAGCGCCACCGTGGAGGGCCGGCGCGTCGCTCTGAGCCCGACCGAGTTCCGGCTGCTGGCGGCGCTCGGCGCGGCCGGCGGGGAACTGGTGCGCCGCCGCGAACTGGTCCGCGCGGGCTGGCCGGAGGGGGCACAGGTCAGCGACAACACGCTGGACCAGTACCTGACCCGGCTGCGCCGCAAGCTGCGCGCGGCGGGCAGCGAGCGGACCATCGCCACCGCACGCGGGATCGGGCACCGTCTGGCATAAGGGTGGTCCCCGCACAGACCCGCCCCTCGTCACTCGTCTCACGCCGCGCACACCCTGCGCGGCCGGCTCCCGCTGGTCGTCCTGGCCACGGCCGCACTGCTGAGGGTGATCCTCACCGTGGTCATCAACACGGTGGTCCGGCATCGTCTGGAGCGCGGACGACGAGCCGAGAACCGCGCGGCGGCCGTCGACACCCGGCACGGCAGAGTACGGGCGCCGGCGACCGCCGGCGACGGACTGCTGGACACCAACACGTGGATCTACTCGGAGGGCCGGCCGCTGGAGCGGCCTCAGGCCGGCGCGGCCGTGCCACGGTGCACGGCCGGACACCGTACGGCTGTACGCGGCGCCGGTGCCCGGTGCGGCGGCGCGGGCCGTCGTGGTCACGGCGCTGGACCTCGCGACCACCGCGCTCATCAGCAGCGGGACTTCGGTCAGCCCGGGTCCGGCCTGCTCGTTCGCCAGGCCGGTGGCGGTCCCGCCGACCGTGGTGCACAGCACCTTGATCACCCAGAAGCAGGCGGTCACTTCCGGCACCTTGTTCCAGCGCACACGACCGGCCCGCGGGGTCAGGGGGCG
Source organism: Streptomyces sp. CG4 (assembly GCF_041080655.1). NCBI lineage: Bacteria > Bacillati > Actinomycetota > Actinomycetes > Kitasatosporales > Streptomycetaceae > Streptomyces > Streptomyces sp. CG4. Next base: position 735,010 of record NZ_CP163525.1, read on the forward strand.
GCGTGCGGGCCGTCCGGGCGCTCGCCGCGCCGGAGGATCATCTCCCGGCTCAGCTCCTCGGTCTCCGTCTCGGACAGCCGCTCGAAGCCGTCCTCGGTGATGAGGCACACGACCGGGAAGATACGGCGGGTCAGGTCGGGGCCGCCGGTGGCCGAGTCCTCGTCCGCCGCGTCGTACAGCGCCTGGAGCGCGGCGAGGGCGGCCTCGCGCCGGGTGAGGTCCGGCCGGTAGAGCTTCTTCAGGGCGCCCCGGGCGTACGGGGAGCCGGAGCCCTCGGCGTGGAAGTCGCGCTTCTCGTAGAGGCCGCCGGCCGCGTCGAGGGCGAAGATGCGGCCGCCCTCGCCCTCGGCCGCGGTGAGGTCGTATCCGGCGAGCAGCGGGACGACGGCGAGGCCCTGCATGGCCTGGGCGAGGTTCTGCCGGATCATGGCCGCGAGCCGGGTCGCTTTGCCGGCCAGGGTCATCGGGATGCCTTCGATCTTCTCGAAATGCGTCAGCTCCACCTGGAAGAGCCGCACCATGTCGACGGCGAGCCCGACGGTGCCGGCGAAGGCGACGGCCGTGTAATCGTCGGTGGGGTGCACCTTCTCCAGGTCGCGCTGGGCGATGAGGTTGCCCATGGTGGCCCGGCGGTCGCCGGCGATCAGCACGCCGTCGCCGTAGGTGAGGGCGAGGACGGTGGTGCCGTGCGGGAACCGGTCGGGGGCCGCTCGTATGCCGTCGGGCAGTGTGGGCGTGGTGGGCAGCAGACCTGGGCGGTACGCGGCCAGGAACTCGGTGAAGGACGACGTCCCCGGCGTGAAGAACGCCTCGCTCGGCAGCCCCGCGGTGTCGTTCCCCGACATGGTTCTCCCCCTCCTTTGACGGCACAAGTCACCCGACTCCTACCTGCGGTGGGCACGCGGGAAACTCCCCGTCTCTCACAGGGCCTTGCGCCGCACCAGCACGCCGAGCACCAGCAGGCCCGGAAGCAGCGGCAGCCACACGGTCAGCAGCCGGTAGCCGAGCACGGCGGAGGCGGCGGCCGCGCCGGGGGCGCCGGCGACGGTGAGGGCGAGGGCGAGCGCCGCGTCCAGGGAGCCGAGGCCGCCCGGGGTGGGCAGCAGGGCGGCGGCGCTGCTGGCGGCGAGGAACAGCAGGGCCACCTGGAGCGGGGGCAGCGGCAGGGCGACGGCCCGGGTGACGGAGACGAGGACCAGGCAGTGCAGCGCGGCGAAGGCGAGGGAGCCGCCCCACAGCGCCGCCGCTCGCGCGGGGCAGCCGTGCAGGGCGCGGATGTCGGCCAGGACGACCGCGAGGGCCAGCCGGCAGCGCGCCCACCAGGGGGTGGCCCGCAGGGCGCCGAGCAGCACGAGGACGCCCAGGGCGACGGCGAGGGCCGCCGGGGTCGGGTGCGGCACCTGCAGCAGGCCCGGGCAGACCGGGGTGAGCAGTGCGATCAGCGCCAGGCGGACGGCGCCGCCCGCGGTGGCCTTGACGGCGACGGCGCTGGCCGAGCGGCCCGCGGGCAGTCCGCAGCGCATCAGGAACCGCAGGTTCACCGCGCCGGCGCCGAGCCCGGCGGGCAGCAGATGGCCCGCGGCGGACGCGGCGAACTGGGCGGCGACGAGCCGGGGTACGGGCAGCCGCCGGACGACCGCACCCTGCTGGGCGAGCGCCGAGGCCGCCCAGGTGCCGAGGGCCGCCGTCGCGCCGAGCAGCAGCCACCCCTGGTCGGCGCCGGCCAGCCGTCCGGCGCCGCTCTCGACGGCGGACCAGTGCCGGCGGGCCAGGTACAGGCCGCCGAGGAGGACGGCGAGGAGGGCGCCGGCGTGCCAGTAGCCGCGGCGCCGGACGGGGGATGCGGCGAGTTCCGTGCCCTGGGGCGTCATCGGCCGCTCCCGGGTACGGAGTGGTACAGCCGCTGTCCGTCGAGGAGCGCGGAGGGCCAGTCGCGGGCGTACGACGGCGGCCGGGTGCCCGGGGGTACCAGTGTGGCGACCGGCATGCTGCGGGCGGTGCCGGCGATGCGGTCCGCGGTGCTGTTGGCATTGGGCCCGTCGGTGGCGGCCGAGGAGCAACCGGTGTAGAAGGCGACGGGGATGGCGTCGTCCCCGGTGAGCAGGCAGGGCGGGCGGACGCCGAGCCGGTGCAGGTCGGAGGCCGTGCGGGACCAGGCGCGGTGGTCCGTGGTGGTGCTGTTCGCCGTGTGCACGAGGACGGCCAGCTGCACCGCGAGATGGGCGGCGAGCCCGAGGCAGATCAGGGTCGTGACGGGCGCGCGCCAGGGCCGGCGCGCGGCGGTGAAGAGATGCCCGAGCGCGTCGGCGACCGGGAGCGCGAGCAGGGCGTAGGCCGGAAGCAGGAAGCGGGGAGCCGCGTAGCCGATGAGGAACAGATACGGGAAGGCCGCGCTCACCGCGCAGGCGAGCGGGAGCGCCGTGGCCGCCGGGCGCCGGGCGCGGACCGCGACGACGAGCCCGAGTGCGGCGAGCACGGGCAGCGTGAACCACCAGACGGTGACCGCCGGATCGGGCAGAGGGCCGGTGCACGGCCGGCACAGGGTTTCGCCGCCGAGGCTGCGCAGCTGGTCGGTGACGGCGAGGTGCCAGCCGAGGCCGCCCTGGATCGCCGAGCCCACGGACAGACGATGCAGCAGGCCGCCGTAGCGGACGTAGGCCTCGATCACCCACTCGGCGGCGCCGGCCGCGAGCCCGGCGAGCAGCACCGCGAGGGCCCGCCAGCGGCGGCGGGCGAGGCCGAGGGCGAGGAGCGGCAGCGCCGCCCAGACGGCGTCCGTGGGCCGCATCCACGCCATGAGCGCGGCACTCGCCGCCAGACCCCACCACGCCCGGCGCCCCGCTCCGTCGCGGGCTTGCAGGAAACAGGCGACGGCGGCCGAGGCGCCCACCGCGACCCAGTAGTTGGGCATGGCCTGCGGGCCGTAGAACAGGGTCACCCAGAGGGAGGCGAACAGGGCGCTGGCGAGGGCGAGGACACGGGCCGGGAACAGGCCGCGCCAGGCGCGCAGGGCCAGGAACAGAGCGAGGCCGGACAGGACCGCGAGGTAGATCCGCAGCAGCGCGGTGGACGAGGACCAGGCGGTGACGGGCGCGACGAGCAGGGAGATGCCGCGCGCCCGGGGTGCGCTGAAGAAGGCGGCGGGGGCGTGGGCGCTGACCTGGCTGACGTACACCGTCTCGTCCCAGCCGAGACCCATGCCGGGCCCTACGAGGAACAGTTGGGCCAGGGTGAAGGCGGCCGCCACCGCCGCGAGCGCGGCCGTGGCACGGGAGGCCCGGGCGCCCTCCAAACCGCGCTGCGGGCGCTCGCGCCGCATCCCGGCGAGTGTGGCGTGCACGCTGCCGGTCATCATCACCCTTCTGCCCCCGCGGCGTGCGGGACCCCTGCCACCCTACAGTTTGTAGGGCTGAGGGCGGGAGCCGGGAAGACACCGCCGAGCAACACGAACACACCGCCCAACCGAGGGAAAAACATCGACAAAGTACCCCGATTTCCTGTCTCCTGCCGGGCGGACAGGGCCATCCGGCCCATGGCACTACGCGCTGTAAGGTTGGCGCATGGCTGGCACAGGGTCCCGCGGCAGGGCGGAGCGGCGCAGCGCCGGTGAGCTGGAGAGTGAGGTGCTGGCCGCACTGTGGGCCACCGAGCGGCCGCTGACCCCGGCGGAGATCCAGGCTGAGATCGACGGCGGGCTCGCCTACAACACGGTGCACACCATCCTCAAACGCCTCTACGACAAGGGCCTGGTGCTGCGAGACGCCGACGGGCGGCGCGGAGCGTACCGGCCGGCGAAGAACGCGGCCGAGCTGACCGCCGCGGCGATGCACGACGCCCTGGACCGGGGTCCGGACCCGATCGCGACGCTCCAGCAGTTCGTGACCGGGCTGAGCCCCGAGGAGGAGCGGGCGCTGCGCCAACTGCTCGCCGGAGGCGACGCATGAGGTTCGACGTGTACAGCCCGCTGGTGCTGTCCCTGCTGCTGTCGGCACTCGGGCCGGTGATCGCCCGCCGCGTCGCTCCGGCGCTCGCCGTGCGCGTGCTGACCTCGGCGGCCGTGCTGACCGCCGCGGCCACCACCTGGTCGCTGATCCTGCTGGCCACCGCGTTGCTCGGGGACGCGCCGCCGGTGCTCCGCGAGGCCCGGGAGAACGGGCGTACGGTCACGGATCCGGTGCCCGAGGTGATCGGGCTGGCGGCCTGTCTGGCACTGGCGGCGATCGCCCTGCGGGTGTACCGGGCCGTACGAACCGAGCGGTGCACCCGGCGGACGCTGCGCCGGCTGTGCGCAGGGCACCCGGCGGACAGCGAACTGATCGTCGCCGCCTCCGACGTGCCGCAGGCGTTCGCGATCCCGGGCCGGCCGGGCCGGATCCTGGTCACCTCGGCGATGCTGAGCGCCCTCGATCCCGCCGAGCGGCGGGTGCTCCTCGCGCACGAGCGCGCCCATCTCGCCCACCGGCACGGCCCGTTGGTCACGGCGGCGACGCTCGCCGCGGCGGCCGACCCGCTGCTCGGACCGGTGCGTACGGCCGTCGGCTTCCTCGTGGAGCGGTGGGCCGACGAGCAGGCGGCGACCACGGTCGGCGACCGGCGCACCGCCGCCCGGGCACTGGCCCGGGCCGCCCTCACCGCCGGCCGGGCCCGCACCGCCTGCGCGCTGCACTTCACCGACCGTACCGTCACCCGCCGGATCGCAGCCCTGCAGACGACCCCGCCACCGCAACTGTGGCCGGCCGCGGCGGCGGTCCTCCTCCTCGGCGCACTGCCCACGTTGCTCGCGGCGGACGCGACGAGCGACCTGCTGGGGCAGCTGTCGGGCGTGCCCCACTGAGAAGCCGACGGCACCACCTGCGTACCAGCACCTACAACGCGGCTTTCGTCAGCCGCCGTTCGGTGGCCGATGCAGGGGCTGCTCGGGGTCGGGCCGGGGGACGACAGGCGGTACGGCCCGCACGGCCGGCTCCTCGGTGCTCACCGTCAGCGGTTCCCCGTGATGACGCAGGGTCAGCGGCGGCCCGTCCAGCAGCGCGTACGTCGCCTTGTCCGCGCCGATGTCCACGCGCAGCCGCCGCCCGCGGAACGCGACGGTGAAGGCGAGCCGGCTCAGCCGCTCGGGCAGGCGGGGCGCGAACCGCAGCCGTTCGCCGTCGCGGCGCATCCCGCCGAAGCCCGCCACCAGCGCCATCCAGGTGCCGGCCAGGGAGGCGATGTGCAGTCCGTCGCGGGTGTTGTGCTCCAGGTCCTGCAGATCCATCAGGGCCGCCTCGGTGGTGTAGGCGTAGGCGAGGTCCGGATGGCCCGCCTGGGCGGCGACGACGGCCTGGCAGCAGGCCGACAGGGAGGAGTCCCGGACGGTCAGCGGCTCGTAGTAGGCGAAGTTCCGGGCGACCTGCTCCTCATCGTGCTCCGCGTCGAACCAGTCGCCGCAGGTGTACATGGCCAGCACCAGGTCGGCCTGCTTGATCACCTGCTTGCGGTAGAGGTCGAAGTAGGGGAAGTGCAACAGCAGGGGGTACTGGTCGGCGCGGGTGGCGGCGAAGTCCCAGCGCTGGTACCGGGTGAATCCGGCGTGCTGCTCGTGGACGCCGAGCTCGGCGTTGTAGGGGACGTGCATGGCCTCGGCGGCGTCCCGCCAGGCCGCGCTCTCCTCCTCGTCCACGCCGAGCCGGGCCGCCTCGCGCGGATGGCGTGCGACGGCGTCGGCCGCGGCGAGCAGGTTCTGCCGGGCCATGAGGTTGGTGTACGTGTTGTCGTCGGCGACCGCGCTGTACTCGTCGGGGCCGGTGACGCCGTCGATGTGGAAGACGCCGCGGGAGTCGTGGTGGCCGAGCGAGCGCCACAGCCGGGCCGTCTCCACCAGCAGTTCCACACCGGCCTCGCGTTCGAAGACGGTGTCCTCGGTGGCTTCGACGTACCGGACCACCGCGTCGGCGATGCCGGCGTTCACATGGAAGGCGGCGGTGCCGGCCGGCCAGTACGCCGAGCCTTCCGGTCCCGCGATGGTCCGCCAGGGGAACGCGGCGCCGGCGAGCCCGAGTTGGGCCGCGCGCTCGCGGGCCTCGTCCAGCGTGTTGTACCGCCAGCGCAGCGCCTCGGCGACGGCTCCGGGGGCGGTGTAGGTGAGCACGGGCAGCACGAACATCTCGGTGTCCCAGAAGGCGTGCCCGTCGTAGCCGGAGCCGGTCAGGCCCTTCGCCGGAATCGCGCGCTGCTCGGCGCGGCTGCCGGCCTGCAGGACGTGGAACAGGGCGAAGCGGACCGCCTGCTGGACCTCCTCGTCGCCCTCCACCTCGACGTCGGCGCGGGCCCAGAAGTCGTCCAGGCAGGTCCGCTGGTCGGCCAGCAGGCCCTGCCAGCCGTCGTGCGCGGCGGCGGCCAGTGCGGCGTCGACCTGGTCGGCCATCGCGGGCAGCGAGCGGGTGCCGGACCAGCCGTGGGCGACCAGCTTCTCCACCCGCAGCGTCTGTCCGGGCTCCAGTACGGAGGTGACGGTCAGCCGGGCCACGTCGCTGCCGCTCTCGCTGCGGGTCGTCGTACGCTCCGGGCCGCTGACGACGTGGTCGGCGGCCACGGCCACCCTGAGGCCGCTGCGCCGGGTGCGGTGCACCAGCCGTAGCCGGCTGCCGGAGGCGAAGTGGTCCTCCTGCTCCAGCGGCGACTGCAGCGCCATGGCGGCGCGCGGGTCGCCGTTCGGCTCCGGCAGGGTCTCGCCCGCGACCAGCTCGGACTGGATCACCACCCGGCTGCGGCAGCCGACGGCCTCCACCTCGTACGCCACCGCGGCGACCGCGCGCTGGGTCAGCGACACCAGCCGGGTCGAGCGCACCCGGACCGTGGAGCCCGCCGGGGAGGTCCACTCGCAGGTCCGCTCCAGGACCCCGCGGCGCAGGTCCAGGACCCGCTCATGGGCGACGAGCCGGCCGTAGCGCAGGTCGAACGGCTCGTCGTCCACGAGCAGCCGGAGCACCTTGCCGTTGGTGACGTTGATGACCGTCTGGCCCGACTCCGGGTAGCCGTAGCCCGCCTCCGCGTACGGCAGCGGGTGCACCTCGTGCACGCCGTTGAGGTAGCTGCCGGGCAATCCGTGCGGTTCGCCCTCGTCGAGGTTGCCGCGCCAGCCGACGTGCCCGTTGGACAGCGCGAACACCGACTCGCTCTGGGCGAGGACGCCGAGATCGAGGGCGGTCTCCCGTATGGTCCACGGCTCCACGCTGTACGACCGGTCGCTGATCACTGCTTGCCTCCCAGCTCGGCGAGGTCCCGCACCACGATGGTGGCGCCGTGCGCGTACAGCGCGTCGCTCTGGCCCACGCGGTCCACCCCGACCACGTACCCGAAGCCGCCGGCGCGGCCCGCGTCCATGCCGGCCAGCGCGTCCTCGAAGACGGCGGCCCGGGAGGGTTCGACGCCCAGATCGTGGGCGGCGGCGAGGAAGGTGTCGGGGTGCGGCTTGCCCGGCAGCCGCCGTGCGGCGGCGACCACACCGTCGATCCGTACGTCGAAGAGGTGCTCGGCGCCGACCGAGCGCAGCACGTCCTGGCAGTTGGCGCTGGAGGAGACGATCGCGGTGCGCAGCCCCTCGGCGCGGACCGCCTCCAGATAGCGCAGGGTGCCCTCGTAGGCCTCCACACCGCCGGTGTGGATCTTCGCCAGGAGCAGGGCGTTCTTGCGGTTGCCGAGGCCGTGCACGGTGTGGGCGTCCGGCGGGTCCTCGGGGGTGCCCTCGGGCAGCTGGATACCGCGCGAGTCGAGGAAGGCGCGGACGCCGTCGGCGCGCGGGCGGCCGTCGACGTACTCGTCGTACTCGGCGACGGCGTCGAACGGCCGCGCCTGTTCCCCCTCGTAGTCCCGCAGGAACGCGTCGAACGCCTCCTTCCAGGCGGCCGCGTGCACGACGGCCGTCTTGGTGACGACCCCGTCGAGGTCGAACAGACAGGCCTGGATTCCGTCGGGCAGACCGAGCTGAGTCATACCCAGCACTGTTCCCCATGGGGCGCCGTCCAGTGAGTGGCACACGCCACACACCGCGCGAACTCCTGGTGGCACACTCTGCTGTGTGCCACTGACCTTCACCGACCTTCTCGATCGTGCCCGTGGCCTCGTCCGGGACGGCCGGCGTGCCGTGCTCGGGATCGCGGGCAGCCCCGGCGCGGGCAAGACGACGCTCGCCGAGCAGTTGGTCCGGGCCCTGAACGCCGACGGGCCGCCCTGGGTCGCGCACGTTCCCATGGACGGCTTCCACCTGGCCGACGTCGAACTCGACCGGCTGGGCCGTCGGTCCCGCAAGGGCGCGCCGGACACCTTCGACGCGGCCGGCTATGCGGCACTGCTGCGGCGGCTCCGCGAGGACACCGAGGACGTGGTCTACGCCCCCGGCTTCGAGCGGGTGCTGGAGCAGCCCCTTGCCGGCGTGATCCCGGTACCACCGGCCGCCCGGCTCGTGGTCACCGAGGGCAACTACCTTCTGCTGGCGGAGGGTTCGTGGGCGCGGGTGCGGGCGTGCCTGGACGAGGTCTGGTTCTGCGAGACGTGCGAGGACGAACGGGTCCGCCGGCTGATCGCCCGGCACGAGGAGTTCGGGAAGGATCACGAGGCGGCCGTGGCCTGGGTCCTGGGCACGGACCAGCACAACGCCGAACTGATCGCGACGACCCGGGGGCGGGCGGACCTGGTCGTGGACTGCGGGGTCCCGGAAATCCGGTCGACGGTGCACGGGGACGACTGACTACCCTGCGTTCTCATGGGGTTGGACATCACCGTGCTCGCGCTCGACTGGGAGCGACTGGAGCGGACGCCGGCGGCCGAGCGGCAGGACGCGCTGTACGAGGCGGCGTGTCCCGACATCGACTGGGACGCGCAGCCCGAGACGGGCTGGGTGCGGCCCGCCTCGCCGGAGGTCCCCTGGGCCGACCGGTACGAGTTCCACAGCACCTTGGGCTCGTACAAGCCGCACTTCTGGGCCGGTGAATCCTGGGACGACGTAAGGCAGTTCGCCGCTCCGGCGCTCGCCCGAGCCCTGGACGCCTTCCTGGCCCGCCTGGGGGTGTGGGACGACGGCACGGACGAGGACGACGACGCTGCGGACCCCGGCCTGTTCCCCGCGGACCCGGCGCCCTGGCGGCCGAAGCTGCTGCTCGTCTGCCCGCCCGCGACCGTGTCCGAGCCGGCCGCCCACTGGTCCGAGGCCGAACCGCTGCTGGACGGCCTGCGCGAGGAGTACGACACGCACGCCGCCGCACCCGGCCGGTGGATCGGGAACTTCGACGAGTTCGCGGTGCTGCTGCGGGAGTGGGCCGTGGTGGTGCGTGCGGCCGAGCAGCGCGGCTGGGGGCTGCTCGGCCTGCCCATCTGAACGGTGGGGCGTTCAGCGGCTCAGGGTCAGCCGGGGTTCGCCGTGCGCGTCCCCGGGCGGATCACCGACCACCGCCGTGAACGCCTCGGTGTGTACCGTCAGCCCCTGATCGTCGTGATCAAAAGTGGGCGCGAAGTCCCCGCCGGGACCGTACCGTACGGCGAACACGTGCAGCCCGTCCGGCGCGCCCGGTGCCGGATCGGCCTCCAGGGCGCTGGAGGAGACCAGGTGCCGCCAGCCCTCGTCGGGGTTGCCGTAGCCGCGCGGGTCGGCGGCGAGGGTGAACGCGGCCTGTTCCTGGGTGAGTTCGGCGCGAGCGTCGAAGTGGTCGGGGCCGGCCTGCGTGGGGTGGGTGAGGCGCAGGCCGCCCGCCGAGGTGACCTCGCCCTCGGCACTGCGGCGCACCTGGTCGCCGTCGTCGGCGGCGTACGGCAGTCCGGACAGCAGGTACGGCGCCCCGTCGAGCCGTTCCACGGCGACCGTGACCCACAGGCGCGTCCCGTCGGTGACGTACAGCGAGCGCACATGGCGCAGGACGTGGTCGCGGCCGACGACCGGCTTGGTCACCAGCTTCGCCGCGAGCCCGTCGGCACGGACGTCCGCGACCCGGACCTCTCCCATCGGGCGGCACAGCAGGAAGCCGTCGGTGACCGGGCCGAATCCGTGCTGGCGGCGCACGGCGGCAGGCAGGTGGTAAGTGCCGCCCGCCTCGACCAGGGAGGGGGTCATCCGGCTGTCGAAGGCCACCGAGACCGTGCCGGCGCGCAGCTGGTGCCGGGCCGGCCGGGCCGACGGGGTGCGATGCCAGCGGGTGGTGTCCTGGATCTGCCAGACCAGCATGAACGCGAAGTGCCCGTCGATCCCGCCGTCTTGCCTGACGGCGTGCCGGCCCCAGCGGGTGTCGCCCCGGTAGCGGCCGAGGTCGGAGCCGATGCGGGCGCTGAAGTAGCGCAGGCCCAGGACGGATTCGAAGCCGGAGTGCTGTTCGCTGTAGCGGGGGCCGCCGTTGTCGTAGCCGCCGCAGGTCAGGCGGGCGTCGAGGTAGCGGGCGAGGGTGTCGCCGTCCTCGGCGAACATCTCCTCGCCGCTGATCCGGTGGGCCTGGGCCAGGAAGGACAGGGAGATCGGGCCGTAGTTGTTGTCGTAGGCGCCGCCGTGCTCGGGCGGCAGCAGGGCACCCCGGTCACGGACCCGGTGGGCGCGGATCTCCTCGGCGTACAGGGCGAGGGCACGGGAGCGGACCGGGTCGCTCTCGTCCGGGGGCACGTGGCGGGCCAGCATCAGGCCGCCGACCACGCAGCCGATGGCCTGGTTGCCCGCCTGCTGCGGGTTGAAGAAGGTGGCCTCGGTGAGCCAGCGCCAGTAGCCGCGCGCCAACTTCCGTAGTTCCGTGCGTTGTTCGTCGTCCAGGAGGCCGTCGGCCGCGTCGAGGACGTTGACCGTCTGGAGCAGCGCCCAGACGGTGCTGGGCCAGTCGCCGATCGGATGGGCGCCTGCGGCGAGTACGTAACGGGCATACGGCAGGCCCGAGTTGACCGCCCTGAGGTTCGGGTAGCCGGGGTTGTCCTCGGTGTACACGCGCTCGCGCAGGTGGAAGGCGAGGCTGTGGCGGACCGCCTCCGGGAGCCGGGGGTCCTTTCCGCGCTGCCAGGCGAGAGCCAGCAGGGAGGTGATGCCGAGGGAGGTGTCGCCGATGTCGTCGTGGGCATCGGGGTGTTCGAGGCTGCCCTCGGGGGTGATGCGGGCGAGGGCCTGCTCGGTGACGTCGGCGAGGACCGCGTCGTACGCCTGCGGGGTGTCCGGCAGATCGTGCAGCGGACCGCACTGGTAGGGCAGATGCACGCTGGTCAGCCCTTCATTCCGGTGGTCGCCAGGCCTTCCACCAGTCTCTTCTGGAAGACCAGGAAGCAGATGAGCGTCGGGGCGAGGGCGAGTGTCGACATGGCGAACATCGCCCCGTAGGAGGAGCCGCTGGTCTTGTCCAGGAAGAGGGTGAGGCCGAGGGGGACGGTGAAGCGGGCGTTCTGCTGGAGGTAGACGAGCTGGCTGAGGAAGTCGTCGTAGGTCCAGATGAAGGTGAAGATGGTGGTGGTGACGAGGGCGGGCTTCATCAACGGCAGGATGATCCTGACGTAGATCTGGAGCGGGTTGGCGCCGTCCATCATCGCGGCCTGGTCCAGCTCGCGCGGGATGGAGCGGATGAACTGCACCATCAGGAAGATGAAGAAGGCGTCCGTGGCGAGGAACTTCGGCACGATCAGCGGCAGGAAGGTGTTGATCCAGGTCAGGTTGTAGAAGATCGTGTACTGCGGGATCAGCGTGGCCTGCAGGGGCAGCATGAGCGTGCCGAGCATCAGGCCGAACCAGATCTTCTTGCCCCGGAACTCGAAGCGTGCGAAGGCATAGGCGGCCAGCGAGCACGAGATGACGTTTCCGATTACCGCGCCGATCGTGACGATCAGCGAGTTGGTGATGTAGAGCGAGAAGGAGTTTCCGGAGCCGCTCCAGCCCTCGGAGTAGTTCCGCGGGTGCAGTTCGTTCGGGATCAGGCCGGGGTGCGTGAAGATCTCGGTGTCCGGCTTGAGGGAGCTGCTGAGCATCCACAGCAGCGGGTAGAGCATGACGAGCGCGACGCCGATCAGCAGGGTGTGCAGGAGGATGCGGCGGGGGCCGGGGAGCGAACGGACCGAACCGAGCGAACGGAGCTTCTGGAGCGGCGAAGCGCTCGGCGTGATGGCGGACATGATCGGCATGATCGGACGGACTCCTCGCTCAGTCGTCGTAGTGGACCCAATAACGGCTGGCGACGAAATTGACCGCCGTGAAACCCGCGATGACCAGGAAGAGCACCCAGGCGAGCGCCGAGGCGTAGCCCATCTGGAGGTCGGTGAAGCCCTTCTTGTAGAGGTAGAGGGAGTACAGCATGGTCGAATCGAGCGGTCCGCCGGTGCCGTTGCTCACGACGTAGGCGGGGGTGAACGTCTTGAACCCGTCGATGATCTGCAGGACCAGGTTGAAGAAGACGATCGGGGTGAGCAGCGGGAGGGTGATCCGGAAGAACCGGGTGAGCGTTCCGGCGCCGTCGATCGCGGCGGCCTCGTACACGTCCTTGGGCAGCTGCTTCAGTCCGGCCAGGAAGATGACCATCGGCGTGCCGAACTGCCAGACGGCGAGCAGGATGAGCGTGTAGATCGAGGTGTCCGGACTCGAAATCCAGTCCTGGCCCTTGATCCCGAACCAGCCGAGGAAGTCGTTGAACAGCCCGTCCCCGCCGAACACCTGCCGCCAGACGATCGCGACGGCTACCGCCCCGCCGAGCAGCGAGGGCAGATAGAAGGCGGCCCGGTAAACGCCGATCCCCTTCAGCGGCCGGTTGAGCAGCAGGGCCACACCGAGCGCGAGCGCCAGTTTCAGCGGGACGGAGACGGCGACGTACAGCAGGGTCGCGTGCACCGAGTCCCAGAAGACCGGGTCGTCGGAGAACATGTGCGTGTAGTTCCGGGCGCCGATCCACCGCGCGGGCGTCAGCAGGTCGAAGTCCGTGAAGGACAGGTACAGCGAGTCCAGCATCGGGTAGATCGTCAGCCCGAACAGGCCGGCGAACCAGGGGGCCAGGAAGACGTACGGCCACCATCCCCCGCCGCGCCGTCTGGCGGCACGGCGGCGCAGACGCTCGCGCTCGCGCCGGTCGGCGGGGCCGGCGGGCTTCGCCGGGGCCGCCGGCTCCTCCCCCACGGCCGCGTCGCTCCTGGCAGTGGTCATGCTCATCGTCTCCCTGGCCCTCTCCGGGTGCCGGACTGTGCTGGGGCGGGCGGTCAGCCCGCGAGGATGTTCTGCGCCTGGTCGAAGAACTCGCTCAGCTGCGCCTTGATGGTCTTCTTGCCGAAGGCGACCGCCAGGTTGGACTGGAACAGCAGGTCCCAGATCCGGTTCGCGCCCTGGGGCGGGGGCACGGGTGCGGGCAGCGCGTCGCTCGCCTTCGTGACCCGCCGGGAGAGGTAGTCGGCCATCGCCATGTTCCGCTTGTCGGTGTCGTTCAGCCCGGCCGAGATGAGCGAACGGGCCTTCTCGGTCGGCGGGATGCCGCGCAGCAGCCGCATGTCCTTGATGGCGGTGGGGTCCTGGGCGAAGAAGTCCATGATCTTCACCGAGTCGGCGACTTTCTTGCTCGCCCTGGTGGCGCTCAGCAGCACACCGCCGTTGACGAAGTTGCCTTCGCGGGCGCCCGCGAAGTCGCCCTGCGGGGTGGGCAGGAAGTCCAGCTGGGCGTCGGTGATCGAGCCGCCGGCGCCGTAGACACCGGAGTCGAAGGTGAACAGGGCCTTGCCGATGACGACCGCGTTCTTGGTGAGGTCGTTGTGCGCGGCGGAGGTGATCGCGGGCGGCGGGCAGGCGTGGTCCGTGCGCATGCCGGTCCAGAACTCCCACCACTCCTGGAGGGTGTCGGCGGTGAAGCCGAGCTTCCTGCCGTCGTCGGAGAAGAAGGGCTGGCCCTTCTCGCGGGCGAAGATCTCGAAGCACTGGAGGGTGGAGCCGCCGCCGTCGTCGACGCCGTAGATCCTGCCGCCGCTCTTCCGGTACACATCGGTGGCGATCTTCTTCAGGTCGTTCCAGGTCCATTCGCGGCCGGGCAGCTTCAGGCCGAGTCTCTCCAGGCCGCTTCGGTTGACGGTCAGTTGGTTGACGCCGATGCCGGACGGGACGCCGTACAGCTTGCCGTCGACGGTCCCGGCGGCGAGCAGCGTCTTCGAGAAGCCGGTCAGGTCGAGGGACTTGCCGACGTACGAGTCGAGCGGGGCGAGGATGCCCTTGCGGGCGTACTGGGCGACCAGCGCGGTGTCCATCTGCAGCAGGTCGGGGGCGCTGCCGCCGGCGACCTGGGTGTTGAACTTGTCGAAGTAGCCGTCGTAGCCGGAGTACCGGGTCTCCACCTTGATCTTCGGGTTGTTCTTCCCGAAGGTCGCGAGGGCCTTCTGGTAGGCGGCGTGCCGCTCGTCGCTGCCCCACCAGGTCATCGTCAGGCTGCCGTGGTCGCTGCCCGCGCCGGTGCCGCCGGCGCAGGCGGTGAGCGCGGGGCCGAGGGCGCCTGTGACGGCGAGCCCGCTCGCGGTGCGGAAGAGGGTTCTGCGCGAGATCTGGTGACCCACCGGGTCCTCCCTGAAGGGTGCGTGACGGAGCCCCGGCCGGTCGCCGCGGCCCGGGTGCGGGCGTGCGGTCGTGTGGCACGGGTGCGTTGCTCGGGAAACGTGCGCCTTGCGGGAGCGGCCTCGCCCGGCCGCGCCGCCTTGGTACGGGTGGGATCCCCGGCCGCCTGGCGGCCGGTGCCGCACGAGCACGCCCTCGTGCGCCGCGCCGTACGTCGCGCACGGCCCGGATGCCACCCCAGGCCGGTGTCCCGACCGGCCTAGAAAGCGCTTGTCCGGACATTGGCAGAGCGACCCGGAGGCCGTCAATCCTTCCGCCGCGCGGCCTCGGTCACGGTTCGGACACCGCGGGCGACCGCGAGCCGGGCCGCGCCGACGACGGTGCCGACATCGCCGACCGTGCTGCTGACCACCTCGGTGGGCCAGCTCAGCCGGGCCAGTTCGGCCCGCACGCCGGGCAGGAGCTGAGGGTCCGCGCCGGTGCTGCCGCCGAGCACGATGAGTCCCGGGTCGAGTACGGCGGCCACGGCGGCGGCGAGCCGGCCCACGTCGGCGGCATGGCGGGCGACGACGGCACGGGCCGGGGCGCTCCCCTCGCCGGCGAGGGCGAACAGCCGCTCAGTGGTGGCCGGGCACGGGCCGTCGGCGTCCCGCCAGGCCGCCGCGGTCCGCCGCAGCAGCGACGCGGCGCCGATGTACTCCTCCAGGGCCTCCAGGCGCGGCTCGCGGCCGTCGTCCCAGGGGTAGGGCAGACGGGCCAGCTCGCCGGCGGCGCCGTTCGCGCCGCGCAGCACCCGGCCGTCGATGACGACGCCGAGTCCGACGCCCACGCCGACGCGCAGATAGCCGAAGGTGTCGCGGCCGCGGGCGGCGCCTTCGTGGAGTTCGGCCAGGGCGGCGCAGTTAACGTTGTTCTCCAGGTGAACGGGGACCGCCGGCGGCAGTGCGACGGCCATGGCGTCGTAGACCGGGCCCGCTTTGGCGGTCGCCGGACGCATCCCGGTGCCCGACGCCGCCCGCGCGGTGACATCGCCGACGGCGACGACGATGGTGCGCAGCGGGGTACCGGCGGGCAGTGCGCGGCGGGCCTCGCGTACGGCGCCGGCGGCATCCGCCCGGGGCCCGGTGGCCTCGGCCAGCAGGGTTCCGTCGAGGGCGCAGCCCCGTACCCGGGTGAGGTCCGGGCCCAGGTCGACGGCGAGTACGGCGCCGGCGTCCGGTCCGAGCCGGTAGACGGCGGCGGTGCGGCCGGTGCCGCTGGACGCCGTACCGGAGTGGGCGGCGAGGCCGGCGCTCTCCAGCTCCGCGACGGCGACGGACACCGTCGGTTTGGACAGGCTGGCCAGGCTTGCCAGTTGGGGGCGGGTCGCGCTGGCCGCCCGGGCGAGCACGGCGAAGACCGCGCTCGCGCTCTCGGACAGCCGGGGCGCCGCCTCCACGTCGTGTTCCACGGTTCTCCCCCCGGGTAGCGAGGACGGACTCCGACTCTTGACGCACTCTACTCCGTTAGTTAACTTCCTAACGAACTTCACGGCACTCGCCTGCCGTACTCCGCCCGAGGCCCGTCCCGGGGCTTCCCGACCACTCCAACTCCCCTTCGTCCAGGCATGGTTCGCCCACCGTCGCAGCACCGGGCACCGACGAAAGAGATCCTGTGCAGGAGTCCGCACCCGTCCTGGTCGGCATCGACGCGGGCGGCACCAAGACGCTGCCCTTGCCGATATCTCCGTCCGTGCAGGTCAGGCGGCGTGTTCGTACTCGTGAAGGATGCCGCCGAGGCCATCGCGTCTTCGTATGTCGAGGCGGGCTATTTGGTCCGGATCGGCGATCGGGGCGGGCAATGGGTAGAGCGGACGGGCGTTCGCGATGCCCTGATGCGGGCGGTGTCCGTTGTAGAACTGCTCGAACTCACGCAGGACGTTCAGCAGGTGCCGCTGGTTCCAGATCAAGGTCCGGTCCAGCAGCTCGCGTCGGCACGTTTGCACCCACCGCTCCACGATCGCGTTCATTCTCGGCATCCGGACCCCGCTGAGCACGACCTCGATCCCTACGTCCTTCAAGATGGCGTCGAACATCCCGGGGAACTTGCCGTCCCTGTCCCGGATCATGAACCTTGCCCGATAGCCCTCGTCCTCCAGGTCCATCACGAGATTCTTCGCGGCCTGGACCACCCAGGACGCGGTCGGGTGGGCAGTGGCGCCCAGGACGCGGACCCGGCGACTGCCGTGCTCGATGACGGCGAACACGTACAGCCGCACTCCGGTCAGGGTGACCGTCTCGAAGAAGTCGCAGGCCAGCAGGGCATCGTCCTGGGAGCGCAGGAAGTCGCCCCAGGTACTGGAGCTCCGTTCGGGCGCCGGGTCGATCCCGGCCTCCTTCAAGATCTCCCATACCGTGGATGCGGCCACCTCGATCCCCAGCACGAGCAGCTCGCCGTGCACCCTCCTGTAGCCCCAGCCGGGATTCTCGCGCGCCAGGCGCAGCACCAGGACGCGGATGGAGTGCACGGTGCGCGGCCGGCCCGGGCGCTTGGGCCAGGACCCGGCGGCATGGCGGCGCGCGACCAGGTCACGGTGCCATCGCAACACCATGTCCGGCCGCACCAACAACCGCAACCGACGCAGCACATCCCGCCGGAGCCGGTGCAGCAACGCCGCCAGGAACGCCCGATCGCCCGGCTCGAACCGCGGCCTGCTCCCGCCCAGCTGCCGCTCCAACATCGCAATCTGATGGCGCAGCACCAGAATCTCCACGTCCTTGTCCCGGTCGCTCATCGGCAGCAGGCGCAGCATGGCGAACGCGTTCGTCACGCCCAGGTAAGCCAGTCGCAGCAGCACGGCCGATCATGTTCCCGCAGCGTCCGGCACGCGCACCAGAGCACCGGCCCAACCGACCGGGAGTGTCAAGACCCGCAAAACCCGCATACCGCTCTCACCTGCACGGACGAAGTTTCCGGCAAGGGCAGGCTCATGCTCCACAGGCGCCTCGCCCGCGACTACGAAACTCTCAGCACCAGCTCCGAAGCCATGATCCACATCACCTCGATCGACAACCTCGCCAGGCGCATAACGGACGAGGCCACGCCAACCTGGCGAGGGACCTACTAGGACATACAGGGCAATACGCCTAGATCAAACGCCCTCTGAGGACGCCGCCCTGACCGGTTCTATTTTTCGGACCAGGACACTAGCCGTGGCCTATCCGATCGCGTCAGCCGCAATCACCTGCTCAGTCCAGATGATCTTGCCGGTCTTCGTGTACCGAGTGCCCCACCGGCGGGCCATCTGGGCAACGATCAGGAGGCCCCGTCCCCCCTCGTCGGTGGTCCGCGCGTGACGCAGCCGTGGCGCGGTGCTGCTGGCGTCGGAGACCTCACAGATCAGGCCGCGATCCCGGATCAAGCGCAGGCAGACCGGTCCGGCCGCATGGCGGATCGCGTTGGTCACCAGTTCACTGACGATGAGTTCCGTGGTGAAGGTGAGATCGTGGATGCCCCACTCCGTCAGCTTCTGAGCCGCGAGGTCGCGGGCGTGCGCGACGGCAGCCGGGTCGGTGGGCAGGTCCCAGGAGGCGACGCGGTCCGGGGCCAGGACACGGGTCCGGGCGAGGAGCAGGGCCGCGTCGTCGGCAGGCGGACCCGTCAGCAGGCTGTTGATGACTCGCCGGCCGGTCTCCGCCAGGGTCGGCAGGGGCGTTGCGAGGGCATCGCCCAGCCGGGAGAGCCCGACGTCGATGTCCCGGTCGACGGACTCGATCAGGCCGTCGGTGTAGAGGGCGATGAGGCTGCCGTCTTCCAGCTCGGTCTCGATGGACTCGAACGGAAGGTAGCCGAGGCCGAGTGGTGGTCCGGCGGGCAGGTCCAGAATGTCGGCGGCGCCGTCGGGAGCGACGATCATCGGTGGGAGGTGACCTGCTCGGGCCATGGTGCACCGCCTGCTGACCGGGTCGTAGACGGCGTACAGGCAGGTGGCGCCCAGGAACGCGCTACCCGTCGCCTCGCCCTCGGCCGCCAACGGTGTATCGATATCGTGCGCGCCCATGAGGCCGATGACCAGGTCGTCCAGACGGGCCAGCAGTTCGTCCGGGGAGAGGTCGAGGTTGGCGAGCGTGCGTACCGCGACGCGCAGGCGCCCCATGGTCGCCGCCGCGTTGATGCCGTGTCCGGCCACGTCTCCGACGACCAGGGCGACGCGTGCTCCGGAGAGCGGGATCACGTCGAACCAGTCGCCGCCCACACCGCTGGGGGCATCCGCCGGGAGATACCACGAGGCCACGGCGAGAGCGGACCCTCCCGTCAGGTCCTGCGGCAACAGGTAGCGCTGCATGGAACGGGCCGCCGTGCGCTCACGGGTGAAACGGCGTGCGTTGTCGATGCACACCGCCGCACGGGAGACGAGTTCCTCGGCGAGGCGGACGTCGTCGTCCTCAAAGGGGCCCAGCCGCCGGGACCGGGCGAACGTCGCCACCCCCAGGGTGACGCCGCGCGCCCGCACGGGGACCACCATCACCGAGCGGAAGTCGTAGTCCAGGAACGAGGCGCCCAGCGTCTCGTCCACGGTCACCCACGGGCTGTCGGTACGGTCAAGGACCCGTTCGACCAGGGTCCTGCTCTCCAGCAGACAGCGGGTCACGGGGGACGAGGGGGCACGCTGGACTGTCTCCCCCACGGCCAGTGACGCCTCGGGACAGCCCTCACGAACCGACTGCTGGGCCGCTCGGCGGATGACGGGCGACATCCCGACCGGCCCGGGTGCCGGCTCCTCGCCCCTCGTGACCGAGTCCAGCAGGTCGACGGCGACGAAGTCGGCGACGGCCGGTACCGCGTCGTCGGCCAGTTCCTGCGCGGTCCGGGTCACGTCAAGGGTGCTGCCGATGCGGGCAGCGGCGTCGTTGAGCAGGGCGAGGCGTTCCTGCGCCCGCCATCGCTCGGTGACGTCGATGATCATGTACCAGACGCCCACGGTCCGGCCGTGGCGGTCCTTCATCGCGAAGAAGGAGGCAGAGATCGCGCGGCCACGGTCGTGCACCGTGTAGCCGGCGCCGCGGTACTCGAAGTCCATCACCGGCGCACCGGTCCGAAGAACCTCGCGCATCTTCTCCTCGAAGGCGTCGGCCTCGGCCTGCGGCAACACCTCCGCCATCCGCCGCCCCAGCCGCCGCTTCAGCGAGATCTGGCGGTCCAGCGGCTCGTTCACCCAGACATACCGCAGATCCGTGTCGAGAACGGCGATGCCGACCGGCGCGTGGCTGAGGAAGGGGGTGAGCATCAGCTGGCTCACCCCGCCGCCCGGCATCCGCCAGAAGGCCCGTTTCGGAGGCCGGCCGACGAACCTGCCGAAGATCAGAGCCGCAAGCGTGGCGACCAGGACGCCCGGAATCATCTCGTAGATGCCCGACCAGAAGGGGCCGTGCAGCGGCTTGACCACACGCCACAGGAGCACCGTGACTGCGCCGGACACGATCCCGGCCATGGCCCCCGCCCAGGTCATGCGCGGCCAGTACAGCGAGAGCAGGACCACCGGGCCGAAAGCGGCCCCGAAGCCCGCCCAGGCGTAGCCCACGATCCCCAGTAGCCCGCCGCCCCTCAGCGCGATCAAAGAGGCCACCAGGGTCACGGCGACGACGGCGGCGCGACCCACCCACACCAGTGCCTGGTCCGAGGCGCGCCGCTTGAGGAACGCGTGGTAGAAGTCCTCCGTGAGTGCGACGGACGACACGAGGAGCTGACTGTCCGCGGTCGAGATGATCGCGGCGAGCACCGCGATCAGCATCACGCCGGCGCCCCACGGACTGAACAGGGTCCGACTCAGAGCGATGTAGACCGTCTGCGGGTCATGGAGCGGTGTGCCGAACTGCGCGATGCCCAGCAGGCCGACCACTGTGGCACCGGCCAGCACCACGACCACCCACCCGGTCTCGATACGGCGGGCGGCGGGTACGGCACTGGTGCTGCGGATGCCCATGAAGCGGGCCAGGATGTGCGGCTGCCCGAAATAGCCGAGGCCCCACGAGAGCAACGAGATGATCGAGACGGCGCCGAGCGACCCGCCGCCTCCCAACCACCGTCCGTTCACGAAGTCGACCTTGACACCCATGTCCAGCAGGCTGGGCGTCTTGCTGTTGAGGGAGTCACGAAGCGCACCGAAGCCGCCGAGCGTCGCGATACCTACGACGGGGAGGACGAGCAGGGCGAGGAACATCAGCGTGGCCTGCATGACGTGGCTCAGGCTCACGGCCAGGAAGCCGCCCAGGCATGAGTAGACGACGATCACCAGGGCGGTCAGGGCCACCCCGAGCCGGAAACCGGCGCCGAAGATGTGCCCGAAAAGCAACCCGCCGGCCACCAGTCCACTGGCGACGTACACGGTGAAGAACACGAGGGTCACCGCCGCCGAGACCATCCGGAGCATCCGTGTGCGGTCCTCGAACCGCTCCTCCAGGTAAGCCGACAGGCTCACCGCGTTCCCGGCGCGCTCCGTGTAGGTGCGCAGCCTCGGCGCCACGAACAACCAGTTGAGGTACGTACCGAGCACCAGGCCGACCGCGATCCAGCTGGCGCCGACACCGGCCGCGTACACCGCTCCGGGGAAGGCGAGGAACAGCCAGCCGGACATGTCGCTGGCCCCTGCGGACAGGGCGGCGACGAACGCGGGGAGCCTGCGGCCGCCCAGGGCGAAGTCGGCGAAGGTGTGCGTACGGCGGTAGGCCCAGACACCTGTTCCGATCATGACAGCCACGTACACGAGGAACGTGGCCACGATCGGCGCACTCAAGTCGGACATACTGCCTCGCCTGCGAGGTTCATGACCACGGAACTGCAACCGCACGACTGACAGTCGCGATCCCTACTGCACAAATGTACAGATTCCGGTCGCCCTCGGCGGCCGGTGCCGCCCGCGCCGGTGCCGACACGGGCACTCCGTCACGCCGAGGTCGAAGAGGACCGCCATCACCGGCACGGCAGGCGCACAGGATGGGACAGTGAAGGAGCCTCTGGCCAGGCTCTGTTGAAGTCACGCAAGCCGGGTTGCCGCTCACGAGCGGCTCACGGACGAGGCCGACAGATCCCGTTCAGGACCCAGGGTCAACCAGAGGGCTGGTCGGCCTGACCGGAAACCGCTCATGAACGCCCTCACGGTCAGCGTGCGCTGCCGATGTTGCGGTCGCCGTCGGCGCCCTGGAGCATCAGGGTGGTCTCCTCGATGCGCCGGAAGCGCCCGTCGGCGGCGAACTCGCCGAAGAGGTAGACCTCCATGCGGACGGAGGAGCCGTCGGTCTTGTCGACATCGATGATGTGCCGGTCGGCGTACAGGTCGCCCTGCACGAGTTCGTCCAGCACCCGGATCGAGCCACTCGCGACGATGCCGCGCAGGTGGGCGATGTGGGTCGTGAACTCGCTCCGGTCGTCCCAACGGCCGTCGGTGCGCTGGCGGTAGTCCGGGGCGAAGTGCCGGTCCACGGCTTCGGACAGCTCCAGCCCCGGTGTGAAGAGCAGGTCGGTCATGGCGGAGACGACGTCGGTACGGAAGGCGCTGGTGGTCATGGCGGTCCTCACAGAAGGGTCGGGGAACACGGGTTCCCGAATCGGAGATTTGCGTGCGTCGAGCACGCATCTGAAGAGTACTACAGACTGCGTGCGCCGCGCACGCTAGTCTGGAGGGCATGCCGAACGATGTAGGACACGAGATCGCCGACGCGCTGGCAGCGCTGCTCAAGCGCGATACCCGGACACAGCTGTACCAACGCCTGACCGAGGGTCTGGGCGACGCCGTGGACGAGACCACCTACCCCGTCCTCAGCGGGCTGGCTCGCATCGGCCCGCGCAGCGCCGCCGACCTCGCCAGCGAGATCGGCCTGGACCGCTCCGGCGTCACCCGCCGCGCCACCCGCCTGGAGAACGCCGGCCTCCTGCACCGCGATCCCGACCCCCTCGACCGGCGCGCCACCCTGCTCGCGCTGACCGAGGCCGGGCAGCAGACCGTGGACGTCACCCGACGCCGCCTCGCCGCGCACATCGAGGCATCCTTGGCCTCCTGGCCGCCCGCCGATGCCCGCACCTTCGCCCACCACCTCCAGCGCTTCGTCACCGACGGCCCCTTCACCTGATCCGGAACGGGAACCTGACGCCATCGCACCCGCTCCGGGCGGGTGCCTCGACCCGGGTTGCGAGCCTTGCGCTCGGCCGCGTCGCCGCCGCACCGGAACGCCGGGAGGCCCCTCACCCGCCCGGCTCGACCATGCAGCTCCGAGCGAAATCCGGGCGTCGATTCTCTGCCTGTCCATCCGATGGAGACGGCACATCGCATCCACACGCACCAGTCCAGATCGGCCGAGATTTCAGTGCGCCACCCGCCTCAAGGAGGTGGCCGTCGCCGACCGGGCCACCAAAATCTGATGTGGCACCAGAGCCTGGCCGGAGCCGGGAGAACAAGGCAGTGACCAGCTCCCAGCCGCGCGTCCTGCACTCCCTGATCCCCACCCGCCCACCAGGCCGCCACCCCGGGCGAACGCGCCGCCGCCCAGATGCACCACCTGGGCATCGCCACCATCCCGGCGCCGGTACCGGCCGCGGCCGCCGAACTGATCGCCACCGACGTCCACACCGGCCCGACCACCGCCCCGGAAGACGCCCGGCCGGTGATCACCCGTCTCACCGAAATGTGACCGCCGCAGGCGATCTCCGAGGTCAGACATCGTTGGCTGCGACTCTTACAGGGGGTGGTGATTCGAGGATGCGCGGCGATCACGAGCCACGCTGCACTCACTGCGGTCGTGTTTCTTCACGCTCGGCTCGTGGGGCGGCCTGCCTGGACGCTCCCCCGTCGCACACCCGAGTGCGCCGACCGACTACATGCTCCGGCCGGCTTGCAAGCGGCGCCGTACCCCGCTCTGTGCGGGGCTGCTGGACCTGACCGAGACCCGCCGGACGTCCGTCCAGCGGGAACTCTTCTTCACGACCGCTAGCCGACTGGCCCCTCGGCCCGGGGAAGGCCGGCGATGATCAAGTCGAGGGCGAATTCGAATCGCTGGTCGAAGTTGTCGGGGCCGATGTACGGCAGGACCTCGGCCAGGGCCGGGTAGCTGTCGGCCGGGGCCTGGTCCGGGAGGAGGGTCGGTGCGGTTTCCTGGGCGGCCTGCTGTTCTTGGGTGAGACCCAGAGTCAGGTAGAAGATCGTCCAGTGGGTCCACGCCGCCGTGCGCGGCGAGTGGCCGGCCGCCAGCAGGGTGGCGATCACGGTGTCGGCGTAGCGCAGTGTGCGGGGCTCGGCGGCGAAGACGCCCGCGACCATTCTGGCGGCGTCGCGGTGGGAGAGCAGCGCCGTGCGGCAGCGGTGGCTCAGCGCCTTGAGCCGGTCGGGGAACGCCTCGGGTAGCGGCTCGTCGAGACAGTGCGCAAGGAGTTCATCGGAGGCCAGTTCGAGCAGGCGGCCCTTGCTGGAGGCGTGCCAGCGGACGGTGTTGTGCTGCACGCCGAGCCGGGCCGCGACGGCTCGCATGGTCACACCGTCCAGACCTTGCTCATCGAGCACCGCGAGCGTGGCGGCGACGATCTCCCCCCGTGTCGTACCCATCCGATGTGCCTCTCCGGTCGGTTTCCGCGCCCCTGTTGTCCAATGGACAACTCTAGGGCATGCTCAGCCTTGTCCAACGGACAAGGATGAGAAGGAGTGATTGTCATGCTCGACGTGCTCATCGCCGGGGCCGGCCCGGTGGGGCTCTGGCTGGCCGCGGAGCTGCGCCTGCACGGGGTGGAGGTGACCGTCGTGGAACGCCGGGCAGCACCGGACGGACGGTCGCGCGCGGTCGGCATGCAGGCCGGCACGCTGGACACCTTCGCCACCCGCGGACTCGCGGAGCGGTTCATCGAACGCGGCACCCCGGTGCCGACCGGCCACTTCGGGGCGGCCACCACCCGGCTGGACTTCTCCACAGTCGGGGCGGTGCACCCGTTCATGCTGGCGCTGGGTCAGTCCGTCACCGAACAGCTCCTGGAAGAGCACGCGGTTGCCGTGGGCGCCCGGGTGCTGCGAGGGGAGGAGGTCGTCTCGCTCACCCAGGACTCGGACGCCGTCGAGGTGGTGATCCGGGCCGGCGGCACCCACCGGACCGTGCGGGCCCGCTGGGTGGTGGGCTGCGACGGCACCCGCAGCGCGGTGCGCCAGGCGGCCGGCATCGACTTCCCCGGTCAGGACACCACCCTGACCGGGTGGCTCGCCGACGTCGAACTCGACAATCCGCCCACCGCGCCGCTCGCCGCCACCGGGCCGGCCGGTTCGTTCCTGGCGGCCCCGATCGGCGACGGCGTCCACCGGCTGGCGGGCCTCTCCACGGCGACCATGCACTACGGCGCCGGCGAACCGCTGACTCTGGAGGAGGTGCGCGAGCAGACCCGTACGCTACTGGGACGGGACCTGGGCATCCGCAACCCCCGGTGGCTGTCGCGCTACGGCAACGCCACCCGCCAGGCCGCAAGGTACCGAGCCGGACGGGTGCTGGTGGCCGGGGACGCGGCGCACATGTTCTTCCCGGCCGGCGGGCAGGGCATGAACCTCGGCATCCAGGACGCCACCAACCTGGGCTGGAAGCTGGCCGCCACCCTCCAGGGCCGGGCGCCCGACGGACTGCTCGACAGCTACGACACGGAGCGCCGGCCGGCCGGCCGCGCCGTCATCGACAACACCCGCGCGCAGCTCGCCCTGTTCGCCGCGGCGAGCCCGGAGCAGATCGCGCTGCGCGAGGTCTGGTCCGCCGCGCTGGCCGAACCGCAGACCAACCGCCAGTGGGCCCGCCGGATCGCCGGCTTCGACGAACCGCTCCCCGCCGACGCCGCACCCGGCACGCATCCGCTGAACGGCACGCGACTGGCCGGCCTCACCCTGGACACGGCCGACGCACCCACCGCCCACCCGATGATGCACCACGGCCGGCCACTGCTGCTGGACCTCGGCGGAACGCGGACGCCGTGTTCCGCAGGCGGTCTGGAACAGCGGACAGCCACCGTCAACACCGAAGCAGCGGATCCGATCTGGCGGGACGTCACCGCCGCTCTGATCCGACCGGACGCCCGGATCGCCTGGGCCAGCACCGACACCGACCCGCAACACCGGGCCGCGGACTGCCTCACCGCCCTGCGCACCTTGTGCCGCTGAGCGAGCTCGGTGAGCCCACCCGCCGGACCCGCGCGGCGCCCCTCTCTCACGGACCAGGCCGGATCAGCGTGCGACTCCTCCAGCCCCAGCGGGGGCACCCCCATCCGTGCGTGCATCGCAAGGCGGAGCACCTCCCGACCGAAGGCTGGAGGCGTGCGTGACGGCTCGGCGCGAGCAGGAAGTCGTAGAACGCCTGGAAGGTCCGGCCCTGGTCCGACTCCGCGATGCTCTCGCGGCTGCCCAGCACCTCATCCAGCAGCCCATCGTGTATTCAGGCAAGTAAGGCAAGTGGCACGGGGGCGATTCTGCGAGACCGCTACGAACGCCGGAGCGTGCACACTGCGGCGTCGAGATCACGGTGCCGCTCGGCGGTAGCGCCTACCCGCCACCATGGCCCGTTTTCGTCAGGCTCGGCGTGCACCATGCCGAGGAAGCGACTGCCCTCAGGTGGCCCACTCCATACGGTCGGTGTCTGCCGGCCGGACGAACTGCAGGTGGTGTTCGTCAACTTGGTGGGTGAACAAGTCGCCCAGCAGGGCGGGATCTGTAATGGCCCCTCGACCTGCGGCCGGTCTACCACCGCCTCGACGAGCGAATACGGCTGGGATGCGCCTGAGGCGACGGGAGACGCCGCTGCCCGCCGCTTGGAACCGCACGGCCGGTGCGCGGTCGGGTCTTCCTTGAGGTACTCACTGTTCGCCGTGCGGTTGCCTGGGCGCCATAGCGCGCACGGAGACTGCGAAGGCTCGATTCCGGCCAGCCCTAGGAACGTCTACATGTCCATTCGTCGCGCCCTCGCCATATCCGCCACCCTGGCCGCCGCCGGAATGGCGGGCCCGCTGCCCGCATACGCGGCGCCTGCTACCCCGCAGGCCTCCGCTCCTTCCGGCTTCACTGTCCACCAGTTCGTGACGGGGCCGTCGGGCCAGAGCAGCCCGGACGACATCGCCCGTCTCGGCGACCACCTCTTCATCGCGTACCAGAACGGCGTGGGCTCCGACGGCAAGCCCGCGCCGAGCGGTGCCACCAAGAGCACGGTCTACGAGTACACGCTCTCTGGCCAGGTCGTCGCCTCCTGGCCGCTGACCGGCAAGGTCGACGGCATGGGCGCGGACCCCGAAGGTGACCGCGTCATCGCCACGGTCAACGAGGACGGGAACTCCAGCGCCTACACCATCGCGCCGTCCCGCTCGGCCGCGGAGCAGGTGCACCACTACGCCTACACCGGGCTCACCCACGGCGGTGGCACCGACAGCGTCCTCGCGGCCGACGGCAAGATCTACTTCACGGCCTCAGCCCCCGCGGCCGAGGCCAACGGCACCACCTACAGCAAGCCCGCCCTCTACACCGGCAGGTTCACGCAGGGCGCCGCGGGCAAGGAGGGAACGATCGCCCTGACCCCGGTGCTGAACGACAACTCCACCGCCGCCGACCGCGTAACGGGCAAGAGCACCAAGCTCAACCTCTCCGACCCCGACTCCAGCGAGAAGGTACCCGCGCTCGTCCCCGGCGCCGGCGGCGACCTCCTCCTCGACAGCCAGGGCGACAAGCAGCAGATCTACATCGGCCGGGGCCACGTCCCCTCGGTGCTGAACCTCACCACCCAGGTCGACGACACCGCCTTCGCCACCACCACGACCGGCACCCTCTACGTCGTCGACAGCAAGGCGAACAAAATCCTCGCCATCACGGGTCACTTCGCCCCGGGCCAGGCCTTCACCTCCGTCCCGGGCGACTCGGACTCCCTCAAGGGCGTGCTCGGCACCCTGGACCTGAAGTCCGGCCAGATCAGCACGTTCCTGCAGCTGAGCAGCCCCAAGGGCCTGCTCTTCACGAACGACCGCTACCACGGCGGCAACGGCCAGGGCACCGGCGGGTCGACGGGCGGCAGCAGCACGGGCACCTCCGCCAGCGGTTCGACCAGCACCAGCGGCGCTGGTGCGAACAGCACATCCGCGCAGGGTACGGACAGTTCACCGTCCGGGGCTCTCGCGCGGACGGGTGCCGGTGACCCGCTGGCCATCGCCGGGGCCGCCGCGGTCCTGCTCGCGGTCGGCGGCGGGCTCTATGCCGTCATCCGGCGCCGGTCGGCCCGCGCCGCCGATTGACCGGCACATCCTCCCCAGACCCGTGACCTGCGATTTCACGATGCACACCACTCACTGGGCGGGGCCTCCCCTTCGTTGCCGGGTGCGTGCTGGTCCGGCGAGGCCGTCACGGGCCTGTGCCCTCCCTGCCGGACCCGGTCCAGTGTCGCCTACCGCGGTGTCTGAGGTGCCGGCGTGCCGGCAAGTGCGCCTCGAACAGGGGTCCAGAAAGTGTTTCGGTCGAAACGCTTTCTGGACCCCTGTTCGGCCGTGGCGCTGGAAACCGGCCTCGAGACATCGGTACCGCGGTCAACGCCAAGCCGGTGATCACGGGCGTCCAGCACAGACGGTCTGCCCTGCGGCGAAGTTCGGCGGAAGATCTCTGCCCGGCTGCGGGCATCACCGCCGGCACAGCCGTGACGCGCAGGGTGTAGCCCTGACCTCGCTGTACGGTCACCCCCTGGTCGAGAGCGGCCCGCTCGGTGGGCTCCAGCTCGGTGGTGCGGAGGAAGTCGGCGACCTTGCCGGGCACGGAGAGTGTCCCGCGGTGTGCACTCGCAGCCCTGCTCCGCCGCGACGGTGCCTGGTAAGCGTGGCCACGGGCATCCGTGTGGCGCGGGTGCCGCGGCGAAGGGAAGGGCTTGTGCACGAGCGCACGAAGAACCCGCGGAACGACACGACGTCGCGCACGGCGCCCGACCGCCGGACCGCTGCCCGGCCGTCCGCCACGGATCAGAAGGTCCGGGCGGACGCACCGATGACTCCGGAGACGGCTCTGTTCCTCCAGACCACCGTCGGCAACGCAGCGGTCGCCCGGATGATCCAGCAACAGCGGCACGCCCACCGCCCCCCTGGCGGCGGACGGGATGCCGCGACCGGCGCGGAGGCCGAGGCCGAGACCGCACCGGTGCAGCGCTCCGCCGTGCACGACGTCCTGCGCTCCCCGGGCCGGCCGCTGGCCGAACCGGTGCGCACCGAGATGGAATCGCGCCTGGGGGAGGACTTCCGTGCCGTGCGCGTCCACGATGACGCCCCGGCCGCCCGGTCTGCGGCCGAGATCGGCGCCCGCGCCTACACCTCGGGCGACCACGTTGTGCTCGGCCGCGGCGGCTCGGACGACCACACCCTCGCTCACGAACTGACTCACGTGATCCAGCAGCGGCAGGGCCCGGTGGCCGGCACCGAGATCGGATCGGGACTGCGGGTGTCGAGCCCCTCCGACCGCTTCGAGCGCGCGGCCGAGGCGAATGCCACCGAGGCTCTGCGCCGCCCGCTGCCCGCGCCGGTGGCCCGGCCCTTCCCGGGGTCCGGCCCGGTGCCGCTCGGGGGTTCGCGGACGGAGGACCACTCGCGGGCGCCGATTCAGCGTGCTCCCGCGGCGACCACCACTGCTGCACCGGTCGCGACGCAGGCCGCCTTCACGCACCTTGCGGGGGACGATCTGGAAGGCGAGTGCGGCGGTTTCGAACGCAGGCGGGCGTTGAGCGTCAACCCGCCTCAGCAGGGGGTGATCATCCAGGAGATCAACCGGGTCTTCGCCGTGGAACAGTGGGACGGGGCGGCATGGACCGCCCTGCCGAGCACGGCCATCGACGCCTACGTCACGGCGAGGAACTCCACCGTGCACGCCACTGTCGGCCGCTATTGGGAGTTGTGGGAGGTAGACGCGCAGGGCAACGTCTCCGACGGCGCGGAGGACACCTTCGGCCTGCCCTCCATCATCCCGGGAAGGAAACGCAAGGACACCACGCGGGGGACCTACACGATCACGGGGGACGCGATGTTCTACCCCACTACTGCGGCGCCGGGCACTCTGGGATTCACCCGGGGCGGGGCCGCGCCCGCCGGGGGCCTGTACAGCACCCTGTCCGACCCGTCGGGGGCCATCGCGGCCAACGGACTCACCGCCACCGGCCAGCCGGTGCGCTGCCGGGTCCACGTCTCGTGGGACAGCTCCGCGAACGACAGGTACTCGGTGGTCACCATGACTTGAGCCGAGCGGACGCTGGGCGATCGCCGACCGGAGCGGGGTCGGCCGCGCTGGTAAAACTCGACCTCACCGAGGGCGATGACGCATCCGGGGCCGGTTCCGACCGCGTCGCGGATCACGGCCTCGGGGAAGTTCGGCGGAAGGTCTCTGACCGGCTGCGGGCATCACTGCCGTGCCCGCGGTCCACCGCCACTCCTCGACCGCTGCCAGCCCTTCGACGGCACTGCGGCGGCTCCGGCACAACGCAAAGCCCGCCGCGAGTACGCGAACCGCGTCACCACCCTCGAAACTTCGCCGGGGCCGTGATCACCGGCTTGGCGTCAGTCACGGTACCGATGTCCCAGTCGAGGCCGGAAACGCTGCAACCGAAGCGTTTCCTGGACGCCTGTTCGACGCCATGCCGGACGAGGTCTTGGGTGGGGTCCCGCCGCTGCCGGGCGCGACGGCCCGGCAGGGTTCTGGGGCCAGCAGCAACAGGGAGGCCGGGATGAAGTGCCGCCGCGTTCCTGACTGCGGCGGGGCCGATTCTGCCAACTTGTTCCGCCCGGGCTGAGTTTGGGCGATCGGCCTGTGTCACGAACCTGCCGTACGTGCTTGACGCCCCCTTGGATACCCGTACGGCATGTACGAAATCGGCTACATCCCTGACTTGCCTGTCGCTTCCCAGAGGCCCTAGATAACTCCGGTCCCGCGCGGAGTCCGGGGCACCGCGTGCACCGTACGGCGCCGGACGCGCAGGTCTCCCAGGCGGTGCCGGACGGGGTACGGAGAGGCCAGCATCCTGATAGGCCGTCGCCTACGGGGCGTCGGGTCGTTGACCGGGTGAGATGCCGGGCCGGGAGGGGCCGGAAAGCCGGGTGTCCGGGCGGGAGCCGTCACGCTCCCCGCCCGGGCACCTGAGCGTAGAGGCCGGCGGCTCTATGTCATCCGCTGGGGAGGACAGCCTCTCAAAGCCGTTGCCTGACCAACCCGCGAGCTCATGTCGCTACGGCGCCAGCTGTCAGCGGTGACAAAGTGCCGTAGGTGTGGTCGTGGTGCCGGACGGAGCCTCAACGCCGGGCGTGGCGGATCTTCAATCGTCCGAATCCCATGGTCCCGGAGATTCGAATCTTCGGTCCGCCGGGGCGGGAACGCCGCGGGGCCTTGTAGCGCACGTCCTTCCACTCAGTGCGCAAACCCTCGGAGTCAACGACTGCGTCGCGAGGCACCGTGATTCTGGCCCCGCCGGTTCCAAGCTGCAGCTCAATGTCGACGACCGGATGCTCGATGATCGCCCGGGACAGATTCAGGCGCACCCTTCCGTAGGCGGACTCGACCTTGAGCAACCGAGGCACCCGCCATACGCCTCGTCGCCGGATCCGTCCGCTGGCGGCGGCGATTGTTGACGTGGTGCCCGGGTGCTCCTCCGGAAGTGAGGCGAGAGCCGACACGACCTCGCTGTGTGCCTTGGCGGTGAGCACCTGGCGGAGGCGTTCGTCCAGTTCCCCGTGCGAGATGAGCCCTTCAGCGTACGCCTCCTGCAGGCGCTGTACGGCTGCATTGCGGTCGTCTTCGCCGATCAGCGGCGGCGTCTCTTCCGGTGAGGGGGCCACCGTTTCACCCTACTGCCGTGCCCGCGATGCGTGTGCGCCAAGGCCCGTGGGAGGCAAGGCATCCGATGGGGAGGCGGCTGCTCGTCACCAGGACCTTGATCGTCCAATCCGGCGAACCTAATCCGGTCACAGCACTGGGGACGGGGAGTCGGGCCGGTCGGCGAGGAGCGTGCCGTCCTGCTGGAGGACGGCGGCCGTGGTGGCGGTGGAGTGGCCGATGGCCAACAGGTCTGGGCGGAGCCCGGCCATGGTCAGCTGTGGGTCGGCGAGGTGAGCGGTGAAGGTCCGCCAGGGCGGCCAGCCGACCTCTCCCGTGGCGTACGGCTCGGTGTGGGCGTCCTTCAGCAACCGGGCGAGCCCAGTGCGGGCGCCCGTGTGGAGGTGGTCGTCCCTTGTCGCGCCAGGCGATGGAGATCCGCGACGGGGCGGGGACCTGCATCTCCCAGTCCACCCACGGGCCGGGGAGGTCGAGGTTGTCCTTCGGGGAGGTGGTCGCCTCGATGTACCCACCGGTGAACACCGCCTCCACGGACGGCTCCCCGCTGCGGATGCGGACCTTGGCGACCACGGTTGCGTTGGGGGACAGCCGGAGTACGGCAGATGTGTGCCGTCGAGGCAAGAACCTGCAGATCAGCGCGTTATGACACTGTCTCGGACTGCTGCGGTAAACCACGGGCGGGTCAGTTCAGGACGCCGACGCGGGCGGCGAGTCCGCGGAGTTCGGTGGTGGTCCTCCCGGATACCAGTAGCCCGGATACCAGGGACTTCAGCGCGGGCCGGGCGTGGGTCTCTTGGGGGGCGTGGTGTTCGGCGGCCAGGAGGGCACGGATGCAGTCGTCCCGGCGGCCCCAGTGGCCGTATGCGGCGGCGATGTCAGTGTAGTAGCGGGCGCGGCGTTCGGTACTGGGCAGGCTCTGCGGTGCTACTGCTTTCGCGGCGGCCAGTGCGGTGGAGGGGTCGCCGACGGAGTTCTCGGCGGAGATGAGGTGGAGCTGGACGGTGGTGGGGCTGAAGCCGCCGCCGTGGTCTCGCAGCAGCGTCGTGCCGCCCAGCTGCGTGGCGATGGCCGCAGCTTCGCCGGTCAGCTCTCGCATCCCGGCCGCGTCGCCGGTGCGCGCGGCGGTGTAGGCGGCGGACTGGATCAGCAGGCCCCGCTGAGCTGCCAGAGCCGGGGCGTCACCGCGCAGGCTGGGATGGTCGGCGGCCGTGAGGACGATGGACATCGCCTGTTGGTACCAGGCCGCCTTGCGGGCGAGTACGGCGAGTGGCGGGCGGCTTCGGCCACCAGGAGCGGCTGGTCGATGGCCTGGGCGGTCTGGCGGGCGCGGTCGGCGGCCATCCAGCCGAGCTGCTGTTCGTCCAGCTTGATCAGCATGCGTGTGGCCAGGAGGTAGCTGTGGGCCAGCAGCCCGCCGTCCTGCGTCGAGCCCTCGGCGGTGCTGCGGGCGTGGCCTGCGCAGATCAGCCGGGGCAGGCGGACGGCAAGCTGGCCGTACCGGCAGGCGTGGAAGTCGGTGAAGGCGCACGAGAGTTCGGCCTGGAGAGCGGCTGCCGACGGGACGGCGACGGGGGTATGCAGACCGAGCATCGCGTCGCGGAGGCGGCTGGTGAGCACTTCGCCGAGTGCGGCCTCGTCTGCTGTTGTCCTGCCCGTGGTCAGGATCGGGGCGCCGGCTGCAGCGGCGGCCGTCACTGCAAGATTGGCCAGTAGCTGCCTGCGCCGCACCGGATCCTCCCCGTCCTCCTGACGAGCCGTATCCACCCTAGGGCCCGGAAGCCGTGGATAGGCGCTGATCGGCCCGATGACGCGCCCGTGGCGGACTTCTGGCTGGGGAGTCAGGCCGAGGGCCTGCGGGGGGATGCCGAGCGCGTCGGCGAAGCGCCGCAGCACGGTGACGTCCGTCAACGGCGAGACGCCCCGCTCGTACCGGGAGACCTGCGCTGCGGAGTAGCCAGCCCGTACGCCGAGCTGAGCCAGGGTCAGGCCTTGCTTCTTGCGGGCCCGCCGGACCAGCTCACCAGGGTTCGCAGCCGCCGCCCGTAACTGGTGTGTTCGGACCGTATCCATACCGTTCCCCGCTCGCCGGGCGAGAGGTGCGCTGCCGCACACCGTACCCGCCCGCGCGGGGCGAGAACAGGTGCTTTGCACCGGATGCAAACCGGCTTGCGGCCCGTGGCAACGCCCCTGCCACCGCTGCGCCGACAGCGGTGTCCTCGAGGGGCAGGCGGCCCGGGCAGAGGGCCGCCGCAGCACATCCGAAAGGGGTGTGAGCGATGTTGTTACGCAAGAGGGCCGCTGTGGTGGGACTTGGTGGCCAGGCCCGCAAGGACCACCTTCCCGGGCTGGCTGAGTGCCGGCTCGCTGAACTCGCCGGAGTCTGCGATGTCGACGCGGACCGCGTGACCGCCGAGGAGGAAGCACGGCGGGTGCCCGGCTTCACCGTGGTGAGCCAACTGTTGGAGGAGGTGCGGCCCGACTTCGTCATCGTCGCGGTGCCGCACCACGCCGGGCGGGAGGTCATCGAGGCGTGCGCCGAAGCGGGGGTACACGTGCTGAAGGAGAAGCCGTTCTCCACCGACCCGCACGAGGCTGCTGACCTGGCCGCCCTGTGCAAGAAGGCCGGGATCGAGCTGATGGTCACCGTACAGCGACGTTTCCACCCCGTCTACGCCGCCGCCCTCCAACTGCTGGAGCAGGTCGGCGACCCGTACCTGGTCCAGGGCCGGTACACCTTCCACTGCCCGGACCCGGCTGCCGGGTGGCGCGGACAGACGAAGCTCGCCGGCGGCGGGTGCCTGGCCGACATGGGCTACCACCTCATCGACCTGGTCTTGTGGTATCTCGGCCTGCCCGACCGCATCCTGGCCGACACCTCGGCCGCCGCGGTACCGGGCGCCGAGTACGACGCGGAGGACACCGCACTGGTCCACCTCGCCTACGACTCAGGCCTGTACGGCTCGCTGCTGGTATCCCGCTCTGCCGGCCCGAAGACCGAGCACCTGGACATCACCGGCCCGCACGGCACCCTGGCCATCGAGCGCGGCACCGTACGCCTGCTGGACCCGGCGGGGCAGGTAGTCGAGTCGCTGCTGCGCGAGCCCGCTTGGCCGTGCCCGCCGGCAGTACAGATCGACCACTTCTGCCGTGTCCTGGACGGCATCCATCCCAACCCCTCCGGCCCCGCCGAACACCTGCTGCACGCCGCGTTCCTGGCCGCCGCCTACGCCTCCGCCACCACCACTCGCCCCGTCGATCCGAAGGAGTACCTGGCATGACGGACTCCCCGCTCGCACTGCTCGGCGGCGAACCCGCCATCCACGCCCCGGCCCCGCACTTCACCTGGCCGCCGATCGCCGTCGACGACCGCGAGGCGGTGGCCCGTCAGCTGGAGACGGCCGTGTCCATCCCCGACCGCTCCGGCGTCGTCGCCGACCTGGAGGACGCGCTCGCCTCCTACTTCGGCGTCCGGCACGTCGTCACTACCTGTACCGGGACCGCCGCGCTGCACTCGATGTATGCCGCCGCCGGAATCGGCCCCGGGGACGAGGTGATCGTCCCGGCGCTCACCTTTCATGCCACCGCCACCCCGCTCTTCCACCTCGGCGCCCACCCTGTCCTCGCCGACGTCCACGACCGCGGGCAACTCGACCTCACCGACGCCGCCCGCCGCATCACGGCCCGCACAAAAGCCGTGATCGCCGTCCACCTGTGGGGCCTGCCCGAGGAGATGGACGCCCTGGTGGCCTTCGCCGACGAGCACGGCCTGATGCTGCTGGAGGACGGCTCCCACGCCCACGGCGCCACCTGGAACGGCCAGCGCACCGGCTCCTTCGGCACGGCCGCGGCGTTCAGCCTCAATGGGCCCAAGCCGCTATCGGCCGGGGAAGGCGGGTTCGTCGCCACCGACGATGCCGAGCTGTACTACCGAGTGCTGCTACACGGCCAGTTCAATAAACGGTGCCGCCGCGAGATCCCTGCCAGCCACCCTCTCGCGCGGTTCGCGGTCACCGGCATGGGCCTGAAACTGCGCATCCACCCGCTCGCCGCCGCGCTCGCCCACGCTCAACTCGGACGCCTGGACGCCTACCTGGCCGGGCGGCAGGACATCGCAGGCCGGATGTGCACGCCCCTGGACGGCGTGCCCGGCATCCGCGTGCCGGACCTGCCCGCAGTGGCGCGGCCGTCGTGGTACACGCTGCCGCTGCGCTACGAGCCGGCCGAGCTCGGCGGCCTGCCGCTTCAGCGGTTCCTCGCCGCGCTGCACGCGGAAGGCGCCACCGAGGCAGACCAGCCGGGATCGACCTGCCCGCTGCACACCCATCCGCTGTTCCAGGCGCCCGGGTCCCTGCTGCCCGGCTACGCTGACCGCCAGCGCACCGCTGCCGGTGATTTCCCGGCGGCCGAGTACGTGCACGCCACCACGATCAAGCTGCCGGTATGGCATCACGAGGAAGACCGTCACCTCGCCGACGCCTACACCACGGCCATCGCCAAAGTCGCCGCCCACGCGAAGGACCTGATGTGAGCCCGTCGCCCGTCAACACCGCACTCCTCGAAGACCTCACCCGTACCGCTGAAACCGAAGGCATCGAAAAGACCGTCGTCGGTGCCGTCATCGCGAACCCGGACGGCAAGGTGTTGCTCCTGCATCGCGCCGCCGATGACTACCTCGGCGGCCTGTGGGAGCTGCCCTCCGGCGGCGTCGACGACGGAGAGGACCTCATCGAGGCCCTGCGGCGGGAAGTCGCCGAGGAAACCGGGCTGACGGTCACCGACGTCGGTGACTACCTGGGCCACTTCGACTACCGCTCCGGCAGCGGACGCAAAAGCCGCCAGCTCAACTTCGCCGTCACCGTCGCCACAACCGATCAGACGGTAAAACCCACCGAGGCCGAGCACGACGCGCACCTGTGGGCGGACCACTCCGAGCAGAACCGGGTATCCAGCGCAGTCCAGTCCGTCCTCGACACCTGGCGCAATCGGGCGGCCTGACCAGCTCCCCAGCCCGCGGCGAGCCCCGGCCACCACCTCCGCACAAGGGGTGGCCGGGGCCCCACTGCCGCCCGTGCGGCGTCACAAGCCGCTGACCTGCGGATTGCTGCCCGAACGGCCCACTTTTGCCGTATTCCGGTTGACCTCCATGTTGGGCACGGCAGCGATCGGCAGCGGGGCGACGATCAGCCCGTCGTCGGCGGTCTGGTCCACCTACTCCTTGGGCAGCAAGGGCGGGGGGCACCAGGCCACCCTCCGGTCGTACGGCGCCTTGTCCGAGAAAGCCGGCGGTGCCGTCGGTGGCGCGCTGGGGCAAGCCGGGCTTCGGCCGGCAACAGGTGTATCGCCGGGAGGCCGGCAAGCGGGTTCCGGTCGACTGGCTGCCGTACATCGAGCAGGAGTTGGGCATCGATCTTTCCGGTAGGTGAAGAGATCCCAGCCAGCGATACCGTGGCCTCGGCCATTTTGCTCGGGAGGTTGGACGTGGAGCGACGGCAGTTCCTGACCGCGACCGCTGCCGTTGGCCTGGCGGCCCTGGACCTCACCGACGCCCAGGCCGTCACCCGCCGCGTGAAACGTCCCGGCCGCATCCACGTCGGCATGGGCGAGGTGGACGCCGTCCACTCGATGACGACCGCGCTCGGCGATGCCGCATCCGAACTCGGCGGAGGCCACGCCCGCCACCTGGCCGTGCGCTACCTCATCGACGACGTCAAGCCCTGGCTGGACGGCGCCTGCACCGAGAAGGACGGCCGCGAACTGTTCGCGGCCACGTCCCAACTCCTCCAGCTCATCGGGGGGATGGCGCGGGATGCCGGGGCGCAGAGCCTGACCCAGCGTTACCACGTCCACTCGTTCAAGCTCGCCGCGGAGGCCGGTGAGAACGAACTCGCTGCGACCGCGCTGCGCGGACTGGCGGACCAGGCCATCGACCTGAGCCACATCCCGACCGCCATCCGACCCAACGAGGCGTGCGAGCAGCGCGGCCGCAAGCTCGCCAATCCCAAGGCGCTGGCGAGGAGACCGGCCGGGCCCGCCTGTCCTACCGCCGGGCAGAGGAGATCTTCGAGGAGTCCACGCGGCTGCTGGCCAACCCACTCGCCCGCGAGCAGGACATCGAGACGCTGGAAGGCTTCACTCTGCACCGGCTCCGACACTCCGCGCTGACGCACGATGCCGAGCAGGGCACCCCCCCCGATGCTCCCGTCACGCCTCCGTACGGTCCCTGGAACGCTACGCTCGCCCCAGAGTCGACGCCGTCGCCCAGCACGTCGCCCCACGCGACCCGGCAGCCCGACGACGGGGCTGAGTCGCAGCACTCACGGCGTGCTCCCCGGACGACACCGCATTCCGAGCAGCATTGTCCCAGGTCAGCGATATCCGTTGTTTTCGTGGCCGGTTACTACGGCGGCCCCTACCGGGGCGACGTCGCACTACGCCGCTGTTCCCGGCCCTGCCTCCCTCGGATCCCCAAGCGGCCGGGTCCGCCCATCATCCTCGTCCGCCCGGCGTCCCGGCTCCGTCTCGTCCAGCTCCCAGTAGTGCCGGCAGTCATCGCACCGGTACACCGCGATCCCCGCGTCGATCGTTAGCACGGCCGCACACGGGCATCCGCTGCCGTCACCGCGCCCCGCACACTCCTGCTCCCAGGTATCCCCCACGATTTGACCGTGCGGCGTACAGGCCGTGTTCGTGGAGAGGGCATGCAGGGCGCACAGGCGCTCCCGTCCGGCAACGCACCCCAGCACCCGCCAGCACCCGCCAGCAGCCCCAACAGCTTCCAACGACGAGGAGAACGCGGCCGCAGATCTGCTCCGCCACCAGGCCGTTTGGTGCGAATCCGATTCGGCGTCACACTGCCGCCCAGAAGGCTCCGCAGCCGACATCGTATGGAGAGCTGATGAGCCACGACACCCCGCAGCCCAACGGCACCCCCAGCCTTCCCGGGTTCATCGAGGAACGCACCGAGGGCGTAGCTGGCCCGCGCGCCATGCTGCTCCGCGTCTGGTGCCGCTGGTGCGTCCGCTGGCACACCCACGGCTACACCGGCACGAAGGTCGGTGACACCACCGACCGGGCCCCGCACTGCTACACGCCCCGACAGCGAGTACGAGACCGGCTACGACATCCGGGTCAGCGGCACTCCGTTCGCGGAGGTCCGCAAGACGATGCGAAGCGCTACGGCCGCGCAAGCAAGGGCGATCCGGGAGGGCCGGATCACCGAGGCCGTGCAGAAGCTCCGCGACCAGCCCGGACCCGTCGAGTAGACATCCGCCCCGGGCCAGTCGCAGTCCCCGCAATCTCAGCTCAGCGAAGTTGAGCGACGCGGAGGCGGAACGGCCCGTAGCAGCTCCCACAGCGGGCGCGAGCCGGCCGCCCACACGCCCAGCGTCTGACGGTCGACCACGTGCAGCCGCTGCTGCTTGGCGAACGTGACCGCCGGCGCGGTCACCCGCCCGTTCGTCACGATCACCGCGACGTCCGCCCCGTGCACCTGCCGGGCCGTCCCGTTAAGCACCTGCAGGTCCGGGGTGCCCACCGCCGCGCCCCGGGCCCCGTTGCGGCGGTGCTTGCACTGGATCACCCAGCGCCGCCCGTACGGATCGGTCGCCTTCACATCCGCGCCCAGGTCCCCGCCGCCACCGACCCGCTGAGCGTCCCGGCAGCCGTCCCTGCGCATCAGATCCCGTATCGCGTCCTCGAACCGGGAATGGTGCAGCGCGTCCAGCTGCGGCAGCCCGTAGCGCAGCCCCTGCGCCCGTACCGCCTCCCAATGGGCCCGCTGCCGAAGGCTGTACAGCCAGCCCCCACCGGCCAGCACGGCGAGTACCACGACCAGGACGAGCACCCACCAGTGGACCAGCAGCCAGTGGACCACCGCCGCCACCACCGCGATCACCACGGCCGCCGCCAGAAGATAACCGATCAGCTCGGAGTCCCTCTGACGCCGGCGACCGGGCCGCCTCGTGCGCCGCCGCGCCGGCGGCCGCCTGCTCACCGGGCCCCTTGCTGAGACGCGAACCGGATCGGGTACGACACCGTCGGCGTCGGCTGCGGCCCCCGCTTCCACGTCGGGGTCGCGTCGAACCGGATCGGGTAGTGGACCGTCGACCGCAGGCCCGGCACCGCCTTGCCTCCCGCCCCGTCCGCAGATGCGTGACCGTTGCCGAACCCGACCACGGCTAACGCGAACAGAGCGAAGATCGTCATTTCCCGTCTCGCGCCCGGAGCCCACCTCGAATGCCCGCGAACCGGCGTCCCGTCAGAGCGCACGTACGGCCGTACCCAAGGCATGAGAGCCTCCCCCCTCGTAGCACCATCACTGCAACCAGCCATGCTGTCAGGAGGCACTGACAACCGGTCAGGAGATCACCACAAGACGCGATCAAAGGAGTCGCGAACAGGCCAGGGTACGGCGCAGACATGCCGTCGAATCCTTCGGTGCGTGACGCTGTCGGGGATCTTGAGGGTCAAGACTTCCCTGTGGTGCGCCATGGAGTTGGCCTTGGGATGCGCTGCCAGTCCAGGAAGGTCTGGAGCGCGGTGGGTGTTTGAGGCCGGCGTTCTGTCGTGGGCGTCGTGAGTTCTGCGTTGACGCGCTCGATGTTGACGGCGATGGCGGTGAGGACGTGCTGGACGTGGGACTTCTCCTGGCTCCGTAGCGGGCTTGTCGCATGCCGTGGCTGTTGACGTAGCCGTAACAGAGGCCTGATCCTGGACGCTGCGGAGTCCACGGACGCGCGGCGACAATCCGTTGACCAGGCGAAACAGCCCAACGCCGGGGAAGCGTGGTCCGGCCGCCACCTGGGCCCCTGAGCTCCCACTCTTCAAGATCCCCGACAGCGTCACGCACTGAGCATGGGGACTCCCCCTTCTTCGGATACCTGAAATCACCCGGATTCCTGACCGGTCCAGGCGGGGCGGGCGAGTGGGGCCAGCAGGCCGTCGCCGGGCCAAAGATCCCGTTCGGTCACGAGGCTGGTCAGGAACACGTCGACCTCGGCCAGCACGGCGGCCCGCTCGGCGGGCCCGTAGACGATGAAGTCGTCGGCTGCGGCGTCATAGGCGCGTACGTGGTTGTACGGGCCGGTGCAGACGAGGGCGCGCGCGATCTCGGACAGGCCGAGGCTGAGGTCATCGCACTCTCCGGAGCGGACGAGGTGCAGCACGTCGGTGGTAACGCGCTCCCAGTCGCCGACCTTCGGCCAGTCAGCGCCTCCGCCCAGTTCGTGGGTGAGGGTGGCCAGCGGAATGATCTCGCCCGGTTGACGCCCGCGGGTGAGGAGATCGTGGATGCGGGCGCCGTCGGGCTGGCGCACCTGCGGGTGCAGCAGGGAGGCGGCGGCCACCACGGTGGTGTTGATCTCGCGGGCGCCGGGGCCCGGGTAGTACGGCTCGTGCGCGAAGAGGAGGTAGACGTCCGTGGTGCGGTCGGCCTGGCTGGATTCTGGCTGGGGCATGGACATGGTTCCCTTCGGTAGTGAGGTGCCGGGCGTGGGGCGAGGTGTGGCCGGCTGGCTGCCCGGCGGGTACGGGCCGAACGGGCCCTCGTGGCCGCCGGGCTGGTTCGTTTCGCCGGAGCGGGCCTCGGTGCGGATGGGCTCCAGGGTCTGGGTGACTTGGTCGGCGAGCTGGAGCATCAGCCGTTCGCGATCGATGAGTTGGGCTGAGAGCGTGCGGGTGTCCTGGTTTTGGAGGAGGCCGGCGGCGTCCCACAGCAGGTATTGGCCGATCTCGGCCGAGCGGCGCAGTTCGTAGCGGTCGTTGTCGGCGGCGGTCTGGACGAGGTAGGTGTGCAGGGTGGCCAGGCGCTGCAGGTACTGGCAGGCAGCGGCGTGTTCGACCATGCGGACGTGTTCGCCGGCCCGTTCGTCGAGCCGGTCGGGCAGGTGCTCGGCAAGGAGGGGTGCGAGCAGCATCGCCGGCAGCACGGTGTCGGCGGGGATGCCGCGGTTCAGGGCGAACAGGGCTGCGAAGAGGCTGATGATCCCCACGGCGGCCGCGGAGAACCGTACGGACACGGGGCTCGTGCGGGTCAGGGCGATGCGGATGGCGGGGCGCCTGGTCAGCCAGCGCATGGCCAGCCGCTGTGTCCTCGTCGCGCCCGGGGTGAGCACCCCGATCTGCTTCGGGTGTTCGGGCAGAGTGCCGTCACCGGGTACGGTACAGGCCAGCCAGCCCCATCCGGTGCGCTCGTACACGAGCGCGGGCTCGCAGGTGCCGGGGCATGCGGTGTCGTGGCAGACGTGGCCGGTCCGCAGCGCCCGCGCCTGTTCCGCCTCCCACCGTCGGGGATCGCGGGCGAAGGGACGCTGAGGCTGCTGGGGCGTCATCCGGGGTGGTGTGTGGGTCGTGTCCGTCATTCGGTGCTCGCTTCCGGAGGATG
Source organism: Streptomyces sp. CG4 (assembly GCF_041080655.1). Classification (NCBI taxonomy): domain Bacteria; kingdom Bacillati; phylum Actinomycetota; class Actinomycetes; order Kitasatosporales; family Streptomycetaceae; genus Streptomyces; species Streptomyces sp. CG4. The sequence goes on from NZ_CP163525.1 coordinate 776,707, forward strand.
GGTCAGGGCGGAGGTGCAGGTGGTGCAGCGGCCGTCGCCCTCGGGGTGAGCGCGGCGAGGGGTCGGTCCTGGGCAGGTGCGGCACAGGGGCCAGTCGAGGCAGGCCGGGCAGAGGTCCTCGCCGGGGGCCGTTCCGGGAACGCCGCAGCCGGCGCATTCGACGAGGGCCCGGTAGGTCAGGGCCTCGCTCACAGTGCGGGCGGCAGACGCGGTGGAGGACCGCTTGGTCTCCCGCCACGTGGGCAGCTCGTCCTCCGGGGGCGCGCCGCGGTGCTGGCTGGCGGCGGTGGCGGGTGGCGGGTAGGCCTGGGCAGCGCGGAGCCGGGCGGCGATGATCGCGCCGACGGAGGTGCGTACCGGCTTCGGCAGCGGCCGGGCGGCGATGACGTGCCGCAGCTGCTCGCGACTCCAGCCGACTTCCAGCATCACGGTCACGACACGGCCCTGGTCGGTCAGCGTCTGTCCGGTCAGGAGGAGCTCGGGGCGAGCCGCTCCGAGTTCGAGCAGCAGTTGGATCCCCGGGTGCATCTCGTCCGCTGGAGGTCCGGGCGGCGTGATCGTCGTGTCCGGCTGTCCCGTGCGTCCTGGTGTTCGCGCGGCTTCGCTGCGGCTGCACGGAGGGACGGCTCTGGTGTTCTGCTTGTTGGTCTTCTTACGGTTGGTGTTCTTAGTAGGCCGATGAACCAACGTAGGTTTATCCACTGGTGGAAAACCCGACTCTGGTTGCGACCTGGGGTTTTGCAGGCTGGGCAAGTCGGTGACGAAGTACGCGGCCGCGCCGAGGGTGCCGTCCGGGCCGCGCTCGCGTTCCCGCACGAGGAAGCCGTGCCCTTCCAGCTCCTTCAGCCCGCTCTTCACAGCTGCCTCGCCGTCGCGCCCGCGGCGGGTGATGTCGGTGACGGTCATCCGCCAGCCGTCCCGGTGCGTGCTGAGCAGCCCGAACAATCCTTTGGCTTTGAACGAGATCCGGGAGTCGCGGAACAAGGCGTTGGCGACCTGCGTGAACTGATCAGCCGCCATCACGCCGCGGCGGATCCCCGCCCCGAAACCGCTGTCGGGCCCGGACTCGGCCGATACGCCCGCGAGGCCGGCTTCGATCAGGGCGACGTCCAGGGCAGCCGGGCGGTCCGTGATGCAGTAGACGATCTCCCCGAGAGTGCCGCCCGGTCGACGCAGGCGTTCCCGAATCAGGTAGCCGTGCGTCTCCAACTCCTTCAGCCCGCCGCGCACGGCTTCCCGTCCATCGGACCCCAGACGGATCAGGTCAGCGATCGTCACCTGCCAGCCGTCCCGGTGCGTGCTGATATATCCGAAGATCCCCTTCGCCTTGTACGACAACCCGGTGTCGCGAAACAGCCCGTTGGCGATCTGGGTGAACTGATCGGCCGCCATCACGCCGCGGCGGATCCCCGCCCCGAAACCGCTCATCGGGCCCGCCCCCGCACGGACCTCACGTGGTAGCCGGGGCAGCACACCGCACCCACCGGAGTGGGATGTCCGGTAGGCCTGCAGGCGGGCGCATGTGTGTGTTCCATGACGTCAGCTCACCCGCCGACCCCGACCAGCCTGACGACCACCAGCCCCGACCATCGGTCACGATCCGGCAACACGCGCAATGGGCTGCAGTGGTCGGGCTCATGGACGGGCCGACCACGCTCCCGTCCCGCGGTGCGGCCCGTACGCAGGCCATGCGCAATCAGGCGAGGGGCGTGTGCAATGGGGCACGGGGAGGGAGCCGTTGCGCACGCCGGTCCGTGCCATCTGATATCCCGCTGCGCAGGTCGAGGTTCGCACTGCGCAGCCGTGGTTGGCCCAGTCGCCCGGGGGAACGAACCCGGCATCAGTGTCCCGGCGCGGGAGCTCGTGGCCAAGCAGACGGCCTGCCGCCAGCCCACGGCCGGGGCTTTGGCCGGGCCGACCATGATCCCGACCAGGGACTTCGTGTCCTTACCGTGACCGTGGTCGGGGTCCATCGGGGCGGGGACACTCCGGGACCCGCACGGCAGCCAGGGCAGCGCCCCGCGCCCAACGGGGTGGGATGCCCGGTGGCCTGGATACGGGCGCGTGCGTGTGTTCCATGCCGTCATCTCACCCGCCGACCCCGCGACCCAGCCGGACGTGTCCCGCGACGTGCAACCCCGTCGGTGTTGCAGGTGACAGGACGCCATCGGACCAGCCTGACGGCTCCGCCCCAACCGTCGGTCACGACAGCAATGCGCAATGGGCCGCCGTGGTCGGGCTCTTGGTCGGGCCGACCATGGCGTGTCCCGCGGTGCTCCGGATGGATCCGCAATGGCCGCTGCGCAAGCGAAGGTGGCACTCGTTGCGCAGACGGCTGCGCAACGCATCCGGGGGTCCTGCGCAGTCGGCATGTGCAGGCCGCTGCGCACACCGGAGGTGAATTCCTTCTTGGGCCGCACGCCCGGCAGAGCGTGCGCAATCGGGCTGCGACGGCTGACTGCTGAGGACGGCGTCACGCACGACTCACCGGAGGACTGCCCCCAGAGCTGCGTCCCCCCGATGCCTCGGCCAGCTCCCTGTCTCGCCCTCTTCACGGCGGTTGTCGGCTCAGTCGCGCCCGACCGTGGTCCGGGCCCGTGGTCGGGCTCATGGTCGGCCCGACCACAGGCCCGACCACGGGCTTTGTGTCCTCATCGTGACCGTGGTCGGGGGTTCATGGTCGGTGGTCTGGTCGGGGCCCGCAGGTTTTCTCAAGGTCAGCAAGTACACGTTCTGACCTGGGAGTTTGACCATGTCTCCTGGCAAGCAGGCCTCAGAGAGTGAGGCTGGTGCTGCGATGGCCGCGGGCGCCCGGCTGGAGAGGATGCGGCGCCGCGTGCGCCTGTCGCGGCTGGCCTTGTTCACCGCGATCGCGGCCGGGCCCGTCGCCCTGGGCGTCACCGTGATGTCCGGCCCGACCACGGTTGCGGCCGCCCCCTCGGCCAAGCCGACCGCCGTACGCACGACGACGGCCGGCGCCGACCCGGCGGGCTATGCGCAGCTGTTCGCCGGCGCATGGCTGCGCAGTAGTACCAGTGACGAGAACGGTGCGCAGTCGCGGCTTGCGCAGTCGATGGCGCCGGACGTCGATCTGCCCGACCCGGCGGCCGATGCGCAGCAGAAGCCTCAGTCGGTGGCCGCGGTGCGCAGTTGGCAGCGCGGTACCGACGAGTGGGCGGTGACGGTGGCTGCGCAGTACGCCGACGGCCGGGTGCGCTACTTCGTCGTCCCCGTGGTGGCCGACACTGCGGGCGGCTCGTTCACGGTGACCGGCGCCCCCGGCGTGGTGGCCGGCCCGGCTCGTGCTGAGGTGCCGAAGTCGCCGTACACGGTGACCGTCCCATCCGGTAGCGATCTGGCGGTGGCGGTCGGGGAGTTCCTCAGCGCGTACCTGACCGGGGCCGGACAGGTCGACCGCTACCTCGGGCCCGGCGTGAAGCTGTCGGCTGTCTCCCCCGCGCCCTACGCCACGGCCACGGTGCAGCAGTTGCTCGCAATCAAGGAGGCCGGGGCCGCCGGGTCCGTCCCCGCTGACGGCACCACGGTGCGCGTCCAGGCGGCTGTCGAAGCCCGGGACAGCGGCGGGCTGTGGCCGCTGGCGTACGAGCTCACTCTCAGAGCCCGCTCGGGCCGGCGGGAGATCGCCGCGCTTGAGTCCGGGACCGCCCAGGGCGGAGGTGCCCGATGAACACGGTGCACAGCGTGATGCTCGCCGGGCAGCTGGACGACCTCGGCAACAGCTGGATCACCATGTTCAAGGACTGGGCGACCAAAGGCCTGCAGGCCGGTCTGGTCTGTCTCGTCGTCGTGATCATGATCCAAAAGTTCAGCTTGAAGGCCGGGATCGGCGCCCTGCTGCTGATGGTGATCGCGCTCGGTCTGTACAACAGCCGCAACGACCTGGCGAACATGTTCACCGACGAGGTGAAGAACCCGTCCAGGGGCGCAGCGGCCGTCCCCGGCACCGTGACGTCCGAACTCCCCGCCCACCGTGACCACTCAGCGGGCGTCGGAGGCTGGCTATGAGCGCGGCCGCCGGCCGGGTGGGCCGCTTCTACACCACCGCCCGCCGCCACCCCTGGGTGCTGGGCAAGGTCGCCGACTGGCGAATCCCCCTCGGCCCCTACACCCCCGCACAGATCACGGTCGCCGTCGGCGGCGGCTTCCTCCTGATCAAGACCATCAGCTGGTGGTCGTGGATGGGACCGGTCCCCCTCGTCGCGTGGATCCTGGCCATCTGGGCAGTGCGTCGGCCGAAGATCCGGGGTCGGGCCCCGCTGCAGGCCGCAGTGGACTGGGTACTGCTCGGCTGGCAGCCGCGGGGAGGGCGGATCGGCGGGCGGGCCGCCCGCGACCGCGGACCGAGGCCGCTGCTCGGCGGCTTCACGATCGAAGGCGCAATCGAAGACGCGCCCCCGACGGAGCCCGCACCGTCCCATGCCCTCCGGGCGCCGCGCCCGCACCCGGCCGCGGGCCGCAAGTCCGCGCGCCGCCGCATCGAACCGGCTGCTCCCGCACCGGGGACGCCGGTCTCGGGAGTGCAGCAGTTGCTCGCGCTCGCCGGAGAGGGGGGTGCGCGGTGAGGGTTCCTGTCCGTCACATCGCCGGGCACCTGGTGTGGTCGGTCCAGGGCGGCGTGTGGGCGATCTACCGCCTTCACCCGGGCCCGGATGCGCAGGGGCAGCGCGAGGAGACCGTCCAGGGAACCTACGTGCCCGCAGCGGTCCGCGACGAACAGCTCGCCAGGGTCACGCATTTGGTGCGGTCGCTGTCCGGGGCACCTCGGTTGTTCGGTCTGTGCGCGCAGGTCGACGCCGGTGAGGTCGCCCTGAGGATGATCGAGGGCATCGAGCCGGCCGAGCAGGCGCCGGGCGCGGGCCGGCATCCGTGGGTGGAGAACGTGGAGGCCACCCTGGATCTGCTGGACGACCAGGAGATGCACCGCCGCACCCTGTGGCTGGCCGTGCCCCTGAAGACCGAGACGGCCGGGCTTCAAATGTCGGCTTCCCTCGGCGCGGCGTGGGCCGAGCTGTCCCCGGCGCTGGGCTTGCGCCCGGCACCGGTGGCGCGGCGCGAGGTGACCGCTTACCGCGAGCAAGCCTCGCGGGTTGAGGCCGCACTCGCCGGTGGCGTCGCCTTCCGTCCGGCCCGCCCGGCGGAGATCGTGTGGATGATCCAGCACGCCCTCCACCGCGGCCTGGCGGAGCCGCTGCTCGCCGAGGCCGAGACCAGCGAGCTGTACGGCGGGCACGTCCGTGACGGCGTGCTGCGCTCCCCCAGCTACGCCGACCTCGGCCAGGTCCGCCTGCAGGAAGGCGGCATCGACCCCGAACTCGACGACGTCGACGAGCTCAAGAACGCGGGCCAGATCACGCGGTCGGGCCGCAAGGCCTGGTGGCGGCTGAACACCGGCTCGCCGCTCGGCCGGCGCTGGCTCCAGGTCGAAACGGACGCCGGCGTCGGCTACCAGGCCCAACTCGCCCTGGCCGAGTGCCCTCCCACGGTCAGCCAGGACGCCGCCGACCTGTTCGCCCAGCTGGAAACACTGGACTTCCCCGTCGACTACACCGTCGATCTCACCCTGGTCCCGGCGGAGCGGGCGCGCGACCAGGTGCGGCGCAAGAAGAACGAACTGATCGACCAGGCCGACCAGTACGACGCCCGCCCCACCGGCATGCCCGCCTCGCTGACCGACGCCGCCCGCGACCTGGGCGAGCTCGACGCCCGCCTGTCGCGGACGTCCGTCGAGGTCGAGGTCCAGTCCGTGACCGTGCTGACCGTGTGGGGGCCGACTGCCGCCGTCTGCGACGCCCGGGCCCGCGCCCTGGCCGCGCTGCTCGGCGGCGCCGACTACCGTGCGGTGCGCCCGGCCGGACTGCAGGAGCCACTGTTCACCCTGGGCCTGCCCGGCACGGTGCGGCCAGGGGTGGTGCGGGAGTTCACCCAGCACCAGATCAGCGAGGACTGGGCGCTGGGCGGCGCCTTCACCGTTTCCGAGGTCGGCGACCCGAACGGCATGTTCCTCGGGATCGACCTGGACTGCGGCACCACCCGCCCCGTGATGATCAACGTGGCGGATGCGCCCAAGGTGGACGCCTCGGCCTCGATGGGCATCGTCGGGGACCTGGGCGCGGGCAAGAGCGTCCTGCAGAAACTGGTGTCGGAGGCGGTGTGGGCGCGCGGAGGCTGCGCGATCTGCATCGACCGCACCCCGGTACGCGAGTGGGCCACCTTCGCCCGCACCGCAGCCAAAGGCCGCGTACAGATCATCGACGCCGCGCAGGCCGAGGTGTCCATCGACCCGTTGCGCATGTTCGACGGCCCCGAGGGCCGCCACTACGCCCTGTCCTACCTCACCCTGCAACTCGGCATCGGCCCGATGAGCACCAACGGCGAGGTTCTCCACCACGCCGTCGAGCAGGCCGCCGCCGATCCGCAGCCGTCCATGCACCGCGTCCTTGAAGTCCTCGAGCAGATGGCCACGAGCGAGGCGGGCAAGCGGCAGGACGCGGCTGCCACCCTCGCCGGCCTCATCCGCGTGGTCGCCGCCAACTCCCTGGCGGCGATGGTGTTCGACCCGGCATTGCCTCCGGTACGCCTGGACGCCTCCAGCGCCTCGGACATGATCGTGATCACGACCACCGGTCTGAAACTGCCGCCGAAGGCCGCGTTCACCAACCCCGAGATCCTGCATCAGCAGCCGCTGGAAGCGCTGATCGGGCGGGCCGTGCTCTACCTGATCGCCGCGATAGCCCGGCAGACCGCGTTCGAGGACCCCGAGCGTTTCACCGCAGTGGTCCTGGACGAGCTGTACTGGCTCACCAGCTCAGCCGAGGGCACCGCCCTGGTCCACGAGATCCTCCACGACGGCCGCAAGCACGGCGCCGGCCTCATCGCCGGCTCACAGGATGCCGAGGAACTCGGCCCGGACCGCGGGCTGATGGCCTACCGCGCACTGGCCCGAACCACCGACCGCGAACGCGCTGGCCGCGGCCTGGAGTTCGTCGGCCTCGACCCCCACAACCCGGAACTCGTACGACTCGTGACCACAGGCCTGTCCCCCGTCGGGCAGAAGGGCCGCGAGGGCGAGTTCCTGCTGGCCTGCCCCCGGCAGAACACCGGCCGCGTCAAGGCCGTCATCCCCCGCATCACACGCATCGCCTCCTCCATCACCACCACACCGGGACGACGCACGAGCGCCGGCTCACCGACCGCATCCGAGCCCAACGCCGCCGATGCCCGCCCGAAGGAATACCACCGATGATCTCCTCCTCCTGGGACCGTTCTCGGCGCATCGCCGCGGCGTGCAGCATCCTGACCGTGGCCGCCGTGGCCGCCGGCGTACTGGTGCTGGCCCTCTCGGTCGGCCTGCCGCAATCGTGGTGGCCGCACACCGGGCAGGCCTTCGCCGCCGACAGGCATCGCGGCCACCGCGACCGCTGCGCGCCCATCGTGGGCCCGGCCAAGGCGTACTGCGAACGCGGCACCGCCACCTCGGGACACCACCACGCGGGGGCGGCCTGGCGGCTGGTGCCGGCCGGAGCCGGGGTGGCCGCGCTCGTGCTGTGGCGCAGCCGCCGCTCGGCCGCGCAGAAGCGGGGCTGACACCATGTTCCGCCCAGACCGCGGCACCCTGCGCGCAGCCGGATTCGTAGTGCTGCTCACCGGGGTCTTCCTCATGGTCAACACCCAGGTCGTGTACGCGGCGAGCAGCAGTAGCGAGACCGGGGACCTGCTCTCCCCGCTGAACATCCCGTCCTCCGAGGGGGTGCCGATCGACGGCTACGACCTGAACGCTTCGGGTGGCTCCATCGTCAACTTCAGGGGACGGGCCCTGGCCTTCGCCCTGTCCGGGCTGTTCACGTTGATCCGGCTGCTGGTCGGGCTGGCGGGGTGGGCCATCGAGCTGGCCTTCCGGTTCCCACTCCTGAAGATCCTCATCCACCCGGCGCAGAAGGTCGCCGACACCTACGACCACATCGTCGTTGACACCCTCGGGCTGAAAGGTCTGCTGCTGGCCTGGGCGTTCGTGTTCGCCTGTTTCATGATCGTGCGGGGCCGGGTCGGCCGCGGTCTGGGCGAGATCTTCCTGACCCTGCTCATCGCGGCGTTCGCGGCTTCCGCGTTCGTCCGCCCCGACTACCTGCTCGCGAAGGACGGCCCGCTGGGCCAAGGCCAGCAAGTGGCCGCCAGCGTCGCCCAGCAGAGCGTCAACTACTACCACTGGGGCGGCAAGATCGCCAGCAAGGACCCCTGCGACGGAATGGCCGGCAGGGCCGAGCTGAAGTGCCTTCAACGAGAAGGCGAAGCTCCGGTCACCGCCGAGGACGTGGCCCGCCCGCTGCAGGACTCGATCACCAACGCACTGATCGTCAAGCCGTACATGCTGCTCGAGTATGGACGCACCCTCGACCCCTCCAAGGCGTCCGATGCCAAGGCCTACGCCGTCCATCTGAAATGGGTCAGCGGCTGGTACAACCCCGACGTCCAGATGGGTACGAACTGCGGCCAGTTCGCCCCGCCGATGCGGTCCACCTGCGAGGACTGGAAGGAGAAGAGGCAAAAGGCCAAGGACGCCTGCAGCATGATCAAAGGAGCGGCCAAGGAGTTCTGCGAAGAGGACAAGGGCGTACTCCGTAAGGAGACCCTGCCGCCCCTGACGTCGAGCGGGGATCTGCTGGACTCACCGAACGCGGTCGTCACCGACGAGGACCAGGCGTTCATGGCCTTTCTCTCCGACATGAAGAGAGCCGGCCCCGTCGGCAAATCCTGTGCCGAGTATGCGGAGAAGCCGACCTGGTGGCGAGTCGGAGGCGCCGCCCTGCTGCTCGTCGCAGCACTGTTCATCTGCGGCATGCTGCTCTCCAGCGCCATCGTGCTGCTCGGCACCCAGGGCATCTGCGTGGCGGCCGCAGCCGCGGGCGGCGTCACCTTCGTCGCCGGGATGCTGCCCGGCCCCGCACGCCAGTCCGTGTGGAAGTGGCTGTCCCTGTGGGGCATCGCGATTCTCGCGATGGTCGGCATCTGCGCCTTCGTGCCGTTCTTCGGCATCGCGGTGGACGCCACCATCACCAACGGACCCGACCTGATGGTCGAGCGGATCCTCCTGATCGACGTCCTCGCCATCGCCGGCGCCGCCGGGCACCGCCGCCTGCTGGCCGGCATCTCCTCCTTCGGCCAGCGCATGGCCATGCGGATGCGCTACGCCAAGGTCGGCGGTACCCACATGCCGGGCGACACGTCCGAACTCGGCGCCGCGCTCGCCATGAACTCCCCTGCTGCCATGGGCGGATACGGCGGCGGGCTGCGGGCCTTCACGGGCGGCGCAGGGGGCAGGTTCGGGATGCTCGGAACCCGGCAACGGCTGATGGGCGCGCTCACCTCCCTGTTCGACGGCGCGGGCATGCCGGTCGACACCGGCCGGATGTTCGCCGACGCCACGGCCGAGGCCGGGCGCGGGCTCGCACCGCTGACCGCGGCGGCCGCTGTGGGTGGGCTCGGGACACGACTCGGCCTGAGAGGTGCGCACTGGCTACTGATCGGCCGCCGCCCGGACCGGGACCAGCTGGCCAGGTGGCAAAGGCCCACCGCGGGCGGTGACCCGCAGCCAGGCACACCGCCCGGAGGAGGGCCGGGCGGACCAGGGGGCGCAGGGCCACGACGCCCCACTGGCCCAGGTGACCGGTACCGCGACGAGGAGGGGCACATCGTCGACCGCAACACCGGCCAGGTACTGCACGACCAAAACGGCGACCGCACGCTGCTGGCGACCCGGGCTCACAACCGGCTTGTCCGCTTCCGCGGCTACCGCATCCTTCACCGCGGCGGCCGCGCAGCTTACGGGGCGACGGTCGGTCTGCCGGCCAACGTCCTCCGGGCCCGGGCGGGCGCCTCACGCTACTCCCAGGACGCCCGGCAGCAGGTGCGCGTGTGGGGCAACACCGTCCGCGAGGACGGCCGGGCGTGGGGGGACACGGGGCGTCATGTGGCACGGGTGATGCGGGACCATACCGACGACCGCGGTGGGCCCGGACCGTTCGCCAGCTGCCGCATGCCGACCGCAGCCACTCCGGCCGCCGCCCCCCACGCGGCTGGCCCTTCAGGGCCTGCGCCCTCCGGTCGTCCTTCGGGTCGGCCAGCCCCTGCCACCGCACGGCCCACTCGGCCGGCGGGAGGTCCTGCGGCAACTCCGCCCCCGGCGCCTCTCGCACGCCGGGACGGCCCTGCGCCCCAGGCTCGGCTCGATCGCGGCGGGCCCGTTCTACCCGGAGGTGGGAGCGCGCGTAACCAGGCGCGCGAGGAGGCACGGCCCGGATGCAGGATCTGATGCGGCGGACCGAGCGCGACGCGGAACGCCGGCGTCAGGAGCGGGACCGGCGCCGGCGAGGCGGTGAGGACGAGTGAGGCCGCCTGGACGCCGCGTCCGGCGGTGGGGATGCATGGTGGCGCTGCTGCTGTTCGCCGCCGTGTGCTGTGCCGCGCCCGTGGGGAACGCGATCAGCGCGTACGTCGCGCTGAAGACGGGTGCACAGAACGACGGAGGCGGGATCGCCGAGGGCGGCAGCGCCGCGGACATCCCTCCCCGGATGCTGACCGCCTACAAGAAGGCGGTCCAGCAGGTCGGGAAGCATGTGCCGAAGTGCCAGGGCATGCGCTGGCCGATCCTGGCCGGGATCGCCAAGGTGGAGTCCAACCATGCCATCGGCCACAGCATCGCTGACAACGGTGACATCCGCCCGAAGATCTACGGGGTGCTCCTCAATGGCTCCGGTGTGGGTGGCAACACGACCGTGGTCCCCGACAGCGACGGGGGTAAGTGGGACGGCACCTCGCAGGGAGACCGGGCCGTGGGCCCGTTCCAGTTCCTGCCCTCGACCTGGGAGTCGATTGGCCAGGACGGCAACGGCGACCACATCGCTGATCCGCAGAACGCCGACGATGCCGCGCTCAGCGCCGCGGTCTACCTGTGCGGCAACGGCCGCGATCTGACCCAGCGTGCCCAGCTGGAGGCAGCGATCCTGGAGTACAACCACTCGCAGGAGTACCTCTCGAACGTGCTGGGCTGGATCGACCAGTACACGGCGGCCGCCAAAGACCCGGACCTGAAGAACCTCTCCGGCACGGTCCGCACCGTGATCGATGCGGCGCTCTCGCAGCGGGGCGTGCCCTATTCCTGGGGCGGCGGCGATGCCAGCGGCCCGTCCTACGGGTCGTGCTGCACCCCCAGCGGCAAAAGCGGTGCGGGTATCCGGGGCTTCGACTGCTCGGGCCTGACGACGTACGCCTATGCCAGGGTCGGCATCAGCCTGCCGCGTACCGCGGCCGAGCAGGCCGGTGTCGGCCGGCGGATCCCCGCCAGCCTCGGCACCCAAGCGTTGAAGACCGGTGACCTCGTCTTCTACGCCTACGCCCCCGGCCGGGACGCGACGATCTTTCACGTCGGCATTTACCTCACAGGCGGCCAGATGATCGACGCCGCCCGCCCGGGGACCGTGGTGAGGCTGGACGCGGTGGACGCGATGTCTGGCTTTGCGGGAGGTGCCCGGCTCCTATGACGACGTCCTTGTGCAGAGCCGCAGATGAAGTCGGCGGGCTGCTGATCGGGAAAGAGGTGAACGAGTGGACTCCGCGCACGTCCTGATGTGGACGCTCACGGTGCTCAGCATGGTCGGCGGCGGCGTCGCCATCGTCGGGCTGTATCTCTTCATCGGGTACCGCCGCACCAGCTGGAATCGAGGTCGCGTAGGGCAACGCCTCGCGCTCGGCTGTGGTGCAGTCGCCGGCGCGTCGGGCATTGCTCAGCTCTTCGTCGCCGGTTTCCCCAGAGGACCGTGGACACTCTGGATTCCCCTCGTCCTGTTCCTCGCCAGCGCCTCCACGTTGGTTTGGCTCACGGGACAGTTGCGCGCGGTGCGCGAAGGCCAGCGCCGGGCCCAGGGCTGGACACGCTGATGAGGACCGGTGCGGGCAGGCCAGTGGAAGACAGGCCGCGAACATCGAACTCCCAGCGAACCAACCGGCCAAGAAGGTTGAGAACTTGCACCTCGCCGCGCTCACCGCGCCTGCCGCTGATCGCCACCGTGATCCTGATCGTGACCGGGGTGGCTCTGCTCGCCATGCCGAACAGACCCGGCGGGTCCGCTCCCTGGGCGGCATCTGGACCACAAGCTGCCCCTGCCCGGCCCTCTTCGTCGCCTTACTCCAGCGAGCGCCCTTCGGCCGTCGGCGCGCCCGAGGAAGTCGCGACGGCGGTGAAGCCGCCTCAGCCGGCCTCCCAGTCGGCGCTGCCGCCGCACGGCGAGGGCGCGGCCGGCGACCGGGCCATCCAGCAGGCGCTGGAGGCCGCCTGGCCCGCGGATCTTGACGCACGGGACGAGCGGCAACTGCTTGCAGCGGGCCGTGAACTTCTGTGTGCGGACGCCACCGGGATCGGCCGGGCGAAGTGGCCCAGGGTCTTCCCCGACGCCGGCCAGCATCTGACCCCTGCGTTCGCGACGGCCCGGTTCCGGATCCAGGCGGCCATCGCCCGCCGCGACGGCGCCGTAGGCCAGGCGGTGGTGCACCTGGTGTAGGCCGGCGACGACCGCGGCGGCACCTTCACCGACGGCCGCATCACCGACTGGCACTTCACCCGCAGCACTTCGAAGAAAGAAGGAGCGTCCGCGTGGATTCCGCAGCCCCGTACCTGACCGGCCAGGCCACCGAGTCGGCGTCCGGCCCGGTACTCGGCCTGTTCACCGGCATCGTCCACACTGTCGGCTGGACGGTCACCTACTGGTATGTGCCCGCCGCGGCCGCCGTCATGGTGTGGGCCGTGAGCGAGATGGTGGTGCGCCGCCTGGCGCGGAAGGCCTCGGCCGAGCGGATGGCGCTGGAGCTTGTGCCCTCGCGCCACTTCGACCCCGGCTTGGAGGAGATCTTCCGCCGGGGGGTACAGCTGGCCCGGGCGTCGACGAGTATGCCGTGGTGGGCGCCGCGCCGTACGAAGGCGGTGCAGATCCGGTTGCGAGCCGACGGCTCCAGCCCGTTGCGCTATCGCATCGAAGGCCCCGCGGGCGGCGAACGTCTGCTGTCGATCACCCCGTTCGGCCCGCAGGTGACCGTGAACCGGGCCGGTCCCATTGTCGACAAGCCCCGTGAGCACGTGGTGCGGGCGGAGTTCATCCTGCGAGGCAAACCCACCGCTCCGCTGCGTGAGGTACCCCTGGCCCCCGACCCGCTGCAGCCGCTGATCGACGCCGTCTCCGACCTGCGTGCCCAGCTGGGCGACCTGGCCGAGATCCGCCTCGACATCCAGCGGGCACCCAAGTGGGTGCTGCGGGCGCGCCGCCTGCAGCTGATGACGGATGCGCGCCGCGCGGAGCGGCGCGAGGCCCAACGGGCCGCCCGCTGGGTGCGGCAGGACGCCACCGGCATCGAGGACTCGCTGACGTGGCAGCTGCAGCAGCTGGCCGCGGGCAAGCAAGGCGGCAGCGCGGGTGGGCGCCGTCTGGTCATGCCTCCCGTACCCCGCCGGGTCGACCCGGCCGACGCGCTGGGCAAGCTCGCCGAGGACGACCACCTGGTCCGCGTGCAGCTGCTCGTGATGTGCGCGTCGAACACCGAGGGCCGCGCCCAGGCCCGGCTCGCCCAGCTCCAGGCCGCCCTGGACGTGTTCGGCGGCGGCTCACGGTGGGCCATGCGCGGGTGGCGGGTGGGCCCGTGGCGGCTCGGGGCCGACCGCTGGCCCAGCCGCCGCGGCTTCGAACGCCGCTGGACGCTGGGGCACTGCCAGCCGCCCCGGCCGAACTGGGTACGCCTGGAGGAGCTGACGGGGCTGCTCAAGCCGCCCACCGCGCACTGCCGCCTGCCGCTGCTGGCGGGAGATCTGCCGACCTTCGAGTACGGGGATGCCGAGCTGCTGCTGCAGGGCATCTACCGAGGCCCGGACGGCCGCAGACGCCTGGTCGCCACCTACGCCAGGGAGACGCTGTTCGAAGTCGGGGTGGGCAAGGCCGGCGGCGGCAAGACCGAACGTGCCCTCGCCCAGGCGATCGGCTGGGCCCACGCCGGCGGCGGGCTGATGTTCGTCGACCCCCACCGCGACTCCTGGCCTCGCGCCCTGCCGTTCTTGGCCCACGACCACCTCATGCAGCGGATCGCGCTCATCGACCTCAACGCAAGCGGGTCCGCCCCGCAGGTGAGTTCGTGGAACCCGCTGGGCATGCACCAGGGCCAGGCGGCGCACGAGGTCGTCGAGGCAGTCACCGACGCCTACGCAGCCGCACTGGGCTGGGACGACGCCAGCGCACCCCGCGCGCTCACCATCCTCACCGCCGCCCTGGCCGTGCTGGTGGCCGTCAACCAGGCGGCCTGCGCCGCGGGGCGGCCGCAGGACCAGGCCACCGTCTTCCACGTGCGGGCGCTGCTCACCGACCCCGCCTTCCGCACCGCGGCACTGACCACGGCGGCCGGGCACCTCGATGAGGAGACCCGCTCCTGGTGGCACACCATCTTCCCCACCCTGCCCCCCGACGCGTTCGGCGTCGTCCTCAACCCCATCGCCCGCCTCGCCGCCAACCCCGTCACCCGTGCCTTCCTCGGCCAGCCGGCCGGCGTCTACAACATCCGCACCGCGATGGACTCACGGATGATCGTGTGGGTGTGCCCGGGCGGGAACGGGCCCACCGACCGGCTGATCACCGCTCTGCTCGCCCGGGATCTGCTGCGTGCCGTGCGCTCCCGCCGCGACACCCCGGAAGACCAGCGGGTGCCCTTCCGCCCGTACTTCGACGAGCTGATCACCCTGACCGGTGCGGCCCCGGAGACGATCGCCTCTATGTTCGAGGACTTCCGCAAGTACAAGGTCCACGTCCACGGCATGACACAGCTGCTGGGACGCCTGCCCCAGGCGGTGCGGCTGTCCCTGGTCCAGAACGCCTCCACTCTGGCGTCCACAGCCGGCTCGCAGTCTGCCGTCGCTGCGATCACCTCGGAGTGGGGCGACAAACCCAGCCCGGACGTCGTCGCCACCCTGGACCGGTTCGAGCACTACATGTCGCTGACCGTCGAAGGCCGGCGCATCGGCCCCGTCCGGATCACCGGCCCGCACCTGGACGAGGTGTTCGCCGACTACGCCCGCCCCCGCCAGGCGGCGGCACTGGAGCGCTCAGCCCAGGCGATGGCCGGCGCGGCACCTCTTGCCACGCTCACGGCCCGGGCCACCGACCAGCTGCACCGCGTGAGCGACTTCCTCACCCAGCACGCCCCCACCACCGCACCGGCCGTACGGCTGCAGAAGAAGGGATATCAGTGACCACCGCCATCGAAACCGTCACGTCCGGGCGCACTCCAAGCCCCGTCGAGCCGCTGCCGTATCAGCTCCTGGCCGCACTCGGCCAGCACCGCATGGCGACCACACAGCAGCTCCACGACCTGCTGCGCCCCGGCACGGCACGCCAGACCGTCTCCGCGCCGCTGAACAGACTGCGCCGCGAGGGCCTGGTGGACTACACGGTGCTGCCGCAGTCCAACCGCTCCCGGGCCTGGTACCTGACGAGCGAGGGCGCACGGCTGACCCGGGACTTCCCCGCGCTGCGCGGCCGACCCCCCTATCCGATCACCTCGGCCACGGCTGCCTCGTTGAAGACGCCGCACACCCTGACCGTGGTCCGCACCCACCTGGCGTTCGTCGCCGACGCCCGCCGGCGCGGCGACGAACACGGTCACCTGGACTGGACACCCGAGGTCTCCCACCCGCTCAGCGACGGCGAAAAGATCATTACGGACGCGGTGATGCACTACACCCTCATCGGTGACGACCAGCGGACAAAACTGCGGGCGTTCGTCGAGGTCGACCGGGCGACCATGGGCAGCGAACGACTGGCGGCGAAGCTGATCGAGTACGCGCGGCTGTGGGCGTACGAGCCACAGCCCGTCGGCCGGCCACGCTCCCGGCAGACGGTAGCCCAGGGAGCCGTCTGGCTGCGCTGGTATCCCGTGTTCCCCCGGGTGCTGTTCGTGCTGACCGGTGCCTCCCGGTACGTCCTGGACAACCGGATCAGCGACTTGCAGGCCATGGTCGCGCAGCACCCGCTCGTAGCCACACTGGCCAGACAGGTGCCGCTGGGCGCGGCAGTCCTGGAGGACCTCGAACTTCAGGGGCCTTCCGGCGATGTGTGGGCGCCCCTTGCAGGTGGCAAGCCACGCCCATGGACCGACCTGTGAGAACTCATCTTTGAAGCTCTGATGATCTCGTTTTCGCGCCTCGTTGGACGGCCTGGTGCGCATCGGGCCCTCCAGGCAGTGGGGTCTGGAAGTGTCTGACTTGTTGAATCGACCGCAGGCGCTAATCAACGGCGGATCCGATGATCAAGGAGACGCCTGATGAGCGAGGCCATCACCGAGCACGGGGCCGTGGAAGAGCCGGTCGTCGAGTCGGCCGCGGAGGCGGTGTCGGACGAGCAGTTGATCGCGATGCTGGTCGACCGCGCCCGCAATGACGGGCTGCAGCTGACCGGGGAGGGCGGGCTGCTGCAGCAGCTGACGAAGCGGGTGCTGGAGTCCGCCCCGGAGGGCGAGATCACCGACCATGTCGGCTATGGCAAGCACGACGCGGCGGGCCGGAACAGCGGCAACAGCCGCAACGGCACCCGCACCAAGACAGTGCTGACCGACGTCGGCCCGGTCGAGGTGAAGGTGCCGAGGGATGTGGCCGGCACCTTCGAGCCGCAGATCGTCAAAAAGCGGCAGCGCCGCCTGACCGGAGTCGACGAGATGGTGCTGTCGCTGTCCGCGAAGGGTCTGACCCATGGGGAGATATCGGCTCATCTGGCCGAGGTGTACGGGGCAGAGGTGTCGAAGCAGACCATCACCACCATCACGGACAAGGTGATGGAAGGCATGGCCGAATGGCAGTCACGTCCGCTGGATCGCGTCTACCCGGTCGTCTTCGTGGACGCCATCAACGTGAAGATCCGCGACGGCCATGTCGCCAACCGGCCGATATACATCGCCATGGCTGTGACCGTCGAGGGCACCCGGGACATCCTGGGGATCTGGGCAGGTGATGGCGGCGAGGGTGCCAAGCACTGGCTCAGTGTGTTCACCGAGCTCCGCAACCGTGGCGTCGAGGACGTGCTCATGCTCGTCTGTGACGGATTGAAGGGCCTGCCGGACGCGGTCGAGACCGTCTGGCCGCGAACTGTGGTGCAAACGTGCATAGTTCATCTGATTCGGAACAGCATCCGCTACGTGGCCCGGCAGGACTGGGACAAGGTCGCGAAGGATCTCAAGCCCGTCTACACCGCCCCGGGCGAGGCCACCGCGACCGAACGGTTCCTGGAGTTCTCCGAGAAGTGGGGCACCAAGTATCCGGCCGTGATCAAGTTGTGGTCCGACGCCTGGGCCGAGATGGTGCCCTTCCTCTCCTTCGACGTCGAGATCCGCAAGGTGATCTGTTCAACGAACGCGATTGAGAGCGTGAACGCCCGCATCCGCAAGGCCGTGAGGGCTCGCGGCCACTTCCCGTCGGAGAACGCCGCGTTGAAGTGCGTCTACATGGCGCTCATGTCGCTGGATCCGACGGGCAAGGGTCGCCGTCGCTGGACAATGCGCTGGAAGGCCCCCCTGAACGCCTTCCAGATCGCCTTCGAAGGACGCCTCACCCCCACCACCAGCAACTGACTCAACAACCAAGATCAGCCGTTGATTGGACAGACCCCCGGCAGGCTTGCTCGAAGGATCAGGGATGGGTGAGGCTCAGGACCGCGGGGCCCGGGCCCAGGGCGGTGACCCCGGGGGGAGCCGCGCACTGCAGGGCGGTCGGCGTCACGAATACCACCTGTTCGATGGCGGTGTCACCTGCGAACTCGCCGCTGGTGATCTCGCCTGTGAAGGTGACCGTGGTTTGGCCGGCGGCGTTGTTGAGCGCACGGTTGAAGCTGAAGGTGCTGGTCTGTCCGTTGCTCCAGTGGAAGACCCTGGTTCCAGCCCTCGGCGACAGCAGGGTGGCGCAGGAGAGGGTTGTGTCGAAGCTCTCCTGGTAGTTGCCGGCGGTGAGGCCCCTGTCGGAGGAGCTGCATGGTGCCAGGATGCCGGTGACATTGACGTGGACGGTCTGCGGGGTCACGAGCAGTCCGGGATTGTATTGGACGGTCTCGGTACCGGAACAGGTCACGTCCACCGTCGAGGCGTGGGCGGCCGGTGCGATCACCGCGGCACTCGCAAGGCCGACAACCACGGCGGTGACGAGGGGGAGCTTGCACATAAGCCATCCCTTTCGGTGAAGAGATGATGACACTGGGTTACTCTCCCCCGCTCTGGGCGTGGTCAATCCACGGTGGGACGCCAGCGCACTGTCTTGGGGGTCGTAGACCGCGATCGGCACGTTCACCGACCGGACCGGCACTCATCATGGCCGCCCACCAAGCCCGTCGCCAACTCCGTCAGCACTGTGGGCCTCACCGCACGCAACGACCCGGCCCGGGACGCCCAGCGGGGTCTTTCACGCACCGACAAACCCCTCCACCCCCTCAGAATCGACAGCCGCGGATCACCTAACGTGACTGAACGAGCCCCAAGCCGCTGACCAGTCAGTTCGCTCAACTACCCCAGATAGCCACGACTGTTGCCGCCGAGGAGCAGTGCCGTGGGGCAGGCTCACCCCGCCACAGTGCCCAACGTCCTGACGGGCTCCGGCCGACACGAGGTGGAACCGGGGCGTTCGATTGCCCCGTCATTCCTAGGAGAGCCTTTGACCAGCGGTTTCAGAAGCGGTGAAGACACAGTTGTTGGACGAAGTGGTGTTCCGGAGCGAGGACGTGTCCGCGGCGGACCGGTTCGACTATTGGACCGAGCTCTTGGGCCGTACCCATGCGCCCATGGAGCTGCGCAGCGATCACGCCGACGACTTCCGCGCCTCCCAGCGCGTGCTGGACCTCGGTGCCGTCACCGTGTGGTCTCACACGTTCCAACCGCTAGTGTTCCGGCGCACGCCCAAGCTGATCCGGCAGTCCGACCCTGAGACCTATCACCTGTCACTCGTCGTTCGCGGGAGCGGGACGAGCGTGTGGCGGCACCGGGAGACCGACTACAAGCCGCACGACCTGTTCATCAACTCGTCCTCGCTGCTCAACGACCTCTACAGCACGGGGGACCCGGTCCAGTCGGTGGCGCTGGAGGTTCCCAAAGCCCTGCTGCCCCTGCCGCGCGACGTGGCCGGCCGGATCGTCGGGGCGCCGGTGTCAGCCCGGCAAGGCATCGGGGCCCTGCTGGCTCAGTTCCTCACCCGGTTGACAGCGGACCCGGCGGCGTACCAGCCCTGCGACCGGCCACGTCTGGCCGCCGTCGTAATCTCTCTGGTCGCCGCGCTCTTCGCCCATCTACTCGAAGCCGACCACTGCCTGCCCCTGGAGACCCGCCAGCAGGCCCTCACCTTCCGTATCCAGGCGTTCATCCGGGAGCACCTGCACGACCCGCACCTCACCCCGAGCACGATCGCCGCCGCACATCACATCTCCACCAGCTACCTGCACCGCCTCTTCCAGGACGAAGACGCCACAGTCGCCGCATGGATACGCCACCTGCGCATGGAGGCAGCCCGCCGCGACCTCGCCGACCCAGCCCTGCGCACCACCCCCATCCACACCATTGCTGCCCGCTGGGGATTTCCTCGCGCATCCGACTTCAGCCGCGCCCACCGCGCGGCCTACGGCACCACCCCCAAGGACCACCGGCACCAAGCTCTCCTCCACTGTGAGTGAGAAGGCAGCTGTGTCCTCGGTGTTCACAACTCAACGCCCGCGTTGCGACCGTCTGGAAGGCAGCCGCCCGACGGCCGCGCGCCAGGCGGCTCCAACGAGGGCATCCGCACTGGTCAGAGGCCTCTCTTGGGCCGCTCCGCCGCTACTCGTCCCCCCCGTAGTACTCGGCCCAGACCCAGCCCGTCTCACCGTCCATCGTAGAGCCGTAGAACCAGTGGTGGCCGGCGGAGTTGACGACGCAGGAGTCCACCTTGAAGTCCCAGGTGGACGTCCCCGTCACGCCGAAGTCAGCGCCGGGCCCGCTGTGCAGGGGGATGTCATCCAGGGTGGTGGCGCTGACCCAGTTACCTTCCGCCTGGCTGCAGATCTCGTCAGCCGGAGCGGCCGAGGCGGTGGACGACGTCGCGACGACCCCGCCGAACGCCACAGTGGCCATAACGGCGCCGACGGCAGCCTTACGGATAGCTGCGATAGCCATGGGAATCCCCGTTCCTTGTTCTCTGATCAGAAGCGGTCATCGTGCAAGCGCCACAGGCACGCCCACAAAAACGCCGAAGACGGACGTCATCGGGCGTCAACGTCATCCGTTTCGCCGGCTGCCCTCTGTGGCGCTTCTCCGCCTTGTCGACGGACGTTCTTCCATGATGCTGATATGCGCTGGAGAAGTCGTGAGCACAGAGTCCACAGCTCTGTTAGCAATGAGTCCACTACAGACGGGCCGAGCCTGGAGCCAGCGCCGATACAGTGACCACGAGCTCCTCGCGGCGATCATCTTCATGACTGGCCCGCTCTCCGAGTCCTCCACCACTCGCTGGCTCGACACCGCCGACGCCGTCCAAATTCGTTGACGCAGTCTCGTCCTCGTCACTGAGCGCCAGCACCACCTGACCAACGGCCCGTCGTAATCCGGTCCACCAGCAGGCACCGCACAGTCGCCGCTGCCGTGAGTCCCCGTCCCGGGGCTGCACTCACATGAGCGGCGCCGTCTCCGTGCTCACCCCGTCGGCGCCGACGTCTCCTACCCCGGAGAAGGACTGCACGCTCTGCCCTCTCAGCCGTTCCGGCGCTTCGTAGGCGGCTGTCGAGCAACGTTGTGGGCCTTCATCTGCGCCACCACCTTGTTGTGCAGCTCGCGCAGCGGCTCCAGCTCGGTCGGCAGCGCCAACGTCACCACGGTGCAGCCCTTGCGGCGGGTGAGAGCGGCGGCCAGTTCACCGCTGTGCTTCTCCCATATCCGCACGCTCAGCGAGGCCCGGCCGGTGTGCACGGGGCCGCCAGCGGCCTCCCGTTCGGCAATCATGCGGGTGAGGTTGCCGTAGAGTCGCTGCAGCGGGCCGGCCTCGGTGGGCAGCGGCACATGCCGCACGGATGCTTCGGGGCGGGTTTGTGTGTCGGCGGCGTGTAGGCCGCCGTAGTGGTCCTTCCACACCCACACCGTGATCGTGTTGGACTGAGTCGCGGGCGAGGCGCCGGTGCATCATGATCCACCCGATACTCCGCTCCACCACCCAGCGCCTTTTCACGACGTGAAATCCGCGAACTCCGGGGTTCCTGTTGACGACTTCGACGTCGGTTCCGAGCTTCGCTCCGTGCTCGACAACGGCGTTCTTGAATCCGGTGTTGACCCAGCTCTTGGAGATGGTCGGATACGTTTCCTTCGCCTGGTCGAGGAGGCGTATTCCCAGGGCGTTCTCGTGGAGGCCGGCGGCGGTGACGGTCACGGCGAGGATGAGGCCGAGCGTGTCGGTCAGGATGCCGCGCTTGCGGCCTACGATCTTCTTGGCGGCATCGGGGGTCTTCAAAGTTGAGCGGTGCGGAGGTGTCCGCGGGCTCGGCGTGCGGTGACGCAGTGTGTCCGTAGTCGTTGGTTGTCGGCGTTGCGGAAGCCGAACGCCTTGCGGGCGACGAGCTTGATCACGCGGTCGATGCCTTCGCTCTTGGCGTTTCCGTGCCCGGTGTCGATGAAACGCTTCGATCTCCGGACACCAGCGGTCGACGGTGTCGGCGAGCTGCCTCACTTCGGGGATGTCGGAGTCCGCGCACCAGGTGAGGAACTTCCAGCGGGTGTGGCCGACTTGGTGGCGGTCGGCGCCGGTGCGGGCGCATGCGAGGAGGGTGCGCACGTTCTCCTTGGCGATCCATGCCGTCAGGAGGGTCTGGCCGATCCTTCCCTCGCCCAGCAGCGCGTTCCACATCGTGGCGAACTGCTCGTCGGTGAGGTCCTCGCGGTTGCGCAGCAGGCGCCACCTGGCTTTCCATTCCGGGTCACTGGCACGTCCGCGCCGGCCGCGGACCTCAGCAGTGGTGCGGCGCCGGACGGTGGACAGCATCTTGTTGGCGAGCCGGACGACGTGGAAGTGGTCGACCACGACGCCGGCGTGCGACAGCCGGTGCGGACGGCGGCGCGGTAGGTGGTCGACATGTCGATGGCCACGTACTCGATGCCCTTTCTCCAGGTCAGCGGGGTGGTGGCGAGCCAGGCGAGCACATCGGCGACGGTGCGGCCCTCGCCCTGGCCGAGCAGGCCGCCGGTGCCGAGTGCGTCGGCGCGTACCGGGAAGGCGCCGCGGTCAAGGCCCTGGCACGGCGCTATGGCGTCACGCCCAAGACGATCCGCCGTGTCCTGGACGCCGCCGGCGCGCCCGAGACCTGCCCGCCGCCCCCGAGTCGCCGGACGGCACCGCCGCCAAGCAACGGCCCGAGCCCGAAGCAGCCGTGATCCTCTACCTGCCTGGCCTGCTCGCCGGCCACCTGCACCACACCGGAGATGCCGCCGTCCGCAAAGCACTGCAGGGCGGCCAGACCATCCGCCGGGGGCATGGCCACTCGGTGCGCGTCACCGCCCCGCTCGCCCTCCACCAGGCCGCGCTCAAGCAGTGCGCCGCCCTCGCTGGCGACGGCTCTACCCCGGCCGGGCGCAAGGCGTACCGCGCCTACGCCGACCGGATCGCCGCAGTCATGCCGACAACGTGAGGTGAGACGGGATACCGGCCCTCCCGTCGCACAAGCGCCCGATCGCGTCACCGGAAGGTGTGACGCGGTGACGTCTGTTGAACGTGTGACGCCTTCTGAGCGCGACCTGCCGGAGGACCCGGCGGCAGACCTGTGGCACACAGCGGAACTCATTGAGCATCACAGGTTCGTGAGTCTCTTCGTTCGGCGCATCACCCCGCGTAAGGCCGCTGCCAGTTGGGGCCATGGGTGATTGCGTTTCGGTCTCAGTCTGTCAGCTTCAACGCTAAGTTGGCGTACCACTACGACAGTTGGAGTCCAGGCTTCTCGTACGGGGGGGAGTGGATGAGTATGGGAGACAGCCCAGACCTGGTCGCGGCGGTCGTGGCCGCGCTGGTGCAGGCGGCTTCGAGCGCGGCGGGGGCTGCCGGAACTGCTCTGGGCGCCGAAGCGATCGACTGGGTTCGGAACGGGCTCGGACAGCTGCCACGATGGACGGAGGCAGCCGCGCGAGTGGACACAGCACCAGACGACGAGCAAGCACAACAGGGCTTGGCTGAAGCAGTGAACGAACTGCTCAGCGGCAACCCCGGCCTGGCGCAGGCTTTGGAATCTCGACTCACGCAGCCTGGCCCGGTCCCGCCCCTGCCAACCGGTCCACCGGCAATCACAATCGGCGAGCATGCGCGGATCGGCGGCGGTGCGGGGCCGACCGCCGTAGGCGTGGGGAACAACGTCGCTGGTCGGGATATCCGCACCAAAGTCATCAACAAGCGTCGCAGCATCGGTGTGCTGATCGCTGTCCTGGTCGTGATGGCCGCCCTGATTGCCTTGGGCATTCACTTTGCCGGGCACTCCTCGAACCAGCCCGGCCTTGGCCTGCCAGAACACGTCGCTAAGCCGCTGACTAACATGGAGCAGGTCAAGGCCGTTCTGCCGGACCTCCATGCTCTACCCGCCGGCTGGCAGCAGACTGAGCCCGCGCTGGCGAATCCCGGCGGGGAATGCATCGGAGCCGCCACTTCCTCGGGCCCAACGGGAGACCTCTGCCGACAGGTGGTCGCATCTGCCAGCGACCGGTTCGATACGACGCAACCGGGCGGTAGCGTGTTTTTCATGGTCCTTGCGGGCCCCAGCACCTCATGGGCCGATCAGATGTACGACCAGTACCTTCAGAACCTTGATAATGGCATGACCAGCACCGCCGACTTCCCGGCATTCGGTGATCGCTCCTCTGCTCGCCAGGGTTCGGGCGAAACCTCGGTCCTCATACGAACCGGCACCGTTGTTGTCAGTGTCGTCTACACCATCGTTTCCAACAACGACGCTTCTCCAAGCGCCAACGACACACAGCGCGCCAGGCAGACAGTGATCCCACTCGCCAGCATGATCACTACCCGCGCTCAACAGGCCCAGGCTGGCCAGACCCCCACGGCCTCAGCTCGCTGACCTGAGCAATCGAGCGTCGTCAGAGCAGCAGAAGCGATGGGGAGGGGCAGGGGGGTGGCGTTCCTGACCGACGACCAGCGCCGCAGCTACGGTACGTTTACCGCCGTACCGAACGACGGGCAGTTGGCCGGCTACTTCCTGCTGGACCGCGAGGCGAGGCGGCGGGCGATGGCCTGCCGGGGCGCCAGATCGCAGCTCGGCTACGGCGTCCAGCTCGGCACCGTGCGGGCGGTGCGGTGGCGCTGAGGGCCTGGCCTTCTGTCACTTCGTGAGGTTCTCACTCCGGCGGTGCCCCTGGATGCGGAACGCCCGTGGCCATAGCTGATCATGTCTGTTCTCTACGCAGCTTGATCACCGGGAACCTCGGGCTTGGACAACTCCACGACGTTGCTGCTCGATCTGGACGGTCTGGCCGTCGTTTCGGTCGAGCGGCTGGAGGACGGCACCCGGCGGGTGCACCTGACCACGGCGGACGAGGGCGCGCGGGCCTGCCCGTCCTGCGGGGTGGTCGCCTCCCGGGTGAAGGGCTCAGCCATCACCCGGCCCCGTGATCTCCCATACGGGGAACACGGGTTGGAGTTTCGCTGGCACAAGCGCCGCTGGTACTGCCCGGACCCGCAGTGCCCGAGGAAGTCGTTCACCGAGCAGATCCCGCAGATACCGGCCGGCGCGCGGATCACCATGCGGCTGCGCAATGCCGCCGGGCGCCGGATACGCGATGCTGGGTCCACCGCCATCCAAGCCGCCCGAGACCTGCACCTGTCCTGGCCGACCGTGATGAATGCCTTTCGCACCCAGGCCCGTGAGGTCATCGAGGCGCCGCAGCCAGAAGTGGACGTGCTGGGCATCGACGAGACCCGGCGAGGACGACCGCGCTGGGAGCAAGACCCCATCACTGGCAAGTGGCATCTGGTGCGAGATCGGTGGCACACCGGATTCGTCGACGCCCTGGGCGCCGGCGGCCTGCTCGGCCAGGTCGAGGGCCGCACCGTCGCCAATGTGCTCGCCTGGCTCGCCACCACCCCGCTGACCTGGAGAAAGAGCATCAAGTACGTGGCCATCGACATGTCCACCACCTATCGGGCCGCCGTCCGCACCGGCCTGCCCCAGGCCACCGTTGTCGTCGACCACTTCCACGTCGTCCGGCTCGCCAACAAGATGCTGTCCACCGTCCGGCGCCGCACCACTGCTGAGGTCCGCGGCCGGCGCGGACGTGCCAGTGACCCGGAGTGGAAGGCCCGCCGACGCCTGCTGCGCAACCGCGAGGACTCACCGCCGAGCAGTTCGCCACGATGTGGAACGCGCTGCTGGGCGAGGGAAGGATCGGGCAGACCCTCCTGACGGCATGGATCGCCAAGGAGAACCTGCGCAATCTCCTCGCCCTGGCGCGAACCGGCGCCGACCGCAACCAAGTCGGATACGCACGCTGGAAGTTCCTCACCTGGTGCGCGGACTCCGACATCCCCGAGGTGCGGCAGCTCGCCGCCACCATCGACCGCTGGTGGCCCGAGATCGCCGCGTTCATCGACACCGGGCACAGCAACGCCAAGAGCGAAGGCATCAACCGCGTGATCAAGCTTGTCGCCCGCGCAGCGTTCGGCTTCCGCAACGCTGACAACCAACGACTACGCACACACTGCGTCACCACCCGCCGAGCCCGCGGACACCTCCGCACCGCTCAACTTTGAAGACCCGGCATCGGTTCCCTGGCTGGTCGCGGGCACGTTGGTGGAGGTCTTCACGCTCTGGGTGTCGATGACGGAGGCGGTGGGTTCGGGCGTGCGCCCCTCCTTCACGCGAGCCAATCCCGTGAGGTCGTAGTTGAGTTGACTGAAGATTCCCTCGTCGCGCCAGGCCGCGTAGTAGAAGTAGACGGTGCCGTGGCCCGGGAAGTCGTGCAGCAGGCATTTCCAGGGGATTCCGGTGCGGTTCAGGTAGAGAATCGCGTCGAACACGTCGCGGAGTTCGACTTTGGGTGGCTGGCCGGCGGGCCTGCGGTCGATCCGGGCTTTCCGCCAGGCCGTCAGCGTCGGCTCGATCAGGGCCCATCGGGCGTCGGATAGGTCGCTGGGGTACGGCTTCCGCTGGCTCACGCGGTAGCGTGATCATGGACCACACCGGAAGTCGTTGTTCCGCCGCCCTTCAGGCGTTTCCGTGATCTTTTCGAACCAGACGAACTTCAGGGCGCAACCTCGGATGAGACGGACAGCCGAGTTCGCAGCTCCTGGAGGCTCGATACCCCCCATCCGCCCATACACCTCAAAATGTGACACGGATGAAAGCCTCTTACCGGTCTGTACCTGCGTAAACGCCCTCTCAGAGGTCGTTTTCTCCCGTTGTTTCATCCCGTGATGTGGATTTGATGCGGTGGTGTCGGGTCGCGCCAGGAGACGGTGGCTTCGCCGGTGAGGCGGCGGGCCATCAGGTCGGTCATCGCCAGCTGGATCATGGCCTCGGAGCGGGCCGGGAGGGTCTCGTAGTCGCGGGTCAGTCGGGCGCGCGGGGAGGGCGAAGCCCGCGCGGCCGGGCGTCCAAGTCCTGAAAACGGCTGGTCAGGGGGCGTTGTCAGTGCCCCCGCCTACGCTGGCAGCATCCAGGGAGGAGCAGACGATGAGCTTTCTGACCAGCAGCTTCGGGGTCGCCCGGCGCGTCCGGGTCAGCGGCGGATGTGCACGGTGATCTGGACACCGCCGGCAGCGGCTCCTACGGCGGCAGCCGCTGCGGCGGCCGGGCCGTTGCCGGTCAGGGCGAGAATGAGCACGGTGGCGAGGGTCGCCAGGGTGGTCACGACCGGCAGCCACGGGTAGACGCGGGAAGAGGTGGGCTCCGTACCGGCTGGGGAACGGTCGAGAGACGTCACGGCTTGTGGACTCCTTCGACGGATCGGCAGCCCGACGTCAGGCGAGAGGGAGACCCCGACACGCGAAGCAGCTTTCTCAGGGCGTGGCTTCGCAAAGGGGTCTCCCTTCTTCCATCCGAAGGGCCTTCGGCACCTCTGACGATAAGCCTCGCCACTGACACTCACGGCGTGTCCGTGCGTACCTTCAAGCGCCGGTGATACCTACCTCACCCACCCAGGACCGAGGGGAAGTTGGGCTGCACCGGCCGACCGCGGCAGAAGTGCCGGTAGTCGAGCACCACGTCCATGACACCGTCGCACATGCACCTGATCCCCCCTGACCTGGCATGAAGCCGGGCCTCGTACGTCACCTTGACGTACTTCGAGTCGACCACGTCCTCGTCGTTCTCCTCGGTGAACTCCACACCTGCGTACATCGGCGCGGCCGTCGTCGCCCTTGACCATGTCGCCCTCGATATCGGGCAGGCCCCGATCGGGCTTCTCCAGAGAGGAGCAGCTCGTGGCGCTGACACTCGACTTGACAGCGATGGCCTGCGCTTCCGGCCGTACTCGAACTTTACGAACGGCGGCATGTGGACCTCGTCCTTCTCGTCCACGACCAGGTTGTCCTTGCCGAGCGGGAGCCGCTTCTCAGCGTGCTTCGTCGCCAACTCCGGGGCGCGCTTGGTGAAGAGCATGTCGATGATGGCGAAGAGGACATCGATGAGGTCGTCGATGTCCTGGTCGCCGAAGTCCCCCATCTCGCTCGCTGATGTACATGCGGCCGAAGTCGGTGACGGCGACGAAGTAGCCCGGGAACCCCATCTGGATGATGACGTCCATCTCGTACTCGGCCTGCTTCTGCCGGTCGTCTGGGGCGCCGCCGGGGAAGCGGCGCTCCATGCCCCGGCGGACCTCCTCCTGGAACCAGGTGACCTCGGTGTAGCCGTCGGGGATGTCGAACTTCGGCACGAGGTTCTTCGCCTCGAACATGTCGGTGGTGTCGACCATCTCGGCGACCAGGAGCGTGTTGGCGCACCCCTGCTGCCAGGCGTCCGAGGAGTCGATGGCGTGCATCTCGTCCGTGGACTTCAGGTAGTAGCCGGTGCCGTCGAACTTGAAGGGGTCCGGGTCGGAGAGGTTCTTGCCGGTCTGGATGCACAGCGGGGCGTCGTGGGCGGTCGCCTCGTGCGCGTACGTGTAGTGCGAGTCGTTGGTGACCAGCGGGGGATGCCGAGCTTCTTCCGATCTCCAGGCCGGGCCATCGTCGCCCAGGCCGAGGACTCTGGGCACACGGTCAACTGGCCGGTGTCGGCGTCGTAGCCGACAGCCGCGACATGTCGGGCTAGTTCCGGAGCGATGGCTGTCCACCGCTCGCGCAGCGTCGCGCCGGCAGCCGGGAGCTCCCAGGCCCGCTCGGCCACCAGCGCGCCGATCGCGGCGCCGAGCCCCATCGGCTCGCGCCCGCCACGCGGGACCACCCGGGTCGCGCGCGGCTTCGGCTGCGCCGTACGCCCGCCGCCGTTCTTCTGCGCCGCCACCTTGGCAGCACGCAGGGCGACGCGGGCCAGGTCGACGCCACTGAGCTGCGGGTTCTCGGCCATCACGCCACCTCCTTGGCCAGCTCCTGGATGCGGTGGACACCGCAGACGCTGCGGGACGGCAGGGGCTTCCGGCCGCACGGCGGTTCCGTCCTGGCCCGAGCAGGTCTCCTGCCCGGCCGGTGCGGCGGCGGGCGTAGGCACGACGGCGGCATCCAGTACAGCGGCTTCCTCGCGGCAGAGCTTGCACAGGCCGTCCTCGAGGGCGCGGCCGACGACGATGATCCTGGCGCCGCAGTCCCCGCAGGAGCCGCGCGGCGGACCCTCCGGCTCGCACGGCGCCGGGACCGGGGCTGGGTTGCGGATCGCATTGTCCAGCACGCAGTCAGCGCAGCGTCCGGCCAGGCCGGGACGCGTGCCGTGCTCGGGCCACAGGCCCTGCTCGATGAGCTGGACAGGCCGTCGGGCAGCGGCCTTGTCCCTGCAGATGGCGCTCTGGGGCGGCTGTCAGACCCACCAGCGATGATGACCCCATGCCGACCACGATGACGAACTACGCGATCCTCTGGACCGACTCCAACGGTGTCCCCCGATCCTCCGCTGTCGCCTACGACAAGAAGAGCGCCGACCGGCGGAAGGCCGAGCTTCAGGGGGGCGGCTGCACCGAGGTGGAGATAGTGGAGACGAAGCCCGGCACACTTCCCGAACCGCGGGGTTGACACAGCAGCGGCCGCCTCGACGGGGGATGCGAGACGGCCGCTGGAGCCAGTGTGGCACGGAGGCCTCGAGCGCGGGGCACGCCGCCGGCCTCCTCGATCAGGGCCGCGCGGGTCGCAACCCCGGTCGGTTCGGCGCCGAACTCCGGAAAGGCGGGCTCGCCGGAGGGGATCCGGACGGGATGTGGCGGGACTGGGAGCGGCCGAGGGATGGCGGTGTCTTTCTGCACCCGGCGGTCTACGGCGTGCAGGTCGGCGAGGAGGAAGCCGCTGCACCGCCGTTGTTCGAGGACGGTGACATCGTGATGATCCGTGACTGCGCCGATGCCCGTGCGGAGGGACTGGCCGGAGCCGAAGCCGTCGTGCACAGTGCCGGTTATGACGCCGACCAAGCCGATCCCTTGCTTCGGCGCTGGTACACCACGTGATGCCCGAGGGCCGCGACACTCTGGAACCCTTCGATGAAAGCGACCTTCAGGCCACAGGCCGCCGCGTCACCGTCGACGTACAGAGACCGGCACACCTCGGCGTCAGCGCCGAAGGCGTCATCAGGGAATCGTTCACGCCCTGACGCTGGGCAACGCCACCCGCCCGGACACCACGAGCAGGTGGCAACAGCAACGACCAAACGGTGCCGACCACCGGCCTCCCTTCCCCGGGGTGCGGGCGCTCTCCCTCCCCGGCTGTGCCGTTCAGACGTTGGCCGGTGCCCGGTGCGCGGACAGCACTCCGGCCAGTCGTTCCAGGTCGGCCTTCTTGCCGGCGAAGAGCAGAGTGCGCTCGCCAGCTCGGCACTCGGCGATGTAGTACTGGTGGAAGGACCGGCCGGCGCTGATGTAAGGGCCCGGATCGGTGCGCAGCTGGTGGCGCACCCTGACCAGGGTGAGGCCGTCGGGCAACGGCCGACGAGCCACCCGGCCGGTGGGATCGGGGCTCATGGCCAGGCTGCCGGGCTGGACGACGAGATGGGTCTTGCCGGAGTACTCCGGCTCGTGGGGCAGGAAGACGTTGATGACCTGTTCGGCGGGGCCGGGCCGTGGTGTGATGGCGATGTCGTCGCCCTGCCGACGCTCCTTGCGCGAGAAGTACGCCCAGCAGCACAGGGCCCCCAGAAGAGCTACCGCATAAGCACCTCCCGCGCCGCGCAGAGCCGCACCGACGCTGTCCGGGGCGATCGGCACCCAGACGCCGACGCAGATGCCAGAGAGGATGCCCGCCAAGCCGATCACACTGATCTGCCAAGGACTGCTGCGGCCATGGGCCGCCCCTCGCAGTCGCCACCACAGGCCGCAGCACAGCACCGCAAGGCCGCCGGGGAACAGGCCGGTCGCCCAGCCGAGCGCGGTTCCCCAGCTCCGCAACGGAGTATCGGCGGTGCGGAAACTGATCCCGCTGGTGACCACCCCGCGGATCTTCCCCTTCCAGGAGTACAAGGCGATCGGGTCGCCCTCGTGCGCCACTTCGGAAAAGGAATAGGTGTCCTTGAGCCGGATCCAGTCGGTCTTCCCGTCCTTCCCGGGCACGCCCACCCAGTGCTTCGGGGTCTTGCCCCTGTTCTCCCGGACACCTCTGATCACGGCGTCACGACGGCTGACGCACTCCGGGCTCTGCCGCGCAGGTTCGGACGGGCACTTCTGCGCCGCGCGGAAAGCGGCCTCGCTGCGTTCGTCCACGGCCACCGGCCCTGCGACGAGCCAGACCGCAACGGCCATGAGCGCGACCCCGACCACACACGCCACGACCGTCCACGCCCGCTCCGGCCCCGCCAACTTGCCGGAGCCCGCGGCGGACACCGACGGAAGGCCACTCGCTATACCCATATACGGATCATTTCATGGCATGATGGCCGATCCATCTGGAATACCCTGGCATGAGCGTCCGGTTGCGCCAAGAGCAACAGCGCCCCCACCCCGCCACAACTGCTGTCCTGTCGCAGCGCGTCTGGTCGGTAGCGAGCTGCTGACCTGCCGTGATGCCATGTCGTTTGAGAGCACTGACCTTGGACGTTCTCCAACGACATGGCGTTTGGGGAAGTGCCCTGGTGGTGGGCAATGGCCGTGGGGCCGATGGGCTCGCATCTCGAGGTCTCACCTCTTCGGGGCCGTGACACCGGTGAGATCACCGTGACGAGGACCGCTCGCTCAGCGACACCACGCGAAGATCATCAGTGGTACCGGTTTTCCACGCCTCGATGACCCGAGCTGACGCCGGAGGTAGCTCAACTCCTGCGCGTTGCATGGGGTTTGTGTGATCCTAGCTCGTTGCGGGCACAGGGTTGGGAAGATCACCGCCTGACGGGAGAGCATGTCGACACTTCGGTCTCTGGCGGGGATTGAGGACCGGGAGGGAAACCGACGTGGTGCTGGACATCGTTAGGCTGTCCGTCAGCGGTGGCGCGGCGCAGACTGCCGATCTGGCTGCCTGGCTGGACGAAGAGGATGCTCTGCGCGGGCGCGTGCGACGTGTGGCCGGACCTGTCCCCGACGGGGCTCTCGGCGGGGAGCTGCAGCAGTTGGTGGTGGGCCTGACCTCCAGCGGGGTCACGACGGCCGTGGCCAGCGTGGTCGTGGCCTGGCTGAGGCGTCGTACCGGAAGCGTGTCCGTACGCGTATCGGGGCGGGACGGTTTCGAGCTCGAAGTGCACGCGGATCAGGTCCGGAGCATGGACGCCGAGCAATTGCGCGCCCAGGTGGACCGGTTAGTGTCGGCGGCGTGGCCCGACGGTGCCGGGCGGGAGCCGGGCGAGGGCGCCGACGGTGAGTGAGGTCGACGGCGCGCACGCCGGGGCGGACTTGGGTGCGCTGGCCCGGCCGGGATCACGCGTCCTGCTCGTGGGGACCGGCTCTCACGCGTCCGGATCGCCGTTGCCCTCCGTTCCCGCGGTGGAACGGTCGCTGAGGGCGCTGGCCGCGACTCTGCGGGAGCGGAGCGGTGTGCCGGACGAGAACCTGCGTGTCCTGGTGGATCCGTCCATCCCGCTGGAGTTCGGGGAGGCAGTCGACCGGGCGGCGGCGGAGGCGTCAGACGCCTTGCTGGTGCACGTCGTCGGCCATGGTCTGGTGGGGTCCGACAACGGGCTGTACCTGGCGACGTGCGCCACCGACGACCTGGTGGACGGCCTCTCGTACAAGGCGCTGGCGTACCAGGCGCTGCGTCAGGCTGTCCAGCGCAGCAGCGCTCGTGCCGTCGCGGTCATCCTGGACTGCTGTTTCTCCGGCCGCGCCGAGGGCCCGCTGGGGCCGCCCGCACTGGACGCGGTCTTCGAGCAGACTCTCGTGCGCGGCGGCTTCCTGCTGGCCTCCACCGCGCGCGAGGAGCACGGGCTCGCCCGCTCCGGCGAAGAGTTCACCGCGTTCACCGGTGCCCTGATCCGGCTGCTGCGCAACGGTGATCCCACCGGGCCCGAGCAACTCACGCTCGATCACGCCTACCGCTACCTCAACCGGATGCTGCCCGAGCAAGGCGCCCCGAGGCCACGTCGGCACAGCAGCGACCAGGCCGGGGAACTGGTCCTGGCCAGAAATTCCGCCTACCGCCCCCGCTGGCCGGCGCCGCCTGCCGAGGAACCACTCGCCTCGGGTGCCGAGAAGGTCGCGTCACCGTGCCCCTTCCGGGGTCTGCAGTCCTTCGGAGCCGAGGACGCCCGGTACTTCTTCGGCCGGGACGAGGCGGTCTCGGACGTCACCAGCCTTGTCCGCGGCGGCGGTCTGATCGCGATTGTGGGGGCATCCGGCAGCGGAAAGACGTCCCTGCTGCGCGCCGGGGTGATCCCGGCGCTGGAAGCGCGCTCCGAAGGGTGGTGGGTCGCCACCATGAAGCCCGGCACCGACACCCCGACGACACCACTCGCGCAGTACTCCGCCGCACTCGCCGGCCACGACCGGGCCATGCTGTTGGTCGACCAGTTCGAGGAACTCTTCACCGCGGACGCGACGGAGGACGAGCGCGAACGGTTCGTCACCGGCCTCGCGGCACTCGCCGGCGGCCCGACCACCGTCGTCATCGCCGTACGGGCCGACTTCTACGAGGCGTGCACGCGCTACCGAGCGCTGGTCAGGGCCCTGGAAGGCCGTCAGGTGGTCGTCGGCCCCCTCACCCCTGAAGAGTTGCGGGAGGTGATCGAACGGCCGGCCAAGGCCGCCGGGCTGTCCCTGGAGGAGGGGCTGGCCGACACGCTGCTCCACGACGCCAGGGTGTACCACGCCGGAGAGCACACTGCCGTACTGCCGCTGCTCTCGCACGCGCTGCTGGCCACCTGGCAGCAGAGGTCGGGCACCCGGCTCACCCTGTCCGGGTACCGGGCCACCGGCGGAATCGACGAGGCGGTCGCCCGCACCGCGGAAGAGGCGTACAAAGCCCTGGACCCCGGGGACCGGACCCACGTGCGCGGCCTGCTGCTGCGGTTGGTGCGCCTGGGCGAGGGCGTGGAAGACACCCGCCGCAGACTGCTCCTGGGCGACCTGGCCGCGCCCGGCCACCTCGATGCGGCCCGGCGGGTCCTGCGGGCCCTGGCCGAGGCCCGACTGGTCACCGTGGACGCGGACAGCGCCGAGATCACCCACGAGGCGCTGCTGTACGCCTGGCCGCGGCTGCGCGCGTGGATCGAGGAGGACCGGGCCGCCCTGCTCACCCTCCAGCAGCTCTCCGACGCTGCCCGCGCCTGGGACCAGGCCGGACGGCAGGAGACGGATCTGTACCGCGGGCCCCGCCTGGACGCGGCCGCCCAGACGGCGAGCAGGCAGCAGGCGAACGACGGCACGGACGGTGTCCTGGGCCCGGTCACCCGCGACTTCCTGGACCGCAGCCTGGAAGACCGGGACAGGCAGCAGCACGCGGCGCGGCGTGCTCGGTGCACCCGCCGTGCGGTGACCGCCGTGGTCTGCGTCCTGGCACTACTGGCCTCCGTGGTGAGCTTCATCTCCGTGCACGAGCACCGGCAGGCCGCACACGAAGCCGCCCTGATCCGCTCCACCGACCTGGCCGCCGAGGCAAGCGCGCTCAGTGCCACCGATCCGGGTCTGGCTGCCCAACTCGCCGTCGCCGCCTACCGTTCCGCACCCACCCAGGACGCCACCACCCAGCTCTACACCGCGCTCGCCACGCCACTGGACAGTGTCGTCGGCGACACCGGCCACGAGGTCCTGCGGATCGTGACTCGACCGGACAGCGATCTGGCCGCGGCCGTCAGTATGGACGGCTCCGTGCGTATCTGGGACATGGTCACCCCCTCCGCGCCGGTCCTGAAGGCCACGCTCCACACTGCGGGAGCGGCGGCGATCGCTCTCGCGCCGCGCGGCAGACTGCTGGCGGGCATCTGCCCCACCGCGCATGACCTGTGCCTGTGGAACCTGGCCGACCCTCGCAAGCCCAGCGTCGCCGGGCGCCTGCCACGACCCGCCGACATCCCGCGCGGCCGTCTCCAGATCAACTCGATGGCCGTCAGCCCGGACGGGACACTGCTGGCCGCGGCATCGCCGATCGGCACCACACTGGTCTGGTCGATCACCGAGCCCGCGCACCCCCGTCTCGTCGCCGAACTGCCGACCCCGACCAGCAGGAAGCCCAAGGACGCGCTGAGCGCGGTCGCCTTCTCCCCGCGCGGCACCCTGCTCGCCACCACCATCCTGGGCGGCAAGACCCGGCTGTGGAACCTCTCCCGTCCCTCCGCACCGGCCGCCGCCACGGCCACGATCGCCAACGGATACGCCGCGGTGGCCTTCAACGCCGACGGCACGCTGCTGTCCGCGGTCGGGGACAGCGACTTCGGTCTCTGGAGAACCGACAACCCGTCCAAGCCCCGATCGATCAAGGTCGACCAATATGCCTTCTCCGGCTCGGATCTGACGAACCTGATGGCGGTGGCCTTCAGCCCGGACGGGGCCAGCCTGGCGGTCAGCGGCCTGGGCAGCTACCACAACAATGGCCAGATGTGCCTGCTCAGCCTCTCCCCGGCGAGGCTGACGAACTCGGCGTCGCCCACGTGCGCCCCGACCGGCTTCGGCACCCTGGCCCTGGCCTACACGCGCACAGGCGCTCTCCTGAGCGGGGGTCCCGACGGCGTGGTGCGGTCGTGGCGCACTGCTCTGCCTCGGGCCGAGGACGTCGGCTCCATGTATCTGTCCGCTTCATGGGACTTCAGCCGCAGCGGACACCTGATGGCAGCGCCCGTCTCCTCCTCCCCGTCCATCGGTATCTGGGACTCCTCCGTCCCGCGCCGCATCGCCACGGTCAAACTCTCCGACGAGGTCCAGCAGGCACAGTTCATCGGCCCGGCCGACACACTGCTGAGCGTGGCGCATGACGGCCGGGTCCAGTTGTGGGACCTGCGCGATCCGCACCATCCGGTACGGGGCGCGTCCCTGGGCAAGGCGGACTTCCCCGCCGTCGGGGGCTTCATCGTCGCTACGGGTGTCTTCGCGGACAGAGCGGGTGATCTGGTCACGGTCCCCGGCAGCGACGGCCGCGCGCACCTGTGGCACATCACCGACGCGCGCCACGCGGCCGAGGCCGGTTCCTTCCGCCTGCCCCACCCTGACGACTGGAGCGGCATCCTGAACGACGGCCGCACCGCCCTGGTCGCCACCGCGAAGGGCATCGAGTGGTGGGACACCAGTGACCCCCGGCATCCGGTCCACGGCGGCACCACACGGCTCGCGCACGCGAACGAGGAGAACCTGATCGCCCAGGGCAACGTGGTGGCCGTCGCAACCCCGCAGCAGTCCGCGCCCAGCGGCGCCGGCGCCATCCGCCTGTTCCAGGTCTCCGCCGGCAAGGTGCGCGCGTCGACCAGCATCCAAGGGCCCATCGGCACGGTGGTACAGATGAGCGACGACGGCCGACTGCTGGCAGCCACCGGCAGCAGCGACGGCACAGTGCGCCTCTGGGACATCAGCGACCCCCGGCAGCCGCGCGCCCGCGCCACCGTCCGCATCCTCCAAAAGACCGAGGGCATCGCGTTGGATCCGCACAACCGCCTCATGGCCGACTGGAACGGGAATGACGGGATCCAGCTGTGGGACATCCATGACCCGGCCCGGCCGGTCCTCAAGGCAACCATCCCGACTCCGCAGTACGACGAGGGCGCCGCACAGCTCGAGTTCCTTTCGTCGGGCAGCACACTCGCCGTCGCCCGCAGGGACGGGGTCTCCTTCTTCAGCTCGGACCTCGCCGGTCTCGCCGACCGGGTCTGCTCCTACACCGGGAAGTCCATGCCCGAGACGCAGTGGCACAAGTACGTCCCCGGCATCCCCTACCGCGACCCGTGCCCGAGCCATGAGCAATGAAGTCGGCGCCGGCGTGTTCAATCCCGTCGTCGCCACGACTGCCGACTGCAGCGCAACAGCGCCCAGCACATCCGAGTCGGCCAGTGAGGGCAGAGCGTCCCGTTGTCCGGAGGCCGACGGGACGCTGCGGCGGCTTCCTTGGTGCGTCGCGGGACAGCGAGCGCCTGGACCCGCTTTGCCTGCTTCAGCCATGTGGCGCTGCGCCTGGCGAGCCCGCTCGCCACGGCGTTGAGGTAGTCGCTGCCCCCGGCCTGCTCCAGTTGCTCCTGCTTGGCCAGTTCGGCAGCGACTGCAACCTGGTCGTGGGCCTGCCCACGGGCATACAGATCCAGGACGGTGGTGTAAATCAGTCCGTGAGCAGGCCGGTAAAAGTCTGCTTCGTGCAGGACCTCCACGATGTCCGCCACTGCATCAGAAGAGCTGAGCATGGCCCGCAGGACCGCCTTCTCCGCGTCCAGTGAATGTGGCGGTACGCCGTCAGTCTCCACCCGAGCTGCTCCCTTCGCCTTCGCCGAGCCGCTGCCTCAGCCCGACTGCCGCCGTACTGCTGTGAGCGCATAGCCTGGCCTGCCTGGACCCTCGATGGGCGGGAGGCCGTCCCCGCCGACTCAGCCCTGACGAGGAAGACTTCGTCATCCAGACGGCCACCACCCGCCCCACCAAACTGGGCCAGCCCTTCACCCGCTGGTCCCTGCGCAAGCTCGTCGCCTACCTGCGGAAAGTGCACGGCCGGATGATTCTCATCGGCCGCGAGGCGTTACGCAGCCTGCTCGCCCGCCGCGGCATCACCTTCCAGCGAACCAAGACGTGGAAGGAGTCCCCGGACCCCGACCGAGAGACGAAGCTGGACCGGATCGAGGAGGTCCTTGACCGCTTCCCCGACCGGGTCTTCGCCTTCGACGAGTTCGGCCCGCTCGGGATCAGGCCCACCGCCGGCTCCGGCTGGGCCGCACGCAAACACCCCCACCGGCTGCCGGCCACCTACCACCGCACCCACGGGGTGCGGTACTTCCACGGCTGCTACTCGGTGGGCGACGACCGCTTGTGGGGCGTCAACCGCCGCAGAAAGGGTGCCGCCAACACACTGGCCGCACTGAAGTCGATCCGCGCCGCCCGGCCCGACGGCGCCCCCATCTACGTGATCCTGGACAACCTGTCCGCCCACAAGGGCACCGACATCCGCCGCTGGGCAAAGAAGAACAAGGTCGAGTTGTGCTTCACCCCGACCTACGCCTCCTGGGCGAACCCCATCGAGGCCCACTTCGGACCGCTGAGGCAGTTCACCATCGCCAACTCCCACCACCCCAACCACCCCATGCAGACCCGGGCCCTGCCGTCCTACCTGCGCTGGCGCAACGCCAACGCTCGCCACCGCGACGTCCTGGCCGCAGAACGCAAGGAACGCGCCCGCATCCGAAGCGAAAAGGGCATCCGCTGGGGGGAGCCTGGGCTTTGCGTGACACGCCCCGCTCAGCCTTGTTCGGAGGAGCTACGCCAGGTGGTTTCCGCCGAGCCCCCAGGCGATCGCGTCGAGAAGACGCAGTGGTGGCACATCCGCCGGTGCGTGTGCCGCCAGCCGCGCCCACAGCTCCGCCTGGCTTGTCAGGTCACGCACGAGGTGTTCTGCCAGGAGGGGGAAGAACTCGGCGTCTGGTCGGTTCCGCACTCGATGCATCGGGTAGCCCGGAGTCGGCGTCCACGTCCAATAGCAGCTACGGACGTTGTCATCGAACAGCGGCACCAGCAGCGGGCGCTTGCGGTGCAAGATCTTCGACAGGATGGTGAGCTGCACTCCAGGCAGCGATCCGCAGGGATCGAGCACTCGGACGAGATCGCCGAGCAGTTGGCGGTGCAGGCCCTGCTCGACCGCCGATTCCAGACCGAGGTCGACCGGCACTGCGGCGAGGGCTTGCTCCAAGGTCTCTCGGGTCGTCTGGAGGGAGTACATGCCGGTGATGGACGGTCCGGCGTTGAGCATGCCTGGGGCAAGGAGATCACCGTCGTTGAGTTCGCTCGGCCTGCTCCCGGTATTGAGGCGGTCGTAGCCTGGCCACGCGTACGCGCCTCTGCCGCGGTTGGCCGCTGCACGCCGGTTCGCGCTCTCATCGAAGTACCGGCTGGCTCAGCGGGCCGCAGCTGAAATTCGGATGCTTCGGCCGCCGATGTGAAGTAGCTGGTCCGTCACGTCATCACATCCACGGTGCTGGCCCGATCCATGTCGCCCATCCGGCCAGCGCGCCACCGTCGAAGAGCCTGATGCCCTGGCGGACGCCGTAGTTGAACGCCGACATCGTGAACACCGATGCTCCCGTACGCGTACCCGACCGGCTGTCCGTCCGCGTACGCCAGGACGGCCACGAACCCCAGCTCGATGCCGTGCCGGTCCAGGCGCTCACCGAATGCCGTTGGCGTAGTTCGGCACGTGGAGGATCGGGGCGCGTACCTCGGCGCATACGTCGAGCAGATCACCGCGGACCGGATGGAACTTTGTAGCGGTGCTGAGTTCGATGGGGGGCGCCGTCATCGGCTGGCGCCCTCGGGCCACAGCACCCGCACCGGGACGCCGGTCCGCTCGGCGTACGCCACCACGTCTGCGGTACCCCCGTATCCTCGCGCCGGTTTCCCGTCCCACACGGCGATCAGCTCGTCCACCAGGCCGACGAGGATTTCGGATCCGGCGATCCGCCGGCGCACCGGCACCGGATCCCACGTGGACTGGTTCACGAACTGCTGCAGGTTCTGCTCGTTGCCGTCCGGCCGTCGCGAAGCCATATCCTGGATGGACTTGCGACGGCCGTCCATCATGAGTCCCCGCAGATAGCAGTCGCTCTTGGCCCGCTGGTCCTTGCGCGGTATCGAGGCGAACACGCCCGCTACGAATAACGCCAACGTCGCCCGAACACGATTGACTCCATGTGCGTCCACACAGTCCTCATGCCCCTGAACACTGCAGGCAGACAAACCTAACGGAGTCCTACTAGCGGTAGTTCGTTAAATCCGGAGATAGAGGTCAATGCCGTGTCCTGTGGTGACCGCGTTGATCAGCGCCTGGAGCTCGGAGGGTGGGTCCGTGTCCGTCCAGGCTCGCCACCATCGGGTGAGGGTGATGGCTGGGGTGAGCCAGGAGCGGATGGCCCGTAAGGCCCTGGGCCAGCAGGGCTGTTGGGGCTGGTGGGGTAAGGCTTGGCCCCCTCTCTGGGCCCTCGTCGGGGCACGGGTCGGGCGCGGTGGCATCCAGGGGTCCGGGGGTGAACCACTGGTCCCAGCAGAAGGAGAAGGCGCAGTTGACCAGGGTCTGGTGGCGGCGGATGGCTCGGTCGGAGCGGACTTGGAAGTCGGCCCAGCCGAGTTCGTCCTTGATCTGTTTGTAGCTCTGCTCGATCCAGGGCCGCAGTCCGTAGAGGCGGACGATCTCGGCGAGGTCGGCCGGCGGGTGCGGGCCGGTGGTGGCGTGCGGGGCGTCGGGGTGGGGCAGGTTGGTGGCCAGATACCAGGTGGCCTTCTCCGGCAGGCCTGCCGGGTCGGTGGTGGCCACGACCAGCCGGCAGGGTGAGTCGGGTCCGTAGCCGCCCAGGCGGGCATCGGCGGCCCACCAGGTCTCGGTGTGCCCGTCGCGGAAGTGACGCTCAACGGGTGTCCAGTCGCCTGGACGCCTGGCATCCTTCCAGGCCAGGGCATGGGCGGCTTCGATGGGGGTGTGCGGCTGGTCGGCCCGAGCCCAGGTGCCGCGGTGCGGCTTGAGCGCGACCACGTAGGCCAGGCCGGCTTCGCGCAGGGCGAGGTACCAGTCGTCGCTGACGGAGTAGGCGCAGTCGGCGACCACCGCGCGGCAGCCGAAGCCCGCCTCCTTCCCGCGGGCCGCGAGGGCGGCGGCCAGCTGCGGTTTCGTGCGGAAGGCCGGATCGGACCGGCCGCGGTCGAAGTGATGGGCAGGGGTATAGGGAGTCGCGTGCAGCGGGTAGTACACGCGGCCGTCGGTCCACACCGTGGTCACCGTGACGATGCCGTTGTCCGTCTTGCCCAGCCGGCCCAGCCACTGCCTGCCGACATGCGCGGTCGCCGTGCCGTCCTTGCGGTCCCCGGAATCGTCGATCACGATGACCCCGCCGTCGTGCGGAGCCGTCGCCGGCTGCTCGCGCAGCAGCTCGAGCCGCCGGTCGTTGACCTGCTCGGCCTCCCAAGGCGACTCGGACAGGAAGAACTGCAGCCGCTGCACCCCCGGCATCCCCGCACCCGCCACCGGCTCCGCACCTGCCAGGCAGGTGATCGTCTTGTTCCGCTCCCGCGGCGCCAGCAGTCCGGTCAGGTACTCGCGAAACCCCCGCCGCTGGGCCAGGCTGAAGAAGAGGTCGTCGAACCGGGCCGCGTACTCTTCCAACGGCCCCGGCGCGGGCGGACACGGGCGGCGAGCAGTCATCTTCAGCCCCCAGCAAGGCGGTTGAACTTGTTGACCCCTACCACCCGACCTACGGCCAATCCGACCTGCCGTCAACCCGCACCGCCACCGGATTTAACGAACTACCGCTAGAGGTATTCGAGACTGTGCCATGCATGGGTGATCTTCATTGGCGTATCGGCCCAGGCATTGCCCGCGAGGTTACTCTGGGCGCACCAATCGCCTTTGACGAACCAGTAACCGTCCGGCTGGTACATAACCGCATCCAGGTCGCGTGCGAACACTGTGCCAGTCGTGACAGGCCACATCTCACTGATCTCCCTCGG
Source organism: Streptomyces sp. CG4 (assembly GCF_041080655.1). Lineage (NCBI taxonomy): Bacteria > Bacillati > Actinomycetota > Actinomycetes > Kitasatosporales > Streptomycetaceae > Streptomyces > Streptomyces sp. CG4. The sequence goes on from NZ_CP163525.1 coordinate 817,951, forward strand.
GCCGCTGGTGATATCGCCGCCAAGCCCGCGGGTCCTGACGCACAGGCTCCCTTTGAAGATCCAGAACTCGTTGCCAGCGGCGTTGACGGTAATGGCGTCGAGATTACCCTTCCAGAATCCTGAGGGAAACGGCGCCCATGGCTCCCGAGCAACCTCGTCAGCAGCCAGCTCGCGCTCGCGCTGAGCGACCTCCTTCACAGCGAACCACTCCACCAGCTCCGTAATGGTCATACCGCGCTCCTCCGCGAGAGTGCGCAGCCGGTCACGAATCAGCTCAGTGACCTGGATATTCGTCAGCCTACTCATGCCCGGATTGTCTCCCCTCGAGCGCGCACCCTCAACCAGATTTTGCATTAGGAGGCTCAACGTGATGGGCGCGGTGTTGATGGTGTTGCCAGGTTATTGAAGAGTCTGTCGGTTCTTGGGTCGCTGGCAGCACCACGTGCGCAAGCGCGCCGGACAGGGCTGAGTTACGGCCACGAAGCTCTCCCATCGAAGTGTGCAGCTTAGGGCTGTTCGGCGATCCGCTGACCACCACCGGACAGCCTCACAACATGCACATGATTGCCGCGTATTGGGCAGTGAGCGGCATGCATCGCTCCAATGGATGGATGCGTGGCTAAGGTGCACACTTCCTGGGTACGGCTGATTGAGCGAGTACGGCGACCGTTATAAGCGAAGCCTCGGCCACCCACTACGGGCCGTGGTTGGCAGGGCTGGTCAAGCGGTGTTCTTGGGCGCTTCGTATTCGGCAAGCTGCATATGGATCTCGGCGCACGCGGGCCGCCGTCCAGGGGGGATGGGGCTGTGGCAGGTGCTCGGGCTGCGCGGTGGCGCCCGCGTCGACTTCATCGTCACCGAGACCGACGACGTCCACGCGCTGGAGGTCAACACCACGCCCGGCTTGTCACGGGACTCGAACTTCGCGGACGCCGCGAGGTTGTGCGGACTGAGGCGCAGTGACGTGATCCTCGCGCTCCTCCACGAGGCGACCCATCGGCGTCCATACGATGTGCCCCTGCCCCGGCCCGTCCTCAAAGCCGCGTAAACGGCAGGCGGGCCCGGCGATCTGACGACACACCAGGAAAGGAACCCCCGCCATGCCGCACGTGATCCACGACGTCCCGATGTGCAGACAACTTGTCTCCCGCGAAGAGTGGGATGAACAGGACGGCTGGCCGCTCGGAGACCGGATGGCATGGTCGAACCGCGCGTGCGGCATGGCGGAGCTCCGGATGATCCTCCTCGCCTACTGCCAGCCCGCCCCCACCGTGCCCTCTGCTGCCGCTGGTAGAGCCAGCCGCCGCCGGCCAGCAAGCGAGCACCCCGACGACCGCCAGGTTCCACCAGTGGGCCAGCAGCCAGTTGACGACGGTCACCACCACAGCGATCACCACGCCCGCGGCCACGAGGAGACCGACCATCCGGTCGTCCACCTGCCGCCGCCGGAGAGGCCTGCGTGCACTTCGGGTACGCCGCCGTGCTGGCGGGCGCCTGGCCGGGCGCCTCTTGCGTGGGCCGGGGCTCACCGGCTGCGCGGCCTGCTGCTGGAGCGGCGTGATCGCGCTGACGCCATGGTGGCGGCCATTGACAGGGAACTTGAGGCACGGGCGAAGGGACTGATGGTGACACCGGAGGAGCAGCTGGAGGTGCTCGGTGCACGGCTGTACGACGCGATCGGCGGCGCTTACACCGTGACACGGCGTACCGAGCCGCGGATCGCCGCGCAGATCTGGGACGCGCTCGGGAATGCGCGGACGGTACTGAACGTCGGGGCCGGCACCGGATCTTACGAGCCTGCTGATCGCGACGTGACGGCGGTGGAGCCGTCGGCGGTCATGCGGGGGCAGCGGCCTGCCGGCTCGGCGCCGTGTGTGGCCGCCGCCGCGGAGAGTCTGCCGTTCGCGGACCAGTCCTTCGACGTTGCGATGGCCGTCTCCACCGTTCACCACTGGGGGGACCCGATAGCGGGGCTGCGCGAGATGCGGCGCGTGGCCCGCCGTGTGGTGGTGCTCACGTTCGACACCGACGAGCCCGGATGGCAGGACCGGTTCTGGCTTACCCGCGACTACCTGCCCGAGTTCGCCGCCGTCCTCACGGAGTTTCCCTCGCTTGCTGGGATGGCCGACGCGATCGGCGCCCGCGTGGAGCCGGTGCCCATCCCGTGGGACTGCGCTGACGGCCTGTTCGAGGCGTATTGGCGCCGACCGGCGGCGTATCTGGAGGATCCTGTGCGCCGTGCGTCGTCGGTGTGGACGAGGGTCGGGCCGGAGGCCGAGCAGCGGGCTGTGCAAGGCCTCAGCGACGACCTCGACTCCGGCCGGTGGGCCAAGCGCAACAGCGACCTTGCCGACCTCGACACAGCAGATCTCGGCCTCCGCCTACTCATAGCTTGATCAGCGTCGCAGGTTCAGCATCATGGCGGCTCCTGCACGGCCCGCTGGTTCGGCTGGTTGTCAGGCGGGGGCGTCGTGTGCGTCAGGGCTCCTTCGCCGCGCACTCAGGGCCACAGGAGCTTGTGTTCGGGCAAGATCAGCCCGCGGCCACGCGCTCCACGAGGTGCTGGAGCCGGCCGTCCAATACCTTCTCCGCGTCCGGGTTGATCGTTGTCAGGGCCACCATGGCGGTCACGATGACGTCACTCAGCTCTTTCTCGACGTCCGCCCACGAGTGGGAGACCCCCTTCCTCGGGTTGGCACCGAGCGCCCCGTGCAGTGCCTCGGCGACCTCCCCGTACTCCTCCCCGATCTTGAGCACTCGGAGAAGCCGGACGTCCCCTGCGTCGGCCGGGGCAGCTTCGTCCAGCCACTTCCGCAGCTGCCCCACGCGGTTCCACATGTCTTCCATGCCTCTCCTACTCCATCGCGTCTTGCCAGTCGTGCCAGTGGCTGGAGAACGGCTCGTCCTTCGTCCAGTGCTGGATGCCGAGGGCGTTGTAGCGGACGGTGTTCTCCGGCAGGTTCTCGGCGGGATGCCACTCCAGGCCGGCGCACTTGTGGGGCTCCATGTTGGTGGGCGTGCCCTCCCAGTGGGAGGCGACGAAGAACCAGCCGACCCGAGTCTCGCCCTCGGGGTTGCGGAAGTACATGACGTGGACGATGTGTAGGGCGTCGCGTTCGATGCGTACACCGATCTCCTCGAACGCTTCGCGGATCACGGCGTCGAACACGTCCTCCCCGGGCTCGACCTTGCCGGAGGGGAGGTTCAGCTTCCCGTCGGCGTAGCCGGTGCCCTGCCGCTCGGCGAGACATACGCTTCCGTCGTGCTCCAGGATGATCATCACGTCGTTCACGGGGAGCTGGGGCACTGTGCTAGTCCTCTGGCCGGTGGTGCGCCTTACCGGTAGGGGACTCTAGTCGGGATCACGCCGCGAGGAGCCCCATCTCGACAACGCGCTCGACCGCCCACTGGACACGCTCGGCGACCGTGAGATCCATGGGCACCTTTAGGATCTTCACCGTGCTGAAGCGAAGTGCCTGGTAGATCGCCTCGGCTGCTTCGTCCTGGAGACCCAGCACCTTCTCCCGCATGCGGTCGCCGCCGGCCTTCTGGTCGTAGCGGTCCTCGCAGTACAGGACGACGTCGTAGGCGAGGGACATCCAGCTCCGGCACAGCACTTCGGCGGCGCTGAGTACGGCCGCGACGCCCGGCTCGGTCGGGTCGAGGACCAGGCCGGCCAGGGCGAGGACGTTGGCGGGGGTCTTGTCGGTGATGAGCACCTGGTGGTGCCGGGCGGCGCGCAGGGGCACGGTGAAGTGCTGTGCCAGCAGGTCCAGCTCGGCGACGAGGTCGAAGTCGCCCTTGCCGTTCAGGACGATGTCCTCCATGAAGGGGCTGACCCGGGCGGGTTCGCCGGTGCAGTTGACGTTGATGCTCCGCTCGCGCAGGTGCGAGGTCAGCGCGTGGACGAACGTGGTTTTGCCTGCCGCCTGGGTGCCTTCGACGGCGATAACGCGGCAGTCGCGGATGGGCATGTGTCCTCCAGGAGAGCGGTGAAGGTCGGGTTGTCGAGCCAGTCCCAGGCGCCTCGGGCGCCGTCGGCGATGGCTCGGTTGACGTTCATCCCGCTGGCCGGCCACTGGGCAAGGTCGGCGGTGCGGGCGGCGACGTAGGCGGTGGCGACGGAGTGGCGCAGGTTCAGGACGCTCACGCGCTCCCGGCCTTCCGTCTCGCCGTCCTCGAGCCATCGCCGGTGCCAGGCGGGCATCGACACCCGCAGCAGCTCGGGCTGGGTGACGTCCAGCCCGAGTTCGGTGCACACGTCGACCAGGCGGCGCGACGTGCCGGTCAGGATGTGGTCGGCGTCGTAGCGGGTGTCCAGGTAGTGCCCGGTGTCCGGGTCGGCGTCGCGGCGCTGTCTCCACTGACTGCGGGCGCGTTGCAGGGCGGGGGTCGCGTCGGTGGGGGCGTTGGCCTCAAGTACGGACAGGTCGGCGCAGAACTGGTGGCCGGTGATGATGGTGGCCGTGTCGGCGGCCGCGGTCACGGTTGCCGCCGCGTGTCGGATCAGGGCGTCCATCTCTCCCGGGTCTTCGACGTAGACGCTGGTCCACTCGAACGGCACGGTGGTGAGGTCCGCGGTACTGCCGGCGGGCACGTCGAGGTAGGCGACGCTGTAGCAGAAGGGCCGCTGGCCGTTCTTGATCCGGTAGTTTTTCGTCCATTCAACGTCGATGGACGCGATCCGCACGGTCCCGGAGCGCAGGGGTGGGGCTCCAGCGCGCGTGCGGTGGACAAGCTGCTCTTGATGATCATGTGGGTGTTCCTGCCGTTGGACGGGGCCGCGCACCCGGCGCGCACGGCCCCGTCGGACGCTACCGGCTGCTGGATTACGGCATGCCTTGATACACGGACGGCGCTATGTCCCAGGCGACCGCTGCGACGGCGTCCCGGACGTCCAATTCACCGTCCCAGTACAGGCGTTCGGCCGCCTTGCCGCCGAGCAGGGCGGTCGTGAAGGCAGAGCACAGCACGCTCGCGGCCAGCAACTCGGCGCTGTCCTCGGACAACGCGCCCAGCAGCAGCTTCTCGCACGCCGCTTGCGCGGCATCCTGCTGCCGGCCGCCGGCGAACTCCGGTAGCGGCACCAGGCCGTGATGCTGTGCGGTGCCGCTGATGAGCCCGAAGGGCTCCAGGTCGTGGGAGGTGTCGACGAACCGGGCGATGCCTCGCTTACGGGTGGCCCGGTCCTTCCAGGCCTCGGCGACCGAGTTGACACCCGCCAGCCGGGCGGCGCCTTCGGGGCGGGGCAGCTGCCGCAGGACGTGGAGGTCGTCGCCGCCGCTGTGCCAGGCGAGTACCTGGGCGTCGCGGCGGCCCTGGACGAGGATGCTGTCGATCTCCGTCAGGATCTGCTCGTTGTCGCCGGGTCCTTCGGGCAGCATCACGCGGTACCCGAAGTTCACCAGGTCGGCGCTGACCGGAAGGGACCGGGTGCGGTGCACGGGTACCACCACCAGGGACGCGCCCATGATGACCGGGTCACCGGCATCATCGCCCCACAGCATCGCCAGCGCACCCAGGTGGAGCGTCGCCTTCTGCACGGGGCGGGTACTCGGCCCGAAGGGGGTGTCCGCCCAGCCGAGGTTCGTCAGGTGCCGCACCTCATGCTCCCTGGAGGACCGTGTGGATGGACCGGCCGACGTACTTGGAGACGTGGTTCTTCTTGAAGCGGTAGCGCTCCCAGATCGCGCTGATCGGCTCGTGGAGCACGTTACCCAGCGGCTCCCACAGGTCTTCGGCGTCGTAGACCGGCCACGCCTGGGCGTTGCCGTCCGGCTCGATGACGATCATGTGGCCTTCATTCTCCGGGGTCCACGTGGTCATGCGCAGGGCCGGGGTCCACATGTGCTCGGCCCTGGCTTCCTTCAGCCGGGCAAAGGCGTCCTCGGCCTCTTGCTGGGTGATGAACTCGTGCTCGGGCAGCTTGAGGGCGTTGCCCTTCCGCAGGGGCAGGATGAACTTCACCTTGGTCGCATCGAGGACGTCGGCGATCTGGATGGTGAAGGGCAGCGCGGAGAGGGTGGAGCGGTACACCACCGAGGAGAGCGCGAGGGGGACGCCGGCGTCCTGGAGGGCGCGCACCCCCTTCATCTGCTTGTCGTAGTCGCCGCGCACCCGCAGCACCGTGGCGCGTGGCCCTTCCAGGCCGATGTTGGCGTACGCGATCTTCCCAGCCAGGGCCTTGGCGTGCTGAAGGCCGTGGGTGGCGTTCGTGGGCACGGCGACGATGTGCCGCTCGCGGTACATGTCGACGATGTCGATGAAGTCGCGGCGGATGAGCGGTTCGCCGCCGCTGAGGAAGACCCGGGCAACCCCTTCCAGGTTGGCCTCCATCGTCTCCAGGTCCTTCAGGGTGGGGTCGGGCTTCTGCATGATCTCGCTGCAGAACCCGCAGTCCATGTCGCAGCGCTTGGTGACCTGGACGATCGCCGAGAGGGGGGCGGCGAGCCTGCTGGTGAAGGTCTCGATGTCGAGGTCCGCGGGGGCGTCGAAGTGCTGGCCGCTGAACGCGTAACCCACCCCACCGCCGAGATCCCGGCGGGTCTGCTTGGGGCCAGTGAGCATTCCGAGGTCGGTCACAGACTTCTCCTATCGGTTGACGGTCTGTCGTCCGCACCGCCCGGAGGTTCACCCTGGTCGGGCGGCGCGGGCGTTTCGGCTACCGTGCTGCCCACCACACGGCGGGAGACGGTGCAGGAATGACGGAGCGGAGCGGGCCGTTCGCGCGGGACGGCAGGCCGGTGTGCGGCGTGTGCCCGTCGCTGCGGCTCCCGGGCGGCAAGTTCGATGCCGCGGAACGTCCTTCCCGCGACTGCCCGTTCGACCCGAAGACCGGCCACCGGTTCACCGCGGCCGGCGTACCGGTGTGCCTGCACCCCGAGCGGGTCGGGCTGCCGGCCGCCCCGTACGCAACCGACGGCCTCCCGCTGCCGTGGGAGACCCCGCCGCCCGTAGAGGCCGGCGAGGTCCCCGCGTGGGTACGCGCGGCGCTTGACGCGGCACCGCCGGAGGTCTGTGACGACGTGATCCGACAGGCGACCGAATTCCTGCTCGCCTCGAACCCGGACACGGACATCACGGCAGTGCTACGCGCCGCGCTCGGCTAGGCCGCGGCGAAGTCGATGCTGTGCTCCCGGCCAGAGCGGCCCATGCCGATGCTCGCGTACAGGCCGGCCAGCACGTCGCGGCGCCGGATCACCTCCCCGTGGTCCAGCCAGTACCGGGTCGGCGGCTCACCCCATGCCAGTTGGTCGCACTCGTGGGTGTACCCGCCGGCACGGTAGTCGGTGTGTTCCTGGTTGGTCTGGTGGATGATGACGGCTCCGACGCGTGTCGCGATCCGTGTGAGCAGCTGCGCCTGCGCGAGCATCGCGTGCGTCATCTCGTCGACCGGGACGGCGATGGCGATTTCCGCAGCCTGGTCGTCGCTGGTGGCCTCGTACACCGCAGCCTTGAGCGCCAGAGCGCGCAGGCCCTCCTCGAACAGCGGCTCGGCGTCAGCATCCAGGTTCCACCGCTCAACGACCGGGAACCCGGTGGAGCACTGCCAGTCCTCGGAGGGCTCCAGGCTCGCGGCCTGGAATGCAGGGAACTCGCGGTCGCGCTTGATGGCACCCAAGATCCGCTTCGCGGCGTCGGCGAGGACGCCCGGAGCGGGCAACTCGGCCTGAGACATTGAGGCTTCCTTCCTCGGTGAGCCTTCTACGGACGGATGTGCTGGGCCTGCCCAACGGCCGGGGCTCGGTGGCATACCCGGCCACCGGGCAGGGGTCTGTGATGGCTCGTTTGGAGGGGAACTGACGCAGGGTGAGGAGCGCCCGGGACATCGTCGCCAGGTCGTAGACGTCCTCGGCCGACGACGCCCCAAGCACCGGGCGCTCCAGCACCTTGCGGGCCTTGTCAACGACGTGCTCGACGGTCTCCCAGTCGAAGCCGACCGGCAGGTCCGTCAGCCGCGCCTCTGCTCCGGGCAGGGTCAGCCGCATGTGCCCGCGCAGCAGCCCGGCGAGATGCGCGCGGGCTTCCTCGCCCGCCGGCAATCGCGGACTCAGCAAGACCGCCTCGTACGTGCGGCGGATCCGGGCGGCGTCGACGCGCAGTGGCGCGGCCGGCGTCCCGAGGGCGGTCATCGGCGTACCGCCTCTCGGGACACCGGGGCCTGGGTGCGCATGTCGACGAGGGTGACGTCCGCGAGAGTCGCCGCCGCCTGCCCGCCGAGAATCCACGGCAGCTGGGCGTCACCCACGAACAGGATCGTCATCTTCGGCGGCCGGCCGGGCAGGTGCAGCTTCCCGTACACGCCGTCGGTCAGGACCCGGCCGACGCGGACCGAGACGACGTTGCCCCGCAGGTGTCGGCACTGGAGCGCAGACACAGGCTGACAGGCCGGGCACACCGGCGGGTGCGTCGTCACCTCGTCCTCCGGCCACCCCCGCTCGCCGCGGTGGTCCTCCAGCAGCCACGGCCAGCCGTGCTCGTCGCGTTCCACGGGCTGGGCGCACACCTGGCACAGCATGTTCTGCATCACGTGCCGCTGCCGCAGGGGGTGAACGCGGTCGTAAATGGGCTCGCCCACACCGGGCCTGTCCCGAAACGGCTTCCACGTCACCCCCGACGGGTCCCGCGGGCGCCCCGCCAGCCTGATCCCCCTGGACGTGACCAGGACGCGCGGCATCCGAATCTGCTCGCCGCTCCAGGAGGCGATGTAGGGAACGGGACGGCCCTTGTGGGTGAGTGGTGTCGGTGCGGACATGGGGGCTCCCTTCACGGTGACGAAACGGAAGATGGAAGGCGCCGGCCGTGCGCCAGGGGGAGGGGAACGCGCACGTCCGGCGCCGGTCTATGAGACGCCCTGTTCGGGCGGCGGGTCGGGGTGGCTCAGCGGTGTATCCGGCGCGGCTGCGGTCGTATGGGACCCGCAACGTCGTCGGCGATGGTCATGCCGAGCAGCGTGTAGGCAGCGAGGTGAGCGGCCACGAAGAGGGCAGTGCCTGTGCCCTCTAAGTCGATGCGCTTCACGCGATCACCGGCTGCGTCTTCAAGGCGTGCAGCACCTTGTAGAGGTGCGCCGGGTCGGTGAGCCGAGGGCCGCCGTTGTCCGGGGGCACCAGCCAGAACAGGCCGGGCGGCGAGATGTAGTCCAGGCGCGGCACCCCGATGTGGTGGATGTACGGCCGTGTCCCGCCCAGGCACTCCACGCCGGCCGGGCCGCCGTCGTGCGGCCAGTGCTGGTCCGTGCCCGGCGGCACCAGGAAGTACAGGAAGGGCCGGTAGGAGTCGCAGAACACCGCCCCGGACACCTGCAAGGCGTCCACCCGGCGACGCAGCTGCTGCGGGTCGGTGCCGCGGTCGAAGTCGCGCGAGAGGACGGTGTAAGGCGCCCGTACGACGTCCCACACACGCCCGGCGGTCAGCACGGCCACGCCCTGATCCGTCCACTCCATACCGGCCGTGTTGCACGACTCGGCGGCCTGGAGCATCCACTGCTCTGCCTGCGCCCGGCGGACCCGGGCCTCCCCACGCAGCACCGGCGCCAGGGCTCTGGGTTCGGTCACCACACGCCCCCTTCTTCGGCCGGCGCTTCCTCGGCGGGGAACGCAGGCTGGGCGGGCAACCCATGCCACAGCGGGAGTTCGTCGGGGTGCCGCGCGGCGGCGGGGATGGCGGGGTAGTTCGTGGGCGGGTTCACGGGGGACTCCCTGAATTCTGTGCTCGGTCATGCACTCTCAGCGAGGGCTGTGACGAGCGTTGCAACGGCGTGCAGACGGATCTACCCCCTAACCAACCTCGGTCTTCTGCGCCGAGTTGACGGAGAACCTCGGCCTTCCCCCGGACTCACCTCGGAGTCAATAAGTACCTTCGTATGAGGGCAACTTGACTGAGACAGCCTTCTACCGTCGGAGCGGTGACCTGCCCGGCGCGTGGTGATGGGGAGGCAGAGTTGTTGTTCTCCCGGAGCCTTCTCGAAGAGAGAGGCGTACGGACCCCTGACGACTTCCTTCCGCACTATCGGAAGGCGGCGACGCGACTCGGAGTGACGAATGCAGAGCCTGCCCCGAAGACCATCGAAGGATGGATCTACGAGGGCCGCAAGCCGCAGCGGGTCTTCCGGCCCGTGATCGTGGAGATGCTTGGCCACAGCATCGAAACCCTCTGGACCGATGTCCCCGAGGGCTCCAAGCCGACCTTCGTTCCGCTGGCCGGCGCGTCACCGACTCACCCCCGCGTCGACACCGATGTGGACCTCAACGAGATGAAAAGGACGGGCGCGATGGCTGTGCGACGCGCAAAGGACTTCCTGCTCGGAAAAGACCGCGAGGCAGTAGGCGACGACACACTTGGCCTGCTTGATGACGAGGTGCAGCGTCTGGTCGTCGCCTACCCGCGGGAGCCCCTGTCCACCATCTGGGAAGACCTCCTGGAGACCCAGAACCAGGTCTTCTGCCTGCTGGAGGGCGGCAGGGTACGGCCCTCGCAGCTCCGTGACCTCAACGTCAAAGCGGCCGTGCTTTCGTTCTTGGTGGCAAAGGGTTTCAACGACATGGAGATCCCACACCAGGCGCTGACCATGACCCGAGTCGCCGCAGCGTGCGCTCGGGACGCCGAACACCCCGGACTCATCGCGCTCACCGACGGCCTGAAGTCGCTCATCGCTTACTGGGCGGACAAGCCGAGCGACGCCTATCACTACGCGGCTCAGGGCGCGGAGACCGCAGCGAACCTGCACGGCACCGTGGGCCTCTGGCTCCTGGGCCTTCAGGCACGCGCTGCCGCCGTCCTCGGCGACGCAGATACCGTGCTGGCCCTCAATCAGCAGGCAGACGACAGGCGCGAGCGCGTGGTACCCGACGACCTGGATCAACTCGGTGGACTGTTGACCTACCCCGCCGAGAAGCAGCTTTACTACGCGGTGGAGTCGGAGGCCCTGCTCGGCCATGGCGGCGCGCAGCTGGCGGCACATGCCGAGACAGCTGTGCAGGGTTTCAGCGATCCGACGTCCCGGAGCTGAGCCTTCGGAGACCTCGCCGGGTCTCAGTGCGACCTTGCGCTGATCCGCCTCTTCGGTGGCAACGTCGAGGGTGCCGCCGAGGCGATCCGGCCCGTCTTGGACCTCCCGGTCTCGCACCGCAACAACGGCATCGTCGTCTCCGCCTTGCGCGTCCGCCAGGCCCTCACGCGCAGTCCCGCGCACGATGCCGCCGCTGCACGAGACCTGTGCGCGGAGATCGAGGTGTTCCCTGCCAGTCGGCCGACCCTGCCGCGAGGGTAGGGTCCGGGCATGCACCCGGTCACGCGCTCCAGCCCACGGCTCGCCCTCCGTGAACTCGCCATCGAGGACGTCGACGCGGTGCTCGCCATCTACGGCAGCCCCGAGGCCACGGAACACCTGTCGTTCGAGCCGCGCACCCGCGACCAGGTCGCCCACATCGTGGCCCGGTCCATTGCCTCGGCGAGGGAAGAGCCGCGCATCGAGTACGCGCTGGCCGTCGTGGAGCGCGAGACGAACGAAGTGATCGGGTTCGGGCGGATGGCCCTCGACCCGCACCAGCAGCGCGCAGCCACCTTCGGCTTCGCGCTGCGCCCTGATGCGTGGGGCGTCGGCTACGGTCTTGAGACCGTACGCCTTCTTCTGGGCCTCGGGTTCGAGGACCTTGGCCTTCACCGCATCTGGGGGGCGCGCTCCCCGATCAACGAGGCGTCGGCGAAGACCATGGCAGCCGCGGGCATGGTCGAGGAGGGCACGATCCGCGAGCACATCTTTAAGGGCGGGCGGTGGCGTGACTCTGTCGTGCACGCCATCCTCGATCACGAATGGTCGGGTTAAGGAGCTGGAGGTGGCGGTTGTGGTCACTCGGGCTCCCTCCCGACGGCAGCTCGGGAAGGCTCAGCGGCCTGGATCAGTTGGCGGAGCGCGCCGTAGTACACCTCGTGGTCGACCACGGCCGGCAGAATCTCGGTGAGGTGCCCGGTGAGCACTGGGAATTCCTCGGGGTCGAGCCCGGCCAGTGCGCGGCGTGTGGTGGCCTGGGCGGCCTTCGGGGTGCGGTGGTCGACAAAGCTCGCGCTGCCGAGGGTCAGCAGGTAGAGGCGCCGGTACGTGGTGATTGCCTCGGTCGGGGTCATACCGGCGGCGAGGGAGTCGGCGAGCTGCGGTTCCACGAGCCGCTTCAGCAACTGCGGGCCGAGCCAGGGTCGGTCGCCGCGCAGGGCGACCAGGCCGGGATGGGCCGTCAGTAGCTGGTACAGGGCGGTGAACCGCGTTTCAGTGGCCGTGGCCCAGTCGGTGCCCGACGGTATGTCCGGCAGGTGGGCGGCGAGGTGGTCGGTCACCAGGTCCAGCAGTCCGGCCAGGTCAGTGCAGCGGCGCTGGAGCGAGGCCACCGAGATGTTCAAGGCTGCGGCCAGGGTGCGGAAGCTGAGTGCGTGGGGCCCGTCCTGATCCACGATCAACAGGGCTTCATCCGCGATGCGTTCGGGCGTCGCGCGGTCCAGGGAAGCAGATCGCCTTGGCATGCGAGACAGCGTACGGTACGGCGTACCGTCACGGTAGGCTCATGCATCCTCACGGAGGCGACATGTTCCGCACCACGGCTCTCGACCCGCTGTTCACCGCCCTCGACAGCGAGTCCTTCACCGACCGGCACCTGGCCACCCTCGCCGCCGGCACTCTCGCGGCCGTCCGCGTCCCCGACTTCCTCGACCCCACCGTCTGCCAGACCGCGATGACGGCACTGGACCGGCTGCCCACCGCCGACTACGACCCCGACCGTGTGCCGACCTCGATCGTCCGGTTCGGCCCGGCCCTGAACGACTACCGCACCCCCGACGGCCGCCTGAACGCCGACCGTTACTGGCACGACGCGGAGACCGCCCGGACGGCCTGGCAGCGCGCCGGGATGCGCCCGGACCCCATCGCCATCTCCCTCGCCCTCCTCGGCTCCGCCTGGGGCGCCGCCGTCGCCCCGGCCACCATCGGTGGACGCGCCGTCTTCGGCGGCACCTTCCGCGAGATCAACGCCGGCGCGCTCGTCCACTACGACGACATCAACCGCGAGTTCCCCGACGGCCTGTTCGACCAGGAAGTGGTCGCGCAGCTCGCCTACAACGTCTGGGTCGCGGTCCCCGATGCCGGAGGCGCGACCACCGTGTGGCGCCACCGCTGGGAGCCTGCCGACGAACAGCACCGCCAGGCCTACGGCTACCGGGCCGAGACCGTCGAGCACTGCCAGCACATCAGCCTGACCCCGCGCCTCGGCGACGCCCTGCTGTTCAACCCGGCCAACTTCCACTCCGTGGAGGCGAACCCCACCGGCCGACGCATCGCCTTCGCAGTCTTCCTCGGCCTCACCACCACCGGCCAGCTCATCGTCTGGTCATGACCATCTCACCGCAGGAGTAATAGCGTGCCCCAACTCACGTACGGCGATATCAAGGCCGCAACGGACCGGATCGCCGGGCGCATCCGCCCCGTCACCCTCGCACCGCTCGACCCGGGCGCGATCCGCACCGGCCACCGCGACCCCCTCGATGACCGGCCCGAGGAACCGTGTCAGGTGTGGCTGGCCCTGGAATTCATGCAGCACACCGGCAGTTTCAAGGCCCGCGGCGCCCAGAACTTCATTCAGGCCCACCGCGAAGCCGGCACCCTACCCGAGGCCGGGGTGACGATCGCTTCCGGCGGCAACGCCGGCCTGGCCTGCGCCTGGGCCGCCCAGCAGCAGGGCGTGCCCGCGACCGTCTTCCTGCCTGCCGCAGCACCCGAGGTGAAGGTCGCCAAGCTCCGTTCCTACGGTGCCGATGTCCGCCTGGCCGGCTCCGAGTACGCCGAAGCTCTGGCCGCCTGCGAGGAGTTCGCCGCCACCACCGGCGCACTCCCCTCCCACGCCTACGACCACCCGCTGATCGCAGCAGGGGCCGGCACCCTGCTGGAAGAGATTCACCAGCGCCTCCCCGACCTGGACACCGCAGTGGTCGGGGTCGGCGGCGGCGGCCTGTTCGCCGGGGTGGCCACCGCTGCCCAGCACCACGGCATCCGCACCATCGCCGTCGAGCCGGAGAACTGCCGCGCACTGAACGCCGCCATCGAGGCCGGCCACCTGGTCGACGTTCCCGTCCAGTCCATCGCCGCCGACTCCCTCGGCGCCCGCCGCACCTCCGCCATGGCCCTGCACGCCGCCCAGCAGGACCGCGTCCACTCCGTCCTCGTGTCCGACGAGGACATCATCAGCGCCCGCCACGCACTGTGGGACCACCGGCGCCTCGCCGTCGAGCACGGTGCCGCCACCGCTCTGGCGGCCCTGCTCGCTGCCGACCAGCACCTTCGGGAGCCGGGCCTGGAGACCCGGCGCAAGACGCCGAGCCGCAGCTATCGGCCCGGCAACGGGGAGAAGGTGTGCGTCGTCCTCTGCGGCGCGAACACCGACACCGGTACGCTCATGCAGCCCTGAGCCCTTTCCCCCCGCTCCCGAAGCTACGAGCTCGTAACACGATCTTGTTGAGGTGGCCTGGTCGGGCGTGACCGTTCTGATGATTCGGCCGTTCGTGATGCTGTGAGTACTCGGCCGTGGATCGTGGACGAGGACCTGTGGGCACTGATCGAACCGCTGCTGCCGCCAAGAAAGGCCCGATCATGATCGCGTTACGAGCTCATAGACTGGGAACCCACCAAAGCGCGAGCGCCGGCGAACCCGCGGCGGCTGCCCGGTCCGCTGGCATCCGCACTCGGCAAGGCCCTCGACAGCCACTCAGTTGGTGCCGCTCCAGGTAACGTACCCGGCCAGGCTCGCGACTTGGGAGACACTGGAACTGTCTGCACCGCTGGCCTGGATCTGGATTTTCCAGTCCCCGTCGAGCCACTTCACCGTGAAGGTTGCGACGTTGAAGGTGCCATTGTTCATTCGGTTGGCGAGGTTGATGACGGCAGTGTCGGGGGTGTAGTCGACGAACTGGAAGCCGGCCAGTTGCCCGTCGCTGCTGCCGTCACCCATCTCGGGCCCGGCCAGCATCCGGAGATCGTTGTCTACGCCCGGGCCGGGGACGGCTTGTTGCTTGAGGATCTCGGTTCCTTCGCGGTTGGACGCCAAACCCAGCCGGTCGCCGATCTGGGAGGCGGCGATCAGTGCGCCGAGTGGCGTGTGGGCGTAGCAGCGGGCGATGGGACCTTCAATCTTGCCCGGGCCGGCGCTCGGTGAAGCGGGCAGTGCATCGCCCTTGATGAGTTGCCAGGTGACGTCTTTGGGCGTGCTGGTGGGCGGGGTCTGGTTGGTGTCGGTCAGCCCGCAGCCGTTTCCCTGGCCGGGACTGGTGGCCTGGGCAGTATGGGACGGGCCGATGTGGGGGCGCCCGTGGCTTGGCGTGGCACCGCCGCCCGCGTGAGAAACCGTTTTGCCGCCACCGCATCCAGCCACGGACAACGTCAAGCTGGCTGCCAGCACCCATACGTGAGCACGTATCCCACGCCGAAGGTGACGCACGAGACCCCTCCCCAGTTCGATCAAAGTACGAGGCAGAGCATAGAAGGGTCCGGCCCAACGGGAGACAATCAGACCTGACAGGCAGTGAGCGGGGCAGTGTCGGGCACGGGCGCACGATAGGCGCGCACGCCAGAGATGAATGGCGCGGGCGCGCACCCCGTGCCACCCAACCTCTCAAGGCAATACACCTAGGGCGCCTTCGGCCCGGCCGAGAGAACTCAGGGCCGTCCGCCGGTCTCCGGCATGCGCGATACTGATTGCAGTCCGGGCGTGCGCGAGGGACGCATGCTGAGCAGAGCGGCGGGCAACGGTCGTTGCCTGCATGGCCTGTGCGGCGGCGACGGCTTCGCCGAACTCTGGCATACGTGCTGCGTGGCCGAATTGCGTTGGAGACTCAGGGCCTCGTCGGCTCCGGCTAGGGCTGCACGTTCGAGGGCCCCCTCGATTCCCAGCCAGCCAGAAGCATGGCCTCCAACATCCACCCCCTGGTCACCATTGGCGATGAGCAGCACAAACGCCGGGCAATACACCAGCAAGAACGAGTCAGTCAAGGGCCATAAATCGACAACTGGTTGCGAAAGTGACCAACTACGCCCCAAGTTGTACGAGTGAACTCCAATACAAAGCTGTGAAGTTGAGCGTTGCGAGCGCAATCCTGCGACTACACAGACGCATCACCGCAGCTGACATAGGCCGTCAAGCAGGATTGCCGCGCGGCAACCGTAGCACCGGTCTATGAGATCAAGCACACGGGGAGATATTGATGACCAGTGCACAGCGACGTCCGGGAAGGCGCGCTTCTGTTCGCATCCGAACGCACGTGCCTGCTCTGCTGCTCGCGGGAGGCCTGGTCGTACTGACTGGTTGCAGCAGCAACGACTCGGGAAGCTCGGACAAGAGCCCTTCGCCTACAGCCAGCACACCTGCGCCCGCCACCTCATCCGCCGATCCGGAAGCTGCCGCCAAGCAGGATGTCATCAGCGCTTACAGGCACTACTGGGAGGAAGGGGTCATCGCCTACTCGAAGGCGAGCATGGACGGGACCGATCTCAAGAGGTACGCCAAGGGCAATGCGCTGGGACTGGTCCAGAGCGACTTGCACAACCTGAAGACAGCGGGACAGGTCATCGAGGGCAAGCCACGTATCGATCCCAAGGTCACCAGCCTGGATCTGCAGAGGAAGGTCCCGTCGGCGCAGATCACGGACTGCATCGACGTCTCGTTGTGGAAGGTTCTGGACGCCAAGACGAAGAGTGAAGTAGTCCTGCCCAAGAGCCGTCGCACCAAGTACGTGAGCATCGTGACTGCGGAGAGGTGGGGGAAGCAGTGGGTCATGCTCGAGGACAAGCCGGAAAACCGGGCATGCTGAGACGTCTCGCCGGGGCGGCCAGCGCCCTGTTTGTCCTGGGCATGAGCACCTCTACAAGTGCTGTCGCGGCCGGACCCGATCCGACGCCGTCGGCCACCGTCGGTTCCTGTGCGTCCGTCAAAGTCTGTGTAGGAGTTGGTGTCGGCGGATCTGCCGCTTCGAGCGACGACAAACCGCCGTCCCCGCGGAAGAGCGGCAAGCAGCCTTTCGTGCCAGGTCCCTGCATCGTGACGAAGATGGACCCGCAGCTACCGGCCGGAAGCCCACTGTGGGACGGACACAGTCCTGGTGACGGAGCCGTCTACACCCGGATATGCCCCTTGGCGCAGGCTGCTGCCGGCGCCGTGGGTCTCATGGGACCCTCGCAGACGTTCTGGTCCGCTACCGCACCGGTGGCCACGGTTGATCCCGCCCAGCTCGCGCAGCAGGCCCTGGACAAAATGACGCTCCTGGGGCCGGACATCGCCAACCCGGCCGCGAACGGCAAGTACCTCATCGGCATGCCGATGTGGATGTGGGTGCACGAGAGCACCACCACCTACGGGCCGAATTCCGCGAGTGCCTCGGCCGGCGGCGTGACGGTGACCGCGGTCGCCAAGGTCTCACGCATTGACTGGAAGATGGGCGACGGCTCAGCGGTCACGTGCAACGGCCCAGGCACGGCGTACAGCGCTTCGTACGGCAAGCAGGAGTCTCCAACCTGTGGCCATACCTACAGCAGCACCTCAGCCACCCAGGCGGGCGGAAAGTACACCGTAGCCGCCATAGCCACGTGGACGGTGAACTGGCACGTGAACGGTGGCGGCGAGACAGGCCAACTGACGGCGATCAGACAGTCGCAGCAACAGGTAGCGATCGGCGAGGCACAGGTCGTCAGGTAGAGCCGCCGGAAGGACAGAACGGTGAGCAAGACCCAAGAACGTGTAGACATAGCCCCGCGTGGAGTCCCCCAGCAGGGGCGTGCGGCTGGCCCGGTGGCTCCCCCGCGGGTGTCGGCCCGTAGGCGTCGGCCAGGCGTGATCGCGCTGTCGCTGGCGCTGATCGCCGCTGGAGGGGCTGGCGTTGCCGTCCTGCTGGTCCAGGTCGGCAACCGCACTGATGTGGTGACCGTTGTCCGTGACGTCCAGGTGGGCCAGGTCCTCACCGAGAACGACCTGGGCAAGGCTTCCGTCGCCCTGGACCCTACGGTCAAGGCCGTGCGCGGCACAGATCTGAAGTCGGTGGTGGGCAAGCGTGCCGCTGTGGAGCTCAAGCCGGGTTCTCTCCTGGCTACGTCTCAGGTGACGAAGGACTCGTTGGTGAAGGCTGGGGAGCAATTGGTGCCGATCGGGCTCAAGCCCGAACAGGTACCGGCCACCACGCTGATGCCGGGTCAGAAGGTGGAGCTGGTCCACGTGCCCGCGCAGGGCGCCACAGACAACACCGGCAAGACGTCCAGTGCCACGCCCGAGACTATCGACGGACGGGTGGTGAAGGCGTCCGATGCCGCCCCTGGCACGGGGATCGTCGTCGTCGACGTCGCCACCTCCAGCGCGGACGGGCCGACGGCCGCCGCGTGGGTGTCGGCGGGCACGCTGCGCCTGGTCCTCGCCGCCCCGGACGGCAACTGATGGCTGTGATCGCGCTGGCCGGGTGCAGCGGTGCGCCCGGAGTGACTACGAGCGCGTTGGCCTTGCTGCTGTCGTGGCCGCTGGAGCCGGGCCGGCGGATGATCCTGGCGGAGTGCGACCCGGACGGTGGCGCTGTGCTGCATGGGCTGCTGCAGGGCAGCCTCGGTGACCGGTACGGGCTGCGGAACCTGTCGGTCGCGGCCCGTCAGGGCGAGTTCAGCGAGTCGTTCTGGCGTCAGCTGATCGACCTGGGCGGCGAGGACGGCGAGCAGTCGCCGCACGACCGGCTGCTGCTGCCGGGCATCACCGACCCCGCGCAGGCAGCGAGTCTGAGCTCGGTGTGGAAGGGCCTGGCCCAGATGTTCCGGGGCATCGAGGCCGAGCACGGACACGATGTCCTGATCGACCTGGGCCGGCGCGGAGCCACGGGCTGCTCCGGGGTGCTGGCGGAGCAGGCGGATGCCGTGTTCGTGGTGGTGCGTAACACCCTGCGCTGCCTCCAAGCCGCCCAGGCCCGGGTCAAGATGCTCGAGGACAGCGTCGGTGACGTCGGGCTGATCCTGATCGACGAAGGCCCCTATCCCGCAGGCGAAGTACAGCGGGTCCTCCAGGTGCCGGTAGTCGCCACCTTGCCGTATGTGCCGAAAGACGCCCGCGTGCTGTCCGACGGTAACGAACAGCCACGCCGCTTCACCCGGTCGGATCTGATGAAGGCCGCCCGCACCAGCACCAATCTGCTGCTCCAACGGGCTGCCCTACGTCGCTCCCGTCTCGATCCGCGCGCCGCTTTCGCCGCGGGGAGGTGACCATGCGCGCCAGGCCTCTGCACCCCGATCCCAGCGTGCCCCCGCCGCCCCGCCAGCCCTCGCAGCCCCACTCGGCGCGTCCCGCCACCTCCAGCACCCAGGTCCTCGGCACTCAGGTCCCGCAGGTGATGGTCGACTACAAAGTGGCCCGGCACATCGCGGCCCAGGTCGCCAAGCAGCGCGAGGAGTTGCTGAAGACTTCCCCGGACATGGACCGGGCCAGCGAGGAACAGCGCTGCCTGGACTGGATCAACGAGGCGGTCGCGCTGTGGTCGGACGCGAACGCGATGACGCCGCACGAGGACGAAGTCCTGCGGCGTGCCGTCTACGACCTGCTGTTCCGGGCCGGCCGCCTACAGCCGTACCTGGACGATGAACGGGTCGAGGACATCATCATCCAGGGCCCCGACGAGGTGTGGCTCGACTACGGCGACGGCGAACGCCGCATGGTCGGGGCGATCGCGGACTCCGAGGAGGAACTCCTCGAACTGCTGCGGGAGTTGGCCCGCGACTCCGGGCACAACGAGCGGACCATCTCCACCGCGAACCCCACTTTGGCCCTGTCCTTGAAGGATGGTTCCCGTCTGCAGGCGATCACCGGGCTCGGGCCGAAGACCTATGCCGTGATCCGCCGGCACCGGGTCTCCCACGCCGGACTCGACGACCTCGTCCGGCTCGGCACGATCGACCCGATCCTGCGCGAGTTCCTCGGCGCCTGCGTCCGCGCCGAGAAGAACATCATGATCGCGGGAAAGCAGAAAGCAGGAAAGACCACACTGCTGCGGGCGATGCTCAAGGAGTTCGACCCCGAGGTCCGCTTCGCCACCGTCCAGACCGAGAACGAATTGTTCTGTCATGCCAACGGCTACCACCGACAGGTGGTCTCCCTGCTGAGCCGTGAGTCCAACGGGGAGAAGGACGTCACTGGCCGTAGCGCCGGTGAGGTCACGCTCTTGGACCTGATGCACCCGGCGCTGCGGATGTCGCTGGAGCGGATCGTGGTCGGCGAGGTCCGCGGCCCGGAAGTCGTCGCCATGATGCAGGCGCTGACGAACGGGTCGGGTGGCAACCTGTGTACGATCCACGCGCGGCGTCCGGACATCGTCTTCGACCGGATCGCCGAGCTGTACGCGCTCGCCCAGGCCAACCTCTCCGAGCAACTCGCCTACCGGCAGACCGCCAACGGCCTCGACATGATCGTGTACGTCGACATGACGGACGAGACGCAGATCGGCGGCCGCCGCCACCGCTACGTCTCCCACGTCCTGGAGCTCACCGGGATCGGCGAGAGCGGCCGCCCGGCCACCAACACCATCTTCTCCCCCGGCACCGAATGGGGAGAACTGCGGGCGGTACCGCGGATGGACCCGGGCTGCATCGACGATCTGCGCCGGGTCGGCTTCGAGTCGTCTCTGCTGCAGCAGACGTACGAGGCGTGGTCGGCGCCGCTGCCGTTGAAGGTGGGGGTGAGCCGATGACGCTGCTGTTTGGGCTGTTGTGCGGCATGGCCGTGGTCGGCGGGCTGATCGGTGTCGTGACAGGTGCCGTGGGCACCACGGCACCGCGTAGGGCTCCGCTGTGGCGTAGGTGGCAGGCCCTGCGCAGCGGAGGCGAGCTGGGTGAAGAGGCCCGGCTGCGCCGGCGGGCCCTCACGATCGCGGCGGTCGTGGTGTTCGTCGTCGTCTGGCTGGTCTCCGGGAACTTCGTGGGCGGGGCGCTGCTCGGTACGGCCGTGGTCGGTGTGCCCTGGCTGATCAATCCGGCGCTGATCGCTCAGGAGCGCATCGGCCAGCTGGAGGCCCTGAGCGAGTGGACGCAGCGTCTGGCCGGCCTGCTCCGCCTCGGCATGGGCCTGGAACAGGCGATGATCACCAGCCGTAAAGGTGCGCCCGATGAACTCGCCGAGCAGATCGTGAACCTGTCCGACCGGCTGCGTCTGGGCTGGCGGCCAGAGACAGCGCTGAGGACGTTCGCCGACGAACTGAACGACGTCACCGCCGACAAGGTGGTCGCGGCGCTCATCTTGTCGGTCAACGACCGTGGCCCGGGCCTGGCTCAGGCACTGGAGGACCTCGCGGGCACCGTGCGCGATGAGGTCGCGCGGAAGCGGTCCATCGAGGCGGACCGTGCGAAGCCGCGCACCACGGTGCGGTGGATGACCATCATCACCGTGGGCGTGGTGGTCGCCGGGTTCTTCGTGCCGTCCTACACCAGGCCGTACTCGACCTTGCTCGGCCAGCTTGTGCTGGCCCTGCTGACGGTGGGATTCGTCGGCGTGCTCGCCCTGATGCGGCAGTTGGGCTTGTTCCGCCGCATCCCGCGGTTCCTGATCGCCGACCCGGTCAGCACCGTCCGGCTCCCCGCACCCGTAGCGGACGCCGCCCCTCTTCCTGCGGCGCGGGAGACGGAAGGAGTCCCCTCGTGAACCTGCTCCCCATCGTCCTGTCCGGCGGCACGGTCGGCGCCGGCCTCGCGCTGCTGGTCCGGGAAATGCTGCGGCCCCAGCCCGCGCTTGGGCCGGCGCTCGCGCGCAGCGCCCCGGCCGCCTTGACCATGCCCGAGCCGGAGCTGGACCGTGACGAGCGGTGGGGGCGATGGCTGCAGGCCCGCCTGGAGCGCCTGCCCGGGGTCCGGGTCCCCACGACCAACCTGGCGCTGCTCGGGCAGGGGCCGGGGGTGTTCATGCTGAAGAAGTCCGCACTGGCCGGTCTCGGTCTGCTCTGCCCCTCCCTCGCCTCCATCCCGTGGATCATCGCCGGGGTCAGCCTGCCCTTCTACGTGCCGGCCGGCGTCGGCCTCATCATCGCGGTCCTGCTGTTCATCACGCCCGACCTCGCGGTGCGGGACCAGGCCAAGCGTGCGCGGGAGGAGTTCGCGCACGCCCTGTCCGCCTACATCGATCTCGTTGCCCTCAAGCGGGCCGCCGACGTCGCGCCCGCCGAGGCGCTGGAGAAGGCCACCGAGGTCGGCCGCGGCTGGCCGTTCCTCTATCTGCAAGGGGCACTGCGCCGGGCCCGGCTGGAGAAGATCCCGCCGTACCAGGCGCTCACGGAATTGGCTGTCGAGTACGAACTGCCCGTGCTGGACGATGTCGCCGACATCATGCGCGGCTCGGCCACCGACGGCACCGCCGTCTACAAGGCGCTGCGGGCCCGCACCGCCGCGCTTAATGCGGAGTTGCTGGCCGATCAGGCCGCCGAGGCGAACGCCGCCAGCGAGAAGATGACCGCGCCCGGTGCGTTGCTCGCGGTGCTCGTGATGCTCCTGATGGCCTTCCCCGCAGTGATCCGCATTCTCACCGTCTGACCATCGACTCACCTTGTGAGGTAGCGAAGATGAAGTACATCGCAGCCCGCACCCGCCACACCGTGCTCCGGCTGAGCATGCGCCTGCAGGAAAGCCTTCAGGAGGCGTCGCGCCGTCCCGACCGCGGTGACATCTCCACCACGACGGTCATCATCTGGGTGGCCGCCGTCACCGGTGCCGTACTGATCGCCGGGACCATCGCCGTGGTGATCTCCAAGTACAACGGCAAGCTCGCCGGACTGTGATGAGACCACGGCAGCGGCTCATCTCCTGGTGGCAGGAGCGTGGATGGCGGGACGACCGCGGGGACACGAGCATCCAGATGGCGATCGTCTTCCCGTTCGTGCTGCTCGCCACGGTGGCCGTCATCCAGGCCTCCCTGTGGTACTACGCCCGGCAGATAGCCGTGACCGCTGCCCGTGAGGGCGCCACCGCGGCCCGTGCCTACCAGTCGAGCCCGGCCCAGCGCGCGGAGCGGGCACGCTCGGTGCTGGCACGGACCGCGGGTGACAGCCTGCGCGGCTACACCGTGTCGGCGAGCAGCGACGGGCAGCGGGTACGGGTGGAGGTCTCCGGCACCGCCCTGTCGATGATTCCGGGCCTGTCCGGCCTGCAGGTCGCCCAGTCGGCGTCCGGCCCGGTGGAGCGCTGGACCGTCCCGGGAGGGTGAACCAGGTGCCATACAGGGCTCGTTGGGCTGCGCAGCTGCGCGTCGATGAGGGCAGTGCTGCGATCGAGGCCGCCATTATCTTCCCGTTGCTGGTCATGTTCATCTGTCTGGCGATTGCCGGTGGGCGGATCGTCACCTCCGGGGCGAAGATCGACTCCGCGGCGGAGGCCGCGGCACGGGAGGCATCGATCCACCGCACGGCGGTCTCCGCACAGAGTGCCGCACAGACGGCGGCTTCGGAATCGCTGGACGACCAGGGCATCAAGTGCGCCTCGACCAGCGTCAGCATCAACGTCTCGGGTCTGAATGTGCCAGTCGGCCAGGTCGGAACCGTAAGCGCGACCGTGACCTGCACGGTCAACCTGTCCGATCTGCTGCTGCCGGGGGTGCCGGGGTCCCACACGCTCACCTCGACGGCCACGTCGGTCGTTGATGAGTACAGGCAGCGGAGCGGCAGATGATCTTGTGTCGGATACTCCGGGCCCGGGGGGATGACCGGGGCGGCGTGACGGTGTTCGTCGCCGTGTGCGTCATCGCTTTGATCGGCATCATCGGCGTCGCCGTCGACGGCGGCGGCAAGATGCGCGCCACCGAACGCGCCGACTACATCGCAGGCGAGGCCGCCCGGGCTGGCGGGCAGGCCATCGACCCCGCCAAGGCGATCAGCGGAACCGCAATCGTCGTCGACCCGAACAACGCGGTCGCGGCCGCCCAGGCCTACCTGCGATCGGCCGGCGCCACCGGCTCAGTGAGTGTGTCAGGGGACGCCAAGACCCTGACCGTCACCGTCCACAGCAGCTACGCCACCGCCTTCCTGCCAGTCGTCGGTATCGGCTCGCTCGCGGTGAACGGCCACGGCACCGCCACCCTCCTGCACGGCGTCACCGCTCCCCAAGGAATCTGATGCGCACTGCCTCCTCCCCCGCCACAGTCGCCGGCCGCACCCTGGCCCGGGTCCTCAAGGGCGTACTGAGCCTGCTCGTCCTGGCCGCGCTCGTCGCCGGTCTGCCGCTCCTGCTGGCCTGGGTGACCCCCCTCGTCTGGGCCGCCGGCCACGACGACCTCGTTCATCTGCTGGACCGGCAGGACACCGGATCGGTCTTTCTGCTGCTGCTCGTGGCGGTGGGCTGGCTCAGCTGGGCACAGTTCGCCCTTTGCACCGTGCGCGAGCTGATCGCGCAGCTACGCGGCCGGACCTGGCGCGCTCCCCGCGGGCTGGGTGCCTCACAGCGGGCCGCAGCCCTCCTGATCGGCAGCGTCCTCGTCCTGCTTCCCACGAGTTCGGCGCTGGCCTCCCCCGCACAGGCCGCCTCCCACGCCGGTGCCACCCATATCCCAGGGCAGCACCGGGCCGCACAGGCCGCCGACAGTGATCAGGTCCCGGCGCCCACAGCGAGCACGCCGAAGGCCCACACGTACACAGTCCGCCAGACGCGCCCGGCGGAGAGTTTGTGGAGCATCGCGCAGACACAGTTGGGCGACGGCGAGCAGTGGCGGGAAATCGCCGACCTGAACGAGGGCCGGACCATGATCGACGGCACGGTCTTCCACGCGAACAGCTTTCTGCAGCCTGGCTGGCAGCTTCAGATGCCCGAGCCCGCCGCGTCGGCGGGAGGCGTCCGTACGCAGCTGGGCGACAGCACCCCGGCTGCCACCAAGGTGGGCGGGCACATCGTCACAGTCCACTCCGGCGACTACCTGTCGAAGATCGCGGAGGAACAGCTCGGCGACGGCGACAAATGGCCGCAGCTGTTCGAGGCCAGCCGGGGCAAGCCACAGCCCCACGGCCTGCCCGAGATCACCAATCCCGACATGATTCGCCCGGGGCAGCAGGTCACCGTGCCCGCCGCTCAGACCGGCCAGCCGCACCAAGACCGTGGCCAGGGAGAGGAGTCGGATGGCCAGGAGACCGCTCCCCCGACCACCCAGAACCCCGACGGCCCGGCAGATGGACAGACATCCCCGCCCAGCCGCACCGCCACACCTGCGCCGCAGGCGTCGGCGCCCAGCGCACCGTCCAGTCGCCCGGCCGAACAACCCGGGCAGGATCAGTCCTCTCCGTCCGCCGCTGCGTCCGCGACACCCAAGCCCAGCGCCAGCGCCTCGGCTTCTGCCGACTCCCCGTCGGCGTCGGCCGAGCCGTCCAGCTCCCCTGCCTCCTCCCGCGCGACCGAGGCCCCGGCGACAGCCCCGGCCAGCAGCCCGCTGAACCTGCGCATCGTGCTCGGCGCCGGCGCGCTGCTCGCCGCCGCCGTCACCGGGGCGCTCGCCCTGCGCCGGACGCTGCAGCGCCGGCGCCGCAAGCCGGGCGAGAAGATCGCCATCGCGTCGGAGACGTCCACCGCGGAGGCCCAGTTGACGGCGGCCGCCGAGCCCAGCGCTGCCACACGTCTGGACGTGGCACTGCGGACCCTGACCCACCACGTGGCCCAACAGGAGGAGGGCAGCACGGTCCTGCCGCCGCTGCGTGCCGCCCGGATCGGCACCCGTGCGGTTCAGGTGCTGCCCGAGGACCTCACCCAGGAACCGCTCGCACCCTTCACCTCCGGGCAGGGCGGCTGGTGGGTCCTGCCCGCCGATGCCGCTCTCCTGGAGGACGACGCAGCCCGCGACGTCCGGGCACCGTACCCGGGGCTGGTCACGATCGGCAGCACCGAAGCGGGCGACCTGCTGCTACTCAACCTCGCCGGGCTGCCCGTGCTGCTGCTGGACGGCAACCCGGTCCACATCACTGAGGTGTGCACCTCACTCGCCCTGGAACTCGGGATGAGTCCGTGGGCGGCCGACGTCGAGGTCGTCACCGTGGGATTCGGCGAGGAACTGCCGCAACTGCTGCCCACCACGCGGATCGCCCACATGCGCCAGGCCGCGCACGCGCTGCGCGATCTGAGCGAACGCCTGCTGGAAGCACACCAGATACCCGAAACCCAGCACCAGCCGTATCTGCTGCTGTGCGCATCCTCGCTGGACGAGGACACAGCCTGGCAGTTCGCCGACGTCATCGACCGGGCGGGGGCAGTTCCCGTCACACTGATCGCCCCGGCGAGTACGGCGGCCGCTCGCTTCCCCGAAGCGGAGATCCTCAACGCCTCCCTCAGCAAGCCGCAGAACCTCGACTACGCCGGCACCAACATCACCCTGCAACGCCTGGAGCACACCGCCTACCAGCAGATCACCACCGCATTGAAGGTATCCGGACAGCCGTCCCACCCCGCCGAAGGGCCCTGGCAGGACGTCCCGGACGAGCTCGACAGCATGCAGCAGCCCGGGCAGACATCACCAGAGGAGTCCACACCCGCAACCACTGCCGCCTCGATCCCGTCTCCGGCAGCGGCAGCCGATGTGAGCGGTCAGGTCTTCCCGGCCCTGCTCGCCGCCAGCACCGATCCGTCCGGGCTCCGTCTCCTCTCTCCCGCCGCTTCGTCGACCGGGCGCGATGACGAAGCCGGCCCGGGCAACGGAGCACCGGTGCCTTCGGCTCCGGTTTCCCCGGCTGCTGCGGACTCCACCGAAACAGTGGAGGCCCAGACTGCGGAGGCCGACGACTTGGCCGCCGTTGAGGAGCCCACGCTGCCGGAGGCGGAAGAGTGCGAGGCTCAGGACCTGCACGCACCAGAGATCCGGGTCCTGGGTCCGGTTGAGGTGACGGGCGTGGACAGCACGGGTCACGGGCCGAGGATGGCGCAGCTGGCCGCCTTGTTGTACTTCCGGCCCGGGCGAAATGCGGATGTCCTGTGTGCCGACATGGATCCCGTCAGCCCGTGGTCGACGAGCACCCTCAACGCACGGATGCAGGGCCTGCGTAGCTCCCTGGGCAGCGACTCCTCCGGCAACCTCTACGTGCCGCGCCGCAAGACGGGCGAGGACCCGTACCGGCTCGCATCGACCGTGCGCTGCGACTGGAGCCGTTTCCTCCAGCTCGCCGAACGAGCGCTGCCGCTGGGCCCGTCCGGCCTCAGCGACTTGGAGAAGGCTTTGACTTTGGTGCGGGGCAAGCCATTCGGTGGCCGGCCGTTGCCCTGGGCCGAAGCCTTCCAGCAGGAGATGATCACGCGGATCATCGACGTCGCGCACACCGTGGCCACCTACCGCATCCCCGCGGGCCCTCAGCGCCGCGCGACAGGCTGTCGCGACCGGTCTCGATGTAGACGACTCAGCTGAGCTATTGTACCGCGACTGGATGCGTCTTGAGGCTGCGCGCGGGAACCGCTCCGGGCTGCACACCGCGATCACCCGCGTGCAACAGGTCAACCGGGCCTTGGACTGCTCGCTCGAGATGGAGACGACACAGCTCATCAACGAACTCCTGGGCGGCTCGGGCACGGCGGTGCGCAAGGCGCTGTAGACGTTGGTACGCAGGGCCGCGCGGTGCGCGCTACTGGCTGGGGGCGGCGACGTCCCGGGCCGTGTGGGCGAGCAGCTCGTTCAGGGCAGCCTCGTTGGACACGGGCGGCCGGCTGCGCCACTCCCCCAACGTTTCCCGTACGGTCCGCGTGACCGCGTGCGCGCGCTGGGCCAGCCCGTCGTGCTGGTGTCAGTGGCTGAAGTCGGCGGGCGCCACCGGGTAGAGCGACTGCAAGGAGCTGCCCGAGGTCTTCGTGTAGGGCAGCACGTAGAGCCTGTCGATGTCTACGGTGTCGCGTAGGCCGAAGCCGCGGTGCTCACAGCCAGGCCTGCGCCCAGAGCGCAGACGGTGAGCCCGCTGCTCCAGGTCCAGGACGAAGACGACCTGCGTCGCGAGGAGGCCGGCAATGTCGACACCGTGCTCAACATGACGTACGGGCTGCTGGGCATGGCCATGGTCATCGCGGTCCTCGCCGTCATCAACACCCTGGCCATGTCGGTCTTCGAGCGCACCCGGGAGATCGGGATGCTGCGCGCCATCGGCATGTTCCGCTCCGGCATCAAACAGATGGTCTGGCTGGAGTCCGCAGTGATCTCCCTGTTCGGCGCGGTCCTCGGCATCGGCGTTGGCATCTTCATCGCCTGGGCCGACGGCGGGCTGGCAGACCGGGCACTGCCGATCGCTCGGACTCTGCCGCTTTGATCACCACCGCAGACCGCTACATCCTCCCGGACTTCGACCGCTATCGGGCGGACCGGGGGCAGCCCCGTGGAGACGAAGCAACCGGGCTGGTTCTCTCGCGGCGCAAGGGCGGCGTGGCACGGCTGATGTCCACCGTTCTGGCTGGCGACGCAACGTACGAGGGGTTGCAGCGCGGCGACCTGGCGTGGGCTGCCTGCCGTGGCACCCACGGCAGGCCGACGGACCTGCGAGCCAGGGCCAAGCAGTACCTCGCCGGTTCCCACGGCAGCGTGCCGGAGATCGTGGCGCGGCTGGGAAGCGGCCAGCAGGCCACCATTCGCCGGGCTCTTGGCGAAGCGGAGATCACGGCCGACGATGTCGCGTGGTTCGTCTTCCCGCATTCCGGCTACGCCATCGTCGACTGGCAGTCCCGGCATCGGGAGTTCGGCATCGCCGAGGAGCGTACGACATGGCCGTGGGGCCGTTGGGTCGGACATCTCGGCGCCGGGGACCAGGCCGCAGGGCTCACCCACCTTCTGGAATCGGGCAAGGCGCGGCCCGGTGACCGTGTTGCCCTGTTCGGGACGGGATCGGGGTATTCCTTCGGCTGTGCAGTGCTGGAGATCCTTCGGTCTCCGCAGTGGTCCGCCAGCACACGCTGACGGTAGAGCCGATTCCGGTGGTCAGGTTCGGCACCGGAATCCGCCGGCGAACCGGCCTCGTTCCTGATGTCGCATACCTCCTGCTGTGGCCTCAGCACCTCGAAGGAGGAGCGGAGTACGGCCATTGGGTGACGGACCCGGGCGTCAGTGCCTGCGATACGACTGCACGTAGCCGCTCGCGGGCGTGCCCACGCCTGTCACGTCGTCGTAGCCGTTCACGGCCTTCAGCGAGCTGTCCTTGCCGAGGCTGACCACGGACGTGATCAGCCCGCGCGTCGCGTCGTAGTGGTTGATGAAGTCGACGCGAGCCACGGCGAGTTGGGAGCCCGTGGGGTTGTCCGTGACGTCGTGGTACACCTTCGAGCCGTACCTGGCGTAGATCGACGGGTTGGCGAACCCGATCGGTTTGCCGCAGCGCGCCTGCTGGGCCAGGGCCTGGACGGCCGCGATCACCGGCGCGGCGAGCGAGGTGCCGCCGGTGCGCTTCTCGTCGTACGCCCGCGTCTTGCCGTCCGGCAGGGTCTGCGTCTGCCCGATCAGGAACCCGGTGTTCGGGTCGGCGATGGCCGCGATGTCCGGGACGACGCGGTTGCCGGTGGCACCGTGGGCCTTGGCCAGCGCGTCCGGGACGACGCCCTTCTGGTAGTACGGCTCGGCGACCGTCTTGCTGGTGCCGCCGCCCGCGCCCGAGGTGAACTTTCCCGGGAAGCCGCGCCAGCTCTTGCCATCGGTCGACAGGGCCGCCCCCTCCGTGCCCCAGCCGGTCTCCCACAGGTACGAGTTGCCCTTGCCGACCGCCAGCGACGTGCCGCCGACCGCCGTCACCCATGCCGAGTTGGCCGGGGCATCGACCTGCTTGGTCTTGCTCTTAGCGACCTCGTCACCGTCGTCACCGGAGGAGAAGTAGAAGCCGATGCCCTCCACCGCGCCCAGTTGGAAGACCCGGTCGTAGGCGGCCGCGCGGTCCGGCGTCTCGCGGGCCTCGACGCTGCCCCAGGAGTTGGAGACGATGTCGGCCAGGTGGTTGTCGACGGTCTTGCTGAGTGCGTCGAGCTGGTCGTCGTCGTCACAGGACGAGGCACCGACGTACGTGATCTGCGCGCCGGGCGCGACCGCGTGCACGGCCTCGACGTCGAGGGTCTCCTCGCCGTACCAGCCGGCCGCATCGCACTTCTTGGTCCGCGTGTAGTTCCTGGGCAGGACCTGGCGCAGCTGGCCGGTGGTCCAGGCCGCGTCGCCGTGCTTCTTCGCGTAGGTGGCCGCGTCGAACGCGATGGTCGGCGAGGCGTACGCGTCGGTGATGGCGATGCGCACCCCCTTGCCCGTGTACCTGCCCGCGCCGTAGGCGGCGCGCAGCTGCTTGCCGGTGTAGCCCCTCACGGCGTACGGGATCTTCGTGCCGTATGCGTCCGGCAGCGTGCTCGCGATGTTCGAGCCGTAGTACGACGAGAACGGACCGGAGTCGCGGACCACCCTCTCCGGCGGCGGGAGCTGGTCATGATGGGTCGTCATATGCGGCGCGTCGTCCAGGCCGGTGACGGTCAGGACGGCGCCGTTCAGGCTCTTGGGGACGGAGGCCTCCTTCACCGGGGCGCGGTAGGTCCCGGCGCCCTTGGCGTAGTTGTGCAGCTGCGTGCCGAACGCCTTCTGGGCGGCGGCGACGTTACCGGTGACGGCGACGTAGTGCCGCGTAACCCGGGTGACCTTCAGGCCCTCCGACGTCAACCACGCCTTGACCGCGGCCACCTGGGCCTTGGCCGCGCCGAAGCGTGCCTGAGCCTGGCCGGCGCTCAGGTACCTGCCGTATGACGCCGAGGACGGGTCGGACACGGCCTTCGCGTACGCCGCGAGGCCGGCCGCGTCCCGGCCGGCGAGGTACACCCGGGCGGAGACCCGGGCGCTGTCGGAGGCCGCGCCCTTGTCGGCTTCGGCCGTGGCCCACGAGGGTTTGGTCCCCGCGAGCGTGTCCCGGCCCGGCGTCGGGTCGTCCGCCGCGTGCGCCGCAGGCAAGCCGAACACCAGCCCGCCGGCGATGAGCGGCAGCGCCACGGCCAGACTCACGCCGGTGCGCACTCTTGCCCGGTCGGAACTCACAGAACCTCCCACTGTGCTGTCTGTCTCATGGAGCGGTTCAGTCTGCATGTGAGTCGCGCGAGATCTGCGACGGAACGCCCAGTGAACGGATCACACGATGAAAATCACTCTTATGATCAACCCACATGTCAGGGGCATGATAGGTGGGGTGTCTTGTCCGTTCTTTTCCGGGCACGGTTTACCACGGCAGGCCGAAATAGCGGTACAGCCCGCCGGCCCGCGAAGCCTTGGGCCAACGGCGCGTTTCTTCCGTATTCCGGCTGTTCCCCTAGATGGGCCTGTGCTCCGGCCGCAGCGTGGAAGCGCAGTGGCCAAAAGCGATGATGCTCCCATCCGTGACCAGGCGCAGGGCGGTGTTCAACGACACTCCGTATAGGGGAACCGCAGACCGCGCCGAGCGCGTCACGTGATCATGACGACTTCTCAGATACTCTTGCGGACTGCGAGCCTTGACGACATTGCCCCGCCGGACGAATGCTTGGGCGAAGGGGTTTCGCGGCCCGGTGCGCCTCAGCCCGAGTGACTACAGAACCGCAACGACGTTGGCGACATGATGCCCGTCGATCTCCACGGCAGCGACGTTGACCAGGTCCCCGGAGGCCAGGTGGCCGGTCACCAGCGAGGTGGTGATGTCCAGCCCCCGCTGACCGAGCCGTTCACGTCGACATCGACAGAGCCCTGCATGGCCGTCACCCTGGCCTGGAAATACACGACGGCGAGCGCGGAGTCCGCCTGTACCGGGGGTGTCGGCCTCGGCAGAGTGCGAGACCTCGATGCCCCGAGACGTCGCGGCTGCCTGCACCGGTGCGGTCGCGGCGATTGCCGCGGTGTCCGCGAGCCCGGCGGCGACCGACCGCTGGTGGATCGGGTCGTTGCCGAGGTCGGGTGTGCGGAGAAGCGCTGGCGCGTGCTGTCGGCCCGGTTCACGGTGTACTTCGTGCTCGCACTGTGCCTGTTTCCGCAGGCCGACTAGCTGGAGGTCTTGCGGTTGGTGAAGGCCGGCGAGCCGACGCTTCGGCCGTGGGCCGGGGTGAACAAGTCCTCTCTGACACGGGCGAGGCAGCGGCTGGGCTGGCCGGTGTTGCGAGAGCTGTTTCGGGCTGTGGCCCGGCCGCTGGGCCGGAGCGCGGAACTCTTCCACGGGCTGCGGGTCCTGGCCCTGGACGGGGTGCTGCTGGCCGTCCCGGACACGGCGCGCAACCGGGACACGTTCGGCAAATCCGGCTCGCAGCGCAGTCCGATGGGCTAACCGCAGGCCCGGGTGGTCGCGGTGACCGAGTGCTCGGCGCACGCGGTACTGGATGCGGTGATCGGCGGCTGGAAAGACTCCGAGCGGATCGTGTCCGACGAACTGGAAGCCCATATCGGGGCAGGGACGCTGGTCTTGGCCGACCGCGGACTATGGGGCCTGGCTCGCTGGCACCGCTTTCGCGACCGGGGCGCCCACCTGCTGTGGAGGATGGAGCGCCGTGCCGCCCGCAGGGTCCAGGACGTCCTGCCAGACGGGAGTTCCTGGCCCTGATCCAGGCGAACAAGCACGCCAAGATTACGCAGCCAGTTACACAGTGGCGAGCGGGGCTCGAGCCTTCACTGCTGGGACTGCGCGTGGTGGCGGATCAGTGTCTGCCAGCGCCGCTCAAAGTCGATGGCCTGCTCGACAATGTAGTCGGTGGTGAGGGGCTTGTTGTGCTGCGCGGTGATCCCGTGGGCTGCGCATTCCTGCGCAATGGCGTCGAGCGACGGACTTTCGTTGCGCACCCGCTGTTCCGCCCAGACGTTGTAGACACGGAACGGCAAGAGGTAGCGGCGCAGGGTGGACGGGCTGACCGGCTTTCCGCCGCGGCCGGTCATGCCCTTCTTGATAGCAAGGTAGGCGGAGAGCCGCTCGGCCTTGGGTTCCTCGCCGTGCTCGGTCTGGTACTCCGTCCAGGCGAGGTAGTAGCGGTCGACGGTGGTGAGGGCGGCGGGCTCCCCGGCCGCGTTGTCCTCGCCCGGCGGGTCGTCGATGGGGGCGCTCACCCTGGGGCTGCGCGTCTTCTTGGCAGGGTGCGCGCCCGCGTCGGCCGGTGTCTCCTCAGACTCGTCCTCCTGTGGGAGGGGATCGTCGGAGAGCGCCTGTGCGGCGGCCGCGGCTGCTTCCTCGGTAGCGGGCGGTTCCGTCTCGTCGAACTCGCGCTGCCGGAAAGTGGAGACGAAGTCCTCCAGGTCTGCGCCCGTGATGGGTTGGCCGTTGCCGCCGGTGATCTGGTCCCGCTCGTAGACGTACGTGGCAAGGGCGGCGGCATCGGGGTAGGCCCGATGTTCCTGCGCGTACGTGAGCCAGGCGTTGTAGAAGTAGTCACCCCATCCGTCGTCCGCGTCGTGCGGGCCTTGGTGTTCGGGCCCGTTCTCAGCTAAGGGCGTGTGACGCTGTCTGAGAAGTCGCAGCAGGGGGGCGAGTTGCTCGTCGGACAGTGGCTCGCCGGCCACGGTGGCGATGCCGTACTGGTCTTGGAGCCACAGAGCGAACTGCGGGCTCGTGGGCTCGAATCCGAAGGCAGCCAGCCAGTCCTGATAGGCGTTGGCCAGATGTTGGACGCCTTCTTCGTCCGCAAGGTCGTGCGACGACTCAGGGTGCGCGGTCCGCGGCTGCTCCACCGACTGGGGCTGCACGCCGCGCGCCTGCCCCAATTCCTTCTCCTGGTCGACGGCAGCCTCGAGTTCGGGGCTCTGCCGCTGCGCCGGCACCGGGGTCGGCCCGACGGTGAACTGAATCGGTGGCTCGTCAATGCCCGCGGCGGCGAGGCCGGCCGGGGCCGTCTCCGCCAGGGGAACGCCGTAGCGGGCCAGGCGCAGCGGCATCAGGGACTCCACCGGGGCCTTGCGGCGCCAGGCGCGGCCGTAGCGGGAGCGCAGGCGGGCCTGGTAGACGAGACGTTCCTGTTCGAGCCTGATGACCTGGTCGTAGGAGCGCAGTTCCCACAGCTTCATCCGGCGCCACAGGAGGAACGTCGGAACCGGGGAGAGCAGCCAGCGGGTGAGGCGGACGCCCTCCATGTGCTTGTCGGCCGTGATGTCGGCGATCCGGCCGATCGCGTGGCGGGCGGCCTCGACCGCGACCACGAACAGGATCGGGATCACCGCGTGCATGCCGACACCCAGCGGGTCCGGCCAGGCGGCCGCGCCGTTGAACGCGATCGTCGCCGCCGTCAGAAGCCACGCCGTCTGGCGCAGCAGCGGGAAGGGGATACGGATCCAGGTCAGCAGCAGGTCCAGGGCCAGCAGGACACAGATACCCGCGTCGATGCCGACCGGGAACACATAGGAGAAGTTCCCGAAGCCCTTCTTGATGGCTAGCTCACGGACGGCCGCGTACGAGCCGGCGAAGCCGATACCGGCGATGATCAAGGCGCCGGAAACGACCACGCCTATGAGTACGCGGTGCATCCGAGTCAGCTGCGGTGGCGCGGCCACGTAGTACTGCCTTTCTGAATCAGTAGTGCGCAGGTTTCACCCTGTCATGTACGCCATCGGCATGGGAGGAGTTGTGCAACGACGCTGGCCGGTTTATGGGGGACCGCCGAGCCAGCGCAGGTGTCCGCTCTCATCGAACTCAATCGACGGCGAGCTTCTGATCGAGGCCGGACTACCTTCGTTGAGACGGGTATCTATCGAGTTGTCCGCTCGTTCCTGTTGCCGGTGTCCGTTGTCATCCAATCGGGGGTTTGACAGCGAACCAGTCGTGCAACGTATGCGCCCGCCGATCACGACGGAGAGACCAATAGATGGGCCGCAAGGCCAATCATCACAGCGTTGGAAACCAGGGTGGTGCACAACCGGCCGTGAATGCCAGTCAGCACGCGCCCGAGCAGGGCGCCTCCGCCAGCGAGCAGCAACTGCCAACTCGCGGAGGCTATGAAGGCCGCCAGGACGAACACCGCCTTCTCCCACCGCTCCGGCGCCGTGGTTCCCTGGCCGGCGAGTACCAGCGCCGCGAAGTAGACCACGGTGATCGGGTTCATCATCGTGATGCCCAAGAGCACGAGATACGCCCGAGCGGGACTCATGAGTTCCCGGTCGGCCCTGCTGGTGACCTTTCGCTCGCGGTACTGGGCGATGGCCTTCACAGCGCTCCGGCACGCCAGCGCAATGAGGACCAGGGCCGATGCCCAATGCAGGGGCAGCGCGATCGGCCTGATCGCCGGTGCGAGCGCTGAACCTCCGACCATGGAAATCAGCCCATAGAGGCCGTCAGCGGTCGCGACGCCCAAAGCGGCGCAAGCACCAACCTTCAACGACGTCCGCGCGGTGAGGGCCACGAGATACGTCGCGACCGCTCCCACCGGCATGGCGATGCCATAGCCGGCCAGGAGCCCTGCGACCAGGGCCGCGCTCACGCGTGGCGCAGCGTTGACCTCCTCGGACAGCCGGACTGCTGCCGGCCCCGCCCCGCGCCAGCGGAGGAGGTCATCGGCAGCAGGGAAGCGGTCGTCGTGGTCATGGGCAGATCCTCTGGGGCATCCAGCCGCCTGGGCAACCCAATTTTCCGGCTGCAGCTAGTACTCCAGCTGTAGATCGTGATCTTCATGGCTGGCCGGGTGGCTTGCCGCTGGTAGCGGCGGGTGCTGTCCCAGGCGGCTGCCTCGGGGCTGGGGGCACCGCCGCTCCGGCGGCGCCTTCGGGCCTCGGTCTGCGCCCACACGCCCCCGTGCCGGCAGAAGACGGTTCCGATCACGGCGACCGGCTTCCCGGTCAGGGCAAAGGCGCCGCAGGGCCGTGGTGGAAACGCAGCCGGAGGTGGAGGTCCCGGAGGCGCGCGACGCCTGGGACAGCGGGACAGCCAGTCGATGCCGTTCTCCAAGACCGTGGACATCGTGCCGCTGCACCCCGGGGTGCCAGGACGAAGGCGTCCGCGGCGCCGGCCATGTCACGCAGGCGCCCGGCGCGGGCGGCGAGCCGAGGGTGTCGATGTCCTCGTCGGAGAAGGGCAGCCCGGCCATGCCTTAGCAGATCTCGGCCGTGATGCCTTTGGGCGCCAGTTTCACGACAGGCTCGGCGAGTTGTCGATAGTGACAGCTGGAGCGCGGGCCGCCGACGCGGATGGCCACGCGGGCGGAGTAGGGCAAGTTGCCTCCCGGTGCTGCGGGGACGGGGAAACGGGATTCGATCGGTGACTGCCCCGGTCGGCCGAGCGCGCGGGCGCACCTCAGGAGCTGGCTATCCGCGTGATCAGGACGGCGACCGCCGTCACGCCGAACAGGGCAGCGGGGGCGAGTGCCTTCGGCGCGTCGCCGGCACGCAGGTGCGCGCGAAGGGCGCCGCCACAGACGAGCAGCAACCCGGCGGCGGCCACAACGCCGACTGGCCAGTACCACAGGCCGACGATAAGTCCGGCCACTCCGCCCAGCTCCAGCAAGCCGATGTACCGGAAGGCTCTGACGGGGTACCCGAAGCGTTCGGCGTCGGACATGGCGGCGGGCTGTGCGAGGGCCTTGGGCAGCCCCGCGCCGACGAAGCCGAGGGCCAGGAGTGCGGTCAGGACCACGGTGGCGATGAACATCGGATACCTCACGAGAGTCGGTTGGCGCTGCGGTAGCACGGGCGGGAGAGGGACGGATGCCCTTGGCAGAGGGACTTTCGGGCGGCGCTCACCGGTACCGCAGACGCGCCTGGCGGGGGATGTCGCCGAACTTGCCGCTGTGGAAGTCGCGGAAGGCCTGCTCGATCTCATCAGGGCTGTTCATGACGAACGGACCGCCCATCGCCACCGGCTGCCGGATCGGCGGGCCCGAGTAGACCATGACGGTGGCAGGGGTGTCGCCGTCAGCGGCGAGGAGGTCGACAGCGGAGTCCAAGGCGCCTGGGACCGGGTCGGACCAGGCGGTCTGCCCCTGGGCGACGGGTCGCCCGGCAATCCGCACTATCCCGGCCAGGACGTGGAGGAAGGCACGGTCGCGGCCCGGCAGGATGTGCTTGTAGCGCTGTCCGGGGGTGAGCGTGAGCAGTGCGCCGGAGATCGGCCAGTGCGTCTTGGCGGGTCCGACCGTGTCGCCGACCCGGCCGGCAATGACGTCGATGCGCACGCCGTCGTGTTCGATGACGGGGCGGTCGGCAGCCAGCAGATCCTGGTAGCGGTTGTCGACCATCTTCAACTCCGCGGGCAGGTTCACCCACAACTGCAAGGTGTGCGCCCGCTCGTTACGGAACGCGAGCTCACGGTGGATGATCCCGCGGCCGGCCGTCATCCACTGCACGTCCCCCGCCCCGAGTGCACCGGCGTGGCCGACATTGTCCCCGTGCTCCAGCACTCCGTCGGCCACAGTGGTGACGGTCTCCAGGCCCCGGTGGGGATGCCATTCGAAGCCCGGCGATGAGAACAAGTCCTCGCTCAGCGCCAGGAACGGGTCGGTCAGCTCGGGCTGGAACGGCGCGATGATCACGTTCTTGTCGTCGACCTGCGCGTCCGGGCCAACGTGCAACTTGCCGTGGATCCGGTCGACTCCGCGGCCCACCTGGATGCGGTCCGAATTCACCGCCACGGCTGCCTCCTCTCGTCAACCGCCCCGCAACAGGGAGTCGAGTTGATGTGTCACCTCGAAAGTAGGTGCGTTCGAGGTGATGTGTCAACTCGCTGGTAGGATGGCCTCATGTCGAACGAGAAAGCCCCGGGGGATGCGAAGGCTTCCAGCTCCAGGGCGCCGCGCCGGGCGGTCAGTGAGGAGGAAATGCGTCACTGGCGGAACTTCTTCGCCATGCAGGAACTGCTGCGCGGCCGGATCGAGCAGCAGCTCCAGGCCGACAACGGCCTGTCGAACGCCGACTACACGGTCCTGGTCGCACTCTCCGAGGCTCCCGAGGGCCGCGCGCGTGCCTTCGAACTTGGCCGAGGTCTCGGCTGGGAGAAGAGCCGCCTGCACCACCAGCTCACCCGTATGTCCAAGCGCGGGCTGGTGGAGCGCGAGGCAGGCCCGTCTCGCGCCATGTACGTGGGCATCACCCCCGAGGGCCGATCAGCCCTGCGGCGGGCGGCCCCCGGTCATACCCGGGAGATCCGGCGCCTGGTCCTGGATCGCATCACTCCAAAGCAGCTCGCCCAGCTCGGAGAGATCTCCGCCGTGCTCCTCGAGGGCCTGCAGAACGAGGTCACGCCCAACGCGTAGGTGTGGTTCCCGGTTCGCAGCGCGCGCGAGCAGCGTGAGCGTTTCCCGCAGCACAGGTGGCGGGCCGCGCGGGCCAGATCGTGGGCATGGCGCCGGGCATGGCCGGCCGGCCGGCGTGCGGGAAGGGGGATGACGGGCGGAGTGCGGCTGATGGTCGCCGGACTGTTCTCGGCCAGCGCCGCCGCGGCCGAGCGGTGCTGGGCCGAGCTGGTCACAGCCCTGCGCGGCGTGCGGAGCGAGCAGACGATGACCACTCTGCTCGTCCCAAGCCCCGGCCGGCTGACCGTGGACGTCCGCTTCGAACAGTTCGTGGACACAGACCCCAGGAGCAAGCTATCGGCGTCCTGCGCCTGGACAACGCCACCAACACCACGCCCTCCGACATCACGCCTGGGACCCCGCTCCGCCCCGTCACACTACTGCTCACCAGCTGAAATACGACTTTGCCGGGGCTCTGCCTCACCGCCGGCCCTCGCCGGATCGGAGCCATCGTCAAAACCGCACTCGTACTCACCTGTTTCCGACACGACAGACGCACGTGACATCCGTTGAGATCAACTCAATGGGCCAGGGCTGTCGGCTGTTGTCCGGCGATACTGCCCAGGTCAGGCGGGGAGGAAGTGCACGATCTCCTTGAGGAGAGCCTGGGGTGCTTCTTCGGAGAGGTAATGCCCCGCACCGGGAAGCACGGCTCCGATGACGTCGTCGGCGACCGCGCGGACGGTCTGTTCGACTTGGTGGCCGAGGCTTCGTTCGCCGCCGATGGCAAGGACGGGCATGGGGAGGGGTCCGTTGTTCACACGGGCCAGCAGCTGCCTTGGGGAGTCGGTGTCGCGGTAGAACTCGAAGCTCGCGCGGAGTGCGGCGGGGTCACGCAGGATACTCACGTAGACGTCGACCGCCTCCTGGGGGATCGACGTCGGGGAGGCGGCTTTGGAGGCGAACTGGTGGCCGAAGTAGATCTCCTCCCGGCCGGAGACCATGCGCTCGTTGATCTCGTCGAGACTGTTGAACGCGAAATGCCACAGGAGCGCGTTCTGGGCCCGGTCCTCCAGCAGCGACGGCAGCGGGGGGACTCCGGGCAGGGTCGCCTCGGCCAGGACGAGGCGGGTGACGCGGTCGGGGTGGTCGGCGGCGAGGACGTAGCCGACGAACATGCCGAGGTCCGCGCCGACCACGGCATAGCGTTCGTGTCCCAGCTGTGCCATCAGCTCTGCCATGTCGGAGGCGAGAGTGGCGCCGTCGTATCCCGACGCGGGCTTGTCCGAGCCGCCCTGACCGCGGAGGTCGGCCGCGATGACGGTGAAGCGCTCGGCCAGCTGCGGCATGATCAGCCGCCATTCGTACCAGAACTGCGGCCATCCGGGCAGCAGGAGGAGGGCCGGTCCGCTGCCGCCCACCACGGCGTGGACGGTTATGCCGTTCACCCGCAGGTAGCGGCTTTCGAACGTGCCGGTGAAGCCTGTGGGCAGGCCGGGAACATCGGTTACCGCATGCGTCATGGAGGGACTCCGTTCGTGAGTCGTGAGGTTGGGAGGAGGCCGGGGTGGCTATTCGGCGACCGGCGGCTTCAGTGAGCCGGGGACGCCGGCGGGGAGCATCGCGGCGATCTCGGGCGGCAGCTCCTCCAGCGCGTCGACGACCTCTGAAACCCGCTTGGCGTACTCGGGGTGGGTGCCGCGGTAGCCGCGCAGGCGGGCCAACGGCGCCAGGGCGCCGTAGAGGATCCGCTGTACCGCTCGCGGGGGCTTTGTGAAGCGGACGACATCGTCGAACTCGCGCGCCATCGCAACGGCCTGCAGCAGTCCGGGGCGCCCGCGGTCGTCGGTCTTGCCGTCCTCGGCCAGGAAGAACAAGGTCTTGATCATCTCTTCGAAGCGCGGCTGGTCCGTCTCGACGATCACCAGGGCGGTCTCCTGCCCCGCGTTCCACCAGTCGTGCTTCACGCCCGCCGGCACCGTGATCCGGTCCCCCGGTCCGGCCTGGTCCGACACTCCGTCGACTTTCAGGCCGAGCAACCCCCTGACGACCGTGAAGGTCTCCGAGCCGTGCGGGTGGATGTGCTCGCCCGCGACGGCACTGTTCGGTGCGGCGTAGAGGTCCGACACCAACAGGTGCCCGTTCTCCGCGGATGCGCCTTGCCGCTTGACCCCTCGTTCGCCGGTGATGGGATTTACGACTACGTCAAAGGTCATCTCGTGTCCCTCGTTCGAAGCGTGTCGGCGCGCGATGGCTCCGCCACACGTCAGCCCAGCCATCGAGTTGATGTGTCACCCCGAAGCTAAGCCACTCGGGATGACACGTCAACTGGCGGGCGTATGCCGGTGGCGCGCGCCACGGCAACAGCAAGGACTCAACGCGCGGGACCTGCGCGCGACCGGCAGTGGGATGAGGCTGAGGGTGGTGCCGCTGCGAGTCGTCCATGGCCAGGTCCACTCAGGAGAGCCGGTCGCACCGCCGGGACGGATGAGGCCACTGGTCGTAGACCTGCTCGTGGTCGTCGTCAGTCTGCTCATCGGCCTCGATGCTTCGCGTGTGCGTGAGAGCGTCCTCCAGTACCACACAGATTTCCCTCTCGCGCCGGGTGATGGTGTCTTCCAGGCGCTGAAGCCGCTGGTTGGCCTCGCGAGAGGCATTCGCCTCCATCGGTGAACCGTCCACAGTCACGGCGGACAGGTCCACCAGGCCGTGGAGCGCCGGGACCACTGGAGAGCGGAGGGGCTCAACCGGGTCCAAGCCTCGCTCATCCGCTGCGGGACTGGGCTGAACTGCTGGGTGGTCTGTCGCTAGTGATGGCTAGTGCGGGCACGTGCTTGGTGTCGGCGGCGCCATAGGGACCATCGCAGGTGGTGGGTGCGTCCGCGGATGGGCTGGGGCAGAATCTCGCCGCAGGTCAGCGGTACCAGGCCGGGCTGCGGGTTGATGACGGCCATGAGCCGAAGAATGCAGCCGAGGAGTACGCTACTGACGCGGCGTCTGCGTAACCGACGCCTCAGGCTTCTGCGCAGGCCAACTCAACGTCCTACTACTCGAGCTGCAGATCTTGATCTTGCTGGGTGAGACTGGTCCGCAGACGGAGACGGCCACCGTTGACCATCGTGAGTTGTGTCGACAAACGAAGATCAGCCAGTGGCCGTGTGCCACAGCGTAGACCCTGCTCGCTGGCAGGACGTATTCGAGGGCCTGATGGCCAAGGTGGCGGGCAGATTCGCCCGGGTGGAACCACGCCGCCGGGCCCGGGCGTTCGTCCTGGGCCTGCTCGCGGACCTGCCGAGGAAGAACTGCTGGACGATCGCCGAGCACGCCGGGGACGCCAGTCCGGCGGGCATGCAGCACCTGCTCAGCCGTGCATCCTGGGACGCCGACCAAGTCCGTGACGACATCAGGTACTTCGTCGTCGGTCACCTGCGGGAGGACGACGCCGTGCTGGTCGTGGATGAGACCGGTGACCTGAAGAAGGGCGCCCACAGCGTCGGGGTCCAGCGCCAGTACACCGGCACCGCGGGGCGGATCGAAAACTCCCAGGTCGCCGTCTACCTCGCCTACGCGACCACAGTCGGGCACGCCGCCATCGACCGCCGCCTCTACATCCCCCGCTCCTGGGCCCAGGACGTCGAGCGGTGCCGCGCGGCCCGCATCCCCGACGACCTCGAGTTCGCCACCAAACCCGCCCTGGCCGCCCAGATGATCGCCCAGGCCCTGGACGCTGGCGTGCCGGCGGGATGGGTGGCCGGTGACGAGGTCTACGGCGGCGACCCGCACCTGAGCGCCCAGCTGGAGAGGCGTCAGATCGGTTATGTCCTGGCCGTCTCCCGCAAGCGACCCGTCCCCACCCGCGCAGGCGTCTTCCGCGCTGGCAATCTGGCCCACGGCCTGCCGAAACACGCATGGCAGCGGCTCTCTGCGGGGCCCGGCGCCAAGGGGCACCGGTTCTACGACTGGGCCCAGGTCGAGATCCACACGCCAAAGTGCCCGGGGCATCGGTGGCTGCTGATCCGGCACAACCGGCGATCCGGTGAACTCGCCTTCTACCGCTGCTACTCGGCCCGCCTGGTCCCACTGGCCACGCTGGTCAAGGTGGCCGGGCGCCGCTGGGCGGTCGAGATGTGTCAACCACAGTGCACTCATAAATGGGAACTGGCTGTTTGATCTCCGTCTTGGGCCGGGAGGGGTGGTTCGGTGTCGGTCCAGCGGAGTCGGGTGTACCAGCCGGGCGGGCGGGTGCGTCGCTCGCGGAGTTCGGCGAGTTGGGTGGGTCCGGCGTGGAGGATCCAGCGGTAGGGGCGCCGGGACTCTTTGCGGGCGTTCACCCAGCCGCGGTAGATCCACGAGTAGAGGGTGACTGCAGGCATGTCGAGTTCTGCGGCGAGGTCTTCCAGCCACCATTCATCGCGGCCGGGTTCTTCGCCGGGTGGCGGGGCCGACCGGGTGCGGGCGGGCGGCTGCAGGCAGCCGAGTTCGCGCAGGATCTCCTTGACCGCGGTGGCGCTGATCCGGTTCCCGCGTCCTCGGGCCGGGCGGAAGCCCTCTGCGTGCAGGCGCCGGGCGATCGCCTCGGGGCGGTGTCCCTGTCCGGCCAGCTCGCGGACACGTTCCTTGATCTGCGGGAAGTAGCTGAGCTGTTGCAGGAGGGCGACGGGGCGGGCGGTCTCGTCGGTGGTGGTCTGGCCGCCGGCCCAGGTGATGGTGACGGTGACCCGTTCGCTGGTGCCCAGCACGGTGACGGTGACCTGCTCCACGAGCGCGCGGATGATTTCTTTGCGATCGGTGGTGGTTGTCGTCGGTGCACTCCACAAGCCTTCGATGTCGCCGGCGAGCGCGGTGATGGCCTGCTGCTCGGCGGCAGTGAGGGTGCGCGGACGGGTCAGGGTGAAGCGGTCGTACTCCTCCTGCAGGGTCTGCTGGGCGACAAGGGCCTGTTCCCAGTCCTTTTCTAACTGCCGTACGACCAGGCGGTTCTCGGGCTCGGCAAGGCGGTAACAGCGCCGGGCCCGGTCGACGCTGATCGCAACGCGTTCCAGCCGCTGGGACCAGATCTTCTCGAGCTCGGCCCGTTCGGCCAGGACATGCTCGGCCGCACGTAAAGAGACCTCAAGCGCGGCCGGGGCCAGCGCGGCCAGGACATGGGCGGTCACGAAGGCGTCCACGCAGGCCCCGTTCAGTGCCTGGCAACGGTCGCCGGCCCCGTAGTCGGTCATCTGCCGGGCGCACACGTAGTCGGGGCGGGTGCCGCCCGCCTGCTGGTGATAGCGCACGGTCATGCGCTTGCCGCAGCGACCGCAGCGCACCAGCCCGGCCAGCAGCGCGGGGCCGCTGCGGACCGTGCCGGGGGCCTCGGCCCGGGCAGCGTTGGCCTGAAGCCGAGCCAGGTTGGCCCGGTACTGCTCGACGGTGATGTAGGCGGGCAGGGCGTCGGGGATGAACACCAGCCACTCCTCCTCACCGCGCACCACCCTGCCCGTGGAGGGGCGCCCCGGTTGCTGCCGGCGGTGCTCGACCCTGCGGCGCCCGTAGGCGTAGATCCCGGCATAGACCGGACTGTGCAGCATGCACTGCAGCGTCATCCGGTTCGGCCGCCGCCACTCCAGCTCGCCCTTGTCCGGGCCCCGGCGTAACCTCACGGGCAGTTCGATCCCGTGCTCGACCAGCCAGCGCAGCACCGCATGCAGGGTGCCGAGCTCGGCGAACTTCGTGAAGACCAGCCGCACCACGGTCTGTGCCTGCTCGTCCGGGTCGAGGACCGCCTCGCCGGACGGCCGGCGCACGTAGCCGATCGGCAGCGGCACGGCCAGTTCTCCGCGGCGGGCCTTGCTCACCCGCCCGGTCTGCATGCGCTGCTTGATCAGATGGAGTTCGGCCTCGGCCATCGTCCCCTTCAGTCCCAGCAGCAACCGGTCATTGTGCTCCGCTGGGTCGTAGACCCCGTCGGTGTCCGCCAGCAGCGCACCGGACAGGGCGCACAACTCGATGCGCTGGTACCAGTCCTTCCCCGATCGTGCCAGGCGAGACATCTCGATGCCCAGCACCAGGCCGACATGGTCCAGCCCGATCTCGGTGACCAGGCGCTGGAACCCCGAGCGTGCGACCGCACTCGCCCCGGAACGACCCAGGTCCTCATCGATCACCACCACCCGCGAGGCAGGC
The DNA here is from genome assembly GCF_041080655.1 of Streptomyces sp. CG4. Taxonomy (NCBI): domain Bacteria; kingdom Bacillati; phylum Actinomycetota; class Actinomycetes; order Kitasatosporales; family Streptomycetaceae; genus Streptomyces; species Streptomyces sp. CG4. The sequence goes on from NZ_CP163525.1 coordinate 862,253, forward strand.
CAGCCCAGCGCGACCGCCCTGTCCACCAGCGCGTACTGCAACCGCGTCGACTCCTGATGATCCGCGACCTGCTGCATGCTGGACTGCCGCACATACACGACCGCGAGCCTGGTCAGCTGCCGGTCGCTCACCTTGCTCCCCGACCGCTCCCACGGCATCAGCACCGTCATGACCGGTACGCCTCACCGCTCACCGACGGAGCCATGTCCGGCAGAGCCCGGCCCGCCAACACCGCCAGCCATCGCACCGCCAGCAGCCGGTTCACCTCCGGCAGCCCCGCCCACACTTCCGCGCCCAGGCCCTGACTGGTCAGGCTCTGGGGCAGCCGCCCCCTGCGTCGTCCACGACGACTCGCTCTCCTCTTCACCTTGACGAGCCCGCAGCCGCTCGACCACCGCGACCAGCCGCAACAGCCCCTCACGTCCGATTACTGGCACATCACCTACTTGATACCCATTCATAGGTGCAGTGTGCTTGGCAGATTGAGGAGACCTTCCAAGCCGCCAAGGGCCTGGCCGGACTGGACGAGCACCAAGTCCGCCGGTGGACCTCCTGGCACCGCTGGACCACCCTAGCCATGCTCGCGCACGCCTTCCTCGCGATCGCCGCCGCAATCGAACGAACCGTCAGCACCTCGTCGTCCGAACTCGTCCCGCTGACCTGCAGCGAGATCCGACGCCTGTTCACTACCCTGCTGCCCCGGCCCGCCGTTGACCTCGCCCACCACCTGCGATGGTCGACATGGCGCCGCCACCACCAAGCACGCTCCCGTACCAGCCACTACCAGCGGCAAGCCGCCACCAGCCATGAAGATCACGATTTACAGCTGGAGTACTAGCCTGTCGACAACAGCTCTATTGGTTCTGGCCGCGATGCCGGATGCTGTTGGTTGGTCCAACTCGGCACGGCGAACGGACCGCTCATCCACACGCTCCATGCCCGGGACCCTCGCGTGGGCGAGACGGTCTACGAGGACAAGATGCGCGAGGTCCTCGAGGAACTCGGCCCCTCCCGGATGAGTCCGAACTGAGGGGTCGGCACAGCGAATGTGACGTGCCGTGCGGGTGCGGGTGCGGGTCCGGACGGCACGCATCGGCCATGCTGACCTGGTGGGAAACCGCAGGCTCGACGCGCTGGGCTAGGACCTGTTCGGCGATCCCCACCATCCCTCCGAAGCACGGATCGACGTGGCCACCTACCCCGAAGTCATCGTGCTCACCGGCTGTTCGCCTCGCCCCACTGGTGAAACCATCCCGGGCTGCCAGCTGAGGCAGCACGCCGTTTGGGTATTGCCCCCGCCCAGCTCCGGGTGTCGGGCCGGCGGTCAGCCGCGCACGTGCAGCCCGAAACCCGTGCGGCCCGCAGGCTCCAGTCCCTTCTTCAGGTGCAGCGAGGGGATCTCGTAGTCGCCGAAGTTCTGCCGCCGGAACGCGATCGGCTCGGTCGACTCTAGGGTGAGCAGACGCTGCTCCCATGCCTTGGCGACGTCCGGGTAGTCCTCGTCGGTCATCCGGTCGGTGCCGTACAGCACGAACGGCGGCAGCACCTCGATGCCCGGGTAGAAGAGGATGCCGTGGTGGATCGGAAACAGCAGATCGTCGATGGGGCCGTTGATCCCGCGAGCGGCGTAATGCGACTCCGGGCCGCCAGCGGTCACCGACAGCAGAGCCTTCCTGCCCGCGAGGGTGCCTTCGCCGAAGCGCTCGCCGTACCTGGTGTCGCTGTGCTCGCCGACGCCGTACGCGAAGTGATAGGTGAACACCCGGTCCACCCAGCCTTTGAGGATCGCGGGCATCGTGTACCACCACAGCGGGAACTGGAAGATGATCGTGTCGGCCCACAGCAGCTTCTCCTGCTCGGCCAGGACGTCCAGGGTGAGCGTCCCGGCGTCGAAGGCCCGGCCCGAGTCCAGAGCCACCTTCAACCGACTTGAGGCGTCGGGTCCGTAGTCCGCGGCGTCCACAACAGCCTTCCAGCTCATCGCGTACAGATCGCTCACCCGTACCTCGTGCCCGGCACTCTCCAATGTGGACACCGCGAGGTCCTTCAGTGAGCTGTTGAGCGACTTCGGCTCCGGGTGGGCGTAGACGATCAGCGTCTTCATGGGAACTCCTTCGGATCGGATGCCTCCGATCCTGCACGCCGCAGCGCCCGGCGTTCAGGGGCGCCCTTTCCGTCGGACGGGACTTCCTGGTAACGGCAGGACCACCCTCACGGGCATCGCCGAGGCCATACTGAGGGCATGGACGATCTCGCGGGCTTCCTGCGGACCCGGCGTTCCCGGGTCGACCCGGCGGCCGTCGGCATCCCCACCGACAACCGGCGCCGAGTCGAAGGGCTGCGCCGCGAAGAAATCGCACACCTGTCCGGAGTCAGCGTCGACTACTACGTACGCCTGGAGCAGGGCCGCGCGACCCAGCCCTCCGAGCAGGTCCTCGACGCGCTCGCCCGCGTCCTCGGCCTCGACGAGACCGAACGCGGGCACCTTGACCGGCTCGCCCGGCAGCGCCGCCGCCGCGCGAAGGCACCGGGCGGGCGGCTCCGGCCGGAGCTGCTGCGCGTCCTCGACCTGGTCGCCGACGCACCCGCGCTGATCATGGGCCACCGCCTGGACGTGCTCGCCGGGAACCGCCTCGCCGGGCTCCTCTACGGCCGGCCGATGCCGGGCCTGAACACCGCCCGCCACATCTTCCTTGAGGAGGCCGAGCGCGGCCTTTACGCGGACTGGGAGAACTGCACCCTCGACGTGGTCGGGCACCTGCGCCTGGCCGCCGGCAAATATCCCGACGACCCCCGCCTGGCCTCGCTCATCGGCGAGCTGTCGATGGGCAGCGAGCGCTTTCGCCGCCTCTGGGCCCGCGCGGACGTCCGCGCCCGCACACACGGACGCAAGGCCTACCGGCACCCGCTGGTCGGACTGCTGGAACTGCACCAGGAGAACTTCGCACTACCGGAGGAATCAGGCATGGAGCTGCTGGTGCTGTCCGCGGCCCCCGGCAGCCCCGCCGAGGACGGGCTGCGCCTGCTCGCGGGCCTGGGCGCGGACAGCGCTGACGCGCATCCCCCAGTGAACGCTCAGGTCCGCGAGTAACTCGACGACGCCCACCCACCACCGGGAACACCTCAACACTGACGGCTTTCCGGCCCCCGGCCTACTTTGCGGCTGGTGACACACTCCTTAGCTTGACGCCGCGGGCACCGCCAAGATCGACCCGTCCCTCGCTCCCCTCACCGCCTACCTCGGTGTGCTGGGCATGCCGGGCCTGACCTCCTACGCGGGCCTGCTGAGGGTGGCGCCCTTCAAGGAGGGCGACGCGGTCTTCGTGTCCGGTGCGGCCGGCGCGGTGGGCAGCGAGGTCGGCCAGATCGCCAAGCTCAAGGGCGCCTCCCGGGGCATCGGCTCGGCCGGTTCCGACGAGAAGGTCAAGCTCCTGGTCGAGGAGTACGGCTTCGACGCCGCCTTCAACTACAAGAACGGCGATGTCACCGAGCAGCTCAAGGAGGCCGCACCACACGGTATCGACGTCTACTTCGACAACGTCGGCGGCGACCACCTCGAAGCGGCGATCTCCGCTCTCAACGTCCATGGCCGGGTCGCCATTTGCGGCATGATCTCGATGTACAACGCCACGGAGCCCAGCCCCGCCCCGCGCAACCTGGCTCAGGTCATCGCCAAGCGCCTGCGCCTCGAGAGCCTGCTGGTCGCCGACCACTCCGACCTTCAGTCGAAGTTCGTCGAGGAGGTCTCCGCCTGGATCCGCTCCGGCGAGCTGAAGTACAACGAGACCAAGGTGCCCGGCATCGAGAACGGCGGGCGGGGAGGCTTTCCTCGGCATGCTCCACGGCGAGAACACGGGGAAGATGATCGTGAGCCTGGAGGGCTGACGAGGACTGACCAGGGCTAGTGAGGGTCGGCGGGGGGCGGTGTGGCTCCAGTCGGGCGGCTGTTGACGAGGTCTGGCCGGGGCCGGGAGGGCCGTCCCTCGTGATCCTCGACACCCAGTCCGTCCGCGCGGCCGCCGGTGCCCGAAGACCACGACGGGACTGGACGCCAACAAGAAGGTGTCGGGGCACAAGCGGAGACTGGCCGTGGATGTGATGGGGTTGATCATCGGCGTGGTCATGCTGGCCGCATCCGCGCACGACAACACCGCCGGCACCCCGCTGCTCGACCAGGCCTCCGAGCGGTGCGGGATGCGTCTGGAGAGAGCCCTGGTGGACCAGGGCTTCAGGACGAGGTCGTCATCCACGGGGCCCTGCTGGACATCGGCGTCGAGGTCGTTCGACGTAACCCGGCCGACCAGGCAAGGGCTTTGTCCCGCAGCTCAAGCGGTGGGTGGTGGAGCAGACGAACCGCACGTTGATGTTGCACCGGCGCCTCGCGCGTGAGTACAGCCACCGGCCCGATACCTCCGCCTCGCGCGTCTACTGGGCCTCCATCGCGAACATGGCCCGCCGCCTCACCACACCGTCCCACCTGGCGTGACTCCTTCGGGCTGGCCGCGTGAACGTCGTCGAACTTCTCGCCGCCCTCCAAGCCCAGCATGACGAGGCCACCGCTCAAGCCGGTGAACTACGCGGCCGGATCGAGCGCTTGACCGCCGCCTTGGCCGAGATCGAGGCACGACTCGCGGACCTGGCCACAACCCGAATGGTCGTCTCGGAGGCCGTACCGGCAGTAACCGAACCCAACTCGCCCGAGACGGGCACTGCCGACCAGGTCATCGTGAACGCCTTCAACCAGCCCCCTGGCCAGGCATTCAGAGCCCGTGAGCGGCACGGACTCCTCGGCATGCCTACCGACGAAGCATCCGTCAACATCACCCGCAGCCGCCTCGGATGCCTCACCCGCCAAGGCTTCCTCACCCGACTCGGACGAGGCCGCCACCAGAAACGGACTTACTGACTTCGGCTCGTCAGGGTGAACTTCGGCGAAGTCCCTGATGGCCTGGAGCGGTTGCTGTATTCGTTTTGGGTGAGATATGCGGATGGGGGCGGACTGACTCCTGTGGGACGCCGACGCCGGGAGACCGTGCGGATGCAGGCGGCCGAGCTGTTCAAGAGGAAGGTCAAGCCATCGGAGGTCGCGCGGCAAGTGCGGGTGAGCCGGAAGTCGGCCTACCAGTGGCACCAGTTGTGGCGGGACGGTGGTGTGCAGGCTCTGGTCTCCCGTGGCCCGAGTGGTTCGCGGTGCCGTCTGTCCCCGCGCTGTCTGGAGAAGCTGGCCGCGTATCTGGAGCAGGGTCCGGCCGCGCACGGCTGGGTGGAGGACCAGGTGTGGACCGCGGCGAGGGTGGCCACGCTGATCGGCAGGAAGTTCCATGTCTCCTACAGCGTCTCGGGTGCGACGTGGCTGATGCACCGGCTCGGCTTCAGCCCGCAAGTCCCTGGGCGGCGGGTCGCCGAGCGCGACGAGCAGGCCGTCACCGCGTGGAAGGAGTCTCAATGACGAAGTCAAGCCGCTTGCGCGACCGGCGGGGCGGAGGTGAAGAGCCGTCCGTCACGCAGGAGCGCCCAGAGCACGCCGGCCCGGCGTCAGGCGAGGGCGAGGGCGAGGGCGAGGGCGATGACAGCCTGCACGTGTTTGCAGCCCTCGCCGCGCTTCTTGAGGTAGAAGTCCCGGTTCGGGCCGTCGCGGATGATGCTGGTCTGCGCCGATAGGTAGAACACCCGGCGCAGGCGACGGCTGTAGCGCTTGGGCCGGTGAAGGTTGCCGGTCCGCCGGCCGGAGTCGCGGGGAACGGGCACGAGCCCGGCTGCCGAGGCCAGGTGCCCGGCGTCCGCGTAGGCGGACGTATCGCCCGCGGCCACGACGAACTCCGCTCCGAGTATTGGCCCCATCCCGGGCAGGGACTCGATGATCTCGGCCTGCGGGTGACTGCGGAAGGTCTCGCGGATCTGCTTGTCGATCCGATTGAGCCGGTCGTCCAGGGCCAGGATCTGCGCCGCCAAGTCGGCGACGATCTGGGCGGCGACGTCCTCGCCGGGCAGCGCGGTCTGCTGGGCCTGAGCGGCTTCCAGAGCGGTGGCGGCGACCGTATCGGCGCCCCGGACGCTGCGGTTGGCCAGCCAAGACGTCAGCCGAGCCCGGCCGCGGCGCCGGACGGCGGCAGGGGTCTGGCAGCCGGTCAGCAGCACCAGCGCACCCTTGTGCGCCGCGTAGTCGAAAGCCCGCTCCAGCGCGGGGAAGACGCCGGTCAGCACGTCACGGAGACGGTTGATCAGCCGTGCCCGATCGGCCACCAGGTCGGAGCGGTGCGCGGTCAGCAAAGCGAGGTCGGCGGCCAGCTGGGCCGGCATGTCGATCGCGGTGAAGTCGTTGCGGTGGCGGGCGGTCTCAGCGATGACATAGGCGTCGCGGGCGTCCGTCTTGGCTTCGCCCCGGTAAGCGCCGGACATCCGGTTGACCGTGCGGCCGGGCACGTAGACGGCCTGCTGGCCGTGAGCTGCAAGCAGCGCCAGCAGCAGCGCGGAGGCCGTGCCGGAGATGTCCACCGCCCAGTGGACCTCGTCGGCCAGGGCCAGGATCTCGCCGAGCGCGGTCAGGATGGCCGACTCGTCGTTGTGGATCTTCTCCGACCACAAGGTGGCTCCGGTCTCGTCGACCACTGCCGCCCAGTGATGGGCCTTGCCCGCGTCGATGCCGACCCAGACCCGGTCCCGTTCCTTGCTCACGCGCCCCTCCTCGCCTCCAACAGCCTGCCGTCGGCCCGAGGAACACCCCGCAAGCCTCTCCGTAATCAGCGACCGCACAAGGCGCGCACATCTCAATCAGCAGCCAGGGCGCCCCGGAGAGCCGAGCGGCCACTCCTTCCGAGCCATTACAGGCAAGGCGACCTGAGCCACACCCGGCCCTAATTCGTTGTTGGGAGGAACAGATGCCCGATCCGGCCCTGGCCCTTGAGGCCCCTCGGGAGACCGGCACTGTCCTCTGCCTTCGCCTGGTGCGGCCCGGCTGCGAGGCGGGCGAACGGGAGGCTGATCATCGTGGGACGAGCCTTCCGCAGGACGACCTCCTCACTGTGCCGCGAGCCGTGAGCTCTTTCGCAGACCGGAGCCCCTGCGGGGCGCTGGTGTCACGAACGGCCAGTGAGATGTCGGACCGATCGAGTCCTGGAATTAGGGCGCCGCGTGGCCCGCACAGGCTCCAGATGGAGACGGACAAGGCAAGGAGGAAGCATTTCGTGAGGGTGTTCTGCGGGATCGACTGGGCCGAAGACCACCATGACGTCGCGGTGGTCGACGAGGGGGGAAAGTTGCTGGCCAAGCGCCGGATTGGCGACGATGCTGAGGGGCATCGCCTCCTGCTGGAGGTTCTGGCCGAGTACGACGACAGCGACGCGGCCCTCGTGCCTGTGGCGATCGAGACCAGTCACGGCCTGCTGGTCGCCGCCCTGCGCTCGGCCGGGCGCCCGATCTATGCGATCAACCCGATGGCCGCCTCCCGCTACCGTGACCGACACGCGGTCTCCCGCAAGAAGTCCGACCACGGCGACGCTGTCGTCCTGGCGAACATCTTGCGGACGGACATGGCCAGCCATCGGCCCCTGCCCGCGCATTCGGAGCTGTCGCAGGCCATAACGGTTCTGGCTCGCGCTCAGCAGGACGCCGTGTGGAACTACCAGCAGCTCTCCAACCAGCTCCGATCGCTGCTGCGTGAGTACTTCCCAGCGGCCTTGACTGCCTTCCAGCATCTGCAAGGCGGCCTGACCAGGGGTGATGCCCGAGCCGTGCTGGCGGTCGCGTCTACACCGGGCAAGGCGGCCCGCCTCAGCCGCACCCAGCTGCGTGCCGCGCTGAAGCGCGGTGGGCGGCAGCGCGGGATCGACGCCGACGCCGAGCGCATCCAAGGCGTCTTCCGCTCCGAGTGCCTCCGGCACACCCCGATGGTCGAGGAAGCCATGGGACTCCAGATGCTCGCGCTGCTACGGCAGCTCGACGCGGCCTGCAAGGCCGCCGATGAACTCGCCGAGTCTCTTCAAGCCCGGTTCCGCGAGCATCCGGACGCGCACATCGTGACCAGCTTCCCCGGCTTGAGCGACTTGGCCGGCGCGCGAGTTCTCGCCGAGATCGGTGACGACCGGAGCTACTTCACCAGCGCACGGGCGCTAAAGGCGTACGCGGGCTCAGCTCCAGTCACCCGCGCCAGCGGCAAGGTCCGCATCGTCACGCACCGAGTCGTCAAGAACCGCCGGCTGGCGTCCTGCGGCTACGTGTGGACCCTCACAGCCCTGCGTGCGTCGCCCGGAGCGCGCACGCACTACAAGCGCCGACGCGAAGTCGGAGACCGACACAGCTCGGCCCAACGCAACTTGTTCAACAAGCTCCTGGGCCAGCTCTATCACTGCTTGCAAACCCGCCAGACCTACAACGAATCCCGGGCCTTCTCACAGCCTGCTCAAGCCCTCGCGGCTTGACTACAAGGCACGTGAGATGTCTCCCGGGCCGCCCAACAACTTACGGAGGCGACCTGGGCCGAGGTAAAAGAGCCCGGGCGACCTGTGGGGGCTACCTCTGCTTCGAGGACGAGGCAGGCTTCACCCGTCGGCCGCCCAGGGGACGCACCTGGGGCCGGCGAGGTCACACCCCGCAGGTGACGGTGAGCGGCCGGCGCTCGGGACGCCTGTCCGTGGCCGGGCTGATCGCCATGCGGCCCGGCTCCCGAACCCGGCTGTGCCACCGCCTGCGCACCCACCGAGCAGGCAAAGGCAAACGTCGCAGCATGGGCGAGCGGGACTTCATCGCGCTGATCGACGGCGTCCATCAACTCGTCAAGGCGCCGGTCGTGCTGGTGTGGGACCGCCTGAACACGCACGTCTCCCGCGCCATGGGCGAGCTGATCGCCGAGCGTGAGTGGCTGACGGTGTTCCTACTGCCCGCCTACTCACCCGACCTCAACCCGGTCGAGTGGGTATGGGCACACATCAAACGCAGCCTGGCCAACCTCGCCGTCGTCGCCCTCGACCGGCTCGAAGTACTCGTACGCAACCGGCTCAAGCGCCTTCAGTACCGATCCGGCACCCTCGACGGATTCATAGCAGGCACCGGCCTGACCCTCGACGAACCGGCATCACCCTGACGAGCCGACGTCAGTAACACCCACTCATAGCCGGGATCTGTCGGACGAAGCCTGGGAGCTGATCCTGCCGGTCATCACCGCGGGGAAGGCCCGGCACCCCTCGGCCAGCGGGCACGACGGTCAGCACGCGATGCGGGAGATCGTCAACCGTCTCCTCCACCGGACCCGCACTGGCTGCCCGCGGCGAGACCTGCCGCACGGCCAGCCGCCGAAGAGCGCGGTGTACTACTGCTTCGCCACGTGGCGCGACGACGGCACTGCCGAGACCATCCTCGTGACGACCAGCGCCCCGTCCTTGTGGCGAGCGCTCGGGACTCTCGTTCGATCGTCGAGGCCGAAGATCGGTAGGGTAGCGGTTCTGCCCCACCTCTGGAGGAAGCTGTATGCCCGTTGTTATTGCGACGATCAAGACCAAGCCCGGCCGACGCGATGAGGTTCTGAACGCGTTCGAGAAGCACACCCCCGCCGTTCATGCCGAGAACGGTTGCCAGCTGTACGCCGTCCACGCCGGAGCAGACCGCGTCACGGTGGTGGAGAAGTGGGCCGACCAAGCCAGCCTGGATGCCCACAGCCGGGGCCAGGCCCTCGGTGCGATTGCCACCGCGATCACCGATGCACTCGCCGAGCCCCTCGACATCGCTGTCATGGAAGCCTTCCCGCTTGGTGACACCGCCAAGGGCATGCTGTAGCTCCGCCCGCACACCACCGCAAGATCTCCGTATCAGAGGGCGTTCGCGAGCCTTGGCTGGATTTCAGCTTGAGTTGGCTTCCGGGGTGCCCGGTGTCGACTTGGTGAGGGTGAACAGACCAGGCTCGGGCTCGGTGAGGATGCCGCGGGTCACCAGGCGTTTCAGCTGGGCACGGGTGCCTTCGATGTGTCGTGGCTCGGTGTCGAGGCCGAGCGCCCGGCAGACGTCCCCGGCGCGGAGTCCTTCCCTGGCGTTCTCGATGGCGGTCAGGATCTCGGGGTATCCGGGTGGCAGCGGCTCCGGTGGCAAGGTGCCGTCCTCGGTGGCCAGTTCCAGGTGGTCTCCCCGGTGATCTCCAGACGTTTCAGGGTGCCTTCGGTGGCGGCGAGTTGCTCGGTGAGCCGGATGATCTGGTCACACAGCCGTTCGACCGTCTCGCGACTTGGAGAAGGCGCTGGCTCTGATGCGGGGCAAGCCATTCGCTGGCCAGTCGTTGCCCTGGGCCGAGCCCTTCCAGCAGGAGATGATCACGCGGATCGTCGACGTCGCGCACACCGTGGCCGCTTACCGCATCCCTGCGGGCCCTCAGCACGACCTCAGCGCCGCGTGCCAGGCCGTCTCGACCGGTCTCGCGATCAGCCGTGTGCAACAGGTCAACCGGGCCTTGCACTGCTCGCTCGAGATGGAGACGACTCAGCTCATCAACGAGGTCCTCAACAGCTCGGGCACGGCGGTACGCAAGGCCCTGTAGACGTTGGTACGCAGGGGCGCACCGTGCGCACTACAGGCTGGGGGCGACGTCCCGGGCCGTGTAGGCGCGCAGCTCGTTCAGGGCCGCATCGTTGGACACAGGCGGCCAGGTGCGCCACTCCCCCAGTGTCTCCCATACGGTCCGCGTGACCGTGTGCGCGTGCTGGGCCAGGCCGTCGTCCAAGCCGGCGACTTGCCCGTCCTCAGTACATCCGGTGACGATGACCGGCCCGTGGATCGGGCACAGGGCCATGCCGCGCCAGGCACTCGCCAGAGCCCATGCGGTGATGTTCTGCACGAGCCCGATCGCACGCCCGTTGCCGTGGGTGTGCAGGAGTGCCCGTCGGTGGTAGACGCCTTGATCAACCGCGTCGGTCGCTCCGATGTGCTCCTGGATCGCGGAGTACGCACCGGTCTCGGGCAGGTCGAGTTCCGTGACGGCGGTGTCGGGGGGCGATACGCAGGGCGCGCATGGGTCCTCCTCGCTCGGTCACGGGCGCGCAGCGATTCTCAGAGCGCTCTGCGCACTGAGCCTTCGCTAACTTGAAATTGCAGGTCAAACGGCTGGTGTGACAGCCTTTCGAGGTGCTCGTGCTGGTCGTGGGCAGCAGTCTGCGGAGTAGCTCGTCCGTCAGTGTGGCTTCGTCCACGAGATCGGGCAGACGTGCCGACCGCCGTCCCGACAGTCACGGCTTTGTGGAGAGCCCCAGCATAATGATCAGTGCGGATGCTGCCGCATAGCAGCAGTGCCAAAACGGGGAGTTGACATGCAGAACACGAACGGCGGGGCCGCTCTCGTCATAGCCGTGGTGGTCGTCGGCCTGGTGGTGCGACAGCAACTGCGCACCCGTCCTGTGCGGCGCAATGGCTCGCTAATCGCTCCTGCGGTCCTCGGTGTCCTTGGTACCGCCGGGATCGCCTTCGGTATCGCCTCGGTCGTCAAGTATCACCCGCTGACCACGTTGCCCGTCGTCCTCCTGGTGGCAAGCCTGGCCGTCGCGGCGTCATTCGGCGTGGCCAGGGCCCGGACCGTACAGATCTGGCGTGGGCCCCAGAGCGAGGTAATGCGCAAGGGGACGGCGGCGACGACCGGACTGTGGCTCGCCTCGATTGGTGTACACATCGGGCTGGCGCTGTGGATTGACCACGCGGCCGGGGCTGGATTGCTGGGAACCGCGTCGCTCTATGCGTACCTGGCGATTGGCCTGGGGACGCAGAACCTCCTGGTGCGTAGGCGCGCCGCCGCTCTGTGACCCCGCAGCCGGAGCTCACTCCGGAGTTCCGCAGCGGTATGTTGATGAGAATTCCTGAATTCGGCCAGAGATGCTCTTCCTCTTCAGTTGTTCCGGCTCTGGACCATGTGGGGAGGTTGAGGAGCAAGAGCATGAGCTAAGCCTGGGCTTGGGCTCGGTCCGCGCTGTCAGTGCCCGGTCATACTGTTCCGGCATGACATACGGACTCGTCACCAAGTTCCTCGCCCATCCGGGCAAGCGTGATGCCCTCGCTGACAGCCTGCTGCAGGCGGCGAAGTTGCTGGACCGCGACCCGGGTTGCGTCCATTACGTCGTCAGCACGTCGGCTGAGCCGGAGGCGGTCTGGGTTTCGGAGGTCTGGACAGACCAAGCCGCGCATGATGCGTCCCTGGAGCCGGAGGACGTCAGGGCTCTTGTTCTCCAGGCCCGGCCGCTGATCGCGGGGCTTTCCGAGCAGACGCCGCTGACGGTTCTTGGCGGTGTGGGCCTTCCGTCCTGAGACTGTTCGCTGTCTTAGGGGGCGCCGACCGTCAGGTCGGCGCCCCCTGGGGATCGGTGACGGTCAGCTGTTCGCCGAGCAGCAACCCCGGCTGTCCGCGCTGGCCCACCGCGGCCGCGCCGAGACCCCCGACCTGTGGGTAGTCGACCCGTTCGACTTGAAGAGCGCACCGTTCTCGCTGATCAGGCAGCGCCTCGCCGGAGCGCGGGATGAGGTGCTGTTCACCCTGTTCACGAACGAGCTGCACCGCTTCTGCCAGCGCGAGGGCTACGACAAGACGATGACACCGTACTTCGGCGGCACCCACTGGCAGGCCGCCATACCCGAGAAGCGCGGCCGCCGGGAGGCCTTCGCCGCCGCCTACCAGCAAGGCCTCTCCGAACATGGCCTGTTCACCGGCGGCTTCGGCATCCGCGTCAGCAGCCAGAGCGCCCGCTACCACCTGATCCTGGCCACCCACAGCGAGGCTGGCTTGAAGTGCTGGGCGCCGGTGACCTGGAAACCGGACCGCTACAGCGGACAGGGCGCCTCGGCCGAAACGGCAGGCGCCCCGTCACTGTTCGATGAGCACTCGGTCGTCGACCGGCTCGACATCGCGCTGCGGGCCTACGCCGGCACCGCCCAGCGGTGGGAGACACTCTCCAGCCAGGCGGCACGGCTGAACCACATGGACAAGCACCTGCGCCAGTGCCTGGACAACCTGGCCGCCCAGGGACTGGCGTTCCGAATCGACCCGGTCCGTGCGCGCACCGCCTGGCCGGAGGGCTGCACGGTGCGCTTCTACCCCCCCGAGGACGTCGTCGACGACACCGTCTAACCCGCCCCGAGTACCAGTTGGCGCTCCGGCATGTCATCCCACGTCCGGCCGTCCAGCTCGCGGCCGCCGGCCTTCGGGGTGCGGCCGCCCCACTGCTTGAAGAAGAACGCGGTGCCGGCGTCGCGACAGGTGTCGCGGATCTGCGTCACCCACTCTTCCTCCAACGGCCGATGCCCCGGCCCGGACTCACCGCCGGCGATGACCCAGTCGATCCCGTCCAGCGTCAGCCCGCCCAGCGGCCCCAGTAGCGGCTCGCACGACAGGAACTTCACCGCCGCGGGCACCTGCCGCAAGTCGTCGACGCGCGGCAGCTCGTTTGCGCTCTCCACGGACACGCCCATCCACAGATTCGCCGGCCACTCAAGCCGGTCGGCGACCTGCCGCAGACGCCGCGCCCGTTTGGTGAGCACTTGATAGGTGTGCTGCGGGGTCTCCGCGATTACGTCAAAGACGCGGCGCACGTAATTGAGCGGCACCCGGGCGTGGAACAAGTCGCTCATGGAATTCACAAAGACGGTGCGAGGACTCTTCCACCCGTACGGCACACGCAGGGCGTCCGGATGCACCGTCAGCCCGAACCCGGGCCCGGAAGTACGCGGGTCACCGCCGGTCTGGTACTTCGGCGACCCCATGGCCTTCAACCGCTTTGCCAGCGCCAGCGCGTAGCAGTTGTCGCACCCCTCGGAGACGCGGTCGCATCCCGTGGTGGGGTTCCACGTCGCCTCGGTCCACTCGATCGCACTGCGGTCACTCACCGGTCGGCCCTCCATCCCCTCGAACCGAGCCTCATCCCGACGGAGCAGCCGCGGCCCGCTGTAAGCCCAACGAGCCGCTGCACCATCGGATACCGGCATCCAACCATCCGACAGCCGCACCGTACTCACTACCCCCAAAATGAAACATGCGTTCCCTTCTGCGCGAGAGCCTCCGTGCTGAAATCCGGCCATACCTCGGGTCTGGGCTCGCCGAGCCGTTCACGCTGTGGACCGCAGCGCCGTCGACTCCTTCACCGCGGCCGCCGTCGCGGGCTGCCGTTCTGCTCGTTCCGCACGGGCCCGGCGCAGGGCCGCCGCGTGCGAGGAGTCGGCTTCAGGACGCCGCCAGACGCGCGCCGTGTCGATCGAGGCTGGCTCGTCGGCTGGGAGTTCCTCCGAGTGAGGGAACGCCCGGAGGCTGAGCGCACGCATCGCCTTCGTCTGCCGCGCCGCCGCTTCCGCGATGGCCGGGTCCACCCGGCGCGGCGGCGCCGCCTCCTGGTGCGCGGCGAGCGCGCGGCGGTAACCGTCAGACGGGGCGGAGCGCAGTGCAGGGACGGCGGGCGCGGTCGGCTGCGGGCCGATGTCGGCGGCCGCCGTGCTCACGGGCGATGATGGCCACAGCAAGCGAGCGTGCGAGGTGTGTCCACCTCGAGGACCAGGCCGACCACTTCCAACAGTTCAGCCTCGGTGGAGCATCGCTCGGCTGAGTCTGAGAGAGCGGCGCAGAACTTCTGGGCGAGTTCGGCCAGCGGCGATCGGTATACGGGAGCGTCGGATATCGGGTTCCAATCGGGCAGCGGAGGTCATGTAGGAACTCGCCGCGTCCGACATGTCGATCTTTTGCGACCTGGGCTTTCTTGGTTGTCTCACGGCCGTGTCACCATGATCAGTCTCAAGTCCGTGGCATTTCCTCGTCCGACACCGGGCAGGTCAGCGGTCGTCCAGCCCACCACCGCTGTTGGCCCATTCCAGGCGCTCAGGGGCGCACCCGAATGACGGTCTTGCCCTTGCGCCGCTCGGTCGGGTTGAGCGCAGGGACGGCGTCGTCGAGGGTCGCGACGGTTCCGATGTGCGTGCGAAGGCGCCCGTCCCGCACCCGGTCGACGATCTCCACCAGCTGACTCGGAACGGACTCGACGACGAAGTCGACCGCCAAGCCGTCGACAGGGCGAGCCTCAACAGGCCCGACCACCGACACCAGCGTCCCGCCAGGCCGGATGATTCTCGCCGAGCGCCTTTGGATGTCAGCGCCGATGACATCGAAGACCACGTCGACCCCGCCGATGTCGTCGAGATCCTCGGTGGCGAGGTCGAGGAACTCGTTCGCGCCGAAGTCGAGCGCCGCCTGGCGGTCCGCCGCCCGCCCGGTACCGATGACGTAGGCGCCGAACTCCCGGGCGAGCTGCGTAACCACAGACCCGACCGCGCCGGCGGCGCCGTGTGCGAGGACGCTCTGCCCCGCCTGAAGACGACCGTGCTGGAACAGACCTTGCCACGCGGTCAGGCCGGAGATCGGCAGGCTCGCACCCACCGTGAAGTCGACGTTCCCCGGCAGCGGCGCCAGGTTGCGTGCCTCCACGGCCGCGTACTCGGCCAGGGTTCCATCGCGGTGCCAGTCCGTGATCCCGAACACCCGCTGTCCCAGCGAGAGCCCCGTCGTGCCGTAGCCGAGGGAGGTGACCACTCCGGCGAACTCGTGGCCGATGATCGCCTGGGCTCGATCGCGACCGGCGCGATCGACCCACGTCGAGGGCCACTCCCACTCCGCGGGGACGAAGCCCGACGCATGGACTTCAACGACGACGTCGTTGATCGCCGGCGCCGGCTCAGGCCGCTCCGCGAGTGTGATCCCGGCTGCTTCCGCGGCCGGATCCGTCGCGACGATTGCCTTCACTGGTACCTCCGTATATCTCGTGCTCGCCGGCTCTGTGCGCCGCCCAAGCCATGGAGTGGGCTGATAGCCCACAGAGGAACGGCAACAAGATCCGTCACCACAGACGGATGGACCACTGAAACGCGTCGAGTCCAACCGGAGCTCGACGAGCACCACACACCCAGGGCAGCAACACCCACCCACGCGCTAGTTTCACGGCGATGTCGTATACGACATCGGTACGACACGGCTCGTGCGATTACGACATCAGCCGTAAGACCCAACAGGAGGTCAGGGCTAGGTCTGGGCCATGTCGACGAAGCGGGAGTAGTGGCCCTGGAAGGCGACCGTGATGGTCGCGGTGGGCCCGTGGCGATGCTTGGCGACGATGAAGTCGGCCTCGCCGGCCCGGGGCGAGTCCTTCTCGTAGGCGTCCTCGCGGTGCAGGAGGATCACAACGTCGGCGTTGTCCTCGAGGGCGCCGGAGTCCCGGAGGTCCTTGATCATCGGCTTCTTGTCGGTGCGCTGCTCGGGACTGCGGTTGAGGGTGGAGATCGCGACGATCGGCAGACGGAGTTCCTTGGCCAGGAGTTTCAGGCAGCGGGCGATCTCGGAGATCTCCTCGTAGCGGGAGCCGAGCGGCCTGGTGCCGTAGGTGAGCAGGTGAACGGCGTCGACGACGATGAGCTGTACCCCTGCACGGGCCTGCAGGTAGCGGCAGTGGGCGCGCAGGTCATGGACGTTGGAGTAGGCGCCGTCCTGGATGTAGATCGGAGCAGCGCTGACCTCGGGCATCCGCCGGGCGAGGCGGGTCCAGTCCTCGTCGGTCATGGTGCCGGAGCGCATGTGGTGCAGTGCGACGCGGGCTTCGGCGGACAGCAGGCGCATGCCGATCTCGTTGCGGTCGGCTTCGAGGGAGAACACGGCGCTGGGCAGGGCGTGTTTGATGCCGGCGCAGCGGACGAAGTCGAGGGCGAGGGTGGACTTGCCCATGGCGGGGCGGGCGGCGATGACGATGAGCCGGCCAGGGTGGAGTCCGCCGGTGAGGGAGTCCAGGCCGGTGAATCCGGTGGGCACGCCGGGCAGGGTTGCGTTGCGGCCGCCGGTCGCCTCGATCCAGTCGAGGGTGTCCTCCATGACGTCGCCGAGCGGGCTGGCGGGCGGGAGCAGGGGGCGCCGGGTGGTGGCGGCGAAGATCTCCGCCTGCGCCTGGTCGGCGATGCGGTCGACGGCGTCCGGTCAGCGTCGGAGGCCAGGTTCTCGATGTGGATCGCGGCGATCTTGGTGCGGCGCAGCATGGCCGCGTTCTGTACGCGGTCGGCGTTGATCTGCCAGCTCCGGACAGAGGAAGGCCCATTGACGAGGGCGGTGATGTAGGCGAAGCCGCCGGCCTTGTCGAGGTTGCCCTGCTGGGTGAGCCGGGCGGCCACGGCGAGCGGGTCGGTGGTCTCGCCCCGCCCGTACAGGTCGAGGATCGTCGAATAGATCAGATCGTGGGCGGGCCGGTAGAAGTCGTGCCCGTGGAGGGTGTCGACGATGTCGGCGATCGCGTCCTTGGACAGCAGCATTGCCCTCAGCACCCCCTTCTCCGCTTCAAGATCGTGCGGATGGTGTAGTGCGGCGTCGTTGTCGTCGCTGGTCA
This sequence comes from Streptomyces sp. CG4, assembly GCF_041080655.1. Classification (NCBI taxonomy): domain Bacteria; kingdom Bacillati; phylum Actinomycetota; class Actinomycetes; order Kitasatosporales; family Streptomycetaceae; genus Streptomyces; species Streptomyces sp. CG4. Next base: position 879,613 of record NZ_CP163525.1, read on the forward strand.
CCCCGGTTCCCCCTCCCCCCATGTCCTTGTCCCGCTGGCCGCATGGCGCGGCATCCGGTCAGCGTAGCTGCGGCTCGGCCCGCATGATCACGGTTTCGGTCTGCTCACCACGGGAGGGTGAACTGATCTGTTTCGCGGGGGAGTTGACGCGCCTGCCGGTTCAAGGCCGCCTCAATGGCGGGGTCGGACGGCACAGTTGTCGGCTCCGGCTGTGCGCGTGGGCTGTCCGGCACCGGGAGCTGCGGAAGCACCGCGGACGAGTCCCTCTTCACCAGACGGATATGGCGCACCGTGCCCGAACCGAGCACGTCATTGAGCCCCTGTATCAGACGGTCCGCCAGGAGCCGGGTGTTGGTCAGCCAGGCCGCCGCAGCCCCCGCCAGGGTGAGCGTCCCGGTCTCGGAGTCGAAGGCGGTGGGGACCACGCGCTTGGCCAGGGGGCCGGCTACCGAATGCCAGGCCGGCAGTGGCGAGGCCTCGGACACGGCGAACAGGTCAAGCAGGGCTCGCGCGAGGAGGACCGGCGGGGTGCGTCCTCGTACGCGCTGGCGGCGGGCGGCGGGGGCGCGCTCGGTGAAGCGGCCCCTCCGGGCGTCCTCGCGAGCCCGGCGCAGGGCCAGTAGCGCCAGATCGACGCGTGCCTCAGTGCCCGGGCGCGGCTGGTCGTTCAAAGTTCGACCTGGCGAAGCGCCGGGGTACTCCAGACCCGGACGACGTCGTGGTCGGCGAAGGCGTACACCAGCCGGTAGGCCGACGCGGCCTCCGGGCCCTGGTACTTCTGGCTCACGTACTGCTCGGCCTCCTGCTCACTGTGGCGGGGAGTGCCGCACATCTGCCAGGACTGCCCGTTCCACATCTCGGGGATCCAGCGCTTCCTCGGCTGTGGCTGGTCCTCGCGGATCCTGTAGCTTGAAGGCACCCGCGCCGACGACTCATCGTCCTCCGCGTCAGCGGAGCGCGGATTCGGTGCGCGTGTACCCGATCGTCGGCGGGTTTCGCACAGCAGACACAGGTCGGCGGCGTCCGGGTCGACGGGGCCGCCTGATGGTCTGCGCAATACTGACCCGGGCTTTCGTCGCTGGTGACACGCATCGTCAGCAGAGAGCGTCAGCCCCCTACCTGCTCACCCCGGTCTTTCCACTGACACCACGATGACGATCAGTCACTGACAGCCACATGCAGACCATCAACAGGACGGGGTGGGTGGGGTTCCCTGAAGCCGAACAGAGCGAGCGGCTGGGGTGTCGACGATCAGCAATACGTGAACGTCCACATGGGGCTACTGGCCGGTGCTGAGGTGTGTTGCCGGACGCGAGCGCCCGTGCACGCTGCACGCCCTCTGCGCCGCGGCCGCCCTGCCGCGGCGCCCAGCCCGACGCCGGCCACGTCATTTGGCTGGAGCCGATGCGGGCCAGCCGGGCGCTCCCCGCCCCTGGCGGATGCCGACCTGGCCGCCGAGCCCACCGCAGCCCGTCCCGGCAGCCAGGGGGAACTGACGAAACGGCTCGCGGGGTGACGCAATGCGTGGAGCGGGTCAGCGAGCCGCGGCCGGCTGGGGTACGTCGACACCCGCGCCGTGGCGGGTCCCTCCAGTCCCTGCGGACCGTGACGTTCTCGGCATGGGGATCCTTGGGCCCCCGGCCGAGGTCGTACTCGACACGGTCGTTCTCGTGCAGCTCCTTGAAGCCGGGCGTCCGGATGGCGGAGAAATGGACGTACAGGTCCGGCCCGCCATCGTCCTGCGTGATGAAACCGAAGCCCTTATCCACGTTGAACCACTTCACCGTGCCAGTGGCCATACTGCTCTCCTCCTACCCCGGGGCACCGCACCGCAAGGGACGGGACCGTTCACCCCGATCCCTCCATCAACATCGCGGGCGGCTCGGGACCGGTGACCCGGTTGCCGGGGCTGATGAGGCGGACTGGGTGACCGGCAGGGTCCGGCTCGCAGGACCCGTCAGGTTCCGGAGGAGGACTCCGTCGGCTTGCGCCGGGTGCGTCGGCCCCTGGCCATGATGCCGTTGATGATCTCGGAGTGGCGGCCCTTGAGCGCAGCGACCGGCACCTCGATGGTCTGGTAGGTCGCGTGGCCTTCCTGCCGTTCTGCCACGCTGTTCTCGTCGTGCCAGCGCAGATCGGTGCCGCCTGCCTCGATGTACGGGATGTCCGGGACGGTCTGGAGAAGCACCCGTCCGCCCCTCGGGACGGGCAATTCGATCCAGAAGTGCTCGGGGACGCCGAAAGCGCCGTCCATCCGGTAGTGGCACATGATCCAGCCCGCCGGGTTCGCGGCGTCGATCCGCAGGCCGTGGGACTGCACGAAGGTCCGGACCGCCCGTTCCATGAGGGGGCGGATCGCGGCCTCGTCGTGCTGGGCGTCGAAGGTCTCGGGGTCGAAGCGCATGCCCGCGGCCGTGATGTCGTCCCGCAACCGGTCCAGATCGCTTCTGACCACGGGCTCCACCTGGTCCAGCTCCCGTACGTCGTCCTCCTCGCTCAGGCCGATGAGGTAGTTCCAGTACTCACCCCGGTCGAGGCCGCCGGAGTCCGCGGCGGCCCGCACGGCCCACTCCCAGCAGGCGGCCTCCTCGGGCGTCTTGGGGAGCTTGCGCCCCTGCCCGCCCGCGTAGGTGTCCTCCCGCCCGGCGGAGGCGGCGATCAGGTTGACCGCGTCCTCGGAGATCTCCCCTTCCGTGCTCTCCTCGCGGGTGCGCTTCATCCGCTGGACGGCGCTGCCGTCGCCCCCGCGCGCGGAGCGGTCGGCGTCGACGGTCCGCGCGACGGGAGAACCGTTCATCGCGCGCCGGGCGTTGGCCTCGGCCTCCCGTTCGAAGCGGTCGCCGGGGTCGGAGACGGACAGCCCGTCGCCGTTGTCGGTGCCCGCGACGGGGCCCTGGCGCTGCTGGATGACGTGGGTCAGCTCATGGGCGAGGGTGTGCCGGTCGCCACCGCCGTCGCCGATGACGACATGGTTGCCGGAGGTGTAGGCACGCGCACCGATCTCGGCGGCGGAACGGCGGGCCTCGGCGCCGGTGTGCAGCCGTACGTCGGAGAAGTCGGCGCCGAGACGGCTCTCCATGTCGGTACGGGTGGTCGTGTCCAGGGCCCGTCCGCTGCCGCGCAGCACGCCGAGCACCGTCGAACGCTGCACCGCCGACTGCGCCGACTGCGGAGACGGCTCCGATTGCCTCGGCTCCTCGGTGTGCCCGCATCCGGGTCCGTGCCGGTGCCGGTCCAGCGCCCCGGGGCGCCCGGCTCGCCGCAGCAACTGCACCACCGCGGCGTTGCCGATCATCGGCTGCATACCGAGCGGCCCGGCCGCACCCGCCACCGGCCGCTTCGCGCCTGCTGTCGGCAAGGCCAGGGGTTCCCGCTCGCTGTCCCGACTTCTCCGTGCCCGCACGGCTGCTCCTCTTCCTCGGGGATCGACCTTCCTGTCTACCAGCACACACGCGCGCGGCACGAGGGACGAACGGGCAGTCACGCCTACCTGTAAGGGCAGGGAGAACCGGCGGGCGGGGGTCAGGAGTTGGAAACAAGTGTCCGAAAGGCTTCGGCGAGACCGCCGGCAGGCTGATGAGGCCGGGGGCCGAATCCGAAGACAGCCGCTGCCCCACCCCCGCCCGCCCCTTCCCGAGGCGGGCCCACGGACCACCACACCGCGCCACGGAGGAGCCCCGCCAGTGGCTCTCCCTGGCGCGGTGTGCAAGGCCGTGAAGGAACACGGCCCTCGATGTGGGCCTGGAAGCGCCCAGCCGCATGAACAATCCGTGAGACTGCAGACGGGATGGTGGTCGTCGATCTCACCGGGCCGGCGTGGAAGGCCGTCCGCAGCCGCCGCGACGTCGGCCGATAGCGGCAGGGGCGCAGTCCTGCCACGTGGAGGTGCCAGGCCCTATCGGGAGCCCCGGAGGGGGCTTGGTGGCCGCCGACACCCGTTCGGCGCACAGCGGTCGCTGTCGCACGTGGGTTCGGCTTCGATGAGGCGAGCCCGGCATGGGACCGGGACTCGCCCCCCATCGAACGAAGGAGACACGGCCATGCCCAGAGGCAAGATTCAAGAGTGGGATCGGGCTGAGGGGAAAATCCGGGACGATGAAGGTGGTCCCGTGCTGGACTTCACCATCGGCGACCTCCTGAATCCCACCGATGGCCCGCGTTTGCGGCAGGGGGACCGCGTCGAGTTCCACTTCGACGACCAACACGAAGGACACGCGGTTGCGGTCGAAAAGGCCTGAGTCTCGAAAGCACCGCGCGGCAGGCACCGCCCGGAGGTGAGCGGGTGGTGCCTGCGTGGGCTTCTGGACCACGCGGATCGGCCGCGGCCTGGTCGTGAAAGAGCCGGGCGGGGCTCTTGCCCCACAGTTGCGACCGAGCGCGCCTCAGTCGCAAGGGGGCACGCGACCGGCGTGACCCCTTGGGGCAGCACGGGTGATGTCCCGTCTCGGCGAGTGCGCAGACTCGGCGAGAACCACCAGAAATGACGAATCGCGGGGCAACGGCGCTCCCGCCTTCTCCCTCTGACAGGTTGCGATCGGTGACCTGATAGGGCGGCTGCGGGCCGAGGAAGAGGTTCGCGTTCTCCGTCATCTCACGGTTGCCGAGCACAACACCATCCGCAGGGGGAGACAGACCATGGGCCTTCTCAATCGGCGCGCCGCGCGTGCGGCCGTCGTTACGGCAGTCGGCATAACGGCACTCGGGCTGAGTGCGGTGACGGCTTCCGCGAAGATCAGTTACGACTTCAAGGTGAGCCCGCACACCGTGAGGGTCGGCGCGCGCGTCCACGTGAAGGGGTACGCCGCGAACGACAGCGATGTCCTTCAGAAGTTCTGCGTACAACAGCGGCAGGGCAAAGGGTCCTGGCACACGGTCAAGTGCGCTCACGGAGGCATCGGCCTTGGCGGCGCAGTCGATACCTGGGTACAGGCGAAGCACCGAGGCACACTGCAGTTCCGCGGCGCGCTCTACGAGGCCGACTTCGGCTCGAACAAGCTCCGCCTGCAAATGGTCGGGCCGACCGAGACCGTCAGGGTGCGCTGACCGCGAAGTAGCCCAGCGGATGTGCGGGGCGCGGTCAGCGCACGCGTCCGGTCGGTGCTGTCGAAGGCGCCGTCGGGGCGGGGGTTGACCGCGCAGGAAACGCCTCAGAGCGCTACGCAAGGCTCGGGGCGCAGAGGGGCGTTGTCAGTGGGGCCGATGAGAATGGGCTGATGACTCACGCCATACCCGTGCTACTGCCGTCCGCGCTCGTCAATCACCATGCGATCGACCTGGAACGCAGGTACACCGACGGCTGGGGCCTGAAGGTCAACGATGTCGCCACCACCCCCTCCGGCGAGATCTACGCCCTCTCCCACGTCCACCGCCACACTTACGGAGTGGCGGACGAGGAAGCCGCCGCGGCGAAGGCACATTTCGGCTACTCACTGGTGACCCGGTATGCCCCCGACGGCACCCTGCTCGCCACCGCGGTCTCCGGGCAGGACGAGTACCTGCGCCAGGACACGACGTTCGGCGGCCCCACGACCGGGCTGGGCACGGACCTGTGGTGGGCCAGGGGACTGTGCGTCCTGCCCGACGGAACACTCGCCGCGACCGGGCCCGGAGACCACACTCATCTGATCACCGCGGACCTCACGGCGGTGACTGCGCACCACGGCATGCCCCGCAGCCGGCACGACGACGGCACGCGCGACCCGTTCGCCGCCTGGATCAGCACGACTCCGGCAGGCCGCCTGCTGTGCACGACCGGCGAGTACGGGCTCTACAACTACGGCAACCTACTCGACAACATCGTGTCGATCAGCGACCGGCCCCTCACCTCCACCTCGAAGCCGAAACTGCGGGCCCTGGCCTCGATGGAGGCAGAACCGGTCAAGCACACCGAAGCCGATCTGAGGCCGGACATACTGTTCGACGGCAAACCGGTCGGCATGGATCACCGGCCGCGGCCCTCGCTGACCGAGCACCTCACCGGGCTCGAGCAGACCGCGCGGCGGTGGGACTGGGACGACGCGCGGCTGGGCCGGCCCGCGGTGGTCCGTGAGGATCTGTTCGTCGTTCCCGTCTACGGACACATCTACCGAGGTGGCAGCCGCGGCCAGCGCTTCGCCTTCGTCCTGGTCAGCGACAAGGGCGAGATCGTCGGACAGCTCGGCGGCATGGACCTGCACCGCGACAGCCCCTTCACCGGCTTCTGCTTCGAGATCGCCGCCGACCCCGTACGCGAGCGGATCTACCACCTCAACCGCTACGGACTGTTCGCCTGGTCGACCACGGGAGTCCGAGCCCAGCGACTGGACCTGGAAGAGGCGCGGTACAAGCTGCTCAAGCACTTCACGCTCGTGGACTGCACCCCCGCGGGCGAGCTGATCCTCGTGCACCGCACGCAGCACCTGCTGCTCCGCATCCCGTGCCCCGCCTCCCTCGGCGGCCTCGGCCAGGCGGTGGAAGACGCACTGCGCTCCTACGCCAAGGAACGCAGTGCCCTCAAGAAACAGTGGCAGCCGGCGAATTGGCACTGGGTCGACAGCACGGCTCCCCTGCACCGCCTGTGATCGCGTGGCGCGGCCGGGCTCGCGGCGTGAGGCGGCGTCCTTGCTTCGATGGCGTCTATGCCGCCCCGGCCACGTCGCGGAGGTGTTACGGCCAGGTGCAGGTGCCTGTGTCGGTTTGGCCGTCTTTGCCTGCGGTGGTTGCGGAGGCCGCCAAGTCGTCGCTCTTGGCGGGGAGTTGGCTCTTGGGGACCCGCAGGACGTTGCCGTGCGCGGTCCAGTGGTCGCCGGTGGCCGGGTCGACGAGGCGAGTGGTCCCGGCGGTAGCCGGGCCGACGACGACGATGCCGGTGGCGCTCTTGAGGCAGCCGACACTGACCGCGGTCTCGGGTGCGGTGCTGTTCTCGTAGTTCGAGACGAGCGTGTTGAACACGGATGCCTTGTGGACGCCGACCTCGATCATGCCGTCACGGTCGTGGTTCAGATAGCCCTGTCCTTGGGGGTATGACACCTCCTGGTCAAGCACGGCCACCTCGTCCCCGCCCCCATCGGGGGTGCCGCGCCACAGCGGACGCCAGATGACCTCCGAGGCGGGCCTGAACCTGTCGATGCCCGGCCCGTCGCACAGCAACGCCCCGGCCATCCGGCGGATGTACTCCTGCTCCAGGGGCGCGGCGCCGCGGTACTGGTTGCGGTCGGCCAGGTAGGTCAGGCGCACGGCGTAGGGCCAGCCCGGGCGGTAGGCGAACGTCTCCGTCTTGCCGCTGCCCTCCTCGCGGGTGTTGTCGGCACGGATCAGCGCCCCGTAGCCGCAGTCGCCCTTCGCGTCCACCATGTCCGAGCTGCCAACTGCCGCGTTGAACTGCGGTATCGGTGCGCTGAGTCCGTCGGTTACCTTCAGTGGCCGCCAGGTGGCGTCCTTGCCGCTGATGCCCTCCACTTGCAGGTGGGTCAGCCACGGCGGCACCGCCAGGGGGAAGGGCTCACCGGAGTCGGTGTTCCAGTTCAGCGCCAGCGGAGGAGTCTCCATGGCGACGCCATCCGCCCGGGGGTCGGGCGCGGTATAGACAGTCTTGTCCGGCATGTTCCCCGTGGCGTAGCGCAGCAGCTGGCCCCCGCTGTCGACAAGGGTGACGCGTGGCATGCCCGGAACCGTGCCGGAGAACAGGACCTGACCCGAGGGGTCGTACGCGCCATAGAACGGCGCGCTGCGGCTGTCCTGGCCGGTCGCGATGAGCCTGGAGTGTGGGCCGTAGCCGCCGGAAAGCCATATCTCCATCGCCTCATGGCCCGGTCCGCGGTCACCGGCCCGGTTGCCCAGCGTCGGCCAGACGTCGCTGTTCTTCCAGTCCCGGGCATGCGTCCCGGTGACCACGACCGGCTGCGAGGCCGGCACAGCCGGCGTGTACGTGAGGTCGGGCGGCGCGGCGAACCAACCCCCGGCGAACGCCCCCGCCACCGCGGTCATCGCGACAGCGACACTCCACCGCGGATGTCGCCGCCACCACGAACCCACCACAGACAACCCGCCACCCCCAGAGCCAGCATCCCCGGAGCCGGAAACACCGGAGTCGGCTACGTCGCCCACCCGCTCAGGCTCAGCCCCCTCCCTCGACACCGACGGCTCACCGATCCCGTCCGACGAGTCACCCATCCGCTTGCCTCTCCCCGCTACCACACACCGCTGAAACGATGGAAGATCGTACTCGCGGCCCTATGGCCCTCATTTCAGGAGCCCGGTCCGGCCCGTCCTGAGGGGCCGGACGCGTAGCGGTTACCTGAGTTCGACGGAGTACGAGGTGCCGGGAAACTCCCATCCGTCGGTGCCTTCGCCGATGTCCGCCACGATGACGTCGTCGATGAAGTGGTCCTCGAACTGGTCGTCGGTGAGTTCGCCGGCCAGCCAGAGTTCCTCGATCTCGTTCCAGGTGCCCCTGCTGCCGTCGATACGCAGGGGTGCGGCCCGTCGTGTGCCGCGCTCGCGCTCGTCATTGCCGGTCTTGACTTTGCCGCTGATCTCGAACTGACCGTTCTTGACGTGGTCGGGGATCGGCTCCGCGGGGACGATGGCGGTGTTCTCGTAGGCGGTGTGGATGATGTCGCGGTAGCTGCGGCGGACGTTGTACTCGGAGTCGGACAGCCAGTTGATGAGGGTCTCGGTGGTCACGTGGAGGCCGGCGTCTTCCAGGGCCCGCTGCCCGCGGTGGGTTGCGGTGAGCTGGCTGAGCTGTGCGTGCCAGTGCTTGGCGGTGTACGACGACAGCCGGTGTCGGGGGGGGTGACCTGGGAGCACAGGAGATCGTTGAGGGCGGCGCCCAGGCAGTCGCCGCGGCCTGTGGGGCCGGCCATCAGTCGTCGCCTTCGGGGATGATCTCGCCGGACTGGACGAACTTGCGCTTCCGTTCGTGAGAGTGTTTCGATGTGGAGTGACGGCTCTGCTGGTGACTTCCCGGTCACAGCGAGCAGCCGAGAGTAGAGCCAAGGCCGGGGCCTCCGCTCCCGCGCCGCCCCGGTCTTCCTCCACTTCGTCCACGAGGCGATGGCGCCCCGCCACATGCAAGGTCAGCTCTGCGCTGTCGGCTCCTGCTTCTTCTGCTCTTCAGGCACGTGCTTCCGGAACTTCTGGTGTGCGGACTGTTTGCTCGTCATGAGCGCCTGCTCGATTTCGCCCCAGGAGTAGTCCGCCGCCCCGGCGGCACGCACAGCTTCCTTCTGCCACTCCTCGGCGTCCGCCCCAACCGCGCGCTCGCGGCGGGGGCCGGGGAGCCGAAGAGAGCCGAGACCTTCGCGGCCTGGTGCCGTAGGTCAAGGACCGGTCATGGATTAGGGACACGGTGCCGCGCGGGCGTAGTCTTTGGACGGTTTGAACAGACACCTCGTTCGGTGAGGCGTCTTCACGGACACAGGCCACTGATCCCACCCGTCGAGAGACGCTCCGGATCAGGACAGGTCTCCCCGGCCCAAGGGGTGACCCCAAGTGGCTTCCTCTGCAAGGGGATTACGCCGTGGAGTGCCAAAGCTCAGACGAGTTGGGGTGTGCCGGAAGCAAACGTGCCCGGCTGCCCCTTGCCGCACGACCGCGACGCCCAGTGCGCGGCCGGAACCGGGAGGAGGCGACATGGACAGTAGTCCGGGCCATAGTCGGCCCCTCTTCGTGTTGTCCGCGCCGTCCTTTCGCGGCCCGAGGCAGCCCGCTCTCCCTTGAACCGCTCGGCTCCCAAGTCGGGGGTTCGCCCAGCTCACCGGCCTCGGCGGGCCGCGCACCGGCGTGTGCCCGGCGTGGCTGCCGCCGTCGGTTCGGGGAGGAAGTGCGCCGCCGTGGGCCGCCCGATGCCCCGCCATGCCGGGGCAAGGGGGTGTTCACCTTGGTTGCCCACACTCTGCTCATGTCCACCACCGCTCGCCTGCGTGACCGCCGGGTCAACCTGGAGCGGCGCGCAACCGCCTCCAAGGCGGTCCGCACCTCCCTGGTCTCGCTCGCCGGCCTGATCGGCGGACCCGTCACCAACCAGTCCGGCGACGAGGTCGGCCGCGTCGTCGATGTCGTCGCCCGGCTCTACGGGTCGGACTCGTACCCCCCGGTCACCGGCCTGATCCTGCGCATCGGCCGACGCCGCACCTTTCTCGCCTCGGACGCCATAGGCAAGGTGCACGCCGGGCACGTGCGGCTGAGCACAGCGCGGGTCGACCTGCGCGACTTCGCCCGCCGACCCGGCGAGGTGCTGCTGGCCAAGGACGTGCTCGACCACCAGCTCGTCGACGTGGACGGAGTCCAGGTCACTCGCGCCGCCGATCTGTACCTGGCGCCGCTGGTCGACAAGGTGGTGCTGGTCGGCGTGGACGTCTCCCTGCCCACGCTCCTGCGCCGGCTCGGCCCGCGCCGGTGGCAGGCCCGGCCCACTCCGGAGCGGGTACTGGACTGGCAGGCGGTGGCCCCCTTCGCCGAGCAGGCGACCGAGGGCCCGCCGGAGGTACGGCTGCGCGCCTCTCGGGCCGCGCTGCACCGGCTGCGTCCGGCGGATCTGGCCGACATCCTCGAAGACCTGGGCCGTGCCGAGCGGCAGCAGCTGCTGGGCTGGCTGGCGCCGGAGCAAGCCGCCGACGCGCTGGAGGAGATGGAACCGGCCGAGCTGGAGAACCTGCTGCGCGAGGCGAAGCCGGAGCACGCGGCCCGGCTGGTCGACGAGATGGAGCCGGACGAGGCCACCGACGCGCTGCGCGACCTCACCCGTGAGGAGCGCGAGGCGTTGCTGACGCGCATGCCGTCCAGCGAGGCCGCGGAGCTGCGGCGGCTGCTGGCGCACCGGGAGGGCACCGCGGGCGGCGCCATGACCACCCTTCTGATCACCGCCGGTCGGGACGAGACCGTCGCTCAGGTGCGGGCCCGGCTGGCCGAGCAGGCCGAGCACCGCACCGAGATCGACGCTGTCGCCGTCGTGGACGAGCAGGGCCGCCTGGTCACCGACATCGCGCTGTTCGACCTCGCCGTAGCGGAGGACACCACCCCCGTGGCCGACCTGGTCGCCTGGCGGACGCAGTTCGGCCCACCCGTCACCGTCCGTCCGGACACCGCGCTGACCGCTGCCGCCGATGAGCTGGTCGCCGCCCGCGCTTCCTCACTGCTGGTGGTCGACGACACCGACCGCCCGCTCGGCCGGATCCTGGCCGACGACCTGCTCGACAACCTGCTGCCCGAACGGGGGCGGCTGCACTTTCGGAGGTTCCTGCAGTGACCCGCGACCTCGACACCACCGCGGAAACTCCGGCAGCTGCCACGGCTGCGACGGCCCCCGCACCCCGAACCGGCTGGCGACGCATCACCATGGTCGCGGCGATCGCCGGCCCCGGCCTGGTCGCCGCGAACGCGGGCAACGACGCCGCCGGCATCGCCACCTACGCCTCGGCCGGCTCCCAATTCACGTACGGCACCCTGTTCTTCATGGTGCTGGTCACCATCGCCCTGGTGATGGTGCAGGAGATGGCCGTGCGCCTGGGCGCGCACACCGGCAAGGGCCTCGGGGCGCTGATCCGCGAGCAGTTCAGCCTGCGACTGACCGGCCTGGCGGTGTTCTGCCTGCTGCTGGCCAACACGGGCCTGGTCGTCAGCGAGTTCGCCGGCATCGGCGCCGCGTTCGAACTCCTCGGCGTACCCAAGTGGGCGGTCATCCCGCCGGCCGCGATCCTGCTGTGGTCACTCGTTCTGTTCGGCTCCTACCGGTGGGCCGAACGCATCTTCCTGATCATGTCGCTGGCGTTCTTCGCCTACCCCATCGCGATGATCCTCGGCCACCCGCACTGGGCCGAGGTCGGTACACACCTGGTCGTCCCGCACGTCGAGCCGAACAAGGACTTCATCCTCCTCGCGGTCGCCCTGATCGGCACCACGGTCAGCCCCTACATGCAGTTCTACGCCGCCGCGGGCGTCGTGGACCGGGGCGCCAAGCCGGAGGACTACAAGCTGATCAGGCTGGACGCGGTGACGGGGGCGGTCTTCGCCTGCATCATCAGCCTGACCATCATCATCGCCACCGCCTCCGCCATCGGCGGCACCGGCCCGCTCGACTCCGCCGCCCAGGCCGCCGAAGCCCTCAAACCGGTGGCAGGCCAGAACGCCGAACTCCTCTTCGCCCTCGGCCTGATCGGTGCCTCCGCCCTCGCGGGCGCGGTGGTCCCGCTGTCCGCGAGCTACGCCGTAGGCGAGGCCGCCGGCGTGGAACGCTCCGTCTCCCGCAGCTTCCGCGACGCGCCCCTGTTCCTGGGCCTGTTCACCGCCCAGATCGTCCTCGGCGCGGTGGTCGCCATGACCCCGGTCGACGTCATCCAGCTCCTCATCGGCACCCAAGTCCTCCAGGGCCTGATCAGCCCCATCGTCCTTGTCTACCTGCTGGCCCTGACCAATCGCCGATCCGTGCTCGGCACAGCGGCCAACAGCCCGCGCTACCGCATCGCGGCCACCTCCGTCGTCGTCGGTGTGGCCGCCATGTCCACCATCCTGCTCGTCCAGACGGTCCTGGACTGGTTCGGCCTCGCCTGACCCCACTGCCCGAACTCCTGCCCCCGCCCAAACCCCCACACCGTCGCGGCGCCAGCCGCCAAATCACCGCGAAACGAGACCCGTTGGAGCCGACGGCGACCTGCAACTGTCCGCACTGCCAGCAGCCGGTGACCATCGTCGCTTTGCTGGCCACCCCGGAGGCCGCACGTCCCGCCATGCCCTCCCGGAGGCCGGACATCGTTCCGCTGCGAAGCACTCCATGACCGGCAACTCCAGCGACTTCACCTGACCGTCACCGATCTTCAGGGGGCGCCCACGATCAATGGCCGGGCCTGGACAACAAGAGCCCTGATGTCCTCCGGCTCCAGGGACGCATCATGCGCGGCCTGGTCAGTCCAGACCTCCGAAACCCAGACCGCCTCGGGCTCAGCCGACGTGCTGACGACGTAGTGGACGCGGTTTGTTATTGCAGGGCTGTGACGGGACGGCAAGAGCGTTGTCGAGAACGGCCGAAAGGATGGCATGCACGGGACAGGCATGACCTGCCTGTTTCCACGTCATCTGCTCTTTCTGGGGGGATCAGTTCTGATGCGTTCCACCATGCCTCGCGCAATGGCTTCGGCCGCTGTCGCCTTGTCCGCCATGTTTCTGCTCGGCGCGTGCAGTAGTACCGGTGCTGGTTCTGGTGCCGGTTCGGTTCATGCGAGCGGTTCGGCCGCAGCGGCCCCGGGCAGGGCTCAGCCGACGGCCACCACGGCTGCAGGCGATGGCCAGACAGTGACGGCCGCGTCTGCGAAGAACACCGGCTGCCGGAACCTGGTCGCGACCGCCACGGTCAAGACGGCGGTCACCCGCGCCTACACCAACCACAACTCCCTTTTCCACCACATCAAACCACGCCCGGGCCAGTTCCTGTACGGGCAGTGCGGGGACACACGGTACGCCGCAACCGCCTTCGAACTCACCCCGGGCGCGACGCACCAGGAGCAGATCGGCATCCAGGACGACGGCAGCGCACGCAAGTACTTCATCCTCCGGGACGGCCGGCCCTGGGCCTACAGCCACAGCGCCGCCCCGTTCAGCGGCGGCTGCGTCGGAATCCCCAAAGAGCTTTCCCAGCGGTGGGACAACTGCCCCTCGGAATAACGGCTGACCAGTACCGCGGAGCCAGGATCCGATAGCCGGGTCGGCTGCAGGCAATCCGGCCTGCCGGGGTGGCGGACAGCGATGTCCGCCACCCATGTCTTCTCTGCTGCGCACGGCCACAGCAGAGAAGACGAAGCCCCACCGAAATCCGAACTCACAGTCCTTTACCGGCGGCCAGACACGGAAAGCTGTCCGATTCCCGGGCAGGGAACATGCCCGGTAACCACGAGCGCGAGACCGTCGCCCGGAATGAAACCAGCCGGGCCCCGCAGGGACGTCTACGAAGCAAAGAGCCGCCAGTTCTGGCTCACGCTTCCATTGCAGTCCCTGACCACGGCCTGGCTGTAGCTTCCCGCCATGTCCAGGCACTGCCCCTCGAACAAGGCGTTCTCGAAGATGATGCGGCCCCCGGGACGCCGTTCCTCGTACCAGCGCTGACCGAACTGCGCACTACTGCACCCCTGCAGCGTGACAGCGCCGTGCGAGCCGGAAGGAGCAACACACATTCCGCTCTGCGCACCCACGATGCCCACGGTCTCATCCGCTTGATCAACCAAAGACCACCTCTGGTTGACTCCGCCATTGGCAGCCCAGGTGACCACCGGAGTCCCGCTCACCGCGCCGAAGCCGTAGGCGTCGAGAACCTGCTGAGGACTCGAGTCGTTCGATAGGACACTGTACCCGCTATCCGCCCGCGCACCCGGGAGAATTTCTTGAGCATGCGCGGCAGGGGCACCGAGAGCCAAAAGGCCCAGAACACCGGCACCCGCCACCGCGAGCGGAACGTTCAGGAACTTCATGGAGCAACTCCTCGAAGGTTGAACCAAAAGGGGAATTGCCGAGCACCGAGATACTGTCCCCATCGGACCAGAATCGCAAGAGATAAACTGACACCTTCCAGCCAAAAGATTCACCAACAGGCCGGAAATGCCTCTACGTACCAACCTCATTGATTGAAACGAGAACCCTCCTCATGTGACAACCGCCTGAGAGGGAATCAACTATCTGGCGCGTGAATGGTTGACGGGAAGGTCATTCAAAAGTGCGCCTTTCCCGGTAACGGATCTTCGCTGGCTGTGATCGCCGCGCCGTGCTGTGCGCCGGCCGTCTCCAAGTCCGGGTCCACCTGGGACGGCGACGCGGCCTGGCCACACCCGGACCGCTGGGTCCTCCCGATCCTACGAATGACCGGGCACGATCCCGCCAACACGGTAGGGAGCTTTTTCCTGGAGCAATGCTCAATACCTGTGGATCACTCCTGACGGGAGGAGGCGTACCTTCCCGATGGATCGATCGATAGGTCATCGAGCAAGGCCGACGTTGCCGCGTCGGTCGGGAAGGCACGCCTGTGCTTACGGTAGTCAACGAGGACGGCACCACGCCAAGCGACAGTTCGCTGCTGGATGAGATTGTCCGGGAAGGTGCACAGCGGTTGCTGGCCGCTGCGCTGGAGGCCGAAGTCAACGCCTACATAGCCGAGTTGGCCGATGAGATCGACGACGAGGGGCGCCGCCTGGTGGTCCGCAATGGCTATCACCAGCCCCGAAAAGTCACCACTGCGGCTGGCGCGGTCGATGTGAAGGCGCCGCGGGTGAACGACAAACGCCTCGACGACGCCACGGGCGAGCGCAAGCGGTTCTCCTCCGCGATCCTGCCGCCGTGGTGCCGCAGGTCGCCGAAGATCAGCGAGGTGCTGCCGCTGCTCTACCTGCACGGCCTGTCCTCCGGCGACTTCGTACCCGCCCTGGAGCAGTTCCTCGGCTCGGCAGCCGGGCTCTCGTCGGCGACCGTCACCCGACTCACCCAGCAGTGGCAGACCGATCACGCCGCCTTCATAGACCGTGACCTCGCGGAGGTCGACTACGTGTACGTGTGGGCCGACGGCATCCACCTCAACGTCCGCCTGGAGGAGGCCAAAGCCTGCGTTCTGGTGCTCATCGGGGTCCGCGCCGACGGCTCCAAGGAGCTGGTCGCCCTCAAGGACGGCTATCGCGAGTCGGGCGAATTGTGGGCTGACCTGCTGCGGGACTGCGCCCGCCGGGGCATGCGCGCCCCGGTGCTCGCGGTCGGGGACGGCGCCCTGGGCTTTTGGAAGGCGCTGGCCGAGGTGTTCCCCGAAACCCGCGAGCAGAGGTGCTGGGTTCACAAAACCGCCAATGCCCTCGACTCCATGCCGAAGTCTGCGCAGCCGGGCGCGAAGAAGGCCATCCAGGACATCTACAACGCCGAGGACCGCGACCATGCCGCGGCGGCGATCAAGACGTTCGCCCAGCTCTACGGCGCGAAGTTTCCCAAGGCGGTCAAGAAGATCACCGATGACCAGAAGCAGTTGCTGGCGTTCTACAACTTCCCGGCCGAGCGCTGGATCCACCTGCGCACCACGAACCCCATTGAGTCGACCTTTTCCACCGTCCGGCTGCGGACCAAGGTCACCCACGGGGCCGGCTCCCGCATCGCCGCCCTCGCGATGGTGTTCAAGCTCGTCGAGTCCGCTCAGGCCCGCTGGCGGGCCGTGAATGCACCCCACCTCGTTGCACTCGTCCGCGCTGGGGCCCGCTTTGAACGCGGCTGCCTCGTCGAACGCCCCGAGGCAGCCGCGGCCTAGCCGATCGAGAAGGTGGCGCCGGGGGCGGCGTAGTCGACGAAACCGCAGAACCGCGCCGAGGCACGCGCCAGCGCTTGCTGCGGCGTGAGGAAGCGGCCGACGTGCGTGACGATGAGTCGGCCCGCCCCGGCCGTGCTGGCTGTGTCACCGGTGTCCTCGGGCGTGTGGTGCACCTGTTCGCCCTCGACCGGTGCCTGTGCACTCTCGGCTTCGCACAACAGCACGTCGCATCCCTCGGCCAGCTCCGTGAGGCTCGGGCACGGTGCCGTGTCCCCGGAGTACACCAGTGATCTGCCTGCCGCCTCGATACGCACGGCGAAAGCCGGAATGCCGTGCGACACCGCCCGGCTGGTCAGCCGGAGCGAGCCAATGGCCGCCTGGTGCCCGTCGTGCAACTCGGTAACGGCGAAGGCGGATTCAATCGGGCTGCGGGCTGGAGTGTTGGTGAGAAAGCCAGCCAGCCGGTCGGCGATTCCAGGCGGACCGTAGAGAGGGATAGGCGCTGCGAGGTGGATGTCCGCGTACAGGGCTCCGTAGTACGCGGTGAGCAGGTCCGCGCTGTGATCGGCGTGCAAATGCGAGATCCAGATCGCATCGAGCTCGTCCAGCCGCACATGCTGCTGGAGTGGGCCGAGCGTCCCGCTGCCCGCGTCCACCCAGATACGGGTGTCCCCGCTCGACACCAGATAGCCGGAGCAAGGATTGTGCACGCTCGGGTAGGGCGTTGCGCAGCCCAGGACCGTGAGGCGAAGGAGCTCGTCACTCATCCCAAGATCTTAGAACACACGATCCACAAGTCTTGACGATTACTCGCTTTCCTGGGGCTGTCTTCGGAAAGGTGCCAGAGAATCGGCAGGGCCAGGAGGGCGACTCCGGCGACCATGACACCGGGAATGAGAGTCCACCCAGTGCTGTCGATCAGCGACTGCGAGAGATACGGGGTGAGACCGCCGAAGACGGTTGTGGCCACCGTGGCCACAGCCGGGTGACCGTCGGGTGAATGTTCTACGGGCGCTGATCCGTAACGGGAAGGCGCTACAAACGGTCGCTTCCCGTCGCTGCCGGTTGACCGCAAGAGTTAGAAAGTGAGCACCGGCTTGATGGCCTTGCCGGCGGTCATATCGCGGACGGCCTGGTCGATGTCGGCGAATGGGTAGTGGCTGATCAGGCGGTGGAGGGGGAGGCGGCCGTCGCGGATCAGGCGGACCAGGGCGGGAATGAAGGTCTGAGTCTCGGTGTCGCCAAGGGTCAGGCCGACCACCTTCCGGCCGGGGATCATGGCGTTGACGTCGAGGGACACCTCGGTGCCGAAGGGTGGGGCGCCCACGACGGCC
The DNA here is from genome assembly GCF_041080655.1 of Streptomyces sp. CG4. NCBI lineage: Bacteria > Bacillati > Actinomycetota > Actinomycetes > Kitasatosporales > Streptomycetaceae > Streptomyces > Streptomyces sp. CG4. The sequence goes on from NZ_CP163525.1 coordinate 897,190, forward strand.
AGGGTGCCCCGGGACGCGAGGGCATCGACGCCTTTGCGGATAACGGCGATGTTGCCGGTGGTCTCCACGATGCCGTCGGCTCCATGATGGTCAGTCAGATCCAAGACTGCTTCGGTGAGATCGGCCTCGGCCGTGTTCACGGTGTGGGTGGCGCCGAGTTCGCAGGCGAGTGCCAGGCGCTCGGGCACCCTGTCGACGGCGATGATCGTGGTCGCGGGGGTGAGGGCCGCCGCCATGATCGAGGAGAGTCCGACCGCGCCGGCGCCGAGCACGACCAGGGTACTGCCCGCCTCAGGCCGGAGCACGTTCCACACGGCGCCCACGCCGGTCTGAACTCCGCAGCCCAGGGGCGCGATCAGCTCAAGGGAGACATCGGGGTCGACCTTCACCAGGCTGCGTTCCTCTACCAGGGCGAGGTGGGCGAAGGATGACTGGCCGAAGAAGTGCCCGCCGAGGGCGGCGCCGTCGCGGATGATGGTGTCACTGCCGTCGCTGCGACAGCCCCCGATGAGGTTCAGCGGCAGCCAGTCGGCGCAGTAGGCGGGATGGCCGTCGCGGCAGTTGCGGCAGCCGCCGCAGGAGGTGAAGGACAGGACGACATGGTCGCCCGGCGCGATGCCGGTGACGGCCGAGCCGACCACCTCGACGACGCCCGCGCCCTCGTGGCCGAGGACCCCGGGCAGCGGGAACGGCAGGGCTCCGGCGGCGACCCCGAGGTCGGTGTGGCAGAGCCCGGCTGCCCGGATCCGCACCAGGGCCTCATGGGGTCGGGGCTCGTCGAGTTCGACGTCGGTGAGGACGAACGGTGCTCCGCCGGACTCGACGACGGCTGCGCGGGTGGTGGGCATGGCTGGGAGCTCCTTGGTGCGAAGCGGTGGGCGGGGGCAAGTGGTGAGGCGTCAGTCCAGGGAGACGACGACGGACTTGGCCTTGGTGTAGGAGGCGAGCGCCTCGGGGCCGTACTCCCGGCCGAAGCCGGAGTCCTTGACGCCGCCGAAGGGGACGGCGGGGTCGAGCATCGCCCAGTCGTTGATCCACACGATGCCCGCCTGGAGGCGGTCGGCGACGCGGTGTGCGCGGGCGAGGTCGGTGGTCTGGATCCCGGAGGCGAGGCCATAGCGAGTGCTGTTGGCGAGTTCCACCGCCTCGTCCTCGGTCTCGAAGGGCTGGACGGTCAGGACCGGGCCGAAGATCTCCTCCTGTACCACCCGGGAGTCGTTGGACAAGTCGGCGATGACGGTGGGCGGGTAGTAGTAACCGCCGTTCAGTTCCAGGCGCTTGCCACCGCACAGGATTCGACCGCCGTCGTGGCGGGCGAGTGCCACGTACTCCTCGACCTTCTTCAGGTGCCGGTCGCCGGCCATCGGCCCGACCACGGTGGCCGGGTCCCGGGGGTCGCCGACCGGGACGCCGGGGACGGCCTCCGCGAGGATTGCGAGCACCGTCTCGTACAGCGGCCTGGCGACCAGCAGCCGGGGCCCGCCCATGCAGAACTGGCCGGTGTTGAAGACGAACGCCTTGATGACGGCGCCGATCGCCTTGTCCAGGTCAGCGTCCTCGAAGACGAGATGGGCCGCGTTGCCGCCGAGTTCGAGGGTGACCTGCTTGAGTGCCTCGCCTGCCACGCTCGCGGCGTGCCGGCCGATCGCGGTCGAGCCGGTGAACGCGACCTTGTCGATTCCGGGGTGCCTGAGCAGTGCCTCACCGGCCACCGGTCCGGCGCCGGTGACGACGTTGACGACGCCGTCGGGAAGGCCTGCCCGGTGAAACAGGCCCGCCATGAACAGGGCGCTCAGCGGCGTCTCGTCGGCCGGCTTGTGGACGACCGTGTTGCCGGCTGCGAGAGCCGGTCCGATCTTCGAACTGGACAGGATCAACGGGAAGTTGAACGGGGTGATGGCCGCCACGACGCCGAGCGGGCCGCGCCGGGTGTAGGCGAAGGCGTTGAGCGGGGTGTCGCGGGTGGCTCCGTCCAGGGTCTGGGCGAGGGCTGCGTAGTATTCGTACTGGTCGGCGGCGGTCTCGACGTCCACGGGCCGGCAGAGTGAGACGGGCTTGCCGACGTCCAGGCTCTCCAGGGCCGTGAGCTCGTCGGCGTTCTCCCGGATCAGCTGGGCGATCCGGTGCAGCATCCGGCCGCGCCCGCGCCCGCTCATCGCGGCCCACGGGCCCTGCTCGAAAGCCTCCCGGGCGGCACGCACCGCCGCGTCGACGTCGGCCGCGCCGGCCTCGGCGACGGTGGTGGCCACCCGACCGGTGGACGGGTCGATCACCTCGGTCCGCGAGCCGTTGGACGACTCACGCCACTGCCCGCCGATGAACAGGCGGCCGGGCTCGATCTCGAAGGTGCTCATGGCGGCTTGGATCCTCTCGGCGATCGGCACATCTGACGGAACGACAGGTCGACCAGTTTCGCCACGCCCTGTCCAAGGCCTGGCGCGCCCTGTCATGACTCCTTTCGCAGCTCGCCGCCGCGCAGGGCGAGGATGACCAGGAGGCAGGCTGCCAGGGCGGCGCTGCCGCAGACCAGGAAGCCGATGGAGTAGCCGTGGCCGAGGGCGTCGAGGGCCAGGGGTGCGGCCTGGCCGGGCGGGGAGGTGGGCGGGACGGAGTTGACGGCCAGTGGGCCGGCCGCCGCCGCTACCTCGCCGGCTGCCGCCTTGGCGCCTGCGGGCAGGGCGGAGTGCGCGAGGGCGGTGTTGAAGCGGGAGGCGGCGGAGCTGAGGGCGATCGCGCCGATGATGGCGGGGCCCAGGGTGAAGCCGAAGTCGCGCAGCTGGTTGGTGGTGGCGCTGGCCATGCCCTCCAGGGCGGCCGGCACGGTGTTGACGGCGGTGGCGGTGATCGAGGAGACGGTGAGGGCGAAGCCGACGCCGACCAGGCCGAGCGGCAGCACCAGCGAGGTCAGCGCGCGGTCGTCGACGGGCAGCGCGGCGGCCCAGAAGTCGCCGGCTGCGATCAGGATCAGGCCGATCGCCAGCAGACGGCGGGCCGGGACACGGGCGAGCAGCCGGGAGGTGAGCGGGGTCATCACCAGGGTGAGGCCGTTGAGCAACAGGAAGGCGACGGAGGTGCGCAGCGGGCTCTGGTGCTGGATGGGGCCCAGCCGGATGCTGGTGGCGTAGGCCGTGCCGAGGAAGCCGAACATGCCGACCACCGCCACCACGGACGCCACCGCGAAGGGCCGGTTGGTGAAGAGGTCGAGGCGGAGCAGCGGTGAGGCGGCCCGCCGTTCGGCGAGGACGAACAGCACCAGGCAGACGGCGGCCAGCGCGAAGGTGACGACGACGGGCGCCGAGCCCCAGCCGTCGGTGGGGCCCTGGATGACGGCGTAGAGGAGGGCGAACAGGCCGACGCCGATGGTCAGCTGGCCGCCGAGGTCGAGGGAACGCCCCTCGGGGGAGCTGGAGTTGTGTGCGGTGAGCTGGCTCACCAGGGCGCTGACAGCGGCCAGGATCGCCACCACGATGAAGGACCAGCGCCAGGATCCGTAGCTGCCGGTCAGCCCGCCGAGCAGGGGCGCGAGTGCGCCGCCGGTGGAGAGGAAGGCGGCCCAGAGGGCGATGACCTTGGCGCGGTCGCCGTGGCTTCGGGTGCCGGCGACGACCATGGCCAGGGTGGTCGGGAAGAGCGCGGCCGCGCCGAGACCGGCCAGGGCCTGGCCGACCCACAGCAGGTGGACGCCGTTGGCCGTCGCGGCCACGGCCTCACCGGCGACCATCAGCAGCGCGCCGCCGACCAGGAGACGCTTGCGACCGAAGAGGTCGCCGAGCACGCCGAAGGTGAGCTCCAGGACGCTGATGGGGAGCAGGAAGGCGTCGGAGATCCAGGTGAGCTGCGAGCCGATGGGGTGGAGGTGCTCCTGGAACAGGCCGTTGAGGGTGGCGGGTACGGCCACGCCGATCTGCGCGAGACAGACGGCGAGACAGCAGGCGATCAGGGTGCCGGTGGCGAGCCGGTCGGCGGTTCTCGTCTCGGGCGGGGAGGTGCGCGTGGGTGCGGACATGACGGCTCCGGGGAAGTGGTGGGGGGCGCCGGCTGGCGAGGGGGTGCGTCAGCGGGTGACGAGGCGCGCGGGGCGGTAGGTGACGAAGGCCGTGGTTCCGGCGGGCCGGTCGGCGGTCAGGGCCGCGGCGCTGGTGTCCCCCCAGTGCCCGGTGTCGATCCGGCGGACCACGGCGTGCAGGCCGGCGAGGACCTCGTCGGGGGTGAAGTTGCAGTGGCCCTGGCGGGCGACGTAGGCCTGGCGCAGCAGCGCGCCGTCGCCGGCGGCGCGGACACGGGCCGCGAAGGCGTTCTCCTGCTCGACGGGGACCAGTTGGTCGGCGGTGGTGTGGATGTCGAGCAGCGGCACGTCCAGGCCCTGGCCCGCGGTGGAGGTCCACTCCATCCAAGCGGTCGCACCCGGGTCCGGCTGGTGTGCGGGGGCGGCGTGGAGGGTGGCGAGGTCTTCGTCGAGGTCGAGACCGGCGGCCTGGTAGAGGGCGCGGACCTCGGCGCGGTGGGGTGAACTCGCCAGCAGGGAGTGCCAGTTCAGTCCGGCGGTGGAACCGCTGTCGCCGCCGGCGGCCTGTTCGATCGAGTAGCGGCCGGTGATGATGAAGTTGAGCTGTCCGGCCGCCAGCCAGTCGTACTGCTGCGCCTCCTGGCCGGCCGCGTCGTCGCCGGCCGGCGGGTTCTGACCGGGGGCCCAGTCCGGCAGGTTGAGGTAGGCCGCCGCCAGCGCGATGCGGGCGCGGCCCTGGGGGGTGGTCTGCGCGGCTTTGACGGCGTTGGTCAAGGTGCTCGCGGTGGCGGCGGCCGCGGCCTGGCTGGGGTAGTTCGTGAGGCTGAGCCGGTCGGCGGGGTCGAGCAGCGTGGCGAGGACGGTCTCGGCGGCGAGCTGGTAGTTGTCCAGGTCGACACCGCCGGCGACCAGTCCGCACAGTCCGAGCGAGCCGGCCACCCGTCCGTACGAGTCGCGGGCGATCTGCGCGTTGATCAGGCCACCCATGGACAGGCCGACGGAGATCGTGCGGGTCGGGCGGCCGACGGTGGCGGTGAAGGCGTCGATGGTCTGGAACTGGTCGCGTTCCGCGCTGCCGAGGGCCCACCAGGAGCCGTTCGGGTCGTAGGAGGAGCCGACGAGCGCGTAGCCCTCGGCGAGCAGTGCGGAGGCGGCGGCCGAGCTGGGGGCGTCAGCGGCCTGGGTGGGTCCGAAGCCGTGGCTGTACAGCAGCAGGGTGCCGTTCCAGTCCGCCGGGATGTCGGCGACCCAGGTGGCGCCGTCGGCGAGCGTGCCGGTGCGGTGGACGGTCGTGGTGTCGGCGTGGGCCGCGACCGCGGGGGCCGCGGCGAGGGCGAGGGCGGTGCAGGCGACGGTGAGTCGACGCGCGAGGCGTGTGCGCATGGCGGGGTGGTCCTTCTCGGAGGTGGGTTCGGAAGGAGCTGGGGAAGTGCCTCAGCGGCAGCGCCGGCGCGGGCTGAGAGCCCGTCGAATGTAGGGCGATTTTTTGGCGACGGTCAAGACAATGCCCAAGATTGACCGATCGCGGCGCCTTGGATCGACATCGCGGGAGATCGCGTCAGTGCGCCGGGATCGCGTCCAGGACTCGCCGGGCCTCCGCCCGCGCGGCGGCGGCGCAGCGTTGGGCCAGGGTGTGGAACAGCTCCTCGGCGCGGATCGCCGGCCAGTCGGCGGGCAGGTGCTCGGCGGGCAGGTGCGGGTCGCGACGAACCAGCTCGAGCCAGTCGGTGTGCAGCAGCAGCTGCCCGCCCAGCGGATCCGCGCCACCTGCGTCAGGCTCGCTCCAGCGATCCAGGAAGGCGTGGTACTCGGCGGCGATCGACTTGGTGTCGAAGGCCGACTCCACCACCTGCGCGACCTCCGTCGGCTCCAGGACCGTGCCGCGGAAGACCCGGAGGTGAGCGGCGAGGGACAGGTCCTCCAGCAGCGCGTTGACGTCCACGACGCCGGGCGCGACCCACAGGCCGCTCTGCAGCGGCCCGAAACCGCCCCAGGTCAGCCGGGAGCGCAGATCGTGCCGCTCGCGCCGCCAGGCCTCGGGAAGGGAGAAGCCGACCAGCGTCCACTGGCCGTCCCAGTCGCGGTTGACCGCGCCGGTGTGCCAGATGCGGTCGTGCCCGTCCTGCAGCACGGCGACGGCGCGCGGGGTCAGCGCGAAGTACATCTTCCGGCCCTGGCGGTGCCGCTCCAGCAGGCCGCGGTTGACCATGCGGGTGAGGGTCGAGCGAACGGCCTCCTCGGTGACGCCGATCCTCGCGAACACGTCGATCACGCAGGCGGAGGACAGGGCGATCTCCTGGCCGAGCACATGGATGCCGAAGAAGCTGAGCATCAGCGACTGGGGACGCGGGGCGAGATCGGGACTGGTCACGGGCACAGCGTAGGGCGCCCGGGCGGCGGTTGTGCGGAGGCATCCAAATATTCGGCAGATTCATTGACGGCCGATAGAAATCTGCCTAAGTTGAGCCCACCGACAACCCCAGCCAAGGAGCAGTCCCATGGATCTGAGTGGCAAGGTCGCCGTCGTCACCGGCAGCGGCCGCGGCCTCGGACTCGCCTACGCCAAGGCCCTCGCCGCAGCAGGCGCGGCCGTCGTGGTCAACGACGTCGACGCGGATGCGGCGGCCGCCGCCGTCAAGGAGATCGAGTCCGCCGGCGGCCGAGCGGTCACGGAGGTCGCCGCCGTCGGCAGCACCGAGGCCGCCGAGGCCCTGGTCGCCCGCGCCGTCGAGGCCTTCGGGCGGCTGGACGTCATGGTCACCAATGCGGGCGTGCTGCGCGACCGGGTGCTCTGGAAGATGACCGACGAGGACTTCGACACCGTCGTCCAGGTCCATCTGCGCGGCACCTTCACCTGCGTCCGGGCCGCGGTCGAGCGGATGCGCGAGCAGGGCGAGGGCGGGCGGATCATCGTCGCCGGCTCCCCCGCCGGACAGCGCGGCAACTTCGGCCAGACCAACTACTCCGCCGCCAAGGCCGGCATCGCCGCCATGGTGCGCACCTGGGCGATGGAGCTGGCCAGGGCCGGCATCACCGCCAACGCCGTGATCCCCGTCGCGGCCACGGCGATGACCAAGACCATCCCCGCCTTCGCCCCGCACGTCGACGCCCTGGAGCAGCACGGCACCCCGCTGCCCGACAGCCTGCGCAAGGGCGAGGGCTTCGGCACGCCGGAGGACGTCGCCCCGCTGATCACCTTCCTCGCCTCCGACGCCTCCGCCGAGGTCACCGGGCAGTGCATCGGCATCGGCGGTGACAAGCTGGCCCTGTGGTCGCACCCGCAGGAACTCTCCGTCGCCTACGCTGACGGCGGCTGGAACGCGGACGCCATCGCCGCCGCCTGGCCGGTCTCCGTCGGGCGCGTGCCGGAGACCTACGGCATCCCGGCGCCCCGCATCTGATGGGAGTCCGCCCGATGAACGTGGACGAACTCGTCGCCATCGACGTCCATACGCATGCCGAGGTGTCCTCGCGCGGCCAGGGGTCGCTCTCCGAGGAGCTGGACACCGCCGCCGGGACGTACTTCAAGGCGGAGCGCCGCCGCCCGACCCTGCCGGAGATCGCCGTGTACTACCGCGAGCGGAGGATGGCCTGCGTGGTCTTCACCGTGGACGCCGAGGCGGCCACCGGCACCCCGGCCGTCCCCAACGAGGAGGTCGCGGAGGCGGCACGGGAGAACCCCGATGTGATCATCCCCTTCGCGAGCGTCGACCCGTACAAGGGGAAGATGGCCGTGCGGCAGATCCGCAGGCTGGTCGACGAGTACGGGGTCAGGGGCTTCAAGTTCCACCCCAACGTCCAGGCCTTCCACCCCAACGACCGGATGGCCTACTCGCTGTACGAGGCCATCGAGGAGGCCGGCGCGATCGCCGTCTTCCACACCGGCCAGACCGGGATCGGAGCCGGCGCACCCGGCGGTGGCGGCATCCGGCTCAGGTACTCCAACCCGATGCTGGTGGACGACGTCGCCGTCGACTTCCCCGGGATGCCGATCATCCTCGCCCACCCCTCCTTCCCCTGGCAGGACGAGGCGTTGGCGGTGGCCACCCACAAGCCGCAGGTGTACATCGACCTGTCCGGCTGGTCCCCGAAGTACTTCCCGCCACAGTTGGTGCAGTACGCCAACAGCCTGCTCAAGGACAAGGTGCTGTTCGGCTCCGACTACCCACTGATCAGCCCGGACCGCTGGCTCGCCGACTTCGCCAAGCTCCCTGTCAAGGACGAGGTCCGTCCGAAGATCCTCAAGGAGAATGCCGCCCGGCTGCTCGGCCTCGACAAGCAGCAGTGACGCCAGACAAGGGAGTCCCGCGTTGCAGAACCAAGGCATCGGGTCCTGGCCCGCCCGCCGGGCCCGCAAGACCCCGCACCGCACCGCTCTGCTCCACGAGGAGCGCGCCACCAGCTACGCCGAGCTGTACAACCGTGCCACCCGCCTCGCCCACCTGCTGCGCACACGCGGCGTGCGGCACGGCGATCGCGTGGCCTTCCTCGGGCCGAACCACCCCGCCTTCCTGGAGGCCCTGTTCGCCGCCGGGCAGCTCGGCGCGGTCTTCGTCCCGCTCAACACCCGCCTCGCCGTGCCTGAGCTTCGCTACCAGCTCCAGGACTCGGGCAGCAGCCTGCTGCTGACGGCACGTCGGTCCGATGCTGCCGAACTCGCCGGGGATGCCGAGCTGTTGGAGGCCGAGGGCGAGTCCTATGAGGCGCTTCTGGCCGAAGCCTGCGTCGAGCCGCTCGACATGCCGGTCGGTCCGGACGACCTGTGCATGATCATGTACACCTCGGGGACCACCGGTCGCCCCAAGGGTGCCATGCTCACCCATGGCAACATCGTCTGGAACAGCCTCAACGTCCTGGTCGACGTAGACCTCTCGACCGACGAGGTCGCCCTGGTCAGCGCGCCGCTGTTCCACACCGCCGCACTCAACATGACCTGCCTGCCCACCCTGCTGAAGGGCGGCACGGTCGTGCTGGAGTCCGCCTTCGACCCCATTCGAACCCTCCAGCTGATCGAACGCCACCGGATCACCTGCCTGTTCGGTGTCCCCACGATGTACGACGCGATGGCCGCCGAGCCCGGCTGGGCGGAGGCCGACCTCAGCAGCCTGCGCAACCTGCTCTGCGGGGGCGCGCCCGTCCCGGCCCGGACCATCCGGCGCTACCTCGACCGGGGCCTGGCCTTCGTCCAGGGCTACGGAATGACCGAGGCCTCACCCGGCGTCCTGCTGCTCGACCGTCAGGACGCGCTGGCCCACGCCGGAACGGCGGGCGTACCGCACTTCTTCACGGACGTACGGGTGTTGGACCCGTTCGGCGATCCGGTCGGGGTGGACGAGCCGGGAGAGGTGCTGGTCGCCGGGCCCAATGTCACGCCCGGCTACTGGGGCCGTCCCGCGGAGAACGCCACCGCCTTCCGCGATGGTCACTGGTTCCGCTCCGGCGACATCGCCGCGGTGAACGCCGAGGGCTACATCCGGCTGGTGGACCGGCTGAAGGACATGTTCATCTCCGGCGGCGAGAACGTCTACCCGGCTGAGGTCGAGGATGCATTGCTGGAGCACCCGGCCGTCGCGGAGTGCGCGGTCTTCGGCGTGCCCGACGAGAAATGGGGCGAGGTCGGTCGCGCCGTCGTCGTCCTGCGGCCCGGCGCCGAGGCGAGCGCCGAGGAGCTCACCGCCCACCTGGGCGGGCGGCTCGCCCGCTACAAGATCCCCAAGTCGGTGGTCTTCGCCCAGGCCCTCCCGCGAAGCGGCGCGGGAAAGCTGCTCAAGGCCCCGCTCCGGGCCGCCTACGTGCAGCGCTGACCCCTGGACCCCAACAGAGAGGCTTCCCCATGTCCCGTACCGTCAACGGCATCGCCGAACTATTCCAACTCGGCGCCACCGACCTCGGCCACAGCGAGTGGCTGGAGATCACCCAGGAGCGGGTGAACACCTTCGCCGACGCCACCGACGACCATCAGTGGATCCATGTCGACGTCGAGCGCGCCAAGACCGGCCCCTTCGGCGGCACCATCGCCCACGGCTACCTGAGCCTCTCGCTGCTCATCCCGCTGTGGAGCGAACTGCTGGAGGTCCAGGGCATCGGGATGGCCGTCAACTACGGCCTCAACAAGGTTCGTTTCCCCTCCCCCGTCCGGGTCGGCGCCAAGATCCGCGCCCATGGCGCGATCGTCTCGGTCGCCGATGTCAAGGGCGGCGCGGAGGTCACCGTCGATCTGACCGTCGAGATCGACGGTCAGCCCAAGCCCGCCGCCGTCGCCCAGGCCGTCTACCGATTCTACGCGTGACCGACCAGGCCTCCCGTTCGGCCGCCGACCGGCTGCTCGCCGTGCTGGCGGCCTTCGGGCATGCCAGCCCGGCTCTGTCGCTGACCGAGATCAGCCGGCGCGCCGGCCTCACCCTGCCGACCACGCACCGTCTCGTCGGGCTGCTGACGGCATGGGGTGCGCTTGAGCGTGACCCGGACGGGACCTACCACATCGGCCTGCGGCTGTGGGAGCTCGGCTCCCTCGCCCCTCGCGGCCTCGCACTGCGCGAGGTCGCGATGCCATTTCTGGAGGACCTGTACGAGGCCACCCATGAGAACGTGCAACTCGCGGTGCGAGACGGTCTTGAGGTCGTCTACATCGAGCGGATCTCGGGCCGCTCGGCCGTGGGTGTGCGTACCGAGGTCGGCGCGCGGTGGCCGCTGCACGCGACCGGCGTCGGTCTGGTGCTGCTGGCCCACAGCGCCCCGGAGGTCCAGGAGCGATACCTGGCCGGGAAGTTGACCGCCTTCACGCCGTACACGGTGACCGATCCGGTGCAGTTGCGGCGGATTCTCGCCGAAGTACGCCGGGTGGGCCTGTCGGTGAGTGATCGTCAGATCACCGCTGACGCCATGTCGGTGGCGGCGCCGGTGCGAGGTGCGCGGGGACAGGTGGTGGCTTCCGTGTCCGTCGTGGTGCCGGTCGAGGGCGCCGCGCCGAGCGCGCTCGCGCCTGCCGTCCGGGTCGCCGGGCTGGGCATCTCCCGAGGCCTCGGACGGACTTCCACCTGACGGAAGTCCCGTTGTGGGTGATATCGCGGCCCTGCGAACCTCGTCGCACCCCCAACTCTCAGCGACGGGAGTGCCCCATGTCCACCGCATTCGCCCGCAACCAGTGGTATGTCGCCGCCTACGGCAACGAGATCGGCCGCGAACTGCTCGGCCGGACGATCCTCGGCGAACCGATCGTTCTCTACCGCACGCAGGAGGACGGGCGCGTCATCGCCCTCGCCGACCGCTGCGTTCACCGCCGCTACCCGCTCTCGGCGAGCCGTCTGGACGGCGACCGGATCGTCTGCGGCTACCACGGCTTCACCTATGACACCACCGGGACCTGCGTCTTCGTCCCCGGCCAGCAGCGCATCCCCCGCGCCGCCCGGGTCGCCGCCTATCCGGCGGTGGAACTCGACTCGTTCGTCTGGGTTTGGATCGGCGATGCGGCGCTGGCCGACGAGAAGTCGGTCCCGCGCGCCCCGCACCTGGCGGACCCGGACATGGTCACCGTCTGCGGCATGGAGCCGATCCACAGCGACTACGGACTGCTGGTCGACAACCTGATGGACCTCTCCCACGAGACCTACCTGCACGGCGGCTGCATCGGCACCCCGGAGGTCGCCGAGACCCCCATCACCACCGAGGTCGACGAGGGCGCCGGGATCGTCAGGGTCTCCCGCCACATGATGGACGCCGAGTGCCCGCCCTTCTACGCCCGCTCGACGGGCATCGAGGGGCGGATCACCCGCCTCCAGGACATTGAGTACCTCGCCCCCTGCCTCTACCTGCTGCACAGCCGGATCATTCCGGTCGGCCAGCACGCGCCGGTGTTCCGCACCGAGATCACCTACGCCATCACCCCTTCCGCACCTGGCAAGGTCTACGACTTCTGGGCCGTCTCCCGCGACTTTGCGACGGATGACGACGAAGTCACCGCCTTCCTGCGGGACTTCAACCACCAGGTGGTGATGCAGGACGTCAACGCCCTGAACCTGTTGCAGCGCGCCCTGGACAGCGAGCCGACCGGCTACCAGGAGCTCAGCATCAACATCGACACCGGCGGCCTCGCCGCCCGCCGCATCCTCGCCCGGCTGGCCGCCGAATGACCGGCCCCTCCAGCGGCACGACCAACCGCATCGACTGGCAGCCCGGCACCGACCTGCTGCACGGCACCTGCCACTGCGGCGCGCACCACACGGCCGACGATCCGGTCGAGATGTGGGCCTGGCTGCTGGCCCACCCCGAAGGACACCCGAACGAGGCACCGGATGACTGAGAACCTCCACACCGTCGTCGTCACCGACCGCCGCCAGGAGGCCGACGGCGTCGTCTCTCTGACTCTCCGTGGCAGCGGCCTTCCCCCGTGGACGCCAGGCGCCCACCTCGACCTCCTCCTCGCCGACGGGCTGGAGCGCCAGTACTCGATCTACGGGGACCCGGCGGAACGGGACCTGTGGCGGATCGCCGTACTGCGAGAGCCCGAGGGCCGCGGAGGATCGGCCTTCGTGCACGAGCGGCTGCAGCCCGGCGAAACCATACGGGTGCGGGGGCCGCGCAACAACTTCCCGCTGCGACCTGCCGCCCGGTACCTCTTCATCGCCGGAGGCATCGGCATCACCCCCGTCCTGCCGATGCTGCGGGCGGTGGACACGGCCGGCACCGACTGGTCCCTGCTCTACGGCGGACGTACGCGCAACTCCATGGCCTTCCTCGATGAACTGACCCGCTACGGCGAGCGGGTGGCCGTCCGGCCGCAGGACGAAGCCGGCCTGCTGGACCTGGCCTCCTATCTGGGTGCCCCGGAACCGGACACCGCCGTCTACTGCTGCGGTCCGGGCGCGCTCCTGGACGCCGTCGAGCAGTACTCCGCGGCGAACGGCTGGCCGGAGCCGCAGACGGAACGCTTCCAGCCGCGGGCTCAGGCTGCCTCTCCTGACGCCCCGTTCGAGCTCGTACTGGCCCGCTCCGGCCTTACCCTGAACGTAGCGGAGCACACCTCCGTCCTGGAAACCGTCCACGCGGCCGGCGTCGAGGTCCTGTACTCCTGCACCGAGGGCACCTGCGGGACCTGCGAGACGGACGTCCTGGAAGGCGTGCCGGACCACCGCGACTCACTGCTCACGGCTGACGAGCGCGCGACCGGGGAGACCATGATGATCTGTGTCTCCCGCTGCCAAGGTGACCGGCTGGTCCTGGACCTCTGAGCCGCGAATTTCTCACTGACTACTGACTTTGGCGTATGAGCCTGCGCGTTTCACTTGCGGCGGCGTCCGAGTCTTGATCGGAAAAGCGAAAGTGCCTTCTGAGCTCGGAAGATGAGGCTTGTCGAAGGTCTCTGTCATCACAGCGGGAAGGCACTTTCTGCGTGCACTGACGCACTGCGTCGGCTGCGACCGCGTGACACCGGGCATGACCCCGGCCGGATCGCGGTCGATCTCGCGGTCATGCTCGCCGACGGCGGCGAGGCAATAGCGGACTTGGCCCTGCTGCGCGACCAGGCGGAGGTGTTCGGCCCCGTCGCCTCCACTCCGACTGAGGCTGATCCTTTGGAGTGGACACCCTGACAATGGATCTTGATGGTCCAGGAGGGATGCCCAGGTGGGACGCCAGTCTCCGTACCCGGAGGAGTTCCGGAAGGATGCCGTCGCGCTGTACCGCGCGTCCGGCGGCAAGCGCACGTACGCGGCGGTGGCTGCGGATCTCGGGATCACCGGGGAGACGCTGCGCACGCGGGTCCGCAAGGACACCGTTCACTCCGCGCCCGAGCCGTCGGACAGCAGCGTGCAGAGTCTGGCTGAGGAGCTGACCCGGCTGCGAGCCGAGAACCAGCGGCTGCTGAAGGCAGAGAAGGAGTGGCAGCTGGAGCGGGAGATCTTGCGCCGGGCAGCCGCCTGTTTCGCTCGGGAGGTGAAGTGAGCCCCCGCCGCTGGGACTTCATCTCCGACAATCGTGCCGACTTCGGCGTGAAGCGGATATGCCAGGTCCTCGGCGTCTCCCGCTCCGGCTACTACCGGCACCAGGCCACCACGCAGGCCCGCGCTGCGCGTCAGGCCGAGCAGGCCGCCGCGGTCGCCGAGATCCGCGAGATCCATGCCGAACACCACGGCGCCTACGGCGCCCCGCGCATCCATGCCGAGCTCCGTTCGCGGGGTCGGAAGATCAATCGCGAGCGTGTCACGCGCCTGATGTGCATCAACCAGATCGTCGGCCGTCACCTGCGCCGCATCAAGCGCACCACGATCGCGGACAAGACGGCCCCTCCCGCACCGGACCTGCTCATGCGCGACTTCACCGCGAAGACGTTGAACACCCGGTGGTACGGCGACATCACGTATATCGCCGTCGGCTCGACGTGGCTGTATCTGGCCACGGTCATCGACATCTGCTCGCGCCGCGTGATCGGCTGGTCCATCACCGCTCACGGGTGACGAGGAGCATGGTTACCCACTCGACCAGAGCGTGAGGCAGGTCGAGTACGGCAGGATAGGGAACCAACGAGGCTCCTGCGCTGATGAGTTGAGACGTCGAACGCCTCTCTCAACGGCACAGGAGCCTCGTCCGTTGCGGACGTCGACCCCGTAACCCGATCAGTGGCCACTCTGAAAACGTTCAGGGTTCAGCCTCAATCGGTGTATCAACGGCCGCGTAGTTCGGCTCTGATCAACATTCGGGATGACCGAGCGTGATCAGCCAACCGCTGGCGTCGGTTTCCTCGGCCGGCTGAGGGTAGCGCCTTTCCGGGCCAGTCGCCTGGTCATGGATCACCATGATGAACCGGCGCCTGACCCGCAAAAGCCCGCAGACCAGCCGGCGGACCAGGAAAACTCCTGCCTGGTCAGAAGCAGTTACCTTGTCTGCTGGGTCTGCTGTTCGACAGCCGGACTATGGTAAAGGCCGATCTTGAGCAGTAGTTCGCTCAACTCTGCCGGCATGGTGATCATGCAGTCGTGCCCGGTCGGCAGTTCCCACACCCGTGCCGGAGAACCATTGGGCTGTATCGCGGGGACGGGCCGCCGCGTGATGCCTTCCGGCTGCACGCCGACGCAGTGGATGTGCGTACGCGGAATCAACTTCACGGCCGGGTTGTCCAGCCGGACCGGTTGCTGCAGGCAGCGCACCGGCTGGTCGGAGAGCATCGCGCTCAGCCACTCGACGTCCACCGGGTCGGTGACCCCGAACAGACCGAAGGGCGCAGGCATCTCGGGCAGCGGCGGAACGCGCCAGCCACTGTCGGACTTCGCGGCCTGGTCGATCAGGTTCTGGGTCATGGGCTGGACGTCGACAGCGGTCTCGCCGTGCTCCGGGACCATCGCATCCAGATACACCAGATGCGCGATCCGCTCCGGGACCTCGTTGGCCACAGACGAAATAACCAGGCCCGCGTAGCTGTGACCCACGAGTACCACCTCGGTCAGGTCCTCCTCCTGGAGAAGCTTGGCAACGTCCTCAACGTGTGTATCAAGCCCCACCTCGGGACTGAGCAGGTGCGCCTTGTCGCCGTAGCCGGTCAGCGACGGTGCGAACACACGATGCCCAGCCAACTCCAGCAGCGGGACCACTCGCTCCCAGCACCGGCCGCAGTGCCAAGCACCGTGCACCAGCAGAAATGTCGGCATGCCAGTCTTCCTCTCCCGGGCGCGGAGGCGCGGGAACAGGCAGGCAGTTCCCATTCATGCCTCGGTACTCTTTAAGAACCGAGATCATCGTGGTGCACCTGCGATGTCTTGAGCAATAAGGCACATTTCGGTGCCCCGGTTCCCTGGAGGTGACCATGAGCACAGCCGGCAGCGAGTCGCGGCCAGCCCAGCAGGAGGACCCGTGCCGGACCCGCGAAGTGCTCGACATCGTCGGTGACAAATGGTCATTGCTGGTCGTGCGCAACCTTAGCCAGGGACCGCGCCGCTTCACCGAACTCAAACGAGCCATCGACGGAATCAGCCAGCGCATGCTCACCGTCACCCTGCGCAGCCTGGAACGCGACGGAATCCTCACGCGGACCGTCCGCAACGTCATGCCGCCGCACGTCAGCTACGAACTCACTCCGATGGGCAAGACCCTCCGCCAAGCCACCGCACCTCTACTGGAGTGGAGCACCATGCACCTGGGAGACATCGACGCTGCCCGCGCCGCGTACGACGCCCGCCGCGACACACCGCCCGCCTAGGAGCGTGGGTCAGTAACGCTCAACCTGGGTTGGTTTCTCGCGGATAATGCGTTGACCTGACCTGGGCGGCTGCGCGTTCGGCATGATCGCTGCCATGACGTCTCCCGTGCTCTCGTTCGCTGCCAAGCCCACGCTGGTCGGGAAGCGGGTGCTGCTGCGGCCGGTCACTGCCGCCGATGCCCCTGGGCTGGTGGAACTGTTGAACGAGCCGGAGGTGCGTCGGCTGACGGGGACGCATGGGCAGGTCCGGCCTGGGGCTTTGGAACGCGCCGAGCAATGGTACTCCTCGCGAGCTGCGGAGGACGACCGGTTGGATCTGGCGGTCGTCGAGCAAGCCACGGGTGAGTACGTCGGTGAGGCGGTCCTGAAGGAGTTGCATGCCGACAACCGGTCATGTTCGTTCCGGATCACCCTGGTCGGGCCCCGCGCTTTCGGCCGTGGTTTCGGCACCGAGGCCACCCGGCTGATCCTTGCCCATGCCTTCGAGACCGTCGGTGTCCACCGGGTCGAACTTGAGGTCTTCGCCTTCAATCCACGGGCCCGGCACGTCTACGAGCAGGTCGGCTTCGTCCACGAGGGCACGAAGCGTCAGGCACTGCACTGGCAGGGTGCTTGGGTCGACACGCAGATCCTGGCAGTCCTCGCCGGTGACTGGTCCAGGCACCGCGGGTTTCCCCGATTCAGTGAGTGATCTTCCGGATGGGACGATCCTCACATGTCTGGTGGGGATGGCCTGTTCGAGATCGACACGGCGGCGACCGTGCGGCCGCAGTCCGGACCGCGGCCGGCAGTGGACAAGAGGTTCCGGGCGTTCGAGCCGGACCAGATGCTGCTGATGCCACCCTCGCTGGAGGACTGGTTGCCCCAGGATCACCTGGCCCGGCTCATGGCACGACTGCTGACTTACGGCTACACCACCGGTGTCCGCTCCTCGCGCGCGATCGAGCGCAAGTGCGTCGACGATGTCGCGTTCCGCTATCTCGCCGCCGGGCAGAGCCCGGACTACCGGTCGCTGTCGCGGTTCCGCCGCCGTCATCTGGATGCCCTCGCGGACCTGATCACCCAGTCCCTGCACCTCGCTCAGAAGCTCGGCATGGTCAAGATGGGCCGCGTCGCCCTGGACGGCACCAAGCTGGAGGCGAACGCCTCCAAGCACAAGGCCATGAGCTACGGCCGCCTGGTCGACAAGGAGGAGCGGATCGAAGCCGAGATCGCCCAGTTGGAGGCCAAGGCCGCCGCTCTGCTGGCCGACGCCGAAGCCACCGACGCCGCCGAAGACCAGCGGTTCGACACCGACGGCAAGGAGGTCGCCCTGCCTGCCGAACTGGACCGGCGCGAGGAGCGCCTGGCCAGGCTGCAGGCCGCCCGCGCTCAGATCGAGGCCGAAGCCGCCGCCAAGGCACGCGAGCACGCGGAGGAGAAGGAACGCCGCAGGCAGGAGCGTGCCGGCAGCAGTAACGAGCAGGCTGTCACCGATGCCGGGCAGGCCGCCGCGGAGAAGGCGCGTCCCAAGCCCAAGGCGCAGGCCAACTTCACCGACCCCGACTCGCGGATCATGAAGAACAGCGACGCTGCCGACATCCAGGCTTACAACGCCCAGGCCGTCGTGGACGAGGCACACCAGGTCATCACCGCCGCCGACGTCACCCGCAACCCATCGGACGCGCTGAACTACACGACCATGCTCAACCAGTCCGCGGCGAACCCCGGCGCCGACCCCAAGCAGGCATTGGTGGATGCCGGCCACTGCTCCGAGACCAACCTCCAGGCCGCGAAAGACCGCCAACTCGCCTGCAGGACCGACACGTTCATGGCCATCGGCCGACTCGCCCACGACGAGCAGATCCCGCCCGCACCACGCGGACGGATCCCGGCGAACGCCACCCTGAAGGAACGGATGGCCCGCATGCTGCGGTCCCAAGCCCGGCAAAGCCGCCTACAGTCGCCGCAAGGCCATCGTCGAACCTGTCTTCGGACAGATCATGACCTGCCAGAACGGCCGCCAACTCCTCCTGCGCGGCGAGGACGGCGCCCGCGCCGAGTGGCGACTGCTGGCCGCCTGCCACAACCTCCGCAAGATCTTCCGGCACACCGGAACCGCCGGACTCGCCGCCATGGCCACCTGACCAACCAAGCACACGACCCGGCCTACCGCGCCTCACCGAGCCAGGGCCCCCGGCCTACACGCCCCCGCCCATCCACTCGCAGACGGACAAGCTCGCCGGCCGCACGGCGGGCCGGCGTGCCGACCCGACCGATCACGACTACCCGGCCAGTTGCCCGTTACTGACCCACGCTCCTAGGCGAGGACGGGCTTCCACCACTGCTGCGACTGGAAGTTCTTCTGCCACAGCTGCGCCGGTGCCCCGTCACCGGTGATGGTCGCGTTGCGGTCCAGCACGGTGTTCAGGTTGTTGTTGAACCGCAGGTTGTACATGGCGAGGTCGCCGGAGCGGAAGAACCAGTCCTGCTGCGTGGAGCCGTTGCACTGCCACAGCTGGACCCTGGTCCCGTTATTGCCGGCCCCGCCGGTGTCCGCGTCGAGACACATCCCCGGGAACTTGACGTTCTCGAGGCTGCCGTCGCTGTACGAGTACCACTCCTGCTGCGCGGACCCGTTGCATCGCCAGGCCTGCACTCTGGTGCCGTCGGCGCCGTTGGTGGCGTCGGCGTCGAGGCACTGCCCGGGCGTGACCGTGTAGAGGCTGTCGATCACGACGACGCCCTGGAGCACCGCCGCGGGCGTCACGCCGCTGGCCGCGCGGTGCAGGACCTTGGTGTGGGCGCCGGCGGCCACCTGCCCCGCAGTGAGCCCGTACGCGGGTATGGACGCCTGCGCCGAGGCTGTGGCCGGCGTGGCGTGGACGGTGGCGGCGGTCGCGGTGTTCGCGGCGCCGAGGGCCGTGCCGCCGGCGAGCGCGAGCGCAGCGGCCGTCGTGGCGATGGTGCGGCGCATAGTGGTTGCCTTCTTCCCGTACAAGACTTTCTCCCCAACTTGTGTGGCCGCAGCGTGAGCGGCGGCTTTGGATGCGTCAGGATCCGCCGCGCGTGCGGGCACGGCGACTTCCCCTGCTGCTTGGTCCGGTCGGGCGCGAAGCAGCAGGTCCGGGGGCTGGCGAAGTGGGCGGAGTCGCGTTTCGCGAAAGAGGCCCTGGTGCCCACCGTGATCACCCGACAAGGACCCGATCCGGCCCCGTCGACGTGCGGTCGCGGCCAGCTTGTGGTGGAAACGCATGAATTCCCCGTGAGGCCGAAGATGCAGTGCTCTGTGGCCGATGGCGCACCAGAACGCTATGACGGCTGCGGGTGGGGCGAAGGACCTGTTTGCACTGTGAAGCGGTCCCTCCGGTGTCGGTCTGCACAGCGAGCCTTGTTGTGCCCCTGCCAGCACCTGCTTACTCTGCGACCGCATCGACATGCGAGTCTCTCGGGAGACGACATGCACGGTGATCTGCGTGCGGACACGGCGGCTGTCGGACGGATTCGACGGGCCGACGACGTGCTGGATATGCAGCACTCTGACCGGTCATGGCCGGCGCTTGTCCGGCCATGACCGGTGGCCGATGCGACTGGCACGGGTCACCGGCCAGTGGCCGCCCCGGTTGGTAGCCGTCCCGCCCCGGGCAACGCCCGCGGGTGAGTTCCAGCTGCGCATCGCCTGGATACCCGCGGCCTGACCTGCGGGTATCCGCAGCTTATGGAGTGGGTGTCCAGGCGGGGCAAGGGGTTGGGTATCCGTACGGCGCCACTGCTGCGAGGACCTGATGCCCGTTAGCCTGAGCAGCGGCCACCGGTGCTGACGGGCGGTCGGCCACGATCTGGCCGCCGGTCATGGATGCGTGGCCAAGGGCGGGGCGACCGAGATCGTGGGCGGTCAGGCAATCGCTGAAGGCGTGGGCCGTGCCCGCTGACACGGAGGACAGGCCGAGGAGAGCAAGGCATTCCGGGGCCGTGCGTTCGCACTGGCCGGTCCTTCCCGGCGCTGCTTCCGACCGTCGGCCACGGTCACTCTTCGTGTGCTTCGGCGGCTTCCGATGGGTTTGGCCGGGCGACCACAGGCCGCCGACGCGCAACGGTGCTCCCAGCGCCGGGCATCGGTGCAACCGGCGGCACAGGCCCCTTCCTGCCGGGGTGGCAGGTGAAGGCGAGCCGTCCACCGTCCCCGCCTTCGGCAACCCGCCCTGGAACGAGGATGAGGAGCAAGCCGCCGCGTTTCTCCGTCGGCTGGCGGACGACGTCAAGCGCCCCGGTTTCACCGCGGCCGTCGCATTCATGGCGGCGGAGGTCATCGGCTTCAGCACCGCCTGGACCACCATGGCTCCCTTCCCCGCCGACCGCTGTTACCCCGAGGCCGCCGCGGGTCTCGGCCCCGAGCGCACCGCGCAGTGGCTGTGCGGCGCCCTCGAAGTGGACGAACTCGCCGTCCGCACCGCAGCCCGCGGCACCGGCGTCGCTGCCGAGTTACTGAAGACGGTCACCACCGACGCACCGGAAGGCGGAGGCATCGCCGTCTTCCTCAGGCCCCGGCACCCGGCGCGCATCCTGGCCGCCGCACCTCTGGACCACCCGGATCTCCGTGTGCATCCGCAGGGACGCGGACCCGCACATCATCCAGTCAAAGCAAGAGGAGAAACCGCCCCATGACCGTCACGGCACACATCGACACCACTCGCCCTGTCACCATGCTCATCAACGTCTTCACCATCTCTCCTGACCGCCAGGCCGAACTGATCGACCTGCTGGCCGGTGCCATCGAAGAGACGATGAAGCACCAGCCCGGCTTCATCTGCGCCAACTTCCACGCCTCCCTCGACGGCGAACGCGTCATCAACTACGCCCAGGGGGAGAGCGAGGAGCACTACCGCGCGATGCTCGCCAACCCCGAGGCGCGCGTCCACATGGACAAGGCGGCCACCATCGCAAGCGACGTTCAGCCCCGCCTCTACCGCGTGGCTTCGAGCCACCATCACTGAACCCCCGACCGCGAGACGACACCGGCTCTCGCAAGGTCAGTGACCAGGCGTCGTCAACGACCGTGCAGGGCCCGCCACTTGCCATCGCTGCGTGAGCGGGGTCTTCGGGGCCATCCGTACCGATCGCCGACCCGGCAGCCCCGGAAGTGGGATCCGGGATCAGCGGCGGACGAATGCCACCGGGCGGCTCGCGCCGGACCTGAGAGCAGCGCTGCAACGCCAGGCACCCCCGCTCGGCAGAATCGTTCGACTGCTGCTCGATCCGCACTTTCCCCTTTCCCTCCACACCGACCTGTGCGAAGCCGTCGGCCTGGAACTGGAGCCCTCGGAGACCGAGCAGCTCGCGACGGCGCGCAAGCGGCGGGCCCGGCGAATGCGGGAACTGATACTGACCGCCTACGAGTACCGGTGGGCCTTCTGCGCTACGACGGCAGGATCGGCACGGTGCCGGTCGGGCTGAACGCCGCCCTCCCGCTGCCCGTGAGCACGTCATAATCCTCGCGGGCCGTCCGCTCGTGGGTACGCAGCCCGGCGCGCCCCATCGCAGCCGCTCACCCCGACTGGCACGCCCGTCAGGTCTTCCACCGCAAGCCGCGCCTTGCCGCGGCCATCTGACCGCTGGCTGTCCTACGCCCGGAACCTGTCGGTCACGAAGATCGAGATCCCATTGTTGACGGCATTCGGGGCGTTCGTCTGGCCGGCCAACGCCGTGGCGGCCACCACGGCTGTTCACCATCACGGCTTCCGGAGGCGCCGGTGGTGGGGTTCATGCGTGCGTTCCTTCCGTGCGCGCCGCAGCCACCGGCAGCTGCCAGTGGCGTGCTGCCGCCTGGGCCGCCCACATGCGGGCGTAGCGGCCGTCCGGTTCTGCGAGCAGCTCGGTATGGGTGCCGCGCTGGGTGACGCGTCCGTCCTCCACGACGAGAATCTGGTCGGCGCCGACGACTGTGGACAGGCGGTGGGCCACGACGACCACGGTCTTGCCGTCCACGAGCCGGTCGATGGCGGCCTGGACCACCCGCTCCGATGTGCTGTCGAGGGCGGCGGTGGGCTCGTCGAGCAGCACGATCGGGGTGTCCTTGAGGAAAGCTCGGGCGATGGAGATGCGCTGGCGTTCGCCACCGGAGAGGGCCGAGCCGATCTCGCCGACGCAGGTGGCGTATCCGTCGGGCAGCGCTTGGACGAAGTCGTGGATGCCGGCGGCTCGTGCCGCTTCCTCGATCTCCGTGTCGGTGGCGTCCGGACGGGCGATGGCGATGTTGGCGCGGATGGTGTCGTCGAAGAGATAGACGTCCTGGAAGACGACAGCGATGTGCCTCAGGACCTCGTCGGGTTCGAGTGCTGTCAGGTCGTTGCCGCCGATGCGCACACTGCCCGTCTGCGGGTCGGCATAACGGCTGATGAGTCTTGTGATGGTCGTCTTGCCGGAGCCGGAGGGGCCGACCAGGGCGGTCAGGCTCCGTTCCGGGATCGTGAAGTCGATGTCGCTGAGCGTGGGTTCGCTCTGGCCGTCGTATGTGAAGGTGACGCTGTCGAAGCGGATGTCGAAGGAGGAGGGCGGTTGTCCGCCTGCGGCGACCGGCAGCGGCCGCACCGAGAGGACGTCGTCGATGCGGGCGAGCGCCGCCTCGGCGAGTTCGAAGAGCTTGGCCATGACGGCGGCCAGGCTCAGGGGCTCTGCGAAACGGGCTGCGGCCACGGTGATCGCGAGGAGGGTCGCGGGGGTGAGCCGGGCGTCGAGGACGAGTGCGGCACCGAGCGAGACCAGTGCGACCAGCGCGAGGTGCACGATGAGTTGGGCTCCTGCGACGGG
The DNA here is from genome assembly GCF_041080655.1 of Streptomyces sp. CG4. Taxonomy (NCBI): domain Bacteria; kingdom Bacillati; phylum Actinomycetota; class Actinomycetes; order Kitasatosporales; family Streptomycetaceae; genus Streptomyces; species Streptomyces sp. CG4. The sequence goes on from NZ_CP163525.1 coordinate 920,169, forward strand.
AAGGGCGGCGGACCGGTTGGTGGCGGTCTGGGTGTGCTGCTGGCGGGCCAGGACGGGGAGCAGGCGCGGCGAGTCAGCGCCCGCCTGGCCGGTGGCCTTCAGGACCGGCAGGCCCTGGACGTACTCCACGATCCTTGCCGCCGTCTCCCCTTCTGCCTCGTCGACCTCTCGGAATCCGGTGCCGGAGCGGCGCTGGATCTGCCGTACCAGCGGAAGAGCCGCGCAGGTACCGGCGACGAGGACCAGGCCGAGGCGCCAGTCCATGGCCAGGACGACGAGGCCCAGCACTGACGGCACGGTGACCAGTTGGACGAACAGCGCGGCCAGGGAAGAGACGGCGGTGGCCGCCATGGTGGCGTTGCCGCCGACGACCTGGGTCAGGTCCCCGGCCGCGCGCCTGTTCAGGTCCTGCTGGGGCATGGCACGCAGGGCGGTGCCCAGGCGGAGGCGAGTGGAACCGGTGACCAGGTGCCAGTAGTCGTACGTGAACGCCATCTCCCGTATCCGCAGGGCGCCTTCTGCGGCCACGAGTGCGGCCAGGAGGGCCACCCAGCCCCAGGCGCGGCCGGTGCGGACCGGGTCGTGGCTCAGTTCCGCGAGGAGCGGGACGAAGCAGGCGTAGGCGGCGGCTTGGAGGAGGGCCGCGGCCAGGGAGACGCGGAGCGTGGTGCGCAACTGCGGCGCGTACGGGCCGGCAGCGGTGAGCATCAGGCGCAGGATGCGCTTCACGAGGTGACCTCCTGGGTGCGGTGGCCCGTCATGCCCCAGGCGGCGGCCTGCCGGTGGTTCTCCCAGAGGCGGGCGAAGCGGCCTCCGGCGGCGACGAGGTCGGCGTGGCGGCCTCGTTCGGCGATGCGGCCATGGTCGAGGACGACGATCTGGTCGGCGTCGGTGATCGTGGACAGCCGGTGGGCGATGACCAGGACGGTGCGGCCCCGGGTGAGGCGGGCGATCACCTGCTGGATGGCCGCTTCGGTCTCGGGGTCGGTGAAGGCGGTGGCCTCGTCGAGGATCACGATCGGCGCCTCGGAGAGGATCGCCCGGGCGATGGTGATGCGCTGGCGCTGTCCGCCGGACAGGCGGATGCCGCGCTCGCCGACCTGGGTGTCGTAGCCGTCGGGCAGGTCGCGCACGATGAAGTCGTGGGCGGCGGCCGCCTCGGCCGCTGCCCGGACCTCGGCGTCGGTGGCGTTGGGACGCGCCAGACGGATGTTCTCCGCCACCGTGCCGGTGACGAGGAACGGCTCCTGGAAGACGAGCGCGATCTGCCGGAGCAGGACGTCGCTCGCGATGTCCCGGACGTCCACGCCGCCGACGCGGACGGCGCCCGAAGTGACGTCATGGAAGCGCGGGATCAGACGTGCCAGGGTCGACTTGCCCGATCCGGAAGCGCCGACCAGGGCGCACACCGTGCCTTCGGCGATGTCCAGGTCGATGCCGTCCAAGGCGGGGGTGTCCTCGCGGCCGGGGTACTCGAAGGTGACGTTCTCGAAGGTGATCGACGCGCCGTCGGGTTCGCGCGGGTCGTCGGGCGCGGGGAGGGGCGGTGCGTCCAGCAGGGCCTGTACGCGTACGGCACCGGCCTTGGCGTCGTTGATGTGGTTCGTCAGGTGCATCAGGGGTGAGACGGCCTCGATGGGCAGGGTCCCGATGAGCAGGGCGAGCAGGAGGTCGGTGCGGGAGATCCAGCCGGCTTCCAGCATCGGGACGCCCGTGGCGGCGACGACGAGCAGGGTGGGCAGCGGCACGATGAACAGCCGGTGCAGCAGCCCGGAGGAGCGGGTGGTGGCCATCCAGACACCGACAGCCTCGGTGAACTCCTCCACGGCGGTGGCGAACCGGCCGAAGGACGCGCGGCCGTCGTCGAAGGTACGCACGACCGGCATGCCCTGGACGAACTCGACGACGGCCGCGTTCACGTTCTCGTTCGCGGTGTTGTAGCGCTCGCGCTGGGTGCCGTAGTCGCGGGCCAGGAGTGCGAAACAGACGAAGGCGACCGGGACGATCAGCAGGACGGCGAGCAGCATCCGCCACTGCACCACACCCAGGGCCACAAGGGCGGCTGCGGGCTGGGCGACGCCCGATCCGAGGAACGGCAGTGCGTCGGCAACCACGTTGTGCAGGGACTTCACGTCGTCCTGGACGATCTTCTTGATGCGTCCGGCGCCGAGCCGCTGCACTTCGCCGAGTGGCATACGGGCGAGGCTGTCGGCGAGCCCGCGACGCAGGACGACTTCGAGTGCGTAGCTGGCCTCGTGGGCGAGGTGCTCGGCGAGGCAGCGCGCGCCGAAGCCGCCGGCCAGTCCCGCGCACGCCCCCAGGACCCAGCGGGTGACCACGGCGCCGGACGGGTCGGCTGCGAGGAGTTCCCCGGTGCCGTAGGCGAGGCAGACGAAGCCGAGGACCGAGCAGATGCCGCTCAACAGGCTGAGTCCCACGGCACGTTGGAGCACGCTGCGCACCTTCGGGGCGGCCTTGACCAGAGCGAGGACCGTGTTCACGCGCTCACCTGCCGGATGAGCGCGGCCTTGTCCACCTTGCCGAGGGCGGTGCGGGGGAAGGACGGGAGCACCCGGAGCTCGTCGGGGAGTTTGTAGGCGGCGAGTCCGCGGGCGGTGAGGTGAGTGGCCAGCTCGACGCGGCTGGGCGGAGCGCCGCGCGGGACGACGCAGGCGCAGGAACGCTCCCCCAGACGGTCGTCGGGCAGGCCGATCAGGGCCGCGTCGTGGACGGCCGGGTGAGCGAGGAGGTGGTTCTCCACCTCCTCGACGGGGACCTTTTCCCCGCCGCGATTGATGACGTCCTTGATGCGGCCCTCCACGACGAGGTGCCCGGTGGGGAGGCGACGCACCAGGTCGCCGCTGCGGTAGTAGCCGTCTTCGGTGAACGCCCTGGTGTTGTGTTCGGCAGCCTTGTAATAGCCCCGGAGCGTGTACGGGCCGCGCACCAGCAGCTCCCCCACCTCGCCGTCCGGCACGTCCCGGTCGTCGGTGGCGATGATGCGGATCTCGTCGCCCGGACAGAGGGGGCGGCCCTGGGAGTCGAGGACCAGTTCCTCCGGATCGTCGAGGCGGGTGTAGCACAGCAACCCCTCGGCCATGCCGAACACCTGCTGCAGACGGCAGCCCAGTCCCGGGGTGACGCGCCGGGCGGTCTCGGCCTTGAGGCGGGAGCCGCCCACCTGGAGCAGTTCGAGGCTGTCCAGGTCGTCCTCCGACCACTCCGCTGCCTCCAGCCACAGCAGGGCGAGGGACGGGACGAGCGCGGTGACGGTGACGCGTTCAGCGGCGATCAGCGGGAACGCTGCGTCCGGGCTCGGCGACGGACACATCACGACGGTGCCGCCCGCGTGGAGGGTGCCCAGCAGACCGGGGCAGGCCAGGGGGAAGTTGTGAGCGACGGGCAGCGCCGCCAGATAGCGGGTGTTCGGGCTCAGACCGGTCACGGCGGCGCTGGCGGCGGCGTTGTAGAGGTAGTCGTCGTGGGTGCGCGGGATCAGCTTGGGTGCACCGGTGGTGCCGCCGGACAGAAGCAGCAGCGCCACGTCGGACGGGTCCGGCTCCGGGAGCGTCCGCGGCTCGGCGGACAGGGACGCCAGCGAAGTGAACTCCTCCGCGTCGCCGACGACGAGTACGTGACGCAGGCTGGGCGCCTTCTCTCGTGCGGCGCGGGCGAGAGACCGGTGGTCGAAGCCGAGGTGGGTGTCCGGGACGACGTACGCCACCGCCTCCGACAGGGTGAGCAGGTGGGCGATCTCGGCCTCGCGGTGGGCGGGCAGCGCCATGACGGGGACGGCGCCGAGCCGGAACAGGGCGAAGCTCAGTTCCAGGAACTCGGCGATGTTCGGCAGGTGCACGACGACCCGGTCGCCGGGGGCGATGCCCAGATCGTGCAGTCCGGTCGCCAGCCGGTCGGCGCGCAGGTCGAGTTCGCGATACGTCCACTTCCGGTGCCCGTCCACGACGGCGACCGCGTCGGGCGCGGCGGCGGCCCGGTCACGGAGCAGGGAGCCGAGGGTGCGGCCGGTCCAGTAGCCGCGCGTCCGGTAGTGGCCGGCGAACGCCACGGGCCAGGGCGTGAAGCCGTCGAGCATGGTCAGCCCTCCTTCGGGACGACGTAGGGGGCGACGCTGCGCAGCTTCTCGCAGGTCTCCTCGTACTCGCGGGCGGGCCGGGAGGCCCCCACGACGCCGGCCCCCGCACGCAGCCAGGCGTGGCCGTCCCGCTGGTAGACGGCGCGCAGGACGAGGGCGGCGTCCAGTGCACCGTCGGCGCCGGCGCGCAGCACCGCGCCCGCGTACAGGCCACGCTCCTCCTCCAGCTCGCGGATCAGCTGGTAGGCCGCCTGCTTGGGGATGCCGGAGGCCGTGACCGGTGGGAAGACCACGCTCAGCGCGTCCCACGCGGTGCGGCCGGGGGCCAGATCCGTGCTGACCCGGGAGGCGAGGTGCTGGACGCTGCCGCGTTCCCTGACCGTGAGGAACTCCGCCACCCGGGTGCTGCCGGGCACGCCGACCGAGCACAGCTCCTCGACGGCCAGTTTCACGGACGTGGCGTGCTCGTAGACCTCCTTGGGGTCGCGAAGCAGGTCCGACCGCAGGGCGGCGTCCACGTCCGGATCGCCGGTCAGCGCACGGGTCCCGGCAAGCGGCTGGGTGGTGACGGTGCCGTCGCCGGACGCCTCCAGCACGGTCTCCGGGCTGAAGCCCGCTGCCTGGATACCGCCGAGGTCGAGGAGGAACGAGCGCGCGGGGGTGTTGGAGGCGCGGCCCGCCAGGTAGGTGGCGGTCATGTCGACGGGGAAGGGCACCGGGACGGTACGCGAGAGGATGACCTTGTCGAGCCTGCCCCGGCCGATCTCGGTGACCGTGTGGGCGACATGGCCCTGGTAGGTGCCTAGCGGGTCGTGGACGTCGACCGGTTTCGGGGCCCCTGCGGGTTTCGGGCTGTCGGCCACCGCTTTGCGGAGGCGGTCCGGGAGGTCCGGGTCGAGGGTACGGACGGTCAGTTTCTCCTCGGTCACCGTGATCTCGGTGCCGGGGACCATCAGGTGGGCGAGCGGGCTGTCCGTGGGAGCACGGCTCGCCAGCTCGAACGCCAGCCAGCCGTAGGCGTGCCAGTCGGACACCGGGGCCTCGTGCAGGGCGGAGTGCAGGGGTTCCCAAGGTGCTCCGGACCAGGGACTCGTCCTCTCGCCGACGTGTATCGCCCGTGCGTCGAGGCGTACGTCGTGGATCGGGTTGCCCGCGATGTACCACCGCCGCTCCTGCTCATAGACCACGTAGTCCGTGAGCAGGCCGGAGCCGACGAGTTGGGCCACGACGGTCAATGGGGCGAACGGCCCTGTGATGTGGGTTTGCTGATACTGCTCGGTCATGCTGGGCTCCTGGTCAACGGCGGTGGGGCGCGCGCAGCGGGGCGGCCACGAGGTCGGCGACGCGGGCGACGCCGGGCTCTTCGATGCAGGTGAAGTGGTTGCCTTCGATCGCGGTGACGGGCAGCTCACCGAGGCACACGTCCCGCCAGAAGGCGAGGGTGGTGTCGTCCATGCCGGGTGCGAAGCCGGAGGCGCCGCTCGGCAGCAGGAAGCGGACGTCGCCCGCGTACGGTTCCGGGGTGAACCGGGCCGACAGGAAGCTCTGCCGGAAGACCCGGAACATCGCGGCGACCATCTCCGGCGGCACGGTCTGTCCACCGGCCTCGGTGGCGGTCCGGGCGTACACGGCGAACCTCTCTTCGCGGGTGCAGGAGGCAAGGCGCCGGAAGTACTCACCGGCGGGGCCGTCGGCCTCGGCCAGCGCGCCCAGCGGGACCTTGCCGCCGTTGCGCTCGATGACCTGCATGAAGCCGCGGACGACGGTGTCGGCGTCGATGTCGCCGAATCCCGTCTGAGCGAGCGAGATGTGCAGGTTGGGCACGAACAGGATCTCGATCATCAGGTCGTCCTCGACGTCGACGACGACCGGGTGGCTGCTGATGAGCACGAGGTCCTCGACGCGCACGCCCCGTTCGTCGAGGCGGCGGGCCACCTCGGTGGCGTACAGGCCGCCCAGGCAGTAGCCGATGAGCTGGAGCCGGTCGTGGCCCTCGGCCAGCAGGCGTTCGGCGTAGTCGTCGGCGGCGCGCTCGATGACGGTGGCCGGATCCTGCGCGAGGTAGCGCTCGGTGTCGTCGATGACGACGCCGAGGACCGGGCCGAGGTCCTGCTCGACCAGGCGGGCGGCCAGCGGACGGTAGCAGTCCATGGTGCCGAGCCCGGCGTGGAACATCACCCGCAGCGGGCCGTCGCCCAAGGTGCTGAAGGACATCAGGGCGGCGTTGCTGCCGGTGCCGGCGCGGCGCACGGCCGGTCCGGCGGGTGTGTCCCCGCGGTCGCGCAGGAAAGCGGCGAGGTCGGCGACGGTCGGGTGGTTGAGCAACTGCCGCAGCAGCGTGTCGAAGGGGATGCCGGACGCGTCGGGGACCTCCTCGCGCAGCCGTCCCGCCATCCGCGCCATGATCAGGGAGTCGGCGCCGTGGTCGTAGAAGCTGTCGGTGCGGCCCACGCGTCCGCTGGGCAGCGCCCCGGCCCAGAGCGTGGCGAGCCGGGACTCCAGGGCGTCGGCGGGTGCTTCACCGGCGGGCCGGGGTGCGGCGTCGGTGACGGCGGGCCGCCAGGTGGCGAGCGTACGGCGGTCGACCTTGCCGTTGCCGGTGAGCGGAAGGGCGTCGACGGTCTGGAGGTGAGTGGGGATCATGTGGGCGGGCAGCCGTTCACGCAGGAAGGCGGCGAGTTCTTCCCCGGTGACCCGCGCTCGGTCGGTCTTCAGCCGGGCCGCGAAGAGGTGGACGTGCTGCGGGGCCAGAGCGTGCCCGTCGTCCGGCAGGCAGAGCGCCTCTTCGGCGCCCGCCTCGTGCAGCAGCGCGAGCCACTGGTCGCGGTCGAGGTATGAGCTGCCACCGTGGGCGCGGGCGTCCTCGGGTTCGGTCATCATGAACGCCTGCGAGGCCAGGATCCACGGGTGCTCACGGGTGGGTTCGGTCAGCACGAGCCGGCCGCCCGGCGCGACGAGTTCGGTGAGCCGGGTCAGGGACGCGCAGATGTCGCGGGCGTTCTCCAGCACGCCCGCGGCCAGCACGACGTCGTACGCGTTCGGGGCGAGGCCCTGCGCGCGGTGGTCGGCGTCCACGTCGAAGACGCCGAAGCTCATGCGCGGGCTCTCGCGGTAGCCGAAGCGGCGGCGGGCCTCGGGCAGGAAGAAGCCCGCCACGTCCGTGAAGTGGTACGAGCCGTCCCTGTCCGCGAGCGCCGCCAGGGCGTCCTCGGTGGTACCGCCCGTCCCGGCGCCCACTTCGAGAACACGCAGCGGACGGTCTGTCGTGGTGTGTTCCAGAACGGCGGCGACGGCGCGGTTGAGGTAGCGAGCCGTGGCGTTGCGGCGGTACAGCGCGTGTGCGGTCGTGAAGTCGCCGTCGGGGAAGAGGAGTTCGACGGGATCCTGGCGGCCGGTCAGCAGGTCGGGCAGGCGCTCGGCGTGGCTCTTGACGTAGGTCAGGAAGTCCCGGGAGGCGACCTCCTCGCACCAGGCCTGCTCGGCGTGCTGCCACAGGCGTGAGGTGGTCGGCGCGTCAGCCTCACCGACGCCGTGGTCGTCCAGTACGGCGAGCCAGCGCCGCACCAGCCAGTGGTGGCGCGGCGCGACACCGGCCTCCGTCAGAGCCTGCTGCATCGGTCGGCCGTCCGCCACCGGGAACAGGCCCAGCTCGCGCAGCGCGTTCGCCATCGAGGACAGAACGGCGGCGTCGAAGGCGTCGACGTGTTCGGCCACCTGGTCACGGTCCAGGCCGGGCACTGCGGCGTCTGCTGCCTCACTCACAACGGGCTTCACAGATGCGGCACCTGTGACTGCCTGCTCCGTCGGCGCGGGGACGACCGCGCCGAGGAGCGCTCGTTCCTCGCCCGTACCGTCCACGACGACCGCTGCTGCCGCCACGGCCGGGTGCTCCAGCAGCGCCGCCTCGATCTCGCCCAGCTCGATGCGGTGGCCGCGTATCTTGACCTGGCTGTCCTCGCGGCCCAGGAACTCGATCTCCCCGCCCGGCAGGTAGCGGCCCAGGTCGCCGGTGCGGTAGAGGCGTTGGCCGTCGCGCGTGACGAACCGGCGGTCCGTGGTCTCGGGATCATTCAGATACCCCTGGGCGAGTCCGTGGCCGCTGATGTACAGCTCCCCGGCGACCCACACCGGGCAGTCGCGCAGCTCGGCGTCCAGCACGCGGAAGCCCTGGTTGGCGAGCGGCAGGCCGTACGGGATGCTCCTGCGGCCCTCGTAACCTCCCTCGCAGCGGTGGTAGTTCGACCAGATGGCGGCCTCGGTGGCGCCGCCCAGCGCGATCAGCTCCAGCCCGGGTATGCGGGCAGTGAGCGTGCCGGGCAGGCCGGCGGAAATCCAGTCGCCGGAGAGCAGGCCGAGACGGAGGGTGGGCACCTGCAGACCCGGCTCGCTCTCCAGATAGTCGGTGAGCATGTGCATCAGCGCCGGGACCGAGTTCCAGACGGTGACACCGTGCTCGGCGATCAGCTCCGCCCAGTGGGAGGGGTCGGTGCGGCGCCCGGGGTCGGGCAGGACGAGGGCGCCACCGACCGACAGGGGGCCGAAGATGTCGTACACCGACAGGTCGAAGCCGAGGGCCGCCAGGCCCAGTACGCGGTCGTCTGCGGTGACGCCGAAGCGCCGGTTCACGTCCCCGATGGTGTTGAGGGCGGCCCGGTGGCTGATGACGACACCCTTGGGCCGGCCCGTGGAGCCGGAGGTGTAGATGACGTAGGCGGCGGCGTCCGGGGCCCCGTCCTGTCCGGGCTCGGCGGCACGGGGTGCGGGGGCGAGCGTGTCGACGGCGATCGCGGGGCCACCGGTGTCCACCCAGGACTGGGTCAGGACGTGCCGTACGCCGGCGTCGGTGAGGATGGCGGCGCGGCGCAGAGGCGGCTGCGCGGTGTCGACCGGCAGGTACACGGCACCCGCGAGGAGGGTGCCGAGGACGGCGACGACCTGCTCGGGGCCCTTGTCCATGACGACGGCGACACGCTCCCCTGGTGCGCAGCCCTCAGCCTGCAGGTGTTCGGCGACGGCGGTGGCCCGGACGGCGAGGTCCGCGTAGCTGAGGGTCGCGCCCGGGGCGATCACGGCGGGCCGGTCGGGGGTGTGGGCGGCCTGGGCCAGGACGGCGTGGTGCAGGAGGGCATCGGGGAGTTCGGCGGTGGTGTCGTTGGCACGGCGACGCTCTTCGGCCTGCCAGGCGGGCAGGGGCACGACATCGGTGGTGTCCCAGAGGTCGTCGCCGTCGGCGAGGGACCGTATGAGTGTGTCGAAGGCATCGAACATGTCGTCCGCGAGGCCGTCGGGGAACACGCCCTCGCGGACGTCCCAGTTGACCTGCAGGCCCTCGGCGTCGTCCATGGCCTGGCAGTCGATGAAGACCTGCGGGGTCTGGGTGATGCCGAAGCCGTCCAGCCGGCCCTCAGCGCGGCCGCCGGTTCCGTCGTCGCCGAGGCCGATGGCGCTGGTGAACACGACCGGCATCAGCGCGGCTTCGCGGCCCCGGCGGCGAGCGAGCTCGCGCAGCACCTCCACGCCGGAGCAGAGCCGGTGGTCCAGGTCGTCGAAGAGCCGGCCGGCGAGCGCCCGGGTCCGGTCGGCGAAGGTGGCGCCGGACGCCGGTTCGACGGCGAGAAGGCTGACGGTGGTGAAGTCGCCGACGACGCGGTCGATCTGATGGTGCAGCGGGAGCCGGTTGAGGACGGTGAGGTTGAGGCAGAAGTGCGGGCTGCGGCTCCAGCGGCCGATCACGTCGGCGTAAGCGGCGAGCACGACCGCGGACGGGGTCAGGCTGCGGCGCTGGGCGCGGTCCTTCAGGCGCTCCCAGGAGGCCGTGTCCAGTTTCAGGAAGCGGCGGCGGAAGCGGGGCTTCTGGTCCGTCTCGGCGAGCGGAAGGTCCGGGGCGGGCGGCAGGGTGTCGAGCCGGGACCACCAGTAGTCCTTGTCCCGCTGGTGTGCCGGGGAGTCGCGCAGGGCACGCTCGGCGAGCAGGTAGTCGCGGAACTCCACCTCCAGCACGGGCAGTTGGTCCTCCGGGTCTGCGTGCAGGGTCTCGAACTCGCCGAGCAGGAGCCAGATGCTCGCCCAGTCCGCGATGAGGAAGTCCATCGACAGGTGCAGGACCGCTCGGTCGGGTGTGCGGGTCAGGCGGACCTCGAACAGGGGCCAGTGCGTGGTGTCGTACACCCGGTGGCCCATCTCCTCGCGGAACCGCAGGAGGTCCTCCTCGGACTCCCCGACGGGGACCGTCAGCCGGGGTACGGTCGGCAGGACACGCTGGTGGCCCGCCGGATCGATGACGGCCCGCAGCATGTCGTGGCGGGCGACAAGCCGGTTGAAGGCGGCCTCCGTGCGGGCCGGGTCCAGGTCGGGGTAGTTCACCTCGAGGTAGACGTGGCATGCGACGCCGCCGTAGCCGAAGACCTCGTTGCGGCCGAGGAGGTAGGCGGCCTGTACGTCGGTCAGCGGGAACGGCTCGTGGCGGGCCGCCGGATCGGGGGTGAGCGCGGTGGGCCGGGCCTCGGCCCGCAGACACTCCAGTACGGCCGTCTTGCTGTCCTTGAGGGCCTGGAGTCGTTCGGCACTCAGGGTGCCCTTGGGGGCGCGGTAGCGGAGGGTGCCGTCCTCCTCCCAGAGCTGTACTCCCGCCTGACGCAGGTCCGCTATCAGCTCGGCCGGGGTGGAAGCGGTGGTCATCGATCGTTCTCCTTGGCCGCGAGGGGCGGAATGTTGGCGTTGAAGCGGAAGAGGTTGTCCGGGTCCCAGGTGTCCTTCACGCGGGCCAGACGGGCGTACGTGACGTCCGGGTAGGCGGCGCGCACCCAGTGGGGCTCCGGGTCGGGCAGAAGGTTGACGTAGGGCCCTTCGGTCACCTCCTGGAGTGCCTGCCAGGCACTGCGCGCCGGTGTGAGGTGCTCGGAGCTGTCGGCGTTGCCGTACCACTGGGCGCACAGCTCGACGAACCAGCCGGCGTCGCGGTGTGTGAAGGCGGTGGGCCCGGCCGGGGCACGCCTGATGGCGCCGCCGAGGGCGCCGAGGACGACGGAGAAGTTGGGGCCCGCCGTCTTCCAGTGGCCGAGGAGCAGGTCGAGGGTGGTGTCGGTGAGGTCGGTGAGGAGTTCGCCGCGGTTGTACACGTGCTGGCGCGTGACGTCGGGCGGGGACGGGAGCAGGCGCTGGTAGGTGGTGTAAGGGAGGCGGGTGACCCGGTCGGCGACCGGGCGGGCCGTGCCGTGGCGCAGGGGTGCGAGCACCTCGTCGGCCTGCTCGGGCGGCCCGAACCAGCTGGGGACGAGTACCGCGCACCGTTCGAAGTGCAGGTGCTCGGGGACGAAGGGCAGGGGCGGCGCGGTCCACAAGAGCGCGATCAGCGAGGCTTCGTCCGGGGCGCCGGCCAGCCAGTCGCGAGCCGTCCGCAGAGCGGCGGGCGCCTGGCCTGCGGGGTGGACCAGCGGGCCGGCGACGACGCCGTCCACCGGGTGCAGACGGAATCCGAAGCGGGTGACGACGCCGAAGTTGCCGCCGCCTCCGCGCAGCGCCCAGAACAGGTCCGGGTGGGTGTCGGCGTCGGCGCGCAGGTGGCGCCCGTCGGCGGTCACCAGGTCGAAGAAGGTGACGTTGTCGCTGGTGAGCCCGTGCTGGCGGGACAGGTCGCCGACGCCGCCGCCCAGGGTGTGGCCGGCGATGCCGACGTCGGCGTTGCGGGGGCCGGGCACGGCAAGGCCGTGCTCCTGCGTTGCGGCGTCGAACTCGCCCCACGTCAGACCGGGTTCGGCGACGGCGGTCCGGGCGACGGGGTCGATGTCGATCCGCTTCATGCCGCCGAGGTCGATGACCACGCCGTCGTCACACGTGCCCCAGCCCGCCACGTTGGCACCGCCGCCCCGGACGGCGACGGGCAGCCCGTGGCCCCGGGCGTGGGCCAGGACGGCGATCACGTCGTCCGCGTCGGTGCAGCGGGCGATCAGGACGGGGCGCCGGTCGGCGCGGGCGTTACGGACGCGGCGGGCCCGGTCGTATCCGGGCGCGCCGGGAGTGAGGAGGCGGCCGCCGAATCCGGGAAGTGTCTCCACGGTCTACTCCGTCCGGGCCGGTGCGGTCAGCACCGCGCCGTGGAGTCGGCCCGGATCCAACGGTGCGGCGAGACCGTCGACTTCGACGGCGACGACTCCGGTGCCGGGAGCGGCTTCGACGCCAAGCGTGCCGTCCGGCTCCACATGGGCGGCGAGCGCGTCGAAGGCGGCCCGATGGCGCTCGGCCACGCCCAGGCGGACCCGGCTGATGCGCCGGGTCCCATTGGGGTGGTGCACCGTAGCCGGGCGCTGCGGCGGGTCGTAGGCGGAGACCACGAACGGCAGCCGCGCGGGCTGCGTGGCGAGGAACTGGTACCGCACGAGGTCGCCGTCCGGGCGGGTACGACGGCCCTTCATCACGCGCGACACGCGGACACCCCCGGCCCTCAGTGCCCCATGCACTGCGCCGAGTTCCGTGTCGTCGGTCTCCAGTGCCAGGTCACGCCAGCCCTCGCCCGCGCGGGCCCAACGGGCCAGCCGGTCACCGGCCACCCTGCCGTGCACGGCGGCCATGGGCCACCTCGCGAGGCGGAATGCGGGCGGCAGCTGGAAGAACTCGATGAACGGCCCTTCCTCGAACCACAGCAGGGCGTTGTGGGCGCGCTCGGGAGCGCTGCCGTAGGCGACGGTGAAGCCCAGCTCTTCGTAGTCCCGTACGACCGACCTGACGTCGTCGACCTTGCACAGGACGTGGCTGCAACGCAGCACGGTGTTCCCTTCCCCCATGTGACGGTGTATTCAGCAGACTCGGGCGGCGAACAGCCGCTGCCCCAGCGGCGCCAGCGGGTGCGCCTCGTCCGGCGCCGTGACGATCTGGCGGAACCCCGCTCCCGCCAGGGCCTCCAGCCACTGCTCCCGAGTGAGGAAGGTGGTGTCGGTGGCCTCTCGGGCGTCTTCGGCGGCGGTCATCATGAACGCCTGTGAGGCGAGGATCTCCAGGTGTTCGCGGGTGGGTTCGGTGACCAGCAGGACTCCACCCGGCGCAAGCAGCCCGGCCAGGTGGCGCATGGTCGCGTCCGTGTCCCGCGCGTTGTTCAGCACGCCCGCGGCGATGACGACGTCCGCGGCAGTGGGCACGAGTCCCTGTCCGGCCGGGTCCTGGTCGACGTCGTAAAGCCCGTGCCGGATCCAGGGATGAGCGGCATGGCGTTCCTTGGCGACGGAGACGAAGAAGTGGGAGACGTCGGTGAACAGATAGTCCACGGGCGGTCGCCCACGGCCGTTCTCGCGCAGGGCCGTGATGACTGCTTCCGTCGTCGCACCGGTACCCGCGCCGACTTCGGTGATCCGCAGCGGACGGGCGGCGTTGCGTACGGCGGCAAGGGAGCGTACGGCGGCGGCGACAGCGGTGTTCAGATAGCGGGCGGTGATGGTCTCGCGGTACACGGCGTCCGCGACGTCGGTCCGGCCCTCGGGGAAGAGCAGCAGGGCGGCCTGCTGTTCGTCCCTCATCAGCTCGGGCAGGCATTCGGCGTTGCGCCGCAGGTAGGTGACGAACTCCCGGGTGCCGAGGCCCCGTTGCCAGGTGCCGGCGGCAAGGTCCCACGCTCGGTTCACCGCCGCGGAATCGACCGGAGCCGAGCCCCGGAACCACTCGTTCTCCCGCGTCACCACCGCTCGGTCCGCCAGCACGCGCAGCCAGCGCCGGATCAGTGGGCGGTGTCGGGACGCAACCTGGGCGGCGTCCAGGATCTCCTCGGCTGAGCAAGTCGACTGAGGATCGTCCAAGATCCCCGCCTGCTGGAGCGCGGCCAGCATCGACTTCAGCACCGCGTCGTCGAGCTGTCGTACGAAGTCGTCCACCAGCCGACGGTCCACGGCGCCCACGTGGCGGTCCGCCTCGCAGGTCGCGTACCGGATCAGGTCCGACAAGCCGACCTCCCCAGCCAACTCATCTGCTGCAAGCGGCCGGTGTGCCTGACCCGGCTGGAGCGTCGGATAGCCCAGCTCCTTGGTGAGGTCCTGCCACATCCGGCACAGCGTCAGGTGGTACTGGTCGGGCCGCTCGGCCAGCGGGTCGCCCAGGATCGCGGCGCGTACTGCTCGAAGGTCCTCGCCGATGGCGGTCGGCCACTGCTCGCGCAGCACGTTCCGGTACGCGGCCGGCGCCGCGGTGCTCAGCACGGACGTAGTGGGCTCGGCGAGATGGCTGCCGTCGGGGTCGTCGAAGTCGAAGCGGTTCTTCACCGCTTCGGGGATGTGCAGGCGCGGGCTCCACAGCACCGGGCCGTGCGGGTCGGTGAGGGTGAGGCTGCCGCCGGCCGTACCGAGGGTGACGCGGTGCAGCAGGTGCAGGTGGTTGTCGGGATCGTCGGGATCGACCTGGTTGTGCACCCGCAGGGTCAGAGGTGCCCAGCCGATCGTGCCGGTCAGTACCGCGAACGGCGTGTCGCCGTCCTTGGCAGTGGCACTCACCCCCCAGGGCCGCACGCTCCCGAGCGCCTCGCCCAGAAGATGGAGCAGCGGGAAGGCGACCTGCGACGCACAGGCGGCGTCGACGTAGGCCACGGGCTGCCGTTCGCGCGCCGTGCGGGCGGCCCGGATGAACCGCCGCACCTCCGGCAGCCGCACATACAGGTCTCCGAGCCGGTAGCGCACCCCGTGCTTGCGCGCCGCGCGCAGACACGCCGCCAGGTCGTCGTGATGCACCGGCTGCTCCTGGACGACATTGATGCCACGGTGCAGCAGCCGCAGCGCCAGGTCGGTGCCGGTTCCGCCCAGGACGCCGGAGCGGACGACGACGCACGCGAGGTCGATGTCACCGGGCAGTCGGTCCACGTCCGTGTACAGCGGTACGCCATGCCGCGCGGCGCACTCGACCGAACGCTCACTTCCGGCCGCTAGAACGCCGACGACCTCGAACTCCTCTGGCATCCTGGCCAGGGCGGCGAGATAGAACTGGCCGAAGGTCGTGCCGCACACGACCGTCCGAAGCCGCTTCACAGGGCACCCTCCTCGACCGTGGTGAGCTCGTGGATCGCCGCGTCGTGCACGCGTAGGTCGCACAGCCCCGGCTCGCCCGTCAGCCGGTCGACCGTGGCGAGCGGATCGAGGGCCGTGTCCGCCCAGTGCGTGCCCTGCGGCACTTCGCCGCGCAGGACAGGGAGGGCCGCGGCCGCGGTGACGGCGCCGGTGAGCTGGGCGATGCCCGGTGCACGCAGGACAGCCGTGCGGCTCGCCGGCTGTCCGGCACGCGTGCCGTCGAGCTGGACGAGGAGGGTCACGTACGGCGTGCGGCCGGCCGTGTCGAGGGCGGTCGCGCGGCACAGGTCCGCCACGGCGTCGGCGCGGTCCGCGGTGCGGGATCCGGCCAGCGCCGCCGCCAGGTGCTCGCCGTCCACCGCCGTGTACCAGTTTCCGTGCCTGAGTGAAAGGTCGCGGGCGAGCCGCTCGGTCTCGCCGTCCAGGTAGGGGAAGGCCGTCACCTCGCGGAGGAAGTACGGCAGTCGGTGATCCGTCAGGCGGAGCAGTGCGCCGGAGCGGCGGGCACCGTCACGCCAGGCGGCGAGGGGCTCGTTGGCGCCGTCGAGGACTCCGTCCAGGTAGTCGTCGGCGCCGGTCGCGGTGAAGCGGTCGAACACACCGGAGTACGCGGTCAGTCCGTGCACGGTGTCGAAGTGCTCAGCCGCCAGCCAGCGGGGCAGCAGTCCCGACAGACCCGGCAGCGCGCCCGCGTCGTACAGGGCGGTGCGTTCGCCGACGGCGCTGCGGACGTGGTCGAGCCGTCCGCCGCCTCCGGCGTCGACGAGATGGGCGCCCGCCATCAGTGCGGCGAACGTGACCTGCTGAGAGGTGCGGTGCGACGGGCCCGCACAGTTCACCACCAGGTCACAGCCCCGGACGAAGGCGGCGAGCGAGGCCGGGGCGTCGATGTCGACGGCGACCGCCTCGGCGTGCGGGAGCTGTCCGGTGAGCTCTTTCGCCCGCACGTCGTCTCGTCCGCCGATCCGCAGCGGTCCGGCTTCCCATCGGGCAAGCAGCCGGGCCGCGTGGGCGCCGACCGCGCCGTATCCACCCAGTATGCCGATCACAGTGCTCCCTCCTCGGTCCCGTCCAGCTGGGCGAGTTCGGCGCCGAGGCATTCCGCGACCCGTTCGAGGGTCGGGCCGGCGAACAGGCGTCGCAGCGGCAGCTGGATGCCGTAGTGCCGGTCGACCCGGGCGAGGAAGCGGGTCGCGAGCAGGCTGTCGCCGCCCAGAGTGAAGAAGCTCTGCCGACGGCCCACCGCCGGCACACCCAGCAGTTCGGTCCACATCACCGCCAGGGCCTGCTCCAGCTCGCCCTGCGGGGGCTCGTCCGGGTCCTCGCCGTTCTGCGCGGCCGACACGAGGGCGGTGACCGTGGCGCGGTCGACCTTGCCGTTGGCACCGAGCGGCAGCCATGGCAGGACGGCGAGCCGCTCGGGCACCATGTGCGCGGGCAGGTGCTGTGCCGCATGGGTGCGCAGTGCGGCCGGGTCGAGGTCGACGGCGTCTTCGGGCCGGTGGGCCTGGAGCAGTTCGGTGAAGGAGTCGCCGAGGACGTGGTGCCTGACGTCGTGGAAGCCGGCGGCGCCCAGCAGTTCCGCCCAACGGGCGGCGGACAGTATCGGCGTGCCCGCGGCCCGCCGTTCCCGGTCGAAGCCTGCATACCCACCGTCCAGCAGGGCCGCGGTGAGCAGGGCGACCGGCGTGAGCTCGGCTCGCTCCACGGCCAGCAGCATTCCGCCGCGCCGTGTCAGCAGTGCGGCCAGCGCCGGACCGTGGGACGGGTCCGGGTGCCGGTGCAGTATCTGGTCGGCCAGGACGACGTCGAAGCTGTGCCGCAGCTCGTCGGGGAGCAGCAGTCCGGGCAGACGGTGGCAGGCGGTCTCGTGCGGCAGCCCGGCGAGCCGCTGCCGCGCGGCTTCCACGAGGTCCGGGTCGCCGTCCAGCAGCGTGTACCGCAGCTGCTCGGGAGCCAGCCGGTCCAGCAGCCGCGCGGCCCACGCTCCGTCCCCGCCACCGAGCTCGGCGACTTCCACCGGGCGGCGCAGCTTGTCGGCCAACCGCCGGATACGCTGCGCGACCTCATGCACGGCATCCTCACTGCCGGGGTCGGCTGCGGCGAGGCGGGCGGGGGCGAGGACATCGTCGGCGAGCAGGACGGAGGCGTCCAGTCGCCCGGCCAGGATGTACCGGAAGTCGTCGATCCGGTCGGTGAGCCGCTGGTGGGCGCGGCTGATCAGGCCGGAGTATGCATCTGTGTGCGCCGCAGGCGGCGCTGCCGGGGCCTCGGGCCCGGGGGCGTACACGCCCGCGTCGTCCACGAGCACCTTGCGTTCTGCCAGCCACCGCAGCCACAACCGCAGGACGGGCAGGTGCGTCTCGGCCACACCCAGACGTGCCGCCCATTCGTCGGCGGTGAGCCCCGAGGCCACGTCGCTCAGGCCGAGCAGCTGCGCAAGGAAGGATTCCGCCGCCGCGCTCTCCACGCGCCGGGCCCGGTCCCGGAACTCCACTGTGGAGGAGGTGAGCTGTGCTCCGGTGAGACCGGCCGCCGTCGAGCCGTTCGCCGGGACGACGGTGGCGGTCAGACGCCGTGCGGCACCTTCACCCGCCACGGTGACGAGGGCTCGGCCCACGCCAGGAGCATCCCGCAGTGCCGCTTCGATCTCGCCGAGTTCGATGCGGTGGCCGCGGATCTTGACCTGGTGGTCGGCGCGGCCCAGGAACTCCAGCGTGCCATCGGGCCAGTACCTGCCGAGGTCACCGGTCCGGTACCAGCGCTCCCCGCCCACGGTCACGAACTGCCGCCGCGTCAGCTCTGGTGCGCTGCGGTAGCCGAGGGCCACACCCGCGCCGCCGATCCACAGTTCGCCCGGCACCCAGTCGGGGCAGTCGCGTCCATGCGCGTCCACGACACGGAAGCGCTGTCCGCGCAGTGGACGCCCGTAGGGGACGGACTTCCAGGCGGGATCGACCTCGCTGACCTCGTGGACGTTGGACCAGATCGCGGCCTCGGTGGCTCCGCCCAGGGCGAGGAACCGGCACCACGGGCTCTGCTCGGCCAGCCGGGCCGGCAGGTCGAGGCCCACCCAGTCGCCGGAGACGAGCGCGAGCCGCAGCATGTCGGGTGCCTGGGCGCCGCTCTCGGCGGTGACGAGCAGCATGTCCAGCAGGGCGGGCACGGTGTTCCAGACAGTGATCCGGTGGCGGCGCACGAGGTCGAGCCAGCGGCGGGCGTCGCGCCGCTCGTCCTCACCGATCAGGACCATCGCGCCGCCCGCCGACAGCGGCCCGAAGACGTCGTACACGGACAGGTCGAAGTCGAGCGCGGACACGGCGAGCACCCGGTCGGAATCGGTGACCTCGTAGCGCTGGTTGATGTCCGTGACGGTGTTGGCGGCCGCCTGGTGGGTGATCTCGACGCCCTTGGGGTCGCCGGTGGAGCCGGAGGTGAAGATGACATAGGCGAGCGCGTGGGCCGGCACGTCGACGGGAGCGGCGGCCACGTCCATCGAGGGCGCCGCGTCCACCGGTACGGCCGTGACCCCGCCCCCGGCCTGGACACCGGGCTCCGTGACGGCGAAGCGGACGCCCGAGAGGCGGTGGATGCGCTCACGGCGGGCGGAAGGCTGGTCGACCCCGACGGGCACATACGCCGCTCCGGCGGCGAGCACACCGAGTACGGCCACGATCTGGTCGGGCCCCTTGGGCACGCTGATGGCGATGGTCTCACTGCGCCGGACGCCCCGTTCGACGAGGACGGTGGCCAGGCGGAGGGCGCGGTCGGCGAGCTGACCGTAGGTCAGGCGCTCGCCGTCGCCCCACAGCAGCGCGATCCGCTGGGGCTGGTCGGCGGCGCGGCGGAAGAAGCCGGTGTGCAGCAGGCCGGGGACGCCGGGTCCGGTGGCGTTGACGGCGGCGCGGGTCGCGTGCTGGCCGGCGGGCAGAAGCTCGGGGGCGGGAGTGTTCCAGTCGCCGGTGGCCAGCCAGTCCAGCAGCCGCAGATACGCCTCGAACATGGCGTCGACGAGGCCGTCGGGGAAGAGTTCCTCGACGACGTCCCAGTTGAGGCGGACGCCGTCGCCGTCCTCGGTGACCTGGTGGTCCAGCCATACCTGCGGGGTCTGCGACACCCCCCAGACCTGCTGGTCGAACGGGGCGCGCGGAGGCCGGCCGCCGACGCCGAGCGCGCTGGTGAACACCACGGGCATCGTGGTCTCGGGCTCTCCGCTGCGGCGGGCCAGCTCTCGCCGTACCCACACGGCGGAGACGTCCCGGTGGTCCAGGGAGCTCCACAGCTCCTCCTGGACCCGCCTGGCCCTGACCGACCAGCTCTCCCCGGCCCGCGGACGCGACGAGACCAGCATCAGCGAGGTGAAGTCGCCGAGGATGTTGCCGATGTGCGGATGGACGTCGCGGCGGTCGAAGAGGGTGAGGTTCAAGGTGAGGTCAGGACGGGCGCTCCACCGGCCGAGCACCTCGGCGAAGGCGGTCAGCAGCACGCCGGACGGCGTGAGGCCGTGTACACGGGCTCGTTCGGTGAGGACCTGCCACCGCTCCGGCGCGATGCGTGCCTCGCGGCGCGTGAAGCAGGGGGACTCGACGGTGGCCGGGTCCTTGGCGAGGGGCAGGGCAGGGGCGGGCGGCAGCTGCGGCAGCAGTTCGGTCCAGTAGGCGCGGGCGGTGGCGACCGCCTCGGGGTCGGGAGCGGTGGAGCATATGTAGTCGCGGAACGACACGTCGGCCGACGGGAGTTCGGCGTCCGTGTCGCCGTACAGGATGGCGAGCTCCGCGTAGAAGGTGAGGATGCTCAGCGCGTCGAGGGCGATGTTGTCGATGCCGATGGCGAGCCGCGTACGGTGTCCCGCACGCACTCCGCGGACGGTGAACAGCGGCCACCGGGCCGGGTCGAACACCTGGTGCGAGGCCCTCTCGCGCAGCTCCGCGAAGGCGGCTTCGACATCGGGTCCCGCCTCGGTGATCTCCACGGTGAGACGCGGCACCTCGGGCAGGATGCGCTGTTCTCCGTCATCGTCGACGACCGCGCGCAGCATCTCGTGCCGCTGGACGAGCCTGTTGAGCGCCGACTCCAGCCGGGCCACGTCCAGGTCCACGACATCGTACTCGCGGTAGAAGTGGCAGCCGATGCCGCCGAGCGTGAAGTCCCGGCCGCGGCCGAGCCAGTAGGCGCGCTGCACGTCGGTGAGCGGGAACGGCTCGTGGCGGTGCTCGGGGTCAGCGGTCACCGTCTTCGAGGTACGGGCCATGCCGTCGGTGTGCAGGCGGACCGCGAACTCGGCCAGCACGGGATGGGAGAACAGGTCGGCCAGCCGCACCTCGCCGTAGCCGTCGGCGCGCAGACGGGCGATAAGGCGGGTGGCGAGCAGCGAGTCGCCGCCGAGGGTGAAGAAGTCGTCCTCGCGTCCGACGTCACCGGTGCCGAGGAGGTCCGCCCAGGCCCTTGCGACCCGCTGTTCGCGTGCGCCGCGCGGTGGGGTGACCGTCCTGGCGCCGGCCTCTGCGCACTGTGCGACCCGGCGGGCGACGACCTTGCGGTCGATCTTGCCGTTGGGGGTGAGCGGCAACTCGGCGAGGACCGCGACGCGTTCGGGCACCATGGCGGACGGCAGCCGCTCGGCGGCGTAGGCCCGCAGCTGCGCCGGCTCGGCGACGCCGGTGACGGCGGCGGCCAGCCGCCCGTCCTCTCCGACCACGGCTACCGCCCGCTCCACACCGGGCACTGCGGCCAGTGCCGCCTCGACCTCGCCGAGTTCGATGCGATGGCCGCGGATCTTGACCTGGTGGTCGGCGCGGCCCAGGAACTCCAGCGTGCCATCGGGCCAGTACCGGGCGCGGTCGCCGGTGCGGTACCAGCGCAGACCCTCGGCTTCCAGGAAGCGGTCGGCTGTCCGCGCCGCATCTCCCCGGTAGCCGCGCGCCACCCCGGCCCCGCCGATCCACAGCTCGCCGGGCACCCAGTCCGGACAGTCACGGCCGAGTCGGTCGACGACCCGGCACCGGACACCTCGCAGCGGCGTTCCGTACGGAACCGACTCCCAGTCCGCCGGTACTTCGTCCACCTCGCACACGGTGGAGTGGATCGCGGTCTCGGTCGTGCCGCCCAGCGCCACGAACCGGCAGTCCGGCGCCACCGCGCGAACCCGCCCCGGGAGGTCCAACGGCACCCAGTCGCCGCCGAGCAGCACCAGTCGCAGCGTGGGCAGACCGTCGCGACCTGCGGCGGCGGTGACGAGCATGTCCAGCAGGGCGGGCACGCAGTTGACGACGGTCACCCGACGCGTACGCACCAGGTCGGCCCAGGCGGTGGCATCCCGGCGGGCGGACTCCTCGACGCACACGACGGCGCCGCCTGAGGCGAGCGTGCCGAACACGTCGTACACCGAAAGGTCGAAGTCGAGCGCCGAAACCGCCAGGGTGCGGTCCGAAGGCGCCGTTGCGAACCGGTCGTTGAGGTCCGCGATCGTGTTGACGGCGGCCGCGTGCGTGACCTCGACACCCTTGGGCTCGCCCGTGGAACCCGAGGTGTAGATGACGTACGCGAGATCGTCAGGAGTTCCGGGTAGCGGCGCGGGCAGCTGCTCCGTCCCCGCCGGTACGGCGATGTCGTCGAGGACGAGGCGTATTCCGGCCGCCGTGTGGATGCGCTCGCGGCGGGCGTCGGGCTGGTCGACGCCCAAGGGCAGGTAGGCGGCGCCGACGGCCAGGACGGCCAGCACGGCCGTGATCTGGTCGGGGCCCTTGGGCAGCGTGACGGCGACCAGGTCACCGGGTTGGACGCCGCGCGCCTGCAAGTGGCCGGCCAACACCAGTGCCCGCTGGGCGAGTTCGCCGTACGTCAGTGAGGCGTCCTGTCCCCAGAGCAGCGCGGGCGCGTCGGGCCGGGCGGCGGCCCGGTCGAAGAATCCGTCGTGCAGGCGTGTCGCGCCGGGGTTCCAGTCGGTGGCGTTCACGGCGCCCCGCACCGTCCGCTGGGCGTCGGGCAGCATCGGCGGCACAGGGGTGGTCCAGGCCCTCGGTGCGTCCAGCAGCCGTTCCAGCAGGGTCCGGTAGGCGGAGAACATGGTGTCGAGGGCACCCGGCGCGAAGGCGTCCTCGCGCGCGTCCCAGTTGACCAGCAGCCCGCCCCCGACCTCGGTGACTTGGGCGTCGAGCCAAACCTGCGGGCCCTGGGAGATGATCCAGGACGCCTCACCGAAGCTCTCCCGTACCGTGTCGGCGAAGAGTTCACCCAGGCCAAGGGCGCTGGTGTAGACGACGGGCGCGAGGACGCGGTCAGCGTGCAGCCGGGAGGCATCACGCAGCACCTCGACGCCCGAGTAGCCGGCATGCGCGACGTCTTCGTGGAAACGCTTCTGCAGCCGGGCCGCGCGTTCGGCGAAGGTGCCGGGTGCGGCTCCGTGCCAGGCCAGCAGCACCGACGAGGTGAAGTCGCCGACCAGTGAGGCGACGTCGTCGTGCAGCAGCTCGCGGTCGAACAACGGCAGGTTCAGCAGGAAGTCCGGCTCGGCGCTGAAGGCTTGCAGCGTTTCGGCGAACACGGCGGCCAGCGCCATGGCGGGCGTGAGCCCGTGACGCCGGGCCGCTTCCTCGAAGCGCCGGGTGCGATCGGCGTCGAGGTGCAGGTGCCGTCGTACGACCGTGACGGCTGCCGACTGCCCGGTGGACGCCGGGAGTCGCGGTGCCGCGGGCAGGTCGGGCAGCCGCTGGTGCCAGTACGCCCGGTCGGCTTCCAGAGCCGCCTTGCGGGCCGGCGTCTCGCGGGCGGCCCGGCGCTCGGCGAGGTAGCGGGGATAGCTGTAGTCGAGGGCGGGCAGCGTGGCCCCGGCGTAGGCACGGGCCAGGTCGGCCAGCAGCACACGCAGGCTGAGCGCGTCGGCGGCGACCATGTCGAGGTTGATGTGCAGACGCGTGCGGCCGTCGGCGAGCAGGGACAGCTGGACGTCGAACACCTCGGCGGCGGCGATGTCCATCCGACGGTGCGAGAGGGTCCGGCGCAGCTGACCGAGCCGGTGATCCGCCTCCGCCGCTCGCAGCTCACGCAGGTCGTGGACGCGCAGTCCGGGCCAGGTGCTCTCGGGCAGGATGCGCTGGCGACCGTCGTCGAGGATACGCACGCGCAGCATGCCGTGCCGCGCGAACACCGCCCGCACGGCGGCTTCCAGGCGGCCAGGGTCCACGTCCCGCCCGTCGAACTCGTGGTAGAAGTGCGCGGCCACACCGCCGAGTCGCTGCCCTTCGGAGCGCCCGACCCAGTAGGCGTGCTGCATGAGGGCGAGTTCGAAGGGCTCGGTGTCGTCAACGGGCCGGGTCACGGCCGCCTCGCCGCACTGGCTCCGCTCGTCGACGAGCCGCCGCCAGGCCGCCAGTGTCGGCTCGGAAATGAGGTCGGCGAAGGCGATGTCGAGTCCGGCACGGCGACATCGGCCGGCGATCCGCATCATCGCCAGGGAATCGAGTCCGAGCTGGATGAGATGCGTGTCCTCGTCGATGCCGGTCACGGGAACCCCGAGCAGTTCGCCGACGAGTGCGGGCAGATCGAGCGTCGCGTCCGTGTGTTCCTGCGTCACCTGGATTCATCCCCCTTGAAGAGACGGCCGGGCCCGATGGAGGCACGGCCGAGGACCCGGCCCGTTCCAGCCAAGAGACAAGCTAATGGAAACGATTTTCATTTACAAGGACCAGTTTTCTCGCTAGCGTCGCTGCCACGGAACAACCGGAGAGGAAGGTCATGGCGGACGCAGAGATCACCCAACGCAGCGGCGACGCTGAGGAGTTGGGAATGAATTCACAACAGGAGGTGACCCCGGAGGTACGCAGCGCGCGGCGCTGGACGACCGCGGTCACGGCGCTCGCGGCAGCGTTGATGACCCTCGACATCACCGTCGTGAACGTGGCGATGCCCGAGATCGGCGCGGACCTGGGAGCCTCGCTGGACGGCCTGCAGTGGGTCGTCAACGCCTACACGCTGAGCTTCGCGGCGCTGCTGCTGACAGCGGGATCGGTGTCGGACCTGATCGGCCGCCGAAGGATCTTCCTGGCCGGCGTCGGCGTTTTCACGCTCGCCTCGGCAGCCTGCGCGCTCGCCCCGAACGCGGGCGTCCTGATCGCCTCCCGTGCGGTGCAGGGAGCGGGCGGCGCCATGGTGCTCGGCACCTCGCTGGCCCTCATCTCCGGCGTCTTCGAAGGTGCCCCTGCCAGGGCCCGGACCACGGCTATCGGGCTGTTCACGGCCGGCGGCGCCGTCTCGGCCGCACTCGGGCCACTGGTCGGCGGCTCGATCGTGGAGTGGCTGAACTGGCCCTGGCTGTTCGCGGTCAACGTGCCGATCGGCCTGCTGATCATCTACGGCACGGTGCGCAAGGTGCCCGAGAGCAGGGCCGCTGCCGGGTCGCGGCGGATCGACTACACGGGCGCGGTGCTGGCGGTCCTGGCCCTCTTTCTCCTCAACTACGGCCTGCTGGCGGGCGCGGAGGACGGTTGGTCCGAGCCGCGCGTGCTGGCCTCGCTGATCTCGGGTGCGCTGCTGGCCGGCGCCTTCGTGGTGGTGCAGTGGCGACTGGGCGAGCGGGCGATGCTGGACCTCCGGCTGTTCGCGATCCCGACCTTCGCGGGTGCGCTGCTGCTGAGTTTCGCCGCCCGGATCTTCAGCTTCGGCATGCTGCCGTTCCTGACTCTGTGGCTCGGCGGCATGCTGCACCTGACGCCGATGAGGATCGGACTCGTCCTCCTCGCGCAGTCGGTGGCCATCGTGATCGGGGCGCCGCTGAGCGGGCTGCTGGCCAAGCGGGTGCCGGTGGCGTGGGTGCTGGCGCTGGGCATGGCCGTGGTGGGTGTGGGCGTGCTGCTGACGGTGGGCATCTCCCCGGACGACAGCTGGACGGCGCTGCTTCCCATGCTGGTCATGATCGGCGTCGGTGCGGGCCTCACGCTCCCGCATCTGCTGGCGCTCGCCGTGAACGTCGTCCCGCCGTCCCGCGCCGGAACCGCGTCGGGTGCGGCGAACAGCTTCTTCCCGCTCGGTACGGCCACCGGTGTGGCCGTCTTCGGTGCCGTGCTGTCGGGCAAGGTGGGCGACGTGATGTCCACGGCCGCGCTGGGCGAGCACGCTGTTCCCGGCACGGCCGCCGGAGAGCTGCGGCGCCTGGTGACGGCGGGCCGGTTCGACGCGGTCGCCGCCGCCGTACCCGAATCGGCCCGGAATCCTGTCCTCGCCCTGGCCCGCAGCGCCTACACCGAGGCGCTGTCGCGGATATTCCTGATCGCGGGCATCGCGGCCCTGGTCGCGGCTGCGGCGAGCCTGGTACTCGTCCGGGACAAGGACACCTACGAGCCGGTCGAGGCCGGGCCGGAATCGACGGTCAAGCGGGCGTGAGCAGCCTGCGGTACACGGCGTCGACGACCTCGTAGGGCCGCTCGGAGAGGTAGAAGTGGCCGCCGGGGAAGGTCAGCAGCTGGAAGGGACTGGTGGTCCACTTCTCCCAGCTCGCGGCCTCCTCGGCGGTCAGCTCCGTGTCGGAGGCGCCGGTCAGTGCGGTCAACGGGCATGGAACGGGCCCGGCCGGCTCGGCGGCGTAGGTCTCGATGAGCCGGTAGTCGCCCCGCACCGCCGGCAGGACGAGCTGCCGCACCTCGGGAATCGCGAGCAGTTCGGGGGCGGTTCCGCCGAGCCGGATCAGCTCGGCAGCCAACGCCTCGTCGTCGAGCAGGTGCACGGTGCCGCCGTGGTGGTGCTGCGGGGCCTCCCGCGCCGAGACGAAGAGGTGCTCGGGGGCGCGGTGCCCTCGCCCGAGCAGCCAGAGGACCAGCTCGTGCGCCACCGTGGCGCCCATGCTGTGCCCGAACACCGCCCACGGCCGGTCGAGCAACGGAACCACGGCCCGCCCCAGGTCCGCCACCAGCTCCGGCATGCCGTCGGGCAGCGGCTCGTCCAATCGGTCCTCGCGGCCGGGCGGACACACCAGCACGGGTTCCACCTCGGGCGGCAGCAGGTCCTTCCACAGCCGGTACAGGGCGGTGGAGCCGCCGGCGTGCGGCAGACACAGCAGGCGCAACGCCGGGCGCGGCTGCGGGCGAGGGCGGCGCAGCCAGGGGGTCGGAGGATGGTGGGTCACGGAAGGGTCCTCTCGTACGGCGCCGGGCCCGGCACCTTGGGCAGGGCTGACAGGAGTCGGGCGGTGACCTCGTCGGCCGGGGCTGTCACGACGCGTTCGACGGGGCCCGACTCCCTGATCCGGCCGTCGGCGAGGACCGCGAGGTGGCCGCCGAGGCGTACCGGCACGGTCATGTCGTGGGTGACGACGACCAGAGCGAGTCCGAGGTCGCGGCGCAGCTCATCGAGCAGTGTCAGGACGGTGGCCGCGGTCGGGGCGTCCAGTGCGCTGGTCGCCTCGTCGCACAGCAGCACCCGGGGCTCGGCGGCCAAGGCCCTGGCCAGCGCGGCTCGTTGGCGCTGGCCGCCGGAAAGCTGTCCGGGGCGCAGCTCGGCGTGGGCGGCGGTCAGACCGACACGTTCCAGGAGGCGGTGTACTTCGGCGCGACGCGCTTCGGCGTCGAGGGCCGGCCGGAACAGATGCAGGGGTCTTGCGACGATC
Source organism: Streptomyces sp. CG4 (assembly GCF_041080655.1). Taxonomy (NCBI): domain Bacteria; kingdom Bacillati; phylum Actinomycetota; class Actinomycetes; order Kitasatosporales; family Streptomycetaceae; genus Streptomyces; species Streptomyces sp. CG4. The sequence goes on from NZ_CP163525.1 coordinate 946,894, forward strand.
CGCTCCACGGTGTGGCGCGGGTTGAGGGAGTCGTACGGGTCCTGCGGTACGAGCTGGAGCCGGCGCAGGTCCTCGCGCGGACGCGACCTCACGCCGGGCGGCAACGGCCGCTCGCCAAGGCGGAGTTCACCGGTCCACGCCGGGTGGACCCCGGCGAGGCAGCGGAGCAGGGTGGTCTTGCCGCCGCCGGAGGGGCCCACCACCGACAGGCAGCCACCGGCCGGGACCTCCAGGCCGATGCCGTCGAGCACGGTGCACCCGCCACGCTGAGCGGAGAGGCCGCGCACGGACAGGGCGGGATCACCGGTGCCGAGCGAGATCCGAGGCGTCCGGGCCGGCCGGGCGGCGACCACAAGGCGCCGGGCGGGCTCGCTCGCCAGTGCGGCGAACAACTGCTCGGCCGGGCCTCGTTCCGCCACCCGGCCGTCCTCCAGCACGGCGATCTCGTCGGCCACTGCCGCGACATGTGCCAGGTCATGGGCGATCAGGAGGACCGCCGGACCGCCCTGGTCCCGGATGCGTGCGAGTTCCGCCAGGAGTGCGGCGGCGGTGACGGGGTCGAGGGCGCTGGCGGGTTCGTCGAGGACCAGCAGGTCCGGGTCATGGGCCAGCGCGGCGGCCAGGGCCACGCGCTGCCGCTGTCCGCCGGAGAGCTCGTGCGGGCGGCGCCGCAGGAACGCGTCGTCGTCGGGGAGGTGCACCGTACGCAGGGCGGCGCGGATGCGGTCGGGCCGCTCGGCACGTGGCACTCCACGCGCCCGCAGGAACTCGCCGATGTGGGCGCCCACGCGCAGCGTCGGCGCCAGGGAGGTGCGCGGATCCTGGGGGACGTACGCCGCGTGCCGGGCGCGCAGGCTGCGCAGTCGCCGGGGCCGCAGCCCGAGCACGGACCGCCCCGCCAGCCGCACCTCACCGGACACCGGCGTCAGCCCGGGGCCAAGCTCACCGAACGCGGCCAGCGCCAGCGTCGTCTTGCCGGACCCCGAGGGACCCACGAGGGCAAGGACCCGGCCTCGCGGCACGTCGAGGTCGACCCCGTCCAGGACACGGCGGCCGTCCGCATCGACGGTCAGGTCCCGGATGCGCAGCACCAGTGCGCCGGTCTCCTCGGCAGCCGTCGCGGTGTGCGGTGCGCTCCGGCGCCGTGGGGGCGTCCGGGCGGTCGGCAGCAGCGCGTCGACGAGGAGATTGGCGCTCAGCAGCAGTACCAGGATGCCCGTCGCCGGAACGAGGACGGCGAGCGGCTGGAGCGCGAGCCCGTCCCGGTTCTCCAGGATCATCAATCCCCAGTCCGCGGCCGGTGGTTGGGCGCCGTAGCCGAGGAACGCGGCGGTGGCGACCGTGAACGCCGCACCCACGAACCGCACCCCGGCATCGGCGGCGAGCACCGGCAGCAGGTTGGGCAACACCTCGCGGACGAGCACGTACCGGGTCGACTCGCCGCGCGCGACGGCGGCCTCCACGTAGTCGTGCTGGAGCGCCTGCAGTGTGGCCGCCCTCACGACGCGGACGACCTCGGGGAAGAGGACCACCGCGGTCGCGAGCGCCACCCCGCCGTTCCCCCGCCCCACGGCCACCACGACCACACTGAGCAACAGGAACGACGGCAGGCTGAGCAGCACGTCCACCAGCCGCAGCACGGCCGTGTCGACGGCCTTGCCGCGCAGGGCGGCGGCCATGCCCAGCCCCGCGCCGAGCAGGTAGGCGACGGCAAGGGCGCCCACCGCCGACAGCACCAGTGGCCGCCCCCCGGCCAGGAAGCGGCTGAGCACGTCGGAGCCGAGATGGTCGGTGCCCAGGGGGGCGTCACCGCCGGTCGGCGCGTACGGCATGTCCAGGACGGCGCCGGGTGCGTGCGGGGCGAGCCAGGGGCCGAGCAGGGCGAGCAGCACGACCACGGCGAGCACCGTGGCCGCGGTCACGGTGCCCGCCCGGCGACGCAGCCACACGCCGGAACGACTGCGGCTCAACTCGGCCTCCTGATTGCGGGGTTGAGAGCGGCGGCGAGTACGTCCGCCAGCAGGTTGAGCGTCACCGTCACGACGGCGACCAGCATGCCGACACCGAGGACGACAGGGGCGTCGCGGGCGGCCGTGGCGTTCACGAGTGCGGCCGCCAGGCCCGGATAGCCGAAGAGCGTCTCGGCCACGAGCGTCCCGCCGAGCAGATAGGCGAGATAGCGGGCCAGGACGGGGATCGCCGGGACGAGCGCGGCCGGCAGCACCCAGCGCAGCACCACCCGGTGCTCGGGCACACCGCCGAGCCGGGCCGTACGCACCGCGTCGGAGGCCGCAGCTTCGGTCACACCCGCCCGGACCAGGCGGACGTTCTGCGCCAGGCAGACGGACAGCAGGGTGAGCACCGGCAGCACCAGAATCTGCGGCTGGGACAACGGCCCCTGACCGGTCGGCGGCACCGACACCGCGGGCAGCCACCCGGTGCCGACGGCAAGGATCTGGATGAGCAGCGTGCCGATGACGAACTCGGGCAGACTGACCAGTGCAAGAGTCCCGGTGGACACCAGCCGGTCCGCGGTCCGCCCGGCACGCAGACCGGCCCACAGCCCGAGTCCGACGGCCGAGGGCACCAGCAGCGCGGCGGCGACCAGGCCCAGGATCAGGGAGTTGCCCGCCCGTTCGGTGATCAGCGAGGACACCGGCTCTCCGGTGGCATACGAACGTCCCAGGTCACCATGGAGTGCGCTCCACAACCAGTCGCCGTACCGCTCCCACGCGGGCCGGTTCAGGCCGAGAGTGTGCCGCAGCTCGGCGATCCGGGCGGGGCTCGCGCCCCGCCCGGCGAGCCGTGCGGCGGCAGCGTCACCGGGCTCGACCTGGGTGGCCGCGAAGATCAGCGCGGAGGCGGCGAGCAGCGTGGCCGCCGCGACGCCGGCCCGGCGCAGCACCCACCACGCCGCGGCCGCGCTGTGTTTCGTGCGTGGTCCGGTCACGAGGCGAGGTAGGCGTCACGCAGCGACGGGTAGTCGAAGAAGCCGAACGCCTGCACCCCACGCACGGCTTGCGTCGCGCCCGCCACAGTAGGCACGCGTACGAACACGGCGTCACCGCCGTGTTCGTACAGGTACTGCTGTACGTCGTGCACGGCGCCGGTCCGCTTGTCGCCCACGGCGGCGGACATGGCGCGCATGAGCCCGTTGAGGGTGGCGTCGGACGGTCCGGTGAAGGGGTACGACGCCTGCGGTCCGTAGTACGAGCGCAGGGCGAGCGGCAGCGGCAGCGGGTGGTAGAAGCTGGTCTTGATGGGGGCGCCCAGCAGGGACTTCATGTCGGTGTAGAAGTCGGCGGCCGGGACCTTGTCGACGGCCACGTCCAGGCCCGCCTTCCGACCCTGTTCGACGAAGGCGGTGGCCGCCTCCAGGGGCCCGTACTCGTAGTCGCTCGTGCGGATCGACAGCTTCGTGCCCTTGAGTGCGCCCGAGGACAGCAACCGCCGCGCCCGGTCCGGGTCGTACTCGACGGGCCGCAGGGAGGTGTCGTACCAGGACTGGTGGCGGCCCATCACGCCGTCGGCCACCTCGCCCTTGCCCAGTGTGACGGTGCGGACCATGGCGTCCCGGTCGATGGCGTACCGCACGGCCTCGACGGCCTGGGCATGGGTGAAGGGGTCGGTCGACAGGTTCATCGAGAAGGACAGTTCGCCCCACAGCTCGCGCGGCGCGGTGCTGATCCGCAGCCGGGGGTTGTTCGCCTCGGAGCGGGTGCTGGGCAGGGTGAGCGCACCGGCGTAGTCGAACTGCCCTGCCTTCAGGCCGTTCAGCCGGGCCTCGGCGTCGGTGACGGACAGCAGCTCGATCTCGTCAAGGTACGGACCGCCCTTGCCCCAGTAATCCTTCCGCGCGGCCAGCAGGCCGCTCCTGCCCCGGGACCACTGCTTGAGCACGAAGGGACCGGAACCCGGCGCCTTCGCGAAGTCCTTCGTGCCCTCCGGAAAGACGAACATGGACTGGGCGAGCGCGAGGTCGAAGAAGCCGTCCGCGCCCTTCAGGTGCAGCTCGACGGTGCGCTTGTCCCGCGCCTTGGACGCCTTGGCGTCCAGCCCGGCCAGGAAGGCGCTCTGTGTGGTCGGCTGCGAGGCGAAGGTACGCAGCGTGTACAGCACGTCGGCGGCGGTCAGGGCCCTGCCGTCGCTGAAGGTGATGCCGTCGCGTACGCGGACCGTCCACACCGTGGCGTCGCCGTTGGGCTCGACGGACTCGGCGATCCGCCAGACCGGCTTGCTGCCGTCGATCTCACCGATCGTGTCCCACACGATCCGCGCCCTCACGTAGTCGATGGGCGTCGCGGTCGCCTGCAGGACGCTGGACGACTCCGTGCTGGATCCCGTGAAGGCCGCGCGCAGCCGGCCGCCGCGCCGCGGCTTGCCGTCTGCCGGGGCAGGCTGCTGAGCTCCCCCGACGTTGCCTCCACAGCCGGTGAGCAGCCCGGCGGCCGCGAGTGCGGTCGTCCCTCCGGCGATGCCCTGCAGCACTGCCCGGCGCCCAAAGCGCTGATCCCCCACTGTCGCTTCCTTTCGCTCACGCTGATCGGCCGAACGGGCGCATCACGCCACCGCACGCAAGTTAACAGAAAACGAAAACGATTTTCAATAGTGAGGGAAGGGTAGGGAACGGCGCCGACAACCCCCGTCACCGGCTGCCGGTTCCATCGGTCGACGAGGAGCTCGGCCAGCCGGGGCACTCGCCGACCGCCGTCCACTACGAGGCCCAGTCCTCATCGCGCAGGGGCGCTGCCGTTCCGCATGGCGGGGCCCCACGCACCCGACGACTTCGTCAAGCCCGGCCTTGGCCTGCAACAGATGGTCGCCCTTGACAGGGACGCCGCCGGGACGCAGCAAAGCGGCGAGATGCCCGTAGGTGCGACGCAGGGCAGCCGGGGTCAGGTGGTGCAGCGCCGTGGTCGACACCGCTGCGTTCACGGGCGGACGAGCCTCGGACCCCCGTCCAGCCCTCCTCTCTGATCACTGCGCAGTGGCAGAGCGAGGAGCACTGCCGCGCGATGCTTGCCAACCCCGAGGCACGCGCCCACATGGACAAGGCGGCCACCATCTCCAACGACGTCCAGCCGCGCCTGCTCCGGGTGACGTCGGCGCACCATGACTGAAGCGAAACGGCGAGACGGCCGGGGCGGTCTCTGAAGCGTCGCATTCATGGCAGCAGGCGGCGTGGCTCCTCCTCGCATCTCCGCGATAATGCCGGGGGCCGCCCGGGCGCTCAGGTCGCCCCGGTGACCTTCAGCGGGACAGGTCGGTGGCGGCTGGCGTATCCGCAACTCCGGAGAGCCGAGCACAGTGCCGCCCTACCGAGGGCGCGGCCACGGCCCATGGTGGTAGACCATGCCCGGTTGCAAGCCGCCGGTCGTGGCGAACATCTCGGGGACGGTGACCAGGACATAGCCGCGGGCCTTCAGCGCGTGGATGATGTGGGGCACGGCTGGTGGGGTGGTGGCGTACCGGTCGTGCAGGACGACGATCGCGCCGGGCCGCACACGGGCCAGCACGCGCTGCTCGATGAGAGCGGGGTTGTGGTACTTCCAGTCCTGGGGGCTGACGTTCCACGTGACCACCGACAGACCTTCCGCACCGGCTGCCGCACGCACCTTGGCGTTCCACGCTCCGAAGGGCGGTCTGAACAGGGTCGGCCGGTGCCCTGTGACAGAGGCGATCTGCTCCGCCGCGGTCTTCAGCTCGTAGTCGATCCGGGCGGGTGTGAAGCGGGTGAGGTGGGGATGGGTGACCGTGTGGTCGCCGATCGCGTCGCCGTCCCGCTGCTGTCTCAGTACATCCTTCCGGTACTGAAGAGCATGTGGCCCGATCAGGAAGAACGTGGCCACGGTGTGCTGGCGCTCGAGTGTGTCGAGTACGGCCGCTGTGTACTGGGTCGGTCCGTCGTCAAAGGTCAGCGCGACACACCTGCTGACCTGGCAGTCGACGACGGGAGCCGGTGCTCCGGCGCCGGACCGGGCGGGCCCGTGGGACAGTGCAGCGGCGTTCGGTGATGTCAGGCCCGGCACGGCTGTGCACGCGCCCAGCGTGGCCACGGCTGCGACCACCGTCGCGCGTCGCCATCCTGTTCCGGAATGCATCACGGTCACCTCGATTCCGGGAACCGCTTCTCCTGTCCCATCGGGCTCTCGGCGGCCGCCGCAGACACACGGTGGTGCTGCGTGCTCCTGGTGCTCGCGCGGGTACCAAGGGCATGAGTGCTGTCCTTCTTGACGTGGATGCTGACGTCAGCGTGGTCCGCGTGCCCTTCTTCTCCCGCTGCAGCACGGCCGAAGCACCGGTCGCTGCCCCGCCGCCCTTCGAGGTCCGTCTCCCGTCGCTCCTCGGGCTCCCTGCCAGCGTGAGGGTCGCCGGTTGTCCGACGGTCACGACTTGGTCGTGCCGCGTCCCCTCGGGAGTCCGCGTCCCTGTCCCGGCGCTCGTCCCGGACGTTCCTCGTCGTTCCTCTCCTCACTTGTCCCTGACTGCTTGACGCCTCCAGCCTGCGGACGGAGCACTGAGAGGAGGCTGAGAGCCGCCCTGCTTCTCAGCCTCCCCTCAGCAGAGCAGCCGACCATGCGACCGACATACGGCTCGTCAGCGAACTCGCCGATCTTCCAGGACGGCTGCATCAGGTGAGCACCGAGTAGGCGGTGAGTTTCCGGATCGACCAGCGGGTGAAAGGGCTGCCGAGCTTGGTCGGGCGGGTGGCGGCCGACTGGACGACGAAGTCCTCGCGGTCAGGACTGAGCAGGCCGGGACGGCCTCGCGCCCACCGAGGATCCAGGCAGGTCAGGCCGATCTCATCGAACCTGTGGATCACGTCCCGCATGGTGTCCTCGTCCGTCTGTACCAGCTTCACGATCAACGGCAACGGTTCCCGCCGCCCGAGGCCGGCAGCATCATCGGCCACCGGAACCGCCCCGAACTGGTGCCACCCGACACACGGTCTACTGCAGCCTCCGCCCCTCCTGGTCGGTCAACCGGCACGCACGGACAGGCTGTGCCACCACACCCCTTTGGGGTTCCTCCCGCCGGCCCCCGCTGCCGCGGCTCGGCCGGTCGCGCCCGACCGCCGCAGCTTCATGGCGGGGCAGGGGCGTGCGGCATCAGCGGACTGCTCCCGGCCGTCAGGCGGCTGACCAGGGCAGATGGAGAACTGGGAGGGGAGTATCCAGACATCTCACGGGGCTGAGTGTGCTGTCCCGGGACGTTGGTGACACGCGTGGTGGGTGCTTGAACAGGTGAGGGCCTTCTGGGTTCGGTGTGGATTGCGACATCTACACGCCGACCGCCAGGAGGCCCTCGTGTCCCACCGTAATGCCCCGCTGACCCCTACCGGCCGACTGCGCCTGGCCCGGTGCGTCGTCGACGACGGCTGGCCCGTGCGACGAGCCGCGGAACGCTTCCAGGTCAGCCACACCACCGCCGCACGCTGGGCCGGCCACTACCGGCAACTGGGCGAGGCGGGCATCCACGACCGCTCCAGCCACCCGCACCACCAGCCCCGCCGGACCCCGCCCGCGGCCGAGGAACAGATCATGCGCCTGCGCCGCGAACAGAAGATCGGACCAGCCCGCCCGGCCGCCCGCTGCAACCTCGCCGCCTCCACCGCCCACCGCATCCTCACCCGCCACCACCTGCCCGTCCCGACCGCCTGCGACCGGGCCACCGGCGCACCCGTACGCCGCTACGAACGCTCCCGGCCCGGCGAACTGATCCCCATCGACGTCAAGAAACCCGGCCGCATCCCCGACGGCGGCGGGCACCGCACCCAGGGCCGCGCCGAAGGCCGACGCAACCGGACCGGGGCCGGTTACGCCTACCTGCACACCGCCCTGGACGACCACTCCCGCCTCGCCTACACCGAAGACCTCCCCGACGAGACCACCCCGACCTGCGCCGCCTTCCTCACCCGAGCCACCGCCTGGTTCGCCGCCCAAGGCATCACCATCGAACGCGTACTGACCGACAACGCCTGGGCCTACACCAAGAACACCTGGCGACAGACCTGCCACCAACTGGGCATCAGCCCCCGCTGGACCAGGCCCTGACGGCCGCAGACCAACTGCAAGGCAAGGTCGAACGCCTCCACCGCACCCTGCCCGAGGAATGGGCCTACCAGCAGCCCTACACCTCAGATGCCGCGTGTCCACCGAGGGCTGACGGCAGCACGCCCCCTCGGGGCTCCACACTCGACGGGCGGCAACAGCAAACGCGACTTGCTTGTCGGAGTGATGACGCCAACCGTACGCGGCACCGCCGGCAACGTCGGTCAGTCCGGCTCGGGCCAGCTCGCGAGCGCTTCCCCCTCTGCCTTGTCGACGAGGACGATGTGCGCGCCGGGAAGGTTGCCGTACTCGCCGACCCATGACCGGAACTTGCGATGTGCCACGGCGGCCTCGTCCCACCAGCCGTGCATGAGCGGCTCGCCGTCGGCGGTCAGGATCAGGTGGTAGCGGCCGGGGTCAGCGACCGGGATGGACTCTGCTTCCCGGTGCGCCCGCAGAGCGTTGCGGGGATCTTTCCCGATCCGCTTCCTCGCGGCCTCGAAGTCGAAGCCCTTCACGCCCTCAGCATGGCAGACCCGTCCACCGGCATAGAAACGAACACATGAACGACTCCGCCTTGTCCCGTCTCAACCTCCTGCGGTTCCTCGAGCCCGTCCAGGAACAGGATCTAGGCCTGAGCCTTTGACCCGTCCGGCGGGCCTTGCCCCGCCGGACAGCCCTTAGCAGCGTTGCTGCTGATGAGCCTGACGAGGTTGGCCAGCTGCACGTCAGCAGGCAGAGAGGGAACCCTGACGGGGGTACCGATCTGAGTCATCGGCAGAGGGGACGAGGGATTGAACGCCGACAAGCAACGCATCGGTTGGTCCGGCAAGGTATGGCGCGCGCGTGGGAGTCGGTGCGCGGTAGGGGCTGCTGGTACGTCGTCTTCTGGCCGTAGGGCGAACCGTACAGCGACAAACGGGCCGTTCTCCGGCGACGCACGCGCTACCGATGGCAGGCCTCCCGGTGGGTTCGGGACTTCGGCAAGGGCTTCCGCACCCCGATCCGGGTCACACCGCACGACCTGACCCCGCAGCACGCGTCAGGGCAGCCTCTCTATCCGTACCCTGACCGGCCTCTTGGAATGGACGACCAGGTCGTCGGCCGCATTGATGGAGATCGTCATTGACACGCCGGGTGGGTTCATGACCCGGACCACTCGGTGTGTGCTCGGTCGCCGGCGAACCGGTCCGGCTGGGCCTCGATCAGGCTGCCTGCGCCGATCGCAAAGTACATCCCGTGCCACCACTGCTCCATGACCAGCGCCGCCATCGGCTCGCTGAAGGGGCGCTTGAAGTCGCTTGCGTGCCCGGACCGCATGATCTGGGCGAAGTGGTGGCAATAGGCACGGTCCATGTGCTTCAAGAATGCTGCGGGGCCCCTCCCTCAGCAGCCACGGGAAGACGAACGCTGGGCACTTCCGCTGCACGGGTAGCCGGGATAGTGGCTGCCGAGCATGGTTACAGAAGGTGACATTGCTGGTTTCCGCCGAGACATCGACGGGTGCGGGACGACGCGTCACGCCCCGGGCAGGTGCAGGCAGGGCAAGGGGTTGGGTATCCGTACAGTGCCGCACCTCCGAGGAACCGACGCCCCGCAACATTGACTGCGCCCACCGGTGCTGGCGGCCGGGTGGCCACGTCCTGGCCGCCGGTCACGGATGTGTGGCCGAGGGCTGAGTGACCAAGATCGGGGGTGGTCAGGCAGTCAATGAAGGCATGGGCCGTGACCGTCGATATGCAGGACAGGCCGAGACGAGCAAAGGTCTCATGAGCCCGGCGTACGGACTGGCCGATCCGTCCGGCGCCACCCTCCGCCATGTCGGCTTGGTCACTCTTCGTGGCCTACGGCGGCTTCCGATCGTTTGGCCCGGCGGCCGCGGCTGGCGTCTTCCGCTGCGGTGCGCATCGCGGTCAGGGCAGCGGGGTACGGCCAGTTCGGAGTTCGACCTGCCGAGTCTCCTGGTACACGAGCATCGGCAGTCCGCTGATGACGGTGCCGCCCGCGCAGGGGTGGCTTGAGCGAGCGGCCAGAGCCAGTAGACGTCGTACAGAATGGTCCCTGTCGCCGGTCCCAGCGAGACGAAGCCTTCAGGAGCGGACGGCGGTCCTCACCGGTCTTGAGCAAGTTCGTACAGCTCGGCGAACAATCCGGACGCATCGGGGAGGGAGTCGAAATTGCCCGATTCCGCGATCCTGCCGCGGTCGAGGACGATGATGCGGTCCGCGATGCGCGCGTTCTCCAGGTGTGGGTGACGAAGACGGCGGCTTTGCCCTTGGCGAGCTGCTTGAAGCGGCGGATCACCAGGTGCTGGGCGCGCGGGTCCATCGCGGGGGTGGGCTCGTCGAGCATCAGCATGGCGGCGTCGCGATGGAAGGCTCGAGCGACCGCGATCCGCTGCCACTGCCCGCCCGAGACATCGGTGCCGCCCCAGTTCGAGCTCGCGACGAGGGTGTCCAGCCCATACGGAGCCTTGTCGATGACGCCGTCCGCGCTGGCCGCGCGGACGGCTTCCAGCAGCGGGCCGTCGTCCTCTGCTCTGGGCTGGCCGAGCTGGATGTTGGCGCGCAGGTCCATGGGCCAGCGGGTGTAGTCCTGCGGCACGAGGCCGACCTTCGCCCACACGCCGGCCGGGTCGGCCTGGGCAAGGTCGGTCCCGTCCCAGGTGACCGCCCCCGAGCTGGGCAGGTAGAGCCCGGTCAGGAGGCGGGAGAGCCGGCGATGCGGGCCGCCGCCAGCACGCCCTGCGTGACGTCGCCGCACAGGCGTGGGCGAAACTGGAGCCGCCCGGCGGCCGCCCCGCCGATGCGCAGCCGCCGGGTCCCGTCCTCCAGCACGTCGAAGTAGGCGCCCTCGCCTTGCCGAGAGTGCCGTCTCCCACGATGGGTGTCATGGCCGCCATCGTTCCGACGCCGTCGCACAACGAAGTCTTCGCCCGTGACAGACCTCGGATCTATGGTGGTCATAAGGGACTCTGTTCGGTCATTGAGGCCAGGGTGGGGTGTGCGCTATCGCCGGACCGTACTGCTCCTGGCCGTCTGCGGGTGCGTCATGAGAGTCGAACTGATCCAACGGGCCGCCAACGTGCTCTTCGACGTGCCGGACGAGATGCACGAGGAGATCATCACGCTGATCGACGCGGTCACCAAGGACGCGGAGCCCCAGACCCCGAATCTGGGCGCAGCGTTCGGCGAGTGGTGTTGGCTCCTCTACACGGTCGAGGGTGACGTGATCGAAGTGCTGGACGTCGGCTGCGCACGGTGAGACACCGTCACGGCCGATCAAGCGGCGGTGTAGCCGTCTGGGACGGGCCGCGCCCCGCTCAACTGGTGTGGAGAGACCATGACGACCACCGGTCCCGGCGTCATCGAGCGACCAGGCTGCCGCAGCCCGCGCCTACGCAGCTCCGCGAAGCGATCGGAGCGCTCCTCGACGACTACACCGAAGACGAGATCTTCGGCTACGGCGTCGGCTGACGGCCCGCAACCGTGCTTCGTTCCAGACTGGAGTTCCGGACTGATGTTGCCGGACCGGTTCCGGATGAGACGTGCGGATGGGTGCGGCTTCGGCGGACAGGGAGCGTCATGACGGACAGAATGACGATGCGGGCGTGGGTCGTGGACGGGCCCCGGCCGGTAGAGGAGGGTCCCCTCCGGTTGGTCGGGAAGCCCGTTCCGGTGCCCGAGGACGATGAGCTGCTGGTGCGCGTGCGCGCGTGCGGGGTGTGCCGCACGGACTTGCACGTCATCGAGGGTGACCTACCGACGCACCGTCTCGGGGTCACGCCTGGTCACGAGGTGGTCGGTGTGGTCGAGGGCTTCGGGGCCGCTGTGCGGGACTTCACGGTCGGGGAGCGCGTGGGGGTGGCCTGGCTGCGTCGCACCGACGGGGACTGTGTGTACTGCCGGCGGAGGTCCGAGAATCTGTGCCCGGCCTCGCTCTACACGGGCTGGGACGCCGACGGCGGTTACGCCGAGTACACGACGGTGCCGGCCGCCTTTGCGCACCGGCTGCCCGGCGAACTCGACGACATTGCGCTCGCCCCGATGCTGTGCGCAGGCATCATCGGCTATCGCGCGCTGCGCCGGGCGTTGCTGCCGCCGGGTGGGCGTCTCGGGCTGTACGGCTTCGGGGGCAGCGCCCACCTGTGTGCGCAGGTCGCGATCGCCGAGGGTGCCACCGTGCACGTCATGACACGGGGTGTGGCCGCCCGGCGACTGGCTCTGGAACTGGGCGCTGTCTCGGCGCGGGGCGCCTACGATGTGCCGCCCGAGCCGCTGGACAGCGCGATCCTCTTTGCCCCCGTCGGTGACCTGGTACCCGTCGCGCTGCGGGCCCTGGACCGTGGTGGCGTGCTGGCCATCGCCGGCATCCACCTGAGCGACACGCCGCCGTTGCACTACGAGAGCGACCTCTTCTACGAGAAGGAGTTGCGCAGTGTCACCGCCAACACCCGTGAGGACGCCCGGGAGTTCCTGACCCTGGCCGCGCGGCACGGGGTGCACGCGACTACGCACGCCTATCCGCTCTCGCAGGCCGATCAGGCGCTCACGGATCTCAAGGCGGGGCGGTTTGACGGGGCGGCCGTACTCGTGAACGACTTGTCCTGACCGGCTTGTGCGCCGCAGCGACGTCCGAAGCACAGGCCCGGCCAGCGCAACGCCCTGTCGGCCTGAGCCACCGTTGCTCCCGCGCCTGATGACTCGGGCAACTCTGCCTGCTCACCCTGGGCAGCCACTTCCAGGACTCCCGGGCCTTCTGGGCGCCTGTAGGCACGGGGGTGCCGGGGAGCTACCGGCAACGCGACACCTGCCCGCACGTGCCCGAGAGGATGAGCCTGGCCAGGGCCGCGCGCAGGCCCCGAAGGGCTACGAGGCGCTGCTAGGTTTCCGCTTAGGTCTCGTGCGTGAGGAGTGGGGTGGGACGGATGAACGTCCTGGGGGTCGATGCCTGCGGAAAACAGGGGTGGATAGGGATCAGACTCATGGACGGCGCGTACGCGGGCAGCCTGGTGGATATCCGGCTTGAGACGCTGATCGAGCGTGCCGGAGAGGTGCATGCGGTTGCGGTGGACATGCCGTTGGGCCTTGTCGAAAGGGGCTGGCGCGCCGCAGATCTCGCGGCCAGGGCGCTGCTGGGGGTGCGGCGCAGCAGTGTTTTCCCCATCGCGCCGAGGTCGGTGTGGGAGGAGTCGGACTACAGGGCGGCTGCGGACCATTGCCAGGAACTCACCGGTAATCGGCTGAGCCAACAAGCGTGGGCGCTGAAGCCGAAGCTGCTTGAGGCTCGGGCGTGTTGGCTCGTTGATGAGCGAATCCACGAGGTGCACCCCGAGGTGTCCTTCCACTCCTTGGCCGGCGGTGTGTCGCTGGCTTACGCCAAGAAGACCTGGCGCGGCCAGAACCTGCGCCGCTCCCTGCTGGCCGAGGCCGGGCTTGTGCTCCCGGACGAGCTCGGTGAGGCGGATCGCGTTCCTGCGGACGACGTGCTTGATGCCGCTGTCGCGGCGTGGTCGGCGCACAGGATCGCACTCGGGATCGCGGCTCGGGCTCCTGAGGTGCCCGAGCCGGACGCGGAAGGGCGCCTCGTCGAGATTCGGTACTGATCAGCCACCAAATACAGGACCTCTTGCGATGCCCTGAGAGGGCAAGGTGTTGGACGACTCGTCCGCCCGGCTCGCGGCGTTGGTGGAGTCACTGACCGGCTATGTGGTGTTCGCGATGTCCAGGGGCAGCAAGCAGCTGGACGCCCCAGTCCCCGAAGGGCCTTCCCCCACCGCAGACCACACGCCGATGGAAGGCGATTCAGCAGCCTGGGGCGTTGTCGGTGATGGCCGATACAGACAGTTGGCCGACCCTGGATACGGGGGCTGGGAAACACTCGAGATCTCACCGTCACTGCGTGAAGTACAAGGCTTGGTGCCGCTGATCGGCGGAGCAAACGTAGATCCCGGCATCCGCCGCATCGTCCACGAGGAAACCGGTCGCCTCCCGGGTAAGGGTGAACTCTTCCGTCCCCCATACGAGATGCCGACCAGTCACGGTGCACAGGTACGTGTGGGGGTTCTCCGATACGAGTGGCAGGCTCTCGTAGGAGTCCACTTGAAGCAGCAGGCCGAGAGGTGCTGCGCACTCGGGGCAGCCCAGGCTCTCGGGCATGTCACTGGAGGCCCAGGACTTGCTGCCGCCAACCTTCCAGCCGTCCGTGAGGCTCTCCTGCCAATAGAGGTCGAACAGCTCATCCGAGCCCTTCAGCTGCTTGCGGAGCCCGACCGGCAGTTCCTGCCACCAGGGGTACTCCACGACCCGTTCGGGATGCACCGTGCACGGCTGAGGGAATTCGTCCCATTCGGCATCCCAGTGCTTCCAGGGGTCGGGTTGCACGTCTGGCCCGTACCTGATCTCACCGGCGCGCCGCCAGAACACCCGGCAGTCCTTGCCCTGGAACGACGGCTTCGGCAAGACGTGCGGCTCGGGGCACCACACGATCTGCACCAGGTCAGTGCCCTCGGGGAAAGAGATCTCGGGCACGTCGGCGGCATACAGCTGTACCACGGACACCATCGGCACCGGATCATCGGCGCTCCCGTGATCCGCGCTCGCGCAGTGCGGCCAGGGCTCGTCCGCCGGCCAGAGCATCGGTCCGCCGACATGGCTGTTTCGGATACCGGGTTCGCCGCGACGCGGGCGGAGCCGGACAACGGTGCGAGCGAACGAGTCCAGCCCGGGCATGGTCGCAAGGAGACGGGCCAGGTCATCCTCGCGCTCTGCGGGGACCTGCGTGGTGTCGGTCATGCGTGCATTCTGGCGGTCACCGATGAACATCGGCGCGTGGGTTCCACAGAGTGATGGCGATTCTTGAAACGGCCTTGTCAGCTGTTCCGTGAATCCCAGGTCAGCGACGGGAACGGGGGATCGTTTCGGCCGAGTGTGTCCGAGCCTGGTGCGAACTCCTTCGGGCCCGCATCCTCACTTCACCCACGAGATGCTGTCGGGCCCTGCCCTCCGAGCTGGATGTCAGTGGCGTCTGGCAGCATGACGATCATGAGCCGGATCATCTCGTACAGCACAGCCGACAAGGCAGACGTCCTGGGGTTTCTCGGGGCCGCCGGAAACCTCACGTCTGACCAGCAGCGCGTCCTCGACATGGTGCGCGAGATGGCGCGGAACAGCCAACTTGAGCTGGACCGCCAGGGCATCGACTGGGGCTTGTCGGTCTCCGACGCGCTCGAACACCTCATAGCCGGTCACGCGAGTTCGGACGCGGAGTACGCGGCCGGTGCCTACTACCAGGCTCTGCAGCACATCATCGACTGCAACGCGTCCGACCCCAGCGACCTGGGGGTGTACTCCAAGCCCTCCACCTTCTTCGGCCTGGTCGACGAAGAACTGCGCCGCCTGGACGTGAGCGCTGATCTGCTGCTGCACGAGCACCTGTTCTCTGGGCCACCACAGGAGATCCCCTTCCACATCCCCTACCCCGTGGACGGCCCCCACATCGGCATGTTCCCGTTGGCCAAGGCCAAGCCTGCTGCCGACGCCTACCGTGCCGTGCTGGACCGCATGGAAGACGGCTTCCGGTACGACATCCAAGAACTCATCGAGAAGCTTGAGTTCGAGCACGAGGAATGGGAGTACGCGACGAAGAACATCGACTGGTACACCCAGGACACGATCTTCTTCTCCATCACCGGCTGACCAATCAGGACGCGACACCCAGGCCTCGCCCCGCATCGGAGGAGACTGTCGTTGCTCCTTTCCGCTAGTGGGAATGCTCCGACCAAAGGGCCGGTAAGCAGATAAGGAAAGGGAAACTTGGGGGTTGGAGCTCGGGGCGCCGGGGTGCTTTCCTTCCCGTCGGAATGTGTGGGGCCTCTGATGGACCGCGCCCGCAGTACATCCGTGGGCCGCTTGAACTGCTGGACGCCATGCGCGCCCTGCGGTTCGCCCACGGCAACAAGGCACTGTTCGAGCTGGAGTTGGCGGCTACCAAGGACGGCGTCAGCTTTCTGCCGCGCAGCTCTCTGGGCGCGGTTCTCAGCGGCACGCGGATGCCCTCCAAGACCCTGCTGCTCACCTTCGTGAAGATGCGCGGTGGGGTGAAGCCAGGCACTCCCGCAGCTCTCCAGTGGGAGCATGCCTGGGAACGGGCGGATGCCTACCGGCGTGGACAGCCGATACACGCCGCTGGCCATCTGCAGCAGCCGGAACAGATTCCGGAGCAGAGGGTGCAGCCGGACGCGATTGGTCTCCGCTCGCGCTCTGACACAGCGTCGGCTACCCGCCGGGGCCGACCGGCGCGGCGGCCGTCGCAGTGGCGGCGGTTGGCGAGCCGGCTACTGCTGCAGGCCCTGCAGGCATCCGTGCACCATGCGGGAGCCTCCGGGACCTGACACCAGCAACAGCGCAGTGAGCGCCGCCCGTACAACACAGGCCGGGGCGGCGCTTCCGCATGTCTCAGATCACGACTCTTTCACACGGCCGACTGGACGAACAGTTCTGGATCTGGTGTGGCCCGACGTCGAGGGGCTGGCCATCGACGCGGTGGACGTCGTTGGGAGCGCGGTGTGGGTCGACCTGCGTTCTCGGCAGGAGACGGTGACGTGCCCCTCGTGCGACGTGACTGCGTCACGCGTGCACATCAAGTACTTGCGGCGCTTGGCGGACCGCCCGCTGGGCGGGCGGCGGGTGTTGCTGCGGCTGCGGGTCCGCCGGTTCTTCTGCGACAACGGCCCCTGCTCCCGCCGCACGATGGTGGAGCAGGTACCGAGCCTGACCACGCGGTACCGACGCAGAACCACGGCCCTCGCCCGGATGGTGCAGGCGATCGGACTGGCCGTCGGCGGCCGGGCAGGTGACTTCATGGCCAGCCGCCCGCTCCCCGCGCCCTCCACTACCCACTGGCTCGATGCGAGGACACCGTACGCAACCGCTGGCGCACCCGCGTCACCGAGCGCCAACACCACCTGAACATCGGCTCGGCGTGAACCGTGACAGCCTGCCCGGCGCCCCTCTGACCGGCTCACATACGGCTGCGGTCCGCTAACACGCCAGGTGTTCGCGGGCCGCAGTCGCACAGGCAGGCAGGCAGGCAGGCAGGCAGGCAAGTTCAGAGTGCGCCCGGGTCGATGCCCTGCGCACGCGCGAGAGCGAACAGAACTCGTTCGATCGTGTCCAGACGTTCGGCGATCGACCGCTCCCCCAGCGAGCCGATGGTGTCGGCGAAGGCAGCGATGACGTACTCGGTCACATGAGTCTCCAGCCCCTCTAGGGATTGAGGTCCAGTACGCGGACCGGCTCGCCGATCCAACGGTCGGGGGCGGTCGTAGCGACGATCGCCCCGTCAGGACGGTCCAGGGTGGGCTGAGCAGCTCGAGGAGTCCGAGTGCGCGACCGCCACGGCCGCCGTCGGCCGCGGCGACGCACCACCACTCTGAGCAGATCATGGATCGACTGCGCGAGGCAGCTGAGAAGTTGTCGAAGGGTTCGTTCATCATCGGCGACGACGCGCTGGAAGTTGTCCCGATGCAGGAGCACGGTGGCCGGTCCGTGGGGGATGACCTGTTTGGGGTTTCCGCGTGGCTGCACCGGTTGTCGGAGGACGTCGACGTGCCCTACAACACGGTCAAGGAGTACCGGTGGGTGGCCAGCCGGTGGCCCGAGCGGCACCGGTGCTCAGGTGTGGCCTTCAGCACCCACCAGATCCTCGCCGCGATCTCGGATCCCGAGGAGCGCTGGGCGGCGATCAAGAACCCGCCGCTGGACGCGCGGACCAGCAAGCGGCGGTGGACTCCGGAGACGGCCCGGCACAGGGTGGGCTACCACGAGCCGGGACCCGAGACGGTGTAGGAGGAGATCGTGGCCGTGCACGACCTGGTCGCCGACGAGCAGGTCACATCGGCGCCTTCACGCAGGCCGCGTAGTGGTCGTTCGGCGCGCCGGCGCCGAGGCAGCGGAGGTCGACGAGAGGTTTGCCGTTCGAGACGATCAGGCCCTGCTGAGGGGCGTTGACGGTGACCGTGGATGACGAGAAGCCGTCTCCGCCGGTGAGGACCGTGTTCGTGTCGGCGGAGGTGGGAGCGGCGAGCGCGAAGGCGCCGAGGGTGAGCAGCACACTCGCGGTCGTACAGGCCATGGAGCGGCGTACGCAGTTCACATCTGACTCCTGACGATCAGTAAATATGACATAAGCAACAATAGGAGTGATGTACCTACGAAGAGGCCAGCGCCACGAGCCTTCCTCCGTCATACCGCTCGTCCGGATCAGGCAAGGCAACGACGCCGGCCAGCAGCCCGGCGGGCGGGCTCAGCATCAGCAACGGCAGGCTGGCCCCGGACTGCAACGGGCCCAGGCATGCGAATTTTCCACTCCGGGACC
Organism: Streptomyces sp. CG4; assembly: GCF_041080655.1. Classification (NCBI taxonomy): domain Bacteria; kingdom Bacillati; phylum Actinomycetota; class Actinomycetes; order Kitasatosporales; family Streptomycetaceae; genus Streptomyces; species Streptomyces sp. CG4. Next base: position 965,322 of record NZ_CP163525.1, read on the forward strand.
CGGCCGCCGCGGACCCCGCACGCACAACAGCACCCCGGACCACGCAGCACCACGAGATCCGGGGCACCCCTTCCAGCCGTCGGCCCGCGACAGGTCAGGGGACAAGGACCGACAGGATCCATCCGACCGCGCACAACAGCACCCAGGCGAAGCACACGCCCTACGACCCTGCTCGGTCGTGGACCGGACACGATGTCGGGGTGGCACAGCTGCTGACGCCGGCCACCGAGGCGACCGACGCCGAACCGGGCGTGACCTCGTCCGGCGTGGCCGCCTGTCAGCGGGAGCAGTCCCGCCACGCCCGGCGGAAGTCATCGAGTTCACGGCGCTGGCGCCGTTCCTCGGCGAGCACCGCTGCCAGGGCGTCGCGGTCGGTGTGCTCGTCGACCAGGCCGAGGACCAGGCGGTGCAGCTCGGCGGATTCCAGCGCTTCGACTTCCCACGGGACGGGACGATCCGGACGAAGTCCGTGCCGCCGGGCGAAGGCCGGCCACCGCGGATCCGCCGCCTTCCCCACCGCCGTGGGCAGCCGCCATTCGCGCACCTGGTCCACCGTGAGCGCCAGGCGCTCGACAGAACGACCAGCGGGCGCGCGGCACTCAGAAGGCGTAGCGCCATACCTCCACTCTGCATTCCAGCCCTCCCCCATTTCCGCCTCCACATGAAAGCTTCAGGATCTTCACAGGCAGTCGAAGATCCCAGGCGGGAAGGTCGTGCACCTGCCAACAGGAATCACCGGACGATGACAGGTAGTCACCCGGCCCCCGGCGGTGGACTTGGTGACGGCGGACGATCTCGCCTCCGCACGGGCCCGCGGCCGGGTCGGCGGACGCCGACCCAAGCTCACCGAGGACCAGGCCGCGCTCGCCCAACGGCTCTACGACGAGCGGGAGAAGACCGTCCAGCAGATCCCCGACATGTTCGGCGTTCCCCGGTCGACGGTGTACGGCGACCTCGACAAGACCAAGACCGTGCCCCGCCATCCGAAGTAGACCACGGTCACCAAGCTCTGAAAGCTACCGGCTGGTTACTTGTTCCCTGGTGTCCGAGCTGGGACTCCGGGGCCGAGAAGGCCGGCGGCGGTTGCGACAACCGCGAGGGCTTCGGCGCGGGTCCAGGAGCCTGCTTCCCGCGTCGTCGTGATGGGACCGCCGAACAGGTTGTAGGCACTCTGGAGAGCAGGGCCCCGCTGCGCCTGGTCCCGCTCAGTGGCCTTCTTACCCAGTGCATCTCCTGTGTCCGGGCATTGATGAGTGAGATCACCAACCGATCGACCAAGAGCCCTGCCGTGTCATTCGGCTTCCGCGTTGTGTCGCTGATCGTGTTTCGAGGTCGGTGACGCCGCGGAGCGCAGCGGGGTGGGCTCGCTCAGGCCGAACGGGTGAATCCCCGTACCTGTGCGCGCCCGACCTCCTTCCCACGGAAAGGCATGGGGCACCAGTTCGCTGAACCATGCGCCGGCATCCACTGACAGGAGAGCCATCACCGTGAAGCGTCCCATGTCTCTGCTTCTTGTCACGGCATCTCTGACTTGCGGCTTACTCACCGGTGCGAGCGGACTGGCCCACGCCACACCCCGCGCCGTGCCCGATGACGTCACCGTGCCCATGTGCTACGCGGGCGGCGGCATTCCTGTGATCGATCCCAGCCAAAGTCGCCTGGTCTGCCTCGGCGGCGAATGGAACGGTCAACCCATCATCCTGTTCTGACCGAAAGTAGCGCCACGCGACAGACTTCGCGACGCGCGCGAGCGCTGTCTGCGCTGCGCTTCGCGCTCGGCTGGGAAACCCCAGCCGAGCGCCCATCTAAACTGCTCGCGTCCTGATCAACCCCACGGTGTTGCGACGACCCCTGGAATCCGCCTTGAAGCCGGGCTTCTCCGTAGCAGATGGTCAGGGAGTCGGCTCGGGCTCGAGGGCCTGGACTCGCCGTGAGAGCTGCGCCGCCCGTGCCGGGGCTCCCACGCTGCTTCCACCAGCTGGTGTGTGATGAAGCGTTGGGAGTAGGGGGAAGCGCGAGCACGGATCGATGGATCGATGCGCCCAAACGGTGGGCATGTGCAGCAGTCGTCGCTATCGGCGCACTGGCGGGCTGCGCCGACCACGGTACGGCCGCCGGCACCCGAGCAGACGGGGCGCCGGGACCGTCACAGACCCCCGCACCGGGCAAGAATGGCACGATCAGCCCTCGCGGCCCACGCTGCCTCCGGCACGTCCACCAGTGCTGCATGTGCACGGCGCGTACAACTACACGGTGCAGATCCTGGACGCCAAGACCACGACGGATCTGCCGAACAACCCTCCACCAGCTGGAACCACAGCGGTGGCCCTGCTGGTACGGGTGGAGGCCGAGCCCCGCAACCGCAGCATCATGGCGCCCACGATCGAGCCAGCTGTCAACTACCCGAGTCTCACGACCGACCTGGACAAGCACCCCGGCACAGGCCTCGGGACGTATCTCGACGACGGCACGGACTACGTGACCGAGGACCAGTTGCTCTCCGGCGGTGAGGGCGCCGATGGTGTGCGTCCCATGACAGGCACACTCCAGGCGAACACCGTGTATTACCACTGGGTCTGGCAGCTCGTCTCGGAGAAGGCGAACCTGACCGATGCCTCCCTCTGCGAGACGCGCTCCATCGGTCACAACTGCATCCCGATTGGTGCGATCAAACGCCAAGCCTGACATCGAACCCTGACACTCGGTCGGACCGGGGCCGGCCGCAGAGCAGCCGAGTCGGCCGAGGAGAGTAGGGACAGAAGCTCGCCCAGCGCCTGGCAGCCGGAGAGTCCCCCGGCCACCGCGCGGCTCAGTCCGTGTGCTCGCCCGAAGCCCGGCTCCCAGCACTGCTCAGCCCCAGGTCTCGCCGGTGACGAGGTTGGGACCGAGATGCCGGGCGGCGACGGACACGAGGGGCGGAAGCGGGCCGTCCTCACTCGCGTGTTTGAAGGTGTGCACCAGGCAGGTGCGCACGGGATGCACTGGTCCATGGGGCTTCCAGCCATCGTTCGTGGACAGGGGCCGGTTCTGCGGACGGGCCAGGGAGAAGGCGACGAGCATCGTGCGTTTGTCCTCGAACCGGAAGTAGTCGGCGATCGCCCGGTTGGTGAAGTCCAGATACTGGAAGACGACCGCCACGTCCTCCTCCCCATATGGTGCCCGCTGCAGGGCCGGCAGCACGTCGAGAATGGCGTCACCGCGGGCCAGCAGGCGGGCCCGCTCGTATGAGTCACCCCACGGCGGCGGATCGTCGTCCCGCAGGCCTTCGGGGTACTCCTCGGAATGCAGAACGGTGCCGAGGCCAGGCTCGTCCCAGCGTGCCTGCCCACTGACGCTCCCCCAGTTCAAACTCGCATTGACGCACAACTCCCCCGCCAGCAGCGCCCAGGGCGTGCAGGCCACCCGCTCGCGCGCCAGGTCGACCACGAGCTGCCCGAAATCTTCCCGGGACAGCAGAACCGGCTCGGCGGGCGCGGTGAAGGCATCGGTCCATATCCCCATGCCACGTGGTGTACAGGCAAGCCACCAGAAAGCGCCAACCAGGGACGGAGATCCAGGAGGATCCGGCCGAGACGTAGCCGCTACGTCGAGACCTGAGGGGCTTCACCTTCGGTGGCTGACAATGCGACGGCCCCGCTGCCAGCGCCAGTAGGGCCAGGGTTGTACAGGCGCGGTCAGCCGCAGTAGCCGGACACTGGGTCACGCTGCGGGGTTCCGGTGCCGTAGTACCAGTCAGTTCCCCGGGCTGCCGAAGAGCAGCCATAGTAGGTCCCGACGAGCTGAGCCTCCGCCGCCCAGTGATCCGGATTCGCATTGTGGATCTCGAAGGCCGGCGAGTAGATGTCCTTGGTCGCCGTGGAGTCCATCGTGGAAGGCCCGGTGGTGGGTCCATAGTTCCCGGAATAGATGTCGACCTGCACCATCGTCCCGCTGAACTTCGACTGGAAGCCGGACGACCACTGGAAGTGAGCACGGGCGTTGACCACGCCGCCCCCGCAGTTCTGGTACTGCTGCTCGACCTGACCAGCGTACGTCCACGTACCGTAGTAGAAACCGTAGCCGTACAGATTCCCCGGGGCGCCGACGTTGTTCCACGGCGCGCCGCAGTCCGTCATGGGGCGGACGGCGGCGTCGGCGGCCGGCGCCGAAATCCCGAGGCCGCAGAGCGCCATCGTCGTCGCGGCTATGGCAAAGCTTCTTCGAATCCGCATGGGTCCCCCTTGATGCGCAGCAGGCGAGTTGGCCCAAGCGAGAGTAGGAGGCGGCTGCCGTGGTCGTTAGCCCGGAATTCGCCATCCGCTTGGGCGCGAACCTTGTCCTTGACAGGCTGGGAGATTCGCTGTCCGGTCGTCGCCGTGCCCGGAGCGGGCGACGGCGCAGGCGGCATCCTCAACGCCTATGGCGCTTCGCTCATCAACACCGACCTCCGCTGCCTGGTGCCGCTACCGGAGGGGGAGGGCATCGGGGGGCACGCACTCGGCGGGCCCAAGGCCGCGTGCAACATCGCGCCCGTCGACCAGTACGAGGCACCGCAGAAGCTGCTCTGAAGAGCGGCAACGAAGACAGCCCCGGAAATTCGCCAATGAACGGCCGTGCTGGGGGGCTGTACGGGCTGGGGTGGATCTTAAGGGGCTGTACGTCGAGTGTCGTACGTGGATGCTGTACGCGAGCGACCGCGGCGTCCGTTGCCGGACTGTGTGACGGCCGGGTTCGAGGATGTGGCGCCGGTGCGGCCGTTTCGCTGGTCGCGGGCTGAAAGGCCCGCCGGTCAGGCGGCCTTCCGGCGCTGGGGCGGCTTGCGCATCTTCACCCCGCCGACGATGAGCGCCAGCCCCACGGCGACGATGCCGAGGTAAGCGGGGGACGGAAGGTCGACCACTTTGTGCATCCAGCCCCACTCCGTGCCGAAGAGGGTCTGCGAAGCGAAGCTGACAAGCCCCTGGGCTCCTACGACGTAGCCGATGCTTTCGGCGGTGTATCCGATGGTGGTTCGCATGAGTCGACTCTTTCGCGGCGGTGCCGCGAGATCGTCCTCCACAGGGCCGAAAACGCAGTAGTCCAAAGGATGCAGTCGCGTGCGGTTCCAGAGCCAATACCCATTGATCCGGCCGGAGTCGTGTCCCGTCTCTGTCGATCTGGCCTCTGTCTCTAGTGATCTGGTCTGGTTCGCTCGTCATCTCAGATGACCTGGTTCACCGCAAGCGGTGGCGTCGGCTGCAGCGGGTTGCTGTTCGGCGGGGAACAGGATGGGGCTGAGAAGGTAGCGGGTGCGTTCCTGCGAGGGTTCGTCGGCGAGGAGGGGCGCGATGGCTGCTTGCATCGCGCTGATCGGTGCTACAAGTGCGTCCCTGCTGAGCCAGATCGCGTGCTGCCGATAGCCGACGAGGTCGTCCACGGGATCGCTGCCTTGGCGCTGCAGGTAGGCGCCGAACTCCGCGATCAGGGCGGTCATGGCGGCAGTGAATGCCCGCTCGTGGTGCTGCGGGGTGAGCGCATGCACGGTTTCCGCGTCGATGTCCGCGCGTTCCTGCCGTAGCCGGTAGCGGCGTTCGACGGCACCCCGCACCCGCCGTTCGTCGGCGACGTCGAGGATGCCGCCCGCGGCGAGAAGATCGACGTGCCGGTAGACGGTCGCCTTGGACACGTCCGGGATCAGGGCGCAGAACTGCCCGGTGGTCAGGACCCGCCCACCGCGCAGTGCGTGGACCACGCGGAGGCGGACAGGATGCGCCAGGAGTTCCAAGGTGTCCATGGCGAGCCTGCAGAGGCGGTTCCCACCTGGGAGTTCGCATGGATGTCTGTGTGGGGTTCGTCGGTGCCGACGGCGTCCGTCGGCTCGGTCCGCCGGCCCGCTACTGGGGCTAGCCCTTCGAGCGTGCCTCACCGGCCCGGAAGTTCACCGCGTTCAAGGGGAGAAGAACTTCAGGGCGACTACTGGGCGGTGACCTCGCGGTCTCTGGTGGGCTACGAGTCGTGGGGGGAGCGGGCCGCAGCGATGGCCCTGGACCTCGATCCCGCCGTCGTGGCTCTGGCCTCCCAGCCGTTTCGCCTGATCTGGCCGGATGGTGATCGGGAACGCGAGCACAGCCCGGACCACTTCGCGCGGCTGGCCGACGGGACCGGCGTGGTGGTCGATGTCCGGCCTCAAGACCCGGTCGACGAGGAGGCCGCCGCGGTCTTCGCGTTCACCGCGCGGATCTGCGAGTCGGTGGGGTGGCAGTTCCGGCTGGTCGGAGACCTGGACCAGCCCTTCCGGGCGAATCTGCGCCGGCCGGCCCGCTACCGTGATCCGCGCAGTCACCGGGCGGCGGTGGCGGACCGGCTGCGGGAGGTGTTCACCGAACCGCAGATGCTTCTCGCCGGGGCCGAGAGGGCCGGGGACCGGCTGGCGGTGCTGCCGGTGCTCTATCACCTGCTTTGGCAGCACGAACTGACGACGGACCTGGTCGCGGCCCCGCTTGGCGCCGCCACGGTCGTCCGCCTGGCGGCCCGGAGGCGCTCGTGAGGTCCGCGCGTCCGGGCTGGTCGCCGACGCGCTGCCGGCCGGTCTGCGCCCGTCGGCCCTGGCCGTGGGCGGCCACGCCTGCGAGACTCCACGCCAGTGCACGGGGATACGCAACGGCCTGCGCGCCCACGTCGACGCACCCGCACTGGTCGTGGGTGACGCCGAACTCCTCGTACCCGCCGCCGGGTTGGACCGCGGCGTCGGGCTGGTCGCCGGCACCGGCTCGGTGGCGGTGGGCCGGCCCGCCGACGGCACGCCGGTGCAGGTCGGCGGCTGGGGCTCGGCCCTCGGGGACGAGGGCGGCGCGGCCGGGCTGGTCCGGGAGGCGGTGCGGGCCTGCTGGGCCGCCCATGACCGCGGCGAGGCTCCCGACGCGCCGGCAGCGGCGCTGCTCGGCGCGTTCGGCGTGCCCGAAGTGCCCGCGCTGGGCGCGGCGTTGGAACGCGCCACGCACCCCTCCGCGGAGCGGGGCCGGTGGGCACCGGCCGTCTTCGCCGCCGCCGATGCGGGCTCGGCGCTCGCCCGTGCCGTGATCGGCGCCCAGGGCCGGGCCCTGGCCGCGCTCGTGGCGCTGCCGGCCCGGCGGGGCGCGGCGGCGGACGACGTGGTGGTCGCGGGCGGCACGGTCCTCGCCCAGCCGCTGCTGTACGACGCGTTCACGGCGGCCCTTGCCGAGACGCTCCCTGCGGCCCGGCCACGGCCGCTGCCGGTGCCGCCGGTCGACGGGGCGGTGGTGCCGGCGCGTTCACTGCTGTGAGGTGAGGGCCGTGGGTTCGGCGCTGTGCGTTCCCGGTCGGTTCCGGGCGCCGGGCACCCCGCGTTCACCTGCCCAACAGGCGGAGATCACCGGGGGCTTCCCGCCGGGTCACACCCCGGGCCTACATATTCCCTCGTTCAACTTCTTTCTCCTTCTTTCCCACGGGACCGCACAACTCGGCACATCGCGCTCCCTGTCCCGTGGCCCCCTCCTGAGAGGCACAGGCATGCCGTCATCCGCCGGGCACCCCTCCTCCGTGCTGAACCGGCGCGGGTTCCTCACGACCTCGCTGGCCGCGTCGGCGGGTGTGCTCGCCGCCCCGGCCGTCGCCGTCTGGCTGCCGGCGGCCGACGCGAAGGCCGCGACCGGGCCGGCCGCGTTCGTGGACGACTACAAGACCAACGTCGTCGCCAACCAGACCCCCGAGACCAACGCGGTGGTCCGCATTCTCGGCGGCTTCGCCCAGGTCTGGAAGACCGGCTCCGCCTGGAACACCGGCATCCCGCTGCGCCCGGAAGTACTGCGCGCAGATCTGCGCTACTGCGCCCGGACCACGGCCCAGCGCACCGACGCACGGGCGAAGGAAGCCTTCCTCTACGACCGCCAGCACCAGAGTTACGCGATGATCGCGGGCCTCGGCCCGCTGGCGGACCTGTACACGGCGGGCGCCAAGGCGGTCACCTCGATCACGAGCGCACCCGACGGCACCCCGGCGACCACCGTCAGCGACGCCGTGCCCGCGGACGCCCCGGCCGGCTCGGCGCTCGGCGCCGGCGCGCACGACTCCGCGCTCGGCAAGGTCGCCGAACTGGTCGACACCCTGCGCGGCCCGTACGCCTCCGGGAACCCGGCCAAGTACGCCTACCGGTACCCGCGTCCGTGGCGCCTGACCGAGGACAGCGAGGTCGTGGACACCGGGCGGACGGACGCGTTCGGCTTTCCGGTGTACGACTCCCCCGTGGTCGTCGCTCCGCAGCTGCTGCGCCAGCGCGGCACCTCCCCGGCCGACGACGGCGGCTTCCCGAGCGGCCACACCAACGCCTTCCACCTGGCCGCGCTCGCGTACGCCTACGCCGTGCCCGAGCGCTTCCAGGAGCTGGTCACCCGCGCGTTCGAGCTGGCCCACACCCGGATCGTGGCGGGCATGCACCACCCCGTCGACGTCATCGGCGGCCGGATCATGGCCACCGCGCTCGCCGCGGCCACCCTCGCCGACCCGGCCAACGCCGAGCTGAAGGCCGCCGCCCGCGCACAGGCCCTCGCCTACTTCACCGAGCGGACCGGCACCACCGCCGACACGCTGTACGCCGCCGCGCACACCGGCACCGACCCGTACGGCGACCGGGACGCCAACGCGCACGCGGTCCGGCCGCGGCTGACCTACGTCCTCCCCCGGCAGGGCCGCGAGCTGCCGCCGACCGTGCCGAAGGGCGCGGAGGTGCTGCTGGAGACCCGGCTGCCGTATCTGACCGCGGACCAGCGCCGCGAGGTGCTGCGCAGCACCGCCCTGCCCTCGGGGTATGTGCTGCTCGACGGCTTCGAGCAGTGGGGGCGGCTGAATCTGTTCGCCGCGGCGGACGGCTACGGCGCCTTCGACTCCGACGTCACGGTCACGCTGGACCCCGCGGCGGGTGGATTCTCGGCAGCCGACGCCTGGCGCAACGACATCGCCGGGCGCGGCGGCCTGGTCAAGGGCGGCACCGGCACCCTGACGCTGACCGGCCGCAACCGCTACACGGGCGGGACGGTGCTGGCCACGGGCACACTGGTCGCCGGCTCCGCGGACGCCCTCGGCCACGGGGACGTACGGGTCGCCGACGGCACGTTGCGGGTGTCCGAACGGCTGCGGGTGCGCGGCGCGTACACGCAGGACGCGGGCACGCTCCAGGTCACGCTGCGGGCCGGCCGCAGGGCGCCGCTGACGGTCCGGCACCTGACCGTGCTGGGGAGTCGGGCGGTGCTGTCGCTGCGGCTGGACACCGAGCGGCCGCCGGTGGCGGGGAGCACCCTGCCGGTCGTCGACGTGCCGCGGCTGTGCGGCCGGTTCAGCCGGATCGAGGTGAACTCCGACCGGCTGCGGGCCGTACCCGTGTACACGGCAGAAGGTCTGTCGGTACGACTCGTACAGCGGTGACGCCGCCGGCGGCGGGAGCGGTGCGACAGTAGGGCCATGATCGGGTCCTCGACCGCTCCCGCCGTCCGCCGGCCGGTGCCACCGCAGGGCGGATGATGGCGCGCGAACAGCACCTGCTCCTCAGCCGTGGAGCTCCCGCCGAGGAGCCGTCCCGCCCGTACGCCCGTGTGCGCCGCCACCGCCGGTGGCTGGTCCCGCTGCTGGTGGCGTTGCTGCTGGCCCAGATGGCGGCGGCGATGGTGACGACGGCCGTCCGGCAGACCCCGACGATCGACGAGCCGGTGTACGTGGCGACGGCCACCGACTATCTGCACGAGCACCGCATCCGCTACAACCCCGAGCATCCGCCGCTCGGCAAGCTGCTGATCGCGGCGGGTGTGGCGGTGGCCGGCCCGCACTACGACCCGTCGTACCCCGGCACACAGGGGGACGTGGGCCGGCATCTGCTGTACGAGTCGGGCAACGACCCCTGGCGGCTGATGCTGTGGGCGCGGCTGCCGGTGATCGCGCTGACCCTGCTGTTCGGGCTGGTCGCCTTCGCGTTCGCCCGCGAGCTGACGGGCACGGCGGGCGCTCTGGTGGCCCTCGCGCTCTACGCCTTCTCACCCGATCTGATCGCCCACGGCTCGCTGGCCACACTGGACGTACCGGCGGCCGGCTTCGTCCTGACGTCGGCGTGGCTGGCGTGGCGGGCACGGCGGCGGCCCCTGCCGTATCTGCCGCTCGCCGGGGCGGCGCTGGGGGCGGCCGTGGCCACCAAGATGAGCGCACTGCCGGCGGTGCCGGTGCTTCTCGCGCTTGCCGCGCTGTCAGCCGGGGCCGCGGGGTGCTCCGCCGAGCAGGCCGCGACGGGTGGTGCCACGATGGGCCGTCGGACGTCTGCGGCAACTTCGTGGCTCAGGCGGCGCCGGACGGTGCCGGCTGCGCTCTGGGGCGCCGCCGTCGTCACGCTGGTGGCGGTCGCCGTCGTCTGGGCCACGTATCTGGCCGTCGATCCGCGACTGCGGTTCTCCCCCGCCGAACCGGTGCCGGCCCTGCACGGGCTGCGCGGGCGGCTGGTGGATCTGCTGCCGGTGCCGGAGGCCTACCGGGCGGGCATGCGGGTGCAGTTCGGGCTGGAGACCTATCCGTGGCAGGGCTATCTGTTCGGGCGTCTCTACACCGGTTCGCTCTGGTACTACCTGCCGGTGGCGCTGCTGGTGAAGACGCCGCTCGGGCTGCTCGCGCTGGGCGCGGCCGGTGCGGTGGCGGTCGTGGTGGTGCGGCGGCTGCGGCCGGCGGCGCCGTATCTGCTGCTGCCGCCCGGGGTGCTGCTCGCGGCGGCCATGACGGGATCGCGGGACTTCGGAACGAGGTACGCGCTGTTCGTGCCGATGTTCCTCGCGGTGGCGGCGGCCTGTGTGCCACGCCCCGGCCGGCGCTGGACGGCCGCCGTGACGGCCGCGCTGGTGCTGTGCGCGGCGGTGAGTTCGCTGCGGACGTTCCCGTACTACCTGCCGTACTCCAACGAGGCCTTCGGCGGCTCCGCGCACACCCATCGACTGCTGCACGACTCCAACGTGGACTGGGGGCAGGACCTGGGCCGGCTCGCCGACCGGCTCCGGCAGCGGTATCCGCACGAGCGGGTCTGGCTGGTGTACAAGGGCAGCGGTGTGCCGTCGTACTACGGCATCCACGCCGCCGATCCGCGTACGGTGCCGCAGGGGCAGGTCCACGGGCTGCTGGCGGTGTCGGACTCCGCGCTCGCCAAGGCCCGCGGACGGCTCGCCGAGCTGATCCGCAACAGCCGGCCCATCGGTGACGTGGGCCATTCGATCACCCTCTACCGGCACTGAAACCTCCTGCTCAACCCCCTGTTCATGACGGTGGGTGAGCTATGTTGAGTGCTTGTGGCAGACAAAGGAGGCGGGCCGGTGCCCTCGCCGCAGCAGGCACGTGCACAGGCATCAGCGATCAAGTCGGGCAAGGCCGTGCCCGCGGCCGGGGCCGGTGCCGCACCGACCTCCCAGCTCCGGGAACTCTTCGACGGCCCCCGTCTGTCGCCGGGGCAGCGACGCATCGCCCAGTATCTGATCGAGCACATCACCGAGGCCGCGTTCCTGTCCATCACCGAGCTGGCCGACCGGGTCGGGGTCAGTCAGCCCTCCGTCACGCGCTTCGCCGCCGCCGTCGGCTTCAGCGGCTATCCCGCGCTGCGCGAGAAGCTCCAGTCGATCGCGCTGAGCACCCTGGCCGGCGGGGCGGGCGAGGAGGACCGGGCCAACGAGCTCCAGGCGGCGGTGGACGCCGAGATCGAGAACCTGGAGAACCTGCGGCGCGACTTCGCCGACCCGAACCAGATCATCCGGGTCGGCCGCGAGCTGTCCCGCTCCACTCCCCTGACCGTGCTGGGCCTGCGCATCTCGGTGTCCCTCGCCGAGTACTTCGGCTACGCCGCCCGCCGCATCCACCCCGACGTGCGGCTGGTCACCCGGGGTGGCAGCGTGGCCTACGACGTGCTGCTGCAGTGCCGCGAGGCGGGCGGTACCTGGGTGCTCGCCTTCGCCATGCCCCGGCACTCCCAGGAGACGCTCCAGGCCGTGCGGGTGGCGCGCGGCGCCGGTCTGAAGGTCGCCCTGGTGACCGACCTGGCGCTCGGGCCGCTGGCCGACGAGGCCGACGTCACCTTCGCCACCGGCACCGGCTCCCGGCTGGTGTTCGACTCCTACGCCGCGCCGGGCATGATGGCCGCGGCCCTGCTGCAGGCGATGACCGACGCCGATCCGGAGCGCACCCAGGCCCGGCTGGAGAAGTACGAGCAGCTGTCGGACCAGCACCAGTTCTTCCTGAAGGACTGATCGGACTGATTCCGAAGGACTGATTCCGTTCTTCCCGGAGAACGGAATCCGGCGGGTCGATTCGCGCGCCCGCAAGGCGGGTGCGGTGAAGATCTTGCGGTCTCTCATGCCGTGGACAGGGATCATCCACGACAAATCACGCATGAATGTTTTCATACGTCTTGCAAACGGGACGGCATATATAAATACTGCTCACGGATCGCGCCCGGCCCACTCCGGGCATGCTCCGCACCTGCGGACTCACCGCTCGCACACCGCCCCGAGAAAGCCGACGGACCGCCCATGCGCACGCAAGTCTCCACGCAGCGCCGGTGCCCGATGCCCGGGGCTCCCGCACGGACACCTCCAGCCGCCGTCTCCTACCCACGTCGGCGCCCGGGGTGTGCCGGGGCGCATCGTCTGCGCGACGCGCCCGGGGCGGCCCCGGCCATCCCCTAGGCCGGGGCCGCCCCGAACCCGTCGGACCACCCTCACGACGCCGCACACCGGAAGCGATGACCATGCCCCTGACCAGCACCCGCATCAGCCCCGACTGGCCCTGCCAGGTCAAGACGCCGGGCTCGTACGACTGGGAGCGCTCGGCGGCCAAGTGGCTGCGCGAGCTGATCCCGGCGCGCTACGCCAGTTATCCGGCCCTCATCCGCCACCCCGTGCTGCTCGCCCGGCACGCGCAGCTGCAGGTCCAGCAGGAGGTGCGGGTGGCCCGGACCGCGCTGCAGACCGCGCGCGCGGAGCTGCCGATGCTGGGGCTGCCCGAGTCGGTCATCGAGCACACGATCAAGCTGTACGCCGCCGAGGTCATGCAGCTGCAGCACATCGCCCGCAGCGTCCGCGCGGTCAGCGACGCGCTGGCGGTACGCGGCGCCGGGCGCTGACCGGCGGGGCCCGATCCCGCACCGGCTCCGCCGGTCACGGTCCGGGGTGCCGGTCCGGCCTCTCTTTCGGCGGTCGGACACGGCGGGATTCACGCACCGGGCACAGGCGCGCGTCATGAGGTGGGCCGGGTCAGTCGTCGTCGCGGTGGCGCCAGTACCAGCACACACCGACGACCAGGACCAGCAGGAACACGGCGGGCACGAGCAGGCCCGGGATACGGGAGCCGGTCATCGGCCTGGCTTTCTGTGGTGCGACGGAACACGCGGACGTCGGCCGCGGGTTGCCCATGGTGGGTCCCTTACGCCCCTCTCACCCACGGCTTTTCCGATCCCTTGCCCGACGTTCGAATCCGGTCACTCCACGGGGTGACCGGCGTCGATGGTGGCCGCGTCGGACAGCCGCAGCAGCGGCCCGCCGCGCCCCGCGCCCCAACGCACCGGTTCGAGGACATGGCCGACATGATCGCCACCGTCGGCGCGCTCGACGATCGCCCCGACGAACCAGGCCGCCGCGTCCCGCAGCACCACCGTGCCGCCGTGCTCCTCCCTCCAGTCCAGGCGCGCGAACTTGTCGATCTCGTCGCCGGTCTCGCCGCCGAAGAGTTCCGCGAGGTCCCGCTGGTCGCGGGTGAGCAGGTGCACGGCGAGGTGCCGCGCGGCCCGGGCGACGCGGTAGGTGTGGTTGACCTTCGACAGCCAGACGGCGAACCGGGGCGGGTGGATGGAGCACTGCGCGGCGAACCCGACCAGACACCCGGCCCGCTCACCGCCGGCCACGGCCGTGACCACGCACATGTCGGGATCCAGCCGATCGAAGAAGCAGCCGTCCATGCCGGCCTGCGGACCGAGTCCCGCCCTGCTCGTGGCACCGTCGACGCCCGCGCCGCCCGCCGCATCCTCCACGTCTGCCCCGCTCGACGTACCGTCGCCGGTCCTCCCCGCCGCGTTCCCCACGCCCGTCATTCCCGCACCGCCCGCGTCCCTCGAAGGAGAAGCCTGGGGGCAGCCCGTCCGGTTCCCGGGGCTCCTCGCATGCCGGTCATGAATTGTCGCCGGACCCGGTCCGGGACTCCAGCGCACGGCGCGTGTCGTTGCCGTAGACGCCGGTCTCGTCGCCGCTGATGCCGTACCAGAGCTGGAAGCGGGCCACGGCCGCCGTGAGGTTCGCGTCGTAGGTGCCGCCGGTCGAGCCGTCGCGGTAGACGTCCGGGACGTGCAGCAGGCGTTGCTGCAGGTCGGTGACCCCGGGACCACTGTCGCCCTGGCGGAGGGTGCCGGGGCCGTCGGGGTCGGTGGCGGCGCCGGGCGTGCGGGATGCGGTGGGGGTGGGGGCCGGGGTGGTGGCGGGCGGTGCGGTGGTCGCGGGGCGGTACGGAGGCGGGGTCGCGGTGGCCTCCTGGCGGCCGGTGAGCAGCAGGGCGCAGCCGAAACCGAGGAGTGCGGCGGCTGCCACGGCCGCGACAGCCGCCCGACGCGGGCCGGGAGTGCCGGACGCCGGCGGTACGGGTGGCAGTTCCCGCGTCTCCTCCTCGTCGGTGTCCGCCGGCCGCGCCGGCCCGGTGTCCATCTCGCGCATCAGCTCCGCGAGGGCGTCGAAACGGCGGAGCCGCAGGACCCGGACGGGTTCCAAGACCGGTCCGGAGTACGGCCGTTCGGGATCGGGCGGTGTCGGCACCTGGCTCTCCTTCCGTCCCGCACGGACGGGACTTCCGAGCTCCCCGCGCTGAGATACGGCCCGCGGGGCGGCCCCGTTCAGGCCGGCCCGCGCACGCCCACCGCCGACCCGTTCAAGAGCCCTCTCGCCGACCTGGGCACGACGGCGAGCCAGTACCGGGCCACGATGGCCCCGGCACCCAGGCGCGACCCGGCGGGTCGCCGTCAGGCCGGGCTGAGCGCTCCGTGCACGAACCGGCTCAGGGACGCCGTGAACGCGGTGACGAAGGCGTCCCTGGCCTCTTCCGGCAGGGCCGCCAGGGACAAGTAGGGGTTCAGGTCCTCCAGTTCGACCAGCAGGAGGTCGCCGTCGCGGGTGCGACAGGCGTCGACGCGCTGGATGCCGTGGCCGAGGTCGTTCCAGTCGATGAAACGCCGGGCGAACTCCAGGTCGGCGGCGGTGGCCGCATAGGCCTTCAGCTCCCAGCGGCGCTCCGGATCGGGGGCGTACAGCGCGTACTGGAAGTCGTCGTCGATGAAATAGAAGGACACCTCGTGGACGAAGTCGACGCAGGGCTGGATCAGGACCTGGCCGGAGGCGAGCGCGGCGACCTGACCGGCGGGGGCGACGCGCAGGCCGAGGGAGTCCGCGCCGAGCATGGGCTTGACCACGTACCGCTCGGCGGCCGGCAGCAGGTGCAGGTCCTCGGCGCGGCCGACCGTCGGGATGACGGGGAAGCCCGCGGCGCTCAGGTCGAGCAGGTACTGCTTGCCCGCCATGTCCGCCTTGCCGGTGAGCGGGTTGTACACCCGGGCGCCGGTGGCGAGCGCACGCGCGCGGAAGGCGTCGTAGGCCTGCTGGTGGCCGAGGACGGGCCCGCTGTTGCGGACGACCACGGCGCCGAAGCCGTCCATCAGCGCCGCGGCGTCCAGCGGATGGCACAGGGCGAGGTCGAAACGGGCGCGGAGCCGGGAGGTGAGGAAGATGTCCTCGTCGCAGTAGCGGCGCCCGCGGGCCTCGTACGCCAGGTCGGTGACGTAGAGCAGACGGGGACGGGCGGCGGGCATGCGGGATCTCCTCGGGCGGTACGGCCGTGTGGGCGGCGGGATGCAGAAAGGTTACGTCGGGGTGCGCCCGCTCCTCTCCCACGGGGGTGTCGGCTCGCGGGGCGAGGTGCAGCGGGCCGGCCGGGGCGCGGGAGAGGGGCCGCCGTCGCGGGACCGCATCATCATCGAGGCAGCCGAAGGCCGTGAAGGTGTCGCACTTCCAAAGCACTCAGTTCCCCCATAAGGGCACTCGGGCTGCACTGAGTGTCATGCGACCCGTCCGGGTGCTACGTTCCCCTCCATGAGCTCCACCAGCGCGGCGCCGGCCGCGAAGCCGCCGATGCGGGAGGCCCTCGTCGCGGCGGCCTTCCGGCTCTTCCTGGAACGCGGGTACGAGCAGACGACCGTCGACGACATCGTGGCCCTGGCCGGGGTCGGCCGGCGGTCGTTCTTCCGCTACTTCCCCTCCAAGGAGGACGTGGTCTTCCCCGACCACGAGCGCTGCCTGGCCGACATGACCTCCTTCCTCGCCGCGAGCGACACGGAGCACGAACCGGTGCGGCGGGTGTGCGACGCGGCCCGGCTGGTGCTGGGGATGTACGCCGAGAACCCGTCGTTCTCCGTCCAGCGCTACCGCCTCACCAAGCAGGTGCCGGGCCTGCGGGCCTACGAGCTGTCGGTGGTGTGGCGCTACGAGCGCGCGCTCGCCGAGTATCTGCGCGGACGGTTCACGGATCGACCGGACGGGACGCTGCGCGCCGACGTCCTCGCGGCCGCGGTCGTCGCCGCGCACAACAACGCCCTGCGCTCCTGGCTGCGCTCGGACGGCCTGGGCGACGCGGGCGCGGCGGTGGACCATGCGCTCGGGTATGTGCAGAAGACGTTCGGACGCGCCGCCGAGCCCGCGGCTTCACCGGCCTGGCTCAGCCCGGTGCCGGCCGGGCAGCCCGACGACGTGGTGGTGCTGGTGTCCCGGCGGGATGCCCCGTTGTGGCGGGTGGTGCAGGAGCTGGAGGCGGCGCTGGGCCGCGCCTGAGGGGTCTCGGGTCAGGAATTAGGGGTACGGAGTGCCTTTACGAGTGACACTGAGTGCCATACTCTGTCGGCGTGCACGGTGGCACGGCCGCCGGGCACACGTGTGACCGGTGCGCGCCGGACACGCGGGATTCCGGCCGAGCGCAGGGAGTTGACCAGCGTGTACCACTACTCAGCAAACGTCTCGCAGCCGGCGGCCGGCGCCGCGGCGGGTGTTCTCGACCCCGCCCCCGCGGACTCCAAGGACGCCATTACCTTCCAGCGGTGCACCTGGTGCGGCACCGCGACGTACCACCGGCTGCTGTGTCCGGTGTGCCAGGGCAGCGAGTTGCGCACCGAGCGCAGCGAGGGTGTCGGGACGGTGCGGCACTCCACGGTGGTGCACCGCAACACTCCCGCCGCGCGCAATGTCTCACTGATAGAGATGGCCGAGGGGTTCGTCGTGCGCGGCCGGGTCATGGGCCCGCCGATCGGCATCCACAGCGGCGACCGGGTCCGGCTGTCCACCGCCCAGGATCCGGTGCGCGGCGAGCCGGTGTTCCAGCTGCTGGACGAGCAGTACCGGAGTGCCTGGACCTGAGCCACCCGGCGACCGATGCGGACGCCGGGCCCGGCCCCACTGCCCGCGCACGCGGTCGATCCGGGCGGAGCCCGACCCGTAGCGTCCCCTGCCCAAGGTGGACGGCTTCACGGTGTGGGCGGACGTCCCGTCGGAGCACACGAGTGCCGACAGCACCGTGCCGACGGCAGAAGACGGGGTGGACGAGCCGGTGGCGTCGGTGCGGTTTCAGGAGGTCGACCCGGAGACCGGTGCGCCGGGGTCCGACGGGCTGGTGCTGTCCGGCTCGGTGCGGGACGCGTCGTAGGACGCGGTTCCCGGGGGCCGTCACTGCGCGAGGGTCACCCGGATCCCGACCGTGCCGTCCAGGCCGCGCCGCAGTCGGCTGCCGAGGAGGGTGAGGCGGCCGAGGATGCCGTACTTGCGGGTGATGAGCGCGCGGTAGCGGGCGGTGGTGGCGCCGTCGGCGATCTCCGCGGTGGCCGGCAGCTGCTCGCCGGTGGGGTTGCCGCGCAGGTCGCAGGGGCCGACGAGGACGTCGGGGCGGCGCCGGATCCGCTTGACCTTGAAGCTGTCGGCGGCGGTCCAGACACCGAGGGTGGCACCGTCGCGGACCACCCACACCGGGGTGGCGACCGGGGTGCCGTTCTTGCGGTAGCTGGTCACCAGTAGGTACTTGCCGGAGCCGAGCCGGTCCAGGAGCGTGTCGTCCATGCCCGGCAGTCTAGGATCCGGCCGCCCAGGAGACCGGCAGGGCCGGGCGTTCGTCGGGACACCGGCGAGGTCGGGCGTGCCTCGGGTGACGGGGACCGGTTGCCGGGGAGGCGAGGCGGGGATCAACTCGGGCGTCTGGATTGCGTCTTGAACGGTGTATCACTCTCGTCAGGCATCTCATCCGTATCCAGGAGCTGACCCCCGTGACCGACAACCCGGCAGCCACCGATGACGTGGCTGTGTCGCTGCGCGCCCGCATCAACACCAGCCGGCCGCACACCGCCCGGATCTGGAACTACTGGCTCGGCGGCAAGGACAACTACGAGGTCGACCGCGAGGCCGGCGACCAGATCCGCCGACTGCACCCCGGCATCGGGGAGTACGCGCGCGCCGACCGGCTCTTCCTCGGCCGTGCGGTACGTCATCTGGTCGGCGAGCTGGGCATCCGGCAGTTCCTGGACATCGGCACCGGGCTGCCCACCGCCGACAACACGCACGAGGTCGCCCAGCGCATCGCCCCGGAGTCACGGGTCGTGTACGTCGACAACGACCCGCTGGTCCTCGCGCACGCGCGTGCCCTGCTGACGAGCACGCCGGAGGGCCGTACCGACTATCTGGACGAGGACCTGCGCCATGTCGACTCGATCCTCGAACACGCGACGAGGACGCTCGACTTCGGCGAGCCGGTGGCGCTGATGCTGCTCGGCGTGGTCATCTTCATCGGCGAGGACGAGGACCCGTACGGTCTGGTACGGCAGTTGACCGACCGGCTGCCGGCGGGCAGTCACCTGGTGCTGTCGCACACCGTCACCCACCCGGCGATGCCGGACGTGGACGAGGCGGTGGCGTTCTGGAACGAGCACGGAACCCCGAAGCTGACCCAGCGCACGCCCGAGGACGTGGCCCGGTTCTTCGACGGTCTCGATCTGCTGGAGCCGGGTGTGGTGTCGTGCTCGCGCTGGCGCCCGGAACACGGCCACGGGGCCGAGCCGGAGGAGGTCGCGATGTTCGGCGGGGTGGCCCGCAAGAGCTGAGCGGGGCCGGCAGGGAGCCCACGGCAATGCAGCCGAGCCGGGGGGAGCCCACGGCAATCGAGCCCGGCCGGTAGGAAGTCCACGGCAATTGAGCCTGGCCGGTGCGGGGAGCACACGGCAACTGAGGCCGGTCTGCGGGGAGTCCGTAAGGGCCGGGTCCGGTACGCCGCGATCACCGCTGCCGCTGAACGCCATGGCCCTGGGCGCCAAGACCGTTGAACGCCACGGCCGTGGCCCGCGTATGGAGGTGCGGGCCCTCGACGACCCGAGGGTCTCGCGCCGCCGGCACGGGCGGCGTGCGTCCGGTTCGGCTTCGGGAGCCCTGCATGCGGCACGCACGACGACGGATCGTCAGGCGAGTGACCCGCCTGGCGGCGGTCGGCGGACTCCTCCTGGGTGGCGCGATGATCACCCAGGCGGCCATGGCGAGCGAGACACCTCCCGCCGCCAGAACACTCGCTTCGGCCGACGGCACCGGCGGCACCGGCGCCGCGCTGGTGGCGCGGCTCGGCACGGCACGGACGGCGGGCGACTGGATCGGCCCCGGCGGGCGGCCGGTCGTGGCGGTCACCGACGAGGCGGCGGCGCGGGAGGTACGGCGCGCCGGGGCCGAGGCGAAGGTCGTGTCGCACAGCATGAACGAGCTCAAGTCGGCGACGGCCAGGCTGCGTTCGGCGCCGCGTGTGGCGGGCACCGCGTGGGCGGTGGACTATCGGACCAACCGGGTCGTGGTGAGCGCGGACAGCACGGTGTCCGCCGGCGACTGGTCCCGGATGAGCCAGGTCGCCGCGAGGATCGGCGGCTTCGTGCGGATGGAGCACGCACAGGGCACGTTCACCACACGGCTGAACGGCGCCCAGCCGATCCTGTCGACCGGCGGCCGCTGCTCGGCGGGGTTCAATGTGACCAACGGGCAGAGCGACTTCATTCTCACGGCCGGTCACTGCGGGCCCACGGGATCCACCTGGTTCGCCGGCAATCAGGGCAACCAGCAGCTCGGCCGGACGGTGAGCAGCACCTTCCCCGGCAATGACTTCTCGCTCGTGCAGTACGCGAGCGGCAAGGCCGGTGACGGCGCGGGCGTCGTCGCGATCGGCGGCGGCAACGGGGTGCGGATCACGGGGACCGCCGATGCGGCGGTGGGGCAGCGGGTGTTCCGCAGCGGCAGCACCAGCGGCCTGCACGACGGTACGGTCACCGCGCTCAACGCGACCGTCAACTACCCGGAGGGGACGGTCACCGGACTCATCCAGACCAATGTGTGCGCCGAACCGGGCGACAGCGGCGGCCCGCTGTTCTCCGACGGCGTCGCGCTCGGTGTGACCTCGGGCGGCAACGGCGACTGCACGGCGGGCGGTACGACGTTCTTCCAGCCGGTGACGAGGGCGCTGGCGGCGCTGAACGTCAAGCTCATCGTGTCGGCGCAGCCCGCCGGCGGTGCCCCCAGGAACGCCTCCCCCGCGCCGTCGTCCCCGGCACCCCAGGGCGCGGTCGCCCCGAACGCGGCCTCGCCGGGTTCCTCGGCACCGGTGACGGGGGCATCGGGGCAGACGCTGACGGCCCGGCTGACGGACCCGCGGAACGTGGGTCCGGGGCTGCTGGTCATCGCGGGCAGTCTGATCGCGCTCGTCGCGACCCGCTACATCCGCGCCGAACAGGACCGCAAGGCCTATCAGCGGTATTACTCGGCGACCTGGGGCTGACGAGAGGAACACGACAGGGGCGGGTGGGCGGCGCCGCCCGCGCTGCGACTGATGCGAGAAGGGCACCCGTGCGGTCACGGGTGCCCTTGGCGTTGCGGCGACGATGCGGCGCGGTCCGCGCGAGGCCGGTCAGGCCGCTCGTTGCGACGGCGGCGTCGCGGCGGCCCACTCCATCACGAGGCGCTGGTACTGCGCGCGCTGCTCGGTGGTCAGTGTCCCGCCCGACCGGCGCCACAGGGCCCTGATCTCCTCGTTGACCTCCGCGGCCGATCGCTCGGGAGCGGCTTCAAGAGTGGTGGACATGCTGTGAAGCATATGCCGATCGAGGTGAAGGCGCTGTGAGTAAGTGCACGTGATACGGACATTTCAGACCGTGTTACTCATCACGTGAATGTGTCAAGTGGCGGATGGGAGTTCACACCTGCCCCTCACCCCGGGCCCTCGCCGAGCACGAGTACCTGGATCGCCAACACGGCGGCGCCGCGCGCCCAGTCGTGGAAGTCGGACACCTTCGTCTCCAGGTCGACCGGGTCGGCGTCCGGATGCCGGTGGGCGCGAATGGTCTCGTGGACCGTGTCCCCGGCCACATCCATCAGGCCGACGCCCTCTCCGGCGAGCAGGATCCGCTGCGGCATGGCGAAGTTGGCGATCTGCGCGACCAGGATGCCGAGCGCACGAGCGGCCTCGCCGACGACCCTGGCGGCCATGGGCTCGCCCGCGGCGGCACCGGCGAGGATCTCCTCGTAGGCGGTGTCGCGGCCGGTGGCGGCGCGGATCTGGTACTCGACGCTGGGGATGGTGAGCAAGGACACAGCGCTGCCGCGCTCTCCGGTGGGAGTGAGCGGGCCGTGGGGGTCGATGATCCAGTGCCGGCCGAAGCCACGGCCGTCCTCGGCGGACGGCACGCGTCTGCCGCCGAGCACCAGCCCGTAGCCGATGCCGGCGCCGATGGTCAGGACGGCGAAGCGGTCGAGTCCGCGGCCCGCGCCGAACCAGGTCTCGGCCTCGACCAGGGCGGCCACGTCGTTCTCCACGACGACCGGCAGCCCGGTCCGCTCCCGCACCAGTGTGGCGAGCGGCACGTCGCGCCAGCCGAGGAACGGCGACTGGGCGACCACCGCGCGCTCGCGCACCAGACCGCCCACACCGATGCCGATGCCGGCCGGATCGGGACGGCCCCCGGCCAGGACCGCGGCCATCTCCGCGAGCAGTGCGGCCACGGCGTCCGGGTCGTGCGTGGTGAGCGGCCGGTCGAGCCGGCCGGTGACCTCGCTGCGCAGCGTGGTGACGACGCCGTGGACCATATCGGCGGTGATCTTGAAGCCGAGGAAGGAGCGGGCGTCGGCCACGACGCCGAGCGGCTGCGACGGCCGGCCCTGTCGCGCCTGGGCCGCTCCGGCCTCCTCGGGGGTCTCGACCAGCAGCCCGGACCCGATCAGCGGCTTGGTCAGCCGGGTGAGGCTGCCCTGCGAGAGCCCGAGACGCCGGGCCAGCTCGGTGCGGGACAGCGGCCCGTGCACGAGCACCTCGATCGCCACGGAGCGCTCCGCGGGGCTCAGCGGCAGCCAGCTGGTCATGAGACCGGCTCCTCCATTTCTTCCTGTCCTGAAGTAATCAGTTCACCCTACCGCGCGCCGAGCGCCCCGCGGGAGCTTCCACTCACCCCTTGACGGCCAGATTCTTCCCCATCAAAAGTAATGGGCATGACCTTCTCTCTCGGTATCGTCGGCGCGGGCCAGTTCTCCGGTCAGTTCGCCACGCTGTTCCAGGCTCATCCCGGCGTCCGTGACGTGTATGTCACCGACCTGCTGCCCGAGCGGGCCGAGCGGCTCGCCACCGCGCAGGGTTTCGCCGGCACCTTCCCGTCGTACGAGGCCATGCTGGAGTCGTCGGCGGTCGACGCGGTCGCGGTCTTCACCCAGCGCTGGACGCACGGCCCGCTGGTCCTCCAGGGTCTTGCCGCGGGCAAGCACGTGTACTCCGCCGTACCCATGGCGATCACCACCGAGGAGATCGCCGCGATCATCGACGCGGTACGGGCGACCGGGCTGACGTACATGATGGGCGAGACCAGTCAGTACAACCCGGCGACCGTGCACGCCCGCAACCGGATCGCCGAGGGCGCCTTCGGCCGGCTCTTCTACGCCGAGGGCGACTACGTCCACGACATGGACCTCGGTTTCTACGAGGCCTACCGGTACAGCGGCGGCGAGAACTGGAAGGCGACCGCCAGCTATCCCCCGCTGCTGTATCCGACACATGCGGTGGGCGGGGTGCTCGGGGCCTGGCGGACCCACGCGGTGAGTGTGTCGGCGATCGGTGTGCGGGACGATCGCGGCGATGGCGTTTTCGATCGTTCGGTCAGCCAGTTCGACAACGACCTGTCCAATGCGACCGCGCTGTTCGAGGTCGCGGGCGGCGGATCGTTCCGTACGAACGAGTTCCGGCGGGTCGGCTACCCCTCGCACATCCGCGAGTCCCGGTTCCGGTTCTTCGGTACGGAGGCCAGCATGGAGCAGCTGGCGACGGTGGCGCTGTGGCAGGACAAGGGCGGAGTGCAGGACATCAGCGAGCTGCTGGAGCCCAAGCCGACCCTGGCCCCGGACGATCCGTCCCTGGCGCACATCGCCCCCAAGCTGCGGGCCGCCTTCACCTCGGGTTCGGCGCCGGTGCACGACCGGGCGCGGCTGCCGCGGGAGTTCGACCACCTCCACAACGGCCATGAGGGCAGCCATCACTTCCTGGTCGACGACTTCGTCACCGCCGTCAACACGCGTTCGCTGCCGTCGGTGAACGCATGGGTGGCCGCCCGGTACAACCTGCCGGGCATCATCGCGCACGATTCGGCGCGGCAGGGCGGCGTCCGGCTGGAGATCCCCGACTTCGGGGACGCGCCGGAGGCGTGACGGCCGGGCGGCAACGGCTCAGGGACCGCTCGGCCACCGCTCAGGTGCCACTCGGGTACCGCTCAGGTTCCCGGCTTGCGGCCGTAGACGAAGACGTCGTCGCCCGTCCTCAGCAGCGACCAGTACTTCTTGGCGTCCGTGGTGGTCATGTTCACGCAGCCGTGCGAGCCCGGCGGGTTCCACATGCTCAGGCCCACCGAGTGGAAGGCCTGTCCGCCGTCGAAGAACTGGCTGTAGGGCATCGGCACGTTGTAGACGGTCGAGACGTGGTTGAGGTCCCGCCAGTAGATTTTCTTCAGGCCGGTGCGGGTGGCGAAGCCCTGGCGGCCGGTGCGCACGGGCACGGGCCCGTAGACGAGCTTCTTGCCGTCCTGGATCCAGCTGAGCTGGAGCGTGAGGTTCACGCAGGCGATCCGGCCCCTGTTCACCGGGCAGGCGCCGTCCTTGTTGGGGTTTTTGCCGACGGCCCGCTGCTTGTTCATGAGATCCATCACGCCCCAGGTGACGGATCCGGCGTAGCCGATGTCGGGCATGATGCCGTGCTTGTCCTGGAATGCCTTGATGGCCTGGCAGTCGGCGGCGGACTGCTTGCCGTCGACCGGCCGGCCGAGGAACTTCTCCACCTGCTTCTGGTACGGCCCCGCCTGTGTGGTGCAGCTCGCGGCCTGGGCCGGCGTCGCGGTGAGGGCGAGCGTGAGCGGCGCCACGAGTCCCGTGACGCCCAGCGCGACGACACCCCGTCTTGCTATGACCCCCATGTGCAACCTCTTCTCCCCTTGTCACCCAGGGCCTGCCCCGGGTGCTTCCCTGCGCGATGCCCGCGATCTCCGACTCCTAGACCCGCGCGGAGGCGTGGGGGTTGTGTTTCCGGTCAGGCTGTGACGAAACGGTGAACCTCCTCACCGCGCAGCCGGCCGGCGGGGAGGCTGCGGCCGTAGGCGACCAGCAGCAGGTCCTGACCGCGGCCGTACAGGGACGCACCTGTGCCGAAGGACCAGTCGAGGTCGTCCGCGCACAGCCGGACTCCGGTGAGGTCGGTGCCGAAGACACGGAAGGCACGGGGGTCGACCGCGTCGAGGAGGATCCGCAGGCGGTCCTCGGGCACCTCGCGGTCCAGGCCGAGGGCGACGGTCACGTCCAGGCCGTGCACCACGTCGTGGCCGAGGGCCGCGGCGAGGCCGCCGATCGGGGGCGTCCACGGGTGGTGGGCGTGGGTCCGCAGGAAGCCGGCCAGTGCGGTGTCCGGATGGGCGGCCGCGTCACGGCGGGCGAGACGGTCGGTCATACGGTGCAGGCTGCCGCGCGCCTTGACCAGTTCCCTCAGCACCCGCGCGGTCGGATGGCGGAACCCCATCGACATGTGCGCCACGACCTCCCGGACCCGCCAGCCCGCGCACAGGCTGGGCGCCTCCCACTGGGCGGGCGTCAACGCCTCGAAGAAGTCGGCCAGTTCACGTCGTTCGGCGGCGATGGCGGCGGCCGTGGTGGCCTTGTCCACGGCGGTGGTGTGTGCTGCTTTCCCCATACGTCCAGGATGTTGTGGCCGCGACCAGAAGTCCAAGACATGATCCGTCTGCCTTCTAGCATGGCTGCTTATGGAGTTGAGGCAGCTGCGGTACTTCGTGACGGTGGTGGAGGAGGCAGGGTTCACCCGGGCCGCCGAGCGGCTGCATCTGGCCCAGCCCGGGCTGAGTGCGCAGATACGGCAGCTGGAGCGGGAGTTGGGGCAGCCGCTGCTGGACCGGTCGGGGCGCTCGGTGCGGCCGACGGAAGTGGGTGCGGCCGTACTGCCGTACGCGCGTGCCGCGCTCGCGGCGGTCGACGGGGTGCGGCAGACGGTGGAGGAGTACACGGGCCTGCTGCGCGGCCGGGTCGCCGTCGGTCTCGTCCCCGGCACCCTCGCGCACGCCTTCGACATGGCCGGGCAGCTGGCGGACTTCCACGACGCGCACCCGCGGGTGGAGGTCACCCTCACCGAGGACACCTCGGACCGGATGCTGGCGGCGCTGCGGCGGGGCGAGCTGGACCTCGCGGTGATCGGGATCGCGGAGGAGGAGCCGCCGCCGGGTATCGCTGTGCACGTGGTGATCGACGAGCCGCTGGTCGTGGCGGCCGTCCCCGGACATTCCCTGCTCGCCGAGTACGGCGGTGCCGGCGCCGTTCCGCCGACGGCCCTGCGCGGGCACCGGCTGATCGGGCTGCCGCGCGGGACCGGGATGCGGGGTGTCCTGGAACGGCTCTGTGCCGAGGCCGGCTTCCACCCGCACATCGCGTTCGAGGCCGCGACCCCGGACGGCCTGGCCCGCCTGGCCGCGCGCGGTCTGGGCGTCGCGGTCCTGCCCGGCCTCGGCGCCCGGTCCGGCCTCGGCGCACTGCCGCTCGACGCACCGAACGCCCGCGGACGCGTGGGCCTGGCCTGGCGTGCGGAGGGTCCCATGACTCCGGCGGCACGGGAACTTCTTGGGCGGTTGCGGGAAGGGATGATCGGGGGCGGGTGAGCGCCACAGGGGATTCTGAGCATTGCGGAGCTGCGGTTGCCGGGCCCACGTCCGCATCGGCGCCCCGCCGGCGCGGGCAAGAGAACCCCCCCACCGAGGCTCAGGCCCGCCGTAGGGCCGCGTGGAAGCCGGTGTTCACCGCGGTCAGGCCGCCGTCGACCACCAGGGTCGTGCCGGTGATCCAGGCCGCGTCGTGGGAGGCGAGGAAGGCCACCGCGGCGGCGATGTCCTCGGGCTCGCCGACCCGGCCGAGCGGGTACAGCGGGCGGAGGGCGGCCAGGTCGTCGTCGCGCCCCTCCCACGCCGAGGTGCGGACCGTGCCCGGCACCACGAGGTTCACCCGTACTCCCCGGGCCGCCGCGTGCCCGGCGAGGGTGCGGGTCAGGGACGCGAGGCCGGCCTTGGCGGCGCCGTAGGCGTGGTTGCCGAAGTCCTGCAGGCCGTTGACGGAGCCGATGCCGACGATCGCGCCGCGTCCGGAGGCGACGAGATGGGGCAGCGCGGCACGGCAGCAGCGGTAGGCGCCGGTGAGGGTGACGTCGAGGTCGAGTGCCCACGCGTCGTCGGGGTCGTCCTCGAAGAGCGGGACGTCCGGGCTGCAGTGGGCGGCGCAGTTGACCAGCACGTCGAGGGAGCCGAACGCGGTGACGGCGTGGTCCACGGCCGCCTCCACCGCGGAGCGGTCGGCGGTGTCGCACGCCGCCGCCTCGGCGGTGCGGCCCTCGCGGCGCAGCGCGGCGGCGGTCCGCTCGGCCTCGGGCAGGTCCCGGTCGGTGACCAGGACCCGGCCGCCCTCCTCGGCGAGTCTGCGGGCGACGGCCGCGCCGATGCCGCGGGCCGCGCCCGTGACGAGAACTCCGTGTCCTGCGAAGCGGGTGTGATCGGTCATGGACTGACGGTACGGTCCGGCGGGCGCCCTTTCACCGGTAGGGCGAGCGCGCTTTTTGCCGGTAGGGCGAGCGCCTGCTACCGGTATCCGGTGACGTCGGCCGGCTTGCCCGCGTCCTGCACCTCGACCAGGTACCGCCAGGCGTCGGGGCGGCTGCCGTCGAGGTCGGTGAAGCCGTACACCTGGGCGAGGCCGCCGCTGGAGAGGGACTGTCCGTTGAAGCGGGCCACGTCGGGGTCGGCGGCCAGGGCGGCGACGGCGCGGCCCACGTAGCGCGGGGTCTCGGAGATGGCGAAGTGCGGTTGGCGGGCGAGGGCGTCGCGCCAGTTGTCCTCACGGACGCCGTACGCGTCGAGCATCAGCTCCGAGCGCAGCCAGCCCGGGGTGAGGGCGAGCGCGGTGGCGCCGCGCGGGCCGAGTTCATGGCCGAGGGCGAAGGCCATGCGCAGTACGGACGCCTTGGCGAGGTCGTAGAAGAAGTTCACACGGTAGGTGTCGCGGTTGTAGTCGGCGGTGCCGTCGGTCATCTCCACGACCAGGCCGCCCGGGTGGCGCAGCAGGAGGGGCAGCGCGAAGTGGCTGGTGATCGCGTGGGTCTCGACCGCGAGCCGGAGGAGCCTGAGCCCGTTGTCCAGATCGTGCTCCCACATGGTCGTGTCCCACTCGAAGAGTTTCTCGCCGCCCCAGATGTCGTTGACGAGGAGGTCGAGGCGGCCCTGTTCGTCGGCGATGCGGTCGACCAGGGCCCGTACGGCGGCCTTGTCCAGGTGGTCGGCGGCGACGGCGATGCCGTGTCCGCCGGCCGCGGTGACGAGGTCGGCAGTGTCCTCGATGGTCTCGGGGCGGTCGTACTCCGAGCGGCGCTCGCGTGTGCTGCGGCCGGTGACGTAGACGGTGGCGCCGGCCGCGCCCAGTTCCACGGCGATGCCCCGTCCGGCACCCCGGGTCGCGCCCGCGACCAGCGCCACCTTGTCCTCAAGCGGTCCTGCCATGTCCGGCCTCCCGTGCGCTGCGACTGCTGTCGTCGTCCACTGTCGCGGGAAAGCCGGACATCTCCTGTCGCCGTTTCCGGCGGGTTCTCAATGGCCGCGCCTGATCCACTCCTCCAGGTGAGGTGCCTCGGCACCGATGGTGGTGGAGTCACCGTGGCCGGTGAGGACCTTGGTCTCCGGCGGGAGGGTGAGGAGCTTGTCACGGATGGAGTCGATGATCGTGGGGAAGTGGGAGTAGGAGCGTCCGGTGGCGCCGGGACCGCCGTGGAAGAGGGTGTCCCCGGTGAAGACGGCGCCGAGCGCGGGGTCGTAGAGGCAGACGGCGCCCGGGGCGTGCCCCGGGGTGTGCAGCACGGTCAGGTCGGCACCGGCGGCCTCGATGACCTGGCCGTCCAGGAGGTGCCGGTCGGGGTCGCGGTCCGGGTGGGTCATCTTCCACAGCGGCAGGTCGTCGGGGTGCAGCCAGATGGTGGCGCCGGTGCGGGCGGCGAGTTCCGGTGCGGCGTTGACGTGGTCGTTGTGGGCGTGGGTGCACACGATGGCGCTCAGGTGCCGGTCGTCGATCGCGGCGACGATGGCGTCGGCGTCGTGGGCGGCGTCGATGACGATCACCTCCCGCTCGTCGCCGACGATCCACACGTTGTTCTCCACGTCCCAGGTGCCGCCGTCGAGGCTGAACTTGCCCGAGGTGACGAGGCGTTCGATGCGCACGGTCATCAGAGCACCACCACCGAGCGCAGCACGTCGCCGTGGTGCATCCGCTCGAACGCCTTCTCCACCTCGTCCAGTTGAACGGTCTCGGTGACGAACGCGTCGAGCGGCAGCCGGCCCTGCAGGTGCAGGTCGATCAGCAGGGGAAAGTCACGGGAGGGCAGACAGTCGCCGTACCAGCTCGACTTCAGGGCGCCGCCGCGGCCGAAGACGTCCAGCAGGGGCAGTTCCAGTTTCATCTCGGGGGTGGGGACGCCGACGAGGACGACGGTGCCGGCGAGATCGCGGGCGTAGAAGGCCTGCTCGTACGTCTCCGGGCAGCCGACGGCCTCGATGACGACGTCGGCGCCGAAGCCGCCGGTCAGTTCGCGGATCGCCGCGACCGGGTCGGTCTCCTTGGAGTTGACGGTGTGGGTGGCGCCCAGGGTGCGGGCCTTGTCCAGCTTGCGGTCGTCGATGTCCACGGCGATGATCTTCGCCGCGCCCGCGAGGTTCGACCCGGCGATGGCCGCGTCGCCGACACCGCCGCACCCGATGACCGCGACGGAGTCGCCCCGGCCGACGCCGCCCGTGTTGATCGCCGCGCCGATCCCGGCCATGACCCCGCAGCCCAGCAGGCCGGCGACCGCCGGGGAGACGGCCGGGTCGACCTTGGTGCACTGGCCGGCGGCGACGAGTGTCTTCTCGGCGAACGCACCGATGCCGAGGGCGGGCGAGAGCTCCGTGCCGTCGGCCAGGGTCATTCTCTGCTTCGCGTTGTGCGTGTTGAAGCAGTACCAGGGCCGGCCGCGCAGACAGGCCCGGCAGTTCCCGCACACGGCACGCCAGTTGAGGATCACGAAGTCCCCCGGTGCCACATCGGTCACGCCCGCGCCGACCGACTCCACGACACCGGCGGCCTCGTGGCCGAGGAGGAAGGGGAAGTCGTCCGAGATTCCGCCTTGTTTGTAGTGCAGGTCGGTATGGCAGACACCGCAGGCCTGGACGCGCACCACGGCCTCGCCGGGCCCCGGATCCGGCACCACGATCGTCTCGACCCGTACCGGCTCGTCCTTCCCCGGTGCGATCACGCCGCGTACTTCCTGCGCCATGGGCTGGCCCCTTCCTCGTTTGCCTTCCCTGCCGACCCTACGCGCGACCGATCGGCAGCGGGGCGGAGCACGGCGGCGGCCGTGGATCTTTCCGGCTCCGCCGTAAAAAATGCGCCTACCTCCGGCAGGAATTTGACCGAATAACATCATTCGATGATGGAAATCTTTTTGCTGGGTGCATGAGTTTGCCTGGTATGGGTGTCGGCCGGGTCATGCCTCAATGGGGACATGCCCATCGAAGGCCGCAATGGACGGACCGCGTTCCTGTTCTCGGCCGGTGCCGCGCCGCGCCCCGGAACGGGCCGTGAACTCCGGGACATCTTCCCGGAGTTCGCCGACGCGCTGGACGCCGTCTGCGCGCGGCTCGATCCGTATCTCGAACTGCCGTTGGCAAGCGTGATGTTCGCCGACGACGGCACGCGTACGGCCGCGCTGCTGGACCGGGAGTCGTACGCCGGGCCGGCGGTCTTCGCGCTCCAGGTGGCGCAGTACCGGCTGCTGCGCAGCTGGGGAATGCGGCCGGACGTGGTGTTCGGGCAGGCGGCCGGGCGGATGGCCGCGGCGTATGCCGCCGGTGTGTTCTCCCTGGCGGGGGCCTGCCACGCGGTCGGCACCCTGGCCCGCCTCCTCGGCGGCCGCCCGGCTCCCGAGCCGCACTCCCCCGGCCTGGACGGCGTCCTCGACGCCTACGGCCGTACCCTCGCCACCCTCCGCCCGCGTGTGCCGCGCCTCCCCCTCGTCTCCGACGTCACCGCCCGCCCGGTGGGCGCCGAGACCGCCGGACCGGACTTCTGGGTGCGGCGCGCACCGGCGCGCTTCGCCGAGGCGGTCGGCCTGCTGCACCGCGAGGGGGTCAGGACCTGGCTGGAACTGGGGCCCTCGGACCGGCTCACCCGGCTGCTGCCGGACTGCCTCCCGGACGGTACGGCCTCGGCCTTCGCGCTGTCCCGCGACTGGGCGGCGCTGCGGTCGGGTCCGGGCGCCGGGTCCGGGACCGCACAGCGCTGAGCGGCGTCGCGCGAGCCGGTGGGACCCGCCGTCTGCGCTTGCCGAGGCCGCCGGGCCGGAGGAGTCTCGAAGGGTGGGCGGTCCGTGCGGTCCGCGCCCTGCCGGGCCGCGGGCGCCCCAAGGAGGTCACGATGGGCAGCGCGACAGGTTCCGCCTTCGACACCGAGACACTGCGCCGGGGCATAGAAGGGAACACCGGGAACACCCTTCTGTCGCTCTACGCCGACGACGCCGAGATCCGCATCGTCGACCACAACAGCCAGCCCAGCCACCCCACCGTGCTGCACGGCCGGAGTGAGATCGCCGTCTTGCTGGACGACGTCTACCGCCGCGACATGACACACAAGCTGGGCCAGTGCGTCATCCAGGGTGATCACGCCGCGTTCACCGAGTCCTGCCAGTACGGGGACGGCACCCGCGTCCTCGCCGAGTCGATGGTCACGCTGCGGAACGGCAAGATAGCCGACCAGTTGATCATCCAGGCCTGGGACGAGTAGGCACAACCCGGTATGACGGGCGCCGGAAGGAGATACGCGAGGGTCCAGGTCGCCTCCCGGCTGACCTGGACCTTCTCGGCCCGGGCGAGCCTTGGGCGGCTGCCGCGGGCCCGCCCCCGACGCCGGGCACCGGCTGCCGCGGCGGGCCTGCCGGTGTCCGCTGCTCTGCTGCGGTCGGCGCTGCGAGCAGCGCGCCTTCGCCCGCGTCCTCCGCTGCCGCAGGCGCTGCGCAGGCGGCACGGCCGGTGCCGGTGAGCACGGGGCCGGGGGCGTACGCATGCTTGGTTACGCTGTACGCGGGCCGTGACTGGCGCTGAGGTGGATTACCACCGGGTGGGGCCCCGCGCGAGCGAAGCCGAGCGTGAGGAAGGTCCGTGGTGGTTGCCGCGTGCCTGGGCGAGAGAGTCGATCCAGCTCAGGAGCGTGCGGCACCGTGACCTATGTCCGCATGAAGCAGAACCGGTGCCGCAAGGCCGGTATCGCGTCCCGGCACGTGACCCTGCCCGCCACCACGATCACCGCCGAACTCGTCGGCGCCCTGCGGGAGTTGTCGGCCGACCCGGCCGTGCACGGCATCCTGTCCGCTGTGAAGCGCGCCTCGCTGATCACGCCGGTGCCGGGAGGTGTCGGGCCGATGACGATCGCCACGCTGCTGGAGCAGACCGTCGCGGCCGCCGCCCGGCAGCTCGGCGCATAGGCCCCGGCATGCCGGGGCCGGCCCCAGGAGTCAGCGCAGCCAGGCGCTGTACTCCATCACGTCCCCGGCCTTCACTCCGAACCGGGCGTCGTCCCGGGTGAAGGTGGCTTCGAGACCGAGGACGGCACCGGTGCGCGGATCGAGGATCAGCATGCGCCGCTCGCCCGGGACGTCGCAGACGTACGCCTGCCCGGGGCGGCCCAGCCGGTCCGTCACCTGCCCGACGGGGCGCAGGCCCTTGGCGTCCGCGAGGATCCGCACCAGGGCGGCCGACTCGCGGGATCCCAGGGTCCAGTGGTCCAGCAACTCCTGTACGGAGTCCAGAAGTTCGGCGGTGGACAGGGAGCCCGTGCCGGTGCGGGCCGTCTCGGCGAGGTAGGCGCGCAGGGTGACCGGATCATGCGGGGGGCGTGCCTCGGGCGGGGCATCGCTCCAGCTCGGCGGGTAGGTGGTCCGGCTCAGCACCTTCCCGTCCGCCACCGGGCGCGGCTCGTCGTCCGCGGCGCCGTCGGTGAGGACGGGGCGGCCCGGATGGCGCGGGTCGGTGGCCACGACGAGCTCGGTGTGGCTGTCGTCGGCGTTCCAGCGGACGACGCGCTCCTCGGGGAGGGTCACGGGCGGTTCGTCGTCGCTCATACCGAGGCTCCAGGACTGGACATGGGTGCCCCTGCGCAGGCCGGGTGAGCCGTCCGCGGCGGCCGCGGCGGCCAGTTCGGCCATCCGGTCAAGCGGTACGGCAGTGGAGTGCGCCCGGACGGCCAGCGGGCGGGGCGCGGCGACGGCGGGCTGACCGCTCGGTCCGCCCAGCAGTGCGGTGAGGGTGGTCGCGAGGACGACGGCGGTGGCGGCGAGGCCCCACAGCAGCCGGGCGCGCGGGGTCCGGCGCCGGGCGCCGGGGTCGTCGTCCGCGCGCAGCAGCAACTCCAGCCGCCGCTCGGCGCGATGGTCCAGCGGGCCGTCGCCGAAGTGCGGGCCATGGGGCGGGACCGGGTCGGCGCGGCGCAGGAGGTCGAGTTCGTCAGGCATGGCGGGGGTCCTTGCGGGAGGGTACGGCGGCGGGGCCGGCGGGGTGCGGCATGCGCCGGGAGGGGCAGGGGCCGTCCTCGTCGGCGGGTGGCTCGTCCTCGGTGCGGGCCGGATCGGTCACGGGACCGCCGTCACCCGGCAGTTGTCCGGGCGACGGGGCGGCCGCCGGTGTCGCGGGGCGCGTGCGGTCGATTTCGGCGCGCAGCCGGCGGCGGGCGCGGTGCAGGCGCATCGCCGCCGCGCGTCGGCCGCAGCCCAGCGCGACCGCGATCTGTTCGGTGTCGAGTTCCTCCCAGGCCGCGAGGCGCAGTACCTCCTGGTCGGCCGGGGAGAGCCGGTCCAGGGCCTCGTGCACCCAGGCTCCCGGCGCCTCCACGTCGGGGCTGTCCACGATGTGCCGGCCGTGCGCGGCCTCGTCGTTGCCCAGCCGGTCCACCAGTCTGCGCCGGCGCCCATGACCGCGTACCGCGTTCGCCAGGCAGTTGCGGGCGACCCCGTACAACCAGGGCAGCGGCGCGTCCGGCAGGTCGCGCCGGCGCCGCCAGGCGACCGTGAACACCTCGGCCACCACTTCCTCCACCTCGTCGGCCCGTCCGGGCAGTCGCCGCGCGACATAGCGGCTGACCGCCCAGTAGTGCTCGCGATAGGCAGCGGCGAAGGTCTCGTCGTTGCTCATGTTCGGTTCGTGTCCGGCACCGCCCGGATCGTCACACCCTTCTTCCGTGATGCTTCTCGCGTCGTCCGAGTGTGACCGGCGGGCCGGGCGCGGACACAGGCGGGGCGTGAAGAGGATCAGAGATTTCAGGGGCTTCCGCGCCGTGCGGTGGCTGACGACGACCGATCACAAGACGATCGGAACGCTCTATTTGGTCACCGCGTTCGTGTTCTTCCTGATCGGTGGCGTGATGGCGCTGCTCATGCGCGCCGAGCTGGCCCGGCCGGGTCTGCAGATCATGTCGAACGAGCAGTTCAACCAGGCGTTCACGATGCACGGCACGATCATGCTGCTGATGTTCGCGACGCCGCTGTTCGCCGGCTTCACGAACTGGATCATGCCGCTGCAGATCGGCGCGCCGGACGTGGCGTTCCCGCGGCTGAACATGTTCGCCTACTGGCTGTACCTGTTCGGCTCCACGATCGCGGTGGGCGGCTTCCTCACCCCCGAGGGCGCGGCCGACTTCGGCTGGTTCGCCTACTCGCCGCTGTCGGACGCGGTCCGCAGCCCGGGTGTCGGCGCCGACATGTGGATCATGGGTCTGGCCTTCTCCGGCTTCGGCACCATCCTCGGCTCGGTCAACTTCATCACCACGATCATCTGCATGCGCGCCCCGGGCATGACCATGTTCCGCATGCCGATCTTCGTGTGGAACGTGCTGCTCACCGGTGTCCTGGTCCTGCTCGCCTTCCCGGTCCTCGCGGCCGCGCTGTTCGCCCTGGAGGCGGACCGCAAGTTCGGCGCCCATGTCTTCGACGCCGCCAACGGCGGCGCCTTGCTGTGGCAACACCTCTTCTGGTTCTTCGGACACCCAGAGGTGTACATCATCGCCTTGCCGTTCTTCGGCATTATCTCCGAGGTGATCCCGGTGTTCTCCCGCAAGCCGATGTTCGGCTACATGGGCCTGATCGCCGCGACCATCGCGATCGCCGGTCTGTCCGTGACGGTGTGGGCCCACCACATGTACGTGACCGGCGGTGTGCTGCTGCCGTTCTTCTCCTTCCTGACCTTCCTGATCGCCGTACCGACCGGGGTGAAGTTCTTCAACTGGATCGGCACGATGTGGAAGGGCTCGTTGTCCTTCGAGACGCCGATGCTCTGGGTGACGGGTTTCCTCGTCACGTTCGTCTTCGGCGGGCTGACCGGTGTCATGCTTGCCTCGCCACCGCTCGACTTCGCCACCTCCGACTCCTATTTCGTGGTGGCCCACTTCCACTACGTCCTCTTCGGCACGGTGGTCTTCGCGATGTTCGCGGGATTCCACTTCTGGTGGCCGAAGTGGACCGGCAAGATGCTGGACGAGCGCCTCGGAAAGATCACCTTCTGGACGCTGTTCGTCGGCTTCCACGGCACCTTCCTGGTCCAGCACTGGCTGGGCACGAACGGAATGCAGCGCAGAATTCCCGACTATCTCGCGGTCGAGGGACTCACCACGCTCAACACGGTCTCGACGATCTTCTCGTTCCTGCTCGGCTCCTCGATGCTCCCGTTCTTCTACAACGTCTGGAAGACGGCCAAGTACGGCGAGCGGGTCGGGAGCGACGACCCCTGGGGCTACGGCCGTTCGCTGGAGTGGGCGACCTCCTGCCCGCCCCCGCGGCACAACTTCCTCACCCTGCCCCGGATCCGCAGCGAATCCCCGGCGTTCGACCTGCACCACCCGGAAACGTCCCTGCCGGAAAAGGAGTTGACCGCACGATGACGGCACAGGAGGAGCGGGCACTCGTCCGGGCGATCGAGGGTCATCTGCTGCTGGCCGCCGCACGGGAGGAGGGCTGGACGGCGGCGGCGCGCACCGCATCCCGGCTGGGCTGGCTCACTCAGACCCAACAGGACGCGCTGGAGGGGGAGTTCGAGGCGGAGTACGTGGCAGTGTCCCGGCTGTCGTGGCAGCGCACCGCCCAACGCGGCGAGGAACTGCGGCAGATGTACGAGGGCCGCTACCGGGCTCTGCGGCAGCGCCTGCTGGCGTGGGTGCTCGTGGGGTGTGCGCTGCTGACGGCGGCGGGCCTGCTGCTGGCGTCCGCCGCCGCATAGCGCGGCCACGGGTCAGGTCCGGGACCACTTCTGGTTGGCGCCGCCGTTGCAGTTCCACAGCACCAGCGAGGTGCCGTTGCCTGTGGCGGCGTTGTCCGCGTCCAGGCACAGACCCGCGTGGACGTTGGTGATGGTGCCGTCGGCGTTCACCGTCCACTTCTGGTTGTCCTGGCCGTTGCAGTCCCAGATCACGACCTTGGTGCCGTCGGTGGTGCCGAGGTTGTAGGCGTCGAGGCATTTGTCGCCGTAGACGACGAGTTCCTTGCGGGAGGTGTACGTCCAGGCCTGGTTGGCGCCGCCGTTGCAGTCCCACAGCTCGGCCTGGGTGCCGTTGGTGATCGTGTTGTCGTAGAGGTCGGCGCAGCGGCCGGACGGTGCGCCGGCGAGGAGGGTGCCGTCGGTGCCGGGTATCGGACGTACCGTGAGTCCGCCCAGGGACGGGCCTCCGGTGAAGGTGAGGGAGTTGCCGTTCCCCTTGGTGAGGTTCACCTGGACCGAGACCGTGCCCTGGGTGGTGCCGGTGGGCGGGAAGGACACCGTCGTCGGGGTCTGGCCGTTGACCTGAAGGGTGGCGGTGGCGGGCGTGGAGGCGGTGTTGGTGTAGGCGATGTCGGCCACGTGCACACCGGTGCTCGCGGCGGTCACGCCCTGGTACGTGCCGGTGGAGGTGGCGCTGTGGTCGCCGCTCGCCGCCTCGGTGCCTCTGACCTGGAGCAGCACCGAGCCGCCCGCGGGGACGGCGGCGGTGTAACTCGTCGCGTGGGAACCGGCGTTCCGCCGCGCCCACAGGTCCCGGACGGTGGCCGTGGCTCCGGTCAGGCCGAGGTCGGACCAGCGGACGGTGATGTTCTGCGCGGCCGAGGTGCGGTTGAGGAGGACGACGGCGCGGTTGCCGGTGCCGGAAAGGACCTTGCCGTAGACCTGAAGACCGGTGGTGTCCTCGGCGACCTTGACGCCCTGCAATCCGCGCGGGTCCTGGTCGACGGCGACGACCTCGGGGTTCTTCAGGATCGCGGCCGTCTCACCGGTCATTGTGGTGAGGTCGTTGCCCGCCAGCAGCGGGGCGCCGGAGATCGCCCACAGGGCCATGTGGGTGCGGTTCTGCGCGGCGGTGAAGCCCGGCATGCCGACCATCAGCATGTCGGGGTCGTTGTGGAAGCCGGTGTGCTGGGCGGCCGGGTGCAGGGCCTGGTCGAAGTTGGACAGCATGCCGCTCTGCGAGGGCGTGTCGCCGTAGTAGATGATGTCCGTGCTGGTGCGCCACATCGGGGCGAGGCCCGGCGCCCAGTTCCAGGGGTTCTGCTTGCCCCAGTTGCAGACGGAGAGAGTGAGCGGGCGGCCGGTGGTCGCGGCGGCCTGGGTGACGGCCCCGCTGATCGCCTTGTACGTCGTGGCCGCGTCCAGTCCCTCGGCGTCGCCGCCGCACCAGTCGACCTTGACGAAGTCGAAGCCCCACTTCGAGAACTGCAGCATGTCCTGGTCGTAGTGGCCCTCGCTGCCGGTGTTCGGGGCGGCGGGGCGACCGGTCGGGTAGTAGTAGCCGCAGCCGTTCCTGCCGGCGTCGGTGTAGATGCCCGCCTTCAGGCCCTTGCTGTGGATGTAGTCGGCGATGGCGCTCATCCCGCCGGGCCACTCGCTCGTGTCGGTGGTGATGTCGCCGGCGCTGTCGCGGGTGCCCTGCCACCAGCCCTCGTCGATGTTGATGTACGTGTATCCGGCGTCCGGGAGTCCGGTGGCGACGAACGCGTCGACCTGGCGCTTGATGACGCTGTAGTCGATCTTCGCGGCGAAGCTGTTCCAGGAGGCCCAGCCCATCGGTGCGGCGGGCACCGGGATCTGACGTACCGTCGCGGCCTGCGCCGGGCCCGGCTGGGTGAAGAGCAGGGCGGTGGCCGCGACGAGGGCCAGGACGAGCGCGCGTACGGCGCCGGCTCTGCAGCGGCGTACGAAGCCTTCGGCGGTCGGACGGGGTGGGGGGTACATCGGCGCCTCCGCGTGCGGAACGGACTCCACGACGATCGACATGGTCGATATTTCGAACCTGGATCGGCGAACCGAACATGTGGCGCCGACCGTAGAGGCGCCCGTGGGTGAAGTCAACGGCCGTGACAGGCTTGAACCCGCCTCCGCTGTCGGGGCGTTGAACCCGCGCGGGGCGGAATGCGGCCATACTGGCCGTCGTGCGCGTTGCGATCATGACGGCGGGTTCCCGGGGCGATGTCGCCCCCTACACCGGACTGGGCCACCGGCTCACGCTGGCCGGGCACGAGGTCACCCTGGTCACCCACGCCCGCTTCGAGCCGCTGGTGGCGGGCTCCGGCGTGCGGTTCCACGGGCTGCCGGTCGATCCGCTGGCCGAGCTGGAGTCGCCGCGCGGCCGGGGCCTGCACCGCAGCGCCAGTGAGGCCGGGAAGCTGCTGCGCCTGGCGGGCATGGCGCGCCGGGTCGTC
Source organism: Streptomyces sp. CG4 (assembly GCF_041080655.1). Classification (NCBI taxonomy): domain Bacteria; kingdom Bacillati; phylum Actinomycetota; class Actinomycetes; order Kitasatosporales; family Streptomycetaceae; genus Streptomyces; species Streptomyces sp. CG4. The sequence goes on from NZ_CP163525.1 coordinate 1,003,692, forward strand.
GGGCGGATGACCGAGGACCTGGTCACGGCGGCCCGCGACAGCGAGGTTCTGCTGCTGTCCGCCTCGCTGGCCCCGCTCGGCCACGCCATCGCCGAGGGCCTGCGACTGCCGAGCATGGGCGTCTATCTCCAACCCCTCAGCGGAACAAGGGAGTTCAGTCCTCCCGTGCTCGGCGGCGGCTCCTGGGGACCGGCGCTGAACCGGGTGGCCGGGCACGGCGTGTGCCTCACCACGGAACACATCTTCACGGGCGCGGTGTCCGGGGTACGCGGGCGACTCGGCCTGCCGGCGGTGCGGGCCGGTGCCGCGCTGCGGGCCCGGGAGCGGCGGCTCTGGCCGGTACACCACGGCTTCAGCCCGCTGGTGGTGCCCCGGCCCCGGGACTGGCGGCCGGGTCTGACGGTGAGCGGCTACTGGTGGCCGTACGACACCGAGAGCCAACTGCCGGACGAGGTAAGGGAGTTCCTCGACGCCGGTCCGGCACCGGTCTTCGTCGGCCTGGGCAGCGCCACGGTGCCGGACGCCGGCCGGCTCAGCGCCCAGGTGGTGTCGGCACTGCGGCGGGCCGGGCTGCGCGGGGTGATCCAGCGCGGCTGGGGCGGGCTCACGGCCGCCGGCGACGACATGCTGACCGTCGACGAGGTGCCGCACGCGCTGCTCTTCCCGCGCATGGCCGCCGTGGTCCACCACGCGGGTGCGGGGACGACCGCGGCGGGGCTGCGCGCCGGGGTGCCGGCCGTGCCGGTGCCGGTCCAGTTCGACGCGGGGTTCTGGTCCGCCAGGCTGGTCGCGCTGGGCGTCGCCCCGGACCTCGTACCGCTGCGCCGCCTCACCTCGCAGGCCCTGGCCTCGGCCCTGGTACGCGCCACCCGCGCGCCGGGGTACCGGGAGCGGGCGCGCGCCCTGGGCGCCCGCCTCCGCGCCGAGGACGGCGCGGCACCGGTCCTGGCGGCACTGGAACGGCTCGGCGGCTGACCGCCGGGCCGGTGGTGCGCGCCGCCGGGAGGCGGGCGTCGGCCGGGCCGGCCCCCGGGCATCGGCCGGGCGCGCCCAGGGCGTCAGCCGTTGCCGAGCGCCGGCCGGTCCGGCATGCGGGCGTCAGCCGTTGCTGAGCACCATCCGGAAGCGGGCCCTGCCCGCGAGCATCTTCTGGTAGGCCTCGTCCGCACGGTCCAGCGGCACGGGCTCGACCATCGGCCGGATGCCGTGCAGGGCGCTGAAGGCCATGGTGTCCGCCACGTCCTGGGCGGTGCCGGACGGGTGGCCGCGGACGACACGACCGGCCATGAGCAGCTGGGTCGGACTGATGCCCATCGGTGCGGTGTCCGCGCCGATGACCACGAGCTCACCGCGGGGCGCCAGCCCGTCCACGGTGGCCGTGATGGCCTCGGAGTTCCCGGCGGTGGCCAGGACGGCCTTGGCGCCGCCGAGGGACTGCAGAGCCTCGGCGACCGGGGTGCCGGAGGTGCTGTCGATGTAGTGGTGGGCGCCCAGCTGCTTGGCGAAGTCTGCCTTCTCCGCGCCCCGCGCGATCCCCACGGTCTCGAAGCCCATCGCGACGGCGTACTGCACCCCGAGATGTCCCAGACCGCCGAGACCGAGCACGGCGACCAGGTCCCCCGGCTGGGCCGAGCTGCGCCGCAACCCGTTGAACGTGGTCACGCCCGCACAGGCCATCGGTCCCGCGTCGGCCGCCGACAGTCCGTCCGGAATCCGGGCCAGCGCGTCGGCGGGCGCGACGACCTTCTCACCGAAGCCCCCGTCGTAGGCCCACCCCGGGACCTTCAGGTTCGTGCACACGATGAAGTCGCCCCGCCGGCACGGCGCGCAGTGCCCGCAGCTGCCGCCGAACCAGCCGACCGCCACCCGGTCACCGACCTTCCAGCCCCGCTCCAGCACGCCTTGGCCCAGTTCCTCGATGTGCCCCGCTATCTCGTGTCCGGGCACCTCGGGGAACGACAAGCCCGGAACTCCGCCGCTCACGAAGAGGGCGTCACTGTGGCAGATCCCGCACGCCTCCACGGCGATCCTCACCTCGCCGGGCCCGGGCTGCGGCACTTCTCGCTCGACCAGCTCGAACGCGCCGTTCGGGGCGGTCACCTGCGCGACTCGATACGTACTCATCTGGCTCTCCTGCGTCTGCCGGTGTGTCTTCAAGGCTCCGGAGCACGGGTACGACACCCCCGCACCAGCAGACCAGCTCCGCGCCGATCCCGCGCGCCGAGCCGCACACCCCCGCGCTGACCTGCGCCGACGTGCTTCGCGGTGCGCCTCTTGGCACGCGGCCGCACGGCGCCCCCGTCACGCGGTCGCGGGCCGCCAGCCCTGCGGGCGGAGCATGCCCAGCAGCAACCGCACCAGCTCGTCGACCACCTCGTCCAGCGTGGCGTCCACCCAGCCGGCGCTCCAGTCGTGCAGGAGGCCGTTGACGCTGCCGACGAAGGCCGTCGCCGCGAGCCGGTAGTCACGGGGCGCCGCCTCCCCGCGCACCGCGGCCGCGTCCGCCTCGGCCCGGATGAGGTCGATCCAGCGGGCCCGACGGGCCAGGCGCTGCTCCTCCAGACGGGGGCTGACGCCGACGATCTCCACGAAGGTGATGCGGATGCGGCGCGGATCGCAGGTGACGTCACGGGCGTAGGCGCGGAAGAGCGCGGCGGCGCGCTCGGCCAGCGGCAGACCGTCCGCCCCGGCCAGGGCGTCCAGCACCGCCCGCTCGGCCCAGCCGTTGACCTCCAGGTGCAGTGCGGCGAGGACGTCCTCCAGGGTGCGGAACTCCTCGTAGAACTGCCGGGTGGACAGGCCGGCGGCCTGGCTCAGCGCGGCGACGGTCGTAGCGCGGTAGCCGGGCGCGCCGCCGAACAGGTCCAGGGCCGCGTCCAGAAAGCGCCGGCGCCGCTCGGCCTGCCGGTCCTCGGCCGTACGGCCGCCGTAGCGGCCCGTCGGCGCCTTGAGCCTGCCCGCCACGCTTTCCCCCTCCGTCGCCCCACCGACCCCCAATCTTGTCGTGCACACATCTTGTCGAGTAACCCGCCCTCTCCTTACTTTTCAGTAAGTTCACTGTGAATGCGCCCGTGTTCAGATTCCCCCGAGGAAAGAGAGCAGTCATGCCTGCCTCCAGAACCAGGCACCTTTGCTCCGTGGCCGCCGCCCTCGCCCTGACCGTCGCCGGTCCGGCGACCGCCGCCTCCGCCGCGAGCGGCAACTCCGGCGGACTGCGCGAGGTGCTGTTCGTCGGCAACAACTGGGACGGCACCGCAGATGTCGTCAATTCCTCCGGCGACTTCGCGAAGGTCGGCCGGATCGATGTCATCCCCGACAAGGCGCAGCGGCTGGCGGAGATCAACGCCGACCCGGTCAAGTGGATCTACTACACGTCCATCCGCAACGAGGTCGGCCAGGGACACGACCAGTACGCGGACGACATGTACTCCACGCCCGACGGGAAGTCCGTGGTCGTCTCCCGGCCCAGCTTCGCCGACGTCGTCTCCATCGACCTGGCCACCGACAAGGTCAACTGGCGTTTCCCGGTGGCCGGTTACCGGGCCGACCACATGGCGGTCTCGCCCGACGGCACCCGGGTCGCGGTCTCGGCCTCGACGGCGAACAAGGTGCAGGTGCTGGACATCGGCACCGGTAAGGAAGTGGGCGAGTTCGACACCGGTGACAAGCCGCACGAGAACTTCTTCACGAACGGCGGCACGTACATCTGGAACATGTCCATCGGCGAGGTGACCACCTCCCTCGACGACCCGGCCTGGGACTGGACCAAGGGCGACCGCCACATCACCGTGGTCGACGCGAGCACGTTCAAGCAGGTCAGGACCATCGACATGCGGCAGCGGCTGGACGCGATCGGGCTGAAGGGCTTCTCCGACGCGGTCCGCCCCGCCGCCTTCACACCGGACTGGTCCAAACTGTACTTCCAGGTGTCGTTCTTCAACGGCTTCCTGGAGTACGACGTGGCCACGGACAAGATCACCCGGGTGAAGACGCTGCCGGAGAACCCGGCGACCAACCCGGACCGCACCACGTGGCTGCTGGACTCGCGCCACCATGGCATCTCGATGAACCCCGAGGGCACCAAACTGTGTGTCGCCGGGACGATGGACAACTACGCGACCGTGGTCGACCGGGCCTCCTTCGACGTCGGCCCGCTCGTCACCGCGTCGACGCCGTACTGGGCGACCGTGAGTGGCGACGGCAAGGACTGCATCATCTCCGAGGCCGGCGCCGACCGGATCACGGCCATCGACTTCGCCACCGGCCAGAAGGTGCTCTCCGTGCCGGTCGGCGACCATCCGCAGCGCGTCCGGCTGGGGCATGTCCCGGCCGACTGGACGGGCGCGACGGGGAGTTGAGCGCCGGCGGCCTCCGGGGGGACCCCATTCTTCCCGGAGGCCGTACGGCTTCTGCTCAAGGGCCTCAGAACTCTTGACACCTCTCAGAAGTGCGCCGCCGCCCACCCGGCAAGCTCGGACCTGGCCGCGCCGAGCAGGTCCGCCGAGGGTGCGGTGGCTCCGTTGGTCACCAGCGCGTAGTGCAGGACGCCGGAGTCCGGGTCGGTGAGCAGCAGCCGGCGGCTGCCCGTGCCGCCCGGTTCGGGCGCGACGGCCACCGGCGTCGAAGCGGTGTGGGCGGGCGGGCCGTACACCGTACCGAGGTCGGAGACGACCGTGGTGGACGCGGTCGGGAAGGTCGCCGGCAGGTGCAGTTCGGTGGGCGCGGTGCCGGTGCCGGAACGCCACACCAGCAGCCCGTACTGGCCGGAGCCGACGAGCTTCGCCACGTCGGGCAGGGAGCTCGGCACCGGGTTCCAGGTGAGGGTCGTGGAGCCGTCGCGGGAGCGGTCCTCGTAGGTGAAGGCGAGGGTCGTACCGGCGGTGGCGCTCGGGTAGAGGCGGTCGAGCAGCCGGGCGTCCTGGCGCAGGGTGACGTTTCCGGAGTCGTCCAGGTCCACGGCGGACAGGTCCTCGTCGTTCCAGGCGTCGCCAGAGGTGAGCACCTTGCCGGGGTTGCCGTTCATCAGCTCGTGGTGCCGGCCGCTGTAGAGGTCCCACTGCCACTGGGTGCCGGACAGGACCGGACCCGAGGCGGACGGGTTCGACCACCAACTCGCGCCCGGCAGGCGGGAGTCGAGGCCTTCGTACATCGCCTTCAGGACCGTCGGCGCCTTGTCGGAGACCGTGCCGGACAGCGGGTGGCCGAACTCGCTGACCACGGCCGTGGTGCCCGCGGAGGCGGCGCGGTCGCGGACGGTGGCGAAGTCGGCGGCGTACTGGCCGTCGGCGGCCTTGCCCCACATCAGGACGCCGGAGATGGCCTTCTGGTCGTAGAAGTGGGTGTTGAGGACATAGCGCGGGCCGAGGGTGCCCGCGTCCAGCAGGCCGCCCTCCTGTTTCTGGGTGGAGATGTTGGCGTTCCAGAAGAGGTTGGGCTCCACGAAGGCGGGCTTGTCCTGCCAGCCGGCGGCGTCCATGCGGGCGCGGAACTTCTCGTAGAACGGCCACAACAGGTCCTTCTCCCAGGTGCGGGAGGTCTGCCCGGAGTCGTAACTGCCCGCGTAGGGCTCGTTGTACGGGTCGAAGCCGGCGATGTCCGCGAATTCCGTGCCGGTGAGGTGCTGTTGGAGGTAGGTCATGGCCGCCTGGGCGGTGGTGAGGAAGGCGTCCTGGAGGCCGTGGCTGCTGTGCCAGAAGTCGTACTGAGCCTTCTGCACGGCCGCGTTCTGGGTGATGTTCTGGCCCCAGAAGAGGCAGATGCCGCAGGACTCGGACGGGTAACTCCCCGCGTCCACCACCCACTTGGGGGCGCCGTCACCCGTGTACCAGCTCCCGCTGTTGAACAGGTGGCGGGAGTAGAGGTCCTGGTGGAAGTCGGGGAAGACCCTGATGCCCGCGTCCAGGAAGGCGCGCATCTGCTCGGTGACGGCGGCCAGATAGCCGGTGTCCACCTGGCCGCGCACGGGTTCGGCGTGCGCCCAGGAGAGCAGGAAGCGGACCGAGTTCGCGCCGCCGAGGGCGCGCAGCGCGGTCGCCGATCTTCGGGCATCGGCGACCGAGGCGAAGGGCAGCCCGCCGTTCTCCTCCAGCTTGGTCTCACCGGAGACGTTGTAGCCGCGCAGGACGATCTCGCGGCCCTGGCCATCGGTGAAGCGGCCGCCCTGCACGGTGAGCGGGGCGCCGTCGAACCAGAGGGAGTCGGAAGGCGAGGCGGGGGTGGCGGCGGTGGCGGGCGGGCGGCCCGCCACCGTCAGGAATCCGCTGAGGACGACCAGAACAACCAGCACACGCACCCGGAAATTCGGCATGCCCACCACAATCCGACGGGCTCCGTACAGCGTCAATACCACCTGACTCACAAGTAAGTTGACTCTGAGTCAGCTCAGCTGGTCCGCTCCCCCACCCTGCGCATCACGTTCAGCAGGTACTGCTTCCGGTTCAGCGGGTTGTGGTCGGTGCGCGGCCGTTCCGGGATCGTGCCCCGGGTGACCGGCGCGTAGTGGTCGAAGGCGGTCTCCAGCTCCCCCTCGCCCCGGGTGAGCCCGGGCAGCCGCTGCTCCAGCTCGTGCACCCGCGCGGCCGGCACCGTGCCCTCCAGCACACAGGCCGCGCCTAGCGCGCCGGTGGTCTCCGGTACGGCGCCGAGCCGGGCCAGCACCGGGAGCAGCGCGCCCAGCGTGTCCGCCGGGGCCTCCAGGCGGAAGCGGTGCAGGGGCTCGTGCACCAGGGTGCCCGCCCGGCGCAGCGCCTCGGCCAGGACGAGCGGGGTCAGGCCCCGGAAGTCGTAACCGGTGCTCGACATGCTCTTGTCGAAGCCCTGGTGGGCGTGGCTCTGCCGGGGCGAGTAGCCGGAGTGGGTCATGGTGACCGTGCAGTCGGGGACCTGCCAGCCGTGCAGTCCCTGGCCGAGCGTCTCGCGGACGGTGTCCTCCACGGCCTTGAAGAAGGCGTACGGCATCGAGCCCAGCTCCACCGCCAGCCGGAACGCGACGCCCGAGCCGGGCGGTGCGGGCTCGACGCGCAGGCCGACGGTGGCCAGGAACGGGTTGGGGTCCTTCTTGTTGAACTCCACCGCCTGCCCGGTGCCGACCGGCCGCTCGATGCACAGGGTGGTCGTCTCGCGGAAGGCGACGTCCAGGCCGTACTCCTCGGCGAGGGTGGCCTGGACGACCTCCTTCTGCACCTCGCCGTAGAGGGACACCGAGGTCTCCCCGCGCTGCTCGTCGTGGCGGACGCCGATGAGCGGGTCCTGTTCGGCGAGCTGGGTGAGCGCGAGGTGCAGCGAGCGCCGGTCGGTACCGGGGCCGGGGACGACGACGGTCTCCAGGGTGGGCGGTGCGAAGTGGTGCCCGTACGCCGCCGCGGGCCGGCCGAGCGCGTCGCCGATCCGGATCCCCCCGAGCCCCCACACCTTGACGATCCGCCCGGCCCCGGCGCCGTCTCGCCGCACATCGGTGCCGCACTCGAAAACACTGAGGCCGGTGACCCGGCCCTCCGGGCGACGCCGGGCACCCCGGCCTTCCGACGGGCCTTCGCCGCCGAGGCCCTCCGGGCACCCCTCGGCGCCCGGCCCGGCACCGGGGCGTCTCCACTCCGACCGGGCACCCCGCCGTTCCCGGCCCGGCCCGACACCCGACCGTCCCCGCCCCGGCCCGACACCCCGCCGTCCCCGCCCCGGCCCCGCACCCCGCCGTCCCCGGCGCGGCCCGGCACCCGACCGTCCCCACTTCGGCCCGGCACCCGACCGTCTCCGCCCCGGCCCGGCGCCCCGCCGTCCCCGGCCCGGCCCAACACCCGGCCATCCCCGGCCCGGCCCGACACCCGACCGTCCCCACTCCGGCCCGACACCCGACCGTCCCCGCCCCGGCCCAACACCCGGCCATCCCCACTCCGGCCCGACACCCCGCCATCCCCGGCCCGGCCCGACACCCCGCCGTCCCCGCCCCGGCCCAACACCCGGCCATCCCCACTCCGGCCCGACACCCCGCCGTCCCCGCCCCGGCCCGGCGCCCCGCCGTCCCCGGCCCGGCCCGACACCCCGCCGTCCCCGCCACGGCCCGACACCCGGCCGGCACCCGGCCGACCGACCTCCCGGCCGTCAGCGGCCCCGAACGGCACCCGGTCGCGGACCTGCAGGGTGCCGGAGAAGATCCGGGCGTAGGCCACCTTCTCCCCCGCCGGGCCGCGTTCGACCTTGAAGACCGTGGCCGACAGGGGGCCGGCCGGGTCGCCGGCGGCGGTGGGCAGCAGCCGTTCGATGCCGGTGATCAGGTCGGGGATTCCCGCTCCCGTGATGGCGGAGCCGAAGTACACGGGATGGACCAGCGCGCGCCGGGTCTGGACGGCCAGGGCGGTGTGCAGCCGGGCGGCCTCGACGCCGTCGTCGAGGTAGGCGGCCAGCAGCTCGTCGTCGTGGTCGGCGAGCACCTCCGGGGCGGCCGGGCCGAGGCCGGGCACGAAGCGGGCGGCGCGGGTGCCGAGCGAGGCGGGCCGGCCCGTCGGGACGAGCGGCACGCCCAGCCTGCGGGTCATCTGGTCCAGCACGGCGGAGCCGTTCGCGCCACGACGGTCGATCTTGTTGACGAAGATCAGGGTGGGGATGCGCAGCCGGCGCAGGGTGCGCATCAGCACGCGCGTCTGTGCCTGGACGCCCTCGACGGCCGAGACGACCAGCACGGCGCCGTCGAGCACGCCGAGGACCCGCTCGACCTCGGCGATGAAGTCCGGGTGACCGGGGGTGTCGATGAGGTTGACGGTGACGCCGTCGAGCGGGAACGACACGACGGCGGACTTGATGGTGATGCCGCGCCGCCGCTCCAGCGCGAGGGTGTCGGTGGTGGTGCTGCCGGCGTCGACGCTGCCGATCTCGTCGATCACTCCGGCGGTGTGCAGCAGCCGTTCGGTCAGGCTGGTCTTACCGGCGTCGACATGGGCGAGAATTCCGAGATTGAGCAGATGCACTGAGCGTGATGTCCTTCGGCATGGGGTGGATTCCTTCCTGGGCGGACATGCACGCAGTGCGCATCGCTGGTCCTCTCTGTGTGACGACGGGTACCGCGCAGTGCAGCAGACGGCGACGCCGAGCGGCAATGGATTAACGCTCAACAAAAGCCCTCGCGCAGCACTCGCCGCGACCAGAGCGCGGCCGTAGGGTGACGTACATCGCGCCAAATGGCTGATTTCCTCAGCCTTGGTGGCTGACTTTCCCTCTCCCGCACGGTCTGGAGGGCTCATGACCCACATCTCGGTGCACGTGGACGGCACGAGGTACGAGGACGACGTGGAACCCCGTCTCCTCCTGGCCCACTACCTCCGCGACCACCTCGGCCTCACCGGCACCCCGATCGGCTGCGACACCTCCAACTGCGGGGCCTGCACGGTCGACCTGGACGGGGCGACCGTGAAGAGCTGCTCGGTGCTCGCCGTCCAGGCGGACGGGTGCGCGGTGACGACGATCCAGGGGCTTGCGCAGGACGGCGAGTGGACCGCGCTGCAGCGCGCCTTCCACGAGCAGCACGGTCTGCAGTGCGGCTACTGCACGCCCGGCATGATCATGGCGGCGCGGGATCTGCTCAGCGAGAACCCGCACCCGAGCCCGGACGAGGTCCGTCAGGCCCTGGAGGGCAACCTCTGCCGTTGCACCGGCTACCAGAACATCGTCCGCGCGGTGCTCGCCGCGTCCGGGCAACAGGCTCGTGAGGTCGCCCCGGCACCCGGACAACAGGTCGGCGAGGAGGTCTCGGCATGACCGGCCAGGCCGTCGCACCCGAGGTCGGGCGGCGCCGGCTGCGCAAGGAGGACGCCCGGCTGCTCACCGGCCAGACCAACTGGACCGACAACATCCAGGTGGCCGGCCTCCTGCACCTGGCGATCCTGCGCAGCCCGATGGCGCACGCCCGCATCACCCGCGTCGACGTCTCCCCCGCGCTCGAACGCCCCGGTGTCCTCGCGGCGTTCAGCGGCGCCGACCTCGCCGAGGGGCTGGGTTCGCTGCCCTGCGCCTGGCCGGTGACCGAGGACATCGTGCTGCCCGACCATCCGCCGATCGCCGTCGACGAGGTCCGTTACGCGGGCGACCCGGTGGCGGTCGTGGTGGCCCGCGACCGGTACGCGGCCGCCGACGCCCTGGAGGCGATCGAGGTCGACTACGACCCGCTGCCCGCGGTCCTCGATCTGGAGACCGCGCTGGCGCCGGACGCCCCGCTGGTCCACGCCGACAAGGGCACCAACCGCTGCTACACCTGGCCGCTCGCCACCGGCGAGAGCTTCGAGGCGGTGCGGGACCGCGCCGAGGTGATCCTGAAGCGGCGCTACCACCAGCAGCGGCTGATCCCCAACGCCATGGAGCCGCGTGCGGTCGTCGTCACCCCGCTCGCGGCCTCCGGCGAGTACACGGTCTACTCGGCGACCCAGATCCCGCACATCCTGCGGATCATGCTCGCGGGCGTCACCGGCGTCCCCGAGCACAAGCTGCGCGTGATCGCCCCGGACGTGGGCGGCGGCTTCGGCTCCAAGCTGCAGGTGTACGGCGAGGAGGCCCTCGCCCTCGCGGTCGCCCGCAGGCTCGGCCGGCCGGTGAAGTGGACCGAGTCCCGCTCCGAGGGGGCGCTCGCCACCCACCACGGCCGCGGCATGCTCCAGGACGTCGAGATCGCCGCGACCCGCGAGGGCAGGCTGCTCGGCCTCAAGGTGGACCTGCTCGCCGACATGGGCGCCTACCTGATGCTCGTCACGCCGGGCATCCCGATCCTCGGCGCCTTCATGTACCCGGCGATCTACAAGATGGACGCCTACGAGTTCCATTGCACCGGCGTCTTCACCACCCGCACGCCCACCGACGCCTACCGCGGCGCCGGACGCCCCGAGGCCACCTTCGCCATCGAGCGCATCATGGACGAGCTGGCGGCCGAACTCGCCCTGGACCCGGTCGAGTTGCGGCGGCGCAACTGGATCCGGCACGAGGAGTTCCCGTACACCACGATCGCCGGACTGACCTACGACAGCGGCAACTACGAGGCGGCCACCGGCAAGGCCCTCGCCCTGTTCGGCTACGACGACCTGCGCGCCGAGCAGCGGGAACGCAACCGGCGCGGCGACCCCGTACGGCTCGGTATCGGCGTGTCGACGTACACCGAGATGTGCGGGCTCGCGCCGAGCCGGGTGCTGCGCGACCTGCGGTACTCGGCCGGCGGCTGGGAGGCGGCGAGCATCCGCATGCTGCCCACCGGCAAGGTCGAGGTCGTCACCGGCACCAGCCCGCACGGGCAGGGACACGAGACCTGCTGGAGCCAGATCGCGGCGGACGTGCTCGGCGTGCCCTTCGAGGACGTCGAAGTGCTGCACGGCGACACCAAGGCGGCCCCGCAGGGCATGGACACCTACGGCTCGCGGTCACTGGCCGTCGGCGGCGAGGCCGTGCACCGGGCCGCGCGGACGGTCGTCGAGAAGGCACGGAAGGTCGCAGCGCATCTGCTGGAGGCGAGCGAGCAGGACCTGGAGTTCAACGGCGGCGTGTTCTCGGTGAAGGGCTCCCCGGAAGCCCGCAGGACCATCCAGGAGATCGCCTTCGAGACGTTCACCAACCACGACCTGCCCGACGGCATCGAGCCCACCATCAACGCCGAACACGTCGTGGACCCGGAGAACTTCTCCTACCCGCACGGCACCCATCTGTGCGCGGTCGAGGTCGACACCGAGACCGGGCGCACCCGCATCAGGTCGTACGTCTGCGTCGACGACGTCGGCCGGACCGTCAACCCGATGATCGTCGAGGGGCAGGTGCACGGCGGACTCGCGCAGGGCATCGCCCAGGCGCTGTACGAGGAGGCCGTGTACGACGACGACGGCAACCTCGTCACCGGCACGCTGGCCGACTACCTCGTGCCGTCGGCGGCCGACCTGCCCGACTTCGTGACCGACCGGACCGAGACACCGGCGGCCTCGAACGCGCTCGGCGTCAAGGGCGTGGGCGAGGCGGGGACGATCGCGTCGACACCCGCCGTGGTCAACGCCGTCGTGGACGCCCTGCGGCCGCTCGGCGTGCACGACGTGCGGATGCCCTGCACACCGGAACGCGTGTGGCGCGCGGTGAAGGAGGCGGCGGCATGATTCCCCCGGCCTTCGACTACGCCCGTCCGCAGAGCGTGGACGAGGCGGTCCACGTGCTCGCCGACGCCGGCGAGGAGGCGAAGGTGCTGGCCGGCGGGCAGAGCCTGCTGCCGCTGCTCAGGCTGCGGCTGGCCTTCCCCGAGCTGGTGGTCGACGTGGGCCGGATCCCGGAACTGCGCGGGGTCCGCGAGGACGGCGACACGCTCGTCATCGGCGCGCTGACCACGCACCACGAGGTGCTCCACGACCCGCTGGTGCGCCGGCACGCCGGTCTGCTGGCCGAGGCCACGGCCACGGTCGCCGATCCCGCCGTACGGCACCGGGGCACCCTCGGCGGATCGCTGGCGCACGCCGATCCGGCCGGGGACCTGCCCGCGGTGGTGCTGGCCCTGGACGCCGAGCTCGTCGCGACCGGACCGAACGGCCGGCGCACGATCCCGGCCCGGGAGTTCTTCGTCGACTACCTCCAGTCGGCGCTCGCGCCCGACGAACTCCTCGTGGCGGTGCGGGTGCCGAAGACCGACGGCTGGGGCTTCCACTACGAGAAGTTCCACCGGGTCGCCCAGGCCTGGGCGATCGTCGGCGTCGCGGCACTGGTCCGGCGCGACGACGGGTACATCGCCGAGGCGCGCATCGGGCTGACCAACATGGGCTCGACCCCACTGCGGGCCTCGGCGGCCGAGGCCGCGCTGACCGGGGTCGGCGCCTCGGACGCCGTGGCCCGGGCCGCGGAGACGGCGGCCGAGGGCACCCACCCGGCGCGGGACGTGTCCGCTTCCCCGGAGTATCGGGCGCATCTGGCCCGGGTGCTGACCCGGCGGGCCGTGCTGGCCGCCGGCGGAATGGGGTGAGCGCCGATCATCACGATGGACGACCCGGAGCGGGTGCGGGCCCGCCTGGAGGAGACGGGGTACCTCGTCGACGAAGGGCTGGCCGTCACCTGCTTCCTGGCCCTGAGGCTGCACCGGCCGCTGTTCTGCGAGGGCGACGCGGGCGTGGGCAAGACCGCGCTCGCGTCCGCCCTCGCCGACGCGCTCGGCGCGCCGCTGATCCGGCTGCAGTGCCATGAGGGCATCGACGCCTCGCAGGCCCTGTACGACTGGGACTTCCCGCGCCAGCTGCTGCATCTGCGCGCCGCCGAGGCAGCCGGGGTGACGGACGCGGACCGCTTGGAGAGCGAGCTGTACGACCGCCGGTTCCTCATCGCCCGCCCGCTGCTGCAGGCCCTGCAGACACAACCGGCGGTGCTGCTGGTCGACGAGATCGACCGGGCCGACGACGAGTTCGAGGCGTTCCTGCTGGAGCTGCTGTCCGAGTACTCCGTCACGATCCCGGAGCTGGGCACGCTGCGCGCCGAGCAGCCGCCGGTCGTCGTCCTCACCTCGAACCGGACCCGGGAGGTGCACGACGCGCTGAAGCGGCGGTGCCTCTACCACTGGTTCGACCATCCCTCCTTCGCCCGCGAACTGGCCATCGTGCGGCGCCGGTTGCCCGGGGTGTCGGCACGGCTGGCGGAGCAGGTGACGGCACTGGTGCAGGCGCTGCGCGGCGCCGACCTGCTCAAACCTCCCGGCGTCGCCGAGACCCTGGACTGGGCCGAGGCCCTGGACGCGCTGGGCGCCGGCGAGGTGGACGCGGAGCTGGCGGTGGCGACGCTGGGCTCGGTACTGAAGTACCGGGAGGACACGGACCGAGCACGGGGGCTCGATCTCACGGCTGTCCTCGCGGCCCGGGGCGGGTGAGGTCCGGTGAACACGACCGGGAGCGGGTCGGGCCCTCCACCGGGACGGGATGGGGAACGGCTTCAGGCCGGGAGCGAACGGGTGGGGGCGGACGCGGGGCGGCCGGGGGCGGACGCCGAACGGTTTGGCATCGGCGGCGAAGGGTCGGCTGTGGATGTCGAACGGCTGAGTGCCGATGCGGATCGGCTTGGCACCGGCGGCGAACCGTCGGCCGCGGATGCCGAACGGCTGAGCGCCGATGCCGAACGGATCGGGACGGACGCCCAACGGCCGAAGGTGGATGCCGAGCGGCTCGGGGCCGATGCCGTGCTGCTCGGATTCGTGCGGGTGTTGCGGGTGGCGGGGGTCGATGCGAGTACCGAGCGGCTGTACGCGTTCCTGCGTGCCGTGGCCGCCCTGCGTCCGGGGGTGCGTACGGATGTGTACTGGGCGGGGCGGGCGACGCTGTGCGGTGGGCACGACGACCTGGAGCGGTACGAGCGGGTGTTCGCCGCGTACTTCGGGCCCTCCCCCGAGGGAACCGCCCGCCCGGCGCGTGCCGCTCCCCCGCCCCGGCCCCGGCTCGTCGCGCGGGCGGCGCGCATGGGCGCGGGCACGCCGGGCGAGGACGATTCGTCCGGCCCGCCGGTCGCCGCGCTCGCCAGCTCGGCCGAGGTGCTGCGGCACCGCGACGTCGCCACGCTCGAAGGCGCCGAACGGGACCAACTGCGCCGCCTGCTCGCCGCGTTCGCCCTGCAGGGCCAGGCGCGGCGCGCGGCGCGGCGCCGGCCCGCCCGACGCGGCGAGGTCGATCCGCGGCGCACCGTACGGGAGTTGCTGCGGCGCGGCGGGGAACCGGCCCGGCTGCGTCGGCATGCGCGCGTGCAGCAGCCCCGCCGGGTGGTGCTGCTCGTCGATGTGAGCGGCTCGATGGCGCCGTACGCCGACGCGCTGCTGCGGTTCGCGCACGCGGCGGTGCGCGTGGGCCGTACGGAGGTGTTCACCATCGGCACCCGGCTGACCCGGGTGACGCGTGAACTCGCCCACAGGGACCCGGACTTGGCGATGACGGCCGTCGCGGCAGCCGTGCCGGACTGGCGCGGCGGCACCCGGCTCGGTGAGCTGGTGCGCGAGTTCCTGAACCGCTGGGGGCAGCGCGGGATGGCGCACGGGGCGATCGTCGTGCTGCTCTCGGACGGCTGGGAGCGAGGCGATCCGGAGCTGCTCGGACAGCAGATGCGCCGGCTGCACGCCCTGGCCCACCAGGTGGTCTGGGCGAACCCCCGTAAGGCGCGCCCCGGTTACGCGCCGCTGGCCGCCGGGATGGCGGCGGCGCTGCCCAGTGTGGACGCCTTCGTCGAGGGGCACAGCCTGGCCGCGCTGGAGGCGCTGGCGGCGGTGGTGCGCGGTGCGGCGGAGCCGGAGGCCGGTGCGGCCCGGGTGAGAGGAGCGGATCGTGCGTGAGATTCTGCCGGCGCTGGCACGCTGGCACGCGGCCGGGATTCCGTTCGGTCTGGCCACGGTCGTCGCGGTCAGCCGTAGCGCGCCACGCGACCCGGGCGCCGCGATGGCGGTGGGCCCGGACGACGAGGTCGTGGGCAGCGTGTCCGGGGGCTGCGTGGAAGGCGCGGTGTACGAACTCGCCCAGGAGGTCGTGGCGAGCGGCGAGCCGCGCCTCGAAACCTTCGGCTACAGCGACGAGGACGCGTTCGCGGTCGGCCTCACCTGCGGCGGCGAGATCACCCTGCTGGTACGGCCGGTGACCGCCGCCTCGGACCCGGCGTTCGGCACGGTCGCCGCGTCGGTCGCCGCGGGCGAACCGGTGACCGTGGCCACGGTGGTGGACGGGCCCGCGCCGCGCGCCGCCACGCTCGCGGTCTGGCCGGACCGGGCGGCGGGCACGCTCGGCACGGAGGGTCTCGACGTCGCCGTCACCGCCGACGCGCGCGGCGAACTCGCGCTGGGCGCCTCGGTCCTGCGTCACTACGGCCCGCACGGCGAGCGCCGCGAGGACACCGTCACGGTGTTCCTCCAGTCGTTCGCGCCACCACCCCGCATGCTGGTCTTCGGCGCGATCGACTACGCGGCCGCGGTGGCCCGGATCGGCGACTTCCTCGGCTACCGGGTCACCGTGTGCGACGCCCGCCCGGTCTTCGCCACGCCCAAGCGCTTCCCGGCGGGCGCCGAGGTCGTGGTCGACTGGCCGCACCGCTATCTCGCCGGTACGGAGACCGACGACCGCACGGTGATCTGCGTCCTCACCCATGACCCGAAGTTCGACGTGCCGCTGCTGCAGGAGGCCCTGCGCCGCCCGGCCGCCTACGTCGGGGCGATGGGCAGCCGGCTCACCCACGAGGAGCGCCGCGCCCGGCTCATCGAGGCCGGGGTGACCGAGGCCGAACTGTCCAGGCTGCGCTCTCCGCTCGGGCTCGACCTCGGGGCCCGTACGCCCGAGGAGGTCGCCGTCTCCGTCGCCGCCGAGATCGTCGCCCTGCGTTGGGGCGGCAGCGGCGCGCCCCTGACCACGACCGGCGGAGCCATCCACCCGACCGCGGTCTGACGCGTCCGAAGGGAGTCCGAAGGGTGTCGGAAGGGAGCACGTCATGGAGCTGCACCACGAGTTCACCGTCCCCGTCCCGGTCGACGAGGCCTGGCAGGCGCTCCTCGACATCGAGCGGATCGCGCCCTGTCTGCCGGGTGCGGTGGTGGAGGGCCACGACGGCACGACCGTGACCGGCTCCGTGAAGGTCAAGGTCGGCCCGGTGACCGTCGCCTACCGGGGCACGGCGGTCTTCGAGGAGCAGGACGCGGTGGCACACCGTATGGTCCTCGTGGCGAGCGGCCGCGAGACCCGGGGCCAGGGTACGGCCAGGGCGACGGTCACCGGCACGCTCAGCGAACGCCAGGACGGTACGGCGGTGTCGGTACGGACCGACCTGACGGTGACCGGCCGCCCGGCGCAGTTCGGGCGGGGCGTGCTGGCCGAGGTGGGCGACCGTCTGGTGGGCCAGTTCGCGAACTGCTTGGCGGAGCACCTGACCGAGCGTGCCGCGCCCACCGCCGAGGAACCAACCGCCGACGACGAGGCGCCGCAGCCACTCGACCTCCTCCGCACGGCCGGCCTGCCGGTGGCCAAGCGGGCGGCGATGGTGGCGGCGGCGATCGCCACACTGGCATGGGCAGCGGCACGGCTGCTACGACACGGACGTACCACCGAGCACTGACCATGCCCCTGCTCTGGCCGTTCGTCGGCCGTCCGTTCTGCCTGCCGCCCGTCAGCGCGGTGGCAGGCGGTGCAGGGTGACCTCGGTCAGCGCGCCGTCGGCGACGGTGGCCGTCAGATAGGTGCAGTGGGGCTGGCGGCGGCGGTCGGTCGGGGAGCCGGGGTTGAGCAGCCGCAGGCCGGTCGGGGCGGTGGTGTCCCAGGGGATGTGGCTGTGGCCGAAGACCAGCACGTCGAGGTCGGGGAAGCGGGCGGCGCAGCGGGCCTCGCGGCCCTGGGCGGGGCCGGTCTCGTGTACCACGCCGAAGCGCAGGCCGCCCAGTTCGGCGTACGCCACCTCGGGGAGCCGGGCCCGTAGCTCCGGGCCGTCGTTGTTGCCGTAGACCCCGATGAGCCGCCGGCTGCGGCTCTCCAGCAGGTCCAGGGTCGCGGTGTCGACCCAGTCGCCGGCGTGGAACACCACGTCCGCGTACGGGAGTTCGGCCAGCAGCTGCTCCGGGAGCCGCTTGGCGCGCTTCGGCAGGTGGGTGTCGGACACCATCAGCAGACGCACAGGGACAACGTAGCCGAGCGACCGCCTCCGGATTCATCAGGTAAGACTGAACAGTCCGAGCTGGACAGTTATGGCTGTCGGTCGTAGGCTGGCCGCATGGCCGACATCTCCGACTCCGCCACCCGGGCCGCGCGCGAGCTGCGCGTGGTCTTCAGCCGGCTGCGGCGTCGCATCCGCGAGGTCGCGCAGGACACCGACCTCAGCCCGTCACAGGAGTCGGCGCTCACCCTGGTCGGCAAGCACGGCGCCGCCACGGCCAGCGCCCTCGCCGCCGCCGAAGGCGTACGTCCGCAGTCGATGGCCGCCACACTGGCCGCCCTGGACCAGCACGGTCTGATCCGGCGCGCCCCCGACCCGGACGACGGCCGCCGCCAGCTGGTCACGCTGACCGACGCCGGTCGGGCCCGGATCGAGGGCAACCGGCAGGTCCGTGAGGAGTGGCTGGCCCGCACCTTCCAGGACCGCTACACGGACGAGGAGCGGCAGACCGTCCTCAGGGCGCTGGAGCTGATGGAACGGCTGTCGCAGCCGTGACACCCAGGCTCGTCGCACGCGCCGAGAATCATGCTCGTCGGCTCCGCCGCATGGCCGGCGACACCCCTGCCCGACGGTTCCTTCGCCCGGTTCACCCCCGACGCCCCACCACCCCAGGAAAGGCCTGACCGACCCATGTCGCTCACCACGCTCGACCCCCGTACCGCCCTCGTCGCGATCGACCTGCAGAACGGCATCACGGCGATGCCGACCCAGCCGTACACGGGCCCCGAGGTGGTGGCGCGTACGGCCGAACTCGCCGACGCCTTCCGCGCCCGGAACCTGCCCGTGGTGCTGGTCCGCGTCTCCTTCGCCGCCGACGGCGGGGACGTCCTGCCCGGCCGCACCGAGCGTCAGGTGCGGGGCCTGGCCTTCCCCGACGGCTGGGACCTCATCGTCGACGAACTGTCCGGCCACCCTGGCGACATCCGCGTCACCAAGCACAACTGGAGCGCCTTCCACGGCACCGACCTGGACGTCCAACTGCGCCGCCGCGGCATCACCCAGATCGTGCTGACCGGCGTCGCCACCAGCATCGGTGTGGAGTCGACGGCCCGCGACGCCTACGCCCACGGGTACCACGTCACCCTGGCCACCGACGCGATGGCCGACGCCGACGCCGAGGCGCACGCGAACAGCATCGAGCGGATCTTCCCGCGGCTCGGCGAGAGCGGCACGACGGCCGAGATCCTGGAGCTGCTCGCCAAGACCCACGCGGCCTGACGCGACCGGCACACTGCGGCATCGCGCGGACGACACTCCGGCCGTGCGCACCACGACGGATCCACTGGGGAGTTCGGTGAGCACGGCGTGCTCCCCGGCGGGCTCGGTGCGGCCGCCGGCGGTGCGCGGGGCCGGCGGATGATCCTCGGGGTACGGGGGCGTGCCGGCCCGCCAGAGCCTTCATCAGGAACGCCCTAATGGCGATGGGCTGAATCCGGCCGCTGTTTGTATGACTGGAGCCTTGCTGCGGCATGGCTTCGATGTCGACGAGAGTTTGCCGGGAAGGTGTGCAGGGTAGCGTCACGCGGGATGACGGAACTATCAGAAATGTCGGACATCGTCGAGGTCGTCGCGCGGTACACGGCGCCCGCCCCGCGTCCCGGCCGGACCCTCCTGCGCCGGCTCTCCACCGCCGACCACAAGGTGATCGGCCGGCTCTACATGGTCACGGCGTTCTGCTTCTTCCTGTTCGCCGGGCTGCTCGCCCTCGCCATGCGCGCGGAACTGGCGCGGCCGGGTCTGCAGTTCCTGAACGAGCACGGCTACGGCGAGTTCTTCACGATCCACGGCACGGTCATGATGCTGCTGTTCGCGACGCCGATGTTCGCCGGGTTCGCCAACGCCGTGATGCCGCTTCAGATCGGCGCGCCCGACCTGGCCTTCCCGCGGCTGAACGCGCTGTCGTACTGGATGTACCTGTTCGGCGGGCTGATGGTGGTCTCCGGATTTCTGGTGCCCGGCGGGGCGGCGGCCTTCGGCTGGTTCGCCTACGCGCCCCTGAACAGCGCCTACTTCTCCCCCGGCGCGGGCGGCGACCTGTGGGCGATGGGGCTGGTGGTGTCGGGTGTGTCGACGACGTTGACCGCCGTGAACTTCATCGCCACCGTCCTGTGCCTGCGCGCGCCCGGCATGACGATGTTCCGGATGCCGATCTTCACCTGGAACGTGCTGTTCACCTCGATCCTCATCCTGCCCGCGTTCCCGGTGTTCGCGGCGGCGCTGCTGGTGCTGGAGGCGGACCGGAAGTTCGGGGCGCACGTCTTCGACGCGGCGAACGGGGGCGCGCTGCTGTGGCAGCACCTGTTCTGGTTCTTCGGGCATCCGGAGGTCTACATCGTGGCGCTGCCGTTCTTCGGGATCATCTCGGAGATCCTGCCGGTGTTCTCCCGCAAGCCGCTGTTCGGCTATCTGCCGATGATCGGGGCCACGATCGCGATCACCATGCTGTCGGCGGTGGTGTGGGCGCACCACATGTTCGCGACGGGCGCGGTGCTGCTGCCGTTCTTCTCCATCATGTCGTTCCTGATCGCGGTGCCCACGGGCATCAAATTCTTCGCGTGGATCGGCACCATGGTCCACGGGTCCGTCTCGTTCGAGACGCCGATGCTGTGGTCGCTGGGCTTTCTGGTGTCCTTCCTGCTGGGCGGGCTGAGCGGGGTGCTGATCGCCTCGCCGCCGCTGGACTTCCATCTGACCGACACCTACTTCATCGTGGCGCATCTGCACTATGTGCTGTTCGGCACGGTGGTGTTCGCGATGTTCGCCGGGTTCTACTTCTGGTGGCCGAAGTTCACCGGGAAGATGCTGGACGAGCGGCTCGGCAAGCTGCACTTCTGGCTGCTGTTCCCGGCGTTCCAGCTGACCTTCCTGGTGCAGCACTGGCTCGGTGAGGCGGGCATGCCGCGCCGGTACGCGGACTATCTGCCCAGCGACGGCTTCACTCTCCTCAACACCCTGTCGTCGGCGGGCGCGTTCCTGCTGGGCGTCTCCACCCTGCCGTTCCTCTACAACGTGTGGCGCACCACCGCCAAGGGCGAGCAGGTCACCGTGGACGACCCGTGGGGGTGGGGGCGTGGCCTGGAGTGGGCGACGTCCTGTCCGCCGCCGCGGCACAACTTCCTGGCGCTGCCCCGGGTGCGCTCGGAGTCGCCCGCCTTCGACCTGCACCATCCGGAGGTCGTGGGCGGGGCCGAGGCGGAGGGCATCCGGTGAGGGCCGAGGCGATGCTGTTCGGCGGGGTCGCGCTGTTCTTCGGCGGGTCGGCGGCCTTGTACGGGGTGTGGTCGGGAGACGAGACGGGCACGGTCGCGCTGGTCGTCGCGTGCGGCATGGCCGCACTGGTCGCGTTCTTCTGCCTGATCCAGTACCGGCGCCGGGGGACGCGGGCGCAGGACCGCACCGACGCGGAAGTGGCGGACGGGGCCGGACCGGTGGCGTTCTTCCCCGACGAGAGCCTGTGGCCGATTCTCACCGCGCTCGGTTTCGCGGTGACGGCGACCGGGGTGGTCTTCGGGCTGTGGCTGTTCCTCATCGGTCTGGGCGTTCTGGCGCGCGGGGTGTACGGGATGGTGTTCCAGTACGCGCACCGGTGAGCGGTCTGCGCGGGGCGCCGGGCCGGAACGCCCTGACGGGCGCGTGGTCGCTCTCGTAGCCGCCGGTGACGCTCTGCCGGATCTCGCCGGTGGGCACGCCCGCTGCCAGCCGCTCGCTCTCGGCCGCCGTGAGGGCCCGGCACAGCCACCGGGTCACCAGGAAGGCGAGGACCGGTGCCGCGATCAGGGCGATGCGCAGTACCCAGGTGAGGCCGTTGACGGAGATACGGAAGGTCTGGGCGATGACGTCGTTGCCGCCGGCCAGCAGCAGTACGCCGTAGAACACGGTGCCCGCCACGCCGAGCCCGGTGCGGACGGGCCGCTCGCGCGGGCGGTCGCACAGGTGCCGCTCGGTCCGCCACTCGCCGGTCAGCCGTTGCTCCACGAAGGGGTAGGCGTAGAGCACGGCGAACAGCAGGCCCGGCAGGACGATCGCCGGGAGCAGCACGTTCCACATCAGGGTGTGGCCCGCGATGTTCGTCTCCCACGGCGGGACCAGCCGCAGCGCGCCCTCCAGGAAGCCGACGTACCAGTCGGGCTGGGAGCCGGTGGAGTCCTGGTCGGGGCGGTAGGGGCCGTAGTTCCAGACGGGGTTGACCTGGGCGAGGCCGGAGAGGAGCACCAGGAGGCCGGTGGCGGCGACGGCCAGGCCGCCGGAGGAGGCGGTGAACTGCGGGAAGAACGGCTTGCCCACGGCGTTGCGCTGCGTGCGGGCCGGGCCGCGCCACTGGGTGTGCTTGAGATGCACCACCAGGATCAGGTGTACGGCGACCAGGGCGACGAGGGCACCGGGAAGCAGCAGGACGTGCACCGGGTACAGGCGGGTGACGATGTCGTGGGCCGGGTACTGGCCGCCGAACACGAAGAAGGCCACGTACGTGCCCACGACCGGGATCGACAGCATGATGCCCTCTGCGATGCGCAGCCCGGTCCCGGAGAGCAGGTCGTCGGGGAGCGAGTAGCCGGCGAAGCCCTCGGCCAGCGAGACCACGAACAGGGTGAGCCCGACGGCCCAGTTCAGTTCGCGAGGTCGGCGAAACGCGCCGGTGAAGAAGATCCGCAGCATGTGCACGCCGATCGCGGCGACGAAGACCAGCGCGGCCCAGTGGTGGGTCTGCCGCATCAGCAGTCCGCCGCGCACGTCGAAGCTGATGTGCAGGGTGGAGTCGAAGGCGGCCGACATGCGCACTCCGCGCAGCGGCGCGTAGGGGCCCGTGTACACGACCTCGCGCGTCTCCGGCTGGAAGAAGAGGGTCAGCCAGACCCCGGTCAGGATCAGCACCAGCAGGCTGTACAAGGCGAGTTCGCCGAGCAGGAAGGACCAGTGGTCGGGGAAGGCCTTGCGCAGCAGCGGGCCGCCGTCCAGCACGGGCAGCCGGGCGTCGGCGGCGTCCACCAGCCGCTCGGTGCGGCGGCCGACCCGGCTCATGCGTCCTCGGGCTCCGCCGCCGCCCGGGCCACCTCGGCCTCGACCTCGGGGCGTGCCCGGCCGGTCGCCTTCGCGTACTCGCTCACCGCGGTCTGCACGTCCCGGGCCAGGTCCCGCCAGGCGCGCAGCGCGGTCTCGTAGGTGCCGGACTGGGCGCCGGTCATGCTCCGCTCGGCCGGCGGGCCGTACGCGTCCCGCAGCTCCTCGACCGTGGCATGGGCCGCGTCGGCCGCGCGCTGTTTCTGCACGAGCTCTTCGAAGGTGTGTGGCACACCGATCGACCCTAGGCACCGCTGCCCGGAGCACCTCTCCAACCTGCCGGAACGCACCTGTGATCGCACCCGTGTGGCCGTCAGCCGAGGCCTACGAAGCCGACACCTACGGAGCCGACGACGGAGGCCGGCCGCCGGGGCCGAGGCCGACCCGACCGGGGCGGCGGGCACGGGGCCGACCGGGCCGACCCGAGGCTGCCGGCCGCCGGGCACGGGGCCCGCCGTGGGACCCAGCCGCCCCGCACGAGACCCACCGCAGAACCCAGCCGCCACATACCGGAGCCCACAGCATCGGTGAGCCGTAGAGGTCCGGGACCGACCGCCGGCATCGGCCCGCCGGTCACGAAGCCGACTGCAGCGCTCAGTCCTCGGGAGCCAAGACCGACCCGCCCGGGTCAGCCACCGGAGTCAACCGCCACCCACGACGCCGACCACCACCCACAACCCTCAGAAACCGAAACCCACCGCCGGAGTCAACCGCCACCCACGGCCCCGACTGCCGCCGTCAGCCCTCGAGTGCGAGGTCCGCCCATACCTGTTTGCCGCCGCTGACCGGGAGCGTGCCCCAGGCCGCGGACACGGCCTCCACCAGGAGGATGCCGCGGCCGCCGGTGGCCTCCCAGCCGATGCTGGTGGGCTTGACGGGGCTGCGCGGGGAGGAGTCGGCGACCGCGAGCCGCAGCCGGTGGTTGACCAGGCTCATGTCGAGGCGGACCTGACCGTCGGTGTGCACGAGGGCGTTGGTGACGAGTTCGGAGACGACCAGCAGGGCCGCGTCCATGGTGTCCGGCGAGACGCCCCAGGTGCGCAGGGTGCGCCGGGTGAAGCGGCGGGCGTGCCGGACCGCCTCCGGTACCCGCCACACGGTCCAGCTCTCGCGCAGCGGGCGTACCGCCATGCCGTCGTAGCGCATCAGCAGCAGGGCCACGTCGTCGCCGCGGAGGGCGCCGGTGAGCAGCGCGTCGGCGACGAGCCCGAGGTGCGCCGGGTCGCCGGCGGCCAGCCGGGCGGCGAACCGGTCCATGCCGACGTCGATGTCGGCGCCCGGCGACTCCACCAGCCCGTCGGTGGTCAGCGCGAGCACCGCGCCGGGCTGCAGCCGCAGCGGGGTCATCGGGAAATCGGCCTGGCCGAGCACCCCGAGCGGCGGGCCGCCCTCGGCGCGGACGATCTCGGCGGTGCCGTCCGGGTGCCGCAGCACGGGCTGCAGATGTCCGGCGCGCACGCACCAGGCGGTGCCCTCCTCCATGTCGACGTCGACATAGGCGCAGGTGGCGAACAGGTCGGTCTCCATCTCCAGCAGCAGCCGGTTGGCGTGGGCGACGACCACGTCCGGCGGGTGGCCCTCGGTGGCGTAGGCGCGCAGCGCGGTACGCATCTGGCCCATCAGGGTGGCGGCGCCCGCGTTGTGGCCCTGTACGTCGCCGATGACGAGGGCGACGTGATGGTCGGCGAGCGGGATCACGTCGTACCAGTCGCCGCCGACCTCCAGACCGGCCGTGGTCGGCAGGTACCGGGCGACGGCGATCCCGCCCGGCAGCCGGGGCAGGCGGCGTGGCAGCAGGGTGCGCTGGAGCATGCCGACGAGTTCGTGCTCGGCGTCGAAGGCGTGGGCGCGCAGCAGGGCCTGGCCGGCGAGGCCGGCGCAGGCGGTGAGCAGGGCGCGTTCGTCGGGGCCGAAGTCGTGCGGGCGGTCCCAGCCGATCAGGCAGGCGCCGGCCATGCGGCCGCCGGCGGGCAGCGGCAGCACGGCGAGGCCGCCGGGGCCGACCTCGGCGAGGGCGGGCTCCAGCGCGCTGCCGGCCGGCCAGATCCGGGCGCGGCCGGCGCGCAGCACGGCGGCCAGGGTCGGCATGGCACGCACCGGCGCGTCGGGCCATTCGGTGCGCCACTCGCTGCGCCACAGCTCGGGCCAGGCCTCGGGTTCGGGAGGGTCGAGGACGGTGACGACGAGCCGGTCGTTCTCCAGTTCCGCGAGTGCGATCCGGTCGGCGTGCAGCGGCCGGCGCAGCGCGGCGACGACGGCCTTGCCTACGTCCTCGACGGTGCCGGCGGTGGCGAGGGCGGCGGCCAGGCGCTGCACCCGGGCCACGTCGGTGACGTCGGAGCGCAGGGTGGAGGCGTCGGCGACGGTGCCGACGAGCCGGGCGGTGCGCCCCTCGCCGCCGGGCAGCAGCCGGCCGCGCAGCCGCAGCCACTTGGGCGGTCCCGACGGTTGGAGGACGCGGAATTCCAGCTCGCGCTCGCCGATCGACATGTGGTCGGCCTCGACGACGGACATCAGCGCGGGCAGGTCCTCGGGCACGGTGAGCGCGAGGAGGGTCTCGACCCGGCCGTCGAAGGTGTCCCGGCCGAGCCCGAACAGCCGCAGGATCTCGTCGCCGACCTCGATCCGGCCGCTGTCCATGGCCAGGCTGAAGGCGTCCGGCCGCAGCTCGCCGCCGTCCGCCGCGGGGGCGGCCGGGACGGGCGCGGCGACCGCGCGGGCGATCAGCTCCAGGCAGGCACGGTCGTCGGGGCCGAAGCCGCCGGGGTGCTCGCTGACGGCCAGCAGACAGCCGGCGCCCGCCGGGCCGAGCGGCAGGACGGCCACGGAGAAGTCCGGGGACTGGATGCGCCGCGCCTCGGGGCAGCCGGCCAGTTCCTCGGGACCGAGCCGGCGCGGGCGCCCGGTGCGGTTGACCTCGGCGACCGGGGAACCGCCGGCCGCCGGATAGCCGTCGCGGAGCCCGTACAGGGTGCGTGGCAGGCCCGCCGACTCGGCGAGGGACAGCTGGGCCGGGTCGTCGCCGGGCGTGTACACCCCGGCGAAGGACGCCCCGGCGAACACCAGCGCCTGTTCCAGGACCCGGCGGAGCCGGTCCGGCGTGGCGGGTGCCGTGGTGAGGGTGTCCAGGGCGGCTTCGGCACGCTCCGGCGCTGTACGCGTTCCGCTGATCGCAGCGCCCTCACTGACCACGTTCGCCATTACAGCGCGTACGGGCGTGCCGCGCAGCCCCTGCGAACGCTCGGATGGTCCGGCGTGTCCGGTTCGTTCGAAAGTCGCCGAACGCATCTTGACCCATGAGTTCCGCACGGTGTCCTCGTGACAGACGTGACTGTCCGCGACCTCCCGACTCCTGCGAGTGTCTTCTCCGTTCACACGAGGAGGGCGTAAGGCGCATGGACAAGCGGTACGAGGTGTACGCGCTCGCCGACGGGCACTTCTACGACACGCCCGACCGGCTCGCGGGGGCGGGCGGTGAGCCGGCGCCGCTGTTCGCGACGGCGCGTCGCACCGTCCCCGACGGCTGGCACGCGGCGCGCTCCGGCGACTGGCTGACACTGACCCCGGTGGACTCCGCCGGCGCGCCGCTCGACGCACCGGCGCAGGGCTGGAAGATCCACGCCTCGGCGACCGCCGCGAACGCGGAGCGGATCGCGGGCATCGTGTGGGACTACTGTGTGCCGCGCCGCATCCCCTTCAAGTTCGTGCCGGGCCCGCACCTGCTGCACCTGCGCAACGCCAAGTACGCCGGCCGCGACACGAGCGGCAAGTTCGTCACGGTGTATCCGGCGGACGAGGATCAGTTGCAGCGGACGCTGCGTGAACTGGGCGCGCTGCTGGAGGGTTTCGAGGGGCCGTACATCCTCACCGACCTGCGCTGGCACGACGGTCCGCTCTATGTCCGCTACGGCGCCTTCGCCCGCCGGTACGTCGTGGACGAGCGGGGCTCGCTGGTCCTCGCCGTCGCCGACGGCGCGGGCGGGCTGGTGCCGGACCGGCGGGCGCCGTCCTTCCAGGTGCCCGAGTGGGTGACGCTGCCCGCGTTCCTGCGGCCGCATCTGGAGGCGCGCAACACCACGACGGTCGGCGAGCTGCCGTACCGCATCGAGAAGGCGCTGCACTTCTCCAACGGCGGCGGTGTGTACGCCGGCACCGACACGCCTAGCGGACGCCGGGTGGTGCTCAAGGAGGCCCGGCCGCACGCGGGGCTCGCCGCCGACGGCGCGGACGCGGTGGCCCGGCTGGAGCGGGAGAAGGCGGCGCTGGAACGGGTCGCCGGGACCGGTGTGGTGCCCGAGGTACGGGACTGGTTCACGCTCGGCGAGCACCGGTTCCTGGTCATGGACCACCTGGCGGGCCGTCCGCTCAATTCCTTCTTCGCCGAACGGCATCCACTGCTCACGCCCGATCCCGACCCGGCCCGGATCGCCGCGTACACGGCGTGGGCGCTGCGGATCCACGCGGCGGTGGAGCGGGCGGTGGCGGCGGTGCACGAGCGCGGGCTGGTCTTCAACGACCTGCATGTCTTCAACATCATGGTGGCCGAGGACGAACAGTCGGTGTTTCTCATCGACTTCGAGGCCGCCGCCCCAGCCGCGGAGAACGCCCGGCAGACCGTCGCCCACCCCGGCTTCTTCGCCCCGCCGGACCGGCGCGGCACCGATGTCGACCGCTATGCGCTGGCCTGTCTGCGGCTCGCCCTGTTCCTGCCGGTGACCACGCTGTTCGTGGTGGACCGCGGCAAGGCGGCGCATCTCGCCGAGGTGATCGCCGAGCAGTTCCCGGACGTGCCGCGTGCCTTCCTGGACGAGGCGGTCGCGGAGATCACCCGGGACGTCGCGGGCGGGCGGCGCAGCCGGCCCGCCCCGCCGGTGGTACCCGGCGACTGGCCCTACAGCCGGGACTCGATGGTGAAGGCGATCCTCGCCTGCGCCACCCCGGAACGCGACGACCGGCTCTTCCCCGGTGACATCGCCCAGTTCGCGGACGGCGGCGGCCTCGGCATCGCGCACGGCGCGGCCGGGGTGCTGTACGCGCTCCAGGCGTCCGGGGCCGGCCGCTACGACGAGGGCGAGCGCTGGCTGCTCGACCGTACCGCCCCGCCGCCGCCCGGCACCCCGCTCGGCCTGTACGACGGCCTCGCGGGCGTCGCCCTGGTCCTCGACCAACTCGGCCACCGGCAGCGGGCGTTGGACCTGATCGACGGCATCCTGCGGGAGAACTGGCACGCGCTCGCCTCCGACCTGCACGGCGGACTCGCCGGGCTGGGCCTGGTCCTGGCCCGGCTCGCGGACACGACCGGTGAACCGGCCCTGCGGCAACACGCCGCCGAGGCCGCCGACATCCTCGTACGGCGACTCGCCGAACCGGTCCCGGACACCCCGAACCGGCGCGCCGGACTGCTGCGCGGCGCGAGCGGCCCCGCGCTGTTCCTCCTGCGGCGGTACGAGCAGACCGCTGACAGCCGCTTTCTGACGGCGGCGGGCGAGGCGCTCCGCCGTGACCTGGACCGCTGCGTCACCCAGAAGGCGGGTGGCGGCCTGGAGGTGGACGAGGGCTGGCGGACGCTGCCCTACCTCGGCGACGGGAGCGCGGGGATCGGGCTGGTCCTCGACGACTATCTGGCGCACACCGACAGCGGTACTCCGGCGCACGGGGGTGGCGACGCTCCGACCCACCGGGGCAGCGATTCTCCGATCCACCGGGGCAGCGATTCCCCGACGCAGCGGGACAGCGACGCGGCGGCACGCGGAGGCAGCGGCTCGGCGGCGCGGGCGGACCGCGTGACGTTCGAGCGCGCCCGGGCCGGCATCCTGACCGCCGCCACTTCCCGCTTCTACGCCCAGCCCGGCCTCTTCCAGGGCCGCGCCGGAATGATCCTGCACCTCGCCCGCTCCGCCGCCCCGGGCGCCACACAGGAGCGGCTGGAGCAGCAGATCGCGGGGCTCGGCTGGTTCGCGATGGACTATCAGGGCCAACTGGCCTTCCCCGGGCACCAGATGATGCGGCTCTCCATGGACCTCGCCACGGGCACGGCGGGCTGTCTGCTCGCGCTCGCCGCGGCCCGCGACGGCGCCGACACCGCGCACCTGCCCTTCCTCCCGCCGCCACCGGCGGCCCCCACCCGCGGCTCCGCACTCTGACGGAGTCGTGACACAACCCCGTCCCCGAACCAAGGGAAAGGACAACGACCATGGCACTTCTCGACCTGCAGACCCTCGAGTCCGAGACCGACGCACACGACGGCGCAAGCACCGTGAGCCTGCTCTCCTGCGTCTCCGCGGCGAGCGTTCTGCTCTGTCTCTGACCGGGCCGGTGAGTCCACGGCTCCGGACGGCACCCTCCCCGGTGGGAGAGGCCGTCCGGAGCCTTCCCGTTCCCGTTCGACCCGAGCGAGGCCCCAGCCGATGAACTCCCGCCCCGACAGCGCCACTTCGGCGTCCGGCCGTGAGATGTCGCGCGCGGTGCTGCGTCAGGGCGGCGCCCGCTGTGCCGCGCTGTGCGCCGTGAGTACGACCGCCACGGCGGCCGGCCTCGTCCTGCCCGCCCTGCTCGGCCACACCCTGGACCTGCTGCTGGCCCACGCCCCGGCCGCCCGCTGGGTCGCCGGCTGTGCCGGCCTCGTCCTGCTGCTGGCCCTGCTGGACGGCTGCGCGGGCGTGCTCACCGGCACCTGTGACGCCGAGGCGACCGCATGGCTGCGCCGGCGGCTGACCGGGCACGTCCTGGCGCTGGGCCCGCGGGCGACGGCCCGGTTCGGTGCCGGGGACCTGGTGGCGCGGCTGGTCGGCAACGCGACACAGGCCGGGACGGCGCCGGGCGCGCTGGCCGCGCTGCTCGCCGCGTTCGCCGGGCCCGTCGGGGGTGTGGTGGCGCTCGGTCTCATCGACCCCTGCCTGGCGGCCGTGTTCCTCGCCGGAGCGCCGGTGCTGGCCCTGCTGCTGCGCGCCTTCGCCCGGGACACGACGGCGTGCGTGGCCGACTACCAACGGGCGCAGGGCCGGATCGCCCGCGCACTGGCGGAGGCGGTCGGCGGGTCCCGTACGATCCGGGCCGCGGGCGCCGAGGACCGCGAGACCGCCCGGATCCTTGCGCCGCTGCCCGAACTGTCGCGCGCCGGGCACCGCATGTGGCGGGTGCAGGGCAGGGCCGCCGCACAGGCGGTCACCGTGGCACCGCTGCTGAACCTGGGCGTGCTGGCGGTGGCCGGACTGCTGCTGGCCCGGCACCGTCTGTCGGTGGGCGAGGTGCTGGCCGCTTCCCGGTACGCGGTGCTCGCCACGGGCGTCGGTGCGCTCGTCGGCCGGCTGGCCGCGCTCGGCCGGGCCCGTGCGGCGACCGGCCGGCTCGCCGAGGTGCTGGCCGAACCCGCACCCGAACACGGCAACGGCCAACTTCCCTCTGGAAGCGGCCGGTTGGAGCTACGTTCGGTCACGGCGCTCCGCGGCGGACGGACCGTCCTTGACGGCGTCGACCTGACGATCCCGGGCGGCACCACCCTGGCGGTCGTCGGCCGCTCCGGCGCCGGCAAGTCCCTGCTCGCACAGATCGCCGGCCGGCTCGCCGACCCCGACGCGGGCGAGGTCCTCCTCGACGGCGCCCGCCTGCGCGACCTCACCCACGGCGAACTGCGCCGCGCCGTCGCCTACGCCTTCGAGCGCCCCGCCCTGCCGGGCACGACCGTCGAGGACACCATCGCCTTCGGGTGCACGCCCGCCACCCCGGCCGCCGTCCGCGCCGCCGCCCGGCGCGCCCACGCCGACGACTTCGTACGCCGTCTCCCCGACGGCTACGCCACCCGAACCGCCGACGCGCCCCGCTCCGGTGGCGAGTCCCAACGCCTGGGCCTCGCCCGCGCCTTCGCACAGGGCGGCCGACTGCTGATCCTCGACGACGCCCTGTCCAGCCTCGACACGGTCACGGAACACCGGATCACCGAGACCTTGCTGACCGCCGACCCGGACCGCACCCGGCTGCTGATCGCCCACCGTGCGACGACCGCGGCCCGCGCCGACCGCGTCGCCTGGCTGGACGCCGGCCGGGTCAGAGCGGTCGGCACACACCGGGAACTGTGGCGGGAGGCGGAGTACCGGGCCGTGTTCGGGGGCGAGGGCGAAGTCAGGGACGTGAGCGAGGTCGGGAGCGGGAGCGAGGTCGGGAGCGGGAGCGAGGTCGGGAGCGGGAGCGAGGTCGGGAGCGGGAGCGAGGTCGGGACGGAGGTGCGGGGGTGATGGCGATGCCGGCGCGGGACCGGGACGGAGGCGCGGGGCTGACGGCGGCGCTGATGCGGCGGCGGGCAAGGGGCTTTCTGCGGGCGCGCCGGCGGGTGCTGGTGCGGCTCGGCGCCTGGTCCGTACTGGAGGCGGGACAGACCTTCGTCGTCGGATATGCCCTCGCGCGGGCCCTGGACGCCGGGTTCCTGGCCGGAAACGCGCGGACGGGTCTGCTGTGGCTGGGGGCCGCGGGGCTCGCGGTGTGTGCGGGGGCGTACGGGACCGGGCGGGTGTACGGCGTGGTCGCGGCGCTGGTCGAACCGGCCCGGGACCGCCTGGTGGCGGGGGTGGTCGCGCGCGGGGTGCGGGAGGCGGACGCGGGTGCGCTGTCCGGGCTCACCCAGCAGGTGGAGATCGCCCGGGACACGCTCGCCGGGGTCGTGATGGTGACCCGTTCGTTCCTGTTCACGGCGGTCGGCGCCCTGATCGGCCTGTGTTCGTTGGCCCCGCTGCTGCTCGCGGTCGTCCTGCCTCCGCTGCTCGCCGGGGTGGCCCTGTTCGCCGCGACGCTCAAGCCGCTGGCCCGCCGGCAGGAGGCGTACCTCGCCGCCGACGAGGCACTGGCCCAGGAACTGGGCGAAGCGCTCCCGGGGTTGCGGGACATCACCGCGTCCGGCGCCGAGAAGCACGTAGCCGACGCCATCGGCCGACGCACCGACGCAGAACTACGGACCGCCCGCGCCCTGGCTCGTTGGAGCGCGACCCGCGTGGCCGCCCTGGCCGTAGGCGGCGAACTCCCGGCGATCCTGCTCCTGCTCACCGCCCCCTGGCTGCTCGCCCACGACGTCACCCCGGGCGCCCTCGTCGGCGCCCTCGCCTACGTCACCCAGTCCCTGCTCCCGGCCCTGAACAACCTCATCCACGGCCTGGGCACGAGCGGCTCCCGCCTGACGGTGGTCCTCGGCCGACTGACCGTCCAACGGCCCCGGGGGCACGGGGCCGAGTCCGAGGTGCGGCTACCGCCGTGTGAGCGCGATCAGCCACACCGGCCGGACACCCGCCGTACGACCGCACTGCCCCCTTCCTCCTGCGCGCACAACGCACTCTCCATCACCTCCCTCACCTTCGCCTACGGCCCCACCAGCGAACCCGTCCTCCACAACCTCGACCTCACCCTCCCCGCAGGCGCCCATCTGGCCGTCGTAGGCCCCAGCGGCATCGGAAAGTCCACGCTCACCAGCCTCATCACCGGCCTGCTCACCCCGCAGCAAGGCACCATCCGCATCCACGACCGCCCCAGCCCCGCGCCGCAGGCCACCGTGCTCATCCCGCAAGAGGCCTACGTCCATACCGGCACCCTGGCCGAGAACCTCACCCTCTTCCGCGACGACCCCGTACCGGAGCCCGAGCTGCTGGCAGCCGCCGACGCGGTCGGTCTCACCCCCCTGCTGAAAAGGCTGGGCGGCCCCAGCGCCCCGGTCGATCCGGCGGAGCTCTCCGCGGGGGAGCGGCAGTTGATCGCCCTGGCCCGTGCCTACCTCTCCCCCGCCCCGCTGGCCCTGCTGGACGAGGCAACCTGTCATCTCGATCCGGAGGCGGAGGCGCGTGCGGAGCGGGCCTTCGCGGCACGTCCGGGCGGCACGCTGATCGTCGTCGCGCACCGGATCAGTTCCGCCCGCCGCGCCGACCGGATCCTGGTCATGGACGGCGCGCGCACCACCTGCGGCACCCACGACGAGCTGCTGCGCGCCTCGCCCCTGTACCGGGACCTGGCGGGCCGCTGGACACCCCGCCCGGCACCGCTGCCCCGCTAGTCACACTTCCTCAACCCTGCTCCCTCACACCCACCCCTCACCGCGCGATATCCGAATCGCGTCGACGCGGTTCCGCGCGCCGGTCTTGCGGGTGATCGACGCCATGTAGTTGCGGACGGTGCCGTAGGACAGGTGCAGGCTGCCGGCGATCTCCGCGATGGACGCGCCCGCGGCGGCCAGCGACAGCACGCTCAGCTCGCGTCTGGTGAGCGGCATCTGGGCCGCCTTGAGGAAGCCGAAGCCCAGCGAGTCATCGACGAAACGTTCCCGCTGGGCGACGGACCGGATGGCGCGCACCAGCCGGTCCGGTGAGCCGGCCTTGTCTACGAAGCCGAGCGCGCCCGCCTCGGCGGCCCGCTTCAGCAGGCCCGGCCGGTTCGCCTGGGCCAGCACCACGAGCGCCGGCGGCCTGCCGCCGGTGCCGGGCGGACACAGCTCGCCGAGCGGGGGCACCCCTTGGCCGTCGGCACAGTCGAGGTCCGCCGCGCACACGTCCGGACAGGACGACCGCACCCGGGCGGCGGCACCCCGCCACGGCGTGTCGTCCACATCCAGCCCCTGCTCCCCCCTCAGCCATTCCGCCAGAACCGATCGCACCAGACACGCATCGTGCACCAGCAGCACCCGGATCATGCCCCGCCCCCTCGGATGGTCGTCCCACACCCGTTCGCCGTCGTCACCCCTGCCGTCGCGGTCCACACCCTCTTCACCCCTCGCGGCCCGCCACGCCCACGGCCCTCCGCACCGCACCTGCGGCTGGGAAAGCGCGTGCCCATTCTTGAGTGCCGATACCGTCTGCGGGCGCGGAGATCCGGCCATCAGGGTGCGCGGGGGCGCACGCGAGGCGCCCGTACGCCGCCCGCGCTTCGGTTCCTCGGGCATGAGTGCGGGCGGGTGGGGTAATGGGGGCGACCCGCCGGGTGGGGCCCGGTGCCCCGGACCATGGGGCCCGGTGCCCGGACCGGGCGGCCGCTCGCCGTGCGCGGCGGGCCCCTGCGAGGGAATCTTGTCCCCAGGACGCGCGACGCGGAGGAGGTGGTCGCCGTGTCCGACGGGCCTGGGCCGGCACCGGCGGCCGACAAGGCGTCCGCCGCCCTGCCGGTGCTGTCGCTCGCACTGGTCTCGATGATGCAGGACGTGCACGCGCACTCCGGCGCGGTGTATCTGCTCAGGCCCGAGGAGCGAGTGCTGGAGATGACGGTGCACGCGGGCATGCCCCGGGCATTCGCGGCGCCGTGGGAGCGGGTCGGGCTGAGCGCGCCGATCCCGGTCGCCGACGCGGCGCGCGAACGGCGGCTCGTATGGGTGGGTGGCGAGGAGGAGATGGCCCACCGCTATCCGCGCATCGCGGTGGTGCTGCCGTACCCGTTCGCGCTGGCCGCGCTGCCCGTGGCGACGGAGCGGCAGGTGTACGGCGCGGTGTTCGTGACCTGGCCCGGCGCGCATCCGCCGGAGCTGTCCGACAGGGAGCGCGACGGTCTGTGGGCGGCCTGCGACCGGCTGGCGCTACGGCTGGAGCGGGCCGCGCGGGAGGGCCGGCCGCTCGCCCTCGACGCGTCCGAGGTGGTGGCGACCCCGGTGGCGGGCGTGTCGGACACGCTGGGCTCGGTGGAGGCGGCGCGGATGGTGTCCCGGCTGCCGTACGGGCTGGTGTCGCTGGATCTGCACGGCCGGATCGCGTTCGTCAACGCGGCCGGCGCCGAGTTGCTCGGCCGGCCCGTCGGGGACCTGCTCGGCACGCTGCCGTGGGTTTCGGTGCCCTGGCTGAACGATCCGATGTACGAGGACCGTTACCGGGGTGCGCTGCTCAGCCAGCAGGTGACGTCGTTCGTGGCGCTGCGCCCGCCGGGCGAGTGGCTGTCGTTCCGGTTGTATCCGAGCACGACCGGGCTGAGCATGCGGATCAGCCGGGCGCGGGCGGTGGCGGAGATCGCGCGCGGGGCGCCGCAGGCGGATGTGTCCCCCTCCCGGCTGGTGACGATCTCCCAGGTGCTGGGCCTCGCGGCGGCGCTGACCGAGGCGGCCGGGGTGCAGGACGTGGTGCAGCTGATCTGGGACGAGGTGGCCGCGGCGGTCGGCAGCCAGGCGATGGTGGTCCTCGGTACGCAGGGCGGACGGCTCCATGTGCTGGGGCATCGCGGGTACGATCCGCACGTCGTCGAGCGGTTCCACGGGCTGCCGCTGAGCGAGCGGACCCCGGGCACCCACGTGCTGAACAGCGGGGTACCGGCGTTCTTCGACTCCCAGGAGGAACTGGAGCGGCTCTATCCGGGCCGGCACGCGAGTCCGGACGGCTTCGCGGCCTGGGCGTATCTGCCGCTGATCGCGTCCGGGCGGCCGGTGGGAACTTGTGTGCTGGCCTACGCCGAGCCGCATGTCTTCCCGGCCGACGAGCGGGCCGTACTGACGTCCCTGGGCGGGCTGATCGCGCAGGCGCTGGAACGGGCCCAGCTCTACGACGCCAAGCACCGGCTCGCGCACGGGCTCCAGCAGGCCCTGCTGCCGCGCTCACTCGCCCCGCCGCCCGGCATCGAGGCCGCCGCCCGCTATCTGCCGGCCACCCACGGCATGGACATCGGCGGCGACTTCTACGACCTGGTGCCGAGTCTGCCGCTGACGGCGGCCGTGATCGGGGACGTCCAGGGGCACAACGTGACCGCGGCGGGCCTGATGGGGCAGATCCGCACCGGCGTGCGGGCGTACACCACGGTCGGGCAGGCGCCGCACGAGGTCATGAGCAGCACCAACCGGCTACTGATCGACCTCGGCACCGAGCTGTTCGCCAGCTGTCTGTATCTGCGGCTCGACCCGGCGCGCGGGCGGGCCGTCATGGCGCGGGCGGGGCATCCGCCGCCGCTGCTGCGGCGGCCGGACGGGCGGGTACGGGTGCTGGACCTGGCGGGCGGCCCGCTGCTCGGGATCGACGCGGCGGCGGTGTATCCGACGACCGAGGTGTCCCTCACGCCCGGATCGGTGCTCGTCCTGTACACCGACGGTCTGGTGGAGGCGCCGGGCATCGACATCGAGGACTCGCTGGTGGGGCTCGGCGGGCTGCTGTCGGAGATCGGCGACCAGCCGCTGGACGAGCTCGCCGACGAGCTCGTCCGGAACAGCGCGGCGGCCCGGGACCGGATGGACGACGTGGCGGTCCTGCTGCTGCGCGCGGCCAAGCACACCTGACCCGGCCCGGCCCTCCCGCCGGAGGGCCGGGCCACCCCGGCTGACCGGAACCGCCGGTAGGGCCGGCCGGAGCGTTCGGGTGCCCGCCGGCACCCGACGGGGCGCGGGGCTGTGTTCGGCATGCGGCTCCGCCGCACGGGCGGGACCAGCCCCGGTGTCGCCGCAGGCGAAGGACGACCTGATCGCGGCACCCACCCGTCGCGGCCCTACCCGCGGAGCGCCTAACGCGTGCCGGTCAACGACGACCCGGCGTTCGCGGAGCCGGCTCCGGACGGGTCGCTCCCGCTGCCGGACTGGTCGCCGGCGCCGGAGCCAGAGCCGGATCCGACACCGGACGGGTCGGTGGCCGAAGCGGACGGGTCACCGGCCGAGGCCGACGGGGCGGCGGAACCCGACTGATCCCCCGCGCCACCGATCTGGTTCCCGCCCGCGCCGGACGGGTCGCCGGCCGAGGCCGACGGGGCCGCGGAGCCCGACTGGTCGCCTCCGCCGTTGCCCGCGTTACCACCGTTGCCCGCGTTGCCGCCGTTCCCCGCGTTGCCGCCGTTCCCCGCGTTGCCGCCGTTGCCGCCGTTGCCGCCGTTGCCGAGGGTCGCGCCCGTGGCCTGCAGGGCGGCGGTGACCGGCTGGAAGAAGGTCTCGCCGCCGCTCTTGCAGTCGCCGCTGCCGCCGGAGGTGAGGCCTACGGCGCTGCCGTCCTGGGTGAACAGGGAGCCGCCGCTGTCGCCGGCCTCGGCACAGACGTTGGTCTGTATGAGGCCGTTGACGGTGTCGGTGCCGCCCGGGTTCGTCTCGCTCGCGAAGTTCACGGTGGCGTTGAGCCCGGTGACCTGGCCGTTGTGCAGGCCGGTGGTGGAGCCCATGCGGAACACGGTCTCGCCGACGGTGGCATCGGCGGCCTTGGTGATCTGCACGGTCTGACCGTTGCCCGCGTTGACCTCGCTGGGCGCCTGGGTGGTCTTGTCGTTGTACTTGACCAGCGAGAAGTCGTTGCCGGGGAACTTGGCCTGGTCCACGGTGGCGATGGGCTGGCCGTTCTGCGAGTCGGACCAGGCCTTCGCGGCGACTCCGCAGTGACCGGCCGTCAGGAAGGCGGGGCTGCCGTCGGAGGCGGTGACGTTGAAGCCGAGGGAGCAGCGCACGCCGCCCTGCTGGGTCTGGGAGAAGATGGCGTCGCCGCCGGAGACGAAGGTCTTGAAGGCGCCGGCGGACTTCTGCAGCGTCGCCATGCCGGAGCCGAGGCTCTGCACCGTCGACTGCAGTCTGTTCCACTTCGTGCCGGTGACGGTGGAGTCGGCGGTGACGAGGACCTTGTTGGTGCGCGGGTCGACGGCCCAGGAGGTGCCGGGGATCGTCGCCTTGGTCTTCAGCGTCCCGGCGGCAGCCTTGAGGGCGCGGGCGCTGTTGCTCACCTGGCGCACGACCGCGCCCGCGTTCTTCGCCTGGGCGATCGCGTTGTTGTCGCCGCCGGCCACATCGACGACCAGTTGCTGCTTGGCGCTGTCGAAGTACGACCCGGCGAAGGTGTCGCCGAGCATCTTCTGGACCTGGGCGGCGAGGCCGGACGCCTGGGTGGCCTTCAGCGTCTTCACGCCACCGGCCGCCGACGCCTGGTCCTTGTCCTGTGAGGCGTTGGCGTTCGGCAGCAGGAGGGCCGCCGCTCCGAGCGCCGCGACACCGCCCACCGCTATCGCGGCCTTGCGCTTGGGCATTCGCTTGTGACTCAACTTCTCGACCTCCTGGGTACGGGGGTCTGCCGCTGACGGGCAGTTCGTATCGGGCTGCCGCTTATGGCAGTTCGTATCGGGGCGCCTGGATGGCTGTACGTACGCACCCGCCGCACGGTGTGTTCAATTCCGTTTCGCAACTGCCGCACCGGGAGGGCGAATCGGCCACGCCGTGCGTGTCGTGCGGGGCGGCCGGGAACAATCCCCCATATGACGATGACCCCCGCGGAAGCCGACAAGATCCTCTCCGCCCGCTTCGCCCCCTGGGTGCTCGATCTCGGGCTGACCGTCGAGGCGGTGGGCGAGGACCGGGCGGTGCTGCGTCTGCCCTGGTCGGAGCGGTTGGCCCGGGAGGGCGGCGGGCTCTCGGGGCAGGCACTGATGGCCGCCGCCGACACGGCGACGGTGATCGCGGTGTCCGCTGCGCGGGGGGGGTTTCGTGCCGATGACGACGGTGCAGCAGTCGACGTCGTTCCAGCGGGCAGTGACCGGTTCGGATGTCCGGATCGAAGCGGTCCTGACGAAGCTGGGCCGCCGGATGGCGTTCGCGGACATCACCCTGAGCGACGCCGGCTCCGGGGCGCTCGCGGCCCGGGCGAGCACGGTGTACGCGATTCTGGGCTGACACGTTCCGCCACCGATCAGTAACGGTCCGTTCCGAGCGCGATGCGGAATCCCTCCTTCAGGGAATCTGCACATTGAATACTCAACGAAGTCACTGACGGCCGGGGATCTGCACAATCGCGCGCCCCCCTGCACTCCTTTGGTGAGGAGTGCCGGATTCGCCGCCCGGCAGGCAAGGGACCGGACGCGCCGATGCCGTGCCGCATGTGAAGGAGTCGCCGACATGGCGTGCACACGCCTGCACGGATGACCCCTTGCGTGACTCAAGTTCCCAGGTGAGAGCCCTGGTTGATTGGAAGCCCGCCCCGCCTGCGTGCTTTGATCCATCGCACCGCGGGGGTCGCAGCGGACTCTCGGAGACGGGGGTCCGGTGCCCGCGGCCGGCGGCCGTCCGTCTGTCCCCAGAGGGGGCCGCTCCCCCCTTGTGAAATATCCATTAGGAAGGGAAGTTCCATCATGAACTCCACCCCCCAGGTTGAGACCGTCGAGATCTCGGACGCCGAGCTGGACAACGTTTCCGGTGGTCTGTCCGTGAACGCCCTGAACACCGTGACCGGTGCCGTCAACGGCATCGCCCCGGTTTCCGGTGTGGTCAACACCGCCGTCGGCACCGTCGAGGGTGTCACCGGCCTGAACGTGCAGCCGGTCACCGACCTGGTCGCCGGTCTCTGATCGCGCCTCGTCGCATACGGAAGTCCCGGAGTCGTTCCTCGGCTCCGGGGTTTTCGGGTGCTCTGAACCACCAGCGTCTCTCCCACAGGTGAGGGAAGTTCCGTGCAGTTCCGCCAACAGGCCCTCGCCAAGCTCCAGTCACCGGAAGAGCTGGACCTCCCGGTGCGCCTGGCCCGCCCCCAGGGCTGGCTCGCCCTCGGT
This sequence comes from Streptomyces sp. CG4, assembly GCF_041080655.1. NCBI lineage: Bacteria > Bacillati > Actinomycetota > Actinomycetes > Kitasatosporales > Streptomycetaceae > Streptomyces > Streptomyces sp. CG4. The sequence goes on from NZ_CP163525.1 coordinate 1,042,824, forward strand.
GTCACCGTCGTCGTGATGGCGGCGGCCTCCGTCTGGGCGGTGACCGGTTCGGTCGCCTCCACGGTGAGCGCACCGGCCATCCTCACCCACGGGCAGGGCAGCTATCTGCTGCAGAGCCCGGTGTCCGGCCAGGTCACGGCCGTCCTCGCGAAACAGGGCGACCAACTCCCCGCCGACGCCGCCGTGGTCAAGGTCCGTACGGCTCAGGGTGCCGCGGTGGTCCGCACGGTCGCCGCGGGCCGGGTCACCGCGCTCGCCGCCACCATCGGGCAGATCATCCAGACCGGCACCAATGTGGCCGCCGTGGAGAAGGTCGCCCGTGCCACCGACCCGCTGTACGCGACGGTGTACGTGCCCGCCGAGAACGCCGCCGACATCCCGGAGCACGCCTCCGTGGACCTCACCGTCTCCTCGGTGCCGACGCAGACCTACGGCGTGCTGCGCGGCCGGGTGAAGTCGGTGGACCGCACCGCGCAGTCCGCCCAGTCGATCTCCGCGTTCCTCGGCGACAGCCAGCTCGGCCAGCAGTTCACCGGCAAGGGCCGCCCGGTGGCCGTCCTGGTGGCACTCGACACGTCGGCGAGCACGAAGAGCGGTTACCGCTGGTCCACCACCGACGGGCCGCCGTTCCGGCTGGACTCCATGACGCTCGCCTCCGGTTCGATCAGGCTGGCCGACCAGCATCCCGTCGATTGGCTGCTCCCGTGACCACCACGCAGGAACGCGGCCGCAGACGCGCCGCCCCGGCCAAGCGGCCGGTCCCCAAGCCCCGTGGCGGCACGGTCCGTACGCCCACCGTGCTCCAGATGGAGGCCGTCGAGTGCGGCGCCGCCTCCCTCGCCATGGTCCTCGGCCACTACGGCCGGCACATCCCGCTGGAGGAGCTGCGGATCGCCTGCGGTGTCTCCCGCGACGGCTCGCGCGCCTCCAACCTGCTGAAGGCCGCGCGCAGTTACGGGCTGACCGCCAAGGGCATGCAGACGGACCTGGCAGCCCTCGCCGAGGTGCGCGCACCGGCCATCCTGTTCTGGGAGTTCAACCACTACGTCGTCTTCGACGGCATGGGCCGCCGCTTCGGCCGGCGGGGCGTGTACATCAACGACCCCGCCAAGGGCCGCCGGTTCGTGCCGATGGAGGAGTTCGACGGCAGCTTCACCGGTGTGGTGCTGGTGCTGGAGCCGGGCGACGGCTTCACCAAGGGCGGCCGCAAGCCGGGCGTGCTCGGTGCGATGCCGGCCCGGCTGCGCGGCACCGCCGGCACCCTGCCCGCCGCCGTCCTGGCCAGCCTGCTGCTGGTCGCGGTCGGCGCGGCCGTGCCCGCGCTCAGCCGCACCTACATCGACAAGTTCCTCATCGGCGGCCAGACCTCCCTGCTGGGCGTGCTGTTCGCCTCGATGGCCACGTGTGTGCTGCTCACGCTGGTGCTGACCTGGCTGCAGCAGGCCAACCTGCTGCACGGCCGGATCATCTCCTCCACGCTGTCCAGCGCCCGGTTCCTGCGCCATCTGCTGCGGCTGCCGGTGACGTTCTTCGCCCAGCGCTCCCCCGCCGACCTGGTGCAGCGCCTGCAGTCCAACGACCAGGTCGCCGAGACCCTGGCCCGCGACCTCGCGGCGGCCGGCGTGGACGCGATCGTCGTCGTGCTGTACGCGGTGCTGCTGTACACCTACGACCCGCAGCTGACGTTCGTCGGCATCGGCGTGGCCCTGCTGAACGTGGTCGCCATGCGCCTGGTCGTACGGCTGCGCGCGACCCGCACGGCGAAGCTGCGCGCGGACACGGCACGGCTGACCAACACGTCGTACACCGGTCTCCAGCTGATTGAGACGATGAAGGCGACCGGCGGTGAGGACGGCTACTTCCGCAAGTGGGCCGGGCAGCACGCCACCACCCTGGAGGAACAGCAGCGACTCGGGGTGCCGAGCGCCTGGCTCGGGGTGGTCGCGCCGACGCTCGCCACCTTCAACAGCGCGCTGATCCTGTGGATCGGCGGGCTTCGCGCGGTCGAGGGGCACATCTCGGTGGGTCTGCTGGTCGCCTTCCAGGCGCTGGTCACCCGCTTCACCGCCCCGCTGACCCGGCTGAACGGGGTGGCGGGCCGGATCCAGGACTTCGCGGCCGACGTGGCCCGCCTGAAGGACGTGGAGAACTTCCAGGCCGACCCGCTCTACGCCCGCCCGGGCGGCGGCGATTCCACGCGCCGGCTGCACGGGCACGTCGAGCTGGAGAACGTCACCTTCGGCTACAGCCCGCTGGACCAGCCGCTGCTGACCGGCTTCGACCTGATCGTGGGTCCGGGGCAGCAGGTGGCGCTCGTGGGCGGCTCCGGCAGCGGCAAGTCGACGGTGTCCCGGCTGATCTCGGGCCTGTACGCGCCGTGGGACGGGGTGATCCGCATCGACGGCCGCCGTCTGGAGGACATTCCGCGCGGCGCGCTCGCCGCCTCCGTCTCCTTCGTCGACCAGGACGTGTTCCTCTTCGAGGGTTCGGTCCGCGACAACGTAGCGCTGTGGGATCCGTCGATCCCGGACGATGCCGTGGTGGAGGCGCTGAAGGACGCGGCTCTGTACGACGTGGTGATGCGCCGGCCCGGCGGCATCCACAGCAAGGTCGAGCAGGACGGCCACAACTTCTCCGGCGGCCAGCGCCAGCGCCTGGAGATCGCGCGGGCGCTGGTGCGCTGGCCGAGCATCCTGGTGCTGGACGAGGTGACCAGCGCGCTGGACGCGGAGACCGAACTGATCGTGATGGACAACCTGCGCCGGCGCGGCTGCGCCTGTGTGGTGATCGCCCACCGGCTGAGCACCGTCCGCGACAGCGACGAGATCGTCGTGCTCCAGCACGGCACGGTCGTCGAGCGTGGGCGGCACGAGGAGCTGGTGGCGCACGGCGGCGCGTACGCCGCGCTGGTCAGGGAGCGATGAGATGACGACTGTGCAGGAGGGGTACGAAGGCGATCTCGTCCTCGGTGCGCTGGGCTCCCTGGGCACGCGCATCGACTGCGCCGGTCACAACCGCCTGGACCTGGAAGGCCCGCAGGTGCTGTGGCTGGTCGCGGCCGGCGCACTGGACCTGTTCGCGGTGGACGCCGGCCAGCAGGGCCACTGGCACCACCTGGGCCGGCTGGAGGCGGGCGCCCTGCTGCTCGGCCCGGTCGCCGGGCCCCAGCACACGCTGGTGGCCCGCCCGGTCCGGGACTGCGTGGTGCACCGGATCAATCTGCGCGAGCTGTACCAGCCCGCGAACACCCAGACCTGGTCGTACGACGAGTACGGCAACCCCCAGTACGTGCCGCCCGCGACCAGCCCGCTGGAGTACGCGGTCGCGCTCGGCGTCGGCCGTGGCCTGTCCGTCCTGTTCCAGGCGCCGATGGCCGAGGACCGCGCCGCCACCCCCACCGACGACGACGTGTTCTGGATGCAGGTGCCGCCGGGCAGCGTCCAGTACAGCTCGCTGTACGGCGCGGAGGCCGCCGCCGATCTGCTGATGGACCCGGCGCTGTGGCAGTCCATGGTCGACCAGCAGTACCGGCTGCTGACCGCGCTGGACCGGTGGATCGAGCAGCTGGAGCGCACGCACGAGAACCGCACGGCCGCCGGGATCAAGGCCGGTGAGGCGGTGCGCGCCCAGGCCGACCAGACGCTGCTGGCCTCCATCGGCAAGCGCTCGGCCCGCCGCACGACGGCCGCCGACGCGGATGCCGGCTACGCGGTCTGCAAGCTGGTCGCCGAGGCGGCCGGGATCACCCTGGCGGAGCCCGCGCAGGGCGGCACCGAGAGCGAACGCCTCGATCCGGTCGAGCGGGTGGCGCTCGCCTCGCGGGTGCGCACCCGGGCGGTACGGCTGCAGGGGCGCTGGTGGCGGGAGAACGTGGGCCCGCTGGTCGGGCACCGGGCGCTGTCCGGGGCGCCGGTCGCACTGCTGTGGCGGCGCGGCGGCTATGTGGCCGTCCACCCCGGCACCGGGCGCGAGACGCCGATCGAGAAGGCGAACGCGGAAGAGTTCGAGCCGCGCGCGGTGATGTTCTACCGGCCGCTGCCCGACAAGGAGCTGTCGCCGTTCGGTCTGCTCCGGTTCAGCCTCCAGGGCACCCGCGGTGACCTCATCGGTCTGCTGCTCGCGGGCCTGGTGACCGTGGCGATCGGCGCGCTGGTGCCGGTCGCGACCGGCAAGGTGCTCGGCGAGTACGTGCCGCGGGCGCAGGAGGGCCTGATCGTCCAGGTGTGCCTGGCCGTGATGGTGAGCGGGGTGGTGGCGGCGGCGTTCACGCTGCTGGAGAACCTGTCCATCCTGCGGCTGGAGGGCCGGATCGAGGCCGCGCTGCAGCCCGCCGTGTGGGACCGGCTGCTCAGGCTGCCCACCCGGTTCTTCACCCAGCGCTCCACGGGTGAACTCGCCAGTGCCGCCATGGGCATCAGCGCGATGCGCCGGCTGCTGGCGGGCGTCGGCCCGGTGGTCGCGCAGTCCGTGACGGTCGGCGGGATGAACCTGGGCCTGCTGTTCTGGTACAGCCCGTCGATGGCGATGGCGGCGATCGGCATGCTCGTCGTGATCGCGGCGGTGTTCCTGGGGCTCGGGCTGTGGCAGATGCGCTGGCAGCGGAAGCTGGTGGTGCTCGGCAACAAGCTGAACAACCAGGCCTTCCAGACCCTGCGCGGCCTGCCCAAGCTGCGGGTGGCGGCGGCCGAGAACTACGCCTACGCGGCCTGGGCACGCGAGTTCGCGCGCAGCCGGGAGCTGCAGCAGAAGGTCGGCCGGATCAAGAACCTCACCACCGTGCTCGGCGGGATCTATCTGCCGGTGTGCACGCTGCTGATGTTCATGCTGCTCGCGGGCCCGGCGAGGGGCGCGATGTCGGCGGCGGACTTCCTCACCTTCAACACGTCCGTGACGATGGTGCTGACCTCGGTCACCCAGCTGACCGGCTCCTTCGTCTCCGCGGTGGCCGCGCTGCCGCTGTTCGAGGAGATCAAGCCGGTCTTCGAGGCGACGCCCGAGGTGCGGGAGGCGAGCACCCGCCCGGGCCCGCTGACGGGCGCGATCGAGGCCCGCCGGCTCTCGTTCCGGTACGCCGACGACGGCCCGCTCGTCCTGGACGACGTGTCCTTCGCCATCCGGCCGGGCGAGTTCGTCGCGGTCGTCGGCCCGAGCGGCTGCGGCAAGTCCACACTGCTCAGGCTGCTCATCGGCTTCGACAAACCGGTCTCCGGCAGTGTCCTGTACGACGGCCAGGACCTCGCGGCGCTCGACCAGTCGGCGGTGCGCCGCCAGTGCGGGGTCGTGCTGCAGCACGCGCAGCCGTTCACCGGCTCCATCCTGGACGTCATCTGCGGCACCGAGCCGTACACGCCGGAGGAGGCGATGGCGGCGGCCGAGATGGCGGGGCTCGCGGAGGACATCAAGCGGATGCCGATGGGTCTGCACACGATCGTGGCCGCGGGCGGCGCGATCTCCGGCGGTCAGCGGCAGCGCCTGATGATCGCCCAGGCCCTGATCCGGCGCCCGCGGATCCTGTTCTTCGACGAGGCCACCAGTGCCCTGGACAACGACACCCAGCGCATCGTCATCGACAGCACTCGCAAGCTGAACGCCACCCGCGTCGTCATCGCGCACCGGCTGTCGACGGTTCTGGACGCCGACCGGGTGATCGTGATGGAGGACGGCAAGGTCGTCCAGCACGGCTCGCCGGCCCAGCTGCTCGCCGACACCACGGGCCGGCTGCACGAGCTGGTGCGCCGCCAGCTGACGTAGCGTCCGCCGCGCGTGTTCAGTACTTTCCGCGGCCCGGCTTGTGAGCCTCGTCCCCTCGGTGGTGGGCCGGCATCCAGTGGTGTTCGGTGAACCAGCGGCCGAACAGGGCGCCGCCGTAGAGGACGAAGCCGACGCCGATGAGCCAGGACTCCACCACGAGTACGGTGCCGACCGCGCCGTAGCTGAGCGCGTTGGTGACGATGAGCGGGGTGAAGACGAGGTAGGAGAAGGCGCGCAGGCCGACCAGCCCGACGACGGTGGCGAGCGCGCCCGGCAGCAGGGCGCGCCAGCGGACCTGGCCGCCCAGCAGGAAGCGCTGCCCCCACCAGAAGAACGCGATGCCGCTCACTGTGGACAGCGCGATCCGCTGGCCCCCGTGCAGGGCCTCCTTGGTCGCCACCTCCTGGTAGAGGTAGCCGGTGAGCACCACCAGCCAGGTCGCCTGCCGCCAGACCCGGTGCCAGGGGCCGGCGGCCAGGCCCCAGATCCGTTCGTAGGCGTTCTGCACGCTGCCGCCGAAGGCCACGCCGAAGGCGGCCAGCAGGACGGCACCCCAGACGCTGGTGGTGCCGATGACCTTGCGCGGCGGGCTGATGACATCGGTGACCACGCGCGCGGACCGCCCGGACAGCCCCATGCCGTCGGTGAGCCAGGAGGCGAAACCGCCCCGCACCAGCGGATCGGCGGCGGCGACCACGATCAGCAGCGGCGCGAGCGTCACCAGCGCGAGGGTGGCGAACCCCATGGCCCGGTGCATCAGTTCCAGCTCGCGGCCGTGTTCGAGCAGCGCCCCGGCCCTGAGCCACTCCCAAGCGCGGTGCAGGCCGCGCCGCCACCGCCTCACGGCTCCTCCCGTGCTCACCGCCCACACGCTCTCCTGAGCCGATTCATCCACCCCGGCGCGCTCCGGGCAACTCGCACCGGTGCGCTGCCAGGGCGACACGGCCGCGAAGTGAGGGGGTTTGCGGGCCGCGCGCACCGGAGAATCGGAACCCGTGCGTACTCCTGCCGAGGTGCCCTCCCCGCAGCCGGCCCCGCCGGGCGGCCGGCGGCGGCCGCTGATCCTCAGCGCGGGCATGGGGGCCGGTCATGACACCGTGGCCGCCGAACTGGCCCGCCGGGCGGCGGCGTACGGACACGAGCCGCAGGTGGCCGACGTGCTGCGGCTGCTGCCGTACGGCCTGGGCGGCGGGCTGCGCCGCTCCTACCAGGCCTCGGTACGGCACTTCCCGTGGGCGTACGCCGGTGTCTACGGCGCGTTCCTGCGCGGCGGCAGCGGGCCGCGGCCGAGCGGGGTGCCACTGGCCCGGCTCGCCGGTGACCGGCTGACGGACCTGGTGGAGCGGCTGGACGCCGATGTGGTGCTGTCGGTCTTCCATCTGGCGGCGCAGCTCACCGGCCATCTCCGGGAGCGGGGCCGGCTGTGGGTGCCGAGCGCCGTCTTCCTCGTCGACTTCGCCGTGCACCGGCAGTGGCTGCATCCGGGCAACGACCAGTACCTGTGCCTCACGGACGGCGTGGCGGCCGAGGTGCGCGCGGCGCTGGGCAGACCCGCCGTGACGACGGGCCCGGCGGTGGCGCCCGGGTTCCGCGCGCCGGCGCCCGGGGCGGCCCGGTGGCGGGAGCGCTTCGCCGGGCAGGCGCCCGGCCGGCCGGCGGTACTGCTGTCCGCGGGCGCCTGGGGTGCCGCGTCCCGCCCGGACGCCACCGCCCGGCTGCTGGCGGGGGCCGGCTATCTGCCGGTGGTGCTGTGCGGTCGCAACCCGCGGCTGCGGGGGCGGGTGGCCCGGGTGCCCGGGACGCTCGCCCTCGACTGGGTCGACGACATGCCCGGACTGCTGTCCGCCGCGTACGCCCTGGTGGACAACGCGGCCGGCCAGACCGCCGTACAGGCCCTGGCCGTGGGGCTGCCCGTGATCGGGTACCGGCCGCTGCCCGGCCACGGGGTGGACGGGGTCCGGCGGATGTCCGGCCTCGGCGTGGCGGAACTGGCCCCGGACGGGCCGGGGCTGCTCGTGGCCCTCGCCCGGCTCGCGGCGGACGGCCGGGAGCGGGCGGAACGGGTGGCCCGGGGGCGGGCGCTGTTCCGGGGCGATCCGATGGCGTACGTGGCCCGGCTCTGAGGCGGTGCCACGGGCGGCTGGTCAGCCGGTGCGCGGCGGCAGGTGGTCCCGCAGCGGGCCGAGCGCGAGGCCGGCCTCCCGGCAGTCCCGCACCAGGCCGGGCAGCGCGCCGAGGGCCGAGCGCCAGCAGCCGGGGGCCGCGAGCCGGTCGGAGTCGTGCAGCAGGACGGTGCCGCCGTCGCGCAGGTCCGCCGCGACCAGGGCCCGCACGGACGCCGGGGTGGCGTCGGCCGTCCAGTCCCTGCCCCACGCCGACCACAGCACCGGCCGCAGCCCGGCCCGCCGGGCGGCCAGCCAGCGTCCGGAGGTGAGGATCCCGTAGGGCGGGCGGTACCACTGCGGCCGGTGGCCGGTGATGTCGTGCAGCGCGCGCACGGTCCGGGCGACCTGCTCGGCGTCCCGGGCGGGGGCCGGGCGCCAGGGGCGGTCGTGCGTCCAGCCGTGCACCGCGAGTTCGTGTCCGCGCCGGGCGGTCTCCCGGACCAGCGCGGGATGGCGCACCACGGACTCGCCGAGCGCGAAGAAGGTGGCCCGTACGCCGAGTTCGTCCAGCGTGTCGAGGAAGCGCGGCGTGGCCACGGGGTCCGGGCCGTCGTCGAAGGTCAGCGCGATGTGCCGGCGGCGGCCGGTGCCGGCGAGCCGCGGGAACAGCAGCAGCCGTACGCCCGGGAGCCAGGTGGCCGCCGGTCCGATGTGCGCGGCGGTGACGGCGACCGGCGCCAGGACGGCAGCCGTCCGCCAGGGACGACCGGACCTCAGGGACATCGCCGACCTGCCTTCCCGTACACGTGCTCACCGTTGTATTCGATGCGGACGTTCCCCGAGGCCCTGGCCGTGGCGGCCGTCGGACGTGTCCCACTCCCGTCGAACGGCCGGTGCCCGGGCCAGCCCGATACTGCCCACCCCGATCAGCGCGATACCGATCGCCTCCGGCAGCGTCCGCAGTCCGAGGTGGACGGTCTCGGCGAACAGCACCCAGCCGAGGACGACGCTGGTGAGCGCGTCGCCGAGGGTGAGGGCGGGCTGGGAGGCGGTGAGCGAACCGGCGCCGAACGCGCTCTGCAGCAGCAGGAAGGCGACGATTCCGGCGCCGACCGTGGCGTACGGCGACCAGTGCGCGAACATCGCCGCGGGCCCCTGTCCGAGCCGCCCGACGGCCTCTTTGAGCAGCGCGGCGGTGGTGGCGAAGCACACGGCGGAGGCCAGGCCGAGCAGCGCGGCGCGGGGCGCGCCCCTGGCAGGGCGGGCGGCGGCCACGAGCAGGACGACCGCGCCGAGCACCCCGCCGCCGCCCAGCAGCCAGGCCCGGGGCGGCGCGGTGGGCCGGCCCGCGCCCGGCGCGGCCGCCAGCAGGAACACGGCCAGCCCGGCGGCGAGCGCGGCGAAGGCCAGCCAGGTGCGCAGGTCCGGCCGGCGCCGGAAGACCACACCGCCCACGACCAGGGTGAACAGCAGCTCGGTGGCGAGCAGTGGCTGGACCAGGGACAGACTCCCCACCGCCAGCGCCCCGGCCTGCAGCAGCCCGGAGACCGCCAGCAGCGCGGCTCCCGCCACCCAGTACGGGCGCCGCAGCAGCCGGCCCAGCCGGTGCACGGCGGCCCCCGCTCCGCCGGCCCCGCTGTCCTCGTACGGCTCCTGCACGGCGGCCCGGCGCTGGAGCACGGACGCGGACGCGTTGCTGAGGGCGGCGAGCAGGGCGAGCAGCACCGTGACGGCGATCATGGCCGGCTCATCCGAAGCGGGCGGCGAGCCGCCGGTACAGCCCGGGCGCGACGCCGCGCACACGGGCGGGAAACCGCAGCCAGCCGGGGACGTACACCTCGTCCTGACCGTGCCGGACGGCGCTCCAGACGGCGTCCGCCACCCGCTCCGGCGGCACCGCCCGTGGCCAGGTCCTGGCGTAGGGGGCGCCCCGCCGGTCGAAGAAGGGCGTGTCGACGGCGCCGGGGATCACATGGCTGACGCCCACCCCGGTGCCGCGCAGCTCGTAGCGCAGGGCGTCGGAGAAGGCGGCCAGGCCGGCCTTGGCGGCGGAGTACACGGCCTCGCCGCGCACGGCGACACTGCCCGCGACGGATCCGATGAGCACGATGCGGCCCGACCCGGCCGCGACCATGTGGGGCAGCAGGGCCCGCACCAGGTGCAGGGTGGCCAGCAGGTCGACGCCGACGATCTCGTCGATGCGGGCGCGGGGCATACCGGTGAAGTCACCGGCCCAGCCCACGCCGGCGCTCGCCACCAGCAGGTCGAGGCGGCCCGCGTGGTCCAGGACGAGATCGGTGAGCAGCCGGTCGGCGCCCGGCCGGGTCAGGTCGGCCGGCAGCGCCAGGGCGTCGAGCGGAGCGGCCACCTGCGCCAAGCGTGTGACGTCGCGTCCGTTCAGCACCAGCCGCCAGCATCCCTCGGCGGCCAGCCGACGGGCGACGGCGGCGCCGATGCCCGAGGAGGCACCGGTCACCAGGGCGGTGCCGCCCCGGCCTGCCGGGCCCCCGGCGGAGGGGAGCACGGAGCCCGCCGGGACGGAGGTCGCGACCGGCCCGCTGCGGTTCGACGGTCCTGCGGGGGGCGGGGCGTGGGACATGGTGACGACCTCACTGCGACGTGTGGGCACGGGTTCGCGGTGTATCCAGGGCGCCACACACTGGAACACCGCGCACGGCGAAGCCCCGCCGAACGCCTGAGACACGTTCAGGGTGGGGCCCCAGTCACCGCGTGGTGCGTCCGGGACGACGATGGAGATCGAGGGATCGGGGAGAGCGGAGAGCAGAGGGCGTGACGCCGACCTTACGACCGTACGCCGGGACGCCCGGGCGGGAGAAGGGCACGCGGTACACCGGGGCACTGATCGCGGCAGCGGGCCCGGTCGGGCTGACGGCCGCTCTCGAACTGCGCCGACGGGGTGTGGACGATTGCCCGATCGACCGGCTGCCGTACGGCCGTCGGCATCCGGCCGCGGACCTTCGAAGCCGGGGAACGAATGGGCGTGGCCCGCGCGACGCTCGACGCGGCGCCGCCCATGCCCGGCCGGCTGATCTACGTCAACGGCGTGAAGCCGCCCGGCTGTCCCCGGCCGCACCCGGCACGTTGTCGACGGCCCTGGCCTGGGTGTTTGTGGGCTGCCCGACGGGGCGGTCGGGGCGGCGGGTCCCCTCCGATACGGGTGAGTCCGGCGGCGCAACCCGATACGGGTGGGTCCGGCGGTCGGTCCACGCCGCCGGGTCCCCGCAGCCCGTCGGCGCCGCGTTCCCCGCGAGTGGCCGGTCCCGCCGCCTGCCGACCCCACGGCTCGCCGGCCCCAGCCCCGGGCCCTGCCACCGGCTCCCCCGGACCGCGGCTCCCGCGACTCAGGAGCCCCACGACCGGCCGCTCCAGGCTGCCGACCAGCCCCGTCCCGGTCAGTCCAGGCCCGGAACGGGGGCGCCGGAAGGGACGCCGGCGGTGATGTAGGCGTCGTAGAACTGCTTCCACGGCGCGTTCAGCCCGGCGTGGGGGCCCTCGAAGTGTTCGCCGCGGGCCTTGGCGTCGAGGGCGGAGAGGCAGACCTCCCAGCCGGCGCCGTTGCGGGCGGCGGTGTCGGTCTCGCCAAGGACGTTGGTGAGCGTGAACCGGGTGCGCTGTGCGCCGACGGCTTCCAGGTCGAAGCGGAGTTCGTCGCCGCCCCACTCGAAGGACAGGTGCCGGGGCGGGTCGACGGCGAGCATCCGGCCGGTGAAGTCGGGCGTGTCCGGGTCGCCGCTGAAGCGGATGGTGCCGCCGGGACGCAGCTCCATCTCGGCGCGGAAGGGGAACCACTGCTCCAGTTCGTCGGGATCGGTGACGAACCGCCAGACGCGGTCCACCGGGTGGTCGTAGGTGCGGCTGAACCGGACGGCGGGACGGCCGTCGTCCAGCGTCAGATAGGTGCCGGTGAGGTCGACGGGCATGGTGCTTCAGTCCTTCGCGTGTGGGGGGTGTCGGGTGTCGTCCGACGTCTCGTCGAGGCGCCGGCCCAGGGCGTCCAGGCTGCGGTTCCACAGCCTGCGATAGGGCTCCAGCCAGGCGTCGAGCGCGGCGATCGGCGCCGGGTCGAGGGCGTAGACCCGGCGCTGTGCGTCCTGTCTGACCCGGACCAGGCCCGCTTCCCTGAGCACCTTCAGATGCTTGGACGTGCTCGGCTGGCTCAGTCCGCAGGCTTCGACGATCTCCCCGACGGGCCGGGGTCGTTCCAGCAGGAGCGCGACGATCGCCCGTCGGTGGGGGTCGGCGAGGGCGGACCACAGCACTGCATCGGACATGCAGCAAATATGCCTCAGCAGTTATATGCCTGTCAAGGAATGTAAACCCCTGTGCGCCCCCACAGCGAAACGAAACGTTGCCGTTTCGCTGGAACTGTTCTACGCTCCATGTGTACGAAACGGTTTCGTTTACGGGTCCTTTGCGTCCGCCCATTTCGGTATGAAGCGGCACATTCCCTGCATCCGAACGACTTTCCCTGGAGTGGTTCCCCATGTCCCAGAAGACCCTGGCCGAAGACTCCCGAGCGGAGGCCTCGGCGATCGGGCACAAGGCGGCCTCACCGAAGCGGTGGTGGATCCTCGCGGTCGTCGCCGTCGCCCAGCTGATGGTCGTCCTCGACGCCACGATCGTGAACATCGCCCTGCCGTCCGCCCAGACCGACCTCGGCTTCTCCGACGGCAACCGGCAGTGGATCGTGACGGCGTACGCCCTGGCCTTCGCCTCCCTGCTCCTGCTCGGCGGACGCATAGCCGACCTCTTCGGCCGCAAGCCCGCCTTCCTCGTCGGCGTCGTCGGCTTCGCCGCGGCCTCCGCGCTCGGCGGCGCCGCGAACGGCTTCACCATGCTGGTCGTCGCGCGGGCCCTGCAGGGCGCGTTCGGGGCGCTCCTCGCGCCCGCCGCGCTGTCGCTGCTCAACACGACGTTCACCGACGCCCGGGAACGGGCCCGCGCCTTCAGCGTGTACGGCGCGATCGCCGGTGCCGGCGGCGCCGTGGGCCTGCTCCTCGGCGGTGTGCTGACCGACACGCTCGACTGGCGCTGGACCCTGTACGTGAACGTGGCCATCGCGGTCGTCGCCTTCGCGGGCGGCTGGATCCTGCTCGACAACCACCGCGACGCGGCGAACGCCAAGCTGGACGTGCCGGGCACGGTGCTGGTCGCCGCCGGGCTGTTCACCCTGGTCTACGGCTTCTCCAACGCCGAGACCCACGACTGGGGTTCGCCGCTGACCTGGGGCTTCCTGATCGCGGGCGGTGTGCTGCTGGCGACCTTCGCCTGGTGGCAGACCCGAGCCGCACACCCGCTGCTGCCGCTGCGCATCCTGCTCGACCGCAACCGCGCCGCCTCCTTCTTCGCGGTGCTGATCACCGGCGCGGGCATGTTCGGCGTGTTCCTCTTCCTGACCTACTACCTCCAGCTCAACCTCGGCTTCAGCCCCACGAAGACCGGTGTGGCGTTCCTGCCGATGGTCGGCGCGCTGATGGTGACCGCGCAACTGGGCACCACAGTGCTGCTGCCCCGGCTCGGCCCGAAGGCGGTCATCCCGCTGGGCTTCGCGATCGCCATGGCCGGCATGGCCTGGCTGACCGGCATCGGCGTCGGATCGCACTACGCGAGCGCGGTGCTGCCCCAGCTGATCGTGATCGGCGTGGGCCTCGGCATGGTGATGCCGCCGGCCATGCAGCTGGCCACCGGCGGGGTCGCGGCCGAGGACGCGGGCGTCGCCTCGGCGACCGTCAACGCCATGCAGCAGGTGGGCGGTTCGATCGGTACGGCGCTGCTGAACACGCTCGCGGCGAGCGCCGCCACCGACTACCTCTCCGGCCGCGACGCCACCAGCAAGCTGGTGCGGGCGCAGGCGACGATCGAGAGCTACACGACCGCCTTCTGGTGGTCCGCGGGTTTCTTCGCCGCCGGCGCGCTGATCGCCCTCGTGCTCTACCGGCGCGGGGTGCCGGCGCAGGACGCGGAAGCCGCTCCGGTCGTCCACATGTGACAGCCGGACACCGAGCCCGAGGAGCCGCCGTCAGCAGGGAGACAGCGGCCCCTCGGCCTGTCATGGTGAAGATGTGCGCAAGGCGACGGCGGTGCTCGGCAGCACCCTGTTCCTGGTCCTGGCGGCGGGCTGCGCGGCGGTGCTCGTGCCGTGGTGGCTGACCGGTGGCTGGCGGACCGGCCACTGGTGGCTGTCGCTGCGACTGCTCGGCCTGCTCCCGCTCGCGGCCGGTACGGCCGTGATCCTGGCGGCCTACGCCCGGTTCGCCCTGGAGGGGCTCGGCACGCCGGCGCCGGTCGCGCCGCCCGCACGGCTGGTGGTGAGCGGCCCGTACCGGTACGTGCGCAATCCGATCTACGTCGCGGTCGTCGCCGTGCTCGCCGGGCAGGGTCTGCTGCTCGCCCGGCCGGTGCTGTTCGTCTATGCCGCCGGCGCCTGGGCGGTGATCCGGGCTTACGTCCACTGGCACGAGGAGCCGGGGCTGCTGCGCCGCTTCGGGGCCGAGTACGAGCGCTACCGGCGGGCGGTGCCACCCTGGTGGCCGCGGCGAACTCCCTGGCGGGGCGCCTGAGTCGGCAGTGTGGGCGGGTGTCCGTGGTAGATGGTCGAGGGCGGCACCAGGGCCTCGCCGAACCGGGTGTGTGTCGCTCTCCGTGCCCGTCCACACGGTCGCCGTTCCCGCTGATGCGACACGAGTCACCGGGCCAAGGCCATGGACACCGGACGAAACCGGTTGTTTTTCGCCGCTCCCCAGGAAGGCCCCCCACGGGCCCGCCCGGGGAGCGGCTGTGTGCCCGGAAGCCGGCGGGCGGCCCCACTCCGCCCGTCGGTTCCGGTGCGAGATCGCAGGTACCCCGCTCCAGGGGCCGCACTCCCCAGTTGCGGACCTGTTTCCGGCGTATGCGAGGTTCGTGCGATCCCGGTCTTTAGAAGGCGAAGACGCCGGCGCCCGTGGCGTCCCGCATGCACGAGTTGCCGAACGTGCGCTCGTACGCGACGCGTTTGCCCTGCCAGACGCCCTGCACAGTGACGACGACCGGGTTGTACAGCTGGGTGCACCACACACCCGGGTCGGCCTTCAGGTCGGCGAGGTCGCCGCCGATGCCGTTCAGTTCGGCGCAGGCATGGGCCGCGGCCGGGTGGGTTCCGGAGGCCGTGGGCGCGCAGGTCAGGGTGACGGCGCGCTCCGGAGTGGCCGTGGCCGCGTCGCTGCCGTGGGCGGTCGTGAGGACCAGCGCCGAGGGGGCGTAGAGCGACGACGGGGCGACGCTGGGTGCAGCGACGGCGGCCCCGGTCAGGGGTCCGCAGACGGCGACGGCAGCAAAGCCGAGGGCCGCTGCCCAGCGCGCGGTGTTCCGCATTGTGTGCATCCTTCCGCTCGAATGAGACGAGGTGTCCGCCCGGTCCCGGTCGGGCACCGGAGCGGCGAGCGCCACTCTGCCGAGTCCGCCGGAGAAACACACATCGACCACATGGATTTCGGTAACCTTTCGTGTTGAAGCAGTGGCGTGATGTCACGGAATCCACACACCGTGACCCAGCAACTACGCGGGTCCCGCCCGTCGAGCCCGGCCGGATGGCCGAAAATCAGCGCTTCGTTAATCGTCCTGAAACATTCCGACTCCGACCCCCTCAAGTCCCTTCATGACTCCTTGTGTTCATGAAGTGATCACCACGGCGGACCGGTCCGGGACTCCTGCGAGTGGTCGATCCCCGTCGGCAGTGACCGGACACCGGTGGTGCCCAGGGGACGGCGCGGTGTGCTCTCTCCGCGCCGTCCGTCAGGTGGCCGGCCCGGTCGACGCAGCGGGTGTGCTGGCGCGCCGGAGCACAGACGCGGTCGGCGATGTGACCGTGGCTCAGGCGTCCTTCGCCGGCGGCCGGGTGGGCCGGGCGGAGGGGCCGTCCGTGCCCGCGGTCGAGAGGGAGCCGGGGCTCGCCGAGGGCGCGTCGGTCACCCAGCGCTGGCCGGCGGAGCCGTCCCGGACCTTGACGACCACGTCGGCGCCCGCGGTCTCGGCGGAGCCGGCGAGGGCGAGAGTGCGGTCCCAGCGGGGCAGCAACTCGCCCTGCACGGTGGCGTCGTAGCGCACGTCGTCGCCCCGCTTCGAGCCGGCGTCGGCGCAGCTGCCGAGGATCACCACGCCCGCGTCCGCGTGCGAGTCCAGGCACAGCCCCGAGTCGGCCGCGCTGCGCAGCAGCCCGTCGGCGTCGTACGTCCACTGCTGGGTGAGCGCCGAGGAGCAGCCGGCGAGCACCGTGGCCGCCCCGGCCTTGGGGGTGCCCTTGATGTCCAGGCACAGGTCGGCGGCGACGTTGCGCAGCCGGGTGGGGCGGCCGGCGGCGGGCAGTCCCGCGGTGCCCGGGGCCGTGGCGGAGGGCGGCGGGGACCGGTGGGCGGAGGTGCCCGGGACGGCGCTGGTGGAGGCGACCGGGTCGGTGCCGTCGCCGCCGTCCGGCCAGAGGATGATCGCGAGGACGGTCGCGAGCAGTCCGGCCGAGGCCACGCCGACTCCGGAGAGCAGCGTCCGGGAGGACCAGCCGGGGCCGGTGACCCGGGCGAGCGGTCCGGGCTCCTCGCCGCCGCGCCGCCTGCCGCGGGACCCCGGGGTCCGGACCCGGGACCGGTCCTCGCCCCGCCGCCGCGCGCCGGGCAGTGCGGCGCGGGTCAACAGGCCCGGCTTGCCGCCGCCGCGGCGGCGTCCGCCGGAGCGCCGGGAGCCGCCGCGGGCGGGGTCGGGGCGGCGGCCTGGGCGGGAGTCGAGGTAGCGGCGGGCGCCCCAGCCGAGCACGGCCTCGGCGAGCAGCACGCCCAACGCCGCGTCCGCGTGGCCCAGTTGCTCGGCGGCGTGCCGGCAGTAGGAGCAGGCGGACAGATGCTCCTGGACGTCGGGCAGGAGGGCGCCGCCGCGGCGGATCGGAACGTCGAGCAGCCGGTTGTAGTAGCGGCATTCCGTACCGGGTGCGAGTTCCCGGTGGGAGCGCACCAGGCCTTCCCGGAATTTCTCGCGGGCCTGTTCCAGCGCGGCCGCCGCGCTGTCGACGTCGAGACCGAGCAGCCCGGCGGGAACGGTTATCGGTTCGGCCTCGACCTCGATGTGCCAGAGCAGCGCCTGTTCCAGCCGGGGAAGAGCGTGAAATGAGCGGTCGGAGAGGGCGCGGTTTTCCGGTATCAAGGTCTTCGCAGCGCGCATACCGCGGCCCCCGGCGGGTTTCCCGAGTCCGGGCAGTACGGCGGTGATGCGGTCGGTGCCGGACCAGTTGACGACCGTGTCCCGGACTGCCACGAGCAGCCGGGGACGCAGCGCCTCGGCGGGTTCGCCAAGGGCGAGCCGGCCGAGGACCTGGTGGAAAGCGGTGGCGGTGACCATGTGCGCGAGCGGACCGGAAAGGGCCAGGCAGACGACGGCGTAGTCGTGCGCCGACTGCCAGTGCCGGGCCATCAGCAGGGCGGCGGACCGGGAGCCCTCCGCGTCGGATCCGGCCCGTAGCGGACCGGCGAGCGATTCGTCCGACTCCCCGGGGTCGCCGCCGGGCGGCGGATAGGGAGGACGAGGGGGTTGGGGGGTGGGCACTGAGCGGATTCCTTTTGGTGCGTGTTGCGTCGATGCGTACCTCAGCGGCGCGCGGGGAGGGAAATTGGCCGGCGTTCGGCCGGTGAAGTTCCGCAACTGTCGGAAGAACCCATGACTTTACCCCCCGCACGGGCGTTACAACCCTTGCACAACTTCCACATGAGCAACAAGGCACTCGCGCCACATCGGCTGTTTTGACAGAAAGTCAGAATGCGGTCGCCGCCCTGCTCCCGTGCACCGGCTTTCGGAATTCCCTGCGCCCCGTGTGAAGTATGCGCACGCACCGGCAGGGGTGCGCACGCTTCCGTGGTGTGCGGGCCGGTAGTGGACTGGGACCGGCCTCCTCGGAAAGGCCCCGCGCACCCCGTCCCGGTCGGCGGCCCCGGCGGCTTCCCCCACCGGCCGGGGCGGGCCGGCGGTATCCGATCCGCCAGGAGCGCACGGGCTCAGAACCGCCACGAGCGCACGGGCTCAGATCTGCCAGGAGCGCAGCCGGTCGGCCGCGCCGTACACGTCGGTCTTGCCGGAGATCAGATCACGGGCGAGGTCGACGAGGGCGCCGTAGGGCGGGTCGATGCCGACGCCGCTGACGAACATGTAGGCCACGGCGGTGGCGCAGGCGAACCGGGCGTTGGCCGCGGGCAGCGGCTTGAGCACGGCGAGGGTGTCCAGCAGGGCGGCGGCCCGCCAGGCGGGATCGGAGTCCACGCCGAGCCGGGGCGGATCCACGCGGTGCCGGGCGACGGCGGCGACCAGCGCGGAGAAGTCGTCGACCGCGGGCTGGTCGGGCAGAACCTCCTCGTGGCGCTGGAGCAGCCACGGGACGTCGATGTGGATGACGGAGGGCATGCGTCAGGCGGCCTCGTCCTTCGCAGAGGGCTCGTCGTCGGGGAAGGCCGCCGCGAACTCCTCGGCGTGCGCGGCGAAGAACTGCCGGAAGGCCTGGGCGCCCTCCTGCAGGGCCCGGTGGCGAGCTATGTCGGCGGCGGCGGCCTCGCGCACGAGAGCCTTCATCGACGTACCCCGCTCCTTGGCGATCTGCCGCAGGTCCTCGAGTTCCCGTTCGCTGAACTCCACGTTGAGAGCTGGCATGCCCCTCACGGTACCGCGCGGGTACTTACCCGTAAATATCGCCTGGTCAAGGGCACTTTCCTGCGGTACCTGCGGGGCCCGAGAGCCATGTCCGATTCCCGCCGGTGACGGACCGCTCGACACAGCAGACTCGACAGTGCGCAAGACAGCTACGGAAACAGACAACAGCGGGACAGAAGGGGCACCACGATGAACACCCGCACCGTCCACACCGTCCACCCCAGCCCGCTGGGTGACCTGCTGCTGACCGGGGCGGTCGCGCCGTCCGGGCTCACGCTCACCTCGCTGAGCATGCCCGGGCAGCGCGGTGCGCCCGCCGTCCGCACGGGGGACCGCGACGACGCGCCGTTCGCCGAGGCGCACCGGCAGCTGGACGCCTACTTCACCGGTCGCCGCACCCGGTTCGAGCTGCCGCTCGCCGCCACCGGCAGCCCGTTCCAGCGGGCGGTGTGGGAGGCCCTCGACCACATCCCCTACGGCACGACGACCACGTACGGCGAGCTGGCCGCCCGGCTGGGCGTGCCGCGCGCCGACCTGCGCGCGGTCGGCCGGGCCCTCGGGGACAACCCCCTGCTGCTTCTGCGCCCCTGTCACCGGGTGATCGGCGCGGACGGCTCGATGCGCGGGTACGCGGGCGGGGTCGAGCGCAAGGTGTGGCTGCTCACCCACGAGGGCGCCCTGCAGCCGGCTCTGGTGTGAGGCGGACCGGCGGCAGCGCGGGACGAACACGGCAGCGCTGCGCTCCGCCACCGCCCTAGACGTCGAGTCGGCTGATGCGCACCGCCCCCTTCGTCTCCCCCGGGTGGGCGCTCGTCAGGGTCAGCCGGAGCCGGGAGCCGCGCAGGGCGGTGAAGGCGAGCACGGTCGGGGTGTCCGAGGCCGTGGCCCAGCCCACCTTCGCGCCCGTCACCGGCACGTAGGCATGGCCGTCCCACACCGCCGCCTCGATCTGCGCGGGCAGCGCGTGGGTGGCGTCCACCGTGAAGGAGACGGCCACCTGGTCGAAAACGCGGTTGCGTCCGAAGTCCACCGACACCCAGTCCTTGGCACGCGCCCCGGTGAACGCGGGCAGCAGCGCGGTGGCCGGCTTGGCGAAGGCGTTGGACCAGCCGGTGGCCGGGTCGCCGTCCAGCATCGCGGCGGGCAGGGTGTCCGGGCGTCCGGAGTAACTGGCGTCCGCACAGGGGTAGTTGAGCGGCTCCGGGTGGCCGGGCTTGAAGTCCGCCGCCGGGGTACGGGCCGGCTCGCTCGCCGGGGTGGTGTGCGCCTGCACCGTGCCGGTGCGCAGGCCGTCCGCCCGCGCGGTGACCTGCAGCGGGCCCGGCCGGGTGCCGGAGCGGACGATGGCGAGGGCCTTGCCGTGGAACGCGGTGCGGGTGCTCGCCTGGTAGCGCTCGGCGCTCTCCTCGCGGCCGTTGTCGACCCCGGCCAGGGAGCCGCCGGTGACGTCGAAGGTGATGAGGTGCTCGGCGTCGGGCACCACCACGCCGTGCGCGTCGACGATGTCGGCGGTGACGAACACCAGCGAACGGCCGTCCGCGGCAAGGGAGTCGCGGTCGGCGGTGAGGCGTACGGCGTGGGCGGCGCCGGCCGTGCGCAGCACATCGGTGGCGACCACCGTTCCGTCCCGCCGGGCCACGGCCTTCAACTCGCCCGGCTGGTACGGCACTTTCCACGTCAGGTGCAGCTTGCCCGCGCTGCCGTTCGGGCTGGTGTAACTGCCCGGGTAGGGGCCGTCGGTGAAGGTCTTGTCGTCGCCGGTGGCCTCGGTGGTCTCCAGGTAGCCGCGCCCGTCGGTGGTCTGCTTGACGTCGAAGTCCCGTACGCCGAGGGACTTTCCGTTGAGGAACAGCTCGACCGACGGCACGTTCGCGTACGCCCACACCTCGACCGTCTCGCCCTCCTCGTGGTTCCAGTTCATCGGCAGCAGATGGACCATCGGCTCGGTCGTCCACTGACTCCTGAACAGGTGGTACATGTCCTTCGGGAAGCCGGCCGTGTCGACCGCGCCGAAGAAGGACGCCTTGACCGGGAAGACGTCGTACGGGGTGGGCTCGCCGATGTAGTCGATGCCGGACCACAGGAACTGCCCCGCGAGCCACTTGCGGTCCCGGTCCTTCTTGTGCCCGTACTCGCCGCTCAGCGTCCAGGGGGCGAGGTTGTTGTCGTAGGAGGAGGTCTCCCGCCTGCCGGGAGTGTGGTTCTCGCCCGTGTTGAGGTGCTCCGGCTCCTGGTACGTTCCCCGGGTCGAGGTCTCCGAGGAGGACTCGGACTCGAAGAGGAACAGGTGGGGGTACCTGGCGTGCAGGGCGTCGACCGACTTGGCCGTGTTGTAGTTGAGCCCGAGGCCGTCGAGCTTGGCGAGCATGAGGTCGGCCGGGGAGCCGGCGGCGGGCACACCGTGGTACTTGTCCGAGCCGATGACCACCGGGCGGGTGGCGTCGGCGGCCTTGATCGCGCCGATGATCCGGTCGGCCATGGCGAGCCCGGCCGTGGAGGTGGAGTCGGGGATCTCGTTGCCGATGGACCACAGGACGACGGCCGGCGAGTTCCGGGCGGCCAGCACCATCTCGGTGGCGTCCTTCTCGCACCACTCGTCGAAGAACCGGCCGTAGTCGTACGTCGTCTTGCCGGTGCGCCAGCAGTCGAAGGCCTCCACCATCATCACGATGCCCAGTTCCTCGCAGACCTGGATCATCTGCGGCGAGGGCGGGTTGTGGGAGGTGCGCAGGGCGTTGACGCCCATCGACTTCATGATCCGCATCTGTCTGCGCACCGCGTCGACGCTGATCGCGGCGCCGAGCGCGCCCTGGTCGTGGTGCAGATCGACGCCTTTGATCTTGGTGTGGGCGCCGTTGAGGGAGAAGCCCTCGTCGGGGTCGAAGCGGTAGCCGCGGATACCGAAGGGTGTCTCGTACGTGTCCGTGGTGCGGCCCGCGACGCGCAGCTCGGTGTGCAGGGTGTAGCGGTGCTCCGGGGTTGCGATGTCCCACAACAGAGGCTGTTTGACGGTCAGTTCATGGGTTTCGGTGGCCTGCTCGGAGACGGCGACCGTGGTGGCCGTGCGGGCGACCGTGCGGCCGTCGGGGCCGGTGATCCGGGACAGGAGCCGTACGTCCGTGCCGGTGCCCGACTCGTTGAGCACCGTCGTCGCCACCCGGACCAGGGCGCTGCCGGACGAGATCTCGGGCGTCGTGACGCAGGTGCCCCAGCGGGCCACGTGCACCGGTTCGGTGAGAACGAGCCGGGCCTCGCGGTAGATGCCGCTGCCGGAGTACCAGCGGCTGCTGGGCAGTTGGTTCTGCACCTTGACCGCCAGCACGTTGGGGGTGCTGCCGTCGGTGTGCACGAGAGGGGTGAGGTCGAGGGCGAAGCCGGTGTAGCCGTAGGGGTGGTGGCCCGCTTCCGTGCCGTTGCAGTAGACGTGGGAGTCCATGTAGACGCCGTCGAACTCGACCGCGATCCGTTTGCCGGCGTAGGCGGGCGGGAGGGTGAAGGCGAGCCGGTACCAGCCGAGGCCGCCGGGCAGGAAGCCGGTGCCGCTGGTGGTGCCGTGGTCGGTGGTGGGGGTCTGTTCGATGCTCCAGTCGTGCGGGACGGCGACCTCGCGCCAGGCGGAGTCGTCGTAGCCGGGATCGGCGGCCCGTGCGTAGGCGCCGGTCGGGTCGGTGATGCCGTCCTGGCCGGCCAGGGCGAAACGCCAGCCGTCCCGCAGGGGCACGGTCCGGCGTCCGGCGGCGGACGCCTCGGCGGCGTCGGCGGCCGGGGCCGCGGGAATGCCCGGCAGCGCTCCGGCCGCGGGTGTCGCGGTGGCGGCGACCAGAACCGATCGGCGCGTTACCGTCATGGCGGCTCTCCCTCATCAGGTCCCAGAAGTACTCACAACTGATCGCGAACAAACAGATTCTGACGGTCTGCCACACGTGATCGTCAAGGGTCGGGAACCGCGCGTCCGCGCCCGCTGGCAGATCGACCGGATCTCCGCCTTGACCTTGTTCGACCGAACGGCCGGGTGGGCCGAGGCCGCGATTCACGGAAGTCCCGGAAGCACTACGCTGGAACACGAGAGGTGCCACCTGTTCACTGTGAGTGTGCGCTGGGAGCGGCGACGATGAGCCGGGTCTATCCGTTCGACGACGCGGGGACGGCCCGGGCGGTCATCGACGACGACGGGACGCTGGTCGAGTGGAACGAGGGGGCGCGCCGTCTGCTCGGCCACCCGGCGGACGCGGTCCTGGGCCGCCCCGCCGCCCGGCTCCTGGCCGGGGACGACACCCTGGTCCTGCCGACCGGAACCCGTTGGGAGGGAACGGTCGGATTGCGCCACCGGGACGGGCGTACCGTCCTGGTCTGGCTGCTCGCCCACCACCGGCCACCGCACGACGGACAGGGCGGCAGCTGGCTCCTGGTCACTCCGCTGACCGGCGCGGAACCGCCCGCCGAGGACGACCCGCTCGCCGAGGCGGGCCTGGTCCAGTCGCCGTGCGCGGTCGCCGTGTACGACGCGGAGCTGCGGCTGCGCCGGATGAACGACGCGATGGCCGAGATCGTCGGCCTGCCGCGGGAGCGCCTGCGCGGGCTGCGGCCCACGGAGATCGGCGGCAGGCCGCAGAGCGAGGACCTGGAAGAGGGCATGCTCCGGGTGCTGACCACGGGACGGCCACTGGACGTGCACACCTTCCAGCACACCGGCGGCGAGGACCACGCCCACGCC
Organism: Streptomyces sp. CG4; assembly: GCF_041080655.1. Classification (NCBI taxonomy): domain Bacteria; kingdom Bacillati; phylum Actinomycetota; class Actinomycetes; order Kitasatosporales; family Streptomycetaceae; genus Streptomyces; species Streptomyces sp. CG4. Next base: position 1,066,071 of record NZ_CP163525.1, read on the forward strand.
TGGCTCGCCCGGATGGCTCCGGTCAGGGACGCGCGGGGCCGGGTGCGCGGCGTGTGCGTGGCCGCGCACGACGTCACCGACAACCACCGGGCCCGGCAGCGGCTGCAGCTGGTGAACGAGGCGAGCGTACGCATCGGCAGCACCCTCGACGTCACCCGTACGGCGCAGGAGCTGGCGGACGTGTGCGTGCCCGCGCTCGCCGACTTCGTCACCATCGACCTGCTGGACCCGCAGGAGTACGGCGGCGAGCCCCCGGCCCGCGTGACGGCGCCGGTCACCCTGCGCCGGGCCGCCCATCGGTCGGTCCTCGCCGAAGTGCCGGAGGCGGTGCGCGATCCGGGGGAGACCGAGGAGTACCCGCCCGGCTCGCCCCAGGCGGACTCGCTGACCGCGGGCCACACCATCATCGCCTCCGCGGGCGACATGCTGTCGTGGCTGACCTGGAACACCACGCGGGGCGGGCGGGTGCGCCGATTCGGCATCCACTCCACGATGTCGGTGCCCGTCCGGGCCCGCGGGCTCACCCTCGGCGTGGCGGTCTTCACCCGGCACCGGCGCCCGGACCCGTTCACCGCGGACGACCGGCTGCTCGCCGAGGAGATCACCACCCGGGCCGCCGTCTGCATCGACAACGCCCGCCGCTACTCCCGGGAGCGGGAGACCGCGCTCGCGCTGCAGCGCAGCCTGCTGCCCCGCACCCTGCCGCACACGGCCGCCCTGCAGGCCAGCTCCCGCTATCTGCCGGCCGCCCGGACCGGGGTGGGCGGTGACTGGTTCGATGTGATCCCGCTGTCCGGGATGCGGGTCGCGATGGTCGTCGGGGACGTCGTCGGGCACGGCGTCGAGGCCTCGGCGACCATGGGCCGGCTGCGCACCGCCGTCCGCACCCTCGCCGACATCGACCTGGCCCCGGACGAGCTGCTCACCCACCTCGACGATCTGGTGGTGCGGCTGGCGGAGGAGTCCGGCGTCGACGGCCGCCCCGGCGAGCTCGGCGCGACCTGCCTGTACGCCGTGTACGACCCGGTGTCCCGCCGCTGCACCCTGGCCCGGGCCGGGCACCCGCCGCCCGTACTGCTGCGGCCGGGCGGCCGGCCGCAGCTGCTGGAGCTGCCCGCCGGTCCCCCACTGGGCCTGGGCGGGCTGCCCTTCGAGTCCACCGAGCTGGCCCTGCCCGAGGGCACCGTCCTCGCCCTGTACACCGACGGTCTCGTGACGTCCGGGGAGCGGGACGGGGACACCAGCCGGGCGCTGCTGTACGAGGTGCTCGCCGGGCGCGCGGACTCCCTCGACGAGACCTGCGACCGCGTGCTGCGCGCCCTGCTGCCGCCGGGCGGCGCCGCCGACGACGTGGCGCTTCTGCTCGCCCGCACCCGGGGGCTGCCCGCCACCCAGGTGGCGACCTGGGACGTCCCGGCCGACCCGGCGCTGGTCGCGCCGATCCGCAAGCAGGCCGTGGAACGGCTGGACAGCTGGGGGCTGAGCGAGGCTGCGTTCACGACGGAGCTGGTGGTCAGCGAGCTGGTCACCAACGCCATACGCTACGGCGCCCACCCCATCCGGCTCCGGCTGATCCACGACGACGCGACCACGCTGATCTGCGAGGTGTCCGACTCCAGTCCCACCGCCCCGCATCTGCGCCGGGCCAAGACCTTCGACGAGGGCGGCCGGGGCCTGCTGCTGGTCGCCCAGCTCACCCAGCGCTGGGGCAGCCGGCACACCCCGGACGGCAAGACGATCTGGGCGGAGCTGCCGCTGTACGAGGAGCCGCTGTACGGGGAGGAGGGGTAGCGCGGCGCGGCCGTGTACCCGCTGTGCCGCCCGGCCGCCGGCGCGGGACCGCTCAGCCGCCCGCCAGCCAGGGCCGTACCTGTTTGCGGGCCTCGTGCAGGCGCGATTTCAGGGTGCCGAGGGGGATGCCGACGCGCTCGGCGACCTCGGCGTAGTCCAGCTGGCAGATGTCCCGGTAGACCAGCGGCGCGACCAGGTGGGGATGCGTGCGCTCCAGCCGTTCCAGCGCCTCCAGCAGGTCCACGCGGGAACCGGCGATGACGCTGGTGGTGCGCGGGTCGACGGCGTACGTGGGCTCGATCGCGGCCGGCTGCTCGGCGGCCCGCCGCTTCAGTTCGCGGTACTTCTGCCGGCAGCAGTTGGCCACGACCGTGAACAGCCACGTGCTGAAACGGCTGCGGCCCTCGAAGCGGGAGATGTGCCGGGCCACCTGGAGCAGCACGTCCTGTGCGGCCTCCTCGGCGTCCTCGCGGCACGGCAGGAAGCGGCCGCAGCGGCGCACCACCTCCGGCCGGATCTCAAGCAGCAGCCGGTCCAGTGCCGCGCTGTCGCCTGCGGCGGCCCACCGGGCGAGGTCTTCCACCGGCGCCTGGTCCTGCACGAAGGGTCCCCCTTCAAGTCGATCTCAGGCCAGGCATGATAGTCGTATGCACTCCCTGGAGCGGATCGGCCGCTACCGCCTCGAACGTCCGCTGGGCACCGGCGCCTTCGCCACGGTGTGGCTCGCCCACGACGACGAGCTGCAGGCTCCGGTCGCGGTGAAGGTCCTCGCCGAGAACTGGGCCCACCGGCTCGACATCAGGGACCGCTTCCTGTCCGAGGCCCGGCTGCTGCGCCGGGCCGGCTCCAACCGCGTGGTGCAGGTCTACGACATCGGTGAACTGCCCGACGGCAGGCCGTACTTCGTGATGGAGTACGCCGACGGCGGCACCCTGGCCGACCTGCTGGCGGGCGGGCCGCTGCCGGTGGGCCAGGCGCTCGCGCTGACCGCCGAGGCCGCCCGGGCCGCCGCCGCGCTGCACGAGGCGGGCATCGTGCACCGCGACATCAAGCCGACCAATGTGCTGCTGCACACCGCCCCGGACGGCACCCGGCGGGTGCTGCTGGCCGACCTGGGGCTCGCCAAGAGCCTCGCCCAGGCCTCGGTGCTCACGCTGGCCGCGGGTTCGGCGGGCTATCAGCCGCCGGAGCAGGCCGAGCCCGGCGAGGGCATCGACGAGCGGGCCGACGTCTACAGCCTGGGCGCGGTCGGCTACGAACTGGTCACGGGAAGTGTGCCGGGCCCGCCGGGCCGGGTCGCACCGCCCGGGCGGCTGCGGCCGGACCTCGGCGAGGACGTGGCGGGGGCGCTGCTGCGCGCGCTGGAGCCGGACCGGGCGCGGCGCTGGCCCGGCGCGCAGGCGTTCGCGCACGAGCTGGACCGGCTGGCGGCGGCCGCACCGGCACCGCGGCCGGCGCGGCGGCTGGACGGTGTGCGCGGCCGGCTGAACACGGTGACGCTGTCGCTGGCCGCGCTGCTCGCCGCGGCGGCGGCCGCGGCCGGGGTGACCGTGCTGCTGCACCGTGGCGGCTCCCCGGACGAGGTGCGGGTGACGGACTCGACGGGGCGGGTGGCCGTCAAGGTGCCGGCGGCCTTCGGCCACGAACTGCGCGACTCCGGCTGGGACCCCGGCGCGCTGGGGCTCGCCAAGGGACACGAACCGGGGCTGGTGGTCGCCGACGACCTGTCCCGGTGGGCCGATCTGGGAGCGGGGGTGGACGGCGTGTTCGTCGGGGTCAGCAAGCACGGCGATGTGACGGCCCGGGTGAATGCCCTCGCGCACTCCGGCTGCCGCTTCTCCGGCAGCCGGAGCTTCACCGACGCCGACTGGCACGGGCTGGTGCGCGCCTGGAGCGGCTGCCCGGACGGCGGCTCGGTCACCGAGTCCGCGCTGGCCCCGGCGAAGGGCGCCGCGCAACCCCAGGTGTACGTACAGGTGCGCGAGCGGGGCGACAAGGACGCGACCGAGGAGATACTCCGTTCGCTGAGCGTGACCTGACGGGCGCCTGCCCGCGGCCACGACGGGGAAGACAACCTGCGTGTGCCGAACTTTTCCGGGGCCGCGCGCATCGGAGTGTGATGACGGCGCACTCGGTGCCGCAGGCACGCGGTCCGTCGCGTGCCATGATCAACCAGGAGTGTCGATCGACATGGTGTACACCCCCCGGTCCGCACGGCACGGGGCCCTGCTCGTGGGCACGGTCGCCGTGCTGGGCCTCCTGTCCGCCTGTGGCAACAGCCACGACGTCCGCAGCAACCCACCGATGACGGACTCCGGTACGGCCGCGCCGGCGACGGGCGGCCCGACGAGCCCGGCGTCCGCCCCGTCCGCACCGGCCTCGGCACCCGCCGGCGCCCACTCCTCCCCCGCCCCGCAGACGAGCCCCTCCGCCGGCGGCGGCACGCTCGTCCCGGCGAGCAGCCGCTGCCACACCTCCGAGCTGAGCGCCTCGGTGGGCCGCAACGACCCGGGCGCGGGCCAGGAGAACTTCCCGGTCGTCCTCACCAACAAGTCCGGCCGGACCTGCACCCTGCGCGGCTTCCCGGGCGCTGCGTTCGTGAGCGGCTCCGGCACCCAGCTCGGCCCGGACCCCAAGCGTGAGTCGGGCTCTGTGACGACGATCACCCTCAAGCCCGGGCAGAGCGCCTGGGCTGGGCTGACCTTCTCCAACGCCGGTATCAGCGGCGCCAAGACGGCCACGCCGACCGCGCTGCTCGTGACGCCGCCGAACGAGCGGGACGCGCTCAAGGTCTCGTGGTCGGGCGGTGCGGTGCCCGTGTCCGGGAACTCCTCGTCCGTCTTCCTGTCGGCGTTCAGTCCCGGCACCGCCCCCTGACCTGCCACGACACCCCCGAGAACCCCGCTGCCCACTCCCCCGGGCAGCGGGGTTCGTCATGACCGCGCCACAACTGTCACAGGACGGCAACAGCCGCCCCGAGCCCCGATCTTTCTTCCCGCTCCCGCCATCGAACCCGGCGACCCACACCGGCGAGCAGGCCCCCACCGGGGCCGTGACAGGAATTCGGGGAGCAAGATGAGCGGGATCTCACGCAGGCGGGTGCTGACGGCGGGCGCGGCCGCGGGCGCCCTGGGCACGCTGGCCGCGTGCTCCTCCGGCACCGGCCTCTCTGTCGAAGGCCCGGCGGACGGCAAGGGCACGGCCCAGGCCGAGGCGAAGCCGATCGGCGACGGCTCCACCGCCGACACCGGCGCCCAGCCGCACCAGCCGACGCCCGAGCGACTGAAGCCGGGCCAGAAGCCCCCGCAGTTCGTGGTGTTCTCCTGGGACGGCGCGGGCGAGCTGAGCAACAATCTGTTCTCCCGGTTCCGCAAGGTGGCCGCCGACCACGGCGCCAAGATGACGTTCTTCCTCAGCGGCATCTACGCCCTGCCCGAGTCCAAGAAGCACCTCTACCGTCCGCCGCAGCACCCGGTCGGCGCCTCCGCCATCGGCTACCTCGCCGACCGGCACATCCACGCCACCCTCCAGCAGGTCCGGTCGGCCTGGCTGGAGGGCCACGAGATAGGAACGCACTTCAACGGGCACTTCTGCGGCGCGGACGGCGTGCGCAACTGGTCCCCGGCCGAGTGGCGCAGCGAGATCGACCAGGCCAAGAGCTTTGTGAAGCAGTGGAAGACCAACACCGGCTTCACGGACCTCGAGCCGCTGCCCTTCGACTACGACAAGGAGCTGATCGGCGGCCGCACCCCCTGCCTGGAGGGCCAGTCCAATCTGCTGCCCACGGCCGCGGCCCTCGGCTGGAAGTACGACGCCAGCTCCCCCGGCGGACTGCAGATCTGGCCGGGCAAGGTGCAGGGCGGCAAGATCTGGGACTTCCCGCTGCAGTCCATACCGTTCCCCGGGCACAAGTTCCAGGTGCTGTCGATGGACTACAACATGATGTTCAACCAGTCCGGCGGCAACCCGAACGGCGACCGCGCCCAGTTCGACGCCTGGCGCACCCAGGCCCGCGACGCCTATGTCGCCGGTTTCCAGCGGGCGTACACGACCAACCGCGCCCCCTTGTTCATCGGCAACCACTTCGAGCGCTGGAACGGCGGCATCTACATGGACGCCGTGGAGGAGGCCGTCGGGAAGATGGCCGCGTACGGCTCCGACGTGCGCTTCGTATCGTTCAAGCAGCTCGTGGCCTGGCTGGACGCGCAGGACCCGGCGGTACTGCGCAAGCTGCGCACGCTGGTGCCCGGCCAGGCCCCGCTGGGCGGCTGGGCGGAGTTCCTGGGCACGGCGGGCAGCCGGTCGTCCTGACGCACGGCTCACGATCGCGTCGCCACCGCCGTGCCACCCCCGGGTCAGCGGTGGCGGCGCCCGCCCTCGTACCCACCGCCGCCGTAACCCCAGCCGCCGTCACCGCAGTAGTACGGGTACGCGGAGCAGGGGTCGAAGGTGGCGGACGGGGTGGGCGCCGGAGCGGACGGGGCCGGGGTCGGCGGGGAAGTGGTCGGGGAGGTCTTGGGGGTGGGTGTCAGGGCGCGGGTCGGCCGGTGCGGGGTGGGCGTCGGCGACGAGGGGCTGTCGCTGTCCCAGTTGACGTTCTGCATCCGCAGGTCCGGCTTGATGGTGTCGACGCTCCAGCGCTGGGCGGCGCCGGGGGCGCGGTTCTTGAGGACCAGGGCGCCGGAGCCGTCGGTGGCGGCCGGGGTGAGGGCCAGTTCCTGGTTCCAGCGGGGTATCAGGGTGCCCTGGAGGGTGAAGTCGTAGCGGATGTTCCTCGCGGTCTCGCCGGTGGCCGAGCAGAGGGCGAGGCGGACCGAGTAGCCGAGGTGGGAGTCCAGGCACAGGCCGGGCGCGGCGGAGTTGCGCAGCAGGCCGTCGGTCTCGTACGTCCACTGCTGGCTCGGTGTCGCGGAGCAGGCGGCGAGTTCGGTCTCGGCGTCCTTGACGGCCCGCTTCCCGACGACGTCGATGCACAGCCCGGAGGCGAGATCGCGCAGCCGGCCGTGCACGGCGCCCTGGCCGGCCGGGCTCGCACCGGCCCAGGACGCGCCGGGACTCGTGGTGCCCTTGCCCGGCGCGGGCGAGGACGCGCGACCGCGGGCCGGGGCCGCACCGTCCCCGGAACCGGGCATCGCCCACAGCACCAGGGGTACGACGACCAGCCCGCCCACGGTGCCAACGGCCAGGGCGAGATGGCGCCGCCGGGCACGCCGGGCGCGAGCGGCTCGCCGCGGCGTCTCGACGGCCTGGAAGGCCTCGTCGGGCAGGGGTGCGGCGGTGGGACGTGGCGCATCCTGCTCGGGCTGCTCGGTGCGGGTGGCCCGGGACTCCACATAGGCGTGGGCGGCCCAGCCGAGGACCGCCTCGGCGAGGGCGAGGCCAAGTCCCTTGTTGAACGCGGTGAGTTGGTCGGCGGTCCCGGCGCAGTGGGCGCATCCGCCCAGGTGCCGGCGCAGGTCCGGGTCGATGTCGGTGGCGCCGCGCCGGAACGTCACGTCGAGCATGCGCAGATAGCGTCGGCACTCGGTGTCGGGGGCGAGTTCGCGGTGGACCTGGAGGCACTCCTCGCGCAGCCGTTGGCGGGCCCGGCGCAGCTCGACGCGGGTGTCCTCCTCGTCCAGGCCGAGCAAGGCGGCGGGCAGGGCGAGCGGTTCGGCCTCGACCTCCGTGTGCCACAGCACGGCGCGGCTGGTCTGGGGCACCCGCTGGAACGCGCGGGACAGCTGTCGCCGGCCGGGCGGCGGCAGCAGCCGGGCGGCGACGCGCTCACCGCCGGCGCCGGACCGGAGCTCCGGGTGGAGGAGTTCGCGGCGGCCGTCGGTGTCCCACTCGGCCGCGATCCGGCGGACGGCGACCAGCACCTCGGGCCGCCAGGCGGCGGTCGGGCCGTTCTGCCGGAGCGATTCCCCGAAGAGCCGGGTGAACGCGGCGGTGGTGAGCATGCCGGCGGCGCGCGTGCCGTCCGTGCACAATCGGGCGTAGGCGAAGGCCGCTTCCCAGTGCCGGTCGAGGAGTTCGCCGACCGGATGGAGCGCCGGTGTCCCTCCCGTCCACTTCTTCAGCTCGGCACTGAGTCGCTCGTCCGACTGCCCTGCCTCATTCACGACTGCATTCCTCCAGACGTGATAACGGAATTAGTCCATACCAAGCAGTATGGGAGGGTGGCGGGGCTGCTCGAACGTCCACCTGAGGCGGCTCTTTTGAAGCGTGGGGGGCGTACGGGGAGCGGCCTGACGCATATATGTCGGGAAATGCGATGTGCCGGCGCACCGACAGCGCACACTTTTGCACAGCCGCGCACGCCCGAACAAGAGATCTCTCGATTATCGACAAGTGCCCGCGGCAGCATTTCTTATTGACGAACGGTCAGTAGATTCCCCTTTTTCCTCTGCTTACCGCCGTTCGCCCGCCCGGTACGCGCCGGGCGGTACTCCATGGCGTTCCCGGAAGACCCGGCTGAAGTGGAAGGGGCTGGTGAATCCAGAGGCCGCGGCCACCCGCTCCACGGTCAGGTCGGTGCCCTCCAGCAGCCGGGCCGCGTGCCGCAGCCGGGCCTCGCGCAGGGCCCGCATCGGGGACCGGCCGGTGCTCTGGGTGAACAGGTGCGCGAACCGGGACGGTGACAGCGCGACGCTCTCGGCGAGCGAGCGGACCGTGTGCGGAGCGCCGGGGTCGGCGGCGATCAGCTCCTCGGCGCGGCGCACCCGGGCGTCGGCAGCCGGCCCGGGCGGCCTGCTTCGGCCCGATGCGGGCGGCGATGTCCCGTCCGGTACGGACAGGGGCGTCCGTACCGGTACGGACATCGGCGTGCGGGAGCCGCCGCCGGCGGCGAGGAGGACGACCTCCTCCAGCGCGCACAGGGCCAGTTCCCGCGCCAGGCCGCCGTGTGCCACGGCCACCGGGTCCCGCTCCCGCGGGGTGCCCTCGGCCGGTCCGCAGGCGTCGGCGAGCATCCGGCCGAACGCCGCGTCGATCCGGTCGTACAGGGCGCCGGGCACGGCCGGTACGGCGTACAGGCCGTCGGCGACGGCGTAGGGGGTGAGCCAGGGCGTCCAGGACGGGCGGGCCCGGCAGTGCGTCCACCAGAACCACCAGCGCTCGGCGCCGGGCGCGACGGCGTAGCGGTGGGCGGTGCCCGGGGCGAGCACCACCAGATCCCCGGCGCCGGCCCGTGCCCTGGCTCCGCCCTGACGGAGCAGCCCGCTCCCGCCCAGGGTGAAGGTGAACAGCCAACTGTCCGAGCCCCGGGGCCGGTTCACGCCGTAGCCCGGACCCTGGTGGTAGCGGCCGGTCACCACCAGTCCGGGCGGCGGCGACGGGTCGGCGGCGGCAGCAGTCGGGGGCAGGTCGTCAGCACGCATAGGCATCCTCCCGTCGGGCGCGTCGGCCTAGCGTGGCAGGTGAGTGACCAGCGGATCCCGATGAGTGATCACCGGGTCCCCGGATCGCAGGAGCGGACACATGACAGCCATGGACAACCATCCCCGTCTGCCCGAGGCGCTCCGGCAGCGGTTCAAGGAGGACGGCTTCACCGTCGTACGGGGGCTGTTCGGCCGGGCCGAGACCGAGCGGCTGTGCGCCGCGTTCGCCGCGCTGCATGCGGCCGGTCCGGTGCCGGGGCACTTCGCGCCCCGCCCCGCCGATCCCGACCCGCTGCGCCGGTATCCCCGGGTGATGCAGCCGCATGAATTCAGTGCCGTGGCACGGGAGTTCCTGCTGGACGCCCGGTTGCGGGCGGTGCTGGAGGTGCTGTTCGGCGAGGAGGTGCTGGCCGCGCAGAGCATGTTCTACTTCAAACCGCCGGGTTCGCGCGGGCAGGCGCTGCACCAGGACAACTTCTATCTGCGGGTCGAGCCGGGCACGTGTGTGGCGGCGTGGCTGGCCTGTGAGCCGATCGACCGGGACAACGGCGGCCTCGAGGTCGTCCCGGGCACCCATCGGATGGACCTGTTCTGCCCCGAACTCGCCGACGAGGAGCTGTCGTTCGCCCGCGAGTACGTCCCGCCGCCGGCCGGACTGACCCCGGTTCCGGTGGATCTGGCTCCGGGTGACGTGCTGTTCTTCAACGGCAGCCTGGTGCACGGCTCCGGACCGAACCGCTCCGCGGACCGCTTCCGGCGCTCGTTCATCGGGCATTACGTGGGCCGTTCGGCCGAGCGGATCGGGGCGTACTACCGGACGCTGTCCATGTCCGGCGACCGGGTGCCGTTGCCGGAGAGCGAGGGCGCCGGTCCGTGCGGCACGGAGTTCACACCCCACGGACCTCATTGAGCCGGCTCTCCCCGTGTCCCCTACCGAGGCCCGCCGTGGCCGCTGATCGCATGCGGGGTGTACGGCTGCTCCAGTTCCTCGATCTCCCTCTCGGTCAGCTCCAACTCGACGGCGGCCACCGCGTCCTCGATGTGGTGCGGCTTGGCGGCGCCGACGATCGGGGCCGCCACCGTGTCCTGGTGCAGCAGCCAGGCGAGGGCCACCTGGGCGCGGGGCACGCCGCGGTCGTTCGCGATACGGGCGACGGCCTCGGCGATCGAGCGGTCGCTCTCCAGATACAGGCGGCTGCCGAAGTTGTCGCCCGCGCTGCGCTCGGTGACCGTGCCCCAGTCGCGGGCGAGCCGGCCCCGGGCGAGCGGGCTCCACGGGATCACGCCGACGCCCTGGTCCGCGCAGAGCGGCAGCATCTCCCGCTCCTCCTCGCGGTAGAGCAGGTTGTAGTGGTTCTGCATGGACACGAACTTCGTCCAGCCGTGCAGCTCCGCCGTGTACTGCAGCTTGGAGAACTCCCACGCGTACATCGAACTCGCCCCGATGTAGCGGACCTTGCCCGACTTGACCAGGTCGTGCAGCGCCTCCATCGTCTCCTCGACCGGGGTGTACGGGTCGGAGCGGTGGATCTGGTAGAGGTCGACGTAGTCGGTGCCGAGGCGGCGCAGGCTGTGGTCGATCTCGGTCATGACGGCCTTGCGGGACAGCCCGGCCGCGTTGGGACCCGGCCGCATCCGGCCGTTGACCTTGGTGGCCAGCACGATCTCGTCGCGGTTGGCGAACTCGCGCAGGATCTTGCCGGTGATCTCCTCGCTGGTGCCGTCGGAGTAGATGTTGGCGGTGTCGAAGAAGTTGACGCCCGCCTCCAGCGCCTGCCGGATGAGCGGACGGGACGCCTCCTCGTCGAGGGTCCACTCATGGACACCGCGGTCGGGCAGGCCGTAGGTCATGCAGCCCAGACAGATCCGTGACACGTCCAGGCCCGTCGAACCGAGCTTCACGTACTGCATCGTTGCTGCTCCTGCCTTCGGGACGATGGTCACCGACGAGCGTACGGCGTGTTCCTGCACCGACTTGACGACCTGACAGTCCGGGCGATTTGATCCTGAGCCGTGCCGCGCAGACCGGCGTGCGCAGGAGGGAGCGGACGTGCCCCACACGGGTGTTTGCCGCGCCGCGGGCCGCCGCAGGACCGCAGGCGCCTGGGCAGCGGCCCTGATCATCACCCTTGCGGCAGTGGCCGGCTGCGACTCCGGTGGCTCCGGCACTGCCGACGGCTCCGGCGGCGATTCCGGTGGCCAGGGCGGGCGCGGCCCGTCGCGGCCCGCCGCGGTGCGGCTTCCCCCGCGCGGCGCCGGCTTCGACTACCAGATCGGCGGCGCCTATCCCCCGCCGAAAGGCGTGCGGATCGTCAGCCGCGACCGCTCCGACTCCCCCGCGCCCGGCCTGTACAACATCTGCTACGTCAACGCCTTCCAGGCCCAGCCCGAGGAGCGCTCCGCCTGGCCGGCCGACCTGCTGCTGCGCGACGCGCACGGCAAGGCGGTCATCGACGAGGACTGGAACGAGGCGCTGCTCGACATCGGCACCCCGGCCAAGCGGGAGCGGGTCGCGCAGCGCGTGAACCAGTGGATCGACGGTTGCGCCCGGAAGGGCTTCGACGCCGTCGAGCCCGACAACTACGACAGCTACACCCGCTCCCACCGCCTCCTCACCGCGGCCGACGCGACCGCGTTCATGACCCTGCTGTCCCGGCACGCGCACGCCCGGCACCTGGCCATCGCGCAGAAGAACACCGCCGCGCTGGCCGGTGTGCGGGAGCGGGCCGGGCTGGACTTCGCGGTGACGGAGGAGTGCGGTCAGTACGACGAGTGCGGGGTGTACGCGAAGGCGTTCGACGACCGGGTCGTGGACATCGAGTACACCGACACCGGGCTGCGCTCGGCCCTCGCCCACTGGGGCGGCCGGCTGAGCATCGTCCGCCGGGACCGGGACGTGTCGACCCCGGGGAGCGAGGGATACGTCCGCAAGGCGGCCGACGGTCCGGTGTGAGCCGCCCATCGATACGGCCCCGCGCCGCTTCGGGGCGCCGCCGACCGGGCGGTTGTATTGCTGCCCCCAGGTGACCGTCCGGCGTGGGAGCCGAACGATCGTCGTACTGTCGGTTCATCGTCGGCGCAGACGACCGGCACCCGGCCGGTCTCGGCCGCCCCGGAGGAATCGCGGTGCCGACTCGTCCCACCACTCTGAGAACCCTGGCCGGTGCTGCGCTGCTGCCGCTGGCCCTCGCCACCCCCGCCTGTGGACAATCCGCTGCCGCACCGGTGCCGGAGACGCCGGCCACCGTGTGCTCGCTCGCCGGCACGCTGCACGGTACGCACGGTGAGCAGGCCGATGTGAGCCTGTGCGCGGACACCGGCTCCCCCAGATTCAGCATCACGGCCCCGGCCACCTGCAAGATCGGCCGTACCCGGGTCCGCTACGCCTGCCGTACCGAGGGCACCTGGAAGGCCAGCCGGTCCGGCAAGTCGCTGGGCACCGGAACGCTGCCGGGCTCCGGCCTGTACCCGGGTCCGGGCACCTACGACCTCACCGCCACCGTGCACGTCCGGTCGGCGCCCGCCGGTGTCGACCTGAAGGGCACGGTGCAGACCACCGTGTCGCTGACCGCGCCCAAAGCGAAGGTCACGCACGCCGTCACCGTCGACCGGAGCGTGCTGCGCCGCAACGCCACGACCACCGTGACCTACACGATCCGCCGGGACAGTGACGTCGGAGACGGCGACGCGCGCCTGGGGATGATCGGCCAGGAGGGCACCGGCCTGCGGATCACTACGGCCGACAAGCGCTGTGTCAACCCGCTGGTGGGCCGGTACCCGTCGAAGACCCGGCTGGCGCACTCCATCGACTGTACGGTGACCGAGCTGCAGCCCGGCCACCCGGAGAAGCTCAAGATCAACTACACCGTCGGGGCCAAGTGCTCCACGGTGGTGTCGAAGCTCGGCTACTGGGTGCCGAAGGGGCAGGACATGTTCACCGGGAACATGCTGGCGGGGCCGACACTGACCTGCCGCTGAGCGCTGCGCCGGAATCACCGGGACAGCCCCGCGCCCCTTGGGGCGCAGCCGAACCGCAGGGGACTTCGCCGACCCTGCTCAGAGCAGGTCCAGCGCCCGCTCCCAGGCGAAGCCCGGCCGACCGCCGTCCGGCCGGGCTTCGCCGTTGTACGCGGCGCCGAAGCGGACGCCCATCCCGCGCAGCCGGGCCAGGCTGTCCTGGTAGGCGGGGTGGGCGGCCAGCGCGTCGGCCACACAGGGCAGCACGGCGATCGGTACGCCCGCGCCCGCGGCCTCGCACAGGGTGCCGAGGGCGAGGGTGTCGGCGATGCCGGCCGCCCACTTGTTGACGGTGTTGAAGGTGGCGGGTGCCACCAAGACGGCGTCCGGCGGCGGGAAGGGGCGGGGGTCGGCCGGTCTGCGCCAGGCCGACCGGACGGGACGGCCCGTCTGTGCCTCCACGGCCGCGGCGTCGAAGAAACCGCCCATGGCGACCGGCGTGGCGATGACACCGACCTGCCAGTCCCGCTCCTGGGCCGCGGTGATCAGCTTGCCGACGCCCGCGGCGATCCCGGCCGCGCACACGACGACGTAGAGGAAGGGCTGCTCGGCCTGTTCGGTCATCCGGGCACCTTACTGAAGCGGGACGGACGCCCCTCGCTCGGCCTCGGGCCGGGCGGCGGTCTCGCGGGTGAACGGCGGCAGGGGCGGGCGGTCGGCCATGTCCTCCTTCTGGGCTCGCCGGTGGACGACGCCGAACTGCCCGCCGCACTCACCGGATCCTGTTCCTGCTCGCCGAGGGGAGCCATGGTGACGGCGGGTATCGCCGGGAGGACCCGGCCGGCGGCCGAGGCCCGCGAGGCAGCGCGAGCCCTGGTGACAGCCGCCGACCGGGGTCGGGGTCGCTTACTTCCGGATCTTGCCGGGGTCACCGGCCCCGGCTCAGCCGGCCGGTTCCGACAGCCTGATCGCGCTCACCGGGCAGGCGCGGGCCGCCTCCCGGACCATCGGGTCGCCGGCGCCGTCCTCGCGTCCGGGCAGCAGGGCGCTGAAGCCGTCGTCGTCCTGGGTGAAGACGCTCGGAGCGGCCAGGGCGCACTGGCCCGCGCCGATACAGAGGTCCTTGTCGATGTCGATGTGCATGATCAGAGCCTCTTACCAGGTCACGGGGAGTTCCAGCATCCCCTGGATCGTGTCGCCGCGCTTGAAGCGGACCTCGTCGGCCGGGACGGCCAGTCGCAGTCGCGGCAGCCGGGCCAGCAGGCTGCCCAGGGCGATCTCCAGCTCGGCGCGGGCCAGGTTCTGCCCGAGGCACTGGTGGATCCCGAAGCCGAAGGCCACGTGGTGGCGGGCGGGGCGATGGAAGTCCAGGGCGTCGGGGTCCTCGTACCGGGCCGGATCGCGGTTGATCACCGAGGTCGAGAAGAGCACGCCCTCGCCGGCCCGGATCGTGGTGCCGTCGATCTCGATGTCTGCCAGCGCCACCCGCTGCAGCCCCTCCGCGATGGACAGCATCCGCATCAGCTCCTCGACGGCCTCGGGCAACAGCCCCGGGTCGGCGCGCAGCTCGGCCAGCCGGCCGGGGTGCTGGAGCAGGGTGTAGGTGCCGAGGGAGATCATGTTGGCGGTCGTCTCATGGCCCGCGACCAGCAGGATGACGGCCAGCGAGACGAGTTCGGCGCGGTCCAGGTCGCCGTCGCGCAGCCGGCCGTGGACGAGTTCGTCGAGGATGCCGTGGCCCGGTTCGGTCTGCCGCGCCTTGTCGTCGATCAGCCCTCCGAGGTACTCGTCCAGGCGGTCACGGGCGTTGGTGGAGTCGGCCGCCGTGGGGCCGCGCAGCAGCCTGCGGGACTGCTCCTCGAAGAACTCGTGATCGGCGTACGGCACTCCGAGCAGGCCGCAGATCACGATCGAGGGCACGGGCAGGGCAAAGGCGGAGACCAGCTCGGCCGGCGGCCCCTGGGCGATCATCGCGTCCAGCAGCCGGTCCACGGTCCGCTGGATCCACGGCCGCAGCCCGGCCGCACGTTTGACGGTGAACGACGGGATCATGAGCCGCCGCTGCCGGTTGTGTTCGGGATCGTCCACCCCGAGCAGCGCCACCCGGCGGTCACGAACGCCGGCGAACCGCTCGGAGGGGACGGGAAAGCCGGGATGGCTGCGGTTGCTCGACAGGCGGGGGTCGGAGAGCAGGGCGCGGGCGGTGGCGTGTCCGGTGACGGCCCAGACCTCGCGGCCGTCGAACAGGGTCACGCGGGACAGGGGGCGCCCGTCGCGCAGCGTCTGGTATCCGGTGGGCGGGTGGTAGGGACAGGTGCGGTCCTGCGGGAAGGCGACGGGGTCGGCCTGGGCCGCCGGGCCGGTGATGTCCGTCAGTTCCGTCATGGAAAGACCTCGCAGACGACGAAGTGCGTGGTGCCGATCTTCATTAGATGCCTCAGGCACCTATGGGTCGACGCCAAGTTCGGCCACTTCGGTGAACCGGGTGATCTGGCCGAAGAAGAGGGGTCGCAGGGATGCATTCCAGCCCCGCTCCGGCAGGAGGTCGTCACCTCATCGGCCCAACTCGTCCGCGGTATGGATGATTCGCCGAGCGACCGGTGTTGTATGCGGGTGACGGAAAGCTGTTGGACCGACGAAGGGGACGGATCCCATGCCTCTTGAGGGCGAGTACGAGCCCAGCCCGACGCAGTGGGTGCGCGAGCAGGTCGAGTTGTACGAGAGCTCCGGCGGGACGAAGGGAACGACGCTCCTGGACACCGGGCTTCCGGTGATCGTGCTGACCACGCGGGGCGCGCGGAGCGGGAAGATCCGCAAGACGCCGTTGATGCGGGTGGAGCACGAGGGGACGTACGCGGTGGTCGCCTCGCAGGGCGGCGCGCCCAAGCACCCGGTGTGGTACTTCAATATCATCTCCGATCCGCATGTCGAGCTGCAGGACGGACCGGTCAAGCAGGACATGAGGGCCCGTGAGGTCACCGGCGAGGAGAAGACCCGGTGGTGGGAGCGGGCCGTCGCCGCGTATCCGCCGTACGCCGACTACCAGAAGAAGACCTCGCGGGAGATCCCGGTCTTCGTGCTGGAGCCCTTCGCGGGGAGCTGATTCGGGGCGGGCACCGACGGGATTCGGGGCGGGCACCAACGGGTTTCAGAAAAATCTACGCTGAGCAGGTGTGAAGCCGTCCCGGGCCGGGCACCCGTGCCACAGGCCCCGCCGCGTTCCCCCGTCGCGGCGGGGCTCTCGCATGTCCTGCTTGTCGGGGTGGAGTCGAGGCCCGTCTTCCGGCGGCTGGAAATGCTCGCCGAACGGCCGGCCGCACGGCCGGATCCGGTCGGTGACACCCGCTGTGCCGACCATGCTCGCTGTGCCCGCGCCCCTTATGGAGCGCTCACCCACGCTCCGTTGCGCATGAGCTCGCGGCCCTTCAGTTCGTTCGCCTCTCGCCAGGCCTGGACGCGCTGCGGGAGGACTCTGAAGTACAGGTAGCGGGTGGCGAGTTGGCGCGGGTCGAAGCCGGTCTGGCCGGCGAAGACCTCGGCGTCCTCCTCGGGGAGGTCCTCCGGGGTGACCGCCTGGACGGTGCCCTCGATCAGGACGACGTCGCGGGTCGGGCCGAGGCCGAGGCGGGCCCGGCCGGTGGCCACGAGGTTGCGGCCGGTGGGGCTCTCGGCCGGGGTGGCGATCAGCAAGGTCGCGCCGTCCCACACGAAGGACAGGGGCACGAGATAGGGGGTGCCGCCGTCGGGAGCGGCGGTGGCGACCCAGACGTCGACGTCGTGCTCCAGCCGGTGGAGGGTGTCCTTCAGGCGCTCCGCGAGGGTGCGGGCGGGCGGTGGGGTCATGGCGTACGTCCTCCTCGGGATACGGTCCCGTCCAGTGTGGCCGTCAGGCCTGGGTCCGCGCGCGCAGGTGGTCGAGGCGTGTCCGGGCGGCCGTCAGGAGCAGTTCGAGGGCGGCCGGGTAGGAGCTGGCGCGCATGGTGGCGACGAGATGGGGGGCGGTGGCCGCGATGTGCGGGTGGGTGTCGGCGGGCAGGCGGCCGTAGGTGCTGCGCCACACCTCCGCCTCCGCCTCGCGCGCCGGCTGCGGCAGGGCGGTGCCCGCGGAGTCCAGGGCGCCGAAGGCGAGGGACTGGTCGACGAACGCGTGATAGATGCGCACCGCCTCCGGGTCCGGGAACCCGGCCCGGCGCAACACGCCGAGGATGCTCTCCACGGCCTGGATCTCATGGGCGCGCCCGGTGACGCGGTGGGCGCTGAGCATCGCCGCCCGCGGGTGGGCGAGGGCGCCGGCGTGCATGCGCAGGCCGAGTTCGCGCAGGTCGGCCACCCAGTCGCCGGTCGGCCGCCAGGTCCTGAGGGTGCGGCCGATCAGTTCGTCGGCGATGGCCAGCATCAGGGCGTCGGTGTGCCGGAAGTACCGGTACAGGGAGCTGGGGTCGGCGCCGAGGGCCCGGCCGAGGCGGCGCACGGAGAGGGCGTCGGCGCCGTGCTCCTCGATGAGCCGCAGGGCGGTGGCGACGATCAGCTCCTCGGACAGGACGACACCCTGTTTGGTGGGGCGGCGGCGCTGCCGGGCGGCGGGCGGGACGACACGGTCGGTCATGGGGCCTCCCTGGTTCGTGCCCGGCACCTTATGACAACGTCGTTGACCTGTTAAGCCCCCCGGCAGTTTCATGTGCGGTCACCGGGGCCGACCGGGGCCCCCGCGGTGCGAGCGGAGAACCGGCATGAGCGACAGACCCTTCGGAGTGGATCCCCCCGCGCGGCCCGAGCTGCGCAGGTCCCTGAGCGTGCTGGACGGCGTCGCCGTCGCCGCCTCCAGCACGGCCGCCACGACCAGCATCGGCATCGGGCTGGGGGTGACCGCAGGCGTGGTCGGCCCGCATCTGCCGGCCATCATGCTGCTGGCGTTCCTGCCCGTCCTCGGCATCGCCGGGGCCTTCTCGCGGCTGAACCGGGTGGAGCCGAACGCGGGCAACGGCTATGTGTGGGTGGGCCGTTCGCTCAGCCCGTGGCTCGGGTTCATGGTCGGCTGGGTGAACTTCGTGGCGAGCGTGGCGTTCCTCGCGTACACCACGGCGGTCACCGGGTCGGCGCTGCTGCAGCTGGCCGGGGAGGCGGGCCTGCACCGGATCGGCTCGCTCGGTCTCGATCCGGGCTCGACCGCGCAGACGACGGCGGTGGGGATCGTCGTCCTGGTCGCCGTCACCCTGACCGCCGTGACCGGGGTGCGCACGGCGGCCCGGCTGCAGACCGGGCTGCTGGTCTTCGAGTACGTCGTCCTGCTGGGGTTCTGCGGCTACGGCATCGTCACCGGGCCGCACTCCTTCAGCCTCTCCTGGTTCGACCCGTTCGCGATCCCCTCGGCGACCGCGGTGGCGCAGGGGCTGCTGCTGTCGGTCTTCTGCTACTGGGGTTTCGAGGCCGCGTTCACCGTCAACGAGGAGGTGCGCGACCCGCGGGACGCCTCCCGGGCCGGGATCATCACGCTGGTGACGATGCTCGGGCTGTTCCTGCTGGGCTCGGTCGCCTTCCAACGGGTGCTGTCCCCCAAGGAGTTGGCAGGTCACGGCGCGCAGGGGCTCGCGTACTACGGGGACCGGCTGGCGGCCCAGCCGCTGGCCGCGCTGCCGCTGGTCGCCCTGATGTTCTCGGCGGTGGCCTCGCTGCAGGCCGGGGTCATCCCGACGGCACGCGGGATGTTCGCGATGAGCCGGGACCGTACCCTCGGGCCGGTGTGGTCCAAGGTCAGCGCCCGGTACGGGACTCCGGCGGCCGGGACGCTGCTGATCGGGGCGCTGGCCGTCGTGGTGGCAGCGGGGGCGCTGGTGATCCCGCGCCTGGCCGACATGATCGACGCGGTCGTGAACGCCGTCGGTATCGTCGTCGCCCTGTCCTACGCACTGACCGCGCTGGCGGCCGCCGTACGCTTCCGCGCGCTGCTGCGGGAGGACTGGCGGCAGGGCGTGCGCGCGGTGCTGCTGCCGACGCTCAGCGCGGTGGCCCTGCTCGGGCTGGGCGGCTACCTCTGCCGGTCCTTCTACGACTCCGCCGACCACCTCGAACTCCGCGCGGACAACGGCTGGTTCCTGCTGCTCATGCCGGTCGCGATGATCGCCTCCGGGTTCGTGGTCGGCGCCTGGGCCAAGTGGGTCCGCAGATCGCCGTACTTCCGCACCGGCGCGGGCACCGACGCCGACTCCCCCGAGCTGCTCACCACCTCCAACTGAACGACCAGGAAAGGCATCATGCACGCTGATCTGCTGTTCACCGGCGGCCCCGTCCTCACCCCCGAGGGCCCCGAGGGCCGTACCGCGACCGCCGTCGCCGTCACCGGGGGCCGTATCACCGCCGTCGGCGGCGACGAGCTGCGCGACCTGGCCGGGCCGGGCACGGAGATGGTCGATCTCGCGGGGCGGCTGCTGCTGCCCGGTTTCCAGGACGCGCACATCCATCCGGTGCCGGCGGGGCTGGAGCTGACCCAGTGCGATCTGTCCGGCACGACGACGGCCGAGGAGACCGTGGCCGCCGTACGGGCGTACGCCGACGCGCATCCAGAGCGGGAGTGGATCCTGGGCGGCGGCTGGTCGATGGAGGCGTTCACGGGCGGTACGCCGACGAAGGAGCTGCTGGACGCGGTCGTACCGGACCGGCCGGTGTACCTGCCGAACCGGGACCATCACGGTGCCTGGGTCAACAGCCGGGCGCTCCAGCTGGCCGGTGTCGACCGGAACACCCCCGACCCGGCGGACGGGCGGATCGAGCGGGACGCTACCGGGGAGCCGAGCGGCACGCTGCAGGAGGGTGCGATGCAGTTGGTCGGCAGGCTCACCCCGCCCGCCACGCCGGCCGACCGGCTGGCCGCGCTGCTGCACGCCCAGCGGCATCTGCACGCGCTCGGCATCACCGCCTGGCAGGACGCCCTGGTCGGCGACTTCCTCGGTATGGACAACCCGGCCGAGGCGTATCTCGCGGCGGCGCGGGACGGTTCGCTGACCGCGCGGGTGGTGGGGGCGCTGTGGTGGGACCGGGAACGCGGGGCCGAACAGATCCCCGAACTCGTGGAGAAGCGGGCGGCGTTGAGCCACGGCCGGTTCCGGGCGGGCACGGTGAAGCTGATGCTGGACGGGGTCGCCGAGAACGGCACGGCCGCACTGCTCGACCCCTACCTGGACCGGTGCGGGTGCGCGACCGCCAACCGCGGCAAGAGCTTCATCGACCCGTCCCGACTCCCCGGGTATATCACCGAGTTGGACGCCCTCGGCTTCCAGTGCCACTTCCACGCGCTGGGCGACCGCGCCGTGCGCGACGCACTGGACGCGGTGGAGGCGGCCCGCGCCGCGAACGGGCCGAGCGACACCCGGCCGCATCTCGCGCATCTGCAGGTCGTGCACCCGGACGATGTGCCGCGCTTCGCCCGACTCGGCGCGACCGCCAACATCCAGCCGCTGTGGGCCGCGCACGAGCCGCAGATGGACGAGCTGACGATCCCCTTCCTCGGGGCCGAACGGGCCGCCTGGCAGTACCCGTTCGGGGCGCTGCTGCGCTCGGGGGCGCGGCTCGCGGCAGGCAGCGACTGGCCGGTGAGCAGCCCCGATCCGCTCCAGGGCATCCATGTCGCGGTCAACCGCGTCGAGCCGGGCGGCACCGCATCGGTGTTCCTGCCCGAGGAGCGGCTCGGTCTCGCGGACGCGCTCATGGCGTACACGGCCGGATCGGCGTACGTGAACCATCTGGACGACACCGGCCGGGTGGCCGTCGGGGCGCTCGCCGATCTGGTGGTGCTGGACCGCGATCCGTTCGCCGGACCGCCGGAGGCGATCGCGGAGACGACCGTGGCACTCACCTATGTGGGCGGCGAGCGGGTCCACAGCGCGGGATGATTCAGCGCGCCTGCTGGAACGTCCGCCGGTACGCCTGCGGGGAGACCCCGATCGCCGCGTGCAGGTGCTGGCGGAGCGAGGCGCCGGTGGCGAAGCCGACCTCGGCGGCGATCCGGTCCACCGGCAGGTCGCTGGCCTCCAGCAGATGGCGGGCGCGGACGACGCGCTGCTGGATGAGCCAGCGGCCGGGGCTGAGGCCGACCTCGTCGCCGAAGCGGCGGGCGAAGGTGCGCAGGCTCATCCGGGCGTGGCCGGCGAGGTCGGTGAGGGTGAGCGGCTGGTCCAGCCGCTCCAGGGCCCAGGCACGGGTCGCGGCCGTGCTCGCCGCGCCGCTCTCCGGGACCGGCTGCTCGATGTACTGGGCCTGGCCGCCGTCCCGGCAGGGTGGGACGACACAGCGGCGGGCGACGGAGTTGGCCAGCTCGCTGCCGTGGTCGGTGCGCACGATGTGCAGGCAGATGTCGACACCGGAGGCGGCTCCGGCCGAGGTGAGCATGCGGCCGTCGGCGACGAAGAGGACGTCCGGGTCGAGGTCCACCCGCGGGAACCGGCGGCGGAAGGTCTCCGCGACCTGCCAGTGCGTGGTCGCCCGGCGGCCGTCGAGCAGCCCGGCCTCGGCGAGCACGAACGCGGCCGTGCAGATCGACACGATCCGGGCGTCGGGCCGGATGCGGGCGAGCGCCGCGGTGAGCTCGTCGGGCAGCTCGGCCGGGAGGTACGCGGGCGGCACGGAGGCGACCACCACCGTGTCCGCCGTGTCCAGGATCTCGGGGCCGTGCTCGACGCCGATCGTGAAGTCGGCGCTGGTGCGCACCGGGCGGCCGTCGACCGTGCAGGTCAGCACCTCGTAATGGCCGTCGGCGGCGCCGAGGATGCGACTGGGGATGCCCAGCTCGAAGGGGTAGACGCCGTCCAGGGCCAGGACGACGACCCGCTCGGGGCGCCGGGTGCGCAGCGGAACATCGGTCATGGCAGAATCCTAGCGAATGATGGCCATCATGCCATTTCCCGGCCGCGCGGACCCGGGCAGGCTGGGTGACCATGAGCGATGCGAACACGATGCGAGCCATCGGCCAGGACGTCCTCGGCGGTCCCGAGGTCCTGAGGGAAGTACAGGTGGAGCGGCCGGAGCCGGGCCCGAACCAGGTGCTGGTGCGGGTGCGGGCCGCCGGCGTCAACCCCACCGACTGGAAGCACCGGGCCACCGGCGGCTTCCTGGGCCGCCCGCCGTTCGTCCTCGGCTGGGACGTCTCCGGGGAGGTCGTGGCCACCGGGATCGGCGTGGCCGCCTTCACGCCCGGCGACGAGGTCTTCGGCATGCTGCCCTATCCCTACGGCCACGGCTCGCACGCCGAGTATGTGATCGCGCCGGTCCGCGCCCTGACGCACAAGCCGGCCTCGATCGACCACACCCAGGCGGGCGCGCTGCCGCTGGTGTCCCTGACGGCCTGGCAGGCGCTGACCGAGCACGCCGACGTCCAGCCCGGACAGCGGGTGCTGATCCATGCGGCGGCCGGCGGTGTCGGGCATGTGGCGGTGCAGATCGCCAAGGCGCGCGGCGCGTATGTGATCGGCACGGCGAGCGCGGGCAAGCACGGCTTCCTGCGGGAGATCGGCGTGGACGAGCCGGTCGACTACCGGACGACCGATGTCACGGAGACGGTGCGGGACGTCGACGTGGTCCTGGACACGCTCGGCGGGGACACCTCGGTCGCGTCGCTGAAGGTGCTGCGGCCGGGCGGTGTCGTGGTGTCGATCCTGCCGGGGGGCTCGCGGGAGTTCCACGAGGAGGCCGAGCGGCTGGGTGTACGGGCCGTGCGCATGCTGGTGGACGCCGACCGGACCGGGATGGAGGCGATCGCGGAACTGGCGGAGTCCGGGAAGCTCACGGCGACGATCGCCGGGACGTTCCCGCTGGCGGACGCGGCGAAGGCGCACGAAGTGGGCGACACGGGACGGACGACCGGGAAGCTGGTCCTTCTGGTCGACTGACGGTCGACTCGGCCCGGTTACCGGGCGGCAAGCGCCAAACTCGCAGACATATGTCAACCGAACATGCTCAAATTCCTTCCATCGAGGGTAACTTGACGATCGGGAGACCGACGTCCGGGCGCGGGTGGGAGGTGATGCCGTCGTGCCAGACGAGCCTGCACCGCTCACCCGTCACCTCCGTGTGTACGAGCACCGCGCGCACACGGTCCTGGAGCTGCGGGGCGAGATCGATCTGGTGTCGGCGACGGAGATCGGCCCGTCGCTGGACCGGATCACCGGCCGGCCCGGTGCCCGGGTCGTCATCGATCTGCGGCCGGTGGAGTTCTTCGACTGCTCGGGGCTGCGGCTGCTGTACCGGGCCCGCGCCCGGGTGCTGGACGGCGGCGGGCAGCTGCACCTGGTGTGCACGCACCCGCTGACCCTGCGCGTCTTCCGGGTCACGGGACTGTCCCGGCTGCTGCCCCCGCATCCCACGCTGGACGCGGCCCTGGCCCGGTCCGGCGCCGCGTCCGGCTCGCTGTGAGGCGTTCCTCGCGGCGCGGACCGGCGGACGATCCGGATGACCTGCCCGGCGCCGAGGAGTTCGGGCGACGAGGCGGTTCCCGTGCAAGCGCTCTACGACGGCTCGAACAGGGCGCTCACGGATTCACCGTTGTGAATGCGCCGTACCGCCTCCGCGAGCGCCGGGGCGATGGAGAGCACCCGCAGCTTGTCGGTGGGCTCCCCGTCCACGGGCACCGGCACGGTGTTGGTGCAGACGATCTCCAGCACGTCCGGCTGCTCGCTCAGCCGCTTCAGCGCGCCCGCCGCGAACAGCCCGTGCGTGCACGCCACCCGGACCGACCGGACGCCGGACTCCCGCAAGCGGTCGAGGAGTTCGAGCACGGTGCTGCCCTTGGCGATCTCGTCGTCCAGCACGATGACGTCCCGGTCGGTGACGTCGCCGATGACGGAGCTGATGCTCACCCGGTCGTCCGCGAACCGCTGCTTGGCCCCGGCCGCCACCTGGGCGCCGACGAGCCGGGCGAAGGCGGCGGCCTCCTTGGCGTTGCCGAGGTCCGGCGAGACGACCGTGGTGCGGCTCAGGTCGTACCGGCGGAAGTGCGCGGCGAGT
The DNA here is from genome assembly GCF_041080655.1 of Streptomyces sp. CG4. NCBI lineage: Bacteria > Bacillati > Actinomycetota > Actinomycetes > Kitasatosporales > Streptomycetaceae > Streptomyces > Streptomyces sp. CG4. Next base: position 1,090,172 of record NZ_CP163525.1, read on the forward strand.
TCGCGCAGCGCGTTGAGATGGTCGACCGGCACCGAGAAGAAGCCGTGCACCTGCGGGGAGTGCAGGGTCATGGCGAGCACCCGGCTCGCGCCCGCCGCCACCAGCAGGTCGGCGACCAGCCGGCCGCCGATGGAGATGCGCGGCGCGTCCTTCTTGTCGGAGCGGGCGTAGGAGTAGTGCGGCATGACGACGGTGATCCGGGCGGCGGAGGCGCCCCGGGCGGCGTCGCACATCAGCAGCAGCTCCACCAGGTGCTCCTGCACCGGCCGGACCAGCGGCTGGATCAGGAAGACGTCCCGCTCCCGGCAGTTGGCCTGCAGCTGCACCCCGAGGCAGTCGTTGGCGAACCGGCTGATCCGGGTGGGTCTGAGGGGCACTCCGAGGTGGGCGCAGACCTCGCGGGCCAGGTCGGGGTGGGCGCTGCCGCTGAAGACGGCGATGTCTCGCACGATCCGCTCCTTGCCTGATCGTCTCGGGCCGGGCCGTCATGCTATCGGCGGCCCGCCGTGCACCGGGGCACCGGTGGTCCACTTTCCTGACCTACCGTCAGGAACAGGTCTGTACCGGAGTCTTGACGCCCGCTTTTCTCACTCCTTAAATCAAGAGGCATCGCACCTCCACACCCCCCACGCCGAACGGAGAGCCATGGCCTCCCCACGCCTGCTCCGCCGATGCATCCTGGCCGCCCTGTCCGCCGCGCTGGTCGGCTCCGCCGCCGTCGGCCCGGCGCGGGCCCGGGCCGCCACGCCGGCGGCCGCGACCATCAGCACCTTCTCCGACACCTTCGACGGGCCCGCGGGCTCCGCCGTCGACCCCTCGAAGTGGACGCTGGAGACCGGGGACAACGTCAACAACCACGAGCGGGAGTACTACACCTCCGGGACCGACAACGCGGCCCTGGACGGCCAGGGCCACCTGGTGATCACGGCGCGCAAGGAGAACCCGGCCGGGTACCAGTGCTGGTACGGCAGCTGCCAGTACACCTCCGCCCGGCTGAACACGGCCGGCAAGTTCAACGCCCAGTACGGGCATGTCGAGGCGCGGATGAAGATCCCGCGGGGGCAGGGCATGTGGCCGGCGTTCTGGATGCTCGGCACGCCCGTGAACTGGCCGGACTCGGGCGAGATCGACGTGATGGAGAACGTCGGATTCGAGCCCTCGACCGTGCACGGCACCATCCACGGCCCCGGCTACTCCGGCTCGGGCGGCATCGGCGCGGCCTACTCGCTGCCGAACGGGCAGGCCTTCGCGGACGACTTCCACACCTTCGCCGTCGACTGGGCGCCCGGCTCGATCACCTGGTCCGTGGACGGAAACGTCTACGAACGGCGTACGCCCGCCGACCTGGGCGGGAAGACCTGGGTGTTCGACAACAAGCCGTTCTTCCTGATCCTGAACCTGGCCGTGGGCGGCTACTGGCCCGGCGACCCCGACGGCAGCACCCAGTTCCCGCAGCAACTGGTGGTGGACTCGGTGTCGGTGACGACGAGCTAGCGCGTGGCCGGGGGGCCGGGGCTCAGTGCAGCGTCCAGGTGTACTTGTCCCCGCCGACCCAGCGGACCACGTCCGGGTCGTCCATGTCGTGGATGGTGATGCCGTACGAGGCGGCGGTCTCCAGTACGTCGGTGACGTGCCTGGCCTCACCGATCACCTGACCGTCGATCTCCATGATCCGGAAGGGCGGCTCGCCCGGTTTGCCCTGGCACACACCGAGCACCAGGACCCGCGGATGGGAGATGTGCGGAACTCCTTGTTCGGTCATGCAATAGAGCGTAGAACGCATCCGGCGCCAGGGTGATCTGGACCGTCGGCCGCTACGGACCGTCCGTGGCCCGTCGCGGCACGACCCCGCGCCCCCAGGGGCGCCTGGGGCCACCCTGGTCCGTATGAATCCCCTCACCGCCCTCGACCGGATCGCCTTCCTGCTGGAGCGGTCGCTCGCGCCCGCCTACCGGGTGAAGGCCTTCCGTACCGCCGCCCGCACGCTGGCCGCGCTGCCCGAGGGCGAGATCGCCGAGCGGGCGGCGGCCGGGACGCTGGAGGCGCTCAAGGGGGTCGGGCCGAAGACCGCACAGGTGGTGCGGGAGGCGCTGGCCGGGCAGGTGCCGGGCTATCTGCGCGCGCTGGAGGAGGAGGTCGGGACGGCGCCCGCCGAGGGCCTGGGGGCCGGGTTGCGGGCGCTGGTCCGCGGGGACTGTCACACCCATTCGGACTGGTCCGACGGGGGCAGTCCGATCGAGCAGATGGGGCGGACGGCGGCCGCGCTCGGCCATGAGTGGACCGCCCTCACCGACCACTCCCCCCGGCTGACCGTGGCCCGCGGTCTGTCGGCACAGCGGCTGCGGGAGCAGCTGGAGGCGGTGGCGGAGCTGAATGCGCGGTGGGCGCCGTTCCGGCTGCTCACCGGCATCGAGTGCGACATCCTGGAGGACGGCTCGCTGGACCAGGAGCCGGAGCTGCTGCGGCGGCTGGACGTGGTCGTGGTGTCCGTGCACTCCAAGCTGCGGATGGACGCCCGCTCGATGACCCGCCGCATGGTGGCCGCCGTACGCAATCCGCACGCCGATGTGCTGGGGCACTGCACCGGGCGCCTGGTGACGGGCCGGGGGCGGCCGGAGTCCGAGTTCGACGCGGACGCGGTGTTCGCCGCCTGCGCCGAGTCCGGTACGGCGGTGGAGATCAACAGCCGCCCCGAGCGACTGGACCCGCCCCGCCGGCTGCTGCGCCGGGCCGTGGCGGCGGGGGTGCTGTTCGCCGTCGACACCGACGCGCATGCGCCGGGCCAGCTGGACTGGCAGATCCTCAGCTGCGCCCGGGCCGAGGAGTGCGGGGTGCCCGCCGAGCGGGTGGTGACCACCTGGTCCGCGGACGAGCTGCTGGCCTGGACCCGGGAGGGGCGAATGCCGGCCCGCGCGGCGAATCTCTGACGCGGCTGGGCCGGCCGAGCCGACCGGGCCGACCGGAGTGACCGGGCCGACCGAGGTGATCGTCACAGAGGGTGAGACAGGTCACGCACTGGTGTGGAACATCGAAGCATGGTTGCCTGTTAAACCAATTGCCCCGGCCGTGATTCCCCCCGTCGCGGCCGGGGCTCTCTCCTTGCCCGGTAGCCCGATAGCCCGGCAGGCGGCTCTAGGCGTTCGCCTGCGCCGCGGTGAGCGTGGCGTCCCGGGCGGCGGCTCCGGCGTCGATGAACGCGCGCAGGTCGGCCGTGAGCCGTTCCGCGTGGGTGACGAACAGGCCGTGGCCACCGTGCTCGTACACCTTCAGGGTGCCGTCCGGGACGAGCCGGGCCACGCGTTCCCCGGTGCGGGCCAGCGGTGCGGAGGTGTCGTCGGTGCCGTGCACGACGAGCACCGGCACGTTCACCTCGGGCAGCTCGTCGACGATGTCGAGGGCGGCGACCACGTCCCGGATGCCCGTCGCGGCGCGCGGGTCCGTGGACATGCATCGGTCGATCAGATGGCGGACGTACTCCGGGGACACCTCGTTGCCGGGCAGGTGCGCGGCGAAGAAGGAGTCGACCCCGGCGCAGAACCAGGCCGCCCGGTCGCGCCGGAACACCTCGTCGTCGGCACGCACGTCCGCCGGGTCCACGCCGTCCGGGGTACCGGGTGAGCGGACCACGCCGGGGCTGACGCCGGCGACGACGGCGATGCCGGCCGCCCGGCCGGCGCCGTGCCGGGTCAGACAGCGCAGCACCTCCGCGGTGCCGATGGAGTGTCCGATCAGGGTGACGTCGCGCAGGTCGAGGTGGTCGAGCAGGCCGTGCACATCGTCGGCGAGGGTGTCGAGGTCGAAGCCCGACCAGGGGGCGTCGGAGCGGCCGTGGCCCCGCCGGTCCAGGGCGACACAGCGGTAGCCGGCCTCCGCGAGCGGCAGCGTCTGGTACTCCCACATCTCGTGGCCGAGGTAGGCGCCGGCGACGAAGACGGCCACGGGACCGTCCGCGGGGCCGTGGTCGATGTAGTACAGGCGGGTACCGTCGACGGGGCTCTCGTAGTACGGCATGCGGTGCCTCCTCGGCTGTCCGGACCAGGTGCGACGCGGCTCCGTCGCGCTGACGTCCCCGATGCTCCCCGGATCGCGCGCACGGGTCGATTACCCGCCGGGTAAGGCCGCGTGCGCGGGAGACACCGTGCCGGTCAGCGCGGCGCCCGCTGCCGCAGCGCCGCCCGCCAGGCGGGCAGGCGATCCTCGGTGGCCGGTTCCGGGCGGCGGCCGCCGCTGGCGAAGAAGTCGGCCAGCGGCAGGATCGCGGCGCCGACGGTGACCGCGTCCGGGCCGAGCCGGCCGAGGTCGATGGTCACCTTCTCGGCCGGATGGCGCAGCGCGTACGTCGTCGCGTGGCGGCGTACGGCCGGCAGGAAACGCGCGCCGAGCTGCAGCCCGGCCCAGCCGCCGATGAGGATCCGCTCGGGCTGGAAGAGGTTGATCAGGTCGGACAGGCCGGCGCCGAGGTACTCGGCGGTCTCCTCCAGGACGGCCAGCGCGACCGGGTCGGGCTCGGCGCCCTCGGGCGGATAGGCGGCGGCGAGCATCGCGGTGAGCGCGGTCTCCTCGTCGGTGTCCTCGGGCGGCCGGCCGCCCGACTCGCGCCAGCGGGCCAGCAGCGACTCGGCGCCCGCGTAGGCCTCCAGGCAGCCGGGCGCGCCACAGCGGCAGCGGCGCCCGCGCACCCGTACCGTCAGATGGCCCCACTCGACGGCGCGTCCGTGCTCCACCTCCGGAGTGACCACGCAGGCGCCGACACCCGAACCGAAGAGCACGACCACGGCGTTGTGGGCGCCGTGCCCCGCGCCGAACCACATCTCGGCCTGGCCCAGGGTCTTGGCGCCGTTGTCGATGAAGTACGGGATTTCGTCGGGGAGTTGGGAGGCCGAGCGGAGCAGCCGCTCCAGTGGGACCGCGTCCCAGCCGATGGTCTGCCCATGGACGACGGCGCCCTGGTCCGGGGTGTGCTCGACGATGCCGGGCACCCCGACACCGACGCCGAGCAGCCGCTCGGGGGCGGCCTGTGCCGCGCCGAGGACCTCGGCGACGCCGTCGCGGATGTGACCGGCGATCACCTCGACGTCGTAGCCCTGCGGGGTCAGCCGGCGTTCGGTGCGGGCGAGTTCGGTCAGGGCCAGGTCGAACAGCTCGACGCGGACGCGGGTTTCACCGACGTCGACGCCGATCAGCTGTCCGCTGTCCGGGGCGACGCGCAGCAGCGTGCGGGGCCGGCCGCCGTCGGAATCGACGCTGCCGGCCTCCTCGACCAGGCCGTCCGCGATCAGATCGGCGACCACGTTGCTGACCGAGCCCGAGCTCAGGCCGGTGGCCGGGCCCAGCTCGAACCGGCTCAGGGGGCCGTCGAAGTACAGCTTCTGCAGCACCGCCGTGCGGTTGCCCCGCCTGAGATCGCGTACCGTGCGCCCGTTGCGCGCCGCCATACGGCTCCCTTCACGAACCCGTCCCGACCTGCAACATACCCCTTCGGACGGCCGGAACGCGAGATTCTCCCACCCCTTAGTTCACGATCTGAGCTAAGCGGGCCGAGACAGCCCCGCGCCACAAGGGGCGCGGGGCGACGTGTGCGCGATGCGGCTCAGCCCGCCGCGTACACGTCCTCGACGTAACGGCCGTCCGCCACCAGCGTGCTGAGCCAGCTCTCGGCCGCCGCCTCGTCGCTGCCCGGGGTGCGCTCCCGGTACAGCGTGCGGAACGCCTCCCGGACGCCGGGCGCCATCCGGGCGCCGTCGCCGCAGACGTACACCCGGGCGCCGGAGTCCAGCAGTTGCCAGATCTCGTCGGCCTCGGCGGCGATGCGGTGCTGCACGAAGGCGGCGCCGTTCTCGGGGGCGGCGCTGAAGGCCGGGCGCAGCGAGACGGCACCGGCCGCCTCGGCGGCCCGCAGTTCCCCGGCGTGCAGGAAGTCGGCGTCGGGGGCGTCGCAGCCGAAGTACAGCAGTGCGGGCGGGAGTTGGGCGCCGGTGGCGCGGGCCGCGGCGCGGTCGGCGACGGCGCCGCGGAAGGGGGCGAGTCCGGTGCCGGCGGCGACCATCACGACCGGCGCCGAGCCGTCGATCCGGAAGACCTCGCGGCAGGGCTGGATCCGGGCGTGGATCACGTCGCCGGCTGTTCGGGTGGCGAGGTGGCCGGAGCCGGTGCCGCGGTAGCGGCCCTTGCCGGAGCGGGCGGGGGCGTCCAGGACGGAGACCATGAGGTCGATGTGGTCCGGGGCGGCCGCCGGGGAGGAGGAGACCGAGTAGTGGCGGGGCTTGAGCGGGGTCAGCAGGTCGAGCAGGACCGGCCAGTCGAGCGCGCCGCGCAGCGCGGGGTGGTCCTCGGCCAGCTCCAGCAGGGTGCGCGGATCGTCGTCGCCGAGGGCGGCGAGGGCGGCACGCTCGGGTGGGCAGGGGTTGGCCGCGGCGAGCAGGCCCAGCTGCCGGGCCGTCGGCCGCTCCTGCAACTCGACGTGGTGCGTGAGGAGTTGCCGTACGGACAGCGGGCGGTCCACGGCGAGGCCTCCCCCACGCTCGGCTCCGCTCGCGCGGGGGGACCCCCATCGGCGCGGACGGGCGGCCCGGATGTCCAGGACGGCATCCGGGTCGAGGCCGAACGCGGCGACGGCGCGGTCCACCAGCTCCGGGGCGTTGGCCGGCAGTACGGTCAGATGGTCGGCGGTGCGGTAGGTGACGCCCTCGGGCAGCGCGATGCGCAGGAACCGCTTGGTGCGCGGGTACCCCGGCGCGGTCAGGTCGTACGCCTCGGTCACGGTCATCGGGACCAGTTCGTGCCGGGCGGCCACGGCGTCCAGCGGGCCGCCGGTCAGCGTGCGGACCTCGTAGGCGTGCGTGGGTTCGGCGGAGTCGTCCCGCAGGGCGTCGGGGTCGCCGTACTCCGTCAGGAGCGCCGTGCGCAGCCGGGTCGTGAACTCCCGTACGGCGCCGGTGAGATCGCCGGAGGCATCGGCGGCGGCGCGGTCGGTCAGGCGGGTGGCGCCCAGCTCGGCGAGGCGGGCGTCGATGCGGGTGGGGACGTGCTGGTAGGTGGCGGCCCAGTTGCGGTCGCCGACGCCGAGGACGGCGTAGGTCACGCCCGTCAGGTCGGAGGTGCCGTCCAGCCAGGCGGCGAAGGCGGCGGCATCGTCGGTGGGGCGGCCGTTGTAGGAGGCGGCGGTGATGACGACGGGGCGGTCGCTGGGCAGTCCGTCCGCGTAGGCGTCCAGGGCGGCGACCTCGGTGGCGCAGCCCACGGCGGCGGCCTCGTCGGCGAGCTGGGCGGCGAAGGCGCGGCAGGTGCCGTAGTTGCTGCCGTGCAGGAAGAGGGCGCTGGTGCCGGGGCGGACGCGGGCCGGGAGTGTGTCCGGGGCGGCGGTCGCCTCGGACTCGGTCACGGCGGCCCCGGGCAGCGCGGCGTGGGCGCGGTCGGCGGGGGTGCGCGGGGTGAGCGTGAGGGTGAAGCCCTCGGGCTTGAGGGTAAGGGTCTCCTTCACGGTGAGCCGGTAGCCGGCGTGGTCGTGCAGCCGGTAGCGGTGGACCAGCAGGGCGAGCAGCATGGTCGCCTCGTGCAGCGCGAACTGCCGCCCGATGCAGGCGCGTTCACCGGTGCCGAAGGGCTTGAAGGCGTGCACCGGGCGAGCCGCCTCCGCCGCGGCGGTGAACCGCTCGGGGTCGAACAGCTCCGGGTTGTCGCCCCACACGGGCTGCCGGTGCAGCATCGGGGCGACCACGGTGACGGCCTGGCCGGCCCGGAGCGGGATGCGGCCGCCGAGCAGGGTGTCCTCGCGGGCGTGCCGGCTGAAGGCGGCCGCGGTCGGCCACAGCCGGAGCGCCTCGTTGAGGACCTGGCGGGTGTAGGCGAGCCGGCCGATGTCGTCGTACGACGGCTCCGGGTCGGCCGCGTCGCCCCACAGCGCGTCCGCCTCGCGCTGCACCAGCCGGAGCACGGCGGGGTGCTTGGCGAGGTAGTACAGGGCGAAGGACATGGCACCGGAGGTCGTCTCGTGGCCGGCGATCAGGAAGGTGATGACCTGGTTGCGGATGTTGGCCGCGTCCAGGGGGGTGCCGTCGGCGGGGTGCGGTGCGCTGAGCATCAGCCCGAGCAGGTCCTCGGCGCCGCTCTGGTCGGTGCCGGCGCGGGAGGCGATGACGTCGTCCACGACCTGGGCGAGGTAGTCGGCGTCCGCGCGGAAGGCCGTGTCGGCGGCGGAGTGGTCCTGGCCGGGGGTGCGGCCCAGCCGGTTCATGCTCCACTCCAGGCAGCGGACCATCGACTCCACGAAGGGGTGCGGCTCGCTGCGCTCGAAGGAGCCGAAGTCGTAGTCGAATCCGGCCAGCCCGATGGTGTCGAGGGTCATGCGGGTCATGTCGTCGGCCACGTCCACGGCCTGCCCGTCGCGGGCCGCGCGGTCCCAGGAGTCGATGAGCCGGCGGGCCACCTTGAACATCACCGGGTGGTAGGTGCGCATCGAGCCGAGCGCGAAGGCGGGCATCAGGATGTCGTGCGCCTTGGCCCAGTTGGGCTCGTCGTTGTAGGCGGTGAACAGGCCGTCGGCGGCGAATTCCCGCACGTTCTCCAGGGCGGGCCCGATGTGCTTGGCGAACCGCTCCTCGTCGGCGAGGTCCGCGACCAGATCGGCGTCCGCGACGAACAGCACGTCCCGGCCGTGCAGCCGACGCACCAGTACCGGGCCGTGGGCCCGCATCAGCTCCATGATCTGCTGCATGGGGGTGCGGCCGGGTCCGGTGGCGGTGATGTCGACGACGGGGACGCCGGGCAGGGTTCCGGCCGGATCGGGGCGCAGTGCGGTGGGAGCCATGGCGCGACAACTGCCTTTCGCGGTGACGGAGTACTCGCGGTAACGGAGCACTGGGATCCAGGGTGGTCGACCTGTGGGGCGTACCCGCGCCACGGCACTACACGATCGTGCAGTCAAAACTCGGTTGGGGGCCTTGCGCGGCCCCGGCGCCGCGCCCTGGGGGCGTCCGGTTTGCCGCTGACCTGGATCCACGTCTTGGATGAGGTCTTGGATGAGGTCTTGGATAAGAGGGTGGCTGGACACTTCGGGAGGTGGCCGTGGACGCGGGGCGGGCCGACGGGGTCGTGTGGCGCAACCGGGCCCTGACCCTCTTCGACCGGGTGTCGGTGCCGGTCGCGGTATGCGACGTGTACGGCCTGGTGGTGCTGGCCAATCCCGCGATGGCGGCCGAGTGCGGTACGACGCCGGGGCGACTGCGCGGCCGGGACGTGCTGGAGCTGTTCCGCCCGCAGGAGACGGGCCAGGTGGAGCGGATCGCCGAGGCGCTGCGGCTGCGACACCGCTCGCGCTACCAGGTGTCGGTGCGCTGGCGGGCGCCCGGCGGCGCCGAACGGTTCGGGGAACTGACCGCGGACCCGGTGAGCGACAGCGTGGACGAGACACCGACCCTGCTCGTGATGCTGCGGGTGCGGGGCGAGTCCGCGCCGCCCGAGCCGAAACCGGTACGGGTCACGTCGGTGGAGGGCCGGGTACTGGCCCTGCTGGCGGGCGGCGCCACCACGGCGGCCGCCGCCCGCGAACTGGGCCTGAGCAAGGACGGCGTCACCTACCACCTACGGCGCCTGTCGGCCCGCTGGAACGCGGCCACCCGCACGGAACTGGTCGCCCGCGCCTACGCCTTGGGGGTCCTCGCACCCGGAGTGTGGCCACCGGAACCGAGGCCGACCGAAACGGGGTGAACCACGCCGCCCGTCCCGCACCAGGGCGGCAACCGCCGGACAGGCCCTGCCCCCACGCACCGGGATTCGCCGAGGCCGAGCCGGACGTGCCGGGGGCGACCGAGGCCCAGCCGGGAGCACAGGAGGACGCCGAAGCCGAGCCCGGACACGCCCGAAGCCACCCGGGCCGAGCCGGACGCGCAGGAAGCGACCGAAGCCGAGCCGGAACAGGCAGAGCCGGAAAGCGCCGAGGCTCAGCCGGAAGTGCCAGAGGACGCCGATGCCGAGCCGGACCAGCGGGTCCGGTCGCCGCCGGGGTCGAGCGGCGGGCCGGACAGCCCGGCGGCCACGTGGTACAGCGCCTGCCGGGCACGCGACGGCAGCCCGTGCCGGAAATCCATTGGCCCGGCCTTCCCGTGGCTACGTAGGCTAGCCGTGAACCTAGATCTATTAGGTTCACGGTCACGAATCCGGAAGGACTCCCCCCATGAAATCGCTCACCGAGCAGGACATCCGCAACTCGTTTATCAACTGCTCCAAGGGGGAGGCCAAGCGGCTGACGGTCCCGCGGGACCTCGGCGAACGCCCGTGGGACGACCTGGACTTCCTGGGCTGGCGCGATCCGGGCGCACCCGACCGCAGCTATCTGGTCACCGAACGGGGCGACCGGCTCGTCGGCGTGGCCCTGCGCTTCCAGACCGCCCAGCGCGGGTTTCTGCACCGCAGCATGTGCTCGCTGTGTCTGACCACGCATCCCGGTGGCGGGGTGACGCTGATGGCGGCGCGGAAGGCGGGCGCGGCGGGCCGCGAGGGCAACTCGGTCGGCCTGTACATGTGCACCGACCTGGCGTGTTCGCTGTACGTACGGGGCAAGAAGGTGCCGGAGTCCGGCGCCCGCTTCGAGGAGAGCCTGACGACGGAGGAGCAGATCGCCCGCACGACGGGCAATCTGTCCGGGTTCCTCGACAAGCTGTATACGTGACCGTTCGGGTCATAGCCGTGGATCTGCCGGTTGGTGAGCTGGAAGCCGAGGATCGCGACGTTCTTCGGACAGAAGTCGCGGGTGTCGAGGATGCTCGGCTCCAGGGCCACGTTGCCGAGGGAGACGACCCGGCTCACGGCTGAGTGGCCGATTCTCCACCGCCGAGATCACCGCAGGCCACGCTTGCGGACGGTTTCCGTCCTCGATCCGGTATCCCCATACGTTCGACCCGCCCGAGGAACGGGAACAGGCCAAGGGATGCACGACGTACGCAAGTGGCCCGCGGGACTCCTGCGCCTGCTGAAGCGCCGCCGGGAGCCGGTGGTGGTCCAGACGCTGCGGTCGGCGACGGCGGCGACCATCGCCTACGTCGTCGCCCTCCGGCTGAGCCCCGAGCCGGCCCCGCTCACCGCGCCCCTGACCGCGCTGCTGGTCGTCCAGGTGACCTTCTACGCCACCCTCACCAACGGCATCCGCCGGGTGAACTCGGTGGTGGCCGGGGTCCTGGTCGCCATCGTCTTCAGCGTGCTGGTGGGGCTGACCTGGTGGAGCCTCGCGCTGCTGATCGTGGCCGCGCTGGCCGTCGGGCACCTGGTGCGGGTCGACGAGTACGTGGCCGAGGTGGCGATCAGCGCCATGCTGGTCCTCGGGGTCACCACCGTCGGGTTCACCGCCTGGGCGCGGATCGTGGAGACGCTGATCGGCGCGGTCGTCGGGACGGCCTGCAATCTGCTGCTCGCACCACCGGTGTGGGTGGACGAGGCGGGCCGCTCGATCGAGGACCTGGCGCGCCGGGTACGGCAGTTGATGCTGCGGATGGGTGAGGAGGCCGCCGGCCGGACCCCCTGGGAGCGGGCGGCCGAGCGGCTGCACGAGGCGCGCCTGCTGGACCAGCACATCGCCCATGTGGACGCCTCGCTGCGGCAGGCCGAGGACAGCCTGCGGCTCAATCCGCGCGTCAGGGAGGGGCTGCTGCACCGGGTGGTGCTGCGCACCGGTCTGGACACGCTGGAGATCTGCACGGTGGTCCTGCGGGTGCTGGCCCGGTCCCTCACGGACCTGGCGAAGGCGCGCGGGGCCGAGGACCTGTTCCCGCCCCGGGTCGGGGCGACCGTGGCGCAGCTGCTGTCGGAGATCGGCGACGCGGTGGTCAGCTTCGCGGTCCTGGTCACCACCCATCTCAGCGAGAACGCCGAGTCGGCGGAGGCCCGCCTCACCGCCGAGCTGCACACCGCGGCCGGCACCCGGGACCGGCTGGCCGAGCTGCTCCGCGAGGAGGTCGCCGAGGACTGGGCGAACTGGCAGCTGCTCGGCGCCGTACTGACCGAGACGACCCGGATCGTCGACGAGCTGAACACCGAGCACCGTGCCCGCCGCCTGCTGGAGGAACTGGACCGGGTCTCCCGCGAGCATCGGGCGAAGCTGCCCCGGATGACCCGGCTGCGCGAGCGGCTCGGGGTGCAGGAGGAGCTGTGGCGGAACCGTACGGGGTTCGGCGAGCGTTCTCGGTGAGGACGAACGTACTCACGGGAGGTGAGCGTTCCGATGCGAGAGCTGGACGAAGGGGGCGACCGGATGGCCGGTTCCGGGGTGCGGATCGACGGGAACACATTGCGGCTGCCCGGCGGGGTGGCGGTGCGTTTCGTGCGCACGCTGCGGCTGCCGGAGACGGGCACGCATCCGCTGCCGCCGGGGCTGGGCGAGTTCCCGGTCCGGCGGGTCGCGGACCATGCCGACACGGTTCCACCGGAGTGGCGGGCGCGCGGTGGCGTGATGCTGCCGGTGTATCTGCGCGAGGCGATGTGGCTGAGCTTCTCCAGGACGACGGAGCCGGCCGCGCTGCAGGTCGGGGTCGGCAAGGTGTGCGCGGTGTCCGGGCGGCCCTGGAGCGACCGTCTCGCCCGGGATCCGCAGAACTACGTGGTGCTGCCCCGCCAGCCCTGGCTGGACGGCATCAACTCCGGAAAGGGCACGGTCCGCCAGTTCGTCGCCGTGCCGCTGGGCCTCGGTGCGACGGTGGAGGGGCAGGTCACCGGCGAGGAGGTGTGGGGCGGGGTGCAGCTGCAGTCTTTCCCGCTGAAGGAACCGCAGCTCACCGAGTGGCGGCGCCGCGAGCGGGAGCGGGCGGAGGCGCGGCGCAGATCCCGGGCGGGCGGACCGGCGGGCGGGTTCGGCGCGCCGATGACGATGATGGCGTCCGCCCAGGGCGCGCCGGGTGCACCGGGGGCGCCGGCCGCCCCGGGCGCCCCGCAGACCGGTGGCGCCGCGATGGGTCTCGGTGTCGGCGGCACCATGCGCCAGGAGGTCTACCGGGACGAACGGCCGCTGACGGACTGGTCCGAGCAGCCCGCCGGGCGTGTGTTCGTGCACCTGGTCACGCCGCCGCAGTGGCGGCGCATCACCGGTGAGGCACCCCCGCCGTCACCGGTGGACCGGGCGGCGTATACGAACGCGGGACTGCCCTGGTACGACTACTACGACGCCGATGCCGAGGATCTGGCCCCCACCGACACCCTGGAGGAGGTCAAGCCGGTCGGCGAGTGGCTCGGGGACGACCTGGACCCGTGGCAGCCGCCGTCCGCGGATCAGGTGACCCCGCTGAAGGACGCGCCGGGCAAGCCGGTCGAGGACGGCGAGTGGTGAGTCGTCGCGTTGCGCGGTGCGCAACTCCCGTTGCCCTGCTTGCCGTTGCCCGACGGCAGGGGCCAAGGTGGCTGTCACGACGGGGGCCGACGACGACCTGAGGTGCGCCATGGACACGGAGGCAGCGGCGATGGACCGGCGCTGGAGCAGGCGCCGGTTCGTCGGGGCCATGGCGGGCGCGGCGGCCGTGGTGACGGTGCCCTCCCCGGCGACCCCACCGGCCGGCACCACACGCGAGGCCGACGCGCCGTGGCCCGCCGCCCCGCCCTCCGACGAGTCCGGGCCCCGGCCGCTCTGCATCGGCACCTACACCTCGGTCGACGGCGGCGGCACCGGCATCGGGCTGGCCGCCTACGACCCTCGGACCGGCCGGATCACCGGCTCCGGCACCCTCACCGGAGTCCCCGACCCGTCGTATCTCGCCGTCCACCCGGACGGCCGCACACTGTACGCGGTGGACGAGCGCCAGGACGGCGGGGTGACGGCCGTACGCCGCGCCGACCGGGAGATCCTCGGCACCCGGAGCACGGGCGGTGCGGGGCCCTGCCATCTGTCGGTGCACCCCTCCGGACGCTGGCTGCTGAGCGCCAACTACCAGTCGGGCAGTGTCGCCGTGCATCCGATCGACGCCTCGGGCGCCCTCGGCGAGCGCACCGACCTGGTCACGCACACCACTCCGGCACCGGGTCCGGGTCAGGACGGGCCGCATGCGCACCAGTTCATCACCGGTCCGGACGGCGGCCATGTCCTCGCGGTCGACCTCGGCACCGACACCGTCTACAGCTACCTCCTCGACCAGGCGAAGGGCACGCTGACGGAGGTGGCCCAGGCGCACACCCGGCCCGGGTCGGGCCCCCGCCATCTGACCTTCCATCCGGACGGCCGCCACGCCTATCTGGCCAACGAGGTGGACGACACGGTCGCCGTCTGCGCCTACGACCCCGGCGCCGGGCGGCTGACGATCGGCGAGCCGCAGGCGACGGGCTCGGGCGGCGGCACCAACTATCCGGCGCAGTTCGCCGTGACGGCGGACGGCGGGTACGCGTTCCTGGCCAACCGGGGCCACAACAGCATCGCGCGGTACGCGATCGAGGCCGACGGCGCCCGGCTGCGGCTGCTGGGCACCGTGCCGGTCGGCGGGGACTTTCCCCGGCAGCTCGCCCTCTCGCCGGACGACGGGCTGCTGTTCGCGGCGAACCAGCACTCCGGCACGGTCACCGTCTTCCAGGTGGGCCGGGCGAGCGGTGAACTCCGGCCGGCCGGCGAGCCGTTCGCCTCACCCGTCGCCGTCTGCGCGCTGCCGCTGTAGCGCACGCGGGCAGGTCGTGGCGCTGGCCTGCGCCAGCAGGGCGTGCATGCGCTCGGTGAGCTGGGCGACGTCGTCGGCGGGCGTGTGGAAAGACAGCCGCACGTCGCCGTGGGCGCGGGTGCGCTCGATGCGCAGGGTCAGTCCGTGCCGGTCGACGGCGAGGGGCAGCACACGGGTCGCGGCGTGCAGGCTCTCCGGCCGCACGAGGCGGGTCAGCCGCTCGACGGCGTCCGGGTGGGCGTCGGCGAGGTGGGTGAGGAGCCGGGCCTCGGCGCCGGCGAGCGGGTCGGGCCGCGCGGCGGCGAAGTCGTCGAGGTCGATGACGACGGCTCCGGAGGACTGCCGCAGCACCACCCGCGTGGGCCGGAACAGCAGGGTGCCGCGGTCCGGGGCGAACCAGCCGGCGAGATAGAGCCGGGCGCGGATCCGGCCGCGTACCGGTACGGGGGCCACGTCGGCGAACTCCAGCACGGCGGAAGGCTCTTGGCGCGGAGCGCAGACGGCCGCCGTGAACAGGGTGCTGTCGTCGGGCACTTCCAGCCGTACGGCGCCGTCGTCGGTCACGGTGTGCGCGCCGACGTACTCCTCGCGGGCACCGTCCGCGGTCACCGCACACGACCAGGCGGTGGCCAGCACCGACCGCGCCCGTTCAGCCGCTCCGGGTGCGGCCGTCCAGTCCTGCGTGTCACCCATCCCGAGACCTCCTTAGGTAAGCCTTGCCTAACCTATCGGAGATCGGGGCGCACGCCAACCATGTCCCACCGGCGGGCGGGATCAGCCGATGACACCCAACAGCGCCCGCGCACACAGGTCGCGCACCTGCTCGCGGGTCAACTCGCCGTCGCGCAGCCACTCCAGGCACACGGCGGTGGTGAAGGCGAGCCAGCCGCGCACGGCCAGCCGCACCTGCGGGGCACCCTCGAAGACCGGCCCGAACTCGGGGTCGGCGGCGAGCGCGGCGAGGATCTGCCGCTCCTGCGCGGCCAGGGCCCGCTGATAGACCCGGCGTACGGCCTGGTCGCCGGCCGCGTCGGCGCGATGGAAGGCGCGGAAGCCGTGGGCATGCGCCTGGACGTAGCCGAGGTAGGTGTCCAGGCCTGCGGTGAGCTGCTCGCGCACCGGCACGCCGGGCACGGCCGCCGTCATGCGCAGCATCCGCTCGCTCTCGCGCTCGACGACCGCCGCGAAGAAGTCCCGCTTGGTCGGGAAGTAGTGGTACAGCAGCCCGCGGGAGACCCCGGCGATCTCGGCGACCTGCTCTATCCACACGTCGTCGTACGGGCTCTCGGAGAACAGCTTCGCCCCGACCGACAGCAGCTGCTCACGGCGTTCCCCGGTGCTGAGTCTGCGCCGGGCTCGCTCCCCCTGGTTCGCGGGCATGGCCTCACTTTACTTGACGTGGGTTCAACAACCGGCCCAGACTGAAACCGGCTATTGAACCCACGTACAACACGCGCGTCACTGTTTCAACGGTCCGCTGGATCAAGGGAGATCGGCGTCATGGCGGAGACGACGGAGACCACGAAGACCACCGCGACCACGGACACCGGCCTGCCGAAGGGTTTCCGGAGCGCCGAGCAGGGCTGGCCCGAGCTGCGCCGCATCCCGCATCCGCCGCGCCGGCTGCCGCTGCTCGGCGATGTGCTCGGCGTCGACCGGCGCACGCCCGTGCAGGACTCGATGCGCCTCGCGCGCGACCTGGGACCGATCTTCCGGCGGCGGGCCTTCGGCAAGGAGTTCGTGTTCGTGTGGGGCGCGCGGATGGCCGCCGACCTGGCCGACGAATCCCGGTTCGCCAAGCACGTGGGTCTCGGCGTGGCCAATCTGCGGCCGGTCGCCGGGGACGGCCTGTTCACCGCGTACAACCACGAGCCCAACTGGCAGCTGGCGCACGACGTCCTGGCGCCCGGCTTCAGCCGGGAGGCCATGGCGGGCTATCACGGGATGATGCTGGCGGTCGCCGGGCGGCTGACCGATCACTGGGACCGCGAGGCGGCGGCCGGGCGCACCGTGGACGTGCCCGGGGACATGACCAAGCTGACGCTGGAGACGATCGCGCGGACCGGCTTCGGGCACGACTTCGGCTCCTTCGAACGGGACCGGCCGCACCCCTTCGTCACCGCGATGATCGGCACGCTCACCTACGCCCAGCGCCTGAACAGCGTGCCCGCGCCGCTGGCCCCGCTGATGCTGCGCGCCGCCGCGCGGCGCAACGCGGCCGACATGGCCCATCTCAACCGCACGGTCGACGACCTGGTCGCGGACCGGCGCCGGTCGGGCCGCGGGGACGGCGACCTGCTGGACCGGATGCTGGAGACGGCCCACCCGGCGACGGGCGAGAAGCTGTCGGCGGAAAACGTCCGCAGGCAGGTGATCACGTTCCTGGTCGCGGGCCACGAGACCACCTCGGGCGCGCTCTCCTTCGCCCTGTACTACCTCGCCCGGCACCCCGGGATCGCCGCCCGGGCCCGCGCAGAGGTGGACCACGTCTGGGGCGACACCGCACAGCCCGGCTACGACCAGGTCGCCAAGCTGCGCTACGTCCGCCGGGTGCTGGACGAGTCGCTGCGCCTGTGGCCGACCGCCCCGGCCTTCGCCCGCGAGGCCCGGCACGACACCGTCCTCGCCGACGACCACCCGATGCTCCGGGGCGCGTGGGCGCTGGTGCTGACACCGATGCTGCACCGCGACCCCGAGGTCTGGGGCGAGGACGCCGAGCGGTTCGACCCGGACCGCTTCGACGCGAAGGCCGTACGCTCGCGGCCCCCGCACACCTTCAAGCCGTTCGGCACCGGCGCACGGGCCTGCATCGGCCGCCAGTTCGCCCTGCACGAAGCGACCCTGGTCCTCGGCCTGCTCCTGCGCCGCTACGACCTCTCGGTCGACCCCGCCTACCGGCTGACCGTGACCGAACGGCTCACGGTGATGCCGGAAGGACTGCGGCTGGAGCTGGACCGGCGGGCGGTGCCGCCGAGCAGGGCTGAGGAACAACGCCCGAACTCGGACATGGCCGCACCCCCGGCGGAACCCGTCGTGTCAGCGGCCCGCTGTCCAGTGCGCCGGTCGGCCGACTGACCCCGGCAACCGGGTCCCGGCGCTGCCCCGCGCAGCGTTCAGCTGGGGCTGGGTGAGGAAGAAGGCACCGGTGAGGTCCGCGTCGGTCAGGTCGGCGTCCCGCAGATCCGCACCGATCATGTCCGCGTCGCGCAGATCGGCGCCGGTGAGGTCGGCGGCGATGAGATACGCGCCCCGCAGACTCGCCCCGCGCAGCTCGGCGCCCCGCAGCCTGGCCCCGATGAGATCCGCTCCCCGGCGGTCCTTGCCCTTGCCCTTGCCCTTCTTGCCGCCCTTCCCTTCGAAGGCACCCGCCCGGGCCAGCTCGCTGGTCCGCAGCAGCAGGACGTTGACCTGCTGCCGATGCGCGGCCACGTCCAGCGCGGCCAGCTCCTCGGGGCTCTGCCGGGTCAGCTGCTCGGTCTCCTCCAGCACCCGCCGCAGATCGGCATGGACGGGGCCGGCGGCGGGCAGACCGAGCGCCTCGGTCAGGTACCACAGCAGCTCGTGCAGCTGCCGCACGACCGGGAACACGTCGAACATCCGGCGTGCCTGCTCCTTGGACCCCGTACGCCAGTCCTGCCCGCCGAAGGTGAGCTGCGAGACCTTCTGTCCGGCGCCGAAGCAGTCGTAGACCGTGCAGCCGGTGAAACCCTTCTGCCGCAGGTCGGTGTGGATCCCGCAGCGGTGGTCGCCCTGGAGGTTCGGGCACGGCTTTCCGGCGGGCTTGTTCAGCGCGAAGTCGGCGGACGCGGCGAAGGGCAGGGCGACACAGCACAGCCCGAAGCAGCTCGCACAGTCCCCGCGCAGCTCCGAAGCGGCCCCGGGAGCGCCCTCTGTCTGATCTGGCACAGGGGACAGCCTACTGGGCTCCCTCGTCCCGCATTCAGCAGGATCGCGCAGGTCAGGGGCGTCAGCGGCCGAAGAGCTCAGGAACGCGCGGACGTAGGCCTCGGGATCCTGGCCAGTCAGCGCCTTGAGATAGCTGCGGTGTTCGCGCTCCAGGGGTCGCGGTGGTTGAGGGTGAGGACGAGTTCGGGCCGGTGGCGGCGGATCGCGGCGGGATCGGGGGTGGGTCTGATGGGGCGCCCATTGTCTGCCTTCGCCTGCCATCTGCCGTCTGGCGAGTGCGCGCCCTCTCACACCTCGTCGCGTGCCAAGGCGAGCAAACGGTCCAGGACGCGCGGCGCCCCTGCGCGCAGGCCGTCGTGTTCGAACTCGTCCGTGACCCAAGTGCGCAGGCCCCGGATCGCGCGGGCGGTCTCCAGGGAGTGTGCGGCGTCGACGTACATGTCGTCGTGGTAGATCGCGGCGGCGACCGGGACCTCGTTGGCGGCGAGACGGGCGGGGTCGTACAGGGGCTGCCAGTCGGTGCGGGCGGCGAACAGGGCGGCCGTCTCGCGCAGCGGGCGCAGCGCCGGGTCGGTGTCGAACATCCAGGGGTGGATCGTCTCCCCGGTGAAGAGCACCGGGCCGTCGCCCGTGAGGGCCTTCGCCGCGTCGAACTGGGCGAACTCGGTGCGGACCCGCTCGGCGGCCCAGGCGGTGGGGCGGGCGTCCTGGCCGTAGATCGACTCGTGGACGAGTGCGTAGAGGGGGTGCCCGGCGTGCGACAGCAGGGACTGGGCCTGTTCCTGGAAGGCGTCGGACAGTTCCGGGCCGCCCAGTGTGCGCACGAAGGCGTCCTCCAGCAGGTGGTGCAGCAGGTGGCTGCCGTCGGTCGTGCCCAGCATCAGGCCCAGGGACTGGAAGGCCTCGACGGTGAGACGGTAGCCGTTCGGCAGGATCACGTCGTGGGTCAGCAGGTGGTCGGCGATACGGCGGGCCCGCTCGACGTCCTGTGGGTAGCGGGCGTAGTGCGCGGTGACCTTGCGTTCGATGCGCGGGTAGGCCGCGCGGTAGACGTCGTCGGCGTGGGCGTGCAGGGAGGGCAGGCCTCCGGTGATGACGGCGGTGTCCAGGCCCTCGGGGGCGAGGGAGAGGTACGACACCGTGCAGAAGCCGCCGAAGCTCTGGCCGAGCACGGTCCACGGGGCTCCGCCGGTGAGCTCGGGGCGGATGGCCTCGCAGTCCCGGACGATCGAGTCGGCGCGGAAGTGGCCGAGGTAGTCGGCCTGAGCGACACAGTCGCCGCGCAGTGGGAGGGTCTGCCGGGTGGCGGGGGTGGAGCTGCCGGTGCCGCGCTGGTCGAGCAGCAGGACGCGGTAGTCCTTCAGCGCCCGGTCGAGCCAGGCCTGACGTCCGACGAAACGATTCGCCCCGAAGCCGGGCCCGCCCTGGAGATACAGCAGCCACGGCAGGTCCTGCCCGGCCTTGTCGCTCGCGACCGCCTCGCGGGCGTACAGCTCGATCGTCTCGCCGTCCGGGGCGGCGTGGTCGAGTGGCACGGTGAAGCGGCGGTCGGTGAGGATGACGCCGGGCTGGCGGTAGCTGAGGCTCAACGGGTCTCCCGGGGCGGATGGGACGGGTGGCATGGCCGCGGTGGCCGGTCCCAGTTCAGCACAGGTCCCGGGGCGCGCCGACCCCAGGGATCATGGATTGTTACTGAACTTCCGGTCAGTTCCTGGGCTTCCGGCCGGTGCCCGGACTTCGGTCGGCTCCCGGACTTCGGTCGGCGCCCGGACTCCGTCGACGTCCGGCGCAGCGTGCGACCAGGCTGGAGCGGCGCACCACCAGCTCCGGCTGGAGCACCACCCGGCGGTGCTCGTGGGTCCGCTCGCCCGCGGCCTGCTCGGTCTCCTCCAGCAGCAGTTCGGCGGCGAGGGCGCCCATGGTGACGGCGGGCTGCCGTATGGAGGTCAGCGGTACGGCGGCGGCTGCCGCGAACTCGATGTCGTCGTAGCCGACGATGGCCAGGTCGGCCGGCACGGTGACGCCGGCCGCGTACATGGCCTGCAGCACGCCGAGGGAGAGCAGGTCGTTGGTGCAGAACACACCGGTGGGGCGTTCAGCGCACCGGTGCGGCGGTCGCGGACCTGGTTGAGGCCGGGCGGTCCGCTGACGTGGGCGAGGGAGCGGTGCCCGGCGTCGACCAGGTGGCGGACCGCGAGGGCGCCTCCGGCCACGTCGTCGACGGACACCGAGCATTCGGTGGTGCCCTCGGCGACCCGGTCGACCAGCACGAACGGGATGTTGTGCCGGCGGAAGGACTCGATGTTCCGGCCGGTGGCGTCGGCCGGGGGCAGCAGCACGCCCCGCACCCTCTGCTCGGCGAACAGGGACAGGTACTCGGCCTCCTCGGCGGCGTTCTGGGCCCTGTTGCACACCATCACGCCGAGTCCCGCCTCGTGGGCCGCCCGCTCCGCGCCGCGCGCCACGTCCACGAAGAACGGGTTGCCCATGTCGAGCACGAGCAGGCCCATGATCCGGCTGCGGCCCGCGCGCAGTTGCCGCGCCGACTCGCTGCGGACACAGCCGAGCCGGTCGATCGCGGACAGCACCCGCGCCCGGGTCTCACTGGCGACGGTGTCCGGGCGGTTGATGACGTTCGAGACCGTGCCCACCGACACTCCGGCGGCGCGGGCGACGTCCTTGATACCCACCGACTGGGCCATCGGGCGGAGACCGCCAGGGGACGAGGGGCGGCGGGGACGACCTTCACATTACCGTCACGGGGGCAGGGCGAAGTCGGCCACGTACAGGGGCGAGGGCCTCGTACCGGTCGACTTCTCCTGGTACATGAAGGACAGCACGCCGTCCGCCCGGACCCGCGTCTCGTCGATCACCACCTCACCGAAGGCGTTCAGGCCGGCGCCGTCGTACAGCAGGTTCCAGTCGGTGTGTCCGGAGGCCCGGGAGGCGGCGGCGATACGGCCGAACGGAAGGACGGCGTAGGCGTTGTCGTACCGGTCCAGGACGAGTCCGGTGCGCTGGCTGGAGCGGAGCGGGACGGGGATCTCGGTCTTCTGCCAGCTACCGGCGGCGTTCTTGCGGAGGTGGAAGGCGCGTCCGTGGGCGATGCGGTCGGCGACGTAGTCCGTGGTGCACGGGCCGAAGCGGCCGGGTACGTAGCTGATGATCGCGTGCGGTCGGCCGGCCGAGTCGACGGCCTGGCTCTCCTGGTTCATCAGGGCGTGGTCGGGCCCGAGCGGGTCCACCACCAGCCCCGGGCCGGTCACGGCGACCAGGTTCGGGCCGCCGGTGCTGCCCACGACCGCGCCCGCGTCGTTGCGCCAGGTCCGCCCGCGGTCGGCGGAGTGGACGTATCCGGTGTCGTGATTGGTCAGACCGCCGGCGCTGCACGCCACGGAGGCGCTCTGCTCGCGCCAGGTGAAGAAGGCGTGCAGCCGGCCCCGGGCGTCGTAGTCGATGCCGTGCAGATACATGTTCCGGGCGGTGCTGGACCCGTGCGCGCTGGTGTACGTGCCCGTCGAGCCGCTCCACTCCCCCAGCGCCGTCCACCGCGAACCGTCGTACTCCGCAAGGGCGTTGCGGCCGTCGCCGGAGACGCCCGCGCGGTAACTGAGCTGCAGTCCGCCCTCGGGGGTGGCGAGGAACTGCGGATACGTGAACCGCGGGGTGAGCGTGAGTCCGTCGAGCGTGGTGCGGACGGGCCCGAAACAGGCCGCGGTCCACGGCGGTTCGGTGTCGAGGAGTCCGGCGACGGACTTCACGTAGAAGAAGCCGTCGCTGTGCGCGTCCATGACGACATGCAACCGGCCGTCGGCCCGCGAGACACCCATCGAGATCACATTGTGGGAGTCGTCGCTCTTGAGCCGGTGTTCGAGGGTCACCGTCGACCAGTGCGCAGCGCCCGCGGTGCGGCGGGCGACGGTCGCGCCGCGGTCGGCGGAGTACCAGGCGGCGTACTGCAGGCCCCGGTGGGTGAACAGGCCGTTCTTCTGGAACGAGTTGTTGTTGACGAGACCGTCGTACGACACGAAGTACAGGGCCCGGGCATCGAGGAGGGTACGGCCGAGCCAGGTGATGCCCGGGTCCGCGGGCCCGCTTCCGGCGGCGGTCATGACAACGCGCTGCATCAACACCCCTTCCACACCTAGAAGTTGAACTGATCGATGTTCTTCGCGTCGAACACGGTCGGCTTGCCGAGGTTGATCACACCGTCCCTGTCGATGGTGTACGTCGTCCCGCCCGCCGTGAAGGTCTCGCCCTCCTTGCCGGTGATCTGTCCCGAGGCCAGCGCGACCGTGGTCCGGGCGGCCAGGACGCTGGCGGGCGGCCGAGGCGCGGCTCGCCCGGCGGTGAGCGGCGGTCTCCCCTGGGCGATGTCCGCCGACTACCCTGCACTCGTCCGATGACCGATCCCGAGGAGCCGCGATGCGTGTCGCCCTGTTCCTGACCTGTGTCAACGACACGCTCTATCCGGACACCGGCCGTGCTGTGGTGAAACTGCTGACCAGACTGGGTGTCGACATCGACTTCCCGATGGGCCAGAGCTGCTGCGGGCAGGCACACTACAACACCGGATACCGGCATGAAGCGGAGCCGCTGGCCCGGCACTTCTCCGATGTCTTCGGCGGCTACGACGCGATCGTGACCCCGTCCGGGTCGTGCGGGGCTATGGTGCGGGAGCTGTATCCACGGCTGGGTGAGCGGGCGCGTGCCGAGGGACGCGGGGACTCGCTGGCGCGGGCGCTGGCGCCGGTGGTACCGAAGACGTACGAGCTGACGGAGTTCCTGGTGGACGTGCTCGGGGTGACGGACGTCGGCGCCTCCTACCCGCACAGGGTCACCTACCATCCGACCTGTCACGGCCTGCGCTCCCTCGGTCTGGGCGACCGGCCGCGCCGGCTTCTGCAGGCGGTCAAGGGGCTGGAGCTGGTCGAGTTGCCGGGTGCCGAGGAGTGCTGTGGGTTCGGGGGCACGTTCGCGGTCAAGAACGCGGAGGTGTCGGCGGCGATGGGCGCGGACAAGGTGCGCAGCGCCGAGTCGACGGGCGCTCAGGTGCTGTGCGCGGCCGACAACTCGTGCCTGATGCACATCGGCGGCACGATGAGCCGGCTGCGCACCGCCATGCGGCCGGTGCACATCGCGGAGATCCTGGCGAGCACGGAGGAGGAACCTGCCGTATGAGCGGAACGTTCGTCGGTATGCCGGCCTTTCCGAAGGCCGCGCACGAGGCCCTCGGCAATCCCACCCTGCGCGGAAATCTGCGGCACGCCACCCACACCATCCGCGCCAAACGGGCCCGCGCGGTGGCGGAGTTGGACGACTGGTCGGCGTTGCGCGAGGCGGGCCGCCGGATCAAGGACCACACGCTGCGCCATCTCGACCGCTATCTGGTGCAGTTGGAGGAGTCGATGACGGCGGCGGGCGGCACGGTCCACTGGGCCGCCGACGCGGACGAGGCCAACCGAATCGTCACCCGGCTGGTCAAGGAGACGGGCGAGTCCGAGGTCGTCAAGGTCAAGTCGATGGCCACGCAGGAGATCGGGCTCAACGAGGCCCTTCTGGAGGAGGGCATCCGCGCCTACGAGACCGATCTCGCCGAGCTGATCGTGCAGTTGGGCAAGGACCGGCCCTCGCACATCCTGGTGCCGGCGATCCATCGCAACCGGGGGGAGATCCGGGACATCTTCCGTGCGGAGATGGGCGCGTGGGGCCGGCCGGCTCCCGAGGGGCTCACCGACACGCCAGCCGAACTCGCCGAGGCCGCGCGGCTGCATCTGCGGGAGAAGTTCCTGCGCGCCAAGGTTGGTATCTCCGGCGCCAACTTCATGGTCGCCGAGACGGGCACGCTGGTGGTGGTGGAGTCCGAGGGCAACGGCCGGATGTGTCTGACGCTGCCTCAGACGCTGATCTCGGTTGTGGGCATCGAGAAGGTGGTGCCGACCTGGCGGGACCTGGAGGTGTTCCTGCAGACGCTGCCCCGCTCCTCCACCGCCGAGCGCATGAACCCGTACACGAGCATGTGGACCGGTACGACGGACGACGACGCGCCGCGGACCTTCCATCTGGTGCTGCTCGACAACGGCCGCACCGACACCCTCGCCGACCAGGTCGGCCGCCAGGCCCTGCGCTGCATCCGCTGCTCGGCCTGCCTCAACGTCTGTCCCGTCTACGAACGGGCCGGCGGGCACGCCTACGGCTCGGTGTACCCGGGCCCGATCGGCGCGATCCTCAGCCCCCAACTCCGGGGCACGGCAAGCGAGATCGACGCCTCGCTGCCGTATGCGTCGAGTCTGTGCGGCGCCTGCTACGAGGTGTGCCCGGTCGCCATCGACATCCCCGAGGTGCTGGTGCATCTGCGGGAGCGGGTCGTCGAAGGGGGCCCCGCGGTGCGCCAGGGCAACAAGGTGATGCTGAAGCCGGCCAAGGGGCATGCGGCCGAGCGGGCGGCCATGCGTGCGGCACGCTGGGCCTTCGCCCGCCCCGGCGCCCTGCGCACCGGCCAGCGGCTCGCCTCCCGCACCCGCCGGCTGCACCCCCGTACGCTGCCGGGTCCGGGCCGGGCCTGGAGCGGCACCCGGGATCTGCCGGCCGTGCCGGCGGAGCCGTTCCGGGACTGGTGGCAGCGCACCCACGGCGGAGAGGACGGCGCCAAGTGAGCAGCAGGGACAGGGTCCTGGGCCGGGTGCGGCGGGCGCTCGCCGATGTGACACCGGACGAGCGGCCGTACGAGGAGGCCGTCGGCCGGGACTATCTGCGCGAGCACGGGCGGCGCACGACCGAGCAGACGGTGGAGCTGCTGGCCGACAACCTGGCGGACTACCGGGCGATCGTGCACCGCAGTGGTGCCGAGGAGATGCCGTATCTCGTCATGCGGCTGCTGGCCGCGCACGGCTCGCGGGAGGTGCTGGTGCCGCCCGGGCTGCCGCCGGAGTGGATGTCCGCCGCGGACCCGGTGCGGATCCACGACCGGGCGGTGAGCACACCGCAGCGACTCGACCAGGTGGACAGCGTCGTGACGGGCTGTGCCGTGGCGATCGCCGAGACCGGCACGATCGTCCTGGACGGCTCCCCCGACCAGGGCCGGCGCCGTATCTCGCTCATCCCCGACCATCACATCTGTGTCGTCCGCGTCCCGGACCAGGTGGTCTCCGCGGTCCCGCAGGCTCTTGAACGCCTCGATCCGGCCCGTCCGTTGACCTGGATCTCGGGTCCGTCGGCCACCAGCGACATCGAGCTGGACCGGGTGGAGGGCGTGCACGGCCCGCGGAAGCTGGAAGTGATCCTGCTCGGCTGACGGACCGTGCGGCGCGCCCCGGCGGAGATGGTGACCTCACCCCTTCGGGGCGGATGTCTCGCGGCTGAGGAAGCTGAAGGCGGCCGGGTACAGGCGTGTCCAGGTGTTGTAGTTGTGGCCGCCCGTGGGCAGCACCAGGGTCTGGGTCCGGACCGGGGTGCCGGCCGCGGCCTGGGTGAACTGCTCGATGTAGTGCGGCGGGCTGAGCCGGTCCTGGGCGGACGTGGCCAGGAACAGGCCGACCGGGGCGGTGGTGTGCCGCACCATGTCCGTGGGGCTGGTGCGCTTGCGGAACTCCGGGTCGCCGATCACGCCCTCGTCGCCGGTGAGCGGATCGGGATCCAGTGCGGCGCCGGCCGCGAAGACCTTCGGGTAGGCCAGCGGGAGCCGGGCCGCGCAGAAGCCCCCGGTGGAGAAGCCCATCACGCCCCAGCCCTTGGCTCCGCTCTGGGTGCGGAACTTCTTGCCGAGCAGCTCCGGCACGTCGACCGCCATCCAGGTGGCCACTTTCCGGTTGCGTTGGTCGGTGCAGTCGGTGTCGATGCCGCCCGGGTCGACCGTGGGCATGGCCAGGATGAAGGGATGGCTGGTGCCCGCTTTCATGAGCTGCTCGAATTCCCCGGGCATGCCGCCGTGCTCCAGCCAGGAGGCGGGGCCGCCGGGGACGCCGTGCAGGAGCAGCACCACCGGGAAGCGGGTGTGGCGGTACCGGGGTTCGTTGTACTGCGGCGGTGTCCAGACGATGACCTGCCCGGACAGGGCCGAATGCCGGCCGCGGAAGTACGTGTCCAGCATCCCGGTCTCGGTGTGGGTGAACTTGGCGCGGTCCGCCGGGGGTCCGGGCATGGCCACGGCCCCGTTGTTGCGGCCGAGGAGGTCGTCCCAGGAGGCGTAGAGACCGTAGTCGTTGTTGATCCAGGTCGCGACCACCGAGATGGCGGTGAGCTGGCACAGGCCGATCATCATGAACCGCGACAGCCAGCGCACCGGCTGGGGTCCCCTGACCAGCGACCACAGCGCCATCGTCCCGATCACGCACACTGCCGTGGCCACGATCAGCAGGACGAAAAACGTCGTTCCCGTCAGGCTCAAGAGCCGACCTCCGTCAAGTCCGTGATGAGTGATGATGTCGGGTTGCAACGGAATCACACTCAGGCGCGTTGATCCAAGCCGGTTCTGGCCATGGCTCCTCGCGCCCTCTCGTTCCCTCTCGTTCCGCCTCGTCGCCGAGCGTGCTCCGGTGGGCCCCGTTAGCGTGAGGGAATGATCCGGTTCGAGCAGGTCACCAAGCGGTATCCGGACGGTACGACGGCCGTGGACGACCTCTCCTTCGAGGTGGCCGAGGGCGAGCTGGTCACGCTCGTCGGCCCGTCCGGCTGCGGCAAGACGACGACCATGATGATGGTCAACCGGCTGATCGAGCCGACCTCCGGCCGGATCTACGTCGAGGGTGCGGACATCGCCGCCGTCGACCCGGTGCGGCTGCGCCGCCGCATCGGCTACGTCATCCAGCAGGTGGGCCTCTTCCCGCACCGCACCGTCCTGGACAACACCGCGACCGTGCCCGCGCTGCTCGGCTGGAAGCGGGCGAAGGCACGGGCGCGGGCCGCCGAGCTGCTGGACCTGGTGGGGCTCGACCCGGCGACGTACGGGCCGCGCTATCCGGAGCAGCTGTCCGGCGGGCAGCGGCAGCGGGTCGGGGTGGCACGGGCGCTCGCGGCGGACCCGCCGGTGCTGCTGATGGACGAGCCGTTCGGCGCGGTCGACCCGGTGGTGCGCGAGCAGCTGCAGGACGAGTTCCTGCGGATGCAGGCCGCGGTGCGCAAGACCGTGCTGCTGGTCACGCACGACATCGAGGAGGCCGTCCGGCTCGGCGACCGCATCGCCGTGTACGGGCAGGGTCGCATCGAGCAGTTCGACACCCCGGGCACGGTGCTCGGGGCACCGGCGACCCCGTACGTCGCCTCGTTCGTGGGCGCCGACCGGGGACTGAAGCGGCTGTCGGTCACCGAGATCGAGCCGGACGACCTGGAACAGCCGCCGGTGGCCCGGCTGGACGAGCCCGCCGAACGGGCCGTCGAGCGGCTGCGGGCCGAGCGCGCCCGGTGGGCGGTCGTCCTCGACGCGGACGGCGATCTGCGCGGCTGGGTCGGCATCGACGAGCTGGCGGCGGGCGGCACGGTCGGGGAGCTGACCCACCGGATGACCGCGTGGGTGCCGGTGGGCACGCCGCTGAAGCAGGCGTTCGGGGTGATGCTGCAGTACGACGCCGGGTGGGTCGCGGTGGTGGACGGCGCGCGCTTCCTCGGCGTGCTGACCCCGGCGAAGCTGCACGAGGCGCTGCGCCGCTCGGTGGACGCGGACGCGCGGGGTGTGGCGCGGGGGCAGGTGTCGTTCGACTCGGTGTCGGACGCCTGAGCCCGCGTCGACCCGGTGGCCCTGGTCACTTCAGCAGGCCTTTGTCCTTCAGGTAGGTGCGGGCGACGTCGGAGGCGAGCCGTCGCCAGCTGTCGACCTGCTCGTTCATGGTGGCCAGGTCGGCCGTCGTCAGTACGTCGTTGAGTGTGCCGAGCGCCTTCGTCACGCCCTCGCTGCCCGCGCGGGCGCGGTTGACGACCGGGACGATGTAGTCGGCGTTCTGCAGATGCCTGTCGTCGGCGAGGAGCACCAGTCCGAACTGGTCCAGTGTGGCGTCCGTGGTCGTGGTCAGCACCATCTGGTCCTGCCCGTTCTGCACGGCTCGCTTGGCCTGGGTGGTGCCGACGCCCTTGGGGTCGACGCCGGTGACGTCGATGCCGTAGACCTTCTTCAACCCCGGTGCGCAGTACGGCCGTTGCACGCATTCGTCGCCGGCCGCGAGCCGTACCCTCAGCCGCGCGGCGCCGAGGTCGCCGAGGGTCCTGAGGTGGTGTTCGCGGGCGTAGGCGGCGGTGACCGCGAAGGCGTTCTGGTCGACGGCCCGGCCGGGCGGCAGGACGGTGAGGCCGCGGGGTGTGGCGAGCGCGCGCAGGGCCTTCATCGTCGCGTCGAGGTCGGGTGAGCCGACGGGCTCGGCGGCGGTGCCGTGGGCCTTGGCGTTCAGCCAGTCGGCGAAGGTGGCCGCGTATTCGGGCACGACGTCGATCTGGCCGGACTCCAGTGCCGGTTCGTACAGCTCGCGGTTGGCGACGGTGAGGATGGACGTCTTGTAGCCGGCCTGGTTCAGCAGCTGGGCGTACATCTGGGCGAGCAGGTCGCTCTCGGTGAAGCCGGCCGAGCCGATGGTCAGCTGGTGGCTGTCACCGGGCGGCGCGGTGACCTGGCCGCGGTTCTCCAGGGAGGGACCGGTGGAGCAGGCGGCGAGGGCGAGGAGCAGGAGGGCCGCAAGGACTCTCCTCACGGCCCGCGCCCCGCCCGCACGGGTGCCGGTCACCAGCCGGCCCGCGCCCCCATCGGTGCCGGTCGTCGGCCGCCCCACGCCGCCGTCGGTGCCGGTCCTCATCGGCCGCCCCGCGCCCACACGGGTGCCAGTCGCTCCGCGATCTCGAAGACGGCCTCCACGACGAGCGCGAACACGGCGACGAGCAGGGCGCCCGCGACCACCTGGGGCGTGCTGGCGAGGTTGAAGCCTGCGGTGATGATCCGGCCGAGCCCGCCGCCGCCCGCGAGCGCGGCGATGGTGGCGGTGGCGACGAGCTGGACGGCGGCGATCCGCACCCCGTTCATGATCATCGGCAGGGCGAGGGGCAGTTCCACGCGCAGCAGCATCTGCCGTCCGGTCATCCCCATGCCCCGGGCCGCCCGGACGACGCCGCGATCGACCTCGCGCATGCCGACGTAGGCGTTGGTGAGCAGCGGGGGCACGGCGAACAGCACCAGGGCCGCCACCGTGGGTCCCTCGCCCCACTTGCCGACCGGGGTGAGGAGCAGCAGCACGAGGACGGCGAAGGTGGGGACGGCCCGGCCGACGTTGGAGATGTTGACGGCGAGCGCGCCGCCCTTGCCGAGGTGGCCGAGGACCAGGGCGACCGGGAGCGCGAGCACGCAGCTGATGACGAGACAGACGGCGGTGAGGACGAGGTGCTGGAGCAGCCGGTGCCCGATGCCGTCGTCGCCGGACCAGTGCGCGGGGTCGGTGAGCCAGTGCCAGGCCGCGGTGAGCGTGCTCATACGCGACTCGCCGTCGTGCGCGCCCGCACCCGCCGGGGAGGCACGCGGGTGCGTCCCGCCCGTGTCCACGGTGTGATCAGCCACTGCACAGCCAGCAGGAGCAGGTCGGCGACGACGGCGATCAGCACGCACAGGACGGAAGCGGTGAGCACCTGGGCCTTGAAGTAGGTGTTCATGCCCGCGTAGATGAGGTTGCCGAGACCCCCGAAGCCGACGATCGCGCCGACCGTGACCAGGGAGACCGCCGAGACGGTGGCGATGCGCAGGCCGGCCATCGCGGCGGGCAGGGCGAGGGGGAGTTCCACGGCGAGCAGCAGCCGGATCGGGCCGTAGCCGAGGCCGCGCGCGGCCTGCCGGGTCTCCTCGGGGACCGCGCGCAGGCCGGCGAGGATGTTCCGGACGAGCAGGGTCAGCGAGTACAGCACGAGCCCGGCGACGACGAGCGTGGCCGAGAGGCCGTACACCGGCAGGAGCAGGGAGAACATCGCCAGGGACGGGATGGTGTAGAGGATCGTCGTCACGGCGAGCACCGGACCGGCGGCCCAGCCCCAGCGGCGGGCCAGCACCGCGAGCGGCACGGCGATGGCGAGGCCGATGAGGATCGACACCGCGGTCAGCTGGAGGTGCTGGAGGACCGCGTCCAGGAGGATATGGCGGCGGGTGCGCAGATAGGCGCCGCAGATCCATTCGTTGCGCGCGAGGCAGTCGTCCGGGGGCGCGGTCACGTTTTCATTGGACCGGCCGGGCGAGCGGGTCGGCGCGTTGTGCTGGCCCGTACGGGGGCAGGCGCGGGTGCTAGGTCCTGACTCTGTCGGGGATCTTGGCGGTCTGCTCAGTCTCTGGCGGACCGCCAAGACCTCGGCCGGGGGATCCCGTGCTGGTCCAGGTAGTTCTGGAAGGCGGTCGGCGGCCGTGACGGGGGTGTTTCTCCGGTCGGCGGCCGTCGGCTGAGGCGCTCGATGTTTGCGGCGATGGCTGTGAACACGTGCTGTAAGTGGGCTTTGTGCTGTCCCCGGTAGCGGCAGCGGCGCATGCCGTGTCCGTGGGCGAGTTCGTTGATGGTGCCTTCCACTCCGGAGCGGACCGCGTAGCGGGCCTGCCATTCGGGTGTCTGCTGCTCGGCGCGGACGCGGAGTTGCAGGTCACGGAGTTCTCGCGGGGGAAAGCCCACGCTCCGGGCGTTGTCGGTGGTGGTCGTGCAGCGGGTGCGGACCGGGCAGGGACGGCACTGGCTCTTGGTGAACCGTGCCACGATCAGAGGTGCCGCGGTGGGTGAGGAGGTCGGGTAGGGGCCGTGCCATCCCGCGCTGGTCTCGCCCTGCGGGCAGGTGACCTGGCGGCGGTCGAAGTCGATGTGGAAGTCGTCGCGGCCGAAGCCGTTGTTCCTGCGGTTCTGGCGGGTGGTGTTGACCGGCAGTGGTCCGGTGACCCTGACCTGGTGTTCGCGGGCTGCCTGTTCCAGATGGACCAGGGAGGTGTAGCCGCCGTCGACCAGATGCTCGGCGGGCAGCAGCCCGCGATGCTTGAGCCGGGTGTGGATGCCGGGCAGAGCCTTCGCGTCGTACCCGGTGGCGTCGGTGGTGGCCACATCTGTGATCACGTTGACGCCGTCGGGATCACAGGTTTCGGTGAGGTGTGCGACGAACCCCTTCCAGCGGGTGATGTGTCCGCGGCGCGCGTAGCGGGCCGTCGGGTCGTAGGGCGAGACGACTGCGACGGCAGAGGGCGGCAGCCCGCCGTCCTCGGCGGTGCGCCAGCGCAGGCGGCCGGCCCCGTCGCGGTAGTAGTTCTGCACCATGATCTGCCGCAGGGCTTGGACGCGGGGACCGGACAGGCGTTCCGGCCCGTGCTGCCCGAGGTGCTCGATCAGCCGGACGGCGTCGCCTCCGGTGGCGAGGATTCTGGTCTTGGGGCGGGTGGGGTTCTTGCCCAGACGGACCGGGCGGCCGTAGCGGCGCCCCCACTCCTCGTCGACCAGGCCGGCCAGCAGGTGCGAAGCTGTGCCGGCCAGTTCTTCCAGCGCGGCGCGGACGGCCTCGGTGACCAGTTCCAGCCGGGTCAGGTCGCGGACCGCGGCCAGGACGTGGGTGGAGTCCGTGCGCTGGGTGGTGCGCTCGCGGACGAGACCGGCCTCCTTCAGGCGCGCGAGCGCGAGGTCGAGGAGACGGTCGGCTCGGCCGTCCTCGGTGAGACGGTCGCGGAAGTCGGCCAGCACGCTGTGGTGGAAGCCGGGATCGTCCAGGTCCATGGCCAGCGCGTACTTGAAATCGATGCGGCAGCGAACCGCTTCGGCCGCCTGCCGGTCCGACAGACCGAGGAGGAACTGGAGCACGCAGACGGTGGCCAGCTGGGCGGGCGAGAGGCTGGGGCGGCCGTCACGCGGGTACCAGTCGGCGAAGCCCTCGTCACCCCACAGCCCGCCCAGGTGGTCTCTCACCCACATCGCCGTTGTACCGCCCGGATTGCTCGCCCGCGCCATCTGCGCGGTCAGAGACGGGACTTGCTCACCAGAACGGGCATGGAGCGACAACGAGCACCTCGACAACTGCATCGGTCCTTGAACAGAGCCGAGCATGCCCGTTGATCACGCTGCCCCGCCAGGGATCCTCAAGATCCCCGACAGAGTCAGGGCCTAGTGCATCCCCGCCGCGTCCAGCAGCGCGGTCACCGTCTTCGTGGCGAGTCCGTCGTCCAGGCGTTCCACTCCGGCGCCGGCCCGGGCGCTGGCGCCGTCGAAGACCAGCACCAGCTGGCGGGCGAGCAGCTCGGGGTCGCGGGCGCCGCCGCGCTCGGCCTCGGCGCGGAAGGTCTCGGCCAACCGGTCCTTGACCGTGCGGGCGACCACGCTCGCCGGGTGCCCCGGGTTCTTCAGCTCCACCAGCACGGCCAGGTAGGGGCAGCCGTGGTAGTCGGCTGCCACGGAGGCCTGCTCCAGGCGTGCGAAGACGTACAGGATGCGCTCGCGCGGGGTCGCGCTCTGCGGGTCGGGG
The DNA here is from genome assembly GCF_041080655.1 of Streptomyces sp. CG4. Taxonomy (NCBI): domain Bacteria; kingdom Bacillati; phylum Actinomycetota; class Actinomycetes; order Kitasatosporales; family Streptomycetaceae; genus Streptomyces; species Streptomyces sp. CG4. The sequence continues at coordinate 1,123,129 of NZ_CP163525.1, forward strand.
TGCGCGAGCTGGGCGTCGTACCGCGGGATGCGCTGTTCCAGGCTCGCGGCGAGCATCGCGTCCTTGCTGTCGAAGAACTGGTACATGGACCGCTTGGAGACGCCCGCCTCCCGGCACAGCGCCTCGATGCCGACGGAGACGCCGTCGCGGTAGGAGAGACGGGCCGCCGCGTCGAGCAGCCGGTCGCGCGGGGACACCTTGTCTGTGGAGGCCATGCAGCGAGGTTAACCGGAGCGGGGACGAAAGGAAACCGATCGGTGTATATCGCTCGGCGTCCCGGCCGGTTCCGCCGCGTCCCGGGGACGGAGAGACGCTGATCCGCGTGACACAGGGACTGAACAAGCGCTTAGATAGGAGCCCGGACACCGTTCCCGACCCGCCGGAGGCCCCGTTGTTCACGTCCGTCGACGACGTCTCCGCCCGCCTCGCCGAGACCGGCTACCTGGCCTCGCCCGCCGTCGCCACGACCGTGTTCCTCGCCGGCCGGCTGGGCAAGCCGCTGCTGGTGGAGGGCCCCGCCGGGGTCGGCAAGACCGAGCTGGCCAAGGCCGTCGCCCAGGTGGCCGGGGCCCGGCTGGTGCGGCTGCAGTGCTACGAGGGCGTGGACGAGTCCCGGGCGCTGTACGAGTGGAACCACGCCAAGCAACTGCTGCGGATCAGCGCCGGCCGCGACGAGAACTGGGACGACACCCGCACCGACATCTTCAGCGAGGAGTTCCTGCTCCCCCGCCCGCTGCTCACCGCCATCCGCGGCGACGAGCCCACGGTGCTGCTGATCGACGAGACCGACAAGGCCGACGTCGAGATGGAGGGGCTGCTCCTGGAGGTGCTCAGCGACTTCCAGATCACGGTCCCGGAGCTGGGCACCGTCACCGCGACCCGCCGCCCCTTCGTGGTCCTCACCTCCAACGCCGGCCGGGAGCTGTCCGAGGCACTGCGCCGCCGCTGTCTGTTCCTGCACATCGGCTTCCCGGAGGAGGAGCTGGAGCGGCGGATCGTACGGCTGAAGGTGCCGGGCCTCGGCGCCGCGCTGACCGAGTCGGTGGTGCGGGTGGTCGGGGCGCTGCGCGCGATGGACCTGCGCAAGGTGCCGTCCGTCGCCGAGACCATCGACTGGGCGCGCACCCTGCTGGCCCTGGGCGCCGACACCCTGGACGAGACGGTCGTACGGGACAGCCTCGGGGTGATCCTCAAGCATCAGGACGACATCCAGAAGGCGGCGGCGAAGCTCGATCTGGACGCGCTGTGACCGAGGTCGCCGACCGGATCACCGGCCTCGTCGGGGCGCTGCGCGCGCATGGCGTGCGGATCGGCACCGGCGAGAGCGTGGACGCGGCTCGCGCGGTGGAGGCGCTGGGGCTCGCGGACCGGGAGCGGCTGCGCGAGGGGCTGGCCGCGACTCTGTTGCACGGCCCGGGGCAGCGGGCGGTGTTCGACCCCGTCTTCGACCTGTACTTTCCGCGCGCGGTCGGGGACCTCAAGGACTCCGGCGCGGACCGGGACGAGCTGCGCGACCGGCTGGCCGAGGCCCTGGCCGCCAACGACCAGGTCCTGATGGCCCAGTTGGCGGCCGAGGCGGTCGACGGCATGGGCGGATACGGCAGTTCACCGGGCTCCGACGGCTTCTCGGCGTACCAGACCCTCGAACGGCTGCGCCCGCAGACCCTGTTGGCCCGGGTGCGGGCGGATGTCCGGGGCCGGGACGGCAGCGGTGCCGGGTTCGCGGACCGGTTGCTGGACGACGAGATCCGGCGCCGTATCGAGGAGTTCCGGCGGCTGGTCGGGACGGAGGCGCGGCGCCGGGTCGCCGAGCGGCGCGGACGCGACGAGATCGCCCGGCGCGGCGTCGTGCCCACCGCGGACCGGGTGGACTTCCTGTTCGCCGGCCGGGACCAACTGGCCGAGCTGCGCAGGGCCGTATCGCCGCTCGCGCGCAAGCTGGCCACCCGGCTGGCGGCACGCCGGCGCCGTGCCGCGCGCGGCACGGTCGACCTGCGGCGCACGTTGCGTTCCTCGCTGTCCACCGGCGGGGTGCCGATGCGGCCGGTGCTGCGCCGACGCCGCCCGGTCCGCCCCGAGCTGGTGCTGCTCTGCGATGTGTCCGGTTCGGTCTCCGGCTTCTCGGACTTCACGATGCTGCTGGTGCAGGCGCTGCACGACCAGTTCAGCAAGGTCCGCGTGTTCGCCTTCGTCAACCGGCTCGACGAGGTCACCGGCCTGCTCGGCCACGGGCGCGCCGACCCCGACGGGCTCAGCGCCCGGATCCGCGCCGAGGCCGTGCTCACCGGCTGGCACGGCAGCAGCGACTACGGCGTCGCCCTGGGCGAGTTCGCCGAGCGGTACGGCGACGCGGTGGGTCCGCGTACGACGGTGTTCGTCCTCGGGGACGCCCGGACGAACATGAGCGACCCGAACCTGGCCGCCGTACGCGACGTCGCCCGGCGGGCCCGCCGCGTGTACTGGCTGAACCCCGAGCCGCGCGCCCAGTGGGGCACCGGTGACTCGGCCGCGCCCGCCTACGCCGAACTGGTCGAGATGCACGAGTGCCGTACGGCCCGTCAGCTCAGCGCGCTGATCGCCCGGCTGCTGCCGGTGTGATCGACTGGTCCGAACGACCGCGGAGAACGACCGCGGACCGCAGCCGATCCGCGCTGATCCGCACCCGGTCCGCACCTGATCCGCACCTGTATTCGCACCTGATCCGCACTGAAGGACGTACGCCATGCGCCACTCCCCCGTACCGCTCGGCACCTTCCCCACCCCCCTCGAACCGGCGCCGCGGCTGGCCGCCGCGCTCGGGCTCGGGGCCGAGGATCTGTGGATCAAGCGGGACGACCTGACCGGTCCGGGCGGCGGCGGCAACAAGATCCGCAAGCTGGAGTGGACGGTGGGTGCGGCCCTCGCCGAGGGCGCGGACACGCTCGTGACCACGGGTGCCCCGCAGAGCAACCACGCCCGGCTGACCGCCGCCGCGGCCGCCCGGCTGGGCCTGGACGCCGTGCTCGTGCTGCGTGGCGCGCCGGGCATCTCCCGGTCCGGGAACCTCGCGCTGGACGGGCTGTTCGGTGCACGGCTCGCCTGGGCGGGCGACGTGGACCGGGCGGGGCTGGACGTGGCGGCGGCCGAGGTGTGCGCCCGGCTGCGGGCTCGTGGTGCCCGGCCCGCGCTGATCCCGTTCGGCGGGTCGGGCGTGCTGGGCGCCCGGGGCTATGTGCGCTGCGGCGAGGAGCTGGACGAGCAGGTGCCCCAACTGCGGACGGTGGTGGTCGCGCTCGGCTCGGGCGGCACCATGGCCGGACTGGTCGCCGCCCTGGGTGCCGGTGCGGTGCTCGGCGTCGACGTGGGCGCCCTGGCCGATCCGGCGGCCGCCGTGGCGGAGTTCGCGGCACCGCTGACGACGGAGAAGGTCACGGCCGAGGGACTGCGGGTCCGCCGGGACCAAGTGGGCGCCGGGTACGCGACGCTGACCGGCCCGGTGGCGCAGGCGCTGCGGCTCGCCGCCCGCACCGAGGGCCTCGTGCTCGACCCGATCTACACCGGCCGGGCCCTCGCCGGCCTGCAGGCGGCCGTCCGCGACGGCGAGGTCCGGCCGGGCGAGAAGACGGTGTTCGTCCACACCGGCGGCCTGCCCGGCCTGTTCGGGCACCCGGACGCGGTCGCGTTCGCGGAGGAGAGGGCGGTCGCCTTCGAGGAGTGACGGCGGCAGCGGGCGGGACGGGCGTGCGCAGACGACCGGGTCGCACGGGGTGTGCGACCCGGTGCTGCGGGGGAACCCGCTTCAGCCCTTTGCGTACTCGTTCGCCATGGTCCCGGCGAAGTCGTGGACCACGACCTGCTCGTCCCCCACGACCCAGGCGTCATGGCCCGGCGGGCAGACGAAGACATCGCCGGGACCTATCTCCGCCTCGCCGCCGTCGTCCATGCGGAGGTGCATGCGGCCCCGCACCACATAACCGTTGTGCGGGACCATGCAGCTCGCCGTGCCCGCGATCGGAGCCACGGACTCCGACCAGCGCCATCCGGGTTCGAAGGTGCCCACCGCGAAGTCGAGACCTGTCAGATGCAGGGCTTCGATGTGGCCGCGGGGGAAGTCGCGCCGTTCGTCCGGCTTCTCGACCGTCTTCACTTCCAGCATGACGGTGTCCTCCTTCCGGCCGCTGACCGCGGCCGGGGCCGGCCACCGTCCCCCGGCGACCTCGGACGGCACCGGCGCTGCGGCGGCGGCCGTACCCCACGTCTCCATCGTCGGCCGGGCCTGCGCGCACCGCCATTCGACGGGAGGCGACGATGTCCGGGCGCGGGCCGCCGTCTGGAACGGGGCTTCGCGGGCCGGGGTTTGGCGCCCCGGGCCGCGCCCCACGAGTGACCGGATGCCGTCGCGGCTACCAGGTGCGCGCCGCCCGGAGCAGGAGGGCGTGGACGCGCTCCACGTCCGGGTTGTCCGGGGCGCCGGGGCGCTGGACCAGGAAGCCGGTGTTGATCGGCGGGTCCTCCGGCTCCAGCAGTGCCACGAGCGCGCCGGAGTCCAGCAGGTCCTGGCACAGATAGCGGGGCAGCACGCTGAACCCCGCGCCGGCGGCCACCACCGCGAGCACACCGCGCAGGTCGGGCACGGTGAGGGCGGCGCTGCGGGACAGCCGCCGGCCGAAGACATGACGCCAGTAGCGGCGGGCGATCGGCAGGTCCTCGGCGTAGGTGATCAGCGGGACCTCGTGCAGGGCGGCCGGTCCCTCCACGGCCGGGCGGTCCGCCAGCCGCTCGGCCCACACCGGCGCGGCGACCAGTACGAACTCCTCGTCGGAGAGCGGAACGGCCTGCAGGGTACGGCCGCGGGGGCGGGTGGTGGCGATCACCAGGTCGTGGCGGCCCGCGCGCAGCTCTTCCAACAGCCGGTCCGTCAGCCCGGTGACCACACGCAGCCGTACGCCCTCGGCGACCAAGGGCGCGAGGGCCGGCAGGAAGGTGGTGCACAGCACTTCGGCAGGGCCCGCCAGATGGACGGGGTCGCGGCGCGCGCCGGGTGACGCCGTCGGTCCGGCGACGGCGGCCAGCTCGTCCAGGGGTGCAGCGATCCGGGCCGCGAGTTCGTCGGCGACCGCGGTCGGCGCGACGCCGCGCGGCAGCCGCTCGAACAGTTCCCGGCCGGTCTGCCGTTCCAGCGCGCGCATCTGCGTCGTCACCGTCGGCTGGGACAGGCCCAGCCGACGGGAGGCGCCGGTGAAGGAGCCGGAGCGGTACACCGCGAGGAAGGTGCGCAGCAGGTTCAGGTCGAGGGAAGCGGTCTCCACGCGTCCGAGTATTCCGGGAATTCACCGGCCGGTATTCCCCCGGTACCCATAGGAGATCCTATGCCAGGGATTCGGTGTTTCATTGGCTGCCTATGGGCGCTTCGCCTACGTTCGATGGCGGAAACCCCAGTTTCGGGAGAAGGAACCCATGTCGAAGATCCTGTTCGTACTGACCGGCGCCGACCACTGGACGCTCGCCGACGGCACCCTGCACCCGACCGGCTTCTGGGCCGACGAGGCCGTGGTCCCCTACCGCACCCTGAAGGCCGCCGGTCACGAGATCGTGGTCGCCACGCCGGGCGGTGTGGTGCCCCAGGTCGACCAGGCGAGCCTGGCCCCCGAGTCAAACGGCGGTCAGGAGAACGCCGACGCGGTCAAGCGCGGTCTGGAGGAGATGACCGAGCTGCGCACGCCGGTCAAGCTCACCGAGGTGGACCTCGACGACTTCGCCGCAGTGTTCTACCCCGGCGGGCACGGCCCGATGGAGGACCTGGCCGTGGACGCCGACTCGGGCCGGCTGCTCGTGGCGGCGCTCGACACGGGCAGGCCGCTGGCCATCGTCTGCCACGGCCCGGCCGCACTGCTCGCCGCGGTCCGCGCCGACGGCGGCAACGCCTTCGCCGGTTACCGGGCGACGGCCTTCACCAATGTGGAGGAGAACCTGGCCGGCTTCGCCGAGCGGGCCAAGTGGCTGCTCGAGGACCGGCTGACCGAGGCGGGCGTGGACATCCGGGCGGGCGAGCCGTGGGCGCCGCACGTGGTGACCGACCGCAACCTGATCACCGGCCAGAACCCGTCCTCCGCGGGCCCGGTCGCCGAGGAACTGCTGAAGCGGCTGGGCTGAAGGGCGCTGAAGGGCTCGGCGGGCGCGGGAAATTCTTCGGTCGCCGCCTGCAACCTCGGGCGGGGTCGGACGTCTGTCGGGGTGGAGGCCTCCACTTCGACCAGATGTCCGACCCCGAACCACCGAAGGAACCCGCGCACTCCGTCGGCCCCGCCGACCTGCGGCCCCTGCGCCCGCCGACGGCGCTGGTGCGGCCCCGCCGAGTGGCGCGCGCCGGGCCGTGGTGGGTGTGCCGGCGCTGGCCGCCGTGGCTGCGCTGGTGTTCTTCTCCGTGCGCGGCGGCTCGTCCCGCCCGGCCGAACCGGCCCGCCCTCCGCACCCGACGGCCGGCACACCGTCCCCGGTACCGAGCACGGCCACCCCGTCGACGGCGGAGCCCTCCCCGAGCGCGCCGCACCCCTGAGCCGGCAGACCGGTGCGGACTGCGCCAACTACCGTGCCGACTGGCCGAGTTCGCTGGCGTCATGCTCGACGTCCAGCCGGAACGGTCACCCCGGTGGCCCGGGGCAGGTAACCGGCCACGGTGAGCGTGAAGGGGCCGCTGATCTCCACAGGCAGGGCGCAGCGGCCGGTGCTCCGGCGAGCTGCCAGCGAAGGTGACCGTGCCCGGCGCGGGTCCGGTGAGGCCGAACTCGCCGAGTCCGTCGGTCCGTACGGTCGCCGGCACCTCCCCGCGTACATCGGTGACTGCGACCATGGCCCCGGCGACCGTCGTCCGCGGCCCGCACCACGCCGGCCAATTGGCCGGTGCCGTCGAGCAGCAGGCCGTACGAGACGGGGTGGGCGCGGACGACGACACTGGTGGCCTGCGGCCGTCGGCATCGGCGCCGGTACGACGATGCCCGCGACTGCTGCCGCCGCGCCTTCGTCTCCCGTCGGTACCGGCACGGCACCCACCGCTGCTTCCGCCTCGGCCACGTCGGTGCCCGGCAACACCGCCCCAACCCAAGCCGTTCGCGGCCGTCTCGAACGGGTCCCCCGCACCCGTCATCACCTGGATCTGCATCGGCGAGACCACGATCCCGCCGCGGTCCGGCACCGCGACGACGGCGTTCGCGCGCTAGGGCAGACTCCCCGGCGGGCCGGGGCTGCGCCGGGGGCATGGCCGGGCCTCCATCGGGGGACTCGGTCGGCACACTCACCCACACGCAAGTCAGTTGATTGACTTAGCCAAGAAAATGCGGGTTTCCGTGCTCACCGGTCCGGCTTCCGCCCCGCTAAGTTGGGCGGCATGAGCAACCTTGACCGCGCGCCCGTGCCCAGTGTGTGCGGCGGCCGCGGATTCGTCGTCGCCGAGCCCGTCCGTGAACTGCTGAGCCCCCGTCGTGTGAAGCTGGGCGAATCGACCGAGGTTCGCCGGCTGCTGCCCAACCTCGGCCGTCGCATGATCGGCGCGTGGGCCTTCGTCGACCACTACGGCCCGGACGACATCGCCGACGAGCCCGGCATGCAGGTCCCGCCGCATCCGCACATCGGGCTGCAGACGGTCAGCTGGCTGCACGAGGGCGAGGTGCTGCACCGGGACTCGACAGGCAGCCTGCAGACGATCCGGCCCAAGCAGTTGGGCCTGATGACCTCGGGTCGTGCGATCAGCCACTCCGAGGAGAGCCCACGCCCGCACGCCCGCTTCCTGCACGGCGCCCAACTGTGGGTCGCGCTGCCCGACGAACACCGCCACACCGAGCCGAAGTTCGAATACCACCCGGTACTGCCCACGGTCACCGCGCCCGGCCTGACCGCCACGGTAATCCTGGGCAACCTCGACGGCTCCGCCTCCCCCGGTACGACATACACCCCGATCGTCGGCGCCGACCTCGCCCTCACCCGGGGCACCGACGTACGACTGCCGCTGGAGCCCGACTTCGAGTACGGCGTGCTGGCCATGTCCGGCGAGGTCCACGTGGACGGCGTACCGGTGCTGCCCGGCTCGATGCTCTACCTCGGCTGCGGCCGCTCCGAACTCCCGCTGCGCGCCGAGTCGGACGCCGGGATCATGCTGCTCGGCGGGGAGCCGTTCGCGGAAGAACTGATCATGTGGTGGAATTTCGTGGCCCGCACGCAAACGGAGATCGAACATGCTCGCGAGGACTGGATGAGCGGGTCGAGATTTGGGGAAGTGAAGGGCTACGACGGGAATCCGCTGTCTGCGCCGGAGCTGCCGTCGGTGCCACTGAAGGCACGTGGCCGAGTGCGCTGAGCTGGGATTTTCCAGTCGGCGAACACCTAGCCGGGCGAGGCGAAACATACCCCGGAGGTCGGGACCGGAGACGGCCGGCAGACCGCGCTGCCGGCCCCGCTTGGCCGCGTACGTCGTCAGCGTCGAGCGCCGGCCCGACCTGGTCGACGAGGCCCGCCTGCGGCCGGCCGACAGGCGGGCAGGAGCGCGTCGAGCTGCCTGAGCGGCGGGCCCACCCAGACCCTGGTGCGCACCGCAGGGCGGTCACCGCGGCCCGCTGGTTCGTCCTGCTGTACGGCGACCATGGCTATGACCAGCTGTGACGCGCTCAGCGCTGATAGGTCCCGACCAGGGTGCCGGAGGCCAGCTCCCTGCCCTTCAGGGCACGGTGCACGTCCTCGGCGCCCGGGTGGTCGTGCAGCGGCAGCGGCTCGGACAGGGCGTACAGGCGGAAGAAGTAGCGGTGCGGCCCGTGCCCCGGTGGAGGCATCGGCCCTCCCCAGCCCACGCGGCCGAAGCCGTTGGGCCACGGCAGGCCCCCTTGGGGCTTCTGGCCCTCCGCCGCCCCGGTGGTCCCCGGATCGATGCCGGTCACCAGCCAGTGCAGGAAGGTCGTCCCCGGCGCGTCCGGGTCCTCGCACAGGAGCACCAGCTCCGTGGCCTCGTGGGGCACCCCCGACCAGGTCAGGGGCGGTGAGATGTTCTCACCCTCCCCGCTGTACCGACGAGGGATCACCGCTTTGTCGTCGAACGCGGTGCTGCTGAGTTCAATTCCGCTCATGCGCGCCGCCATACCCGCAACGGCGGCACCGGCCACCGGTCCGCACCCTAAAACCCCCGCTCGGCCGAGCCCACCCGGGCCACCTCCGTCAGCGGGGGTGAAGATGGCAGTGTGCCGACAAGGATCCTGCTCGAGGGCCGCCCTGGCGCGGGCAAGACGACCGCCCTGCGTCGGCTCGCCGCGCTGGTGCCCACCCACGCCGCCACCGGCTTCACCACGGAGGAGATCCGGCAATCCGGCGCCCGCGTCGGTTTCGTCCTGGAGACCCTGGCAGGCCGACGGGAAGTGCTCGCCCATGTCGACCTGCCCGGTCCCCCACGGGTAGGGAAATACGGCGTCGACCCGGGCGTCATGGAACGACTGGCGCTGCCGTCGCTTCGGCCGGCAGCAACCGAGGAGGCAACGGGGCGGCTGGTGCTCATCGACGAGCTGGGGCGGATGGAACTGGCGTGCCCGGCGTTCCGGCACGCGGTCGACGCGCTGTTCGTCGCAGAGGTCGACGTCGTCGCCACGGTCCACACGCACCGCGATCCGTTCACCGACGCCCTCAAGCAGCGCGCCGACATCGAGGTCGTCCACCTCACCCCGGAAAACCGGGACGTCCTGCCAGGGGAGCTCGCGGCCCGACTGCAGCAGCCCCGGACGCACGGAAGGCCTCCGTCTCACGGATGAGAGACCGGCCTCCGACCTGCTGAAAGCAGAGTCGGGGCGACAGGATGTGAAGTCGCCCGGCACGGCCGGTCCGTCGGGTGCGCCCGGCAAGCCTGGCACGACGGTCACGGGCTCGCCCGGTCCGACGGGTCCCGCGGGTCCGCCGGGCAAGGACGAGGCTGCGGGGCAAGGACGAGGCCAACGGGAAGTACGGCGCTGACGGCCACGACGGGCAGACGTGCCCGGCGGCCGGGTACACGTGGGACCTCGACGCGCTCGTCTGCCGCCGCGACGGCACCCCGCAGCCCAACCCGTCGTCGACACTGCTCGGGCTGCCCGCCGAGCGATTCCACATGAGCATGACGCTGTCGGCGATCGCGCAGATGCTGCACCGGCACGGCTTCAGCCACCCGCCCGAAAGCCTGGGACGCCAAGCATTGGATGACCGAGGGGACGGGTCTCGCGTGTCGGTCGTCGCCGCGGAACGACTCGGGCCTGGTTCGTTCGAACTGGACCGTCCGGTCGTCGGCACGGACGACTACGGCACCGGGGCCTCCCGTTGTTCCTCGCTGATGCGACACCGACGAGCTGTTCAGGAGGCCCGCACGCATGCGCCGGTGACGCCAGGATCCCCCGAACAAGACTCCATCGCGCCGCCCGCGTCGGTTTTACGCCTTCGCCAGGAGCGCTCGCACCTCGGCAGCCGAAGCCGGGCCTGCCTTCAGCGCGAGGAACTCCGCGGGGGCGGGACCGGCCGCCAGGGAGCCGAACGCCGCGCTGGGCAGCTCCGTGTAGGGAGCGCCGTATGTGGGCGTGCCCGGTGCGAACGTCCTGCCCTGCGCGAGTGGTCCCGCGTCGACGGTGTCGTACCCGAGGGTGTCGAGCAGTTCGGTCGCGTGCCGCTTCGCCTCGGCGTTGTCTCCGGCGATGGGGAGTGCGGTGCGGTCCTCGGCTCCTGTCGGCCTGTGCAATACGGCGAGGTGTGCGTGGTGGATGTTGTTGAACGCCTTGACGACGTACGCCGATTCACCGAGGTACCGCTGGAGCAGCTCGCTGCTCGTGGTCGATCCGTTGTCCAGCGCCTCGACCCTGCCGTCGCGCTGCGGAGAGTAGTTACTGGTGTCGATGACCGTCTTGCCCGCGAGAGGCTCGCGCGGCACAGTGTCATGCGCCTTGAACGGCACGGTCACGACCACCCAGTCTCCTGCTGCCGCGGCCTCTGCCGCGGTCGCCGCCCGGGCCCGGGGGCCGAGTTCCGCGACCAGGTCCGCCAGCGTCTGCGGCCCGCGCGAGTTGCTGAGCACGACGTCGAGTCCGCCCTTCACGGCCAGTCGCGCGAGAGTGCTGCCGATCCGCCCACTGCCGATGAGTCCTAATGTAGCCACGCCGGGCCAACCACCAGCGATCCATGTGTATTCCGTCCACGCTCTGCCGCGACACGCATGCTGCGCGTCGCGGCAGGGACAATAGGGACAGCGACACGGGCATCCTCCGAGCCGTTCCGTCATACGGAACTGTCAGCCCGTGGCCGCCTGGTAGCGCGCCTGCCAGGGCCGGGGTCGGTCTCGTGCCGTTCGAGGCGGCGCACGACTGGGTGCTTACCAGTCCCAACGCGGCCGCCACGACGGCGCAGGTAATGAACCGTTGCTGGTGCTTCGGGGCAACGTGCCACTCCTCCCCGCACCGGGAGCCGGCCGTCAGCAGCCCAGGATCATCGGACGATCCGGTGCGGGTGGGCTGCCTGGAAGGCGGTCGTGCGTGTGGCGGCCGTGAGTGCCGCGAAGGGACCGTAGTGCGTGCCGGTGGGGAACCAGCCGCTGTAGGCGTCCGTGGAGTCCTCGGGCGCGTTGGAATTGGTCTCGACGAACAGCGGCCGTACTCCGAAGCGGCCGTCAGTGGTGAGGCCCTCGTAGTCACCGAGGAAGTGGCCTCCGGCGTAAGGGGCCTGGAGCCAGTCGAAGACGCGGGAGATGCGGCGCTCGGTGGCACGGTTCTCCGCGCCGCGGGAGAAGGTGAGCAGCCAGGCGGCGGTAGGCAGCGTGCTGGTGTTCCCGGCGCTGAGGTAGCGCAGGTCGTAGTAGGTGATCGCGACCGTGCCATGTGCGTCGACGCCGATCGAGGGCGTGAAGGCGGGCGCGGAGGCGACGGAGTTGACCCGCTTCGGGGCCGACCAGGTGCGGCCGCCGTCGGTGGAGTGGATCAGCTCCACGGAGTTGTGGGCGCCACCGCTGAAGTCCGAGCCCTCGTAGGCGACGTACAGCTCTCCGGTGTGCGGGTCGACGGCCACGGTCGGCAGGTCGCCGCCCGCCCGCAGAGCCTTGGTGGTGTCACTGGGGGCGTTGGGGTCGACCTCGGGTGCGGCCGTGTCCTTGGCGATGGTGATCGGCTTGCTCCATGTACGGCCCTGGTCGCTCGACTTGACGACGGCGAAGTGCAGGTCGGTGGGCGTGAAGGTACCGGTCGCGTAGTCGATGGCGTACGTCTGCCAGTCGAACACGTCGTAGAGGGTGTCGGTGCGCGGGTCGACGACGATGACGTTGCCGATGGTCTGCGCGTGCGGGACGACGGAGGTGTCCACGAACGGGCGTGCTTTGGACCAGTGCCGGCCGCCGTCGCGGGTGATCGAGATGTAGGCGGGTCCGTCGTAGACCTTGGCGGAGTCGTCCTCGTCGATGCGGTCCCAGACCTGGTAGGCGACACCGGGGTGGACGGGGTCGGCGGTGACGGAGTTCTTGTCGTTGCTGAACTGAGCCTGTGTGTCGTCGATCAGGGGCGTCGTGTGGGTCCAGCTGCGTCCGCCGTCGTACGACGTCGAGGCGGCCACGCCGTTGCGTGCGTCGGTCGCGTCGAACACCAGGCCGCTGGCGTACACGATCCCGTCGGGACCGGTGCTCACCCAACCGTCGGACGCCCGCTGGTAGTTCAATCCACCCGGCGCACAGTGCGAGAACGGCAGCGGGGTCTCGGTGAAGTGCCGCCCGTCGCGGGTGTACGTGGCGGTCAGGCCCCGGGCGCCGCCGTTGGACCAGCGGTCCTGCTGGAAGACGCCGACCGCTGCGCGCGGGTCGCGCGGAGAGGCGGTGACGTACGGTTCATCCTCGGCGGACGGGTAGTTGGTGCCGGTCCCGTCACCACTGATGTCACAGGCGGCGTAAGGGTCACCGGGTGAGACCAGGTGAACCGGCGAGCCGCCTCCCGAGGCTGTGGAACTGCCCGCGGCGGCGACGAACAGGAAAGCAGCAGCAGTGGCCACGAGAGACGCTCTTGTACGTGTACGCATGGCGATTCCCCCAACTCCGCGAACGACGGTTCGTCTTGGGCTGTGCTGGCGCAGGTACGGTCCCGGGGTCGCCGGGACCTGAGTCGCCCGGCGAGCCTAGCCATGCGCCGCGGGGACGGGGTTGGAGGAATCGGTCAAGGACACGTCAATTCCGGATCGCCGCCGTCGGTACCGGCCTCGACATCAACCGACGCGAACTGCTGTTGCCCGGCGGCGAACAGCTCCCCTTCGACGGACTGGTCATCGCCTCCGGTGTCGAGGCCCGCCACCTCCCCGGCACCCCGCTGCACTCGGAGCGGGTGTGGATGCTGCGCACCCCGACCGATGCCCGCACCATCGACGCCGCCCTCGCCGGGGCACGGCACGTCGCGGTGATCGGCGGCGGCTTCATCGGCTGCGAGATCGGCCGCACCGCCCGCACCCGCGCCCTCGACGTCACGATCACCGACGTCAGCCCCACCCTGCTCCACCGCTCCCTCGGCCCCGCGCTCGGCGCGGTCGCTCGGGGACCTGCACCACGACCACGGCGTCCGTCTCCGCCTCGGCGTCTCGTCGCGGCGACCCCGCCGAGCGGCGCACGGTGGCCGGGTATGTCCGCCCCGGTCCCGACAGTGCCCCGATTCTGGTCGGCGCGGTCGCTCCGGACTCCCCCCTCCCTCCTCCCCCCTGCACGCCCTGCTCGACCACTACGACCGGATCGGCCGCCTTCGGTCCCGACGCCGGGGCCCCGCCGAGCCGCATGAGCCGACCGGCGTCGTACGTGGCCCCGATGACCTGGTCAGCGCCGTGCGCCACGGCGCGACGAGGCGGTGAAAGTGCGTCCGGGTGTCCCGGTACAGCGTGGTGTCCGGCTACTGGCGCCTACACTGTGTGGGCGCGTGTGCGTTGGTGGTGATAGGGCGGACGGGAGACGGCTGTGGCGCGGAACGGCGGTGGCTTCGAGGATCCGTCCGCCGAGGTGCTCTCGGCGGCAGCCGCCGCGTTCGGGCTGCTGGCCTCGCCGGCCCGGTTGCACATCATGTGGGCGCTGTCCCAGGGCGAGAGCGATGTCACCCACCTCGCGGACCGCGTGGGTGGGGCCTTGCCCGCGGTCAGCCAGCACCTGTCGAAGCTGAGGCTCGCCGGACTCGTCCGGGCCCGCCGCGAGGGTCGGCGGCAGGTCTACTACGTCGGAGACGCCGACGTGGTCACGGTTGTCCGGCTGATGGTGGGCCAGCTGTCCGCGCGGGCCGGAGAGCCGTCGGTGCCGGTGCGCCGGCTGGCCGATGCCTAGCATCGTCCCGGCGTCGGGACAGAGCGACGCGGCGCCGGGTCCCGGGGCCGGGCCAGGCCCACGGGCGGTGCGCGCGGTCGAGGCGGCCGCCTCGGAGTCCGGCGTGGCGAGCACGCTGCAGGTCCTGCGGCGGCTGGACACCGGACCGCGCGGGCTGACGGACGACGAAGCGGCGGTCCGCCTGGCCCAGGTCGGGGAGAACACGCTTCCGTCCCGGCCGAACGCCTCCTGGCCCTGGCTGGTCGCCCGCGGGCTGCGTGATCCGTTCACCGCTGTGCTGCTCTGCCTCGGTCTGGTGTCCGCAGCCGTCTTCGCCTGGTCCACGGCCTGTGTGATCCTCGCCCTGGTCGTGGTCAGCTGTGTGCTGCGGGCCTCCGGGGAGTACCGGGCCGACCGGTCCATGGCCGGGCTGCGCACCCTGGTGGCCACCACGTCCACGGTGCTGCGGCGCGCGGACGACGACGCGGCACCGGCGGCCCGGGAGATCCCCGTGGCGGAGCTGGTCCCCGGGGACGTCATCAAGCTCGGCGCCGGAGACCTGGTCCCGGCGGACGTACGGCTGCTGCGCGCGAGCGGCCTGACCGTGCACGAGGCGGTCCTGACCGGCGAGTCGGCACCGGTGGCGAAGGACGCGGCGGAGCTCTCCCCACGGGACGGGGCCACCCTGTTCGAGCAGCCGCAGCTCTGCTTCCAGGGCAGCAGCGTCGTGTCCGGCAGTGCCACTGCCGTCGTCGTCGAGACGGGAGGGCGTACGCGGTTCGCAGCCGCTGAAGGGCGTACGGCCCGGCAGCGGCAGTCGAGCGCCTTCGACCGGTCGGTGCATGGCATCTCGTGGATCCTGATCCGGTTCATGCTGATCACGCCGCCGCTGGTGCTGATGGCCGATGCGGCGCTCCGCGACCGGGGCCTGGAGACGTTGCCGTTCGCGGTGGCGGTGGCGGTGGGGCTGACGCCGGAGATGCTGCCGGTCATCGTCACCACCTGTCTGGCCCGGGGCGCCTCGCTGCTCGCCCGCGCCCACGGGGTGATCGTCAAACGGCTCCCGGCACTGCACGACCTGGGCGCCGTCGACGTGCTGTGCCTGGACAAGACCCGTACCCTCACCCAGGACCGGCCGGTGGTCGAACAGGGTCTGGACGCCGGCGGGCGAGCCGATCCCGACGTCCTGCGCTGGGCGGCGGTCAACGCCTGGTGGACCCTGCAGCTGGCCGATCTGCCCGAGCCGGATGCCCTCGACGAGGCGATCCTGGACACGGCCGACGAGGACGACCTGATGGCGTACGACGGGGTGGCGGCGATCCCCTTCGATGCCGTCCGCCGCCTGTCCACCGCCGTCGTCCGCACACCCGGCCGGCTCGGCACGCACACGCTCGTCGTCAAGGGAGCCGTCGAAGCCGTCCTGGACCGCTGCGCGCTGGACGACGACGAGCGTGCACCGCTCTCGGAGCTCGCCGCCAGAGCGGCGGAGGACGGACTGCGCGTGCTCGCGGTCGCCACCGCCGAACGCCCCGCCCGCACCCGCGGCTACACACCGGCCGACGAACGCGCCCTGGCCTTCCGCGGCCTGGTCACCCTGCACGACGCCCTCACGCCCAGCGCGGCCGACGCCCTCGCCACGCTCGCCGAACGAGGCGTCAGCGTCAAGATCCTCACCGGTGACCATCCCGGCACCGCCGCCCGCGCCTGCCGCGATCTGGGTGTCCCCCTCGGCCCGGACGACGTCCGCACCGCCGACCGCACCGACACGCTCAGCGACGCGGAACTCACCGACCTGGCCCGCCGGACGACGGTCTTCGCCCGCTGCACCCCCGAGCACAAGGCACGGATCACCGCCGCCCTGCGGGCCGGCGGGCACACCGTGGGCTTCCTCGGGGACGGGGTCAACGACCTGCCCGCGCTGCGCGCCGCCGACGTCGGTATCGCCCCCCGTGACGCGGCCGACGTGGCCCGGGAGAGCGCCGACGTGGTCCTCGCCGCCAAGGACCTCACGGCGGTCGGCCACGCCATCACCGCGGGCCGGCGCAGCGGAGCCAACATCGCCACGTATCTGCGCATCACCCTGTCGTCGAACGTCGGCAACGTCATCGCGATGCTCGCCGCGGGCCTGTTGCTGCCGTACCTGCCGATGCTGCCCGCTCAGGTACTCGTGCAGAACCTGTGCTTCGACACCGTCCAGCTCGCCTTCGCCCACGAGCGCCCCCACCCGTCCGTGCTGCGCCGTCCGATCGTGCTGGACCCCCGCGAGGTCCTGCGTTTCATCACCGGCTTCGGCGTCCTCAACGCCATCGCCGACCTCGCCACGTTCGGCGTCCTCGCGCTCGCCCTGCACGGCCTCGGGGCCGGTGACGACGAGGCGGTCTTCCATTCGGGCTGGTTCACCGAGAACCTGCTCACCCAGGGCCTGGTGATGGTGCTCCTGCGCACCGGCCGGCGCGTGGCCGAGGACCGCGGGCCCGGCCCGGTCGGCTGGAGCGCAGCCGCCCTCGCCGTCATCGGAGTGGTGCTGCCGCCGTCACCGCTCGGCTCGCTGCTCGGCCTGACCGCACTCCCCCTCGACTACTACGTGCTGCTCACCGCCGTCCTCGCCCTCTACGCCGCCGGGCTCGCACTGGCGCGCACGCGCTATGAGCGGAGGCTCGCCCACCACGGGACGCGGCCGTGTGCGACGCACTCCGCGGGCCACCCTCAGGCCGGTGTCCCGCGCGGCGACCACCACCGGCGGGCGGACGCCGTCGTCCGGCGCGGTGGCAGCGGCCCTGCCGAGCCGGGCCGGTGAAGCACGCGCTACGCCTCACACCGGCCTTAACCAGCGTGCGATACAAGGAGTTGGCCGGACTCGGACGGGTGGGAAGGCGGGAGCATGGCCGGTGACCGGTCAGGGCGGCGGTGGGTGGCCGTGGTGGTGTTCGCCCTCGCTCTGTACGTCGTCATCCGTGCGGCGGGCACCCCGCGGGGCGACTCTCCGCCTCGGACAGGCGCGTCGGCTCCGGCCACCCGAGGGCCGGCTCCCTCCGCGTCGGCGACCGCCTCGTCGTACGACCCCGCCGACTACGCCACCCAGGTCCGCGCGCGGGCTCGGCAGACCGGTGTCAGCGCCCAGCTGGTCATGGCGGTCCTCTACAACGAGGCGTACAAACCGCACGACCCCGCCTTCGAGCGGGCCTGGCAGAAGTACAAGCCCGACGCCGCCTTCGGGATCGCCAACATGCATCGCGCGACCTTCGACGAGGTCAGGAAGGGCCGGGACTTCGCCGGCCGGAGCTGGACGGAGCTGCCCGACGACCGTGACCTGGCCATCGAGGCGGAAGCCTGGTACCTGCACGACCTCGCCGCCCAACTGCCTGCCGCCTGGTCGGCCCCGTACAGCAGGAACGACCTGCTGGCCCTGGGCTACAACACCGGCGCGGGCAACATGCTCGCCTTCGCCCACGGCGCCACCCCGGGCAGCCAGGCCCGCTCCTACCTCGACAAGCTCCACACCGGCTGGGCCAAGGCGGGCCGGGCCGTCGGCACCTGAGCCGAGCCGCCCGGAGCCGGACGCGGGAGCGCCGCACTCCCTGGACGGAGCGGAGTCAGGACGGTCAGGACGCCACGGCACCGAGCGCGGTGATGCAGGCCAGCGAGGTCAGGGACAGCAGGGTGTGGGAGACGGTCCAGGTACGGAGGGTGCCGCCGACGGAGAGCCCGAAGTACTCCTTGAACATCCAGAACGAGGCGTCGTTGACGTGGCCGAGGAAGGCGGCGCCGGAGCCGAGTGCCAGGGCGAGCAGGGCTGCGTGGCTGCCGTCCAGGCCCTGTGCCATCGGGCCGACGATGCCGGCCGCGGCCACGGTGGCCACGGTCCCGGATCCGGTTGCGGTGCGCATGAGGGCGGCCACCAGCCAGGCCAGTAGGAGCAGCGGGATGTGCAGGTGCTGGGCGGCTTGGCCGATCGCGGCGTTGATGCCGGAGTCGCGCAGGGCCTGGGAGTAGCCGCCGCCTGCCCCCACGATCACCAGAACTGCGGCGATCGGCGGGAAGGACCGGGACAGGATCTCCTGCACCTGGCGGCGCGAGGCGCCGGTGGTCCAGCCGAAGGTGAACAGCGCCACCAGGACCGCGACGAGCAGGGCGACCACGGGGGTGCCGAGGAATTCGATGGTGGTGAGGGTGATGCCATGAGCCCAGTCGAAGGTGTCACAGCCGGCCTTGAGCATCATCAGCGCGATCGGCAGCAGCACGGTGCCGATCGTCACCGAGAACCGCGGCATGCGGCGCGTCCCCTCCGGCTCGTCCGGGCCCAACTCGTGGCCTGGGGCGGGTAGTTGTGCGGAAGCGGACACGGTGGTGCGCGACGCGGCCGCCGTCGGGGATTCGGCGGTGCCGTCGCCCAGGAGTGCGCTGTCCGCTCCGGCCGCACCCACCGTGACGGTCGCCTTCGCACGCGCCGGGGCGGCGATGTCACGCGCCGGAGCCCCCGTGGTGAAGGCCGCCAGCGCGGAATCCGGGATGCGGGCGGTGACCCGCGGCCAGATGTACGCGGTGAACAGCGGGCCGACGACGATGGCACAGGGGACGGCGACGAGCAGGCCGTAGACGAGGGTGAGGCCGATGTCGGCGTGCACCGCGCCGATGGCGACCAGCACGCCGGGGTGCGGGGGCACCAGGGCGTGGACGGTGGCCAGGCCGGCCATGGCGGGGATGCCGACCCGCAGCACCGGGTAGTCGGCGCGCTGGGCGATCTGCAGGACCAGCGGCACCAGCATGACGAAGCCGACTTCGAAGAACATCGGCAGGCCGACGATACAGGCGATGAGGGTGACGGCCCACGGAAGCCGTTCGGGCCCCGCGACCCGGGTGAGCGTGGCCACGATCTGGTCGATGCCGCCGGAATCGGCCATCAGGCGGCCGAGGACCGCGCCGAGGACGATGAGAATGCCGACTTTTCCAGTGGTGTTGCCAAGGCCGGTGGTGAAGGAGTCCGCTGCCTTTCCGACGCCTTCGCCGGAGAATATGGAGACGGTGAAGGCACCCACCATCAGCGCCAGGAAAGCATGCAGCTTGGCCCAGCTGATGAGGAGGACCACCACCGCGATCGACAGGCCCACCAGGGCCAGCAGCCAGGTGTCATGGCCGGTCCAGGCCACGGCCGTACCGGCCGCTTTCGCTGATTGTGATGCCAACGCTGCCCTCATGCGCCTACAGCTTTCCGTCGTTCACGCGCTCTTCCGCGCGTGCTTGCCGGGCACCGTATGCGGGGGTTGGAAGGTAGTACCAGGGGTGTAACGGTTGCGTTGAATAAGAAATCCGGAAATCTTTCCGTGCTTTCTGTGCGTTGTGTGCGCGGGGTTACCCTGGCGCCATGTTCCGAGGTCCCCGAATTGCCACTCAGGCGCTGTTCGCCCAGGTGCTGGTGCTGCTCGTCGTGCTCGGCGCCGGGTTGGCACTGACGGTGCATCTGCTGCGGCAGTCCTCCGAGCGGCAGTACGAGCAGCGTGCCCTGGCGGTGGCCCGGACGGTCGCCGAGAACCCCGCCGTGGCCACCCGCATCGGTGCCGGATCGGATCCCGGCGGCGAGGTGGAGCACCTCGCGGAGGCGGTACGGCAGCGCACCGGCATGCTCTTCGTCGTGGTCACCGACCGGCGAGGGATCCGCTACTCGCACCCGGACCCGGCGGAGGTGGGCAAGGAGGTCAGCACGCTGCCCACCGCGTTGTCCGGCCGCGAGTCGGTGGCCGTCCAACGCGGCACGCTCGGCGACTCGGCCCGCGCCAAGGTCCCGCTGCGCGCCGCGGACGGCACGGTCGTCGGGGAGGTCAGCACGGGTGTCCGGGTCAGTACGGCGCTGGGGGCCGCCGCGCCGCTGATCCGCCAGGAGGGCCTGTTCTCGGCCGCGGCGCTCCTCGTCGGTATCGGCGCTGCCGGCCTGCTGACCCGCCGCCTCAAGCGGCAGACCCTCGGTCTGGAACCGGCCGAACTCACCGATCTGCTGCGCGAGCAGCAGGCCGTGCTGCACGGGGTCGGCGACGGCGTGCTCGCGAGCGACCCGGCCGGCCGGATCACGGTGTGCAACGAGGAGGCGGCCCGGCTGCTCGGCGGTGCGGTGCCGCGGGGCACCCTGCTCGCCGGGGCCGGTCTGCCGCTGCCACTGCACCGCGTCCTGGCCGAACGGCGGGAACTGCGCCAGAGCGTGGCCGTGGTCGGCCGGCGGGTGCTCGTGGTGACCGCCCAGCCGGTCCGCCGCGATGGGCAGGACCTCGGCCATGTGCTGACCTTGCGGGACCGCACCGAGGTGGACGAACTCGAACGCGAGCGCTCGGCGCTGCGGGCGCTGTCCGACGCGCTGCGCGCCCAGGCGCACGAGTACACCAACCGGCTGCACACGCTCTCCGGCATGCTCGCCGGCGGCGACGCCGCGGACGCGCAGGCGTACCTGCGCGAGCTCGCCGCCGCTCCGCTGGCGGGCGAGGCCCGCGCCGGGGCCCGGATCGCCGACCCGTACCTGCGCGGACTGCTGGCCGCCAAGACGGCGACCGCCTCCGAACACGGCGTGGAGCTGCGCCTGGACGAGGACTCCCACCTGCCGGTCCGGCTGACCGAGCCGCTCGATGTCGTCAGCGTCGTCGGCAATCTGCTGGACAACGCCGTACGAGCGGCCGAAAGCGGCCTGAGGCGGCCGGCCTGGGCGGAGCTGAGCGTGCTGGCCGAGGGCGATACCCTGCACGTGGCCGTGGCCGACAGCGGGGACGGGGTGCGGGCCGAGGACGCCGAGCGGCTGTTCCAGCGGGGCTTCACCACCCGCCCCGCCGAGGAACAACCGGGGCACGGCATCGGTCTGGCCCTGGCCCGCCAACTCGTGGCCAAGCACGGCGGGGAGCTGTACCTCGGCCAGGGCGGCGGAGACGGGCACGGCGCCGTCTTCCTCGCCCGTGTCCCCGGCGCGCTGGAGCGGCCGGCCCCGGCCGCCACGGACGGGGAACGGACGCCGACAGCCGGAGGTGCACAGTGATCAGGGTCCTGGTGGTGGACGACGACTTCCGCGTCGCCCAACTGCACGCCCGCTACGTGACATCGGTGACCGGTTTCACGGTCGCGGGCACGGCCCGCTCCGCGGCCGAGGCGGTGGAGCTGAGCCGGGCGCTCCAGCCCGATCTGATCCTGCTCGACCTGTACCTGCCCGACCGCCTGGGCATCGAGGTACTGCCGGAGCTGACGGGCGATGTGCTGATGGTGACGGCCGCCTCGGAGGCCGCGCAGGTGCGCGCCGCGCTCGGCCGCGGGGCCGTCGGTTACCTGATCAAGCCGTTCGACGAGCAGGATCTGAGGGACCGTCTGACCGCGTACGCCCAGTTCCGCGCCCAACTGGCCACCGACCGCGCCCTCGCCCAGCACCAAGTGGACCGGGCACTGCGCACCCTGCACGGCGCGGACCGGGCCGACCGCACCCGCCGGTCGCGCACCACCCCCACCGGCAAGCTCGTCGCGGACACGGTCCGCTCCCTCGACGGCTCGACCACCGCCAGCGCCCTCGCCGAGCGGCTGGGCATCTCCCGGCCGACCGCCCAGCGCTACCTCGCCGATCTCGCCGCGGACGGAATGGTCCGTGTCGAACTCCGGTACGGCGCCGCGGGACGGCCCGAACACATCTATTCCTGGAACCGCGGCACCCCGGTCTGACGCACGGCCCGTGATCGTGAACTCCGTAACGCCGGTCGCCTACGGCCGTTACGGCTGTCCCTGCCGGGCCTTTCCGCCACGCACGGGTTCGCGGCGGCGTTGGGCGCCGTCGCTGATGCGGATGAGCAGGGCCACCATCAGCCAGTTGGCGACGAGCGAGGAGCCGCCCTTGGCGAGGAACGGCAGGGCCTTGCCGGTCAGCGGGATCAGGCCGGTGACGCCTCCGGCGACGACGAACACCTGGAGGAGCAGGGCCCCGGCGAGGCCGGTGGCCAGGAGCTTGCCGAACGGGTCGCGGGCGACCAGCGCGGTGCGCAGGCCGCGCTCGGTGAGCAGCGCGTAGCAGAGCAGGACGGCCATGACGCCGGCGAGTCCGAGTTCCTCTCCGACGGAGGTGAGGATGAAGTCGCTGTTGGCGGCGAAGCCGACCAGTTCGGGGTGGCCCTGGCCGAGGCCGCTTCCGGTGACGCCTCCGCTGCCGAAGCTGAAGAGGGCCTGCGCGGACTGGTCGGAGATGAGGCCGGGCGGACGCTTGTCCGGGGGCAGGAAGATGTCCATGGGGTGCAGCCAGGCCACCACGCGTCCCTTGACATGGGGTTCGATCGACCCGACCACGCCGGCGCCCACGCCGGCCATGAGCAGGCCGGACCACACCCAGCTGGAGCGTTCCGTGGCCACGTAGAGCACGATCACGAAGAGGCCGAAGAAGATCAGCGAAGTGCCGAGGTCCCGTTCGAAGACCAGCACCAGCAGGCTGACGACCCAGATGGTGACTATGGGTGCGAACTGGCGGCCCGGGGGCAGGCGTATCCCCAGCACCTGTCTGCCCGTCAGCGCCAGGGCCTCCCGGTTCACCGACAGATAGCCGGCGAAGAAGACCGCGATCATGATCCTGACGAACTCGCCCGGCTGCAGGGACAGCGGGCCGAGGAAGATCCACCGCTTGGCGCCGTAGGTGTCGCCGGGGAAGAACGCCGGGGCCATGAGGAGCAGCAGGGACACGGCCATCAGCACATAGAGGTAGCGCTGCAGAACCCGGTGGTCCCTGAGGACGATCAGCGTGAGGGCGCAGACCGTCACACCGATCACCGTCCAGATGAGCTGGCCCGTCGCGGCCTGCGGAGGCGCGTGGCGCCGGGCGGCGTAGGTGATGTCCAGCCGGTGCAGCAGCACCAGGCCGAGGCCGGTCAGCACGGTCGCGAGCGGCAGGATCAGCGGGTCGGCCCGTGGGGCGAACCTGCGCACCGCCAGGTGCGGCACCAGCGCGAGCGCGACCACGGCCGCGGTGAAGCCGGCCAGCCCGCTGGGCAGTGTGCCGTGCATCGAGTACTCCGTGTACACGTACCCGAAGAGCGTGATGAGTACGGCGAAGCCGAGGAGCCAGGCTTCGATACGGCGCCGGTTCGGAGCGTGCGCAAGAGCCTCGAACGTCATGGTGCGCTCCACGTCGCTCCCGGCCTCAGGAGTCCGCGCGCCGCCGTTTTGTCCTTGCATGAACGCCTTCCGATGGATGTGTGCCCTCTGGCAGGACGGTGGACAGGGCCTCGCGGTTGCCCTCCTCGATCACGGGGGCACAAGCGATCGCCGTGGCGTCCACCACGTTGTCGTGGAGCAGGCAGAGCACCTCCGGCGGCGCCCTTTGACCGGGGACTACGCCGACATGGGCCGCTGGACCTTAATCGACTGCAGCAGTCCCACCGCCACCCATACCGCGAACATCGACGACCCTCCGTACGACACGAACGGGAGCGGAATGCCCGCCACCGGCATGATGCCGAGCGCCATGCCGATGTTCTCGAAGGACTGGAAGGCCAGCCAGGCGACGATCCCGGCGGCGACGATCGTGCTGTACAGCTCGGTCGATTCGCGGGCGATGCGGCAGGCGCGCCACAGGATGACCCCGATCAGGGCGATGATCAGGCCGCCGCCGACGAAGCCCAGCTCCTCCCCCGCGACGGTGAACACGAAGTCCGTCTGCTGTTCCGGCACGAACTGCCCGGTGGTCTGCGCACCGTGGAAGAGCCCCTCGCCGGTCAGGCCGCCGGAGCCGATGGCGATGCGGGCCTGGTTGGTGTTGTAGCCGACTCCGGCGGGATCCAGGCTCGGGTCGGCGAAGGCCGCGAAACGGTTGATCTGGTACTGGTCCAGCAGATGCATCTGCCATACGGCGACGGCTCCGAGGACACCGACGGCGAGCAGACCGAAGATCCAGCGGTTGGACGCACCCGAGGCGAGCAGCACGCCCAGGATCGTGACCGTCATGACCATCGTCGAGCCCAGGTCGGGCATCGTCATGACGACCATGATCGGTACGGCGGCCAGGCCCAGCGCCTGGAGCACGGTGCGGTTGTCGGGGTAGGTCCGGTCACCGGCGTCGACCTGGGCCGAGAGCAGCATCGCCATGCCCAGGACGATCGAGACCTTCACGAACTCCGAGGGCTGGAGCGAGAATCCGCCGCCCAGCACGATCCAGTTGCGGTTGCCGTTGATGGTCGCGCCGAGCGGGGTGAGCACCAGCAGCACGCCGAGGAGCGACAGGCCGTAGAGGATCGGCACGGCGTTGCGCAGGGCGCGGTGGCCCAGCCAGAGCGTGCCGATCATCAGGACGAACCCGATGCCGAGGTTCATCAGGTGCCGGACGAGGAAGTAGTGCGGGTCGCCCTGGTTGATCGCGGTGCGGTTGCGGGTCGCGGAGTAGACCAGGAGCGAGCCGATGAGCGACAGGGCCAGCGCCGACAGCAGTATCTGCCAGTCCAGCCGGCGGACCAGGGAGTCGCGGGCGAACAGCCGCGCCCATCTGGAACGCTCGGAGCCGTAGCCCGAGACGGAGAAGCTCTTCACGCCGGTCATGTCGGCACCCTCCGGCCAGCTGGGCAGTGTGCCCACAGATGTTGCGCACGGACGATCAGCGGCAATACGTCCGCCCATACTTCGGAGATGGGAAGTGCGGCTGCTGAGATAGTAGCTTCACACTTGCGCAATGCCGCAACTAAGTGACGTCTTCCGGGGCGACATCTCCCGCCCGCCCGACCGGAGCTTTACCTGTCGGCAATGAAGTTTTCACTTCAAGCATCTACCCGCATAGATGAGCTGGTGTTGTCATGTCAGCGACACTCCAGCAACTCCGCTGGAGTGCGCCGTCGAACCCGGGAGACCCCATGTCCCGTATGCGCCAGCTCGCTGTGCTCACTTCCTCGTTGGCCCTGGCGGCCGGTGGACTGGTCCTCACCACCGGCAGCGCCCACGCCGCCGGCTGCTCGCAGTCCTACCTGCCGCTGCAGGACCCCGCCTGCCAGCCCGGCGCGCTCAACCCGGACGTCACGCAGTCCACGATCGACTCCACGATCTGCGTCCCCGGCTACAGCTCCTCGATCCGCCCGTCCACGAGCTACACCAACGCGCTGAAGGTGAAGCAGATCGCGGAGTACGGCTACAGCGACACCAACACCGCGGACTACGAGGAAGACCACCTCATACCGCTGTCGCTGGGCGGCAACCCGACGAGCGAGCAGAACCTGTGGCCCGAGCCCCGCTATGACGCGGGCGGCTCCAGCGCCACCGACAAGGACACCGTCGAGTACAAGCTGTACAAGGCGGTCTGTGCAGGAACGATCGAGCTGGCGCCCGCGCAGAACGCCATCGCGACCGACTGGACCACCGCCCTGGCGACGGTCGGCCTGAGCTGACCCCACGGTTTCCACTCCGTGCCCCGCCGCACGCCGGACCGCGCGGCGGGGCACGGCGACCGTCACGCTCGCTCGGTCGGGGGTCGGACACAACGGGCCCGCGGTCGCACAGCGGGTCGCCCCGGAGAACCGCGATGCGGCTACCTCGCGGGCCTGGTCAGCAGCAGTTCGGTGTTGTGGTCCGCAGCGGTGCCGATGCGGGTGGCGGGGGTGGCGTAGGGGTCGTTGTAGGCGAGTTCCCGGTACAGGGCGGCCAGGCCGGGGTCGGAGGTGTCGCTGAAATCGGTCCGGTACGGTGCGGCGGACTCGATGAGCGTGGTGAACAGCGACAGGGTGCCGTCCTGGTTGTCGGCGATCTCGATGATCCGGGCGTGGTGCGGATAGTCGACGTGGGAGGCGGTGTTGATCTCCCAGAAGGCGCGCTCCGGGACGGTGTGACCGTGCGGGATGATCTGGTTGGTGTGGGTGTGCCCGTTGACCCAGGCAACGACGTTCGGGAACCGCTGGAGGAGCGTGACGAGTTCGTCGCCGCCGTGGCGGGCTTCGAAGGGGTGGTACGGGTCGGGCAGCAGGTTGCCCATCGTGCCGCTGGTGTGGTGGCTGAAGACGACGACGAGACGGCTGTCGGATCCGCCCCGCACCGCATTGCCGTTGGTGTCGTACCAGTGGCCGCTGTGCGCCTTGAGGACCGACTCCAGCCAGTTCAGCTGCGCGGTGCCGAGTGAACCGTCCGCGAAACCTGCGCGGTTGGTGGTGTCGAGGCTGATGCCGAGGACACCGTCGGCGAGGTCGAAGGTGTAGTAGAGGTGCCCACTGCTGACCGAGTCCTTGGTGAAGCCGTGACCGACGGGTCCGGCACCGGTGTACGCGGGGTTCAGGTGCGCCTGGGCGAACTCTGCGGGGGCGAACGGGTGGCGCCGCTCGTCGGGAGTGACCGTACGGATCGCGCCGCCGCTGGTCAGCAGCTTGCTCAGCAGGAGCACGGCCTCGGCCGGGTCGTGCAGCACGGCGTCCGCCAGCTTCGCCGCCGTGGCGTCGTCGCAGCCCTCCAGCTTGCGGGAGCCGGTGTAGAGGTCGTTCAGCAGACCGAGGTCGGGCAGGCTGCCCTCGATGCTGTCGTCGTGGTTGCCGACCGTCGTGTACCACGGGACGCTCAGGCCGGGCGCGTCGAAGGGGCGGATGGCACCGGTCAGCAGGCCGGGTATCTGCGGCAAGCCCTTGGCCTTGTAGGCGTCCTGGAGAGACGACTCGGGATTCCAGTACTGGGCACTGCCGGAGTTCTGCACACCCTCGTAGCGCGTGAGATCGCCGCTGTCGGGGGTGATCCGGCCACCGCTCATGACCGTCAGGTACCAGTCGAGCTCGATCCGCTCGTGGTTGTCGGTGTTGTCACCGGTGGCCATGACCAGACTGAACGGCAGCCCCGTGTAAGGACCTTGGCGTACCTGGTTGACCCGCTCGACCAGTGATGAGGCACCGCGCACGGTCAGCGTCTCCTGTGGCCGGTGTGCGCTGTCGTTGAACCGTGCCAGGTACTCGAACCGCACCGGCGACTCGGTGTCCGTCAGATGCAGATCGGTGAACTGCACGAAGGAGGCCAGCCCGGTACGGCGGTCGTCCCGCCCGGACCCGGCACCGGCCAACTCGGCGCGCACCGCCAGCGGCCAGCCGGGACCCGCCACCAGCCGCTTGTACGCCCCGTCACCGACCGGCGTGGCCACCTGTTCGAGTGTGGTCCCGTCGATCCGCAGCGCACGCGCGGCCGTGGCCGCCAGAGCCCGGTCCCGGGCCAGCGCGCGGCCCGGCGTCAGCAACGGCCACAGGGCTGCTCCCGCGGCTGCCGCAGATGCTCCCGACACGAACCGGCGTCGACTCATCCCGCTCATGAATCCCCCTGTCCACGGCGGCACTTGAGTGTGCGCCCGAGGGCTCGGGCGCGTCCGCCGCGGCAACCTTACTGACGGGTAGACAAGTGTCCAGGGCACGGAGGGAAACTTGAGGGAAACAAGGGAAACAGGGGCGCGGGGGAGCAAAAGAGCAGGGGAACCCGAAGCCACGCGACTGGTCCGGCAACACGGTGGGGCGCCCTGGCTCGCCGTCGAAGGTCAGGCGGGGCGCCCGCATCGTCGGCCGGCACTTTCTGCCGGTCGCCGTGCTCTGCCGGCAGGCACGGTCCCACCTGGCCGGTGCTCCGATGGCCGCGGTCGGGGCGGCGGGCTGCGCCGTCGATGTCACCACGAGGCCGGCTGCCACCCGGTGAGGGCCTGCCCGACCGCGGCCTCCAGAGCTACGGAATCAGAGCTACGGGGTCAGAGCGACCCCGGCGGTTCCGTCCCCTCAGACGTTGACCCCGAAGTCGGCCGCGATCCCGCGCAGGCCCGAGGCGTAACCCTGGCCGACCGCGCGGAACTTCCATTCACCGCCATACCGGTACAGCTCGCCGAAGACCATCGCCGTTTCGGTGGAGGCGTCCTCGGACAGGTCGTAGCGAGCGATCTCCTGGCCGCCCGCCTGGTTCACCACCCTGATGTAGGCGTTGCCCACCTGGCCGAAGCTCTGCCCGCGCATGTCCGCCTCGTGGATGGAGACCGGGAAGACGATCCTGTCCACATCGGCGGGTACGACGGCGAGGTTGACCTTGATCACCTCGTCGTCGCCCTCTCCCTCACCGGTGAGGTTGTCGCCGGTGTGCTCGACCGAGCCGTCCGGGCTGCGGAGGTTGTTGTAGAAGACGAAGTGCTGGTCGGAGATCACCTTGCCGGACGCGTTCAGCAGCAGCGCGGACGCATCGAGGTCGTAGTCCGCGCCCGTGGTGGTGCGTACGTCCCACCCCAGACCGATCTCCACTGCGGTCAGGCCCGGCGCTTCCTTGCTCAGCGATACGTTGCCGCCCTTGGCGAGGGAAATACCCACGACTCGTCCTCTCATCTCTGAACTGCCCTTACGGTCATCCGGTTCAACGCCGACCGCCCCACCATGGTTCCAATGTTTGCGCAATATCTAAAGTATTTCCGGCGCAGGCACCGCACCGGGCGGGCCGACCGCAGCGAATCGATCTACTGACCCTGGCGAGGCCCGATCCGAACGGGGCCCGGAATTCAAGGACTTCGGGATCGACGAGATCCGTCGCGCGCTGGATCCGAGGGCGGAGCTGTCGGAAGTCACCGACGTGATACGCGAGGCCGGGCGGCCGCTGCGGCGACGCGATGCGCCCGCCCTACTTCGCCCGACGGACCGGCCACAGGCCGCCGGCCGCACACCCGAAGGCCTGCTGGGCCCGACCGTTCGTGGGAGTGGGAGATGAGTGACCTGAGGGACGGCTCCGCCGGCCGGGCCACACGCCGCCGCGGCGCCCAGGTGCCCCGCCAGCGCACGGACAAGCCGGCCGACGGGCTCCCGCCCGGTGGCCGGGCGGGAGCACGGGCGGCGTCCCGCTCCTCCCGGCGCGGGAACTCGCGCCGCCGCCTCCGGCTGACGCGCCGGGGCAGGCGGGCCCTGCGGATCGCCGGGACCTGCCTGGCCGTCCTGGTCCTGGTGACGGCCGGCGCCGGGTGGTGGTTCTACGAGCACCTGAACGGCAACATCGACGGCAGGGGCGGCAGCGAGAAGCCGGACGCCTTCGGCCGCACCCCGATCAACATCCTGGTGATCGGCTCGGACGGCCGTACGAGCGCGGAGGACTGCAAGCTGGGCGGCGGCTGTTCGCAGACCGGTGTGCAGTCCGGCAACGGGAACGCGGACGTGGAGATGGTGGTCCACATCGCCGCGGACCGCTCCAACGCCACCGTGATGAGCATCCCCCGCGACACCATGACCAACGTCCCGGCCTGCAAGGACAGCGCGGGTGGCACCTCCACGTCCGGCTACTACGGCCAGATCAACAGCGCCCTCTCCTATGGCCCGGACTGCCAGGTGGCCACCATCCACCAGCTCACCGGCATCCCCATCGACCACTTCGTCAAGCTCGACTTCTCCGGCGTCGTGCAGATGTCCGACGCGGTCGGCGGTGTCTCCGTGTGTGTCAGCGACAACGTCTACGACACCTACTCGCACCTGAAGCTCTCCAAGGGCACCCACACCCTCAAGGGCGACGGGGCCCTGGCGTTGGTCCGCTCCCGGCACGGCTTCGGCGACGGCAGCGACCTCGGTCGTACCGTCTCCCAGCACCTCTTCCTCGGCGCGATGATCCGCACGTTCAAGAGCGCCGGCACCCTGACCGACCCCACGAAGGTCTACGACCTCGCCGATGCCGCGACGAAGGCCCTCACCGTCGACGACGGCCTGGGCAGCATCGGCAAGCTGGTGGCCCTGGCCTCCGACCTGGACAAGGGTCCCGCCAAGCGGATCTCCTTCGCCACCATGCCTACCGCCCCCGACCCCCACAACAGCGACCGCGTCCTCCCGGGTGCCGGCGCGAAGGCGCTGTTCGCGAGCATCGCCAACGACCAGTCGCTGACCACCGGTTCGGGCAAGAAGTCCGCAGCCCCCTCCGCCACCCCCACCACCCAGGCCGTCGATCCGTCCCGGATCGCCGTGACCATCGAGAACGGCAGCACCGTTCGGGGCCGAGCCTCCGAGCTGGGCACCGCCCTGACCGACAAGGGCTTCAGCCAGGGCACCGCCACGGCCAACGCCCCCGCCGCCGCAGCCACCACCACACTCACCTACGGCGCCGGGCAGAAGCCCGAGGCCCAGGCGGTGGCCGACGCCCTCGGCCTGCCCTCCTCGCACCTCAGGCAGGGCAGCGCCGACGGCCTGACTCTGGTCGTCGGCGGCGACTGGCCCAGCGGCACCAGCTACCCCAGCGACAACGGCGGCGCCGACACCTCCTCCCCCACCGACACCCACGCCGCGGTTTCCTACGCCCACGCCCGGACGGCGGACCAGTCCAAGAGCTGCGCCCAGGTCAGCCCCTACAAGACCGTCTCCCTCGACGGTGTCGGCATGACCCCGGCCCAGGCGTACGCCGCTGCTCGCGACCAACCCGACTCCGACGCCTGAAGCACACATCGCGGCGAAAGACAGCGTCAGTTGCGCAATGATGGAACCGTCGACAGAGGCGAAGGGGATGGGTCTGGCCATGCGGGAGACGACCACCGCGGAAGGCGTGCTCGACCAGCTGGCACAAGGATGTCCGCTGCCACCGGAGGACGAGGTACGGGACGCGTATCAGCCGGTCGAGGTGTACGACGAGACCGGGTGGCCATGGCCGGGATCCGCCACCGGATGGTGGACAGGCCCCGACGGCGTCACCGCCTGCCGGCTCAGGCTGTCGGGCGTGGCGACTCCGCGATGGGTCCTCTTCGACCCGGACCGGATCATCTCGCGGGTCCAGAGCGGCACGTAGACCGCCTGCAGGACGGCGTGCCCGGATCAGCGGGCGCGGCGACCGCGCCGTTGTGCGTCAGCCGCTTCCTCCAGGCGCCCCAGCAGGAACGGCACGACACCGCGTTCGAGCAGTGCCAGTTCCCACTCCTCGCGCACCTTTGCCGGCTCCGGCGCCGAGCCGGCCGGCGCGTGTGCCGCGCCGTCCGTTCGGTTGCGCACCGCCGCCACCAGCACGTAGGCGAAGTCCGCGATCAGTCCTCCGGCGGTCACCGCCGCGGCGATCAGCCCGGCAGTGATCAGCCCCTCCCCGACGTAGGGGCGCGCCCCGAAGGCGCGCAGGCCGTACCCGGCCACGAGGAAGACAGCCGTCGAGACGGCCGCCAGGCTGGGCACGAGCACCGCCAGCACCGGAAGCAGCCCGCCACCGCCTCGTGCCTCGGCCGCCTGGGCGCCGCTCGCATCCTGCGGCTCGCTCCTCGCGGCCGCCGCCCTGGCTTCGAGGAACGCCCGGTACTCGACGCCCGCGGCGCCGGCGATCTCGGCACGCGCCTGGAGTGCCCGAGTGCGCAACTGCTCCCGGTTGAGAACCCCGCCGGAGCGCTCCAGGGCGTCCAGGACCTGCTGCGAGTTCAGGGCCTGGTCCAGGACCCGCCCGAACGTCATGTCGATCTCTGTCTCAGAAGGTTCTGGCCCCTGCATCTGTCCCTCGCGCATCCCAGTGTCAGCGTCCACAGCCCGTGCGGATCGACCACATCGACGTACAGCCGAAGAGTGGAGTTTAGTTACCTGATTGCGCAACTCTTAAAGGAATGCGGGTCGAGGTGGGCGGAGGCGCGCGGTGGCCCGGGAATCCGGCTGTTCCCGGGCCACGGGTTCCTGCCCTCGGGGGTGCCGCGTCGTCTACAGCGCTTGCACGGTGTGCTCGGCGGCCTGCGCGGCGGTGAGCTGCGGCGTGTTGGCGTTGGCTGCCGCGCCCGGCCTTGTATTGGCGTAGGAGACGAACCGGGCGGACTGCCAGGAGAAGCCGCTCATGTCCGTCCACGGGGTCGCCTGCTTGACGGCGGTGGGCAGCACGGTGTTGCGGAACAGGACCTGGGCCACCGAGGCGGCGTTGGGGTGCCACGGACGGCCCAGGTAGTAGGTGTTGGCCCTGGCGGTGCTGCTCACCGTGCTGTTGGCGACGAGGAAGCCGTACTTGAACTACTGCCGGGTCAGCGCGGTGGCGCGGGGCGCCCAGGCCAGCAGGGTGTCCTGGTGGCCGAGGAAGCGGTCGTTCTCGTAGACCTGCCGGTCGCCCTGCGCGTTCAGGGCGACGGCCTGGCCGCTGATCCCGGGATGCGCCGCCTTGCTGAAGGAGTTGGCGATGGTGACGTTCCTGACCGTGAGGTCCTTGGCGGCGAAGGTCGCCGTGGCGCCCACGACGGTCAGCCCGCTCTTCGTGGCGGGCACGGTGACGACCTCGTGGTAGACCTCGTTGCCGATGGAGATCGTGTCCCCGGGCGAGGCCGCGTCGATCGCCGTCTGGACCGTCCGGTAAGGGGCGCTGCCGTCCGCGGCAACGGTCAGCGTGCGGGCGGAGTGCGTAGAGCTGGCCTGCGCGAACAGAGGAATGCAGGCAAGACCGCCGACAACGACCAGGACCCCCGCCGGCCGCCAACACCGTACGGCGGGTGGCGCGGGAGCGCCGATGGGACTGAGAGGACACCAGGGGGATTGCTTCCTCCAGGGATGAGTGACATCCCCAAGTGGCTCGGACGGCCCGAAAGGTTGTGGGCTTGGAGATACCTTTGCCGGCACTACGTCGACCTGCGCGCAGGTACGGCCGGCGGTTCGGAGACCGCCTGGAGCCTCGGCGCGCGCGCCGACAGCGACCAGCAAGGGCACCCCTCGCGCGTAATTCGCCCTCCGGGAGAATTGGCACGCTTATTTCACGCCAGGCAGCCCTTCTTCGACCGCCGCGAAGCCTGTGCCGGTGCGGTTCTGTGCGAGCGGATTCACGTCGGCGTCGCGGGAGTTGATGAGCGCGCAGGCGCCGTGGCAGATCGAGGAGACGACGCCGCTGTGAGCTCGGATCGCCTGGGCTTTTCGCTGCAGGCGGCCCTGCCGGGAAATCCTGTCCGGTCGGCGAAAACAAGCCCTGGAAACAGGTAAGTTCACCCAGCAAAAGGCCGGTCGGAACCAAAGCTGCTGAATATCCGCGCTGTGTAGTCACCGAGCGCCTCGGCAAGCCGCATCTCAGGGGCTCTGCCGGTGCCATGAAGCGCCGGCGGGTGATCGGGCCGTGACAGCACTCGGCATGGAGTACGTAAAGTCGCCACCGTGGCATCCCGGCAGCGTCAGTCCGGTGGCCGCCGCGGCGGTACGGTGTGCGGCAGTCGATCGCCCGTTCTGCGATCGCTGACCACCAAGGGGATCACATGAAACACCGCCGCCCGCGCCCCCGCCGCAGAGCGATCGCCAGAGCGGTCGGTACGGCGGGCGCGCTGGCCGTCGCTCTGGGTGCGGGGATGACGCCGGCGATGGCCGCCGGTAAGACGTCCAACAAGCCCTCGGCCACCGGGTTCTCGCCCGACCAGCCCGAGCAGCCCGAGCAGCCCAACCAGCCCGGCCAGAACACGCCCTGGGCGCCCGAGAACGACGAGGCGCCGCTGCACCACAAGGCCGTACACCCCGATGCCCTCGCGTCGGGCCGCGCGGACGCGTCCGGTCTCCAGCTCAACATGCCCGCGCCGACGGGGCCGTACAGCGTGGGTATGGTCGGCCTGCACCTCGTCGACAAGTCCCGTACGGATCCGTACATACCCGGCAGCAGTTCTCGCGAGTTGATGGTCTCGCTCTGGTATCCGGCCACCGCCACGTCCGGGCACTATCAGGCTCCGTGGATGCCGTCGATCTCCGGCGCCCACTTCCTCGCCTCGCGCGGGCTGTCGCCGCAGCAGGTGACCCTGCCGACGACCGCGGGCCATGTCCTCGCACCGGTGAACACCAAGCTCGGCAAGCTGCCCGTCCTGCTGTACTCGACCGGGCTGCACTCGGACCGCGCGATGGGCACCGCGCTCGCCCAGGACCTCGCCAGCCGCGGCTATCTCGTCGTCACCGTCGACCACACCCACGACGCCAACGAGGTGCAGTTCCCCGGCAACCGGCTCGAGGTCGACGCCATGCCGCCGGGCGCCCACTCCTCCGACACGCTCAAGGTGCGCGCGGCCGACATCCGGTTCGTCATCAACCAGCTCGGCACGATCAGCAAGGGCGGCGACCCGGACGCCGGCCACGCCACGCTCCCCTCCGGGCTGTCGCAGTCCGTGGACATGTCCCGCATCGGGATGTTCGGCTGGTCGCTGGGCGGCGCGGCGGTCGACACCGCCATGCAGCTCGACCATCGCATCGCCGCCGGTGCCGACCTGGACGGCCAGTTCTTCGGCTCGGCGCCGAGCAAGGACCTGGACCGCCCCTTCATGCTCTTCAGCTCCGGCACCCACAACCGCAACAACGACGGTTCGTGGCGCACGCTGTGGTCGCATCTGAAGGGATACCGGGTCGACATCCAGCTCCACGGCGCGGCCCACCTGTCGTTCAGCGACAACGAGTGGATGGTGCCACAGGAGGCGGGCCTCCTCGGGCTCTCCCAGGATCAGCTCCAGCAGATGTTCGGCACGATCGACCCGGACCGGGCGGTCCAGATCCAGCGCGAGTACCTCGCCGCCTTCTTCGACCAGGAGCTGCGCAAGCGGCACAGCTCCCTGCTCGACGGGCCCGCCGAGCAGTACCCGGAGATCTCTTTCGTCCGCTGACCGGACGCCCGAAGGGCGGGTCCTGTCCCCGGGTCCGCCCTTCGGCCTGCCCGGGGGCCGCTCCCGCATACGTCGACCGTCACCCAATATCCCGTGCGCACGTACGACACAGGGACGAAAGTGTGATGGTTATGTGATCGAATGAGGCTAGAGTGTTCGTCCTGTCGAACATTCCGGCGTTCGCCGCAAATTGAGAAAGGATCCGCTGCCCTGCCCTCCGCACCCCGGGCGCCGCGCCGACACCGCATCCGCCGCCGCGCCGACATGCCGATGCTTGGCGGGGTGCGCCCGCCGATAGCCTCCCTCGTCGTACTCCTGCTGGTGGTCGCCGCCCTGACCGTGATCGGCCTCGACGGCATCCAGTCCGAGCCCATACCGCAGGCCGTACTGAACGGCGAGCAGCAGATCGCCGCGGACACCGCACTGTCGGTGCGCACCGCCATCGACGTCGAGTCGAGCACGGTACGCCGTACGGCGGCCGCGTACCCGGCGACGAGCACATCGACCCCCGCGACCGCGCTCAAGGCGCTGACCTCCGCCAGGAAGGCGGTCCTCGGCAGTGCGCTGCTCGACCCGCACACCGGCAGACTGCTGGCAGCCGGCGGCAAGCCGGTGCCGCTGGCCGGGGTGGACGTCCCCGGCACGGCGTCCGGGCACGGGGCGATTCCGCCCCGGCTGGTGACGTCCGGCGGCACGCGGCAACTGCTGTACTTCGCCAGGGTCACGCTGCCCGCGCAGCAGGAGGACGCCAACCAGGACCAGAACCAGGTCCCGGGCCGGCCCGACCGGCAGTGGCTGCTCGTGGTCTCCGAGACGCTCCCCGTCCTCACGACGTACGGCGACGGACGCGGCGCCGCAGTGCTGGACGCGAACGGCACGGCGCTCGCCACCACGGCCAGCGGTATGGCATCGCCGGCCGCCGCCGACAGCGGTCTGCCCGCCGCGGCGTCCCGCGCGGCGAGGGAATCGGGGCGGGACACCGACGCCTCGGGAAGCCTGCTGGGCGCCGCCACGGGCAGCCGGCGCACGGTGGTCGGCTGGGCCCAGGTCGCCTCGACGACCGGTCCGGGCGACACCAACAACCTCGGTCTGGTGGTGCTCACCTCCCGTGCGGTGCCCACCACGACCGCCGCCGCCGACTACTCGCGCTTCGCGCTTGAGGCCGCCGGGGCGCTGGCCGGGCTCGCGCTGCTGCTCGGGCTGGCACTGCATTTCCTGGTACAGCGGCCTCTGCTGCGGCTGTACCTGTCCGCCGGCCGCCTGGCCCGGGGTGCGACCGAGGACGGTCCGGCCGCGTGGGGGGAGCTGTCCCGGCCGGTTCCGGTGCATGGCTTCGGGGAACTGACCCGGATCGGGCGGGCACTGGAGTCACTGCGCCGGCAACTGCTCGGCGAGAGCGGCCCGGAGGAGTTCCCGGCCCGGCGCGGACCGGGCTACCGGGCACTGGCCGTGGCCTGCGTGCTGGTGGTGGCCTGCTGGGCAGTGCCGATGATCTTCCTGCTGAACCGGGCGGACACCGCGACCGCGGTGCCGGCTCCGGTCCTCGCCAATCAGCAGGCGCGCACCGAGAGCGCGGCCAACCGGATCCGGCAGTCCCTCGACCAGTCGTACACCGACCTGAGCAACGTGGCAGCGGGGCTGCCGGGCAGGAGCCGGGCCGCCCAGACCGAGGTGCTGCGGCGCACCCTCGCCGACCACAAGCAGTACCGCTCGCTGTATCTCCTGGACCGCTCCGGCGGCATCGCACTGAGGGTGGGCGACACACCGCTGCGCACTCTCGTCCACGTGCCCGACGGCGGGGGGATCACCAAAGTCAACACCTCGGGCCGGATCCCGGCGATCGCCGCCTACTCCCAGGTCCGGGCCGTCAAGGGCAAGGCCCCGGCGGCCGGGGTGGTCCTGTTCGGCGAGATCGACGTGAAGGCGCTCAACTCCATTCTGCCCAGGCCGAAGCTGGGCAGCGTCTGGGTGACGGACGGCGACAACAAGGTGCTGGCGGCGAGCGTGGGCTACCGCGCCTTCCAGTCGCTGCCCGACTCCGGTCTGACCCGGCTCGCCCGCGCCACCCAGGGCGCCCCGGGGACCGCGGGCACCGCGACCTCGGCGGTGCTCCGCTCGTCCTCCGGCCCGTCGGTGGACGCCGCCGCGCCGCTGGCGCAGAGCGGCCCGACGGCACGCCTCGGCTGGCACGTGGTGACCACGGAGCCCGCGGCGGCGCTGCAGATCCCCGCGGTGCAGGCCGAGCAGCGCACCGTGCTCGCCGGGATCCTGGGCCTCGCCCTGGGGGCGGCTTGCCTGGGCTGGCTGCATGTCGTGGTGATCCGGCCGCTGCGTGCGGTCGCCGTGCTCATCGAACGGCTCGCCGGCGGAGACCGCCGTACCGTGCTGCACCCTGTCAACCACGACGAGGTCGGCTCGGTCACCCGCGGCCTGGAGCTGATGCGCCAGGCCCTGGCGGAACGCGACCGGGCGGCCAGATCCGGCCATGCCGCCGGGCTCTCCCGGTCCCTGCGTGAGACCACCCTCCAGCGGTAGAAGGACGGAATCGCGTGCTTTTCCTCTATGTCATAGTCCTGCTGTGCTGCGCCGCGCTGTGGATCGCCGGAATCATGGAGCAGCAGCGGCACTTCGCCTCGCTGGAGCAGATACCCACGCGGGTGCTGGTCAACGGCATCCGCGGCAAGAGTTCGATCACCCGGCTGTGCGCGGGCGCCCTGCGCGGCGGCGGCCTGGTCACGGTGGCCAAGACCACCGGCACCGCGGCCCGGTTCATCCACCCGGATGCCACCGAGGAGCCGGTGTACCGCAAGTTCGGGCTGTCCAACATCGTCGAGCAGATCGGCATCGTGCGGCGGGCGGCGACCTACCGGCCGGACGCGCTGGTGATCGAGTGCATGGCGGTGATGCCCGCGCTGCAGGAGATCAATCAGGAGAAGCTGATCCGCTCCACGATCGGCGTGCTGTGCAATGTCCGCGAGGACCATCTGGAGGAGATGGGGCCGACGCTGGACGACGTCGCCCGCTCGCTCTCCCGCTCGATGCCGGTGGGCGGGGTGTGCGTGACGGCGGAGAAGGACCGCTTCCACATCCTCCAGGAGGAGGCCGACGCCCGTAACTGCAAGCTCGTCTACGCCGATCCG
Organism: Streptomyces sp. CG4; assembly: GCF_041080655.1. Classification (NCBI taxonomy): domain Bacteria; kingdom Bacillati; phylum Actinomycetota; class Actinomycetes; order Kitasatosporales; family Streptomycetaceae; genus Streptomyces; species Streptomyces sp. CG4. Next base: position 1,161,026 of record NZ_CP163525.1, read on the forward strand.
GAGACGGTCACCGACGAGGAGCTGCGCGGCTTCAGCTGGTTCACCTTCAAGGAGAACGTGGCGATCGCGCTCACCGTCGCCGAACTGCTCGGCGTGGACCGGCAGACCGCGATGCAGGGCATGTGGGACGCGCCGCCCGACCCGGGCGTGCTGTCGGTGGAGCGCTACGTCACCCCCGAGGGCAAGCGGCTGCGGTTCGCCAACGTCTTCGCGGCCAACGATCCCGAGTCGACGCTGATGAACGTCCAGCAGCTGGAGGATCTGGGCGCGATCAGACGGCCGCTCAACGTGGTCATCAACTGCCGCCCGGACCGGGTGGAGCGCAACGGCCAGATGGGCGCGATCGTCCCCGACCTCGCCGCCGAGACGGTGTTCCTGATCGGCCACCCGACCAAGAGCGCCCGCGACGCCATTCCGGCCGGCTTCACCGGGCGGGTGGTGGATCTGGGCGGCGACCGCCGGGACGCCGCGGAGCTGACCGAGGCGATCCTCGCGGAACTCGGCCCGGCCTCCTCGCTGGTGGCGATCGGCAACATCCACGGCCAGGGCGAACTGTTCCTGGAATGCCTCGCCGAACTGCCGCTGGACGAATCCGAGGACCCGCTGGACGCCGTACCCGACGGCGACGGCCTGGACCAGGAGACCATGCAGATCGCGCTGCCCCGGCCGCGGATCGCGGTGGCCCGGCCGCCCGAGCCGGAGCCGTACAGCTGGGTGGCACCGCTGGAGACACCGGCGTACGGCTTCCACATCCCGGAGCAGCGCGAACTCGCCCGCCGGTTCGCCGCCCGCCAGGGCCGGCCCGATGGCGAGAACGCCAAGGGCGACCCGTACCAGTCCCACGATCCGTCCCAGTCCACGAGGAACCCGTGATCCCCGCCAACCTCACCGCACAGACCGCCGCACTCGGGATCGCCCTCGGGCTGATCTTCTCGCTCGTCTGCTATCTGACCACCAACCTCTCCCCCGGCGGGATGATCACCCCGGGCTGGATCGCCCTCACGCTCGTCACCGACGTACAGATGGCCGCGCTGATGGTCGGTGTGGCGGCGCTCACGTACTTCGCGACGAAGCTCGTGCAGCGCACGGTGATTCTCTACGGCAAGCGGCTGTTCGCCGCGGTGGTGCTGTGCGCGGTGCTGATGCAGACCACCGTGATGCTCGCCCTCAGCCATGAGTTTCCGTTGCTGTACACGTCACAGACTCTTGGCTTCATCGTCCCCGGCCTGGTCTCCTACCAGATGGTCCGCCAGCCGATGGCGGCCACGCTCATCTCGACCACGGCGGTGACGCTGGCCACGTACGTGGTGCTGGTCTCCGGTCTGCTGATCGGTGTCCTGCCCACCGGCTGACCTGCCCACCGCACTCTCACCTCGCACTTCCAGGAGGACCGGCCATGTACTCCCAACCCGTCGGCAGACGCAGCCGCCCGACTCGCCGCGCCCTGCTCGGGACGATCGCGGGCGTGGCGGCCGCCGGGGTTGCGGGCGGGTACGCCTGGGACCGCTTCGGGCACGGCAGCGCAGGCAGCGACGACCGCGGCGGTACGGCAGCCGACGGCACGGGCACCGGTGTGGGCGCCCGTTCCACCGCGGGCCAGACCTTCGAGCGGCTGTCCGCCCCCGACCGCACCGTGGTCCGCGCCGCCGACGGCGGCACGCTCGCCACCTTCACCGACGGCGCCCGTACGGCCGTACTCACCGGGCCCACCCGCAGCTTCAGCGAGCCGCGGACCACGGAGGCCAGCGTGACCACGGACGCCTGGGTGCGGGTGCTGCCGCACGAGTGGCAGCGGGGCATGGAGAAGTCCGCCTGGTTCAAGGGCTGGTTCCGCAAGGCTCTCGGCGACACCAGCCCCGACGTCTTCGCGGTGGCGTTCCAGTACAGCAGCGCCGGAGCGCCCAATAAGCACAACAACGCCGGCGTGCGCTACGCGGGCACCGCGCACTTCGGCCCGCGCAACGCCAAGGTCAACAACCCGCTGGACTTCGCCTACCACGACGAACAGTCCGACTTCTACGACTATCTGGGCATCGACTGGACCTTCCCGGACGGCACGCGCGTGCAGCCGGAGAAGGCCCGCTACGGCGACGTCGACTGCTCCGGCTTCCAGCGTCTGGTGTGGGGCTACCGCATGGGCATCCCCCTCCACAACACCAACGCCCGGGGCACCGGCCTGCCGCGCCGCGCCTTCGCCATCGCCGCCTACGGTCCCGGCCGCCTGGTGATTCCCGACACCGGCGAGCAGCCCACCGGTCTGGGGAGCCTGCAACCCGGTGATCTGGTCTTCTTCGCCATCATCAAGGACCGGCCGAACTTCATCGACCACTGTGGCATGTACATGGGCCTCGACGACCAGGGCCGGCACCGGTTCTACTCCAGCCGGTCCGCCGCCGACGGCCCTACCCTGGGCGACCTGTCGGGCCGCTCGCTGCTGGACGGCACCGACTTCTACGCCCGCGGCTTCCGGGCGGCCCGCCGCCTGTGAACCCGCCGCCCGATGATCCCGCCGCCTGTGCACCGCCGCTTCACCTGACCTGCTGATCCGAGGACCACTGCCATGACCGCCATACCCGCCGTCCAGCCCACCGGCGCGCACCGAGGCCGCCGGGCGGCGACCCGCCGCTTCGGCATGCCGGAAGACGCCCCGCGCTGGGAGCGCCCCGCGCTCGCCACAGTGCTGGTCGTCGCGACCTTGCTGTACGGCTGGGGCATCGGGCAAGCCGCGCTCCACCCCTACTACGGTGCGGCGATACGGTCGATGGCGAGCAGTTGGCAGGCCTTCTTCTTCGGCGGGCTCGACGCCAGCGGTTCGATCAGCATCGACAAACTGCCCGGCGCCTTCTGGCCCGACGCCGTCTCCGTCTGGCTCTTCGGCCCGCACACCTGGGCGGCCGCGCTGCCGCAGGTCGTCGAGGGCGTGCTCACCGTCTGGCTGCTCCACCGGATCGTACGGGCCTGGGCAGGGCCGTTCGCCGCGCTCATCGCCGCGCTGACGCTCACCCTCACCCCGGTCACCGTGGTCCTCAACCGGGCCACCATCCCGGACACCGCGCTCACTCTGCTCCTGGTGGCGGCCGCCGGAGCGCTGCAGAAGGCGGTGCGCACCGAGCGGCTGCTGCCGCTGATCACCTGCGGGATCTGGGTCGGGCTCGCCTTCCAGACGAAGATGCTGCAGGCGTGGCTGGTGCTCCCGGTCTTCGCCGCGGTCTACCAACTCGCCGCGCCCGGAACCCGGTTGAACCGCGCCCTGCGCGTCCTGCTGGCCGGTGCGGTCGCCCTGGCGGTCTCCTGCTCCTGGGTGCTGATCGCCTGGGTGACACCGGCCGCCGACCGCCCGTACCTCGACGGGACGTCCGGCAACGATCCGTTCGCCCTGGTCTTCGGCTACAACGGCCTGAGCCGCTTCAGCAGCGATTCCACCGCGTTCGGCGCCGTCGCGGGCACCGCCGCCAGCCGCACCACCGGCAACACCGGCTGGGACATGCTGATCAACCACACGATCGGCCCGCAGATCGCCTGGTTCCTGCCGCTCGCGGTGCTCGCCGCGGTCCTGGGCGTCGTCTGGCGCACCAGCCGGCCTCGAACCGACCTGCTGCGCGCGGGATTTCTGATGTGGGGGGGCTGGCTGGCCGTGCACGCCCTGGTGTTCAGCTCCTCCAACGGCAACCACGCCTACTACACGGCCGTCATCGCCCCGGCACTCGCCGCGCTCACCGGCGGCGGGCTCGCACTCTTCCGATCGGAGTACGAGTCGGGGTACGAGTCGGGGTACGAGTCGGGGCAGAAGGCGGAGCACGAGGCGGGCGGCCGGCGGCACCTGGCGCTGCCGGCTGCGATCGTGCTGACGGTGGTGTGGGCGCTGGTGCTGGACTGGCCGACCCGATTCGTCTCCTGGCTGCTGCCGGTCGCTGTGATGCTCGCGCTGTGTGGTGTGGCGGGCCTGTGGAGCCGCGGGCCGCGCACCTCCCCGCGGATGGTCCACGGCGCCCTCGCCGCCGGGATCGCGGCCACCCTGGTCGTACCGGCCGGCTGGGCCGCGTCCAGCCTCAACCCGCTCTACGCGGGCCCCGCCACCTCGCCGGTGACCGGTCCGGTCGGCAGCGCGTTCCGCGACGGCACCCATCACCGCCACGCTCCGCGGCGGACCGGACTCGACCGGCCCAGCGCCCGCGACACCGCCCTGCTCGACTACCTCACCACGCACCGCCACGGCGAGAAGTACCTGCTCGCCACCCAGGCCGCCTACACCGCCGAGCCCCTGCTGCGCGCGAAGTCCGAGCCCCTCCTCGTCATGGGAGGCTTCACCGGCAACACCCCCTTCCCCACCGCCCAGCAGCTCGGCACTCTCGTCGCCACGCACCAGCTCCGCTACGCCCTGCTCACCACCCAGCGCCCCACCACTGCCGCCACCAAGTGGGTGAAGTCCCACTGCACCCGCATCCGGCCGACCGCCTACGGCCGCCACACCGACGGCAGCTTCGCCCTCTACGACTGCAACCCCCGGAACTGAGGCGACAGCCCCGCGTCGGCGAACTGTCCGCGCTCAGCCCCGAGTTCCGTAACCAGTCGGGGTCAGGGGCCCGGCCGTGGCTTCGAGGTCCGAGTGCAGCATGGGGAGTGTCTCGCCGGTGAAGGAGGGCACGTAGGGCCACATGACCGTTTGCCGGGCCCAGGTCGCGGGGGTGACGGCCCATACGACGCCGTTCCGGTCCGTGACGTGCGGCCAGCCGTACGCGTGGCCGCGAGCCACGTCGGCGCGCAGGCGTGCCACCAGGTCGCCGGGGACCGGGGTGATCCGGGGACGCGGTGGGGTCCAGCCCGGAAGCGGCCCCCGGAAACCGACCCCGTGCCGGCGGCGGAGCAGGATCACCTCGATCACGGCGGTGACGGTCACGCCGACGGGACCGGCGAACAGGGCCACGAAGTAGGCCGGGGGCGGGTCGGCGTGGGGGTAGGCGTAGGCGAGGTCGATGAAGAGGGCGTGGCCCGCCGCGGTCAGCCAGGCGAGCGGGACGCAGGCCAGGGGGCGGACGAGGGGGTGGCCGCCCACGCTGAAGGCGTTGCGGTGGATCAGGTAGAGGACGGAGCCGAAGAACGCCGCGAGCCAGGGGCCGAGGATCAGTGAGACGAGCAGCGTGGTGACCGAATCCGGGTGGTAGTTGGCCCCGCCGTGACTGGCCCAGTACACGAAGAGGCCGCAGAACGCCGCTGTGATGAACGCGGTGGCCAGGGGGCGCGTGGTCATCCGGGCGACCGTCCCTCTCGTGCCGGGGCGGGCCAGGGCGACGAGCGGCACACAGGCCAGCAGCAGTGACACCGGCCCGGTGCCCAGCATCAGGAGACTGTCACCGAACGCGTCGTCGATCACGCCGTTCATGCCGGTGCCGGTCGCCAGCCGGATGACGAACACGAGGAGGCCGAGGCCCAGCAGCACGCGCGGCAGGAGCAGTCGTTCGATGACGGGATCGATCGCCTGCTCGGCGACGGCGGACGCGACCGGCCGGCCGTACCTCCCGGGCAGTGCTCCCGCTCCGGCGAGGCTCACGATGTCAGCGGCGGTGAACCGGAAGAGGCGGAACGGCCCGTAGATGCGGCGGGCCAGTCGCCACGGGAGGAAGACGTCGAGCACCCATGCGGCAGGTCCACCTGACTGGGGCGGCGCGTCGGCGCGGTAGGGCGGCCGGTCGTAGACGTCGGCAGCTGTCATGGTGGCGTTCCCCCCGGGTCCCGATCTGCGACGACGCCATGATGGCAGCTCAATGCCGGGGTCCTGGAGGGATTTTGAGTCCGTCACTGCCCGATGGTCAGGGCGCACCACGGCGCCGAGCGGGGTGTGACGAGGCACCACCCCCAGGACCGCAGTGTCCGAAGGGCCGCGGCGTCGCCGCGGTCCACCACCGTGACACCGAGCACGGCGGGGTGGCCGTCGAGCACGGCCGTGTGATCGGCGAGCAGCCTCCGCTGCAGACGCCGGGCGAGGTTCCAGTCGCGGCCCTGGTCCTGGGTGCGCACCCGGGACTGGACCACGAGACCGGAGATGGCGAAGAGCCTCCCGGACGCGGCGAACCGGAGCAACTCCCGCGGGAGACGCTCGTCCAGACCTCGCCACCAGGGCCCGGACGCGCGTACCGGAAAGCCGTAGGCGCATCCCGTCACCACGGCGCCTTCCCCGTGGCGGGCGGTGTCCTCGGCCCCCGTGGTGCCGGCCGCCTCCGGCAGTTCCTCCAGCACAATCCGCTCCGCGACCAGCAGGGTGAAGCCCGGCCGCTGTACCTCGGCGGCAAGGCGCCTCAAGAACAGCTCGCGGTCCTGGTCACGGGCCCCTGGATCGCCTCCGGAGGTCTCCGCGTACAGGTCGCCGAGTTCCTCCAGCCGGTCTTCGATCTGCCATCGCGACAGCGGGCGGATGCGCTCCCCTTCCAGGGGGGACGGCCCCTGCCGACCTCTCCGGTCGGGCCCGTGCACGGTCATGAGCCGCATCCTGTCCCGGGTCCGGACGGAGCCGGCCCGGAGTCGTCGTCCGCCGAGAACGGCGCCGTGTGGGACAGACGCGCGAAGAGCCCTCGGCACCTTCACCGTACTCCGTCGGTCACGGCCTCCCCTTCGAGCACCCGCTGTCACGCTTTGGTAACCGTTGGTGCGGCCGACGGTGATGAGGCTGTCATGAGGACGCTATGAGCAGGCTATGAGGTGGTCAAAAATGCACCTTGAAAGCCGGTCAAAATATCACTTTCAGGATCCGAGAGTGGCCGAATGATGACTTGTCGACGCCCCGAGGGCGTGTTTTCAGGCAAGGCTTACCTAAGTACGGTAGCCGTGCTTTGTTGCTGACGGGCGGGTGCCGTGGGGGCGGTGTCGGCGGCCCGTGTGTCTCACTTCGGAGGTCCCATGTCTCGTGTCGTCCTGCGGTCCGCGCGCCGGTCCGCCGTGCTGGCGACGGCGGTGTCGCTGTCGGCCCTGGCACTGGCGGGGTGCAGCGGTTCGAACGACTCCGGGGGTGCGTCGGACACGGCGTCGGGTGGTTCGCTGAAGGGGCAGACGATCACCGTCTACAGCGGTCAGCACGAGCAGACGGTCAGCGCGTTGGTGAAGGACTTCCAGGCGCGGACCGGCATCAAGGCCAATGTCCGCTCGGGTGACGAGGCGGAGCTGGCCAACCAGATTCTCACCGAGGGGCCTGCCTCCCCGGCGGACGTGTTCTTCGCGGAGAACCCGCCCGCGCTCACCACCCTGGAGAACAAGGGCCTGTTGGCCAAGGTGAACGCCGCCACCCTGGCCACCGTGCCGTCGGCCGACAGCTCGGCCAAGGGCGACTGGGTGGGCGTCTCCGCCCGCGAGGCCGCGTTCGTCTACGACACCGGCAAGCTCAAGGCGGCCCAACTGCCCGCCGGCGTCAAGGACCTGGCCGGCCCGGCCTGGAAGGGGAAGCTCGGCATCGCGCCGAGCGAGACGGACTTCACCCCGATCGTCACCAGGATGATCAGGACAGCGGGCGAGGCCGGCGCGAAGAGCTGGCTGGCGGGGCTGAAGGCCAACAGCAAGGTCTACGGCAGCAACGAGGACCTGGTCGCCGCGGTGAACCGGGGCGAGGTCGAGGGCGGCGTCATCGACCACTACTACTGGTACCGGCTGCGCGACGAACAGGGTGCCGCCCACATCCACAGCGCACTCGGCTACTTCGCACAGGGCGACCCCGGCGCGCTGGTGGACGTCTCCGGAGCGGCCGTCCTCTCCCACGGCAAGCACCAGGCGGCAGCTCAGGCGTTCCTCGCCTATCTGACCGGCAAGCCCGCCCAGCAGATCATCGCCACCTCCGAGAGCTACGAGTATCCGCTCGCCGCCGGGGTGAAGAACAGCAAGGTGAGCCGGGCGCTGACGGCTTCCGGGCCGGTCGTGCGGGCCGGTGACCTCGGTGACGGCAAGGACGCGCTGCAGCTCCTCCAGACCGTCGGCCTGCTGTGAGGACGCTGCGTACGGCGCCGGGCCCGCTGCCGCTGGTGGCGGGTCTGGTCGCGCTGCTCGTCGCCTCGCCGCTGGTGTTCGTCGGGCTGCAGGCCGCACAGGCGGGCGGGGACACCGCACACCGCCTGCTGGCCCGGCCTGTGGTGGGCACGCTGCTGTGGCACACCGTCGCCCTCACCACGGTCGTCACCGCCGGCACGCTCGTGCTCGGCTTCACTGCCGCCTACCTGGTGGAACGCACCGACCTTCCGGCGCGCCGGGCGTGGACCGTGGCGCTGGCGATGCCGCTCGCCGTGCCGGAGTTCGTCCACGGCTACTCCTGGGTCTCGTTGTTCCCCTGGGTACAGGGGTACTGGGGTGCGGTGCTGGTGATGACGTCCTCGCTCTATCCGCTGGTGTTCCTGCCGGTGGCCGCCACACTGCGGCACGCCGACGCCGCGGCCGAGGAGGTCGCGCGCAGCCTGGGCCGCGGCCGGCTCGCGACCCTGTGGCGGGTCACGCTGCCTCTCACCCGCCCCGCCCTGGCGGGCGGCGCGCTGCTCGTGTCGCTCTATCTCCTGGGCGAATACGGCGCGTTCGCAATGCTGCGCTACACCACGTTCGCCACCGCGATCTACAACGAGTTCCAGACCAGCTTCGACATGGCCTCCGCCAGCCTGCTCACCCTCACCCTGGTCGGTCTCGCCCTGCTCCTCGTGACGCTCGACGCGCGTGCGGCGCGGCGCGGCCGGGTGGTGCGTGAGGGCACCACCGGGCGGGGCTGCGCTCCGGTGGCCCTGGGCCACTGGAAGCCGGTCGCCGCAGGCGCGTTGGCGGCGGTGGTGGGGGTGACTCTCGGGGTGCCGGTCTTCGCGCTCGTCCACTGGCTGGTGCGCGGCAGCTCCACCACCCTGCCGTCCGCCTCCATCGTGACCGAGACGGCGACGACCCTGGGGTACGCGCTGACGGCGGCGGCCCTCGCCACCGCCGCCGCGGTGCCGGTGGCGCTCTATTCCTGGCGCCGCCCCACCCGCCTGGCCCGCACCGTGGAACGCGCCGCCTACCTGACCAGGGCACTGCCCGGCATCGCCGTCGCCCTGTCGGTGGTGTACTTCGCGATCCGCTACGCCCAACCCCTCTACCAGCAGCCGTCGTTGCTGGTGGCCGGGTATGTGGTGCTGTTCTTCCCGCTCGCCCTGACCTCCGTACGGGCCTCGCTGGCCCATGTGCCGCACGGCGTCGAGGACGTGGCGCGCTCGCTGGGTGTGCGCCGCATCCTCGTTCTGGGCCGGGTCACCCTGCCGCTGATCCTGCCCGGCCTCGGCGCGGCCTTCGCGATGGTCACCCTCACCGCGAGCACCGAACTCACCGCCACGCTGCTGCTGCGCCCGACCGGTACCGAGACCCTCGCCACCCAGTTCTGGGTCTACACCACCGGGCTCTCCTACGGGGCGGCGGCGCCGTACGCCGCCGTGATGGTCGCCCTGTCCGTGCCCGCCGTCCTGATCCTCACCCGCCGCACGCTCGGCACTCGCGCAACCGCCCCAAGGGAGAACTGAGATGACCGGCCAGCCGGGCCTGTGGATCAGGCAATTGACGGCCGCACACGGCCGCAGCACGGTGCTCACCGGGCTCGACCTCACCGTCGAGGACCGGGCGCTCGCCTGTGTCCTGGGCCCCTCCGGCTGCGGCAAGAGCACCCTGCTGCGTATCGTCGCCGGCTTCCACCCCGCCACCCGGGGCCAGGTCACCCTGCACGGCCGCAGCCTCGACGACGGCCGCACCAGGGTCCCGGCCGAGCGCCGGCGCATCGGGTACGTACCGCAGGACGGGGCGCTCTTCCCGCACCTGACCGTCGCCGCCAACATCGGCTTCGGCCTCCCCCGCGCCGCCCGCCGCGAGCGCGTGGCGGAGATGCTCGGCCTCGTCGGGCTCGACGGCCTCGCCGACCGCCATCCGCATCAGCTCTCCGGTGGCCAGCAGCAACGCGTGGCGCTGGCCCGGGCCCTGGCGCCCCGTCCCCAACTCCTCCTGCTGGACGAACCGTTCGCCGCCCTCGACGCCGCGCTGCGCACCGAACTGCGCACGGAGGTCGCCGCCACCCTGCGCCGGGCGGGCGCCACCGCGATCCTGGTCACCCACGATGTGGACGAGGCACTCGCCTTCGCCGACACCATCGCCGTGATGCGGGACGGCCGCATCGTGCAGACCGGCACTCCCCACACCCTCTACCACCAGCCGGCGGACGCGGGCACCGCCAGAGCCCTGGGCGAGGCCAACCTGCTGCCCGCCAAACCCGCCGACGGATACGCCACCACCGCCTTCGGACCCCTGCCCCTCACCACCGACACGCAGCAGGACGGTGTCGTCATGCTCCGTCCCCACCAGCTCCGGATGACGTCCGAACCCGGCCCGCACACGGTCCGGGCCCAGGTCACCGCCTGCCTGTTCCGGGGGCACGACCACCGCGTCGAGTGCGCCCCGGAGTCCGGCCTGGACCTGCCCGAGCGTCTCGTCGTCTACCTGGACGCCCCGCCGCCGGCGGTCGGCAGCCAGGTCCATCTTCGGGCCCAGGGCCCCGCCCATCCCCTCCACACCGAGGACCGCCCGGCCAGGACCCAGACCGTCGCGTCGTAGCGACCGGCGAGGAGTCCTGCGGCGCCGGTGGCATCGCGCCGGTTCTGGAACGGCGGAACCAGCGGGCCGTCGGACTTTGCTCGGGGCCGGTTGCCTTCGCACGCCGGGCACCGCTTAGTCTTACAGCTTGTAGTAGGTTCCGGGAGCGTCAGTCCCCCCAGGCCAGGCCCCCCTCGCGCAGCACGGCGGGGCCGGCCGACTTCGCAGCGGCGGGCGGGTCTGTGCCTGGCTGAGGAGTGGCGAGTATGAGTGAACACCGGCGCCGGACATCGGGGCGGACCGGGCCGTCCGGCACGGACGGCATACCGCACGGCGGCAGGGCCGAGGCGCGCAGGGCCGCCCGGGGCGACGGCGGACGAGGCCGCCGTGCGCAGGGCGCACGGCGTGCGGACGCCGGACGCCCCGGCAGGCGCGCGGCGGACCCGGGCACCGCGGGCGCCGGGCGCGGAGCCCCGCGCCGCTTCATCGACTACCCGCGGGCGGGCAGGCGGGGCCTTCGCCGGTGGCTGCCCTCGTGGAAGCAGGTGCTCGGCACCTTCCTGCTGTTCATCGGCGGCATACTGGCCTTGTTCTCGTACGCCTACGCCACCACGACCATCCCGAGTCCGAATCCCAGCACCCAGCAGCAGAGCAACACCTACTACTGGTCCGACGGCTCGGTGATGACCACGCAGGGGTCGACCAACCGGCAGAACGTCGACCTCGCCCAGGTCCCGAAGCTGGTGCAGTGGGACTTCCTCGCCGCGGAGAACGCCACCTTCTACAGCGACCCCGGCATCGACACACAGGGCATGCTGCGCGCCGTCTATCACATGGCCACGGGCGGTGAGGTGCAGTCCGGGTCCACCATCACCCAGCAGTTCGTGAAGAACACCTACCTCACCCAGGACCAGTCGGTCACCCGCAAGCTCAGGGAGATCCTGATCTCCTTGAAGATCGGCAACCAGCTGTCCAAGCAGCAGATCCTGCAGGGCTATCTCAACAGCTGCTACTACGGGCGCGACGCCTACGGCATCGAAGCGGCCGCCAACATCTATTACCACGTGCACGCCTCCCAGCTGACCGTCAGCCAGGGCGCGTTCCTCGCGGCCACGGTCAACGAGCCGAGCGTGATGATGCTCGCCGACACCGACCCGCAGGCCAAGGCCCAGGCCACGGCGCGCTGGAAGTACGTGCTGGACCGCATGGTCACCACCCACAACATCAGCCAGGCGCAGGAACAGCAGTATCTCGCCGCCGGGTTCCCCACGCCCAAGCCCTACACGCCGTCGGCCGGGATGTCCGGACAGACCGGCTACCTGGTGCAGACCGCGGAGAAGTACGTCGAGGCCCACTCGTCCCTCACCGACCAGCAGCTCGGCCACGGCGGCTACCAGATCTACACCACCTTCGACAAGAAGAAGGTGAAGGCCCTTTCGGCGTCCGTCGCGGCGATGGAGCGGAAGCACCTCGATCCGAAGCACCGGTCGGCCGACAAGAACGTCCAGGTCGGCGCGGCGTCCATCGACCCGTCGACCGGCGCGGTCGTGGCCCTGTATGGCGGGGCGGGCTGGGACAAGGGCCACTGGACCGACAACGCGGACGCCACCGGTGTGCCGGTCGGCTCCACCTTCAAGCCGATCGACCTGGCCGCCTCCCTCGACCACGGGGCCGTGCTCTCCCCGGGCCAGCCGGCCTCACCGATCACCCCGGCATCCAAGTTCAACGGCAACGACGGCATCACCATCAAGAACCAGCAGGGCCAGGAACTGCCGGACTCGAACGACCCCACGGGGCTCCTCCACCAGCGCAACGACGTTCCCACGAAATGGGGTTACATCCCCCTGCGCAAGGCGATGGAGCAGTCGGTCAACACCCCCTACGTCCAGCTCGGCGAGTACGTCGGCTACGACAACGTGGAGGGCGAAGCCCTCAAGGCGGGCCTGCTGCGCAAGAGCCTGCAGTACGACACCCCCGGCTTCTACATCGGCACCTCCACCCCCTCGGCGATCCGCATGGCCGACGCGTACGCCACCTTCGACGACAGCGGCGTCCAGCACGAGCCGTACTCGGTGACCAAGGTCGTCACCGAGGGCCGGCAGCTGCCCGGTTTCGGCAAACCCAAGGGCACCACGGCCATGCCCGCCTCGACCGCCGACACCGTCACCGACGTCCTTCAGGACGTCGTCAAGAACGGCACGGGCACCAACGCCCAGGCCCTCGGCCGCCCGGCGGCGGGCAAGACCGGAACCACCGACGACTACAAGTCGGCCTGGTTCATCGGCTACACCCCCCAACTGACCACCGCGGTCAGCATGTTCAAGGAGGACCCGAAGAACTCCGGCCTGCAGTCGATGCAGGGCGTCGGCGGCTTCTCCAAGGTCTTCGGCGCCGACATGCCCACCGAGGTGTGGACCGGCTACATGACCGCTGCTCTCCAGGGCCAGCCCGTCCAGCAGTTCCCGCCCGCACCGCAACTGGGCCAGAGCACCAACGAGTACGGCGCCCCGTCGCCCACTCCCTCCCCCACCGCGAGCACCCCGCACGCCACCTCGTCCGCATCGGCCACGCCGAGCCCCTCCGCCGGCCCGTGCCACCACCGGAAGAAGAACTGCCCCGATCCGAGCCCGACCGACACCTCGGGCGCCACCACCGGCGGCGGCTTGACCGGCGGCGCGGGCGACGGCGGGCTGATCGGCGGCGGCACGAACGGCGGTACCACCGGCGGTGGTACAACCAACGGCGGCACCGCCGGAGGCGGCACCTCGCCCACGCCCAGCCCCTCCCGCCCCGGGCGGCATCCGTAGACATCAGTAGAGGGGGGCCGGTGCACGGTGAACCTTGCGCGTCGTCGAGATGAACACCTCGCGCCGGCCCCCCAGGTTTTACAAGATGTAGTAGTTTTCTGACTGGCCGGAGCCGCTGCGAGCGTTCCCCGAAGCCTCACCCTGCCTGGATTCCGAGTCGAAGGCCATCGATGTCCGTCCTGACCTACCCCGAAGCCATAGGCGTCGGCCTGCTGCAAGGCGTCACCGAGCTGTTCCCCGTGTCCAGCCTCGGGCACAGCATCCTCATCCCCGCCCTCCTGGGCGGGCACTGGAAACACGACCTGGACGTTTCCGCCGCGGATTCCCTGTACCTCAATGAGCTGGTCGGCCTCCACCTGGCCACCGCTCTGGCGCTGGTGGTCTTCTTCTGGCGCGACTGGGTCAGGGTGACCCGCGGACTGTGGACCTCGATCACCCAACGCCGCATCCAGACCGTGGACCAGCGGCTCGCCTGGCTGATCATCACGGCCTGCATCCCCGTGGGCGTCGCCGGCATCGCACTCGACAAGGTCTTTCGCACGACGCTCGGGCGGCCCGTGCCGACCGCGATCTTCCTGGCCCTCAACGGCATCGTCCTCTTCGTCACCGAAAAGCTGCGCCGCGGCGGCACGGGCCGCAGGCGGGCCGGGGACGCCGTCGCGCCGGGCGAGGAACACCTGAGCCCGGACGAGCTGTCGGACCTGCGGATCACCCGGATGACCATCCGCCAGGCCCTCACCATCGGCGCCGCCCAGATCCTCGCCCTGCTGCCGGGTATCAGCCGCTCCGGATCGACCATCAGCGCGGGCATCTTCAAGGGCCTCAACCACGAGGACTCCGCCCGCTTCGCGTTCCTCCTCGCCACACCGGTCATCGGCGGAGCCGCACTGCTCAAACTGCCCCCGCTGCTCGGCCCCGAGGGCAACGGCCTGCGCGGGCCGCTCCTGGCGGGCAGCGTCGCCGCCTTCATCGCGGCCTACCTCGCCACCAAGTTCCTGGTCCGCTACTTCGAGAACCGGACCCTCATCCCGTTCGCCGTCTACTGCACCCTGGCCGGGCTCGGCAGCCTGGTCTACTTCACCATCGGCTGACCGGCGGCCACTCGGCCGAGCCGCTCCGAGATTCGCTCTCTCCTGAGACGTGCCATGCGCTCCCGCACCGGGTAACCCCGCGGCGGCGCGTGGCAGGAAAGGACCCCGGGTGTTCCAGGCCCTCAATCCGCTGGATGCCACCTCGTTGCTGACGACGCTCGGCACCGCGGGCGTGTTCCTGGTGCTGTTCGCCGAGACCGGCCTGCTGATCGGCTTCTTCCTGCCCGGTGACTCGCTGCTGTTCACGGCAGGGCTGCTGTGCACGACCACCCGCGACGGTGTGCATCTCTCGCTGCCCGCCGTGCTGGCCGCATCCGCGGCCGGAGCGCTGCTCGGCGCCCAGGTCGGTCACCTGCTCGGGCGCCGCGCCGGCCGGGCGTTCGTGGCCCGTACCACCAACCGGCATCTGGCGAACGGGGTGACCCGGGCCGAGGAGCTGCTGGCCCGGTACGGCCACGGCAAGGCGATCGTGCTGGCCCGGTTCATCCCCGTGGTGCGCACCGTGCTCAATCCACTCGCCGGGATCGTGGGCGTGCCCACCCGCACCTTCGCGCTCTGGCAGGTCACCGGCGGGCTGGCATGGACGGCCGGCCTGGTCCTGGGCGGGTACGCCCTCGGGTCCAGCATCCCGAACGTCGACCGCTATCTGCTGCCCCTGGTCGGACTGATCGTCGTCGCCTCGCTGCTGCCGCTGGCCCTGGAACTCCTGCGCGCCCGCCGCGAGAGCCGCGCGGCAGAGTCGGACCACAAGCACACGGTGTGAGATGTAACGCCTGATACATTTTTGAGTGTGGCGCACACGGAACCGGCGGGCAACTGGCTCGTCCTCGTGATCAAACTGCCCGCCGAGCCGTCCAGGCACCGGGTGGCCGTCTGGCGTGAGCTGCGCAGGATCGGCGCCCTCTCGCTCGGTCAGGGCGTGTGGGCCGTACCGGACGTGCTGGTCTTCGCCGAGGGCGTCGCCCGGGCGGTGGAACTGACGAACGCGGCCGCGGGCCAGGTGGTCACCCTGAACGCCGCGGGTCGCAGCGCCGGGGACGCCGCCCGCTTCCAGGCACTGTTCACCGCTGCCCGGTCCGCGGACTGGACGGAATTCCTGGCCGACTGCGGCAAGTTCGAGGCGGAGATCGCCAAGGAGATCCGCATCGCCAAGTTCACGCTGGCCGAGCTGGAGGAAGAGGAACAGTCGCTGGAACGGCTGCGGCGCTGGCACCGCGACCTGACGGCGCGCGACGTGTTCGGCGCCCCGGAGGCGACCGAGGCCGGACTGCGGCTCAAGCAGTGCGCCGCGACCTGCGACGACTATGCGGAGAGGGTCTTCGCGGCCTTGCACCGGTCGACGGAGACCGAGCGGTGAGCGCGCCCACGACCGCCACCTCCGCTCCGGCCCGGCAGATGTGGCCGCTGTACGCGGCCGGCTTCACCACCGCCTTCGGCGCGCACGGGATCGCCGCCAGCCTCGGCGCACACGCCGAGGGCGCGGTCACCTCGCTGCTCGTACTCGGCGGCCTGCTCGCGCTGTACGACGGTGCCGAGGTGCTGCTCAAGCCGGTGTTCGGCACGCTCGCCGACCGGATCGGCGCACGCCCGGTCCTGCTCGGCGGACTGATCGCCTTCGCTGCCGCCTCCGCCGTGTACGCCGTCGCGGACAGCCCCGGCTGGCTGTGGGCCGCCCGCCTCGGCCAGGGCGCCGCAGCCTCCGCCTTCTCCCCGGCGGCATCCGCGCTGGTGGCCCGCCTCAACCCGGCGGCCAAGCACGGGCGGGCCTTCGGCAGTTACGGCTTCTACAAGTCGATCGGCTACACCCTCGGTCCGCTGCTGGGCGGGGTGGTGGTGTGGGCCGGCGGGCTGCGGCTGCTGTTCCTGGTCCTGGCGGTGCTCGGTGCGGCGGTCGCCGTGTGGGCGGCGCTCGCCGTCCCGGTCGTACCACCGCTGCCCAGGGCCCGGCAGACGGTGCTGGACCTGGCCCGGCGGCTGGCCGACCCGGCCTTCCTCGTCCCGACGTCCGCGCTGGCGGCGGCGACCGCCGCCCTGTCGGTCGGGGTGGGGTTCCTGCCGGTCTCGGGCCGGGTGGCCGGACTCGGCACGGTGGCCACGGGCGCGGCCGTGTCGCTGCTGGCCGCCTGCGCGGCCGTGGTCCAGCCGCGGGCCGGGCGAGCCCTGGACGACGGACGCCTCACGACCCGGTCCGGCATCACGGCGGGACTGCTGCTCACCGCCGCCGGGCTGGGCTGCGCGATGCTGCCCGGCCTGACCGGCATCCTCACCGGCGCCGCCCTGATCGGCGCCGGAACCGGTCTGATCACCCCGCTCGGCTTCGCCGCCCTGGCCTCGTCGACACCGCAGGAACGCCTGGGCCAGACCATGGGCGCCGCCGAACTCGGCCGCGAACTCGGCGACGCGGGCGGCCCGTTGCTCGTCGCGACTGTCGCCACCCTCACCACCCTCGCCCACGGCTACGCCGTTCTCGGCATCATCCTCGCACTCGGCCCCGCACTCACTGCCGTACGGCGCCGCCCGTCTCGAAGGTGAACGCCCTGCCGCTCGCCGAGTGAAGCGGATAGGCGAGTCGCCCGCGCCGCAGGACCGCAGCGACGTCACCGGCCTCCGCCTCGTGAGCATCACTTCTACAACATGTAGTAGATTGGGCTGACGGCCACCACCTGTTCACCGTGATGACACCAGCATGCCATCGCGGGCGTGGGGATTGACCGGCGGCGCCGGGCCGTTCCGCGTCGCCTCGTGCTCACCTGGAAGGACGTGTCCATGACCGCGGCCGCCACCGCTCAACTGGCCTTCGACGGATCCGGTATCGACGGCTCGTTGTTCACCTCCGTCACCGGCTTCGCCCGCGACACCAAGTGGCTCAACACACCGATGGAGCTGTGGACCAACCTCGGCCTGGGTGTGTTCGCGGTCCTCATGGTCATGGGCTGGTGGAAGGCTCGCCACCGCGGCGACCGTGCGATGACCGTCGCCCTGGCCGCACCGGTCGCCGTCCTGACCGCCTTCGCCGCCGCCGAGGTGGTCAAGAAGATCGTGGGCGAGGTGCGGCCCTGCCGGTCGATGCCCCACGCCTACCTGGTCGACTCCTGCCCGGCGCCGTCGGACTACGCCTTCCCCAGCGGCCACTCCACGGTCGCCGCCGCGACCGTGGCCGCCCTCTTCCTGCTGGACCGCCGCCTGAGCGCCATCGCCGCCGTGTTCGCCGTCGTAGAAGGCTTCTCCCGGGTCTACGTCGGCGCCCACTACCCGCACGACGTCCTCGGCTCCGCGATCCTCGCCCTTCCGGTCGCCTACCTCACCAGCCTGGCCCTGCGCCGCTGGGCCACCCCACTGGTCGCGGCCCTGACCCGCGGCGCGCTGCGCCCGGTGCTGACCGCCGAACCCGCCACCGCCCCGCACGCCCGGTAATCAGCAACGCGCCGAACACACTCCTCGCCGAGGGCGGGACCGAAGACCGGCCCCGCCCGCATGGCACACACTCGGACCACTGTGGGCCCCCCTCTCCGTCGAACCCGTCACCGCGTACGCAGGTGCGCCCCGGCGGCGTGGGCGTGCATCGCGGCCTCGAACAGTCGCTCCGTGTCGTGCGCGGTGACCGCCAGGCTCGCACAGCACGCCGCCATCAGTGCCGCGAACGCCGCCGTCACACCGTTGCGGCGGCGCACCGGCGGAGCCAGCAGCGCTCGGACACGTTGGGGCACCGGCCCCCCGGTGGCGGCCAGCGCCGCCTTCCTGGCCCGGCTCGACGCCAGGGCCGCCCGCGCGATCGCCCGCGCCACCAGCGGCCGGTCCCCGACCATGGCCGCGGCCTCCTCGTCCGCCCACCGCTCCACGGCAAACGCTCCGGCCCGCTCCACGGGCCGGACCAGCGGATCCACCGCCGCCGCCAGATGGAGCAGCAGCGAGAACAGGTGGTGGCGATGGCGCAGATGCGCCCGTTCATGGGCGAGCAGAGCCCGCCGCTCCGGCTCGTCCAGCACCCGCAGCATCCCGGAGGAAACGACCACCCGTCCCGGCATGCCCAGCACGGCGAACGCCGCCGGCACCGGGTCATCGACCACCGCCAGATCCCCGCCCGCGGCGACCTCCCGGCACTCCCGCCAGGCATCGACCAGCGCCCGCCCCCGGCGCCAGGACGCCACGGTCAGACTCACCACCACGACCAGGACCACCCCGGCGCACACCGCGGCGATCTTCCGGCTCACCGGATCCTCCGCCGCCAGCACGCTCACCGACCACGGTCCTTGCTCGGCCACCAGCGGCACCTGGCCTATCGCGGTGAACGCCAGAATCGCCATCTCGGTCACCCACGTACCGGCCGCCACGACCGCCGCGCACACCATCGCCCACGCCCCGGCACTCGGCGGCATCCGGCGCCCCACCCTCGGGGCGACAAGCGCCAGCACCGCGCTCACCAGCAGCGGCAGATACATCGGCACCGGCCAGAACACGCCTCACCCCCGGTCGGGGAAGTCACCGTGCAGCAGCTGTTCCAGCAGTTGCTCGTCCTCAGCCGACAGCTCCGACACGAACCGGGCCAGCACCGCCGCGCGGTCCCCGCCCTCGTCGAGCAGCGAGTGCATGCCCGCCGCCGCGTGCCCGGCCTGGTCGTCCACGGGCGCGTAGACATGACTGCGCCCCTCGCGCTGCCGCGTCACCAACCCCTTGTCACACAGCCGCGTCAGGATCGTCAGGACCGTCGTGTACGCGGCACCGGGCACCTGCTCCTGGACCACCGCCGCGGCCACCGGGGCGCCGGCCGCCCACAGAGCGGCCAGCACCTCGCCCTCCAGCTCTCCCCGCGCACGTCTGCGGGCCTCCTGCCGGCCGTCCTTGCCGACTGTCACCTGGCACCTCCCTCACTGCTCGGCCAGGCCGTCTTCGACCGTTCAAGCTACTACGAGACGTAGAAGGACGGCCATCTTGATCACAGGGCTGCCCCGAACGACCGCACAAGTCGGCTGACCGAACAAATCCGCGCACAGTCAGCCGCCGGCCCGGAACGCCGTGCGGCAGCGGGACATGTGTGCGGCCACCTCGTCCGCGACGTGCTTCCGTACTCTCGGCGGGCGGTCGGGACCTTGTCGACCTGGTGGTGTGCACCGACGGGCCGGCGACGTTCGGCGACATGCGACGGCGACATCACCGAGCAGCTCGGGCTGCGACCACGTCGACGACGGTGCCGTGGCGGTCGACGACTTCCAGCAGACCACCGTCCCCGGCCTGTTCGCCGTCGGCGACACGGCGCGCCGCGCCGGCCTGCCCTTCATCATGAGGCCACCGGCATCGGTTCAGGCTCCGGCTCGGCAGGCAAGCGGCCGGAGCGGGCGAGCAGCGCGACGCATCCGGCGCAGAGCGTGCCCGTCACGGCGAGCAGCCACCAGGTCAGTTCCGGGTGGCCCAGGCGGTCGGTGGCGTCCCAGACGGCGCCCGTGGTGAGGTTGCCCAGGGTGATGCCGAGGCCGGAGACGGTGTTGTAGAGCCCGTAGTGCGTGGCGACGAGCCGGCCGCCGGCGAGGCGGACGACGGTGTCCATCTCGAAGGGGTACACCGCGGCCGTGCCCAGCCCGAGCAGGGCCACCGAGAGGAGCAGGGGGCCGAGCGTCACGGCCCAGTCGAGGAAGCCCGACCTCCCGTCGACCGTCGAGCCGGCCGTCAGCAGGGGCAGGAAGGCCGCGCCCATCAGGGAGATGCCGTAGACCATGGCGCGCTGCGGGGACCAGCGGGCCCGCGCCCATGCGGTGATTCTCAGCTGCCCGGCCACCGCCACCGCGGCGGAGATCGCGAACAGTGCCGTGGTCACCGCGTCACCGCTGCCCGGCGCCACGCGGCGGGCCTCGAGCGGCAGCGCCAGATAGACCTGGAAGGACAGTACGTACGAGCCGATCATCGCGAGGGAGAACAGCACGAAGGGGCGGTTGCGGACGACGGTCCGCCAGTCGGCCAGGACGCCGCCCGGCTCGGCCGAGGGCGTACCGCTGCGGGCCGGCAGCAGCCGCAGCTGAAGGAGCGTCAGGGCGAGGAACAGCAGGGCCGCCACGGAGCAGACCAGGCGGAAGTCGGCGGCCAGCAGCGCGAGTCCGACCAGCGGGCCGACGAACATGCCGGCCTGGTAGAAGACGTTGAAGGCGGCGAAGGCCGCCACCCGCCGCTCCCCTGCCTCCTGGGCCAGATACGCGCGCACGGCCGGGTTGAACATCGCCCCCGCGAACCCGGTCGCCGCGGACGCCGCCACGAGAGCGGGCAGGTTCTCGACGCATCCGAGGAGGCCGAAGCCGACGGTGCGCAGCACACAGCCCGCCACGATCACGGGTTTGTAGCCGAGCCGGTCGGCGAGTGTTCCGCCGACCAGGAACATGCCCTGCTGGGTGAAGTTGCGCACGCCCAGCACCAGGCCGACCGCCCATGCGGCCAGGCCCAGGTCGTCCGACAGGTGTACGGCCAGATAGGGCATGAGCATGTAGAAGGCGGTGTTGATGGTGAACTGCTGGACCATCAGCAGCCGGACGCATCCGTTGAACGAACGGAACTGTGCGGTAAGGGACTTCATCGCACCGTCACCTCCTCGGCGCGGTCGGGCGGCACGGTGACGTCGGTGCAGCGGGTCCATCGCTCGACCACCCGCTCATCGGGCCGTGCGATCTCGTCCGGGTCGGCGGCCGGCGCGCTGCCCAGCAGGTCGTGGGCGCGGCAGTAGTCGTCGCTGTAGACGGTGTTCCAGTAGCGGTGCGGGCCGTCCGGGAAGATCGCCACGATACGGGTCGGTTCCGGTTGTGTACGGGCTAGCCAGTTGGCCACGAGGGCGACGGCACCCACGCTCCAGCCACCGCCGGCACAGTGGCCCCGGGCCAGCTCCCGGCAGGCCCGCACGGCCTCGCCGGGAGCCACCCAGTGCACCTCGTCGAAGGCCGCATGGTCGACGTTTCCCGGGTGGATGCTGCTGCCCAGGCCGCGCATGAGACGCGGGCCCGCCGGCTGGCCGAAGACGGTGGAGTGCACCGAGTCGACGCCGACGAGTCTCAGCTCGGGGTTGAAGGCGCGCAGGGTGCCCGCGATGCCCGCCGAGTGCCCGCCGGTGCCGACGGCGGCGACCAGGACGTCGATCCGGCCGAGCTGGACGGTCAGTTCCAGGGCGAGCGGTGCGTAGGCGGCGACGTTGTCGGGGTTGTTGTACTGGTCGGGGCACCAGGCCGACGGCGTACGGGCGAGCAGTGCGCGCACCCGCTGCCTGCGCGCCTCCTGCCAGCCTCCCACCGGGGCCGGCTCGGTGACCACATCCACGCGCGCCCCGAGTGCGCGCAGCTGATGCACCATCAGCGGCTCCATGCCGGGGTCGGTGACGAGCGTGACCGGATGGCCGTAGGTGATGCCGGCCAGGGCGAGACCGAGGCCGAGGGTGCCGCTGGTGGACTCGATGACGGGGGCGCCCGGTGCGAGTGCGCCGCGCTTGCGGGCGGCGGCGACCATGTACAGGCCCGGGCGGTCCTTGAGGCCGCCGGGGTTGGCGCCCTCCAGCTTGGCCCAGAAGCCGCGCCCCGGCGGGTTGAAGGGCTCCCCCACCCACAGGACGGGCGTGTTGCCGACCAGGCCGGCCGCTGAGCGGCGCGGGGCTCCGGCCGGCTCCGGGAGTTCGTGCGCGGCGAGGAAGGAGCTGATGTCGCGCGAGGAGATGCTGCGCAGAGCTGTGCTCATGAAGTCGTCTTTCTGCGGCCCGGTGGCTGTCGTGGGCCGCCGTGCGGGTGCCGTGGGGAACGTGCGCGGAGCCCGGCGCGCCGGTTCTCCTCCGGGAACACCCGGAGGTGCGCGAGCCGGGCGTGGCCCGTCAGGTACGGCTGACGCAGACGAAACGCAGGAGAGGAACCCCGGCACAGGCCGACGGAGGCTCCGGCCCGGCGCGCCCCGGCGCGCCGGGCGCCGACGGGCCCGCCAGGTCTCTACGTGCGAGAACCAGCACGAGCAGCGCCAGGACCAGGGCCGCCGTGGACGCGCGAAGGTCCGCGGGCCGGTCGGCCGGGTCGCAGCAGGTGGGGTCGTGATCGGGGTGGTCGTCCGCGTCATGCCCCGCCGGCCGGCCCGCGGAGCCGGAGGCGAGCACCGGGGCGTCGACGCCGTGGGCCCCACTCCTCGTCGACTCGGCCCGCGCCGCGGTGTGCGCGTGGCCGTCGGCGTGGTGCAGCGCGCAGGAGATGACGTGGGCCACGATCAACAGCGTCAGGCCCACGAGGAGGGCGAGGGCCGGCCTACGCCTCCCAGCGCGCCCGGCCACCGATTCCTGCGGCATGCGACAGATAGTAAGCAGTTCACCACCGCCTGAAAGCTTTCATCCACTTTTGAGCGAATTTCCGCGCGGCGATGATCCGGCCGACCCTGTCCGCATCCCCCCCACCCCGCGGCGTTCGGGAGAACCCGGCGGCGCTCCAGGTACGGACGCGGCCTTCGACTGGGTAGATCTGGGTGAAGCCGCAGGTGACGCGCCGTGCCCTGCGGCACCACTGTCAGGATGGCCGAGCGCACGGAGGAGACCTGTGACCGACTGGCTGAGCCGCACGCCACTGGACGCGCACGGCAGACGGCTGGGCCCGGCCGAGAGGCACCCCGCCTTCGCCGATGCCGCCTATCTGCGCCGCCGGGATCACCTGGTGGCCGCCGCCGAGGGACACCGCGTCGGCGCCCCGTCACCGACCGTGGAGTACACCGAGGCCGAGCACGCCACCTGGCGCACCGTCCACGCGGCGCTGATCGAGGCGCATCGGGAGCGCGCCTGCCGGGCCGTCCTGCGGGCCCGGGAGAGGGCCCGGATCCCGGGGGACCGGATTCCGCAGCACGAGGAGATCTCCGACCACCTCCAGGTGCTGACCGGCTTCCGGTTCACACTGGCCGGCGGGATCGTGCCGAACAAGCGGTTCCTGGGATCCATGGCCGACGGGTACTTCCACGCGGTGCAGTACGTCCGCCACCCGGCGATGCCCTTGTACACCCCCGAACCGGACGTCCTGCACGACGTGTTCGGCCACGGCACCCATCTGTGCGACCCCTGGTTCGCCGACCTGTACCGCACGGTCGGCCGCGCCGCCGCCCGGGTGGAATCGCGCGACGCCCTTGATCTGATCAGCCGCCTGTACTGGTTCACCCTCGAATACGGTGTGGCCTGGGAGGGCGGCCGTCCCAAGGCGTACGGAGCCGCGCTGCTGTCGTCCTACGGCGAGCTCGGCCGCTTCCGACGCGCCCGCATCCGGCCCTTCGACATCCCCGAACTGCTGCGCATGCCCGTCCAGATCGCCGGCTACCAACCGGTCCTGTACGCCATCGACCCGCTGTCCCGCCTGGCGGATCTCCTCCACGGCTTCCTCGACGACTTCGACGAGGACACCGGCGCGCGCCTCCGTCTGCCCGCACTGCACGAACGCGGCTTCTTGACACGCCCCGACCGCCCGAAGGATCCCACCACCGATACCGACCGCCAGCCGCAGCCGGCGGCCCCTGACACCCCTTAGCTCCGAGTTAGTGGAATATTAAACGATTCGGTTCCGTTGTGGGCTTCGAAGGAGGTCACGAGTGGAGACGCGAGGGGAGTCCATGTACCAGCCGGAACCCACGTACTACGACCACGGCACACCGGCCGAACGCTGGGAGCGTGCGCGGCAGTTCTTCGACGCCAAGGACTACGCGGGCGCGGCGCGGGTGCTGGCCGGGCTGGTCGCGGAGGTGCCGGAACAGACCGGACCCCGGCTGCTGCTGGCCCGCGCCTACTATCACTCGGCCCAACTGCACCGCGCGGAAGCCGAGTTGCGGGTCATCGTGGAGCGTGACCCGGTGGAGCACTACGCCCGGCTGTTGCTGGGCCGTACGCTCCAGCGGCAGGCCCGGCACGAGGAGGCGGAGCGGCAGCTGCGGATCGCCTCGGCGCTCGCCGGGGACTTCCCGCAGGAGTGAGCCTCACTGCGACGGTCGTACCGTCCGGGTGACGGGACGAGCGGTGGCGGCGGTGGCGGCGGTGGCAGGAAGACGAAGACCCCCATGGCCGGTCAGTCTTCCGTACCGCCGCGCCTCCTGTCCGTCGTACGGCCGTCCCTCGTGTCCGTGGAGTCCGGCGCTTCGGTGTCCGCCGTGTCGAGAAGGGCGCGCAGGACCTGCTCGTCGCCGGGTGGCAGGGCGGTGACGAAGCTGGCCAGGACCGCCTCGCGGTCCCGTTCGCCGTCCAGCAGGCGGCGCATGCGCAGGGCTGCGAGCCGGGACACGTCGGCGGTCGGCGTCCACAGGAAGGCACGGCCCCGGCGTTCGCGGGCGACGACGTCCTTGGCGAGCAGCCGGGTCAGGATGGTGACGACGGTGGTGTGGGCGAGGTCGCCACCGAGGCGTTGCCGCACCCAGGCCGCGCTGACCGGTCCGTCGGCCTCGCGCAGCGCGCCGAGGACCTGGCCCTCCAGCTCACCCTGACCGCGCCGCCGGGCCCGGCCGCCTTCCCGCGCCATGTCTCCCGTGTCCCTTCGGCATCCGCGTGTCCGACCACGCTACTTCACCGCGTCGCCACCATGCTCCTGAGCTGCGGTGGCCCTCCCGTACGTACGACGGCCCCGCCGGTGAGCGATCTCGCCGAGGACCACGTCGACAGTGAGGAACGCGGCCAGCGGAATGCCGAGCAGCGGTACGAAATAGCCGAGTACGGCGATGGCCGCGAGCGCCGGTACGAGGAGGTACGGCGGCACCTCGGCCCAGGCTCCGCGTGGGACGGGCCGGCCGAAGGCGGAGCCGCGTCCGCGCTGCCACCACATGCGGTAGCCCCACATGATCAGCAGGATCAGCGCGAGGGCCAGCAGGGCGAGGGCGATCTGGTTGACGAGCCCGAAGAGGACGCCGCTGTGCAGGTCGATGCCCCAGCGGGTGAGCTTGGCGAGGACCGGGAAGTCGGCGAAGCGCAGTTCGTCGGTGACCTTGCCGGTGGCGGGGTCGACGGCGACGGAGTCCTGTTTCTCGGGCCAGGTGCGCTGGATCTGCCGTACCACGTAGGCGCTGTGCTCGTCGGCGGGCGGCACGATCTCGACAGGGTCGCTCAGGCCCTTGGCGCGGGCCGCGGCGAGCACCCGGTCCAGGCCCACGCCGTGCTCGGCGCCGCCGCCGGAGCCGGCCGCCGTACCGTGGCCCTCGTGTGCGCCGCCGGCCACGGACGCCGAGACGGACGGGGTGGCCTGGCCCAGGGAGGTGCGCAGTGCGTCGATGTTCGCGCCCGCGTACGTCGACCAGGTAAGGCCGGTCGCGGACAGGAAGAGGAAGCCGGCGGCGGTCCACACCCCGACGGCGCCGTGCAGGCCGAGGGTGCGGCGCCGTCCGCGGGTCCCGCGGACCCTGCGCAGGGCGCGGCGGCGGGAGAACCAGAGCACCAGCCCGCCGACGGTGATCACCCACAGCCAGCTGGCGGCGAGTTCGCTGTAGAGGCGGCCGGTGTCGCCGAGGTGCAGATCGCGGTGGAGTCCGTCGATCCAGGTGCGCAGGGGCAGCGCACCGGTCGAGCCGTACTGTTCGAGCGCGCCGCGCACCCGGCCGGTGTAGGGGTCGACGAATACGGCGAGGGTGCGTTCGGGGTCGACGCCTTTGACGCCGGAGAGCAGCACGCGGGTGGTGGCGCCGGCCTCGGGTGCGGGGCGTACGGCCGCGACGGTGCCCTCGGGATGGGCCTTGCGGGCGGCCGCGACCTGGGTGGACAGGGGCAGTTCGGTCCGCTCGACGGGGACGGTCAGCTCATGGCCGTAGAGGAGTTTCTCGGCCTGGAACGAGCCCGCGTACAGCAGTCCGGTGACGGCGGCGACCAGCAGGAAGGGGGCGACGAACACGCCGGCGTAGAAGTGCAGGCGCAGGACGAGCGGGCGCAGGGGTGCCCAGCGGCCGCGGGCCGCGGGTGGGGACGCCTCGGCCGGGGCGGTGGAGGGAGCGGTGGTCATGGAGAGGCTGCTCCGGGGGCTCGGTGCGGAAGAGCTGGCGGTCCAGTGGTCGGACCGCGAAGGGGCTGAGTTCCCCGGGGTGTTGGTGAGCTGTGCCACAGGGGCGGAGGGGGTGGCATGGCATCCTGACGCGATGGCACCTCCCCGTGATCACGCACCGCTCGCCGAGCGGGTCGAGGAACTCCTCGCCGCCGGCGGCCCCCTGCCCATCGTCGCCGCCGGGCAGCCGGTACTGCGGCGCGCCACCGAGCCGTACGAGGGCCAGCTCGGTCCCGCCCTGCTCGCCCGCTTCGTCGACGCCCTGCGCGAGACCATGCACGCCGCGCCCGGCGTCGGCCTCGCCGCACCGCAGGTCGGCGTACCCCTGCGGATCGCGGTCATCGAGGACCCGGCGCCGGTGCCCGAGGAGGTCGCGGTGGTCCGGGGCCGGGTCCCGCAGCCGTTCCGTGTCCTGGTCAACCCGGTGTACGAGCCGGTGGGCACCGCCCGTGCCGCGTTCTTCGAGGGCTGCCTGAGCGTGCCGGGCTGGCAGGCCGTGGTCGCCCGGCACGCCGAGGTGCGGCTGCGCGGCGCGGACGAGCACGGCCGCGTACTGGACGAGCTGTTCACCGGGTGGCCCGCCCGGATCGTCCAGCACGAGACGGACCACCTGGACGGCACGCTCTATCTGGACCGCGCCGAACCGCGCTCCCTGTCCACGAACGAGGCGGTCACCGCGCTCTGGAACCAGCCGACCCCGCAGGCGGCGGCCGACGCCCTCGGCTTCGAATTGCCGTAACTTCCTTTCATCAACGGTCAGTTGTCGCGGTAGGCCTCCAGCAGCCGCAGCCACACCTCGCTCAGCGTCGGATACGACGGGACCGCGTGCCACAGCCGGCTGACCGGGACCCGGCCGGCGACGGCGACGGTGGCGGAGTGGATGAGTTCGCCGACGCCGGGGCCGACGAAGGTGACGCCGCGCAGGATCTCGTCCTCCAGGTCGACCACCATGCGGGCGCGGCCCTGGTAGCCGTCTGCGTACAGACCGGCGCCCGCGACGGAGGAGAACGCGACGTCGACGGCGCGGACCCGGTGGCCGGCCTGTTCGGCCTCGGCGAGGGAGAGGCCGACGGCGGCGGCCTCGGGGTCGGTGAAGACGACCTGGGGTACGGCATGGTGGTCGGCGGTGGCCACGTGCGCGCCCCAGGACTCGTCCAGCACGGGGTCGCCGGCCGCGCGGGCGGCGATGGCGGCGCCCGCGACCCGGGCCTGGTACTTGCCCTGGTGGGTGAGGAGGGCGCGGTGGTTGACGTCGCCGACCGCGTACAGCCAGTCGGTGCCGGTGACGCGCAGGGTGTCGTCGACGTCCAGCCAGGAGCCGGGTGCCAGGCCGACGGTGTCGAGGCCGATGTCGTCGGTGTGCGGGACACGGCCGGTGGCGAAGAGGATCTCGTCGGCCTCCAGCCGGTCGCCTGCCGTGGTGGTCACCACGACGGTGCCGTTCTCGCGGGTGACGGACTCCACGGAGGTGCCGGTGCGGACGTCGGCGCCCGCCTCGGTGAGCGCCTCGGCGACCAGTTCCCCGGCGAACGGCTCCATCCGGTTCAGCAGGCCCTTGCCGCGGACCAGGAGGGTGACCCGGGAGCCCAGGGCCTGCCAGGCGGTGGCCATCTCGGTGGCGACGACACCACCGCCGACGACGATCAGCCGGCCCGGGGCGGCCTTGCCGCTGGTGGCCTCGCGGCTGGTCCAGGGCCTCACCTCGGCGAGGCCGGGCAGATCGGGCAGCTGGGCGCGGGTGCCGGTGGCGACGGCGACGGCGTGCCGGGCGGTGAGGGCCGTGACCGTGCCGTCGGGGGCGGTCACGGTGACCGTGCCGGGGCCGGCGAGCCGCCCGTGGCCGCGGTACAGGTCGGCGCCGATGCCGTGCAACCAGGCGACCTGGCCGTCGTCCTTCCAGTGCGAGGTGTACTCGTCCCGGCGGGCGAGGACTGCGGGGGTGTCGAGCGGGCCCTGGACGGCCTGGGCGAGGCCGGGCAGCCGGCGGGCGTCCGCCTGGGCGATCACCGGCCGGAGCAGGGCCTTGCTGGGCATGCACGCCCAGTAGGAGCACTCGCCGCCGACCAGTTCGCTCTCCACGATCGCGGTGCGGAGACCGGCCGCGCGGGTGCGGTCGGCGACGTTCTCCCCCACGGGTCCGGCCCCGAGCACCACGACGTCGTACGCGATGGATTCCGTTTCCGTCATGGGGTCAGTCTGGTGGGTGGTGTGCGCGACGGCCACATGGGTACGCGCGCCGAACGACAGACGTGCACGAGTGGAATAGGCGGTCCGAAGGCCGTGTTTCCGCCCTCGGCACACCCCACACCAGGAAGAGGGACCCACGCCATGAGCAGCACCATGGAGCTGACCAAGGACAACTTCGACGAGACGGTCAGCGAGAACGAGTTCGTTCTCATCGATTTCTGGGCTTCCTGGTGCGGGCCGTGCCGGCAGTTCGCACCGGTGTACGAGAAGGCCGCCGCGGACAACCCCGACCTGGTCTTCGGCAAGGTGGACACCGAGGCCCAGCCGGAGCTGGCCGCGGCCTTCGGCATCCAGTCGATCCCGACGCTGATGATCGTCCGCGACAAGGTCGCCGTCTTCGCCCAGCCGGGCGCCCTGCCCGAGGCCGCGCTGGCCGACGTCATCGGGCAGGCCCGGAAGCTGGACATGGACGAGGTCCGCAGGAGCATCGCGGCCCAGGAGGCCCAGGAGGGCAGCGCCCAGTAAGCCGTGCGGCGGGTCCGGGGGCGCGCCGTCACGCAGGTGCGGCCGTCAGCTGGACTCGCGGTGCACCACGGACGCGCCCAGCACCTTGTGCAGCTCCGGTTCGCCGCCCGGGTCGCGGACCGCTCGGTCGACCAGTTCGGCCAGGTCGCGGCCCGAGGGCAGCTCGATGTGCACCGTGCTGAGGCGGGGCCGCAGCAGTCGGCCGAGCATGAGGTCGTCGGCGCCGATCACGGCGACGTCCTCGGGGACGCGCACCCCTTCGTCCTGCAGGGCGCGCATCAGCAGCATCGCGTATTCGTCGTTGTAGGCGAACACCGCGTCCAGCCCCGACTCCCACCAGTGCGCGGCGAGTTGGGCGGCGGATTCCTCGGTGTACGCGAGCGGCAGCTCGGTCACGGCGGCGTCGGTGCCGTGCAGGGCCTGGCGCACGCCGGCGAGCCGGGGCCGGGAGTAGGCCTCCAGCCCTGACTCCTCGGGCACCACGACACCGATCCGGCGCCGACCCCGGGCGTACAGATGGGCGCCCGCGCACTGGCCGACGGCGTCGTGGTCCATGAGCAGGGCGTGGGCGCCCTCGACGCGTTCGGGGCCGAGGGTGACCACGGCCCGGGCGCCGGAGCGCTTGAGGACGCCGACGCCCTGCGGCCCGAGCTCCGCGCCGGGCACCAGGACGGCGACCGGCCGCAGCTCCGCCCAGGCGCGGGCGGCTTCGTCGCCCTGGAGGCCTACGGTGCCGTACTGCACGACGGTGTAGTCGAGGCGGCCGAGCGCCCACTGGAGCTCGTTGATGAAACCGCTGTAGAGGGAGCCCACCGGGATCGCCGGGGCGGGCATGAGGACCATGCGACTGTGTCCGGCGCGCAGGCTGCGGGCGGCGGCGTGCGGGACGTACCCCAGTTCCCGCGCGGCCTCGTGCACGCGTCGGCGCGTCGGTTCGCTGATCCGTACGGCGCTGGTGTTGTTGAGGACGTAGGACACGGTCGCGCGCGAGACGCCGGCCAGGCGGGCCACATCGGCACTCGTGGGCGTGTTCGGTATCTGCACCATGACAGACCGCATCTTGGCAGAGGTGCGGGGACCGGGCGGCGCCGGGGCAATGTGGTTCACCGTTCGACGAAATCCGGGGCACCGGCGTCTCCGGCTTCCAGTGCACCGGCATGCGCGACAGCTCAGTGGGATCGCGGCGGCCGGCCGGCGATCACCGGGACGGCTCAGCCGGTCGGGGCGGCTCGGTTCCGGTCACCCGGGCGACCAGGTCGATCCAGCCCGCCTCCAGCCGCTCCATGGGCATCCCGCACTGCCTGGTCTGGTGGTGGATCACCGCCGGGTCGAGGGAGGCGAGCAGGGTCTGGGAGAGCAGTTCGCAGTCGGCGTCCGGCACGATCTGCCGCAGCAGCATCGACACGTGCGTCCGCAGCG
Source organism: Streptomyces sp. CG4 (assembly GCF_041080655.1). Lineage (NCBI taxonomy): Bacteria > Bacillati > Actinomycetota > Actinomycetes > Kitasatosporales > Streptomycetaceae > Streptomyces > Streptomyces sp. CG4. The sequence continues at coordinate 1,191,596 of NZ_CP163525.1, forward strand.
CGGTGACCGCCGGGTGGGAGAGCCTGCGGGTGGGCTCCGTCTGGGCGGCCAGCAGGAGGTCGAGCTGCTCGGCGTAGCGGTACAGCACGGCCACGCCGAACGCCCGCAGCCGGTCCAGGGGCGGCGCACCGGGCCCCAGCGGCGGCGGCCCGCCCATGAAGTCGGCCTGCAGCGTGCGGTCCGAGTGGTCGAGCAGGGCCATCAGCAGTCCGGTACGGTCGCCGAAGCGGCGGAAGACCGTCCCCTTGCCGACCTTGGCCGCCGCCGCGACCGCCTCCATGGTGACTCCGGCCACCCCGTGTTCCGCGATCAGCCGTGCGGCGGCCTCCAGCAGCCGGGCCCGGTTGCGCGCCGCGTCGGCACGCAGGCACGGCTCCTCGGCCGCCACGCCCACTTCGAGCAACTCGGGCTCGCCGAAGGGCTCTTGGTGCGGCGGGAAGGGCGGCAGGGCGCGGGACATGAAGACAGCGTAAAGCATGGGGAACAGAACTGGACCGCGGTCCGTTTAAGGTGCTAGAAAGTTAAACGGACCTCGGTCCGGATCGTAACAGCGATGTTTCAGCCCCTTTGGAGTTCCCATGTCTGTTCGCATCCTCGCGCTCGTCGGCAGCCTCCGCGCCGGTTCGCACAACCGTCAGCTCGCCGAGGCGGCCGTCAAGCTCGCTCCCGAGGGCGCCGAGGTCGTGCTGTACGAGGGCCTGGCCGACGTCCCCTTCTACAACGAGGACATCGACGTCGAGGGCAGCGTGCCGGCCGCCGCCACGAAGCTGCGTGAGGCCGCGCAGGCCGCCGACGCCTTCCTGCTCTTCTCCCCGGAGTACAACGGCACCATCCCGGCCGTCCTGAAGAACGCCATCGACTGGCTGTCCCGTCCGTACGGTGCCGGCGCCTTCGGCGGCAAGCCCGTCGCCGTGATCGGCACCGCCTTCGGCCAGTACGGCGGCGTGTGGGCGCAGGACGAGACCCGCAAGGCCGTGGGCATCGCCGGTGGCAAGGTGATCGAGGACATCAAGCTGTCCATCCCGGGTTCGGTGACCCGCTTCGCCGAGACCCACCCGGTCGACGACGCCGAGGTCGCCGCGCAGCTGACCGAGGTCGTCGCCCGGCTGCACGGCACCATCGGCGAGGTCGCGGCCGCCTGAGCCGTACGCACCGCGCAAGGGGCCGGATCCGTCCGGCCCCTTGTCGCAGGCGCATGAGGCAGTCGGGTTCTCGCAGTCCGGTTCACGCAGTCCGGCTCCCCGCAGTCGGGTGACCGAGCCGAGGCCAGTTCCCGCGCTCGGGTGACTCCGTCGAAGAACTCGATCCGGAAGTACCGGACGTAGTGGTCCGTCCCCAACAGCCGGGCGTCAGCCCGATACCAGTCGCTCGGCCAGCGCGCTGCGTCGGTACAGGACCCGGCGGCCGTCCCGGGCGCGGGTCACCAGGCCTGTGGCGGCCAGCACGCGCAGGTGCTGGGAGACGGCGCTCGGGGTCACGGCGAGCCGACGGGCGAGTTCCACCGTGGGCAGGGGTTCCGCGAGCATCCGCAGGAGGGTGGTCCGGGGGGCGCCGAGCAGGGCGGTGAGTGCGGAGGCGTCCGGCGCGGGTTCCGGTTCCCACAGGGTCGCCGTGCCCCGGCCCGGATAGGCGAGCATGGGCGGTGCCTCGGCGCTGATCGGCGGTGCCGGCTTGTGCGCGAACACCGACGGGACCAGCCGCAGGCCCCGCCCGGCGCCGTCCACCGCGTGCCGGCCGATCATCTTCTGGACCGTCAGCACCCCGTCCCGCCAGCCGAGGTTCGGATGCAGACCGGGGAAGAGCGAGCGCGCCCCGCCGCTGGCCAGCTGTCCCGCGCGGTGCGTGATGTCGGCCTCCAGGACGAGCCGGATCCGCGGCCAGTACGGCAGCAGCGCCGTCTGCCAGTAGCGGTGCAGCAACGCACAGAGGGCGTCGAGGAGTTCAGCGACCGGGCCGTCACCGGGCGCGTCGGCCCGCCGCAGCGCGCCGGGGAGCGGGCGCGGTGCGTGCGCGGCACGCAGGTCGCGCCGTACGACCTCCGGGGGTGTGGCCCGTACGACGGTCAGCTCCTCGTCGAGCGTGGGGGCGTAGGCGAGGGGCCGGGGTGTCAGGAAGTCGGGCAGGGCGAGGGCCGGGCCGACCAGGGCCGACAGCAGGGGCAGGTCGGCGGGGGCGAGGGCGGCGAGCACGGTACCGCGCCAGCCGCGGTGCAGGGGGTGCAGGGCCGGGGCACGCAGGACGCGCAGGCTCTCCATCAGCTCGCCGAGCGGGGAGATGGCGAACCGGGTGTCGGCGAGGTCGTCGACCCCGAGCCGGAAGCTGATCATTGAGCCCCCGTCTACATCCTTCGCCAACTGTTCGCGCAGGGCGTGGACTTCGGCACATGACGGATCACCACACCGGGCAGCGTACCCCGCCTGCGCCCGGATCCTCCCGGCTCGTCGCGCTGCTGACGCTGGCCTGCGGGGTCGCGGTCGGCAACGTGTACTTCCCGCAGGCCGTCGCCCCGCTCGTGGCGGCGGGCCTCGGCGTCTCCCCCGGTACGGCGGCCGGGGTCGTGACGGCGACCCAGTTCGGCTATGCGGCGGGTATCTTCCTGCTCGTCCCGCTCGGCGACCGGCTCCCGCCCCGCCCGCTGCTGGTCACCCTGCTCACCGTGACCGGCGCCGGCCTGTGCGCCGCTGCCGCCGCGCCCGCGTTGCCACCGCTGCTCGTGGCGAGCGCGCTGGTCGGCGTGGCCACGGTGGCCGCCCCGCTGGCCGGCCCGCTGGCCGCCGGGCTGGTCCCGGCCGAGCGGCGGGGCGTGGTCGGCGGCACGCTGCTGAGCGGTTCCCTCGCCGGCATGCTGCTCTCCCGCACGGCCGGCGGCGCCCTGGGCGACCGCATGGGCTGGCGGGCTCCATACGTCCTGGCGGCCCTGCTGACCTTCCTGGTCGCGCTGCTCCTGGCCCGCACGCTCCCGTCCGCCGCCCCGCCGTCCCGGCAGCGTTACGCCCGCCTGCTGGCCGAGCCCGTCCGCCTCCTGTGCACCGAACCGGCCCTGCGCCGCTCCTCCTTCTACCAGGCGACGGTGTTCGCCGGCTTCTCCGCCGCCTGGACCGGGGTGGCGCTGCTGCTGACGGGTCCGGGGTACGGGCTCGGCGCAGCCGCAGTCGGGCTGCTCGCGCTGGTCAACGCGGTGACCATGGTCGTGACGCCGGTCGCGGGGCGGCTGGTGGACCGGCGGGGGCCGGACGCGGTGAACCTGGTCTGCTTCCTCGTGGTCCTCGCGTCCGCGGCGTTCCTCGCCCTCGGCGGCCTGGGCGGCACCCCCGGTCTGCTGTCCCTGGTGATCGGCACGCTGCTGCTGGACGTCGGCATGCAGTCCGGCATGGTCGCCAACCAGGTGCGTGTCTACGCCCTCGCCGCGGACATCCGCAGCCGCCTCAACACCGCCTACATGACCTGCGCCTACCTGGGCGGCAGCCTCGGTTCCTGGCTCGCCGCCCGCGCGTACACGTGGGCAGGCTGGTCCGGGGTGTGCGCTCTGGTCGCGCTGCTGACGGCGCTGGGCCTGGCACGGCACCTCGGAGCACGGTCCGGCCGCCGACCGGCACCCCGGACTCCCTTCTGAGTGGTTCAGGACGGCAGAGACGGCGGCGTGGTGTTGCTGACCTGCTGGAAGATCATCGAAGTGCGGAAGCCGGTGATCTCGGCGCGCTTGCTGAGACGGTCGACGAGGAAGGCGTGCAGCCGGTCGAGATCCTGTACGGCGACATGGAGCAGGAAGTCGTCGCCGCCGGAGAGCACGAAGACATGGAGGACCTCCGGCAGCGAGCTGGCGAAGCCCTTGAACGTGTCGATCACGGTGCGGTTGAGCGGGCGCACCTGCACCGAGACCAGCGCCTGGACGCCACGGTTGAGGGCGGCGGGATCGATGTCGGCGTGGTAGCCGCGGATCACTCCCCGTCGGGTGAGCGCCCGGACCCGTTCCAGACAGGTCGAGGGCGCCACACCGAGTTTCCGGGCAAGTTCACGGTTCGACTGCCGCGCATCCGACTGCAGAAGCCGCACGATCTCCGAATCAAGTTCGTCCATGGACGCGAACCGTACCCTCTTTCATTCATTCGTTCGGCACACCACCCACAGACGATTCGTTTGCGCGAGAGTCTCCGTCGTGTCCCGTACGAACGGAAGGAGGTCGAGCCGGTGCTCGATCACGAAGAGGTTGTCATCCGAGTGGGGCGCCGGTCCGGTCTGCCGGTGATCCTGGCCGTTCACTCCACGGCGCTGGGCCCGGCGGCCGGTGGGCTCCGGATCTGGCACTACCCGGACTGGCGCGACGGTCTCACCGACGCGCTGCGCCTGTCGGCGGGCATGACCCTGAAGATGGCCGTGGCCGGGCTGTCCAGCGGCGGCGGGAAGACGGTCGTCGCCCTGCAGGAGGGCACGACCCTGGACCCGGGCCGGCGGCGGGCCGTGCTCCAGGACGTCGCCGACGTCATCGCCTCGCTGGACGGGGCGTATGCGACCGGGCCGGACGTCGGGACCGGGCCTGCCGACATGGCCGTCATCGGCGAGAGCACCCCGCATGTGTTCTGCCGGCCCGAGGCCTCGGGCGGCAGCGGCGACTCGTCCCCGCACACCGCGCTGGGCACGCTCGCCGCGCTGCGCGCCGTGAGCCGGCGTCTGCACGGCACGCCCGCCCTGGACGGCCGCCGCCTCGCCGTGATCGGCCTGGGCCGGGTCGGCGAGCACCTCGCGCGGCTGCTGGCGGCCGAGGGGGCGGAGCTGGCGGTCACCGACATCGAGCCGGGCAGGCGGGCCACGGCCGAGGCGCTCGGCGCGGTCTGGCGCAGCCCGGAGGAGATCCTCACCCAGGACGTCGACGTCGTCGTACCAGCCGCTCTCGGGTCACTGCTCACCCGGGAGGTGGTGCCGCGGCTGCGCTGCAGGGCCGTGGCGGGACCGGCGAACAACCAGCTCGCCACGCCGGACGTCGCCGACCTGATGCAGCGTCACGGCATCGTCTGGGTGCCCGACTACGTCACCGGCGCGGGCGGAGTCGTCCACGCCATCAGCACCGAACTCCACCACGCCGGACCCGACGAAGCCCGCGCACGCGTCCTCACCATCGAACAGACGGTCGGGGAACTGCTCGACGTCGCGCGACGCGGGGGTCTGACGCCCGCGCGGGCCGCCGCCGGGACGGCCCGGCGACGTCTGCGCGCCGCCTCCCGCCGGCCCCTGCCTCAGCTCTAGGGGACCGTGGACCCCATGACCACCGCCATCGGCCACTACGCGCGGCTCCTCGCCGAGCACTACACCTGGATGCCCGGCGGCGACATCGCCGCTGTCGCCGAAGGCCAGGCGCGCCTCCTGAGCGAGCGTCCCGGCCGCCCCGGGGCGGCCGGGACGCTCGCCGTCGACCTCGGCTGCGGGCCCGGACCGCAGAGCCTGGCCCTGGCCTCGCTGGGCTTCTCGCCCGTCCTCGCCGTCGACACCGGCGAACCGCTGCTCGCCGAACTCGCCGCACACACAGGGCACTCCTCGGTCATCCGCCCCCTCCACGCCGACATCCGTACGGCGCTGGGGGAACACGCCGAGCCGTCGAGCCTGGCCGCGGTGGTGTGCATGGGCGACACCCCGACCCATCTGCCGAGCACGGCGGACGTGACGGCACTGCCGGCCGACGCGGCCGGGTGCCTCGCCCCCGGAGGCCAACTGGTCCTCAGCCACCGGGATCTGACCCCACCGCGCACCGGCACCGACCGTTTCCTTCCGGTGCGCGCCACCGACGACCGGATCATGACCTGCGCCCTGGAGTACGTCGACGACGAGACGGTCATGGTGCACGACCTGATCCACACCCGTACCGGTGCGACCTGGGGACTCCGCATCAGCGCCCATCCGAAGCTCCGCATCGGCGCGGCGTGGCTCGCCAAGTGCAGCGCCGGCCTGGGGCTGGACGTCCGGCACAGTGCGGAGGGGCCGCGCGGCCTGCATGTCATCGTCGCGGTCAAGCCATGAGGCACCGCTGCTGAAGACTTCCGGGCGAAACCCCTATGGCCGCACCCCCGCGGACGTTACCGTTCGGTAGACAGTGCTCCCCGAGCCGCCCGGAGGTACTCGCCCATGACGACCGACCGTGCCGCCGGTCTCGTGGAGACGCGGCGCGCGCTCGCCGACGGGGAGGTGACCTCCCGTGCGCTGGTGGAGCGGGCGCTGGCCCGCATCGAGGCCACGCAGGGGACGCTGAACGCCTTCCGGATCGTGCGGGCCGAGGCCGCGCTCGCCGAAGCGGACGCCGCCGACCGGGAGTTGGCAAGCGGTGCGCGGCGCCCGCTGCTCGGGGTGCCGGTGGCGGTGAAGGACGACATGGACGTGGCCGGGGAGCCGACCGCGTTCGGCTGCGCAGGCGCGTTCCCGCCGGTCGCCGTGGACGGAGAGGCGGTACGACGGCTGCGCGCGGCCGGGGCCGTGATCGTCGGCAAGACGAACACGTGCGAGCTGGGGCAGTGGCCGTTCACCGAGGGCCCGGCGTTCGGGGACACCCGCAATCCGTGGCACACCGGGCACACACCCGGGGGTTCGTCCGGGGGTTCGGCCGCCGCCGTCGCCGCCGGGCTGGTCCCCGCCGCGCTGGGCTCCGACGGCGCCGGCTCGGTGCGCATACCGGCGTCGTGGACCGGCCTGATCGGCATCAAGCCGCAGCGCGGCCGTATCTCGACCTGGCCGCACGGCGAGTCGTTCCAGGGCATCACGGTCAACGGCACGCTGGCCCGTACGGTCGCCGACGCGGCCCTGCTGCTGGACGCGGCGAGCGGCAACCACGCCCGGGATCCGCACCGGCCGCCCGCGCTGACGGTCGCGGACGCGGTCGGCCGCGACCCGGGCCGGCTGCGCATCGCCCTCTCCCTCAAGCCGCCGTTCACCGCCGTACCGGCCCGGCTGCACCCGGAGATCCGCACCCGGGTCGTCCAACTCGCGGACAGACTGGCCGCGTTGGGGCACGAGGTGGAGGAGGCCGATCCGCCGTACGGGCAGATCGGGCTGACCTTCGTGCCGCGCGCCACCGCCGGCATCGCCGAGCGGGTCCGCGAGGCCCCCGATCGGGCGCTGCTCGATCCACGCACCCGGGACGCGGCCCGGCTCGGCCGGTTCCTGGGCGGGGTCCCGCTGCGCGCGGCCCGGCGCGCGGAGGCGGTGCTGCACCGGCGGATCGGCGCGTTCTTCGGGCGTTACGACGTGATCCTCGCGCCCACGACGGCCGCTCCCCCGCCCCGGATCGGCGCCCTGTACCGGCTGCGCGGGCTCGCCACGGACCGCGCGATGATCGCCGCCTGCCCGTACGCCTGGCCATGGAACGTGCTGGGCTGGCCGGGGGTGAACGTGCCCGCCGGATGCGTCGGCGACGGTCTCCCGGTGGGCGCACAACTGCTCGGACCCGCCGACAGCGAACCGCTGCTGGTGTCCGTTGCCGCCCAGTTGGAGGCGGAGCTGCGCTGGCACGAACGGTGGCCACCGGAGCCCGCCTCGACAACACGGGCCGCCTGACGGCCTTTCGCCCGTACCTTGACGGCCGTTTCACCCGTACCCAGGACCCTTGGGCTCGCGCCCCGTCGGCTCTCGCCTAAGGTGCCTGCGTGACCACGTATACCGATGAGATCGTCCCCGGCCGGTACGGCCGCCACGCGACCACCGAGGCCGACCCGCGCGAGGTCGGACGGGTGCGCACCGAGTACTCCCCGGCCCACGACGGCGACCCGGACCCCGGCGAGATCGTGTGGACCTGGGTGCCGTTCGAGGAGAACGACGGCCGGGGCAAGGACCGCCCGGTGCTGGTCGTCGCCCGGGAGGCGGCCGGCACTTTCCTCGCCGTACAGCTGACCAGCAAACGGCACGACGGCGACCGGGACTACGTGGCGATCGGCAGCGGGCCGTGGGACCGGTCCGACCGGGACTCGTGGGTGGACGTGGACCGGGTGCTGCGGCTGCACGAGGAGGGCATGCGCCGCGAGGCGTGCGCGCTGGACCGGGGGCGGTTCAACCTCGTCCGGCAGCGGCTGCACGAGCGCTACGGCTGGACCTGACGCGCGTCACGGCGCTGCCGTGCGGACACCCTCCGGAAACGCCCGCAGGAAGGCCTCCCGGACCGTCGCCCCGGGCGTACGGTCCAGGATGCCGAACACCACGTGCTCGAAGGTGCGGGCGAACCGGCCGCCGGGGCCGAGCACCGTCCGGAACGCGCCCGCCACCTGCGCCGGGTCGTTCTGGAACACGCCGCAGCCCCAGGCGCCCAGCACCAGCCGGCGGTAGCCGAGGGCGGCGGCCGTCTCCAGCACCCGCTCGGCCCGTACTGCGAGGGCGCCCGGCAGTCGGGCGGCGCGGGCCGGGTCGGTCCGCCGCAGGACGCCCGCGTTGGGGGCGGCCGCGGTCAGGAAGCCCACGCAGTACGGCTCGGCCAGCAGCCGGCCCCGGTCGTCGCGGAAGACCGGGACGGCCGGGGAGTGGATCACCCGGTCCGTGTAGCACGGGTCGCGGTGGGCGCGGTGGTGGTCGTAGAAGGAGCGGGCCGTCAGCAGGCAGGTGTACAGCGCGGAGGCGCGGCACAGGGCCTCCTCCTGGGCCTGCGCGCCGTTGAGGTAACCACCGCCCGGATTCCGGGCCGAGGCGAAGTTCAGGACGGCGACCGGGGTGCCGGCCAGCCGGCGGGCGGCCTCCAGACTGCTCTCGCCGGTGACCTCGAAGAACGGCTCCGCTTCCGCGTCCGTGGACACCGGCACCGGTACTGGCACCGGCTCGGGGCCGAACATCCGCGTACCGGCGAGGGCGGCCTCGATCCGTGCCGCGAGGGACACCTCCCGGCCGTCCGGCGTGCGGTAGCGGCCCGCCGCCACGATCCGTTCCGTCTCCGCGGCGATCCCGCGCAGGCGCGCGCTCACGGCGCCACCCCCGTCGGCTCCGTACCCGCGGCCGGCGCGGTCTCCCCCGTCGTGCTCATGCAGGCATCCTGGGCGATGCTGGTGAGACGGCGCAACGGAGTTTCCCGCACCCGGAACGGTCCGCGAACACGTACGGAAACGGAGGTGACCGAAGCGGAACGTCCGCCGGGGCACCCTTGTGCGAATCGGCTCGAGGGTCTTGGGTGTAACGGATGTCTGGCCGGCCCGACGATCGATCCGGGCCGCCGGCATGGTGGAATCTCAGGAGGATCCCGACATGTCCGATTCACAGAGTGACGGTGGCGACTGTACGGACCACCGCACCGCCGTCACCGAAGCCGAGGTGGAGGCCCTGGTCCGGGGCATCTGCTTCAAGACGGGGCCGCCCCGCGCGCTCGGTGTCGAACTGGAGTGGCTCATCCATGAGCTGCAGACTCCGCAGCTCCCCGTGACACCCGAACGACTCGAGACGGTCTACGCGGCACTGCGGGCCGTGCCCCTGCGCTCGCCGCTCACCGTCGAGCCCGGCGGCCAGCTGGAGCTGAGTTCGCCGCCTTCCGCCTCCCTGATGGAGTGCATAGGCACGATCTCCGCCGACCTGGACACCGTCCGCGCCATCGTCGCCGCGGAGGGTCTCGGTCTGGTCGGCTTCGGCCAGGACCCCTGGCACACGCCCCGCAGATTCCTGCACGAGCCGCGCTACGACGCGATGGAGACGTGCCTGGACCGCACCGGTCCGGCGGGCCGGCACATGATGTGCGCCTCCGCGTCCGTGCAGGTGTGCGTGGACGCGGGCCACGAGGAACCCGGTCCGCTCGGACATGCGCGCCGCTGGTGGCTGGCCCATCAGCTGGGGGCGGTCCTGGTGGCCGCGTTCGCCAACTCCCCGCTGCTCGGGCACGAGCCCACGGGCTGGCAGTCCACCCGGCAGCTGATGTGGACGGAGATCGGCGCCGGCCGCGCGGGCGCTCCTCCGCTGGACGGCGAGCCACGGGCCGCCTGGGCCCGGCATGTGCTGGACTCGCCGGTGATGTGCGTACGGCGGGACAGCGGGCCGTGGGACGTGCCGGAGGGGCTCACGTTCCGGGAGTGGACCCGTTCCCGGTCGCCCCGGCCGCCCACCCGCGCGGACCTGAAGTATCACCTCACCACCCTGTTCCCGCCGGTCCGGCCGCGCGGCCACCTGGAGCTGCGCATGATCGACGCGCAGCCCGGCGACGACGGCTGGATCGTGCCGCTCGCGGTGACGGCGGCACTGTTCGACGATCCACAGGCCGCCGAGACCGCGTACCGGAGCGTGAAACCGCTCGCGGAGCGGGCCCTGAACCTGCCCGCCCCGCACAACCCCCTGTGGACCGACGCGGCCCGCCGCGGGCTCGCCGACCCGGAGCTGCGCGAGGTCGCCGCCGTGTGCTTCGCGGCGGCGCTGGAGGCTCTGCCCCGGCTCGGCGCCACCGCCGAGGTGACCGAGGCGGTGGCCGCGTACCGGGACCGCTATGTCGACCGGGGCCGCTGCCCGGCCGACGACCTGCTGGACCGGCTGCACGGCAGCGAACCGCCGTCGGCCCGGCCCGGCCGTACCGGGGGCACCCCCACCGCCCACGGGAGGAAGGACGTCCGTACATGACCGCCCCCGAGACCGACACCGCGACGACGGCGACGAAAAAGCCGACAGAGCCGAAGGAGGTGGACACCGAGGCGCTGCGCGAGCGCGCGCTCGCGTCGCTGACCGCCGCCCGTGCCCGCACCACGCTGCTGACCAGCTGCGTCGAGGACCCGGACCTCACCGCCCAGCACTCGCCGCTGATGTCCCCGCTGGTGTGGGACCTCGCGCACATCGGCAACCAGGAGGAGCTGTGGCTGCTCCGGGCGGTCGGGGGCCGGGACGCGATGCGGCCCGAGATCGACACCCTGTACGACGCCTTCGAGCATCCGCGGGCCGAGCGGCCCTCGCTGCCGCTGCTGGCGCCCGCCGAGGCCCGCCACTACGCGGCCGAGGTGCGCGGGCGGGTCATGGACCTGCTCGCGGGCGCGGACTTCCACGGCACCCGGCTGACCGAGGCGGGCTTCGCCTTCGGGATGATCGCCCAGCACGAACAGCAGCACGACGAGACCATGCTGATCACCCATCAGCTGAGAAAGGGCCCGCAGGCCCTGACCGCCCCGGATCCGGAGCCGGCCCCGCCGTTCACCGGACCGGCCGAAGTCCTGGTCCCCGGCGGCCCGTTCACCATGGGCACCTCGACCGAGCCGTGGGCGCTGGACAACGAACGCCCGGCGCACGTCCGGGAGGTGGCGCCGTTCTGGATCGACACGACTCCGGTGACGAACGCGGCGTACCAGGCGTTCATCGAGGACGGCGGCTACGACACCGAGCGCTGGTGGACGCCGGAGGGCTGGACGCACATCAAGCGGCACTCGATCACGGCGCCGCAGTTCTGGCGCCGGGACGGCGACCGCTGGCTGCGGCGGCGCTTCGGGGTCACCGAGGCGGTCCCGCCCGACGAGCCGGTGCTGCACGTGTGCTGGTACGAGGCGGACGCCTACGCCCGCTGGGCCGGGCGCCGGCTGCCCACCGAGACGGAGTGGGAGAAGGCCGCCCGGCACGACCCGGCCTCCGGCCGCTCGACGCGCTACCCGTGGGGCGACGCGGACCCGGCGCCGGAACACGCCAACCTGGGCCAGCGGCACCTGGGGCCCGCCCCCGCCGGGAGCTACCCCGCCGGTGAATCCCCGCTCGGTGTACGGCAGTTGATCGGGGACGTCTGGGAGTGGACGGCGAGCGACTTCCTGCCGTACCCGGGCTTCACGGCCTTCCCGTACAAGGAGTACTCGGAGGTGTTCTTCGGCTCCGACCACAAGGTGCTGCGCGGCGGTTCGTTCGCCGTGGACCCGGTGGCCTGCCGGGGTACGTTCCGCAACTGGGACTATCCGATCCGGCGGCAGATCTTCTCCGGGTTCCGCACCGCCCGCTCGGAGGTCGTCTGATGTGCCGCCATCTGGCCTATCTGGGGCCCGAGGAGCCGCTCGGCCGGCTCCTCGTGGAGCCCGAGCACAGCCTGCTGCGCCAGTCGTACGCGCCCCGGCGGCAGCGCTACGGGACCGTCAACGCCGATGGTTTCGGGGTCGGTTGGTACGTCCCTGACGACCCGGTCCCGGCGCGCTACCGGCGGGCCGGGCCGATCTGGGCCGACCTGTCCTTCGCCGACCTGGCCCGGGTGGTGCGCTCCGGCGCCGTACTCGCCGCCGTACGGGACGCGACGCTCGCCGGCGCGGACGGCGAGGCTGCCGCGGCGCCCTTCGCGTCCGGGCGGTGGCTGTTCAGCCACAACGGCGCCGTCGCGGGCTGGCCCGACTCGGCGGCCCCGCTGGTGTCCGAGCTGCCCCCGGTCGAGCTGCTGTCGCTGGAGGCCCGTACCGACTCGGCGTTCGTCTGGGCCCTGGTCCTGCACCGGCTGCGGGCCGGCGACGAGTTGGAGCAAGCTCTTGGCGAGACGGTTCTCCGCCTGACGGCGGCGGCCCCGGCCTCCCGGCTCAACCTGCTGCTGACGGACGGCACCACGATCGCCGCCACCGCCTGGGGCGACAGCCTCTGGTACCGCACGGAGCCCGGCCGGAGCACGGTCGTCGCCTCCGAGCCCTACGACGACGACCAGCTCTGGCAGGAGGTCCCCGACCGCACCCTGCTCACCGCGAGCCGCGCCGGCGTGCTGCTCGCCCCGCTGGAGGAACCGGCATCCGCACCATCGAAGGAGCCCTGTACGTGAGCCCCCTTCTTGTCACCCGCACTCTCCCCGAGGACGCGACGGACGCCGCGCTGCGCGCCGACGTCCTGAACGGCCTCACCGACCAGCCCAAGTGGCTGCCGCCGAAGTGGTTCTACGACGCGCGCGGCAGCGAGCTGTTCGAGCAGATCACCGAGCTGCCCGAGTACTACCCCACCCGTGCCGAGCGGGAGATCCTGGCCACCCGGTCCGGCGAGATCGCCGCGGCGAGCGGCGCCCGTACGCTGATCGAGCTCGGCTCGGGCTCCTCGGAGAAGACCCGTCATCTCCTCGACGCGCTCGCGCCCACGGCGTACGTCCCGGTCGACGTCAGCGAGAGCGCCCTGACCCAGGCCGGGCAGGCGCTCGTCCAGGACCACCCGGACCTCGAAGTCCACGCCCTGATCGCCGACTTCACGGCTCCGCTCACCCTGCCCTCCACTCCCGGGCCGCGGCTGGTGGCGTTCCTCGGCGGCACGATCGGCAACCTGCTGCCCGACGAGCGCGCGAAGTTCCTGTCCTCCGTGCGCTCGCTGCTCCTGCCGGGCGACGGGCTGCTGCTCGGCACGGACCTCGTCAAGGACGAGCGGGTGCTGGTCCGGGCGTACGACGACGCGGCCGGGGTGACGGCCGCGTTCAACAAGAACGTACTGGCCGTCGTCGACCGCGAACTGGGCGCCGACTTCGACCCGGACGCCTTCGACCACGTGGCACTGTGGGACGCCGAGCGGGAGTGGATCGAGATGCGGCTGCGCTCGCGTGTCGCGCAGACCGTGAAGGTGCCCGCGCTGGACCTCGCCGTGGACTTCGCGGCGGGCGAGGAGCTGTGCACGGAGGTGTCGGCAAAGTTCCGCAGGGACGGAGTGACCGCGGAACTGGCCGCCGCAGAGCTGGAGTTGACCCACTGGTGGACGGACACGGAGGGCCGCTTCGCGCTGTCGCTGAGCGTGGTGCGCTGACTCAGACGTCCGGCGCGAGTTCCTCGGTGATCTTGGCGGAGGCCCGGCGGGCCTCCGCCTGCGGATCCGCTCCGTTCAGCACCCGGGTCATGTACTCCTTGACCGGGTTGTCGGCCTCGACGTCCGCCCACTGAGGGGTACTGGGGGTCGCCCGGCCGTGCGCCGCGCCCGCGGCCATGGCGGCGACCCCCTCCTCACCCGCGACCGCGCTCGCCAGCGTGGTCTTGTTGGGCACGTAGTTCATGGTGTGGGCCAGTTCGGTGTCCCACGTGGCGCCGGCGAGCGCCCCGACGACGGCGGTCGCCGCGAACTGGTCCCTGGTGTGGCCCGGGACGACGAGGTCGGAGCCGCCGGTGAACACGGTGCCGGGCCGTGCGGCGGTCTACCCGGGCACCGGAAAGAATCCCAGCTTGCCCTTCAGGTCCGGATTCTGCCGCACGATCGCCTGGGCGAGCCCCGGTACGGCCACGATCTGCGCCACCTTGCCGCCCGCGAACACCCCGGCCTGGGGCGGGTGTTCCTCGTCGGCGCCCACCGGGCCCCGGCCCAGCGCCTGCAGCCGCCGGTAGAAGGCCATGCCGCGCGGTGCGGCCGGGGTGTCGAGGGCGCCCGTCCACTGGTAGTCCTGCTGCCGGGCCAGGTCGCCGCCCTCGTCCCAGATGAACCCCGAGAGGGTGTACCAGTACTGGCCGGCGAGATAAATACCCTGGTTGCCTGCGGAGTTGAGCCGCTCGGTATCCGCCAGCCACTCCTCGCGGGTCCTCGGCGGGCGGGTGATGCCGGCCGCCTCGAACAGGTCCTTGCGGTAGATCACGACGCGGTTCGCCGCGTACCAGGGGATGCCGTACGGGGCGTTTCCGTCCTTGCCGGGCTCGGCGAGGCCGGGCAGCCACCGGTCTTTGCCCCAGTCCCGCATCGACTCCAGTGTGAGGTCGGCGAGCCGGCCGCCGTCCGCGTACAGCGGCACCTGGGTGTTGCCGACCTCGATGACATCGGGTCCGTCGCCGGAGTCGTCCGCGAGCGCCTTGCGGACCTTGCCGACGATGCCGGTCCAGTCCTGGATGCGGACGGCGAGGCGCAGACCCTGGTGGGTGCGCTCGAAGTCCTCGGTGGTTCCTGTTCTGTCTGGCAAAGGGTGCGGACAGGGCTGGGGGGCCGACGTGGGGGGACGAGCGGGATGCTCGTACAGGTGTGCTGGATTTTGGTATGGACCAATACGGAGGGTCAAGGGGCGAGCCGGACCGGGATGGGGCACGGTGGAGGGTGGCGTGACACGAGAGGAGCACCTCATGTCGAATCACACCTACCGGGTGACCGAGATCGTCGGCACCTCGCACGAGGGCATCGACCAGGCCATCCGGAACGGCATCGCGCGCGCCGACCAGACCCTGCGCAATCTGGACTGGTTCGAAGTGACCCAGGTCCGCGGACAGATCGAGAACGGACGGATCGAGCACTACCAGGTGGGTCTGAAGGTGGGCTTCCGCATCGAGGACGAGACCGGATGACAGCCGGCCCCTTCTCGCCTCAGGTGCGGCCCTCCCGCTCCTGGGCCTCCAGCAGCGCCTCGGACCGCGCGGCCCAGCGGGCCCGGACGACGGTGAACCCGGCGCGCTCGGCGTCGCCGCAGACCAGCTCGTCGTCGTCCACGAGGAAACGTATCTCGCGGTCCTGAGCGAGCCGGCGCAGGATCTCCAGCTTGGTGAACCGCGCGGGCCTGCGGTCGGCGTTGCCCCGCATGTGCACACGGCCCTCGGGCAGCCCCTGGGCCGCGAGCCATTCCACCGTGTCGCGCCGGCACCGCTCGGGGCGGCCGGTGAGATAGACGACCTCGCACTCCCGGGCGCTCCGCACGGCCAGCGCGACCCCCTCGGCGAGGGGCGGGTCCGCGGGCGCGGCGGCGAAGAACCCGGCCCAGTTCCTCGGCCGGGCCTCCAGGAAGTGCTGGCGATGCCCGGTGTCGGCCAGGGTGTTGTCGAGATCGAACACGGCGAGCGGCCGCTTGTCGCTGTCGGTCACGGGGTCACCTTAGACGGTGTCGTGAGGCGCGCAGGAGCGCCTGCGCACGTGTACTCAGCTGGTACGTGTACTGAGCTCGTACATGTACTCAGCTCGTGCGCCGAGCGAGATGTCCTCTTATGATCCGGTCGTGGCAGACTTCCCCGATGAACTGATCAAGCTGGAGTGTTGCGCCGAAGCGGAGCGGGCGAAGCTGGCGGGTCTGGCCGGCGACGAGTACGACGAGCAGTGGCGCCGCTGGCGTGCGGCCATGGAGGCGGTCCAGGCGGCGATCGCCGCCCACGCCGCAGCGACCGGGGCAAGCCCGGAGGAGATCGAGCGGGCGGTCAAGGCGGCGGTGCGGCACGCTCAGGAGGACCCTGCCGTGGAGTAGCCGGACGTGCACCCGTCCGCAGCCCGGGTGAGGCTGGGGCCATGCCCGTACCCGTGCTCGTCCAGGTGAGGGGTGGGTCATGGCCGAGCGTCATGTGATCGTGTTCCCGCCGTCCGAGTGTGGTGGCCGGCGTGTCCAGGTCGACGGCGTGACGCTCGGCACGGCGTTCGGCCTGCACGATGTGGCGGCGTTCTTGCGGCGGGCCGGGCTGGAGGGTGTGGATGAGCTGGATGTCGCCGAGTCGCCGGTGATCGAGTGGCATGGGGGTGGCCCGGAGGAGTGGCGGGGGACGTCGTGGACACCGTGACGTACGAGCGTCCGGCAGACGGATTCTCGGGTGGCCGAGAAGGAGAACGCGCAGGCACAACACGGCAGTTCCGTGGATCGTTGGTCTCCCGGCCGGCGGAACCGTGACGCCGCCGGACACCGCGCGTCGGACCTGTGGACCGGGCGGTCGGGCGTGGCGTGGTGCTGCTTGTGCGCGCGTGGAGCGGGAACCCGTAGGGCGAAGCGCGGTCGTTGGGGGCCCGGAGAACGGTTGTCGCGGTGGATCGAGGTGGATGTGGATGCCCGTCTCCCCGTCTGTGACGGATCTGTTCGAGGGTGTGCCCGACGAGGAGCGCACGGCACTGCGGCGAGCGGCTCGGCCCGAGAGTCCCAGGCCGATGCCGGCGACACTGACGGAGCGTTACTTCTCGGATTCGGAGTGGATATTCGAGCGCAAGCTGGACGGGGAGCGGTGTCTGGGTGTCCGTGACGGCGCCCGGACGGAGCTGTTCTCCCGTACCTGCCGGCCGCTCACGGACACCTATCCCGAGATCACCGACGCACTCGGCCGTCAGCGCTGCGCCGACTTCGTGGTGGACGGCGAGGTCGTGGCCTTCGAGGGCTCGCGGACCAGCTTCGCGCGGCTGCAGCAGCGCATCGGGATCCACGACCCGCGCCGGGCGCGCGCCAGCCGAGTGGCGGTGACGTACTACGTGTTCGACGTGCTGTACCTGGCCGGCCACGATCTGACCGCCCTGCCCCTGCGCACCCGCAAGGCACTGGTGCGCCGCGCCCTGGACTTCGCCCCGCCGCTGCGCTTCACCCCGCACCGCAATGCCGACGGCGAGGCGTACCTGCGCCAGGCGTGCGAGCGAGGCTGGGAGGGCGTCATCGCCAAGCTCGCCGACAGCCGCTGCGAGCACCGGCGCTCGACGAAGTGGCTGAAGTTCAAGTGCGGGCGGCGGCAGGAACTGGTGATCGGCGGATTCACCGAGCCCACGGGCAGCCGCACCGGCTTCGGCGCGTTGCTGGTCGGTTACTACGAGGGGCGACGCCTCGTCTACGCGGGCAAGGTCGGTACCGGTTACGACCGCGAGACGCTCGACGCGCTGCGCGCGCGGATGGACCGCCTGGAACGCGGCCGCTCCCCCTTCGCGGGCAGCGCCCCGCGGGAGCGCGGCGCCCATGGGACCGAGCCGCGGCTCGTCGCCGAGATCGGGTTCACGGAGTGGACGGACGACGGCAAGCTGCGCCATCCCCGGTTCGTCGGACTGCGGAGCGACAAGGCCGCACAAGGTCGTACGGGAGGGGCCCGGGAAGGGTGGGAACCCGACATGACGCTCCACAAGGCCCACGACCAGGCCGCCGAGATCGCCGGCGCCGGCGCTCCGCTGCTGCGGGACGAAGCGGACGCTGTGTAATCCGCCGTGTCGCAGGTACTCGTACGCACAAGACGTCTTCTTGAGGGGATGAATCGGATGCTGATCCTCGGACTGCTTCTCCTCGTGGCCACGGGCGCCTTCACGGCCCTGGCGATCGCCGGCAACCTGTCCGGTGGTCCGCAGTACGGCGTGTCGGTCCTCGGCCACCACATCGCCACGCTCAGCCCGCTCGGCCTCTTCTGCTCCGGTCTCGCACTGGCCCTCATCTTCTGCCTGGGCCTGGCCATGGTGAGTGGAGGGGCACACCATCGCAGGAGCCCGCGTCCGCGCAGGGCACACCGCCGTACCACGGTCGGCCCGATGATGGGGCCGGGCACCCGGGCCTGATACCCGCCGTCGCCGGCCGGGGCAGTGCTCGGCGTCACCGCTCTGTGCCGCGCCGGCGAGGGCTCACGGCCAGCGGAGCGGGCGGCCGCTGCGTGCGACGTGGTGCGCTCCGAGCCGACGGGCGTCGCGGTCGTGTGCACGGGTACCCGGTGGGTGCGCGAGGCTGCGTCGGCGCTCGTCGCGCGCGGCGGAAGAGGTGGGTGGCCATGACTCAGTACGTGCGGGAGATCATGACGCGGGATCCGGTGACGGTGCCCGAGAAGACGCCCCTCACCGAAGTGGCGCGGCTCATGCGGCAGAACGGCATCGGCGATGTCATCGTCACGGAGGGCGACCACGTCTGTGGTCTGGTGACGGACCGCGATCTGGTGGTCCGGGCCTTCGCCGACGAGCGTGACCCCAAGCTGACGGTGGTCGGGCAGGTGTGCAGCAGGGACATGGTCACCTGTTCGTCCCAGGCCCCGGTCGAGGAGGCCGTTCGCCTGATGCGGGAGCACACCCTGCGGCGGCTGCCCGTCGTCGACGACGACCGGCTGGTCGGGGCGCTCAGCCTGGGTGACCTGGCCGTCGAACGGGATCCCCACTCGGCACTCGCCGACATCAGCGCCGCGCGGCCGAACCGGTAGGCCGACTCGGCCACCTGTACTCCTGTACTCCGCCGAGGCGGTGTGCGGGTCTCCGAAATGGGCACTTGGTGGGCATGGTCGGCGACACGGGCGACGAAGTGCTGGCGCGGCGGCAGGGCACCGCCGGCCATCGGGCGGTGCCCCACACGGCCGACGTGGGGATCGAGGCATGGGGACCGAGCCGTGAGCGGTGCCTCGCGGAGGCGGTCCTGGGGCTGGTGGAGTGCTTCGCCGACCTCTCCGGGGTACGGCCGACCGCCGTGGAACGCCTGGACCTGCCCGAAGCGAGCGACGAGGAGCTGCTGGCGTCCCTCCTGGACGAGGTGGTCTACCGCCTGGAAGTGCGCGGTGAGGTGCCCGTCGACGTGGAGGCGGAGGCGGTCGGCGACGGTCTCGGCATACGGCTGGCGGTCGCCGGCCTCGACACGGTGGAGATCACCGGCGCCCCGCCCAAAGGCGTTTCATGGCATCGGCTGCACATCGGGCCCAACCCGTACGGCTGGTCCTGCGGGGTGACCGTCGACGTATGAGCGGTGGCGCCGGGCCGGTGAGGTGACGTGTGAGCGGTGACGCCAAGGCCGGTCAAAGGTCCCCGCGTCGCCTCTTCACCACGTCCCCGCGTCGCCTCGTGACCACGTCCCCGTCTCACCCCTTGACCACGCCGAGCGGAACCAGCCGGGCCACCCTGCCGCACAGCCCCGCCTCCTCGGCGACGGCGACCACCGCGTCGACGTCCTTGTAGGCTTCCGGCGCCTCCTCGGGCAGGCCGCGCCAGGACAGCGGGCGCGCCGCGATGCCGTCCCGTTCGAGTCTGGCCCGTAGTTGGCTGTCGGTGATGGTGCGCACCGCCTCGTGGCGGCTCATCGTGCGGCCCGCGCCGTGGCAGGTGGAGGCGAAGGCGCCCCCGCCGGGCACTCCGGCCAGGACGTACGAGGCCGTGCCCATGGTGCCGGGGATCAGCACCGGCTGCCCTACCCCGCTCAGATCGCCGGGCAGCTCGGGATGGCCGGGCGGGAAGGCGCGGGTGGCGCCCTTGCGGTGGACGCACAGCCGGCGGTGTGTGCCGTCCACGGGATGGGTCTCGATCTTGGCGAGGTTGTGGGAGACGTCGTAGACCAGCGACAGCCGGACTCCCGCGGCCCGGTCGAAGACCCGGCGTGCCGCGTGGGTGAGCAGCTGGCGGTTGGCGCGTCCGTAGTTGGCGGCCGCGGCCATCGCGCCGAGGTACGCGCGCCCTTCGGGCGAGTCCACGGGTGTGCAGGCCAGCTGCCGGTCCGGCACCGTGATGCCGTAGCGGGTCATGGCGTGGCCCATCTCGCGCACGTGATCGGTGCAGATCTGGTGTCCGAGGCCGCGCGACCCGCAGTGGATCATCACGCACACCTGGCCCTCGGCCAGCCCGAACGCGGCCGCGGCCCGCTCGTCGTAGACACGGGCGACCTGCTGCACCTCCAGGAAGTGGTTGGCGGAGCCGAGGCTGCCAACCTGTCCGAGGCCGCGCTCGCGCGCTCGCCGCCCGACCTGGGTCACGTCCGCGTCGGCGACCGCCCCGCCGTCCTCGCAGCGGATCAGGTCGCGCTCCTCACCGTGCCCCTGCTCCACCGCGTAGCGGGACCCGCCCTCAAGGATCCGCTCCAGCTGACGGGGCCCGTCCAGCCGCCACACCCCGCCGGGGCCGGCCCCACGCGGGATGGCCTTGTCCAGGCCGTCCATGACCGCGCGCAGGGCGGGCCACAGCTCCTCGCGGTCACAGTCGGCGGCCAGCAGCCGTACCCCGCAGGAGATGTCGAAGCCGACCCCGCCGGGCGAGACCACGCCGCCCTCGTCCACGTCGGTCGCCGCCACGCCTCCGATCGGGAAGCCGTAGCCCCAGTGGATGTCCGGCATGGCGTACGAGGCGCCGACGATGCCGGGCAGCGTTGCCACGTGGACCACCTGCTCCAGTGATTTCTCGGCGTCCTTCAGCAGCTGCCGGGAGGCGAACACCAGGCCCGGCACCCGCATGTCCCCCTGTCGTTCGATGCGGAAGCGGTAGGGCCGCTCCTCGACCAGTTCCATGGCATCCTCCCGCGCTCACCTGGTCGTGTGCCGGTGCCGCGTCCACAGGGGCCAGGCGAACCAGCACAGCAGGTACCAGGCCAGCACCGCGGCGACCAGCCAGAGCACATAGCTGCCGTGGGTCGCGACTCTGAGGACGAGCAGGAGCGCGGAGGTCATCGTGGCGAGCAGCAGGACCAGGCCGACCAGGGTCAGCCGGGCGGCCCACACGACCGCCTGCGGTTTCACACGTCGTCCGGCGACGAGCCGGTGCACGGACACCGGGCCGATCAGGGCCCCGGTCGCCGCGGCGCCGAGGACGATGGTCACGATGTAGATCGTCCGGTCCGTCCGGTCCAGCTGCGCGAACCTCGGTGTGAACACGACGGTGAGCAGGAAGCCGAAGAGGACCTGCACGCCGGTCTGGGCGACGCGGACCTCCTGGATCAGCTCTCCCCATCTGCGGTCGGCGCGCTCCTCCGCGGTCTCGTCGCGCCCGGTGCGCTCGGTGCCCCCACCCCGTTCGGTGCCCGTCACGGCTCCTCCTGGATCAGCGGCTGCGCCCCCGCCGTCCCGGTACCCAGGGAGGCCTCCTGTACACGCCCGCTCCCGGAACGGGCGGACCGGTCTTCCGGAGGGAGGTCTGATCCGCGCGTTCCGGGAAACTCGGACGGCAGGAGGTGCAGATCATGCTTCCCATCCTGCTGGTCCTGCTGCTCGCGCTGTTGCTCTTCGGCGTCGGCTTCGCGGTGAAGATTCTCTGGTGGATCGCTGTGGCGGTGTTCGTCGTGTGGCTGCTGGGCTTCCTGTTCCGCGGTGCGGGCGTCGGTGGAGTCAGGCACCGCTGGTACCGGTGGTGAGAACGCCGTCATGACCGCCAAGGCCAGGACGAAGGACGAGATCCGGGTCGGCGGCCGACGGGTGTCGTTGTCCAACCCGGACAAGGAGCTGTTTCCGGACGACGGGATCACCAAGGCCGAACTGGTCGACTACTACCGCTCCGTCGCGCGCCCGATGCTCACGCATCTGAAGGACCGGCCGCTGGTGATGGAGCGGTACCCCGACGGGTACCGGGGAAAGTCGTTCTTCCACAAGGACGTTCCGGACTACTTCCCCGACTGGATCCGCACCGTCGAGGTGCCCAAGGAGGGCGGCCGGCTCACCATGGCGGTGTGTGACGACACGGCCACCCTCGCCTATCTGGCCAACCAGGCCTGCATCACGCCGCATCCGTGGCTGAGCATCGCGAACTGCCTGGACTGCCCCGACCGGTTGGTCTTCGACCTCGACCCTCCCGAGGGCGAGGAGAACGGCTTCGCGACCGTACGGTGGAGCGCCCGCGCTCTGGGTGATCTGCTCACCGAACTCGGGCTGCGCCCCGCGCTGATGACGACCGGATCGCGGGGCATGCATCTGCTGGTCCTGCTCGACCGGCGCACGGACTTCGACACCGCACGGCGTTTCGCGCGGCGCGTCGCTGACCTGCTCGCCGCGCGGCACAGCGACTGGCTGACGACCGAGCCGCGCAAGAACAAGCGCCGGGGCCGCCTCTACCTGGACACCCAGCGCAATGCCTACGCCCAGACCTCGGTCGCCCCGTACGCCGTACGGGCCCGCCCGCACGCTCCGGTCGCCACCCCGCTGGACTGGGACGAGCTCGACGACCCGGACCTGGGCGCGCGCCGGTGGACACTGCGCACCCTGCCCGAGCGTCTCGACAAGTACGGCGACCCGTGGAAGGGGCTGAGCCGCTGCCGGCGCTCCCTGCGCACGGCACAACAGCGCCTGGACGACCTCACCTGAACGGACGAGTCGCCCGTCCGGGCTCCGGCGCGCACCATGGAAGGCGTGGAAGGCGCATGAACCGCCCCCTCGCGGCCCACCGGCATCACCGATCCGGATGGATCCGGCCCGGCGCGGGAGAACGGAGACGCAGATGCTGACGCCCGACCTCAGAACCGCCGCCACGGCGCTGCGCGCCTACCGGATCGCCCAGGCCCGCCTCCTGCGGAGTCCGGCGAATCCACTCCGCCGTCGTCAGTACGACGACATCGCCTACACACTCTGCGTGCTCATGGGCGAACGCGAGGCCGCCGAAGCCGCCGCACGGGCGGAACGCCTGCTCGCCGCGGCTTCCGCCGGCACGAAGCCGAAGCGTGCCCGCCGGGCACGCACCGCCATCCCCTGAGACCTCCGCTGAGACCTCCGCCGAGCGGGAACGGGCCGAGGACCACGCGGACCGACCGGACGTTTCCACGGGCACCGACGGTTTGCCCCGCAGGCGCATCCATGGCGATGCTCGCCGCCCCCATTACGGCGCCGACGAGTGGCGCCGGCGAGCGCCGGTCGCCCCGGACCGCTGAGGCCCGAGATGCGAACGCGGCCGGGGACGGTGACCCTGGGAGGGGAAGCCTCAAGTGATGAGGAGGGCTGCGATGTCCGTGATGGACAAGCTCAAGCAGATGCTCAGGGGCCACGAGGACCAGGCCAAGACGGGCGTCGACAAGGCGGGCGACGCGATCGACGAGCGGACCCAGGGCACGTACCGCTCCCAGGTGGATACCGCGCAGCAGAAGACGGACGAGTTCATCGACCAGAATCGCCAGGACAACCCTCCACAGTAGCGGCGCACGGGCGCGGCTAGAGTTGTGCGCCTATGCACAGCCCTCCTGACCAGTACATCCGCGTCCGCGGCGCCCGCGAACACAATCTCAAAGGCGTCGACGTCGACATCCCCCGCGACGTCCTGGCCGTGTTCACCGGTGTGTCCGGCTCGGGGAAGTCGTCCCTGGCGTTCGGCACGATCTTCGCCGAGGCGCAGCGGCGGTACTTCGAGTCCGTGGCGCCGTATGCGCGCAGGCTGATCCACCAGGTCGGGGCGCCGAAGGTCGGCGAGATCACCGGGCTGCCGCCGGCGGTCTCGCTGCAGCAGCGCCGCTCGGCCCCCACCTCCCGCTCCTCGGTGGGCACGGTCACCAACCTCTCCAACTCCCTGCGCATGCTGTTCTCGCGCGCCGGGGAGTATCCGCCGGGCGCCCAGCGGCTCGAATCCGACGCGTTCTCGCCGAACACGGCGGCCGGGGCCTGCCCGGAGTGCCACGGGCTGGGTCAAGTGCACGGCACCACCGAGGAGTTGCTGGTCCCGGATCCCGGGCTGTCCATCCGGGAGGGCGCCATCGCCGCCTGGCCGGGCGCCTGGCAGGGCAAGAACCTGCGGGACATCCTCGACACGCTCGGCCACGACGTGGACCGGCCCTGGCGCGAGCTGCCCGCCGGGGCGCGGGAGTGGATCCTGTTCACGGACGAGCAGCCGGTGGTCACCGTCCACCCCGTCCGGGACGCGGACCGTATCCAACGGCCGTACCAGGGCACGTACATGAGCGCCCGCCGGTATGTGCTCAAGACGTTCTCGGACACCAAGTCGGCCTCGCTGCGGGCGAAGGCGGAGCGGTTCCTGACCAGCGCGCCCTGCCCGGTGTGCGGGGGCAGCCGGCTGCGGCCCGAGGCGCTCGCGGTGACCTTCGGCGGCCGGACCATCGCCGAGCTGGCCGCGCTGCCGCTGACCGACCTCGCCACACTGCTCGACGGCAGGGACGAAGCCGCCCGGGTGCTGACCGAGGACCTGAAGTCCCGGATCGCGCCCGTGGCCGAGCTGGGCCTCGGCTATCTGAGCCTGGACCGGCCGACGCCCACCCTGTCCGCGGGTGAGCTGCAACGGCTGCGGCTCGCCACGCAGTTGCGTTCCGGGCTGTTCGGCGTGGTGTACGTGCTGGACGAGCCGTCCGCCGGACTGCACCCGGCGGACACCGAGGCGCTGATGACCGTGCTGGCGCGGCTGAAGGCCGCGGGCAACTCGGTGTTCGTGGTCGAGCATCACCTGGAGGTGGTGCGCGGCGCCGACTGGCTGGTGGACGTCGGGCCCGGCGCGGGCGAGCACGGCGGGCGCGTGCTGTACAGCGGCCCGCCGGCCGAGCTGGCGTCGGTGGCGGAGTCGGCGACGGCCGCGTTCCTCTTCGACGAGTCGCCGGGCCCGGCGCGTGAAGTCCGACAGCCGCGTGGCTGGTTGACGGTGGGTCCGGTGACCCGGCACAACCTGCGCGCGGTGACGGCGGAGTTCCCGCTCGGCGCGTTCACCGCCGTCACCGGGGTCTCCGGCTCCGGGAAGTCCACGCTGATCGGCGAGTTGAGTGAGGACGTCGAGGGCGTCGACCGTCTTGTCCGGGTCGACCAGCGGCCGATCGGGCGCACCCCGCGCTCCAACCTGGCCACCTACACGGGCCTGTTCGACGTCGTCCGCAAGGTGTTCGCCGGCACCGAGGAGGCGCGGGCCCGCGGGTACGGGGTCGGCCGGTTCTCCTTCAACGTGGCCGGAGGGCGCTGCGAGACGTGTCAGGGCGAGGGGTTCGTCAGCGTCGAGCTGCTGTTCCTGCCGAGCACCTACGCGCCCTGCCCGGACTGCGGCGGCGCCCGCTATCACCCCGAGACGCTCCAGGTGACGTACCGGGAGCGGAACATCGCCGAGGTGCTCGATCTGACGGTGGAGGCTGCGGCGGAGTTCTTCGGCGACATCCCGGCCGCCGCCCGGAGCCTTGGCGCCCTGCTCGACGTGGGTCTCGGCTATCTGCGGCTCGGGCAGCCGGCGACCGAGCTGTCCGGCGGGGAGGCCCAGCGGATCAAGCTGGCGAGCGAATTGCAGCGCGGCCGGCGCGGCCACACCCTGTATCTGCTGGACGAGCCGACGACCGGGCTGCACCCGGCCGACGTGGAGCTGCTGATGGAGCGGCTGCACGGGCTGGTGGACGCCGGGCACACGGTCGTGGTGGTGGAGCACGACATGACGGTGGTCGCGGGCGCCGACTGGGTGGTCGACCTGGGCCCCGGCGGGGGTGACCGGGGCGGCCGGATCGTGGCGGCCGGCCCGCCGGAGCGGGTCGCCTCGGCGGCGGGCAGTGCGACGGGTCCTTATCTGGCGCGGGTGTTGCCCTGAGGGGAGAGTGCCACGATGTGCCGTCGGTCGTCCGCGGCGACGTCGTGGCTGGTCGCGCCCGCGCGGCGGTAGCCGGATATGAGAGACGGCCCCGCGCCCCTTCGGGGGCGGTCCTGAGCGCCGGTGACCAGGGCCGTGTGGGTCCAGTCGGGCTCGGAGACGACCGGCTGGGCCGCGGCTGCGAGGCCGCGGCGGTCGGGATGGGTGCCCGGCGTGATCACCGGCCGTATCTCCACCTCCGCGATCAGGCCCCGGGTGCGGGCCACCCGCCACAGGGAGGCGAGCAGGGTGTCCTCGCCGACGAACGCGGCGGCCGTGCCGGCCGTGCCGCCCTCCTGTGTGTAGCGGAGCCGCACCGGCTGCACGGGCGCCCCCGCGTCGAGCGCGGCCTGGAAGACGGCCCGACGGAAGCGGCCGTGGGCCCGCCCGCACCAGGTGCTGCCCTCCGGGAACGCGGCCACGGCCGCGCCCTGGCGCAGCGCCCCGGCGATCCGGGCGACCGTCTCGGGCAGGGCGCGCAGCCGGTCCCGCTCGATGAACAGGGCCCCGCCGCGCGCGGCCAGCGCGCCCGCCACCGGCCACTGCCGGATCTCCGTCTTGGCGAGCATGCGGGCCGGGCGTACGGCGGTCAGCAGCGGGATGTCCAGCCACGAGACATGGTTGGCGACCAGCAGCAGCCCGCCGGCCGGTGCGGCGGTGCCGGTGATCCGGACCCGGACCCCGATGGCCCGCACGATCGCCCGGCACCACCGCCTGACCCACTCGGCGGGGATCCTCCCGCCGAGCGGCATCAGCGTGACTCCGGCCAGCACCAGGACGACGACCGCGGTGAGCCGCAGCACGGCCCGGGGTACGGCCACGGCGGCCGGGGCGGGCTCCACACAGGCGCCCGGGGTGCAGGGCGCGGTGGGCAGCCAGACGCTCATCAGGCCGGCACGAGGGAGAGGAAGTGCCGCAGATAGCGCGCGTTGACCCGGCGCATCGACAGCAGCACGTACAGGTCGGCGACCCCGAAGTCCGGGTCGTGCGCGGGCTCGCCGCACACCCAGGCACCGAGGCGGAGGTAGCCGCGGAGCAGGGCCGGAAGGTCGGTGTGGCCGGCGGGGGCCTCGGCGTTCGGGGTCCACGGCAGCAGCGGCCGTACCCGGTACTCCTCGGGTGCCAGGTGCTTGGCGCGCACCCGCTCCCAGGTGGCCGTCGCGAGGGTGCCGCCGTCGGCCAGCGGCACCGAGCAGCAGCCCGCCAGCCACTCGTGGCCACGGTCGACCATGTAGCGGGCGATGCCGGCCCAGATCAGGCTGATGACGGCGCCGTCGCGGTGGTCGGGGTGCACGCAGGAGCGGCCGACCTCGACCAGCGAGGGCCGGATCCCGTCGAGGGCGGCAAGCTCGAACTCGCCCTCGGAGTAGAGCCGTCCGGCGACCGAGGCCCGCTCCGGGGGAAGGAGCCGGTAGGTGCCGACGACCTGGCCGGTGACCGTGTCGCGCACCAGCAGGTGGTCGCAGTAGGCGTCGAAGGCGTCGACGTCGAGGCCCGGCTGCGGGGTGGCCAGCAGGGCCCCCATCTCCCCGGCGAAGACGTCGTGCCGCAGCCGTTGTGCGGCGCGCACGTCGTCCTCGTCACGGGCGAGGGTGACCGTGTAGCGGGTCGGTGCCACGGGCTGCGGGGGGCGGTCTAGGGTGGAAACGCCGGTCATGGCTCTCTCCTGGTCACGGGCCGGTTCGGCGACGGCGCGGGCCGCGCGTACGGCCTGCTGCTCCTGTTCTTCCGACGCCGGTTGGCGAGCGCGTGACCTGTGCCCGGAGAGCGGATGTGGGAATGTTGAACGCCGGGGTCCCGGCGATCACGGGAAAGCCAGACGGGGCCGGGAAGAGCACCGCTCCCGGCCCCGCCCGTTCGTCTGTGCGACGAACGTCTCACTCTCCGTGGGGCGCTACCGCTTCGCCGTGAGCGCTACCGCTTCCCCACCTTCCGGGTGGCCCGCAGCCACTCCCTGTTCATGCTGGTGATGGACACCAGCGGAATCCCCTTCGGGCAGGCCGTGGCGCACTCGCCCGTCAGCGTGCAGCCGCCGAAGCCCTCCGTGTCCATCTGCGCCACCATGTCCAGCACCCGCGTCTCCCGCTCGGGCGCCCCCTGCGGCAGCACGTTCAGGTGGTTGACCTTGGCGGAGGTGAACAGCATCGCGGCGCCGTTGGGACACGCGGCCACGCACGCCCCGCAGCCGATGCACTCCGCGTGCTCGAACGCGAAGTCGGCGTCGGCCTTCGGCACAGGCGTGGCGTGGGCCTCCGGCGCGGAGCCGGTCGGCGCGGTGACGTAGCCGCCGGCCTGGATGATCCGGTCGAACGCGGACCGGTCGACGACCAGATCCTTGATCACCGGGAAGGCGGCCGCCCGCCACGGCTCGATGTCGATCGTGTCGCCGTCCTCGAAGGACCGCATGTGCAGCTGGCAGGTGGTGGTGCGCTCCGGTCCGTGCGCGTCGCCGTTGATGACGAGCGAGCACGCGCCGCAGATGCCCTCGCGGCAGTCGTGGTCGAAGGCCACGGGGTCCTCGCCGGCGAGGATGAGCTGCTCGTTGAGGACGTCCAGCATCTCCAGGAAGGACATGTCGGACGAGATGCCGTCCACCTCGTACGTGGACATGGCGCCGTCGGCGTCGGCGTTCTTCTGCCGCCAGACGCGCAGGGTGAGCTTCATGCGTAGCTCCGCTGAGTGGGGTGGACGTACTCGAAGACCAGGTCTTCCTTGTGCAGGACGGGAGCGGTGCTCGTACCGGTGAACTCCCAGGCGGCCGCGTAGCCGAACGCGTCGTCCCTGCGGGCGGCTTCGCCGTCCGGGGTCTGGGACTCCTCGCGGAAGTGGCCGCCGCAGGACTCGGCGCGGTGCAGTGCGTCGAGACACATCAGCTCGGCCAGCTCCAGATAGTCGACGATCCGGTTGGCCTTCTCCAGCGACTGGTTGAACTCCTCGCCGGTGCCGGGCACCTTGATGCGCCGCCAGAACTCCTCGCGGATCTGCGGGATGCGCTCCAGGGCCTTGCGCAGGCCGGAGTCGGTGCGGGCCATTCCGCAGAACTCCCACATCAGCTCGCCGAGTTCACGGTGGAAGGAGTCCGGGGTGCGGTCGCCGTCCACCGTGAGGAGCAGATTGAGCCGGTCCTCGGTCTCGGCCAGCACCTCCTGTACGGCGGGGTGTTCGGGGGTGACCGGCTCCTGGTGGGGGTTGCGGGCCAGGTAGTCGTTGATGGTGGCCGGCAGCACGAAGTAGCCGTCGGCGAGGCCCTGCATCAGCGCGGAGGCGCCGAGCCGGTTGGCGCCGTGGTCGGAGAAGTTGGCCTCGCCGATCGCGAACAGGCCGGGGACGGTGGTCTGCAGGTCGTAGTCGACCCACAGGCCGCCCATCGTGTAGTGCACGGCCGGGTAGATCCGCATCGGCACCTCGTACGGATCCTCGTCGGTGATCCGCTGGTACATGTCGAAGAGGTTGCCGTACTTGGCCTCGACGGCCTTGCGGCCCATCCGCTGGATGGCGTCGGCGAAGTCGAGGTAGACGCCCTGCCCGCCGGGACCGACGCCCCTGCCCTCGTCGCAGACGTTCTTCGCGGCGCGGGAGGCGATGTCGCGCGGGACCAGGTTGCCGAAGGACGGATAGATGCGCTCCAGGTAGTAGTCGCGCTCGTCCTCGGGGATCCGGTGGGGCGGGCGGGTGTCGCCCTTGGCCTTCGGCACCCAGATCCGGCCGTCGTTGCGCAGCGACTCGCTCATCAGCGTCAGCTTGGACTGATGGTCGCCGGTGCGCGGGATGCAGGTCGGATGGATCTGGGTGAAGCAGGGGTTGGCGAAGTAGGCGCCGCGCCGGTGCGCCCGCCAGACGGCGGTCGCGTTGGAGTTCATGGCGTTGGTCGACAGATAGAAGACGTTTCCGTAGCCGCCGCTGGCGAGGACGACGGCGTCCGCGAAGTAGGTGTCGATACGGCCCGTGATCAGGTCGCGGGCCACGATCCCGCGGGCCCGCCCGGCCACGACGATCAGGTCGAGCATCTCGGTGCGCGGGTGCATCTCCACGTTGCCCGCGGCGATCTGCCTGCTGAGGGCCTGGTAGGCGCCGAGGAGCAGTTGCTGCCCCGTCTGGCCACGGGCGTAGAACGTGCGCGAGACCTGTACGCCGCCGAAGGAGCGGGTGTCGAGCAGTCCGCCGTACTCGCGGGCGAAGGGCACGCCCTGGGCCACGCACTGGTCGATGATCTCCACCGAGATCTGCGCGAGCCGGTGGACGTTGGACTCGCGGGCGCGGAAGTCGCCGCCCTTGACGGTGTCGTAGAACAGCCGGTGGATCGAGTCGCCGTCGTTGCGGTAGTTCTTCGCCGCGTTGATGCCGCCCTGCGCGGCGATGGAGTGGGCGCGGCGCGGGGAGTCCTGGTAGCAGAACTGGACGACGTGGTAGCCCTGTTCGGCGAGGGTGGCGCCCGCGGAGCCGCCCGCGAGGCCGGTGCCGACGACGATGACCGTGTGCTTGCGCCGGTTGGCGGGGTTGACCAGCTTGGCCTCGAAGCGGCGCTTGTCCCAGCGCTCGCCGACCGGGCCGGCCGGGGCCTTGGTGTCGACGACCGGCTCGCCCGTCGCGTAGTTCACGTATTCGGTCATGTCAGCTCACCACTCCGGTCATGACGCCCACGGGTACGGCGATGAAACCGGCCGTGAGCAGCAGCGCGAGGACGTTGGCGACGGTCTTCAGGGCGCGGTCGCGGGCGCGGCTGCCGACGCCGAGGGTCTGCGCTGCGCTCCAGAAGCCATGCCGGATGTGCAGGCCGAGCGCGAGCATCGCGACGATGTAGATGACGTTGCTGTACCAGTGCGAGAAGTCGCCGACGACGTTCTGGTACGGGTGCCCGTTGCGGAAGTGTCCGGGGTGCACGGTGCCGGTGGTCAGGTCCAGGACGTGCCAGACGATGAACAGGCCGAGGATGATCCCGCCCCAGCGCATGGTGCGGGTGGCGTAGCTCGCCCTGGGCCTTGCGTGCACGTACTTGCTGGGCCGCGCCTTGATGTCCCGGCGGCTGAGCTGGTACGCGGAGGTGGCGTGGGCGACCACGGCGACGACGAGCACGATCCGGATGAGCCAGAGGGTCCACTCGTAGTGCATGAAGGGTTCGCCGACAGTGCGCAGCCAGTGGGCGTAGTGGTTGAACTCGCCCGCTCCGAAGTAGATCTTCAGATTGCCGATCATGTGCGCGACCAGGTACAGCAGCATGATCACGCCGCTGACCGCCATCACCGTCTTCTTGCCGACGGAGGAGTCCCACATCGTGCGCGCCATGGACGGCCGTCGGTCCGTCCGCGTTGCCAGAGCCATGCCCCGCACGCTAGAGCCGCAACGACTCATCAGTCCAAGACATGGTCCGGCTCGATTCCATAGGAGGAAGCTATGGTGAAACCATGCAGTTCCAGCAGCTTCAGTATTTCGTCGCCGTCGCGGAGACCCGGCACTTCACCCGCGCCGCCGAGCTGGTGCATGTCGCCCAGCCGTCGCTGTCGCAGCAGATCAAGGCGTTGGAGCGGGAGCTGGGGGCGGATCTGTTCCTGCGTGCCCGGGGCAACATCACGCTCACCGACGCGGGCGAGGCACTGCTGCCGCTGGCCCGGCGGATCCTGGCCGACACGGACACCGCCCGGTACGAGGTGCAGGAGCTGGTGCAACTGCGGCGGGGCCGGGTGCGGCTCGGGGCGACGCCGAGCCTGTGCACGGGCCTGCTGCCGGACGTGCTGCGCGCCTTCCACGACCGCTATCCCGGTATCCGGCTGCTGATCGAGGAGGGCGGCTCGCACGACCTGGTGCGCGAGCTGGCCCGGGGCGCGCTGGACCTCGCGCTGGTCGTGCTGCCCCTGCCGACGCCGGCGCCCGCGCTGTCGACGGTGGAACTGCTGCGGGAGGAGCTGGTGGTGGTGTCCTCACCCGAGGCGCCGGCCCCCGGCCGGGGTCGGCGGGTGGTGCATGTCGCCGATCTGGAGGGCGAGCGGCTCGTGATGTTCCGGCACGGCTACGACCTCAGGGAACTGACCGTCTCCGCGTGTCGCTCCGCTGGGTTCGAGCCGGAGTTTGCTGTTGAAGGGGGTGAGATGGACGCGGTGTTGGGGTTTGTCCGGGCGGGGTTGGGGATCGCTGTGGTGCCGCGGATGGTTGCCACGCGGTCCGGGCAGGGGCTGCGGGTCACTCCGTTGGCTCGGCCGGGTTTGCAGCGGACCATTGCGTTGGCTCACCGGAGTGATGTGGCTCCGCCTCGGGCCGCGCGGGAGCTTCAGCGGATGCTTCTTGAGCGGTGACAGTGTTTGTTGACGGATGCGTCTGCCCTTGAATCGCCGTTTCGGGCTTTCCGTTCGTCGTGGTTGCGCGCGCAGTTCCCCGCGCCCCTGAGGGAACTGCGCCGCCCCTCCTTGAAAACCTCAGCCCGTTGCGTCCACCAGTGCAAGCTCGTGAAGACGCTCGGGTGGGCCCGGGCGGGCGTAGTACCAGCCCTGGGCGGTGTCGCAGCCCAGTATCCGGAGTTGTTCGGCCTGGGCGCCGGTTTCGACGCCCTCGACGGTGACCGCGAGGTCGAGGCTGTGGGCCAGGGTGACGATCCCCTCGACGATCTTGAGGTCGACGGGGTCGGCGGGGAACTGCTGCATGCCCATGGTGAAGGAGCGGTCCAGCTTGAGGATGCTCACCGGCAGGCGCCGCAGGTTGGCGAGGTTGGAGTATCCGGTGCCGAAGTCGTCCAGGGCGATGTCGACGCCCATCTCGGCCAGCCGGTGCAGGGGTTTGAGCAGATCGTCGTCGGCGCCGATGAGCGCGGACTCGGTGACCTCCAGACACAGGGCGTCCGGGGCGACACCCGCGCGCTCCAGGATGTCGACGGTGTCCTGCACCAGGCCCGGATGACTGAGCTGGCACGGCGACAGGTTGACGTTGATGCGCAGGGGGCCGGGGGCCGTCTCCTCGCCATGACGTTCTCGCCAGGCGCGGGCCTGCCGGATGGACTCCTCCAGGACCCAGCGGCCGAGCGGGACGATCAGTCCCGTGTGTTCGGCGAGCGGGATGAAGCGGTCGGGGCCGAGCACGCCGTGCTGCGGGTGCAGCCAGCGGACCAGGGCCTCGGCGCCGCGCACGCTGCCGTCGCCGAGGTGGACGAGCGGCTGGTACTCGATGAAGAACTCGCCGCGTTCCAGGGCCGTGGGGAGGGCCGTCGTCAGGCCGTGGCGGGTGATGGCGCGGGCGTCGGCCTCGGGGTCGGCGAGTTCGGAGCGGTTGCCGCCCGCCGACTTCGCCCGGTACATGGTGATGTCGGCGCTGCGCAGCACCTCGGCCGCGGTGCGTTCCCCCGCCGGGCCTTCGACGATGCCCAGGCTGCCGCGCACCATCAGGTCCCGGCCGTCGATGCTGATCGGGGTGACCAGGGCGCTCATGATGCGATCGGCGAGTTCGTCCACGGCGCGCTCCGTGCCCGGCCCGGTGGTCAGGGCGACGAACTCGTCGCCGCCGAGCCGGGCGACCATCTCGCCGGGCGCGGTCGCACAGGACTGCAGCCGGTCGGCGACCTCCACCAGCAGCCGGTCGCCGGCCGCGTGCCCGAGGCTGTCGTTGACGGTCTTGAAGCCGTCCAGGTCGAGGTAGCACAGGCCGAAGCGCTGCCCCTCGCCCGCCGCCAGCACCTTCTCCAGGCGCTCGAAGAACAGCGTGCGGTTGGGCAGGCCGGTGAGGGCGTCGTGCGTCGCCTCGTAGCGCAGCCGGAGGTTGAGCAGCCGGCGCTCGGTGGTGTCCTCCATGAGGGCGAGCTGGTACTGCGGTGCGCCGTCGGCGTCGCGCAGCAGGGAGACCGTCAGATTGGTCCACAGCACCGTGCCGTCGGGGCGGTTGAAGGCCTTTTCCAGGTGGTAGTGCTCGCGCTCGCCGAGAACGAGTTCCTCGTAGAGCTTCCAGGTCTGGGGCGCGTCCTCGGGATGCACCCAGTCCTGGACGCGGCGGCCGCGCAGGGCATGGTCGGACTGCCCGAACATGCGCAGCAGCGCGTCGTTGACCTGGAGGACGTTCCCTTCGAGGTCGGCGATGCCGATCCCTATGGCGGCGCCCTCGAAGACCGCGCGGAAGCGCGCCTCGCTGGCGTGCAGGGCCTGCGCGACCAGGCCCTGGGCCTGCAACGCGGCCTGGGCGATGGACTCCTGCTCGGCGAGCGTGCGCTCGCGCAGCGCCTCGGCGTACCCGGCGGCCATCGCGTGCTGCAACCGCGAGGAGCGCATGCGCGGTTGGTCCTGGGGGCCGTCCTCGGCGCAGTACAGCACCAGATAGGCGTCCACGCAGTCCAGGGTCCGGGCGAGCGCCTCGGGGTCGGTGCAGTGCGCGCCGACCAGCGCGGCGCCGACCGCCTTCGCGCCGTTCGCGTCGAAGCCGCGGGCTCGCAGCAGCTCGCTCAACCGGCGTGCGAGCGGGAGGAGTTCCGCCTCGAACTCCGCGCGGGTCAGCGACGTGGAGGTCACGGGGTAGACCGCCCGGCTCCAGATCGTCGTGAACCGGCGCAGTCTGCCCTCCGGCCCGTCCGGCCCGGCGCTCACGCCGTACGCCCCACGCCGGCGAATCCGGAGAAGGCGAACGGATCCTCGTCCTCCGGCGCCGACTCCGGCTGCCAGTGCGGCATCGGCACCAGTCCCGGTTCCACCATGTCGTACCCCTCGAAGAACCGCGCGATCTCGTCGCGCGAGCGCATGATCAGCGGG
The DNA here is from genome assembly GCF_041080655.1 of Streptomyces sp. CG4. Taxonomy (NCBI): domain Bacteria; kingdom Bacillati; phylum Actinomycetota; class Actinomycetes; order Kitasatosporales; family Streptomycetaceae; genus Streptomyces; species Streptomyces sp. CG4. The sequence goes on from NZ_CP163525.1 coordinate 1,226,074, forward strand.
TTGCGAATGTCCTTGTATACGTCCACCGCGCCCTCGGCCCGCTCGGCAGGCACCGGGATTCCCTCGTACGAGGCATGGGTGAGGATCAGCAGGCTGCCGGGCGCGAGCGCCTCGCGCAGCTCGGCCACCGCACCGTAGGGGTCGTCCGCGTCTTCCACGAAGTGCAGTATGGCAACGAGGAGGAGGGCGACCGGCCGGTTCAGGTCGATCAGTCGCTCCACCTGGGGGCTCGCAAGGATTTCCTGCGGCTTGCGCAGGTCCGCCGCGACCACGTCCGCGGTGTCCTCGCCGGCCAGTACGGCCTGGCTGTGCGCGACGGCGACCGGGTCGTGGTCGACGTAGACCACGTGCGCGCCCGGTACGGCCGCCTGGGCCACCTCGTGGACGTTGCCGAACGTCGGGATGCCGGAGCCGATGTCCAGGAACTGGCTGATGCCCTGCTGGGCCGCGAACCGCACGGCGCGGCGCATGAACGCCCGGTTGGCCTGCATGATCTTCGGCAGTCCCGGCATGAACTCCATCGCCTTGCGGGCCGCCTCCCGGTCGACCTCGAAGTTGTGCGAGCCGCCCAGGTAGTAGTCGTAGATCCGCGAGACGCTCGGCACCGAGATGTCGATGCTCCGTGGGGCCCAGGCGGGGCGCTCCATGTATCTCTCCGAGGGGTAGGCGACAGGGACAGGCGATCCGGTGTTCGAGCTGAGGCTACTGATCGCCCGCCAAGGGAGCGACCCAAACCGGAAATTGACCGTCCGTTCCCCGCCACTGCCTGCGGCAAGTGCCCGTATGGCCCCGCTGTGTAACGGCTGTGCCCGCCTTGGCCGACTCCTCCCCACCCGCGCGCCCGCGCGCTCCCGCCCGCACCGCGCCCCACGCACAACGATCCGCCCCCTCCGTGCGGTGCGGAGGGGGCGGACCTTCGGTGGCGCTCCGGGTCGGGCGGGGCGATCGACCCTGGGGAGGTGATCTATTTGCCCGGCGCGCCGACCGGCTTGCCGTCGGGCGAGACGGCGTACCACGTGCCGCCCACGCCCTGACCGTTGGTGTCGCCGGGGGCCTTGTCCCCGGAGAAGGTGTAGATCGGCCAGCAGTTCACGGTCATCTGCTGCACACCGTCGGGACGCGTGAAGCCCATCAGGCCCTTCTTCTTGACGCCCTGGGTGTCGTCGGGCTTGACGATGCCGACGGCCGGCCACTTCACCAGGCAGGCCCCGGTGCAGTTCGAGATGACCTTCGGCCAGGCCTTGTCCTTCAGGAAACGGTAGACGGTCATGCCGTTCTTGTTGACGATGATGTTGCCGAGCTTGGGGTCCTTGCGGACGGACAGGCCGGGCAGGGAGGCCAGCGAGGCCTTCTTGCCGTCGGGGGCGAGCGCGAACCACTTGCCGCCCACGCCCTGACCGTTGACGTCTCCGCCGTTGACGTCCTTGGCGTAGCGGTAGGCGGGCCAGCCGCCGATGGTGAGCTGCTTGGTGCCGTCGGCACGGGTGACCTCGCCGAGCAGCGCCTTGTCGACGCCGGCGCCGGCGGTGGCGTCGCTGGCGGGCACCGGCGGCCAGGTGGTGGCGCAGTCGCCGGCACAGTTCGACTTGGGCGGATTGGCGGTGTCCTTGTCGAACCGGTAGAGGGTGAGGCCGGAGCCGTCGGTCAGCACGTTGCCGAGGTCGGGGTTGGCGGCCACGGTCAGCTTGCCCGCGGAGGCGGCCGGGCTCGGGGAGCTGGAGCTCTGGTTGCCGTCGGCGCCATAGCCGTTGCCCGTGCCGACTCCGGCGCCGGTGGTCGGGCTGCCCGCGGGCGCGGTGGCTCCGACGTTCTGGGCCGCCGAGGCCGGGGTCGTGCTGTTGTCCTGACCGCACGCCGTCGTCAGCGCCAGCACCGAAGCGGCTGTGGCCACCAGTGAGGCGGTCCGCCAGGAGGTCTTCATGTCCAACTCCCCATATTCGCCTGGATGTTGCGGCGCTCTGTCGCGCCGCCGCACGGCCATGGGTACGCACGGAGGGGGCCGGAGCGTTCAACGGGGCGGGGAAGTTCTTCGGGAAAATCTTTCCGGACCCTGCGCGACGCCCTGCACCACGCCCTGCACCACGTCAAACCATTGATCGCGCTATGTCCCCCTTTCGGAGCAATCCCGGCGCACTACGACGTACGACTGCCATCGGCACCCCCATGATCTTCGTCGTGCATGGACCCGAAGTGACCCGATGTGCGCCCGCCGCACGGGTGTTGGCCCTGATGGCGCTGACCTGGACCCTGGTGGGCTGCCCGGTCGGCAGCGCGTCCGCCGACGCCTGTGCGTACGCCTCGGCGGGCCCGGACGGCACGGTGGCGCTGGCGTACGCCGGCGGCCACCACTGGCCGGCCTCACCGCCCTGGCCGGACCCCGCCCTGCCACCGTGCCGGCCCACGCCCGCCCCGACTCCGCCCCCGTCAAAGCCGACGCCGACTCCGCGCCCGGTGCCGAAGCCCACCCCGAAACCCAAGCCGCCGGCCCGGCCCGCCCCCGCTCCGCCGGCGCCCCGGCCGACGCCGACTCCCACCCCCACCCCCACACCGACGCCGACGCCCAGGCCCGAACCGACGCCGCGCCCCGCCCCCACCGTGCGCCCCCTCGCGACGAAGGTGAGCTATCCGGCGTATCACCCGCACCCCGTCGCGCACACCGCGCCCGCCCACACCGCGCCGGTCGTCTACGTCCTGCTCATCACCGTGCCGGCGATCGTCGCCGTCGCGGCGCTGCGCCCGCGCTGACGCGTGGGCCGGCTCACCTTTTGGAGGTATCCGTTGCCGGATTGGCTTGTTCTCGTCCTCGCGATGCTGGCGGCCTGTGCCGTGGTGGTGGTCGTCACCCTGCTACGGAACAAACGCGCCCCCGTGGACGAGGATCCCAGCGAGACCCCGGACGTCATCGAGTACATGACGATGTGGATCGGCGTCGTGTACGCCATCGTCCTGGGTCTGGCCATCGCCGGTGTGTGGGAAGCCCGCAACTCCGCCCAGGACCATGTGCAGAACGAGGCCCAGGCCCTGCACGAGATCTCCGAGCGGGTCCGGGTCTATCCGCCGAACGTCCGCGACCGGATCCGGGCCGATGTCAACACCTATGTCAGCTATGTGGTCGACCATGAGTGGAAGACGATGTCCCACCAGGAGCGCGTCACCGACCGCGGCGCACAGCTGCTGCAGAAGGTCCGCCAGGACGTCACCGACTACCAGCCGAAGAACGACTTCGAGGCGCAGGCCTACCAGCCGCTGCTGGACCAGATGACCGCCGCCGACCAGGCACGCAACGCGCGCGCCGACTCCACCGGGGACACCATGCCGTCGGTGGTGTGGTGGGGCCTGCTCACCGGGGCGGTGGTCACCGTCGGCATGGTGTTCGCGCTGCAGATCCGGCGCACCAAACGGGAACTGGTCCTGGCCGGGCTGTTCTCCGCGACCATCGCGTTCATGCTGTTCCTCATCTGGGACTTCGACGCCCCCTACAGCCGGGGCATCGCGGTGACCGCGGAACCGTTCATGAACCTGTTCCCGGGCATCACCGGATAGTCCCTACACCCTGCCGCCACGCCCCTGCGGACAGCGGCCGGCCGCCCCTGCTGAAAGGCTTCGCCCCGGTTCCCGCAGGGACCGGGGCGATCGCCGTATCGCCGTACGCCGTGCGCGGGGGCGAGCCAGGAGTCCGGAACAGCGGACGACGGGGCGTCAGAACCGCTTCTCCTTCCGGCGACGCAGCCAGTACATGCCGCCCCCGACGACGGCCCAGGCCACCAGTCCGGCGCCGATCGCCATGTCGGCCCGTGTGGCACCCGAGGTGATGCCGCCGCCGAACCCGCCCTGGACGCCGCCGAGCACGGTGAACGCGGCCGGGTGCAGCAGGCTGCGGCCGTCGCAGTGGGCCGTGACGTCGTAGTGGCCAGGACGGGCGTCGCTGTCGATCCTGGCTCGCGCGCGCGAGACGTCCTCGCGCAACGGGTTGAGCCGGGTGGTCGGGAAGGCGCGGGAGGAGATCGTGCCGCCCTGGCAGCCGTCGACGGTGACGGTGAGCCGGGCGCCGCTCGCGATCACGCCGGGGGCGGCGACGATGTGCATCGCGCCACCGTCGCCGCGACCGCCGAGCTCGCCCCCGCTCCCGGCGTTCCGGTTGTCGGCGTTCCCGCTGCCGGCGTTCCCGTTGTCGTCGCCCCGGCCCGCGTCACGGCCGTCGTCGCCGAAGCCGCGGTTGCCGTTACCGTTGCTGCTGTCGTCGTCGTTGTCGTTGTCGTTGAAGTGGCCGTCGAAGTTGAAGTTGCTGCTGAGGCCGCCGCTGCCGGGGACCCCGCCCGGGTTGCCGCCGTTGGACAGGCCGCCGCCATTGCCGAAGCCCGCACTGCCGCTGGACGGCGCGCCGCCGTCGCCCATGCCGTCCGCGACGGCCACAGGGGGGGCGAGCCCGAGCACGGCGACCGCGGCGCACGCGGCCACCAGGGCACGTTGGTTTCGCATGTGATCCTCCGCGGGAGGCGGTCCGGGACCTGTCCCCGGTCGATCGGCGAGAAAACGCCTCCCGGGAAGACCGTGGGGCGCGCGGAACACGCCCGCATGTCGAGAATCGTCCGTCCTGGTGAGGCAACACGCCCGACAAAAAGCACACAATCGGATATTGCCGCAGGTCACAGACCGTCAGAAAAATGCTGGGAACGGCAACTCGGATGGCGCACCACGCGGGCCGTCGGCCACCCGTTCGCCGCTCCACCCGTCGCCCGCCGCGCGCGCGGGACTTAGCGTTTTCTCATGCGCGATGGAGGTGGTAACGGCCGCGTCGAGAGGGGCTGGCACATGCTTGCGTCCGACCTGTCCACGCTCTCGGAGCTGGCCGAACTTGCCGAAGAAGACGAGCGGCGCAGGAAACGCGCCCCATGGGGCGTGATGGCGCTTCTCCTGCTGACCGGCCTGGCGCTCTTGCGCAATGGTTCGGGGGAGTTCGACGTCGGTCCGCCGCAGCCCGCCTCGGCGGCGGCTCCGGACATCCGTACCGGCATGGGCACCTTCAGCGCGCCCGCGAAGCCGCTCGACTTCTCCACCGTCGACCGGATCCGGATCCCCGCGATCCGGGTCAACGCCCCGGTCATGCCCGTCGGTCTGAACGCGGACGGCTGGGTCGGCGCGCCACCGGCGGACAACGCCAACCTGGCCGGCTGGTTCACCGGTGCGGTCTCCCCCGGCGAGAAGGGCACCGCCGTCGTCGTGGGGCACGTCGACAACCAGCGGGGTCCCGCCGTGTTCTACGGACTCGGGGCGCTGAAGAAGGGAAACCGGATCGAGGTCCTGCGCAAGGACGGAAGAACCGCGGTGTTCGAGACCTACGGCGTCGAGGTCTTCTCGAAGAACCGGTTCCCGGGTGAGCGCGTCTACGGCTCGAAGGGAACTCCGGAACTCCGGGTCATCACCTGCGGCGGCGGATTCTCCAAGCGGAACGGATACGACGGAAATGTCGTCGTCTTCGCCCGCCTGGTCGCGGTGAGCTGAGCCACCGCGGCCGGGTGGGAAAAGCCCGGAGAACCGTCACACGCGGCGGGGCGGAACCGTCAGGTGATATCCGGAGTCGAGGAGATAGGGCAGCCATTCACGGATCGCGTGCACGGTCTCCGAGCGATCGCCGCCCGCGTCGTGGGAGAGCACCACGACCCCGGGGGCGGCGCCGCTCTCCACCCGGTCGATGATGGTGTCGGTGCCGGGCTCCATCCAGTCGGTGGTGTCGACCGTCCACGCCATCGGCTCCATGCCCATCTCGGCTCCCAGCTGGAACGCGGCCCGGTTCCAGGCGCCGTAGGGCGCGCGGAACCACTGCGGGGGCTCGCCGTAGGTGTGCTCGATGATGTCGCTCGTGCGCTTCATCTCGGAGTGGATCTGCTTGCGGTTGAGGGTCGTCAGCAGCGGATGCGTCCAGGTGTGGTTGCCGACCACATGGCCTTCGTCGGCCATCCGGGCCACGAGTTCCGGGTAGTCGGCCACGCACTCGCCGCACACGAAGAACATCGCCCGCACGTCGTACTTGTCGAGGGCGTCCAGGATGTGCGGGGTGTAGTCCGGGTTGGGCCCGTCGTCGAAGGTCAGCATCATGCGCCGGCCGCGCCCGGAGATCTGGAGGATGGGTTCCCTGCGGACCTTCAGTTTCCGCGGCTCGGTGTGCGGCGGCCCGTCACCGGTGAGCGGCTGGAGCCGGAAGGCGGAGGGCTTGAGCGCCTGACGGGCCTGTGGGCCGGAGACCGGAGGAGCAGCCCGGGTGGTCTCCGTGGCACCGCCCGCCAGAACGCCTCTCGCGGTCCCCGCGGCGCCCAGGGTGGCGGCGCCGGCGAGGAGCATCCGGCGCCGGGTGAAGAAATGATCCTTCTGCATGACTCATCAGTCGCCCCACCGAACTCCGGCGCACCGCAGCGACACTGATGCGGCTGCGGGAATACACCCGGACGGCCGAGTGCGGGGGCGGTGGGGTCCGCCAGGCGGGGTGGTGCCGTCGCGGGGTGGTGCCGGGGTTCACGCGGGCCGGGAGAGCGGGGCGCTGCCCCGGGGGCTACCGGCTACCCCGGGGGGCTGAACTCGTCGCGGCCGCTCGGTGCCGGGCCGGGTGTGTCGCCGTTCGTCCGCCCGGCGGCCGGGATCGTCGTGGTCGCCCGGCAGCGGACGGGTCTCAGCGGCGGCGCACCAGCGGGAACGGGAGGGTCTCGCGGATCGTCAGGCCGGTGAGGAACATCACCAGGCGGTCGACGCCGAGGCCGAGGCCGCCGGTCGGGGGCATCGCGTACTCCAGGGCCTCCAGGAAGTCCTCGTCCAGCTCCATGGCCTCCGGGTCGCCGCCCGCGGCCCGCAGGGACTGCTCGGTGAGCCGCCGCCGTTGCTCCACGGGGTCGGTCAACTCGGAGTAGGCGGTGCCGAGTTCGGTGCCGAAGGCGACGAGGTCCCAGCGCTCGGCGAGCCGCGGGTCGGTGCGGTGCTGCCGGGTCAGCGGCGCGACGGAGGTCGGGAAGTCCTTGTAGAAGGTGGGGAGTTGGGTGCGTTCCTCGATGATCCGCTCATACATCTCCAGGACGACGTCCCCGGGCCCGTCGTCGGCGGTGTACGGCACCCCGGCCCGGTCGCAGAGCCGGTGCAGACGCAGCAGTTCGGTGCCGGGGCCGATCTCCTCCCCCAGCGCCTCGGAGAGCGCGCCGTGGACGGTCTTAACCGGCCAGGGCCCGGAGATGTCGTACTCCCGCCCGTCCTTGCGGGCCACCGGGGAGCCGAGGGCGGCGGTCGCCGCGGCCTGGATCAGCTCGCGGGTGAGGTCGAGCATGACGTCGTAGTCGGCGTACGCCTGGTAGGCCTCCAGCATCGTGAACTCGGGGTTGTGCTTGTAGGAGACGCCCTCGTTGCGGAAGGTGCGGCCCAGTTCGAAGACCTTCTCCAGGCCGCCGACGCACAGCCGCTTCAGATACAGCTCGGGGGCGATGCGCAGATACATGTCGAGGTCGTAGGCGTTGATGTGAGTGGTGAAGGGGCGGGCGTTCGCGCCACCGTGGATCTGCTGCAGCATCGGGGTCTCGACCTCCACGAAGCCGCGGTCCAGCAGCCCTTGGCGCAGCGCCTGTACGGCGGCGGAGCGGGCCCGGATCACGGTGCGGGCGGCGGGGCTGGTGGCGAGGTCGAGATAGCGGCGGCGGACCCGCACCTCGGGGTCGGTGAGGCCGCGGTGTTTGTCGGGCAGCGGGCGCAGGCATTTCCCGGTGAGCTGCCAGGAGGTGACGAAGACAGTGGGTTCGCCCCGGTCGCTCAGGCCGGTGCGACCGGTGGCGGTGATGTGGTCGCCGATGTCGCAGCCGGCGGTGAAGCGGTCGAGGGCGGCACCGGAATCGCTGCGGGTGAGGGCGATCTGGTGGTCGCCGGACCAGTCGCGCAGCACGGCGAAGACGATCCCGCCGAAGTCGCGGACCAGCATGAGCCGTCCGGCCACGGTGACGTCCGCGTCGGGGGGCACGTCGGCGAGGGCGTGGGTGGGTGCGGGGACGCCGACCGGGTAGGGGTCGGTGCCGGTGGCGCGGAGTCCGTCCAGCTTGTGGTGCCGGACGCGGACCTGTTCGGGCAGGCCCGCGTCCGGGGCTGCGGGCCCGGCCCGGTCCCCTCCGTCGAGGCCGAGCTCCGTCAGGGGCGGCAGCCCGTGGGCGGTGGCGGGCCGCTGCCCGGTCTTCGGGTGCCCCTTTCCCCAGAGTTTGCGCAACGACGGGACGGAGACGAAGCCTTCGGCGATGCCGGAGGCCAGGCCGATGCGGGCGAGGGAGGCGGTCTCGCCGTAGCAGATGAACCGCGGGTACCACTCCGGGTGGTATTTGGCGTTGGAGCGGTACAGGGCCTCCAGTTGCCACCAGCGGGAGAAGAAAAGCAGCAGACGGCGCCAGAGCCTGAGGACGGGTCCGGCGCCGATCCGGGCGCCCTCCTCGAAGACCGACCGGAAGACCGCGAAGTTCAGTGAGATGCGGCGGACGCGCAGCTTGGGAGCGGCGGCGCACAGGTCGGCGACCATGAACTCCATGACCCCGTTGGGTGCGGCGCGGTCACGGCGCATCAGGTCCAGGGAGACGCCGTCGCGACCCCAGGGCACGAAGGAGAGCAGGGCGAGGAGCCGACCGTCCTCGCCGAGGGCCTCCACGAGCAGGCAGTCGCCGTCGGCGGGGTCGCCGAGCCGGTCCAGGGCCATGGAGAAGCCGCGCTCGGTCTCGGTGTCGCGCCAGGCGTCCGCCTTGTCGACGATCTCCTCCATCTCGTGTTCGGTGAGGGTGGCGTGGCGGCGGATGCGGCAGGTGGCGCCGGTGCGCCGGACGCGGTGCACGGCCTGCCGGATCACCCGCATGTCGCGGCCGTCCAGGTCGAAGGCGGCCACGTGCACGATCGCCTCGTCGCCGAGCTGGAGGGCGCCGAGTCCGGCGCGGGCGTAGGCGCGGGCGCCGTCCTCGGAGGCGCCCATCACGGCGGGCACCCAGGCGTAGCGGCGGGCGTGGTCCAGCCAGGCGGCGATGGCGTGCGGCCAGGCCTCGGGGTCGCCGACGGGGTCGCCGCTGGCGAGGCAGACGCCGGCCTCGACACGGTAGGTGACGGCGGCCTTGCCGCTGGGCGAGAAGACGACGGCCTTGTCGCGCCGGGTGGCGAAGTAGCCGAGGGAGTCCCGTGCGCCGTAGGCCGAGAGGAGGAGGCGGATGCGGGCCTCCTCGTCGCCGTGCAGGGCGGCTTCCAGGCGCTGGGAACGGAACAGCGTGGCGGCCGCGTTGAGCAGGGCGAGGGCGCCGAGCAGGCCGAGCACGAAGGTGACCTTGCGGGGCGGGCGGCCGGAGAAGGTGCCGGGCGGGAACAGTCCGCCGAGGACCCGGTCGGCCGCCCAGACCAGATGCTCGTTCGCCGGCAGCGTGCCCGGGAAGAGCAGCACCAGGCCCCAGCCGAGCAGGATGGCCACGGCGAGCCCGGCCAGCAGGACGCCGATGGCCCGCCACAGGGCGCCGCGGCGGGAGGCGGCGTAGAACTCCCTGCGGGCCAGGACGAGCAGGAGCAGCAGCAGGCCGCACAGGACGAAGGACGGCACCGACTGGGCGTACTGGCCCAGGATCAGGCCGAGCGCGTCGGTGAGGACGAGCAGGCCGAGATAGACGACGACCAGCCACCAGGCGACCTTCTTGCGGGCCGCGATGGCGCCGGCCAGCAGGAACAGGAAGACGGCGTAGGCCAGGTTGGCGCTGATGGGTATCAGCAGCTGGTCGAGGATGTGGGCGACCGGGCGGAGCACGCCGCGCAGCGGCTCGATGAGCGCGAGCAGGGCGCACAGCAGGCCGAGGGCGGCGAAGAGCACCGCGAAGGCCTCGGGCACCCAGCCGAGCCGCCCGATCGCGGGCGGGCCGGCCGGGGCCCCGAGGTCGCTGCGGGCGACGGGCTCCGCGCTGGCGGTCATGATGTCGACTCTAGGAAGGGGTCGCGCGCCTCGCCCGTCGAGAGGGCGCCAGAGCTCTTGCCGGACGGTGCGTTGCCGGCCCGTGGAGACGGCGCCCGAGCCCATGCCGAACGGCATGTGGCCGGCCCGTCGAGCCGGCACGGGAGCCGTGCCGAAGGCAGCGCGGCTGGTCCGTCGAGACCGCGCCCTGCCCGTGCCGAACGAGGCGCGGCCCGCCCGTCGAGCCGGGGCCCGGGGCCCTACGACACGAGGCGCGGCCCGTCCCCGGGGCCACAGCGCCCACACCCGTACCGCACGGCCGACGACCCGCTCCGGAGGTGGCACCCGGCACCGGTGCCGTACAGCCGACGCCCGGCCGTGTCTCCCGGTGTGGGACAGCCCCTCGTCTCCGCGGGAACGGTCGATTCCGATAGCCTCTCGTCGTGACGGATCAGCACGAGCAGCACTCGCCCTCGCATTCGGGGTTCGAGCGCGGTACGGACGGGCCGAAGGTCATCGTGGTCGGGGTGGACGGCTCCGACTCCTCGCTGCGGGCGGCCGCGTACGCGGGCGGGCTCGCCCGGCGGCAGCACGCGCTGCTGGCCGTGGTGTACGTGCAGCCGGTGCTGGCGGCCGGAGCGGCTCTCGGGGCGCCGGTGGCGGAGACGACCGACGAGATCGCCGAGGACCTGGTCACGTACATCCGGGAGGCGGCCGAGCGGGTCAAGGGGATATTCGAGGTGCGCTGGGAGTTCCACACCTTCCGCGGCGACCCCTACAACGGCCTGGTGAAAGCGGCCGACGACCTCAAGGCGGACGCGGTGGTCGTGGGCGCCTCGGAGCAGGCGGGGCACCGGATCATCGGCTCGGTGGCGGTTCGGCTGGTGAAGGCGGGACGCTGGCCGGTGACGGTAGTTCCGTAGCCTCCCGAGGCTCCCGTAGAGGCGGGGGCGGGGCGCGGGCAGCAGAACGCCGGCGAGGGCTGTAGACGGTCCTGTGAGGCTCGCCGGCACGCCCCACAGGGCGATCAGGGCGGCCGTGGTGGCCTTGCCGGCGATCGGCCAGGCGGACAAGGTGCGGGGGACCCGGTCGTGCGGGCGCAGCCCACTCGTACAACCGTTGGTTGTGGCTCTGCCCTGCGTGTCGACGTGATCGGGGCGGCACGGCCCTCGACGTGGTGACGGTCTTAGACGCGCGCACGGTCGTCGGTGCATCCCGCTCACCGGCTCGACGCCGGCGTACCCGCGCTCCCTGGTCTGAGGCGCCGCATACACGCACCCGGGGCTCGTCTCAGCGCCGGGCAGTCGGTCCGGGCCCGCGGCCCGGATCTGGACGCCGGCCTGGGCCGTGCGTGGCGTCTTCCCTGCGCGCCGCCCCTGAGACATCATGATCCGCCGTCAGGCGTTGCCGTCGGGGAAGAGGTGAGGCGTATGGCCAAGCTCCGCGCGGGTGAGGGGATTCTCCGCCGCAAACCCATCGAGCACATCGAGGAGACCGAGGTCGGCGAGGGCACCCGGCTGGACCGGTCCCTGGGCCTGTGGCAGCTCACCGCCATCGGCGTGGGCGGCATCATCGGCGCCGGCATCTTCACGCTGGCCGGCACTGTGGCCAACGGCACGGCCGGACCCGCGGTGCTGGTGTCGTTCCTGGTCGCCGGTGTGGCGAGCGCCTGTGCGGCACTGTCGTACGCCGAGTTCGCCGGGCTGATCCCGAAGGCGGGATCGGCGTACACCTACGGCTACGCGGTGCTCGGAGAGTTCGCGGGCTGGTTCATCGGCTGGGACCTGCTGCTGGAGTACACCGCGATCGTGGCGGTGGTGGCCATCGGCATCTCGGGGTACTTCAGTTTCCTGGTCGAGGAGACGGGCGCGCATCTGCCGCACTGGATGCTGGGCGCTCCGGGCACCGGGGACGGACACCGGGTCGATCTGTTCGCGGCGATCCTGTGCCTGCTGATCGCCTGGCTGCTGAACCTGGGCATCCGCAGCGCGGCCCGCTTCGAGACCCTGGTGGTGGCGCTGAAGGTGCTGGTGGTGCTGCTGGTGATCGGGGTCGGTGTGTTCCACATCGACACGGCGAACTACCACCCGTTCTTCCCGTACGGCGTCGGCGGCGCCTTCACCGGGGCGGCCACCGTGTTCTTCGCGGTGTTCGGCTACGACGCCATGTCGACGGCGGCCGAGGAGTCCAAGGACGCCCAGCGGCACATGCCGAAGGCGATCATCTACTCGCTGGTGGTCTCGATGGTGCTGTACGTGGCGGCCTGCCTGGTGCTGACGGGCATGCAGAACTACCGGCACATCGACCCCAAGAGCGGATTCTCCACCGCCTTCAAGTCGGTGGGCCTGGACCGGCTCGCGGACGTGATCGCGGTGGGCGCGATCATCGGCATCCTCACGGTGATGTTCACGTTCATGCTCGGCGTGACCCGTGTCTGGTTCTCCATGTCCCGTGACGGGCTGCTGCCCCGCTGGTTCGCGAAGACGCACCCGACACGCCACGTGCCGACCCGCGTGACCTGGATCGTCGGGGCGGCGTCGGCCGCCATCGCCGGGTTCGTCCCGATCGGCTCGGCGGCCGAACTGACCAACATCGGCATCCTGCTGGCGTTCGTGGTGGTGTGCGCTGCGGTGATCGTGCTGCGCTACCGGCGTCCGGAGCTGCCGCGCACCTTCCGTACGCCGTGGATGCCCGTCGTGCCGGCGCTGGGTGTCGTCTTCTCGATCTGGCTGATCACATTCCTCATGTGGGAGACCTGGGTCCGGTTCGCGGTGTGGTTCGTGATCGGCTGCGTGGTCTACTTCGGCTACTCCTACAAGCGCTCGGCGCTGGCCGGGCGGCGGCCTGCGGAATAGCACGGGGTGATCACTCCCCCATGACCAGGCCGTCCTTGGCGGCGCCGCGGCTGAGCACCACGTCCCGGATGCGGTTGCGCACCCCGTCCAGGGCGGCGCCGTCGTCGATGGCCCGGTTGACGTCCACCACCCGGCCGGCGTCGAGGTCGTACAGCTGCGGGATGAACTCGGCCTTGGTGACCCGCCAGCGGTCGCCCTGCCGGGCGGGCGGGGCGAAGGTGAAGCGGCCGATCGTCGACTCGTTGCCGCGCGCGTCCCGGACGCCCTGGGCGTTGTACATCGCGCCGGCGATCTGGTCGCCCATGCCGTAGATCACCCAGGTCCCGTTGACCTTCTCGTACGCCTGCGGGACATGGGCGTGGGTGCCGAGGATCAGGTCGATGTCCGGGCGGCCGTCGGTGGTGGCGGCGGTGAGCCGCTGGGCGAGGCCGAGCTGCAGCTGGTCCGGGGCGTCCTGCCATTCGGTGCCCCACTGCACCGAGACCACGACCACATCGGCGCCGGCCCGCCGGGCGGCACGCGCGTCGGCGATCATGCGCCGCTCGTCGATGAGGTTCACGGCCCAGGGCCGGCCGGAGGGCACCGCCGTGCTGTTGGTGCCGAAGGTGTACGCGAGGTGGGCGACCTTGGCGGGGCCGGCCTGCAGGATCGTGACCGAGTGGGCCTCGGCCTGGCTGCGGGCGGTGCCGGCGTGCCGCAGGCCGGCCCGGTCCATGGCGTCCAGGGTGCGGCGGATGCCCTCCGCCCCGTCGTCCAGGGAGTGGTTGGAGGCGGTGGAGCAGCCGTCGTAGCCGGTCGCGACGAGGCCCTGGGCGATCTGCGGCGGTGACTTGAAGGCGGGGTAGCCGGAGTACTCGCCGTCGGCTCCGTAGACGGTCTCCATGTGACAGAGCGCCAGATCCGCGCGGGCGACGACGGGTTGGACGCCGGAGAGCATGGGCCGGAAGTCGAAGCCGCCCTCGCCGGAGTCGTAGGCCGCCCGGTCGATGACGGAGGTGTGGGGCAGGACGTCACCGGAGGCGACGAGGGTGAAGCCGCGGGTGGGGGACCCGACCGGGGCCGCGTGCCCGGACTCCTTGCGCGCATGGTCCTGGCAGGCGGCCGCGGCCGCGAGGACGGCGGTGAGGACCAGGGCCACCTGTTGTCTTCGTCCGATCATCACCACACCCCAGGAATGTCGTATTTACCGACAAGGCCATCACGGGCATATGAGTACGAAGCTGGCTCATCGGATAAACAGCCTGAGCGCTGTCCTTAGCCCATCCGGTGCCGTGCCGAAGCGTGCGCCCGGACGTCCGCCCGGCCGTTCGCCGACGCGATCGAGCGTCCCGCGCGGACCCGTGCGCGCGCTCTGTTCCCCGGCCGCGCCCTGTGCTGCCATACGGCCATGACGGCCGGAACCTCACTCATCCACGGGACCATGGCACCGACCCACCGGACGACGACCGCCGACCACGAACTGGCCGCGCTCCAGCGCGAGCACGGCGGACCCCTCTTCACCCTGCTGCTCAGACTCTGCGACGGAGACCGGCAGCGCGCCGAGGACCTCGTCCAGGAGACCCTGGTGCGCGCCTGGCAGCATCCCGAGGCGCTGCACGCCGACGACTTCGACTCCGTACGGCCCTGGCTGCTGACGGTCGCCCGGCGGCTCGCGATCGACGCCCGGCGGGCCCGGCAGGCACGGCCGCCGGAGACCGGTGACGAGATCCCGGAGACCGCGCGGGTGACGGCCGATCATGCCGAACGGGCCGCCGCGATGCTCGACGTCCGGGAGGCTGTGAAGACACTCACGCCGGAGCACCGTGACGTCCTGGTACTCGTGTATTTCCTCGGGGCCAGTGTGGCGGAAGCGGCGCAGACCCTGGGCGTGCCACCCGGTACCGTGAAATCCCGCGCGTTCTACGCGCTGCGCGCGCTGCGCCGGGTCCTTCCGGGTTATGCGGCCGACCTGCACTGAAACCGGCCGCAGTGCAAAGCTCTCGCAAAGCGCCTTGCTGTGGCCCCCGTTCGGGCAATGGGCTGTCCTCATGCGCGTCCCGGCCGAGGGCCGGGGCCGCGGCCCTGACGGGGCTCGGGCGACGCGTACGTACCGGAGGAAGGGCAGGAAGGGATGCTGCACAGAGGGCACGAGAGCACGGACGGCACCGACGGCGGTGAACTGACCGTCCCCATGGCCTGGTTGTACGCGGAGTACATCGCCGACGAGCTGCTGCGCACCGGCGATCTGATGCCGCCGACGTCCTTCGAGTTCCGGGCCGGCCGGGACGCCCTGGCGCTCACCGTCTTCCTGTCCGACACCGACGGCGAGTTGTCCGGCATCCGGGTGATCTCCCAGCTGGAGAACTGGCTGTCACTGACCGCCTACGACCAGCCGTGGCGGGACTGGGTGCACGAGCGCATGGCCGAGCTGGCCGACGCGGCCGAGCGGTCTGGCACCCGCTCCCCCGACCTGGCGCTCGCAGCGGACGCCTGGCGCTGGCTGGAGGAGACGGAGCTGCTCGCGCCGGACCTGGACGCGGTGCCGGGCGGCGGTGCGCTGACCGGCGAGGACGACGGGCCGAAGGTGTGGACCCCGGCCTGGCGGCTCGGGCTTCCCCTCGGACACCTCGCGATCCACCTCTTCTGAGGCCCTTTCCGAGGTCCATTCCGAGGTTTCTCGAAATCCGACCAATCCGCGGGCCGGACCGCTCCGAATCTCCTCTCCGGGATTCTGTGGGTGGCTTGAGTGATTCGGCTGTCGGCTGCGTACGGATGGGTGCACGGAGTAACCCAACCCGCACCCATCGGCACGAGGATTCGGCATGAGGTCCCTGGAAAGGCATCGCGACGTCGGCGCGTACGCGCTCGGCGTGCTGGACGAGGCGGAGGCCTTCCGCTTCGAGGACCACCTCATGGAGTGCCCGCAGTGCGCGGCGCAGGTGACCGAATTCGGTCCCGCCGCACGGCAGTTGATGCTGTACCGCCGGGCCACGCCGCGCTTTGTGCACCCCATGGCGCAGCCCGGTCCCCGGCTGCTGGACCGGCTGCTCGGCGAGGCCGCGCGTCGGCAGCGGGTGCTCCGCCGGCGCTTCCTGTACGGTCTGGCCGCCTCGGTGGTGCTGGCCGTCGCCGGTCCGGGGATCGTGGCCTTCGCCGGCCATCGGGAGCCGGCCGCGCACGTCACGGCGGCGGCCGATCCACAGACCGGGGTGTGGGCCGAGGTCACGGCCGACGACGGGGACACGGGCAGCCGGCTGCTGCTGCGGGTGAAGGACGGCACCGGCCCGCACCGATGCCGGCTCGTCGTCGTGGGCCGCGACGGCTCCGAACAGATCGCCGGCACGTGGACCGAGCCCGACCACGCCGCCGACACCTTCACCACGCTCGGGTCCTCCACAATGCACCCGGACCAGATCGACCGGTACGAGGTACGCACGACCGACGGGCAGCATCTGGTCACGCTCCGGGCACAGTGACGGCATCGGGACTCGACCGAGGACTCTCAGAGGACTCTCATGAGGCAAGCCGTTACGCGCCCGGGCGCGTACGACACCTGGTCGGCGGCCGACCAGCACGCCCTGCTCCGGCTGACCGGCCGCCGCGGCCCGGCACTGGGGCGGGAGTTCACTTCAGCAGCCGGGAGAGTCTGCGGTCCGCCAGGGGCTTTCCGCCCGTCTGGCAGGTGGGGCAGTACTGCAGGGAGGAGTCGCTGAAGGAGACCTCGCGGATGGTGTCCCCGCACACCGGGCAGGGTTCGCCGGTGCGGCCGTGGACACGCAGGCCGCCCTTCTTCTCGGCCTTCAGCCGTCCGGCGGCCACACCCCGGGAGCGGTCGACCGCCTCGGTGAGCGTGGCGCGCAGGGCCGCGTACAGCCGGTGGGTCTCGTCCGGGGTCAGGGAGGCGGCGAGCTTGAACGGGGACATCTTCGCGGCGTGCAGGATCTCGTCGCTGTAGGCGTTGCCGACGCCCGCGATCAGGGACTGGTCCCGCAGCGCGCCCTTCAGCCGGCGTCTCTCGTCCTTCAGCAGGGCGGCGAGGCGTTCCTCGTCGAAGTCGGCGGCGAGGGGATCGGGGCCGAGCCGGGCGATGCCCTCGACCTGCTGCGGATCGCGGACTACGTACACCGCGAGGCGCTTTTGGGTGCCGGCTTCGGTGAGGTCGAAGCCCTCCCCGGTCTCCAGCGCCACACGCAGCGCGAGCGGGCCCTTGCCCGGCTTGGGCGGGCCGTCCGGCAGCCGGTCCTTCCACTGCAGCCAGCCGGCGCGGGCCAGGTGGGTGACGAGGTGCAGGCCGGCGCTGCCCTCGATGTCGAGGAACTTCCCGTGCCGGTGCACGGCGGTGACCTCGCTGCCCTCGAACGCGCCGACCGGAGGGTCGTACGTCTTCAGGACGCTGATGGCGACCGGCAGCACCCGCACGACCTCGTGGCCGATCAGGTGCTCGGTGAGGAAGTCCTTGAGCGCTTCTACCTCGGGCAGTTCCGGCATGGGTCCAGAGTGCCACCCGGTACTGACAACTCCCCCGAGCCGAGTCCCGTCAGCCGTCGAGGCGGAACTCGCACCACACGGCCTTGCCGCCGCCGCGCGCCTCCACGCCCCATGCGTCGGCGAGCTCTTCCACGAGGAACAGGCCCCGGCCGGAGACGCCGTCCTCACCCGCCTCACGGCGCCGGGGCAGGGCGCTGGAGGAGTCCTCGACCTCGATCCGCAGCCTGCCGTCGCCGTCGCCGAGCGCCCGCAGGGTCACGATCGCGGAGCCCTCGGTGTGCATCAGCGCGTTGGTGATCAGTTCGTCGGCGACCAGCTCGACCTCGTCGGCGCGGTCGCCGGCGCCCCAGGAGCGGACCGCGGCGCGGATCATGTGCCGGGCGTGGGTGAGGGCCTCCGGGTCGCCGGGGACCACGTGCTGCTGCAGCCGGCCGCCGGCCCGCGGGGCCTCCGGGGTGCGGCGGCGCAGCAGGAGCAGCGCCACGTCGTCGTCGCCGCCCCGATCCTCGGCCAGCTGGATCAGCCGGTCGGCGAGCCCGCGCACGTCCTCGGGGGCGGCCGCGACCAGTGTCGTCAGGCGACGCATGCCGTCGTCGAGGTCGGTGCCGGGCTGTTCGATCAGCCCGTCGGTGCACAGCAGCAGGGTGTGGCCGGGGTCGAGTTCGAGGGTCGAGACGGGGTACTCCAGCCGGCTGAACTCGGCGGACAGGCCGAGCGGCAGCCCGCCCTCGACCGGGACCCGGCAGCAGGTTCCGTCGCTGTGCCGGATCAGCGGGTCGATGTGCCCGGCGCGGACCGCCTGGACGACTCCGGTGGACAGGTCGGCCTCGGCGTACAGGCAGGTGGCGAAGCGGTCGGTGTCGAGTTCGTGCAGGAAGACGGAGGCGCGGGCCATCACGGTGGCCGGGGTGTGGCCCTCGGCGGCGTAGGCGCGCAGCACGATCCGCAGCTGGCCCATGACGGCGGCGGCGTGGGTGTCGTGGCCCTGGACGTCACCGATGACCGCACCGACCCGGCCGCCGGGCAGCGGGATCAGGTCGTACCAGTCGCCGCCGATGTCCCGGCCGCGGGTGCCTCCGACGGTGGCCGCGCGGTAGCGGACGGCGATGTCGGCGCCGCGGACGCTGGGGATGGTGCGGGGCAGCATGGCCTGCTGCAGGCCCTGGGCGAGGTCCTTCTCCTGCTCGTAGAGCATGGCCCGCTGCAGGCTCTGCGCGATGCTGCTGCCGAGCGCGACCAGGACGGCACGCTCCTCGGTGGAGAAGCCGCGCCGGTCGCTGTAGAGCAGTCCCATCGCGCCGATCGGGCGGGCCTGGGCGATCAGCGGCAGATAGGCGGCCGAGGTGATGTGCAGGTCGACGAGGTGCGGCCAGAGGATCGGATAGCCCTCGGCGAACTCCTCGGGGGACTCGATGAAGCGCGGCACGAGGGTGCGGACGACCTCGCTCATCGGGTACGGCTCGTCGATGCGGTTCACCTGGCTGCCCACGGGCACGAAGCTGCCGACGGGAGCCTCGGCGACGACGCGGATCCGGCCCGCCTCCACCAGGCCCATCACCAGGCTGGTCGCACCGAGGCGGCGGATGCCGCGGGTGTCCTTGAGGACGTCGATGACATCCCGGACGGTGCGGGCGTGCGCGAGGGCGGCCGAGACGACCTGGACGACGTTGGTCTGCCGGCGGAACGCCTGGTCCTGGGCGGCCCGCACACTGCGTGCCTCGCTGTCGGCGAGTTCCTCGGTGGCGTCCCGGACGATGCCGACGACCCGGCGCGGGCGGCCGGTGTCGTCCCGGCGGATGTAGCCCTGGGTGTGGGTCCAGCGCGGGGTGCCGTCGCGGCGACGGATGCGGAAGTAGGCCCCGTAGTTCTCGCTGCCGTCCTTGATGGCCCGTGCCACCACCGCGTCCAGCCGGGCGGCTTCGGACTGCGGCACCCGGACGACCAGGGACTCGGGGCGTCCGTCGTATTCCTCGGGCAGCAGGTCGAACACCTGGTGCGCCTGGGCGTCCATGTGGAACAGGCCCGTGTCCAGGTCCCAGTCGAAGGTGCCCATGCGGTTGAGCGCCAGGATCGGGTCCGGGTGGGCGGGCCAGTCCTCCGGGAGTGACCTGGCACTCGCTCCCCCATCTGCCATGGGCCCACCTTGCCAGGATTCAGCGGATTCTTCGACCTGATCGTCGGGAGGCCGTGGGGCTTGCGACGGCCGGTGCCGAGGCGGCTCAGCCGCCCTGAAGACTCGTCGGAAGACTCGTCGAAGCGCGCGGGGTGGCGTCGCCCGTCGCGCCGGGTACGACGGGACGGTCGCCCGCGGTGCCGTACGGGATCAGTCCGCCGTCGGGCAGGTCGGAACCGTCGGGCGGGCCGACCGCGTGCGGCGGGTGCGTGGTGCCGGGCGCGTCCGGGGTGAGGTCGAGGAACGGCGGGCTCCACGGGTCGGCCGTACCGGGGAGTGTGGTGCTCCGCCCGGCGGGCCGGCTGGGTGCGGTCGGGGTGGCGGTGCCGGATGGAGAGCCGGTGGTGCCGGGAGAGGCTCCCGGCCGGGTCTGCCGGGCGCCGGGCGGGGTGCTGGTCGGCTGTGCGGTGGCCGGGGCGGCCGGGTCCGCCGGGAGGGGCGCGTCGGGGCGGGTGGTGGCCCAGGTGGGGGCCGGTACGACGTGGTCGCCCCGCACGTCGTGCCCGATCCGGCGTTCGATCCAGGTGCGGGTCTCGACGTTGACGATGGTGACGCTGGTGACGGCTCGCGGCGCCGGCCTCACCGCGATCACCTGGTCCGGCCGGTATCCGGACCAGGTGCTGCCCCGGGTGCCGACGCCACCGTTGCCCGGCGCGGGTGCGCCCAGCGGGTTGCCGCAGCCACAGCGCACCCGCGGCACGCCCCGGTCGTCGATGAGGACGGCGGTGCCGGCCTGCAGCACGGCCTGGTAGGCGACCGCGTGCCTGCCGCGGTAGCCGTGGGTGGTGACCCGGGTGTCGGCGTGCAGCACGACCGGCGTGAGGCCCTGCAGATAGCGGGTCAGGCCGCCGCCGGACACGCCGGCCACGCGGGCGAAGGCGTCGGCCCTGGCCCGGTCCGCCGTCAGATGCCCGATCCGCCGCTCGACGTCGCAGGCGGCGACGCGTGCGGTGCCGCCGTAGAGGCCGGGGGTCGCGCCGGACAGGGCGCGCATCGCGCGCAGGGGTAGGGCGAGCAGCGCGGCGGGCACCCAGGGCCTGGAGGACGCGGCGACGGGCGGTCCCGTGGTGCTGACGCCCTCCGGCGCACGGGTGGTGGGAGCGGTCGTGCCCGTGGGGGGCGCGGTGGGATCGGCACTGCCCGTGCCGGGTGCCGTCGGCGCGGCGGTCGCGATGACCATGGAGCCGGTGAAGGGGTCGGGCCCCCGCGCCGCGGCGGGGAGACGATAGACGGCCTCGCCCATCCGGGCCTCTTTGGCACCGGGGCGGACGCAGCCGGCGGCGAAGAGCGCCACCGAGAGGTCGCAGGCGAGGACGATGAATCCGGCGGGTATCCGCACCGTACACTCCGCATCACTGTGGGTGACTTCCCTTCATTGTGTGCATCGCGCCTGTCTGGCCGGCAACTCGGGGGCGGTCCATGATGAAGACGACACCGGCGGTTTGGCCGCGACGAAGGGCGCGCACAGCCGTGGACTGGTTCACCGCTCCCGACTACTGGCTGAGCCGGCTGGTCTTCCAGCGGGCTCTGGCTGCCGTGTACCTGGTCGCGTTTGTGACGGCGGCTCTGCAGTTCCGGGCTCTGCTGGGCGAGCGCGGCATGCTGCCGATCCCCCGCTTCGTGGCGCGGATCCCCTTCCGAGGGGCCCCGAGCCTGTTCCATCTGCACTACTCCGACCGCTTCTTCGCGAGCTGCGCCTGGGCGGGCTGCGCGGTCTCGGCGGCGCTGCTCGCCGGCGCGGACTCCCTGCTGCCGCTGTGGGCCGTGATCCCGCTGTGGCTGGTGCCTTGGGCGCTGTATCTGTCGATCGTCAACGTCGGCCAGACCTGGTACGCGTTCGGCTGGGAGTCGCTGCTGCTGGAGACGGGCTTCCTGGCGGCGTTCCTCGGCAACGACGAGGTGGCGCCGCCGATCGTCGTCCAGTTCCTGCTGCGCTGGATCCTGTTCCGGGTCGAGTTCGGCGCCGGGCTGATCAAGATGCGGGGCGACGCGTGCTGGCGGAAGCTGACCTGCCTGTACTACCACCACGAGACACAGCCCATGCCGGGCCCGCTGAGCTGGTTCTTCCACCGTCTGCCGAGGCCGCTGCACCGGGTCGAGGTCGCCGCGAACCACTTCACCCAACTCGTCGTGCCGGTACTGCTGTTCACACCACAGCCGATCGCCTCGGCCGCCGCCGCGCTCATGATCGTGACCCAGCTGTGGCTGGTATTGTCCGGCAACTTCTCCTGGCTGAACTGGATCACCATCGTGCTGGCCCTGTCCGCGCTCCGGTTTCCCGGGTCCGCGCCGCCCGTGCCGGCGGCGCCGCTGTGGTACGAGGTCCTGGTGCTCGCGGTCGCGGCCCTGCTGGTCTTCCTGAGCTACCACCCGGTGCTGAACATGGTCTCCCGCCGCCAGGTCATGAACCGCTCCTTCGACCCGCTGCACCTGGTGAACACCTATGGCGCGTTCGGCAGCATCAGCCGGGTCCGTTACGAGGTGGTGGTCGAGGGCACCCTGGACGCACTACCCCGCGAGGACTCGGACTGGCGGGAGTACGAGTTCCGGGGCAAGCCCGGTGACACCCGGCACTGGCCGCGCCAGTTCGCCCCCTACCATCTGCGCCTGGACTGGCTGATGTGGTTCGCGGCGCTGTCCCCGGCCTACGCCGGCGACTGGTTCGGCGGACTGGTGGAACGCCTGCTGGAGAACGACCGCGCCACGCTGCGCCTGCTCCGCCGCTCCCCCTTCCCGGCGGACACCCCGCCCCGCTACATCCGGGCCCGCCTCTTCCGCTACCGCTACACCACCTGGCGGGAGCTGCGGGAGACGGGCGCGTGCTGGGAGCGGACGTATGTGCGCGAGTATCTGCCGCCGACCAGGCTGGCGGGGGCGGTTCAGAGGTCGTAGACGCGGGTGGCGGTGCCCTCGTGGACGGCCGTGCGTTCCGCCGCACTGAGCCCGGCGGTCAACTCCCTTGTCACGTCCAGGACTTCGGCATAGGCGGCCGCCAGGGTGCACACCGGCCAGTCGGAGCCGAACATCAGGCGGCCGGGGCCGAAGGCCGCCAGCGCGGTCTCGGCGTACGGCCGCAGGTCGGCCGTGGCCCGGGAAGCGGGGTCGGCCTCGGTGAGCAGGCCGGAGAGCTTGGCGACCGTGTTCGGGCGGGCGGCGAGTGCGCGCAGGGCGGAGGCCCAGGGCTCCCGCGCTCCGGAGGCGATCGGCGGCTTGCCCAAGTGGTCGAGGACGAAGGTCAGCCCGGGAAGGGCCTCGGCGGCCTGGGCGCACGCCGGGAGCTGGTGGGGCAGGACGACGAGGTCGTAGACGAGGCCCGCGTCCGCGAGCGCCGTCAGGCCCCGGCGTACGTCAGGGCGCAGCAGCCACTCCGGGTCCGGCTCGCTCTGCACCTGGTGCCGGATGCCCTTCAGGCGGGAGCCGCCGGGGAGTTCGCGCAGTCGGTCCAGTTCGTCGGCGATGTCGGGGCGGGTGAGGTCGGTCCAGCCGACGACACCGGCGATCAGGTCGTGCATGTCGGCCAGGGCCAGGAACTCGGGGGTCTCCTCGGGCACCGTGACGGTCTGGACGAGGACGGTACGGGTGACTCCGGCCGCCCGCGCCTCGGGTTCGAGGTCGGCCAGGCTGAAGTCGCGCCTGAGCGGGCTGTCTTCGGGGATCCAGTCCTGGTCACGGACGGACAGGTCCCAGAGGTGGTGGTGGGCGTCGACGGTCACGGCAGCTCCCAGACGACGGGCAGCCCCGCTTCGGCGCCGTCACGCGAGTAGTCGTGTACGACATCGAGCAGCTCGGCCATGCGAGCCTGCCAGGCCACGTTGACCGGCAGCTGCTCCAGTTCGGCGAGCAGACGGCCGTAGTCCACGCACTCCAGCAGGTGGAACAGGTTCGTGCCGCTGCGCCAGATGGTCCAGGAGGTGGCGCCGGCGGCGCGGATGGCGGCGGTGAGTTCCTTCGGGACGTCCCGATGGGCGGCCTCGTAGGCGGCGATGCGGTCGGGACGGACCTTGGTGTGCAGGGCGACTCTCATGACGGGCCTTCCTCTTCAGGCAGCAGGCCGGACTCCCGCAGCTCGCGCCAGAACTCCGGCGGGATTGGGGACGCGAACTGGTCGGCACCGTCGTGGACTTCGGCTGCGGAACGGGGACCGGCCAGGACACAGGCGACGGCCGGGTGCGCGGCGGCGAAGGCCAGGGCGGCGGCGCGCAGGGTGGTGCCGTGCCGTTCGGCGACCGCCTTCATGCGCAGGG
Source organism: Streptomyces sp. CG4 (assembly GCF_041080655.1). NCBI lineage: Bacteria > Bacillati > Actinomycetota > Actinomycetes > Kitasatosporales > Streptomycetaceae > Streptomyces > Streptomyces sp. CG4. The sequence continues at coordinate 1,249,735 of NZ_CP163525.1, forward strand.
CACGGCCGAGCAACTCCTGTGGGGCCCGGGTGTAGTTGTACGTCGACCCGGGCTTCGGATCCGCGAGCAGGCCCGAGTTGAAGACGCCGCCGAGGACCACGGACACCCCGCGCTCGGCCGCCGCGGGCAGCAGCTCGGTGCCGGCGCTCTGGTCGAGCAGGGTGTAGCGGCCCGCGCAGAGGACCACGTCCACGTCGGTGTCGCGGACGAACCGGGTGAGCATCGCGGTCTGGTTCATGCCCGCGCCGATCGCGCCGACCACTCCTTCGGCGCGCAGCTTCTCCAGGGCCGGGTAGCCCTCGCGGAAGGCCTGCTCGGCGTGGTCGTCGGGGTCGTGCAGATAGACGACGTCGACGCGGTCCAGGCCGAGGCGGTGCAGGCTCGCCTCCAGGGTGCGGCGGATGCCGTCGGCGCTGAAGTCCCAGACGCGGCGGTGGGTGGCGGGTACCGCGAAGCCGTTGGCCAGGTCGTCCCCCGTGCCCTCGGCGGGTTCGAGGCGGCGGCCGACCTTGGTGGACACGGTGTAGTGGGCGCGGTCGTACCGGCGCAGGGCCGCGCCGAGCCGGCGTTCGGAGAGACCGAGGCCGTAGTGCGGAGCCGTGTCGAAGTACCGGATGCCGCGCTGCCAGGCGGCCCGTACCGCCTCCCCCGCCTGCTCGTCGTCCAGCGGGGTGTAGAGATTGCCGAGCGGTGCGGCGCCGAAGCCGAGCGGGGTGACCTCGACGCCGCTGCGACCGAGCGTCCTCATCGGCCCACCGGCCGGAGCCTCAGGCCCTGCATGCCGCCGTCGACGGCGAGGGCGGTGCCGGTGGTGGCGTCGGAGAGGGGGCCCGCCAAGTAGGCGATGGCGCCGGCCACTTCGGCGGCGGAGACCAGTCGGCCGGTGGGCTGGCGGGCTTCCAGGGCGGCGCGTTCGGCGGCCGGGTCGGGAGCCGCGTCCAGCAGCCGGCCGACCCACGGGGTGTCCACCGTACCGGGGTTGACGCAGTTGACGCGGATGCCCTCGCGGACATGGTCGGCGGCCATGGCGAGGGTCAGGGAGTACACGGCGCCCTTGGTGGCGCTGTACAGGGCGCGTTGCGGGAGTCCGGCCGTGGCCGCGATGGAGCAGGTGTTGACGATGGCCGCCCGGTCCGAGCGGCGCAGGTGCGGGAGGGCGGCGCGGGCGGCGCGGACCATGCCCAGCACATTGACGTCGAAGACGCGTTGCCACTCGGCGTCGTCGTTGTCCTCGACGGTGCCCTGGGCGCCGATCCCGGCGTTGTTGACCAGGATGTCCAGACCGCCCAGGTCCTCGGCGGCCCGCTCGACGGCGGCCCGTACCGAGCTGTCGTCGGTGACGTCGGCGCGGTAGGCGAGGAGCGGCTTGCCGACGTTCGCCGGGTCCCGGTCGAGGACGGCGACCCGGGCGCCCCGGGCGGCGAGGAGGTCGGCGGTGGCCCGGCCGATGCCGGACGCGCCGCCGGTGACCAGGGCCCTGAGACCCTCGAAGTCGCTCATGCGGCCTGTCCCTTCTGGGTGTCGGGGTCGGCGGCCCAGTACGTGCCGCCGGGGAAGGTGTACCGCGTGAGGGACTCCGGGCGCAGGGCGGCGGAGAAGCCGGGCGCGGTGGGTGCCGAGTAGTGGCCGGCGCGGATGACGACCGGGGTGACGAAGTGCTCGTGGAGATGGTCGACGTACTCGATGACACGGTCCTCGGTGGTGCCCGAGATCGCCAAGTAGTCGAACATCGAGAGGTGTTGTACGAGTTCGCACAGGCCGACGCCGCCCGCGTGCGGGCAGACCGGGACGCCGAACCTGGCGGCGAGCAGCAGGATGGCGAGGTTCTCGTTGACGCCGGCGACGCGGGCCGCGTCGATCTGGACGATGTCGAGGGCACCGGCCTGGAGTAGCTGCTTGAACACGATCCGGTTGTGCACGTGCTCGCCGGTGGCGACCTTCACCGGGGCCACCGCGCGGCGGATCGCGGCGTGGCCGAGGACGTCGTCGGGGCTGGTGGGCTCCTCGATCCAGTACGGGCCGAACTCGGCGAGGGCCCGGGTCCAGCGGATCGCCTCGTCCACGTTCCAGCGCTGGTTGGCGTCGACGGCGAGCCGGATGTCCGGTCCGACGACCGCGCGGGCGACCCGGCAGCGCCGGATGTCGTCGTCGAGGTCGGCGCCGACCTTCAGCTTGATCTGCCGGAAGCCGTCGGCGACGGCCTGCGCGGCGAGCCGGCCGAGCTTGTCGTCGTCGTAGCCGAGCCAGCCCGGGGAGGTGGTGTAGGCGGGGTAGCCGCGCTCCAGCAGCCGGGCCCGGCGCTCCTCGGCGCCCTGCCTCCCGCGCCTGAGCAGACCGAGGGCCTCCTGCGGGGTGAGCGCGTCCACGATGTAGCGGAAGTCGATCTGCCCGACCAGCCACTCCGGTTCGGCGTCGGCGAGCAGCTGCCACAGCGGCTTGCCGGCCCGTCGCGCGGCGAGGTCCCAGACGGCGTTGACGACGGCCCCGATCGCCATGTGCATCACGCCCTTCTCGGGGCCGAGCCAGCGCAGCTGGCTGTCGCCGATCAGGTCCCGGAAGAGCGAGCCCGGGTCGGCGCACAGCTCGGCCACGTCCCGGCCGAGCACATGGTCCCGCAGCGCGTCGATCGCGGCCACCTGGACGTCGTTGCCCCGCCCGATGGTGAACACGAACCCGTGTCCCTCGTGCCCGTCGGCGGCGTCGGTGCGCAGCACGACGTAGGCGGCCGAGTAGTCGGGGTCCGGGTTCATCGCGTCGGAGCCGTCCAGCTCGCGCGAAGTGGGGAAACGGATGTCGTGGGTGTCGACCGCGGTGACGCGGGCGGGGGCCTGGGACACTGAAGTCCTTTCCGTCAGCGGAGATTGGATGGAACGTCAGTCCTGGGCGCGGCCGGTCGTCACACGCGCGATCACGAGGGCGACGAGGATGATCCCGCCGTAGATGGCCTGGATCCAGAACGACGGGACCTGGGCGAGGGTCAGCAGGTTCTGTACGACGCCCAGGAGGAGGACGCCGGTCAGGGCGCCGAACATGGTGCCCTTGCCGCCGTCCAGGCTGATGCCGCCGATCACCGCGGCCGCGAACACGGTGAAGATCATGTTCTGGCCCTGGTTGGCGCTGATCGCGCCGACGTACCCGGTCTGCAGCAGGCCGCCGACCGAGGCGAGCACGCCCGCGACGACGTACACGCCGAGCATGACCCGGTCCACGCGGACGCCGGCCGCGCGGGCAGCCTCCGCGTTGCCGCCGATCGCGTAGAGGGCGCGACCGGTGCGGTGGTACTTCAGCACGAACCCGGTGACGGCGAAGGCGACCGCGGCGAGCCACACCGACATGGGCACGTTCAGGAAGGTGGTGGTGGCCAGGGAGTAGAAGCTGTCGGGCATGCCGAACAGGGTCTTGCCCTTGGTGGCGCCGACCAGCAGACCGCGCAGCACGATGAGCATCGCGAGCGTGACGATGAAGGCGTTGAGGCGGAACTTCACGACGAGGACACCGTTGAAGGCGCCGATGACCGCGCCGACCACGGGGATCGCGAGCAGCGCGAGCGCGGCCGGGAGGTCGGTGCCCCAGCCGGACTGGCTCGCGGGCAGCACCAGCAGGGCGCCAACGGCCGGTGCGATGCCGACGACCGACTCCAGGGACAGGTCGAACTTGCCGGTGATCAGGACGAGGGACTCGGCGAGGACGACCATCGCGAGCGCCGCGGAGGCGCCGAGGATCGAGATCAGGTTCCGCTCGGTCAGGAACGAGTCGTTGACCAATGCGCCGAGCACCATGAGCAGCAACAGGGCGGGGACGAGGGCGAGTTCACGGGCGCGGCGGAGCAGGACGGTGCGGGCCGAGCGGGCGTCCGGGGTCCTCGGGGGTGCGAGCGGCGGGACGGCCCGGGTGTCAGCCATGGTCAACTCCTTCGATGGAGGCGATCAGCTCGTGGTCGCGCCAGCCGGCCGGGTGCTCGGCGACGACGCGGCCGTGGAAGAGGACGAGGACGCGGTCGCAGCGGCGCAGGTCGTCGAGTTCGTCGGAGACGACGAGGACGGCGGTGCCGTCGTCGCGGGCGCTGTCCATGCGGGCGAGCAGCGACTCCTTGGACTTCACGTCGACCCCGGCGGTGGGGTTGATCAGGACCAGCAGGCGCGGGTCCGAGGCAAGGGCACGGGCCATGACGACCTTCTGCGCATTGCCGCCGGACAGGTCGGACACGGGCTGGTCGGGGCCTTCGGCATGGATATCGAGACGGTCGATCAACTCGGCGGCGAGCCCGCGCCTGCGCTCGGTGGCGACGAAGCCGTACCTGCCCAGCTGGTCCAGCACGCTCAGCGTGGCGTTGTCGCCGATGCTCATGCCGGCGATCAGCCCCTGTTCGTGCCGGTCGCGCGGGACGCAGCCGATCCCGGCGCGCAGCGCGGCCCGTACGTCCCCGAACGGCAGCCTCTCACCGGCCAGCCGAGCGCTGCCGCCGGTCGGGGTGTGGAGTCCCGCGAAGGACTCGGCCAACTCGGTCTTGCCGCTGCCGCTGGACCCGGCGAGTCCGACGACCTCGCCGCGCCGCACGGTGAGGTCGACGCCGTCGTACGCCGGTGAGGTGAGCCCTTGTGCCTCCAGCAGGACGGGAGCGTCGGTGTCGACCGACCTGTTGTGCATACCCTGTTGGGCGATGGACTCCCCCGCCATGGCCTCCACCAGGGCCGCCTTCGGCAGGTCGGTGACGGGTGCGGTGGTGATCCAGCGGGCGTCGCGCAGCACGGTGACCGTCTGGCAGACCTCGTACACCTCCTGGAGGTGGTGCGAGATGAACAGGAAGGTGACGCCGGAGCCCTGCAGGGAGCGCATGCGGGTGAAGAGCCGCTCGATCTCCCGGTTGTCGAGCTGGGCGGTGGGTTCGTCCAGCACGATGAACCGGGCGCCGAAGCTCAACGCCCGTGCGATCTCGACCATTTGACGGTCCTCGACCCGGAGGTCGGCGGTGCGGGCCTCGGGATCGACGCGCACGTCCCAGGTGTCGAGGAGTTCGGCGGCCGCACGGCGCAGCCGGCGCCAGCTGATGAGGCCGCGGCCGGTCGGCTGCCGGTTCAGGAACAGGTTCTCGGCGACCGTCAGCTCCGGGACGACCGTCGGCTTCTGGTACACGCAGGCGACCTTGCGGCGCCAGGCGTCCCGGTCGGCGAGCGGGGGTGCGGGCTCGCCGTCGAAGCGGACGGTGCCGTCGTCCGGGGCCTGCAGACCGGTGAGGACGTTGACCAGGGTGGACTTGCCGGCGCCGTTGCGGCCGACCAGGGCGTGGGACTCGCCGGGCAGGACGGTGAGCCGTCCGTCGGCCAGGGCGACGGTGGGGCCGTAGCGTTTGACGATGCCCTCTGCTTGCACCAGTGGCGTGCTCATTTGACGGTGTTGCCCCAGAGCTTGGGGTCGTCGACGTTGGCCTTGGTGACCAGCGGCGCGGGCAGCTGGTCCTCCAGGATTCCGTTGGGCAGCCGCACGATCGTGGAGCCGTGGTCGGTGGGTCCGGGCTTGAACGTCTTCCCGGCCATCGCCGCCTTGATGTAGTAGAGGCCGTACTGGGCGTAGGCGTCGGCGGGCTGGGAGACCGTGGCGTCGATCCGGCCCTTGCGGATGGCGTCGAACTCCTGCGGGATGCCGTCGTTGGAGACGATGGCGATGTGGCCCTGCTGCCCGGCCGGCTTCAGCATGTTCTTGGACTTCAGGGTCTGCAGGGTCGGAGCGAGGTAGACACCGCCGGCCTGCAGATAGATGCCCTTGATGTCGGGGTTGGCGCCCAGCAGCGTGTCGAGTTTGGCCGCGGCGGTGTCGGACTCCCACTTGGCGGGGATCTCCAGCACCGTGAGCTTCGGGTACTTCTTCTTCACACAGGAGCGGAAGGCCTCGGAGCGGTCTCGGCCGTTGACGGAGGCCAGGTCGCCCATGATCTGTACGACCTTGCCGCTGCTCACGTGCTGTCCGAGGTAGTCGCAGGCCTTCTCGCCGTAGGCCACGTTGTCGGCGCGCACCACCATGGCGACCTTGCCCTTGTCGGGTGCGACGTCCACGGCGACCACGGGGACGCCCTTGCGTTCGGCCTGGTCGAGTCCGGCCTGGACGGCGGCGCTGTCCAGGGGGGCGACCACCAACCCCTTGACGCCCTGGGTGAGTTCGTTGTCGATGTCGGTGATCTGCTGCGAGGGGTCGCTGTTGGAGTTGACCGTCTTCAGCACCTCGACGCCCTCGGACGTGGCCATCTTGGGCACATAGTCGTTGTACGACTGCCAGAACGGCGAGGTCAGCAGCGGCAGGATCACGCCGACCCTGCCGGCGCCGCCGCCTCCGCCCGGACTCGCGGTGTCCTTGGTACTGCCGCAGGCGGCGAGCATGAGTGCGGCACCGGCGGCCAGGGCCGCCGCGCCGATGATCCGGGACCTGCTGCGCTTCCTCACAGTGCTGGCGGGCATCTCGCGGCTCCTCGTCGAGGGTGAAATCGAGGCTGTTCGAGCAGACGCCGCATACTTATCAGACCAATAAGCCGAGTCAACACCCTCCTGCACGGAAAATTCGCGAATCCAGGGCGTAGTGGTCGGACCACTCCGCTGGCTAGACTGCGGCGCACCGGGAGGGCAGGAGGAGTGGCGTGAACGAGGCAGAAGTGCCGCAGAAGGGCACGGTGACCCAGCGCGCCATCGAGGAGATCAAGGCGATGATCGGCGAGGGCCGGCTTGAGCCCGGCCAGCGGCTGCCCACCGAGCGGGATCTCGCCGCCCGGCTGGGTATCTCCCGCAGCTCGATGCGGGAGGCGATTCGCGCGCTGACGGTACTGGGCGTCCTGGAGGCCCGGCACGGCTCCGGGATCTACGTCACCGCGCTGGAGGCCGGGGACCTGCTGGAGACCTTCGGGGTGGTCGCGGACCTGTCCCGGGGCCCCCGGCTGGTGGAACTGCTGGAGGTGCGCCGAATCCTGGAGTCCACGGCGACGGCGCTGGCCGCCGCGCGGATCACGGCGGACCAACTCACGGCCGTGGAGAAGCACTTGGCGGCGATGAACGCCACCGACGATCCCGAGGAGATCCTCGCCCACGATCTCGCGTTCCACCGCGAGATCGCCGCCGCGGCGGGCAACGAGACCATGGCCGCGATTCTGGAGGGCCTCTCGTCGCGTACCTTCCGGGCCCGGGTGTGGCGGGGGTATCAGGAGGAGGGGGCGTTCGCGCGTACACGGCGTGAGCACGCGGCGATCCATCGCGCCCTCGCCGCGCGTGATCCGGAGGCGGCGAGGGCCGCGGCGGCGGCGCATGTGGGTGAAGTGGAGGAGTGGTTGCGCGCACAGCTCGGCGCTCCGCGAGAAGGGCCGTGACAGGCCGTCCGTCGTCCACGGCACCGGGGGCTGATCGCGCCCGCGCGGCGGAGCCGCAGGTCCACCACTGCCCCGCGCCCCTTGGGGGCGCGCTCAGGCTCGCCTGAACCGCAAGGTCACCAGCTCGAACGGCCGCAAGCGAAGAGCGACGCTGGTGCCCGCGCGCTCCACGGCATCCGGCAGTGGCCGCTCCAGCAGATCCGTCACCGTCACGTCCGACACCTCGAAGCTCGCCGTGAGCGTCGCGCGGGCCCGGCCCCCCTGGGCCTCGTGGAAGCGGACCACCACGTCCCCGCTGCCGTCGTCGGCGAGCTTCACCGCCGTGACGACCACGGCGTCGTTGTCCAGGGTGACCAGCGGGGCCACCTCATGGGCACCGGTCAGGTGGCGTTCCGGCTGGTTGATCCGCCAGCCCTCGCGGACCGCGTCCCCGATGTCCGCGCCGGGCACGAGCGCGTGCCGGAAGCGGTGGACGCCCTGGTCGGTCTCGGGGTCGGGGAAGCGCGGGGCGCGCAGGAGGGAGACGCGGACCGTGGTCGTCGTACCGCGGTCGGGGTCGGCGCGCACCGTGCGGGTCACGTCGTGGCCGTACGTCGAGTCGTTGACGACCGCCACGCCCCAGCCGGGCTCCGCCAGGTGGACGAAGCGGTGGTTGCACGCCTCGAACTTGGCCGCCTCCCAGGAGGTGTTGGTGTGGGTGGGGCGGAAGACATGCCCGAACTGGGTCTCGGAGGCGTAGCGTTCGGCGTGCAGGTCGAGCGGGAAGGCCAGCTTCAGGAACTTCTCCGTCTCGTGCCAGTCGACCTCGGTGTCGATGACCAGGCGCCGCTCGCCCGGCGGCAGGGACAGCACCTGGGTGACGCGGGAGTCGCCGAAGGAGCGTGTGATCCGCACCGACGTACCGTCCTCACCGGCCCTCACCTTCTCCGCGTCCGTGAGGTCGGTGACCGTGTTCCGGTAGAACTCGTCCACGTCCCAGGCGTCCCACATGTTCGGGAAGTCCTGGTGGAGCTGGAGGAGGTTGGCCGCCTGGCCGGGGGCGATGGTCTCGCGGTCGGCCTGGATGTCGTAGACGGAGACGATCAGCCCCTGGGCGTCGATCTCGGCCCGGAGCAGGCCATTGGCCAGGACGAATCCACCGGCGGGGCGCGGGGCGGAGCTCGTCCCCTGCGGAAAGCGCCGTGCTCCCGCGCCGCCGGCGAGAACGCCGGCGCGGCTGTGTGGTGCCGCGTTGAAGACCAGTTCCCGGTCGCCGTCGGCGGCCAGGGCGCGCTGGGCCGCGTCGATGATGTCGTTCAGTTCCGCGGCGATCCGCTCGTACGTCGCCCGTGCCTCCCGGTGCACCCAGGCGATGGACGAGCCGGGCAGGATGTCGTGGAACTGGTGCAGCAGGACCGTCTTCCAGATCCGGTCCAACTCGTCGTAGGGGTAGGGGAATCCGGTGCGGACGGCGGCGGTGGCCGCCCACAGCTCCGCCTCCCTCAGCAGGTGTTCGCTGCGCCGGTTGCCCTGTTTGGTCCTGGCCTGGCTGGTGAGCGTGGCGCGGTGCAGTTCGAGGTACAGCTCGCCGACCCAGACGGGCGCCTCGGGGTACTCGGCCTCGGCTTTCCGGAAGAAGGCGCGGGGTGTCTCCCAGGCGACGGTCGGCGAGCCTTCCAGGTCGCGCAGCCGGGCCGCCTTGGCGACCATCTCGCGGGTCGTGCCGCCGCCTCCGTCGCCCCAGCCGGTGGGCGCGAGGGAGTGCCGGGCCCGGCCCTTGTCCTTGAAGTTGCGCTCCGCGTGGGCGAGTTCGCTGCCCTTCATGGAGCAGTTGTAGGTGTCGACGGGCGGGAAGTGGGTGAAGATCCGGGTGCCGTCGATGCCTTCCCACCAGAAGGTGTGGTGCGGGAACGTGTTCGTCCGGGACCAGGAGATCTTCTGCGTCAGCAGCCACTTCGAGCCCGCCGCCTTGATGATCTGCGGCAGGCCCGCGGCGAAGCCGAAGGTGTCCGGCAGCCACGCCTCCTCGTTCTCGATGCCGAACTCGTCCAGGAAGAACCGCTTTCCGTGCACGAACTGCCGGGCCATCGCCTCCGAGCCCGGCATGTTGGTGTCCGACTCCACCCACATCCCGCCGGCCGGCGCGAACCGCCCCTCCGCGACGGCCTTCTTCACCCGCGCCCATACCTCGGGCCGGTGCTCCTTCACCCAGGCCCACTGCTGGGCCTGGGACATGGCGAAGACGAACTCCGGCTCGTCCTCGATCAGCGCGGTCATGTTGGAGGTCGTACGGGCCACCTTGCGGACCGTCTCGCGCAGCGGCCACAGCCAGGCCGAGTCGATGTGCGCGTGCCCGACGGCGCTGACGCGGTGCGCGGACGGCACGGCGGGGGAGGCGAGCACAGCGGTGAGCTGCTGCCGGGCCCGGTCCGCGGTGCCGTTCACGTCCTGGAGGTCGACGGCGTCCAGGGCTCGCTCGACGGCGCGCAGGATGTCGTACCGGCGCGCGGAGTCCACGGGCAGCTCGGCCATCAGCTCACCGAGCACCTCCAGGTCCATGACGAGCTGCCACACCGTGTCGTCGAAGACCGCGAGGTCCATGCGGGCGAGCGTGTACTGCGGATCGCTGCCGGCGGTCTCCTTGTCGCCGAGCCGTGTGGGCAGGAAGGGGTGGTAGTCGAGGATGACCGGGTTGGAGGCGGCCTCGATGTGCAGGACCACCTCCTCCCCGCCCGCCGCCGGGGCGCCGACGCGGACCCACTGGTTGCGCGGGTTGAGGCCCTTCACCGGGCTGCCGTCGGGGCGGTAGACCAGGCCCTCGCACTGGAAGCCGGGCATGTTCTCGTCGAAGCCCAGGTCGAGCAGGGTCTCGACGGTCTTCCCGGCCCAGGCCTCGGGCACGGTCCCGGTCACCCGGAACCAGCTCGTGCCCCAGGGAGCCCCCCACCGGGCGCCGACCTCGATGCGCTCCGGCTCGGCGGCGAGTCCTTCCGCGACCGGTACGGGCTCACCGGGCGCGTGCCAGACCGCGACCCGCAGCGGCACGGACTCGGGGTACACGGCGGGGCGGATGCGTTCGTCGAGGACGCGCCTGAGGCGGGCTTCCACCAGAGTGCGGTCGTCATGCATGGGGGGTGCTCCCTGCGGAGTGCGGAGTTACGGGGTCCGGATGGCTACCAGGTGTGGGTCACGGTCACGGGGGCCGAGGCGTTGTAGAGCTCCCCCACGGCGCGCAGTTCGAACCGTGCGGCGCTCTCCCCCTGCTCGGGCCGCAGGCCGGTGAGGAAGTAGGCGCGCTGGCAGGTGCCGCCGAGGAAGCGCCGGGTGCCGTCGGGCAGCACGCGGTGCAGTTCGTAGTGGCGGACGGCGCCGGGGGCGGCGTCCCAGGCGAGGCGCAGGTCGCCGCCGGTCGCGGCGGTGATCCGGGCGCCCGTGGGGGCTGCCGGGGCGGTGCCGGTGCCCCGGACGGCGAGACCGCCGAGGCGCCAGCGCACCGGGCCCGCGGTGGCCGTGAGCCGCACGCCGAGGGCGTGGACGGTGCCGGTCAGCCCGGTGAGCGGCAGCGACACGGACTGCCAGCCGTTGACGCCCTCGTCGACCGAGGTCACCGCCGGATACGTGTACGGCGGAGCCGCCCCGGCGCCGCTCGGCTCGGCCGTCGCCACGCCCGGCTCGACGTGCACGGCCCCCGCGTCGGTCCGGTACGTCAGCTCGACGACCGTGTCAGCGCCGATCGGCAGCCGGGTCGCGTACAGATCCACCACCACGGGTTGATCGAGCGCACCGTCCACCAGCACGCTGCTCCCGCCCCGCCAGGCGGCGGCGAAGTCGAAGGTCACCGCGGGCCGCTCCCCCGTGGTGCGCACCACCCAGCGCCGTGACGGCAGCCGGTCCTGCAGCCCGAGGTGGTTCCAGGCCGTGTCCGAGGTGACGGCCCCGTTCTCGTACCAGCGCAGCCCGTGCCCCGTGTTGAACACGGTCGCGAACGGCAGTGAGGTCACCGTCGAGCGGTCCGCGACCGACACCGCGGGCGCCCGCCAGGGATCACTCGCGTCCGGCCGGGAGGGGTCCGCCGAGCGCCCGGTCCAGAACCGGTCGTCGGCGGCGTGGAAGTCCTCGGGGGCGCGCTGGTCGGCGGGCAGGTGGCTGCGGGTCCACTCCGGCCGGTAGAAGCCGATCGAGGAGATGTGCTGCTTGCCGGACGGCACGATCGCGTCCCAGTCCACCGACGTGTCCGAACCGTTCGACTCCACGTCCACTCCCGCCCACAACTCATAGCGGCTGCGGCCCAGTCGGCCCGCCTTCGTGCCCGAGGACGCGAGCGTGCCCGCGCTCCAGCGGAAGTCCACGAACATGGCGTCGGCGGCCTGGAAGAAGGCCTGGTTCTGGCTGTCGAGGGCGCCCTGCCAGCTGACCGTGCCGTTCACGGTCATCGCGTCGTACCAGGTCACCCGCTGCCCCTTGGCCGCCGCGAGCGCCTTCAGCTCCTTCACGAAGCCGAGCATGGCCTGGCCGAGGGCGGTGTTCCCGCCGCCCGTCTCGGCGTTGACGAACCAGCCGTCGAAGCCGTAGGCCGCCGCGACCGCGACGAGTTGCGCGGCGAGCGGATGGTGCCCGGAGGCGTCCTTCTGCACGAGGTCCCGGGTCCACTGCAGCTGCCCGCCGTACGCCACCGGTGGCAGGAAGATGTTTCCGAGCACCGGGACGCCGTGCCGGTGGGCCGCGTCCACGATCGGAGCGTTCGGCGCGAGGATCAGGCCCTCGCCGGCCGAGCCGCCCCAGAAGACCAGTTCGTCGAGGTAGGACCAGTGGGTGAGGGCGTAGTAGTCGGCGGTGGCCGAGCCCTGGGACGGGTTGTTCGAGGTGGGTCCGAAGGAGACGAGGGCCTGGATGCGGGCCTGGCCGGAGCGGGCCGTGGTGTTCGTGGGAGTCGGGGTGAAACGGGCGGCGAGCGGCACGGACGCGGCGTTGCAGACGAGGTCGGCGTCGTCGGCCGCGCGCCAGCTCTTCAGGCTGCGCCAGGTGATGCCGGTGTCCGGGCTGCCGGCGGGGAGCGAGTCCGGGTACCAGTAGGAGGCGTACGGCGCGGTGGCGGCGGCTTTCGGACGGGTGGCTGCCAGGGCGGGAGCGGCCGGGACCAGGGTGGCCGCGGCGCCGGCGACGAGGACGGTGCGTCTGCTGGGGTTCACGAGCGGGTGCCTCCGTGTGGGGTGGGGAGTACCTGGTCGGGAGTGACGACCTCGGTGATCCCGCGCGCGGCGAGGTGGTCCTTGTCGTCCGCGCGGGTGTCGAGGACGGTGGTGGGACGGGCGCCGTCGGCGACGAGCCGGAAGAAGGCGTCGAAGACGGGTCCGCCGGGGGCGCACCGGGAGCGGCGCGCCGGATCGTCGGGCACGACGAGGGCGGTGGTGCGCACAGCCGGAACCCGAGGGGTCCGGTGCGCCGCGCCGGCCAGCACGCGGGCGATGTCCTTGGGCGCGCGGTCGTTGGTGAACAGGCCCAGCCCGTATTCGAGTTCGGGGAAGTCGGCGAGGCCGCGCGCCACGTCGTGGGAGCACCACCAGGTGATGCCCCACAGGTCGGGGCAGTCGAGGGCATGGGTGACGGTGGCCTCGGCGAAGGCGGCCGCGTGCTCGGCGGGCACGAGCGGCGCGGGCGCGCCGACCTCCTGCAGCCACACCGGCCGGTGAGGTGCGTCCGCCCAGGCCTTGCTCAGCTCGGTCAGATAGGCGGCGTGATGCTCGGCCGGCACCGAGGTACGGCCGTGACGCTGGGCGGTGCCGTTGAACACCCAGGAGTGCACGGCGGTGACGTCGCCGAGGCGGGCGGAGTGGGCGGGGGTGAAGGGCTGGTCGTCCTGGTACCAGGCCGCGTCGTAGGAGGCGTGCAGGTGCAGCCGGTCCGGGGCGCCCTCGGCGCAGGCGGCCAGCATCCGGACGAGCCACCGCTCGGCTTCCGCTGAGGTGATGCGGTCGGGGTCGGGGTGGGGGCCGGCGGCGAACTGGTTGACCTCGTTGCCGACGGTCATGCCGATGAAGTGGGGGCGGTCGGCGAGGGCGGCGGCGAGGGTGCGCAGATAGGCGGCCTGGCCCTCGACCACCTCCGGGTCGGTGAAGAGGTTGCGCCGGTGCCAGGTGCGGGTCCACGCGGGCAGGAAGTCGAAGCTGCTCAAGTGGCCTTGCAGGCCGTCCACATTGACGTCCAGGCCGCGTTCCGCGGCCGCGTCGGCGAGGGCCACGAGCTGTTCTACGGCGTGCGGGCGGATCAGGGTGCGGTTGGGCTGGAAGTAGGGCCACAGCGGGAAGACGCGGATGTGGTCCAGGCCGAGTGCGGCGATCGCGTCGAGGTCGGCGCGCACCGAGTCCAGGTCGAAGTCGAGCCAGTGGTGGAACCACCCTTCGCTCGGGGTGTAGTTGACGCCGAAGCGGACGGCAGGAGGCATGAAGTGTCCTAGTGGCGTACGGGTATTCAGCCCTTGACGGCGCCCTCGCCGACACCTCGGAAGAAGTACCGCTGCAGGCAGGCGAAGAGGGCGATGAGCGGGGCCACGGCGATCACGGTGCCGGCGGCGACGATGCGTTCGTCGTTGGCGAAGGTGCCGTGCAGATAGTTCAGGCCGATGGTGAGGGTGAACTTGGACGGGTCGCTGAGCACGATCAGCGGCCACAGGAAGTCGTCCCAGGCGCCCATGAAGGCGAAGATCGCGACCACGGCCAGCGTGCCCTTCACCGACGGCAGCGCGATGCGCAGGAACCGCTGCCAGACGTTGGCGCCGTCGACGTAGGCCGCCTCCTCGATCTCGTACGGCAGGGCGCGGAAGGCGCCCCGCATCAGCAGCACGTTCATCGCACCGATCGCGCCGGGCAGGACGACCCCGATCAGGGTGTTGTTCAGGCCGAGTTCGCGCATGGTGGTGAACTGGGCGATGACGATGCCCTCGACGGGCACGAGCATCGCGAGCACGAACGCCAGCGTGGTCCCGCGTCGGCCCCTGAAGCGCAGCCGGGCCAGGGCGTATCCGGCGAGCGCCGAGCCGACGCAGTTGGTGACGACGTTGGCGGTGGCGACCTTCAGGGAGTTCAGGGCGTAGTCCCAGACGGGGATGGTGTCGGCGACCCGCGTGTAGTTGTGCAGCGTGGGGTGGGCGGGCAGGAGGCTCGGCGGCGAGCCGTAGATGTCCTCGGTGGGACCCTTGAGGGAGGTCGACAGCTGCCAGAGGAACGGGCCGACGGTCAGCGCGAGGACGCCGAGGAGCAGCAGATAGCGCCAGACCAGCTCGCCGGCGCGGATACGGCGACCGTGTTCGTCGGTGACGCGCGGCTCGCGCCGGGCGGTGCCGGGCGGCTCGGGCCGTACCTTCTCCAGGACGCTCACGACTCCTCCCTGCGGTCGGCGCGCAGGACGAGCAGCATCAGCGCGACGGTGACGACGAACACGACGACCGAGAGCGCGGAGGCGTAGCCGACCCGGCCGGTCAGACCGGTGCCGGTGCGCTGGACGAGCATGACCAGGGTGGTGTCCTCACCGGCCGGCCCGCCGGCCGGGCCCGCCATCAGGTACACCTCGGAGAACACCTTGAACGCGGCGACCGAGGACAGCGCGGCGACCAGCACCATCGTGGAGCGCACGGCGGGCACGGTGACCGAGAAGAAGCGACGCACGGGGCCCGCGCCGTCCACGGCGGCGGCCTCGTGCAACTCGCGCGGCACATGGGCGAGCGCCGCGAGATAGATGATCATGTAGTAGCCGAGGCCCTTCCACACCGTGACGGCCATCGCGCTCAGCAGGAGCAGCCACTGGTCGCTGAGGAACCCGATCCGGCCGATCCCGGCGGTCTCCAGCACCGAGTCGACCAGTCCGCGTTCGTCCAGCAGCCACACCCAGATGAGCCCGACGACCACGATCGAGGCGACGACCGGGGTGTAGAAGGCGGAGCGGAAGAAGGTGATGCCGGGGATGTTCTTCTGCACCAGCAGTGCGAGCAGCAACGGCAGGACGACGAGGGCGGGGACGACCCCGGCGATGTACAGGGTGCTGTTGCGCAGCCCGGTCCAGAACATGTCGTCCTGGAGCAGCTCCCGGAAGTTGGCGAGGCCCACGAAGTGCCCCGGCAGCAGGGTGCGGCGGTCGGTGAAGGAGTTCACCAGGGTGGAGACGAACGGGTAGAGCACGAACGCGCCGGTGACGAGCAGTCCGGGGGCGGCGAACAGCCAAGGGCTGATGGGCAGTTGGCGTCTGATGCGCACGGGGACGGCCACGGCAGCTCAGCCCTGCCGCAGCAGACGGTCGGCGGCGTTGACAGCGTTGTCGAGGGCCTGCTGGGGGCTCTCCTTGCCCTGGAGCGCCTTGGCCACCTCGTTGCGCAGCGCGGTCTTCATCTGGTCGCTGAACAGCACGGGGGTGTAGTTGACCGCGTTCTTCAGGGACTTGGCGGCGGCGATGCGCACCCGGGTCTCGTCGGTGCCGTCCTCCTTGGTGAAGTACGGGTCGTTCAGGGAACCGGCGGTGCTCGGGAAGATGGCCACCTTCTTCGCGAAGGACATCTGGTTGCGGGCGTCGGTGACGAAGTGCGCGAAGGCCACGGCGGCCGGGGTGTGCCGGGTGCGGGAGTTGACCATCACCCCCATCACATACATGTTGACGTGCCCGGTGCTGGTGATCTGGTCGGTGATGCCGATGTTCCTGTACAGGCTCGGGGCGTTCTTCTTGAAGTTGTCGAGGTCGAGGGCGCTGCCGGGGTTCATGGCGACGGCGCCGGTGAGGAACTTCTTGCCGGAGGACTCCGGGGTCGCGGTCAGTGCCTGCGGGTCGAGGGCCTTGGCGTCATACAACTTCTTGTACTCGGTGAGGAGTTCGACTCCCTTGGCGTCGTTGAAGGCGAACGCGGTGCCCTGCCGGTTCATCAGGGTGACGCCGTAGCGACCGAAGTCCTCGATGGTGGGCACGTTGGCCAGGGTGGCGACCTGACCTCCGCTCTTCCTTCCCATCTGCAGGGCGTCGGCGAAGAGTTCGCCGTAGGTCTTCGGCGGCTTGTCGGGGTCGAGCCCGGCCTTCTCGAAGAGCGCCTTGTTGTAGAAGAGCGGGCCGGTGTTCAGATACCAGGGGAAGGCGTACGTGCCGCTCATGCCGGGCACCTGGTGGCCGGCCCAGGCGCCGTCCAGGTACTCGGACCGGTACTTTCCGGCGGCTTTGTCGAGGTCCATGGCGAGCCCGGCCCTGGCGAGGGGGGCGACCAGGTCCGGGGAGACGTTGACGACGTCGGGCAGGGTGCCGCCGGCGGCGTCGGCGCTGAGTTTGTCGGGGTAGCCCTCGGCGGGCTGGTCGACCCATTTCACATGAGTGCCGGGGTACTTCTTCTCGAAGTCGGCGATGAGGCCCTCGAAGTACGACGTGAAGTTCGCGCGCAGGTTCCAGGTCTGGAAGGTGATGTCGCCCTCGACCTTGCCGGAGGCGTCGGTCGAGCCGCCGCCGTCCCCGCCCGAACCGCAGGCGCTCAGCGGCAGGACGAGGGCGACGACAGCGGCGGCGAGGGCTCTGCGGGACTGGGGCACGGTGACACGGCTCCCTTGCTGTGTCGGGCTGTCGGGGTGCCAGAGACCTTGCCCGCGCCGTTCGGAGAAAGTCAATGCAGTCATCCGAACTAAAGAAAAGGGAAGTTCATTAGTGCAGGTCAGAGAGTTCTGGCCGGGATCTTGCCGTAGTTCGCTAATGCGCTTTAGGGTCTTGACACTCAAGCGCATTAGCCAGCACTGTCAGGAAGGGGGGAGAAACGTGCCGACCAAGCGGTCCCCCGCACGCCGGCCCACGATGAAGGACATCGCCCGGCGGGCCGGAGTCTCCGAGAGCGCGGTGTCCTTCGCGCTCAACGGCCGCCCCGGTGTCTCCGAGGTCACCCGTGCGCGGGTCCGCCGGGTCGCCGAGCAGCTCGGCTGGCGTCCCAGCACGGCCGCCCGCGCCCTGTCCGGCGAGGGCGCGGCGACGGTCGGCTTCGTCCTGGCCCGTCCCGCGCACACCCTGGGCGTCGACTCCTTCTTCCTCCAACTCGTCTCCGGCATCCAGGAGGTGCTCGCCGAACGGCATCTGGGGCTGCTGTTCCAGGTCGTGGAGGACGTGGCCGACGAATGCGCGGTCTACCGCCGCTGGTGGGCGGAACACCGCGTCGACGGCGTCCTGGTGGTCGACCCGCGCGCCGACGACCCCCGCCCCGGCCTGCTGGACGAACTCGGTCTGCCCGCCGTCGTGATCGGCGGCGCACCCGACGAACGCCATCCCGACCTGTCGGCGGTCTGGGCGGACGACGCGGGCGCGATGGCCTCGGTGGTCGACGAGTTGACGACGCTGGGCCACCGCAGGATCGTGCACATCGCCGGGCTGCCGGGCCTCGCTCACACCCAGCGCCGGATCCGCACCCTGCGCGCCGAGGCCGACCGGCGCGGTCTGACCGAGGTCCGCTCGGTCACCACCGACTACTCCGACGCGGAGGGCGCGGCCGTGACCTGCCGCGTGCTGCGCGCTGCCGCGCCCCCGACGGCCCTGATCTACGACAACGACGTGATGGCGGTGGCCGGGGTGTCGGCGGCGGCCGAACTCGGCCACTCGGTACCGGAGGACGTCTCCGTCGTCTCCTGGGAGGACTCGGCCCTGTGCCGCATGGTCAAGCCCTGGCTGTCCGCCCTCTCCCGGGACAGCGCGGAGTTCGGCCGCACGGCGGCACGGGAACTGACGGCACTGCTGGACGGGGGACCGGCACGGGCGGTACGCGTGCCGGTCCCCCGCCTGACGGTACGGGGCAGCACGGCGCCGGTGCGCCCCGGGGAGCCGTCTGTGTGAAGGTGACCGTCCTCGCGGTCAGTCGCGCGACCGGTACAGCGCGAACTGGTCCAGGTGTACGGCCGCCCGGGCCGCCGTGACCCGCACCCGCCACCGCCGGGCCCGCACCGGCGCCGCCAGCAGCAGGATCCGGCTCGCGCCCACCGTCCCGGCGGCGGCCACCTGTGACCACGCACCGTCCACCTGGGCTTCGACGACGAACCCCTCGATCTGCTGCCCGTGCCGGATGTCCTCCGCCAGCCGGATCCGGTCCACCTCCCGCTCCGTGCCGAGGTCGACGCTCACCCGCCCCGGTGAGGTGGTGGTCCGGGCGCCTTGGGCGAGGTCCTCGGGCAGTTCCCGGTCGATGCGCTCGCGGAATGCGCGCAGCCGTGCCACGTCCGCCGCGGGCAGCAGACCGTCCGTGTCCGGCGGAACGTTGAGCAGCAGCACCGCGTTGCGGCCCACGGAACGGAAGTAGATGTCCGTCAACTGCTCCACCGACTTGGGCTGTTGGCCGGGGTGGTAGAACCAGCCGTCCCGGATGGACACGTCGCACTCGGCGGGCCACCACTGCAGATAGCCGGCGACGTCGCGGGCCGCGAGCAGCGCGGACCGGCTGCCCTCGTCGGGCGCGTCGTAGGCCAGCGCGTAGTCGGTGCGGCCGTTGTCCTTCTCCGCGACCGGTACGACGCTCCACTCGTCCTGCCGGGCCAGTCCCCCCTCGTTGCCCACCCAGCGCACGTCCGGGCCCGAGACGGCGATGGCCGCGGCCGGGGCGAGCGAGCGGACCAGGGTGTACCAGCTGTCCCAGTCGTACCGCTCCACCTTCTCCGGAGGGATACGGCCCTGGGCGCCGTCGAACCAGACCTCGTCGATCGGCCCGTACTCGGTGAGCACCTCGTAGAGCGTGTTGAGCATGTGCGCGCCGTAGTCGGTGGCGTCGAGGGTGAAGACGCGGCCCGGGGCGCGGTCGTCGCCCTCGGCCGGTGTCGGGATCGTCCTGGCGGTGCGCGGGCTGCCGTTGGCGTAGACGCCGTGCAGGTACTGGTTCTCGTCGGCCGGTGAGACGTAGACGCCGACCTTGAGGCCGTGGCGGCGCATCGAGTCGGCGAACGGGCGCAGCACATCGCCTCGGCCGCCCCGCCAACTGCTGCTCGCCACCGTGTGCTTGGTGTAGCGGGACGGGTAGAGAACGAAGCCGTCGTGGTGTTTGACGGTGAGGATGGCGAGTTCGAAACCGCCGTCGCGCAGGGCGCGCGCCCACTGGTCCGTGTCCAGGCCGGCCGGCTGGAAGACGTCCGGGTCCTCGTCCCCGGTACCCCATTCCAGGCCGGTGAAGGTGTTCACGCCGAAGTGCAGGAAGGCGGTGCGTTCCAGCCGCTGCCAGGCGATCTGCCGTGCGGTGGGCCGGACTTGGGAGGCCTTGCGGACGAGCTCGGCCTCGGTGTCGGCCGGGCCGACGGGGATGCGGGAGCGGTCGGTGTCCGCGGCGGCGGCCGGCAGGGCCGGAAGGCCGACCGTGGCCGCCAGGGCAGCGGCCGAGGTGACGAAGACGCGCCTGGAGAGATCCATGTGCGTACTCCTCGGGTCAGGAGAGGGCCGGCACCGCGGCGAGACCGAGCAGCCCGAGCCTTCCGCGGCGGTGCTCAGCCATGCCACTCCACCTTGAACACCCAGGCGTACTTGCCCGCCTTCCGGGCCGCCTCCGGTACGTCGATCACGAGTGCGCCGTTGGTGAGCGTCCAGGTCAGAGGCCGGTCATGGCCGAGCATCGTGACCTTGTCACCGGGGCGCACCGGCACCGGGGCCTCGACGGTGAGCTTCGGGCCGGGTGCGGCGAGGGAGTGGATGTAGAAGGCGTCGTCCGGGCGGACGGTGAAGCGCAACTCGTCGCCGAGCTGGGCCATCCGCGACCAGTAGGTGGTGTCGTAGATCGCCTCGCCGTTGGTCTTCAGCCAGGCGCCCGTCTCCCGCAGCCGGGTCTGCATGATCTCGGGGATCGTGCCGTCGGCGCGGGGGCCGATGTCGAGGAGGAAGTTGCCGTTCTTCGAGACGATGTCGACGACCGTGTGGACCACCTCCTCCGCGGTCATGTAGGCGGAGTCGGGCGTCGCCTGGTTGTAGCCGTAGGAGAAGGGGTCAAGCCCCCTGCTGGCCTCCCACTTGGCGACGACCGTGTTGGCGTACGTCGTGTACTCGGGGGTCGTGAAGTCGTGGACGGTGATGCCGGAGCGGTCGTCGACCGTGACGTCGACCGGACGGGCCCGGTTCTTGGCGTGGTTGAAGTACTCGGCGAGGACGTGGACGCTGTCGTTCACGCCGCCGATGTCGCACCAGATGATCTCGGGGTCGTAGCCGTGGATCAGTTCGAGCAGCTGCGCGGCCTGGTAGTCGTGGACGTAGTCCTTGCCGGCCGTGTAGCCGGTGTACGGCACGGGCTGGAGGGTGTACGGGTTGCGCGGGGCGTGTCCCATCCACGGGTTGTCCGGGTTGAACCATTCGGGCATGGAGAAGTACAGGCCGCGATGGAGCTCGGGAGCGTAGCGGCGGCTGGCCTCGAAGAGGTCCTTCACCAGGTCCCGCTTCGGGCCCATCTTGACGGCGTTGCGGTCGCTGACCCGGGTGTCCCACAGGGCGAAGCCCTCGTGGTGCTTGGAGGTCAGGACGTGGTACTGGGCGCCCGCGTCGCGGAACAGCTCCACCCAGGCTCGCGGGTCGAACCGCTCCGCGGTGAAGCGGGGGATGAAGTCGTCGTAGGCGAAGTCCTCGCCGTAGGTGTCCCGGTGGTAGGCGTACACCGCGCCCGCCGGATCCTGCATGTGGTCCCAGTACCACTCGGCGTACTGCTTGCCCACCGGTGACCAGGCGGGGACCGAGTAGACGCCCCAGTGGATGAAGATCCCGAACTTGGCGCCCTGGAACCAGTACGGCGCCTGGTGGGCGGAGAGGGAGGTCTCGGTGGGCCGGTAGTCGGCGGTGCCGAGGGTCAATGTCGCCCTGCTCGCGGCCGCTCGGGCGCCTCGGCCGGTCACCGTGACCGTGCCGTCCCGGCGGGTGCCCGGCGCGGTGCCCGGGCTGTTGCGGATACCGATGCGTACGCGGGCCTGTTCGCCGGGGTCGAGGCGGCGGATCCGGGCCGGCTGGACCGTGCGGGCGCCCTCGGTGTCCACGCTGACCGAGACGCCGTCCGCGGCCAGCACGGCGACGGTGCCCGCGTTGACGACCGTGGCCTCCACGCTCTGTGCGCCGGAGGGTTCGAGCAGGGAGGGCGTGGAGTGCGGGGCGCGCAGGGTCAACGCCCTTCCCTCGGCGGCGGGTTGGAGGCTGAGGGCGAAGAGGTGCAGGGAGGCCTTGTTCGCCTCGGCCGGATTGGTGACGGGGAGGGTGAGGGCGACCGCCTCCCGGCGCGGGTCGAGCCAGATCTCCGAGACGCCGATGCCGACGCTGTGCTCGTCCTTGCCGCCGTCGGGACGGTAGCGGTAGGGCGCCGACAGCGGGCCGCCCGCCGCGTACCAGTCCGCGCCGCCGAGGCCGGCGGTGCTGGTCGTGCCGTCGGCGTAGTGCACGGTGGCCGTGCCGGAGGCGTTGCCGTAGCTGGCCGCGGTGAGGAAGAAGGCCGACAGATAGCGGCCCTTCGGCAGGTCGAGGCGCTGGCCGAGGGCGACGACGTTGTTGCGGCTGCCCGCGGTCGAGGCGGGGAACCGGAAGGGCACGCCGGCCACCTCGACCGGGCCGGCGGGGAGTTCCTCGCCGGGGAAGGTGTAGCCGGAGCCGTCGAAGTCGCCGCCGCGGGCGGCGCCGGTGTCGATGCCGTCGTTGTCGAAGAGGACGTCGAGCGGGACGGGCACCGGATCGGGGACGGCGGCCCACGGTCCCTGCGCCGCGGCGGCCAGTGATCCCTGCTCGCCGGCGGCTCGCGCGGGGGTCGTGGTGGTGAGCGGCAGGGCGGCCGAGGCGGTGACGCCCGCTGCCGCGCCCAGGATCAGCCGTCTGGGACACATGCTCATGAGCGGCTCCCATGCAGTCCGATTCATCGGATGTCTGATGATGGTGGGGTGGCCTCCGGGCTGTCAACGGGGCTGCAGCGGGCCGCACTTCACGTATTGATCGGACGATCAGTGCCTTGCTGTGACGGGCCTCTCGACGTACCGCTCCCGACCGGGCACAGTTCTCCGTGCGCCGTGATGCATACCGGCGAGTAGCCGACGACCGAGCGAGGAGTGCCCGTGGGTGACCGGGTCGGGCGGACCGCCGCCGAGACAGCCGCCGCCGTCCGCGCCAAGGAGGTCACGCCACGGGAGGTGGTGGCCGAGTGCCTCGCGCGGATCGAGCGGATCGACGGACGGATCGGGGCGTTCCGGAAGGTGCGGGCCGAGGCGGCGCTGGCCGAGGCCGACGCGGTGGCCGCCCGCGCCGATCTGGCCGAACTGCCGCTCGCCGGCGTGCCCGTGGCCGTCAAGGACAATCTGGCGGTGCGCGGCGAGTCCCATCGCGACGGCACCACCGCCACCTCCGACACCCCGGCCGCCGAGGATCATGTCACGGTGGCCCGGCTGCGGGCGGCCGGCGCGGTGGTCGTCGGTCTGACGAACGTGCCCGAGCTGTGTGTCTTCGGCACCACGGAGGGCGTCTTCGGCATCACCCGCAATCCGTGGGACCCCTCCCGCACGGCGGGCGGCTCCTCCGGTGGCAGCGCGGCCGCGGTGGCCGCCGGCCTGGTGCCGGTCGCGCTCGGCAACGACGGGATGGGCTCGCTGCGCATCCCGGCCGCGAACTGCGGCCTGGTCACGCTCAAGCCGGGCCTGGGGGTGATTCCGGCGGGGATCGGCCAGGGCGACTGGTTCGGCATGGCGGAGAACGGCCCGCTGGCCACGACGGTCGAGGATCTGCGGCTGACGCTGGGCGTCCTCGCGGGCACGGAGGTACGACGGTCCGGGCAGCCCGCACCCCGCCGGATCGCGGTGGCCCTGCGCAGCCCGCTGGCCGGGGTCGCGGTGAGCAGACCGTATACGACCGCGGTCCGGGAGGCGGCCGGGATGCTGGCGCGGGCCGGGCACCGGGTGCGGCGGGCCGAGCCGCCGTATCCGCTCTCGCTGGGCGTGACCGCGCTGCGGCACTGGACGGCCGGGACGGCGGTGGACGCCGCGGGCCTGGACCGGGCGCGGCTCGCCCGGCGGACCCGGGTGCACGCGGACCTGGGCCGGCGGTTCGTCCGCTCGGTGCGCACCGGAGACAGCCGTGAGCGGCTGCGCGACCGGCTCACCCCCTTCTTCACCGAGCACGACGTCCTGCTCACCCCGGCCCTGGCCCGGCGCTCCCCCGCGGCCGGCCCCTGGCACGAACGCGGCTGGCTGCGCAACATCCTCGCCAACACCGCGTACTCCCCGTTCACCCCGCCCTGGAACCTGACCGGCTGGCCCGCGATGTCGGTCCCGTGCGGCACCCTTGGCTCGGGCGCCCCGTGCGCCGTACAGCTCGTCGGCCGTCCGGGTACGGAGGCCGTCCTGCTGGAGCTGGCGGAGGAACTGGAGCGGCTGCGCCCCTGGCGGCGGACGGCGCCGGTGGCCGGCTCCTGAGTCGCGCTCATGCGCCCGAGCCTTGCCTGTGCGCCTGCGCCCCCCTAGTCGAGCGCCCGGTACATGATGTGGAGGCCCACCCTGCCGTGGCGGGGGTGGTCGTAGGCCTCCGGGATCGTGGCGAGGACGGTGAAGCCGAGGGAGGTCCAGAGGGCGACCGCGGGGTTCGTCTCGACCACGGCATTGAAGACCATCGCGCGGTAGCCGTGGGCCCTGGCCTCGGCCAGGACGTGTACGGCGAGGGCGCGGCCGATGCCCTGGCCGGCGCAGTCGGGGTCGACCATGAAGCCGGCGTTGGCCACGCGGGCGCCGGGGCCGCCGTAGTTCGGGGTGAGATAGGCCGAGCCGACCACGCGTCCGGCCGTGTCCTCGGCGACGTAGACGCGCTTGGCGGGGTTCATCCACAGCGCGCGGGCGTCCTCCTCGGAGGTCTCCGGGTCCCAGGCGTAGGTCTCGGCTGCGGCGACGATCCGGCGCCAGAAAGGCCAGATCCGCGGCCAGTCGTCGGCCACGGCTTCTCTGATCAGCATGGGCGTGAGTCTGTCAGGTCACGCCCATGCCTGCGGCGATCGCGAAGATCCGGCCCAGATCCGGCCCCGAGGTCAGTCCACGCTGGGCAGGATGTGGGGTTCGGCGAGGTCGTCCTCGTAGCCCGCGAGGCGGATCGGGGCGGACCGGGCCCACACATCGAGGCTGCCGAGCTCTCCGGGTCGCCGTCCCACGCGCTCCGTACGTTCCTTGGGGCGCTGATCGCGATTCGTCTTGTCCGGTGTCACCGCGCACTCCTTATGTGTCGGTCACCCTCGAGGGCATGCCGGACAGCCTGCGCTTCGGCACTCGACGCCCACTCGGGTTCTGGTTGCAAGGCCAGTTCGGACGCGGTGGCGCCGGTGCGAACGTTGGGTCTGGGTGGGACCCGGTGCTGCTGTCCACCCCTCCAGATTACCCAAATGAGCGGTGGTGCGCTCGATCGGGAGTGCAAACAAGGTGTAACTATAAGAAGTCGTTTGCCGCCCAATGACTCCTAATATGCGGCCATTTGCCATGAGCCGCTCGCCCGGCCGCCGGGGCGGTTCACCCAATCGGCCTACATGTGGCTCAGTTCAAGTGCCGTTGGCCGGACCGCAAGCTCGCCATGATCTGCTGATGAGCTGCAACGGCTGTCTCGCGGAAGGACTGACGCATGGAGCTGCGCAGCGTCGAGGAGCTGATGGATCTGCTGTACGCCGGCCGGCACCAGCACGCGCTGCGAACCGCCGCGCTGCTGCGCCGCAGGCGCCCCGCCGACAAGGAGCTCCAGGTCGCGGGGCTGGTGCACGGCATAGGACCGGTACTGAGCCCGGGCGACGAGCCGGGCGACGCGCTCGGCGCGGCCGAGGCGGTGCGCTCCCTGCTCGGGGAGCGGGTCTTCCGCCTGGTGCGCGGGGACGCGGGACCCGCCGACGACGATGTGCTGCGGCTGCGCCAGGCCGAAGAGGAGAGCCGTACGACGGGCTTCGACGCGGGCGTCCTGGAAGACTGGCGCACGGTGCTGGAGCTGGTGGCGGCCCGCCATTCACGACTCGGCGCCGTCGACTGACACGCGGCAGCCCCCAGGGCGTGCGGCCGCGGGGGCTGCCGGGTGCGACCTTCGACGGCCCACCGGTGCGGCTTCGGGTAACTGACGAGACCGGACTTCGACGACCGGCCGGTGCGGCCTCGGGCGACCGATCAGACCGGCCTCCGACGACCCGCCGTGGCGGCCTGGGGCGACCGACCACACCGGACTCCGACAGTCCGCCGACGCGGCCTCGGGCGGACTTCGACAACCCACCGGCGCGACCTCGGACGACCGACCGGACCAGACTCCGACGACCCGCCGGTGCGGCTTCGGGCGACTGACGATACCGGCCTTCGACGACCCGCCGGTACGACCTCGGACGACCGACCAGACCGGACTCCGACGACCCACCAGTGCGGCTTCGGGCGGACTTCGACAACCCACCGGCGCGGCCTCGGGCGACCGACCAGACCGGACCTCGACAACCCGCCGGCGCGGCCTCGGGCGACTGACCGGACCCGGGCTTTGGGTGACCGGCCGGCGCGGTTCTGCGCGAGTGACGGAATCGGCTGTCGATGACCGCCGGGACGGCCTTGGGTGGCTGATGGTCCGTCAGTCGGCCGTCGGCGCGGGGTGCCCGAGATCCGGAAGGCTACGCGTCGGCCCCGAGAGGCCCGCAGTCCCGCTGGGGTCTGCTGATGGATCACAACCATGAAGAACGCGTCGCCTGCGCACCGGGCACTCCGGCACGACCGCTTCACCCTAGGACGGGGGCGGTCGCGCCGGCCACCGGATTAGGCGGGCGTGGCGTCTCCGGCGCGATCACCACTTGCCGGGCGCGTAGTCCTTCAGGAAGACGCCGTACAGGTCCTCGCCCGCCTCGCCGCGGACGATCGGGTCGTAGACGCGGGCGGCGCCGTCGACCAGGTCGAGGGGCGCGTGGAAGCCGGCCTCGGCGAGCCGCAGCTTGTCGTAGTGCGGCCGCTCGTCGGTGATCCAGCCGGTGTCGACGGAGGTCATGAGGATGCCGTCGGCGTCGAACATCTCCTGGGCGCTGGTCCGCGTGACCATGTTCATGGCAGCCTTCGCAGCGTTGGTGTTCGGGTGCCCGGCGCCCTTGTATCCGCGGGCGAAGACGCCCTCCATCGCCGAGACGTTCACGACGTACGCGCGTCCGCTGGCCGCCTTCTTCGCGGCGTCGGCCATGGCCGGGCGCAGGGCGCTGATCAGGATGAACGGCGACGTGTAGTTGCACAGCTGGGTCTCCAGCAGTTCGACCGGGGAGATCTGGTCGATGGTCTGCACCCAGGTGTTGGTGTCGACGACGTCGGGGACGAGGCCGCCGGCGTCGATGGCGGTGCCCGCGACGTGCCGGGCGACACTGGCGTTGCCCGCGACCAGGGCGAGGTCGGCGACCTTCTGCGCGTCGAGGCCGCTGGTGCCGACGGGCAGCGCGGCGATGCCGTCGACCGCGCCGGAGTTGAACGCGCCGATCACGTGATGCGCGGGGAGTTCACCGGCGGGCAGCGGGGCGGTCTCGCCGTCGACCAGGGCCGCGTAGGCAGAGGGCAGACGGCGCACGGTCTGCGTCGCGTTGTTGATCAGGATGTCGAGCGGACCGGCCTCGGTGACCCGCTCGGCCAGCGCGACGGCCTGCGCGGGGTCGCGCAGATCGATGCCGACCACCTCTAGCCGATGGATCCAGTCCGCGGAGTCCTCCATCGCCTTGAACCGGCGGATGGCGTCCTTCGGGAAGCGCGTGGTGATCGTGGTGTGCGCGCCGTCGCGCAGCAGCCGCAGCGCGATGTACATGCCGATCTTGGCACGGCCGCCGGTGAGCAGGGCGCGCTTGCCGGCGAGGTCGGCCCGGGCGTCGCGCTTGGCCCGGTTCGTGCGGGCGCAGTCCGGACAGAGCTGGTGGTAGAAGTAGTCGACCTCGACATAGCGGGTCTTGCAGGTGTAGCAGGAGCGCGGGCGCTGCAATATGCCCGCGATCCTGCCTTCCTCGATCTTCGAGCTGGGCAGCAGGCCCTCGGTCTCGTCGTCGATGCGCTCGGCGGAGCCGGTCGCGGTGGCCTCGGTGACCGCCTTGTCGTGGGCGGTCTTGGCGGCCCGGCGCTCCTGGCGGCGGCGCTGCTTGACCGTGCGGTAGATGCCGGCGGTGGCCCGGCGCACCGCGATGGCGTCCGGGTGGTCGACCTCCAGCGTGTCGAGTTCCTCGAGCACGGCGAGGCAGACGGCCAGGCGCTCGGGGTCGATGCCGGGGCCGTACACGACCTCGTCCGTGGCCGTCGGGCCGTCCTCTGTCACCGTCATCGCGCTGCCGCTTCCCTGATCACCCGCGCAGCGCTCCGACTCGCGCCCGCATTCGAACAGGGCATTTTACGGAGGCCGGGGCGTGGGACCAAACCGCTCACGGGGACGATCTACGGACACCCGCAGGCCGCCCTGCGGACGCCGGGGGGCGGCCCCGGCGACGCCCGCAGGCCGTCGGCGGCGAGGGCGCCCCGCGGGGCCACCCGCGCCCGGCGGCGAAAGCCGCGCGGGCGAGCGGGTGGGAACCCTCACATGTCGCAAGCCGACAGCAACGTCTCGACCTCGGCCGACACCGCGTACGCGAACCGGTCGAGGTCCGGCACGGCCCGCGCGTCGGCGACGAGCCCGTAATGCACATGCCCGCGATACGTCGAGATCGCCACCGCCAGCGCCTGCCCCGGGGCGAGCGGAGCCAGCGGATAGACCTCGTTCAGCTCGTGCCCACCCAGCCGCAGCCCCAGACCCGGCAACGGCACACTGGTGACGAGGATGTCGAACCACAGCCGGGCCGCCTGGCCGACCAACGGCCCGCCGAGCCGGTGACCCAGGGCCGGGACGTGATCGGCGAGCAGGGCGACGGCGCCGGCACCCCGGTTGGGCCCCGCGTCCTTGTTGCGGACCATCGCGGTGCGCACGGAGTCGAGGCGGCCGAGCGGCTCGGGTTCGTCCACGGGCAGCCGTATGAGATAGCCGGAGAGCCGGTTGCCCTGCGGATGAGCGGTGCGCGGCCGGCGCCGTGAGACGGGGATGAGGGCACGGGGCGCCACCCCCTTGCTGCCGTCACCGCGCTCGTCCAGCCAGCGGCGCAGGGCACCGGCGACCACGGCGATGAGCACGTCGTTCACGGTGCCGCCCGCGGTCTTGCGCACCCGGTGCACATCGTCGATGTCGACGACGACCCCGGCGGTGCGGCGCGTGCCGCTCGGGGCCGCGGTCAGCGCGGAGACGGGCCGCATGCCGAGGGTGGACCGGGCCAGCGAGGCGCCGATGTCCAGGGCCCGGCCCATGTCGGACAGCGCGCCCTTGACCAGGCCGGGCACGAGCCCCGGCAGTTTGCGCACGTCGGGCAGCAGACCGCGGGGCGGCTCGAGGACGCGGGGCGCCCGCTGGGGCAGGTCCACCGGGTCGAGGACGCCGGCGGCGAGTTTCAGCGCGCGCAGCCCGTCGGCGAGGGCGTGGTGGAACTTGAACAGCACGGCGAAGGACACCCCGTCCTCGCCGGGCATCACATGGGCTTCCCACGGCGGCCGGCCGCGCTCCAGCGGGCGTTCCATGAGCCGGCCGGCGACCGCGTGGAAGTCGGCGGTCGGGGCGTGCAGCCGTACATGGTTCAGCGGATCGAAGTCCGGGTCGGTCTCCCGGGCGGCGCCGCCGAAGGCCAGCGGCTGCCATACGTCGCGGATGCGCAGCCGCAGCCCGGGCACGGCGGCGGCCCGGGCGGCCAGCAGGTCGGCGGCATGCGCACCCGCGGTGGGCGAGTGGGCACCGAAGACGCCGAGCGCGCCGAGGTGCATGGGGTGCTGGTCGGACTCGATGTTCCAGAACGCCAGGTCGAGTGGAGCGAGCAGATCGGAAGTCACGGGCTTGCCTCACGCGTCGACGGCGGGTGGATCTGCAGTCAATCCCCGCGACCTGATTACGGTCAAGTACGATCAGGCTACGCTCAGTTAACGGCAGATTAAGTCCCGCCCCTGCAAAAGGGGCGGGACCCAGTGATACGTGAGGTCACTTCAGAACCGGCTGCGCCGCCTTGGGTGACGTACCCCACTCAGACGGGCGCGAGCCGACCGTGAACGCCAGCGAACGCAGGCTGCGCAGCGCACCCGTCGTCAGATACGTCCGCCCGTGCGGGTTTCCGTCGGTGCGCACGGACTGGATGTAGCGGTGGGTGGCCGAGGTGCCGGGCGCGGCGATGGTCAGCCCGCCGCTCGGCCAGTACCGGCGGTCCAGGGCGACGTCGACGCGGTCGAAGACGGGCGTGGACAGGCCCCAGGTGTCGTAGCCCGGCTGGATCGGGAAGAGCCCGATGGACGACAGCACGTTCCAGGCGGACATCGTGCCCAGGTCGTCGTTGCCGGTCATGCCGGTGGGCCCGTCGGTGAACAGGGTGAGGGCGGCGTGCACCACGTCGGTGGTCTTCCACGGCTGCCCGGTGGCGAGGTAGGTGTACGGCGCGATGAGGTCGGGCTCGTTCATCGGGTTGTACTTGTCGGCGTTGTAGTACGCGTACGCGTTGCCGTGCACCCACGCCTCACGGGCGGTCTTCGCGGGGTCGGCGAGCAGCTTGTCGTAGGCGAAGAAGGAGTCCAGCCGGTCGTTGGCCGCGCGTTCGCCGCCGATGAGCCGCACCATGCCCTGCACGTCCTGCGGTACGAGCCACTGGTACTGCCAGGCCGTGCCCTCGTGGAAGCCGGTGCCCTGGGCCGGGTCGGCCGAGCCGGTGAAGTCGCCGGAGGCGTCGCGGGCGCGGAAGAAGCCGGTGCTCGGGTCGAAGATGTTCCGGTAGTTCTGCGCCCGGGCGGCGTAGCGGGCGGCGTCGGCCTGGTGGCCGAGACCGCGGGCCATCTGGGCCAGCATGGCGTCGGCGAGCGCGTACTCCAGCGTGACGGAGGCGCCGTGGTGGTAGTCGGAGTCGCCCATCTTGGCGTACGGCCGGTCCTGGACGAAGGGGGCGTAGCCGTGCGCGAGGTACTCGGTGTTGGCCTCCCGGCCGATGCCCGGGTTGCCGGCGGGCGGGACGCCGTCGGCGTTCTTCTTCAGCGCCCGGTAGGCCCGCTCCTCGAAGCCCTTGAGCAGGCCCATCTGATAGGCCGTCGTCAGGAACGGGGTGACCGGGTCGCCGCTCATGACGTTCGTCTCGACCGGGCCGTAGCCCCACTTGGGCAGCCAGCCGCCGTTCTCGTCGATCGCGACGACCGACCGGGCCATGTCCCGTGCCTCGCGCGGCGCGAGCAGCGCGAGGAGCTGGGCCTGGGTGCGGTAGGTGTCCCAGAGCGACCAGTTCTGGTAGTACGTGAACCCGTTGGCGTGGTGGATCCGGCGGTCCCAGCCGAGGTAGCGGCCGTCGGTGTCGCTCCCGATGTTCGGCGCGAGGAACGACCGGTACAGCGAGGAGTAGAAGGTCCGGCGCAGGGTGCTGGTGCCGCCGCGCACCTGGACGTCGGCGAGCCGCTGCTCCCACGCCGCGCGGGCCCGCGCGCGTACGGCGTCGAAGCTCCGGCCGCCCTCGGCGCGCAGGTTCCCGGCCGCGCCGCGCGCGTCGACGTACGACATCGCGGTGGTCGCCTCGACCGTACGGTCCTTGGTGGTGTCGAAGCGGACGTAGGCGCCGCCGGGTCCGCTGCGGACGCCCGAGGTGACGGACCGGCCGTTCCAGGTGCCGTACGCCGTGAAGGGCCGGCTGAAACGGGTGATCGTGTAGACGGTGTAGGGGCCGGTGTCCCGGCAGAAGCCGTGTCCGGTGATCGCGGTGCGCACGGTGCGGTCGTCCAGGACCTCCACCGAGCTGGAGGCCGTCTTGTGCAGCGACTGGGCCGCGTTCAGCAGGACGTTGGCCTTGTCGGTGGCCGGGAAGGTGTAGCGCTGCACGCCGGTGCGCTCGGTCGCGGTCAGCTCGGCACGGATGCCGGAGGAGAGGCCGACCCGGTAGTAGCCGGGGCTCGCCGTCTCGTCCCGGTGCGAGAATCCGGCCGCGTACTTGGTGTAGTCCGTCTGTGTGACATCGCCGGTGGTGGGCAGCACGGGCAGGTCGCCGCCGAGGCGGCAGCCGACGCCCGAGAGGTGGACCAGGGAGAAACCACGGATCCGGTTCTGCGTGTAGTCGTAGCCGGTCATGTGCCCGGTGTCCGGGGAGAGCTGCACCATGCCGAAGGGCACGGCCGCGCCGGGGAAGGTGTTGCCCTCGTTCTGGCTCCCGATGAACGGGTTGACCAGGTCGGTGAGGTGGCCGTCGGTCCGCTCGGCGGCCGGAGCGGCGGGGGTGGCGATCAGCGCGGACGCTGCCATCACCCCGGCAAGGCACAGCCGCGTGCGCCGGGTCCCTCTCATGTCGGATGACCTCCGCAGGTTCGACATCGTTGTCTGCATCCTGAAGGTCGAACGACCCAAATCCGGGCAAGATACGGACATCACACCGAACGCGTCGCGCACGACCGGGCGGGGTACGGTGACGACCCGTCAGCGGGCCCCCAGGAGGCCGGGCCCGCGTGACGGGCGCCCGGCCTATCCCGGACCGTCGGACGGGCCGTGGTACTGGGCTGCGGCGTCCTCGACCTCGATCAGGCCGTCGGCCGCCGCGTCCAGTTCCCGCCGGTCGTACTCCGTGAGGAAGGGGAACAGGGCCCCGCAGTCGCGGCAGGCCCGCGCGCGCGAGGCCTCGAACACCGGTCGGGGCTTGAGGAAGCCCGGTCGGCCAAACCTCAGCCGCAGCCGCTCGAACGCCCGCTCCCCCGAGGTCAGCTCACCGACCGGACTCAGCCGGGCCGACCCGCATATCGAACATCGCATGACGGGGACCCTATCCTCAGGACCCCGGGAGCCGGCTCAGGGCACCCGCTGCCCCTTCCCCAGGGCGATCACCCCGCCCTTGGAGACCGTGTACAGGTCGGCGTCCCGCTCCGGGTTGACGCCGATGGTCGCACCGGGCGGGACCTCCACGTTCTTGTCCAGGACGGCGCCGCGGACCACCGCGCCCCGGCCGATGCGCACGTTGTCGTGGAGCACCGAGCCCTGGACCACCGCGCCCGGGTCGACCCGTACGCCCGGGGAGAGGACCGACCGGGTGACCTGACCGCGGATCAGGCAGCCCGCGCTGATGATGGACTCGCCGGCGATGCCGCCCGCGTTGAAGCGGGCCGGGGAGAGCTGGTTCGAGTGGGTGTAGATGGGCCACTGACGGTTGTAGAGGTTGAACGCGGGGCGCTCGGCGATGAGGTCCATGTGCGCCTCGTAGTAGGCGTCGAGGGTGCCCACGTCCCGCCAGTAGCCCTGGTCACGGCTGGTCTCGCCGGGCACGTGGTTGTCGCCGAAGTCGTACAGCTGGGCCTCGCCGCGCGCGGTGAGCCGGGGCAGGATCGAGCCGCCCATGTCGTGCACCGACTGCTCGTCCTCGGCGTCCCGGTGCAGCGCCTCGACGAGGACCTTGGTGGTGAAGAGGTAGTTGCCCATCGAGGCGAACACGGTCTCCGGGTCGTCCGGCAGGCCCGGCGGGTCGGCGGGCTTCTCCAGGAAGCGTTCGACGCTGTGGCCGTCGGGGCCCGGGGTGATCACCCCGAAGGACGAGGACTCCGCGCGCGGCACCCGGATGCCGGCCACCGTGACGCCGGCGCCGCCCTCGGTGTGCTGCCGGAGCATCTGCCGCGGGTCCATGCGGTAGACGTGGTCGGCCCCGAACACGGCGACGTACTCGGGCTGTTCGTCGTGGACCAGATTCAGGGACTGCAGGAGCGCGTCGGCGCTGCCCAGGTACCAGCGCGGGCCGAGGCGCTGCTGGGCCGGGACCGGTGTGACGTAGTTGCCGAGCAGGCTGGACATCCGCCAGGTGGTGGTGATGTGCCGGTCCAGCGAGTGCGACTTGTACTGGGTCAGTACGCAGATCCGCAGGATGTCGGCGTTGACGAGGTTGGACAGGACGAAGTCGACGAGGCGGTAGGTGCCGCCGAAGGTGACGGCTGGTTTGGCGCGGTCCGCGGTGAGCGGCATCAGGCGTTTGCCCTCGCCGCCCGCCAGTACGATCCCCAGCACCGAAGGTCCTCCACGACGCATGGCCGCTCCCCTCACCCTGGATGAACCATGGCTGCCCCGCGCGGACGGGACTAAGCCTGTTTGCGGATCTCCTCGTACAGCGCGGTCGTGCGCCGGGCCACCGTGTCCCAGCCGAACTCCCGTGCCGCGCGCTCCCGTCCGGCCCGCCCCATCCGCCGCGCCGCCACCGGATCGCCGAGGACGGCGTCCAGGGCCCGGGCGAGGCCCGCTTCGAAGCCGTCGCCCGTGTCGACGAGGAGGCCCGTCCTGCCGTCGTCCACCACCTCGGGGATGCCGCCGACCCGGGAGGCGACCACGGGCGTGCCGCAGGCCATCGCCTCCAGGTTGACGATGCCGAGGGGCTCGTACACCGAGGGGCAGACGAACACGGCGGCGCGCGTGAGGAGTTGGACGACCTCGGGGCGCGGCAGCATCTGCGGGATCCAGAACACGCCCGCGCGGGCCCGGCTCAGCTCCTCGAACAGGTCCCGGAACTCCCGGTCGATCTCGGCGGTGTCGGGCGCGCCCGCGCACAGCACGACCTGGGCGCCGGGGTCGATGTCCCGTACCGCGCGCAGCAGATGGGGCACGCCCTTCTGGCGGGTGATCCGGCCGACGAACAGGACGTAGGGGCGATCGGGGTCGATGCCGTGCCGGGTGAGGGCGTCGGTGCCGTGGTCGGGCCGGTAGAGGCGGGTGTCGATGCCGTTGTGCACGATGTGTACGGCGTCCGGGTCGAGCGCCGGGTAGCAGGCGAGAATGTCCTCCCGCATGGCGCCGGACACGGCGATCACCGCGTCGGCGGTCTCGATCGCGGTGCGTTCGGCCCAGCTGGACAGCGCGTATCCGCCGCCCAGTTGCTCGGCCTTCCAGGGGCGCAGCGGCTCCAGCGAGTGGGCGGTGACCACGTGCGGGATGCCGTACTGCAGCTTGGCGAGGTGGCCGGCGAGGTTGGCGTACCAGGTGTGGGAGTGGACGAGTTCGCGGCCTTCGAGGGCGGCGGCGACGGCCAGGTCCACGGAGAAGGTGCGCAGCGCGTCGTTGGCGCCGTCGAGCACGGACCAGGGGCGGTGGCGTACGACGCCGACGCCGCGGCCCTCGCCCCAGCAGTGCACCTCCAGGTCCACCAGGGCGGACAGCTCCCGGGCGAGGAACTCGACATGGACACCGGCGCCGCCGTACACGTCCGGGGGGTACTCCCGGGTCAGCAGTCCCACTCGCACCCGACAACCCCCTTGTCCCGGCGGCAGGTTCCCTTCATGGTCACCCAGATGCGGCGTCCGGGGAAGAGCGCGGCGGGCGGATGAAGCAGCAGTCGCCGCAGACTCCGCCGCCGGGGACGCGGTAGTACAGGCAGCAGCTGCGGCGGCGGAAGGCGGTGCCGGCGCGGGTGCCGGTGGTGCTGAGCAGGGGGTGGGCGAGGAGTTCGTCCGTCAGGGCGCCTGCCCGGACCGCGGCGTCGGCGCGGCCGTGGGCGCGCGCCCAGCGGTCCAGTTCCCGGGCCGCGCCGGCGAGCGCGGAGCCCGCGTTGCCCCACAGCAGTCCGGGTGCGCACCCGAAGCGGGCGCTCAGGGTCTCCCCTAGGGGACGCAAGTGTCCGTGCAGCACGGTGTCGGCGAGGGTGGCTGCGTCGCCGGGCAGCGGGCGCAGTTCGGTCAGGTACAGGTCGTCGGGGGCGGTGGCGCGGGGGTCCCAGCGCAGCAGGCGCGGGTCGAGGTCGGGCAGTGCGCCGTACAGGACGGCGCAGCCGAGGGCCGTCGACCACAGCCGGGCGGCGAGGCCCTGCTGGGCGATGGACGCGGCGACGCGCGGCTCGGAGGTGCGCAGCCGGTCCGCGACCACGGCAACCCGTGTCGTCAGGGCGTCCGGTGTCACCCGTTCGTAGGTCTCGGCGAGTGTCGGCAGTCGGCCGGGGTCCGGTCCGCCGGCGGATCCGGCCCAAGTCGGGTGTGTGCGCAAGGCGAAGAAGCCGCCGAGCGGGCGGAGGGCGGCGAGAGCGGGGTCGAGGTCCACGACAGGTACTCGTACCAGGCGCGTTCGCGGGCCGGCCCCCGGGGTGTCCGCCTGGCGTCACCCGTCCCGAGGATGATCGCGTGGCCGGTGTACTCCATCGGCAGTAGGACGCA
The DNA here is from genome assembly GCF_041080655.1 of Streptomyces sp. CG4. Lineage (NCBI taxonomy): Bacteria > Bacillati > Actinomycetota > Actinomycetes > Kitasatosporales > Streptomycetaceae > Streptomyces > Streptomyces sp. CG4. Next base: position 1,285,171 of record NZ_CP163525.1, read on the forward strand.
TTGGGTGCTCAGGGACGACGACGGGAAGGGCGCGGACGGGCAGAGTGTGGACCATGGAAGCCGACCGTACGCCGCGCCCGGCCGGGCCCTGCCAACAGACTCCCGTCGTCCGCCCGGAGGGCGGGCCCGGCGGCGTCGGGTGCGCGCAGCCGCAAGGTGGAGGAGGGAGCCGACGACGGGGGTCCCGCCGCGCGAGCGCGTTCGAGCGCGGGGGAGCGTCGGCGCATGACGACGACGCGGCAGGGCGTGCCCCCTCCGGGGGAGTGCGTGCCGGACGCCGCCGGGCCGGGGGCACCTCCCACGCCCTTCATGGCCGTGGGGGAGGGAGTCCGACGACAGGGTCCAAGGGCTCCGGCCGCACGCAGGGGAGACGCGGATGAGTGCCCTCGCGTTGTCCGTGCTCCTGTCGTTCGTGTCCGCCCTGGCCTACGCGGCCGGCGCGATCGTGCAGGAGCAGGTGGCGGTGTCCTGCCCGGACAGCGCGTACTTGCCGCTGCGCCGCCCGAGCTGGTGGGGGGCGCTGGCGCTCAACGGGCTCGGCGGTGTGCTGCATGTGGTGGCGCTGGCCTACGGCCCGCTGAGCCTGGTCCAGCCGCTCGGCGCCCTCACCATCGTCTTCGCGCTGCCCATGGCGGCGCTGTTCGTCGGCCGCGGGGCCGGGGCCAAAGCCTGGCGCGGTGCGGTCATGGCCACCGTGGGTCTCGCCGGTCTGCTGTCCCTGGTCGGCACCTCCGACGCCCACTCCCTCGACGCGGCCCAGCGGGTCGCGGTCGCGCTGGTCACCGGGGGCGCGGTCGTGGCGCTGATGTCCGCGGGGCTGGCCGCGCACCGGCACCCGGCGGTGCGCAGCGTGCTGCTCGCCACGGCCTCCGGCATCGCGTTCGGCATGTCGTCGGTGTTCACCAAGACCGTCGCCGAGGACTGGACCCACGGCATCGACCTGGGCGACCTGCCCTCGCTCGCGGCCATCGGCCTGTTCGCGGTCGGCGGCGTCGCGCTGTCCCAGGCCGCCTACCGGGGCGGCGGGCTCGCCGCCCCGCTGGCCACACTCACCGTGGTTAATCCGGTACTGGCGGCGGCGGTCGGCATCCTGATGTTCGGCGAGACGTTCCGCTACGGCGGTACGGGCACCGCGTTCGCCCTGTGCTGCGGGGTGGTGGCGGCGGGCGGCCTGATCATGCTGACGACCGAGCGCGTCGCGCACACCGAGTCGCCTTCCCTCCCGGATACCGGCGCGCCCGGCACCGTACCGGCCGCCGGCAACGCGGAAGCCCTCCTGGGGGTGCCGCACCAGCGAGGAGCGGCGCAGGACGAGGCGGAGGGGGCCGAGCAGGGCGTGCTGCCCGAGGCCGACGGCGTGCCCGAGGAGCCCGTGCTCGACGCGGCCGTGCCGCGGGACCTGCCGGCACCGGCGCCGGGCGGCACCGGGGAGGGCGCCGACGACGGCCGGCCGCCGGCCGACCCGGTGCTCCCCGCGTGGTACAGCGCGCTGCCCGCGAGTGCCCCGGTGCCGCTGCCGGTGGTGGTCCGCCGCCGTACGCGGGTCAGATCCTGACGCCGCCGGCCCGCAGATAGGCGAGCGGGTCGATGTCCGACCCGAAGTCCGGCCCGGTCCGCACCTCGAAGTGCAGGTGCGGGCCGGTGACGTTTCCGGTGGCTCCGGAACGGCCGATGCGCTGGCCCGTGGTGACGCTCTGCCCGATCCGCACCGAGATGGCCGACAGGTGGGCGTACTGGGTGTAGCGGCCGTCGGCGTGCCGGATGACCACCTGGTAGCCGTACGCGTCGCCCCAGCCCGCGGCCACCACGTTCCCGGCCTCGGCGGCCTGCACGGAGGTGCCGGTGGGCACGAGGAAGTCGACGCCGGTGTGGTAGCCCTTCGACCAGTGCGCGCCCGCGACGCGGTAGCCGGTGCCGATGGGCGCGTCGACCGGTGCGATGAGTGTGCGGCCGGTGCTCCTGGTCCGCTGTGGGGCGGTCCTGTGCTCCGAAGGGGCTTTCCGCTTCGGGGACTTGGTGTCGGCCGGGGCCGCGCCGCGCAGGCTGAGCCGCTGGCCCGGCAGGATCAGGTCGGGATCGGCGCCGATGGTCGCGCGGTTGCCGGCGTAGAGACCACGCCAGCCGCCGCGCACATGGTGGTCCTCGGCGATGCCGGAGAGTGTGTCGCCGTGCACCACGGTGTACATCTCCGTCAGGCCCGCGCGGGACTGCGGGGTGGTCTGCGGCCGTACGTCCCGTACGGAGCTCTTCTTCTCGGCGGTCACGGGCCGGGTCGCGGCGCTGTCCGGGTGCACGCTCTCGGTGTGCCGGCCGGGGTCGGCTTCCCCGCGAGTGAGCCCGGCCCGCACCGAGCACACCGGCCAGGCGCCCGGCCCCTGCCCGCCGAGGACCTGCTCGGCGACGGCGATCTGCTGGTCCCGGGTGGCGAGGTCGGCGCGCGGCGCGTACCGGGTGCCGCCGTACGCCTCCCAGGTGGACTGGGTGAACTGCAGCCCGCCGTAGTAGCCGTTGCCGGTGTTGATGCTCCAGTTGCCGCTGGACTCGCAGGCGGCGACCTTGTTCCAGGTGGCGGCCTCGGCCGCGTCGGCCGTGCCGGCGGCGACCAGGGGGATCGCGAGTCCGGCGCCGCCCGCCGTGACGGTGAGTGAGGCGCGGTTGATCCTGTTCGGCTGGTACCGGCGGTGCCGACCGCGTACGGCCATGTCCGACTCCCCCTCGACATGCGTCAGGAGGGGCAAAAGTAAGCGCCGCGAACAGGCCATGACAAGACGGAAATCCGGCCGCTCACGCCGCCCAAGTGGCCGGGAACGGCCCTTGCTTGGCCTGATTCGCCGGGAACTGAGGCCGCGGGCGCCCCCGCCGCGTACACAGGCGTGGCGGGTTGAATGTGCGCTCGCCACAGCGGCACGTAAGGATGGGCGAGGACCCGTACTGACGGAGCCGTAGTCACGAGGCAACCAGGGAGCAGGCGGTATGAGCACTTCAGCGCAGATCGGTGTCACGGGCCTCGCGGTCATGGGCCGCAATCTCGCCCGGAACTTCGCCCGCAACGGCTACACGGTCGCCGTGCACAACCGTACGGCCTCACGCACCAAGGCGCTGGTGGAGGAGTTCGGCGGCGAGGGCGACTTCGTCAAGGCCGAGACCGCCGAGGAGTTCGTGGCGGCGCTCGAGCGCCCGCGCCGGCTGGTGATCATGGTGAAGGCCGGTGACCCGACGGACGCGGTGATCCAGGAGTTCGCGCCGCTGCTGGAGCCCGGCGACATGATCATCGACGGCGGCAACGCGCACTTCGCGGACACCCGGCGCAGGGAGAGGGCGCTGCGCGAGCAGGGCATCCACTTCGTCGGCATGGGCGTCTCGGGCGGCGAGGAGGGCGCGCTGCACGGGCCGAGCATCATGCCGGGCGGCCCGAAGGAGTCGTACGACTCGCTGGGCCCGATGCTGGAGAAGATCTCCGCGAAGGCGCAGGACGGCGCGCCCTGTGTGACCCATGTGGGCCCCGACGGCGCCGGGCACTTCGTGAAGATGGTCCACAACGGCATCGAGTACGCCGACATGCAGCTGATCGGCGAGGCGTACCAGCTGCTGCGCGATGTCGCCGGGTACTCCCCCGCCGAGATCGCGGAGATCTTCCGTACCTGGAACCGGGGCCGCCTCGACTCCTACCTGATCGAGATCACCGCCGAGGTCCTGTCCCACGTGGACGCGGCCACCGGCAAGCCGTTCGTGGACGTCGTCGTGGACCAGGCCGAGCAGAAGGGCACGGGCCGCTGGACGGTCCAGATCGCCCTCGACCTGGGCGTTCCGGTGTCCGGCATCGCCGAGGCGGTCTTCGCGCGCTCGCTGTCCGGGCACGCGGGGCTCCGCGAGGCCTCGCAGGGGCTGGCGGGGCCGAAGGCGGTGCCGCTGGGCAGGGCGGAGGCGGCGGCCTTCGCCGACCGGGTCGAGCAGGCGCTGTACGCGTCCAAGATCGTGTCGTACACGCAGGGCTTCCACGAGATCGCCGCGGGCAGCGAGGAGTACGGCTGGGACATCGACCTCGGTGCGGTGTCCTCGATCTGGCGGGGCGGCTGCATCATCCGGGCCGCGTTCCTGGACCGCATCCGCGCCGCGTACGACGCCCGCGCCGATCTGCCCAGCCTGCTGTCGGACGAGACGTTCGCCCGCGAGATCGCCGGCGCTCAGGACGACTGGCGCGAGGTGCTGATCGCCGCCACCCGGCAGGGGGTGCCGACCCCCGGCTTCGCCGCGGCGCTGGCGTACTACGACGCGTTGCGGGCCGAGCGGTTGCCTGCGGCGCTTACGCAGGGGCAGCGGGACTTCTTCGGGGCGCACACGTATCGCAGGGTGGACCGGGAGGGTTCGTTCCACACGTTGTGGGGTGGGGACCGGTCGGAGGTCTCCGCGTAGTCGGTTCGTGCGTCCCAGGGGGTGGGGGACCTGCCATCGTGCGGCTGCGGGTACGTCGTGGCCGGTCGCGCAGTTCCCCGCGCCCCTGAAAGACCGGCGCTTCGCGCCCGGTCTTTCAGGTCAGTGGCGGACCTGGCTCGGGGTTCGGTACCGGCTCCGGGCCCGGCGGGATCGGGGACGGCGAGGGTTCCGGCGGGCCCGGGGCCGGGGGTGGTGGCGGTGGGGTCGGTTCGGGGCCCGGTGGGGGTGGGGTGGGCTGGGGGCCCGGCTCGGGGGGTGGGACCGGGGTGGGGTAGGGGTCCGGGGCCGGGCCGGGTGGGACCGGGTCGGGGTACGGGTGTGTCATGGGTGTCCTCCGGGCAGTCGCGAGGCATCGCCTCTGGACTACTCCCCCACGTACCCGGCCCCCGAGCGGCCACTCACCCGACAGGGCGAGTGACCTGTTCCCCGTCTCCCGGTCAGGCCGGGACCGACTGCGGGCTGCGCCGCTGGTCCGAGCCCGGCACGGGCTCGGAGGCGTCCGCACCGAGGGACACGATGCGGTTGCCCGCGTCCACGTGCACGACCCGCGGCTTCAGCTCGCGGGCCTCGGCGTCGGTGACCTGAGCGTAGCTGATGATGATCACCAGGTCGCCGGGCTGGACGAGATGGGCGGCCGCCCCGTTGATCCCGATCACCCCGGACCCGCGCTCGCCCTCGATGACGTAGGTCTCCAGGCGGGCGCCGTTGGTGATGTCGACGATGTGCACCAGCTCGCCCGGCAGCAGATCGGCGGCGTCGAGCAGATCGGCGTCGATGGTCACCGATCCCACATAGTGCAGGTCGGCCTGGGTGACGGTGGCACGGTGGATCTTGGACTTGAACATGGTGCGCAGCACGGAGAAACTCCCGGTTTGTCTGCTCCCTGCCTGCTCTGTGCAGGTCAAAGGCGTTCACTCACTCTACCGGGGACATACAGGGGTACGGGTTCAGCGGCCGTGGTTGTGCATCACGTGCTTGGTGCGCGAGTGGTCGTCCAGCGCGTAGATCGACAGGTCCCGGCCGTAGCCGGATCCCTTGAATCCGCCCCAGGGGACTTCGCCGGCCCGTACCAGATGGGAGTTGACCCGGACGGTGCCGAAGTCGAGGCGGGCGGCGATGTCGTGGCTGCGGCGGGCGTTCTCGGTCCACACCGATGCCGACAGGCCGAGAGGGACGTCGTTGGCGCGCCGTACCGCCTCCTCCTCGTCGGCGAAGGTCTCGACCGTGATCACGGGGCCGAAGATCTCCTCGCGGGCGACTTCGGCTCCTTCGGGTACGTCGACCAGGACGGTCGGCCCGGTCGAAGTGAGCCTTCGAGACCAGGGGGCCGACCTCGACGTCAAGGCGGTGCGCGGCGCCGACGGGAACGAGACGGCGCGACTGTGGCGGGTGAAGATCGAGCGCTGCGTCCGCCACATGGTCGCCCAGCTCCCCGAGGACGCGGTCGAGCCGTATCCGCGGACCACCTTGGCGGGCAGGCCCCGGCTGCGTCCGGGAGACTCGCGGGGCCCGGTGCACTGACCCGGACCATCGCTGGTCCGCCGCGAACTCGCAGGTGCGGAAAGCGAGTTGCCAACCGCGCGGCGCCGTCTCAGAGGGCGGCGCGAATGGCGCGCTCGAAGCGCTCGACGTGGCTGCGGGCGAGTCCTGCCGCCGCGTCGGGGTCACCGGCGACGATGGCGTCGATCAGCGGTCCGTGTTCTCCGACATGGCCGGCCATGTCGGACAGCCGGTCGATGAACAGGCACCAGATGCGGGTGGCCAGGTTGTCGTAGCGGACGAGGGTGTCGTCCAGATACGGGTTGTGCGTGGCTGCGTAGATGGCGCGATGGACGCGAAGGTCCAGGTGCAGGAGCTCGGCGGCGGCGGGCCGGCGGGAGTCCGCGCTCGCCAGCTCCTGCCGCAGGGCCGTCAGGGTCGCCCGGTCCGTGGCCGTGGCGCGCCGCGCGGCCCGGGCGGCGGCCAGCGGCTCCAGCTCCTGGCGCACCTCGGAGATATGGGCCAGGTCGGTGATGTTCACGTCGGTGGCGAAGGTGCCGCGCCGGGGGTAGGTCGTGATCAGGCGCTCGTACTGGAGCCGCTTGAGGGCCTCGCGGACCGGCGTCCGGCCCACACCGAGGGACTGGGCCAGCTGATCCTCGTTGATCGGCGCGCCCGGGCGGATCTCCAGCATGACGAGCCGGTCACGGAGGGCGCGGTAGGCGCGCTCGGCGAGGGACAGTTCCTCGCCCCTGGGCTCGGTCGCCATCTGCTGCATGAAGCCCCCTTGGCCCTCTTGACCTGTGCCGCGAGCTCCCATACTTTACCGCACAGACTGATATATCAGTTGACTATTAGTCGTCTCCCAGGATGGTGTACAGATGGCAACCACCCCGTCGACCACGGTCACCTCCTCCCTCTCCCGCCCGCTGAGCGAGCTCGACCCGGAGGTCGCCGCCGCCGTGGACGCCGAGCTTCGCCGTCAGCAGTCGACGCTCGAGATGATCGCCTCGGAGAACTTCGCCCCGACGGCCGTCCTGGAGGCCCAGGGCTCGGTGCTGACGAACAAGTACGCCGAGGGCTACCCGGGACGCCGCTACTACGGCGGCTGCGAACACGTCGACGTCATCGAGCAGTTGGCGATCGCCCGGGTGAAGGACCTGTTCGGCGCCGAGGCCGCGAACGTACAGCCGCACTCGGGTGCTCAGGCCAACGCGGCCGCGATGTTCGCGCTGCTCCAGCCCGGCGACACGATCCTCGGCCTCGACCTGGCGCACGGCGGGCATCTCACCCACGGCATGCGCATCAACTTCTCCGGCAAGCTGTACAACGTCGTGCCGTACCACGTGCGCGAGTCCGACCTGCGCATCGACATGGACGAGGTCGAGCAGCTCGCCCTGGCCCACCGGCCCAGGATGATCGTCGCCGGCTGGTCGGCCTACCCCCGGCAGCTCGACTTCGCGGCGTTCCGGCGGATCGCCGACGAGGTGGGCGCGTACCTGATGGTCGACATGGCGCACTTCGCCGGGCTGGTGGCCGCGGGCCTGCACCCGAGCCCGGTGCCGTACGCCGATGTCGTCACGACCACCACGCACAAGACCCTCGGCGGCCCGCGCGGCGGTGTGATCCTCAGCCGCGCCGGTCTGGCCAAGAAGATCAACTCCGCAGTCTTCCCGGGGCAGCAGGGCGGCCCGCTGGAGCACGTCGTCGCGGCGAAGGCGGTGGCCTTCAAGGTGGCGGCGAGCGCGGAGTTCAAGGAACGCCAGCGGCGCACCCTGGACGGCGCCCGGATCCTCGCCGGCCGACTGCTGGCCGACGACGTGGCCGAGGCCGGGATCACCGTGCTGACCGGCGGCACCGAGGTCCACCTGGTCCTTGTCGACCTGCGCGGATCCGCGCTCGACGGGCAGCAGGCCGAGGACCGGCTGCACCGCATCGGCATCACCGTCAACCGCAACGCGGTGCCGTTCGACCCGCGCCCGCCGATGGTCTCCTCCGGCCTGCGGATCGGGACGCCGGCCCTGGCCACCCGCGGCTTCGGCGAGACGGAGTTCCGGGAGGCCGCCGACATCATCGCCGAAGCCCTGAAGGGCGAACGGGCGGAGGACGCACTGCGCGACCGGGTCGAGAAGCTCGCGGGCGCGTTCCCCCTCTACCCCCACCTGAACGGAGCCGCGGCATGACCGCCGAGCCGCTGCCGGAGCATCCGGACTTCCTGTGGCGCAACCCCGAGCCGCGCTCCTCGTACGACGTCGTCATCGTCGGCGCGGGAGGCCACGGCCTGGCCACCGCCTACTACCTCGCCGAGAACCACGGCATCACCAACGTCGCCGTCCTGGAGAAGGGCTGGCTGGCCGGCGGCAACATGGCCCGCAACACCACGATCATCCGCTCGAACTACCTGTGGGACGAGAGCGCGGCGATCTACGAGCACGCGCTCAAGCTGTGGGAGCGGCTCCCGGCGGAGCTGGACTACGACTTCCTGTTCAGCCAGCGCGGCGTCCTCAACCTCGCGCACACCCTTCAGGACGTCCGCGAGGGTGTGCGCCGCGTGGGCGCCAACCGCCTCAACGGAGTCGACGCCGAGTGGCTTGAGCCGGAGGAGGTGGCCAAGGTCTGCCCCATCCTCAACGTCTCGCCGCGCACCCGGTATCCGGTCCTCGGCGGCACCTTCCAGCCGCGGGCCGGCATCGCCAAGCACGATCACGTCGCCTGGGCGCTGGCCCGCCGCGCCGACGCGCTGGGCGTGGACCTCATCCAGGGCTGCGAGGTCACCGGCTTCCTCAAGGACGGCGACCGGGTCACGGGCGTCGAGACCAACCGCGGCCGCATCCTCGCCGGCCGGGTCGGACTCGCGGCGGCCGGACACAGCGGCGTGCTGGCACGGCTGGCGGGCTTCCGGCTGCCCGTGCAGTCCCACCCCCTCCAGGCGCTGGTCTCCGAGCTGCACGAGCCGGTGCACCCCACCGTGGTCATGTCGAACCACGTGCATGTCTACGTCTCCCAGGCGCACAAGGGCGAACTGGTGATGGGCGCGGGTGTCGACGCCTACAACGGCTACGGCCAGCGCGGCTCCTTCCATGTGATCGAGCAGCAGATGGCCGCCGCCGTGGAGCTGTTCCCCGTCTTCGCCCGTGCCCATGTGCTGCGCACCTGGGGCGGCATCGTCGACGTCACCCCGGACGCCTCTCCGGTCATCGGCACCACGCCCGTGGAGAACCTGTACGTCAACTGCGGCTGGGGCACCGGCGGTTTCAAGGCCACCCCGGCCGCCGGCTGGACCTTCGCGCACACCATCGCCACGGGCGCACCGCATCCGCTGAACGCCCCGTTCGCCCTCGACCGCTTCACGACGGGCGCGTTGATCGACGAGCACGGCGCGGCAGCCGTGGCCCACTGAGGAGGACCTGGTGCTTCTGATCACCTGCCCGTGGTGCGGTCCCCGCGACGAGACCGAGTACCACTACGGGGGACAGGCCCACGTCCCCTACCCCGAGAACCCCGAGGACCTCTCCGACGCCCAATGGGCCGAGTACGTCTTCTACCGCGACAACCCCAAGGGCCCCTTCGCCGAGCGATGGCTGCACGGCATCGGCTGCCGCCGCTGGTTCAACGTACTGCGGGACACCGTCACCTACGAGGTACTCGCCGCCTACCGGCTCGACGAGCCGCGCCCCGAACTGCCCCCAGCCGGAGGAGACCGATGACCGACCAGCGCTTCCGGCTCCGGCAGGGGGGCCGTGTCGACCGCGGCACCGTACTGCGGTTCACCGTCGACGGGCGGCGGCTGACCGGGCACCCCGGCGACACCGTCGCCTCGGCCATGCTGGCGAACGGCCTCGTCGAGGTCGCCCCGTCGCTCTACCGCGGCCGCCCGCGCGGCATCGTCTCCGCGGGCGTCGAGGAGCCCAACGCCCTGCTGCAGCTGGCCGGTTCGTGCTCGGAGAGCATGCTCCCGGCCACGACCGTGGAGCTGTACGACGGCCTGTCCGCCACCACCCTGTCCGGGATGGGCCGGCTCGACCCGACCCCCGACCCCGCCGTCTACGACAAGAAGTACGTCCACACCGACGTCCTGGTCATAGGCGCCGGACCTGCCGGGCTCGCGGCCGCCGCCGCTGCCGCCGGCTCCGGAGCCCGGGTGATCCTCGTCGACGACCGGCCCGAGCCCGGCGGTTCGCTGCTGTCCGGCCTCGACTGGGCCGACGAGGTCCACGCCGCACTCGACGCCGCCCCCGAAGTCGTCGTACTGCGACGCACCACGGCTTTCGGGTCGTACGACGACAACTACGTGCTGGCCCTGCAACGGCGTACGGACCACCTCGGCGCCGACGCCCCCCGCGAGAGTGTCTCGCGCCAACGGCTGTGGCACATCCGGGCCCGCCAGGTGGTCCTGGCGACCGGCGCCCACGAACGCCCGCTGGTCTTCGCCGGCAACGACCGGCCCGGGGTGATGCTCGCCGGGGCCGTGCGCACGTACCTCAACCGGTACGGTGTGGCGGCGGGTTCGCGGGCCGTGGTGGCTACGACCAACGACAGCGCGTACGACACGGTCGCCGATCTGCACGCCGCCGGCATCGACATCGCCGCCGTCGTCGACGCACGTCCCGAACTGTCCCGGCGGGCCCGCGAAGTCGCCGCCGCGACCGGGGTGCGGGTGCTCGCGGGGAGCGCGGTGGCCGACACGGCGGGAGAAGGGCGGATCACCTCGGTCACCGTCCGGGGGATCGACGCGGACGGCCGACTCACCGGTGCGGCCGAGGCGTTCGACTGCGATCTGCTCGCCGTCTCCGGCGGCTGGAGCCCGGTGGTCCATCTGCACAGCCAGCGCCAGGGCCGGCTCCGCTGGGACTCCGGGCGGGCCGCCTTCGTGCCCGACGGAACCGTGCGGCAGCAGCAGGTCGTCGGCGCGGCCCGCGGGACGTACACGTTCGACGGGTGCGTGGCCGAAGGCGCACGAGCCGGGGCGGTGGCGGCGACCGAGGCCGGGTTCCCGGTGCCGGTGCCGACGACGTCGTACGAGGACGTACGCCCCGAGGTGCGCGCCCTGTGGCTGGTGCCGGGCGTGGACGACGGCTGGGACACCCACTTCGTCGACCTGCAGCGCGATGTCACGGTCGCCGATGTCCTGCGCTCCACCGGCACCGGCATGCGCGGCGTCGAGCACGTGAAGCGCTACACCTCGCTCGGCACCGCGAACGACCAGGGCAAGACCTCCGGCGTCAACGCGATCGGTGTGATCGCCGAGGCCCTCGGTGGTTCGGTGGGAGAGATCGGCACCACGGCCTACCGGGCGCCGTACACGCCGGTCGCCTTCGCCGCCCTCGCCGGGCGGCAGCGCGGCGAGCTGTTCGACCCGGAGCGCACGACCGCCATGCACCACTGGCATGTCGCCCACGGAGCGGTGTTCGAGGACGTCGGGCAGTGGAAGCGGCCTCGGTACTATCCCCGGCCCGGTGAGGACATGGACACGGCGGTGGCCCGCGAGTGCCGCGCGGCCCGTGCGGGGGTGGCGTTCATGGACGCCTCCACCCTCGGCAAGATCGAGATCCGGGGCGCGGACGCGGGCGAGTTCCTCAACCGCGTCTACACCAACGCCTTCAAGAAGCTCACGCCGGGCATGGCCCGCTACGGCGTGATGTGCAAGCCCGACGGCATGATCTTCGACGACGGTGTGACGCTGCGCCTCGACGAGGACCGCTACTTCATGACCACCACGACCGGCGGCGCCGCCGCGGTCCTGGACTGGCTGGAGGAGTGGCTGCAGACCGAGTGGCCCGAACTCGACGTCCACTGCACGTCGGTGACCGAGCAGTGGGCGACGGTCGCCGTCGTCGGCCCGCGCTCGCGCCAGGTCGTGGCTCAACTCGCCCCCGACGTCGACCTGTCGAACGAGGCCTTCCCGTTCATGGCCTTCCGCGAGACCACGCTGGCCTCCGGCATCCCCGCCCGTATCTGCCGGATCTCCTTCTCCGGCGAACTCGCCTACGAGATCAACGTCTGCGCGTGGTACGGCCAGGCGGTCTGGGAGGAGGTGTACGCGATCGGCCGGCCGTACGACATCACCCCGTACGGCACCGAGACCATGCACGTCCTGCGGGCCGAGAAGGGCTACATCATCGTCGGCCAGGACACCGACGGCACCGTCACCCCGCAGGACGCGGGCATGTCCTGGGTGGTCTCGAAGCAGAAGGACTTCATCGGCAAGCGGTCCCACTCCCGCGCCGACACCTCCCGCGGCGACCGCAAGCAGCTGGTCGGTCTGCTCCCGGCCGATCGCAGGACCCGGCTGCCCGAGGGCACCCAACTCGTCGCGCCCGGCGTGCCGATCACCCCCGGGAGCGGGCCGGTGCCGATGCTGGGCCATGTCACCTCCAGCTACCACAGCCCGGCCCTCGGCCGCCCCTTCGCGCTCGCGCTCGTCGCCGACGGGCGGGCCAGGATCGGTGAGACCCTGCTCGCCGCGGTGGGCGAGGCGCTGGTGCCCGTCGAGGTGGCCGACTCCGTCCTCTACGACCCCGAAGGGACCAAGCGAGATGGCTGAGCCGACGCTCGACGCAGGTGCGGGCCCGGTGGCTCTGCGCACCAGCCCCCTGGCGCATCTGGCGGAACGGATGCGCGACGCCACCGTCACCGGCGACCGCGGCGTCGCCCTCACCGAGCGGCCGTTCATCACCATGGTGAACCTGCGCGTCGACCCCGCTTCCGAAGCGGCGGGCCGCATCGAGAAGGCCCTGGGGGCGCCGCTGCCCCGGCAGTGCGGCGGCACCTCCGCGTCCGGCGTCCGTACGGTCGTCTGGCTCGGCCCCGACGAGTGGCTGGTGCTGTCCGAAGAGCCCCTCGACACGGCCGAGTTGCGGCGGGCGCTCGGGAAGGACCCGGGCTCGGTCGTGGACGTCTCGGCCAACCGCACCACGCTGGAGCTGAGCGGCCCGGCCGCTCGGCAGGTGCTGGAGAAGGGCTGCCCGCTGGACCTGCATCCCCGTGCCTTCGGGCCCGGCCGGGCGGTGTCGACCACGGTGGGACCCGTCCCCGTGCTGCTCTGGCAGGTCGACGAGCAGCCGGCATACCGGCTCTTCCCACGCTCGTCGTTCGCCGGCTATCTGGCCCACTGGCTCCTCGACGCGATGTGCGAGTACCGCGGCCCGGAGGTCCCCTGAACCGGGCGGAGTGACAGGCTCTGCGGGATCAGCCGAGGAACTTGTCGGCCAGCAGGCGTGCGACGGCCCAGTCCTGCATGGCGACGCCCACGCTCTTGAACACCGTGCGCCTGCCGTGGCCGCCGGGGGCCGAGGTGAGGGCGGTGCCCAGTTCGGTGAGGTCGTCCCGGGTGAGGGCGCCCGCCCGCAGGGCATGGATGATCTCACCCGACTCCTCAAGGATCGCGCCGAGTTCGTCGACGACCACGGTGCTGTCGGCCAGCAGCTCGTCCGGCAGTTCGCGCATGGCGGGGCGGAAGGCGCCGATGGCGTTGACGTGCACCTGGGCGGGCAGGGCGGATGCGGGGAAGAGCGGGCTGGTCACGGGGGTGGCGCAGCACACGATGTGTGCGTCGCCGACGGCGGCCGCCGGGTCGGTCGCGATACGGATCTCGGTGCCGTCCAGCTCGGCGCGGAGGGTGTCCGCCAGGGACCGGGCGCGTGCGTCGCTGGTGCCGACGACGGTGAGGCGGCGCAGCGGGCGCACGGTGTGCACGGCGCGGACCTGGTCGGGGGCCTGACCGCCGGTGCCGATCAGGGTGAGCCGGTCGGCGTCGGGCGCGGCGAGGAGGTCGGTGGCGACCCCGACCGCCGCGCCGGTGCGCAGCGTGGTGACGGCGCCGGCGTCCGCGACCAGGTGATCGAGCCGGTCCAGGGTGCTCCATACGACGGTGCCGGTGATGGCGGGCGCACGGTCGAAGTTCACGCTCAGGGTCTTGACCATGGCGGACCGGGTCGGCCGGTGGTGGGCGGACATCACGAGGAACCGGCCGTCCCGCAGCGCGGTGCGCGTGGGCATCTCGAACTCCCCGCCCGCCAGACCGACGAAGCCGCGGCGCACCGCGTCGATGGCCTCGCGCATCGACACCGCGTCACGGACCTCGCGCCCGCTGAGACTGATGGTCTGCATGGAACTCCGTCCGTCGAGGTATTGCACCTTACGGCGCCGGTGAGCGGTCAACGGTCAGCGCAGTACGAAGCCGGTGCCGAGGTCGTCCGCCGGGTCGAGCTCGAAGCGGTGCTCACCGGTCCGGTAGGCCATCCCCGTGACCTCCGGCACGACGGCACGGTGGCCGTCGGCGGACAGCTCCTCGACGATCCGGGCATGGAAGCGCGTGCCGACGATCGAGTCGTGGACGAGGGTCTGGCCCCGCTTGAGACGGCCCTCCGCCGCGAGTACGGCGACGCGCGAGCAGGTACCGGAGCCGCACGGGGAACGGTCGACCTGGCCGTCGGCGAAGACGGTGACATTGCGCTGGTGCGGATTGCCGTCCTCGTCGGCGCCGAGGTCGTCGTACAGGACGGTGCCGTAGAGGCCGCTGAGGCGGTCGTCGACGGGGTGGCGGGCGTACGCGGTGTCGTTCAGCGCCCGTTTCACCTCGCGCCCGATCGCGATGAGGTCGGCGTAGTGCTCGGGCGTGACGGCGAGTCCGGCACGGGCCGCGTCCAGGTGGGCGTAGAGGGCGCCGCCGTAGCCGATGTCGACGCTGACGTCGCCGCGTGTCGTCCCGACGGTGACCTGCGCGGCGAGCCGGTAGCTGGGGACGTTGACGAAGTCGACGCCGGTGATCCGTTCGCCGGCCGTGTGCACGCGCAGGGTGACCCGGCCCGAGGGGACGTCGATGACGACGACGGTCGTGCCGGAGAGGTCGCGGGCGACGCGGCCGGTCTGTACGGCCCAGACGGCGAGCGCGATGGAGCCGTGGCCGCAGGCGGTCGAGAAGCCGTCCTTGTGCCAGAACAGCACGCCGAAGTGGGCGCCCTCGTCGTCCGGCGGAGTGAGGAAGCCGCCGTACATGTCGGCGTGTCCGCGAGGCTCGTGGCACAGCAGTTTGCGCAGGCAGGTCGTCCACGTCGGGGTCGCCGAGGGCGGCCATGCGGCGTTCGGCGACGGTGGCTCCTTCGACGGCGACCGGTGGTGCGGGGACGATGCGGAAGGGTTCACCACCGGTGTGGTAGTCGACGGTGCCGACCGCCGGGAACCGTCCTGCCATGGGCGCTCCTTGTGTCGTGGCGAGTCGGGGGACGGCCACCCCCGCCAACTTGGTAATGGGATCCGTTTTCATATAGCGTCTCCTTGGTCACCCAAGGAGGAGAACCATGGCCGTCCCCAAGCGCAAGATGTCCCGCAGCAACACCCGTCACCGCCGGGCCCAGTGGAAGGCCGCCACGCCGACGCTGGTCCCGGTCACGATCGACGGCGTACGGCATCTCGTACCGCAGCACCTGGTCAGGGCGTACGAGCGCGGGCTGCTGCGCCCCGAGGGCTGACCCGCGATGGATACCCCCCGACTGCCGGTCACCGTCCTGTCCGGGTTTCTCGGCGCGGGCAAGACCACGCTGCTCAACCATGTGCTCGGCAACCGCGAGGGACTGCGCGTCGCGGTCATCGTCAACGACATGAGCGAGGTCAACATCGACGCGGCGCTGGTGCGCGGCGGCGAGGCGGCGCTGTCGCGGACCGAGGAGCGGCTGGTCGAGATGACCAACGGGTGCATCTGCTGCACCCTGCGCGACGACCTGCTGGTGGAGGTGGACCGGCTGGCCCGCGAAGGCCGGTTCGACTACCTCCTCATCGAGTCCAGCGGTATCTCCGAGCCCATGCCGGTCGCGGCCACCTTCGCCTTCGCCCGCGACGACGGCGCCACCCTCGGCGACCTGGCCCGCCTGGACACCATGGTCACGGTCGTCGACGCGGCCCACTTCCTGCCCGAACTGGCGGGCGGCGACGAGCTGGTGGCGCGCGGGCTCGACCAGTACGAGGACGACGAACGGACCGTCAGCGACCTGCTGATGGACCAGATCGAGTTCGCCGACGTCCTCGTGCTCAACAAGCTCGACCTGGTCGACGACGCCACCGCCGACCGGCTCCGGGCCACGCTCACACGCCTCAACCCGGTGGCGCGGATCGTGCCCGCCGTCCAGGGACGCGTGACCGTCAAGGACGTCCTCGGCACCCGGCTGTTCGATCTCGAACGGGCCCAGCAGGCTCCGGGCTGGGTCATGGAGCTGAACGGTGACCACGTCCCGGAGACGGAGGAGTACGGCATCTCCTCCACCGCCTTCCGCTCCGGACTCCCCTTCCACCCCGGGCGGTTGTGGCGGTTCGTCACCGAGGAGATGGACAGCGGAGCGTACGGGCAGATCCTGCGGTCCAAGGGCTTCTTCACGCTCGCCAGCCGCCCGCAGGTGACGGGGCTGTGGTCGCAGGCCGGCTCCGTCGCCCGCTTCGAGCCCTCCGCCGCCCGCGACACCGACAGCCCGGCCGGCCAGGAACTCGTCTTCATCGGCACGCACCTGCACACCGAGGCCCTCCACGCCGCGCTCACCAGCTGCCTGCTGGCGGACGGCGAGACCCTGCCGCCGGACGATCCGTTCCCCGCCTGGGACACCTACGGCATCGACGACAGCTGCGACCACACATCACCGCAGCTCGTGGCGCGACCCTGAGACTCCGGGTCGGGCGGTGAACGCAGCCACGGCACCGCCCGGCCCGGCACATCCGCTGCCGCCGCTCACCGACACGGCGACGCCCCGGGGCCAACTGAGGATCACCGGATCGCCACGACAACATGGCTGTCGCCGTACTGCCAGACGGCACCGGCACAGCCGAACCCCGCCTCCCGCAACAGACCGAGATGCGCGGACAGGGACAGCCGGGCGGTGCCGCCGGTGCCCCTGTCGGGCTGCCGGCTGCGGCGGGCGGTGAGCAGGTCGGCCAGCTCGGGATCCTCGGCGACGGCCGTCCACCAGGAGGACCAGTCCTCGTGGGCGAAGACCCGCTGCCGCTCGGCTCGGCGACGTCCGATGTGCCCGGCGATGCCGGCGAGCCCGGGCTCGTCCTGCGGCAGATGGTCGCCGTTGACGAGGACACCGCCGGGGCGCAGCAGCCCGGCGATGTGCCGGTAGGTGCGGCGCAGGCCGTCCCGGCTCAGGTAGTGCAGTGCCGTGGTCGACACGGCCGCGTCCAGTGGGCGGTCGAGGCCCAGCGACTCCGTCCAGCCCTCCTCGCCGATCACCGCGTCGACGTAGCGGGCCGCGTCCGGGTGGTGGGTGCGGGCGAGTTCGAGCACCAGCGGATCCCGGTCCACCGCCACGATGTCGGCGCCCGGCAGCCGCCGGGCGAGCCGGGCCGCCAGTGAGCCGGGACCGCAGCCGAGGTCGACGACCAGGGGCCGGCCGGTGACGCTCGCCGTGATGTGCTCCACGACGTCCGCGATCACTGTGAAGCGCTCCTCGCGCTCCACGGCGTACCGCTGCTGCTGGCGCTCCCAGCGCTCCACCCATCGCTCGGCCGTGGCCAGGCTCAGCCCCATCAGGTCGTGCCACCTCGCTGTCCCGCATCCGTTGCCTTCGAGTCGAGACCCTACTAGTGGAAACGGTTCCCATTACGGGATCTGATGTCACGTCACCCGAGCGAGGTAAGCACGGACAGCAGCCGGTCGACCTCCTCCACGGTGTTGTACACATGCAGGCTCACCCGCACCGAGCCCGTCCGCTCCCCCGCACTGCCCTGGCAGTGGTTGTCGCTGCGCACCATGAAGCCGTGGCTGAAGAGGATGAAGCCGAGGTCGCCCGAGTCCACGGCGCGATGCCGGAAGGTGACGATGCCCCGGCGTCGCTGTACGGCCGCGTCGGCGGCCAGGCTGGTCTGGCAGCCCAGGATCTCGTAGGCGTCGAGGCGGCGCAGCCCGTCCGTGAGCCGGGCCGCCAGGGCGACCGTCCACCGCTCGATCCGGTCGGTACCGGCGGCCGCCAGCCAGTCCAGTGCCGCGGCCAGGGAGGCGATGCCGACGGTATTGGGCGTGCCCGACCAGCCGCCGGGGGTGAACACCGGTCCGCGTGCCTGACGTGCCCACACGGCCCCCGAGCCCGGCAGGGCCATGGCCTTGTGCCCGGAGAAGACGATGAAGTCGACGTCGAGTTCGGCCGCGGACACCGGCAGATGGCCGACGCTCTGGGCGGCGTCCAGGCAGACGACGGCGTCCGGGCCGACCGCCCGGCGGATGCGGTGGATGTTCATGTCGCCGCCGTAGACGTGGTGGACGTGGGTCGCGGCGATGAATCTCGTGCGCGGTCCGGTGACGGATTCCAGCGCCCTGTGGTCATAGTCGCCCGATGACCGCTGGTACGGCATCGGCAGCACGCGGATGTGCACGCCCTGACGGGCCAGCTGCCGCTGGACCTCCAGCCAGGGCGCGATGTTGGCCTGGTGGTCGGCGACCGGGACCACCATCTCGTCGCCGTCGGCGAGGAGTTGGGGGAGCCAGTCGCGGGCGACGGTGCGCAGTCCGTCGGTGGTGCCGCTCGTGAAGTGCACGGCGGACCGCTCCGGGTCCGGGTCGTCGAGGAACCGCTTGACCCGGTCCCGGGTCTCCTCGACCAGGGACGTGGTTTTGTTGGCCCAGGGGTAGGTGCCGCGTCCGGCGTTGGCGTTGGTCGTCGTGAGGTAGGCCTGGACCGCTTCGAGTACGGCCTGCGGCTTCTGCGCGGTGGCCGCGCTGTCCAGGTAGGACAGCTCGGGGTGCCCCGCGATGATGGGGAACTCGGCGCGCAGGGCGCGCTGCCACTCCCCCAACCCTCCTGTGACGTACGGACATTCAGACCCGGGTACGGTCACGGCGCTCAGTCCCGCACCAGGGGTGCGCCCGCGTCGCGCCAGGCGATGATGCCACCGGTCAGACTGCGGACGTCGGGATGTCCCAGGCGGGTCAGCAGGGCCGCGTATCGCGCGGACTTCTCGCCGACCGGGCAGACCAGCAGCACGGGACGACTGCGGCTGAACGGCAGTCCGCCACGGAGGAGTTCCTCGAAGAGCTCGTCGACGATGTTGACCGAGCCGTCGATGTGCAGGGCGGCGTAGGCGAAGGAGCTGCGCAGGTCGACCACCGGCGGCCGGCCGCTGTCGATCCAGGCCTGTGCCTGCGTGACATCGGCGGACGGGGCCCGGCGTATCTCGGCGTCGGTCAGGTCGGCGGGGGAGTTCGCGCGGCGGGGACGGCCGAAGAGGTCGGGGCGCCGTTCCCGCACATAACCCAGGTAGCTCTCCACGCGGTCGCAGACGATGAAGACCGCCGACTGGCGTTCCCGCAGTTCGGCGTCCACTGCCCGCAGCCGGCGGAGGGCGCCGAAGTAGGCGGCTCCTCCGGTGGGTCCCGCCAGGATGCCGCACCTCCGGTTGAGGGTCAGCATGCCCTCGATCGCCTCGTCGGAGCCGACCGCCTCGATCGAGTCGTAGGTGCCGGGATCGAACAGGCCCACCTGGTGTGCCTCGTCGATGGTGCGGATGCCGGGGACGAAGTCCGACTTGGCCGCGACCAGCCCGACGACCCGTACGGAGGGGTCGTGTTCGCGCAGCACCCGGGCGACGCCCGTGGAGGAACCGGCCGTCCCCACGCAGGCGATGAACCAGTCCGGGGCCCGGCCGTCCAGGTCCTTGACGATCTCGGAGCCGGTACCGGTGAGATGGGCTTCGGTGTTGCGCGGGTTGAAGTACTGGTCGGTGTGCAGATAGGCGGCGCCGGACTCGGACAGCGTCCGGTGGAAGAGGGTCAGCGGATCGTCGGTGGCGGTCGGGTCGAGACACTCGCTCTGGCCCGGCAGCTCCTCGATCTCCGCGCCGAGCAGGAGCAACAGGTCCTTGATCTCCGGGACCCGCATCCGGTTGGTGACGCTCTTGAAGGTCAGTCCGTGCATGCCCGCGAGGACGGCGAGGGCCTTGGCGGTGTTGCCGCTGGACAGCTCGACGACCTGGCTGCCCCGCTCGGCCGCGGCGGCCAGCTGCGGGCGGACCATGTTCCAGGCCGCACGGTCCTTGACCGACCCGAACGGGTTGAGCAGTTCCAGCTTGGCGTAGAGGTCGATGTGCGACAGACCGTGCACATGAGGGTCGATGCGCACCAGCGGGGTGTTGCCGATGACTTCGGTGATGCTGTCGTACCTCACTGTGCTCCCCCCACGGATATCGGCCAGTACTCGTCGTCCAGGCACCATCGCCACGCGCCGCCCTCCTGCCAGACGGCGACCTTGCGCGCGACGGGCTGGTCCTGGGCGCGGGTGGCGTGGAAGTCCATGCAGTAGCCGGCGGTGTTGGCGAAGGCCAGCAGATCGCCGGGCTCGGGGCGGCGGGGCAGGAAGACCGTCCGGCGTGTGATCAGGTCGGTCTCCAGGCACAGGCTGCCGAAGAGATGGACCGCGACCGGTTCGGCACGGGTGTCGCAGGGTGCGGCGTTGCCCGGGAGGACGATCGGGTCCATGAGCACTCCGTGTTCCTCCAGCGCCACGTCGTCGGCCTTCGCCGCCAGCCGGACCAGCAGCGGCCCGCCGTCCCGTGGGGCGCGGACCTCCAGCACCTTCGCCAGCGTCGTGCCGCACTGGTCGAGCAGGGCCCGCCCGGGCTCGGCGTACAGGTCGTACAGGCAGTCCAGCAGGAGTTCGGCCAGCGGGCGCCCGCCGAAGGAGGGGGCCGGGTGCGTGAGCAGCTCGTCGAGGTAGCGGGCCCCTGCCACCGGGCGGTGCGCGGGGTAGAGGCCGAGCGTTCCGCGGAGCGTGCCGTTCTCGTTGCGCAGGCCGTAGCCGTGCCCGCCCCAGGTCAGGGGCGGTCGGGTGCCCAGGACCGCGCCGGTGAGTTCGGTCGTGTACCGCTCCCACTGCCCGCCGTCGGCAAGGTAGTTCACCCCGAACCCGCCGCCGACGTCCACCGCGCGCGGGCGCAGCCCCCGGCTCCGGCACTCCTCCAACGCCAGGAGACAGCCTTCGAGCGCGGTGACCTTCTCGGTGATGCTCGTGGTGTCCACGTGGTACGCCACCCCGGTCAGGTCGACCGCGTCGCCGTACCGCTCGATCAAGTCGAGCAGGGCGGCCAACTCCCTTACGGGGGTGCCGAATCGGCTGCGCAGGCTCAGCACCCGTACGCCGGTGGCCGCGAAGCCCGACAGTCGCAGCAGAACACGGACACGCGCCAGCTTGTACGTGCGCACCAGCGCGGCGAGTTGCGCCAGTTCCTCGGGGGTGTCGACGCCGACGGTGACCGCGCTGCGGGCGGCGAGCCACAGGAGTTCCGGGTTCTTCGGCCCGGTGACCATGATGCGGTCGGGTGCGAAGCCGGAGCCCAGCGCGTGCTGCAGCTCGCCCAGCGAGGCGACGTCGACGCCCGCGTCGGTCGCGGCCAGCCGCCGCAGCACGGCGCTGGACCGGTTGGCCTTGTGGGCGAAGAACACCTGCCCGGACAGCTGATGTCTGCCGTAGCTCGTCCGGAAACCATCGAGGTTTTCCACGACTTGATCGGGAAGGACGACATGCAGCGGGGACCCGAGGGCGTCCGTGAGGGTGTGCAACCACCCGGGCGACTCCAGGACGGAGCGCAGCCGCGGGCCCAGCCGCGGTGCGAGATACAAAGGCTGCCCGCCCAAACCCGGCCCCTCCCCCACCCGCCGTGCCCTGCGTCCCCGGCCCGGCCCACCGCTCCCCGCGGTGCGCCGTTCGGCACCCTTCCCACCCCACCGTCGGCCTATTCCGTGCACGTCCGCAAGTGGGCGACGGGGACAGCGGCCGGAAACGATCAGGGGGGCCGGAGGAGTCGGTGGTCAGCCACCCGCTCTTTCACCAGGCGAGTCAGCAGAATCGGCAGAGTCCGCCACGGGGTACGGCACGAAGGTGCCGGTGTTCTGGTCGATGCGCAGCGGGTGGCCGAGGGGTGGGGCGGCGCGCTGGGGGCAGTCGAGGCGTTCGCAGACGCGGCAGCCCATGCCGATGGGAGTGGCGGCGGAGGCGTTGGTGAGGTCGAGGCCGTCGGAGTAGACGAGCCGGTGGGCGTGCCGGATCTCGCAGCCGAGGCCGATGGCGAAGGTCTTGCCCGGCTCCCCCCAGCCCCCGCGGTGCCGGGTGATGGCCCGTGCCGTCCACAAGTACCGCTGGCCGTCCGGTGTTTCGGCGATCTGGACATGGATGCGGCCGGGCGCGGCGAAGGCCTCGTAGACGTTCCAGAGGGGGCAGGTGCCGCCGGCCCGGGAGAAGTGGAAGCCGGTCGCCGACTGGCGCTTGGACATGTTGCCCGCCCGGTCGACGCGGACGAAGGAGAAGGGCACGCCGCGCAGGCGCGGGCGCTGGAGGGTGCTCAGGCGATGGCAGACGGTCTCGTAGCCGAGGCCGTAGCGGTCGGTGAGGCGTTCGATGTCGTAGCGCACCTCTTCGGCGGCCGCGTGAAAGGCGCCGTACGGCAGGATCAGGGCCGCCGCGAAGTAGTTGGCGATGCCGATGCGGGCCAGGCGGTGGGCGGGCGAGCCGGGCGCGAAGTCCTCGGCGGCCTGGCGGTCGAGTGCCTCGCCGCGTTCGAGCAGGGCGAGCTGGATCGCCATGCGGAACGCACGCTGTCCGGGGCGCAGTCGGGTGGAGAGGTGGAGGGTGCGGGTCGGCTCGTCGTAGTGGTGCAGGTAGTCGCCGGTCGCACCGGTCAGCCGGACGCCGTGCCGGTCCGCGAGGCGGGCCGCCAGTGCCGGTACGACCTCGCCCGGCCGGATGCCGATCTCCAGGGCGAGTTCCTCCGCCGCGAGGTCGATGTCGTGGAGGTAGTTCTGGCGGCGGTAGTAGAAGTCCCGGACCTCCTCGTGGGGTGAGCGAGGCTGCTCCCGGTCCGTGCCGCGGCCGTCGCCGAAGTGCTCGGCGAGCCGTTGGTTGCGGCGGCCGAGGTCCAGCAGGACGCGGGCGACGTCGGGCATGCGGGCGGCGAGGTCCGCCAGATCGGCCGCGGAGACCCGGGCCTCGGCGAGTTCCCCGGCCAGCGCCTCCCGGAGGTCCGCCACCAGACGGGTCGTGTCGCGCTCGGAGAAGAACCCCGGGTCGACGCCGAACGCCTCGGTCAGCCGCAGCAGCACGGGCACGGTGAGCGGCCGGGAGTCGTGCTCCATCTGGTTCAGATAGCTCGGCGAGATGCCGAGCACACGCGCCAACTCGGCCTGTGCCAGACGCCGTTCCTCGCGCAACCGCCGCAGACGCGCCCCCGCGTACGTCTTGCTCACCCGCTCCCCCTCCGTCCCCGGTGTCCGCCCAGCCTACGTGACCGGGTCGCCCGCACACGCTTCGCAAACTTGGCAGACCACGACCCGAAGATTCGCAGAAGTTGGCAAACGTCCACGGTTGATGGCACCCAGTGCCAGTGCCAGAGTTCAAGCGCGGCCCGCCGGACACCGGCGACAACCGCCCGGAACCGGGGCGCGATTCATGCCCTGACGTCGGAGATCCCGGCACCGGCGGAGTCGTGACCGGCAGCCTTGCTCAGCTCCGCCCGCACGCGTGCCGGCGGACCGCACCCCAGTCAATCGACACACAGTGCCACTCCTGGCCGCAAGGACAGGGGAATTGGCATCCCGTACAGACCGAGGAGACGTGACCGTCATGGCAGAGTCGAGGACGCAGGCGGCCGAGGAACTCGCGCGGCGCTGGGCCACCGACCCCCGGTGGCAGGGCATCGAACGCACCTACAGCGCCGAGGACGTGCTCCGGCTCTCCGGCAGCGTCCGCGAGGAACACACCCTGGCCCGGCGCGGCGCCGAGCGGCTGTGGCGCCAGCTGCACGAGCGGGACTACATCCATGCGCTCGGCGCCCTGACCGGCGGCCAGGCCGTGCAGCAGGTCAAGGCCGGGCTGCAGGCCATCTACCTGTCCGGCTGGCAGGTCGCCGCCGACGCCAACCAGGCCGGCCACACCTACCCCGACCAGTCCCTGTACCCGGCCAACTCGGTGCCGCAGGTGGTGCGTCGGATCAACAACGCGCTGCTGCGCGCCGACCAGATCGCCATCGCCGAGGACGCCGGGGACACGACCGACTGGCTCGCGCCGATCGTCGCCGACGCCGAGGCCGGCTTCGGCGGCCCGCTGAACGCCTTCGAGCTGACCAAGGCGATGATCGCGGCCGGCGCGGCCGGCATCCACTACGAGGACCAGCTCGCCTCGGAGAAGAAGTGCGGGCACCTCGGCGGCAAGGTCCTGGTGCCGACCTCGCAGCACATCCGCACCCTGAACGCCGCCCGGCTCGCCGCCGACATCGCCGGCGTTCCCACCGTCGTCATCGCCCGCACCGACGCCCTCGCCGCCACCCTGCTGACCAGCGATGTCGACGAGCGCGACGCCGAGTTCGTCACCGGCGAGCGCACGGCGGAGGGCTTCTACCGGGTGCGGGGCGGCATGGCGCCCGTGATCGCCCGCGGGCTGGCCTACGCCCCGTACGCCGACCTGATCTGGGTCGAGACGGGTACGCCCGATCTCGCGCAGGCCCGCGAGTTCGCCGAGGCGATCCACGCCCGGTACCCGGACCGGATGCTCGCCTACAACTGCTCGCCGTCCTTCAACTGGAAGGCGGCGCTGGACGACGACCAGATCGCCAAGTTCCAGCGGGAGTTGGCCGCGATGGGCTACCGCTTCCAGTTCATCACGCTGGCCGGGTTCCACTCCCTGAACCACGGCATGTTCGACCTCGCGCGTGGTTACGCCGAGCACGGCATGACCGCGTATGTCGGCCTGCAGGAGCGGGAGTTCGCGGCGCAGGCCGACGGCTTCACGGCGGTCAGGCATCAGCGCGAGGTCGGCACCGGCTACTTCGACCTGGTGTCCACGGCCGTGAACCCCGCCTCTTCGACCACCGCGTTGGCCGGGTCCACGGAGAAGGAGCAGTTCCACTAGGCAGCCCGGCCGAGCGGGGGCCCACGGCCCCCGCTCCCCTTCCTCCCGCAGGAGAACCCGATGTCCACCACCGCACTGACCCACCATGTCCGCGTCCTCGCCGCACCCGGCCACCGCCACGACGAGATCCTCACCCCCGCCGCCCTGGACTTCGTCGGTCGTCTGATCGCGGCCTTCGGCACACGCCGCCAGGACCTGATGAGGGAACGCCGCCGACAGGCCCTGCGCCTGGCCGCCGGGTCCCTGCTCGACTTCCCCTTGGTCACCTCCGCCGTCCGTGCCGACCCGAGCTGGCGCGTCGCGCCGCCCGCGCCCGGTCTGACCGACCGGCGGGTCGAGATCACCGGCCCGCCGGAGCGCCGTACGACGGTGAACGCACTCAACTCCGGCGCCCGGGTGTGGATAGCCGACTTCGCGGATGCGACCGCTCCCACCTGGGAGAACATCATCGGTGGCCAGCTGAACCTGCTGGACGCCGTCGAGCGGCGGATCGACTTCACCGCCGGGGACGGCAAGGAGTACCGGCTCGGGGAGCAGCTCGCCACCATCGTCGTACGACCGCGCGGCTGGCATCTGGACGAGGAGCATCTGGAGTACGACGGCCGGCCGGTGCCCGCCGCGCTCGTCGACTTCGGTCTGTACTTCTTCCGCTGCGCCCAGCGGCAGATCGACGCCGGGTACGGCCCGTACTTCTGTCTGCCGAAGCTGGAGAACCGGTACGAGGCCCGGCTGTGGAACGACATCTTCGTCCTCGCCCAGGAGTTGCTCGGCATCCCCCGGGGCACCGTCCGCGCCACCGTGCTCATCGAGACGATCACGGCCGCGTTCGAGATGGAGGAGATCCTGCACGAGCTGCGCGAGCACAGCTCCGGCCTCAGCGCGGGCCGCTGGGACTATCTGTTCAGCCTGATCAAGACCTTCGGCCACCGCACCGACTGCCTGCTCCCCGACCGTGCCAAGGTCACGATGACCGCGCCCTTCATGCGGGCGTACACCGCACTGCTCGTGCGCACCTGCCACCGGCGCGGCGCCCATGCGATCGGCGGGATGGCCGCGCAGGTGCCCGGCGAGGACCCGGACGCCCATGAGGCCGCGGCGGCCACGGTGCGGCTGGACAAGGAGCGGGAGGCGGAGGACGGGTTCGACGGCTCGTGGGTGGCCCACCCGGGGCTCGTCCCGGTGTGCCGTGCGGTGTTCGACGGCGTCCTCGGCGACCGGCCGCACCAGCTCGACCGGACGCGGGACGACGTGGCGGTGACGGCCGGTGACCTGCTGTCCGTGCGCCGGCTCAGCGGCCCGCCGACCCCGGACGGCGTGCGCACCAACATCGCTGTCGCGCTGCGCTACTTCGCCGCCTGGCTGCGCGGGCAGGGCGCGGTCGCCCTCCACGGCCTCATGGCGGACGCGGCCACCGCCGAGTTCGCCCGGGTGCAGGTCTGGCAGTGGCTGCGGCACCGGGTGATCGACCGGGAGACGGTCCTGCGGCTGCTCGACGAGGAGACCGCGAAGCTCGGCGCCGAGTATCCCTGGGCGCCGGTGGAGGAGGCGCGGGCGCTGTTCGAACGCACCGCGCTGTCCGGGGAGTTGCCACTGTTCTTCACACCGGACGCCTACTCCCGTCATCTCGTGCGGCACGCGAAGGAGGGGTCATGAGCGGGCGTATCCGAAGGGTGGGCGTGGTCGGTGGCGGCCAGATGGGCGCCGGGATCGCCGAGGTGTGTGCGCGGGCCGGTCTGGACACGGTGGTGTGCGAGGTGGACGCGGCCGCGGCCCGTGCCGCGCGGGAACGGGTGGCGGGCTCGCTCGACCGCGCCGTGCGACGCGGGAAGCTGCCCGAGAGCGCCGCACAGGACGCGCTCGCCCGGCTCGTCTTCACCGGCGACCTGACGGACCTGGCCGACCGGCAGCTGGTCGTGGAGGCCGTCGTGGAGAGCCCCGACGCCAAGACCGAGGTCTTCGCGGCACTCGACAAGATCGTCGAGGATCCGGCGGCCGTGCTGGCCACCAACACCTCGTCCTTGTCGGTGATGCGGCTCGGCAGGGCGACCGGACGGGCCGACCGGGTCGTGGGCCTGCACTTCTTCAACCCCGTTCCGGTGCTGCCGCTGGTGGAGGTCGTGACCTCGCTGCACACGTCGGCCGACACGGTGGCCGCGGCCGAGGAGTTCGCGGGCCGCACACTGGGCAAGACGGTGATCCACAGCCGGGACCGGTCGGGTTTCGTCGTCAACGCGCTACTCGTGCCGTATCTGCTGTCCGCGATCCGGATGGCGGAGTCCGGCTTCGCCACCGCCGCCGACATCGACACCGGCATGGAGCTGGGCTGCGCCCACCCCATGGGCCCGCTGAAACTCGCGGACCTCATCGGCCTGGACACGGTCGCCTCCATCGCCGAGTCGCTGTACGACGAGTTCCGCGAGCCCCTCTACGCCCCTCCCCCGCTGCTCCAGCGGATGGTCGAGGCGGGACTGCTGGGCCGTAAGACCGGCCGCGGCTTCCACCCGTACGACCCGTACGACCAGGACTGAGGCCACCGCCCGCAGGAACAGGGCGGAGACCGCCCGCGCGACCAGGGCTCGGCCCGCTACCCGCCGCCGCGCACGCCGCCCGCTGGTCCGGACCCGCGTAGGCGGCGAGGGGCCGGACCAGCGCGTTGTGGGCGAGCTGTTCGGTGACGTGGGTGGTCCGGCCGTGCTGCGACTCATCGCGAAGAGGGATGTGAAGGCCGAGGTGTCGAAGCCGATCAGGTGGCGGGCGAGCCCGGCCGGGTAGTCGGGGTGGGGATGGACGCCCTTGCGGGTGAGCGAGCATGGCGTGATGCAGGGCCGCGTGCAGCTCGGCGAGACGGGGGATCTCGGGGTCGGTGGCGCGGGCGACCAGGCGGTCCAGGGCGTCCCGCGTGATCGGCACACGGGAGTCGCTGTGCTCGTAGACGCGATGGCCGAAGCCCGTGATCTTCCGCCCGCCGGCCGGCGCCTGCTCCAGCTGCTCCTCGGCCCGGCGCGGGTCGCCGACCTCCGTCGGCGCATTCCGCGGATGCTAAGTTCGCGGGCGAGGCGAGGAGGTGTGCGCATGGTCCGGCGACCGGCCGACCGCCGGCCAACCGGCGCTGCTGGAGCATGGCCCACTGCTGGACCACCGGATGAGCACCCTGCAGCGCACCGGGCGACGGGGCGTGCCGTTCTCGTTCCTGCGGGTCGACCGGGCCGGCGACATCTCCAAACGACGGTCCGCGTGCCGCAGTTCGCGGGCGAGCGCGACGGCGAACTCGGCGCGCGGGGCATGGTGACCCTGGACGACCCCCGGGCCGCGAACCGCCGGCGGCCTGGGCTGCCGGATCCGCGAGCGTCGCGACTGCGGCCAGCGGGCCCGCCCCCGGCCGGCGGACGGTCGGCCGTCGACCCGGACCGGCGTCCGTATGTGCCGTACGCGGTCGAGTCCCGCACCCCATGACACCGATGACACGGACACCAGGAGCAGCCGCGTGACCAGCCGCGTGACCTTCGTCTCGCCCGCCATGAGCCCATCTCTGCGGCAGGCCCGCTTCTACGACGGCGACTCCGTCGACGACATCGGCGCGGCCGGTGCCCGGGCGGCGGCCGGGTCACTGCCCGCACCCGCCCGCGTGGTCACTTCCGCCAGTGTGCGCTGCCGGGAGACGGCCGAGGCACTCGGCCTCGACGGCGCGGCGGCAGCGGAGCTGGCCGGTCTCGATGTGGGCCGCTGGCGGGGCCGCACCCTGCAGGAGGTGGGGGCCGCGGAGCCGGAGGCGGTGGGCCGCTGGCTCACCGATCCCGGCTGGGCGGAACACGGTGGGGAGTCGGTGCGGGACGTGTGCGAGCGGATCGGGCGCTGGCTGGACACCGCCCAGGACATGGACGGCCGTACGGTCGCCGTGGTCGAGCCGGAGGTGGTGCGGGCGGCCGTCGTCGCCGCCCTCGACCTGTCCGCCTCGGTCTTCTGGCGCCTCGATGTGCCGCCGCTGACCGTGACCGAGCTCAGCGGCCGGTCCGGGCGGTGGAATCTGCGGCTGGGGCGTCCGCTGGCCGCACCGGAGGAGGACGACTAGGCGCCGCCGGCCGGGGGTTCAGGCCGACCAGGGAGCGCCGAAGGGCCGTTCAGGCTGTCGGGCCCCGATGGCGGCGCAGCAGTGCCGCCACGGCGCAGCGCAGGCAGGGGGCCGCGGTGGCGTCCACCACGGGCTCGCCGTCGGGGCTCGTGGCCGGTGCCATGTGGGGGTGCCCCTGGCAGGTCTCCGCTGGGGTCTGCCCTGGGCAGGGCTCTCCCGGGGTGGCTATGAGCGCCTCCAGGTCGTGCAGGAGCCGTTCGTTGCGCTTGGCCTGCTGGGCGAGGACCCGGACGCGGGCGCTCTGGCCGCCGATCTGGCGGCGACTGGCGGCCAGTTGCTCGTACTCCTCCAGGGTGAGGGCGACCGCGTCCCGGCCGCCGAGGGTGATGCGGCGCGGCTGTGAAGGTCTGGCCATCCGCTTCCTCCGCGCCTCGCCCGGGTGGTGGGCGCCCGATCGGCCGGCTTCCGTGCCCTGCCCGTGAAATCCCGTGTGCATCGGTGTCCGTTGAACGCCAGAGGGCCCTTGGAAGGTTCCGAAGGGCCCTCTGTTGTCCGGAAGGAGTCAGTGCGCGGCCGGAACCGCACGTCCGCTCTTGGCCGCCGCCGGCTTGGGGTTCAGCACCCGCTCGGCCAACTCGCCGAAGAGAAGGCCGAATCCGCCCCACATGACGGTCTGGATCGCCAGTGCCGAGAGCCGGAACCGCCACAGCAGGGTCGCCGGGAAGTCCTTGGGCACCTCGTTGACGACGGGCAGGAACTGGTAGGCCAGGCCGATCACGACGGCGAACGCGGCCACCGCGACCACGGTCGCCCACCAGGTGCCCAGGCTCGGCGCGAGCCGCTTGCCCAGGAGGGTGGCGGCGATCGCCAGGAGGACGCTGAGCAGCATCATCAGGAAGTACAGGGTGGTCCGCTTGCCGATGGTGTCGGGGCTGCCGACCGACGGCGGATTGGCCGGGTACTTCAGGAACGGCACCACGTACACGGCGAACAGGGCGCAGCCCGACAGCAGCAGCGCCGTGGCGCGCGGGCTGAAGCGGCCCACGCGGCCGAGGGCGAAGCAGTACGCGAGCGCGGCGATGCCGCCGAAGGCGACCCCGTAGACGAGGACGCCGGTGGCGAGGCCGGCGGTGGACTGCAGGGAGCGGGAGACGACCGCCATCTCGTGCTCGTGGGAGTGGGCGTCCTCGAAGCTGATCGCCTTGTCGACGTTCGGCTCACCGAGGAGATAGGCCACCACCAGGGCGAGCACGCCGGCCGCGAGGCCGGCGAGCATGCCCCGTACGAGAAGGTTCCGTACGGTTGCGGATTTCATGTGTGCACGGGGTCCCTCGCGTCAGTGGCAGGGGAAACCGAGCAGGTGGCGGGCGTCGTGCACCCACTCGTGGACGTCCGTGCCGCTGAACACGGAGGTGGCGCCCTGCTCGGCGCCGACGAAGTAGAGCAGGACCATCATGAGGATGCCGAAGAACACCGCCCAGGGAGCGATCGCCTTCAGCGGCAGCTTGGCGGGAACGACGGGGGTGGTGGCTGTCGGCTGGGCGACGGTCTGCGCCATGGCAGGACCCTCCTCTGGGAGTTCGCGTCCCATCTCGGTGGTGCACAGGACGACGGCCACGGGTCTGACTCACGAGCCCCCTGGGGGTCCCGCATACAGTGGCGCGACCGTGCCGGATTCCCACCGGCTTCCGTGTCGCCGTCGTCGATATCGGACCGACCGTACCGCGTGACGCGACCATGGCCAAGACCGCCTCCGCCCGACGTGATCTTCCTCTCCCACCAGGCGGGACGGCAGAGGGCCGGTGGGTCGGCAGTGGCGGAATTCCGGCGGTCGTTCGTCGATGAAGGCCGCCGCGACCTCGCCGGTTCGGCGGCCATGCGGGCGTCCAAGTGCCCGGGTCGACCGAACGCGACGGTCCTGCTCACCAGGCCGCCTCCCGGGCGTCGCCGGGCCCGGCGAGCCCCAGTTCGCGGTCGCCGAGCGGGGCGAAGAAGCGGGCCACGTCGGCGTCGGAGACCTCGGCGAGGGTCTTCGGGAACCAGCGCGGATCGCGGTCCTTGTCGATGACCTGGGCGCGGATGCCCTCCACCAGGTCGGCTGTGCTCAGGGCGGCGCAGGAGACGCGGTACTCCTGGTCGAGGACCCGTTCCAGCGGGCCGAGACGCCGGGCGCGGCGCACTGCGGCCAGGGTGACCTTGAGGGCGGTGGGCGACTTGGCGAGCAGGGTATCGGCGGCCTCCTTCGCGTCCGGGCCGCCGTGGGCGAACAGCCGTTGAACGATCTCCTCGACCGAGTCGGCGGCGTAACAGCCGTCGATCCACTCGCGCCTTGCCGTCAACTCCCCTTGTGGCGGCGGCTGTACGTGCCGGGCGAGGACGTCCGGCAGGGGCATCTCGGCGAGGTCGTCGACGAGGGAGCGGAGCGCGGCGGACGGTACGTAGTGGTCGGCGAGGCCGCACAGCAGGGCGTCGCCGGCGCCGATCTGCGCGCCCGTCAGCGCGAGGTGGGTGCCCAGTTCGCCCGGGGCGAGGGCGAGCAGATAGGTGCCGCCGACGTCGGGGACGAAGCCGATGCCGGTCTCGGGCATCGCGATCCGCGACCGCTCGGTGACGATGCGGACGCTGCCGTGCGCGGAGACGCCTACCCCGCCGCCCATCACGATGCCGTCCATGAGCGCGACATACGGTTTGGTATAGCGGGCGATACGGGCGTTGAGGTGGTACTCGTCGCGCCAGAACGCGGCCGAGAGGGTGCCGTCGCCGGCGCGGGCGTCGTCGTGGATGGCACGGATGTCGCCGCCCGCGCACAGTCCGCGCTCTCCGGCGCCGGTGATGACCACGGTCTCGACGGCCGGGTCGTGCTCCCACGCCGTCAGTGCCTCGTCGATACGGCGCACCATGGCGTGGGTGAGGGCGTTGAGGGCTCTGGGCCGGTTGAGCGTGATGTGGGCGGCCCGGCCCGCGGTGTGGAACAGGACGGGTTCCCCGCTGCCGGTCATCCGAACGCCTCCGGCAGGTCACGGGCCACGATGAAGTACATGATCTCCTTGGTTCCTTCCAGGATCTGCGGGACCGGTGCGCAGGCCGCGGACGGTGTTCCCGCGGCGCACGCCGGCGGCTGCGGTGCGAGCGCGCGGCATGCCCTTCCTGGCTACGGCCGGTCTTCGCCGAGTCGTCGTCGGGGCGGTGTGAACGTGTACAGGTCGAGGATGTCCGGCCGGGGAGCCACGCCCGGGCCGCCGGCGCGCACCCAGCCGACGATGTCCTCGGTCGCGTCCGGATCGTTGACGAGCCCGAGCCAGACCGGCCGCGCACCGGCGGCCCGGCCCGCGGCCGAGGGCTGTACGACGATGACGTTGGCCTGATCGCACACGTCGAGGCACTCGGAGATGCGCACCGGCAGCTCCGCCCGCAGCCGCGCGGTCTGCGCCGCGTGATCGACCCCGGTCACCTTGGGACTGCCGCAGCAGCAGTCCCGGCACACCACGACCCGGCACGGCGCCGCACCGCTCGCCGCCGCCGGCTCGCCTGATGTCTCTTCCGTCGGCGTCCCGGGCATGCCGTGCCACTCCCCTCCCGGGGAGATCCGCCCCGGTGTCCGTCGAGGAGGCGACCGCGTGAGTCTCCTGGCTCCCGGGTCGTGGCTCGCCCCGCCTTCCCACCCCGGGCGGGGCGGTGGCCTGCCGGAACTCGCTCACCGGTCACAGTGGCGGGACCGCGCCGGACTTCCACCGGCTTCCTCGGACCGCCGTCGCCTTATGTCGCCGATCATCATCCCATCACCGGGGCCGCGGGCGGACGGCGCCCTCGGGCGCGCGACGAGTCCGGGGCGCTCATGATGGGTTCGGGTGCCTGTTTTGCGTACCGAGCGCACACTTCGCGTACCCAGCGCACCCCTCGCGTCGCGGGCGCACACTTCGCGTCCCGGGCGCGCGCCGCACGTCTCGGGCGCACGCCATGGGTGAGGCCGCTGTGACCGGTGAGCGGTCCGGGCCCCTGCGGGGCATACAGAATGTGACCAACTCGTCGCTTTCCGCACCGAATCCGGGAGTCGTGGATGCAGAAACAGGAACAGACCGTCGTTCACCGTGGCAGGACCCTGGCATGGGAGGGGTTCGTCACCGGGCCCGATCTGCTCTCGACCGAGGAACTGGAGCAGGTCTCACGGCGTCTGCTCGGGACGGATCTGGCCGGTGCGAAGGAGGCGGCGGGCAAGGAGCTGCTGCCGTTCGGGGCGTCGCGCGGCCAGGTGCCGGCCATCGTGCTGGGCACCGCGTCCACGCTGAAGGGCTGCTTCGAGGCCGATGTGGCCCAACTGGCCCTCGGCCGCTCACCGGACGACTTCTCGGCGTACAACGAGGCGCGGGCGGTGTATCTGGCCGCGCCGGGCGACCTGGTCGTGGGCCGGGGCGAGCCGTGGCGGCAGGCGGTGGCGGCGTCCGCGGCGGTGCCCGTGGAGGTCCCCGAGCTGCGCTACTACTACCTGACGCACGCCCTGCTGGCGATGGCGGCCGACTCGCTCGCGGACCGGCCGGCGCCGCCGCTGGAGCGTCTGGTGCGGCAGTTGAGTGCCGCGCCGGAGACAGTGGTGCGGCTGTTCGCGATCGACACCGAGGCGCGGGTGCTGCTGCTCTGGCTGAAGCGTGCGGCGGGCCTGGAGCGGCTGCGGGTGGACGCCAACGGGCCGGAGGTCGCCGAGCGGTGGAACCGGAAGACGACGCTGTACCCGACGGTCGAGGACGCGATGGGCGTCTCCGCGCCGAGGGCGGTGGACGCCCCGGAGTCCTCCTTGGCGGCGGAGGCCGAAGTGACGGCGTTCCACCGGGAGTTCGGCGTGCTGCTGCCCCGCCTGCCCGGCTACTCGGTCTCCCGGGCCGGCGCCGACGAGGCACTGCTGCGTCACCGGGTGCACACGGCCGCCCGGCTGTTGCGCGAGCGGTACGGGCTGGAGCTGGGCTGTTTCAAGCCCGCCGAGGCACTCACCGGGAGCAGGATCCGTATGGCCGTGCCGCTGGCCGACGACGCGGCGCTCGACGCGCTGGCCCGCCAGGCGATGGAGACCGAGGAGGACTACGTCCTGGAGGCGCATACCCACTATCTGCGCCACCGCCTGCCCGGCTACGAGTTCATCCTGGCGCCCTCCGCCCATGTGGTGGCCGGACAGCCCGCCGAGGGCGGAACGGTGCAGATCACCCGGGGCAGCGTCTGGGAGGGCAGTGTCTATGTGGACGAGGAGACCTGCGCCCGGTTCGACATCACGCCCGCTCAGTTCCGTGCCGTACGGGAGGGCATGGCGGCGCTGCACGGCGCGTTCCAGGGGGCGGGGCGCGATCTGGGGTTCGTCAAGGGCGGTGTGGACTTCGCCATCGCCCGTCTGGGTGGCCGTTTCGGCGGGCGGCCGGTGGTCGCCATGCAGGATCTAAATCTCTCCTCGAACGGCGCCGAGTACGTCCGGGCGTTTCTCGCCGAGGCGCGGGAGGTGCTCGGCACGCGGCAGGGGGTGTACGCGGCGACGAAGGTGGTGCGGCCGACGACGGAGACGGATCTGAAGCGGCTGGAGGACAGGGTCGAGCGGCCCGGGCACGCGGGGTGGGCGCGGGCGATCACCTCGGTGGCCGGGCGCTGGGGGCTGATCGGGGTCGCGGCCCGGTGTCCGCGGCAGGCGGCGCAGGAGGTGCTGGAGCTGGAGCAGCGGCTGCACCGGGCGGGGCTGCTCCGTACCAGCGTGTGGGACAAGTCCGTGCGGGCCTCCTGAGGCGGGGCGGTCAGGACCTCTTCTCCTGATGCGCGGGGCGGGACGCCTCCCGGCCGCCTGCCGCAGGCCCGGGACCACGGCCCGTCCCACGCTCCGCGGGCCCGCCGTCCCCCACCGTGACCAGGCCGCCGCTGTGGAGCAGCGGCCCGGTCATGACCGTGGTCAGCACCGCCATCACCACCAGGATCGAGTAGAACGCCTGGTCGATGAAGTGCAGTTGGAGTCCGACGGTGAGGATGACGATCTCGGTAAGGCCCCGGGTGTTCATCAGCACCGCGACGGTCTTCGCCTCCCGCCGGGGCAGGCCTGCCGCGGCGGCCCCGAACCCGGCACCGGCCATCTTCGTCACAACCGCGACCGCCAGCATCACCGCCAGCCCGCCGAGGTGTGCCGCGCGGAACGTGGTCAGATCGACTCGGGTGCCCGCCACCACGAAGTAGACGGGGAGCAGGATCTGGGTGGCCGACTTCTCCAGCCCGTCCATCACGGAGACCCGCAGCCGCTCCCCGGCGTCCTCCCGGGGCATGACCGCGCCGAAGGCGAACGCCCCGAAGACGAAGTGGATGCCGAGCCATTCCGTGGCGGCGCAGGAGGCCATGAGCCCGGCGGCCATCACGACCACGGCCGCCGCCGGGTCCGGCGCCCCCGCCCCGCGCCCGCGCAGCAGCCGGGCAGCCAGCGGACGCACCACCCCGATCAGCAGGGCCAGGTAGAGGGGCACGAACGCCATGTGCCAGGACTGGGTGCTGGTGAACAGCGCGGCGACGACGGCGAGACACGCCCAGGCGACCAGGTCGTTCACGCCCGCGGCAGCCATGGCGATCCGGCCGGCGCAGGTGTGGTTGAGCCGTTGGTCGGCGAGGATCCGGGCGAGGACCGGGAAGGCGGTGACGGACAGGGCGACGCCGGTGAAGAGCACGAATCCCGGCGCACCCGAGGGCGCGTGGTCCGCCGCGAACGGCAGCGCCGCGAGGCAGCCGCCGGCCAGGGGCAGCAGCACCGACCCGGTCGCCACGCACAGGGCGCTGCGGCCGCTTCCGCGCAGGAAGGCGGGGTCCATCTCGTAGCCGATGACGAACATGAACAGGGCCAGGCCGACGTTGGCCAGCGCCCCGAGGAGCGGCTGGACCTCGTCGTAGGGGACGGCGTCCCGCCAGCTCCAGGTGTGGGACAGCAGGGTCGAGCCGAGCAGCACGCCGGCGACGATCTCGCCGACCACGGCCGGCTGCCCCAGCCGTCGGGAGCCCGCGGCGCACAGCCGGGCCACCCCCAGCACGAGGGCTAACGCCAGGAAGAAGTACGCCGTCTGATTGCCCATCAGTCGCTCCTCGCCGTCGTGCTCCGGTCGGCGGGGCGGTTGAGCACCGCCCGCCCGATGAGGTCGCGCATCACCTCGCTGGGGCCCGCGGCGATGGTGGCGGCGCGGGCGTCCCGCTGGGCACGGGCCGCGTGGGAGGTCTCCAGGTAGCCGTGCGAACCCTGCAGCTGCAGCGCGGTGTCGGCGAGCCTGCAGGCCAGTTCGGTGGTGTGCAGTTTGGCCATCGAGCACTCCACGGCGGGCAGTTCGCCCTGCTCGTACAGCCACGCGGTGTGGTGGACGAGCTGCCGTGCGGCCGCCAGTTCGGTCGCCAGGTCGGCGACGCGGTGCACCAGCGCCTGCTTGTGCGCGAGTTCCTCGCCGGCGACTTCGCGTGCGCGCAGGAAGGCGCGCAGCTCTTCCAGGGTGCGGTCCATGCCGCCGAGGGCCAGGGTGGCGGCGACCAGCCGCTCCAGTTGCAGTCCGCGCATGAGGTAGTAGAAGCCGTTGCCGAGGCGGCCGATGAGCCGGTCGGCGGGGATCCGCACCGCGTCGAAGGTGACGGTGGCCGTGCCGGCGGAGCGCCAGCCGAGGGTGCGCTGCGCGGTGCGGGCGACGCCGGGCAGGGCGGTGTCGATCACCAGCAGAGACAGCCCGGTGGCGCCGCGGGGCCCGGCCCCGCCGGGGGCGGTGCGTACCGCCGTGACGAGGAAATCGGCGGTCATGGCGTTGCTGACCATCGACTTGGTGCCCTCGACAACGAAGTGGTCGCCGTCCCGGACGGCCGTGGTGGCGAGCCCCGACAGGTCGGCTCCGGCACCGGGTTCGGTGATCGCGAGGGCGGCCACCCGCTCGCCCCGCACGGCCGGCGCGAGGTACTCCCGGCACAGGCCGGGCCCGCCGACCCAGGAGAGGTAGTGCGTGGCCATGTAGGCATGGACGGAGACGGCCGCCCGCAGCCCGCCGAACCCGGTGCGGCCGAGTTCCTCCAGGAAGACGACGGAGGTGAACAGATCGCCTGCGCCGCCGCCGACGGCACGTGGATACAGCAGGCCCAAGTAGCCGTGCTCGCCGAGGAGTTTCCACACCGGGGCGGGAACGGTGTCCTGTTCCTCCCAGCGGGCGGCGTACGGCATCACCTCGGCGGCCAGGAACGCACGCACCTCCTCGCGAAAGGCGGCGTGGCCGTCGTCGAAATAGGGTGACTTCACGATCCGTCGCTCCTTCGTCGCTCCGCCAGGCTCAGCGTGATCTCGTCGTCGAGCAGCCCGAGCAGGTCCCGGGCGTGGTCGTGCAGGAAGAAGTGGCCGCCGGCGATGCGGTGGGCGCGGAAGCCGTGCGGCGCGAGGGTCCGCCAGGCGGCCACCGCGTCCGGCGGGGCGACGTCGTCGTCCTCGCCCCAGAACGCGGTGACGGGCACGGGCAGCGGATCAGGTGCCGGGCGGGCCCAGGTCTCGGCGAGCCGGATGTCCGCGCGGAGCATCGGGTCGAGCATGGCCATCAGACGGGGATCGGCGAGGACGTCGGCGGGTGTGCCGGCGAGCCTGCCGAGTTCCGCGCGGAACCCCTCCGTGGGCAGGTCGTGGATGGCGGGCAGGGCGCGCGGCACGTGCGGTGCCCGGCAGCCGGACAGCAGGACCCGCTCGGGCGGCCGGGCGAGGGGCCGTACGACGGTCTCGTAGACCAGCATCGCGCCCATGCTGTGCCCGAACAGCAGGTACGGGGAGGGGATGTGCTCTTCCAGCGCGGCGGCGAAGTCCCGGGCCAGCGACGGCCAGTTGGGCGGGACCCTCTCCCGCAGCCGGTTCTCGCGCCCCGGCAGCCGTACGGCGACCAGTTCGCTGTCGGCGGGGAGCCGCTCGGCCCATGACCGGAATACGCCCGCTCCGGCTCCGGCGTAGGGGGCGCAGACCAGTCTCAGACGGGCCTGCGGCCGGGGCAGCGGACGGTGGAACCAGCGCCCGGACGCCGCGGTGCGGGCCCCAGCCGTACCGTTCATGTCCGGCTCCTGTCAGTCCGCCGCGGCTCTGTACGGATCTTGACCGTCCTTTCCAGGTCCGGCTCCTGTCGGGCGGCGGCTGGGGCCCGGTGCGGCTCCTGGCCGTCCCGTCCGTTCCGGCTCCGCCCGCACGGCGGCTGAGGCTCGGCGCGGGACCGGGCCGTCACTGTCATATCCGGCTCCTGTCAGTCCGCTGCGGCTCTGTACGGATCTTGACCGTCCTTTCCAGGTCCGGCTCCTGTCGGGCGGCGGCTGGGGCCCGGTGCGGCTCCTGGCCGTCCCGTCCGTTCCGGCTCCGCCCGCACGGCGGCTGAGGCTCGGCGCGGGACCGGGCCGTCACTGTCATATCCGGCTCCTGTCGGGCGACGGCTGGGGCCCGATGCGGGACCTGGCCGTCCCGTCCGTTCCTGCTCCTGTCGGGCCGTGGCTGGGGCTCGGCGCGGGTCCTGGCCGTCCCGGTCGCTCCGGCTCCGCTCGCACGGCGGCTGAGGCTCGGCGCGGGACCGGGCCGTCACTGTCATATCCGGCTCCTGTCGGGGGGCTTTCGGGGCTCGGTGCGGGCCGGGGTGGGTGGGGTCGGTGGGGCGGGGCGTTGGCGGGTGTGGGTCACGAAGGCCGTGCACAGGCCGGCGAGCAGGCCCCAGAAGGCGGAGCCGATGCCGAGCAGGGTCACGCCGGACGCGGTGGTGAGGAAGGTGACCACGGCCGCCTCGCGCCATCGCTCGTCGGACAGCGCGGTGCTGAGCGAGCCGCCGATGGTGCCCAGGAGGCCCAGCCCGGCGATGCCGGCGACCAGGGCCGGGGGCAGGGCGGTGAGCAGGGAGCCGACGGCTCCGCCGAAGATGCCGACGCAGAGGTAGAAGATGCCGGCCCAGACCGCTGCCGTATAGCGCCGGCGGGGATTCTCGTGGGCCTCGGGGCCGGTGCAGATGGCGGCGGTGATGGCGGCGAGGTTGAGGCCGAAGAGGCCGAGCGGCGCGAGCAGCAGGTTCACGCCGCCGGTCCAGCTGATCAGCGGTGACACCGGGACGTGGTAGCCGTCGTTGCGGAGCACCGCCACGCCGGGCAGGTTCTGCGAGGCCATGGTGACCACGAACAGGGGCAGGCCCACGCTGATCAGCACCCGCCAGGAGAACTCCGGGGCGGTGAAGACGGGCGAGGCGACATGGAACTCCACTCCGCCCAGATGCAGCGAGCCCTCCGCCGCCGCGGCGACGACTCCGGTGACCAGCGCCGCGATCACGGCGTAGCGGGGCAGCCAGCGGCGGGACAGCAGGTAGGCCGCGAACATCGGGAAGACCACCGCGAAGCTGCCGTGCATGCTGCTGAACAGCCGGGTGCCGAACTCCAGGAGGACTCCGGCAAGCAGCCCGGCCGCCAGGGGCACGGGGATGCGGTCCATGCCGCGCTCGAACCAGCCCGTCACCCCGCACACGGTGATGAGGGCCGCGGAGAGCAGAAAGGCGCCGACGGCCTGTGCCATGGTCGCTCCGTGCAGGCTGGTCGCCATCAGCGCCGCGCCCGGCGTCGACCACGCGGTCACCACCGGCGCCCGGTAGCGCAGCGACAGGCCGATGCAGGTCACGCCCATGCCGATGCCCAGCGCCAGCATCCAGGAGGTGAGCTGGGCCTGGTCGGCGCCCGCGGCCCGGGCCGCCGTGAAGACGATCGCCGCCGAGCTGGTGATGCCCACCACGACGGCGATCAGTCCCGCCGCGACGGCGGACGGCGGCGCCGCCCGGCGCAGCAGGTGGTGCAGGGAACTCATGTACGCGCTGTCCTTTCGGGGTCCCCACTGGCCGCGACGGCGGCGGCCAGCGCGCCGAAGGTGCTGTCGGTGAAGATCAGATCGGGGGTGAGGGCGTCCTCACCGAGTTCGCTCTCCAGGGTCGCCATCAGGCGTACGGCGGTCAGGGAGTCGCCGCCGAGGTCGAAGAAGTCCGCGTCCGGCCGTACCGCCTCCGGGCCGAACAGCTCCGCCCAGATGCGGGCGAGCACGGCGACCCGCGGTGAGGCCGGGGCACTCCGCTCCGGGGCGGGCCCGTGGCCGTCGGGGTGGGTGGCGAGGTCGGTGGTGAGGGTGTAGCGGCCGGGCACCGGCAGCTCGGGCAGGCGCCGGGCGACGAGGTCGCGCAGTTCCTCCTCCAGCCGGCGCAGGGTCAGGCCGCCGACGGGTGCGGTGAGGCTCGTGGGCGTGGTTTCGGTCCCGGGGCGTCGGGCGTAGATGGTGTGACAGGGCGTCAGGGCCAGCCGCGCGTCCTGTTCGTGGGCGACGTCGAAGCCGCGGCCCGCCAGTTCGGCGAGGACGGCGGCGAGGCGTCCGTCGATGTCGTGGACCTCCAGCACGATCCGGTCGATGCGCGGCCACAGCTCCTCGTCGATGCCGTCCAGGACCTCGGCCTCGGCCTTCTCCACGTCAATCTTCAGCAGGTCGATGCGGGCGAGGCCGTGCTCGTGGACGACGGCGGTGAGCGTGGTCACGGGCACCTGGCGGGTCCGCGCGGTCATCCGGTCGGCCGCGAGGCGGTCCAGGTGCTCGCCCTGCTGGGCGTGCTCCCCGGTCAGCAGGTAGCCCTTGAGGACCGCCAGGTCCTCGGCGGTGTCGGCGAACCGGCCCGACATGACGCTGTTGTGGGGGTAGAAGGTGAACTCCGCCCTGCCCTCGGCGCGGCCCAGAGCGGTGCACAGTACGGTGGCGTCCACCTGGTGCAGCTCGGCGTTGACGGCGACCGCGTCGGCCAGTTCGGCGACGGGCTCGACGGCGATGATCCGGGCGCCCGGACTGCGCCGGGCCACGCAGAGCGTGAACATGCCGATGTTCGCCCCGACGTCCACCACGACGGCGCCGGCGGGCAGGGTGATGCCGTGCCGGAAGTAGGCGTTGTCGGTGAAGATCTCACGGTGGAGGAACTCCGTTTCGCTGCGGTTGAGTCCGGCCACGCGCAGTTCTCCCGCGGGCTCGTGCCAGCCGAGGGCGGTACCGAGTCGGCCGGCCGCATCGAGGGCGGCGGAGCGGTGCAGCACGTCGGCGACGGGGTCGGGCACGATCCGGGCGTGCCCGCCACCGTCGCCGGTGACCGTCGCGTCGGCCACCGCGGGGTGTTCCCTGAGCACCTCGGCCAGGCGCTG
This sequence comes from Streptomyces sp. CG4, assembly GCF_041080655.1. Taxonomy (NCBI): domain Bacteria; kingdom Bacillati; phylum Actinomycetota; class Actinomycetes; order Kitasatosporales; family Streptomycetaceae; genus Streptomyces; species Streptomyces sp. CG4. The sequence goes on from NZ_CP163525.1 coordinate 1,326,208, forward strand.
GTGCCGGGCGCTGTCGGCGATCTCGTTCATGTGCCCTTCCGGTCGGGGACGGTCACGGTGTGCAGGAACTCCCGGGCGAGTGCGACCAGTTCGGAACCTCCGTCGAAGGCGGTGAGATGGTCGCCGTCGGGCATCGTGCGCAGTGCGGCCCGGGGCAGGCGCGCGGCGACGAACTTCGAGCCTGCGGGGTGGGCCGTGGTGTCCCGGTCGCTGGTGACGACCAGGGCCGGCTGTGGGGCGTCCAGCAGCCCACGGCAGTCGGCCGACATGATCGCTCCGTTCAACAGCCCGTAGCGGTACAGCAGTTCGGGGGTGGCGTAGGGGTGGATGAGGTAGTGGGCGATGTCCGGGCGCAGGGTGTCCAGTGTGCTGGGCCGGCTCATCAGCCGGTGCATGGCCGTCGCCTGTACCGGACCCCGGGAGACCATGGCCAGCAGGGACTCCACATCCCGCTGGTGGGCCGTCTTGGGGGCCTCGCCGCCGAGTTCGTAATCCCCGTGCCACAGGCTCAGGGAGGTGATCCGGTCCGAGCGGGCGGCCGCCGCGAGCGCGACGACCGCTCCCCCGCACAGGCCCAGCGCATGGGCCTCGGCGATACCGAACCCGTCGAGAACGGCCAGCACGTCCTCGCTCTGGGCGTCGAGCGTGTGGTCGGCCAGATCGCCGAGGCCCGTGCCGGCGGCGGCGAACAGGCCCCGGCTCTCCCAGGTGACGACCCGGTACTCCATGGACAGGGCGCCCAGCCAGCGCGCCACCAGCCCGACGGGCATGCCGCAGGCGCTGACGACGGCGACGGCCGGTGCGTCCTCGGGACCGGCGATCCAGCACCGGAGCGGCGTACCGTCCCGGGCGGGCACCAGCACGGCCGGCCCGGGAAAGGCGGCGAGCGCCGACCGTGCCGCCTGCTCCGGTTCGCCGTCGGTGACGGCGCCGGGTGCGCGCAGCGCCAGCCGCCGGCTGACCGCGAGTTCGACCGCGGTGAGACCGTCCGGCTCGCCCGCCACCTCGACTTCGGGCAGGCCGAGGGCGCGGGTGACCCGGTCGAGCAGTTCCTGGGCCGCCGGCAGGGACCGGGTGGCGAGCGGTTCGGCGGGCGCCACCCGTATGCGGTCCGGTACGGCGCGGATGATCGACGCGGTGTCCAGCAGGGCGTGGGCGAGCGTGCCCGGCGAGCCGTCGCCGGGCACGCTGCCCGCCGCGGACGGCGTGGCCATCAGGCCCCCGCCGGCGACTGGATCACGAAGGGATGGTCCCGGGTGGTGCGGGTGGCGATGCGGTTGTGGCCGTATGTGTCGGCACCACTGACCAGTACCGCGCCGTACCGGTCCAGGCTGACCCGGCCGCCGTACTCCTCGATCTCGTCCGTGCCGGGGTAGATCTCCACGGACGTGGGCACATAGCGTGCCGCGAATCCCATCCGCATGTCCCTGGTGCGGCCCTGGTGCGGATGCGAGGCATGCATCAGGGTGGACCAGAACATGATGAACTGACCCGCCCGCATCTCCATCGAGACGGCCTGGGACTCGTCGGGTTTCCAGTCCGGGTCGATCTGCAGTTCGCGGTAGTCGTAGCCGAAGAAGCCGCGGCGCACGCCGTCCTTGTCCACGCTCGTGTTCTGGTCCGGCGCGTAGTGCATGCGCTTCGTCTCGTCGTAGAACATCGTGCGGTGCGTGCCCGGTATGAACTGCAGACAGCCCATCTCGGCGCTCGCCTCGGTGAAGGCGCACCACACCGTGATGGTGCCGCCGAAGTCCGAGCCGCCCGGCCACTGGATCTGCGGGGTGCCCGACGCGTTGGCGAACGTGTCGGCCTGGTGCCAGTCGGTCCCTTCGTCTCCCGGGTGCTTCGGGAAGAACTCCGTGCGCCAGCACAGCACATCCGGGCCCAGCACCGAGGCGACCCGGTGCACGATCTCCGGCCGGGTGATGTGCTCGGCCAGGAATGCGTGGTCGAGGTGCCGGTCGTAGTTGGAGATGTTCGTCGCCGCGGACACCGCCGCGTCGTCGCTGTAGACCGCCGAGCTGCGATCCAGCAGCTGCAGCCGGGTGCGTCCCCAGGTCTTCTTGATCTCGTCCGGCTCATACAGCGTGAACGGACCCGCGTAGCCGTTGCGGTGGAAGGCGGCGAGGTCTTCGGGGCTCAGCGTGAAATCGGGCATTGCGCTCGTGCGTCCCTTCATCGTGGAAGTGGTACGGCAGGCCGGTGCGCACACCTCAGGCAGTCGGTGCCGTGCCGGGCAGCACGGTGTCGACCTGGCGGGCCAGGGCCTCGACCGTCGCCCCGTCGATCAGCACCGTGATGTCCAGGTCCGTGCCGAATTCCTCGTTGACCTGGCCGAACATGCGCAGCAGGGAGAGCGAGGTACCACCGAGGTCGAAGAAGTCGGTGTCCCGGCCGACTTCGGGCAGTTCCAGGACGGACTGCCAGATGAGCGCGATCCGACGCTCGGTGCCGGTGAGTTCACCGGCCGTGTCCTGCCCGACGGCGACCGGTGCGAGCGCCGCCTCGGCGGTCGGCTCGGGCAGCCGGGCCTTGTCGACCTTGCCGTTGAGCGTGAGCGGCAACTCCGGCAGGACGACATACGCGGAAGGGCGCATGTGCGGCGGCAGGACGGCCGCGGCCCGCTCGCCGAGCCGGGGCGCGAGGACGGCCGCCGGGGTGGCGGAGGCGACATGGGCGACGATGCGCAGGTCCCCAGCTCCGTAGTCGTGGGCGACCGCCACGGCCGCCGACACCTCCGCGTGCTGTACGAGGACGGCCTCGATCTCGCCGGGCTCGACCCGGTAGCCGCGGATCTTCAACTGGTCGTCGGTGCGGCCGAGATAGCCGTGCCCGCCGTCGGGTAGCGCCACCACGCGGTCGCCGGTGCGGTAGCAGCGCAGCGGCGTGCCGTCCGGGCCGGGGACCTCGACGAACCGTTCCTTGTCCAGTTCCGGGCGCCCGAGATAGCCACGGGCCAGCCCCGCCCCGGACAGATACAGCTCGCCCGGGGACCCGTCGGCCACCGGCCGGCCCTGCTCGTCCAGTACATGGAAGCCGAGGTCCGGCAGCGGCACACCGATCGGACTGACACCTGATGCGGCGATGTCGTCCGCGGTGACCGGTCGGTACGAGGCGTGCACGGTCGCCTCGGTGATGCCATACATGTTGACCAGACGCGGCTGTTCGCCGCCGTGCCGGTCGAACCAGCCACGCAGCGCGGCGGGTTCCAGCCGCTCGCCGCCGAACACCACCACGCGCAGGGTGGTCAACGGTTGTTCGGCCGCCTCGTCGACGGCGGCCAGCCGGACGAACGCCGACGGTGTCTGGTTCAGCACCGTCACCCGCTGCCGGCGCAGCAGTTCGTGGAAGGCTTCCGGCGACCGGGCGGACTCCTGCGGAACGACCACGAGCCGCCCGCCGAACAGCAGCGCGCCCCAGAACTCCCACACGGAGAAGTCGAAGGCCGCGGAGTGGAACAGCGACCAGACGTCGTGCTCGTCGAAGCCGTACCAGTCATGGGTGACGTCGAAGAGCCGGACCACATTGCGGTGTTCCACCTCGACGCCCTTGGGTACGCCGGTGGATCCGGAGGTGTAGATCACATAGGCCAGATCGCCTGGGGCAGCCTCGGCGGACGGCTCCGAGTCGGCCGCCGACTCGTCGAGGACGACGACATTGACTCCCAAGTCGCGGAGCGGATCGGCGAGTTCGGCGGTGGTGACGAGGTGGGTGACGCCGCTGTCCTTGACGGTCCACGTGATCCGCTCCTGCGGATAGCCGGGATCGATGGGGACGTATGCGGCTCCGGACTTGAGGATGCCGAGCAGACCGACCGCGAGTCTGCTGGTGCGCGGGACCAGCAGGGCGACCAGGGATCCGGTCCCGGCACCTGCCTCCCGCAGCCGCCGGGCGACCGCTGCCGCCCGGTGATCGAGTTCCTGATAGGTGAGTTCCCGGTCTTCGGCCGTCACCGCGACCCGCTCCGGGAAGCGTGCGACGACATCTTCGAACAGCTCGGTGAGTGTGCGTTCCCCTGATTCCACTCTGATTCAATCCTGTTCGACGGACTGTATCCGGCGCCATGGGCCTGCGAAGTGCCGGTGCAGGCGCGCGCCGTCATGGGGTGATCTTCAGAAAAAGGCGCGCTTGAATACATCTAAGCCTCATGTGCCCGTTCATCATACTACGTGGGCACATTCGGACCACGGAGCTTCATCTTCCCTGGGGATACCTCGAAGACACTCCATCATGGCGTAATACATGCCACACCAAGAGTCGGGATTTCGGGTGAGCCCTGGGCGAACTCCCGCCATCCCGACAGAAGAAAGGGCGGCCATCAAGCCAGTGGCGAGAACTGACCTACTTCGGAATGATCGGCGAATCGGCGAATTGATTCAGCCATTTCGAAGTCCAGCCGGAGATCGTTGAATCCCGCGGTCCGTTTTCAAAGAGACGAGGAGGGTGCAGAGGGCGGGGACTTGGAACCCGGCGTCGCGGATCAGCTCGACGGGACCCCGGGACCGCTCGTGGCCCTCCCCCCGGCGGGGCGTATTCGGGGGATCAGCGCCGGGACCTCGGCGCGGTAGGCGGCGTAGGCGGCGCCGAACCGGCCCGCCATCAGATCGTCCTCGATCCGGACCCGTCGCAGCAGCCAGGGCACGGCGACCACGAGGCACGCTGTCCAGGCGCCGAAGCCGCAGGCCAGCATGGCACCGACGGTCAACCCCAGCAGGCCGGAGTAGATGGGGTGGCGGACCAGCCGGTAGGGCCCGTCCGTGCGCAGCTCATGGTGTTCCTGGACCGTCGGGATGCTGGCCCACATCGTGCCCAGCACCCAGCGGGCCCACAGCAGCAGCGCGGTCGAGGCCAGGGCGAGCAGGACGCCCGGGACCGCCAGCTCGGGCTGCCAGTACTGCAGATGACGCCAGAAGCCCCCGGTGCGTCCGATCAGGGTGTAGAAGACGGCGACGCCCGCGCTCAGTATCAGCCGCAGCGGCAGCGTGCGCCGCAGCCCGCGCGCCCAGCCGCGCACACCTCTCTGGCTCTTCACGCCGAAGTAGACGGCGCCCGTGATCCAGGCCGCGACAAAGATCACCACGCAGGCGACGGTGATCAGAACGAGTGCCGAGTGAAGAGTGCCCATGCCTCAAGACTGCGCCGCGAGGGCGGTCGATCACCACCACCCACGGGTCGATGGAGAGCACCCCGGCTGCCTCCATCCACGGATGGAGAATCCGCCGGCCCGCCAGCCCGCCCCCGACACGCGGACGGGCGACCGGCCCGACGAGCGGACGGGCAGCCGGCCGCACGGGCGGAGCCGGCCGCACGCTGCGCCTCCTGCGGCAAACCCCTTGGGAAACAGGGCAGTTCGGGCGTGTCCCGGACGTGTCGCTGCTAGCCTGCGCGCAGATGCCGGGGCGGGACAGGGAGGAGCTGAACGCCGTGGTCCATGCGTTCGCCGTGTACCGGGACGCCATGCGCGAGGCGTGGGGCGACTGGTGGCTGGCCTGGCCGCTGCTCCAGCAGGTCGCCGTGGGGGACGTCGCACGACCTCGCGGTCGCCGCGGTCCGTGACCTCGCCCGCGGTCTCGGCGAGACGCTGCTGGTCTTCACCGAGCGGGCGGAGAACCTGGTCGACTCCACCCGGGGCATCTGGCAGCTCGTGGACCGCCTCGACAGCCGCGCCGGTCAACTGCCGTCCGGCGGGCTGGACAACGCCGACCCGCCGCCGTACCGGGGGCGGCCGTGAGCCGCCGGCCGTCGGAGCGGGCGGTCGCCGGGCGCACCGTGCTGCTCGCCGGCTGGCTCTTCGCCGACCTGCTCCTCCTGCTGCTCGTGATCGCCCTCGGCTCGCTGCCGCGCGAGCAGCGCACCGGTGCGAAGCCGACGCCGAGCGCGCCGTCCAGTGCACCGCCGAGCACCCGGGCGGCGGAGCGCGGCCTTGTGCTCAAGCCGTGCAGCTTCACCGTGGGAACGGGCAGCGCCGGGTCGGTACCGCAGCAGTTCGGCGCGCAGTTGCGCGGGGCCGGCGTGGCGGACCGTACTGCGGGCTTCGTGCTCTCCTTCGGTACGGCACCGGATCCGGGACCGGGCCAGGACGCCGCCGACAAGGTCAACGCGATGATCACCGACGGCTTCTCCCGCTTCAAGCACGCCCCCAAGCGCGGCTATTGGAAGGGCGGCCCGTCCGGCAAGGTCAGGATCGACGTCTTCTTCCTCGCCACACCCGACGGCGACACCTCGTTCCCGAAGCGCTGCCATTCCTCGGACGACGACAGCTGACGAGGGCGGACCAAGGAGGACCGGTGGCAGATACCGGTCGGTACCGGGCGCTCCGCCAGGAGTGTCCCGTCAGTCGGACACCGCCAGGCGGGCCGTCTCGCCCGGGCCCACCGGGACCACCCGGTCACGCAGGCAGACGTCGATGAGGCCGCGGTCGGAGGCGGGCACGGCGATCTCCAGGAGGCTGCTGCGCAGGCGTAGATGGACGCCCCAGTGGCCGTGGTAGCGGATGGAGAAGCCGTAGGAGGAGAGTTCCGGGAGCGGGACGGGGTCGAGGCAGAGGGCGCCGCCGCGGGTCTCCAGACCGGTCAGTCCGCGCTGGACGAGGTCGAGGGAGCCGGCCATGGCGCCGAGGTGGATGCCCTCGCCGGTGGTGCCGCCCTGCAGGTCGGCGATGTCGCCGCGCAGCGCCTCCTGGACGAAGGCCCAGGCGTCGGCGCGGCGGGCGCGGGCCAGGACCCAGCCGTGGACGAGGCCGCTGAGGGTGGAGCCGTGGCTGGTGCGGTGCAGATAGTGATCGACGGTCGCGCTCCAGGTCCGCTCGTCGAGGCGGTAGCCCAACCGGTGGAAGAGGGAACGGAGTTCGGACGCCGAGAAGAGGTAGCCGAGCATCAGGACATCGGCCTGTTTGGAGGCCTTGTACCGGTTGACGGTGTCGCCCTCCGCCTCCAGGATCCGGTCCAGGCGCCGGATGTCGTCGTACCGCGTGCGGTAGCCGTGCCAGTCCAGTTCGGCGAGGTCGCCGTAGCCCTCGAACTGGCTGATCACCCCGTCGTGGAAGGGCACATGGAGGGTGCGGGAGACCTCCTCCCAGCGGGCGGGCTCGTCCTCCTCCAGGCCGGCGCTCTCGATGAGTTCCTGGCGGCGCGGCTCGGGCAGGGCACCGAGCAGTTCCAGGGTGCGGGTGAGCACCCAGGCGGCGGTTACGTTCGTGTACGCGTTGTCGTCCAGGCCCGGTGTGTCCGCGCCGGGGTAGGCGTCGTGGTACTCGTCGGGGCCGACCACGCCGCGGATGCGGTGCCGGCCGGTCCGGGCGTCGTAGTCGGCCGAGTCCGCCCAGAAGCGGGCGATGTGCAGCAGCATCTCGGCGCCCTCGCCGTGCAGGAAGTCGATGTCGCCGGTCGCCTCGCAGTACTGCCAGATGTTGTAGGCCACCGCGGAGCCGACGTGGTGCTGGAGCCGGGAGTGGTCCGGCAGCCAGCGGCCGGAGTGGGGGTTGAGATGGAGCTGCGGGGTCTCCTCGCGGCCGTCGCTGCCGCTCTGCCACGGGTAGAGCGCCCCGCGCCGGCCCAGCTCGCGGGCCGCCTGGCAGGCGGCGTCCAGCCGACGGTGCCGGTAGTGGAGCAGGGCGCGGGAGACCTCGGGCAGGTGCAGGTTGAGGTAGGGCAGGACGAAGAGTTCGTCCCAGAAGACATGGCCGCGGTAGGCCTCGCCGTGCAGGCCTCGCGCGGGGACGCCGACGTCGAGGTCGGCCGTGTGCGGGGAGAGGGTCTGCAGCACATGGAACAGGTGCAGGCGCAGGATGCTGCCCGCCTCGCCGGGGACCTCCAGCACGGTGCGCCGCCACAGCTGCTCCCACGCGGTGGCGTGCGCCTCCAGCAGCGCGTCGACGTCGGGGGCGGCACCGACGTGGTCGACGGCCGCCTCCAGCGGGTCGCCGATGGCGGGGTCGTGCGAGGTGTACAGGGCGACGGTCTTGTCGACGGTGACGGTACGGCCGGGCGCCGGACGCAGCCTGAGGTGCTGGACGGCCCGCTCCGGCTCGTACACCGCCGTCACCGGCGCGTCGGCCGTGAGCCGGGCGGCGAGGCCGCATTCGATGCGGGAGGTACGGGTGTGGCAGCGCAGCCAGACCGTGCCGGGTGCGGCGGTGCCGGTCCGTACCTGGGTGAGGTGCCGGCCGTCCAGGTCCAGGTACCGGGCCACCCCGGAGTTGGTGACCCGTCCGTCGAGCGCGGCCTCCACCTCCAGCTCGACCTCGTCGCCCACGCCGAACGCGTCGCCTTCGACGGTGAACTCCGTGCGCAGCGCGGCGAGATGAGGGTCGGCCATGTGGACGAGGCGCAGCTGGCGCACATGGAGGGTGCCGCCGTCGGGCAGGCCGTAGCCGGTGCGGCGCTCCAGCAGCCCGGGGTCGAGGTGGAGGACCTGGTGGTGCTCGGTGACGGGGGCGGTGTCCGGGGTGAGCCAGGCGCCGCCCGCCGGGCGGAAGCGCAGCGGCAGCCAGTTGGGCAGGTTGACCATGTCCTCGTTCTCGACCCGGTGTCCGGCGACCTCGGAGGTGAGCCGGTCGTAGCAGCCGGCCGCGTAGGTGCCCGGGTAGTGGATGTCGTCCGCGGCGCACTCGGGCAGCGCCCCGCGGGTGGCGAAGTAGCCGTTGCCCAGGGTGCACAGCGACTCCCGCAGGCGCTCCTCCTCGGGCCGGTAGCCGTCGTACTCCCAGGTCGGCCCCACTCCGGTCACCCCCCGGCGGGCAGCCCGAGCCGCCCGGCGAGGACGCGGCGCGCGGTCGTGCCGCCCCGGCCAGGGGTGCACACGGTGAGCCGGTCCCCGTCCCTGTGGGCCGTGCCGGTGTGCGGCTCCATGGGCTGATTGTGCAGCGGCGGCGGCCGGGGGGTGACATCGAGAGGGGCCATACAGGTGACGCGGACCGGCCCTCACTCACGGGTAGCGGACCAGGTCCGCCACGTTGGTCGAGGAGTTCGACGGGCCTCCGGTGCCGTTGATGACGTGACTGATGGTGCCGGTGCCGCCGAGGGAGACGGTGACCATGTCGGTGAAGTTCACGTTCGGGCTGTTCGGCGCCTCGATCGCCCGGTCGGCGGCGACGCTCGGGTCGGCGTTGAAGTAGCAGTAGCTGCCGAGGCCGTACGCCTGGTGGCTGGTGACCGAGTCGGCGACCTTGTAGGCGGCGTAGCCCTTCGTGGAGCCGTTCGTCCAGGCGGACTGGTTCGGTGGGTCGTAGGGCATCTCGTTCTGGAAGAAGTAGGTGCGGCCGCCGTTGCCGTTCCAGATCACCTGGTACTTCTGGAAGTGTTCCACGAACAGGCCGTACATGGTGACGTCGTTGCCGTTGACCTGGAGCCCGGTGTCGGCGGTGTTGCTGGTCCAGCCGACTCCGCTGCCGTGGTCGGCGCGCCAGATCCACATGTGGTCGCCGATGACGTCGTTGCTGTTGACGACGAGGCCGGTGGCCGCCTTGCCGACGCCCGCGCCGCCGATGCGGAAGTAGACGTCGTGCAGGGAGGTCGGGTCGGCCGCGTGGGAGGCGGTGGAGCCGGCCGGCCCGACCTCGACCAGGGTCTTCGAGCTGGTGGTGCCGGCGTCGAAGAGCAGGCCCGCGATCTTGACGCCGTCGACGTCGCCGACGGACATCGCGGTGATGCCGCCCGCCGGGACGAAGGTGGCGAGCCCGAGGCCGAGGACGACCGTGTCGGGGCGGGTCACCTTCAGGGTCTGGTCGAGGTGGTAGACGCCGGGCGTGACGAGCAGGTTCTGCCCGGCCGCGAGGGCCGCGTTGATCTGGGCGGCGGTGGCGCCGGGCTTGACGACGTAGAACCGGCTCAGCGGCAGGGAGCTGCCCTGCGGGCTGCCGCCCGCCCAGCTGGTGGCCGTCGAGCCGGAACGCGGCGAGGGCACGAACACCTGGTAGTTCCCGGAGCCGTCGACGTACAGGAACGGCTTCTCGCGGGTGACCGGGCTCTGCGCGACGGTGGTGTACGGCGGGTTGGGGAAGCTGGTGTCCGGCACACCCTGGCTGCCGACGAACACCATGTTCCAGTTGGCCCCGGTCCAGCCGCCGAGCTGGGAGTTGCGGGTCAGCCACTGCTGCTGGGTGCCGGAGGCGACCTGCCCGTCGACCTTGCTGTCGGCGAGGTAGCCGCCGGAGGACCAGCCGCCGTCGTCCAGGGCGAGGTTGCCGCGCAGATGCATCCGGCGGTACGGCGCCGCCTGCGACACCGCCCAACGGTCGCTGCCGCCGGTGGGGTTGACGGAGAGGTTCTCGGCGCCGCGCCAGAAGTTCTGGGTGGCGTTGCCCTGGAACCAGTCGGCCTCCGCGTGCACGGCGCCGTTGACCGAGACCGCGTCCGGGGTCAGGCCGAGGCCGAGGACCTGGGTGTAGAAGCCGACGTTGACGTCCGCGCTGTAGGCGCCGGGCTTGAACAGGACGGCGTAGCGCTGGGCGCCGAACTGGTTGGTCTCCTGCTGCTTGAAGATCGCGTCCAGCTTGCTCTGGATGGCCGAGGACGACATCGACGGATCGAAGACGACGACGTTCGGGCCGAGGTCGGGGTCGCTCGTGGACTGGGTCACGGGGACCACCTGGAAGCGCTGGGCGGCGGTGCCGTTGCAGGTGTACTGCGCGAACCGGGTGCTGTCGGCGAGCGAGGCGCCCGGATCGTCCAGGCACTTGCCGCTGTTCTTGTTGACGAAGTGGAAGGCGCCGCCGCCGTCGTCCACGGCCTGCCACTGCTGGCCCGCGCCGCCGCCGTAACTCCACAGCTGGATCGGTGCGTTGTCGGCGGTGGAGACGTCGGTGACGTCCACGACCTGGCTGGTGTCGTTGCGGTTGTCGATGTGGACGGAGCCGTTGCCGGCGTCGGTGAAGCGCCACTCTTGGGCCGTGGTGCCGTTGCATGCGTACTGCTGGACGGCGGTGCCGTTGGCGGTGGCCGCGGCCTTGGCGTCCAGGCACCGGCCGCTCGCGGCGTTGATGACGGTCGCGTAGCCGCTGGGCAGGGCGGTGGCGGCGTGCGCGGGCGCGGCCCTGAGCAGGGGCGTCGGCGCGGCGGTGAGCACACAGGCGGCCGCTGCGCCGGCCAGGGCGACCAGGGCGGATCTACGGCGGCGGGAAAGGCGGGGCACGGGGTTCTCCTTTGCGGGCCGGGGTCAGCCGGTGTAGCCGGCGAAGACCCGGGTGTAGTCCCAGTCGGACTGGGCGACGCCGGAGCAGCTGTCGGCGGGGCCGCCGGTGCACGGGCGGTCGCGGTTGGCGGACCAGAAGGTGAGCCGGGCCAGGTGGTGCGTCTGCGCGTAGCCGAGGATGGTGCGGAAGTCCTCCACCGTGACCGTCTCGTCGTTGTCGGTGATCCCGTTCATCGAGGAGATGCCCATGTCCCGGTAGGCCTGGTCGTCGTTGTAGCCGTACGCGGACTTCAGCGCGCTCTTCAGGCCCTCGGCGGCCTGCGTGGTGAGGTTGCCCATGTTCTGTCCGGCGCCGCCGAAGTCGAACGGCATGATGGCCCAGGCGTCCACGGTCAGCCCGGAGGAGGCGGCCCGGTCGATCAGGCTGGTGTCGGGGCCGGACTGCCCGGTGCCGATGGTGATGTACACCTTCAGGCCGGGATTGCCCGCCTTCACCGTCTTCAGCGCGTCCACGGTCCGCTGCTGCACGGTGGCGTCGCCGTAGGCGTCGGCCTCGATGTCGATGTCGATCGCCTTCAGGCCGTAGGCGTCGATGACCTTCTGGTAGGCGCCGGCGAGTTCGCCCGCGCTGGAGCAGGAACTCTCCAGCTTGTTGCCGCTGTAGCCGCCGAAGGACGGGATCACGTCGCCGCCGTCGGCCCGCACGCTGTCGACCGTCTGCTGGTCGACGCCGCCGGTCAGCGGGCGGCTGCCGTCCCACTGCGGGTCGCAGGAGCCGTTGCTGAGCACGAAGGCGAGGGTGAACCACCGCACGCCCGTGGCCCGGGTGATGGTGGTGGGGTCCGGCGGGCTGCCCCAGCCGTTGTACAGGTACGGCGCGACGGCCATCGGCGCGGACGGATCGGCGCCGGTGGCGGCCTGGGCGGGGGAAGCGGTGAGCAGTCCGGCAGCGAGCGACAGGACGGCCGGGGAAAGGGCTGCGGGGAGTCTGGCCATGTGGGGGGGGGTGGCCTTTCACGTGGGGGCGGTCCAACGCCCGCGAACAGATGGGGCGTTGTGGTGTCCGCAGGCTTTGTTTAAGGCGTGAAGCTAAAGGTCCGGACCAGTGGAGTCAAGAGAGGAGACAGCAAACGCGCCCCGGAGGGGCGCGTGGCTGCGTCGAAGCGGCGGGCCCGCTCAGGCCGTCGGCGCCTCGTCGAACTGCGTCCGGTGCAGCTCCGCGTACCGCCCGTCGGCCGCCAGGAGCGATTCGTGGGTGCCTCGTTCCACGATCCGGCCGGACTCCACGACCAGGATCTGGTCGGCGGCCCGGACCGTGGACAGCCGGTGGGCGATGACCACGGCGGTACGCCCCTCCAGGGCCTCGGCGAGAGCCTCCTGGACGGCCGCCTCGGAGGTGTTGTCGAGGTGGGCGGTGGCTTCGTCGAGGATGACCACGCGCTGGCGGGCCAGCAGCAGCCGGGCGATGGTCATGCGCTGGCGTTCGCCGCCGGAGAGCCGGTAGCCGCGCTCGCCCACGACCGTGTCCAGGCCGTCGGGCAGGGACCGTACGACCTCGGCGAGCCGGGCCCGGCCGAGCGCCTCCCAGAGGTCCTCGTCGGTGGCGCCGGGCCGGGCGAGGAGGAGGTTGGCGCGGACGGTGTCGTGGAAGAGGTGGCCGTCCTGGGTGACCATGCCGAGGGTGCCGCGCAGCGAGCCGGCGGTCAGGTCGCGTACGTCGACCCCGCCGATGCGGACGGCGCCCGCATCGACGTCGTACAGGCGCGGCAGCAGCTGGGCGATGGTGGACTTGCCGGCGCCGGAGGAGCCGACGAGGGCCACGGTCTGGCCGGGTTCGGCGCGGAAGGAGACGCCGTGCAGGACCTCGGAGCCGCCGCGGGTGTCGAGGGCGGCGACCTCCTCCAGGGAGGCGAGGGAGACCTGGTCGGCGGCCGGGTAGGAGAAGCGGACGTCGTCGAACTCGACGGCGACCGGGCCCTCGGGGACCTCGCGGGCGTCCGGCTTCTCCTCGATGAGCGGCTTGAGGTCCAGCACCTCGAAGACCCGCTCGAAGCTGACGAGGGCGCTCATCACCTCCACGCGGGCACCGGCGAGCGCGGTGAGCGGGGCGTACATGCGGGTCAGCAGCAGGGAGAGCGAGACGACCGAGCCGGCCTGCAGGGTGTGGTGCAGCGCGAACCAGCCGCCGAGGCCGTAGACGAGGGCCAGCGCGAGGGCGGAGACCAGGGTGAGGGAGGTGATGAACACCGACTGCGCGGTGGCCGTGCGCACCCCGATGTCCCGGACGCGGGCGGCGCGTGCCGCGAACTCCGCGGACTCCTCCTCGGGGCGGCCGAACAGCTTGACCAGGGTGGCGCCGGGGGCGGAGAAGCGCTCGGTCATCCGGGTGCCCATGGCCGCGTTCAGCGCCGCCGCCTCCCGCTGCATACGGGCCATCCGGGTGCCCATGCGACGGGCGGGCAGCACGAACACCGGCAGCAGCACCAGCGCGAGCAGGGTGATCTGCCAGGACAGCGTGAGCATCACCGCGAGGGTGAGGACCAGCGTGACCAGGTTGCTCACCACGCCGGACAGGGTGTTGGCGAACGCCCGCTGGGCACCGATCACATCGTTGTTGAGACGGCTGACCAGCGCGCCCGTACGAGTCCGTGTGAAGAACGCGACGGGCATGCGCTGCACATGATCGAACACAGCCGTCCTGAGGTCGAGGATGAGTCCCTCCCCGAGCGTCGCCGACAGCCGCCGCCCGAGGATGCCGAGCCCCGCCTCGGCGAGCGCGACCAGCGCGATGAGCAGCGAGAGCCGGACGACCCGGCCGGAGTCGTGCCCCGCCACGATCGCGTCGACGACGTGGCCGGCGAGCACGGGGGTGGCCACGGCGAGCAGTGCGGTCACCACCCCGAGCAGTACGAACCGGACGATGCCCGCGCGGTGCGGGCGGGCGAAGGCGGCGATACGGCGCAGCGTGGCGCGGGCGAACGGACGGCGCTCGGACTGCGCGGTCATCACGCTGTGCAGCTGCGTCCATGCAGTGGTCTCCATGCTCATGAAGGAGAACGTAGAACCTCAAGCTTCGTTGAGGTCAATGTCCGTCTCATTTCACCCTCGCTTCCTCCAAGGCCGACACCGATGACCACAGCCTGTAAGCCGGAGTCCCCGCATCCGACATCCGCCGTTGGGGTGGCGCGGAAAACCTCTGCGAATGTGACTGCCGTCCCGCATTCCCCATGGCCCCGGGGACGACTCCCCCGTCGCGTCCCCGTCCGCCAGGTGCTGTGTCTGGTGCCGCTCGCGCTCGTCGCCGTGGTCGCCGTACGCAACCGCGCGCTGCTCGCCGCGGGCTTCGGCCAGCTGCGCACCGCCTCCTGGCCGTGGCTGCTCGCGGCGGCCGGCGCCACCTGCCTGACCTGGGTGGCCGCCGCGATCACCCGGCAGGGCGCGGTGGTGCAGCCGCTGCCGAAGGCGCGGCTGCTGGCCACCCAGTTCGCGGCGGCCTCGGCCAACCATCTGCTGCCCACCGGGCTCGGCGCGGGCGCGGTGAACCTGCGTTTCATGACCGTGTGCGGGGTCCCGCTGGCCCGTTCCTCGGCCGCGCTCGCCCTGTATCTGCTGGCCGAGTCCGTGGGCCGGCTCGGTCTGCTGACCGCTCTGCTGCTCGCCTTCCCGGACGCGCTGCGGCTCGGCCCCCTGCTGCCGGACGGCTCGGCGCTCCCGCTGCTGCTGGGCGCGGCCGGTCTGCTGGCGCTGGCGGCGGCCGTGGTGGCGCTGACCCGACCGCTGCGCCGGCGCGTGGCCGCGTTCGTGCGGGACGCCCTCGGCGAGGCGCGGTCGGTGCACACCCGGCCGGCCCGCGCCCTGGCCCTGTGGGGCGGCTCGCTGGCCTTCCCCGCGCTGCAGGCGGCCGGTCTCGCCGCGGTCGGCCAGGCGCTGCGGCTGCCGGTGCCGGTGCCGCACATGGTGCTCGCCTACCTCGCGGCGACCGTCGCGGTGGCGCTGGTGCCCACTCCGGGCGGCCTGGGTTCGGTCGAGGCGGCGCTGATCGTGGCGCTGGTCGCGGTGGGCGGCCCGGCCGCGGTCGCCACGGCGGTGGTGCTGGCCTACCGCATCATCACGGTCTGGGTGCCGCTGGTGCCGGGCGCGTTGACGCTGGGGGCGCTGGTCCGCTTCAAGGTCATCTGAGGCACAGTGGCCTTCCGTACCAGAAGAAGGCCACACCGAGGAGGGCCCCGTGCCGGTTCGCGTGGAGCGCAAGGAGTACGTCATCACCGTCGTCCTCTCCCGGCCGGCGGCCCGTAACGCGGTCGACGGGCCGACGGCCGCCGAACTCGCCGCCGCCTTCCGGGAGTTCGAGGACGACAACACCGCCCGGGTGGCGGTGCTGTGGGGCGAGGGCGGCACGTTCTGCGCGGGGGCGGACCTGAAGGCGATCGGCACGGACCGCGGCAACCGGGTGGCGGAGGACGGCGACGGGCCGATGGGGCCGACGCGGATGCGGCTGTCGAAGCCGGTGATCGCCGCCGTCGCCGGGCACGCGGTGGCGGGCGGGCTTGAGCTGGCCCTGTGGTGCGATCTGCGGGTCGCGGAGGAGGACGCCGTGTTCGGGGTGTTCTGCCGCCGCTGGGGCGTCCCGCTGATCGACGGCGGCACGGTACGGCTGCCCCGGCTGATCGGCACCAGCCGGGCCATGGACATGATCCTCACCGGCCGGCCGGTCCCGGCCCGCGAGGCGCAGGAGATGGGGCTCGTCAACCGCGTGGTGCCGACGGGAAGCGCCCGCGCCGAGGCGGAGGCGCTGGCGGCGCACATCGCCGGCTTCCCGCAGGCCTGTCTGCGCAGCGACCGGGCGTCGGTCCTCGACCAGCAGGGGCTGGACGAGGAGACGGCCCTGCGCGGTGAACTCCGCCATGGCGTGGGTGTGTTGGCCGAGAGCGCGGACGGCGCCGCCCGGTTCGCCTCCGGGGCCGGCCGACACGGGTCCTTCCGGGATCTGTGAACCGGTTCCGCCACCGCCGGGTCTCCGGGCCGGGGAAAGCCCTCAGGGCCACACCACTTCGCCGTCCCGCACCACCAGGGGCTCGAACCGGTCCGACTCGTAGAATCTGGTCCAGCCCAGCTGGACCGCGTCGGCGGCGACACGGTGCCGGTCGTCCGCCTTCGTGGCCAGCCAACCGAGCAGTTCACCGGTGCGGTCGAACGCGTCGGGGTGGATCTCCTGTCTGACGGTCAGCGCCCAGGTGCCGTGACGGACGTCCTCGGGCCGCACCAACACCGAGACCAGCGCGCCGCCCGCCTTCCATGCCTCGCCCTTCTCGCCCAGCAGGGGCACGGGATCGTCCACGGTGACGGGCTCGCCGTGCTCGTCCTCCACGACGACCGGGAACGCGGGCACGATGCGCAGCCTCTCCGGCCGGGGGCCCAGCCCGAGATGCCAGCGCAGCTCGGCGAGCTCTCCGTCCGAGAGCGCCTCGCGCAGGTTCAGCGCCAGGGAGAGTTCGTAGATGTCTGCCATGGCGGCAAGCTATCGCCCCGGTACGACAGTCCCGCCGGCCGCCCGGTACGAGGCCGTGGGCGGCATGCCGCGCCGCCCCTCGCCCACACCCCGGCCGGCACCGCCCAGCCGCGGTCCCGGCTGCGTCCGTACACGGAGCCGTACCTCACCCGGTACGCGGTCGACCAGCTGGCCCGCTCCGTCGTCACGCACGCGTCCAAGGCGAATCCCCAAGGGTGGCAAGGTAGTTGTGTCATCACGGATTACATCGCCGCCGCCATGCGCGCACGTCCGCGTGACACAGGATCAGATCGTAGAGCCGGGGGCCCTGACGAGTCGGTCCGCTCAGCCCACACTCACCCGGACCTCGCCGCCGTGTGGGTCGACGTGCACCGTCCAGCCTGCGGTGAGGGTCAGGGGGCGGTTCGGCAGCGCGGTGCCGAGGCGCGGGCGCTCGCTGTGCAGGAGGCGGCCGTCCTGGTGGACCCGGAGGAGCGGGCGGGTGAGCGGGGCGCCGGTGCGCAGGACGTAACGGTCGGGCGAGCCGTGCGCAGTGACGCGGTTCGGGGCGATCCAGCGCAGCGGGGCCTCGGCGGCGAGCGGAAGTCCGGGGTCCGGCCAAGGCCCGCCCGCCAGGAAGTCCAGGACGGCACCGGCCACCCGGGCGCCCTCACCGGCCGCGGTGCCGGCACGCTCGACGGCGTGCAGGACGTTTCCGGCGGCGAAGACTCCCGGGCGCGAGGTGTGCAGGGTGCCGTCGACGGCCGGGCCGCGGGTGCCGGGGTCCAGGGCGAGGCCGCCGCGCCGGGCGAGTTCGTGGTCCGGGACGAAGTCGCCGGTGAACACGACGGTGTCGCAGGCCAGTACGGCCGTACGGCCCTCGCGGTGCCGGACGCGGACCCCGGACAGGCGTCCCCTACCGAGGAGTTCGCAGACCGTGGTGTCCGTGAGGAGGGGCGTGCCGTGGCGCAGCCGGGCCGACCGGGCGCGGACCCGGCCGGTCTGGGCCCACGGGTGTTCCGTGACCAGCGCGACGACCTCCGCGCCGGCCGTGCGCAGGGTGGCGGCCGCCGTGTAGGAGACGTCCTCGGCGCCGACGACGACCGCGCGGGTGCCGATGTGCTGCCCGAACAGGTGGACCGCCTGCTGGAGTTCACCGGTGGTGTAGACACCGTCGGGGCGGGTGCCGGGCACCAGCCGAGCGGTGCGGGGGCGTTCCCGGGCACCGGTGGCCAGGACGACGGCCCGCGCCTCGATCGTCTCCGGCCCGCCGGGACCGACGGCGGTGAGCACAGGACGGGCACCGGGACCGACAGGGACCGGGCCGGCCGACGCGCACTCCGTTCCCTTCCACCCCGCCGGACGGAAACCGGGACCGGACGGGACCGCGCTCACCGAACCACCAGGGTCCGCTCCCTTCCACCCTTCCGGACGGGAATCGACGCCGGACGAAACCGCGCTCACCGAACCACCAGCGTCCGCTCCCTTCCGCACCGCTGGGCGGGTCCCGGCGGCCGCCGGGTGCGCGGCGTCCGTTCCCGCCTCGGGCACCTCCGCCTCCGCCGGATCCGGGCTCGTGCCCGTCTCCGCCCAGTCGAGAACCGTCGTCCCGGTCCGGATGACGGCGCCGGCCCGCTCGGCGGCCTCCGTCAGCAGACGGGCGTACCGCGGGCCGGTCAACGGGCGGGTCCAGGTGCCGAAGCCGCCGTGCGCACAGTGCCGCGGAACTCCGCCGGGCTGCTGCTCCCGCTCCAGCACCTCCACCCGCCCGACCCCTGCGGCGGCCAGCCGCGCGGCGGCGACGAGCCCAGCAGGACCGGCACCGACGACGAGAACGTCCACCCGGCGCAAGTCCGCCCCGCCCAGCCCGGCACTCACCGGACCCCACCTGCCTCCATCACACCCGGCCCCATGTCCGCCACACCCACACCCTCCGCCCAGCACCACCACCAGCACGCCCGACAGCACCGACACCCACGACGAAAACACCGACCCAGCTGAAGCCCACCCCGCCCGACCCAGCACCCGCCGGACCCGGCCTCGTCCCCCTCACACTCGGCCTCGCGACCGTCATGCCCGCCTCCTCCGCCCGACACCGGCATCAGCGAGCCCGGCGGGGCCGATGCCGGCGCCGAGGACGCCGACGCGGTGCGCGGCCGCCCTGCCCGGCCCTGCACCCCTCACACCCGGCTCCACATCCGGCGCACCCAGCCCCACTCCCGTCGCGACCAGCCCCACTCCCGTTCCCGTCATGCCCGCCCCCTCTCCACCAGCTCCCGCACCGCCGCCCCGCAGTAGAAGCCCTGGCAGCGGCCTGCGCGGGCGCGGGTGCGGCGGCGTAGGCCTTCCACGGTGCGGGGCGGGATCGGGGAGGCGAGGGCGTCGCGGATCTCGCCGCGGGAGACCCGCTCGCAGTGGCAGACAAGCGTGCCGTACTCGGGGTCGGCGGCGATGAGTTCGGGGCGCTGGTACGGGCGCGGGAAGGCCTCGCCGAGGTTGGGCATGGTCACCGGCTCCGGCTCGCGCACCGGGCCGAGGCCGAGTCCGCCTGCGGCCAGCAGGCCGGTGACATGGGCGGCGATGGCCATCGAGGCGGTCAGGCCGGTGGAGCGGATGCCGCCGACGGTGACGTACGCCTGCCCAGGGTGGGCGGTGATGCGGTAGTCCTCCTGGCCCGTGGCCGCGCGCAACCCGGCGTAGACGGCGGTGACCTCCTCGTCGAGGAGGGCGGGGAGGATACGGCGGCCCTTGGCCCTGAGGCCGGCCAGGCCGTCGGTGGTGGATCCGGTGGCCCGCTTGTCGTCCAGGTCCTCCGCGGTGGGCCCGAGCAGGACGTTGCCGTAGACGGTGGGCGCGACCAGGACGCCCTTGCCCAGCGCGGTCGGGACGGGCAGGAGGATGTGCCGGACGAGCGGGCGGGCGAACTTGTCGTACACGAGGAGCTGGCCGCGGCGCGGGGTGACGGTGAAGTCCTCGTGGCCGAGCAGCCGGTCGACGGTGTCGGCGTGCAGTCCGGCCGCGTTGACCAGGTGGCGGGCCCGCAGGGGACCGCGGGAGGTGAGCATCCGGTGGCCGTCGGTCTCCCAACCAGCCTGAATGAGCCTGGTGTTGAGGTGCAGATCCACTCCGGCGCGGACCGCCTGGGTGGCGTACGCCAGGGTCGTCGTCCAGGGGCAGATGATGCTCTCGCCGGGTACGTGCAGCGCGCCGAGGGCTCCGGGGCCGAGGTGGGGTTCGCGGGCGTACAGCTCGGCGGGGCCCAGCAGGCGCGTCTCGTGGTGGTCGTTGCGCTCGGCCTTCTCGGCCAGCCGGGGCAGGGCGGCCAGTTGCTCCTCGTCCCAGGCGACCAGCAGGGCGCCGACGCGTTCGACAGGGATGCCGGACTCGGCCGCGTAGGCGCCGAGCCGCTCGTGGCCCTCGCGGACCAGCCGGGCCTCCAGGGTGCCGGGCGCCGCGTCGAAACCGGTGTGCAGGATCGCCGTGTTGGCCTTGGAGGTGCCCTGCCCGACGTCGTCCTGGGCCTCGACGAGGGCGACGCTCAGGCGGGGGTGCCGGGCGAGTTCGCGGGCGAGGGCGCAGCCGACGACGCCGGCGCCGACGATCACGACGTCGTACGTCCGGGTGGGCAGCGGGCCTTCCGCGGTGACGTTGGTGGTGACGGTCATGAGCCGAGCAGGGCGGCGACCGCGGTGCGGAAGCGGGCGCGGCGTTCGGCGGCCTGGTCGGCGGTGCTGCGGGGTTCGTACACGGCGGCGGGCTTCCAGTCGGGCAGGGCCTGGTCGATGCCGAGGCCAGGGTCCGCGCCGAGGCGGGCGAGGGCGGCGGCGCCGAGTGCGGTCGCATCGGGCAGCGCGGACACCTCGACCGGGCGTTGCAGCAGGTCGGCCTGGGTCTGCATGAGGAGTGCCGAGCGGGTCAGGCCGCCGTCGACGCGGAGCGTGTCCAGCGGGGCGCCGAGGTCGGCGGCCGCCGCGTCGGCGAGTTCGGCCACCTGGGCGGCGATGCCCTCGCACAGGGCGCGCACCAGGTGGCCGGGGCCGGTGTCGAGGCCGAGTCCGGTGAGCGAGCCGCGCACCTCGCCGCGCCACCAGGGGGCGGCGAGCCCGGCGAGGGCGGGCACGAAGGTGACGCCGCCGCTGTCGGGGACGGTGCCGCCGACCGGGTCGAGGTCGGCGGCGGAGGAGATGATCCCGAGGTCGGTGAGCCAGCGGACGGCGGAGGCAGCGGTGTAGACCTGGCCGTCCAGGCAGTAGCCGGTGCTTCCGGCGAGCCGCCAGGCCACGCAGCTGGCCAGGCCGGAGGTGCCGCGCCGGGGGCTCTCGCCGGTGTGCGCGAGCAGGAACGCGCCGGTGCCGTAGGTGCACTTGGCGGCGCCGGGTGCGGTGATGCGCTGGGCGAGCAGGGCCGCCTGCTGGTCGACGGCCAGACCGGTGAGCGGGATCTCCGGGCCGAACGCCGTTGTCGTGCCGATGGGCTGGGCGTTGTCGGTGACCTGCGGAAGCCGTTCGTCCGCCAGGCCGTACACCTCCAGCGCCCGCGACGACCACCGCGCGCGGTCCAGGTCGAGGAGCTGGGTACGGCCGGCGGTCGCGGCATCGGTGACGTAGGCGCCGGTGAGACGGTGGACCAGCCAGGCGTCGGAGGTGGTGACGACGCCCTCGCGGGTGCGGTGGCGGCGGATCCAGGCCATCTTGGGCGCGGCGAAGTACGGGTCGAGGGGCAGTCCGGTCAGCTGCCGCAGCTCCTCCGCATGCGGGGCCAGTTCGGCGCACACGGTCTCGGCGCGCCGATCCTGCCACACCAGCGCGTCGGTGAGCGGGCGGCCGTCGGCCGGGTCCCAGGCGAGGACGGTCTCGCCCTGGTTGGCCAGGCCCAGCGCGACGACGTCCACGCCGGCCGCGGCGAGCGCCTGACGGCCGGCGGCGACCACGGAGTCGTACAGCGCCGCCGGGTCCACCTCGACCAGTCCGCCGGGCAGATACCGGGGCCGGACCTCGGCGAAGCCGGAGCCCAGGACGCCGCGTTCCGGGCAGACCACGAGGGCCTTGGTGCCGGACGTGCCCTGATCGACGGCGAGCACCGGACCGGTCATCGCGCCTTCTCCCACTCCGCCACTCCGCCACTCCGCACGGAAGACTCCTGAGTCACCGGAGGCCACACCGCCACCGAAGATCACCGCGTCAGCCTGCCGCCGTGCCGCACCCGGCGTCAAGCACCTCCGGCGGCCACGGACCTCCAACTTGCCTGCATAAATGGTTGAGTTGACAACAATGGCACGGCGGAACCCGCCCCTCTATAGTGACCGCCGACCAGCGCGCCACCCCACATTCGCCGCCCACAGGAGTGCTGTTGCTACGCCACCCCGCCACACCGCCCGTGCGCCCGTGGCCCGGGGCCGCCGGCTGATGGCCAGAGAAGGACCCCGTCCCTCCTACGACCCCGCCGGCCCGGACCAGGCCCTGCGCGCCGCGCTCCAGGACCTGCGCACCGGCCGCTGGATGGCCATGCGCGCGCTGCTCGCGGAGACGGCGCCCGGGTGGCAGTGGACCCAGCGCACCCAGGTCCTCGCGGCGGCCGCGGCCGGCACCGACGTGGTGCGCGCCTGGCTCGCGGAGGACCCGGGCAGCGTCCATGCCGCGGTGATGCACGCACGGGTCGGTGTGGAGCGGGCGCTGCGGGCGCAGCGGGACAAGCATCTGCGCACCCATGAACTGTGGATCGAGGCCTGGGACGCCGCCCAGTCCGCCACCCGGATCGCCCCGAAGGACCCGGTGCCCTGGGTGTGTCTGCTGGCGCTGGCCCAGCTGGATCCCGAGCAGCGCTGGGCGGAGCACCGGGAGGCCGCGCCCGAGGCGTTGCTGCCGCCCGGCCCCTGGGGGCTGCTGGCCGAGGCCGGCCGGCGTGACCCGTACAACCGCGAGGCCCACC
This sequence comes from Streptomyces sp. CG4, assembly GCF_041080655.1. NCBI lineage: Bacteria > Bacillati > Actinomycetota > Actinomycetes > Kitasatosporales > Streptomycetaceae > Streptomyces > Streptomyces sp. CG4. The sequence goes on from NZ_CP163525.1 coordinate 1,348,754, forward strand.
ACCGGATGCTCCAGTTCCTGTACGCGCGCGGCAGCTCGGGCCGGCTCGCGGAGGCCGCCGGCTACGCACAGTGGGCCGCCGGGCAGGCACCGCCCGGCTCCGCCCTGCATGTGCTGCCGCTGTACGTCCGGGTCGAGCGCTACCGGCGCGACAGCGGGCACGACGCGGCGCTCGACCTGCACTGGGTGGCGGAGGACGCGGCGCGCGAGGCGGAGCGCGCCCTGCGCTCCTGGTTCGAGCTCACCCAGCGCGCCGAGCGCTCCCTGCTGGACCTCAACCATCTGGCGCACGCCCTGTGGGGCTCGCTGCAGTTCCCCGACGCGGCGCGGGTGTTCGACGCCATCGGACCGTACTTCACACCCCCGCCCTGGATGTACCGCACGCCCGACCGGGGCCGTGCCGTGGAGGTCTTCACCCAGGCCCGGGAGCGCTGCCGGGCCGCCGCGGACGGCTCCCGCCCCTGACATACCCCTGACCTGCACATACCCCTGAGAAGTCCCTGAAGAGTTCCGAAGGTCCCTGAACGTGCCCTGTCCTCAAGCCCGTTGACCCGGAGGTCCCCCGCATGTCCCCCACCCCCGAGCCCTCGCCCGCCCCGGGCCTGCGCCAGCAGGACGAGGAGCGGCGGCTGCGCGAACTCGGCTACCGGCCGGTGCTGGCCCGCCGCATGGGCGGTTTCGGCAACTTCGCGATCAGCTTCTCGGTGATCTCGATCCTGTCCGGCTGCATGACCCTGTACGGCTTCGGCCTCAACACCGGCGGCCCGGCCGTGATGCTGTGGGGCTGGGCGGGCGTCGGCCTGTTCGTGCTGTGCGTAGGCCTGGCGCTCGCCGAGGTGACCAGTGCCTATCCGACCTCCGGCGCGCTGTACTACATGGCCGACCGGCTCGGCGGCCGCCGCTGGGGCTGGTACACCGGCTGGCTGAATCTGCTCGGTCTGCTCGGCGCGATCGCCGGCATCGACTACGGCGCCGCGCTGTTCACCGGCGCGTTCGCGAACCTCCAGTGGGGCTTCACGCCGACGCCCGGCAAGACCATGCTGATCTTCTGCGTCATCCTGCTGCTGCACGCGGTGCTGAACCTGTTCGGCGTGCGCCTGGTCAGCCTGCTCAACTCCATCAGCGTGTGGTGGCACCTGGCGGGCGTCGCGCTCATCGTCGGCGCGCTCGCGATCGTCCCCGACCACCATCGGTCGGCGTCCTTCGTGTTCACGAAGTTCGTCAACGAGACCGGCTGGCACAACCCGGTCTACGTGGCGGCCATCGGCCTGCTGCTCGCGCAGTACACCTTCTCCGGCTACGACGCCTCCGCCCACCTGTCGGAGGAGACCTCGCAGGCCTCGGTGTCCGCGGCGCGCGGCATCGTACGGTCCATCTGGGCGTCCTGGATCGCCGGCTTCGTCCTGCTCGCCGGACTGACCTTCGCCATCCAGAACTACGACGCCACGCGCAACACCGCCACGGGCGTGCCGCCCGCGCAGATCCTGCTCGACGGCCTCGGCACGGACGGCGCCAGCGCGCTGCTCCTCGTGGTGATCATCGCCCAGCTGTTCTGCGGCAACGCCGAGGTCGCCGCGGCCAGCCGGATGGTGTTCGCGTTCAGCCGGGACGGCGCGCTGCCCGGCTCGCACCTGTGGCGCACGGTGAGCAGCCGCACCCAGACTCCGGTCGCCGCCGTCTGGCTGGCCGTCGTCGTGGCGGGCGTCCTCGCCCTGCCGTCGCTGTACTCGGCTACGGCGTACAACGCGGTGACCGCCATCAACGTCATCGGCATCACCCCCGCCTACGCCATCCCGGTGCTGCTGCGGCTGCGCGCGGGCGACCGTTTCCAGCCGGGGCCCTGGCAGCTGGGCCGCTGGAGCAGGCCGATCGGCTGGATCGCGGTGATCTGGGTGGCCGGTGTGACCGTGCTGTTCTGTCTGCCGCAGGCCTCGCCGGTCACCGTCGACTCGATGAACTACGCCTCGGTGGCCCTCGCCGTCGTCCTGGTCCTCGCGACCATCTGGTGGTACGTCGCCCGCCGCGCGTACGGCACCCCCACCGCCGCCGCGTACGGCAGCGACCGCGACCAGGCCGAACTCGCGGAGGGCATCATCTGAGCCGGGCTGTCCGACGAGCGCCGGTCCGGGTGCGAACTGGTGTTCCGGATACGGCAGGATGAGCGATCGCGCCGGTCACGGGAGTTCCCCGGCCGGCGCGTTCGCACATCCCGCACATCGACAGGTGACCACGTGACGACACTGCACAACTCCGCAAGCGGCCCATGCCCCGGAGGTGACCGGTGAACCGCGCGCTGACCCTGGACGACCTCGTCCTCGCCGGTGTCTCGGTCGCGGCGGGCCTGCTGCTCGCCTTCCTGTCCCACACCCTGCTGCGCTGGCTGGCCAAGCACGCCAAGCGGACGAAGTGGAGCGGCGACGACGTCATCGTGGACGCGCTGCGCTCGGTCGTGCCGTGGGCGGCCATCGCGGGCGGCGCGGCGGCGGCAGCGGCCGTACTGCCGCTGACGCGTACGGTGCAGCACCACACCGACCAGTTCCTGGAGGTGTGGCTGATCCTGGTGGTGACGCTGTCCGCGGCCCGGGTGATCGCCGGTCTGGTCAGCACGGTCACCCAGTCCCGCTCGGGCGTGGCGGGCTCGGCGACCATCTTCGTCAACATCACCCGCGTGCTGGTCCTGGCGATCGGCTTCCTGGTCGTGCTCCAGACGCTCGGCATCTCCATCGCACCCTTGCTGACCGCCCTCGGCGTCGGCGGCCTGGCGGTGGCCCTCGCTCTCCAGGACACCCTCGCCAACCTCTTCGCGGGCATCCACATCCTGGCCTCCAAGACGGTCCAGCCCGGCGACTACATCCGGCTCAGCAGCGGCGAGGAGGGCTATGTCGTCGACATCAACTGGCGTCAGACGACGGTCCGCCAGCTCTCCAACAACCTGGTGGTCATCCCCAACGGCCAGCTCGCCAAGGCCAACATGACCAACTACACCCATCCCGAGCAGCGGTTGACGATCCCGGTGCAGGCCGGGGTGGGCTACGACGCCGACCTGGAGCACGTGGAGCGGGTGACGGCGGAGGTCGTCGCGGAGGTCATGCGGGAGGTCGAGGGCGCCGTCCCGGACCACGAGCCCGCCATCCGCTTCCACACCTTCGGCGACTCCCGGATCGGCTTCACGGTGATCCTCGGCGTCGGCGAGTTCAGCGACCAGTACCGCATCAAGCACGAGTTCATCAAGCGCCTCCATCGCCGCTACCGCCGGGAGGGCATCAGCATCCCGGCGCCCACCCGCACGGTGTCCCTGCAGCAGGCAGCGGTGGTGATTCCGCAGCAGCGGAGCGGGGAGGACATGGTCTCGGGGTCCGCCGAGTAGCCGGCCCGAGCGCGAGAGGGCGGGCGTGGCCGAGCCCGCCCACGCCCGCCCCGCCGGTCAGAGCGTCGCGGAGTTCTCGTGGCCGGCGGCCGCCGCGCCTGCCGTCCGGGGTGGGCACCCAGGCCGTGTGCGGGAGGGTGCGGCGCGGGTCGGCGGAGTAGGAGACACAGACGGTCGCGGCCGCGGCCGCCGGGAGCGGCCGGGCGGGGGTGATCCAGAGCTTCTCGTCCGCCTGCTCCCAGCCGGCGGGCGGCCGCAGACGGACACGGAGTGGATGTCCAGGCCGAGCGCGTCGAGCGAGAGGCGGGTCAGCTCCCGGGTGGTGGGGATCCTCAGGGTGGCGGTGGAGTCCACCAGCCGGCTCCGCTCGCGCGGGGGGGGACCCCATCGCGTCGCCGCCCTCCTCCGCCTTGCAGCTGGACGCACCAGCCCCCGCTCACCTGTGCCGATCAGGCACCGTCACTCTCCCGCGACCTGATCCGCCGGACAGGCCCTGGGCGGCCGGCTGGTCGGTCCGGCCGCCGGTCGGTGGGGGATCACCCGTGGTCGGCGGGTGATCGCTTGTCATGACCACTGGAGGCGGGTGTCCGGTCGTACCGGCGCGGCGGCATTTCGGGCCGGGACCCCTGTCGAGCGGATCCCGATCACGAGATATCTTGATGTCGAGCAATGTTGCAGACGTGGAGCGGAGCACCCGGTGACTGACTCGACCATCATCTACACCTACACAGACGAGGCCCCGGCCCTGGCGACGCATTCGTTCCTGCCGGTGATCCAGGCGTACGCCTCGCAGGCCGGTGTGCCCGTGACGACCCGGGACATCTCGCTGGCCGGACGCATCATCGCCCACTTCCCCGAGTACCTGAACGAGGACCAGCGCATCCCGGACGCGCTGGCCGAGCTGGGTGACCTGGCCAAGACTCCCGAGGCCAACATCGTCAAGCTGCCGAACATCTCGGCGTCCATCCCGCAGCTGCGTGCCGCCGTCGCCGAGCTGCAGGGCAAGGGCTACGCGCTGCCGGACTACCCGGACGACCCGAAGACCGACGAGGAGCGCGAGATCCGCGCCCGCTACGACAAGGTCAAGGGCTCCGCCGTCAACCCGGTCCTGCGTGAGGGCAACTCCGACCGCCGTGCCCCGGCGTCGGTGAAGAACTACGCCAAGACCCACCCGCACCGCATGGGCGCCTGGAGCGCCGGGTCCAAGACCAACGTGGCGACGATGGGCGAGAACGACTTCCGCTCCACCGAGAAGTCCGTCGTCATCGCCGAGGACGGCGCGCTGCGGATCGAGCTGGTCGGCGCGGACGGCACCACCACCGTCCTGAAGGAGTCCGTACCGGTCCTCAAGGACGAGGTCGTAGACGCGTCCGTCCTGCACGTCGCCGAGCTCGAGACGTTCCTCGCCGCGCAGGTCGCCCGCGCCAAGCAGGAGGGCGTGCTGTTCTCCGTGCACCTGAAGGCCACGATGATGAAGGTCTCCGACCCGATCATCTTCGGTCACGTGGTGCGCGCCTTCTTCCCGAAGACGTTCGCCCGGTACGGCGAGTCCCTCAAGGCGGCCGGCCTCACCCCGAACGACGGCCTCGGCGGCATCCTCAAGGGCCTGGAGAACCTGCCCGAGGGCGCCGAGATCAAGGCCTCCTTCGACGCCGAGCTGGCCGAAGGCCCGGAGCTGGCCATGGTCGACTCCGACAAGGGCATCACCAACCTGCACGTCCCGTCGGACGTCATCGTCGACGCCTCCATGCCGGCGATGATCCGCACCTCCGGCCACATGTGGGGCCCGGACGGCCAGGAGGCCGACACCCTCGCCGTCCTCCCGGACTCCTCCTACGCCGGTGTCTACCAGGCCGTCATCGACGACTGCCGGGCCAACGGCGCCTACGACCCGTCCACCATGGGCTCGGTCCCGAACGTCGGCCTGATGGCGCAGAAGGCCGAGGAGTACGGCTCCCACGACAAGACCTTCGAGGTCGCCACGGCCGGCACGGTCCGCCTGGTCGACACCGCGGGCAACGTGCTGATCGAGCAGCCGGTCGCCGCCGGTGACATCTTCCGCGCCTGCCAGACCAAGGACGCCCCGATCCGCGACTGGGTCAAGCTGGCCGTCACCCGCGCCCGCGCCACCGGCGACCCGGCGGTCTTCTGGCTGGACGAGAACCGCGCCCACGACGCGCAGCTGATCGCGAAGGTCGAGCAGTACCTGCCGGAGCACGACACCGAGGGTCTGGACATCCGTGTCCTGTCCCCGGTCGAGGCCACCAAGCTGTCGGTGGAGCGCATCCGCCGCGGCGAGGACACCATCTCGGTGACCGGCAACGTCCTGCGTGACTACCTGACCGACCTGTTCCCGATCCTGGAGCTGGGCACCAGCGCCAAGATGCTGTCGGTCGTCCCGCTGATGGCGGGCGGCGGCCTGTTCGAGACGGGCGCCGGCGGCTCCGCGCCGAAGCACGTCCAGCAGCTGGTCAAGGAGAACTACCTGCGCTGGGACTCCCTCGGCGAGTTCTTCGCCCTGGTGCCGTCCTTCGAGCAGTACGCCGAGGCCACCGGCAACGCCGGCGCCAAGGTCCTCGCCGACACCCTCGACCGCGCCACGGCGACCTTCCTCAACGAGGACAAGTCCCCGACCCGGCGCGTCGGCGGCATCGACAACCGCGGCAGCCACTTCTACCTGTCCCTGTACTGGGCGCAGGAGCTGGCCAAGCAGACCGACGACGCGGACCTGGCCAAGGCCTTCGCGCCGCTCGCCGAGGCCCTCGCCGCGAACGAGCAGAAGATCGTGGAGGAGCTGCTCGCGGTCCAGGGCTCCCCGGCCGACATCGGCGGCTACTACCAGGTCGACCAGGCCAAGGCGGACGCGGTCATGCGCCCGTCGGCCACCTGGAACGAGGCGCTGGCGTCCCTGCGCTAGTACCCGCGGCGTTTGCGCCGTCGTACTGAACTCCGCCCCGGCCGGTGACCCCCGACCGGGGCGGAGCCGTCTGTGCGGCAAGTGGGGCTTCCGGTACGGGACTTGAACAGCCGATGCGGACGGGGCCGCCGATGTGACACCTTGCCCCTGACACCGACCCCTTGGAGCAGCCGTGCCCACCCCGTCGTCCCCCTCGTACGCACTCCTCCCCGGCGCCCCCGGGTCACCCGTGCTGCTGCACGTGCCGCACTCGGCGCGGGGGATTCCGCAGGACGTGCGCCGGGGGATCGTGCTGGACGACGGGGCGCTGGAGCGGGAGCTGGACCACATCACGGACGCGCACACCGCCGAGCTGGCCGAGCGGGCCGCCGCGCTGGCCGCCGTCCGGCCCTGGCGGTTCGTGAACCGGCTGTCCCGGCTGGTCGTGGACCCGGAGCGGTTCCCGGACGAGCGGGAGGAGATGGCGGCCGTCGGCATGGGCGCCGTATACACGCGGACCACGCACCGGGCCGAGCTGCGGCCCGCGGCCGGCGATCCGGAACCACTGCTGGACCGGTACTTCCGGCCGTACGCGCGGGCCATGACCGAGGCGGTCGCGGACCGGCTGGCAGCGGCCGGGCGGGCCGTGGTGATCGACGTGCACTCCTACCCGACAAAGCCGCTCCCTTACGAGCTGCACGGCGACGGCCCGCGCCCACCGGTGTGCCTGGGCACGGACCCCTTCCACGCCCCGCCGGAACTGACCGAGGCGGCCCGCAAGGCGTTCGCGGTCTGCGGGGAGACGGGACTGGACAGCCCCTTCGCCGGGACGTACGTGCCGCTGCAGTTCTACGGCACCGACGCCCGGGTCGGCGCCCTGATGGTGGAGATCCGGCGGGACACGTACATGACGGAGCCGGGCGGGGCGGCGGGGCCGGGGCTGGAGCGACTGGCACACGCGCTGGCCGAACTCGTCGACGCGGTCTGAAGCGCCCCGGAAGGGGCGCGGGGCCGTATCGACCACTCGGAGCACTACCGCAGGACAGCGAGCCAGGGGCATACCAGGGTGGTCGCATGACCGAGGAGAGCACGCTCACCAGGCAGGCCCCGCCCCCCGTACGGGACTGGACCACACCCGAGCTGGACGGAACGGACTTCGACCCGGTCCTCGCCGGCCTCATGCGCGAGGGCCCCCTGACCAGGATCCGGCTGCCGTTCGGCGAGGGCTGGGCGTGGCTGGCGACCCGCTACGACGACGTGAAGCTGATCACCAACGACCCGCGGTTCAGCCGTACCGAGGTGACCTGCCGTCAAGTCAGCCGCATGGCACCGAACTTCGCGCCCCGCCCCGGTTCGCTCGCCTGGGCCGACCAGCCCGACCACAACCGGCTGCGCAAGCCGGTCGCCGGTGCCTTCACGGTGAGCGCCATGAAGCGGCTGCGGCCCCGCGCCCAGGAGATCCTGGACGAGCTGGTGGACGGCGTCGTACGCGAGGGGCCGCCCGCCGATCTGATCGAACGGGTGCTGGAGCCGTTCCCGCTCAGCGTGGTCAGCGAGGTGATGGGCGTGCCGGCCGAGGACCGGGAGCAGGTGCACGCCTGGACCCGGGAGATCATCTCCACCAACGGCGTCGAGGCGGCCGGCCGGGCCAAGGACGGCCTGTACGGGTGGATCACGGCGACCATCCGCTCCCGGGCCGACAGCCCCGGCGACGACGTCTACTCGATGCTCGGCGAGGCCGTGGCGGACGGGGAGATCCGCGAGGAGGAGGCCGTGGGGCTGGCCGGCCCGCTGCAGATCGGCGGCGAGGCCGTCACGCACAACTGCGGGCAGATGCTGTATCTGATGCTGACCCGGCCGGAGCTGATGGAGCGGATGCGGGCGCGGCCCGAGGCGCGCGGCCCGGTGCTGGACGAGCTGTTCCGGTGGATCCCGCACCGCAGCTCGGTCGGGCTCGCCCGGATCGCACGGGAGGACGTGGACATCGCGGGCCACCGGATCGCGGCGGGCGAGCCGGTCTACGTCTCCTATCTCGCCGCCAACCGCGATCCGGCCGTCTTCCCGGACCCGGACCGCATTGACCCCGACCGTGATCCCAACCCGCACGTGGCGTTCGGCAACGGCCCGCATTTCTGCACCGGCACCGTGCTGGCCCGGCTGCAGACCGAGCTGCTGGTCGACACTCTGCTGGACCGGCTGCCGGGACTGCGGCTCGCCGTACCGGCCGAGCAGGTGCGGTGGCGGCACCGGACGATGATCCGCGGCCCGCGGACACTGCCCGTGACCTGGTCCGCCCGACCGGCCCGAGTCTGACCGGGGTCAGGTCCGCAGCCACTCGGTGACGATCACCTCCGCGCCGGTCCGCAGCCTGAGGGCGAACGGGCCGGCCGGCGGTGTGTCACTGGTGAAGCGGCCCAGCGTGTCGACCGTGACCCGGCGGGCGGTCTGCGGTCCGCCGAGCACCTCGATGCGCGCCGAATGCGGCGGCAGCACCTGGCCGATCAGCCCGTCCTCGGTGACCTCGACGTCGACGGTGACCTCGCCCGCGCGGAACGTCAGCATCCGCGGTGCGTCCGTCATGCCCCGCACCGGCAGCGCGTCCACGAGCGAGTCGAAGGTCAGCTCGGCGATCCGCGCGTCCAGGTCGTGCAAGGCGTAGGCGTCCAGCGCCAGTTGGCGCAGGGCGTCCGGCACCGGGTCGAGGACCGCGGCGGCCTGGCGCAGCTCCTCCTCCATGAGTCCGTCGGCCGCCGCGTCGTCCGCCGGGCCCTCCTCGGGCACTTCGTCGTCGCCGTAATCGCTCATGCCGCACCCCGTGCGTTCATCCGGGCCCGCAGCCGGCGCAGACAGCGCTGCCGCAGGGGTCCGATACTGCCGACCGCGATACCGAGCGCGGCCGAGACCTCCACATAGCTGGGCGGCGGGGAGGCCACCAGCACGCGCAGCAGCTGCCGGCAGCGCTCCCCCAGTCCGTCCAGCTCCTGCCACAGGCGGCGCATCCGCTCGGCCCGGTCCGCCGCCTCCTCCGAAGCGATGAACGACTCCTCCGGAGTCCGCTCCTCGCTCGCCCGGTCCAGCACCCGCGGATCGTCCGTCAGCGTCATCCGGGCCATCGCCTTGAGCACCTTCAGGCATTCGTTGCGGGCCGTACTGGCCAGCCACGCACCGGCCTTGTCGGGCTCGCGGATACGGCCCAGGTGCTGGGCGAAGCGGAACCACACGGTCTGGTAGACCTCGTGCCCGTCGGCCTCGGAGAGCCGGTGTGCGCGCACCACCGACCACACCAGCGGACTCATGCCTTCCACCAACGCCTTCCAGGCCGCGGCGTCTCCGTCGACGGCGGACTGGACCAGCGCGCCGACCTCTGTTCGGTCCACGGTTCCACCCCTCGTGTACGGCACGTCATCGTACGCCGTGGAGCGGAGCGTCCCCGACCTCATACGGGCACGGCCGGGTCGGCGACCGGCGCCGGGCGCCAGGTGGGCGGCCGGAGCACCGTGACCGGGGCCCCGCGCACCTCGGCGCGGTGCGTGGCCGACGCCAGCAGCCGGTCGCGGGCGGCACGCGGGTCGCGCTCCTGGTGCGCCGTCATCTGCGCGGCGACGAGGGCCGCGACGACCGGCGTGGCGAAGGAGGTGCCGCTCCACTGCGCGAGCCCGTCGAACATCACCTGGTGCGGCTTGGCGCCGGTGCTCTCCCGGCCCTCGCTCAGCACGCCGGTGTGGCGCGGGTACTGGCAGGTGCAGGAGTAGTCGAAGCCGAACCGGCAGTCGTCGTAGGTGGAGTGCTGGTAGATGTACGGCACGGGCGCGGCGAAGCCGGTGAGGGCGCTGGTGAGGCGCTCGCCCGGGGCGAAGACCCGCACCCAGGGGCCGTGGTTGCTGAAGCAGGCCTCGCTCTCGCCGTCCGCGCTCAGCGCGCCGACCGACACCACGCTGTCCGCGTACTCGGGCAGGCCGGCATAGGCGGCGGGCCAGAACTGCGCGTGGCTGGAGTTGTTGCCGGCGGCGGCCACCAACAGGGTGCGCTGCTCGCGCAGTTCCTCCATGAACGCCTCCAGGCCGATGAGCCCGTCGGTGCCCTCTGTGGTGGTGCCGGCCGAGAGGCTGATGATGTCGGGCCAGCCGCCCTCGTCGACCGCCTCGAAGAGCCGGGCGCCGAACTCGGACTCCAGGATCGCGCCCGCGTCGCTCAGGGTGTTCCGGACGGTCACGTCGGTGTTGGGCGCGACCGCGGCCAGGATCCCGGCGATGAACGTGCCGTGCCCGGCGTACTGACGCAGCACCCCGTCGGCGTCGGTCTCGGCCGGCTGGGCGTCGCCCGTGGTGTGCGCGAGCAGCGGGTAGTCACGGTGGTCGCGCACCAGGCCGGTGTCGACCACGAGGACCCGGGCGGCGCTGTCCGCGTCGTAACGGCCCTCGGCGGCGGCCGGGTTGGCGGGCTCGGTGCGTGGTACGGGCACCGGCTCGTCGCTCGGGCAGGCGTTGACCGCGATGTGCACGACGTGGTTGCGGGCGACCAGCCGGCGGCCCCGGCGGTCCTCGGCCTCGCGCAGGGCGCGCAGGGCGTGCGGGACGGTGTCGGTGCCCTCGGTGGGGTCACCGATCCGGATGCGGGTCACTCCGGTGCGGTTGGTGTGCGGGCCGTCCCGGCGCACATGGTCGGGGACGAGCCCCTCCGTCGCGGTGAAGTGGGCGCGCACGGTGTCCTCGACGATCCGGGCCTCCTCGCCGTCCCGGGCGAGCACGACGCCCTTCTCGTACAGGAAGTGCGCGGCGGCGTCGTCGTACGGGCCCAGCGCCAGGGCCGCATCGGGCATGGCCCGCTGGATGTGATCGAACTGCTCGCGGAAACGCTGTGGTGCCATGGTGTCTCCTCCCCCGACAAGACGGTGTTCGACAGTGAGAGTCGTGGGGCCACCGTCTGATACAGCAGGCCACTACCATGCGAGACGTGACAGCGGAAGGCGAGTCGGTTCTCGAACTGCTGCCCTTGGTGTTCGCCGACCCGGGCGAGGCCCGGGCACGCGCGGAACACGTGCTGCGGGCCGGGCCGCCGCCGCTGCCTGCCAGCGTCGCCCACCAGGTGCTCGGTATCTGGCAGCGGGACTTCGGTGACCTGCGGATCGCGCTGCGGCATCTGCGTCGCGCCCGGGACCTGGCTGCGCGCGCCGAGTCGGCCGACCGCGAGGCGGATGTGCTCGCGACGCTGGGGGTCGCACTGGTGCACGCGGGGCGCACTCGGCAGGGGCTCGCTTCCTTCGAGCGGGGAGTGGCACGGGGCAGCGGGCACACCCGGTCCCGGGTGCTGTACCGGCGGGCGTACGTGTGGTGGGTGCTGGGCCGGCACCGGGAGGCGCTGGAGGACGTACGCCGGGCGCTGCCCGTACTGCGCCAGCTCGGCGACGACATCTGGACCGCGCGGGCGCTGACCCTGCGGGCCACCGTCCATCTGGCGCTCGGCGCGGTGGACCGGGCGGTCGCGGACTTCACGGCGGCGGAGCGGCTGTGGGACACCACCGGCCAGGAGCACGACAAGGCCGACGCGGTGGAGAGCCGGGGCCTGGCCGCGTTCCGGTCCGGGGACATCCCGGCGGCGCTGCGGCTGCTGGACGAGGCCGAGGAGCGGTACGCGAAACTCGGTACGCCCACCTACATGCTGTCCATCCGGCGCTGCGAGGTGCTGATGGCGGCCGGGCTGGCCCCGGAGGCGCTCGCCGAGGCGGACGCGACGATCGCCCTGCTGGACCGGATCGGCGGGCAGTCCACCCGCAAGGCCGAACTGCTGCTGGCCGCCGCGCGTGCCGCCCGCTCGGCCGGGGACGCGCACACCGCGATAGCCCGCGCCGCCGTCGCCGTACGGCTGTTCGCCGCGCAGCGGCGGACCTGGTGGGAGACGCACGCCCGGCTGGTGCTGATCGAGGCGCGGGTGGCGGCCGGGCGCCGCTCGGGGCGGCTGGTCGCGGACGCGGCGGCGGTCGCCGGGAAGCTGGCCTCCTTCGGCTCGCCCGCCGCGCCGGAGGCGTCGCTGCTCGCGGGCCGGATCGCGCTGTCGCTGGGCTGGACGGCCGACGCGGAGCGGCACTTGGCGGTGGCCGCCCGCAGCCGGTACGGCGGACCGCCCCCGGCCCGGGTGACGGGCTGGGCGGCACAGGCGCTCCGGGCACGGGCGGCCGGGTCCCGGCGGGGTGTGCTGGAGGCCTGCCGGCGCGGCCTGGACGTGCTGGACGACCATCGGATGACACTCGGCGCCTCGGAGCTGCGGGCCCACGCCACCGCACAGGGCGCCGAACTGGCCGCGCTGGCCCAGGAGGTGAGCCTCGCCCACGGCACCCCGCGCCGGCTGCTGGAGTGGAGCGAGCGCTGGCGGGCGACCGTGCTGTCCGCGCCGCCCACCCGGCCGCCCGCCGACCCGGCGCTGCTGAGCGGCCTGACCGCCTACCGGGAGATCGCGGCCCGCGCCGAGGAGGCCCGGATGGAGGGGCGCCCGGTGCCCGCGCTGGAGCGCGAACAGCGGCGCCTGGAGCGGGAGATCCGCTCCCGCACCCACCACATCCGCGGGGCCGCCGCGCACGAGGGCGACCGCTTCGACGTGCCCCGGCTGCTGGACCGGCTCGGCGAGGCGCATCTGGTCGAACTCGCGGTGGTCGACGGACGGGTGCACGTCCTGCTGTGCGGCCGGGGCCGGGTACGGCGGTTCGCCGGCGGCCCGCTGGCCGAGGCGGTGGCCGAGGCCGAGTACGTGCAGGCCGGACTGCGCCGACTCGCCCACCCCGGCGCCGAGGCCCGGCTGCCGCTGGTGGAGGCGGCGGGTCTGCGGCTGCAGGAGCTGCTCCTGGGCGGTGCGGCGGCCCAGCTGGGCTCCGGCCCGGTGGTGATCGTGCCGCCGGGGGCGCTGCACCGGGTGCCGTGGGCGCTGCTGCCCGCGCTGCGGGACCGGGTGCTCAGCGTGTCGCCGTCGGCGGGCAGCTGGCTGCGCGCCCACGAGACCGGGCCGCCCCCGGGCGGCCGGCAGCTGCTGGTCCGTGGCCCCGGCCTCGCCACCGGCGGCGCGGAGGTGCCCGAACTGGCCGACCGCTACGGCACGGCGACGGTCCTGGAGGGCGACGAGGCCCAGGTCCCTCGCGTCCTGGAACACCTCGACGGCGCGGCCCTCGCGCATCTCGCGGCCCACGGCACGTTCCGCGCGGACAGCCCCCTCTTCTCGGCCCTCCGTATGGCCGACGGCCCGCTGATCGTGCACGACTTCGAACGGCTCACCCGCAGCCCGTACCGCATCATCCTCTCCAGCTGCGACACCGCCCGCCTCGCCTCCGTCGGCGCCGACGAACTCCTCGGCCTGGTCACCGCGTTGCTGCCGCTGGGCACGGCCGGGGTGGTGGCGAGCAGCGCCCCGGTCAACGACGCGGCGGTGGTCCCTCTGATGCTCGCCCTCCACAAGGGCCTCGACGCGGGCCTCACCCTGGCCGAGTCCCTCCGCGACGCCCGCGCCGCCTTGCCCGAGGACCCGGTCCACCAGGCAACGGGGTGGGCGTTCGCGGCGTTCGGGGCGGCGTGAGTACGGTGCCCTTGTGACGGGCGGCGAGTGAACGAGGGGCGGCAACAGGCACCAAGCAGGCGCTAAGCCGACTCGCACTCCGGCAACTCCACCAGCCAGGGCAACGCTGCCCGGTCCCCCGTACCGAGCCGCGCATAGGCGCTGTAGAGATGATTCCCCACCGTCCGCACGGACAAGGTCAGCCGCTCGGCGATCTCCCGATTGCTGAGCCCCGCCGCGGCGAGCGTCACGATCTGCCGCTGCCGAGCGGTCAGTTCACCGAGGACAAGTCCCGCCAACGCCGGCGTGCGCGCGCCCTGGCACCGCCGTGCGAGCGCCACCGCCCGGGTACGGGAGACCCGCACCGCCTGCGGATCCCGGTGCGCCCGCACGGCCTGCGCCCGCGCCTCCGCCGCGAACAGCGAGAAGCCGCGTTCCTCCAGATCCTCGGCCGCCCGGTCCAGCCCGGCCCCGTCCCCCCGTGCCAGCGCGTCCGCGTGCCGCGCGAACACACTGCCCGCGGGCAGCCGCCCAGCGACCCGCTCGGGTTCACCGAGGCGTACGGCGTCGTAGCCGGAGTAGACATCACCGCCCGCCTCCTCACCCAACTCACCTTGGGCGAGGCGGAGTTCCGCACGGCAGCCCGCATGACCGGGGGCACCCCGCAACCCCTCCCGAGCCCAGGCGGCGGCGTCCCGTACCTCGCCGCGCAGCCGCGCGAACCGGGCGCGGACCGCGGCATACCCGGCAGGCAGCCCGGCGCCCTCCGCGACCAGCCACTCCCCCACGGGTGTGGGCAGCACCCGGACGTCCAGCTGCTCGATCCGCCGTACCAGGGCCAGCCGTTCGGCCTCCAGGGCCGGTCCGTGGTCGCGGGGCGCACCGGCCAGCCGGCGGGCCCGCAGCCGCCCCGCCGTGGCCCGCAGGACCGCCCCGTGCAGGGGATGCGCAAGAGTGACGGCGCCGCCCCGGTCGTCGACGTGGATCAGACCGTCCGTCTCCAGCCGCTCCAGGACCTCCAGATCGAGGTCGTCCAGCGACAGCGACAACGGCAGCGGCTCGGCGAACGCGAGCCGCTCCAGCGTGTCCAGTTCGCCGGAGCCGGAGCGTTCCAGCAGCGGCGCCACCCGCTCCCGTACGGCCGCGGTGACCGGCAGCGCCCCCCGCCAGGCCCGCTCCCCCGTACCGGCAACGGACGTCAGCCGCCCGGCCGGGCCGAGGGCGGCGACCACGTCGCGCAGCAGCCGCAGATCGCCCCGGCACATCCGGTGCAGGCGGCGCACGGTGAGCGGTTCCAGCCCGGCGGTGGCGAGCAGGTGGGCGATGTCCTCGCAGGGCAGGGGTGCGAGGGCCAGCCGGGGCAGCAGTTCCCCGGTCCACAGCCGGGACACGGCGCCGGGCGCGGGTTCCGCGTCCACCGCGGCCACGACGAGCCGGGTGCGGCCGTGCACGGCGAGCTGGTGGACGAGCGCGGCGGAGGCCTCGTCCAGGAGATGGGCGTCGTCCACGACGAGGAGCCGTACGCCGGACAGGATCCGCACCGCGCGGTGCAGGGAGACGGTGTCGGGCAGCAGGTGCGCGAAGGCCGCGAGGGGCAGGCCACGGGCCTCGGGCGTCCCGGTCACCAGGACGTGCTCCGTACCCCGGACCGCCTCGGTGATCAGCCGGGTCTTGCCGTGGCCGGCCGGTCCGGTGACCACGATGCCGGGCCGGCCGGCGGCCGACGCCGCGCGCACCAGCTCCAGTTCGTCGTCCCGGCCGGTGAACGGCCAGGGCAGTTCGAGCGTCTTGGCGTCCTGTTCGTAAGTCCTCACATGATGCAGAGGGCGTGTACTCAGTTTTGATACAGGGCGACTTGAGTAGCCCCCGACTCAGGCGCCGGCAGCGGCGTGTGGGCAGGCTGGCCGCATGACCCGACGCCACTGCTCGCTCCCGCGGCAGCCGGCCCCGTGCTTCGCACCGGGGCTGACCGCCGAACGGCAGGGCGCGCTGCTCGCCGGGCGGCGGATGTGGGTCAACGGCACGGTCCTGCACTACTACTTCTACGCCGGCGGTTCCGATGCCTCCGTGATCCCGGTCCCCGGGACCGGGGAACTGCGCCGGGTGCCGTGGGCCGGTGACGAAGCACAGCGGGAGGCGGTCCGCGACTGCCTGCGCGAATGGCAGGGGCTCGGCATCGGTGTCACGTTCGCCGAGGTCGGCGACCGGCGCGAGGCGGAGCTGCGGATCGGGTTCCAGGCCGGCGGCGGTTCCTGGTCGGCGGTGGGCCGGGAGGCGCTGTCGGCCGGCCGGAGCGAGCGCACCATGAACCTGGGCTGGGACGTGACGGGGCCCGGGGAGCGGGGCACGGTCCTGCACCAGATCGGGCACGCGCTCGGCATGGTGCACGAGCACCAGAGCCCGTACGCCGGGCTGCACTGGGACGACGAGGCCGTGTACGCCGAGCTGGCGGGCCCGCCGAACTTCTGGAGCCGGGAGACAACGTACACGAACGTCCTGCGCGAGCTGGACGCCGGCGAGGCGAGCGGCTCGGTGTGGGATCCGCAGTCGGTGATGACGTTCCCGTTCGGTCCGGGGCTGGTGCTGGAGCCGGAGCAGTACCGCGGGGGGCTGGCTCCGGCCGGCGGGCCGTCGCCGGCCGACAAGGAGTTCGTGCTGCGCTGGTATCCGCCCGCCGACCCGGCGGGGCCGGCCGCGCTGGTGCCGTTCCGGTCCGCGGCGCTCGGTCTCGGGCCGGGCGAGCAGGCCGACTTCACCGTCGAGCCGCCGGAGACCCGCGAGTACACCGTGGGCACCTTCGGCGACGCCGACAGCGTGCTCGTGGTCTTCGAGGAGCGCGACGGGGTGCCGCGCTTCCTCGCGGGCCACGACGACGGCAGCGGCCCGGACAACGCCGCCGTGCGGGTCCGGCTCGTCAAGGGCCGGCGCTATGTCGTCCGCGTCCGCCTCCACTCGACTTGGGGGTCGGGGGAGACAGCGGTCATGTGCTGGTGACAGCACACGGACGACACCGGCCACCGTCCGGCACCGGGGGGAACGGCCGCGGACGTCACCTACGGGGGAGGTGACGTCCGCGGCCGCACCGGTGCGCCCACCGTCGGTGCGCCGCTGGACGCCGGTGACCGGGTCCTGGGTCCGGTCCGCGCGATCAGGGTGATCGCGCGGAACTTCACGACACGGCTCGCTCCGGCGCGTCGGCCGTGCCGGTGCCGGCGTCGGGGTGGGCGAGGCCCAGGTGGTCCCGGAGGGTGGTGCCCTGGTAGTCGGCGCGGAAGACGCCCTGTTCCTGCAGGAGCGGGACCACCTTGTCGGCGAACGGGTCCAGGCCGCCCGGGGTGATGTGCGGGACGAGGATGAAGCCGTCGGAGGCGTCCGCCTGCACGAAGTCGTTGATGGTCTGCGCGACGGTGGCCGGGGAGCCGACGAAGGTCTGCCGGTTGCCGGTGTTGATGACCAGATCGCGGATGGACCACTTGTTGGCCTCGGCGAGCTGCCGCCACTCCCGGGCGATGGCGACCGGGTCCCGGTACATGCGCACCTGGGCGCGGCCCCGGGAGATGTGGTCCTCGCTCACCACGGGGTCGACGTCGGGCAGCGGGCCCTCCGGGTCGTACGCCGACAGGTCCCGGTTCCACACGAATTCCAGGTGCTTGAGGGCGGTGGCGCCGCTGACCTGCTGGCGGCGGACCCAGCGGGCGAGTTCGGCGGCCTCCTGGTCGGTGTCGCCGAGGACGAACGTCGCGGCGGGCAGGATGAGCAGCTGGTCGTGCCGGCGGCCGTACTGGGCGAGCCGGTCCTTGACGTCCGTGTAGAAGGCCTGGCCCTCCTTCAGCGTCGAGTACCGGCTGAAGATCGCGTCCGCGCTGGAGGCGGCGAACTCGCGGCCCTCGTCGGAGTCGCCCGCCTGGAAGATCACCGGGCGGCCCTGCGGGGAGCGCGGGACGTTGAACCGGCCGTGGATGTCGAAGTGCTGCCCCCGATGGACGAAGGCACCGGCCTGGGCGTCCCGCAGGAAGGTGCCGGTGGCCTGGTCGGCGAGGATCTCGTCGCCGCGCCAGGAGTCGAAGAGTTCGTGCGCGGTGGCGAGGAACTCCTTGGCGCGGGAGTAGCGCTCCTCCTGCGGCAGGAAGCCGCCGCGCCGGAAGTTCTCGCCGGTGAAAGCGTCCCAGGAGGTGACGACGTTCCACGCGGAGCGGCCGCCGGAGAGGTGGTCGAGGCTCGCGAACTGGCGGGCCACCTCGTACGGCTCGTTGAACGTGGAGTTGATGGTGCCGGTCAGACCGAGCCGGTCGGTGACGGCGGCCAGCGCGGCGAGCACGGTGAAGGTGTCGGGGCGGCCGACGACATCCAAGTCGTAGATTTTTCCGCCCTGTTCGCGCAGCCTGAGCCCTTCGGCGAGGAACAGGAAGTCGAACTTGGCGCGTTCGGCGGTCCGCGCGAAGTGTGCGAAGGAGCTGAACTCGATGTGGCTGCCGGCAGCCGGGTCGCTCCACACGGTGGTGTTGTTGACACCGGGGAAGTGGGCGGCCAGATGGATCTGCTTCAGCGGCTTGCTCATGGGGTGTGGTCGTCCTCTCCGGCTGCTGCTCAGGCGACGGATGCGGCGTAGCGGTTGGCGGGGCGGGCGAGGCCGAGCAGGCCGCGCAGGGTGTCGGCCTCATAGGCATCCCGGAAGCGGCCTCGGCGCTGGAGTTCGGGCACCAGGTCGCGGCTGATGCGGGGCAGGTCGTGACCGGCGACGGCGGGCCGCAGCCGGAACCCGGTCAGCCCACCGGTCGCCAACTCCTCCAGTACATCGGCGAGTTGAGTGGCTGTACCGGTGAAGATCCGGGCGTCGCTGGTGTACGGCTCACCGGCGAGCGCGTCCAGGCGGTCGCGGCGGGCCTCCGCCTGCGCCCGGCTGTCGTCGAGGAAGACGACGAGGTCGCCGAAGACATGCAGGGTGTCCCCGGCCCGGCCGGCCGCCTGCTGCCCGGCGCGGATCTCGGCGACGAGCGCGCGGGCCTGGTCCGCGTCGCGCGGGGTGACGTACCCGATGTCGGCCTGGCGGGCCACGAGCTGATACCCGACGGGCTGGTGGGCGAGGGCCGTGACCAGCGGCTGGCCCTGCGGCGGCCGGGGCGTGATCGAGGGGCCCTTGACGCTGAAGTGGCGGCCCTCGAAGTCGATGTAGTGCAGCTTGTCCCGGTCGACGAAGCGGCCCGTCGCCGTGTCCCGGATCTCGGCGTCGTCCTCCCAGCTGTCCCAGAGCCGGCGCACCACTTCCACATAGTCGGCGGCCTCGTCGAACAGTTCGGTGATCACGTCCTGCGCGGCCGGGCTGTCGTAGGCCTCGATACGGCGGATGGTACGGCGGCCGAAGTGGGCGGCCTCGTTCGGCCGGCCGCTGACCTGCACGCGCAGTCCGGCGCGGCCGGTGCTGACGTAGTCGAGGGTGGCGATTGCCTTGGAGATGTGGAACGGCTCGGTGTGCGTGGACACGACGGTCGGCACCAGGCCTATGTGCCGGGTGAGGGGGGCCACGCGGGAGGCGACGAGGACCGCGTCGAGCCGGCCGCGTATCCGGTCGGTGCGGTCGTCGGGGT
Source organism: Streptomyces sp. CG4 (assembly GCF_041080655.1). Classification (NCBI taxonomy): domain Bacteria; kingdom Bacillati; phylum Actinomycetota; class Actinomycetes; order Kitasatosporales; family Streptomycetaceae; genus Streptomyces; species Streptomyces sp. CG4. The sequence goes on from NZ_CP163525.1 coordinate 1,368,137, forward strand.
CGAGGAAGTGCGAGGACTGCGGGCCGAGACCGTCCTCCAGGGTGACGAGGTCGAGGAGGCCGCGCTCGGCCTCGGCGACCAGGTCGGCCCAGTAGCCGGCGGTGAACAGGTCCCGGGGGCGGGCGACCGGCTCGCGCCAGGAGGCGGGGTGCCATCCGGTGCCGTCCAGGGCCACGGCAAGGTGCAGGTGAGAAGCGGGAGTTGAGGACACGGCGGTGCCTTCCTTGATGTCCGTCCGTACGACAGGACCGGCTCGCGAGGGCAGGCGTCGGCGAGGGCGAGCGCGGTGGGAGGAGACTTGGGCCCTTGAGCCCGGGAGACAGGTCAGCGGCGACAGAGCGCGGCGGACACGCGCTGGAGATCTATGTGCGGCCGGGAGTACAGACGGGCGGACCGGTAGGGGTGCGGGACGCACAGCGGGATTACGTGTGTCACGACCGTCACCTCCGTCCGTCTGCCGGGGCGGACCGTCTCGGCCGCCTGGCGGGTCTCGTCCTGCGTCACAACCGGATCCCGTCTTGAGTCACAACGCACGGCCGGCATGGGTTGTTCCCGCGCACGCGCCTGTTCCGGCGGACTCGTTCGTCCCCGCGCACGAGCCTGTTCCAGCGGACTCGTTCGTCCCCGCGCAGCGGACCCGCGCGATCCGGTTGCGGCGGCGCAGGACGAACCCGATCGACTCGTAGAGCCGGATCGCGCGCGTGTTGTCGGCGGCGGCGTGCAGGAACGGGGTGTCCCCGCGCTCCCGGATGCCCCACGCGACGGCGCGCACCAGCCGGGTGGCCAGCCCCCGGCCCCGATGGCCGGAGTCGGTGCAGACCGCGCTGATCTCGGTCCAGCCGGGCAGCCGCAGCCGCTCCCCCGCCATGGCGATCAGCCGCCCCTGGTGCCGGATGCCGAGATAGGTGCCCATCTCGACGGTCCGTTCCAGGAACGGGCCCGGCCGGGTGCGGGCGACCAGGTCCAGGATCTCGGGGACGTCGGCGCGCCCGAGCCGTACGGCTTCCGGGGCCGGTTCGGCGCGCAGCGCGACATCGACCAACTGGACGCCCTCTCCGCTGCCTTCGAGCCGCCAGTCGTCGGGCACCCGGTCGACGGGCTTGATCCTTACGGTGGTTCCGGGCCCGACGAGAGTGCGCAGGTCCTGCCAGGCGGAAGGGTCCGCCGGGTCGGCGAGCGCGGCCAAGGCGTAGACGCCGTTCTCGTATCGCGCGGCGCGGCCGAGGCGTTCGGCCAAGTGGGCGTGCGGTCCGGTCAGTGCGGCCCAGACGGCGTTGTCGAGCACATGGGTGGCGGGGGTGGCTCCGTCTCCGCGGAGGTCGGTCTGGAGGGACACGGCGGCGGAGCCTCTCTCGATTCGGTTCGGGCGGGCGGGCGGTGGGTCAGGAGTTGTCCAGGGGCAGGCCGGGCGGGTTGACCTCGGACCGGGCGACGGCCTCGTTGGAGAGGTTGTAGGCCTTCAGCAGCTGGGCGTACTGACCGTGCCTGATCAGGTAGTTGAGGGCGTCGGCGAGCGGCTTGGCGAGACCGCTGTCCTTCTTCGCGGTCGCCGCGATCAGTCCCTGCAGGGTCGTGCCCGCACCGGAGATCTTGCCCGCGTTGCGGGTAGCGTCGGGCGTGTTCGCGACCTGGGTGATGTGGTACGCGATGCCGGGGTTGGGGCCGAAGTAGACGTCGATCTTGCCGCTGGCCAGGGCCAGATAGGTGCTGTTGTGGTCCGGGAAGTACTTGACGGTGACCGCCTTGCCCTCCTTGGCCAGCTTGGCCTTCCACTCCAGGAGGATCTTCTCCTGGTTGGTGCCGGAGCTCACGGAGACGGTCCTGCCCGCGAGGTTCTCGTAGTTTCCGTCGAAGTTCCAGGTGCTCTTCCTCGGCACCTCGAAGGCGAGGTTGTCCTGACGGTAGGAGGCGAACTCGTACTTCTTCTTGCGCTCCTCGGTGTCGGTGACGTTGGAGAAGGCGACGTCGACCTTGCCGCTGTCGATGCCGACGAAGAGGTTCTCCCAGGTGAAGTTCCTCAGCTCGGACTTGAGGCCGAAGACGGCGGCGACCAGACGTCCGAGGTCGGGTTCGGAACCGGTGAGGGTCTTCTGGTCGTTGCCCACGTACGCCAGCGGCGGGAACCCGGCCGGCAGCGCGCCCTCGCCGATGACGAGCTTGCCGCTCTTGCGGAGGGCGGCGGGCAGTTCGGCGCTGATGGACTTCACCTCGGACACCTTGACGGTGGTCTGCTGGGCCGCGCCGTTGGCGACCTGTCCGACGACGACCTCGCCGGACCTGGCGCTGTCGGTGGTGGCGGCGTCGCTGTCGCCACCGCAGGCGGCGAGCCCGGTGGCCAGGGTGGCGACGGCGGTCGCCGCGGTGATGCCGCGTATCAGGCTGCGTCGGGAGAGGTGGCTGCGCATGGCTGTCCTTGTCGTTCGGAATCGTTCGGGGTCGTTCGGGGTCGTTCGGAAGGGTGATGGTGGCCGGGGAGGGAGGTCAGAGGACCTTGGCCAGGAAGTCCCGGGTGCGCTGGTGCCCGGGCCGGTCCAGGACCTCCTGGGGCGGGCCCTGTTCGACGATCCGGCCGGCGTCGAGGAAGACGATCCGGTCGGCGACCTCGCGGGCGAAGCCGATCTCGTGGGTGACGATGACCAGGGTGGTGCCGCTGGTGGCGAGGTCCTTGATGACGGCGAGCACCTCGCCGACCAGTTCGGGGTCGAGCGCGGAGGTGGGCTCGTCGAAGAGGATGATGCCGGGGCGCAGCGCGAGGGCGCGGGCGATGGCCACCCGCTGCTGCTGCCCGCCGGACAACTGGCGCGGATAGGCGCCGGTGCGGTCGCCGAGGCCGACCCGGGTGAGCAGTTCGCGGGCCAGCTCCAGCGCCTCGGGCTTGGTCAGCTTCCCGGTGGCGACGGGCGCGGCGGCGACGTTGTCGAGGACGGTCAGATGCGGGAAGAGGTTGAAGTTCTGGAAGACGAAGCCGATCCGGCTGCGCTGGGCGAGGAGGGCGCGCTCGCTCAGCTCCTTCAGCCGGCCGCCTCTGCCACGCGTGACGCCGATCAGCTCGCCGCCGACACTGACCTGGCCGATCTCGGGCTTCTCCAGGTGGTTGACGACCCGCAACAGGGTGGACTTGCCGGAGCCGGAGGGGCCGATGACGACGGTGACCTCGCCGGGGCGCACGGTCAGGTCGATGCCGTCGAGTACGCGCTGGGCGCCGTACCACTTGTGGACGTCGCGGATCTCCAGCGCGGCCGGGACCGGCGCCGGTGTGTCGGTGGTGGTCATACTGCGGCCTCCCTGCGCAGCCGGGCCCGGAACTCGGCGAGGCCCGCGCGTGCCTTCTGCAGCGGAGTCGGCGGCAGGGTGCGGGTGGCGCCCCGCGCGAAGTACCGCTCGACGTAGTACTGGACGACGGACACGGCGCTGGTGAGGATCGGGTACCAGACGGTGGCGACCAGCAGCAGCGGCACGATGTCGCCGGGGTACGTGCTGCCCATGGTCTGCACGGAGCCGAACAGGTCGAGCAGCGAGACGTAGAACACCAGCGAGGTGCTCTTGATCAGGCCGATGAGCTGGTTGACGTAGTTCGGGGTGATGGACCTCAGGGCCTGCGGGAGGACGATCCGGCTGAACTGGTAGTGCCTGGGCAGGCCGAGGGCGGCGGCCGCCTCGTGCTGGCCCTGGTCGACGGAGAGGACGCCGCCGCGTACGACCTCCGCCGCGTACGCCGCCTCGTTGAGGCTGAGCCCGACCACGGCGACCGTCATGTCGGTGGCGAGGCGCGACTCGTCGAAGGTGACGAAGGCGGGCCCGAAGGGGATGCCGAGGCTCAGCGTCTTGTACAGGGCCGAGAAGTTGTAGAGGAAGATCAGGACGACGATCAGCGGCACCGAGCGGAACAGCCACGTGTAGGTCCAGCTCACGGCGCGCAGGACCGGGCTGCCCGACTGCCGGCCGAGGGCCAGCAGGATGCCGCCGAAAAGGCCCAGCACGGCGCTGAGCGCGGTGACTTCGAGGGTGACGAGAAGCCCGTCGAGGACGGTGGGACGCAGGAACCAGTAGCGGAAGCGGTCCCACTGGTAGAACGGGTTCGTGGCCAGTCCGTGCAGGATCTGCACGACGAGCACGAGGACGACGGCGGTGGCGATCCACCGGCCGGGGCGGCGCAGCGGCTGAACCCGCTGTGCGGATACGGATGGTGAGGGGGCGTCGGCAGGTGGTGCCTCGGCGAGCGAGACGGCGGCGCCTGGGGGTTCACTCATGACGGGCTCCGGCGGAGTCGGACGCCCCGGGACGCGCGGCGGACGCGTACGGGTCGCGACGGCACTACGGCACGAGGCGGCGCACGGCAGCGCGCGGGAACCGGGGACTGGGCGGGCGACGGCACACCGCGGGGGCGGTGTGCCTCAGGAGCGCGAGGCTCGAACGGGACGGCCTGGAAGGAGACGGCCGGGAAAGTGACGGCCTGGAAAGGGACCAGCCGGAGGGAGACGGGCTGGAAGGAGACGGGCCGGAAGCAGGCGTCAGGCCCGGCGGCGGGCACGGCCCGGCGCGGTACACAGTGCGCTGCTGACGCGGAGCAGATCGACGGCGCGGTCGGCGACGAGGAACCCGGCGTACGGCCGTGCGCAGCCGAGCGGGCGGCTCGCGGCCGCCCTGGGAGCTGCGTACATGGCGTCACCTGTCACTGTTCCGGCCCCCGCGGGCCCTCGCGCTTACCGAAAACGTCATTCCGGTCCGGTCGTCACCTGGGGCACCCCACCGCGATGCGAGGGTTGCCGGTCAGCGAGCCAGGGCTTGGCGCTGACGCTCATGACCGTTCTGAACGGCAAGTAAAGGCAGTTGTCGGTTCGGATGTCAACGGCCGTCCGCGTACTGGACGTCTCGCGCCCGCCCTCACCTGCGGGAAGCGTCCTCGGCTTCCGCGGCGAGGCCCGCCCAGTCCAGGATCTGGACGGCGGCTCCGGCGGCCTCCAGCCCCTGGCAACGGCCGTGGTGGCGGCGGGAGATGCCGTCGAGGTCGAGATGGCGGCCGAAGGCGGGGTGGGCGGCCAGCCGGCGGGCGTAGGCCCACAGGGCGCGGTGGCCGGCGATGCGGTGCACGGCGGAGGCGTCGAGGTGGCAGCGGTGGACGGTGTCCAACTGCACCAGGGTCACCCACAGTTCGATGTCGGCGGCGGTGAGCCGGTCGTCGGCCAGGTACTCCTCTCCGGCAAGCCGGTTCTCCAGCCGGCCCAGGGTGTCGAGGAGCACGTCGAGGGCGGCGGCCCGCTCGGCCGGGGCGGCGTCGGCCCGTCCGGCGCGCTGCGCGGCCTCCTCGATCCCTGCGGCGCACATCCGCTCGACGGCCTCGAGCACGGACTCCAGGCCGCACGGGTACAGCGAGGCCCGGCCCTCGCGCGGGAACCGGTCGAGGTCGCGCAGGATGTCGGGGGCGTGGGTGCTGACGATCCGGCCGGACCAGTCGTCGCTGAGCACCGGCGCGAGGGCCGGGCCGGTGTAGTGGTGGGCGCTCGCCTCGTAGAGCGGGCGCAGCGCGGAGTGCCCCCCACCGGGACAGTCCGGGACGGCGGGCAGGAACGTGACCGGACAGCCCGCGTCCAGGCCGAGGAGGCTGTGTCCGACGGCGAGACGCAGCCCGTCGGGACAGGCGGTCGACAGATGGAGCCGGTAGCGGTGCGGCACGGCGTAGTGGCCGCTGCGCGCGTCCCGGCCGATCCGGCCCCGGAAGACGGGGGCGGCGCGGTGGACGGACGGAACGGCGGCGAGCGAAGTGATGGACATGCGTCTCCCCGGGTGGTGGGCGTGCGGAGGTGCGCGCCGACGCGCGGCATCGGACGGCGGGCGCGAGAGGCCCGGCTCAGCGGTGAAGGCTGATCGCGCTGCAGACACGCAGCAGATCGATGTGCCGGCGGGAGGTGAGCAGGGGCACGCGGAACGGCGTACGGCCGGTGCGGCCCGTGACCGTTGCGAGGCGCGGCATGATTCCCTACCTGTTCACTAGGATTCCCACTCTGGAGTGTCGACGGGGCTTCTTGCGACGTCAAGAGGGCGTCCACGCTGAGGACTCCGGGGGACGCAGCCGACCCAAGGCGCGCGGGGAACTGCGCGACAAGCCACGACGGAGCCGCGGTCGGCAATGAAGCTGCGCGCAACAATGAAGCTGCGCGCAAACGGCGCTGAACCGAGCCATCCGAGGTCTCCCCAGAATGAGCGCCATGTGACATAGTACTGCCGTGGCAAAGCGACTGACCTGCGATGTCGTGGTAGTCGGAGCCGGCATGGTCGGGGCGGCCTGCGCGCTGTACGCCACCCGCGCCGGCCTCGACGTGCGTGTGGTGGACCGCGGCCCGGTCGCCGGCGGCACCACTGGCGCCGGCGAGGGCAACCTGCTCGTCTCCGACAAGGAACCGGGCCCCGAACTGGACCTCGCCCTGCTGTCGGCCCGCCTGTGGTCGCGCCTGGGCGACGAACTGGGTACGGCCGTCGAGTACGAACCCAAGGGCGGCCTGGTGGTCGCCGCCACCCCCGAGACCCTCATCGCGCTGCACGCCTTCGCCGACGGCCAGCGGACGGCCGGTGTCGAGGCCGAACCGGTGACGGCGGACCAACTTCCCTCCTTGGAGCCGCACTTGGCCACCGGCATGACGGGCGGAGTGCACTATCCGCAGGACGCCCAGGTCATGCCCGCCCTCGCCGCAGCCCACCTGCTCCGCGCCTCCGGCGCCCGCCTGCACACCGGCTGGACCGTGACCGGCGTACTGCGCACGGCGGACGGCGCGGTGACCGGTGTCCGCACCGACCGGGGCGACGTGCACGCACCGGCGGTGGTGAACGCGGCCGGCCCCTGGGGCGGCGACCTCGCGGCCCTCGCGGACGTCCGGTTGCCGGTGCTCCCGCGGCGCGGCTTCGTGCTGGTCACCGAGCCGCTGCCGCGGATGGTCCGGCACAAGGTGTACGCCGCGGACTATGTGGCCGACGTCGCGAGCGACTCGGCCGCCCTGCGCACCTCTCCGGTGGTGGAGGGCACGGCCGCCGGACCGGTGCTGATCGGCGCGAGCCGGGAGCGCGTCGGCTTCGACCGCTCGCTCTCGCTGCCGGCGGTACGGGCGCTCGCGGCCGGGGCGATCGGGCTGTTCCCGTTCCTGGAGCGGGTGCGAGCGCTGCGGACATACGCAGGATTCCGGCCGTATCTGCCCGACCACCTCCCGGCGATCGGCCCGGATCCGCGCGCGCCGGGGCTGTTCCACGCCTGCGGGCACGAGGGTGCCGGCATCGGACTGGCCACCGGCACCGGGCAGTTGATCGCGCAGACGCTCACCGGGAAGACACCGGACCTGGATCTCACACCGTTCCGGCCGGAGCGGTTCGACACCGACAGATTCGACACCCACGGATTCGACGCCGACGGAGGCAGCACACCGTGAATCCCCTGGAGTTGACCCGGGCCCGGCCGGGCGAGGCCTTCACCGTCACCTTCGACGGCCGGCCCGTCACCGCCCTGCCCGGACAGACGGTCGCGGCGGCGCTGTGGGCGGCGGGCGTACCGGCCTGGCGCACCACCCGCGGCACCGGCCGTCCCCGTGGGGTCTTCTGCGGGATCGGGGTGTGCTTCGACTGCCTGGTGACCGTCAACGACCGGACGAACCAACGAGCTTGCCTGGTGCCGGTCCGTCCGGGCGACGAGATCCGTACTCAGGAGGGAACGGGACGGGACGATGACTGAGCGAGCACACCTCGCCGTCGTCGGGGCGGGCCCGGCGGGTCTCGCCGCGGCGCTGGCGGCGGCCGACCGGGGCGTACGGGTCACCCTCGTCGACGCGGCCGAGCAGGCGGGCGGCCAGTTCTACCGGCAGCCCGCCCGGGCCCTCGGCGCCCGCCGCCCCGAGGCCCTGCACCACCAGTGGCGCATCTGGGAACGCCTGCGGGACGGCGTCGACCGGCACATCACCGCCGGACGAATCACTCATCTGACGGATCATCATGTCTGGTGCGTGGACCGGGAGTCGGCCCATGACAAGCCGCCATCCAACCGCGACCAGCATTCATCCCAGTCGTTCACGGTGTACGCCCTGTGCGGCCCCGCGCAGGAGGAGGGGGTCGCCGTCCGCGCCGACGCCGTGCTGCTCGCCCCCGGTGGCTACGAGCGCGTGCTGCCCTTCCCGGGCTGGACGCTCCCCGGTGTCGTCACGGCGGGCGGCGCGCAGGCCATGCTCAAGGGCGGCCTGGTGCTGCCCGGCCGTACGGTCGTGGTCGCCGGCACCGGGCCCCTGCTGCTGCCGGTGGCCACGGGGCTCGCCGCGGCCGGGGCGCGCGTGGCCGCGCTGGTCGAGTCCGCGGACCCGAGGGCCCTGCTGCGTCGCACCCACACCCTCGCCGCAGAGCCCGGCAAGCTCGCCGAAGGCGCCTGGTACGCGGGGCAGTTGCTGCGCCGCGGAGTCCGCACACTGGCCCGGCACATCGTCGTCGAGGCGCACGGCACCGACCGGCTGACGGCGGTCACCGTCGCCGCCCTGGGGAAGGACCGCCGGATCAGACCCGGCAGCGCACGCCGCATCCCCTGTGACACCCTCGCCGTAGGACACGGCATGCTGCCGCACACCGACCTCGCCGAGACGCTCGGCTGCACGCTGTCCGGGACGGACGGCACGGCCGTACGGGTCGACGACGAGCAGCGCACCGACGTGCCCGGGGTCTGGGCGGCCGGCGAGACCACCGGCATCGGCGGCGCGGCCCTCGCGCTCGCCGAGGGGCACATCGCGGGCCGCTCGATCGCCGCCCGCCTGTACGGCACGGCCCCCGACCCGCGCTCCTGGGCGGCGGCCGCCCGGACCAGGACCCGGCTGCGGGCGTTCTTCGCGGCGCTCGACGCGGTGTACGCGCCGCCCGCGGGCTGGGCGGACCGGCTCACGGACGACACGGTGGTGTGCCGGTGCGAGGAGGTCACGGCCGGCGCGGTCCGCACCGCCGCCGGCTCGCTGGGCGCGGGCGATCTGCGCACCGTGAAGCTGCTCACGCGGGCCGGGATGGGCTGGTGCCAGGGCCGGATGTGCGCACCGGCGGTGGCCGGCCTGACCGGCTGCCCGCTCACTGCGGGACGTCGCCCGTTCGCCCGGCCGGTACCGCTCGGCGTCCTGGCCGGGCTGCCGGACGACTGAGCCCCGGACCGAGAGGATCCACCCGAGCCACTTCACTCAGCCAGTACTCGACCAGTCAGCACTCACACTCTCAGTACCATGTCACACGTCATCCGATTGGGGACCACAGATGACCCACCCGCAGAACCGCCCGTGGCACGGCGTCCTCGTCGCGACCGCGCTCCCGCTGCGCGACGACCTCTCGATCGACTACGACCGCTATGCGGAGCACTGCTCCTGGCTGGTGGCCAACGGCTGCGACGGCGTCGTACCCAACGGCTCGCTCGGCGAGTACCAGGTGCTCACGCCCGAGGAGCGGGCCCGGGTGGTGGAGACGGCCGTCGCGGCGATCGGCGGGGAGCGGGTGATGCCGGGTGTCGCCGCGTACGGCTCGGCGGAGGCGGGGCGCTGGGCCGAGCAGGCGGGCGAGGCCGGCTGCGGGTCGGTGATGCTGCTGCCGCCCAACGCGTACCGCGCCGACGAGCGAGCCGTCCTCGCCCACTACGCCGAGGTCGCCCGCGCGGGGCTGCCGGTGGTGGCGTACAACAATCCGATCGACACCAAGGTCGACCTGGTGCCCGAACTCCTCGCCCGGCTGCACGGCGAGGGCCACATCCACGGTGTCAAGGAGTTCTCCGGCGATGTCCGCCGCGCCTACCGCATCGCCGAACTCGCCCCGGAACTCGACCTGTTGGCCGGTGCCGACGACGTCCTGCTGGAGCTGGCGGTGGCGGGCGCCAAGGGCTGGGTGGCCGGTTACCCGAACGCGCTGCCGCGGGCCTCGGTGGAGCTGTACCGTGCCGCGGTGACCGGCGACCTCGCCACCGCGCTTCCCCTGTACCGGCAGCTGCACCCACTGCTGCGCTGGGACTCGAAGGTGGAGTTCGTGCAGGCCATCAAGCTGTCCATGGACATCGTCGGCCGGTACGGCGGTCCGGTGCGCCCGCCGCGCGTGCCGTTGCCGCCGGAGCAGGAGGCCGCGGTCCGCGCGGCGACCGAGAAAGCCGTGGCCGCGGGGCTTGCCTGAGAAGGTCCATGGCCGCGGGCTCGTCCGAGAGAGTCCGTGGCCGCGGGCTCGTCCGAGAAGTCCGACCAGGAGATCCGACAACGAAATCCGACCAGGAGACTGGAGACTGGAGAAGCATGCGCAGCAAGCTCGTGCTGCACGCCGTCGACTCGCACACCGAGGGTATGCCGACCCGGGTGATCACCGGTGGGATCGGCACCGTACCGGGTGCGACGATGAACGAGCGGCGGCTGTACTTCCGTGAACACCGCGACTCCGTCAAGCAGTTGCTGATGAACGAGCCGCGCGGCCACGCCGCGATGAGCGGTGCGATCCTCCAGCCGCCGAGCCGCCCCGACTGCGACTGGGGCGTCCTCTACATCGAGGTCTCCGGCTATCTGCCGATGTGCGGGCACGGCACCATCGGGGTCGCCACCGTGCTGGTGGAGACCGGCATGGTGGAGGTCGTGGAGCCGGTGACCACGATCCGGCTCGACACCCCGGCGGGGCTGGTGGTGGCCGAGGTGGCGGTGGAGAACGGGGCCGCGCGGCACGTGACCCTGAGGAACGTGCCGTCGTTCACCGTCGCCCTGGACCGCAGGATCGCCCTGTCCGACGGCCGCACGGTCACCTACGACCTCGCCTACGGCGGCAACTTCTACGCGATCCTGCCGCTCGACGCCTTCGGACTGCCCTTCGACCGCGCCCGCAAGGACGACATCCTCGCGGCCGGCCTGTCCCTGATGGAGGCGATCAACTCCGAGGCGGAGCCGGTGCACCCCGAGGACCCGTCCATCCACGGCTGCCACCACGTCCACCTCTACGCGCCCGGCGCCACCGCACGCCACTCGCGGCATGCCATGGCCATCCACCCGGGCTGGTTCGACCGCTCCCCGTGCGGCACGGGCACGAGCGCGCGTATGGCGCAACTGCACGCGCGGGGCGAACTCCCGTTGCACACCGAGTTCGTGAACGAGTCCTTCATCGGGACCCGGTTCACCGGACGCCTGCTCGGTACGACGGAGGTCGCGGGCGTCCCGGCGGTCCTGCCCAGTTTCACCGGCCGCGCCTGGATCACCGGCACCGCCCAGTACCTCCTCGACCCCACCGACCCCTTTCCGGAGGGATTCGTCCTCTAGCCTCCCCCGACCTCCTCTAGACTCCGCCCGGTGATGCGTGACATGGCACAGGGACAGAACAGGCCGGACGCGGACCTGCCGGCACTCCCCCGGCTGGGCGGGCGGCGCAGCAGCTATCGCGAGCGGGTCGCGGACGCGCTGCGCGCCGCGCTGATCGCGGGCGAGCTGCGGCCGGGCGAGGTCTACTCGGCGCCCTCGCTCGCCGCCCGCTTCGGCGTCTCGGCGACGCCGGTGCGGGAGGCGATGCTGGACCTCGTCAAGGAGGGTCTGGTCGCCACCGTGCCGAACAAGGGCTTCCGGGTCACCGCGGTCTCCGACAAGCAGTTGGACGAGTACACGCACATCCGCGCGCTCATCGAGATCCCCACGGTGGCCGCGCTGGCCCGTACCGCCGACCGCGTCTCGCTGGAGGCGCTGCGCCCGGCGGCCCGCGAGATCGTCGGCGCGGCGGCCGCGGGCGACCTGATCGCCTACGTCGAGGCCGACACCCGCTTCCACCTCGGCCTGCTCGCCCTGGCGGGCAACGCCCATCTGGTCGAGGTGGTGGCCGACCTGCGCGGCCGCTCCCGCCTCTACGGCCTGACGGCCCTGGTCCAGGCCGGCCGCCTGCTCGCCTCGGCCGAGGAACACCTGCAACTCCTCGACGCCCTCCTGGAACGGGACGAGAAGGCCGTACACGCCATCATGACGCGGCATCTGGGCCATGTACGGAGCCTGTGGGCAGAGGGAACGGCACACGACTAGCGCCGAACACCTTGCGGCACAGACCCCACTTTGGTGCATTTTTTTCACGATCAGCCGGGCTGGACGACACAAGAACCGGCGATTTTGTGGCGGGCGGGGGCTTCCCGGAGCATGACTGCGTCCCGGCGATCCCGGGACGTCTGTTCGATGAGAGGCACCCCCATGCACGTCACCGGAACCGCACCGCAGCCGGCTCCGGCCCCCTCCGAGGACCTCACGGCTCCCGGCGGAGACCTTCGGGACACCACGAGCGGCGAGGACGCCCAGAGCTCCGGCAGCAAGCACGCCCGGCGCTTCGGGCTGCCGGTCGCGACCGCGCTGGTCATGGGCAACATCATCGGTGGCGGCATCTTCCTGCTGCCCGCCTCCATCGCCCCTTACGGCACGGTCAGCCTGGTCGCCTTCGCCGTCCTGACCGTCGGCGCCATCATGCTCGCCCTGGTCTTCGGCCGACTCGCCGCGCGCGACCCCCGTACCGGCGGCCCGTACGTCTACGCCCGCGAGGCCTTCGGCGACTTCGCCGGGTTCCTCGCCGCATGGGCGTACTGGATCACCACCTGGGTGTCGAACGCGGCGCTCGCCGTCGCCGCCGTCGGCTATCTGGACGTGCTGATCCCGGTCAACGACCACAAGTGGACCGCGTGCCTGGCCGCCCTTGCCCTGCAGTGGCTGCCCGCGCTCGCCAACTTCGCCGGTACCCGGTACGTGGGAGCCGTCCAACTGGTGGCGACGGTGCTGAAGTTCGTACCGCTGCTGCTCGTGGCCGTCGGCGGGCTGTTCTTCTTCGATCCGTCCCGGCTCGGGCCGTTCAACGCCAGCGGTCACAGCGCCGTCGGCGCGGTCTCCGCCTCCGCCGCGCTGCTGCTCTTCTCCTACCTCGGGGTGGAGTCCGCGGCCGTGAGCGCCGGCGAGGTCAGGAACGCCCGCCGCAACGTGGGGCGCGCCACGGTCATCGGCACCGCGGGCGCCGCGCTGGTGTATCTGCTGGGCACGCTGTCCGTCTTCGGAACGGTCGCGCACGACCGGCTGGTGACCTCCACCGCCCCCTTCTCCGACGCCGTGAACACGATGTTCGGCGGCGGTTGGGGCGGTACGGCGGTGGCGCTGGCGGCGCTGGTGTCGATGACCGGATGCCTCAACGGCTGGACGCTGCTGAGCGCCCAGACCCCGTACGCGGCGGCCAAGGACGGCCTGTTCCCGGCCGCCTTCGGGCGCCGGCGCCGGGGTGTGCCAACGGTCGGCGTCGCCGTCACCGTGGTCCTCTCCTCGCTCCTGACCGCCTACAACTACCTGTCGGGCTCGGGGAAGGTCTTCGAGGTCCTGGTCCTCGTCACCACGTTCACCGCTACCGTGCCGTACCTGCTGGCGACGGCCGCGCAGCTCTTCCACCTGGTCTCCGGCCGAGGCGAGTCGGTGGACCGCGCCCGGCTGGTGCGGGACTCGGTGATCACTGCGCTGGCGGCCGCCTTCTCCCTCTGGCTGATGGCCGGTGCCGGCTACGCGGCGGTGTACCAGGGCGTGCTGTTCCTGTTCGCCGGGGTGCTCGTCTACGCCGTGATGGCGGCACGTCGGCAGCGACGCGAGGCCTAGCCGGACTGGAGCCGCCGGACAGGGCCTGGCCCCGAGGGCCCGCCGCCGCGGGCCGCGCTCCGACGCGTCGGTCTCCTCCGCCGATGTCACAATCGAAGGCGAGGCGGCCCCCGGCGGCCGGACCACCGGCACGGCTGCCGAGACGGTACCCCGGCGTGTCAGGAGGTCGGAATGTACCGCTCACGTGCGGCGACCGAACAGCCGGCCACCAGGCGCGCCTGATGACCCGGGAGCGGATGGGGCGGCAGCCGAGGCGGGCGCACGTCCCCGACCTGCATGTTCGGCTGCGGTCCGAGCTGGGCCGGATCGACGACCAACTGCGTTCCCTGCTGTCCGCCATGGACCGGCTGCAGGGCCTGCTGGACGCGGTGGTGGCCATCAGCCGTGAGGTGGAGCTGCCTGCGGTGCTGCGCCGTATCGTCACCACCGCCATGGACCTGGTGGGGGCCCGCTACGGGGCACTGGGCGTGCTCGACGCGTCCGGAGAGCGCCTGGAACAGTTCGTCGCGGCCGGTCTGTCCGAGCAGGAACGCGCTGATCTCGCCGAGGTCGGCCTGCCCCGTGGTCTGGGCGTCCTCGGCCATCTGATCCGCTACCCCGAACCCCTGCGGATCGACGACATCACGGCCCATCCGTCCTCCGCCGGGTTCCCGCCCGGCCACCCGCGCATGTGCACCCTGCTCGGCGTCGCCATCAGCGTGCGGGGCGAGATCTACGGCGACCTCTACCTGGCCGAGCGGAGCGACGGCCGGCCCTTCGACGTGCACGACGAGAACGTCGTCGTCGCCCTGGCCGGCGCCGCCGGCATCGCGATCGAGAACGTCCGCCTGTTCGAGAAGATCCGGGTGGGCGCCGAGCAGTTCCAGCGGCTGCTGCTGCCCACCCTGCCCGACCTGCGGCCCTTCACCGCCGCCGCCATCTACCGGCCCGCCGCCGAGCCGAGTCAGCTCGGCGGGGACTGGTACGACGCCATCCTGCTGCCCGACAAGGTCGTGGCGGTCGTCATCGGCGACGTGGTCGGCCACGATCTGCAGGCCGCCGCCGCCATGGCCTCCACCCGCAACATGCTGCGCGCCCTGCTGTTCGACCACACCAGTCCGCCCGGCGCGATCCTCGCCCAGCTCGACCATGCCCTGGAAGCCATCACGAGCAATCCCGTCACGACCACCACCCTGGCCCGCATCGAACCGGAGGGACCCGGCTGGCGGCTGCGCTGGAGCACCGCGGGCCACGTCCCGCCCATGATCGTCACCCAGGATCGCCGGGTGCGGTACCTGCTCGCCGAGCCCGGACTGCCGCTCGGCGTCGATCCCGAGCAGGCCCGGCCCGACCACTCGCGCTTCCTGCCGCAGGGCGCGACCGTGGTGTTCTTCACCGACGGGCTGATCGAGCATCCCAACCACTCCATCGACGAGAGCCTGAGCCAGCTCGCCGGACTCGCCGCGGAACATGCCGACCTGCCCCTGCCGGAGTTCGTGCGGGCACTGGCCGATCACCACCCCAGCGACGGTCACGACGACATGGCCATCCTCGCCCTGCGCACCCCGCAGGCCTGACCTCGACGGCGACGTGGAGGATCCGGGCGATCGGACGGATGATGGGCTTCGAGGTGATATCCACCGATATCGGCACGGAGGTCGCCCGATGGATGGCGCGCGGCTCGAACAGCTCCGGCGCGGCGGCTCGGCCGCCCTGGAGATCTGTGCCATCACCGCGCTGTACTACGGTTCCGCCAAGGCAGGGCTGCTCCAGCAGCTGGTGCGCAACCAGGTCACCCCACTGTGGCCGCCGAGCGGTATCGCGGTGGCGAGCCTGCTCCTGCGCGGTCCGCGGGTCTGGCCCGGCATCGCGCTCGGCGCCTTTCTGACCAATGTCTCGCTGGGCCCGTCGCTCCCGGCCGTGTTCGCGATCACGGCGGGCAACACCCTCGCTCCTCTGTGCTCGTACGCGCTGCTGCGCCGTGCGGGGTTCCGCAACGAACTGAACCGGCTGCGAGACGCGCTCGCGCTGATCTTTCTCGGTGCGTTCACCGGGATGCTGATCAGCGCGACGACGGGCAGCGCGACCCTGCTGCTCGCCGGGGTGCTGCGCACCAGGGGCTTCTGGCCGACGTGGTGGGTCTGGTGGACCGGCGACGCGATGGGCGTGCTGGTGGTCACGCCGGTCCTGCTCGTCCTCCGCTCGGTGCGCCGGCCGAGGGACGTTCTACCGTTGCGGTGGGCGGAGGGGCTGCTGCTTCTGGCAGCCGTCGCCGGCATCGGTTTCGTCGAGACCAGCAGCACACCGCTGCTGTTCCTCGGCTACCCGTTGCTGATCTGGGCCGCCTTCCGCTTCCAGCTGGCCGGGGCCGCGCCCTGCGCGCTGGCCGTATCGACCTTTGCGATCATCGCCGCCACCCGGCAGACGGGCCCGTTCGCCGGCCGCGACCTGCTCACCAGCATGATCACCCTGCAGGCGTTCAACGGCTCCGCCGCCCTGACCGCGCTGATGCTCGCCGCCGTCATCAGCGAGCGGAGCCAGACCCAGCGGGAGATCGTACGAGCCTGCGGGCAGCTCGCCGGAATGGCGGCCAAGATCGCCACGAGCAGCCACCACCCGAGGCTCCCCAACGGGGAGGGCGAGCTCCCGGACGGGGCGGACGAGAAGCTCCCCGACGAGGCGGACCGGACACAGGAAGAACACGGCAGCCAGGCCGGACACTCAACGACATGAGATGCAGCGTCGACTTCTTCCTGTCCAGTGCCGACGAGCTGATCAGGGCAGCTGCACCCTGGCTGCCGCACGCTTCCTGGATCTTCGCCAACGCCCGAGAACACCCGCTCCTGGATTCCGTGCTCGACGCGTCGGGGCTCGCCGGCATCGTCGTCACCGATGGCCCTCGTCCCGTACGCCTCATCAGCCCGTACCCTTCAAGCAGGCTCGATCGGGCATGAGCGGCAGCCCTGGGACACCGGTGCCGCTGCTCGCCCTCGCTGCTAATTAAGAGCTGCGATCATGATCGCTACAGTACGGGCGTGCAGGTGGGCACCCGGTCGGGCTGTAAACTCCGCGTCCAGCCAGAAGGCCGGATGCGACTCTCATCAGCCTGCCCACCAAGGGCTCTCCAAGACTCCGTCGGCCGGCCTTCTGGGGCACCCCAGACTGCTGATTAAGAGTGGCGACTCGATCGCTTGTACGGACTTGCCAGCGGGTGTCCCTGCTGTCCGATGATCGTTACATCTACAGCCTGGAAGGCTGGATGCGACTTTCAATCGCCTGCCCATCGAAGGGGCTCCTTGAGACTGCGTCGGCCAGCCTTCAGGCCACCCTCACTAACTGATTAAGAGCTGCGATTCGATCGCTCGTACGGACTTACTCCAGGGGTGGCCTGGCACTTTTTGTCCGTGATCGACCTGGAGAGACGAGATGACGCAGCGGCCACCGCAGGTATGGGCTGGGATCGACGTAGGAAAAGGACATCACTGGTTCACAGTGGTCGACAGCGACGGCGAGTCGCTGTGGAACCGCAAGGTGGTTAACTCTGAGTCCGACATCCTGGCCGCATTCGGCGAGGTCATGGGCATGTCGGACCACGTAACCTGGGCTCTCGACCTCATTGACGGCCCGGCATCTCTGCTTCTAGGAATTATGGCTAACCACGGCCAGAACCCGCGGTACGTCGCCGGCTCGAAGTTCGCGGCCTTCAAGAAGAGCTTCAGTGGGCAGGGCAAGACCGACTTGAAGGACTCCTACATCATTGCCGAGTTCACCCGTTGCCTTCGACGGCAGACGGTCCCTGTGCCAGCGCCCCCAAGGGTCACCAAGGAACTCACGCTCATCCTGTCCCACCGCAACGGCCTCTCAACCGAACGCACCAGGACCATCAACCGCATGAGAGCCCTGCTCACCAGCATGTTCCCGGAGCTGGAGCGGTCCTTCGACTACGCCCAGGCCGCAGGGCCTCTGGTCCTCCTATCCGGATACCAGACACCAGCTGCCATCCGACGCATGGGCGAGAGCAGGCTGACTGCCTGGCTCACCAAGCGTGGAGTAAGGAATGCGGCAGCCCTCGCAGAAAAGGCCGTAACAGCCGCTAAATCCCAGGAATCAGCAGCCAGTGAAGAAGACCTGGCAGCCGAGCTGGTGGCCGAACTCGCTCAAAAGATCACGGAGATGAACAACCGGCTGAAGGAGCTGGAGAAGAAGATCAAGGAACTTCTCTCCCAACACCCCCAGGCGCCCATCGTCCTTTCCATGCCTGGCTTCGGCCAACTCCTTGCGTCCGAACTTCTCGCAGCGATCGGCGACATCTCACGGTTCCCGACCGCTGGGCGACTCGCTGTCGCGTCGGGAATGGCTCCCGTCTCTCGTGACTCCGGATCAAACACGGGAAACCGCCTGCGCCCGACCCAATACAGCCGCCCCCTCCAGCGGGCATTCTTCCTGTCGACCCAGGTCGCATTCTTGACCGCGGGGACGTGGGAGAACGAGATGTACCTGCGCAAGTACAAGGGCTACACACACGACAAAGGCCGCCACAAGAAGGCCGTCATCGCTGTCGCCCGCCAGCGAGTCTCCATCCTGTGGGCCATGCTCCGGGACGGTCGGCTCTACGAGAGGGAGTACAACCCCCGCGAGAAGACAGCCACAGAGGTTCAGGCTGCTTGACGAAACCCATTAAGAGTCTCATGGGGCGTGCGATAGGTTCCCCACCATGATCGAACCTGGAACCTTCACCTGGCCGACGGCCCCGTTACCGACCGACCGGCTCGTGCTCCGCCAGTCCGAGGCCCGGGACCGCGCGGCCTTCGTCGAGCTGTTCGCCTCGCCCGAGGTGGGCACCTACATCGGCGGCGCCCGGCCTCGCGACGAACTCGAACGCGCGATGCCTGAAGTCCCCGGCCGACGCCCCGGCTGTTTCGTGGTCGAACTCGACGGAACGATGATCGGCATGATCACGCTCGATCCCCGCGGCGCCGAGCGCCGGGGACATGTCCGCCCCGAGGCCGGAGAGACCGAACTCGGTTACCTGTTCCTGCCCGAGGCGTGGGGACGCGGTTACGCCTTCGAGGCGTGCGCGGCGGCACTCGACTGGTTCACCGGCGCGCGGCCCGGCGAACCCGTGGTGCTCTCCACCCAGAGCGCCAACCACCGGGCGATGCGCCTCGCGGCGAGACTGGGCTTCACCGAGGTCGAGCGGTTCGAGGAGTACGGCGCCGAGCAGTGGTTCGGCGTGCGCCACCCGGCCACGTCGGCAGGATGAGGGGCGGCGACATGGACGCGATCGTGCTGATGTCGGATCCGAAGGTCGCCGCCGTGCCCGTGACCGAGTCCGGCGAACGCCTCGTGGACGTCCGCCTCGGCGGCCGTCTGCTCGTCGACACCCGCAAGCAGGACCCGGCCGACGCCTTCGCCCACCTGCGGGAAGGCGTGTTGGAGCGGCTGCTCACGGCACAGACCATGCTCCCGACGGGCATCCGGCTGCTGTTCGTCGAGGGGTACCGACCCCCTTCCCTCCAGCGGGAGTACTTCGAGGAGTACGCCGGCCGGCTGCGAGCCGCCCACCCCGGCTGGTCCTCCCAGGAGATCCACTCGGCGGCGAGCAGGTACGTGTCACCCCCCAACATCGCCCCGCACAGCGCCGGCGCGGCCGTCGACCTCACCCTCGCCGATGCCGACGGGAACGAGCTGGACCTGGGCACGCGCATGAACGCGGACCCGGAGGAGAGCGCCGGCGCCTGCTACACCCACGCCCCGAACATCAGCGAGGAGGCCCGCGCCAACCGGGAGCTGCTGGGCACCGTACTCACGGCCGCAGGGCTGGTGAACTACCCCACGGAGTGGTGGCACTGGTCCTTCGGGGACCGCTACTGGGCCTTGCTCACGGGCAACGCCACGGCGCTCTACGGCCCCAAGGAGCTCGGCTCGCGCAACTGACCGACCAGACCTCCTGTTCCGGCCCGGGCAGCGTACCGAGAGCGAGCCGCCCGCCCTGGTCCGGCAAGAGGAATTGTCACGACGTGTGGATGAGGAGTGGTTGCCTGCTGGCAGGCGAAGGGACTTGAGTCTCCAGTAGGGGGAGACACGAAGGTGGGGACATGGACGGCGACACGCTCTACTCGATCGGTGAACTGGCTCGACGGACCGGTCTCACGGTCAAGACCATTCGGTTCTACTCCGATCGCGGAATCGTGGCGCCGACGGACCGCAGCCCGGCCGGCTACCGCCTCTACAGCATCAACGCCGTCGCACGCCTGGACCTCGTGCGGACCCTGCGCGAGCTGGGACTGGACCTTCCCACGATCCGCAAGGTCGTGGACCGCGAGCTCTCGCTTCCCGAGGTCGCCGCGGCGCACGCCGAAGCACTGGCAGTGCAGATCCGCGTCCTGCGCCTGCGGCGCGCGGTGCTGACGGCAGTGGCCGAGCGCGGGTCCACACCTGAGGAGACGGAACTCATGAACCGGCTGGCCCAGCTTTCCGAGGACGAACGCAGACGCCTGATCGGCGATTTCCTCGACGCCGTCTTCGGCGGTCTTGACGCCGACCCCGCATTCGCGGGGGTCATGCGCTCGATGACCCCCGAGTTGCCCGACAACCCGGAGGCAGAACAGCTCCAGGCGTGGGTGGAACTGGCCGAAATGTCCCTGGACCCGGGTTTCCGCGCCGCCGTGCGGCGGATGGCCGAGGACCAGGCGGCCGAGCGGGCCCGAAGCGACATGCGGGGCCCGCGCCGCGACATTGCCGCAGCCGTCCGTGACCAGGCCGGCCCGGCCCTGACCGCCGGCATCGACCCGGCCTCACCCCAGGCCGATCCGATCGTCGCGGAGTTCACGGCGCACTACGCGCACCTCCTAGGCCGCCCCGACGACATCGAGCTTCGCCGCCGGCTAGCGACTCGGCTGGAGAGCGTGAACGACCCACGCAGGGAGCGATACCTCCAGCTGCTCGCAGTGGTCAACGGCTGGCCGGCCCCGGAGAGTCTGGCTCCAGTGTTCGACTGGTCCGTCCAGGCCCTGCGCGTCCGGACACAGCAATGACGGGGCGGTCGCAAAGAGGTATGGGGCGGACGCGGCCGGCGTCGGGTGAAAACGCCACCACACATGACCGGCTGATGAGTGCCCCGGTCGTACTTCAGGTGGCCGCGTCGCCGGTCTCTCCCGCTCTCGTTCTTCGCCCCTGGCGCATGGAGGACGTTGCCGCATTGGTCGAGGTGAGCCAGGACCGGGCACTGCGCCAGTGGGCGAGCTCTGTCGTGGACGACGACGCCGAGGGGACACGCTGGGTGCAGGCTCAGCAGCAGGGCTGGGGAGCGGGGAACCGGTTCGGCTTTGCCGTCCTTGAGGCACAACCCGGTTCAATTCGCGAACAGTTGGTGGGCAACGTGGTCCTCAAGGAAGTCACCTCCGGCAAACCGGCGGCCGAAGTGGGCTACTGGACCGCGGCACACGCTCGCGGCCGGGGAGTAGCCTCCCGCGCCCTGGAGGCACTCACCAGCTGGGCCTTCGACACCTTCGAAGCCGACGGTCTTGAGCGTCTCGAACTCCTCCACCAGGTGGACAACCCGGCATCGTGCCGGGTCGCACAGAAGAGCCGCTACGACTTCGACACCCTCCTGCCCGCAGCACCGCCCTCCTTCCCCCGCGAGGGCCACCTGCACATACGGAGCGCGCGTGCCTGAGACCCTCCCGGCTTCTGCGGACCGGCTGAGGCTGCTCACGCAGAGAGGGGCTCGGGGCGTTCGACGAGGCGGCCGCGTTCGCAACGCGCCCCGGCACGAACCAGAGCGACAAGGTGGGGTGCGTTCACAGCCCGCCGGCGGGCCTGGGCTGGCTCGACCAGCTTGAAAACCATCGCCAGCCCGGCGGCCCGGCTGCCGGCACCCTTCGTCACCTTGGTCCGCAGCCGCACGGTGGCGAACATCGACTCGATGGGATTCATGGTCCGCAGATGAATCCAGTGCTCGGCGGGGAAGCCATAGAAAGCCAGCAACTCGTCCTCATCGTCCACGATCTTCTTGACCACCGGCTCGGTGCCGGGCACGGATGCGACTCCTTCTGTTCTGAAACGAGCAGTTATCCGGCCCCGAGACACCCCCGGGAGCCGCCCTGCTCATCGGGGCCGCCACGGCACTGCGCCGCCGCATCGGCGCCTACCTCCCCACCACCACGCTCACCCACACCCGGGGCTGCGAGCCCAACTGACCGAGCCTGATGATCCAGTACACCGTCGGATCCCGGTCCCGCATCCGTGACCGGCACGATCTCGCTTCATGGCTGGCCTCATGAACACCGAGGAGATCGCGGCCGCCCACCGGACCATCGTCATCGAAGGCTGCGACGGAGCGAGGAAGAGCACCCTCGCCACCCGACTGGCCCGTGAACACGGCTTCACCGTGATCCACTGCCCGCGCACCCCGGACTCGGTCAGCCTCCTCCAGCGCTACCTGGGAGTGCTCGCCCGCCCCGGCCGCCTGGTCCTCGATCGCTCCTTCATCAGCGAACTCGCCTACGGCCCCCTCTACCGAGGCGGTTCACGCATCACCTGGGACGAGGCCCGGACGCTCGCCAAGGCCGTCGTCAACCGGGACGGAGTCTTCCTCCACTTGACGGCGTCAACCGCAGTGATCCAGACCCGCTTACTGAACCGGGACAAGGAAGCTCCTCTGCCGGAGGAGATAGCAGCGCTCTTGGCCGCCTACCAGACCGTTTTCGCAACCCTCGCGGAATCCGTGCCGGTCATGACCCTCGACACCACTGTCGGAGGACGTCCTTCGACCGCATGACAACCACCAAAGCCCCAGTGGGCGCAGCGCGTTCTCAGTAGGCTCCGTCATCGGCCGACCCACCACGCGCCGGAGGAACTGTGGACATCCGCTCCGCCCAGAAGCTGGCCTGGGACAACAAAATCGACAAGGGCTTCAATGCCACCGACGTGTCCCTGGAGTCCAACCTGCTCACGGCAGAGATCGGCGAGGCCTTCACCGCCTGGCGCAAGGGAATCCTCTGGACGGTGTTCACACACTTGGTGACGCCGCCACGCACCGGCGGCCGAGACCGAGGCGGCAGTGCTGCTGGGCGTCGCGGCACCGGAGCCATGGCTGGCCGGAGCCTAGCAGAAGACGGCCGTCATCGTGCCCTGATCCTTGCAGGTCAGGGCCCTGCACGCCTGCTGACATCGGGGATTTGCGGGGGGTCTACGGGCGGCGGGTGAAGGAGTGCAGGCGGTCGACCTCGGTGAAGCCGGCCCGGTCGTACATGCCGCTGGCGACGGTGCGGTCCCGCTCCGGATCCCCCTCGAGTGCGTCGTCGTCGACGAACAGGATCGCCTCGCTTGCGCCCAGCACTTCGCCGGCCCCGCCGTGCACCGCACGCTGACCGCCTCCGGCATGCCGACCTGGATCCGCGAGCACCCGTACACGGTTGCAGCGCCCCCTACGCCGTCCTCATGGTCGCTGTGGGCCTGCTGATCAACGTGGTGGTGCGGCGCATGGCTCGTCACACGGCAGCCGCACGAGCATGACTGACCAAGCCGTCGGCGCCGCACCCTACGCCGTCCCCGGACTGGAGCAACTCCTTCTGGACCCAACAAGGTTGACCATCGTCTTCCTGGTGTCCGCCACCACCTGGTGCGAGTTCGCCTTCGTCCGCGACCACACCCGGCTGAGCGACTCGGCGTTGTCCAAGCAACACACCACGCTCGGCGGCGCCGAGCTCGTCGAGATCCGCAAGGGCTCCGTCGGCCAACGGCGCTGCACCTGGGTGCGGGCCACCGCCGCCGGGTGGGAACGGCTGCGCGCGCACCTGGCCGCGCTCCAGCGGATCGCAGACCGCGCTGAGCAAGCCGCCGCCAGCCCCGACACCGAGTTCGATGCGCGCGGCGACGCGCAGCAGCCTCACACCCGCTGAATTCCACCCGAACGAAGGCGCTGGTGCCCGTGATGGTCGATGAATCGGGCGCGAACTCGGCCTCGATTCAGTTCAACACCCGCTAGTTCAGCCGCCAGGCGCCGGCGGGGACGAAGGCATGCCGGGTACGGGGAACGGCGCGCGCCACCGCAAGTAGTCATCTACCTGGGAGGTGCGCGCCATTGGATTGACACCGCCTGCTGAGCACCGGTCAGGAACCCACTCGCTTGACCATGTCCCCGATCGCGTTGATGACTACATCCGGCTGGTCAACGGGGATGTCGTGTGAGCTGTGCTGTGCCACGACGAGGTGGCGGTTGGGTGCGGTGCTGACGAACTCCTGCTGGGCCTGCTTCCACAGCTGCGCGTCGACAGGCGAGGTCGTGAAAGGGGTCTGGGAGGAGACGATCGCGATGGCAGGAACGCTGTGAGGCCAGCTGAGTTTGTGGTACGCGATGTGCACGGGGCCGTAGTTGTCGGCCTCGGCGAGGAGCTGGCGCGTCGCCCTGGTCTGCGGCTGGTCTTTCAGCGCCGCGATCTGCCGCTGGTTCGCCGCTACGAGCTTGCCCGTCTCGCTGTCGGTGTAGAACTCGGGCAGGCTCGCGTCCACCAGGACCGCGCCGGAGATCCAGTGCGGGTGTTCGTTGACGAAGTACGTGGCGATCTCTCCGGCGAGCGAGTGGGATACCAGAACCACGTTCTTGGTGACGCCCAGTCCGGTTAGCCCGGCCGCGAGGTCGGACGCGGCGTTCTGTGCCTTCCACGGCCCCGGAACGTCGCTGCTCCTGCCTTCCCCTGAGCGGTCGTAGGTGATGACCTCGGACCCGGTCCGCTGCGCTATGACGGGCGCCACCTTCTTCCAGTACGACGCGTCGAGTCCTCCTCCGGCGTCGAGGACGACGGCCGGCAGGTGGCCGGGGGTGACGTAGAACGCCAGCTTATGCCCACCGTTGGTGATCATGTGGAGGGATGGCTGGACGCCAGTTGTGGAGGCTGAGGCTGCGGTAGTCGGGGCCGTTGTTACGGCGGGGTGTGCGGCTGCCCGGGCGGGGCCGTCGCAGGCGGCGAGTCCGCAGGCGGCGAGCGTGATGCCGGCCAGGGCGGCGGCGGTGCGCCGCAGACGCCGCAGGCGTGCGGTGGGGTTGGCCACGGAAGTTCCTTCCATGAAGGACAAGGAGAGCAGGGGCCGTTCGGGGCGATGGTCGGTGACCTCGGCCCGCCGAAGGCTTTCTTGTAGGTCCTAGCCTTCATCCGGCACGTAGCTGGCCGCGACGGTGCATGCCCCCGAGGTTGGGGGGTGCCAGCCCTACCTCAGGGCCTGAGGGAATCACCCGGTACGAATGAGGCCGATGGGTGGACCGTCACGGCTTTGCCGGAGGCCGTCTACATCACGAGCAGGCCCCAGCGGCATGACCCGCATGCCAGGGACCGCGGTATCACGCGGGTGGTCGCGGGTCTGCGGTGGTGTTCAGGCCGTCCAGGAGCAGGTCGAGGCCAGTAGTGAACTGGTCCCGGTCGTCGTGGGCGCGCAGGTCCGTGGTGATGCGTGTCAGGAAGGGGTAGTCGGCGGGGTCGAGCTTCTCCCAGCGTTCGGCGGTCTGGGCGAGGAAGGCGTCGCGGCTGGTCGTCGCGCCAACGGTGGTGCCCGGGGCGACGATCTGGGCGCTGACGCCGGTGATGTAGTAGAAGATCGCGGTGGAGACGGCGAAATGCCGCTCGACGGGCAGCCCGGTTCGTGCGGCAAGGGTGCCGATGCGGTCGAACAGGCGCAGCGCGTTCGGCAGCGTGGCAGGCGCGGTGATGCGAGATGCGGCCCACGGGTGCCGATCAAGGGCGTCGAAGACGGCGATGGCGAGCGCGCGCAGCCCGGCGCCGTCGTCGGGGCGCGGTGCCGCGGCCAGGGCGTGGCCGAGCACCTGATCGGCGGCCAGGGCGACGAGTTCGTCCTTGCTCGCCACGTGCCAGTACAGGGCGCCGGGTCCGGTGTTCAGCTGTTCGGCCAGCAGCCGGAAGGTGAGTCCCCGCTCTCCGCGTTCGTCCAGCAGCGCGACGGCCGCGCCAACGACTACCTCTCGTGAGAGGGCATCGGCACGCCCCTCAGCGGGTGCTCTTCCTCGTGTCCGTGGCATGACCTTATTTTGACACGGTATGGAACCGTGTTCCATTCTACTTATGGAACGCCGGTCCATATGGGGCGTCCCGGGCAGATGCCCGGCGCTCTGCCCGCAGAGGAACGAGGAAGCCCATGAACACCAGCCACCCCCCGATCGCCATCGTCGGCGCCGGCCTCGGCGGCCTGACCCTCGCCCGGGTCCTGCACGTCCACGGCATCTCCGCGCGGGTCTATGAGGCCGAGCCCTCGGCCAACTCCCGCACGCAGGGAGGCCAGTTGGACATTCACGAGGAAGACGGGCAGCGCGCGCTCGCGGACGCCGGCCTCACCGACGAGTTCCGCGCGATCATCCACGAAGGCGCCGAGGCGTTGCGCGTGCTCGACCAGCACGGCGAGGTGTTGCACGACGACCCCGACGACGGCACAGCGCGGCGTCCCGAAGTACTCCGCGGAGACCTGCGTCGGATCCTGCTCGACTCCCTGCCCGACCAGACGGTGCAGTGGGGACGCAAGGTCACCGGTGTCCAGTCCCTCGGTGACGGCCGACACAAGCTGACCTTCGCCGACGGATCAACCGTGACCAGCAGCCTCCTCGTCGGCGCCGACGGCGCCTGGTCGAAGATCCGCTCGCTGCTCTCCGACGCCACCCCCGAGTACATCGGCACGACGTTCATCGAAACCTACCTCTACGACGCCGACGAGCGGCACCCCGCGACGGCCAAGGCGGTCGGTGACGGCGCAATGTACGCGCTGACCCCGGGGAAGGGGATCGTCGCGCACCGAGAGGCGGGGAACATCCTTCACACGTACGTCGAGCTGAACCGCCCCGCCGAGTGGATCGCCGGCATCGACTTCACCAACGCCGCCGCCGCGACTGCTCGGGTCGCGGCCGAATTCGACGGGTGGGCACCGGAACTCACCGCGCTGATCACCGACGGCGAGACCGCCCCGGTCGCGCGCATGATCCACACACTCCCGGGCGGACACCGATGGGGCCGCGTGCCCGGGGTGACGCTCCTCGGCGATGCCGCACACCTGATGCCGCCGTCCGGCGACGGCGCGAACCTGGCGATGTTCGACGGCGCCGAACTCGCCAAGGCGATCGCCGCGCACCCCGACGACATCGAAGCGGCACTCACCGCCTACGAAGAAGCGCTGTTCCCGCGCAGCGAGGCCTTCTACACGGACGCGCACGAGATTCTGGACCTCTGCCTCGGTGATCGCGCACCGTTCGGACTCATCGACCTCTTCAACAGTAATTCCCAGGGGCAGCACGGGGCGCAGGGGTAGTCCTGAGCCACACCGCCGATGGACCCTGCGCGAGGTGCACTCTCGGGGTACGCGGCCCGTGCTTCTCATAAATGACCAGATGCGAGAGCTCTAAGAGGTCGTTTTCTCCCGTTGTTTCATCCCGGAATCTGTCGTTTGGTCTGCAGTGTCGGGTCGCGCCAGGAGATGGTGTTCTCGCCGGTGAGGCGGCGGGCCATCAGGTCGGCCATGGCGAGGTGAATCATGGCTTCGGAGCGGACGGACAGGGTCTCGTAGTCACGGGCCAGTCGGCGGTGGAGCATCAGCCAGCCGTAGGTCCGCTCGACTGCCCAGCGTTTCGGGATCGGGGTGAATCCCCTGGTCCCGGGGTTGCGTTGAGTGATTTCCATGTCAATGCCGAGGGTGGCCGCGTGCTCGACGAGGTGCTGGCGGTAGCCGCCGTCGCCCCACACCTTGCGGATGCCGGGGTGTTCGGCAGCGACCTGGTCCAGGAGTCTGGTGCCGGCGACGGAGTCCTGCACGCTCGCCGCTGTGACCAGCACGGCAAGCAGGAGACCGATGGTGTCGGTGACGATGTTCCGCTTCCTGCCCACGATCTTCTTCCCGGCGTCGATGCCCTGGCCGGCGGCGGGGACGCTGGTGGAGGTCTTGACGCTCTGGGCGTCGATCACACAGGCCGATGGCTCGGCATCCCGCCCCTCCTTCTCCCGGAGAAGCTGCCGGAGCAAGCCGTTGAGCTGCGCGAACACGCCCTCGTCCGCCCACTTGGCGAAGTAGCCGTAGACCGTGTTCCAGTGTGGAAAATCGTGCGGGAGATAGCGCCACTGAACGCCGGTCCGGCCCACGTACAAGATCGCGTTCATGATGTCGCGCAGATCGTGCTCGGGCGGCCGGCCGAAGTCCAGGGCCCTGCCGCGGCGCTCGAAGCGCCAGGCCGAGAGCACCGGCTCGATCAACTCCCAGCGCGCATCGGACAGATCACTCGGATACGGGCGTCGCGTCAGCATGCTTCCGGCGTATCGCCGCAGATCGAGTGCGCCCAGGCGCACAGCAGCGGCGACGGAAGCACACAGCCAGGAAGACCGGACGTCCTGGAATGAGACAGGAACAAGCCACATCCCACCCCACCAGTCACCCCGCCCAGCACACAAGCGCCGACCACATCCCGTTACCTCTTCCGCACCGCAATCCCACACTCCAAGAACCGCCCTATATCCAGGCAGTACAGATGAAAACGACCTCTAACTGCCCGTTTGAGTCGAGTCGCTCCTGTCTGATCCCAAAGTGCCCCCGGTTGACGCTGTTTGCACCCTGGGG
The DNA here is from genome assembly GCF_041080655.1 of Streptomyces sp. CG4. Classification (NCBI taxonomy): domain Bacteria; kingdom Bacillati; phylum Actinomycetota; class Actinomycetes; order Kitasatosporales; family Streptomycetaceae; genus Streptomyces; species Streptomyces sp. CG4. The sequence goes on from NZ_CP163525.1 coordinate 1,396,324, forward strand.
GCGCGTCGTGCCCGACGGTACTACCGAAACATGACGCGACGCCTCCCGTACCCCAGTGACCTCTCCGATGCCCGCTGGGAGTTGATCGGACCCACGCTCACCGCCTGGCGGGCCGAGCGCAGAGGCAAGGGACTGGACATCGGCCGCCCACCCGAGCACGACCTGCGTCGCATCATGGACGCCGTCCTCCACGTCGACCGCACGGGATCCCCTGGCGCTACCTGCCGCACGACTTCCCGCCGTGGGAGACGGTCTACGACTACTTCGCCGCCTGGCAGAAGGAAGGCGTCTTCGACCAGCTCAACGGTCTGCTACGGCGCCTGGTGCGTGAAGCCGAAGGCCGCAGAGCCGAGCCGAGTGCCTGCGTGCTGGACGCTCAGAGCATCAAGACATCCGCCAACGTGCCCGCGGCCGGCCAGGGCATTGACGCAGGCAAGAAAATCGCAGGCCGCAAGCGCCATATCGGCGTCGACACCCTCAGCCTGCTGCTGGCCGTCTGGGTGACTGCGGCGAGCGTCTCCGACAACACCGGCGGCATCCATCTGCTCTCCCAGGTCTCCGCCGCACCCCCTCGAGTGACCAAGGCGTGGGCTGACACCGGCTATCGAACGAAAGCCATCGACCACGGCGCCCGCCTCGGAATCGACGTCGAAGTCGTCCAACGCGACCCCGGCGCCAAGGGGTTCAAGGTGATCCCCCGACGTTGGGTTGTCGAGCGGACCTTCGGCTGGCTGATGCACCACCGCCGTCTCGCCCGCGACTACGAGACTCACTCCCACCGCTCCGAAGCCATAATCCACGTTGCGATGATCGACCTGACAAGCCGACGGCTCACGAGCGAATCCACCCCGAACCGGCGCGACACCTGAACCTCGAACCAAATAACCTCTCCGGGACAAAACACTCTTTACAGGGCCTGGGCCGCCTCGTGCAGGGGCGAATCGAACGTCTCCTACCGCAGGTCGGCAGCCAGGCAAGGGCTCTCGAGCCGGACATCCAACACCGCGCTGCCGGCGCTCGACTGGGCCAAGAGGCTCAGCACATCGTCCCGGGACGCCGCATCGTAATGAGAGTTCCCACGTTATGCGTCACTCACGTCCCGTCTTGCGCCCTTCCTCCTTCCACGGGATTCAGTGTGAGATCCGCGAGGTGGCCGGCGAACGGCGCTCTACGACTCGGCAGGGCTGAACGTCCTGCTGGGAGCCCACCGCGAGCCAGAAAGGGCAGCCCGGTGGCGCTGGCCTGCGTCCCAGGCAAACTGCGATGGATCCTTCAGATGACAGGAGCCGATCAGGTTCCTGCGGATCTTCGACACCGTCGCCGTGACGGGGGAACGGAGCCGGTAGCCAGGGCAAGCCGCTGCACATCGCGGCTCTGGCAGACCGCTCCGGTCCGGACAGCGGAGCTTCCCTCGGGCCTCGTAGCCGGGCCGACGGGCCGCAGGACCCCGAGGCGTCTGGCGGAACTCACCGCGCGTCATCCTCCTCGCCCTCCGCGGCGACCGGGTCACGCAACGGGCGCAGGCCTCCGACCGGGACACCGACGCGGAAGCTGTAGCGGCCCCGGCAGGGTGGCGTCCTCGTCCAGGGGGCCGTGTCCCCGAGGGACGTCGTGTTCACGCTGGTCGGCGGACAGCGCCCGCAGCTGTTCAAGGGCGACGTCCAGCCCCGCCCCGTCCGGTACGCCTGCATGATCTGTCCGCGCTTGCCGCTGCAGATGCCGCGGGGGAACTCGTGCCGGGGACTCCTGGACGGTGAGCTGCCGGTTCATCTGCTGGCACTTGTGGCAGCTCGTCCATCTGGGCAGATGGAAAGGGATGGTCGTGATGACGATCTTCGGCAGTGGTCGCAGGGCCCGCCGCAGTCGGGGTGCCGTCAGGTTGTGGAGCATGCGCTGCCACCAGTGGCGCACCACGATTTCGGGGAGGATCACGGTCAGCGTGAGATCGGGCCGTTGGTGGTGCAGGGACTCGATGTAGTGGACCAGTGGGGCGACGATCGCACGGTGGGGGTGAGACGACGACCTCAAGCGGGAGGTGGTCGCCCAGGTCGCCCAGTAGCCGCGGAAGCGTTCCGCCTCGTTCTCCGTCGGGCTGAGGTGCAGGGCCAGCACCGGTTGTCCGAGGGAGGCCGCGTACGCAAGGGCGCGCATGCCGGCGAGGTCGAGCCGGGCGATGGGCACGATGACCAGGTGGCTGACCTCCTCCGGACTTTCCTCGCTCTCACCTTCCTCTGCCTGGGTGTCCGCTGCCGCAGGGGGCGTGGCAGTCGGCCGTACGCGCCGTCCGGAACCGGCCGTCGACCGCTTGGGCAGTTCGATGGCGTGGGGGTGCAGGGCGAGGGCCTTGGCGCACAGGTCGTAGTGGCGGTGGATGCGCAGGAGAAGCAGGACGAAGACTCCGGTCACGAGGACGGCGACCCAGGCGCCTTCGGTGAACTTGGTGATGTCGGCGGTGATGAAGACGATGGCGGACAGCAGGCCGCCGGTGGCGTTGACGACCAGGCTTTTGCGCCAATGGGCCCGATCGCGGTGGCGCAGCCAGTGGACGACCATGCCGGCTTGCGACAGGGTGAAGGCGAGGAACACCCCGACGGCGTACAGGGGGATCAGGGACTGGGTGTTGCCGGCGAACCCGGCGAAGACAGCGATCGCGGCCGGGGCGAGGACGATGATTCCGTTGCTGAAGGCGAGCCGGTCGCCTACGCGCAGGAACATGCGCGGGGCGTGGCCGCTGCGAGCCAGCAGGAAGAGCACGCGGGGGAAGTCGTTGACGGCGGTGTTGGCGGCCAGCAGCAGGATGGCGGCCGTCGCCACCTGTACGTAGCCGTACATGACTCCGGGGCCGAAGGTATGGCGGGCGAGCTGGGACAGCACGGTCTCGTTGCCGTGCGGCACCACCCCGTCGAGGTGGACCAGGGCGATTGTGCTGCCGAACAGGATGATCAGCAGGGTGACCATCCAGGTCAGCGTCGTACGGGCATTGCGCCACTCCTTGGGGCGGATTGCCGGTACTGCGTTGGAGATCGCCTCGATGCCGGTCAAGGCCGTGGATCCGGAGGCGAAGGCCCGCAGGACCAGGAGGAGGGTGACTCCTTCCGTGACAGGCAGCCGGGGCGTCGGTGTGGGCTGGAATCCGCGGCCTGCTGCGTCGGTCAGGCCCACGGCCACAAGTGCGAGAGTCGCGATGATGAACGCGTACGTGGGTGCGGCGAAGACGGCGCCCGCCTGGCGTACTCCGCGCAGGTTGCCCACTAGCATGACGAAGATCACCACCACGCCGATCGCCACGATCGCAGTCCTGACCTTCCTACCGCCTCCGTTTCAGCCAGCCGCCACGACGGGCTCCCCGGACAGCTCCACGCCTGCCGCCCACATTTCGCCCAGTGCCCGTTCCGTCGACTCCGCCGCGACACCCGCCGTGTGGTCGAGCAGTACGCGTGTACGCAGCGGCGTACAGCGGTTTCGAGGGGTGATGGGTCTGCCCCGTCAACCACCTCACTGGTTGCACAGCCCCGATGTCGGTCCTGATCTGGCCCCGCCAGCGGTGAACGTACCGCTTCCCGGAGCGACTGCGGTCACGGAGAGGCGTTGCCGGGCTGTTCAGTCGTCGGCGGCGGATGTGTTGAGCGCGACATCGATAACGCCAAGAGGCAGTTCCGTCCCACCTGGGGCGATGGTGATCTCGCGTCCGGCTGCCGCCCAGTCCACCGGCAGCCCTGTGGCTTTCCGCGTGTGACGGTACGTCAGTGCCCACCCCCAGGTCTGCCTTGAGACAACGCTGGGGTGGCGGTTCAGGGAGCTGTGAGTGTGTCGAGTCGTGCTGCGAGGTCGGGGTGGGTGGTCGTCAGGTGGGGGCGGGTGGCGTTGAGGGGGCGGATGAGGTCGGCGGGGTCGTCGTGAGCGAGGGCCGCGTGGAGCTGGCTGAGCGGGACGCGAGCTGCAGCGGGCAGGTCGGTGAGGGCGGTGATCTGGCCGGCGATGCCGCGCAGGTCGGCTGCGTTGCGGCGGGCCCAAGCGGCGGTGGTGCGTTGGGCGGCGCGGCGTTCGCGGGTGGCCTGGACGCGTTGTTCGCCGGTGGTTCCTGCGGGGCCGGGACGGCCGCGCAGGTAACGGCGTTCGGCGGCCTGGCGGCTGGCGACGCCGAGGGGGTGGGCGAGGTCGGCCCAGCTGGCACCCGCCTGGCGGGCGGTTTCGATCAGGCCGGTTTCCCATCCGGCGAGCTGTTCGCGAACCTGCCGCAGCAGCAGGAGGGAGGCCAGGGCCTGTTCCGGGCCGACGTCATGGGTCTCGGCGGTGCCGGGGTTCTCGTGCCGGGCGGCATGCAGGGCGTCGTCTATGGCGTGAAGGGCTGCCGCGGCGGCGAGGAACGAAGCCGGGCCTGGTGCGTCGGCGCTGGACGATGCCGGCTGGTCGGCCGGAGTCATGGGCACCTCCCTCAGATGGTCATCCTTTGGACGACACCACGTTTGTCATCCATTGGATGACATGTTACAACGGTTTCAGTGAGGCGCATTGGCAGCAACTGCCCGAACCTTCCTGGAGGTGTTTTCCGATGTTGATGCGCACTGACCCCTTCCGTGAGCTGGACCGGCTGGCACAGCAGCTGATCGGCCCAGGTACCTGGTCGCGGCCATCCCCGATGCCGATGGACGCCTACCGCGAGGATGACCAGTACGTGGTGGCCTTCGACATCCCCGGCGCCAGCGCGGACGCGATCGACATCGACGTCGAACGCAACATGCTGACCGTCAAGGCCGAACGGCGGCCCGTGACGAAGTCCGACGACGTGCAGATGGAGCTGTCGGAACGGCCCCTTGGCGTCTTCTCCCGCCAGATCGTGCTCGCCGACACGCTGGACACCGAGCACATCCAGGCCGACTACGACGCAGGCGTGCTCACCCTGCGCATCCCGATCACCGAGCGCGCCAAGCCCCGCAAGATCGCCATCGGCGTGGGATCCGGCCGCAAGGAGATCTCCGGCTGAGCCGGACAGACGAGGGCTGAACAGCGGCGGAGGACGGGTACCTGATCTCCCCCCCTCGCCCGTCCTCCGCACCCCTGGGGAACCGAGGAAGAGCGCAGGAAGCCGAACGCGCGGCCCGCGTGGCGCTCGCCCTGCTGGGCGCACACCTGGGAGGCGAGGTACGCGCCGAGCTGGCGACGCGTCTGCCGGAGGACTTCGCCCTGATCCTGCTCAACCCGCTCCAGAGCGCCGAGCCGCTGCACCCGAGCGGTTCGTGCACGCGACGGCGGCCTGGATCGATGGCGCGACCGAGCAAACCGCGGCCTGGGACGTCGGCGCCGTCCTGTCCACGGTCGCCCACGCCGCCGACGACGACCTCCTCCAGGAGATCCTGCTCCAGCTCCCCGCAGGCTACGAACTCCTCTTCGGCCACCCAGCCCACCTGACACCCACCCCCGGTGACCGCACACCGGCCACCACGACACCAGTGACAGAAAGGCAACGACCGTGATGACCGACCAGCACACGCCGCTCCAGCACTCCTACGGGAGGGCGTACGAGCAGATGCTGGAAAAGGTCCGCTACGAGGGCGCCTACCCCACCCGCGAGAAGGCCGAGGAAGCCGTCCGCCTCGTCCTCGCCGGACTGGGACGCCAGCTGACCGGCGATGAACGCGTCGACCTCGCCGCCCGTCTCCCCTTCGAAGCCGCACGCATCCTCACCACCCAGATCCCCGACACCCAGCCGCTGGGTGGCTGGGCCTTCGTCAAGGACCTCGCCGCCCGCACCGGCGCCTCCCTGGCCACCACCCGCTGGGACACCGGATCCGTCTTCTCCGCCGTCGCCGCCTACGCCGGCCCCGACCTCACCACCCGCATCCTGCACCAGCTCCCCTCCGGCTACGCGCTGCTGTTCGGCCGCGCCGAACTCACCCCCGCCGCGTAGACGGCCCCGTGCGTGCTCAGGGGGGTGGTGTCTGGCCCTGTACGCCGCCGCCGTCGAGTGATGGACGTTGGCTCTGCCTGGGCAGGGCCAACGTCGGGCGACCGGGTCGCGCCCGGCGACCGCATCCACACCGGGCTGTGTGGTGTGGCCTTCACGTGTCTCCGCCGCGGACGCGGGCGACAGGCGCTGGGACATCCAACCTTGGTCCGTGCAGGTGGCCGGGATTCGGTGGCGCATGGGGAGAAGGAGGGCCAACCGGTGGTTGCCCGGTGCGTCGTCGACTCCTGGGAGCGCCAGGACGGTGAGTCCCGTCAGGCATTCGAGGCGTTCGCCGTATATCGCGATCTGGGCCCTGCTCGGAGTGTCACGAAGGTGGCACGGGAGTTGGGTAGATCTCGCACGCTCCTGGGCCGGTGGTCGCGTCAGTACGCGTGGGTGATGCGGTCGGTGGCGTACGAGCGTGAACAGGATCGCCTGTTCCTCGCCGAGCAGACGCAGGGGCAGGCGCAGCGGGAGATCGCTCGCAGACACGCGAAGTTGGCGCAGGCGGTACAGAGCAAGGCCGTGGCACGGCTGCAGCCTCTGGACCCGCGGGAGTTGTCGCCGTCGGAGTTGCTGCGGTACATCCAAGTGGCGGCGGAGATCGAGCGGCGGGCAGTCGGCGAGGCGCCGTCGGCGGCCGTGACGGCGGAGGCTCAGGAGCAGGGTGCGGATGTTGCTGCCCTGGCGGATGAGGAGCGTCGGGCCCGGATGGATCAGCTGCGGCGGGAGCTGGAGCGCCGGCTGGCCGAGGGCGCGCAGTGATCCGAGGGCGGGCGAAACGCCAGATGATCGAGAGCTTCGCCGACCCGTCGGTGATGAACCTGGAGCAGCTGAAGGCGGAGGTCGCCGAGCTGGTCCGGGCTGATGAGCTGTCGGCGCGCCGGTGGGCGTGCGAGGTTCCCGGCTGTGACGGGCTCCCGCATGAAGGCTGGCTGCACCATCATGCCAGCGCGGCGCAGCGGCAGCCGTCGTGGCTGTGGACGGTGTGGATGCTGCTCACCGGCCGAGGCTGGGGCACGTCACGGACGGCGGCGGAGACGGTCAGGGAGTGGGCGAAGACGCCGGGGTTGCACATCGCCGTGGTCGCGAAGAACGCCACCTTGGTGCGGGACATCTGCTTCGGCTCCCCGAAGTCCGGTCTGCTGTCCGTGATCCCGCCCGAGGACGTGGCCAAGTACAACTCGTCGCTGAGCGAGACGACGCTCCGGCTGAAGAACAGCACGCTGATACGCGGGTTCGGTGCGGAGACGCCGGACAATCTGCGTGGCTGGGCATTCGACAAGGCCTGGTGTGACCCAGGTCGTCATCTCCACGACGCCCAAGCCACTCCCCCCTCACGTGAAGCGGCTCGTCGAGCGCGGCCGGACGCAGGAGAAAGCGCGCCGGAAGGGCGCAGAGCCACCGGGGGTGGTGCTCACGCGCGGCCACGGTGGTCGTTCTGGCGGTGGAGGCCGATCGCGAGGTTGCGGAAGCTTGCTGATGACCAGGGAGACCTGTTCGATCGTGAGCGTCCCGGCGCTGAGGTCCCGCCTCCAGCCAACGCCCTGGAGGGCCTGACGGGCTCCCGGGGAGGCGATGTGGCGGAACGCGGCGGTCTTCGGGCGGCGGATCGCGCACCGGTGGCGGGCCCGGGTGCGTTCGACCGGTCCACGCTGATCTCCTTCCAAGGCAGGCGGCGGATCCGGTCGTAGAGCGTCGGATCGTTCGGCCTGACGACGGCGATGCGATGGGCGCCGCGGTCGCGGAGGTAGCGGGCGTGGCGGTGCTGGGCGTGCAGGGCGTCTGCGCTGACTGCGGTCCCGTCCAGGTCAATCGGCTCTAGCGAGCCGTGCATCCTCCGCCTGGTCCTCGTCGCCGGCGTCGCTGAGCCCGAGGCGCAGGTGCTCGATGTGGTAGACGGCCTGGTCGAGGAGTTCGGCGACGTGGTTGTCGTAGAGCGCGTAGATCACCGAGCGGCCCTGGCGCCGGCCGACGACCAGGCCGAGGTTGCGCAGCAGGCGCAGCTGGTGGGAGCAGGCGGACTGTTCCATGCCGACCTCGGTGGCGAGTTCGGTGGCGGCGCAGGGGCCCTCGCGCAGGCGGGAGAGGATCAGCAGCCGGGAGGGGGTCGCCAGGGCCTGGAGGGTGGTGGCCACCCGGGCGGCACTGTCCGCGTCCAAGCGGGTGCGCGGGACGCGGTTCTTCGCGGGAGCTGCTCCATGGCCCATGGTGGCCATCATACAAGCAACACTTGAAGAGATCTTCATATGTACCTGTATGGTGGTTGAGTCGAACCGTCCCGCCCTCCCGAAGGGTTCTTCGTCATGTCTTCCACCCTGACCGAGCGGCCCGCGCCCGCCGCGACCTCGCGCCCGGACGCCCCCTCCCGGCGGCGAACCCGGGTCTTCGCGCTGCCCGAGGCCCGTTGGGCCGCGGCGGCCACAGTGCTGTTCCTGCTCGCCCTCCCGCTGCAGCTGACCGGCGCACCCGCCGGGATGTGGGGATCGCTGTACGGGCTCGCCTACGTTGCGGGCGGTTGGGAGCCGGCGCTGGCCGGGCTGCAGGCGCTGCGGGAGAAGACCCTCGACGTCGACCTGCTGATGATCGTGGCCGCGCTCGGGGCGGCCGCCGTCGGCCAGGTCATGGACGGCGCACTGCTGATCGTCATCTTCGCCACCTCCGGCGCGCTGGAGGCGCTGGCCACCGCCCGTACCGCCGACTCGGTGCGCGGACTGCTCGACCTCGCCCCGGCCACCGCGACCCGGCTGCACAACGACGGCATCGAGGAGACCGTGCCCACCACGGATCTCGCCGTCGGGGACACCGTCCTGGTGCGGCCCGGCGAGCGGATCGGCGCCGACGGGCGGGTGCTGGGCGGGGCGAGCGAGGTAGACCAGGCCACCATCACGGGTGAGCCGCTGCCCGTGGCGAAGGAACTCGGCGACGAGGTGTTCGCGGGCACCCTCAACGGCACCGGCGCACTGCGGATCAAGGTCGAGCGGGACGCCTCGGACTCGGTGATCGCCCGCATCGTGCAGATGGTCGAGGAGGCGTCGGAGACGAAGGCGCCGACCCAGTTGTTCATCGAGAAGGTCGAGCAGCACTACTCCATCGGCATGGTGGCGGCCACACTCGCCGTGTTCGCCGTGCCGCTCGCGTTCGGCGCCGCGCTGACCGGCTCGCTGCTGCGGGCCATGACCTTCATGATCGTCGCCTCGCCGTGTGCGGTCGTCCTGGCGACCATGCCGCCGCTGCTGTCCGCGATCGCCAACGCCGGACGGCACGGTGTCCTCGTGAAGTCGGCCGTAGTGATGGAGCGCCTCGGCCAGATCGATACGGTCGCTCTGGACAAGACCGGCACGCTCACCGAGGGCACCCCGCGCGTGACCGACGTCCGTCCGCTGTCCGGATCCGGGCTGACGGAGGGAGAGTTGCTGCGGCTCGCCGCGGCGGCCGAGCACCCCAGCGAGCACCCGCTGGCCCGCGCCGTCGTGGACGCCGCCCGTGCCCGTGGTCTCGCCCTGCCCGTCGCGGAGGACTTCACCTCCACCCCAGGCGCCGGAGTCACCGCCACCGTGGACGGCCGCAAGATCGCGGTCGGCTCCCCCGCCCGACTGCTGTCCAGCGCCGAGGTCGCGCACACCGCCGTCGCCGCCGAGCTGGAGGACAGCGGGCGTACCGCGGTCCTGGTGGTGGCCGACAGCACGCCGACCGGGGTCCTGGGTATCGCCGACCGACTGCGGCCGGACGCCGCCGCCACGATCTCATCGCTCACCGCACTCGCCGGAACGCCGCCGACGCTGGTCACCGGTGACAATTCCCGCGCCGCCGCCCACCTGGCCGCCGAGGTCGGCATCACCGACGTCCGCGCCGGGCTGCTCCCGCAGGACAAGGTGGCCGCGGTCAGGGAACTGGAGCAGGCCGGCCGCAAGGTCCTGGTCGTGGGTGACGGCGTCAACGACGCGCCCGCCCTGGCCGCCGCCCACACCGGCATCGCCATGGGCCGAGCCGGCTCCGACCTCGCCCTGGAGACCGCCGACGCGGTGATCGTGCGCGACGAACTGGCCACCGTGCCCGCCGTCATCGCCCTCTCCCGCCGGGCCCGCCGCCTGGTCGTGCAGAACCTGGCCATCGCCGCCGTGTTCATCTCCGGCCTGGTCGTCTGGGACCTCACGGCCACCCTCCCCCTGCCGCTCGGCGTCCTTGGCCACGAGGGCTCGACCGTCATCGTCGGCCTCAACGGCCTGCGCCTGCTGCGCGAGGCCGCCTGGACCCGGGCCCGCACGGAGGGCCAGCCCTGACTCGCCCAGCCCCACGGCCCGCCGTACCCGCGCAGGTGCGGCGGGCCGCTGCCGTCTGATTGCTCCGGCAGCACTACTGAACCCAGGCGATGCCGCCCAGCCACACATGACTGGGCGTTCATATGGACATGGATTTCATTTCCATCTACGGTGGAGCGTGCCGACCCGGCACAAGCCAGAGGGGGTGATGCGCCATGGGCGGCCGGACGACCCGACAACGCAAGGCCGTCGCGCGCGCACTCGCGGGCTGCCATGACTTCGTGTCGGCCCAGGAGTTGTACGCCCATCTGGTGTCCGGCGATCACATAATCGGCCTGACCACCGTCTACCGCGCCCTGCGCGAGCTGGAGGCGGACGGCGGCGTGGACGTCGTACGCGACGAGGCCGGCGGGCGGCTCTACCGGCTGCGCCCCGCCGACGGACACCGCCACTACCTGATGTGCCGCGACTGCGGTCGCAGCCGGCCGGTGGACTCCGAGGTCGTCGAGGAGTGGGCGGGCCGGATCGCCGCCGACACCGGCTTCACCGCCGTCGAGCACACCGTCGAACTCACCGGCGTCTGCGCCGACTGTCTGGCCCGCACAGACGGAGGCCGACCGTCCGGGGACGAAGGAGAAGAACCGCCATGCCACTGGGATCGCGCCCCGGGCCCCGGGGACCCAGTCCACAGTTGCGCGAGCTGAAGGAGACCGTGCGCACTCTCCTCGATCTCGACGACGACACCGCCGTCCTGATCCGCCAGCTCGCCTGTACCGAACCGGGCTGCCCGCCACTGGAAACGGTCGTCGTCGTGCTCCCGATGGAGGGCGCGGCCCGCCGCTGGACCCTGCACCGCCCCGCCGACCAGATCACCAAGGACGACCTGCGCGCCGCCCTGCTCGCCGCCGAACAGCACGACTAGGAGACCGACTTGACCACCCCCGAACCTGGCCAGCCCCGCGACGAGCGGGTCCCCGTCACCGTTTTGACCGGCTTCCTCGGCGCCGGCAAGACCACCCTCCTCAACCGCATCCTCACCGAGAACCACGGCATGAGGATCGCCGTGATCGAGAACGAGTTCGGCGAGGTCGGCATCGACGACGCGCTCGTGCTCGACGCCGAGGAAGAGATCTTCGAGATGAACAACGGCTGCATCTGCTGCACCGTGCGCGGGGATCTGATCCGCATCCTGGGTGCGCTGATGCGGCGCCGCGAGAAGTTCGACCACATCCTCATCGAGACCACCGGCCTCGCCGACCCCGCGCCCGTCGCCCAGACCTTCTTCATGGACGACGAAATCGCCTCCCAGCTGCGGCTGGACGCCATCGTCACGCTCGTCGACGCCGCACACGTGCTCCAGCACCTGGACGAGATCAAGCCGGAGGGCGTGGAGAACGAGGCCGTCGAACAGATCGCCTTCGCCGACCGCGTCGTCCTCAACAAGACCGACCTGGCCGACGAGGAGACCATCGGACAGGTCGTACGCCGCATCCGGGCCATCAACGGCGGAGTGCGGATCATCCCCGCACAGCACGCGCGCATCAATCTGCACGAAGTGCTGGACGTGGGCGCGTTCGACCTGGAGCGGGTGCTTGCCGACGACCCCGCCTTCCTCACCGAGACCGAGCACCAGCACGACACCACCGTCACCTCGGTCGGCATCGAGCTGGCGGGCGAGCTGGACGAGGACCGCCTCAATGCCTGGCTCGGCTCCCTGCTGCGCACCAAGGGCGTCGACCTCTTCCGCTCCAAGGGCATCCTCGCCATCGCCGGAGCGCCCAAGCAGTACGTCTTCCAGGGCGTGCACATGCTGCTGGACGGCACCTTCGGACGCGACTGGCAGGAGGGCGAACCCCGCACGAACAAGCTCGTGTTCATCGGCCGCGACCTCGACCGCGCGGCACTGCAGCGCGGCTTCGCAGACTGCCTGGCCACGGCGGGAGCGATCGCATGAGCACGGCAGTGGAGTCCCCGCCCGCGTGGGAGACCGACGTCGACGACGTACCCGTCGCACTCAGCGCGCGCGGTGACCTGGTCGCCGCCGCGGGCGCCGAGGGCACCGTGAAGATCTTCGACGCGGCGATGGGCGCCGAGATCGGCACGCTCGACCTGCCTGGAGGCGCACTGAAGGTCCAACTCTCCCCGGACGCCCAGCACTTGGTCGCCACCGGCCCCCTGGGGTACGCGTTGTGGCGCCGCTCCGACGGGCGGACGACGCTACGGGAGTCAGGTGCCTGGTCGGCGGCCGCCGCCTGGGCGGACACTGAGCGGGTCGCGGTCGCCTCCGGGCGCCGGGCCCTCGTCCTGGACACCGGCGGTGGCGAGTTGTGGCGTACGGAGCCCGCCGCGTCCACCGTCACCGACCTCGCCTGGATGCGGCAGGGCCGGCGCCTGGCCGTGGCCGCGTACGGGGCCGTGCGCTGCCACGAACGGCACACCGAGAAGCCGGTCGCCACCTACCCCTACGTCGGCTCGCACCTCGCACTCGCCGTCGCGCCCACCGGGAGGTGGATCTGCAGCGGCAACCAGGACGCCTCCATCCACATCTGGCGCGCCCGCGACGGCGGCGAACTCACCATGTCCGGCTACCCGGAGAAGGTCTCCCGGCTCGCCTTCGACGACACCGGCTTCTGGCTGGCCGCCGACGGCGCGCCCGACGTGACCGTCTGGGACTTCTCCGGCAAGGGCCCGGAGGGCACCGCACCACGCTCGCTCCGCTGCCACGAGACGGTGACCGCGCTCGCCTGGCGGCCGGGCGCGGCCGGGCATCTGGCCAGCGGCGGCGCCGACGGCACCGTAGCCCTGTGGCACGCCACCGCAGGACGGCCACAGGCGCGCCTGCGCCCGGTGCGCGAACTGGACGGCACCGGCGCGGCCGTCGGCGCGCTCGCCTGGGCAGGCCCCCACCTGCTGACCGTGGCCTGGCGGGACGGCCGGATCCGGACCTACGGCGTGCCGTCCCGGACCGCGCTGTGAACCAGTCCGTGAACCGTTCCGTCATCCGGGCAGCCACTCCCCGCCCCTGCACACTCGTCGTGTGCCGGGGCTGCTGCTGCGGCAACCCACGCAAGCACCCCGGCACCGACCACGCCTGGCAACTGGACCGACTGCGCGCCGGCGCGGCAGAGCACGGCTTCCAGGTCCGTACGACGGACTGCCTCGGCCCCTGCGACCAGGCCAACGTCATCGTCGTCCAACCCTCAACCGCCGGGCGCCGGGCCGGAGGCCGCGCCGTCTGGGTCGGCTTCGCCATGGACGACGACAGCACCGACGACCTGCTGCACTGGGCACAGGCGGGCGGACCCGGCATCGCCCAACCGCCCCCCACCCTGGCCCTCCAGCTGATCCGCCCACCGCGCGAGGCCCGCGCCCGTGCACGCCGATGACCTCGACGCCGGCGGCCGCGACGTCCTCGCGGCCGCCCGGCTCGACGAAGCCACCGCCGCCTCCGTCGCCACGACACTCCAGGCCCTCGCCACACCGTCCCGCCTGCTGATCCTCACCACCCTGCGACAGCGCCCGTACCCCGTCGGCGAACTCGCCTGCGCCATCGGCATGGAACAGTCCGCCGTCTCCCACCAACTGCGCCTGCTGCGCGCCCTCGGCCTGGTCACCAGCCGCCGCGACGGCCGCCGCATCGTCTACAGCCTCTACGACGACCACGTCACCCAACTCCTCGACCAGGCCGTCCACCACATCGAGCACCTGCGCCTCGGCGTACGCGACCCCGGCTGACGCCTGTCTCGCACGGCCGGCATCTGTGCGTCGGTTGAGGTGGGCGACGTGCCGTGGCGCGGGTTCTGCTCGGAGCCGATCGGGCAGCGAGCCGTCGTCGGGCATCCCGGCCCGCAGCCACGCCCCGACCACCTCGGCGTCGGCTTCCGTCACCAGCGGGCCGAGGCGTACGACGACCCCGCCCGGCCTTCGGTCGGCCCCACAAGGCTGCACGGCGGCATGCACCCCACGGCCGCTCCGGCAGTGCAGCACACTCCCCAGACAACCGGTGGAGACCATCACCCTGAGCTCCGCCCCGCGCTGTCCGCCGAGCACCGCATGACCATCCGCGCTCCGCGGTCAACTGCCCGGCGCATCCGGCACCTCCAGGCCGAGGCCCGCGAGCTGGAGAACGAACTCCTCCAGCTCGTCCGCCAACAAGCCCCCGAACTCCTGGAGTTGCTTGGCGTCGGTGCGATCACCGCAGCTCAGATCCTGGTCAGCTGGTCGCATCCGGGCCGGTTCCGTTCCGAGGCCGCCTTCGCCTCCTTCGCCGGCGTCGCGCCGATCCCGGTTCCGTCGGGCCTGGCCAACAAGCACCGGCTCAACCGGGGCGGCGACCGCCAGCTGAACCGAGCGATGCACACGATCACCCTGATCAGGATGCGGCTCGATCCCGCCACGAAGGCGTACGTCGCCCGCTGTGTCGGCGAGGCAAGAGCCCCCGCGACGCACAGCGCTGCCTCAAGCTCAACATCTGCCGCCAGATCTTCAAGATCGTCGAACGAAGGAGTCAGCCGGACGTGGAAGAGCTTCCTCAAGCGGCTTGACACGACACAGCAGCCTCGGGGGGCTCATTCGGCGGGCCTGTTCGCCTGGATCAGCGCCTGCTGGCCGTTGGCGACGAGCTTCCGGGAGCCGACGGCCTGGACGCCATACACCTCGAACTGACGGACAATCAGGGTGCGTCGGGGGTTCAGGACGGTGCCGATCGCCTCAAGGCGGCACCAACGGCGGGTGGCGCCCCTCTTGCTGATGTCCACACCGGCGCATCGTTCGTGCAGCGCTGGATCGCCGACCTGCAACGATGGGACTTGTCCAGGGTCCTGTTGGCTCCGCGGAAAGAAGCACTCTCCAGGTGAACCTGATGCCGCTGCGCTACCTCGTGAAGGGCAGCGAGGCCGTACTCAGCCGCAGTGGCGGTGTGCTGGAGGCCCTGCCGACCATGGGCGGCATGCCGGCCTTCTCGGTCAGGTCAGGTCCCCGCCCTGCCAGCCGTCGTGGTGCAGGACGTCCTTCAGCGGCAGCCGTGGCCCCGGCCGGAACGTGGCGCGCAGCGGGTACGCCGTCGGCAGCAGGGCCCCCTGGCGGACAGTGGACGGCAGGCCCAGGAGATCGGCTACCTCCCGCTCGCGGTCCAGATGGACGGCCGTCCAGGCGGTCACCAGACCGCGGCTTCGCGCGGCCAGCGCATAGCTCCAGGCGGCGGGCAGCAGCGACGCCCACAGACCGGCCTGATTGCCCTCCGGCAGCCGCCCGTCGGCCAGTTCGAGGCAGGGGATGACCAGCACCGGCACCTGGTGCAGCCGGTCGGCCAGCCCCCGGGCGGCGGTGAGCACGGAGCGGGTTTCTTCGGGCAGCTCGTCCAGCCGTTCGAGGGCGGCGGCGTTGCGGTCGTAGAACGCGGCCCGGTACACCTCGGCGACGTCCGCACGCACTTGCGGGTCAGTGAGCAGGATCCAGCGCCAGTTCTGCCGGTTGTTGCCGTTGGGTGCCTGCAGGGCGACGCGCAGGCAGTCCTCGACCAGCTCCGCATCCACCGCCCGCGCCAGGTCAAGGCCGCGCCGCACGGAACGCGTGGTGGTCAGCAACTCCTCGCAGGACAGGGGAAGTTCAGCGCTCACGGCAGCAGCACCGCCCTGACGACCAGGGCGAGGTACGTCCCCACGATGAAGCCCATCGCGGTCACGAGCGGCCAGCCGCCGTGGCGCGCGGCCAGGAACCGTCGGGTGCCCCAGGCCGGCAGGGCCGCCATCAGGCAGGGCAGCAGCCCGAGCGGGCCGTCCGGCGCGAACAGGACGACCTGGCAACCCACCGCCCCGGCCGCGAGGCTCGCGGTGATCGCCGCGCTGCGCCGGGGGCCGAGGTCGGCCGAGTACAGGCGGGTGCCCGGCTCCGCCTCCCAGGCCGTCTTGCGGGCGAATTCGAAGTGCAGGAACACACAAGCGCACAGCGCGAGAAGCACCGCTTCGCGCCAGTCGGCGGTGATGGTCCCCGCGGCGGCCAGCGAGCCGCACACATAGACGCCGAGCAGCACCTGCACCGGGTAGGTGACCGCGAGGTTGAGCAGCTGCCGGTCGCGTACCGCCGTCGACAGGCGTTCCAGGGCGGCGAGGAACAGTCCGTAACCGAGGGCCGCCAGGATCAACAGGACGGCCGTCGCCGACAGGGCGGCGTTCAGGCCCGCCACGACCGCGGTGAGGGCGGCCATGGCGCCGCGCAGCTCGGCCACGGTGATCGCACCGGTGACCAGCGGCCGGTCCGGGTGGTGCACCCGGTCGTACTCGAAGTCCTTCTGCTCGTCCAGCATGCGCAGGAACAGCAGGGCCAGGACGACGCTGACGACCCGCACCCAGGTGGCGCCGGACGGCCGCCAGGGCGTGCCGGTCAGCTCCACCGCCGAGCCCTCCAGGGCGAGGACCCACAGCAGTCCGTAGGTGGCGTAGATGTGGGGCCGGAACATGCGCAGTACGAAACGGCCCAGCCGGGCGGGCACTTGGGGCGCGGCGACGGTGGTCACTGAGGGGTGTCCCCCTGTTCGGGTATGTGTCGTGCGGTGTCGGTCGTGTCGCGGGGCTCAGGCGCCCGCGTGTGTCCCCGGACTCGCGGAGATGCCCGCCAGGGCCGTGTCCCGGTCGGCGAGCCGGATGCCGGCCTCGGCGACCAGGGCGCCGGGCTGGTGCAGGGTGCACTCGATGTCGGTGCCGGGCAGTACCGGAGCGGTCCGGCACTCCAGGGGCAGGTCCATCTCGGCGAAGCACCTGAACCTCGCGGTCAGGGCGACCGGCAGCGCGGTGGCCGCGCGCACCGTGCCCGCGGCGACGGCTGCGTTCACGGCCAGTTGCCGGAAGGCTTCCAGCTCCAGCATCCCGGGGACATGGTCGACCCAGTGGTCGTACAGGGTCGGGTGCATGGTGTCGGCGACCAGACGGGCCGTGCGTATGCCGTCGCCCGGGGTGCGCGGCGAGGAGATGACCACATTGGCCGGGTCGCTCCGGCCGACCAGGGCGGGATCGATCCGTGGTCCGGGCAGCGCGACGGGGAGTTCGGGCAGGCCGAGTGCCTCGCGCTGCCCGGCCCGCAGGCGCGTCCAGTCCTCCGGCGGCATCCATGAGTAATCGATGCGGGCCAGCATGGCCTCGCGTGCCCCGATGGTCACGGTGAAGCGTAGCCGCAGTCCCGTCACCCCGGCCCGGCTCCGGATCCGGCGCTCGATACAGGCGGCGATGACGGCCTCGGTGGGCGTGGCACCGGACGCCAGGGCAGCCGGATCGGGCATCTCGAACTCGACGGTCCGCAGCAGGAACTTGTGCCCAAGGGGGACACCGAAGTACGAGTGGGCCACCACGAAGATGCCCTGCCTGCACGCCTCGAACAACAGCATCGGGTCGTGGTGCGTGCGGGGTCCCAGGGTGTCGTCGTAGAAGGCGTGCAGGCGGGGAAGCTGCGCGGCGAGCAGCACCTCGTCGTCGCTGTGGCGCTCCGCATCGGTCAGGAAGACCTCGGCGATCGCGGCCCGGTGCACCAGCTCCTTCGGAAGTGTCCGGGCGAACTGCATGGGTCGCTCCTCAGGTCGAGGCGCCGCGTACGGCGTCCAGGTGGTTGCGCCATTCGTCGACGCCGGCACCGTCCAGCACGGGGAGCCAGCCGGGCTGCCGCATGGGAAGAACCTTCGAGCCGACGATGACGGTGTCCCACGGGTCGAGGTCCATCCCGTGGTGCCAGGCCGATTCCAGGAGTTCGCGCGGGGAGGCGGCCGGGTCCAGGCCAGGATGGCGGGCGATGACATCGCGCAGGCGTTCGACAGCGGGCTCGAAGTCGAGTTCACGGGGCTTCGTGGCGGAGTACAGCCAGTGGGCCAGCTCCAGGGCGTCCCCGGAACGGTCCTCGTCCGCGAGCGCGGAGCGGAAGAGGCGGTCGCGCTCGGCCTCGTCGAAGTGGACGGCCAGCTCCCGCAGGACGTCGGCGGGTTCGTCGGGCGTGTGCACAAGGTTGAGCAGATAGCTGTAGCGGCCCAGCAGGTGGCGCAGCTGACCGGGCTTGCGGGCCTCGGGGTCGGTGGGCCCCTTCAGGCTGGTGAGGTGGACCGAGGCCGGGACGTCGGTGTCGTGCTCGGGACGGACCAGCAGGACGAGGGCGTCGGCGTCCTCCAGGAAGAGCGCGGCGAGCCGCCTGCGGTAGGGGGTGGCGAGGTTCCACTGGAAGTACCAAAGGGAACGGATCATGGTCCGGGTCAGCCGGGTGGTCGCCGCGCCGACGATCCGGAAGCCCTGCCCGGTCAGCCATTCGACGGCCGCGTCCAGCCTGCGGGCCACCACCGCGTCCGGCTTCAGCAGCAGCGCGGCGTGACGGTGGGCGAAGCCGGTGACGTCGTCGGTGAGGGCGGCGAGTTGTTCGTAGCTCTCCTGGTAGTACGTGTCCGCGCCGTACAGCCGCTGTTTCTCGGGGTCACAGGTGAGCAGCGGCGAGACCGGAATGCCGTGCGCGGGCTCGGGGTGGTTCATCGCTGGGTGCTCCCGTCGGTCGGTGCGGCGGCAGGCTCCCTGGGCGGGGGCGCGCCGAGGTAGCCGACCTTGAGGCAGTGGTCGAGGAGACGGCGCAGGTAGGGCCGCCCGCCCGCGTATGCCGGACGGCCGCTGAAGGCGGCGGCGTGGGTGTCGTCGAAGTGGATGCGCCGCCTGAAGTACGTGTTGTAGAGGGAGACGACGCGGTCGTAGTAGGGGCGTTCACGGTCGGGCAGGGCCGACGCTGAGAACGCGGACGGGGGGACGAACCTGGCGACCTGGAAGGACGGGTACTCGGCGAGGACGTCGGAGAAGTCCCTCAGGGTCAGCACCTGACCGACGGCGTGCAGGGTGAGCCCCTCGGCGTCCTCGAAGCGGGTGGCGGCCCCGGTCACCAGGTCGGCGACGTGGTCGACCGGTACCAGGTCGAGGGCGGCGTCGTAGTGACCGGGGACGGTGCGCACCAGGCCCCTGGTGATGACCTTGAGTACGGGGTAGATGGTCTTGAAGTCGCGGGCGCAGCCGGTGCGGGCGGCGCCCGTGACGATGCTGGGGCGCACCACGGTCACCGGCAGTCCCTCCGCGGCAGCCTTGCGGACCATGGTCTCCGCGGTCAGCTTGCTCTTCTCGTAGCCGTTGCCGGGGCGTTGGCCGACATCGAGTTCGTCCTCACGGGCGATGCCGTCGCGTTCCCCGCACACATAGGCCGTGCTGACGTGGACCAGCGGGGTGCGGTGGGCCAGCGCGAGGTCCAGGACATGCCGGGTGCCGGCGACGTTGATGCTCTCGTACCGGTCATCGGGCAGTCCGAAGTCGGTGACGGCGGCACAGTGCACGATCCGGTCGGCGCTCGCGACGAGCCTGCGGCCGTCGTCGGTCAGTCCGAGGCCGGGGCGGGTGACGTCGCCGGTGATCCGGGTCAGGGTGCCGGGCCCGGGGGTGAGTTTCCTGCCGTTGTTGCGGACGAGGTCGCCGTTGCGGTGCAGCAGCGTCAGCACGGTGTGGCCCGCGGCGGTGAGCCGGGCGGTCACCTCCGCACCCACGAAACCGCTGGCACCGGTCACCAGCACCGTCATCGTGTCGGCCATCAGTCGGTCCTCCAGGGGGGTGTCATACAGGCCGGCGCTCACACGGCCTGATGAGGCTGGGCGCCATTGCTGGCGAGCAGGTCACGGGCCTCCTCCAGGGGCAGTTCCGCGTCGAGGTAGGCGCCGATGCGCAGCCAGTCGTAGCCGAGCTCCAGGGTGGCCCGCCAGGTGTCCGCGGAGTCGAAGGAGGAGGGGAAGGCGTCGGCGCCGGCGGTACCTCGCACCAGTTCGACATAGGAGCGCAGATCCGCGAGGAGGCCGTCGCCGCGCTCCGCCGAGTCGACGGTGCGCCGCAGCAGTTCCTCGGCACGCTCCCGGATCGGGCGGGTCGCCGGCGGCAGCAGATCGATACGGCGTACGAGGTCGGAGTCGGCGGGCAGCGGGTTGACGCCGTACGCGCTGAACAGTCCGCGCAGCGCGGCGTGCACGGCGCGGCGTGCGGTGAGTTCGGCGACCCGCCACTGACCGCGCTGCAGGGCGCCGGTCAGGTCCTCGATGGCGTTCTCGACGACGACGTTGGACCACACCAGGGCCATGGTGGCGGCGGCGAACCGGTGGGCGGGCAGCGGCACCAGGTCGATGCCGTCGGGGCCGCTGACGGCCGCGCCGCGCACCGACAGCAGCGGCTGCGCGGTGGAGGGCGGCGGGGTGATGGGGCCGGGCGGCGCGGCGAGCGGCAGCGACGGGGTGACGGTGCCGCCGCCCTTCCACGCCAGCCGGATCAGCCCGTAGCGCAGGAACGCGGCCAGCAGCGGTCCGGGGTCGGCCACGCCGGTGTGCTCGGCCGCGGCGAGCACCTCGGTCAGAGGCCGGCCCGGGACGAGGGAGCGCCAGACCGTTCCGGCGTGGTCGCCGAGTGCGAACACCTCGCGCCGCCCGCGGATGATGTGGACCCGCTCTCCGGTCTGCCAGGTGGTGACCCCGGCGACGCGCCCGACGGTGAGCCGGTCGGGGCGCCAGGAGACGCCGGTGAGACCAAGGTCCTCGGCGAAGGCGAGACAGGCGGTCAGGTGGGCGCGGGCGGCGTCGGCATCGCCGGGGGCCGGGGCGGCGGCTTCCAGCTCCCAGTACCGGTCGCGCACGTCGGGCCGGTCGGCCCGGTCCAGTTGCATGGACAGCCACTTGGGTTCGAGGTAGGTCTCGCCCTGGCCGGCCGCCCACGACTTGATCGTCTGGACGAGTCCGGCGCGGGACCAGTCGACCGCCTCATCGGTCTCGCCGAGGCAGAGCAGTGCCCTTGCGTGCCGCAGGGACTGCCGGGCCCGGTGCGCCCACCAGTCGGCGGCGATACGGGCGAACCGCTCCACCGGCAGCATCGCCTTGACCTCGTCGACCAGGCCGTGGCCACGCAGCGGGTGACTGTGCAGCAACCGCTGGCAGCGGTTGAGCAGATCCTCGGAGAGCCGGCCGGGCCGCTTGGCCCCCTCCTGAAGGGCGCGGAACTGCTCGGCGATCTGACGCACCGACCGGGTGCGGATCTCCACCCGGCGTCCGTCGACGAACAGCAGCGACGGCATGGTCGGCAGGTCTTCCTCGGCGCGGCCGATGAGCAGGAAGTCGATGTCGGAGGAGGGGTTGCCGAACCCCTCCGCGATGGAGCCCTCGAGTACGACGGCCCACCCGGCGCCCCGGGGCAGTTCGGCCAGCGACTTGTCGAGCAGGCCTTGCAGCTGGTCCTCGGTGAGGATCACTGAGGTATCTCCGTCCTGGGATTGTCCGGGGGCGCGACGGCTGTGCCGCCGTCCGGCGGTTCGGCAAGTACGGTGACCGTGCCGGCGGCGCCGTCGACGCGCAGCAGGGTGCCGCTACGGATCTCGGTGGTGACGTCCTTGACCTGGACCACGGTCGGGATGCCCAACTCCCTGGCCACGACGGCGACATGGGTGAGCGGGCTGCCCCGTTCGATGACCAGCGCGGCAGCCGAGCGCAACGCGGCCACCCAGCCGGGGTCGGTGCGGTAGGTGACCAGGATGCCGCCGCCGATGTCACGCGGGGTGTCGGTGACCACCGCCGGACCTTCGACGACGCCGGGGCAACAGGGGGTACCGCGCAGTTCGCGGGCACCACTGCGAGCGGCGGGACCACTGGTCCAGCCGGCCCGCTCCAGATTGCCCGACCAGTACGGGGCGCCGCGGGTGGTGAATCGCGAGGGGGCGCGCAGCTCGGCATCGGCGGCCAGCTGCCTGCGGCGCAGTGCGGCCAGCTCCGTCAGCTCGGCGTGCGCGATCATGCCCTCGTAGGCGCCCCTGATCTCCTCCAGGCGCAGCATGAACACGTCGTCCCAGGTGGCGATGGCCCCGCTGCGGGCGAGGTCACGGCCCATGGCGCGCAGCATGCGCTTGGCCGCGCCGAAGGCGCGGGTGCGGCAGAACCTGAGCCGTTCGCGGTCGGCCAGCGCGGCCCGGGCCTTGCGCCGCACCCGCTCGTACACCCAGCGACGGGGGCCGCGCAGATGCCGGTCGAGATAGGAGTCGGCCTCGCCGCCGTGATCGCCCGCGCTGCCGCTCGTGGCCCCGGGCTGGGCGTCGCGCAGCAGGGTGAACAGCCCGGCGGGATTCTCGTGCAGGTCGGGGACTTCGAGCTTGAGTTCGTCGGGGCTGCGGTAACCGTAGTCGGCGACGTACGCGTCGAAGGCGGCCAGGAACTCCGTGTGGCCGGCGTCGCGCAGCGCCCCGTAGGCGTCGGCGTCGGGCGTGTGTTCCAGCAGATTGCGAACCTCGTCGTCGGCGCGCGCCTTCGCTGCCAACTCGGCCAGCGCCCAGACCGGTTCGGCGGACTCCACGTCACTGCCGGGGGAGGCCGCGGCCCAGGTGAACCACTCGGGGGCGTCGGGCAGCCATCTGCGGGTGAGCAGGGCCAGCAGTCCGACGGAGAGCAGGATCGTGGCGTCGAGGGCCTGCATCGGGCCCCACTTCTCGATGAGTTCCCTCTGCAGCCGGCGGAAACGGCGATAGGTCTCGTCACCGGGCAGCGCGTTGTAATCGATATTGTTGAAAACCTCATACGCCCGGTAGAAATCCCGGTGGAAGGTCTCAACGGATTTCCGGATGGCCAGAAACCTTCTGGCGAAGGTCATCGTACGAGCCAGCCGGGAAACTCGGCCGCGCAGCCCGGGGCGTGGCGTGAAGGGATGAAGCGCGTCGGCGGTCTCGTCCGAAATGCTCTCGGCGACACCCAGGGATTTCTCCAGCACACGGCGGTTGAGCGGGTAGAGCGGTGCCAGGCGCACCATGCGGTACCAGTGGTACAGGTTGTAGTAGACCCGCCCGTGGATGTAGCCGAGCAGGTGCGGGGTCCACTCCTGGACCTCGCGCAGCTTGTCGCCCCGGACGCCCAGCGCACGGGCGTAGCTCTCGTACACCTTGGCGTAGGTGTCGGCGGCGAAGCTGTAGGTGAGCGGGGAGACGACGCCGCTGAAGCTCTCGATGATGTTGGAATTGTCCCAAATTCGCAGCTCCCCCTCGGGTTCCGGCGCGGCGTCGACGGCGGGGCCGAGGGTGGTGATCGGGCGGCTCTGCAGTACCCACAGGGTGCCGTCGGCGATGGCCCACTCGATGTCCTGCGGGCTGCCGTAGTGTTCGGTGGCGCGTATCCCGACCGCGTGCAGGCGGGCGAGGTCGTCGGCGGTCAGGGACAGCGCCTTGCGGTCTTCGTCGGCGACCGGCGACACCTCGCAGCCCGGTCCGGTGCCGGCGTCGTAGCGCTCCTGCTTGGCGCCGATCACGGTGCTCAGCGGCTCGCCGGTGGCGGCGTCCAGGACGACGGTGTCGGCGTCGACCGCGCCAGAGACCAGCCCCTCCCCCAACCCATGGACGGCGCCGACCACATAACGGTCCGCGCGGCCGGCCGTCGGATCGGCGGTGAACAGCACGCCGCTGCGCTCGGCGGGCACCATGCGCTGGACGATGACGGCGACGCCGCCGCCATCGGGCGGCAGTCCGCGCTGCGCGCGATAGCTCATGGACCGTTCCGAGAATCCGGAGGCCCAGCAGCGCCGGACATGGGCGGTGACCTGGTCGAGTCCGGAGACGTTGAGATAGCTGTCGAACTGGCCGGCGAAGGAGTGCTCGGTCCCGTCCTCCTGCGCGCCGGACGAGCGGACGGCCACCAGACCGCGCCCGGCCTCCTGGTAGGCCAGGGCGATGGCCGCGGCGATACGCTCGTCGAGGGGCGCCCCCTCGATCAGTGCGGAGATTTCCGCGGCGACCTGCGCAGCCCTGTCGTCCCAGCCATCGGCGAGCAGATCTCCCAGACGCTCGTCCAGTCCGCTGGCGTGGGAGAATTCCGCGAAGACGTCGAGGCCTATCACCGACCAGCTCGGCACCTGGAAACCGGCGGCGGTCAGGGTATGAAGGTTTCTCGCTTTGCCGCCGGCCCGTTCGGCGATCAGGGACTCCTCACTGGAAGGTGTGAGGACGCCGAGGGACCGCTGAATTGATCCCGCATTGAACGACAACTGATTCCCCTCCGAAGGGCTTTGGGCCAACCTCACCGAAAGGTTTCACAGCGAGGCCGGTCAAAACCTCGGAATTGGCCACGATAGGAGTTTCCCTAAACCTCACCGGCCGTTCATCGTCAGGCCAGGACGACCGGCAGGGTCTCATGGCCACGCAGGGTGAGCCGGTCACGGCGGGCCGGGCCGTCTCCGGGAGCGGGGCCGAGGGCGGGGAACCGGGACAGCAGCCGGCCGAAGGCGGTGGAGGCCTCCAGACGGGCCAGCATGGCACCGAGGCAGTAGTGCGCACCCCCGCCGAAGCTGAGCGGCTGGATGTCCTGACGGCGGGGATCGAACCGTCCGGGGCCGTCGTAGCGGGACGGATCCCGGTTGGCGGCACCCAGCAGCAGCACCACGTGGTTCCCTGCCGGAACCGGCAGGCCCCCGATCGAGACACCGTCCGCCAGCGCGATCCGGTTGCTCAGCTGCACCGGTGAGTCATAGCGCAGCACCTCGTCGACGAAGCCCTGCATCGGGATGGTTCCGGCCCGCAGTCCGGCCATCACATCGGGGTGTTCGAAGAGCTGTTGCAGCCCGTTGCCGAGGAGGTTTGTGGTGGTCTCGAAGCCTGCCAGCAGCAGAAGGGTGAGGTTCGCGACGAGTTCCTCGTCGTCCAGCTGCGCCTCCTGCTCCTGGACGCCTACCAGAGCGCTCACCAGGTCGTCGCGTGGATCGCCCCGTCGCGCCTCGACGAGCGCGGTGAAGTAGTGATCGACCTCCACCGCCGCCCGGTCGGCGGCTTCGAGGCCGGAGGGGTCGGCCAGCAGTTCCAGAGTGGCCATCAGATCGCCTGCATAGCCCCGGAAGCGGTGACGGTCCTCGGCCGGGACTCCGATCAGTTCGCAGATGACGTGGGCCGGCAGGGAGAAGGCGAAGGCGTCCATGAATTCGACCGGGGAGGAGCCGCTCTCGGCGAGGGTGTCGAGCAGGGCGTCGGTGATACGGACGATCTGGGGTTCCAGGGCGGTCACACGGCGTGCGGTGAACACCTGGGACATCGATGACCGCAGCCTCCCGTGGTGGGGCGGGTTGGCGACCAGGAGGGACCGGCTCAGCATGGCCAGCGAGGGATGCTCGTCCAGGCTGGCGCCCCAGGTCACCATGTTGATGTCGGCTCCCAGGCCCGGATGGCGCAGGGCCTGCTTGCAGGCTTCGTAGCCGCAGACCAGCACCATGCCGTCACCGGCCGGCATGACGGGCCCCAGTTCATGGGCACGCGCATACAGCGGGTAGGGATCGGACCGTCCCTCGGGGGTCAGCAACTGCGCGATGATCGACTCCGCGTCCACGGAGGCCTCCTGGTGAAGTGGGGGTATCGGGGGCATTGATCAGGCGGTGCCGCCCACAGGTCCGGCGGAGGTCGCCGCGAGCTCGGACAGTTCGGTCGGGTGCGCTGCGAGGTGAGGCCAGACCAGGGCCACCGATCCCCAGGTGAGCCCGCCGCCGAAGCCGGCCAGCACCACTTTGTGCCCGGGGCGCAGTTCACCGGAGGCGACCGTGTCGGCCAGGGCGAGGGGGATCGATGCGGCGACCGTGTTGCCCCGCGTGCCGATGTTGGAGAGGAACCGCTCCGGGGGCAGCGAGAGCCGCCGGGCGACCGCCGTCAGGATCCGGGCGTTGGCCTGGTGCAGCACGAAGGAGTCGATCTCCTCCAGGCTCCATCCGGTGCGCGCGGCGGTCTCCCGCACCGACTCCGCCATTCGCCGCACCGCCTGGGCGTAGACGGCCTGCCCCTGCATGGTGAAGTAGGTGTCCTCGGTCTTGGCCGGCACCCCCGTGGACCGTTGCCGGGACCCGCCCGCCGGGACCTCGATCAGATCGCTGAGGGTCCCGTCGCTGCCGAGGTTCAGCCCCGTGAGCGCACCCGGCTCGGACGGCGACCCTACGCGCAGCACCACCGCACCGCCGCCGTCACCGAAGATCACCCGGGTCGAGCGGTCGTCCGGGGCGAGAAGGGTGGAGAACGCGTCCGCACCCACGACCAGCACGCTGTCGGCGGCGCCGAGCGCGATCATGCCGGCCCCTGTCGCAAGGGCGTACACGAAGCCCGTGCACACCGCCGCCACATCGAACGCGGGGACCGGTCCTAGTCCCAGGCGGGCGGCCACCTCGGGCGCGGTCGCCGGGCAGAGCCGGTCCGGGGAGCTGGTGGCGAGGACCATCGCGTCCACGCCCTCCGCCCCGGCGGACGACAGCGCCCGCCGCGCGGCCTCGACGGCCAGGTCACCGGTGGACTGCCCCGGGCAGACCCAGCGTCGCTCCCGGATACCGGTACGGATGCGGATCCACTCGTCAGTGGTGTCGAGGACCTCCGCGAGTTGGTCATTGGTGACGACCATGGGGGGCACCCAGCCCCCGAGTCCGGCGACTACTGCCGCTCGTTCCATGGCCTCCAGCCCCTTCCGAACCCGACAGCCCTACGGAGACCGAAACGGTCCCGGTTCAACCATTCACCTGGGGAGACCACGCATCGGCCCGGTCCGACTGTCTTCTAGGCGAAGCCCTACACCTCGGAGTGCTCCTTTCCGGAGGACGGGAGCGCAAGGGCACGCCCGCGCACGGTTGGCGCGCGGTGACGCGCATGTGATCGCTCGGCGTGGTGACCAGACCCATCACGGAGTGCGCGCCGCGGTGCGGCTGTTGCTGTCCGAGTGACCGTTGGTGGTGGCGACGGTGCCGACACTGGCCCTGCTGCTCGGGCTTGCGGCTGTGGTGGCCAACGCCGTCATCAAGTAGGGCAGTTGCTCGTCCGGACCCGTCGGACGGCCGGCGCGGCGCTGTTCTGCCGGTCGGCGGGGCGGTCCCGGCCGGTCGGCGGGGGCATTACCGAAGCCTGCCGGATGGTCCGCCTCCTGACGGCACCGAGAGGTTCTCCGTCCGACACAGGCACAGCCGCCGCAGGAGACACCGGCACAGCAGGGGAACTCGCCTCCAGGGCCCCGAACCTCGCCCGAGTCCGCCGGGCAGGTACCTGGCGGTCCCTCGATGGGACGCCTGGTCGGAGTGGAACTGGCCCGCGTGCTGGCGGTGTTCGGCATGTACATCGTGCACATCGGCCCCCCGCTGTCGGCCACGCACGGCGTCGCCAGCTGGGTCCGATACCTGGTCGACGGCCACTCGTCGGTCCTGTTCGCCACCTTCGCCGGGTTCTCGCTGATGCTGATCGCCGGCCGCTTCGAGCCGAAGACCGGCCTCGCCGGCCGGCAGGCGAAAGTCCGGATCGCGATCCGCGCCGTGATCCTGCCGGCGCTGGGCACCGCTATGGCGATGGAATACGGCGGCGTGATCATCCTAGGCTTCTACGGCGTCTCCTTCCTCCTCGCCCTGCCCCTGGTACGACAGCGCGCGGGGACCCTCGTGGTGATCGCGGCGGGGCTTGCGCTCGTCATGCCGCAGTTGGCGTTCGTCCTGACAACGCGGCTGAGCGACTCCGTCCAGCAGAACATCAACGCCTACGACCCGCTCCACCGGCTCAGCGACGTGGGAGTGCTCGATCTGCTGCTCACCGGCTTCTACCCGACGATCACGTGGATGCCGTTCGTGATCGCCGGCATGGCGCCGGCTCGCATGGACCTGTCGGCGGCTGCCGTCCAGCGGCGCCTGGCGGCGCTCGGCGCCGGCCTCGTCGTAGGGGCTGCCGGCCTCGTCGTAGGGGCTTATGGCTTGTCCCTGCTGCTGGCAGGCAAGAACGCGTTGCGCAGCACGGCGGAGGACGGGGCGTCGTCCAGCGGCTCCGGGGCGGCGTCCATGGGCAGCGGGTCATCGAGCCCCAGCTATCGTTCTCGGATCTGTTGTCCGCCGGGCCGCACAGCGGCACCACGTTCGACATCATCGGCAGCATGGGCGTCGCGATCCTCGTGATCGTGGGCGCGACGGTGCTGAACGCCAACACCACGACCGCGGCGACGAGCGTCACCGCCCCGTCGCTGCGGAGACCAACGCCTGGGTGCTGACGGCCCGCAGCAGCGTGGTGTCGGAGGTCACCCGGGACATCCGATCCCCCGGCTGCATCCGGTCCACGTCTGCCAGCTGCAACCGCAGCAACCGGCCGATGAGGCTGCGGCGGGCGGCGAGCACCACCGACTCCGCCGTCCGTTCCAGCACATAGGTACCGAACGCCTCGGCCACCGTGCTCAGCAGCACCAGCACGGTCAACATCAGCAGGACGGTGCCGATCGTGCCGCCCGACGAGAGTCGGTCGACCAGCGTCTTCGTAGCCAGCGGCTGCAACAGCCCCCCGGCGGCCCCGGTCAGCGCGCACAGCAGACCGAGCACGACGGCCCATCTGTGCGGACGGACGTACCCATACAGCGCCCTGAGCGTCCCGCGGGCGCGCAGGGACTCGGCACCCGTCGGCTCCGGGGCGGACGCGGTGTTCAACCGGACCAACCAAAACCGGCGTAGGGGGAGGCAGGGGCGGCGGAGCCGGATCCGAACCCGCGGCTTCATCGAGATCAAGGACGGCACCGCCGCCTGCGAACGCCTCAGGAACCCCCTGGGCGGCTCAGTGGAGCAGTGAGGCCGCCCGCGTGGCGAAGGTGTGCACCGCTGCTTCGTAGAACTCAGGACGGACGACGAACAGGATGCCCGCGCCCGCCGCCAGCGTCAGGCCGAGAAGTTCGAGCAACCCGCCTCTGCCAGGTGTGGCGTCACGGCCCGGCACGTCGATGTCGACCGATGCTCCGAGGGTGGTCTCGGGCTCCTTGTCGCGAACATGCTGTGTCATGCCTCCAGCCTGGACGCCCGGCCGCTCTCCGCACATCCGGCGACTGTCGGGTCCGCCCCCGCCGAGTGGCTGGAGAAGACCGGCCTGGGGTGGTAGACGTCGGGGCCGCGAGGCGGATGCGGCGCAAGCACGGCAGCACCGCAAGACATGGCAGCACCGCATGACACGACAGCACCGCGAGGAACGCAGCACCGCCAGGCACATCAGCTCCGCATGGCGACGACCTGTGCGTCCGCCTCGTCAGTCCTCGGGGAGCCCGGGCCGCCGGCAGCCGACGGGGTCGGGCCGGTCAGGGACCGGGCGATGACCACCGAGCCGCCGCCGTGGAGCAGAACGCTGCCGAGCAAGGTCAGGGTCATGGCGTACAGGGCGGTGTCGGCGTACGGCCCGTCCGGCAGAGCGTTGAACGCGAGCAGGCCGAACACGATGGAGGTGGTGCCGCGTGGTCCGAGCGCGCCGACCATGAGCCGTTCTCGCCAGGTGAACGTCGAGCCGAGGAAGGCGAGCATGATCGGAAGGATGCGCACTACGGTGAGCGCGGCGACGCAGAGCACGACGGTGGGCCAGTGGACGCCGTCGCCCACGGCAAGCACCACGGCGTTGCCGAAGAAGAACCACATGCACATCGTCATCATCGAGTTGGTGTCCTCGATGAGCTGCGGACCAGGCCGTCACGATGACGGCGGTCAGGGCGCAGCACAGGGCGGTCAGGACGCGGCGCATGGTCATCGTCTCCCCGTTTCGTCCGGTCAGCTGCCGCCCATGCCGCCCTGGGCGGCGATCATGGTCGTCGGCAGGTCGCGTACTGCTTTCTCCAGGCCGGGGGCGAGGGCGGCGAGAGCTGTCGTGCAGGCGTCGATACGGGTCCGGTAGGTCTTGCGGTCCTGCCGGGAGACGACCGAGTGGACGCCGGCCGCCGCGGCCAGCGCCAGCAGCGCGGTGTCGGCGGCGGGGAGGCGCTGCACGGGCTCGTCCCCGCGCAGCGCCGCGGACATGCGGGCGTGCAGGGCGGCGGGCACGGCGCGGTCGGTCAGGGTCAGCCGCCGGGTGCCGAAGGGGGTGCGGGGTTCCTTCGCGGTGAGGATTCCGGCCGCGGTGAGGTGGTCCTCCACCTCCGTCAGGGTCCGCTTGCGATGGGTGCGCGCGAGGTGCTTCCAGCCGTGGCCGCCGGCCGCGTCGTGCAGCATGCCGTCCAGGGCGGGGACGCCGGTCGGTCGGGTGCCGAAGACGGTGACCGTGCCGTTGTCCTCCCGCAGCCGGCCGCGCACGGCGAGGTCGACGAGGGCGGCGGCCCGGAGCAGCAACTGGGTCCGGGGGCGGTCGTAGGGGCCTTCGGCCGCGTCGTCGTAGGCGAGCAGATACATGAGGCAAGGCAGGTCGTCGATCACACGTCGACGCTACGGCCGGCCACCCCGCCCGTGGATCGGCCATGGGAGCGGTCCGGCACTGGGAACGCAGGAGGATCGTGGCCCTGCCTCCTCCTTGAGGAGGAGGCAGGTGTCAGGGGCGGCGCGGCTGCACGAGGCCGTGGTCGTAGGCGGCGACGACGGCCTGGACGCGGTCGCGCAGGCCCAGTTTGCGCAGTACCGCGGTGACGTGGTTCTTGACCGTGGCCTCCGCCAAGTGCAGCCGTTCGGCGATCTCGGCGTTGGACAGGGCCTGGCCGATCAGGGTGAGCACCTCCCGTTCGCGACCGGAGAGGTCCTGCAGGGAGGGCGGCGGTGCCGGGTCGGGCGTGGTGCGCAGGAACCGGTCGAGGACGCGGCTGAGCACGGCGGGCGCCAGCAGCGCGTCGCCGCGCGCGGTGAGGCGGATCGCGTCGACGAGCTCGGTGGGTCGGATGTCCTTGAGCAGGAAGCCGCTCGCTCCGGCCCGCAGAGCGGCGACGACGTGCGCGTCCACGTCCCACGTGGTCAGCACGAGCACCCTGGCCGGGCTGCCGTACCGCGCGATCTGCCGGGTCGCCTCGATGCCGTCCACGACGGGCATGCGTACGTCCATCAGCACCACGTCGGGTGTCAGTTCCCGGGTCAGCCGTACTGCCTCCTGGCCGTCGGCCGCCTCACCGACCACCTCAAGGTCGTCCCGCGCATCGATGATCAGGCGGAACCCGGTACGGACCAACGTCTGGTCGTCGGCCACCACCACGCGCAGCGTCATGACCCGTCCCCCACGGGCAACTGCGCCGTCACCTCGAAGCCTCCTTCGGGCAACGGCCCGGCACGCAGGCTGCCGCCCACGAGCCGGGCACGCTCCTTCATCCCCACCAGCCCGCGGCCCGCTCCCCTCATGGCCGGACCACCTTGCCGGGTACGGCCGTTGTCGACCACAGTGACCTTCACGCACTCCCCTTCGGCCGTCACTCGCACGCTCACTGCGTCGGCACCGGCGGCATGGCGCACGGTGTTGGTGAGGGCCTCCTGGACGATCCGGTATGCCGCCAGGTCCACCGTGGCCGGCAGGGTGTCGGTTGCGCCCTCGCAGTGCACGTGCACGGTGATCCCGGTCGCACGCACGCTGTCGGCCAGCTCCTGCAGACGCGCGAGCGAGGGCTGCTGCCCCCACTGATCCCCAGCCGCGCCCGCCCCCGCGTCGGAATGGAAGGCCCGCAGCAGCAAGCGCAGTTCGCCCAGTGCCGAGCGGGCACCCGTTTCGATGGCCCGCAACGCCTCACGCGCCTGTTCGGGCCGCTGGACGAACACGTCGTCGGCGGCGCCCGCCTGAATGACCATCACTGAGAGGGTGTGCGCCACGACGTCGTGCACCTCGCGCGCGATCCGCGCCCGCTCCTCCACCACAGCCCGGCGCGCCTCCGCCCGTATCCGGTCCTGCTGTGCCCTGCGCCACTGCCCCGCGGTCCACGCCAGGACCACCGCCAGCAGATAGACCGCCGGCCCCGCGGCGCCGGCCGCCCCGAGCGCCAACGGCGCCGGCAGGCACATCGCCGCAAGCACCCACACCGACACCCGCCGCGGCCTGGTGGCCGACAGCACGCACAACGTGAACTGCGCGGCGAGCAGCGCCCCCGACAAGGACACGGCGGGCAGCAGAGCCCACACCGTGAGCCCCGTCAGCGCGTTGACGGCCAGTACGGCCATGGGTGCGCGCGTCTGCCACCGCAGGGCACATGCCTGCGCAAGGACCAGGACCACGGTCACCGGCAGGCGCCGGCCGTGCTCCGCACCGGCGACGAGCACCGAGGTGCCCAGCACGCCGAGCACCAGACCGCCCGACCCCCACCACAACGCCCGGGCCGCCCGGGACGACAGCTCGCCCCGGGCTTCTCCGGCGAACGCGTGGTTCGGCTGCGTGCCGCTTGGCTGCACGCCCCGAGCCTATCCAGCAGCGCCGGCCGGGGCGTTCAAC
This sequence comes from Streptomyces sp. CG4, assembly GCF_041080655.1. Classification (NCBI taxonomy): domain Bacteria; kingdom Bacillati; phylum Actinomycetota; class Actinomycetes; order Kitasatosporales; family Streptomycetaceae; genus Streptomyces; species Streptomyces sp. CG4. The sequence continues at coordinate 1,428,706 of NZ_CP163525.1, forward strand.
GACGGGGTGCGTCGTGGCCTTCGTACTGTGCTGCTGGAGAGGACCCTGTCGTTGCGATCCCGAGTGGAAGCACGGCCGAGTACTCCGAGGTGCGTGTCCAGGCAGACAGCCACCGTGACGGAGCCCCGGCGGCCCACAACTACTGGTTGAGCCAAGGAGATCGTCCAGCTGGTGCCCGCCTCCGATGAGATCGTGTCTCGGGGCCGGTGGCCGCTTAGGCCGCCAACGCAGCCGAACTCGTCCGCGACCACAGCGACTTCGCACTCGAAAGATTCCAGAAGATGCTGCTCGACGTCTTCTACTCGGTGAGTGAGGATTTTCTCGTCAACCACAACAACGGCACCCCCGCCCCCCACTACTGGCCCAACTGGGACCTGTGCAACATGGCCTGCGCGCTGGCCACGGGGATCTTCTGCGACGACCAGGCCAAGGTCGAGCGGGCCGTCGAGTACTTCAAGCACGGCGACGGCATGGGCTCGATCAAGCACGCCATCCCGGTCGTGCACGACGACGGGCTCGCCGAGTGGATGGAGGCCGGGCGCGACCAGGGGCACTCGCTGATGGGCGTCGGGCTGATGAGCACCATCTGCGAGATGGCCTGGAACCAGGGCATCGACCTGTACGGCTACGACGACAACCGCTTCCTCAAGGGCGCTCAGTACGTGGCCAAGTGGAGCCTGGGCGGACATGTGCCGTACACGCCCTACGCCCTCGTGGACCATCGGCCGGGGATCCAGCACCCCACCAACGTCGCCACCGCCAGCCCGGCGCAGATGCGGCCGGTCTGGGCCATGGCCGCCAACCACTACACCAAGCGGCGCGGACTGTCCGCCACGTACCTCACGCAGATCGCCGCCAAAGCCGCGCCCGAGGGCGGCGGCGGGGACTACGGGCCCAACAGCGGCGGGTTCGACCAGCTCGGCTTCGGGACGCTGGCGTTCACGCGGGACAAGGCAACGGACACCAAGGCCGCTCCGAAGCCCGCCGCTTCCGCCTCCCCCGCCGTTGGGGGCGGCCTCGCCGCGACCGGTTCCGGGGAGATCGTCGGGTGGACGGCCGCTGTGGGCGTCACCGCCGTCGCCGGCGGCCTGCTCTTCCTGCGCCGCCGCGACCGGGGGCGCCACGAGGCGTCGTAGTCACGGGGCGTCGTAGCACGATGTGGCACATTCCCGGGATCTGTTACATCCCGGCCATGTGCCACATCCCCAGGGGCTCCTCCAGGGTCTGGTCCGCGAAACCGGGTGATCCGGCCCTGGCCCCCGGTTCCCGGTCAACTCCCGGCCCGGTAGGCCGCTTGGACGTCGCCGTCCTGTGTCAGCGAGGTCTCCCACGCCTGCTCGGGGAGCCTACGTATCTGATCCAGCGCGGCGACTAGGACGCGGATGTGGTCGTCCACGGTGTTGGCTCCTGCGTTGCCCGCTCGCAGTTCCATCGCGAGGCTCTCGCCGGGGTTCGCCGGCCAGCTGCCCAGCGGGTGGAAGCTGAGCGTGCCCTTGAACGTGGCCGCGGCCCCTTGCTTCATGGACGCGCTCGTGATGACGGGGGCGTCCAGGCCGACGACGATCCAGCCCGTCAGCCTCCGTTCGGCGACCGTGAGCCACGGGAAGCCGCCGGGCCGCCGGGCCGCCGGTGGAGCAGCATCCACACATGCCAGCGCACCCGCCGCCGTACCTTCACGATCCGTATCAGGGTCTTGCCGTCCAGTTCGGCCGGCAGGCGGCGCATCGTCGAATCCGAGGCCGCAGGGCCGAACACGGCCCTGACGGTGGAGCTCAAGCTGCTCGGCCTCCAACAGGCTCCACCGCCCCCGCATGCCCGACCTTCCATTGTGAGGGCGTCAACTCGCCCCATTCTGCTGAATGACCAGGGGTAACCGCGGCGTTGCACGCGACCCACTCGCGCTTGTCCTGAACCGTTCCCCAGGACCCGATGCCTTCCGTGTGCCAGGTGGGCAAGTCCTCAATGCCCCTGCGCCTCGTCCTCCCCGACGGGCGACGTAGGTGGAATGGAGAACTTCTCCGGGTTTTTGAGATCCCGGTGGCCGGCCACCGGTCTTCACGTCCGTAAGGATCACCAGCACTTCAGGAAGCACCCTGACTCGATGAATCGATCTTGGCACCTTGTCCTGGCGTCGGCTCTCGTCGCGGGAGCCGTCACACCGGTGGTAGCGGCGGGCAGCGCGGTCGCCGCAGACGGCGACATCACCTCGGCCGTCCTGGCGAACCGTGATGTCGTCCTGACCGGCGACGCGGTCGTGCGCGTCCCGCAGGGAACCCACACATACACCGGCGTGATCAGCGGTGAAGGAGCCCTTCGCGTGTCCGGCACCGGCACGCTGGCCCTCGCCAAGGACAGCACCTTCACCCTGCCGCACTCCCTGCAGCACCAGAGGGTCCAGATCCCGGGCGGCAACCACCCGTACGTCGTGGTCGGCAGTCCCGACGAGCCCGCGGTCACCGTGGACGCGGGGGCAACCCTCCAGTACGGCACCGGCGGTACGACCGGCCTGATCGGGTCCTTCCCGTACAACACGCCCGGTTACCAGCAGAACCAGGACAACATCCGGGTGGACGGCACACTACGTCTGTCGCTGACCCGGCTGTTCAACCTGGGCATCATCAGCGGCTCCGGCCAGGTCACCCAGCCCCGGAACATGTGGGGAACGCTCCAGATCTGTGGCACCAACCCGTTCTCGGGCATCTTCGACAACGGTACGGGCGTCAACTTCGCGAGCACCACCTGTGCCGCCGAACTGCCAGGCGCCCGCTCCGTCGTCAACCGCGGTTCATGGATCATCGACACCCCGCTCAACCACACTGTCGTACAGCGGCAGAACTTCTACAGCCACGAGTACGGCAACGACGTCAATGTGCACTCCCGCCCGGGCAGCAAGGTGATCCTCACCGGCGTCTACAGCTGGAGTGACAGCGGCGACGGGGCGGCGCCCTCACTGAGCGACCCCGCACTGAACTGGCGGCCCGTGGCCCACAAACTGAACAAGCGCGGCACCAACATCGAGGGCGCCGACGTCCAGTGGGGCGACGGGACCACGCACCAGATCTTCATGCCCGGCACGGCGCAGACGGTCTACATCAACCTGCACGCCAGACGGCAGCGCTCCCGGCTCACCTTCGACTACAACGGACCGGTAACCCTGGGCGCGCCCATCGGCGGCGGCATGTACCACGACACCCTCGGCGCTCCCGGCGCCGGGGACGTCGTCATCGCCGGCACCAGCGGCAACGACGTGACCTTCGCAGCAGCGCAGTACTACGACGGATCCACCACGATCGACAGGAATGCGACCCTCCGTCTCGGCTCCGGGACCGCGGGCGGCGACGGGAGCCTCCACACCGGCGGAGCCCTTGACAAAGTGATCGACAACGGTTCACTCGTGCTCCGCAACACCGGGACACCCACCTCCCTCCCGGCGGTGACCGGTGCCGGATCGGTGACGCAGAGCGGAGCCGCGGCCACCACCGTCACCAGCGCCGCCTACACCGGCGCCACCACCGTCGCCAAAGGCAGCCTGATCGTCTCCGGGACCTCTCTGCGGACATCCAGCGCGGTCGCTCTGACCGGTTCCTCGGCCGTCCTGGACCTCAGCAAGGCACGCGACACGACCCTGCGCAGACTGCAGGTCGTCACAGGCGCGAAGATCCTTCTTTCCCGGAACTCCCCTGAGCTGACCGTCGGTTCGACGACCGCAACAGTCTCCGGTACCGGTCTCGCCATCGGCGGGGCGCGCTTCTCCGTCAGCCGGGCGGGCACCGACACCGTGCTCACCGCTCTCGCCTCCTCCGCCGCGACAGGACCGGCACCCTCCCCGGCCCGGACCGGCCGAGCGGCCACCCCCCTGGGCGCCTCCACCGGCACCATGGCGGACACCGGCAACAACGTCGGTGCTCTGTGGGCCGTCACAGGACTGGCGGGCGTCGTTCTCGCCGGCGTCGCCGCGGTCTTCGTCTTCGTACGCAGCCGCTCGCGTCTGCGTACGTCCCCGCGTCACTCCCGCTGATCCCCGGCCGCCACGGTTCCACCGGCCCGCCCATGGCTGTCAGCGCTCACCCCTTACGATGACATCGCTGCCACGGTGTGTGTGATACCGACGGCGATTGCCCGAGGACCCCCGCAACCCGGCTCGGTCGCCGCGAGCGGGGCTTCGTACCCGCGTCAGGTCGAAGGGAGACCCGATGCCAAGGCATGCCGCGCCCGCGGCCGACGTGATAGCCGCGGCTCGGGCCGGCGATCGCGGCGCCCTGGAAGAGCTCAGCTCCCGGACGCTTCCGCTGGTCTACAGCGTCGCGGCGCGTGCGCACCCGTACGGCGACGACGTCGACGACATCGTCCAGGAGACGATGATGCGCATCCTGCGCGGCATCGGAGGACTGGAGCGCCCGGAGGCGTTCCGGTCCTGGGTGATCACCATCACCGTGAACGAGGTCCGCGACCACATCCGCAGGCGCGGCAGGAGGGAGACGACAGGAGCGGCGTTCGACGCGGCTGAGCACCGGCCCGACCCGGCCGCCGACTTCGCCGAGGGGGTCATCCTCAACCTGCGGCTGTCCGGGCAACGCGAGGAGTCCGTGCGCGCGACCCGTTGGCTCGACGAGGACGACCGGGAGCTGCTGTCACTGTGGTGGCTGGAGACGGCCGGCCGGCTCGCCCGGGCCGAGCTCGCCTCCGCTCTGGACATGACCGGCCATCAAGCGGCGGTACGGGTGCAACGCATGAAGGAGCGCCTGCACACCTCCCGTGTCATCGTCCGGGCCCTCGCGGCCAGGCCCGCATGCGGGGAACTGACCCGGCTGACCCTGGACTGGAACGGGGCCCCCAGCGGCCTGTGGCGCAAACGCCTCGGCCGCCATGTACGGCAGTGCCCGCGGTGCGTGCGCCACGAGGAAGGCATGCTGGCCCCGGAAGGACTGCTGGCGCCCCTGGCCCTCCTGCCCGTGCCGGCGGCACTGCTGGCCTGGCGCCCCTGGCTGTCCGCGGGAACGCACGCCGCGGCAGCCGGCCATGCCGGCACCACGGCCACTTCAGGCAGCGGGGGTTCCGCGACGGCGGGGACGGCAGGGACCGCAGGGACCAGCCTCACCGCGAAGGCCGTGGTGGCGGCGAGTGCGCTGCTCGCCGTGGTCGGTGGCGTGCTCGTGTACGCGGCCCCATGGTCCAGCCCGTCGGCGCGTCCGGTCACCGCCCCGACGGCTTCCGGCCCGGCACCCGCGCCCTCGCTCACCGCATCCGCATCACCGTCACGGCCGGCACCGGTACGGGGCTCGGCCGTCTCGCATCCCTCGCTCCGGCCGCGGTACGGGTCCGTGGTCGACACCCTGGACAGCGCGCCACCGCCGGACCGGCCGCCCGCCTCATTGCCCCACCGCCCGCAGACCACGGTGACGATGACGGGGCTCAAGAGACACCTGGACGGCTACCAGCTCGTCCACCGCGGGGACACGGTGGTACTGCGCGGGAAGGGCTACTTCACCGTCCACTGGGACGTGATGTACGGGCTGCGCCCCGGGCTGCTGACCATGCCCTCGTGGACCGGACTGCAAGGAAGGCTGTTCCACGTGGCCTCGGGCGGCGGCCACCGCATGGACGACCGTCAGCCGGGCGCGACCGCCGGCGGCACCTGGATGGGCAACCGGCAGCAAGGACTGATCATCCTGCCGCCGGGAGCCCAGCAGATGTGGCAGAACGAGTACTACTACCTCGACGGCAGCGTCACACTCCACCTCAACGAAACCCAGGCGGACTACAACCTCGACGTCCTGCCCTCCTCCTGGCAGGAGACAGCCGACGACATCGCCAGTCCCCCGGCCCCGAACTCCGCCGACCGCGAACGGTACGGACTCGTGCGCGACACCGGCCGCGACGACGCCCCCGTACCGCAGTACACCACCCGCTCCACGCCGACCGACGCGGGCACCGTGCCCCAGCGCTCCGTCGTGTCCTGACCATGGGCGATTGCCCCGGCGGGGGCGGTGCCCTTGCCGAAAACTTATCCGCCCTGGTGGGAGCCGGTGTGCGGTTCGGCGACCGCGGCCGCTTGCGCCTGTGCTCTCCCGCAGTTGGCGATCGCTGCGACATGGTGATCGGCCGTGCTGCTGCGACTGGCCTATTTCGGCGTCACGAACGCGTTCGCCATGCTGCGTCTCTGGCGATGAGCGACAGGGACAAGGACGTCGAAATCCTCGTCCTGCGCCATCAGATCACCGTCCTGGACCGCCGACCCGGCAAGAAGAGTGTGCGGTTCCACCCGGTGATCGGGCATTCATGGCGGCGCCGCTGCACCAGCTCCCGAAGGACGTGCTGCCCAGGCTGCGGCCGCTGATGCGTCCGGACACGGTGCTGCGGTGGCACCGCGACCTGCTCGCGCGCCGCCACGCCGCCGCCTCCCAGCAGCCTCATGGGGCTTATCGGGTCGTGAGTGAGACTCGATGAGTGGCCGCCAGCAGGTGAGCACTCCTGATCACTCCCGAACCCCCGGACGAACGTTTGGAAAGCGTGTTGAGGGTTGCCCCTTCCCCGCCCCAACGCCACGACCCGACCACCCGGAGAGGAACAGCAGCCCTGCTCGCGGCCGCCGTCGGCGCAGCCATCGTCTGCTGCGCGGGGCCCGCGCTGATCGTCAGCGTGGCCTCGGGCGTGCTCGCCGCCTGGCTCGGCAACCGGTGAGCGGTCACCACCGCCGCGCTGCTGACCGCCGGATCCGTGGCCCGGTGGCTCCGGCGCCGTCGGCGGTCATGCCGCGCACCGCGTCACCCTCAATGATCGGGATGTTCGGACGCCCGCTCACCGGCTGACCGCCGCCGCTACGGGCCGTTCTGTTCCTCCCCAAGGATCAGCCCATGCCTGGCTCAGGTGATGCCGAGATCTCGTGAACAGAACCACTCACCGGCGCCGTCTGTACGGCCGAGGGTGGCGTTGCCTCTTGTTGCGTCGATGTGCAAGTATGGCGGAGCCGGCCTGGAGGCGGCTCGTGCCGCAGTGGCATGCCGCGGCGCCGCCCGGGCGACTGTCCGGTGAACCGCGCGGGTCTCGTCCCGCGCCCGGATCGGAAGGGGGCGGACATGGACAGCAGTTGCAGTCCCGGTCATAGTCCGGCCCCGCGTCCGGACTCTCTCTCGCGTCCCTGACCGAAGCCGTAGTGCTGCCTGACGGACGGTTGTCGGGGTCACCGTAGAAGACCGTCTCCCGCACCCGGGAGTCCATCAGACGTCAATGGCGCTCGGGGTCACACCAGTTGCGAGCACACAGCCTCATCACGACGATGATCCCGCCGTCGAGCCCGATCACCGCCATGCCGATCCGCCAGTGGCCCATCCGCCGCTGCGGCGTGCCGCGCCGACTGTCACCGGCATGACCGGCGCAACAGCCGCCCTGGCGGGTGGCGTGGCGACCGCCTCTCTCCCGCGAAGGAGGACACCGCCATGCGCCTCCCCGACCACCTCACCCCCGCGCCCCACCCGCCCGGTCACACCTGCCCAGGCGTCCGCCTGACCCTGGACGACGGCGTCGAGCGCACGTACCTGCTCGACCTCCTCGCCTGCGCCGGGAGCCGATGCGGGACCTACGAGCCACGCGTCCACCTGGCTCACATCCTCGCCCTACAGGGCCACCGCCCTGCCTGGCTCGCCGAGTTCACCGGCCTTCCGCCGGCCGCCGCACTGCGCCTCACCAACCTCGCCACCCGTCCCTGACACGCGGACCCCGCACACCACCCACGCCCTGTCCGGCACACCCGGCCCACCCCTGCGCGCCCGGCCGCCAGAGCACGCCCCGAGCACACCCCCACCGGAGGCAACCACTCATGTCCGTTTTCGTTCACCATCCGTTGCGACACCACGACACCCGCCCGCATGGCACCTGGCAGTCGATGCGCGCCCTCCTCGTCGGCATCGTCCGTCGCGTCGCCGACAGCCCCCTGGAGCAACCCGTGCTCCACGCGCTCGACGCACCGACAGCCCGCCGGACGGCGGCCGACGCCGGAAGGCAACGGCCGCACGCCCACTGGCACTTGGCCACCAGCCCGGACGGCGTCCGGCACCTCGAAGCGACCTGGCACACCCGCCACTGACATCACCGAGATCAGCGATATCACCGACCGGAGGTCCGGCATGATCACCGCAATCGACCACATCCAGCTGGCCGCCCCGCAGGGCAGCGAGGAGTTGCTGCGCGCCTACTACGTCGACGCGCTCGGCCTCGTCGAAGTCCCGAGGCCGGCCAGCCTCGCCGCCCGCGGAGGCTGCTGGTTCAGCGACGACGACCAGCGGGTCCGGCTCCACCTGGGCATCGAGACCCCGTACCGGGCGTCCGCGAAGGCGCACCCCGGCCTTCGTGTCGAGGCCATCGAATCGCTCGCCGCCCGCCTCGAAGCCTTCGGCGCCCTCGTGATCTGGGACGACACCACCCTCCCCGGCCACCGCCGTTTCCACAGCCAGGATCCCGTCGGCAACCGTCTCGAATTCCTCCAGCCCATCGGCGGGGAACCGGCCGGTCAGCAGTACCCGCGCATGAGAGCGGTGGCCCATTCCGGCTCGGTGAGCGGGCCCTGGGGGCCGAACTCGCTCATGTAGGGCTTGAGTCGAGGACGGGGAGCCGTCCACTGCGTCGAGGCCCTGGACGTGCAGATCGAGGTCGTCGACCTTGATCAGGCGGCAGCGGGAGACGCCGAGCCGGTTGGGGCAGTTCTTCCCGCGCCGGGCGAAGATGCCGGCCTGGGGCCAGTCGGTGTTGTCACGGGGGTGGCGGGCCCCGGTCTCGATCTTCTCCACCGGGACCCGGTCGAAGTGGTAGACGACCTCCAGGCGGGAGAAGGCGTCGAGGCCGGCCACCCACCCCCCGGCCCACCGGAACGGAGACCACCTCGGCGGCAGTGCCGTTCTCGGGCATGCGTCGTGCCTTTCGTGAAAGCGTCCGGGAGTTGGCGTAGGTCAGCCCACAGCCGGCTCACCGTATCGATCACCCACCCCGTGTCGACGCGTGGTCCGCGAGGGCTGTGATCGCCACTACAGGCACAGTCGGCCCCGGTCAAGACTCCGCCAAGAACTTGCGTTCATGTGCAAGTACGGGGCTACACTCGTGGAGGTTTGAAAAGGGGCACCTCGTTCGGTGAGGCGTCTTCACGGACACAGGCCACTGACCCCACGACGTCGAGAGACGCCCAGGGTCAGGACAGGTCTCCCCGAACTAAGGGGTGACCCCAAGTGGCTTCCCTCGCAAGGGGATTACGCCGTGGAGTGCCAAAGCTCTGACGAGTTGGGGTGAGCCGGCCGCACGGGCCGGGTTGCTCCTTGCCGAGTCGTTGCTGACGCGCACAGGTCGCGTCCCCGGCCGGAAGGAGGCGAGAGACATGGACTGCAGTAGCAGTAGTCCGGGCCATAGTCGGCCCCTGATCCGCTTGTCCTCGCACTCTTCCGGCACGCGGTAACCCTCTCCCCTGCGCGGATTCCCAGCCGCGTCCTGCGCCCCGTACGGCCCTGTGCCGTGACGGGCCGCCGTCCTGCGCGCTCGCGCAGGGGGGACGGCTTTCGCGTGCCCCCCTACCTCCCCCTCTGGGGGGAATCGGGAGGTATGACATGACCACCGCGACCACTGTGTCCGAGGCCCCGCGCGCCGCGGTCCTCGACGACGCGCACGTCGGCGACATCCGTGGCGCCCTCGGCACCATCAAGCTCGACGACACCGCACCCCGCACCGGCCTGTCCGCCAAACTCAAGACACTGCTGGCGATAGTCGGCCCCGGCCTGATCGTGATGGTCGGCGACAACGACGCCGGCGCGTTCGCCACTTACGGCCAGGCCGGCCAGAACTACGGCACCCACCTGCTGTGGACGCTGCTGCTCCTGGTTCCCGTGCTGTACGTCAACCAGGAGATGGTGCTGCGCCTCGGCGCCGTCACCGGCGTCGGCCACGCCCGCCTGATCCTGGAGCGGTTCGGCAAGTTCTGGGGCGCGTTCAGCGTGATCGACCTGTTCCTGCTCAACGCGCTCACTCTGGTGACCGAGTTCATCGGCATCACCCTGGCCGCCGGATATCTCGGGCTGCCCAAGGTGGCCGCCGTGGTCCTGGCAGCCGGGATCATCATCGCGTCGGCGTTCACCGGATCGTTCCAGCGGTTCGAGCGGGTCGCGATGACGCTCTGCACCGCCTCGCTGCTGCTGGTGCCGATCTACTTCATGGTCCACCCGCACGCCTCGCAGATGGCACGCGACTTCGTCGTACCGAACATGCCCGGCGGCACCGGCCAGCTCTCCACCGTCATGCTGCTGATCATCGGCATCGTCGGCACCACGGTCGCCCCCTGGCAGCTGTTCTTCCAGCAGTCGTACGTCATCGACAAGCGGATCACCCCGCGCTTCATGAAGTACGAGAAGATCGACCTGTGGATCGGCATCGTGATCGTGGTCATCGGGGCCGCGGCCATGATGGGCTTCACCGCCGCCGCGTTCGCCGGCACGCACGGGTTCGGGCAGTTCACCGACACCGCCGGTGTCGCTCACGGGCTGGAGGCGAAGGCGGGCAAGCTCGCGGGCGTGCTGTTCGCGATCGCGCTGCTGGACGCCTCGATCATCGGCGCGTTCGCGGTCTCGCTGTCCACCGCCTACGCCATCGGTGACGTGCTGGGCATGAAGCACTCGCTGCACCGCGGGGTGGGCGGCGCGAAGGGCTTCTACGCCGTCTACGCCGGACTGGTCGCCGCCGCTGCCGCCATCGTCCTGATCCCGGGCTCGCCGCTGGGCCTGCTGACCGAGGGCGTCCAGACCCTGGCCGGGGTCCTGCTGCCGTCGGCGTCGGTCTTCCTGCTGCTGCTCTGCAACGACAAGGCCGTGCTCGGCCCGTGGGTGAACGGACCGAAGACCAACGCGTTCACCTCTGCCGTGGTCGGGGTCCTGGTCACCCTCTCCATCATCCTGACCGCCTCGGTCCTGTTCCCGGACATCTCCTCGGGGGCGATCCTCGACATCATGGCCGCCTGCGGCGTCATTGGGGTGCTGGCTGCGGGCTACGCCTTCACGCGCCGCCGTACGGGCACCAAGGAGGACCCGATCGACCGGACCGGCAAGGACGACTGGCGGATGCCGCCGCTGCAGACCCTGACCCGGCCGACGATGTCCACCGCCCGCAAGATCGGCATGGGCGCCCTGCGGACCTACCTGCTCATCGCGATGATCCTGGTCGTCATCAAGATCGTCCAGGTCGCGCTGAGCAACTGACCACCAGCCGGTCACCAGAACGAGGTCCTGGGGGTGCCGGCCCGGCGCCCCCAGGACGGCCCGAAAGAAACACATCAACACATACGCCAAGCTCTCTCGCCCTTACCGAAAGGCCGGTCCGCCATGCTCGTCGCTCTCGACCACGTCCAGCTCGCCGCCCCGACCGCCAGCGAGGACCGCCTGAGAGCCTTCTACGTCGATGCCCTGGGCCTGGTCGAGATTCCCAAGCCGCCGGTGCTGGCCGCGCGGGGCGGCGCCTGGTTCGCGACCCCCGACGGCGCCGTCCAGCTCCATCTGGGCATCGAGGAGCCCTTCCGGCCCGCGACGAAGGCCCATCCGGGACTGCGGGTGAAGGACATCGACGCGTTCGCCGAACGGCTGACGGCCCACGGCGCCTCGGTGACCTGGGACGAGAACCTGCCCGGCCACCGCCGCTTCTACAGCACCGACCCGGTCGGCAACCGCCTGGAGTTCCTCGAACCCCTCGCCTGACCACCGTCCCTTCCCGCTCGCGTTTCAAGGAGGTGTGCCATGCACGCCCTGACCACAACGGACTTCCTGATCCGGCTCGCCACCGGTGCGGGCTGCGGCGCGCTGATCGGCGTCGAGCGGCAGTGGCGGGCGCGGATGGCGGGCCTGCGTACCAACGCCCTCGTCGCCACCGGAGCCACCCTGTTCGTGCTCTACAGCGTGGCCGTGGGCGACACCGGCAGCCCGACCCGGGTGGCCTCCTACGTCGTCTCCGGAATCGGGTTTCTCGGCGGCGGCGTGATCCTGCGCGACGGTGCCGGGGTACGCGGCCTCAACACCGCCGCCACCCTGTGGTGCTCGGCCGCCGCAGGAGTGCTGGCCGCCTCCGGCCGGCTCGCCCTGGCCGCGCTCGGCACCGTGACGGTGCTCGGCATCCATCTGCTGCTGCGCCCGGCCGGGCGCCTGCTGGACCGGGCCCCGGCCGCCGGCACCGACCCCGACGCCACCGTCCGCGCCACCGTGCACCTGGTGTGCGAGCGCGAAGCCGAGACACATCTGCGCGCCCTGCTGTTGCAGACCCTGGCCGCCTCCGGGCTCGCCCCCAGCGGCCTACGCGCGCGACGCGAGGGGGATGCCGCCAGCCTGCGCGCCACCGTCCCGATCAGCGGCGACGTCGCCGCCGCGCTGGAGCAGGTCATCTCCCGGCTGTCCCTGGAGCCCGGCGTGAGCGACCTGCACTGGCACATGGACGACGAGGAGTCCGAGCGGGAACGGCCCCCGGCGCTGGCCTGACACACCAGGGCAACGCCTCCTGCCACGCAGTCCGCAAAGGGGTCGTGCGGCCTCAGGACAACGTCCCGGTCACCGGCCAGGATGGAACTGGAAGGGAGAGCCGAGTCATGAGGACCCTGCCTCATGCGCCCACGGGCGAGGGCGTCGCGCTGCTGGGGGTGGTCACGCTGGTCATGCTGGAGGTCACCGCACTGGCGACCGCGCCGGCCCGGGACCGGCCGATCGTCAGCGGGGCTCTCATGGGCGCGGGCACCGCCGCGTTCATGCTGGTGGCAGCCGTGTGGCACGCCCACCGGGACGCCGCCCGCCAGGCTCATCGGCGCCTGCACGAGACGGTCGACGACTCGTGGTTCACGGCCCGCACGCTGGAAGATTTCCCCATGGAGGCCGTACGCCCGTACCTGCTCGGCAGGGACGCGCCGAGCCTCAACCGCCTGTACACCGCCTGGATCCTCGCCACTCACGGCGAGGACGCCCCATGGATCGAGCGCCACCTGGACCTGCCCGCCGGCATCACCCATCTCCTGGTCGACGCCGCCCGACAACGGCAGCGTCACTGACCGACCGGGAGGCGGGTGTCAGGAGCTGTCGAGCCGGATTGCCAAGCGAGCTTCTCGGCCTGCGACATCACCGGCACCTGGCGTGCGGGCGCGCGCCGCTGGGCAACGCGGAAGGCCACTGCGGCCGCGATCAGACCCGTGACCAGCGCGATCGCCAGCCAGACGGTGAGCCGGGCGGTCACTCGGCCCCACGGGCCGCCGAAACGGGGCCTGCCGCCGTGGGGTACGCGTTCCGTAAGGGGCCGGTGTACGTCGACCCCCGGGTCAGTGCTGAGGTGCCGAGGACGGAGGCCGACCAGCTCGCCGAGAAGATCAAGAAGGCGGACAAGCCGGCCTTCGTTGCCGTACTGCCCCAGGCGCCCGAGTATCCGCCGGCCACCGTGCTGCGGGACCTGCGCTCCCTGACCGGCATCATGGGCGCGTATGCGGTCCGGCTCGGCGCCGGGTTCAACGCGGGCGCCGATCGCCAGGTGATGCCGAAGGATGCGGTCGACAATCTCAAGGGCGCCGTACGGCGTTCGTACGCCTCCGACGCCTCCGCGGAGGTGAACGCGTTCGTGGACCAGGCGCTCCAGCAGGCCAAGGGTCACGCTGCGCGTGGCAGTGGACGAGGACATCACCGCCTTCGGTGAGGAACTCGACCGTCTCGGCTTCCGGCCGCCCGAGCCGGGGGCCACGGACGCGATGCGCGACGACTACACCCGCGCCCTGGACGCCTGCGGCCGCGCCAAGCAGCAGCTGGCCGCGGCAGCACGCCCGCAGGATGTGCAGCCGCGAGAAACGCTTACTGTGTCGCGCATTTGTGCAATCAAGGGCGGATGAGGGGCGACATCCATGCCGACCAGACTCATCAGGTACGCCCCAGGCCACCAGGCCGAGGCCGAGACAGTCGCGCGACTCTTCCCCGGCGCACAACCGCAGCCCGCCACCGACCCGGGGATCACCGTAATCCTCGGCCGGACGACCACCACACCGACACAGCCACCCGCACCCGGTCCCGCTCCCAAGGCCGACAGCCCTCGCTCCGCCAGGACGACCCGTGCTCAGACCTCTCCTACGGCCGGCCCCGACAGCCAGCGTCCACTCACACAGATGAACCCCAGGAAAACTACGTTACTTGCGCAATAATGAAATCGTTGTAGACCGAGCCGAGGGGGAAGGCCCGACCATGCGAAGCGAGACCACGGCGAAGCATCTGCTGGAAGACCTGGCTGGAGTCTGCCCCTCGCTCGGCCCGGACGACCAGATCCGGCACGCCTACCGGCCCGTGACTGTGTCCGACCTCGCCGGATGGCCGTGGCCGGGCGCCATCACCGCCTGGTGGACCGGCCCCTGCGGAACCACCCTGTGCCGCCTGCGCCTGGCCCGCGTCCCGGCTTCGTGCTGGGCGGTCTACGACCCCGACCGGATCACCCTGCTCGTCCAGGGCGGCATCTAGTGGTCCCGGCCGACGAGAAAGCCAGCCGTAGCACAACAGACGACATCAGCCTGGGGCCGCAACGTCCTTGGAACTGCCCCGGAGAGGGAAAGCATCCATGCCGCACGGCGACGCTCAACAACGCGACGCGAATCTCCGGCTGGGAGCCGCCGTGGCCGAGATCGAAGGGCTCTACACAGCCCTGCTGAGAACCAGGTCTCCCGGACGGCACCAGCGACTGCGGGCCGAACTGGCACGCGCCGCCGAACGCCTTGCGGCGCTCGCGGCCGTTCCGGGGCAGAGGCAGGGGATTTCGCCCGTGCCCCGGAGACGCACGCGCCGGGAACGACGGAGAGCACTGGCCGAACTGGGCGCAGCGTGGATCATCGAGCGCCACGGACGGAACAGGCACTGACGCGAAGGGGGACACTCGATGCCGGATCCCACACCCACCCCGCCACGCGGACACCGCACTCTCTGGAAGACCACTGGCGGCACACTGCGCCGCTTCGGGCGGCGCACGGTCCGCACAAGGCAGGCCCGGGATCACGTCGTGGTCCAGCTGTCGGGGGAGATCATCGCGGCAGCCGCCGAACGTGTCGACAAGGGCCTGCGCAACGCCCTCCGAACGCATCCCCTCGTTCTGGAGGTGGATCTCCAACGCGTCACCTTCATGACCACTGACGGCGGCCGCGCCTTCCTCCCTGCACTGCTTGAGGCACGCAAGTACGGAATAAGGGTCATCGTCACCCACGCCGGCGCCGAGGCCCGCGGCACACTTCAACGGCTTGGCCTGAGCGGCATGCTCGACATCCACGAAGGGGACGCACCTGACAATGGCGGGCCAGCCAACCGGACTTCATAACCAAGCGCGTGGATCCCAGGTTATTGCTCGGCAAAATCCTGGTGTGGCTTTGTCCACGAGATCCGGGCTCTCGTGAACAAAGCCACCCCGGCGTGAGCGCCACCTCGGTCACCGGTACCGGCTCGACCCCACATGCACGCTCCCCGCCTACCCCACGCTGTCATTGCGCTGAACGGGAGTTCGTTTGCTAGATTGCGCAACTAATTAATCAACGATGCCTCACTTCGCCCGACGGACACGGACGCCCCCGACGGCGTCCTGGGCCTGACCGTTTATGGGAGTGGGAGATGCCTGACCTGCGGGACGGCTCCACCGGCCGCGCCACTCGCCGCCGTGGCACCCAGGTGCCCCGCCAGCGTACGGACGGGCCCTCCGGCGGTCGTCGTCCCCCCGGCCGGGCCGCCGCGCGGGCGGCGGCCTCTCGATCCGCCGGCCAGGGAAGCGCACGGCGCCGTGTCCGGCCGGCGAGCCGGGGCAGACGGATACTGCGGGCGGCCGGGATCTGCCTGGCTCTCGTGGTGCTGGCCGCGGGTGGTGCCGGGTGGTGGTTGTACCAGCACCTCGACGGCAACATCACGAGTGTCTCGCTCGACGGCAAAGGTGGCACCGAGAAGGCAGACGCCTTCGGCCGCACCCCGATCAACATCCTGGTGATCGGCTCGGACGGCCGTACGAGCGCGGAGGACTGCAAGCTGGGCGGCGGCTGTTCGCAGACCGGTGTGCAGTCCGGCAACGGGAACGCGGACGTGGAGATGGTGGTCCACATCGCCGCGGACCGCTCCAACGCCACCGTGATGAGCATCCCCCGCGACACCATGACCAACGTCCCGGCCTGCAAGGACAGCGCGGGTGGCACCTCCACGTCCGGCTACTACGGCCAGATCAACAGCGCCCTGTCGTACGGCCCGGCCTGCCAGGTGGCCACCATCCACCAGCTCACCGGGATCCCCATCGACCACTTCGTCAAGCTCGACTTCGCCGGTGTGGTGAGCATGTCCGACGCGGTCGGCGGTGTGGACGTGTGCGTCAGCGACAACGTGTACGACACCTACTCGCATCTGAAGCTGTCCAAGGGCACCCACACCCTCAAGGGCGTCGGGGCCCTGGAGTTCGTCCGCTCCCGGCACGGCTTCGGCGACGGCAGCGACCTGGGCCGCACCTACGCCCAGCACATGTTCCTCAGTTCGATGATCCGCAAGTTCAAGAGCGCCGGCACCCTGACCGACCCCACGGCCGTCTACGACCTGGCCAACGCGGCGACCAAGGCCCTGACCGTGGACGACGGCCTGGGCAGCATCAGCAAACTGGCGGGCCTGGCTTCCGCCGTGAACAAGGTCCCCTCTCACCGGATCACCTTCACCACCATGCAGACCGCCCCCGACCCCGACAGCAAGGACCGCGTGGTACCCGGCGCCGGGGCCAAGTCATTGTTCGCGACCATCGCCAACGACCAGTCCCTGACCGGCGACTCGGGGAAGAAGTCCACGGCGCCCACCGCGACCCCCCAGGCGGTCGACCCCTCCCAGATCGCCGTGAAGATCGAGAACGGCACCGGCACCACCGTGCCGCGCGCCTCCGAACTCGCCACCGCCCTCACCGGCAAGGGCTTCAGTTCGGGCACGACCACGGCCAACGCCCCCGGCACGACGACAACCACGACCCTCACCTACGGCGCCGACCAGAAACCCCAGGCCCAGGCGGTGGCCAAGGCGCTCGGCCTGCCCTCCTCACATCTGAAGCAGGGCAGCGCCGACGGCCTGACCCTCGTGATCGGCAGCGACTGGCCCAGCGGCACCACCTACCCCAGTGGCAACGGCGGCAGTTCCTCCCCGGCGCCCGCCGACACCCATGCCGCGGTCGGAGGCGCCCATGCGGAGACCGCCGACCAGTCCAAGAGCTGCGCCCAGGTCAGCCCGTACAAGACCGTCCAGCTGAACGGCGTCCACATGACCCCCGCCCAGGCGTACGCCGCCGCCACCAACCAGCCCGACTCAGACCGCTGACCCGTAGGCAACCGCCTCAGGCACCGGGGGCGCGCCATCGGAGAGACGGGCCGGGCTCCGCCCCGGCCCGAGCGGCCAGCTGGCCGATCAACTCCCTTACGACGGTGGAAGCATCGGTGTCGGCGGCGAAGTAGACCTGGCGTCGGCCCTCGCGCCGGGAGCCGACGAGGCCCGCCAGCTTCAGCTTCGACAGGTGCTGGCTGACCGCGGGCATCGCCGCCTCCACCTGGTCGGCCAGGCCGGTCACGTCGTTCTCACCCTGAGAGAGCACCCACAGCAGATGCAGCCGCACCGAGGACGCCAGCAGCCCGAACAGCACGCCCGCCTCCGCGAGCACGTCGGCAGACGGATCGACGCGTCTGCCGGCCTCTGCTGCCACGTCTCCTCCCGCTTCGCATGGATCACTTCGTGCCTTGACGCTCAGTCTAGTTGCCCAGTCGGACGTACATGGGGCGCTCGCATCCCACAGCGTGCTGCGGATCAGGGTCCGCGCACCGGGTTGACTCGGCGCTGATGCCGGCCTCAGACGTTGACGCCGTAGTCCTGGGTGATGCCGTGCAGACCGGAGGCATAACCCCGGCCGATGGCGTGGAACTTCCGTTCGCCGTCGTAACGGTAGACCTCGCCGAAGACCATCGCGGTCGCGGTGGAGGCGTCCTCGGTCAGGTCGTCACGCGCGATCTCGCGGCAGTCGGCCTGGTTGACCACGCGGATGAAGGCGTCGCGGACCTGACCGAAGCTCTGCCCACGCTGCTCGGCCTCGTAGCTGGAGACCCCAGTTGCGGAGGTGTGGGGCCGGAGAAGCCCGGACTGCCGACCAGGGCGTCCACTCCGTCCCTCAGGAGCAACGGCCCCAAGAGCTGTGAGACTGCGCGGCACGCCTGCGGCGGGCGTTTCCGCGATCACCCCCCAGCTTTGCGGATCGCCAAACTGAGCCGATCGGCGATCTCGCGGTCACGGACATAGGCCACGTGGTGATGGATCAGTGCCGCTGGGGGCGTGCTGTGCCCCAATCTGCCCGGGGTTACTGCAGGACCCCGACCGCGCGCGAGATGATCAGCGCCAGGGTCAGCAGCGAGATCGTGGATTGTGTCGCCATCAGCAGTTTCACCCACCGGGACAGCGGCATGGTGTCGGTGGGGCTGAAGGCGGTGGCGTTGGTGAGGGCGACATAGAGGTAGTCCATGTACTGCGGCTCCCAGTCCTGGGGCGCGATGCCCTCCTGTTGCATCTGGGGGAAGAGGAAGTCCGGGTGTTGGTGCGTGCCCAGGGCGCGGGCCACCGGGCCGCCCCGGTCCCACTCCCAGTACCAGAGGCTGAAGGCGATGACGTTGGTCAGCCAGATGCCGCCGCCCGTCGTCAGCAAGGCCGCGGCATTGGAGCCCTCGGTGCCGTGCAGCAAGTCGCGTACCAGGATGACGGCCGACCAGCCGTTGGCCAGGCTGACCGCGGCGGCCAGCAGCAAGCCCAGTGCGCGCAGCAGACGGGAGCGATGCTCGATCCGCCGGTGCGGATGGGCTATCCACAGCGCCGCCATCATGACCAGCTCCAGGGCGGGCAGCAGCCAGTGCGGGTGGATGCTGAGCCGTGCCGGAAGCGCCCACTGCACCCAGACGGCGACCAGCAGCGCCGCCATCACGGCCCAGCGTTGCTCGCCCTGGGTACGCCGCTGCCACGCGGGACGCTCGGACTCGGATAGCTGATCGGCCGGAGCGAGCAGGCCCTCGATCCGTTCCAGGCGGACATGCAGTATCTCGGTCCAATGCTCGGGGCCAGGACGCTGCGGGTTCGGGGTGTCATGGGTGGTCACGGGCCCATTCTCGCCAGATGCTTGCTGCATTACGCAAGTATGCAACTTATCTGGCCGTGCGGGAGTCCAAGCACGCAGCGCCTGTAACCGGCCACATAGGCTGAGGTGACCAGCGTGAAGAGCTTCTCCGTCTCGGGGTATGGGCCCGAACGGCCCCGGTGGACACGGCTCTTCGCGCGCGATTCCGTGGTCCGGCGGCTGGACTGGCCGATACTGCTGTCGGCCCTCGCGCTGTCGTTCATCGGCCCGCTGCTCGTGTACTCGGCGACCCGCAACCGGACCACCACCAACCAGGGCGACCCGCACTACTTCCTGGTCCGGCATCTGATGAACTTCGGCATCGGGTTCGTCCTGATGGCCGGCACCCTCCGGCTGGGCCACCGCGCCCTGCGCAACGCCGTGCCGGCCCTCTACGGCCTGTCCGTCCTCGGCGTGCCGGCGGTGCCCACCCCGCTCGGCGCGAACTCAACGGCAACCGCAACCGGTCGTGCTGGGCGGCGGATTCTCGCTCCAGCCCTCGGAGTTCGTGAAGGTCTCGATCGTCCTGGGCATGGCGATGCTGCCCTCGGCGCAGGTCGACGCGGGATCGTCGCCTGGTTCTCCTTCCAGTCCTTCGAGAACATCGGCATGGCGCTCGGCATCATGCCGATGGCAGGCATCCCGCTGCCCTTCGTCTCCTACGGCGGCTCGTCCATGTTCGCCGTGTGGGTGGCCGTGGGACTCCTCCAGTCCATCAGGGTCCAGCGGCCTGTGCAGGCCTAGCCCAGCGCCACCGCCAGCGTCCCGGTCCGCCCGGGATCGGGTGCGGTGTGTGTCCAGCCGCGGTCCGCAGTAGTGCTGCTCCAGCGTCGGCCGTCGAACGTCACGGACGTGGCGTGCAGTTCGGTGGCGTGGCAGACCAGCCACAGGGCGAGGGACCAGCCCGTGGAAGTCTGATCGGTCGCGATCGGGTAGCTGACGCTGTTGCCGCCGGTCGCGGGCAGGGCGGCCGGCGCCCCGCCGAACTCCCGCCTGACGGCTGCGGCGACACGGCCACCGGCCTCGCTCACGGCGCCCGCCGCACCGCTTCCTGCGTCCGAGGGGGCCGGATCGGCCCCGCTCACCGTGCAGTTCAGTGCCGGTCCCTCTCGTCCCGTCAGTACGTCGGCGAGTGTCGCCGCCATGTCCTCGTGCTGGGCGTACGCTTCCGGGTAGCCGCTGTGCTGGACCTGCTGCGCGGCTTCGGTGACGGGCAGGCCGAGGTAGTCCGGCACCTTGACCAGCGCGTCGAAGAACCTGCCCGACGCGTAGGCGGGGTCGCGGATCTGTGCGGGGCTGCCCCAGCCCTGGGACGGGCGCTGCTGGAAGAGGCCGAGGGAGTCCCGGTCCCCGTAGGTGAGATTGCGGAGTTTGGACTCCTGGATCGCGGTCGCCAGGGCGATGGTTACGGCCCGTTCCGGCAGGCCGCGCGCGTGAGCCACGGCCGCGATGGTCGCGGCGTGGGACGCCTGGTCCAGATCGAGCGTGACCGTCGTACCATCCGGGCCGTGCGCGGTGCACTCATCGGGAGTCGCCGAGCGGATGAACCGGACGGCGAGATAGCTCACGAGTGCCAGGACCACGCACACCCCGATCAGCACTGCCCACGCCTTGCGGCGCCCCCTCCTGCGTGCCGCCACGCCGACCCTCCTCTTACCTGGCCTCGGCTACAGTTTCAGTTGCATTGTTGCGCAACCATATAACCCTGTTGGCCGGGTCCCGGAGCGGGATTCGAGGGGGTGGACCCGATCGAGGGGGAAAGCATGACTGGTCGGCGTGGACCGGCGAAACTGGCCGTGCGGACGGGCAGGTCGGGACGCCTGAGCGACCGGAACCTGGAGCTGGTCCTCCTGCTCGGCGCGGTCCTCATCTGCTGCTACGGCTATGCCGAGACGGCTCTTGCCGTCAGCGGCGAGCTGCCGCCGAGTATGGCGCTGACGTGCCTGGCGTCGGTCGTACTGCCCGTGGTGTGCCATGTCGCCGTACGCCGGTTCGCGCCCAACGCCGATCCACTGATCCTGCCGCTGGCCACCCTGCTCAGTGGTCTGGGGCTCGTCCTCATCCACCGGCTCGACCTCGCCTACGCGGCCCACTACCGCCACGCGACGGCTGCGGTGTCCGGGCAGCTGATGTGGTGCGGCATCGCCGTGGTGGTGTTCGCCGCCGCGGTGGCGCTGCTCAGGGACCACCGCAGGCTGCAACGCTATCCGTACGTCACGATCGCCGTGGGCATGGTCCTGCTGATGGCTCCGGCGTTCTATCCCGGTGATGTCTACGGCGCGAAGCGGTGGATCTTCATCGGGCCGCTGTCCTTCCAGCCCGGCGAGTTTGTGAAGATCGTCATCGTGGTGTTCTTCGCGGGATACCTGACCATGCGCAGGGACGCCCTCGCGCTCGCCGGTCGGCGCCTCATGGGCATGTACCTGCCGCGGGGGAGGCAGCTGGGCCCGGTCGCGGCCGTGTGGATCCTCAGCCTGCTCGTCCTGGTCTTCGAGCGAGACCTCGGTACCTCGCTGATCTTCTTCGGCCTGTTCGTGATCATGTTGTACATCGCCACCGAGCGCACCAGCTGGGTGGTGTTCGGCGTCGCGATGTTCGCCGTCGGCGCCTTCGTCGTCGGCTCCTTCGAACCGCACGTGCACGGCCGTGTCGTCGCCTGGCTGCACCCCATGGACATCTTTCTGCCGCCCGACAAGCGCCCGCCGGGCCTGATCTCGGACCAGGCCGCGCAGGCCCTGTTCAGCTTCGGCTCGGGCGGCATCCTCGGCACCGGCCTCGGCCAGGGCCACCCGGAGCTCATCGGCTTCGCCGGGCGCAGCGACTTCATCCTCACCACGGTCGGCGAGGAACTCGGCCTGGTCGGGGTGACGCTCGTCATCCTGCTCTACGCGCTGCTCGCCGAGCGCGGCCTGCGGACGGCCCTCACGGTCACCGACCCGTTCGGCAAGCTGCTCGCCGGCGGTCTGGCCGCGGCACTCGTCCTGCAGGTCTTCGTCGTGTGCGGCGGTGTCACCGGGCTCATCCCGCTGACCGGCAAGGCCCTGCCCTTCCTCGCCCAGGGCGGCTCGTCCATGGTCGCCAACTGGCTGCTGGTCGCCGTCCTGATCAAGGTCAGCGACACCGCCCGCCGGCCCCCGCCCGAACCAGCCTCCGACGTCAGCGCCGCCGAGACCCAGTTGGTACGGCCGTGAGCCCGGCATCCTGTTCGGGGACCGAGTGGAGGCACCGATGTTCGACGTGAGCCCCCTGGACCTGCTCGTCCTGGGGATCATGATCATCCTGCTCTTCGGTCCCGACAAGCTGCCCGAGGTCATACAGAAGGTGACCGGGTTCCTTCGGAATGTCCGCGCGTTCTCCGAGGCCGCCAAGGAGGACGTCCGCTCGGAACTGGGTCCGGAGTTCAAGGACCTGGAGCTGGAGGACCTGCACCCGAAGACGTTCGTGCGCAAGCACCTCCTCGACGGCGACGGCCTCGCGATCGAGGAGATCCGCTCCGCCCTGGATCCGAGGGCGGAGCTGGCGGAACTGGCCGACGCGATGAACGGCGAGCCGAGCGAGTCGACCGAGCGGGCCGCGCGAACCGAGCCGACCGGTCGGACCGGGAGCGGGGCAAGCCGAGCGGCCTCGCCGGAGCAGGCTCCCGCGCACGCCTACGATCCCGACGCCACCTGAGCCACGACGAGCCGTCAGGCGACCTGGGCTGCACCGAGCGATCAGGGATACGGCGGAGGACCGGCCCGTCACTCGAAGGCAAACGCGCCGGCCCTCCGCCCGAGGCGGAAGGCGTCCCCCTCGCCCCGTGTAGTAGCAGCCCACGGCCCAGCGTGAGGCAGACGCCCCTTGCGCGACGTGAAGTACGCGAGGCAGCCCAGCCCGGCGACCGAGCAGTAGATGGCGAACGGAATCAGGGTGCGGTACTCGAAGTAGCGGACCAGGTAGCGGGTCGCGAGGCAGGCCGCCACGAACGCGGCCACGCTGCCCGCCAGCAGCGGCTCGCGCAGGCCGTTGCCCTGTGCGCCGAGCAGCGCCGGCAGCTTGAGCAGCGCGGCTCCGTCGATCACCGGCATGGCAAGCACGAACGCGAAGGGCGCGGAGTCCTCGTGGCCCAGGCCCTTGAAGATGCCCGCGCTGATCGTGGAGCCGGAACGGTTGATGCCGGAGCAGAGGGCGAGGATCTGGCCCCCTCCGAGTGATCCGCAGGACCGACAGCTCCTCCACCGACAGATGCTCCTCCCCCGGCGCGGCGGCTGCCCCGGCCCACCGGCGGCCGGTCCCGCCGCGCCGCAGCTGCTCCGTGACGAAGAGCACGATGTCGTTGAGCGCCAGGAAGATCGCCGTCGGGACGGGCTTGCCGAGCGTCGTACACGAGCAAGGGCGCCGATCCTCCCCATGCATGATCCGACGATCATGCTCCTAGCGCGGTACGGCACGCAGCCCGCTCTCGACGTCCGGCGCGCATGCCGTGCGCAGGACGGCGACCAGTGCGCGGGATCGTGCGGCACCAATGTGGAGGCGCTTCCGGAGCGTTTCAGCAGAGATCGGCCGCCAGTGGGTCTGCCGCCCGCCCGTACGCGCCCACAAGCAGCGGCTCGGTGACATTGAGAGCGAGGGCCAGGAAGCTGGTCAGGAGCAGCAGCCTGCGGGCAGGACGCAGTACCACCGCGGAAGCACCGGCCAGGGCGAGGTAGCGGATCGCCAACAACAACGCCAGCACCGACAGGTCCACGGCAGGCGCGACGAGCGGGGCCACCCAGCCGGACACCCCCGACCGCAGCGAGCGGTCCCAGTCCCGTAGGAACCCCGCCCAGGTCTTCGACAGACCTGCGGTCATCTTCTCCAGGTCCAGCAGCGGCATCTTCGCCGGCCTCCGAGTAAAGGTGCCGATGAGCGGCATGCTCAACCTCGAAGCCGGAAACGGCCCACACAGAAGAAGGGCCCTCACAGGCTCTCGCCTGCGAAGACCCTTCACACCGTCGGGACGACAGGATTTGAACCTGCGACCCCTTGACCCCCAGAAACTGACGCCCAGTCCGCAGCGTCCATCCAGTCCAGGCAGTCCGGCAAGCGTCCAGGTCAGGGCGGTGCGTTTCGGCGTGCGTGTTGGGGTGTGTGACACGTCGGTGACACGTCCCGTGTGACAGGAAGGGCTCGCCACAGGTCACCAGAGGGTCCAGGAAGGTCGCGTCGCGCGCGACCGACGATCTGATCAAGAAGGCGCGTAGCGCCTGATTATTGGAGCTACACGGCCCGCAGGGCCATGCTCATCACTGTGGGTGGGGATTGTGGCTGTGGCAATGCCCGACACAGTGCCCAAGGCAGTGGCCGTGACAGTGTCCTGCGCAGTGCGTTCCTTTACATGCGGCTTCTTCATTTGCTTGATTTACCGGGCCGAAGGTCCACAGCGTCTCCGTCAGCTCTTCGTCCTCCGGAACGGGACCAGGCTCCGGCTTGACCGTCAATGTACGAGTGACACTGTCCGTGGTTTCGACCAGTAGCTCGTCGTCGTTTTCCCGAAGCTTGGTGATGTTGAGTGTCGCAATCCCAAAGACATTGAGAAGGTTGTACTTCTCAAGCTCGTAAGCCATGTCTTGTAGCAGTCCAAGGTGTTCGTCTAGTCGGAAACCATCCAACTCTTCTGCATACTCCCGTTCCACAAATTCGAGTGGGTAGTATGCAAATTTTCCGCCGGACTCACGAACCGCTCGCCACAAATACGGAACCGCATTACTCTTCCGCTGCTTCGGCACAGGCCGCATGGTAATAGTGCGACCCGGTGTATCAAAAGATCGCGACAGGATTTCACCGTCTTCCAGCGGGAAGTGCTTGTGGAGGAGACTTACGCCCATCTTCTCTTCAAGTCCGTGCTTGACGATGACGCTACCTACTGGGCAGAGATTCGCTCTCTGCTTTTTGAGGGCACTCTTGGAGTCCCGGAAGAGAGGAAGCGTGCTGAACGCCTTGGGCGTGTACGGCTGAACGGGAGTCTCAGCGAGGAGGGCGGTGGACATGCGGGAGCATCCTTCCTGGAGGAGGTTGAGTGCCCTTACATGTTTCACTCAAGACTGGCTGCGACAACCGAAGACACTGCTTCACCACTCGTCTGGTGTATCAGACCATGCCTACGATGGTCCTTAATACGATGCTCAAAGCCCCCGGATTTGATACGCGACCCTGGTCTGATTCTTCGATCTATATTGCCGCAGAGGCATGGTTCACATGCTGGTTGTTGACGTTACGCGGTGTCCGCGTGACGCTTGAGGTACCAGCGGGTTCGTGATCACCCAAGGCGAGGTGTGTCATGGCAGCGGATGAGAAGATCCAGATCGCCTGGACCGAGTTTCCCTCCACACTGAGCACTGCGTGGGCTTGCCGCAGGTTCGTCATCGACACGCTCTACCGCTGGGGCCTGCTCGGGCTGGTTGCTGATGTGCAGCTCGTTGTAGGGGAGCTTGTCACCAATGCCGTCGCGGCGAGCGCTCCCGATGGCACCGATGTCACGGTGTGCCTTCGGGCGGAGCAGGGGAGCCTGCTCATCGAGGTTGGGGATCAGGTGGAGGCGCTGCCGGTACTTCACCGGCCGACGCTTCAGGGTCGCCGGGGCTTGGGGTTGCCCCTTGTGGCCTCGATGAGCACGCGGTGGGGGATCCGCCAGGAGGCTGGCGGCAAGGTCGTTTGGTCGGAGCTGGCCTGCAGGAAGCGACCTGAGAGCGCGACGTAGACAGCGCCACGGTCGGCGTCGCCGATGGGTTGGCTCTGAGGCTTTACCCACCTCTCCCGTGCTGGGGCCCTCCGCCAGGTCGACCGTGTTCGGGCTTTGTCGGGCAGGGTGTCTTGCCCGAACGGCGGGTAAGCCTGCGGCCGACCTGGCTCCCAGCACGATACAGGTCACCGGCCAAAGCCTCAGGGCAGAGAACGCGTGATTCGCGGTTCGGTAGGTCGAGCTCCGATACTCCTCTCGATTGGAATGAAGGTTGAGGAGGGGGTGGGTGTCGGTTTTTTTTCATCGAGATGGATTTCACCTTTACCGAAGAGGAACAGGACTCCTGCCCAGAGAGTAGCGAGAGACACCGCAATGGCGATTCGTCGAGGCGCCGTGCATTTTGAACCCAGGGGAGAAGAGTCTCGAACAAGGAGGAGGGATGCAGCAAACGTGCTTGGGGTGAGTAGCAACGCAAGTTGTTGAGCTGTAAGCCTTCTGCCAAAATCTCCCCAGACACGCCATGTTACACCGAGCGTTGCCAAGATTGTTGCAATTACCAGCAGATGAATGAAGATTGTTAGCCAAGTTAGGCGGAGGGGCGTTTTGACCCATAGACGATTATCCCGACAGGCTCTTGAGCTATAGATAGCGAAGAGTTCACTTGTTTTATGTTCATGCTCGGGTGGAACCTCCAACTTTCTATTGAGGTTGTTTCGAGCCCCGCATCTTTTCTTGCTGAACTCGACATTTATGTCAGGGACTCTGATATTTACGTGATTTGACCTTGCGTCAGCGAATCGCATATGCGACCATGCGACCGGCCATACCCAGTGCACCACTCTGAAGAAAATACTCTCTCTTTCGGGACTTTCGAATTCAATGTGCCGCTTGGTGGCGACCGTAATAAAGAATGGTCGATCCAAAGGCACTTTGCAACGCGCAAACGCTTCCCAGTGGCGCCCATATTCTGCATAGAGCCTCAGCAATTGGTCTGCCGTACCGTGGTCCCGTAGATCATTCAGAAAATTCTTTACCTCTCTAAGGCGAGTTGCTAGGTTTTCGTCGTCGAGCGCAGCCTCTCCACTTGCGATACGGAGTTCATTGAGGTACGGAAGCGCAAGCAAAGGATCTTGGGCGGCACTTTCTCTTTTCGGGAGAGACCGGTTCGCAATGATATCATTTTTAATGCTGATGATTTGTTGGTCAGTTGAGACTGCGATTGATCGGTGAATTTCGTCTAGCTGGAGCTGCTCTTGTACATATGATTCATGGTCGGCACCTTTTGGGGGGTATGTGGATCCGAAGACCGCAGTTAGGGTCTCTTCCAGGGTTTCGCTGATCTGGATCCCGGTGGCCTCCCTAACGAGCTCTTTGAAGTAGCGCGCTTGAATCCTTGCTCCTTCCTCTCGCGATAGGCGCGAGACTTCTTGTCCATTTACTTGTGCTTGAAAATCAACAACAGGATTTTTTGTCATCTGAGACAGCGGTAGAACGAGCGTTACTTCTTCATGGGGTGCGTCGTAGAGCTCCTTGGGCACACTACCAAGCAAATGATCAAGCTCCTCGACCTGTTTCAGTGCTTTTGCGTGAATTCTTCGATTCCGAACTGACCATCGATGACTGGAAAGCTCAATACGTTCGACCGCCCTCATTCTCCATTTCATTGGCTGCCTAAGCAGAGTAAACGCAACTTGATCTTCCCAGTCTTGGTGATCGGTCATGGTTCATCTCTCTCTTTGATCAGGCAGGGAGAACTATTCCCCCCATCGAGGCCCAAATTTCATCACATCCCCCATTGAGGCTATAAGTATCAACCGAAAGGACTACCGAGGGGGTATTGATTTCCCTTTTCCGTAGTGAGATAATTACTGGATCATGCGGAAAGAAATCAGATTCATCCAAAAGTGGGCGGTATGGAAAGCTAAGTTCCGTCCACCCTTAGATCTTGAGTATCGCCCAGGACGGGAGTACACGCCAAAAGAGATTAAGGCGATATCAAAGGCTTATCGCAAGCAATGGAAGAGATCATATTCTGGCCCCGGTGGATAAGCGCCATCATTTTTGTAATTTCTCTTACATCTTTCCTCGTTCTGGCCTCGTATAATCCGTCCTCATATG
The DNA here is from genome assembly GCF_041080655.1 of Streptomyces sp. CG4. Lineage (NCBI taxonomy): Bacteria > Bacillati > Actinomycetota > Actinomycetes > Kitasatosporales > Streptomycetaceae > Streptomyces > Streptomyces sp. CG4. Next base: position 1,456,685 of record NZ_CP163525.1, read on the forward strand.
ACAGAACGAGCACGATCTACATTTGATGAACAGGCGGTCGCGAAGGCACTTGGTACTACCGTCCAAGACGTGACAGACCCCGCTTACGGCGATGGTCAGCACTTTCAGGTCCGGACAGACGAGAACTTCCTCAGCCTCGATACCTTTCCTGAGAGCGGCGTCTCCCGCATCACGACCAAGGGTGCCCGTATCGAGCTCTTCGGCGGCATGTTGCCGAAGGTCGAGGACGAGGGCATCGTCTTTCTTCAGAAGGACTCAGGCCATGAGCACTCGACGGTGTCCTTACATCCCGATGGCGCCCTGACCCTGGGCTACCAGGTGGACGCCGGCTCCGTTGCTGTCGATGGACTGCCGAACGACCTGGAGGACACCGAGCAGATCATCACGCGCGCTGAGGCCGTGACGGCGCCGGCCGAGGAGGACAAGCCCGCACCGGTAGTCAACGGCCCCAAGCCACCCGAGAAGCCCGTGCGTGCGCCCGGGGCCTTCCCCGATGAGCGCCCGATGATCCAGCGCGTGGGAGACCCGGCCGTCGTCGAGCCAAGGATCGAACCCACGCCGCCATTGCAGACTCCTCAGCCAGTAGATGCTGCCGTGGCCGAAGACGACCCTCTTGCGACTGCTCGGCGTATCAGGGCCCAAGATGACCAGGCGCAGCCGGAGGTCGGCGAGGGCGAGCCCGAGCGCGTGAAGCTCACTGGCCGGCTCGGTCGGACACCAACCTTCCGAACCACCGCTTCGGGCAAGTTCGTTGGCAAGTTCTCCCTGGCCGTCCACACCGAGAATGGTGAGACCGTCTGGCACGACGTGCTGGCCTTTGGCGACCGAGCAGCAACCCTCCAAAAGCGCGTCGAGACAGGCCAGCTCACCAAGGGCAACGAGATCGAAGTCGTTGGGTACCCCCACACCCGCGAGTACACAGGTCGGGACGGCACGCCCAAGACGGCGCAGGAGATCTACCTGGCGGCCGTCAAACGGCGTTGAGCGCCGTACCTCGTCTATGAAAGAACACGTAAACGGTTTCGATCCATTTGACCAGCGCTGGGAATCACCAGAGGTTCACGCACAGCGCTTCGCAGACTTACTTGAGGCGATGTCCTTTGTCCGCGTTACGTATACGCGCCGCGGAGAGGATGGCGCGGCCGACGTTGTGACGTCCTACCTTGGTGTAGTGGAGCAGCCCGAGCTTGAGCATGTGGCGACAGCTCGTACGCAGGCACTGCTTTCTGGGATCGTTGAGGCGATCCCGCCGCTTGCCATCCCCATGAGTCCAACTGAGGCCAACCCGCAGAGCCGTGTCTTTGTGCAGCTGACGTATAGCGGGCCCACGGAAAAACCGGAACCACCCCAGCTATAAACTCCCGTTCTAGCGGCCCCTTTTTCCCTCTTGACACCTGGATGTCCAATATGAGAAAAACAGGGAGTTATGCCAGAAGGGGGAGAAAATCAACGTCCAGTTGAAGACCAGAACGGACGAGTCGACGAGGACTCAGTTCTCGCTGGTTTGAGGAAGGATGCTTCGCGTCTTTCAGATGAAGTGATCCGGCAGAGGCTTATCGATTCAGGCATCACTGCCGAGCGTGCTTCTGAACTTTTGCGTCAACACGGCTCATCGGGTGAGGTTACCAGCAGTCGCACGCCTCAAGAGCGTCAGCAAGACTTTGACAGGGCTGAGAAGCATTTCAATGCTGCGCTCTCTCGCACGCGTATTGAGCGCCCGGCTCGTACTCCTTCTGAGGGAAATGCGTCCGCAGTGGATCAGCCGGTGGAAGATCAGTCCTTCTCTGATGAGGGTGACCGCTAGCAGCTGCGCCACCTCCCCTACCGCCTTACGCTCAGAGTGTCAGCTTTCATCTCTCCCTCCGCAGCATCGTGCTGGCGGAGAGGAGGGGCCATGCCGTCTGATGTCCTGCTGGGTCACGCCGAAGGCAAGCCCGTGCATCTGCTTCACAGTCACCGCACGGCTCATGTGGCGATCTTGGGCAAGTCTCGCTTCGGCAAGACCACGCTGCTTGAGCAGTTGGTGCTGGCCGATATGAAGGACGGGACGTCTGCCGTGATCATCGACGCCCATGGCGACCTTAGTAACAGGCTGATTTCACTTGCTGACGAGCAGTCACGGGAAGGGATCAGTCTCATTGAGCCCAATAGCGACAGACCTTTTGGACTCAATCTCTACGAGTGCCCAGATCCTGCCAACTCCGAGGTAGTAACCAGGACCGTCGGGTACGTCATCGATATATTTAACAAGCTGATGGGTCAGGAGAGTACCGCCTACCGCCCCCTCATTGATTCCGGACTCCGGAACAGCGCCCGTGCTCTCATAGCGAACGGGTGCACCATGGCGGAACTTCCTCTTCTGTATAAGGATGCTGCATTTCGCCGTGCAGCCTTGCGCGCCTTGCCCACGCCTAGCGACTACTGGGACGAGTATGAGCGAAGCGATCCTCGTAGACAGCAGGAGAAACGCGAACCAGTCCTGAACAAGGTTGCCCGCTTCCTTGAAGACGATCTTATTGCTCCCATGGTCAGTCAGACCAAGACGACCATCCCTATACAGCAGGTGCTGGATAACGGGGGCATACTTCTCCTCAATCTTTCTCGTGTAGACAGGGACACAGTATCTTTCCTCGGCATGGTCTTCCTGTCAGTGCTGAGCAATCTGATTGAGCAAAGGTCCCATATTCCCAAGCAGCAGCGCAGGCGTGTACATCTCTACCTTGACGAATACGGCCGTTTTGCGACACCTACTACCCAGCGCATGATTCACGACCTCGGTAAGCACGAACTAGGTGTTACACTCGCGCACCAGCATCTTTCTCAGACTCCAGAACATGAGGCCTTGAAAGTCGAGACGCTCATTGCGTTTCAGCTTTCGGGAGAGGACGCGAGGCTCGTCGCACAGCAGCTTGACGTAACACCAGTACGCTTTAAGACCAGGTTGCAGCAGCGTACGGAACCCGAATATCGCGAGTGGGATGAGGAGGTATGGGTCAGTACCACAGCGCAGCGCCGCTATGAGGATCTGCGTCACGAGGCTGCAGATGCCGAGAAGACCGCCAAACGCGCTGCGCGCACACTCTATCTCCTAGACAAGGCCCTGAATAATGAGTCCCACTGTCTTAGCCAGATCGAGCCCCTCAAAAGGTGGGATTACACCGGCAGCTTCCCTGTTGAGGAGCTATGTGCCGGAACGTGCGAGGTACCTAACGATGACAGCACACCTCTCGATTGGCACCAAGCATTCAACCCGGCCGGCGCCTACTTCGAGTCGATGGCAGAAGCTCCTGGAAGAAGTACCGAATCAGGACTGATTTGGTACAACTACGTCTTTGAAGCCTATCATCTGAGCCCTGCCTCTTGTCACTTCACATGGCTTCGATGGGTGCTGAGGCTTGCACCTGAAGCTCTACCGGAAGATAAGGAGCTCTTGCAGCCATTCATCGACGAAGTGCCATGCGTGTTGGCTGGCCCGTATGCAGCGACAGATTTTTGCTTCATTGCAACCGATCTCTACAAAGGGCCGGCTCATCACATCCTGGGAGCAGAACGTTCACGAACAGGCTCATATAGGAACTGGGCAGTACAGGGGGAATGGCGCATAGCTCGCTTCCCTGCTGCGGTTCGGTGGCTTGCTGATCGCATAGTGACCCTCCATGCCGATCAGGTGAGGGCCAAGACCCTTCAAGACGAATCTCAGCGCCTCTACAACCGTGATTGTATTAACCGGCATCGAAAGGACTACATCGGTGAGAGGCCCATCACCCACGAGGTATGGGAATCTGGACGAGGCTATGTAACGCAGCCCCTATATGACTTGATCGAGGAATCTGCGCAGAGTCCTGCCGATCGCGCTGGCGAAATAGCCAACACTCTTACACAACTACCCCGCTATGTCGCTTACTGCAAGGTCGTAGATCCGTCCGGCGCTCCTCGCGAGCACAAGATTGACACACTACCTCCCGCGCAATCTGCCCAAGACAATATCTTCGCCAGGGCATTGCGGATCAACAAGAAGGTCAAGGGAGCTGAGGGATTCAACATTGACAAATATGGCGTTTGGACTGCCGAACGTGGATACACATTTAAGATTCAGCAGTTCCAGGAAGATTTTTCTGCGCTTATGAAACAGGCGAAGGCCAGCGGGAGAAGCGGCGATGTCGTAGACGAGGCACGTATCGCTGAAGTCCGAATGCGTAGCCGTGAGCAGTACGGAACTCCTGCTGATTGGATACCCGAGAAGACCCTTATGCGAAGGTACTTGGTACTACCGGTCATGCGCTATCAACCTCCTGGGCTGATCAGTCCTCCGCCTATTGATGCTGGCAGGGAAAGTAGGCCACCAAGGCAGCCACCACACTCGCCAGATAAATCACCTCAGCCGCCCACGCGGCCACCATCCATCGGTCGGAGGTCACCCAAGAAGGAACAGTAGCTGGTTCTCTTACGCGATTCGTACGGCTTGCCGTGAGTTTTCTAACGCCCATTTGGCAAAGTAGCCCGATGGATCGATTATTTTCCGAGTCAACCATGGCAACTCTTCCCATCGGCGAAGCCGACGATGCGATCCTGCGAGCCGTCAACCGACTGGGGTACATGACGGCTGCCCAGGTCGGCCGGCTGCTGTATCCCGAAGCTCACGACGAGAACCGGTACGTCCAGAGGCGTCTGCGCCGACTCGCTGAGGCCGATTACCTCTTGAGGCTTCGGGAGCTGCCCACACCCCGCTTCGGATCAGCACCGCACGTCTTCACGCTCGCCGATCAGGGCCGCAAGCACCTCTCGTCGCGTGGTATCGCGCTGACCAGTCCGTACTACCGACCGTCTGAGGAACGGGCGAAGGCTCGGGACAACCCCTTCATGGAGCACGCCCTCGCTGCGGTGGACGTCTTGGTTGCCGCCGAGATGCTGTGTCGGGACTACCTCGTGTCCATGCCCCGCCTCATCACTGAGCGAGAGCTGAAGCGCAACCCCGTCCGCGTCCGTCCGTTCGGCCGACCAGAGGCGCCGCGCATGGCCGTCATTCCTGACGCATGGTTCGAGCTTCGCGTCCAGGACGAGTCTGTCTATGTCGCGCTGGAGCTAGACCGGGGCACTGAAGGCCAGCAGCACTGGCGCCGTAAGGTCGCCTCGTTGGTCGCCTGGGCCGAGGGCCCGTATCGCGAAGCCTTCCAGGCCGACAACCTGACGGTTGCCGTCGTCGTTCCGACGGCAGCACGACGTATCCAACTCTCCGAGTGGACGGTCGAGGAGCTGGAGGCCGTCGACAGGCGGGAACTTGCGGAGCTCTTTCTCTTCACCGAGGCGTCCCCTGTGACAACCGATCCCTTCGAGCTGTTCTTCTCCCTGCTCTGGTACCCGGCAGGAGAGGCTCAGCCCGTGAGCTTTTTGGATGCCCCGCCCCCAGCTGGAACGGACGACGCGCCTCGTCTCGTCGTTCCTCCGTCCCCGTCGCCCAAGCCGGAATGGTTGGATGTTGATCTTCCATGGGAGGGGGTGGAACGGGAGATCGAATGAGCACGTCCACTGCCCGTGAACCCAAGATCCCCCTGGGTACCTACTGGACGTGGTTCATCCGCCGAACCTTGCACCTGCCCCTCACCGCCGCCCGCGTCCACATGCATGTCCTGGGAAAGACGGGCTCGGGCAAGAGCTACTTCCTCGCCTCACTCTTCCTCTCCCTCTTCCTCGCCGGCCAACCCGTCACCCTGATCGATCCCCACGGCGACCTGGCCCAGCTGGTTCTCATGCACCTTGTTGCCAAGAAGCAGCTTGAGACACCGCAGCAGCGAGAACGCCTCATCTACCTTGACGTACCGGCAGCGACTGCCGAGAACCGGTATCTCCCCTTCAACTTCCTCGCCCAGCCCTACGACGACCACGCGATGGCCGAGCACGTCGCAGAGGCCGCAAGGCGCGCCTGGCCCGAGCTGGCCCAGGGAGCCCCGACCTTTGAGAACATCCTCAAGCACTCGGTCGTCGCACTGCGGGAGGCAAGCCTTCCCCTCACTCGACTCTCAGATCTTCTGACGGATACGGCGTACCGTCATCACCTGCTTGAGACCCGCATCCGCGATCCCCAGGTGATCCGCTTCTTTCGGCTTCGCATGGATCAGTGGGGACGTGAGGCCCCGCTGATGAAGGAGTCGACCCTCAACCGAGCCGACCTCCTCACCCTCTCCCCTGTTCTGCGCTACGCCCTGGGCAACGAGCGCAACGTCCTGGACTTCCGTCGGCTCATCGACTCGGGCACCTCCCTCATCGTGAACCTGGCGATAGCCTCACCCGACGCCCGCCGGCTCTTTGGATGCCTGCTGACCGTGGGCATGGAGACCGCGGCACTCAGCCGCGCCAACCTGCGAGCCGCAACAGCCGCCAGAACACCTCACGTTCTGATGCTGGATGAGTTCTCCCAGTTCATGGCACAGAGCGAAGAGAGCCTGACCCGCATGCTCTCGGAGACCCGCAAGTACAAGCTGTTCTGCGTCATGGCACACCAGAACTGGAGCCAGGCCTCAGACCGGCTCAAGGGGGCGCTGCAGAACGTCGGCATGGAGGTCATCCTCAAGGCCGGTCGACCCGACGCCGAACACTCCGCCCGCCTCTTCGGTGTCGTTGATCCAGACGCCATCAAGCACGTCGTCTCGGACGGGGCCGCCGAGGAGCGCACTCACCCCGCGTACTACCCACTCCAAGAACAGTGGGAGCGACACGTCCAGTCCATCCAGCAACTCCGAGTCGGAGAGGCGTACATCCGTCTTCCCGACGACCAGGTACGCAAGGTCCAGACTCCCCTGCTCCCCGACCTTCAAGGTCTCCCCCACGGCCTGGCCGAGGTCGAGCACGACTACCTCCATCGGTACTTCGAGCCGCCCACGCCGGAGACGTCCGCTCCCCTGTCCTCGTCCTTATCTCCCTCAATCTCACGTCGGAGACATTCCCGCAGAGCAACGGTTGTTCGCTTTCCTACGGTTCAACGGCGCGGGAAATAGTCCTGGTTGACTTGATACGTCCGAATTTGGTATAAACAAGTGGCTATATGAAGTACTTAAGTTCCAGTTCAAATATCATGGGCGGTGACCTCGTCATCAAGGGGACGAGGATAGCCATTGCCACCATCTTCCATCGCATGAAGGATGGACACACTCTCACCGAGATTCACGATATGTATCGGTGGGTAGACATGGATACCCTGAAGGGCGCAATCGATGAAGCGATCGACCTGCGTTTCCATGCTCACACGCAAGCCCATGCCTAGAGATCAATTCCCACACAAGATAGCTCTCGACGAGAACATGCCTCGTTGTCATAAGCTTCCTTTGCTGAACGAGGCCTTCGATGTTAAGCACGTGCGCGATGACTGGGGACTTGGAGGTTCAGGCGATCGCGTTATCTACGAGGCAGCAGCGAGGGCGGGAAGGGTTCTCATTACCTATGATCGGACAGGGTATATCCGCCTTGTTGGTACTCTGCCTGACGCTGGTGTCATTCGAGTATCCGACATCACTCCCCTGCCTCAACTCGACGCCGAACTAACCGAGTTTTTCAAGGGCCGACCCCCGACCTCACTTCACCAGCAGTACGTTCGGCTCGACAAGGACCGTAAGACCTCTGACTAATATTTTCCTTTCCTCCCTTAATTGACGGTTTTTTGCGGTCTTCCCTCTCGGGTCAAGGGCCGACGGAGGCACGGAGGCGGCTTGCGAAGCCCTTGACGCGCAGGGAGACCGCGGCAGCATGACGGCAAAGGAAGGAAGGGAAAGCTCATAGGGTCCAAGGTAGTTCCCGCCCCATGTCGCACAAGAAATGTTCCTCGACCATCCGTCGAGGCTAGCGATGCTCTCAACAAGCCGTGACAGCCCCATAGTTGAGTTGTTGCTGCTGTCCCAGACTCAGCGCCTGGCAGCGAACGCCTTCTGGATCGCCTTTTGTCATCTACCTTACAGAACCGGCTTATAGACCGGTGGTATAAGCAAACCCTCGGCGACGCCTTTCGCTTCGCCGGTTCTTTTACAAGTTACTCAAAGAATGGGGTTTGTGATGACACCTGCCGAGGTATTGCGGAAAGCAGCGGACATTATCGAGCGCTACGGTCATAACAAAGGAGCAGCGTATGCCTTCCCTCGTCTTCGACGAACAAAGGGTACGACGTGGGAGCAACTCATCGAAAATGCAGTCGCATGTGCTCCGGCCTCTGTCGAGGGGGTAATGGGGCGAGCCATCTGGGGCAAGGTTAAACGGTTTGACTCATTCCCTATGGATATGGATAAGCTTGCAGACTACGTGAACGCTTCGACCTACCTTCTCGGCTGGCTTTCCTGGAATCGTGGGATCACGAGTCTAACGGCTTGGAACGATGATCCAGATACGACCGCCGAGACGGTGATACTCCTGCTGCGTAAGGCAGCGGATGATTGGGCGGAGCCGCCTTTTTGAGTGAAGGAAAGGATCTATGGGCCAGGGAACGTCTGGTGGACACAGTGCTGTGCCCATGACTTGATCAACCAGACTTCCCAGTCTTTCGTTTAGGGCACCTATGTATGTGATCCAGCTACTGCTGGATTGAGGCGTGCGCCTCACACATACCATTAGGTGCCCTTTTTCTAGGTTGTGACTGGCTCAACACGTGCAGCTGCTGGTTACAGCTTCCGAACCATGACCGAATACTGAGGGATGTCCCCAGAGGGCTCTGTCTCGCCTACCTTGCTGTAATGCCAACGCTCGTAGAGGGCCTGAACTCGGGAGTGCTCAGCCTCCACCTGGAGCGAGACCATATCGGCCATCACTTTTTCGAGCAGCACGTCATGAAGCTGCTGTGCCCGCCCTGTCCCGCGCCACTTGGGCACCACCATAAGTTCCGACAAGGCGAATACTGAGCCCCTGAGGTCGGAAGGACGCCTGTGGCCCTTCCACCAGCCTCCCGGCTTGAACATGGAACCGTACGCGTAGCCGACCGGACCACCCTCCTCCCAGCCTGAAACGCACTGCCAGTCGTTTCGTGAAGACCAGAGGTCGACGTAGTAGGAGAAGCGCTCACGCGAGTGGAACGGGTTCGGATCGTCAGCGTATGCCTCATCGTGGATGTCCAGCAGCAGCGACCGTACGTTCTGCGCGTCGGCATGCGTGTAGCGCTTCAGGTTCATTCAGCAGACTCCTCAATCCAGTCGGTGACCTCGGGGGTCTTCGAACCTGAGGCTATGAGTACCCTGCGCGTCGCAGCCAGAGTCTTGGCTGTTCGCTGTGATCCGGAGGGCGACGGCAGCATCAGGTATGCCTGCCGACTGGTCGCACAGGCAAGCTCGAACTCCCCTTGCTTGGCTTGAGCGAGGGACAAATGCGCGGTATACAGGGCCCGATTGCGGATCATTTCGCCGGGAATGGAGGCAAGGGTCCGGTGTAGGCAGTACTCAGCCTTTCCGTGATCCCCAAGAGCTGTCCATACGAACGAGGACAGGGCGTCAAACTCACTGCGGTCGTAGAATCTGATCCACTCGGGGCGTTGTTGGTCGGAAGCGCGCGCAAAGGCCCGCTCGGCATCCTTCAGGGCACGCAGGGCTTCAGACTGCCGCCGTGTGCGCGCGAGTGCGTTGGCGCTACGCAGGTGCCCAAGCGAGGCGTAGAGCGGATCTCGCCGTGCGATTGACGAGCGCTTCATGACCTCTGCCCCTGCGACGGCCTCAGCGTGATTCTCCCGTTGGCTTGACGCCAGGAACATGTAGTTCCAAACGTGATACTGCGTCTCGCTGTCTCGGGACAGGGCAGCCAACGCCAGGGCCTCGGCGAGATGCGCCCGCGCCCGCTGTGGAGCACTGCCGTCAATCGAGGCGAAGGCTGCCGTGCTCAGTGCCTCCGCGGCGAGCCGATGGAGCATGTCACGTACGCGGGTCGAGGCCGTGGACGCAGCGAGAGAGGATTGGATTCGAGCAGCCAGTTCCACCGCAAGGCTCTCCACCTGCTGTGGGCCCCGGCCGGCATCGTCGTGTCGAAGGATCGTCACGTAGTCCCGGTGGAAGCGCCGGACGTCATTGATGCCAAGCCGTCCATGGTCGCTAGCGCCTGAGGTTCCAACGGCCAAGACTGCCCCACTCGCAGCGTAGAGCAGCGCGCGACGACGCATTGGATCTTCCTCCGGGGGTGCAGTGCGCTTCTTCCGGGGCACGAACCCTAGATCCTCGGCAGGGGCGGAGAGAACCCTCTCCAGGCACAACCTGATGCGATCCTGCGGCCACTTGGTCTCGCCGCGTAGCCATCTGCGCACATCCGCATCAGTGACGTTGCCCGGCTTCCCCGTCAGGATGCCGATCTCAGCATTGACCAGGCGTGCTAATTCCGCCTGCCTGAGGCTGAGTTCTTCCATCCGGGCAGCAAGGTTCCGGTTCGCCTGTGGCATCCCTCCACGGTAGCTCTGAGCAACGTCAGCGACACGAGCGAAGGTAAAAATCACCGGTGGTATGCGAGGGCGTTCTCTCCTGTTTCACCTGTTCGGGATGCCGCAACCGCCGTTGACTAGGCGTCGCAAGGCAAGCGCACCGGAGGGAGAAGCGTGGTGGCGGGCGTGACCGAACAGCAGCAGGTGCACCCCAGCATGGACGCGCCGATCGACGCCGAGCTGATCTTGGACGCGGTGAGCACAGTTCTGGCGATGAGCCTGAGCACATCGACCCGTCAGCAGATCGATGACAAGACGACCAGGCTCGTCGGACAGCTCTCCATGCTCCTGGCGGAAGAAGTCGGCGCGGAGAAGGACGAAGAGGTCATGGCTCTGGTTCGGGCCTCGTACTACCTGCTGGACATGGGTAGGAGACCTACCGAGACCACTCCAGCCTATGAAGCCTTTGCGTTCATGCGTGATGTGGCGATCCGTACCAGGTCGCTCCTGGCCGTGTACACGAAGAAGAACGGGATCGTCGCACTGTGAGAGCGGTCCTGCGCTTCGTGAACTACAAGACCACCCGAGACCCTCTGGGCGAGGTCACCTATAAGGCGCGTTGTGTCTCGGGCAATGACGAGGACTACGCGCTCGTGGAGCCGACGACGTGACGAGTCGACCGCGTAGAACGTTAAGTTGGGGCTGGTGCGTCCTCGGTCGCCACTACGACATGGTGGTCTTCATAGGCCCGGTTGAATCAGACGGCATGTCAGCTCCCGTCCATGCATGCGTCGGTTGCTGTACCTATATGCGCAATTTCGTCCGCAGCTACAACCGGCAACGGGACACGCAGCCCATACAGACTCCCGTCCCGGCTCTGCTTCCCCCGACAGAGCTGGGCGGGGCAAGTCCCCACCCGCCTGGACTTCCTAGGCAGTCGGCCAGGCGGATGGGTTCCGCACCCTCACGACACGAAGAGAGGGCACAACCATGACAGTACTGCTTGAGGCTCCCGAGGCTATGAAGGTCCGGGACCCCAAGGCGATCCTGGACGAGATCGGGGAAGCCAACCCACACCTGATCCCCGATCCCGGCATCGGCCTGTGGGAGCGCGAAGTGCGGCTCCTGCAGCGTGACGCCGTGCGCGTGCGCAGCGTCGCCGAACGCGTCCTGGGCCAGGGTGTGGCTTATCTGATCACCGCCATGGAGAAGCCGGGCAACGACATGGGGCCGGGCTTCGAGGTCGACCAAGGCGTGCATCAGGTCATCCTCGACACCCCCGTGTACTTCGCCATCTGCGAGCGGTACAACGGCGGGCGGTACAAACATCACGCACCGCTGATCGAGCGCCGCCGCGACGGAATCGTGATGCGTACCGCCGAGATCATCCGGCAGAACGGCTTTGCGATCGACAGGGAGCTGTGGGAGGTCGACGCCTCCGACTGCGGCCCCTGCGACGACAAGGTGCCCGACTCCCACTGACCGTGGCCGGCCTCTCCGGCTAGGTTCGCCCCTGCCCTCATCCAGCTTCCCGAGGGCGGGGGCTCTCCCGTACCAACGACAAGGACCGCCCATGCCTGCACAGCATGACTACGCCATCGAGAGCGAGGTCTGGGATGCCTACGCGGAATCGGCCTTCGAGCCGGACGCGGAACCCGCACTCCGCTGGACTCAGTACAAGAACCATGGGCCCGGCTCTGAAGTCCTCGGCGAACCACGCAAGACTCTGGAGATCGGCTGTGGGACAGGACGGGCAGTCGCCTTCCTCGCGAAGCAGGGCGTAGAAGCACACGGGCTCGACCTGTCCCCCGTCATGGTCAAGAAGATCACAGACAGGTGGTCGGGCACAGGCGCCGTCTTCCACCAGGGCGAGGCGCTGTCCTTCCTCGCAACGACCGAAGAGACGTACGACGCCATCTACTCGATCTTCGGCTGTACCTGGTTCGCGGACCCGACACAGCTCTTCCCCTTGGTCTTGCCCCGCCTGAACCCTGGTGGTGTCTTCGCCTTTTCGCAGCCGCCGGCCATCCCGGGAGCCTACGGTCCACAGGGCATGTACAAGGGTGGCTTTGCTGGAAGGCCCGTCTACATGTACCGGTACAGCTACACACCTCGGAAGTGGAGGAACCTTCTGCTGAGGTACGGCTTCCAACGAGCGGGCGTGAAGGTCATCGAAGCTCCCACCAAGGGGCACATCGGCACCCTCTTCGGGAGTGCCACCCGACTCTGCTGATCTCCCGCTGAGGCCCTGCACAGAACCCACGGCCGGTGCTCCCTTGAAATGGGGCAGCACCGGCCTTTTTATGTCGGCAGCCTTGAGAGGTCTCGCTTTTTTCATACCCATTATTCCTTATTGACAGGATGTCCGTTTTTTCGCTATTCTGTGAATGCGTTTGAGAAACGCCACTGAAACGAACCTCTGCTCGGGCTTTCGGTGGGTTTAACTTGCCTATGGTTATCGCAGTTGCCTCACAGAAGGGAGGCGTTGGAAAAACATCATCTACTATCTCACTCGCCGCCGGCCTCGCCCATAAGGGCAAGCGGGTACTGCTGATCGATATTGACTCGCAAGCCAACAGCAGCAAAGTGCTTCTACCCAACTATCCCCAGATACAGAAGCACGAGACAGTCGTTACAACCATCTTGGAGCGCAACCCCCTCTCCTGCCAGCCGACAAGCGTTCCGAACCTCGATATCGTTCCCTCTCACATCCTGCTCTCCACGACAGATGTGGAGCTGACTACCGCGATTGACCATCGCGAGGAGCGGTTGAAGCGCGAGCTGGACATGGTCAAGGGCAAGTACGACTACGTCTTTATCGATTGCCCGCCCACCCTGTCGTGGCTCACGATCAATGCCTTCACGGCAGCGGACAAAGTTCTCGTTGTTGTCGCCCCTGGATACTTTGAACTCGACTCCATCGTCCAAATCAGCAAGACAATCGCAGAGGTACGAGAGTACTTTAACTCCTCCCTGCAGCTGGCCGGGTTCTTGTTCACGATGGCCGACCCGACCGTTAACACGAAGACGTCCCTGCAACTGCTTCGCCAGACCTATACCAGCTCAGTGCTTACGACGGTCATTCCTCGCAACACTGATCTTCGGGACGCGCACTTCCAAAAACGGGACATCTTCTCCTTTAACCCCAAGTCGACAGCAGCACTCGCCTACAGCAAACTGATTGCCGAGTTGTTCCATGTATGAATAAGAAGCTGAACACTGATGCTATCGCCAGCGAGCTACGAGGATCCGTTTTCTTTCCGGAGGTGCCCGCAAGAGCAGCCCCACCTGATTCCCGCGACGGCTCACCCGTACCCCTAGTACGCCCCGTACGGGGGGTACCACCCGTACTACCCGTACCCCCAGAATCTGCAAAGCGCGTTATGAAGCAACGTCATCCATTTGACATCTATAGAGACCAGTACGAGGCACTTCAAGAGATTGCACTTGAGGAACGCCGACAAGGCGGCATCGGCAGTATGTCCGCCATTGTTCGTGAGGCCATCGATAAGATCATTGCTGAACGTCGCCACAAGTAAACCCGAAGGCCTCTGACTTCTCTCTTTCTTTCCCTTCCTTACAGGAGGTTTTTTGCGGTCTTCCCTCTCGGGTCAAGGGCCGGCGGAGGTACGGAGGCAGCTTGCGAAGCCCTTGACGCGCAGGGAGACCGCGGCAGCATGGTTTTTAAGGAAGAAAAGATTTCGGTTTTTGTGCGTACCGGTATCGGTACGCGTTCTAGTGCTAGTTCCGACTCCGTACCCCTAGTACCCCCCGTACGGGGGGTACCCCTGGTACGGGACGACCCGTACGGGTCGTACGTCCCGTACGGAACTAGGCAAGCCCACATCATATTTGTTTCACTCATAGATGCGCAGACACAGCAGCCGCCGTCTCCCCCGCTTTTTGGGGTTTGCGACTAAAGACGGACTAGCTGGCCGTGAGCAAGTGACCGAGTGACTGAAGCAACATGGTCGATCCGTTACGTACTGGATCGAACTAGGACGCTGGGGATCACCCAGACGATTTGAGTTACCTCATCGACGAGTCGCTGACCCGTACGCCTTTTAAGAAGCGACGCGTCAGCGTCGATAGGAAAGCGAAGGGAAACGAGAGAACGAAGCGAGCGGGGAATAGGGGAGCCTCCAAGGGGGATCTAAGGGGGTTTGCTTGTCGTGCCCAAAAACGGCGCGAGGCTAGATTTTGAGTACCGATGGTGCTCGGAAGCGTAGGCAAAACGTGAACGAGCACGTTTGGTACTCACGCCGGGTGTCGTACCGTCTCAGGCCGGTACACCAGCCGGTACCCCGTGGGCCGGTACAGGGAGCCACCTTTGGCGGGATCAAGAGCTGGAAGGAAACGCCCCGCTCTGAGCGGGGATCGAGGGGATGGCATGACGGGGGGAGTCAGCCCCGCGACGAGGATGAAAACAGAGCCTCCCTGCGGTCAGGCGCGCGGCTGACTCCCCCCGTCCTCTCCACCTGCGCATCAAGGTTTTGATGAGCCCTTCGGGTGCGCAGGTTCCGAGGCCACCCCCAAAGGGGGACACAGTGGCTGGCTCGGCGGCATTCCTTCCAGACCTTCCTTCCGCCGGCCAGCAAAAGACCGCTCACGCGGATTAACCGGCCCGGCGATGGCGGCCAGTGGGCGACTGCCGATGGCAGTCTGAAGAGCCCTTCGGGGCTCGCCCCACCTTCGGGGTATCGCGCACCTTTGCGCCTCCTCGCGCTTTCGTAGCGTGTCACATGGCTTCCACAGTCGCGTCAAGACTTCCCTGCGGCGACGCTTTGGCGTCGGTCTAGACCCGCCAGTGCACCATGTGCCCTTTGGACTGCGCGCGAAGAAGCGCAGAAAGGAGGTGAGTGACATGGAGTACACGATCATTCGGGTGTACCGGGTACCGGCAGAGAGCCAGGTTCAGGCAACCAACCGGTTCATGGAGGCCTTAGAACTGGGCGTCGAGCACGACTATCTGGTGCGTGACTACGTGAAGGGGCCGGTTGGAGAGACGAAGCAGGTGTTGAGCCTGCGGAGGGTGTCCTGGTGGGTGCTGATCCGACGGCAGCTCTTGGGTCGTTAGATCAGGGTGGTAAGTTGGCCCGTTCGTTATCGGCAACGCTTTTTTATGGCCCCTCATTTGGGTATCCTGAGTATGCGTGGAGCGATCTGCTCCACTTCCTCCGCAGTGGAGGGCTTCCTCAAGAGGAGGCCGGTGCACTTGAGTACTGATGATCAAGCGCATCCGACACTCGCTGAAGTCCGCTCCTGGGCGGCCACCGTCGATGTGGCTAGGGCAGCTTCAGCTATCGGAATCTCCAAATCCCACCTGTATGAGTTGATCAAGCGTGGCAACGCCCCCTTTCGGGTGGTGGCGTTTGGCAAACGGTATCGAGTCATCACCGCATCGTTGATCGCGTATTTGGAACAGGCGTAACCCGCCTCTCCGCCAGCTGGCGGATTCTGGTCGGGCGAGGGGAGGGTTCTTTCGCGTCCCGCAGGGGGGATGGCAAAGGATCAGGTGTTATCTCATGGGTGCCGCAGTCACCAAGGTGACGCTTAAATCAGGCGTCGTTCGGTACCGCTTCGTGGTTGACGGGCCACGAAAACCTGACGGCAGTCGCTGTCAGATCCGCCGGACGTTTGACACGAAGAAGGAAGCGCTCAACGAGCTCTCACGAATACGGCACCAGACCGCTACCGGTTCGTATGTCGTGCCGAGCAAGCTCACGGTTGATGAGCTACTGGATGTGTGGCTTGTAAGCGTCATGCGGGGCGTTGAGCAGGCGACCGCAGCAAACTACGACAACGCCCTTCGCCCCGCCCGTTTGTTTCTCGGCCAGAAGCGAGTCCAGCAGCTCACCGAGGAGGACATTGAGGGACTTGTCGACTGGATGCTGACCCGTGGACGACAGCGCGGAGGAAAGATCGGGACTGGTCTTTCCGTCCGCTCAGTGCGCTTGACGCTGAGCCGGTTGCGCTGTGCCCTGAGTCTTGCGCTTCGCCGGGGGTGGGTTGTTCGAAACGTCGCCGAGTATGTTCGCATTCCCCGTTCTGCTGTCCGGGCTGATGCGCTCGCGCAGGACGGCCGGCGCCCATGGGATGAGGCCGAGGTCAAATCCTTTATCGAGGCAATTAAGCATGACCGCCTCTTTGGCGTCATGCTCCTCACCCTCATTGCCGAGCGGCCCGCAGAGGTGTGCGGCGCGAGGTGGCGAGAGGACGTTGACTTGACCGGCTCGGGCACCATCGCTGTTGGCAATACCCGCACCATCGTCTACGACCGAAGTCGTCCCCGAGGCTCTCGCAACATCGTTGTTGAAAAGGGTCCCAAGACCCATAACGGCAGACGCGTCCTGCCCCTCCCCAAGCCAGTCCAGGCGGCGCTTGTCCGCTTTTATAAGCAGCAGGCACGGGAGCGCCTCGCGGCAGGGCAGGCCTACGAGGATTCAGGCTATGTGGTGGTTGATGAGCTGGGTCGACCGTTTAAAACGGACAAGCTGCGCCGCGTTGCTCACCGCTTGATGGAGCAGGCTGGTGTTCGGCGCGTCCGTCTCTACGACGCCCGCCACGCCTGCCTGTCTTGGATGGCCAACAACGGCGTGCCCGACACGGTGGTCTCCGCCTGGGCCGGGCACAGCGATCTGTCCTTCACCAAGCGCGTGTATGTGCATCCAGACCCGCAGAGTCTTAAGGCGGGCTCGGACAAGCTCGGGCAGCTGCTTACGTCTTAAGAGGTTGCGCAGCTGGCATTCCCGAGCGGTCGGCGTGGAGTCTTGCGTGTCACGCAGAGTTACGTATCGTTACGTAACGTGAGCATCGATAGCGAAAGGAGCATCAAGAGTGCCTGAGAAGAACCCGCCTGGGTCACCCGAACCGGTCTCGTGGCCCAACCCGAGCAGTGCGGCTGGCCCAAACCGTGGTGGACCGACCGGGGGCACCGGAGCCGGGAGTCCCCCACAACCACCCCAGCGTCCTGAGGAGTTTCCGCCCGAGGGGGAGGTCGAGTACGAACGGTCGGTCATCCGGATTCCCTTCAACCTTAAGGGTGCAGCACCCGGAGCTAACCGCCAGGTCGACGTGATGGTGTTCGATGCGTACATGCGGCTGGTCCGCCAAGCGCCGGTCACCAACGGGCTGGGGTTTCGCCAGTTCGAGTTTACGATCGACGCCTGGGAGCTGACTAACACTTTCAGCCCCGGCCTGAACGCGAATGTGACCTTCACTCTCTCCGATACTGTGCAGCCACGGAGCATCTGTATCGCCTCACAGCGTGAGCGTGACTATCCGTCGTTGATTGTCTACAGCGCGATCTACGACGTCTACCTGGGTACGACGCGGATCGTGGAGAATCAGCCTGGCGTGGCGTATGCGACCCCGGTGTGGGAGATCCCGCCCCGCAATGTCACCGTCGCCTTCGAAAAGCCCTTTGAGTCTGACCAGTTCTCATTCTCTGCGGGGACTTGCGAAGGGATGAGGGCTATCACTCGCGAGGAGTTCGAAGCCGGCGCCGCCGCCGCCCGCGCAGTACGTGGCCAGTCCTGACGTCCCCCGGTGAGGGCCGTGTGGGCATCATCCAGATCACTGTTACTGATCTGGAACTGGCTGGGGCTTCTACCCTACGCCCTGCGGCCTACTGGTCACCACGGCCTGGGCTCCCACCGCCCCTTCAAGCACTTCTTGGTTGAGGACCGACGGTCCTGCGCTATCTCGCCACCCGCCATGTGCAAGCACAGCCAGCGATAGCACGACCAAACGCAAGGTATCCGATTAATTCGGATTCTCCGGTTTCACCACACCCATAGGATCACCTGCTGTCCGAGGACCGCTCATTGTCTTCACTGATCCCTTCGGCAGCGTCTACGATTTCCTGGAGCTCCACTCATGAGCCAACCACACACTCCGGAGCACCCGCTGGGTACCATCCTCGGGGGTGCCCCGCTCCACCTGCTCACCCAGGCACAGCGCACCAGCTTCGACGCCTTCTGCACCATGCTGGAACAGATCGGGCGCGACAGCGGTCGCGATGAGCCACTCGTGCACACGCCTACCCTGCGGACCCTTACACGAGCCGCTGTCGGGGAACAGGCCACCGACCATCTTCTGGCCGAGCTCACGCGCCTGCCCGGTCACCGACTTACTGACCAGGACCATCCCAGGTTGGACTGGTTCGTCCTAGCCGACCGCGTTTCCATCTTTGACCCCACCCCCGCTTCCACGTTCACCGTGCCCTTGGTTGACACCCCTCACATGGGACACGTGATCAATGCGGTCCACACCCTCTATCCCAGTCTCGAACCCGAACTGATCGACCCTCAGCTTCTGCCCGCTCGCCTCACAGACCTGCTGCACCCCGACCACACCGGCACTCTCGGGCACCTACGCACTGTCATCGACCTGGTCCATCGCAATCTTGGATGGTGGGCTGCTTTCGCCTTGACCCTGATGGCCAGTGCCGCTGCGGGGAGCACCGCACCCGGATGGGCCGCCTGGCCGCTGCACGTTTACGTGCTAGCCGCCTTGATCGGGGGTTGGACACTGACCGTCGTGGGTGGCTGCACACTATCTACACTGCGCTGAGTGGCAGACGCCGTGGCGACCGGCCTGGTGTCAGCGGCGGGTCGGGAGCGCATGGCGGTGGCAGACGAGCGAATGGGCCGGGTGGTACAACGGTTGCTCGCGCGGTAGGACGGCAGCAAATTGGTCTCAAAGCGGTTCGGTCAGCCGAGGCCCTCCATTGCGCCTATCTGCGCGACCTCTAGGCGCGATGATCGTCAAGTCGTCTGTGACGAAATGTGACACGAGAACACCTGGGAATGATCAAGAGCCCTGTCTCGCTGATGCGAAACAGGGCTCTGACATGCGACTACGAGAGAACTCCCAGTCGGGACGACAGGATTTGAACCTGCGACCCCTTGACCCCCAGTCAAGTGCGCTACCAAGCTGCGCCACGTCCCGGTGCGGTCTCACCCGGGGTGCCCCGTGTGATCGCGCAGGTCAACCCTACCGCACCCGTGCGGGTGCCCGTGTCGCCCCGGTGGCGGTGGGGGCGGTCGTACGGTCCTGGCGGCGGGCCGGGACCAGGAGGGCGGCGCCGGCCGGTGACCAGGACGCTGGTGAGCGCGGCGCCGATGGAGCCGCCGATGGTGCGGATGTTGGCGTTCATGCCGGTCGCGGCGCCGGTCTGCTCGGGCGGGACGCTGCCGACGACGAGGTTGGCCATCGAGGCTAAGGCCAGTCCGATGCCGAGGCCGAACAGTCCGGCGACCACGGCTATCTGCCACTGGGCGTCGTACCAGAAGGTGAGGAATCCGCAGGCCAGCGTGCCGAGGGCGGCGCCGGTGGTGGCTCGCCCCTTCGACGACGACGCCCAGCGCGACCGGGTGCCGGCGATCGCGCTGGACGGGGTCCGCACCGCCCGCTGACACCGGTGGCGCGCCGGGCGCCGAGCGGGTGCGTGGCCCTGCCCGGCGCCTACTTGATCACCGCGTTCGCCACCACCACGATCACCCCGAGCAGCGCGTCGCCCAGCCCGATGAGCACCGCGACCGGCCATCGCCGTGCCGACCAGCGGGCGGTGACCAGGCCGAGGGCGAAGAGGATGCCGATGTTCAGGGCGAAGGCCGGATACTCGAGGCCCTTCGCGGGCCACCATTTCCAGCCGGCGCCCGCCAGCACGAGGACGGTGGGCAGCACGGCCGTGACCAGCGGCCACTCGTCGCGCAGGGTGCGCAGCACGTCCCAGCGGTGGTGCGGGGCGCGTTCCGCGATGTAGTGGGCGTAGCCGTGGGCCAGCGCGGAGGCGAGCGCGGTCACCAGCAGCCAGGCGGCGTCGTAGCGGCGGCCGGCGGGGGTGACCCGGCCGTACTGGGTGAGCGCCGCCACCATCGAGCTGGCGAGGACGGCGCCGTAGACCCCGCCGAACAGGACGGCCTCGCGTGTGTCACGCTGCCGGGGCGGTGCCGCGCCGACCGCCGGGGAGTCAGCCATGCTCCCCACGATCACTCGGGGTGCGGCGCGCCGCCAGTCCACGCGGACCGACGAAGTGTCCTCCCACCAGCCCCGATGCCGCACACTGTGTCGACGGCGGCGGGCGCGGGGCGCTGGCTAGGCTCGCCGCATGACGCACAGCTTCGCACTCCACATCCCCGACGCCGATCTCGAACCCGAGCCCCTCGACCCGGAGCAGATCGTCTCCGGGAACCCGGAGGTCACCGGGAAGGTGGTCTGGGAGTCACCGGACGGCCGGCAGATCCGCGGCGTCTGGCAGATCACGCCCGGCGTGGTCACCGACACGGAGGCGGACGAACTGTTCGTGGTGATCAGCGGTTCGGCGACGATCGAGGTCGTGGACGGGCCGACGCTGAAGGTCGGGCCGGGCGACATGGCGGTGCTGCGCGCGGGCGACCGTACGACGTGGACGGTGCACGAGACGCTGCGCAAGGCGTACGCGATCAACCTGTGAGGCCGCCCCGGCTTCAGGAAGACGGCGCCGTCGTCCCCCGGATCTCCAGCGTCGGCACGGCGAGGTGGACCCGCCCCTCGCCGTCCGGCCGCTCGAACCGGTCGAGCAGACAGCGGGCGGCGCGCCGGCCGATCTCGTACGGCGCGGTGTCGACGGTGGTCAGCCAGACGTGCCGCAGCCGGGAGATGCTGGTGTTGTCGTAGCCGGCCACCGAGAGGTCGCGCGGCACGCGTAGGCCCAGTTCCTCGGCCGCCGAGAGGGCGCCCACCGAAGCCATGTCGTTGACGGCGAAGAGTGCCGTCGGCCGCTCGGGGCGGCTGAGCAGACGTACGGTCCCGCGGTAGCCGCCCTCCTCGGTCAGGTCGCCGGGCTCCACGACCGGTTCGGCGCCATGGGCCCGCATCGCCGCTTCGAAGCCGCGCCGGCGCAGTGCGCCGACCGCGCCGTGGCCCGCCAGGTGGGCGATCCTGCGGTGGCCGAGGCCGAGCAGATGCTCGGTGGCGAGCCGGGCCCCGTGCTCGTCGTCCCCGGCGACGACGTCCACACCCGCCGGCTGCGGCTCGCGGGCCCCTGCCACCACGACCGGCATCCGCCGGGCCAGCGCCCCGAGTTCGCCGGGGTCCGGAACCGTGCCGACGATCACCAGACCGTCGACGCCCAGGTCCAGGAACGGTTCGGCGAGGTCGTGTCCCATCCGCCGGTTCAGCCGGGCGTCGGCGAGCAGCATGTGCAGTCCGGCGGTGTGCAGCAGGGAGTTGAGGCCGTCGAGGAGGTCGACGAACCAGGGGTTGCGGAGGTCGTCGAGGAGGACGCCGACCGTGCGGGTGCGCTGTTCGCTCAGGCTGCGGGCGGCCGCGTTGGGCCGGTAGCCCAGCTCGCGCACGGCCCGCAGCACGGCCTCGCGTTTCTCGGGGCTGACCGGTCCCGAGCCGCGCAGCACGAGGGAGACCAGCGACTTGGACACTCCGGCCCGGTCGGCCACGTCACGGATCGTCGGCGGTCTCATGACATGGACCGTTCCATGCAACGTACCGCTCTGTCAAAGGGCGAACCGTCCCTGCTCTTTCCTTGTCAGAGGGTTGACACGAGCCCATGTCCGAACAAAGGTGACCTGGACAGAACATGGACCGGTCCAACATGCCCAGGAGGGGCTGTCATGGTGGATGAGCTGGGTGTCGCCGTCGTCGGGTTCGGCTGGATGGGCCGGGTGCACTCCCAGGCGTATGCGCGGCTGCCGCACCACTATCCGCACCTCCCGCTGCGACCCCGGCTGATCACCGTGGCCGAGGAGGTGCCGGGGCGGGCCGAGGAGGCCGCCGCGCAGTTCGGGTTCGCCTCCGCGACCCGCGACTGGCGGGAGGTGGCCGCCGATCCCCGGGTGCGGGCCGTGAGTATCACCGCCCCGAACTTCCTGCACCGGGAGATCGGCGTGGCGATGGCCGAGGCCGGCAAGCACATCTGGATCGAGAAGCCGGTCGGGCTGACCGCCGAGGACGCCCGCGCGGTGGCCGACGCGGTCGCCAAGGCCGGCGTGCAGGGCGCGGTCGGCTTCAACTACCGCAACGCGCCCGCCGTCGAGGCGGCCCGCGAGCTGATCGCCTCCGGTGAGATCGGCGCGGTGACCCATGCCCGCATCCGGCTGTTCAGCGACTACGCGGCCCATCCGGACGGCGCCCTGACCTGGCGGTACGAACGGGCGCGCGGCGGCAGCGGGGTGCTCGGCGATCTGGCCTCGCACGGCGCCGACCTGGCCCGTTTCCTGCTGGGCGACATCGTTTCGCTGACCGCCGACACCGCGATCTTCGTCCCGGAGCGGGCCTGGCCGACCGGCGCCACCGCCGGCCACACCCTCGCCGCCGGCGGCGAGCGGGGCCCGGTCGAGAACGAGGACTACGTCAGCTGTCTGCTGCGCTTCGCCTCCGGCGCCCGCGGGGTCCTGGAGGCCTGCCGGGTCTCGGTCGGCGAGCAGAACAACTACGGCTTCGAGGTGCACGGCACGAAGGGGTCCGTCTCCTGGGACTTCCGGCGGCTCAACGAGCTGGCGGTGAGCCGGGGTTCGACGTATCAGGACCAGCCCGTGAGCACCGTGTACGTCGGGCCGGGTGCCGGTGAGTTCGCCGCGTTCCAGCCGGGGGCGGCCAATGCGATGGGGTACGACGATCTGAAGGTGATCGAGGCGTACCGGTTCGTACGGTCCGTGGCCGAGGGGGTGCCGTACGGTGCGACGCTTGCGGACGCGGTGCGGAGCGCTGCCGCGCTGGACGCGATGACGCTGGCCGCCGAGCGGGGCTCGTGGGTGGAGGTCGCGCCGGACTGAGCGCGCCGCTGGAGTGCCGCGACATGCCGTTACGCGATATGCCGTTATCCGTCTGCGGCTCCGTCATGCGTCTGTGGCTCCGTCGTGGCTTGTCGCGCAGTTCCCCGCGCCCCTTCCCGGCGCTGCCCATCACGGCATTGACATGTTCAGCTCTTCCACAGCCGCCGTCAGCGCGTCGGTCACCTGGCCCGGCGGGATGTCGGCTCCGCCGCTCGTGCGGGCCAGGAGGGGGAGCTCGACCTGGACTCCGGCGAGGCGGGTCAGGTTGACGGGGTTCCGGGGGTGTACGCCGCGCAGAGCGGACGGGATCGCCGCCAGATCGACGACGGTCGGGAACTGTGGGGCCCGGGTGGCGAAGGTCCCGGCGAGGACGTGGGCCGCGGTGCGGTTGGCGCCGCCGAGGAAGATCGTGCGCGGGGTCTCGGCGCGCCTATGGCCGTGCAGCGAGACCGTGAGGGAGACCCGTTGCAGGAACTCCCGGAGCAGCGCGCAGTGGTCGACCGCCATGCGCGGGGACGGGATGTGGACCGGCTGCCTGGCACCCGGCTGGGTGAAGACGAGGCTGGTGGCGCCGCAGCGGCGGGCGACGAGCCCGGCGAGTTCGGCGGTGCCGCCCTCGATGCTGCCGTGCAGTGCCAGCAACCCGATGCCGTCACCCGGTACGAGGGTCGCGAGGAGGGGGACGCCCTCGATCTCGACCTGCTCGCTGCGCGGCATCTGCTCGGTGCGTGCCATCGCTCCCCCTCAACCGTCCGTCGGCGCGGGCATGTTGTACGGCGTAACGACCTGGATCGCGGACGGCAACGGCGGGCCGGCCGGTGGCAGCGCACCGTGCGCCCGCATGACGAGATGGCAGGCCTCCCGCATGTCCTGGCGCAGATCGTGGTGGAGCACGGCGGACAGCCGGTGCTCGCGCAGCAGCCGGGTGTTGTCGTGGTCGAGGTCGTGGGCGATGAACACCGCGCAGCTGCGGCCGAGGTCAGCGAAGGCGCGCAGGGTGGCGTCGTTGCCGCCGCCGATGGAGTACACGGCCTGGATCTCCGGGTCCCGCTCCAGGGCGGCGCGGACCAGGTCGTACTGGGTGGCGTCCAGGCCCTGTCCCTCGGCGATCTCCACCAGGGTCCGCTGCGGCTGCCGAGCGCGCATGACGCTGCGGAAACCCATCTCGCGCTCCTCCTCGTTGCGGAAGAAGCCGCTGCTGAGGCTGGTGAGGACGTTGCCGGGCCGGTCGCCGAGCCACTGGCCCATGAGGTAGGCGGCGGTGGCGCCGGCCGCGCGGTTGTCGCTGCCGACGTAGCCGAGCCGGCCGCCGGCGGGCAGGTCGGTGACGAGGGTGACGACCGGGATGCCGGCCGCGGTGAGCCGGCCCACGGCCGCGGTGATCTCAGGGACGTCCGGCGCCTTCAGGATCACGCCCTGGGAGCCGCGGCGGGCGATCCGGTCCAGCGTTCTGACCTGCTCGGCGGCCGGGCCGGTCTCGCGGAAGTGGAAGCGGGAGCGGACCACGGCCGGGTGCAGGGAGGGCAGCTCGGCCTCCAGGGCGGCGCGTACGGCGGTCGAGAACCGCTCGGGTGCCTGCACCACGATGTCGACCATGAAGGTACGGCCCACCAGACGGACCTGGGTGCGCTGCCGGTCGAGGTCGGCGATGGCCCGGCGCACCTCCTGCGCGGTGCTCTCGCGCACCCCTCCCCTGCCGTTCAGCACACGGTCCACGGTGGCCTCGCTGAGACCCGCCTGACGTGCGATCTCCCGGATCGGGAACGGGTGGCCCATGGCCCGGCTCCTTGAGGGGTTTTTGATGGCTGGCTGCTGGTTGTTCGAGGGGTTTGTACTGACAAGAATGACAGGGCCGCGTGGTTCCCGTGGCCGAATGCCGTGATCGCGGGCTTGAGGCTGCCGTGATCGCGGGCCCGAGGCCGTGCGGCCCTGACCGAGAGGACACCGATGTCCGTCGCTTCCGCTCCAGGCCGTGCCTGGTTGTCCGAGCAGGACTGCGACCTCGCCGCCTTCCGCACCCTGATCGACCGCACGACGCTCCTGGCGGACTATCCGCACGCCGCTTCGGTGGCGGAGAACGTCCTGGTGTACGAGGGTGAGCGGCTGCGCACCGCCGAGGACCGGGACGCGCTGCGGGCCGAGCTGGTGCGGGCGTTCGCCGACGGCCCCGGGATCGTCGTGGTGCAGGGCGCCTTTCGCGACCCGTCCGTCGTCGACCGGGTGACCTCGGTGTTCGAGGCGCTGATCGCCGAGCAGCGGGCCTCGGCGGCCGCCGCGGGCGACCACTTCGCGCAGCCGGGCGCCAACGACCGGGTGTGGAACGCGCTGGAGAAGACGGCGCTGTACGACCCGGAGGCGTTCGCCGACTACTACGCGAACGACGTGCTGGCCCTGGTCTCGGCCGCCTGGCTGGGCCCCGGCTATCAGGTGACCTCGCAGGTCAACGTGGTCAACCCGGGCGGCGCCGGGCAGACCGCGCACCGGGACTACCACCTCGGCTTCCTGAGCAACAGGGCCGCGGCCGCCTACCCCACCCATGCGCACCGCCTCTCCCCGCTGCTCACCCTCCAGGGCGCGGTCGCCCACTGCGACATGCCGGTGGCGTCGGGCCCGACGCGCTGTCTGCCGTACTCGCAGCGGTACGAGCCGGGCTATCTGGCCTGGCGACTGCCGGAGTTCCAGGCGTACTTCGAGACGCGCCATGTGCAACTCCCGCTCGCCAAGGGCGACGCGGTCTTCTTCAACCCGGCCCTCTTCCACGCCGCCGGCACCAACCGCACGGCGGACGTGCGGCGCATGGCCAATCTGCTCCAGGTGTCCTCCGCATTCGGGCGCGCGATGGAGACGGTGGACCGGGAGGCCGTGGCGAACGCGGTGTTCCCGGTGCTGCTGCGGCGTGCGGCCGCGGGCGTCGGCGCGGAGTGGCTGGAGAACGTGATCGCGGCGAGCGCCGAGGGCTACCCGTTCCCGACCAACCTCGACAGTGACCCGCCGGTCGACGGGCCGGCCCCGCCCACGCAGGCGGACATGGTGCGGCGGGCGGTGCGCGAGGAGTGGACCCCGCAACGGCTGCGTGCGGAGCTGCGGGCCGGTACGGAACGCCGGGAGAGCTGAGGAAGGGCAGGGCAGATCATGGGACTTCTCGACGGCCTTCTCCGGGACCGGATCGTCCTGGTCAACGGTGGCAGCCAGGGGGTCGGTGCCGCGATCGCGCGGGCCGCCGTCCGGGAGGGCGCCGCCGTGGCGGTCACCGGCCGCCGTACGGAACCGGGTGAGGCGCTGGTGGCCGAGCCGGCGGCGGCCGGGGGCAAGGCGATGTTCGTGCGCGCCGATCTGTCGGACGCCGAGCAGGCGAAGGCGGCGGTCGCCGAGGTGGTGGACACGACCCATTGGGCTGTTCGACGCGCACATCGCGATCAACCTCAAGGCGCCGTTCTTCGCGATGCAGGCGGCGGTCGCCGACATGGTGGCCCGCAGGGCGCCCGGCACGATCGTCGACATCATCACCTCCTCGGCGCACGGCGGTCAGCCGTTCCTCGCGCCGTACGTCGCCGCCAAGGCTGGACCGCGACGGAGGGCGAGGACGCCACGCAGCGCGCCTTCCACGACGCCGGTGACGACTGGCGGGAGCAGGCCGCGGCGAAGCTGCCGGTGGGCAAGCTGGGCCAACCGGACGAGATCGCCGACTTCGTGGTGTTCCTGCTGTCGGATCGCTCCGGTGTGGTGACCGGGCCGGTGATCGACTGGGACCAGAACGTGCTCGGCGGCCTCGACTGAACCTCCCTCTCCCTCGTCCCCATGACAACTGACTCGTCCCCGTAAAACCTGCAAGGAGCCTCACCTCATGCGCATCGGAATCCTCGGCCTCGGCCGCATCGGCGCCTTCCATGCCGAGACCCTCTCCGGCCTCGACGCCGTCGAGTCGCTCGTCGTCACCGACCCGTTCGCGGACGCGGCCAAGGCGGCCGCCGAGCGGTTCGGGGCCGAGGTCGTGGACTCGCCGGAGGCGCTGCTGGCCGCCGGCGTGGACGGCATCGTGGTGGCGGCCGCGACCGACGCCCACCCCGCCCTGATCCTGGCCGGCGTCGAGGCCGGCGTCCCGGTCTTCTGCGAGAAGCCCGTCGCGAAGACGATGAGCGAGGGTGTCCGGGTGCTCAAGGCCGTCCAGGGCAGCGACGTGCCGATCCAGATCGGCTACAACCGCCGCTTTGACGCGGGCTTCACCGCCGCGCGCGCCGCCGTCCGGGCGGGCGAGCTGGGCAAGCTGCACACCGTGCGCGCCACGACCCTGGACCCGGCGCCGCCGCCGGCCGCGTACGTCGCCGCGTCCGGTGGCATCTTCCGGGACTGCTCCGTGCACGACTTCGACATCATCCGCTGGGTGACCGGCCGCGAGGTCACCGAAGTGTACGCGGTCGGCGGCAACCGCGGCGCCGACTACATCAAGGAGGCCGGCGACGCCGACACCACCGGCGCGCTCCTCACCCTGGACGACGGCACCATCGCGGTGATCTCCAACTCCCGTCACAACGCCCGGGGTTACGACGTCCGTATGGAGCTGCACGGCTTTGCGGACTCCATCGCCGTCGGCCTGGACGACAAGCTGCCGCTGCGCTCGGTCGAGCCCGGCGTGACCTTCCCGTCCGGCACCCCGCACGAGTTCTTCATGGACCGCTTCACCGACGCCTACCGCGCCGAACTCACCGCGTTCACCGAGGTCGTGGCCGGCACCCGGCCCTCCCCCTGCACCGTCGAGGACGCCCTGGAGGCAGGCTGGATCGCCGAGGCCTGCACCTTGTCCCTGCACGAGCACCGACCGGTGACACTGGCGGAAGTCCGCCAGGCCTGACCCCCGCGCCTCCTCGACGGGCGGGACGGCGCCGTGAGCCTCATCGGCCACGGCGCCGTCCCGCTCGTGCCGTTCACTCGTGCGGTGCAGAGGGCCGTCCGGCTCGGTGCGGCTCAGAGGCAGTAGCGCACCAGCCACTCGTCCGGGTTGTAGGTGTCCCGTGCCGGGTCCGGCACCGTCGCCGGCTTGGTCTCGACGGTGTCCTCCGGGCGTATCCGCTCGGGCAGCGAGCCGAAGCGGGTGCGGCGCAGGGCCGCCGCATCGGTGGCCTCGTGGGACGTCTTCCCGGATTCCGTGCGGTGTGTCATCTCGTCCTCCCGTCTGCGCGGGCGTCCCCCGTCATCATGCTCAACGCCCACGTGCCCCCGGTTGGTTCCCGGCCGTCCCCGGGCCGAATCCGTTGCCGTACCGCAGGAACCGACCCGCCGGGCACGCCGAAGGCCCGGTTCCCTCGGACACGGGAACCGAGCCGGGCGGCAGCCTGAATCCTCAGGCCCCGCAGGAGCGCAGGAAGCGTCGGGTGCGGGCCGCGATCGGCAGGGGCCTGTCCGGCTCGCACGGGTACATGTCCTGCTCCACGATCGCGAACAGGTCCACGCCGAGCCGCTGTGCCGCCTCCATCACCGGCCCCAACTCCGGCACTCCGGACGGCGGTTCGCACATCACACCGCGGGCCACGGCGGGTCCGAACGGAGTCCCCTCGGCCTGCACCTCGGCCAGGATCTGCGGGTCCACCTGCTTGAGATGGAGATATCCGATGCGCTCGCCGTAGGTCTCGATGAGCTTGACGCTGTCCCCGCCGCAGTAGGCGTAGTGCCCGGTGTCCAGGCAGAGGTTGACCAGATCCGTGTCGGTCGAGTCCAGGAACCGTTCGACGTGGTCCTCGGTGTCGATGTGCGTGTCGGCGTGCGGATGGACGACGATGTCCAGGCCGTACGCCTCCTTGACCTCGTGGCCGAGCCGTTCCATGCCCTTGGTCAGGTGCGCCCACTGCTCGGCGGTCAGCTCCGGCGGCTCCAGGATCTCGGCGGTCTTGTCGTCCCGCCAGAAGGAGGGGATGACCACCAGGTGCCGCGCCCCCATCGCCTGGGTGAGCGCGGCGACCTGGCTGACATGGGCCCAGGTCTGGTCCCACACGGACGGGCCACGGTGCAGGCCGGTGAAGACCGTGCCCGCCGAGACCTTCAGGTTCCGCCGGGCCACCTCGTCGCGCAGTCGCGCGGGGTCGGTGGGGAGGTAGCCGTAGGGGCCGAGTTCGATCCACTCGTAGCCCGCCTCGGAGACCTCGTCGAGGAAGCGTTCCCAGGGCACCTGCCGCGGGTCGTCGGGGAACCAGACGCCCCAGGAGTCGGGGGCCGAGCCGACCCGGATACGGTCCAGGGGAGTGGGGGTGGCCATGGTCAGGGGGTTCCTTCCGGGGAGGGCGCGACGGGTGCGGTGAGGTCACTCTCTTCGGGGAGTTCGTCGGTGTCGACGCCGCGAACCTGGGCCAGTTCGTGCTTGAGCGCCGCGAGTTCGGCGCCGCCGGCCATGTGGTTGGTCAGTTCCTCCAGGCTGACCTCGCTGCGGGCGGCGGAGAGTTCGAGGGTGCCCAGGCGCAGGACGCTGAAGTGGTCGCCGACCATGTAGGCGTGGTGGGGGTTGTGGGTGATGAAGATGACGCCGAGGCCGCGGTCGCGGGCGGCGGCGATGTACTTCAGCACCACACCGGACTGCTTGACACCGAGAGCGGCGGTCGGCTCGTCCAGGATCAGGACGCGGGCGCCGAAGTAGACGGCGCGGGCGATGGCCACACACTGGCGCTGGCCGCCGGAGAGCGTGCCGATCGGCTGTTCCAGGTCGTCCAGGACGATGCCCATGTTGCGCAGTTCCTGATCGGCCGTGGCCTTCATCCGGGCGATGTCCAGGCGGCGCAGGGGCCATGGGCCCTTGGTCATCTCCGAGCCGAGGAAGAAGTTGCGCCACACCGGCATCAACGGCACCGTCGCCAGGTCCTGGTAGACCGTGGCGATGCCCTTGTCCAGGGCCTCGCGCGGGGTGGAGAACCGCACCGGCTCGCCGTCCACGAGGAACTCGCCCTCGGTGTGCTGGTGCAGCCCGGAGATGATTTTGATCAGGGTGGACTTGCCGGCGCCATTGTCGCCGAGGACGCAGGTGACCTGGCCGGCGTGGACGGTCAGGTCGACGCCGTGCAGGGCACGGATGTTGCCGTAGGCCTTGCCCGCCTTGCGCAGCTCGGCCAGCGGGCCGTCCTGCTGGGGTGCCGCGTCCTGGAGGACGGCGCCGTGCGTTCCGGTTCCGTTGTCAGTCATCGCGCTACCTCCGGGTCGCCGTGCGCTGGACCCACAGATTGATCAGGACGGCGCCCAGGAGCATCACGCCGAGGAAGGCCTTGAACCAGTCGGGGTTCCAGCCGGCGTAGACGATGCCCTGGTTGACCATGCCGAACATGAACGCCCCGAAGACCGGGCCGATCGCGGAGCCGTAGCCGCCGGTGAGCAGACAGCCGCCGATCACCGCCGCCGCGATGTAGATCAGCTCGTTGCTCACGCCCTCGCCGGACTGCACGGTGTTGAAGGAGAACAGGTTGTGCATCCCGACGAACCAGGCTCCCAGGCCGACCAGCATGAACAGCGAGATCTTGGTGAACGTCACCGGCACGCCCACCGCCCGCGCCGACTCCCTGTTCCCGCCGACCGCGAAGATCCAGTTGCCGTACTTGGTGCGCAGCAGCACCCAGGTCGCCAGCGCCGCGAAGACCAGCCACCACACGATCGTGATCTTCACCTGGACCCCGCCCACGTCGAACGACGACGCGAAGATCTTCTTCGCCTGCGCGAAGCCGTCCATGTCACTGATGTCGTCCGTGGCGACATTGCCGGTGACCAGTTTGGTGACGGCCAGGTTCACGCCCTGCAGGATCAGGAAGGTGCCCAGGGTGATCAGGAAGCTGGGCAGGCCGGTCTTGACCACCATCCAGCCGTTGAAGAACCCGATGGCGAGCGACACGACCAGGGCGACGATCACGCCCGTCCACACGTTCAGGGTCAGCTGGTAGCTGAGCATGCTCGCGGTCAGTGCCGAGGAGATCACCGCGACACCGGAGGACAGGTCGAACTCGCCGCCGATCATCAGCAGGGCCACCGGCAGCGCCATGATCCCGATCGTCGAGGACTGGTACAGGATCGTCGCCATCGAACTGCCCTGACGCACCGCGGGGGCGGCGATCAGGAAGAAGACCAGTACGGCGGCCGCGCCGAGGAAGACACCCACTTCGGGGCGGGCCAGCAGCCGCAGCGCCAGCGGGCGCCGGGCGGTACGGCCGTCCTTCTCCTCGGGATCGGACGCCGGCGGCCTGCCGAGGGCCGGCTCAGCCTGTTGCGCCATGCTCATCACCGGGTCCCCTTCGCGGCGTACTCGGCCACCTTGTCGACGTTGGACTTGTCGACGAAGGCCGGGCCGGTCAGCACCGGCTGCACCCCGCCACCGCTGTAGTTGCCGTTGTTCTTGTAGAGCCACAGTCCGTCGACCGCCAGGTAGCCCTGCAGATAGGGCTGCTGGTCGACGGCGAATTCGATCGAGCCGTTCTGGACCGCCTTCACCAGGTCCTTGTTCAGGTCGAAGGTGGCCACCTTGGCCTTGCTGCCCGCGTCGCCCACCGACTGCACAGCGGTCAGCGCGAACGGCGCGCCGAGGGTGACGACCGTGTCGATGGCGTTGTCCTGCTTCAGCTTCGCCGTGATCGTCGACCGTACGGACGGCATGTCCGTGCCGTTCACGTACAGCGTCTCAGTCGTGCCCTTGAACGTCTTCTGCACACCGTCGCAGCGCTGGGTGAGGCCCACATTGCCCTGCTCCTGGACGACACAGACGATCTTCTTGGCGCCGGTGGTGTTCAGCTTGTCGCCGAAGGCCTCGCCCGCCACGCTCTCGTCCTGTCCGAAGAACTCCAGCATGCCGAGCTTTTTCCAGTCGCTCAGTCCTGAGTTCAGGCCCACCACGGGGATGCCGGACTGCTCCGCCTTGCCGATGACGCCCTTCATCGCGTCCGGCTTGGCCAGGGTGACGGCGATGCCGTCGACCTTCTGGTCGATCGCGTTCTGCACCAGGTTCGCCTGGTTGCCGGCGTTGGGGTCGGCGGAGTAGATCAGCTTGACGTTGTCCTTGGCCGCGGCGGCCTCGGCGCCCTTGCGGACGGTGTCCCAGAAGGTGTCACCGGGGGCCTGGTGCGTGACCAGCGCGACGGTCATGCGCGGGGTGTTGGCCTTGCCCGCCGAGGCGTTCTGTGCCGCCTCCTCGGCCTTCTTGCCGCCGTGGGCGCTGGCGCAGCCCGCCAGCGTCAGGGCGGCCGCGGCGGCGACGGCCACCATCGGGGCCAGTCTCCGGGAGCGGGAGGGAGAAGAGCGGTCCATCTTTCCAGCACCTCACTGTGCGTGCGACGGGGGGAAGGGACGCTGTTGCGTTGGGACGGGATACAAGTCCTTGGCGAGCCCGCTGTCAATACTTTGTTAAGACATCATTTCACAAGCAGGTCCGAATGTAAGTACAAACCATTGACACCTTCGCCTCCCCGGACCTACACCTGAGAGGCATGAGCCCAGTACACCGCACCGTGCAGCGAACGGCACCGGGTGATCGCGCGCTCGACTCGCTCACCTTCACCCTGGACCGTACGAGTCCGGTGCCGCTGTACTACCAGCTCGCCCAGCAGCTGGAGGCGGCCGTCGAACAGGGCACGCTGGCCCCGGGCCATCTGCTGGGCAACGAGGTCGGCCTCTCCGAACGGCTCGGCCTGTCCCGGCCCACCGTGCGCCAGGCGATCCAGTCCCTCGTCGACAAGGGGCTGCTGGTGCGCCGCCGCGGAGTGGGCACCCAGGTCGTCCACAGCAAGGTGAGACGGCCGCTGGAACTCAGCAGCCTCTACGACGACCTGGAATCGGCCGGACAGGAGCCGACCACCCGGGTGCTGCGCAACGAACGGATCCCGGCACCCCCGGAGGTGGCCGCGGCCCTCGCGCTCGCGGAGGGCGCCGAGGTCACCGTGCTGGAACGGCTGCGCCGCACCCATGACCGGCCGGTGGCGTTCCTGTGCAACTACCTGCCGGCCGATCTACTCCAACTCCCCACGGAGCGGCTGGAGTCGACGGGCCTGTACCGCATGATGCGGTCCGCCGGGATCGTCCTGCACAGCGCCCGCCAGTCCATCGGCGCCCGCAGCGCGACGGCCGCGGAGGGCACCCTGCTGGACGAGCAGGCGGGCGCGGCCCTGCTCACCATGCGGCGCACCGCGTACGACGTCACGGGACGCCCGGTGGAGTACGGCAGCCATGTGTACCGGGCCTCGCGCTACACCTTCGACTTCCAGCTGCTCGTCAGGACCTGAACCGCTGGTCAGAACCGAAAACGGAATCACCCGTGTTCACACAGCCCCCAAGGCCGCCCGCGCCGTGCGGGCCGTCGGCTCCGCACCCGGGCGAACTCGCAGGTAACGATGACGATTACGTTTCGGGCAAGAGACAGACCAGTGGAGGCCGACCTATTGACGCATGAGCGGACTTGGGGCTGTTATTACGCCCACGATGTTCGGTCGAGTTGATTTCTGAGCGGTTTCGGCGACCTTTCGGTGATCAACTCATCCCCTTGACCGAGCCCTGCATTCCTCAGGAGCCGCCATGCGCCTCTCGCCCTCCGGTGTGTCCGTCCCCGGTCCCAGCCGTCGCTCGCTGCTCCGTGGAGCGGGCGGTGCCGCCCTGCTCGCCGGTGCCGGTATCCCCCTGCTGTCCGCCTGCGGAGGCAGCGGTTCCTCCTCCGACCCGAAGACCGTCACGCTCGGCTCCAACGCCTCGGACGCCGTGCCGAAGAAGGCCTTCGCCTCCGTGTACGCGGACTTCAAGAAGCAGTACGGTCTCACGGTCGACGTGAACACGAAGGACCACAACACCTTCCAGGAGCAGATCAACTCGTATCTGCAGGGCACGCCGGACGACGTGTTCAACTGGTTCGCCGGATACCGCATGCAGTTCTTCGCGGCGAAGAAGCTGGCCACCCCGATCGACGACGTGTGGCAGAAGATCGGGGGCAATTTCCCGGACGCGATGAAGAAGCTCAGCAAGGGCGAGGACGGCAAGTACTACTTCGTGCCGCTGACGACGTATCCCTGGGCGATCTTCTACCGCAAGAGCGTCTTCCAGCAGCACGGGTACAAGAGCCCCGCCACCTGGGACGAACTCGTCGCCCTGTGCAAGCAGATGAAGAAGGACGGCCTGATCCCGTTCGCCTTCGGCGACAAGGACGCCTGGCCGGCGATGGGCACCTTCGACCAGATCAACTTCCGCCTCAACGGCTACGACTTCCACGTCCAGCTGATGGCGGGCAAGGCCTCATGGACCGACGCCAAGGTGAAGGCCGTCTTCGACCACTGGGCCGAGCTGCTCCCCTACCACCAGGACGGCTTCATGGGCCGTACCTGGGAGGACGCCGCGCAGACGCTGGTCTCGAAGAAGGCCGGCATGTACCTCCTCGGCTCCTTCGTGGCCCAGCAGTTCACGAACAAGGCCGACCTGGACGACCTGGACTTCTTCCCCTTCCCGGAGATCAACTCCGCGTACGGCCAGGAGACGGTCGAGGCGCCGACCGACGGCTTCATGGTCAGCAAGGCCCCGAAGAACCACGACGGTGTCCTGAAGCTGCTGGAGTACCTGGGCAGCCCGGCGGCCGAGGAGATGTACCTCAAGACCGACCCGAGCGTGGTCGCCGCCTCCGACAAGGCCAGTACCTCTGCGTACTCGGCGCTGCAGAAGAAGGCGTTCGAGATGATCGGCAGCGCCAAGAGCCTCACCCAGTTCATGGACCGCGACTCCCGGCCCGACTTCACCTCCACCGTGATGCAGCCGGGCCTGCAGAAGTTCCTGCAGAACCCGAAGGACGTGGACAGCCTGCTGCCATCCATCGAGCGCCAGAAGAAGACGATCTTCGCGTCCGAGTGAGCGACCCGATGACGACCGATACGACGACGCAGACCCCGGAGGCGGCCGCCGCGCCGCCGCCGGGCGTCTCGCCCGCGCGAACGCGGGCCACGCACAGCCACCGCCGCCTGCTGACCCGCCGTGACCGGATCACGCTCGCCCTGATGGCGGGCGTGCCGACCCTCCTGCACGTGGCGCTGGTCTGGGTCACCGCCATCGCCTCGATCTTCCTCGCCTTCACCACCTGGGACGGCATCGGGTTCGACTCGATCAAGTGGGTGGGCCTGGACAACTTCACACAACTCTTCAACGACAACCCGCAGTTCTGGCCGGCCGTCCAGCACAACGTCATCTGGTTCGTCGTGCTGATCCTGATCCCGACGCCGCTCGGCCTGTTCCTGGCCGTACAGCTGGACAAGCGGATCCGCTTCAGCCGGGTCTACCAGACCGCGTTGTTCCTGCCGGTCGTCATCTCGATGGCCTGCATCGGCTTCGTCTGGCAGCTGGTCTACAACCCGGACACCGGCCTGATCAACAGCATCATCGGCGCCAACAAGCCCGGCCACTACATCGACTGGATCGGCGACCCGCATCTGAACCTGTGGGCGATCCTCATCGCCGCGTCCTGGCGGCACACCGGCTACATGATGATCCTCTACCTGGCCGGCCTGAAGAGCGTCGACCCCTCGCTCAGGGAGGCCGCCGCGCTGGACGGCGCGAACGAGTGGCAGACGTTCAAGAGCGTCATCTTCCCCACCCTGCGCCCGACCAACACGGTCGTCCTGGTCGTCACCATCATCGAGGCACTGCGCGCCTTCGACCTGGTCTTCGTCTTCAACAAGGGCGCCCAGGGCACGGAGTTGCTGTCGATCCTGGTCACCAACAACATCATCGGCGAGTCCAGCCGCATCGGGTACGGGTCGGCGATCGCCGTGGTCCTCCTGGCGATCTCCCTAGCGGTGATCATCCCGTACCTGATCGCCACCTTCCGCAAGGAGCGCCGCGCATGAGCAGCACCACTCTCCCGCTGAAGCGGCGCGCCCCGATCCGCCCGGCCCGGATCGTGCTGCACGTCTTCCTCGCCGGTACGGCCCTGGCCTGGCTGGCCCCCCTGCTGTGGGCGGTCTTCTCGGCGCTACGGCCGTACAGCGAGACCAGCACCAAGGGCTATGTCTCCTGGCCGGACAAGCTGACCTTCGAGAACTTC
Source organism: Streptomyces sp. CG4 (assembly GCF_041080655.1). Lineage (NCBI taxonomy): Bacteria > Bacillati > Actinomycetota > Actinomycetes > Kitasatosporales > Streptomycetaceae > Streptomyces > Streptomyces sp. CG4. The sequence continues at coordinate 1,492,851 of NZ_CP163525.1, forward strand.
ACGAACGCGTATCAGCAGTCGGACATGCTGCACTACTTCGGCAACACGCTGCTCATCGCGGTGCCGGCCGTGCTGCTGACCCTGGTCCTGTCCTCCTGCGTGGCGTTCTACGTCAGCCGCTTCGACTTCCGCCTCAACCTCGCCCTGCTGCTGGTCTTCACGGCCGGCAACCTGCTGCCGCAGCAGGTGATCATCACCCCGCTGTACCGGCTGTACCTGCTGACGAACCTGCCGGGCATCACGGCGAGCGGCAAGCTGTACGACTCCGCGCTCGGCCTGGTCCTCATCCATGTGGCGTTCCAGTCCGGGTTCTGCGCGTTCGTGCTGAGCAACTACATGCGCTCGCTGCCGCACGAGCTGACGGAGGCGGCGCTGGTCGACGGCGCCTCGGTGTGGCGGCTGTACTGGCAGATCACACTGCCGCTGTGCAAGCCGGCGATGGCGGCCCTGGCGACCCTGCTGTCGATCTGGATCTACAACGACTTCTTCTGGGCCCTCGTCCTGATCTCGACCGGTCAGAACATGCCGATCACCTCGGCCCTGAACAACCTCTCCGGCCAGTACTTCACCGACCCCAACCTGGTGGCGGCAGGCTCCCTCCTGACGGCGATCCCCACCCTTGTCGTCTACTTCGCCCTCCAGCGCCAGTTCGTCAGCGGTCTGACCCTCGGCTCCAGCAAGGGCTGACTCATGCGCCCGCCACGTTGCTTCCCACCACCTTGCCGGCCGCGCGGTTCTCCTCCATGTACCGGTGGGCGTCGGGGAGTTCGGCCAGCGGGAAGACCCGGTCGAGGGCCGGACGGAGCGAGCCGTCCGCGACCCGGTCCAAGACCTCCTGCAGCGCTCGCGCGGCCCAGTCGCCGCTGTTGACGGTGCTGCTGGAGAAGGTGGTCAGGGCGGCACCGGACGGGATGTGCTCCAGCGGTTCGAAGTCCGGGATGATCCATTCGTCCGACAGACAGCCGGTGCAGCACACCCGTCCGCGCGGCGCCAGGGAGCGCAGGGAGTCCAGCAGGGCGGGGCCGCCGACGAGGTCCAGGACCCGGTCGGCGCCGTCGGGCCACACCTCCTTGACCCGATCGGGCAGCGCGTCTCCTTCGTCCGGTACGACGTGCTGGGCGCCGGCGGCACGTACGGCCGCGGCCTTGGCGGGATCGCGGGTCGTGCCGGCCACCTCCAGTCCCCGCTCGCGCGCGAGGTCGAGGGCGGCCATGCCGACGCCCGAGGTGGCCGCGCGGACCAGCAGGCGCTGCCCAGGCCGCATCTCCAGGGCCTCCAGCGAGCCGTAGGCGGTGAGGTAGGCCTCGGGCAGGGCGGCCACCAGCGGCCAGGGCAGGTCGGTGCGGATCGGCATCAGCTGCGCGCTCGGGATCAGGGCGTATTCCGCGTAGGCGCCGTCGAAGCTGCGGCCCAGTCCGCCCATGGCGGCGGCGACGGCGGTGCCCTCCGGCAGCCGCGGGTCGAGGGATTCGGCCACCACGCCGACGCCTTCGATACCGAGGATGCGGGGCAGTTCCACGCCGGGCGACCAGCCGCGCCGGGTGAACAGCTCCGAGCGGTTGAGCCCGAAGGCCGTGATGTGCACGAGGGGCCAGCCCGGCCGCGCCGACGGCCGAAGCACCTCCCGCAGGCGCAGCACCTCCGGGCCGCCGGGACGCTCGGCCACCACCGCTCGCATCGTCCGCTCCGTCATGCCTGCTGCCCCCGTCTCGTGACGCCGCACACTCTTCCCGAACCGTACGTCCCGCAGCATGCCACGAATAGAGGCACTCGAATAGAGGCACTCAGGCGGACGCCTCCCTCGCATCCGCATCACGGCTGTCCGCGTCAGCCGGCGGCCTTGTCCTCGAGTTCCTGGAGGATCTCCTCCAGCCAGGTCTTCTCGGCGATCTTCGTCGCCCGGGCCACGGTGAGGACGCCTCGCCGGAACGGGTCGGTCATCTGGTCGGCCCGCAGCGGCCTGCCCCCGTCGTAGAAGAAACTGGCAGGCTCCGACAGGAAGTCCCACCGCCGGCGCAGGACGGCGATCTGCTCCCGCGGGTCGGGCAGTTGCGCCAGGAACGACAGGACGACGACCCACTTGCTGCCGTCGGTGATGTCCTGCGCGGCCGGGTTGCGCAGCCGGCGCAGCAGTTCCTCGCGTCCCGCCCCGGTCAGCGTGATCACCTGCCGGGGTGCCACGCCCTGACCAGGCTCCTCGTGGCGCGTGAGCCAGCCGGACTCCGCCAGCCGGGAGACGGCCGGATACAGCGCTCCGTCGCTCACCGTACGCACATGGCCGGCCAGTCCGGCGATGCGCTTCTTCAACTCATAGGCGTGCATGGGCCTTTCGGCGAGAAAGCCCAGGATCGCAAGCGTCAGCACGAGGCCTCCCGAGTGCCGTGGTCAGGTGCACTTCCACGATAGACGCGTTACCTCGGGTCGAGGCACATCGAACAGAGGCACTCCCTCCCACTCCCGGTCGGCGCACATGGCCGAGGGGCCGTACCGGACTGCTCCGGTACGGCCCCTCGATCACGCTGTGTTTCCCAGTCGGGACGACAGGATTTGAACCTGCGACCCCTTGACCCCCAGTCAAGTGCGCTACCAAGCTGCGCCACGTCCCGATGCGCTCACTCGCGGTGGCCCGCTTGATCGCGCGAAGAGCACTTTACCTCACGTGCGGGGGTGGGCCGAAGAGGGCTCGAGGCGCGGGGGACAATCGGCCGTATGACCAACGCGGACGCATCGGATGCCAGGGACCGGGACACGGAGGGGCGGGCACGCAGCGCGCGGCCCCGGGACGGGCTGGGGCGGCCACTGCCGTACGGTGCGGAGGGCGTCGCCCGGCAGCCGGAAGGGGTCGTACGGACGCCTGATGAGACGGTCGCCGAGGCACAGGGGCTGCTGGACGCGGGGAAGCCGTTCCACGCGCACGAGGTGTTCGAGGACGCCTGGAAGTCGGGCCCGGAGGACGAGCGCGCACTGTGGCGGGGCCTGGCCCAGCTGGCGGTCGGTCTCACCCACGCGGCCCGCGGCAACGCCGTCGGCGGGCCGCGGCTGCTGCGGCGGGGCGCGGCCGCGATCGAGGAGTGGGCGGCCGCACGCGACGCGGACGGTCCCTGTGGCGCGGACGGTCCCTATGGCATGGACCTGCGGGGACTCGCCCGCTGGGCGCGGGAGCTGGCGGACCGGGTGGCTGACGGCTCAGGCCCGGTGGACGCACGTACCGAAGCGCCCCGACTCGGTGGGCGCGGAGTCTGAACGCGACGGCCTGCCCCTGGAGAGCAGAGGTGATGACCGTGATGTCAGTGGCATGCGGCAGACTCGGGACGTGCGAAAGATTCATGTGATCGGTATCGGCGCGGGCGACCCCGAGCAGCTGACCCTGCAGGCCGTCGGGGCGCTGCGGGGCACGGACGTGTTCTTCCTGCTCGACAAGGGCGAGGTGAAGAGCGATCTCACGCAGCTCCGCCGGGACATATTGGACGCGCATCTGCCCGAGGGGTCGTACCGGGTGGTGGAGGCCCGCGATCCGGAGCGGGACCGCAAGGCGGGCGGGTCGGCCTACTCGCCGGCCGTGGAGGACTGGCGCAGCGCCCGCGCCGGGATCTACGAGCGGCTGATCGCCGAGGAGCTGGGCGAGGACGGCACGGGCGCCTTCCTCGTCTGGGGCGATCCGGCGTTGTACGACAGCACGCTCGGGATCCTGGAGGAGGTGCTGGCGCACGGCGCGGTCGCGTTCGAGTACGACGTCATACCCGGCATCAGCAGTGTCTCCACGCTGGTCGCCCGGCATCGCACGGGCCTGAACCGGGTGGCCCGGCCGGTGCAGATCACCACCGGACGGCGGTTGGCCGAGGGTTTCCCCGAGGGCGTGGACGACGTGGTCGTGATGCTGGACGCGCACCAGGCGTTCCGGCAGTACGCCGGGGACGACATCGACATCTACTGGGGCGCGTACCTCGGCACCCCGGACGAGATCCTGGTCTCCGGCCCGATCGCCGAGGTCGGTCCGCGCATCGAGCGGGTGCGGGCCGAGGCGCGCGAGCGCAAGGGCTGGATCATGGACACGTATCTGCTGCGCAGGAACCCCGGCGACCAGTAGGGGGCGGCACTCGGGCGGACCGTCCCGAGCGCGGCGGCCGGCACGCCACCGGGCCGACACTGACCCTGGTCGCCCGGCTCCCGGTCTGGATCAAGGGTTCGAAGAACCGGGGCGAGGTGCTGCGTACCGTCGACCGGATCCGGGCGTCGGTCCTCACTCCGGGCTGAGGCCCAGCCGCTCCAGCACCCCCGCCGGATCGGGCACCGCCGTCACACCCGGCGGCAGCGGAGGGCGGCGTACGACGACCACCGGCACGGCGAGCGCGCGGGCGGCCGTCAGTTTCGCGGACGTGGCCGCGCCGCCGCTGTCCTTGGTCACCAGGACCTCGATCCGGTGGACGCGCAGCAGTTCCGTCTCCTCGGCCAGGGTGAACGGGCCGCGGGCGAGGATCACTTCGGTGTCGGGCGGCATGGGCGGCTCGGGCGGCTCCACCGAGCGGACCACGAAGTGCAGGTCCGTCAGAGGGGCGAAGGCGGCCAGGCCCAGGCGTCCGGTGCTGAGGAACACCCGTCGGCCCAGAGCGGGCAGCGTCTCGGCGGCCGCGGCCAGGGACGGGACGTCGTACCAGCGGTCGCCGGGGCCCGGCCGCCAGCCGGGGCGGCGCAGCACCACCGCCGGTACTCCGGTGACCGCCGCCGCCTGCGCGGCGTGGGCCGTGATCGCCTCGGCGAAGGGGTGGGTGGCGTCGACCAGGGCGTCCACCTGGTGCGTGCGCAGCCAGTCGGCCAGGCCCGCCGCGCCGCCGAATCCGCCGATCCGCACCTCGCCCGCCACCGCTCCCGGCCGCGCGACCCGGCCGGCCAGGGACGTGGTGACCCGGACGCCGGGCCGGGCGGCCAGGTCGGCGGCGAGACGGCGGGCCTCGGTGGTACCGCCGAGGATCAGGACGTGCGCGGGCATAGGGGTGAGCGTACGAGGTCGTACGGGCCGGTCCGGCGTGCGGGTCGCTACGGTCTCGGTCATGGAGACCGTGGAGGTCGTGGAGGTCGTGGAGACCAGGGAATCGGTGCGTGCCGTACTGATCGACATCGACGGTGTGCTCACCGTTTCCTGGCGGGCGTTGCCGGGCGCGGTGGAGGCGCTGCGGAGCATCCGGGCCGCCGGGCTCGGCGTGGCGTTGGTGACGAACACGACGTCCCGGACGCGGGCTTCGATCGCCGGGACGCTGACCGGGGCCGGATTCGACGTGTGTGCCGAGGACGTCCTCACCGCGCCCTCGGCCACCGCCGCCCATCTGGCGGAGCACTTCCCGGGCGCCCGCTGTGCGCTGCTCAACAGCGGGAACATCGCGGAGGATCTGGGTGAGGTCGTCCTCGTGGACGACGATCCCGACGTGGTCGTACTGGGCGGTGCCGGCCCGGAGTTCGACTATGCGGCGCTCAACCGGGCCTTCGGACACCTCCAGCGCGGTGCGCGGCTCGTCGCCATGCACCGCAATCTGTACTGGCGGACGGACGCAGGCCTGCAGCTCGACTCGGGGGCCTTCCTGCTCGGGCTGGAGAAGGCGGCCCGGGTCGAGGCGGAGGTGACGGGCAAGCCCTCGCGGGCGTTCTTCGAGGCAGCGCTCGCCCGGCTGGGGGTGGGTGCGGAGCAGGCGCTGATGGTGGGCGACGACGTCGAGTCCGACGTGCTCGCGGCGCAACGGGCCGGGCTCACCGGGGTGCTCGTGCGCACGGGGAAGTTCCAGCAGGAGACGCTGGACGGCGCGAGCGGCACCCCCGACCACGTCCTCGACTCCTTCGCGGCACTCCCCGCCCTGCTGGGGCTGTCGTAACCCTCGGGCTAGCGCAGTAGCAGCTGCACTCCGCCCACGATCGTCGCCGCGATCACGAGTTGTTCGAAGAGTCGCTGGTTGATCCGGTTCACGGCCCACGTGCCGAACAGCGCACCGGGCACGACGAACACCGCGAGCGCCGCGTCGAGGAGCAGAGAGCGTCCGTCGATCAGGCCGAGGGCCGCGCTGAACGGCACCTTGGACACGTTCACGATCAGGAAGAAGAAGGCGGAGGTGCCGAGGAAGCCGAGCTTTCGGAAGCCGGCGGAGAGCAGGTACATCGACATCACCGGGCCGCCCGCGTTGGCGACCATCGTGGTGAATCCGCCGAGGACACCGTACGAGCGGGCCTTGGCGCGGCCCGCCCGGGTGGTGACCGAGTCCGGCGCTTCCTCAGGCTCGACTCTGCGCCGCCGCCACAGCGTGACGCCGGCCATCAGCAGCAGGATCGCGCCGATCGAGGTGCGTACGATCCCGTCGTCCGCCCACATCAGGAAGAGCGTGCCCACCACGACACCCGCCGCGACGGCCGGGAACAGCCGCCACAGGGTGGGCCAGTGGGCGTGCCGCCGGTAGGTGAGGACGGCGAGCACATCGCCGGCGATCAGGACGGGCAGCAGCACGCCGGTGGAGGCGCGGGCCGGAAGGACGGCCGCGAAGATCGCGAGGCTCACCGTGTTGGCCCCGCTCACCGCGGTCTTGGAGAAGCCCACGAGCAGGGCCGCGCAGGCGAGCGCGGCGAACCCCCAGCCGGATATGTGCCAGAGCGTCATCGTGTTCATGCGGGGACCGATGCTATGTCCTGACAAGCCTCCGGCGTAAGGACCGTCTCGCCAGGTGATCCCTGCCGCCCGCTGTGCCCCGTCAGCTCACTTTTCCACGTACTTCGCCCGGAGTTCCCGCTTCAGCACCTTCATGCTGGGGCCCAGCGGCAGCGCGTCCGCGAACTCCACGCGCCGCGGGTACTTGTACCGGCCCAGGTGCCCCTTGGACCACTCGGTGATCGCGCCGGCGTCGGGGGCGGTGCCGGGTGCCGGTACGACGACGGCGCAGACCTCCTCGCCGTGCAGCTCGTCGGGCAGGCCGATGACCGCGACCTGGGCGATGCCGGGGTGGCGCATCAGGACCTCCTCGACCTCCCTCGGGTACACGTTGTAGCCGCCGCGGATGATGACGTCCTTCTTGCGGTCGACGATCCGGAGGAAGCCCTCGTCGTCCTTGGTGCCGAGGTCGCCGGTGCGGAACCAGCCGTCGACGAGCGCCTCGGCGGTGGCCTCGGGCCGGCCGAGGTAGCCGGAGAAGACGTTGTGGCCGCGGATGACGACCTCGCCCAGCTCGCCCGGCGGCAGCAGCTCGATCCGGCCCTCCGCCTCGGCACGCGCGATCTCCACGTCGACGCCCCACAGCGGGTGGCCGATGGTGCCGGCCTTCGTGCCGAACAGCGGCTGGTTGACGGTGGCGGTCGGCGAGGTCTCCGACAGCCCGTAGCCCTCGTAGATCCTCGCCCCGAACGCCTCCTCGAACCGCTCCAGTACGGCCACCGGAAGAGAGGCCCCGCCCGAGACGCACACGCGCAGGTCGGGCAGCGCGGCGGCCTCCGCGGCCGCCGCCGCGAGGGCGACGTACATGGTCGGCACGCCATGGAAGGTGTTCACGCCCTCCCGCACCATCAGCTCGATGGCGCGGGCCGCGTCGAAGCGGGGCAGCAGCACGAGCGTGGCGCCCGCCCGCCAGGTGGAGTTGAGCGACACCGTCTGACCGAAGGCGTGGAACAGCGGCAGCGCGCCGAGGGCGATGTCGTCGGCGCGGATGTCGTTGGCGTCGAAGGCGTTGACGGTCGCGTTCATCACGATGTTGAAGTGACTGAGGACCGCGCCCTTCGGGACGCCGGTGGTGCCGCTCGTGTAGAAGATCACCGCCGGGTCGTCGGCGGTGCGGGTGACGTACGACGGCAACGGCTCGGCGTCGGCCGCGAGCTTGTCGAACTCCTCGCCCAGGGTGATGACTTGGACCCCCAGGGCTTCGGCGGCGGCCCGCCCGGTCTCGGCCTGGGCGGGGTGCACGAGCAGCAGCGTCGCCCCGCTGTCCTTCAGCACGTGCTCGACCTCACAGGCCGACAGCAGCAGGTGTACGGGGACGACGACACTGCCGGCCGCGGCGACGGCGAAGTACGCGATGGGGAACTCGGCGGTGTTGGGGGCCATGAGGGCGACCCGGTCGCCGGGCCGTACGCCGAGGGTGCCGGTGAGGGCGCCCGCCCGGGCCAGGGCCCGCCGCCAGATCTCGCGGAAGGTCAGCCGCAGCTCGCCCTCGACCAGCGCGGTCTTGTCGGGGCGGCGCCGGGCGTTCTCGGCGAGGATGGCGGCTACGGACAGGGTTGCCATGGACCAGTACTCCTTGCTGCGGCTCGTCGGACGAATTCCCTTGCGGGAAGCCCCCGTTGGTGATGTGTCAGTGCCTCTCCACCAGCACCGCGCTCCCCTGCCCCACCCCCACGCACATGGTCGCCAGCCCCCGCTCCGCGCCCGTGCGCCGCATCCGGTGCAGCAGGGTCGTCAGGATGCGGGCGCCGGAGCAGCCGAGGGGGTGGCCGAGGGCGATGGCACCGCCGGTCGGGTTGACCAGGTCGGGGTCGATGCCGAGCTGATCGACGCAGGCGAGCGCCTGCACGGCGAACGCCTCGTTGAACTCGGCCTCCTGCAGGTCGGCGACGTCCCAGCCGGCCCGGGCCAGCGCCTTGCGGGTGGCGGGGACCGGCCCGATGCCCATCACGTCGGGGTGCACCCCGGCGGAGGCGCCGGCGACATAGCGGCCCAGGGACTCCAGGCCCAGCTCGTTCAGGGCCTCCTCGCTGACCAGCAGCAGTCCGGCCGCGCCGTCGTTCATCGGCGAGGCGTTGCCGGCCGTGACCGTACCCCCCGGCCGGAAGACCGGCTTCAACCGCGACAGCTTCTCCAGCGAGGTGTCCTCACGGACGCACTCGTCCTGCTCGACGGTGATGCCGTCCGGGCGCTCCACGGGCAGGAGCTCGTCGTCGAAGTGCCCGTTCTTGCGCGCGGCGGCGGCGAGTCGGTGGCTGCGCAGCGCGAACTCGTCCTGCCGTTCCCGGGAGATGCCGTACCGTTCGGCCACCTCCTCGGCGGTCTCGCCCATGGACAGCAGGCCGTGCAGCTCCCGCATCGCCGGGTTGACCAGGCGCCAGCCGAGCCGGGTGTCATGGGTCTCGATGCGCTGGGGCAGGGCCTCGTCGGGGCGGGGCAGCACGAAGGGGGCGCGGCTCATGGACTCGGAGCCGCCCGCGATCACGATGTCGGCCTCCCCGGCGGCGACGGCGCGGGCGGCGGTGGTGACCGCTTCGAGGCCGGAGGCGCACAGCCGGTTGACGGTGGCGCCGGGCACGGACTCGGGCAGGCCGGCGAGCAGGGCGGCCATCCGGGCGACGTTGCGGTTGTCCTCGCCGGCCTGGTTGGCCGCGCCCCAGTAGACGTCGTCGATCCGGGCCGGGTCGAGGCCGGGCACCTCGGCCACCAGCCGGCGGATCACGCCGGCCGCCAGGTCGTCGGGGCGGACGGCGGACAGGGCTCCGCGCAGTTTGCCGATGGGGGTGCGGCGGGCGGCCGCGAAGTGGACGGGACGCACGGCTTCGACTCCTGACCTACGACTGATCCACGACACTGTCGATCAGCGGACCACACGGGACTCCGGATACTTAATTAGCACTGCTAGTTTTGGACTATAGCCCCCGGACCGGCCCGCTGGGAAGATCCCCCCGGAGCCACCCCGAGTCAGCCGGACGAGACAGCCGGAGGAAGCATGCCCCACGTCCACGAGCACACCCTCGACGGCACCCGCGGCCCGGTCGCCGTACGCGAGTGGCCGCACCCGGCACCGAGATACATCGCCCTGGTCGTGCACGGCTACGGCGAGCACGCGGGCCGGTACGACGAGCTGGCCGCCGTCCTGACCGGGCACGGCGCGGCCGTGTACGGGCCGGACCACATCGGGCACGGCAGGTCGGGCGGGGAGCGGGTGGTGATCGAGGACTTCGAGGACGTGGTCACCGACGTCCACGCCGTGGCGGAGCTGGCCCGGTCCGCGCACCCCGGCCTGCCCCTGGTCGTGGTCGGGCACTCGATGGGCGGACTGATCTCGGCCCGCTACGCCCAGCGGTACGGCGCCGAACTGAGCGCGCTGATCCTGTCCGGGCCGGTGATCGGCGCCTGGGAGCTGCCGGAGCGGCTGCTGGCCCTTCCGGAGATCCCGGACACCCCGGTCAGCCCGGCCGCGCTCTCCCGGGACCCGGCCGTCGGCGCCGCCTACGCCGCCGATCCGCTGGTGTGGCACGGGCCGATGAAGCGGCCGACGCTGGAGGCGTTCGCGCGGACCCTGGAGACCGTCGCCCGGGGCGGTGACGTGGGCGCGCTGCCGCTGCTGTGGCTGCACGGGGACGACGACCGGCTGGTGCCGCTGCCCGGGAGCCGGACCGGCGTGGAGCGGCTCGCGGGCGGCCGGCCGACCGAGCGGATCTTCGCCGGGGCGCGGCACGAGGTGTTCCACGAGACGGACAAGAAGGAGGCGTTCGCGGAGGTGATCCGCTTCCTGGACCGTACGCTGCCCCGCTGAGACCGCCAACCCACCGGTCCGGCCGCCCTGTTGAGGCCGAGGCGCGTGTCCAGGGCCCCTGCGCCGCGCGGCATGATCGTGTCAGACTGCTGCCCGCATGTCCCGGCGTGACGGTGCCGGGGCCGGCCGAGCGGAGGAGCAGCACGTGACGGGGACCGAGCCTGCCGCAGTGCCCATCGACACCACCCGGCCGCATCCGGCCCGGGTGTACGACTGGTTCCTCGGCGGCAAGGACAACTACCCGGTCGACGAGGAGCTGGGCCGCCAGATCATGGCGATCGACGAGGGCGCCGCCCGGGCCGCGCGCGCCAACCGCGCGTTCATGCGGCGCGCCACCCGCGCCCTGGCCGAGAACGGCGTCCACCAGTTCCTCGACATCGGCACCGGCATACCGACCGAGCCCAATCTGCACCAGATCGCCCAGTCGGTGGCCCCGGACGCCCGGGTGGTGTACGTCGACAACGACCCGATCGTGCTGGCCCATGCGAGCGCGCTGCTGCGCGGCACTCCGGAGGGGGTGACGGAGTACGTCCAGGCCGACGCCCGCGATCCGCGCGCCATCCTCGAACAGGCCGCCCGTGTCCTGGACTTCGGCCGTCCGGTGGCCCTGTCCCTGATCGCGCTGCTGCACTTCGTCGCCGACGAGGACGGTGCCCACGCGGTGGTGTCCACGCTCCTGGACGCGCTGGCGCCGGGCAGCTGCCTGGTGCTGTCGACGATGACGGCCGACTTCGAACGGGAGAACGTCGAGAGGGGCATCGCGGCGTACGCGGCGGGCGGCGTGACCCTGGTCGCCCGCTCCCGGGACGAGGCGGCCGCCTTCTTCACGGGTCTCGGCCTGCTGGAGCCGGGCGTCGTATCGGTCACCGACTGGCGCCCCGACGAGGCCCCGGACGGCGCGGGACCCGTCTCGCTGTACGGCGCGGTGGGCCGCAAGCCCTCACAGCCCTGACAGCCCTGACAGCCCTGACCCAGGACCGCGTCACTCCTCCCTCGTGGGAAACACCGCCCCCCGGGCCGTGCCCCGTGCGGGGCCCGCGGGCAGGGTGCCGCCGGGGCGGTGACCCGTTCGGTCGGACCGACCAGGCCGAAGCCGCCGCCGTGTGCCGCGTCGGGAAGGCGGGTGCCGCCGTTTCCGTCGTCGGTGACCGTCGCCTCCAGGCCGTCCCCGGCCCGGCGCCGCCCGATGCGGATCTCATCGGCGTCGGCCCCGTGCCGCCGTACGTTGGTCAGCGCCTCCTGCACCACGCGGAGCGCCGCCGCCTGCACCTCGTGCGAGATCAAGGCGGCGTCGGTGAGCGCGGGAACGCGGTCGAGGACGGCCTGCTGTCCGGGAGCCTGGAAGCGGTCGGCCAGTTCGGCGACCGCCGCGAGATAGCCGACCGGCCGATGATCGACGACGGCGCCGCCTCCGATCGGGCGCGGTCCGGCCGTCAGGCGCGGTCCGGCCGCCGGGCGCAGTCCAGCCGCCGGGGCGTCCGGCCACTTCCCGGCTCCCGGACGGCAGGCCGTGCCGGCGTGCGCCTGCGGGTCCTGATCGGCGACGACCAGGCGATGGTCCGCACCGGGTTCCGGTTCTTCCTGGACGCGCAGCCGGACATGACCGTGGTCGGTGGGATCGCCGACGGCGAGGAGGTGGTGGCCTCGGCCCGCCGGCTGCGCCCGGACGTGTGCCTGCCGGACATCCGGCTGCCGAGGCCGGACGGCCTGGCCACGGCCCGGATGCCGGCCGGGAGGGACGTCGCCGCCCCGCTGCGGGTGGTCGTGGTCACCGTTTGCCGCCCCGGTGACGGAACCGCTGACCGACCGCGAACCGGGCGTCGTCCGCCTGGTCGCGGTCGGCCGGACCAACGCCGAGATCGAGGGCTGGGCCCGGCGGCACGGTCATGCCAGACCCGGCAGCCGCGTCACAGGCCGAGGACGCGGGAGATGGTCCGCAGCACGCCGTTGTCGTTGTTGGACGGGGCGAGGTGGCGGGCGCGGCGGACGACCTCGGGATGGGCGCCCGCCATGGCGAAGGACCACTCGGCGGCGTCGAGCATCTCCAGGTCGTTGAGGTAGTCGCCGAAGACCATGGTCTGCGCCGGGGTGATGCCGAGCGCCCGCTGCAGGCCCCGCAGGGCGGTGCCCTTGTTGGCGGTGCGGTTCATGACGTCCACCCAGTGCTCGCTGGAGACGACGACCTGGTGGGTGTCGGCGAAGGGGGCGAGGGCCGGGGCGGTGGAGTGCTCGGCGCGCCCGGAGTCGAGCAGCGCGACCTTGATCACGTCGTCGTCGACGGCGGTGACGTCCTCGACGATCCGGTGCTCGACGTAGTACTTGCGCACCTCCGCCAGGAACGCCTCGTCGGTCCGCTCGACGTACGCCGACCGCTTGCCGCACACCACGGCGCCGACGTCCACGCCGTCCGCGACCAGCCGCCGTGCCGTACGGGCGATCCCGCCGGCCACGGACGGTTCGAGGATGTCGGAGCTCAGCTCCACGCCGTCGCGGACCACGTACGTGCCGTTCTCCGCGATGAACACCATGCCCTCGGCGACGTCCGCGAACTGCCGGGCCAGCGTGGCGTACTGGCGGCCGCTCGCCGGACTGAACAGCACGCCGCGCCGGCGCAGTTCGGCGAGCATCGGCCACAGCCCGTCGGGGATCCGCTTGGTGTCGTCCAGCAGGGTGCCGTCCATGTCGGTGACGATCAGCCGGATGTCGGCGGGGCCGGCGGGCAGGCCGGGGAGGTCCAGGAGGGGCGTGGGCGTGGCGGGCATGTCCTGCTTCCGGTCGGGGACGGCGTACCCGTCCAGTGTTCCTCATGCACCGGAACGCCCGGACCGGTGTTCCTCACGCACCGGAACGCACCGGAACGCACCGGAACCGCCCCGAACCGCCCACGGTGCGCGTTTCCCGGGACAGCGCGATCAACGGGCGGCACAATGACGGCGGAGGACCGCAACCTTCAGAAGGGCGGCGACGTGACCGAGGGCGACTCCCCTCCGGCCGGACCGGCGAGGCTGGACACCTCCGTGGCGCACAACGCCCGGGTGTGGAACTACTGGATCGGCGGCAAGGACAACTACGAGGTCGACCAGCGGGTCGGTGAGCACGTCGCGGGGATGTTCCCGGTGATCCGGGCGGTGGCCCGCGCGGACCGGGAGTTCCTGGCCCGGGCGGTGCGGTTCCTGACCGCCGAGCGCGGGATACGGCAGTTCCTGGACGTCGGCACCGGCCTGCCGACCGTGGAGAACACCCACGAGATCGCCCAGCGCATCGCCCCCGAGTCCCGGATCGTGTACGTCGACAACGACCCGATCGTGCTGGTACACGCCCGCGCGCTGCTCACCAGCTCTCCCGAGGGCGTGACGGACTACGTCGACGCCGATGTGCGCGACCCGGACGCCATCCTGCAGCGCGCCGCCGAGACCCTGGACCTGACCCGGCCGGTGGCGCTGATGATGCTGGGCATCCTGAACTTCGTCCTGGACACCGCCGAGGCCCGGGACGTCGTCCGGCGGCTCATGGCGGCGCTGCCCTCGGGCAGCCATCTCGTCCTCACCCACCCGACCTACGACGCCGACGTGGGCGGCGAGGGCAATGTGGCCGCGATGGAGTTCTGGAACGCCAACGCCACCCCGCCGATCACCGCCCGCAGCCGCGCGGAGATCGCCGGTTTCCTGGACGGCCTCGAACTGGTCGAGCCGGGCCTGGTGCCCTGCTCGCAGTGGCGCGCCGAGCCGGCGTCCGCGGCTCCGGTTCCGCAGTTCGGCGCGGTGGCCGTGAAACCCTGACGCCGGCGCCGCGCCGACCCGCCGCCCCGCCGAGGAGGACGTATGACCACCCTTGCCGACCCCGTGCCCGGCGGGCGTCCGGAGGATCTGCGCCGGGTCGCCGGGCTCACGGCCGACCTGGCCGCGCGGGGTGTGCGGGGGATCGTGCTGGCCTATGTGGACACCGCGGGCGTCTGCCGGGTGAAGACGGTCCCGACGGCCCGGCTGGAGGCGGCCGTGTCCTGGGGCATCGGCATGTCCCCGGTGTTCGACACCTTCCTGGCCGGCGACTCGATCGTCAGCACCGATGTCCTCGGCTCGCCCGACGGTGACCTGCGGCTCTATCCGGACCTGGACCAGCTGGTGGCGCTGGCCGGGCAGCCCGGCTGGGCGTGGGCGCCGGTGGACCGGATCACCCAGGAGGGCGCCCGGCACCCCGGCTGCGCCAGAACCTTTCTGCGCCGGATCGTCACCGACGCGGCAGAGCGGCACGGCCTCGCCTTCCAGGCGGCGATCGAGGTCGAGTGGGCGATCGGGCTGGGCTCGGCGCCGGCCGGGGAGTTCGTGCCGGCGGTGTCCGGACCTGCGTACGGCGCGACCCGGCAGGTCGAGCTGAGCGACTACACCGCCGATCTGCTGGCCGCGTTCGCCGCGCAGAACGTGGCCGTCGAACAGCTCCATCCCGAGTACGCGGCCGGGCAGTTCGAGGTCTCGGTGGGCGCGCTGGACCCGGTGGCGGCGGCCGACCGCAGCGTGCTGGTCCGGCAGACGGTCCGCGCGGTCGCGCAGCGGCACGGCCTGCGGGTGTCGTTCGCGCCCGCGGTGTCCGCCGAGGGCGTCGGCAACGGCGGGCATCTGCACCTGTCCTGCTGGCGTGCCGGTACGAATCTGCACGCGGGCGGTGCGCGCCGGTACGGCATGACGCCCGAGGCGGAGTCCTTCGCGGCCGGGATCCTGGCCCGGCTGCCCGCGCTGACGGCGGTGACCGCGCCGAGCCCCGCCAGCTATCTGCGGCTCAAGCCCGCCCAGTGGGCGGGGGTGTTCACCGGCTGGGGCCGGGAGACCCGCGAGGCCGGACTGCGGCTGGTCACCGGCACGACGGGCCGCCAGGAGCGGGACGCCAACCTGGAGGTGAAGCCGGTCGACCTGGCCGCCAACCCCTATCTCGCCCTCGGCTGCGTCATCGCCGCCGGCCTCGACGGTCTGGCCGGGGCGCTGCAGCTGCCCGGGGAGATCACCGGCGACCCGGCCCGCTACGGCCCGGACGAGGCCGCGGCGCTCGGGGTCCGGCGGCTGCCGCGGTCACTGCCGCAGGCCGTCGAGGAGTTCCGGGCGGACGAGGTGCTGCGGACCGCGCTGGGCCCGGTCCTGGCGGACGCGGTGACCGCCGTACGGCTCGGCGAGGCGGCGGCCGTCGAGGGTCTGGACGATGCGCGGGTGGCGGCGGCCTACCGCTGGGTGTACTGACCATGGCCACGCCGGGACCGGTCCACGAGGCCCTCGCCGAGCTGGAGCTGGTGGACCATCACTGCCACGGCGCGGTGACGGCCGACCTCGCGCCCGGGGAGTTCGCCTCCCTGCTCACCGAGGGCACGGCCTGGCCCGGCGTGTCGCCCTTCGACAGCCCCGTAGGCGTGGCCGTACGCCGCCACTGCGCACCCCTGCTGGACCTTCCCCGGCACGCGCCCCCGGCCGACTACACGGCGCGCCGCTCGGCACTGGGCTGGCGGGAGGTCAACCGCCGCTTCCTGCGCGCCGCGGGAGCCGAGGCGTTCTTCGTCGACACCGGCCACACCGCCCACCCGCTCACCTCCCCCGCCGACCTGGCGGCGGCGTCCGGGGCTGTGGCCTGTGAGGTCGTACGCCTGGAGCAGGTGGCGGAGGCGGTGGCGGCGCGGGGCGTCGAGCCGGACGCGTACGCGGCCGCGTTCCGGACGGCCGCCGAGGAAGCCGTACGGCGACCGGGTGTGGTGGCGGTGAAGTCGGTGGCCGCGTATCGCACCGGCTTCGCGCTGGATCCGGCGCGCCCGGCGGACGCCGAGGTGACCGGGGCCGCCCGGCACTGGCTCGCGGCCGGCGGCCGCTTGGCCGACCCGGTCCTGATACGGCACCTGCTGTGGACCGCCGTGGACCTCGGCCTCCCCCTGCAGTTGCACGCCGGTTTCGGGGACGCCGACCTGCGGCTGCACCTCGCCGACCCGGCCCTGCTGACCGACTGGCTGCGGCTGGCCTCCGGCACGGTCCCGGTGCTCCTGCTGCACTGCTGGCCGTATCACCGCCAAGCCGCCTATCTGGCCGCGGTGTTCGAGCGGGTGTACCTGGACGTGGGCCTGGCCCTGCACCACACGGGCCCGGCCCGCTGCCGGGCCGTTCTGGAGGAGGCACTGGAGATCACCCCGTTCCGCAAGATGCTGTACAGCTCCGACGCCTATGGGGTGGCCGAATTCCACCACCTCGGCGCCCTGTGCTTCCGGCAGGGGCTCGCCGAACTGCTCCAAGACCGTGTGGACGCGGACGAGTTGAGCCTGCCCGACGCCTTGAGGATCGCGGCCTGGACCGGTCGCGACAATGCCCGACGCCTGTACGGACCCCTCGTAACCGCCCCGGCCCGTGATCCCAGCGGTCGCCCCACCCGGAAAGTATGATCAAGCAATGTCTGACATGACCGAGACGACGCCCGGCTGGCTGTCCACGGACGAGCTGGAATCAGCCAGGGCCCGGATGCCGATTCTGTACGTCGAGGCCGTCCCCGTCCGCGTGGACGACAGCGGCGAAGTCACCAGCATCGGACTGCTGCTGCGGATCGGCCCGGACGGGACGGTCAGCCGGACCCTGGTCTCCGGCCGCGTCCTGCACCACGAACGGGTCCGCGACGCCCTGCTGCGCCACCTGGAGAAGGACCTCGGCCCGGTCGCGCTCCCCCGCATCCCCACCTCCCTGCAGCCCTTCACCGTCGCGGAGTACTTCCCGACGGCGGGCATCACCCCGTACCACGACCCGCGCCAGCACGCGGTCTCCCTCGCCTACGTCGTCCCGGTCACCGGCGACTGCCGGCCCCGCCAGGACGCGCTGGACCTCGTCTGGTTCAGCCCGCAGGAGGCCGCCTCCCCGGCCGTGCAGAGCGAGATGCCGGGCGGGCACGGGGTGCTGCTGAAGCAGGCGCTGGCGCACATGGGTCTGGCGTACTGACGGCACTGCCGCGGGCGGCCGCCTGACCGGCCTGTTTATCAGGCCGGTCACCTCGCTGACCAGGGGTTTCGTCGACGCGTTCAGGTTGCGGTCAGGTTCGCGGCGCCCCGGGGCAACAGCTGCACCAGAAGCCCCAAAACAACGGCAAAGAGGGCTGGGGAAACGGCAGTTGCGCATGCAAGGGTGCTGGTCATGAGCACAGAGCACGTCCTGGACGACCGGCCCCGCGCGAGCGCTCGCGCGCGCATACGCGAGAGCGCGAACAAGGTGCCGGAGGTCACCGTCTACTTCTGGATCATCAAGGTCCTCACCACCGGCATGGGCGAGACCGCCTCCGACTTCCTGGCGCACACGCTGGGCAACATCCCCGCGGTCGGCCTCGGCGGTCTCGCCTTCGTCGCGTCGCTGGTGCTCCAGTTCGCCGTCCGCCGGTACGTGGCCTGGATCTACTGGACGGCGATCGTCATGGTCAGCGTGTTCGGCACGATGGCCGCGGACGCGCTCCACGTGGTCGTCGGCGTCCCGTACACCCTGTCCACCCCGCTGTTCATGATCGCCCTGGCCGCCGTCTTCGTCCTCTGGTACAAGTCCGAGCGCACCCTGTCGATCCACTCCATCCGCACCCGGCGCCGCGAGTTCTTCTACTGGGCGGCCGTCCTCGCGACCTTCGCCCTGGGCACCGCCGCGGGCGACCTCACCGCGACGATCGGCCTCGGCTACCTGGGCTCGATCGTCCTGTTCGCCGTGGCGATCTGCGTGCCCGCCCTGACCCACCGCATGCGCCTGCTGGGCGCGGTGACCGCCTTCTGGACGGCCTACGTCATCACACGCCCGCTCGGCGCCTCCCTCGCCGACTGGATGGCCCTGCCGACCAAGCGCGGCGGCCTGGCGTGGGGGCTGGGGCCGGTGACGCTGTCCTGGACGGTGGCGATCGTCGGGTTCGTGACGTTCCTGGCGCTGTCCCGACGGGACACCGAGCCGGGGCGCTGACGAGATCCGCCCGGCCTGCCGGGAGCCGCTCTCCGGTCGCCGGCAGGCCCCCTCGTGTTGCGCGTCTCCTCGTCCGGACCGCCAACCCCACGTTCCTGACCTCGCCTTGACGTTGCACCAGGCGAAACCGAAACCGGCCGACGTGCCTCATCGATGCACTGCGGCGTGCGCCGGAGGCCATGGACAAGGGGCCGTAGGACATGGAAAAGGGGCCGTGCAGACTGCTCTGACACGACCCCTGACCTGCGATCTTCGCAAGTCGGGACGACAGGATTTGAACCTGCGACCCCTTGACCCCCAGTCAAGTGCGCTACCAAGCTGCGCCACGTCCCGGTGCCGTTTGACCTGGGGTTTCCCTGGTCGAAACGCGCAAGAAAACAATACCGCATTCCGCTCGGTGGTCGCGCATCACTTGCTGTCCGTGCAGGCCAACCGCCGCCCCACCCCGTCTGCGCCGCGCGGTGTCCCCACTCTGTCCGCGCCGCGCGGTGCCCCCATCCCGTCCTCGCAGCCCGCTGTCCCACTCCCACCGAGCCGCGCGGTGTCCCACCCCCTCCGCGGCGAGCGGGATCATGTCGCGCCCGGCTTGCGCGCACGGGGGATTTCACTGCGCGGGCGGCAGCCCCAACTCGGGGTGGGCTTCTAGGAGTCGGGGTGGCGCGGCCTGCCGCCAGGAGTCGGCGAGGATGTCACGCAGTTCGTCCTCGTCCTCCAGCGCGGCGAGCCGTGTTCTGACCCAGGCGAACTGGGCCTCGTGATCGGCGATCCAGAACTTCCCCGGCTCGGCCATCACCAGTTCGTCGCGCTCCTCCTTGGGGCAGCGCACGGCGATGGACGTCTCGTCCTCGGGCAGGGTCGCGAACATCTTCCCGGCCACCCGGAACGTGGGCATGCTCCAGGCGATCTTCTCCGTGGTGTCCGGCAGGGACAGAGCGATACGGCGTACGTCTTCAGCATCCGGCATGCAACGCACGGTAGCCCGTGCCACTGACAGTCACCTGCCCAGCCGCTTGTAGTACAGCGTCGTCGGCCGCAGATCGCCCGCCGGGCTCTCCGCGTAGTCGGGGATGGTGCCGGCCTCGGTCCAGCCGGCCGAGCGGTAGAGGTGCTCGGCAGGGCTGCCGGTCTCGGTGTCGAGGTGGAGCAGGGTGATGCCGACGGCAGCGGCCGCGTCCTCGGCAGTGGCGAGGAGGCGGCGGCCGAGACCTCGCCCGCGTGCGGAGCGGTGCACCATCAGTTTCACCAGTTCCGCGCGGTGGCGGCTGTTGGGCTTGTCGGGGTGGGCCAGGCTCACGGTGCCGACCGGCCGGCCGACGGCGTCGAGGGCCGCCCAGAGGGCGAACCGGCCCGCCGCCGTCGCCTCCGCGCGCTCCCGCCACCAGGCGACGGCCTCCTCCTGGGCGAGCGGGGCGAGGAAGCCGACCGAGGCGCCGCCGGCCACGGCGTCCGTCAGCAGCCGCGCCAACTGCCCGGCCCGCTCCCGCACTTGAGCGGCGTTCCAGCGCTCCACCCTCACGGTCGCACCACCGCCAGCGCATACCGCGTCTCGACCGGGCCGGCGCAGCGGAAGCGGGTCGGGCCGAAGACCCGCATCCGCAGGCAGTCGCCGGTGTCCAAGTGATGGACCTGTTCCCCGTCGGTCACCTCCAGGGCGCCGTCGAGGACCCACAGATGCTGTTCCAGACCGGTCACGGGCGGACGGTCGTAGGAGATGTCGGAGCCCGGCGCGAGGCGGCCCTCGACCAGTTCGCCGCGGAGTCCGGTGTGCGGCGGGGAGACGGACCGGCGGACGAAACCGGCCTCGCGGTCCTGCCAGATCTGCTGGTCGGCGGCCCGGACCAGCGGCGCGGGTGCCGCCTCGACCTCGCTGAGCAGCTGGGACATGGTACGGCCGTAGACATGGCAGAGCCGGTTCAGCAGGGCGGCGGTGGGGCTGATCTCCGCGCGTTCGGCGCGCGACAACGTCGATCGGCTGATCCCGCTGCGCTCGGCCAACTCCCCCAAGGACCAGCCGTGTTGAGTGCGCAGCTCGGCCAACCGGGCGCCGATGCGGGTGTCGAGCGAATCCTCCGGGCTTCTCATGTCCGGGACGCTATCCCGGATATGAGACAGGCGGGTTACGGAGGCCTCACGCCTCCTGTGCCGCCCTCCCCAGCGCCTCCAGCACCGGGCGGATCAGCGGGTGCCCCTCGGCTCCCCGCCGCACCGCGGCGAAGACGCGGCGAGTCGGAGCCACGCCGTCGACAGGGCGGACGACCACATGAGTCAGGTCCATACCGTTCAGGGCCGAGCGAGGTACGAGAGCCACACCCGCGCCCGCCGAGGCGAGGGCCACGACGGCGCGGAAGTCGTCGGAGGAGTGTTCCAGCCGGGGCTGGAAGCCGGCGCTCTCACAGGCGAGGACGACCACGTCGTGGCACGGATTGCCGGGGTACGGGCCGATCCAGGGGTCCTTGGCCAGCTCGGCGAGCGGGACCTCCGCCGCGCCCGCGAGACGATGGCCGACCGGTACGACCGCGTCGAACGGCTCGGCGTACAGCGGGACATGCGTGAGCCGGGGGTCGTCGGCGGGCGGGGCGCCGCGGTACTCCACGGCGACGGCCACATCGACCTGCCGGTCCAGCACCATGGGCAGGCTCGCGTCGCCCTCCGCGTCCTGGACGCGCATGCGTATGCCGGGCGCGGTGTCCGCGAGCCGGGCCACGGCCGGGGCCACGACCTGGGCGATGCCGGTGGCGAAGGCGGCCACGGTGACCGTGCCCGCCTCGCCCGAGCCGTAGGCCGCCAGCTCCGCCTCGGCCCGCTCCAGCTGGGCCAGGACCGCGTTGGTGTGGTTCAGCAGGATCTCGCCGGCCGGGGTGAGCCGTACGCCCTTGGCGCCGCGCTCGACCAGCCGGTGGCCGGTCTCCTGCTCCAGGGCCGTCAGCTGCTGGGAGACGGCGGAGGGCGTGAGATAGAGGGCGGCGGCCGCCGCGGTGACCGTGCGGTGGTCGGCCACCGCACGGAGGATGTGGAGCCGCCGTGCCTCGATCATGCCGTCAATTATCGCAAGCGGTCCGCGCTGGTCAGGCCGCCAGTTCTGCGCGCGCCGCGACGAACGCGTCCACCACGCGGTTGACGTCGTCCGTGGAGTGCGCGGCGGACAGCTGGACGCGGATGCGGGCCTGGCCCTGCGGGACGACCGGGTAGGAGAAGCCGATCACGTACACGCCCCGCTCCAGCAGCAGCTCGGCCATGCGGCCCGCCTCGGCCGCGTCGCCGATCATCACGGGCGCGATGGCGTGGTCGCCGGGGAGGATGTCGAAGCCCTCCTCGGTCATCCGGCGGCGGAACAGCGCGGTGTTCTCGTTCACCCGGACGCGCAGGTCGTCGGCCGACTCCAGCAGGTCGAGGACCTTCAGGGAGGCGGCGGCGATCACCGGGGCGAGGGTGTTGGAGAACAGGTACGGCCGGGAGCGCTGGCGCAGCAGGGCGACGATCTCGGCGCGGGCGGCGACATAGCCGCCGGAGGCGCCGCCGAGGGCCTTGCCGAGGGTGCCGGTGACGATGTCGACGCGGTCCATGACGCCGTGCAGCTCGGGGGTGCCGCGGCCGGTCGGGCCGACGAAGCCGACGGCGTGCGAGTCGTCGACCATGACCATCGCGTCGTAGCGGTCGGCGAGGTCGCAGATCTCGCGCAGCGGGGCCACATAGCCGTCCATGGAGAAGACGCCGTCGGTGACGATCAGCCGGCGACGTGCGCCGGACGCCTCCTTGAGCTTCGCTTCCAGGTCGGCGAGGTCGCGGTTGGCGTAGCGGTAGCGGCGGGCCTTGGACAGGCGGATGCCGTCGATGATGGAGGCGTGGTTCAGGGCGTCGGAGATCACCGCGTCCTCCTCGCCGAGCAGGGTCTCGAAGACACCGCCGTTGGCGTCGAAGCAGGAGGAGTACAGGATCGTGTCCTCCTGGCCGAGGAAGGACGACAACCGGGCCTCCAGCTCCTTGTGCACCTCCTGGGTGCCGCAGATGAAGCGGACGGAGGCCATGCCGTAGCCCCAGCGGTCCAGGGCGGCGTGGGCGGCGGCGATCACCTCGGGGTGGTCGGCGAGGCCCAGGTAGTTGTTGGCGCAGAAGTTGAGGACCTCGCCGGGGCGGCCGCCGGCGGTGACGTCGACGGTCGCGGACTGCGGGGTGCCGATGACCCGCTCGGGCTTGTGCAGTCCGGCGGCGCGGATCTCGTCGAGGGTGGCGCGCAGGTCGTCGCGGACGGTGTCGAACATCGAAGAAGCTCCTAAGGTACTTACGCGGTAGGGGAGTTACGCGTTCTACGGCTTACGCGGTCCAGTCCAGAATGACCTTGCCGCCCTTGCCGCTCGCGGCGTCGGCGAAGGCCGCCTCGAAGTCGCGGTAGCCGTACCGGCCGGTGATCACGGGGGCGAGGTCCAGGCCGCCCTCCAGCAGCACCGACATCGCGTACCAGGTCTCGAACATCTCGCGGCCGTAGATGCCCTTGATCGTGATCATCGAGGTGACGATCCGGGCCCAGTCGACCGGGAACTCCTGTGCCGGCAGGCCGAGCATGGCGATGCGGCCGCCGTGCGTCATGTTGGCGATCATGTCCCGCATGGCCTCGGGGCGGCCGGACATCTCCAGGCCGATGTCGAAGCCCTCGCGCAGACCCAGCTCGCGCTGGCCGTCGGCGATGGTGGACTGCGCGACGTTCAGGGCGAGGCTCACGCCGATCTTGCGGGCCAGCTCCAGGCGCTCCTCGCTGACGTCGGTGACGACGACGTTGCGGGCGCCGGCGTGCCGGGCCACGGCGGCGGCCATCAGGCCGATCGGGCCCGCGCCGGTGATCAGGACGTCCTCGCCGACCAGCGGGAAGGACAGCGCGGTGTGCACGGCGTTGCCGAACGGGTCGAAGATCGCGGCGACGTCGAGGTCGACGGGCACCCGGTGCACCCACACATTGCTCGCGGGCAGGGCGACGTACTCGGCGAACGCGCCGTCGCGGCCGACCCCGAGGCCGACGGTGGCCCGGCACAGATGGCGGCGGCCGGCCAGGCAGTTGCGGCACTTGCCGCACACCAGATGGCCCTCGCCGCTGACTCGGTCGCCGATGCGGATGTCGGTCACGTCCCGGCCGGTCTCGACGACCTGCCCGACGAACTCGTGCCCGACGACGAGCGGGGTGCGGATCGCCTGCTGCGCCCAGCCGTCCCAGGCCCGGATGTGCAGGTCGGTGCCGCAGATACCGGTCCGCATGACCTTGATCAGTACGTCAGCGGGGCCGATTGCGGGCTCCGGGACGTCCGTCAGCCAGAGCCCCGGCTCCGCCTTCTCCTTGACCAGCGCCTTCACGACTGCGGCTCCTGTGGGTGAAGTCCCGGCCCACGGGCATGCCAAAAGGAGCCCGCACCGGGTCAGAGGGGTGAAATCACCCTGCAATCTGCCGTATGTGCGGGCCGCGGGTCCATCGAGCTTTTCTTAACCGCCGCCTCAGCTTTCCTTCACGCCCCTGGTCCCCCCGGGGGCGCCATGCCGTCGTCCGTCACAGGGGCAGCCCGTCCTCGGCGCTTCGTTCGAGGCGTACGACGAGATCGGCGGCCAGCGCCTTGATGGTCTCCAGGCCGGACCTGCCCCAGGCCCGTGGCTCTGTGTCGGCCGCACACACGGTTCCGAGCGCCATGCCGGAGCTGTCGATGAGCGGGGCACCGAGATAGGAACGGATGCCGTACTCGTCGACGACCGGGTTCCCGGCGAACCGCGGATAGTCGCGGACGTCCTCGAGCACCAGTGCCTTGCGGCGGACCACCACATGGGGGCAGAACCCGTGGTCGCGCGGCAGCACCCGGCCGAGCTCCGGCCTGCTGCCGTCCGCCCGCAGGACCGGCGCGGCGGCGGGGACACACAGGCCCGCGAAGAACTGGTGCTCCTCTCCGATGAAGTTGACCATCGCGTAGGGGGCGCCGGTGAAGCGGGCGAGATGGTCGGCGAAGGTGTCCAGCGCGGGTTCGGGACGGTCCACCAGACCGAGCAGCCGCAACCGGTGGACGCGGGCGGGGGCCTCCTTGTCCTCGGGGGTGAGCAGCAGACCCCGGACCGGCCGGGGCGGCTCGTACGTCATGGCCGGGCTCCAGCGCTGTGGGCGTACCTCATAGGGCGGCTCCATGGGAGGTAGGACGGGATCACATGTGGGCGCCGTGGCTCGGCGCGGGTGCCGGGACGTGGGCGAGCAGGTGGCGTACGAGGGTGAGCAGGGTCTGCACACCGGAACTGGAGATCCGGGCGTCGCAGCGGACGACGGGGACCTCGGGGTCGAGGTCGATGGCGGCACGTACCTCGTCGGGGTCGTAGCGGTGGGAGCCGTCGAACTCGTTGACGGCGATGATGAAGCCGAGTCCGCGCTCCTCGAAGAAGTCCACGGCGGCGAAACAGTCCTGCAGCCGGCGGGTGTCGGCGAGGATCACCGCGCCGAGCGCGCCCTCGGACAGCTCGTCCCACATGAACCAGAACCGCTCCTGGCCCGGTGTGCCGAACAGATACAGCACATGGTCCGGATCGAGGGTGATCCGGCCGAAGTCCATGGCGACCGTGGTCTCCATCTTGTTCTCGACGCCGTCGAGACTGTCCGTGCCGACGCTGACCGTCGTGAGCAGCTCCTCCGTACTGAGCGGCGCGATCTCGCTGACCGCGCCCACGAAGGTCGTCTTGCCGACCCCGAATCCGCCCGCCACGAGGATCTTCAGCGCGGTGGGGAACGGGTCAGAGCTGTCGTCGTAGTCCATCGAGCACTGCCTCCAGCAGAGACCGGTCAGTGGGTGTGTGGTGGAAGACGGGGGGCTTGGTGGTCAGCGCCCCGCAGTCGACGAGGTCCGAGAGCAGGACCTTGGTGACCACCGCGGGCAGTTTCAGATGGGCGGCGGCCTCGGCGACCGAGACGGGCGCCCGACACAGGTCGAGCGCCTGGGCGTGCTCGGGGCCGAGGTAGCCGAGCGGGGTGACGCCGGTGGCCATCACCTGCGACATCAGGTCCAGGGCGACGCTGGGCTTGGTGCGTCCGTTGCTGACCGTGAACGGGCGCACCAGCCGTCCGGCCGCGTCGTCCAGCCAGGGCCCGTCGCCGGCTGCGGTCACGCTCAAGGCCTCGTCACCGTGGATTCGACGGCGTGCTGCCGGGGTGCGGTCACGAGGTAGGGGCGGACGCTCTTGACGAGCATCGCCATCTCGTAGCCCAGGACGGCCGCGTCGGCCTCCCGCCCCGCCAGCACGGCGAGACAGGTGCCGGAGCCGGCGGTGGTGACGAACAGCAGGGTCGAGTCGAGTTCGACGACGACCTGGCGGACGTCCCCGCCGTCGCCGAACCGGACGCCCGCGCTGCGGCCGAGGGAGTACAGGCCGGAGGCCAGGGCCGCCATGTGGTCGGCACTGTCGATGTCGAGGCCGTGTACGGACTTCACCAGCCCGTCGCAGGACAGGAGCACCGCGCTGTTGGTGTGCGGTACGCGCTGCACGAGGCCGCTCAGCAGCCAGTCGAGGTCGGATGCGTGGGCGGTCGGCGCGTCGCTCGCCATGGTGGATCGACTCCTTGGGGTATCTGCGGGAGCGCGGGGTTGGGGGGGAGTGGTCGTCGGGGTGGGGGTTGGATACGGTGCGGGCGGTCAACCGGCCGGGGCGCTCCCGTCGGACCGGCCGACGCCGCGGACACCGTCGGATACGGGCGCGTGGGCGCGCCGCTGCGATATGGGGGGCGGGTCCGTGTGGTCCGAGCCCGGGTGGTCTGCGGTGGTCGTATGGGCTGAGCCTGTGTAGTCGACGCCCATGTGGTCAGGCTGCATGCGCGGTGGCTCGGTGAACTCCGATGCGGTGGGCCGGATGTGACGGTCCATCAAGTGTGCGGCGTCCATGCGCGTGGCACTCATGTGCGTGGCATCCATGTGTGCGGGCGCCAGGTGCGCTGCGTCCGTATGGGCTGAACCCATGTGGTCCGCGTCCGTGCGGGCCCGGTCCGTGCGCGCTGCACCCATGTGGGCCGCGTCTGTGTGTGCTGAGCCCAGGTAAGTGGAGTCCTGAGGGCTGGAGTCGAGGAGGCTTGAGCTCAGGGGGCTGGAGTGCAGATGGCTGGACTCCAGGGAGCTGGAGTACGGGTATTCGGGGTCCAGCGGGGATGGCTCCTGGCTCTCCAGGTGCTGCTGTGCCTCGGCGAGCCCGATCCCACGCTGGAAGGCCGCCATCAGCCCGGGGTCGTGGCCCGGGACGGTGTCGTCGTCCTGACGGGGTGCGGGGCCGCCGCGCAGCTGGGGGACGATGTGCTGCTGGGCGCGGCGCCGGGGCAGCTGGGGCTTGCCCATGGTGCCGTGCACGGTGCCGACCCGTGGCGTGGGCAGCACGCCCGCGTGCGCCTCGACCGCCGCGCGGTCCTCGGGGCTGATGCCGGGCACCGCATCGGCGGGGGTGGGCCGTTCCTGTCGCGCACCGCGCACGGGAAGCGGTGCCAGGGCATCCTCCCTGCGCCCGCCGTCACCACTCTCCGCACCACGCTGCCCGCCCCAGGTCTCGGCACCGGGCCGCCCGCTCCCACTCTCGGTACCAGGCCACCCACTCCCGCCCTCGGCACCGCGCCGCCCGTTCCCGCGCTGGGCGTGCCGTCGGCGCCCGGTCGCCTGTGCCTGTGTCTGCGCCTGTGTCTGTGCGGCATCGATGCCGGCGTCGATTCCAGCAGCGACGACAGCCCCGGACACGGCGTCGGCCCCCGAGGCGGACGGGGCATCGTCTCCCGACCGGACACCGCCATGGGCGGCTCCGTCGTCGCCTGCGGACCTCGCTCCCGGGGCGGCCCCTGCCGCGGGCACGGACGTCGGCACAGACCCCCGCATCTGCCCGGCCCCATACCCCTGCCCGGGCACCTGAACATGGGCAGCGGCCTGCTCCTGGGGCCGCACCTGCGATGACGCACCGGTGTCCGCGGGATTCTGTGACTGCGGTACGCCCGCCGCCCCGGCCCCCGCGGCCGCTCCGGGCACCCCGGACGCCGTTCCCAACAGCGCCTGCGGGACGACGAGTACGGCCTGCACACCGCCGTAGATGTTGGTCTGCAGCCGTACGTGAATGCCGTGCCGGCGGGCGAGCTGGGAGACGACGTAGAGGCCGATACGGCCGTCGGCCAGCAGGCTGGCGACGTTGACCTGGTCGGGGTCGGCGAGCAGGGCGTTCATCCGGTTCTGTTCGCCGACGGGCATGCCGAGCCCTCGGTCCTCGACCTCCACGGCGAGCCCGGAGGTGACGAGGTTGGCGCGGAGCAGCACCTGGGTTTGCGGGGCGGAGAACACCGAGGCGTTCTCGATGAGTTCGGCGAGCAGATGGATGACGTCGGCGACGGCGTGGCCGCGCAGTTCGCCGTCGATCGGCGGCACCAGCTTGACCCGCGAGTACTGCTCGACCTCGGCGATGGCAGAGCGCAACACCTCGGTCATGCTGACCGGGTTGCTCCACTGCCGCCGGGAGACGGCGCCGCCGAGCACCGCGAGGTTCTCGGCGTGCCGCCGGATGCGGGTGGCCAGGTGGTCCACGTGGAACAGGCCCTTGAGCAGGTCGGGGTCCTCGATCTCGTTCTCGAGGTCGTCGAGGATCGAGATCTCCCGGTGGACGAGCGACTGGAGCCGGCGCGCGAGATTGACGAAGACCTCCAGCTTCTGCTCGCTGCCCGCGTGACTGGAGAGCTGGGCGGCGCGCACGACGGCAGTGACGGCGCCGTCGTGCGCGCGGGCCAGATCGGCCGCGAGCAGCTCGAAGTCGTCGGCGTCCGCGGGCGGCCGACGGCGTGACGGGTGCTGCGGCGGGGTCTCCCCCTGGCGCAGCGCGTCGACCAGGGCATGCAGGTCGGCCTCGCCGCGCGCAGCGATACCGCGCAGCGCGTCGACGCGGTCGGAGACCGCGCGGGCGGCGCGGTCGGCGGCCACGGCGGCGATGACGATGGCGGCCATGGTCACGGTGACCGCTCCGGCGAGCACCGCCCAGAGCATGGGGCCGGTACGGGCGCCGGTGGAGCGGATGCTGAAGAGGACCGCGGCGGTGGCGCTGAGCGCGACCGCGAGGGGCGGCAGCACGGCGAGCCGCATGAGCTGGGGCCGTATGCGCATTTCGGGCAGTGCGGGAGCGGGGCGGGCGACCGGTCGCCCGTGCCGGCCACCCTCGCGGCGGTCGGCACGGCCGGCCGGTGCTCGGAGGTGAGACATCTGCGTCCTCGTACTGGTCCGTCGGGCCTGTTTCTCATGCGGTGCTTCTCATGCGGTGCGCGGCGGGCATGCGTCATCGCGGTGTCGGCGGGCGGAACCGGTGAACCCGGCCGCGACGCGACGGCCACTCACAGTAGTCGCCTGCGCATCATGTGCGGTGGGCAGTTGACAAACTCCATCGAGGAGCGTCCCGCTCTGGTATGAAGCGTCGTACGACAGACCGATAACCCGGCCGGGTACGGTGCATTCGATCCGAAGGGGATCGATAAACCCTGGTCAAAACCCGTCATGACCGGTCGACGGTGGGCAGTGGACCGGCGCCGTCCCCAGCCCTCGCCTCACGCCCGATTTCCGAAAGTCGCCGGTCCGCCCTCCCCCGTCGCCACACCCCTCGACCGGCGACACCGACCAGCTGTGCATCACGGAGAGTATTTACCTTGGCCTGACTTTAAGGGCGGCGGAGCCCCCTCTCCGAGGCCATGCCGGTCAGGTGCCGGGGGGAGGCCAGTGCTTCAGGTCACTGACAGCCGTCAGGCCACCGGGAACACTCCTGGCTCGCCATTCGTCTACGGTTCATGAGCCGTCTACTAGCTTGTAGTCATTCCTAGGAGGGCCCGGCGTCAATGACCACACCGCTGCATCTGGCCTCGCAGCCGGCTGTCAACATGCTGGACGCCCGATCGCCGCTCACCGCGTTCGATGTCCTCGCCGGGGTCGCCGTCGGCGCCCTCACCTCGCCGATACTGATGACCGTGATGCGCAGACGGTCGCAGACGCCGGCCCGGTGGATCGCATCCGGGCGACTGCGTCCACTGCTCGTTGCCCCGTGAACCGACAGCCCGTCGCCCGCCCGACCGCCATGTGACCGAGAGACCTCTGGAAGATCATGCGCCATAAGATCCTTGTCGTCGAGGACGATCACGCCCTGCGCGATGTGCTGCGTCGGGGCCTGACCGAGGAAGGCTTCGAGCCGGTCCTCGCCTCCGACGGCGCAACGGCCCTGCGGCTGGCCACCGCCGATGTCGCGGCGGCAGTCCTGGACATCGGGCTGCCCGACGCGGACGGACGGGACGTGTGCCAGGCCATGCGCGCCAACGGCTTCCTCGCTCCCGTGATCTTCCTGACCGCCCGGCACCAGCTCACCGACCGGCTGTCCGGCTTCTCCGCAGGTGGCGACGACTATCTGCCCAAGCCCTTCCACCTCGCCGAGCTCGCCGCGCGGCTGAGAGCCGCTCTCAAACGAGGCGCGCCGGCTTCGACGGCCACGGTCGGGGACCTCGTCCTGGACCCGGTCGGACACAGCGCAACTGTGCACGGTGTCCGCGTTGCCCTGACCCCGACGGAGTTCCGGCTGCTCGCGCCGCTCGTCGCTGCGGCGGGCTCCCATGTGCCGCGTCGCGAGCTGATCAGGGCGGCCTGGCCCGAAGGAGCGCAGGTGAGTGACAACGCCCTGGACCAGTACCTGACGCGGCTGCGTCGTAAGCTGCGCGAGGCCGGCAGCTCGTTGACGATCGGCACGGCACGCGGGATCGGACACCACCTGTCATGAACCCCGACCGTGCCCTGCGCCGCCTGGCGCCCCGCACCCTGCGCGGCCGGCTCTCCCTCGTGGCGCTGACCACCGCCGCCCTGTTGATGACCGTCCTGACCGTGGTGTTCAACGTCGTGATGGACAGGCATCTGCAGCATCAGGCGGACGACGAACTGCGCAACAGGGCCGCCGCCGTCGCCACGACCGTCGACACCAGCGGCTCCCGGGCGCGCGTCCTGGAGACCAGCAACGACGGTCTCCTCGACGCGAACGTGTGGATCTACGCCGGCTCCCGCTTGCTCGAAAAGCCTCCGTCGCCCATGGCCGGCAGCCCGCTGAGCCAGGCCGCCGACCGGCTGGCCGCACGGCGCACTGCGGCGTGCACGACCTTCGACGGCCACGGTCACCAGCTCGTCCGCCTGTGCTCCCGGCCCCTGCACGGCCGTCACGCCGCCGCGACGGTCGTCACCGCCCTGGACCTGGGCCCCTACCGCAGTTCGGCCAACACCCTGCTGCTGGGATCACTGATCCTGGACGCGGTGATGCTCGCGTGCACCTACGTGCTCACACGTCTGGCCGTCGGACGGGCACTTCGCCCGGTGCGAACGATGACCGACCAGGCCACCCAGTGGAGTGCCGTGGGCTCCGACGACCGCTTCGGAGCCGAGGAACACCCGGCTGAACTCGCGCGCCTGGGCGCCTCCCTGGACGCGCTCCTGGACCGCATCCGCACCGTGCTGCGCCACGAACGGCAGCTCACCGGCGAGCTGTCCCACGAACTGCGCACCCCCCTCACCCGGATCGTCATCGAACTCGACTGGTGGCGGGCCCGCCCCCGCTCGGGAGCCGAGACGCACGCCACCCACGAAGTGATCGCCGAGGCCGCTCAGTCGATGCGCACGATCTGCGACACGCTCCTGAACGATGCCCGCGACAACGCGCTGAACCAGCCCACGGCGCCCGGAACGACCGACGTCGTCCCCGTCCTCGACCGTATGATGCAGCGCCTCGACACACCGGACGACGTCAAGGCCACCGTCGTGCCCGGAGCAACGGAGCTTGAGGCAGGGGTCGCCCCCGCCCTCCTGGAACGCATCCTCAGCCCGTTGCTCGCCAACGCCGTCCGTTACGCCCGCTCCGGCGTGACCGTAGCCGCGCTCCGGGTGTCCGGCACCGTGCGCATCGACGTGGTCGACGACGGCCCGGGCGTGCCCGAGTCGTTCGTCGCCGAGCTGTTCCAGCCCGGCAGGCGCGCCGACGAGCAGGACGGGCACGACGGCGCGGGCCTCGGGCTGCCGCTCGCGCGACGCCTGGCCCGCGCGGTCGGCGGCGACGTGTCGTACGACCCCGCACACACGTCCGGGACACGGTTCACGGTCAGTCTGCCTGCTGCCTGACCGCTTCTTTCTGCGCGTTTCTGCGCGTTTCTGCGCGGCAGGCTGCGATGACGCGCAGTTCGCCGCTGTTGCCGCAGCTCAGGCCGTAAGTCCGATCTGCTTCGGTTCGGTGACGTCCTTGCGGGTGACGGAGAGGTAGATGACCAGCCCGAGGATGACCGCCAGGAACAGGGCGCTGGTGATGACGGTGCCCAGGCCGAGGCCGCCGTCGCCGGTGGGCTGGGAGAGGTAGTCACCGATGGAGGCGCCGAGGGGGCGGGTGAGGATGTAGGCGATCCAGAAGCTCCACACCGCGTCCAGGTCCAGCGCGAAGTGGGCGAGGGCCACCGCTGCGATGGCGGCCGCGAACAGGACGGCGGACAGCCAGAATCCGACATCCATCCTCTCGGCGAGCAGGTCGCCGGCGGAGGTGCCGAGGGCGAAGGCGAACAGGACGGCCGGCCAGTAGAACGCCTCGCGGCGGGTGGTGTCGATGTGATGGATCGACAGGGTGCGCTCGGTGCGGTACCAGAGCGCGAAGACGATCACCAGGGCAATCGCGAAGACCGTGGTGGTGGTCTCCAGCGCCACGCCCATGGTGTCGGTGAGGTTGTCGCTGACCAGGGTGCCGACGATGCTGATCAGCGCGACGGCGAGCCAGTACACGCCCGGGCGGTAACCCGTGGAGCGGAACTGGACCACCAGGGCGACGGAGAGCAGGGCACTCATCAGCAGCGACACACCGGTCAGCCCCAGACCGGCCTTCTCGTTCAGCAGGTCGGCCGCGGTCTCGCCGACCGTCGTGCACAGCACCTTGATGATCCAGAAGTAGATGGTGAGTTCCGGCACCTTGTTCCAGTGCAGCCAGTGACGGGCATGACCTGCCTGGCCGACCTCCGGAACCACCTGACTCTCAGACGTTTCATAGGTCATGCTGCCTGACCGTGCCACCCGGCGCCTGAACACATCCTGACCGCCGCCGTGGACCAGCCGGCTCACGCGTCCCGCACATGCAGCATGTTCCGGAGTCATGGCCCCCTACTCGGGCTTCCGATTCGGTGCCTGCGCCTTGGAGAACCTTCTCGCCTTGCGCGGGGCACTTGTGTGCGCGTCCCACGCGGGTCGATGGAGGCGGTGGCGTGCCACGAGTTCAAGCGTCACTGCCACGGCGATGGCCTGCACGGCCATGAGCGCGATGAGGACGAACAACTGCACCGCCCCGGCCAGCACGGGACCGGCCCCTCCGAGGAGCATGCCGACGAACGCCCCGGGGAGCGTGACCAGTCCGACCGTACGGGTCTGGTCGAGGCCGGGCAGCAGAGCGTCGGAGGCGGCGGGGCGCAGTATCTCCATCCGCGCGTCCCGGTCCGACAGTCCGAGTGCCATCGCGGCATCCACCTCACCTCGTCGCTGTGTCAGTTCGTCCAGGGCACGACGTCCGGCAAGGACCGTCACGGTGAGTGCGCCGCCGATGAGGATGCCGGTGACGGGGATCAGGGCGATGCCCTGCAAAGGGACGAGACCGGTGAGGAGGAGCGCCGCGACGACCGGCACCACACCGGCGGCGATCGGGGCGGCCGTCAACCACCACGTGTGGTTGCTGGTGATTCTCCGTCCGGCGGTGCGAACAGCCACCGTGAACATCACGACGAGGAACACCAGCAGCCCCGCCATCGACTCAACGGCCCAGGCGATGACCATGGACACCAAGGCAAGCTGGACGGCGGCGCGGAAGCCGGCGACGAGGAGTTCCCGAGCGCGGCTCTTGTAGGGGTGCGGATCGAGATGGCACCAGCTCGCGACCGCCGCCGCCAGCAACAGCAGAGCGGTGAGCAGGATGCCAAGGGTCGTGTTGACCGGTACCAGAGATGCCGCGCTCGACGTCACGTTTCCCACCTCAAGAAGCTGCCGCAAGAGCCCGATGCACTGCGCGGTTTCCCGCCCCGGCTGGCCCGGCGGCCGACAGCGCAGTGTATGCAGGCATGTGTCTCCGCGCTGTCACCAGCCATGGCCGCCACTGTTGTGCAACAGGGCCAGGACGGTGGTGGTCGCGATGAGCGCCTGGGTGAGGCGGAGTTGGCAGCACAGCGCCGTCAGCGCGCAGGCGAGCGCTGCGTACCACGGCATCGACCACGGTGCCGTGAGAATCCAGGCGAAGGTGAGCACGAACGGAACGGTGACCAGGGGAGAGGCATCCGCGGGGACGTGCCTGTGCAGCACCACGGCCAGCCCCAGCATCAGCGTGGGCCAGAGGATGCTGACGACTGCCGCAGCCCCACCAGGCCCCATGAGGGCGGTGGCGAAGTCGTCGAACACGGCCCACAACGAAGGCTTGGACACCATGTGCGAGGCCGCGGTGAGCGGGGCAAGGGCATGCAGACCGTACGCGGCGTACAGGACGGTCGATGTGAGCACGGCCGTGCCCGCCACCCGAACGGCCCGCTGCCAGGCGCCGCCGCGCAGCAACGGCCACACCAGCCCCACACCGACCAGAGCGGCACTGATCTTGACGGCGCAGACGAGGCCGACCAGTCCGCCGACCGCCAGGTCCGCGTGCCATCCGCGTGCCTTGCGCGCCAAGTGGACAGCGCTGACGGCCAGGATCGCTACGAGGGTGTCCAGATGCCCGCCCCCGACCAACACGCCGATCAGCAAGGGATTCGCGCTCCAAAGGAGCGCCGCCAGGACCGGGTCGGCGGCGGTGCGGATCAACAGGTAGCCGGTGCCGAGAAACACAGCTGCGTTGGTGAGCATCAGTGCCCATACCGTCAGCCAGGGCTGGTCACCGCCGACGAACGCCGCAGCGGCCTGCCACCACGTGGCGACCGGCCCGTACACCGACGGGGTGTTCCGCCACGCGTCACTGACCAGATGCGCATATACCCCGCCGAGTTGGGCGGGCGTCGTCACGTACGGATCACCGCCCAGAGCGGCGATACGGCCGTATGCGGCGTAACTGGCCGTGTCGGAGGAGCCGATCGGGGTGAGGTCCGCGACCAGGAGCACGGCGCATGCTCCGGCACGAAACAGAGTGCGCGGGTCAGGCCGCCATCCTTGGGTGTGGGCGTGGAGCAGAAGGAGTGTTCCCGCACAGGACAGCACTATGGCGACCGACGTGACTGCCTCGGAGACGGCTCCGGACATCGAAGGCAGGTGGAACCAGGTGATCGGCGTCCTCAGGGTGTTGCGGTTGGGCGCGCTCGCACCGACCAGCCCGAACAGAAGGACGCTTGCCCCGGCCATCGACAGGGCTGCGCGGGGCCAGGGCTCTCCGTCTTCGGTTCGAACCCCGTATGCGGCCGCCCTGCCTCGGCCCGCAGGGCGAAGAACCCATCCGTCGTTGTCAGTCGTCAAGGTCAGCCTCTGAGTCGTACTCGGTCATGGCTCTTCCGCGCACGGACGATCCCTGGAATCACCTTGCGGGCGCGGCAGTATGCGTCAGGGCGGCGCTGTGCACGGCTCCGCCGGATCGGCTGCTACCTGGAAGGGCAGCGACCAACCCGCAGGCCGAACTCTTCACCGTTCCGACTGATGGGCACAACGGTCGCCGCTGCTACATCGTTGCGACAGGCGACGAGAGAGCCGTTCGGTCATCTGCCGGGCTGCTCGCCAGTACCAGGCTCCGCACGCCTGCACCCTGTTTAAAGACTTTGCCAAGACCTCTGGAGAGCTGCGCAGAGTCCCTGGCCAACGCGGCGTGCCCTTCCGGCTGGTGCGGCCGCCCGGCACTCGGGCATCCGGCATCCGGCCAGTACCTCCTCGGGCGTGCGAGGAGTTCGTCAGAGTCGGTGTGCGTGTGGCGTTTCGCGCCTGCTGCGCCGGCCAGGCCGGGAGAGCGCGTTGTCCGGCGGCAGGACCGCCGACGGACGACGGCACCGAGGCCGGCTCGGCGCCGTGGGCCGGTTGCCGAGCGCCCCCACGGACTACGACCGCGCGATTCCACAGCCGGCCACCACCTGCGCCCCGGTCAGCGGCCGGCGCGGTCGGGGCCTCATGATGCGATCCCGCACACTGGTGCGCCCCTGCCTGACAGCCACACCCGCTTCGGTGGCGGCCCATCGGCAATCGCGGTCAGCCACTTGGCCGACCTGACGACCGCGGCAGTCGGCGAGCCGAGTGAAACTCGGGAATGCCGACTGCCCCGACATAGGGGATGTGTCGGGGCAGTCCGTCGTCTCGGTTGGTCAGCCGAGCGAGGTGAGGAGCGTGTTGAGTGCCTTGACCTCGGCGGCCTTGTCGGGGTTCGGGGCACGTAGCGCCTTCAGGACCTGGTCGATTTCGCTGTCGAGGAAGTGCCACGACTGCTCGCTCTTGGGCTCGAGAGTGGGCTGGCCGTCGTCCCAAGCAGTCTCCAGGTCGGTCACTCGGGTGGTCGCGGCCGACTGGTTGCCCGAGTTGAGCTTGGCCAGGGTGTCAGCTGTGATCGTGCGGAACTTCGCGATCTCAGCTGGCGGGAAGGGTGCCGTCGCCTGCTTCGGGGTGAGGTGGGTGGTGACAGGTGCGGGCGCGTCGGACTCGCTGGCCGCGGCCGCGTGGGGCTGGTTGTGTGCCCAGACGAGAAGCGCCGCAGTCGCGACCGCTACGACGACGTAGTAGCCGAGCATGATCCGCTCACGCGCCGGGTTCAGCGCTCGTGAGGCATCGGTCGCGTCCTGGGTTTCGATGACATCGCTCCGGCTCAGCGTGAGGTACACGACCGTGGCGAGGATGGCGGCCAGGAAGATCACGCTGGTCACCGCGGTGCCGAGGGCCAGGCCGCCGTCGCCGCTGGGCGAGCCGAGCCAGTCGCCGAGATTGGCGCCGAGCGGGCGAGTGAGGATGTAGGCCAGCCAGAAGGAGAGCACCGCGTTGGCGCCGAGGCGCCATCCGAGGACGATCGCGACGATCAACCCGAGAGGCAGGAGCACGGAGACGCCCGGGGTCCAGCCGGTCAGGTCCAGGGTCCAGTCGCCGGTGGCGGTGCCGAGGGCGAAAGTGACCAGGATCGCGAGCCAGTAGAAGAGTTCGCGGGGACGGGTGGTGATGCTGTGGACCGACAGGGTCCGCTCGCGCGCATACCAGATTCCGAAGACAAGGGCGAGGACGCCGGCGAACACGCTACTGCTCAGTGCGAGGGGAACGCCCTGGCTGTCGGTGAGGATGTCGGTGTAGAGAGTGCCGGTCACACTCACGACCACGACGGTGAGCCAGTACACGAACGGAATGTAGCGTTTGGTGCCGAGTTGCCAGCCCAGGACGCCTGCCAGAACGACGGTGAAGATCAGTGCCGTATTGATCAGGCCGACACCGAGGTTCATGTTGATCCAGTCGGCGAAGCTCTCGCCAACCGTGGTGCACAAGATCTTGATGATCCAGAACCAGATCGTGACCTCGGGAACCTTGTTCAGCATCTGCCCAGCAGGCGTCCGAGGACTCCCGGAGTGGCGGCGATGAGAGGCCGCCCCGCCAGGCTGCCGGCCGGCTCGCTGTTGGTCTCCTTGCTGGGTGCCTGCCCCTGGAATCACAGGACTCTCAGACGTTTCATAGGTCATGCTGCCCGACTGTGCCATCGGGTACCTGAACACATCCTGACTGCCAGCGTCGCCCGCTTCAGCTCGTCCGCGGTCAGCCCTCGCCCACAAGGTCGAGGTCGTCCCGGGGCGCCACCGGAGTGACCTCCGGAACGGGCCACTTGCGGTTCAGCGGCTGGGACACATCCCGCCACCAGGGGTGCGCGGGGAGAACCCCAGCGGGCTCGAAGGGCTGGCCCGGAGTAGGGACGGCGACCGCCTGTCCGACCGCGCCGGCTGCGGCCAGCGTCCACTCCCCCGGCTCGGCCCAGGGATGGATCGAGAGATTGAATGTTCCCCAGTGGATCGGCAGCATGACCCCGCTCGGCCGGCCTTGCTGCAGGTCAAGGTGGCTCTGGACGCCCTGCGAGGGGTTCATGTGGATGTCCGGCCACGCGCCCGGCAGCGGCGTGGAATCCGTGTGGTTCTTGGGCCAGAACTCGCTGTAAGCGCCGATCTGGATCATCGTGGCGTCGAACGGGCCGTGGGCCGCACCGATCTCCTTGAAGCCGTCGAAGTAGCCGGTGTCACCGCTGTGGTAGATCCGGTGCTCCTCGCCGGCGACGACCCAGGACGACCAGAGGGTGTGCTGGGTGTTGCGCAGGCCCCGACCGCAGAAGTGGCGGGCCGGGGTGGCGGTGAGGGTGAGCCCGCCGATCCGGGTGGACTCGTGCCAGTCCACCTCGTGCAGCCGGTCCGCGGAGACGCCCCAGTGTTCGAGGTGTGCGCCGACGCCGAGCGGCACGGCGAACACGGTGTCCGTGCCGGCCAGCGCCTTGATCGTGGGCAGGTCCAGGTGGTCGTAGTGGTCGTGCGAGATGACGACCACGTCGACCTCGCCGAGCGCGGCCAGCGGCAGCGGCACGGGGTGCAGCCGTCTGGGGCCGGCGAAGGGGAACGGGGAGCAGCGCTCGCCCCAGACCGGGTCGAACAGCACGCGGTGGCCGTCGATCTCCGCGAGGACGCTGGAGTGGCCCATCCAGGTCAGTCGCAGTCCCGTGGCGGGCGGTCTGGCCAGGTCGGCGAAGGTCGTGGGGTGCACCGGGACGGTGCCTTCCGGGGCGCGCAGCGGCCGGGTGTCCTTGTCGAGGAACGCCTTGGCGAGGTCCAGCGGTGAGCCGGAGGGGCGGGTGCGGGCCGCACCGCCCGGGTTCTGGAAGACCCCGTCCTTGAAGTGGGGGGAGCGGCGGATGCGTGCCAGGCGCTCACCGCTCGGGTCCGCGCCGAACGCCGTCGGCCGCAGCGCGCGGAGCCCGGAGCCCGAGGAACGCAATCCGGTCACGGTACCTCCCGGTGGAGTGGGTGAGGCTCCCCATTATGGTCGGCCCCTCCGACAGCCCGGGTCCGCCGGGGTGCCATCGCAGCCCCGGCCCGCGCTACTGAATCTCCGTACAGCACGTTGACAGGGCGCGAACCGACTCCTGATACTGACTCGCGATTCAGTAATTCGACCCACCAGAAGAGATCCACCAGAAGAGCGCTGCACCCCGAACAGCGCGACATCGTCGATCTCGCCCGCGCCTTCGGACGGCGGGCGGCAGTTCACGGTGCAGGAACTGGCCACCGCCGTGCGGCTTCAACTTCCGCTGCCCATAGTGGTGTTCGCGAACGGCGGCTATGGCGAGATCCGCGACGAGATGCGGGCGCGGGCGCGGGGCGACGTCCCGGCCACGGTGGACCTCCCACCGGTCGATCTGACCGCCCTGGCCCGCGCCTACGGAGGACACGGCACGCGCGCGTGCGGTCCCGCCGCGCCGGCGGGTGCCCTCACCGCGGCCCCGGACCGGGCCGGCTCCACCCTGATCACCGTCCCCGAGGAGACCCCATGACCGCCCGTGCTCCCCTGATGTCGCTCGTGTGGACCGACCATGTCACCGGCCGCCAGGGCTTCCTGGTCGTGGACCGGCTGGTGCGCGGCGTGGCCAGCGGCGGGCTGCGGATGCGCCCCGGCTGCACGCTGGAGGAGGTGACGGGGCTCGCCCGCGGCATGACGATGAAGGAGGCTCTGCACTACGACCCCGAGGCACGTTACGTCCCGCTCGGCGGCGCCAAGGGCGGCATCGACTGCGATCCCCGGGACCCGGGGGCGTACGGGCTGCTGGTGCGCTATCTGCGCGCCATGCGGCCGTACATCGAGAGCTTCTGGACCACCGGCGAGGACCTCGGCCTCACCCAGGACCTGATCGATCGTGCGGCGGCCGAGGCGGGCCTGGTCTCCACCGTCCAGGCGGTCTACCCGCTGCTGGACGACGAGGCGACGGCCCGCAAGCGGCTCGCGGACGCCTTCGCGGTCGAGGTGGACGGCATCGGCCTGGACGAACTGGCCGGCGGCTGCGGGGTCGCCGAGTCGCTGCTCGCGGCGCTGGACCGGGCCGGCGTGCCGTACCCGGGCACCCGGGTCGCCGTGCAGGGGCTCGGCACGATGGGCGGCGCCACCGCGCGCTTCCTGGCCCGCGCGGGGCTGACGGTCGTGGCGGTCGCCGACATCAAGGGCACGATCGCCAATCCGGCGGGGCTCGACATCGACGCACTGCTGGCAGCGCGGGACCGCTACGGCACCGTCGACCGCCGTGTGCTCCGCCCCGGTGACCGCGAACTGCCCGGCGACGCCTGGCTGTCCGCCGACGCGGAGGTGCTCGTCCCGGCGGCCGTGTCGTACGCGATCGACACCACCAACCAGGACCGGATACGCGCCCGCTGGATCGTCGAGGCCGCCAACATGCCCGTGCTGCCCGCGGCGGAGGAGTTGCTGGCCGCGCGCGGGGTGACCGTGCTGCCGGACGTGGTGGTCAACTCCGGGACGAACGCCTGGTGGTGGTGGACCCTGTTCGGCGACATCGGCGCCGACGCCGAGGAGGCGTTCGCCCACATCCGGCGCTCCATGCGCGCCCTGGCCGACCTGATGCTCGACCGTGCGGACGCCGACGGTACGACCCCGCGCGCGGCCGCCCACGCCCTGGTGACCGACCGCCTCCCGATGATCGCGGAACGCTTCGGGTGGCACCGGTGACGGGTCCGGCGGAGCCACCCCCGGACGCGCGCAGCGATCTCCCCCACCTTCCCGAACTCTCCGGCCCCTCCGGTCTCTCCCCCCTCTTCGACCCGGCCCCGGTCGCCGTCGTCGGTGCGTCGACACGGCCCGGGAAGTGGGCTACTGGCCGGCCAAGGGGGCGTTGGCCGGGCGGGGGCGCCTCGGCCGCGAGCACGTCGTGGTGACCGTACCGCCCGCGCAGGTACGGCCCGTGGTGACCGAGGGCCTGGCGGCCGGCGCCCACTGCTTCACCGTCATCACCTCCGGCGGGGACCCGGCCGAGGAGCGGGCACCGGCTCGTGAGACGCTCGCGCACGGCGCCCGACTGCTCGGGCCCCACTGCATGGGCCTGGTCGACACGGGCAGTGAACTCCGGCGCTCGTCGATCACGCCCCACCCGGGTTCTCGCCGCCTACATGGAGGACTTCCGTGACGGCCGCCGCCGGGGCTGGCCCCGGTGCTGGCAGCGGCGCACGCGGCGGGCACAGGGTCGGCGGGCTTCGCGGAGGCGGCGGGGTTGGGTCAACACCGGTTGGCAAACACTCGATGGCGAACAACCGTTGACCCACACCTGTCTTTGGCCCCGGCCGCACGGGGGTGTCAAGAGGTCGTCAGCGGGTGTCCGGGCGGCTGTGTAGGGTGACCGCGTGGCGAGAGTGCGGTTGAGCGTGGCCGAGCGGCAGGAGGAGCTGCTGCGGGCCGCCATCGGGCAGATCGAGGCGCGGGGCGTGGCGGCGGTCAGGATCGCCGACGTGGCCGCCGCGCTCGGGGTGAGCAACGCGCTGGTGCTGTACCACTTCTCGACGAAGGAGAAGCTGGTCGCGGCCGCGTTCACCTATGCGGCCGAGGACGATCTCGCACATCTGCGCCAGCTGCTGGGCCGGCGGACGTCCGCGCTGCGCCGGCTGCGGGCCGCGGTGCGGTGGTACGCGCCGACCGGACAGGCCAAGGGCTGGCGGCTGTGGATCGAGGGCTGGGCCGTTGCACTGCGCGAGCCCGCCCTCCGGGAGGTCACCCGGGACCTCGACAGGCAGTGGAAGGCGGCGCTCACCGACGTCATCGCCGAGGGCGTGGCGGCGGGCGAGTTCGCCTGCGCCGACCCCGCCGGTGCCGCGCTGCGGCTGACGGCACTGCTGGACGGGCTGGCCGTACAGCTGACGTCGTACCCGGGCTCGGTACCGCGGACACGCGCGCAGGACTGGGTCGACGACGCGCTCGCCCGGGAACTGGGCCTGGACCGGAAGGCGTTGACGGAACGCTAGTGCCCCAACGGGCAACGTTCGCCCCGTCGCGACGCCCGGCCCGAGGCCGATGTACGCCGACCCCGAGCCCGGTGCAGGGCGCGTCCGCGCGGAGACGCACTGACCCCGAACACCCCCGTGCCCCCACCGTATGCGGCGCGGTGCGGGGCACGGGGGTAATGGGGGGTCGGGTCAGGCCACCGAGGCGATGCGGTGCTTGATGTCGTCGGGCGACAGGGCGCCCTTGGCCGTGACGTGGTCGCCGGAGGACTCGCCGCGCAGGCGGCGGCCGATCCACGGGACGAGGTACTCACGGGCCCAGTGGACGTCGTCGCGACGGATGTCCAGGGTGCCCCGGGGCGGCAGCGGCGGCCACGGCTGCTCGGGGTCGGCCGGGACCTCCAGGCCGAGGGCCTGGCCGGCGCGGAGCGCCACGCGCGTGTGCCCCTCGGGCGAGAGGTGGAGCCGGTCGTTGTCCCAGGCCCGGCGGTCCTGCACGGACTTCAGGGACCACAGGTCGAGCACGGGACAGCCGTACCGGTCCGCGATGGCCCGGACGTGCCCGTTGTACGTGGCGATCTTGCCGCGCAGATGCTTGAGCACGGGAACGCCACGGGTGTCGAAGCCGGTCGTCACCATGACCGTGCCCGCGGCCCCGGTGAGCTGGGCCAGGGCCCGCTCGAAGCGCTCGGCCACCTCGTCCGGGTCGGTGCCGGGGCGGATGATGTCGTTGCCGCCCGCACAGAAGGACACGAGGTCCGGGGCGAGTTCGACGGCCTGCGGGAGCTGGTCCTGCACGATCTGGTCGAGCAGCTTCCCGCGGACCGCGAGATTCGTGTATTTGAAGTCCCCCTCGGGCCGCCGGTCGGCGAGCAGTACCGCAAACCGGTCCGCCCAGCCCACAAACGCCCCGTCGGGCCCGGGATCGCCGACGCCCTCGGTGAAGCTGTCCCCCACCGCCACGTACGACCCGATCACTGATCTGTTGTCATTCTTCGAATCGTCTACCACGAAGCACCATGATTCACCTTCGGGTGTGACCTACGCGACCGTAAGGAGGGGTTGACGAACGGTGAGAAGAGACACTCTTAAATAGTTTGCGCATCAGGAATAGCACTGACCTCAGGCGGGTTGAATGCCTTCAGTCCATGCGA
This sequence comes from Streptomyces sp. CG4, assembly GCF_041080655.1. Lineage (NCBI taxonomy): Bacteria > Bacillati > Actinomycetota > Actinomycetes > Kitasatosporales > Streptomycetaceae > Streptomyces > Streptomyces sp. CG4. Next base: position 1,535,368 of record NZ_CP163525.1, read on the forward strand.
CGCAGTCGGAGCACCGTCGCATCCAGGTCGCCGGTGAGTCCGGTGCGCAGCCCGTGGTGCAGCAGGACGGCTCCCCGGTGAACTTCGCCCGATTCATGGCATTCGTACGACGCCGTCGGGTCGAGTCCGCGCAGCCGCAGCGCCGGCACCGGCTCGCCGTAGCTCTGCGCCTGGAGCCAGGCGAGGACCACCGTCTCCTCACCCCGGACGTACTGCACAGCACTTAGGCCGCCAGCCGGAGGCCGCAACCGGTACAGCTCGCCGTGCTGGACGACCGGGCGCATCTCTTTGTAGAGCCGGACCCACTGCCGGGCCTCGGCGAGCTCCTCCACGGTCCACTCGGTGAGGTCGCCGCCGACGCCGAGTACGCCCGCCATGGCGCTGACGAAGCGGAACCGCAGCGTGCTGGCCCGGCCGTTGAGCTGGGTGTTCGGGCTGTCGGTGACCCAGGCGGCCATCACGCGCGCGGGATGGATCTGACTGAATCCGTGCTGGATGGCGAGCCGGTCGAGCGGGTCGGTGTTGTCGGAGGTCCACACCTGGTCGGTACGGCTGAGCACTCCGAGGTCGATCCGTCCGCCGCCGCCCGAGCAGGACTCGAAGGCCACCTGGGGATGCGCGGCGCGCAGGCGGTCCACCAGGGCGTACAGGGCACGGACGTGGTCCACCCACAGGCGCTGCGGATACGGCTCGCCGGGCCAGCCGGCGTCGGTGAAGCAGCGGTTGAAGTCCCACTTCACATAGTCGATCGGCGCGCTGGAGAGCAGGGTGTCCAGCTGCTCCCAGAGGTACTCCTGGACGTCCTCGCGGGCGAGGTTGAGGACGAGCTGATTGCGTAGTTCCGTCCGCCTGCGTCCTTGCTGGTACTGCACCCAGTCGGGGTGCGCGCGGTACAGGTCGCTGTCCGGGTTGACCATCTCGGGCTCGACCCAGATGCCGAACTGCATGCCCAGGCCGTGCACCTGGTCGGCGAGGGGCTTGAGGCCCTGCGGGAAGCGGTCGGGGTTGGGGGTCCAGTCGCCGAGGCCGGCACGGTCGCCGGTGCGGGCGCCGAACCAGCCGTCGTCCACCACGAACAGCTCCACGCCGATGTCGGCGGCCTGGCGGGCGAGCGTCAGCTGCTGCTCCTCCGAGATGGCGAAGTTCGTCGCCTCCCAGGAGTTGAAGAGCACCGGCCGGTCCCGCTCGGCGTCCGGGATGACGTACGCGCGCTGGTAGGCGTGCCAGGTGCGGCTCGCGCCGCCGAAGCCGCCGTCGCTCCACAGACCCGCGAAGACGGGAGTGGTGTACGACTCCCCCGGCTGAAGAAGCAACAGGCCCGAGTCGTCGTAGCCGGCGCCGCCGGTGATCTGCACGCGCGCGTCCGGGAGTTGGGCGACCGCGATACGCCAGGAGCCGGACCAGCCGAGCGCGCAGCCGTAGACCTCGCCGCGCTCCTCGGTGGCGTCGGTGTCGAGGGCCACCCAGGGCAGGTGCTGGTGGCCGGTGTGGCCGCGACGGCTGCCGATGACCTTCTCGCCGTAGGTGAGCGGGGCGGTGGTGAGACGGGACTCGGCGGCCCAGCGGCCATGCAGCTGGGACAGCCGCCAGCCGTCGCGGTCGGGCAGGGTCCAGGTGGCCGCGTCGGCCCGCAGCAGCTCCACGCGCGTGTGCCCGCCGTTCGCCACGGTGACCCAGCGCTCGACGACGTCACCACGCATCCGGTAGTGCAGGATCACGGCGAGGCCGTCGTCGACGAAGCGCAGCCGCAGTTCGTCGCCCTCCGTCTCGTACGCCTGGAAGCTCCACTCGGTGCCGCGGCGCTCCTCGGTGCGCACGGACAGGGCGGGGCGGACGAAGCGGGGGCCGCCCTCGACGGGGTACTCCTCGCGGCCGTCGAGCGGGGACTCGAAGGGCCAGTAGCCGGGCAGCGGGTCCTCGGCCAGGGCCTGCGCGTCCGCGAGGGCGATCCGCGGCCCCCAGTGCAGGTGGAGCAGCTCGTCCGCGTCGGTGAGATGCAGGGCATAACTGCTGGTGGGCCCCGAGAGGAGCCAGGTACGACCGTCTTCGGCGATGTCCACCACGTAAGACCTCACAGGTGCCAACAGATCCGCTCAAGTGCCAACATCATCGGGCTCGGCGCTCCTGGTGACAATGCCTGTGGACAACTCCTTGCCCGAGGAAACCGATGTCGTATGGTCGACAGAGCGCCCGCCGACGAGCCGCGACGGCGGGGTCCTATCGGGAGGAGCCCCCGTGACGCAGCACGTCCCGTCGACCGAGCCGGAGCTGGCCGGTGTACGCAATTTCCGCGACGTGGGCGGACTGCCGACCATGGACGGACGGCGGGTGCGGCAGGGGGTGCTGTTCCGCAGCGGGCACCTGGCGCACGCGACCGAGGACGACGCGGCGTTCCTCGCCTCGCTGGGCCTGCACACGATCTTCGACTTCCGCAACGCGGCCGACCAGAAGCTGGAGGGCCCGGACGTCCAGCTGCCCGGCGTGCGGAACGTGAACCTGCCGCTGAGCGATCCGGCGGACGGCGCCGAGTTCTGGAAGATGGTCCGCGACGGCGACCTCGACCAGCTGCGCGGGATCCTCGACGACGGCAAGGGCGCGGCTCGGATGATCGCCTCGTACCGGTCGATCGTCAAGGAGCGCACCGCCGAGCACTCCCGGGTGCTGCGGGCACTCGCCGAGGACAGCGTGCCCGCCCTGATGCACTGCGCGGCGGGCAAGGACCGCGCGGGCATCTCCATAGCCGTGACGCTCCTCGCGCTGGGCGTGGAGCGCGAGGCGATCGTCGCCGACTATCTGGAGTCCAACGCCAAGCACCGGCGCTACAAGGTCCGCCGCAGCGGCAGCACCGAGACCGCCTACACCCCCGAGGTCATGGAGCTGCTCAGCCCGCTCTTCGACGCCCGTGCCGAGTACCTGCAGGCGGCGTTCGAGGCCATCGAGCAGACCTGGGGCGGCGTGGACACCTACTTGGAGCAGGGCCTTGGCTTCACCCCGACCGCCCGCGACCACCTGCGCGAACGCCTGCTGGACTGAGCGAACCGGGGACGCACCGCGCGGGCTGCGCTGACGGCGGTGGGTCACCCGGGACCTGCGGGGCTGTCTCGGCCGGTCCCTGGCCGGCGGCGGGGACGACCGGTATCGGCAGCCCCGCCCGCCGTCTCAGCCCTTCGCGCCCAACGCGAACAGCAAGTACAGGAATCCGGCCAGGACATGGCCGAGGGCGATGTAGATGATCAGGCGGATCCACAGGGAACGGGGGAACTTCGTCTCGAAGTTGCTCATGGCAGCTCTCCGGTCAGCGGCCCCAGGCACAGCGTGGCCGTGGGGCTCTGCAGCAGGGTGTGGACGAACAGCAGCTCGACGCCGTCGTGGTCCTCGGCGGCGAGGCGGTGCGGGGTGAGTGAGTCGAAGTGCGCGCTGTCGCCCGGCCCGAGCAGATGCGCGGTGTCACCGAGGCGCAGCCGCAGCCGGCCCCGCAGGACGTAGACCCACTCCTCGCCGGGATGGACCCGCACGATGTCGCCCTGCGAGCCGTGCGGCACCCGCACCCGCAGCGCCTGCATGGCTCGGCCGGGCGCCCCGGCCTGGAAGTACGTCCAGCCGCCCGCCCGGGTCGGCTCCATGTCGCCGGCCCGCACGATCGCGTCCCGGTCGGCGACCGTCTCGCCCAGCAGGTCGGAGACGGTCGTACCGTAGATGCGGGCGAGAGCCAGCAGCAGCGGCAGCGACGGTTGCCGCCGGCCGGTCTCCAGCCGGGACAGATGGGCCGGTGAGAGCCCTGCGGTGCGGGCCGCGGCCTCCAGGGTGAGGCCGGTGCGCCGGCGCAGTGCCCGCAACTGCGGTGCGACGGCCGGCAGCTCGTCGTCCGGGCCCGCCGGTGGTCCGGCGTCTGAGGCGTTCATGCCTCCATTCAGGCGCCTGCTGTGCCCGTCTGGCAATTTCTTTGCCTGCGAGGCAAGAAGAGGCAAGAACACACGATCGCCCCTGCCCTGCTACGCTCGCCCCAGGATTTGAACACGTTCAAAAAAAAGGGGGGAACGTCATGTCGAGGAGCGCCGCATCCCAAGGGGCCGATTCGCCTGCCGTCCTACTGGGCCCCACCGCACTCGGGCTGGGCCTCGCAGCGGCAGCGGGCCTGTGTCCGTGGCTCACGTTCGGCCTGATCCCCGTGATGCTGATCTGCGGCGCACTCGCCTTCACCCTCGGCCTCGCGGGGATCCACTACGCCTTCCGTGGCATCGGCCGGATGTGGATGGCCGCCACGGGAGCCGTGCTGGGCGGGATCGGGTTCGCCTGTCCCCTGGTCCTCTTCCTGTTCGTTCCGTTCTACGTCGCGTGAGAGCCGGCGCCCCGGTGACGCTCAGCGGCCCGCCACCGCCTGCTTGATCAGGGTCTTGCCGAAGTCCCACATCAGGCCGCCGCCACTGTGTGCGTCGTCCATCACGGCGGTGAAGGCGTCCGTGAACCGGTCGACGTCCGCCTCGTCGATAATCAGCGGCGGAATCAGCTTGATCACCTCCAGATGATCGCCGGAGACCTGGGTGAGGATCCGGTGCCGCTGCAGCAGTGGTACGACGACCATCTGCGCGAACAGGCCCTTGCGCGCCGCCTGCAGCATGGTCCAGCGGCTGCGCAGCTTCAGCGAGGACGGCTTGCCGAACTCGATGCCGATCATCAGGCCCCGGCCGCGGACGTCGGCGAGGAGTTCGTACGTGTCGATCAGCGCGGTCAGCCGGGACTTCAGCAGGTCCCCGGTGCTGCGCACGCCCGCGACGATCTGCTCGTTCTCCATGGCCGAGAGCACGGCGAGGCCGCATGCCATCGCGGGGGCGTTGGAACCGAAGCTCGCCGAGTGGACCAGCACGCGGTCCATGGACGAGTAGACCCTCTTGAAGATCCAGTCCTTGCCGAGCGTGGCGCCGACCGGGACGTACCCGCCGGACAGTGCCTTGGCCACGCACACCAGGTCGGGTTCGACGCCGTCCTCGTGCTGGTAGGCGTAGAAGTCGCCGGTGCGGCCGAGGCCGGTCTGCACCTCGTCGGCGATCAGCAGTGCCTTGTGCCGGTGCAGGAGTTCCTGCGCGGCGCGCAGATAGCCGGGCGGGGCCTCGTGCACCCCCTTGCCCTGGATCGGCTCGACGATCAGGGCGGCGACGTCGCCCTTCTTCAACTCCCTTGCGAGGGCGTCGAGATCGCCGAGGGGTACGGCGGTGTCGGGCAGCAGCGGGGCGAAGCCGTCGCGGAAGCCGCCCTCGCCGTTGACCGACAGGGAGCCGGTGGTCAGGCCGTGGAAGGCGTGGTCACAGTAGAGGACACGGGGCTTGCCGGTGGCGTACCGGGCGAACTTCAGGGCCGTTTCGACGGCCTCCGTGCCGCTGTTGCCGAAGAACACCCGGTCCAGGTGCGGGCTGTGGGCGAGCAGTCGCTCGGCGAGCAGGCCGGGCAGCGGCTGGCAGTCGAACCGGGTCAGATCGGCGAGGTTCAGGTCGAGCACGTCGTGCAGCGCCTTGCGGACGACCGGGTGATGACGGCCGAGGCCCATCACCCCGAACCCGGCGAGCATGTCCAGATAGTCGTTGCCGTCCGCGTCGTAGAAGTGGGCGCCCTCGGCCCGCTCGTAGACCTTGTCGAAGCCGATGGTGTGCAGCATGCGCGGGAGCTGCGGGTTGAGGTACTTCGCGTGCAGCTCGTAGCGTTCGGCTCCGCGCTCGGCGAGCAGGGCGCCGAGGTCGAACTCCGTGCTCATTCCTTCTCCTTGGCTGGGCCGTCCGCGTCCCTGACGGCCAGGCTCGCGCTGATCCGCCCGGCGATCTCGACGGGCGTGAGACCGATGTCGGCCAGCACCTCGCCGCGCTTGGCGTGCGCGAGGAACTGCTCCGGGATGCCGAACCGCCGTACCGGCACGTCCACGTCGGCGTCGCCGAGGGCCAGCGCCACGGCGGAACCGACGCCCGCGGAGCGGCTGTTGTCCTCCACGACGGCGACCAGGCGGTGCGCGGCCGCGAGGCCCGGCAGTGCGGGGTCGACGGGCTTGACCCAGCGGGGGTCCACCACCGTGCAGTCGATGCCGCGCGCCTGCAGCAGATCGGCGGCCTGCAGACACACCGGGGCCATCACGCCGACGGCCACCAGCAGCACCTCGGGGCGCTCGCCGCGGTACAGCACGTCCATGTCGCCGACGTGGCCGATCGCCGGGATGTCCGGGCCGACGGACTCCTTCGGGAAGCGGACCAGGGTGGGCGCGTCGTCCACGGCGACGGCCTCGCGCAGCTGAGCGCGCAGCTGCCCGGCGTCGCGCGGGGCGGCGATCCTGAGACCGGGGACGACCTGCAGGATGGACAGGTCCCACATGCCGTTGTGGGAGGCGCCGTCGACGCCGGTGACGCCGGCCCGGTCGAGGACGAAGGTGACTCCGCAGCGGTGCAGCGCGACGTCCATCAGCAGCTGGTCGAAGGCGCGGTTGAGGAAGGTGGCGTAGACGGCGACGACCGGGTGCAGCCCGCCGGTGGCGAGCCCGGCCGCGGAGACGGCCGCGTGCTGCTCGGCGATGCCCACGTCCCACACGCGGTCGGGGAAGCGCTCGGCGAACTGGGCGAGCCCGACCGGGTGCAGCATGGCCGCCGTGATGGCGACGACGTCGTCGCGTTCCTCGCCGATCCGTACGATCTCGTCACCGAACACGGAGGTCCAGGAAGGTCCGCCGGACGGCGCGAGCGGTTCGCAGGTCAGCGGGTCCATCACGCCGACGGTGTGGAAGTGGTCCTCCTCGTGGAGGAGGGCGGGCTCGTAGCCGCGGCCCTTCTCGGTGAGGCAGTGGACCAGGACCGGGCCGTGGAAGCGCTTCGCGCGGCGCAGCGCCGATTCGACGGCCTTGATGTCGTGCCCGTCGATCGGGCCGACGTACTTCAGGCCCAGGTCCTCGAACATGCCCTGCGGGGCGAAGGCGTCCTTGAAGCCCTTCTTCGCCCCGTGCAGGGACTCGTAGAGGGTGGCGCCGACGACGGGTGTGCGCAGCAGTACGTCCTTGCCCCAGGCGAGGACCTTCTCGTAGCCGTCGGTGGTGCGCAGGGTGGCCAGGTGGTTGGCGAGGCCGCCGATGGTCGGGGCGTAGGAGCGTTCGTTGTCGTTGACGACGATGATCAGCGGGCGGTCCTTGACGGCCGCGATGTTGTTCAGCGCCTCCCAGGCCATGCCGCCGGTCAGCGCGCCGTCGCCGATGACCGCGACCACATGACCCTTCTCCCCCTGCACCTGGTGAGCCTTGGCGAGGCCGTCGGCCCAGCCGAGCGCGGTGGAGGCGTGGCTGTTCTCGATGATGTCGTGCTCGGACTCCTCGCGTGAGGGGTAGCCGGACAGTCCCCCCTTGCCGCGCAGCTTGGAGAAGTCCTGACGCCCTGTCAGCAACTTGTGGACATAGGACTGGTGGCCGGTGTCCCACAGGATGCGGTCGACCGGTGACTCGAAGACCCGGTGGAGCGCGATGGACAGTTCCACCACCCCCAGATTGGGCCCGAGATGACCGCCGGTCCGCGCCACCGCGTGCACCAGGAACTCGCGTATCTCCTCGGACAGTTCGCCGAGTTCCGCCTCGGACAGCGCCTTCAGGTCACGCGGTCCCCGGATGTTCTCCAGAATGGTCACGTAGGGCCCCCTCTCGGTCCGTGCTCTGCCTCAACTCACTTGTCTGCGGGGCTGGTCGGCTCGGCGAGCCGCATCGCCTCCTCGATGAGCGTGGCCACGATCCTCGACTCGGGGACGGTCTTGACGACCTCGCCCTTGACGAAGATCTGGCCCTTCCCGTTGCCTGAGGCAACTCCCAGGTCGGCCTCCCGGGCCTCGCCCGGACCGTTGACCACACACCCCATCACGGCGACCCTGAGCGGCACTTCCATGCCCTCCAGGCCCGCCGTGACCTCCTCGGCCAGCTTGTAGACGTCGACCTGGGCCCGGCCGCAGGACGGGCAGGAGACGATCTCCAGCCGCCGTTGCCTCAGACCGAGCGACTCCAGGATCTGGATGCCGACCTTGACCTCCTCCGCCGGCGGGGCCGACAGGGAGACGCGGATCGTGTCGCCGATGCCCCGCGACAGCAACGCCCCGAAGGCCACGGACGACTTGACCGTGCCCTGGAACGCAGGGCCCGCCTCGGTGACCCCCAGGTGCAGCGGGTAGTCGCAGCTCTCGGCGAGCTGCCGGTACGCCTCGATCATGACGACCGGGTCGTTGTGCTTGACGGAGATCTTGAGGTCCCGGAAGTCGTGCTCCTCGAAGAGCGAGGCCTCCCACAGCGCGCTCTCGACCAGCGCCTCAGGAGTGGCCTTGCCGTACTTCTGCAGCAGCCGCCGGTCCAGGGAACCGGCGTTGACGCCGATCCGGACCGGCGTGCCGTGGTCCTTGGCGGCGCGCGCGATCTCCTTCACCTGGTCGTCGAACTTCTTGATGTTGCCCGGGTTGACACGGACCGCCGCGCAGCCGGCCTCGATGGCCGCGAAGACGTACTTCGGCTGGAAGTGGATGTCCGCGATCACCGGGATCTGCGACTTGCGGGCGAGGGTCGCGAGGGCGTCCGCGTCGTCCTGGGTGGGGCAGGCGACCCGGACGATCTGGCAGCCGGACGCGGTGAGTTCCGCGATCTGCTGCAGGGTGGCGCCGATGTCCGACGTGCGGGTCGTCGTCATCGACTGCACCGACACCGGGGCTCCGCCCCCGACCGCCACCGGCCCGACCTGGATCTGCCGCGACTGCCGCCGCGGCGCGACCGGCCGGACCGGTACCTCGGGAACGCCCAAGGGTACGGCGGTCATCGCCTCACTCCCGGTTTCCCGAGACGGTCTCGCGCATGGCCCGCAGCGACTCCTTCAGGGAGCCCATGGTGGCGAGGACGGCCGTGGGTTCGTAGCCGCAGTGCGCCATGCAGTTCTCGCAGCGCGGGTCCTTGCCACGGCCGTACTTGTCCCAGTCGGTCTCCTCCAGCAGCTGCCGGTACGTGGGCACATAGCCGTCGCTCATCAGGTAGCAGGGCTTCTGCCAGCCGAACAGCGAGTAGCTCGGGATCGCCCACGCGGTGCACGGGAAGTCGACCTTGCCCTCCAGGAAGTCCAGGAAGAGCGGGCTCTGGTTGAGCCGCCACTTCGCCCGGTTGCCGCCCGAGAAGGCCTTCTTGAACAGTTCCCGGGTCTGCTGGACGCCGAGGAAGTGCTCCTGGTCGGGGGCCTTCTCGTAGGCGTAGGCGGGCGACAGCATCATCTCGTCGACCTGCAGGTCGTCGTTGAGGAAGTTCAGCACCTCGACGACGGTCTGCGGGGTGTCCGTGTTGAAGAAGGTGGAGTTCGTGGTCACCCGGAAGCCGCGCCGCTTGGCCTCCTTGATGGCCTCCACCGCCTCGTCGAAGGTGCCCTCCTTCGCCACGGAGGCGTCGTGCCGCTCCCGCAGCCCGTCGATGTGCACGGCCCAGGCGAAATAGGGCGAGGGCTTGAACTTGTCCATCTTCTTGCGCATCAGCAGCGCGTTGGTGCAGAGGAAGACGAATTTCTTCTTCGCCACCAACTGCCGCACGATTTCGTCGATCTGCGGATGCATCAGGGGCTCGCCGCCGGCGATCGAGACCATCGGCGCACCCGACTCCAGGACCGCGCCCACGGCCTGCGCCACGGGCATGCGCTGCTTGAGCACGCCCGCCGGGTGCTGGATCTTGCCGCAGCCCTCGCACTTGAGATTGCACGCGAACAGCGGCTCCAACTCGACCAGCAGGGCGAACTTGTCCCGCTTCCTGAGCTTCTGTTCCAACAGGTACGTAGCGACCTTGATGGTCTGACGCAGCGGCATGGCCATCTGGCTCACCTCCGGGGGAGCAACAAAGAACGGTGCCATTCATAAAATGCGGGAAGAACGGAACGAAGAACGCGGAAAGCAGATATTCCACCGCGCAGCGTGCCGATCCGGACGAGTTCATGTTCTGGAGCGTCCACGACCACCCGTACGGCCGCAACGGGGCGCTCGCCGCCGCGGACGGCGGCGAACAGCGTGGCCGCCGACTCCATGTCGACCGCGAGCGCGCCGGTCGCGAGCAGCTGGGACCGCTCGGGGCCGCGTACCACGTGGTCGGAGCCGGTGAGCGGCCCGGTGTGGACCGTGCGGCCGGGCAGCAGCCGCGCTAGTTCCTTGACCAGCAGCTCGGTGCCCACGCAGGCGACGGTGGCGCGCGGGTCCCGGGTCTCCTCGGCGACCACCAGGTCGCCGGGATGCATACCGGGCGCGAGCCCGGCGCAGAAGCCCGTGGCCAGCACGGCCGCGTCGGCCAGCGCCGGGCCGGAGAGCTGCCGGGTGACGGAGCGTTCCGCCGCACGGGGACCCATGCCCGTGCGGAGAAAGGAGACCGGCCCGTCCGCCCCGCCCCTGTCCCCCGTGCGCAGGGCCAGATGCTCGATGCCGAGCGCGCAGGCGATCAGCAGCGGGGCCGGTGCGGGCTGGTTGGTCAATTCAGCTCACCTTGGCCTCGGACAGCGGTTTCCCGGCGAGCAGAGCGCGCTCGAAGGGGTCACCGTGCAGATACCGGCCGAGCGCGGTGAGCGGGAAGACCTGCCGGTACAGGTGGTAGTTGATGGAGAAGTCCCAGGGGAAGCCGGTGCCGGTGAAGTACGGCTCGTCCCAGGTGCCGTCCTCCTGCTGGGTGTCGGCGAGCCAGCGGATGCCGCGCTCGACGGCCTTGGCGTCCTGCTCCCCCGCCGCGAGCAGCGCCATCAGCGCCCACGCGGTCTGCGAGGCGGTCGAGGCGCCCCGGCCGCTCCACTCCTTGACGAACTTGTAGGAGCGCAGATCCTCGCCCCAGCCGCCGTCGTCGTTCTGCACGCTCTCCAGCCAGGCCACGGCCCGCCGGATCGCCGGGTGCGCGCCGGGCAGCCCGGCGGCGGTCAGCGCGGGGACGACCGACCCGGTGCCGTAGATGTAGTTGACGCCCCAGCGGCCGAACCACGAGCCGTCCGGCTCCTGTTCGGCGAGCAGCCACTCGATGCCCCGGCGCGTCCGCGGGTCGTGGGCGAGGCCCTCCGCGGCGAGCATCTCCACGACGTGCGCGGTGACGTCCGCCGACGGCGGGTCGATGACCTCGCCGAAGTCGCAGAACGGCAGCCGGTTGGGGAACGGGCTGGTGTTGTCGACGTCGAAGGCGCCCCACGCGCCGTTCTTCGACTGCATCCCCAGGTTCCAGCGCACGGCGCGCCCGACGGCCCGGTCCACGCGCTCGGGGTCGTGATGCCGGACCCGGCGCAGTGCGAGGGCGACCTCGGCGGTGTCGTCGATGTCGGGGTAGTTGTCGTTGTGGAACTCGAACGCCCAGCCGCCCGGCGGTAGGTGCGGTCGCTTCACGGCCCAGTCGCCGGGCCGCACGATCTCCTCGCCCAGCATCCAGTCGGCCGCCCTGACCAGTTGCGGATGGTCGGCGGGCAGCCCGGCGTCGATGAGCGCGATGGTGGCGAGGCAGGTGTCCCAGACCGGGGACTGACAGGCCTCGATCATCCGGGCGCCGTCCTCGCGCCATACGGCGAAACGGTCCAGCGAGGCGAGGCCCTCGCGCATCACCGGGTGCTCGAGGTCGTAGCCGAGCAGGTGCAGGGCGATGACCGAGTACACCGCCGGGGGCTGGATGCCGCCCCAGCAGCCGTCGTTCTCCTGCCGCTCGATGATCCAGCGGGCGGCGGAGTTCATCGCGGCCCTGCGGAGGCGGCGCGGGGCAACCTTGCGGAACTGGTGCAGCGCCCTGTCCAGCCGCTGGAAGGCACCGGCCCAACTGGCCACCGGAGCAAGCGGCTTGGCCGGGTCGGGGTCGGCCGGGTCGGTGTGCAGCTCGTCCAGTGGGAAGGGCGCCGGGCGCACCGGGCGCTTGGCCGAGACGATGGTCAGCGGCACGATGGTCTGCCGGGCCCAGCAGCCGAAGTCGTAGATGTTGAGCGGCATCCAGGCCGGGAAGTAGATGAGCTCCGGCGGGAGTTCGGGCAGGTCCTCCCACTTCCACCAGCCGAACAGGGCGAGCCAGATGCGGGTGAAGACCCTGGAGGCGGCGATTCCGCCGCGCTCACGGATCCAGGCGGAAGCTTTCGCCAAGTGCGGGGCGTCGGGCGCGTCGCCGGCCAGGCGCAGGGCGACATAGGCCTCGATGGTGGTGGACAGTTCGCCGGGCCCGCCGTAGAAGGTCGCCCAGGTGCCGTCCTCGCGCTGCTCGCCGCGAATGAACTTCGCGGCGGCCTGCGTGGTCTCCTCGTCGCGGATTCCCAGGAACTGACGGAGCAGCAGGTCCTCGGCGTCCATGGTGACGTTGGTCTCCAGGTCGCCCTTCCACCAGCCCTGGGCGTCCTGCCGCGCGAGCAGGAGGTCCGTGGCGCGCCGGGCGGCGCGAGCGGCGGCTTCTTGTACCCCGGCCGTCTCGGGGGTGGTGTCGGTGGTGTCGCTGGCCGCGGCAGCGCGGGTCGGCACAGTCGCCCCGGTGCTTCCGTCGGTCGTCGCTGTCATGGCTTCCCCTTCGTGCAGTCGTGCGAGTCGTGCTGCTGTGGGTCCGCCGTCGGCCGGTGTCCGCAGGTGCTGCGGCACCGGCCGGCGAGCTACGCGAGTGTTCGACCGATAGTGATCATCTCTTTCGTACGACGACGAAGTCGGCGAGCGCCGTGAAGGAGTCCCGCACCCGGTCGGGCATGTCGACGGCGTCGAGGGCTTCGATGGCGATGATGTGCTGACGGCGCGCTTCCCCGGCCGTCCAGTCGCGGCCGCCGGCCCGCTCGATGAGGGCCGCACGGGCCGCGAACTCCTCCTCGGAGAAGTTCTCGAAGTCGCTGCTCTTGGCGTCCGCGGCGAGGATCTCGCCGAGCTCCTCGGAGGCGGGGCCGCCGGCCGCGAGCGCGGCGACGACCGGCAGGGACTTCTTGCGCTGGCGCAGGTCGCTCCAGGTCTGCTTGCCGGTGGCCTCCGGGTCGCCCCAGATGCCGAGCAGGTCGTCGACGGCCTGGAAGGCGAGGCCGAGGTGGTAGCCGTACTTCTCCAGCGCGTCGGCGGTGGCGTCGTCCGCGCCGCCGAGCACCGCGCCGATGGAGCTGGAGGCCGCGAGCAGCGCGCCGGTCTTGTTGCCCTCCATCTCCAGGCACTCCTCGACGCTGACGCGGTCGCGGTGTTCGTAGGAGATGTCCTGTGCCTGACCGTCGATCAGGGCGCGGGTGGCGGTGGTCAGCCGGCGGGTGGCGCGGCCGGCCTCGACCGTGCCGAGCTCCAGCAGGATCTCGTTGGCCAGCGCGAACAGGGCGTCGCCGACCAGGATGGCCTGCGCGGGGCCGTGCACCTTCCAGACCGTGTCGCGGTGCCGGCGCTGCTCGTCGCCGTCCATCAGGTCGTCGTGCAGCAACGAGAAGTTGTGGACGAGTTCCACGGCGACGGCGCCGGGGATGCCCACCTCGGGCGCGGCGCCGGTGACCTCGGCGGAGAGCACGGCGAGCGCGGGACGCACGGCCTTGCCGCCGTCACCGTCGGCCGGGTTGCCGGCGGCGTCGATCCAGCCGAAGTGGTAGGCGGCGACGGTGTCCATGGGAGACGCCAGCCGATCGACGGCCGCACGCAGGACCGGAGTGGCCAGGGTCCGGCCGCGCTCCAGCAACGCGGTCACGTCCACCGCGGCCCGTGGGACGGGCGTCGAGGCCGGGGGCACAGTGGGCACAGTCTCTCCTCTTGTTGCGGTACCGGGGGTGCGGGGACCTGCCGCCGGCTGCTGATCGAGCATCAGGCCGCCTCCTCGAACTCGAAGAGATGGCGGGGGCGGGGCCGGCCCAGGGCACTGAGGGCGGCGTCGGCCGCGCTCACTCCACTGCGGACCGCACTCTCCATGGTCGCGGGCCACCCTGTGGCGGTCCACGCTCCGGCCAGGTACAGGCCGGGGGCCTTGGTGCGGGCGCCGGGCCGCAGCCGCCCGACGCCGGGGGTGGGGGCGAACGTGGCCGTGCGCTCCCGGGTCACGAAGAAGTCCTGCACCTCGGCGCCGCGGGTGCCCGGGATCAGCCGCTCCAGCTCGGGCAGATAGCGCTCGCGCAGTTCGGCGACCGGCAGGTCGATCTCCTCCTGCGCGGCCGACTGGGACAGCGCGAGGTACTGACCGTCGGTCAGCCCGGAGGCGTCGGTGCGGTCGAAGACCCACTGCACCGGGGTACCGAGGGCGGCGAAGAACGGGCGCGCCAGCACCTTGCGGTCGTAGACGACATGGACGTTGAGGATCGGCGCGGTGTCGATGCCCAGCAGCCGCTCGGGGGCGTCGAGGGCGCCGGACGGCAGCAGGTCGTGGGCCTCGCGCTGGGGTACGGCGAGGACGACGGCGTCGGTTTCCAGGCGCTCACCGGGAACCTGAACGCTCCAGGTGCCGTTCTCGTTGATAGAGACGGAGGTGACGCGTGTACGGACCTCGGTACGGACGCCCGCGGAGTCGAGCGCCTTGCGGGCCAGCCGGTCGTGCAGTTCGCCCAGCGGGACGCGGGCCCAGCCGATGTCGGCCGCGCCCGGGTCGGACAGCAGACCGGTCTTGAACACCATCGCGGCGAGCCCCAGTGAGGCGTCGCCCGCGACCGCGTTGAGGGTGGCGACCCCGACCAGGTCCCACAGGGCCTCGACGGCGCGCGTCGACTGGCCGTGCGCGGCCAGCCAGCTGCCGAAGTCCTGGGTGTCCAGGGTCGGATCGGCGAGGTCGAGCCCCTTCAGCGCGAGCGCGGCCCGCCCGACCGCAGCGCGCTCGGCGAGCGAGAGGTGCGGATAGGCGGCCAGGCTGCGCCCCAGGTGGAGGGGGACGGGCAGCGGGTCGCGCCGCAGTCTGCCGAGCCGTCTGCCCTCGGGCTTGGCGACGTCGACGACGGGCACGTCCAGGCGGTCCTGCAGCGGTGCCAGCGACGCGCCCTCGATCCGGTCGAGGAACCAGCGGTACGCGGTGCAGCAGCGCAGGTACACATGCTGGCCGTTGTCGACGGTCAGCTCGCCGCGCTGAAAGGAGAAGGCGAGGCCGCCGAGCCTCGGCCTGCCTTCGAGCAGGGTGACACGCACGCCCGCGTCGGCGAGCGCGAGCGCCGCGGTGATCCCGGCGAGCCCGCCGCCGACGACGACGGCGCTGCGGCCTGCCGCGCCCTCGTCTCCCGCGGCGCGGTGCGCCTGTGCTGCGGGGCGTGAGCCGTCGCTCATCGTGCGTCCTTCCGTGCGAGCGCTCCGCGGGCGGGGCCGTGATGGACCGTCCTTTGTCCGCCGCTTCGTCGTGGCTGGTCGTGCCCACGCCGCGGTAGCCGCAGGTCAGATACTGCCCCGCGCCCCTGGGCGCTGCCGACCTGCTGGGCGTGCAGAGTGAACGGTGCACGCTCCGCCGTCGCAGTCAGGGACGCCACGCCGCAGTGAAGGGTTGCCTGCCGCATCTCCCCCTGCCACTCGTCTCCTGGTTCGCCGAGATCCATCAGGCGCGCCTCCTGACGGAACGCGGGGAGACATGGCGGGTCACATGCCGGGTGTCCAGACCGGACAGGCCGCGCACGGCGACGTAGGCCTTCTCCCGTCCGGGCAGCGAGACCCGGCCGCGCAGCACGGCCTCCGGGTCGCGCTCGATACGGTCCAGCAGCCGGCGGTAGATGCCGGCCATCGCGGCGACACAGGCACCGCTGCGCCGGTCGAGCATGGGCAGCAGCCGGTAGCCCTCGGCGAAAAGGGCACGGGCCCGCCGCACTTCGAAGTGCACGAGGCCCGCGAAGTCGGAACCCTCGGGTGGAGTCGGCCCGTCGAACCCGGCCGAGCAGCCGAACTTGGCCAGGTCGTCGGCGGGCAGATAGGTACGGCCGCCCTCGGCGTCCTCGCGGACGTCCCTGAGGATGTTGGTCAGCTGCAGCGCGAGACCGAGGGTGTCGGCGTACTCGGACGCGCGCTCGGCGCCACGCGCTCCCGGTTCGGTGCCGAACACGCCGAGCGAGAGCCGGCCGATGGCGCCGGCGACACACCGGCAGTAGGCCTTCAGGTCGTCCCAGGTCTCGTAGGTCTCGCCGCGCACGTCCATCTGGACGCCGTCGATCAGTTCGTCGAGGCCGCCGAGCGGGATCGGGAAAGCGCGTGCGGCATGGGCGAGCGCGACGGCGACCGGGTCGGTGTCGTCCTCCTCGACCTCACCGTCCCGGACCCGGGCGAGCAGCGCCCTGGTGTCCTCGAGCCGCTTCAGCTTCACCTCGCCGGCCAGGTCGCCGTCGCCGATGTCGTCCACGCGCCGGGAAAAGGCGTACAGCGCCGACATGGCGCGACGCTTGGGCGTGGGCAGCAGCCGGATGCCGTAGGCGAAGTTACGGGCCTGCTGCCCGGTGACGGTCTCGCAGTAGCTGTAGGCGGCGAGTACCGGTGCGGACACGTGTGACGGAGAATCCACGGTCCGGATCACCCCTCTCCTCGCAGGATCACGCCCGCCTCACGCAGCAACTGGACCTTGCCGGGTTTGGGCGGACCGGGAAGTACGTCGTATTCGGCGGCGGCGATCGCGCTGATCGCCGCCCTCCCCCCCGCCACGAACCCCGCGAGCAACAGCTTCAACCTGCCGTGGACGCTACCCACCAGGGGAGCGCCTTCATTCAGCAGATCTCGGGCGCGTTGTGCTTCGTATGCAACCAGGGCGCGCATCGATGCGCCTGCGGTTTTTGCGCCAAGATCCGTTTCCTGGATGTGAAAGCGCTTCATGTCCTCGGCCGGGAGGTAGATCCGGTCCCGGCCGAGGTCCTCGGCGACGTCCTGGAGGTGTTCGACGATCTGCAGGGCGGTGCAGATCGCGTCGGACAGGCAGATCCGCTCGGGGGTCGACGTACCGGTGACGCCGAGGACGAGCCGGCCGACCGGGTTGGCGGACAGTTCGCAGTAGGCGAGGAGGTCGTCGTAGGTCTCGTACCGGGTGACGAGCTGGTCCTGGCGGTTGGCGGCGATCAGGCCGAGGAAGGGCTCGGGGGTGAGGGAGCGGCGGCGGACGGTGGGCTGCAGCCGGCGCAGCAGCGGATGGCGGGGGGTGCCGTCGAAGACACGCCGCAGGTCCGCCTCGAAGGCGTCGAGGAGGACCAGCCGGTCCTCGGCCTCGGCGGGCGACACGCCGAGCGCGCGGGCGTCGGCTCCGCCGGGGGCGAGGTCGCCGTCACCGATGTCGTCGACCAGACGGGCGAAGCCGTAGACGGCCATGAGGTCGTCGCGCCACGCCCGGGGCAGGAAGAAAGGGGCCACGGGAAAGTTCTCGCTCGCGGCTTTGTCCAGGGTGGCGCGTTCCAGGTGAGGCGCCGTCTCGGTGGCCGTCATCGGGTGCTGCCCGGGGCGGGGACGGCACATGCTGCGTTGAGCTGGGGAGTTTCCGTAGCCATTGCCGTCACATCTCCCGTTCTACACTGCCGACCCAATACACACTATTTCGGACACGCCGCCCGGCAATTCGCGGGGTCGCCCTGGCGCAGGATGCCGCGCATTATCGCCCCACTTGCCGCTTTCCGGCGCTGGTACAGCTTACGTTGTACAGCGCAGTAAGGTCCGTCGGGGTGTCCTGCGCATCACAACAACACACCGATTGGTTCCAAGATTCCTGACACAGGCCGGAGTTGACGGTTCCGTTACGGCCGCAGGGTCCCCCCGGACAGTCTCCGGCGGGACCCTGGCCGAAACAGGCTACTTGCCCGTGAACTTCTCGTACTCCTTCAAAACCTCTTCGGTCGGGCCGTCCATGCGCAGCTCGCCGCGTTCCAGCCACAGGACGCGGTTGCAGGTGTCACGGATGGACTTGTTGTTGTGACTGACCAGAAAGACCGTGCCGGCCTCCTTGCGCAGTTCCCGGATGCGTTCCTCGGAGCGCTTCTGGAACTTGCGGTCACCGGTGGCGAGGGCCTCGTCGATCATGAGGACGTCGTGGTCCTTGGCGGCGGCGATGGAGAACCGCAGCCGGGCGGCCATGCCGGAGGAGTAGGTGCGCATCGGCAGCGTGATGAAGTCGCCCTTCTCGTTGATGCCCGAGAAGTCGACGATGTCCTGGTAGCGCTCCTTGATCTGCTCCCGGGACATCCCCATGGCGAGACCGCCCAGGATGACGTTGCGCTCACCGGTCAGGTCGTTCATCAGGGCCGCGTTGACGCCGAGCAGCGAGGGCTGGCCGTCGGTGTAGACCCTGCCCTTCTCGGCGGGCAGCAGACCGGCGATGGCGCGCAGCAGCGTGGACTTGCCGGAGCCGTTGGAGCCGATCAGGCCGATGGCCTCGCCGCGGTAGGCGACGAAGGAGACCCCGCGCACGGCGTGCACCTTGCGCACACCCCGTGCGGCGTCGTCGGAGCCGCGCTTGAGGATCCGGCTCAGCGCGGCCGTGGCGCTGCCCTTGCCGGTCCTGGCGCCGTTGACGCGATAGACGATGTGCAGGTCGTCCGCGATGACCGTCGGGCAGCGTTCCTCGCGGGACGCTGCGTTCTGCTCGGAGGTCCGCTCGGAGGTGCGCTCGGAGGTGCGCTCGGGGTTCTGCTCAGCCACGGCCGTACCTCTCCTCCGCCTGCCAGAAGTAGACGAACCCGCCGGCGAAGACGACCACGGCCCAGCACAGCGCGATGGCCCACACATGCGGGGGCAGGTTCGCGGCGCCGTAGCCGTCGATCAGCGCGTAGCGCATCAGGTCCATGTAGACCGCGGCGGGATTGATCTGGAGCAGCCTTACCGCGATCTCGGAGCGGCCCTCCATCATCTTGCTGATGGAGAACATGACGCCCGAGGTGTACATCCAGGTGCGCAGGATGAACGGCATCAGCTGGGCGAGATCCGGGGTCTTGGCGCCCATCCGGGCCACGATCAGCGCGAGCCCGGTGTTGAACAGGAACTGCAGCAACAGGATCGGCACGATCAGCAGCCAGGCCGGGCCCGGATAGCTGCCGAAGCCGATCGCCACGACGAACATCACGATCATCGAGAAGAGCAGCTGCTGGAGCTGCTGCAGCGAGAAGGAGACGGGCAGCGAGGCGCGCGGGAAGTGCAGGGCGCGCACCAGGCCCAGGTTGCCGGAGATCGCCCGGACGCCGGACATGACCGAGCTCTGCGTGAACGTGAAGACGAACACGCCCGTGACCAGGAACGGGATGTACACGTCCTGGGACAGGCCGCGGCTCGCGTGCAGGATCACGCCGAAGATGAAGTAGTACACGCCCGCGTTGAGCAGCGGGGTCGCCACCTGCCAGAGCTGGCCGAGCTTGGCCTGGCTGTACTGGGCGGTCAGCTTCGCCTGGGAGAAGGCGAGGATGAAGTGCCGCCGGCCCCACAGCCGGCGGACGGACTCGGCGAGTGAGGGGCGGGCGCCGCTGACGGCGAGCCCGTGCTTGGCGGCGAGCTGTGCGGCCGTCAGTCCCTCGTCGGGCGGCGGTATCGCGCTCACCGCGACACCGCCGTCATGGGTTGTGTGACTCACGAGTGGGAATCCGGACTCTCTGGTAAGAAGCTTGGTCTCTTCGGGTAAGAGAAGCTTCTCAGATCACCGGAGGCCGGCCCAGTCGGGTCAGCCGCCACACCGTGCGCCAGCGCATGGGACGGCGCGGGCCGCACGGCGTGGTCCAGCCCTCGCGGAAGCCGCCGAACCACGCCCGCAGGGCCGGCCGGGAGGGGCGGCGCAGCAGCGTGAGCAGCATCCAGACCCCGAGATAGACCGGGACCAGGGGGGCGGGGAGGTTGCGGCGGGCGAGCCAGACCCGGTTGCGGGCGACCATGCGGTGGTAGACCGCGTGCCGCGAGGGCGCGGTGGTCGGGTGGTACAGCACCATGTCCGACCGGTAGTCGATCATCCAGCCGGCCTCGAGGGCCCGCCAGGCCAGGTCGGTCTCCTCATGGGCGTAGAAGAACTCGTCCGGCAGGCCGCCGACCTCGGCGAAGACCCGGGTGCGTACGGCGTTGGCGCCGCCGAGGAAGGTGGTGACCCGTGAGGAGCGCATCGGGTCGGAGGCGCGCAGCCGGGGCACGTGCCGACGCTGGGTCTCGCCGGTGTCGGGGTCGGCGATGCGGAAGCTGACGATGCCCAGCGCGGGGTCGGCGGCGAAGGCCTCGCGGCACAGCTCGGCCGTGTCATGGCGGGCGAGCAGGCCGTCGTCGTCGAGGAAGAGCAGTATGTCGACGTCGCGGCCGCTGGGCCCGAACGCCTCCATGCCGACGTTGCGGCCGCCGGGGATGCCCAGGTTCTCGGGCAGTTCCACCGTCCGTACGCCGTCGGGGACGTCCGGGACGGGCGAGCCGTTGCCGACGACGACCACCTCGACCGGGTCGCCGTCCTGCTTGGCGACCGAGTCGATGAGGGCCCGCAGCTCCTCGGGCCGGTTGCCCATGGTGATGATGACGGCGCCGACCTTCACGGCACTCACTTCAGCCTGCTGGAGGCGAGGATGGACACCAGGTGCAGCAGGGTCTGCAGCAGGGCGATGCCGGCGAGGACGGCCGTACCGAGCCGGGTGAAGAACAGGTCGCCGCGGGCCTGGTCGGCGATCGCGAGGACCACGATCAGCAGCGAGGCCTCAATGCCGAGGATGAGCCGGTGGAACTTCAGCGCCGCGGCGGCCTTGCGGGCCAGCGCCATGCCGGAGGAACGCAGCTCGGCGGCGGCCTCCTGCACGGGCGGCTTGCCGGCCTGGTGCCGGGCGACGCCGACCAGGTCGGTCTCGGCCTTGATCAGGATGGCGCCGAGCGCGGCCAGCGTGCCGAGGAAGGCCCACAGCCAGTCGATCCGGCCGCTGCCCCACAGGTCGGCGGCGCGCAGACCGAGGCCCACCAGGACGGCCGCGTCGGTCAGGTAGGCACCGACGCGGTCCAGGTAGACCCCGTTCAGCGAGTACTGCTTCTTCCAGCGGGCGACCTCGCCGTCGACGCAGTCGAGCAGCAGATACAGCTGGGTGGCGACCACGCCGAGCACGGCGCCCCAGATCCCCGGCACCAGCAGGGCCGGGGCCGCGAGCACGCCGCAGACGGTCATCAGGTAGGTGAGCTGGTTGGGCGTGACCCTGGTGGTGACCAGGTAGCGGTCGACGCGCAGGGACACCTCGCGCATGTAGAGGCGTCCCGCCCAGTGCTCACCGCTGCGCCGGTCCTTGACCCCCGCGGGGTGCACGACCGGACGGAGTTCAGCTACCGATGGCCTTGACATAGTCGGCGTAGGTGTCCTTGATCTGGTTCGTCTTGAGGTCGAGGTGCTCGAGGATCGTGTAGCGGCCGGGCCGGGTCTCGGGGGCGAACTCCACCGCGCGGACGAACTCGTCCACGGTGAAGCCGATCTCCTCCGGCATCACCGGGAGGCCGTGCCGACGCAGCACTTCGGCGGTGTGCGCCGCCTCCTCGTGCGCCCCGCGCAGATACATCGCGAAGGCCGCGCCGAGTCCGCACTGTTCGCCATGCGCCGCCGCCCGCTTGGGGAACAGCAGGTCGAAGGCGTGGTTGATCTCGTGGCAGGAGCCCGAGGCAGGCCGCGAGTCGCCGGAGATCGACATCGAGATGCCGGTGAGGACCAGCGCCTCGGCGAGCACCTGGAGGAAGTCGTTGTCGCCGATGCCACCGGGGTGCCGCAGCACCGCCTCGCCCGCCTGGCGGGCCATGGCCGCGGCGAGGCCGTCGATCTTCTCGCCGTTGACCCGGTTCGACAGCTCCCAGTCCGCGACCGCGTTGATGTTGGAGATCGCGTCGCCGATGCCGGCCCGGACGAAGCGGGCCGGGGCCTCGCGGATCACGTCGAGGTCGATGACGACCGCGATCGGGTTCGGCACGCCGTAGGAGCCGCGTCCCGCGTCGTTGTCGAGGGTCGCGACCGGCGAGCACAGGCCGTCGTGCGCGAGGTTGGTCGGTACGGCGACCAGGGGCAGGCCGACGCGCGCCGCGGCGAACTTGGCACAGTCGATGATCTTGCCGCCGCCGAGGCCGACCACCGCGTCGTAGTGGCCGGACTTCATCTCGCCGGCCAGCCGGATCGCGTCGTCGAGGGTGCCTCCGCCGACCTCGTACCAGCTGGCGCCGGGCATCGAGGGGGCGATGCGCTCGCGCAGCTTGGCACCGGAGCCGTTGCTGACGGCGACGGCGAGCCGACCGGACTGCGCGATGCGCTCGTCGGCGAGGACAGCGGCCAGGTCGTCCAGGGCACCCGGGCGGATGTCGACGACGACCGGCGAGGGAATGAGCCGGGTCAGGAGCGGCACGCGATCTCCCGTCCCTTGGCGAGGTCGTCGTGGTTGTCGATCTCGACCCACTGGACGTCGCCGATCGGCGCCACGTCGATCCGGAAGCCGCGGTTGACCAGCTCCTGGTACCCGTGCTCGTAGAACTGCTGCGGGTCGGCCTCCCAGACCGTCTTCAGCGCGTCGGCCAGCTCGGGGGCGGCGTCGCCCTCGATCAGGGTGACGCCGATGTACTCGCCGGTGGCCTCGGCGGGGTCCATCAGCTTGGTGATCTTCGTCATACCCTTCTCGGGGTCGACGACGACCTTCATCTCCTCGTCCGCGAGGGACTTCACGGTGTCCAGGGCGAGGATGATCTTCTTACCGTCGCCACGTGCGGCGAGCAGCGTCTTCTCGACGGAGACCGGGTGGACGGTGTCGCCGTTGGCGAGGATCACGCCGTCCTTGAGGGCGTCACGACCGCACCACAGGGAGTAGGCGTTGTTCCACTCCTCGGCCTTGTCGTTGTCGATGAGGGTGAGCTTGAGGCCGTACTTCTGCTCCAGGGCCGCCTTGCGCTCGTAGACGGCCTCCTTGCGGTAGCCGACGATGATCGCGACCTCGGTCAGCCCGATCTCGGCGAAGTTGCCGAGGGTCAGGTCCAGGACCGTTGGCTCACCCTCTATGCCCGCAGGCCCCACCGGCACCAACGCCTTGGGCAGGGTGTCGGTGTAGGGGCGCAGACGCCGTCCGGCGCCGGCCGCCAGCACGAGGCCGATCATGCGGGTTCTCCTTCATCGTGTACGGCGGGCGCCCCTGCGGACACCCAGAAGCGGATGCTCTCGGCGAGCACCACGAGGGCGACGGCCACGGCGAGGACCGTGAGCGCGACCGTGAACTGGGCCGCGGTGAGCACCGCGGCCAGGACGGCGACGAGCAGCGTCCGCCCGTCGTGCCCCCCGATGACGCGCACCAGCCAGGCCGGAGGCGCCCCGGCGTCACCGCGGATGCGGTACACCGTGTCGTAGTGATGGTAGGCGACGGCGGCCACCAGTCCGAAAGCCGCAGGAAGCGCTCCGTTTACCCCCGCCTTACCCGCGAGCGCCAGGACGGTGCCGTACTCGGCGGCTCGGAAGAAGGGCGGGACCAGCCAGTCGAGGGCTCCCTTGAGGGGGCGGGCAACGGCGAGTGCCGAGGTCAGGACGTAGACGAGGGCGCCGATCACGGGCAGCACCGAGCCGAAGTCCGTGAGGGCGCAGCAGGCGACGACCGCGGCACCGCCGAGGAAGGCGACGGCGGGTACGGCAAGGCCCGGCAGGGAGCGCTGGACGACGCGCCGTACCGCCTCGGTGAGCGGGCCGAAGTCGGCGAGGTCCGCGAGCGCCTGGGCGGCCCGGTCGGTGCGGCGCGCCTTGCGGGTCAGGGACCGCAGCACGCGGCCGGCCGTGGTGTACGTCGCCGCGAAGGCGCAGCCGGCGAGCAGGACGTAGAAGGTGATCCGGGGGGTCGTCGCCGCCGTCAGGACCGCTATCAGCGCCCACCGCTCACCGATGGGCAGGACGATCATCCGCCGCACCCACACCGTCCAGCCGACGCTGTCGAGCTTGTCGGAGAGGGCGGCGGTGGGGCTGGTGTTGGCGGTGGCGTCGTGGTTGGCCTCGTTGAAGGAGAAGTCGACCACGTGCCGGCAGGTCTGCAGAACCATCGCGCCGAGCGCGAGCGCCCACACGTCGTCGCCGCCCCGGGCCGCTCCGAGGGCGAGGCCGGCGTAGTAGGCGTACTCCTTGGCCCGGTCGAAGGTGGCGTCGAGCCAGGCACCGAGCGTGGAGTACTTCAGGGCGTAGCGGGCGAGCTGGCCGTCGGTGCAGTCCAGCACGAAGGAGGCGATCAGCAGCACACCGGCCGCGATGAACCCCGCGCGCGTGCCCGTCGCCGCGCAGCCCGCCGCGATCAGGGCGGTGAGCAGCGAGGCCGTGGTGACCTGGTTCGGGGTCAGGCCGCGGCGGGCGCACCAGCGCGCGAGATAGCGCGAGTAGGGGCTGATGAAGAACGTGGTGAAGAAGCCGTCGCGGGACTTCACGGCCGACTTCAGGCGCACGGCCTCGTCGTCGACGGCGGCGACGGCCTGGCGGGCCTCGTTGCGGGCCTGCGGGTCGGCGGGGACGGCGGCGACCAGGCTGCCCAGCTCCGGCCGGTGCACCGCGCAGCCGTCGGCGTCGAGGGCGGTGACGATGCGGTCGGCGAGGCTGTCCACGGCGAGCGCCGTACCGCCTCCGGCGGAGGTCTCGCGGGCCACGGCCCGGGTCAGCTCCTGGCGGGCGGCCGACTGGGCGGTGACGGCACCGGGGACGGCGGCGAGCGGGAAGCGCGGGTCGGTCAGGCCGAGGCGCAGCGCGTGCGGATGGCCGACGAAGCGGGCGTCGACCAGGGCCACGCGATCGCCGGCCGGAGCGGCGGCGAGCAGCCTCTCGGCCTCGGCGGCGTCCGCTGCCACCCGGACGTCGAAGCCGAGCGACCGCAGATCGTTCTCGAGGGACGATCCGGGGACCGGCTGACCGGTGACGATGGCCGTCGACAACCGAACTCACTCCCTGGGTGCCGGCGCGGGCGCCGGTCTCTCACATGATGGGGGCGCCCTGTCCGCGGCACCCGGGCGGCATGTCGGCAGAGGCTATCCGATGGGCGGAGCCCTTGTTCACCGGCCGTTCACGGCCCGGTCCACGGGCGCTGCCGAGGCCTTTGCCGCGATCATCATCGGGGATCCGGGGCCCGACCGACAAACCGTCGGCGCAGACCCGGGCATCCGGGACAGGCGAACGGGGCACTCAGGGCCTGTCGACAAGTCCCTCCCGTCGTCCGCCCGGAGGGCGGGCCCCGCGGCGGCGACGGGGGTTCCTCGCGCGAGCACATTCGAGCGTGGGGCGCGTTCGACCGCAAGGCGCCGGAGCGCCCTGGACGGGGGCTTCTGGGGAGTGCGTGCCAGGCGTCGCGGGACCGGGGGCACCTCCGACGCCCTCGAAGGAGCGGGGGCGTGATGCGGCGGACAGGCCCTTAGGGTGGACGACCATGACGTGGTTGATCACCGGCGGAGCCGGATACATCGGGGCGCATGTGGCACGGGCCATGGCCGGCGCCGGGGAGAGCGTCGTGGCGCTGGACGACCTGTCGGCGGCGGTGCCCGAGCGGCTCCCGGCGGACGTCCCGCTCGTCCCGGGTTCGACGCTGGACGGCGAACTGCTCGCGCGGGTCTTCAAGGAGTACGGCGTCACGGGCGTCGTCCACCTCGCGGCGCGCAAGCAGGTCGCCGAGTCGGTGGCCGAGCCCACCCGCTACTACCGGGAGAACGTGGGCGGCCTCGGCACGCTGCTGGACGCGGTGGCCGGCGCCGGTATCCAACGGCTGCTGTTCTCCTCGTCGGCGGCGGTGTACGGCAACCCCGACGTGGACCTGATCACCGAGGACACCCCGTGCGCGCCGGTGAACCCCTACGGCGAGACCAAGCTCGCCGGGGAGTGGCTGGTACGGGCGGCCGGGCGGGCACACGGGATCTCCACCGTGTGCCTGCGTTATTTCAATGTGGCCGGCGCGGCGGCGCCGGAGCTGGCGGACACCGGCGTGTTCAACATCGTGCCGATGGTCTTCGACCGGCTCACCCGCGGCGAGGCTCCGCGGATCTTCGGTGCCGACTATCCGACGCCGGACGGCACCTGCGTCCGGGACTACATCCACGTGGCCGACCTCGCCGAGGCTCATCTCGCGGCGGCACGCCGGCTCGCCGACGGGGACCTGTCCGGCGATCTGACGCTGAACATCGGCCGGGGCGAGGGTGTCTCGGTGCGCGAGCTGATCACGCTCATCGGGGAGGTCACCGGGGACCGGCAGGAGCCGGTGGTGGAGGGGCGCCGGCCCGGAGACGCGCCGCGCGCGGTCGCCTCGGCCAAGCGGGCCGCCGAGCAACTGGGCTGGCGGGCCCGGCGCGGGGTGCGCGAGATGGTGGAGTCGGCCTGGCAGGGGTGGCAGCTGCACCACGGCCGCTGAGCCGCGCGGGGCCGTCGGGAGCCGTTCGCCCGCGGCGCCGCCACCGCCTCCGACCAGCCCTGACCTGCGTAACGTTTCCGCAGGTCAGGGCACATGACAACGGTGTTCAGTGCCGCGTTGCCCTATACCCCCCACCCGTAGTTCACTGGGCCCTGCCAGACGGAACAGAGAAGGGCGGTTGTCATGGGGGCAGGGCACGACCACGGGCATGCGCACAGCCACGCGCCGGCCACGGGTACGGCCGCGGCCGCGTACCGGGGCCGGTTGCGGATCGCGTTGGGCATCACCGTCACGATCATGGTGGTGGAGATCGTCGGCGGTCTGCTCGCGGACTCGCTCGCGCTGATCGCGGACGCGGCGCACATGGCGACCGACGCAGTGGGCCTCGGCATGGCCCTGCTCGCGATCCACTTCGCCAACCGCCCGCCGAGCGCCAACCGCACCTTCGGCTACGCCCGCGCCGAGATCCTCGCCGCCCTGGCCAACTGTCTGCTGCTGCTCGGGGTCGGCGGCTACGTCCTGTACGAGGCGGCCCAGCGGTTCGTGACGCCCGCGGACACCCGCGGCGGCCTGATGATGGTGTTCGGCCTGATCGGCCTGGTCGCGAACTCGGTCTCGCTGACCCTGCTGATGCGCGGGCAGAAGGAGAGCCTGAACGTGCGCGGCGCCTTCCTGGAGGTGGCCGCGGACGCGCTGGGCTCGGGGGCCGTACTGGTCTCGGGGGCGGTGGTCCTCACCACCGGCTGGCAGGCCGCCGACCCGGTCGCCTCGATCGTCATCGGCCTGATGATCGTGCCCAGGACGCTGAAGCTGCTGCGCGAGACGCTGGACGTGCTGCTGGAGGCGGCCCCGAAGAACGTCGACATGGACGAGGTGCGGGCGCACATCCTGGCGCTGGACGGCGTGGAGGACGTGCACGACCTGCACGCCTGGACGATCACCTCCGGCATGCCCGTGCTGTCGGCGCATGTGGTGGTCGGCTCGGACGCCCTCAGCGCCATCGGACACGAGAAGCTGCTGCACGAGCTGCAGGGCTGCCTCGGTGATCACTTCGACGTGGAGCACTGCACCTTCCAGCTGGAGCCGGGCGGACACGCGGAGCACGAGGCCCGGCTGTGCCACTGACGCCCCGACCAGGTGTTCGGCGCCCCTGGACGATTCCGGGCTCCGCCGGCCGGGCACGATGATCCACCGAGTCCGGCTTCCGGCACCGCGCCGCGCGCGGACATGACGGAAAGTGCCGGGAGTGCCGGATTCGTACGGCAGACTTGGGGTGCGAAGACCGAGGCGAAGGATGGGTATGCCGATCACACCTGCCACCGCGACGCACAGCTCGTCGAATGGCACCGAAGAGGCGATTCTGCTGGAACTGGTCGACGAGAACGGTGTCACGATCGGTACGGCGGAGAAGCTCGCCGCCCATCAGCCGCCCGGACAGCTGCATCGCGCGTTCTCGGTGTTCCTCTTCGACGAACAGGGCCGGTTGCTGCTCCAGCAGCGGGCGCTCGGCAAGTACCACTCCCCCGGTGTGTGGTCCAACACCTGCTGCGGCCACCCCTACCCCGGTGAGTCTCCCTTCGCCGCCGCGGCCCGGCGCACGTTCGAGGAGCTGGGCGTCTCCCCGTCGCTGCTGGCGGAGGCGGGCAGGGTGCGCTACAACCACCCGGACCCGACCTCGGGCCTGGTCGAGCAGGAGTACAACCACCTCTTCGTCGGCCTGGTACAGGCGCCGCTCGCACCGGACCCGGAGGAGGTCGGCGGGACCGCCTTCGTGACGGCGGCCGAACTGACGGAACGGCACGAGCGCGACCCGTTCTCGGCGTGGTTCATGACCGTCCTGGACGCGGCCCGCCCGGCGATCAGGGAACTGACGGGCCCGTCCGCGGGCTGGTGAGCGGCGCTACGACAGCAGACGGAGCCGCGGCGCGAGCGGGCTACGGCGCCAGGACAGCGTCGCCAGGCATCGCGGCGCTACGGCAGCGTCGCCGGGGATTGCGGCGCTACGACAGCACGGGCGGGCTGCGGCTGGGCGACAGCGCCGGGGGCTGCCGTGCTACGGCAGTGTCACCGGCTTGAGCGGCAGGGCGGCCCAGATCACCTTGCCGCCGCCCGCGGTGTGCTCCACATCGACGGTTCCGCCCGCCTCCCGCGCCACCTCGCGGACCAGGAGCAGGCCCCGGCCGCCGGTCTGGCCGTGATCGGCCTCCAGGGCGGTCGGGCGGTAGGGATGGTTGTCCTCCACGGACACCCGCACCCACTCGGCTCCGACGGCGACCTCCACGGCCAGCGTCGGCGACAGCAGCGCCGCGTGCCGGACCGCGTTGGTGACCAGCTCGGAGACGATCAGCAGCAGGCCGTACTCCAGCTCGTCGGAGACCGGCACGCCCTGGCGCAGCAGCAGGTCCCGGACAGCGTGCCGGGCCTGCGGGACCGAGGCGTCCACCGCGGCGGCGGTGAAGCGCCAGACGCCCTCGTACGGCAGTGGATCGGGCGGCCGCTCGGCGCCGCCCACTGGGCGCGGGTCGTCCCCGCGCCCGTGGTTGTCCATCGTCCGGTCGCCACCCTCGCGCTCGATTGTCACCACACGTCGAGTGTTGGTAACGATCCGCGCCGGGCTACGTGCCTGAACACAAGTCAGCGATTATCGGGCGGTTTCTGACCGAGTGCGTATGACACGGTCACGTGTAGGACTGTTCCTGTCGCCGCAACGCCGGTTCGCGAACTAGTCAGGTGGTATGGGCCCGGACGGCCCCTGCTCGGAGACGAGCCCGACGATACGCCGCCCGCCGTAGCCGGTCGCCACGAGACCGAGGCCGTCGAAGAGCAGGGCGAGCGAGAAGAAGGCCCCGATGACGTACTGGCTGCTGCTCGGCCAGTGGCCGAGGACCAGGATCCCCAGCAGCAGGTCGAAGGCGCCGAGCAGCAGCGTCCAGCCGAACTGCGCGCCGCGCACGACCAGGCTGCCGACCAGCCGGAAGAGGCCCGCGGAGAGAAACAGCAGCGCGGCGAACATGGTGAGGGCGGCGGCCGCCGCATGCGGCAGCCGGATGACGACGACGCCGGCCGCGATGTTGAGGGCTGCGACGACGACGCCGAGCCAGAAGAAGCTGGTGCCGCGGGCCTGGATCGCGTGCAGCAGGCCGACGATCCCGCCGATCAGCAGCAGCCAGCCGAACAACAGCATCGAGGTGAGCGTGGCGATCGCGGTGTAGAAGAGTCCGACGAGCCCGGCGAGTACGAGGATCACACCGAGCACGGCGAGCACGCTGAATCCCCGGTGCAGCGCCGACGCCCTGTCCTTGCGCTTGCCGGCCTTGACCATTGCCAGCTCCTTGACCGCGGCGATCAATCCTCTATGAGGATCAATCACTGTTTTTCCCTTCTGCCCCCTTTCCCCTTTGTCCCCGCTGAGCCGGGTTCCGTAACTCGACGGGTGTTCTCGAACCGGGCAGCTCTCCCGGGCCGAGCCGGACCCCCCGGTACGATCCGCGCATGGAGCCCCAGCTGTCGCATCACGTCGAAGGCGCCGTCGCCACCGTCGTCATCCGCCACCCGGCCAAGCGCAACGCCATGACCGCGGCGATGTGGCGTGCGCTGCCCCCGCTGCTGGAGGCGTTCGGGCGCGACCCGGGCGTGCGGGCGCTGGTGCTGACCGGGGAGGGCGGGACCTTCTGCGCGGGCGCCGACATCAGCACGCTCCAGGGCTCGCCGGCCGAGGCCCAGACACTCGCGGTGGCCGCCGAGGAGGCGCTGGCGGCCTTTCCAAAGCCGACCCTGGCCGCCGTGCGCGGGCACTGCGTGGGCGGCGGGGCGCAGCTCGCGGCGGCCTGCGATCTGCGGCTGGCCGAGGAGGGCGCGCTGTTCGGGGTGACGCCGGCGCGGCTCGGGATCGTCTATCCGGCCTCCTCGACCCGTCGGCTGGTGTCGCTGGTGGGCCCGGCGACCGCCAAGTACCTGTTGTTCACGGCCGAGTTGATCGACGCCGGGCGGGCGCTCGGCACCGGGCTGGTGGACGAGGTGCTGCCGGAGGGCGAACTGGACAAGCGGGTCGCGGAGTTGACCCGGGTCCTGGTCTCCCGCTCGCAGCTCACCCAGGCCGCCGCGAAGGAGTTCGCGGGCGGGAGGACCGACCGGGACGCCCACTGGGCCGAGCGGGCCCACGGCAACCCCGACACCGCGGAAGGGGTCGCCGCGTTCCTGGAGCGCCGGCAGCCGCGCTTCACCTGGAGCGTGTCTACGTCAGGATGAAACGGCTCCGCTCACGCAGCGCCTCGACGATGTGGGCCGGGGCCTTGTGCGGGGATCCGGCGGCGTAGGGCGGCTGCGGGTCGTACTCCGTGCCCAGCTGGACGGCCTGGGCGTGCTCGTCACCGGCGATGCGGCCGGTCAGGGTGAGGGCCATGTCGATGCCGGCGGAGACACCGGCGGCGGTGACGTACTTGCCGTCCAGTACCACCCGCTCCTCCGTCGGCTCGGCGCCGAACCGCTTCAGCAGGTCCAGTGCCAGCCAGTGCGAGGTCGCCCGGCGGCCGTCCAGGAGTCCGGCGGCGGCGAGCAGCAGCGAGCCCGTGCACACCGAGGTCGTCCAGGTGCTCGTCGTGTCGACGGCGCGCAGCCAGTCGAGCAGGGGCCGGTGCTCCATCAGAGCCTGCTGGCCCGGGCCGCCCGGCACCACCACGACGTCCGGGCGTGTGACCTCGGCCAGCGACCGGTCCGCGACCAGTGCGAGCGCTCCGGTGTCGGTGCGAACGGACCCGGTGCGCTCGGCGACGAACACGGTCTCGGCATCGGGGAGGCGGGAGAGGATCTCGTACGGACCGACGGCATCCAGGGCGGTGAAGCGGTCGTAGACGACGATGGCGATCTGCATGGTGTGTCCCTTCATCGGGCATCGGACGGTGGCGGGGGGGCGGGGCTCAGTGGGCGACGGCGGGCCGGAAGCGGCGCCGGTACTCGGCCGGTGCCGTGCCGAGTGCCTTGACGAAGGCGCGGCGCATGGCCTCGGGGGTGCCGTAGCCGCTGGCGCGGGCGATCTCCTCGATGCCGTCGGCGGTGTCCTCCAGCAGGCGGCGGGCGTGCTCCAGGCGGACCCGGTCGACGTAGCGGCCGGGTGTCATGCCGGTCTCCTCGCGGAAGGCGCGGGCGAAGTGGCGCGGTGACAGCCGGGCCCGGGCGGCGAGCGACTCGACCGTGAGGTCGCCGCCCGGGTGCTCGGTGATCCAGCGCTGGACCTCCCGCAGCGGTGCGCGCTGCGCGGTCTGGGCAGCGAGCTGGGCGCTGAACTGCGCCTGGTTGCCGGGCCGGCGCAGGAACACCACCAGGTGCCGGGCGACGGCGAGGGCGACGTCCCGGTCGAGGTCCTCCTCGACCAGGGCGAGGGCCAGATCGATGCCGGAGGTCACCCCGGCCGACGTGGCGACGTGCCCGTCCCGGACGTAGATGGGCTCCGGATCCACGGTGACGTCCGGGTGGTCGCGGGCGAGCTTGTCGCAGTAGGCCCAGTGGGTGGTCGCCCGGCGGCCGTCGAGGAGTCCCGCGGCGGCGACCAGGATGGCGCCGGTGCACACCGAGACCAGCCGCGGGACGCGCGGTCCGCGGGCCCGGAGCCAGGCGATGAGCCGCGGGTCGCGCAGGCGTGTGCCCTGGCCGCCGGGAACCAGCAGGGTGTGCGGGTCGGCGGCCGTGGTGAGCGCCTCGTCCGGTACGAGGGTCAGGCCGCTGGAGGTGCGCACCGGGCCGCCGTCCAGGGAGGCCGTACGCACACGGTAGGTGCCCGGCGTGTGCTTCTCGGCGCCGGCGAACACCTCCAGGGGGCCGGTGACGTCGAGGCTCTGGACACCGTCGAAGAGGACGAAGAGAAGGGTTCGCTGCGCCATGCCTTCGATTCTTCGCCGCCCGAGGCATGGCCGCAATGACACACTTCCCACCTTTTCTGCCATCGGGTGGGAGACCCGCGTGTTCCGCGCCCTCGCGGAGGTGGCACGGCGGACGGCAGGTGGCACGGCGGGACGGCCGCCGCCGTGCCGTGCCGCGCACCGCTGCTGCGCCGCCTGCGGCGGCCGGGGTCGCGCAGCGGGATGCCCTCGGCGAGCCGACGCCCGCTCCGGCCGCTCCGGCAGTCATCGCCCTGGACACCGGTGTGCGCGGAGCCGCTCCGGGCGCGCCGATCCGCGCCGCGGCCCGCCGGGGAACCGCCCTGATCCCCGGTTGTCGGTGTCACCTGCCACAATTGCCGCGCAACCTCAGTGGAGAAGGCGGTACGGGATCGTGACGACACCCGGATCCATCGAAGCAGGATCCATCGAAGGCAGGATCGCCGAGGAACTCGGCGTACGGGAGCGGCAGGTGAAGGCCGCGGTGGAACTGCTCGACGGCGGTTCGACCGTGCCCTTCATCGCCCGCTACCGCAAGGAAGCGACCGAGATGCTCGACGACGCGCAGCTGCGCACGATCGAGGAGCGGCTGCGCTATCTGCGGGAGCTGGAGGAGCGGCGGACCGCGATCCTGGAGTCGGTGCGCGAGCAGGGCAAGCTCACCGAGGAGCTGGAGGCCCAGATCCGCGGCGCCGAGACCAAGGCGCGCCTGGAGGACATCTACCTCCCGTACAAGCCCAAGCGGCGCACCAAGGCGCAGATCGCGCGCGAAGCCGGTCTGGAGCCGCTGGCGGAGGGCCTGCTGGGCGACCCGACGGTGGAGCCGCTGGCGGCCGCCGCCGCGTTCGTGGACGCCGACAAGGGCGTCGCCGATCCGCAGGCCGCCCTGGACGGCGCGCGGGCGATCCTCACCGAGCGGTTCTCGGAGGACGCGGACCTGATCGGCGAGCTGCGCGAGCGCATGTGGGTGCGCGGGCGGCTGGCCGCGAAGGTGCGCGAGGGCAAGGAGGAGGCCGGCGCCAAGTTCGCCGACTACTTCGACTTCGCCGAGCCGTTCACCGAGCTGCCCTCGCACCGCATCCTCGCGATGCTGCGCGGCGAGAAGGAGGAGGTCCTCGATCTCGTCCTGGAGCCGGAGGAGGCCGTGGAGGGCCCGTCCTCGTACGAGGGCATGGTCGCGCACCGCTTCGGGATCGCCGACCGGGGCCGGCCGGCCGACAAGTGGCTGTCGGACACGGTCCGCTGGGCCTGGCGCACCCGCATCCTCGTCCACCTCGGCATCGACCTGCGGCTCAGGCTGCGCACGGCCGCCGAGGACGAGGCGGTGAACGTCTTCGCGGCGAACCTGCGCGACCTGCTGCTGGCCGCCCCGGCCGGCACGCGCGCGACGCTGGGCCTGGACCCCGGTTTCCGTACGGGCGTGAAGGTCGCCGTGGTCGACGCGACCGGCAAGGTCGTCGCCACGGACGTGATCTACCCGCACGTCCCGGCCAACAAGTGGGACCAGGCCCTCGCCAAGCTGGCCCGGCTGGCGCAGGAGCACGCGGTGGAGCTGGTCGCCATCGGCAACGGCACGGCGTCCCGCGAGACCGACAAGCTCGCCGGTGAACTGATCGCCAAGCACCCGGAGTTGAAGCTCACCAAGGTGATGGTGTCCGAGGCGGGCGCGTCGGTGTACTCGGCGTCGCAGTACGCCTCGCAGGAGCTGCCCGACATGGACGTGTCGCTGCGCGGCGCGGTGTCCATCGCCCGGCGGCTGCAGGACCCGCTGGCCGAGCTGGTGAAGATCGACCCGAAGTCCATCGGCGTCGGCCAGTACCAGCACGACCTGTCCGAGGTGAAGCTGTCCCGCTCGCTGGACGCGGTGGTCGAGGACTGTGTGAACGGCGTCGGTGTGGACGTCAACACCGCGTCCGTGCCGCTGCTTTCGCGGGTGTCCGGCATCTCCTCGGGCCTCGCCGAGAACATCGTGGCGCACCGGGACGCGAACGGCCCGTTCACCTCCCGCTCGGAGCTGAAGAAGGTGGCGCGGCTCGGCCCGAAGGCGTTCGAGCAGTGCGCGGGCTTCCTGCGCATCCGCGGCGGCGACGACCCGCTGGACTTCTCCAGCGTGCACCCCGAGGCCTACCCGGTGGTCCGCCGCATGGTGAAGACCACGGGCCAGGAGGTGGCCGCCCTCATCGGCAACACGGGTGTGCTGCGCTCGCTGAAGCCCACCGAATTCGTGGACGACACCTTCGGTCTGCCGACGGTGACGGACATCCTCAAGGAGCTGGAGAAGCCGGGGCGCGACCCGCGTCCGGCCTTCAAGACGGCCACCTTCAAGGAGGGCGTGGAGAAGATCTCCGACCTGTCCGCCGGGATGATCCTGGAGGGCGTGGTGACGAACGTGGCCGCCTTCGGCGCGTTCGTGGACGTCGGCGTCCACCAGGACGGCCTGGTGCATGTGTCGGCGATGTCCAGGACGTTCGTCAAGGACCCGCGCGATGTCGCCAAGCCCGGTGACATCGTCAAGGTGAAGGTCCTGGACGTGGACATCCCGCGCAAGCGGATCGCCCTGACCTTGCGCCTGGACGACGAGGCGGCCCCGCAGGGCGGCCAGGGCGGCGGCGGTCGCCAGCAGCGCGGCGGCGGACGGCCGCCCCAGCAGCGCCAGGGCGGCCAGGGCGGCCAGGGGCAGGGCCAGCGCCAGGGCCGCGGTGGTGGCGGAGGCGGTGGCGACCGCGGCGGACGCCAGGCGCCGGCACCGGCCAACAGTGCGATGGCCGACGCGCTGCGCCGCGCGGGTCTGCTCGACCCGAAGAAGCGCTGACCGGACGGGGCCGGGGCCATTGCGGCTCCGGCCCCGTGCCGTACGGTGCCGGATATCACGATGCCGGTGCTGCGGCACGCACTCCACCGGGGGCCGGGCGAGCGGCAGTTCCTGATGGCCTGGGTGTCGGTGCCGGATCTGACGGTACGACCGTCCCGCTAGACGTACACCCATCTCGCCCGCACCGAGGGCGGCGCACGCGTGCGGTGCGCCGCCGGTGACTTCCGCAGCGACCTGGAGTTGGACACGGCCGGCCGCGTCGTCGACTGCTCCCGGCCGGCCCGCCGTCTCGCCCGGACCGGCCATTCACCGGGACGCCACTGTGGATCACCGGGGACGCGGAGCCGGACGCCGACCTGCGGGCGCGGGCCGACGAGGCGCGCGAGGACGTCATCGCCCGGGTACCGGACGGCATGGGCACACTCCGACGCGACCATCGCCGCGCTCCCGCTGGACGCGGTGGGCCGGATACCGGGCGGCCCGGGCAAGGACGTGACCCTGCACCGGATCCTGACCCACATGATCGCCGAGACCCACCGGCACGCCGGACAGGCCGACGTCGTACGGGAGTTGATCGACAGGTCGGCGGGCCAGCGCCCGGAGGGACTCAATGTCGCGCCGCACGACCCCGAGCACGTCGGCCGGGTAGAGCGAGCGGCGAAGGAAGCGGCAGCAGTAACCCCCTAAGGGGCGCGGGGCTGTTTCTATGTGCGGCTCCGCCACGGGCGGCAGCGGGCACGACCAGCGGAGGGCTACCGCTCGGTCACCTTCCCGTCCGCCACCTCCAAGCGCCTGCTCACCCGGACCGCGTCCAGCATGCGGCGGTCGTGGGTGACCAGGAGAAGCGTGCCCTCGTAGGAGTCGAGGGCGGACTCCAGCTGTTCGATGGCGGGCAGGTCGAGGTGGTTGGTGGGCTCGTCCAGGACCAGGAGGTTGACGCCCCGGCCCTGGAGGAGGGCCAGGGCGGCGCGGGTGCGTTCGCCCGGGGAGAGCGTCGCGGCCGGGCGCAGCACATGGTCGGACTTCAGGCCGAACTTGGCGAGCAGGGTGCGGACGTCGGCCGGCTCGGTGTCGGGGACGGCCGCGCAGAACGCGTCCAGCAGGGACTCGGTGCCGTGGAACAGCTTGCGGGCCTGGTCGACCTCGCCGACCAGGACTCCGGAGCCGAGCGCGGCGTGTCCCGAGTCCAGCGGGACCCGGCCGAGCAGCGCGCCGAGCAGGGTGGACTTTCCGGCGCCGTTGGCTCCCGTGATCGCGACCCGGTCCGCCCAGTCGATCTGCAGGGACGCCGGGCCGAAGGTGAAGGCGCCGCGCCGTACCTCGGCGTCGCGCAGGGTCGCCACGACCGCGCCGGAGCGCGTGGCCGCGGCGATCTCCATCCGCAGCTCCCACTCCTTGCGCGGCTCCTCGACCACGTCCAGACGCTCGATCATGCGCTGCGTCTGCCGCGCCTTGGCGGCCTGCTTCTCGCTGGCCTCGCTGCGGAACTTGCGGCCGATCTTGTCGTTGTCGTTGCCGGCCTTGCGCCGGGCGTTCTTCACGCCCTTGTCCATCCAGGACCGCTGCATCTGCGCGCGGTCCTGGAGAGCGGCCCTCTTGTCGGCGTACTCCTCGTAGTCCTCGCGGGCGTGCCGGCGGGCGACCTCGCGTTCCTCCAGGTAGGCCGCGTAGCCGCCGCCGTAGAGGTTGATCTGCCGCTGGGCGAGGTCGAGTTCGAGGACCTTGGTGACCGTGCGGGTGAGGAACTCGCGGTCGTGGCTGACGACGACCGTGCCGGCGCGCAGGCCGGTGACGAAGCCTTCCAGGCGCTCCAGGCCGTCCAGATCCAGGTCGTTGGTGGGCTCGTCCAGGAGGAAGACGTCGTAGCGGGAGAGCAGGAGGGAGGCGAGGCCGGCGCGGGCGGCCTGGCCGCCGGAGAGGGCGGTCATCGGCTGGTCCATGCCGACGGCGAGGGCGAGGGAGTCGGCGACGTCCTCCGCGCGCTCGTCCAGATCGGCGCCGCCGAGGCCGAGCCAGCGTTCCAGGGCGGTCGCGTAGGCGTCGTCGGCGCCGGGCGCGCCGTCGACCAGGGCCTGGGTGGCCTCGTCCATGACGCGCTGTGCCTCGGCGACGCCGGTGCGGCGGGCCAGGAACTCCCGGACGGTCTCCCCCGGCCTGCGCTCCGGCTCCTGGGGCAGATGGCCGACGGTCGCCGCCGGCGGGGACAGCCGCAGCTCGCCCTGTTCGGGCGGGGTCAGTCCGGCGAGCAGCCTGAGCAGGGTGGACTTGCCCGCGCCGTTGGCACCGACGAGACCGATCACGTCGCCGGGCGCGACGACGAGGTCGAGCCCGGAGAACAGGGAACGGTCGCCGTGCCCGGCGGCGAGGTTCTTGGCGACGAGGGTGGCAGTCATCAGGAAGCCGATCCTAATGGGCCCCGCACCCGCACCTCAGCCGCGTTTCCCGGCGGGCCGTGTGCCCGCACCTCAGCCGTGTTTCCGGGCGGCCCCTGTACCCGCACCCCGGCCACGATTCCCGACGGCCCCTGTACCCGCGCCTCAGCCGCGTCTCCCACCGGTGACCGGCGCCGCGAGCACCTCTCCCGTCGTACGGGCGACGAGGTACGCCTCCCCCTTGACCGCCCGCGGATCCAGCGGGACGCGGTGCAGGCCGGGCTCCAGGACTCCGTCGAAGACCTCGCGGGTGTGGGTGCGGTAGAGCCGGTCGAGGCGGTAGGCGGTGATCCGCACCCGGCACGCCGAGGTCACCTCGACCTCCGCGGCACCGTCGGCGCCGGCCAGCGTGGTGAGCCTGCGCTGCGCGTGCGGGCTGCGGTCCAGGGCGTGCTCGATCTGGGCGACCAGCAACGGCACGATCGGGGCCAGCCCGTCCACCCGGGCGACGTCGACCCCTGCGTGCTCGAAGGCCTCGCGCACGGCGGCCCGTTCGGCCTCGCCGACCGCGCGCCCGAAGGCGACCGCGCCGTAGCCGCGCAGTTCCTCGGCGAGGACGGCGCGGGCGTCCTGGGTGATGTCGGCGCCGATGCCGATGGTGCGCAGCGCGGCGGCCAGCTTGGCCAGGAACGCGACCCGGGCGCCGATCAGCAGCACGCGGCGGCGGGGCGGGCCTTCGCTC
Organism: Streptomyces sp. CG4; assembly: GCF_041080655.1. Lineage (NCBI taxonomy): Bacteria > Bacillati > Actinomycetota > Actinomycetes > Kitasatosporales > Streptomycetaceae > Streptomyces > Streptomyces sp. CG4. Next base: position 1,573,356 of record NZ_CP163525.1, read on the forward strand.
AGGGAGGTCAGGGCGGCGCGGTATTCGGCACCGTGGAAGCGGAACGGCCCGACGCCCTGGTAGCCGTTGAGTTCCAGGTCGGCGTGCTCGTCCGTCTGCCAGGCGAAATCCCGCCAGATGTAGTCCTCGCCGTCGCGCTCGATGACGGCGGTGACCGCCCCGCAGCCGAGGTCCGCGCACTCGGGGCAGCCGTAGATGACGAACCGGCCGTCCGGCAGCGGTGGCTCGGCCTCCAGCAGCAGCGCGCGCACCTGTTCCGTGAAGATGGCGGGCGGCACGTCCGAGGCGAGCGGCGAGACGGCGTCCAGGTCGGAGAGCTGGAACAGCAGCGGACGGCCGTCCACGACGAAGTCCACGAAGTCACGGTGAACCTGGTAGCCGCCGTCGGCGAGCACACCGCCGGCACGGATCGCCGGAGCCAGGCCGAAGGTCGCGTATGCGGCAGACATGTGGTGAGTATCCCCACGCCGGTACGAATGTGAGCGCGCCAGGAGAGACTCGTCCGGACAGGGCCTATCGTCCTGGCGTGGACAGCGAGCCGAATGACGAAGTGATCGTGGTCGGGAGCGGGGTCGCCGGGCTGACGACGGCCGTGGTGCTGGCCGAGTCCGGGCGGCGGGTACGGGTCTGGGCGCGGGAGCCCGCCGGGGGTACGACCTCGGCGGTCGCCGGCGGCCTGTGGTGGCCGTACCGCATCGAACCCGAGCCGCTGGTGGGCGCGTGGGCGCTGGCGTCCCTCGCCGTGTACGAGGAGTTGGCGGACCGGCCCGAGGAGACGGGCGTACGCCTGGTCGACGGTGTACAGCAGGGGATCCGGCTGGACGAACTGGGCGCGTGGGCGGGCCGGGTGGCGAGCCTGCGGGCGGTGGCCGACGGGGTGGCGGCGCGGCTCCCGGTGATCGACATGCCGGTGCATCTGGCATGGCTGCGGGAGCGGCTGGCCAAGGCGGGCGGTGCGGTGGAGATCCGTGAGGTGACCGACCTCGCCGCCGTGCCGGCGCCGGTCGTGGTCAACTGCACGGGGCTGGGCGCGCGTTCGCTGGTGCCGGATCCGGCGGTGCGTCCGGTGCGCGGACAGCTGGTGGTCGTGGCGAACCCGGGCATCACGACCTGGTTCGGCTCCGTCGCCCACGCCTCCGCCGCCTCCACGTACTTCATCCCGCAGCCGGGCGGGCTGCTGCTCGGCGGTACGGCGGAGGACGACGCCTGGTCCCTGGAGCCGGACCCGGCCACCGCGACGGCGATCGTCGCCCGCTGCGCGGAGATCCGCCCGGAGATCGCGGGCGCGCGGGTCCTGGCCCACCGCGTGGGGCTACGACCGGCCCGCGACGCCGTACGACTGGAACGGCAGTCCTTGCCGGACGGCCGCGTGCTGGTGCACAACTACGGGCACGGCGGGGCCGGGATCACGGTGGCGTGGGGGTGTGCGCGCGAGGCGGCCGGGCTGGCGTCCCCGGCCGCCTGAGCGGCCCTGCGCTGCGGCTGGGGCAGGGGTTGGGGGCACTCACCAGCGCTGTCAGGCCGATGGCACGGCAGTTCCCCCAGGGGTGCGGGGCTGTTTCGATATGCGGCTCCGCCGCGCGGGCGCGCCCAGCCACGGCGCACCGGCACCCGGCACCCGGCACCCGGCACCCGGCACCCGGCACCCGGCCACAGCCAAGTGCCCCCGCCCCCCCCAAGCCGCACAGCGACTACATCGGGATGCGCCGCACGGCGCTGGGCACGCCAACCCCTTCCAGGGTGCCAGGCGCCGGCGCCGGCGCCGTGGCCACCGTGCCGGACGTGGCGTGGGTGAACGCCGACGCGCCGCCGACCAGCGGCAGGGCGGCCGTCGTACCGGAGAGATCGACCGTGAGCGTCGGCTTCGAGGCGGGCGGGTCGATGAGGTCCTTGTCCGTGCCCGCGATGATCAGGGCCAGCCGGTGGCCCTGGGGGACGACATGATCGGTGGCCGCGAGACGGAGAGTCATCGTGTACGCCTTGCCCGGGGTGAGGGGAACGCCCTTGTCCGGGGACGCATAGTGGCCGAGGTCGGCCCAGCCGCGGCTGAACACGGTGTAGTCGACCTTGGCCGTCTTGGCCTTGGTCTCCTTGAAGCAGGCGCTGTCCCCGGCTGTGCTCTCGCCCCAGCAGGTGCGATCGGTGAGGGTGGTGATGCCCTCGGCCTTGTCGGCGTAGTCGCGGATGGCGTCCGGGCCGAGGTCGACCAGGACGGCGGACAGGTGGGCCGAGGTGGTGGTCGGGGTCGCGGTCACCGTCACCGTGGACGAGCCGGACAGGCGCAGGTCTTGGGTGAGGGGCGCGGTGAGGAAGCCCGACTTCTCGGGGGTGGGCGTGGTGAGGTGGGCCGCCCAGTCGGTCTCGCTCAGCTTCGGGTCGTCCGTGAAGGTCTCGGTGCCGGTCGCGGGGCGCAGGCCGAGCGTGCCGACGCCGGCCTTCGTGCCGGGGGCCGGGTGCAGGACCGTGCTGCTGGTGGTCTGCGGCGGCCAGACGCGGGAGGTGACCCACTGGTCGGGGTGACGTTCGATGTCGGCCATCGGCTCGCGGTCGATGCCGTTGTCGTAGCCGAGGAGTTCATGGTCGAACCACCGGTGCAGGGTATCGACCCAGGCGCCGCGCCGGTAGTCGAAGGGGTCGACGTGCCCGGTCTGGGAGAGCCAGATCTTGCGGTGCACCCCGTGCTGGGCGAGGGCGTCCCACCACTGGCCGAAGTGCTTGGTGCGGACGTTGAGGTCCTGCATGCCGTGCACCAGGAAGACGCTGGCACGCACCTTCGCCGCGTCCTTGACGTAGTTCCGCTCGGTCCACAGCGGGGTCCAGTCGCCGCTGCGCGGGCTGCCGTCGGTGAGTTTCTTCTGTACGGCCGCGCAGTGGGCCTTGGCCGGGTCGCTCTCCACGTCGCCGGCGAGGCCGGCGGGGCCGCCGTCGTACAGCGGGGCGCCCTGCGCGAAGTAGTAGTCGTACCAGGAGGAGATGCCGCTGATCGGGACGATGGTCTTCAGGCCTTGGACTCCGGTGGCGGCGACGCCGTTGGCGATCGTGGCGTCCCAGCTCTTGCCGATCATGCCGGTGCGGCCGTTGGTCCAGCCGGCTTGGACGGTCTTCGTCCCGGTCCGGCTCGTGTACGCCGTGGCGCGGCCGTTCAGCCAGTCGATGACGGCCTTCGCGGACCGGACGTCGGAGCGGCCGCCGACGTCGACACAACCGTCGGAGCGGTTGGAGCCGGCGAGGTCCACGCCGACGACGGCGTAGCCGCGGGGCACGAAGTAGTTGTCGTAGAACAGCGGCATCTGGACGACATGGCCCTGCGCGTCGTACGTCTTGACCTGGCTCTCGTTGCCGCGTCCGCAGCAGGAGTAGTAGGGGCTCGCGTCCATGATGACGGGCACCTTGCGGCCCTGGCGGGCGGGTTCGGCGGGCCGGACGATGTCGGCGGCGACGCGGTCGGGCTTTCCGTCGCCGTCCTGGTCGAGGCCGGTGTCGACCCAGACGGACTCGCGGATGGCGTGGGCGTAGGAGTAGACGGGCCGGCTCTCACCGGCCGGCCGGCCCTGGTGGGTGCCGGCTTGCGCGGCGGCAGGGGCGAGGAAGGCGGCCGTCAGGATGGCGACAACCGTTGTCGCGAGCGCTCTCCGGATCGTGAGGCGCCTGCGGATGGGAGTACGAATCGGCATGCGCGGACGGTACTCCGGTGAACTCCCGTGCAGAAGAGGACTTTAGGAGGCACGGGCGCTCATGACGGCTGAATGGCGATCGTGTGACAGCGGGGGCCATGGACAGGTCAGGGGCCACAGGGACTGAATAGGCTCCGAACAGAGTTCTCCGAACGGACCTGCAGTCCAGACGACTTGGAGCTTACGTGCACCGCAGAATCATCGCGCCGGGCGCGCTCGCGGCGGCCTCCCTCCTGCTGGCGATCCCGGCATCGGCCGCGAGCTACGCCCCCGGCGCGCCGGGCATCGGCGACCCCTACTACCCCGACTACGGCAACGGCGGCTACGACGTCTCGCACTACGACCTGAGGCTCCAGTACCAGCCGAAGACGGACGAGTTGCAGGGCACGGCGACGATCCTGGCGAAGACCACGCAGGACCTGTCCAGCTTCGACCTGGACTTCCTGCTGGACGTGAGCGAGGTGCGGGTCAACGGTGCCAAGGCCGCCTTCACGACCTCCGGCCAGCACGAGCTGGTGATCACGCCGAAGACGCCGCTGGCCAAGGACACGCCGATCTCGGTCGTCGTCCGCTACAGCGGGGTGCCGTCGACGAAGAGCGCCTACGGCTTCAACACCTGGCACCGCACGCCCGACGGCGCGGTGGCCGCCGATGAGCCCGAGGCCGCCTGGTGGTGGTTCCCCAGCAACGACCACCCGAGCGACAAGGCCACCTACGACGTGTCGGTGGCCGTGCCGGACGGCACCCAGGCCATCTCCAACGGCACGCTGCAGGCGACCAGTTCGAAGCTGGGCTGGACGCGGTACAGCTGGCGGGAGAACAAGCCGCAGGCGACCTATCTGGCCACCCTCGCGATCGGCAAGTTCGACATCACGACGAGCACCTCCGACGGCGGGGTGCCGGTCGTCAACGCCTACAGCAAGGACCTCGGCGACAACGACGGGGCCGCGCGGGCGAGCGTGGAGCGCACCGGGGAGCTCGTCGACTGGCTGAGCGGCTATTTCGGGCCGTATCCGTTCAGTTCGGCCGGCGGGTACGTGCCGAACACCACCACCGGGTACGCCCTGGAGACCCAGACCCGCGTCTACTACAGCCCGAAGCAGTTCGCGAAGGGCTCCAACGCCTCCGTGGTCGTGCATGAACTGGCCCACCAGTGGTACGGCGACGATGTGTCGCTGAAGGACTGGAAGGACATCTGGATCAACGAGGGCTTCGCGACGTACGCGCAGTGGCTGTGGTCCGAGCACGAGGGCGAGGGCACCACGCAGGAGCTGGCCGACTACGTGTACGCCTCGCACCCGGCCGACGACCCGTTCTGGACGGTCAAGCCCGGTGATCCCGGTCCGGACAAGCAGTTCGACGGCGCGGTCTACGACCGGGGTGCCCTCGCCATCCAGGCGCTGCGCAACGCGGTCGGTGACGACGCGTTCTTCGCCATCCTGAAGGGCTGGCCGAAGGAGCACGCGTACGGCAACGCCTCGGTGGCCGACTTCGAGCGGTACGCCGAGCAGGTCTCCGGCAAACCGCTCGCCTCGCTGTTCGGCACCTGGCTGTTCCAGCCGTCGAAGCCGGCCACATTCGCGGGCCACGCGGCGTCCCTGGCGAAGGCGGGTACGAAGCCGGCGCAGCCGAAGTCCTGGAAGAAGATCGAGGCGGCGCGCGACGGCCAGGAGCCGGGACGGCAGACGCAGGGGCGCTGACCTCGGGGCAGTTCAGGGTCTCGGTGCGGCCGCCCGCCCGAGCAGGTCGTCCCGGCCTATCGGCTCCGCTCGGGAGGCCGGGATCGTGCAGGCGTGCGCGCCCGCGATCGCGCCGTAGCGGGCGCAGCGCTCGGGCGGCTCGCCGCTGAGGCGGCCGTAGAGGAACGCGGCGGCGAAGGCGTCGCCCGCGCCGTTGGAGTCCACCACCGGCGCGGGCGGCGGCACCGCGGGCACATGGCTCAGCTCACCGTCGGCCAGGAGATACGCGCCCTCGGCTCCGGCGGTGGCGACGACGGTCCGGGCCCGGCCCCGCTCGGCGATGCGGCGCAGGGTCCGCTCGGGGTCGGTCAGTGCGGCGGCCGACAGGAAGACCGTGTCCGCCGCGTAGGCGAACGGCTCGTGGTACGGGTTCTCGCCGTCCCAGTCGTGCAGGTCCGTGGACAGGGGGACGCCCGTCTCGGTCAGCAACGGCAGGGCGTCGGCGCAGGGCGGGGTGATCGTCACGTGCACATGCCGGCTCGCCCCGGCCAGCATGCGCAGTCTCTCCGGCGGGAAGCGGTCGCCGGGGCGGGCGCGGCTGGTGTCGTACAGGGACAGGCGGCGGCCGTCCGGGCCGACGAGGTTGACCGCGCGCCGGGTGCCGGCGGGCTGCGGCAGCGCGGTCAGGCCGATGCCGTGCTCACGGTGCAGGGCCCGCACCAGGTCGCCCTCGGGGTCGTCGCCGACGAGGTCGAGGTGGTGGGTGCGCAGGCCGAGCGCGCTGAGCCCGAGCGCGACGAAGTCGCCGGTCTGCCCGGCCCGGGTACGGATCCCGGTGTCGATCATGTAGCTGTCGGCGTACGGGAGGGGCAGTTCGGGGACGTGGATGATCGTGTCCACCCCGGATCCGCCCAGCACCAGGACGTCCGTGGCAGGGGTCTGTGAGCTCATCCGGCGGCCTCTCCGTGGTCGTACACCGTCACCGCTGTGCCCCGCTTGATGAGCCGCTCGGTGATGAGCGGCTCGATGCGGGACCACTTGCCGCCCGCCAGGCCGCAGCCTATGCGGGGCATGTGCACGGAGGCACCGCGTTCGATCACGTCGTCGGCGAGGCGGGCGAGGGCGGTGTCGATGGCCTCGTAGCGGACGGGGACGCCCTTGCTTCCCGTTCTGATCCCGTGCTGGCCGATCATGTTGGCCACCCACACGGACGGCTCGACCCGGACCAGTTGGACGGCGCCCAGGCCGAAGTCGTTGTGAGCGCGGTCGCGGTGCCAGGTGCGGTACGCCCTCTCCGGCTCCGGCCAGCGTCGCGAGAGCGCGAGCACGAAGCCCTTCCCCCAGCCGCCGAGGTCGTTGCAGACATGGGCGATCACCTTGGCGCCCTTGACCGACGGCACGGTGGCGTCACCCCGGACATACTTGATCTCCGACATGACGCCACCGTAGGCGATGCCACTGACAGTGGCTCTGAGCTGCTAATTCGTCATCTCTGCCAGTTCCTTGTCGGTGTTCGCGGACACCCGGCGGCGCACGGCGAACCAGCCGGCGACCAGCAGGACGGCGATCACTGGGATCAGCAGGATGGTCTTGCGGCCGACGTCGGGGTCGTTCCACATCATGCCGAGGCAGACCAGCAGGAAGACGATCGTGGCGATCTCGGCGACCGGGCTGAACTTCAGCTGGAAGTGCGGCCGGGTCACCAGGCCGGCGCGGGCACGGCGGACGAAGACCATGTGGCAGATCATGATGATCACCCACGTGCTGATGATGCCGAGGGAGGCGACGTTCAGCACGATCTCGAAGGCCTGGCTGGGCACCAGGTAGTTCAGGCCGACGCCGAGCACGCAGACCGCGCAGGTCAGCAGGATGCCGCCGTAGGGCACCTGGCTGCGGCTCATCTTGGCGGTGAACTTGGGGGCGGAGCCCGCCATGGCCATCGAGCGCAGGATGCGGCCGGTGGAGTAGAGGCCGGAGTTCAGCGAGGACATCGCGGCGGTCAGCACGACCAGGTTCATCACGTCACCGGCCGCCGGGACGCCGATCTTCGACAGGACCGTGACGAACGGGCTCTGGTCGGCGGAGTACACGGAACCCGGCAGCAGCAGGGCGAGGAGGACGACGGAACCGACGTAGAACAGGCCCACCCGCCACATGATCGAGTTCACCGCGCGCGGGACGACCTTCTCCGGCTCGGCGGTCTCGCCGGCGGCCACGCCGACCAGTTCCAGGGCGGCGTAGGCGAAGATCACGCCCTGCATGACCAGGACGACCGGCATCACGCCGTGCGGGAAGACGCCGCCGTGGTCGGTGATCACGCTCAGGCCGGGGGTGTGGCCGCCGACCTTGTGCTGGGTGGCCAGCAGGAAAATGCTGATCAGCATGAAGCCGACGATGGTGGCGACCTTGATGATCGCGAACCAGAACTCCATCTCGCCGAAGATCTTCACCGAGATCAGGTTCACGGCCAGGACCACCGCGAGGGCGATCAGGGCGAGCACCCACTGGGGAATGCTGGTGAACATGCTCCAGTAGTGCGTGTAGAGCGCGATCGCGGTGATGTCGGCGATACCGGTGGTCGACCAGTTCAGGAAGTACATCCAGCCGGCGACATAGGCGCCCTTCTCGCCGAGGAACTCACGTGCGTACGACACGAAGGAGCCGGAGGACGGCCGGTACAGGACCAGCTCGCCCAGGGCCCGGACGACGAAGAAGGCGAAGACGCCGCAGACCAGGTAGGCCAGGGCCAGCGCCGGGCCGGCGTTGTGCAGGCGGCCACCGGCGCCCAGGAGGAGGCCGGTGCCGATGGCGCCGCCGATGGCAATCATGTTGATGTGGCGGGCCTTGAGGTCCTTGCTGTATCCGGCGTCGCCCGCGTCCACGGGCGTCTGAGCCGCCCGGGGGGTCGCGGCCTGTGCCGATTGCACGGCGTCCTTGCTCACGGGTGGTTCCACTTCCTGGTGCGCCCGGGCCTTGTGAGCCCGGGGGTCGTGCAGGGATCGGCCCGCACCACCCTGTCGAGTTGCGGCACAGACCAAGGCAGCAGCTTCCCAGAAAGATCCGCGGGTACGCGGTGGCCCATGTCACAGAGCGTTGCTTCTCACACGATCCACTCAGAGGTCATACAACGTTCACCATGGGTTTCACACCATTGGTGAGACAGCGATACTGCTGCACATGACGACCGACGCGAGGAGCGACGCCGACGAGCAGGCCCTCACCATCGACGAGCTGGCCGCCCGCACGGGCGTCACGGTCCGCACCGTCCGCTTCTACGGCAGCAAGGGGCTGCTCCCGCCGCCGGAGATCGGTCCGCGCCGGGTGGGCCGCTACGGCCCCGGGCATGTGGCGCGGCTGGCCCTCATCGAAGAGCTCCAGCAGCAGGGCATGACACTGGCGGCCATCGAGCGGTACCTGCGGCAGCTGCCGCCCGATCTCACCCCGCACGACCTGGCCATTCACCGTGCGGTGGTCGCCTCGTGGGCGCCGGACGCAGTGGATACGGTGTCGCGCCGGGAACTGGAGCGGAGGGCCGGGCGGCCGTTGTCCGGCGCGGACGTGGAGCGGCTCGCGGCGATGAACGTCGTCATGGCGACGGACGGCGACGACACGGACGGCGGCACCTTCCGCGTCGACTCGGGGCTGCTCCGGCTCGGGGTGCAGCTCCTCGACGTACCGCTGTCGCAGGAGGTGATCCTCGCGGCGCGCAAGGTGCTCATCGAGCACTCGCGCGCCGCGGCTCACGAGCTCTCCCAGCTCTTCCGTGGCGAGGTGGCGGAGCGGGACGCGCAGGACGTGAAGTCCCTGTCGGCGCACATGCACCCCTTGGTGGTGCAGGCGCTGCTGACGACGTTCCAGCGCTCGCTGCGGGAAGAGCTGAGCGAGTGGGTCAGCGGATCGGATCCGGACCTCCCGGAACCGGACGTCAGTCGCTGAAGCGCTCCCCCTTCTCGGCCTTCTCCACGAGCAGCGCGGGCGGAGCGAAGCGCTCGCCGTAGGCCTCGGCGAGCTCCCGCGCGCGGGCCACGAAGCCGGGCAGGCCTCCTTCGTAGCCGTTGACGTACTGGAGCACACCGCCGGTCCAGCCCGGGAAGCCGATGCCGAAGATCGAGCCGATGTTGGCGTCGGCGACCGAGGTCAGCACGCCCTCCTCCAGGAGCCGCACGGTGTCGAGCGCCTCGGCGAAGAGCATCCGCTCCTGCATGTCCCGGAACGGGATCTCGTACCCGGGCTTGGCGAAGTGCTCGCGCAGGCCCGGCCAGAGTCCGGCCCGCTTGCCGTCCTCGGTGTAGTCGTAGAAGCCGGCGCCGCCGCTGCGGCCGGGGCGGCCGAACTCGTCGACCATGCGGTCGATGACCGCCTCCGCCGGGTGCGCCGTCCAGGTGCCGCCCGACTCCTCGACGGCCTTCCTGGTCTCGCCCCGGATCTTGCGCGGGAGGGTGAGGGTCAGCTCGTCCATGAGGGAGAGGACCTTGGCGGGGTAGCCAGCCTGGGCGGCGGCCTGCTCCACGGAAGCCGGCTCGATGCCTTCGCCGACCATGGCGACGCCCTCGTTGATGAAGTGGCCGATCACCCGGGAGGTGAAGAAGCCGCGCGAGTCGTTCACCACGATCGGCGTCTTGTTGATCTGCCGGACCAGGTCGAAGGCCCGGGCGAGGGCCTCGTCGCCGGTGCGCTCGCCCTTGATGATCTCCACCAGCGGCATCTTGTCGACCGGGGAGAAGAAGTGCAGCCCGATGAAGTCGGTCTGCCGCTCCACGCCCTCGGCGAGCGTGGTGATGGGCAGGGTGGAGGTGTTGGAGCACAGCAGCGCGTCCGGGGCGACGACGGACTCGATCTCCTGGAACACCTTGTGCTTGAGCGAGGTGTCCTCGAAGACGGCCTCGATCACCGCGTCGCAGCCCGCGAGGTCGGCGGCCTCGGCGGTGGGCGTGATCCGGGCGAGCAGCGCGTCCGCCTTCTCCTGGCTGGTACGGCCCTTGGCGACGGCCTTGGCGCACAGCTTCTCGGAGTAGCTCTTGCCCTTGTCGGCCGCTTCCTGGGAGACGTCCTTCAGGACGACGTCGATGCCGGCGCGGGCGCACGAGTAGGCGATGCCGGCGCCCATCATGCCGGCGCCGAGGACGGCGACCTTGCGGACCTGGCGGGGCTCGATGCCCTTCGGGCGGTTGGCGCCGGAGTCGACGGCCTGGAGGTCGAAGAAGAACGCCTGGATCATGTTCTTCGAGGTCTGTCCGGCGGCCAGCTCGACGAAGTAGCGGGCTTCGATCACCTGGGCGGTCTCGAAGTCGACCTGGGAGCCCTCGACGGCCGCGGCGAGGATGTTGCGCGGGGCCGGGTAGGGCGCGCCGTTCGTCTGCTTGCGCAGGGTGGCCGGGAAGGCCGGCAGGTTGGCGGCGAACTTCGGGTTGGCGGGCGTACCGCCCGGGATCCGGTAGCCGGGCTTGTCCCAGGGCTGCTGCGACTCGGGGTTCGCGTCGATAAAGGCGCGGGCCTTGGCAAGCAGTTCCTCGGGGGTCGCGGCGACCTCGTGGACGAGACCGTTCTCCTGGGCCCGCCGTGCGTTGTACTGCTGGCCCTGGAGGAGCACCTTCAGCAGGGCGTCGGCGATGCCCAGCAGCCGTACGGTGCGGACGACTCCGCCGCCTCCGGGGAGCAGGCCGAGGGTGACCTCGGGGCAGCCGATCTTGGTCCCGGAGGTGTCGAGGGCGACCCGGTGGTGGCAGGCGAGGGCCAGTTCGAAGCCGCCGCCGAGGGCGGCGCCGTTGATCGCGGCGACGACCGGCTTGCCGAGGGTCTCGATGCGGCGCAGGTTCCGCTTGATGGCGAGGCCGCCGTCGAAGAGGTCCTGGGCGGTCTCCGGGGTGACCCGGATCAGGTCGCGCAGATCGCCGCCGGCGAAGAAGGTCTTCTTGGCGGAGGTGAAGATGATGCCGCGGATCGAGTCCCGCTCGGCCTCGAGCCGGTCGGTGATCGCGGCGAGTGAGTCACGGAACGCCTGGTTCATGGTGTTCGCGGACTGGTTGGGGTCGTCCAGGACGAGGGTGACGACACCGGTGTCGTCCTGCTCCCAGCGGATGGTGGTGCTCTCGGTCATGACGGTTGTCTCCGTTGAGGTCTCGGAAGTCTCGTGATTCCGCGGGGAGTTCAGATGCGCTCGACGATGGTGGCGATGCCCATGCCGCCGCCGACGCAGAGGGTGGCGAGGCCGTAGCGCTTGTCCTGGCGCTCCAGTTCGTCGATGAGCGAGCCGAGGATCATCGCGCCGGTCGCGCCGAGCGGGTGGCCGAGGGCGATGGCGCCGCCGTTGACATTGACCTTGTCGAGGCTGAGGCCCATGTCCTTGACGAAGCGCAGGACGACCGCGGCGAACGCCTCGTTGATCTCGACCAGGTCGATGTCGTCGATGGTGAGGCCGGCCTTGGCAAGGGCCTTGCGGGTGGCGGGGGCGGGCCCGGTGAGCATGATGGTGGGCTCGGAGCCGGAGACGGCCGCGGAGACGATCCGCGCGCGCGGAGTGAGGCCGTGGCGCTCGCCGACCTCCTTGGAGCCGATCGCGACGAGCGAGGCGCCGTCCACGATGCCGGAGGAGTTGCCCGCGTGGTGGACGTGGTCGATCTTCTCGACCCAGTGGTACTTCTGCAGGGCGACAGCGTCGAAGCCGCCCAGCTCGCCGATGTCGGCGAACGACGGCTTGAGCTTCGCCAGGGAGTCGGCGGTGGTGCCGGGGCGCGGATGCTCGTCGTGGTCGAGGACGACCAGGCCGCTGCGGTCCTTGACGGGGACGACCGAGCGGTCGAAGCGGCCCTCCTTCCAGGCGGTGACCGCACGCTCCTGGGACAGGGCCGCGTACTCGTCGACGTCCCGGCGGGAGAAGCCCTCGATCGTGGCGATCAGGTCGGCGCCGATGCCCTGCGGCACGAAGTTCACGGCGAGGTTGGTCATCGGGTCGTTGAACCAGGCGCCGCCGTCGGAGGCCATCGGGACCCGGGACATGGACTCCACGCCGCCCGCGAGGACCAGGTCCTCCCAGCCGGAACGGACCTTGGCCGCGGCCAGGTTGACGGCCTCCAGGCCCGACGCACAGAAGCGGTTCTCCTGTACGCCCGCGACCGTGTCCGGCAGTCCGGCGGCGATCGCGGCGATCCGGGCGATGTCGGAGCCCTGGTCGCCGACCGGTCCGACGACGCCGAGGACGATGTCGTCGATGGCGGCCGGGTCGAGGCCGGGGAAGCGGTCGCGGATCTCGTGGATGAGACCGACGACCAGGTCGATGGGCTTCGTGCCGTGCAGGGCGCCGTTCGCCTTGCCGCGGCCGCGCGGGGTGCGGATCGCGTCGTACACGTACGCTTCGGTGCTCACTGGTGTGCCTTTCGGGAGGGTGGGCCGAGCGGGGTGGGCGGGGTCAGTCGGCCTCGGTGGCCGGGGCGTCGTCCGCGGGTGCGGGTATCCCCCAGTCCCGGGCCACCGTCTCCGTGTCGGCGCCCGGCAGGGCGGGGCCGGTGCGGACGGCGGTGGGGGTCGCGGAGAACCGGGGGGCGGGGGCCGGCTGGGTGAGGCCGGCGTGTTCGGTGAAGGTGCCGCGGGCGGCGAGATGGGGGTGGTGCGGGGCCTCGCGCAGGGACAGCACCGGGGCCACACAGGCGTCGGTTCCCTCGAAGACGGCCGTCCACTCGTCGCGGGTGCGGGACTTGAAGCGGGCGGCGACGCGCTCGCGCAGCTCGCCCCAGCGGGTCCAGTCCTTGCGGGCAGGGGCCAGGTCGTCCAGGCCGAGCAGGCGCAGGAACTCCGCGTAGAACTGCCCCTCCAGGGCGCCGACCGCCATGTACTTCCCGTCGGCCGTCTCGTAGGTGCCGTAGTACGGGCAGCCGCCGTCGAGGAGGTTGGCGGCGCGCCGGTCCTGCCAGCCGCCGGCCGCGAGCATGCCGTGGATCATGGTGGACATATGGGCCGTGCCGTCGACGATGGCGGCGTCGACGACCTGTCCGGTGCCGGTCGCGCGGGCGTGGTGCAGGGCGGCGAGGACGCCCACCACCAGGTAGAGCGAGCCGCCCGCGTAGTCGCCCAGCAGGTTCGCCGGGACGGGCGGGGGCTCGTCCGGGCGGCCGATCATGCCGAGGGTGCCGGTGAGCGCGATGTAGGCCACGTCGTGGCCCGCGCGGTCGGCGAGCGGGCCGTCCTGGCCCCAGCCGGTCATACGGCCGTACACCAGGCGGGGGTTGCGGGCGTGGCAGTCCTCGGGGCCGACACCGAGCCGCTCGGCGACGCCGGGGCGGTAGCCCTCGATGAGGACGTCGGCTCGCTCGGCGAGGTCCAGTACGCGCGCGGGGCCGTCCGGTGCCTTCAGGTCGACCACGATCGAGCGCTTGTTGCGGTTGGTGATGTCGTACGCGGGGTCGATCGCGAGGCCGGGACCGCCCGGGCGGTCCACCCGGACCACGTCGGCGCCCAGGTCCGCGAGGAGCATGGCGGCGAACGGGCCGGGTCCGATGCCGGCCAGCTCGACCACGCGCACACCGGAGAGCGGACCGCCGCCCGGCGTCGCCGGCGTCCCTGCCGTCGTCATGCTCCAGCCCCCTGACATGTGTGACACAACTGATGTAACACCGGCGATGCTAAGAACACGTTCCACCGGACACAAGACCCAACGAGCAAGCGCTTAGCCAAGTGCCCGGCTCCACACGGATCACCCGGGAGAGTGAGGGGCGGGTGCGCCACGGTCGGCACGGAGTGTGCTATGGGGCACGTGCGTCGAGAAGGGCCGCACAGCGTTCCGCGGCGACGGTCTCGCCCCACGGGAACTCACGGAAACTCACGGGAACTCTTCGGCGGCCTCGGGGGGACACCGCGCGAACTCGCCTGCTTTCTCCCGCTTCTTCGGGGCGTTCTCGGCTGCGGCCACCACTGCCTCCGGGCTGGTCGTCCTCACGCGTTCTCCTCACGCTAGCCTCAGCCACCGACAGCGGCGCGAGCTGCGGGCCCAAGGGGTGTCATGAGCAGCCTGAACAGGACGGATCGTCCATACGACCTCGTGCTCTTCGGAGCCACCGGCTTCGTCGGCTCCCTCACGGCGGAGTACCTCGCCGCGCACGCGCCGAAGGACCTGCGCTGGGCGGTGGCGGGCCGGGACGGACGGAAGCTGGAGCGGCTGTGCCAGCGGCTGCCCGGCGGCGCGGACGTCGGCGTCCTGCGGGCCGACGTGGCCGAACCCGCGAGCCTGCACGCCCTCGCCGGGCACGCGCGCGTGGTGGCCACGACCGTCGGGCCGTACGTGCTGTACGGCGAGCAACTGGTCGCCGCCTGCGCGGACGCGGGCACCGACTATCTGGATCTGACCGGCGAGCCGGAGTTCATCAACCTGATGTACGTCCGGCACGACACGCGCGCGCGGGAGACCGGTGCGCGGCTGGTGCACGCCTGTGGCTTCGACTCGGTACCCCACGACCTGGGGGTGTACTTCACGGTCCGGCAGCTGCCGGAGGGGGTGCCGCTGACCGTGGACGGCTATGTGAACGTCGACGCCGCCTTCTCCGGCGGCACCCTGGCCTCGGCGCTGAACCAGTTCGCGCGCGGCCGGCAGCTGCTGGCCGCCGCGCGCGCTCGGGACCGGCACGAGCCACGGCTGAGGGGACGCCGGGTCGCGGCGCCCACGGGCGCGCCGCGGTTCGCCCGGGAGGTCGGTTCCTGGGCGCTGCCGCTGCCGACCGTCGACCCGCAGATCGTGGCCCGCTCGGCCAAGGCCCTCGACCGGTACGGCCCCGACTTCCGCTACCGGCACTACGCGGCGGTGCGGCACCTGCCGGTCGCCCTCGGCGGGGTCGCCGCCGTCGGCACGGTGCTGGCGGCAGCCCAACTGCCGCCCGCGCGGCGCTGGTTGTCGGACCGGCTGCGGCCGGGGGACGGACCGAGCGCGGAGAGGCGGGCGCGGAGCCGGTTCACGGTGCGGTTCGTGGGCGAGGGCGGCGGCCGGCGCGTGTTCACCGAGGTCGCGGGCGGCGACCCGGGTTACGACGAGACGGCGAAGATGTTCGCCGAGGCGGCCCTGTGCCTGGCCTTCGACGACCTCCCGGCGACGGCCGGGCAGGTCACCACGGCACAGGCGATGGGCGACGCCCTGACCGGGCGGCTGCGCGCCGCCGGGATCACCTTCCGGGTGGCAGCCGCCCATCCGAGCTCCTCCCCGGTTTGAGACTTGCGCACCCGGCTCCGCCCGTCTGCCTACTGCCATCGCCTCGAAAGTCTCACAAGGTCTTTCAATGAAACGATGGAAGCCCAGGCGGGAGAACCGAAGCCGAAGGAGGCGGGTGAGGCATGAAGTTCGTGCTCGAAGTGACCGTGGACGAGGGCGCGTCGGCGCAGGACCGCGCCGGTGAGGTGGGGCGGATCCTGCGCTACTGGGGCGGCAATCTCCGGCACTACGCCCTCGAACCGGGCGACGGCTCGGCCGTCTACGACTCGGAGTATCAGGAGGTCGGCGCCTGGCGCGTCGTGGCCTCCTGAGCGCCGCCCGCGGCGCCCCGTGCCGCAGTCGGCGCGCCCTGTGCCGCTTCCCGGAGGGCCCGGCGGCACAGGGCGTCCGCCCGGCGCGTGGTCTCCGGCAGCCGGTAGCGCGGGGTCAGGGCCAGCGTGTGGGCCAGGGCGTTGTCCAGGCTCACCCGGTGGCCGACGGAGACGAAGACCGGTTTGACGCCGTCCCGGGTGCGCAGCGCGCGGCCGACCTCCTCGGTACCCGCGAGCAGCGGAGTACAAGCGCCCCGCTCCGCACCGGGGTCGTCGTACGTGAAGGTGAACGGGTTCTTGGCGACGCCGATGACCGGCAGGCCGGTGAGCACGCCGAGGTGGCTTGCGAGGCCGAAGCGGCGGGGATGGGCCAGGCCGTAGCCGTCGCAGACGACCAGGCCGGGCGGGCACGGCAGCCGGTCCAGGGCGGCCCGGACGGTGGGGATCTCGCGGAAGGCGAGCAGGCCCGGGACATACGGGAAGGAGACCCGGCCGACGGCCGTCGCCTCGGCGACGACGTCCAGGGTGGCGGCGTCCAGCACGACGGCCGCCGCGGCGACCAGGTCACAGTCGTCGTCGTAGGCGACGTCGACCCCCGTGACATGGCCCGTCCCCGGCTCCGGTCCGCGCTCGTCCAGCACCGCCCGGCCGCGCAGCTCGTCCTGTACCGCGCGGGCCTCTTCCTCGGTCGCGGGCCAGCCCGCGGATACGCCTACGGTCGTCATCGTGACGTCGACTGTACGGGCGCGTGCCCCGCTGTCGGAGCCGAGGGGTAGGCTCGCGATCATGTTCGTGCTGGAGCTGACCTACACCGCGCCCCTCGACGCCGTCGACGCGCTGCTGCCGGACCACGTGGCGTGGTTGGAGGAGCAGTACGAGAACGGCTTCTTCCTGGCCTCCGGGCGCAAGAACCCCCGGGACGGCGGGGTGATTCTCGCCGTCGCCGAGGACCGCGCCCGGATCGAGGAGATCGTCGCGGCCGACCCGTTCACTGTCGGCGGCGTGTGCACGTACCGCGTCACGGAGTTCGTCGCCACGAAGACGGTTCCGGAGCTGGAGCGCCACCGGCAGACACCGGCCTGAGCAGCGAGGGTCAGCTCTTCCTGGCGTTCAGCGCGCGCTGCAGCTGGCCCTTGTTCATGTGCGAACGGCCCTCGATGCCGCGCTGCTTCGCCTCGTTGTACAGCTGGTCGTAGGTCGGGCCCTGGGGCCCCTGGCCCGACCGCTTGCCGCCGCGCTCGCCGGACGACATGTCCTTGACCGAGGTGCGGCTCGCGGTGCTGGACTCGCCGGAACGGGCACGTTCCTTGTTCACGGTCCGTGCGGCGATCTCCTCGGCGCGCCTGGTGCTCTCGCCCCGTTCCTGCGCGCTCTTCTTGATGTGCTCGTACTGACGCTCACGCTTGGAGCTGGAACCGGCGGGCATGATCGCTCCCTTCCTCGCGCTTCCCGTGGGAGGCGAGTACCCGGGTTGCGGACGCCCATCTCAGCGTTCCAGCCGCGCCACTCTCAGCGTTCTAGCCGCGCCACCCTCCCCTGCTCGCCGGCCGCCCAGCAGCTGAGGTCGGGTGTGCAGGTCACGGTGTCGTACGAACCGGTGTCGATCGTCCGCCAGGTGCGGCCGGCGTCCGTGGTCAGGTCGGTGCCGGTGGGGCCGACGGCGAGCGCGGCGGTGCGGCTGTGCGGCAGCCAGGCGGCTCCGGAGCGGTAGGCGGGCGGGGGCGTGGCGGCCGGCGTCCAGGTGCGGCCGCCGTCCGCGGTGACGGCGGCGGAGTGCGGCGAGGCCTGGCCGGGCCGGTAGTCGCCCCCTACGGCGAGCCCGTGGCCTCGGTCGCGGAAGGCGAGCGCGAAGACACCCCTGGCGGGATCGCCGGCCGGGACCGGCGTGTCGGCGGCCGTCCAGGTCAGCCCCCGGTCGCCGGAGTGCAGCACACGCGCGTGGGCGCCGCCGCCGGTGGCGAGCCAGACGTCCTTCGGGCCCGAGGTGACCAGGCACTGGCCGCTCGCGGCGAAGCCCCCCTCGCCGTCCAGGGCGGGCGGCATGCCGCTCGCGGGCAGCACCCGCCAGGAGCGGCCGCCGTCGCTCGTGGACAGGATGCGGAACTTTCCGTCCACGGGGTCGCTCAGCGCGAGGCCGTGCCGGCGGTCGAAGAAGGCCAGACAGTCGTAGAACGCCTTCGGGTCGGTGTTGCGGAAGGACTCCGTCCAGGTCGCCCCGCCGTCGTCGGTGCGGTACACACGGGACGCTTCGCCCTCGCCGATGGCCAGAACCACCGCGCGCCGCGCGTCGAACGCCTCGACGTCGCGGAACTCCAGGTCCCCCGCACCCGGCGGAGAGACGTTCCGCCAGCTCGCTCCGCCGTCCGTGGTGCGCAGCACCGTCCCGGCGGTGCCGGCCAGCCAGGCCGTGCGCCGGTCGACGGCCGCCAGGCCCCGGTAGCGGACCTTCGGGGTGCCCGGGTCCTTGGGCGCCCAGTGCGGACTCCCCTGCCCGAGGGGACCGGCCTCGGCCGCCGGGACGTTCAGCGCGGCCAGCGCCGCCCCGCACGCCACCCCCGCCGCCACCAGCCTGCTCGTGCGTCTGCCCCGTCGCGTGCTCCCCAAGCGCCTCATGGCGGGCGAAGCTAGCCGACCGGCCCGGCGCCGTCCAGAGGCCGACGGCCCGTCCTCGTGGGCCGTCCGGCCGGTACTTCGCCGCGCAGGAAGGCGGTGACCGAGGTCACTCGTTCTCCGTGTGCACGCATCGGCCGGATCCGACGTCTTTCCCTGTGCCGGATGCCACACACCCGGGCTTAGTCCAGCTGTCACGAGGGAGCAAGGCGTTGTCCACCGTCATCGAGCAGCCCGTAGAGGCCCGTCTCGTCGCCGCCGCACCGCGCATGCCTAGCATTCCCGCGACGCTGCGCTACGACCGACGCGACCCGTTCGCCGTCGTCATGACCTTCCCGGCCCCGGCCACCCTCGAAGGGGTCGAGGTGTGCTGGACCTTCTCGCGCGAGCTGCTGTCGGCCGGGCTGCAGGGGCCTCAGGGCCACGGCGACGTCCGGGTACGGCCGTACGGCTACGACCGCACGGTGCTGGAGTTCCACGCCCCCGAGGGCACCGCGATCGTCCATGTGCGCTCGGGCGAGATCCGGCGCTTCCTGGAGGCGGCCAACAGCCTCGTGCCCGTCGGCCTGGAACACCTTCAGCTCGACCTGGACCACGACCTGGCCGAGCTGATGCGAGACGCCTGCTGAGCGCTACGCGCGCGTGACGCCCGAACGGGTGGCCACGCGCGCGTGAAGCCCGGCGGCCCGGCTGCGCCCACGCCAGGGATTTAATCCCGTTGACAGCCACCGGGCCCCCTCCTACGGTGTACATCGGTTCTGTTGCCGTCGATTGGAGAAGGACGTTGCTCGTCTGAGGTCTTGAGGCATCGCGTCGCACCGGTGAGGTGTGCGCGGCGTACGACCTCGGCGTCCGAGCCGTCCCCCGGCACAGGCCCTTTTTCATGGCCTCTTCGTGCCGCACGACCTTCGGTTCCCGCCTCGCGGTGTCTCGACATGCGCTCACCCGACCGCACGACACCCCTCACGAGGCCCTTATGTCATCTTCCCTCACCTGCACGTCCCTGTCCTTCGCCTGGCCCGACGGCACCGCCGTCCTCGACGGCCTCGACATCGCCTTCGGGCCCGGCCGGACCGGACTCGTCGGCGTCAACGGCTCAGGGAAGTCCACCCTGTTGAAGCTGCTCGCCGGTGAACTCACCCCGGCCGACGGCACCGTCAAGGTCTCCGGCGAGGTCGGGCACCTCCCGCAGAACGTCACCCTCGACACCTCGCTCCGCGTCGACCAGGCCCTCGGTATCGCCGAACGGCGGGCCGCGCTGCACGCCATCGAGGCGGGCGACGTCGCCGAGGCGCACTTCGAAACCGTCGGCGACGACTGGGACGTCGAGGAACGCGCCCTGGTCACCCTCGGCGAGCTGGGGCTCGGCCACATCGGCCTGGACCGCACGGTCGGCGAGGTCTCCGGCGGCGAGTCGGTGCTGCTGCGGCTGGCCGCGCTGCTGCTGCGCCGCCCCGACGTGCTGTTGCTGGACGAGCCCACCAACAACCTCGACCTGTACGCGCGCCGCCGGCTCTGCCAGGCCGTCGCCGCGTGGCCGGGCGTCCTGGTCGTGGTCAGTCACGACCGGGAACTGCTCGATCTGGTCGACCAGATCGCGGAGCTGCGCTCCGGGGAGGTCACCTGGTACGGCGGCAACTTCTCGGCCTACGAGGAGGCGCTCGCCGTAGAGCAGGAGGCCGCCGAGCGGATGGTGCGCGTCGCCGAGGCCGATGTGCGCAAGCAGAAGCGCGAACTGTCCGACGCCCAGGTCAAACTGGCCCGCCGCAAGCGGTACGGCCAGAAGATGTGGGACAACAAGCGCGAGCCGAAGGTCGTCATGGGCGAGCGTAAACGCCAGGCCCAGGTCGCCGCCGGCAAGCACCGCATCATGCACGAGGAGAAGCTCGCCGAGGCCCGGGAGCGTCTGGACGAGGCGGTGGAGGCGGTACGGGACGACGACGAGATCCGCGTCGACCTGCCGTACACGGCCGTACCGCCCGGCCGGCAGGTGCTCACCCTGGAGAACCTGGCGATGGCCTACGGAGCGCGCATCGAGGGCATCCTCGATCTGCGCGGCCCGGAGCGGATCGCGCTGGTCGGCCGCAACGGCGCCGGCAAGACGACGCTGCTGCGGACCGTCGCCGGGGAGTTGGCACCGGTGGCCGGCGAGGCGCGGGCGCACGTCCCGCTGCGCTTCCTGCCCCAGCGGCTGGACGTGCTGGACGACGCGCGGACGGTCGCGGAGAACGTGGCCCGGTTCGCTCCCGGCGCCACCAACAACCGGATCCGGGCGCGCCTGGCCCGCTTCCTGTTCCGGGGCGCGCGGGCCGACCAGACGGCGGCCACCCTGTCGGGCGGCGAACGGTTCCGGGCGACCCTGGCCGCGCTGATGCTCGCCGAACCGGCGCCCCAGCTGCTGCTGCTCGACGAGCCGACCAACAATCTCGACATGGCGAGCGTGCGACAGCTGACCTCGGCCCTGGAGTCGTACGAGGGCGCACTGCTCGTGGCCAGTCACGACCTGCCGTTCCTGGAGTCGATCGGCATCACCCGCTGGCTGTTGATGGAGGAGGGAGAACTGAAGGAGATCGCACCGGAAGAGATCAGGTGACCTGCCCGGCGCCGGCGGCATGCCGACGGGATCGCCGGCCGACGACGGGACGTCTCAGGAGGGGCACAGCCTGACAACGAGGGTTTTGTCCTGGCCGGAGCGGACTGCATGATGGCCCATCGGCGCCGTGTTCAGCGGCGCCGACCGCCGCCCCATCGATGCGAAAGGCCCCTCGTGCCCAGCAAGAAGGCCCTCGTCCGCCGCCCCGGCCCCCGCCTCGCCGAAGGCCTGGTGACGCACATCGAGCGGGAGAAGGTCGACGTGGCGCGCGCCGTCGAGCAGTGGGAGGCGTACGTCGAGGCGCTGCGCACGCACGACTGGGAGACCATCGAGGTCGACCCGGAGGACGACTGCCCGGACTCGGTGTTCGTCGAGGACACCGTCGTCATGTACAAGAACGTGGCGTTGATCACCCGGCCCGGCGCGAAGTCCCGGCGCGCGGAGACCGTCGGCGTGGAGGAGGCCGTGGCCCGCCTCGGCTGTTCGGTGAACTGGATCTGGGAGCCGGGCACGCTGGACGGCGGCGACGTCCTGAAGGTCGGCGACACGGTGTACGTCGGCCGCGGCGGGCGCACCAACGCGGCCGGGGTGCAGCAGGTGCGGGCCGCCTTCGAGCCGCTGGGCGCGCGCGTGGTCGCCGTCCCGGTGAGCAAGGTGCTGCACCTGAAGTCGGCGGTGACCGCGCTGCCCGACGGCACGGTGATCGGGCACATACCGAAGGTCGACCGGCCGTCGCTGTTCCCCGGCTTCCTGTCGGTGCCGGAGGAGTCCGGCGCGCACGTGGTGCTGCTCGGCGGCCACAAGCTGCTGATGGCGGCGAGCGCCCCGAAGACCACGGAACTGCTGACCGATCTCGGCCACGAGGTCGTGAGGGTGGACATCAGCGAGTTCGAGAAGCTGGAGGGCTGTGTGACGTGCCTCTCGGTACGGATGCGGGAGTTGTACGCCTGATCGGGTGATCCCGTCACTCCGGCGGCCCCGGGACCGGCGTGTCCCGGGGTCATTGTGTATGCCCTCACCGGGCGTTCCGGACGGCCCGAACACCCGTGCCACGGGTGCTGATCAGCAGTCTTTACAGCGAACTTAACCTACGGGTTCGTAACCTACGGATTCGTAGCCTACGATCACGTAGGTTTCCCGGTACCGCTCGCCGGGCCGTCCCCTTCCTGCCCCCGTTGTTCGGCGTCCCCTGGAGTTCCTGTGACGATCACCTCTCCTCACCTCGGCAGCCCGTCCGCCTGGACCGACGCGCGGCTGCTGTTCGCGCTGGAGGAAGTGGTCGAAAAGGAACTGAACCGGCATCTGAATGTCGCCAAGGACTGGATGCCGCACGAGTACGTGCCGTGGAGCGACGCCCGTAACTTCCCGGGTCTGTTCGAGGACGGGGTGGCCTGGGACAAGGAGCAGTCCCAGGTGACCGAGATCGGCCGCATCGCCCTCGTGGTCAATCTGCTCACCGAGGACAACCTGCCGAGCTACCACCACGAGATCGCCTCGCTCTTCGGCCGCGACGGCGCCTGGGGCACCTGGGTGCACCGCTGGACGGCCGAGGAGGGCCGGCACGGCATCGTGATGCGTGACTATCTGCTCGCCTCCCGCGCGGTGGACCCGGACAAGCTCGAGCGTTTCCGCATGGCGCACATGAGCGAGGGGTTCGAGTCCGACAACGGGCACTCGATGCTCCACTCCATCGCCTACGTCGCCTTCCAGGAGCTGGCCACCCGGATCTCGCACCGCAACACCGGCCACCAGTCCGGCGACCCGGTCTGCGACCGCATGCTGGCCCGCATCGCCACCGACGAGAACCTGCACATGGTCTTCTACCGCAACCTGCTGAAGGCCGCGTTCGAGCTGGCGCCCGATCTGACGATGCAGGCCGTACGGGACGTCGTGGTCGACTTCCGCATGCCCGGCCACGGCATCCCCGGCTTCGAGCGGGCCGCCGCGCAGATGGCCATCGGCGAGGTCTACAACCTGCGCATCCACCACGACGACGTGCTGCAGCCCGTGCTGCGCTTCCTGAAGATCATGGAGATCGACGGCCTCGGCCCCGAGGGACGCCAGGCGCAGGAGGAACTCGGTCTGTTCATGGGGGGCCTGGACGCGGAGGCCGCCAAGTTCGACGAGAAGCTGGCCGCCCGCAAGGCCCGCATGGCGGCCCGCAGCGGAGGCTGACGCACTCGGGCCCGCCACCGCCGGGCGAGCGTTCGGGCGCCGGCCGGTGCGGTTCAGTTCGACGTACGGCGCAGGGCGAGGCGCTCCTTCTCGGACAGCCCGCCCCAGACGCCGAAGCGCTCGTCGTTGGCCAGTGCGTAGTCCAGGCAGGCCGGGCGCAGCTCGCACATGGCGCAGATGCGCTTCGCCTCGCGCACCGAGCTGCCGGGCTCGGGGAAGAAGAAGTCCGGCCCGGTCTGCGCGCACAGAGCCTGCGCCTGCCAGGTGTCGTCGGCCGGGGTGATCGTCTCGAAGTGCATGACCAGGATCGTGCCGCGCGTCGAAAAACGTTCGATCAACGCCCGGTCAACGCCGTCGGCAGGGCCTCCGGCCGCCCCGATGATGCTCCCCCGGGCCGCTTCCGCGCACGGCGGCGCGCGGGGCGGCGCGAAAACCCGGCGAGCGCGCCCCGTCACCCAGGGTGAGAGAGGGGACCGTCCGGCGCGTCGCGACGTTCCGGCAGCGGTTGTCAGTGGGCGGTGCCAGACTCGGCAGTGCACAGGACGGGACCCCTTTCGAGGAGGGCGAAGATGCTCACCACCCGTTTCGTCAACGGCGCACCGAACTGGATCGACGTGACCACGTCCGACATCGACGGCGCCCGCTCCTTCTACGGCGGTCTCTTCGGCTGGGAGTTCCAGTCGGCGGGACCGGAATCCGGCGGCTACGGCTTCTTCCGGCTGGACGGCAGGACCGTGGCGGGCGGAGCGCAGACCGCCCCCGATCAGGCCCCGCCGGCCTGGACGGTGTACTTCCAGAGCGAGGACGCACAGGCCACCGCCAAGGCCGCCGAACAGGCGCACGGCAGGGTGCTGTTCCAGCCGATGGACGTGATGGGCCAGGGACACATGGCGGTCCTCGCCGACCGGGCGGGCGTGCCGTTCGGGATCTGGCAGCCCGGGCAGACCAAGGGCATTGACGTGGCGAGCGAACCGGGCACGCTGTGCTGGGTCGAACTGCACACCCCGGACATCGCGGCGGCTGCCGCCTTCTACCACCAGGTGCTCGGCCTGGAGACCTCCGCCGTGCCCTTCCCGGGCGGGACGTACACCTGTCTCAACCCGGCCGAGGGCGGGGACGACGCGATGTTCGGCGGGATCGTACCGCTGACCGGCGACGCGTCCGAGGCCGAGAGCGGCGAAGGCGGCCCGCACTGGCTTCCGTACTTCGAGGTCGAGGACACCGACGCGGTGGTCGACAAGGTGCAGCAGCTCGGCGGAACGGTGCGCATGCCGGCGACGACCATGGAGGGCGTCGGCCGCATGGCCATGCTCACCGACCCGTACGGCGCCCGCTTCGCGGTAATCAGAAGCGAGTCCGGGCAGAGCTGAGTGAGCCGCTCGGCCGACCGGCCCGGGGCCGCTCGCGCGGGGTCAGGCATGCCCGCCACACCGCTGACGCCGCTCGACTCACCGGAAACGAGCCGCTCGCGCGGTGGATAGGCCATGCCCGCCCCGCCCTATCACCGAGCCCGCTCACGCGGGACCCAGACCATTCCCACCGCACCGCTGAACCCGCTCGACTCACCGGAATCAGGCCGCTCAGTCGCTGGATAGGCCGTGCCCGCCGTATCGCTGAGCCCGCTCGGCCCACCGGAAACAGGCCGCTCGCTCAGTGGATAGGCCATGCCCGCCGTATCACCGAGCCCACTCACCCAACCAGACCGGAACCGCTCACGCGGGACCCAGGCCATGTCCGCCGCACCGCCGAGCCCGCTCGCCCGGACCGGGGCCGCTCGCGCGGAGCCTAGGCCGAGGCTCGTCGTATCAGTGTGGTCGGGAGGATCACGCTGTCGGTGGGCGGTGGGTCCACAGCCGCTCCGGTCCGGTCGCGGCCGTCGGCCAGGCCGCGCAGCAGCAGGCGTGCCATCAGGCGGCCCATCTCCTCGATGTCCTGACGGACCGTCGTCAGCGGCGGGTCGGCCTCCATGGCGACGGGCAGCATGTCGTCGAAGCCGATCACGGCCACGTCCTCGGGCACCCGCCGACCGCTCGCCCGCAGCACACGCAGGGCGCCGAGCGCGGTGAGGTCGTTGGCCGCGAACACGGCGTCCACATCCGGGCACCGGTCGAGGAGTTCACGCATGGCGCGTTCCCCGCCGCCCGGAGTGAAGTCGCTCTCCACGACCAACCGGGGATCGCTCGCCCCAGGCACCTCGCCCATGACGTCCCGGTAGCCGTCGAGCCGGTCCACGGCCGACGTCTGGTCGAGGGCGCCGGTGAGGTGCGCGATGCGGGTGCGGCCGAGGTCCACGAGGTGCCGGACGGCCGCGCGTGCTCCGCCCCGGTTGTCGCAGTCGACGTACACCACGCCGGGCTCCTCCCCCGGCGCACGCGTAGGGTCGGCCGCGCGGCCGTCCTCGCCCCAGCCGGGCCGGCCGCCAAACACGGTGGGCACGCCGGCGTCGTGGATGAGGCCGGGCAGCGGGTCGTCGAGGTGCAGGGAGAAGACGAGCGCGCCGTCGACGTGGCCTCCGGCGAGATAGCGGGCCACGCGCGCGTGGTCGTCACGGCCCTCCGTGAGGAGCAGCACCAGCTGGTTGTCGTGCGCGGTCAGCTCCTTGCTGATCCCGCGCAGTTGGAGGGCGAAGAAGGGGTCGGCGAAGACCCGGGTCTCCGGCTCGGCGATGACGACCGCGACGGCGTCGTGCCGCCTGGTGACAAGGCTGCGCGCCGCCTGATTGGGGACGTACCCCAGCTCCGCGACGGCCTGCCGCACCCGCTGGGCCAAGGGTTCGCGCACCCCGTCGCCGCCGTTGACCACCCGGGACACGGTGGCCCGGGACACACCGGCCAGCGCGGCCACGGCCTCCAGCGTGGGACGCGACACTGCCTCGGTCACTTCGGGACTCCTCATCGGCGGCTGCCGGCCAGGATAACCGCGTGGTGGCGAGGCCGTCGGTGCCGCGACGGCGACCCGCGTGGGGGCCCGATGAACGACTTACGGTGCCGTGGAATGCGCCGGGCCCACTGGCTGCCCGCCGCACGCCCGCCCGTATCCGCCCGGGACGCACGCCGTCCTGTCGGTCCGGGGCCCGCGGCTCGGCCTGGGATCCGGCCGCTCAGCCCAGCAGGTCGATCGTCGTTCCCGCGCCTCTGCGTTCCGCTTCCCGCCAGGCGAGCCAGGTGAGGGCGAGGTCCTGCCAGGGCAGCCCGACGGGGGCGTACACCGTGCGCTGCCGGTCCGAGGTGCGTCCCGGGTGCGTGCCCCGCAGGACGTCGGTGAGGGTGGCGGCGGTGCGGGCGAGCCCTTGTGCTGACAACGCACCCATGCGCAGCGCCAGTTCGGCGTCGTCGACGACGAGGAGCGCGGCGTCCAGCAGGTCGGGGGCGAGTTCCCGCTTGCCGGGCTCGTCGGTGCCGAGGCTGGTGAAGTGCTGCCCGGCGCGGGTGTTGGCGAGGGCGAGCAGCGAGGTCCGGGACCAGGTCGCGAGCAGCACGGTGTCCGCCGCCTCGGCCACCGCTTCGGCCGAGTCCAGCACCTGGCCGCCGTGCCGGGCGGCGAACGCGGCGGCCCGCCCGGAGTCGGTGTCGTGGACGACAAGCCGGCCGGGCCGGCGCTGGGCCGCGAGACCGCGCAGCGTCAACTCGGCCTGGGCACCGGCTCCGACGACGCCGAGCACATCATGGTCGGCCGGTGCCAGGAGCGCGGTTCCGAGGGCGGCGGCCAGTCCGGTCCGCCAGGCCGTGACGGTCGCCGAGTCCAGCAGGGCGAGCAGTTCGCCGTCCGTACCGCTGTGCAGGCAGATCACTCCGCGCAGGGCGGGCCGGGCGCCGGGGAACTTGGCGTTGACCTTCACGGTGTAGGCGTCGATCCCGGGCAGGAGGCCGGGGATGAGCGCGGTGGCGGTGCCGGGGAACGGCAGGTCGGTACGGACCCGTTGACCGGGTACGGCGGCGGCGCCGGCCGTGCGGAAGCCGTCGCGCAGGGCGGCGAGACAGGCCGTCGGCTCCAGCACGGCTTCCAGGTCGCTTCGGGTCAGGACACGGGTCATACCGGCATGATCCCTTGCCGCGGGGCCGTTGTCAGTGCCGTGGTGCATGCTGTGATCAGTGGGCGGAGGGCGCCCCGGAACAGGGGAGGACAGGGTGTTCAGGGGGATCGAGGACGTCGACTGGGCGTCGTTGGGGCATGCGTACACGGAGTCGGCGACGGATGTGCCCGACCTGTTGCGGGGGCTGGCGTCGGACGACCCGGAGCGCCGGGAGATCGCGCTGGACGGCATGTACGGCGCGGTGCTCCATCAGGGGACGGTGTACGACAGCACGGTCGCGTGTGTGCCATTCCTCTTCGAGCTCGCGGCGGACCGGGCGGTGCCGGGCCGGGGCGCCGTCGTCGGGCTGCTGCGCGGCATCGCCGATCCCTTCGAGGACGAGGACCCACAGGACCCGGAAGACGCGGAGCGCTGGGTCGCGTACGACGAAGAGCTGCACGAGGAGTGGCAGCAGCACTTCTTCCTCGCCCGGGACATGATCCGGGAGCGTGCGGGGGTGTTCCTGGACCTGCTCGGTGATCCGGATCCCGAGGTGCGCGGCGCGGCCGCGCAGGCGCTGGCCCGGCTCCACCCGGATCCGGTGCGCGTGTTCGCCGCCCTGCGCGACCGTGTGCCCGCCGAGACCGACCCGTCAGCCGCCTGCGCCCTGGCCGGTGCGCTGGCGGCGACGGCCCTGCGGGAGCGGCTCGAACTCCAGGACGCCGCTGCGGAGTTGCTGCGCTCGATCGTCTCCGGGACCCCGGACGCGGCACTGCGGATGACGGCCCTCGCCGAGCTGGCCCGATGCGCACCCGGCGAACTGCCGAAGGACACGGCAGGGATCGCGCTGGAGGTGATGCGGCTCTCCCGCGAGACGGCCGGGACCAGCGAAACGGCCGGGGACGACGAACCCGCGGAGGTCCCGCGCACCGACACGCTGATCTCGTACCTGCGTGAGCTGAAGGAGCGGCACCGCCAGACGCTCGGCCTGGACGAGGCCGACGACCTCCTCGAGGCGTTGCACTTCCAGTTGGGCGACCGCGTCGATCTCCGTGTCCCCCTCGTCGTCGGCATGCTGGGCAGCCCCGACCGCAACCGGCGCGCACACGCCGTGTCGATGGCCGGGCGACTGCTGACCGGTTGGCGGGCGCCGGACGACGCACCGGTCATGGAGTTGGCCCGGTTGCTGGGCGACGACGAGCTGAGCATCCAGAAGAGCGTGCTGTCGGAGCTGCGCGACCTCGGGCCGGCCGCCCGCTGCGCCGCCGAGGAGATCGTGGAGTACATCCAGGGCTGGGACGACCGTCCCGTCGAAGAGGACACCCTCTTCCGGGACACGGCCGTCGGCACCGCCTTCGAGGTCCTGGCCCTCCAGGGTGACGCACGGACCGTGGCCGCGCTCGGTCATCTGCTGTCGGCCGTGCTCATCCCCGAGCAGCTGGTGCGCTGGATCGAAGCGCTCGGTCCGGAGGCGGCGGCCCCGCTGGCGCCGGTGCTCCACGACCGGCTCGCAAGGCTGGGCCACGACTCCCAGGACCCGGACGCGGACCGACTCGCCGACGCGCTGGGCCTGCTGCGGCACACCCCGACGCTGCCGCTGCTCCTCCGGCTTCTGGAGCACGCGGAGTACGGACGCACGAGGATGGCGGTGCTGCGGGCCCTGTCCTCCTACGGTCCCGCGGCGGAGGAGGCGCTGCCGACGGTGCGCCGGGCAGCGGAGGACGACAGTCTCCCGGACCAGGAACGGGTCCTCGCCGCCGGAGCGCTGTGGTCCCTGACCGGGGACGCGGAGAGCGTGCTGCCGGTGATCCGGCAGCATCTGCGAGTGGACCACTGGGCCCGACGGCAAGCGCTGGAGCTGGCCGGGGCGCTCGGCCGGTCCGGGGCCGCGCTCGCACCACAGCTGCGCGAGATGATCGCCGAAGACCACGCCCGGCTGCCCGCGGCCCTCGCCCTGTGGGGGGTCACCGGCGCACCGGAGCAGGTGCTCCCCGTCCTGCTCGCGCAGTGGCCGACCGCGCCGGCACAGCGCCCCGCGATGGCCGCCTGCCTTGCCGAGATGGGCCCGGCGGCCTCCCCGGCCCTCTCTCTGATACGTACAGAACTGGCGTCTCCCCGCCGCCACTCCAACGACCGCCCCCGCCGGGGCAACATCCGCTACGACGTCACCTCGGACGAGGCACTGCTCAGCGATTGCCGGCGCATCCTGGCGGCGTGCGGCGAGCAGTAGCCCGCAGCGCTCCAGCCGGTCGCGGTCTCTGCGGACTCTGTGGACTCCGTGGACTCGGCGGCTGCCCGGCGGTGGCACGCGGCTCTCAGGATGTCTTCTCCTGCCGCGCCCGGCTCGGCTGGACGCGCTTGGGCTCGCCGGGCATCTTCGGGTACTCCGGCGGGTAGGGCAGGTCGCCCAGGCCATGGTCGTGTTCGTCGCGGCGGGCCAGTTCCAGCAGGGCGTCCAGGGAGTAGGCGTGCTCGTCCATGTCGGCGTGTACGTCGCCGAGTTCGGCGAAGCGGGCGGGCATGGTGGCGAGGTCGAAGTCGGCGGGGTGGGCCTCACCGACCTCCTCCCAGCGCAAGGGTGCCGAGACGGGGGCGTTCGGGCGGGGGCGCACGGAGTAGGCGGAGGCGATGGTGCGGTCACGGGCCGTCTGGTTGTAGTCCACGAAGATGCGGCGGCCCCGCTCCTCCTTCCACCACTTGATCGTCACCTGGTCGGGCATCCGGCGTTCCAGTTCCCGGCCGACGGCGATGGCGGCGCGGCGTACCTGGGTGAAGGTCCAGCGCGGTTCGATGGGGACGAAGACATGCAGGCCCCGGCCGCCGGAGGTCTTAGGCCAGCCGCGCAGTCCGCCGAACTCGTCGAGCACGGCGCGCAGTTCGTGAGCGGCGCGGACGGCGTCGTCGAAGTCGGTGCCGGGCTGCGGGTCGAGGTCGATGCGGAGTTCGTCGGGGCGGTCGACGTCGGTGGCGCGCACCGGCCAGGGGTGGAAGGTGAGGGTGCCGTACTGGGCGGCCCACACCACGGCGGCTTCCTCGGTGGGGCACATCTCGTCGGCGCTGCGGCCGCTGGGGAAGGTGATGTGGGCGGTCGGGATCCAGTCGG
Source organism: Streptomyces sp. CG4 (assembly GCF_041080655.1). NCBI lineage: Bacteria > Bacillati > Actinomycetota > Actinomycetes > Kitasatosporales > Streptomycetaceae > Streptomyces > Streptomyces sp. CG4. The sequence continues at coordinate 1,603,702 of NZ_CP163525.1, forward strand.
GCATGCCCTTCGGGGCCCGTTTCTGGTAGAACCACTCGCCGCCCACGCCGTCGGGGTAGCGCTCCAGGGTGGTGGGGCGGTTGCGCAGCGCGCGCAGGATGCCGGGGCCGACGGCGACGTAGTACTGGGCGAGGTCCAGCTTGGTGAAGCCCCGCTCCGGAAAGAAGACCTTGTCCGGGCTGGACAGCCGTACGGTCCGGCCGCCTGCCTCCAGTTGCACCGCGTCACCCATGCGGCCACGGTAGGCGCGCCCCGCACAGCTCGCATACCGGGCAGCAGGGGACGTATGCGAGCAGAATCGAGCCATGGATCTGCCGGTGATGCCACCTGTGAAGCCCATGCTCGCCAAGTCCGTGGCGAAGATCCCGCCGGGTATGCACTACGAGGCCAAGTGGGACGGGTTCCGGGCGATCGTGTTCCGGGACGGGGCCGAGGTCGAGCTGGGCAGTCGTACCGGAAAGCCGTTGACCAGGTACTTTCCCGAGCTGGTGGCGGCGCTGAAGGAGCGGGTGCCCGGGCGGTGCGTGCTGGACGGGGAGATCGTGATCGCGCGGGAAGGCCATCTGGACTTCGACGCGCTGACCGAGCGGATCCACCCGGCCGACTCCCGGGTGCGGATGCTCGCCGAGAGGACACCGGCCTCGTTCGTCGCCTTCGACCTGCTCGCCCTGGACGACCACTCGCTGCTCGACACACCCCTGACCGACCGTCGGGCGCTGCTGGAAAGGGCGCTCGCGGAGGCGACGCCGCCGGTGCATCTGGCGCCCGCGACGACGGATCTCGACGTGGCGCGGCAGTGGTTCGAGCAGTATGAGGGCGCCGGTCTCGACGGGGTCGTCGCCAAACCGCTCGCCCTGCGCTATCTGCAGGACGAGCGGGCCATGTTCAAGATCAAGCACGAGCGGACGGCGGACGTGGTGGTGGCCGGGTACCGATTCCACAAGAGCGGCCCGGTGGTCGGCTCGCTGCTGCTCGGGCTCTACGACGACCAGGGCAGACTCCAGCATGTGGGTGTGTCGGCCGCCTTCGCCATGACGAAGCGGGCCGAACTGGTCGAGGAGCTGGCACCGCTGCGGATGGACGACGTGGCAGGGCACCCGTGGGCGGCCTGGTCGGACGAGGCCGCCCATGAGACGGCCCGGCTGCCCGGCGCGCCGAGCCGCTGGTCGGGCAAGAAGGACCTCTCCTGGGTGCCGCTGCGGCCGGAGCGGGTCGCCGAGGTGGCTTACGACCACATGGAGAACGGGCAGCGTTTCCGGCACACCGCCCGCTTCCGCCGCTGGCGCCCGGACCGCACACCGGACAGCTGCACCTACGCCCAGCTGGAGGAGCCGGTGCGCTACGACCTCGCGGAGATCCTCGGCGAGCGCGACCGCGGCTGAGCAGGGCGGACCGAAACCGGGCCGGGACTGCGTGAGGTGCGCCAGGGCCGCATGAGGACCCTGCCAGCGCCGTTCCGCATGCGCACGGCATACGGCTCGTAATCACAGGGCACCGCACGCGGACACCACGCACGCCCGCCATCCGCACCCGGGCGCGGCCCCCGGACCCGCGCCCGGACCCGCGCCCGCACGCCGCGCCCGCACGCCGCACCGGCACCCGCACCCGCACGGGTCATGTCTCGGGCCCGTTCGGCCCACGGAGTGCGCAGGGCCGTAGACGTCCGGGTAGGGCCAGCGCTGACCCTATGAACGCACAATCTGACAACACGAACGGAGTGGCCCCGGTGGTCATGAGGCACACGGCACGCATGAGACACGCGGCTCCAACGGCGGCCGTGCTGGCCGCCTCGCTGGCCGTCTCCCTCACAGCCGGCTGCGGCCACCACGACCGGGACGACAACCGCGCCCCGCACCACACCACCGCCCCGGCCGGGCCACCGGCTCCGGCACCGTCGGCCGCGGCGGCCGGCGCACCGCTCGCCGTGAAGATCGACAACGTACCGGCGGCCCGTCCGCAGTCCGGCCTCGACGCGGCGGACGTGGTGTACGCCGAGCAGGTGGAGGGCGGCCTGAGCCGGCTGATGGCGGTGTACGCGACCAGACTTCCGCGGACCGTCGGACCGGTGCGCAGCGCCCGCGAGTCCGATCTGGAGCTGCTGGGCCAGTTCCACCGGCCGACGCTCGCCTTCTCCGGAGCCCAGCACAAGCTGCTGCCTCTGATCGACAACGCACCGCTGCGACCGGAGCCCGCCGCCGAGGATCCGAGCGCCTACTTCCGGGGTGCCGGCAAGGCCGCCCCGCACAACCTCTATCTGCGCCCGGCCAAGCTGCTGCCGTCCGCCCCCGGCAAGGCCGCGCTGACCACCGGCTTCAGCTACGGCCCGGCCCCGTCCGGTGGCACCCCCACGGCCTCGCGCACCGTCCGCTACCCGGCCGCGCGCTTCACCTTCGCCTGGTCCGCCGAGCAGCACCGCTGGCTGATCGACATGGACGGCACGCCCATGACGACGACGGACGGCGGCAAGCGGGTGGCCCCGGCGACGGTCGTCATCCAGCACGTGCGGATCCGTGACTCCCGCTTCCACGATGCGCTCGGCAACCCCACGCCGTACACCCGGACGGTCGGCTCGGGGAAGGCGGAGGTGCTGCGCGACGGCCGGTCCTTCGCCGCCTCCTGGTCGCGGCCGACGGCGACGGACGGTACGACGTTCAAGGCGGCGGACGGCGGCCCGATGAACTTCGCCGAGGGCCAGGTGTGGGTGGTGTTCGCACCGGCGCGGTGAAGCGTGCGATCAGCGTTGCGCCGTCACCGGCTCCGCGGGATTCCGCAGCCCCTCCGCCGCGTCCGCCACCCGCCGGATCAGGTCGAGGAAGACCGTCTGCTCCTCGGGCGACAGGGGCGCGAGGAAGACCTGGTTCATCCGGGCGGTGCGCACGGTCAGCTTGCGGTGGGTGCGCAGACCGTCGCCGGTGAGGCGGAGCAGGAAGCGCCGGCCGTCCTCCGGGTCGCGCACCTTGGTCAGCAGCCCCCGGCGGCCGAGCCGGCTGATGACCTCGGCGATGGTCGAGCGGTCCAGGCCCACCCGCTCCCCCACGGTCCGCTGGTCCAGGCCCGGCTCGGCGACGAGGGCGTTCATGACGGCGAACTGCGGCGAGGTGATCTCCTCGGAGACCATCGTGTTCCACAGCAGGTAGTGCGCCTGCTGGAGCCGCCGGGCCAGATGCCCGGGATGAGTGCCGAGATCCACGGCGTCCATGTGCACTCCCCTGATCAATTGGTCGGTGCACTGAACGATACCCGGCGACATGCCCGACTGTCTCCCGACCTGGGCGCCCATGTACTGGGGTCTTGACGGCCTTTCGCTCCGGTGGCAGCGTGAGAAGTACCTCGCTGAAATACTCAGTGCCCTGATTAATTGACGAGACGATGGGGCTTCACGATGGACAAGGTGGTGGCCACGGCCCGGGAGGCGGTGGCGGATGTGCCGGACGGCGCGTCGTTGGCGGTGGGCGGGTTCGGGCTGAGCGGTGTGCCGAACGTGCTGATCGAGGCGTTGTACGAGCGAGGTGTCACGGGCCTGTCGGTCGTGTCGAACAACTGCGGGGCGATGGAGTCGGGTTTGGCGGTGTTGCTGGCGGCGGGGCGGATCGCCCGGGTGACCGGCTCGTACATCGGGGGGAACAAGGAGTTCGCGCGCCAGTATCTGGCCGGTGAGCTGGACGTGGAGCTGATTCCGCAGGGCACGCTGGCCGAGCGGCTGCGGGCGGGCGGCGCCGGGATCCCCGCCTTCTACACCCCGGCCGGGGTGGGCACGCAGGTCGCCGAGGGCGGGCTGCCATGGCGCTACGACGGTCGGGGTGGGGTGGCGGTGGCCTCGCCGGCGAAGGAGGTGCGGGAGTTCGACGGTGCCGAGTATGTGCTGGAGCGCGGGATCCGTACCGACTTCGCACTGGTACGGGCGGCGAGGGGTGACCGGCACGGGAATCTGGTGTTCAACAAGTCCTCCCGCAACTTCAACCCCCTCGCCGCGATGGCCGGCCGCGTCACCGTCGCCGAGGTGGAGGAACTGGTCGAGCCCGGCGAGATCGACCCGGACGCGGTGCACCTGCCGGGGATCTTCGTGCAGCGCGTGGTCGCGCTGACGCCGGAGCAGGCGGCGGACAAGCGGATCGAGCACCGGACGGTGAGCAGCTGATGGCCTGGACACGTGAGGAGATCGCCGCCCGCGCGGCACAGGAACTGCGCGACGGACAGTACGTCAATCTCGGTATCGGCCTGCCCACGCTGATCCCGAACCATCTGCCCGAGGGGGTGGAGGTGGTTCTGGAGTCGGAGAACGGGATCCTGGGCACGGGCCCGTACCCGGCGGAGGAGCAGGTCGATCCGGATCTGATCAACGCGGGCAAGGAGACCGTCACGGTCCTGCCAGGGGCGTCGTTCTTCGACTCGGCGCTGTCGTTCGCGATGATCCGCGGCGGGCACATCGATGTGGCGGTGCTCGGCGCGATGCAGGTCTCCGCGGGTGGTGACCTGGCGAACTGGGCGGTGCCGGGCAAGCTGGTCACCGGGATCGGCGGCGCGATGGACCTGGTGCACGGTGCCCGACGGGTGATCGTGGTGATGACCCACACCGCCAAGGACGGCTCGGCGAAGATCCTCAAGGAGTGCACGCTGCCGCTCACCGGCACGGCGTGTGTGAACCGGGTCGTCACCGACCTCGCCGTACTGGACGTCACCGAGGACGGGCTCGTGCTCGTGGAGACCGCGCCCGGAACGACCCTCGACGAGGTCGTCGCCAAGACCGAGGCCGAACTGACGATCGCGGAGAACCTGCTGTGAACACGGTCAACACGGTGTACATCGTCGATGCGGTCCGCACCCCGATCGGCCGCTACAACGGCGCCCTGGCCTCCGTCCGCCCGGACGACCTCGCCGCCCACGCCATCCGCGAACTCCTCGGCCGCAGCCCCGACTTGGATCCGTCCCGCATCGAGGACGTGTACGTGGGCAACGCCAACGGCGCGGGCGAGGAGAACCGCAACGTCGCCCGCATGGCCGCCCTCCTCGCCGGTCTGCCCACCTCCGTCCCCGGGGTGAGCGTCAACCGGCTGTGTGCCTCCGGCCTGGAGGCCGTGATCCAGGCGGCCCGCGCCATCGCGCTCGGCGACGCGCACATCGCCGTAGCCGGCGGTGTCGAGTCGATGACCCGGGCACCGTACGTCCTGCCGAAGCCGGACCGGGCGTTCCCGGCCGGGCACGCCGAGCTGTACTCGACCACGCTGGGCTGGCGCATGGTCAACCCCAGGATGGACCCGCAGTGGACCATCCCGCTGGGCGAGTCGGCCGAGCTGATCGCCGACCAGCACAAGATCGGCCGGGAGCAGCAGGACGAGTTCGCCCTCGCCTCCCACCGCAAGGCGGCCGCAGCTCGTGAACAGGGTCTGTTCGACGCCGAGTTGGTGTCCGTGCCGGTGCCGCAGCGCAGGGGCGAACCCGTCGTCTTCGCCGCCGACGAATGCGTACGCCCGGGCGCCTCGCGGGAAGCGATGGCCAGGCTCAAGCCGTCCTTCCGCCCCGAGGACGGCACGGTCACCGCGGGCAACGCCTCCCCGCTCAACGACGGCGCCGCCGCCCTCCTCCTCACCGACGAGGAAGGCCTGAAGGCGACCGGCCGCGAACCGCTGGCGCGCGTCAGTGCCGGCGGTGTCTCGGCGATCGACCCGCACTACTTCGGACTCGCCCCCGTCGAAGCCGTCAACCGGGCACTGGCCAAGGCAGGCAGGGGATTCGACGATCTGTCCGTCCTGGAGCTGAACGAGGCCTTCGCCGCCCAGGTGCTGGGCTGTCTCGCCGAGTGGCCCGAGTTCGACCCGGCGATCCTCAACCCCCGGGGCGGCGCGATCGCGCTCGGCCACCCGCTGGGTGCTTCCGGTGCCCGGCTCGCCGGCACCGTGGCCCACCAGCTGGCCCGCCGCGGCTCCGGCACCGGCGTCGCCACCCTGTGCATCGGCGTCGGTCAGGGCCTCGCCCTCGTCCTGGAACGCTGACCGCCCTGAACCGCGGACACCGAAGCCGCCACCCCGGAACGCCAAGGAAACGCCGCCCTCGAACGCCCACGCGTCGCCGTCCCCGAACGCCAAGAAAGCGTCAGGTACCCCCATGACTCTCACCCAGCAGGACATCGACCAGGAGATCGCCGCCCGGCACGCCGCGTACGAGAAGCGCGTCGCCGACGGCGCACCCGTCGAGCACCATCCGCGCCGCGACTACGCGCCCTACCGTTCCTCCGTGCTCCGCCACCCCCAGCGGGCCCCGGTGGCCATCGACACCGCCCAGGACCCCGAGCTGGTGGAGCTGCACTCCCCCGCCTTCGGGGAGCGCGACATCACCGAGACCGACAACGACCTCACCCGGCATCACCGGGGCGAGCCGGTCGGTGAGCGGATCACCGTCTCCGGGCGGCTGCTGGACCGCGCCGGGCGCCCCGTGCGCGGCCAGCTGATCGAGATCTGGCAGGCCAACGCGGCCGGCCGGTACGCCCATCAGCGCGAACAGCACGACGCGCCGCTCGACCCGAACTTCACCGGCGTCGGCCGCACCCTCACCGACGCCGAGGGCCGCTACCAGTTCACCACCATCCAGCCGGGCCCTTACCCGTGGCGCAACCACGTCAACGCCTGGCGGCCCGCACACATCCATTTCTCCGTGTTCGGTGCGGCGTTCACCCAGCGGCTGGTGACGCAGATGTACTTCCCGAACGACCCGCTCTTCCCCTACGACCCGATCCTGCAGTCGGTGACGGACGACGCAGCCCGGCAGCGGCTGATCGCCACCTATGACCACAGCCTGTCGGTGCCGGAGTTCTCGCTCGGCTACCACTGGGACATCGTGCTGGACGGCCCGGCCGCCACCTGGATCGAAGAAGGACTCTGACCGCCATGACGAAGATCGACACGAGCAGCCCGGAGCAGGTGCCGCCCACCCCCTCCCAGACCGTCGGGCCCTTCTACGGCTACGCACTGCCCTTCCGCGGCGGCGAGGACATCGCACCGCTCGGCCACCCGGACACGATCACCGTGCACGGGTACGTCACCGACGGCGCGGGCAATCCGCTGCCGGACGCGCTGGTGGAGCTGTGGGCTCCGCGCCCCGACGGCACGGTGCCGCGGACCGACGGATCCATCCGCCGGGATCCCGCGACGGGCGGCTGTCTCGGCCGCAACGGCGTGGAGTTCACCGGTTGGGGCCGGATCCAGACCGACGCCGACGGCCACTGGTACGCCCGTACGCTCCGGCCCGGCGCGCGGGGGCAGAGCGCCCCGTACCTCAGCGTGTGTGTCTTCGCGCGCGGCCTCCTCCATCACCTGTTCACCCGGATCTATCTGCCGGGCGACGAGGCCGCGCTCGCCGCCGACCCGTTGCTCAGCCGGGTGGGCGACCGGCGCGACACACTGATCGCCGGCGCCGAGGGCCGGGGCACCTACCGTTTCGACATCCGCCTTCAGGGCGAAGGCGAGACGGTCTTCCTGGAGTACCAGTGACACCACCGGTGACACCTGACGACCGCGACAGGGACAGGGACAGGGACAGCGACACCGGTCTGCTCGGCCCGGGGTGGGCCGGCTCCCCCGTCGCGCACGCGACCGGCGACAGCGCGTATCTGCGGGCCCTGCTGGACGCCGAGGCCGCGCTGACCCGGGCCCAGGCCGGGCTGGACCTCGCCCCGGCCGAGGCCGCCGACGCGGTGACCCGGGCGGCCGACCCGGCCCGTTTCGACGTCCGGTCACTCGCGGAGCGCGCCCGCGCCGGTGGCAACCCGGTGATCCCGCTCGTCGCGGACCTCACCGCCGCGGTGGGCGAGTCGTACGGCCCGTACGTCCATCGGGGCGCGACCAGTCAGGACATCCTGGACACCGCGACCATGCTGGTCACCGCGCGGGCCCTGGAGCCGGTCCTCGCCGACCTCGCGCGCACCGAACGCGCGCTCGCCCGGCTGGCCGCCGCCCACCGGGACACCCCGATGCCCGGCCGCACGCTCACCCAGCACGCGGTGCCGACGACGTTCGGCCTGAAGGCGGCCGGCTGGCGGTCACTGGTCCTCGACGCACGGGACCGCGTGACCCGGGTGCGCGCGGCGCTGCCCGCCCAGCTCGGCGGTGCCGCCGGGACGATGGCCGCCTTCGAGGCGTACGGCGCCCAGGACGCGACGGCGCTGACGGAGGCGTACGCCCGTGAAGTGGGCCTCGTCGCACCGCCGTTGCCCTGGCACACACTGCGCACCCCCGTCGCCGACCTGGCCGGTGCTCTGGCCTTCACCACGGGCGCCCTGGGCAAGATCGGCGAGGATGTGCTGACGCTGTCGCGCACCGAGGTCGGCGAGGTGGCCGAGGGCAGCGGCGGGGGTTCGTCCGCCATGCCGCACAAGGCCAACCCCGTGCGCTCCACCCTGCTCGTGGCCGCGGCCCGGCGCGCACCACAGCTCGCGGCCACGCTGTACGGCTGCGTCGCCGCCGGGGACGAACGGCCGGCCGGGGCCTGGCACGCCGAGTGGGAGCCGCTGCGCGAGCTGCTCCGGCTGGCCGGAGGCGCCGTACGGGACGCGGCCGAACTCGCCGAGGGGCTGCGCGTGAACGCCGGCGCCATGCGCCGGAACCTGGACCTGACCCGAGGGCTGATCGTCTCCGAGCGGCTGTCCGCCGCCCTGGCGCCCCGGCTCGGACGCGCCCGGGCCAAGGAACTGCTCACCGACCTGGCCCGCCGCACCCACGCCGAGGACCGCCCGCTCGGCGAACTCCTGGCCGAGGAGCCGGAGTTGAAGGACCTGGACCTGACCGCCCTCGCCGACCCCGCCCGCTACACCGGTTTCGCCGGTGCTCTCACCGACCGTGCCCTGGAGCGACGTTGACCGTGAAACTCATCAACCACCGTACAGAAGGCCCGGATTCGGCTCCCCCGCTGCTGCTCGGGCCCTCGCTGGGCACCTCGTACGCCCTGTGGGACGAGGTCGCGCCCGAACTGTCGGCCGCCCACCGCGTGGTGCGCTGGGACCTGCCCGGGCACGGCGGATCGGCGCCGGATCTCATCGGGCCGGGCGCGACCGTCGGCGATCTGGCCGCGCTCGTGCTGGCCCTCGCCGACGCGCTCGGCATCGACCGCTTCGGCTACGCGGGCGTCTCCCTCGGCGGCGCCGTCGGCCTCCATCTCGCCGTGCACCACCCCGAGCGGCTGACCTCGCTGGCGGTCGTGTGCTCCTCCGCCCACTTCGGCGACGCGGCGCCCTGGCGGGAGCGGGCGGAGCGGGTGCGGCGCGAGGGCATGGAGTGGCTGGTGGAGAGCGCCGACGCCCGCTGGTTCACGTCGGGGTTCACCGTGCCCCGGCTGGTGCGGGACCACCGGGAGGCCGATCCGGAGGCGTACGCCGCCTGCTGTGACGCGCTCGCCGCGTTCGATCTGCGCGACCGGCTCGGCGACATCGCCGTACCGACGCTCCTCGTGGCGGGCAAGCAGGATCCCGCGACGCCGCCCGCGCATCTGCGGGAGATCGCCGACGCGGTGCCCGGCTCGACGCTGGTGGAGCTGCCCGGCGCCTCGCATCTGGCGCCCGCGCAGTGCCCGCGGGCCGTGCTGGCCGCGCTGCGTACCCAGTTCGACGGCCCGCCGGCGAGCGGGATGGCGGTGCGCCGGGAGGTGCTGGGGGATGCGCATGTGGACCGGGCGCAGGCCCGGCAGACCCCGTTCACCGCCCGCTTCCAGGACTTCATCTCCCGCTACGCCTGGGGGGAGATCTGGACCGACCCGACGCTGTCCCGCCGCGAGCGCAGCATGATCACCCTGACCGCGCTGGTCGCCCAGGGCCACCACGACGAGCTGGCGATGCACGTCCGGGCGGCGCGGCGGGGCGGGCTGACGCCGGAGGAGATCGGCGCGGTGCTGCTGCAGACCGCCGTCTACTGCGGGGTGCCGGCCGCCAACGCCGCGTTCGCGACGGCCCAGCGGGTCATCGACGCGTTCGCCGAGGAGGAGGGGACGGCGCCTGACCGAGGGTGACCCTGCTGGTCGTAGCCTCAACAGCACCCCCCTCATGGCGTCCGACCCCGCCTACGCTGGGATCATGTCCACCATTCTGATCACCGGCGCCACCTCCGGACTCGGCCGGTACGTCGCGTTCGAACTGGTCCGCTCCGGCCATGTCGTCCTCGCCCACGGCCGGGACCGGGCGCGCACCGAGCGGCTGGTCGCGGAGTTGCGCACCGAGGGTGAGGCCGAGGGGTTCGTCGCCGACCTGGCGCGTCTCGCCGAGGTGCGCGAGCTGGGCGCGCGGGTCGCCGAGGCCCGTCCCGGCCTCGATGTGCTGATCAACAACGCGGGGGTGGGCGGCGGTACGCCCGGCTCCGGGCGCGAGCTGAGCGCCGACGGACACGAACTGCGGCTCGCCGTCAACTACTTGGCGCCCGTCGTCCTCACCCGGTCCCTGCTGCCGGTGCTGCGGGCCAACGCGCCGGCCCGGATCGTGAACGTCGGCTCGGCCGGGCAGGAACCCCTCGACTTCACCGACCCCGAGCTGACCCGCGGCTACACCGGCATGTCGGCGTACTGCCGCAGCAAGTTCGCCCTCGCCGCCCACACCTTCACGCTCGCCGGGGAACTCGCGGACAGCGGGGTCTCGGTGAACGTCCTGCACCCCGCCACCTTCATGGATACGGCGATGGTCCGCGAGAGCGCCGTCACGCCGTGGCACTCGGTCGCCGACGGGGCCCCGGGGGTGCTGGCCCTGGCCACCGAGGAGACCGGCAGCGGAGGGTACTTCGACGGGACACGCCGGGCCCGGGCGCACGAGGAGACGTACGACCCGGACGTACGCAAGCGCCTGGCGGCGGTGACGGAGCAGTTGCTCACGGCCTAGGCAAGCCCTACCGCAGCCCCCGCCCCGTCTCCAGCACCTCCCTCGCCTGGGCCACGAGGCCGTCCGCGCCGCAGGCCCGGGCGAGGTCCAGGCCCCGGCCCAGTTCCGTGGCGGAGCGGGCGGCGATGCCGTACTCGACGCGGGCCGCCGCGTGTTCGTACTGGCAGGGGGAGGCTTCGAGGTAGGTGACGGCCTGGGCGGCGAGCTGGACCGCGCGGCCGCCGGTCTCCAGGGCGGCGGCACAGCGCAGGGCCTCGCCGATGGCGGTGTCCGTGCCGAAGCGTTCGGCCTGCCTGCGGGCATCGGCGGCGAGCTGGGCGGCGCGGACCGGGTCCTGGCCGGCGAGGGCCTTGGCGAGGTCGATGGACCACGAGGAGAGGACCGGGTTGTGGCCGCCGCGCGAGGTGGCCGTCTTCTCGGCCGCCTCCAGTTCGTTGATGCCCTCCTCGTTACGGCCGACGGCGAGCAGGAGCCGGCCGCGTACGCAGCGGATGTCGGGCAGCACGATGGTGGACGGGTAGGGCGGTGCGAAGCCGTACTGCTCGGCGATCGACCAGGCCTCGTCGATCCGGCCGCGGGCCAGCAGCGTGTCGACGAGGCCGCAGGTCGCCGACCAGTACAGCGGCAGTCGGCGGCCGACGCGTTCGGCGAGGACCAGGGCCTCGCGCAGGGTGGACTCGGCGTCGCGCAGCCGGCCCTGTCTGCGGTAGGCGAGCCCGAGGAAGGCGTTGGCCAGGGAGAGGTGGCCGCCGCGCCAGCCGGCGGTGGTGTAGGCGCGCAGGGCCTCGGCGAAGAGACTCTCGGCGCGGTCGAGCCGGTCGGCGTAGGCGTACGCGCTGCCGAGCATCATCAGCAGCTCGATGCCCCACTCCTGGTCGGTCCAGCCGAGGCCGGGCGCCAGGCGGCCGTTGACCAGCGCGCGGTCGCACAGTTCGAGGACCTCTTCGGCGCTCTCGCCGTGGGTCATGGCGTCGAAGCCGCGCAGTATGAGCAGGGCGCGTTCGGCGTTGTCGCGGCCGGTGCAGGTGCTCGCGAGTTCGGCCAGGCGCCTGGAGCGGGCCGCGGAGACGGTCTCGCCGTGGATGCCCTCCCACATGAACTGCACGGCCTGCAGCCGCAGCCGGACGGAGCCCGGTTCGTGCCGGGCCGCCTCGACCTCGACGGTGCGGACGGCCTCCTCCAGCTGGTCGTTGTGGAGCAGGGCCTGGGAGAGCCGGACCACCGCGTCGACCCGCCGCTCGCCCTCGAGGCCGGGCATGCCGAGGGCCTGCTGGAGGTGCTCGATGGTGACGGCGGGTGCCGTGAGCAGGGTGGCGCAGCCCAGTTCGTACTGGACGTGGGCGTGCACCTCGGGGAGCGGGGGCTCCTGCAGGGCGCGTTCGAGGCAGGTGCGGGCCGCGTCGGGCGCGCCGACGGCGAGGTGTTCGCGGGCCGCCTCGCGCAGCTGGTCGACGAGTTCCTCGTCGCCGTCCGGGTGCACCTTGAGCAGGTGCCGGGCGGCCTGGGCGGCGCCGCGGCCCAGCTCGGTGATGATCTGGGCGGCCACGCCGTGCATGGCGGTGCACACGCCGGACGGGATGGAGTTGTAGACGGCGGTGGCGATCAGCGGGTGGACGAACTCCAGCTCGCCCTCCTCGCGTTCGGTGCCGGCCGCGGGCTCGGCCTCGGTGAGGATGCGGGCGTTGCAGAGCAGGTCGGCGCAGTGCCGGGCGATGGCCTCGTCCATGGTGGCGAGGCGGGCGACCATGTCGACGGTGATGCCGGCGCCGAGGATGGCGGCCGCCCAGGCGAACTGGGTGGCCTCCAGGCCGAGTCCCTTGAGCCGGTCGACCAGCCCGCCGCCGCGGGCCGCGCGGTTGAGGGCGCGCAGCTCCCCGGCCCGGCCCTCGACCGGCGGGAGTTCGCTGTCCTGCACCTTGGCGAGGAGTTCGACGGTCTCGTAGGGGTTGCCCGCGGTGACGGCCCAGACCTCGCGGCAGAACGCGTCGTCGGCATGCCGGCCGAGGGTGGCCCGGGTGAGTCCCGCGGAGGCGTCGGGGGTGAGGGCCCGGAGGTTGTTGACGGGCCGGCCCGCGGCGGCGGCCACCGCGTCGAGGTGGCGGGCGCTGTCGCCGCTGACCTCGCCGGGCCGGCGGGCGACCACGACGAGGACGGAGACGTCGTCGAGGCGTTCGGCGAACGCGGCGAGCCAGCGCAGGGTCTCCTGGTCCGCCCAGTGCGCGTCGTCGATCAGCAGCACGAGCGGCCACTCGCGGCGGGCCAGCCGGCGTACCGCCGCGACGAGTCCGTCGCACACGTACTGCGGGTCGGCGCTGCCCTCCTGCGGGTCGACTATGCCGAGGGCCGGGCCCGCGATGTCGTACCAGTCGCCGAGGTACTCCCGGGCCTCCTCCGGCAGCAACGACAGCAGGGCGGGCTGGAGCAGCTGCCGCACCACGTTGAACGGGACGGATTTCAGCGTCTCCGCGCCGCGCGCGGCCCACACCGCACAGCCGCGGCGTTCGGCGATACGGCGGGTCTCGGCCAGCAGTGCGGTCTTGCCGAGCCCCGCCTCGCCGCGGAGCACCAGCAGACCACCTGCCGACTGCTGATCGGCGCACAGGAGGTCGAGTGCCTGCGCGACGGTGGCGATCTCCGCGTCCCGCTCCCACAGGGAAGCCGAGGCGGCCGCCGGCGGCCTTCCCTCCGTCATCCCGTTACCTCCCCAAGGTCGCCCGAATGACGTACAGACCATGAGCCTAGCCGTCCGGTGGGATGTGTGGTGGCCGGTCGGGGCAGCTGTTGCCCTGGTGGGTGAAAGTGGGTGCGGCCGGGCGACGCCCACCCGCCCGGAGCAGCCGGTCAGCAGCGGACGGAGCGTCAACCTCGGTCGGCACGACATCGGTTCCGGGTGTCGGCGCGCCCGGTCGTGGGCGGGTGGTGCGCGCGGTGACGGCGGGGGTCGGCGGGCAACCTCGTCGAGTGGTACGAGTTCGGCGTCTACGGCGTTCTGGCCACGGTGCCGCCGGAGCGGTTCTTCGCCCCGGCGAGCGGCGGCCGGTGCTGATCGGGGTGGTCTGCCTGATGACGGATGCGACGACGCTGATCGGCGCACTGCCGACGTACGCCACCGCGGGCGCCCTCGCGCCGTGGCTGCTGACCTTCCTGAGAGTGAGTCAGGGCCTTTCGGCCGGCCGGGAGTTCGGTGGTGCGCGGGCGGTGCTGACGGAGTTCGCGCCTCCGGGGCGGCGGGGGCTGTACGGGGCGTGGCAGTCGTTCACGATGGCGCTGGGGCTGCTCTCCGGCGCGGGCGTGGCGGTTCTGACGGCCACCCTCCTCACGGCTTCCCGACTGGCCTCCTGCGGCCGGCGGTTGCCGTCCCCGCCGGCGTTGCCGCTCGGTCTGGTCGCGCTGTGGCTGCGGGCCGGGCTGACGCGGCGGATGTGCGGCGTACGACGCGGACGGTGCCCCGGCCCGGCGCGGGCGGCCCGTGCGGCGGCTGCTGGATCGGCTGCTCGCGGAGCCGTACTACGCGCCGGCGCCGCCGAAGACGACCGGCAAGGGGGTGTTCCACGCCGGATATCTGCGCGCGGCCGGGCTGTTCGACGGGTGTCCGCCCGCAGGACGCGCCGGCCACGCTCGCCCTGCTGACGGCGCGGACGATCGCGGACGCGGTGCGGTTCGTGGGGGCCACCGAGGTCGTCGCGTCCGGCGGGGCGTCCGCAACCCGGTGCTGACCGGGATGCTCCGGGAGCGGCTCGCACCGGTCCCGGCGCGTGCCTCGGACGAACTGGGGCTGCCCGCCGCCGCGAAGGAGGCGTACGCCTTCGCGGTCCTCGGCTTCCTGACCGTCCACGCCTGCCCGGCACCGATCCGCGCAGCACGGGCACTCACCGGCCGAGCGTGCTGGGGTCGCCGACCCCGGGCAGGGACGGCTTCCGCCTGCCGCCCGCTGCGGCGCGCGCGCCGGTGCGGTTGGTGGTGAAGGGGTAGCGGTCGGGGCCGAGTCCACCGCCGTGTGCGGGGAGGCCGGTCACCGTCCTGTGACGAGGGAAGAATCACGGCGGCGAAATGTCCGGTCCGGCCGTTCGGCGGCAGATCCTCTCATCCCCCTTTCACGGTCGCCTCATACGGTGGGGGCATGACGCAGGTGACTCCCCCCGGGTGGTACCCCGACCCCGGGCAGACGAACGACGGTCCGCCCACCGAGCGCTGGTGGGACGGCAAGGCCTGGACGGACCGGACCCGCCCCGCCGGGACGGCCGCCCCGTGGGGACCGCCGTCGCAGCCGCCGACGGCCGGCGGCCCGGAGCAGCCGGCGCATCCGACGGCGCCCGCCGCGCCCTTCGCGTACGGCGCGCAGCCCGGGAATCCGCGGTATCCGGGCTACCCCGCCCCGGCGCCGACCGGGTCCCGGCGCGGTCTGCGGACCGGTATCGCCGTCACGGCGGCGGTCGCGGTCCTGGCGAGCATCGGAGTCGGCGTGTACCTCCTGTCCAAGGGCGACGGCGGCGACGACGCCCGGGCCGGGGCGCGGCCAGGGGTCACCGGCGGACAGAACGGCGGGGCCGACGGCGGCTTCGGCGGTCCGGGCGGGACCGGAGGTTCGGGAGGTTCGGGAGGGCAGGGGAGTTCCGGGGGCTCAGGAGGGCCGGGCGGGTCCGGCGGGGCCTCGCCGTCGCCGGATCCGTCCGAGGCGCCCAAGGTGAAGGGCGGCGGCACCGTGGCGGACCCGGTCAACGGCATCAGCCTGCTGGTGCCCGAGGGCTGGACCGGGCGGACGATCAGCGTCGGCGCGCAGATCACCTCCGACGATTCCTACAAGTGCCCGGGCAACTCCGCCGAGACCTGTACCTCGGGCGGCGCCTACACGGCTCCGGCCCAGGCGCTGGGCATCGACGGCGACACTCCCGAGGCGGTCGCCAGGGCGGACATCGCGGCCAACGCGAAGCAGTCCTACGGCGGCACCATGTACGGCAGCATCACCTCGCACCAGGAGCTGGGCTCCGGGGCGGTGACGGTGGCCGGGGAGAAGGGGTACATGGTGCGCTGGAAGGCGGTCACCAGCAAGGGCGCCGACGGCTGTGTCGAGTCGGTCGCCTTCCCCTCGCCCGATGACGCCAAGCAGATCGTGGTGGTGCGCTTCGGCATCGACGTCGGTCAGAAGACGTCGGTCATCGACGACATCCTGAAGGGGATCAAGGTCTCGTCCGGCAGCGGCAACGGCCAGGACGTCTGATCGGCACCCCAGGGGAAACGACGTCCTCTCGGCGCCCCGGGCGGCCTGCCGTCCGGTCGGCACCCCAGGGGCACGGCGCCTGCCTGATCGACGCTCCCCGGGACATGATGCGGCCGGGTGGGACTCCTCTCCGCTCAAGGAGGAGCCCCACCCGGCCGGGGGGTGCGCGCCGCCCCCGTCCCCACGGTGCGGCGCGGACAGGTCGCCGTCCGGTCATCCCGTGAACGGCGGCCTGGGTCTCAGGTCAGCCCGAGCGTGGGCAGCACGGTGGCCTCCACGAACCGGGTGAGATAGTCGGCGTCGGCGTACTGGCCACTGAGCACCGGCCGGACGCGCAGCACGCCGAACATCATCGCGGGGATGTACTCCAGCGCCGGATGGTCCGCACGGACCTCACCCCGGGCCACTCCCCGCGCCAGCATGTCCTGCAGCGCGACGATCTCCGGTTGCACCAGTGCCTCGCGCAGCGCCTCGGCCAGCTCCTTGTCGGCCGTCCACGCGTGCCCCAGTGCCTGCAGCAGCTTGGTGTCCTCGCCGGACCAGTCGCCCGCGGCCCGCGCGGCCCGGCGCAGGTCCTCGGCGAGCGATCCGGTGTCGATGCCGGCGAAGCGCACCTTGCGGTTGGCGCGCAGCGCGGCCGCGACGAACTGCGGCTTGGTCTTCCACTGCCGGTAGAGCGTGGACTTGCTGCACCGGGTGCTGGCGGCGACGCCCTCCATGGTCACGGATTCGTAGCCGCACTCGCGGATCTGTTCCAGCACGGCGTCGAAGAACTCCCGCTCACGCTCGGGCGTGATCTTGGAGCGGCGCGAGGCGACGACCGTCTCCGGTCCGTCCGCGTCCTGCGACGTCATGCGGTGCTTCCCCTCACTCGTGTTCCGTGGGCCCTTCCCGCACGTCCCGCTGAAGCGGCGCTGTAGCGGCACGCCCGACCCTGTCTCCAGTGTGTCGCACATCAATCGATACGCCAGTGTACCGGTACTCGACCGTATCGGTACACTGACGTATCGGTACGATGGCGTATCGATGAGCTTCGGCCCAGTCCGGGGCTCGCACGCACCACCACACGCACCACCGTCAACGAGGGGGCCGGGGGATGAATGCCCGAACCGAGC
The DNA here is from genome assembly GCF_041080655.1 of Streptomyces sp. CG4. Classification (NCBI taxonomy): domain Bacteria; kingdom Bacillati; phylum Actinomycetota; class Actinomycetes; order Kitasatosporales; family Streptomycetaceae; genus Streptomyces; species Streptomyces sp. CG4. The sequence continues at coordinate 1,620,881 of NZ_CP163525.1, forward strand.
CTGCAGAAGCAGCAGCGGAGCCGCCGGGCGCGATAGCGCGCCCGGCACTCATACGTGAGCTTCTGCTGGTCGCGGGGCTCTTCCTCGTCTACAAGGTCGGCCGGCAGCTGGCCACGGGCCACACCGGCAACGCCTTCCGCAACGCCCACCGCGTGTGGGACCTGGAACGGACGCTGCACCTCCCGCAGGAGAACGCCGTGCAGTCCGCACTGCTGCACGGCGACACCCTCGTCCGCCTCGCGAACACCTACTACGCCACCGTCCACTTCCCGGCGACGCTCGCCTTCCTGGTCTGGCTGTATCTGCGCAGGCCCGCGCACTACCTGTGGGCCCGCCGGGTCCTCGCGGTCGTCACCACGGCCGCGCTCGTGCTCCCGTTCACGTTCCCGCTGGCGCCGCCCCGGATGCTGACCGGCACCGGCCTGGTGGACACCGCCCGCGTCTACGGCCCGTCGGTGTACGGCCCGCCGTCCAGCGACCAGCTGTCCAACCAGTTCGCGGCGATGCCCTCGCTGCACTTCGGCTGGGCGCTGATGGTGGCGATCGGCCTGATCGTGGCCACCCGGTCCCGGTGGCGCGGGCTGTGGCTGCTGCACCCGCTGATCACCCTGCTGGTGATCGTGGGCACGGCGAACCACTACTGGCTCGACGCGATCGTCGCGACGGCCATGCTCGGCATCGCCCTCGCCGTGATCCATCCGCCGCTCCGGCCGGCCACCACGGCGGGACACGGCGCCGGCCGCCTCGCACCGCGCGAGCGCGTTCTCGCGGGAGCGGGCCGATGAGCGCCGCCGCCGTGATCGCCGTCGTGCTCTCCCTCGTCTCCGCGATCGCCTACGCCCTGGCCGCCGTCGCCCAGGAGCGCCTCGCCTCCCGCACCGCCGGCACTGGCCTGCTGCGGCTGCTCGGCACCGGAGCCTGGTGGTCGGCGGTCGGCCTGAACGCGGGCGCGGCCCTGCTGCACGTCGTCGCCCTCAGGTACGGTCCGCTCACTCTCGTCCAGCCGCTGGGCGCGCTCACCCTGGTCGCCGCCGTGCCGCTCGGCGCGCGGGCGGCCGGGCGCCGGGTCAGCGCGGTGGAGTGGCGCGGTACGGCGCTGACGCTGCTCGGGCTCGCCGCGCTGCTGGTCACCGCCTCCGGTCCGGCGCCCGAGCGGGTGCTGTCCCTGACCGAGGCGCTGGCGGTCGCCGGTACGACCGCGGCCGCGATCGGCATGCTCTCCCGGCCCGGCGCCCGGCCGGGCCTCCGGCATGCGACGGCGTCCGGTTTCGCCTCCGGTGTCGCCTCTGCACTGACCCAGACGGTGACCGTGGCGGCGACCGAGCGCACGGGCCCGGTGCTGAGCACCGAGGTGATCGTGGTCGCCGTGCTCGTCGCCGCGTTCGCCGTCGGCGGGCTGCTGCTGTCGCAGACCGCCTACCGGGGCGGCCTCGGCGCCCCGCTGGCCGTGGTCACCCTCGCCAATCCGGTGGCCGCCGCGGTCATCGGCCTCACCCTGCTCGGCCAGGGACTGCAGGGCGGCGCGGCCGGCGTGCTGCTGGCCCTCGCCGGAGCGGGCCTCGCCTCCTGGGGTGTGGTCCTGCTCACCCGGGTCGCACCGGAGGCCGGACCAGAGCCGGTGGACGAGGACGAGGAGCACCCCGTGGCCGTGGTCCTGGCCCTGGAACCGGGCACGGCGGCCACCGAACCGGCACTGGTACCACGCCGGCCGGAACAGCCGCTGGTGCCACGGCAGCCGCAGAGGCCACCGGTCCCGCGGCAGCCGGAACAGCCGGGACACCTCACGTCGCTGTGAGAGTCACTGTGAGAACGGACGGCGGCCGGTGCGCATCCCTTCGCGCACCGGCCGCCGTTGTCGTACTCCCCTGCCGTTTCCCCCGTGGGGACCTGCTCAGTTCCAGCCTCGCGAGTCCTGCTTGAGCGCGGTGTCGACGGTCAGGGCCGTCGCCACCACGAGGCTCAGCAGCGGCTCGGGCAGCTGGTAGTGGATCTGCAGGACGTAGTTGTCCGCGGTCGTGAAGAGCGTCTTGGCGAGGCCCTCCCAGGTCTTGGTGATCCGGGCGACCTCGTTGTCCGCGTGGTCGACGATCGCGAAGTTCCAGGCCCGCCAGTTCTCCGCCTTGATCGCGCCGACCTGCTGGCCGTTCGCGTTCATCGCGAAGTTGATCTTGCCGATCATGTTCTGCTGGACGATCTCGCCGACCTGCGAGCCGTCCGGACGCGTCACGATCACGCGGGACTTGAAGATCTTCGCGGGCCGGGTCAGCAGCAGCTGCGGCTGGCCGTAGGCGTCGCGGATCTCCAGCTTGTGGGTCAGGAACTGGTCCCAGCTGGAGAGGAATCGGAAGATCTTCCGCAGCGCGCCCTGCCCGACCTCGGTCACCGAGCCGATGTCGCGGCCGTTCTGATCCATGACCTTGTACTCGTTGGTCACCTCGATCAGCTTGGCCTTCTGGTTCACGACCAGGACGGGCTCGGTGAAGAGGGTGCCGCCGCCAGGGCCGCCGGCCGCGACCCCGGCCTGGCGCTGCACCTGGCGCTGCACCCTGGGGTCGGCGGTCTGCGCCTGCGGCGCGCCGTACTGCTGGGGGGCAGCCTGCTGCTGGGGAACGGCCTGCTGTTGCGGCACCTGACCGGCAGGCGCCTGGTCCTGGTGGGTGTGCTCGGTCCACTGCACGCCGTCCCAGTAGCGGAGAGCCTGCGGCGCTCCGTGCGGATCCGGGTACCAGCCTGCAGGAGTGTTCGAATGCGTGGTCACCGGGGCACACTACCCTGATCTGACCGGTACCTGACCAGTCCGCACGGAGCGGTGTTCATCGCTCGTTCACTCCGTGGCGATCGCCGGATCGCTGACCCCGGGACGCCCGTTCTCGACGTGCCCCGCGAAGCCCCGCAGGAACGCCGGATCGGCGTCGCAGGTGACCGTCACGTCGTACCAGCGCTTGCTCGCGGTGAGGTCGACGGTGTGCTTGACGGTCGCGCCGGGCCGCACGCTCACGGCGGCCGGGCTGCCGCCGTACCCGTTGACCAGCTTCAGCTTCACGGTACCGGAACCCTTGTTGGTGAAGGTGAGTTCCAGGTGGTCGCCGACGTGCCGGGCGGTCGCCTCCGGTCCCGCTGCCTTGCCCTTGCCCTTGAAGACGCGCAGGAAGCCGTTGGGGCCGTGCACGGTGAGGTCGTGGAGGCCGGCGGAGTAGACCGAGTTCCAGGTGTCCGAGAGGGACTTGCCGGCCTCGGTGGTGTAGGTCCAGGGGCCGTCGGTGCGGTTGCCGGAGGTCACGAGGAAGCCGGCGCCCGCGTGCGCCCCCGAGGCGAACGTGAGCGTGAGCTTGCCGGCCGCGGTGTCCGCGGAAGCGTCCACCAGCGGGGCGTACTTCAGTGGGCGGGTGGGCCGGTGGCCGCGCTCCTGCTTGGGCAGGGCGGGGTTGGCGGGCGGCTTCGGCACATAGTCGGGGTGCCGGTTGTGGTCCGGCGGCTCATAGGCGGTCGTGGACGGCAGCGCGACCGGCTTGATGTCTTTCCGAGAGAAGTCGAAGGCGCTGGTCAGGTCGCCGGTGATGGCGCGACGCCAGGGCGAGACGTTCGGCTCGTGCACACCGAAGCGGCCCTCGATGAACCGGATGATCGAGGTGTGGTCGAAGGTCTCGGAGCAGACATAACCGCCCTTGCTCCACGGGGAGACGACGAGCATCGGCACCCGCTGGCCGAGGCCGTAGGCGCCGGCGACATGACCGGCGTCGCCCTTGAACAGGTCGAGCGAGGCGTCCACGGTCGACTTGCCCTGAGCGGCGGAGGCCGGCGGGAAGGGCGGGACGACGTGGTCGAAGAAGCCGTCGTTCTCGTCGTAGGTGATGAACAGCGCGGTCTTGCCCCAGACCTCGGGGTCGGCGGTGAGCGCGTCCAGGACCTGGGAGACGTACCAGGCGCCGTAGTTGGCTGGCCAGTTGGGGTGCTCGGTGAAGGCCTCGGGGGCGACGACCCAGGAGACCTGGGGCAGCTTGCCGGCCTTGACGTCGGCCTTCAGCTGGTCGAAGAAGCCCTCGCCCTTCTTGGCGTCGGTGCCGGTGCGAGCCTTGTCGTACAGGGCGTCGCCGGGCTTGGCGTCGCGGTACTGGTTGAAGTACAGCAGCGAGTTGTCGCCGTAGTTGCCGCGGTAGGCGTCCTGGATCCAGCCCCAGGAGCCGGTCGCGTCGAGGCCGTCGCCGATGTCCTGGTAGATCTTCCAGGAGACCCCGGCCTGCTCCAGGCGCTCGGGGAACGTCGTCCAGCCGTAGCCCTTCTCGTCGTTGCCGAGGACCGGGCCGCCGCCCTTGCCGTCGTTGCCGACGTAACCGGTCCACATGTAGTAGCGGTTCGGGTCGGTCGAGCCCATGAAGGAGCAGTGGTAGGCGTCGCACAGGGTGAAGGCGTCCGCGAGCGCGTAGTGGAACGGTATGTCCTTGCGGGTCAGGTACGCCATGCTCGTGGTGCCCTTGGCCGGCACCCACTTGTCGTACTTGCCGCCGTTGAAGGCCGCGTGCGTGTCGTTCCAGCCGTGCGGCAGGTCCTGGATGAAGGCGAGGCCCAGGTCGTCGGCGTCGGGGTGGAACGGCAGGATGTCCTTCGTGCCGTCGGACTGCTTCCAGACGGACTTGCCGTTCTGCGTCACGGAGCGGGGGTCGCCGAAGCCGCGGACGCCGCGGAGCGTGCCGAAGTAGTGGTCGAAGGATCGGTTCTCCTGCATGAGGACGACGATGTGCTCGACGTCCTTGACCGTCCCGGTGCGGTGATGCGCGGGCAGCGCGGCGGCGCGCTGGATGCTGCCGTTCAGCGCGGTGAACGCCGTGGTGGCGCCCGCGAGTTGGAGGAAGCGGCGCCGGTTGACTTCGGGCATGAGTGTGAGGGTCCTCTCGTCCTGACGTACGTGATGCCGGCGTGATGCCGTCGCATTGCCGTCGTATTGCCGTGCAAATGACGGAATCTGCGCGGAGCGAGTGTTCCAAGAGCAACAAACGTCAGGGAAGGGTCTGGTGGCGTCTGTGTGAAACTCGGCGGTCCGTGCGGTGCCCCCGCTCCCCCAGGAAGCCTTCCATCAGGCGGAAGCCGGCATGGTGCGCCGCGCGGCACCTCCCGACGATGTGGCCATCACCACAGTGACCACCACCGCCGAGGGGAGCAGCAGCCATGCCGCATATCATCGCTTTCGCGAAGAATCAGTGGTACGTCGCCGCCTACAGCGCGGAGGACGGCGCCCCGGTCGCCCTGTGCCTCCTACCCGGTCGAGAAGCGGGACTCGGTCCTCCCCGAGGAGGAGCGGGCCGCGGGCGACACGATGATGGTCTGCGTGTCCCGGTGCCGGGGCGCCCGGTTCGTGCTGGATCTCTGACGCGCACGGGCCCGGCTCAGGACGTCTGATACGCCTCCACCTCGCTGAACTGCCCGGCCGGCCAGCCCGTGTTGGCGCTGACGGCGAGGCGGAGGTAGCGCAGGTCGCTGCCGCTCGGCACGGCGACGGTGGCCGTGTTGCCGGTGGCCGGGTCGAAGCGGTAGCCCTGGGCGCCGACGACCGTGGAGTAGTTCGAGCCGTCGGTGCTGCCGAGCACGGTGATGGTCTGGGTGCGGGCGCCCCAGGCCGAGGACGGCGGCAGCTTCAGCACCAGGCGGCGCACGGCGTAGGACGAGCCGAGGTCGACCGTCCAGGACTGCGGGAAGGCGTTGTTGGTCGACTCCCAGTAGGAGCCGGCATCGCCGTCGACCGCCTTCCCGGGCGTGTACACGTCCTGGGAGCCGGTCGCGCCGGCCGGCCGGCCCTTGGCGAGGTTGCGGTTCGGGTCGGGGTCGGGGTTGCCCTGGCCGGGCTGCGGCCAGGTGGAGCAGTCCGACCAGGTGCTGTTCCAGCCGGAGTTGCCGCCGCCGTCGGTGAGGGTGAAGGAGCCGGAGTTCGCCGGGTAGGGACAGTTGTAGATGCCGGCCGCTCCGACCTGGGTGGCGGTGACGTTCTTGAAGGCGGCCGCGCCCTGCGCCTCGGCCTGGACGACGACCGAACCGGTGTTCCGCACGGTCGCGCCGGTCACGTCGACGTTCCGCACCGCGTACCCGTGCCCGCCGCCGGAGACGAACTCGAAGGCGCTGTACGGGCTGTCGGTGATCGTGGTGTTGGTGATGTGCACGGTCGCGTTGATCGCGCTGTCGTAGGAGTCGACCCGCAGCGCACCCATCGGATGGTTCCAGTTGGGGTTCATCGCGCCGGTGCGCACCAGAGTGTTGCCGTCGACCGTGATGGTGCCGGAGAGCGGGGAGAAGGGGTCGAGGAACTTCTGGTTGGAGATCGCGATACCGCTGCCGAGGGCGTTGGTGTCGGAGATCAGGTTGTTCTTCACGGCGATGTCCGTGCCGCCGTAGATCGCGATGCCGTTGGCCAGGTTGGGCTGCGAGATCGTGTTGTTCTCGAAGCTGGAGTTCGTGTCCGGGGAGTACAGCGACCACATGGCGAGGGCGTCGTCGCCCTGGTTGCGCAGGAAGTTGTCGCGGACGACGACGCCCCTGGCGGTGCCGTTGAGGTTGATGCCGTCGGCGGTGGTGTCGAGGATGCGGTTGTTCTCCACGACCAGGTTGTCGTCGTTGCCCATCAGCCACATGCCGCACTTCATGTGCTGGATCCACATGCCGGAGACGGAGGAGTTCGGGCCGAGCGAGCCGTTGACGAAGTTGTCGGGGCTGGAGTCGACGCGCTCGGTGACCTCGCCGATGACGGCGAAGTCCTTGATGTGGGCGTTGCCGGAGGAGCTGGACTGGTCGATGAAGCGGGAGGTGTGCACGACCGAGTACCAGCTGCCGGCGCCCTGGAGGGTCACGTTCTGCACGCCGTTCAGGGAGGACGTGACGCGGTAGTCGCCCGGCGGGATCCACACCGTTCCGCCCTGCGCGGCGGCGATGGCGTCCCGGAAGGCCTGGGTGGAGTCGCCGGCGCCGGTGGGGTCGGCGCCCTTGGCCACGACGGACACCGAGCCGGCGGGCTGGGAGGCCGCCGCGGGCACCTGCTCGAAGTCGGCCACGTCGACGGTGACCTGGGTGCCGGTCGACTCGAAGGCGACCTTGTCGCCCGGCTGAATGTCCTGCCCGAGCAGCAGGCGCGCGTCGTCGAAGAAGTGATGCTGCTTCGCGCCGGGGATCCAACCGGTGTCGATGTAGGAGTACTTGGAGGTGACGGTCAGGGTCCGCGCGAGCCTGACCCCGTTGACGTAGACGTCGAGCGTGCCGGACTGGCCGTCCGCGACACTGTAGGAGACGTTGACGGCGTTGGCTGCCCGGGGCGCCGTGAACTCGACGCGCTGCCCGGAGGCGAGGCGCACGGCCTGTCGTCCGGAGGCCTCGGAGGCGAGGGTGCCCTGGGTGTAGTCGGGGCCGATCCTGGTGCCGGTGGTGGTCGCCGACTCCGCCTCCACCGAGCTGAAGGGGAGGCGGGCGCCGGCGGCCGCGTGGGCGGCGGGCGCGACGGCGACGAGCATGCCGACGGCGAGGGCCACAGCGGCCGCCATGACTGACATGACTGGCATGACTGGCATGTGCCTGACAGATCTGACCGTGGTGCTCTGCATGTGCCGATCCCTTCGGGGTGGGGGTGTGGGGACAGCTCGGCGCGGCGGCGGCTCAGCTCCGCAGCCAGGCCGCCGTGTCCTGCGGCAGCCGGCCCTTGTCGTCCAACGGGCCGCTGGCGAGGAGGAGTTGGGAGTATTCGGGGAGCTCGGCGGGGGCCGACGCGAGGTTGACCATGCAGGTCATGCCCTCGGCGCGCGTGAAGGCGAGCACACCTTCCGGTGCGGGCAGCCAGGTCAGCGGGCCGTCGCCGAAGAGGGGGCGAGCGGCGATCGCCCGGCGATAGAGGGTGAGCATGGAGTCCGGATCATCCTGTTGAAGGTCGACTGCATACGATGCCCAGTCGACCGGCTGCGGCAGCCAGGGCTCCTCGCGCGAACCGAATCCCGCATAGGGCATACCGGCCGCCCAGGGCAGCGGCACCCGGCAGCCGTCCCGGCCGGGGTCGGCTCCCTGCGAGCGGAAGTACATCGGATCCTGGATCCGGTCGACCGGGATCTCGGCCTCCGGCAGCCCCAACTCCTCCCCCTGGTACAGGTACACCGCGCCGGGCAGCGCCAGCGACAGCAGGGCGGCGGCCCGCGCCCGCCGGGTGCCGAGCGCCAGGTCGGTCGGGGTGCCGAAGGCCTTTGCGGCGAAGTCGAAGCCGGTGTCCGCGCGGCCGTAGCGGGTGACCGTGCGGGTGACGTCGTGGTTGCAGAGCACCCAGGTGGCCGGGGTGCCGACGGGGGCGTGCTCGGCGAGGGTGGTGTCGATGGCGGCGCGCAGCCGGTCGGCGTCCCAGGGGCAGGACAGGAAGGAGAAGTTGAAGGCGGTGTGGAGTTCGTCGGGGCGCAGATAGCGGGCGAAGCGTTCGGCGTCGGGCAGCCAGACCTCGCCGACGAAGACGCCGTCGTAGGCGTCGGCGACGGCGCGCCAGGAGCGGTAGATGTCATGGAGTTCGTCGCGGTCGACGAACGGGTGCGGCTCGGGGTGCGTGGCGAGGTCGGGCAGGTCCGGGTCCTTGGCGAGCAGGGCCGCGGAGTCGATGCGGACGCCGGCGACGCCGCGTTCGAACCAGAAGCGCAGGATGTCCTCGTGCTCCTGGCGTACCGCCGGGTGGGCCCAGTTGAGGTCCGGCTGCTCGGGTGTGAACAGGTGCAGGTACCAGTCGCCGTCGGCGAGGCGCGTCCAGACCGGTTCGGTGGAGCCGGCGAACTGGGACGGCCAGTCGTTGGGCGGGAGTTCGCCGTGTGCGCCGCGCCCGGGCCGGAAGTGGAACAGCGCGCGCTCCGGGCTGCCGGGCCCGGCGGCGAGCGCGGCCCGGAACCACCAGTGCCGGTCGGAGACGTGGTTGGGCACGATGTCGACGATGCTCCGGATGCCCAGCTCGCGTGCCTCGGCGATGAGTTTCTCGGCCTCGGCGAGGGTGCCGAAGGCCGGGTCGATGGCGCGGTAGTCGGCGACGTCGTAGCCGCCGTCCTTCAGAGGTGACACGTACCAGGGGGTGAACCACAGTGCGTGCACGCCGAGTTCGGCGAGATACGGCAGCTTGGCGCGGAGGCCCGCGAGGTCGCCGGTGCCGTCGCCGTCGCCGTCCGCGAAGCTGCGGATGTAGACCTGGTAGATGACGGCCGAGCGCCACCAGTCGCGGTCCGTTCGCGCAGGGATGGGCTGTCCCACGGAGCTTCCCTTTCTCTGGACGTGGCGGCGGCATCAGCCCTTGGTGCTGCCCGCGCTGATCCCGGCGATGATGTGCCGCTGGAAGACGAGGAACAGCGCCACCATCGGAACGCTGGCGATCACCATCGCGGCGATGAGCACGGTGAGCTGGATGTTCTGCGACAGCTGGACCAGGGCCACGCTGATCGGCTGCTTGTCGGTGTCGGAGAAGACCATCAGCGGCCACAGGAAGTCCTGCCAGACGGCGACCAGCGCGAAGATCGACACCACACCGAGGACCGGCCGGGACATGGGCAGCACCACCGACCACAGGATGCGCAGCTTGCCGGCCCCGTCGATCTCGGCGGCCTCCAGCACATCGCGCGGCAGCTGGTCGAAGAACCGCTTCAGCAGGTACAGGTTGAAGGCGTTGGCGACCGCCGGCAGCCAGATGCCGAGGGGGTCGTTGAGCAGGCTGGTGTGGATCAGTGGCAGGTCGGCGGCCGTCAGGTACTTGGGTACGACCAGCGCCTGTGCCGGGACCATCAGGGTGGCCAGGATGCCGCCGAGGATCACCTTGCCGAAGGCCGGGCGCAGCTTGGACAGGGCGTAGGCGGCGGCCGTGCAGAACACCAGCTGGAACGCCCAGGCGCCGGCGGCCTGGACGACGGTGTTCCACAGGTGCTGCGGGAGCTGCATCAGGTCCCAGGCGTCGCGGTAGCCGCCGAGGTGCCAGTGGTGCGGGACGAGCGTCGGCGGGGTCCGGGCCACCTCGTCGGGGGACTTCATCGCGCCGGTCACCATCCAGTAGACCGGGAAGAGGAAGGCGAGCGCGAAGAGGACGACGACGGCCGCGAACACCGTCCAGTAGACCGCCTTGCCGCGCGGGCGGGCGAGGGCGGCCGGGGAGATCAAGGTGCGCGTGCTCATGCCGTGTCCCCCTCGGTGCGGGTCAGCCGCAGATAGAGGGCGGAGAACGCGCCGAGCAGGGCCAGGAGCATGACGCTGAGGGCGCAGGCGCCGCCGAAGTCGTTGTAGAGGAAGGCGTATTTGTAGATGAGGTAGAGGACGGTCACCGTGGCGTTCTCCGGGCCGCCGCCGGTGATGACGAACGGTTCGGTGAACACCTGCATGGTGGCGATGATCTGAAGGAGCATCAGCATCAGGATCACGAACCGGGTCTGCGGGACCGTGATGTGCCTGACGCGCTGAAGCAGGTTCGCGCCGTCCAGTTCGGCGGCCTCGTACAGCTCGCCCGGGATGGACTGCAGGGCGGCGAGGTAGATCAGGACGGTGCCGCCCATGTTGGCCCAGGTCGCCACGATCACCAGGGAGATGAGCGCGGTGTCGGTGCCGTTGGACCAGTTGGACGTCGGCAGGTGCAGGAAGCGCAGCACCTCGTTGGCGAGGCCGGCTCCGGGGTCGTAGAACCACTTCCACAGCAGGGCGCTGACCACCGGCGGGATCATCACCGGGAGATAGACGACCACCCGGAAGAACGCCTTGGCGTGCCGCAGTTCGCCCAGGACGAGGGCGAGGAGGAAGGGGATCGCGAAGCCGATGAGCAGGGCCAGCAGGGTGAAGGTGAGGGTGTTGCGCCAGGCGGCGGTGAACTCCGGGTCGTGCCAGACGCGGGTGAAGTTGGCGGTGCCGACCCACTCGGGCTTCGAGCCTGGCGTGTACTTCTGGAAGGCGATGACGACCGCGCGGATCGCCGGGTACCAGGAGAACAGGGCGAAGCAGACCAGGCCGCCGAGGAGGAAGGCGTAGGCGCGGGCCTGGTCGAGCAGGCGGCGCCGCCTCCGGCCCCCTACCGGGGGCGGCGCCGGGACCGGGGGGACGGCGGCCTTCGTCACGAGCTGCCGCTCGGCCGTCTTCGTCATCGCGGTCAGCTCCGGGCCAGAATGCTGTCGATCTTGCCGGACGCGTCCTTGAGGAGCTGGTCCGGGTCGGCGTCCTTCTTGGTGAGGACCGCGGAGACGACGCCGTCGAGGACGGAGTAGAGCTGCTGGGCGTCCGGCGGCTCGATCTTCATCGTCAGCTGCTGGTTGCCGTCGAGGAAGGCTTGGTAGTTCTCCACCGGGACATTGGCGTTGGCCTTCTTGACCTGCTGGTCCCTGGCGTCGGCGGCGCCGGTGAACAGGCGCGGCTCGGGCAGGCCGACGGGGGCGTCGTGCTTCTTGGCGCGGGCGTAGTCGCCGAGGAAGCCCGATCCGGGGGTGAGGAACATGTGGTCGAGCCACTTCAGGCCGGCTCGGATCTGGGCGGGTGTGTCGTGCTTGTTGAACATGTAGCCGTCGCCGCCGATGAGGGTGGCCCTGCCGCCGGGCATGGGGCCGATGGCGATGTCGTCGTAGTGCGCGCCCTTCTCCTTGACCAGGATCGGGATGTTGTCGGGGGCGGCGAGATACATGCCGAGCCTGCCCGAACCCATCATCTGCTGCGCGTCGTTGATGACGAGGAGCTGCTTGCTGCCCATGGAGTCGTCGGTCCACCGCATGTCGTGCAGGTTCCGCAGGACGGCGTCGCCCTCGGGGGTGTCGATGGTGGCCTTCTTGCCGTCGGCGCCGACGACGTCGCCGCCCTGTGAGTACAGCTCGGCGGTGAAGTGCCAGCCGCCCTGGTTCTGGGCGCTGTAGTCGGCATAGCCGACGGTGCCGTCGCCGAGGGCGGCGATCTTCTTCGCGTCGGCGCGGACCTCGTCCCAGGTGGTGGGGGGCTTGTCGGGGTCGAGGCCGGCCTTGCGGAAGAGCTTGCGGTTGTAGATCAGCCCCATGCTGTATCCGGTGCGCGGTATGCCGTAGACCTTTCCGTCCACGGTGTAGATGTCCCGCAGCTGCTTCTGCAGCGTGCCGTAGGACTTCAGCTCTTTCAGGTACGGCGTGAGATCGGCCGCCTGGTGGATGTCCACGACGTGTTTGGCGTCGGTGAAGTACGTGTAGAAGACGTCTTCCATCTGACCGCCGCCGAGCTTGGCGTCGAAGGTCTTCGGGTCCTGGCAGGGGAAGGCGTCGTGCGCGACGACGTCGATGTCCGGGTGCTGCCGCACGAAGGAGGCGATGTCCTCCTCGAAGAACGTGCGGTCGACCTTGGCGCTCCTGGGCGGCTCGCAGTTGACGGTGATGCGTGTCCTGCCGCTCGCCGAGTCGCCGTCACCCGAGCCGCACGCGGTGACGGCGAGAGCGAGCGAGGAACAGACGCCGATCGCGACGACGGTACGGCGGAACCCGGTGCTTCTCATCGGTGGACCCCCTGATGGCACTCATGGCAGGAGCGGTGGGCGCCGCACACTCAAGCACCGCCGCCATCAGGTTGCAAGATATCGCGCAGATTCTGTAATTGTTCGACAGCAAGCCGGATCTGCTCGCGCTCAGTCGCGCAGGCTCTACCGCTCTCCGTCGCGCGGGGCTTGCGCGGTGGATCCGCGCACCACCAGCTCGGGTTCGAACAGCAGCTCCTCGGCGGGTACGGCGGTGCCGCCGATCTGCGCGTTCAGGAGCTCGACGGCCGCGCGGCCCATGGCCTCGATGGGCTGGCGGACGGTGGTCAGCGGGGGTTCGGTGCAGTTCATGAACGCCGAGTCGTCGTAACCGACAACGGAGATCCGGCCCGGGACGTCGTACCCCTTGCGGCGCGCGGCCCGGATCGCGCCCAGCGCCAGGGGGTCGCTGGCGCAGATGATGCCGGTGACTCCCCGCTCGATCAGCCGGGACGCGGCCGCGTGACCGCCCTCGATCGAGAAGATCGCCCGGGCGACGAACTCCTCCGGCAGCTCACCGGCGATCTCCCGCGCGGCGGCCAGCTTGCGCGCCGAGGGGACATGGTCGCCGGGGCCGAGGACCAGCCCGATGCGCTCGTGGCCGAGGGAGGCCAGATGCCGCCACGCCTGCTCGACGGCGACGGCGTCGTCGCAGGACACGCCCGGGAATCCGAAGTCGTCGATGGCCGCGTTGACCAGCACGACGGGGATGTTGCGCTCGGCGAGCAGCCGGTAGTGGGCGTGCGGGGCGTCCGCCTGCGCGTACAGACCGCCGGCGAAGACGACACCCGAGACCTGCTGCTGCAGCAGCAGGTCGACGTAGTCCGCCTCCGAGACGCCGCCCTTGGTCTGTGTGCACAGCACCGGGGTGAGTCCGAGCTGGGCGAGCGCGCCGCCGATGACCTCGGCGAACGCCGGGAAGATGGGGTTCTGCAGCTCCGGCAGGACCAGGCCGACGAGCCGGGCGCGCTCCCCGCGCAGCTGGGTGGGACGCTCGTAGCCGAGGACGTCGAGGGCCGTCAGCACCGCCTGCCGGGTGGCTTCGGAGACCCCGGGCTTGCCGTTGAGCACCCGGCTGACGGTCGCTTCGCTGACGCCGACCTTCTTCGCCACTTCCGCAAGCCGTCGTGTCATGTGCGCAAGCGTAGCGCAAGTAATGCAAGCGGCTTGCGTAAAGATGCGGGCGTGAGCCTGCGGTTCCGGAGGGGGTGGGGGTGCTCTTCCGACCCGGCGCCGCCGGCGACCTGAACGCCGGCGGTGCCGGGTCAGTCCTGGGGGGACGGGACGACCGTGAGGTGTCCTGCCGTGCCGCGCGGCAGCCGAGGCCGGCGCCGGCGGCGTACGGGCGCGGCGGGCCTGCGGTTCTCGCGCAGGACCAGCGACAGGCGCCGGTAGCCCAGCTCCCGCAGGATCTCCGGCGTCTCCTCCACGATGCGGCACTCGGTGGGGCCACGGCGCGGGTCGGGGTGGAACAGCAGCCGGACGGCCCCGTCGAGCCGGGTCGCGCTCTCGCCCACGGCCCGGATCCAGTGCGGCAGACCCTGCCGGTAGGCGGCCTCCATGAGCGGGTCCTGGGCGATGTCGCGGCGGATCGCCTGGAGTTCGTGATCGTGGCCGTACGTCTCCAGGGCGGACCTGAGGTGGGCGAGCATCGGCAGGCACCAGCCCTGCTCGTGCTCGGCGAGGACGGCGCCCGCGTCCGGGTGGAACAGGACGAACCGCAGGAAGTTGTCCCCGGGCATGGCCGTCGCCTGCGGGCGCACGCCACGGAAAAGTGTCTCGAACGCGCCGTTGGCCATGACCACGTCCCAGCGGTGGTCGACGACCAGGGACGGGCAGGCGAGGGCGTCCAGCAGGACGGCGTAGTCCTGCAGGTACGCCTGGCTCTCGCGGGTCTCGGGGACGGGCCGCGGTGCCGGCCGCTGCCCTCCTGCCTGATGTGCCATCGGGAGGTCACCCCTCTTGCCTCTGCGGCCTTCACGCGGCTCTGCGATCCTGCGGCTCACGACAAGTCCGTGTCAACTATCGTGGCATTTCATGCCGGTTGACGGCTGAAATTCGCCACAGTTGTGGCGACACCTGGATGTGAGTTCGAGGCACCCGCTACTCTCCGGGAAGTTCACGGCGATCGCCCGTGAGAATGTGAAACACGGACGCATCTGAAGCCCTTGAGAGACGTAGGAGTTCTGTCGGTGACGGATGGCTACAAGGATCCGGGCGCCACGGCGACCGCCCAGCTGCCGGCCGTCGTCGCCCGCGTCGCCGCGCTCGCCGACCGGCTCGGTGTGCCGCAGGCCGAGGCCTTCGACGTCGGGCGGCTCTCCGTGGCCTGCGGTGTCCCGGAGGCGGTGGTCAAGGCCCTGCTCGCCGGGCGGCCCGCGGGCGAACCGGACGTCCAGGCGCGCTTTCTGCAGCGCCTGGGGCTGCTGCGGCGCACCCGGCTGAAACCCAACGGCCGCAAGTACACCCAGCAGGAGATCGCCGACGGCGCGGGCATGTCCCGGCAGCAGGCCGGCGCGCTCATCAACGGCGACCGGCGGCCCACCATGGAGCACTGCGACGCGCTGCAGCGCTTCTTCCGGGTGCACGCCGGCTTCCTGACCGCGGAGGACCCCGAGGCGCTGGCGGGCGCGCTGCAGCGCACCGAGCAGGAACTGCTGCAGCAGCTCGCCGACCGGGAGCGGGCCGCCGCCGGGGCCGACCAGGATCCGCTGGAGCGGCTGCTGCAGGACCACGGGGTGCGCGGCATAGCGTGGCGCGCCGCGCAGTTGCCCACCGACCAGCACCGGGACAAGGTCGCCGAGTGGCTCGACATGCTGCTGGAGAGCGTCAAGCGGCCCGAGTCGTGAGCCGGGGGAGGACTGTGGGCATCGGCAGGGACATGCGCCGGCTGTGCAGCGAGCTGGTGGGCGGGCTGAAGCTGGCCGCGCCGGCGCCACCGCGGGAGCTGTATCGCGCGCTGTGCGACACGATGAGCCGCCGCCGCGGCCGCCCGGTGCAGTTCCGTGCGGCCGCCTTCCCGCCGGGCACGGCGAGCGGGCTGTGGCTGGATCTGAGCGACCGGGACCTCGTCGTCGTGGAGGAACGCACCGCGCCCGACCACCAGTTGGTGATCCTCGGCCACGAGCTGTGGCACATGCAGGCCGACCACCGCGGCCACCATGTCGCCGGCATCGGGGTCGCCACGCGGCTGCTGCGGGACGACGCCGACCAGGACGCGCTGCAGGCCACGGTGCAGCGGGTCGCCGCCCGGACCCGCTTCGACCTCGCCGAGGAGCGCGCGGCCGAGACCTTCGGCCTGCTGCTGGCCAGCAAGTGCCGTACCTGGCTGGCCGGTTCGGCCCTGCGGGGCCCGGTGCTGCGCGACGACGTGGCCGGGCGCATCGAGGCGTCCCTGGGGTATCCGGGGGCACAGGGCTGAGCCGGGGGTCTGCGGGCGCGGGCGGCCGGTGCCGCGGGTCGGCCCACGGTCGCCCGTGATTGTCTGGTTTCTTTCGGCGTTCGCCTTCAGGGACTCGCGCCCACACGGCGGATGCCGCGTTCGTCTCCGCCACCCCGATGGCCCTCAGCAGGAGATTTCGCCTCCGCTGAGCGGGCGATCCGGTGCGCACTCGAAGGGCGTTGTCAGTGGTGGGCGGCAAGCTGGAGGGTGCGCCGCAGCGCGCGTGACCGTGACGCCTACTCGGGGAGAGCCGACCGATGCCCACCGCCGTACTGACCGACCGTGAGCGCACCGCCGTACAGGCCTACCTGCGGCTGCTGCATACCGTGCGCGCCGCCTTCGACGGACCACCGGACGGCGGCCGGCCCGTCCTGGTGCCGCCCGTCGTGCTGGCCGAGGCGGAGCAGGCCCTGGCGCGGGCGGGTCTCGCGGGCAACGAGGCGGAGTTCTTCCGGCTGCTGCGCGACTGGTGTCCGTCGTCCTGACCTGACCGGGCCGGGCACCGCGAGCGAGCCGACCCGACCGGGCCGGGGGACGGGAGCCGCGGCGGCCGGGGCCGGGGGCCACGGCCGCGGGCGTCAGGGATGCGGGACGACCACGGCGGTGGCCACCAGCCCGTCGCGTACGATCCACCGGCCGTCGAAGGCCTGGAGCCGACGGTCGCCGACCCGGGGCCCGGGGACGAGGAGTTCGGCGCGCAGGGTGCCGTGCGGCTCGTCGCCGGGGCTCGGGTGGAGGGTGATGTCGGCCTCGGAGAAGTCCAGCCATGCACGGGTGAGGGGGAACCACGCCTTGTAGACGGACTCCTTGGCGCTGAACAGGATCCGGTCCCAGTGCACCGCGGGCCGCTGCCGGGCGAGCCGGGCGAGCCGCTCGGCCTCGGCGGGCAGGAAGACCGAGGGGCCGACGCCTTCCGGGAGCGGGCCGTGCGGTTCGGCGTCGATGCCGAGGGAGACCGGCTCGCCGGCCCGGGCCAGGGCGGCGGCGCAGAAGCCGTCGCAGTGGGTCATGCTGCCGATCAGGGCGTCCGGCCAGCGCGGTGCGCCCCGCTCGCCGGTGACGACCGGCTGCGCGGGCACGCCGAGCTTCTCCATGGCGCGCCGGGCGCAGCCGCGTACGGCGGCGAACTCGCGGCGGCGTTTGGCCACCGCCCGTTCGACGAGCGCCGCCTCCTCGGGGTAGAGCGGGGCGTCCCACAGCGGGTCGTCAGCGTGTGCCTCCACGACCACGACCGAATCCGGGAGCAGCTCCTCGATCACCGGCTTCGACCTCCATCGGCAGGATGCGGCGCAGCCTGCCCGGCGGGTCCGGACGCTTGCGCCATTCACGGGGATAGCCTACGGAGACCTCTTCGAAGCGGACTCCGTCGTGCCAGGTGGTGCGGGGGATGTGCAGATGGCCGTAGACCATCGTGGCGACCGGGAAGCGCCGGTGCCAGTCGGCGGTCAGCAGGGTGCCGCACCACATGGCGAACTCGGGGTACCACAGCACCTCGGTCGGGTGCCGGTGCAGTGGATAGTGGTTGACCGGTACGACGGGCAGGTCCGCGGGCAGCTCGGCGAGCCTGCGCTCGGTCTCGGCGACCCGCGCCCGGCACCAGGCGTCGCGGCTCGGATACGGGTCGGGGTGCAGCAGGTACTCGTCGTTGCAGACGATGCCCGTGCCCTCCGCGTAGGCCAGGCCCTCGGCCTTGGTGGCGCAGCCGGGCGGCAGGTACGAGTAGTCGTACAGCAGGAACAGCGGGGCGACGGCGACCGGGCCGCCCGGGCCCTGCCACACCGGGTAGGGATCCTCGGGGGTGACGACGCCCAGCTCGCGGCAGAGCCCGACCAGGTGCTCGTAGCGGGCGACGCCGCGCAGGGTGACCGGATCCTTCGGGTGGGTCCACAGCTCGTGGTTGCCCGGGGCCCACACCACCTTGTGGAAACGGTTCGCGAGCTTTTCGAGGGTCCAGCGGATGTCGGCGACCGTCTCGGCGATGTCACCGGCCACGAGCAGCCAGTCCTCGTCGCTCCCGGGCCGCATCTCCTCGACGAGGGCGCGGTTCTCCGCATAGCTGATGTGCAGGTCGCTGATGGCCAGCAGCTGCCCCAACCCGGCCCCAGACTCCACCCCGCGCCCCTTCCGGTGATCCTCTTCCGGGACCACAAGAACACATTCCCGGACACCGGACAAGAGGCGTCTGGCGGCGCGTCATGTTCCGGCCGGGCACAGGTCGGGCGCGGTCGGCCGAAGGCTTCAGGAGCCGTCTGGACAGCCGCCCGGAATCCGTAACATCCGCGTTGCACTCGCGGCCTCTTGAAAGCCGTATGATCGCCCCGACACCGACACCCCAACCTCCCTTCCGCAAGGGTTGTTCGGCGTCCCTTCCTTCCTTCTGCCCGGGCACGGGCCGCTGAGCCCTGCCCGGAAACCCTGAAAGGCGGCCTGCATGCTCTCTCGCGTACGCGTCTGGCTCAACCGCACGTACGCGGAGAACGTGTTCTTCATGGATCAGCTGCGCAGAAACCCCAGCGATCGCGCCGTGGAGATCCATGCCACGCACGGGGACCCCGACTCCCCCGTGCTGGCCGCCGCCGACACCGCCGATCTGGAGCCGGAGGGCCTGTCCCCGGCCGCGTACGTCGAGTACGCCCTCGACCAGTGCGCCCGGCGCGGCATCGACGTGTTCGTACCCCGGCTGCACCAGGCGGCCGTCGTGGCGCACCGCGCGGAGTTCGCGGCGGCCGGTACGGCGCTGCTGGCGCCGACCGCCGAGGCGGTGGCCGTGTTCGAGGACAAGGCGACCGCGTACGAGGCGGTCCGCTCGGTCGGGGTCCCGGTGCCGCCGTGGTGGCGGGTGCGTACGGCGGACGAACTCCTCGCCGCCGTCGAGGAGTTGGAGGCGGCGGGGCACAAGGCGTGCTTCAAGCCGGCCGCCGGTGCCGGCGGAGTCGGCTTCCGGGTGATCACCCGCTCCCCGTTCTCGCTGGCCGGCCTCGCCGGGTTCCCGAGCCCGTACGTCCAGCTGGACCTGGTGGTCGAGGCGCTGCGGCGGGCCGGGGAACCGGTGGACTGGCTGGTGATGCCGCGCCTGGAGCAGCCCGAGGTGTCGGTCGACTGCCTGACCGGCCCGGACAACCGGCTGCGGCTCGCGGTGGGCCGCACCAAGAACGGCCGGCGGCGCGGCTTCACCCTGGACGAGCGGTGGCTGGAGCCGGCCCGGCTGATCGCGGAGGGCTTCGGACTGCACCATCTGTCCAACATCCAGTTCCGCATGTTGGGGGACCGTCCGGTGCTGCTCGACGTCAACACGCGGCCCTCCGGGGGCTTGCACCAGCTTTCCCTGTGCGGGGTGAACGTGCCCTGGGCGGCGGTGCAGTTGGCGCTGGGCGAGGATCCGGGGGCGATCGAGCCGCCGTTCCTGGGGCAGGACTACACGGTGGTCTCGGGGCCGCGATCCCTTCTCCCCACGGCACTTCCTCGGCAGCGGGAGGCGGAGATCGCCCTTCCGTCGTTGCCTGTACAGACGGCTTCGGCGGTGGAGGCTCTGCCGCTCTAGGCCATACGCCGGGTGCAGGCTCGATCACGGCCGGGTTCACCGGCTGAGCCCACCCTCGATGTCTCCCCGGTCCTGGGTTTCTGGATCCGGGGGGACATTTTTTTCTGCGGGGGTGTATCAGAGCGCGACCTCGGTGCTCTCCATGACAGGGCGGCAGAACCCACGGGGGACCAACGGGGGAATCCACGGGGGATGCCACGGGGGAGCGGGTCGGTCGGTCGCGGTCACGGGGGGCGACCGGCCGACCCGGCGGGACTCCTTGTGTGAAGGCTCGGCGGCTAGGCCCGCCGCAGCCGCAGGGTCAGGATCTGGAAGGGCCGCAGCGTGACCGGGACGCCGCCGTCCGCGTCGGTCCGCGCCTCGGTCAGTGGTCGCTCCAGGAGGTCGGTGACCTCGGCGCCGGCCAGTGGGAACCCGGTGCGCAGCACCCCGGCGGCCCGGCCGCCCCGGGACTCGTAGAGCCGGACCACCACGTCCCCGGAGCCGTCGTCGGCGAGCTTGACGGCCTCCGCGGTCACGCCCTCCCCGTCGACGGAGACGACCGGCTCGGGTTCGCCCGCCGAATCCGCCACGCGGAGCGGGAGGTTGAGGGCATAGCCCTCGGCCACGGCGTCCTCGATGCTCGCGCCGGGCAGCAGGGCGTAGGTGAAGCGGTGCCGGCCCTGGTCGGCCTCGGGGTCGGGGACGCGCGGGGCGCGGACCAGGCTGAGGCGGACCGTGGTGGTCGTACCGCCGTCGTCGCGGACGGTGCGGGTGACGTCGTGGCCGTAGGTGGAGTCGTTGATGACGGCGACGCCGTAGCCGGGTTCGGCGATGTGCACCCAGCGGTGCCCGGCGACCTCGAAACGGGCCGCCTCCCAGCTGGTGTTGGTGTGCGTGGGCCGCTGGACGTGGCCGAACTGGATCTCGGCGGAGGAGTGCGCGGCACGCAGGTCGACGGGGAAGCCCGCCTTGAGGATCTTCTCCGTCTCGTGCCAGTCGAGGTCCGTCTCGACGTCGATCCGGGCGCTGCCGGCGCGGACGGTGATCATCTGGGTGATCCGGGAGCCCTTGCCGAAGGAGCGTTCCACACGGATCGCGCCGACGAGCGGGTCCTCCTCGACCACGGTGACCGCGTCGGGTCGCAGCAGGTCGGTGTAGCGATTGCGGTAGTGCTTGTCGATGTCCCAGGCGTCCCAGTAGTTGGGCAGGTCCGTGTGGAGGCGGAGCAGATTGCCCTGGCCCGCGAGGACTTCACGGCCGGCACGTAGATCGAAGACAGACGACAGTGTGCCGTCTTCCGCCACCTGTACACGGACGATTCCGTTCTCCAGGGTGCGGCCGCGCACGGTCACCGGGTGCGGGGGCGCGGCCGGTGCGAGGGGCGCGGAGCCGTTTGCCGGCACCTGTACGTACACCGGTGCGCCCTCGGGGGTGCGGACCACCTCGGCGCGGTCCCGGGGGCTGGTGTTGAACACGCGGGGTGCGCCCGCACCCAGCGCGGCGATCGCCTCGCCGGTGAGCGCGGTCAACTCCCCTGCCACCCGGGCGTATTCGGCCTCGGCCTCGCGGTGCACCCAGGCGATGGAGGAGCCCGGCAGGATGTCGTGGAACTGGTGCAGCAGGACCGTCTTCCACAGGCGGTCCAGCCGCTCGTACGGGTAGCTGTAGTCCGGCGCGTGCAGGGCGGCCGTGGTGGCCCACAACTCGGCCTCGCGCAGCAGGTGTTCCGAGCGCCGGTTGCCCTGTTTGGTGCGGGCCTGGGTGGTGTAGGTGGCGCGGTGCAGCTCCAGATACAGCTCGCCGGCCCAGACCGGGGCGTCCGGGTACTCGGCGCGGGCCTTGGCGAAGAAGGCATCGGGGTGTTCGATCTCGACCTTCGCCGAGCCCTCCAGGTCCCGCAGCCGGCGGGCGCGTTCCATGATCTCGCGGGTGGGGCCGCCTCCGCCGTCGCCCCAGCCGAAGGGGGCGAGGGAGCGGGTGGCGCCGCCCTTCTCGGCGTAGTTGCGGACCGCGCGGGCCATCTCCTCGCCGCTGAAGCGGGCGTTGTAGGTGTCGATGGGCGGGAAGTGGGTGAAGATGCGGGTGCCGTCGATGCCCTCCCACCAGAAGGTGTGGTGGGGGAAGGCGTTGGTCTGGTTCCAGGAGATCTTCTGGGTGAGGAACCACTCGTTGCCGGCGAGCTTCGCCAGCTGCGGGTAGGCCGCGGTGTAGCCGAAGGAGTCCGGCAGCCAGACGCCCTTGGTCTCGATGCCGAAGTGGTCCATGAAGAACCGCTTGCCGTGCACCAGCTGACGGGCGAGGGCCTCGCCGCCGGGCAGATTGCCGTCGGCCTCCACCCACATGCCGCCGACGGGCGCCCACTGGCCCTTCGCCACCGACTTCTTGATCCGCTCCCAGACGCGGGGGTAGTCGTCCCGGACCCACTCGTACTGCTGGGCCTGGGAGCAGGCGAAGACGAACTCCTGGTACTCGTCCGTGAGCGCGGTGACGTTGGAGAAGGTCCGGGACGTCTTGCGCTTGGTCTCGCGGACCGGCCACAGCCAGGCGGTGTCGATGTGCGCGTGGCCGACGCCGGAGAGGAGGTGTGCGCTGGCGTGGGCGGGCTTGGCGAGCACCGGGCGCAGGGCGTCGCGCACGGCGCGGGCCGAGCCGGCGATGTCGTCCAGGTCGAGCAGGTCCATGGCCCGGTCGAGGGCGTGCGTGATCTCGTGCCGGCGCGGCTCGTGCTCGCCGAGTTCCGCCATGAGTTCGCGCAGCACCTGGAGGTCGAGGTCGAGGTGCCAGAGCTGCTCGTCGAGGACGGCGAGGTCGGCGCGGCGGAATGTGTACAGCGGACGGTCGCCCGCCGTCCGTACATCGCCGAGCGGGGTCGGGCGGGCGAAGCCGTTCGCGAGGATGTCCGGGTTGGATGCCGCCTCCACCAGGTACTCGACCTCTTCGCCGCCCGCCGCCGGGTGGGCGACCGGCACATACTGGTTGAGCGGGTTGACCGCCTTCAGCGGGGTGCCGTCGGTACGGTGGACGAGCGCCTCGGCCTGGTTGCCGGGCCAGTCGCCGACGAAGCCTAGGTCGATGACCGACTCGACGCGCGCGCCGGCCCAGTCGGCGGGCACCCGGCCGCGCATCCGGAACCAGGTCGTGCCCCAGGGCGGGCCCCACGGGGTGTCCGTGGCGAACGGTGTGTACGGGGCGGCTGCGGCCTGTGCGAAGGGCACCGGCTCCCCCGGTGCCTGCCAGGCCGTCACCTCTAGGGGGACCCGTGCCGCGTAGATCGCGGGCTTGATGCGCTCGGTGTGGAGGCGCGCGACGCGCTCCTCGATCCGGCGGCGTTCGTCGTGCATGGCGGTCTCCTGAAGGGAGAGGCGAGCAAGGGGTGATGGAAAGCGCTTGCCGAACGGCTCACTCAAGATACGCGAGGCCAGGATGGACCTCGGTGTAGCCCTCGACCAGCCTGCGGGCCACGGTGACCGAGTCGACCAGCGGATGCAGGGCGAAGGCCTTCACGGCCGTCCGCCGGGAGCGGGACTCGGCGGCGGCGAGCACCTCCCGCTCCACGGCCTTGACCGAGCAGACCAGCCCGGTGGCGTGACCGGGCAGCGGGGCGGCGGCCAGCGGGTGGGCGCCACCCGCGTCGACCAGGCAGGGGACCTCGATCACCGCGTCGCCGTCAAGCACGGAGAGCGTGTTCCCGTTGCGCACGTTGAGGATCAGCGTGGTCCGCTCGTCGCGGGCGATGGCCCGCATCAGGGCGAGCGCGACCTTCTCGTAGCCGCCGGACAGGTCGTCGGCCTCGCGCTCGCCCGCGCCGGCGCTCTCCCGGTTCTCGGCCATGTACGTGGCCTCGCGCTCGGCCCGGGTGCGGTCCCACGCCTTGAGCGCGGAGCAGTCCGTACGCTGGGCCTCCGCGTAGAACCCGGCCTGCTGGTCGCGCAGGAAGGCACCGCGGGTCCGCTCGGCCCGCCGGTAGGCGCGTACGGCCTCCCGGTTGAAGTAGTAGTAGTGCAGATACTCGTTGGGGATCGCGCCGAGCGACTGCAGCCAGTCGACGCCGAACAGCCTGCCCTCCTCGAAGGAGCCCAGCAGGGCGGGGTCGGCGAGCAGGCGCGGGAGTTCGTCGCGTCCGGCGACGCGCAGGCCGCGCACCCAGCCGAGGTGGTTGAGGCCGACATAGTCGACGAAGGCCCGCTGGGGGTCGGCGCCGAGGACGCGGGCGATACGGCGGCCGAGGCCGACGGGCGAGTCGCAGATGCCGAGGACGCGGTCGCCGAGGTGCCGGGACATGGCCTCGGTGACCAGGCCGGCCGGGTTGGTGAAGTTGATGACCCAGGCATCGGGGGCGAGGCGGGCCACGCGCCGGGCGATGTCGACGGCGACGGGGACGGTGCGCAGACCGTAGGCGATGCCGCCCGCGCCGACGGTCTCCTGGCCGAGCACGCCCTCGGCGAGCGCGACCCGTTCGTCGTCCGCCCGGCCCTCCAGACCGCCGACGCGGATCGCGGAGAAGACGAAGTCTGCGCCGGTGAGGGCCTCGTCGAGGTCGGTGGTCGCGGTCACGCGGGGCGCGTCGGGGATGCCGGCGGCCTGTTCATCCAGTACACGACCCACTGCGAACAGCCGACGGTCGTCCAGGTCATGGAGGACGACCTCGGTGACCCGCCCTTCCGCCCGGTCGGTCAGCAGTGCACCGTACACCAGCGGCACGCGGAATCCGCCGCCGCCCAGAATCGTCAGCTTCACGTCTGCACCCTTCCCGGAACTCCCGCCACGACCACCTCGACACCGGATTTCGTGGGGTTCTACGACTGCCGTCGATCTTCATGGTGCCGGAGCGGGCGGCCGCCGTCCCCACGCCCGTCGACCACGGGGCGGACATCGAGTCCACCCCGCGCCTTCAGAACGGCTTCACCCGGGAGTCCTGGGAGGAGGCGATCCTGCAGCGCGTGAGCGACGGAAGACCGGCCTGGCGCACGGGCGCCGAGTGGTACGACAACGGTGTCAGCGCGGCCGACTGCCGCCGGGCGTACGGCGGTGACGACCTGGTCCGGATCCGGTGCCACCGGCACGAGGGCATCGTCGTCACCAACCAGCAGCGTGCCCGGGGCCTCGCCTGGCTGGCGGCGACCTGGGAGCTGGCACCGGCCCACGGCCGTACCGTTACCGCTCCGGCCGCGCTGCCCGATCTGCGGCCGGGCGAGACGGCGGCCGTGCCCCTGCCCTTCGCGCTGCCGGAGGCCGGCGGTGCGATGTGGCTGACGCTGCGGGTGGTGACGGCGGAGTCCGAGCCGTGGGCACCGCGCGGTACGGAGCTGTGCGCACCGCGGATCCGGCTGCGCAGGACCGTCCCTGCCCGGTCCGCCGTCGCACCGGACGGGCCCCGACGGGTCTCGGTCCTCCGCCGACGCACCGACGCGGCACACGCGGAGCCGGGCGCGGAGTCGTACGACCCTGACGCCTTCCCCGAGCACCACGTGCCACTGGATGCCCGCTGCTGGAGCCGGAATCTGCGCGCTCTGTAACCCTGCGGCCCCGTGAGCCCCGTGAGCCCCGTGAGCCCCGTACATCCCGTAGTCCCGTAAGCCCCCTCAGCGCCCCGCCGCTCCCTCTCCTCCCTTCCCCTCCCGTCACGTCACCTTCATGGAGCACACGTGTGTACGTCGTCGCATGAGCACCCCCAGGCCGAGGCCGCGCAGGCCGGTGCCGGGAGACGCGGTTTCCTCAGGGCCACCGCGCTGCTGGGCGCCGCCGCCACGGCGGGTGCCGTGCTGCCGTCGGTCGCGGAGGCGGCCGTCGGGGAGGCGGCCGAGCGGAGCGGTTGGCGGCCGGATGCGGACAGCCGCCGGTTCACGCTCGCGGTGATGCCCGACACGCAGTACCTGTTCGACGGCCCCAGCATCCACCCGGCGCCGCTCAAGGCGTCGTTGCGCTATCTCCTGGAGCACGGCAAGGACGACAACATCGTCTTCCTGACCCATCTGGGCGACCTCACCCAGAACGGCGCCGAGGAGGAATTCGCCGCGATCGGCGAGGCGTTCGGAATCCTCGACCGGCGCGGCGTCGGCTACAGCGTGCTGGCCGGCAACCACGACATCAGGTCGTCGACGGACGACCAGCGGGGCTCGACGCCGTACCTGGACACGTTCGGGCCGCAGCGGTTCCGGAACAAGCCGACGTTCGGCGGCGCCTCCGCCGACGGCTACCACACGTACCACCTGTTCAAGGCCGCCGGCCGGGAGTGGATGGTGCTCGCGCTGGACTGGCGGCTGTCGGCGCAGGGGTACGCCTGGGCGAAGGACGTCCTGGCTCGGCATCCGAAGACGCCGGTCGTCCTCACCACGCACGAACTGGTCGCCGGGGACGACGCGTTGTCGGACTACGGGCAGCAGCTGTGGGACCGGCTGATCGCCGACCACGACCAGATCTTCCTCACTCTCAACGGCCACTTCTGGCCCGCCGGCCGGGCGGTCCGCAAGAACGCGGCGGGCCACGACGTCCATCTGCATCTGACGAACTACCAGAACCGCTACTTCGGCGGCGCGGCCATGATCCGCCTCTACCACTTCGACCTGGACCGGGACGTCATCGACGTGGAGACGGTCTCGCCGTGGATCCTCGGCCGGGCGGGGAAGGGGCTGAACGAGCTGGAGCGGCAGGAGATCGAGCTGAGCGGCGATGCGGACCGCTTCTCGGTCGGCATCGACTTCGCCGCCCGTTTCTCCGGCTTCGACCCGGTGCCGACCCGCCCGGCGCGGCCGGCGTCACGGATGCTGGTCCCGGGCACGGTCGCCTACTGGCGCTTCGAGTCGCCCGTCTCCGGCACGGTCCGCGACCTGTCCGGCCAGGGCAACGATCTCACCATGGTCTCGGTGGGCGGCGGCACGCTCGGCTGGTCGGCGGACCACCACCCCGACCAGCCGGCCCACGGCAGCCTGGAGTTCCAGGGCTACAAGTCGCCGCTGCGGGGCGCGTATCTGCGCACGGTCGACGGCGCACCTCTCAACTCGGCGGTTTTCAAGGACGGTTACACCATCGAGGCGTTCTACTGGCTGCCCGCCGACTGGGACGCCGCCCACCACTCCTGGTCCGGGCTGGTGGGCCGGGCCGGCCGCAACGGCGATGTCGGGCGGCCGACGGACGATCCGGACGAGCCGCCCGCCACCCTGTCGATCACCGACGGGCCGGGCCCGCAGTGGGCGGCCCGGCCGCTCGACCAGCGGGCTCTCCTCACCAACTGGGGGGACGAGACGGCGCGGCAGACCTGGTGGCACGTCGCCGTGGTCAACGACGGGCGGCATACGACGATGTACGTCCAGGGCTGCCCGGTGGTCCGCAATCCGCACGCCTCCGCGGTCGGTCTCGCGTCGGCCGGGCAGCCGTGGCTGATCGGCGGCTACCAGTACGGCGGGAAGATCGACCAGATTCTCCACGGGCGGCTCGGCGACGTCCGGATCGCCTCCCGGGCGCTGCCCGTCACCTCCTTCATGACCCACTGACCTCCTGACGAGAAGCACCATGCCCGAGCAGCAGCCGCCCGTCTGGGCCGCCCCGGCCGTCTCCCTTGCCGGCCGGGCCGGAGCCGGCTGGAAGGCGGGCGGCGCGGTCCAGTACGCGGTCGGCTTCACGGCGTGAACTCCACTGAGAGGCAAGGAGATTCTTTGTTTTAACTCTTGACGGCCGCAGGCACGCAGAGCACATTGGGCCCACTTTGAGAGCGCTCTCAGCCAGTCCCGGCGCTCTCGCAGGCACACCCGTGCACCCCACTCCGTACCCGAGAGGCACCCCCATGAGTGACACCTCCGGCATACCCCCTGCGGATCACAGACGGCGGCGCTCATTCCGTCGCGCCCTCATCGCCGTACTCACCACCCTCGGCCTGGCGGCCGCGGCCGCCACGACCGCCACCCTCCCCGCCAGCGCCTCCGCGCCCGGCGTGCCGTCCGGCTGGACCCAGGTCTTCCTGGACGACTTCAACGGCGCGGCCGGTTCCGGCGTCAACACCTCCAACTGGCAGTACGACACCGGGACTTCCTATTCGGGCGGCGCCGCGAACTGGGGCACCGGTGAGGTCGAGTCGATGTCGTCCAGCACGAACAACGTCGCACTCGACGGCAACGGCAATCTGCTCATCACCCCGCGCCGTGACGCCTCCGGCAACTGGACGTCCGGGCGGATCGAGACCACCCGCACCGACTTCCAGCCCCCGGTGGGCGGCAAGCTGCGCGTGGAGGCCCGGATCCAGATGCCGAACGTGACCGGGGACGCGGCCGCGGGCTACTGGCCGGCCTTCTGGATGCTGGGCGCTCCGTACCGCGGCAACTACCAGAACTGGCCGGGCGTCGGCGAGCTGGACGTCATGGAGAACGTCAACGGCCTGAACAAGACGTGGGCCACCATGCACTGCGGCACCAGCCCCGGCGGCCCCTGCAACGAGACCACGGGCCTGGGCAATTCCACCGCCTGCCCGAACACCACCTGCCAGTCGGGCTTCCACACCTACACGATGGAGTGGGACCGCTCGGTGAGCCCGGAGGCGATCCGCTTCTCCGTCGACGGCGTGAACTACCAGACGGTGACGGCGAACCAGGTGGACGCCACGACCTGGGCCAACGCCACGAATCACGGCTTCTTCGTCATCCTGAACGTGGCGATGGGCGGCGGCTTCCCGGCGGCGTTCGGCGGCGGCCCGACCAGTGCCACGGAGCCCGGCCACCCGATGGTCGTCGACTACGTCCAGGTCCTGCAGTCCTCGGGCAGCGGCGGCACCACTCCCCCGCCGTCCGGCAACCGCGACGCCTACAGCCCCATCCAGGCCGAGTCCTACGACAGCCAGTCCGGGATCAGCACCGAGACGACCACCGACAGCGGCGGCGGCCAGGACATGGGCTGGATCGCGAACGGCGACTGGGCGCTGTACAAGGGCGTGAACTTCGGCTCGACACCGGCGACACAGTTCTACGGCCGGGTCGCCGGCGGCGCCGCGAGCGGTGTCAGCGGTCTCGTCCAGGTACGTCTGGACAGTTCCACCAGCACACCGATCGGCAGTTTCGCGGTGGGCAGCACAGGCGGCTGGCAGTCCTGGCAGACCGTCCCGGCCAACATCAGCTCCGTGACGGGCACCCACGACGTGTATCTGACCTTCTCCAGTGGCCAGCCGGCGGACTTCGTGAACGTGAACTGGTTCGATTTCGGGCACTGAGCGGTCGTCACAGTGCTGGAAACAGCGGGGGTTGGCCCGCACCCGCGGGTCAGCCCTCCACGCCGGCCACGCCGGCATCGTGCCGGCCCTACCGCAGTTCCGCCCGGAATCCCACCGGCGTCTGCCCGGTGTGCAGCTGGAAGAACTTCGAGAAGTTCGCCGCGTCGGGGAAGCCGACGGCCACGCCCACGCGGCCGATCGGCATGTCCGTGTGGGCGAGGAGGCGCTTGGCTTCCAGGACGACGCGTTTGTCGATGAATCCCTTGGGCGTCTCACCGGTGGCGGCGCGGACCGCGCGGACCAGGGTGCGGCGGGAGTAGCCGAGGGCGTCGGCGTAGGCGCTGACGCTGTGGTTGGTGGCGAAGTCGTGCTCGACGGCGTCCCGGAAGCGGGTGAAGGTGCTGTCCGTCTGCTGCCGGGTGGCCTCCGCGGAGCTGGCCGCGAGATGGGCGAGGCGCAGCAGGAACGCGGTCAGGGTGTGCCGGAGGACGGCGGTGTGCAGACTGAGCGGGAGCGTGGCGGTGTCCTCGTACTCGCGGCGCAGCTGGTCGAGGGCCGCCTGGAGGGCGGCGAGCCGGGCCGGGTCGGGGTGCAGCAGGGGCGGGAGGTCGTAGCGGTACAGGCCGGTGGCCTCGACGGTGGCGCGCGGCAGAAAGCCGGGCTGCATGGTCAGGACGGTTCCGCGGTACTCGCTCGTCCGGGAGAACCGGTGGACCTGCCCGGGGCGGATCCACAGCAGGTCGCCGGCGCCGGCTTCGTACTCGGCAAAGTCGATCATGTGGCGTACGGGGTCGCCGGTGAAGAGCATGACGACGTGGAAGTCGATGCGATGGACGCGGTGCAGTGGGGCGTCGGCGTGCCAGGTGCGGTCGGTTCCCATGGGGCCGATCTGTATGCCGACGCCGCCGACGGACAGTTCCGTCGGGAAGGGGAAGGTCCTGATGCCCTCGCCGCCCGCACCGGATCCATCAGCTTGAGGCGTTGTGTCAGCCATGTCCTTTTCGTGCCGTCCCGTCGCGCGATCACTGTCCCAGATTCACCACAGGCTGACACACCCCGACCTTTCCTCGAAAAAGTCAGACTTTTAAGTTTGAACGCGTCAGGTCAGCACACCCGCACTGAACGAGGACTTCTTGAAGATGACCACGCAGACATCCGATGGCTTCGAGTGGACCGACCTCGACCGACGTGCCGTGGACACCGCCCGTCTGCTGGCGGCCGACGCCGTGCAGAAGGTGGGCAACGGCCACCCGGGCACGGCGATGAGCCTGGCGCCTGCGGCGTACACGATCTTTCAGAAGGTGATGCGTCATGACCCGGCCGACCCCGAGTGGACCGGCCGCGACCGCTTCGTCCTCTCCCCCGGGCACACCTCGCTGACCCTCTACACCCAGCTGTTCCTCTCCGGCTACGAGCTGGAGCTGGACGACCTGAAGGCGTTCCGTACCCAGGGTTCGAAGACCCCCGGCCACCCCGAGTACGGGCACACCGCCGGTGTCGAGACCACCACAGGGCCCCTCGGCCAGGGTGTCGCCAACGCCGTCGGCATGGCGATGGCCGCCCGCTTCGAGCGCGGCCTCTTCGACCCGGACGCCCCCGAGGGCACCTCCCCCTTCGACCACACCGTCTGGGCGATCGTCTCCGACGGCGACCTGGAGGAGGGCGTCTCCGCCGAGGCCTCCTCGCTGGCCGGCCACCAGAAGCTCGGCAACCTGGTCTTCCTCTACGACGACAACCACATCTCCATCGAGGGCGACACCGCGACCGCCTTCTCCGAGGACGTGCTGAAGCGGTACGAGGCCTACGGCTGGCACACCCAGCGGATCGCGCCCACCGCCGACGGCGACATCGACGCCCCGGCCCTGTACACGGCCCTGAAGGCGGCGCAGGCCGAGACCGAGCGGCCCTCGATCATCGCGATGCGTACGATCATCGCCTGGCCCGCCCCGAACGCGCGGAACACCGAGGCCTCCCACGGCTCCGCGCTCGGCGCGGCGGAGATCGCCGCCACCAAGCGCGTCCTCGGCTTCGACCCGGAGCAGACCTTCCAGGTCGAGGACGAGGTTCTGAAGCACGCCCGGCGGGCCCTGGACCGGGGCGCCGAGGCGCACGCGGCCTGGGACAAGCGGATCGCCGAATGGCGCACCGCGAACCCCGGGCGGGCCGCCCTCTTCGACCGGATCGGCAGGGGCGAGCTGCCCGAGGGCTGGCAGGACGCGCTCCCGGTGTTCGAGGAGGGCAAGTCGGTCGCGACCCGCGCCGCCTCCGGCAAGGTGCTGCAGGCGCTCGGCCCGGTCCTGCCCGAGCTGTGGGGCGGCTCCGCCGACCTCGCCGGCTCGAACAACACCACCATCGACAAGACCAGCTCCTTCCTGCCGAAGGGCAACCCGCTGCCCGAGGCCGACCCCTACGGCCGCACCGTGCACTTCGGGATCCGCGAGTTCTCCATGGCCGCGGAGATGAACGGCATCGCCCTGCACGGCAACACCCGGATCTACGGCGGCACCTTCCTGGTCTTCTCCGACTACATGCGCAACGCCGTGCGGATGTCGGCCCTGATGCAGCTGCCGGTGACGTACGTGTGGACGCACGACTCCATCGGCCTCGGCGAGGACGGACCCACCCACCAGCCCGTCGAGCACCTGGCCTCACTGCGCGCGATCCCGGGCCTGAACGTCGTCCGCCCGGCCGACGCCAACGAGACCACGGTGGCCTGGGCCGAGATCCTGAAGAGGCACGCCACGAACCCCGCCCCGCACGGGCTCGCGCTCACCCGCCAGGGCGTGCCGGTGTACGCGCCGAACGAGGACGCGGCCAAGGGCGGCTATGTGCTGCGCGAGTCCTCGACCGAGGTCCCGGAGGTGATCATCATCGCGACGGGCTCCGAGGTGCAGTTGGCCGTGGCCGCGCGGGAGCGGCTGGAGGCCGAGGGGATCGGCACGCGCGTGGTGTCGATGCCGTCCGTGGAGTGGTTCGAGGAGCAGCCGCGCGAATACCGCGAGCGGGTGCTGCCGCCGGCCGTGAAGGCGCGGGTCGCCGTCGAGGCCGGGATCGGTCTGACCTGGTACCGGTACGTCGGCGACGCCGGCCGCATCGTCTCCCTCGAACACTTCGGCGCCTCCGCGGACGCGGCGACGCTCTTCGCCGAGTTCGGCTTCACCCCTGAGAACGTCGCCGCGGCGGCCCGCGACTCGCTCGCCGCCACGCGCGCCTGACACCGACACCCGCTACCTTCCCGAAAGAAAGATGATCACTGTGACCGAAGCAATCGCGACCCCGGGAGCCCTCAAGCGCCTCGCCGACGAGGGCGTGTCGATCTGGCTCGACGACCTGTCGCGGAAGCGGATCACCTCGGGCAGCCTCGCCGACCTGGTGGCGAGCGGCAGCGCCGTCGGTGTCACGACCAACCCGTCGATCTTCCAGGCCGCCATCGGCTCCGGCGAGGGATACGAGGAGCAGCTCACCGACCTCGCCGTACGGGGTGTGACGGTGGACGAGGCCGTACGGATGATGACGACCGCCGATGTGCGCGACGCCGCCGACATCCTGCGTGACGTGTACGACGCCACGAACGGCCGGGACGGCCGGGTCTCCATCGAGGTCGACCCGCGCCTCGCCCACGACACCGCGGCCACCGTCGCCGAGGCCAAGCAGCTCGCCTGGCTGGTCGACCGCCCCAACGTGATGATCAAGATCCCGGCGACCGAGGCGGGTCTGCCGGCGATCACCGAGGTCATCGGCCTCGGCATCAGCGTCAACGTCACGCTGATCTTCTCCCTGGAGCGCTACCGCGAGGTCATGGCCGCCTACCTGGCCGGCCTGGAGAAGGCCCGTGAGCGCGGCATCGACCTCTCCACGATCCACTCGGTGGCGTCCTTCTTCGTCTCCCGCGTCGACTCCGAGATCGACAAGCGCCTCACCGCCCTCGGCACCCAGGAGGCCCTCGGTCTCAAGGGCCGCGCGGCCCTCGCCAACGCCCGGCTCGCCTACGAGGCTTACGAGGAGGTCTTCGCGTCCGACCGCTGGCTGGCGCTCGGCGGGGACAAGGCGAACAAGCAGCGTCCGCTGTGGGCGTCCACCGGAGTGAAGGACCCCGCGTACAAGGACACCCTGTACGTGGACGAGCTGGTCGCGCCGGGCACCGTCAACACCATGCCCGAGGCCACCCTGAACGCCGTCGCCGACCACGGAGAGATCACCGGCGACACGGTGACCGGTGGCTACGCCCAGGCCCGCGCGGACCTGGCCGCCGTCGAGCGGCTCGGCATCTCCTACGACGAGGTCGTCCAGCAGCTGGAGGACGAGGGCGTCGCCAAGTTCGAGGCGGCCTGGCAGGAGCTGCTGGACGCCGTAGCGAAGTCCCTGAACAGCAAGGGAGTTGACGCCCGATGACCGACAACGCACCCGCCGCGCCGGCACCCGAGGAGGTGCCCGGCACCCCGGCGCCCGAGAAGGTGCGGGTGCCCGTGGCCCCGGCCGCCGACTGGGCGAACCCGCTGCGGGACGCCCGCGACCGTCGGCTGCCCCGGATCGCGGGCCCGTCCGGGCTGGTCATCTTCGGTGTGACCGGTGACCTGTCCCGCAAGAAGCTGATGCCCGCGGTGTACGACCTCGCCAACCGCGGTCTGCTGCCGCCGGGCTTCTCCCTCGTCGGCTTCGCCCGGCGGGAGTGGGAGGACCAGGACTTCGCGCAGGTCGTGCACGACTCCGTGCGCGAGCACGCCCGCACCCCGTTCCGCGAGGAGGTGTGGCAGCAGCTCGCCGAGGGCATGCGGTTCATCCCCGGCGACTTCGACGACGACACCGCGTTCAAGCAGCTGAAGGACGCCGTCGAGGAGCTGGACGCCTCCCGCGGCACCGGCGGCAACTTCGCGTTCTACCTCTCCGTGCCGCCGAAGTTCTTCCCGAAGGTCGTGCAGCAGCTGAAGAAGCACGGCCTGGCCTCCCCGCCCGAGGGTTCCTGGCGGCGCGCGGTCATCGAGAAGCCGTTCGGCCACGACCTGGCCAGCGCCATCGAGCTGAACGCGATCGTGCACGACGTGTTCGAGCCGGACCAGGTGTTCCGTATCGACCACTATCTGGGCAAGGAGACCGTCCAGAACATCCTGGCGCTGCGCTTCGCCAACCAGATGTACGAGCCGATCTGGAACCGGTCGTACGTCGACCATGTGCAGATCACCATGGCCGAGGACATCGGCATCGGCGGCCGCGCCGGCTACTACGACGGTATCGGCGCCGCCCGTGACGTCATCCAGAACCACCTGCTGCAACTGATGGCTCTCACGGCGATGGAGGAGCCGATCGCCTTCGACGCGGACGCGCTGCTCACCGAGAAGCTGAAGGTGCTGAAGTCGGTGCGGCTGCCGGAGGACCTGGGCAAGCACACCGTGCGCGGCCAGTACGCCGAGGACTGGCAGGGCGGCGAGAAGGTGATCGGTTACCTCCAGGAGGACGGCATCGACCCCAAGTCGAAGACCGACACCTACGCGGCCGTCAAGCTGGGCATCGACAACCGCCGCTGGGCGGGCGTCCCCTTCTATCTGCGCACCGGCAAGCGGCTCGGCCGCCGGGTCACCGAGATCGCGGTGGTCTTCAAGCGGGCCCCGCACTCCCCGTTCGACTCCACCGCCACCGAGGAACTGGGCCAGAACGCGATCGTCATCCGCGTCCAGCCCGACGAGGGCATGACCGTGCGGTTCGGCTCCAAGGTGCCCGGCACGTCGATGGAGATCCGGGACGTGTCGATGGACTTCGCCTACGGCGAGTCGTTCACCGAGTCGAGCCCGGAGGCGTACGAGCGGCTCATCCTGGACGTGCTGCTCGGCGACGCGAATTTGTTCCCCCGTCACCAGGAAGTGGAAGAGTCCTGGAAGATCCTCGACCCGATCGAGGAGTACTGGGCGGCGCACGGCAGGCCGGCGCAGTACGCGTCGGGCGGCTGGGGACCGAGGGAAGCGGACGAGATGCTCGCACGAGACGGACGGAGCTGGCGCAGGCCATGAAGATCGACCTGACCGACACCACGGCAAGCAAGATCAACAAGGCGCTGGTGCAAGGCCGCCGCGCCATCGGTACGCCGGCCGTGGGCATGGTCCTGACGATGGTCATCGTCACGGACGAGGAGAACGCCTACGACTCGATCAAGGCCGCCGAGGAGGCCTCGCACGAGCACCCCTCACGGACCCTGGTCGTCATCAAGCGGCATGCCCGCACCCTGCGCGACCGCACCCACTCCCGGCTCGACGCCGAGGTCCGGGTGGGCTCCGAGGCCGGCACCGGCGAGACGGTCGTGCTGCGCACCTACGGCGAGGTGTCCGACCACGCCGACTCGGTCGTCCTGCCGCTGCTGCTGCCGGACGCGCCGGTCGTCGTGTGGTGGCCGGTGGAGGCGCCCGACACCCCGTCGAAGGACCCGCTGGGCGCGCTGGCCCAGCGGCGGATCACCGACCTGTACGCGGTCGAACGGCCGATGGAGGTCCTGCAGACCCGCGCCCGCAACTACGCCCCCGGCGACACCGACCTCGCCTGGACCCGGCTCACGCTGTGGCGGTCCATGCTGGCCGCCGCCCTGGACCAGGCCCGTACGAAGGTGACCTCGGCGGCCGTCGAGGCCGAGGCCGACAACCCCAGCGCCGAGCTGCTCTCGCGCTGGCTGGAGGCCCGCCTGAACGTACCCGTGGACCGCGTCGTCACCGCCGGCCCGGTCGTCACGGCCGTACGCCTCGGCACCGCGAACGGCGAGATCGTCATCGACCGCCCCGAGGGTCCGCTCGCGACCCTGACCCTGCCGGGCCAGCCGCCGCGCACCCTGGCCCTGAAGGTCCGCCCCACCTCCGAGCTCATCGCCGAGGAGCTGCGCCGCCTCGACGCCGACGAGATGTACGCCATCGCCCTCAAGGGCGAGGCCGCCAAGGAGAACGCCTGAGATGGCTCAGTCCGAATTTCCGAGGTTTCCGAATCTCAGCAACCGGCCCGAGTGGACGGCCCTCGCCGACCACCGCGCCCAGGGACAGCCGCATCTGCGCGAGCTGTTCGCGGCGGACCCCGGCCGCGCCGAGCGGTATGCCGTACGGGTCGGCGACCTGTACGTCGACTACAGCAAGCACCTGATCACCGACGAGACCCTGGCCCTGCTCCAGGAACTCGCCGCCGCCACTGGCGTGTTCGCGCTGCGGGACGCCATGTTCCGCGGCGAGAAGATCAACGTCACCGAGCGGCGGGCCGTGCTGCACACCGCGCTGCGCGCCTCGCGGGACGCGGTGATCGAGGTCGACGGCGAGAACGTGGTGCCGAAGGTGCACGCCGTTCTCGACAAGATGGCCCGCTTCGCCGACCGGATCCGCTCCGGCGAGTGGACCGGCCACACCGGCAGGCGCATCAGGAACGTCGTCAACATCGGCATCGGCGGCTCCGACCTCGGCCCGGCGATGGCGTACGAGGTGCTGCGCCCGTACACCGCACGGGAGTTGACGTTCCGCTTCGTGTCGAACGTGGACGGCGCCGACCTGCACGAGGCGACCCGGGACCTGGATCCGGCGGAGACCCTGTTCATCGTGGCGTCCAAGACGTTCACCACGATCGAGACGATCACCAACGCGACCTCGGCGCGCTCGTGGCTGCTGAAGGCCTTCGACGGCGACGACAAGGCGGTCGCCAGGCACTTCGTCGCCCTGTCCACGAACGGCGAGAAGGTCACCGACTTCGGCATCGACCCGGACAACATGTTCGAGTTCTGGGACTGGGTCGGCGGCCGGTACTCGTACGACTCGGCGATCGGCCTGTCCCTGATGATCGCGATCGGGCCCGACCGCTTCCGGGAGATGCTCGACGGCTTCCGGCTGATGGACGAGCACTTCCGCACCGCGCCCGCCGAGGCCAACGTGCCTGTGCTGCTCGGCCTGCTGGGCATCTGGTACGGCAACTTCCACGACGCCCAGTCGCACGCGGTGCTGCCGTACAGCCACTACCTGTCGAAGTTCACCGCCTACCTGCAGCAGCTGGACATGGAGTCCAACGGCAAGTCGGTGCAGCGCGACGGCGAGCGGGTGGAGTGGCAGACCGGACCGGTCGTCTGGGGCACCCCGGGCACCAACGGGCAGCACGCCTACTACCAGTTGATCCACCAGGGCACCAAGCTGATCCCGGCCGACTTCATCGGCTTCGCCCGGCCCGTCGACGAGCTGAGCGGTGAACTCAAGGCCCAGCACGACCTGTTGATGGCCAACTTCTTCGCCCAGACCCAGGCCCTCGCCTTCGGCAAGACCGCCGAGGAGGTCCGCGCGGAGGGCGTGGCCGAGGAGCAGGTGACGCACCGCACCTTCCGCGGCGGCCACCCCACCACCACGATCCTCGCCGGCGAGCCGACCCCGTCCGTGCTCGGCCAGCTGATCGCCCTCTACGAGCACAAGGTGTTCGTGCAGGGCGCGGTGTGGAACATCGACTCCTTCGACCAATGGGGCGTGGAGCTGGGCAAGGTCCTCGCCAAGCGGGTCGAGCCCGCCCTCACCCACGGCGCGGACGTCCCCGGTCTCGACCCGTCCACCACGGCCCTCGTCGCCGCCTACCGCACCCTCAAGAACGCTCAGGAGAACTGATCATGCAACTCGGTCTCATCGGTCTCGGCAAGATGGGCGGCAACATGCGCGAGCGGATCCGCCGCGCCGGCCACACCGTCATCGGCTACGACCGCAACCCCGAGGTCTCCGACGTCAAGTCCCTCGCCGAACTGGTCGAGAAGCTGGACGCGCCCCGCAACGTGTGGGTGATGGTCCCGGCCGGCACCGCCACCCAGACCGTCGTCGACGAACTGGGCGACCTGCTGCAGCCCGGCGACACGGTGATCGACGGCGGCAACTCCCGCTGGACGGACGACGAGAAGCACGCCGCCGCCCTCGCCATCAAGGGCATCGGCTTCGTCGACGCCGGTGTCTCCGGCGGTGTGTGGGGCCTGCAGAACGGCTACGCGCTCATGGTCGGCGGCGACAAGGAGCACGTGGAGCGGCTGCACCCGATCTTCGAGGCGCTCAAGCCGGAGGGCCCGTACGGCTATGTCCACGCGGGTCGGGTCGGTGCCGGGCACTTCTCCAAGATGGTCCACAACGGCATCGAGTACGCCATGATGCAGGCGTACGCCGAGGGCTGGGAGCTCCTGGAGAAGGTGCACTCGGTGGAGAACGTCCGCGAGGTGTTCCGCTCCTGGCAGGAGGGCACCGTCATCCGCTCCTGGCTCCTCGACCTCGCGGTCAACGCCCTGGACGAGGACGAGCACCTGGAGAAGCTGCGCGGCTACGCGGAGGACTCCGGTGAGGGCCGCTGGACGGTCGAGGCCGCCATCGACAACGCCGTGCCGCTCCCGGCGATCACGGCGTCCCTGTTCGCCCGGTTCGCCTCCCGGCAGGACGACTCCCCGCAGATGAAGATGATCGCGGCGCTGCGCAACCAGTTCGGCGGCCACGCGGTCGAGACGAAGGGCTGACCCGCCGTGGGGGACCTCCTGCTGGTCCGCCACGGTGAGACGGAGTGGAGCCGGTCGGGCCAGCACACCAGCTGGACCGACCTGCCCCTGACCCAGCACGGCGAGGAACAGGCCAAGTCCCTCGCCCCGCTGCTCACCGACCGGACCTACGCCCGCGCGCTGGCCAGCCCACTGCACCGCGCGATACGCACCGCCGAACTGGCGGGCCTGAGCGGGGTCGTGCCCGACCCCGATCTGCACGAGTGGGACTACGGCGGCTACGAGGGCATCACCACGGTCGACATCCACCGGGCCCGCCCCGGCTGGGACCTGTGGACCGACGGCGTACCGCCCGGCCCCGAGGGCCATCCCGGCGAGTCACCGGAGCAGATCGGCGCCCGCGCCGACCGGGTGCTGGCCCGCCTGGCCCCGGCGCTGGCGGAGGGCGACGTGGTCCTCGTCGCCCACGCCCATGTGCTGCGGGTGCTCACCGCCCGCCGGCTGGGCCTGCCGCCCGCCGAGGGCCGGCTGTTCCAGCTGGCCACGGGCACGGTCAGCCGGCTGTCCACCGAACACGGCCGACCCGTGATCGCGGAGTGGAACAGACGGCCGTAACGGCCCCTTCATACGGCCCGGTTCACCCCTGGTGGGCCGGGCCGCAGTGGTACAGCAGCCGGGTCCGGTCGAGGGGGTCGTAGGCGGCCGACGGGACGAGCGGGCAGTGGGCGGCGGTCCAGCGGGCCAGGTCCCCGGCCGGGGTGCGGGCCCGGAAGGTGCCGGCCGTCAGGACGACGTACCGCAGCTGTCCGGTGTCGATGAGGTGGCGGAAGGCGGCCGGCGCCGGGTACGGGACCTGGCCGGTGAAGCCGCCCATCGGCAGCACGGGGGCGTCGGCGGCGAGGATGTACGGCGCGGCACTCTGCCAGCCGGGGACGGCGGCCAGATAGCGGGCGCCGTCGCGGTGCGCGGTCAGGTAGGCGAGCAGCCGCCGGTGCTGGGGCCCGAGGGGGGCCGGCGCGGTGCCGGCGCGGGTGCTGGTGGGGCCGACCCGGCCGAAGGCGCCGGGCTGGTTGTAGCGCAGGGACAGCGCGGAGGCCGTCCACACGGCAGGGATCAGCAGGACGGCGGCGAGGGCGGTGGCCAGCGCGCCCGGGCGGCGCAGGCCGGCGAGCAGCAGGGCGATCAGCCCGAGGGCGACCGCGAACGGCGCCGACCAGGGCTGGAAGTTCGGGTACCACAGCCCCAGGGCCGCACACCAGACGACATCGACGGCGAGGACGACGGGGAGCACGCGGGAGCCGCGGGCCCGGACGACCCCCACGGCGGCGAGCGCGGCCACGGCCACCGCGACGACGCCCATGTAGTAGGTGTGGCCGGTGACGCTGCCGAAACTGAACACGGCGAAGAACGTCACGCCCCACACGCCCCAGAGCACATACCCGGCGATCAGCCGGTCGGTGCGCGGCACGCCGCGCCGCCACAGCGCCAGCAGCCCGCCGGCGAGACCGAGCGCGGCCAGCGGATACAGCCAGCCGGTCTGGGTGGCCAGCCCCGGGCTGAACATCTTCCCCAGCCCGTCGCCCATCCCCGGTCCGAGACGTTGACCCGCGTGGGCCGCCCGGTCCGCCACGATGCTGCCGCTGCCGGCCGCGTCTATGCCGACGGCGTGGAAACGGGTGAGGAAGTTGTAGCCGACGACCAGCGCGAACGGCGAGTCGTTGGTCGTCCCGTCGAGGTACGGACGGGCGCCGGTCGGAGTGAGGGCCGCCACCAGCATCCACGACAGCGACACCGCCACGGTCACCGCACCGGCCAGGGCCACCTGGCCGATCCGGCGGCGCCGGGCGACGGGCGCGGCGACCAGGTAGGTCGCGGCCAGCGCGGGCACGACCGCCCAGGCCTCCAGCATCTTGCACTGGAAGGCGAGGCCCACCCAGACGCCCGCGAGCAGCAGGGTGCGGAGGCGGGCCCGCTCGGTGGCCCGCCAGGTGGCCTCGGCGGCCAGCAGCAGAAGCAGCACGAACGGGGCGTCCTCGGTGACCGAGCGGCCGAGGCCCACCGTCACCGGCGTCAGCGTGAAGAAGGCGGCGGCCAGCAGCCCGGCGGTCACCCCGGCCCAGCGCCGCACCAGCAGATGCAGCAGCAGGACACAGCCCACCATCTCCAGGGCCTGGGGCAGCACCAGCGCCCACGGGTGGAAGCCGAAGACCATCGCGGACAGGGCCTGCGGCCACAGGAAGCCGGGCAGCTTGTCCAGGGTTATGGAGCCCGCCGGGTCGAAGGAGCCGTAGAAGAAGTCGGCCGGGCTGTCCGTCATGCTGCGCACCGCGCTCGCGTAGAACGCGTGGTAGGTGCTGTCGCCGAGGCCCCACAGGCACAGCACGGCGGCGAGCACGGCGATGGCAGCGAGCACCGGGGGCTCGTAGCGGTCGGCGCGGGCCGGTATCGGCGGGGCGGGTGCGGTCGGTGGCGGGGCGTGGCCCAGCAGCAGCTGGCCGACGGGGCGGGGCATGAACGGCCTTCCAGGCGCACGGGTCCGGTCCGGGACCCTCGGGTCCGGGGCGACGCGCATGTCCCGGACCGTGCGAGTATCGGCCGCTATGCCGTGGGGTGACGCGCGGCCGGGCCCCGTCTCACCGAGGTCTCACCCCGCACTCACCACTTCCTTCCGAGCTCCTCACCGCCGTGCGTGCTGGACCGCCAGGCGTACCGGCGCGTTCACCGCGCCGTAACCCTGGTAGCCCGGATCGCGCTGGACGAGTTCGAAGAAGACCCGGCCGACGGTCTCGGTGTACCAGTGCCGGAACGCGCCGTGGGCGTCGCGGTCGTAGAGGATGCCGAGTTCGCGATACGTCTCCAGCTCACCGTCGGCGAACTCGTACCGGGCGGCCAGGTCGTCGTAGTAGTTCGCGGGCACCGGCAGCAGGCGTCCGCCCGCCTCCCGGAAGCGCCGGGCCGCCGCCACCACGTCGTCCGTGGCGAGGGCGATGTGCTGCGCGTGCACCGTGTCGTCACTCGGCGCCGCGCCCACGGACAGCGCGATCCGGACGCTCCCGTCGGCGTCGGCGACCGCGCGGCTGCGCAGCAGGCCGTAGGGGTCGGCGAGGTCGACACTCTCCTCGGCGGTCAGACCGAGGACGCCACGATGGAAGAGCGTGGCCTCGTCGAAGTGGTGCCAGGGCTGGGTCAGGGCGAGGTGATCGATACGGGTGGCGGAGGTTGCCGGGGCGTCGGGCAACTCGGCGAAGTCTGCCCGCCAGTCGGGGAGTTCGGGGACGTCGGAGGCGGGGGCGGGGACGGTGCCGGAAGCGGTAGCTGTGGCGGAGGCGGCAGTTGAGGCGGTGCCGGAGGCGGAGTCGGTACCGGCGGGGGCGAAAGCGGCAGCTGAGGCGGAGGCTGTGGCGACAGTTGAGGCGGAGTCTGTGGCGCAGAAGAACAGCTCCGTGCCGTCGGGCGCCGCGACGGCGTCCAGCGGGACGTCCTCGGGACCGCGCCGACGGGGCAGCACGGGGGCGAGCAAGGCCTCCGCGCGGCGGGCGGCACCGGCCGGATCCGGGGATTCGAGACCGATCGCGGCGAGCCGGATGCCGTCGCGGCGGGCGGTGGCGGCGGTGTTGACCAGGATCCGGGCTTCGCCCCGCTGCCACAGATCGACGGGCTTGCCACGGTGCCGGGCGGCGCGGGTGAAACCGAGGGCGGTCAGCAGCGCGGTGACGGGTTCGGCGTCCGGAGTGAGGAGTTCCGCGAAGGCGATCCCGGTCGGCACGACGGCCGGCGGCAGCACACCGGCGCCGGCCGCCTCCCGCAGGAGCAGCAGGGACCGGTGGGCGTCGACCGCGGTGGACCCGGCGTCGGCCTGCCGGAAGACGTCGTTGAACACCTCAAGGGACAGCGGCCCGCGATACCCGGCGGCGAGCACACGCCGCAGCAGCCCGACGAGGTCGAACCCGCCCTGACCAGGGAAGCAACGATAGTGACGGCTCCACTGCAGCACGTCCATGGCGAGCAGCGGGGCGTCCGCGAGCTGCAGGAAGAAGATCTTCTCGCCGGGTATGTCCGCAATTCCTGCGAGATCCTCGGGTGCGGAGCCGCGGGAGAGGATGTGGAAGCTGTCCAGACAGACACCGAGCGCGGGATGGCCGGCGGCCTCGACGATCCGCCAGGCGTGGTCGTAGGTGTTGACGTGCCGTCCCCAGGCGAGTGCCTCGTACGCCACCTTGATCCCGAACTCCTGGGCGGTGTCGGCGAGTTGGGCCAGTTGCCGGATCGCCAGGGAGTCGTCGTCCACGGCGTCGGGCGAGACGCTGGAGCACACGAGGACGGTGTCGGCTCCGAGTCGTCTCATCAGCGCGAACTTGTGCCGGGCGCGCCGCAGATTACGGGCGAACACGTCGTCCCGGACGGCCTCGACGTCACGCAACGGCTGATACAGGTCGATGCTCAGCCCGAGGTCTGCACAGCGGGCCCGCACCTCCTCGGGAGTGAGCGGGCTGGCGAGAAGGTCGTTCTCGAAGATCTCCACACCCCCGAACCCGGCACGAGCGGCGGCGGCGAGCTTCTCGGTGAGGGAACCACTGAGGGAGACCGTGGCGATGGATGTGTGCATACCTGCGCTCCTCAAAGATCCTGTGCTGCAACCCCCCAAGGGGCGCGGGGCGGTATCGGTGTGCGGCTCCGCCGCGTGGGCGTGGGCGCGACCAGCCACAGACGCCCCGCGACCGTCATCGTCATCGTCATCGAACAGAAGTCCCCCACCGCTCGACGCCCACCAGCTCCTCGAAGTCAGCCAGCATCCGCACGCTGTCCGGCTCCCTGCCGGTGAACAGCCGAAAGGCGTCGGCAGCCTGAAACACAGCCATCCCGCCCCCGCCCAATGCGGCGCAGCCAGCCGCGCGGGCAGCCCGCAGCAACTCCGTCTCCAAGGGCCGATAGACGACCTCCGCCACCCAGAGACCGGGATGCAGCAACTCGGCGGACAGGGGCAGTCCGGGATGCGCGGCCATACCGGTGGGCGTGGCGTGGACGAGCCCGCCCTTGCCGTCGACCTCGCCGAGCAGCACCGTCAGCCGATCAGCCGTCGCCGCGTCCGCCCGGCCGGGACCGAAGTGCCGGACGAGGGAGTCGGCCAGGTCAGCCGCGCGCGAGGGCATCGCGTCGACGACGGTGACGCGCCCCGCGCCCAAGGTGAGCACGGCATGGGCGACCGCCGCCCCCGCACCCCCCGCGCCGAGCTGGACGACCCGCTCCAGCGGG
Organism: Streptomyces sp. CG4; assembly: GCF_041080655.1. Lineage (NCBI taxonomy): Bacteria > Bacillati > Actinomycetota > Actinomycetes > Kitasatosporales > Streptomycetaceae > Streptomyces > Streptomyces sp. CG4. The sequence goes on from NZ_CP163525.1 coordinate 1,664,221, forward strand.
GCGTCCGGCAGACCGCGGGCGAAGGAGGCGGCGAATCCCGTCACGTCGGTGTTGTGTCCGACGGCCCGGCCGCCCTCGAACACCACGGTGTTGACCGCGCCGAGCGCCTCGGCCTGCGGGGAGAGGGCGTCGAGGTGATCGACGACCAGCTGCTTGCAGGGGTGCGTGATGTTCAGCCCGTCGTAGCCGAGGTCGCGGGCGGCGCGGACCAGGTCGCCGACCGCCTGCGGTGCCCGTCCGAGGACGTCGAGGTCGAGGAGCCGGTACAGGTACCGCAGGCCCTGCCGGTCCGCCTCCCGCTGGTGCAGGGCGGGGCTGAGCGAGGGGCCGATGCCGGACCCGATCAGCCCGACGAGATACGAGTCCTTGGCCACGTGGCCCTCCCGAGACGGCACTAATGTACGAACTAGTACGTTAGCTATATCAGCCGTCCGAGCCGCACGGAAGACCCCGGCGGTCCCGGGGCACCCTGCTTCTACAATCACCGGCACGCGCACGAGCGCGCGTCTCCCGGCCCGAAGGAAAGCGATGACCAGCGTCGAAGAACCGGTACGACCCGGGGGACGGGTGCGCGACGCAGCCCGCACCAAGGCCGAGATCCTCGACGTGGCCACGCAGGAGTTCGCCCGGGCCGGCTACGACGGCGCCCGGGTGGACGAGATCGCGGCCCGTACCCGCACCACCAAGCGGATGATCTACTACTACTTCGGCGGCAAGGAGCAGCTGTTCACGGCCGTGCTGGAGCGGGCGTACGGGGTGATCCGCGAGGCCGAGCAGCAGCTGGACGTCGAGCATCTGGACCCGGTCGCGGCGATCCGGCGGCTGGCCGAGCTGACTTTCGACCACCATGAGCAGCACCCGGACTTCATCCGCCTGGTCAGCATCGAGAACATCCACGACGCCGAGCACATCGCGGCCTCCGAGGAGCTCGGCAGGATCGGCTCGCCGGCCCTGGAGGTGATCCGCCGGATCCTCGCCGCCGGCCAGGAGTCGGGGCTGTTCACGGCCGACGTGGACGCCGTAGACCTGCACGCGATGATCAGCTCGTTCTGCTTCTTCCGGGTCGCCAACCGGCACACCTTCGGCGCCCTGTTCGGTCGGGACCTGGTGGACCCCGCCCAGCGGCAGCACTACCGGACCATGCTCGGCGACATGGTGATCGCCTATCTGACGGCGGAGCGGGCGGCCGGCTGACGGCCGCGCGCACGGAGTCCCGCTGGGCTCCGCCGGGTTTCGCGCGGACTCTTGACACCGGCGCAACACGGGCGCAACATCCCACCCACCCCGACTAACTATCCAGTGGGTTAATTGCGCGGCCGAGATCCGGCCTTCGCCCGCTCCCTCCCCTCGTCGCTCGCCCCGCCCCTTTTCGTAGGGTGGAGTTCCCCCGAAGGAGCCGCCGTGTCCGTCCCCTCCCCCGCGCCCGCCTCCGACGCCCCTCCCGGCCAGCCCTGGAAGGCGGCGACGGCCGCCTGGATCGGCAGTGCGCTGGAATACTACGATTTCTTCGTCTACGGCAGTGCCGCCGCGCTGATCTTCCCGAAGGTGTTCTTCGACTCCTCCGACCCGGCCACCGCGACCCTGCTGTCGCTCGCCACCTTCGGCGTCGCCTACGCCGCCCGGCCGCTCGGGGCACTGGTCCTCGGGCACCTCGGCGACCGCCTCGGCCGCAAGAAGATCATGGTGTTCACGCTGGTCCTGATGGGTCTGTCGACCTTCCTGATCGGCTGTCTGCCCACCCGCGCCCAGGCCGGCTCGCTCGCCCCGGTGCTGCTGGTGCTCTGCCGGGTGCTGCAGGGCATATCGGCGGCGGGCGAGCAGGCGAGCGCGAGTTCCATGAGTCTGGAGCACGCGCCGCCGGACCGGCGCGGCTTCTTCACCAGCTTCACGCTCAGCGGCACCCAGGGCGGCCAGCTCATCGCCACCCTCGTCTTCATCCCGGTGGCCGGACTCCCCGAGCCCCAACTGCTGTCCTGGGGCTGGCGGGTCCCGTTCTGGCTGAGCATCGCGGTGGCCGTCGCCGGTTACGTCATCCGGCGCCGGCTCCGGGAGACCCCGGCCTTCACCCGGCAGGCGGCGACCGAGGGCGTGGTCCGGCTGCCGCTGGTGGTGCTGGTGCGGGAGCACTGGGCGGATGTGCTGCGGGTGGTCGCGGGCGCGCTCATCGCCTCGGTCAGCACGGTCTTCACGGTGTGGGCGCTGTCGTACGCCACCAGCGACGCGGTCGGCATGTCGCGTACGTTCATGCTGTGGGTGGGCGCGCTGGCCAACCTCGCCGCGCTGGGCGCGATCCCGCTGTGGGCCACGCTGTCGGACCGGATCGGGCGCCGGCCGGTGTTCCTGATCGGCGCGGTGGGCAGCGCGGTCGCGATGGCCGGGTATCTGTGGGCGATCTCCACCGGTTCCCACCCGCTGACCCTGGTCCTCGGGATCGTCGCCTTCGGGCTCGTCTACAGCGCCGCGAACGGGGTGTGGCCCGCCTTCTACGGCGAGATGTTCGCGACCCGGGTCCGGTTGTCGGGCCTGGCCGTCGGCACGCAGACCGGCTTCGCGGTGGCAGGGTTCGCGGTCACCTTCGCCGCCGAGATCGCCGGTCCGGGCGGTGACGACTGGGCGGCGGTGGCCCTGTTCACGGCCGTGCTGTGCGTTCCGCCGGCCCTGGCCGCGCTCACCGCCCGCGAGACGCACACGGTCCCGACGGAACTGCTCGGGGAGCGGGCCGGCCGGCAGGCGAAACGGGCGGAACGGGTCACGGCCTGAGCCGGGTGGCCCGGGGCGCCGGGCACGGGCGATGGGCCGGCGATGGGCCTGTCACCCGGGACGCCGGGGACCTGCGACCCGGGACCTGAGCGGGGATTGCTGAGGAGCCTGCCTGACTAGGGTCTCGGGTGGCGCGGCTCGTACAGGGCGAGTTCGCCGCCGCCCGGGAGTCGCAGGGCGGTCACCCGGCCCCAGCGGGCCTCCTCCACCGGACGGGTGAACTCCACGCCGCGCTCGGCAAGTTGACGCCGGGTCTCGTCGAGGTCGTCGCACATCAGCATCAGCTCGTGCGAGGGCTCGCCGTCCGTGGGGTGACAGGCCACCTCGGCGGGCGGCGCCTTGAAGATGAGCCATCCGCTGCCCGCGTCGACGTAGTTCCAGCAGAGGGTGCCGCGCAGAAAGGCCCGGTCGGCCTCCGGGTCCCGGCTGTAGAGCACCACATGTGCACCGTTGATCACGCGCGGAGGCTAGTGCGGCGGGACGGGCCCGGACAAGCACCGACGACCGACGACCCGCCGCACGGCAGCGATTCAGCGGGGCCGGGCTACGGCGGGGCCACGCTCAGGAGCCGCGCGAGCGCGGTCGCGGTGCCCGGAGCCGGCATCCAGGACCGCGGCGCGGCCGCCGCGACGTCGACTTGACCGTCGCGCGGCGGGTCAGGCGGAGGCCGTAGTCAACTCCTGTGTACTTTAAGCCAACTTGGCGGCAACCGAGTCCCGATTACCGACAGAGAGGTTGTCGTGTTCGCAACAAACTCGTTTACTCGTTTACTGCGGGCAGCAGCTGAGACCCAAGGAGGCGCACCGGTCCGATGATCAAACGAATGGCCGCCCTGACGGCACTCATCCCGGTCATGCTGAGCACTACGGTCGGTGCCGCTTCGGCGCACTCCGCGCCGCACGCGACCCCGGCGGTGGTCACCCTGACCTACGACGCCAGCGCTGCGGGTCAGTGGGCGGGCCCGATCGAGCAGGCCGTGCAGAACTGGAACGCCGCGGTGCACAACGTGCGCCTGGAGCCGACGAGCACCCCCGGCTCGGCCGACTACGTCTACGAGGCGACCAGCGGCTGGCCGCAGACCACCTTGGGGCCGATCTTCCCCGGCGGCAACGGTGACGTGCAGTTGGGCCGGCAAGCGGTGGACGAGGGCTACGACGCGACCCGGATCACGGCGCACGAAACCGGGCACATCCTTGGGCTGCCCGACCACTACAGCGGCCCGTGCTCGGAGCTCATGTCCGGCCACGGCCCCGGCACGTCCTGCACGAACGCCAAGCCGGACGCGGCCGAAGCGGCGCAGGTCGACAAGAACTACGCCGGCGGCACGCGGGCGGTGCGCCCGGACCACCACCAGGTGGTGATCGACATCTGGTCCGGCCGGGTCCTCACCGGCTCGCGCTGACCGGCCGGCAGCACGCCTGCCGCACGGGCCGACCGCGGAAAGAAGCCCAACCTCTCAGCAACGGCGTTGACGCGCACTCGCTCAGCCGAGGTCCCGAGACGGTTGTCAGGGGGCCGGGGTGACCGCCGCGTCGAGGAGTGGCCCCAGTTCCCGGACGGCCGTGGTCAGGGGGCGTACGTCCTGCTCGGCGCGGGACATCAGGATCGCGCCCTCCAGGGTGCTGATCATCAGCGTGGCCAGCGAGTCGGCCCGGTCCGCGGGGACGCCCAGGCCGGTCAGGGCCTCGGCCAGCGGGGTGCGCCAGGTAGTGAACGCGACGGCGACGGCCTCCCGGGTTGAGCCGCCGGCGGAGGCGCAGTCGACGGTGGCGGCGGCGACGGGGCAGCCCGTCGCGAAGCCCCCCGCCGTGTACTCGTCGGTCCACTGTGCGACCATCGCCGCGAACAGCGCGCCCGGCGTCGGCTCGTCGAGCCCTTCGAGAAAGCGCGCGATCCGCCGGCCCGCATACCGGCCGGCCCACCCGACCGCCTCGTTGACCAGCTGTTCCTTCCCGCCCGGGAAGTAGTGCTGGAGGGAGCCGCGCGGCGCGCCGGCGTGCGCGGCGACCTCACGCATACCGGTGGCGGCGACGCCGTCGCGCCGGATGAGCTGGGCCGCGCTGAAGACCATCCGCTCCCGCGGCCCTCGTCGCACCTCACCCATCACCGGCCTCCGTTCCTCGCCGCCGCACTCCATGACCGACACCTCATAACCCGCATCTCATGACCGGCGCCCCATGACCGGCACTCTATGACCGGCGTCATAAGCACGGCTACTATGACGGCGGTCATAGTCGGTTGTCGGTGCGAAGGGCGGCCCCCGTGCACGTCGGTTTCATCGGTCTGGGAGTGATGGGCCGGCCCATGGCGCAGCGTCTGCTGTCCACCGGTACTCCCCTGGTGGTCTGGAACCGGACCCCGGAGCGCGCCGCGCCGCTGCGCGCGGCCGGGGCCACGGTCGCCGCGGACACGGACGAGGTGTTCGCGCGGGCAGGCGTAGTGCTGCTGATGCTCGCCGACGAGGCCGCGGTCGACGTGGTCCTCGGCCGCGGCACCCCTGCCTTCGCCGCCCGCGTCGCGGGCCGCATCGTCGTCCACATGGGCACGACCTCCCCCGAGTACTCCCACGCCCTGGAGACCGACATCCGCGCCGCCGGCGGCCGGTACGTCGAGGCGCCCGTCTCCGGATCACGGGTCCCTGCGGAGGAGGGCCGGCTGGTGGCGATGCTCGCCGGCGAGAAGGATGCCGTGGCCGCCGTTCGACCGTTGCTCAGGCCGATGTGCCGGGAGACGTTCGTGTGCGGGCCGGCGCCCGGCGCGCTGCTGATGAAGCTGTCCGTGAACCTGTTCCTGATCACCCTGGTCACCGGACTGACCGAGGCGTTCCACTTCGCCGAGCGGCAGGGCCTGGACGGGCGGCTGTTCCTGGAGGTGCTGGAGGCGGGCCCCATGGCCAGCGGTGTCTCCCGGATGAAGGCGCCGAAGCTGCGCGAGCGGGACTTCGCGGTGCAGGCGGCCGCGCTGGACGTCCTGAAGAACAACCGGCTCATCGCCGAGGCGGCCCGCAAGGCGCGGCTGGCCTCGCCGCTCCTCGACGTGTGCCACACCTTGTTCGAGGAGACGGTGGCGCAGGGGCACGGCGGCGAGGACATGGTCGCCGTACTGCGCGCGATCGAGGCGCGGACCGCCGGGCAGTAGGACAGTGAGGCAGAGGGGAGCCGAGAGCGCGGGTCAGCGCGGCGGGACGCCGTACGCCCGGTCGACGTGCAGCCGCACCACCAGGCGGCGGTCGCGGACCATCGCCGCCCGGTAGTCGTCCCAGTCCGGGTGTTCGCCGAGGACGTCCCGGTAGAGGCGGATCAGTTCCTCGACGGTGTCGTCGTGCGGGTCCGCGGCGACCGGGGACAGTTCGGCGGTCCCCTCGGCGACGGTGTACGCCCAGCGGTCGGCGCTGGTCACGTGGTACGAGGCGCGGGGGTCGCGGCGCAAGTTGCGGGTCTTGGCGCGGTCGTCGGTGACGGAGATCCGGATGATGCGCTCGTCGGGGTCGTAGGCGTGGCTGACGTTGGACAGCTGGGGGCGGCCGTCCTGCTTGAGGGTGACCAGGACGCCGCCGTGGCCCGCCGAGAGCAGGTCGAGCAGTGCGTCCTGCGTGGTGTCGTGAGTCATACCACCGTCAACTCGCCGGAGTGGGCGCCGCATTCCCCCGTGCCAGGCACGCGATTCCCCCACGCCAGGCATGAGTAGACAGTGTCTACTGACAGCTGGTAGACAGTGTCTATGACTGAGTCCGACATCGGGTTGCGGGAGCGTCTGGTCGACGTGGGCGTGGAGCTGCTGGCCGCCGAGGGGCTGCGGGCGCTGACCCTGCGGGAGATCGCCCGGCGCGCCGGCGTCTCACATGGGGCGCCGCGCCGCTACTTCCCCACCCATCTGGAGCTGCTGTCGGCCATCGCGGGGCGCGGCTTCGCCGACCTGGCCGAGCGAGCACGGACGGCGCTCGCGCAGGCACCGGCCGAGCCCCGGGCGCGGGTGGCGGTGCTGGCGCGGGCGTATCTGGAGTTCGCGCTGGGCGACCCCGGTATGTATGAGCTGATGTTCCGTCATGATCTCTTGGAGAGCGGGCATCTGGGGTTGCGGGAGACGAGTCTTCCCTTGTTCGAGGTGCTCGCGGGGCTGGTCGGCGAGGCGCGGCCCGAGGCCGACGCACGACGGGTGGCGGGCGCGTTGTGGGCGAATCTGCACGGGCTCGCTCAGCTGTGGCGCTGGCGGAGCCTCCAACTCGCCGTTGGAGACGAGAACTTGGGGGCACTGCTCGATGCGGTGCTGGTGGCGCACCTGGGTACGGAGGGCGGCCGGTGAACCGGCGCTGGACACTGGCGAGCAGTGTGGCGGGCGCGGTGGTCGTCGCGCTGGACGGTACGGTCCTCACGGTCGCGCAGCCGCGTCTGCAGAGGGAGTTGGGCGCGTCGCTCGCCGAGGTGCAGTGGACCAGTACGGCGTATCTCGTCGCGGTGGCGAGCCTGCTGGTGTTCGCGGGGCGGCTCGGTGACCGGTACGGGCAGCGGCGGGTGTTCGCGCTCGGCCTGCTCGGGTTCGGGGCGGCGTCGGCGGGGATCGGGATCGCGCCCGGGGTGAGCTGGGTGATCGGACTGCGGGCGCTCCAGGGGGTGTTCGGGGCGCTGTTGCAGCCGGCCACGCTGGGCATGCTGCGGGCCGCGTTCCCGCCGGACCGGCTGGCCACGCCGCTCGCCGTGCGGACCGCCGCGATCGGACTGGCGGCGGCCGCGGGTCCCCTGGTGGGCGGGGCGCTGGTGACGGCGCTGGGCTGGCGGGCGGTGTTCTTCGTCAACGTGCTGCCCGCGCTCGGCTTCGGCCTGCCGGCCTTGCTGCGGCCGCAGCGCACCCCTGCGGGCCCCCGCACCCCACTGGATGTGCCGGGTGCCGTGCTGCTCGCCGTCACCCTGTCCTGTCTCGTACACGCGGTGACCGCGCGGCCGGTCTCCGGGGCCGGGCTCGCCGTCGCCGCGGTCACCGCCGCCGTCCTCGTGCGGCACGAACGGCGCACGACGAGCCCGTTGTTGTCACCCGCGGTCGTCGGCTCGCGCGCGATCGGCGCGGCGCTCGGCGTCCTGGTCGTCGTCTCTGCGGCCCTGTTCGGCGCGCTCTTCGTCGCCACCTACGTCCTGCAACGCCGCCTCGGCCTCAACCCGTTGCACAGCGCGCTGCGCAGCCTGCCGCTGGCGGTGCTGATGGTGGCGTCCGCCGCACTGTGCCCCGTACTGCTGCGCCGCTTCGGGGCACGCGGTACGACGACGACGGCGACGGTGCTGCTCGCGCTCGGTGTCCTCGTGCTCTCCGGGGCCACGTCCGCACCGGCGTTCGGCTGCGCGTTCGCGCTGCTCGGCGCGGGGTTCGGGACGGTGATGGTGGCCGCCACCCAGGTGGTCGTACGGCGGGCGGAGGTGGCCGTGGCCGGAGTGGCGGGCGGACTGCAGCAGACGGCGCTGAACGTCGGCCCGGCCGTCGGGGTGGCCACCGCGAGCGCGCTGATGAGCACCGGAACCGGAACCGCGCTGCTTACGCTGGCGGCCGTAGCGGCACTCGGCGTACCCCTGGCGCGGGCGCTGCCCAGGACCGACACCGCCGCCCCGCCGCCCGGCACCGGCGACGCACACGCACTCCCCGACCCCGAGGACGAGCACACCGCCCCCGGCGCCGGAGGCAAACGCACCGCGTCCGGGGCGGGATGAGAAGCGCACCCCGTCCGGGGCTCGTGGCGAGCCCACCACGTCCGAGACCGGAGGAGAAACACACCACGTCCGAAGCCCACGGCGAGCGAGCCACCCCACCCAGCGCCGGAAGCGTCGTGTCGATCACACGCGCCGCTGATGGGCCGGTCCGTGGGGGTGGTCCTGCGGGACGATGACGGGCGGGTGCTTCCGCGGCGGTCGGTCGGGGAAGCATTGCGGACCAGGCGACCGGAGGAGAGCGATGGCAGAGCTGCGGCAGGAAGTCGACCCGGATGAGGCGGGGCTGGACGGCAAGGCGCTGGACCGCCTGGACCAGCAGGTTGCCGACCACGTCGACCGGGGCCGGCTGCCCGGCTTTCTCGTGGCCGTGTCCCGCGGCGGCCGGGTCGCCCATCTCACCACCTACGGCCGGCGTGATGTCGCGGCCGGGCTGCCGGTCGAGACGGACACGCTGTGGCGGATCTACTCGATGACCAAGCCGGTCACCGCGGTCGCCGTGCTGCAGTTGGCGGAGGAGGGCCGGCTGGCGCTGGACGATCCGCTCGACCGCTACCTGCCGGCATTCGCCAAACCGGTGGTGTACGAGGGTGGTTCGGGTGCGGAGATGCGCACGCACCCGGCCGACGGCCCGATCCTGATCCGGCATCTGCTCACCCACACCGCGGGCCTGACCTTCGGTTACTACCACCGGCACCCGGTCGACGCCCTCTATCGCGCGTCCGGTCTGGAGTACTCGGTCCCGCCGGGCGCGGATCTGGCCGAGACCGTCGAGGTGTACGCGCGGATGCCGTTGCAGTTCGAACCGGGCACACAGTGGAACTACTCGGTCGCCTCGAACCTGCTGGGCCGGCTGATCGAGGTGGCGTCGGGGCAGCCACTGGACGCGTTCTTCACCGAGCGGATCCTGCGGCCGCTCGGCATGTCCGACACCGGCTTCCACATCGAGCCCGAACAGGCGGACCGGCTGGCCGAGTTGTACGGGGAGACGGACGGGGGCGGGATCGCGCCGGTACCGGGGCTGCCGGTGCGCGGTCGGCCGCGGTTCCTGTCCGGCAGTGGCGGCCTGGTCTCCTCGGCGTACGACTTCCACCGGTTCATGGAGATGCTGCGCCGGGGCGGCGAACTGGACGGCGTACGCCTGCTGTCCGCGGACATGGTCGCGCTGATGACCCGCAACCAGCTGCCCGGCGACGCCGTTCTGCGCGTCTTCGGCGCCCCGGTCCATCAGGAGCGCGGCAACGACGGGCTCGGCTTCGGCTTCAACGTGTCGGTGGTGACCGACCCGTCCCGCACCCTGGCCCCCTCCAGCCTCGGCACGTACGGCTGGACGGGCGCGGCCACGACCGCGTTCTGGGTCGATCCGGCGCACGAGCTGACGGTGCAGTTCATGACGCAGGTACGCCCGAAGACGCTGAAGATCTTCCCGCAGCTGCGCCGGCTGGTGCACGAGGCGCTGGTGGACTGACCGGCCCGGCGCCCGCCGCCCGTGGGGGGAGGCGGCGGGCGCCGGAGCGGCCGTCCGGCCTTCAGGAGCCGTGGGCCACGGCGTCCAGGTGGGGCAGGATGTGGTCCAGTCGCTCCCGCTTGGTGCGCAGATAGGTGATGTTGCTCTCGCATGGCTCGATCAGCAGCGGCACCCGCTCGGTGACCTGGATGCCGTGCCGCACCAGCGCCTCCCGCTTGCGCGGGTTGTTGGACATCAGGCGCACCGAGCGCACGCCGAGGTCGCGCAGGATCTCGGCCGCGACGCGGTAGTCGCGGGCGTCGACGGGCAGGCCCAGCGCGAGGTTCGCCTCCACCGTGTCCAGGCCCTCCGCCTGCAGGGCCATGGCGCGCAGCTTGGCGAGCAGTCCGATGCCGCGGCCCTCGTGGCCCCTCAAGTAGACGACGATGCCGCTGCCTTCGGCGACGACGGCGCGCAGCGCCGACGCCAGCTGGTCGCCGCACTCGCAGTGCCGGGAGCCGAACGCGTCCCCGGTCAGGCACTCCGAGTGCAGCCGGGTCAGCACGTTCTCGGTGCCGATCTCGCCGTACACCAGGGCCACTTGCTCGTCACCGCGGTCGTGGTCCAGGTAACCGATCGCCTGGAATTTCCCGTACACGGTCGGCAGCGGTGCATTCACCACGCGTTCCGCACCCGAACGCCGCGAGGACTTTGTACCGAGTACGCCGAGGTTGACGCCGGTGTTTTCTGTCATGATCTTATTCCTAAGCAGAGACGAAAGGCCATGAAAAGATGAGTGGTTCGGGTGCGCGTGCGGCGGCAGACCGAGGGTTGTACGGCGTGTTGCCGGCGGACACCACGGAAGACGTGACGGCGCGGGGGGCGGGCGTTTCAGCACAGGTCGCCGTCCTTCCCGTGGGCAGTTTCGAACAGCACGGTGCGTTCCTGCCGCTGGCGACGGACACGCTCGTCGCCTGTGCCGTGGCGCGGGAGATCGCCGCCGCGTACCCGGTGCACCTCCTTCCTCCGGTGACGGTCTCCTGCTCGCACGAGCATGCCCGGTGGCCGGGGACCGTCAGCATCTCCGCCGTGACCCTCCATGCGGTGGTCTCGGACATCGCGGCGTCGTTGCGCCGTTCGGGTGTCGACGCGCTCGTCGTGGTCAACGGGCACGGCGGCAACTACGTGCTGGGCAACGTCGTCCAGGAGGCCTCCGCGCGCGGTGAGCGGATGGCGCTGTTCCCGGCCGCCGAGGACTGGGAGGCGGCGCGGGAGCGGGCGGGGGTGCGGACCTCGTTGCTCACCGACATGCACGCGGGGGAAATCGAGACCTCGATTCTGCTGCACGCTCATCCCGAATTCGTCCGCCCTGGTTACGAGTCCGCCGATTTCACCGCTGACGACCGTCGTCATCTCCTCACCGTGGGAATGTCCGCCTATACCGAATCGGGCGTCATCGGCCGTCCTTCCCTGGGTTCGGCGGAAAAGGGGAAGGAACTGCTGGCGAGCCTGGCGGATTCCTTCGAGTCGTACTTCGCGTTGCTCACCTCCGCGCGGGAACGCGGGTAGTCCGCCGCGCGGCCACCGGTCACGGCGGCTGCGGCGGCGTCCGCCGTGCCGGTCGTGCCGCGCAGACCGCCGTACCAGCGCACAGCGAGGACGACGGCGCCGGGCAGGCTCGCCACGAAGCTGAGCACGCCGTACACGACGGCGACGGCGATCCCCGTGCTCGCGTCGAGCCCCGCCGCGCCGAACGCCCAGGCGGTCACACCCTCGCGCGGTCCGAAGCCGCCGACGTTCAGCGGCAGCCCCATGGCGACCAGGGCGAGGACGGCGAGCGGGATCAGGTCCGCGACCGGGGCGGCGGAGCCGGCGACCCGGGCGGCCACGACGAACATCGCCAGGTGCCCAGCCAGGACGACGGCGGAGGACAGGGCGATGCCCGGTCCGCCCCGGCGGGAGAGCAGACCCTGGCGGGCCTCGCCGAGGGCGGTGCCGAGGCCGCCGGCCCGGCGCGCGGGCGCGCGGTTCATCCGGACGGCGAGGCCTATGGCGAACGCCCCGGCCACGGCGAACGCCACCGGCGCGGCGAGCTCACGGGCCTCGGCGCGGACCGGGGACGGCAGGGTCGGCAGCACCGCCGCCGCGAACACGGCCAGCGCGATCTGTCCGGCGACGCGTTCCAGGACGACCGCCTTGACCCCACGCCGCAGGTCACCGGCGCTCTGTCCGTGCCGGACCGCGCGATGTACGTCGCCCAGGATCCCGCCGGGCAGCGCCGCGTTCAGGAACAGCGCCCGGTAGTAGTCGGCGACAGCGGGCCCGAACGGCAGCCGGATGCGCAGGCCGCGGGCCACCAACTGCCAGCGCCAGGCGCTGAGCACGGTGGTGACCCCGCCGATGCCCAGCGCGGCCAGCACCGTCACCGTGTCGATCCGCCGCAGCCCGTCCACGAGTACGCCGGTGCCGAGCCGCCACAGCAGCACGCCGAGGATGACCACACCGACGAGGCTGCCGAAGTGCGTACGGAGCGCACGCAGACCGGGGCGCCGGGGGGTGGGGGTCGGCTGTGCGGTCTCGGGTGCGGGTGCGGTTTCGGCGGGCGGGCGTTCCGGGGTCCATGGCACAGTCTGGACCGTGCCGGCGCCGTACACGCACGCGCCCGCCGGGCCGGCCTCGGGCACGCGCGCGTGTACCGTCCCGGTGGTCGTCGCGCGAGCGTGGGTGCCCGTGCCGATGGCCCGGTGCTCCTGCTCCGTCGCGGCCGACCGTGCGGTCATGACGCCCCGCCCGTCGGCCGGGGCAGGGCCAGCAGGTCGTCGTGGTGGACCACGACCCGCAGTTCGCCGGCGGCGCAGGCGGCGAGCCGGTCCCGCAGATAGCGCTCGGCGCGTTCGCTCAGCTCGGGCCGGTGTTCCACGGCCGCGCCCACCCAGCCGCGCAGCCACTGCTCGGTCAGCGCCGACTCGGCGGGCCCGAGCCGCCAAGGGCTCGGGTGCACCCGTACGGTGGCCCCGCACGCGGCGAACGCCTCGCCGGCCACGGTGACCGCGTCCGGGCCGAGCAGCCCTCCGCGGCGCTGATGGGCGTTGAAGGCCTCGGTGATCTCCGCGTCCAGCGGGTCGGCCGGGGTGAGTTCGACGCGCCCGGCGACGGACAGGGTGAGCAGCGCGGGGCAACCGGCCCCGGCGCAGGCGTCGGCGAGGGTGACGACGTCCTCGCGGGTGAGGACGTCGAGCAGCGCGGAGGCGGTGACCAGCGAGGCACCGGCGAGGGCGTCCGGGGTCAGCCGGGCCACGTCGCCGCGCCGTGTCTCGACGGTGACGCCACTGCCGTCGGCGGCGGCGCGCGGGGAGGCCACGGCGGCGAAGTGCAGCAGGTAGGGGTCGCGGTCGTGCAGGACCCAGTGCTGGGGTCCGTCCAGGCGGGGCGCGAGCCAGCGGCCCATCGAGCCGGTGCCGCAGCCCAGGTCGTGCACGGCCAGTCCGCCGGTGCCGCCCGGCAGGTTCGCGAACCGGATCCGCAGCGGATCCAGCAGGTCCTGCGCACGGGCGGCCGCGTCGGCGGTTTCCCGCAACCGCAGCCACTCGGGCGCGTACCGGGCCGGTTCGTCGGGCTCGTCGCCGCGCAGTCGCACGGTGGCCCGCTCACCCGGGCGCCCGACCGGCCCGGCCCCGGCAACGACCGAGGAGTCCACACCACGCACCCCGCCATCATCGACGCCGACGCCGCGGTCCGCCTCCGCAGGGCTCACGCGACCACTCCCGACGCCGTCGGCCTCCGCGGCGTTCACCGGGCCGCTTCCGGCTTCGGGCCCGGCCTCCGGGCCGGACGCCTTCCCGCGCGCCAGGGCGACATTCGCCGCGCCGTTCGTCATGCCGTTCGTCATGCCGTTCGCCGTGCCCTTCGTCCTCGTCTCCGGCCTGGTCACGCCGCCCTCCTCGGTGCTTCGGGGAGCCGGGCCAGGACTGCGGCCAGGCTGCGGGCGGTGGCGGCCCAGCCGTCGAGCGCGGCGCGGCGGCCGCGGGCCGCGGCCTTGAGCCTGCGGCGTACGTCGGGTTCGCCGAACCAGCCGCGCAGTTCGGCGGCGAGCGCGCCGGGGTCCTCCGGCGGGACGAGGATGCCGGGCACCCCGCCGTCGGGGGCGCGGCCCACCGCCTCCGGCACTCCGCCCACGTCGGTGGCGAGGACCGGGATGCCGCGGGCCAGGGCTTCGGTGACCGCCATGCCGTAGGTCTCGGCGTAGGAGGCCAGGACCATCAGGTCGGCGGCGGCGTACGTGGCGTCGAGGTCCGCCCCGGCGCGCGGGCCGGTCAGGTGCAGCCGGTCGGCGAGGCCGTGCCGGTCGATGAGCGTGTGGAGCCGGGCGACGTAGCCGGGGTCGTGGCCCAGTCCGCCGACCAGCTCGCAGGTCCACGGCAGGTCCCGCACCGCCGCGAGCGCCTCCACGAGCCGGTGCTGGCCCTTGCGCGGGGTGACGGCGGCCACGCACAGCAGCCGGGAGACGCCGTCGGTGCCGGGCGCGAGCGGCGCGATGTCGGCGCCGGGCGCGGCGACATGCACCCGTTCCGGGGCGAGTCCGTGGTGGGAGACGAGCCGGCGCACCGCCCAGTCGCTGGTCGCGACGACCGCGGGCACGGCGCGCAGCACGGCGCGTTCGCGGGCGTCCAGGTCGGCGGCGACGGCCGGGGCGAGGCCGGTCTCGTCGCCGAGCGGCAGATGGACGAGTACGGCCAGGCGCAGCCGGTCGGCCTCCGGAGCGACGGTCTCCGGGATCCCGCAGGCCACGAGCCCGTCCAGCAGGACCACCGCGTCGTCCGGCAGGTCCCTCAGCAGGCGGGCGAGACGGTCGCGGGCGGCCTGGTCGGGGCACGGCCAACTGCCGGGCGCGGCGTGCCGGGTGACCTGCCAGCCGAAGCCGGGCAGGTCCAGGCAGACCCGGCGGTCGTAGGCGTTGCCGCCGCTGGGCGCGGCCGGGTCGTCGACGCCGCCCGGCAGCACGAAGTGCACGGTGCGCAGGGACATGGAGCTGATTCCGGCCTTCTCGACGGCGACGGCCTTCTCGACATCGGTGGCTCTCTCGCCGGCGTCGGGCTGCGTCGGTACGTACGACAGGTGCGTCCGCCGCGCGGTCGCCCCGGTCACAGGCCACGCTCGTAACTGGCCCAGGCGATGTGCGACTCGTGCAGGGTGACCGTGAGGCCCGCGAGGCCCTTGGCGCCCTCGCCGAGAGCGCCCTTGTGGATGCGTTCGGCGAGCCGGTCGGCGACCACCTTGGCGAGGAACTCGGTCGAGGTGTTGATGCCCGCGAACTCGGGTTCGTCGTCGAGGTTGCGGTAGTTCAGCTCCGCGGTGATGAGGCGCAGTTCCTGCGTGGCCAGGCCGATGTCGACCACGATGTTGTCCTCGTCCAGCTGTTCGCGGCGGAAGGTGGCGTCCACCAGGAACGTGGCGCCGTGCAGTCGCTGCGCGGGCCCGAACACCTCGCCGCGGAAGCTGTGGGCGATCATGATGTGATCGCGGACGGTGATGCTGAACAACGGACGACCCTCCAGGTACGACGCGTCTGGTCCCCCGTGTCCTTACCCGGCGGGGGATGCCGTGTAATACGGCTCTTCGCTTTCCCGCGTTCAGTCCTGTCTCACTCTTTTCTCAGGTCAGGCCCGTCTCGGCGTACCGAATCCGGTGGCACAGGGCGGGGATCTCGCCGGCGGCGAGCTTCGGCATGATGTCCGGGAGGTGCTCGAAAGCGCTCTCCCCGGTGATGAGGGCGTCCAGAGCCGGGTCGGCGAGCAGGTCGAGGGCGAGCGCCATCCGGTCGGCGTAGCCGCGCCCGGCGCGCGCGGCCGGGGAGACGGTGCCGACCTGGCTGCTGCGCAGGGTGAGCCGGCGGGAGTGGAAGGCCTCGCCGAGCGGCACGGCGACGCGCCGGTCGCCGTACCAGCTCAGTTCCACAACTGTTCCCTCGGGCGCGAGGAGCCGCAGGGCGCCGGTGAGGCCGGCCTCGGTGGCGCTGGCGTGCACGACCAGGTCGCAGTCGCCGAGCGCGTCGGCGGGCGTCGCGAAGTCCACGCCGAGCGCCTCGGCGGTCTTGGCGCGGTCCGGGTCGGCGTCCACGAGCTGCAGCCGTACCCCGGGGAAGCGGGCGAGCAGCGCGGCCACCGAGCAGCCGACCATGCCGCCGCCGACCACCGCGATCCGGTCGCCGATCAGCGGCGCGGCGTCCCACAGGGCGTTCACGGCGGTCTCCACGGTCCCGGCGAGCACGGCCCGCGCGGCGGGCACCCGTTCGGGCACGACGGTCACGGCGCTCACCGGAACGACGTAACGGCTCTGATGCGGATACAGGCAGAAGACCGTACGCCCGATCAGCTCAGCCGGGCCCTCCTCCACCGTGCCGACGCTGAGGTAGCCGTACTTCACCGGGCCCGGGAAGTCGCCCTCCTGGAACGGCGCCCGCATCACGGCGTGTTGGCTCTGAGGGACCCCGCCGCGGAAGACGAGCGTCTCCGTGCCGCGGCTCACCCCGGAGTACAGGGCGCGCACCAGGACCTCGCCCTCGGCGGGCGCCGTGAGGGTGATGTCGCGCAGCTCGCCGTGGCCGGGTGAGCGCAGCCAGAACGCGCGGGCCGAGCGGTTCATCGGCATCCTCCTGAACAGTAGGCAAGTTGTTCACGTACCGAGAAGTGCACAGGCCGCGCACAGTACGCGGCGTGATCGACTCTGTCACTCGGCCGGAGGGTGTGCGGTGGCCCTGAACAACACATATGACGCGAGGCCCCAGCAGGAAACCGCTGTGGGCGCGGGCCTACAGGTCCTGCTGCTCGCGTTGCTCGGCACGGCGATAGGCATGGGGCCGGCCGGCTGGCTGACGGGGCTTGCGTTCGCGTTCGCCACCTGGGCGGTGCTGGCCCGTGCGCTGCACCGCTCCTGCCTGCGCTCCTTCGGCCCCGCGAACCGGGTCACGCTCGGCCGGGCGACCCTGGTGGGCGGCGTGACCGCGCTGGTCGCGGACTCCTTCGAGAGCGCGCCGCCGGTGACCGTGCTGGTCGGCCTGACCGCGATGGCCCTGCTCCTGGACGGAGTCGACGGCAAGGTGGCCCGCCGCACCGGTACGTCGACGGCACTCGGCGCCCGCTTCGACATGGAGGTCGACGCGTTTCTGATCCTGGTGCTGAGCGTGTACGTGGCCACGCAACTCGGCCCGTGGGTGCTGCTGATCGGCGGGATGCGGTACGCCTTCGTCGCCGCGGCCCGCCTGGCTCCCTGGCTGAACGCCCCGCTGCCGCCGTGCTTCGCCCGCAAGACCGTCGCCGCGGTCCAGGGCATCGCCCTGCTCCTGGCGGGCGCCGAACTGCTCCCCCGGCCGGCCAACCTCGCGATCGTGGGGCTGGCCCTGGGCTCGCTGCTGTGGTCCTTCGGCCGGGATGTGCTGTGGCTGTGGCGGACGTCCCGGGTGCCCGCGGAGGCGCCGGCCGGGGCGGAGCTGCTGGAGCTGGCGGTGCGCTGAGGGACCAGGCCGGGGCACGAAACCCAAAGAGGCAGGGCCCGGACCGGGGTGCCGGTCCGGGCCCTGCGCCATGGTTTCGGCGGTTACGACCGTGCGGCCCGGCTTCGTACGAGCGCGAACGCGGCGGCCGCGAGGCCGAGGACGCCGACGACCAGGCCGGCGATGCCGAGCCCACGGGCGGTGGAGTCACCGGTGTCGGCCGCCTTGGCGGTGGCGGCGGGCGCGGTCCCGGCGGGCCGGGAACCGGCGTCACCGGCGGTACCGGCCGTGAGCTTCAGCACCGGGGCCGGGTTCTCCGGCTCGCCGCCGCCGGTCGGCTCCTCGATCCAGCGCGCGACCTTGCCGTCGGAGTAGGTCTGCAGGGTCTTGAACACCAACTGGCCGACGTCGTGCGGAAGTTGGCCGAAGGCGACGTTGAAGTCCTCGTACTGCCCGGCGTCGATCTTCCCGCCGCTGAAGGTGATCTCGGAGGCGGCCTCGGTGATGGTGCCGTCGTCGGTCTTGACCGGTGTCCTGAGCTTGGTGGTGGTGACCTTGGCGGTCCAGCCGTCCTGCGGATGGACGAGCACGCCGAGGACGGGGTGGTCGGTGGGCAGGAAGACCTGCACCTTCGTGGTGGAGGCGCTGTCCTCCTCGTTGGGGACGCGGAAGGTCAGCACACCGTCGGTGGCGTCCTTGGCGTAGCTGTCGGGGTGGACGGTGACATGCGCGGAGGCGGCACCGGCGGCGAGGAGGACGGCGGCGCCGGCGACCGCGGCGACGGTTCCGGCGCGGCGCGGGGTCATGCGGGTTACGGACATGGGTGAGTCGGTCTCCGTACGAGTGACGTGCGGGAAAGGGTCAGAGCGAGTACGGGACCGGGACCGGGGGTCCGCGCCGGCTGACCGCGTGCCGCAGCGGGGTTCGGCGGCGCGGTTCGGGGCCGGCCGGGACGCGCGGGGCGTGCGGGGCGGGGGCGGGCAGCGGGGCGTCGCGCCACCAGGCAGCGAGGCCGGGGACGAGCGTGACGGTACGGCGCAGCACCGACCACAGCGCGGCCTCGCCCCGCCGCAGCCACCACGACGCGACCAGCGCGGCGAGGAGGTGGGCGGCGGTGGCGTGCGCGGTGCTGTGCGGGTGGGCCGTCGCGTGGGAGTGCATCGCGGCCATGGAGTGGGCCATGGAGTGGCCCGGCGGGGCCGCCGTGCGCGGGGTGCGGTGGGCGGCGTCGAAGCCGATGTGCAGCGCGACCTGGGTGAGCAGCATGGCGGCACCGATGCCGGCCAGCGACCGCTCCCGCTCGCCGAGGCTCCAGCCGAGCGCGAACACGCCCAGGAACCCGGCCGCGTCGGCCCACAGCGGCGGCATGTCCCCCATGGCGAGCCCGTGCCCGGCGGCGGCGAGCAGCACGCACACCGCGGCGAACACCGCGGCACGCAGACCTCTCACCGCCGGGGACGCACTCATGGTGAGGGATCCTGCCACGTCCGGGTGATACGTGCGCCAGGGACGTCGTGTTCAGCCACCGGGGCACGGCCGAGGCGTGGCCGGGGCGTGGCTAGGACAGGGTGCCGATCCTGCTGCGGACCTTGTCCACGATCTTGGCCGGGAGCGTCGCGTAGCCCTCGAAGCTCAGGTCCTGCTGGCCCGTCGTGCCGGCGATGTAGGTCAGGAAGGCCTTGGTGGCGGGCCAGGTCGCGGGCTTGTTGCCCTGGTCGCAGACGATCTCGTACGTGACCATGTCGATCGGGTAGGCGCCCGCGGCCTTGGTCGCGTAGTCGAGTTTCAGCACGAGGTCGTCGCCGCCCGCGAGGGTGGCGGCGGCGATCGCCTTGGAGGCCGTGAGGACGTTGGCGTCGACCGGAGCGGTGGACCCGCTGTCGATCGCGACCGTGGGAACTTCGCGCGCGAGCGCATACGTCAGCTCGACGTAGCCGATCGCACCCACCGTCTTCTTCACCTGGTCGACGACGCCCGAGGAACCCTTCGCTGACTCGCCGCCCTTGGCCATCCAGACCTTGTCGTGCCCGTACGTCCAGACGCTCGGCGCGGCGGCGCTCAGGTAGGAGGTGAAGTTGTCCGTCGTGCCGGAGGAGTCGGAGCGGTGTGCCGTCCGGATCGGCGTCGAGGGCAGCGTGGCGCCGGGGTTGAGCTTGGCGATCGCCGGATCGTTCCACTTCGTGATCCGTGAGTCGAAGATCCTGGCCAGGGTGGGGGCGTCCAGGACGAGTCTGCTGACTCCGGGCAGGTGGAAGGCGAGGGCGATCGGGCCGCCGACCATCGGCAGGTGGACGGCCCGGCCGCCGTGGGAGCAGACGCTCTTGGACTGGGTGATCTGGGCGGCGCTCAGTGCGGAGTCGGAACCCGCGAAGGCGGTCCTGCCCTTCAGGAAGTCGGCCTGGCCGGCTCCGGAGCCGTTGCCCTCGTAGCTGATCCGGTCACCGGGACAGGCCCGCGTGTAGTTCTTGATCCACACCTTCATCGCGAACTCCTGCGCGGTCGAGCCGGAGCCCGCCACGCCGGCCGCCCTGCCGCAGGCGACACCGGTCCCGGTGACGGCGGGCGAGGCGGCCGCGGAGGAGGGGCCGGCGGGCCGGGAGCCGCCGCCCGAGCCGCAGGCCGTCAGAAGGAGGGCACCGCAGACCAGCGCCGCACCGACCGCCGGGCCGCGCAGCCCGCTCTTTGGCTGAAGCATCACTGGCTGACGCATCACTCTTCGCCTCTCCTCACTGTCGACCGCCGAAGACGGCCCCGTACACCGGTGTGGTGCCGCAGGATCCTCGCGGCCCACTGCACAGCGACGACTGCGCACGGTAACCATAAGCAATCAAATGATCACATTCAGTGAAGGCTGCGCCGTCGCCGTCGGCTTCGTGGCAGCGTCGCCGCTGTCACGGCGAGCACGCCCAGGACGGCGAGGACGGCGGCGGGCGCGAGGACGGTCCACGGCGCGCGCTCGGCGTACGGCTGGTTCTCCGCGAGGAGGTGGCCCCATTCGGGCGACGGCGGCTGGGCACCGAGGCCGAGGAAGCCGAGTGAGGCGAGCGCGAGGGCGGTGCCGGGCAGCCGCAGCAGGGCGTGCCGGGTGACCGGCGGGACGACGGCCGGCAGCAGTACGTGGCGCAGCAGATACCAGCGGCCGGCGCCGAGCGCACGGGTGGCGGTGAGGTGGAGCGCGGCGCGTTCCTGCCGCAGCAGGGCGGAGGTGTGCGCGGCGAGCGGCGCCCAGGCGACCGCGGCGACGGCCAGCGCGGGGGTGGCCGGGCCGCCGCCCGCGACGGCGCTGACGAGGAGCGCGGCGAGCACCGGCGGTACGGCGTTGACGGTGTCGACGAGCGGCCCGGACAGCCGGGGCAGCAACCCGAGCAGCAGCCCGGCCAGCAGTGTGCCCGCACTGATGGCAAGAGCGAGCGAGAGCGTGTCGAGGGCGCCGTGGGCGATGCGGGCGAGCAGGTCGCGGCCGAGCGCGTCGGTGCCGAACGGGTGCTCCCGGGAAGGGGGTTGGAGGCGGGCCCGGGTGTCCACGGCGAGCGGGTCGCGGGGCAGTCCGGCGGCGAGGACGGCCATCAGGGCGGCGGCGAGGACGAGGGGCGTCGTACGCCGGGCGGGCGCGGCGGGCCGGTGCAGGGCGGGGACGGCGCCGTCCCTGAGTGCGGGGCCGATGAGCAGGCGTACGCCGAGCCGGGCGGCGCCCGCGGCGAGGGACGCGAGGAGCACCAGGGCGAGGGTGCCGGCCTGGAGGACGGGCAGGTCCTGGGCGAGGGCGGCCTGGAGGGTGGTGCGGCCGAGGCCGGGGATGTCGAAGATCTGCTCGACGGCGACGGCGCCGCCGGTCATGCCGACGACGAACAGCGCGGTGTTGGGCAGCAGTCCGGGCAGACAGCGCCGTACCGCCTGCCGGGCGATGGCCCGCGCGGGCAGTCCGCGGGCGGCGGCCGCCCGCACCCAGGGTTCGGCGAGGGCGCCGGGCAGCTGGTCGTCGAGGAGCCGGCCGAGGACGGCGCCGGCGGGCAGGCCGAGGGCGAGGGCGGGCAGCAGGGTGTACCGCGGCCCGTACCAGCCGAGGGCGGGCAGCCAGCCGAGCTGTACGCCGACGACGGTGGCGAGCACGGAGGCGGTGAGGAACTCCGGCAGTGCGGCGAGCACGGCGGAGCCGGTGCCGCCGGGCCGGGTGCGCCCGCCCCGGTACAGGGTCGGGGCGCACACCGCGGCGGCCGTGCAGCCAGCGACGAGAGACGCGACCGCCATGAGCAGCAGGGAGGCGCCGAGCGCCTGGAGCACGGTCGGCCCGACCTCGGCGCCGGAGATCCAGGACCGCCCGGCATCCCCGCGCGGCAGTCCGCCGAGCCAGCGCCCCAGCAGCATCAACGGCCCGTCGTCCAGGCTGAGTTGACCGCGGATGGCGGCGAGGACCTCGGGGTCGGGGTCGCGGTCCTGGGCGCGGGCCTTGAGGACGGTGAGCGCGGGATCGGTGTGCGCGAGCCACGGCAGCAGCCCGATCCCGCACACCAGGGCACCGGCGAGCGAGCCTCGCCACAGCAGGGTGCGCATCGCTCAGCGCCGGGTGCCGGTGCCGACGAGGGCGCGCTCGTACGGGTCGAGGAGCACGCCCTTGACCGCGCTGCCGACGCCGGTGATGACGCGCTGGTGGACCAGCGGTACGACGGTGTCGGTGCCGAGGATCGCCGCTTCGGCGCGCAGCGCCGCGGTCCGCCGTTCGGCGGGGTCGGCGGTGCGCTCGGCGGCGGCCACGGCCCGGTCGACGCCGCGGTCGCACAGCAGGGCCAGGTTGTAGCCGCCGTCGCAGGTGTAGTCGCCGGCGAGGACGGCGACCGGGTCGCCGGTGTCGACGAGGCTGTTGCGGGCGAGCACGAAGGCGTCGAACTTCCCGGCGAGCGCGTCGCTCTCCAGCCGGGAGTACTCGCGCACGACGAGCCGCACCCGGAAGCCGGCCTTCTCCAGCTGCTGCTTCAGCACCTGGGCCACTTCGGGGAGTTCGGGCCGGTTGTCGTAGGTGGCGAGGGTGACGGCGGTCCCGTCGGCCGGCTTGGCGGCTGCCCTGCCCCCGGGCCGGAGGTGCTTGCCCTCGGCCCAGGTGACGGCGGGCCCGTAGATCCCGGCTCCGCGGTCCGCGTGCCCCTCGTACACGCCCCGGGCGAGGCCGGAGGTGTCGACGGCGGCGCGGGCGGCGGCCCGCAGCCCGGCGTCCCGGAACGGCCCGGAGCGGGAGTTGAGCAGCAGACTGGTGGTCCGCGCGGTGGCGGTCTCCCGGCGTGCGCCCGCGTCGAGCGTGGCGGCCTGGGCCACGGGCACGGCCTCGGCGATGTCGACGTCGCCGCTGCGCAGGGCGTTGGTGCGGGCGGTGCCGTCGGCGACGAAGCGGACGTCGATGCCGGCGGTCCGGGCCCGGCCGCCCCAGTAGCCGTCGTACCGCTGGAGGGTCGCGGACGCGGTGCCGTTCACCTTCTTCAGCACGAACGGCCCGGTGCCGCTGCCGGCCGGATCGACGGTGCCCCGGTGCGCGTACGCCTTGGCGGACAGCACGGCGAGGCCGGGGCTGGACAGCCGGAGCGGCAGGATGGGATCGGGCCGCCCGGTGGTGATGCGCAGCCGGTGCCGGTCCACCGCCTCGGCGGTCAGCTCGACGCCGGACACGGCGGCCGGGGCGGGCCTGGCCCGGGCGGCCTGCGCGAGCGAGGCGGCGACGGCCTGCGCGGTGACGGCGGTTCCGTCGTGGAAGGCGGCCTCGCGCAGCGTGAACAGCCAGCTGCGGGCGCCCTCCTGCCGCCAGGAGGAGGCGAGGGCGGGGGCGGCGGCGCCGTTGCCGTCGAGGGCGGTCAGCGACTCGGTGATGCCGAGCCGGCTGAGGATGGTGCCGTCGGCGCCGTACGGGGAGAGCCGCTCGGCGGGCGGAAAGGCGAGCGCGACCCGCAACCGGGCTCCGCCGCCGGCGCCCTGTTCGCCGCCGCCGGAGCTGAAACAGCCGGCCAGCAGCGGCGCGACCGCGAGCGCGGCGAGCACACGGGAGCGACGCAGCACACGAAGGACGGAGGACGTACGCATCGGCTACCGCCCCATCGGAAGCTCGAAGTGGACGAGGCTCTGGGGGTGTTCGGCGTCGGTGCGCTCATCGTGGACGACCGTGCCGAGCGACCGCCAGAACGCCTCAGCTCCGGGTACGGCCGGATCGGTGTGCAGATAGACGGACCGGTATCCGCCGTCGGCGACGGCGAACTCCACGAGCCGCTGGACCAGTTCCCGCGCGATCCCCCGGCGCCGGTGCTCGGGCCGCACGTACACCCGGCGCAGCTGCGCCGTCTCCCCCGGCGGATACCGCTCGGCCAGCCGGCGCGGATTCGGCGGACACTCCGGCCCGCGCGAGTCCAGCGCCCCGGTCCCGACGACCTCTCCGGCCCCGTCGACCGCGACGAGCAAGGTGTGCCGCCGGGACCCGAGATACGCGCCGCCCGGATCCACGATGTCCCCGTGCCACCGGGGCACGTAACCGGTCCCGAAATCCCGGTGGACGGTATCGAGCATGACGGCCCGGGCGCCGTCCAGATCGGTGAGGGTCGCTGGCCTGATGCAGTACTTACGCACTTGCACATCATATGCATCAACTGGGAGGGAACGTTCCGCTCGGTGCCTCGGCCCCCGCCCACCGGCCGGCCGGGCCCGGCTCAGGCGGCCCGGCGCGCCTGGGCGCGGTGGCCGCGGACGAGGTCCGCGTACCGGTGTCCGCTGCCCTTGATCGTGCGCACCTGGGTGCGGTAGTCGACGTGGACCAGGCCGAAGCGCTTGTCGTAGCCGTACGCCCACTCGAAGTTGTCCA
Organism: Streptomyces sp. CG4; assembly: GCF_041080655.1. Classification (NCBI taxonomy): domain Bacteria; kingdom Bacillati; phylum Actinomycetota; class Actinomycetes; order Kitasatosporales; family Streptomycetaceae; genus Streptomyces; species Streptomyces sp. CG4. The sequence goes on from NZ_CP163525.1 coordinate 1,688,439, forward strand.
GCAGGGACCAGGCGAAGTAGCCGGTCAGCGGGGCTCCCCTGCGGGCGGCCGAGGCGCAGGCGGCGAGATGGGTCTCCAGGTAGTCCTGGCGCTCGGGGTCGTCGACGCTGCCGTCGGGGCGGACCACGTCGGGGAAGGCGGAGCCGTTCTCGGTGACGTAGATCTTCCGGGCGCCGTACTCCTCGGTGAGCCGCAGCAGCAGGCTCTCGATGCCGTGCGCGTCGATCTCCCAGTCCATGCCGGTGCGCGGCACGCCCTCGCGGCGCACCGACCGCGCGTACGGCGCCGGGCCGTCGGGGGCGGCGGCGACGTAGGCCGGGAAGTAGTAGTTCAGTCCCAGCCAGTCCAGCGGCGTGGCGATCGCCCCCAAGTCGCCGTCCTGGAGCGGGAGTTCCACGCCGTATGTGTCGATCATGTCGGCCGGGAAGCCGCGGCCGTGGACCGGGTCGAGCCACCAGCGGTTGACATGGCCGTCGTGGCGGCGGGCGGCCGCGTGGTCCTCCGGCCGGTCGGTGGCCGGGTGCACGGTGGAGAGGTTGTTGACGATGCCGACCTGGGCGTCGGGGACGGCGGCGCGGATCGCCCGGGCGGCGAGGCCGTGGCCGAGCAGCAGATGACAGGAGGCGCGTACGGCGGCGGTGAGGTCCGCCTCGCCGGGGGCCATCTTGCCCTCCAGGTGGCCGATCCACGCGGAGCAGCTGGGCTCGTTGAGGGTGGCCCATAGTTTGACGCGGTCGCCCAGGCGGGCGGCGACGGCCGCGGCGTACTCGGCGAGCGCGAAGGCGGTGTCCCGCTCGGGCCAGCCGCCGCGGTCCTGGAGCACCTGCGGCAGGTCCCAGTGGTAGAGGGTGACGGACGGGGTGATGCCGGCCTCCAGCAGGGCGTCCACCAACTCGTCGTAGAAGGCCAGGCCCCTGGCGTTGACCGGGCCGGTGCCGCCGGGCAGCACCCGCGGCCAGGCGACCGACAACCGGTAGGCGTTGACGCCGAGTTGCCGCATCAGGCCGATGTCCTCGCGCCAGCGGTGGTAGTGGTCGCAGGCGACGTCGCCGGTGTCGCCGTTCGCGGTCTTCCCCGGGGTGTGCGAGAAGGTGTCCCAGATCGAGGGCGTACGGCCGTCCTCGGCGACGGCTCCCTCGATCTGGTACGCCGCGGTGGCCGTGCCCCACAGGAAGTCGTGCGGGAGGGCGGCGAGGTCGATGCGTTCGGACACGGAAGTCCCTTCGGAATGCGAGGTGTGGGTCGCTCGGGTCACTTGACGGCACCTGCCGTCAGACCGGCGACGAGATAGCGCTGCAGCAGCAGGAAGCCGGCCACCACGGGCACGCTGACGACCAGCGAGGCGGCCATGATCTGGTTCCAGTAGACGTCGTAGAGGGTGGAGTAGCCCTGGAGTCCGACGGCGAGGGTGCGGGTGGCGTCGTCGGTCATGACGGACGCGAAGAGCACCTCGCCCCACGCGGTCATGAAGGCGTAGACGGCGACCGCGACGATGCCGGGGATCGCGGCCGGTACGACGATCCGCAGCAGCGCGCCGAGCGGGCCGCAGCCGTCCACCAGCGCCGCCTCGTCCAGGTCGCGCGGCACCGAGTCGAAGTACCCGATCAGCATCCAGATCGAGAACGGGAGGGAGAAGGTGAGGTACGTCAGGATCAGGCCGCCGCGGGAGCCGAACAGGGCGATGCCGGTGGCGTTGCCGATGTTGACGTAGATCAGGAACAGCGGGAGCAGGAAGAGGATGCCCGGGAACATCTGCGTCGACAGCACGGTCACCGTGAAGACCCGCTTGCCGCGGAAGGTGTAACGGCTCACGGCGTACGCGGCGAAGACGGCGACGACCACCGAGCAGATCGTCGCCGAGCCCGCCACGATCAGCGAGTTCACGAAGTACCTCGCGAGCGGGACCGTCGACCAGATGTCGATGTACGGCCGGACGGTCAGGCCGCTGGGCAGCCAGCGGAACGTGCCGGTGACGTCCGCGAGCGGCTTCAGCGAGCTGGAGACCATCACGTACACCGGGATCAGTACGAACCCGGTGAGCAGGGTGAGGAAGATCCGCCGGGACCACAGGAACGAACGCGGCGGCACCATCGGCGACTTGGCCGTCCGGGATTCAGGCATCGGCCGTCCTCCGTCCGCGCGAGGTGAGCGCCAGATACCCGCCCGTCACGACCAGCAGGAACAGCAGCAGGAGTACGGACATCGCGGAGCCGGTGCCGAAGTTCCAGGTGACGAAGGAGGCCTGGTAGATGTGGACGGAGAGGAGGTCGGCGGCCTCGGGGGCGGACTTGCCGAACAGGACGTACGGCGTGTTGAAGTCGTTGAAGGTCCACAGGAACAGGATCAGGATCAGTACCTGGTTGACCGGGCGCAGGGACGGCAGGGTGATGCGGCGGATCTGCTGCCACATTCCGGCGCCGTCCAGGGCGGCCGCCTCGTACAGTTCCTTCGGGATGTTCTGCAGTCCGGCCATCACGATGAGGAAGGCGAACGGCCAGCCCTTCCACACCGACACGGTCAGCAGGGCGTAGAAGCTGTTGTCGCCGAGCAGCCAGAACGCGCGCTTGTCCGTGAGGTGCAGCTGGTCGTACAGGACGTGGTTCACCAGGCCGTTGTCGTGCTGGAACATGAACACCCAGGTGATGACGGCCGCGTAGACGGGCAGCGCGTACGGCACCAGGAACAGGGCGCGCAGCAGTCCGCGGCCGCGGAAGGTGTCCTGCATGAAGATCGCGGCCGCGGTGCCGATCAGCCAGCACAGGCCGACCGACAGCAGCGTGAAGCCGACGGTGACGAAGAAGGAGTGCAACAGGGCCTTGCCGACGGGGGCGTCGAAGTCCACCGACACCTTGTAGTTGCCGAGGCCGGACCAGGGGGCGGTGCCCCAGTCGCGGATGTAGAACTGGGTGAGCTCCTTGAAGCTCATCACGATGCCGATGACCATCGGCAGCAGATGGACGAGGAGTTCGAGCAGCAGGGCGGGCAGGAGCAGCAGATACGGCAGGGAGACGCGACGGAGCCGACCGGTACGGCGGCGGGGTTCGCGCACCGCGGCCCCGGGGGTCTCCTGTCGCACCGGCTCCTGGAAGGCGGTGGTCGTCATCGTCGCTCTCATGCCGCCGGCATCTGCTGCTGGGCCTTCTGCAGTTCGGCCTTGACCGAGTCGGTGGTCACCGCGCGCCCGGCGGCGGCGTCGGCGAACAGGTCCTTGACGGCCGTGCCGACCGTCGTCTCGAACTGCGACTCGGACGCGACCTGCGGCAGGGCGGCCGCGCTGGTGGCGAGGGTGTTCTTCAGGACGGCGGTGCCGGGCGTGCCGAACACCGGGTCCGCCTGGGCCGACTTGACCGGCGGGATGGAGCTGTAGGCCTTGTTGAGGATCCTCTGCTCGGCGTCGGAGGTCATGAACTTCACGAACTGCGTGGCGCCGTCGAGGTTGTGGGTGTTCTTGAAGACGGCCAGGTTGATGCCCATGACCGCCGAGTCGACCTGGGTGCCGGAGCCGGGCGTGCCGGAGATCACCGGTACCGGCGCGATGCCGTAGGCGTCCTCGCTCATGCCCTGGGACTTGAGGTTGGCGGCGGCGGACTGCCACAGCAGCATCGCCTGCCTGCCCTTGGCGAAGTCGCTGACGGACTGGTTCTGCGCGTACTCGGCGTCGCCGGGCGGGATGACCTTGTCCGTGGCCATCAGGTCGACGTAGCTCTTGACCGCCTCGACCACCTTGGGGCCGGTGAAGTCGGGCTTGCCGTCGGCGGTGAAGAAGCCGGCGCCGTGCTGCTGGGCGAAGACGAAGACGTGGTGGATGTTCTCCGCCAGGTTCGAGCCCTCGGCGCCGAGCGCGGACTTGCCCTCGGCCTGGATCTTCTTGCTGTCGGCCGTCAACTCGGCCCAGGTGGCGGGAGGCTTGTAGAGGCCCGCGTCGGCGAAGATCTTCTTGTTGTAGTAGAGGGCGTACGCCATCGAGTACAGCGGGACCGCGGCCGGGTCCTTGCCCGCCGCGCCGGTCGAGCCGAGCGCGGTGTCGGCGAACCGGTCCCTGCCGCCGATCCTGGCGAAGTTCTTCGCGTCCCACGGCAGCAGGGCGCCGGTCGCCTGCAGCGAGGCACTCCAGGTGTTGCCGATGTTCAGCACGTCCGGGCCCTGACCCGAGGTGGTCGCGGTGAGGATCCGGTTCAGCAGATCCGACCAGGGCACGACCTCCAGCTTCACCTTGATCCCGGTCTGTTTCTCGAACTTGTCGAGTTCGGGCTGGAGGACCTGCTTGTCGACGGCGACGCCGGCGCCCTGGTTGGAGGCCCAGTACGTCAGCGTCTTCGGGGAGTCGTTCGACCCGCCCCCGGTCGCGGAGCCCCCGCCGCAGGCCGTGGCCGCGAGGGCGAGAGACAGGGTGACGGCGCCGGTGGCCGCGGCTCGGAATCTGCGCATGGCTCCTGGTGTCCCTTTCCGGGAGGCGGGTTCCTCATGTCTTAATTTAGGACGTGAGTTAATCCTCAGGAGAGAAGCACGTCAAGGGATCCGGCAACGACGGACGTGCGCAGGGGCCCGCACCACCCACCGGGTCGGTGGATGGTGCGGGCCCCGCCCCCGCTACCGGACCGGGACCGGCCGCGGGGCGAGGGCGTAGCCGGCGGGCCGGGTCGTGAAGGTGCCCCGGCCCTGGGTGCGGCTGCGCAACCGGGTGGCGTAGCCGAAGAGTTCGGCCAGCGGCACGGTCGCGGTCAGTACGGCCGCGCCGCCCCGGGTCTCGGAGCCGCCGACCCGGCCGCGCCGGGCGGCCAGGTCGCCGAGGACCGAGCCGACGGCGTCCTCCGGCACGGTGACCGTGACCTCGGCGACCGGTTCCAGCAGAGCCGTCGCGCAGGCGCGCAGGGCCTCGCGGAGCCCGAGCCGGCCGGCGGTGCGGAAGGCCGTGTCGGAGGAGTCCTTCACATGGGTGGAGCCGTCGGTGAGCGTGACCCGGAGTCCGGTCACCGGGTGCCCGTGCAGCGGGCCCTCGGCGAGCGCGTCCCGGCACCCGGCCGCCACCGCGCGCACGTACTCCTGCGGCACCCGGCCGCCGACCACGGCGGAGTGGAACTCGAAGCCGGTGGCGCCGGCTTCGGGGCCGAGGGGTTCCACGTCGAGCACCACATGGGCGAACTGCCCCGCCCCGCCGTCCTGTTTGACATGCCGGAACACGAACCCGCTCACCCCCCGGGCGACCGTCTCCCGGTAGGCGACCCGCGGCCGGCCCACACCGACCTCCGGACCGCCCTCGCGGCGGATCTTCTCCACCGCGACCTCCAGATGGAGTTCCCCCATCCCGGACAGCACGGTCTGCCCGGTCTCGGCATCGGTGCGCACCACCAGCGAGGGGTCCTCCTCAGCCAGCCGCGCCAGCGCCGTCGCCAGCCGGCCGGTGTCCGCGGCGCGCCGGGCCTCAACGGCCACGGACACCACGGGTTCGGCGGCCTGCGGCGGCTCCAGGAGCAGCGGGGCGCCGGGGTCGCACAGCGTGGAGCCGGCCCGCGCCGACTTCACACCGGCGAGCGCGACGATGTCACCGGCGACCGCCCGGTCGAGCTGGGCGTGCCGGTCCGCCATGACCCGCAGGATGCGCGCGACGCGCTCGGTGCGCCCGGTGCCCGGGTCCCACACGGTGTCTCCCTTCTCGACGGTGCCCGCGTAGACGCGCACATAGGCCAGCCGCCCGGCGGCGTTCGCGTTCACCTTGAACACGAGCCCCGCGAACGGCACTTCGGGGTCGGCGGCCCGCTGCTGCTCGGTGCCGTCGTGGACGCCGCGCACGGCGGGGACGTCCAGCGGCGAGGGCAGATAGGCCACGACCGCGTCCAGCAGCGGTTCGATACCGCGGTTGCGGTAGGCGGAGCCGCACAGGACGACCACACCGTCCCCGGTGCGGGTGAGCTCGCGCAGGGTGGTGGCGAGGGTGCCGGCGGAGAGGGTCTCGCGGTCGCAGAACTCCTCCAGGGCGGCCGGGTGCAGCTCGGCCACCGTCTCCTCCAGCGCCCGGCGCCGCCGTACCGCCTCCTCCCCCAACTCCTCGGGCACCGGCCCCTCCACGGCCGTGGCCGCGCCGTCGGCCCAGACCAGCGCGCGCATCCGCACCAGGTCGACCACACCGGTGAATCCCTCCTCGGTGCCGATCGGCAGCTGGACGACGAGCGGTGCCGGGTGCAGCCGCCGCCGAATGGACTCGACGGCCCGGTCGAGGTCGGCGCCCGCGCGGTCCATCTTGTTGACGAACGCGATTCTCGGTACGCCGTGCCGGTCGGCCTGCCGCCACACCGACTCGCTCTGCGGCTCGACCCCGGCCACGGCGTCGAACACGGCGACCGCCCCGTCGAGGACGCGCAGCGAGCGCTCGACCTCGTCGGCGAAGTCGATGTGGCCGGGGGTGTCGATGAGGTTGATGCGGTGGTCGTCCCAGGAGCAGCTGACGGCGGCGGCGAAGATGGTGATGCCGCGGTCGCGTTCCTGCGGGTCGAAGTCGGTGACGGTGGTGCCGTCGTGCACCTCGCCCCGCTTGTGGGTGGTGCCCGTCGCATACAGGATCCGCTCGGTGACGGTGGTCTTGCCCGCGTCGACGTGGGCGAGGATGCCGAGGTTGCGGACGGCTGCCAGGGTGGTGATGTTCGTGCGCACAGCCCGGGGCCTTTCTCAGGATCAGGGAAAAGGGCAGCGCGATGACCCGTGCGTCAGCGGGGCGGCACGGGCGTCCGGTGCCGGCCGCGCAGCGGGCACCGGCACCACCGGGACACGAGGATCACCTCGTACCGGGAACGGGGAGTGACGACAGCGGTGCGTGCGCGCACGGCCGGGCTCCCCTCTGCATCGGACGACAGGCGCCGCCGTACGGTCGTCGCGGCGCTCGGTACGGCATGACGGTACGGGAGGGGGCGCGGCCGGGCACGTGATTTTCGGGTCGGTTCATGTCAGACCACGGCGTCGGCGAACATGAACGCGGCCACGGCCAGCAGCGCCAGCGCGAAGACCTGTTGCAGGGTCTTCGCCTTCGCCCTGGCGGCCAGGCGTCTGCCGTCCCACGCCCCCAGGACCGCGGCGCCCGCGAAGGGGGCGACGACCGCCCAGTCGAGCCGGTCCACGGTGCCGCCGCGCAGTCCGAGCGCCGCGAGCGAGTTGACGGTGATGACCAGCAGGCTGGTGCCCACGGCCTCGCGCATACGGACTCCGAGCACTGCCACGAGAGCCGGTACGGCGAGGAAGCCACCGCCGACGCCGAGGACACCCGTGACCGCGCCGAGTCCCGCGCCGGCCGCCGCCGCGTGCCCGGGCCTGATCCGCCCGGTGGCTCCGTCCTCTCCCCTGCGGTGCAGCATGCGGACCGCCGCGACGGCCGCGACCGTCGCGAAGGCCGCCTGCAGGGCGCCCGCGGGAAGATGCGCGGCGAGCGCGGAGCCCAGCATCGCCGGGCCGATGCCGGCCGCGGCGAAGAGCAGTCCCGCACCCCAGCGGACATGGCCGTCCCGGGCGTGCGCGGTCAGCGCGGTCGCCGAGGTGAGGGCCACGATCACCAGTGCGGCGGTGGTGGCCGCCACGGGGGTGAAGCCGAGCAGGTAGATCAGGGCGGGTACGGCCAGGACGCTGCCACCGCCGCCGAGCGCGCCGAGCGCCAGCCCGATCACCGCGCCGGACGCGAGGGCCAGGATCAGGGCACTCACGCGACCGTACCGCGCAGGCCCCGCGCGTCCACCACGGGCAGCCCGGCCTCGGCCCAGCCGCGCATGCCGCCGATCACGTCGACGGCCTCGAAACCCAGGCCCGTCAGCAGGTCGGCGGCCCGCTGGGACCGGTTGCCGGAGCGGCAGACCACGACCAGGCACCGCCCTCGGGCTTCGGGGGGCAGGGGCGCGCCCGCCATGAGTGCGGTGAGGGGATGGTGCAGGGCTCCGGGTGCGTGCCCGGCGCTCCATTCGTCGGGTTCCCGGACGTCCAGCAGGACGGATGCGCCGCCGACGCCGGTTGCCTCGTCCGCACGTCCGTGCCCGGTGCGTACGGCCGCTTCCGCTACGGTGATCCGGCCTGTGCCGGAGGGGGATGTGTCCATGGGCGGTCCTCGCCTTGTGTGCAGGGTGGGTTGATCCGGCGTGGTGGGGCTCAGGCGGTACGGAGGGTGAGTCCGGCCGGGCCGGCGGCGGTGAAGGAGTCGTCCACCGCGACGACGTCTCGGCCCGCCGCGTCCAGCAGTGAGGCGGCGATGGCGGCGCGCATGCCACCCGCGCAGTGCACCCACACCTCGCCGGGCGGCACCTCGTCGAGGCGTCGGTGCAGGGTGTGCAGCGGGATGTGGACCGAGCCCTCGATGAAGGCGGCGGCCCGCTCGGAGGCGCGCCGGACGTCCAGCACGACCACGTCCCCGGCCGGGAGCCGCGCGGCCAGGTCCGCGAAGCCGGCGCGCGGGAAGGTGGCCAGGGCTTCGCCCTCGGTCGTCCAGTCGGACGGTCCGCCGGTGGCCGCGGCGGCCGGGCGGTCGATGCCGACGCGCACCAACTCGCGCTGTGCGTGCGCCAGTTGCTCGGCCGATGCGGCGAGCAGGGTCACCGGCTTGCCCCAGGGGATCAACCAGGCGAGGTAGGTGGCGAGTTGACCGTCCGCTTCGAAGTTGTAGGTGCCGGCCACATGCCCTTCGGCGAACGCGATCCGGTTGCGCAAGTCGACCACCCACTCCCCGGCGGCCAGTCGCGCCGCGATCTCCTCGGCGTCGGCGAGCGCGGGCGGGGTGAGGTCGACCGGTGCGGGCCCGGCGGAGTTGGCGGGTCCCATGTGGGCGTAGTAGGCGGGAATGTCGTCCAGTCCCGCGAGCAGGCGGGTGACGAAGGTGTCGGCGTCCTGGGTGAGGGCTTCGTTCGACGCCTTCTCCTTCCCGATGGTGGTCTCGCTCCCCTCGGCCCGGCCGGCGGAGCAGAAGCTGCCGAATCCGTGCGTGGGCAACACGGCGGCGGTGTCGGGCAGTTCGGCGGCGAGACGGTGCGCGGACGCGTGCTGGGCGCGGGCGAGGCGCTCGGTCAGGCGCGGCTCGACGAGATCGGGGCGGCCGACCGTGCCGATCAGCAGCGAGCCGCCGGTGAACACCGCGACCACCGTCCCGGACTCCTCCAGGGCGTAGGCGGTGTGGTGCGGGGTGTGCCCGGGTGTCGCCAGCGCCCGCAGGGTGAGTCCCGCGTCGATGACCGTGCGGTCTCCGTCGTGCACGGGTATGCGCTCGAACGACACGGTGGCCCCGGCGGGTACGAGGTAGGCGGCGCCGGTGAGCCGGGCGAGTTCCAGGCCGCCGGTGACGTAGTCGTTGTGGATGTGGGTCTCGACCACATGGGAGATCCGCACACCTCTGCGCGCCGCGGCTGCCAGCACCCGGTCGACGTCTCGTGGCGGGTCGACGGCCACGGCCGTGCGCTCACCGCCCGCCAGATAGCTGCGGTTGCCGAGCCCCGTGACCTCGGTGGTGTCGACGAAGAACATGTCAGGCATTCCCTCCGGCGCCGTGCGGCGCCACCTGGCCCCGTGGGCACAGGGCGTGAACGTTGACGTGCGGCCAATTCGTGGGCAGATGGCTCGTTCCGGTCCCTCTCACCGCGCCGGATCGAGCCGCCGCACCTTCCGCACCGCGTGGGTGAAGGGGGTTCCGGCGGGATCGAGGCGGTACCCGGCACGGGCGTCGAACTGCGCGACGACACTGAACCGGTCGCCGCGGATGAGGGTCGTGCGCCACTCGACCGTGCGGCCGCGCGTACGGCCGAGCCGCTCGATGGAGAACGCGGCGACGCCCTCGGGGAGGCCGAGCAGCCGCTGTTCGGCGGCGGTGGGCACGACCGCCTTGATCCGCTCCTCACCCCCGACGAGACGGATGCCGCAGCGGTCGGCCAGCTCGTCGTAGAGCGCCGTGTGGCTGAAGTCGACGTCGAGCAGTGCCCGGGCGTCCGACGCCAGCAGCCACACCTTGTCGTGGGCCAGGGGTTCCCCGTCGGCCAGGCGGATGCGCTCCAGGTACAGCAGCGGCGTCGACTCCTCCATGCCCAGGCGCACCGCCACATGCGCGTCGGCCCGGATGTCGAGCGTGCGGACGACGCTGCGCTGTTCCAGACCGGCCGCCTCGACGGAGGAGAACAGGCTGTAGAGGGCGCCGACGGGCTGCTCTATGACCGCCTCGCCCACCGGTCGCGGTCGCCGCCCTTTCGCCGCGGTGACCAGCCCTTCCTCCCGCAGCTCGCGCAGCGCCTCGCGAATGGTGTGCCGGCTCACCCCGTACCGCGCGGCCAGCTCGTTCTCGCCGGGGAAGGAGTCGCCGAACTCGCCCTGCACCAGCCGGGACCTGAGGTCGTCGCGCACATGACGCCACAACGGAGTCCCGCCCCGGCCCGCCCGGGAAGGCGCGCCCCGGCCGGCTGAGGCGGTCGGTTCCTCGCTCATGATCCATCCTTGTGTACGTACATTTAAAAAGCTAATGTACGTACATTAGCTTGGACGGACGCGAAGGGGAAGCCGCACATGACCATCGAGGCTCACCACAAGGTCCTCATCGTCGGCGGAGGAACGGCCGGCATCAGCGTCGCGGCCCGTCTGCGGCGCCTCGGCATCCACGGCATCGGGCTCGTCGAGCCCTCGACCACGCACTACTACCAACCGCTGTGGACACTGGTCGGTGGCGGCCGGGCCACCGCCGCGACGAGCGCCCGCCCCCAGCGGTCCGTCCTGCCGAAGGGCGTCTCCTGGATACGCGACCGGGTGGAGACCGTGGATCCCGGGGAGCACACCGTCACGACCGCCGACGGACGCACCCTCGGCTACGACAGGCTCGTCGTCTGCCCCGGCATCCAGCTCGACTGGAACCGGGTGCCCGGCATGGCGCAGGCCGTCACCGCACCGCACACCTCCAGCAACTACACCTATGAACTGGCGCCCAAGACCTGGGACTTGATCCGCTCCATGCGCTCGGGCACCGCGGTGTTCACCATGCCGTCAGGCCCGATCAAGTGTGGCGGCGCACCCCAGAAGATCGCCTATCTCGCCGCCGACCACTGGCGCGAACAGGGCGTTCTGAAGGACATACGGGTGGTCCTCGTCCTGCCCACGCCCGGCATGTTCGGGGTGCCCGTGTTCGCCGAGGAACTCGAACGGGTCGTGGCCCGCTACGGCATCGAGGTGCGCAGGAACAGCGAACTGGTGGAAGTGGACCCGGACGGCCGCGACGCCGTGGTCGTCGACCACACGTCCGGGGCCAGGGACTCCCTGCGCTTCGACATGATGCATGTGGTGCCGCCCCAGTCGGCACCCGACTGGCTGAAGGAGACTCCGCTGGCCGATCCGGCGGATCCCGCGGGCTATGTGCAGATCGACAAGCACACCCTGCGGCATGTGCGCCATCCCGACGTCTTCGCCCTCGGCGACGCCGGCTCGTCGCCCAACTCCAAGACGGGGGCGGCGATCCGGAAACAGGCGCCGGTCGTCGCCCGGAACATCGCCGCGAGCCTGGCGGGCACCGAGCCGCTGCCCGCCGCGTACGACGGATACTCCTCCTGCCCGATCACCACCTCACGGCACAGCATGCTGCTGGCCGAGTTCGACTACTCCCTGCGGCACCGGCCCAGCCTCCCGCTCATCGACACGACCCATGAACGCCGGGACATGTGGTACCTCAAGCGCTACGGACTGCCGTTCCTCTACTGGAACTTGATGCTCCGCGGCCGCGCCTGAGACCGACCGGCGCCGTGGCCCACCTCGTCGGCGGGTCAGAAGACGACGACTTGGCGGCCGCGGACTCCGCCCTTTTCGAGGGCCCGGTGAGCCAGGGGCGCGTCGGCGGGGCTGAGCAGGGTGCACGACCGGCATCCGCCGCCGACAGCGGGACAGCAGACCTAGTCCCACTCCCATGTGATGCCGAGGACACCCGGCCGTATCTGCTGCTCCACGAGGTGAACCGAGCCATACGCGTTCAGTGTCAGATCGGCGACCGCCTCCCGAGGGGCGGTCGCCGAGGGACGGGCGAAGCGGCGGCAGTGCACGGGCAGGGCGGCGCGGTCGAAGCCGACCTGGAGGACGTACTGGCCGCCGCCGTAGGTGAAGCCACGAACGTACTCATCGCTGGGCGCGCCGGTTCCGTCCTCGAAGCGGTATCCGAGGACGGCGGTCTCCCCGACTCTCAGCCGCCCGTCGAAGAGCAGCTCGACGACGATCACCCCCGAAGCGCCGTGGCGTCGGATCCGCCCGACCCGGCAGTTGTCGAGACCAAGTACCCGTACCCGTTCCGTGTCGCAGCCCGGGTCGCCGTGATGGATGGCGAGATAGCGGTCGACGCCATCGCGGTGAGCCCGTACGACATGGTGCGAGTCGCGGGCGGCGAGCTCTCGCTGGGCACCGATGTGAACGTGCTCGTAGTGGATCACGGTGTGCAGCCCGCCGTCTGCCGGTGCCGCCAGACTCGCCAGCAGCGATTCGAGCGCGGCGGCCGGTTCGAGGAGGGTGCGATACGGGCGGGCCGGGGGGTGGTCGCTGGTGGCACGTGGGCCGATCAGACGGGTCAGGGCGTGCGGCGGAAGCTCAAGTACCTCCTCGAGCGCGGTGACGGCACGAAGCGATTCGGGCCGCTCGGGCCGCCGCACACCGCGCTGCCAGTAACTGAGGCTGGTCACACCGACGCGTATGCCGCGCTGGGCGAGCCGGTGCTGCACGCGATGCAGCGCCAGCCCGCGTGCGGCCAGCGCGGCCCGGAGCGCGACGGAGAACGGGCCGGTGCGCAGGGCTTCGGCGAGTTCGGCCTCGGGGGTCGGGCGGCGGGACGAGCCGAGGGCGGGGGTGCCGGGGCGTGGGGTGGGGCGGCGCTCGGTGCTGTGTGGTGCCATTGGGCCCCCTCCCCTCCCCCCACCCCCTCTGATTGTTCAACTGTGGACGTTCACTTCCCCGTCCCGGAACGGGGCGTTACTTGTCCGGCCACCTGCTGGTACCTGCTGTGGCGTTCACAACCGTACGGGTGGAGTTCACTTCGCCGCCAGCCCTGTGGATAACTTCATTGACCGGGCCCCGACAAGAGATCGATGCTGCTGTCGCAGCGTCCGGACGCGCTCCTCCACCCCCACCCTGACTGGGAGGAACGCCATGTCCATCACCACCCGGGGCCGTAGACGGCTGGCGCCAGCGGTCCTCGCGGCCGTCGCCTTCCTGACGCCCGCCTTCCTGCCGGCGGCCAGTGCTCACGCCGCCCCGCACTCCGCCCCGTACCCCGCTCCGCAGTCCGCCCCGTACGCCGCTCCTCGGGCGGCCGTTCACCCCGCCGTTTCCGCCGCCAAGCGTCTCAACATCACCATGCAGGCGCAGCAGAACAGCAACTGGTGCTGGGCGGCGAGCGGCAACACCATCGCGTCGTGGTTCGGGCGCAACTACACCCAGAACCAGTTCTGCGACGCCGCCTTCAACCGGCCCCAGGGCAGCACCTGCGGCAACTGGCAGGCGGCGTTGGACGACGTACAGAACGCCCTCGACTGGATGGGCATCAACCCCGGTACGTACGTGAGCGGTTATCTGCGCTACGCCACCGTGCAGAAGGAGATCAACGCCGACCGCCCCGTCGAGACGCGCATCGAGTGGAACTCCGGGGGCGGGCACATGCATGTGCTGTACGGCTACGACACCTCCGCCAACCAGGTCTACTGGGGTGACCCGTGGCCGTCCAACTACCGCTACAACTGGGGGGATTACGACTACTACGTGAACAACAACTCGTTCACGTGGACCCACTCGCTCTACGGGATCGGAGCGTGACCCCATGACCCCGATCCGCACGTCACAGAACCAGACCACATCGACCCGGACCACACCCATCCGGACCACACCGCCCCAGACGTCATCGGGCGGCACGGCACCCCTCCCGACGTCACCGAAGCACCGCACCACCCCGAACCGGCACGCACCCGCCGGCCGCACCCCCGTCCGCACGGGCGCGGCAGTCGTGGTGTTCGCCGCCACCGCCGCCCTCGGCGCACTCGCCCCCACCACCGCCCACGCGGCGACGGCCGGGAGCTTCCCCCCGCCCTTCACCGCCGCCGACACCGCTCAGGCACGCGAGGCGGCGTCGGCCCCGGCCACTCTCCTCACCCTCTCGCGCTTCTTCGCCCGCGATGGCGCGATCGCGCAGAGCGCGGCCCGGCCGCACCTGGTCGGGCCGTCGGTGACCGTCTCCTTCCTCGACCCGGGGTTCGTCGCGGGACGCCCGGGCGCCCCCGTCGCCGACCCGCAGTTCGTCGCGAGCAAGGCGGTCTCCGCGGACGGCCAGGTCGCCTCGGTGTGGACCGTACGGACGGCGAAGGGGTGGAAGGTCGTCAACATCGCCACCGGCGGTGACGAGACCGACTACGTCAGCGAGGCGCACGGCTCCGGAACCGTCTTCCGGGAGCCGCAGATCGACGCCTGGTACGTGGTGCGCGGCGGTCGTGTGCTGCCGCTCGATCCCGACGCGCGGCGAGCCGTGGGGAAGGGCGGCGTGACCTTGGCCGCCTACCAGCGTCTGGTACACGCGAAGTACGGCGACAAGCTCCCGGGGTCCGCCTACGACCGGGCGGGCAAGGGCGGCGGTTACGGCGGTACGGCCGCGCCCCCGCACGCATCCGCCGTACCCACGGCGACCACCGGGGCGGCCGTCACCGCGGGCGCCGCGGCCACGGCCGTCGCCGCCTTGCTCGGCGCCTGGTTCGGCGTGCGCCGTCTGCGGCGCTCGCGCCGCGTCAGCTGAGCCGCCTCGCCGGCCCCGTGCCCCCATACCCCCGTGCCCCAGGCCTACCCGGTCTGGGGCACGGGGCTTGTCCGCCCGGCCCGCGCGGGGAATGCCGCTCCTCACCGAGTGTGCGTCCAAGGCCGCCGGCTCGGTGCCGTCGGCGCTCAGGCCGCCTCGTGCCCCGGTCTTGCGCCGGTTTCCGGTGTCTGGCCGGGGGCCGTGATGACCGCCATGCCGTCGGACAGGTGCAGGACGAGGTCGGCCTGGGCCGTCAGGCGCAGGTCGTGGGTGATGAGGAAGGTCGTGCGCCCGGCGGTGAGGTGGCGCAGCGGCGCCATGATGCGGGCCGTGGAGTCGTCGTCGAGTCCGGCCGTGGGCTCGTCGAGGATGAGTACGGGCGCGGTGCGGAGCATGGCCCGTGCGAGGGCGATCCTGCGGCGCTGACCGCCGGAGAGGTGGTTGCCCCGTTTGCCGACGGGGCTGTCGTAGCCCCCGGGGAGCGTGCCGACGAATCCGTGGGCGTCGGCCGCGACGGCGGCGGCGAGGACCTCCGCCTCGGTGGCGTCGGGGCGGCCGTAGGTGATGTTCTCGCGGACCGTGCCGTCGAAGAGCATGCTGTCCTGCGGGAGCAGGGTGATGTGCCGGCGCACCTCGTCCACGGGGAGTTCGGCGATGTCCCGGCCGTCGAGCAGGATGCGGCCCCGGGACGGCTCGTGGAACCGCAGCAGCAGTTTGCCGAGGGTGGACTTGCCGGTGCCGCTGGGTCCGGTGACCGCGACGAGGAGGCCGGGGGCGATGTCCAGACGCACCCGGTTCAGCACAGGATCGCCGTTGCCGGGGTAGGAGAAGCCGACGTCCTCGAAGGTGACGGCGCCCCGGACCGGCTCGGCGAGCGGCGGGACGTCCGGCCGCGGAGCCGTCTGCTGGACCGTGCCGGTGCGCAGCACCTCGATGAGGCGTTCGCAGGCGGCGGTTGCGGAGGAGGCGCTGACGACGAGTTCGCCGAGTTCCTGGAGCTTGGGGTGGAGATAGCCGAGGAAGGCGGCGAAGGAGAGCAGGCCGCCGACGCTGAGGTGGTGTTCGGAGATCTGCCAGGCCCCGGCGCCGATCACGGCCAGCACGCTGAGGGTCTCGACCAGTTCGCCCATCGGGCCGTAGACCGAGGACAGGCGGATCTGCCGTAGTCCTGCGCGCATCCAACTGCGTCCTTCGCGGTGCAGTTTGCTGCTCTCGGCCTGCTGCCGGCCGTAGGCCTGCACCAGGGGCATGTTGGCCAGGCTCTCCTCCAGCAGAGAGGCGAGCCGGCCGTTGCTGTCGCGTTCGGCGCGGGTGGCGGAGCGCATGAGGGTGCCGAACCATCGGGCGCCGAACCAGATCAGCGGGCCGGCGGCCAGTGTGATCAGGGCCAGTTGCCAGCTGGTCCAGAGGGCCGCCACGGCAAACACCACCGCCCCGACCGCGGAGGTGATCAGTTCGACGGGCGCGGACGCCACCAGCGACTCGACGGTCTCGATGTCGCCGGTCAGCCGGGAGACAAGGTCGCCGGTGCCGAAGAGGTCCAGGGCGTCCGGGGGCACCTGCTGCAGGTGCTGGAAGACGCGGTCGCGCAGGCCGAGCAGGAAGTGTTCGCTGGTCCAGCCGGCGAGGCAGCCGCCCGCCGCGGAGGCGACCGCGCCGGCCGCGGCAAGCCCCAGCCAGAGGGCGGCGGGTCCCCAGAAGGCGTCGAGGCGGCCGGGGGTGAGCACATCGTCGGTGAGGACGCCGACGATCCCGATCGCGCCCGCGTCGCAGCCAGCGGAGACCACGAGGAGCGCGGCGGAGACCAGCACGGCCGCGCGGTTGACGCTGACGAGCGGCCAGAACGTGCGGAACGCGGCCAGCGGCGAGATACGCGCGTGGCGCATCCGGGACGAGGCACCGGCCGGGGATGGGGCACCGGCCTGGGTTTCCGCTCCGGATCCAGCCGGGGCTTCCGCTCCGGATCCGGCCGGGGCTTCCGCGCCGGATCCGGCCGCGGACAGGGTGAGGGGTGCTGCGGTGTGCATGACCGGCGCTTCCTGGGCAGTGCCCGATCCGACGACGTGCCGGGGTCCGTCGCGCGCCTGTGCTGCGCGACGGACCCCGGCGCGGTCTGCCTGTGTGGTGGTGTTCCGCGACGCCGTACTACTTGGCGGCAGCCTTCTTGTGCTTGCGGTGGTGCTGCTTCTTGTGGTGCTTGGCCTTGGCGGCGCCGCCGCATTCCTTCTTCTTGGCCTTCTTGGCCAACGTGATCTTGGCGAAGGACATGACGAGATTCCTTCCTGAGGGGACGTCAGCCGGCGCTGATCGCGGCTGATTTCGTCTTGTGTTGCACCCGTGAGTACGGGGGCGGCCGATGCCGCATTCAAGAAGGAAGGTGAGCGTTGACCTATATTCCCTTACCGAATCCTCGTACCGGGCCACGGAAGCCTTGCTCTCCTCCCGCTCCCTTGTGTTGTCCAAGACGCGGATCATGGCGCGGCCCGGTGATCGTGTGCGCCTCCTCGCCCGTTCGCCGCAGTGCCCCGTACTGCGACGGTGCCATCGCGGTCGCCGCATCCGGGCGGAGCGCTCCCCCACCCCGCCGTAGGCGTGCGCCGCCCCTGTGGGCCGGTCTTCCGGCGAGGCATCGGGATCCCGAGCACGCGATCCAACGTCCGTGCATCCGCGCCCACTTGTGTGCGCGGGCCCCCTTGGACCTGACGGGTTGTCAGCGGATCGGGCGGTGGCATCGGACGGCGCACGACGATCCGTGAGCTCTTCGCGCCCTGTGACGGGCCGGGCGCCACTGCCGTACTGCCTACAAGCCCGCCGGGACCACCGGTGGGCCGGAACCGCAGTGGAGAGGAAGGCCAAGGCCTATGACCGCACGACCGCGGCACCGCCACACCACGCCCGCACGGCTCCTGCCGTCGCTCCGCACCGTCCTCACCGTCACCAGTTTCGGCATCGTCCTGCCGCTCCTCGCGCCGGCTGTCAGCCACGCGGCCTCCGCGACCACATGGGACCGGGTCGCCGCCTGCGAAAGCGGCGGCAACTGGAGCATCAACACGGGCAACGGCAACTACGGAGGGCTGCAGTTCAGCCAGCCCACCTGGGTGGCGTACGGCGGAACCGCGTACGCGCCGCGGGCCGATCTGGCCGGCCGGGCGGCCCAGATCAACGTGGCCGAAGCGGTGCTCGCCCGGCAAGGGCCGGGAGCATGGCCGGTCTGCTCGGTACGGGCACACCTCACGCGAGGCGGCGGGCGGAGCGCCCCGGCCCGACGCCCCGGCATTCCCGTCCACATCGCGGCCGAGTCCCACTCGCGTGGCGGCGCCGGCCAACGCTCCCACGCGTCGTACACCGTGCGCGAGGGCGACACCCTGTCCGGC
Organism: Streptomyces sp. CG4; assembly: GCF_041080655.1. Lineage (NCBI taxonomy): Bacteria > Bacillati > Actinomycetota > Actinomycetes > Kitasatosporales > Streptomycetaceae > Streptomyces > Streptomyces sp. CG4. Next base: position 1,706,556 of record NZ_CP163525.1, read on the forward strand.
GTCGCGCGGCAGCTCGCCGTGGGCGGTGGCTGGCAGCGGCTGTACGAGGCCAACCGGAACGTCATCGGCCCGGACCCGGATGTCATCCGGCCCGGGCAGCGGCTCGCCCTGCCCTCAGCCGGCTAGGGCGCCTCTGCCAGATCGCCGGACGTCGGTCCAGTGTGTCGTTGAGTGATGGCTCATGGGCCCGGGTCGGGCCGCTGCTACCGGGCCCGTCGACGGCACCTGGAAGAAGGTCTTCACCGCCCTGCTCGCCCAGGCCGACGCCGAAGCCGACCTGGACCGGGTGGTGGCGGTGGATTCCGCCCTCGTCCATGCCGCCGTCGGCTTCCATGGCTCGCGCTCGGCGGGCACCCCGCGATTCCCTGTGCCCCCATCCAGTGACTCAGCCAAGAGCTGTCGTTTTTTTGTATGTGGCTCCAGTAGTGCGCGCTCTCGGGTCGCTGCTTCAATCGGCTCCGCCCGCAAGCCCCCGAACACAGAGGATCTGGCATGGATCTGCGCACATGGTCGCGTCCGGCAGCGGGTGTGGCGGTGATCCCCCCGACAGCCCGGCGACGGCCGGCTCTGTGGCGGCCGGTAATCCCTCAACTGGGCTGATCGTACGGCTCCCGGCACCCCTGGACCTTGCATTGCCGGCCACCTTACTCCCGCCGAAAGGGCCTTTCCGCAGTGCAGATGGTGGCGGCCGGCAGGTAAACCGCCTCCGCCCGCCCCCCCGGCCGACCCACCGTTCGGCATCCCACCAAGCGGCCTTCCACCCAGCGGCCTCGTATCAGCCGGCCTCCCACCCAGCGGCCTCGCACCAGCCGGCCTCCCACCAACTGGCCTTCCACCAGGCCGACTTCTGCCAAGCCGCCTCCCGCCAGGCGGCCTTCCACGTCGACGCACACGACTGCGCCACGGGCCGACAGCTGCGCAGCGAACGATGCCGCCATGCCCGTGCGCTCCACATGGAATCCCCGAAAGGGAGAACTCGATGACAAAGACATCTCTGCGGCGCCTCACCGTAGGAAAGGCGCTGGTCGCAGGGGCCCTGTTGGTCCTGGCGGCGCCAGGGGGCGCGTACGCCAACACCGTGAGCGTCACGGTGAGATCCCCCGGCGCCACGCTCGGACCCACCGCCATCGACTCTTCGATCTCCACCAGTGCGCACTGCTCCAGTGGTCTCATATCCGGCGGCGGGATCGACCAGGCCATCGGCACCGGTGCGGGCGTGAACGGCAACCACGCGCTGGGTACCGAGCCCAGCTCGGACGGTGCCACCGAATACACCGGCTCAACCGGGGTCGTCGGCACCGACGTGGCGTACTGGATCGCGAAGGGCGGAAGCGGAGGGCAGGTCAACTCCTCTTTCTCCACCACCCCTTACGCGGTGTGCTTCACCAGCAGCCTCATCAACCACACCCAGGTGGTCATGAACAAGGTGAACGCACCCACCACCGCGTCGACACCGGGTCTCGTGACGGCGACCTGTCCGGCCAACACGGCCCTGCTCGGTGGCGGTGCTCTGGTCACACCGGGCAATACCGGGAACTTCAAGGCGATCGCAAGCTTCCCCACCTTCAACAACTCCGCACACGACTTCGGAAAGAAGGCTGCTGCGGACGGCGAGACCAACCCCGACTCCTGGAGCGCCGTCGGATGGGACAACAGCGCCAACACGAGCAACGAGACCTATGCCTACGCGATCTGCAGCGGTAGCGGCATCAACGTCAGCGGCGTCACCGTGAAGGTCCGCTACAGCGAGGCGAACGGTCCGAACACCGGGAGCACCGGCCAGAAGACAACCGTCGGCTGCGGTGTCGGGGACGGGAACCTGGTGAGCGGGGGCGCCGCCATCAGCGGGGGCAATGTGACCACCACCGACTTCACCGGACCGGGCTCGGCCGGCGACCACCTCAACGGAAGCTTCCCCAGCGACTCCAGCGGCAACCCCGTCAGTGACGGGACCACGACGGCGGCGTCCTGGACGGCGTTCACTCACACCGGCGGGATGGCGTCGACGGCCAACCACTCCGACGTCTGGGCGCTCTGCGCCAACGACGGCATCTGAGTCACCGGCACCACTGACCTGCGGGCGGGCACGACACCCGGGCACCCCGGTAGCCCGGAGCCCGACACCACGGCAGCCCGCCCGCAGCGCACCCGTCCCGCCGCATTCACCGCGTTGACACCAGGAAGGCAGAATTCAATGAGGAAGAGGCTTTCGCGGAAGTCCGCCCTGGCGAAGATACTCGTCCCGGGTGCCCTGCTCGCCGTGGCGGTGCCCGAGATCGCGTACGCCGACACCGCGGACGTCACCGTGACGACCCCCGGGCCCACCATGGGTCCCGCAACCCCCTTCACCGGTGTCTCGTCCCATGCGGACTGCGGCCAAGGTCTCGTCTCCGGAGGCGGAATCGACCAGAACACCGGCAGCGACAGAGCAGGCAACGGCAACCATGTGATGGGCATCGCGCCCAGCCCCGACGGCGTCACGGAATACACCGGCTCGACCGGGGTCGTCGGCACCGACGTGAAGCACTGGCTCGCATTCGGCGGAAGCGGGAGCAACTCCAGCCCCGAATTCTCCACCACTCCCTACGCGGTGTGCCTTTCCAGCAACCGGGTCAAGCACACCCAGGTGGTCATGAACAAGACCGCCGGACCGTCCGTCGGACAGACAGCGAAAACCGTCGTGGCAACCTGTCCGACCGGCACGGTCCTGCTCGGTGGCGGCGCCCGGACCACCCCCGCAATCGTCGGCAGCCTCAAGCCGATCGCCAGCTTCCCCACCTTCGACGACGCCGCACACGACTTCGGTCAGAAAGCCGCTGCGGACGGGGAGACCAACCCCGACTCCTGGACCGCCGTCGGGGGAATCGGCGGCGGACGCGACAGCGACAACACGACGTACGCCTACGCGATCTGCAGCGGAGACGACGTCAACGTCAGGGGCATCACCACGACAGTCCACTTCCGCGAGCTGAGCGGCCCGACCACGGCGGGCACGAGCCAGACGGCGACAGTCGGCTGCGCCGACCAGGCCGGGGAACGCGACAACGGCAGGGAGCATCGCGTGCTGGTCAGCGGAGGTGCCGCCGCCAGCGGAGGCAACGTGACGACGACCGATTTCACCAAGGCGGGGTCGGGCGGAACCCACCTCATCGGAAGCTTCCCCAGCGACTCCGCCGGCCGGCCGGTCAGTGACGGGACCAGCACGGCCGCATCGTGGACAGCGGACATCCACGTCGGGGGATCGCCCTCACCGGACACCTACTCCGACGTCTGGGCGCTCTGCCTGAACCTCGATCACGACCACGCGGAATGATCACGGCGGCCATGCGCTGAGGAACGCAGCCTGCAACCCCCGTGCAGGCCGTCCCGGAACACGGACACGGCTCCTGGACTGACGGAAGTGCCGCACCGGAGGCCCTGCCTGGATGTGACCGGCCAGGGCCTCCTGCCGTGGCACCGCAGCGAACACTGAAGGCGAAGGCTCATCCGCCCTGACCCGCGGCCTTGATGAGCGGCGCGTCTCGGCTGAGCTCCCGGAACCCTACGCCGTAGTACAGACCGCGCGCCGCGGGATGCCCGGGCGCGCCCAGACAGGCGACCGTCATGTGACGGGCCCCGGCCTCCCGCGCCAGGTGCATCCCGTGCAGCAGCATCGCCCTGCCCAGCCCGAGCCGCCGGTAGTCCGGATGCGTTCCGACCGGCTCGAACTCGGCGGTGCTGTTGGCCTCGTCGAGCCACATGACGGTCGATGCGGCCATCGTTCCGTCCGGCGCCTCCACCAGGACGTGCAGGTCGCCGCGGTACGGCGGTGTCCGCCGGACGTCCTCGTAGGCCTCGGCCGTGTATGTGGTCGGAGCCCAGGCGTCCGCATGGGCCTGGACCGCGGCCTGCGGCCCGGCCTCGTCGGCGGTGCGGAAGCGGAATCCGTCCGGCAGCACCGGCTGTTCCAGGTCACTGAGGTCCCGCTCATTGAGTTGAGTCCAGGAGCCGGTGTCGCCGAGCGAGGCCGGATCGGTCTCATAGCCGTGCGCCGCCCATCGCGTCAGGGCGCACTCATCGGCGGCGCTCGGCATCACGGTGCGCTCGACGCCGACCGCCACACGGTCGTACCAGTCGATCACCTCGTCCACCAGCGCGCTGTGGTCGGGATGGACCTGATATCCCAGATAGGCGCCGGTGACGTCCTTCACCGACCCGTCGCTCCGCCTCACCCGGTGTGGCAGGCGGGCCCAGCCCCACGCGACCAGATCCGCGCCGGAGAACCACAACTGCCGCAGCCAGCTCCCGCCTTCGGATGCGTGCCCTTTGCCCCAGTTCCAGGCCAGCTCTCCGTACGACGCGTCGCTGTTCACCAACTCGGGGCGGACGGCCGTAACCCGCTGCGCCAGGCCCTGCATGAGCCGCACGTCCGCAGCGGTCACGAGCTCGGAGTCATCCATGGTCCGCCACTGTGCCAGGGTCCCGCGAAGCCATCGAACCATTTTGTTCTTCGAGTTCGTTCTTCGAGGAACACCTGCGAGCGATGCCGGCAGGCTCACGACGGTGGATGTTCCGAGGCGCCCTCCTTGTCACGTTCTTGACGCTCACCCCGTGGCCACCACACTGCCCTGTGTTCTATAAAAGCTATAACAGAGCGACAGCGGGAGCCGGAGCGCGACATGATCCTCAGCCTCGACATGGACAGCGAGGTGCCGATCTACCAGCAGATCCGGGACCGTATCGTCGAGGCCATCGCCTCCGGTCAGCTCGTCGAAGGCAGCTCGCTGCCCTCGACGCGGCAGCTCGCCGTCGATCTCGGCATCAACTTCCATACCGTGAACAAGGCGTACGACCTACTGCGACGGGAAGGGCTGCTGCGGGTCAACCGCAAGAGCGGCGCCCTGGTCCAGCGCGACACCCGCAGCGGTCCGCCCGAGCCGGCCTTCACCGCCGAGTGGGAGACCCGGCTGCGGACCCTGCTCGCCGAAGCGGTCGCCCACGGGACCGGCGACCCGGCAGTACTGGACAGCTGCCGTTCCGTCCTCACCTCGTTCACGTCACCCGCGCCCGCTTCACGGCGCGCGAACCCCGGTGCAGAGCAAGGAGATTCAGCGTCATGAACAGTGCGGACGTGGTGGTCAACGTATGCATGCCCGCCGTGCTTGCGGCAGCGGCGTGGTGGATGCCGTCGCTGACCGGTCCGACCTTGCCCTTCGGGGTACGGAGTCCTGATGCGCGGGCGGACGCCCCGGTGATCGCCGAGCAACGAAGGCAGTACCGCCGGCGCGTCGCCGCGTCCGGTGTGGTGCTGATCACGGCCGGAATCCTGGTGAGCTCCGTGTTCCGCTTCGGCATGCCTGGCGTCATTCCCCTGCTGGCCCTGGCCGCCTGCCTGGCGGCCTACCACCGGGCACGGGTGGCGATCATGGCGGTCAAACGCCGTGAGGACTGGTACGGCGGGCTGCGGCAGGGCGTGGCGACGGACACGTCGCTGCGTACCGATCCGGAGCGCTTTCCCTGGCTGTGGGCCGTCCCCGCGTTGCTCGTCTGCGTCGGTACGACGGTGGCGGGCGTCCTGCGCTATCCGTCACTGCCGGACCGCATACCACTGCACTTCACCGGCTCCGGCAGCGCTGACCGGTTCGGCGCCAGGTCGATCGGCACCGCGTTCTTCCCGGTGTTCGCGCAGGCCGCGCTCACCGCGCTGATCTTGGTGCTGACCTGGCTGTCCTTCCGGGCCCGTGCGGATCTCGACCCGGCGCGGCCGGCCGACTCCGCCCGCAGGCACCGCCGCTTCTCGATTCGTATCGCCATCTCCCTTCTGCTGCTGTCGGCGTTCGCCAACCTGTCCCTGCTCGCCGGGGCCTGGGCGATGTGGCACCCGGACCAGCGGGTGTCCGCGGCCCTGGTCCTGCTGCCCGTCCTGGCCGGGCTGGTCGTCGTGATCGGCATCGCCGTCCGCACCGGGCAGGGCGGCAGCCGACTGCCCGCACAGGAGGGTGCGGTGACGGAGGAGAGCACCGGCGTGGTGCGGCGCGACGACGACCGGTACTGGCGTCTACTCGGCTCGGTGTACGTCAACCGGGCCGATCCCGCGCTGCTTGTTCAAAAGCGGTTCGGCATCGGCTGGACCGTCAACTTCGGCAACCCGCGAGGCGTCGTGCTGCTGCTCGGGCTCGTGCTGGCCCCCGCGCTCATCGTGCCGCTCCTCGTGCACTGAGCCGTTCCGAGTCCGCTGATTCTCTCTCATCACTTCGACTCATCAGGAGAACACATGCGTTTACGCACCCTCTGGCGCAGCGGGATGATCGCCGTGCTCACGGCGGCGGTCACCGTCAGCACGGCCGGGCCGGTATCAGGCGCGCCCCGGGCGTCCGCGGCATCCCGGGCCGCCCTCGTACCCGCCGTGGACCGGGAGGTCCGGTTCACCGCGGACGGCACGATCGCGTACGGCACGCTGCACATACCCGCCCATCGCGCGGGCCGCAGGCTCGCCGCGGCGCTGCTGCTTCCCGGCAGCGGCCCGACCGACCGCAACGGCGACGAGCCGCCCGACTTCACTCCCCACACCCTGGCCCTCATGGCCGGCGTCCTCAGCGGTGACGGCGTGATGAGCCTGCGGTTCGACAAATACGGCACCGGGCGGACGGGCCTGGGCGGACGCACCAGCGCTCCCGACATGGCCGGCTACACCCGGCAGGCCGTGGCCGCGTACACCACCCTGCGCGCCCAGCCTGAAGCCGACCCGCAGGCGCTGCTGGTGGTCGGTCACAGTGAGGGCGGCCTGCAGGCGCTGCTCGTCGACCGCGCCGTACAGCCGAAGCCCGCCGGGCTCGCGCTCTTCGCCCCGCAGGACATGCGGCTGCTGGACCTGATCCGCGGCCAGCTGGCGGCGGACTTGAACCGGGCGGTCGCCACAGGCCAACTCACCGCGCTCCAGGCGGCGTTGAACAACCGGGGCGTGGCGAGGGCCGTCGCGGACTTCCGTGCCGGGCGCCCGGTTGACACCTCGGGGCTGCTGCCGTCCCTCTCCGCCCTCCTCAAGGGCATGTTCGGACCGGTCAACGCGGATTTCGTCCGCAGTGACGACGCCCTCTACCCGCCGTCCGTCGCCCGGGGCGTCGCGCCCGGCACGCGTACGCTCGTCACCTGCGGCACCGAGGACACCAATGTGCCCTGCCGGACGCTGCCTTCTCTGCTGTCGGCCCTCACCGCCGCCCGCACCACCGGCCCAGGGCTACGGGTCCTCCCCGGGCTCGACCATCTCCTCCACACCGCCGGCACCCCGGTCAACGATCCGGTGATGGCGCCGGCCGCGCAGCAGGCCCTGCACGACTTCGTCCGTCCCTGGCGACGGTTCACACAGGGCTGAGGCTCTCTTCCAGCACCCGGGCGGCTCGGCGACTGTTCAGGTGAAGGGGATCGTGGGTGTGGTCGTTGCCACCACCCCCGTGGGCGGCAACGACCACACCTCGATCACCGGAAGGGGAAACTATCCCCTTTTAGTGATCTGATCAAGTGGCTAGAGTGGCTTCGTCCACCCATCTGATGGAGTACCCGCATGCCCGAGCGCACCTTCGACGGCCGTGAACTGCGCAACCGCCGCGTGCTCCTGCGCCGGTCCCAGTCCGAGCTGGGTGCGGTCCTGGGTGTGGGGACCAACGCCGTGTCGCGCTGGGAGACCGGTCAGGCCACTCCCCCGCCCGAGCGGCTTCCGGGCATCGCCGCAGCACTCGACGCGGACCTCGATGAGCTGTTTCCGCGTCGGGAGCCGCCCAACCTCGCCGACCTGCGATGCGACGCCGGCATGACGCAGGCCGACACCATGGCGGTCACGAAGACCCGGTCACCGATGTCGGTCCGCGCCGCCGAACGCGGCAAGCGGCCGCTGCCGGAGGCGTTTCACGAAGGGCTCGCGGGTGCCTACGGCATCAGCGTGCCGGAGCTGCTCGCCGCCCAGAAGCGCAGCTTCGGTCACATCGTGCCCGTGCGAGCCTGCGCGGGGGTGTCGGCGGCCTCGGTGGCGCACAAGCTCGCGCACCTGCGGGACGACGTGTTCCAGGGCGCGCTGCCGTCGGACACCGAGATCGCCGACGAGGGAAACCGCAAAGCCGGCAAGCCCGTGCTCACGGCGGCTCTGGTCGAGGCGCTGCGGCTGGGCACGTACGCCGGTGTCTCGGACGAGATCCTCCATGCCCTGGCGCTGGCCCTTGATGTGCCGTCAGTGTTTTTCCAGAGCCCGGATCCGCAGATCGAACGTCTGGTGGTGTCGACGCGCGCCGTTCGGAACAGTTTCACGGTGGAGGCGGCGCGCGGCGGCGAGAACGAGATTCCCGCCGCCGCGCGGGCCGAACTTCTGGACTTCATCAGCAGCACGATGGCCGAGATCCTCGGCCCGGATTCCGGTTTGTCCGAGTGAGCTTCGCCGCCCGGCCTCCGCTCCCGGCTAGCGTGCGAACTCGCGGTACGTGGTGCTTCCCGCCGCGAGACATGCCAGCGCCGCCTCCCAGACCGGCCGCACGGCGGGCGGGATCTCGTCCGGACCGATCTCGTCGGGTGCGCTGAACCGGTAGTCGGTCAGCTCGCTCTCCTGCAGGACGATCGAGGCCCGCTGCTCTTCGCTGAGGACTCCGCCGTCGAAGACGAAGTAGATATGGCTGCCGGCCGGCGTCCGGACGAAGGCGCTCACCAGGAGCTGCCCGATCGCCTGGTCGATGCCGAGTTCTTCCAGCAGCTCACGGCGCGCCGCCTGGGCCGGCGTCTCGCCCTCGTCGACGCCGCCGCCCGGAAGGTTCCAGCCCGGCTTGTAGCCGGGCTTGACGATCAGGAACCGGCCCTCGCCGTCTCGCAGGACCGCCGCGGCGGACATCGTGGGGCGGGCGGGGTTGGGGGAAGTCATGTGCAAACCTCGGAGTTCTCGGTATCGGTTGCTCAACTGCGGCCGGTGGGCCGGCGGGCGAGAAGATTCTGGGCGTCGGCGGGTGTGGTGAGTCTGTAGGCGGATGCCAGGTTCCGCAGGTGGGTGACCTCCTCGCGCGGAGTGGCACCGGAGTCGAAGGGATACGGCGCGCTCGGGCCGGCCGGCTCGTGCACGGGGGCGTCGACCGTGGACAGCGCGGCGCGGATCCAGAGCGCTTCGGCCTGCACCTCGGTGGCGTGCTGTGGCCTGAGGTCGGTCTCGGCGCGCGCCAAGGCGCGCTCGGCAAGGTCGTGGGGCGCATGACGCCGCAGCAGGAAGACCACGTCGCGGATGTCCATGGCGAATCGGTCCAGGCGGGCCGGCAGCGACGGGTCCGGGCTGAAGAGCACATCGCGGGCGGCATCGAGGCGTGCCGCCTTCTCTGTGATGCGGGAGAAGAACGTACTGGGGCGGTGCCGGACGGCATCCGGGAAGCGCAGTGCGAGCTGCCGCCAGAGAGGAGAGAGGCCGACGAGGCTGCGCAGGGCGTCGTACCGCTCGCGTGCGGCGTGCGTCGCCGGGGCGATGGCGCCGAGGCCCCAGAGCAGAAAGCACAGGTACAGGAGGGTGTCGGTCACCGTCTCCTGGGTGTGTTCCGTGCCGTCCGAAACCCTGGAGAACGTGACCACCAGGAGGAAGGCTATGCGGAGCACCGAGTAGACCGTCGTGATCACCATGGCGGCCGACATCATCCGCAGGCCGTTGCGCAGGGAACGGAACGGTGCGTCCCTGACGGCGCCTCCCCACTGGACCGCGCACACGGCGGCCGAGACACCGGCGTACAGATAGAACAGACCCATGTACACGGCGAGGGCCGCCTCGCCGCGGTACCGCTGGATGAAGAAGGGGGTGGAGGTGTCGGGTTTGCCCAGGAGGAAGAAGAAGATGACCGCCATCGCCAGGAGGGTGGCCAGCGAAGCCCGGGTGGCGACGCGGTGGACGACGGCGGACAGCCGTACGGCACGGGACCGCTCGCCGTCCGGGCCGGCAGTGCGGTAGACGGCCGTGACGTAGCGGAGGATGACGCAGATGCCCATGATGGACAGTACGTGCTTCACGAAGTAGGCCAGGTCGGGCAGGCCGAGGCTGTCCAGCACGGTGCGTCCTGCGGTCGAGCGACTCAGCCATGCGGCGGCGAAGGCCACGAAGGCCCCCCACAGCGACCGATCTCGCATATGGCCCCTGGCCGCCGATCTGGCTCTCAGGCCGGCTTGTATGAGGAGCAGGCCCGCGATGAGGTAGGCCAGGAGGTCGGACATGTTCGGGTCCTTCAAGTCTTGGGCCTGCCGTAGGTGAAGTCCTGGGCGAGGCTTCGCGTGGTCGGGTCGTCGATGGCGTGCTGGGTCTGCGCCATCCGGTTGATGAGCGCGGCCGCGTCCTCCGCACGCTGTTCGACCCGGGTCTCGTATCGCCGACGGGCGGCGGCCCGCCCCTCGGCCACCAGTTGCTCGGCGCGCTCGGGCGAGAAGTTGGTCAGCAACTCGTCGGTGCCGATGACACCGGTGGAGTCCTCGGCCCACAAGTGGACCAGCTCGTGCAGCTTGACCTGTCTCTCGTGCCACGGGGAACCGCTGTTGACGTAAAAGATCAAGTCGAGGGGTCGGGTGTCGTGCCGGACGTACAGACCGCAGATACCGGTGACGCCGGCGATGCGGTCCGGCAGTGGTTTCATGACGATCCGCCGGCCCCGGGCCTGTTCCATGTTCCGGACCAGCTGGTCCAGGTCGAAAGGCTCCGGCAACGGCATCGAAGAGACCAGCAGTTGCGTCTCGCGACGGAGCGCACGCCGCGATCGCCGGCCGCGAGCGGGCGTCAGGAGAGCGTATGCGGCATTACGGGTGGGGTCTGCTCCCGTGCCCGTTTTCTGCTTTCTTCGACCATGACCGATCATCCACACGCAGGTTCCGCTCTCACGCCTCCGGCGACGTCCTGAAGTTCCCACCACGCAGAACCACAGGAACGGCCGCTTTCGTAAGTATCCCACGGACCCCCGGGAACCAGCCGGGCCGCCTAGTCGCCGCGGCCGGGTACATGCGCCAGGCTCTGCCCGTGGCGGGCCGGTTGGCGCCGAGGCGGCGGCGTCACTCCCCGAGCACCAGCCGCTCCAGCGCCGCCCGCGCCCGTGCGTCGGACTGGGCACGGGCCGCGACCGCGACCGCGAGCTCCCTTGTCCACTCGTCCAGCGCCACCGGGCGCCGCGAGAGCACCACGCCGCGGACCTCCTTGCACACCTCGCCCTGGGGACGCGACCCCGCCAGGTCGAGCACGAGACGCTGCTCGCCGAGGAAGACCTCGACCCGCTCGACACGGCCGTCGCGCCCCGCGAGCCGGTCGGCCAGGCCCCGCTTGCGCTCGACGGCGACGGAACCCGGCGGCAGCGCCTCCGCGAGCGTCCCGGTGAGCACCTGGGCGTAGACCTCCAGGTCGGCGGCGTCCCTGCGCAGCGCGGCCGTCAGCAGGTCGATGGAGTCCTGTTCCCCGTCGGGCTCGAACGGGACGGGATCGTGGGGCGAGGTCATCGCGGGGCCTCTCGTGGTGTGCGGTTGATCCGGGTCTGCTGGGCCGGGTGCTCAGCCGTCCAGGCCGAGCACCATCGTCGGGCGCTCGATGACGTGGTCGTCGCGCAGCGGCCGCACGGCCGTGCCGATCGCGAAGAACTCGGTGGTGTGACCGCCCCAGCGGTGGTTGTGCGCATTGAGCTGCACGCCGACGATGCCCTCCGCCCGCAGCTCCTCCGCCTCGTGCTGCATCCGCGCCATCGCCAGCTCCCGCGCGTCGTACAGCGCCTGCGTGAACTGCTCGATCTCCACGTTCTTGCCGATGTTGGAGAACATCTGCCCCATCCGCTGGTGCGCGATGTGGTAGACGCAGGTGCCCATCACCATGCCCAGCGGGGCGTAGCCGGCACGGATGAGTGTCCAGAAGTCCTGACCGTTGAGGTCCGACGTGAACGGCTGGCCCTTGAGGTTGCGCCAGCTGCCGCCGTTGCCGCCCGGCGCCGGATGATCAGCCTTGACAGCGGTGCCGATCGCGATGAACTCCGCGATGTCGTTGCCGAATTCACGGGCTTCGACGCTGAGCCGTACGCCGACGACGCCGTCCGCGCCGAGTTGGGCCGCCTCCGCCTCCATGCGGGTCATGGCCAGCTCACGGGCGTGGTACATCGCCTGGCTGAGCGTGGTCAGCTCCTGGTTCTTGCCCCAGCGGCCCAGCTGAATGCCCACGTGGTAGATCGAGCTGCCCAGGACGAGCCCGATGGGCCGGAATCCCGCCTCGCGCACCAGCAGGAACTCGTTGACCGACAGGTCGCTGGTGAAGATCGAACCCGGCTTGCCCGGCTGCAGTTCGGCGAGCCGCCGCATCGCGTCGGCCGGGACACCCTGTGCCGACCTGCCGTCGGGAGTGCCGTCGGCGGGGTTGAAGACGGTCATGAACGGGTTCCCCTCATCGTATGTCGGTGGCGGTGCGGCGCATGGTTCGCCGGCGTCGTTCCGGGTCCAGCGGCATCACGGTGAGTGTGCGGGGCGGCTGCTCGCGTGCCGTGAAACGGGCGACGGTGGTGCCCAGCAGCGTCGCCTCAGCCACGTGGTCCTTCTGGTCGTCGTTGCTCCTGCGCGTGCACGACTCGCCCCAGATGCGCACGCGGCCCGCGGAGAGGATCACGCCGTCGCCGCCCCGCCGCCCGCTCTGTGCCCGCAAGTGCGCACGGGCGTCGGAGCGCACTGCCTGAACGAATTCGGTCCAGCCGCTGACCTCGGTGTTGCTCCACGAGCGCGTCTGCGCGCGGGTGGTGTAGTCGTCGTGGCGTACGCCGATGGACATCCCGTACAGCAGCTCCACCGGGACCCATCCCGCGGTCACCAGCTTCGCGAACCCCTGGCCGTCGAGGTGGCAGGTGAACGGCTGCGGCGCCCGTACCGTCCCGGCCGCGCGCACCGCGGTCCCGATCACCTTGAACTCCAGGCAGTTGGGCTGTGCCACGAAGGGCGCCACGGTCAGCTGTGCCGCGACGACGCCGTCGCCGCCGAGAGCCGAGCACTCGGCGGTCATCCGGTCGAGGGCCGAGCGACGCGCCCGGTCGAGCACCTCGACGAGCCCGGCGGACGGGGCGCCGCGTCCGGAGAGGGCTATGGGCGCCGGGGCGCTGCTGAAGGCGTACCGCATCCCCCCGTAAAGACAGTCGTGATAGCCCCAGTACCGTCCGCTGCGGCCCACGTGGTAGACGGCCGAGCCCATGACCTGGCCCACCGGCTCGAACCCCACGGCACGCAGTGCGGCGAACTCACCGGTGGACAGGGCCGATGACCACGTCCCGCTGCTCCGCACCTCCGCGATCCGCGCGGCTGCCCCCGGGGGCAGTCCAGCCCCCGTCCATTCCCCGCTCATGGACACCAACTTCCCGCCTCGTACCCCGCGCAAGAGTCTGGCGTCTCGAGTCTATGCCCGGCTGCCCGGGGCACCAGGGGTAGGTGGGCGACGCACACGAGCAGTTGGTGAAGCGGACGAAGGGGGCGCATTACGGTGGTGCACGAGAGAGAGCCTTTCTCGGGCCGTCACGACGGCACGGCCTCGCTCCTCCACGTCAATGCAAGGGATGCGGCGACAGGACCGTCAGCCAGAGCAGGACGATGGTCCCGGCGCCCATCAGCGGCGTCAGTATCTCGGTCTCCAGCTTGTTGCCACTGCTCTTGATCAGCACGATCTCGTAGCGGGTCTTCAGCGGCCACAGCCAGGGGGCGCCCTGCTTGGTGATGGAGTCACCCAGCAGGTGGGCCAGGCAGCCCAGACCGACCGCGTAGGGCAGCCAACCCGGCGCGGAGGGGATGAACTTGGCGATCGCCGCGGTGCCCAGCGCTGCCATGGCCACGATGGTGCCCCAGGCATGGAAACCGTGGCCGGGCGGGCAGACATTGAGGGCGCGAACCGCCATCGCCAACAGGAAGAAGCACATCCCGAGCGTGAACGGCCTGCCCAGATAGGCGATTCCGGCCCAGGTGCCCACGGTCATGAGGGCGATGAAGAACAGGGAGTGCGTGGCATGACGGTGACCACCGGAGATCCAGGCGACGAACCGGCACAGCGTCCGGGAGACCGGACCGAGGAAGTTCGCGATCGTGCCGTCGTGGTGGTCGAGGTCGGGCAGCAGCGCGGCGCCCGCGCACAGCACTGTGCCCATCAGGATCTCCTGGGGCTGCAGATGCGTGTGCAACAGCACGGGTGGAAGGTACGGAGAGGTGCCGGCGAACAGCAGCGCGCCGCTCACGGCATGCGAATGACCCATCACGATGAGGTGGTTCTCCCCCGATCAGGCGCCGTCCCAACGGCGCGTCGATGTCCGAGCATCACAGGTGTACCGGGTCCGAGGCGCACATGTGTCAGTGGGGTACGTGCACCGAACCGGTGTGTGCGGCCGGCAAGGCCCTCGGCCGCGTCCGTGCCTGTGCCTGTGGCTGTGGCTGTGTCAGAGATTGGTGAGTTGTTCGCTCCTCTGGTCCTCGATGATGTGGTCCACACACACCGCGAGGACGATCAGCAGCAGCCAGTCGGGTTCGTACATCACGTCCACGGCGTAGGCGTCGCGGATGCTGAACCAGCGGCGCGAAATGTGTGCCAGGGTGGCGCCGTTGTCCGCGATGTCGAACTCGCGGTCCCAGAGGTTGCCGGCTATGCGCAGCCGGCGCCCGTCCCGCAGCGTCACCTTGAAACGGTCGCCGAAGAGGCGGAACCTCCGCTTGCTGATACGGCCGACGTTCTCGCCGTTCTGCTTGATCAGGATCGTGTGATGAAGGGTCAGTGCCTTCTTCACGATGCTCGCGACGTGGTCGCCCCGGGTGTCCACGAAGTGGAACGTCGTGCGCAGCCGCATCAGTTTGCGGTCGACCTTGAACAGCTTCTGCCGGTGCTCCGTCTCGACCCAGGCCTCCTCGTGGAAGGCCAGCATGCGATCGCGTACCAGGTAACGCATGGAAAGACCCCGTCCAGATCCGGAGATGGCAAGAAACCTCTGTCCGCAATAATAGTTGCGCCCTTGCGCAAGGCAGCAACGGCATCCACACCCGAAACGGGGAGTTGCACATGACCACCACAAACCGCCACAACCCGAAGAGCCGCTTGTCCGCGCTGCTCCTGACGCTCCTGACACTCCTGCTCGGACTGGGCCTGACGGTGACCCCGGCGGCCGCCGCGACCGACGCGCAGCACGGGACGACGACGGCAGCCGTCACCACCGTACGCACCGGGCACGCGTCACCGGGCACCGCCTCCGACGTCAGCCTCCGTCACCACACGTCCCGGCATCACGCCTCATCGGCTCGGCTCCACACCACGAGGACCAAGAAGAAGAGCGGCTTCTTCAAGAAGCTCGGCATCTTCCTGCTGGTCCTCGTCATCCTCGTCATCCTCTTCATCGCCCTGGTGGTCTGGTTCGTGGTCCGCCTCATCCGCCGGGCCTTCGGCCACGGCCGCCGACACTGAGCCGTCCGCGCCGCGCCACCGGCGCGGACCGCGCTGCGCGCAGCGTCCGCCGACCGCCAGGCGTTCGTCGTGCGTCGCGCATCGTGCGTTGGGCATCGGACGTTGGACGTCGGGCGTCGTCGAGAGGGCGATGGCCTCGTCGGGGCTGACGGCCTGTCGGCGAGCAGGCAACAGCGGTGCCATCGCCAGGAGTTGGAGCTCATCCCGGGAGAGTCAGGAGCCGCCCTCGGGGAGCACCCTGGGAGTCCGTCGCACAGAGCGCGGACCGTCCCACAGGCCACCGTCGACGGCCGAACCGGCGGGCGCGCAGCAGGTCGGCGCGGACGGTGTCCCGCCCATGGCCGACCGGGTGGGACGACCCCGCCGTCCAGAACCCGACGCCCGCCTTCGGCGAACTGCGCCGGACGGCACGGGAAGACGCGCCCGAGGCCCTGCTCGGCGACGACGCCCACGACAGCGACGTCGACCGGCGAGAGCATACGCGGGCACGGGATCCTTCCGGTGATCCCCCGGCACCGCGAGCCCGACATCCGCGGCCTGGGCACGCTGCCCTCCGTCCACCAGGATCGCTTCGGCTCTTCGTCGCGCCCGCGCCGGTGCCCGACTTCAGCACCCGCAGGCCTTCCGGCTCGGCCCGCACGGCCTGCCCCCGGTCGCACGTGACGAGCCGAACCGACCCGGTCTGCCGAAACAGCATCGCCGCGGTCCGAGCCGGCGGTCAGGAGGACCCGCTCGTACCGTACGACCCATACCACTTACATCATGGACATGCCATATTGAGGAGGACCATCCCCCACGAAAGGTCACCTCCATGGCACACAAACGCCTGGCGGGCCTGACCGCCGGTACCGTCATACTCGCCGCCGCCCTGCTGCCACAACTGGCGCATGCCAGCACCGGCATGGACGCCGCAGCGGGCCGCGCCACCGCCCCCGGCCACGGCCACGGCCGCGCCCACGGTGGGTACCGTACGGTCGTCATCTACCGCGTGCCCACGCGCAATCCGCGCACGGACGCCGAGCGGCTCGTCGACTCCGGATACGACCTGCTGGAGAAACGGCAGGGCAACAGTCTGTTCGTCTCCGGCGACACGTCGACCGCGACCGGACTGCGACGGCTCGGCTTCAGCCCCGCCGTCGTCACCACACTGACCGAGGCAGTCCCCTCCCCCGCCGTGGCGCCCCACGCCGTGGGCGACACCTACGACGGCGGCTACCACACGGTCACCGCTCAGTACTCCCACATGAACGACGCTGCGTCCCAACACCCCGACCTCGCGAAGGTCGTGACGTACGGCCAGTCATGGCTCAAGCAGAAAGGGAAGGGCGGCCGCGACCTCAAGGCGATATGCATCACGAAGATCCGGGCGGGCGACTGCGCACTCAGCCCGAACTCGGCCAAGCCGCGGTTCTTCCTGATGAGTCAGATCCATGCCCGCGAACTGACGACGGGTGAGATGTCGTGGCGCTGGATCGACGCGCTGACCAGCGGCTACGGCAAGGACTCGGCGATCACCAAGCTGATGGACACCACCGAGATGTGGGTGGTGCCCGACGCCAACCCCGACGGCGTCGACATGGTTGCGGCAGGCGGCGACAATCCCGTCCTGCAGCGCAAGAACGCCGACGACGCGCACGGCTCCCAGTGCGGGGTGAGCGCCTACAGCCAGATCGGCGTCGACCTCAACCGCAACGCCGGCACCCACTGGGGTGCCGCCGGCACCTCCCACGCGTCCTGCGACCAGACGTACGGCGGTCCCGCGAGCGACTCCGAGGTGGAGAACACCGCTCTGGAGAACCTCTTCCGCGAGCTGTTCCCCGCGGTGCGCACCGGCACCGGCAACACCGACCCCGCGCCGTCGACCGCCAAGGGCATGATGATCACCCTGCACAGCGACGCCAGTATGGTGCTCTTCCCCTGGGAGTACGACGCCACCGTGCACACCGGTAACGACGCCGCCCTGCGCGCGCTGGCCGCCCACATGGCCTCACAGACCGGCTACCAGTACGGCCAGGCGGGCGAGATCCTCTACAACGCCTCCGGCGGAACCGACGACTGGGCCTACGACAAGCTCGGCCTGGCCAGCTTCACCATCGAGATCGGCGACAGCGACGGCGCGGGCTGCGACGGCTTCACACCCGCGTACTCCTGCCAGGACAGCTACTTCTGGCCGAAGATCGAACCCGCCCTCCTGTACGCCGCCCAGCACGCCGCGGCCCCCTACACCGCCAAGTCCGCCACACGCCACTGACGTCCCGTTCCCGCGACAGCACACACCGGGTGTGTCCCTTCCCCCCCTCACGGCGGGTGGGACACACCCGCATTCACTGACAGGGCGAACCGTCCGCCACCGCAGGAGAGTTGACGGTCAGGTAGCGAACGGGTCTGCGTCCGGCCCCTGGCACCCGCGCCGCACCTGTGGCCATTCCATCGGCGGCAACAGGGCAACAGAGAGTGAGCTAACGCCACATACAGTTGATTCATTGCGAAAATCTGCCAGGGCAGGTTAAATCGCCTAAATTCATTCGGATGAGGATGGGTACGACGGATGTAGATCACTACGGTCCGCATCCGATCGCATCCAGCCCAGCGAGTAGCCGAGCGATGAGCGGAGGCGACAGTCGGCCGTGGTGGATACCAGAGGCAGCGATGCGCACGACATCGACTCGGCCACGCCCCGTGCTCCCCGCCCGCCGCACCAGGCTCAGGGACTGCGGACCATACCGACCGTGCCGCCCTCGGGGCGACACCGCATACGGATGCGGCTGCTCGACGCCGTGCACGAGGACCGGCGCGATGTCGAAGTGCTGCTGACCGCGCTCCAGCAGGCGGTGGCCGAGGTGAACGGCCTGGGCGGCATGGTGCATCTTCCGGGCGGCGGCATGAGCGGCGTCCTCTATCTGGTCGCCGACAGCGGCCTGCCGGAGTCGATGACCCGGCCCTGGCTGATCATCCCGGTCCGGGGCACGGCGCCGCCCGGCAGGGCCGCCCGCAACAACACCGTCACCTGGCGGCCCGACCTGGCCCCACCCGACCCGGTACCCGGCCGGGACCCCGCCGCCCTGTGGCCTTCCGGACTCCCCGCCGGCATCGGTCACCTGGCTGTCCCCATTCCGGGCCGTGGCCGGCGACGCGGCGCGCTCTCCGTCCTCTTCGCCCCGGGCGCCGAGCCCGGCCCGGCGGAGCACGCGTTTCTGAACGAGGTGGCGGCGTGGATGTCCGGAAGGCTCAGGTCGTCCGGGATCCTCAATCCGTCCCCCACCCTGCTGCGCGCCCTGGAAAACGGGCCAGGATCGCGGGAAACCTCCCCGTGGGACGTAGAGGGGGTGCCCTCCATCACGTACACCTGGGACCTGCGCACCGGCGAGCTGACCGCCGACGGACCCGTCGAGGAGGTGCTGGCCGGCGTCGATCCGGACGTGATGTACGGCGGTATCGAGGCGTGGGCAGCGCTGATCCACCCGGACGACCTGCCGGCGGCGGTAGCCGGCTTCGACACGGGCATCCAGCTGCGCGGCGGCTTCCAGAACGAGTACCGGATCCGGCGCCTGGACGGCACATACCTCTGGATCGAGGCCTGTGCCCGGACGATCACGGACGAGGAGGGCGCGCCGGTCAAGGTGATCGGCACCCTCCGGGACAGCAGCGAGACGCACGCCGCCGCCGAGTCGGTGGGGCGGGCGCTGCGCCACATGAGCGACGGCTTCGTCTCCCTGGACCCGGACTGGCGCATAGGGTTTCTCAATCAGGCCGCCGAGCAGCTCTTCGGCGCCGCGGGCGATGTGGCCGGAGAGCTGCTCTGGAACGTTCCGGCAGTGCGTGCCGTGCCGGGGCTGGAGCAACGGTGCCGGGCCACGGCGGCCGAGGGCCGGCCGGCCGGATTCGACGTACCGGGGCCGGACGGGACGTCCTGGTACCACCTGCGGCTGGTGCCGGTGCCGGAAGGCCTCACGCTCTACATCACGGACACCACCGAGCGGCATCTGCGCGAGGCCGAGCGGGCCGCGGCGGAGCGGGCGGCCGCGGAGCGGGCGGCCCTGGTGCAGCGGATCACGCGGGAGCTGGCCGAGACTGTCACGGCCCAGGACGTGATGGCGGCGGTGGCCGACGGCGTGATGACACCCCTGGGGGCCACCGGACTCATCATGCTCGGCGCGGTCGGCGACCGGCTGACCGTGGTCGGCTCCCGGGGGTATTCGGAGCGCTTCACCCGGCTGCTGGACGGGCAGTGGGCCGTGGGGGACACCGCGAACCCGGTGGGGGGCGCCCTGCGCGCCCGCGCCCCCCTCTGCATCTCCTCCCCGGAGGAGTTCGTGAAGAGCTACCCGGGGACCGAGACCCTGATCCGGGAGGGCGGCAAGCAGGCGTGGGCCTTTCTGCCGCTGGCGGTGTCGGGGCGCGAGATCGGCGCGGCGGTGCTCTCCTTCGGCCGGCCGCGGGTGCTGGACGATGTCGAACGGACACTGCTGACCGCGCTCAGCGGACTGATCGCGCAGGCTCTGGAGCGGGCCGGGCTCTACGACGAGGCGACGACCCGGGCCCGTACGCTCCAGCACAGCCTGCTGCCGCAGGCACTGCCCAAGCTGCCCGAGGTGACGACGGCGGCGCGCTACCATCCGGCCAAGCAGGGAGCCGACGTCGGCGGCGACTGGTACGACGTGATCCCGCTCTCCGCGGCGCGGGTGGCGCTCGTGATCGGCGACGTCATGGGCCACGGCATGGCCGAGGCGGCCACCATGGGCGGGCTCCGCACGGCCGTCCGCACCCTCTCGGAACTGGAGCTGCCGCCGGACGAAATCCTCGGCCACCTCAACGACATCGTCGGCGAGCTGGGCACCGATGCCTTCGCAACCTGCCTGTACGGCGTCTACGACCCGGTGAGCCGGCGTCTGTCGTACGCCAGCGCCGGTCAGCCGCCCCCGGCGGTGGCCCACCCCGACGGCACCGTCACCTTCCTGCCCATGACCCCGGACCCGCCGCTGGGGGTGGCCGCTCCCCCCTTCGAAACCCTTGAGACCGTACTGCCCGCCGACAGCCTGCTCGCCCTCTACAGCGACGGCCTGGTCGAGAGCAAGGACAGGGATGTCACCACCGGCATGAACCGCCTCGCCGAGTTCCTCTCCCAGTCCGTGACCGCCATGCCGACCCCGGCCTCCCCGGCCTCCCCGGCCTCCCCGTCCTCCCCGGCGGACGCGTCCGACCTGGACGCCCTCTGCGCCTCCCTCACCTCCGCCCTCCTCCCCGCCCATGGCGCGCTGAGCGATGACGCCGCCCTGCTGCTGGCCCGCACCCACCCGCTGGACGCGGAGAACGTCGCCGAGTGGCCGTTGCCCGAGGACCCGGTGGCGGCGGGCCAGGCCCGCGAACTGGTCCGCGCCCAGCTCAGCGACTGGGGCCTGGCCGACGAGGACCTGATCACGACCACCGAACTCCTGGTCAGCGAGCTGGTCGGCAACGTCGTCCGGCACGCCTGCGGCCCCATCCGGCTGCGCATGCTCCGCAGCCGCGCACTGATCTGCGAGGTCTCCGACGCCAGCCCGACCACGCCGCACATTCGCCACACCTGCGCCACCGACGAGGGCGGCCGCGGCCTGCAGCTCATCTCCGCACTCTGCGAGCGCTGGGGCACCCGCCACACCCGCACCGGCAAGTCCATCTGGACCGAACAGCCCCTCCCCGCGCTCAGCCAGGCCCGGTGACGGCGCACCAATCCTCCGGCGCTCCGGCCGGGTGACCTTCCAGCTTCTCGATACGCCGTTGGAAGC
This sequence comes from Streptomyces sp. CG4, assembly GCF_041080655.1. Lineage (NCBI taxonomy): Bacteria > Bacillati > Actinomycetota > Actinomycetes > Kitasatosporales > Streptomycetaceae > Streptomyces > Streptomyces sp. CG4. The sequence goes on from NZ_CP163525.1 coordinate 1,727,733, forward strand.
CAAAGCCGGCCGGTCGGTCCGGGCAGACGGCCGACTCCGACCCGCCAGAGCGCTATGCCCTCATTGCGTAGATATTCTGTGAAGTGTGATCGATTCTGGACGGCCGCGGCTCCGTCGTCGCCACGGCCAGGGGAGACTTGTGCGGCTGTCGCCGGTCATCCTGACCGGCGTCATCGCCAGCCTGGCGTACTCCACTCCCCCAGAAATGGCCTTCAGCCGCCTCCTGCCCGCGGCACCGGCCCTCGCCGCCGCCATGTGGCCGGTGCTCCCCACCGTCCTGCTGGGGACGGTCTGCCTCTTCCTGATGATCGGCCTCAGCATCGTGTTCCCCGGTCTGGGGACGTGGTGGACGGCTGCGGGGATCATCGCGGTCACCGTGGCGGCCGCGTACGGAAGTCATGTCCGGCTCCAGCGGGAGCGGACCCTCTTTCAGGTGCGGCTCGTCGCCGATGCGGCACAGCAGGTGGTGCTGAGTCCCATGCCGCGCCGCTTCGGGAGCGTCGAGATCGAGTCGCTGTATCTCGCCGCCGCGGCGGAGGCCCGTATCGGCGGGGACTTCTACGAGGTGGTCGACACGCGATACGGGGTCAGGCTGCTCATCGGTGACGTGCGGGGCAAGGGCCTGCCGGCAGTGGGGGCGGCCGCGGCGATCGTCAACGCCTTCCGGGAGGCGGCCTACGGCGAGGCCGACATGGTCAGCGTCGCGCGCCGGCTGGACGCCAGCAGCACCCGCTACAACGCCGCGTTTCCCCCCGAGGGACCGATGGAGCGCTTCGCCACCGCCCTTCTCGTCGAGATCCCGCACGGGGGGAGGCGTATCGGCATCCTCAACTGCGGACACCCCCCGCCGCTGCTCCTGAACCGCGGGAAACTCCGTGCCCTCGAGCCCACCACCCCCTCTCCCCTGCTCAACCTCGCGGAGCTGATCGGCGATCACTACAGCGTCGACACCTTCGACTTCGCCCCCGGCGACCTGCTGCTTCTCTATACCGACGGGGTCGCCGAGGCCCGCGCCCACGACGGCGAGTTCTTTCCGCTGGCGGCCTGGATGCGCCGACAGCCCCCGACGCCGCCCCGCGAGCTGCTCAGCGCTCTCCACCGCGACCTCCTCCGCTACAGCAGAGGACGCCTTGACGACGACATCGCGGCCCTCGCCGTGCGCCTGCGTGAACCCTCGGAGTAGGCCCCGCCCAGCATGCTGGGTCTCCTTGGACGGCCCTGCAGGCCGGTCAGCCTGGCCGGGGCGGCTGCGGCGTGGGCGTCTCAGGCGTCGCCGGAGAGCAGGTGCTGACCGACTTGGCGGAAGGCCCAGGAGCCGTGGGTGCGGGTGAAAACCCACACGAGGTCGAAGCGGTTCGGCCACGCCGCGGGCACGCCGCTGTTCGAGGCGCCAAGGGCGTTGACGATGGCCGGGATGCGCGAATGCTCCCAGCAGATCAGGACCGGTTGGGGAGCAGAAAGCGCGGCCTTGGCCAGTGCGGCTTCCTGGGACTCGGCAAAGGTGGTGTCCGGTGTGATGCCCAGGTGCCAGGCGAGCGGTGTCACGGTCTCCCGCATCCGGTGGGCGCCGGCGAGCGGGCCCTGGTCGGCGGCGGCGTAGATCGTACGCGGGCGCACGATGCCGGGTTTCAGGGCCTGGCCCTTCGGCGGGGCGAACAGCGCCGGCAGTGCCCCGGCCCGTTCCCAGCCGCGTCGGGTGAGGGACTTGGCGTCCGGACGGCCGCTCTCGTCGCTGCCGGATGCGTGGGTGCCGGGCTTCTCCCCGTGCCGGATGACCATGATGGTGGTGTTGTCTGCGATCGAGACTCCGGAAACCGGCGCGCCGGCGGGGTCGGACGCGGCTTTGCGCGCGTGCTTGCCCCCGCAGCCCGCAAGGACCGCGGGTGCGGCCGCCGCCATCGCGGCCAACGCCCCACGCCGACTGATCATGACGCGACCGGCGCCGCTACCGCCCGACACCCGCGCAGGTTCCTCCATCCGGCGTTCCACCAGGCGAAATCCTTCCCGTGCGTCGAACCACTGGTCGTGACGAGGGAAGTACAGCATCGCTTGGTGAGAACTCCTCTCATGTTGGCCGCCTTCGGAACCGGGCAAGGCGGCGGACGGTCTCTTCCCGGGAAGGCCGGGCACATCGCCCGTGCGCGCCCGAGCATGGGCGACGAGAACTGATCGAATATGCAGGAAACGGATGAGAATGAGGGCTGTGGAGACGTTGAGGCGGCGGCTGCCGGGCACCGCCGTGTACGTGACGGCCCTGCTGCTCACGGCATGGTGGCTCAAGGGGCAACCGGTGGCAGAGCGCGCCCGTTTCGTGCGCCACAACAGCAGCAACGTCCATCACCTGGATGTCGGCAAGTGGTGGACCCTGTTCACCAGCGGTCTGGTGGTCGACGGTGTCCCCGCCCTGGTCGGTATCACCGCAGTGGCCGGGGTCCTGGGATGTGCCGAATGGCGCTGGGGCACGCTGCGCGCGTGCGGAGTGTTCGTCTTCGGCCACCTCACCGCGACGCTCCTCACCGAGGGCGTCCTGTGGCTGATGCACGTCGTCCATCTGCCCGGCGTGCCCACCCGGACCCGTGACGTGGGCATCAGCTACGGCCTGGTGACGACCGCCGCCTGCCTGCTCGCCCTCGCCGCCGGCCGGCTGCGCCGCTACGGCCTGCCGCTGCTCGCCACGGTGCTGACGGCCGCCCTGCTGTACGACCAGGAACTGGCCGACGTCGGCCACCTGGTCTCCCTCGCGCTGGGCTCCCTCGCCGCGCGCACGGTGTGGCTGCGCACCCCGTCCGGCCCGGCACGCACGAAGCCCGTCGCGCCGGATCCCGTCGGCGCCGGCGCATCGCCCAGCGGGAGTCACTCTGCGGGGAATGACGGCATCGGTGCGCCGGAACGGCGCGGAGCAACTCCCATCGGCGGGTGCTGACAGCCCTTCCCATGGCCCAGGTCGAGCTGTTGCAGGTACTGGGTGAGCACTCTCCCGCCCACATCAGCGATCTGACCGCCCATCGGCGCCTGGCACCCAGCACGGTCAGCGGACTGATCGGCCGGATAATCGCGGCCGGGCTGGTCGCACGTGACGTCAGCCCCCTCGATCACCGGGCCTGTGTCGTCACGCTCACCGATACCGGCCGCGAGAAGCTCGCCGCCTGGACCAGGGCCCACGAACGCCGCATGGACACCGCCCTCGACGCCCTCGAAGCCCTCGACGACAGTGATCGCGCGGCGATCGCGGACGCGCTGCCCGCGCTCTTCCGGCTCGCCGAGCACCTCGGCGCGCCGGGGTACGGCACCGACCTGGGCTGAAGTCCACGCTCCAGCGCGCGGGCCTGTGCCCGGTGCGCCGATCAGCCGGGGGTGCTGTGCCGCCGCGCCGTCTCCTCGGTTCGGCCGTATCCGCCGCCGCCGGGGGTGCGAATGACGAGGACGTCTTCGGGGGCGACGTCTGCCGTGTCGTATCCGCGCAGGGGCGTGGTGGTGCCGTCGGTGTGTTCTACGAGGTTCTCGCCGAGGGCGCCGGGGCGGCCGCCGGCCATGCCGTAGGGCGGGACACGGCGGTGGCCGGAGACGACCGCGACGGTCATCGGTTCCAGGAAACGGATCCTGCGCTCCACACCGCACCCGCCGTGCCAGCGGCCCGCGCCCCCGCTGCCCTCGCGGATACGGAAGTCCTCCACCCGTACCGGGTAGCGCCACTCCAGGATCTCGGGGTCGGTGAGGCGGGAGTTGGTCATGTGCGTCTGTACGGCGTCCGCGCCGTCGAAGCCGTCGCCCGCGCCGGAGCCGGAGGCGATGGTCTCGTAGTACTGCACGTGGTCGTTGCCGAAGGAGAGGTTGTTCATGGTGCCGGAGCCCTCGGCCTGGGCGCCCAGCACGGCGTACAGGGCGCCGGTGACGGCCTGGGAGGTCTCGACGTTCCCGGCGACGGTGGCGGCCGGGTGGACGGGGGCGAGCATGCAGCCGTCGGGGATGCGGACGTCCAGGGGCTTCAGGCAGCCGCTGTTGAGGGGGATGTCGTCGGCGACCAGGGTGCGGAAGACGTACAGCACGGCGGCCATCACGACGGATGTGGGGGCGTTGGTGTTGCCGGGCTGTTGGGGTGAGGTACCGGTGAAGTCCAGTACGGCGCTGCGGGTTTCGTGGTCGACGCGCAGGGCGACCTGGAGGATGGCGCCGTTGTCCGTCTCGTAGCGGTGGTCGCCGTCGTGCAGGGTGGCGATGATGCGGCGCACGGATTCCTCGGCGTTGTCCTGGACGTGCCGCATGTAGGCGTGGACGACATCGAGCCCGAACTGGTCGATCATTGCGCGCAGTTCGTGGATCCCCTTGTTGTTGGCGGCGATCTGGGCGCGCAGGTCGGCGAGGTTGGTGTCCGGGTCGCGCGACGGGTAGCGGGCGGTCGTCAGCAGGTCGCGGGTCTCGGTCTCGCGGAACCGGCCCTCGCGCACCAGCAGCCAGTTGTCGAACAGGACGCCTTCCTCGTCGATGGTGGTGCTGAAGGCGGGCATGGATCCGGGGCTGATGCCGCCGATCTCGGCGTGGTGGCCGCGCGAGGCGACGAGGAAGAGGAGATGTTCGCCCGGTTCGTCGAAGACCGGGGTGACGACGGTGATGTCGGGCAGGTGGGTGCCGCCGTGGTACGGGTCGTTGATGGCGTAGACGTCGCCGGGCCGCAGCGAGCCGGTGTTGCGGCGCAGCACCTCCTTGATGGACTCGCCCATCGAGCCCAGGTGGACGGGGATGTGGGGCGCGTTGGCGATGAGGTTGCCGTCCGGGTCGAACAGGGCGCAGGAGAAGTCCAGGCGTTCCTTGATGTTGACCGAGTGGGCGGTGCTCTGCAGCCGGACGCCCATCTGCTCGGCGACGGACATGAAGAGGTTGTTGAAGACCTCCAGCATCACCGGGTCGACGCTGGTGCCGACCGCGACGCGGGACGGGCGGGGCCGGGAGCGGGCCAGGAGGAGGTCGCCGTGGGTGTCGGCGGTGGCTTGCCAGTCGGGGTCGACGACGGTGGTCGCGTCCGGTTCGGCGATGATCGCCGGGCCGTCGACGGTGTCGCCGGGGCGGAGGTCCTCGCGGCGGAACAAGCAGGTGGGCTGCCGGCGGCCCTGTGTGAACATCTCCACCGTGGCGGCCGGGCGCAGCGGGCCGTGCCGCGGCGGCAAGGCGGTCACCGTGTCGGCGGTGGTGGGGCCGGAGGAGCCGGTTGCCTCGATGGCGACGGCCTCGACGACCAGGGGCTTGGTCATGGTGAAGCCGTAGCGGTCCCGGTGGTCGCGCTCGAACGCGGCCCGCATGCGGTCCGCCGTATCCAACGCGACGGGCAGGGAGAAATCGGTGCCCTCGTAGCGCAGCAGCGCACGAGCGGTGGTGCGCACGGTCTCCTGCGGCACTCCGTCCTCGCGTAGTTGTGCGCGGGCCTGTTCCTCCAGTCCGGTGCGTACGGCCGTGAGGCGCGCGGCCGTCTCCGCCGCGTCGAGCGGGGCCTCGACGGAGCGTTCGCGCAGCGCGACGGCGTCGGCCATGCCGGAGCCGTACGCGGACAGCACCCCTGCCAGCGGCGGGACGAGGACGGTGTCGATGCCGAGCCGGTCGGCGACCGGGCACGCCACCTGGCCGCCCGCGCCGCCGAAGCCGACCAGCGCGTAGCGGGTGATGTCCCGGCCGCGCTGGACGGAGATCTTCTTGACGGCGCCCGCGATGTTGAGGACGGCGATGTCGAGGAAGCCCGCCGCGACCTCCTCCGGGCTGCGGCGCTCGCCGGTGGCGGTGGCGGTCTGCCCGGCCAGTTCGGTGAAGCGGGCGCGGACCGTTTCGTCGTCCAGGGTCTGGTCACCCGCCTTGCCGAACACCCGGGGGAAGAAGGCGGGTTGGATGCGGCCGAGCATGACGTTGGCGTCGGTGACGGTCAGCGGCCCGCCCCGCCGGTAGCAGACCGGGCCGGGGTCCGCGCCGGCCGAGTCGGGCCCGACGCGGTAGCGCATGCCGTCGAAGTGCAGGACCGAGCCGCCGCCCGCGGCGACGGTGTGGATGTCGGTCATCGGCGCGGTCATCCGCACCCCGGCCACCTGCGTGCCCAGCACCCGCTCGATCTCGCCCGCGAAGTGCGACACGTCGGTCGAGGTGCCGCCCATGTCGAACCCGATCGCCCGGTCGCAGCCGGCCCGGGTCGCGGCCCGCGCCATGCCGACGACACCGCCGGCCGGACCGGACAGCACGGCGTCCTTGCCCCGGAAGTGCCCGGCCTCGCGCAGACCGCCCCCGGACTGCATGAACATCAGCCGCACGCCGTGCAGTTCGCCCGCCACCTGGTCGACGTAGCGGCGCAGGATGGGCGAGAGGTAGGCGTCCACCACCGTGGTGTCACCGCGCGGCACCAGCTTGATCAGCGGGCTCACCTCGTGTGAGCAGCTGACCTGCGAAAAGCCGATCGCGCGGGCGGCCTCGGCGACGGCGTCCTCATGGCCGGGGTGACGATAGCCGTGCAGAAAGACGACCGCGGCGCTACGGAAGCCTTCCTCGTACGCATCCCGCAGCGCCTCGCGGGCGGCGTCCAGGTCGAGCGGGCGGACCGGCTCGCCGTGTGCACCGATCCTCTCCCCCACCTCGATCACCCGGTCGTACAGGGCCCGCGGGACCAGGATCCGGCGGTCGAAGATGTGCGGCCGGTTCTGGTACGCGATGCGCAGGGCGTCCCCGAAACCCCGGGTGGTGACCAGGACGGTCGGCTCACCGGTGTGGGTCAGCAGCGCGTTGGTGGCGACGGTGGTGCCCATCTTCACCACCTCGATCCGGTCGGCCGGGATCGGCTCGTCCGCCGCCAGTTCCAGCACCTGCCGGATCCCGGCGACCGCCGCGTCCCGGTACGCCTCCGGGCGCTCGGACAGCAGCTTGCGGCTGACCACCCCGGCCTTCGGCGTCACCGCCACGACATCGGTGAAGGTACCGCCTCGGTCGATCCAGAACTGCCAGCGACCCGTCATGAACTCATTGTGCTCCCGGCCACCGCCGCACAAAGGCCGACGACACAGCCGCCACAGACGACACAGGGGCCGTACGACGGGGACCGCCGGCGGCTCGCGCCGCCGATGACGGCGAGCCCCTCCGTTCCCACGACGTCTCCAGGCCGGGCGTGGAGGTGGATGCGCGAGAGCTCAGCCCCGTGCAGTGGGTGCTGTCCAACTCGCCGGAAGACGGCCGCCGATCACGAGCCGCCGCTCGCGCCCGGCCGCCTACGACGGCGGCTTCCCCTCGGACTGGGCCGCTCTGAGGTCGGCGAGGAGTTCCGCCTGCCCCGCCAGCACGCCGGACAGGATCGAGCGAGCCACCCGCAGCAGTTCCGCCACCTCGGGGCTGGCCAACGAGTAATAGACGTTCGACCCCTCCTTGCGGGTGCGCACCAGGTTCGCCCGCCGCAGCACGGCCAGCTGCTGGGACAGGTGCGCGGGCTCGATTCCCACCTCGGGCAGCATTTCGGCGACCGCGTGCTCGCGCTCGCTCAACAACTCCAGAACGCGGATGCGGGCCGGGTGGCCGAGCGTCTTGAAGAACTCGGCCTTCAGCTGGTACAGCGGCGCACTCACCGTGCCGTCCCCTCACCGGCACGGCACGACCTGTCCGGCCGGACCACTCGGCATCGCATCCACCCACTCGTCACGAACATGCGCCCCATCCTCGCGCGTGGCACCGGCAGAACCGAACCCGCACCAAGGAGCACGGTCGCCGAATTCAGTGATGAAGAGCCGATTCAGACCTTCTTCACCACGCTGGACTTCAGCTGCATGGCACCGAAGCCGTCGATCTTGCAGTCGATGTCGTGGCCGTCCACGCCGTCGACGAGACGGATGTTGCGCACCTTGGTGCCCGCCTTGATGCCGGTCGGGCTGCCCTTGACCTTGAGCGTCTTGACCACCGTCACGGTGTCACCGTCGGCGAGCACATTGCCGACCGCATCCCTGACGGCCTTGTCTGCGCCGGCGTCGGCGGATGCGTCGGTGGACGACCACTCGTGGCCGCATTCGGGACAGACGAGGAGTGCGCCCATCTCGTACGTGTACGCACTGGAGCACTCGGGGCAGGGGGGAAGCTTGTCACTCATGGGTTCAGTGTCTTTCTCTCAGTGAGCCGATACGTACGTCAAGCGAGCCGATCCGCGCTTCACAAGGGGAGCATGTGTCAGGCGGGCCAGCCGTCGGTGCGCCACTCCTGCTGGCTCTCTGCAGGAGCCGACGGGCCTCGGCCGTGGGCGGCGAGGGCGGCGGTCAGGTCGCAGTGGACGGGGATGTCCGGGCAGTCGCCGGCCGGGACCAGTGAGCCGTCGGCGGGGATGGCGGCCAGCTCCAGGCTACGGCCGGATTCGGCGAGGCGGCGCGCGGCCTCGGTGATGGCCAGCTGGCCTTCGGCGGACCAGCTGCGCAGCTCGGTCAGGTCGAGGACGACCGGCCCGGTGCCGCGGGCGACGACCCAGCCGATCGCACCGCTGAAACGGCGGACCGCCTCCGGGCCGAGATATCCGGCGACGGAGAGGATGCCGAGATCCTGCTCGATGGTGTAGCGCCAGTCGATGGTCATACGGGGGGAACTTCCTTGTGCAATGGCGGGGTGAGGCCGGGGCCTGATCACAGGGGCAGGGTGATCCAGATGCTTTTGCCCTTGCCGTCGGGGTCCGCGCGGACGACCGCGGTGCCGCCCAGGCCGAGTACGAGCTCCATCACGGTGCCCAGGCCGCCGCTGCCCGTTCCGGCGACCGCGCCGTACAAGGGCGGCTGGTAGGGGTGGCGGTCGTGGACGGCGAAGACGAAGCAGTCCGGGCCGGCCGCGTAGAAGACCGTGATCTTGGGGGAAAGGACGGCGGCGTGCCGGACGCTGTTGGCGACCAGCTCGCTCAGGATCAGCAGCGCCGGATCAACGGTGGAGTGCCGCAGCCCGATGCCCCATTCCACCAGGGTCTGCTCGGCGGTCTCCCGGGCCACTCGGACCGCGGCCGGGATGGTGGGCAGGGTGAGCATGTGGTGGTGTGGCAGTGCTTCCAGTTGTGTGGTCATCGCTTGTCCGTTCCCCGGATGAGGCGGAATCCGGTGACCGTCTGCGGGTGGATGCGGACGACGGTGTCGTGCGGGCCGTGGGCCCAGCCGGCGAGTGTGCGCCGGTAGTGGGCGGCCTCGTCCGGATCACTGATCACCTCGGCCGGTCCGGAAGCGGTCACCGTCCAGCCGGTGCCGGTCGCGGCCTGGACCGCGTCGGCGTGATAGGCCGCGGTCAGCGGAACGACAGCCGGCTGAACCGGCGTGCGCACGACCAGCCGGCCGTACTCCCACACATGCCGAGCGGGCCGTACGACGGTCGCCTCACGCTGCACGAACACCAGCCGCCCCAGCTCCGCCCCTTCCAGCAGCCACAGTGCTTCCGCACCGGAGACCTCGACCATGCGCAGGGTGCTGGAGGACGTGCTCATCGGACTGATTCCTCGCTGGTGTCGGTGTGCTTCGGGCTCGTCTTCTGCGCGGGAACGGCGGACAGGACTCCGGCCAGCTCCAGGTGAGCGCGGGCGGCGCTGATCGCCTCCGGTGTCGTCGCATACTCCCGGCCCCCGTGCCGCAGCAGCTCCAGCGCGCCGACGGAGTCGAGGACCTGCCGCTGACCGGGACGTATCCCCGAGGCCAGGACGACGGTGCCGCGACGGTTCAGCTTCTCCACGGCGTCCTTCAGGACGAGGGCACCGGTGGCGTCCATCGTGGACACCCGCGACATCCGCAACACGACCACCCGTACGTCCGCGACCTCGGTCAGCTCCAGCAGGAAGCGGTGCGCGGCGGCGAAGAACAGCGGCCCGTCGATGCGGTAGGCGACGATGTGCTCGGCGAGCAGTGCGTGCTCCTCGGCCGTGTGGTCGCCGTGGTCGAGCGGCATCTGGTCCAGGCGGGCCTGCTTGGCCACCGCACGCAGCGCGAGGGCGCCCGCGACGACCAGCCCGATGATCACCGCGTAGACGAGATCAAGGGCGAGGGTCGCGACCGCGGTGAGGACAAGTATCGCGGCGTCGGACCGCGTGGCCTTCGCCATCGCCCTCAGCGAGCCGACCTCGACCATGCGGATCGCGGTGGCCAGCAGGACGCCGGCCAGTGCAGCGAGCGGGATCTTCGACACCAGGGGTGCCGCCGCGAAGACGATCACGGCGAGAACGGCGGCGTGGGTGAGGGCGGCCAGCCGGGAGCCGGCGCCCGTGCGGACGTTGACGGCCGTGCGGGCGATCGCGCCGGTGGCCGGGACGCCGCCGAACAGCGGGGCGGCGATGTTGGCCAGGCCCTGGCCGAGCAGCTCCCGGTCCGGGTCGTGCCGCTGCCCCACGGTCATCGCGTCGGCGGCGGCCGCGGACATCAGCGACTCCAGCGCGGCCAGCGCGGCCACCGCCACCGCCGGGGCGAGCAGCGAACCGAGCGAGCCGAGGTGGAGGAAGGACAGGGAGGGCGCGGGAAGTCCCGCGGGCAGATCACCGATCGGCTTCACGTCCAGGTGGGCGGCCTGGACCACGGCCGTGGCGGCGATCACGGCGACGATGGAGAACGGCACGGTCGGCCGCCACCGCGCCCCGGCCAGCATCAGCACGACCACGGCGCCCGCGAGCCCGAAGGCGGTCCAGTGCGGGGACTTCACGAACTCCTCGACCGCGTGCCAGGTGACGACGAGCACCTTGTCGCCCTCGGGCCTGGGCACGCCCAGAGCGTTCGGCACCTGCTGGAGCCCGATCACACCGGCGATGCCGAGGGTGAAGCCCTCGATCACCGGTGCCGGCACGTACTGCATGTAGCGCCCGGCCCTGAGCGCGGCGAGGACGACGAGCATCGCCCCCGCCATCAGACCCACCGTGAGAACGGCGGTCGCACCGTACTGGGCGACGATCGGCACCAGCACCACCGTCATTGCGCCGGTCGGCCCCGAGACCTGCAGATTCGAGCCGCCGAAGACCGCCGCCAGCGCACCGGCCACCACCGCGGTCGCCAGGCCCGCCTCCGCGCCCAGGCCCGAGGAGACGCCGAAGCCGAGGGCGAGCGGCAGCGCCACGATCGCCACGGTAAGCCCCGCGAGCAGATCCCGGCGCGGATCACGCCGTACCTGCGCCAGATCGGAGCGGGAGGGCAGCATCGAGGTGATCCGGGCCCGAACCGTCTGGACGACAATGCTGCTCATCGGGCGGCGACCTCGGCTTCCCGCAGCTCGGCCAGCAGCTCGTTCCGCCCGGCGAGCATCTCGGTCAGGATCCGCCGCGCGGCCCTCATCAGGTCCGCGACGTCACCGCCGGCCAGCTCGTAGACGACGGTCGAGCCCTCACGAGCAGACGTGACGATCCCCGAGCGGCGCAGCACCGCCAGCTGCTGCGACAGGCTCGACGGCTCCACCTCGATCGCGGCCAGCAGCTCCCGCACCGGCATCGGCCCGTCCTGCAACAGCTCCAGCACCCGTATCCGTACGGGATGCCCCAGCATCCGGAAGAACTCCGCCTTCGCCTGGTACAGCGGAACCGACACGACCCCTCAGCTTCCTTCGCACAGCCCCGCCCAGGGCGAGACACACAGAAGCTGCACTCGTGGCCACATGCGAGCACAGCGGACTCAGCATCTAACCAATTGCGAAATTTAGCAATTCCACTATCCTAATTAGGCCGATTTGTCATGATCGGGGAGCTACCCGCTGTTGGGCCAGTCGTACGGTCCGCCACCGCGCCAGTCGATCAGCTCGGGGTCGTCGATGGTGGTGTCAGCGGCAGGCAGGCCCTCCTGGTGCAGGAATTCGAGCACGTCGAAAAGGTTGTAGGCAGTGCCCACGGACTCACCGCGGATCGTCACCCGCCGTCCGCCGTCCTGCGCGGGCGGGAACACCACCACCGGAGGCCGCCCGTCCATGACACCAGCATGCCCCGCAAACGGGCCGGCAGGCAGCTCCGCACCATGGAATACAGAGCAGCAGACGAGTCGGGCCTGCCGTCCACCCAGTCGTGGACCGCGGTGACCGCCGGGTCACGGGTGTCGGCGGGGGCTCGGCGGCGGACGATGCCTTCGAGCGGCCCACGGCACGCTGTCTACGGCTATCGGGGCCCAAGGGGACCGAGCAGCTCGCTGCTGCCGGCCTGCGGATCGGTGCTGGTGTTGTACTCAAGGGTCGCTTCGATCATCTCGTCGATGGTCAAGGAGCCGTCCTGGTCCACGTCAAGCCTGGCGAACGCCCTCTCGGCATCGGTTGCCGAGACGCCGAAAGCCCGGAAGATGCCCCGGTGTTCGGCCATGCTCACCTTGCCGTCTCCGTCACGGTCCATCGCCTCGAACAGGCGCCTTCGCAGCTCCTCCCGTTTCCGGGTGTGCGCGGCGACGGCGCCGGCCCGGGCCGCTTCGAGCTTGTCCGTGATGAATTCATCGAGGGAGATGCGCTGGTCGCCGTCGACGCCCATGCGCGCGGCCATGTCCTCCCACACCTCCTGGAAGACGGCGGTGACAGCGGCCGCGCCCTGTGAACCCGGCGCCAAGAGGCTGTCGTTGATTTTTTCCGCGAGGGTCTGGAATTCTCCCTCCTTCATTCCTCTCTGGACCGCGTCGCACGCCGCAGGATTACGGGAGATGCCCCGTTCGGGCGTTACCCGCCCGCGGTGCTGGGCGGCCCGTGGCGAGGACTTCAGCGCGAGGCTTCGGCTCCGCCGCCGCTGCGGACACGTTCAAGGACCTCCTGGTGGAGGGCGGCGAGCCCGGCGGGCGGAATCGGGGAGAGGCTGCCGGTGAGGGTGTACCACTCGTCGGCTTGCGCGTACTGGATGGCGACGTGGGCACGCCCGTCTGCGAGGGCCTTGGTGGCGACGGTCAGTTCGCCCGTGATGACGCCGACTTCTTCAGTCATGGCACCGCCAGGTCCAGCGGTGTGCCTGGCCGGCTTCCTCCCGGCCGTCGCCACCCCTGCCTCCGCGGCCCCTCTGTCCCACCGCAGTGCACCGGCGCTGCATCGAGATCTGCCGGAGCCACCGACTGCCGACGTCGCCCTCAAGGAGCTTGGCGAGCTCAAGGTCGAGGCCCCCTACGAGGCGCCCGGCTACACGCGGGCCAAGTTCCCCCACTGGGCCAAGGTGTACGGGCAAGGCGACACCCGTGAAGTCGTGCTCTCGCGTGACGGACAAGACGTCACCCAGGACTCCATGTGGCCAATGATCTCGATCACTCGCAGCTGATCGCCGTCTCCGCTGGATCGAACCGCTCGAAGGGCGACCAATCCCCGGACGAATGGGCGCCGTCGAACGAGGACTACTGGTGCACCTACTCACGGGCCTGGACCGACATCAAGTACGTGTACGGGCCGGGCATCACGACCGATGAGAAGACGAAGCTCGTCAAGATGCTCAGCACCTGCGACTGACGCCGCGGGTACCGGCTCCGGTGCTGCGACCGTGTGGGCGCAGCGCCGGGGCCAGGACGCCGCCCGGAGACCCCGCCATGGCCTGCACTGAGCAGCAAAAGCAGATCGACAACGCGCCGCCCGGCCCTCGAGCACAGCCTCGGTGTCGCTCTCGCGATGCGTGGAATTCGCCACAATTCACTCCCTTCAGGAGGGATGAATGCGTAAAAGTGGTTCTTTGCTGCTGGTTGCCGCTGCTGCGGTGACCAGCTCCAGGGATTCAATGACCAGCGGCATGGGAGCAGCGTTTGATCACGGTAGGTAAGCGACATACCAGGCTGATGGCTACGGCCGGCGTACTCGGCGGCGTCCTCACGCTCACTGCCCTTGGCGGCACCAGCAACGCCGCCACCAGCGGAAACGGCGCCGGGGATCACTCGAAGCCGCAGGCGCGGGGAGGCCAGGTGGGCGCCCAGGACGCTTCCGACGCCCGAATAAGGATCACGCCTGGGCAAGGTGCCTACGACGTCGGGATCAACCGCCCCGTGAAGGTCACCGTCAGCAACGGCAAGCTCACCAAGGTGACCATGACGGCCGTCGCGACCGGCGCCGAGATTCCGGGCACCCTGTCCGCAGACGGCACGTCCTGGCAGTCGAACGGCCGACTGGAGCGAGCCACCCGATATCAGGTCGCCGCGGAGGGCGAGGACGCCAAGGGCCGCTCCGCCACCGGGAACGCCACGATCACCACGGTCTCCCCGGCCAACGACTTCATCGGGCACCTCTCCCCCGAGGACGGCTCGATCGTCGGCGTGGGCATGCCGGTGACGGTCTCCTTCGACAGAGCGATCAGCGACAAGGCCGCAGTGGAGTCGGAGATCCAGGTCAGCTCCAGCAGCGGGCAGCGGGTCGTCGGTCACTGGTTCAACGACGACCGTCTGGACTTCCGCCCCGAGAGCTACTGGAAGCCCGGCTCCACCGTCACCGTCAAGCTCACCCGCAACGGCATCCAGAAGACGGTCACGTTCAAGATCGGCCGGAGCCAGATCAGCACGGTCGACGTCAGGACGAAGCAGATGACCGTCGTACGGGACGGCAAGACGATCAGGACCATTCCGATCTCGTCCGGCAGCCCCGAGCACCCGACGTACAACGGTCGGATGGTCATCTCCGAGAAGTTCCGGCAGATCCATATGAACGGTGCGAGCGTCGGCCTCACGAAGCAGGACGGCAAGCCCGCGTACGACATCAATGACGTACCGCACGCCATGCGCCTGACCGACTCGGGCACGTTCATCCACGGCAACTACTGGGGTGGCGACTCGATCTTCGGCAAGGTCAACACCAGCCACGGCTGCGTGGGCCTGCCGGACGTCAAGGGCGGCGGCGACGGCAAGCAGCCCGCCGCGTGGTTCTTCGACAACTCGATGATCGGTGACGTCGTGATGGTCAAGAACTCCGCGGACAAGACCATGTTGGCCCCGGACAACGGCCTCAGCGACTGGAACATGCCGTGGACCGAGTGGACCGCGGGCAGCGCGACCAGCTGACACCGCGTCACTCCGCGCATACGAACCTGAATCCCTTCCGCCAGGCGGCGGCCGACTCCATGCCGGTCGCCGCCTGCGGCGTCAGAGCACTCGAACAGCCCTCGCCCCGGGGAGTCTCCCCCGCCGATGCCTGGCAGCGGCTGTCCTGCGGCGACGGTACGAAAGGCCCGCGGGCCTACGGCTGGGCCGCGGCCGAACCGCCCGCCGAGGAGGTCCGCCGCCATGTCGGCTGGTGCCGACGTAATCCCCCGGCTCACCATGGCGGAGATCCGACGACTCGGGGACACACTCCTGCCCCGCGTGCTAGGAACCGCTTCCCAGTGCGTCCTGCCACACCGCGGTCGGCGTCTTGTTCGTCCTCGTGATGCGGCGCAACCGGTCGACCCGGCGGGCGGAGATCGCCTCGGGGTGCTGGCTGTCGACGGTGCCGAGTCGCACGTGACTCCCCGTCAGCCAGCTCCGGACGGCTTCCGGGGCAGCCGTGCCGGTGTATTCGACGGTCATCGAACGCGCCGAGTCGGCCATGTCGGTGTCGCGAACCAACACGAGCTGGGCGTCCACGACGTCCGGGCAGTGCCGGGCGCGGTCGACGATGTCGGCGATGTTGACATAGTTGCCGAGCAGGCTGAAACCGTCGTCAGCACGCCCCAGGACCCGAAACGCGTCCCCGCGTCCGCAGCGGCACTCCGCTGCCTCGATGCGGTCACCGAGGCGATAACGAACGACGGGCACGGTCCATCCATCGCCGGCCCGGGTCAGCAAGGCACCCGCGTCTTCCAACTCGAAGATCTGGTCCGCGAGCAGATGGAGCGTCGTCTCGTCGCACTCCGGCCGGTTGGACCCCATCGCCCAGGTCTCGACCGAGCCATAGATGCCCCACAGCCGCACATCGGGAAAGGCTTGCCGAACCAGCTCCCGCTTGGCCTCCGTCCATGCCTCGCCCATCCAGATGATGGTCTTGACCGGCGGCTTCACGCCAGTCTTGAGCACGGTCTCGGCGAAGTCGGCGAGAACGGACGGAACGCTGGCCAGCGCGCTGACGCCGACCTCGCGGAGCATCGGAAGCCGGAGCTCGAGTTCCTCGGCCGTCATCGGCCCCGAGGGAATCACCGTGGATTCGGTACGCTCGGCGAGCTTCTGGACGAAATAGTGGGTACCCCACATGCGGCCCGCGTCGTAGAGGTTGAGCACGACATCGCCGATGCCCAACGGGCTCCAGACCGGCAGGAGTCGGTCAAAGGCCATGTGGTGGGGCAGGTATGTCAGCTTCGGGGTGCCCGTGGTGCCGCCGCTGGAGACGAGCACGCTGCCGTCACGTTCGGCCGCCGCCCTGGTCGTCGCCGTTATCTCGGCAGGACCGCAGATCTCCAGGTCGGAAAGCTCTTTTGCCCCGTCGGGGACTGCCTTCCCGCCGGACGAAGCGATCATCCGGGCGTGCGCGAGCAGAATCTCCCGGTCGATGGTTCCGATCATGATTCTCCTGGCAAATCGATGAAGGGACACGGTCACGCGCGAAATACGCTGTTGATTCACTCGAATAATTCGCACACCGTGTGGCACTGGGTCAAATTGATCCTATGCAACCTGCGACGGAGCGGTCCAATAATGATTTTTGATCGGTCGATAACAACTCCTGCAAGTAATCGCCATTGTCGACGTACTGTTGTGTATGGAAAATAGCGGGATGAATACTAAGACCGTCGTGCTCGTGGGAGTCCCGTGGAGCGTCCACGAACTGGACGACGCCGTCCGTGACGCGGCCACCCTCGGCGCCTCGCTCCTCGTCGTCGACACGCCCGAGTCCCTCGCGCAGATCGGCGAACAGACCGCCGTGCAGACCCGGACCGTCAAAGCCCTCGACCCGTTGCTCATCGCCGACTGCGTGCGCGACACCGAGCCGGCGACCGTCCTTGCCATCACCGAGTTCTCCATGGAGCTGGCCGCGGCCGTGCGCGAGCAACTCGGCATCCCCGGCACGCCGTCCGCCGTCGAGGCCCGCGTCCTGGACAAGGCGGAGACCCGCGAAGTACTGCGCGAGCACGGGCTCACCCAGGTTGGTTTTCACCGGAGTTCGCTGCTCTTCCCCGAGGACCTGCTCGGCGGCCTGGAGCCGCCGGTGGTGGTCAAGCCGCGATCGTTCAGCGGCAGCCACGGCGTGACATTCGTCGCCGACCATTCCGAGCTGGCCCGCGTCTTCGACCCGTACGACCTGGCCGAGAGCAATCGTGACGAGCGTGACGCCCGGGTGGCTCACCTGGCCGGGGACCACCGTACGCACGAGGTCATCGTCGAGGAGTACGTGCCGGGCACCGAGATCAGCGCCGAGGGACTCGTCGTCGACGGTCGGCTCACGCTGTTCAGCCTGACCGACAAGGTCAACACCGGCATGCCGCACTTCGAAGAAGTCGGCCACATGGTGCCCAGCAAGCACACGCAGGAGCGGGGCGCGCAGGTCGAGGAGTATCTGCAGGCCGTCGTGTCGGCGCTGGGCTTCGTCACCTCGCCGATGCACGCCGAGATCAAGCTGCTCGACGACCGGATCGAGCTCGTCGAGATCCACACCCGCTACCCCGGCGACCGCGTCGTCGAGCTGCTCCAGTCGGCGTACGAGATACGTCCGTACGAGGCGTACTTCGACGCGATGCTCAACGGCCGGGCGCCGCGCCGGCCCCGGCCGACCGGCCACCACTACGGCGTGGGCTTCTTCAACGGCCCGACGGACGCTCCCTTCACCTGGCCGTCGTACGCCTTCCCGCACCCCGAGGCCGTCGTCTCGATCGACCTGGACCGTCGCCGGGCTCCGAAGGTCTTCGAGTACGAAGGTCTGCGCATCCGGTACTGGCGAGCGGGCCATGCCCTGTTCGCGGCCGAAGAACACGCCTCCGTCCACGAGAACATCAGCTTCCTCCTCCACAACACGCCCGGACAGAACGGTTCCGGAAGCTAGTGCCCCAACAGGCACTGGCCCGACCCCATGCGAGAGGAGTCCTCAGGTCGGTCGCCGCGAGTCCGACGGTACCGGCCGTGCGTGCACGGCCGGCTCGGCCGCCTCGCGCGGCAGCGCCAGGCAGGCTACGGCGCCGAGCGCGAGCGCCGCGATCGGCAGGACCGTGGCCGCGCGCATCGCCGCACCGCTGCCACCCGCCACCGACCGCAGATCCTGCATCAGCGCCACGACGCCCGCGGTGAAGACCATCGCCCCCAGCTGTCGCGTCGTTTCCAGGATCCCGGAGGCCGCACCCGTCAATGCCTGGGGGACGTCGCGCATGGCGACCGTCGTCCTCGGCGCGATCGAGCAGCCGTTGCCCATGCCGACGACAGCCATCGGGGCCAGGAAGGCCGTCCAGTGCACCGAGCCCGTCATCAGCAACGCGGTCCACAGGATGCCGACACCCTGTACGACCATGCCGGTCAGCAGGATGTACCGGCCCTCGATCCGGTCGGCCAGCCGGCCGGCGAAGAGGGCGATCAGCATGGACATCGCCGAGGCCGGTGCCAGGAGCAGCCCTGCCCGGAAGGCGCTCAGGCCCAGTTCCGACTGGAAGTACAGCGCGGCCACCACCGTGATGGCGAAGGTGGCTCCGGTGATCGAGGCGGCGATCCCGAGCGTCACGGTGTAGCTGCGGATCCGCAAGAGGGCAAAGGGCACCAGCGGATCACTGTCCTGGCGATGTCGCTGGCGGACGGTGAAGCCTGTGCCGAAGAGCGCGGCTGCCACCAGCAGTGCCCAGACGAGGGGGCCCCAGTGGTGATCCGCGCCGTTGGTCACGGCGTAGGCGAAGCAGGCGAGGGCCACCGAGGCGATACCGACGCCGAGCAGGTCCAGGGTGTGCTGCCGGCCCGTCCGCAGGTCCGGGACGATCGTCAGGCCCGCCACCACGACGAGCACGCCGATCGGCAGGTTGATGAGGAAGATCCACCGCCAGCCGGCCGCGTTGATCAACAGACCGCCGAGAGAAGGGCCGAGCACCGAGGCCACCCCGCCGATGGCGCCCCACACCCCCAGTGCCGTACCGCGCCGCTCGCGCGGGAAGGCGGCCACGATCAGGGTCAGGCTCTGCGGCATGAGCAGCGCGGCACCGGCACCCTGCAGCACCCGGGCGCCGACCAGGATGCCGGGTACCGTCGCGAGCCCGCACAGCAGGCTCGCGACGGTGAAGAGCAGGATGCCCACGACGAATACCTGACGCGGGCCGTAGCGGTCGCCCAAGCGGCCCGCGGTGATCAACAGTACGGTGATGGTGATGATGTAGCTGTTCAGCGACCACAGCACCTGAGGGAGCGTGGCGTGCATCGAGTCGATGATGCTGGGGATCGCGATGGTGACCATCGTCGAGTCCAGCAAGGTCATGAAGTAGCCCAGGGACAACACGACCAGCGTTGCCCAAGGGTTGCCGCGCAGCCGACTCACGCGCCCGCCGTCCCGTCCACGAAGTCGCGGAGCACGTGGACGAAGCGGTCCGGTTCCTCGAGGAAGGGAGCGTGGCCACTCCGCGCGAACATCTCCAGCCGGGCATCGGGGAACGCACCCAGCAGCCATTTGCCGACCTCGGTGGGAAAGATGCGGCTTTTCGCCCCGTGCAGCAGCAACGTCGGCAGCGTCAGCGCACCGATCCGCTCGCGCCAGTCCTGGGCGAGGACCCCGCTCCACAGGGCCAGCAGCGCCAGCCGCGACGTCTTCAGCGATTCGGCCAACAACGGCTGCAGTGCGCCGGGTTCGGGCTCGCTCCCGGAGGCGAAGCAGTTCTCGATCAAGGCGGTGAGGTAGGTGTCCGGGTCGGTCCACTGCTGTTGGGTCGCCTGCAGGGCGCCGACCGCGTCCAGACCACCGAACGCCGCGTGCTCCCAGCCCTCCTCCCGCAGCAAGTGTGGCGACATCTCCACCGAGACCAGCCGGGAGACCCGGTCGGTCCCATACCGGTCGAGGTAGTTGTAGGTGACGGTCGCGCCGAGCGACCAGCCGACGAGCGTGACATCGTGCAGGTCGAGGTGCTCGATGACCTGCGCCAGGTCGGCCGCGGCGTCCTCGATGGTCCAGCCGAGCGGAGGTTCCGGGCTGGCCCCATGCCCGCGCAGGTCCACGGTGACAACGTCGTAGTCGGGACCGAGGCCGGCCGCCACCGGCGCGAAACAGTGCGAGGTCATTCCCAGGCCCGGGACGAACAACACGGTCGGACCGGCACCGGGACGCCGGACATGATGAATCACTTCGAGCATGGTGAGAGCTCCAATCGATCCCCCCGGGTACGATGATCAAAATATACGGCCAGTCCGCGAAATTACACTCCGGCAGATGATCAAACTTTCTTATATGCGACCGCCACGCAATCGCATGTCCCGAAGCGCCGATAAACGAATTTTATAGACGCAGGTCACCGCACAATGCGCACCGCGCGAAGACACCAGAAGACCTTGCCCAAGATGACAAGAATCGGAGAGTTTCTGCCGCGAGAATCATTAACGGGCGGGGATTACCGGCTGAGCCTGGATTTGCCAGGTGGATTCCGTGGGGCTGGACAGGCAGGGTCACGGCCCGGGTGACCGACGATGCGCGCCCCGCCCCCGTGCCAGAGTCGCCCGCTGCCAGGCGCTCGGCTCCCTCCACCACCTGCCATCGGCCCCTGCCCAGCACGACACGCGAGCCACGCCAAGATCACGTCAGACCTGACGTAGTCCTACTAGGCTCAGTCACCCCTACTCCAAAGGAGTGAATGTGGCCGTCACGCGCAACCGGCAAGCCCTTGGCATCAGAGCCTCCCTGGGCTTAGGACTCGCCCGCGAGGTGATGATCGCCAAAACGGTATCAGGGTGGGTGTCTTGTGACCTGCGCAGGGGGGTCTAGTCGATGCGGGAGAACACCGAGTCGACCACGCGGGAGGCCCTGGCCGATTTCCTGCGCCGGAGACGTGACGCGTTGTCACCAGAGGTGGTCGGGCTGCAGACCGGTCAACGGCGCCGGACACCGGGACTGCGCCGGGACGAGGTGGCGCGCCTGGCGAACATATCGACGACCTACTACGAACGGCTGGAACAGGGCCGTGCACCACAGCCGTCGGCCGCCATACTCGCCGGGCTGGCCCGCGCGTTGCGGCTGGACCCGGACGAGCGTGCCTACCTGTACCTGCTGGCCGGGCGCGCCGAGCCCGCAGTGGCAGTGGCGAAACCGGACGGCGTCGTCGATCCCGAACTGCTGTCGGTCATGCGGGCGATGGCGGCGACGTCCCCGGCGTTCGTCGTGGACGACCTCGCCACCATCGTGGCGCAGAACGGTTTGCACGCAACGCTGTTCGGCGCCGCCGTCGGCCTGCCCGGCTGGGAAGGAAACATGTTCTGGTGCTGGTTCGGTTCGGGCCGCTGGCGGCGCTCGATGCTGAACTCGCCGGAGCACCAGGAGGCCATCGGCCGTAATTACGTCGCCTACCTGCGCGTCATCGTGGCTGAGCGCGGCCACGACGCGGCCGCGGCAGCGCTGGTGGCCGATCTGTACATGGCGAGCGCTGAATTCTCGCGGATGTGGGACGAGCACCAGGTCTCCCGGGAGCCTTCTCCGGCCGTGAGTGTGCTGGTCGACGGCGTCGGCCGCCTGGACTTCGACCACGCGCTGATGATGAGTTCGCGGTCACGGCAGCGTCTGTTCTCACTTCACGCGGTTCCGGGCACACCCACCCAACAGCGGTTGACCAGGCTTTCAAACGTGCCGGGCGGTGCCGTATCCACGTATCGATAGTGCGTGGCTCAGTCGCGCGATCGAACGTAGCGTTTCGCATGGCACCTGGACCGGTCGGGATCGAAGGGGAACTGTGGAATTTGTTCTCCCAGTCGTGCTCGCAGCCGGGTTCAGATTCGGCCATTTGCAAGGATCCCACTTGACATCGTTGTCTCATACCGGGGCGATCCCGGGCAATCGAGAAAGTGGATCCTCCCGCTGTCCTGCCCCAATGGGCAGACCGGGGTGTTCTTCATCATTCGACCAGTATGACAATCTCAGATTGGTTCGAGTAATGTGCAACAAATGTGAGCAGATACTTCCGCGCACCATCACCGCACCTCCGTACAGTCCGAGTGAGACGGTCGAGAACCGCCACGAAAGGCTGATCGCCTTACTGGCCGCCGGCCATACCGATGCCAGCGCGGCCCGGCGGCTCGGTGTCAGCCGTCGCACCGTGACCTACATGCTCCGCTCCATGATGGACGGGTTGGGCATCAACAACCGCTTCCAGCTCGGCATCGCCGTCGGCGCCCGCAGCCGTATCTGCGCCACGTGTCCGACGCCGCGCCAACCCGCCATCACCAACATCGCACATGACCACGGTCGTTACTGAGAACACGCTCGATGAGCGTCCCGCCTGAGGATGTGCGCGAACCCGTTCTTCGTGAGAGTTAGTTCGGGTATTTCGGGGGATGTTCGAGGCTGCTTGCCGAATGCGAAAGTGACGACGTATGAGTCCAGAACGAACAATCACGTCTCGTAACCTCGACGTGAATCAGCTGCGAACGCTGAGCACGATAGTGGAAACGGGGAGTTTCCGACGGGCGGCGGATGTGCTCGCACTGACCCAGCCCGCAGTAAGCTATCATATTCGCCGCCTCGAAGCGGTCCTGCACGGACCGGTCTTCGTGCGGACCAGGGGCCGACTCGAACTCAGCGACGCCGGCGAGGAACTGCTTTTCTATGCTCGCAAAATCCTCACCGTCAATGACGAGGCGATGGCCCGGCTGACTGCCCCGAGGGACGGCCTCCGGCTCACCATAGGCGTCTCGGAGCAGTTGGAAGACGTCCTCCAGGACCTGCTCGCCGGCCTCACCCGCGCGCTGCCTCGGGTCACGCTGACCGCGCGGATCGGGGCGAGTGAGCACATCGCCGCGCGGACGGCCGAGCAGCAGACCGACATCGCCGTCATCATCAGCCGTTCCCGCGGTGAACGGAGCCGCTCGCTCGGCTCGCTGCAGTTGGCCTGGTACGCACACGACGCCGCAAGTCTGGCCGCCGGCCGTTCCCTTCCGATGGTGCTGCCCGCCGAGCCGTGCAATACGCGCACCCACATCGTCAGCGCCCTCGACCGCCAGGGGGTTCCGTGGCACGTTGCCTACGAGGGCCCCGACCTGGCCGGGCTGCGCGCGGCCACCCGGGCCGGGCTCGGCGTCATCGGCCTGCTCGCCAACAGCGGCGAGAAGTGGAATCTGACACCCGTCCCCCAAGGCATGCTCCCGTTTCATCCCGGGTCCGTGCCGGTCTCCTTCGTCCACGCGCCGGGCACACCGGCTGACGTGGTCGAGGCCGCGTTCTCCGTCGCCCAAGCGGCCCTCCGCCAGTTCCCGTTGGTCGACGAACCCGGACAGGTCCCCCTGATGCCCAGCCTGACCAGCTCACCGTAACGTTCGAGTCATCGGCCGCCGCGGACCTCGCGGCGGCCGTACGGAGCAACTGGGCAGTTGGCTGCTTCCTTCGCCGCTGACGCTCGACGGGCGTCATCGGCCGAGGTCGAGCAACTGCTCGTAGAAGCCGCCGAACCCCCGGGACCGGTCGACGAGGTGGATCTCCAGAATCCAGTGGCAGAGCCGCCCGGCACGGTCGGGGCGGCGCATCGGTTCGTCGCTGCCGGTGGTGATGTAGTACTCGATGTCGTCGCCGTTGATGCGCTCGTGCGGGAACTCCCCGACCAAGTGTCCGGCGTGGCTGGCGCCGATCTCCCAGCCCGCCTCGCCGGCCAGCCGTCGTATCTCGGCGAACAGCTGCGCGCCGGTGACGTCGGGACGGTCGCGGAAGTAGCGGCGGCCGGCGTCGAAGATGACCGGCAGGTCGTCGCGGAGACGATGCTTGACCGGATCGTCACCGAGCACGTACGTGCGGCCGAAATCAGCCTCCCACTGTTCGAGGAGCGGCCCGAAGTCGCAGAACACGATGTCGTCCTCGGCGATCGGCCGGTCCGGGGGGTTCACGCGGTAGGGGTGCAGGGTGTTCGGGCCCGCGCGCACGATGCGCTTGTGCCAGAAGCGTGCGATGCCGAACATCTCGTGCGCCAAGTCCCGGATCTGATCGCTGAGTTCCCGCTCACCCTTCCCGGCGACGATCAGGTGTCGGCGCCCGATCTCCTCGAACAGCTCCTCCGCCTTGGCCTGTGCGTCCAGGAGGAGCGCCGCGCGCCTTGCCTCGTTGTCGTCCATGTCTCACCCTCGCTGCTCGGTCGCGGAGACCTCGACGCGGTTGTCGTGGTAGACGGCGCCGCCGCCCATGTCCGAGTCCCGCTCGGCCACGGTGGCGTTGACGCCCGCCTGGTTCCCGGTGAGCTTCGACCACCAGCCCTTGGTGGTGCGGGCCACCCCCGGCCGCACCGAGTCGCTCACCTGCAGCTGCGCGGTGAAGGCGCCCCGGTCGTTGAAGATCCGCACCTGCTGACCCTCGACCAGTCCCCGGGCCGCCGCGTCGTCGGGATGCAGTTCCACGAAGGGTGCCCCGGCCCGGCGCACCAGTGACTCCTTGTTCGCGAACGTCGTGTTGAGGAAAAAGTGCTGGGCCGAGGAGATGAGCACCAGCGGCAGCCTGCGTGCCAGCTCCGGATCCGCGGCCTCCTTGGGGGGCGTGTATCCGGTCAGCGGGTCGTACCCGTCGGCGGCCGCCGTCTCGGACACGAACTCCAGCTTCCCCGACGGCGTGGGAAAGCCGTCCGCGAACGGCACGAAGGGACTGGGGTAGTTGAGCCGGACGAAGCCCTCCCTGCGCAGCCGGTCCAGGTCGACGCCGTCCAGCGAGGGGTGGCCACTGGACAGCAGCTGCCGGGCGAGGTCTTCGTCGGAGTCGAAGAGGCTCGGATCCGTCAGGCCCAGCCGCGCCGCGAGCCGGCGGAATGTCTCCGTGGTCGACAGGCACTCGCCGGGCGGGGCGACCGCGGGCTCGTTCCACGTGATGTACATGTGCCCGTACCCGTCGAGCAGATCGGTGTGCTCGGTCTGCATCGTGGCCGGCAGCACGATGTCGGCGTAGTCCACCGTGTCGGTGCGGAAATGCTCCATGACCACGGTGAACAGGTCTTCGCGCAGCAGGCCCGTGTGCACCTGGCCCTGGCCGCCCACCGCCGTGGCCGGGTTGGCCCCGTAGACGAACAACGCCTTGACCGGTGGATCGTCGACCGTGGTGAGCGCCTCGCCGAGGCGGGTCATCGAGAGGCTTCGTACCGGCCCGGGCAGCAGGTCGTCACGGAAGAGTGCCTCACGGTCGCCGCCGAAGTAACCGTCCGTCGAGTAGGCCAGACCGCCGCCCGGGAGCTTCCAGTCACCCGTCACCCCGGGCAGCGCCGCCAGCGTACGGAGTGCCATGCCGCCCCCGGCGTGCCGCTGGATCCCCTGCGCCGCCTTCATCCCGGTGGGCCGGGTGACGGCCAGGCGCCGCCCGAGTCGCTCGACCGTCTCCACCGGCAGCCCGCAGATCTCCGCCGTACGTTCCGGCGTGAACTGCTCGATGCGTGCGCGGAACTCGGGCCAGCCCACCGTGTGTTCCGCCAGGTACGCGCGGTCCTCGGCGCCGAGCGATATCACCACGTTGAGCAGCCCGAGGGCGAACGCCGCATCCGTGCCGGGGTTGAGCGGCACATGCTCGTCGGCGAGCCGAGCCGTCTTGGTCAGGACCGGATCGATGGCCACGACGTACGCCCCGGACCGCTGTGCCTGCGACAGCACCTTCCAGAGGTGGTGGCTCGTGGTGAGCGTGTTGCAGCCCCACAGCAGGATGAGCCGGGCGTGGCGCAGATCCTCGGGGTCGATGCCTCGACTGGTGCCGAGCGTGTAACCGGTGCCCACCAGGCCTGCGATCGAGCAGATCGTCATGTCGTGGCGGGACGCGCCCAAGGTGTTCCACAGCCGGCTGCCGGCGCGCCCCTGCAGGCCCTGCAGATAGCCCAGGTTCCCGGTTCCCTGGTAAGGCCAGATGGCCTGGCCGCCGTACCGGTCGATC
Source organism: Streptomyces sp. CG4 (assembly GCF_041080655.1). Classification (NCBI taxonomy): domain Bacteria; kingdom Bacillati; phylum Actinomycetota; class Actinomycetes; order Kitasatosporales; family Streptomycetaceae; genus Streptomyces; species Streptomyces sp. CG4. The sequence continues at coordinate 1,753,599 of NZ_CP163525.1, forward strand.
ACCTCCGTGAGACGGTCGGCGATCTCGCCGAGCGCCTCGTCCCAGCCGATGCGCTCGAACCGGCCCTCGCCCTTGCGCCCGGTCCGGCGCAGGGGATGTGTCAGACGGTCGGGTGCCCGTGTGTGCTCCAGGTACTGGTTCACCTTCACGCACAGCGTTCCGCGGGTGTAAGGATGGTCCGGGTTTCCGCGCAGCCGCACCGCGACGCCGTCCTCGACCTCGACCTGCCAGGAACATGCGTCCGGGCAGTCCAGCGGGCAGCCTCCGGGGAGGATCTTCAGGGCACGTCTTGCCGGCGCGGAGGCACCCTGCGCCGTCTGCGCCGGGTCGCGGGTGTCCCGGTTCACTGTGGCCGCTCCCCGTGCAGGTGCGGCACGAACTCGTCGGCCAAGGTCACCTGGCCGACGCAGGAACTGGGTCCGGAGAGCAGCACCCGCTCGTCCCCCGTGATCTCCACGGCCACGGTGCCGCCGGGCATGACCACGGTCACCGAGGGATCGGTGAGCCCCAGCCGGTAGGCGGCGCAGGCGGCGGCGCAGGCACCGCTGCCGGAAGCCAGGGCGTAACCGACACCCCGTTCCCAGATCTGGATCCGCAGGGTGCGCCGGTCCTCGACGGTGAGCAGCTCGGCGTTGGGCCGCTCCGCGAAGCCGGCGTACCCGACGATCGCCGGGCCGAGCCGGGCGGCGAGCTCGGCGGTCGCATCGTCGACCAGCGCGACCAGATGCGGCACGCCGTTGTGGACCGCCGTCGCGTTCACCTGGGTGCCCGGCTCGATCTCGAGTGGCACGCCGACCAGCTCCGCACCGCCGGCCACCGCGGGACTGTGGTGGGTCCACGAGCCCAGGTCGATGGTGCTGGCGGCGGTGACCGGGCTGCCGAGCCGCACCCTCACGTCTCCGCCGGGTGTCCGCAGCGTGACCTCGTCGCGGCGCGTGCGGCCGTGCTCGCGCAGGTACCGGGCGAAGATGCGCAAGCCGTTCGCGTTGCGCGCGCACTCGGAACCGTCGGAGTTGAAGACCCGTACCTCGAACGTGTCCTGGGGGTCGGCCGCCGGGTCCGCGGCGGGGAGGGGGCCGTAGAGCACCCCGTCCGCCCCGACGCCGGTACGTCGGTCGCACAGGACCCGGGTGGCCGTGGCGCCCGGCGCGGGCGCGCCGAGCTCCGGGTCGGCAACGAGGTAGTCATTGCCGAGGGTGTGGTACTTCATGAGCGTGGTCATCCGCGGCCCTCGCTGATGGCACCTTCCTCGAAGGCCTCGCCGTACCAGCGTTCGCTCCAGCGCGAGAACGACACCACCGTGATGTCGCGGTGGCCCTCCTCCTCGATCGGCACGATGTCGGTCACGTAGTGCCACAGCGCACGGTCGTCGAACGCGATGGCCTGCCCCGCCGGCAGGGTCGCGGTGAAGATGGGCTTCTCCTTGTCGTCCGCGCTGCGCAGGGTCAGCTCGGCGCCGGTGATGCCGACACGGTTGTAGACGGAGATCACCACGAACTCGTGGCCGTCCTGGTGCACGCCTTCCGGGACGACGACGCCCTGCAGCTCCTTGTTGGCGATGACCCGGTACTGGTGGACGTTGATCTGCCAGATGTCGTCCTCGGGCAGCGGGATCTGGGCGCAGGCCTCCCGGATGTGCTCGACCAGGTCGATCTGGATCGGCTGGTAGTGCCGCCGGATGCCGCCCGCGATCGGGTTGAACTTGGAGTAGGTGACGTACGGGCGGTGCGGGAGCCGCTCGAAGTGCCAGGCGCCGTCCCGGTGTTCGAGCCGGTACTGGGAGAAGCGGCGCCAGCGGTTGCCGTTGCCGATGTACTCGTCGAAGGCGAGGTCCTCGAAACTCTTCAGAATGTCCTCACCCGTCTCGGGGAGGTCGAAGACCTGAAAGTGCTGCGCGTTGAGAGTCACGGTCGATGCCTTTCGGGAGAGGCGGGGCAACGGTGGTTCAGGCGGGCAGGGGCTGCTTCAGGCACACTTCGAGGACTTGGTCGAGGTAGTGCGCCGAGGTGTTGAGCCGCACAAGGGTGCCGAGCGCGATCTCGCGGCCGGCGGCGGGATCGCGCTCGACGACCGGCCCGATGACGTTCTTGTACCAGCCGGCCGCGTGGTGGGCGTCGACGCTGATGTGGATGTCGTGGTAGACCTTGCCCTCCGGCGGGAGCCCGAGGCGGTCCCATGCGGTGACCAACTGGCGGAAACGCCGGGGGGCCAGGAACTCGGTGACGCCGTAGTAGCCGATGGCGCGCAGGTAGTGCCGGCGGCTGAGCGCGAGGCCGGCCGAGATGTTGCCGCATTCCTTGGCGGCGAGCAGCAGATTCGACTCGACGTAGCCCTGGTCGACGCCGATCGAGGTGAGGCACTGGGAGAAGAGTGTCGTATGGACGTCGGCGAACTCGCCGTTGCCCATCTCGTCCCAGTAGTTGGCCGCGATCTCCATCTTCTCGACGCCGGTCGCGCCGAACTGCATGACGGCGAGGATGTCGTCGAAGCGCGGGTCCAGGGAGGTCTCCTGGGCCAGCAGGAAGCGTATGTCCTCGACCGTCGCCGAGTTCGTCAGGTGCTCGGAGTACAGCGGGTGGGCGCTCGCCGGGTGGTCCTGTATGAGGGCCTTGAGCCAGCGTACGTACTCCTTCTCACCGCTGGGATAGCCGCTCAGCAACTCCTCGGGCACCTGCCGGAACTCATGGTCCAGCATGGCGTTCTCGAGGATGCTCGTGACGTCCCGCAGGATCGGCTGGGGGTCCTGGTCGGGGTTGCGTGACGCGGACTGGCTGAACTCGTAGGCGTAGATGACCGCGAGTACTTCGTGCAGGTGCTCGCGGGCCGCGGCGTCGCGGCCGTGGAAGGCCAGGTCGGCAAGGCGCCGGCACTCCCCGGCCAGCTCGGCGCGGTGGGCGTAGTCGTCGACGAGCTCCTGCCATTTCCCGAAGGTCTCCGAGGTGAGCGCCGCCGTGAAATCGGCCAGGCGCGGGAAGTCGTACTGCTGCGGATCAGGCATGTCGGGATTCCTCTATTCCCTTCAGTGAAACGCCGAAAAAGCTTTCAGCTTCGTTTCGTGTCAGCTTAACCAGAGGTGCTGCACACGGTCCAAGTTCAGCTTTTTATCGCGCTCATAAATAGATTTACTCATCGCGCGATCACGCAGCTATAGACGTTTCTGCGTCTGGTTGATGATGCCGACGGCGGCGGTGAGTTCTGCCGTGGTGGTGTCTTTGCCGGTCCCGATGGCCCAGGTGCCGCCGCTGTTCAGATAGGCGATTGCCCCGCCGTCGGGCAGTTCGTGAGCCGTGGCCGCGGTGATGGTGAGTTCCAGGCCGAGTTGGGCGAGTGCGTCGGCGAATGCGGGCAGCGACGCGGTCCCGGTCAGCGGTATTTCTTTGTCGATGCCGTCGAGGCCGACCGTGACGGAGGACGGCGTGTGGTCGAGGAGTTGCAGCCGGCCGGGGCCGGGTGTGTACGCGGTGTCGAAAAGCTCGCGCAGTTCTTGCGGGCTCAGTTCGCCGCCTTCGCGGTCCGTGACCTGCTGGACCAGGACGGCGAAGTCCGCGCGGAGTTGCTGGGGCAGGTGCAGTCCGTAGGAGTCGTTGAGCACGAACGCCACGCCGCCCTTGCCGGACTGCGAGTTGACCCGCACGACCGGTTCGTACTCTCGGCCGACATCGCTGGGGTCGATCGGCAGGTAGGGAACCTGCCAGTGTTCGTCGCGCAAGTCGTAGCCGCTTGAGTGGGCCTCGTCGGCGAGTGCCGAGATCCCCTTGCTGATGGCGTCCTGGTGGCCGCCCGAGAAGGCGGTGAAGACGAGTTCGCCGCCCCATGGGTGGCGTTCGTGCACAGGCAGTGCCGTGCATTCCTCCACGACCCGGCGGACCTCGCCCAGGTCGGAGAAGTCGATCTCGGGGTCGACGCCGCGGCTGAACAGGTTCATGCCCAGCGTGACGAGGCAGACGTTTCCGGTGCGTTCGCCGTTGCCGAACAGACAGCCCTCGATACGGTCCGCGCCGGCGGCGAGGCCGAGTTCGGCGGCGGCGACGGCGGTGCCGCGGTCGTTGTGCGGGTGCAGCGAGAGAATGACCGAGTCGCGTCGCTCCAGGTTGCGGCTCATCCACTCGATCGAGTCGGCGTACGTGTTCGGGGTGGTCATCTCCACCGTGGCCGGCAGGCATATCGTGGCCGGGCGCTGCGGGGTGGGCTGCCAGACGTCGAGGACCGCGTTGCAGACCTCGGCCGCGAAGCCCGGCTCGGTGCCGGTGAACGACTCCGGCGAATACTGCAGGCGCACGTCGGCACCGGTCAGCGACTCGGCGGCCGTGGCGAGACGGCGGGCCGCCGCGACGGCGAGCTCGCGTATCTGCGCCCGCTCCTGACGGAAGACCACCCGGCGCTGCAGCTCGGAGGTCGGGTTGTAGATGTGCAAGGTCACCTTGCGCACCCCGGCGACGGCCTCGACCGTGCGGTCGATGAGCTCGGGCCGGCACGGCGAGAGGACCTGGATGCGGACGTCGTCCGGGATGGCCTCGCTCTCGATGATCTCCCGGATGAACGTGAGATCCGCCGCGCTGGCCGCGGGGAAGCCGACCTCGATCTCCTTGTAGCCCATCCGCACGAGCAGTTGGAAGAAGCGGTGCTTACGGGCCGGGTCCATCGGCTCGGCGAGGGCCTGGTTACCGTCGCGCAGATCGACCGAGCACCACAGCGGGGCACGGGTGATCGTCCGGTCCGGCCAGGTCCGGTCCGGCAGCAGAACTGGTTCGACCTCCTCGGCGTACGAGCGGTAGCGGTGTGCCGGCATGGGGCTCGGGCGCTGCTCATTCCAGACCGGGCGGGCCGCGAATTCGTTCGTCATGGACACTCCTCGCGCATAAATTGCAAACCAGGCTAGCCAGCGAAGGAGTGGCCATCCAGGAAACTGCGCAGAAGCGAAGACAGCAGAAAAGGAGGCGCCATTGCGCTTTACGGCAACGGCGTTGACACCACTTCTTTCGCGCCGCAAGACTCACCACGCTTCCGCATCGGCGGCATGGTGACGAACGGAGAGAAGACATGACGCAAGCGTTTGAGATCAAGGGAAACGACCTCTGGGACCCGACAACGTTCGACGCGCTGCGCCGTCAGCTCATTCCGTCGTTCGACCTGATCTACGAGGCCGCGGTGCGTACCGTCGCGGCGACCGTGCCGGCCGTGCCGCGGGTACTCGATCTCGGCGCCGGCACCGGTCTGCTGAGCGCGGCCATCCTGCGTGAACTCCCCGAGGCGAACGTGGTGCTCGTCGACCGCTCGGAACTGATGCTGACGCAGGCCCGAAGCCGCTTCGCCAGCCAGGAAGGGGTCACGGTGCAGACCGGGGACCTGACCGACCCGCTGCCGGAGGGGGAGTTCGACGCGGTCGTCTCCGGTCTCGCGATCCACCACCTGAGCCACACCGACAAGCGCCACCTGTTCCGGCGCATCCACGACGCGCTGCGCCCCGGCGGCGTCTTCGTCAACGTCGAACAGGTGCAAGGCCCGCTGCCGCACCTGGAATCCCTCTACGACAGTCAGCACGAACTGCACGTGGCCCGTGAGCAGGCGCCGGCCCACGAATGGGCGGCTGGCCGCGAGCGCATGAAATTCGACGTCTGCATCGACCTGGAAACCCAATTGCAGTGGCTGCGCGACGCCGGTTTCCGCAGCGTCGATTGCCTCGCCAAGGACTTCCGCTTCGCCACCTACGCCGGCTGGGTCTCCGCATGACGGCACTCTACGAAGCAATCCACGAAATCGCGCGGCGCCGGCCGAAAGCGATTGCAGTCGAGACGACGGCCGGCGAGCGCACCACGTACGCCGAACTCCTCGCGCAGGCCGACCGGATCGCGGTCGGCCTGCGCGCCCGCGGCGTCACCGAGGGCCGTGTGGTCGTCTGCTCGGGCTTGGCCAACGACGCCTCCTACGTCGCCTTCCTGCTCGGGGTCTGCGCGGCCGGTGCCGCCTATGTCCCGCTGCTCGCCGACTTCGACGCCGCCGCCGTGGCCCGTGCCTTGCGGATGACGGAACCCGTGCTCTGGGTCGGCCCCGAGAACCACCACCGCGCAGGCGTCACGACGCCCCGCGTGGAACTCGCCGAGTTGCAGACCTCCGGCGCCGCGGCCGGCCCGGCGCCGGGCGCACGGGCCATTGCACCGGGCGGACGGGCGATCGCACCGGAGGGACGCGCGATTGCGCCGGAGGGGCGGGCGATTGCGCCGGGGACCTTCCGGATGCTGTGGACCTCCGGCTCGACGAAGGCGCCCAAGCTCGTCACCTGGCGCCAGGAGCCCTTCGTACGCGAGCGCCGGCGCTGGATCGCCCACATCGAAGCGACCGAGCGCGACGCGTTCTTCTGCAGGCACACCCTTGACGTGGCGCACGCGACCGACCTGCACGCCTTCGCGGCGCTGCTCGCCGGCGCCCGTCTGATCCTCGCCGACCCGGGCGCGGAGCCCGCGACGCTGCTGTCGCAGCTGGCCGCGACCGGTGCCACCTACACCAGCATGCTGCCCAATCACTACGCGGACATGATGGCGGCCGCCGGGCAACGGCCCGGCACCGATCTCTCCCGGCTGCGCCGCCCGATGTGCGGCGGCGCGTACGCGAGCCCGGCCCTCATCGCCGGGGCTGCCGATGTACTCGGCATCCGCATCCGCCACATCTACGGCTCGACCGAGTTCGGCCTCGCCCTGGGCAACATGGCGGACGAGGTGCAGAGCGTCGGCGGTATGCGGGAGGTCGCGGGCGTTCGCGCCCGTCTGGAGGCGCTTGCCGGGTACGACCGGGACGACCTCGGCCATCTGGTGCTCACCTCCGACTGCACCAGCGACGGCTACCTGGACGACGCCGAGGCCAACGCGGCCACCTTCCGTGGCCCCGACTTCTGGACCGGCGACGTCGCCCAGCGCCTGGACGACGGCAGCCTCCGCCTGCTCGGGCGCGTCACCGACCTCGTGCTGGCCACGGACGGCCCCCTGGCCGTTCCCCTCCTCGACGAACTCATCGCGAAGCAATGCCCGGTCGCCGAGTCCGTCAGCCTCGCCGCCGACACGGACACGTTGAGCAACCGCGTGCTCGTGGTGCTGCGCGCGGCACCGGGAACCCCCGACGACGACGCCGTCACCGCGGTCGACAAGCTCCTCGCCGCGCACGGACTGACCGGTGCGGTCCTGGCATTCGACCGGATCCCGCGCACCGTCGTCGGCAAAGCCGACCGCGCGCTGATCCGCCGCCGCCACTTCCCGGCGTCGAGTTCCTCCTGACGCACCAGCCGTCAGCGACATGCTCTGAAAGGGCGAGTCTCATGACCCGGAAAACCCTGGTAGACAAGATCTGGGACCTGCACGTCGTCGAGTCCGGGGCAGCCGACCTCATCTACATCGACCTGCACCTGCTGCACGAGGTCAGTTCGCCCCAGGCGTTCGCCGGGTTGCGCGAGGCCGGCCGCGCGGTACGCCGCCCCGCCCTCGCGGTCGCCACCTCCGACCATGACGTCCCGACCGACGGGCGCGAGCTGCCGCCGGACGCGGGCGCCGCCAAGCAGTTGCAGGTGCTCGCCGACAACTGCCGCGACAACGACATCGAGCTGCACCCGGTGGGAAGCCCGGGGCAGGGCATCGTGCACGTGATCGGCCCGCAGATGGGGCTCACCCGGCCCGGTACGACCATCGTCTGCGGCGACAGCCACACCGCCACCCACGGCGCGTTCGGCGCCATCGCGTTCGGCATCGGCACCAGCGAGATCGAGCACGTCCTTGCCACGCAGACCCTGCGGGCCCGCCGGCCGGAGTCCATGGCCGTCACGGTCACCGGGGAACTCCCGCCGGGTGTCACCGCCAAGGACCTCGCGCTGGGCATCCTCGCTGCCGGCGGCACCGACGCGGGCACGGGAACGCTCATCGAGTTCCGGGGCCCCGCCGTGCGCGCGCTGTCCATGGAGGGGCGGATGACGCTGTGCAACATGGCCGTCGAGATGGGCGCGCGCAGTGGTCTGGTCGCTCCCGACGACACCACGTTCACGTACCTGAAGGGTCGCCCCCGGGCCCCGCGCGGCGAGCTGTGGGAGCAGGCCGTCGCCGAATGGCGGACGTTGTGCAGCGACCCGGACGCGGTCTTCGGCCGTGAACTGGTCTTCGACGCAGGGTCGTTGGCGCCGCGGGTGACCTGGGGCACGAACCCCGGGCAGAGCGTGCCGGTCGACGGCGTGGTCCCCGACCCCGCCGACAGCACCGATCCCGGCGAGCGGGCCGCCGCCGAGCGCGCCCTCGCCTACATGGACCTGCGCCCCGGCACCAAGATGCGCGACGTCGGCATCGATGTGGTGTTCATCGGTTCCTGCACCAACAGCCGGATCGAGGATCTGCGCGCCGCGGCCGACGTGTTGCGCGGGCGGCGCGTGGCCGACGGCGTACGCGGCCTGGTCGTCCCCGGCTCGATGCTCGTGCGTCAGCTGGCCGAGCAGGAAGGGCTGGACCGGGTCTTCGCCGCGGCGGGCTTCGAATGGCGCATGCCGGGCTGCTCGATGTGCGTCGGCATCAACGGCGACACCGTCGCGCCGGGTCAGCGCTGTGCGTCGACCTCCAACCGCAACTTCGAAGGCCGGCAGGGGGCCGGCGCCCGGACGCATCTCGTGTCCCCCGCCACGGCCGCCGCCACCGCCGTTGCCGGGCGTTTCGCCACGCCGGCCGACCTGTGAGGGAGAAGCCGTATGGAACCGATCATCCGTGTCACCGGCTGTGGGGTGCCCCTGGACCGGCCCAACGTCGACACCGACCAGATCATCCCCGCCGCATGGCTGAAGAACACCACCCGCACCGGTTACGCCGACGGCCTCTTCGAGCAGTGGCGCCGCGACCCGGGCTTCGTCCTCAACCGGCCCGAGCGTGCCGGGGCGGCGATCCTGGTCAGCGGCCCGAACTTCGGCTGCGGTTCGTCGCGTGAGCACGCGCCGTGGGCGCTGCACGAGTGGGGTTTCCGGGCGGTGATCGCACCGGGGTTCGCGGACATCTTCCGCAACAACATGCCGAACGCCGGGCTGGTCCCCGTCTGGTGCGAGCCGGCGGTGGCCGCTGCCCTGATGGCCGCCACCACTGCCGACGCCACCGCCGAGATCAGCGTCGACGTGGCTGAGCGAACGGTCACCTGCGCGGCAGCCGGGGTCCGGGCGGCGCCGTTCCGACTCGACGACGACGCCCGCGACAGGCTCGTCTCCGGGCTGACCCAGCTGGAGGTGACGTTGCGCGCCGCTGACCGGATCGCGGCGTACGAGCGGGCTCGCGCCCCCTGGCTGGACGTTTCCGCCTGAGGCACGGCTGCGGATCCTGGCGCCACCGCCCGCCCGACGGCCTCCTGGGCGGCCCGGCCTGCCGCCGTGAACCTCGTCAGCGACCGCTGCCCGGCACCGCGAGGCGCCGCCGGGCAGCGGTCGTTCCGTTCCTCAGCCGTCCCACGTCCAGTCGGTCACCTCGGGCAGGTCCACGCCGTGTGCGCGGATCCAGCCGTGGTGGCGCTGTCGTACGTCCGCCATGTTCTGGCGTAGGGCCGCCGCGCGGACCGCGAGGCCGGGCACGCGGTCGATGACGTCCATGACCAGGCGGTAGCGGTCGAGGTCATTGCGGACGACCATGTCGAAGGGGGTGGTCGTGGTGCCGATCTCCTTGTAGCCGCGCACGTGCAGGTGGTGGTGACCGGTACGCCGGTAGGCCAGGCGGTGGATCAGCCACGGGTATCCGTGGTACGCGAAGATCACCGGCTGGTCGGCGGTGAAGAGTCCGTCGTACTCGAAGTCGCTCAACCCGTGCGGGTGTTCCTCGCTCGGCAGCATCCGGGCGATGTCCACGACGTTCACCACGCGCACCGCCAGCTCCGGCAGGTGCCGGCGCAGCAACTGGGCTGCGGCCAGCACCTCCTGGGTCGGTACGTCCCCCGCGCAGGCGAGGACGACGTCGGGCTCCCGCGAGCCGTCCTCGGTGCCGGCCCACTCCCAGATCCCGGCGCCACGCGCACAGTGCACGTTCGCCTCCGCCATCGACAGCCAGTCGAAGCAGGGCTGTTTGCCCGCCACGATCACGTTGACGTAATCGCGGCTGCGCAGCGCATGGTCGGCCACCGAGAGCAGCGTGTTGGCGTCGGGCGGGAAGTAGACCCGGACGGCCTCGGGGCTCTTGTTGAGGATGTGGTCGACGAAGCCGGGGTCCTGGTGGGAGAAGCCGTTGTGGTCCTGACGCCACACGTGCGAGGTCAGCAGGTAGTTGAGGGAGGCGATGGGGGCACGCCAGGGCAGCCGGCGCGTGGTGCGCAGCCACTTGATGTGCTGGTTGACCATCGAGTCGACGATGTGCGCGAAGGCCTCGTAGCAGGAGAACAGCCCGTGCCGTCCGGTGAGGAGGTAGCCCTCCAGCCAGCCCTGACAGGTGTGTTCGGACAGGATCTCCATCACCCGGCCGTGCCGGTCGAGATGTTCGTCCACCTCGAGGGTTTCCGCCTGCCAGGCCTTGCCGCTGGCCGCGTAGACCGCCTGGAGCCGGTTGGAGGCGGTCTCGTCGGGGCCGACCAGGCGGAAGTCACGGCGGTCGGCGGTGGCGGCCATGACGTCCTGGAGCAGGTCGCCGAGGACACGAGTGGGTTCGTGCAGGGTGGCGCCGGGCTTGTCGACGGCGACGGCGTACCGCTCCAGCGGCGGCAGGGGCAGTTCACGCAGCAGCAGGCCGCCGTTGGCGTGCGGTGTCGCGCCCAGCCGACGGGCCCCTTCGGGAATGCAGGCCAGCACCTCGTCGCGCGGCGCGCCGTGCTCGTCGAACAGCTCCTCGGGACGGTACGAGCGAAGCCACTGCTCCAGTTGCCGCAGGTGCTCGGGGTTGTCCCGCACGGCGGCCAGCGGCACCTGGTGGGAGCGCCAGGTGCCCTCCACGGGCAGGCCGTCGACCTCCGCGGGGCCGGTCCAGCCCTTCGGAGTGCGCAACACGATGACGGGCCAGCGGGGCCGATCGGTGACACCGTTCCGGCGCACGGCACGCTGAATTCCGGCGATGCGGTCCACGGCGGTGTCCATGGCCCGCGCCATCGCGCGGTGCACTTCGGCGGGGTCGTCGCCGGTGACGTGGATCGGATCGTGGCCGTAGCCGCGCAGCAACGCGTCCAGCTCTGCCTCGGGGAGCCGGGACAGCACCGTCGGGTTGGCGATCTTGTACCCGTTGAGGTGCAGGATCGGCAGCACCGCTCCGTCCTCGACCGGGTCGAGGAACTTGTTCGCATGCCAGGAAGCGGCCAGCGGTCCGGTCTCCGCCTCGCCGTCGCCGATCACACAAGCCACCAGCAGGCCGGGGTTGTCCAGCGCGGCGCCGTAGGCGTGGGAGAGGGAGTAGCCGAGCTCGCCGCCTTCGTGGATCGAGCCGGGGGTCTCGGGCGCGACGTGGCTCGGCACCCCGCCGGGGAAGGAGAACTGCTTGAAGAGCCGAGCCATACCCGCCGCGTCCCGGGTGATGTCGGGGTACACCTGCGTGTACGAGCCCTCCAGCCAGGAGTTGGCGAGCACCGCCGGCCCGCCGTGGCCGGGCCCCCAGACGCACAACGCGTCCAGGCCACGGGCCTTCACCACCCGGTTGAAATGGGTGTACACGAGGTTGAGGCCCGGTGAAGTGCCCCAGTGGCCCAGCAGACGCGGTTTGATGTGCTCCGGGCGCAGTGGCTCGGTCAGCAGGGGGTTGGCCATGAGGTAGATCTGGCCGACGGAGAGGTAGTTCGCGGCGCGCCAGTGGGCGTCCAGCGCCCTCAGCTCGTCCTCGGTCGGCTGGGCAGGTGCCTGCCGCGTGTCGACGGACATCGGGATTCCTTTCGATGCCGGGGCGGTGGTCCGGTGGCGTACGTGCCGGTTCGCACGCCCCACCCTCCACCGCCCCGGCGGTCCCCCGACAGGGCCGTTCGGGTCACGCTTCTCAAGACGGCGGCGAGGTGGACGGTGGTGGCCCCGTCGCAGGGGGACCGCGACCGCCCGGCCGTCCGCTCTCGGAACAGCGGAGCAGCGGAGCATGATGTGCCCGCATCACAAGGCAATTGCCCCTCTCCGGCAACCGGCGATACACCCGGTCGTCACACAAGGCCAGCAGGGTGACATGTCCATGTACACATCTTGGAGGGTTCCTTGCTGACTCTGCGACGTCCCCAGCTGTCCTGGGCCAAGCGGTTCGCGGTGCTGTTCGCCGCCATCGCGTCCGTGCTCAGTGTGTCCGCCGTCAACAGTCCTGCCGCGAATGCGGCGGTCTACAGCTCCTGCAACATCGACGGATGTTCCGACGCGGCCTCGGCCAACTCGACCTGGTCCGACCTCGGCTACCCGACCACACGGGGCTGGGTCGACTGGCCCGACGGCCAGTGCAGCTACGCGGGCGGCGAGTTCTACAACAACGACGGCGAGTTGCCTTCCGGTGACACCTTCTACGAGTACGACGTCTACCCGCGCGCCTGCGGCGCCCATCGGGACGCCTACCGGATCGTCGTCGACTCCAACACCGGCGCGGTCTGGTACTCGCCCAACCACTACACCGACTTCTACCAGCTCTGACGCTCCAGCGGGCTGATGTCCCATCAGGGGCGGTCTTCCTGAGAGACCGCCCCTCGATCGGAGGAGAAGCCCTCGTCGCCGGCCACGGGGCGTCGTCCTGTTCGGTCAGAAGGGGCGGAAGACAAGGACGGCGTTCTGTCGTCCGAAGCCGACCGAGTTGCTCAGCGCCAGCCGGGTGCGGTGCGGTCGGGGGCGGCCGGAGACCAACTGGAGACCCCAATCGTGCTCAGCGCGGCGGAAGTTGGCGATGGGAGGAACCGTTCCCTGGGTGATGGCCAGGACCGTCAGCGCCGCTTCGATCGCACCGGCCGCCCCCGTGGTGTGGCCCAGTACGCCCTTGGCCGCGGTGATCAGGGGCCGGCCGCCGAACAGCCGGACGCATCCTCAGGGTGCTGCGTCGCCGCCACCCACGGCTTCGGGGCCAACGTCACGGAAGTAGGGGTCCGTGACGTCCCGGCACTGCACTGCCTGCGCCCGGAAGACATCGACGCCGCCACGATCACGGTGCTCGACACGACAGCCGACGGCCGGGTCCGCCGGGAGGTGGGCCAGGCGCTGGACCGCCTGGGACCCACAAGCCACGCCCGGCGCCAGGTCCGCACCCCGGTGGAACCGCCGCACTCCATGCCAGGGGCCACGGAAGACACAGGCCCCGAGCGGAGACCATGCTGAGTCCGAGGCGGTTCATCGCCGGCATAGGGGAGGGTCGTGCTGGCCGTCCTCGCCGCCCGGCGCACCAGTGCGCCGCTTCCCGAGCGGCGCGTCCCGTGTCTCTTCGGCCCCCGCCACGGCTCGTCGGGCAGTGAGGTGAGCGGGTGCCCACCGGGCGGGGTGCCGCGGATGGTGCCGGCCTGCGCCGAAGACACGCTGCGGGCCGAACCGGTGCCCCTGGTGGCAGTTCAGTCGAGCCGACGCGCAGGCGGCCGTGCCTGGGGCGCCGCGCTGACGGGCTGTCCCGCCGGTGCCGCCCGCCTCGTGCCACCCCGGCGCCGTACAAGTGCCGGGGTCTCCCACAACAGGGTGGCGACGGTCATCAGGGACAGCAGCAGGTAGAAGACGAAAAGCTTGCGCAGGTCGTCGAGGACGTACCAGACCGACGCGGTGGCACAGAACCAGAAGGCGACCAGTGAGCCGGCGCCGCCCTCCTTGCTGCGTGCCGCGCCGACAAGGCAGCAGGCGGCCGTCAGCGCCAGCAGCGCGGCTATCCCGACGTACGAATGCGCCCACCCGTCATTGGCGCGCCGCAGTTCCGAGTTGACCGCCACGGCCTCCGCCACCGGCCCCCAGCCCACTACGCACGACAGGCGTCTCGACCACGGCAGTGTCACCAGCCCCAACAGGCCTGCCGCGGTGGCAACCCGGCCGAAGTGGGCTGTGTCCACAACGTGACCACGTGCGCACAGCAGCGACAGCAGACACCCCAGCAGGGCCAGGACGCTGTCGACCGTGGGGCGCAACACGAACCTGTGCTGAAGCGCCGTTCGCATGCCGGAGCGCGTCGCCGGAGGGAGGGGGGCGGGAGCCTGGGCCGTCGGCATGGCGGACTGGGTCAGGGCATCGGCGAGGGCAGCGCCCATCTGCCGCGCGTCAGCAAACCGTTCCTTCGGATCCTTGCTCAGAGCACACTGAATCACCGCCTCCACCGCCTGCGGCACTTGCGGGCGGAGCCGGGAGACCGGCTCCGGTTCGGCGAACAGGTGCTGATGCATGACGGCGAACGGTGATTCACCGCGGAACGGCGGCTGTCCGGTCAGAAGTTCGTGCAGCAGACACCCCATGGCGTACAGATCGGCCCGGTGGTCGATCTCCGCCCCGCTGATCTGCTCGGGCGAGAGGTAGGCGGGGGTGCCTATGGCGGCGCCGCTGCCGGTGATGCGGGTGGCCGTCTCGGTGAAGGCTTTGGCGATGCCGAAGTCGAGGACCTTCACGGTGCCGAGGCCGGTGCGCATGATGTTCGAGGGCTTGACGTCCCTGTGCACGATTCCGCGTTCGTGACTGTGCTGCAGCGCGTCCAGCACGGCACATGCCGTCGTGATCGCGTCGGCGACGGGCAGTGGGCCATCGCGCAGGGCCTCGGCGAGGGTCGAGCCCGGCACGTATTCCATCACCAGGTAGGGCCGGGGGCCGTCGGCGTCGGGCTCCTCCCCGACATCATGAATGGTGGCCACGGCGGGGTGGTTGAGCGCGGCCGCCGCATGTGCCTCACGCCGGAAGCGGGCTCGTGACTGTGGATCGTGGGCCAATGCCGAGGAGAGCAGCTTGACTGCGACAGGGCGACGCAGCTGCCGGTCCACCCCTCGATGGACCGTTCCCATACCGCCCTGCCCGAGCCTCTCCACCAGCTCGTACCGGCCACCGAGGACCTTGTCCCGCCCCACTCACGCCTCCCCGTTCACCAGAAACCCGACGAAGCTTACGGCTTCCGCGATCCGAGGGCAGTGGGGTGGTGGCGGAGGCGTCCGAGGGCAACGGCGACCCGAAGCAGATGCTGGTCCTCGTCCCAGCACGTGTCCTGATCCAGGCACCCGGTACCTCGGTTCCGATGGCGGGCACGATGAGCACGGACCGCCGGTCGGCCAGGCGTTCGAGCGCCTCCCGTACGGGGGCGCCCCCGCTCAGATCGGGAAGTGGGCGTGCCCGCGGGCCTGGGCCGTGACCCAGCGGATGTCGGTGAACGCCTCGACGCCGGCCTGGCCGCCGAAGCGGCCGTAGCCGGAGTCCTTCACCCCGCCGAACGGGGCCTGGGGCTCGTCGGCGATCGACTGGTCGTTGATGTGGACGATCCCGGTGCGCAGCCGGGAGGCGACCTCAAGACCTGCGCGGAGGTCCTCGGTGATGACACCGGCGGTCAGCCCGTAAGGGGTGTCGTTGGCGAGGGCAACCGCTTCGTCGGCGCTGTCGACCACGTGCACCACGATCACCGGGCCGAAGGTCTCGTCGTAGTAGATCTTCATGTCCTTGGTGACGCCGGTGAGCACCACCGGGCGGATCAGAGTGTCCGGCCCCTCGGGCCGGCCGGTGCCCGCGGCGAGGGTCGCTCCCCCGGCGAGGGCGTCCTCGACAAGTGCGGTGATGCGCCGCGCCGCACGGGAGTTGACGACGGGCCCGACGGCGGTGGCGGAACGGGAAGGGTCGCCGCAGTTCAGCCGCGTCGCCCGGGCGGCGAACTTCGCGGTGAACTCCTCGGCGAGCGAGCGATGGACGATGACCCGGTCCAGACACATGCAGATCTGGCCGGAGTTCATGAAGGAGCCGAAGACGGCCGCGTCCACGGCGTAGTCGACGTCCGCATCCTCCAGGACCACCAGGGCGTTCTTGCCGCCGAGTTCGAGGACTGCGGGCTTGAGGTGCTGGGCGGCCTGGACTCCGATGGCCCGGCCCACCTCGGTCGAGCCGGTGAAGTTGACTATGCGCACCCGCGGGTCCGCGATGAGCGCGCCGACTACGTCGGCGGCGTCCGCCCGGTCGTTGGTGACGACGTTGAGCACGCCCGCGGGCAGTCCGGCCTCGTGCAGGACGTCGGCGATGAGCAGGCCGCAGGCGATCGGGGCGTCCTCGCTGGGCTTCATCACGACGGTGTTGCCGACGGCGAGCGGCAGCGCGACCGCGCGCACGCCGAGGATCACGGGTGCGTTCCACGGTGAGATGGCGGCGACGACGCCCTTGGGGACACGTGTCTGGGCGGAGATGACTCCGTCGGCGTCGGTCGCGAGCAACTGGCCGGTGGGCCGGCTGACGGCGGCGGCCGCTTCCAGCAGGATGTCGGCGGCGAGCCGGGCGTTGAAGGCCGCCCATGGGGCGGTGCCGCCGACTTCACCGGCCATGATCTGCACGATGTCGTCACTGCGGTCGGCCATCAGCCGGGCCGCCTCGAGGAAGATCTGCCGACGGGTGGCGGGCTTGGTGGCCGCCCACTGCGCGTAGGCGGCGTCGGCGGCGTCCACCGCCCGGGTCACGTCCTGGACGGTTGCGGCGGCGACCTCGGCGTAGACCGCTCCGGTCCAGGGATTGGTGTCGGGGGTGGTGCGGGCGGAAGAGGCGGGAACCTCGCGGCCATTGATGATCAGGCCTCGGGTGACGGACACGGGCTGCTCCGGTTCGGGTAGGTCGGACGGTCGAGCGGTCGGGTGGCTGATCGGTTGGGTGGTTGATCGGTTGGGTGGTCTGGTGGGTCGGCTGGGCGAGAGCCGGGCCGCCGGATGTGAAAGAGGTCGGTCGGGTCGGGGCCGGTCGGGCGGTCGGGCGGTCGGGCGGTCGGGCGGTCGGCTGGTCTTGCGGGTCGGCTGAGCGAGAGCCAAGCCGCCGCATGCGAAAGAGGTCGGTCGGGTCGGGGCCGATCAGACGGTCGGTCGGCTGGCTGGTCTGGCCGGTCGGCTGGGCGAGAGCCAGGCCGCCGGACGCGAAAGAGGTCAGTCGGATCGGAGCCGGACAGGCGGTCGGCCGGTCGGCTGGTCTGACGAGTCGACTGGGCGAGAGCCGAGCTGCCGGACGTAAAAGAAATCGGTCAGGTCGGGGCCGGTCAGACGGTTGATCAGTTGGCTGGTCGGGCGGGTCGGGGCCGGGTGGGCGGAGGGTGTCAGGTCGTGGCCGGGCGGGCGGTGGCCGGGCCGCTGGTCCGCAGGGCGCGGTGGGACAGGCCCGCGAGGAGACCGGCGAGGAGGGGCGAGAGCAGGTAGATCCACAGGTGCGCGTACTGGCCGGACAGCAGTGCGGGGCCGAAGGCGCGGGCCGGGTTGATGTTCGCGCCGGTGACCGTGCCGAGCGAGGCGATGACGAGGCCCACTCCCAGCGCGATGACGGCGGGGATCAGTGCGTGCAGCCGGGGGCTGCCCATCACCACGGCGACGGCCGCGAGGACGGCCGTGAGTGCGGCGGTCTCGATGAGGAACAGCGCCGTCGTACCGAGTCCGGGGGCTGGAGCGACCGCGGCGTAGTGCATCCGGCCGACGGGGGCTCCCCACACCAGACGGGCGAGGGCGGGACCGCTGACGGAGCCGGCCAGTTGGGCGGCGATGTAGGGCACGACGGCGCGGGCCGGGAAGAGGCCGTCCGCCCAGAGGAAGACGGTGACGGCGGGGTTGAAGTGGCCGCCGGAGGCGCGGCCGGTCGGGGCGTACATGAGTGCGGCGAGCAGCACGGCCACCACGGCTCCGGCCGTGCCGAGCATGAGGTGGGGGTCTTTGATCGCCAGGCGCGAGTCCGGCAGGGCGAGCACGCGGGCCAGGCTGACCACGCCGAAGAAGAGCACGGTGGTCGACAGGAACTCGTAGCCGGAGTGGCGGGCGAGGTCCACCCGGCTACGGGAGGAAGAACTCATGGCTGTCCTCGGGAGTTGGGGCCGAGCCGGCGGATGCGCTCACGACCAGGCGTCCGGTTTTTTCTCTGAATGAACTTTCGTTCGTTGAGCGTGAGGCTTGAGTCTGCGATGTCTGTGCGGCCCTGTCAACGCTCGGTAGCGTTCTCCTGCGAGAACGATCAGTACGAGAAACGGGAGCGGCGCCGGCGATGGCAGGACGGGCAAGGGCCACCAGCAGCGACACCGGGGAGGCCGGGTCGGGTGGGGAGGCGGAGGGCCCGCTGACGCGCGGTCTGGCCGTGTTGGAGGCGGTCACCCGCTCCACCGAGGCGGTGCGGGCGGCCGACCTGGCCAGGACGACGGGCTTGGCACGCTCCGCGGTGGACCGGCTGGCCGCGACGGCGGTTCACCTCGGTTACCTGCGCACCGCGGGCCGTGAGCTGGAAGCGGCTCCGCGGCTGATGGAGTTCGGCAACGCCTATCTGCGCGCCGCGGGCCTGCCCGACGCCGCCCAGCCCCATCTGGACGCCCTGGCCCGCACGCTGGACGAATCCGTGTCGCTGATCGCGACGGACGGCTGCGACATGCGCATCGTGGCCCGCGCGATCCCCCCGGAGCGGGTGATTCCGCTAGGGTTCCGGGTCGGAGACCTGCTGCCCGCGGACCGCTGCGCCGCCGGCGCCGTCCTCGCCGGCGTCTGGGCACCCGAGCAGCACGCGGCCTGGCGGGCGCACCGCGCCGCCGATCCGCTGGATGAGGGCTACCCGGCCCTTCCCCCACGCGCCGCACGCCCCGGCCAGGCGGCTGAGGCGGAGTTCGCCGCCTGGATCAGCGAGGCGCACGGGCAGGGCTGGGCCCTGGACGACCAGATCGCCGCCCCGGGTCTGGTCGCCCTGTCCGTTCCCGTCCCCGGCCCCGACGGCAGCCCCCGGTACGCGCTGAGCGTGCTCGCCCACACGAGCCGGTGGAGTGCGCAGGCGCTACGTGACCACGGTCTGGCTCATCTGACCTGCACGGCACGGGAGTTGGGCGACGCGCTCGCTGCCGAGCGGCCCGCGGCGCAGGGGCCGGTGCCGTCGGCGTACACCGATGCCAAGACGGAACTCGGTCCCCTGTTCCTGCAGGCTCTGGCCCGCGGGCTCGCCGTGCTGACCGCGCTCGGCGGCGCACGCGGCGGCCTCACCCTCAACGATGCGGCGCGGGCCGCCGGGCTGTCGTACCAGAGCACCCGCCGCAACCTGCTCACCCTGCTGCGTCTGGGCTACGCCGAACAGTGCGGGCGGCATTACCTCCCCGCCCCGCGCACGCTCGGTCTCGGCTACGCCCCGCTGTCCGGGCTGAGCCTGGCGGACATCGCGCGTCCGCATCTGGCCGCGCTCGCCGGCCGGGTCCAGGAGTCCGCGTCCGTCGCCGTACTCGACGAGGCGGAGGTGCGCTATCTGGCCCGCTCCGCGACCCAGCAGGTCACGAGCGTCGCCATCCACCCGGGTGTCCGGCTGCCCGCCTACGCCACCTCCATGGGGCGTGTCCTGCTGGCGGACCTGCCCCGCGCGGAGCAGGAGCGGCTGCTCGCCCTGCTGCCTCCGCGCCCGCTGACCCCCTTCACCCGGACCTCGCACCGCGAACTCCTCGGCGTCTTCGATCAGGTGCGGCAGGACGGCTGCGCGCTGGTCGAGCAGGAACTGGAGACGGGCCTTCGCTCCATGGCGGTCCCGCTGCACGATGTGCGAGGCAGAGCCGTCGGCGCCGTCAACCTCGCCCTGCACGCGGGCCCGGAGACCCCCGAGCAGTCTCGTGCACGTCTGCTGCCTCCTCTGTTGTCCGCCGCAGGAGCGATCGAGGCGGATCTGGCCGCGGTCTTCGCCTTCTCGCCGGTCCGCAGCGACTGAGACACCTCGCCCAGGCGGTACAGGCGGTACGACCGCTGCCCCGGTCTCAGCCGGCACAACGGAGAAGTCCGGCCGCCTGCTTGGCCGCAAGGACGCGCCGTCCGCTCTGCTCGACGTGTGCCCGCAGGGCCGGCTCGTCGCCCAGGGCGGCAAGGACCGCAGAGGTCATGGCGGGGATGTGGCCGGAGTTCACGCTCAGCACGAGGTCGCCGCCGGCGCGCAGGAAGGCCAGATGTGAGCAACTCGCACAAGGTCTACGGCTCGTCCACGGAGGCCGGCCCGGGGTCGCCGCGGCCGCGGAAGGCACACCGTCCTGGCCGAACCGGCACAGGGTGCCCGAGCCGGTGACAGCAGGCAGGGGCGGCTGGCACGCTCGTGGCGTTCGTGAGGCCGACCATCCGGAGTCTCTGCCCGAAAGGTCCACAGTGAATCGTCTTCTTGGTGTCGGAACAGCCATCCTGCTCGCCAGCACCCCGCTTGCGGCCACCTCCCCGGCGTCCGCTTCGGACCGCCCCGGATGCACCTTTTCACCAAGCGTCCACGGCACCACCGAAGAACAGCGGCTCTCGCATCCCATACCGCAGCAGCTCCTGCGCGACAGCGGGTTGCAGAAGGCGGTGGCGGACTTCTCCCGGAGTCTGTGTGCCACGCGCTCGGTGGGTCAGGCCAGGACCGTGACGAGGGATCACGGACACCGGCTGTGGAAGGCGGCCGTCCGGCGCGCTCAGCAGCCCACCACGGACAAGCCGGCCGCGGGCACGCTCGGCAACGACGATGACAGGCCCCTGTACTGGGCCCGCCTGAGCATGACCCTGGCTCTGCGGCAGTGGAACCCCGCCTTCACCGTGTCCTCGGCACAACGCGGGGCCCTGCTAGAGCTGTTGGAGAGCACCTCACGCGGCCAGGACACCATCACCTTCGGCAAGGACACCGGCGTCAAACGGATCCTGCTCACCGGGTTCGACCCCTTCGACCTCGACTGGGACAGCCGCACCTCCAATCCCTCGGGTGCCGTCGCCCTGGCACTGGACGGCGTCACGGTGCAGACCCCGTCCGGGCCGGCCCGTATCGAGACGGCCGTCTTCCCGGTCCGCTGGCAGGACTTCGCCGACGGAACCGTGGAGCACACGCTGGCCTCTCACTTCCGGCCCGGTCCGCAGCAGGTGGACATGTTCGCCACCGTGAGCCAAGGTCAGCCGGACCGCTTCGACATCGAGCGCTGGAACGGCGCGTGGCGCGGCGGGTACCAGGACAACGACAACCTCTCCAGCACGGGCACGATCCCCATCCCGGCGGGCCTTCCCACGGTGCACCCCCAGCCCCAGTGGACACACACCACGCTGCCCTACCAGGCCATCGTGCAGGCCGCGACGGGCCGGTTCCCCGTGTACGACCACACCCAGGTCACCGAGATCCCGGCGGGCGGCACCAAACCGGTGGTACGCCCGAACGGACCGACGCCCGGTTCGGTGGCACGCGGGGGCGGTGGCGGTGACTACCTGTCGAACGAGATCGCCTACCGCGCCACCCTCCTGCGCGACGCGCTCGACCCGCACATCCCCGGCGGCCACATCCACACCCCCGTGCTGGAGTTCGGCGCCGGCAACAGCACAGACCTGAACGACCCGACGTTCCTGCGCAACCGAGGGGACATCGTGGCCCAGACACGGGCCATCGTGACCGCGGCGGCGGCCACTCTCGGCACCCGCCGGTAGCGAGCGCGACCGGTGTTCCAGGTGCGCTGAGCCCGGCGCACCTGGGACACCACGCGGGCTACGACGTCGAGTTCGCTCCGGCGGCCGGCCGCAAGCCGGCATTCCGCCCTCATGTCAGCTGTGGACGCGTTGACTCACGGCTCGTCCATGCTCCCTCGACAAGGGAACGGCCTTGGTCAGCGGGGTTTGGTCCCGTGCAACAGCAGGCGGATGTGGTCATCCAGCTGGGTCTCCGCTGCGCTGACGGTGAGATTCCCGGTGGCAGCGAGCACCGCCAGACGCACCGCTGACCGCGAACAGGGCCAGGCCCCCGGCGTCGCCACCGATGACCTCGCTGCCGTCCTGCGCCTCCGAGATGACCCGCGTGATCTCACGGGCGAGTTCACGCAAAGACAGCCCGGCACCTCCTTCGCGCAACGTGAACTCGGCGCGTTCGAGCAGAGCGGCGCGCAGGTCACCATGATGGTAGGAACGTCGGGAAGGCATGATTGACATCGTATCCCCGGGCGTTGACTCACTCACATGAAGACAATGTCACGGTGACTCAAGCACCGGTGACGGCAGCGATATCCGACTCAACCCCCAGCACGGCGATGCCGTCACCGTTGAGAAAGGACAGCACGTGGGCAAGCAGTTCCCGCCGCAGCCGTGGCATCTGGAAGGTGACATGCTCATCGCCGAGTGGACGGTGAGTTCAGCCGCACTGCCGGCGTGGTCCGTGCCCACCGGGGGACAGCCGCTGCGGTCGGGACAGTGGTGCCGTGTGCTGACGTGCTGGGTCGATTCCCGGGGCGGCCGTGGCAGGGCAAGAGCCGGTGTTCGCGCGCGGTTGTGGCTCGGAACTCCGACCACCAGCACCGAAAGTGAAGGGGTCTTCGTATTCCACCGTGACCGACTGCGTCTGCCCGGGCGCTGTAGCCTGCGCACCCGCCTGCTGCAACAGCCCGTCGAGGGCCGCACGGCGCCGAAACGGATCCCCGTACGGCTCGACGGCCAGGTGCGGTTGGGCCAGGCACGGTTGAGATCGGCGCCCGACGGCCTGCTGGATTTCCTGGACGGGCGGCGGCCGCTGACCGCGTTCTCGGTCAGTGACTTCCGCTGCGGCATCGGCGCACCCGAGAACTGACTGTGACTTCTCCGCTGCTGTCACTCCCCGTTGATGCGCACGTCCAGCCGTTCCGGGCTCCCACCTGTGATGGTGCGAAGCAGTTCACCCGGACACACACGGGCGGCGCGGGCAGCCGGCGGCTCAAGCCGTTCCGGCTGCCCGCGCCGCCTCAGTGGCCAGGGGCCGGCCCAGGTTGCGTACCCAACCCGCCGCGCGACCGGCCCCGGCCATGGAACGGCCGGCTGTGGGGGAACCAACCGACCGGCCTCCGCCAGAATGCCCGGCAGGCGGCGTCCGCATCACTGCCGCTGCCGGTACGGCTCCACCACACTGCCCACCGCGCCCAGCGGAGTCACTGACAGGCCGAGATACCGGTCGGGGCACTTCCCACTGCGAGCCGGTGCATCTCGCTGCCATGCCAGTCGCCGAGCCGAACGCCACCCCCGGCATGGAGTGAACCGGCACTGGTGCCGGGGTTCGAGACAGGAGGTCAGCTCTCGGGGAGCGAGGATGTCCCGCTGGATGGAGCGCAGGTGCTCTGCCAGCCAGCGATCATGACCGGGGGCATCTCGGCTCGGGCGGTGTGGGCGCCGATCACCGCCTTCACGACTCGCTCGCGTTCCGCCTCTTTGCGCAGCAGCACGCTGGACAGACCCCAGTGCACCGCTCTGAGAAACTGCTGTTCCTGGATGAGGTCGGTGATGAGCACCATGCGCATGCCCGCTGTGGTGGACCTGCGCGCGAGGTTCTCCATCCGGGTCAGGGTCGCCGTGCCGACGTGGTCGTCGACCACCACACACACGTCCGCCTCGGTGCTCTTCTCCTTCGGCAGCAGGGTTGTTGAGGGGTGGTCCTCCAGATACGAAGCCAGACCTGCGCCCGTGACAGGGTCCGAGGTGGTGACCAGGACACGAACGAGCTCCACACGCACTCCCGCACTCATCCAGCCCGGTGCGGGAGCGGCAGTCTGCCCGGCGTCCCCACCGGTGAACACGCTTGACGACTCCTGCGATGACCGTGGCGGCCGAGAAGTTCGGACCCTCAACACGCCTTCTGGGCGCGTCGGCCGTCGCCATGGATCACAGAACTCCCTGCCGCAGGGCGTAGCCCACCGCATGCGTGCGGTTGCGCAGGTGCAGCCGGTTCAGCAGCGCGGAGATGGTGTTCCTGATGGTGCGTTCGGAGAAGTTGAGTTGCTGCGCGACCTCGGCCGTGCTGAGTCCGTCCGCCAGCAACCGGACCACGTGGATTTCGCGCGTGGTCAGGGCAGTGCGCGGCGCGGAGTCCTGCCGTGGTGCCGGCTGCACGAGGTGGGCCGGCGTGCTGCCGGCCTGGCGTTGCAGGCCGCGGATCCGGGCGGCGAAGACCGCAGCGAGGACCTGTTCACGTACCGCGGTGCTCCATGGGAGCACGCTCACGACCCCCCAGCGTCTGGCGCGCTGAAGCTGGTGTGCGGGAACGGCGTCGGCGATGAGCACCATCCGCATGGCGGGGTTGGCGGCCTGCTTGGCGGCGTACTCGACACGGCGCCACGTAGCGGCGTTGACATCGTTGTCTATCACGACGCAGACATCCGATGTGCCGCGCGCCGCCGAGGGCAACACGCGCATCACGGGGCTGTTGCGCAGGTAGGAGGCAATGCCTTCGTCCGCTAAGGGATCACGCGCAAGGATCGAGACGAGCAAAGGTTCCATGGGTGTCAACTCCACTCTCAGCGGCACAACTTCGCACTCTCGGGGCCTGTCATCACCCGAGTCCGGAACCGGGAGGCCCTGCGGCCGGGCCGCCCGCGTGCCTGCGGACGGCACACGAAGGATGCCCAGATGTCCGCCTGCTGAAGTTTCCTTCAATATTGGTTGAGTGTGATCCTGTCCCCGCGACACGCGACTGTCAAGACCGGTGCGGCCTGGGCTCGTGATGGTGCGGGATGGCGTACTCAGGCCGCCACGGCAGCCTTCTCGCTGTCGGCGGCGCGCTCTTCGCTCACGTCGGCGCGCTGCTCCGCGGGACTGTAGATGAGACCCAAGTGCAGCCCGTAGACCCAGTGCCAGAGAAAGACTCCGAGGACGTACTTCCAGCCGAAGTCCAGGCTGAGGAAGCCGGGGTGCAGGCCGCGGGCGGGCGCGAAGACGAAGGGAGTCATGAAGCTGACGCTGATGCAGGCCAGCAGCGTGCCGAAGATCAGGCCCTTGGCAAGGTTGCCGCGCACCGTGCTGCGCCACCGCAGGGCGGGCTGGAGCGCGCAGGCGAACAGGACGGCGAAGACCATGCCGTCGACGTAATGCGACAGCCCTCCCACCAGGAACTTCTGCAAGGGGGTGGCGAACGGGACGAAGACCCACCCCTGGGAGGTGTTCCAGTCGAGCCTCATCATCCCCACGCCGCCGAGCCAGAAGCCGAAGACCGTGGCGAGATGGGTCGACACCAGACCCGCGAGCAGGGCCGCCGCGACGCGGTGCTGGGTGGGCCCAGCGCCGCCACCATGAAAGTTGCTCCATTGCGTTGGACATGGCGACTCCATTGGAAGTGATGTACCCGACCTGCGCGGACCCGGAGATTCACTCTCGGATGAGCCGGAGAAGTGAGGCGCACTCACCCAGTCCGCAAAGTGAACTTATCTTCGATCTGCGGACGGAAGTCTCCAGTCATCCTGTAGCCGTGCCAAGCCTCGGGACACGTCCGCCGGGCAGCTGGGTCGGTGAACGCGCAACCATGCAGGCCGGGAACTCAACTCCGCCCCGTGCACGGCCGTGCACACTATGACCACAAAGCACGCACAGGCTGGCCAAGGCGGCGGGACTGTGGCACTGTGCGCGACATGGGACGCAAGCGCGGCTCCGCCGACCGGCCCCGGCTGCACCATC
Organism: Streptomyces sp. CG4; assembly: GCF_041080655.1. Classification (NCBI taxonomy): domain Bacteria; kingdom Bacillati; phylum Actinomycetota; class Actinomycetes; order Kitasatosporales; family Streptomycetaceae; genus Streptomyces; species Streptomyces sp. CG4. The sequence continues at coordinate 1,779,033 of NZ_CP163525.1, forward strand.
CCGGCCCGGCCGGGCGGCCATTCCTGGCGCCGCGCGGCCCGGCGGTGCCTCACCGTCCGCTCCCGCCCGCCGTGCGGGCGATTCCCCTTCTCCGTGCCCCTGGAGAGCCTGCATGAACGCGCACGTCCAAGGCCCTGAGCACGACTCGGAGTACGCCGCCCTGCTGTATCTGAGCGGCCTTGACCACACGTCCTCGCACTCCGAGGCCGAGCTGCGCCGGGCGGTGGCCGAGACGTTGACAGCGCTGGACGACCCGGCCGAGCTGGCGGCGGTCTACCGTGCGTGCCTGCGGGGGCCGGGGGCCGTGGGCGACGACATACGGCGAGCGCGCCGGGACTGGGCCCGTCGGATGGCGGACGGCCTGGCCATGGCTGCGGCCGCAACCGCCGACCGAGATCCGGTTTAGCCAGGCCGGTTGAGCCGAGTTCGCCGGGCTGCCGTGGCCGGGGTGACCGGTCGGCGGGTGCGCACCACCCCGGCATCCAGGCTACCCGGGACGCGTGTCACACCCGAGGCCTGCGGTTCCTCTTGGCAACTGACCCATCCATGTGGAAAGTTGAATACCACCAGCACGTTGGCGGCCGGCCGCGCGGAGGGACGGGGTTCTCCTCCTCCTGTGGCGGTGGGATGCCGGTGAGCGCGAGCGAGGCGCTCACCCGGCCGCGTGTGGCATACCGGCCGGTGCCCACCGATCGGGGGACACCGGCGTTCCCCTGCGCCCAACACCCGTGCTGCGGTCCTGAAGTGGCGCATTGACATTGATCCACAACTGCCGGTCCCGGAGCCCCACCCTGGGCGGATCCCTGGATGCGCTAGGTTAGGAGAACGTTGGTTCTCGCTGAAGGGTTCCGGCCATGAAACATGGAGCAGATCTCGGCATGCTCCGCACCTTCCTGTGCGTCTACCGATGTGGAGGCGTCGCCAAAGCCGCAGGCCTGCTCGGGCTGTCCCAGCCCGCCGCCTCGCGCCACCTGAAAACGCTGGAAGGCGCTACAGGCCGGGCGCTCTTCAACCGCCTGGGGGGCGGGGTCGCCCCGACCCAGGCGGGTGACCTGCTGGCCGCTCAGATAGCCACGCACCTGGACGCCCTGGAGGACGCGGTCGACACGCTCGTCCCCTCCAGCACCACGGCTCCGGTACTGCTGGGAGCGCCGGGTGATCTGCTCTCCGTCCATGTCCTGCCCAAATTGGCCCCTTTGCTGGCACAGGGTGTCGACGTCCACTGCCGCATCGTCCTCTCCCCCGAGCTGGCCCAGACGCTCCTCCACGACGAGCTGGACCTCGTCGTGGTGACCAAGATCGAACACGCCCCCACCCGGCAGCTTCATCTGCGGCATCTGTGCGAGGAGGAGTTCGTCCTGGTGGGCCGCGCGGGAGAGGCGCCGTACGACCCCGAGGACGACACACGTCGCTTCATCGGCTACTCCCCCACCATGCCCATGGCCCGGCGCTACTTCCGCATGTGCTGGGGCATTCAGCCGCCTGCGCCCGCGTTGACGGTCGCCGACCTTCGGACCGTGGTGGCCGCCGTCGCGGCGGGAGCCGGACTGAGTGTCGTACCGCGCTACCTCGCCCAGGAGGACCTGGACGCCGGCAGACTCAGCCTGCTGCACACGCCGCTCACCCCGGTCAGCAACTCGATCTATCTGGCCACTCGCCGGGGCCGGGAGCGCCTGCCCCAGATCAAGGCGACGTTCGAGCTCCTCTGCCAGGCAGCGTGACCACGACACGGCCGTAGGCGTTTTACGGACAGAGCCGGGAGTCGGCCGGACGCGGACAGGGGATTGTCCGCTCAGTGAATTATGATTCATAATTGGCGACATGTGAGTCTCCGACCGGGTCTCGTCCTTGTCAACGGGTGCGAGTGAAGCGCCCTTGACTGTCGCGTGAGGTAAATGGCATGCCCGAAGATTCCGTGCGGCCCCTGGAGCGAGGTCTCACCGTGCTGCGCTGTCTGGCCTCGCCTCGCCAGGACCAGCCGATGCGGGCGAGCGACCTGGTGCACGCGACGGGCCTGGCCCGTTCCACCGTCGACCGGGTCGTGGCGACCTTGACTCACCTCGGTTACCTCCGTCAGCACGGAGCCGAACTCCATCTTGCACCGCGGCTGATGACACTGGGCAATGCCTATCTGGCGGCCCGCGGTCTGACCCGGGAGGTCACCGATCGCGTGGCCGCGCTCGCCGACGAGGTGCAGGAGTCGGTCTCGCTGGCAGTGCCCGACGGTGACGGGGTGCGCTTCGTCGCCCAGTCACCGCGCCGCCGCGCGATGTCGGTGGCCTTCCAGGTCGGTGACCTGCTGCCGGCGGAGCGCTGCGCCGCGGGCGCCGTCTTCGCCGCCGACTGGGACGAGCGGCAGTGGGCGGCCTGGCGACAGCGCACGGCAGCCGATCCCGAGGGGATGTCCTCCCCCCTGCTGCGGCCCCGGCGCATCGAGGAGACGGACTTCACCCACAGGGCCGACCAAGCCCGCAGCCAGGGATGGGCCGTGGACGACCAGCTGGTCGAGCCGGGGCTGGTGGCGGCCGCGGTACCCGTCGACACCGGCGGCCGCACCCGGTATGCCCTCAGCATGGTCAGCCATGTCTCCAGGCGCTCCGCGAAGGAGCTCGCCCGGATCGCCGTACCCCGACTGCGCCGGGAAAGCACCGCCCTGGCCCGCCTGCTCGCCCCCGCTACGACGCAGCCGCCGCGGCAGCGCACGCAGGGCAGGACGGGCGATGCGCTCGGGCAGACCAAGAGCGAACTGGGCGCCGAGTTCCTTCAGTCCCTTGCCCGGGGCCTGGCCGTTCTGGAAGCCCTCGACGGCGCATCCGGCGACGGTCTGCCCGTCGCGGCCCTCGCACAGCTGACCGGTCTGCCCCGCACCACCGTCCGGCGCAGCCTGCTCACCCTGGAACACCTGGGATACGCCGAACACGACGAGGGGCTCTTCCGTCCTCTGCCCCGCATCTTCGAGCTCGGCCATCCCCGCGTCGCCGCGGGCTCGTTCACCGACCTGGTGACTCCGCATCTCCGCGCCCTGGTCGACCGCGTCCAGGAGTCGGCCTCCGTCGCCGTTCTGGAGGGCAGCGACATCCTGTACGTGGCACGGGTCTCGACCGTGCGTATCATGACCGTCCACATCGCCCTGGGCACCCGGTTCCCCGCCTACGCCACCGCCATGGGGCGTGTTCTGGTGTCCGGTCTTGACCCCGCCGGGCAGGAGCGTGTCCTCGCCGCCTCCGAACTGCGGGCATACACCGGGCACACCGTCACCTCCCCGGCTCGGCTGCGCGCCCTTTTCACGGCGGCCGCCGACCAGGGTTATGCCGCCGTCGACGAGGAACTGGAGGAGGGCGTGCGTTCGGTGGCGGTACCGATCCGGGACAGCGACGGCAACGTCGTCGCGGCAGTCAACGTCGCCCAGCACTCCGGCGGCACCTCTTTGAGCGAAGCCAGTGAGCGGCTCCTGCCCGCACTTCGGGAGACGGCACTGGCCATCGAGAGCGACCTGCACACCGTCACCCGCTTCGGCACCCTGCACATCCCCTGACCCCGGCCAGCCGGAGGGGCATTGAGGTCCGCAGCACCTCAAGCACCTGTCCGCACCGTCCCTGATACCCCACGCCGCGGACCGACCCGCGGCCCCTGCGCCTCACCGTCAGGCGCGGGGGCGCTGCCGTGTGCGCGCCGCAGCATGCCTCCTGCGCCAACCTGCCCGCCTGAAGCCGGCCGCCGCGCCCGGCCATTCACTCGAAGAAGGTGCGGCAGCACACATGTACCCACCCGAGGTGCACAGGATTCCACCGGTGCGAACACACCTACAGCCAGAGTATCGGGTACATGTGAGGAGGTATCCACAAACGTTGTGAGTACTATGCGGTAACGCAACGGCACATCACCTCGGGAAGAGAGCCACTGTGGCCGAGAACCTTGACGAAACCGCCAGCCTCGGGCCGGTCTACGCCGCCCGGCTGGCCGAAGACCTGAAGCGCAACGCCGAGGAACAGGAGCGCCTCGCCAGTGAGGTGGCGGCCCTCCAGGAGAAAATGGCGACACTGCGCCACAACCAGGCTCTGCTGGTCAACATGCAGCAGGCACTGGGACATACCGAACAGTCAGACGAGTCGGCCACCGCGGGCGGTGCCGAGACCGCCTCGGTTCCCCGGCAGGCGACGCCGACGACGCAGGCCGGCAAGGTGCAGACGGGCCGTGCCAAGAAGTCGACAGCCGTCGCGAAGACCGCGCCCGCCGCCCACTCCACTCAGCCTACCAAGCAGGGCAAGGATCAGGGCCCGACGCTGCGCGACCTCGTGGTCACTCACCTCAGCCGCGAAGGCGAACCCCGGTCGGCCATCGACGTCGCCGGCGCCCTGAGCAAGGAGCACCCGGAGCGCGGCATCAAGATCACCGTCGTACGCAGCACCCTGGAGGCCATGGTCGCCAAGGGACATGTCCGGCGCAGCAAGCGCGGCAAGTCCGTGTTCTACACGGCCGATGCCGTCCGGTCCGCGAGCACGAGCCAGCCCGTCACCGCCTGAACCCGCGGCCCACACGGTGCGCCGCAGGCACCTGGCAGCGGGCACCGGACCGGGCACGAACAACCCCGGACAGAGCGGCATCCCTGACATAACTCCGTAACTCTCACGGCGACGAGAGCCGTTGACCGACTCGCGTCCGCAGGACCGACCGACCCGGACATGAGCGGATGGACGAACAACGGCGGGGCCCACGGGGGGTCGGGAGCCTCACTGCGCACGCAATGCACGCGGGAGGCGAGGACGGCGGCCACCGCGGCCGTCAGGATGCCGTTTGAGTCACCCACGCAGCGTACCCGCTGAATCAGGGACGCCGGGCACGGGTGCGTGCAGTCACTCAAGTGAGTTCAAGCACCATCCATTTGCTGATACTTAGTGATCGTCTGCGTCATGGCTCGTCCGGTGAGGGATGGGTTTAGCTGGACAAGGCCGCAGTCGGCGCCCCGACGCCTGCCGTCGCGTGGTGCGAGAAAGGGAACTCTGCGGCCGGACCGTGGTGTCGGTGAGTGCGCGCGCAGGCCGCGTCACCCGCACGCGGCCGTGAATCTCACTGCACAGGAGACACACATGTCCAGCTTGCGAGGCCGGCTCACCGACGCGCAGCAAGCGCCGGCCGACCGCGGCCACGCCGCACACTTCACCGGCGACGGTCCACCGCCCGCCAGGAAGGCGGTGGCGAAAGGGGGGCCGCCGCACATGAGGCCTTCCCGTCCTGGTCGACGTCAGCCCCCTCGGAACGCAGCGCGGTCTTGATGCACGCCGCTCACCTGCTGATGCTGCGGACCGGTCGCATCGTCCAGACGATGGCCGCCGAATCCGGCGCGGCCGGGCCCTGGTCGGCGTTCAATGCCAAGCTGGCGGCGCAGTTCCTGCTCGACGCGGCGGCCGCGGCCGTCCGGCTCGGCGGGCAGGTCATGCCCACATCCTCCGGGGGGTCCTGCTCCCTACAGGTTCGCGTACCGCTGGGGTGACCGCCGCCTTTACTCCCCGCCATGCCCCGCTCCTCATGGCGGCCCGTGCCGTGGCGTTGCCGTTGGCTCTGGGCAACGCCGTGGTCCTCAAGCCCAGCGAAGCGGCCCCTGCCACGGGCGGGCTGCTGCTGCGGGAGGTGCTGATCGAGGCGGGACTGCCGGACGGTGTCCTCACTGTCGTCACGGACGACGCCGACGACACCGAGGCCGCCGAGCTGGCCCGTGCCCTGGTCGACGACCGGCGGGTCCGTGCCGTCACCTTCACCGGCTCTGCCACGGCCGGCCGCCAGGTCGCCGTGGCAGCGGCCCGGCACCTGAAGCCGGCCCTGATCGAGGTCGGCGGGAAGAACTCCCTGCTCGTCCTGGGCGATGCCGATGTCGAGTACGCCGCCGACGCGGCGGTCGTCAGCTCCTTCCTCGACGCGGGCCAGGGGTGTCTGAGCACCGAGCGGATTTTCGTCGATCGCGCCCTGGCCGACGACTTCCTCGCCCGCCTCGCCGAAAAGCTCACGCGGGCCGACAAGACCGGGCCCACCTGGCCCGCCGAAGTCACCGGCGCCATGTCCGACCCGCGTGCCGCGCGCCGCGTGGCGGCCCTGGTCGCCGACGCCCTCGCCAAGGGCGCCACCGCCGTGACAGGCACTGGCCGCATCGAGGAGGACACCGCTTCCCTCGGACCCGTGGTCCTCACCGATGAGAGCGCGGACATGGACATCTGGTCGCAGGAAGTGGCCGGTCCCGTCGTCACGGTGCACGCGGTGGACAGTACCGACGAAGCTGTCGCCCTTGCCGGCACCCCGCCTTGCGGGCCGGCGGCCGGTGTCATCACCCGCGACTGGGCGGCCGGTCTCGACGTCGCCCGAAGGCTCCCGGCACGCGCCGTCCACGTCAACGACCGTGCCACCGAACCCGTGCAGGCCCCGTTCGGGCACCTGACCGACTCGGGCTACGGCCCCCAGGCGGGCCTCATGGGCATCGAGTACTTCACCGAGACCCGCTGGATCACCGCGGGCGTCTCCGGCCGCCCCGGCTTTCCGCTCTGACCACCTCCCCCCTCTCGACAACGTTGCCAACGAACGGATCGTGCCGTGCGAACAGTGATCGTAGGAGCCGGCTCCGCCGGCCTGGTGTGTGCGTGGAAGCTCAGCGAGGACCCCGGTCACGAGGTCGTCCTCGTCGACGCGGGCCTCGACCCGGGCCCCGAGGTACCGCCCGAACTCGCCACCGAGATACTCCTGCCCGCGCACTACTACTGGCAGTACACCGACGAGGACACGGGCAGCTTCCTGCCGCGCGGCAAGGTCTTCGGCGGCAGTTCGGCGGTCAACGCCGCGGCGGCCACGCGCGGTCACCCCTGGTGCTTCGACGCCTGGGATTCTCCCGTGTGGACCTACGACGCCTGTCTGCCGGCCTTCCGCGCGCTGGAAGCCGACCAGCAGTTCGGACAGCAGGACTACCACGGGTCCGATGGCCCCATCGGCATCACCCGGTACGAACAGAGCGCATTCGACCTCGCGTTCCAGGACGCCTGCCATCGCCAGGGCTTTCACCCGCTGGCGGACCACAACGCCCCCGGAGCCCTCGGCTACGGTCCCTTCCCCACCAACCGCATCGACGGCGTGCGCATGAGCATGTCGTAGCCGGGTTCGTCGCGGCGCGGACCCCGCTCGCCGAAGGCGGAGATGTGCAGCACGACCAAGCGCGGGTAGCGCTCGCTGAGCGGGGGCCTCCTGCACGATCCTGGGTGCGAATCCTGCCTCGTGACAGGCCTGCACCCGGGCGTCGCGCACCGCGGAGCCGCGCGCGACCGGGAAGGTCACGAAGGGCTCGTGCGCCAGGTCGGCGAAAGAGACGTCCACTCGCTGCGCGAGCGGATGACTGTCCGGGAGGGCGATCATCAGCTCCTCCATCCGGACGACCCGGGTGCTGATCCCGCGCCGCACGGGCAGGGCCACGAAGCCGACGTCCAGTGAGCCCTCCGCGATCCGGCCGAGCGCCTCACCGGCGTACGTCTCGCCCTCCAGGACCAGCTCGATGCCGGGCAGTTCGGAGGTGACGGCGCGGGTCAGCACGGGCAGCACCGAGTAGCTGCCGGCGCCCGCGAAGCCGATCGTGACCCGGCCGACCTCTCCCAGATGAGCTGCCTGCACGGTACGGCGCACCGCCGACGCCTCGGCCAGGAGGTGCCTGGCCGGCTCCAGCAACGCCTGGCCTGCGGCGGTGAGCCGCACGGAACGGGTGGTGCGCTCGAAGAGCGTGACCCCGAGATCCCGCTCCAGCAGCCTGATCTGCTGGCTGAGCGGCGACTGGGCGATGTGCAGCCGCTCGGCGGCCCGCCCGAAGTGCAGTTCCTCGGCAACGGCGACGAATCCGGAAAGGTGACGCAGCTCCACCCCACCGACAATGCCAGGCCGGGCGGCTCAGTCTCCTGGCAGCCCGGGAATCGGCTCCGCGACGACACCGGGCTATCCCGACCGGCCCAGGCGCTCTCTGCTCGCCGGGGTAGTTAAAATTGGAACCACGGATCGGGAGTACGGAACGGCGAGGTGGGAGGGCACGGTGGGCGACGCGGTGGTGTGGCTCAATGAACGCCAGCTGGCTGCATGGAGAGCGTTTCTGCTGGTCAGCTCACTTATCGAGCGACAGGTCGAGCAGCAGCTGAGAGACGACGCGCAACTGTCTCATCAGCAGTACGAAGTGCTCAGCCGCCTCGCTGACGCCCCAGGCCGTGAGCTGCGCATGACCGTCCTCGCAGACATAGCCCTCACTTCGAAGAGCGGGTTGACGTACCAGGTGACACAACTGGAGAAGGCCGGGCTGGTCCGGCGCCGCTCTTGCGCCGGCGACGACCGCGGAGTCGTCGCCTCCTTGACCGACGCAGGACTTGAGAAGGTCGTCGCCGCCGCGCCCGGGCATGCCGGCCTCGTCCGCGCATTGTTCGTCGACGGCCTGTCGAGTGAGGAGTTCGAAGGGCTCAGCAAGGGGCTCGGCGCCCTTGTCGACCGCCTGACCGACTCGGGAACTCATTCCTCCTGAAAGGGCATTGAACGGGTTAGCGCCCAGGAACACACATGTGCCGCCCGGCCGGTGGCGGGGCGGCACATGTGTGGGGTGAGAGCGGTCAGGAGAGGGTCTTCAGGGCGGCGTTGGCGAAGTCGGCGTCGAGTTCACCCGTGGGGGCGCCGGAGACGCCGATACCTCCGACGATCTTGCCGTCGACCTTGATGGGGATGCCGCCGGGTAGGACGCTGAAGCCGGGGATGTAGGTGAAGCCGGGCGAGGTCTTGGCGGCGTTCTGCAGGTCGGCCGTGGGGGTCTGGAAGCCGGCGGCGGCGTAGGCCTTCTCGAAGCTGACCTGGACGGTGGCTCCGGTCGCGGTGTCCGCGCGCTGCTGGTTGATGACCACACCGTCACGGTCCACGACGGTCACGGAGACGGGGTAGCCCTTCTCGATGCCCTTCTGCATCGCGATGTCCGAGACCTTCTTGGTCACCGCCAGCGGCAGGTAAGGGGCGTTGCCGAGACGCGTACTGGTGGCGGCGGACTGGGATGCGGCCCCGTTCGGGGCGGCGGACGCGCCGGGCAGGACGGAACAGCAGTCCGGAAGTTCAAACTCGAACAACCTTGACTGGCGTGACCTGCGTCACCGCGACCGGGGCAGGGGTGCATCATCCCCCTTGCGGGAGAACCGCCGTTCTCATACAGTCGGACGCGACAGTGAGAACGATCGTTCTCCATGCAAGCCCAGGGAAACAACATGACTGAGCACCCACGCCCTCCACTCCCGCCATTCATCCGGGAGACCGCCGTCGAGAAGGTCCGCCTGGCGGAAGACGGCTGGAATTCCCGCGACCCGGAGAAGGTCGCCCTGGCGTACACCGTGGACTCGCGCTGGAGGAACCGCGCGGAGTTCGCCACCGGCCGCGATGAGATCATCGCCTTCCTCACCCGCAAGTGGGACCGAGAGCTGGAGTACCGGCTCATCAAGGAGCTGTGGGCCTTCGGCGGCAAGCGCATCGCCGTGCGCTTCGCCTACGAATGGCGTGACGACTCACGCAACTGGTTCCGCTCCTACGGCAACGAGAACTGGGAGTTCGACGACAACGGCCTGATGCGACGGCGCTACGCCTGCATCAACGACCTCCCCATCAAGGAGTCGGAGCGCAAGTACCACTGGCCGCTCGGACGCCGCCCCGACGACCACCCCGGCCTGAGCGACCTCGGCCTCTGACCGTCCGGCCCCGCGCCGTAGATCCGGGGCTCGACACTGGATCTACGGCGGGTCGAATGGAGAACGATCATTCTTCAGCAAAAGCAGGATGCGAGCCCCCCGATGCGGGGCCCGGAAAGTTCGATGGTGTGTTCCTCATGACCCTCTCGGAAACCGCTACCGAGGAACGCTGGGTAGGCACAGCTCGCCACTTCGCCGCGTCTCTGCCGGCCCGACGGGACGTCGCCCCCGAGGATCAGGATTCCGTCCTGCTGATCATCGGCGAGCTTGTGGGGAACGCGGCCCAGCGCGGACGGGCCGACATGATCGTGAGCCTCACGTTCGAAGGCCGGGCCGTGTGCATCGAAGTTGCGGACTCCGGCGCCTCGGGGCCCTCGCCGTCGCCCCAGGCAGGCCTTGCGCTCGCCTGAGCGGGCAGCGGGCAGCGGGCAGCGGGCAGCGGGCAGCGGGCAGCGGGCAGCGGGCAGCGGGCAGCGGGCAGCGGGCAGCGGAATGTACTTGGGGCCTGGCGCGCTATACGGTATGAGAACGTTCGTTTTCGAGAATGAGGTGATCGAGGTGGAACTCGAAGCGACTGAGCAGCGGATCCTCGACGCTGCAGAGGAACTGTTCTACGGCCAGGGCATACAGTCGGTGGGAATGGACGCGATCCGCAGCGCCTCCGCAGTGCCCCTCAAACGCCTGTACCAGATCTTCCCTTCCAAGAACTCCCTGGTCGAGGCGTACCTGAGGCGGCGGGACGCGAGATGGCTTCGCGATCTGGCTCAGTACGTGGATACCCACGACTCACCCACGCAGCGGATTCTGGCAGTCTTCGACTGGCTGTTCCTCTGGTTCAACGAGCCGGGCTTCCGCGGCTGCGGCTTCATCAACTCCTTCGGGGAGCTGGGAGCGACCTCCCAGGCTGTGGCCGATATCGCGAAAGCCCACAAGAATGCCTTCCGGCGGTATCTCGCCGACCTCGTGGCCGCCGCCGACGTACCCACGTGGCTGACCGACCAGCTCGTTCTCCTCGCCGAGGGCGCGATGACCACAGCGGCCATCTCCGGGTCTCCAGAGCCCGCCCGTCACGCCAAGGACGCCGCACGCATCTTGCTGCGGACCGCTCACTCAGCCATCGTCGCCGCTGTCTGAGCACGCGATGGCAAGCGGCAGGGACCGGGAGCAACAGCCCTGATCGCTCGAAGCTGATCGGCGTGCCCGCCGGGCGCCTCATCGGCAATGGGGCGCCCGGCGGGCACGCGGCACGACAGGCCGGTGACGTCGGATCAGAACGGCTTGGTGGGCAGGTACTTGCCGTCCAGGGTGATGACCGCGCGCTCACCGCCTTCGGGGTCGGCCACCTTCTTGACGTCGAGCTTGAAGTTGATTGCGCTGATGATGCCGTCGCCGAATTGTTCGTGGATCAGGGCCTTGAGCGTGGTGCCGTAGACCTGGATGATCTCGTAGAAACGGTAGATCGTCGGGTCGGTCGGGATGCCGCCAGGAATGGAGCCGCGGGTCGGGATGCTCTGCAGCAGCACTGCCGCCTCCTCGTCCAGGTCCAGCAACTCGGCGACTGCCCTCGCGGCGTCCACCGGCAACGGATGCTGACCCAGCAGGGCGGCGGTGGTGAACGCGACCGACAGGCCGGTGACGTCGGCGATCTGCTGCCAGGACAGGTCCTTGCGCGTCTTGGCCTCAACAATCACAGCGGCCAGAGCATGGCGGGCGGCGGGGTCGAACTGAGCTTGCACCATGAGGGTGTTCCTTTCCAACGGGCGGATCAGGCCGCGAGGGCGGCGGAGCGGCCTGTGACGGGGTCGAGTTGGTCGACCGCGCCGGTGGGGATGTCGTAGACCCAGCCGCGCAGTGTGACGGTTTTGGCTGCCAGCGCCCGGATGACGCAGGGGTGCGTGGCAAGGTTGGCCAGTTGAGCGATCACGTTGTGCCATACCAGAGCACTTACCTTGTCCGTCCCGGGCTCGGCACAGGCCGCACGGGCCCGGGAGGCGTCCGCGTGCCGCAGCCAGTGGGCCATGGCCGGCAGGGCGGCGAGGTCGTGGCCGTCGGCCAGGGCGGTCATCGCACCACAGGCGGAATGCCCGCAGACGACGATGTCGGACACGCCCAGGACGGCGACGGCGTACTCGATGCTCGCCGTGACCCCTTCGGCGCTGGGGGCGTACGCGGGCACCAGGTTTCCGGCCGTGCGGATGACGAACAGCTCGCCCGGCTCGCTCTGCGTGATCAACTCCGGTATGACGCGGGCGTCGGAGCAGCTGATGAACAAGGTGCTGGGCTGGTGCGTGGCGGCAAGGTGCTGAAAGCGCGCCGCCTTGGCAGGGAAGACGCCCCGCTGAAAATGTGCGATTCCCGCTGCGAGGTCTTGCACGGTCACTCCTTTCGGGGGTGGCGAACGTGTGCGGGTTGGCAAGATCCACCATGCATGAGCTGTGCTTATAGCGTCCAAGGCGCATGGGGAATAGGATCTATTGGTTGTGTCTATAGTGGGTGCCATGGGCTTCGAACTGCGTCATCTGCGTTATCTCATCGCCGTCGCTGAACACGGCAGCTTCACCCGCGCCGCCGAAGCCCTGCACATCTCCCAGCCAACCCTGTCTCAGCAGATCAAACAGATGGAACGCGTGATGGGCACGCAGCTGCTGGACCGTACCGGTCGTGCCGTACGACTCACCGACGCCGGTGAGACCTACGTCCACTACGCCCGTCGCGCCCTGCAGGAACTCGCCACTGCCGAACGTGCCGTCCACGACGTCGCCGACCTCTCCCGCGGTAGCCTGCGCCTGGCGGTCACCCCCACCTTCACCGCCTACCTCATCGGCCCCCTCGCCGGACAGTTCCACTCCCGCCATCCCCATATCGGCCTGAGCATCAGGGAATTGACTCAGGATCGCATCGAGTCCGCCCTCCTCGCCGACGACCTCGACCTCGGCATCGCATTTCACGGTTCCCACCTGCCCGGCATCACCACAGGCGACTTGTTCACCGAAGCCCTCAGCCTCGTCGTCGGCACCCACCACCCCTACGCCGACCGCACCGGACCGCTACCCGTGCGAGAACTGGAGGGATGCCCTCTGGCCCTGCTCAGCAGTGACTTCGCCACCCGCGGGCACATTGACACCTACTTCGGCCGGCACCACACCACACCGCACATCGCGGTGGAGGCCAACTCGATCAATGCGGTCACCGAAATAGTCCGGCGCACCCCTCTGGCCTCCGTCCTGCCCGAGGCCGTCGCCCACGATCACCCACATCTGCACACCGTCCCCCTCGACCCGCCCCTGCCCGAGCGCACCGTTGCTTTGCTCCGTCGCTCGGGCTCCTACCAGAGCGCCGCCGCCCGGGCGTTCGCCCGCCTCACCCGACAATGGGTTGCCTCCAGCGGGTACCCCGCCTCCCCGTGAAGCGCGGCGTGGCTGTACCGCCGCTTCCCGCTGTCTTCACTTCAGATGATGGTGACGGTCGTCGACGTCGAGACCCGGTCGCCGACCGCGAACTCCAGGCTGGTGGTGCCCGTCGGCGCGTCGTCGTCGGCACTCACGCAGACCCACATGACCGACTGTGATCCGGCGCCGGCGTCGGGAACACCCAGGTCGACATCGGAGAAACTCAGCGACTGTCCGTCATCGGAAATAGTCCCCATGTAGGCGGTGGTTCTCCCGCGGTCGTCCATGACGGTCAGTTGATGACCGGGGTTGCCCGGCACACCGAACCGCATGCCGGCGTCGGCCGGAAGAACCGTGGTGACCGTTTGCAGGGGGATGTGTTGCGATCCGTTGTTCCGCACCTCAACGCCCGGGTACCTGGGCGATCCGCCGCGTTCCAAGGTCACCGGAGCGCCGCCGGGGGACACGGTCAACGCCGGTGTGACGACGACCGTTGTGGAGGGGGACGTCTTTCCTCCGACAGTGAAGGACAGGCTCGTGGCACCGAGCGGGGCGTCGTGGCCGGCGCTCACGGCGACCCACATCACCGTTGTCCCGGGCAGCTTCAGGTCCACGTTCGAGAAGACCAGCGAGGATCCGTCCTCCGACAGGCTTCCCGTGTACGGAGTCGTCTGCTGGTTCGACGCCATCCACGGTGGACCGACCGTATGACTCATGGGCATCCAGACTGATCGGCGAACAACCTCGTCATGAGATCGACGGGGTTGGTGCGCATGCCGCCCGCTGTCCCTTCCGCCCGTTCCGTGCGACGGACCTGCCCTGCGGCCGCGTAGAGCAGACGACGGATTCACTCACGGAGGGGACTGCTCAGTGACAGCACGTGCACTCAAGGGGGCGGTGCGGGGTGTCAGGGGTACGGCGATCGCGGCGGCGGCGATGGCTGTGCTGACCGCGTCGCAGGCACCGGGGGCGGTCTCGGCCGAGGCCGCGGAGCCCGCGCGGAAGGCGGCACCCGCCGAGCACGACCCCAGCGTCACCGGCGACACTCCGTACCGCACCGGCCTTCCCCCGCTGCGGACACGGAAGAACGGCTCGGCACCGGAAGTGACGGGCGGCGGCGCCCTGCCCGCGAGCGTGTTCGCGGCGTACCGGCGTGCCGAGGAGGAGCTGGCGCGCAGCGCCCCCGGCTGCCGGCTGCGCTGGCAACTGCTGGCCGCTATCGGGCAGGTGGAGTCCGGGCAGGCAGGGGGCGGCCGGGTGACCCCGGACGGTACGACCGTGACGCCCATCCTCGGCCCGCGGCTGTCCGGCGGCGCCTTCGCCGTCGTGGCGGACACCGACGGCGGCGCGTACGACGGGGACGCGGTGTACGACCGGGCGGTCGGCCCGATGCAGTTCATCCCGTCCACCTGGGCCCGTTGGGGCGCGGACGGCAACGGCGACGGGCGGAAGGACCCGAACAACGTCTACGACGCGGCGCTCGCCGCCGGCCGCTACCTGTGCGCGGGCGGCCGCGACCTGTCGAACCCCGCCGACCTGGACCGGGCGATCCTGGGCTACAACCACTCGGACGCCTATCGGCGCACCGTCAAAGCCTGGTACGCGTACTACCTGACCGGACACCGCGTAGTGCCGGACGCGTCCGCCGGATCCCGGTCGGACCGGCCGAAGCCGTCCCGCCCGATGAGGCCGAAGCCCTCGCCTCCGAAGCCGTCGCACGACCGGAAGCCGGTCCCTGCTCCTTCGCCCACGTCGTCGACGCCGCCCGCCTCACCCTCCCCCAGCCCGTCCCGGACGGCCGGCGTGCCGAAGGCGTCCGGAACGCCGCTGGTCCCCGTCCCCGAGCCGACCGTCATGCTGCCCGGCGGTGTGCTGCCCGACGCAGGCAGCTGACCACGGGCAACAGCTGGAACACGATGAGCGCCTCCCCCTCCACAACCGCGACTACTCGGCGGTAATGTCGCCACCCGCCGGAAGCACAGGACCGGCGGGTGAGTGCAAAGGGGCTCTCATGGCGACGGACATGCCTGCGGACACAGCGGCCGCCGACGAGCGTTGGCAGCGTATGTGGAGCCATCGCGAGCAGCTGCTCAAGGTGGCCCGGCGGCGCTCCATGAGCCAGGAGGACGCCGAGGACGCCGTGCACGAGGCGATGCTGCGGGCCGCGGAGCGCCCGGACCTCGATGACGAGCGGCTCGGCGCCTGGCTGACGACGGTGACGATGCGGCTGTGCGTCGACCGGCACCGGCAGGTCAACCGCGAGGCCGAGGTGGGCAGCCGCCCCACGCTCGTCGCGCCGGGCCCGGTCCCCGTCGAGGAGGCGGTGTGCGACCGGGCCGAGGCGAGGTGGCTCGCCGTGCGCAGCGGGGAGTTGCCCGCCCGGCAGGCGGAGGCGCTGCGGCTGAAGTCCGAGGACCTGGACGTGAGCCAGGTCGCGGTGCGGATGGGGCTCAGCTACCGGACCGTCGAGTCGCTGCTCGCCCGGGCCCGGCGGACGCTGCGCGCCTCGCTGGCCGGGACGCTCGGACTGGTGCTGTTCCTGGTCGGGCGCGGGCGGCTGCGCGGGGGCGGCAAGGCCCAGGCGGTCGCGGTCACCTCGACGGCGGCGACCCTGGCAGTGGCGGGACTCGTGCTGCCGCACGCGCTCCACGCGAGCGGAAACCGGAACGATCCGGCGCCGCGGTCGGCCGTCTCCAGCGACGCGCGGGTCCGGCGCAGCGCGGCCACGGGCCAGGGGCTCACCCCCATGACGCGCCCCTCCTCGCCTCCGGCGCCCGGGGCCCGGGGCCGGACGCCCTCGCCCAGCAGGGGCACATCCCTGCCGTTGCCGGCGCCCTTGCCGTCCCTGCCGGACGTGTCCTCGCCCCCGCTCCCGGAGTTGTCGGCACCGCAGGTCCCGCAGGTGCCCGACGTGCCGAAGGTGCCGGGCCTGCCGACGAGGTCGGCCGCCTCGTCGGTCCCGTCTCTTCCCCCGGCCTCGGCCGTACCGGCCGCTCCACTCCCCGCCCCCGTTCCCACCCCGAGGACGCCTGCGAGGACGCCTTCGGGGACGCCTGCGAGGACGCCGGCGCCGAAGCTGCCTTAGCGACCCGCACCCGCGCCGCAAAAAAATCTCCGTCCGCCGCGACGGACGCCCCGCCCCTCCCCGTAGAGCAGATGTCGAAGCTGCTTCACGGGCGAAGGGCGGGACCGGATGGGTGCGGAGATCTGTGTGGAAGGGCTGACCAAGTCCTTCGGTTCCCAGGTCATCTGGCAGGACGTCTCACTGACGCTGCCCGCGGGGGAGGTCTCGGTGCTGCTCGGTCCCTCGGGGACGGGCAAGTCGGTGTTCCTGAAGACGCTCGTCGGGCTGCTGAAGCCGGAGCGCGGCTCCATCACGATCCAGGGCCGGGACATCACGAGGCTCCGTGAGCACGACCTGTACGAGGTGCGGAAGCTCTTCGGCGTGCTGTTCCAGGACGGCGCGCTGTTCGGCTCGATGAACCTGTACGACAACATCGCCTTCCCGCTGCGTGAGCACACCCGTAGGTCCGAGAGCGAGATCCGGCGCATCGTGCTGGAGAAGATGGAGATGGTCGGGCTGATAGGCGCCGAGGGGAAGCTGCCCGGCGAGATCTCCGGCGGGATGCGCAAGCGGGCCGGGCTGGCCCGCGCCCTGGTCCTCGACCCGGAGATCATCCTGTTCGACGAGCCGGACTCGGGCCTGGACCCGGTGCGCGTGGCCTACCTCAACCAGCTCATCGTCGACCTCAACGCGCAGATCGACGCGACCTTCCTGATCGTCACCCACGACATCGCCTCGGCCCGCCAGGTGCCGGACAACATCGGGCTGCTGTTCCGGCGCGAGCTGGTGATGTTCGGTCCCCGCGAGCGGCTGCTGACCAGTGACGAGCCCGTCGTACGGCAGTTCCTGAACGGCCGGATGCAGGGGCCGATCGGCATGGCGGAGGAGAAGGACGCTGCCCAGGTCGAGCAGGAACTGGCCGGGATCGACGAGGGCGGCGGAGTGCGGGACATGACTCCCCGCCTGCTGCCGAGTGCGGGCATCTGCCGCCCGCCCCGCTGGGAGGCGATCGCGAGACGGGAGGCCGAACTGCACGGGAAGGCGGTGAACAGCGCATGAGTCTCTCCCCCACTGGTGCACTGCGGCACTCGGGCAACCTGTTCGCGATGGCGCTGGACGTCCTCCGGACCCTGCCCCGACGGCCTTTCCAGGCAAGGGAGTTCATCCAGCAGGCGTGGTTCGTCGCGAGTGTCACGATCCTGCCGACGGCGCTGGTCTCGATCCCCTTCGGGGCGGTCATCGCGCTGCAGATCGGCAGCCTGACCCGGCAGCTCGGCGCGCAGTCCTTCTCCGGTGCCGCGTCCGTGCTCGCCGTGCTGCGCGAGGCCTCGCCGATCGTCACGGCGCTGCTGATCGCGGGCGCGGGCGGCACGGCGATCTGCGCGGACCTCGGGGCGCGCAGGATCCGGGACGAGATCGACGCGATGCAGGTGCTCGGCATCGACCCGATCCACCGGCTCGTCGTACCGCGGGTGCTGGCCTCGATGGTCGTGGCCGTCCTCCTCAACGGCCTCGTCTCGGTGGTCGGTGTCGCGGGCGGCTACTTCTTCAACGTCGTCCTCCAGCACGGCACGCCCGGCGCCTACCTGGCGTCCTTCACCACCCTCGCCCAGCTGTCCGACCTGTGGGCGGCGGAGATCAAGGCGCTGGTGTTCGGGGCCATCGCGGCGATCGTCGCCTCGTACAAGGGACTGACGGCGAAGGGCGGTCCGAAGGGCGTGGGCGACGCCGTCAACCAGTCCGTGGTGATCACCTTCATGTTGCTGTTCGTGACCAACTTCGTGATGACCGCGGTGTACTTCCAGGTCGTCCCGCAGAGGGGTTAGCCGATGAGACCTCACAAAGTCCTCGATCGCCCCTTGCGCTCACTCGAAGAGCTGGGCAGTCAACTCTCCTTTTACGGCCGCTCGTTGATGTGGACGGGTCGCACCCTGCGCCGCTACAAGAAGGAGATCCTGCGGCTGCTCGCCGAGGTGAGCTTCGGCCGGGGCGCGCTCGCCGTGGTCGGCGGCACGGTCGGCGTGATCGCGTTCCTGTCCTTCTTCACCGGCACCGAGGTCGGCCTCCAGGGCTACGCGGCCCTCAACCAGCTCGGCACCTCCAACTTCGTGGCGTTCCTGTCGGCGTACTTCAACACCCGGGAGATCGCGCCGCTGGTGGCCGGACTCGCCCTGTCCGCGACGGTCGGCGCCGGGTTCACCGCGCAGCTCGGTGCGATGCGGATCAGCGAGGAGACCGACGCGCTGGAGGTGATGGGCGTCCCGTCGCTGCCGTTCCTGGTGACGACGCGGATGATCGCCGGCTTCGTCGCGGTGATCCCGCTGTACGTGATCGGGCTGCTGTCCTCGTACCTGGCCGCCCGCACCATCACCACCGGCTACTACGGGCAGTCGACGGGCACGTACGACCACTACTTCCACCAGTATCTGCCGCCCGTCGACGTGTTCTGGTCCTTCGGCAAGGTGATCGTCTTCGCCGTGCTGATCATCCTGGTGCACTGCTACTACGGCTACCACGCGAGCGGCGGCCCGGCCGGTGTCGGCGTCGCGGTGGGCCGGGCCGTGCGGACGTCGATCGTCGCCATCAACGTCCTGGACTTCTTCCTGAGCCTCGCGATCTGGGGCGCCAACACGACCGTACGCATAGCGGGGTGAGAGCGGTGCACATGCACAGATGGAGACTGAGGCTGTACGGCATCGTGTTCCTCGCCGTGCTCGCGCTGCTGCTGTCGCTCGCGGTGGCCGTCTACCAGCAGGCGTTCACGACCGTCGTGCCCATCACCCTGGAGGCCGACGCCCTCGGCAACCAGCTCGATCCACGCGCCGACGTCAAGCTGCGCGGGTTGCTGGTCGGCGAGGTACGCGAGGTGCACGCGGACGGCACGAAGGCCACGCTCGACATCGCGCTCAAGCCCCGGTATGTGCCGTACATCCCCTCGGATGTGCACGCCCGCCTGCTGCCCAAGACGCTGTTCGGCGAGAAGTACGTCGACCTGGTCCCGCCCCCGCATTCCTCGGCCCGGCCCGTCCACGCAGGAGACGTCATCACCCAGGACCGTACGAAGGCCGGCATCGAGGTGCAGCAGCTGCTGAACGACCTGCTGCCCCTGCTGCGCGCGGTCCGGCCCGGCCAACTCAACGCCACGCTCTCGGCGTTCGCCACCGCGCTGGAGGGCCGCGGCGACCGGATCGGCGACAACCTCACCCGGGTCGAGGGTTATCTGCGCCGGCTGAACCCGCACCTGCCCTCCCTCAAGGAGGACATCTCGCGGTTCGCGGACGTCGCCGAGGTGTACGGCGATGCCGCGCCCGACCTGATGCGGATCCTGCGCAACACGGTCACCACCAGCCGCACGATCGTCGAGAAGAAGGACCAGCTGGCCGCCGCGCTGCGCTCGACCGCTGCCGTGGCGGACACGGCGCACGGCTTCCTGTCCGAGAACGGTGACCGGCTGATTACCCTGGGCCGGGTCTCCCGCCCCACGCTGGAGCTCTTCGCCCGCTACTCCCCCGAGTACCCGTGCCTGTTCCAGGGGCTCGCCCGGCAGGAGAAGGCGTCGGAGGACGCGTTCCGGGGCGGCGAGATGCGCATCACCCTCGAAGTCGTCCGGCCGCAGGGCGCGTACCAGCCCGGTGAGGAGCCGGTGTACGGCGAGCGGTCCGGCCCGAACTGCCGCGGCCTGCCGCATCCGCAGGTGCCCGGGCCGAAACCCCGTCTCGACGACGGTACGTCGGCCGGAGGTTCCGGCGGCCCACTCCCCGGAGGTGTCAACGTGTCCGCCACCCGGGCCGAGCAGCGGGCCGTCGGCTCGCTCGTGGCCCCCGCCATGGGCGTCCCCGCGGACGAGGTGCCGCCGGTGGCGACCCTGCTGTTCGGGCCGCTCGCGCGCGGAACGGCGGTGAGTGTCGCATGAGCAGGCCAGGAGCCCGGCAGACCGCCGCCCCACTGATCAAGTTCAGCCTCTTCGCGCTGGTCACGATCGCGGCGACGGCGCTGCTCGCCGCCACCATCGTCAACGTCTCCTTCGCCCCGAAGGACAGCTACCACGCGGTGTTCACCGACGTGACCGGATTGGAGACCGGCGACGACATCAGAGTGGCCGGTGTGCGGGTCGGGGAGGTCGAGGACATCCGGATCAAGGACCGCACCCTGGCCGAGGTCACCTTCACCGTGACCGCGCAGCGGCCGCTGCTCGCGAGCACCCACGCGGTCGTCCGCTACCGCAACCTGGTCGGGCAGCGGTACATCGCGCTGACCGAGGGCACCGGCGACGGCACCACCCGGCTGCGGCCGGGCGGCACCATCCCGCTGTCCCGGACCCAGCCGGCCCTGGACCTCAACGCCCTGCTGAACGGTTTCAAGCCGCTGTTCGCCGCGCTCAGCCCGAGCGACGTCAACCAGCTCGCCACCGAGATCATCCAGACCCTCCAGGGCGAGGGCGGCACGGTGAACAGCCTGCTCGCGCACACGGCCTCGCTCACCAGCACCCTCGCCGACCGCGACCGGCTGATCGGCTCGGTGATCGGCAACCTCAACACTGTCCTGGAGACGCTCGACAAGCGCGGCTCCCGCTTCTCCGGGCTGCTCACGCAGTTGCGCCGGGTGGTCTCGGGGCTGGCCGCCGACCGCACCCCCATCGGGGAGTCGCTGGTGAGCATCGGCGACCTCACGGACGCCACATCGGGGCTGCTGAAGGACGTGCGTCCACCGCTGAAGGACGACATCGCCGGACTCGGCGATCTCACCGGAACGCTGAACAAGAACGAGAACACCGTGGAGGGCGTCCTGAAGCGGCTGCCGAACAAGCTCGACAAGCTGACCGGGACGGCGTCCTACGGCTCCTGGTTCAACTTCTACCTCTGCGACTTCGACGGCCGGATCGTGCTGCCGAAGACCAAGCAGGTGATCACCCCGGAGCTGCATGTGGCACGGGCGAGGTGTGGCGGATGAGACTGCGTGTCCCCAGGCGGCGGCGCCGCCCCGAGCCGCTGGTGAAGGTACGGGTCCTTCCCCCGAAGCTGCCGGCGCTCCCCCGGCTGCTGCCGAAGCGCGAGCCCCGCCCCCAGCCGTTGGTCAAGGTGCGCGTCCTGCCGCCGCAGCTGCCCAGGATCCGGCTGCGGCGCCCACGCCCGAAGCCCTTCCGCGAGCGGAATCCGGTCGTCGTGGGCGCCGTCGGCCTCACCGTCCTCGCGCTGCTCACCGTTGCCGCCTTCAACGCCGACAGCCTGCCGCTGATCGGCGGCGGCGACACGTACAGCGCGGCCTTCTCGGAGGCGGGCGGGCTCAAGCCGGGCGACGAGGTACGGATCGCAGGGGTCAAGGTCGGCAAGGTCGAGGGCGTCGACCTGGACGGCGACCACGTCAAGGTCACCTTCAAGGTGAAGGGCCACCCGGGGTTCGGTACCGACACGGGCGCCTCGGTCCGCGTCAAGACGATCCTCGGCGCGAAGTACCTGGCCCTGTACCCGAAGGGGCCCGGCCAGTTGAAGCCGGGCAGCGAGATCCCGCTCCGGCGGACCGTGTCGGCGTACGACGTCGTCCAGGCTTTCAGCGACCTGACGACCACCACCGAGGCGGTCGACACGGACCGGCTCGCGAAGGCGCTGGACACGATCTCCGTCACCTTCCAGGACTCCCCGACGGAGGTGCGGGCGTCGATCGAGGGACTGTCGCGGATCTCCCGGACCGTCGCCGCCCGTGACAAGGCGCTGCGCGGGCTCCTCGGCCATGCGCACGGAGTCAGCGCGGTGCTGGCCGGGCACACGAAGGATTTCTCCGCGCTGGTGAAGGACGGTGACGCGCTGTTCAAGGAGATCGACAGGCGGCGCGCGGCGATCCACACGCTGCTCAGGAGTTCCGCGCTGCTGGGCATCGAGCTGTCCGGCCTGGTCGACGACAACAGCAAGGAGATCGGGCCCGCACTGAAGAACCTCGACACCTTCGTGAAGATGCTCGGACGCAACCAGGCGAGCCTCGACCGCAGCGTCCAGCTGCTCGCCCCCTACGTGCGGCTCTTCACCAACACCCTCGGCAACGGCCGCTGGTTCGACTCCTACGTCCAGAACCTGGTCGCCGCCCCGGTCGCCCCACGGACGGGAGGCACCCGATGACCCGCAGACTCCTGGCCCTGTTCACCGCGCTCGCGGTCGTCGCCGGCGTCGCCGTCGTCCTCTGGCCCGGCCCCCGCCCCGTCCGCGTCACGGCTTATTTCCCGCGCACCGTCGGTATCTACCCCGGCTCCGACGTCCGCGTCCTCGGCGTCCGCATCGGCGAGGTCAGGGAGATCACGCCGGAGGGCGGCCGGGTGCGGGTCGAGCTGGAATACGACCGGGGCCGCAAGGTCCCCGCGGACGCGCAGGCCGCCATCGTCAACTCCTCGGTGGTCAGCGACCGTTACGTCCAGCTGCTGCCGGTGTACCGCCAGGGCGCGGTGCTGCGGGACGGCGGCGTCATCCCCGAGTCCCGTACGGCCGTCCCCGTCGAGCTGGACCGGATCTTCGACAGCCTGCACACCACCGCCGAGGCGCTCGGCCCGAACGGCGCCAACAAGCGGGGCTCGCTGTCCCGACTGCTCGGGGTGAGCGCGGACAACCTCCACGGGCAGGGCGAGAACCTCCACCGGACGGTGGACGATCTGTCCCAGGCGGTCACCACGCTGTCCGACGGGCGCGGCGACCTGTTCGGGACCGTGCGGAACCTTCAGGTGTTCACGGCCGCGCTGGCAGCGGACGACACCGGCGTGCGGTCGTTCAACACCGACCTCGCCGATGTGGCCGGACAGCTCGCCGGGGAGCGCAAGGATCTCGCGGCCGCGCTGAAGTACCTGGCCGCCGCGCTCGGTGACGTGGCCGGCTTCGTGCGGGGCAACAAGAAGGCGCTGACCTCGGACGTGCAGGGCCTGGCCAAGGTCACCAAGGTCCTCGTCACCCAACGGGCCGCACTGGAGGAGCTGTTGACCGTCGCCCCCACGGGCCTGTCGAACCTGCAGAACGCCTACAACCCCGCAGCCGGCACCCTCGACACCCGCAACAACCCACAACTCCCGCAGGATCCGTCGTCCCTGCTCTGCTCGATCCTGAAGACGACCGGCGACGACCACGACAACTGCGCCGGGCTGAACAAGATCTTCGGCTCCCTGCCCAAGGTCCCGTCGGCTCCGGCGTCGACGGGCACGGTCGACAAGACCCTCGGCGGAATCCTGGGGGCACCGGCATGAGCATGCTGCGCAAGGGGCAGGTGGCCGCATGGACGGCGGTCGGCTCGGTGCTGCTGACCGGCTGCGAGTTCAACGGCTGGTACGACGTCCCCCTCCCCGGCGGCGCCGCCTCGGACGGCCATGCCTACCACGTCACCGTCGAGTTCCGGGACGTACTGGACCTGGTACCGCAGTCGGCGGTCAAGGTCGACGACGTCACCGTGGGCACGGTCGAGAAGGTGCAGCTGGACGGCTGGCACGCCCGCGTGCGGCTCAGGATCGCCGACTCGGTGAAGCTGCCCGGCAACGCGGTCGCCGACCTGAGGCAGAGCAGCATGCTCGGCGAGAAGTACGTGGCCCTGTCCGCGCCGGCCGGCGCGCGGCCCGTCGGACGGCTCCGCGACGGCGACCGCATCCCGCTCTCCCGCAGCGGCCGCGACCCGGAGGTCGAGGAGGTGCTGTCGGCACTGTCCGCGCTGCTGAACGGCGGCGGGGTGGCCCAGCTGAAGACGATCACCGTCGAGCTGAACAAGGCCCTGAACGGCCGCGAGGACCGGGTCAGGTCCCTGCTGAAGCAGCTCGACACGTTCCTCGGCGGCCTCGATGGGCAGCGGGCGGAGATCGTGCGCGCGCTGAAGGGCGTCGACCGGCTGGCAAAGCGGCTGGAGAAGGAGAAGAAGACGATCGCCCTGGCTGTCGACACCATGCCACCCGCCCTGAAGGCCCTCGCCGACCAGCGCAAGGACCTGACGAAGATGCTCACCGCTCTGGCCGGCCTCGGCAAGACCGGCACCAGAGTGGTGAACGCCTCCCACGACGACACCGTCGCCGACCTGAAGCAGCTCCAGCCCATCCTGCAGGAGCTGAACAAGGCGGGCGACGACCTGCCCAACTCCCTTGAGATCCTCACCACTTACCCGTTCCCGCGCAATGCGACGGACGCCGTCAAGGGCGACTACGTCAACCTGAAGATCACCGCCGACCTCGACCTGGCGGGCCTCTACGGCAACGTCACCGGCACGCCGGGCAAGGGCGGGAAGTCCCCGGCCCCCGGGACCCCGCACCTTCCCGGCCTTCCCACTCCCACCCCTCTCCCGTCCGTCCCGTCCCTGCCGGGCACCCCGTCCGTGCCCCCCGTGCCCCCCGTGCCCCCCGTGCCCTCCGCACCCGCCGTGCCCTCGGCACCCTCCGACGGCAGCACCCTGCTGTGCCCGCCGGTGTGCACCGCCGCCTACGGCACCGGGGACGGCTCGCGTCGCCTCCCGGCCGGGGTCGACCTCGGCCTCGCCGAGCTGATGCTGAAGGGGATACTGCCGTGATCACACGTACGGTCAGGGCCCAGTTGCTCGCCTTCGCGACCGTCACCGCCCTCGGGGTGTCGTACGTCGGCGCCCGGTACACGGGCCTCGTGGACGACGTCCTGCACCGCGGGTACACCGTGCGCGCAGACTTCGCCGAGTCCGGGGGCGTCTTCCCCGGCGCCGAGGTCACCTACCGGGGTGTGCCGGTGGGCCGCGTGGGCGATCTGCGGCTGACCGGCTCCGGAGTCTCGGTGGCGCTGAAGATCGAGGACGGCGCCCCGAGGATCCCGGCCGACACGCTCGCCGTCGTTGCCGACCGTTCGGCGGTGGGCGAGCAGTACGTCGACCTCCAGCCGCGCCGTTCGGGCGGGCCGTACCTCATGGACGGCAGCCCGATCCCGCGCAGCCGCACCCGGACCCCGTTGCCGGTCACCGACCTGGTCCTCAGCCTCGACCGGCTGGTCAACTCGGTCGGCAAGGACGATCTGCGGGTCACCGTCGACGAGTTGGGCAAGGCGTTCGCCGGCACCGGACCGAACCTGAGCCGACTGGTGGACTCCGGCAACGCGCTGGTGGAGTCGGCGTCCGCGTCGCTCCCCCAGACGGTCTCGCTGATCGAGGACTCGCGGAAGGTGCTCAGGACACAGGCCGACCAGGGCTCGGCCATCAAGTCGTTCTCCCGCGACCTGGCCACGCTCACCGAGCAGCTGAAGTCGAGCGACGGCGATCTCCGCCGGCTGATCGGCACCACTGCGCCCGCCGCGCAGGAGGTCGACTCCCTGCTGAAGTCCACGCAGCCGCAGGTGCCGGTCCTGCTGGCCAACCTCATCAGCGGTGCCCAGATCACCGTGGCCCGGCTGCCCGGCGTCGAACAGGCCCTCGTCACACTCCCGCTCAATGTCGCGGGCAGCTACACGGTCATCCCCGGCGACGGCACCACCCACTTCGGACTGACCGTGAACGCCGGTGACCCGCCCGCGTGCACCCAGGGCTACGGCACCCGGCGGCGCGACCCCGCCGACACCGGCGCACGCCCGGCGAACACCGACGCGCGCTGCACGGCACCGCGCGGCAGCAAGACCTCGGTGCGCGGCGCGCAGAACGCGCCCGGCGCGACGACCGGCCGGTCCAGCGCGGACCAGGCCGCGTTCGTGGCCCCGTACGACCCGGAGACCGGCACCGTGACCGGCCCGGACGGAACACCCGTCGAGATCGGCTCGACGGGTGGCGAACAGACCGTGTTCGGAAAGGAGTCGTGGCAATGGCTGCTCGTGGGACCGATGGCATGACAGGGGGCCGGGCGAGGCTGCTGTCGGCGGGGCTCGTCGCCGCGACCGTGTTGACGACCGTGCTGTGTGTCTGGCTCGGGCTGAAGCTGTCCGACCAGCGCGCGGCGCAGCAGCGCCGTCAGGACATCCTGGCGGCGGCCCGCCAGTCGGCGCTGAACTTCACCTCGCTCGACTACCGGCACTACGACCAGGACAGCCGCACCGTGCTGCAGGGCGCCACCGGCGACTTCAAGAAGCAGTTCGCCGCGCAGACCGAGCAGTTGACCAAGCTCGTCGCACAGAACAAGTCGGTGTCCGAGGGGCAGGTCCTGGAAGCGGGCATCGTGCGGTCCGACGCGCGCTCGGCCCGAGTCCTGGTCGTGGCCGACAGCAAGGTGACCAACACCGCCGCGCCCGAGGGGCAGGCGCGCACCTACCGGCTCCAGCTCGACCTGGTGCGCGAGGCCGGCCGCTGGCTGACCTCCGACGTCGCGTTCGTGGGCTGACCCACCCGTGAGGCCATCAATGAGGAGAGACACCGTGGCGAACCCGACCTCCCGCACCCGCGGCACCGGCTCCCCGGCCCGCCGCACCATGACGGCGGCCGCCCGCGCGGCGGCCAAGCGCGCCGGGCGGCCGGCGCGCCCCGAGCGCGCTGCCTGCCAGGAAGAGGAAACCGCCCCCGGGCGCACCCTGCTCATCGAGCCCCCGGCGAACGGCTGGGAGGACCCGCCGGAGCCCGGGCCCTTCGAGGACGAGCCGGCAAAGAGCGCGCCCTCGCGCAAGGCCGGGCGGGGCGTGCTCATCGCGGTGCTGGGCCTGGTTCTCGTGGCGGCCCTGGTCGTGGCCGCCGTCCTCGGGTGGCAGTGCCGGCAGGGGCGGCAGGCGGAGCAGGCCCGCGGTGAGGCCCTCGCGGCCGCACGGAAGGCGGCGCCGGTCGTGCTGTCGTACGACTACCGGCATCTGGACCGGGACTTCACCCGGGCCCGCGCCCTGCTCACCGGGCACTTCCGCGACCAGTACGACAAGACCACGAAGACGGTGGTCGCGCCGACCGCGACGACGTACCACGGCGTGGTGAAGGCGACCGTGGCCACACCCGCCGACGGCAGCGCCCCGGCCGTCTCCGTCGTGTCGGCCACCCCGGACAAGGCCGTCGTGCTGCTCTTCGTCAACCAGGTCACCGAGAGCACCCAGGTCCCGGAGCCCCGGCTGGACCTGAACCGGGTGCGCATGACGCTCACCCGCACCTCATCCGGCTGGCAGGTGAACGGCGTCGACGCCCTCTGACCGGGCCTCCGTACGTGCCCTCGCACAGTCTGGACAGGGTGGGGTCCGGCCGGCGCAGGGGCGCTGAAACCGGCCGTCAGTCGCGGGGGCGGAGGCTGGCTTCTTCGAGGTCGAGTTCGTACTGGATCCGGCGCCGGGTGGCATTGCTGATCCTGTTCGCTTCGTAGAGGCGCTGGAGCTCGGCCGCCTCGATGGCGATGAGTGTCCGGCGTATCTCGCGGTAGGCGTCGGCGGGGCGGGCGTCCGGGTCGCTGTAGTGGGCGTCTTCGACCTGGTGGATGCGCGCTTCCAGATGACGACGGGCCTGCTTCAGGGCGG
Source organism: Streptomyces sp. CG4 (assembly GCF_041080655.1). Lineage (NCBI taxonomy): Bacteria > Bacillati > Actinomycetota > Actinomycetes > Kitasatosporales > Streptomycetaceae > Streptomyces > Streptomyces sp. CG4. The sequence goes on from NZ_CP163525.1 coordinate 1,806,580, forward strand.
CCTCGGCGGCGGTGCCCAGTTCGGCGAGCTGATCCGGATCGCCCAGCGCCGTGAGCTCGTCGAGAGCGGCGTGGGCGATGTGCCGGCGGGTCCTGGCCTCTTCGCGGGCGGTGTGCTCCGGTTCCAGCGCGATGCCGGAGCGGCGGACGACGGGGGCCAGGGTGAAGCCCTGGAAGACGAGAGTGAGTGCGACGGTCCCGGTGGTGAGCGTGAGAATGAGCGCCCGGTGCGGCAGCGGCGCCCCCGTGTGGGTGACCAGGGGGATGGAGAGCGCGGCTGCCAGCGGCATGACGCCTCGGGTGCCCGCCCAGGACAGAACGGCCGGAACGCGCCAGGACAGACGGTTGTCGCCCTCCCCGTGCCGGTGGTGGATCAGGGCGGACAGCGGGAAGATCCACAGCAGGCGGATCGCCAGCAGAGTGAAGGCGATCACCGGCACCCACAGCGGCCAGCCGTGCTCGTCGCGCGCGAGATGGCGGACGGCCGAGGGAAGCTCCAGCCCGATCAGGGCGAAGACGACGCTCTCCAGCAGGAAGGTCACGGTGTCGTAGACGGCGTGGACCTGGAGGCGGACGGAGGCGTTGCCGAGCTTGTGGCGGGTGCTGCCGAGGACGACGCCGGACACGATGACGGCGGTCACGCCGGAGGTGTGCGACTGCTCCGCGATGACGTAGGAGGCGTAGGGAGTGACCAACGCCATGACGGTCTCCAGCATGGGGTCGTCGGTCCGTCTGCGGATCAGGGTCACCACTGCGGCGAGCGCCGCCCCGATGAGGGCTCCTCCGCCCGCCAGGATCAGGAACTGCAGGGCGGTTCCGGGCACGCTGATGGTGCTGCCGGAGACCGCGGTGGCCACGGCCACCTTGTACAGGACCAGTGAGGTGGCATCGTTGAACAGGCTTTCCGCCTGCACCATGGCCTGCACGCGCGGTGGGAGAGACAGCCGCCGGCCGAGCGCGGTCACGGCCACGGGGTCGGTGCTGGCCAGGACGGAGCCGAGGATGAACGCGGTCGCGGCGGTGAGCGGGGTGATCGCGTGGGCCACGTACCCGACGGTGACGGCCGAGGCGAGGACCAGGCCGAAGACCAGGCCGGTCACGGGCCGCCACACGGTGCGCAGGTCGCGGACGGAGATCTCCCCGGCCGAGGCGTAGAGCAGCGGTGGCAGCACCAGCACGTTGATCACATGAGGCGGCAGGCGGACCTCGGGAACCCAGGGCATCAGTCCCACGAGCAGACCCGCGACCACGAGGAGCGAGGGGGCGGGCAGGCTCCAGCGCCGGGCACCGGTCGCCACGGCGGTGGCCAGGACCACCAACAGCAGGACGACGATCAGGCCGGTCATGGAGTGTCCTCGGCGGGTTACGGCTTGCTACCCCCCTCTGGCCAGCTGCTTTACCAACGTAACCGACCTCGGGCGGTGACGCAGCCGACAGGGAGCAGCGACCGTCCGGTGCCCCGGCAGGTCTCCGCACCCCGCGGCACGCACGGCCCGACGACGCTCGGCGGCCACTGGCTGATACCCGACGCCGTGATCGCGGTCGGCTTTGACGGGCTTTGTCGAATGGCTACCGTCGTGATCAGCCGAGGCATGCGGTCATGGCTACGAGGTATCACAATGATCATGCGATTACCCGGAAGGGAAGCTTCATGGCGGACTCCGCCCCTGTCTTAACGGACAGCCGCTGGCTGCCCAAGGTAGCCGTGCTCGCCTTCGGCACCTTCGCCGTCGGCACCGACGCCTTTGTCATCGCGGGCCTGCTGCCCGACATCAGCCACTCGTTCTCCGTCAGCGTCGCGGCGGCCGGGCAGCTGGTCAGTGTCTTCTCATTCGCCTATGCGGTGCTCTCACCCGTGCTCACCGTACTGACCGGACGCTGGTCACGACGCACCGTGCTGATCACCGCGCTGCTGGTCTTCGCGGTCGGCAACGTGGCCACCGCGCTCATGCCCAACTACCCCTTGGTCATGGCCGCCCGGATCCTCGCGGCCGCGGGCGCGGCGCTGTTCACCCCCAACGCCGGTGCCACCGCCGCCGCCATCGCCGGAGACCAACGGCGCGGCCAGGCCATCGCCGTGGTGACCGTGGGCCTGACGTCCTCGCTGGTGTTGGGCGCCCCGCTGGGCACCGCCATCGGCAACGCCTGGGGCTGGCGGGCGACCATGTGGGTCATCGCCGCCATGGCCGTGCTGATCGTGCCGATCATCATGCTCGGCCTGCCGAGCATCCAGCTCGGCAACGCCACCAGCCTGCGGCAGCGGCTCGCGCCGCTCGCCGACGCCCGGGTGGTCCGGGTACTGCTCGGCACGCTGCTGGCCTTCATCGGCATCTACGTGCCACTCACCTACATCAGTGCCGTCTTCGGCCCCTCGCTGGGCGGTGACAACAACCGGGTGGCGCTGCTGCTGCTGGCCTACGGGTTGGCCGGTACGGCGGGCAACCTCATCGCCGGCAAGCTGGCCGACCGGTACGGGCCACAGCGCGTGGTCATCGCCGCCACCCTGGCGCTGACCGTGATCTTCCTCGCCATGCTGCCCATCCGGAGCTCGTTCGCGGCGGCGCTCCCGGTGGTGGCGCTCTCCGGCATCGCCTCCTGGTCGGTCACCGCTCCCCAGCAGCACCGGGTCATCGCGCTCTCTCCCGCCGGGGCAGGTCCCCTGGCCGTCTCGCTCAACGCGGCGGTGCTGTACCTGGCGATCTCGATCTCCGGTGTGCTCGGCGCGATGGGCCTCAACGTGTTCGGCTCCGCGGCGGCGCTGCCGGTGTTGGCGGCCGTCTTCGTCCTGGCGGCGGCGGTGGTCACCTGGCTGTCCGCCGGGGCCGAGCAGCGAGCGCTGACCGCGAAGGCCGAGGAACCCGTGAAGGCCTAAGCGCTCCGCTGGAATTGCCGCGATGTGCCGTCGTTCGCCTGCGGCACCGTCGTGGCTGGTCGCGCAGTTCCCCGCGCCCCTTCAGGGCGCTGCGGAACCGGAGCGGACTTCGCCAACCCTGCTTAGCTGTTCTGTCCGCGCAGGTGATCGCCGCCGCGATCGGTGCCTCATCCCGAGGCGCCGATCGCGGCGGCGATCACCATGCCCTTCTTGTGGCTGATGGAGACGGAGATGCCGACGACGCCCCGCTCCTCGGCACGCTGTGCGGCGAGCCCGGAGAGCCGGACGAGCGGGGCGCCGCCCTCGGTGCGCACGATCGCCACCTGCCGTGGCGTCACCCCGCCTCCCATGCCGGTGCCGATCACCTTCAGCACCGCCTCCTTGCCGGCGAAGCGGCCGGTCAGGAACTCGACCGCCCGCCGCGTGCCGAAGGACGCGGCGACCGCCAGCTCCTCCGGGGCATAGGCGTAGGCACGAAACCACGCCCGTTCCAGCAGCGCGTCGAGTTCACCCTCGCGCATCAGGTCGATACCGATCCACATCGTCCGGGCCTCTCGTTACGCGCCCGCGGCCGCGGCCCGGTCCAGGAAGGTTCCCTTGAGCACGCCCTGGAAGACGGCCAGCCGCTGGATGTGGCCGGTGCCTTCCATGAACTCGATGGCCCGCGCGTCCCGGTACCACTTGTCCAGTAACGGATCCTCCAACAGCGCGGCCGGTCCGAGGAGTTCGGCGGCGAGCAGGGTGCACCGCTCGGCCAGCTCCGCGGCCCGGGTCTTCACTCCGGCGATCCGGTCGGCACGGATCCGGCCGGCGTCGACGGCCGAGGCGACCGCGTAGTTGTGCTGCCGGACCGCCTCGACCCGGTCCTGCGCCTCGGCCAGCCGCCGGCGGGCCGCACCGTGGAGCGCCGGCCGCTGGGCGCGCACATGGTCCAGTACCGCTCGGCACAGGCCGACGGCGGTGCCGGTGAGCACCGGCCGGAACCGCTGGAGCGTCTGGATGGCGCCGATCAGGCCGCGCCGACTGGGTTTGCGGGTCTCGAACCCCAGGATCTGCTCGCGCTCCACCCGTACGTGGTCCAAGGTGATCGCCGAGATGCGCACGCCACGCATGCCCACGGTGGGGATCACCTCGGCGTGGAAGCCGGGGGTATCGGTGTCCAGGAGGACCGCCTCGATACCCAGCGGTCCCGGCGCCCTTCGGCAGAACACCACACCGAGTTCGGCGAAGGCCGCGTTGCCCACATAGCGCTTCTCACCGGTCAACCGGAATCCGTCGCCATCGGGCTCCAGCACGGTCTCCAGTTCGGTGGCGGCCGACCCCTTGCCCGGTTCGGTGAGCCCGAAGAACGTCCACACCGGTTCGGGGGCCGCCATACGCCGGTAGTAGGCGTCGCGTTGCCGGTCGTCGCCTAGGGCACCCACGGTCACCCCGGACATGATCGGACCGGGGCAGGCGAGCATGAAGCTAGCGTCGCCGTAGCTGAGTTCCTCGATGGTGACCGTGTGCTCCAGGCAGGAACTCATGTCGTACGTGTGCCCGTCGACCCGCAGCGGCGATTCCAGGTACTCCGGTGGAATGGTGCAACCACTCATGATGTGCACCGCCGGCAGGTCGAGCCACCGGTCGATCGCGGTCGGGTCGCGGTCGATCTCCAGGCCGATCTCCCGCAGTCCGACCGCGGCCTGGCGGACGTGACCGCGCAGCGCCGCCACGCGTGGCGTATCCGGCTCAGCCATCGCCGACACCGCCCTCCCCTGGATGCAGATAGGTGTTGCCGAGCAGCTCAAGGAGGTGGACCAGGTGGCCCGGGCCCTCGGCGGTGAACCCGCTCGCGCCGTACAGCTTGATCAGGGTCCGGCCGGCGGCCACCAGAACCTGGTGGATCAGCCATCGCCGGCGGGTCTCCCCCGGTTGGTCACTCAGGTCGTCCGCCTCGGACAGGGCGAGCGCCACGTCGGCCACCGCGCCGCGCACCAGCTGGCGGTTGAGCAGGTTGGCGCCGTCGGCGGTGCGCTCCTCCAGCCGTCGTACGACGGCGTCCAGCAGCCGGTGGAGGGTCTGCCGCTGCAACCGGAGCAGCCCGTCGGCGAAGAGCGCCTGCTGCCGCGCGGGCGACGGGGTCTCCCGCCGCGCCGCGTGCAGCTCCGCCCAGCCGCCCGGCACCACGGCCCCGTCGGCCACGCGCGCCGCGGAGGCGATCACCCAGCCGCGCGGCGAGACCACCACGTCCCCCGGCGCCGCCTGGTCGTGACAGTCGTCCAGCGCGGCGGCCAGCTCGTGCGTGGTCTTCTCCAGCGGGACGTCAACGGTGGTCATGGTCGCACCCCCGATCCGGATTCCGACCGGAGCACGGCCAACTGGCTGTCGCCGGTGCGTGGGTCGGTGTCGCACAGCACCACGGCGGTGTACTCCCGCTGCCAGGACGGCCAGTTCCGGGCCAGGTCCAGCCAGACGCTGGTGCAGTAGCTGCCGGCGCCGGTCCGGTGATGGTGACGCACCGGTTCACCGAGCTCGTCGGGGTCCGCCCACGGCCCGGTGACCAGCAGCGTGCTGTCCGGCTCCTTGGCCAGCACCTCGGCGATCCGGCCCGCCGGTGGCGTACCGGCGGGGATCGCCACGACCTCGCCCACCCGGAATCCGGCGCCCTCGCCGAACACCAGCAGCGCCCCGGAGTCGACGAGTTGGTTGTCGTGGACCAGCGGGAAGCGGGTGGGCAGGGTGGTCTGCTCCAGCACCGCCACCACCGCGAGTCGGCTGCGCCCCGCCCGGTGGAAGGCGGACACCGCCCGCAACGCGGTGAACGGCGCGGCGAGCCCCTGCTGGTGGATGCCGAACGTGGTGGCCCGGCCGCCGAGCCGGTGGTCCAGGTACGGCCCGATCGCCACGAAGGGCGTGATGTCCGGCAGCGCCTGCGCGATGATCACCAGATCGGGCGCGGCACCGCCGAGGTCCGCGGCGGCGACGAGCCGGTCGACCAACTCGCAGTGGTCGACGTGGGGGGCGGCGCGCAGCAGCTCCTCGTCCACCTCACGGTCGAACGGCTTCAGCAGGTCGCGGTAGAAGGAAAGGACGGCGGGGTCCTCGGCGTACGGCTTGCGAGGTGGGGAGACCACCGCGTACGCGGAGCGCAGACTGGGCACCATCGCCTCACACGTCGCTGGTGGCCCGTTGGGCCAGCACGTAATCGGTGAGCGAACCCACCGACTTGAGGTTGTCCATGTCCAGCTCCTCCGGATCGACCGAGATGTCCACCGAGTCCTCCAGCGCCATCAGTAGTTCGAGGACGGAGGTCGAGTCCAGGTGGAGGTCCTCGAAGAGCCGTGCGTCCTCGGCGAGTTCGGTGACGGGGCGTTCCAGGATCTCGCTGAGGGCCTGCTCGACCGCGGAGATCACATTGCGACGTTCCATTGCCGGTTCTCTCCTGAGTAGGTGTGGTGTTCCTGGGTCAGAATTGGACAAGGCGCTGTTTGGCGAGGAGTTCCTCGGCCCGGTCGCGCTCCCGGACCAGGTGGGCGGTTCCCTCCAGCACCAGTACTTCCGCGGGGAAGCCGTGGCTGAGGAAGAGCCCGGGGGAGGCGGTCGGCCCGTACGCGCCGGAGCGCTCGACGCCGAGCAGGTCGCCGGCGTGTACCGGGGGCAGCGCGACCTTCTTGCCGATGACGTCGTTCGGCGTGCACAGCGGTCCGGTGACGGTGTAGACGTCGGTCGGCTCCGCGGTGTACCGGGTCAGCGAGCGGATGGGGAAGTTTCGTTTGACGAAGCTGCCGATGCCGACGGCGGCCATGTGGTGGTTGGTGCCGCCGTCAGCGACCACGAACCGCTCTCCCATCGACTCCTTCACGTATCGGGCCCGCACCACGTACGTGCCGCACAGCGCGGTGAGGTACCGGCCCAGCTCGTTGATGAGCCGGCATTCCGGGTGGGCCGCGACGAAGGGCTCGACCACCTCGTTGATGCCGGCGACGGCGGCCGCCAGGTCGAGATCCTTCTCGTTGTCGAAGTAGGCGACGCCGAACCCGCCGCCGAAGTCGACGGTCCGCAGCGGCACCGCGAGTTCGGTCGCGAGTCTCTCGGCCAGGGCGAGGATCTCCCGGGTGTTGTGCACCAGGTCCTCGGCGCCCAGGAAACGGGTGCCCAGGTACATGTGGAAGCCGAGCACGCGCACCCGGCGCAGCCCGTCAAGGAAGCCGCGAGCGCGGCGCACCAGGTCCGCGTCGATACCGAACTGACGCGGCTTGCCGCCCATGGCCAACCCGGACCCCTTGGTGTGGAAGTCCGGGTTGACCCGCAGCAGCACCCCGACCTCGTCGCGACCGGCTGCCGCGGCGACGGCGTCGACTTCCGCCACCTCGTCGAGTGACTCACAGACCACGGCGTGCAGGCCGGCGGCCACACACGCCTCCAGTTCGGCGCGGGTCTTGCCCGGGCCGAGGAAGATGGTGTCGGCCGGGTCGATGCCGGCCGCACGTACCGTCTTCAGCTCGGCCATGGAGGAGATCTCCGCACCGGCGCCCAGCGAGCCGAGGTAGCCGCAGACGCTGATGTTGGGGTTCGCCTTCAGCGAGAAGAACACGTCCACCGCCGGGTGCAGCCGGTCGCGCACCGACTGGTAGACCGTGCGCAGCACCTGCGCGTCATAGACGAAGAGCGGGGTGCCGAATTCCTCGGCGATCCGCGATATCCCCACTCCCTGTACCTGGAACTCCATGCCGTTCACGACGTCCTTCCGGTGGCCTGAAACGGTTCGAGGGCTCTGGTCACCCGGCGGTCGAGCAGGTCGAGTTCGGCGCGGTCACGGGCGAACAGCACGACGTAGAGCCGGCCGTCGAACGGTGTGCGGTCCCCGTTGTCCTGTGCGTTGACCGTGCCGAAGCAGGTGATCACCGCGTGGGGCTCGCCGACCGCCGGATCGGTACGTACGCCGATCGCGTCGGCCAGCTCACCGAAGGACACCGGCTCCTCCAGGCGCAGCGGGTAGTGCTTGGCCATGGCGACGCCGTCCGGCGGGAGGAACCGTTCGGTGACCCGGCCCTGATAGGTGGACATGTTCAGCCTGGCGTTGATCTCCACCACGGGGTAGATCCGCTCGTCGGCACCGAGCAGCGCGTCCACGCCGACCACGCCGAAGAAGCCGTCCCGGTACAGCCTCGCGCCGAGAGCCTCCGTGGCCCGCTCCAGCTCGTCGTGCTGGTCGGTGGTCAGCTCCGGCGGCATCAGGTGGCCCAGGTGGACGCCGTCGGCGGTGAGCGCCTGCTTGACGAAGTCGAACCGCACCCGGCCGGCCCGATCGATGGTGAACTGGTAGTTGAGGTCGAACCGCTTGGCCAGGAAGGCTTCCACCACGACGTGCAGGCGGTCGTCGCCGCCCCGCGCGGCCCTCCGGTCGACCATGCGCAGCAGCTGATCGGCCCTGCGCGGGTTGTCCAGGACGAGCAGGCCGCGGCCGGAGACACCGTAGGCGTCCTTGACGATGACCGGCCCGCCGTCGGACAGCCCGGCCTCCAGGGCGCGGCGCAGCTCCGCGACCGTGTTAACCGACGACCCGGGGATCTCCCGCAAGCCCAGGTCCCTGACCAGGTGCCGACTGTAGATCTTGCTGTTGACCCGTTCGCAGACGTCGGCCCGGGGCGCCGCGGCGGGCAGCCCGGTCAGCTCGGTGATGCGCTGCTCCAGCGGGGAGTGCCCCATGGGCAGCAGCCAGGCTCCGCGTTCGGCCAACTGCCGTAGTTCGGCCAGGAGTTCCGGGGATTCCAGTACGGCGCCGCTGGTGCCCTCCGGACCGGCGGGCGCTTCGGTGACCAGCTCGGCCGGTGCGCCGAGGCCGGTCTTCTCCAGGTAGTCGCGGTACTCCCGGTCCAGCGGGCGGTCCAGCAGGAGGCAGTCGCCCGGTTCGGCGAGCAGCGCGCCCAGTTCCTCCATGCGCTGCACCGTCGCCGTGGTGGCGGACACCCGGGCCGCCGGCAGGCCCACCCGGTCGCGGGCCCATTGACGCTCCACCTCGAAGTTGCACAGCCACACGAAGCGCGCGTCCCGGTCGCCGGTGAGCGCTTCCTTGAGATCCGCGGTGTAGGTGGTCGGCAGCATGCTCACCGCTTCCGGTGGGTGATCACCATGGCCCCGAAGGTGGCGCCGAGGCCGACGGAGACCAGCACGTAGTGGTGGCCGTGGACCAGCCGGCCCTGTTCGCGCAGGGTGACGTAGTTGACGAACACGTCCGAGGAGAACAGATGGCTGTAGACAGGGATGTTCTCCAGGAAGAACCGCTCCGGGTCGGCCCCCATCTCCTTGATCGTCTGCCGCCAGGAGACCGTGTTCACGTTGTGCGGAATGACCAGGTCGATGTCGTCGAACTCCAGCCCGGCCCGTGCTACGGCGTCCAGGATGACCTCGCCCAGTACCGCGCCGTAGGCCTTGCCGAACTCCTGGGCGTCCGGCGTGCTCATCTCCAGCCCGGCCGCGTACTTGCCCAGCGTACGGGTCACGTGGGAGCGCACCTGGTCACCGGCGCCGTCGACGGTGACCAGGCAGGCGGCCGCGGCCTCGGCCATGATGGAGCTGTTCGGGATCAACTGGACCTTGGGCGAGTAGGCACGCTCCCCGGTGACGATCAGGGCATACGCGCCCCCCGGTGCCTCGGAGCGCAACAGCTCACCGGCCAGGTCCACCGCGCCCAGGCTGCTCACGCACGCCTGTTGGGTGAGGGCGAACGCCTCGGCCCGGGCCAGGCCGAGTTCGTCGCGGATCACCCGGGCAGCATCGACGTCCGGTGGGGTCAGCGTCTGCATGGTGTGCGCGTAGATGACATGGCTGATGCGTTGCCCTTCCGGCAGCGCCCGCACCGCCTGCCGCGCCGCGGGCAGCACCAGCTCGAACAGGCCGCCCTCCGGTTCGAACCGCAGCCGGTCGAGTCCGTAGATCTTGCGGAACACACCGATCTCGGCCCGCCGCAGCCCGAGTTGCTCGGCCAGGTCGTCGATGCGCACGCTGCGCTCCGGCAGAAACGACTCGATCCGCTCCAGCGTTGTCGCTCCGCTCATCGTCAACTCCGCCTCACTGTCCGGCGAACTCGGCGCGCACCAGCCAGCTGCGCGAAGGACCCTTGCGCTCCCGGGGCTGCACCTCGAACGGCCAGTCGTCATGGGTGGTGGAGGGCTCGCCGGGCTCCTTCAGGTCGCGCACCTTCCAGCCGATGGAGGCCAGGAACTCCTCCGGCTCGTCGGTGCCGAACAGCCAGGGTGTGCCGTCCTCTTCCAGCTTGCGGCGGAACTCCTCGGAGAACGGGCTGCGCAGGAGTGCCTGGCTGACGAAGTCGACGCACAGCCAGCTTCCCGTGGCAGAGGCCGACCCGAGCGTGCGCAGCAGGCCGGTCGCCTGATCGGGGGTGAGGAAGAACATCAGCCCTTCGGCGATCCACAGGGTCGGCCGGGCACGGTCGAACCCGGCCGCCGCCAGTCGGGGCAGCCAGTCGCGCCGCAGGTCCACCGCCACCTCGCGGCGTTCGACCCGAGGCCGGGCGTCCATGCCTGCCAGGCGCCGGCGCTTCTCCGCCAGCAGCGCCGGGAAGTCGGCCTCGTACACCGTGGCGCCTTCCGGCCAGTCCAGCCGGAACGGGCGGGTGTCCATGCCGGCGGCGATGAACACGATCTGCCGGATGTCGCTCTCCCGCAGGATCGCGTTGATGCTCTCGTCCAGGTACTTGGTGCGTATCGCGATGAACGTGGTCAGGCCGCCACCGCGGTTCTTCTCCAGCAGCTCGAACCCGCGTGGAGCGGCGAGCGCGCGGGCGTAGCTGTCCCGGAAGGTCGCCCGGTCGCCGCGTTCGGTCTCGACCGCCCGTGCCGCCGCCGTCCACTGCGCCGTATATGAGACGGCTTCCATCATGTGTCTCCCTTGAACTCGTCAGGTCCCTTGAAGGGGTCAGGCTGCTGAAGGGGTCAGGCTGCGACGAAGAACGCCTTCTCGATCGCGGACAGGGTCTGGAAGTCCTGGATGTCGATGCTGTCGAAGTCGATCTCGACACCGGTGGCGTTCTCGATCACGTAGACGAGTTCCACGAAGCTCAGCGAGTCGACGAGGCGGCTCTCGATGAGGTTTTCCTCGGCCTCGATGGTCTGCCGTTCCGGGTGCCGACCCAGGATCCAGCTGCGGACCTCGTCGATACCTGCTGCAAGCATGTCCACTCCTCAGTGCTGGTCGGGCAGTTGGCTGCTTTGGACGGTTGTCTCCGGCCCGGTGTGCGGGACCGCCGGGCCGGCGCTGAACGCGACCGCCACGGCACACGGATCGTCGTGGCTGATGCTCACGGCGATGTGGTCGATGCCGGCGCGCCGCGCCAGCGCCGCGGCCTGGCCGCCGAGGCGCACCACGGGCCATCCGCCGTCGGCGGTCAGGATCTCGATTCCGCGCCACGGCAGCGTCTGGCCGGGCGCGTGGAACAACTTGAACACCGCTTCCTTCGCTGCGAGCCGGCCGGCGATGCCGGGGATGTCGGGTCCGGCGTCGCCGAACGACAGCCGTGCCTCGTCCGCCGAGAGCATCCGGGCCAGTACGGGCTCGCTGCCCGGCCGCACCAGGTCCCGCACCCGGCTGAACGGGACCAGGTCGATACCAACCCGCCCGTGGCCCACGTCACTTCACCCCTGCTGCGGCATCCCGCACGGCCGCCAGCGCCGCCGTCGCCGTGCCGTGCACGTCGAGCAGGACTGCGAGCCACCGCTCGAGTCCGAACGCCACGCAGCTGGTGTAGGCATAGCGCTCGCCGGTCCCGGCGTCGGTCTCCTGACCGGCGGCCAGCCGGATCTGGCAGCGCTCGCCGAAGAAGTTGCGGTGCGTGTTGACCGACGCGATGGCCAGGTCTTCCACCTGGAACTCGTACTTGACCGGGCTGAGCCGGGAGAGCAAGGCACGGGCTCCGGTGCTTTCGAAGAACGGATCGGCGGCGGCCACCCGGTTCAGCCGCAGCCCCAGCGCGTCGCCGAACGCGGTGATGCGCTCGGTGAACGCGGCCAGCACCTGTTGGGTGTGTTCGAAGGAGCCCAGCGCGACGATCTCCCGCATCTGGAAGCTGACCAGCCGGCGCAACGGCGTGTAGTGGTCCTCGTTGCGGAAGCATCGGTTCACCAGGGTCACCAGGGTGTCCGCGGCGAGTTCGGTGTCCTCGTAGAACAGGTAGGCACCGAAGCAGGTGGCGTGCGGCAGGCCCAGGCGGGCTTGCTTCAGATCGGCCGGGGTGAACCCGCCGTCGGCGGGTTTGGCCGGGCCGTCGGCCAGTTCGAGCGGAGCCGCGACAAGCGCGAGATGCGGAAAGTTCGTGTAGACGTCGAACTTCTCCAGGTCGGCGACCGGATACACGGGCGGCGGCAGGATCTCCCGCGCCCCCGCGGCCCGCCCCCAGCCGGTGAAGACGCCGTCGAGTTCGCGAAGGAGGTCGGTCTGGTCCGGGTCGAGGATGGCCACGTCGGCCCGGCGTGCCGGTGCGGAGTCGGCGGCCATCAGATGATCCCGATCTTCTCGAGGAACTTCGAGGTCTTGCGGAAGACGTTCTGCTCGAACTCCGCCCGGGCGGGCGAGGCCAGCAGTTCCTGCCGCAGGGCCAACGGCTCGGGGATTCCGGCATCCCGGTAGACATGCGGGTTGTACAGCGATTCGAAGCTGTAGGTGAGGTAGCGCCGCAGGTAGGCGGCGATGTCGGCCAGCTCTTGTTCGTTCGAGGTGCGTTGGACGTCGGCGAAGAGCGCGGTCACCAGCTCGCGGCCGAACGCGATGTGCCGCGACTCGTCCTGGTGGTGGATCCGGTTGATGGCCCGGATGGTCTCGTGCAGCCGGTCGTCAGCGGCCATCCGGGAGTTGAAGTGGTCGACCAGCTCCTCGAATATGAGGATGCGGACGAAGACCAGCAGGCTCTCCACGCTCGACCGCGGTATCTCCGCACTCGCCCCCGCCGGCTGCCGGTAGATCTTCCGGCCGTAGCGCAGGCAGAACTCGGCGAAGAACCACATGTGCTCGTTCTCCTCACCGATGAAGTGGTGGAAGAACTCCGATGGTGTTTCGAATCCCTTGGTGTGTATCCGCCGGGTCACCTCGATGAGCAGTTCCCGGATGCCGTGCACGTTCAGGCTGTAGAAGTTGATGCTCTCGAACTTGGAGAGGGCGTGCAGTTGCTTCGGGCTCAGTCGCCCGGCGGCCGCGGTGCCGTGTGTGGTGGTCAGTTCCGGGCTCATCCACCACATGTCGTCCGGCAAGGTGTCCGGCCAGTCGAAAAGCTTGTACGGGTTGTAGTAGTCGTCGATCGACTTGGTGGTCAGGCGGTCCAGGATCTCCAGGAAACGCTCGTTGGAGTCGATCAGATTGCTCACCATGTTCGGCCTCCCTTCTCAGGCTGAGGCTTGGCGTTCGGCGGTGGTCGTCGGTGCCTCGCGCAGATCCGCGGTGATGACCTCCACGACCTGGGGCAACCGCTCGTTGAGGAAGAAATGTCCGCCGTGGACGTGCACGACGCGGAAATCGCCGGTGGTGTGCCGCCGCCACCCCTCGGCGGCGGCCGGGTCGACGTAGTAGTCCGAATCGGCCAGCTGGAAGGTGACCGGCGTACGCACCACCGCGTCCGGCGGCGCCAGATAACTGGAGTTCGACCGGTAGTCGTGGCGGATCACGGTGAGGATGGGCCTGAGGAACTTGGGCTTTTCCAGGAGCTTCGGCGGCAGGCCGCCCAGTGTGGTCAACTCCGCGATGATCTCTTCGTCGTTGGCCGGCAGGCCGTCGCCCAGGCCGTCGGAGGGTGAGCGCCGCCCCGAGACGAACAGCCGCGCCACGTTGGACCCGCCGGCCTCCAGCCGCCTGGTCACCTCGAAGGCGACCACCGATCCCATGCTGTGGCCGTAGACCGCCAGCGGTCGGCCCGACCAGGGGGCCAGTGCCGCGCCCACCAGGTCGGCCAGCTCCTCGATCGTGGTGAACCCGCCTCGGTCGCTCTGCGCGCGCCGCTTCGGGTACTCGACGGCCAACACCTCGATGTCCTCGGGCAGCTCCCGGGCGAGCGCCGCGTAGGCGCTCGCCGATGCCCCGGCGTGCGGGCAGCAGACCAGGCGCAGCCGCGCCTCGGGGGCCGACCGCAATATCCGGACGAATTCACCGGATTCCCGGCCGGACGGGTCCTCCATCACCATCTCCTGTCCCCTTCGCGCCACCGGCCGGGGCGCTGGCCGGGCGTCACGGCGGCCGGTGGCAGCGGCACACTGCACGCCCGGGTCATTCGGCTTCGACCACCGGCGTGCCCAGCCGGCGGATCCGCAGCCTCGGCTCCAGTTCGAGATAGAGCCCGGCGACGGACCTCTGGGGTGAGTTGGGCATCGAGTTCATCGCCTCGTTGTGCCCGGCCACGATGCCGCCCTGGGTGTCGATGTCCCCTTGGGCGCGCATACGGTTGGCCACCTTGTCCAGTGCGCCGGTCCCGTCCCGGGTGTCGTCCAGGTCCTCGATCCCGGTCACGATGTGCAGGAACGACTCGTACAAGTTGAGCATGTGGCGTTCCCGCCGGGTCAGCTTGTCCGCCTCGAAGAACTGCGACTGCCGGTTGTAGCTCTTGTAGAAGAACGACACCACCACCAGCAGCCGCTCGTACGCCTGGCGGTACGCCTTGGCGAAGAACCCGGTCGCCTCGTCCTCGGACAGCTCTCCCTCCACGACGGCGGAGATCGCCGCGGCGGCCAGCAGGCCGCTGAACGTGGCCAGGTGCACGCCGGTGGAGAGCAGCGGGTCCAGGAAGCAGGCCGCGTCACCGACCATCAGGTAGCCGGGGCCGGTGAAGCTCTCGGCGGTGTAGGAGTAGTCCTGCTCGACCTTGAAGTCGCCGGTCCGCTCCGCGCCCTCGACCATGGCCGCGATCCGCGGGCACTGGGCGAGCGCGTCGAAGTAGACCGCGTCGATGCCGCCGAGCCGCTCGCGTTCACTGGTGAACGTCGTGCGCTTGGCCACCAGGCCGATGGAGTAGGTGCCGTCGTGCAGGGGGATGCCCCAGAACCATCCGTAGGGCACCGAGCAGACCGCGATCGCGCCGGCCGGCCCCCGGTCCAGCGGGGTGACCCCGCGCCAGTAGGACCACACCGCGATGTTCTTGAACGCCTCTTGATAGTGGCGGTTCTTGAGGTACTTCGTGGCCATGAGACCGCCTCGGCCGGATGCGTCGACAAGGAAGTCGAAGCCGATCTTCCCGGTGACCGAGCGGTCGCCGGCGGCGACCCAGCCGGCCGCGACGGGCCGGCCCTGGTCGAACTCGATGTCGGTGACCTTGGTCCCCTGCCGCACATCCACCCCGAGTTCCGCGGCGTGGTCCAGCAGGATCTTGTCGAACTCGGACCGGATCACCTGGTAGCTGTATCCGCCGGCCCCGGTGAGATGGTCGAAATTGAGGTCCCAGTTCTCCGGGCCCCATTCGAAGTAGGCGCCGTCCTTCCGCACGAATCCGTGCTGTTCGACCTTCGCGCGGGCGCCGAGCAGATCGAGTACGGGCAGCACGGACGGCAGAATCGATTCCCCGATGTGATAGCGCGGGAATGTCGCGTTTTCCAGCAGGGTCACCTGAACGCCCTGTCGCGCCAGAAGCCCGGCGGTCGTGCTGCCTGCCGGACCTCCGCCGATCACCAATACCCGGGTGTGCTCACGCATAAGCGATTCCTCTTCTCCGGGGGCAGTTCGATATCAGCGAAGCAATACTCCGCGACGGGCAAATGGGCTGTCCAGTGGTGACTGGTGACTTCGCCGGTAACCACTTCTCGGGCGGAGAAGGGCGGAGCCACCGGCGGCTCTGGCAACCCGTGACCTGTTGACAAAACGAGGGCACGGAACCGGAAACTGTCGGGAAGTCACTTCCCGCTATGGAAGGAAGACGAGTTGTCGGGAATCAACAACACCGAGGCGGGCAAAGTCGCATTGGTGACGGGGGCGGGCCACGGAATCGGCCGGGAGACCGCGATCGTGCTCGCCGAGAGTGGTTACCGGGTCGGCCTGGTGGACAAGTCGCCGACCGGGTTGGCAGCCACGGCGGAACTCATCGAGCGCTCCGGCGGCGAAGTCGTCGCGGTGACCGCGGACGTGTCGGACCCCTCGGCTGTCGAACGCTCCTGTGACGCCACAACACAGCGCTTCGGAACCATTGACGTACTGGTCAACAACGCCGGTGAACCCGGTCAGTTCAGCGCCTTCGTGGAGACGGATCCGGCGGTGTGGTGGCAGGTGCAGATGACCAACGTGAGCGGGCCCATGCTCTTCTGCCACCGGGTTCTCCCGGCGATGCTCGCCCAAGGGCGCGGCTTCGTCATCAACGTCAACAGCCGGATAGCGGTCCGGGATGACACGGCCGCCGCGTGCAGTGCCTATGCCGTCTCCAAGGCCGCGCTGTCGCGCTTGACCAGCGCCCTCGCCCACGAGCTCGCCGGCAGCGGTGTTGTGGTGCTGGACTTCAGCCCCGGCATGGTTCGCACCGCGATGACCGAGCAACGGCCGGACTACGACGCGCTACCGGACAAGATCTTCACTCCGGCACGGGTGCCGGCGCAGAAGATCGCCGCGCTGGCGTCCGGACGCTACGACGTGCTGCACGGCCGGCTCGTTCACGTCCACGACGATCTGGATCAACTGGCCAAGCACGTGGTGGAGAACCCGCGGGCCCGTGTCCTCACCGTGCACACCACCGGGCCTGACGATCCGTTTCAGTGACGGACGGCGGATGCCGGGCCGGCCCGGCCGGGGTTCCTTCGCGCCGAGGGGGCAGGGCTCATGGCCGTGCCCCCTCGGCCCGAAGGAGGCGGTGAGCGTGCGTGACATCGCTCAACCGGGCTCCGGGCCAAGCACTACCAGGAGGCTCGCGGGGTCACGGCGCCGGTGCCGGATCCGCCCATGGCCCTGGCTGCGCCCTCAGGCGGCGGGTGAGCCGATCGCGCACTCCGGTCGGGGCGTGCTCGGCGGCGAGTTCGTTGGCGTACAGCCGAAGGAGTTCGTGCATCCGGTAGCGGCCGGCGCCGGTCGGTTCGATCAGATGGGCCACCGCCAACTGCCTTACCGTCACGGCGGCTTCCGCGGTCGAGGATCGGAGCAGCGCGGCGACGGTGGACTCGTCGAACTCCGAGCCGGGGTGGCCGCCCAGTACTCGGAATGCCAGGACCGCCTCCTGATCGAGCCAGCGGCACGACCAGAAGAACACCTCCCGCAGATCGCCGTGCGGATCGTCGTCGGCGGTCAGCTCGTCCAACAGTGATCCGGCTGCGAACATCTCGTCGGCGAACTCGGTGAGTGAGGTGCCGGACCGTCTCGTGGCCCGCTGCCCGGCCAGTCGCAGAGCCAACGGGAGCCCACCGCACCGGGTGGCCAACCTCCACACGGCCTCCGGTTCGGCGTTCGCCCACCGCTCGCCGATGATCTCGCGCAACAAGGCGACCGACGTCGCCGGAGCGAGCGGCCGCACCGCCACCGACCGCGCACCGTCCCGCACGGACAGCCCGCACAACTGGCGGCGGCTGGTGACCAGCACCGCGCAGTTCGGCGAGGCAGGCAGCAGCGGACGCACCTGTGGGGTGTCCAGGGCGTTGTCCAGCACCAGCAGCACTCGGCGACCGGTCAGCAGCGACCGCAGCAGCGCGGCACGCTGCTCTTCACCGGCGGGAATCCGGTCGAAGACACCCAGCGCTCGACAGAACTCCGCCAGGATGTCGCCCGGTCGCGCCGGCGTCGCGTCGGGGGCGTAACCACGCAGGTCGGCGAAGAGCACCCCGTCCGGGAACCGCGCGAGGTTCTCATGCGCCCAGCGCAGCGCGAGCGCGGTCTTGCCCACTCCCGGGGGGCCGTCCAGGACGACCAGGGGAACCGTGCCGGGCTGGCCGCCGCTCGCTGTCAGCACCGCGCCGATCCGCTCCGACTCCGCCTGACGCCCGAGCAACTGCGCGGGCCCTGGAGGAAGTTGGATCGGCCTTGGCCATGCCGATCTGGTCGGCACGGAAGGCTCCACGGACAGCTCCACGGATGCGACCAGCGTGCCGCCCAGTCCCAACGCTTCATCGCACTGCCGGGCGAACTGCACGGTGGGCGGCTTGACACCGTTTTCCACCTTGGACACGTAGCTGTGGCAGTAGTGCACTCGGCGGCCGAGCTCCCGTACCGATACCTGGCGGGCGACTCGGGCGGCACGCAGCGCCGACCCGAATGTCTGCCCGTCGCCCTGTCTGACGCGGCCGGGGCCGTCCGCCGCCACCCCTGGGTCGCGCCGGTCCCAGGTGTACAGCCGTGGGTCATCGGCAACGAGACAGCTCGTTTCGGATGTCACGTCGATCCCCCTCGCGTTGTTCGTGGCTCCTGGTCAGGAAGTCATGGGTCACCGGGCCAGGAACGGCTGCGTCCCCGGTCGAATCGGAGTTGCGCCGGTGTCGCCGGGCCTGACGGGATGGTTGGACCGCCGCAGCGGGACACCGGTCGCCTGCGGTTGGGTCTCAGCGCGACGCGAGGGCCGGTCGTCGATGCTCCACCAGTCACCGCCCGCGTCGAGCGGAGGACACGGCGGACGACCGGTGGTCATGGCGTGTCCTCGGCTGACCGTCGGCAGGGCGGCCACCACATCGTCCCCGTGCTTCCCCACCGGCCGGCCTCTCTACGATGCAAGCCGAACACACTGTTCGACAAGGTGGCGGCGCGTTGCCTGCCGTTGATGTGGTGGGCGCCCGACCCCGAAACGCGAGAAGCGCCGACAAGGCGGAAGGGGGTGCTCGGTGAGCACCCCCTGGTGATGCCGAAGGTACCGCCGCAGAGCGAGCGAGCCGTCGCGGCGGGTGTGTCCGGGGAGATCAGCGGGCCACGGGGAAGAAGACACCCTCACTCGGGAGGCACCCTGCCGCGAGCAGCAGGTTCGTCAACCGGCCACCGACGTCGGCCAGCCGCTGAATGCCATCGGCTCCCAGCGTGCGCCACGGCGCGGCGCCCGACCGATCGGTGCCTTCCTCCAACTGGGCCCGAAGCGCGCTGCCTTCCTTGGTGAGCCCGCCGGCTGCGTCCAGTACACCGCGTTCACGTAGCTCGTCGACCGCGGTGTCCCACTGCTCTTCCGACCAGCCGCGATGGGACTGCGCGAAGGAGGGCAGGAAGCCGCGTCCGGTCGCGGCATTGCTGACCAACGCCTGCAATCCGCTCAAGCCGGCGTTGAGCAGCGTGGCCATGTGACCGTCACCGCGGTGTTCGCGCAGGATGTTCAACCCGTGCCAGAGCACCAGGTGGGGTGCCGTAGGCCAGTCGAGCTCCTGATGGGATCCGGCCAGGGGGCGGCCCTCGGTGGCGGCGGACGACGCGGCCCGCCGTGCCAACTCCGCAGCCTCGGCGACCTCCGGTGAGGTGATCACCTCGGCGCCGAGCATCCGGTTCAGCGCTCGGTCCGCCGCGACGAAGCGGGCCTCGACCAGCGTCGCCGGGGTCGCCAGCGACCAGGCCTTGGGGATGTGCCGGCGTACCCGCTCCGGATTGAAGGTGTAGAACACCGCATGGACCACGGAGGCCGACACCGCGCCCATGGGTGCAGCCCGGCCCCCCAGGTAGCACATAACACCGGCCTCGAGCCCGGCCGCCGTCAGCTCTTCCTCGGTCTCCGGCGCAAAATACGCCATTGCCGGGATCGTCTGGAGCACACGTGCCACATTGCCGATCTGGGTTTTATCCATGAGTCGAATATTACTCTGCACCGACACGGACACAGGTCCGAATTCGGACTTCTCCGGTGAACGCCGAGCAATGGCTCGGGCAATCAGTCTCCGGTGCCGAAACGGAAGACCTCGAAGCACACCGCGAACTTACAACCAAGATGCGTGCCCGATCGCCGCGCAAGGAATTCCAGGTATTCCTCCGGGTCGAAGTTCTCCCGGCCAAGTCCCTTGATATAGGCCTCGTGAGCGCGCAGCGAAGCGACGCCTTGCGGGAGTGAGTCCGTGACGTCGACGCCGTGCCCGGACAGCGGCGAGTTGGCGACCCACACCTGCCGTACTCCACCCCATGGCTGCAAACCCTCTTCCAGCAGCTCGGTGAAGACCCAGCGGTTGGCGGCGTCGCGAACCCCGTCCAGGATCGCCCGCCCCGCGGCTATGTGGTCGGCGTGGTTGAGCGGCGGCTCGTCCAGACCAAGCTGCTCGGCGTCAAACGTGTCCCGAAGGTTGTTGGTCACCACGATGTGCGGACGCCGGCGACGAATGGCCCGCGCAACGGCCCGCCGCAGCGGTAGGCCGTATTCAATGACGCCGTCCGGGAAGTCCAGGAACTCGACCGTGTCCACGCCGACGGCTGCGGCAGACGCGCGCTGTTCGTCCTGCCGGACTTTTCGCGCGTCATCGGGGTTCATACCGTCGATGCCCGCCTCCCCGCTGGTCAGCAGACAGTAGGTGAAATTCTTTCCCTGGCCGGTCCACCGGGCTATCGCGGAGGACGCCCCGTATTCCAGATCGTCGGGATGCGCGACGATCGCCATGCCGGTCTGCCATTCCTCGGTGAGCGGTAGGAGCTTGTTGACCGACTCCGTCATGTTCGCTTCCTCTCGTCTCATGCGATGAGATCGCGACGGTCACGCGCGGTGCTCGACGTGATTCCGCAGTCGTTTGGCCACCGTGTGCCAGGTCTCGCTGTACATCTCCGCGAGATCGGCTATGAGTTCAAGGCAGTGCTGCGGAGAATTCTCCAGCAACGCCTCGCACTGCTCTCGTTGGATCGCATGCGTATGTAACCACCGCAGCACATCCCGACCCACCTCGGAGGACTTGAAGGCCGGATCGTTTCTGAGCTTCTGCAGCACGGCGTGCAGGTCGTGCGCCGGCTGCTGCCGGTCCAGCGCCTGCGTACGCGCCAACTTGCCCAAGCTGCTGGTCCTGCCCGACCCGAGCGGTACCGGATCCTCTCCCCGCGCGACCCGTCGGCGGACATCGAGCACGGTTGCCGGAGAGATTCCCACCTCGTTCGCTATGTCCCGTAACGGCGCACAAGGCTCACGCGCCAGAAGTTGCGCCGCGCGCCTGCGGCGGTCCGCGCCGTCAGCGGGACGGCTGCGCCGGTCCGCGCCGACGCGGGCGTTCAACTGCGGATGTTCCGAGGTTGAACGCCGGACCTTGGCCACCGTCTTGTCGGAGAGGCCGGTCGACGCGGCGATCGAACGATCGGATCGCTCGGGGAACATCCCGATCAGCCTTGCCGCGGCTTCCTTGCGCTCCGCGAGTGACAGTGGCAGACCGTGTGCCTTGTTGGCTTCGACCGCCAACAGGAATGCGGCTTCGTCGCTGCCGCTGAAGAAGTGAGCGCGGATCGTCCGCTCCCCGCGGAGGCATGCCGCCCGTGCCCGGTGCAGACCGTCGATGACCGTCATCGTCTGCCGGTGGATCGTGATCGGCGGAAGCAGGGAAGCCGGGATTTCGGCAAGCGACCTCGTATGCTCCACGTTTTCCCCGGAAAAGCGCGGCGAGAGGTCAAACGTGAGATCTCGCAGCTCGACGACCTCTGCGACAGACCGATCGTCACCGTCCAGTGAGCCACGGCTTTCCCTAACGCACCACTCCACTGAAGCACTTCGAGCACTCTGCATCGGACGCCCCCGTGTCCTCTTCTTTGTGAGTCCTGGTCAAGGGAGTTATGGCCGCCGGAGTCCGCATGTCCTCGCGGTTGCGCGACGGCGATGGCGCGGCGGCACACGCGATACCGGCAAGCGGTCGCGGTACAACACTGCGGGCCGGTCGCGTCACCCGCGACCGGCCCGCAAAGCAAGAGAATGTCGGACAACAGAGTACGTCAGTGGATACCCCGTTGGCCCGCCAACGGGCGCCGCCGGCCGCCCATTCAATTCCTTCGCATTCACGTGGCTGGGAATGGTGCCCCAGAGATACAAGCAAGTCTCCGTGCTCCTTCCCCGGTTTCATGGACAAGACCATCGGGCTCCACCGACTCCCATGATTCCCATGGGGGGGCCGCCCGCCGATGGGCAGGTCCGATGAGTGATCCGGTGGATTTGTGCTCTCCCGAGGTCTCCGAGTACCGACTTCCCCATGGAGGGCTCCCAGTCGCCTGGTCCGTTCGGCTTCCTGCGGCTCGCTGATTGGCCGCCGAACGACTCAGGCACAGGTTGCCATAGCTTGCGGCTCGATCGCCACATGTAGGTAGCAGCAAACCACCCCCGATTACCGGCCATTTCAATTGGCTGAATCTTGCGGGATGCCGGCGCCGGTCTGCCCGCAAGGCGGCGGCCGAAGGGGGAGAGTTGCCATCGCCTGACGGCGGAGACCGTAGAGTGACGCGGTGGGCAACACCTTCTACGGCGGTGGCGACGGCCTCTACTTGACCAACGGCGGCACGGCGGCATTCGTGGAGGTCCTGATGCTGGCAGTGACCGATCTCGTGGAGGAACCATGGGACTACCGCTTCGCCGCCCTCCTCGCGCTACAGGACCAGAACGTCATGGGGCGGGGAGCGGTCGGCTTCGACTTGGAGGACATCGACTGGGGCGGGTCACCCGAAGAGCGGGCGCGGAACAAGGACTTCGTCCTCCGCGTCACCGACCTGGCCCTGAACCGGCACCGGTGGGACGAGCTGGACTACGTCCCGGCTTTCGCCGCGGACTACCTACGTCGCTTCCGCGCCATCGTGGCCGCGTACAACCTGCCCTCCCGCGACGACGAGTCGCCCGTGGCCTTCCCCGGCCCCGAGGAAGCAGCGACGGCCTCGTGCGCACGCCACCGCGTCCTCAGTGCCCTGCCGCACTGGGAGGGGTGCGTGTTCTGCACGGCACGGGAGTGACGACACCACCGCGCAAGGAAGCAGGTCGTCCACGGCGCCCATGAGCGCGCACAGCATGTGGCCGCGTACCTCGTCGTCGCCGACAGCCGGCAGGTGCTCCTCCGCATACTCAGTCTGGTAGAGCTGGATGTCGGAGGTCACCCAGTGCCCCGGAACATTGAGCTCCCATGGTTCCGCTCGCCGGATCGGAGGGCCTGGAGCTCGTCCGTAAGGGCCATGAGACGGTCCTGGTCGACATAGGGAACCACGTAGCCCAAAGACTCGGCCTTGGCCCGGAAATCATCCGGGAGTACGGCATGGTGCCTGGAAACGTAGAACCAGAGATCACCGCGCCAGACCCACTCCCCGTCTGTGAACAACGACGCACCGCCCACGATGTTTTCGCCCGACCCGAGCAGGTCGTCGACGACGCCCATGGAGGCGAAGAGCATCTGCCCACTGCGGAGGTAAGCGGCGATTTCACTCTCGTCCGGCTGCGGCGCACCCGCCACGAACGAGCGGATGCTGCCGGTGGCCTCCGGGCTCGACGGCCAAAGCTCGCTGTAGAAGCCGAGGACC
This sequence comes from Streptomyces sp. CG4, assembly GCF_041080655.1. Classification (NCBI taxonomy): domain Bacteria; kingdom Bacillati; phylum Actinomycetota; class Actinomycetes; order Kitasatosporales; family Streptomycetaceae; genus Streptomyces; species Streptomyces sp. CG4. The sequence goes on from NZ_CP163525.1 coordinate 1,829,806, forward strand.
TTCAATTCAGGTCGCATGGAACCAGCTCACCGGCCGGCCACCGTCGTCTGACGCGCGGCCGGGGCCGCCCCCGGACTGCCATCGATGCCGAGCACGGCCAGGATCTCCTCGAGGCTGTGTTTGGCGTCACCGAAGAGCATGCTGCTGTTCTCGCGGAAGAAGAGTGGGTTCTGGACACCCGCGTAGCCGGAGGCCATGGAGCGTTTGAAGACGATGACCTGCTCCGCCTCCCAGACACGCAGCACCGGCATGCCGGCGATCGGGCTGGTCGGGTCCTCGGTCGCGGCCGGGTTGACGGTGTCGTTCGCGCCGATGACCAGCACGACGGAGGTGTCGGCGAAGTCGTCGTTGATCTCGTCCATCTCCAGGACGATGTCGTACGGCACCTTCGCCTCGGCCAGCAGCACGTTCATGTGCCCGGGCAGGCGCCCGGCGACGGGATGGACGCCGAAGCGGACCTCGACGCCCCGGTCGCGCAGCCGGCGCGTCAACTCGGCGACGGGATGCTGGGCCTGGGCGACGGCCATGCCGTAACCGGGGGTGATGATCACCGAGCGGGCCTGCGCGAGCATCTCGGCCGCCTCCGCGGCCCGCACCTCGCGGTGCTCGCCCTGCTCCTCCTCGCGGCCGGACGGCGCCTCGATACCGAAACCGCCCGCGATGACGGAGATGAAGGAGCGGTTCATCGCCTTGCACATGATGTAGGACAGGTAGGCGCCGGAGGAGCCCACCAGCGCGCCCGTGACGATGAGCAGGTTGTTGTCGAGCAGGAATCCGGCCGCGGCCGCTGCCCAGCCCGAGTAGCTGTTCAGCATGGAGACGACGACCGGCATGTCGCCGCCGCCGATCGATGCGACCAGGTGCCAGCCGAGGGCCAGTGCCAGCGCGGTGACCGCGATCATCAGCGGCAGGTTCGGGCTCATCGTGAACCAGACGGTCAGCGCGACGAAGGCGCCGAGCGCGCCGAGGTTCAGCGCGTTCTTGCCCGGCAGCGTCAGCGGACGGGACTTGATGCGCGCCGAGAGCTTCAGGAACGCGACGATCGAGCCCGTGAAGGTGACCGCTCCGATGAAGATGCCGATGAACTCCTCGGCATGGTGGATGCCCAGCAGGTCGGCGCCGATCCGGGTCTGCGCCGCGCCGTGCGCCTCCACCTCCAGGTAGCTGCTCCAGCCCACCAGCACCGCGGCAAGGCCGACGAAGCTGTGCAGCACCGCGATCAGTTCCGGCATCTGCGTCATCTCGACGCGGCGGGCCCGCCACAGGCCGATCGCCGCGCCGAGCGCCATGGCCAGCACGATCAGGGCCACCGCCCCGGCGGTGATGCTCTGCGCCGCCACGACGATGGTGGCGACCAGTGCGAGGGCCATGCCCGCGATGCCGTAGACGACACCGGCGCGGGCGGTGCGGTGCTGGGACAGGCCGGCCAGGCTGAGGATGAACAACAGGGCGGCGACCAGGTCGGCAGCGTGAGAGGCCGTCAGGGAGGTCATCTGGGCTCAGCCTTTCGAGAACATGGACAGCATGCGGCGGGTGACGGAGAAACCTCCGAAGATGTTGACGCTCGTCAGCAGGATCGCCACGAAGGACAGCGCGGTGACGATCCGGCTCTCGTGCCCGATCTGCAGCAGGGCGCCGATCACGACGATCCCGGAGATCGCGTTGGTCACCGACATCAGCGGGGTGTGCAGCGCGTGGTGCACCTTGCCGATGACGTAGTAGCCGATCACCACCGCCAGGGAGAACACGGTGAAGTTTCCCGCGAGTTGAGTGGGTGCGAAGGCAACCAGCAGGAACATGGCGAGCATGCCGAGCCCGATCAGGCCGAAGCGTCGCACCGGCGTCAGCTTCCGTCGCTTCGGCTCGGGCTCGGGCTCGACAACCGTGGTCTCGGGTTGCGCGGCGGGCGCGGCCGAGACGGCCACGGGCGGGGGCGGCCAGGTGACGTCGCCGTCCCGCACCACCGTCACGGCCCGCTGCACGACATCGTCGAAGTCGATCGCCAGCCGCCCGTCCTTGCCGGGGGTGAGCAGTTTCAGCAGGTTCACCAGGTTGGTGCCGAACAGCTGCGAGGCCTGGGCGGGCAGCCGGGAGGCCAAGTCGGTGTAGCCGATGATGGTGACCCCGTTGTCGGTGACCACCGCACGTCCCGGCACGGTGCCCTCGACGTTGCCCCCCTGGGCGGCGGCCATGTCGACGATGACGCTGCCCGGCTTCATGACGGCCACGTCCTCGGCGGACAGCAGACGCGGCGCCGGCCGGCCCGGGATCAGCGCGGTGGTGATCACGATGTCCACGTCCGCGGCCTGCTCGTGGTAGAGCTCGGCGGCGGCACGGTCGTAGTCGGCCGAGGTCGCCTTGGCATAGCCGTCGGTGCTCGTCTCCTGGGCGGCGTTCACCGGGAGGTATTCGGCGCCCAGCGACTTCACCTGATCCGCGACCTCGGGCCGCGGGTCGGTGGCCCGCACGATCGCACCGAGGCTGGAGGCGGCGCCGATCGCCGCCAGACCGGCCACGCCCGCGCCGGCGACCAGCACCTTGGCCGGCGGCACCTTGCCCGCCGCTGTGACCTGGCCGGTGAAGAACCGGCCGAAGACGTGCGCGGCCTCGATGACCGCCCGGTAGCCGGCGATGTTCGCCATGGACGACAGCACGTCCATCGACTGTGCGCGCGAGATGCGCGGCACCGCGTCCAGCGCCAGAGCGGTCATCCCGGCATCGGCGAGTGACTGAATCAGCTCGGGCCTTTGTCCCGGCGCGAGCAGGGCGACCACGGTCGCACCCTGTCGGAGCCGGGTGATCTCCGCGTCGGAGGGCGAGTTCACCTTCAGGACGACATCCGCGTCCCAGGCCTCGCCGATCTCGGCGCCGGTGTCGAGGTAGGCCTGGTCACTGAAGCCGGACACCGCGCCGGCCTCGGACTCCACCACGACCTTGTAACCGAGACCCAACAGCTGACGTACCGTCGCCGGCGTCGCCGCGACGCGTGTCTCGCCGGAGACGGATTCGGCCACCACGCCGATGCGCTGAGGGGGGTGGTGCACAGGTTCTTGTGCAGACATATCTCGTGTTCTCTCCTGGGAGGAGGGTTTGACGGGCTATCCGCGATCAAAGGCGGCGTCCACAGGGCTCGTCCTCGTGGACACCGGCCGTGGGAACCTACCCGTCAGGGCCGTCCGTGCCTACGGGCGTGGCCGTGGTGTGTTTCACTCCGCGGTCGCTGCACCGCCGTCCGGGCGATCCTGGGCCGGGAGGGGCGCCGCGCAGGGGAGTTCGCCCGTCCTGGCACTGTCGCGGCTCAAGGTCCGGGCCATATCCGGGCCATGTCCGGGCCATGTTCGGGTCAGCGCATCACTACCCCCTCCCGCCCCATTGTGTTGCGCCTTGCGCGCCTTTACTGTTCGACTTTGCCTGAGTCTGTTTGATACTGATCGCTCAGGCGGTATGGAGGCCGCAGTGCGGAGTAATCGGATCGGTTCAGAAGCTGCGAGACCCGGTCGCCGTCGGTGGTGGAGGGCAGCCCTCGCGACGGCCGCGACCATCGCCCTGGCCGCGGGCATGACCGCGCCCGCCGTGGCGCAGGACGCCGGCGGGCAGGCACCCGCCGCCGCGTCTGCCGCCAGTCCGCGGGCGCACACGGTGAGTCTCGACGGCTACTCGTTCCTCGTCGACGGCAAGCGCACCTACCTGTGGTCCGGCGAGTTCCACTACTTCCGGCTCCCGAGTCCGGATCTGTGGCGCGACATCTTCCAGAAGATGAAGGCCGCCGGGTTCAACTCCACCTCGCTGTACTTCGACTGGGGATACCACTCGCCGAAGCCGGGTGTGTACGACTTCGGCGGGGTGCGTGACGTCGACAAGCTTCTCGACATGGCCCAGGAGGCCGGGCTCTACGTCATCGCGCGCCCGGCGCCGTACATCAACGCGGAGGTCGACAGCGGCGGCCTGCCCGGCTGGCTGACGACCAAGGCCGGGCACAACCGCAGTGACGACCCGCAGTTCCTGAAGTACGCCGATGAGTGGCTGACCCAGATCGACCGGATCCTCGCCCGCCACCAGCTGACGAACGGCACCGGGTCCGTCATCGCCTACCAGGTCGAGAACGAGTACTACAACGGCTCGGCCGCCGGCCGCTCCTACATGAAGCACCTGGAGGACAAGGCCCGCGCCGACGGCATCACGGTACCGCTGACCGGTAACAACAACGGCACCTTCAACTCCGGTACCGGCGCCCTGGACGTCGACGGACCGGACGCCTACCCGCAGGGCTTCAACTGCTCGAACCCCTCGAAGTGGAACGGCGTACCCGACATCAGCTATGACCACCCGGCCGGCAGGCCGCTGTACGCACCGGAGTTCCAGGGCGGCGCCTTCGACCCGTGGGGCGGGCCGGGCTACGACAAGTGCGCCCAGCTGATCAACGACCGGTTCGCCAACGTGTTCTACAAGCAGAACATAGCCGTCGGCGCCACCGCGCAGAGCTTCTACATGACCTACGGCGGCACCAACTGGGGCTGGCTGGGCATGCCGGAGAACTACACGTCCTACGACTACGGGGCCGCGATCCGCGAGAACCGCCGGCTCGATCCGAAGTACTACGAGGACAAGCTGATCGGGTACTTCACGCAGTCGGTCGCCCCGCTGACCAAGACCGAGGCGATCAGGGCCACGCCGCCGGACGACTCATCGGTCGTCGACACCGCCCGGATGAACCCCGACACCAAGACGCAGTTCCACGTCCTGCGACACGGGAACTCCACGTCCACGGCGGTCGACAAGACCCATATCTCGCTGGACTTCAACGCCCAGCCGTCCGCGGACACCACCTACACCTGGGACGACCCCGACTCCGCGCTGCAGTACACCGGTACGTGGTCGCACACGGCCGACCAGAGCTACACCGGCGGCGACTACAAGCACACCGAGTCGTTCTCCCACAAGGCGGGTGACTCGGTCACCGTTCCCTTCGACGGCACCGCGGTCCGCTGGATCGGCTCGAAGACCGACAACCACGGCTACGCCGACGTCTACCTCGACGGCACCAAGGCGGCGACGGTCGACGACTCCGGCGGCGAGAACCAGGCGGTGATCTTCCAGAAGACCGGTCTCACGCCCGGGGCGCACACACTGAAGATCGTCGTCAACGGGAACCACAGCTCCGGGTCCACGGACAACTACGTGTCCATCGACGCCGTCGACGTTCCGACGGCCGCCACCGCGACGCCGGCCTACCCGGTCGTGCCGCAGCAGCCGGGCACCGCGATCACCCTCGACGGGCGCGACTCCCACGTGATCGTGGCGAACTACCGGCTCGGGGACGCCCAGCTGCAGTACTCGACGTCGGAGATCATGACCCACGCGGCCATCGGCAACCGGGACGTCGCCGTGCTCTACGGCGACCCGGGCAGCGACGGCGAGACCGTTCTTCGCTACTCCTCCAAGCCCACCGTGACCACCAGCGGCGGCACGGTCACGACCACCTGGGACGCGACCACCGGTGACCTGCGACTGAACTACACGCACAAGGGCCTGATCCGCATCGGCATCAGCGGCGGCGGCAAGCGCCCGCTGCAGCTGCTCGTCGGCGACAAGGCCACGGCGGAGACCTTCTGGCGCCAGGACACGGCGACCGGCCCGGTACTCGTGCGCGGCACCCACCTGCTGCGGACGGCGACCAGCCTGGACGGCGGCCACACCATGGCGCTCACCGGCGACAACGCCGACGACAAGAACATCGAGGTGTTCACCTCCGCCGACCACCTCACCTGGAACGGCAGGACGTCGGACACCCGGGCCGACGGCACGGGAAGCCTCACCGGGAACATCCCGGTGGCCGCCCCGGTACACCTGCCGACGCTGACGAACTGGAAGCATGCCGAGGAGTCCCCCGAAGCGGCCCCCGGTTTCGACGACTCCAGCTGGCAGGTGGCCGACAAGACGACCACCAACAGCGTCTCCGGCATCAACGCGCTGCCCGTGCTCTACGCGGACGACTACGGCTTCCACACCGGCAACACGTGGTACCGCGGCCGCTTCCGCGCCACCGGCACGGAGACCGGCATCCACCTGGTCTCGGACTCCGGCGGCAAGGCGCAGGCGTTCTCCGCCTGGCTGAACGGCACCTTCCTGGGCAGCTCCACCACCGGCAGCGCGGACTTCACCTTCCCGGCCGGTTCGGTGAAGTCGAAGGGTGACAACGTCATCTCCGTGCTCACCGTGAACATGGGGCACGAGGAGGACTACGACTCGACCAACGGCAACAAGTCCGCGCGCGGCCTGACCAGCGCCTCCCTCGTCGGGGCCCCGCTGACCCCCGTCACCTGGCGGCTGCAGGGCGTACGGGGCGGCGAGGACCTGCAGGACACGGTGCGCGGCCCGCTCTCGACGGGCGGCCTGTACGGCGAGCGGGCCGGCTGGTCCCTGCCGGGCTACCCGGACGGCAACTGGAACCAGGTGTCCCTGCCGACGACCGACTCCCGTCCCGGAGTGTCCTGGTACCGCACCGACGTCAACCTCGACCTGCCGCACGGCCAGGACACCTCGCTCGGGCTGACGTTCGCCGACGACCCGGCACGCAAGTACCGTGCCACGATCTTCGTGAACGGCTGGCAGGTCGGCGACTACGTCAACTACCTCGGCCCGCAGCGCAGTTTCCCGGTCCCGGGCGGGATCCTGAACCCGAACGGTCACAACAGCATCGCCATCGCCGTGTGGAACCTGGACGGCAGCACCGGCGGACTCGGCAAGGTCTCGCTCACCAACTACGGCAGCTACGCCTCGTCCCTGCACGTGACGCAGAACGACAGCCCCCGCTACGACCACGGCAAGTACGCGATGCCGCAGCGTCCCGGAGCGGATGTCACCCTGGACGTGCCGAACACCGCTCAGTCAGCGCATGCCTTCACTGCCGAGACGACGATGCGGCTGCCGCAGGACCGGCCCTCCGCCTACCAGTTGAGGGCCTCGCTCTCCGCGCCCGACGGCTGGAGCGTGAGCGCCATGGGCCCCGTGTCGGTCAGGCGCCTGGCACCCGGCGGATCGGCCACCTTCACCTGGAAGGTCCAGCCGCCGGCCGGGAAGCTGCCTTCCGCCTCGGCGCTCACCGCCACGGTGCACTACCTGCAGAGCGGACGGCAGGCTGCCGGCAGTGACGAGCGCATCGTCGCCGGGATCCCGCCGGCTCCGCCGACCGGGAAGAGCGTTGTGAGCGACCTGCCGTTCTTGTCGTCCACCAACGGGTGGGGTCCGGTCGAGCGCGACAGCAGCGTCGGCGAACAGGCGGCCGGGGACGGCCGTCCGATCCGTATCGCCGACGTCGGTTACGCCAAGGGCCTGGGCACCAACTCGGTCAGTGACGTCGAGCTCTACCTCGCCGGAACGTGCTCGCGGTTGACGGCAAACGTCGGTGTCGACGACGAGACAGGTGGTGCGGGAACGGTGACGTTCTCCGTGATCGCCGATGGCAGGACCTTGGTGACCACGCCGACGATCCGCGGCAAGCAGGCTGCGCTGCCGATCGACGTCGACGTCAGCGGCGCCCAGGTGGTCGACCTGAAGGTCGGTGACGCCGGCGACGGCAACGGCAACGACCACGGCGACTGGGCGATGCCGACGCTGACGTGTGGCTAGATGTACGACTGGCGGACGCCTGTGGCAGTGGGTCCTGGATCTTCTGTCGCAGGCGTACGCTCCGGAGCCGTTCACCGCTTCTCCGAGGCGGAGGGCGGACCGTCGGGGCCGCTGACCAGCTACAGCTTGCCGCCGAAACGGCGCGCGGTGGGCTCGCCTCGCGCGCCCGGGTGCGCGCCGGTTGCCGCCACCAGCTCCCGGGCCGACGCTGGGTGACTTCACCAGGAGTCGTTCCGATGTGGAGGTTGCCTGTGCCCAGCGGTGTGGTGAAGTGGCTTGCCCGCGAGCGACGTTGGAGTGGCATCGCCCGGGTCGGCGGCGGTGATGCCGCCGCCCGGAGCTCTGCCGTCCGCGACGACGCGGAACGGGAACGCGCCGCCGGCGAGCGCGTGAGCTTCGACGCCAGGGACACCGCGGGCGACCGGGCCGAGACCACCGAGCGTCCGGGACCGGGATGCGGCGAGCCGGCCGAGAGCCCGGAAGCAGACCAGGGCGACCATGAACGGCTGGCGTGGCCGGTTCAGGCGGTCTTCGACGGTGACGCGGTGGACACCTGTCCGTGGTGCGTCCACATGCGAGAGGCCGACGCCGCAGAGCGGCGAACCCGAGCGAGGGCGTCGCGACACCAAGGCTCGTGATCTCCTCTCCTGCTCGGCGGTGACCGGGCGGCTACATACAGTTCTGTTTCGCCATGCTGATTGTGTACGACGATCTCGGGTACGCAGGTCAGTAGGAGATGAGACGGACATGACCGAGAAAGCGCGAGCGTCCTCCGCATCACCCTCAGCGACGGAGAAGCTGCTCCATCCCGTGGGGACGGTAACGGCGACGGTGAGCCATGTCCCGGGCGCGACCATGGTCAAAGACGCGTTCGACACCGTCCTGGACACGGTCGGTGTCGTCTCCCCGCGCTCACGGCGCGTTGCCGCGTACGCGGGTGTCGGGCTGCTGGGCGCGGCGGGTGTGGTCGAGTGGCCGGTGGCGGCTGCGAGCGCCGCGGCGATCTGGCTGACGCAGTCGCGCCCCACGCGTGCCGCCGAGACCGGTGCGCCGAAGACCGGTGCGTCGAAGACCGGGGCGCGTACGGCTGGTGCGACGCGTCGGGCCGCGTCGAGGTCTTCGGCCAAGGGTGGTGCGGCAGCCAAGCCGCGAACGGCGAAGAAGGCCGCGGCGGCCAAGACGACCAGGACGAAGAAGACCAAGGCCTCGTCGGCTTCGACGGCTGGTTGAGTTTCGACGGCTGGTTGAGTGAGGCGACCGTTCCGCGAGGGTGAGAGATGCTCCTGCGCTCTTTGAGTCGGCTTCCCGGCGCGGGGTTGGGCCTTGTGCTGGGTACTTCCGTGCAGATGGCTCTCAGGGGAATTCCGGCCGCTGATGCCGTTGTCCGGCTGGCGGCCGGGGCGGCAGACGCGAGCGTGCGTGCCACTGCTCGTGGCGCGGTGGCGGTGTCGGAGAGCGCGGTGCGGGTGGGGCGGGTCGGTCTGAATGCGATGGCTCCTGGCCAGGGGTACTGGCGTGCCGGATCCCGGGTGCAGCTCCCGTTGCGTCCGAGACCGGGTGCCACCGTGCGCAGTGTGGAGGCGGCCGCCAGACGGGTGGCTTCCGGCTTGGCCAAGCGTCCGGATGTGCTGGCCGCCTACTGGGACGGCGGGCTGGCCCGGCTGGTGGTGCAGATGAGTGAGGACGCCGTCGCCGACCGGGTGGTGGACCGGGCGACGGAGCTGGCCGGTCAACAGAGGCTGGAGCGGCCGGAGGAGGAGGTGCTGGAGCCCGCGCACCCCGGGCACACCGGGGGTATACGGTCCGGTGCGCTCGCTTTGGCGTGCGACGCGGTCGGGATCAGCACCGCGGTCGCCGCGCGGACCGTGCGCCTGAAGCACGCACCGCATCTGGTGACCGCCGGGGTCACGCTGTTGCGTGAGGACCCGCGGGTACGGGCGGTGCTGCGGCGCCGTCTGGGCCGCTCGGCCACCGATCTGGTACTGGCCGCCGCCAACGCGGCCGCCCATGCGATCGGGCAGTCGCCGACCGCCCTGGTGCTGGACGCCGCGCTGCGGGCCGGCCAGCTGGCGGAGGCGGTGGCCCGGGCCGCCGCGTTCGACGCCGCGCATGACAGTGTCTGCGCGCCGGAGCGGCTGAGCCTGGCCGGCCGCGAGGTCGCCCGCCCTGCGCTCCACCGCTACCCGGGCGAGGCGTACCGGGACCAGGCGGTCACCGGGGCCCTGCTCGGCGCGGCCGGAGCCCTCCTGTTCACTCGTGATGCCCACGAGGCCGCCGAGGCCCTGCTGGCCGGGAATCCGAGAGCCGTCCGCTACGGCCCGGCGGCTTTCGCCGCGACCTTGTGCACCGAGCTGGCCTGCGAGGGCGTACTCGTCCGCAAGCCGGACCGGCTCAGGCAGCTGGAGCTCGTCGACACGGTGGTCCTCCATCCCGAAGCGCTCCGGAGCACCCGGCGCACGGTCCTGGACGCCCACTCGAACGTGCCCGAATGGGACCACGACCGCCTGTGGCAGGCTGCGGCGGCCGCCTTGCGGCCCGACGAGGAGCCTGCGCTCGAACTGCGCCCGGTACCCGACGAGGGCGAGTCGGAGACGGGGTTGCTGATCGCCTCGGAGCAGGGCCGGGACATCGGTACCGTCCTGGTCGGCTGGGAGATCGACCCGCTGGCCGAGGCCGCGTTGGACGCGGCTCGCCGGGCCGGTCTGCACGTGGTGGTGCGGGACGACGGGTCGCTCGGCGACTTCGGGGCGCTCGCGGACCAACTCGTCGGCGTGGATGTTCCGTTGGCCGATGTGGTCACAGAGCTTCAGCGCGACGGCCGGGTGGTACTGACGGTGGCCCATGTGCCGTGCGCTCAGGCCGCGACGGAGCAGCAGCTGAATCCGGAGAGCCGGGACGTGCTGGCGGGCCTGCTGCGCAGCGATGTCGCCGTCTCGCTCACCGATGACCGCAGTGCGGTGGTGTGGGGGGCCGATGTGTTGCTGCTGCACGGGCTGGAGGGAGCATGGCGGCTGCTCGGGGCCATCCCCGCCGCGCGGACCGTCGGCGAGCACTCCAAGCTCTTCGCCGAGGCGGGCGCCGCGCTCGCCGGTCTGCTGGTGGTGACCCGGGGCGCTCGCTCGAAACGCATCACTCTCCCGTTGGGCTTCCGGCTCAGTCCGGTGAACGCCGCCGCTGCCGCCTCTCTGGTATCGGGCTGGCGCGCCGCGCTACAGGTGAGCGCCGGCCGTGCGCCGCACCCGGCGCCCCGGGTGCCGTGGCACGCACTCCAGCCGCAAGAGGCGCTGGCGCGACTGCGGGCCGGCGCCCGGGTCGCGGAGCCGAGCGCTCTTGTGAACCTCCGGGAGTCCGTGGACAAGGTCGCTCGGCTCCCGGTTCTCGCCCCAGCCCGCCTGACGGTCCGTCTGATCGGCGCTGTACGCGCCGAGTTGCACGACCCGCTCACGCCCCTGCTGCTCGTCGGCGCGACCGCGTCCGCCCTCCTGGGGGCGATGGTCGACGGGCTGCTGGTGGTCGGCGCGATGAGCGTGAACGCCTTGGTGGGAGGGGTCCAAAGGCTACGCGCGGAGCATGCGCTTGCCGGCCTCAAGGTGGGCCAGCGGCAGAAGGCCCGTCAAGTCGTCGACACAGACACGGGAAAGACCCGGTTCATGGAGGCGCGGCGGCTGACACCGGGCGAGATGATCGAGATCTACACCGGCGACGTCGTACCGGCCGACGGCCGGCTCGTCGAGGCCGAGGACCTGGAGGTGGACGAGTCCTCGCTCACCGGCGAATCCTTGCCGACCGGCAAGCAGGTGGACGCCACACCGCAGGCGCCGGTGGCGGACCGCCATTGCATGGTCTTCGAAGGCACCACCGTGGTCGCCGGGCATGGCCGGGCCGTCGTGGTGGGCACCGGAGACCAGACCGAGGCCGGCCGAGCGGCGCACCTTGCCTCACATGCTCAGCCGGCGCCCGGTGTCCAGGCCCGGCTGCAACAACTGACAGGCAAGATGCTTCCGTTCACGCTGGTGGGTGGCGCCACCGTGACCGGTCTGTCGCTGCTGCGCGGCCGGCCGGTACGTGAGGCGGTCCGGGGCGGGCTGGCCGTCGCGGTGGCCGCCGTTCCAGAGGGCCTGCCGCTCGTGGCGACCGTCGCGCAGCTGGCGGCGACCCGTCGGCTCGGCCGGATCGGGATCCTGGTCCGTACCCCGCGCGCCCTTGAAGCGCTCGGCCGCATGGACACCATCTGCTTCGACAAGACCGGCACCCTGACCGAGAACCGCCTGCACGTGGTCCGCGTCGCCACCGCGGACGGCACCGAACACCCGGCTGACGCCACCGAGGCGGCACCCCTGTTGCAAGCCGCCGGACTGACCTGCCGCACTCCCGACCACGAGGCGGGAATCCACGCCCACTCCACCGATGAGGCCATCCTCGCCGCGGCGCCGACCGGGTCGCCGTGGGCGCCCGTCGAGGTCCAGCCGTTCGAGGCCAGCCGAGGGTATGCCGCAGCCGTCGGAGCCGACGCGGACGACGTTCGCTCGCTGCTGGTGAAGGGTGCACCCGAGATCGTGCTGCCCGGTTGCGAGGGAGCCACCGACGAGCTTGCGCAGTCGCTGGCCGCCGACGGCCTGCGGGTGCTCGCGGTCGCCGGGCGCCCGCTGGGGGACACCGAAGAGCCCGCCGAGGCACTCGGCCGTTCTCTCGGAGACCTGGACCTCCTCGGCTACGTCGCCCTGGCCGACGCTCCTCGCCCCACCTCCGCGCCGCTGGTCTGCGATCTCCGCCGGGCCGGCGTACGACCTGTCATGCTCACCGGCGATCACCCGCAGACGGCTCGCGCGGTCGCCGTCCAGCTCGGCTGGCCCGAGGACGTGTCCGTGGTCACGGGCGACGAGCTCGCCGCCCAGGACCGCGCCGGCCGGGCCCACCTGCTGGGCGACTGCGACGTGGTGGCTCGCGTCGCGCCGGAGCAGAAGCTGCATGTGATCGAGGCGTTGCAGGCGGCCGGGCGAGTGGTCGCCATGGTCGGCGATGGAGCCAACGACGCCGCCGCCATTCGCGCCTCCGACATCGGAATCGGCATCGCGGTCCACGGCTCGACAGCTGCCCGCAACGCGGCGGACCTGGTGATCACCAGCGACGACCTGTCGGTGCTCGCAGCCGCCGTCGCCGAAGGCCGAGCGCTGTGGCGCAGCGTGGCGGATGCGATCAGCGTGCTGATCGGCGGCAACGCCGGTGAGATCGGCTTCTCGGTGCTCGGGACCCTGCTGTCCGGTGCCTCGCCGTTGTCCACCCGGCAGATCCTGCTGGTCAATCTGCTCACCGACATGTTCCCGGCGATGGCGGTCTCGGTCACCCCACGGGACGAGACCACCGAGGACAACCCGGATGACGAATCGGCGCTGGCGGACAGCATCCCCGTCGGCGTCGCGGCGCTCGGCGATCCGCTGACCCGCCAGATCCGTGAACGTGGCATCGTCACCACGCTCGGAGCGAGCACCGCCTGGCTGATCGGCACCATCACGCCCGGCTCCGCGCGGCGGACCAGCACGATGGCACTGTGCGGGGTGGTCGGAGCCCAGCTCACCCAGACCATGATCGGACGGCGGCACAGCCCGCTCGTCCTGGCGACAGTTCTCGGCTCGGCAGCGGTACTGGTCGGCCTGATCGAGACGCCGCTGGTCAGCCAGTTCTTCGGGTGCACGCCGCTCGGTCCGGTGGCCTGGGCCGGAGTGGCCGCCGCGATGGGCGTCGCCGTTCTGGGCCCGCGGCTGGTGCCGGGGATCGAGGAACTCGTCCAGCGCCTCTAGAGGTGCTGTCCGGAGAGATGTGCTGTCCGGACAGCTCGGTGACGGGACGGTGCGCTCGGCCGGTGCGTACGGTGCGTACCTTCGGCTGTGTCTCCGAGAATGGCCGGAGCCTCCGGGAATGGCCGGAACGCCCGGCTGGCGACCCCGGCGCCGTGCACACACACCAGGGTCATGTGTTGCATGAAGACTCACTCCGGCAGTTCCCGCCTCACCGCACCCGGCACACCGCCCGCTCCCGCATCAGCCCGATGACCTCGTCGACGTCGTCGTCGGGAGCGACGGTGACCAGGTCTTCACTGCACGCGCTCACAGCCGTGTGGTCGCCGACGTTGCCGCCTTCCGCCATGACGCGGATGACCAGATCCCGGTCGGTCACCACGCCACGCAGCCGTCCGTCGTTGACCACCAGCACATCGCCGACGTCCTCACGACGCATGAGCTGGGCGACGTCGATCACCGAGGTCAGCGGGGCCACCGTGACAAGGTCCGTCGTCATGATCTCGCGAACCTGCTGGGTCATGGGTTCCTCCCTCGACATCCGAGGACGCGAGTCGGTCTGGCATCCCGCTGCCCGAGTACCCGCGGCATCCGGCGCGCAACGCCGGAAGCGGCCACGCCGGGCCAGCGGCGCGCCGGCGGCCAGCCGCAGTGGCGGTATGCCGCGACCGCACCCATGGCCTGGAGGAGGAAGAGGAACACGCCGACGGCCTCGCCAGTCCGCTGGGGACCGGACCGAACCCGGCGGTCTTCCCCGATGGGTCAGCCGAGCACGAGGCTTCCGCGTGCTCAGGTCACTCGTCCGTCCGCCAATCCTGCGGCCCTCCGCCGAGCCACTCGATCAGACCGGGGTCGTCGACCGTCGTATCGGCCTCGGGCAGGCCCGCGCGGCGCAGAAACTCGACCACATCGAGCAGGTGATACGCGGTGCCGACGAACTGACCGCGGATCGTGACCCGCCTGCCGCCATCAGGGCCCGGCGGCTGCACATTCACGGGCGCGCCTTCCATAGCTTCTGGGTGCCCCTTGCTGAGCAGCTCATGCCGGCTCACGCCCAGCGAAAGCCGTCGGCGGCCGTGGGCGGAAGATCGCCGGCACGGACATGACATCGCGGTTCCGGAGACGGACCCGGCCGGCCTGCGAAGGCCCCGCTCACCCGGGGGTACTGGTACCAGTGGGGATGGCGAGTTCGCGGCCGCGATAGAAGCCTTCCCCCTCCTCCACAACGTACGGAGCCATGGCGGTACGCCGCTGCGCCTCGGACTCGGAGGCCCGCCAGGAGTCACATGCCTCCTTGGAGTCCCAGAACGACACCCCGGTGATCTCCTGTCCGTCCTCGGACCAGTACGCGAAGGCGCGTCGCATACCTTGCGGATGGCCGGCCGGCCGCCATGCCTTCTCGAAGTCCTCCAGAGTGCCCGGCCGGATGCGGCGAGTCGTCACCCAGACAAATTGCTCCTCCATCGCGGTCTCCTCCGCTACGGCGGTCCGGTCGTCGGCGCCACTTCGACCACCGTAGGTCCACAGCACGGATCACGCCTGCGCGGGAAAGGCCGAGGCCCCGGCGTGTCGATCTGGCCCATACGCAGCCTGCCGCGCGAGCCGCGGGCCAGGATGGCGAGCCCTTCAGCGGTCGGAACGTGCGGTTCGTGTCCATGATGGTGGTACAGGTGTGTTCTGCGTTCTGTGAGGAGGAGTACGGCATGGCCGCGTCGGGCTCTGGCGGTACGGAGGGCGTGCCGGGCGGCAAGTCTCGGTTCGACGACATCTACGACCGGCCGGACCCGCGCGCGTACTTCGGCCGGCTGGCCCCGCTGGAGTACGAGATCCCGCACCACGCCCAGCCGGTCTTCCGGCAGGCCGCCGCCGAACGGACCGCGCTCGGCGACGGACCGGCGGTGCTGGACCTGTGCTGCTCGTACGGGATCAATGCCGCGCTGCTCAACCATGACGTGACGCTGGCGGAGCTGTACGAGCGGTACACCTCCCCGGCTCACCGGACGATGTCGACGGCGGAACTGACGGCACAGGACAAGGAGTTCTACACGAAGCGGCGCCGCCCGGACGCGGTGCCGGTGTTCGGCCTGGACGTCTCGGCCCCGGCCGTGCACTACGCAGTCGAGGTGGGGCTCCTGGACGACGCGTTCACCGACGACCTGGAACAGGGCTCGCCCGGTCCCGGGCTGAGCCGCGCGCTCACCGAGGTCGGTCTCATCACGCTGACGGGCGGTGGCAGCTACATCACCGCCCGGACGTTCACAGCCCTGCTGGACGGCGTCCGAAGACCGGTATGGGTCAGCGCATTCGTGCTGCGGACGGTGTCGTACCGCCCCATCATCCGGGCGTTGGCCGCACACGGTCTGAGTACCACCGTCGATGTCGCCCGCACCTATCCGCAGCGACTCTTCACCGACGAGCGCGAACAGCGGTATGCGATCGCGGCGGTACAGGCACTGGGCGCCGACCCTGCCGGACGTGAGGAGAAGGGCCGTTTCCACACCCTGCGCTACGAGTCCCGACCCGATACACCGTGACAACGGGGCCTGGGAGGAATCCCAGCAGACCTCCAGACCACGCCGGGGTCCATCCAGACCGTCCCCGTGCCCGAGGAGGAGCCCTCCGGCCCGTGCGACGGCCCGATCAGTGCTGGCAGTGCGCGCACCAGACGCTGCGCCGGCCGGCGACACGGTGTGAGCGCAGCCGTTCTCCGCAGCGGGGGCACACCGGTTCACCGTCGTCGCGATGGCCGGTGAGCCAGGTTCGGCGCGGTGGTACGCGACCGGCACGGGTGGCGGTGGCGAGTACGCCGCGCATCGCCGTGAACACATGGCGCGCCTCGGCGGAGTCGAGTGCCCGCGCCGGGCGCCGAGGGGCCACGCGGGCGCGCCACAGGATCTCGTCGCTGAGCAGGTTGCCGAGGCCGGCGACGAGGGACTGGTCCATGAGTACGGCTTTGACGGCGCCCCGTCGCGCGGCGAGCAGATTCAGGAAGTCGGCGCGGGTCATGTCGAGGGCGTCGGGGCCGAGCCGTTCCAGCATCCGCTGCAGCGCCCGCTGGTTCGGGGCCAGCCGTATGCCCTGGAGTTTGCGCTGGTCGCGGTAGCGGACCTGCCGATCGTCGTCGAGGGTCAGGACGACCCGGTCATGGGCGGCAGGCGGATCGTCGGCGCGGGCGCACACCAGCTCACCGGTCATACCGAAGTGCCAGACGAGGGCCGGGCCGTCACCGACCGGGACGATCAGCAGCTTCCCGTGCCGCCAGGGCCGGCCGAGCCGCCGCCCTTCCACTTCCCGTCGCAGGCGTCGCACGCCGACCCCGCGCAGTACACCCGTGTCGCGCACGTCGACGCGCCGGACGCACCGGCCGGGGCCACAGCCGTCCAGCACGCGACGGAAACCCTCGACGTCGGGCAACTCCGGCATGGCCACCTCCTGGAACGGCCCTCGGCTCGCCGGTCGGGACCGTCACCCTCGGCCAGGAGGCGGGCCACGATGCGCAGATCGTCGACGAGGCCGTCGCAGACCCGCGGGCGGTCCACGTCGCCGGCCTTACGAAGTAGACGTAGACGCCGAAAGCAAGTCACCCCTGCGAAGAAATTTGACTCACGGGCGGCCGGTTCGCGTTGCCGATCTTACGTCAAACTTAGGTTAGCCTCACCTCATGAGCTCACTGCTACTGGCCGCGGACACGGCCGGATACACCCTGCCCACAACCTGGCGGGCCCTGACCAAGACGGGCTACTTCATCGGCCTGACCGGCTCCATCGGCGGTCTCGTCACACACGCCGCCACCGTCCGCCCCGCCCTCAGGGGGTCAACGGGCGCAGCCGACGACATCGCCGTACTACGCCACCGCTCGGCGATCTGCCTCGCCTGGTCCGGCGTGGTGCTGCTGGTGACCGGATACTTCCAGCTCGCCGCGCGCGTGGCCCGGGCAGGCACGGGCATGCCGTTCAGCGACGCACTCGCCCCCGGACACATATGGCACTTCCTGCGGGCACCCGCCGCCAAGGGCGCCTGGATCGCGCAAAGCACCGTCTTCCTGGTGCAGAACCTCGTGCTCCTGGTGACCGCGGCCACCCTCATCGGCCTGTTCACGCGCGGCGCGCGGCGCCGGCTGGAGCCGATCGCCCTCGCCGCTCTGCCTCTCGCGCTGGCGGTGACGCTGATCACCGCCGTCCCGGCCACCGTCCCGCAGGCGACAGACGACCTCCTGGACCTGGTCTTCACCCAGATCCACATCGTCAGCGGCACGGTATGGCTCGGAGGCCTGGTCCTGCTGAGCGTCCTCACCGGAGCCCGCCGCCACCTGAGCCCGAACGCCGGTCTGCTCTGGGCCGACATGTGGCGCCGCTTCAGCCTCGTCGCGATGATCTGCGTCGCCGCCGTCGTCCTCTCGGGCCTGTGGATGAGCTGGGAACACGTCGGCGGAATCAGCCAGTTGTGGACCACCGGCTACGGCCTCGCCCTGCTGATCAAGATCGTCCTCGTCCTCGGGCTGGTCACCGCCGGCGCCTTCAACCAGCTCTGGCTGATGCCCCGCATGACCCAGGCCCGCCGCGCAGGCGAGACCGCCTCACTCTTCCACCTGACGCTCCGGCACTTCCCCAAGGTCGTCTGGGGCGAGGTCGCCCTGGGCCTGGCCGTCCTCGTGGTGGTCCCCTTCCTCACCGGCTCCGCCCGCACCGAAGCCGGCAGTCCCCAGGCAGAATCGTCAACCGGAATCTTCGCCGCAGGCGCAGCACTCGCCCTCGCCCTCGCCGCGTCCCTCTACGCCACCGCCAAGGCATCCGACGCCCTCTCCCGCCGACCCGCGGCCGCGACCGATCCCGCCTGACCGGCGAGACAGCAGGCGGCGTGGCCAGGCCGGCCCGGCTTCCCCCCACCCCTCCTTTCCGGCTCCGACAAAGGCAGCTCCGTGGCCCTCCAGAAGGCGGACGGAGCTGCCAATTCCGCGCGTCCGTCCGCGCGTCCGTCCGCGCGTACGCGGCGAAGATTCGCACCGCAGCACACACACCGCCGGCATCGTGCGCTGGCTGGCGGATCAGCGCAGTCCGGCGAAGAGGTCGTTCTCGGGCACGGCCGCGCCGGTGGTGTCCTGGACACGTACGAAGGTCTCGACGCCCATCAACTCGGTGAACCTTTTCTGGCCCATCTTGAGGAAGAAGATGTTCTCGCCCTGGCTGGCGTGCGCGGCCAGCGCATCGAACTTCTGACCGCCGAACGCGGTGGTATCCACCCAGGTGGTGATCTCCTCGTCGGGGAGTCCGATCTCGGCCATCGCGGCGGTCTCGGCGGGATCCGGCTCCTGCCAGTCCGCACCGAACTCGCGCATGGTCTCCCCGAACCGCTGCATCATCGAGCGGGGCGCCGTCGTCCAGTACACCTTCGGTGTCGGCACCGTCATCGCCAGCGCCGCCATCGTGATGCGGTTTGCCTGGATATGGTCGGGGTGGCCGTAGAAGCCGTTCTCGTCGTAGGTCACGATCACATCGGGTTGGTAGCGGCGCAAGAGTTCCGCGAGTCGGGCAGCCCCCTCCTCCACGGGTGTCTGCCAGAAGGATCCGGGGGCGTCGTTGCTCGGCCAGCCCATCATCCCGGAGTCGGCATAGTCCAGCATCTCCAGATGACTGACCTTCAGGATGGCGCAGCTCGACTCAAGTTCTTGACGCCGCATCAAGGCGACGGCTGCCGGATCGTGCCCGGGATCGCCCGGCTTGACACCCCCCGGTCCATCACCACAACGGCCGTCGGTACACGTCACGAGGACCGTGCGAATACCCTCCGCCGCGTACCGCGCGAGGACACCTCCCGTTCCGGTGGCCTCATCGTCGGGGTGGGCGTGCACGGCCATGAGCGTCAAGGGCCGGTCATTCATGAAACAGTCCTCCTGTGTGAAAAAGCCTCGGTCCGAGTCTGCGGCAGGCGTATCAGCGCTCGCCCGGATATCGGGTGACCGGCGTACCCCGGACCCGGGAGCCCCGGATCGCGTCGGGGCGGACAATCTCTTGACCTCTCTGTTCCCTGCCCCTGCGGCGCCGGTCCCCCAGCCGGTGCAACAGTGCCGACCGGACCGGCTGTTCCCGCCCCGCACGGGATGCCCTCGTCACAGCGCCGGTCACCCCTGTACGTCACTCGGTCCCCGCGCCTGCCGGAGGTGAACGGTCACATCACGGAGGCCCCCTACTCCCCCGCGAGCGGAGGACCTGGCCGGTTCCGCCGAGTGCGGCGCTGGGGACGGGCCGGCAGTACAGGACGGCAAGCGATGCGAGGAGGAGTGAGGCTGCGACGGAGAGTCCCAGGATTCCGGGGCGGTTCCACGCGGTGAGCGCGAGAGCGCGAGAGCGCGAAAAGGGGTGTCCACGCTGCGCCCCTGATCGTGGCGGCCCACCAGCCGACCGTCGTCTGAGCGGCGTTGAGGAGAATCGGCGCCAACAGGAGCGCGGGCGGGAGGATCGCGAACCGTGGCGATTCCGCCCACCAGCTGCGTTCCATCCAGGAACTACTCCGGAACTACTGGGGAAACACCGGCACGACAAGCACCGGCCCAAGGCAGCGCGATGCGGGTGACCCCCGTTCGTCGGTCACTCGCTTTCGCTGGTCAAACGCGTGTGGGCAGCGTCCCGTCCCAGCCGACCAACTCGACATCGAACAGCGACCGTTGGACACCTACGACCGGATCTTCGGGCTGATGGTGTGTCCTAGCGGCAGGGCGCCGCGTACAGGCTGATGTCTCACGTCGATGCTCCTTGGACGCAGCCGCCCCGCTGGCAACGGCCACGGCCACGGCCACGGCCACGGCCACGGCCACGGGGATGGTGCCGAAGTGGTGTCCGGGACGGCGCCCCGCAGCCGCGTGCCTCTGCGGGGCGCCGGCCGTCGCCCTCGGGCTCACTGAAACCGTGCGACCGGGAGGGTGCCCTGAGGCGGCAGGCCGCCGCTGGGACATCTGCCCCGGCGCTCCTGCAGTACGACTCCTTCTGAAATGCCTCCGGCTGCGGCAGCTGCCGCCTGCGGTGCACCACGTGTTGGTGCGGGACCCCAGGCGGCAGCCTGGTCCTGCGTGCCAGGCACCGAGCCCTGGTACGCCGGGATGGCGCTACTTCTGTGTCCAGACCTGGTTGGGCTGTGTGCCGCCGCCGTAGCAGTCCCATATCTGCAGCAGCGCGCCGTTGCCGGAGCCGTCGGCGTCCAGGCATTTCCCGGATCGGGGGTTGGTGACGGTGCCGTTGGCGTTGAACTGCCACTGCTGGGCGCCGGTGCCGTTGCACGACCAGAGCTGCACTTTGGCGCCGTTGGCCGTGGAACCGGCGGCCACGTCGAGGCATTTACCGGTCTGCGGGTTGACGAGGGTGCCGCCGGTCCACGTCCACTTCTGGTTCCATCCGGTTCCGCAGTCCCACAGCTGGACGGGGGTGCCGTCGGCCGTGCCCCAGTCCTTCAGGTCCAGGCAGCGGCTGCTCTGCTGACCGGCGACCGTGCCGGTCGTACCGCCGCCTCCTCCTCCGCCACCGCCGGAGCCGTTGGAGTCGTAGGAGAAGGAGTTCACGGCCAGGCCGGGGCCACCGACCCAGGGCTCGAAGCCGAACTGCACGCTGGTCATGTACCACGCCGACGACAGGTAGCCGCGGCTGATCGAGTCGTTGGTGAAGTCCTTGATGTTCACCGTGATCGTGTTGGTTGGCTGCTGGCGGACGTAGGAGACGGTGTTCCAGGCGATGCCGCTGCCCTGACGGCCGTACCAGACGTCCCAGTTGGCGCCCTCGATCGACACCGTTCCGACCTTGGTGCCGAACGGTGTGGGCGAGCCGGAGTGGTTGGCCCAGATCATCATCTCCTCGCCGTTGTTCTGGCCCGACGGGTTGGAGTTGGTGTCGAACCAGATGTCGTACGAGGCGTCCCACTGGCCGTCGGCGGTCGAGAAGTCGACGCTGGACTGCGGGTTGCCGAACGCCGACACCTGCAGCGGCAGGCCGTTGCCGCTGGAGCAGTTGCCGTAGTGGCAACCGGCGTAGATCGACGGATAGGCCGCCGGCGCGCCGCTGGTGCCCACGTCGTGCCAGCCGGTGGTGACCTTGAAGCCGTCGTCCGACACATCGATGCACTGGGGGATCGAGTCACCCCACTCGTTGTTCTGGACGACGTACTTGCCGCCCGAGACCTTCATGCTGTCGGTCTTGCCGCAGAGGGTCGTGTTCGCGGACGCCGGCGAGGCGCCGGCCAGGGAGAGGGCAAGCAGGAACAGGGCAGCCACGGCTGCCGCGACCGCCTCGGCTCCCTTGCGCGGCTTCGGGCTCGATCTGGTCATGGGAATCCTTTCGATGGCCGGAGCGGCTTGTGCGGCACCCGACCGTGGGGGATGTTCCCGGAGAGTGAAGAGCGTCGATTTGGGAGCGCTCCCATGTCGCGGAGCGCCGACGCCGGAACCTTCCGGAAGTGAAATGAGTGGGGATGACGCCGAAATGGCGGATCGGCGCCGCCGTGAGGCGGGACCAGTACGCGGCGGGCGAGCTCGCCCAGCTCACTCACGCCGCGACACATGAAGCCAGCGAGGTTGACTGACTGTCAAGCGGTCTGCATCCGTTCACCTTGTGAAGCCAACGCAGAACGCTCCTGACGAGCCCGGATGAGCCGGTCTCGAACAGCGTCTGCCGGAGCGGCACTTGTCAACGGCACATCCTCACCGGAACGTTCTGCGCTTTCGAGTCGACGTCCCTAGTCCCTTTGGTGGTGCACGGGCGTTGCGTCGCCCGTGCACTGCGACGCGTCCGACCTCGGGAGCCCCTTGAACTCACGTGTCACGCATGCCCTCTGCCGGATCGTCATGGTCGCCGCACCGCTTCCCATGCGGCGCGGACGCACCCCTTGCCGCCGCGTCCGGGCGGGGCTAAGGTGCCGTCTCAGTCAAGTCACTGGCTAGTAGCTACTAACCACTTCGCCCTGGTAGCCACTGGCGGACCTTCGGCCCGGGAGTGGAAGCGGGTGATGTCCGAGATCGGTCGGCAACTGGACTGTCCCACAGCGTTGTCCCGGACCGACGGTGACGCCCGACGGAGAGGTCTTGGCGAACATGGCTGAGGGGGCGCCCTCCTACCGCCGTGACCGGCCACGACTGCCGGCCGCCGAGCGACGGCGCCAGATCATCCACGTAACCTCCGCAGTTATCGCAGATCGCGGTTTCTGGGGACTGTCGATGCAGGACGTGGCCGATCGGTGCGGGCTCACCGTTCCGGGTGTGCTGCGCCATGTCGGTTCCAAGACCGGCTTGCTCATCGCCGTGCTGGAACACCGGGACGTCGAGGATGCCCGATCGCTTCGCGCACACCTCGGCGTCGGTGAGGACGAGGTCCCGGACGAGTGGTCCGCCGGCGGCCCCCACGGAGTCGGCCTGCGGCAGTTGTGCTCGGCGACGGTGCAGCGCAACTCGGAGCAACCGGAATTCGTCCGGCTCTTCACGGTGCTCGAAGCCGAGTCACTGACACCAAGCCATCCCGCGCACGCCTACTTCGTGAAGCGGCAAGAGCAAGCGATAGCCGCCTTCGCGTCCTTGGCCAGGGACATCAGCGACCATCCCGAATCGCTCGCCCGGCACATCGTGGCGATGATGGACGGCCTGCAGATCCAGTGGCTGCGAGCGCCGGAGACGGTCGACCTGGTCCGGGAATGGGAGTCCGCCGCCGAGGTGCTGTTCGGTGGACGGGAGGGCGACGCGCGTACGAAGAAGCGGAGCGATTGACGGGCGCCGCACGCGCGGGGACCGAAGCAGCCCTCTGCAGAACCGCAACCGCGTCATGCCCCCGCGCCCTTCCATCGCTGTGGGTGGTGCCAGGCCGCCACGAACGCCTCCGCGCCCACCGGGCTCAAGCACGGCACGCGCCGACGGCACATTGCAAGGGTTACTGCGCATCCGACCGGGCCGTGGACGGTGCAGCAGGCGAGATACCTCGCCCCCGAGTTGGGTGTCCGGGTCGACTCTCTCCCGCTGGGCCGGTGGGCGGCACGGCAGGGGCCGGCTCGGGCGCCTCTGCTCACTCACCTAGCGCCCCAACACCGGTCCCGCCGACACCTCATGTCCAAACAGCCGTCTCCTCACATCTCACATTTACCAACTTGCGCAGAAGAGCGAGTATCCGGGGAGCTTGACCTGGACAGACGGCCGCGTGTCGGGGCGCACGCCCAGGATGGACTGGACCACATGAACCAGTGTGGACTTCTTACCAGGGAGCCTTAGGGTGCCGCGCCATGACTCGAACACGGCTCTACCGCAGCGGAAACCTGGTCCTGGAAGACTTCCCGACCGCCGACATATCCGAATACGTCAATGATCCCGACGTGGCGGTCTGGCTCGACCTGTGCGACCCGTGTTCCGCCGACTTCGCCATGATCAGCGAAGAGTTCGGTCTGCACGAACTCGCGGTCGAGGACGCACGTCAGGAGCACCAGCGGCCCAAGCTGGACCGTTACCGCACCCACGCCTTCCTCAGCGCCTACGCCGTAAGCACGGACGAGAGCAGCGGGCGCCTGACGGCAAGCGAGTTGTCAGTCTTCATCACACCCACGGCATTGATCACTATCCGGCCGAACGAGGACTTCGACATCGAGAAGGTCGTCGAGCGCTGGGACAACAACAGCGATCTCGCCAAGTACGGGGTGGGGTTCCTCCTGCACGGGCTGCTGGACCATATAGTCGACGGTCATTTCGCCGCCGTCCAGGACCTGGACGACCGCATCGAAGCGGTCGAAGACCTGCTCTTCGACGAGGGACGCCAGCAGATGGACTCCGTCCAGCGTGACTCCTACGCACTGCGCAAGAACCTCACCAGGCTGCGTCGCGTGGTACTGCCGATGCGGGAAGTCGTCAACAGTCTCCTCCGGCGCGACCTGCACATCGTCGCCGAGCCGCTGCTCCCCTACTACCAGGACGTCTACGACCACGTCCTCAGAGCCACCGAGTGGACCGAGTCACTGCGGGACATGATCACCTCCATCATGGAGACCAATCTCACCGTTCAGGGCAACCGCATGAACCTGATCATGAAGAAGGTCACCAGCTGGGCGTCGATCATCGCCGTACCCACCGCCGTCACGGGCTTTTACGGACAGAACGTTCCATATCCGGGTTTCAATACAAATGTCGGCTTTCTCACGTCCACCGGTGTCATGGCCGTCGGAACTGTCGTGCTCTACCTCGTCTTCAAGCGCAAGGACTGGATCTGACCACAGACCTCCATTTGTTACCCGCTGAAGCCATGGAGTTCCTCACCAACGTGCTGTCGACCACCACAACAGCGGGCTGCTCGCGCTACGCCACGAGGTCGCGGAGCTGCGTCTGCGGCCCGGTATCCAGCCGTGCCTTGCTCAGCCGGAACAGTGTCTTAGCGGCGTTGCGGCACCCGCCCGCCGCCGGAGGGGCTGCGCACCGTGCGATTGCCGCCCCGTCCGGACCCGGTCTGCCGCGGCGTCGCGAGCCGGCCGCAGACCGCCACGCCGCCCGATCACGGCCCAAGCGCCCGGGAGGACCGTCCCGGGCTCGTGCCGTCGCACGAGCCGCTGTCAGTGCTATCGGCGCTATCGGCGTCGCATCACCAGTGGCTCGTGTCGTCGCAGCAGCGCCCCCACCAGGACGATCCCCACGAGCCCCAAGCCCTCCAGCACGCCGGTGTCCAGCCACCACTGGGAGGCGCTGTGCACCCACAACGGGTCGACCAGGGTGGAGTGCCGGTCGTCGGCGGGCGGGCCGATCCGGCTGAGGTTGATAGTGGCGGCCTGCGCCGCGACCGCCCAGCGTGACGGCGCCAGCCAGGAGAGCTGGGCCATTCCCGGGTGGTTGAAGAGCGGGAACACCGCGCCACTGAACATCACCTGCGCCAGCGTGGACAGCACCAACAGCGGCATGGTCTTCTCAGCCGTGCGGACCACCGCCGAGATGATCAGACCCAGCATCATGGACGTGGTGGAGAGCAACACCACTACGAGCACCAACTCGAGCTCGGAGGGGCTGCCCACCAACCCGGAGGTCGGCAGCCGCCGGCCCGCCAGCCCGAGCGCGACCACCACCAGCCCCTGCAGCGCGGTGATGCATCCCAGCACCATGACCTTGGCCAGCACATACGCCGACCGCGACAGCCCGGTGGCGCGTTCCCGCTGGTAGATCACCCGCTCCTGGACCAGTTCGCGCACCGAGTTCGCCGCGCCGGTCAGGCACGCCCCGATCGCCAGCACCAGCAGGACCGGCTGTGCGTCCACGTTGTAGACCGGGGCGCACAGCGCCGCCCTGGCGCAGGTTCCGGTGGCGCGCATGAAACCGAACTCCGCGGGCACCGCCATACTCAGCACGCCCATGATCACGGGCAGGACGACGAGCAGCCCTATGTGGCCCCGGTCGGCGGCGAGCACGGCCCAGTTCCGTCTCATGAGCGTGATGAACTGGGAGGTCCAGCGTGGGGGCCTCGGCGAGCTCGAAGAGTGCCCTGACCGCTGCTGGCGGCTCTGGAGCCTCGTCGGGCGGGGCTGCCGCGCGGCGGCCGCTTCATCGGCGGCCAGGTACGTCCTGCTCTGCTCCGACTCCTGGTAGCGGCCGGGCCAGTCGCGCTCCGGGTACTGGTCGAAGTCGGAGAAGACGTCCGCCCAGTCCTCGTGCCCGAAGAAGGACAGCGCCTCCTCGGGAGGCCCGAAGTACGCCGTCCGACCGCCGGGGGCCAATACCAGCACTCGGTCGCAAAGGTGCAGGTTGGCCACACTGTGGGTGACCACCAGCACCCGGCGCCCGCCATCGGCGAGCCCGCGCAGCATCTGCATGACCTGCCGGTCCAGTCCCGGATCGAGCCCGGAGGTCGGCTCGTCGAGCAGCAGCAGGGACGGCTTGGTCAACAGTTCCAGGGCCACGGACACGCGTTTGCGCTGGCCGCCCGACAGGGCGGTGATGCGGGTGTCGGCGCGGTCCTCCAGGCCGAGTTCCTCCAGCACCTCCTGGACGCGGCGCTCCCGTTCCTCGGCGCTGGTCCCCGATGGGAAGCGCAGCCTGGCTGCGTAGCGCAGCGCGGTGCGGACGGTCAGCTGGGGGTGCAGGATGTCGTCCTGCGGAACCAGCCCGATCCGCTGACGGAACTCGGCGAAATGCGTGTACAGGTCCCTGCCGTCGTATCGGACCTCGCCCTCCTGCGCCGGCTGATAACCCGTCAGGGCACGCAAGAGGGTCGACTTGCCGGAACCGGACGGGCCGACCACCGCGACCAAGGATTTCTCAGGGATGGTGAGGCTCACCTTGTCGAGCAGCCTCTTGCGCTCGCGTCGATGGCGAACCCGGACCGTCAGATCCCGTGCCAGAAACGACCCGCCGCCCTCGGGCAGCCCAGGGAGCCCCGGCGACCGTCGAGCCCACTCCTCGGACTGCTCTTCGCCCTGCAGGGATGAATCTGACGGCCGTTCGGCACTCGTCAATCTGTTCTCTTTCATCACGGCGGAGGCTAGCTGCCGAATGCAAGAATTCAGTGGGGATGGCTTCCGTTCTCCGACCGCACCGTCGACCGGTGACGCGACACCGGGCCCTGCCCAACACTGACCAGCCCTGTCTCGTAGACAACGATGACCGCCCGTGCGCGGTCGGGGAGCCTGAGCTTGGCGAGGAAGCGGGTCGTGCGGTGCGGTGCGGTGACGCGGCAGCCGCCACGCAGGCAAGGACCAGTGACCTCACGGTGGCGGACGATTCACCGACGGCCGGATCGCCTCCGACACCCTTGCGGGGACGGCGCGATGAGTGCCCTGGGCAGGATGAGTGCCTGGGCAGCTTTGGCGCGATCCGGTGTCCGACGGCGCCGCTCGCAGACGCTCGTGGCGGGACGGCCACGACGGTGGCGACGACCGCGTCCATGCCTGGAGGGTCGTTGCCAGCCGCCTCCAACGGCACTTCGACCAGCCACATGCCGACCGTAACCCACTGCCCAAGCACCTACTCACCCACGACCGTCAGCCCCGACCTGACCCTTGCCACCTACACCGAGCTGGGCTTCACCCGACGCCTCGGCGCCCACGCCGTGTACCTGAACGTCGACCGCCATGAGCTGACCATGCCGGAGAACGAGCGGCTGCCGTTCGACGGGCTGATCTGCCCCGGACGAGCGGCGGCGCGGGGAGCGCAGTGGGGGTCACGGCCACGCTGGACGCCGTGGTGGGTGCCGGCGAGGACCCGGCACCGCTGCCGCAGCGGGCCATGAAGAGAGCGGCCAGGGCTGCGCCGGCCCACGGGATCGAGCTGGTGGCTTCTCCTGCCCGGCGATGGAGCGTCGGAGGCGGCTGGCAAGAGGGGCTAATACGACAGGAGGTACGTGCTTCCGGTCAGTTAAGGCCGAGGGCCATCAAGGAGGCGCATCGTTTCTCCACAAGCGAATGCATGTTCGCCATGCGTTTACCTATCGTCTGTCTCTCGTTCCGGTTCTTCGGGGCCTCCCGGCCTCCGTTCCCACAGGGAGTGCAGTCATGGAGTCGTTACGGCATCTCGCCGCCCACCTCGGGCTCGACCTCGCCGCCGTCGGCCTGCTGACCTTCGCCATCTACTACCCACGCCACCGCCGGCGCGACCTCGTGCCGGCCTATCTCGCCCTGAACACCGGCCTCTTCACCGTCGTCACCGCCCTCGCCGAGGTACGCGGCAGCGGGGGCGCGGCCCTGGGCTTCGGCCTGTTCGGCGTGCTCTCGATCGTCAGACTCCGCTCCGACGCCGTGCAGCACGAGGAGGTCGCCTACTACTTCACGACCCTGGTCATGGGCCTGCTCTGCGGACTGCCGAGGCTGCCGTTCGCACTCACCGCCGGCCTGTGCACCGCCCTGCTCCTCGTCGTCTGGGCGGCCGACAACCCCCGCCTCCTGGCCGGCACCCGACGCGCCGTCGTCACCCTCGACACCGTCCACCAGAACCCCGCCGCGCTCCGCGCCGATCTCGTACGGCGCCTGGGCCAGCCCCTCCACTGGACGGTCATGGAAGTCGACTTCGTCCGGGACCTCACCGTCGTCGACGTCCGCTACCGCGAAAACGCAGCGGCCCCGGCCGGCCGGGGCGCGGCGCCCGCCGCCGCACCCGGCCCCCGGACCACACCCGCCTGGGAGGCCGCATGACCACCGCACCGGCCCGCTGCGCCACCGCGGTCCGCGCCATCGCCGACGCCGCCCACAGTGCCGCCCCCATCTCACTCGACGAGCTCAACGAACGCGCCTCCCTCCTCGCCCGCTTCGACCACAGCTACCTCGTACCCGCACCCACCTTCCTGCACGTCATCGGCCTGCTCACCGACCCGCACCGGCCCGGCGGCCCCTACCGCGCCCTCACCATCAACGGCCGCCGCGCCTTCCGCTACCACTCCGTCTACTACGACACCCCCGACCTCCGCTCCTTCCACGACCACCACCAGGGCCGCCGGCTCCGCTTCAAGATCCGCGAACGGCTCTACGAGGACACCGGCGAGCGGCAGTTCGAGATCAAACTCAAAGGCCCGCGCGGCAACACCGTCAAACACCGCCGCCCACTGACCGCAGCCGCCACCCCCCTCGACCCCGACAGCCGGAGCTTCCTCGCCCACACCCTGCGCACCGCCTACCGCATCGGCGCCCCGCCCGCCCTCGAACCATCCCTGAGCACCGACTACACGCGCGCCACCTTCGTGGCCGACGGCGAACGCATCACCTGCGACGCGGCACTGCTCTGCGACGACCTGCGCACCGGACGCACCGTGCGGTGCACGGACGACCTCGTGCTCGTCGAGACCAAAACCACCGGGCATCTCACCGAGGCGGACCGCCTGTTGCACACCCACGGGATACGCCCCGCCGTCTTCACCAAGTACTGCAGCGCCTACGCCGCACTACGACCCGCACTCCCCGCCAACCGATGGCGCCGCACCGCCCGCCACGCATTCGGTGAGACGGCCCCGGAGCCGACGTGCTGAACGGCCGGTAAAGGCCCGGCGGCCCGGCGGCAGGACACCGCCTGCCGCCGGGAACGGCCCTGCCGCCGGGAGGCGATGTGTACCCTCCCGGCCGCAGACCTGGGCACGCACGGCTGGAGACTCGGGCCCTGCCGAGCGGATCGTCGCTCGCCGGTGCGCCCCGTGCGGCATGGCAGGCTCCGGTGAGTGGCGCGGGGCCGTTTCGATATGCGGCTCCGCCGTGGCTGCGACCAGCGCCCATAGGCGTGCAGCTGACTGACGGCCCCAGGGCGCTGGGGCGAAGCCCGGCATTCCCAGATGCCGGCACCGCCCGTTTCCCCCTGGCAGGCACGGCCGTAGCCGTTCCCCTACGGCATCCGCCCACCAGCGCAACTGGCGAGTCGTCACGAAATGCCGAGGCCAGGGTCCTGTACGCCGTCGGGAAAGCTGCGCTCCTCAGGTGAAGAAACGCATCCGGCCGTATGCGTGCCTCCGTGTCGAGGGCAGCGGCCGGGTCGTGGTGCCCCAGACCGGGGCAGTGTCTCGGCAGGCGGATGAGCCTAGAGCGGACGGTTCGCCATCTGTTTGTATGACCTGAAGAGGCAATCCAGGAGGTGACAGACACATGGTGTCCACGGAGAGCATGCTCGCGTTCGCGGCGATGTCACTACTGGTGATTGTGATTCCAGGGCCGAGCGTGCTGTTTGTGATCGGCAGAGCGCTGGCGCACGGCCGCCGCACGGCGCTCGCGACCGTCCTGGGCAACCTGATCGGTTCGTACCTCCTGGTGACCGCTGTGGCGTGGGGCCTGGGCACACTGGTGGAAACGTCTACGGCGGTATTCACGGGCGTGAAGCTGGCTGGTGCGGCGTATCTCGTCTACCTCGGCGTGCAAGCATTCCGACACCGCAAGGAGATGCGCGCTGCGGACATGGAGGCACCGGCAGGTGAGCGGCGCGGTGATCTGCGCACGGTCCTGGACGGTGTTTTCGTGGGCTTCACCAACCCGAAGGGCCTCATCTTCTTCGCGGCGGTGCTGCCGCAGTTCGTGGACCACTCGGCGGGCCGTGTCCCCCTCCAGATGATGGTCTTGGGGCTGGTCCCGGTCGCCATCGGCATGATCACGGACACCCTGTGGGGGCTGGGCGCCTCGGCGGCCCGTTCCTGGTTCGCCCGCTCGGACCGCCGCCTGTCGATGGTTGGCGGGGCGGGCGGCTTCGCGATGATCGGGCTGGGCGTGACCGTGGCAGCGACGGGCCGCGCCGACTAGCCCGCGCCATTGCCGGATGGGCTGCCCGTGAAATGCTCCCTGATCCTGGAGGACTTTCCGACCGCTGACATCTCGGAATACGTGAACGATCCGGACGTGGCGGTCTGGCTCGGCCTGTGTGATCCGTGCTCCGCCGACTTCGCGATGATCAGCGAGGAGTTCGGCCTGCATGAGCTCGCGGTGGACGACGCACGTCACGAGCATCAGCGGCCAAACTGAATCGCTACCGCACCCATGCCTTCCCCAACGCCTACGCCATCACCGCGGACGATTCCTCCAGAAACACCCATGGGGGGGCCGACATGAACAACCCGCACATAGTTCCGCCTGCTCCGCACCCGAGGAACACCCGCCCGCTGCACAAGCGCAAGCGCGTCTGGATCGGCGGCTTCGTCCTCATGGCGATCGGCTCGGCCATCGGCCAGTCGGACGCCCACGACGACGCCGTCAAGGCCGCCGCAGAGGCCAGGCCAACCGTCACTGCCACGGCGACGGTGACGGCCACGCCCAAGCCGGCTGTCACGGTCACCAAGACCGCCAGGCCCGCGCCCGCACCGGCGGTGACCGTCACCAAGACGGAGACGGCCGATACGAGCAACTCCAGCCTCGACACCGGCAGCAGCAACAGCGGGACGTGCTCGATCGTCTCCAACGCGGGCAACTGCTACTCGGCGGGCGAGTTCTGCCGCAACGGCGACCACGGTGCCACGACGACCGACGCGAGCGGTACGTCCATCACCTGTTCACCCAGCGGTGGTCGTTGGCGCTGGACCTACTCCTGACCTGGCTGGCGAGGGCACCGGGGAGCAGCCTCGGGCATCGGTGAAGTCGCAGACCGACTCCGCGATCTCAGCGATGCCAGCCAAGCTCTCGTCCGGGCTCGCCTCACGCCTGCCCGGGATCCCACGAGAAGACCACAAGGCCTGGAATCCACCGGCGATCGCGACACTCCTCGGCCTTCACCAGCACGCCTTCGCGCGCGACGGCTCACCCCGATCCCGCTGTGCGCCCGGGAGCCGGCACCGGCCGCCCAGTTCATCAGCGAGGCGAATTCGGCCTATGGTTCGATCGCCGAGCAGCAGTGCCGTACTCTCTGCTAGTCCTATCGCCTGCGTGACGGAGGGTCACGCCAAGTGGGGGGAATTCAGCCCAAAGTGAGCAGAACTGCCGGGCACCGCGCGAGTCGGCGCGGTGCCCTTCTCGTGGCCGCTGTCGGCGCGATCACCGCGCTGGCCGGAACTCTCGTCGTCTCGGTCGATACGGCAGGCGCCACGAATGCCCCTCCGGCGTACATGTCCGCGATACCGGACACCGCCCCGCGTCTCCCAGCCTCCGCGCCGCACTGGACAGCCCTGGCGGCCAAGCGGTTCTGGACCGCGCAGCGCATGGCGGAGGCAAAGCCGCTTCCGGACGCCAGACCGCGGACCGCGGGCAAGGGCGTCCACCCCACGCTCCAGGGCCTCGTCAAGCCGTCGGTGACCGGTGGCCTGAACGCCCAGGACCTGCGCGAGGTCCCGACGGACGCCACGCCGACCGACACCGCCGGCCCGACGGGCACACCCACCGGCACCTCAACCCCGGATCCCTCCGCCACCGTTACGGACACCCCGACCGCCGCACCGACGGACACCTCGTCCGCCTCCCCGAGCACCTCCCCCAGCGCGTCGGCCTCGGCGAGCCCCACCGCCTCGCCCAGCCCGTCCACCACGAGCACGGGCGGGACAGGTCCCGTCAGCTCCTACTTCGGCGGGCTGCCGATGGTCGGCCGGATGTACATGCAGACCAGCAGCGGCTCCTACTTCTGCACCGCGAGCGTCATCAACAGCCCGCACCACAACATCGTGCTCACCGCCGGGCACTGCATGGACGGGCGGGCAGGCGGCGGCTCACTCGCGTTCGTCCCCCAGTGGACCGCGGCCAATCCCCAGCCGTACGGCATCTTCCCCGTCGCCACCGACTCCGAAGGCCGCAGCCGGGTCTGGGTCGATCCCCGCTACTACGACCGCGGACACGTCCAGGGCGCCCCGTGGGACATGGCGTTCGCCCAGGTCAGCGCGCGCAGCGACGGCAAGCAGGTGCAGGACGTGGTGGGCGGCAACAACCTGGCCACCGGCCGCGGCTACGCCTTCCCCAGCATTCGGCTGGTCGGCTACCCCGGCACCGCCACGCAGCCTCTGACCTGTGACAACAGCACCACGCAGTACACCCCGACCGACGGCACCCCCGGCTCGTACCTCCGGATCGCCTGCAACGGCTTCGCATCCGGCACCAGCGGCAGCCCGTTCCTGGAGAACTTCGACCCGACCACCGGCACCGGCGACGTGGTCGGCAGCATCGGCGGCTGGGACACCGGCGGACCGACCGACGACGTCTCCTACAGCTCCTCCTACGGCTCCGACGTACAGAACCTGTACAAGGCGGCGGTCGCCGGCAGCGCCCCCGCACGTCCCAATGTGCTGCCCGGCGCCTCCACCCTCACCCATGCCACCCTCGTCGCCTCCGGCTCCTTCACGTCCTCGCCTTCGCCCGATCCGGACAAGAGCGACCTGATCGTGCGCTGGTCGGACGGCGAGCTGACGCTGTACCGGGGTGGTGGCAACGGACGGTTCGACAAGGAGATACAACTCGTCGCGGCCAACACCACCTGGACGAAGGCCGTCTCCATCACCGCCGGCGACTTCACGGGCGCCAACACCTACGACCTGCTGGTGCGCTGGAGCGACGGCAGCCTCACCCTCTTCCCCGACGTCGACGCGCGCGGCCTGCACAGCCAGATCACACTCGTCAAGCCGGGCACGCTGTGGCAGCACGCGGTCTCCATGACCGCGGGCCGCTACACCACCGACAACAACTGGCCCGACGACCTGATCGTGCGCTGGTCCGACGGCGAGACCACTCTCTACAAGAACATCAGCTCCACCGGCTTCCACGGCGAGGTCCGGCTCAACCCTGCCAACTCCACCTGGACGCACGCCGCATCCCTCACGTCCGGCGACCTCGCCGGGACCAACGAGTCAGACCTCGTGGTCCGCTGGTCCGACGGCGAACTGACCCTGTACCCGGACATCAATCAGTACGGCTTCCACGGAGAAGTGCGAATGCGGGCCCCGAGCACGCTGTGGACCCACGCCACGCTCACCACGGCGGGCAACTTCACCAGCACCGACAACCGGCTCAACGACTACCTCGTGCGCTGGTCCGACGGCCAACTGTCCATGTACCAGGACAGCGGCAACAGCCTCGGCACGGAAGTCGTACTCGCGACCGCGTCCGGCTCGTCGCTGCCGTACTCCCGGCGCTGACCACGAAGTCCCCTGGGCCTCGGCCCAGGGGACTGGTATTGCGGCCGATTTTCCTGGCGTACGGCGCCGGGCCGGCGCAGCCTCGCCGCCTGCTTGGTGATGTCCCAGGAGGCTCCGAGCTGGGCGTAGTCGGCTCCGGTGCCACCGGCGGTGCGCGCCGCACGGTCTCGGGGAAGTGCACACCCGTGTGTAAGTTATGGTGTTCCCGATCATTTGACCATGAGCCAGTAAAGAGACTGCCAACCTGGCACGGGGAATCAGGCCCGGCGCCCCGGTGTCGACCGGTGAGCGCCGGTCAAGGAATGCATGCACCACAATTTCAGATCCAGAATCGCGGCGTTGTTCGTCGCCCTGGCCATCGTGTTCACCGGCTGCGTCGGATCCGCAGCCACCGCTTCCGCTGCGGAGCAGAGCCGCGTGGAGCGGCTTGCGAACATCGTCCGCAAGGTGGCCCAGTACGCAAACTGCGACCGTCTGCCGCTGCTTGAGAGACCCGCGTGCCTGAAGCAGTTTGCGGGCAAGGCCATCGCGCTCGGCGTCGGAGTGGGGGTGTTCCTCTACACCGGACAGGCCGCCATGAAGGATCACGGAGCGAGCTTCAAGGACCTCGACAAAAACATCCAGGACCTTGAGGCCCTCAAGCCGCTGGACCTCGTGGATCCCAACAAGTCGCCGGACCCCGCCCAGCAGGTGAAGCTGCTGGAACAGGCTGTCAAGACCTTCAAGAGCGCCAAGCCGCACCTCGACAAACTGGGTAAGAACCTGGCCAAGGCGGACTCTCTGCTCGGGGACCAGAACGACTCCCTGCTCGCTCTGACCTTCCTGACCGTCGCACTGGGTGAGTACTTTCCCGAGCCGAAGAAGTACCCAGAGGCCAAGCCCGTCTTCGACTTCGAGAAGGAGCTGCACGAGCTCAACGACACGCTCGACGAGATCAACGCGGGTTTTGACAAGATGAACCGCGGCCTGGACACGATGAACTCGGGCGCCCGCGATGTCAACAAGGGCCTGTCTGAAGCCAACAAAGGCATCAACAAGGCCAACAAGGGCATGAAGGAGCTCAACGACGGCATCCGCCAGGCCAACAAGGGAGTAGCGGAGGCGAACAAGCACGTACCCGGCATCAAGAAGGGTGCGGAGAAGCTCCGCGACATGTCGGGGCTCGACTTCGACTTCTCCCGCATCGGGGACACCTGGGCCTCTGGCGAATCCCTCCTGGACGATGCCGAGCAACAGCGCAGGATGTCACTGCTTCTGGACCTGCTTCCCGGTGTCGGCGACGGCAAGGGCGTAGTCGAAGCGCTCGTCGGTAAGGACCTGGTCACCGGCCAGAAGCTGACCACCGAGGAGCGCATGCTGGGCGGGCTGTCCGTTCTGGGCTGGCTGCGGACCGGCGACCGACTGCTCACGGCGGACGAGGTTCGCAAGGCGCGCAAGGGCGAACAGGCCCTCACCTGCAACAGCTTCCCCGACGGCACCGAAGTGCTGATGGCGGACGGATCACACCTACCCAGCGAGCAGGTCCGGGAGGGAGACCGCGTCCTGGCCGCCGACCCGGCAACCGGCCGCCAGCAGCAGGAGCCGGTCACCGCCCTGATCACGGGGCAGGGCGAGAAACACCTCGTCGACATCACCGTGCAGAGTGACCACAGCTCCTTCAAGGTCACCGCCACGGACGAGCACCCGTTCTGGGTCGACGACCTCGAAGCCTGGGCGGCAGCCGACCAACTGCAGCCGGGAGCCTGGCTCCGGACCGGCGCGGGCACACGGGTACAGGTCAGCGCAGTCAGGACCTGGACTGCTCCCGACCAGACTGTTCGCAACCTCACCGTCGGTGACCTGCACACCTTCTACGTCATGGCCGGCAGCACACCACTGCTGGTTCACAACGCCAACGGCTGCGGCAAGTGGAAGGCTGAGTACGACGCCCTCTCCAATGGCAAACAAAAGCACGTCAAAGAGATTCCGACCGCCGCAGAGCTACGAAAGACCTTCGAGCGGTGGACCAAGGATGCCCAGCGGCTACCGGCCCGCGGACCAAAGATCCCGGACGTCTACAAGCTCCCCGACGGCACAATCATGCAGTGGCGTGCATCATCCGCCTCGGGTGGAGAGACCATCGACATCTTCCCCGTAACAGGCAAGGGACGGAAGGTGCACCTGCCAAGTGAGCACTGAGTACATCATTCTCGAACTCCTGGAAGAAGGACTGGACGACTGGGTACCTGTCGACCGTCTGGTCGGGCTCGCACAAGAGACAGTCGAGCAGTCCGACCGCGACTTCCGGGACGTCGCCACGGAAACACTCACCCAACTGGTGAGCGGCGGGCTGATGGAAGTCGGAGATCTCGGCGACACCGGCTTCGAAGCGTGGAGTGGCACTCCTGACGCCATCGTGAAGCGAGTCGTCTCCACACTCGAAGAATTCGACTGGCTCCCCCAGGGCGGCGCCTGCTGGCTCGCCAACACCCCACACGGCAACAGCCAAGCGCCCCACTAGTATCGCGTGATCCTGATTGCGTTACTTCGCGTTGTTATTGACGAGTTTCTTCACGCTGGTCTGGACGAGTCGGACCTTGACGAGGATCTCGTCGGTGGTGGCGGTCCAGATGAAGGGTTTCGCGTTCTCGTTCCAGGAGTCGATGTAGTCGCGGATCTGTTTGACCAGGACGTTGACGCTCGCGAACGTGCCGCGGCGGATGGACTGCCGGGCGATGATCCCGAACCAGATCTCGATCTGGTTCAACCATGAGGACCCGACGGGGGTGAAATGGAAGTGGACGTGCGGGTTCTTCGCCAGCCACGCCTTCACGTCCGGGGTGGTGTGCGTGGAGAGGTTGTCCAGGACGATATGGATTTCCTTCCCTGTATGTGGCTTGACGGCCCTCTTCAGGAACGCCAGGAAGGTCGCGCCGTTCCGGTTCGGCCTGCACTCGCCCAGCACTTCACCGGTCGTGACGTTCAGCGCGGCGAACAGGTTCGTGGTGCCGTGCCGCGCATAGTCGTGGGTGCGCTTCTCGGTGGCCGCGAAGGTCACCGGCAGCACTGGCTGGGTCCGGTCCAGGGCCTGCACCTGCGTCTTCTCGTCAATCGACAGCACCACGGCGCCGCCGGGCGGGGCCAGGTACAAACCGACGACATCGGCGACCTTGTCCGCGAACGCCGGGTCTTTCGAGATCTTGAAGGTGCCCGAGCGGTGCGGCTTCAGATTCTCCTCACGCCAGATGCGGGCGACGTAATGCCACGACACCGAGATGCCCTCCCGCCGCTTCAGGTGGTCGGCGAGTGTCCGCGTCGACCAGTGCGACAGACCGGATTCCGCCGGCGGGGACATCCTCGTCAAAGCGATCACCCGAGCCCGCACCTGCGGCGGCACCTGGGTACGCGGCCCGCCGCGGCGCTTCTCCTCCAAACCCGCAAGGCCCCGCGCGGCATAACGGGCCTTGCAGCGGTCCACCGTCAGCGGCGCCACACCGGCGAGCTCGGCAATGTCCTTGCGCCGGCGTCCTTCGCCGGACCACAACACGATCCGTGCGCGAAGCGCCACATCGGCCGGAACATCCCGCGACCCGGCCAACTCCCGCAGTTCTGCCATCTGTTCAGAGGTGAGATCCACACCAGACTCAACGATCACAGTAGCCTCAGGTTCCATGAACAGGATCACGAGACACTAGAACGGGATCCCTGACGTCCGCCTATCGCGCCACTCGCACTCACAGGGTGGCGCGGTAGGCCGACCACGGGGCCATCCTCAACCGCGACGCCTGCTCCGGAAGATTGCGCCCGAGATGAGCTGGGCTGATGGAACAGCTGCATCTCGCCGCCAGGGGATGCGAATGAATGTAGAGGGACTTCCTACCTCTCATGGGTGACCGGAGGTGTGGAGTGCCCCCGCTCCAGGGTAGGGCTG
The DNA here is from genome assembly GCF_041080655.1 of Streptomyces sp. CG4. Lineage (NCBI taxonomy): Bacteria > Bacillati > Actinomycetota > Actinomycetes > Kitasatosporales > Streptomycetaceae > Streptomyces > Streptomyces sp. CG4. The sequence continues at coordinate 1,867,629 of NZ_CP163525.1, forward strand.
GCGCTGATCTCGCCAACAGTGTCGTTCGCTACGGGAGTCAAAGCCTTGGCTATGGGTGACGCTCTTCGCACCGACATCTTCGCCGTCGACCTGGGCAAGTTCCGGGTCGCGACGTATCAGCAGGTCTCGGGCCTCACATTCGGTCAGGATGCTACTGAGGTCCGCGCAGTCACCAACTCAGGTGAACTGTCGACCCGCAAGCAGCCGGGCGCTCCCCAGCCTCACGAGATCAAACTCAGTCGCCCCATGGACGCATCCAGGCAGTGGGTGGATTGGGTCCAGCAGTGCACAAAGGGGGATGATATGGATTCCGCACGCCAGGACATCACTATCACTGCGTTGGACAACAACAAGAAGCCAACCGTCCGCTACAACCTCACCAACGCATGGGCTTCCCAGTGGTCGGGCCCCGACCTCGACGCGAGCAGCTCAGAGGCCGCCACCGAGACCGTAACCATCACCTACGAGGGCATCACCGTCGAGTAGTGCAAGCCCCACACAGTCGATCTTCGGAGGTGGAAAATGGCTGGTTTTCTCGACCGGGCCAAGGAGCAGGCTCAGCAAGCCCTTCAGCAGGGCAAGGAGAAGGTGGATGAGGTCCAGCAGCAGCGCACAGGAAATGATCTACTAAAGAAGCTCGGCGCAGCCTACTATGCGGAACGCCGCGGATCAGGAACTCCGCAGGCGACTCAGGACGCTCTCAGCTCCTTGGAGGCCCACATCGCGACGCACGGAGACGGTTTCCTGCGCGGGTGATTCCCTCAGCGTTGCCAACGGCCGGATGCTCGATCAGGTAGCGCTTCACGCGAGACGAGACGACTGTGTAACGGCCTGCCGGGATGTCGCTGCCGTCCAGGGCCGGCATCACGTCCAGGATCGCAGAAAACCCCTGATGAACAGGGGTCTCAACTGGTGTCCGAGGGGCGAGTTGACGGCTGACGATACGGTCTTGGTGACGCAAGGGCGGTTCCATGCACAGAGCGCGGCGTGAGCCATACGACTTCAGGCTTTATCCCCAATTTCTGACTCATTATACCCGCGATCCTTTTCCTCCCCCCGTCACTTGACGGCACACAGAACGCGGCCGCAAAGGGGTGACGCGACCGGGGGTTGTACCGCTCGGGCAAAGGCGCTTCTTACCGAGCGGGGTCTGATGCGGGAGGCACGACTTGGGTATCGCCCCATCGATGCCTGGGCGTGTGCAGAGCAATCTGGTGGTGGAACTGGACAGTGGTTGCCGTGCATGGCCGCAATCGGCCCGTCGGTTACGAGGTCACCGGGAGATTCTGCTCGGGGCCCCGGGTTGCCGGCTGCGCGCTCCTGGCGCCGACGGCGGACAGGACAAGGAAGACGGCCATCACGGCGGTTCCGGCGGTGTAGCTGCCTGTGGTGGTGCGGAATGCGCCGGTGTTGGAGAGGGCGATGATGCTTGAGATGTTGCCCAGGGCGTTGGCCATGGCGATGCCTGTGGCGACGTCGTGCCCTTGAGGTAGGTGGCGGGCAGTTGCGTTCGCGAGCGCCTGCACTTTTGCGCTCTGCATGGCTGGTCCCCCTGTCAAAGGGCAGGGGACCAGCGGCCATCGGCCGATCTCGCGAACGAGGAACCCGCACCTGACCTGCTCCGCACAGTCAGCGGCCCTCTCGGCGCCAACTCGCGGTGGGTGCTGCGGAGTCGGTACGCGCCACCAGGCAGCACGCCGACCCTCGCGGCGAGAGGAACGACCGCCGTGGCTCAGAGTGAGGTGGCTGGCGGTTGACCGAGGGGGACACCTGCGGGCACCGCCGGTACCTTGTTCCCTGTGGACGGACAGCTGAGCGATGCGGAACTCGATGAGCTGGTCGAGCAGGCCACCGTTGACGCCTACGACGGCGAGGAGCAGCTCACAGGCCTTTTCACGATGCTCGCAGAGCAGCTGGCTGTTCCGTTCAAGTCGGTCGTTCTCGGGGTCGAGGTCACCGTGAAGAAGGTGGACCTGCTGCCCGGCAGCCAGATCGTGGCGGTCTGCACGCGCGGCAGGCACCGGCAGGCGATCGGCATTCTCGACCTTCCGTTGCCGGATCCGGCGCCCGAGGGGGCCGAGTGGATCGAAGCCTACCGGCACTGGAGCCCCTGAAGGCACCCAGGTCAGTGGCCGCCCGACAGCGTCGGCCGGTAGCCCTGATCGGCGAGCCAGGCCCGGGCCCGGCCCTGCTGCCGCTCCGCGGAGAGCAACCAGTACCGCTGCAGCTGCGCCGGCGAGGTCGCCAGCATGTCCTTGAAGCGGCGGAACGCTCCTGGACCCTGGATCGCGATGCCGAGGAACCGGGCGAGGTCCGGGTCGTCGAGGGTGGTGATGAAGTCCTCCATGTCGCGGTAGGCGTCCCGCGATCCCTCGCACGGGACGCCGAGCCACCGCTCAGTGCCTTCCGGTTCCTCCTCGTCCCATGACTCCTCGGTGTCCGCGAGGGCAGGCCGGCACTCACCGGTGTCCAGGTCGATACGGCCACCACCCCAGGCCGGGTCCCCTTCGAGCAGACTGGAGAGTTCCTCCAGGTCGACCGGCAGCGGCCGCAGCAGGCAGAGGGCACGGCCGGCCGCCGTGTCGAGCTGTTCGGCGAGGACCTCGTCTCCGGGCCAGCCCCGTTCGCGCAGTGCGGACGAGCACGCGGTCCCTGCCTCCCGGGCGCCGGGCAGGCCCCGGGAAACTGCTGCGGTGAGTGCCTCTCCACACTGCTGCAGCACTCCGACGGGGTCATGCGCACGCAGCAGGGCGAGCAGGGACGGGCAGTCCGCGTTGTGGCGGGCGGCGCGGAGCGCCTTCAGCGCGTGGTCGGTCCATGCCTCGGTCACGCCCGCGAGGCTACTCCCCCGAGTTCTCGGATGCGCTCGAACAGGGGGACCTCCGCCGTGCGCTGCGAGCGCCGCCGTCTCCGGTGCGACAATGCGCTGGTGAGCACAGCGGACGGGGCCGCAAGCAGGCGCAGGTGGCCGACGTTCGGCCCGGAACAGTGGCCTCATCCAGCACCGTCTGGCGAGTGGTCGTACTGGGACGTGTGGTTCGCCGTGGCGTACGTGGTGGACTGCGGCGGCGACTGGGAGGCCTTCGATGTTCGCCTGACGCGGGAGCGGTCGGGTGGGGTGATGCGCGGGGCGTATCTGGAACCGTAGTGAAGTCATCTGGTGGATCTACGGGAGCGCCTTGCGGCGGACGGGCTCGGCGCGGGCGAGCTGGCCGGAGGCGCGGTACGTGATCCGAAGGTCGTCGCCCGGGCTTGTTCCAAGGTGTGAAGCAGGCGCTGGAGGGGCGGGCGAAGACGGCGCCCATGCGCTGGACTCCGAGTCGGCGGCTGTCCGAGCGGGCTGTGACAGGGGCGTGGCCGCGCTTTCCCGTTGTCGCCGCAGGGGCCTTACGAAGCATTCGCCGGGGTTGTGGATCTGGATCGGCATCATGGCCAGTGGGCGACGATGGCGGTGGCAGAGGTTCTGGCCGAAGCCACCGTCGCCCAGGTGGGGAAGCAGTCGGGGCGGCAAGGTTGCTGGCTGTCCGCCGGGTCGCGTTGGCGTGCGGGCTGCGGGCGCTGCGGGTGTGCGACGCCTCGTGCGGCAGACTGGGCGAGTGGCTGCGCCGGGCGGTGGCCGAGTACGCCGCCGTCCTCTGGCGGCGGACGGCGATGCCCGCCGACGTGTTCTGGCAGGACTTCCTTGAGCTCCTCGTTGAGGTCGGTGATTTCGGCGGGACGTACCGGCAGGAGGCCGAGCTGTTCCTGCACGCCGGGGTCGGCAGCGATGTGGACCTGGTGGAGACTCTGGCCCGTGCGCTTCACAGCGAGTACGTCTCGGCCCGCCTCGACTTCCGCGCTCGCGAGATCCTGGGCCTTCGCGCCTACGCCCAGGTCGCGGCCGGGGCGGTGGACGGATTCGCCGCCACCGCGACCGTGCTGGGCTCCGCGGACTGGCAACCGCTGGAGGCCATGGTCTCCTACGCCCTGCAACGTGGTGACGCCGCGAGCGCCCGTGCCGTGCTCCGGGCTGCGGACCGGCCGGGGTTCCATCGGGACTGGGCACGGCGCCGGTCCATCGAACTGGCCCAGGAACTCGACGGGGAAGGGCTCACATGACGCGGGCAGACGGCACAAGGAAAGTGTGGGACCGGCTGCTCGGCTGGCTCCTGCCGGACGGCGGCCCAGCCGACTCGCTCGCCCAGGAGGACGTGGAGCGGTTCTGCTGGTACGGGCTGCCGGCCAAGTGGGTGGCAGAGCCCGCCGAGTACCCGCACATCTTCACCGCCCTCGCCGAACTTCTCCAGGACGCCGGCCGGCCCCGGTCCGCGGCCGTCTGCACCTCGGAAACCACCCGCGAGATCCTCGCCGCATGGCAACACTCGCCTGATCAGGGGCGGGCCGCCTACCGGCGGGCGGTGGACGCCTCCCCTGTGACCCCGCCGGACACCGACCTGCTCACCTGGGGGCCGGTGATGGGCATCGACGAGGCCGTCGCCCGCAGCAACGCCTCCCGGCTGCTGGAGCAGGCGCTGGACGACGGCGCACTGGTGCCCGGCACCCGCGGCTACGCCGCCGCACGCATCGAGCACGTGGAGCGCTGGCTCACCACCCCGCATCCCCGCGCACGATGGACGCACCGCGCTCGATGCCGTCCACAGCGAGCGCCGCCGCACCTGGGCCGAGGCCCCACCCGACGCCCGGCGTCGTCTGCGCGGCACCGTGATGGACCTGCTGAGCGTGGCGCCCGAGACGGCCGCCGACACGCCGAACCCCCTGCGCTGGCTACTGGAGGCGGTAGGCGACGGGGTGACCCTGACCCAAGCCGGCTACCTGCCGCGGACTCTGGTCATCGAGGCCGCCGAGCGCTACGACTGGTATCTGCCGGGCATGGTGCCGCGCACCGAGTACGACGTCGTTCGCCTCGCCGAACTGCATGAACTGGCCCGCGCGGCTCAGCTGCTCGCCAAGCGGCACCGAAAGCTCGCCCTGACCACCCGCGGCCGACAACACCTCGCCGACCCGGCCCTGCTGCAGGCCACGGCCGCCCGCGCGTGGTTCGGCGACGGTGTCCGAGCCGAACTCGCCGAAGCCGCCGCAGCGGCCCTGCTCGCGGGAAACTCACGCTCGACGACCTCACCGCCGCCGTTGACACCCTGGCCGCCGAGGTGTTCACCCTCCCCGACGGCTCCGCGCCACGACGCGACGACACCCGCCACTTCCTGTGGCAGTGGCTGCGTCCCGGCGAGGCCCTCGGCTTCCTGGCGTACCGTGACCGCCGCCGCGCCACGATCTCCCTCACCCCCACCGGCCGAGTCGCCGCCCGCACCGCGCTCCGAGAACGTGCCCAAGCCCCGCGGACCGCACCCTGGACGTGAACCTCCCGTTCAGGTTCGGGCGGGCAGTACGCAACCGAGTTTCAGCAGCGCGGCGCGGACGGCCGGCAGGTCGCCGGGGGCCACCATGAGATGCCTTGGGCCGATCCGGGAGCACAGCGCGCCCGCCCTGCGGTCCTTCGCGATCATCACGGCCTGCGCCTCGTCCACGCACTCCAGCAGGTGGCACGTACCCAGATCCCGTACCTTCTCGGCGCGGGAGGAGGCGTCGGCCAGCAAAGCCGTGACGGTCTGCGGCAGTTCCTCTCCTGTGCTGGTCTCGGCGAGGAAGCGGCGCAGCTCCTCCAGACCTCGGCCCGCGTGGAGGGCCTTCAGCAGGGAGGCGGTGGACAGCGTCCAGACACGGTCGGTGGACCGGGTTGCGAACGCGTCGAGCAGCAGCGCCTCGGCGGGGGCCAGGCCGTCGAGTGCCACGATGTCAAAGTTCGGCAGAACCCTGACCGGGCTCCGCGCCCCGGCGGCGGGCTCCGGGCCCGGTCGGTAGGCGTCGGTGCGCCCCGTCGCGTACGCCCCGAGCGGGTTCAACCGGATGGCGAGCAGCCCGTCGTAGCGGCTGAGCCGCTGAAGCCAGTCAGCACCCCACATGTGGCGGAAGTCGTCCCGGGCGCCGTCCGGGTCGATGTACTGGACGTCAACGAGGCCGAGGGTGGCCGCGTACTCGAACAGCACACACAGGGTGTAGCGACCCTGCAGCACCGGCCAGTCGTGGTGTCCGTCGTAGCCGAGGCTGCCGTACTGCGCGTCCTCCAGGTACAGCGTCCACAGCGCCCGCTCGGAACGGACCAGGTACGGGTCATGCCCTGCGGTACGCATCGCCTTGAACAGTTCGTCCACCGCCATCCATTCCCCTTGCGGGCAGCACTCGGCGAGCGCCGCGCCCACCGCCTTGCGGCGCGGGCCGGCCGCGCTGAGGACGTTCGCCGCGCGCTGCCCCTTGACTGCCTCGATGCGGCTGAACTCGTCCAGTACCCCGTGGCTCAGCCAGCGCCGCCACAGGTGCCGGATCGTCTCGTGGGCGGGCGCGGCCAGCGCCTTGCTGCCCCGCGCGGTCAACTCCAGTCGGCCGCCCGATAGTTCGGCAAGGCCACCAGCCTGGAGCAGCAGCGGCCAGGCGAATGCCCTGACCGCCTCGCCCTCGTAGAAGTCATTGCCGGTGAGGACCTCGCCCAGTGCGCGGAGGGTGGCCGCGGAGGGGCGCTTCGTCTTGTCGCCGCACCGCAGCCTGCCCGCGGCAACCAGCTGCAGCACGGCCGCGAGCTCCGTTCTTGCATCATGCTCCATCGCCCGCTCGGTCCACACCGCCACAGCCCGCTCCTTCCCGCCACGGCTCGCCTCGGCTCACCCTATGACGTTTGATTGCTGCCTCCGGTCGGCTCCGCTGCCGTGGCCCATCCGCGTCCGAGCCCACCCTCGGCGGCGATAGGGTCCGCCGTGTGAGCGAGTACCAGTACTACGAGTTCCAGGCCCTCGACCGGCCGCTCAGCCGCGAGGAACAGGAGCAGCTGAGGGCCATCTCCACCCGGGCCCGGATCACCGCCACCAGCTTCACCAACACCTACAACTGGGGCGACCTGAGCGCCAATCCGCGCAAAATGGTCGAGCGCTATTTCGACGCCCACCTGTACGTGACCAATTGGGGCACCCACCGGCTGATGCTCCGCCTGCCCAAGCAGACCTTGGCCCTGCCGGCGGTGCGGCCGTACTGTCTCGACCACCACATCGAGGCCTGGACCACCCGCACCCACCTCCTGCTCGACCTGACCAGCGAGGACGAGGGCGGCGACTGGATCGAGGGCGCCGACGACTCGCTGTCCGCCCTCATCGGCGTACGCGACGAACTCACCACCGGCGACCTGCGCCCCCTCTATCTGGCCTGGCTCTCAGCGCTCGCCTCCTGGGAACTCGAAGACGACGACGAAGAGGAGTACCGGACCTGCCCCGAACCGCCCGTCCCGGCCGGGCTCGGCGAACTGACCGCCCCGCAGCGGGCGCTCGCGGATTTCCTGCGCGTGGACGACGACCTGCTGGCAGTCGCGGCCCAGGCCAGTCCCGCCGCATCCAAGAAGCTGACCAGGCCTGCGAAGAAGGAACTCGCCCCGCTGATCGCCACAATGCCCCAGAAGGAGAAGGACGCTCTGCTGCTGCGGCTCGCCCTCGGCCCGGAACCTGGGCTGCACACCGAACTCCTGCACCGCCTGCGCGGCGCCGACGCCCCCACGACGGTCCCCGGGCGCCGGTCCGCCGCCCACCTCCTGGACGCCGCCCACACCCTGCGCAGCGAACGCCGACAGCGCGCCGAACACGAACGGGCCACCGCCCGCGCCCGGCATCTGACCGCTCTCGCAGGCGAGGCCGAATCCGTCTGGCAGCAGATCGAGGCGCACATCGCCACCAAGAAGACCAGCTGCTACGACCAGGCCGTCAGCCTCCTCGCGGAACTGCGCGACGCCTACGCCCACGCCCGACAGCACACCGACTTCCACCAGCGCCTGGCCCGCCTGCGCGAGGACTACCAGCGCCGCCCCGGCCTCATCCACCGCCTCGACCACCACGGCCTCCGATAGGCCGCCTCGTCCCCGGCACCGATCGAGCCGCGTTGCGCTCTCCCCACCTCAGTGAGGCAACATGAGCGCCTGAACGTGCACGGCCCCATGGAGCGCTGAGACTCCACGATGATCTCCTTCCTCCGGTTCGCAGAGCCCCGGCCGCGAAGGAGTGAGGGTGCTGTGGAAGTCGCGGCTGCCGTACCAGCTGGGCACTGCCCGGTACTGCTTCCATTTGCTGACGCACCGTTCTGCGGTACTGCCCCGGTGGTAAGGGCTCGCAGAGAATCAACATTGCGCCTGCCGAGAATGTCATCCATGCAGGTCAGGGTCTTGTTCGGTGCTGCGGCAGGATGAGCACTCGTGTTGCTTCGTCTCGCCTACCTGACCATCACCAACGCGTTCGCCGCGCTGCGGCTGCTACCGATGAGCGACCGCGACAAGGACGCGGAGATTCTCGCCCTGCGCCACCAGATCATGGTCCTCGAACGACAGATCGGGGCGGACCGGGTGAAGTTCGCCTCGGAAGACCGAGCCCTCCTCGCCGCTCTGCCGGTGCCGCTGCCGCGCCAGGTTCTGCGTCGGCTCCGGTTGCTGGTCCAACCCGACACCGTGCTGCGATGGCACCGCGACCCGATCAAGCAGCGCCACGTCCGCACCTGCCGACCGAAGAGGCCGGGCCGCCCGCCCACCGTTCGCTCGATCCGCATCCTGATCCTGCGCCTGGTCCGGGAGAACCCGTCGTGGGGCTACCGCCGAGTGCACGGCTAACTCGCCACCCTCGGCATCAAGGTCGCCGCCGATACCGTCTGGGAGATCCTCAAGAACGAGGGCATCGACCCCGCGCCCGTCCGAGCCACCACCCCCTGGGCCGACTTCCTGCGCTCCCAGGCCGACGCCCCCCTGGCATGCGACTTCATCGAGACCGTCACCCTGACCGGCCGGCGCCAGTACATCCTCGCGGTCATCGAGCACACCACCCGGCGCGTCCGGATCCTCGGCACCACGGCGCACCCCACCACGCAATGAGTGAGCCAGGCGGCACGAAACCTGGTGATGGACCTGGAGGACGCCGGGACCACCGTCAAATATGTGATCCGGGACCGGGACTCGAAGTTCCCTGCGCTCTTCGACCAGATCCTGGCAGCCGCCGGCGTCCAGGACCGTGTTCACCGGCGTCCGGATGCCGCGCATGAACTCAATCATGGAGCGCTGGGTCCAGACCTGCTGCCACGAACTCCTGGACCGCACCGTCGACCCGGACCGCTCAGCGGTACGGGCCTTCGTCGTTTCGTGGTCTCAGTTTTGATCTCAGTCGAAACTCTGCTGCGCATTTCGCTGGGCCTGCGGGGTGACCGTGTCGGGGGTCGGCAGCTGCGAGGTGTCGTTGGGGTGTCAGGTCTCCCGGTGCCCGCTCAGAACAGTGCTGGGCCCTCGCCGCTGGTGTCCGCGATGACTGGCCGGATCTGGGCGGGGAGTCCGTCCAAGCGGTCAGGACCGGCCGCGGCGGCCACGGCAGGGGCTGTCTCGGACAACCAGATGCGAAACCGCTCGGCGGCTTCGCGGTAGGGGACTTGCGCCAGGACACGGTGCTCGCCGGAGGGGCAGAAGTCGACGGCGACCGTGAGCAGGCAGGAGCGGGGCGCGTTCTGACTGCCCGTCCAGGACACGCGCAGCACACCGCAGGGCTTGCGCCCGCGGGGGGCGCGGTGGGTCGGACGCAGCGACCGGCAGGCTATGTGGGCGGTCCATGCGGCGAGGTGCGGCAGGGGCAGGGTGGTGCGTGCACGGCAGCCGGGGCAACGGTGCCAGTGGCGAAGCCAGTCGTCGGCGTCGGTGTCGAAGAGGCGTGTGTAGCGGTTCGCCACGCGGATGTCGTTGCTGTACAGGTGGTCGGGGCGTTCCAGTGTGTTGCAGGACTGGCAGACGGGGGCGCGGACGTAGCCGTGTTCATGGCAGTGGTCGAGCACGGTAGCGGGCGCAGTGCGGCAGACGGCGCACGCCCACCCGGCCACCTTGCGGGAGGTACCGGGCTTCCTGCTGAGCGCCGAGTACAGCTGGCCTTCCAGCTCTTTGTTGTACGGGCGCAGTGAGACGGTGCGGCCCTCGGGGCTCATCGTCTGCCGACCGTCGGTGTCTCGGGCCTTCCGGAGGTGGGAGGGCGGCTCGGTGACGGCTGCGCTCGCCTGGCGGGTCCGCGCGGCTTGCACCCACTGCGTTTCGGCGTGCTCGGCCCCATCCAGGAGCCTGACCACAGCGCGCGGCAGCCACCACGTCCGCTGCGTCCCGTCGCGGGTCTGCTCCACGAGCATCTGTCGCCAGTCGATCCCCGCCAGGAGGTACGGCCGGTCGTCTTCACGTCGTGCTGCCCGCTCGGGGCCGCCCAGCTCCTGTAGTTCAGCCGTGATGCGCCGACGCCAACGCAGCGGCGTTTCCTCGTTGCATTCTTGCCTCGGCGTCCCACGGAACGGACCGATGCGGACCAGGTCCCGCCGGTCCATCCCCACCGCGTTCAGTTCCGCGGCCGCCCGGCGCACCTCGACCTCCGGAACACTCCACTGACCGCCGCTCGCTCTGACCGTCGCCACCACATGGCTGCCAAGCAGGACGTACCCCGCCCGGGCACGGGCAGGAGAGCAGGTGAATGCCCCAGAAGCCGTCGACACAGCACTGTCGGCCGTCAAATCGACCCACAGAGCGTCCGCGGCACCCAGGGTGATCAGGCCGTCCGTGCGACCGGGCATGACACGCTCCGACATACCGACAGGCTAACGGCCTGCAACTCGGCAACGGGTCTCCAAGCGCCTCGGTCAGCCGGGCCGCCGCCGCCCGCAACTCCTTGTTCCTGAATGCTGCTCATCATAGGCTCGTACCGGATCATCGGCGACCGGCCCGACGGCGACACGGTCCACTTCACCCCGCGCGACCCGGGGTTCTGGTGCGAGGTCCCCGGCCAGCACCGGGTCAAGCGGGACGAGAACGGTGGTGCCTCGATCCGGGTGGACGGGATCGACGCCACCGAGACCCACTACAAGGGTGTCGGGCCCGATTTCGTCCACCAGCCGCTGCGCCCGGGCGCGCACGCCGCCCGTGACGAGCTGCTGAGCTGGCTGGGCTTCGACGACGTCGTACAGGACTCCGAGGAGAAGGCCGGGGCTTCGACCCCGGAGACCGTGCGCGGCTACATCCTCACCTCCGGCGCCGACGTCTACGGCCGCTGCGTCGCGTTGATCGGTCGCGGCGACCCTCCGGAGACCGGCAACCCTCCGAAGCCCGCGAAGAGCGGCGAACGGGTCGACGTCACCGTGGACATGCTGCACCGGACCGCCAATCACCACCTGCTGTCCCGCGGCCTGGTGTACCCAACCTTCTACAGCAGCCTCCCCCGGGAGCTGCGGGCGAACATGACCACGACCACGCAGGAGGCCAGGGCAGCCCAGGTGCCGGGCGGTGTCTGGTCGTACGACGTGACGACCAGCGGTGCGAAGATCGACAGTCTTGCCTCGCTCACCGACGAGTTGGTGAGCGTGCCCACGCTGTTCCGCCACCTCGCCGACTACATCCGGCTCTTCGGCCCGTCTCTCGCCTGTCTCCCCGCCTATCTGGCCGGCGGCGCCGACGAGTTCTATGTCCCCGGACAACGCGACGGCACCGTCGGCCTCCAGCGCGTGGTCGAGGTCACCAACGGCAACACGTTCCGGATGTCCCGACCGATCGAAGACCTCGTGTTCGTCGAGAAGTAGACCGCAGAACGAGCCGCACCCGACCCGCACCCACACCTGGCATCGCCCAGATCGGCTCCGCCCTCGTGCCCGATTCCTACCAGGTGGCCCGTTCGCGCGGCCTGAACGATGACGACCGCAAGGCCTGCCTGGAGCAACTCCTGGCGATCGCCAGCGATGGGCGGGAGGTCGTCCTTACGCGGCAACAGGCTCTGACTGCGGGGGGGAACCTGGTCGTGGGCCGACCGCAACCGGACCGGCGCTACGCCTTCCAGGCCGTCACGAGCCTGGTGGTGGGCGACGAGTCCGACAGCTACCTGGGCGAAGTACTCACGGACGGCCCGCACCCTCTGAGCGCGTTCCAGGTCAACATCGGGTCGGCGTCGCTGCGCGGCCCGGCGCTCATGTTCGCTGCTGCAGCGGCCTCCAGTTCTGATGAGCACGCGTGGGTCCGCGACCAGGCGAGCGAGTTGCTAGGCAGCCGCGACGAGCACGATGTCCACGAGGCGGCCGCTGCGCTGGGCAGGCTCCCGAACGACATCGCCGGCATCGTCGACCCCGGACTGCTCGCCACCCACCACCACTTCGGCGTCTGCCAGGCCAGTGCCGTCCTGTGCATGCAGTTCCCCGTCCGCCATCACAAGACCGCCCTGCACCTCGCCCGCGACCCCGACTTCCGCGTGCGGCGGGCCCTGGCCGATGCCGCCGCGAACGCGGCCGTGGAAGGCTCGGAAATCGACGCGATTCGCCAGATCCTGCGCGGCGACCCGCGCCACAGCATCTGGTCTCGCGCGGGAGCGCGTCGGACGACTTCTGACCGGGCCGGCGCCCCAGGCCAGACACCGGCCTGATCCGGCAGCGGGGCGGCCGGGCACTGGACGCATGGATCGCCCGCGCCTTCACCCCAGAGCGGCTCACCGCCACCATCACCGCACTCAGCCAGGCCAGCATCGCGGCAAGCGCCGCGCAGCCCCAGACCCCCGAGCAGGCTCAAGCCCGCCAGGCGATCAAGGAGTGCGAGCGGCGCCTTGCCCGCTACCAGGCCGCCCTCGACTCCGGAGCCGACCCGGCCGTCGTCACCCAGTGGATCAACGACGCGCAACGTGACAGGGAAGCGGCACAGAAGAAGCTCGACGCACTGCCCACCGTCACTCGGAAGAAGGAACCACCCCTCACCGCAGATCAGATCCGGGAGATCACTGACAGACTCGGAGACATCGCTCAACGTATCCAAGCCGCCGACGCCGAGAAGAAAGAGCCCCTCTACGAAGCCCTCGGCATCACAATCACCTACGACAACGCAACGAGGACCGCGACCGTCAGGTCGAGGCCCTCGATTCCGTATCGCTATAAGCGAGTGTCCGAGGGGGGACTTGAACCCCCACGCCCGATAAAGGGCACTAGCACCTCAAGCTAGCGCGTCTGCCATTCCGCCACCCGGACCAGGTGTCTGTCGCCTTGCTGGGGGTGTTCCCCGCGGCGACATGGACAACAATACCAAGGTTTCGGAGTGCGTTTCACCTGCATATCCGTGTGGTGGGCGGTGGCCGGGGGAGCCGAGGCCACCAGGATTGGCTACGGTATGCAGAATGCGAGATTCTGTGTACGTACCCTGAGGATCAGGGCATGAGCTGGTAGTCCGGGAAGTTACCGGGGAGTCGCTCCCCTGCCGGTCCCCGGGTCACGGCGCGTACCTGAAGGTCGCCACCGACGAAGGCGCCGCGCCAGGAGGCGCCGAAGCCGCCGAACAGTTCGGCTCGGTCGCCGCGGGAGCGGGGGACGCCGTGCCCGGTCTTGAGGACGCGGATCTGCGGGGCCAGCCGGCCGTAGGTTGCCTGCCCGTCCATGGCCAGCGTGGCGACCAGCGCGCCACTGGACGCGCTCATCGCCGCCAGCAGCTCGACCTCGGTGTCGACCAGGACGATCGTGTCGACGGGGCCGAAGGGTTCCGCATGGTGCAGCGGGGAGGACGGGGGCGGGTTGAGGAGGGTCACCGGGTGGACGTACGCGCTGGTGTCCTGGCCCGGTAGGAAACGCCTGCCGTCGGGACGGCCGCGGTACAGCGGTACGGCGCCCCGGTCTCGACCAGCAGGGCGTCCTCGCGGACCGGGACCTGCCAGAGCCGCAGCAGGACGTCGACGGTCTGCTGCGGCAGGCCGGCCGCGCTCGCGATCTCCACGGCCTTGGCCGAGGTGACGCCCTCGGTCCGGTCGACCGGGATCCGCGCCAAGCCTGCGGCCGGGTCGCGGCCACTTCCTCGATCTCCGCGCCGCCCTGCGCGGAGGCGACGGCGAGGAAGCCGCCCGCCGCGCGGTCGAGGACGTAGGAGACGTAGAACTCGTCGGCGATGTCGACCGGTTCGGCGAGCATCACCGTGCCGACTCGGTGACCCTTGATGTCCGTACCCAGCATCTGACGTGTCGTCAATTCCGCGGCGGCCGGATCGGCGGCGAGCCTGACTCCGCCCGCCTTGCCGCGCCCGCCCGCCCGTCTTCACCTGGGCCTTGACCACGACCCGACCGCCGAGCCGGCGGGCGATCTCGCGGGCCGCCTTGGGCGAGTCGGCGACCTCGGCCCGTGGCACGGGGATGCCGTGATCCTCGAAGAGTTGCCGTGCCTGGTGTTCGCACAGGTCCATCTGCGGCTCCTGTCTGCCGGACCGTCGCGATGGCGCGACGCCTGCGCACATGCCGGCGGGTCACCGTCTGAGTCGACCCGGTGACGGAGGGTGGCCGGAATTCGGTGACCGGAAAGTATGCATCCCTGAACATCGCCCACTGGGGTGCGGGAACAAGCTTCATACAGCATTCGTCGACTGTATGCAATCTACCGCATACGGCGTATCGTAGTACACATACAGGACAACACAGGACAGCCGCGAGCCACCTAAACCCCTATGAAAGGGACAGGACTTCGCCATGCCCGACGACACCCAAGACGTGATCTCCGGTGGGCACTTGGTCGCCAAGGCACTCAGGGCCGAGGGGGTCGACCGCATCTACACGTTGTGCGGTGGCCACATCATCGACATCTACGACGGCTGCGTCGACGAGGGCATCGAAGTCGTCGACGTCCGTCACGAGCAGGTGGCCGCGCACGCCGCCGACGGCTACGCCCGGATCACCGGCAAGCCCGGCTGCGCCGTCGTCACCGCGGGTCCCGGTACGACCGACGCCGTCACCGGGGTCGCCAACGCCTTCCGGGCGGAGTCGCCGATGCTGCTCATCGGTGGTCAGGGTGCGTTGACCCAGCACAAGATGGGGTCCCTGCAGGATCTGCCGCACGTGGACATGATGGCGCCGATCACGAAGTTCGCGGCGACCGTGCCGGACACGGCCCGGGTGGCGGACATGGTGTCGATGGCGTTCCGCGAGTGCTATCACGGCGCCCCGGGGCCGTCGTTCCTGGAGATCCCCCGGGACGTCCTGGATGCCAAGGTGCCCGCGGACAGGGCACGCGTACCCAAGGCAGGCGCCTATCGCGCCTCCACCCGCTCGGCCGGCGATCCCGAGGCGGTCGAGAAGCTCGCCGACCTGCTGGTGCACGCGGAGAAGCCCGCGATCCTGCTGGGCAGCCAGGTCTGGACCACCCGAGGCACCGCGGCCGCCATCGAGCTGGTGCGCACCCTCGACATCCCCGCGTACATGAACGGCGCCGGCCGCGGCACACTCCCGCCCGGCGACCCGCACCACTTCCAGCTCTCCCGCCGCCACGCCTTCTCCCACGCCGACGTGATCGTGATCGTCGGCACCCCCTTCGACTTCCGTATGGGCTACGGCAAGCGCCTCTCCCCCGACGCCGCGGTCGTCCAGATCGACCTCGACTACCGCACCGTCGGCAAGAACCGCGACATCGACCTGGGCATCGTCGGCGACGCGGGCCTGGTCCTGAGGTCGGTCACCGAGGCCGCCTCGGGGCGGGTCAACGGCGGCAACCACCGGCGCAAGGAGTGGCTGGACGAGCTGCGCGCCGCGGAGCAGACGGCCATCGAGAAGCGCCTGCCGAGCCTGCAGTCCGACGCCTCGCCGATCCATCCGTACCGCCTGGTCAGCGAGATCAACGACTTCCTCACCGAGGACTCCCTCTACATCGGCGACGGCGGCGACATCGTCACCTTCTCCGGGCAGGTGGTCCAGCCCAGGTCGCCCGGTCACTGGATGGACCCCGGGCCGCTGGGCACCCTCGGCATCGGCATCCCCTTCGTGCTGGCCGCCAAGCAGGCCCGCCCCGACAAGGAGGTCGTCGCACTCTTCGGGGACGGCGCCTTCTCGCTCACCGGCTGGGACTTCGAGACCCTCGTCCGCTACGACCTGCCCTTCGTCGGCATCGTCGGCAACAACTCCTCGATGAACCAGATCCGTTACGGCCAGGCCGCCAAGTACGGCAAGGACCGCGAGCGGGTCGGCAACACCCTCGGTGACGTCCACTACGACAAGTTCGCTCAGATGCTGGGCGGTTACGGCGAGGAGGTCCGCGACCCCGCGGACATCGGGCCGGCGCTGCGCCGGGCACGGGAGTCGGGCAAGCCGTCGCTGATCAACGTCTGGGTCGACCCGGACGCCTACGCCCCCGGAACCATGAACCAGACCATGTACAAGTGAGGTCGAACGCCCATGACCGCCAAGGCTCTTGAGGGCATCCGCGTCCTCGACATGACCCACGTCCAGTCCGGGCCCTCCGCCACCCAGCTGCTGGCCTGGCTCGGCGCCGACGTCATCAAGCTCGAATCCCCCGCCGGCGACATCACCCGCACCCAGCTGCGCGACCTGCCCGATGTCGACTCGCTGTATTTCACGATGCTGAACTGCAACAAGCGCAGCATCACCCTGAACACCAAGACCGAACGCGGCAAGGAGCTCCTCACCGAGCTGATCCGCCGCTCGGACGTCATGGTGGAGAACTTCGGGCCCGGTGCGGTGGACCGGATGGGGTTCACCTGGGAACGCATCCAGGAGATCAACCCCCGGATCGTCTACGCCTCCATCAAGGGCTTCGGCGACGGCCCCTACACCGGCTTCAAGGCCTACGAGGTCGTCGCACAGGCCATGGGCGGCTCGATGGCCACCACGGGCTTCGAGGACGGCCCGCCGCTCGCCACCGGCGCGCAGATCGGTGACTCCGGCACCGGAGTGCATGCGGTGGCCGGGATACTGGCGGCGCTCTTCCAGCGGGAACGCACCGGGCGCGGCCAGCGCGTCAACGTCGCCATGCAGCACGCCGTGCTCAACCTGTGCCGGGTCAAACTCCGCGACCAGCAACGCCTCGCCCAGGGGCCGTTGGCCGAGTACCCGAACGACGACTTCGGCGACGAGATCCCCCGCTCCGGCAACGCCTCCGGTGGCGGCCAGCCCGGCTGGGCCGTCAAGTGCGCCCCCTGCGGCCCCAACGACTACGTCTATGTCATCGTCCAGCCGGTCGGCTGGAAGCCGATCACCGAGCTGATCGGCCGGCCCGAGCTGGCCGAGGACCCCGAGTGGGCCACCCCCGAGGCCCGGCTGCCGAAGCTGAACAAGATGTTCCAGCTGATCGAGGAATGGTCCTCCACCCTGCCCAAGTGGGACGTGCTGGAGAGGCTGAACGCCCACGACATCCCGTGCGGGCCGATCCTGTCCACCAAGGAGATCATCGAGGACCCCTCGCTGGCCGCCAACGAGATGGTGGTCCGCGTCCCGCACCCCGAACGCGGCGAGTTCATCACCGTCGGCAGCCCGCTGAAGCTGTCCGACTCCCCCGTCGAGGTGACCGGTTCACCGCTGCTCGGCGAGCACAACGAAGAGGTCTTTGTCGGCGAACTGGGCCTAGGAGACAAGGAGTTGCGCCTGCTGAAGTCGAACGGAGTGATCTGACGTGATGACCGGAGACCGGGTACTCACGGTGCGCGCCCTCCTCGACAGGGTGCGCGCCGAGGGCCGTACCGCGCTGACCGCGCACGAGGGCAAGGTGCTCGCCGACGCGTACGGGATCGCCGTACCGGACGAGGAACTGGCGACGGACGTGGACGAGGCGGTGGCCGCCGCGGCGCGTTTCGCCGGGCCCGTGGTCATGAAGATCGTCTCCCCGGACATCCTGCACAAGACCGAGGCCGGCGGGGTCGTGGTGGGCGTCGAGGGCGCGGCGGACGTACGGGCCGCGTTCTGCCGGATCACCGAAAACGCCCGTGCGTACCACTCCGCGGCCCGTATCGAGGGCGTGCAGGTGCAGGAGTTGCTGCCCCAGGGGCAGGAGGTCATCGTCGACGCGGTCACCGACCCGACGTTCGGGAAGGTGGTGGCGTTCGGGCTCGGCGGGGTGCTCGGCGGGGTGCTGAAGGATGTGACATTCCGGCTGGCGCCGGTCACCGCCGACGAGGCGATGTCGATGCTGGACTCCATCCGGCCGGCGGAGATCCTGCGCGGGGTGCGCGGGCGGGCCGGGGTGGACCGGTGGGCGGTCGCCGAGCAGATCCGGCGGGTCTCCCAACTGGTCGCGGACTTCCCGGAGATCGCCGAGGTGGATCTCAATCCGGTGATCGCCACACCCGGCGGAGCGATGGCCGCCGACATCCGGGTGATCCTCGCCGAGTCGCCGACACCGTCTCGGCGGCGGTATCCACGCGACGCGATCCTGTCAACGATGCGCCGGCTGATGCAGCCGGCCTCCGTCGCCGTCATCGGCGCGTCCAACGAACAGGGCAAGATCGGTAATTCGGTCATGCGCAATCTCGTCGAGGGCGGATTCTCCGGAGAGATCCATCCGGTGAACCCCAAGGCCGACGACATTCTGGGCCGCAAGGCGTACAAGAGTGTCACGGACGTTCCCGGTGAGGTGGATGTGGCGGTCTTCGCCATTCCCGCCAGGTTCGTGGCCGCGGCCCTGGGAGAGGCGGGACGCAAGAACATCCCCAACGCTGTGCTGATCCCGTCCGGTTCCGCCGAGACGGGCGAGCACGAACTCCAGGCACGGATCGTGGAGATCGCCGAGCGGCACGGCATCCGTCTGCTCGGCCCGAACATCTACGGCTACTACTCCACCTGGCAGGACCTGTGCGCCACGTTCTGCACGCCCTACGACGTCAAGGGCGGGGTGGCGCTGACCTCGCAGTCGGGCGGCATCGGCATGGCGATCCTCGGCTTCGCCCGCACCACGAAGACGGGTGTGTCGGCGATCGTGGGACTCGGCAACAAGTCGGACCTGGACGAGGACGACCTGCTGACCTGGTTCGGCGAGGATCCGCACACCGAGTGCATCGCCATGCATCTCGAAGACCTCAAGGACGGGCGGGCGTTCGTGGAGGCGGCCCGGGCGACCGTGCCGAAGAAGCCGGTCGTGGTGCTGAAGGCGGGCCGTACGGCGGCGGGCGCGAAGGCGGCCGGCTCGCACACCGGGGCGCTGGCGGGCGACGACGCGGTGTACGACGACATCCTGAGGCAGGCGGGGGTCATCCGGGCGCCGGGGCTGAACGACATGCTGGAGTACGCCCGTGCCCTGCCCGTCCTGCCCACTCCCCGGGGCGGCAACGTCGTGATCATCACGGGCGCGGGCGGCAGCGGTGTGCTGCTGTCCGACGCGGTGACCGACCACGGGCTGTCCCTGATGGAGATCCCGCCCGACCTGGACGAGGCGTTCCGCCGGTTCATCCCGCCGTTCGGCGCGGCCGGCAACCCGGTCGACATCACCGGGGGCGAGCCGCCGTCGACGTACGAGGCGACGATCCGGCTGGGTCCGGAGGATCCGCGGATCCACGCGCTGGTGCTCGGCTACTGGCACACCATCGTCACCCCGCCGATGGTGTTCGCGGAGCTGACGGCGCGGGTCGTCGCGGAGTTCCGCGAGCGGGGCGTCGAGAAGCCGGTCGTGGCGTCCCTCGCGGGGGACGTCGAGGGCGAGGAGGCCTGTCAGTACCTGTTCGAGCGGGGGGTCGTGGCGTACCCGTACACGACGGAGAAGCCGGTGGCCGCGCTGGGCGCGAAGTATCGGTGGGCGCGGGCCGCGGGGCTCCTGTGACGTCGGGGGCGCGCCCGGCACCGGCCGGGAGTCCGGAGCGCCGGGGCGGCCCCACGGGGCTGGTGGCGAGCGGGCTCGCCCTCGGGGCCGTACCGTTCCTCCTGGCCCCGGTGCGCGGGGCCGACCCGCAGGTCCTGCTCGCGGCCGCGGGGGCCGGAGCGTCCCTGGTCGTGGCGGGCGCCGGCCGGCTGCTCAGGGATCCGCCGCGGAACTGGTGGCCCCCCGCATCCCGATCCGCGGTCCGTGCCGGCGACTGCCGGCGCCCGGCGCGCACGGGAGAAGAACCCGCCCGCCGTACGCCACCACACCCTCCACGAGGCCGCCCGCAACCCGGTGTTGTGGCTGATGTGGCTGTGCCTGCTGGGTGCGGCCGGCGTCACCGTGCTCGGCATCTGCCTGCTGACGGCGTACGGCAGGCGGCTCGGGCTCGGCGGTCCGACGGTGTGGTCCGTGACCGTCGCGGGCGGTGCCACGGCGGCCGTCGCCGGGGTGCTGTCGGACCGCTCGGGGCGGCGCACCGCCCTGATCACGGCCTGTCTGGTGCCGGCCGCCGCCCAGTTCGGGGTGCTCGTCGCGGCCCGGACGGGCAGCGGGGTGCTCCTCCTCGGCTGTGCCGCGGCCGCCGGCGCGGCGGTGCCGGCGCTGGTCACCGCGCCGGCCGCGGACCACTTCGGGGAGAACCACAGCGCGAGCGTCCACGGACTGCTCACCGGCGCCTGGCTGCTGCCGGTCGCCGCCGGCAGAACGCGCGCCGCCTCGTACGCCGCGCGGGACCCCCACTCCGCGTTCCTTCTGGCGGGCTGCACCGGGCTCGTCTGCGCCGTGGTGGCGCTGTTCCTCAGAGCGCCGGGCAGGCTCAGCGTCCGGCGCATCGACCCCAGTCCCCACCCCCTCGGCGAGGAGATGGCCTGACATGACGGCTGATCCCATGACAAAGGACACGCCGGCCGACCCCGGTTCGGCGAACCGCTCGTACCGCGAAGTCACCGACTCCCGGGGGCGGGTCTACCGCATCGGCGAGACGGACCGCGACATCCTCGGCCACTCCCGCAAGCTCATGGTGTATCTGCCGTGGATCGCGATGATGGCCATCAGCGTCTCGGAGTACGCCTACGGCTCCGCCGAGGACACCCTGTCCGACGCGCACGGCTGGACCCGGAGCAACACCTTCTGGATCCTCAGCGTCTGGGTGTTCTTCCAGGCCGGCATCGCCTTCCCGGCGGGCTGGCTGCGTGAGAGGGGCATCCTCACCGCGCGCCGCGCGATGTGCACCGGCGCCGCGATGTGTCTGCTCGGCTTCCTGGCCCTGTCCCACCTCGACCAGGTGATGCCGGCCGTCCTCGGCTTCGGTGTCGTGGGCGGTGTGGGCTCCGGGCTGGTGTACGCGACCTGTATCAACATGGTCGGCAAGTGGTTCCCGGAACGGCGCGGCGCGAGAACCGGTTTCGTCAACGGCGGCTTCGCCTACGGCTCGCTGCCTTTCATCTTCATCTTCAACTACGCCTTCAACACCCGGAATTACGACGAGGTGCTGGACCTGACCGGCGTCTATGTACTGATCGTGGTCGCCGTCTGCGCCTGGTTCTTCAAGGACCCGCCGAAGAACTGGTGGCCGGCCGACATCGACCCGCTGTCGCACTCCACCGGCGGCAGGAGCGCGGCGAGCCTGGCGAAGAACCCGCCCGCGGTACGGCAGTACACCCCGAAGGAGGCCTTCAGGACCGGCATGCTGCCGCTGATGTGGGTCAGTATCGTCATGACCGCCGGTGTATCGATCTTCGGGATCTCCTTCCAGGTCGACTACGCCAAGCAGATCGGCTTCGGCTCGCTGGTCGCGGCGTCCTCGATGGGTGTCATGGCGGTCGTCAACGGCGTCGGGCGGGCCGTCGTCGGCTGGTTGTCGGACCTGTGGGGCCGCAAGACGTCACTGGTGTTCGTCATCGTGGCCCTGGGGCTCGCCCAGTTCGGGGTCATCTGGGCCGGTGACATCAGGAGCGAGTGGCTGTTCCTCTTCTTCGCCTTCCTCTCCGGCTTCGGCGGCGGCGCGTTCTATCCGATGTTCGCCGCGCTGACCCCGGACTACTTCGGCGAGAACTACAACGCCACCAACTACGGCCTCGTCTACAGCGGCAAGCTGGTCAGCGGCCTGTTCGGCGGCGGCCTCGGATCCATGGTGGTCGACGCCTGGGGCTACAACGGCGCCTACGCGCTGGCCGGCGGCGTCTCGATGGTGGCGGCGGCGATCGCCCTGCTGCTGCGCCGGCCGGGCCGTGACGGCCGCAGGACGCCCACACCGGCACCGCGGACACGACCGGCGCGCTGAGCACCACGGACGCCACCGCCGGCCTGAACCTCGCGGCCGCAGCCGGGCGCCGGGGCGTACGGCGCTGCGACCGTACGCCGGTCCATGGTGAACCCCCGCTGCCGGCGGTCGTGTTGGTGGGCGTGCCGGCCGTGCACGCCCGGTCGTGCGCTGCGGTCCTGCCGCGGTGGGGCGGAGCGTGGGATCAGGATCCGTGGCGCTCGTGGTAGGAGCGGCGGGTGTGTTCGGTGTGGGCGCGCATCAGCTGGGCGGCCCGGTCCTGGTCGTTGTGGGCGATCGCGAGGATCAGTTCCCGGTGTTCGATCCACGACTGACGCCCGCGCTGCCGGGCGACCGGGGTGTAGTACCAGCGGACCCGGCGGTCCACCTGGGCGGCGAGTTCGGCGAGGACCGCGTTGCCGGCCAGTTCCATGATCTTGGCGTGGAACGCCGCGTTGAGGGCGACGGCGCGGTCCACCTGGTCGGCGGCGACGGCCTTCTCGCCCTCGGCGCACAGCTCCTCCAGCGCGTGCACTCCGGGGGCGCCGGCGTGGATCGCGGCCAGCCGGGCCGCCTCCGCCTCCAGCAGGGTGCGCACGGTGAGCAGCTGGTCGGCCTCCTCCTCGGTCGGCTCGTGCACGAACGCGCCCTGCGCGGGCCGCAGATCGACCCAGCCCTCGGTGTTGAGCCGCTGCAACGCCTCGCGCACCGGCTGCCGGGAGACGCCGAGGTGCCCGGCGAGCTCGCTCTCGACCAGGTGCTGGCCGGGCGCCAGCGCGCGCGTGGTGATGAGCTCCAGCAGCGCCTCGTAGACGCGCTCGCGCAGCGGTCCGGGCCGTTCGAGCTTGGGCACCGCCCCTTGCGGCAGTCCGGTCGACAACATCGAGGTCCCCTCCTGGCCAGGTGTGACGTATAGACGCTTGGACGCTGGACACTCAGTATCGATTGTCTTTTGTCTACAGTCTACGGTGCCCAAAATCCAGGGCTGTGGCACCTGTTTTCCTTCGCCTCACGGGCAGCGGAACACCACTCACGGGCAGCGTACGACCTGCCCCGCGTACGAGAGATTGCCGCCGAAGCCGAACAGCAGGACCTGATCGCCGGTGTTGATCGCTCCCTGTTCGAGCAGCTTGGAGAAGGCCATCGGGACGCTGGCCGCCGAGGTGTTGCCGGATTCGGTGACATCGCGGGCGACCACCGCGTTGACGGCGCCGAGCTTCTCGGCCAGCGGCTCGATGATGCGCAGGTTGGCCTGGTGCAGGACGACCCCGGCGAGGTCCTCGGGGGCCACGCCGGCCCGTTCGCAGGCGCTGCGGGCGATGGCCGGCAGCTGGGTGGTGGCCCAGCGGTAGACGCTCTGCCCCTCCTGTGCGAACCGCGGCGGGGTGCCCTCGATCCGCACGGCGTGCCCCATCTCCGGCAGCGACCCCCACAGCACCGGCCCGATCCCCGGTTCCTCCCCCGGCGGGCACGCCTCGACGACGGCGGCTCCGGCTCCGTCGCCGACCAGGACACAGGTGGTGCGGTCGCTCCAGTCGGTGACGTCGGACATCTTGTCGGCGCCGATGACCAGCGCCCGGGTGGCCGCGCCGGCCCGGACGGTGTGGTCGGCGGTGGCCAGCGCGTGCGTGAACCCGGCGCACACCACGTTGACGTCCATCGCGGCCGGCCGCGGGATGCCGAGCCGGGCCGCGACCCGGGCGGCCATGTTCGGGGAACGGTCGATCGCCGTGGAGGTGGCGACCAGGACCAGGTCGATGTCGCCGGGGGCCAGACCGGCGGCGGCGAGGGCCTTGGCGGCGGCGTGCGCGGCCAGCTCGTCGACCGGCTCGTCGGGTCCGGCGATGTGCCGGGTCCGGATGCCGACCCGGCTGCTGATCCACTCGTCGCTCGTGTCGACCAGGCCGGCCAGGTCCTCGTTGGTGAGCACCCGGGCGGGCTGATAGTGACCGATGGCGGCGATGCGCGAGCCGTTCATGGCGGGGTCCCCTCGTGGGCCGTGGGTAGCGGGATCCCCCAGTCTGATCAGTGACCCACGGGTACGACGGCAGGTAAAGCCACAGGAAACGGCCGCAGGGATTGTCGGCTCCCCTCAGACCCTCGGGCGTCCGAGCGGCCGGAATCCCACCGGCCCCTCGGACGCCCGGCCTTCCTCAGGGCTCACCAGGCGAACCTCGGGACTCACCCCCGAACCTCGGGACTCACCCGTTGAACAGCTGTGTCGCCTTCTGTACGAGTTCGTACACGCCGTAGGCGAAGGGCGTGCCCACCCAGAGCCAGGCGAGCACGATCAGCCCGCGGCGGTGGGGGCTAGGCGGACTGCTGTCGTTCGGCATCGACGGCCTCCCTCGGGGCGGGGACGTGATGGCGGGCGTGGACGGGGCGGACCAGTTCGTTGGCTGCGAAGCCGATGACGAGCAGCCCGATCATGATGCCGAAGGACACGGTGTACAGGGCCGGACCGTGCTTGCCGGCGCCCTTCTGGTGGTCGGCGATCCAGTTGACGATCAGCGGCCCGAGCACACCGGCCAAGGACCAGGCGGTGAGCAGCCGGCCGTGGATCGCGCCGACCTCGTAGGTGCCGAACAGGTCCTTCAGATACGCCGGGACCGTGGCGAAGCCGCCGCCGTAGAAGGAGAGGATCACCAGCGCGCAGAGGATGAACAGCGGCTTGGAGGAGTCGCCGAACAGCGCGATGACCAGGTACATCAGCGCGCCGACGCCGAGGTAGACGCGGTAGATGTTCTTGCGGCCGATCAGGTCGGAGGTGGACGACCAGCCGATCCGGCCCGCCATGTTGGCGGCGGACAGCAGGGCGACGAACCCGGCGGCCGCGGACGCCGACACCGGAGTGGAGCTGTCGGCGAAGAAGTCCGTGATCATCGGGGCGGCCTTCTCCAGGATGCCGATGCCGGCGGTCACGTTCATGCAGAGCACGACCCACAGGCACCAGAACTGCGGGGTGCGCACCGCGTTGCGCGCGGAGACCTGCACGCCCTCGTAGGCGCTGGGCGCGCTCTCGACCGGTTTCTCCGTGCGCGGCACCCGGATCAGCAGCACACCGAGGGTCATGAAGACGGCGTACGACAGCCCGTGCACCAGGAAGGCGAGGGCGATGCCATCGTTGTCACTGCCGAAGGACGAGAGCATCTGCGCGGACCAGGGCGAGGCGATCAGCGCGCCGCCGCCGAAGCCCATGATGGCGATGCCGGTGGCCATGCCGGGCCGGTCCGGGAACCACTTGATCAGCGTGGAGACCGGCGAGATGTAGCCGATGCCGAGGCCGATGCCGCCGACGAAGCCGTAGCCGAGGACGATCAGCCAGTACTGCTTGGTCTCGGCGCCGAGCGCGGAGACCAGGAAGCCGGAGGAGAAGCAGACCAGGGCCACGGTCATGGCCCAGCGTGGTCCGTTGCGCTCGACGAGGGTGCCGCCGAACGCGGCCGACAGACCCAGCATCACGATCGCGAGCTGGAAGGGCAGCGCGCTCTGGGTGCCGTCGAGGCCCAGCGCGGATTCGAGGGGCGGCTTGAACACGCTCCAGGCGTAGGCCTGGCCGATCGAGAGATGGACGGAGAGGGCGGCGGGCGGGACGAGCCAACGGCTCCAGCCCGCGGGGGCGACAGGGGGACTGCTCATGAATCCCGAACGGTACGTCGGGACAAGGTAGTTGAGAACCCAAGGGCTCGATCGTATGCCAAAGCGGTATCCGCAGTGTGCCGAACGGTCGGCGTCCGAACCCTTGTCGAGAGTCGAGGAGTACCGCGCGCTCTGTGTCGAGGTGTGCCCGACCGGGGCGCTGTCACCGAAGACGGAGTTCGACATGCGGTCGGCCGGCACCTGGGACGGGTCGCGGCAGACGGAGACGGCCACGGTGTGCGCGTACTGCGGAGTGGGCTGCACCCTCACGCTCCATGTGCAGGACAATGACATCGTGAAGGTCACCTCTCCGCACGACGACCCGGTGACCCACGGCAATCTCTGCAGCAAGAGCCGTTTCGGCTACCAGCACGTACAGAACCGGGGCTGATCAGGACATGGGACGAGTCACGGAACGACGCAAGGTCCTCCGCATCCGCGACGGGGCGCTCTCCACCCGGCCGGACACACTCGTCGCCGAGGAACCCCTGGAGATCCGGCTGAACGGCAAGCCGCTCGCGATCACCATGCGCACCCCGGGCGACGACTTCGCGCTGGCGGCCGGGTTCCTGGTCAGCGAGGGCGTACTGGCGACCGCGGACGATCTGCAGAACATCGTCTACTGCGCGGGGGCGACGGCGGACGGCTCGAACACCTACAACGTGGTCGACGTGAAGACCGCGCCCGGCGTCGCCCTCCCG
The DNA here is from genome assembly GCF_041080655.1 of Streptomyces sp. CG4. Lineage (NCBI taxonomy): Bacteria > Bacillati > Actinomycetota > Actinomycetes > Kitasatosporales > Streptomycetaceae > Streptomyces > Streptomyces sp. CG4. The sequence continues at coordinate 1,893,894 of NZ_CP163525.1, forward strand.
GACTTCACCCTGGAGCGGAACGTCTACACGTCCTCCTCGTGCGGTCTGTGCGGCAAGGCCAGCCTGGACGCCGTACGGACGACCGCGCGCTTCCCGATCGCCGACACTCCCCCGGTCCGGGTCACCCCGGAGCTGCTGGCGAGCCTCCCCGACCGGCTGCGCGCGGCTCAGCGGGTGTTCGACCGGACCGGGGGCCTGCACGCGGCGGCTCTGTTCACCGAGGACGGGGAGCTGCTGGACGTACGGGAGGACGTCGGCCGGCACAACGCGGTCGACAAACTGGTCGGGCGGGCGCTGCAGAACGGCGAGCTGCCGCTGTCGCGGACGATCCTCCTGGTCTCCGGGCGGGCCTCGTTCGAGCTGGCGCAGAAGGCGGTGATGGCGGGCATCCCGGTGCTGGCGGCCGTGTCGGCGCCGTCGTCGCTGGCGGTGGACCTGGCCGCGGAGACGGGTCTGACCCTGGTGGGTTTCCTGCGGGGCAGCTCGATGAACGTGTACGCGGGCGAGGACCGCATCGCCCTGCGAGAGACGGCCGCCCAGGGCTGAGGCGGCCCCCCGCGGCACGGCGGCGGGGCCCGGCCGGCGGGGAGCGCCCCCTGCGCCACCGGGCCCCGCCTCGGCCGAGGGGCTGCGCCGCTTCGACGGATGCCCTGACCAGGGGTGAGCGGCGGCCGGCAGCACCTGGTCGGGTTCGGCGTCGGTGACCGGTACGTCGCTGCCGTCGAGGAGCAGCCGTTCCGTCGTCCCTCCCCCACGACCCGGCGGGCGGTGCCCTCGACGTCCGGGTGCGCCGCCGCGAAGGCGCGCAGGGCCTGGGGTGACAACGGCGCCGGCGTGGAAGCCGACGACGAGCCGCCGGGGCCTGCAGCACACGGCACCGTGTCCCGTCGGCGAGGTGGAGCAACTGCCCTGCGTCATCGAGAAGTTGGTGTCGCAGACTCGGGCGCCGGCTGTGGAGCCGCCGCCGCAGGTCAATGGGGTCTCGCCCGATGTTTGCGCACCGAGCTGTGGTGGGAGCCGCCGGAGGCGTACCCGTATCCGAGGCGTGGGGGTGACGGCACCGGTTCGGTGGTGGTCGTGGACGGGGGCGGCACGCCGGTCGGAGCGGTCAGGTGGCGGCGAGGCGTACGGCGGCGGCGGTCACGACCGTGCCGAGCCGGGGGAAGTCGAGCCGCACGGAGGCCTCGTGCTCGGCGGCGGTGAAGGCGGCCATGGCGTCCTCGACGAAGACGAGGTCGTAGCCGAGGTCCGCGGCGGCGCGGGCGGTGGACTCGACGCCGAGGTTGGTGGCGATGCCGCCGAACACCAGCGTGCTGACGCCGCGTTCGCGCAGCCGCTCGTCCAGGCCGGTGCCCTGGAAGGCGCCGAGGGTCCGCTTGACCACCTCGACGTCGCCGGCCGCGGCGAGGCCGGGCACGAGTCCGCTGCCGGGCGGCTGTTCGGCGGCCGAGGGGCGTTCGACCCGGACGAGCACGACGGGCGCGCCGACGGCGCGGAATGCGCGCGCCAACTCCTCGGCGGTGGTGAGCACTTCGGTGCCTTTGCGGGGTTCCAGCGGCAGCGCGACGATGCGTTCCATCAGATCGACGAGGATCAGGGCGGTGCGCTGCGGATCGAGCACGGGAGCTGCGGTCATGACGGAACGTTAGCCGCCGTCAGCCGTCCGTGCCGGAAATCCGGATCAACAGGCCCATGAACTGATCGCGTTCGGCGGCCGACAGCGGGGCCAGCAGCTCGTCGTTGGCCTCGCGAGCCGCCCGCTCGCAGCGCGCGAGGAGGCGAGTGCCGTCGTCGGTGAGGGTCACGGCGTTCTTGCGTCGGTCCCTGGGGTCGGGGGCGCGCAGGACGTGGCCCGCGGACTGCAGGTCGTTGAGCACGCCGACCAGATCCTTGGGGTCGAGTCCGACACTGCGGCCGAGGTCGGCCTGGGCGACGGGCTGAAGGTCGCGGACGGCGGAGAGGACGACGTGGTGCCACATCTTCTGCCCCTCGGCCGCGAGGGCGCCGGAGACGAGGCCGCGCCCCCGGGCGGCTGCGCGGCCGAGGAGCCAGCTGGGCAGGGAGCGGATCGCGGTCAGGGGTGCTTCGGCCATATCGGCAGACTATCCGACACTCGTTGGACCTCCCAACGAATCTTGGTTATCGTTGGGTCTCCCAACGAATACATGGGTGTCCCGACGCTCGATGCGCCGGGCACACCCGGCCCTGGAGGTGCCTGCGATGCGTCGCGTCCGATACGAGTCGACCGGCGGCCCGCTGTTCGTCGAGGAGGCTCCGGTCCCCGCGCCCGGCCCCGGCGAGCTGCTGGTGCGCTGCGCGGCGGTCGGTGTCACCCTGCCCGTCGTGCGCAAGGTCACCGAGGCCGCGGAGCCGGTCGCGCTCGGCGGAGAGGTCGCCGGGGAGGTGGTGGCGGCCGGCGCGGGCATGACCCGGTTCCGGCCGGGTGACCGGGTGACGGGGTTGTGCTTCGGACACGGGTACGCCGACTTCGCCCTGCTGCACGAGACCATGACCTCCCCGATACCGGACGGCGCCGACGCGGTGGACGCGGTCGCGCTGGTGCGCAGCGGCCTGGTGGCGTACGGGGCGCTGGAGGCGGCGCGGCCGGCACCGGGCGAGGCGGTCCTCGTGACGGCGGCGGCGAGCGGGGTCGGTCATCTCGCCGTGCAGCTGGCGCGGGTGCGGGGCGCCGGGCGGGTGGTGGGAGCCGTGTCCGGCCCGGCGAAGGCGGACTTCGTGCGCTCACTGGGCGCGGACGACTGCGTGCGGTACACCGACGGCAGCTGGGGGGATCCGGTCGACTGTGTCCTGGACGCGGTGGGCGGTGACCTGCTCACCCCGGCCCTCGCCGCGCTGGCCCCGCACGGCCGGCTAGTCGCCTACAGCTCGGGTGGCGGCACCCTCCAGGCGTACGACCTGCTGGTGGGTGCAAAGTCGGTGATCGGTTTCCAGATGGCCCTGATCGCCCGCGGCCGGCCGGACCTGTACGAGCAGTGGCGCCAGGAGCTGTGGCGGCTCTTCGCCGAGGGTGTCCTGAAGCCCGCCGTCCACGCCGAGTTCGCACTGGAGGACGCGGCGAAGGCGCACGAGGCGATCGAGTCGCGGACCAACCTCGGCAAGGTGGTCCTGCGCCCGTAGGGGGTTCACACCCGCCTTGTGCCGCACGCTTCTTGTGAGGAGAACGGCCCCCAACTACCGTCGTTGGGACGCACGTTGGACATGGGATGTCCGGATGTCCAGAGGTCCGGCCGACGAAGGGCAGGTCCCTCCATGCCGTCAGGTCTTCGCGCCCGTCCGAGAACCGCGCTCGCCGCCGTCTGCACGGCGGCGGCGCTGTTCGCACTTCCGCTCACCACCCCCCACCCGGCGCATGCCCAACCCCACGCAACCACCCCCGGGTTCGAGCAGCAGGTCCTGTTCAAGGCTTCCCAGGATCCCGGCTACGCGTGCTTCCGCATCCCGGCGATCGTGAGGACCGCCGACGGCACCCTGCTGGCGTTCGCCGAGGGCCGGGTCCTCAACTGCGGGGACGCCGCCGACATAGACATCGTGCTCAAGCGCTCCACCGACGGCGGCCGCACCTGGGGCCCGCTGCAGGTGGTCATCGACGGCGGCGGCGACACCCACGGCAACCCGGCGCCGGTCGTGGACCGCGCGACGGGCCGGGTCTGGCTCGCGGAGACCTACAACACGGGCCGCACCGACACCGCCAGTTGCCCGATACCGTGTGACCGCACCCCGCACATCCAGTACAGCGACGACGACGGCCGGACCTGGTCGGCACCGCGCGATCTGAGCCCGGAGATCCTGCCCGCCGACTGGAACTCCTGGTACGCGACCGGGCCGGTGCACGGCATCCAGCTCACCCGGGGCCGCTACGCGGGCCGGCTGGTCTTCGGGGTCAACACCGAGACCTGGGACGGCAGCCGGGTCACCGCCAACCACGCGGCGCTGATCGTGAGCGACGACCACGGCGGCCACTGGCGGATCGGCGCCCAGGACACCTGGCCGATCGCCGACGACGGCACCTTCCGGCAGAAGCCGTCCGAGCCGGCCATGGCCGAGCGCGCGGACGGCTCGATCCTGGTCAGCGGCCGGGAGCAGGACGGCACCGATCTGGGCCACCGCACCCAGGCCGTCAGCCGGGACGGCGGCTCCAGCTTCACCGCGCCCTTCCACGATCTGCCGGACCTGTACGCCCCGATGGTGGAAGGTTCGCTGCTGCGCCTCGGCAACCGCCTGCTGCTGGCCTGCCCCGCCGACCCCGACCACCGGCGGACGATGATGATCCGCTCCTCCTACGACGGCGGCCGCACCTGGGACAGCGTGGACCGCGGCACCGTCGTCACCACGGACTGGTCCGGCTACTCGGACATGGCACGCGTCGACGGCGGCACGGTGGGCCTGGTCTACGAGGGCGGCACGGTGGACGCCCGCGACGAGATCCGCTTCGCCCGCTTCACCGAGGACTGGCTCGTCCCGCGCCGCGGCCCCGACCCGGTCACCCCCGACCTGGCCCGGCACGCCCGCCCGGCCGCGGTGCTCGGCGGCGCGACGGAGACGGCCGGGGTCTTCGGCGGCGGGCTGCAATTCGACGGCATCGACGACGCCGTACGCCTGCCGTACCGCGACAGCCTGCCGCTGGGCACCAAGGACTTCACGGTGTCCCTGTGGTTCCGGTACACGGCCACGAGCGGTGAGCAGCCGATGCTGTGGATGGGCGGGGCCGGCACCGGTCAGCCGCAGGTGTGGGTGCGCGGGGAGCCGGCGAACCACCGCGTCCAGGGGCTGATCACGGTGCGGGACGGGGCGTCGGCGCCGCGGACCGCGTACGTGCGGACGGATTCCGCGTACAACGACGGCCAGTGGCACCACCTCGTGCTGCGCCGCGGCGACAGCAGACTGTCGTTGTTCGTCGACGGCATGCAGTCTTCCGTCGCCGGCGTACCGGGTTCGGTCAGCCGCGACTCGCCCTTCGGCGTGCACATCGGCCAGCGCATGGACAGCAGGGCCTTCTACACCGGCGCGATCGACGAGGTGCACGTGTGGGACCGGGCCCTCACCGACGAGGAGGTGTCGGATCCGAGGGCGCTGCGGTCAGCGAAGGACACGGTCCTGTGGCTGCCCCTCGACCACGTGCGCGGCTGAACCGGCGACCACCCCCGGGACCTGCTCCGGGTCCCGGGCCCGGCGCCTGGCGATGACCGCGCACACCATCAGCTGCATCTGGTGGAACAGCATCAGCGGCAGCACGGCAAGGGAGGCGTGGGCGCCGAACAGGACGCCGGCCATGGGCAGCCCGGAGGCGAGGGACTTCTTCGAGCCGGCGAACTGGATGGCGATCCGGTCCGCCCGGCCGAAGCCCAGTGCCCTGCCGCCGTACCAGGTCAGCAGGAGCATCGCGGCGAGCAGGGCGGCCTCGACGACGAGCAGGGCGCCGAGCCGCGCGGGGCTGACCTGGTGCCATATGCCCCGGATCATGCCCTCGCTGAAGGCGGCGTAGACGACCAGCAGGATCGAGCCGCGGTCGACCAGCCCGAGGACCTTCTTGTGCCGGGCGACGAAGCCACCGATCCAGCGGCGTAGCAATTGCCCGGCGAGGAACGGCACCAGCAGCTGAAGCACGATCTTGACGAGTGAGTCCGCGGAGAACCCGCCCCCGCTGTTGCCGAGCAGTCCGGCCGCCAGCAGCGGGGTGACGACGATGCCGATGAGGGAGGAGAAGGAGCCCGCGCAGATCGCCGCCGGCACGTTTCCCCGGGCGATCGAGGTGAAGGCGATGGACGACTGGATCGTGGACGGCACCAGCGTCAGGAACAGCAGTCCCTGGTAGAGCGGTTGGGTCAGCAGCACCGGCACCAGTGCGCGGGCCGCGAGGCCGAACACCGGGAAGAGGACGAAGGTGCAGGCGAGCACCGTGACATGGAGCCGCCAGTGGCGCAGTCCGTCCAGCGCCTCGCGGGTGGACAGGCGGGCGCCGTAGAGGAAGAAGAGGAGGGCGATCGCGGCCGTCGACGCGCCCGAGGCCACGTCGGCGGCGGTGCCGCGGGCCGGCAGGAGAGCGGCGAGGCCCACGGTGCCGAGCAGCAGGACGATGTACGGGTCGATCGGTATCCAACTCGGCCGACGCAGGCGATTCACGGTGCTCCGATTACTGTGCGCGCATCTGTGCGCGTCCGTTGACAAGGCTTCCTCGGCAGGCCCAGGCCCCCTCTTCATCGTCCTCCACGGACGGCTGATCGGGAATCCCGCATGCCACGCTGACTGTCATCATGATCTGTGATAGCCGGGTAGGCTGCCTGCCGTGTACGACCCGACGCAGCTGCGCACCTTCCTCGCCGTGGCCCAGACGCTCAGTTTCACGCAGGCCGCGCGCCGGCTGGGGCTGCGCCAGTCCACGGTGAGCCAGCATGTGCGCCGGCTGGAGGACGCGACCGGGCGGCAGCTGTTCACCCGGGACACCCATGCGGTGGAGCTGACCGAGGACGGCGAGGCGATGCTGGGCTTCGCCCGGCGGATCCTGCAGGTCCACGAGCAGGCGACGGCGTTCTTCACCGGGACCCGGGTGCGCGGCCGGCTGCGGTTCGGGGCGTCGGAGGACTTCGTGCTCACCCGGCTGCCGGAGATCCTGGAGGGCTTCCGCTACGACCATCCGGAGGTCGATCTGGAGCTGACGGTGGAGCTGTCCGGCACCCTGCACGAGCAGCTGGCCGCCGGGAAGCTGGACCTGGTGCTGGCCAAGCGGCGCCCGGAGGATCCGCGGGGCGCACTGGTCTGGCGCGACGACCTGGTGTGGATCGGCGCCGAGCGGCTGCGCCTGGACGCCGACCGGCCGGTGCCACTGATCGTGTATCCCCCGCCCGGCATCACCCGGGCCCGGGCGCTCCAGGCGCTGGAGCACGACGGCCGCGACTGGCGGATCGTGTGCACCAGCGGCAGCCTCAACGGGCTGATGGCGGCGGCCCGCGCCGGGCTCGGCGTGATGGCCCACGCCCGGCGCCTCATCCCGCCCGGCCTCTTCCGGCTCCCGGACCGGGCCGGCCTGCCCGACCTCGGGAAGATCGACTTCGTGCTCGTCCACGGCCGCCGCCGGGGCGCCGCCGAGGAGGCCGCGAACGCGCTGGCGACGGCGATCCTGGCGGGCGGCGAGCGGCTGCGCAGGCGGGGCGGCTGAGGGGGGCCGTCCGAGACACGTCAGCGGGGCATCGGGTAGGTGAGCTTCTTGACCTGGCGCAGGAAGGGCGTGGTCTCCACGTGCTGGACGCCGTCGAGGCTGCCGAGGGGTCCGCTCAGGTAGCCGTAGAGGCCGGCCGTGCTGCGGGCCAGTACGGTGACGACGAGGTTGGACGGTCCGGCCGTCGCGGAGACCCAGGCGGTCTCCTCGTGCCCGGCCAGGGCCTCGCCGACGGAGTGCAGCGCGGCGGGCGCGGCGGTGATCCACAGGGTCGCGACGGTGGGGTAGCCGAGCGTCTCGGACTGGTACTCGACGTCGATGTACACCGCCCCCGAAGCGCGCAGGGCGGCCAGCCTGCGCTTGACCCAGGACTCCGAACGGCCCGTCGCGCGCTGCAGCTCGGGATAGGTGGCCCTGCCGTCGCGCTCCAGGACGGCCAGCAGGGGTTCGTCCTCGGGTTCGACGCGGGCCGCTCCGGGGACGGGTTCGCCGGCCGGGCGCAGGGCGGTGATCTGGTCCTCGGTGAGCGCGCCGAACTTGCGGATCCAGCCCGCCGCAGCGCCGTAGAACCGGTGCAGGAGCTGGTGGGCGCGGATCTCGACCACGTTCGGCGTGCGCGGCAGCTTGCCGAGCAAGAGCTCGTCGTGGTCGCCGGGGGTGCGCGGCCGGGTCAGGCACAGCACCTCGGTACCACCTGAGGCGAGCCCGATCCAGGAGGTGTCGGGGCGCCGGGCGAGGGCCTCCGCGATGGCCAGGGCGCTGTCCGGCGCACACCGGATCCGCAGCATCCACTGGTCCTGGCCGAGCCGGGAGGCGTCCCGCAGGGCGATGACGCGCACGCCGCCGTGTTCGCACAGGCGCCGGTAGCGGCGCGCGATGGTCTGGTCGGAGACACCGAGCACCGCGGCGATCCGGCTGAACGAGGCCCGGCCATCGACCTCCAGTGCGGAGAGCAGCAACAGGTCAAGATGATCGAGGGTGTCGGATTCCATCGTCAGCATGCGCTCTCCTGTCGGATTCCAGCGGTGTTGCACGGTCCAGCCGTCCGATCGGCCGCGCCACGGCCATCGTACGGAGCGACCGACAGCCGGGGTACGACAACGCAGGGAGAGAGGGCATGCGCAGCTGGGGGACGCTCACGGCCGTGAGCGTGGGCACGTTCATGTTGCTGCTGGACGTGACGATCGTGGTGGTGGCGCTGCCGGACATGGCGGCGTCGCTGCACGCGTCGCTGGGTGATCTGCAGTGGGTGGTGGACGGCTATGCGCTGGCGCTGGCCGCGCTGTTGCTCGGGGCGGGGGCCGCCGCCGACCTTCTCGGGCGCCGCAGGGTGCATGTGGCGGGCGTCGTGCTGTTCGCGGCGGCCTCGCTGCTGTGCGCGCTCTCGACGGGACCGGCGGTGCTGGTGGCCGCGCGGGCGCTGCAGGGTGTGGGCGCCGCGGCGATGTTCGCTACGACGCTGCCGCTGCTGGGCTCGGTCTACCAGGGCAGGCAGCGGTCGACGGCGCTCGGTGTGTGGGGTGCGGTGAGCGGCGGCGCCGCGGCGGTCGGCCCGGTGGTGGGCGGTCTGCTCACCGATGGACCGGGCTGGCGGTGGATCTTCTTCGTGAATCTGCCGGTGAGCGTCGTCGAGGTGTGGTTGACCCTGCGGGTGGTGCCGGAGTCGCGGGGGCCGCGCGGAATGCGGGTGGACTGGGCGGGCATGGCCGCGTTCGCCGGCTTCGGCGGCGCGGTGACGTATGCGGTGGTGCGGGCCGGCGAGGACGGCTGGACGGCGTCGGCGACGCTCGTGGCGTTCGGGTGCGCGGCGCTGGCGCTGGTGGTGTTCGTGCTGGTGGAGCGGCGGGCGGCGCATCCGCTGCTGGATCTGTCGCTGCTGCGGCGGCCCACGTTCGTCGGGGTGATGCTGGGGGCGTTCGCCTTCAACGGGGTGGCGTTCGGGGTGACGCCGTACCAGTCGATCTGGATGCAGACGCTGCTCGGGATGTCTCCGGTGCGCGGAGGCCTCGCACTGCTGCCGATGACGGTGGCGGCGATGATCGTCGCCGTGCTGGTGGGCCGGCTGCTGCACGGGGTGCCGGCGCGGCTCACCATCGGCGGCGGTCTGCTGCTGATCGCCACCGGAAGCCTGTGCCAGGCCGTACTGGACGCGGGTGCCTCCTGGACGGCGCTGGTGCCGGGGTTCGTGCTCGTCGGCATCGGCACCGGGCTCATCTCGCCGACGGCGGCCGGGGCGGCGCTCGCGGCGGTGCCGGCGGAGCGGGCCGGGATGGCGGGCGGCGCGGTGAACACGGTGCGCCAGCTCGGGTACGCGCTCGGCGTGGCCGTCTCGGGCACCGTGCTCACCTCCCGGATGACCGGCACGCTGCCGGGCGGCGCGGCCCACGCGCTGGCCGGCGGCGGCGCCGGGGCGCTGCGCGACGGCTTCCCGGAGCACACCCTGCGCTCCGCGTTCGCCTCGGGCCTGAACGGCGCACTGGTGGCGGCGGGACTGGCGGGCCTGGTCGCGGGGGCGCTGGTGCTGCTGCTCGTGCGCACGGACCGGCCCGCGCCGCCGGTGGTGTCCGGCGCACAGGCGGAGCCGGCGGTGCCGGCCCGCCGCTGACCACGGCGCGCCACGGCGGGGGCGGTCCCGGGACAGTCCCGGGACCGCCCCCGTACGCATGCCGGACCGTGCCCCGTATACGGAGAACGGGGCGATATGCTCCGTAATCGCCGCGTACAGATTCGGTGGAGATTACGGCACCGAAACTTACTGACCCGTCAGTATTGTGTCCGGCCCTTCCCCATGTGCGGGCATTTTCCGGCCACCGCCCGGGAGAAACGTGAGGTTTGCTAGGTTTCCTACCCCCTCCCGCCGGATGACGGCGTGGGGTAGCTTTCACCGCGCTGTGCCGAGCATCACGGGCGTGACCATGCAGCGAGGATCGGGGAGCGAGGTTTGCGCGAGTTCACCAACCCGCCGCTCACATCGGCACCGCCCGTGGGCGGTCTGGCCGATGTGGTCTTCGAGCATGCCCAGACGGACCCCACACACATCGCCCTCGGCCGCAAGGACGCCTCCGGCCAGTGGCGGGACGTGGCCTCCACCGAGTTCCGCGACGAGGTCCTGGCCCTCGCCAAGGGGCTCCTCGCGCGCGGCGTACGCTTCGGCGACCGCGTCGCGATCATGTCCCGCACCCGGTACGAGTGGACCCTGTTCGACTTCGCGCTGTGGGCGATCGGCGCCCAGGTGGTGCCCATCTACCCCACGTCCTCGGCCGAACAATGCTTCTGGATGCTCTACGACGCCGAGGTGTCCGCGGCGATCGTGGAGCACGAGGATCACGCGATGACCATCGCCACGGTCATCGACCGCCTCCCGCAGCTGCGCCAGCTCTGGCAGCTGGACGCGGGCTGTGTGCAGGAGCTGTACGACGCCGGGGCGCACCTCGACGACGAGCTGGTGCACCGGCACCGGCAGGCGGTCACCCCGGACTCGATCGCCACCATCATCTACACCTCGGGCACCACCGGCCGGCCCAAGGGCTGTGTCATCTCCCACGCGAACTTCATGTTCGAGGCGGACACCATGGTCCGGCGCTGGGAGCCGGTGTTCCACTCCAAGAAGGGCGACGAGGCCTCCACGCTGCTGTTCCTGCCGCTCGCGCACGTCTTCGGGCGGATGGTGGAGGTCGCCGCGATCCGCGGCAAGGTCCGCTTCGGGCACCAGCCGCAGCTGCACGCCGCCGCCCTGCTGCCCGATCTGGCCGCGTTCAAGCCGACGTTCATCCTCGCGGTGCCGTACATCTTCGAGAAGGTCTTCAACGCGTCCCGCCGGAAGGCCGAGAAGGACGGCAAGTCGGGGCCGTTCGAGAAGGCCGTCGACATCGCGGTGAAGTACGCGGAGGCCGTGGAGGCCAAGGCGTGGGGCACCGGGCCCGGCCCGTCGGCGGGGCTGCGGATGCAGCACCAGCTGTTCGACAAGCTCGTCTACTCCAAGGTCCGCACGGCGATGGGCGGCCGGATCCGCAACGCGATGTCCGGCGGCTCGGGCATGGACCGCCGGCTCGGGCTGTTCTTCGCGGGCGCCGGCGTGCAGATCTACGAGGGCTACGGCCTGACCGAGTCGACGGCCGCCGCGACGGCCAACCCGCCCGAGCGCACCCGCTACGGCACCGTCGGCCAGGCCATTCCGGGTGTGACCGTGCACATCGCCGACGACGGGGAGATCTGGCTGCACGGCGGCAATGTCTTCCAGGGCTATCTCAACAACCCGAAGGCCACCGACGAGACCCTGCACGACGGCTGGCTGGCCACCGGTGACCTGGGCTCGCTCGACGAGGACGGCTATCTGACCATCACCGGCCGCAAGAAGGAGATCCTGGTGACCTCCGGCGGCAAGAGCGTCTCCCCCGGTGTGCTGGAGGAGCGGGTCCGTGACCATCCGCTGGTCAACCAGTGCATCGTCGTGGGCAACGACCGCCCCTACATCGCCGCCCTGGTCACTCTCGACCAGGAGGCCGTCGAGCACTGGCTGCAGATGCGCAACAAGCCGAGGATGACCCCGGCCCAGCTGGTGCGCGACCCGGACCTGGAGACGGAGGTGCGGCGGGCGGTGGTCGCCGCCAACACCCTCGTCTCGCAGGCCGAGTCGATCCGTACTTTCCGTATCCTCGCGCAGCCGTTCACCGAGGAACACGGCCTGCTCACACCGTCGTTGAAGCTGAAGCGGAAGGCGATCGAGAAGGCGTACGACACCGAGGTCGAGGCCCTCTACCACACCTGACGAAACGTCAACTCCGGCCCCGACCTCAGTTGATGGTCACCCGGAAGATCTTGTCGGATCCGTCCGCGGCACCTCCGTTGTTGTCGCAGTTGGTGGTGGACAGCCACAGCTGGTCGGCGCCGGGCACCTTGGTCACGGTACGCAGCCGGCCGTAGGTGCCGACGTAGTACGCGGTCGGGGTGCCGACGCTCTCGGTGTCGCCGTTGATGGGGATGCGCCACAGGCGTTCGCCGCGCAACGAGGCCATGTAGACGACGTTGCGGACGATGGCGATGCCGCTCGGCGAGGCCTCGTTCACGTTCCAGGTGGCCTTGGGGTTGGTCATCCCGGCGACGTTGCAGGTGCCCTCGCAGGTGGGCCAGCCGTAGTTGGCACCGGGCTTGATGAGGTTCAGCTCGTCCTTGGCGCTGTTGCCGAACTCCGCCTCCCACAGCCGGCCGTTGCGGTCGAAGGCGAGGCCCTGCGGGTTGCGGTGGCCCAGGGAATAGACGTAGGTGCCGAACGGGTTGCCGGGGGCCGGCCTGCCGTCGGTGGTCATGCGCAGGATCTTGCCGTTGAGGGAGTTCTTGTCCTGCGCGAGGTCGGGCTGCTGGGCCTCGCCGGTGGAGACGTAGAGGTAGCCGTCGGGGCCGAAGGCCAGGCGGCCGCCGTTGTGGTAGCGGTTCTTCCTGATGCCCTGCAGCAGGATCTTGTAGTCGCCGAGCTTCGTGCCGTCGTAGGTCATGCGGACGACCCGGTTGCCCTCGGCGGCGGTGTGCATGAAGTAGACGAAGTGGTTCGTCTCCCACCCGGGGTCGACCGCGAAAACGAGCAGACCGCCCTCGCCATTGGTGGTGACGGCGTCGGGAACCGTGCCGACCTGGGTCCTCGTACCGTCCTTGGCGACCTTCCAGACCCGGAAGGCGTCCCGCTCGGTGACGAGGGCCGTCCTGCCGTCGGGCATCCAGTAGGTGCCCCACGGGATGGTCCAGCCCGTGGAGAGCGTGGCGATGGAGGACGGGACACCGCCGTCGGTGGCGCAGGCCTTGGTGGTGAAGGAGACCGTGTTGCTCGGCGGGGAGACATTGCCGGCGGCGTCGCGGGCGACGACGTTCAGGCTGTAGGGGCTGTTGCAGGCGAGCCCGGTGAGCGTGGTGGACGTGCCGCTGGTGACCGTCTGGTAGACGGTGGTGCCGCTGCGGATGTCGTAGGCGATGACGCCGCGGTCGTCGGTGGCGGCGCCCCAGGCGAGGCCGGCTGTGTTCGCTGTGATGTCGGCCGTGTGCACTGTGCCGGGCGCGGTCGGCGGGGTGGTGTCGGAGCTGGGCTTGGTGGTGCAGTCGACGACTGGGCTGGCGGGCGAGGTGTTGCCGGCCGCGTCGCGGGCGATGACCGTGAGGTCGTAGGTGGTGTTCGGGGCGAGCCCGGTGAGTGTCTTGGTGGTGGTGTCGCCCGGCGCCTCGCCCAGCTTGTTGCCGTGCTCGTACAGGTCGTACGCCGCGACCCCCGTGTCGTCCGTCGACGCGCCCCAGGTCAGGGTCAGGCGGTCCTCGCCGCTGTCCGGGCAGGAGGGCTGCCCGGGGCGGGTGGGGGCCTGGGTGTCGGCCGGGGCGCCGAGGCTGATGCGGTCGAGGTTGGGGCCGCCGGCGGCCGTGGTGGCGGTCGCCCGGATCTTGTCGCTGCCCGCCTTGAGGGTGACGGTGACGGTCTTGGACGCCCAGGTGTTCCAGTCGGCGGTCGCCGGGAAGGAGACGGCGGGCGCGACGACGGTGCCGTTGACGGAGAGGTCCATCGGCCGGTCGGTGCTGGTGCCGTTGGCGTAGCGCACGGTGACCGATGCGGGCCCGGCGGCGGCCGCGTCGACCGTGAACTCCACCGAGGAGCCCTTGACGTTGGTGTAGTCGACGAAACCGCTGCCCGTGTAGCCGGTGTGGTTGGTGGCGACGGTGCCCTGGGAGATCAGGGCGTCCTCGGCCTGGTAGTCGGTGGCCGCACTCGCGGTGCCCTGGCTCAGCGCGACGAGGGGCACGGCGAGGGCCAGGGACAGAGTGCAGACGACTGCTCTTCGCTGTTTCATGACGGTCCCCTCGGCTAGCTGTTGACCGGGTTCACACGGATCAGCCGGGTCTCGCCCGGCCGCAGCGTCACGCCGGCCGCCGGTGTGGCGTACGACGTGCCGATCCAGGCCTCGTCGATCCGCAGCCGCTGATAGTGGGTGGTGTCGGTGGCGGCCGCCCAGGTGCTGTCGACCTCCAGACGGACGTAGCGGGCGGTGGCGGCGGGCAGGTCGACGCCCTGGACGCCGCGGGCGCTGGGGAGTTGGCCGGTCCTGACCGGGCTGCCCCAGTTCCTGCTGTCGTCGCTGAGGTAGACCTTGTAGGCCTTGATCCGGGCGGACTGTTCGGTGGCCGAGCGGGCGTAGGCGACCGAGTCCTCGCGCTGGTTGAGCCCGAGGTACTGCACCTGCTTGGCCGTGCCGAGGTCGAAGGTGAGGGTGACGGGCAGGGTCTTGTCGTTGTCCCAGTAGGTCAGGTAGTCGCCGTCTGTGGCGGCGGAGCCCGGGTGGCCGCTCGCGGAGGCGCTCGCGGTCACCGTGACGCCGGTCGCGATGCCCTGGCGGCCGGCGGTGAGCACCTTGAGGACGGTGTCGTACGGGTCCCAGTTCCCGAGGCCGGTGAGCGTGAGCACGCCGCCGGACTGCGACCAGGAAACCGGCGCTCCGGTGCGGAGGTTGGTGACGGCGGCGATGCGGTAGCCGTTGTCGCGGATGCGCAGGGTGCCGCTGTTCGGCGGGGTCAGGACGTGGATGTACTGCCGGTCGGGATCGTCCTTGGCGACGGTGGTGACGCCGTGGGCGCCGTCGTTCCAGAACCCGGGTGTGAGGCCGCCGTACATGTAGCCGCCGCCCTCGGTGCCGTGCAGGGACTCCCAGATGGGGGTGAGGTAGCTGTCGGCGAAGGTGTTGAACGCGGCCTGGTTCGCCGGGAATTTGCCGTTGACCTGGGCGGTCTCGGCCATCAGGGCCTTCACCGAGGAGCCCGCGTTGGTGATGAGACGGCCGAGGGTGAGCCTCCGGTCGACGGTGGGGTCGGAGCCGTCGTACCACCAGGCGCCGGTCGACGGGAGCTTGAAGTCGGCCTCGGTGAGCCGGGGTTGGGCGGTGTAGAGCGCCTGCGGGTAGTCGTAGGCGGGCGTCATCCCCGTCTTCTGCTCATTGCTGATCATGTCCATGATTGGCGTGTCTTCGTTGTTGTTGCTGAGCGTGTAGTGGGGGCGCTTCTGGTAGATCTGCTGGTAGAGGTTGTGGCTCAGCCAGTAGTCGTTGTCGTTGTCGATCCAGAAGCCGCCGAGGTCCGGGTAGCGGTCCATGACCTCGAAGAAGTTGTCGTACGAGAACCGGCCGAAGCCGTCGCGGGTGGTCAGGTCGACGTTGTTGCCCTTGTAGGCGGAGTAGGCGGCCGAGTCGAGCCACTCGTGGCCGCCCTCGTCGTGCCACTGGGGGTCGTCGGTCATGTAGAGGATGACCTTCATGCCCTTGGCCTTGGCGGCGTTGATGAGTTCACCGAGGAAGTCCCGCTGGGTGGAGCAGGAACCGGGGATCTTCGAGGGCCAGGGGCGGGCGTAGCCGAGCCGGCTGTGGAAGGTGGCAAGGACGAGGTATTGCGTATGCAGTTTTCTGGCTTCGTTCACCCAGTAGTCCGGTGTCCAGCCGCCGCTCGTGACGTCCTTCTCCCAGGCGCCGCAACTGGTGTGGGCGGGGGCGGTGCGCAGCCCCCAGTGCAGGAAGAGGCCGCCGACCGAGGCGCGCAGGAAGGCCTGGCGGGGATTCTCCAGGTCTAGTGGGCGGGCCGGTGTGCCGCAGTGCTCGCTGGATCCGCTCGCCGACACCCGCAGCGTGCCGCCGGTGGTGGTGTGGCTGTCGGCCAGGCAGTAGCCCGTGACGTTCCGGAAGCCGATGTCGTGGGGTGACCTGGTGCCCTTCTGCGCGGTGAACCGGGTCAGCCGGACATCGCTCGCCGTGTCGGCGATGACGGCGGGCCGGCCGTCGTCGGCGGCATACCGGACCCCGCTGTCGGTGAACTGAATACCGTCGGCATTGTGCAGGTACCAGCCGTACGCCGGGCGGGTCCCGATGCTCTTCGGGTTGTAGTCCTTCGGGTCGTTGCCCGGCACACCGGTGGACATGGTGCCGTTGCCGCCCGGGACGGTGATGTCGACATGGGTGAAGGTGACCCCGCTGATGCGGTGGCCGTTCTCGCCCCACAGGGTCGGACTGAAGGAGGGGCTGCTGCCGGTGGCGGTGACGTTGTCGTACGTGACATCACTGATCGACCCGACACCGGGACTGTTGCCGCACCGTCCGCGCGTGCCGATCTTCTCCATGATCGGCGAGTGCACGTTCGTCATGGTGATGTCGCGGTAATGGACGTCGGAGATCTTCGCGCCGTCCATGGAGACCATGCCGAGGCCGGACTTGTCGGCGCCCTCGATGCGGATCTTCTCGAACTGGTAGTCCGAGAAGTCGCCGCAGGTCTCGGAGCCGAACATCAGGGCGTTGCAGCAGCGCGCCGACAGCACCGCATCACTCACCCGCACATGGCCGTTCGGGAGTTTGGTGCCGAGGGCGTAGTCACTCTTGAAGACCAGGGCGTCGTCGTTGGCGGCGATGTGCGCGTTCGTGATCGTGACGTCGGTGGTGGAGATGACGTTCCAGCCGTCGCGGTCGCTCGCGGTGTCGATGGTCAGGCGGTCGGAGACGACGTGCGTGCAGCCGTTGACCAGGGCGGCGAAGTGGCCGCCGCGGCGCAGGGTGAGGCCGTCGCCGAGCCGGAGTCCGTCGCAGCGGGTCAGCGACAGGATCTTGTCGGCCTGGCCGGACCTGGGGTTGCCGGTGATCAGACTGCCCGCGCCGTCGATGACCCCGTCGCCGGTGAAGCCGATGTCGGTCAGTTTGTCGCCGTAGATCATCGCGTTGTGGAAGTGGCTGTGCCCGTAGTCCTGGTACTTGTCGTTCGGGTTGGACTCGGGCGGGTCGTAGGTGTTCGCGGAGGAGCCCTGGATCGTGGCGCCCTGGTCGACCTGGAGCGTCACATGGCTCTTCATGTGGATGGTGTTCCGGGACTGGTAGGTGCCGGCCGGGAAGCAGACGGTGCCGCCGCCGGCCGCGTTGGCCGCGGTGATGGCCTTGTCGATGGCCGGGGAGTCGTTGGCGGAGCCGTCGCCCTTGGCGCCGAAGGCGCGTACGTCGTACACGGCGGCCGGGCGGGGCGTGGTGGGATGCGGGGCCGCGAGGGCGGCGGGGTGGCAGAGGCCGAGGACGACAGCGAGGGCGCACAGGACGGTCGCCGCCGCCCGTCTCGGGCCGGCGATGCGGGGTTTCACGGGACCGCTCCTCTAGGCGAGTTGGTAGCCGCGGAGGTTGGTGAGCAGCAGGTAGGTGTCCTGCAGGGAACCGGAGGTGTCGCCGAGGGAGCGGTAGATGCCCCACTTGGGGCGCACCCGGTCGGCGAGGAAGGTGTCGACACCGGACCTCGACCGGTCGACGACGGTGGTGGAACCGCTCTTGAGGATCCAGCGGACGGAACCGGCCGAGCCGTTGCCGACCTTGATCTGGAAGTCGACGTCCGTCCACCGGTCGTGCAGCGGGTCGAGGTCGGCGCTGCCGACGAGGATGTCGTCGGTGGCGAGCCGGAGTTCGATGGTCTGCTTGCCTCCCCCGTCCCGGCGCAGTGACTGCACGACGATCGGCGAGCTGCCGGCGCCGGGCTGCTTCATCTGCATGATGTGGGTGAAGGTGGTCGTCGCCTTGAGCGTGCTCGGGATGTACATCGAGTACGTGATCCGCCAGGTCTGGCCCTCGGTCCACTTCAGATAGCTGTTCGCTCCGGTGCGCAGCCCGGTGACCTCTTGGCGCTGGCGGTCGGTGGAGGTGTCTCGGTCGACGGTGTGGATGGTGAAGCGCCAGTCGTCGCCGGTGGCGAAGATGTGCGGGTGGCCCGCCGGGTGGGAGTGGGCGCGGTCGTCCTCGACGGTCTCGAAGGCACCGAGCCCGTCGGTCCGCGCGGACGGCGACCACTTCAACCGCCACGCGGCGGTGGAGGCGGCGGATGCCGCGGCGGCCGGCAGGTTCAGCACCGGGGACGCGGCCTGGGCCCCGGCGGCCGGCAAGCCGGCCGTGGCTGCCACGGCACCGCCGAGCGCGGCACCCAGCACCGCCCTTCTAGACGTGCTCATGACACAGAATCTCCTCGCAGCTGTTCGTTCATGATCAGGAAGGCGCCGAGCCCGTGGAAGTCGTTCACGGCCCGGGTGCGGCCGACGTAGTACGCGTAGTCGCCCACGTTGGTGCCGACGGAGATGTCGGCCAGGTTCGTACGGCCGTCGGAACCGACCGACAGCCGGGCCAGCACGCCCTGGTAGCCGTGTCGGGCCACGGCCCTGAAGCGCGGGTCCAGATAACCCTGTTGGGCGCCGCGGTCGAGGGCGTAGGCGAACATGCTGGAGCAGGAGGTCTCGGTCCAGTTGTCGGGCCGGGCGCCCTTGTCCATCACCTGGAACCAGCGCCCGGACGCCGGGTCCTGGTACTTCTCCAGTGCCGAGGCCAACGTGCGGAAGATGCCGAGCAGTTGCGGCCGTCGCGGCTGGTTCGCGGGGATCGCGTCCAGGACGTCGGTGAGGGCCATGGCGTACCAGCCGACGGCCCGGCACCAGTGCTCGGGGGCGAGCCCGGTGCCCGGATCGGCCCAGCTCGCCGACTTCGACTCGTCGTAGGCGTGCCGCAGCAGACCGTTCGCGACCTGGAGATGACGGCCGTAGACGGACAGCTGCCGGGCGGCCTCCTCGCCCGTGTACGCGCTGTCGTGGAACTCCGCGCCGTACTCGACCAGGAACGGGTTCACCATGTACGTGCCGTCCGCCCAGAGCTGGTGGGCCCGGCTGCTGGTGTCGGCGTGCCAGAAGCCGCCGTCGGAGGTGCGCGGATAGCTGCCGAGCCGGTCGCGGATCTTCTGCGCGGCCTTGCGGTAGCGGTCCTGGCCGGTCTCGTGGTGCAGGATCACCAGCAGCCGGCCCGCCTGCATGCTGTCGAGGCTGTTGAAGGGCTGGTTGATGCCGCCGTCCGCGCTCACGAACCGGTCGACGTAGGACGTGATGTACGACAGCAGACGCGGGTCGTGGGTGCGCCGGTAGACGAGGTACTGGCCGTAGAGGTACAGGCCCACCGGGTACGACCAGCCGCCGATGGAGGCCGGTGTGTAGCGGGCCATGGTGGAGTCGACGACGGCCGTGGACCAGTCGCGGGCGGCGGCCGTGCGGGCCGGGACGCCCGGCGGGACGGAAGCGGGTACGGGGGCGGCGCTCCCCCGGGACACGGCGACTGGCGCGGGGGCGGCGCTCGCCGGGGACACGACGGCCGGTGTGGGGGCGGCGCTCGCCGGCCGTACCGCGGCGGGCAGCGCGGCCAGGGTGACGGTGGTGACCACGGCGGCGGTCAGCGCCGCACGCAGGCCTCGGCGTCTCATGACCCTCCCTCTCGGTAGACGTACGCGGATGGGCGCGGAGCACGGCCCGCGTCGTACACCAGGGCATCGACGAGGTGGCGCTCCGGGGCGTACCGGCAGGCGGGGTCGGTGCGGGTGGCGTCGCCGGTCAGGGCGTACGCCTGGCAGCGGCAGCCGCCGTGGTCGACCGTGCGCAGGGCGCAGCCGCGGCACGGCTCGGGCATCCAGGCCTCACCCCGGAATGCGGTGAACGCCTTCGACTCCCGCCAGATCCAAGAGAGTTGACGCTCTTTCACGTTCGGCGGGTCCAGGCCGGGCAGAGTGGCGGCGGCCGGGCAGGGCAGCACCGTGCCGTCCGGGGCCACGGTGAGCGAGACGGCGCCCCAGCCGCCCATGCAGGGTTTCGCGGTGGCGTCCACGAGATCGGGAGCCACCCACACCAGCTCCAGCGCGTCACCGAGCCGTTCCCGCCAACGGGCCACCCGGGCGCGGGCCCGCTCGACCTGGGCGGGCGTGGGCAGCAGGGCGGCCCGGTTGCGGGCGGCCCAGCCGTGGTACTGGGTGTTGGCCAGCTCGATCCGGTCGGCGCCCCAGTCGAGGGCGAGCCGGACCAGGCCGTCGAGGTCGTCCAGGTTGCCCCGGTGCAGGACGGCGTTCAGCCCGAGGGGCAGTCCCGCCGCGCGGATCAGCCGGGCGGCGCGTTCCTTCGCGGCGAACGACCGGGCCCCCGCGATGCGTTCGGCGGCCGCCGGGTCCGCGTGCTGCACCGACAGCTGCACACTGCGCAGCCCGGCCGCGGCCAGCCCGGCCAGCCGCCGCTCGCCGAGCCCGATCCCACTGGTGACGAGCTGGGTGTACAGGCCCGCGGTGCCGGCGGCGGCCACCAGGTCGGGCAGATCGCGCCGCAGCAGCGGTTCGCCGCCGGACAGATGGGTGTGTACGACACCGAGGGCGCCCGCCTGCCGGAAGACCTCCGACCACTGCGCGGTGGTCAACTCCGCTGACCGGCCGACCAGTTCGAGCGGATTGGAGCAGTACCCGCAGCGCAGCGGGCAGGCGTGGGTGACTTCGGCGAGCAGCGCCCAGGGAGGGTCGGGGCAGCGGGAGGGTCGGGAGGCGCTGAAGGTGCGGGAGGTGCGGGAGGTGCGGTCATCTCAGCCAGCCCTCCTTCCGTAACCGGTGGAGAAATTCCGGGACTTCGGCGGCGACCGGCGCGCCGGGGTGGTGTGCGGCCAGCTCGGCGACGACGGCGGGGACGTCCCGGACGCCGTCGCACAGCCGCAGCACACACCCGGCGCTGCCGTCGAGCACCACCACCCGCTCCGGCAGCAGCAACAGGTCGGCGCCCCGGACCGGGTCGTGCCGCAGCACCACGCCCCGGGCGAGCACCGGACGCCAGGGCCTGCCCCGCAGGGTCGGCGCCGGTGTCATGGCCCGCTCCGGTCCACCGCGTCCAGCAGGGCCCACAGCACCTCGCACTTGAACTCCAGTGCCGCAACGGCCCGTTGCTGCTCCTCCAGGGTGCGGGCGCGGGCGAGGACCAGGGCGAGGGCCTGCTCGGCGTCGCGGGCGCCCTGGGTGACGCGGGTGCGGAAGTAGGCGAGGCCCGCCGGGTCGATCCACGGGTAGTGGCGTTCGAAGGCGGCGATGCGGGTGCGCATCAGATCCGGGGCGGACAGCTCGGTCAGGGAGGCCGCGACGGCCTCCAGCACCGGACGCCGCCGGCAGAAGGTGACGTACGCCTCCACCGCGAACCGCACCCCGGGCGGCACCCGGGAGGCGTCCAGAAGTTCCTCGCGGGCGAGGCCCGCCGCCTCGCCGAGCCGCAGCCAGCGCTCGATACCTCCCCCCCGCGTCGTCGGTACCGTCCTGGTCGTGGATGCGGCGCAGCCAGGCGCGGCGCTCCTCGGGCCGGTCGAGGCCCGCGGCGATCAGCGCGTCCTTGACGGGGATGTGCCGCTGGTAGTGGAAGCGGGCGGCGATCCAGCGGCGCAGTTCGGCGGGGGTCAGTTCGCCGCGGTGCATCCGCTGGTTGAAGGGGTGCCGGTCGTGGTAGCGCGTCGCGGTGACCGCGCGCAGCCGCCCGGTGAACTCGGCGGCCGGCCAGGCGGCGCGGCCGTCGAGTTCCGGTGGTGCGGCGGTCATGCGGCCGGGGGCGGCTCGGGCGGCCGGCGGTCGGCGAGCGCGTACGCGGTCACCTCCAGCGCGGTCTCCACGATGTGGTAACCAGGGCTTCGCCAGACGTTTTCATCCGATGTCTGGGGGTCGGATCGGTGCGTCACAGCGGACAGCACAGGGCTTTCGTTCATGGGTGCGTACTCGCTTTCCCGAGGGTGAGGAGTCTCGGCAGGAAGCCAGCGGGCAGGGAGGGAGGGATGCAGCGGCCTGGTCAAGGGCCGTTCACATGTATGCACCGGGTTCATCGACACGTCCGGTGGCGCGATACAGAGTTGCGGGACGGCGGGCTCCGGGTCAATGGTCCGGACCGAAAACGTCGGATGCGTTTCCGGCCAATCTCCGCTCACGGAACTGACTGACCGGTCAGTTGAAAAGGATCGCGCGGTCAGGAATGCGGCGCGCCGCGTGATCGTTCACGATGGAGTAACACCTGTCGACAACCGAAGGATCAAGAGGCTCGTGAGCAGCAAGGTCCCCCCGATCATCCTCAACAACGGCGTCGAGATGCCCCAGCTGGGCTACGGCGTCTGGCAGGTGCCGGACGACGAGGCCGAGCGGGCCGTCGCCACGGCGCTGGAAGCCGGATACCGCAGCATCGACACGGCGGCGATCTACGGCAACGAAGAGGGCACCGGCAAGGCCATCGCCGCCTCCGGCCTGCCCCGCGAGGACGTCTTCGTCACCACCAAGCTCTGGAACAGCGACCAGGGCTACGACTCCACGCTGCGCGCCTTCGACGTGTCGTTGGAGAAGCTGGGTCTCGGCTACGTCGACCTGTACCTGATCCACTGGCCGCTGCCGGCGCGCGGCCGCTACATCGACACCTACAAGGCGTTCGAGAAGCTGCTCGCCGACGGCCGGGTCCGTGCGATCGGCGTGTCCAACTTCCTTCCGGAGCACGTCGAGCGGCTGATCACCGAGACCTCGATCGTCCCGGCGGTCAACCAGATCGAGCTGCACCCGCATCTGCAGCAGCGCGCCGCCCGCGAGATCCACGCCGAACAGGGCATCGCGACCGAGGCCTGGTCGCCGCTCGGCCAGGGCAAGGGCCTGCTGGAGGTGCCGGCGATCGTCGCCATCGCGCAGAAGCACGGCTGTACGCCGGCCCAGGTCGTGCTGCGCTGGCACATCCAACTCGGCAACATCGTGATCCCGAAGTCCGTGACGCCGTCGCGGATCAAGGAGAACATCGCGGTCTTCGACTTCAGCCTGGACGACGAGGACCTCGCGGCGATCAGCGCGCTCAACGAGGACCGGCGCCTCGGCCCCGACCCGGCCACCTTCGACATGGGCTGACACCCGCCGGGCCACACGGCCGTCCGCCCCGAACGCACAGCGGGGCGGACGGCCGTGTGCCGTTTCCGGGAACCGCGTTCCGGAACCGCCTCGCGGCCCGGCACCCTCAGCCGCCCAGCCGCCCAGCCGCTCAGTCACCCGGTACGTCCGCGTGGACGATCTCGAACTCCTCCAGGGCGACCACCGTGACATGCGCCTTGGCCGCGCTCTCACGCCGGACCGAGGCCTGGCCGGCCCGGGACGCCGCGAGTGAGCCACGGTCGGCGAAGAGGACACCGACCATGCCACGCCCCCGTTCGCGGTCCAGGAAGAGGGCCGCTCCGGCGAATCCGGGCAGGACCTCCAGCCGCGGCAGCACACCGGCGTGGAAGGTGTCGGCCGCCAGGTCCGCGTCCTGCGGCGCGAGCTCCAGCCGGGTCACGCGCAGCCCGCCGCCCGCGAGGGTGCGCTGTCCCGCGTGGAAGACGACGGCCTCGTAGTTCTCGACCGCGACGGTCCCGGCGAAGGGCTGCAGCAGTTCCGGCCGCCGTACGCTCATCACCTCGTCGCTGTTGTGGCGCGCCTCCGCGGACTCCCACCAGCTGACCGTGAGCAGTTTGCCGAGCTCGCGGTCGACGAAGACCCCGGCGCCCCGGTAGCCGGGCCGCTCCTCCAGCAGGGCGTGCCCCTGCGTGTTCAGGGCCCGGATCGCCGTGCCCAGCTGCGCCGGATCGCCGGTCGCGTACACCGTTCGTACGAACATGCGCCTCACCTCCCGGAGCCGTGACCGTTCCGGCCAACGGCGGCTGATACATCCAGAAAAGTGGCTTTCTTCAGTCTTGCCATCGCCACAAATCACCGCAATACGCACAGGATTCGGGAGTTCGCAATCGGAGTATTGACAGGGACATGCGCACGGGCCCACGGTGTACGGCACTGGTAAGGAAACTTTCCTAATAGAAGGGCCCCCACCGTGCGCCTTCGAACCCTGACCCTTGCCGCCGCCTCCGGTGCCGCGCTGCTCGCCGCCGGAGTGCTGCCCGCGCACGCCTCCGCCGGCGCGGCGGCGCGGACCGCCCCGGCCTCCGCCCAGGAGGGCTCGGTCAGCGCGGCCGACCTGCTCGCCAAGGTGACGACCTGTTCGCAGATATCGAACGGCAAGTACAAGACCGACGAGGAGACATCGGCCACGGTCCCCGTGTGCGGCAAGAACGGCGCGGTGTTCTGGAAAGCCGACATGGACATCGACTGCGACGGCCAGACCACCGCCAACTGCAACAGCAGCCGCGACCCCTGGTACCAGAACGACACCGCCTTCCACCAGTCCGACGGCAAGCCGCTGAAGGCGGAGTCGCTGCCGTATGTCGTGGTGCCCAGCGCCAGCAGCATCTGGAACTACGCCGGCGCCGGCATCAAGGGCGGCGGCGTGGTCGCGGTCATCTACAACAACAAGGTGGAGTACGCCGTCGTCGGCGACACCGGCCCCACGAAGATCATCGGTGAGGCGTCGTACGCCACCGCCAAGGCGCTCGGCATCGACCCCGACCCGAAGACCGGCGGGGCCGACTCCGGCGTGACCTACATCCTGTTCAAGAACTCCAAGGTCTCCCCCATCGAGAGCCACAGCGCGGCCGTCTCCCTCGGGGACCAGCTGGCCAAGCAGTTCCTGGCCGGCAACTGACCTGTTTCCTACGTCAGTTGGGCTGTCCCAGCGGGCGTACGACCACGGTGTTGACGTCGACCCCGGCCGGCTGCCGGATCGCCCAGACCACCGATTCGGCGATCTGGTCCGCGGTCAGCAGCCGCCCCGGGGGCAGGCCGCCGGGGCCGTCCCAGAACGGGGTCTCCACCCGGCCGGGGGCGACCAGCGTCACCCCGATCCCGAACTCCGTGACCTGGCGCCGGGTGTTCTCGGCGAGCCCGGTGACCGCCCATTTGGTCGCGCCGTAGAGGTTGCCCGGGGTGTTCACGAACCCGGCGACGCTGCCGATCAGGACGATCCGGCCGCGGGTCTCCCTCAGGGCCTCGACGGAGGCCCGGACGAGCAGGGCCGGACCGAGGACATTGGTGAGCACCATCTCGGTCCAGCCGGCCGGGTCGCCCTCCGCGACGGTGTCATGGGTGGCGAAGCCGGCGTTGGCGACGACCGTGTCCAGTCGGCCATGTGTCTTGAGCGTACGGTCGACAGCGATCTGTACGTCGTCGAACGCCGAGGCGTCGCCGGGGACGGTCAGCAGTTCGCCGGGATTGCCGAGCCCGTCGGCGAAGTCCCGCAGCCGGGTCTCCGTACGGCCGGTGACGGTGACCCGGTGCCCGGCGGCCAGCAACTGCCGGGCGACGGCGGCGCCGATGCCGGTGGCGCCGCCGGTGATGAGTGCGACCGGAGAGTCGTTCACGTGAGATCCCCCCTGGATGACGGTGAGAGCGGGAGTCCACCACTTGGAGAGCTCTCGAAGTCAAGTGCGGCCGCGGGTGCGGCGTTGTGCATGCCCTCCGCCCCGGCATGCGGCCGCCCTCGGTCAGACCGGCCGTACGGCCCGGTGCACCGTGTGTGCCGTCAGGACGAAGGCATCGGGGCGCCGATGGAGGCTGCCGGGGTCGGCGGGGTCGACGAGACGGTCGAGGGCGGCCCGGTCCTCCGCGTCCAGGACGTCGGCGTGGACCTCCCGGGCACGGGTCAGCGCGGCGACGACGAAGGCGCGGACCCGGTCCGGGACGGGCGCGGGCACATCGAGGAGGAAGCTGCGGGTGCCCGTGTGCTTCAGACCGGCCGCGGCCAGCAGGGCGGGCCAGTCCTCGGTCTCGGCGACCGCGCCGGGGAGTTCGGCGCGCATCCGCGCGAAACGCTCCTCCTGGGCCGCGTCGAGGCGGGCCTGCAGTCCGGGACGGCCGAAGCCGATGTCGCGCGGCAGATAGCGGTTGGGCAGGCCGCCCTCCAGGATGGCCAGCGTGCCGCCGGGGGCGAGCCGGGCCGCGAACGCGCTGAGCGCGGCCTTCTGGTCGCCGAGGTGGTGCAGGCTGCGGCTGGCCCACAGCAGGTCCGCCGGGTACTCCAACTCCCGCAGGGATTCGGGCAGTTCACCGACAAGGGTGTCGAAGCGGTCGGCGACGCCCTGCCGGGCGGCCCGCGCTCGGGCATGCTCCAGCAGCGGTGCGGAGCCGTCGGCGGCGACCACCCGGGCGCCGGGGAACGTCTCCGCCATCAGACACGCGATCACCCCCGGTCCGCTGCCCGCGTCCACGATCAGAGCGGGCTCGGTCACCTCCTTGCCCAGCCAGGCCAGGGCGCGCGCGTACGCCGGGCTGTGCACCTCGGCCTCCGCCTCCAGCAGCGCCACCATGGCCGCCCAGTCGACGTCGTCGCCGTGGCCATGACCATGGCCTTGGCCTTGGCCTTGGCCTTGGCCGCCGTGACCGTGGTGTGCCGCATGCCCCTCGTGCCCGTGATGGTCGTGCGTCATGGTGTTCAGCCTCTCGCTCGGGTGCGGCCAGCGTGCGACGCGGCTCGGGCGGACGCCACTTTCGTTGCCGGTGCCGCAAAAAATCGCCGGGGCCTCGGCCGATACCCGACGCTGACTCTGTCGGGGTTCTTGGCGGTCTGCTCAGTCTCTGGCGGACCGCCAAGACCTCGGCCGGGGGATCCCGTGCTGGTCCAGGTAGTTCTGGAAGGCGGTCGGCGGCCGTGACGGGGGTGTTTCTCCGGTCGGCGGCCGTCGGCTGAGGCGCTCGATGTTTGCGGCGATGGCTGTGAACACGTGCTGTAAGTGGGCTTTGTGCTGTCCCCGGTAGCGGCAGCGGCGCATGCCGTGTCCGTGGGCGAGTTCGTTGATGGTGCCTTCCACTCCGGAGCGGACCGCTTAGCGGGCCTGCCATTCGGGTGTCTGCTGCTCGGCGCGGACGCGGAGTTGCAGGTCACGGAGTTCTCGCGGGGGAAAGCCCACGCTCCGGGCGTTGTCGGTGGTGGTCGTGCAGCGGGTGCGGACCGGGCAGGGACGGCACTGGCTCTTGGTGAACCGTGCCACGATCAGAGGTGCCGCGGTGGGTGAGGAGGTCGGGTAGGGGCCGTGCCATCCCGCGCTGGTCTCGCCCTGCGGGCAGGTGACCTGGCGGCGGTCGAAGTCGATGTGGAAGTCGTCGCGGCCGAAGCCGTTGTTCCTGCGGTTCTGGCGGGTGGTGTTGACCGGCAGTGGTCCGGTGACCCTGACCTGGTGTTCGCGGGCTGCCTGTTCCAGATGGACCAGGGAGGTGTAGCCGCCGTCGACCAGATGCTCGGCGGGCAGCAGCCCGCGATGCTTGAGCCGGGTGTGGATGCCGGGCAGAGCCTTCGCGTCGTACCCGGTGGCGTCGGTGGTGGCCACATCTGTGATCACGTTGACGCCGTCGGGATCACAGGTTTCGGTGAGGTGTGCGACGAACCCCTTCCAGCGGGTGATGTGTCCGCGGCGCGCGTAGCGGGCCGTCGGGTCGTAGGGCGAGACGACTGCGACGGCAGAGGGCGGCAGCCCGCCGTCCTCGGCGGTGCGCCAGCGCAGGCGGCCGGCCCCGTCGCGGTAGTAGTTCTGCACCATGATCTGCCGCAGGGCTTGGACGCGGGGACCGGACAGGCGTTCCGGCCCGTGCTGCCCGAGGTGCTCGATCAGCCGGACGGCGTCGCCTCCGGTGGCGAGGATTCTGGTCTTGGGGCGGGTGGGGTTCTTGCCCAGACGGACCGGGCGGCCGTAGCGGCGCCCCCACTCCTCGTCGACCAGGCCGGCCAGCAGGTGCGAAGCTGTGCCGGCCAGTTCTTCCAGCGCGGCGCGGACGGCCTCGGTGACCAGTTCCAGCCGGGTCAGGTCGCGGACCGCGGCCAGGACGTGGGTGGAGTCCGTGCGCTGGGTGGTGCGCTCGCGGACGAGACCGGCCTCCTTCAGGCGCGCGAGCGCGAGGTCGAGGAGACGGTCGGCTCGGCCGTCCTCGGTGAGACGGTCGCGGAAGTCGGCCAGCACGCTGTGGTGGAAGCCGGGATCGTCCAGGTCCATGGCCAGCGCGTACTTGAAATCGATGCGGCAGCGAACCGCTTCGGCCGCCTGCCGGTCCGACAGACCGAGGAGGAACTGGAGCACGCAGACGGTGGCCAGCTGGGCGGGCGAGAGGCTGGGGCGGCCGTCACGCGGGTACCAGTCGGCGAAGCCCTCGTCACCCCACAGCCCGCCCAGGTGGTCTCTCACCCACATCGCCGTTGTACCGCCCGGATTGCTCGCCCGCGCCATCTGCGCGGTCAGAGACGGGACTTGCTCACCAGAACGGGCATGGAGCGACAACGAGCACCTCGACAACTGCATCGGTCCTTGAACAGAGCCGAGCATGCCCGTTGATCACGCTGCCCCGCCGGGGATCCTCAAGATCCCCGACAGAGTCAGCGTCCGATACCCTCCGGGGCCCCGGCGGACGTCACCACGCCGGTGTCACGACAGCGGCGGGTAGGCGTTCTGCATCAACTGCTGGAACTGGGCGGAGAACCAGTGCCCGGACAGCGGCGCGTTCGGCAGGGCACCGGACATGGGGAAGTTGTTGCGGGCGTTGCCCGTGTACGTCGGGTCGCACATCCGGTCGAAGCCCTTGCCCTCGTTGTTGGGGATGGCGGTGCTGGAGCCGTCGGACTCCCCCGGCGGCTTCATGCACACATAGGCGTCGATGCCGGGGGCCGGATTGGTCTGCGGGCGTTCGCCGAGGCCGGCGCCGGCCTGGTTGCACCCGTTGCCGACGTGGATGCGGCGGTCGTAGCGGCCGCCGTCGACATAGGTGTCCACGCTGGTCTTCGGGCCCGGTCCGGCGGGGCGGGCGGTACCGCCCCAGCCGTTGCGGGAGGTGTCGATCAGCATGCCGATACCGGAGTTGAAGCCGACCGGGACCCGCTCGTTGCGGAAAGCCTGAGCGAAGGACTGCTCGTCGACGTACCGGTTCCAGTCGACCCACTTCGACTGGCGGACGGAGGTGCCGTCCCGGACGCCCCGGCGAGCAGCGAGGTTCTGGTACGAGTCATGAGTGCGGGTTCCTTCTCCGGATCGGGGGGTCATGAGTTCAGGGCGCGCAGGTGATCGCGCAGCCCGGTGCCGTAGGCGGTGGGTGTGCCGTCGTAGGCGGAGATCAGGGACGGCCCGGAGGAGCAGTGCCAGGTGTTTGTTCCAGGTCCAGCCCAGATAGGACAGGCCCCGGTCGCCGAACCACTTCATGGCCTGGTCGACGAACCCGTGCGCGCAGGTGTTCTCACCGATCTCCCCTGCGACCAGCGGCACTTGGTCGGCGACCGGGGCGAGGGTGGAGTTCCAGCAGCTCTCGGTGGCGCAGGTGTTGTAGTTGTAGCCGTGGTAAGCGGCGACGAGATTGCCGGCCGGGTCGGCGGGTCTGTACGCGGTCCACTGACCGAGGTCGTTCGCGTACGCCAGACCGCCGGCCATGATGACGTTCCTCGCGCCCGCGCCACGGATGCTGTCGACGAGGTCCTGCATACCGGCGACCTCGTACGGGATCCCGGGGCAGGTCCCGCCCTCCCGCCAGCAGTTCCAGGCGTCGGCCGTGCTCGGGCTCGCCCGGTCCGGATACGGCCCATTGAACAGGTCGAACACCGGCGCCGGGTCGTCCTTGAAGGTGCTCGCCACCGACGCCCAGAACGACGGACTGTACTGCCGGTCCGGCATCGGCTTCTGGCAGGTGGCGTGGGCGTCGGAGCAGCCGGCCGAGTTGCCGGTGTACTGGCCGTAGGACCAGTGCAGGTCGAGGATCGGGGTCATGCCGTGCGCCTCGACCCGGGCGACCAGATCCTTGACGGCGTCGATGTCGTGCGTGCCGCCGTACTCGGGCTTGATGCCGGAAACGCCCAGCCGGCACTCCTCGTTGAGCGGGATGCGTACGCCGTTCGCCTTCCAGCGGGCGATCGCCTTGATCGCGGTGTCGTCGACCGGGCCGTCCCAGATGCCGTGCCCCTGGACACACATGAACTCGCCGCCGGAGCGGTCGACGCCGTGCAGTCGGCGGGTCGTGCCCGCGGCGTCCACGAGCCGGTTGCCAGAGACGTGCAGGGCGGGCGCGGCGTACGCGGAGCTGCTCGAACAGCCGACGCGTCGCGGAGCGAGTACGGCGGGCGGCTCAGGGGCGCCGTCCTGGACCGGCGCCCCTGAGGGTCGTCCTGCCGCGCCCTCAGTCCGCCGCTGGCTTCCGGAACGCGCGCACCGCGAACACCGGGTCGGGGCGCGGGCGGTCCTGGTCCGGGAGACAGGACAGGCGGGCGGCGAACTCCTCGGTGCGCTGCTCTCCCGGCGGCAGCAGGGTGAACCAGCCGCGGCGCAGGTCGGCGATGGTGGCGCGCGGGCTGCGGCCCTGGCCGACACCGGGGAACACGGTGTCGCCGGCCGGCCGGAGCCCGTGCCGGGCGGCGTGTCCGGTGACGGTGGCGGCGGCGTCCTGGGCGATGCGGCGCGGGCGCGGGGCGAGGACGGCGTCGATGTCGCTGCCGACGTCGTGCGCCGAGGCCTTGTCGACGGTGGTGACGTAGACGCCGCCGGGCCGCAGCACCCGGGCGCACTCGGCGACGATCGCGCGGACGTCCTCGGGGTTGTCCAGCAGATGCAGCAGCCAGATGCTGGTGACCGCGTGGAAGGTGCCGGTGCGGAAGGGCAGCCGGCGGCTGTCGGCCCGTACGATCGCGCCGGGCAGCCGGGCCCGCGCCCGGCGGATCATGGCGGCGGTGAGGTCGACGCCCGTCACCCGCAGCTCGGGGCGGGCGGTGGCCAGGCGGCGGGTGACGATGCCGGTGCCGCACGCCACGTCGAGGAGATGCCCCCGCCCCTGGGGGAGATGGCCTCGTCCCCCGGGGATGAGGCCGAGCACCGCTCGGGTGGCCGCCTCGGCACGGGCCTCGCCGCCCCGGGACGCGTCATAGACGTCGGCTTCCTTGTCGTAATCGAGCACGCGCCTCAGTGTGCGCCGTGACCTGGGGCGATGTCCTCCACCCTGCGGGCGAGCGCGAAGTCCTTCGCGGTGAGTGCGCCGCCCGCGCTGTGTGTGTGGACGCTGAGGGAGACGGTGTGGTAGCCGAGGGTGAGGTCGGAGTGGTGGTCCAGTTCGTCCTGGACTGCGGCGATGTGCATGACCAGCGCCGCCGCCGCGACATGTGAGCCGAGGCGGTAGGAGCGGGTGAGCCGGTCCCCCGCCACCGACCAGCCGGGCAGCTCCGCCAGCCGGTCCTCGATCTCCTTCTGCGACAGCGGTTCTACGGCCATGGCCGGATCTCCCTTCGGGACGGCGGACGGCGGACGGCGGGGTACGGGGAGGCGCACGGGTGTGGGTACCGCCATGAGGTCAGCCTGCCACGTCGAACCTGCGCGTACTCCGCCGCTCGGCCGTCCTCGGCCCTGCGCCCGCTCCGCCACTCGGCCGTCCTCAGCGCCGCGCGAACTCCGCCGCGAGGTCGTCGGCGAGTGCGGCGATGCGGGCCCGGCCCTCCACCTGGGCCACCCAGCTGTGCGGCAGACCGGTGTCGCCGTGCAGCGTGCCCAGCAGGTTGCCGCAGACGGAGCCGGTGGAGTCGCTGTCGCCCGAGTGGTTGACGGCCAGCAGCAGCGCCAGTTCCGGGCGGGGCTCGGCGAGCGCGCAGTAGACGCCGATGGCGAGGGCCTCCTCGGCGACCCAGCCCGCGCCGAGGGACTCCACCTTCTCCGCCGTCGGCGCCCCGTCGGCGGCGAGGTCCAGCGCGGCGCGCAGGGCGGCCGTGGTCTCCGTGTGGCCGCGGTGCCGTTCCAGCAGCCGCAGGGTGCGCAGCACCGCGCCCTCCAGGGAGTCCCCGGCGACCAGGTGCGCGACGATCGCGGCGAACGCGCCCGCCGCGTAGTAGCCGGTGGGGTGGCCGTGGGTGATCTGGGCGCCGCGCGCGGCCATGGCGAAGGCCGTGTCGGCGTGGCCCGTGAGGCCGAAGGGGGCCGAGCGCATGACCGTGCCGCAGCCCTTGGAGTCGGGGTTGACCCGGCCGGGCGTGCCGTCGAGGGGGAGCGCGGGGTCGGGCGTGTACCCCTGGGCGACACCCGACAGGCAGGCGTTGCCGGGGGCGCGGCGGGAGTACAGCCAAGCCTCGGTGACCAGACCGCCGGCCGGTTCGCCGGGCTGGGCCGGTGCACCGTACGAGGGGACCGGCTGCTGGGGGCCGGGCTGGGCCGGTGCCTTCAGCTCCTGGGTCTGCAGCCAGCGCTCGTAGGCCTGGCTCAGCAGCCGGGACCAGGCGCCGCCGATGCCCTTCTCGCGCTCCCGTGCGTGCGCCTGGATCAGGGCCTCGACGGTGAACAGGGTCATCTGGGTGTCGTCGCTGATCAGGCCGACCGATCCGTGCGCGCCGGGGACGAGACCGGTGACGCCACGTGCGCCGTGCGTGGCGCGGATCCGGTCCAGGGAGGAGAACTCCACTGCGTAGCCGAGGGCGTCACCGAGCGCGCCGCCGAGCAGACAGCCGCGGACCCTGGCCCGGTACACGGCCGCGGCCTGCAGGGACACCTGAGGGGACGACGTCGGCCATGGCTGCGCCAACGGCTGGTGCATGGGATTCTCCACAACTCCTGGACTACGGTCGGACGTATGACCATTGTCACCGCCGTCCCTTCCGCGTCCGCCACCGCCCCAGCCGCCGCCGGCAAGGGTGTCGGCCCGCTGCTGCGCGCCTGGCGGGAGCGGCGCCGGGTCTCCCAGCTGGAGCTGGCGCTGCGCGCCGACTCCTCGGCCCGGCACATCAGCTTCATCGAGACCGGCCGGTCCCGGCCGAGCGAGGAGATGGTGCTGCGGCTCGCCGAGCATCTCGAGGTGCCGGTGCGGGAGCGCAACTCCCTGCTGCTGGCGGCCGGTTACGCCCCGCACTACCCGGAGACCCCGCTGGACGACCCGGCGCTGGACGCGCTGCGCGACGGCATGGAGCGCCTCATCCAGGGCTACGAGCCCTACCCGGCGCTGGTGGTCGACGCCGGCTACACGGTCGTCGCCGCGAACCGGGGCATCACGATGCTGCTGGACGGCGTGCCGGAGAAGCTGATGGCGCCGGCGCCGAACGCGATGCGGCTGACCCTGCACCCCGAGGGGATGGCGCCGCGCATCCGCAATCTGCGCGAGTGGCGCGGGCATCTGCTGGCGCAGATGGACCGGCAGATCGCCCTGCAGCGCTCGGACCAGCTGCGCGCCCTGTACGAGGAGGTGGCCGCCTACCCGGTGCCCGAGGACGCGCAGGACGACGCACCGGCCGAGCCCGTCGCGTACTTCGCGCTGCCGCTGCGCATCGAGCACGAGGGCCGGATCCTGTCGTTCGTGTCCTCGATCTCCACGTTCAACACCCCGATGGACGTCACCGTCGCCGAGCTCGCCATCGAGACGTTCCTGCCGGCCGACCCGGCGACCGCCAAGTACCTGCACACCTTGGCCGGTTGACCGCGCTCCGCCGTCCCCGATCCCCTCGGAACCGTGTGCGAAAGGGGATCACGTGGCAGACTGCCGGGGTGTCTCTGCGCACAGGGGAGGGCGTGGCGTGAGTGAGCGGCGGGCTGCGCCCACCGTGGGCCAGGTGGTGCTCGGCAAACGGCTGCAGGAGCTGCGCGAGGCGTCCGGCCTGAGCCGGGAGGAGGCCGCCCGCGTCCTCAGGGTGGCGTCGGCGACCGTACGCCGGATGGAGATGGCCGAGGTCGCGCTGAAGATCCCCTACGTGCAGGTGCTGCTGGACACCTACGGGGTGGCCGAGGAGGAGGCGGCCGCGTTCGTGCGGCTGGCCGAGGAGGCGAACCAGCCGGGCTGGTGGCAGCGGTTCCACGACGTCCTCCCGGACTGGTTCAGCCTGTACGTCAGCCTGGAGGGCGCCGCCCGGATCATCCGCTCCTACGAGCCGCACTTCATACCCGGCCTGCTGCAGACCGAGGACTACGCGCGAGCGGTGCTGGAGGCCGGGACGATCGGGCAGACCTCGCCCGGGATCGTGGAACGGCATGTGTCGCTGCGCATGGAACGCCAGCGGCTGCTGGAGCGGGACGACCCGCCCCATCTGTGGGTGATCATGGACGAGACGGTGCTGAGGCGCCCGGTGAGCGCGCGGCCCGAAGTGCTGCGGGTCCAGCTGGACAAGCTGCTCGAGTACGCCGAGCGGGACCGGGTCACGCTGCAGGTCGCCGAGTTCGCGGCGGGCCCGCACCCGGGGACGTACGCGCCGTTCACGCTGTTCCGGTTCGCCGAGCCGGAGCTGCCGGACATGGTGTTCACCGAGTATCTGACCGGCGCGCTGTATCTGGACTCCCGCCATGAGGTCGCGGCGCACCTGGAGGTGCTGGACCACATGACGGCGCGGGCCGCGTCGACACAGCGCACGCGAACCCTGCTGCGGGAGTTCCGCAAGACCTTGTGACACGACAGACCTAGGGGGAACAGCACAGCGGTACGCGGGGCGCGGGCCAACCGCCGGTTCATGCACCGGGTCGTCCGCACGGCCGCCGAGGCCGGTGTACGCCAGTTCCTCGACATCGGCACCGGCATCCCCACCGAGCCCAATCTGCACCAGGTGGCGCAGCGGGTGGCACCGGAGTCGAAGGTGGTCTACGCGGACAACGACCCGATCGTGCTCCGGCACGCCGAGGCCCTGCTGCAGAGTTCCGCCGAGGGCCGCACGGACAGTTTCCTGATCCTCTCCCAGGTCACACAGGATCCGAGCCCCGAGTGTGTGGCCACGGCCGCCGAGCTGTTCCGCAGGAGCGGCACGCCGTTCCACCCGCGCACGCTGCCCGAGTTCTGCCGCTCCTTCGGCGGCCTGGAGCTGCTCGGCCCGGGTGTCATCCCGGTGTACGGCTGGCGCCCGGACCCGGAGGACGTGACGGCCCAGGCGGAGGGGGCCGTACCGGTGTACGCGGGGGTGGCGGTCAAGCCGTGACCCGTACGGGTCTGTGAACAGGTGCGCTTCCGCGCCCGCCCCTAGGTTTGACCACGGGGGAGCCGAGGGAGCGCACGTGGTCTGCGCAGACGGCAGACCTCCGGCGACCCGGCCGACGCGGAGGAGACCTGATGCCCTCGGACTCGGTGCTGTACCAGGCGGCCGCGCTCTGCCTGACCTACCCGGACGACGATCTGATCGCCCGGCTGCCGCTGCTGCGCGAAGCCGCCCCGCAGCTGCGGACGTTCGCCGACCACGCCGCGGTCACCCCGCCGCGGGAACTGGCCGCGCACTATGTGCAGGTCTTCGGCTTCAAGAACCGGCACAGCCTGTATCTGCGCTGGTGGCACGACGGCGACTCCCGCCGGCGCGACATGTGCCTGGTCCGCTTCAAGGACGTCTACCGCGCGCACGGCCTGGAGTTCAGCGAGGAGGAGCTGCCGGACTTCCTGCCGGCGGTGCTGGAGTTCACCGCACGGACCGGCGACACCGGCCTGCTGACCGAATACCGCGACGGCCTGGAGCAGCTGCGCACCCGGCTGACCGACTACGGCACTCCGTATGCGGCCGTCCTGGACGCGGTATGCGCCACACTGCCGACCGTATGGACCGGGATGCGCTCATGAGGACCCTCCGCAACGACACGGCGGTGGCGCCCGGTGTCAGGCCGCGCCGCCCTTGGTGTCCTTGTCCTCGTCCACGATCTCCGCGTCCACCACGCCCTCCTCGTCAGCGGGGGTGCCCTGTTCCGTGGCCGGGCCCGGTTCGCCGCCGGTGGCGGAGGCGTTCGCATACATGGCCTGGCCCATCTTCTGGCTGACGGTGGCGAGTTTCTCGACGCCGGCGCGGAGTTCGCCGGTCTCCGCGTTCCGTTCCAGGAGCCCTTTCAGTTCCGTGGCCGCTTCCTGGACCTCCGTCCTGGTGTCGGCGGGGATGCGGTCCTCGTTGTCGCGGAGGAACTTCTCCGTCTGATAGACGAGTTGCTCGGCCTGGTTGCGGGTCTCGGCGGCCTCGCGGCGGTTGCGGTCCTCCTCGGCATACTGCTCCGCCTCCCGCATCATGCGGTCGATGTCCTCCTTGGGCAGTGCCGAACCGCCGGTCACCGTCATCTTCTGCTCGCGTCCCGTCGCCAGGTCCTTCGCCGAGACGTGCATGATCCCGTTCGCGTCGATGTCGAAGGCGACCTCGATCTGCGGGACGCCGCGCGGGGCGGGCGGCAGCCCGGTGAGGTCGAAGACGCCGAGCTTCTTGTTGTAGGCGGCGATCTCGCGTTCGCCCTGGTAGACCTGGATGCCGACGGAGGGCTGGTTGTCGGCGGCGGTGGTGAAGATCTCCGAACGGCGGGTGGGGATCGTGGTGTTGCGCTCGATCAGCTTGGTCATGATGCCGCCCTTGGTCTCGATGCCGAGGGACAGCGGGGTGACGTCGAGCAGCAGCACGTCCTTGACGTCGCCGCGCAGGACACCTGCCTGGAGGGCGGCGCCCACGGCGACCACCTCGTCGGGGTTGACGCCCTTGTGCGGGTCCTTGCCGGTGAGGTCGCGCACCAGGCCGGTGACGGCGGGCATCCGGGTGGAGCCGCCGACGAGGATGACGTGGTCGATCGCGGACAGCTGGATCCCGGCGTCCTGCACGGCCTGGTGGAAGGGCTTCTTGCAGCGGTCGAGCAGGTCCGCGGTCAGCTCCTGGAACTGAGCCCGCGTCAGTTTCTCCTCCAGGTGCAGCGGGCCCTCGGCGGAGGCGGTGATGTAGGGCAGGTTGATCGTGGTCTCCGAGGACGACGACAGCTCGATCTTGGCCTTCTCGGCGGCCTCCCGCAGCCGCTGCACGGCCATCTTGTCGGCGCCCAGATCGATGCCGTAACCGCCCTTGAACCGCTTCACCAGGTGCTCGACGACCCGCTGGTCCCAGTCGTCGCCGCCCAGGTGGGTGTCGCCGTTGGTGGCCTTCACCTCGATGACGCCGTCGCCGATCTCCAGCAGGGACACGTCGAAGGTGCCGCCGCCGAGGTCGAAGACCAGCACGGTCTGCTCCTCGCCGCGGTCCAGGCCGTAGGCGAGGGCGGCGGCGGTCGGCTCGTTGATGATCCTGAGCACCTTCAGGCCCGCGATCTCCCCGGCCTCCTTGGTGGCCTGCCGCTGGGCGTCGTCGAAGTACGCGGGTACGGTGATCACCGCGTCCGCGACGTCCTCGCCGAGGTAGGCCTCCGCGTCCCGCTTCAGTTTCTGCAGCACCCGCGCGGACAGCTCCTGGGCGCGCAGCCGGGTGCCGTCGACGGTGCCCTGCTCGGGGAAGCGCCAGTGGGCGTCGCCCATGTGCCGCTTCACCGAGCGGGCCGTGCGCTCCACGTTCGTCACGGCCTGCCGTTTGGCGACCTCGCCGACCAGTACCTCGCCATTCTTCGCGAACGCCACCACCGACGGTGTGGTCCGCGCACCCTCCGCGTTGGTGACGACGGTGGGCTCGCCGCCCTCCAGGAGGGCGACCACCGAGTTCGTCGTCCCGAGATCGATCCCGACCGCACGTGCCATGGTTCGTCCCCTTCCGCCAGGGCGTCACTATCAGCAGAAAACGCGCGTACGGCGCTGTCAATGCCCCAGCGGCCGGGAACGGCGATGCCGCGCCCCCTGACCTGGGACGCGGCATCGGCGCAGGAGCGTCAGGCCAGCTCGGCCGTCAGGGTGATCGTCGTACCGGCCAGGGCCTGGCTGACCGGGCAGTTCTTCTTGGCTTCCTCGGCGGCCGCGGCGAAGCCCTCCGCGTCCAGGCCGGGCACCTCGCCGCGCACGGTGAGGTGGATGCCGGTGATGCCCTCGCCGGGCTGGAAGGTGACGTCGGCCTTGGTCTCCAGCCGGGTGGGCGGGTTGCCCGCACCGGCCAGGGCGTGCGAGAGGGCCATGGAGAAGCAGCTGGAGTGGGCGCCGGCGATCAGCTCCTCGGGGCTGGTCTTCCCGTTCGCCTCCTGGGAGCGCGAGGCCCACGTGACCGGCTGCTGGGCGATGCCGGAGGAGTCGAAGGTGACGACGCCGTCGCCCTCGAGCAGGTTGCCTTCCCAGACGGTGTGTGCGGTGCGCGTGGTGGCCACGATGGTTCCTTTCACGTGGGATCCCGTTACGGGGTTTTCCGTGTCCCTATCCGATCACATCCGGGCTCATCGCACTCTGAAGACCGGCCCACGCGGCGTGAACGGAAGGTGACTTCCCTGCGGGATCAGATAGGCGTGCTCGCGGCGCAGCCGCAGCACGTCGCACCAGCCGTCGGTGATCACCAGCACCGGTGCGGCGGGCGGGAAGTCCTCGGCCCGGTGCAGCAGGTCGATGCCGGGCTGCAGGACGGTGCCGCCGCGCCCGTGCACCCGTACCCGGCCCGCGATCTCGGTGACCGGGAGGTAGCCGGCGTCGTGCGGGGCGGCGTCGCAGAAGACCACGCGGGCGGCCGGTACGTCCCGGGCCTCGGCGTAGGAGGCGATCGCGCCGAGGGCCTTGCCGAGGAGGGTGCGGTCCATCGAGCCGGAGGTGTCCAGGACCACCCCGAAGGTGCAGCGCGCGACCTCCTCGGGCGGGAACCAGCGGCCCGCGCGCGGGATTTCGGGGGTGGACGCCTGACGGCGGGCGGGGCGGGCGTAGGACCGTACGGACTCCGGGCGCGGCACGAACTCGTCGAACCAGCGGGCGAGTTGGGCGTCCCAGGGCAGCGGCGGATGGCTGAGCGCGCGGATCTCCTCGACAAGGCCGCCGGGCAGGAAGCCGCGATCCTGCGCCTGGTGCAGGTCCAGGCCGCGGCCGAGGCCGCGCCGGTAGAACTCGTCCAGGTCGACGTAGTCGCCGGGCGGGCCGAGCGGGGCGCCGAGGACGTCGCCGGTGCCCTTGCCGCGCAGGGTGGCCAGGCGGCGGATGCGGCGCAGGTCGCCGGCGAGGCGGTCGTAGACCTCCTCGCCGGACAGCCCGGTGAGCTGCGGATCGTGCAGCAGGCCCTCCGGCATGGTGCCGACGCCCATCTCGATCAGCCAGCCGTTGACGACGTAGTCGCAGGCGACGTTGAACAGAAAGGGGTCGCGGGGGCCGCAGCGGTCGCCGTGGCGCAGGGCCGCGTGCAGCATCTCGTGGGCGAGGACGAACCGCCATTCCTCGTCGTCGAACGTGCGCAGCGGGTTGATGTAGATCTCGCCGGCCTCGGGGTTCACGGCGGCGATCGCGATGCCGTGGGCGCGGGCGAGTTCGGCGTCGGCGACCAGTCTGATGCCGGCGGCGATGCCGCCGAGCAGCGGATAGGAGGAGACGAACCAGCCGAGGGCGCGCTCCCAGGGGCGTCGCGGGAGCCTCTCGCCGTCCAGGGAGTCCCGGCGGCCGCCGGCCATGTCCATCGCGGCGGACACGGTCCGGGTCAGCGCGGTGGCGAAGGCCAGCTGCCGGTCCGGGACCGGGCCCTGCCAGGGCAGCCACTCGGTGAGCACCTGGTCGGGTGTGCCGCCGGCGGTGCCGCAGTGCTCGTAGGCGGGCGGCAGGCCGTGGGCCCGCCAGCGCGCGGCGAGCCGCTCCTCGTCCCCGTCGGGATAGCTCGTGGGCAGGTCGTCGGGGGTGGTGCCGACGGGGAAGCCGAGCAGGAAACGGTTGACGACGACACAGCGGGCGGCGAGGTCGTACCGGTCGGGCTGCTCGCGCCGCCCCTTGGCCGCCGGGACGTGCCCGAAACCGAGGTGGAGGGCGGCGTGTGCGAGGGCCCAGGCCCAGGCGCCGGGCTCGGCGAGCCGCTCGGGGCGGGCGTGCACGGTGCCGTCGGAGTCGACGGCCAGCAGACCGCCCTGCGGGGCGAAGGCGCATCTCTCGCGGCGGCAGACGCCGAAGTCGACGGCGGCGAGCGCGGGGTTGGCCCGCAGCAGCCGCATCCCCTCGGCGAACGCCTCGCCGGCGAGGTCGCGCTTCTTCTTCGGTTCCGTCTTCTTCGGCCCGGTGCGGCTCACCGCCGGGCCTCCACCAGGCGGGGCATGTCGCGGGCGGCCTCGACCAGGAACCACGAGGGCAGCACGGGGTTGCCGTCGGCATCCGGCGCGATGACGGTCTGCGCGACCTCCACGGAGATCTCGGCGAGCTGCACCAGCAGCGACTTGGCGCGGTAGGCGGTCTGCCGGCCGTTCGCCGACATGTGCTCCTTGCTCACGGGCAGCTCCTTGACGAGCCGCCCGCGGAACGACTCGGCGAGGTAGTACAGCAGGTCGCGGTCCTGCGGGCGGTGCGGCCAGCGGGCGTCGCCCTTGAGGATCGCCTCGATCCCGAACCGGCTGCGGACGACCTTGACGTAGCCGCAGAACGCGGTCGCGTGCGCGGGGGTGAGCGTGCCGTGCGCGAGGACGGTCAGGGTCGGCTCGTCGAGGTCGGGACCGAAGGAGTGCAGGGCGTCGGAGAGCATGTGCCAGGAGCGGGGCGTGGAGAAGGGTTCCTCGGTCTTCGGCGGCTTGGACCACAGATGGTCGGGCCGGTCGGTGAGGTGGTCCAGGATCCAGGGGTGGATGCCGTTCTCGGCCGCCCAGGCGAGCCAGTCCGTGGCGGAGACCTCCAGATGGACATGGGCGAGCCGGTTGACCAGGGCGGACGCCAGCGGCCGGGCGAGGGCGTTGTCGGTGGCCCGGTTCCCGGCGCCGATGACGATGGACCCGCTGGGCAGCTCGTAGTTCCCGATACGGCGGTCGAGGATCAGCGAGTAGAACGCCTTCTGCACATCCGGGGTGGCCGCGTTCAGCTCGTCCAGGAACAGGCAGTACGGCTCGTTACGGGCGATGGCCTCCGGCGGGCAGAACACCGACCGCCCGTCGCGGATCTGCGGGACGCCGATCAGGTCCTCGGGGGCGAGCTGGGTACCGAGCAGACTCACGCATTCCAGGCCCAGCGAGTCGGCGAACTCCCTTACCAGGGACGACTTTCCGATGCCGGGGGCGCCCCAGAGGAAGACGGGCCGGACGGTGGCGAGGCCGAGGAGGAGTTCGGGGACGCGGGCGGGAGTGACGGTGACGGCGGCCTGCAACGCGGAGCATCCTTGGGGGGTTTCGAGTGGTGTACGTGGTGTACGACTCGATCAGTGTCGGTGTCCGACGGGGCGGGCGCAGCCGAATTTCAGGCGGCCCCGCTCTTCCGCTCTCAGGCGACCCGCTCCTCCTCGGTTGCGTCGGTGAGCGGGACCTGGGGTCCGTTCAGCTCGCGCAGCCAGCGGCGCAGTACGCGGTGGACGTGCTCGGCGCCGGTCAGTTCCGCCCCGCCGCCGGCCGGGGCGGACAGCTCCAGCGGCGAGAGCAGGAACGGGTGGGACTGGGCGCCGCCGAGACCGCCGTGGGAGCCGATCTGCTCCTCGAAGGCGAGGACCGCGCCGTCGGCCGGGTCGTGGGCCGAGTTCACCATGATGTCGGCGGTGTGCGGGAAGGAGTGCGTGCGGCGGACCGCGTCGGCGGCACCGGCACCGAACCGGGCCAGCGGGCCCGGCTCGGCGTCGAGGCCGGCGAGCGGGATCTCGGCGCCGTGCGCGCCCAGCACCACGCCGTCGTGCTCCGCGCTGCGCACCAGCAGGAAACCTATGCCGGGGTGGTTGGCGAGGGTGCTGAGCAGGGCGGGGTGGCGGGCGTCGATCTCCTCCTTGGTCATGCGGTGGGGCACGTCCGGGAAGGAGACCAGGCCGAGGTTGCCGGAGGCCAGCACGATCGGTTCGGCGCCGCGGACCGGGCGGCGCCGCCCGCCCTTCTCCTCCACGGGCCTGCGCAGTGCGGCCCGGACCGCGGCACGGGCCTCGGCACCACTGCGCGTGCTCCCCCAC
Source organism: Streptomyces sp. CG4 (assembly GCF_041080655.1). Lineage (NCBI taxonomy): Bacteria > Bacillati > Actinomycetota > Actinomycetes > Kitasatosporales > Streptomycetaceae > Streptomyces > Streptomyces sp. CG4. Next base: position 1,935,482 of record NZ_CP163525.1, read on the forward strand.
TGCTGAACGCGTGGGGGAACCCCCATCGCCCGGCGCGGCACACGCAGCCCGCAGCCGGCCCGGACGAGGTCGCCGAGGGTGAGGCCGTAGCGGGCGTGGAAGGTCTCGCCGGGGCTCTGTCCGTGGTCGGAGAGGACGACGACGTGGTAGGGACGGGGGGCGTGTTCGGCGACCCGGTGCAGCAGTGCGAGGGACCGGTCGAGGCGCCGCAGGACCTTCTCGGCGTCCCGGCTGCACGGGCCGGAGTGGTGGGCGACCTCGTCGTAGGCGACGAGGTCGGCGTAGACGGCGGTGCGGCCGGCGAGCATGTCGCCCATCACCGCGGCGACGACGACGTCCCGTTCCACGACGGTGGCAAAGGCACGCACGAACGGATACAGACCGCCCCGGCCCACCCGCGGGCGCTGCCGGCGCAGCCGGGCCCGGGTGGACTCGCCGATCTCGCGGACCACCTCGGCGACGAAGGAGAGGGCGGTGCGGACGGCGCCCGCGGGGTCGGAGAAGTAGGCGAAGTAGCCGGCCCGGGAACGGTTCTGCCTGGCGCGGCGGCGGGTCGCGATGGACAGCACGAGGGCCTGTTCCCCGGCACCGCCGCTGAAGAGGTTGCCGCGGCTGGCGCCGTCCACGGTGAGCAGTCCACCGTCGCCCGTACGCACCATGGCGCGCCGCTGCAGTTCGGCGGCGCTCGTCGGCCGGTTGCACACCATCACCTCCCCGCGGTCCTTCTCGTACCAGCGGAAGGCCGGCACGTCGAAGGTGCTGCCGTGCAGGATGCCGAGCTGGCTGGCGCCGGTCTGGCTGGACCAGTCGGTACGCCAGGGAGTGAGGCGGTGGGTCGGCTGTGGGCGGTGGCCGGGCGACGGCATGCCGTCCACAGCCGATGGCATGCCGTCCGCCTGCGGCTGTGTACGGTCGGCCGACTGCCGTACGCCGTCCTCGCCCAGCCACCGCGCGACCGTCGGCATCAGGCCCCTGCGGACCGCGTCCCGCAGTACGTCGTGGCCGACGCCGTCGAGCTGGACGAAGACCAGGCCGGGGGTGACGGGGCAGGGCGGGTCGGATCTGCGGCGGCGGGCGGCGAGACGGTGCAGCCGGCGCCGGTAGGTCTCGTCGTCGCGTACGGCGAGGGCCGCACCGGTGGCCGAGGCGACGGCGGACATCACCGCGGCCACGATCACGGCGGTCTCGGGGGCGGCCGCGCCGCGGCCGGAGGGGTTGATGCGCAGGGCGAGCAGCAGCAGGGAGCCGTTGAGGAAGAAGACCAGCAGGCCGAGCACGAAGGCGGGGACAAGCAGCAGGAGCCGGACCAGGAGCGGCCAGACCACGGCCGACAGCACACCGAAGGCGCCGGCGCCGCAGGCCGCGGTGATCGCGATACGGGTGGCGCTGTCACCGTCGGCGGACTGGAGCTGGAAGTCGGGCAGGACCACGGCGAGGACCAGCATGGTGAGGGTGGAGACCGCCCATACGGCGATGCTCCGCCCGAGCTGACTGACGACCCGCCGCCACCGCACACCCCGCACGCCCCGCACACCTCACGTCCCGGCTCTCCCCCGCCTCTGCCAGGAGGGACCCCGTCTCGCCTCGTCGGCCCGGCAGGCCGTCCTCCACCTTGTCATACCGGCGAGGTCGGGTCGGTTCGGCCGGGGTGTCAGCGGCCGTCGTACCCGGCCGTCGGCATGGACAGGCGACGGTGGACGCGGGCCTTCATCTGGGCGTCGTACGACGGCTCGGCCCGGCCGACGGTCTCGACCCGTACGCCGCGGCGCGCGCACTCGGCGGTGAATGCCTCGACCGAGGACAGGGCCCGCCGGAGCACGCGCATGCTCGGGGCGACGAAGACGTCCACGCCGGGCCGGACACCGTCCCACAACGCGCAGTGGTCGAAGCGGAGTCCGCCGACGAGGAGTTCCCGGGCGATGACGTAGCCGCGTTCGGCGGCCCAGCGGGCGCACATGGCGTGCTGACTGCGGGAGTCGACGAGGAACGGGTCCGCTTCCAGCTCCTCGAGCGGCGTCAGGCTCGCGATGGCGGTGACCCGCACCGTCATGGGCGTTTCGGTCGTGGACCTGCCTGAGGAACCCCGCAGCTGTCCCATGGCGTCCCCCTCACCTCCGGGTTTCGTCGCCGACCCTACTCCTGCCCGTAGGCTTCGGGGAGCCGCGTGAAGGAGGCGAAGAGGGTGCCGGTGGAGATCACCTGGTGGGGTCACGCCACCTGCACGGTGCAGGATGCGCACACACGGGTGCTCACCGATCCCCTGTTCGCCCGCCGGCTGGCACATCTGCGGCGCCGCCGGGGTGCCCTGCCGCCGGCCGGGGCCCGCCTCGCGGACGTGGTGCTCGTCTCGCATCTGCACGCCGACCATCTCCATCTGCCCTCGCTGGCCGGTCTCGCCCCGGGCACGCGCCTGCTCGTACCCCGGGGCGCACCACGGGCGGTGCCGGGACTGCGCCGGGTGCGACAGCTGCGGGTGACGGAGGTGGCGCCCGGGGACGAGGTGCGGATCGGTGAGCTGCTGGTGCGGGCGGTCCCGGCGTTGCACGACGGGCGGCGGCTGCCGGTGGGGCCGCACCGTTCACCCGCGCTCGGCTACGTCGTGGAGGGCGAGGCGCGGACCTACTTCGCCGGGGACACCGGGCTGTTCGACGCGATGGCCGAGTGGGTCGGGCCGGTGGACGTGGCGCTGCTGCCGGTGGGCGGCTGGGGGCCGTGTCTCGGTGCGGGACATCTGGACGCGGGGCGGGCGGCACGGGCGCTGGCACGGCTGGCGCCGCGGGCCGCGGTGCCGGTGCACTACGGCACGTACTGGCCGATCGGGCTGAACGCGGTGCGTCCGCACGAATTCCATGCGCCGGGCGAGGAGTTCGTGCGGCTGGCGGCCGTGGCGGCGCCGGAGGTCGCCGTGCACCGGCTGGGGCACGGCGAGACTGTGCGGCTGGAGGCCGCGCGGTGAGATGGCCGGCCTCCGTGGCGGCGCTCGCCGCCACCACGTCGACCGTGCCGCCGGAGTCGACGCAGCGGGCGATCGGTTATCCGTCGTTGTTTCTGCTGGTGCTGATCGGGGCGCTGGTGCCGGTGGTGCCGACCGGGGCGCTGGTGAGCTCGGCGGCGGTGGTGGCGTTCCATCAGACGGCGCCGTTCTCGCTAGCTCTGGTGTTCGTGACGGCGTCACTGGCGGCGTTCCTGGGGGACGCGGCGCTGTACTGGCTGGGGCGGCGCGGGATGCGGTCGCGGAACGGGTCGCGGTGGCTGGAGGCGCTACGGGCCAGAGCGCCGGACGCGCGGCTGGCGTCGGCGCGGGAGACGTTGGCCGGGCATGGGGTCGCGGTACTGGTGTTGTCCCGGCTGGTGCCCGCCGGCCGTATACCGGTGATGCTGGCCTGCCTGATGGCCGACTGGCCGTTGCCGAGGTTCGCGCGGGGGAATCTGCCCGCGTGTCTGGCCTGGGCGGCCACGTATCAAGTGATCGGGATATTGGGGGGATCGTTGTTCAAGGAACCCTGGGAGGGGGTTGTGGTGGCGGTGGGGCTGACCGTGGTGCTCAGTGTCATGCCGAGTGTGGTGCGGCGATTTCGGTAGCACCGCTGGAGTTTGCGTATTCTTCGGACTGACGGTCCGTCGTGGTTTCTCGCGCCCCTGACGGGGCGCTCCACTCCAGCACCCTTGAAGCGCCGATCGGAAGATCCCACAGGTCTTCGCGCTCCAGTCCCGCCCTCTCCCAGGCCGCCCGCACTCTCGTGAGCGGTTCCATGACCGGCTCCGCCGAGAGGATGAAGGTGCCCCAGTGCATGGGGGCCATGCGGCGGGCGCCCACGTCGCGGGTGGCCTGAACCGCTTCCTCGGGGTCGCAGTGGACGTCGCTGAGCCACCAGCGGGGGTCGTACGCGCCGATGGGCATGAGGGCGAGGTCGATGCCGGGGTAGCGGCGCCCGATCCGGGAGAACCAGTGGCCGTAGCCGGTGTCGCCCGCGAAGTACAGGCGCTGTCCGTCGGCGTCGGTGAGGACCCAGCCGCCCCAGAGGCTGTGACATGTGTCGGTGAGGGTGCGCTTGGACCAGTGGTGAGCGGGGACGAAGTCGAAGCGGACACCTGCCAGTTCGGCACCTTCCCACCAGTCCAGCTCGGTGACGTTGGTGAAGCGGCGACGGCGGAACCAGCGGCCGAGGCCGGCCGGCGCGAACACCGGGGTGTCCCGCGGGAGTCGGCTGAGGGTGGGGGCGTCGAGGTGGTCGTAGTGGTTGTGGCTGATGACGACGGCGTCGATGCGCGGCAGGGTGTCCCAGGGGACGCCGACGGGGGTGATGCGGGCCGGGGTGCCGAGGATGCGGCGGGACCAGACGGGGTCGGTGAGGACGGTCAGGCCGCCTATCCGGACGACCCAACTGGCGTGTCCGGCCCAGGTGACGGCGAGGGTGCGGGCGTCGACGCGGGGCAGCGGGGCGGGTGCGCAGGGGAGCCCCGGGACGCCGGCGAGACCTTCGGCGCCGGGGCGCACGGCGCCTTCGCGGGCGAAGCGGGCGAGGGCCTTGAGGCCCGGCAGCGGGGCGGTGAGCCGGTCGTGGAACGTCCGTGGCCACACGCGGTGTTCACCGAGGGGACGGGGCTCGGCCAGCGGGGGAAAAGGGGCTGGCAGGGGGGCCGGTGTGCGGGTGGTGCGGGTCGGTGCGGTGGTCGCGGTCGTCGTCCTGGTCGTCGTGGCTGATCCGGACTCGTACGTCTCTGGCTCGTACGTCTCGTACGTCTCTGGTTCGTGCGCCTCGGGCTCATGCGTCTGTTGCGTCATCGAGGAGGCTCCCATCGCTGAGCGTCGTCGCGGAGGGCGTCTAGGACCGACGTCAAAGAGGTCAACGCGCGTTGCACGTGTGGCAGTTCCAACGGAGCGGGTGAGGTGAGGCATTCCGTGCGTTCTTCGTCGGTGCCGCCGAGCAGGGGGCCCGTGGCGAGTCGTACGCGCAGCGCCTGGAGGTCGTCGCCGAAGCGGTGGCCGCCCGGCGCGGGCATGCCGAGCCGGGCGGTGAGGAGGTCCTCCAACTCCTGTGCGTCACCGACGCCTTGTGCGGCCAGGGGTTCGCGCAGCGGGCCGAGGTCGGCGTACAGGTGGCGGCCGGCCTGCGGGGGGCGGGCGAGCGCACCGGCCGCGACGACGGCGGCGTGCGCGGCGACGGCCACGCGCGCGTGCAGTCGTACGGCGGCCTCGCGGCGCTCGACGACGGGCGGGGGTTCGTCGAGGGCGTAGCCGGCGGCCGCGGCGACGGGTGCGGCGATGCGGGCTCCGAGCGCGGTGAGGATGTCGAGCACGCGCGCGTGGAGGTGCCCTCCGGGCTCGCTGGCCGGGAAGCGGGCGACGGCGGCGGGCCAGCCGGGCGGCAGCAGCGATCCGGCGAGGTCGGTGACGACGGTGACCTGGTCGGGGAGCATCTCGGCGGGGCTGAGCAGGACGGTGTCGTGGGGGTCGTGCAGGGTGTCGCGCCAGGTCTCGTCGCTGACCAGGTGCAGTCCTTCGGCGGTGGCGGCCTCGACGGTCTCGTGCAGCAGTTCGGGCGGCGCGACGGTGGCGGTGGGGTCGTCGGCGACGGAGAGCACGAGCAGCCGGGGTTCGCCGCCCTCGGCGCGGACCCGGCGGACGGTCTCCAGCAGGGCGTAGGGGTCGGGGACGCCGCCGCTCTCGGCGGGGGTGGGCACGTGGTAGACGGGCCGGCCGAGCAGCCGGGCGTAGGGCGCCCACCAGGCTGCGCAGGGGCGGGGGACGAGGACGTCGGCGCCGTCTCCGGCGAGCGCGGCGGTGACGGCGAGCAGCAGCGCGGGGGCGCCGGGGCCGGCGGCCACGTGGTCGGGGACGGTGGGCAGTCCGCGCCGGGTCCAGTAGCCGCAGGCGGCTTCGAGGAGGGCGGGGGCGCCGCCGACGGGCTGGGCGTCGGCGCGGCCGGCCGCGGCGGCCAGTACGGCGGTGAGGTCGGGGAGCACGGGGAGGCCGTCGCCGGGCAGGGGCGGGCCGTAGCGGACCGGGCCGTGGCCTTCGGGGTCCGTCCGCCGCATGTCCGCCTCCGCAGTCCTGGTGCCGGGTGCCGCCGGTCCGGGCCGGATCGGCCGGGGCGGGCTGTGTCGTCGTGGGCTGCTGTGTGGTGTGTGTCCCTGGCTGGGAGTCGTGGCCTGTGGGGTGCGGGGTGTGGGTCGGTGGGTGTGGGGTCGGGCCGGCGGTGTTCTCGTGAGGGTGTGTACCCGCCGGGCGGCTCGCCATGGGAGTGACCGGCGTTGCCCCGGTCACACGTCCGTGGGCCGGCCTCCCGCGGTGCGTCGGCTGCCGTAGAGCCGGTAACCGGCTCCGCCGCAGGCCGCGGCGATGAAGGCGGCTCCGGCGGCGAGGGCGGGGACCGAGTCGGTGAAACTGCCTCCGGCGCCGGCCTGGACTCCGTGTTGCGAGGGGGGCGGGTGTTCCGAGGTGGCCGGGTCGCACCCGTCGCCGCCGTGGTCCTGCCGGTCGCCGGGCTTCCCACAGGTGTGGCCGTCGCCGGAGCACGCCTTGCTGCCGGTGCATTCGTGGCCGTCGCCGGGGCAGGTTCCACCACCGGAGCACGCGTGACCGCCGTCGCCGGGGCAGACTCCACCGCCGCTGCACGCGTGACCGTCACCGGCACAGGCAGCGCCGGAGCACTCATGGCCGCCGCCCTGGCACTGCTGGCCCGCCTGACAGCCCGCGCCACCGAGGCACGGCCCACCTCCCTGGCAGCCCGCGCCGCCCTGACACGACTCACCCGCCTTGCAGGCCGTACCGTCCGGACCCACGCCGTACGAACCCGTGCCAGACGAACCCGTGCCAGACGAACCCGTGCCAGACGAACCCGCAACGTTCGGCCCCGCGCTAGACGAACCCGCAACGTTCGGCCCAGTGCCGTAGGGACCCGCACTGTTCGGCCCCGTGCCGTACGAACCCGCACTGTCCGGGCCCACGCCAGACGAACCCGTGCCGTACGAACCCGCACCGTTCGGCCCCGCGCTAGACGAACCCGCACCGTTCGGGCTCACGCCATACGGACCCGCGCCGTCCCGGCTCGGGCAGGACTCCCCGCGGCGGCAGCCGGTGCCGTCCTCGCAGGGCTCGCTGTCCCGGCACAGGGCGCCGCCGTCCCGGGCCGCGCCGCACTGCTGCGGTGCCGCGCACGGGCCGGGGACGCCGTCGGCGACGAGGGCATGGGGCGGGGACACGGTGCCCGGGCCGGCCTCGGCGGCGGACGCGGCGGGCCCGGCCAGGGCGAGCGCGGCACCGGCGGCGAAGGCGACGGACAGGGCGCGGACGGTGCGACGCATGGGATGGGCTCCTCGGCGGGCGCGGCGGGACGGTCGGCGGTGGTGGTACGCCGGACGCCGCTACGGCAGTGCGTCGGGCACCGGTACGGCGGTGCGGCGGCACTGCCGGACGGCGTCACGGGTACGGAGGCACGGGGCGTGCCCTCGTTGCCATCACAGCCCGTGCGAGGCCGCGGCGCGCGCGGCCGGGCCCCATTCGCGGGACACGGGCGCCCGGCCGGGTGACACACACGGGCCGAGCCGATCGCGTGCCGAGCCGCACCGGCTCGCACCGCGTCGTACGGCCTCGCGGCGCGTCGCAGAGCGGTTTCCGAGGTTTTCCGTGCGCCGAGCGGGTGACTCGGAGGGTGCAGAAGGCGCAGGAGTTCCTGCCGGGCAAGGACGAGGGCGAGTCCCCTTGGAGGCAGACATGCAGCGAGGCAGTGACCGGCTGAGCGTTCACCGGGACGACGAGATGAAGCACGAGCTCAGGGACCTGCTGCGGTCCGGGCATCCGACGCGCGTGGAGGAGTGGCACGATCCGGAACCGGCCGCCGACGACGATCCGGAGGTGTGGAGCGGGCCCGTGGGCGGCCTGGGGTCGCCGGCGTCGCTGGAGCGGGTGCGGGCGGAGCTGGCCCGGATCCTGAGCCGCAGCTCCTTCCCGGCGACCGCGCGTGACCTGGCCCGTATGCTGCGCCGGCGGAACGCGCCGACCGCGCTGGTCGACACGGTGGCCCGGCTGCCGCACTCGGCGCGCTACGAGAACGTACAGCAGCTGGCCGAGGCACTGGCCGGTGGCCGATAGCCAAGACCAGGCGCCCGAAATCACGCGGGGTGACCGGCGTGCCGCGGTGTCGGCATTCGCACGGCCACCGCCACCGCCACCACCGCAGTCGGCCGAGGGCCGGCCCGCTCGGGCCGGCCCTTTCGTGTGACCGCCGTATGACCGCGCGGTTCGCGTACGAGCGCCCGGTGTGCCCGTCAGGTGCCGGACGCCTCCGGAGTCGCCGCCTCGCCGCAGCGCCGTTCCCGGGCGCCCTCGCGGGTGCGGCCCGCGCTGACCAGGCGGCGCGGGTTGCGGCGCAGATACTCGCCCTCCAGCTGCGCCATGCGCTCGTTGTGGGTCCGCAGCGCGTCGTTGGAGCCGTACAGGAGGGTGTCGTGGCGCGTGCGGTGGATCGTCTCCAGCTCCTTCATGAGCTGCTGGTCGTCCAGTCGGCTGGGGTCGACTCCGGTCATGTGGTGCCCCGCTCGTCGTGTCCGTATCCGTGGGTCCTGGTCCGGGTACCCGCCCGGCGTGCACTGCCCCGAGCGGTTTCCGGGAGGAATCCATGGAGCTCGCGTTCCTGAGTCCACTGTACGAACATCCGGGTTCCCGGGCCTCCGCATGCACCGGCCCCGCCCGGCACGGGTGCTAGCGGGCCCGTGCCACGCGGCGTTCGTCCCAGACGGGTTCCGGGGTCTCGCGGACGCGGCCGTCGCTGCCGAAGACCAGGTAGCGGTCGAAGGAGCGGGCGAACCAGCGGTCGTGGGTGACCGCGAGGACCGTGCCGTCGAAGGCCTCCAGGCCCTCCTGGAGGGCCTCGGCGGACTCCAGGTCGAGGTTGTCGGTGGGCTCGTCCAGCAGGAGCGCGGTGACGCCCTCCAGTTCCAGCAGCAGGATCTGGAAGCGGGCCTGCTGGCCGCCGGAGAGCCGGTCGAAGGACTGCTCGGCCTGCTGGGTCAGCTCGTAGCGGCGCAGTCTCGACATGGCCGCGCCGCGGTCCTGGGAGTGCTCCTTCCACAGGATGTCGAGCAGGGTGCGGCCCTGCAGTTCGGGGTGTGCGTGGGTCTGCGCGAAGTGGCCGGGTACGACGCGTGCGCCCAGCTTCCACTCCCCCGTGTGCGCGACGTCCTCGCCCGCGAGCAGCCGCAGGAAGTGCGACTTGCCGGAGCCGTTGGAGCCGAGGACGGCGACCCGTTCACCGTAGAAGACCTCCAGGTCGAACGGCTGCATCAGGCCGGTCAGCTCAAGTCCCTTGCAGGTGACGGCCCTTACACCGGTACGGCCGCCCTTCAGGCGCATGCTGATGTCCTGCTCGCGCGGCGGCTCCGGGGGCGGCCCGGCCTCCTCGAACTTGCGCAGCCGGGTCTGTGCGGCGGCGTATCGGGACGCCAGTTCGTGGGAGATGGAAGCCGCCTGGCGGAGGCTCAGCACCAGCTTCTTCAGCTGGGCGTGCTTCTCGTCCCAGCGGCGGCGCAACTCCTCGAAGCGGGCGAAGCGTTCGCGGCGGGCCTCGTGGTAGGTGGCGAAGCCGCCGCCGTGCACCCAGGCGTCGGCGCCGGCCGGGCCCGGTTCCACGGAGACGATCTTCTCGGCGGCGCGGGCGAGGAGTTCACGGTCGTGGGAGACGAACAGGACCGTCTTGCGGGTCCCCCGCAGCTGCTCCTCCAGCCAGCGTTTACCGGGCACGTCCAGGTAGTTGTCCGGCTCGTCCAGCAGCAGCACCTCGTCGGTGCCGCGCAGCAGCGCCTCCAGCACCAGGCGCTTCTGCTCGCCGCCGGAGAGGGTGCGCACCTGGCGCCACTGGGCACGCTCGTAGGGCATGCCGAGGGCGGCGGTGGTGCACATGTCCCACAGGGTCTCGGCCTCGTAGCCGCGCGCCTCGGCCCAGTCGGCGAGGGCCTGCGCGTACGCCAGCTGGGCGGCCTCGTCGTCGACGGTCATGATGGCGTGCTCGGCCTTGTCGACCGCCTGTGCGGCCTCACGGATGCGGGGCGGGGCGACGGACACGAGCAGGTCCCGTACGGTCGTCTCGTCGCGTACGGAGCCCACGAACTGGCGCATGACGCCGAGGCCGCCACTGACGGTGACGGTGCCGCCGTGCGGCTTCAGCTCGCCGGAGATCAGCCGCAGCAGGGTCGTCTTGCCGGCGCCGTTCGGGCCGACCAGGGCGACTGCGGCGCCTTCGCCGACCCGGAAGGACACGTCCCCGAGCAGGGTCCTCCCGTCGGGGAGGTGGTACTCGAGGTGCGCGGCTTCCAGATGTCCCATGGGCAGGCATTCTGCGGGGACGGCCGGTACCGGGGCAAACGCTTATGTGCCGGCTCCGTGAGCAACCGGCTGCTACTGCGCCGTCTCCACCGGCTCCCCCGTCGGGCCGGTCTCGCCCGCCGGTTCCACCACGGTGCTGTCCCAGGACAGGACCTTCCAGCCGTCGGCCGGGGAGCCCTCCAGGACGACCACGCCGGTGTTCCGCAGGGGGTGGGCGGCGGCGTAGGCGACGTCGACGTTGTCGGCGCGGGCGGCGGTCCACAGGCGGATCGCGGCGCCGTGGCTGAACAGGGCGACGGCGGCGGCGCCGCTCGCGGCGGCCTCCGCGATCACGGCGTCGTACCGGGCGAGGGCCTCTTCGCCGCTCTCCCCGCCGGGGATGCGCTGCGCGGTGTCGCCGGCGGCCCACGCGAACACTGTGCGCATGTACTCGCGGCCCTCGGGGGACTCCCCGGGCAGCATCTCCAGGTCGCCGGCGGACACCTCGCGGATGCCGTCGCGGACGATCACCTCCAGGCCCCGGGCGGCCGCCAGCGGGGCGGCGGTGAGCCGGGTGCGCAGCATCGTGGAGACGTAGACAGCCTCGATGTCCTCGCCGGCGAGCGCCTCGGGCAGTGCGGCGGCCTGTGCCGCGCCGAGCGGGGTCAGCCCGGGACCGGGCACGGCGGTGTCCAGCAGGTGGTCCAGGTTGGACGGGGTCTCACCGTGACGGACGAGGAGGAGGCGCATCCGGGGTCTCCTTACGCACCGGTCGGGCGCCCGGCGCATACAGGCACAAGAAACGGGCACCTCAGAGTAACCGGCCACCGAACAGCCTCACTTGTCCAGCATGCAAGACAGCGATCTCATCATTCGGCACGCGCGCGTACGGTGATACGTACCAGCCGAGACGAGGGTGAAGGGGAACAGCCATGTCGAAAGCGCGGGAGACCGCCGTCTACACGCACGGGCACCACGAGTCGGTGCTGCGGTCGCACACCTGGCGGACCGCCGCCAACTCCGCCGCCTATCTGCTCGGCTCCCTGAAGCCGCACATGAAGATCCTGGACATCGGCTGCGGGCCGGGCACCATCACCGCCGACCTGGCGAAACTGGTCCCGGACGGCCACGCCACCGGCGTCGACCACGCGCCGGGCATCCTGGACCAGGCCCGGGCCACCGCCGCCGGGCGCGGTCTGGCCAACGTGGACTTCGCGGTCGCCGACGTGCACTCGCTGGACTACCCGGACGACACGTTCTGCGTGGTCCACGCCCACCAGGTGCTGCAGCACGTCGGCGACCCGGTGCAGGCGCTGCGCGAGATGCGCCGGGTGACCAGGCCGGGCGGGTTCATCGCCGTACGAGACGCGGACTACGCGGCGATGACCTGGTATCCGGCGGTGCCGGGCCTTGACGACTGGCTGGACCTGTACGAGCGGGTGGCCCGGGCAGGCGGCGGCGAGCCCGACGCCGGGCGCCGGCTGACGGCGTGGGCGCTGGCCGCCGGGCTGACCGACATCACCGCCACCTCTGCCACCTGGACGTTCGCCACGCCCGAGGAGCGGGCCTGGTGGAGCGGCCTGTGGGCGGACCGCACCGTGGCCTCCGCCTACGCGGAACGGGCCACGCAGGGCGGTCACGCGACCGGGGAACGGCTGCGAGCCGTGTCGGAGGCGTGGCGGGAGTGGGGCCGGCAGGAGGACGGCTGGTTCGCGGTCCTGCACGGCGAGATTCTGTGCCGCAAGGAAGCCTGACGCGCGCACCCTGCGCGCCCCGCGCGCCCCGTGCACCCCGCGCAGGCCGTCAGGACACCACCTCTCCCGTGAAGGAGTAGGCGGCCCAGGGGCCGGTGAGTTCCACGCGAATGCCGGGCGCCTCGTGCCTCGTACGATCCACCAGTTCCACGAACTCCTCGGAATGCGCGCGGGGCACCAGATAGGCCGCGTCGAAGACGCGCCGGCCGGGCACCGGGGACAGCGCGGGCGTCTGCGGTGTGTGCAGCCGGGAGTCCTCGGCGTGCCGGGAGAGAAGCTCGTGCAGCGACAGGGCGAACGCCTCGGCCTGCGCGGGGGCCTGCTCTGCTCGCTCGGGCTGCAGGTACAGCCGCACACCCCACTCCACCCGGCCCTCCAGCCGGTCGAGGGTGCGCCGGAATTCGTCCTCCCGGGCCTCGATCATCATGCGCACCGACCAGTCGTCCTGGAAGACGATCCCGGGCCGGAGCGGCAGCGGGGTGGTGACCGTGGTGAGCGCGTCGATCACGCCCTGGTGCGCGAGGGCGGTCGCGGCCAGCCAGTCCTCGTCGTCCAGTCGCCCCTTCAGCGCCTCCTCGGAGCAGTCCGCCGCCGGGAGCGTACTGACGACCGCGGCCAGGTCGTGGTGGCGCAGCAGGGCCGGCGAGGCGCCCCCGACCCCCTTGAGGTCGGCCTGCAGGGGCGTCCCGAAGGGGCGGCAGACGGCATAGACGTAGCGCGGTCCGGTCATGATGTCTCCTTCGGCGCGCGGTCCGGTTCCATGCCGGCTCCCCTCGGAGTGAAGAACGGGGATGAGTTCTTCAGCTCCAGCCTGGCCCTGCGGACCGGGGCACGCCACAGGTCGCCGGACTTTCGGCCCCCGTGGCAGTGCCGGCGGTCAGCGCACGATGGCCTCCTCCACCAGCAGTTTGGCGGCCGCCGCGATGCCCACGGCGTCGATACCGGCCGCGTGCAGCTGCTCGTCGGGCGCGGCCGAGCCCGGCATGGTGCGCACCGCGAGCCGGACCAGCCGGGGCACGGGCCGGCCGTCGGCGAAGGCCTCCGCGACGGCGTCGCCGAGGCCGCCCTCGGCGTGGTGGTCCTCCGCGGTGAGCAGACAGCCGGTCTCCTCGGCGGCCCGGTACAGCGTGTCCTCGTCGACGGGCTTGACGGAGTACAGGTCGATCACCCGCACCCGGATGCCGTCCTCGGCGAGCCGGTCGGCCGCGGCCAGCGCCTCGGGCACGGTGACCCCGGCCGCGACGACCGTCAGCCGGTCCTCCTCGCTCGACCGCAGCGTCTTGCTGCCGCCCACCGGGAACTCCTCCTCGGGGCCGTAGATCACCGGTGTCTTCCCGCGCGAGGTGCGCAGATAGCGGATCCCGTCCAGGCCGGCCATGGCCGCGACCAGCCGGGCGGTCTGGTTGGCGTCGCACGGATACAGCACGGTCGAGCCGTACACGGCCCGGAACATCGCCAGATCCTCCAGGCCCATCTGCGAGGGCCCGTCCTGCCCGATCGCGACACCGGCGTGCGAGCCGACCAGGTTGATCCCGGAGCCGCTGATGGACGCCATGCGCACGAAGTCGTAGGCGCGGCTGAAGAACGCGGCGAACGTCGAGGCGTACGGCAGCCAGCCCCGTACGGCCATGCCGACGGCCGCGGCGACCAGCTGCTGCTCGGCGATGTAGCACTCGAAGAACCGGTCGGGGTGGGCCTTGGCGAACTCCCCGGTGCGGGTGGAGTCGCCCACCTCGCCGTCCAGGGCGACCACGTCGCCGCGGGCGGTGCCGAGCGCGGCGAGGGCCGCGCCGAAGGCGTCCCGGGTGGCGACCTCGTCGCCCTTGTCGTAGCGCGGGAGCCGGAGCACCTCGGTGGTCAGGTCGCGCAGCGTGGCGGCGGCCGGCGGTTCGTTGACCCGGACGTGCGCATTGCGCGGTCCGCCGAGTTCGGCGATGGCCGCCGCGGCGTCCGCCAGCGGCTTTCCGTGGTGTCCCTCGCGGTCCTCGACGGCGGCGACGCCCTTGCCCTTGAGGGTGCGGGCGAGGATCGCGACGGGCTGTCCGTCCGTGGCGAGCGCCTCGCCGTAGGCCCGGTCGATCGCGTCGACGTCGTGGCCGTCGACCTCGACGGTGCGCCAGCCGAAGGCCTCGAAGCGGCGGGCGTAGGCGTCCAGGTCGTGGCCGTGCCGGGTGGGGCCGCGCTGGCCGAGCCGGTTGACGTCCACGATCGCGATCAGGTTGTTCAGGCGCTCGTACCCGGCGTGTTCGGCGGCCTCCCACACCGAGCCCTCGGCCAGCTCGCTGTCGCCGCACAGCACCCACACCCGGTAGCCGGTGCGGTCGAGGTGCTTGCCGGCGAGGGCGATGCCGACGCCGACCGGCAGGCCCTGGCCGAGGGATCCGGTGGCGGTCTCCACCCAGGGCAGCCGCCGCGGTGTCGGATGCCCTTCGAGCCGGCTGCCGATCCTGCGGAAGGTGAGCAGTTCGCCGTCCTCGATGACACCGGCGGCCTTGTACGCGGCGTACAGCAGGGGCGAGGCGTGCCCCTTGGACAGTACGAAGCGGTCGTTGGCGGGGTGTTCGGGGCGCTCGAAGTCGTAGCGCAGATGGTGGGCGAGCAGGACGGCCAGCAGATCGGCGGCGGACATCGAGGACGTGGGGTGCCCGGACCCCGCGGCATCGGACGCCCGCACACTGTCCACGCGCAACTGCTGTCCCAGTTCGGCGAGTTCGGCGGTGTTCATGAGTCTCCTTGCACAGAGTTCCTTGCACAGGGTCGAGGGTCGGGCGGGGGCACGGCCGGCGGGGTCACTCCGCGGCCGGGCCCGGCACCCGGGGCAGTTCCGGGGAGGCTGTGTCCAGGGGGACCGACCAGGACCGGACGAGGCCCAACTGGACGCCCTGGCGCGGCAGTACGGCGTCCAGGAGCCAGTCGACGGCCACCCGGACGCGGCCCGCGGGCAGCGCGGCCAGGTGGTAGCCGCGGGTGACCACGCCGGCCGCCGGGCCGGACAGCGGGATGCCGAACGGGTTCGCGGCGGCCCGGACCCCGCCCAGGTCTACCGCGAAACCCAGGTCGCGATGGCGGTACGCCCGCCGGCGCCGCCCGAGGCCGAGCGAGGCGGCCACGTTCTCCCCGGCGACCTTGCCCTGCCGCCACGCGTGCTGGGCGGTCATCGGTGTGACCTCCCCCGGACGCTCCGGATCCGGTACGGCGGCCGCGTCGCCGCAGCCGAACACCTCGGGCCGGCCCGGCACCCGCAGCTGGGGGTCGACGATCAGCCGGCCCCGCTGCAGCGGCTGCCCGACGGCCGCCATCAGCGGATCCGGGCGTACGCCCACGCACCACACCAGGGTCCGGGAGGGGACGAACTCCCCGTCGGTCAGCAGTGCCCCGTCATGGGTGGCCTCGCGCACCGAGGTGCCCGTCCGCACGTCCACACCCCGCGCCCGCAGCACCCGGTCGGCGGTGCGGGAGAGCCGTTCGTCCAGCTCCGGCAGCACGCGGTCGGCGACGTCCAGCAGCAGCCAGCGGGGCCGGACGCCGCCGGGCAGCGGGGTGCGGCGGGCCAGCCGGTCGGTGAGCAGCTGCATGTGTGCGGCGACCTCGGTGCCGGTGTAGCCGGCGCCGACCACGACGAAGGTGCACCGTGCGGTGCGGCTCTGCGGGTCGTGGTCCGCGGCGGCGAGCTCCAGCTGCCGGGTCACGTGGTCGCGCAGATACAGCGCCTCGGGCAGCCCGCGGAAGCCGTGCGCGTGCTCGGCGACGCCGGGGACGGGCAGCAGCTTGTTGACGCTGCCGACGCAGAGCACCAGCCGGTCGTAACCGAGAGTGCCGAGGCCGCCCTCGGGGTCGGTGTAGTGCACGGTGCCCGCGTCGAGGTCGACGTGGTCTGCCTCGCCGAGCACCAGCCGCACCCCGCGCAGGGTGCCCGGCAGCGACACGGTGGCCCTGCGGGGCTCCAGGATGCCGGCGGCGACCTGGGGCAGCAGCGGCAGGTACAGGAAGTGGTCGGTCGGGTTCAGCAGCGTGACGTCGGCCCGGTTCCGGGTCAGCCGGGCCAGCGTGCGGGCAGCCCGGTACCCGGCGAAACCGGCGCCGACGATCACGACGTGAGGTCGGCTCACGGGGCGCCTCCGGCGGTACGGCTCGTTCGAGGCATTCCGCGTAACCCCTCCGGGGGCACGCAAACTCTCCGCCGGCCACCCGTATGGCTCCGGGGGTGTGGTGTCGCCGCGTTGCCGGATGCGGGCCGGCGGGGGCTTGGCGCGCCCGCGCGGCGGGGCCGCAGGATGATGCGGCCCCGCGCCCCCGGGTGTGCCGCCCCCGCGTGGGCTGCAAGGTTCCCCTCGCCCCAACTAGGCTCAGGTCCATGGAAATTCTGGGCGCCTCGCTGCGTATCTGCGTCGATGACCTCGAAACCGCGGTCCCGTTCTACGAGCGGCTGGCCGGTGGCAGAGCCATGCGGTTCGAGCGTGGCGGGGTACAGGTGGCGGCGATCGGCTCCTTTCTGCTGATGAGCGGGCCGGAGGAGGAGCTGGAGATTCTGCGGAAGGTGACGGCGACCATCGCGGTGAAGGACGTGGAGGAGGCCCACCAGGTCCTGACCGGCCTCGGCGCCCGGGTCCTCGCCGGGCCGGTGCCGACACCGGCCGGGCGGAATCTGCTGGCGATGCATCCGGACGGGACGATCTTCGAGTACGTGGACCAGCAGCGGACCTGAGCCCCGGCTCAGACCTGGTCGGGCCGCATCCGGAAGTCGTGGTGGGCGGGCAGGGGCTCGTCGGTGAGGCGGGACCACAGCCGGCCGAGCACCTCCTCGCCCTCCCGCAGGTCGGCGACCTCCAGCCCCGCGTCGAGGACGGCCCGTGCCTCGATGAGGTGTCCCTCGGCGAGCAGCAGTTCGGCCTCGAGAAGCCGGAACCGGCCGCGGCTGCGGACGGCGGGCAGCAGCCGGTCCCAGACGGTCCGGGCGTCAGCCGTCCGCCGTACCCGGAGCAGCGCCTGGAGGGTTTCCCGGCCGAGCGCGGCCACGGCGGCGGTCCAGGCCGCGCCGTCGTCGCGCCGTTCGCGGCACAGGTCGTCGAAGGCGTCCGCGTACCGTTCGGCGGCCCGCTCGTGGTGACCCGACTCCTGGTCGGCGACGGCCAGACAGCGCAGCAGCGGCCAGAGGGAGGGGGCGAGCGGGAGGGCGCGCTCCCAGCTGCGGACGGCCTGGGCGCGGTCGCCTGCGTGCCACTGGGCGACACCGAGGTGGTACTCGGTGTGCGGGGTGGCGGGGGCGGTCTCCAGCATGTCCCGCCAGTGCGGGGCGACGAGGGTCTCGGCGGGCGGCCGTACCCGGCGCGGTTCCGGCAGGGACCCGGTGCGCAGCAGCTCGCGCCAGGGCGCCTGGGCCTCGCCGAGGGTGGCCTCGGGGAACGGGGTGCCGGGCAGCTTCCAGTCGGCTCGCAGCACTTCGAGCGCGCCCCAGCCGGATCCGGCGGCCAGGATCTCGGCGGGTTCGGTGTCGGCAGACTCCCGCCATGCCGCGTACGCCGCGTCGACGCGGGCGCGGGGCAGGGCCGACTCCAGGCGTGATTCGGCCCCTTGGACGGCCCCGGTCCAGTCCCCCTCGGGCGATGCGTCCAGCGGGCCGTACGCCTCCAGCCAGGACACCTCGCTCGCCGCGTCCAGGCGGACGTGTTCCAGCTGGGTGCGGGCGAGGCCGGCCTGGATCTCGCAGTAGCCGCCGGTGCCGGGCGCGGTGAGCCAGTCCTGCCAGCGGCGGCCGCCGGGCCGGTGGCCCCACACGAAGAGTTTGCGGCCGCGCAGGGTGTCGGTGGAGGTCTGCACCAGCCCGTGGCCCTCGGCGTCCAGCGCGGCGATCCAGCGGCGCCGGCCGTCGGGTACCTCGTAGAAGTAGTCGGCGGCGTAGGGGCTGTTGAGGGGGCGGGTGCGGTCGATGCCGTCGTACGACGGGACCGGCACCCGGCGCAGGCGGCGTTCGTAGCCGAAGTGATAGGCCTCGTCGGCGGGGGCGAGGATTCGGCGCTCCTCCGGCACCGCGATGTTGGACCACCAGTACGTCGGCACCGGGCGCTCGTGCGGGTTGCGGACGCGGACGCCGACGTAGAGGAAGTCGGAGCCGTCGGGGAGCCACAGGTCGACCTGGAAGGGCAGGTCACGCAGCCGCTCCCACTCCCACAGGCGCAGCATCTGCCCGCCGTCGGGGGCGGGGACGCGGGCGGCGTGCAGGGGTGCGCAGGAGAGGGTGGTGTGGCCGGTGGCGCCGATGTTCCATTCGATGCCGCCGGAGTACCAGGCGCCGTTGAGGGCGAAGTTGGCGGGCTGGAACACCGGGTTGCGGTAGAGGAGTTCGCGTCCGGTGGGCAGGTGGAGCAGGGAGGCGACGCGGCCGCCGAGGCCGGGCAGGACGGTGGCGCGCAGCCGGTCGTTCTCGATCACGAGGGCGTCGAGGGCGCGGGGCTCGCGGGCTCTGTCGTAGCCGTCGCGGACGCGGACCGGGAGCAGGCTGCGCAGCGGGTCCTGGCTGAGTTGGCGGGCCATGTCGGCGGGCATGCCCTCCCGGTCGCGGTCCTCTATGCGGTGGACCTCGTCCAGGGGGCGCAGCGGGGGCAGGGGGTTGTCCGGGCCCAACTGCACGGCGGGCAGCGTCAGTACCTCACGTCGGATCCTCGTCACGATCACCATGGAACCCGGCGTACGGGGAGTCGGCCAGGGGAGCTACCGGTCAGGATTGCGCAAAGGCGTCCACGACCAGGTCGGTGAGGAGCGTGCCTGCCGTGCCGTCCGGGTCGAGGTCGGGGTCGTAGATGGTGACGTTGAGGCCCACGCAGTGCGGGGCGGCGAGCAAGGGGCGCAGCAGTGCGAGGAGTTCTTCGGGCCGCAGGCCGTCGGGGTCGGGGCTGTCGACGGCGGGCATGACCGACGGGTCGAGGACGTCGGCGTCCAGGTGCAGCCAGAATCCGTCCAGCTGCGGGATCCCGAAGACCTCGGCGGTGGCGTGGGCGAGGTCCGCGGCGCCCCGTTCGCGGATGTCCCCGACGGTGCCGACGGGGATCTTCAGGGCCGCGAGTTCGGCGCGGTCCTCCTCGAAGCAGTCGCGGATGCCGAGGAAGCGCACGTCCTCGTCGCGCAGGTACGGTCGCAGGCCCTCCAGGTCGGTGAGGTCGCGCTGGCCGCGTCCGGTGGCGAGGGCCACCTCCTCGCCGCCCGCCGCGCCGATCCGGTCGGAGTTGCCGGTGTGCCGGAAGTCGGGCGAGGCATCGACGGCCGCGAGCCCGTACCGGCCGAGGCGGCGCAGGGCGAGGGACGCGCCGAGCTGGATGGAGCAGTCACCGCCGAGGACGACCGGGAACTCCCCGGCGCGCACATGCCGTTCGATGCGGTCGGCCAGTTCGACCGTGTAGGCGGCGAGCGCGGCGGCGTTGAACACGCCGTCGCCTTCCTGCCAGTCACCGCGGTCGTAGCGCGGCGGCACCACCACGCCGCCCTCGCGTGCCCCGAGCCTCCGCACGATCCCCCGGTCCCGGAGAGCGCCGGCGAGCTTGTGGCAGCCGGGCACCGTGCCGGGGGCGGGCGGACGCAGACCCAGGTTGGACGGGGCGTCGAGGACGACGAGCGTCCGCATGACGACTCTCCTCATCGAAGCGAAGGGGCGAGACGGGGCGAGACGGGACGGGTCAGGTGCCGGGGCGCATCTCGGCGGTGAGCGCCCAGCGTTCGTGGTCGCGCCAGGCGCCGTCGATGTAGAGCATGTTCGGGGAGAACCCCTCCAGCCGGAAGCCGCCGCCCCGCGCCATCGCGACGGAGGCGGCGTTCTCCGGCTGTACGTTGATCTCCAGCCGGTGCAGCCCCAGCGGACCGAAGGCGTAGCCGATGACCAGGTCGAGTCCCTCGCGCATCAGACCGCGCCCGGCGGCGTGCGCGAAGGCCCCGTAGCCGAGGGCACCGCACTGGAAGGCGCCGCGCACGATGTTGTTGATGTTGATGTATCCGGCGATGTCCCCGCCGTCCCTCTCACACACCAGGAAGCCGGCCTTGGCCGGGTCCTCGATCAGCGCGCCGGCGTAGGCGACGTAGGCCTCGTCGGTGTCCGGCGGGAACAGCCAGGGCCGGTGCAGATCCTTGCTCTCGCGGGTCCGCGCGGTGAACTCGGGGCCGTCGTCGAGGGTGAAGTGACGGATGGCCACGCGGGGGCCCTCGGCGAGGTAGTGGGGCGTGGTGTGCGGCATCCGCCCAGCTTACGGCGCCCCCGCCGGTGCCGTCTCGGGTAATACGGCCCGGCCGGGGGCGCGGTTCGGGGCACGGCGCCGGCGCCTCCGGTGCGGCGCGCGGCGGCGCCCGGTACGGCTCTCAGCCGCCGGCGACCGGCAGCCGCAGCACCCCCGTGTCCCCGGGTGCGCTGACCACGGTCACCGGCTTGATCCCCCGGTTGCCGAAGTAGGCGTCGTCACTGGCCGCGACCACGAAGCGGAGTCGGTGCCCGGCCGCGTACCGGTGCACGATGCCCGGCAGGGTGACGGTGAAGTTCCTGGTCACGTCGGGTACCCGGACCGGTGCGACCAGCCGGTGGACGAGGGTCTGGGTGCCGTCGGGCGCGACGTCGTACAGCTTGGCGAACAGCACCAGTCTGTCGGCGGCGTCTGCGGAGTTCTGGACGCGCTCGGCCCTGGGCGAGACGACCTTCAGGGTGACCTGCGGTGCGCCGACGACGTCGACGTTCCCGGCGAGGGGGGCGCCGGTCCAGGCGAGGTAGGTGCCCTGGGTGTCGTACGGCGCCGGGTCGGGCAGGTTGAGGCTTCCGGCCAGGGAGCTTTCCGAATGGCTCGTCGGGACGGTCCAGTTGGTGTAACTGCGGCTGCCACGGGCCACCTTGGCGCGGTTGTCGACCAGTTTGCCGTCCCCGGAGAGGTAGAGGGTCCGGCTGAGGGCGGGGACCCGGTCGGCGGTGGCGTAGGTCCGTCCGGGGTCGGTGATCCAGTCGCGGTAGTAGGCGAAGGCGGGGCCGGTGTCGGTGTTCTTGTCCTGCCTCAGGTAGCGGTCGAACCAGGCGAGGATGCGGCGGCCGACGTAACTGGTCTCCAAGTTGCCCTGGACCAGGTTGAGTTCACCGGCGGCGGGGTCGGCGATGCCGCCGCTGTGGCCCCAGGACTGCCAGATCAGGGCGGTCGGGGTGCCCTGGGTCCTGAGGGTGCGGTAGCTGGCCGTCGCCTCATTGAGGTTGAACAGGGAGTCGGCCTGCCCCTGCACGAGCAGGGTGGGCGCCTGGACGCGGGAGAGGTACGTCGCCGGGGAGACGCGGCGGGCGAAGGCGAGCAGCCGGGCGGTGCGATCGGCCGGGTAGCTGCCGGTGTTGAGCGTGTGCACGGTGGTGCAGACGTCCGAGACGAAGTGCAGACAGGCCGCCGAGTTGATCCGGGTCGGGTCGAGGCTCGGGACGGTGAGCGGCTGGGTCTCGCCGCTCAGGTAGAAGCCGTTGGTCCACTGCCACTTGAAGGCGCCGGGCACGTCGCGGGTGCCGACGGCGTTGTTCGGGTCCAGGGAGTAGACGAGGTCGTTCCAGGTGAGGAGCGGGACGAGGGCGTCGACGCGGTGGTCGACGGAGGCGGTGGCCAGCTGGATCGCGCCGCCGTAGGAGCCGCCGATCATGCCGACGCGCGGGTCGCCGGGGGCGTCGAGGGTGACGAAGTCGGCGCGGGTGCCGTCGTCGGCGGAGCGCTTCCCGCCGAGGAAGTCGACCAGTTGGGCGGCGGCCCTGCCGTCGCTGTCGGGGTCGTCGAGGGAGATCAGGCAGCCGCTGTGGCCGAAGCCGAGGCCGGAGTAGACGAGGGAGACGTAGCCGCGCCCGGCGAAGGCCCTGGCGATGGCGTCGGTGGAGCCGTCCGACTTGCTGCCGCCGAAGCCGTTGGTGGCGAGCACGGCGGGCGCGGGGTGGGCGCGGTCCACTCCGGCGGGACGGTACAGGTCGGCGTCGACCGCGCAACTGCGGCCGCCGGCCCGCACGGTGAACTTCAGCGGGGTGACGGTGTACCGGCCGACCGCGTGGGCCGGGCCGCCGGCGAGCGCGAGGGGTGTGATGAGGGCCGCGCCGAGGAGGGCGGCGAGGACGGCTCGGGATCGGGACACCCGGCGGGGTGCCGGTCGGGGCAGACGTCGGGGCACGGGGACCTCCACACTGAGGCACACGAATTCCGACCAGTAGGTCTGGCCGAGGAGCATGCTGTGACACGTGTCAGGCGTGGGGCTATCCCGCTGCACGTGGTTTCTTGACGAAGATTCAGTGGACGGGTGGGCCAGGCACCCGGTGAACGCCGTGCGCAGTGATTAAGTTACGGTCACTCAGCGAACAGGTGGCGCCGCCCGGCGCATCAGCGGCGGTCACCCAGCGCATCGACGGCGCTCACCCGGCGATGTCGGCGAGCATCGGCTCAGCGCAGCGCCGGCTCGTCCAGCGTCAGCGTGCCGGAATCGGCATCGAGTTCGGCGACCGTCCCGAAGGGGACCGTCAGCGCGCCGTCACAGTGCCCGAATCCCAGCTCCTCGACGACCGGCACACCGAGTCCGCCGAGCCGGTCGGCGAGGACCGGGCGCAGCCGCTCGTACGGGCCGCAGTCGCGCCAGGATCCGAGCCCGATCCCGGCGACCCCGTCGAGCCAGCCGGAGCGCAGCAGCTGGGTCAGGAACCGGTCCATGCGGTACGGCGCTTCGCCGACGTCCTCCAGGAGCAGCAGCCCGCCCCGGGCGCCGGGCGCGCCGGACGGGGTGCCGAGGTCGGTGGCCAGCAGGCTCGGACAGCCGCCGAGCGTCACCCCTCTGGCCCGCCCCGGCGCCAGTGCCGCCCCGGCCGAGGCGAGCGTCCGCACCGTCTCCGGAGCGAACAGGGTGGCCCGCAGATGCTCCTGGGCACGGGCGCTCTTGATGAAGTCGGCTCCGGCGGCGTCCGGTCCGTACAGGCTGACCAGGCCGAGCCGGGTGGCGAACGCCTGGTGCAGGACGGTGGCGTCGCTGAATCCGACGAACACCTTGGGTCCGGCCGCGCGCATCGCCTCCCAGTCGAGCAGGTCGACCATGCGCTGGGCGCCGTAGCCGCCACGGGCGCACAGCACCGCGGCCACGGACGGGTCGCACCAGGCCCGCTGCAGGTCGGCCGCGCGGTCGGCGTCGCTGCCCGCGAGATAGCCCAACTCGCCGTGCGCATCGAGCACATGGGGTCCCAGCACGGGATCGAGATCCCAGCCCCGCAGCACATCGAGCCCCGCCTGGACACGTTCCTCGGGCACGGGCCCGCTGGGGGCGACGACGGCCACCCGGGCGCCCGGGGCCAGCCGTTCCGGCCGGGTCAGTTCCTTCACGTGTGCAGCTCCAGTCTCGGCACCTCGGGCACGTCCAGCCCGAACACCTGAGCATAAAGGGAGAGTTCGGCCTCCAGGGCGCGGACCATGGTGTCGGCCCGCCGGAACCCGTGCCCCTCGCCCTCGAAGGTCAGATAGGCGTGCGGCAGGCTCCGGCCCTCGATCCGGGCGAGGAAGCGTTCGCACTGGGCGGGCGGGCAGATGACGTCGTCCAGGCCCTGGAGCAGCAGGAACGGCACGGTGAGCCGGTCGGCGTGGGTGGTCGGCGAGCGCTCGGCGTACCGGGCGGGCACCTCGGCGAACGGCCCGATCAGCGACTCCAGATAGCGGGACTCGAAGTCGTGGGTCTCTTCCGGGCCCCAGGTGGCCAGGTCCAGGACGGGGTAGACGATGGTGCCGCAGGCGTAGACGTCGGTCGTGGTCAGGGAGGCGGCCGCGGTCCAGCCGCCCGCGCTGCCGCCGCGGATCGCGAGCCGGTCCGGGTCGGCGGTGCCCTCCTCGGCGAGGGCGCGGGCGACCGCCGCGCAGTCCTCGACGTCGACCACGCCCCACTGCTCGCGCAGTCGCTCACGGTAGGCGCGGCCGTATCCGGTGGAGCCGCCGTAGTTCACCTCGGCGACGCCGATGCCCCGGGAGGTGAAGTAGGCGATGGCCAGGTCCAGGACGAGCGGCGCCCGGCCGGTCGGGCCGCCGTGCGCCCAGATGACGTACGGCGCGGCCTGGCCGTCGGGCGCGGCCCGTTCGGGGTGGTGCGGCGGATAGACGTGAGCGTGCACCTCGCGGCCGTCCGGGCCGGTGAAGGTGCGGATCCGCGGCTCGGGGTAGTAAGCGGGGTCGACCGCGTCCCGGTGCCGGGCGCCGATGGCGCGGGCCCGGCCGGTGGTGGTGTCCAGCTCGACCACTTCGTACCCGGTGCGCGGGCTGGCGCCGACACCGACGACGCGCCCGCCGTGCACGGCGAGGGTGGCACCGAACTCGGTCCACGGTCCGGCGACGTCGACGATCTCCCCGGATTCCGTGTCCATGATCCCGAGTACGGCCGACCCGCGACCGTGGACGACCGCGAGCAGGCCGTTGTCCAGCGGCGCGAACCAGCGCAGGCCCGGCTTCCACAGCGGGCCCGCGAACTCCTCCTCGCGCGGACACAGCGGGGTGCCGTCCCGGTACAGGTTCCACCAGCCGCTGCGGTCGCTCGCGTACAGAAGACGGTTGTCCGCCGACCATTCGGCCTGTGCGATCGCCTCCCGCGGCCCGCCGGCGGCCGTGTGGACTGTCTGCAGTGTCCCGTCGACACCGATGTCGCCGACGAGCAGTTCGGTCCCGTCCCACGGCATCCCCGGATGGTCCCAGGCGAGCCAGGCCGCCCGGCGGCCGTCGGGCGAGACGCGGGGCCCGGTGACGAACCGGTGCCGCCCGTTGGTGAGTTCGCGTACGGCGGACCGGTCCTCGGCGGCGGACCCGTCCAGCGGTACGGCCGCCAGGACCCGTCGTACGTCCGAGGGGTGGTCCCCGGTGAACTCCTCCAGCACGCACCACACCTCGCCGCGCACGAGGTTCAGCCGCGGGTCCGCCCAGCGCAGGCCCGCGCCCAGCGCGGAGAGCGGGGTCAGCGGGCGCGGCGCGCCGCCGGGCTCGTACCGGTACAGCCGCTGGTCGGCGAAGTGCGTGAACACGACGAGCGGCGCGCCGCCGTGCACCGCCCCGGTCCAGGGCCGGCCGCCGTACTCCACCACGCGGTTGCGCACGTTCCACGGCGCGGGCAGGACGACCTCCTCGGTGCCCTCGGCCGTCCGCCGCACCAGCGCCCGGCGGCCGCCCTCGGCCGGGCGCGGCTCGGTCCACCACACCTCGTCCCCGACGAAGCCCACCCACTCCGGCTGCCCGTCGTGCGCGGCGGCCAGTGCCGCGTCGACCGGCGACGGCCACGATCCGTACGGCGCCGTCCGCACCCCGTCCCCCATCCCCTAGGCCGTCCGCAGGAAGCGGTCGAGCACCCGGACGCCGAAGTGCAGCGCCTCGACGGGCACGCGCTCGTCCACGCCGTGGAACAGCGCCTGGTAGTCGAGGCCTTCGGGCAGCTTCAGCGGGGCGAAACCATACCCGGTGATACCGAGCCGGGAGAACTGCTTGGCGTCCGTGCCGCCCGACATGCAGTACGGCACGACGTGCCCTTCGGGCGCGAACTCCTCGACGGCGGCCCGCATCCTCGCGAAGACCGGGGCGTCCACCGGCGCCTGCAGGGCCACCTCCCGGTGTGCGAACTCCCAGCTCACCTCCGGGCCCGTCAGCCGGTCGAGGGCGCTGGTGAACTCCCTCTCGGCGCCCGGCAGATACCGCCCGTCGACGAAGGCGACCGCCTCGCCGGGGATCACGTTCACCTTGTAACCGGCGTTCATCATGGTCGGGTTGGCGCTGTTGCGGACGGTCGCCTCCACCAGCTTGGCCGCCGGGCCGAGCTTCTCCAGCAGCCGGTCCACGTCCCTGAAGTCGGGTTCGATGCCGTACACGGCGGCGAGTTCGGCGAGCGCGGCCCGGACGGTCGGCGTCAGCCGGAGCGGCCACTCGTGCGCGCCGATACGGGTGACGGCGGCGGCGAGCCGGGTCACCGCGTTCTCCTTGTTCACCGTGGAGCCGTGCCCGGCCCGGCCGCGCGCGGTGAGCTTCAGCCAGCCGGTGCCCCGCTCCCCCGCCGCGATGGGATAGAGCTGCCGCCCGGCGCCGTCGTGGAAGGTGAAGCCACCGCACTCGCTGACGCCCTCGGTGCAGCCCTCGAACAGCTCCGGGTGGCTGTCGGCGAGGAATCCGGAGCCGTCCTCGGCGCTGGCCTCCTCGTCGGCGGTGAACGCGATGACGAGGTCCCGGCGGGGCCGTACGCCCTGCCGGGCCCAGCCGCGGACGACCGCGAGGATCATCGCGTCCATGTTCTTCATGTCGACGGCGCCCCGTCCCCACACCACCCCGTCGCGGATCTCGCCGGAGAAGGGGTGCACGCTCCAGTCGGCGGCCTCGGCGGGCACCACGTCGAGGTGACCGTGGACCAGCAGCGCGTCGGCGGACGGGTCGGTGCCCTCGATCCGGGCGACGACATTGGTACGGCCCGGGGTGCGCTCCAGCAGCAGCGGTTCCAGGCCCGCGCCGGCCAGCCGCTCGGCCGCGTACTCGGCCGCGGGCCGCTCCCGGCAGTCCCCGCCGCCCCGGTTGGTGGTGTCGATCCGGATCAGGCCGGAGGTGAACTCCACGACCTCGGCCAGGGACAGCTCGTCGGCCTGCAGGTCAGCCATACTGCTCCTCCACGGCGGCGGAGGCGATCGTGGTGACCGCCTTGAACGTCCTGATCCCCTCGTACATGCCGGCACTGGTGTACGCCACCTTCCGCTCCCCGATCCGCGCGACCCCGGGCACGACGGTGGCGGCCATCGCCAGGTGCTCCGCGTCGAACTCGACCGCGACGGTGAACGGCCCGGCCTCGACTGGTGCGTGACGCACCGCCAGCCGCGCCGCCTCCTTCGCGGCCGCGCGGATGTCGGCGGCGGTGCGAGCCGGGGTCCGGCACACCGCCGCGTACCGTGACACATGGTCCTTGACGGCGACCTTCAGCGCCTCGGGCGCATAGCCGAGCGCGTCCTCGCAGGCCACGTCGTCGCCGGTGACGAGGACGACGGGGACGCCGTACTCGGCGACGACGTGCGCGTTGAGCAGGCCCTCGCTGGCCCGGACGTCGTTCAGCCAGACCCCGGTGATCTGGTTGGCGAGGTAGGTGTGGGCGAGGACGCCCTCCATGCCGGCGCCCGCGTGGTAGCCGACGAACGCGATGCCGTCGACGTCTCCGTGCTGCACGCCCTCCACCATGGACAGCGCCTTGTGCCGTCCGGTGAGCATCTCGACCCGCTCGTCGAGATGCTCCAGCAGCAGGTTGCGCATGGACCAGTGGGCCTCGTTGACGAGCACCTGGTCGGCGCCGCCGTCGAAGAAGCCCTCCGCGGCGGCGTTCACGTCCGAGGTGAACATCGCCCGGCACCGCTCCCACTGCGGCGTCCCCGGCAGCACGTCGGCCGGCCAGGTGACGCCCGTGGCCCCCTCCATGTCGGCACTGATGAGGATCTTCATGCCGCTTCACGTTACGCCCCGGCGAGGGAACTTCCTACGAGGCGGGGAGGAGGTTGAGCGCACTCCCACCACGGGTGGCAGAGCCGCGTCAGCTTGCGGGCAGGCTGAACCGGTAGCCCTGCTGGGTCAGCCAGGGGAGCAGTTCGCGCAGGGCTGCCACGGTTTCGCTGCGGTCGCCGCCGCCGTCGTGCATGAGGATGATGCCGCCGGGACGCAGTTCCCGTTTCGCGGTGGCAAGGATCGAGGCGGCACCGGGGCGCGACCAGTCACGGGTGTCGACGGTCCAGCCCAGCGGGCGCAGGCCGGCCTGCTCGGCTATCTGGCGGTTTTCGGGGCTGAAGTCGCCGCCGGGGGCACGGAACCACCCGATCTGGGTGCCGGGCCCACCCGCCTTGCCGATCATGTCCTTGGCGTCGGTGATCTCGTGGACCTGCTGGTCGTGCGGGAGGGTGTGCATCGGCTGGGGGTGGTCCACGGTGTGGTCGCACAGCCGGTGGCCGTCGGCGATGATGCGCTTGACCATGTCGGGGTTCGCGGCGGCCTCCTTGCCGATCTGGCAGAAGGTCGCCTGCGCGTGGTACTGCGCGAGCAGGTCCAGGATTTCACCGGTGGCCGGCCCCGGGCCGTCGTCGAAGGTGAGTGCCACGCTCCGGCCTCCCGTCGCCGTGCTGTAGGCGATCGACGTGCTCGGGGCGCCGGCAGGGGCGGTCCGCGCGCCGGGGTCGGAAGCGGCACTCGCGCTCGTACCGATACCGGCCAGGGCGAACGAGACGGTGACCGCGCAGCCGAGAGCCACACGGCGCAGCAGGCGGACGGAGTTCGGGTTCGGCATTCTGTACTTGCTCCTGGCAATGCTGGCCATGGCGAGATGGCAACGAACGAGACCCCACGACGATGACCTAAAGTCGGACTAAAGCGAAGCATCCACCGATATTTGCGGCTTTTGTCACTATCGGGGCATGGTGACCCTGCGCTTCAGGGTGGCTACTTTTCGTCAACACGGGGCGGAGCGTGGACCGTCGGCTCAGACTTCGCGGGTCGGGCTCGGGGCTGCCCGCTGTTCCCATTTCGGTAGCCAGACGTTGACATCGGGTGAGTCCGTCCGTCTGGAGTCGAGGTAGTTGCGAAGTTCCCTGAGCGCGGGATGGAGGTTGTCGTCGCGCCAGATCAGCGACATCGGGTAGACCGGCGACGGGTCGCGTACCGGGATGCGCCGCAGGTCGTAGCTGTCCGGCCACAGATACCGCGAGCCTTCGCCGACCAGAGTCGCGAGATCTGAGGAGTCGGCGATCTCAGCCAGCAGCGCCTCGTTCCCGAAGACGGGTCCCACCACGTCGATCGTGACACCGAAGACGGTGGCGAGTTCGTCGTAGTAGGCGGCCACCTCACCTCGGGCGTCCAGGCCGGGCATCCAGATGCGGTGTCCGGCGAGTCGCCCTGGCGTGACGGCACGGGCGTTGGCGAGCGGGTGGCGCGGTCCGACGAGCAACTGGTGCGGCTCGTCGACCACTCGAGCGGTCCTGATCACGTCCGGTAGGTGCTGCTGCGGCGGAACCGCGTGGAACGTGGCGTCGACCGTCCCGGCTTCGACAGCGGCGATCGCGCCGTCGACGTCGGTGTCCAGGGTCACGACATCCAGTTCGATCTCGGGATGCACGCGGTAGAAGTCCTGGACCAGCCCCGCCGTCACGATCCGCCGGTTGACGACATCGACGCGCAGAGCGCGCCGGCCAGGGCGGACGGACGCGTCAGCCCGCTCTGCCACCCGGAGAGGTTCACGGGCGTGGGGCAGGAATGCCTGGCCGTCGACGGTGAGCTGGGAGCCGCGGGCGGTGCGGGTGAACAGGCGTACATCCAGTTCCTTCTCCAGCCCGGCGATGCGCTTGGAGACGGCCTGCTGGGTGATCGACAGGTCGGCGGCGGCCTTCTGGAACTGGCCCGCTTCCGCGACGGCGACGAAGGTACGTACGGCTTCGAGATCCACGCCTGTCCACCTTAGTGAACAACGGAAGGTTGTGCCTCGCTGGCCGGTCGGTTGTTTGACCTGCTGTTGTGCTGCTCGCTTAGCTCTCACTGGTCAATGTCGGTTTGTTCGAGCGGGGCATCAAGGGGGCGCTGTGCGCATGAGGGGCAGGAGACGGCTGGGCCGGCAGTTCGGCTGGCTGTGGGCGGCATATGCGGTGAGTGCCTACGGGTCCGGGCTGGGATTCGGGGCGTTCCCGCTGATCGCCGTGCTGGCGTTGCATGCGCCCCCGGCCGAGGTGTCCGCGCTGTCCGCGGTGGGACCTGCGGTGGGCGCGTTGATCGCGGTGCCGCTCGCGCCGTGGGTGGAGTTCCGGCGCAAGCGCCCGGTCATGATCGCGATGGACCTGGCCCGGTTCGCGCTCATGGCGACGATCCCGGTCGCCTACGCCTTCGGCCGGCTCGGTTTCGTCCAGTTGCTCGTGGTCTCGGCCATGGTCGCCGCGGCCAAGATCGCCTTCAACGCGGCCGCCGGCGCCTACCTCAAGGCCCTCGTCCGGCCGGATGACCTGCTCGTGGCCAACGCGCGGTTCGAGTCCACGAACTGGAGCTCCATCGCGGTCGGGCCACCGCTGGGCGGGGCGGCGATCGGCCTGTTCGGTCCGGTCACCACCGTGGTGGCCGACGCGCTCAGCTACCTGCTCTCCGCGCTGGGCATCACCGCGATCCGCGGCCGAGAAGAAGCGCCCCGTGGAACCGGCCAAAGTCCGGTGCGGGCGGGCGCATTGCTCGACGGCTGGCGCCACATCATGGGCCACCCCGGTCTGCGGGCGCTCTATCTCAACCAGATACTCGTCGGCGGTCTGATCATGGCCACCGAGCCGCTGCTGGCCGTGCTCCTGCTTCGCCAGCTCGGGTTCCCGCCCTGGCAGTACGGCCTCGCCTTCGCCGCCCCCTGTGTCGGCGGGCTCATCGGCTCCCGGCTGGCCCCTCGCGTCGTGGCCCGCTACGGCCGGCACGGGGTCTTCCGGACCGTCGGCACCCTGCGCGCCATCTGGCTGATCGGCCTGGCCTTCGTCCGCCCCGGCGTCGTCGGCCTCGTCATCGTGATAGCCGTAGAGCTGGCGATCATCTTCAACATGAGCCTGTACACCCCGGTACTCGCCACCTACCGGCTCGAACACACCCCCAAGCAGCTCGTCGCCCGCACCCTGTCGGCCTGGTCGATCGGCCAGCAGACGTCCATCGCCCTCCTCACCGCGCTCGGCGGACTGCTCGCCGACGTCACCGGCCCACGCACCGCGCTCACGGTCGCGGGCCTGCTCATCCTGACCACACCACTCCTGCTTCCCCGACACGACCACGTAGCAGCCGAGCCGGAACCGGCCGGTAGCCGCTCATGACCTGCCCCGACTCGCCATTGCAGCCCGCGGGCCGCAGCCGCCCCGCCGACACGCGTCCGCGTCGACCAGTCACACACCAGCCAGGCACCAGCACCAGGTTGAAGACCTCTCTGGTCCTCGGACAGCATGGCTGAGATGCTCCTGCACATGCTCGACCTGTCCACGGATGAGGCCGCTGCGGCGTCGGGCGCCCTCTTGCCGCTGCAGCCTGACGAGGGCGCCGTGCCCCTCGGCTTCATAGGTGGATGGGCAGGTGGCGGGGTCCGCGAAGCATGGCGTTCTGCCGGTAGGGGGGCGGGTCCTGGGCCAGGCTTGCCGTCGCGAGACAGGGAAGCAGCGCGCCGAGCGCGGCGTAAGCCTCGACACGGGCCAAGGGGCCGCCGTAGCAGGCATGGATGCCACTGCCGAAGCCGAGGTGCTGGTTGTCCGGGCGGGCGGGGTCGAACCGATCGGGGTCGGGGAACCGCTGGGGGTCGCGGTTGCCGGAGGCGAGGGCCAGGATCACGGACGCGCCTTGGGGTATGGGCGTACCGGCGACGTCCACGTCGGCGTGCGGGATGCGCTCGCGCATGTGGACCGGGGGCTCGTAGCGCAGCAGTTCCTCCACAGCACGCGGCAGCAGCTCCGGTTCCCGGCGCAGCCGGTCCCCTTGCTCGGGCTGGCGCAGGAAGGTGAGGGCGCCGTTGGCGATCAGGTTGACCGTGGTCTCGTGTCCGGCGATGAGGAGCAGTACGGCGGTTTCCGCGAGTTCCTCCTGGGTGAGCCGCAGGGCCGGGTCCGGCTCGTTGACGAAGGCGGAGAGCATGTCGTCGCCCGGCTTGCCACGGCGCTGCTCGGCCAGGTTCAACAGGTAGCCGCCCATCTCCATCCGCGCCTGGTCGCCGGCCTTGTCCGGCTCGGTGGAGTCGTCGTCGGGCCTGACGTCGGCGGCTGCGACGATCGCGTCGGACCAGGCCCGGAAGAGCGGCTCGTCCTCGTGCGGCACGCCGAGCAGGCGGCAGATCACGGTGACGGGCAGCGGGTAGGCGAAGTCGTCGACGACGTCGATCTGCCGGCCCGCCTCGAAGGCCTCCAGCAGTTCCTTGGTGATCCGGTCGATCTCGCCGCGCATGCCGTCGACCCGGCCAGGGCTGTGCGGAGGCCCGAAAGGCCGCATGGCGAGTGTGCGCAGCCTGTGGTGCTCGGGGTCGTCGAGCCGCAGGAACGGCGGCTTGTGGGTCACCTCGCCGCGGGTGCGGGGATCGGCACTCATCCGTGGGTCGTGGAGCAGAGCGGCGATGTGGTGGTAGGTGCCGATCAGGTAGCTGCCGTCGGCCTGCTGGACCACAGGACCGGCCTCGCGGAGTTCCGCGTACAGCGGATAGGGGTTGGGGCGGCTGGCGTAGTCGGTGATCCGTGCCAGCAAGGTCGCGGAGTCCATGGTGGCTCCTCGTAGGGGGCGGGATGTGGGCTACACCACCGTCAGCCGGCGGTCGGGAAGGTGACCGGTGAGTGCGACGGTCGGGCCGTGGGACAGCACGGAGGGGTCCGGTACGGCGGAGGGGATCGTGATGTCGGCGGCGATCGCACAGTCCTGTGCGCCGGGCGGGGGCGGGAAG
Source organism: Streptomyces sp. CG4 (assembly GCF_041080655.1). Classification (NCBI taxonomy): domain Bacteria; kingdom Bacillati; phylum Actinomycetota; class Actinomycetes; order Kitasatosporales; family Streptomycetaceae; genus Streptomyces; species Streptomyces sp. CG4. The sequence continues at coordinate 1,967,948 of NZ_CP163525.1, forward strand.
GGAGCGGCGGTCTCGATCAGGTGTCGGTAGTAGTCGAGCGCCTTGGCCATGTCGACGGTGACGGCGGCGGTAACCCGGCCCTGGTAGCCGTAGACCATCGCGAGCCGGCGCGCCTCCAGGGAGCCCTGGGCGATGACCACGTGGTCGGAGTAGGTGGGGACGCCCACCGACTTGATGTTGAGTCCGAACTGGGTCGACCAGAAGACCGGGATGGCCAGGTGCGGGCGCTGCAGCGGCCCCGGGTTGACCATGTTGTGGGCCGCAACCGCGGCCTGCTCGACCGCGTTGCCCCAGTGTTCCAGGGACAGCATCTGGTAGCCGAACAGCGGGTGGGGGAAGCGGGAGACGTCGCCGGCCACGAAGACGTCGTCGGTGACGATCCCGTACATGTTGAAGGCCCGGCAGCCTGCGTCGCAGGCGATGCCGCGTGGGCCCGCCGCCAGCCCGGACTCCGCCAGCCACTCCACGTTGCGGATCGCGCCCAGTGCCACGACGCACACGTCCGCCTCGACGCGGCTGCCGTCGGACAGCTGCGCGCCGGTGAAGGCGCCGTTGCCGTTCAGGGCGGTGACTGTCACTCCGGTGCGCAGGTCCACGCCGTGGTTGCGCTGCATGACGGCGGCGAGCTTGGACAGGGTGCCGCCGAGCGCACCTACCAGGGGTGCGGGGCCGCGTTCGGCGACGGTCACCTCAAGGCCCAGTTCCCGGCAGGCGGAGGCGATCTCGGAGCCGGTGAAACCGCCGCCGATCACCAGGACTCGCTCTGGTCTCGCGGCCAGCCGATCGGCCAGTCCCGCGCCGTCCTCGCGCGTGCGCAGGGTGAACACCCCGTCCAGGGCGCCTTCCTCCGGGTTGGGCCAGGGCCGTGCGCGGGTTCCGGTGGCGATCAGCAGCCGGTCGTAGGGCAGCGACTCGCCGTCGGCCAGCAGTACCCGTTTCGCCAGCAGGTCCACGCCGGTGGCACGCACGCCGAGGCGCCACTCGGCGTGCGGGTCCCGGCGCATCGGCAGCTCAAGGGTGTCCGGCGTCGCCTGCCCAAGCAGTACCTGCTTGGACAGCGGCGGCCGGTCGTAGGGCGCATGGGGCTCGTCGCCGACCACGGTCAGTGAGCCGGTGAAGCCCTCCTCGCGCAGCACCTCCGCGGCTCTCAGCCCGACCAGCGACGCGCCGACGATGACGATACGGCCGTCTTTCAGGTCACCGGGCACCGGTGCTCACCTCTTCCCCGAGGAGGATCGCCTGCACCGGGCACGCCGCCGCGGCCTGGCGTACCCGCTCCACCTGGTCGTCCGGGACGGCAGTGGCGTACAGCAGCCCCTCCTCCCCGTGCAGCTCGAACACCTCCGGGGCGAGGAACACGCACTGTGCATAGCCCTGGCAGCGTGTGAGGTCGACAACGGTCCGCATCTCCACCACTTCTTCCTCCGTTGCCACACCCCCCTCATCTCCAGCATGGGGCCAGACCCGGGTGCCTGCATGCCTTGTGATCGAGAGCTGGGATTCGGGCCAGCACGATGAGAGAGAAATGGACGAACTCCCGGGAACCACCTTCCAGTTGCTCGTCAGCGTTCAGCGGTGACACCTCACCGAAGCAGTGGTGCACCCTGCGGTCAGCTCGTCCGGGTGACCCGAGTCACTGTCACCGCCCCACCATTTCCATACGACGTATGGTTATCCTGGCAGGGCGATTCCATACATCGCATGGAACTGCTGACCGGACAACGCCAGGCGCATCACATCGCCTGCAAAAGCAGCCGTTGCTGCAGATCGCACCAACCGGAAGGAAAGATCATGAAGAAGCTCACGAGGCGGATTGCTGTCGCTGTTTCCTCCGTGGCGGTCGCGGGTGTCGCCGTTGTCGGTGCCGGGGGCACCGCTTCGGCCGCGACCACCTCCCCCGTGCACGTCCAGCGGCCGGCCGTCGGCGTCAACGCCGCCGACTACCGTTGGGACCACGGCGTCGGCTACCTGATCGAGCAGGGCTATTGCTGGGACGCAAATCGTGGCTGGCACCACGACGACCGTGTCACCGACTCGTCCTGGCACAGCCGCGACGGTCGCTGCTACCGCTGGGACGACGAGGGGCGCGGGTGGAAGTCCGACAGGTCGTACCGGCACAACTGGAACCGCTACGAGCGCGACGGCCGGGACCGGGACCACCACGACCAGTACCACGGCGACCGGGACTACCTCGGCTGGGACCACTACGACCGGAACCACGGCGAACGGTGAGACAGGTACTGCTTGTGCCCACATGGGCCGAAGCCGTACCCCTCGCTCTGATGCCTGCCGGCGGCAGGGATGCGACCGCTGGTCAAGGATCAGCGGTCCCCTGGCCGCCGCCCGGGCGGGCGATTGAGTGAGGGCCTGCTCCTCTTGAACCTGCCTGCGGACACCCCGGGTCGCAGGCACGCGCCGCCACGCTGCCGCGCCGCCACGAATCGCACGGTCCGCCGATGCCGACCGGCGCCCGAGCCCTGCTACAACGCCTCTTCCTCCGATGCCTTTTCGCTGCCGCAAGCGGCAGGACGCAGCCGAGGCAGGGGATGCCTTGGAGTGCATACCGATGGAGTCTTTGAGGGCCGTGGTTCAAGGACTGACCGCGCAGCTCGTCGTCTCGCGCACCTACTCGCTCCCCCTGTGTATGCGTCTGCGGTACGAGCCCGACGATCCCTATATCGTCCGTGCCGCCTTCTTCCCCCACAGCGACGAGCCGGTCGAATGGGTCCTGGGGCGTGATCTTCTGACCGATGGCCTGAAAGGTTCCGCAGGTCATGGGGACGTCCGGATCTGGTCGGCCGTCGGCCGTGGCGACCAGGCGATGTACATCGCTCTCGGGTCTCGCGCGGGCACCGCCCTGCTCGAGGTTCCCGTGCAGGACGTCAAGGCATTCCTGGAGCGCACGGAGGCTCTGGTGCCACGGGGCACCGAGGCCGGACGCATCGACTGGGATGTCGAACTGGCGCACCTGCTCTCGCAAAGCTGACCACTGGCTATCCATGCTCATGCAGAAAAGGAACGAGTGTCCATGTCCCAGTACCAGCTCCGTGTCTACACGCTGTGCAGCCCTGAGGCGCTCGTCGCCTACGAGAACATCTGGTCCAAGCACATCCCCGGTATGGCGAAGTACCGGATCACCACGCACGGCATCTGGACGGTGCCCGCGGCTTTCGGAAGTGAGCCGCCCAAGCTGTACGCCCTCGTCTCCTACAGGGACGGCGACGACGTGCAGGAACGGCTGCTGGCGTACCTGGCCGGCCCGGAGTTCAGCGCCGACATGGAGGGCTTCGACCTCGGCCAGATCGTCGGTGTCACCGAGACCGCGCTGATGCCCACCTCCGACTCACCCTTGCGCTGACGGTTCCGGCGCGACCGGCGCTTCGGCCATAGGGGCCATGGTCGAACAGCTCTTGTCACGGGGAGGATTCCCCGGCGCGGGACATGAGGTGCGGCCGGTGCAGATGACGCGAGGGGGTGCGTTCGATGATCAGGAAGGCGGCGTCGTCGGTGAGTCGCCCTCCGGTGTGCGCGAGCAGGTCACGGTGAATGTGGTGCAGCAGCGCGTCGGGGTTTGAAGGGGGGAAGGCGGCGACTCGCTCGGCAAGCGGATAGAAGGCTCCAGCCGGTGAGCGTGCTTCGATCACGCCGTCGGTGTAGAGCAGCAGCATGTCACCCGGTTCCAAGGTGAAGGGGTCGGTGCTGTCCTTGCGGATGCAGAGGGCGCACAGGCCCAAGGGGGGCGCGGGCCGGCGGGAGTACAGGACGGTCACCTGGTCTCCACGGACCAGCAGCGGCGGCGGATGGCCGCAGTTGAGCATCTCGGCCTGCGGGCCCTGATCGGGGATGTCGACCATGATGGCGGTGATGAAGTGCTCGTCGACGTCATGCGCGGTATCGGCGACCTCCTCCAGATTCCGGCAGACGCTGTCTTCGACTGCGGTGACGAGTTCGGGCAGGGAGGCGTACCGGTGAGCGCCCTCACGGAACGCGCCCATCACCACCGACGCCTCGCCGATGGAGGCCAGCCCATGGCCTCGTACGTCGCCGATGAGTACCCGGGTGCAGGGGTGATCGGCGCGGGCCACCGCCAACAGGTCGCCCCCGATCTGGGCCTCCTCCTCAGCGGCCAGATACAGCCAGGCCACCCGCAATGGTCCGATGCGGCGGGGTGGAGGCCGCAGCAGAATCCACTGGGCCGTCTCGGCCACCGACCGCACCCGGCTCAGCTCCCGGGCACGCCGCTCCCGCACGTAGGTGATGAAGACCACCAGAGCCGACAGCACGGCCAGGGCGATGAGCTGCGCCACGTGGTTGGTCGTGGTCAGCCCGCCGTGGAAGACCGAGATGATCACCAGGGCTGCCTGCGCCAGAGCCCCGACCAGGGCGGTCAGCCGTGGACCGGCGAAGGAGGCGGTCAGAGTCGGCGCGATGACCAGCAACGGGCCCAGATGAACACTGGTGCCGATGCCGATGTCGGTCACCGTGATGGCAACGATCAGTGCGAGCGCGATCACCAGCAGCCCGCCCCCCGCGCGCTGCTCCAGGAGGCGGTCTCCCGATAGACCTCTCGCACCCATACGCCCTTTTTACGCCCTCTCCGGCCGTACATGCCCCTGCGTCGGTTCCTGTCGAGGTCGGTACGGCTTGCGGTGTTGCATGTGAGCGCGGACGGGAGCACTCACCCATTACCGCTGGTTGCTAGCCCAGGTCGGCGGAGCAACTGGTTCCAGGCGGTGCCGCCGAGGTCCGAGCGACAGTGAAAGCTTTCGCCCGCTCGGGCGGATCGGTGAAGGTGGTCATCAGGACCGACAGGGCCGACGGGGCCGCCGAGCAGCAGCAGACTGCCGAAAGCCAGCGCATAGGCGGTGACCACCCACTGCCGGTCGGTCTCGGCGCCGCAAGCAGCGACGGTGGCGTTCTGGGACATGGAGGCAGCCCTCCGGACAGCAAATGAGGGATGGAGGAAGAGAGAAAAGAACGGATCGAGAGATCGGGTAGGTCTCATCCGGTACGGGGCGACACTTCGCGCTCACGGGCGGGAGCACTCGGCGGCGTAGCCGCCTCGGTGAACGGACAACGCCGGTGATTCAGCTCGACGAGGCCGACGGTCTCCTGCTTCAGGAGGGAGACCAGGAACAAGCCAACGACCATGGTCATTGCGCGGTTCAGCGTCGGCATACGGCTGCCGTGTAGAGGCTGGATGTGGAACCACCCCGCCCGGGCGGTCTCACCCGATGTGACGGGGTGGCTCCCGTGTGTCGCAGTCTGAGATCGCCCGACGGCAGGCGCGCCGCAGGCGCCAGCGCTTGGGGCGCAGTGTCTCAGGCTGACTGGCTCAATGGCCGGCGCGCCGGCCGTCACGACCGGTGGTGAGGCGGCTTTCCAGGCCCGTGATCAGCGTGTCCATCACGAGGCGGAACATGCGGTCCTGGTCAGGGCCTTCAGGGGCCGCACTGGTAGAGCCAGGGTCTGCGTCCGCGGCCTCGTCTTCGACGGCTTCAGGGCCGTGGGGCTTGAGGGTCGACCACTGCTGGAGAGCGCCGTTGAGTTCCGCGGTGAGGACACCGATGACGACGGCGACCATCAGCGCGGCGATCTCCGAGACCTCTGACTGCGGCACACCGGCAGCGGCCACGATGGCGGTGAGGGCGGTCCAGAACGGGTCGTCGGGCTGGATGAAGTCCGGCTGGTGGCTGAACGAGTACGCCAGCAGCTTGGGGTGACGGTGCGCCAGGGTCCGGAAGTCCGTGGCGAGCAGACGGATCCGCTCCTGCCAGGGAGCGTCCTCCAGGGTCACGGTGCGGAACTGCGCTCCGACCATTCTCGTCACGCCGCGCAGCACGGCTTCCTTGTTCGGCACGTGGTGGTACAGCGACATCGGGTTCGCGTCGAGCGCGGTGGCGAGTTTGCGCATGGTGAGCGCCTCGACCCCGTCCTCGTCGATGAGCCGCAGGGCGGCGGCATAGATCCCGGCCTCCGTCAGAGGCACGTCTCTCTTCCTCGTTCCCCGCGGGGGACGTCTCACCTGCTTTTCCATACCTCGTATGGTACCAGTTCCGTACACGGTACGGAAATGAGCTTCACCACAGCCTCACCTGGGCTCCCGGGGTTGCGCCCCACTTTCCATACCTCGTATGGTTCAAATTCCATACGGCGTATGTTTCCGTACGGCGCCACGGCATCGACCTACGCAGCGCGCCCTTGCCCATCCCCCTCCACCCCTCCGCAGAGGAGCAAGACATGACCACGCACTCCGCGAACGGCCTTCGCCCCATCCGGTCCCCGCGCGGGATCCCCCTCCTCGGCAACACGCCGCAGATCCCCGACACCAATCCGGTGGAGTACTTCGGTGAGCTGTCCAAGCAGTTCCCCGAGGGCATCTACGGCATGGACATCGCCGGCATCGAGCAGGTCTTCGTCTACGACCCGGACCTGGTGGCCGAGGTCTGCGACGAGACGCGGTTCTTCAAGCAGATCGACAAGACGCCGCTGCACCACGTCCGGGACTTCGCGGGGGCGGGCCTGTTCACGGCCCACCAGTACGAAGAGGAATGGGGCATGGCACACCGTGTCCTGCTGCCGGCGTTCAGCCAGCGGGCCATGAAGGCGTACTTCGGGCAGATGCTGGAGATCGCCCAGAACCTGGCGGGCAAGTGGGAGCGCCGGGAGGGTCAGTCGGTCAACATCACCGACGACTACACCCGCCTGACGCTGGACACCATCGCCCTGTCGGGGTTCGGCTACCGGTTCAAGTCCTTCGACAAGGAGGAGCTGCACCCCTTCCTCAACGCGCTGCTGGAGGCGCTGATCGAGTCGCTGCGGCGCTCGCAGGAGCTGCCGATGATGACCAAGCTGCGCAAGGCGGACGACCGCAAGTACCGCGACAACATCCGGCTGATGCAGGACCTGGTCGAGAGTGTGATCAAGGAGCGCCGCGAGGAGAAGGGCACCGGTGAGGAGGACCTGCTGGGTCTGATGCTGGAGGCCACCGACCCGGAGACCGGCAAGCTGCTGGCCGACGACAACGTCCGCGACCAGGTGCTGACGTTTCTGATCGCCGGTCACGAGACCACCAGTGGTCTGCTGTCGTTCGCCACGTACTCGCTGATGCGCAACCCGCACGTCCTGGCCCAGGCGTATGCCGAGGTGGACCGCCTGCTGCCCGGCGACACCGTCCCGGACTACGACACGATCATGCAGCTGGACGTCATCCCGCGGATCCTGGACGAGACCCTGCGTCTGTGGGCTCCGATCCCGGCGTTCGGCAAGGCTCCGCTGGAGGACACCGTCATCGGTGGCCGCTACCTTCTCAAGAAGGGCACGCGGGTCAACATCCTCGAGGGTCCCCTGCACACCCACCCCAAGGCGTGGGACCGTCCCGATGAGTTCGACATCGACCGGTGGCTGCCGGAGAACCGGGCTCAGCAGCACCCGCACGCCTACAAGCCGTTCGGCAACGGTGTGCGTGCCTGCATCGGCCGGCAGTTCGCGCTGACCGAGGCCCGCCTGGCCCTGGCGTTGGTGCTGCAGAAGTTCAAGCTCTCGGACACCAGCGACTACAAGATGGACGTGCGGGAGGCGTTGACGCGCAAGCCCGGCAACTTCGAGCTGATCGTCCGCCGTCGTCAGGAGCACGAGCGGACCGTTTTCGGCGCCGCGGACCTGCAGACCGGCGACACGCAGGCGCAGGCAGCGGTCAGCGGTGTCGGGGTGAACCTGACCGTCGCCTACGGCTCCAGCCTGGGTTCGTGCGAGGACCTGGCGCGCACCATCGCCGACCGAGGTGAGCGCTCCGGCTTCGGCACCACGCTGGTGAGCCTGGACGAGCTGGGTGACAACCTGCCCTCCGAGGGCCTGCTCGCCGTGGTGGCGGCCAGCTACAACGGCAAGGCTCCCGACAACGCCCAGCGCTTCGACGACCTGCTCGGCGCCGGGCTGCCCGAGGGCTCGCTGACGAATGTGCGGTACGCGCTGCTGGGCGCCGGCAACACCCAGTGGGTGGCCACCTACCAGGCATTCCCCAAGCGGATCGAGGAAGGTCTGCTGGCCGCCGGCGCCACCCCGGTCGTCGAACGCGGCATCGCGGACGCCGCCGGGGACTTCGACGGCATGGCCACGCGGTGGATGGACACCCTGTGGGCCACCCTGGCCGAGGAGTACGCCGCCGACACCTCTCAGGCGAGCGGCCCCCGTTACCAGGTCCAGCTGCTCACCGAGTCCGACGTGCGCCCCGCCATCGTCTCCGAGCAGGCTTACCCGCTCACCGTGGTCGCCAACGAGGAACTCGTGGCCGACGCGACCGGACTGTGGGACTTCCAGATCGAGCCGCCGCGCCCGTCCGCGAAGTCCATCACCTTCGAGCTGCCCGACGGCGTCACCTACGACACCGGCAACCACCTGGCCGTCTTCGCCAAGAACGAACTCGCCCTGGCGGAGCGCGCTTTGAGGCGGCTCGGTGTCGAGTACGACCAGGTGCTCCGGCTCGACCAGCCGGCCGGTGGCCGCACCCACCTGCCGGTCGGCACGCCGGTCACCGCCGGCATCCTGCTCACCGAGTTCCTGGAGCTGCAGGACGTGGCCACCCGGTCCCAGATCCAGACGCTCGCCGAGTACACCGAGTGCCCGTGGACCCGGCCGCAGCTCCAGGCGTACACCGCCGACACCCAGGAGGCCGAGGAGCGCTACCAGAAGGAGGTCCTCGGCAAGCGCATCTCGGTGCTGGGCCTGCTGGAGCGCTTCCCGGCCGTCGAGCTGCCGCTGGCCGTGTTCCTGGAGATGATGGGCCCCATCCGCCCGCGCTTCTACTCCATCTCCTCCGCCCCGTCCGCCAACCCGCGCCACGTGCGCCTGACCGTCGGCCTGCTGGAAGGCCCGGCCCTGTCCGGCGACGGCCAGTACCGCGGCACCTGCTCCTCCTACATCGCCGGCCTCGAGCCCGGAGACGTCGTCTACGGCTACGTCCGCGTGCCCTCCCCCACCTTCGCCCCGCCCGCCGACCCCGCCACGCCGCTGATCCTCATCGGCCCCGGCACCGGCATCGCGCCGCTGCGCGGCTTCCTGGAGGAGCGGGCGACACAGCACGCGAAGGGCACCCAGGTGGGCGCGTCGCAGGTCTTCGTCGGCTGCCGCCACCCGGAACACGACTACTTCTACAAGCAGGAGATGCAGGACTGGGAGCAGGCCGGGATCGCGCAGATCCACACCGCCTTCTCCGCGGTGACCGGCCACCCGGCCCGCTTCGTGCAGAACGCCATCGCCCATGCCGCCGACACGGTGTGGCAGGCCATCGAGGACGGCGCGTACATCTACGTCTGCGGTGACGGCCGCCGCATGGCCCCCGCCGTCCGCGAGGCACTCGCCGCCCTCCACCGCCAGAAGACCGGCAGCGACGAGGAGACCGCCCAGCAGTGGCTCGCCCAGCTCGAAGCGGACGAGCGCTACCAGCAGGACGTCTTCGCCTGACCGTCGCACGCCGTCAAGGGCGCGCTGACCCCCAGCCGCCGGGAGGCGTGCGGACGTCCTGCCTCCCCCGCACGCCTCCCGGCCCCACCAGCCATTCAGACACCCCATGGCACCCATGGCCCGAACCACCGGGCCGTGCCGCTCACAGAAAGCAGATCACCATGGACACCATGCTCGCCGGACGCTTCCACCTGGACAGCAAGAAGTTCGCCGTGGAAGAGGTCCCGATCCCCGTGCCGGGCCCGGGCGAGGTCCTCATCGAGGTCAAGGCCGCAGGCGTCTGCCTCTCCGACGTCCACCTGCTCGACGGCTCCCTGGTCCCGCTGTTCGCCACCTCCGACACGGTCACCGTCGGCCACGAGGTCTCCGGGGTGATCCACACGCTCGGCCCCGACCTCAAGCGCGGCCTGCCCGTCGGCGCCCGCGTCACCCTGGAGGCCGGCAAGACCTGCGGCACGTGCGCCGGCTGCGTGCGCCACCGCCCCTGCACCCAGATGCTCACTGCCGGCATCGACTACGACGGCGGCTGGGCCGAGTACGTCATCGCCCGCGAGGACACCCTCATCCCCATCCCCGACAGCCTCCCCTTCGACCAGGCCGCGATCATCCCCGACGCGGTCTCCACCCCCTACGCCGCCGTCGTCGCCACCGCGGGCGTCCGTGCCGCCCAGTCCGTCGGCGTCTGGGGAGTCGGCGGAGTCGGCGCGCACAACGTACGCCTCGCCCGCCTGGTCGGCGCCGCCCCGATCATCGCCGTCGACCCGCTGCCCAGCGCCCGCGAGCGCGCCCTGGCCTTCGGCGCGGACCTCGCGCTCGACCCGGCAGCCCCCGACTTCGCCGACCAGGTCCGCGCAGCCACCGGCGGACGCGGCCTCGACTTCGCCTTCGACTGCGCCGGCGTCCCCGCCGTCCGCGACCAGGCCGCCTCCGTGCTCGGCCTGGGCGGCTCCCTGATCCTGGTGGGCATCACACCCCGGCCGCTGACCATCACCGAGGGCCTGACCTTCAACTACCTGCAGAAGCAGGTGCGCGGCCACTACGGCGGCTTCCCCGAGTCCGTCTCCGAGCTGGTGCAGCTGACCGCGGCCGGCCGCCTCGACCTGGCCCCCTCCATCACCGACCACATCCCGCTCGTCGAGGCCGCCGACGCCGTCCACCGACTGGAGAACAAGATCGGCGACCCGATCCGCCTCATCCTCGTCCCCTGACGCCCGTCAGCAGGACGACAAGCCACCCTGGGCAGGGGTGAGTGGGCGCCGGTGCGTGAGGGAGCAGCGGCGCCCACGGCTTTCCGGCAACCGTGGAGAGAAAGAACCATGCAGACGACCGACACCCCGGGCCGTACTGTGCGGCGCAAGGATGCGCACTCCAACCGCCGACGCATCCTCGCGACCGCCCGGCAGAAACTGCGGGAAAACCCGGACGCGAGTCTCGACAGCATCTCTCAGGCGGCCGGCGTCGCCCGGCGCACCCTCTACGGACACTTCCCCAGCCGGCATGCGCTGATCGCCGACCTGACGCAGGAAGCAGGCCATGAACTCCGGCAGGCGTTCGCCAGAGCCCGTACCGCGGATGCCGACCCGGTCGAGGCGATGACACGGATGGTGCTGGCGGCATGGACGGTGGGCGACCACTACCGCGTGCTCATCACCGTGGGACGACGCCATCTGGAAGAGGACGAGATCCGCACCACCCTGGCACCGGCCCGCGCAGAAGCCGTCGCAACCCTACGGCGCGGTCAGCGCGAAGGCGTCTTCGCGGACCACCTTCCAGCACCCGTGCTCGCCCAGGCACTGGAGGCACTCATGCTGGCCCTCGCCGAGGAGAACGCCGCATGCCCGTGGGCGGACCCCACTGGTGAGGCCGCAGCAACCGCGTTCCTCGTCGCCGCCGGCGTAGCACCACAGAGGGCCGCGCTTCAGGTGCAGGAGGTCATCGGGCGAGATCGGGCAGCGGGCGACGGGTGACCTCGTGGGCGTCGTCCGCAGCGAGGCCGAGCATGCGCAGGACCATCTCGGCCAGGTCGGAGGCGGCCTCGTCGCCGTCGAGGTCCGGGCGGTCCAGCCGGAGAGCCACCAGGGACAGCAGGGTGCCGCCCAGGGCCGACAGGGCAGTGGTCGCGTTGCCGCAGGTGAAACGGCCCGAGGCGATGCCGATCTCCAGGTCGCGCAGGGCGCGTGGGGCGAGGCCGCTGTCGGAGTGGATGTGGGCCAGGCCGCGGTCGCGCAGGATGCGCATGAGTTCCGGGTGGGAGTCGGCCATCCGGGCGGTGAGCCGGAAGCCGGCCGCGACCAGCTCGGCCGGGTCGTCGATGCCTTCCACGCGCTCGTCGATGACCTGCCCGAACTCCTCCAGGGCGTCCGTCACCGCCGCGTCGAACAGCTCCGTCTTCGACTCGAAGTGGTTGTAGAAGGACCCGAAGCCGACATCGGCGCGCTCGGCGATGGCCTGGATGCTTGCGCTCGTGTCCCCGGTTTCCGCGAGGATCTGCCGGGCCGCGCGGACGAGCGCCTGGCGGGTCTCGGCACGGCGTCGCTCGAAGCGGTTCTTGGGCGGGGCTGACGTCGGCATACGGTCCAGTGTAGCCGCCGCAACGATGACACTGCCATTACTGATGAGATCCTCAATTATTTGGGCTGCACCTATTGACGACGAGAAACGGCAGAGTTGATGATTTCCTCATTACGGCAGTGTTGCTTGGAGGACACCATGTCCCACATCCCCGTTGACAAGGGCGGTCCTCTGACGCCCCACCAAGACCTCCACAGTGAGCAGGGCGCCCTACGCGGTGAACACCCCGGACGAGCCCGGAATCCCGTGATCAAAGTGGCGGATCTGGCCTGGCTGGAGTTCGAGAAGCCCGACCTGGACCGGGCCGAGGTGTTCGCCCGCGACTTCGGCTTCGCGATCGCCGCCCGCACCCAGCACGAACTGTGGCTGCGCGGCACGTTCGCGGGCTCACCCTGCATGGTCATCCGGCGCGGGAGCGCCTCCCGCTTCCTCGGACCGGCGTTCCGCGCGGCCGAGCGGGCCGATGTGGACCGGCTGGCCGCCGCCGTCGGCCACACCGTCCGGGACATCGACGTCCCCGGCGGCGGCCGGTCGGTCGCCCTGTTCGATCCCTCGGGACTCCCGGTCCGGGTGGTGCACTGCGCCGAACCGCTTCCCGCGCTTCCCGGGCAGCAGCCGCTGCCCCTCAACACCGGCATCGAAGGCCGTCGTACGAACACCACCCAGCGCCCGCCCCGCGAGCCGTCCCGCATCCAGCGCCTGGGCCATGTGGTCCTGGAGACGCGGACGTTCACCCGCACCCTGGACTGGTACCTGGACACCCTCGGCATGATCGTGTCCGACTTCCTGTTCCTGGACGGGCAGCGCCGGCGCGGACCGACCATGGCGTTCATCCGCTGCGACCAGGGCAGCCTGCCCGTGGACCACCACACCCTCGCCCTGCACCTCGGGCCGGGCACCGGCTACGTCCACTCCGCCTACCAGGTCACCGACCTCGACGCGATCGCCGCCGGCGGGGAGTACCTGGCCGAGCGCGGCTACCAGCGCAGCTGGGGGATCGGCCGGCACATCCAGGGCAGCCAGCTCTTCGACTACTGGCGCGACCCCGACCGCTTCATGCTGGAGCACTTCGCCGACGGCGACCTGTTCTCCTGCGACCTCGAACCCGGATGGGCACCGATGTCGGCGAGCGGCCTGGCCCAGTGGGGGCCGCCCGTCACCCGCGACTTCCTGGGCACCAGCCCCTCCCCCGCCAAGCTCCGCGAGGTCATGACGGCCCTGCGCGACGACAACGAACTCGACCCCGCACGCCTGCTGGGCCTGATGAAAGCGATGAGCTCATGAGCACCAACGTGCTGCGCACCCCCGACGGCTGGTGGGCCGTCCGAAACGAGCGCGCCGTCCGCATCGAGACCAAGGCGGTCACCACCGCCGAACTGCTCGCCGACCGGGCCGCCGTGCAGGAGGCCGCCGCCTCCGGCGAGCGCGGCACACCCGTCGCCGACCTGGTGGCGCTGCCCCCGGTCACCACCCCCTGCCGGGTGGTCGCCCAAATGGTCAACTACCGCAGCCACGCCAAGGATTCGGGCTTCACGGGCGACATCCCGCCCACCTTCTTCCGCAAGGCGTCCGGCTCGGTCAGCGGCCCGCACGACACGATCGTCCGTCCCACGCACGTGAACTTCCTCGACTACGAAGTCGAACTCGGCCTCGTCATGGGCGCGACGCTCCCGGTGGGCACGGTGGTGGAGGAGCAGGACCTTCCTTCGTACGTCGCCGGGCTCGTCCTCACCAACGACGTCAGCGCCCGCGACGTCCAGCTGACCAAGACCCAGTTCTACGAGAGCAAGTCCTACCCGACCTTCACGCCGACGGGTCCGTACCTGGCCCTGCTGGAGCCGGAGGACTTCGACCGTCTGATCGACCTGCGACTGCGGCTGTCGGTGAACGGTGTAACGCGTCAGGACCGCACCCTGGCCGACATGATCGTGCGGCCCGCGCAGGCGCTCACCCTGCTCGCCCGCTTCCAGACCCTCGACCCGGGCGACCTGCTGCTGACCGGTACGCCCGGCGGCACGGCTCTGAAGGCCCCGCCCAAGCCGGTCGAGAAGATCGCCGCGCTGCTGCCGCCCGCGCTGAAGTGGAAGGCGTTCTTCAACGGCCAGGCCAAGAACCCCCGGTATCTGCGCGACGGTGACCTCGTCACCGCCTCGATCGCCACCCCCGACGGGCGGATCGACCTGGGCGAGCAGCGGACCGCTGTGGCGGACGCGACGTGAGCGCCGCATCCCGGAGACCGGTAGTGATCATCGGCGCGGGCCCCGTCGGGGTCACGGCCGCGCTCCTGCTCGCCCGGCACGGAGTGCCCAGCCTGCTCCTCGAACGCCACCGGGACGTTTACCCCCTGCCGCGCGCCGTCGTCGTGGACGACGAGGTTCGCCGGATCCTGCAGAGTATCGGCGTCCACGAGGAGTTCGCCACCCTCGCCAGGCCGGCGCCCGGGTTGCGGCTGCTGGACGCCCGGCGCCGCGTGATCGCCGAGTTCCCACGGTCCCTGCACGGCCACCACGGCTTCCCGCAGACCAGCATGTTCGACCAGCCAGAGCTGGAACGGCTGCTGCGCGACGCCCTGGCCCGTCGCCCCGAGTGCGAGCTGCGGGGCGGGGTGGAGGTCGTGTCCGTCAGCCAGGACACCGACGGAACGGCTCCGGTCCGGGTCACCTTCCGCCGCGACGGCAGCGTCGAGGACGAGCACGTGTGGGCCGACGCCGTCCTCGGCTGCGACGGCGCGGGCAGCATCACCCGCGATGCCATCGGCGCCGTGTGGGAGGACCTGCATTTCGAGGAGAGCTGGCGGGTCATCGACGTGCGCACCAGCCTCCCGGTGCGCACCTGGGACGGCGCCGAGCAGATCTGCTGTCCCACCCGCCCGGCCACCTTCATGCGCGTCGGCGAGGACCGCTACCGCTGGGAGTTCCGGCTGGCCGAGGGCGAGTCCTTGGACGGCCCGGAAGGGCTGGAGCAGCTGCACGAGCTGGTCGCCCCCTGGGTCGACCTGCCGTCCGCTGCCCACGGGGGCGGAGGCGACGACTTCAAGGTGATCCGGCAGGCGCACTACACCTTCCGGGCCCGCCTCGCCAACCGGTGGCGCCGTGGACGCGTCTTCCTGATGGGTGACGCGGCCCACCTCACCCCGCCCTTCATCGGGCAGGGCCTGTGCGCGGGCCTGCGCGACGCCCGCAACCTCACCTGGAAACTCGCCCGCGTCCTTCAGCAGGGCGCAGACGACCGACTGCTGGACACCTACCAGCAGGAGCGCAAGCCGCACGCCCGCCACGTGATCCGTGTCGCGGTCGCCGTCGGCTGGGCCATGACCGGTGGACAGGACCGCGGTGCGGCCATCCGCCGGGCCGTGGTGGGCGCGGCCTGCCGCATCCCCGGTGTGACCGCGGCGGTGAGCCGCGACCTCAGCCCCGCACTGACCGCCAATCCGCTGGTACGACGCCGCCCCCGACTGACCGGCCGCTCACTGGCCGGCACCTTCTGCCCGCAACCCTGGGTGATCGTCGACGGCAGGCGAGAGCGCCTCGACGACATACTCGGGGACTCCTTCGCCGTGCTGACCGCCCTGCCGCCCACGGCACGGATGACGGGCGTGGCCACGGCCCTGGGCGCATCCGTGATCCATGTCGGCGACCTGGACGACGACGGCACGCTGGCGGCCTGGCTGGCGCGCGGCCGGGCGGACGCGGTCCTGTTGCGACCCGACCGCGTCGTGATGGACACCGTCCCCACCGGCACCGGCGACTTCACCGACGCCGCCGCCTGGGCTCCCCTGCTACACACGGCCCGCCGCGCCGAAGCCCGGCCCGCACCCTGACGAGGAACACCACACCATGACCACCCCGCACTCCACGCCGTGTCCGGAGCCCTTCCTGCCGCCCGACCCCCAAGCGGCCGCCGGCAGCCGCATCGCGGACTTTGCCCGCTGGACCGCCCGGCACCAGGGCGCCGAAACGATCCAGGACCCCACCGACTACCAGGCCCTGCACCACTGGTCCGTCACGGACCTGGAAGGATTCTGGGCCGCGGTGTGGGAGTACTTCGACATCGACGCCACCACTCCGTACGAGCGGGTGCTGGCCGATGAGACCATGCCGGGTGCGCGCTGGTTCCCGGGCGCCTCCCTCAACTACGCCCACCACGCGCTGCGCAACCTGGACCCGGAGGCGCTCGCGATCACCGCGCTGGACGAGACCGGAGCCGCCTACGAGATCACGGGCCGGGAGCTGCGCGCCCAGGTCGCCTCCGTCGCCGCCACCCTGCGCGACCTGGGCGTCGGACAGGGCGACCGGGTGGTCGGCTACCTGCCCAACACGCCCCACGCCGTCATCGCCTTCCTCGCCACCGCCACCCTGGGCGCGGTGTGGTCGGTGTGCGGCCAGGACTACGCGCCCGAGGCCGCAGCCGACCGCTTCGCCCAGCTCGAACCCACGGTGCTCATCACCGCGGACGGCTACCTCTTCAACGGCACCCGCCACGACCGCCGCGCCGCCTCCCTCGACCTCGCCGCCGCCCTTCCCACGCTCAAGGCCACGGTCCTCGTGGATCACCTGGGCCATGCGTGGCCCCCGACCCGGGCCGCGCGACTGACGGTTCCCTGGGAGGACGCGGCCACCCGCACCGAGGACCTCGCCATCGCCCCGGTTCCGTTCGACCACCCGCTGTGGATCGTCTTCTCCTCCGGCACCACCGGCCTACCCAAGGGCATCGTCCACGGCCACGGAGGCGTCCTGCTCGAACACCTCAAGACCCTCGGCCTGCACTCCGACCTCGGTCCCGGCGACCGCCTGCTGTGGTACACCACCACCCACTGGATGATGTGGAACCTCGTCGTCTCCACCCTGCTGACCGGCGCCACCACCTGCACCTACGACGGCAGCCCCGCGCCGGTGGCGCACCCGGACGTCCTGTGGGAGCTGGCGGCCCGCCACAAGGTCACCGTCTTCGGCACCAGCCCCCAGTACCTGCTGGCCATGGCCAAGCTCGGCGTCGACCCCGCCGCGCACGACCTTTCGGCCGTCCGCGTCATCGGCTGCACCGGCTCCGCCCTGCCCGCCTCCGCCTACCCCTGGGTCCGCGACCACGTCGGCGCCGGCATCCAGCTGGCCTCCACCAGCGGCGGCACGGACGTCGTCTCCGGCTTCGCCGGCAGCGCCCCCACCACCCCGGTGTGGGCGGGTGAACTGTCGGCTCCCAACCTCGGGGTGGCGCTCGCGGCGTACGACGGCGCGGGACGGCCGGTCGTCGACCAGGTCGGCGAACTGGTCGTCACCCGGCCCATGCCGTCGATGCCGCTGTACTTCTGGAACGACCCCGACGGCAGCCGCTACCGCGACACCTACTTCACCGCCTACCCGGGCGTGTGGCGGCACGGGGACTGGATCACTCTCACCTCCCACGGCTCGGTGATCGTGCACGGCCGCTCCGACGCCACGCTCAACCGCAACGGCGTCCGCCTGGGCAGCGCCGACATCCACGACATCGTCGAACGCCTCCCTGAGATCGCCGAGGCCCTCGTCATCGGTGCGGAGGAACCCGACGGCGGCTACTGGATGCCGCTCTTCGTGGTCCTCGCCGACGGGGTCGGTCTGGACGAGTCCCTGTGCGAGAAGATCCGCGACGCGATCCGCACCGGCGCCTCACCCCGCCACGTCCCCGACGAGATCCTCGCCGTGCCGGCCATCCCGCACACGAAGACCGGCAAGAAGCTCGAGGTCCCGGTCAAGCGCCTCCTCCAAGGCACCCCCGCCGACCAAGTCCTCAACCCCTCCGCGGTCGACAACCCCGACCTGATCGCCTACTTCGCCGGCCTGGGCGCCGAACGCCGCCAGGCCCGCCGCCCGCACACCCCCGAAGGCGTCTCGTGATCCTCTCCGCCTCGCTGACCTGTCTCATCGCGTTGATCTTCGCCCTGCTGGGCGCGGCCAAGATCCTGGCCCTGGGTCCGATGCCCGAGCCGGCCGCCCACGCCGGCTTCACCACCGCGGCCTACCGGGTCATCGGCACGCCGGAGCTGGCGGGCGCCATCGGCGTGGCCCTCGGCCCGGTCGTACCGCTGTGCGGCGGCCTGGCCGGTATCGCGCTGCTGATGCTGCTCGCCGGTGCCGTGACCACGCACGTACGCAAGGGCGACGGGCTGACCAAACTCCTCCCCGCGGTGACATGCGCTGCTTTGGTCGCCTGGTATCTCGTACTCCTCGCCGGCCTCTGACCCGTTCCGGGGGATTGTCGGCCTCCACTCGTCCTGTTAGCGAGCCCACGGCGGGGCTGGCAGACTGAATCTGTGGTTCCGCTGATGGTCGCGGCGGATCAGATCGCGTCCTCATCGCTTACCGGCGCCAGTGTGGTATCAGCCTGCGCACTGCTCTTCACCGTCGCGTCGTTCTGGTGGCTCAACGCCCGACAGGGACGCCTGCAGGCGTGGGAACCTCATTCCTTCGCGGCGATCGTCCACGGTTCCACGGCACGCCTACGACTGCCGCTCGTCCTGCACAACACCGGTCCCCAACCGATCGTCGTGCAGGACCTCATCCTGACCTTCCCCGATGAGCCCGCCTCTCATCTGCCACTCCTGTGGGTGTCCTCGCCGTCCCGGCTCCAACCGGGGCCGGACGAGGAGGCGAAGCTGCCCGCCGGATTCGTCGTCCCCGGCAGAGAAGCGCAACAGCTTTTCCTCGAGTTCGAGGCACCGTTTTCCGGATTCCTCCCGGAGGCCCGTGACTACAAGGCCCAGATACAGGTGCGGGTCGGCCACCGCAAGGGGTGGCGCCCCCTGCTGACGTTCATCTTGAGGGCCGCCAACATCATCGATCCAGGTCACTACACCGTTTACAACAACGCACCGGTCGAGCTGACGAAGGAAGACCAGAGGAGAGCGGACGCCGCGCTTCTCGAGCTGCTGGAAGAGCACGGGGACGACTCCCCTCCGGGCGGCAGGAGACAGGAAGACCCTCCGAATGACGAAGGTGACGCCGACACGAGCCGCTGATATCAGTCGACGCAACCGGCCGCCGCGAGGTCGAGCGCAATGTCCGTGATCATGTCCGCCCGGCCGCCGACCATCCTGCGCCGGCCGGCTTCGACAGGGATCGCCCGGGTGTCCAGGCCGTGACGGCGCGCCGTGGCAACGGCGTGCCGGAGGAAACCGCCCGCGCAGCACTGCGCAACCTCAGCCGCCCCGGATCCGGCGCGACGAACACCCGCTTCAACACGACATCTCCCTGACACCCAAAACGATCAATCCGAACGTCATCCGTGTTCGAGACGGCCGCACCCGATTCCGTCGCCCACCTCGACCGGCTCGCCACGAGCGATCTCGGCCGCTCCTACAAACAGCGCATGCTCGGCGCACTCGCGGTACGAGCCGGGCACCGGGTGCTCGACCTCGGCTGCGGACCCGGCACCGACCTGGAGACGCTCGCCGAGGCGGTCACCCCGACCAGCGCCGTCATCGTCCTCGGCGAGCCGGTGGCTGGAGACCAGTACGGCGGCACCTCGCCGGGCCTCGGCGCTGCCTGTTCCCGCACTGTGGACGTTCCCCTCGTCACGCCTTTCACCGGTGCGTACCCGGTCGTCGAAGGTGGATGCCGGTCGCGCCGAAGGGGTGGCGGCGCGGTCCGGAAGGGCCCTGAGGGAGGCGCGTGAACAGGAGAGCCGCCGTGATCACGGAAGTGGCCGGACCGGCGCCGAGCGTGAGGGCGGCCAGGGCCGGAACGGACGTCAGTGGTCCCGTCCCGAACACCGGCCACAGGGCGTCGCGGAACGCCGTCGCGACACTGATCGCGACGCAGCCGGCGACCACCGACGCCTCGGCGATGCGGCGGAGCCGGGTGCGCGGCGACCGGGCGACGAACCCGGCGACCGCGTTGCTGATCACGCAGAACGCGAGTTTGCAGGTCCCCACGACGATCAGCATCCAGGCGATGAGCAGTGGATCCGTCCAGTGTTCGCCGATGGCCTGGGCGCCGGTGATGCCCGCCGCCGCCAGCGCGCTCAGCGCGACGAACACCGTCATCGCCCGGCGACGCACCCACTCCACGGCGTCCGCACCGGCCCAGCGCCGTACCACTGGAATCCGCCGGCAGACGAAGACGGCGTCGTCCAGCCAGTCGTGCCGCGGGACGCGGGACGCGCCGGGCCACCGACGGCGGCGCACGAGCGGCACCGCTGCCGCCACGGTGAGTACGGAGTTGACGACCAGCCCGCTGATCAGCACCGATGTCCATCCCGAGAACGAGGAAGGCGTACGGGCGACGACCGCGGCCCATTCGGACGTCAGCGTGAGCCCGACCAGCGCGGTCATCACCCCCGCCGCACGCACCGTCTGCCGCGCCCGGTCCGCGCCGCCCGGCGCCTGCCAGGCGAGCAGTCGTAACCCGATCACCAGCGCGAGCATCGGCGCCGTGAACTGCGTCAGGGACACCACCACGTCGTAGGGGTCGTCCTGCCACGGGCTCGCCGCCCTGACCGTCTTGTCCTGGGTCGCCAGCACCGTCCACGCCTCGAACACGGCGGCGACACCAAGGTTCACTCGGACCACGGCCGAGGACGCCCGGCCGTTCTCCTCCGTAGGTTCCATGAGGGGCAATAGTACGCACCTCGTACTACGTGACAAGTAGTATCGCGGCTCGTAGTATGCGGGGCAGGAGGCAAAGAGACTCATGCACAGCAACGACGCCCAGATGCTCGTGCTCACCGTCCTCGCCGACGGCCCGCTGCACGGATACGCCATCAACACCGCGATCGAGGAACTCACCGGCCGCCGGCTCGGCCCCGGCAGCCTCTACGGAGCGCTGTCCCGGCTGGAGGCGCGCGAGCTGATCCGGCCCGCGGACGAGGCGGCCGACGCCCAGGAACGCCACCGCACGATGCGGATCACCGACACCGGCCGCGACCAACTGCGCACCGAACTCCAGCAGATGGCCCGCATCTCCGCCGCCGGTCTGCGCGCGCTCGGAATCACCCCGGCGTGAACGCGGCCACGCTCCTGACCCGGCTCTACCCGCCGGCGGTACGCGAGCGCTGGGGCGAGGACATCAGCCACGAGGTGTCCGCATCGGGCATCCGCTCCTGGCCCGACACCCTCGCCGGTGCCGCACGGCTCTGGCTCCACCCCGGCGACTGGCCCGAGTCCTTCACCGGCCAGACCCGCCGCGTCCTGACCGTCGCCCTGTTCGCGCTCACCGCGGCCACCGGGCTGCTGCTGCGCTCGGCCGAACCCTCCACCACGCTGACGGCCGACGTCCACCACCCGGCCACCAGCCTGTGGCTTGCCCCGCTCCTGCTCGGCATCGGCCTCGCCGCACCGCTTCCCCCGCTACGCGGCGACGCACTCCGCCGCCTGGCCTCTGCCGCGGTCCGCGCCCTGGCGGCCCCGGCCGCCGCGTTCCTGGCCATGTGCCTGATGGCATGGAGCGGCACTGCCGAACACGTCACAGGTGCCGCCGACGCCGCCATGGTCCTCGCCTACTGGCTCACGCTCGGATTCGCCGCGTTCCGTCTGTGCGCCCTCGTCGCCCGCGTGGCCCGGACCGCCGCCCTGCCGACGACGCGTCGCCTGTCCACGGCTCTCCAGTTCATCGGGGCGGGACTGGCCCTCGCCGCGAGCCAGAACCTCCTCGCCGTCGTCCGGACCGTCCCCCGCCCCGGCTCCCTCGCCGAGACCCTGGCACTGAGCATCCTGGCCGCCGCGGCGATCAGCGCCGGCCACGACCTGCGGCGCAAGCGGGCATAGCCCCCAGCAGAAGCGCATGGTCGGGCGTCGCCGTCCATCACCATCATCCGAGGCATCGCAGAGGGAACTTTCGATGACCGTCTCATCCCCGCAGGTCGTTGTCGTCGTGCCGACCTACAACGAGCGCGACAACCTACCCGTTCTGGCCGGCCTGCTCGCGGACCTGCCGGTGCCGAACCTGCGCCTCCTCGTGGTCGACGACAACTCACCCGACGGCACGGGCGAGGTCGCCGACCGTCTCGCCGGCGAGGCACCGGACACCGTCGGCGTGCTGCACCGCGGCACCAAGGACGGGCTCGGCCGCGCCTATCTCGCCGGAATGACCCGCGCGCTGGACGAAGGCGCCGACGTGGTGATCCAGATGGACGCCGATCTCTCGCACCCGCCCTCGGCGATCCCGGCCATGGTCGACACTCTGCTGCTGACGAACGCCGCCGTCGTACTCGGCTCCCGCTATGTGGCAGGTGGTTCGACCGCCACCGATTGGCCGTGGCACCGCAAGGCCCTGTCCGCCTGGGCCAACATCTACGTCAACGCGATCCTGCGGCTGCGGGTGAAGGACGCCACCGCCGGATTCAAGGCATGGCGAGCCGAGACGCTCCGCGCGATCGACCTGCCGTCGATCCGCAGCAACGGGTACTCCTTCCAGGTCGAGATGAACCACCGCACCGTCAAGCGGGGGCTGACCATCCTCGAAGTGCCCATCAGGTTCGAGGAACGCACGCGAGGAGCATCGAAGATGAGCCTGGCGGTACAGCTCGAATCCGCGCTCACCCCGTGGAAGCTGCGCTTCGGCAGGACGCCGAGCTGAGACCTCGTGGTGCGCCGCGGATTCGGCACACATGGCTGCGGATGCGGCACACATGACTCCGGGAGTCGCGCTCGGGTGGGGGGCGACCGATGTCAGGTGGCGGGGCACGGCGGAGTGAAGTCGACCGCCGGGAAGTACCGTGCCCATTCGGCTCTGGTGATCAGCGGGTACGCGCTGTCGCAGATGCGGGCGGCGACCCTGTCCAGGCCGGTGTCCCACAGCCGGATCGTGTAGTCGTTGCCGCCGGTGGCCAGGGTGTTGCCGTGCGGGCCGAACGCCACCGCCGGTACCGGATTCGCAGGGCCGGTGAGGACAGCGGGAGCAGCCGGGCCGCTCACGTCCCACAGCAGGATCTTGCCGTCGGCGGCGCCGGCTGCCAGCCGGCGGCCGTCCGTGGAGAAGGCCAGCGCGTAGAGCCAGGAGCCGGACGCCCGTAGCCGCATCACCTTCGCCGGGCGACGCAGGTCGCCGACGTCGATCAGCCAGACCGTCCGGTCCGTCCGGTGGACGGCGGCCAGGCTCCGGTCGTCGGGGCTGAACATGCCGTTGGTCAGCGGGTCGGACCGGAACGGGGACGGCAGTTCCCGGGGGCTGCGCGGATCGCCGATGTCCCAGAATCGCAGCGAGCCGGACTCGCCGGTGCTCGTCACCAGCGTGCGGCCGTCCGGCGGGAACGACGCCATCGTGATGGCCGGCCCGCCCTCGGCGATCCGGCTCAGCGGCCGGGGACGGGCGGGATCGGTCAGGTCCCACAGTCCGGCCGCGTGCTGCGCCCACACGGCCAGCAGGTGGCCGTCCGGGCCGAAGCCGGCCCCGGCGACTTCGCCGGCGTGGTGGGCAAGGAGCGAGGTGAGCCGCGGTCTTCGTGGATCGGTCACGTCCCAGACGCGGACGGTGGTGTCCTCGCCGGCCGTGACGAGGGTACGGCCGTCCGGGCCGAACGCCACGGACCGGACGAACCTGGTGTGCCCGCGCAGGACCGCCAGCGGTCACAGGGCCCGGCCGCCGGTGACCTGCCACAGCCGTGCGGTGCCGTCCCAGCTGGCGCTGGCGAGCAGGTGGCCGCCAGGGGCGAACGCCACGGACGTGACCACGTCGTCGTGGGTCCCGAGCGACAGGTCCCGCAGGTCCAGCAGCCGGTCGGAGTCGGCGAGCACGCGGCTGTCCGGGCTGAACGCGGCCTGGTAGGCCCCACCCGGAATCGCGCTGACGCGCTTCGGGTGTGCCGGGTCGGTGACGTCCCAGAGCAGAGTGGACCCGCCGACCGAGACGAGCGTCCGGCTGTCAGGGGCGAACGCCACCGACCAGACGATCGTGGGATGGCCGAGCAGGACGGCCGCCGGCCGCGTCCGCGGGCCGCTGCCGATGTCCCAGATCCGTGCGGTGTGATCCCAGCTGCCGGTCGCCACGGTCCGGCCGTCCGGGCTGAACGCCACCGAGGTCACCGTGTCGGTGTGGCCGCGCAGCACGTCGAGGTGGCGCGGACGCGCGGGGTCGGTGGCGTCCCACAGCCCGGCGGTGGTGTCGCCGGTGGTCGCCAGCGTGTGGCCGTCCGGGCTGAACGCCACCGACGTGACCGCGTCGCTGTGTCCGGGCAGGGTGGCCAGCAGCGACGGCTGCCGGGAATCGCGCACATCCCACAGCCGCGTCGTGCCGTCGGTGTGGCCGGTGGCCATGACGTCGCCGGCGGGCCGGAACGCCACCCACGTCGGCGCGGCCGGCTGATCCGGCAGGGTGCTCAGCTCGATCGGCGCTCGCCGGTTCGCCACGTCCCACAGCCGCACCGATCGTTCGCTCACCGCCGCCAGGACACGGCCGCGCTGCCCGAACGCGACCGCCAGCATCCGCCAGGGCTGGTACAGGACCGCCAGCTGGACGGGGTGGTGGGCGTCCTCGACGTCCCACAGCCGGACCGTGCGGTCCCAACTCGCGGTGGCCAGCACGGTGTTCTGCGGAGCGAAGGAGATCGAGACCACGTCGGAGGTGTGGCCGGTGAGCCGGCTCGTGTACGGCGTCGCGAACGTGCTCATCAGCTGAGCGCGGACGTCGTCGGTGCCCGCCAGCCGGTACGCGGCCAGGTTCAGCTGCGCGGCGAGCGCGGGGTTCTCCTGCCGCACCTCCGCCGCGTCCGCGGCGGCCTTCCGCGCGATGGCCACGTTGCGCTGCCGGATGGCGGAGCTGCGCGAGCCGACGGCCAGCACGCCCGCGGTGGCCGCGATGACCACCAGCACGGTGAGCAGCGTGACCAGCTGCCGCAGGCGGACCGTCCGCCGTCTGACCGCCGCCGTCTCGGCGTCCTGTGCCTCTCTGCTCGCGTCGAGGAAGCACCGCTCCCCGGACGTCAGCCGGCCGGCGTCCGCGGCGGCGAGGTCCAGTGCCGCGGCGAGGCGGGCACCCCGGTACAGGGCGTGCGGGTCGCGGTCCTGCGCCTCCCAGCCTGCGGTCGCCTCGGTGAGCTGCCGGTGCAGGAGCAGCCGGTCCCGGTCCTCGGTCAGCCGGCCGCGCAGCCTCGGCCAGCACCGGATGACCGCCTCGTGGGTGATCTCGACGCACTCCTCGTCCAGCGTCACCAGCCGTTGCCGGGCGAGGGATTCGAGCACGAAGGCCGTGTCGGGGCCCGGGTCCAGCTCGTCCCTGGTGATCCGGCGTCTGGTGTCCTCGGTGCCGACGCCCAGCGCGGTCAGCCGGAGGAACAGCGAGCGGGCGAGGTCCTGCTGCCCCGGCGACAACGCCCGGTGGGCGGCCTCGGCGGTCTGCGCGAGAGCGTGCTGGATCCCGCCGGCCGCCAGGTACCCGTCCAGGGTGAGGCGGCTGCCGCTGCGGCGGCGCCAGGTCTCGACCATCGCGTGGGAGACCAGGGGCAACGCGCCCGGCTGACCGGTCGTGTCCGCGACCACGGCCGCCAGCAGCGGGCCGGTCACCGTGCAGCCGGCGAGCAGGGCCGGCCGGGTGATGGCCTCGCGCAGCTCCTGGCTGCTCATCGGACCGACCGCGAGCTGCGCGTCGCGCATCGCCTCGACCAGCAGGGGCTCCTGGACGCAGTGGCCGTAGAAGTCGGCGCGCACACCGAGTACCACCCGGGTCCGGCTGGTCGTCGCGGTGGTGGCGGCGATCAGCAGGGAGAGGAACGCGTCCCGTTCGTCCCGGTCCCGGCAGAGGGTGAAGACCTCCTCGAACTGGTCGGCCACGATCAGCGTGTCGTTGTCCGGCGGGCGGTCGATCACGGCCTGCCGGATCCGCAGGTGCAGCGTCGCGGGATCGTCGCGCAGCTCGGTCATCAGCGCGCCGGGGGCCTCTCCCGTCGCCGCGGCCAGGCGGATCGCGCACTCCTCCACGGGGTGGGGCCCCGGTGTGAAGAGCAACACCGGCCACCCCGCTGCCCGTACGCGCGCGACGAGCCCCGCCCGCAGCAGCGAGGACTTCCCCGATCCGGACGGCCCGAAGACCGCCAGGAACCGACGGTCACGCACCTTCGCCAACACCTCGCCGGTCAGCCTCTCGCGCCCGAAGAAGCGGTCGGCGTCCTCCGGCTGGAACGCCGACAGCCCGGCGTACGGTGCGCCCTGCGGCCCGGCTTCCCCGGGCTCGTCGGCAGGTGCGCCGGCGGCCATCTCGGCGGCGACCGCGTGCCATCGGGCTTCCCATGCACGGCAGTCGCCCTGACATGCCTCGACGTACGCCAGCGTGACGCTCAGGCTCGGGAACGTGCGCCCGCCCGCGGCGTCCGACAGCGTCGTGGACGAATAGTGTGCCCTCTTGGCCAGTGCCCGACAGGACGGCCGTCCCGCCGCCTCGCGCAGCCTCCGCAGGTCGGCAGCGAACCTCGTCAGCGGACCGGCGTCCGGGTCGAGCGGGCGTTCGGCGCGTGGCATGGCCTTCCTTACGTTGACGGGTTCACCGGCACACGCCGCAGCACCGCTGCTCAGGTCCAACTACACCTTCCGTCAGGGTGACCTGGGCTCGGTCAGCATGCGGGACTGCGACGGCGGCATCAACCAGGAGTGGTTCCGCAACGGCAACGAGATCCGCACCCGCGCCGACCTGCTGCGCAGGCATGCCTCCATGACTCCCCCACACACAGAAGGAACCCCGCCAGGGACGAGAATCGCGCACCACGGACGAGGTGGGGTCAGAACGCCCCGCAGTCACTCGGACGAGGTAGGCGAGGTATCGGGGGGACTCCGCCGCTTCCCGGTGAGCGCCCCGACGACGCCCGCGCGGTGCTTGTACTCACCGGGAAGCGGTGCCACCCCGGGTGACCTCTCGGGTCGGCCTATGCGCCGGCTAGCACGAACCACCGGGCCGGCAGGTCGATTCGGGTGCCGTCGGTGAGAAACTCGGTCTGCGGCAGGGTCGTTTCGCCGTCGGCGAGGACCTTCAGACCGGCCTCGGCGAGCGCGCGCGGGATCTCCGTGTCGTCGGCGTCGGCGGGCTTGAGCCCGTGGTGGAAGACGCGCTGCAGCTTGGGTCCCGGGCCGCTCGGCTGGGACGCGGCGCGCCGCAGCACCTCCCGGGAGCCGGAGGTGAGTTCGACGACGAATGCGCGGCCCGCGCTGCCGATGAGCTCGGCGACGGCGGCGGCGACCGCGGGCCGCGCCTCGGGTTCACTCTGGTGAATGACGGCGCGCATATAGACGTTGGTGTCACCGAGCCGCTCGTGCAGGGCGCGTACGGCGTCCCTGTCCGTGAGGTCGAGCTGCTGGTACTCCACCGAGTCGTCCGGCGTGGCACGGCGGGCGTGCTCGACGGCGGCGTGCGAGAGGTCGACGCCGACGGCGCGGGCGAACCGGGTGGCGAGGTAGCGGGTCTGGGTACCGTTGCCGCAGCCGA
The DNA here is from genome assembly GCF_041080655.1 of Streptomyces sp. CG4. NCBI lineage: Bacteria > Bacillati > Actinomycetota > Actinomycetes > Kitasatosporales > Streptomycetaceae > Streptomyces > Streptomyces sp. CG4. The sequence continues at coordinate 1,995,358 of NZ_CP163525.1, forward strand.
GGTCGACGATGGTGCGCGCGGGGTCCGCGTGGGGCAGGAGCAGGGCGCTGTGCGGCTCGGCGGAGAGAGCGGGATCGCAGTCCCAGATCGCCTCGCCCTCGCTGTCGGAGGTCTCTCTCCAGTAACTCTCCCAGTTGCTGCGGTACTTGTCCGAGACGTTCATGCGCTCTCCCCACGGTTCGGTTCCGTGATCGGGATATCGCGGGGGCCTCGGGCGAGGCAAGGGGCGGGCGGCCACCTTCACTGGATGTACGGACGGCGGTCAACTCAGGGGGCGTACACCGGCAGCCCGCACGCCCCCTTGGTCATCCCCGTCCGGCGACGGCCTGTTCGAACCAGACGGTCTTACGGTGGCCGGTGGCGCTGGCGCCCCATTCCCGGGCCAGCCGGCTGACCACGCGCAGCCCGCGGCCCGACTCGTCGTAGGGGCCGGCGCTCAGCATGGCGGGCAGTCCGGGTTCGTCGTCGGTGACCTCGAACAGCAGCGCGTCGGTGCGGACCACGCGCAGCCCGACCGGCTCACTCACGGCGTGCCGTACGGCGTTGGTGACGACCTCGCTGACCAGCAGTTCGGCGGTCTCCACGGCCTGCGGCAGACCCCATTGCCGCAGCCGTGCGCGGACCAGGCGGCGGGCTCGGGCGACCTCGCGCGGGTCGGCGTCGAGCCGCCATTCGGCGACATGGTCGTCGGGGATGCCGTTGAGGCGGGCCATGAGCAGGGCGACGTCGTCCTTGCGGCCGCCGTGGGTGTTCAGGGCGCGGATGATGGTGTCGCAGGCGTCGTCCATGGAGGCGGCGGGGTGTGCGGCGGATTCGCAGAGCGCGGCGAGGCCCTCGCCGATGTCGGAGCCGCGCACCTCGACCAGGCCGTCGGTGCACAGCACCAGCCGGTCGCCGGGCGCGACCTTGAGCCGGGTGGTCTCGAACGGGACGCCGCCGACTCCGATGGGGGCGCCGGTGGGCAGCTCCAGGAGCTCGCTGCTGCCGTCCTCGGCGCGGACCAGCACGGGCGGGATGTGTCCGGCGTTGGCGAGGTGCAGTTCGCCGCGGATCGGGTCGTAGACCGCGTACAGACAGGTGGCGAGGTAGGTGTCGCCGAGCCGGCGGGCCAGGTCGTCGAGGTTGCGCAGCAGCTGGGCGGGCGGAGTCTCCATGGCGGCCATGGTCTGTACGGCCGTGCGCAACTGGCCCATCATGGCGGCCGAGTTGAGGCCGTGGCCCATGACGTCACCGACCACGAGGGCGGTGCGCGAGCCGGGCAGTTTGACGGTGTCGAACCAGTCGCCGCCGATCCGGCCGAGCCGGGTGCCCGGCAGATAGCGGGTGGCGACGTCGCAGCCGGCCATCCGCGGGGTGACCTGCGGGAGCATGCTGTCCTGCAGGGTGTCGGCGACGTTCTCCTGGTAGGTGTACATACGGGCGTTGTCGAGCACGAGGCCCGCGCGGGCGGCGAGTTCGGCGCCGGTGGTGCGGTCCATGTCGTCGAACTGCGGCCGGTCGGGCCGGCGCATCAGCACCATGAAGCCGAGGACGACGTTGCGCGCCTTGAGCGGGACGATCAGCAGGGAGCGGCCGCCGATGAGCGGCCTGAGGTCGCGCTTCTCGAACTCGCCGGAGATGCGCTCGCTCAGCTCCTCGGTGACCCGCGGGACGAGGACCGGTTCACCGGTGACCATGCACTTGTAGAACGGGGTGTGTTCGGGGAAGGCGAAGGCCTCGCCGACGGGCACGGTGTCGTCCCAGCGGCCCGGTTCGTCGTTGTGCTCGACCCACACCCGGAACATCACGGTGCTGGCGTCCGGCGGTCCGTCCGGGAAGCCCTCGCCGGCGAGGACGGCGGCGCGCAGATGGGTGCCGGCGAAGTCCGCGAACCGGGGTACGGCGGCACTGGTGACCTCGCGGATGGTCGCGCCGAGGTCGAGGGAGGAGCCGATGCCGGAGCTGACCTCGTTGAGGAACTCCAGCCGCTCGCGCACCGCGGCGTACTCCAGGTCCTGCTCGGCACCGACCGGGACGAGGGGCGGAGCGGAGCGCTGCTGCGGTACGACGACGGGCTCGGCCGGCCTGCGGCCCGGGCGGCGGGGCACGCCCCAGTACGGGGTGACGGGCACCCGGTCGAACTGGCTGAACTCCAGGACGGGATAGCCCAGTTCGAGCACCTGGGAGACGATGCGGCCGCTCGGGCCGGGGCCCATGTTGGGCAGGATCTCGGGCAGCCGGCGTGCCAGTTCGCCGGAGGCGGGCAGTTCGGTGTGGCGGGCGAAGCCGGGCGAGATGCGTTCGGCGGTCTCGTCGTCGTAGCCGCGTTCGTCGCGCAGCCGGGTGGCATCGGCGGCGAGCACGAGCAGCCGGGACGGGCCGGGACCGACCAGCGGGTAGGCCCACCAGAGCACGTCGAGGCGCTCGCCGTCGGGCTCCTGTCCGTGCGGGACGAGGCGGGCGCGGCCGGCGCCAGCGTAGGCCGTGTGGCCGCCGAGCGAGGCCTCCAGGTCGGGCCCGAGTCCGTCGTGCACCTCGTAGGCGTCCGGCATCCGGTCGCCCTGCAGATCCTCGGGGAGGGCGCCGGAAACCGGCAGCAGATCGGCCGCGGCACGCCCGATGGCGTCCTCCCTGCTCGCGCCGAACAGCCGGCATGCGCCGCTGCTCCAGTGGGACACCCGGCCGTCGCGGTCGACGACGACCACGGCCAGTGGAATCCGGCCGGCCGCCGCACCGCCGTCGTCGCGCCCGGGAGATGTGTCCCGCTCGCTGCCACGGTCCATGGCCAGGCCCTCTCTCCCCACGGCTTTACGCAAACGATCTGTGCCGCCCGTAACTACGGTACGGCGGCGGCCGGTCGCGATGTGTGGCAATCCTGGAATTGGTTGCACCGGATCGCACCGAGCCGCAGCTCAGCGCCCCGCGGGCGCCAAGGCCCTAGTCCTCGTGGCCCAGTTGCAGGTCCCGTTCGGTACGGCCGCCGCCCGCGACCTGCAGCACGGTGGCGACCGGCGGGTAGCCCGCGGCGATGACGGTGTACTCGCCGGAGGACAGGTCGACGAACCGGAAGACTCCGTCCGCTCCCGTGGTGAGGGTGTCGACGACATTGCCCGCGGCGTCCAGGAGCGTCACGCGCGCGTCCTGCACGGGCCGTCCGCCGTTCGCCCGGACGGTGCCCCGCAGCACGGCGCCGCCCGCGAGTTCCACGTTCTGCCGGGTCTCCCGGGAGGCCTGCACGGTGACCGGGAGCGCGGCGGGGCGGAAGGCGGGGGCGCTGGCGGCCAGGGTGTACTCGCCGGCGACCAGTGCGGTGATGACGTAGCCGCCCTCGCGGCCGCTGCGGGTGGTGGCGACGACCTCGCCGTGCACGTTGGTGAGGGTGACGGTGGCGTCGCGCACGGGGCTGCCGTCGGCGGTCAGCACGCTGCCGGCGAGGTGTCCGGCGCCGCCGAGGACGACGTCGAGTTCGACGGGCCGTTCGCCGACGGTGACGGAGACGGCCTGCGGCTGGTGCCCGCCGGCGGCGGCGATCAGCACGTACGCCCCGGAGCCGGGCGTGCTGAGCGCGTACCGGCCGTCCTCGCCGCTCGCGCCCCGCCCGATCTGCTGCCCGGAAATGTCGATGAGGGTGAGTGCGGCGCGGGGTACCACGGTGCCGTCGGGGTGCTGCACCGTGCCGCAGACGGGGATTCCGGCGGCGTACGGCGAACGCGCCTGCGGAACCGGCGCGTTCACGGTCCCGGGCTCGTCCCCGGACCCGGTTTCGGCGGTGTGGTGGGACACCAGGGGTTTCTCCTTGAGGAAGAAGGCGAGGAGCAGGCCGAGGACGAGCACCGGGACGAGGTAGAGGAAGATCCGGGGCATCGCGTCGGCGTAGGCGCGGATGTAGGCGTCGCGCAGGGCCGGGGGCAGTGCGTGGACCAGCTGCGGGGTGATGGACTCGGGGTCGGGCGGCCGGACGCCGGTGCGCGGCGGCAGTTCCCTGCTCAGGGCATGGGTGAGCCGGTTCGCGAAGAGGGTGCCGAAGACCGCGGCCCCGACGCTGCCGCCGATCTGCCGGAAGTAGTTGTTGGCGCTGGTGGCGGTGCCGAGGTCGGCGGGCCGTACGGAGTTCTGCACGGCGAGGACGAGGACGGGCATCACCATGCCGATGCCGGCGCCGAGGACGGCCATCCAGATGCTGTAGTGCAGCCGGGGCGTGCCGGCTTCGAGGCGGGACAGCAGCCACATGCCGACGGCGGAGACGGCACTGCCCAGCACGGGGTAGATCTTGTACCGGCCGGTGTGACTGATGAGCTGCCCGCCGACGATGGAGGCGCCGACGATCCCGGCCATCATGGGCAGCATCAGCAGCCCGGACTCGGTGGCGCTGGCCCCGTCGACCATCTGCAGGAAGGTCGGCAGATAGCTGGCGGCGCCGAACAGGGCGACGCCGATCACGAGGCCCACCAGGCCGCTGACGTTGAAGACGGAGTCGCGGAACAGCCGGAGCGGGATGAGGGGTTCGGCGGCGAAGCGCTCGGCGACGAGGAAGAGGACGACGGCGGCGAACGCACCGGCGCCGAGGCCGGTGATCTGCCGCGAGCCCCAGGCGTACTCGGTGCCGCCCCAGCTGGTCAGCAGCACCAGACAGGTGGAGGCGGCGGCGAGCAGCAGCGCGCCGAGAACGTCGAAGCCCCCGCGGCGGCCGCGGGTGGCGGGCTTGGGGAGCTTCAGGACGAGGGTGACGACGGCGAGGGTGACCAGGCCGAAGGGGACGTTGACGTAGAAGCACCAGCGCCAGGAGAGGTGGTCGGTGAAGTAGCCGCCGAGCAGCGGCCCGGCGACGGAGGCGAGACCGAAGGCGGCGCCGATCAGGCCCATGTAGCGGCCGCGTTCGCGGGGCGGCACGATGTCGGCGATGATCGCCTGCACACCGATCATGAGGCCGCCGGCGCCGACGCCCTGGAACGCGCGGAAGGCGATCAGCTGGTCCATGGAATGGGCCCGGCCGGCGAGCGCGGAGCCGACGACGAAGGCGGCGATGGCGAACTGGAAGACACCCTTGCGGCCGAAGAGGTCGCCGAGCTTGCCGTACAGGGGCAGGCCGATGGTGGAGGTGAGCAGATAGGCGGTGATCGCCCAGGACATCCGGTCCAGGCCGTGCAGTTCGCCGACGATCTTCGGCAGCGCGGTCGCGACGATCATCTGGTCGAGGGCCGCGAGCAGCAGGGCGAGCACCAGCCCGAAGAACACCCATCGCACGCGGCGCGCGCCGAGCCGGGCGGCCGGTGCGGACGGGGGTGGTGCCGCGGCGGTCCGCTCGCGCGGGGCGTTCTCCTCCCCCGCCTCCGGTGTCGCGACCGGCTCGTACGTCACCGGACTCGTCCCGCCCACGTACCGCTCCCCTCGTCGCACCTGTCACATGTCGCGCACAAGGCGACAACTGCGAACAACTGCCGCGAGTTACGGTGGGGTTGGGGTGGACGGGGAGGTCCACCCGAACCGGTGAAGGGGCACAACGCCCCTTCACCGGCGGGTGTTTGAGCCTACTTCTCGACCTCGGCGGCGAGGTTGGCGAGCACGGCGTCGTAGATCCGGCCGAGGCCCTTGGGGGCGAAGGTCTTCTCGAAGAAGCCGCCGATGCCGCCGGCGCCGTTCCAGGTGGTGGTGACGACGACCCGGGACTGCCCCTCGCCGGCGGGGGTGACCCGCCAGGTGGTGACCATGGAGGAGTTGCGGTCCTTCTCGACCAGCTCGCCGTCGGTGGGCTCGCTGACCTCCAGCAGGCAGTCGCGCACGCGCTTGCTGGTGGCCTGGAGCTTCCAGTGGACGAGGGTGCCCTCGCCGTCGCCGCCCTCGCGGACCTCGTACTCGCTGAAGTGCTCGGGCAGCAGCTTCTGCCGTGTACCGCGGTAGTCGGCGAGGGCGTCGAACGCCTTCTCCGCGTCCGCCGCGACGACCCGCTCCGTAGTGGCCTCGACCTGCGCCATTGCGTTCCTCCAGGACCTGCGTTTCTCGGGGTTGGGGCAAAGCCAACCACCCCGGTACCCGGCCGCCCAAATCGGGGGGCGCCAACGCGGGCCGCACGATCATGGGAACAGTTGTTCTATTGTGTGCGGCAGTGCTACCGAGGAGGGGTCATGCGCTGGGAGAACCTCACCGTCGAGTCCGGGGCGGCCGGCGAGTCCGGGGCGTCCGGGGAGCGCGCCGAGCACGGCCGGGCCGCCGAGGCCGCGTTGTTCGGCGCGGACGCCGTGACCACGCGCACCTTCGACACGCCCGAGTTCCGCGGGATCACCTTCCACGAGGTCCGGGCGCGCTCGGTGCTGAACCGGGTGCCTGGCGCCTCGCGCATGCCCTTCGAGTGGACGGTCAACCCCTATCGGGGCTGCACGCACGCGTGCGTGTACTGCTTCGCCCGCAAGACGCACAGCTATCTGGACCTCGACACGGGCCTCGGCTTCGACTCCCAGATCGTGGTCAAGGTGAACGCGCCCGAAGTGCTGCGCCGTCAGCTCGCCTCCCGCCGCTGGCAGGGCGATCACGTGGCGATGGGCACGAATGTCGACTGCTATCAGCGCGCCGAGGGCCGCTACCGGCTGATGCCGGGCATCATCTCCGCCCTCACCGAGCACGCCAACCCGTTCTCGATCCTCACCAAGGGCACCCTGATCCTGCGCGATCTGGACCTGCTGGTCCGTGCGGCCCAGGTGACGGACGTGGGCATCTCGGTCTCCGTCGGCTTCCTCGACACCGAGCTGTGGCGCACGGTGGAGCCGGGCACGCCCGCGCCCGAGCGCCGCCTGGACGTCGTACGCACCCTGGGCGAGCACGGCATCGGCTGCGGGGTGCTGATGGCACCGGTGATCCCGTTCCTGAGCGACCACCCGGCCCAACTGCGGGCCGCGGTACGGGCGATCGCGGCGGCCGGGGCCACGTCGGTGACCCCGCTCACGCTGCATCTGCGCCCCGGCGCGCGGGAGTGGTTCATGGCCTGGCTCGGCCGGCACCATCCGTATCTGGTGCGGCGCTACGAGCGGCTGTACGTGGAGGGCGCCTACGCGCCCAAGTGGTACCAGCGCCGGATCACCCGTCAGGTGCACGAGCTGGCCGAGGAGTACGGCATCGGGCCCACGCGCGCGGGACTGGCCCGCCGGATCGGCCCGCCACGGCCGGCCGGACCCGGGCCCGTGACCGAACCGACCCAGCTCACCCTCATGTGAGAGCACCGGCCCCCGAGAGCGCCGGCCGCCCTCGACCGAGCGGCGTTCGAGGGCTTCGGACGGACCAATCGGGTCAACTATGCCTATAAAACGTTCTTCAGGACGCCGATTCCGGGACGATGCGGCGAAAGACATGACCTTCACGATCCGCCGAAACCTCCGTCCCGGGAGAACGCATGAGAACACGCGCAGCCGTGCTGTGCGCATCCGCCGCCGTGCTGGCGGGCTCGGTCACGGCCCCGCCCGCCCAGGCGGCCCCGGCCGCTCCCGCCGCCCCGCTCACCTGGAAGACCTGCGGCACCGTGGTCTATCCGACGCTCCAATGCGCGTCCCTGAAGGTGCCGCTGGACCACTCCCAGCCGACGGGCCGGCAGCTCACCCTCGCCCTGACCCGCGTCCCGCACACCGCGGAGACCTCCCAGGGCCCCCTCCTGGTCAACCCCGGCGGGCCCGGCGGCAGCGGCCTGCTGCTCGCCGGATACGTCGCCTCGGCCCTGCCGAAGAGCGTCGCCGCGCAGTACGACGTCATCGGCTTCGACCCGCGCGGAGTCGGCCACAGCAGCCCGGCCCTGGACTGCGCCCCCGGCCACTTCAAGACGGTGCGCCCGGACACCGTGCCCGCCTCGGCCGTGCTGGAGCGGACCAACCTGGAGCGCGCGACCTCCTTCGCCACCGACTGCGGCCGCAAGTACGCCGACGTGCTGCCGTACATGGACACCGTCAGCACCGTGCGCGACATGGACGCCATCCGCCAGGCGCTCGGCGCGCCGAGCATCAGCTACTTCGGCTACTCCTACGGCACCTACCTCGGCGCGGTCTACGCGAAGCTCTACCCGCAGCGGGTCCGGCGCCTGGTGCTGGACTCGGTCGTCGACCCGACCGGCGTCTGGTACAAGGACAACCTCAGCCAGGACTACGCCTTCAACAACCGTCACCGCGCGCTGATGGCGTGGATCGCCCGGTACGACTCCACGTACCACCTCGGCAAGGACCCCGCGAAGGTCGAGGCCGCGTGGTACGCGATGCGGGCGGCCCTGGCGAAGGAGCCGGCCGACGGCACGGTGGGCGCCTCCGAGCTGGAGGACACCTTCATCCCCGGCGGCTACTACGACGGCTACTGGCCGTATCTCGCCGAGGCGTTCGCGGCGTACGTGCGCGACAAGAACACCAAGCCGCTGGTGGCGGTGTACGAGAAGTTCGGTGCCGTGGACGCCTCGGGCGACAACGGCTACAGCGTCTACGCGGCGGTGCAGTGCCAAGACTCCTCCTGGCCCACCGACTGGAAGCGCTGGCGTGCCGACACCTGGGCGGTGTACCGCAAGGCACCCTTCATGGCCTGGAGCAACGCCTGGTACAACGCGCCGTGCGCGTTCTGGCCGGCCCCGAAGCACAAGGCGGTGGGCATCGCCAACACCCAGCTGCCGCCGGCGCTGCTCTTCCAGGCGACCGACGACGCGGCCACGCCGTACCCCGGCGGTGTCACGGTCCACCGGCTGCTCGCCCGCTCCAGCCTGGTTGTCGAGGACGGCGGCGGCAACCATGGCATCACGCTGAGCGACAACACCTGCCTGGACACGTACCTGGCCGCGTATCTCAACGACGGTACGGTGCCGCACGGCTCGGGTGCCGCGGACGCGGTCTGCAAGAAGTCGCCGGACCCGAAGCCGCTGGCCACGAAGGCCGGGACGACCGTCCCCCGCGGCGCGACCCTGCACGACCTGCTGGGTTACCGTCACTGAGCAACCGCCCGGCCTGTCGGGGGCGTTGTCAGTGGGGTGGTCCACCATGGAGCCATGAGCGATCAGCATGGAGTCCACGCAGCCGTGAGTGAACCGACCCGGATCCCCGCCCCCGACGGTGTGGCCCCCGCCGCCCAGTACAGCCATGTCGTCTCGGCGACCGGCCGTCTCGTCGCCGTCTCCGGCCAGCTCGCGCTGGACGAGGACGGCAAGCTGGTCGGCGCGGGCGACCCCGCGGCCCAGGCCCGCCAGGTGTTCGAGAACCTCGGGCGCTGCCTGGCCGCGGTCGGCGCCGGCTTCGAGCACGTGGTGAAGCTGACCTACTTCGTCACGGACACGGCCCATCTGCCGGCGATCCGCGCGGCCCGCGCCGCCCACATACCCGACGACCGTCTCCCGGCGTCCTCCGCGGTCCAGGTCGCGGCGCTGGTGGCTCCGGAGTTCCTGATGGAGATCGAGGCACTGGCGGTGGTGGGCGAACAGGGCGCCTGAAGCGGCCCTGGGGGTCCCTCCGGCGAAGGCGCTCGCGTCCAGTGCCCCTGTTGAGGCACTAGCGAAGGCTTTCGCGCCGGACCCCCGCCGTGCGCCCGACAGCGTAGGCGGCGCCGGTGACCACCAGCAACAGCCCGATCCCGCACGGCAGTAGGCTCTTCGCCGTCCCCAGCCGGTCCTTCGTCCCGGCTGCCGGCAGGACCACATGCCCCGGGTCGTAGACCACCGGCACCTGGTCGTCGTCGAGCGGCTCCAGGTGCTTGCAGGTGTCGCTCGATGCCTGCAACTCCCGTGCGTCGCCGTTGGGCAGGACGACGGTGCAGGTGTAGTCCTTGCCGCCGCCGCGCGTCCGCGTGGTGTTCTGGCCGACGACGGTCGCCGTGCCCTCCTTGCCCCAGGTGTCGAGGTAGATCCGGGGGGTGGCGTAGCCCGCGCCGAAGACCAGGATCACGTAGCCGAGCCCGGCGAGGATGCCCGCGAGCCTGTGCCCCGGCGAGCGCGGCATCCGCCGGCGGAGCCAGAAGACGTACAGGAGGGTGAAGGCGACCGAGGTGGCGACCGCGGGCCGGCGTCCCACGGTCACGGCGACGAGCGAGCCGGCCGCCACCATGAGGAGGTCGAAGGTGAGCAGAAGCGACCACCGCCGCACGACGAGCCCCAGCGGCACCTCGCGCTCCCCCAGGGGAGACCAGTCCCACTCCGCACTCAGACGGCGGAAGTGCTCGTCCCCCGAAGGGTCGCGGTCCTTCGGCCGGTCCGGTTCCCGCCCGCTCATATCCCACTCACGGCAGGGCACCCTAACAGCGCCTCACCAGCACCTCACCAGTACGTCCCGGCCGCACCCGACACACCACCCGCTCCACCCCGCGCGCCGTAGCGCACCGGTCCGCCCCGCCGCGCGGCAGCGCCCCGGGCGCCACGAGGCCGCATGGCTGACGGACAGTCATCTGGCCTGTTCCGCCTCCGGGATGCTCGCCAGCGCGTGCACCGCCGCCCTCGCCAGCGCCGGGTGGGCGAGGGCCTCCTTCAGGACACGGCGGGCGCGGGGGTCGGCGAGGGTGCCCAGGCCCTCGACGCAGGCGAGGGCGACACGCCGGTAGGGGTCATGGGGGCGCAGTCGGCGCTCCAGCGTGGTGATGAGCGCCGGGACGGACTCGGGAGCGCGGAGTTCGGCCAGGAGCCGTACCGGGTGCAGGGCGTAGGCCACCCGCAGCTCGTTCGTCGCCAGCGCCGCCGCGGCCCGGGCCGTACGCGGGTCGCCGAGCCGGGCGAGGGCGTGGGCGGCGGAGGCACAGCGCGGGGGGTCGCGGTGATTGAGGAGGAGTACCAGGGACTCGAAGGCACGCCGGTCGCCGGCGACGCCGAGCCGGAAGGCGGCCAGCTCCCTGGCCCAGAGCGGCTGTCCGGGCGCGGTGAGCACCTCCGCGAGTTCGTCGTGGTCCTCGGTCGCCAGCAGCCGGTCGAACGCCGCCGTGCCGCGCGACTCCTGCCGTAAGCGCTCCGTGAGCGATCGCAACTCTTCGTCCACGAAGTCCAGCGTAGGCGCGTCGCGGGGGACGGGGGAGGTACATCACAAAGTCCGGTGCGACTCAGGTCTGGCGCGCTCGTTACTCGCCGGTTAAGCTCAGACGAGCGAGTTACCCACTCGCACTTCCACTGGCGACGGTTTGGTGACGCGGCCGCCGCCGGGGACAGCTCCCACGCCCTTGGGGCAGTGGGGCGATGTCGGTTCGGTACGTGTACGTGTACCGCAGTACGACCCGGCTCCGGGACAGGGCCGGTCGGATTCCCTGCCGTTTGCCGCTCGCGGGCGTGTGCATCGCCCGTGGCACCCGGCAGCACCGGGCGTGTGCGCTCGCAGCCCGGCAACACCCGCACTCCTTCCCCGCACTGCGGTGCGCCCCTCGGCGCACCCGGCGCGCCCCTCGTCGTCACCCTCATTCCTGGAGTCCCGCGATGGCCACTCCCCTGTCCCCCCAGTCCGGCACCCCGCTGTCCCCGTTCAAGACGATCGCCGTCGTCGGCCTCGGCACCATGGGCACCGGCATCACCGAGGTCCTCGCGAAGGCCGGTCGCGAGGTGATCGGCATCGACGTCAGCGAGGCCCAGGCCGCGAAGTGCGTCGCCGCTCTGGAGGCCCGTACCGCCCACTGCGTGGAGCGCGGCCGGCTCACCGAGCAGGAGCGCACCGAGGCACTGGCCCGGATCCGCACCACCACCGACCTCACCGCGGCGGCCGACGCCGACCTCGTCATCGAGGTGGCCCCGGAGTCGTACGAGATCAAGCAGCAGATCTTCCGCGAGCTGGACGGCATCGTCCGCCCGGAGACGATCCTCGCGACCGGCACCAACGCCCTGTCCGTCACCCGGCTCGCGGCCGACTCGGCCCGCCCCGAGCGGGTGCTCGGCCTGCACTTCTTCAACCCGGCGCCGGCGATGAAGCTGGTCGAGGTGGTCTCCTCGGTGCTGACCGCGCCGCAGGCCGTCGCCGCGGTCACGGACCTCGCGATCGAGCTGGGCAAGGAGCCGGTCGCGGTCGGCGACCGCCCGGGGTTCGTCGCCGACGGCCTGCTGTTCGGCTATCTCAACCAGGCCGCCGCGATGTACGAGGCGCGCTACGCCTCCCGCGAGGACATCGACGCGGCGATGCGGCTCGGCTGCGGTCTGCCGATGGGTCCGCTCGCCCTGCTGGACCTGATCGGCATCGACACCGCGCGGACGGTCCTGGAGGCCATGTACGCCGAGTCCCGCGACCGGCTGCACGCCCCGGCGCCGATCCTGAAGCAGCTCAGCGAGGCGGGCCTGACCGGCCGCAAGTCCGGGCGCGGCTTCTACAGCTACGCGGCGCCGGGCAGCGCCACGGTCGTGCCGGACGCGCTGACCCCGGCGGAGGGAGACACCAAGGCCACCGGCCGCACCGTCCGCTCGGTGGGCGTCGCCGGTTCCGGCACCATGGCCTCGGGCATCGCCGAGGTGTTCGCCAAGGCGGGCTACGACGTCGTCCTGGCCGCGCGCAGCGAGGAGAAGGCACAGGCCGCCAAGGCCCGTATCGGCAAGTCGCTTTCGCGCTCTGTCGACAAGGGCCGGCTGACCGCCGAGGCCGCCGCGCAGATCCTGGACCGGATCGCCCCGGCCGGGTCCTACGACGCCTTCGCCGAGGTCGACCTGGCCGTCGAGGCGATCGCCGAGGACCTGGAGATCAAGCAGCAGCTGTTCGCCACGCTGGACAAGGTCTGCAAGCCCGGCGCGGTCCTCGCCACCACCACCTCCTCGCTGCCCGTCGTCGCCTGCGCCCGCGCCACCTCGCGCCCGCAGGACGTGATCGGCATGCACTTCTTCAACCCGGCGCCGGCGATGAAGCTGGTCGAGGTCGTGCGGACCGTGCTGACGGCCGACGACGTCCACGCGACCGTCCGCGAGGTCTGCACGAAGATCAAGAAGCACGCGGTGGACTGCGGCGACCGGGCGGGCTTCATCGTGAACGCGCTGCTGTTCCCGTACCTGAACAACGCGATCAAGATGGTCCAGGAGCACTACGCGTCCCTGGACGACATCGACGCCGCGATGAAGCTCGGCGGCGGCTACCCGATGGGCCCCTTCGAGCTGCTGGACGTGGTCGGCCTGGACGTCTCGCTGGCGATCGAGAAGGTCCTGCACCGCGAGTTCCGCGACCCCGGCCTCGCCCCGGCCCCGCTGCTGGAGCACCTGGTGGCCGCGGGCTGCCTCGGCCGCAAGACCGGCCGCGGCTTCCGCGAGTATGCCCGCCGCTGACGGCGTCGGCGACTGGTCCCGCACGGAGGCGGACTGGGGCGGGCTGCTCGATCCGGGCGCGCTCGCCCCGCCCGGCCGGCCGGGCCCTCCCCCGCCCCCGGCGGGCGGGGGATATGGCACACCTGCGCATCGAGCTGCGCACATGCAGTACGTTCAGGTCATGTCCCAGCCCGCCAAGTCCTCACGTACACCAGCTACGCCCGACGCGCCGGAAAGTGCCGCAGGCAGTCGCGCCGCCGCCCAGCGGCTCAAGATGCGCCGAGAACTGGCGGCCGCAGCCATGGAGCTGTTCGCGACCAAGGGGTACGAGGCGACCACCGTCGACGAGATCGCGGCCGCCGCCGGGGTCGCCCGCCGCACCTTTTTCCGCCACTTCCGTTCCAAGGAAGAGGCGATCTTCCCCGACCACGACGACACGCTGATCCGCGCGGAGGCGGTCCTCAACGCCGCCCCCGCGCACGAGCACCCGCTCGACACCGTGTGCCGCGGCATCAAGGAAGTCATGAAGATGTACGCGGCCGCGCCGGAGATCTCGGTGGCCCGCTACAAGCTGACCCGCGAGGTGCCCACCCTCCGGGAGGCCGAGATCGCCTCGGTGGCCCGCTACGAACGCCTCTTCACCCGCTACCTCCTCGGCCACTTCGACGAGCACGCGCACGCCGACGACGCCAACGACGACCCATTGCTGGCCGAGGTGGCCGCCTCCGCCGTCGTCACCGCCCACAACCACGTCCTGCGGCGCTGGCTGCGGGCGGGCGGCCAGGGCGACGTCGAGGCGCAGCTGGACCACGCCTTCGCGATCGTGCGGAAGACCTTCGGCACCGGGATCGGGGCCGGGCGCGGTCCGGCGCCGGGCCCGGCCGCCGGCACCGTCCCGGCGACGGCGTCCGCGCACGGCGAGGTGCTCGTCACGGTCGCCCGTACCGACGCTCCGCTGGACGAGGTCATGCGGACCATCGAGGAGGCGCTGAAGGAGCGCTGAGACCGCTCCCCCACGTGTGACGACGGCCACCCGCCCGGGTGGCCGTTTTGCCATGTCAGGGCCCGTTTTCGAGCAGATTTCAGAGGCCGTTCGATCGATCATCGCTCATTTGTTACGTAAAGATTTCACCTGAGCCCAACTCCTGGCACTCAGTGCCTTGCCACCTGACACGCGGTGTCATACGTTGAGAGTGTCCGGGCGGCCGGCGAGCAGAGACCGATCGCTCGCCGGCTGTCCCCAAGGGCCCCACGGCCCGCGCGCCCGGACGCCTGCGTCACAGGCAACCTCCCGCGCCACAAAGCGCTGCCGAAGCACCACCGAGCCGAACCGACGGCACACCTCAACACCCTCAGCAGCACTCATCGCAGCACCGACGAACCCTCAGCGCCCCCTCCCTCAGGGGCGCGAACCGCCGGAGGCAACACCGTGACCGTGAAGGACATCCTGGACGCGATCCAGTCGCCGGAATCGACGCCGGCCGACTTCGCCGCCCTGCCGCTCCCCGAGTCGTACCGCGCGATCACCGTGCACAAGGACGAGACGGAGATGTTCGCGGGCCTGGACACCCGCGACAAGGACCCGCGCAAGTCGATCCACCTCGACGAGGTGCCCGTGCCCGAACTCGGCCCGGGCGAAGCCCTGGTGGCCGTCATGGCTTCCTCAGTCAACTACAACTCGGTGTGGACCTCGATCTTCGAGCCGCTGCCGACGTTCGGCTTCCTGGAGCGCTACGGCAAGGTCAGCGAGCTGACCCGCCGGCACGACCTGCCGTACCACATCATCGGCTCCGACCTCGCGGGCGTCGTCCTGCGCACCGGTCCGGGCGTCAACGCCTGGAAGCCCGGTGACGAGGTCGTCGCCCACTGTCTGTCCGTCGAGCTGGAGTCCTCCGACGGCCACAACGACACCATGCTCGACCCCGAGCAGCGCATCTGGGGCTTCGAGACCAACTTCGGCGGCCTCGCCGAGGTCGCGCTCGTCAAGTCCAACCAGCTGATGCCGAAGCCGGCCCACCTGTCGTGGGAGGAGGCCGCGGCCCCCGGCCTGGTGAACTCCACCGCCTACCGCCAGCTGGTCTCCCGCAACGGCGCCCAGATGAAGCAGGGCGACAACGTCCTGATCTGGGGCGCGAGCGGAGGACTCGGCTCGTACGCCACCCAGTTCGCGCTGGCCGGCGGCGCCACCCCGATCTGTGTGGTCTCCAGCGAGCAGAAGGCCGAGATCGCGCGGAAGATGGGCGCCGAGCTGATCATCGACCGCAACGCCGAGGGCTACAAGTTCTGGAAGGACGAGCACACCCAGGACCCGAAGGAGTGGAAGCGCTTCGGCAAGCGCATCCGCGAACTGACCGGCGGCGAGGACGTCGACATCGTCTTCGAGCACCCCGGCCGCGAGACCTTCGGTGCCTCGGTCTACGTCACCCGCAAGGGCGGCACGATCGTCACCTGCGCCTCCACCTCGGGCTACCAGCACGAGTACGACAACCGCTACCTGTGGATGTCCCTGAAGCGGATCATCGGCTCCCACTTCGCCAACTACCGCGAGGCCTGGGAGGCCAACCGCCTCGTCGCCAAGGGCAGGATCCACCCGACCCTGTCGAAGGTGTACTCGCTGGAAGAGACCGGCCAGGCGGCGTACGACGTCCACCGCAACCTGCACCAGGGCAAGGTCGGCGTGCTGTGTCTCGCGCCCGAGGAAGGCCTCGGTGTGCGCGACGAGGAGATGCGCGCCAAGCACATCGACGCCATCAACCGTTTCCGCAACGTCTGAGAGCCATAGATGACAGAGCGTCAGAAGGACCGTCCGTGGCTCATGCGGACGTACGCGGGCCACTCGACGGCCGAGGCGTCCAACGAGCTGTACCGGCGCAACCTCGCGAAGGGCCAGACCGGTCTGTCGGTGGCCTTCGACCTGCCGACGCAGACCGGCTACGACCCCGACCACATCCTCGCCCGCGGCGAGGTCGGCCGGGTCGGCGTGCCCGTCGCGCACCTCGGTGACATGCGCCGGCTGTTCCAGGACATTCCCCTGGAGCAGATGAACACCTCGATGACGATCAATGCCACCGCCATGTGGCTGCTGGCGCTCTATCAGGTCGTCGCCGAGGAGCAGGGCGCGGACATCACCAAGCTCCAGGGCACGACTCAGAACGACATCGTCAAGGAGTACCTGTCCCGGGGCACCCATGTGTTCCCGCCGGGGCCCTCGCTCCGCCTGACGACGGACATGATCGCGTACACGGTCTCCCACATCCCGAAGTGGAACCCGATCAACATCTGCAGCTACCACCTGCAGGAGGCCGGGGCCACGCCGGTGCAGGAGATCGCGTACGCGATGTCCACCGCGATCGCCGTCCTCGACGCCGTGCGCGACTCCGGCCAGGTGCCGCAGGAGCGCATGGGCGACGTGGTGGCCCGTATCTCCTTCTTCGTGAACGCGGGCGTCCGCTTCGTCGAGGAGATGTGCAAGATGCGCGCGTTCGGCCGCATCTGGGACAAGGTCACCCGCGAGCGCTACGGCATCGAGAACGCCAAGCAGCGCCGGTTCCGCTACGGCGTCCAGGTCAACTCTCTGGGTCTGACCGAGGCGCAGCCGGAGAACAACGTCCAGCGGATCGTGCTGGAGATGCTGGCCGTGACGCTGTCGAAGGACGCACGCGCGCGTGCCGTGCAGCTGCCGGCCTGGAACGAGGCCCTCGGCCTGCCCCGGCCGTGGGACCAGCAGTGGTCGCTGCGCATCCAGCAGGTGCTCGCCTACGAGAGCGACCTGCTGGAGTACGAGGACATCTTCGAGGGCTCGAAGGTGATCGAGGCGAAGGTGGACCAGCTGGTCACCGACTCCCTCGCGGAGATCGACCGCATCCAGGAGATGGGCGGCGCGATGGCCGCCGTGGAGTCCGGCTACCTGAAGTCGCAGCTGGTCGCCTCGCACGCCGAGCGCCGGGCGCGGATCGAGTCCGGCCAGGAGAAGATCATCGGTGTCAACGCGTTCGAGGGCACCGAGCCCAACCCGCTCACGGCCGACCTGGACACCGCGATCATGACGGTCGACCCGGCGGTCGAGGCCCGGGTCATCGACTCGCTGCAGAACTGGCGCGACACGCGGTACCAGCCGCCCTTCAACCACCCGCGCCCCTGCAAGGCGCTGGAGCGGCTGAAGGAGGCCGCCAAGGGCACCGGCAACCTGATGGAGGCCACCCTGGAGTGCGCCCGCGCCGGGGTCACGACCGGCGAGTGGGCGGGGGCGCTGCGCGAGGTGTTCGGCGAGTTCCGGGCGCCGACCGGGGTCTCCTCGGCTCCGGTGGCCGTCCCCGTCGAGGCGGGCTCCGCGCTCGCCGAGGTCCGCGCCAAGGTGGACGCCACCGCGCGTGACCTGGGCGTCGGCAAGCTGCGCTTCCTGGTCGGCAAGCCGGGCCTGGACGGGCACTCCAACGGCGCCGAGCAGATCGCCGTACGCGCGCGTGACGCCGGATTCGAGGTGGTCTACCAGGGCATCCGGCTCACCCCCGAGCAGATCGTGGACGCCGCCCTCGCGGAGGACGTGCACGCGGTCGGCCTGTCGATCCTGTCCGGCTCGCACGCCCAGCTGGTGCCGGACGTGCTCCAGCGGCTGCGTGTGGCCGGTGCCACAGATATACCGGTGATCGCCGGTGGCATCATCCCGAATGGT
The DNA here is from genome assembly GCF_041080655.1 of Streptomyces sp. CG4. NCBI lineage: Bacteria > Bacillati > Actinomycetota > Actinomycetes > Kitasatosporales > Streptomycetaceae > Streptomyces > Streptomyces sp. CG4. The sequence goes on from NZ_CP163525.1 coordinate 2,013,195, forward strand.
GATGCGGAGCAGCTCAGGGCCGCCGGAGTGGCCGCCGTCTTCACCCCGAAGGACTTCGACATCACCGGAATCATCGGCGCCATCGTCGACGAGATCCGGAAAGCGAACAAGCTCGACCCCCTGGAGGTCCCCGCATGACCACCCCTGTCAACCGCCTTCGCCCGCGGCGCTCCTGCCTGGCCGTACCGGGCAGCAACCCGCGCTTCCTGGAGAAGGCGCAGGGTCTCCCGGCGGACCAGGTCTTCCTGGACCTGGAGGACGCGTGCGCGCCGCTCGCCAAGCCCGAGGCGCGGCACACCATCGTCAAGTTCCTCAACGAGGGCGACTGGACGGGCAAGACGCGCGTCGTGCGCGTCAACGACTGGACGACCGAGTGGACGTACCGTGACGTCGTGACGGTGGTCGAGGGCGCGGGCCAGAACCTCGACTGCATCATGCTGCCGAAGGTGCAGACGGCCGAGCAGGTCGTCGCCCTGGACCTGCTGCTGACGCAGATCGAGAAGACCATGGGCTTCGAGGTCGGCAAGATCGGCATCGAGGCGCAGATCGAGAACGCGCAGGGCTTGAACAACGTCAACGCGATCGCGCAGGCCTCCCCGCGCGTCGAGACGATCATCTTCGGCCCGGCCGACTTCATGGCCTCCATCAACATGAAGTCGCTGGTCGTGGGCGAGCAGCCGCCCGGCTACCCGGCGGACGCCTACCACTACATCCTGATGAAGATCCTGATGGCCGCCCGCGCCAACAACCTCCAGGCGATCGACGGCCCCTACCTGCAGATCCGCAACATCGACGGCTACCGCGCGGTCGCCCAGCGCGCCGCAGCCCTCGGCTTCGACGGCAAGTGGGTGCTGCACCCGGGCCAGGTCGAGGCGTCCAACGAGATCTTCTCGCCCTCCCAGGAGGACTACGACCACGCCGAGCTGATCCTGGACGCGTACGACTACTACACGTCCGAGGCGGGCGGCAAGAAGGGCTCCGCGATGCTCGGCGACGAGATGATCGACGAGGCCAGCCGCAAGATGGCCCTGGTCATCTCGGGCAAGGGCCGGGCCGCCGGCATGCAGCGCACGTCGAAGTTCGAGACCCCCGACAACTAAGGAGCCCTGAGCGCGATGCAGTTCGGACGCACCTACGAGGAGTTCGAGGTCGGGGCGACGTACAAGCACTGGCCCGGCAAGACGGTCACGGAGTACGACGACCACCTGTTCTGTCTCCTCACCATGAACCACCACCCGCTCCACATGGACACCAACTATGCGGAGAAGACGACGGACTTCGGCAAGAACGTCGTCGTCGGGAACTACATCTACTCCCTGCTGCTCGGCATGAGCGTGCCGGACATCTCCGGCAAGGCGATCGCCAACCTGGAGATCGAGTCGCTCAAGCACGTGGCGCCGACCTTCCACGGCGACACGATCTACGGCGAGACGACCGTGCTCGACAAGTGGCCGTCGAAGTCGAAGAACGACCGCGGGATCGTCTACGTCGAGACCAAGGGCTACAAGCAGGACGGCACGCTGGTGTGCGTCTTCCGCCGCAAGGTCATGGTGCCGACCGAGACGTACATCAAGGAGCGCGGCGGCGAGCAGCCCGGCCGTCCCGAACTGAAGCAGCAGGAGAAGTAGCCATGGCGCGCCTCGCCCAGACCGCCGGTCTTACCGATGTCCAGCAGGAGATCCTCTCCACCGTCCGGGACTTTGTCGACAAGGAGATCATTCCGGTCGCGACCGAGCTGGAGCACCGCGACGAGTACCCGCAGCAGATCGTGGACGGCCTGAAGGAACTCGGCCTGTTCGGTCTGATGATCCCCGAGGAGTACGGGGGCCTGGGCGAGTCGCTGCTCACCTACGCGCTGTGCGTGGAGGAGATCGCCCGTGGCTGGATGTCGGTGTCCGGCATCATCAACACCCACTTCATCGTCGCGTACATGCTCAAGCAGCACGGCACGCAGGAGCAGAAGGACCACTTCCTGCCGCGCATGGCGGCCGGCGACATCCGGGGCGCCTTCTCGATGTCCGAGCCGGCCCTCGGCTCCGACGTCTCGGCGATCACCTCGAAGGCGGTCAGGGACGGCGACGAGTACGTCCTGAACGGCCAGAAGATGTGGCTGACGAACGGCGGCACGTCGTCCCTGGTGGCCGTGCTCGTCCGCAGTGACGAAGGCCACCCCGAGGGCACGGCTCCCCACAAGTCGATGACGACCTTCCTGATCGAGAAGGAGCCCGGCTTCGGCGAGGTCCGCCCCGGCCTCACGATCCCCGGCAAGATCGAGAAGATGGGCTACAAGGGCGTCGACACGACCGAGCTGATCATGGACGGTCTGCGGCTTCCGGCCGATCGGGTGCTCGGCGGTGTCACCGGCCGAGGTTTTTACCAAATGATGGACGGTGTCGAGGTCGGCCGCGTCAACGTGGCGGCGCGCGGCTGCGGCGTCGCCCAGCGTGCCTTCGAGCTGGGCGTGCAGTACGCCCAGCAGCGGCACACCTTCGGCAAGCCGATCGCCCAGCACCAGGCCATTCAGTTCAAGCTGGCGGAGATGGGCACCAAGGTCGAGGCCGCGCATGCGATGATGGTCAACGCGGCACGCAAAAAGGACTCCGGAGAGCGTAACGACCTCGAAGCCGGGATGGCGAAGTACCTCGCCTCCGAATACTGCAAGGAGGTCGTGGAGGACGCCTTCCGGATCCACGGCGGCTACGGCTTCTCCAAGGAGTACGAGATCGAGCGCCTCTACCGCGAGGCCCCGATGCTGCTCATCGGTGAAGGTACCGCCGAGATCCAGAAAATGATCATCGGGCGCAGGCTGCTCGAAGAGTATCGATTCCAGGGCTGAATGTCCGGGTACGGGGTGTTTTCTTCGAGAAGAAGATCACACCCTGTAGACGGTCTTCGGCCGCCGACTCGACTGCCTGGCTTGCCCAGTTGCAGCCCGCGACCGGTACGATCCCACGGAAAGCCGCCGTCCCCCGTCTTGCGCGGCATCATCCGCTACGAAGGTCATCCATGCCCCACAGCCAAACCTCTGCACCTCGCGACAGCCGAGCCGGCGTACGCCTCGCGCGCGGAGCATCGCCGTGGCTTCTCCCGACCGTCGCCACCGCAGCCCTCAGCCTGGCCCGCGCCCGCCGCTCCGGCGCGGCGAAGGCCGTGGCCGTGCCCGCCACCGCGCTCGCGGCGGGCATGCTGTGGTTCTTCCGCGACCCCGAGCGCGAGATCGGCTCCGGCCGGGTGATCTCACCCGCCGACGGCGTGGTGCAGAGCATCATGCCGTGGAAGGACGGACGCACCCGCGTCGCGATCTTCATGAGCCCGCTGAACGTCCACGTCAACCGCGCGCCCCTCGCGGGCACGGTGACGTCCGTCGAGCACGTCCCCGGCGGCTTTGTTCCGGCTTTCAACAAGGAGAGCGAGAACAACGAGCGCGTAGTCTGGCATTTCGACACCGAACTCGGCGACATCGAGATGATCCAGATCGCCGGCGCGGTGGCCCGCCGCATCGTGCCCTACATCCCCGAGGGCACGAAGGTCGAGCAGGGCGACCGAATCGGTCTGATCCGCTTCGGCTCGCGTGTCGACCTCTACCTGCCCGAGGGCGTGGAGGTCGCGGTCGAGGTCGGACAGAAGACCGTGGCTGGGGTGACTCGCATTGACCGTGATTGATCCGGAGACCCAGGCGGGCTGGGTGCCCGAGGCCGACGAGGTGGACGACGAGGAGGAGATGCCCCTCTCGCTCCGCCTGTCGATAGCGGACACCCTCACTCTGGGCAATGCGACGTGCGGCTTCATGGCGGTGTACTTCACCACCACCGGCATCCTGATCCCGCACCTGACAGGCAATGACGCGTCCGCGGGCATGGCGCGGCACAGCGCCGCCACGGCCGTCATCCTGATGCTCTGCGCGGCCGTCTTCGACCTGTTCGACGGGCTGGTCGCGCGGAAGCTGCGCTCCTCGCCCATGGGCGCCGAGCTGGACAACCTCTCCGACCTGATCAGCTTCGGTCTCGCCCCCGCGTACTTCGTGCTCGTCTACGGCATGGTCGCGGACGACGCACACCAGCGGATGGCGGCGCTGGGCGCGATCGTGGTGCTGCTGGCGGTCGTGCTCAGACTCGCCCGCTTCTCGTGCGTGACGATGAAGGACGGCATGTTCCAGGGCATGCCCTCGCCGTTCGGCGCGCTGACGGTGGTCTCCATCGTCCTTCTGGAGCTGCCCTTCGTGGCGACACTGCTGGCGATCCTGGGCACGGCGTGGCTGATGGTGAGCCGGGTCGAGTACCCGAAGCCGCGGGGGCGCCTCGCCGGCGCGATGCTCTCGTGGATCGTGCTGTCCATGGGCCTGCTGGCCGCCTGGGCCTTCGACGCCCCGAGCGGTCAGCTGCTGCTCCAGACCGGCTGTGCGCTGCAGCTGGTCATGGGTGCGGTGATTCCGCTGTTCGCCACGGCCCGGCGGGTGAACAACTTCCGCGACAATCGGCGCGAGGCGCGGACGGCACAGCTGCCCTGACCCTCCGTACCGGCACTGACGGGTGTGGCCCGAGCCTCCGAGGCTCGGGCCACACCTGTTCTGTGTTCAACAGGCCACCCGTCTCCCGTTGATCAGTCAACTAGCCTTTGCCTGCGCCGAGTTGCGGAAGGCAATGAGGGGGAGGACGGTGAAGAAGGGGGTGTTGCCAGTGGCATGTGCCACACGGCAGGGGGTATCTCGCATTCTTTCCGGATCGGAGAACCGCCATGTCCGCACTCGTCACCGCGGACTACCACGTTCCGCACACATCCACGATTCCGGCAAACAAGGGTGAATCGGTCACTCTGTTCGTACGGGAGTACCGGAAGAACAACGTCCCCGACACCAAGCCCCTGCTGATGCTCCACGGGCGAAGCGCCCCGGCGGTCGCGGGATTCGACCTCGTGCTGCCCCACGGCTTCGGCCTCGGCGGCCCCGAGACCCGCTACAGCTGGGCACAGGACCTCGCTCAGCAGGGCTTCGACGTGTTCCTCATGGACCTGCAGGGCAACGGGCTCTCCCCGCGGCCGAGGATGGACGAGCCGTGCAACGCCAACCCGGCCCAGCAGCCCATCCTGGTGCCCAACCCGCTCCAGGACGTGTGCCCGCCACCGCCTCCCTACCCGTACCAGCTCGGCAACTCCGAGAGCGAGTGGGCGGAGCTGGACACCGTGGTCCGCTTCATCAGGAATCTGTCCCCCGACCGGAACAAGCCGATCGACTTCGTCGGCTGGTCCGCGGCTGCGTTCGTGATGGGCCCCTACACCATCCAGCACCCGGAGAACGTCGACCGCCTGGTTCTGCTGGCCCCCGTCTTCCCGCCCGGCGGCCGCTGGTCCACACACCCGGAGGACCCCTTCGGACGCCCGCCCGAGGCCCAGACCCTGCCCGTGTCCAAGCCGGCCGTTCTGTTCGGCTTCCCGATGAACGTGGGCAGCAAGACCGGCTTCCAGACCGGGTGGGACCTCGAGCAGGGCAGCCCGGCGCAGCGGGAGCCCGGCATGGTGGACGAGGTGTGGCAGGCCATGATGGCCAACGACGACCTCGGCGCCAAATGGGGGCCTCTGCAGTCCGACGGCAGCGCCGAGGGCGTGCTGCGCTACCGGAACACCTACTGGTGGGGCTGGAACAACCAGACCGTGCCCATCAAGGACGACTCGGGCACGCCCGTGCTCGGCGGCCGGGTGCCGGTGCTCATCGTCTACGGAGCGCTGGACAGGCAGGCCAACAATCCGCCCTCGCTGCCCCCGGTGGCGCACTTCTCCGTCCCGGATCTGTTCCAGGCCATCGCCGGACCGGAGAAGCTCATGTTCTGCTTCGCCGACGCCGGGCACTCCATGGTCTGGGAACGCGAGGCCAAGGCCCTGCACGACATCTCGCAGCAGTGGCTCAAGGACGGCAAGGTGCTGGGCCTCACGGCCGGCAGCTACTTCCGTGACCCGGACGGCGAACTCACACCCCTGCAGTAGCAGCGGGACGGGCGGGCGCCATGCCCGCCCGTTGTCCGGGCCCGCCCGTCGTCCGGACCGCTCAGACCAGCCAGTCCCGCGCGATCCTCTGCGCCACGGCCTCCAGGATCGGCCCGCCCTCCGCGATGCACCGCGCCACATCCGGCTCGACCGAGGTGAGCGGGTACGCCTGCCGGATCCCTGCCCGCTCCAGCGCCTCCTCGGGCAGAGCCAGCCGCCCGCACACCGCCACGACCTGCTTGCCCGCCGCCCGAGCCGCAGCGGCGACACCCGCCGGCGCCTTCCCGTGCAGCGTCTGCTCGTCCAGCGAGCCCTCACCCGTGATCACCAGCGAGGCCCGCTCCAGCGCGGGGGCGAAGCCGAGGACGTCCAGCATGACCTCGATGCCGGGCCGGAAGCGGGCGCCCAGGAGGAGCGCGCCGTAGCCGATGCCACCGGCCGCGCCGGCGCCCGGTGCCGCCGCGTGCTCGGCGGCACGCGGTCCCACGGCCGCCTCCAGCACCTTGGCGAAGTGCGCGAGGGCCGCGTCCAGGGCCGCCACGTCGTCCGGTGAGGCGCCCTTCTGCGGGCCGTAGACGGCGGGGGCGCCCTTCGGCCCGGTCAGCGGATTGTCGACGTCGCTGGCCAGCACCAGTTCCACGGACGACAGGCGGGGGTCCAGGCCCGACAGGTCGGCGCGTGCCAGGTCGGCGAGGCCACCGCCGCCCGCGGACACCGGGTCGCCGTCCTCGTTCAGGAACAGCGCGCCCAGCGCCGACAGCATGCCCGCGCCGCCGTCCGTCGTGGCGCTGCCGCCGACGCCGAACACGATGGTCCGCGCGCCCGCGTCCAGCGCGGCCCGCAGCAGCTCGCCGGAGCCGTACGTGGAGGCCGTCAGGGGCGCGAAGACTCCGGCGGGGAGGCGCTGCAGGCCGCTGGCCTCCGCCATCTCCACGACCGCGGTCGAGCCGCGCAGCGCGAACGCGGCCGGCACCTCCTGGCCCAGCGGCCCGGCGACCCGCACCTCGCGCCGCTCGAAACCGGCCGCGACCGCCGCGTCCACGGTCCCGTCGCCGCCGTCGGCCACCGGCAGCGCCTCGACCGTCAGGTCCGGCACGACCCGGCGCAGCCCGGCCGTCACCCGCTCGGCGACCTGCACGGCCGTCAGCGAGCCCTTGAACTTGTCCGCGGCGATGAGCACCCGACGGTTCTCGTTCACTGCAGCGTCCGCCACCTTGCTTACCCCTTGCTCTCCGGGCCCCGCGCACGTCAGGGCCAGTCGCGCCGCTGCGACCTTAACCTCAGCAGGCCCCCGTCGTCATGCACCGACCGCAGGCTGGGAAGCGGCTGGGAGCATCCTGGGGAAAACGGGTAGACCCCAGCCATGACCAGCGGGCGCCCCGGATCCGCCGATCTGGCCGACCGTGTCCACGGCGGCTGGCTCGGCCGGATCGCGGGCAACATGCTCGGCAAGCCGGTCGAGCAGGGCGAGGTGTGGACCCGCGAGCGCATCGACCGCTATCTGCGCAAGGCCGCGGCCCTGCCGCTCACCGACTATCTGCCCGAGCCCGCCGACCCGGCCGACGGCGCCGTACTGCGCCCGGAGTGGCGCCGGTGCGTGCGCGGCCGGATCCACGGCAGTGTGCGCGACGACGACGTCGACTACGCGATCCTCGGGCTGCACCTGCTGGAGACGTACGGCTTCGGCTTCAGCACCGAGCAGGTCGGCGAGCTGTGGCTGCTGCGGCTGCCGTATCTGCAGACCTTCACCGCGGAGCGGGCGGCGTACCGCAATCTCGCGAACGGGCTGAAACCGCCGCTGACGGCGACGTACGACAATCCGTACCAGGAGTGGATCGGCGCCCTGATCCGGGCCGACGTCTACGGCTGGACCCGCCCCGGCGACCCGGTGGCCGCCGCCGGCCTCGCCCGCCGGGACGCGGTGCTGTCGCACACCGGGAACGGCGTCTACGGCGCCATGTGGGCGGCCGCGCTGATCGCGGCGGCGTTCACCGCGCCGACCGTGCGCGACGCGCTGGAGAGCGCGCTCGGGGTGATCCCGGCCGGCAGCCGGCTCGCCCGTACCGTACGGCGGGTCATGACCCTGCACGAGGCGCGGCTGCCCTGGGCGGAGACCCTGGCCACGCTGACCGCTCGGACCGCCGGACTCGGCTGGATCCACACCGTGCCGAACGCCGCCGTTCTGACCGCCGGACTGCTCTACGGCGACGGCGACTTCACCCGGACCATCGTGCTGACCGTGCGCGGCGGCCTGGACACCGACTCCAATGGAGCCACGGCCGGCTCGGTGGCCGGGGTCCTCACCGGCGCGGCCGCGATCCCGGCCCAGTGGCGGGATCCGCTGGAGGACACGGTCCGGAGTGCGGTGTTCGGCTTCGACGGCGTACGGATCAGTGCGCTGGCGGAACGCACCCTGCGCCTGGCGACGGTTCCGCCTTAGCGGCCCGATGGCTGGATACCCTTCCTCAATGACCACGACTCCTGACTTCGCCATGTACATCGCGAGCCTGCCCCGTGTCCTCGCCGGTGCCGCAGCGCTCTTCCGGGACGCCGAGGGGCGCGTGCTGCTGGTCGAACCCAACTACCGGGAGGGCTGGGCGCTGCCGGGCGGCACGATCGAGTCGGACGACGGGGAGACCCCGCGCCAGGGTGCCCGTCGCGAGACGCTGGAGGAGATCGGGCTGGACCGGGAGCCGGGCCGGCTGCTGGCCGTGGACTGGGTCCGCGGCGAGGCCCGGCCGCCGCTGGTGTCGTACCTGTACGACGGCGGTGTCCTCGCGGAGGCCGACCTGAAGGCGATCCGGCTGCAGGAGGAGGAGCTGCTGTCGTGGCGGCTGGTTCCGCGCGAGCAGATCACCGCCCATCTGTCCGGGGCCCTCGGCCGCCGCGTCCTGACCGCCCTGGACGTCCTCGCGGACGGCTCCGGCCCCGCGGAACTGGAGAACGGCCACCGGGTGGCCTGACCGCCCCCGTCTCCGCGGACGCCGACCGCCCCCGATACCCGCTCGCCATACCCGCTCGCACCGAGCGGGGCGGCAGCCTAGTCTCGGCCCATGGACAGGCCCCTCGTAGCCATTCTCAGCGGTGCAGGTATCTCCACCGATTCCGGCATCCCCGACTACCGGGGTCCGAACGGGCTGTGGCGGCGGGATCCCGAGGCCGAGAAGCTCGTCACGTACGAGTACTACATGGCGGATTCGGAGATCCGGCGGCGGTCCTGGCAGATGCGGCGGAAGAACCGGGCGCTGCAGGCCGAGCCGAACGCCGCGCACCGGGCCGTCGCCGAGCTGGCGCGGTCCGGGCTCCCGGTGCGGGTCCTCACGCAGAACGTGGACGGGCTGCACCAGCTGGCCGGAATGCCCGACCGGAAGGTGCTCGAACTGCACGGCAGCGCACGGAGTGTCGTGTGCACCCGATGCCATGCGCGCGGGCCGATGGCGGACGCCCTCGCCCGGGTCGAGGCCGGTGAGGAGGATCCGGCGTGCCGGGAGTGCGGGGGCATCCTGAAGTCGGCGACGGTCATGTTCGGCGAACGGCTGGATCCGGTGGTGCTCGGCGAGGCCCTGGCCATCAGCAAGGCGTGCACCGTGTTCGTCGCCGTCGGCAGCAGTCTGCAGGTGCAGCCCGCCGCCGGGCTGGTCGGCGTCGCCGCCGACAACGGCGCGCAGCTGATCATCGTCAACGCCGAGCCGACGCCGTACGACGAACTCGCCGCCGAGGTCGTGCGCGAGCCGATCGGCACCGCGCTGCCCGCGCTGCTGGACCGACTGCGCCGCACCGGCCGGTGACCAGGTCATTCGACCAGGTCATTCCTGTGCTGCGGGCAGTGCGGCGTCCAGGAAGCGGCGGATGAGGGCCGGCTGGGCGCCGTTCAGGAAGACCAGTCCGACCGGGCTGGGCGGTGCGCCGGTCAGCGGGACGAAACGCAGGGCGGAGTGCGGGGCGCGGCGCCGTACGACGTCGGGGACGACGCCGATGCCACGGCCCGCGGCCACCGTCTCCAGCCATTCGTCGTAGTTGGCCGTCTCCAGGATGTGCCCCGGCCGCCAGTCCTCGGGCCATGACCAGGGGCCGGTGCTGCCACTGACGGTGTTGACCACCAGCGGCCACCGTCGTACCTCCGCCCAGTCCAGACTGGCGCGCCGGGCCAGGTCGCTGTCCTGGGAGCACACCGCGATGCGTGGCTCGTCGTAGAGGTGCACCGTGCGGACCTGGCGCGGGAGTGCCGCGTCGCCGCGTACGACGGCGATGTCGATGGTGTCCCGGCGCAGGGCCAGAAGCGGATCGTCGACGCGGGCGAGGGCGACCGAGGCGCCCGTGCTCTCCTCGAACCGCCTGACCGCCTGCTGGGCCCAGGGGTCGGGCAGCAGCCAGCTGAAGCCGAGTCGGAGGGTGGCGTCGTGGCGTGCGGAGGCGATCGCCTGGTCCAGGGTGTCGAGGACGCGCTCGGCGTGGCCGAGGAACTCCGTTCCGCTGCTGGTCAGTTCCACGTGCCGCGACGAGCGGTCGAGCAGCCGGACGCCCAGCGCGCTCTCCAGCTGTGCCACCGTGCGGCTCAACGCGGGCTGGGTGATCAGTAGTTGCTCGGCGGCGCGGGTGAACGACCGCCGGCGGGCGACGGCGACGAACGCCCGCAGGTGACGAAGTTCTACATCCATGCCGCCCAGGACCTCCCCCGGCATCCATGCCTGTGCCGCATGGATGCAGCCTAACCGGCATTTCACCCGGCTTCGAACGGTGTCTAGCGTGACGGGAGGAACGTATGCGACACATCTCGCGACACGCCTTGCGGCACGCCTTGCGACACGCCTTGCGACACGTCCCGACACGTCCGCGGAGGGAGACGATCATGATCGAGGGTTCCGTCATGGGCCCACCCGCGATGCTCCATGAGGGTTTCGGTCTGGTGCAGAAGGTGCGGCCCGAGCACCTAACGTCCTTCATCACTCCGGAGGCGGACCTGTTCTCGGTCTGGCACCTGGGCATCCCCGACGTCTCCCCGGACTCCTGGACCCTGCGGGTCGGCGGGCTGGTCTCCCATGAACTGACCCTGTCGCTCGGCGACTTGAGGGGAATGGAGCAGACGGAGATCACTTCCGTGCACGAGTGCGCGGGCAGCCCGCTGGCCCCGACCGTTCCGCAGCGGCGGGCGGGCAATGTCCGCTGGTCCGGTGTCCGGCTCGGCGAACTCCTCGGCATGGCCGGAATCGAAGAGGGCGCCACCCATGTCATCTCCACCGGCATCGATCACGGTGTCTACGACGGCACCCACCACGAGCGCTACGAGAAGGACCTCCCGCTCACGAAGGCACTGGACGGCAGTGTCCTCGTGGCCCTCTCGGTCAACGGCGCCCCGCTGCCCGTACGGCGCGGCGGCCCCGTTCGCCTGGTGGTGCCGGGCTACTACGGCACCAACTCGACGAAGTGGCTTGACTCCCTGACCGTTGCGGACCGGCGCAGCACCGGTCCGTTCACCACCAGGTACTACATGGACCCACCCGGCGACGGCTCCGACCGCGCCGTTCCGGTGTGGGAGCTGGCGCCCAACTCGTGCCTCGTCGCCCCCGTGGACGGAGACGCGCACGTCGGCGAACCGGTGGAGATCTGGGGATGGGCCTGGGCGAACGAGCCGGTGCGCTCCGTCGAGGTCACGACCGACGGCGGCCGGCACTGGACCCCCGCCCGGGTCACCCCGCGAACGGCGTACGGATGGCAGCGGTTCAGCTGCCCCTGGACGCCGGGCACGGTAGGCGAACATGTCCTCGCCTGCCGCGCCACGACGGACTCGGGAGCGACCCAGCCCGCCACGCCACGCCGCAACCGCGTACATCAGCGCGTGGTCTTCGTGGACCAAGGGAACGAGGGGAGCCGGGGAGACCAGACACACCAGGGCCGCGGAGACCAGGGAGACCAGGGCCGGGGAGACCAGGGAATCCGAGGCAGCCAGGGCCCCGGCGCGCCGGGGCGTGCGCCGCGTCGCTCACGCTGAGAACAGCGCCGCTCCCCGTTCGAAGTCCAGCAGACGGCGCTTGCGGTCCAGGCCGCCGCCGTAGCCGGTGAGGCTGCCGTCGGAGCCGACCACGCGATGGCAGGGGACGATGATGCCGACGGGGTTGCGGCCGTTGGCGAGGCCGACCGCGCGGGATGCCTGGGGATTGCCGAGGGCGTCGGCGAGTTGGCCGTAGGTGCGGGTCTCGCCGTAGGGGATGCGGGAGAGCTGCTGCCAGACGCTGTGCTGGAACGGCGTTCCCTGCAAGGCGAGTTGGAGGGTGAACTCCTTCAACTCACCGGCGAAGTAGGCCGACAGCTGCTTCTTCGCCGTCGCGAAGCAGGGCAGGTCGTCGTCGCGGGGGCCGAAGGTCTCCTCGGGCGGGCGGTGCCGCTGGCCGGCCATGTAAAGGCCGCAGAGGACACCCTCGGTATCACCACGGGTGTCGGTGTCGGTGTCGGTGTCGGCGACCAGGGTGAGCGGGCCGTAAGGGCTGTCGAGCACGGTGTGGAACGTGGACGTCACGGCAGGAACCTTCTTACACGGGCAGGAAGTTGATGGGGTGGCTGTCGGTCGCCCACAGGTACTGGACGGCGTACGCCCGCCAGGGTCGCCAGGCCTCGGCGCGGGCGGTGAGCGCGGCCGGGGTGGAGGGCAGGCCCAGCTCCTTGGCCGCGCGCCGGATGCCGAGGTCGGTGGCGAGGAAGGCGTCGGGGTCGCCGAGGGCGCGCATGGCGATGACGTCGACCGTCCAGGGCCCGAAGCCGGGCAGGGCCAGCAGCCGGGTGCGCGCCTCGGCCCAGTCGGCTTCGACGCCCAACGGGAGGGTGCCGTCGGCGAGTTCGCGGACGAGCGTGGTGAAGGTGGTGCGCCGGGTGCGGGGCATCGCCAGGCTCTCGGGGTCGACGGCGGCCAGCGCCTCGGGCGAGGGAAAGAGATGAGTGAGGCCGCCTTCGGGGTCGTCCAGGGGCTTGCCGTGCGCCATGACCAGGCGGGCCGCGTGGGTGCGGGCGGCCGCCGTGGAGACCTGCTGCCCGAGGACGGCACGGACGGCGAACTCGGCCTCGTCGACCGTGCGCGGCACCCGGCGCCCCGGGGCCTTGTCGACCAGGGGCGCGAGGAACGGATCCGTGCGCAGATGGTCGTCGACGGCGACCGGATCGGCGTCCAGGTCGAGCATCCGGCGGCAGCGGCTGATCGCCACGGTCAGATCACGCAGATCGCTGAGCGTGAGCCGGCAGGCGATGTGGTCCGGCCGCGGGGCGAGGGAGACGATCCCCTGGCCGTACGGCAGGCGCAGCGTGCGCCGGTAGGCGCCCTCCCGCCATTCCTCGACGCCGGGTACGGCGGTGGCGGCGAGGTGGCCGAAGAGATTGGAGGGGTTGAGCGGGGCGCGGAACGGCAGCCGCAGGCTGAGCCCGCCGGGTGTGCCGGCCCCGGACTTCGGTGCGCGGGCGCGCAGTTCGCTCGGGGTGAGGGCGAAGACCTCGCGGACGGTGTCGTTGAAGGTGCGGATGGAGGCGAAACCGGCCGCGAAGGCGATCTCCGCCATGGGCAGTGCGCTGGTCTCGATGAGCAGCCGCGCGGTCTGCGCGCGCTGGGCCCGGGCGAGCGCGAGCGGTCCCGCTCCCAGTTCGGCGAGCAGCTGCCGCTCGACCTGGCGGGTGCTGTACCCGAGCCGGGCGGCGAGTCCGGGCACGCCCGCACGGTCCACGACACCGTCGGCGATCAGCCGCATCGCGCGGGCCACCAGGTCGGCGCGCTGGTTCCACTCCGGGGAGCCGGGGCTCGTGTCCGGGCGGCAGCGTTTGCAGGCCCGGAAGCCGGCCTGCTGACAGGCGGCCGCGCTCGGGTAGAACGTCATGTTCTCCGGCTTGGGCGGGACGACGGGACAGCTGGGCCGGCAGTAGATCCGGGTGGTCAGGACGGCCGTGAAGAACCACCCGTCGAACCGGGCGTCCTTGGACTGCACGGCGCGTACGCAATGCTCGCGGTCGAGGTGCGTCGTCGCTGTCTGCATGCGTCCAGCATCGACCACCCGGGACGACGACCGCTGGCGGAAATCCGACACCAGCGTCTACGGGCCTGCCGGGATGCCGATCCGGGCGAGGGCGAGGGGCGGCCCAGGGGGCGGGGGCGAGGAGAGCGACCCAGGGGGCGAGGGGGCGGCGCCCCAGGGGTCAGAGGGCGAGGGGGTGGCCCAGGGGGCGTGGGACGGCCGAGGGAGCGAGGGGGTGACCCAAAGGGGCGAGGCGAGGCCGAGGGGGCGAGGGGGCGACCTAAGGAGGCGAGGGGGGTGGCTCAAGGGGGCGATGCACGGCCCCAGGCGCAAAGCTCGGCCGAGAGGGCGGGGGCTGGCCCCGGGCACAAGGCGCGGCCGAGGAGGCGAGAGACGGCCGAGGGAGCGAGGGGGTGACCCAGGGGGCCGAGGCACGGCCCGAGGGGGCGACGGACGGCTGAGAGGGCGAGGGCTGGCCCCGGGCGCAAAGCTCGGCCGAGAGGGCGAGAGACGGCCGGGCGCAAGGCGCGGCCGAGGGGGCGAAGGACTGCCGGGGACTACGGTGTGCGGGTGCTCGGGGCGGTCTGCCGGAAGCTGGTGATCCACTCGGCGGTGTGGCGCAGGCCGCCGAAGGTGTAGAAGTGCACCTTCACCGCGCCGTGCCGCTCGGGGTCGTAGCGCTGGGCGAGGGTGCGCAGGAAGCGGTCCGGGCCGGTCGTGCCCATGAGGTTGGTCAGCGAGAAGCCGTACTTGCGGGCGACGGAGGCGCTGGTCGCGACGCCGAACCGGGTGGCGTAGCCGAGCAGCCGGCGTACGCCCGCGGGTCCGGGCACGCCGATGCGCACGGGCAGGTGCACACCCCGCGCGCGGGCGGCCTCCAGCCAGCTCAGGACCGGGTCGACGTCGAAGCCGAACTGGGTGATCACGTCGCCGCCGAACCGGTGCGTGCCGATGGCCGCCGCCTTGTCGGTGAGCGCCGACCACAGCGTGCGGTCGGCTATCGCGGGGTGGCCCTCCGGGTAACCGCTGATGCCGATGTGGCGGACGCCGTGGCACTGGAGCAGCCCGGTGCGCAGCACGGCGAGGGCGTCCCCGTACGGGCCCTCGGGCCGCGCGGGGTCGCCGCCGACGACGAAGACGTTCTCGGCGGTGCCGTCCGCGGCCAGCCCGGACAGGAACTCCTCCAGGGCGGCGCGAGAAGGCAGACGGCGTGCGGAGATGTGCGGTACGGGGACGAAGCCGAGCCGCTTGACCGCGCGGGCGGCCGCCAGCCGCATGCCGAGATCCTCACCGGCGAGGAACGTGATGTTGATCCGGGTGCCGCGCGGGATGCTGCCCTGCGCCTCCTCCAGCCGGGGCACGTCCTTGCCGGTCATCTCCAGGGAGAAGTCGTCCAGCAGAGCGACATCGGCACCGACGGCCGGGGGGACGGTGAGAGCGGGGTTCATCGTGCTCCTCGTACGACGGCGTTCCTGACCCCGGCCGATGATGCCACGCGGGCGGCGGGGACCTCGTCCGGGGGTCGAGGCCGGGGGTCGAGGCCGGGGGGCAGCCGGGCTCCGCAGGGGCACCGGAGCCCCGGGCCGAGCCGGCTCCGGGCCGCCGCGCTGCCGGGTCATGCCTCCTCGCCCCCCCGCCCAAGCACCATCAACAGCATGTAGTCACCGACTCCGGAGCGCCACGCTGTCGCCGACCGTCCCGGGTACAAGCCGCGAGGCTGCCCGCGCGGGGCCTCGTTCTCCTGGTACACCTAGTCGCCCACGCGGGTCCGGTATCCCCATGTGCGAGGCGTGCTCCTGGAGTTGTACTGCGACGGCGACCCGGTGGCCGCGTGGGCCGAGGGCACCTCCGATCCGGTGAAGCGGCGGCGACGCTAGTAGTCGCTGACCCGCCGGCTACGGATCGGCGAGACTCAGGACCACGCGGTCGCCCTGTCCATGGGCGGGCGGCGGGCCTGGCGGCAGTCCTGGGTCTCGGCCTCCTGCCGTACCGACGGCTGCGGGTGGTCGCCATACGCCGGACGAGCGGCCGTAGCGACCGGCTGACCTGCCCCCGCCCCCGCTGGCGCTCTTGCTGCTCGCCGGCCTGACCGCCACCGCGGCGCGACGGCCCACGCGCCGCTCGTCCACCGGCTGCACGCCCTGCTCGCCCTGGCCCTGTTCGCCCTGTTCGCCCTGTTCGCCCTGTGGCCGTTCAACCGCCTGGTGCACGCGTCGCCGTCCCACTGGGTTACGTCGTCCGCCCGTACGTCGTCTACCGATCGCGGGGCGGGGCGGGGCGGGCGCCCGTGACGCGGTCATGGACAGGTGACGGCACATTATGGACCGATGAGACGCATCGGCTTTGGCCCTGGTGACCGGACCATCGCCCCGGCAAGGTGGTGACCCCGAACCCGAGGAGGCTACCGACCATGCGATTCCGGCACGCGGACACCATCTGGGCCACGTTCCCCGAACTGGCTTCAGGCGCGCTGTACGCCACCGGCGTGGACGCCCGCGTCGACACCGGGCCGCGCGCCGCCGAGTACACCGCCCGCGCCCTGGACCGGCTGGCCGGAACCACCGAGGGTGAGTTTCCCGAAGTGCTGGCCTGGCGGCGGACGTTCAGCCAGCTCGGAGTGAAGCCGACGCAGTACCGGTGTGCCTCGGAGTCGCTGCTGCGGCGGCTGCGGAAAGAGGGCACGCTGCCGCGCATCCATCCGCTGGTCGACCTGTGCAACGCGCTGTCGGTGGCGTACGCGATCCCGGTGGCCGTCCTCGACGTCGACCGGGTCGCCTGGCCGCTGCTGGAGGTGCGGCCGGCCGACGGCGACGAGACGTACACGGCGTTCGGCGGGGGCGTCGAGCATCCCGCGCCCGGCGAGGTGACCTTCGTCGACTCGTCGGGCCGGGCGCACGCCCGGCGCTGGACCCATCGGCAGAGCGGCCACTCGGCGGTCGGCGAGCACACCCGCCGTGTGCTGGTGGTGGCGGAGGCCATGCACGAGGGTGGCGCGGCGATGGTGCCCGAGCTGCTGAAGGCGGTGGAGGCGGAGGTGGCGGCGCACTGGGGGGCCGGCACGGAGACGGCCGTGCTCACCGCGGCCGCGCCGGACTTCGTCTTCGGCGGCTGAGCCCGGCACATGACAGCATCAGCAAGGTGAACGACGAGGAGCGAGAGCGAGAGGCGTCGGCCGCCGCGAGCGAACTCCCCGGCCGTGGCTCGGACTTCCTGCAGCTGGCGGTCGGCGATCTGCCCGCGGGCGGTAAGTCGGAGTGGCTGGCCGGCCGGCTGCGGCAGGCGATAGCGGACGGCCGACTGGCGGTGGGCAGCAGACTCCCGCCCACTCGGGTGCTCGCCGCCGAACTGCGCGTCTCCCGCGGCGTGATCACCGAGGCCTACCGCCGACTCGCCGAGGACGGTCATCTGGAGGGGCGCCGCCGCGGGGGCACGGTGGTGGTGGCGGCACCGTTCGATTCGCCGGGCACCGGGGTTCTGGGCGGGGGCACGGCCACGGCCACGGCCACGGCACCACCGATCAACTCCCCAGACACCGCCCCCCGGCACGCAGACATCCTCGCAACACCACCGACCAACTCACCGAACGCCGCACCCCGGAGTGGGGGCCGGGAGCGCGGTGAGGCGCGGAGCGGACCCGCGTGTGGCGCGCGCGGCAGGCGTGCGCCGGCTGCGTCGGGAACGGCCCGCGCCACCCTGCGCGGGACCGCGTCGCCGGAGACGCCGGACTCGCTGGGCATCACGGGCACGATGGGCTCTCGTACCTCCGGCCGCGGAACCGGCCACGCCTCCTCCGACCGCGCCCCTGACCCCACCTCCGGCACGCTGCCCTCCAACGCTCCCAGCCCGCTGCCCCCACCCCGTCCCGCGCCCGCACCCCCGCCCCCGCCCCTGCGCGCACCCGGTCGCCTCTCCCCCGCCCCGCCCACATCGCCCTTCTCCCACGCCCCCGGCGCCGACGTCTTCGACGCGTTGCGCAACGCCCCGGCCGCCGTCGACTTCACTCCCGGGCGGCCGGACCTCGCCACCTTCCCGCGTACCGCCTGGCTGCGGGCCGAGCGCGCCGTGCTCGCGGGGCTGTCCGCGGAGCACCTCGGCTACGGCGACCCCCGTGGCGCTCCCGCGTTGCGGCGGGCCGTGGCCGACTGGCTGGCGCGGATGCGGGGTGTGCGGGTGACGCCGGACGAGGTGCTGATCGTCGCGGGCACCGCCCAGGCGCTCACGCTGCTGCACCAGGTGCTGCGGGCGGACGGTATCGACGCCGTGGCGGTGGAGGACCCGGGCTCGCTCGGGGGACGCCAGCATCTGCGGAACGGGGGCCTGGACACCCCGCCGGTGCCGGTCGACGAGGAGGGGGTGCGGGTGGCTGCGTTGCGGGCGACCGGAGCCCGCGCGGTGCTGCTCACCCCGGCCCACCAGTTCCCGACCGGCGTGGTGACCAGCGGCGAGCGCCGGCGTGAGCTGCTGGGCTGGGCGCGCGACGGCGGGCTGATCCTGGAGGACGACTACGACGCCGAGCACCGTTACGACCGGCCCCCGGTCCCCGCGCTGCGGGCCCTGCTGGCCGACCGGGTGTGCTACATGGGCAGCGTGTCGAAGCTGCTCGCCCCGGCCCTGCGCATCGGCTGGCTGGTGGCCCCGCCCCGTTATCGCACGGACCTGGTCGACGCCAAGCGTTTCAACGACCTGGGCAACGCGGTGCTGCCGCAGCTGGTGCTCGCCCGGCTGATGGAGTCCGGCGCACTGGAGCGTCACCTACGGCTGTTGCGGCGCCGGCACCGCGACCGCCGGGACGCGATGATCGCCGCGCTGGCCGAGCAGTTGCCCGGCGGGACCGTGCACGGCGCCGCGGCGGGCCTGCATCTGACCGTCACCTACACCGCGGACGTGCCCGACACCGAGTTCGCGGCTGCCGCGCTGACCCGGGGCGTCAAGTGCCAACCGCTATCCTGGCACCGGCAGTTGCCCGGCCCGCCCGGTCTCGTCCTCGGCTATGCGGCCACCGCACCGGGAGCCATCGCCGAGGGCGTGGCGCTGCTCGGCGCCACCCTGCGCGAATTGACCCGGCAGCGGCGCGACCGCCAGGGCCGCCCAGCGCTGCCGCCCTCCTGAACCGCTCGTCGGACCCTGCCCGGCGCGCCACGGGGGTTTCTCCCCCCTGGCGCGCTGGTGCTGTCCCCCGCACCGAGCCGCCTGCCTGCCGGAGTGATCGCGGCCCGGGCGGTGCCTAGCGTGCTGAACCATGACCATCCCCCTTCTGTATTCCCTGCTCCGCAGGCAAACCAGCCTTGCGGCCATGGCAACAGCCGTCGTGCTGGTCACCGCCCCCGCGGCATCCGCCGAATCCACCGCATCCCCCGCCTCCGCCGCATCCCCCGCATCCACACAGACGTCATCGCTGACGCCCTCACAGGCACCACCACGGACGCCGGCGCAGGCACCACCACGGGCGCCATCGCAGGCGGCGCCGCAGACGCCCCACCCGTGCCGCACACATGACGCGTTACGCCGGTCCGTGCACCACTTGGTCACGCACGACCGGATCGCCGGTGCCGCCGTCCTCGTCGACGGCGCCGGCCGGGACGCGGCCTGCACCAGCTGGTCCGTGACCGACGGAGTGGCCGATCTGCGCACGGACCGCCCGATGAACACCACCGACCGGCTGCGCATCGGCAGTGTCACCAAGACCTTCACCGCGACGGTCGTCCTGCAACTCGCCGCCGAGCGGCGCCTGTCCCTGGACGCGCCCGTCGAGCGTTACCTGCCCGGCCTGATCCGCGGCTCCGGGTACGACGGCCGCCGGATCACCGTACGGCAGATCCTGCAGCACACCAGCGGGCTCCCCGACTACCTCGACACGCCCGTATGGGATCATCCCGAGCGGCTGCGGTACCGGCACTTCGAGCCGCGCGAACTCGTCGCCCGGGCCCTGCGGTTGCCGCACCCCAAGCGGACCTGGCACTACGCGACCACCAACTACCTCATAGCCGGGCTGATCGTGCAGGCGGTCACCGGACACACCCCGGAGACGGAGATCACCCGGCGGATCATTACGCCGCTCGGGCTGCACGACACGTACTGGCCCGGAGACGATCCGCGCGTCCAAGGGCCGTACTCCCACAGCTACTTCGTCGCCGACGACGGGCGCCGTACCGACGGCACCAGCTGGAACATGACCTTCGGCGGCACCGGTGGGGCCCTGGTGTCCACGCCGGCCGACCTGAACCGGTTCGCCGCCGCTCTGTTCGGCGGCCGGCTGCTGCCCGCGGCCCAACTCGCCCAGATGCGGCGGACCGTGGCGGCCGACCCCGACCGGCTCTGGCCCGGCGCCCGCTACGGCCTCGGGCTGATCTCCTCGCCCCTGTCCTGCGGCGGCACCTGGTGGGGCCACGCGGGAACGGTGCCCGGCGGCCACCGGGCGCTGGTCGCCGTCGGCCCCGGCGGTCGCGGTGTCGCCGTGGCCCTGAACGAGATACCGGCCACGCTCCAGGCCGAACAGGACTTCCTCGACGTCGTCGACAAGGCCCTCTGCGAGGGGCGCACGTCCGAAAGGCAGGACATCGCATGACCGCCTCCTTCTCCCGCGGCCCCGGGCAGCGCCCGCGCACCGGCCGCTCTCGCCGTCCGGCCGCGCGAATCGCCGTAGCAGCCGCTCTGTGCCTCGCGGGCACGCTCACCCTGGGCGCCGCGCCCGCCATGCCCACCACGCCCGCCGTACCCACCACGCCCGCCGTGCCCGCCGCGGCCGGCGACCCCCTCGCCCGCTACCACCACCAGCACCTCCACTGGAAGAGCTGCCGGCTCGGCCCCGACGACACCACGGGCAAGGAACTGGAGCAGGCCGGTGCCCAATGCGCCGACGTCACCGTGCCGTTGGACTACGCGCGCCCCGCCGGCCGCACGATCACCGTCGCCCTCTCCCGGATCCGGGCCACCGACACCGCCCATCGCGTCGGCGCGCTGCTGCTCAACAGCGGTGGCCCCGGCGGGCAGACGATCGGTGATCCGCCGTGGGTGCGCAAGGCGATGAAGGACGTCGGCGCGCGCTACGACGTGGTGGGGGTGGATCCGCGCTTCGTCGGCCGGAGCACCCCGCTGGACTGCCAGTGGCCCACCGGCAGCATGTTCCGCGGGGCGGGTGGCGGCCGCGCCGGCTTCGACCGCATGGTGGCCTTGTCCGCGGACCTCGCCCGCCGGTGCCGTACACACGCGGGCGCCCTGGTGCCGTACGCCACCACCCGGAACACCGCCCGCGACATGGACGTGATCCGCGCCGCCCTGGGGGAACGCCGGATCTCCTATCTCGGGTACTCGTACGGCAGTTACCTCGGCCAGGTGTACGCGACGATGTTCCCGGACCGGACCGACCGGGTCGTCCTGGACGGCGTGATCGATCCCGGCCGCTACGGTCCGAGGCTGCTGCGCGGCACGGAGGAGGCCAACCGGAACGCCCTGCGGGACTGGGCCGGCTGGGCCGCCGCGCACGACGCGGCCTACGGTCTGGGGCGGACCCGCAGTGCGGTGCTGGCGACCGTGGACGCCGTGCGGTCGGCCGCCGCACGCACCCCCCTGCGGCTCGGCGCCCACCGGGTGGACGGGCACATCCTGCCCGTCGTCGTCTTCAACGGCCTCTCCCAGGACAATCCCACGGCCTACGGCGATCTCGCCCGGGCCGTGCGCGACCTGCGGCGCGCCGCCGAGGGCCGGACCGTCGCCCCGTCATCCTGGCTGGCCGGCACACTGGACTTCCTGCTGACCGGGCACGACTCCACCTACGGCAGCGCTCAGACGGCGATCCTCTGCGGCGACGTGGCCGCTCCGCGCGACCCGGAGACCTACTGGCGCGATCTGCGGCGTGCCGGGTCGCGGGACAAGCTGTTCGCTCCCGTCGCGAACGACATCAACCCGTGCGCCTTCTGGGATCCGCCGCGCGAACGCCCCACGCCGATCCGCGGCGACCTGCCGGCCCTGCTCGTGAACGCCACCGGTGACCCGCGCACCACCTTCCGCGGCGCCGAGACGGTCCACCGCAACTGGCCCGGCTCCCGTCTGGTCACCCTGCTCGGCGCGGACCAGCACGCGGTGTACGGCGTCTTCGGCAGCTCCTGCGTGGATGCCACGGTCAACGCCTATCTCGGCACCGGGCGCCTGCCGGCCGAGGACGTCGGCTGCGCCAGGCCGGCCGCCTGACGTCAGCCGACCTGCCGGGCGAAGGCGTCGTAGGCCCGCTCGTCGAAGAGGACGAAGCGCACCTCCTCGACCGCCGTCGCCGTGTCCCGCACCGCCTCCACGGCGATCCGTGCCGCATCGTCCAGCGGCCACCGGTACACGCCCGTGGAGACGGCCGGGAACGCGACGGTGCGGGCGCCGAGTTCGTCGGCGACCTTCAGGGACGCGCGGTAGCAGGAGGCGAGCAGCTCCGAGCGGTCCTCGCTCTGGCTGTACACCGGACCCACCGTGTGAATGACCCAGCGGGCGTCGAGTGCTCCCGCCGTCGTGGCGACCGCCTGGCCGGCGGGCAGGCCCTTGCCGTACCGGGAGGCGCGCAGCGCGCGGCACTCCTCCAGGATGGCGGGGCCGCCGCGCCGGTGGATCGCGCCGTCGACTCCTCCGCCGCCGAGGAGGGAGGAGTTGGCCGCGTTGACGATCGCGTCCGCGCTCTGCCGGGTGATGTCTCCCTGGACGAG
This sequence comes from Streptomyces sp. CG4, assembly GCF_041080655.1. NCBI lineage: Bacteria > Bacillati > Actinomycetota > Actinomycetes > Kitasatosporales > Streptomycetaceae > Streptomyces > Streptomyces sp. CG4. The sequence continues at coordinate 2,035,843 of NZ_CP163525.1, forward strand.
GGTGATGGTGGTCATGTCTGCCTCAGTCTTCGCCAGACGGCCTTGGCCGCGTTGTGCCCCGACATGCCGTGCACGCCGGGTCCCGGCGGAGTGGCCGAGGAGCAGATGAAGACCGCCGGATGCGGGGTGTGGTAGGGGAACAGGGAAAGTCTGGGGCGCAGCAGCAGCTGGAGTCCGGACGCCGCGCCGCAGGCGATGTCGCCGCCGACGTAGTTGGCGTTGTGGGCGGCCAGCTCGGCGGGGCCGGCGACGGCGCGGGCGAGCACACGGTCGCGGAAACCGGGGGCGAAGCGCTCCAGTTGGCGTTCCATGGCGTCGGTGAGGTCGCCGGACCAGCCGTTCGGGACATGGCCGTACGCCCAGAAGACGTGCTTGCCCTCGGGGGCGCGGGTCGGGTCGGCGACGCTGGGCTGCACGGTGATCAGGAACGGCCGCTGCGGAGCGCGGCCCTCGCGGGAGGCGGCGCGCAGGGCGGTGGAGATCTCGGCCTGGCTCGCGCCGATCTGGACGGTGCCGGCGGTGCGGGCCTCGGGCGCGGTCCAGGGCACCGGGCCGTCCAGGGCATAGTCGATCTTGAAGACGCTCGGGCCGTAGCGGTAGTGCGCGTAGTGGTCGCCGAAGCCGGCGATGCGGGCGAGCGCGGTGGGCGAGGTGTCGAAGACGTACGCCCGCGCGGGCGGCAGATCGTCCAGGCGCTTGATCTCGTAGTCGGTGTGGACGGCGCCGCCGAGGTCCTTCAGATAGCCGGCGAGGGCGTCGGAGATCGCCTGGGAGCCGCCGCGGGGCACCGGCCAGCCGCGGGCGTGCGCGGCCAGCGCGAAGACCAGGCCCACGGCGCCGGTGGCCAGGCCGTCCAGCGGCGCGATCACATGCGCGACCAGACCGGCGAAGAGGGCCTTGGCCCGCTCGTCCCTGAAGCGGCGCAGCAGCCAGGTGGCCGGCGGCAGCCCGGCCAGTCCGAAGCGGGCCAGGGCGACCGGGTCGCGCGGGAGCGCGGTCAGCGGCAGGGACATGAAGTCCCGGACGAGGGTGTCCCAGTCGGCGAGGAACGGCTCGACCAGCCTGCGGTACGCGCCCGCGTCGCGCGGTCCGAAGGAGGCGGCCGTCTCGGCCACCGAGCGGGACAGCACGGCCGCGGTGCCGTCGAGGAACGGGTGCGCCATCGGCAGGTCGGCGTGCAGCCATTCGAGGCCGTAGCGGTCGAGGGGGAGGGCGCGGAACGCCGGCGAGTTGATGCCGAGGGGGTGGGCGGCCGAGCACGGGTCGTGCCGGAAGCCGGGCAGGGTCAGTTCCTCGGTGCGGGCGCCGCCGCCCACGGTGGACTTCGCCTCGAACAGCGCGACGGAGAAGCCGCGGCGGGCCAGCTCCACGGCCGCGGTCAGTCCGTTCGGTCCCGCACCCACCACGACCGCATCGAGCATCGACGGCACCTTCGGACCCCTTCGTCAGCCGATGACCACTCGGAGTTGCGTCAGCCGATGGCCACTCTGCGTTCAGGATATGCCGGAGGACTGACACTCCCCCGGGGCGGGTGACCGGGTGGACCGGCCGGCGCGGGCGGAAGGGACCCTTCCGCCGGCGGCGGCCGGCCCGGAGGTTCAGGCCCCCGCGCGCAGCAGCTCGGCCACCCGGTGGGCCGTCGCGGCGTCCCGGGCCGCGGTGAACGGCAGGGCGTTGCCGCCGGTCACGCGGAACGGCTCGCCGGCGCGGGTGAGGTGCGCGCCGCCCGCCTCCTCGACCAGGAGGAGACCCGCCGCGTGGTCCCAGGCCGCCTCCCAGGAGAACGCGACCGCGTCCAACTCGCCCCGGGCGACGGCGAGATACTCCAGGCCCGCCGAACCGCAGGCGCGCGGGGCGAAGCCGTCGGTCCGCAGGGCGTGCAGCGCGCGCTTCTCCGCGTCGGTGGTGTAGTCCGGGTGGGACGTGGCGACGACGAGGTCCCGGCCGGGCGCGGGCGGGCCCGCGAACAGCCGCTCGCCGTCGAGGAAGGCGCCCTGGCCGCGGACTGCGGTGGCGAGCTGGTCGCGCGCCGCGGCGTAGGTCCAGGAGGCGAGGACGACGCCGCGGTGGGCGAGCGCGACCAGGGTGCAGAACCCGTCGTCGCCGTGGACGAACTGGCGGGTGCCGTCGACCGGGTCGACGATCCACACCGGCGCGTCGCCCTGGAGCGCCGCATAGGTCGACGGGTCGGCGTGCACCGCCTCCTCGCCGACCACCACCGAGCCGGGCAGCAGCGCGCCCAGGTCCTGGGTGAGCCGCAGCTCGGCCAGCCGGTCGGCGTCCGTCACCAGGTCGTGCGGGCCGCTCTTCTGGTCCACCTCGTGCTCGGCGAGGCGGCGGAAGCGGGGCAGGATCTCGGCCGCGGCCGCCTTGCGGACCGCTTCCTCCACGTCGGCCGAGCAGCGTGCGAGAAACTCGTCGATGGTTTCCGTGTCTTCGATCATGTCTCCATGAGAGCATGCCCCACTGACAATCCCCGCCTCCCCGGTGCACTCCGGGTGGAATCGCGATGAAGAACAGGAGCCGCTCCCGGCCCCGCTCCCGGCCCTGCCGGAAGAGCAGGGGGCGCGGCGGGCCCCCTCCCCTGGGTGGTGGCGCCCGTCCCCGGGCGGTGGCTCCCAGGCGTGGCTCCCATCCCCTGGGCGTGCCGTCAGCGGCCCACCGCGTATCCCTGCATTCCGCGCGGGTTCGCCGCCGCCGACAGCACGCCGGTCTCCGGGTCCCGGGCCACCGCGCACAGGCGCCCTTCGGACCAGGCGGGGCCGACCCGGACGTCGTGGCCGCGCCGCCGCAGCTCCTCGATCACGTCCGCGTCCATGCGGGACTCCACGGTGACGCTGCCGGGGCGGTGGCCACGCGGGTAGAAGGAGCTGGGGAAGCTCTCGTTGTGCCAGTTCGGGGCGTCGATCGCGCCCTGCAGGTCGAGGGCGCCACGGACCGGTGCGCGCAGGGTGGCGGCGAGGAGGAAGTGCAGCTGCCACTGGTCCTGCTGGTCGCCGCCGGGCGTGCCGAAGGCCAGGACCGGCACGCCGTCGCGGAGCGCGAGGGACGGGGTGAGGGTGGTGCGCGGGCGGCGGCCCGGGGTGAGGGAGTTCGGCAGGCCCTCCTCCAGCCAGGCCATCTGCAGCCGCGTGCCGAGCGGGAAGCCCAGCTCGGGCACGACCGGGTTGGACTGCAGCCAGCCGCCGCTGGGCGTGGCCGCGATCATGTTGCCCCAGCGGTCGACGACGTCCAGGTGGCAGGTGTCACCACGGGTGGTGCCGTCGCCGGCCACCTGCGGCTCGCCGGGCAGCTCCGCGACGGTCGGCTCGCCGGCGCCCATCGGGTCGAAGCCGGGCAGGTCGGCGCTCTGCACGCGCGCGTACACCTGCGCAGGCAGCCGCGGGGGGCGTCCGCCGGGGCTGCCGGGCCGCAGCTCCCAGGAGGCCTTGGCGCCGACCAGGGCCCGCCGGCCGGCGTTGTAGTCCGCCGAGAGCAGCTCGGCCACCGGAACCTCGGCGGCGTCGCCGTACCAGGCCTCGCGGTCGGCCATGGCGAGCTTGCAGCCCTCGATCAGCAGGTGGACGTAGTCGGCGGAGCCGTAGGCGGGCAGTTCCGGCGGGAGCAGGGCGAGCTGCTGCAGGAGGGCGGGGCCCTGGCTCCAGGGGCCGGCCTTGCACACGGTCCAGCCGTTCCAGTCGTAGGTCACCGGGGTCTCGTAGGTCGCCGACCAGCCGGCGAGGTCGGCCTCGGTGAGCGTGCCGGTGTGGCGTGTCCCGCTGGTGTCCATCGTGGGCCGCCGGGACTGCCGTACCAGCGCCTCGGCGATGAAGCCGGAGCGCCACACCTCGCGTGCGGCGTCGATCCGGGCCTCCCGGTCCCCGGCCCGGGCGGTCTCGGCGAGCAGCCGCTGCCAGGTGGCGGCGAGGGCGGGATTGCGGAAGCGCTCACCGGGCCGCGGTGCCCGGCCACCGGGCAGATAGACCTCCGCCGAAGAGGTCCACTCCGTCTCGAACAGCTCCCGTACGGTCTCCACGGTCGCGCCGACCTTCTCCACGGGCGCGTGCCCATGCTCGGCGTATCCGATGGCGTACCTCAGAACGCCGTCCAGGGACTTCGTGCCGTGGTCGCGCAGGAGCAGCAGCCAGGCGTCGAAGGCGCCGGGCACGGCGGCCGCGAGCGGCCCGGTGCCGGGTACGAGGTCCAGCCCGAGCCCCCGGTAGTGCGCGACGGAGGCGCCGGCCGGGGTCACGCCCTGCCCGCAGAGCACCCGCACCGCTCCGCCCGCCGGGGCGAGCAGGATGGGCACCTCACCGGCGGGCCCGTTGAGATGTGGCTCCACCACATGCAGCACAAACGCGCCCGCCACGGCGGCGTCGAAGGCGTTGCCCCCGTCCTCCAGAACCGCCATCGCCGACTGCGAGGCCAGCCAGTGGGTGGAGGACACCATCCCGAAGGTGCCTTGCAGAGTGGGCCGAGTGGTGAACACGGGCGTCTCCTTGGCTCGGGTACGTCTTGCGGGTGATCGTACGAGCGTGATCGCCGTCCGGGGAACATGACGCCGGCCCGCGCCGTTGATCTCAACGGACGAGAGCTTGCTCGCGACGGAGACGGAGGACGACACCCACCGGCCACGGCTGCCGGTCTGACGGTCGGCCCCGGAAGCCACGACGGCCGGCCCCGCAAGCCACGGCTGCCGACCCCGGAACCGCGGGTACCGCGACTACGATGCCCCCTGTGCCGCCACTTGACGACCGTGACGATCAACTAGCCCTTCTCTGCAGCCAGTTGCCGCGGCTGCGCCGTATGCACCAGGGACCGGTGGGTGCGGCGCGGCGGCTCGTGCTCGACCGGGCCGTGCGGGCGGCCCGGGACGGCGAGCCGCTGGCGGAGCACCTGGCGGCTCTGGGACTGCCCGTGAGCCCTGCCATGCCGAGCCCGGCGGGACCGGACGTGGTGCGCTCGACGTTGCCGACCGCGGTCACCGCCGGCGGGGCGCACGCGGTGCCCGGCGAGCATGTCTGCCCGCGCGGGGTCTGTGCCCGGCGAGAGCGGCGGCATGTCGACCAGGCGCTGCCGGTGTGCGAGGTGTTCGACCTCGCCCTGCGCTTCGCCCCCGAGAGCTGAGCGGCCCGGCATGCTCACGGGGCTCGTCTCGGACGTCGGCAAGAAGCTGGCCGAGCGCTGGGGGTCGACGCTGGTGCTGCCCGGGCTGGTGTTCACCGTCCTGGCGGCCGCTGGCCTGACTCTGGGCCAGCGGCACTGGGCGGACCTGGACGTGCTGCGGCACCGGCTTCGGGCGCTGACGGCCGGCGGGTCGGGGTCGACGTGTACGGCGGTGCTGCTGCTCGGGGTACTGGCCGCGTCCTTCGCTGCCGCGCTGTTGGCCGACGCGCTGGCCGGGCCGTACGAGCGTGCGCTGCAGGGGAGTTGGCCGAGGCCGCTGGCAGGCATGGCGCGTGCGCTGACCGAACGGCGGCGCCGAGACTGGGACTCCCGCGACGCGGCCTGCGCCGCGGCACGAGGGAGCGACGCTCTGGGCGGGCTGGAGTCCGCGCGGAACGCGGTGTCCCTGGTGCGGCCGGAGTGCCCGACCTGGACCGGCGACCGGCTGCGCGCTCCGGCAGCCCGTATCCGGCTGCACTACCGGCTCGAACTCGTCGACGCCTGGCCCCGGTTGTGGCTGCTGCTGCCGGACTCCACGCGGCTGCCGCTGGCCGAGTCCCGGCAACGGCTGGACGAGGCGATGCGGCTCGGCGGCTGGGCGGTGCTGTACGTGCTGCTGGGGGTGGTGTGGTGGCCGGCCGCGGCGGTGGGCGCGGGCGCGGGCCTGGTCGCCTGGCGGCGCGGGCGGGAACGGGCCGATGCGTACGCGGAGTTGGTGGAGTCGGCGGTGGACGTCCATCTGCCCGACCTGATCGACCGGTTCGACGAGGAGGCCCACCCGGTACGGGCGAGTCCGGGCCCCGCCCTGACCGAGCGCTTCCGCAAGGGCGCGGGCCCACGCCATGGATGACGGGGTACACAGGCGTGCGAGGACGGCGGACCGGGACGGTCGGCCTGCCGTGAACGGGGGGAACGGACCATGACGACACCGGCGGACGGCCTTCCCGGCACGGAGCGGGAGTTGCTGCTGCGAGCGGTCCGTAAGCGGCTCGACGGGCCGGGCGGTGCCTCCGGGTCGCACGACGACGAGGCCCGTGCCGAGACCGACGCGCTGCTGTGGCACCTGGTGGGGCCCGACCCGTACACGGGAGGGCACCGCGTCGACGAGGAGGTGGCCCTCGCCCTCGGTCTGGCCCTGCTGACCCGGGCCGTCAGCCGGCCCGAGGCGCCGACCGCCGCGCTGGACGGCCGCCAGGGTGTGCTGCTGCTCGCCCCGTTCCACTGCCGTCCGCCCGTCGACGCGGACCCCCTGCCGAAGGAGCTGCGCGCCGCGATCGACGCCCTGCTCGCCCCGGCGGACGGCGCGGACGGGGCGGCCGTCCGGGCGCATGCCACCGCCCTCGCCGCCCTGGGAACGCAGCTGTTCCAGCTCGCGGTCATGCAGGCCTGGCCCAGAGCCCTGGAGGCGTCCGCCGAGGTGAGCCGCACGGCCCTGCCGCACCTGCCGTCCGGCGGATTCGAGCGGGCGCTGACCGGCTGCAACCTCGGCTATGCGCTGCTGTGGCTCCACACCATGCACGGTCTGGGCGGGCCCGAGGAGATCGCCGAGGCGGCCGACGCCCTGCGCGACGCGTTCGCCGCCATTCCCCCGGACCACCCGCACCACGCCCGCTGCGCCTACGGCCTCGGCCTGGCGCTGCTGACCCGGGCGGGCCTGACCGAGGACCACTCGCCGCTGCCCGAGGCGATCGAACTGCTGCGGACGGCGGCTCGCGGCGTCGCCCCGGCCGCCGACGGCAGCCTTGCGCACGCGTACGCCGACCTCGGCCACGCTCTCACCCTGTACGCCGCGGACCAGGACGACCAGGCGGGCCCGGAACTGCGGGAGGAAGCGCTCGCCGTGCTCCGGCGTTCCGTGGACCTCACCCCGCCCTGGGACTGGGCGGCGCTGCGCATCCGGCTGAAACGGCTGGCCGAGGCCACACTGATCGGCATCCGGCACGCCGACCCCGGGCAGGTCGCCGCGCAGGCCGGGGAGGCCGCGTGGGCGCTGCGCCGACTGCTGGACCTGACCCCGGTGCGCCACCCGGAACACGCGGATCTGCACCTGTGGCTGGCCATGCACCTGCTCGCCGCCCAGTGGCCGCAGAACGCCCTCGATCTGCTCGCCGCCGCCGGCCCGCTGTTCGCCGGGGACGCCGACCGCAGCCTGTGCGCCGAGTGGCTGACCGAGGAAGCGACCCGCATGATGGCCGAGTGGAGCCCTCTGCCGGGGCTCACTCCCGAGCAGCAGGCCGCCGCGGACGCGATCGTTGACCTCTGGGCGTCCATGTCGTCCGCAGAGAACCGCGGCCACCCGCTCGCAGCCGTGGCCGGCATCTTCGGTGCGGGCCCGGGGGACGGGGTCGGCCGGCCGCAGGTCGACTTCGGCAAGCTGCTCGCCGGCGGTGCCTTCGGACGGTCCGTACGGGACGCCATATCCGCCACCGCGTACCAGATGACGCTGCGCCGGGCCGGGCAGCAGGGGCAGGCACCGGCGGAGGCCGCGGTACCGGCACCGCTGGACACCGGCGTTCTGGACCGGATATGCGCCGCCTGCGACCGGCTGCTCACCCGCGTGCCGCCGGACACCGGCGAGTACCGCCTGTTCAGCGCCGCCCGGTCCATGGCGGTCGTCCAGAAGGCGAGGCTCGACTGGGTTGGTGCCCCCCGCGACGAGAACCGGCTGCGGGCGCTGTACGCCGTGCTGCCCCTGGAGCTCGAACTGTTCCGGGCATTCCCGCAGCAGCTCGAGGACCTCGGCATCGATCCCGAACACTTCGCGGGGCACGCGGCGCTGAAGATCGCGTACGGCTCACCGTTCCTCCAGCTCCAGATGCTGGAAGAGGGAATCCGCGGCGCTCGCGACAAGCTCGGCGAACTCCCTCCTGACAGCGATGAGTACGACGACGCTCTCGTGGCCCTGGCCAACCTGCTGTTCGTCCGGTACCTGATGTGGTCGGAGGAAGAGGACTACACCGACGCCGAGGCCATCGCCCGGGAGCTGGCCGACCGGGCCGAGCCGGACCTGCGCATCGCGATGCTGGTGCTGCGCTGGGTCCCGGCCGCGCAGTCACGCGCCCTGCACCCGGTGCTGCTCGGTGCCGAGCAGCACCGGGAGGGGCTCTCGTCCAGCCGGTTCACCCGGCTGACCGCCGAGCAGGCGGCCGGGGCGCTGGACGCCCTGGACCCGGCGTCCGCCCTGGAAGCCCTGGAGGACGGCCGTACCCGCCTGTTGTCCCTGGCGCTCGACACCCGCCGCGACCTGGCCGCCCTGAGCGACACCGACGCCGCGCTGCACGCCCGGCTGCGCGATCAACTCGCCAAGGTGCGGGACGCGTTACGGCACCTGGACATCGCCCTGTGGGCCAACCGGGAGGAGATCGCCAGGCAGTACGCCACCCAGCAGGAGGCGGCCCGGATCATCACCGAACTGCAGCGACGTCCGGGATTCCAGCGGTTCCTGACCCCGCTGACGCTGCATCTGGACGACCTGCTCCCGGCCGCCGCCGAGGGCCCCGTGGTGTCCGTCAACGTCCATCCGCGCCGCTGCGACGCGCTCGCGCTGTGCCCCGACGGACTGCGCCATGTGCCGCTCCCCCGGCTGCACGCCGCCGATCTCGCCGCCCAGGCGGAGGCCTTCCGGCTGGCCGTCGACGTACTCACGGCGGGGCCGCGCGACCCGCTGTACGAGGAGGCGAGGACCGTCTTCACCGGCACCCTGGCCTGGCTGTGGGACGTCCTGGCCGAACCCGTCCTGAAGGAACTCGGGTTCACCGACCCGCTCGTGAAGGGGGCGCCACGGCCCCGGCTGTGGTGGTCGCCGTCCGGTGTGCTCAACTCCTTTCCGCTGCACGCCGCCGGACACCACGGCCCGGACGCGCCGGCGGGCGCGTCCGTCCTGGACCGGGTGGTCTCCTCCTACACGCCGACCGTGCGCGCTCTGCTGGCCGGCCGGGCCCACCGCCGTGCGGAACCGGGCCGGCGCGGTGTCCTCGCCGTAGCCATGCCCAAGACGCCCGGGCAGCCGCCGCTGAAGCGGACCGTCGCGGAGGCCACGGCGGCCGCCGCGGCGGGCGGGGGCGTCCCGCTGATCGGCGCGGACGCCACCCGGGAGGCGGTGCGTACGGCAGTGCTCGACGCGGCCGTGGTGCACTTCGCCTGCCACGCCGACAGCGGTCCCGATGCCCCGGCGGCCGGCCGGCTGCTGCTCGCCGACGGCGCCCTGAGCCTCGGCGAGATCAGCGAACTGCACCTGGAATCGGCCGAGTTGGCGTATCTTTCGGCGTGCGGAACGGCACGTGGCGGCTCGGCCGCCCTCGCCGAGGAGGCCGTCCACCTCGCCTCCGCGTTCCAACTGGCGGGCTACAGCCAATCGGTGGCCACGCTGTGGGAGGTCGAGGACGCCTTCGCCGCCGAGGCGGCCGCCACCTTCCACCGCCTCCTGTCCCCGTCCCTGCCGGAGCCCGGCCCACTGCCCGCGGCCCACGCCCTGCACGACACGGTCCACGCCCTGCGCACGGCGGACCCCGAACAGCCGTGGACCTGGGGCGCGTTGGTACACGCGGGCACCTGACCGAACGGGGGCCACACGATCAGCGAACGTGAAGCCGCGCGGCGCCTGGGGCCGGCCTTCCGTCGCCGTCGGCTCAGCGGGTCTGGTCTCCTCGATCCGGGCCACCATTAAGATGAAATACAAAAGATGTGCGCATCTGCCCGAATGTCGGAGCAACAGGCTCAGGACACACACCGCGCACGGGAAGGAAGCGAAGCCGTGCATGGTGAGTACAAGGTGCCCGGCGGCAAGCTGGTCGTCGTGGATCTGGACGTCGAGGAAGGTGTCCTGCGCAACGTGCGAGTCGCCGGGGACTTCTTCCTGGAGCCGGACGAAGCGATCCTCTCGATCGACACGGCGCTTGAGGGGGCACCCTCATCGATGGACGCCGCAGGGCTCGCCGCCCGGATCACGGCGGCGCTGCCGGAGTCGACCGTGATGCTCGGGCTGACGGCGGAGGGCGTCGCCATCGCCGTCCGGCGTGCTCTGGCCCACGCGACCGAGTGGAGCGACTACGACTGGCAGCTGGTGCACATGGGCCCGCAGGCACCGGCCCTGCACATGGCGCTGGACGAGGTGCTCACCGCCGAGGTGGCCGCCGGGCGGCGAGCCCCGACACTGCGGGTATGGGAGTGGGCCTCGCCTTCCGTGGTGATCGGCAGCTTCCAGTCCCTGCGGAACGAGGTGGACCCCGCAGGAGCCGCGAAGCACGGGATGACCGTGGTCCGCCGCGTCTCCGGCGGCGGGGCCATGTTCGTGGAGCCCATGAGCACGATCACGTACTCCCTGTCCGTGCCGGAGTCCCTGGTCTCGGGCCTCTCCTTCGCGGACAGCTACGCCTACCTCGACGACTGGGTGCTGGGCGCACTCGGCGACATGGGCATCAAGGCCTGGTACCAGCCCCTGAACGACATCGCCACCGAGGCCGGCAAGATCGCCGGCGCCGCCCAGAAGCGCATGGTCGGCCCTGATGGCGGCCCTGGAGCCGTCCTCCATCACGTGACGATGTCCTACGACATCGACGCCGACAAGATGCTTGAGGTGCTCCGCATCGGCAAGGAGAAGATGTCCGACAAGGGGACCAGGAGCGCCAGGAAGCGCGTCGACCCGCTCCGCCGGCAGACGGGCCTCGCGCGGGAACAGGTCATCGAGAACATGATCACCTCCTTCCGCAACCGCTACGGGCTGACCACCGGCGAGATCACGGCGGAAGAGATGGCCCGCGCGGAGGAACTGGTGCGGACGAAGTTCGCCACCGAGGAGTGGACCGCGCGCGTGCCGTGACCCGAAGTCGGTGCGAGTCGGTGCCCGCCCGCCGGCTTGGCGTGCAAAACGGGCAGATCGGTACGTCGTGAACGGGGCGTCGTGACCGTACGAGTACACAGCGCATTCCCCACTTCCGCCCCGCAGGGAGTCGTGTGAGACTGTCGTCCCCGTCCTTGCTGCGGACCCCTTCCGTACCCCCTCCCCCACGAGAAGTGCGCCGTGCGTTCTCTTCCTCTGCCGCTCGCCCTCACCGCGCGGATCTCGCCGGTCGCGGTGCTCGCCTGTGCCGGCTGGGCGCTGACGTCCGGACCGGCCGCGCCGTCGACGGCGGCCGGGCATCAGGCGGACCGGACGACGCCCAGCCAGTCCTCCTCCGGCTCCGCCGGATCCTCCGGCCCGTCGTCCGGCGGCGCGTCCGCGAAGGCGTACTCCGCCGCGCCCTCGCCCTGCACCAGCGTGCCGGTGGCGACCGTCAAGTCCCTGGTGCCCGGGGCGAAGACACAGGGCAAGGAGATCCCGTCGACGGACACCAAGCTGCGCCGCACCTGTTCCTGGAACGCCCTGCAGGGCTACGACTACCGCTGGCTCGATGTGTCGTTCGAGGTCAGCGAGTCGGCGCAGGTGGCGCAGCAGGAGTATGAGCAGCGGGTGAAGGAGAAGAGCGGCGGCGGGGCCGTGCCGGGGCTCGGGGACAGTGCCTATTCCGTGGTGAATCTGGCCACCGAGGACAAGCAGCAGACCCGGGAGGGCGTGGTGATGGTCCGGGCGTCCAACGCCCTGGTGATCGTCACCTACAACGGCAGCAACTTCGAGACGAAGAAGGCGCCGGACACGGACGAGATCAACAAGGGCGCCATCCAGGCGGCACGGGCCGCGGTCGGCGCCCTCGGGGGCGGACAGTCCCAGTCCGGCTGACCGCCCGCCCCCGTGTCCTTACGGCGTGGCCTCTCTGCGCCCCGTCAGCAGCGTGAGCGCCAGATACAGCACCAGGGACGTGCCCAGGCCCACCGCCCAGCCGTAGTCCGCCAAGGACGCCAGGGCGGGGATGGGGCGGCCGTCGATCAGGGGCTTGAAGCTGGCGCCGCCGATCGCGAGGACACCGCCCGCCAGGAAGGACACGACAGCGCGCCAGTTCCAGCCGGCGGTGTACCAGTAGCGGCCTCCGGTGCGGTAGAGGTCGGCGAGGTCGAGGCGGGTGCGGCGCAGGAACCAGTAGTCGGCCACGAGGATGCCCGCAACCGTGCCGAGCAGACCGCCGACCAGGCCGAGCCAGGTGAAGATGTAGCCCTGCGGGTCGGAGTACAGCTTCCAGGGGAAGATGAGGACCGCGAGGACGGCGGTGATCAGCGCCCCGGTGCGGAAACTCACCTTCCTGGGCGCCACGTTGGAGAAGTCGAAGGCGGGCGAGACGAGGTTCGCCGCGATGTTCACGGACAGGGTCGCGACCAGGACCGTCACCAGCGCGTAGAGCAGGCCGACCACGTTGTCCGTCTTCGCCGCCAGCTGCACCGGGTCCCAGACCGGCTTGCCGTACACCGCCTGGGAGCCCGAGGTGACGAGGACGGACAGGAACGCGAAGAGGGTCATCGTGGTCGGCAGGCCGAGGGCCTGGCCCCAGGTCTGGGCCTTCTGGCTGCGCCCATAGCGGGTGAAGTCCGGAATATTCAGACTCAAAGTGGACCAAAAGCCGATCATGCCCATCAATGAGGGCCAGAACAGCTTCCAGAAGCTCCCGCCCCAGCCGAGCTTCGAGGGCTGGTCGAAGAGCGGGCCGACGCCGCCCGCCTTGCTGCTCATCCACCACAGCATCACGAACGCGCCGACGAGCACGAAGGGCGCCGCCCAGTTCTCGAAGCGGCGGATGGTCTCCATGCCCCGGTGGATGATCGCGACCTGGATCGCCCAGAAGATCGCGAACGACAGCCACATGGTCCAGGCGTAGCCGCCGAAGTGCGCCGCGTTGGACCAGCTGCCGCCGATCAGCTTCCCGGCGAGGAAGTAGATGGCCTCGCCGCCGATCCAGGTCTGGATGCCGAACCAGCCGCAGGCCACCAACGCCCGTACGACGGCGGGCAGGTTGGCGCCGCGCACGCCGAAGGATGCGCGGGCGAACACCGGGAACGGGATGCCGTACTTGGGGCCGGCGTGCCCGGTGAGCAGCATCGGCACCAGCACGACCAGGTTGGCGAGAGCGATGGTGAACACCGCCTGCTTCCAGTCCATGCCGACGGCGATCAGGCCGGACGCCAGCGTCCAGGAGGCCGTGTTGTGGGCCATGCCGACCCAGAGCGCGGAGAAGTTGTACGTGGTCCAGGTGCGCTTCTCGGCGGGGACCGGGAGCAGGTCCTCGTTGGCGTAGGGACCGCTGGGCGGCGGGGTGCCAGGAGCGAGTTCCACGCGCCCGTCGGGGAGGGTGACCTGGCCGGAGAGGGGTATGGCCGGGGGAGCGGTGTCGGTCATGGGCTGGCCAATCGGGTGAGGTGGGAGGGGAGTTGGCCGTGCGGGCACCAGCCCCCTCCCCGGGGGAGCGGGGAGGGGAGACCAGGAGGGGCGTGGGGGGTTGAACTACCGCGTTCGGGTCAGGCGTTGACGGCCGGGATCACCGTCGTGCCGTAGGCGTCGATGGTGGCCTCCTGCGCGTCGTGCATGTCGTACACCGCGAACTGGTCGACGCCCAGGGCGCGGAGTGCGTTCAGTTTCTCGATGTGCTTCTCCGCGGGGCCGATCACACAGAACCGGTCCACGATCTCGTCGGGCACGAACTCGGTGTCCGGGTTGCCGCTGCGGCCGTGGTGGGCGTAGTCGTAGCCCTGCCGTGCCCTGATGTACTCGGTGAGTTCCTCGGGGACCTGGGCGGAGTGCTCGCCGTACCTGGCGACCAGGTCGGCGACGTGGTTGCCGACCATGCCGCCGAACCAGCGGCACTGCTCGCGGGCGTGGGCGAGGGCCTCGGGCGAGTCGTCCTCGGTGACGTACGCGGGCGCCGCCACGCAGATCGTCACCTCCGACGGGTCGCGCCCGGCGGCGGCCGCCGCGTCCTTGACGGCCTTCACCATGTACTCGGTCAGATACAGGTCGGACAGCTGGAGGATGAAGCCGTCGGCCTCCTCGCCGGTCATCTTCAGCGCCTTCGGGCCGTACGCGGCCATCCAGACGGGGAGTTCGGCGCCCTCCTTGATCCACGGGAACCGGATCTTGGTGCCGCCGAGGTCGGCCTCCTGGCCCCGGGCGAGCGCCCGGATGACCTTCATGGCCTCGCTGATGCGCGCGAGGGTGTTGGGTTTGCGGCCCGCGACCCGCATCGCGGAGTCGCCGCGGCCGATGCCGCAGACGGTGCGGTTGCCGAACATGTCGTTGAGGGTGGCGAAGGTGGAGGCGGTGACCTCCCAGGTGCGGGTGCCCGGGTTGGTGACCATCGGGCCGACCTTCAGATGGGACGTGTTCGCCAGGATCTGGCTGTAGATGACGAACGGCTCCTGCCAGAGCACGGAGGAGTCGAAGGTCCAGCCGTACGTGAAGCCGTTGCGCTCGGCCCGTTTCATCAGGCTGACGACACGGGAGGCCGGCGGGTCGGTCTGCAGGACGAGTCCAAAATCCATGGCGTCCATGGCGCCCTTCCTAGTTGAGGTACTGACAGGTGGAGCGCGGGGTGAAGACGCCGTGGCCGGCGTGCCCGGTGTACTCCCGCTGGTCGATGATCACCTCGCCGCGCGAGAGGACGGTCTCGACACGGCCGGTGGTGCGTTTGCCCTCGTACGCCGAGTAGTCGACGTTCATGTGGTGTGTCCCTGCGGACATGACCTGCTCGGCGTGCGGGTCGTAGACGACGATGTCGGCGTCGGCGCCCGGCGCGATGGTGCCCTTCTTCGGGTACAGGCCGAACATGCGGGCCGGGGTGGCGCAGGCGATCTCGATCCAGCGGCGGCGGGAGAGGTGCCCGTCGAGGACGGCCTGGTGCAGCAGGTCCATGCGGTTCTCCACGCCCGGCAGGCCGTTGGGGATCTTGGAGAAGTCGCCGCGGCCCAGTTCCTTCTGGCCCGCGAAGCAGAACGGGCAGTGGTCGGTGGAGACCACCTGCAGGTCGTTCGTCCTGAGGCCCTGCCACAGCTTGGCCTGGTGTTCGCGCGGCCGCAGCGGGGTGCTGCACACGTACTTCGCGCCCTCGAAGTCCGGCTCGGCGAGGTTGTCGGTGGACAGGAACAGATACTGCGGGCAGGTCTCGCCGAAGACGGGGAGCCCCTCGTCCCGCGCCCGCGCCAGCTCGGCCACCGCTTCCATGGCCGAGACGTGGACGACGTACAGCGGGGCGCCCGCGACCTGGGCGAGCCGGATGGCGCGGTGGGTGGCCTCGGCCTCCAGCAGGGCCTTGCGGACCTCTCCGTGGTAGCGCGGGTCGGTCTCGCCCCGGGCGAGCGCCTGCTCGACCAGGACGTCGATGGCGATGCCGTTCTCGGCGTGCATCATGATCAGCCCGCCGTTCTCGGCGGAGCGCTGCATGGCGCGGAGGATCTGCCCGTCGTCCGAGTAGAAGACACCCGGATATGCCATGAACTGCTTGAACGACGTTACGCCCTCTTCGATCAGGAGGTCCATCTCCTTGAGCGTCTCCTGGTTCACATCGGAGACGATCATGTGGAAGGCGTAGTCGATCGCGCAGTTCCCCTCGGCCTTGGCGTGCCAGGTGTCGAGGCCCTCGCGCAGGGTGTGGCCGACGCTCTGCACGGCGAAGTCGACGATCGTCGTCGTACCGCCCCAGGCGGCGGCGCGGGTGCCGGTCTCGAAGGTGTCGGAGGCGAAGGTGCCGCCGAACGGCAGCTCCATATGGGTGTGCGCGTCGACGCCGCCCGGGATGACGTACTTCCCGGTGGCGTCGATGACCTTCTCCGCAGTGAACGCCCCGGCGGCGGGCGTCCCGGAAGCGGCGAGGGCGGCGACGCGGCCGTCCTCGATCAGGACGTCGGCATGGATCTCGTCCGACGCGGTGATGACGAGACCACCCCGGATGACGGTACGGCTGCTCATGCTGCTCCCTCGGTCAACTCGGCTGCGGTCAGGGCGCGGTCAGCGGTGTGTACGCCCCCGGCGCCCGGTCCCGGTAGAACTGCCAGCGGTCGCGGACCTCCCTCAGCTTGGCCAAGTCCAGGTCGCGGACCACCAGTTCGGTCTCCTTGTCGCTGGCGACCTCGCCGACGAACTGTGCCTCGGGGTCCACGAAGTAGGTCGTGCCGTAGAAGTCGTTGTCGCCCAGGTCCTCCACGCCGACCCGGTTGATCGCACCGACGAAGTACTCGTTGGCGACGGCCGCCGCCGGCTGCTCCAGCTGCCACAGATAGCGGGACAGGCCGCGCGAGGTGGCCGAGGGGTTGAAGACGATCTCGGCTCCGGCGAGGCCCAGCGCCCGCCAGCCCTCCGGGAAGTGGCGGTCGTAGCAGATGTAGACGCCGATCCTGCCTACGGCCGTCTCGAAGACGGGCCAGCCGCTGTTCCCCGGGCGGAAGTAGAACTTCTCCCAGAATCCCTGGACTTGGGGGATGTGGGTCTTGCGGTACTTGCCGAGGTAGGAGCCGTCCGCGTCGATCACGGCTGCGGTGTTGTACAGGACGCCCGGCTGCTCCTCCTCGTACATCGGCAGGACCAGGACGATGCCCAGTTCGCGGGCGAGGGACTGGAAGCGCCGGACGGTCGGGCCGTCGGGGATCCGTTCGGCGTACTCGTAGAAGGCCTTGTCCTGCACCTGGCAGAAGTAGGGGCCGTAGAACAGCTCCTGGAAGCACAGGACTTGGGCGCCCTGCGCGGCCGCGTCGCGGGCCGCCTGCTCGTGGACCTGGATCATGGATTCCTTGTCGCCGGTCCACGCGGTCTGGAACAGGGCGGCACGGATCACTCGGCTCATCGGGACCTCCGGTAGCTCGGTGTTCCGTGAGCCTAGGAAGCCGGGAAACGCCGTTTGAGTGGCAGCGTGTCACGTCTGCACACGTGCTGCGTGCCACCGTGTCACGCGTTCGCGATCCCATGTTTCACCGCCGTTTTCCCAGGTCGACGCATGTTTCACCCCTGTTGCGCATCGTGCGCGAGGAGCGCGATGTGGACGGAGGCCGCCTGTTCGAAGTCGTCCAGGTCGACGCCGAGGCGGGCCTGTATGGCCTCCAGGCGGCGATAGAGGGCGGGCCGGGAGACATGGTGGAGCTGGGCGGTGCGGGACTTGTTGCGGCCGGTCGCGAGATAGGTGCGCAGGACGTTCAGCAGCTCCGGTTCGGCGGCGCACAGCAGCCCGTCGAGCTCCCGCTCCGCGAAGGCCTGCACATGCGGGTCGTCGCGCAGCAGCCGGATCAGCCCGCGCAGATGGACGTCCTTCAGGCGGACGACGACCGGTAGGTCGAGGACGGCCGAGGAGTCGGTGACGGCGTCCGCGACATGCCGGGCCTCGCGCAGTCCGGCGGGCACGTCGTCCCAGGCGGTACGGGGATCGGCGGCGGCGACCACGGCCGGTGACCCGGCCCGCAGCCGGGCCGCGAAGTGCGCGGTGAGGGCCTCGGCGTCCTGGTCACGGGCGAGGCTGAGCAGCACGGCGGCGCCGTCGGCGAATTCGGCGACCAGCCCGGACATCCCCAACAGGCGCAGCACCCGGTCGAGTTCCTCAGCGGTGCGGTCGAGGACGACGAGCGGGACGAAGGTACGCCGGTTGACCGGCAGCCCGGCCGCGCGCGCCCGGGGCAGCAGCTGCCGGGCCGGTACGACACCGGAGACCAGGTCGGTGAGCAGGCTCTGCGCGGACTCCTCCTCCCAGGAGTGCCCGGGGCCGCCGCCGAGCATGCGGTGCAGGACCAGCGCCTCGGCGGCCCGGTCGGCGAGCAGCCGCCCCGTGGCCGTATCGCCCCGGTAGCCGCACAGCAGCAGCCGGCCCCAGCGTTCCCCGCGGCCGCCGAGTTCGGCGCTGATCCAGCCGCCGGCCGCGCCCGCGCCGGCCTGCCGGGCGATCCGCTCCCAGTCGCGCAGCACGTCGTCCACGGCGGACCGCTCCCCCGCCGTGGCGAGGACGCGGTGGGCGAGGTTGGTGAGCACGACCGGGCAGCCGCTGTGCACGGCGACCTCGTCGAGGAGCCGTGGGAGGGGGGCGCCGGCCGTGATCAGCCCGGTGAGGGCGCTGCGCACCGCCTCCGAAAGGCTGACGGCGGCGAACTTCCGCCGCACCAGCCGGGATTGGACCTCCTCGGTCAGCTCGGCGAAGGGGAAGGGGCGGTGCAGCACCACCATGGGCAGCCCGCAGCGGTCGGCCGCGCGGCGCATCGCCTCCGGGGGTGCGGGAAAGGCACGGCCGAGCCCGAGGACCACGGCGGCGGCCTCGGCCCGGTGCAGCGACTGGATGTACTCGGCCTGCTTGGCCTCGTCCCCGGCGAGGAGCACGCCGGTGGTGAGGACCATCTCGCCGCCGCTGAGCATCACCCCGACATCGGCGGCCTCGGCGACATGCACCCAGCGCACCGGCCGGTCCAACTGGCCGGCACCGGCCACCACCTCGGGCTCCCCGGCCTGCACCCGCTCCAGGGTGAGCACCTGGCGGACGGAGAGGGCGGGTTCCCAGCCGTACCGGGTCTCCGAGGTGGTGGTCATGGCCGTGCACCTGTTTCTCTAGTACGCGCTCCGCAGCGCCTGTTCGAGGATCGCCGCGCCCTCTTCCGCCTCCGCGACGGTGAGCGACAGCGGCGGGGCGATGCGCAGGACGCTGGTGTTGTGGCCGCCGCCCTTGCCGATCAGCAGGCCGCCCGCGCGGGCCGCCTCCAGGACGGCGGAGGCCGCCTGCGGATCGGCCTCGTCGGTCCCCGGTTCGACCAGTTCGATGCCGATCATCAGCCCGCGCCCGCGCACCTCCCGTACGCCGGGCAGCTGGGCGGCGACGGCCCGCAGCCGCTCGATGAGCAGGCCGCCGACCCGGCGGGCGTTGCCCTGCAGGTCGTGCTCCAGCAGGTAGTTGAGGTTGGCGAGACCGGCGGCCATGGTCAGCTGGGTGCCGCCGAACGTCGAAATGCTGTTGGCGTCCAGGCAGTTCATGATCTCGGCGCGGGCGATCACCCCGCCGATCGAGGAGCCGTTGCCGATGCCCTTGGCGAAGGTGACGAGGTCCGGCGGGCCGCTGCGGGCGTGCGCCTGCCAGCCCCAGAAATGGTCGCCGGTACGGCCCCAGCCGGTCTGCACCTCGTCGGCGATCCACAGGATGCCGTGCTCGCTCAGCACGTCACGGAAGGCGGCGTAGAGCCCGTCGGGCGGGGAGGTGAAGCCGCCGACGCCCTGGACGGGTTCGGCGATCAGCGCGGCGGGCGGGCGGGTGTGCCCGAGGATGTCCTTCAGATCGGCGACGCACGCATCGATGAAGGCTCGGTCGTCCAGCTCGGCGAACGGGCCACGGGTGCGCACACCGCCGTGCACGTACAAGGTCTGCAGCGGGGACAGCGAGGTCGGCGACCAGCTGCGGTTGCCGGTGATGCCGACGGTGCTGAAGGAGCGGCCGTGATAGCTGTTGCGCATGGCCAGGACGGTGTTGCTGCGCCGGTGGGCGGTGGCGAGCAGCAGCGCGGTGTCATTGGCCTCGGTGCCGGAGGTGGTGAAGAAGACCCGGGCGTCCGGGATGCCGCTCACCTGGGCGATGCGCTCGGCGAGTTCGACCATCGGCCGGTTGAGATACAGCGTGGACGAGTGGATGATCCGCCCGGCCTGCTCGCCGACCGCCTTGGCCACCTCGGGCAGCGCGTGGGCGGTCATCGTGGTGAGGATGCCGCCGAAGAAGTCCAGGTACTTGTTGCCGGCGGAGTCCCAGACATGGCGGCCCTCGCCGTGGGTGATCTCGATCGGCTCGTCGTAGTAGAGGGCGAGCCAGTCGGGCAGCACCTGGCGGTGGCGGGAGTAGAGGTCGTTCACGGCTGCACCAGCCCTTCGTAGGCGTCGGGGCGGCGGTCGCGGTAGAAGGCCCACTGCTGCCGCACCTGCTCGATCAGGTCGAGATCGAGGTCACGGACGAGGAGCTCCTCGGACTTGTCGCTCGCGACCTCGCCGACGAACTGCCCACGCGGATCGACGAAGTAACTGGTCCCGTAGAAGTCGTTGTCGCCGTACTCCTCCTGCCCCACCCGGTTGATGGCGGCGATGAAGTACTCGTTGGCGACGGCGGCAGCGGGCTGTTCCAGCTGCCACAGATGGGCGGACAGCCCGCGGTGCGTGGCCGACGGGTTGTAGACCAACTGGGCGCCGTTGAGCCCGAGTTGCCGCCAGCCCTCGGGGAAGTGCCGGTCGTAGCAGATGTAGACGCCGACCTTGCCCACCGCCGTGTCGAAGACGGGCCAGCCCAGATTTCCGGGCTTGAAGTAGTACTTCTCCCAGAAGCCCTTGACCTGCGGGATGTGGTGCTTGCGGTACTTGCCGAGGTAGGTCCCGTCGGCGTCGATCACGGCGGCGGTGTTGTAGTAGAAGCCGGACTGCTCGACCTCGAAGACGGGCACGACGACGACCATGCCGGTCTCACGGGCGAGGTCCCGCATCCGCCGCACCGTCGGCCCGTCGGGCACGGGCTCGGCCCAGCGGTAGTGCTCGGGCTCCTGGACCTGGCAGAAGTAGGGCGAGTTGAAGACTTCCTGGAATCCGATGACCTGCGCACCCTGCCGGGCCGCCGCACGGGCGTGCTCCTCGTGCTTCGCCACCATGGACTCGGTGTCGCCGGTCCAGGTGGCCTGGACCAGTGCGGCTCGTACGACGTTGGCCATGAGCTGCTCCTTCGACGGGACCGTCAAAGCCTCTACGCCCGTAGAGCAGGCGGTAGAGGGACGAACGTAAGCCTCCGGGAGGCCCTTGCCAAGACCATCGTCGTCAACCCGCGGAGTCGATCACGTGGCGCACCTCCGTGGGCGAGCGAAGGGACCGCTCGAAGGGGTGAACCGGAGCATACCGGGACGATGTCACGGCCTCCGCTCACGTCGCGTGTCCGGCCACCCGCAGCGCGTGCACGAGATCCCAGTACCGCTCGTCGGAGACGGCCTGGGCGGCCCGGAGCAGCGGCGGCACGAGCCGACGCGGATCGGCTACGACGCTCCGGGCGGCCTCTTCCGCCGTACGCACCCGGACACAGGCATCCAGCAGCGCCCCGGCCTCCCGCCCCCGTCCCTCCTCCTCCAGCCGCAGCACGGCCGCGCCGATCTGCTCGGCCGGGCGGGCCACGCCCTGACGCAGCAACTGCGCCCCATCGGTGTCCCGGCCGGCGGCGGCGAGCGCGTCGGCCACACCGACCAGCCGCTCGGCGGACAGCGAGGCGGCCTCCCACAACAACGTCGCCCAGTCGGCTCCGAGCCCGGCGCGGTGCAGCGCGTCCGCGAGCAACGGGAACCGGCCGGGCGCCCACTGCGCGACCTCGACCAACAGCACATGCGCCTCGCCGCTGCGCCCCTCCCTCCGCAACCACGCCAGCCGCTCCACGACGCCGGCCACCGCGGCCCCCGCCTCGACGTCGACGACCTCGACCGGCACCGCCACGGGCTCAGCCGACTGCGCTCCCCCGGCGAACCGGGCCCCACGCGGCGTCACCTCGGCCACGACCGGCGCAGGCCCCTGAGCCGGCGCAACGCCGGCACCCTCCGTGTCCTCCGCCATCCCTGCGAACCGTGCACTACCCCGCCGCCGCTTACGGGGCTTGGCGCCGGCGGAGGACACCGCCACCGCCTCGGCATCACCGACTCCGGGCGCCGGGGAGGGCGACGCGGGTGCCTGGGAAGCGGCGTGCGCGGAGGGCGAAGCGACTGCCTGGGAAGCGGCGCGTGGGGAGGGCGACGCGGCTTGGGAGGCGACTGCCGGGACGGATGACTCGACGTGGGGGGCGGCCGCCCGGGTGGACGGGTCCGCGTGGGGAGCCGCCGCCGGGGTGGACGGCTCGGCGTGGGGAGCTGCCGCCGGGACGGACGGCTCGGCGTGGGGGGCGACCGCTGGAACGGACGACTGGGCATGGGTTGCGACGGCAGGGACGGGACGGTGAGGGGACGGGGCGGCCTGCGGGGCCGACCTGGCGCCGGGGGCGGGGAGCGGGCCGGCGGGGACGCCTGCGGCGGGCCACGATTGCGGACCAGCTTCCGGGGGGACGGCGGACTCGGCGCGCGGGGCCGACACGGCATCGGAGGCGGGGGCGTGCAGCGTACGGGAGGAGACACCTCCAGCGGGCCACGATTCCGGACCAGCCCCCGGGCGGACGGCGGACTCTACGTGCGGGACCGACCTGGCATCGGAAGCAGGGGCATGGGGCGTGTGGGAGGAGACACCTCCAGCAGGCCACGATTCCGGACCAGCCCCCGGGCGGGCGGCGGACTCGGCGCTCGGGGAGGCGTGGCCGGAGGCGGGCGAGCCCGGCCGTTGGGCGCGATCGTGGTCGGCGCCCTGGAAGCGCGACGACACCCCGGCGGATGTTCCCCATTCCGCCTCACGGCCATCGCCATCGGCACCCCCGAAACGCGAACGCGCCCCGCCGGACGCCTCCGATCCCCCCACGCCGCCCTCACCACTGGCGCCACCGAAACGCGCACGCACCCCTCCGGACGCCCCCCATTCCCCCGCGCCGCCGGCACCGCCATCGGCACCCTCGAAGCGCGCCGGCGCCCCGGCAGTCACCCCCCGTCCCGCCGCCCCCGCTTCCCCGTCCTCGCCCCACACCGACCCCGACCCGCCCGCGCGCCGCACGCCGAGCACGTTGCCCACTTCCCGTCGGTCCAGTTCCGTCAAGCGAGCGCGGAGTTCCGCGCACCTCGCGGTGGCGCGGGTGTGGTCGTCCCGGGCCCAGGCCAGGTCGAGGCGGAGGGACTCGGTGTCTTCAGGGGAGGCCGGTGTGGAGAGTCGGCGGGTGAGTTCGGCCTGGCGTTCGGCGGCGTAGCGCTGTTCGCGCAGCATCACGTCGAGGCGGTCGGCCAGGGTGTCCCGCGCGCCGGGGCGGGCGTCGTACGCGGTGAGGGCGGCCTGGTGCAGGGCGCGGGCCCGTTCCCGCTCGGCCGTGGCGGCCGCCGGGCCGTACACTCCCGCGAAATCCTCCAGCAGTGCCTCCATCACATCCCACGGCGGCACCTCGCGCCCGTCCAGGCAGGCCCGCATACCGTCGGGGTCGCGCTGCCAGAAGACCCCGCTCCAGCCGCCGCCCTGATCCAGGCGCGCCAGCAGCCCCTCCAGATAGCCCACGAACTCCCGCACCCCACGAGGGAGTTGGTCCACCGCCATCGCTCAGCTCCCGCCCGGCCGCCGGCACTTTCACCGGCCACGCAACACCAGTCGTGTTACGGCCTTGCTACACAGAGTTTTCCGGCGGGGCGCGGACAGCTCAGTCCGGGGTCACGGCCGCTGCGCGGACCCGGCGTCTCACACGGGCACGAGCGCACACCGGGTGATCAACTCGTCCATCGACAGCCCGAGGACCCTGGCCAGCGCGGCCACGGTGAAGAACGCGGGGGTCGGCGCCCGGCCCGTCTCGATCTTGCGGAGCGTCTCGGCGGACACGCCCGCCTGCGCGGCGACCTCGGCCATGCTCCGGCCACCGCGCGCCTCGCGCAGCAACTGCCCGAGCCGCTCGCCGCGTTCACGCTCTTCAGGGGTGAGGGGGGTGCGTACCATGCCACCCATTCTAATACCGGCCCCCGTCGCGCACCCCATTTAAATACCGGTATAGTAATTGGCATGGTGGAACTGAAGACGGACACATCGATCGACGCTATGCACGCGGCGGGCCAGGTCGTCGCGCGGGCTCTGACGGCCGCACGACAGGCCGCGGACGTCGGCGTCTCGCTGCTGGAGCTGGACGAGGTGGCCCGGGAGGTGCTGCGCGAGGCCGGGGCGACCTCCCCCTTCCTCGGCTACCGCCCCTCCTTCGCGCCAACCCCCTTCCCCGCGGTGATCTGCGCCTCCGTGAACGACGCGATCGTGCACGGCATCCCCACCCGGTACCGGCTCCGCGACGGCGACCTGCTCTCCGTCGACTGCGGTGCCGAGCTGGACGGCTGGGTCGGCGACTCGGCGCTCAGCTTCACGGTGGGCCGCCCGCGCCCGGCCGACCAGCGCCTGATCGAGACGGCCGAGCGGGCCCTGGCGGCCGGCATCGAGGCGGCCGTCGTAGGCAACCGCATCGGCGACATCGCCCACGCCGTCGGCCGGGTCTGCCGTACGGCCGGCTACGGCATCCCCCACGGCTTCGGCGGCCACGGCATCGGCCGCCGTATGCACGAGGACCCCGAGGTTCCCAACGAGGGCCGCCCCGGCCGGGGGCTTCCCCTCCGTCCCGGCATGGTCCTCGCCATCGAGCCCATGGTGATCGCGAGTGGCAAGGACATCTACTGCACGGCGTCCGACGGCTGGACCCTCCGCACGACGGACGGCTCCCGCGCGGCCCACGCGGAACACACAGTGGCGATCACCGAGACCGGTCCAAGGGTGCTGACCGAGCGGCGTTAGAGGCAGCCGGCCCAGGGGCGCCGGGCTGTATCGACATGCGGCTCCGCCGCGTGGGCGCGAGCAACCACGGATGCCCGGCGGCCTGCCCGGCCGCCGCGGACGGGCAGCGGGCCCCTCCCCCGTGGGCGAACATGCCCACCCCAACGGATCGTGTCATCGTGGGCATGAAAGCCAACGAAGGGACGGAACGCCATGACCAACGGCTACCCTCCCGACGCCTTCGGTGAATTCCTGGCCCGCTTCTTCAGCGGAGCTGCCGGCGGAACCGGCGGAGCCCCCGCGCCCCGCCACATCGACATCGGCCGACTGCTCAGCCAGCCGGCCCGGGAGCTGGTCAGAGGGGCCGCCCAGTACGCCGCCGAGCACGGCAGCCGGAACCTCGACACCCAGCACCTGCTGCGTGCCGCCGTGGCGGCCGAGCCCACCCGGAGCCTGCTGAGCCGGGCCGGCGCGGATCCGGACTCGCTCGCGACGGAGATCGACGACCGGGCCGGCCCGGTCCAGCACCCGCCCGGCGAGGCGCCGCCGCCGACCTCGCTGTCGCTCACCCCGGCCGTCAAGCGCGCCCTGCTGGACGCGCACGACCTGGCGCGGACGAGCGGCGCCGGGTACATCGGCCCGGAGCATGTGCTGAGCGCGCTGGCCGCCAACCCGGACTCGGCGGCCGGCCACATCCTGCACGCGGCCCGGTTCTCGGGCGGCGCCCTGCCGTCCGAGGCCCCGGAGGGCACCACGGTCCCGGTCCGCGTGGAGCGGCAGCGCGCCACCGGCACGCCCACCCTGGACAAGTACGGCCGCGATCTGACCGAGCTGGCCCGGCAGGGCCGGATCGACCCGGTCATCGGCCGGGACACCGAGATCGAGCAGACCATCGAGGTGCTGTCCCGGCGCGGTAAGAACAATCCCGTCCTCATCGGGGACGCGGGGGTCGGCAAGACGGCCATCGTCGAGGGCCTCGCCGAGCGCATCGCGGACGGGGAGGTCCCGGACAACCTGGCGGACCGCCGGGTCGTCGCCCTGGACCTGACCGGTGTCGTCGCCGGCACCCGCTACCGGGGCGACTTCGAGGAGCGCCTGAACACCATCGTGGAGGAGATCCGCGCCCACTCCGACCGGCTGATCGTGTTCATCGACGAACTGCACACCGTCGTCGGCGCGGGCTCCGGCGGCGAGGGCGGTGCGATGGACGCCGCCAACATCCTCAAGCCCGCCCTCGCCCGGGGCGAGCTGCACATCGTGGGCGCGACCACGCTGGAGGAGTTCCGCCGGATCGAGAAGGACGCGGCGCTGGCCCGCCGGTTCCAGCCGATCCTGGTGCCCGAGCCGACGGTCGAGGACACCGTCGAGATCCTGCGCGGGCTGCGCGACCGCTACGAGGCCCACCACCAGGTCCGCTACACCGACGAGGCGCTCGTCGCGGCCGTGGAGCTGTCCGACCGCTATCTCACCGACCGGCGGCTGCCGGACAAGGCGATCGACCTGATCGACCAGGCGGGCGCCCGGGTACGGCTCGGCGCGCGGACCAAGGGCACGGACGTACGCACGATGGAGCGCGAGGTCGAGCAACTGGTCCGGGACAAGGACCAGGCGGTCGCGGCCGAGGACTACGACAAGGCCAAGGAGCTGCGCGACCGGATCGGCGAGCTGAAGCAGCGGATCGCCGAGGTGAGCGGCGGCGACCGGGCCGACGAGGGGCTGGACCTGGAGGTGACCGGGGAGGCCGTCGCCGAGGTGGTGTCCCGGCAGACCGGCATCCCGGTCAGCCGGCTCACCCAGGAGGAGAAGGAACGGCTGCTCGATCTGGAGAACCATCTGCACCAGCGGGTGGTCGGCCAGGAGGAGGCCGTAGCCGTGGTCTCCGAGGCCGTGCTGCGCTCCCGCGCGGGACTCGCGAGCCCGAACCGGCCGATCGGCAGCTTCCTCTTCCTCGGTCCGACCGGTGTCGGCAAGACCGAGCTGGCCCGGGCGCTCGCCGAGGCGCTGTTCAGCAGCGAGGACCGCATGGTCCGCCTGGACATGAGCGAGTACCAGGAGCGGCACACCGTCTCCCGGCTGGTCGGCGCCCCGCCCGGATACGTCGGCCACGAGGAGGCGGGCCAGCTCACCGAGGTGGTCCGCCGGCACCCGTACTCACTGCTGCTGCTCGACGAGGTGGAGAAGGCGCACCCGGACGTCTTCAACATCCTGCTGCAGGTCCTGGACGACGGCCGGCTGACCGACGCGCAGGGCCGCACGGTGGACTTCACCCACACGGTCATCGTGATGACCAGCAACCTCGGCTCGGAGGCGATCACCCGGCGCGGTGCCGGGATCGGGTTCGGGCCGGGTGGTGCGGAGGCGGACGAGGAGGCGCGCCGCGAGCAGATCCTGCGGCCGCTGCGCGAGCACTTCCGGCCGGAGTTCCTCAACCGCATCGACGAGATCGTGGTCTTCCGGCAGCTGACCGGCGAGCAACTGCGGCAGATCACCGGCCTCTTGCTGGCGGGCACCCGGCGGCTGCTGGACGGACAGGGCGTCGCGGTGGGGTTCACGGACGCGGCCGTCGACTGGCTGGCCGAGCGCGGCTATCAGCCGGAGTACGGCGCCCGGCCGCTGCGCCGCACCATTCAGCGGGAGGTGGACAACCAGCTGTCCAGGCGCCTGCTGGACGGCACGATCGCCGAGGGCGACCGGGTGACGGTGGACGTCCGCGACGGACGGCTGGACTTCCGCACGGATGCTCACGCGAACACCGATACTCCCGAAAAGGAAACCCAGCCGCCCGCAGCGGAGTTGTGAGATCTACGGCGCTGGGCTAGGGCTCCGGGTCCACCACCATGGCCGAGCCGCCCCCGCGCCGTACCTTCTCGGCCGCGGCCAGCCACTCGCCGCCCGGCAGCCGTTGCACGCCGGTCGCCGCGCCGATCTCGGGGTTGAGCGAGAAGGAGTGCCCGATGGCTTCCAGTTGTTTCTTCAAGTCGCTGTTGTAGAGGGCGGGTTCGAGTTCGGTCTTGGCGGCGTTCCGCTGGCTCGCGCGCGGTGCCGCGATGGCGTCGACCAGTGGCAGACGCCGGTCCAGGAACTCGGTGAGGGTCTGCAGCACGGTGGTGATGATGGTCGCGCCGCCGGGCGAACCGAGCGCCACGACCGGGCGGTTGTGCCGGTCCAGCACGATGCTCGGGGAGATCGACGAGCGGGGCCGCTTGCCCGGGCCGGGCAGGTTCGGGTCGGGCACGGCCGGGTTGGCGGGCGCGAAGGAGAAGTCGGTCAGCTCATTGTTGAGCAGGAAGCCCCGGCCGGGCACGGTGATGGCGCTGCCGCCGGTCTGCTCGATGGTGAGGGTGTAGGAGACGACGTTGCCCCACTTGTCGGCCACGGTCAGATGCGTGGTGTTGTCGCCCTCGTACGTGGTCGGGGCCGCCGTACCGCCCTGGCCGCAGGGCGCCGGGTGGCGCGGGTCGCCGGGGGCGAGCGGGCTGGTGAGGACCGCGTCGTCCTTGATCAGACAGGCACGCGAGTCGGCGTACCGCTGCGACAGCAGCTGCCGGGTCGGTACGTCCTCGAAGGAGGGGTCACCGACCCAGCGCCCGCGGTCGGCGAAGGCGATCCGGCCGGCCTCGATGAAATGGTGCAGGTACTGCGCCTCGCTCGCCTTCGAGAGGTCGGTCTTCTCCAGGATGTTGAGCGCCTCGCCGACCGTGGTGCCGCCGGAGGAGGAGGGCGCGATGGAGTACACGTTCAGGCCGCGGTACGACGTCCGGGTGGGCGCCTGGAACTTGGCCCCGTAGACGGCGAGATCCTTCTCGGCCAGCTTGCCGGGGCGGGCCTTCCAGCCGGACGCCGGGTTCACGGGCGGGTCCTCGACCGTCTTGACGATGTCGTCACCGATGTCCCCGCGGTAGACGGCGCCGGTGCCTTCACGACCCAACTCCTCGTACGTATGGGCCAGTTCGGGGTTCCTGAAGGTGGATCCGACGACGGGCAGCCGCCCGTCGGGCAGGAACAGCTTCGCGGTGTCCGGGAAGTAGCGGAAGCGGGTCTCGTTGGCCGCGGTCTGGGAGCGGAAGGTGTCGTCCACGGTGAAGCCGTCGCGGGCGATCCGCTCGGCGGGTTCGAGGACCGTGCCGAGCCGCCGGCTGCCCCATGCGTCCAGCGCGGTCTGCCAGGTGGCGGGCGTGCCCGGGGTGCCCACGCTCAGGCCGCTGCTGACGGCGTCGGCGAAGGCCAGCGGCTTGCCGTTCTCCAGGAACAGGTCGGAGCCGGCGCTGAGCGGCGCGGTCTCGCGCCCGTCGATGGTGTGCACCGTGCGGGACTTGGCGTCGTAGTAGACGAAGTAGCCGCCTCCGCCGATGCCGGAGGAGTAGGGCTCGGTGACGCCGAGCGCGGCGGCGGTGGCGACGGCCGCGTCGACCGCGTTGCCGCCGCGTCTGAGGACCTCGATGCCGGCGGCGGTGGCGTCGGCGTCGACGCTGGCGACCGCGCCGCCGTAGCCCACCGCCACGGGAACCTTGATGACCGTCTTGCTCGTTGTAGCGGCGGGTGGCGCCGCCGCCCCCACCGACACCAGGGCGGCCGAGACCGCCAGAACCGCCAGTTTCCGCGTGCCAGGACGATCCATCCGAGCCTCCCGTCGGGACAGTCCGCGCAGCGTAACCAGAGCATCGCCATACCGACAGTACGCCTCGGTGCCCTGCCACACGAACGTCACACGTCGAACACCGGTGCGTAGCCGTCGCCCGGGCCCGCTACCATGCGCGGCCATGAACGACGACGTGCGCAATATCGTCCTGGGCCTGGTGGCGACCGCCATATCGGCCTCGCTGGGCTGGCTCGCCCGTACGTATCTGTGGCGCCGCAAGCTGCGGCGCAAGCAGGCGTTCTTCGGGATGCCGGACAACTCCGAGTCGCTGCTCGTGGTGAACCGCAACGCGGGCGGGCCGGACCTGTCGGTGATGCGTTACGACGTGTTCGCCCTGCTGGAGCTCGCCGCTCTGATCAAGGACTGTCGCGCGCACGCCCAGGTCGTGGCGCACGACGCCACCCAGCAGGGCTTCGGCGAGCGGACCGAGTTCTGCGTCGGCGGGCCCTACTCGAACCGCCGGACGGCGGCTCATCTCTCCTCGCTGTTGCCGGGGGTGTGGATGAACGTGGAGACCGACGCCGGCGCGGACACGGGCGCCTTCCGGATCGGCGGGGAGCACTACCGCATGGAGGGCGGCCGGAGCGAGTACGTCCTGCTCGCCCGGCTCGGCGCGGACGGGCACGGCGCCGGCCGCCCGGTGTTCCTCTTCTGCGGCCAGCGTGCCATCACCAACCAGGCCGCCACCCGCTATCTCGCCCGCCACCACGAGCGGCTGCACCGCAAGTACGGCACGGGTTCCTTCGTCCTGCTGCTGAAGGTGGTCAACTCGCAGGCGTACGGCCCGGATGTGGTCGAGCTGGTGGCGGACGTGACGCGGGCGGCACGAACGCCGCTTCCGGAGGCAGGCGCCGCCGACACGGCCGCTTAGCCGTTCAACAATCTTTACCGGTACGTAACTTACCGACGGGTTACTTGCGGTAAGGGCTCAAGGTTACCGTCGGGTCACTTTGCACTGTTGACGAGTGAAGGAGTGACCCATGATTCAAGAGGGCGGCGCGAAGCGCCATCGAATAGGGCGGTGGCGGGCGACGGGCGGGCATGGTCGCGCCACTCTGCGCACCGCAGCCGCCGGAGCCGTCTCGGCGGCACTGATCGCCGGAACCGTCGTCGGCACGGCGCCCACCGCCCAAGCCGCCGCCCCGTCCGTCCGCTTCATCGACATCACCGGCGACGGCGGCACCGTACTGAAGGCGAACGTCGTCACGCCCGCCGGCACGGACGGCTCGCACCGCTATCCGCTCATCGTGCTGCCCACGAGCTGGAGCCTGCCCCAAGTCGAGTACCTCGCCCAGGCCCAGAAGCTCGCCGACGCCGGCTATGTGGTGCTCACCTACAACGTGCGCGGGTTCTGGCAGTCCGGCGGCCAGATAGAAGTGGCCGGTCCGCCGGACATAGCGGACGCCTCCAAGGTCATCGACTGGGCTCTCGCACACACTCCGGCCGATCCCGCGCACGTCGGCATGGCGGGGGTGTCGTACGGCGCCGGGATCAGCCTCCTCGCCGCCGCGCACGACAAGCGCATCAAGGCGGTGGCGGCACTCAGCGGCTGGGCGGACCTGGTCGCCTCGATCTACTCGGGCCGCACCCAGCACGTCCAGGCGCTCGGTGTGCTGGACGGTGCGGCCACCCTCACCGGCCGCGAGAGCCCGGAACTGCGGGAGATCTTCGACAACCTGTACTCGTCGAACCTGGCCAAGGAACAGGAGATGATCGACTGGGGGCAGAAACGTTCCGCCGCGACCTATGTCGACCAGCTGAACAAGAATGGCGCGGCCGTCATGCTCGCCAACGCCTGGGGCGACACCATCTTCCCGGCGAACCAGTACGCCGACTTCTACCAGAAGCTCAAGGTGCCCAAGCGCCTCGAACTGCGTCCCGGCGACCACGCGACCGCCGAGCTGACCGGACTGTTCGGGCTGCCCAACGACGTCTGGACGGACACCGAGCGCTGGTTCGACCACTATCTGAAGAGCGCCGACAACGGCATCGACCGCGAGCAGCCGGTCCAGCTGAAGTCCCGTAGCGCGGGGGGATACGAGGGCTACCCGGACTGGAAGTCGATCGCCGCGACCCGCCGGAAGATCGCGCTCGCGGACTCCACCACCATCCACGCCAACGTCGACTCGGGCGCGGACGGCGGCATCGTGTTCCTCTCCAGCATCCTGGACCAGGTGGCCCAGCTGCCGCCCATGGCCGCCATCCCGCTGCTGCCGCGCCGCTGGGCGGCCGTGTGGCAGTCGGAGCGCTACGGCACCGCCCAGCAGGTACGCGGCACGGCCGCCCTGCACACCACGCTCACCCCGACCGCCGAGAGCGGCACCCTCGTCGCCTATCTCTACGACGTCGGTCCGCTCGGCCTCGGCAAACTGGTCACGCACGCCCCGTACACCTGGCACGGGCGGACGCCCGGCGAGCCGTTCGACGTCGACCTGGACCTGTTCTCCACGGCCTACGACGTTCCCGCCGGGCACCGCCTCGCGGTCGTGGTCGACACGGTCGACCCGCTGTACATCGAGCACAACCCGTCCGGCGCGCAGCTGACCTTCTCCTCGCCCCCGGACGACCCGTCGTACGTGTCCGTCCCCGTGCGCGAGCAGTGATCTCCGGCTGCCGCCGGACGAGCCTGGCCCGTGTGAACTGCTGCCCCCCTTACGGTCTCGGGGCCGTGGGGGGCTCCCCACCAGGCAGCAGCGTCCCAGGCTCGGCCGTGGCGACCGCCACGGCCTCGGTCTTGGGACTGCGCTGCTCACGGCGGGACACCCAGCCGGC
The DNA here is from genome assembly GCF_041080655.1 of Streptomyces sp. CG4. Taxonomy (NCBI): domain Bacteria; kingdom Bacillati; phylum Actinomycetota; class Actinomycetes; order Kitasatosporales; family Streptomycetaceae; genus Streptomyces; species Streptomyces sp. CG4. The sequence continues at coordinate 2,067,636 of NZ_CP163525.1, forward strand.
GAACCACGAGAGCAGCATGCACATCCCGATGTAGATCGGCGAGATCACCATCACCACAGGGATGAACGGCAAATCGTAGTCGAGGTTGGAGGCGATGAGTTTCCCGGCATGGAGGAACTCCTCGTAGGTGATGAGAAAGCCGAGGGAGGTGTCCTTCAGGGCGACCACCAACTGGCTGATGATGGCGGGCAGCATGGCGCGTACCGCCTGCGGGACGAGGACGTGCGCCATGACCTGGGTCTTGCGCATGCCGAGCGCGAACGCGGCCTCGCGCTGGCCGCGTTCGACGGCGTTCACCCCGGAGCGGAAGACCTCGGCGAGCACCGAGCCGTTGTAGAGGGTGAGTCCGGTGACCAGCGCGGGCAGCGGCTGGACCTTCAGCGCCACGAAGACGAAGAAGATCATCACCAGGACGGGCATGGCGCGGAAGAACTCCACGACGAGGGTGGCCAGCCGGCGCACGGGCCGGTGGTCCGACAGCCTGCCGACGGCCAGCAGTCCGCCCAGGGCGAGGGAGAGGGCGGCGGCGATCCCGAAGGCCCTGAGCGTGTTGCCGAGACCGCGCAGCAACAGTTCCTGGATGCCCTTGTACTCGAAGGGCATCCACTTGGTGTAGGTGAACTGGCCGGTGTCGAAGAGGAGATACAGGATCCAGGCGATCAGGCCGAGGATGACGGCGGTGGCGAGGACGCCGTAGCGGCGGTGCCGCTGCCGGGTGCGCGGTCCGGGGACGTCGTAGAGGGCGCTTGCGTCGGTCATCGGGCGGCTCCCCAGGTCCGCTCCAGCACGTTGAACAGCGCGCTGATGGTGAGCGTGATGATCAGGTAGCCGAGGGCGATCCAGACGAAGGTCCAGACGATGTTGTAGCCGAGTTCGTTGAGGGTCTTGTAGGTGCCGAGCAGTTCGGTGACGCTGAACGCGCCCGCGATCGCGGAGTTCTTGGCGAGTGCGATGAGGGTGGAGCCGACCGGCGGGATCACCGAGCGGAAGGCCTGCGGCAGCACGACCAGGCCGAGCGTCTGACCGAAGCTCATGCCGAGGCTGCGGGCCGCCTCGCCCTGCCCCCTGGGCACGGTGTTGATACCGGAGCGCAGTGCCTCGCAGATGAACGCCGAGGTGTAGCAGCCGAGGGCGAGCACCGCGAACACCTTGAAGGGCAGTACGAGTCCGAACCTCGGCAGTCCGAGCAGCACCGCGAAGAAGAGCAGGGTGAGCGGGGTGTTGCGCAGCACCGTGACCCACACCGTGCCGAAGACGCGCAGCGAGCCGACGGGCGCGACCCGGAAGGACGCCATCACGAAGCCCAGCACGAGGGCCAACAGGCCGGAGTAGAAGGTCAGTTGGACCGTGCCGAGGAAACCTTCCCAGTAGGCCGGGAAGTTGTGTGTCAGTACGTTCATGCCGTCCTCGTCAGCTCGCCGGATAGCGGTCGATCGCGGGCGGATCGGGGGCGGGCACGCCGGACAGGCCGAGCGTCGCCTCGTACGCCTTCTTCCAGTCGCCGTTCTTCTCCCGTGCCTCCAGGGCGTCGTCGAGGGCGAACCGCAGGGCGTTGTCGCCGCGCGGGACTCCGATGCCGTACGGCTCCTCGGAGAAGGGCCTGCCGACGGCCTTGAGTTCGTCGGGCACCTTGGCCGCGTAGCCGATGAGGATGGCGTCGTCGGTGGTGACCGCGTCGACCTGGTAGGTGAGGAGGTTGTCGACGCAGACGGAGTAGGTGTCGTAGGCGACCAGGATCGCCTTCGGGTAATCGGCCTTGATGCGCTGGTACGGCGTCGAACCGGCCGCCGAGCAGACGCGTTTGCCGTCGAGATCCCCGGGTCCGCGGATGCCCTTCTCGTCCTTGCGGACCAGCAGGGACTGACCCGCCAGGTAGTAGGGGCCGGCGAAGCCGACGAGCTTCTTGCGGTTCGCGTTGATGGTGTAGGTGCCGACGTAGTAGTCGATCTGGCCGTTCTGCAGGGCGGTCTCGCGGTTGGCGGAGGCGATGGTGCGAAAGCGGATCGACTGCGGCGGGAAGCCGAGGGAGGCGGACATCATCCTGGCGATCTCGATGTCGAAGCCGGAGTAGGTGCCGGTCGCCGGGTCCTTCTCACCGAGATAGGGCTGGTCCTCCTTGGCGCCGACGACGAAGTATCCGCGCCGCTGCGCCCGCTGCCAGGTGACGGACGCGGGCAGGCGGTAGCCCTGGGCCACCTGGTAGTGCGGGAGCCTGTCGGCCGCCGGGCCCTTGCTCGGCGGGCTGCCCTCCTTGCCGCAGGCGGCGGCGAGCAGCGCGAGGAGGGAGCAGAGGGCGAGCGGCACACGGGTGGTACGGAACATGGGTCGCACTCCCCCGGTCAGTGCTTGAGGATCTTGGAGAGGAAGTCCTTGGCGCGCTCGCTGCGCGGGTGCGTGAAGAACTCCTCCGGGGCGCGGTCCTCGACGATCCGGCCGTCGGCCATGAAGACGACCCGGTTGGCGGAGGCGCGGGCGAAGCCCATCTCATGGGTGACGACGACCATGGTCATGCCGTCGCGGGCGAGCTGCCGCATGACCTCCAGCACCTCGTTGATCATCTCCGGGTCGAGGGCGGAGGTGGGCTCGTCGAAGAGCATCGCCTTGGGTTCCATGGCGAGGGCGCGGGCGATGGCCACCCGCTGCTGCTGGCCGCCGGAGAGCTGGGCGGGGTACTTGTCGGCGTGCGCGAGGAGGCCGACTCGTTCGAGGAGTTCGCGGGAGTGGCGGTCGGCCTCGTCCCTCCTGCGTCTTCGGACCTTGACCTGGGCGAGGGAGACGTTCTGCAGGACCGTCTTGTGGGCGAAGAGGTTGAAGGACTGGAAGACCATGCCGACCTCGGCGCGCAGCCGGGCGAGGGCCCTTCCCTCCTCGGGCAGCGGCTGTCCGTCGAGCGTGATGGTGCCGGACTGGACGGTCTCCAGCCGGTTGATCGTCCTGCACAGGGTGGACTTGCCCGACCCCGACGGGCCGATGACCACGACCACCTCACCCTTGCCGACGGTGAGGTCGATGTCCCTGAGGACGTGCAGTTCTCCGTAGTACTTGTTGACGCCCTGCAGCTCGATCAACGGATCGACGGCCATACGCAGCCCTACCCACTCTCAGCTGTGTCGTGGTTGCCGCAAACTATCCAGACGGTTGCGGAGTTGACGGACGACACGCACTTTTCGGGCATAAGCCGTATTTAAGGCCGTTGGGGGGCGGGGGGATGGGGGTGCGGGGGGGTGCGGGGGGGGTGCGGGGGTAGGGAAGCCGGGGGCAGGATGCCAGGGCCGGGATGCCGGGGGCAAGGAAGCTCGGAGGCCGGGGCCGGGAGGCCCGGGGCCCAGAGGCCGGGGGGCCGGGGGCCCGGGGGGGGGCCGGAAGACCGGGAGACCCGAAGGCCGGGGAGCTGGGGGCCGGGAGACCCTGAGACCCGGGGAGCCGGAAGGCCCGGAGACCCGAAGGCCCGAAGGCCGGGAGACCCGGAGACCGGGGAGCCGGGGGCCGGAAGACCGGGAGACCCGAAGACCGGAAGACCCGGAGACCGGGAGACCCGAAGGCCGGGAGACCCGGAGACCGGGGAGCCGGGGGCCGGGAGACCGGGAGGCCCGAAGGCCCGGAGGCCGGGAGACCGGGAGACCCGGGGCCCGGGGCCCGGGCCCCGGGGCCGGGGGGCAGGGGGCCGGGAAGCCGGGAGGCCCGGGGGCCCGAAGGGCCGGAAGCCGGATGGCGGTGCGCAAGGGCCGGAGGCTGGAGGGTCGGGTCAGGATTCGGCGATCTCCGCGTACAGCTGGGACAGCTCGGGGACGCCGCTCGCGGCCCAGTCCTGTCCGGGGCCCGCGACCTCCACCTCGCGGCCGGAGGCCAGCCGGACGACGGGTTCGCCGTCGGGGCGGATCAGCCAGGCGGCGCCGGGCACCGTGCGCACCACGACCGTGCCCAGGTACAGCCCCGCGTCGTTGCCCAGCCGGGGCAGGGTCTCGGCGTCGTCGCGCCAGCGCGGAACCAGCTGGTCCAGGGCCTCCAGGGAGGCCGGGGTGTCGTCGAGGCGAACGCCCGCCCGGGCCGCCTGCGAGCGGAGCAGTTCGCACTCGGAGAGCAGCGCGGCGACCCCCTCGGGGTCGGCGGGGAGCGCCGCACCACCGTTCTTCTTGTGCCGGTGGCCCAGGAACGGAAGGTTCATGGCCCCAGCGTGGCATCAGACGTCGAGGTCGACCACCACCGGAGCGTGATCGGAGGCGCCCTTGCCCTTGCGCTCCTCGCGGTCGACGTAGGCGTCCTTGACGGCCTTGGCGAACGGTTCGTTGCCGTACACCAGGTCGATGCGCATGCCGCGGTTCTTCGGGAAGCAGAGCTGGCGGTAGTCCCAGTACGTGAACGGGTGGTCGTACTTCAGGGGGCGGGGCACCACGTCGTCCAGGCCCGCCTCGCGCAGGGCGGTCAGGGCGGCGCGCTCGGCGGGGGTGACGTGGGTGGAGCCCTCGAAGGCGGCCACGTCGTAGACGTCGTCGTCGGTCGGCGCCACGTTGTAGTCCCCCAGGACGGCGAACGGGCGGCTGCCGGAGGCGTCACCGGCGACGGCGGTCTTCAGGGCCTCGAACCACTGGAGCTTGTACGCGTAGTGCGGGTGGTCCACCTCGCGGCCGTTCGGGACGTACACCGACCAGACGCGGACCGGGCCGCAGGTCGCCGAGAGGGCACGCGGCTCGGTCGCCCCGTCGAAGCCGGGGTCGCCGGGCAGGCCCTTGACGACGTCCTCGATGCCGACCCGGGAGAGCACCGCCACGCCGTTCCACCGGCCGGTCGCGTGGACCGCCGACTCGTATCCCAGCTCGCGCAGCTGGTCGAACGGGAACTGGTCCTCGGCGACCTTGGCTTCCTGCAGGCAGAGCACATCGGTGCCGCTGCTCTCCAGCCAGGCCAGCAGCCTCGGAAGGCGGGCGGTGATCGAGTTCACGTTCCAGGTAGCGATGCGCATGCCTCACAACCTACCCGGAGGGTGTGACAACCGGTCCGACACGGGATGCGGCGACCGGTCCCGCCCCGGAGCAGCGACCGGTCCCGGCCCGGGGCAGCGACCGGTCCCGCCCTCGGGGCGGCGAGGGCCCCGGCTCACACCTCGGTGGAGGCCCCCGGGGTCAGCCGCCGGTGGTCGGTGCCGCCGAGGGCGCCGATCTGGCGGTCGTAGATCGGGCGGGCAAGGTCGGTGAGCAGGGCGTCGTGCACGTCGTAGGCGCGCTGCGGCCGTACCTCGCGGACGTACTCGATCACCTCGGAGATCTTGTTCCAGGGGGCCATCACCGGGAGCATCAGTGTCTCGACGGGGCTGTGGGGGACGGTGAGGGCGTCGCCGGGGTGGAAGACCCTGCCGCCGTCGATCAGATAGCCGACGTTGGTGATGCGCGGGATCTCCGGATGGATCACGGCGTGCAGCTCGCCGTGGACCTGCACGTCGAAGCCGGCCGTGGTGAAGGTGTCGCCGTGGCCGACGGTGTGCACCCGGCCCGGGAAGACCGCCGCGATCTTGTCGGCGACGGACCTCAGCGTCCAGATCTGGGCGGCCGGGTTGTTCTCCATGGCGGCCCGCAGCCGGAACTCGTCGAAGTGGTCCGGGTGCTCGTGCGTGATCAGGATGGCGTCCGCGCCGAGCGCCGCGTCCTCTTCGCTGAACCCTCCGGGGTCGATGACGAGCGTCTGCCCGTCCTTCTCAAGACGAACGCAGGCATGGGACTTCTTCGTGAGCTTCATGTCGCACCATCCTGCCGCGTGCGGAAGCGCGCTGCTCACTCGGCGGGGGTGGTCTCCTCCTGTATGACCTGCCGGGCCACCCGGAACGCGCTGCGCGCCGCCGGCACCCCGCAGTACACGGCCGCCTGCAGCAGCACCTCCTTGATCTCCTCCGGGGTGAGCCCGTTGCGCAAGGCGGCCCGGGTGTGCAGGGCCAGCTCGTCCAGATGGCCGCCCGCGACCAGCGCGGTCAGCGTGATGCAGCTGCGGGTACGGCGGTCCAGGCCCGGCCGGTCCCATATCTCGCCCCAGGCATAGCGGGTGATGAACTCCTGGAAGTCACCGGTCAACCCGTCGGACTGCGCCAGCTCGCCGTCCACGTACGCGTCGCCCAGCACCTCCCGGCGGATCTTGAGCCCGGACTCGTACCGGTCGGTTCGCACGGCCGGCTGCGCCGGTACGGCGACCGGGGCGATCTCGGCGCGGGGCACGGGTGCCGGGGCCGCCGCGGGGACCGGCACGACCGCCGCCGTCGGGAGGACGGTCTGGCCGGTGTCGTAGGGCTGCTGCCAGGCGGTGGAGAAGTGGCGCACCAGCAGGTCGGTGACGGCCGCCGGCTGCTCGACCGGAACCAGGTGGGAGGCGCCGGGGACGACCGCGAGCCGGGCATCCCGTATGCCCGCGACCAGGGTCCGGGCCTCGGCGGGCCCGGTGACCTGGTCGTCGGCGCCGACGAGCACGAGCGTCGGCGCACCGACCCGGCCCAGCTCGGCCCGTACGTCGAAGGAGGCGAGCGCCTCGCAGGCGGCGATGTAGCAGCCCGGGTCGGTGGTGCGGACCATCTGCACCGCCCACTCGGTGATCGCCGGCTGGGCCGCGGCGAACCCGCCGGTGAACCAGCGGTCCGGCGCGGTGCGGGCGATCGGGTCGAGGCCGTTGGTGCGGACGATCACCCCGCGCTGCCGGAACTCGTCGGCGGTGCCGAACCGGGGCGAGGCGGCGACCAGCGCCAGCGAGGCGAGCCGCTCGGGGTGGCGCAGCGCCAGCTCGATGCCGATCGCACCGCCCAGCGCACAGCCCGCGTAGCCGAACCGCTGCACACCGAGCGAGTCCAGCGTGGCCAGCAGCCGAGCGGTCAGCTCGGCGACGGAACCGGCCGGATGGGCGGGGGCACCGCCGTGGCCAGGCAGGTCGAACCGGAAGACCCGCCACTGCTTGATCAGCTCCGGAACCTGGCGGTCCCACATATGCCATGTGGTACCCAGTGAGGGACCCAGGATCAGGACGGGGGCCTCTTCTGGCCCGTCAAAGCGGTACTGCAGGGTGTTCGGTGGTGTCTCGCTCACCCGCCCGACCCTCTCATCTGTCACGAGATGTCACATCGCCGGGGTGAAACTAGCGGGTCTTGGCCCTCTCACGACAGCAGGCCCGGGCGCCGCCGGTCCCTTGAGCGTCCAGGTGTGTGTTCTCCGGCGGGTACTCATGACCGCGTCGGCAGCGGACCCTCCGGGCGCGTTCCTGGTAGGAGACTTGGCCGCAGCCGGATGGGCCCTCCCGGTCATGGCTATCAGTCCACAACCGGCAGCCGGACTCCGAATCCGCCTCAATCCTGCTGGCCACACGGCTCGGCAAGTCGCGGCTGGTGGAACGCGTGGCTCACGCTTGCCCCTCCGCCGCACCCCCGTGCAGGCCGTCCCATGTGGTGGCGGCTCCGCGGAGGTCCTCAACATCCGGCTTGACATACCACCTCTTGGTCGTCTTTACGTTCGTATGCCCGGCCCATCACGCGAGGATGTGGTCCGGCACGCCGTTGTTGGCCAGGAAGGTGAAGCACGACGAGCGGGCGTCGTAGAGCCTGACGCGACGGAGGCCGAGAAGCTCCATAAGCCGGTACGCACGCCGACGAAGTTGCTTGATCGTGAAGGCTTCTCCGGTCTCGTGCACCAGCACATAGCCGGACACCACGTACGCCTCCCCCAGAGCGAGCTTCTCCTCGGCCTGGCGAGCCCTGAACGCCTTGAGGGCGGCTAGCACCGGAGTCGGCAGCGGCAAATCCCGCTCGCCCGCAAGAGACTTGGTGTCCTTCTCCACCACGTAGCGGTTGCCCATCATCGTGCGCGTGTTGGCAATGACGATCGTTGCGCTTTCCAAGTCAACATCTTCCCAGCGAAGGCCGCAGACTTCAGCTGGGCGGAGCCCCATCAGAGAAAGCAGAAGCGCAGCGTAGAGGCGTTCTCCCCTGATGCCATGGATGAACTTCTGAACCTCCTGGACGTTCCAGGTCGGCCGCCACCCTGCGGACGAGTCGGCGCCTCCGGCACCACCCGCTGGAACAACTCCCACAACTCATCCGGCACCAGCCGCTCAACGATCCCCACACCTAGACACTACCGAACACACCAAATGAGATGTCTTCTTACGTACTGGGTGCCGAGCCCGTGGCGGTACGGCTATCTCGTCATCGTCCTCGCGGTATACGGCGCCCCGCTGGTCACCGGCAGGACCTTCACCGACCTCGGCCACTTCACCTCGGTCCTGATCGGCCTGGCCTGCTGTCCGCTGACCCGGAGCGCCGCACCGGCGGAGCCGCGGAGGCTCAGGAATCCCCGTTAGGAGATCCCCGCGTCCTTGAGGACCTTGGCGAACTCCGCCTTGTCGTATATCGCGCTGCCGTCGCCCGGCGCCTTCTTGCCGTCGATGAGGACGGTCGGTGTGCCCTGGATACCGTCGTCCGAGAAGGACTTCATGGCCGTCTCGACCCACTTCTTGTACGTGCCGTCGGTGACCGCCTTGTCGAAGGCGGCACCACGCAGACCCTCGACCTTGTCGGCGATCTTCAGCAGGAAGGCCGGAGTGTAGGCGTCCTCGGTCTCCACCTCCGGCTGGTTGGCGAAGACGCCCGCGTGGAACTCGGCGAACTTGCCCACCTCGACGGAGGCGCGCAGCGCGTTCACGGCGTTCACGGAGCCGCTGCCACCGAGGTTCTTGTCGAGGAACGAGGCAAGTGTGTACTCGATCTTGACGTTGCCGTTGGCAACCGGCTTCACCAGAGCCTGGGCGCCGCCCTCCTCGAACTTCTTGCAGAACGGGCAGCGCGGATCCTCGTACACCTTGACCGTATGCTTGGCCTTCGGATCACCGACGGTGACTACGCCGCCCTTAACGGAGGCGGGCACCTTCGCGAGCTGGTTCCCGGCCGGCGGAGCCTTCGCCTCGGGGGCGGACGACGCGGACTTCGAGGAGGACTCCTTCACGGACCCGCTCCCGCCCGCGTTGTTGTCGTCGGGTCCACAGGCGGACGCGGCCACCCCGATCAGCGCGGCGGCGGCCACCGCCGTGGCTATGCGCCCGGCCTTGCTTACGGCCATGAGTACAGTCCTCCAGAAAATTTCGACAATACCGCTCAAAGCATCCGAATCTATCCCACCGCCCGACCGCCGAAAGACCCGGCCCTGAGGACCAAGGCTCCGCCCCCCTTCGCGGTGTCGTAGTCCACGACGACCGTCATGTACTTCTGGCCCTTGCAGTGGCTGATCTCGTCGGTCCCGATCCGCTGCAGGCCGGCCAGCCGGTCCACGGCGCAGTCGCGGTCGGCCACGAACCGCTCGACGATCCGGCCGAACATCCGCCACGAGGTGCGCATGAGTTCAGCTGCCGCGGTCTTGGAGCACTGAGCGGCCAGCCAGGCGTCCTGCCGGGGCGAACGCGCAGGTGTGACCAGCGCCGTGCCGTGCCCACGGCACAGCGGCCACCGAACGCAGTCCGAGAGCCTCCTTCAGCCCGCCGATGTCCAGCCCAGGCTTCGACGCTCCTCCTGGACCAGTCGATAGACCTCTCGAGCCACATACCGCTTGAGTCCTCTGAGTCAAGTCAGGGGGCTGCGAGGCGTTGGGCAGCGGGGTGGCTGCAGGGGTCGTAAGGGGTGGCGTTGTGCCAGCAAGCCCATATGACACGGAGCCATGCGCGGGCGACGATCCGAGTGGCGTGAGGGTTGCCTTTTCCGCGTGCGCGGGCGTTTGCGTAGAGGCCGGCGGCCCATGGTGATTGCATGCGGGAGTTATGAGCGAAGGCAGTGATGGCCTTGCGGGCGCGTGTGTTGGCGGCCCACCGGAAGTAGACGCCATGTGTCTTTCCTGATGCCTTGGTCACTGGTGCGGCTCCGCACTCGGCGGCGGCTTGTTCGGCGGACTCGACGCGGTCAAGGACCGGGCCGACCTCGGCGAGCAGCTGTGCGAGGTTGATGGTGCCCACGCCGGGCAGCTCGGCAAGGAGGATGGCGCGCGGGTGCCTGGCGAGGCGGACCTTGATGGTCGTATCGAGCTGGGCGATGGTCGTCTGCAGGCTGCGCAGGAGCTGGACTTGCGCGGTGATGAGCGCGGTGAGGACGTCGGCGGGGAGGCTGACGGGGGCGACGGGAGCGGAGCGGAGCCGGGCCAGGAGTGCGGATGCCGGTTTGCCGCCTCGGTAGGCATGGCGCTTGCAGAAGGCGGCCATGCGGGCTTCGCCGAGTCGGGCGGCGGACTGCGGCGTGGGGTAGTCCGTCAGGAAGTCCAGGGCGATGTCGGAGACGAGCGAGCAGAACAGGTTCTTGGGTCCGGGCCAGTGCTGCTCGAGCAGAGCGCCGAGCTGGTTGCCGGCGGCGGTGCGTGCACGAACGTGATCGTCGCGCAGGCGTACGAGGGCTTGGAGTTCTCGCAGGCCGCTGTCGACAGGCACGAGGCGGCGCAGGCGGTGGCCGTCGGTGGGTAGGTAGTCCGCGAGTTTGTAGCTGTCACCGGGATCGGATTTGGCACCGGAAGTATCCCATCGAGGTCGTGCGGCGTGAAAGGCGGTGGGGTGGACGGGCACGACCGGGTATCCGGCCTTGAGCAGACGGTCGGCGACCAGTCCACTGGAACGTTCGATGATGACGGGCAGTTCAGCCGGGGTGCCGTGGCGGGACAGTCGGGCCAAGGCGGCCGAGAAGTCGTCTTCGCTGTGCTGGAAGGCCCAGTGGTCGATCACGATGCCGCGGTCGTCAATGACGGTCACGTCGTGGCTGGCGCTGGCCCAGTCCCATCCGACGAACATCAATATCGTCCCTTCTGCCGGAGTTGGTGGCTGACTCCGCAGGTGACGAGACCCGGCTTCCGGTTCCTCATTGTCCGGCCCTCGGTGGGGCATGTCCTTGACGCCGGTCTGGGGCCTCGGCGTGTCAGGGGCGGCAATACTCAAACTGGCCGTCGAGCGCGGCACGGCAACGAGGCTGTCCCCCGACACTCACCGGGGAGTCACGGCCCATGGGTTGGGCCGCAGCATCGATACTTCCCCAATGAGGCATCGGACGATTTCGCGTCGGGTCTTGCCCTCCTTGATGCGGCGTTCGTAGTAGTTCTGGGTGCGCGGGTCGAAGCGCAGGCGAGTCTGCACGGTCCGGTGCAGGGCGGCGCTGGCCTGCCGGTCGCGGCCACGGTTGAGGCGACGGAACTGCCGACTGGCCGAGGAACGCTCGACCGGGCTGACCCCGCACCGTGCCGCGAAGGAAGCCTCATTGCCCAGGCGTTCCGGGTTGTCCCCCACCGTGATCAGCGAAGTGACAGCCGTGTTCGGACCGATGCCCACCACGGTGAGCAGCTGCGGGGTGTGGCGTTCCGCGAGTCGGGCCAGCCGGCCCTCCAAATCCTTGATCTGCTCGGCGAGTTGCCCGATTCGCTGGGCCAACAGACGCAGTGTGATGCGGATGGCCTGCAGCATGACCTCTTCATCGTTCAACGAACTACTGGTACGAGTCCGCGCGTAGAGCGTCCAGCTTTTCGGCGTCGTCGGTTCCGGCGACGGCCGTGTAGGCGACGATACGGAGATCGGAGCCGGGGACCATGAGGACGTCGAGGTCGAGGGTCATGTCGCCGACCAGGGGGTGTTCGATGGTCTTGCGGTCGCCGGTGTGGAGGCCGGCGGTGCCGTTGGACCACAGGTGGGCGAAGCGGGGGCTGGTGTGGAGCAGCCGGTCGACGAGCGAGGCGAGCCGGGCGTCGTCGGGGTAGGCCACCGCCGTCACCCGCAGATCGGCGACGAGGGACTCTTCCTCTTCCTCGTCGCCCGCCCAGGACCGTACCGGCCAGGCGGCAATGGAATCGACCCGGTGACCGCCGCTGGAGCGGAACATCCCCGCGACGAGGTTGCCCTGGTCCCAGCCGTAGGTACCGGGGTCACCGATGGTGGCGGTCCACTTCCGGTTCCAGCTGACCAGCGTCCAGTCGGCGGCGTAGACCGCGACTGGCGCGTCGCCCAGTTGGCGGACGAGCCGGTGGACGCTCGGCGGCACGTGCAGGGGTACGTCGCCGTTGGAGGGCGGCGCGAGGTGGGCGCAGCGGAACAGGTGGTCACGCTCGGAGGTGCCCAGGCGTAGGGCTCTGGCCAGGGCTGTGACGACCTGGGCGGAGGGGTTGCGGGCGCGGCCCTGTTCGAGCCGCACCACGTAGTCGACCGACAGGCCGGCCAGGCGGGCCAGTTCCTCGCGGCGCAGACCGGGGATGCGCCGGTCGGCGTCGGATTCCAGCCCGCCCGCTAAGGGCGAAAGGCGCTCCCTCCAGCCTCGCAGGGCGATGCCGAAGTTGTTCGTCATGGCCATGCGGTCATCATCGTTCAGGTGCCCCGCCCGCGGCAGACCTCCTTTCCCGTATCTGGGTAAAACCGTTAGGGGCGCGGGCGCTCGTGCAGATGCAGCGCCGAGGGGCGGAGCCGGTCGTGGTGGTAGGTGTCGGTCCCGGACTTCTGGCCGTAGAAGTGGGTCATGGGCGCGTCGGTGATCAGCGAGTCCTGGTTGGTGATCTCCAGGCGGATGCGGTCGCCCTCGCGGGCCAGGAACGACAGGGGCAGCAGTTCGATGTGGAGTTCGTAGACCTTGCCGGGCTCCAGCGGATCTTCGCCGTTGTGCAGGTGGAACGGACGCATGTCACTGGTGAGTTCGGGGTCCTCGGCGCGGTGGGAGGCACGCAGCCAGCCCTGGCTGACCTTGATCGGCAGCCCGGCGCCGGAGTCACCGGAGACGAGGGAGAGCTTGACGAAGACGTCCATGTCGGTCTGGTCCGAGGAGGCGTGCAGCGTCAGCGTGGCATGGCCGGTGAACTCGCGGTCCTCGGTCATGGGCGCCGTGGTGAAGGTGTTGACCCGCGCGACGTGGTCGGGGACGCCGTGTTCGTCGAAGACGGTGACGCCGGCCATCCACTCGGGATCCGGGTAGCACCAGGAGGTGGACGCCTCGTCCGCCACCGGCTTGGTCTCGGTGAGCGTACCGTCGTTGAGGGAGTCGACGGCGCCGCTGTGCTCCCCGGCGAGGTAGAAGGTGCTGGTGCGCACGTCCGGTGGCGGCCAGGTGAGCGCCGACTGATAGGCGTCCGCGCCGTTGACGTAGAAGCGGACGTCGGGTGTCGCCATCACGCCGTTGTCAGTGCCTTTGAGGTGGTGGTCGTACCAGGGCAGCAACTCGGTGCGGTGGAAGTCCTCGTCGAAGTAGTACCTCTGCGCGGCGGCGAAGCTGCCGGGGTGCGTGACCAGTAGCTTCTTGGGCCCCCGTACGCGCTCGAAGCCGTAGAAGTTGCCACGCAAGTGCAGCGCGGCCTTCCCCCACACGCCGATGGAGAACACGGGGATGTCGATCTGTGGCAACTCCCAGAACGGCGAGCGCCGACGATGCCACTCGTCGTCCAGGGGGTGGGAGAGGATGTCGTAGACGAAGTCCTGTTTGCCGCCGACACGCAAGTCGATGCCCTCGATCTCGTGCTGGACCAGCACCGAGCCGAACAGCCAGGTGCTCAGGAAGCCCTGGATCGGGATGCCCCCGTGGTACATCCAGTCGCGGTACATGTCGGTGGCGCCGTCGTAGGCGACGATCGTCCTCAGATGCGGCGGGCGGGTGCGTGCGGCGTTCCACTGGCTCCAGCAGTAGTGGGACATGCCGATCATGCCGATCGCGCCGGTGGACCACGGCTCGGCAGCGACGTGCTCGATCATGTCGTGGATGGCTTCGCCCTCGCCCCGCGAGACCGGGTCCCAGGTGCCCTCGGAGCGGCCGGTTCCGGGTACGTCCATCACGACGTAGGCGTAGCCGTTGTCGAGGTAGAGCTGGATGGGCCCGTACTCGATGAACGGGAACACCGGGTGCGCGGGCAGGTGGCGCAGCGCCTTCTGGTACGGGGAGGCGCCGAGAACGACCGGGAACGGCCCCTCGCTGTCGGCGGGGAGATAGACATCGGCGCGGACGAGATCTCCCGCGCGGGTGCGGACCTCGGTCTCGAAGGGGGCTACATTCACATCGACCATAACGGTTCCTCTCCAAGCCTTTCCGGAGCGCGGAAGACAGTCGCGGTCACGACGAGAGCGAGGTGACCGGCGCGGCCTCGGTGGGGCTCTTGGCGGTGGCCCAGTGGGCCCGGACGAAGGCGGCGGCGGACCGCAGCGCCTCGTCGGCTTCGTCGAGCATCAAGGCGAACGCCTGGAAGACGTGCGGGACTTGGGGCCAGACCTGGAGTTCGACATGAACGTCGTGGTCGGCGGCGCGGGCGGCCAGTCGTACGGCGTCGTCCAGCAGGATCTCGTGCGAGCCCGCCTGAATGAGCAGCGGTGGCAGGCCCGTCAGGTCGGCGAAAGCCGGGCTGGCCAGCGGCTCGGTGCCGGCTGTTTGCCCGAGATAGTCGCGGGCGCGGGTGCGCAGGGCCGCCGGGGTCAGTGCCGGGTCGAGGTGCGCCTTGCTGGTCGCGCTGGCGCCGGACACCGTGAGGTCGGCCCAGGGCGAGAACACCGTGGCGGACGAGGGCTGGGGCAGGCCAGCGTCCCTGAGGGCGACCAGTGTGGCGACGGTCAGACCGCCGCCTGCGGACTCGCCGACAAAGGCGATCCGGTCGCTGGGGATGCCCTGGTCGAGCAGCGCGCGGTACGCGGCCACGGAGTCGTCGACGGCCGCGGGGAACACGTTCTCGGGAGCCAGCCGGTAGTCGACGCAGACGGCACGGGCGCCGCAGCGCCGGGACACGTCTGCTGCCAAGCCCGCCGCGTCTGCCGCGGAGCCGATGGCGTACGCGCCGCCGTGCAAGTACAGCAGCACGCCGGCCGGATCGCTTCCAGGCGTGTCAACGGTGACGACGGGAACGCAGCCGAGCTGCCCGGGGGTGGTCGTGACATCGGGAGGCAGGGGTATCGAGGTCATCATCTCGTGGAAGACGGCTCGCGCTTCGGCTACGTCCCCTCCGACGTCGAGTGGGGCGTGCCGGAGCATCGCGTCGAGGTCGCGGCGTTGCTGCCCGGACATGGCTGTGCCTTTCGTATGGGATGGGTGCAGGGGCGTAGCGGGGGGTGTGCCGGCGCTCAGCGCGGCGGGCCGAGGATGATCTGGCCGTACAGATCGGCGGCCTCCGCCATCAGGTCCGCGGAGATCTCGTACCCCTCGGGCCGTGCGGTCGACATGTCGCGTCCGGCGTGCCGGAACATGCCCTCGATGCCGCCCGGAGTGCAGATCATCAACAGGTCCGCGGTGTCGGAGGTGATCCGGTAGCCGTGGGGGACGTTCTTGGGCAGGTAGACGATGCCGCCCTCCGACAGTTCCATCTCCTGGTCGTCCGACCACAGCAGCGCGGTGCCCTTGATGAGCATGAAGATCTCGTCCTCACGGGTGTGCATGTGGTACGGCGGTGCCTCCCCCTTGGCGACGCTGAACCGTCCGACGGTCAGCTGTCCGTCGGTGGCCGCGCTGTCCAGGAGCACGGCGAACTGACCGCCGTCGAGCCATTCGAGCTTCTGCTGCTGATCAGGCTGCGCGAGGTAGGCCATGCTCACGACGATGTCCGTTCTGTGCGGTCGGCGGGTGCTGGGCCGCCCTCACCACCCGTGGGGATGAGCGTGACGGCAGAGATCACCCGATGCGTCTTGCGCTGGTATCCGGCGAAACCGGGATGACGGCGGGCCTGCTCCGTGAACGCGGCGTCGCGCTCGGCGCCACTCAACTCCACGGCCCGTACGGCGACCACGTCGTCGCCCACCTCGATGCGGACCTCGGGATACGCGAGCAGGTTGTAGTAACGAGTCTGGGTTGCGGTCGCGGCCGGCCTTTGAGGCGAAGGGCGGCGCCCGAGCGTGCTCCGGCGGTGTGCAGCAGCAAACCGGGGCCCCGGCGAAATCCACGCTCAGCTGCCCGTGATGCGCGCGGAACTCCTCGATATTGCGTGCGTTGAAACCGGCGGTGTCAGCCATCACTTCTCCGGTGCGAGACGAGGTCGGGTGGCCTGCCGGCCGGGAGGTGTGCCCTGCCCATGCCGGACTGAGGGCCCGGACGGCCGTGGTCGGCGACCTTCGGCGGGGTCGCCTCCCATGAGTGATGATCCGCTTCCGGAAGCGACCACCGCCAGACGCGTAGATAGGACCAGCAGTACCACCGTCTGCTGGTGGTCGATTGCTCGGTTGGTTCCCGGTTGGTTCTCGAACAGCCCGAGGAGAAAATCCAGACTTGGCCTCAGGAGAGTCGGCGACGTCAGCAGACTGAACCGCCCCTTGCCCGACCGCCTCCGACGCCGATGATGCAGCCGTGTCTTGGCTTGATGCGCGGAGACACCATGCGGGGGTGATCTCAGGCGGTCTTCGCTGTCGTGGGGGTTGGTACCTCTGCGGCGAGGCGCGCGGCTTGCTCGACGGCGGCCCGTTGGTGCGGTTGCAGTTGCTGGCCTCCGAAGCCGTCGACGAGTTCGAGGTAGGGGTCTTCGAGGAGGTGCCGGCCGGTCATCTCCTCGATCACCGCGTGCCCGCAGAAAGGGACATAGACCTCGCTGTACCCGCCTTCGTGGATCATGCTGACCCGTCCGGAGCACAGCCGGTCCGCGGCGTCGAGGACATGGCGCGCCATGGCGCGGAAGCCGCTGGAGCTGACCAGCTGGCGCGCGAGTGGATCCATGGCCCCGGCGTCGAAGCCGGACGCGACGATGATCAGCTCCGGATGGAAACGGTCCAGTGCCGGCACGACCACCTCGGTGAAGGCGAAGTCGTATCCGCCGTTGCCGGTTCCCGCGGGCAGCGGCACGTTGACGGCGCTGCCGTATCCCGGTCCGACGCCTCGCTCGGATATGTCACCGCTGCCTGGCGGGAAGCAGTTCTCCTGGTGCAGCGAGATGGTGAGCACACCGGGGTCCTGCTCGAAGGCGTGCTGGGTACCGTTGCCGTGGTGGGCATCCCAGTCGACGATGGCAATGCGCTCGATCCCGAGTGCCTTCGCGTGGTGTGCGGCGATGGCAACGTTGGCCAGGTAGGCCATTCCCATGCCGTGATCGGGCAGCGCATGGTGGCCGGACGGCCTCGCCAACGCGTAGCTGTTGCGCACCGTGGCGTCGACCACCGCTTCCACCGCGCTGATCGCTCCACCCGCAGCGCGTCGCAGGATGTCCAACCCGCCGGCGCCGAACGGCGAGATGCCGTCCCCGGCGTCACCGCCGACGCCGTCGCTCTGTGCCGAAAGGCGTTGCAGGTAGTCCTCGGTGTGCACAGTGAGCAGTTGCTCGTCGGATGCCACGGCAGGCTGCAACCGCACCAGATGGTCGAGCAGGCCGGACACGGCGACCAACTCGTGTAACCGGCGCTTCGTGAAACCGGAGACGTTGCTGAGCAGGTCCGGGATGCGTTGTTCGGTCAGGGCGCGGGCGTGCCTGGCCAGTGCCGGGCTGTGGTGCAGACTGTCCGGGGTGCTGGTGCGCAGCAACTCGAGCATCCCGCCGGCGTCGCCGGCGCGACCGGCGGCGAGACAGGCGTCGTAGTGCTCGCGTATCGACGGCGGGGCGAGCTGGTCCAGGGTGAAGGGCAGCACCAGCACGGCACGGCGCAGGGCGTGGGGGTGGCGGGCGAGCAGGCGCAGCAGCGCCGAGGTGCCCAGGGAGATGCTGACTGCCTGGGTGGCGACGTGCGCGGTCAGCATGTGATGCAGGCAGCGCGCCAGTTGGTCCAGGTTCAGGGGGCGACGCGGCCGCGGGGAGGTGCCGTAGCCAGGGAAGTGGAAGTGGATCCTGCGCCCGGCCACGTGCTTTCCGATGGCGGTGGTCTCGGCGATCGAGCCGCCGGCGCTGTGGGCGAACACGGTGGTCGGCTGACCTCCGTCCTCCCTGACGATCTCGAGCGAGGGCGACCCGTCGGGCGCGGGGAGGCCGGGCATCGGTTCGGTTGCCATGGGTTGCTCTCCAGAGGGCGGTGCCGGATCGGGCGGGAGGGTGAGCGCTTCTGCGGGGTGTGTCCCATCACGCCGATTCCGCTCGTCTGTGACTGGTTCAAGCGCGCGGCGACCCGACAGGGTCCACCGTCAGTGGGCCGCCGAATCCCTTGTGCGGCGGTCCGTCCTGTGCGTACGGCCGACAGCGAACGGCTGCGGGGCTCCCATGCCATCGAGCATCCAGTGGCGTCAGCCACACCTCGTCGGTTGCGCTGCGTCCGTCTCGGTCCGTGGGCCACCTTCACCGTGGGGGCTGGTCCGGCTGTTCGTGATGGTGCCTGCCCGGCGGGTGTTCACCGTGCAGGCACGGTCTGTTGGGTGGCTCGGGTCAGGGAATGGTGGTGGGGGTGGGGTGGAGGTAGAAGGCTTCGCTGTCGGTGGGGTAGGGCCAGTGACTGGAGCGGTAGAAGTCCTGGACGACGCCTGCGCCGTCGTCAGCGGAGTCGCCCAGGATGCTGGCGTACATGCCGGTTCCGTTGTCGCGGAGCATGGTCAGGTTCGGGAAGCGCGGGTTGGGGTGGTCCAGGGTGAAGTTCTGGGTGTCGCGCAGGTATCCGCCGGGGTAGGGCTGGCCGTTGTCGCCGTGGCACACCGAGATGTTGAGGTAGTCGTCGACGTGGGACTGCTGGCCATGGTCGACGTCCAGGCACAGGTGACTGGGCGTGGCGCTCTGGATGCGGTACACCTCCTGCCCGAGCGGGGTGGTGCGGTTCATGTCGCGCAGGATCCAGCGGCCGTCGAGGTCGTAGTTGTCCCGGGACTGGTAGACGTGTGTGCCGTTGGCTGGGGTGTTGCTGTTCACCCGCAGCAGCAGGTGGCTGTTGTGCGGCTCGATGGAGAATGGGGTGGGGCCGGCCGCGGCGCGCAGGGCGCCGAAGTAGACCGGCCAGTGGTCGCTGGCCCGGTTGGAGTCCACGGTCGCCTGCCACCGGTCGGTGGTGAAGTTGGCGACCATGTAGTCGTATTCACTGCCGTTGGTGCGGTGCGTGGGGTCGCCCGGGTTGTAGATGTGCATGTAGGCGGGCAGGTTGTCGAGCTGGTCGAGGGTGTCCGGCTCCCGGTTGAAGTCCCCGATCGCCGCCCACCGGCCGACGTTGCTGCGGGCCGCCGCGAACTCGATACGCCGCAGCAGGGCCCCGACGTCGTTGCCGCTGCCGGACTCGGCGTGCACGGCGGCGAACATGATGTTGTCGGGGCGGCGGAGGACGGCGAGCGCGGGCCGGTTGACGCTGCTGAGGTTGCGGACGTCTTCGGGCTCCCACGTGGTGATCATCCCGAGGTTCCGCTGATGGCCGCCGGGGCGCAGGATGTACAGGTGGCGCAGCGGCCCATGGTCCTGGCCCCTGACCCACAGGTAGTGCTCGACACCGTTGACGTCAGGCTGGCGGTAGGCGCCGGCCGGCACGCGGATGGGGACTTCCTGGAGGGCGACCACGTTCGTGGTGCGCGCCATGTTGTAGGCGCCCTCCCAGTCGTCGGGGTTCTGGTTCATGTTCCACGTCGCCACGGTGTTGTCGTCCGCGGCAGCCGCCGCGGTGCCGGTGGCGACGTCAAAGCCCGCGCAGGCCAGGAGTAAAGCTGTCACGAGGGAAACGAGCGAACGCAATCGCCCGCCTCCCGCCCGCTTGGGGGCGTCGGCACCGTTGCGCCGGACAAGACGATGAGCGTGCATCAACGTGCCTTTCTGTAGCGGGGGTACTTGAGGCGGAGAGCTTCCCCGCCTGCTGACGTGAGGGGCGCCCCGCGCGCCGGTGGCCAGGGTGGTCACCCATCCGCCGACAAGAGATGACGGCCCCCGACTTGGGGCGGTTCGACGGTTTCCGGCCTTCGCCCGCGCACCCCGGCCCATGTCAGCCGCCCCCAGGCGACCTGCGAGTACTGAGGCCGAGGAGGAACCGCGGCGATGTCCTGCGCTCCGAGCGATCACTCATGCCCAGTGGCTGGACCTGGCGATTGCACCGCGTGAGGATGACGCCGTGGTCACGGCGTAGATGTCTGCCACCGCGCCAGGTTAGGACGGTGCGGTCGGCCCGGGACATGCGCCGGATTGCCCACCCGTCGACGAAATATTGCGGTACGCCGACGGCCGGACACCGACGTGCGCCAGGAAGGCCGAGGACAGGCTGCCGGGGCTGGAGAAGCCGCAGCGTCCGGCGATCTGCCCGATGGTGAGGCTGGTGCCGTCGAGCAACCGCCGCGCCTGCTCGATCCGCAGCCGGGTGAGGTACCGATGCGGTGTCTCACCGGTGGCTTCGCGGAACACGCGGATGAAGTGGTAGACGCTCAAGTGCACTTCGGCGGCGAGGTCGGCGAGGGTCAGCGGATGGGCCAGACGCTCTCGCATGACCGCGATGCCCTGGCGGACGGCCGCGCGCTCGGGCCCCGGGATGCGCTGGTCTCGGCCTTGAGTCAGCAGATGCGTCGTGAGAAAGGCCGCGGCCGATTCCGCGTACACGTCGTTCGCGTCCTTGACAGCCGGCAGCGCGCGTACGACGTGTTCGACCAGCGCGTCGCCCGCGCCCAGGCTGGCGGACAGCGCTTCGAAGTCCGGTGCTGGGCCTCCCAGTTCGGCTGTGGTCCGCTCAACGGTCGCCCGCGGAATGTGCACCTGGACGGTATGCATCACAGATGTCGCGCGGTAGCTGCGTACGGTCGAGTGGCCGGGGATCATGAGTTCCAGGCGGCCGGCGACCCAACGTCGCGGGGTTGCCTTCCCGCCGGCGTGGACCCGCATCTCCGTATCTCCGCTCGTGCAGAGTACGAGATGCAGGTCGGACACCGCCGGTAGCGGAAGATCCTCCGCCTCCCGTGCGTGGGTGAAGCGCTGCACCAGCAACGACCGCCAGCCGGCGTCCTGCCAACTGCAGAAGGTGCGCCGGACGAACCTGTCCATGTCGAAACCGGCGTACGGCGCCAGATCGAAGTCGGACGTCTCGAACACCCCACAATCCTAGGCTTGTTGCGCGGTCGCATGACAGTTCAGGACTCGGCCAGACATCGGTGGCAGGCTTGCAAGGTGCTCCAAGACCGCCCTGGGCAGGTCGGCGGGGCAGGCGTGACGGTTGCTCGACGGCACCAGCCTCACCATCGGGCAGATCGCCGGACGCTGCGGCTTCTCCGGCCCCGGCAGCCTGTCCTCGGCCTTCCTGGCACACGTCGGTGTCCGGCCGTCGGCGTACCGCAAGATTTCGTCGACGGGTGGGCAATCCGGCGCATGTCCCGGGCCGACCCCACTGTCCTAGCGTGGCGGAGTGCCCTACTCCTATGTCGTGACCGCGCATTCGTCGGCGAACCCCGACGCCGTCTTCACGGTTCTCGTTCATACGGCCACCTGGCCGTCGTGGTCGCCGATCGATGCCGTCGAGATCGAGGGCGGCGATCCCGAACGCCCCCAGCAGGTCGGTGACACACGAGTGTTCCGTACCGGCCGGGCGACCTCCCGTGAGCGCATCGTCGAGCTGGTCGCGGACCAGCGGTTCGGATACGAGAACGTGAGCGGTCCGTTCCGGTCGTATCGGGGAACCGTCGAACTCACCGAGGTGCCGCGGGGTGGCACCAGCATCACCTGGTCGGCCGTCTTCGAGCCGAAGCTGCGTCTTTCGGGGCCGTTCTGGCGGTGGTACCTGACACGCTTCATGCGGCGGATGGTCGATGGCCTGGCCGTATACGCCGAGGCCGGGACGGACCGCAAGCCACGGGTGAGTTGATGTCCGTCCTCCTCACGGTGCCGGAGTACCGCCGCCGATCCAGGCAGAGACGAGAGTCCACCGCGGGACGGTGCCTGTCCGGCAGGCACCTGCCGGACAGGCACTGCCGTAGGCAATCGACCCGTCCCAGGGCTGGCGACAACTTGTGAATTTTCGTACCCATAACCGTCGTTCACGCATTTCAATGAATCGGCACCACACCAGGCCGATCGGTACCCGGCACCGCTGACCGACCGGTGCGGCGAGGACGTCGCCGGACCGGATGGCGTAGCCAGCACAGGAGCCCTCCGGCAGGGCTGCCGGCACATTGGAGGAGAAGAATGCCCAGCCACACATCGACCTTCAGCCCCGCCCGGTGGGTGGCTGCGACTCGCGGCGATGGCGAGCGGGTTCCAGGGGCCTGGACGAAGGAACTGCTGAACTCAGCCCGGGGCGACTCGTTCTCACTGCTACGACTGGCTGCGGGCGGCGGACTCGCCCTCGCCGCTTCCGCGGACCACCGGATCCTGGTACTGGACGGCCGGCTCTCGATCGCGGCCGGCGGGACCGGCCCCGCACGGGACCACCGGACCGGTGCGTACGCTGTGCTGCCCGGGGAGGGGGACGCCGTCGTGTCGAGCTCCGACGGTGCCCTGGCCCTCGTACTGGCCGGGAAGCGGTTGGGAGCTCCGGCCGACGATGTATTCAGCCCGCAGGGGTGGCTGGAGTCGGGTCCGGGCCAGTGGTACCGGCTGCTCCTCGACGTCGCCTTCGACGAAACCTTCGACGAACGGGTCGTCGGGCTGTCCTACTTCGAGCCGGGCTCCTCCTCACCCCGGCACCCGCACCGCACGGCGCACCGCTTCCTGTTCCTCGACGGTGAAGCGGACGACGAGCTCGTGTTCCCCGACGGGACCCGCCACACGGCGCACCGGGCCAGAGGCGACTTCGTCGACTACCCATACCCCATCGAGCACCAGACCTTCAGCAGGACCGGCTGCACGATTCTCTTCCTGCACGAGCCGCTCCCATCCGCAGACAGCGACTCCGCAAGCACTGGCTGAGGGCCTGACATGGCGTCTGATGCTGGCGGGCGGTGGTCACCGCCCGGGATGCCGGCAAGGTGGGTGTGCCAGGGCCACCGTCTTTGCGGTGCAGGCCCGTACGTTGGTTGGCATGCACGCGAAACGGCTGAGTGAGTTCCTGCGGGCCCGGCGCGCACGGGTGCACCCCGAGGACCACGGGATGCCTGCGGGGGCGCGCCGTACTCCCGGTCTGCGACGCGAGGAGATCGCGGTCCTCGCCGGGGTGAGCACGGACTACTACGTGCGGCTGGAGCAGGGACGCGATCACAATCCGTCGCCCCAGGTCCTGAGGGCCTTGGCGGCTGCCCTGCGATTGAACGACGAGGAAGCCACCTACCTGCGTGCGCTGGTCGATCCGCCGCGCCGCGGGCAGCCCCAGCCCGTCCAGGAGTACGCCGGCCCGCAGTTGGTGTCCTTGCTGGACGCCTGGGCGGACACACCGGCCCTGGTCTACGGCAGGTACATCGACCTGCTCGCCGTCAATCCCCTGGGCGAGGCGCTGTTCACCTGGCTCGGAGGTGAGACCAGTCTGATCACAGCAATGTTCCTCAACCCTGCCGCCAAGGGCTTCTACCGTGACTGGGCCGACGTCGCGCTGGGGTGCGTAGCCGCACTGCGGGCCGCCAACCCCGACCCGGACGACCAGCGGCTGCAGGAACTGGTGGGCGAACTTTCGGTGCGAAGTCCCGACTTCGCCCGCATGTGGGCACGCCACGAGGTACGGGCCAAGACGGCCTCGACCAAGCGCTTCCGCCATCCGCTGGTCGGCGACCTCACCCTGGGCTTCGAGACCTTCTCCGTCAACAGCGCCCCTGGCCAGCACCTTGTCGTCTACCGCGCCGAAACCGGCAGCGTCGCCGAACAGGCGCTGGCCTTGCTGGGCAGCCTCGCTCTCACCGAATTCCAAGACGTTCAAGACGAAGGGCACATCCCGCATGACCTCCCCTGATTCCCCTGTCTGGTTCATCACCGGCTGCTCCTCCGGCCTGGGCAGGGCACTGGCCGGTGCCGTGCTGGAGCGCGGCTGGCGTGCGGTGGTCACCGCCCGGGATGCCGGCAAGGCCGTCGACGTGGTCGCCGGGCACGAGGAACGCGCCCTCGCCCTGGCGCTGGACGTCACCGACTCCCAGCAGATCGCGAAGGCGGTCGCACAGGCGCAGGCCGCCTTCGGACGGATCGACGTACTGGTCAACAACGCCGGCTACGGCTACCTCGCCGCCATCGAGGAAGGCGAGGACGACGAGGTTCGCGCCCTGTTCGACACCAACGTCTTCGGCCTGGTCAACACCACCAGGGCTGTCCTGCCGGGCATGCGCGCCCGTCGCGCAGGCCACATCGTGAACATGTCCTCACTCGGAGGCCTGGTCGGCTTCGGCGCCACCGGCTACTACCACGCCACCAAGTTCGCCGTGGAAGGTCTTTCCGAGTCACTCGCCGCCGAGGTCTCCCCCTTGGGCATCAAGGTGACGATCGTCGAACCCGCCGCATTCCGCACCAACTGGTCCGGGCCCTCCATGCGCCAGTCCGCCACCACCATCGACGACTACGCCCCCACCGCGGGCACGCGGCGCACCAGCACCCTGGCCACCTACGGCCACCAGCCCGGGGATCCGGCACGCGCCGCCCAAGCCGTCATCCACGCCGTCACAGCCGAAAAGCCTCCGCTGCGCCTGCTGCTCGGCAAGGCCGCATACGACATCGCCACCACCAAGCTCGACTCCCTCAAAACCACCTTCGACAGCTGGCGGGAAGTGACTCTCAGCGCAGACTTCCCCCCAGAGCACTCCGCAAGCTGACGGCACATCACCGACCGCAGGGCTGACGCGCCGCTCCACCCCCACGCTGTTGAACCCACAACGACATGAGGGGGAGCAACCGTCTTCAAAGATCCCCATCACCGGTCGGGTTCAGCAGCATGGTGAGTGTGCATGTGCCATCCATGTCACAGGTGTGTCTTAACGACCCTTGCTCAGCAACGGAGTTGAGGGCGGTTCTCTCTGGATAGTCAGAGCGCCCGCTCACCAGGAGCAGAACCCATCCGAAGGAGAAATGATGCGCGTTCGGAAGATCTCGGCACTCACCCTTGCCGCCTTGGCTGTCGGCCTGTCGCTCACGGCATGCAGCAACGGCGGCACTGACAGCACCTCATCCTCCTCCGCCAGTTCGTCCGCCTCCACGAGTCCCGGACAGTCCGGTACCCGATCCGGTGTCAAGACCAGCCACGGCTCCGCCCACGCCAAGCCGGCGGGCACACCCAAGAAGCCTGGGGTGAGCTGCACCAACCAGATCGACTACGCGGGAGACTCAAGGTCCAACGCCGAGATCAACACCATCGGCGAACGGACCGGCTACTGCCCGCCGGTGTCCACCTCTGCCGGCGGCGGCGCCAACGCGGGTAACCACGGCACGGTTGTCGGCACGCTGAAGTACCTCGCGCCCGGCAAGCTGATCGTCAAGCCCCAGGGCGGCGGCACGGACCAGGCATTCTTAGTCTCCAACGCCACGCAGATCCTCGGCGCGGCTGCGATCTGCTCCGACACCGACGGCCGCGTGACCATCGGCGGTGACGGCTACGGCACCTCGAAGTGCACCGTGGACCAGCTGGAGAAGGCTGCGAAGACCGACAGCGTAATCGTCCGCGTCACCATGAACCCCAAGTCCGGCGGTGCCGAGACGGTCGCGGAGAAGTACCACCCATAAGACCCCGCACCCCGCACCGTGCGAGCCCCGCGGGCCTCTCCCCGACTTCCCAGGGGGCGGGGAGAGCTGTCCTGGGTGAGCGAAGCTCAGGGTGATGTCCGGCGCCGCCGAGCTGGATACGGGCGCGGACATCAGCATCGGCGGGTTCCCGGAACTCTGGCACTTCTGCCGCCGCCTGGCCAACGGTTGCGTTGCGTGCCGGCCCCGCCCGGCGCGCGACACAGGCGAGAGCGCCCGGTCTCCGGCCGCGTCCGTGAGCGTCAACGCTGGTGGTGGCGCTTCCAGGAGAGTCCCTGGGGTGAGACCTGTAAAGCCTCCTCCTGGCTGATCGGTACTTGGACCAGGGGTGATCCGGGGGGATCCGTGGTGTCGGTGGCATGTCGGGGCTGTCGGTGCGGTGTCGGTGGCATATCGAGGGCTGTCGGTCCGATGTCGGTGGGGTCTGGCACCTTTCGAGAGGTCCTGCCGGGTGCCCATCCGGCTGTGGGTTTGGGAAGGGGATCTCTTGTGCATGACGTAGTGATCGTGGGCGCTGGCCCGGTTGGTCTGTTCCTTGCCTGCGAGCTTGGCCTCGCGGGCTGCTCCGTCCTGGTGCTCGAGCGCGAGCCGGGACCCCACTCCCCGTTCAAGGCGGAGCCGCTCGGGATGCGGGGCCTGTCGGCCGCGTCGGTCGAGGCGTTCTATCGCCGCGGGATGCTGCACCAGGTTCTGTCGGCGTCGGGCGTCCACGACGATCCCGGCGCGGACCCCGACGCGGACGAGCCGTCACCTCCTCGTCACGGTGGCCACTTCGCCGGCATGGTGCTCGATCCGGCCAAGGTCGACGTAGCCGCCCTGCCGTACCGGCTTTCCAGCCCGGCATCGCAGGGCGTGTTGACCTACCTCGAATCGGTCGAGGCGGTGCTGTCCGAGCAGGCGTCCAAGCTCGGCGTGGCAATCAGGTACGGCGTCGCGGTCTCAGCCATCGCCCAGAACGACGAGAGCGTCGTCGCGCTGGCCGGCGGGCACGAGTACGCGGCGCGCTGGCTCGTCGGCTGCGATGGGGGACGCAGTACTGTGCGCGGGCTCGCGGGCTTTGAATTCGTCGGCACCGGGCCGCAGTTCACCGGATACAGCATGCACGCCACCGTCGCCGATCCGGAGAAGCTGCGCCCCGGGTTCAATCTGACGCCGACGGGTATGTACCTCCAGCCTCCCAACAATGGGCAGATCGGCATGATGGATTTCGACGGCGGCGCGTTCGATCGCTCGCGGCCGCCGACTCGCGACCATCTCCAGGCGGTTCTGCGCCGTGTGTCCGGCACCGACGTGACGCTGAGCGAAGTTCATCTCGTGTCGACCTTCACCGATCGGGCGATGCAGACGACGACCTACCGGCGGGGACGCGTCCTGCTCGCGGGCGACGCCGCTCACATCCACTCCCCCCTTGGCGGGCAGGGACTCAACACCGGCATCGGCGACGCCATGAACCTGGGTTGGAAGCTCGCGGCGACGGTGCGCGGGTACGCGCCCGACGGGCTTCTCGACACCTACACCAGCGAGCGCCGTCCGATCGCCGAAAGGGTGCTCGACTGGTCGCGCGCCCAGGTGGCAGCCATGCGACCGGACCCGCATGCCCAGGCGATCCAAGGAGTGATTCGCGACCTGATCGGGACCCGTGACGGAACGACCTATGTGTTCGAGCGGCTGTCGGGATCGTCGATCCGTTACGACCTGGGCAGCAAGCATCCACTGGTCGGCCGCAACGCCCCGGAGCTTCGCCTCGAAAACGGCACTCGCCTCGGCGACCTCATGCAGGACGGACGGGGCGTCGCTCTCGATTTCAGCACCGATCGATGCCTGCGCGGTTCGGCGATGGGCTGGGCGAGTCGGATGCGGTATGCAGCCGGTCCGGCGAGAAACGACCTCGGATTGGGTGCCGTGCTTGTCCGACCCGACGGCGTAGTCGCCTGGGCAGGAGATCGCACTCCTGATCGTGAAGCATTTGAACAGGCCGCCCGCCACTGGTTCGGTGTTCCGGAAATATATGGGTAGTTCGTGGATTACAGCGATAGACGTCAATGCCGTGTCCGGTGTCCGGTGTCCGGTGGTGACCGCGTCGATCAGGGCCTGGAGCTCGGAGGGTGGGCCCGTGTCCGTCCACGCTCGCCACCATCGGTTGAGGGTGACGGCAGGGGTGAGCAAGGAACGGATGGCGCGTAAGGCCCTGGGCCAGCAAGGCTGGTGGGAAGGGGCGGGGCGCCCCTCTCTGGCCCCTCGTCGGGGCAGGGGTTCGGCGCCGTGGCATCCACGAACCATGGGTCCCAGCAGAAGGAGAAGGCGCAGTGGACCAGGGTCTGGTGGTGGCGGATGGCGCGGTCGGTGCGGACTTGGAAGTCGGCCCAGCCGAGTTCGTCCTTGATCTGCTTCTAGCTCTGCTCGATCCATGGCTTCAGTCCCTAGAGGCGGACGATCTCGGCGAGGTCGGCCGGTGGTTGCGGGCCGGTGATGGCGTGAGGTGCGTCGGGGTGGGGCAGGTTGGTGGCCAGGTATCAGGTGGCCTTCTCCGGCAGACTGGCTGGGTCGGTGGTGGCCACGACCAGCCGGCAAGGTGAGTCGGGGCCGTAGCCGCTCAGCCGGGCATCAGCGGCCCACCAGGTCTCGGTGTGCCCGTCGCGGAAGTGACGTTCCACGGGTGTCCAGACGCCGGGACTTGGCATCGCGCCAGGCCAGGGCTTGGGCCGCTTCGATGGGCGTGTGCGGTTGGTCGGCCCGAGCCCAGGTGCCGCGGTGCGGCTTTAGCGCGACCACGTAGGCCAGGCCGTGAACCCCGCCGGGCCGCCTGGACCCTCACACGGCCGACCCAGGCGGCCCGGTCCCGGAAATGTCAGCATCTTGGCTTATTTGTGCAAGTGACCATTCGGGTTGGCCTGGCCAACGGGTCAGGTAGAGCACCTTCAACACGGCCTGTTCGCTGGAGAAATGACCGCGGCGGCGTGTGGCCTGCCGCATACCCGGCGCGCCTGCTCCGGCGCCGGGGGCCGGCTCCCGAACTCCGCGAGGCCGAGGCGGCGGGCAGGGCCGGTCCTCGCCGGACTCGCCCGTCCCAAAGGTTTGTTCCCTCTGAGCCGTGAGGAGAATTCCGTCATGGGCGATGACAAGGCCACGCGTGCAGCGGATGCGGCCCGGGCCTACTACAACTCCGCCGACGTCGACGGCTTCTACACCTCCGTATGGGGCGGTGAAGACATCCACACCGGCATCTACGAGCACCCCGACGAGCCAGTGGCGCGGGCAACCCGGCGGACCGACGCCTGGATGGCCGGCCGGGTGGCCGACCTTCTCGGGCCCGGCCGGACGATCATCGACCTCGGCTCGGGCTACGGCGGCGCGGCACGCCACCTCGCCCGGACCTTCGGCTGCCACGTCCTCGCGCTCAACATCAGCGACGTGCAGAACCGGCGGCACCGCGAGCTCAACGCCCGTAACGGACTCGACACACTCATCGATGTCGTCGACGGATCCTTCGACGACGTCCCAGCGTCCGACGGGAAGTTCGACGTCGTCTGGTCCCAGGAAGCCCTTGTCCACAGCAGCGACCGGGCGCACATGCTCTCGGAGGCGGTACGCGTCCTCGCCCCCGGCGGTGCCCTGGTCCTCACCGACGTCATGGCCGCCGACGACACCCACGAGGACGCGCTGCGCCCGGTGTGTGAGCGCCTCCACGTCACCAACCTCGCCACGCCGGGCTTCGTGTGCGGACAACTCGCCGGCCTCGGACTGGGGCAGGTCCACTTCGATGACTTGAGCGAGAACCTCCTCCCGCACTACGCCCGCCTCCGCGATGAAGTGCAGCGCAGCGGCGAGGGACTCACCGGCGTCATCGGTGAGGAGTACCTGGACCGGCTGCGGACCAATCTTCCCCTGTGGGTTCACGCTTGCGAGAGCGGCCTTCTCGCCTGGGGAATCTTTCACGGCCGCCAGTGAACAACACAGGGTGCGGGTTCAGGGTGCGAATCCCGCCCGAAAAGGCTGGACATCGATCGAGGCCGCGCCCCAACGCGGAGCTCACCTTCTTCGCGGACTGCCGAGGAGCTCGGGCGGCACTCCCAGCAGCTCGCTCACGGCTTCGGTGTGGAGGACGAGGCGGCGTCAGGTCTCATTGATGCGCGCGGGATGCGTTCGGTAAGGCGCTGGGCCAGTTCGGTCCGGGCGTTCCAGGACTCGAAGGGGTCCCGCCCTGGCGGTCCGTACGCAAGGCCGAGGCGACCTCGGCGTGCAGGAGGCATTCCCTGGTGCGAATGAGGCGTGGCCAGCCGCCCAGTGCAGACTTCTCGTCCGGTGGGCGGTAGTCCGTGCCGGTGGCCATCGCCCAGGCAACGTTGAGCAGGATGAGCCGATCGTCGCTGTCGGCGGACTGAAAGGCGGTGGTCAGGGCCCGGTAGTCGATCAGTCGGTATTCCAGGAGGAAGCCGAGTGCGCCGTATGCGGTGCGGCAGCGGGTGCCACAGGGACGACTCATTCCACTCCGTCGAGGCCGCCGATAGCCTCGCCGCGGCCGTTTCCGGTGCCCGGCTGCACACCGTCGGGCACCGGGGAGTTCTGAGCACCCACCGTCCCGAAGTCGCCGAAGTGATCGGCGCCTTCCTCAACGGCCCTGCCTGACTGCCCTGGCCCTGCGGGCCGGGTACCCGTACGAAACGGCCACCGCGGTGGCCAGAATTACCGCAGCGGCGATAAGAGCCGTGCGCGTCATGCCGGTGATGAAGGCATCCGTGACGGCTGCGGCCAGGCGGGTCTGCTGAGGGGCGGGGAGCCGGGGCAGGGTGGCTGCCGCGGTGAGGATGTTGTCGGTGGCCGCGGTGCGGACGGGGACTGAAAGCCCGGCGTCAGCAAGGTTGTTCCGGGCGTGGGTGGTGTAGGCGGTGGCCAGGACAGACCCTTGTACGGCGACTCCCAGTGCTGCCCCGACCTGCCGGGTCGCGTCGTTGATCGCGGAACCGAGCCCTGCGCTGTGGTGGGGAACGGCTCCCATGACGGCCGCCGTTGCCGGGGAGAACGCCACTCCCGCCCCCAGTCCCGCCAGGATCTGGAAGAGGACTAGGTGGCCGTAGCCGGACGTGCTGCTGGTGGTGGCGAGGACGGTGAAGGCGGAGGCGACCAGGGCGAGGCCCGAGAGCACGGCCCGTTTCTCGCCCATGCGGCCGGCCACGGGCTGGGACGCTGCGGCGCCGACAGCCAGAGCGGCCGGAAGGGGGAGCGTGTGCTGTCCGGCCTGCCAGGGGGTGTAGCCGAGCACGCCTTGCAGATAGAGCGTCATCACGAACAGGGCACCCAGCAGGCTGAAGGACATCAGTGCCAGCGTGGCGGCGTTCATGCCGATGCGGGGGTGGCGCAGCAGGGTGAGCGGCAACAGGGGGTGGCGGCACCGGTGCTCGTACAGGAGGAAGGCCGACAGCAGGAGGGCGGCGAGACCGTATCCGGTGAGAACCGGCGGGCTGCTCCAGCCGAGTTGAGGGCTTTCGATGATGGCGGCGACCAGGGCCAGCAGGCCGGCAGCGGCCAGCAGTGCCCCGGGCACGTCGACGGGTTCGCACCGGGTGCTGCGCACCTCGGGAACGAGCCAGAGTGCCAGGGTGATGGCGATGACGGCGATGGGGAGGTTGAGCCAGAACGCGGCGCGCCAGGAGAAGTGTTCGACCAGCCAGCCGCCGACGACCGGGCCGGCCAGGCCGCCGACCCCACCGACGGCCGTCCACACGGCGATGGCTCGGCGCCGTAATTGCGGTTCGGGGAAGAGGTGGCAGATCAGGGCGAGGGTGGCAGGCATGAGCAGGGCGGCTCCGGCGCCCAGGACGCATCGCGAGGCGATGACCTGCCAGGGTGCCGGGGCGAGGGCGCCGAGGGCGGATGCGGTGCCGCAGACCGCGAGGCCGGTGACGAAGGCGCGTCTGCGGCCGATGCGGTCGGTGAGAGCTCCGGTCGTCAGCACCGTGCCGCCCAGGACCAGCGCGTAGCCGTCGACGATCCAGTGCAGTGCGGTGACGCCGGGCCGGAGGTCGTCCTCCAGGCTGGGCAGGGCGACATTGAGGACGGTCAGGTCGAGGCCCAGCAGGAAGAGCCCCAGGCAGACCACGAGGGTGGCAGCCCAGCGGCGACGGAGCGGGAGCGATGCGGTCTGCCATGCGAGCGAAGAGGATGTGCCGGGTGCGGGCCGGGGTGGAGTCATGCCGCGCCGGCGAGTGTGAGGATGCGGTGGGCGAGGTCGTCGATGCTGTTGGCGTTGACGACCTCCATGGTGGGGATCTCGTAGGCCAGTTCGCTTTGGAGGCTGACGACCAGCTCGGTGGCCATGAGGGAGTCCAGGCCCAGCGCGTCCAGGCCGCGCGTGCGGTCGATGCGCTCGGGGGCCCGCTGGGTGATGCGGGCAATGAGGGTGACGAGCAGGTCGACGAGCGCGTCCTTGCCGATGCTTGGATTGCCGCTGTCCAGCAGGCGGCGGGCTTCGGCGGCCGGGGCGCCGCCGGGTGCCTGGGCCGGCAGGAGTCCGGTGAATCGTGGTGTGTGCAGGATCGGCAGGATCGTGGCCATGCGGCTGAAGTCGATGCGGGCCACCTGCAGGACCTCCGGGCCGTCGACGATGGCCGGGGCGCCCGTGTCGTCGCCGGGGCCGATTCCCTGGCCTGCCGTGAGGTCGTCGAGGGCGGTGAGGATCTGGGCGATGCTCATGGGAGCGAGCCCCATACGTTCCAGTACCTGGACGACCTCATCCACGGCCGCCATCCCGACCTCGCCGGACAGTCCCCAGCCGATGGCCAGGCCGGGGAGGCCGGCCGCCCGGCGTGCGCGGACGATTCCTTCCATGGCGAGGTTGGCGGCGGCATAGGCGGCCTGGGCGCGGAGGCCGACCATGGCGGAGGCGGACGAGTGGACGACGAAGAAGTCCAGGGGCGCGTCGCGGGTCAGGCGGTCCAGGATCCTGGTACCGGTCAGCTTCGGCGCGAGTACCGCCTGGGCGGTCTCGTCACTCAGCTCGGTCAGCAGCGCGTCGCCCACAGCCATGGCCGAGTGGATGACGCCGCGCAGGGGCCGCCCGGTGGCGGCGATGCCCTCCAGCACGGCGGCCATGGCGGCCGCGTCGGCCACGTCGGCGGCGTGGGCAGTCGCGGTGGCGCCCCTGCGGGCCAGGTCGGTCAGCAGGTCGTCCGCGCCCGGTGTGGCGGAGCCGCGGCGGGAGACCAGGGCGAGGTAGCGGGCTCCCCGGTCGGCAAGGAGGCCCGCGGCCGCGGCTCCAAGGCCGGTGAGACCCCCGGTGACCAGGTAGGTGGCCTCCGGGTCGCACACGAGACGCTTGGGGGATTCGGTGAGGTGGGGCCGGGGGGTGAGGGAGACGACCACCTTGCCGATGTGATGGGAGCGGCGCAGCAGCGCGAACGCGTCCATGACGGTGTCGGCAGAGTGGAGGTGGTGCGGCAGCGGGCGGTACGTCCCCTGCTCGACTCGGCGGGTGAGCTCGGCGAAGTGCCGTGCGGACAGTGCGGTCTGGGAGTTGAGCATCTGCAGGGCGTCGACGGCGTGGAAGGACAGGTTGTTGCGGAAGGCCCGCAGGGCCAGTCGGCCGCCGGTGTGGATGTCGCGCTTGCCGAGTTCGATGCAGCGGCCGCCGGGCCGCAGGATGTCGAGGTTGCGGGCAATGGCCTCGCCCGCAAGGGAGTTGAGGACGACATCGACGCCCTCACCACCGGTCAGCTCAAGCACCTGGTCGGCGAAGGCGAGCGTGCGGGAGTCCAGGACGTGGTCGGCGCCCAGCAGGGTCAGCAGCGCGCGCTTGGCGGGACTGCCGGCGGTGGCGATGATCCGCGCGCCGACGTGCTGGGCATACTGCAGGGCGGCGAGGCCCACCCCGCCGGCCGCGCCGTGCACCAGGACCGTCTCTCCCTCCCCTAGACGGGCCAGGTGCTCCAAGGAGTGCTGCACCGTGAAGAAGGCAACCGGCAGGGTCGCCGCTTCGGCGAACGACAGATGGTCCGGGATTCGTCCGGTGCATGCGGCGGGGACAACGATGTGCGAGGCCAGAGCGCCAGGTGCACAGGCGAAAACCCGCTGCCCTGCCCTCAGTTCCGTGCCCGCGCCCGCGGCAGTGACGACGCCCGCGCACTCCAGTCCCAGGCTGTGTTCGCCGGGGGCGGGGAATTCGGCGCCCGGTGGAAGGGAGTCCGTGGCCAGTAGGACGTCACGGTAGTTGAGCCCGGCCGCCTGTACCTCGATGGTCACTTCGCCCGGGCCGGGGGCGGGTGGGGCAGGGGCGGGCACCCAGTCCAGGCCGAATCCGAGCCCTGGGCGGCGCAGCCGCAGCCGATGGCAGCGACCGTCGGCTGCGGCGGTGGTGGCGGGCAGGTCGCGCAGCCGGGGGACGAAGCGGCCGGCAGGGGTGAGGACGATCTCGTCCTCCGCTGTCGGTGCCAGCAGTTCGTGTGCCAGCCGGGTGGCGTCGGTCTCGGGCGACGGTCCTCGTTCGAAGGCCAGCCGTCGGATGGTGGGACGGGGCTGTTCGTTGGCGAGGCTGCGGGCCACGCCCCAGGGCACGCAGTCCTCCGGGGCTGGGCGGGCCCCCGCCTCGGGCACGGCTCCCGACGGGCGGGTGACCAGCCACAAGGAGGGGTCGACCACGCCGGGAAGTCGTGCGCAGGTCTGAGCGATGGCGCGCAGGACGGCGGTGCGGGTGACCGCCTGCTCCAGGATCGCTCGGTCACGCTCCTGGCCGGTCGGGTTGTCCCCCTCCAACTCCGCGCTCCCACCTGCCAGAAGGAGGACCAGAGCGGGCCGGGACCGGTCGGGTCGTAGCCAAGTGGCCCACTGGTCGGGGTCGGTGGTGGCCGGGACGACGGTCACAGGTGCGTCGTCCGCCGAGCCGAGGGCCTTCGCGAGGGCGTGGGCGAGCGGGTCGTCCGGTTGCTCGGCGGCGACGATCCAACTGGTCGCAGAGGCGGAGCCTGTCCTCGCGGGGGCTGTCCTCTGGGTCGCCCGTGCGGGTGCACGTCGTGCGACGAGGACGGAGTGGTCTCCGTCGGCGCCGTCCGCGTTCAGTTGAACTGTCTCGTCGAAACCCTGGGCGGCGAGCAGTTCCTGCCACTGTCCGGCCGTCAGAAGCGGTGAACGGGGACGTAGATCGGGGTCGTTGACGTTCCAGAAGCTCTTCAGCTGGCCGAAACAGGGAAGGAGGCGGTCGAGGTTGTGCGTCTCGGCGGCCAGTAGGTGGCCGCCTTCGCCGAGCAGGTCTGCGAGGCGGGTGAGGCTTTCACGCAGTCGGGTGGTGGCGTGCAGGACGTTGTCGGCCACGACGAGGTCGTACGCGCCCGGGGCGAATCCCTGGGGTTCGGGGTCCTGATCCAGGTCGAGCGGTCGGTAGACGATGTGGTCGTGTTCGGCGAACCGGGCGCGGGCGCGAGGGAAGAACGTCGCGGAGATGTCGGTGAAGGTGTAGTGCGTGCGCCCGGGCGGCAGGACGTCGAGCAGCGCCCTGGTCAGTGCTCCGGTGCCGGCGCCGACTTCCAGGACGCGCAGGGGCCGGCCCTCGGGCCAGTGCCGGATGATCTCGCGGACGAGGGCGGTCATCCGGGCTTTGTCACGGCGGGGCACGACGCCGGTGGAGTAGTAGTTCTCCACCCAGTGCCGGTCGCTCTCCCCGAAGAGCATGGCGACGGCGTCCTGACGCCCCAGGAGCACCTCGGGCAGCAGATTGCCGCAATGCGCGTGCAGCACCGCTTCCGTGGCGCACTCCGGGACCGTCCGCAGCAGCTCGGCCAGAACACTTTGGGGATCGGGGCAAGCAGCCGGCGCCCAGTTCCCGTCACCGTCGCGGTGCAACAGCCCTGCGCGTTCGGCCTGATCGAGTGCGGCGTGCAGCAGGCGCCGGTAGACGGGGAGTGCCCCGGCGCCGACGAGGCTGTCGGGCGTGTAGGCGGTGGCTTCGGGATCCAGAGTGCGCAGGGCCCGGAGGGTGAAGTGCGCGCTCAGCCGGTCGATCAGACCAGTGCCGTGGGCGTAACGCTCTGCGTCCCAGTCTCCGTCCTGGGCGCGCTCGGCCGGACCGGCCAGTTCGCGCAGAGCGGGCAGAGGCGGACCAGGCACGACGGGGTCGAGCTCACGCGGTGCTGCACGCAGGACCGTGGCCAGGTGTCTCGGCGTGGTATCGGCGGTCTCGAAACGGCGCAGCCTGCAGCCTTCGGCCTCGGCGGTGACACGGCCCTGGTCGTCCAGAAGTCGGATGTCCCAGGACACCTCGCGGGGCGTGGCCTCGCGGCGGCGTACGTGGACCCAACCCTCCGCAGGAGCCTCGTCCCACACTCTCAAGGTCCTGATGGCCGAGGGCAGATAGGGGGCGTCAGGCATACGTCCTTCCCCGGTCCCGTCCTGAGCGAGGAGAGGAGCACCCGATTGGAGAGCTGCGTCGAGGAGGGCGGGGTGAAGCACGTACTGCGCGGCCGTGTCCGGCTTCGCAAGGCCGGGGAGTGTGTACCGGGCCAGGACCTCACCGTCACCGACCTGCAAGCCGGTGAGGACGGTGAAGGCAGGTCCGTAGGTGATGCCCACAGCGGCGGCCCTGGCGTAGGCATCGGCCGCGGAGACGATCTCCGGCAGACGGGCACGCAACGCCCGGAGGTCTTCGGCCGCGGGCTGTTCGCGCAGCAGACGGCGTACGACGCCTCGGGCATGTGGGCGCCAGGGCCCGGTGCCGTCGCGGCTGGCGATGCGGACCGTGCCGTCGGCCGCGTCGAGCGAGGTCTGCAGGCGGATGTCCATGGCGGGGTCGTCGAAGGGCAGGGTCAGGGCCCGCTCGACGGCCAGGTCCTCGAGCTGGACGGCGCTTTGGAGGTGGAGACGGCCCGCGCCCAGGGCCGTCTCGGCGAAGGCGGCGGCGGGGGCGACGACCGCACCGGTGACGACGTGATCGGCGAGCCATCGGTGGCGGGTGGGATCGATGCGCAGGTGCCACAGGGGCTCGGCGTGGGCGGTGCGCTCGCCGAGGAGCGGATGGTGCTGCTGTCCGTCGCCACAGCCCTGCCCGAACCATTGTGGGGAGCCGTGCCAGTGGCGTTCTCGTTGCCAGGGGTAGGCGGGCAGGTCCTGGATCCGGCCCGGCACGGGGAAGAACACTCCGACGTCGGTGCGGGCGCCGGCGGCGAGCAGGGCGGAGACGGTCCGCTCCAGGGCATCGGCTCCGTCCCGGTCTCGCGAGAGGGTGGGCAGTACCGCGGTGGGCCCGATGCCGTCCGCGGCCAGGGTGCGGCGCAGGTAGGACGAGAGAACCGGGTGCGGGCCGATCTCGACGAAGGCGTCACAGCCCGTGGCCGCCAGCGCGCCGACCGCGTCGGGCAGTTGCACGGGACGGCGGACGTTCTGCCACCAGTACTCCCCCGTCAGTGATTCTCCCGGCTGGAGGGTGCCGCTGACGGACGAGGCGAACGGGAGCTTCCCAGCCTGCGGTTGCAACGCGGCCAGGGTGGCGCGCAGCTCCGCCTCGACGGGGTCCATGCGCGAGGTGTGAAAGGCGTAATCGAGGTCCAGCATCCGGAAGAAGACGCCCTGCCCGGCCAGCTTCCCGGCCAGCTCATCGAGAGCGGCCTCGTCACCGGCGACCGTCACATCGCGGGGACTGTTGACTGCGGCGAGTTCCAACAGACCTTTGAAGAATGCCAGTTCCTCCAACACCCTGTCGGCAGGAAGACCCACGGCTGCCATCCGTCCGGAACCGGCAGTACGGCTCTGGACCCGGCTTCGGTGGGTGATGACCTCGGCAGCGGAGACGAGGTCGAGCGCGCCGCAGGCGTGGGCGGCGGCGACCTCACCGACGCTGTGTCCGGCCACCCCGGCCGGGCGCACTCCGTACGCCGCCAGCGCGGCGGTCAGCGCCACCTGCACGGTGAACAGCAGCGGCTGGGCGATCTCCGTCCGCGCCTGCCGGGCCGCGTCGGCGCCGTGGGCCAGCTCCTCTCGTACGGACCACCCGAGCAGCGGCGACAGGATCGCGTCGACCTCGTCGACGGCGTTCCGGAACGCCGTCGGCCCGGAGGAGGACGCGCGCTCCGCCGCGGTGAGCAACCGGCGCCCCATTCCCGTCCATTGGGCGCCGTTGCCGCTGTAGACAAAGGCGGTCATGCCGCTCTTGAGTACGGACGCAGGCGAGGCGTCGACGCCGGCGCGCAGGCTGGCGGAGGCGGTACGAGCGTCAGCGGCCAGGACGACGGAGCGGTAGGGGTGTCGGCCGCGTCGCGTGAGAGTGGTGTGGGCGATGTCGTAGAACGTGCCGGTGTCTGCGCCTGTGGTGTCGAGGTGGTCGGCGAGTCCGGTGGCCGCCGCGGCGAGGGCCTCGGGCGTGCGCGCGGAGACCAGCACCGGACGCAAGCCCTCGGGCGGGGCGTGCCGTCGGGCAGGTGCAGGGGCAGGCGCAAGGACCGCATGGGCGTTGGAGCCGCCGAATCCGAAGGAGTTGACGCCCACCAGCCCACCGCGAGCCGTCGCCAGCGGAGTGGCAGCGGTCACCGGGGTCAGGCCCAGGCGGGGGAAGTCGATGGCGGGGTTGACCGGCAGGCCGTGCAGGGAAGGCGGGACGACACGATGGCGCAGGACGAGGACCGCCTTGAGCAGCCCGGCAAGTCCCGATGCGGACTCCAGGTGTCCGAGGTTGGTCTTGACCGACCCGATGGGCAGCGGCAGCTCCGCGGAACACCTTCCGGCCAGAGCCGTCGAGATGGCCTCGCACTCCAGAGGGTCGCCCACGGGGGTTCCCGTGCCGTGCGCTTCCATGTACACCAGCCCACTAGCGTCCGGTCCCGACGGTCCGTACACCTGGCGCAGCAGAGCGGCCTGTGCCTGGGCGCTGGGCTGGGCCAGGCCGGGGGTGCGGCCGTCGCTGTTGGTCCCGGTGGCCACGATCACGGCGTGGATGCGGTCGTTGTCGGCGAGGGCTCGGCCGAGCGGCTTGAGAACGAGGAGCACGCCTCCTTCGGCCCGTACGAACCCGTCGGCGGCTGCCGAGAAGGCGCGGCAGCGGCCGGTGGGTGAGAGCATCGACGCCTTGGCGAAGCCGACGAACTCGTGGGGCCCGATGAGGATGTTGACTCCGGCGGCCAGCGCCAGCTCCCCGCCGGAGCCGAGGTACGTGCACGCCTGGTGGAGGGCGACCAGACTCGACGAACAGGCGGTGTCCACGGCCAGGCTGGGACCTCGCAGGTCGAAGGCGTGGGAGATTCGGCCCGCGGTGTTGCCGCTCGCGAGCCCGGTCATGGTGTGTCGGTCGACGGTCTCCAGTCGGCTGAGCTGGAGGTTGCCGTAGGCGTGGTTGGACACCCCGACGAAGACCCCGGTGCCGGAACCGGCCAGGCGGGCCGGATCGATACCGGCGTCGTCCACCCCCTCGGCGGCCAGCTCCAGCAGGATCCGCTGCTGCGGGTCCATGCGGTCGGCCTCGCGTGGGGAGAGGGAGAAATACTCCGCGTCGAAGCCCGCGATGTCGTCGAGCACTCCGGCCGCCGCCGTATAGCTCCGGCCGGGCCGCCGCGGATCGGCGTCGGTGAACTCCTGTGCGTCGAACCGTTCAGCAGGCATCCGCGTGACGAGATCCCGCCCTTCGAGGAGCGCGGACCACAGCGTGGCCAGGCTGTTCAGACCGCCGGGGAGACGGCAAGCGATCCCGACGACCGCCACGTCGCCTGTACAGCTGGTCTCCCCCATGCGACTGTCAGCTGGAGAATCCATTTCCGCCCCCATGGCACCCATCCCCTCGACTGACTTGCCGGACAACATGCCCATGCCGTGAGGGACGAAAAGGATGGAATCCGGCCATTCACGCGAAGGAGTGCTGAAGCCTCGTGTAGCGCCCGATGATGGACGAGTGAGAGCACTAGGTGACGGACTGCTGTGGGACCTGACACCCGAGCAGGGATGGGACAGCCCGGATGCCGCCGTGCTGCTGCTCCCCGGAGTGGGGGGCAGCGCCGCGGACTTCGCGCACTGGCCCCGCCACCTCACCCCCGGATTCCGGATTCTGTCCGCTCGCTATCCGGGGAGGCAGACCGGTGGAGCGGCCCCCTCCCCCGATCCGGCAGCCGGCCTTGCCGGACTCGCCACCCAGCTTGCCGACCGGCTGATGCACCACGTCACGGAACCCCTGCTGATCTTCGGACAGAGCATGGGAGCGGCTCTGGGCTACGAGACCGCATGGCACCTCGCCCGTCACCGCCAGCCGGCCCTCACCCTCCATGCCTGCGCAGCCTTCTCTCCACCCGAATACGCGGACTTCGACCTGCACAGCCGGGCCATGGACGACGACACCCTGATCACCCTCGCCACCACTCTGGCCATCCCCCTGCCCCGGGGAGAACGCACACAGCGGCACCGAGAGGCACTACGGGCACTGCGTTCCGACCTCGCCCTGATCGATGCCTACGACTACGGCTCCTGCCCCAGGCCGCTGGAGTACCCGATCACCGTATGGAGTGCCCGCGACGACACCGTCATCCCGGCCGCCTCGGCACAACGGTGGCAGCCGATGACCCGTCACCCCCTGGCGCGCCGCGTTCTCCCCACGACTCACCACTGTCTCAACACCCTGCAGGCCATCGCACCGATCACCCGCGCTCTACGCCATGAAACTCTGTGATCTTCGTCTTGCGGCCATGGAGTACCTGAACGAGATGTTCCGTGCCGGCCAGCTCGACAGGCACGAGGCGGCGCAGGCGGTGGCCGTCGGTGGGTAGGTAGTCCGCGAGTCTGTAGCTGTCACCGGGATCGGATTTGGCACCGGAAGCGACCCATCGAGGTCGTGCGGCGTGAAAGGCGGTGGGGTGGACGGGCACGACCGGGTATCCGGCCTTGAGCAGACGGTCGGCGACCAGTCCACTGGAACGTTCGATGATGACGGGCAGTTCAGCCGGGGTGCCGTGGCTGGACAGTCGGGCCAAGGCGGCCGAGAAGTCGTCTTCGCTGTGCTGGAAGGCCCAGTGGTCGATCACGATGCCGCGGTCGTCAATGACGGTCACGTCGTGGCTGGCGCTGGCCCAGTCCCATCCGACGAACATCAATATCGTCCCTTCTGCCGGAGTTGGTGGCTGACTCCGCAGGTGACGAGACCCGGCTTCCGGTTCCTCATTGATCGGCCCTCGGTGGGGCATGTCCTTGACGCCGGTCTGACTATTCCGGCAAGGCCAGACGGCACGGAGTGAACATCCAGGCCGTCACCAGCCCGGCCGGCGAAATCATCTGGTACTCGCCCGCCCTGCCGGGCCGCACGGTGGACATCACCGCTGCACGCACCCACCACATCATTACCGTGTGTGAACGCCTGAAGATTCCCGTCCTGGCGGACAAAGCCTACGAAGGAGCCGGCGGAACCGTCTGCACACCGTTCAAACGGCACTGCGGCCGCGAGCTGACCATGTACCAGAAGAACGTCAACCGAGCACATTCCCGTCTCCGCAGCCCAGTCGAGCGGGCCTTCGCCCGACTCAAGTCCTGGCGGATCTTCCGCCGCGCCCGCTGCAGCCCCAACCGACTGACGTCAATGACCAAGGCCGTCCTCACCCTGGAGAGTCACCGCTGAAGAAGCTCAATGAGCCCTTTTCATACTGCGTTCCTGCAGATGAGAAGGGTGTGGATGGCGGCGACGATGCGTCCGACGCGGTTGGTTGAGCAACGGGCCCGGCGCAGGATCCGCCAGCGTTCGCCCGGGGCGCGCAGGCGGGCGTGGTCTTTGTTGTACTGCTGGTAGTGGGCGGGCAGGTCGCGGTGCCCGTAGTAGGGAGTACGCACAGTTGAGCCGGCGCCCTGGTAGGCGCGGTCGGCCAGGATCAGGATCTGCCGGGTGAGGCAGGCCTCGATGATCCCGTGGGCGCGGGCTGCGGTCAGGTCGTGCGTGCGGCCCGGCGTCGTCCTTGAGAACCACAGTGGAGTGCCGTCCGGGGCGGCGACGACCTGCACGTTCATCCCGTGCTTGCGGTGCTTTTGTGAGTAGTACGGTTCGTCCGCCGCGATGCGGTCCGTCGGGATGAGCGTGCCGTCGACGATGACGAAGTCGCCCTCGCCCAGGCCCACCAGGGCCTCGCGCAGGCCGGGTGTCCAGGAGGCCAGAATCTCGACGGTCTCGGTGATGTAGCGCCAGGCGGTCGTGGTCGAGATGCCGAAGCCGGCGGCCAGTGCGGGCAGTGTCTCGTTCTTGCGTAGATGGGTCAGGACCAGCAGGGCCTGCTTGAAACACCCCAACCGCCGCCATGGAGAACGCAGTTCACGCCTTCGGGCGTAGATGAGCCAGGAACGTGCTCAACCAGCTCATGCGGGACGTCGAGCATGGCAGGATACGGAACCAACAGAGCCCCCCGGCCGCTGGTGTGTTGAGTGAGATCACCACCCCAACGACGAGGGGCTCTGCCACGT
The DNA here is from genome assembly GCF_041080655.1 of Streptomyces sp. CG4. Lineage (NCBI taxonomy): Bacteria > Bacillati > Actinomycetota > Actinomycetes > Kitasatosporales > Streptomycetaceae > Streptomyces > Streptomyces sp. CG4. Next base: position 2,109,443 of record NZ_CP163525.1, read on the forward strand.
CACCGACACCCTGTCTGACCAGGCCCTTTCACCCCTCAGCGACAGGATGAAAAGAGTTCAATGAGGCATCGGACGATTTCGCGTCGGGTCTTGCCCTCCTTGATGCGGCGTTCGTAGTAGTCCTGGGTGCGGGGGGAGGGCGACGCGCAGCCAGGTGAAGGCACAACGGCACGCCCCGACCGCAGCCGGATGGCTTCGTCAGAACCAGCACTCAACCTGGCCTGGACGCAGCCGGACCCACCACCTGACCGCAGCCCGAGCCCACGGCATCGTCGAAGCGTGCCCCACGAGGCAGATCCTGATCCTGGCCGACCGGGCGTACCAGGGCACCGGCGCCACGGTGCGCACCCCGTACTACCACCATGAACAGCCCGAGCAATACCAGCAGTTCAGCCGGGATCATGCCCGACTGCGGGCACCCGGCGAACGCGCCCTCGCCCGTCTGAGGTCCTGGCGCCTCCTACACAGGGCACGCTGTTCCACCCGTCGCATCGGCACAGCAGTCCAAGCCGTGCACACGCTGATGACCTGCACATATTCAGGACGAAAAGCGTTCAGTGGGCTCCTCAACCTACTAAAGAGCTCGTAACACGATCTTGTGGATGTTGTGCTGGCCAGCCGTGACCAGTACGACGATTACGCCGTTTGTGAGGTGTGGGGAACCGGCCGTGGATCGTGGAAGACGACTTGTGGGCACTGATCGAGCCGCTGCTGCCGCCCTGGCCGCAGAAGGCGCCCGGCTCGAGGCCGGTGGACGACCGGCTGTGTCTGCAGGGCATCCTGTACGTGCTCTACAACGACGTGAGCTGGCAACTGCTGCCACTGGAGCTGGGATTCGGCTCTGGCCAGACCTGCTGGCGCCGGCTGGGCCGATGGCATGAGGCCGGCGTCTTCGACCAATTGCACCGTCTCCTGCTCGCCGAACTGCACTCAGCTGACGAGCTGGACTGGTCCCGGGCCTGCGTGGATGCCTCCCACATCCGCGCGAAAACGGGGGCGAAGCAACCGGCCCGTCACCGGTCGACCGCGGGGAGACGGGCAGTAAGCACCATCTGATCTGCGATGGCAGAGGCACCCCGTTCAAGGTCATCACCACTGCGGCCAACGTCAACGACGTCGCACAGACCCTTGCCCTGGTCGACGGCATCCCGCCCGTGGCCGGTAAGCCCGGCCACCCGCGTCGTCGGCCTGACGCCGTGCTCGGCGACAAGGGCTACGACAGCAACCCCAACCGCCATGAACTGCGCAGGCGCCGGATCCTGCCGGTGATCTCCCGCAAGGGCGCCCCCAACATCCAGGGCCTGGGAAAGCTCCGCTATGTCGTCGAGCAGACCTTCTCGCTCCTGCAGCACTTCAAGCGCCTGGCCGTCCGCTGGGAACGACGCCTCGACCTGCACGACGCCTTCGTCTCCCTGGCCTGCGGCCTCATCTGCTGGAGACGCCTCAAGAAAGCCCGACCATGATCGTGTTACGAGCTCTAAAGGGGGTGATGGGGTTCTTACCCGAGTAGCATCACCGCAGTCAGGAGAGAGCCTTGATGAGCTCTTTGGCGAGTGGACCGGAGGAAGCGGGATTCTGCCCCGTGAAGAGGCTACGGTCGACGACCGTGTAGGGCTTCCAGGCTGGCCCCCGCGAGTACTGGGTCGGCAGCTTCTTCAACTCGTCCTCCAACAGCCACTTTGCTTTGTCGGCGAAGCCGACGCCAGCCTCCTCTTCGTTACAGAAACCCGTCAAGCGATAGTTCGCGAAGGGTGTGTGGCCGTTTGAATCACGGGTCGCGAGTAGAGCAGCCGGGGCGTGGCAGACAATGCCGAGTGGATTACCGGAAGCCAGTGCCTCTCGCAGCAGCGCCCCGGAGTCGGGGTCGACCGAGAGGTCTTCCATTGGGCCGTGGCCTCCGGGGTAGTAGACGCCTGCGTAGTCCTTGAGGTGCACTTCTTTGAGGGAGATGGGATGCCGGAGCTCATCCGCCGACTCGATGACGGCCTCCTGCCGGAGTGCGGTTTCCTCGCCGCCTGCCATGCGGGGCTCCAAGCTCATCGTGTCCACAACGGGAACGACGCCGCCCGGAGTTGCCACTGTGACCTCGTATCCGGCGTCGGTGAACACACTGTAAGGAGCCACGAACTCCTCGGCCCAGTACCCGGTAGGGTGTCGGTGCCCGTCCTTCAGGGTCCAGTAGCTCGCGCCGGTCAGCACGCAAAGGATCTTAGTCATACGACGCCCCTCTGGAAGACATTGCCCCCTGGATAGGGTATGAGTGACAGGCTTTAACCCATATCACAAGTGTGAGCGGGTATCTTGACATGTGCAACCCGATCGGCATCGCGAAAACGCCGACTAGTATTTCGTGCCACCATTTGGAAAATACGCGACAGGGGCACATCTGTTTTTGGCGATGAGTCGCCTCAGGTGCGATATGCGCTGTTCTCCCGGACGACCTCGCCAGCGTGGTCCTGCTCAGTGACGCACCCGCAGGGGCCCGCAGCTCTAATCAGCGGCCGAGTCGTCGTGAGATACCGGGCGGCCAGGTGATGTGAACCATCTGGTGCAACCGACTGAAGGCCATATGCGGTGCCAACCATCGGGCTCCGTGCCCTCCAGCCCGGCGAGAACCCCGCGCTCCGACAGCGACGGCCTGTCGAGCAGCCAACTAAACCGCCGCCGCTCATCCAGCACGACATCGGATGCGCGGCAAGCACGGACGCGCGAAGATGGTGATCTGCGGCATACGGCGGAACGCGGACCAGCACGCTTTCCATGGCTGAGGCCCCGTCCCGGTTCGCGTCGCCGACCGCACACGGCAATCGCGGCCGCTGTTGCCGACGCCTTCCGCACGATCCTCAGTGTTCCCAGTCGCCGAACATGCCAACTTCACCTTGTATGCCAAGGAAGTGGAAGCACATGACCCTCTCTGGAATCCTGGCATCCGGCAAGGGCAGACTGGCTCTCGGAGTGGCACTCCTCTCCGCCCTGACCTTGATGCCGACTCACGCCGCAGACGATCTCGGCAGGGCCCCCGCGGGCCAGAAGCCGACAGTGGTACTCGTACACGGCGCGTTCGCCGACGGGTCCAGCTGGACTGCAGTGGTGCAGCGCCTGGAGCAGGAGGGCTACCAGGTCATCGCCCCACCCAACACGCTGCGCGGCATACCCCAGGACTCGACATACCTGAACAGCCTCCTGAAAACCATCAAGGGACCGATCGTCCTCGTCGGACACTCCTACGCCGGCGAAGTGATCTCACAGGCAGCCACCGGCGTCGACAACGTCAAAGCACTCGTGTACATCAACGCGATCATGCCGGACAAGGGAGAGTCCTTCGCCAGCCTCTCCGGCAAGTTCCCCGCCGCCCCGCTCACCAAGGCGCTGAAGCAGGTCCCGTTCCGCAACGGCGAGGGCACCACGGGCACCGACGTGTACATCCAGCCCGCCAAACTCCACGCCACCTTCGCCCAGGACCTCTCCCAGCAGCAGGCGTCCGTCATGGCAGCGACACAGCGCCCGATCGCACAGTCGGCCTTCACCGACAAGCTCACCGAGGCAGCCTGGCGGGACAAGCCGGTCTACGTGCTCGTGGGCAAGCAGGACCGGGCCATCAACCCGAGCCTCGAGCGGTACGAGGCCAAACGCGCACGCGCACGCAAGACAGTGGAGATCAACTCTTCACACGTGTCCCTGGTCTCCCACCCCCAAGCCGTCACGGATCTCATCCTCAGCGCGGCCCACGACTCCGGCCACCAGTAGGTGAAAAGGCATGACCTGCCACAGCCGCGGGTTGCGGTTCTGCCTGCCCCGCGGCTCCCGCCGTCACAAACAACGGCCGGCAGCTCGCGGGACTGATCCAAACGGAGAGCGCCCCGGTCACACATGGTGGGCATCAAATCCTGGAAGGTCCGGCCGGCGACGGGCTCGCCGATAGCCTTCAACTGCCAGCCGCTTTCCGTGGGCGGCCGCTGCCGACCGCCGCTGTACCCCCCTCGCTCCAGTCCCGCAGCTGCCGCCAGCAGGGCACGCCCGACCTGTTTCAGCACCGCCAGTAAGGGCGACCAGGGCCCCTACCTCTTGCCTTTCCCGGCGCCGTGGGGCGCTGCGGCCGGTCGTTATCGGCTTGGCCTAGGCGTCGAGGGACTTCGCGGCCTCACGGATCACATCGAGGACGAAGTCGGGATGCGAGAGCATGGGAACGTGGCTGCTGTCCACGGGGCGGATTTTGGCGCCCATGCGCTCGGCGGCGGACCGCTCCAGGTCGGGGTGCACGGTGCGGTCGTTGTTGGCGACGATGTACCAGCTTGGCTTCGTCCGCCAGGCGGTGCCGGGAACTTGCTGGTTGAACAGGTCCGCCACTGGCACAGCGCCCGTCGCCAGGACGAGCTTCTGCTCCGCTTCCGGAAGGTCGCCGCAGAAGTGCGGGACACCTGAGGGCTTGAGCCACACACGGCCGTCAGCGACGTCGACGTGCTCGAAGATGGGCGTGCGGGGGAATTTGTCCTGCTGTTCCTGCGACGTCTCGTCCTCGTCCGGGGCGAGCGCGGCGATGTACACCAGAGCTCCGACGCGGCCGTGGGTGCCCGCTTTGGTGATCAGGGTCCCGCCGTAGGAGTGGCCGACCAGCACGATCGGGCCGGGGACGTGGTTGAGCGTGAAGTTGACGCATGCGACGTCGCTTTCGAGCGAGTCGAGGCCGTGCTGCGAGGCGAACACCTCGTGCCCTTCAGCCTGGAGCGTGGGGATGAGCTTGTTGAAGCACGACCCATCCGCCCAGAGTCCGTGGGCGAAGACAATGCTGGGCTTGCCCGCCATGACATTTCCTCCTACAGAGAGATTAAATATGTCATATTGGACCATATTGAATGTTCAGTGCCTATTTTATGTGATGGCCAGGCGTGTCACAGGCACCCCTATAACGGGGGGGGTCGGTAGAGACCGTCCTGACCAGGTTGAAGACCTCGCGGGCGGCATATCGCTTGAGGCATCGGATGATCTCACGACGGGTCTTGCCCTCCTGGGTGCGGCGTTCGTAGTACGCCTGGGTGCGCGGGTCGTGGCGCAGGCGGGTGAACACGATGCGGTGCAGCGCGGCATTCGCCTGCCGGTCGCCGCCGTGGTTGAGCCGCCGCGAGCTCCGGCCGCCCGAGGAGTACTCGATGGGGCTGACACCGCACAGAGCGGCGAAAGACGCCTCGGTGCTCAGCCGCTCGGGATTGTCGCCCATGGTGATCAGGAGCGTGACAGCGGAGTCCGGGCCGATACCCACCGGCGCGAGCAGCTGTGGGGCATGGCGTTCAACGAGCCCGGTCAGTTGCTGATTCAGCTGATCGATCTGCCCGGTGAGCTGCTCGATGCACTGAGCCAGCATGCTCAGCGTCATGAGAGTGGCCTCAGCTACGGTGTCCTCATCACCCCCGTCGGCCTCGCCCTCGCGCGGGCTGAGGCGTGCGCAGGTGCGGAACTGTTCGCGGTTGCCCAGGCTGGACAGTCGTTCCCGCAGGGCCGGGTCGGCTATGACCAGGACGGCCTTGAGCTGGTTGATCGCCTGGGTGCGGGCCTTGACCGCTGAGTCCTTGGCGAGTTTGAACATCCGGGCACTCTGCACCGGACCGTCGCCAGTTTTCGCCCGTGCCTGGGCGCGACCGCTGAGCACGGCCCGCGCGGCGGCCTGTGCGTCGAGCGGGGCTGATTTCCCGAGCAGACGGCGGGCCGAGCGGTCGGGTCGGTTCACCTCGAACACCGCGACATGCTGCGCCAGCAGGTAGCGCGACAGGCCCGCGCCGAAGGTACCGGTGCCTTCCACCCCGGCCCGCCGCACCGTCCCTGACTTGCGGGCCCAGGCGAGGAGCCGACGGTAGCCGACCGCCGTGGCCTGAAAGGACTTGGTGCCCAGGATCTGGCCCAGTGGGCAGACCACTGCGGCGACATGAGCCTCGCCGTGCGTGTCCACGCCCAAGACGACCTCGCCCCGAGCGGGCGGGCCTGTGCTGGTGGATGAGGTGCTGCGCTGTCTGGTCGTCATGGTGGTGTGCCTCCCGCGTGGTGATGTGCTGGGTGGCCGGCACCTGCCGGTCGGGCGGTCTGAACCGTGATGGCGCCTGAAAGACGGCAAGGCCCCTATGGGGACACGCCCTGTGGCTCGGTGGCAGCGCGCACCACCCGCAACGGCAGTCGACATGTCCGTGACGAGACACTTTGGTCAAAGATGTCATGAGTCAGACCCCGCACCGAATGGTGCTACGCAACCGTCCCGCTGTCCCCGGGGCAATCGCATGCCCCGACCGCTCCCGGGAGACTTCGTCCGAACCGGCAGTGAACCTGCGCTGGACGGGATAACGATGAGTTGACTCCTCGTCCACCCGTGACCGGCATTGACAGACAGCCCAGTGGTCCGCCCTACCAGCGGCCCCTCACCGGCCATCGCACGGGCGGCCTCGAACCCTCATCCTGGGTAAACTGCCAGCCGCAAGTCCCAGAATTAATACGCGAGTTCCCTCGTCGGCTTCCTCCAGCTCCTCCACGAGGTTGGGTGCTCGATACGGCATCGAAGCCGGTAGGCCCACGCCCCGCGCAAGACAACTCACCGGAGCCCGCCAAGGAAGTTCCGGGAGGCAATGCACACCACACCTGACGCATTGTCCGACGCGACAGATAACCTCATCGGGTGGCCCAAGACGTCGCTGCACCGTCGGGACGTGTGTGACTTCGCAGGCGCCAGGGGTGCTCCGGGGCGCGGTATCCGCGCCGGGTGTGCGCCTCCTTGGGTGGATGGGTGCTGACTGTTTTCGGAGGAACTGCTGGTGGCGCAGACCGACTTCCGTCTCGTCCAGACGGCGGTCATGGGAGGCCGGGATTCGGACCAGCCGGTCATCCTGCCCGAGGAGCCGCACAATCTGGATGAGTTCCGCCGCCAGTTCGGCAAGGACGACTTCTGGTGTGGGACGCTGCTCGGTGGCTGCGGCGAGCGGCTGATGACCAAGCGCTACGAAACGAAGGTCTGTCACTTCTCCCATTTCCCGGACCGCGACGGAACCCGGGCGGCTTGTCATCGCACGGCCAACGGCGTCGACAGCGCCGATCACCTGTTCGTCAAGGCGCACGTGACGCAGCGGCTGGCGGGCCAGGGGCACGCGGCGCAGGCCGAGTTGTGCAGCCTCGGGCACGGCCCCGGGGATGCCGTGGACTTCGTGCTGCGTGCCACGAATCAACGCCTGCGCTTCGAACTGCGGCCCAACGACTACCGCAGCTGGCGCGGAACGGCGGACAGCCTGGCCGGCAAGGAAGGGCACGTCGAGTGGGTCTTCGGGCTGGAGAGCGCCATCACCTGGGATATGATGGTCCGCTATGGCTATGCCCTGCGGGTGCGGTGCGAAACCGACGGCAACAGCCGCCGGGTTCTGATCGGCACCGTCACCGAGAACCGCCCCGTCGCCTGGTCCCCGCTCGAGCAGTGCCGGATGACCGGCGACGGCCTCATCACCCCCGACCTCGACGAACTGCGTAACCGCGGGCTGATCCGCGAGGGCGCCGCGCGCCACGACGCCGTGGCCGGCAGCCCGTCGTGCAGCCGCTGCCGGACTCCGGCCGGGGGCTTCGCCCCGGGAGCGGGACGTCGCTGTCCCGGCGTCCGGCACCGCTGCCGCCCACCCCGAAGGCGGCGAGGTACGAACACTGCTGGTGGGCGGCCTGTTCATGATGCGGACTGATGTTGACGGCGGGTGGGAGCCCCGCTAACTTCGCGGCATGCGGAAGCACTCCCTCGCCCTGACGACTCGCGGTCACATCGACCTCAAGCGAGTCTGTTCGGCTGCCTGTTGCTCCTGCTGAGGGCTTCGACCCCTCCTCCAGAGTCTCTTCCGCCTTGCGGGCCTACGCGCCCTAGCGGACTGGTACGGCCCGCCTGTGTGTCCTCACCCGGTGACAGCCGCCCTCCACGACTCGATCCATCCGAGTGCCGCTGACGGCCGTCGCGCGTGATCCCAACCCTTCGTTGGTCACGCGCAGTTGACACGCGCCGCCATGCCCTCCTCCTCCCCCCGAGGGGCAGCGGCTTCCCGCATCACACTGCTGAACCGGCGACGGTCTCGCACGCCCGGCGCACGGCGCGCTGGGACATGGCTCGTCGCTGTCCACGAACAGTCCCGAAACCCCCTACTCAGCTTCGGGCTTCAAAGAAGGAGCATCATGCGAAAGAGAACCTGGGCCGCACGGATGTCGCTCGCTGCGGCGGCGACCGCGGCACTCGCGGGCGCGGTGCCCTCGACCGGAGCCTGGGCGTCGGAGTCGGGCAGCCGCCCGCTTCCGCCGGTGAACGTCCTGGCCGACGAGGCGGGGACCGGCGGCGGGGACATCTTCGTCTCGCCGAACTCGGCCACGCGCAAGTACGCGAGTGGCGTGGAGATCCTCAGCCATGACGGCAAGAACGTCGTCTGGTCGCACGCGGTGCCGTCCGGGCAGGAGGCCGCCGACTTCCGCAAGCAGGCCTACCACGGCAAGCCGGTGCTGACCTGGTGGCAGGGCACCAACCTCGGCGGGCTCGCCAGCGGTGTCGACTACGTCTACAACGACCAATACCAGAAGATCGCCGAAGTCCGGGCCGGGAACGGCTACACCGCCGACGGTCACGAGTTCCTGATCACGCCGCGGAACACCGCGCTGATCCTGGCCTATAAGGAAGCCACCACCGACCTCACGTCCATCGGCGGCTCCGCTCACCAGAAGGTGATCAACGGGGTCGCCCAGGAGGTCGACATCCGCACCGGCAAGGTGCTGTTCCAGTGGAACAGCGCTGACCACGTGCCGTACGCGCAGAGCGAGCAGCCGCTGCCGTCCTCGGCGAAAACGCCGTGGGACTGGTTCCACATCAACGCCGTCAAGCTGGACGGCAAGGGGAAGCTGCTCATCGACGCGCGCAACACGTGGACCACGTACCAGGTGTCGCGGCACACCGGCAAGATCCTCTGGCAGCTCGGCGGCAAGGCGAGCTCGTTCAAGCTGAAGGCCGCGCCCGGCCAGGTACTGAACAAGGCCGGGAAGATCTTCGCCTGGCAGCATGACCCGGAGCCGCTCGGGAACGGCCTGTACACGCTCTTCGACAACGAGGCCGCAGGTGCCGCGAACACGGGCTCCGGGACCGTCCGGGAGCTGCCGTACAGCCGCGCGGTGACGGTGCGCCTGAACGCCAAGACCCACGAGGCGACACTGGTGCGTTCCGTCGATCAGCCGACGAAGCTCAGCGCCTCGTCCCAGGGGAACGCGCAGACGGTGCGCAACGGCGACCTTCTCGTCGGGTGGGGATCGCTGCCCTACGTCTCCGAGTTCAGTCGCTCCGGCAAGCTGCTCTTCGACGCTCAGTTCCCCACGGGGGTGAACACCTACCGGGCGTACCGGTTCGACTGGAAGTGACCGGGCGGGGCCCTGAGCACGGTCATGTCCCGCCGTGTTGTGTAGTCACTGGCCAAGCTGATTCGGTTCCGGCTGTGGAGGAAGCTGGTGGTCGTCGCCGGGCGGTTCGGGGTTGAGGAGTTCGGCCATGGAGCCTTCGGAGGGGTAGCGGCGGTCGAAGACCTGCCATTCGTCGTGGAGCTCGGCCAGGACCGCGGCGGCAAGCCGGTCGAGGGCCGCAGGGTGGGGAAAGACCTGGACGACGTCGGCTCGTCGTTTGATTTCCCGGTTCAGCCGCTCCAGCGGGTTCGTGGACCAGATCTTCTTCCAGTGGGCCGGTGGGAAGTCCGCGAACGCGGTGATGTCCCCGGCGGCGTCCACCAGCATGGTCTTGACCTGGGGGAACTGCCGTCCGAGCATGTCGGCGACCACGTTCAGCTGGGTGCGGACGGCCTCGGCGGTGGTCTGCGCGAAGATGGTGCGGATGGTGCCCGCCACCATCCTCCTGAGCCCTTTTCGATCACGCTGAAGACGTCTCGCACGAAGTGGACCCGGCATCGCTGCCAGGCGGCGCCGAGGAAGACGGTGCGGATCGCGGCCACGAGTCCGCTGTGGCTGTCGGAGATGACCAGCTGGACGTTGTCCAGGCCGCGGGCCCGTAAGGATCGCAGGAACTTCGTCCAGAACGGCTTCGACTCGCTGTCGCCGACCATCAGGCCGAGGATCTCGCGGTGGCCGGTGGCGGAGATCCCGGTGGCGATGACCACGGCCTGGGAGACGATCCGGTGGTTCACCCTGGCCTTGCAGTAGGTGGCGTCCAGGAAGACGTAGGGAAAGACCGTGTGATCCAACGGCCGTTCCTTGAACGCTTCGAGTTCGGCATCGAGCTCGCCGCAGATCCGAGACACCTCCGGCTTGGAGATCCCCGAGTCCGCACCGAGGGCTTTGACCAGGTCGTCCACGCTGCGGGTGGACACGCCGTGCACGTATGCCTCCATCACCACGGCGAACAGGGCCCGGTCGATCCGCCGGCGCCGCTCCAGCAGAGAGGGGAAGAACGATCCGGTCCGCACCTTGGGGATCTTCAGGTCCAGATCGCCGGCCTGCGTGCTCAGCAGCCTCTCGCGGTGGCCGTTGCGCCAGGTCGTGCGCTGGTCGGAGTGCTCGCCCGGGGCGGCGCCGATGGCCTCGGTCGCCTCGGCCTCGATGAGCCCCTGCAGGATGCGTTGGCACAGCACCCTGATCGTCTCAACTCCGTCGGCCGTACGTAGTGACTGAAGCAGCCGCATCAGGTCAGACTGGGACAAGGCCATCGTGCGCTCCTCCGGTCGAACTGCCCGTTCACCAGGGAGACTTGCGCGGTGGCCTGCCCCTGGTTCAGGGAGCAGACACCGACAGCGAGTGCACGCCCCGGGCAGACACCCGCGCGTTCGCGACACCCGGCCGGCTACACCACTCGGCGGGACACCATCCCCCGCAAGGAGCCTCAGGCCGCTAGGCCACAAACTTGCGACAGGACCGCATGCGCATGCGAACCCACGCCTGTCGGCCACAAGCTGGACCAGCGGAGAAATTGCCAACCTGCTCGGGGCCCAAGCAGCCACCATCGGCCTGATACCTCAGTCAGGTGTGTCGGCCCCTACCTCGTCACCCCGAAGGGCTGCGAGGACGCTCCCACCCTGGGAAGGCACCGTGTCGTCAGCGTCCTCCGAAGCTGACGACACGGTCTTGCAGGAGGCTCAAAGACGCTTTCTTAACCCGGGCCCATCCTGAACGCGGAGACCCCCGCCGGAACGAGCCGACAGGGATCCACGTCAGTCACCGCAGTCACATGCGTGTCACCAACAGGGTGGACGCAGTTGCACCACAAGGACCTGACCAGGCCAAACGCTCCCGCCCTGGACCACACGGACGCCAGAAGACGGTTCCGCCTACCTGTGCCACGTGGTACCCAGTGAGGGACCCAGGATCAGGACGGGGGCCTCTTCCGGCCCGTCAAAGCGGTACTGCAGGGTGTTCGGTGGTGTCTCGCTCACCCGCCCGAGCCTCTCATCTGTCACGACAGCCCCTCTGAGCGGGGTCCTGGCTGTAGCTGACTGACCAGGTGGAAGACCTCTCGGGCCGCGTAGCGTTTAAGGCATCGGGCGATTTGCGTCGGGTCCTGCCATCCTTCCTGTTCCTGCGGCGTTCGTGGTAGTCCTTGGTGCGCGGGTCGACGCACAGTTGAGTCTGCACGATTCGGTGCAGAGCAGCGTTGGCGTGGCGTCGCCGCCACGGTTGAGACGACGGTATGGCCGACCGCCCGAGGAACGCTCGGCGGGGCTGACGTCGCACAGCGGCGAAGGACGCCTCACTTCGCAGGCGTTCCGCCCGACCTGCCATCAGCCGTCGGCAGGGGGCGAGCCGGCGCCCGGGCGGCCGCGTGACGGACTTGCCGGACCCGAATACGCGGCTTCAGTGGATGTGATGGCCATCGGCTCGCCGTATCTTTTGGTCCTCACCGGTGGGTGTGCCATGGCGGCAGCCCCAGCGCTCGGCGAGTTGGGCAACGAGGAGCAGGCCGCTTCCGCCCTCGTCGGTGGTGCGAGCGCGGCGCAGACGGGGTTGGGCGCTGTTGGAGTCGGTGACCTCACAGACCAGAACGTGGTGGCGGATCAGTCGCAGTTCCGCCGGCGAACGGTGCACCTACGGACGGGCCTGGACCGACATCACGTATGGGTACGGGCTCAGCATCATGGAACGCGAGAAGGAGGCGCTCGCCTCGATGATCAACACCTGCGACTGACGCCTCTGGCCGGCCCTGCCCCGCGCCGGCCCCTGACCACCGCACCGCCTTCCGCGCCGCCTCGGCTGAGACGGGACGGTCATGTGTCTGGGCGCCGATCCACCCTGCCCCGTTGACCGCGGCCGTCCGTCAGCTGAGCCCGAGCGTCCAGTCGGTGGCGATCGCCTTCTGCGCTGCGGCGAGCGTGACCTTGCCGGAGCAGACCGCGGTGTGCAACCGGGTCTCGACCGGGTCCTTCTTGTTGTTGATCCCGCCGCCGGGCTTATGGCCCGGATCGGGCGGTGGATGCGGAACCGTCCGGGGGATCCTGAGTCGGGAATGACCATTCCGGTCCTTCACGGCCCAGTGCAGCCCAGGTAGTTGCGGGCCGGGAACTTGCGATTCAGGCGTGGCGGTGACGAGCGCGGTCCAGGTACTCGGACAGCTCATGCCAGTCGTCAGCCGGAGCACCGGGGATCTCCCGACATGGTGGCCTGATGGTCATGCCAGGCAGCCCCAACCCGAAGCATCGTTGCCCGCTCGACTCAGGTGTCGAGGAGTTCCGGCACGAAGATGTCCTCGCACGTCATCCGGCGCTTCGACAGGCCCTGCTCGTGGTGGTAGCGCAAGAAGGTGTCGATGGCCCTGCGGTTCGCGCCGATCCCGTAGGGCCACCAGTCGTCGCCGAGCAGCCGACGGTTCTTTTCGAACAGCGCGCTGAACCACGGCGTGATGACGCCCATGTGCTGCTTCGCGGCGTCGTCGAGGTACTTCCGCTCGGCGAGTTCCTTGGCTTCCGTGAAGGCGTCGTAGACGGCTCGCGTGAGGCCCCGACGCTGTGCCAGTTCCCTGCGGATCGCGACGATGTGCATCGGGGGGAAGATCCCGGTGCGACGGTAGTAGTCGCGCTCCACAGCCTCGTAGTCGGGGAACAGGCGGGCGACCTTCGGCGAGCCCTCCAGCACCGCCTGCGGCACGTCGATGGAGATCAGTGCGTCGATCTCTCCGGATTCGAGCATGGCGCCCAGGGTCTGGCCGTCCTCCGCGTGGCGCACGTCGACGCCGTCCGGGACGGGCTGCGGGACCCAGTCGAAGGCGGGGAGGGGGCGGTTGGTGCCGCCGATGACCCAGCGGCACTGGTCCGGGGTCACGCCGTACTCGTCAGCAAGGATGCCCTTCGGCCAGATCCCGGCGTCGTGGCCGTAGAGCCCGAACTCGCCGACGGTCCTGCCGACGAGGTCTTGCGGCTTCTCGACCCCGCTGGTGGTGTTCACGAAGATCGCCGAGTGGCGGAAGTTGCGATTGGGCAGGATCGGCAGCGCCAGGAACGGCGCATCGTCGAGGTCGAAGGTGCGCAGGAAGTAGGTGAGACCGAACTCGGCAAGGTCGTAGTACCCCTCGACGGCGCGACGGAAGATGTCCGACACGAGCGGCGCCGTCTCGAACACCGCGTCCACCCCGTCGACCGCGACCCGGCCGTCGAACAGTGCCTCCGTGTGCTCGTAGGCGTAGATGCCGATGTTCAGCTGCGTGCTCATCAGTGGATCTCCCATCGGGGAGTACATGGGAAGGCCAGCTTCCGTAAATGATCGTTCACCTTTTATGGTGGCCCCAGAGCAGTCGAGCCGTCAAGATGAATGTTCATTCACGATGAGAGGGATCGCCATGCCGCGCATCACAGCCGAGCGCCGCGAGGCCAAGCGCGCCGAGATCGTCGCGGCGGCCCGCCGCTGCTTCTCCCGCGACGGGTTCCACCAGACCTCAATGCCGGACATCGCCGCGGAGGCGGGCGTCTCGGCCGGCGCGCCCTACCGCTACTTCACGAGCAAGGAGGAGATCATCCTCGCTATTGCGGGCGACGCGTTCCGGCTGATCTTCGAACCGGTTGAGCGGCTGGCCGAGGGCACGGACGCCCCGGCCGTCGCGGAACTGGTGGCCGCCGCGCTCGACACGATCAGCGGCCGGACAGTGCAGGACGCGGCGGGGCACACGGTCGCAGTCGACGAGCTGCTGCGCTGCGCCGTGCAGGCGTGGTCGGAGATGCTGCGCAACGACGAGGTTCGTGGCCCGGCCACCGAGGGCTTCGAGAAGGTCCGCGCCAGCATCGCCGACGCGCTGCGCCGCGGCCGGGCCGCGGGCGCGGTGCCCGCCACCATGGACCCGGACCGCGGCGCCCGCGTGGTGATGGCACTGCTGCACGGATTCCTGCTCCAGCGCGTGGCCTTCGGACTCACGGACACGGCCGGCTTCGCAGACGACCTGCGCGCCGGGCTGATCCTGTGACGGGCGATGACCGCGCCAAGCCGGCCCGATCGGCTCAGGCAGCGCGACGCGGGCATCACAGCGGACGGACACCGGCGCATTGATCCCCACACCGCGCGTCGCGGTAGCTCACGCGAAGCACAGGAGTGCGGGACCGGTCCTTCGTCGGACCACCTCGTCCCACGGCCGGTGATCATCCACAACCTTGATCCACTTTCACAGCGGACGGTGGTACGCGCGGTAATGCCCAGGGCCTGCGCCAGGAGCGGGGCCTCGACGCGTGCAGCCAGGTGCAGCAGGACCCTTGCCCGTCCCGGTCCGGGAGGAAGGCTGAGTGTGCGCAGACGGACTACGGCCCGGGCGTGGCTGAGTGGCTGACCTGCCGACCTGCCTTCGCGCCGGGGAAGAGCCAACCGCCGGTGGCGATTGCGGTTCCGGTGCGCGGGAGGCAGCCGTGCTTGAGGTGCTGGATCGCGAGTTGGTCGAGGATCGGGGGGAGGTGGATCTCGGTCTTGCCGAGCTTGAGGTGGACCTCGGTGTCTGCGTCGTCGTTGTGGCACCTGTCAGCTACGGTCCGGGCCTGGTCACGCGGCTGCGTGCGCTCGGCGTCGCGCGGGTAGACCTGGCACTCGACGTCGCCGGAGCGGGCTCGCTGGATGAACTCGTCACCATCACCGGCGAGGCGGCGACGACGGTCACCCTTGCGGACTTCACCGGACCGGGTCGCGGGGTGCGGCTCTCCCGCAGCCAGTACGCCGGCGAGGCGGACTGGCTGCCACGGACTCGCCCTTGCCGCCGCGCTCTCCCGCCAAGGACGCTTCCGCGTTCCCGTGCAGGAGACCTTCCCGGCCGCACGGGCCGCCGCGGCTCACGCAGCCGCCGCTCGGGGCCTCGGCAGGGCAAGATCGTCCTCGACCTCGCCAGGCTTCCCGGTGCAGGCTGACGGCGGCGCGCACGGCTCGCTGCCGCAGGCCTGCGGTGCAAGCGGCGAGGCGGCGCGCGGGGGGGCGCCCTCGTTCCGGTCCTGGTGTTCATACGGTGGTTTCGGCGGCCTCCTGGTGCAGGGGCAACCGGTCGTGCCGGGAAGCCGCCGAAACGCCCTGCGCCTCGTTACCGGTTCAAGATCCGGGCGGAGAGCAGGTTCGGATCGGTGGCGGTGAAGTAGGCGGCGTTCGCGATGTACACCGTGTCGCCGCGGCGGGCAAGGGAGGTGGGGTTCTGCAGTCCGTCGTCGGCGGTGAGGACCACGGTGTGCGAGCCGTCGGTGCGGACGAGTTCGACCTCGTTGCCCTGGTTGTTGGTGACCAGGACGTCATCGTCGTCGCCGGTGAAGGCGAAGTCGTCCACCGTGCCCAGACCGGTGGCGACGGTGCGGACCGCGCCGGGCCCGCCGTGGCAGCCGATCGGGATGCGCAGCAGTGTTCCCCGGTCCATGTTGGTGACCCAGACCGCGTCGTCGCGGATCTTCAGCCCGTTGGCACCGAAGTTGCCGGGGCCGGCCGCAAGATCAGGGGATTCCTGCCAGACGGTCGCTGCTCCGCCGGTGAGCGGGATGCGCCAGACGGCGCCGAGGGCGGAGTCGCTCGCGTAGAGGAATCCGTGGTGAAGGGCCAGGCCGTTGGGGACGCTTGTGCCGGGCATGGCGGCCACCCGGCTCGGGCTGCCGCCGGGCGGGATCCGCCACAGCCCGGTGAGGTCGTCGGTGCCCGCCGAGTAAAGGACGTACAGGGTGCCGTCCGGGAGACGGACGATGCCGCCGACGAAGGCGCGGCCGGTGAGCGGCGCACTGGTCCCGTCCGGCGGGGCGGGGAGAGTGGCCAGGACGTCCAGGCCGCCGTCCGGGGTGAGCCGGTCGATCTGGTGGGAGAAGGACATGGTCAGGTCGATGGAGCCGTCCGGCTCGATCGTCAGGTTCTCCGGCTGCCGGCCGGCCGCCAGGTCGAGGTGCCTGACCACCCGGACGTCGTCGAGCGGTGGAGTGGCCGCGGACGCCGGTATGGCGAGGCCCGCGACGGCGGCGGTCAGTGCCGCAGCGAGGATCGAAGTCCTGCCGATGTTGTGCACGGGGTTGTCTCCTTGGTCGTCCCGCGCCCAGGGCGATGCGGGAAGTAGTGAGGTGAGGTGGTCGGCGGGTGTCGGCACGGCAGTACCGACACCCGCCGGGCCCTGGTTCGGACGGCATCCCACCCCGTGGGGCCGGTATGTTCTCAGCGCTTGCCGTGGGCTTCGACCGAGAGCGGCTCCCAGCTGCGCCAGGTCTCCAGCCGCGTCCGGTACTCGGCGGTCGCGGTGGCGAGTGGTCCGTCACCGAGGAAGACCCGCAGCGGCGGCTCGGCCTCGTCGACGAGCCGGAGCACGGCGGCCCGGGTGGCGGCCGGGTCGCCGAGCGTCCCGTGGCGCCGCCGCCTGGCCTGCTGCACGTGCGTCAGGAGCTCGGTGTACGCCGGGTGGGGCGTCGCGGTGCGCACGGACGGGCCGCCGAAGTCGGTGGCGTACGCGGCGGGTTCGATCAGCGTGACCTTGATGCCGAACGGTGCGACTTCCTGAGCCAGCGACTGGCTGAGGCCTTCCAAGGCCCATTTCGAGGCGGCGTACATGCCGGTGTTGGGGAAGGCGCAGACGCCGCTGATCGAGCTGACCTGCAGGATGTGTCCCGAGCCCTGCGCGCGCAGGAGGGGCAGCGCGGCCTGCGTGACCCAGAGAGCGCCGAACAGGTTCGTGTCCAGCTGGTCGCGGGCTTCGGATTCGTTGATTTCCTCGATCATGCCGAACTGCCCGTAGCCGGCGTTGTTGACGACGACGTCGAGCCGGCCGAAGTGCTCGTGCGCCGCCCGCACGGCCGCGAAAGCGGCGGCGCGGTCGATGACGTCGAGCCGCTGCGGGAGGACCAGGTCGCCGTACGCCGCGGCGAGGTCGGCGAGTGCGGCGGTGTCCCGGGCCGTCGCGGCCACCCGGTCGCCGCGTTCGAGGGCGGCGGTCGCCCACTCGCGCCCGAAGCCCCTTGCGGCGCCGGTGATGAACCAGATCTTGCTCATGTGTGCTCCAGTTACAGGTGGTGTGCCGGCTCGGGCAGGCCTGCGCCGGTGTCTGGCGGCGCGGATGAATGGCGGCGGTGGGCGGGGCCGGCCGACCTCGGCGTGTCAGGCGACATCCGCCATGTGCGCGGCCTCGGCCGCCCGTACGGCGTCCGCCGACGCCTGGGCGCGCGCCGTCCACTGGCCGTGGGCCCACATCAGCAGGCCGGCCAGCGGCAGCACCGTCCCGAAGGCACAGACGCCGGACCATCCGTAGGCGGTGTGCAGTGCGCCGGCGACGGCGGAGGAGGTGGCGCCGCCGACGAAGACGGTAGTCATGAAGACGGTGTTGATCCGGGCTCGGGCATCGGCGCGCAGGGCGTAGATCTCGGCCTGGCTCAGCACCTGGTGGCACTGCACGGCGAAGTCCAGCAGCACTGCGGCAACGGCGAGCAGCGGCACGCTGCCGTGCCCGAGCGCGGCGAGCACGAACGCGCACGAGGCGAGCAGCAGCGCGACGCCGCTGGCGGTTCGACCGTGCCCACGATCGGCGATCCGCCCGGCGACCGGCGCGGCGGCAGCACCGCCGGCACCGACCAGCGCGAACAGGGCGATCTGGACCTGGCCGAAGTGGTGCTCGTCGATGAGCTCGTAGGCGATGGCCGTCCAGAACGTGGTGAACGCGCCGAACATCGTCGCCTGGCACAGGGCCCGGCGACGCAGCACGGGCTCGCTGCGCACCAGCCCGCCCAGGCTGGCCAACAGCGCGACGTAGCCGGCCGCGTGGTCCGGCGCGCGCTGCGGCAGCAGCCGGCGCAGGACGACGGCGAGGGCGAGCATCACGACCGCGGAGATCACGTAGATCGCACGCCAGCCGAGCAGGTCAGCGACCAGGCTCGACACCGTCCGCGCGAGCAGAATGCCGGTCAGCAGACCGCTCATGACCCGGCCGACGACCTTGCCACGCTGGTCGGCTGGGGCCAGGTGAGCCGCCAACGGCACGAGGACCTGCGCGACCACGGACGTGGTCCCCACCAGCACCGAGACGGCGAGGAACATCCCGAACACCGGGCTCACCGCAGCCAGTAGCAGCGCGGTCGCCGTCACGAGCAGCGTCCGCGTCGCGAGCCTGCGGTTCTCGACCAGGTCGCCGAGCGGCAGCACGAACAGCAGGCCGAGGGCGTACCCGGTCTGGGTCAGCGTCACCACGGTCGTGGCCGCGCCCTGGCTGACGCCGAAGGAGCCGGCGACGAGGTCGAGCAGCGGCTGCGCGTAGTAGAGATTGGCGACGGTCAGCCCGCAGGCCACCGCCAGAACCAGTGTCAGCGCGGGGTTCATCCGCCGCGGTGCGGCCTTCTCGGGCACACCCACCAACTGACGCATATCTGTTCACCTTCCGGACGTTGTTCCGGAAGCAACGCTAGGAAGGCGGCGGCCGACGAAGAAGGGTGTGTTGCACCCCCTCCCAGCCAGGGTGCGACACACCCAGGCTCTCCCCCTGAAGGCGGCGGTACCGTTGCGGGTATGACGAGGGCAAACGAGCTCGGCGACTTCCTGCGCGCCCGTCGCGACCTGGTCTCGCCGGAGCGGGCGGGCCTGCCGTCGCACACCTCCCGCCGGGTCAAGGGCCTGCGACGGGAGGAGGTCGCGCTGCTCGCCGGGGTCAGCACCGACTACTACACCCGCCTTGAGCAGGGCCGCGAACGGCATCCCTCGGAGCAGGTGCTCGGTGCCGTCGCCCGCGCCCTGCACCTCGACGACGACGCCGCCGCGCACCTGTTCCGGCTGGCCCAGCCCGCGCCGCGAACCGCCGCCGGACCGGTGACCACCGTCAGCCCCGAGCTGCGGCGGCTGATGGACCACTTCCTGGACCTGCCGGCCTGCATCGTCGGCCCGGCACTGGACATCCTGGCCGCCAACCACTCCGCCGGTCAGCTCTACAGCGGCTTCGCCCGGATGGACAACCAGCTGCGCATGCTGTTCCTCGACCCGGCCGGCCGCCGGTTCTACCGGGACTGGGACCGCGCCGCCCGCAGCCTGGTCAGCAGCCTACGCGCGCAGGCTGCCCCCTTTCCTGATGACCCGCGCGTCGCCCAGGTCATCGGTGAACTCTCGTTGCGCAGTCCGGCCTTCGCCGACCTGTGGGCCCGGTACGACGTCCGGCCGTGCACCAGCGACGACAAACCGCTGTGGCACCCGCAGGTCGGCGAGATGTACCTGCACTACGAGGCGTTCACCGTCGCCAGCGCCCCCGGCCAGCGACTGCTGGTCTACTCGGCCGAACCCGGCACCCCCAGCGCCGACGCCCTCGTCCTGCTGCGCACTCTCGCCGACGACCCCCGCCCCGGCCGGCCCGCACGAGCGGCAGCCAAGGCATCCACCGCGCGCACCACCTGATGACGGGGGGGAAGGCTCCTCGCCTGAACTGCGGCCGGTCGACCCGAAGCCCCCCGGTCGCCATCGATCACCGGGGCTGACGCATCGGGTGGTCCTCCGGCTCAGTCGTCGCTCCCCGGAGAGAACGCCGCAGCAACGTCAGCGCTACCCGCCGAGGCCGGCCACCCTCGGCACGTCCGGTCACCCGGACAGCAGCCGGTGAGGACACTGGCCCTCGTCCGGGAGCCCCAGGGGGTGAGAACACCGAACAATGCGATGACGGATCTCGGCGCGATGGTCAGCCGTTTGGCTGCGCGGCCTTCCAAGCGCGGTAGTAGTGGAGATCGATCGCGTCGGTGATGGAGGCGTGGCTGGGGCGCCAGCCGAGCACGCGGCGTACCTTGGCACTGGTGACAAGCTCGTCTTGGTCGGCGGCCGTCTGCATCATGCCGCCGTCCTCTACGGGGGCCAGGGCGATCTCGCCGGCGTGGCCGGCGGCGCGGACGGCCGCGGTCTGGACGTCCAGGGCGCGCAGGCGCTGCTCGTCGGCGATGACGAAGGTCTCGCCGTTGACGGCGGCTGGGTTGTCGAGGATGCGGACGTACGCGTCGGCGAGGTCCTCGACGTGGACCCAGCTCCAGCGCTTGCCGGTGTCGCCGTAGAAGACGGGCTTGCCGGCCTCGGCCGCAGCGAACCACTGGCCGGTCATCGAGGTCGTGGCGGCGCCGCCGTACAGGAAGCCGGGCCGCACGATGGTGTGGGGCAGGCCGCTAGCGGCAAGTTCCTGCTCCAGCCGGAAGCGGAAGCTGAGGGGGCTGTCGGGGTTGCCGGGAGTGTTCTCGTCCATCAGGGACGAGCCGGTGCGGCCGTAGGAGGAGATGCCGGTGGTGTACACCAGGTGGCCGCGCCGCCCGTAGCGCTCCTGTGCGGTCGTCAGCTCGGCGAACAGGCGCTGATCGCCACCGTAGGGGTCGGCCATGTCCATGAGCAGGTGTACGACCGCGTCCGCACCGTCCAGGTGACCGCGCCAGGTGTCAGGCTTGGCGAAGTCCCCTGCGACGGGCGTGACTTCGGCCAACTCCAGCGCCCGGGCGGCACGCGAGGCAGTGTCGCGGGTCAGCCCGAGGACGGCGTGGCCCTCTCGCGAGAGGGCGGCACAGACGCGGGACCCGGCATACCCGGTGGCGCCGATGACGAGGATCTTCATGATGGTTCTCCCTAGGACTGAGATGGGGCATACCACAAGTAATTGATTGCCCAAGCAATAAAGTCTGGATGGTGGAGCACAGCCGGAAAACGGAGACAGGACGGGCTCAGGCGGTGCCGTCCGACAGGAGGAAGCGGGCGAGGCGCTCTGCGAGCCAGGAGGGATTGTCGGCGGCGATGGCGTGACCGGCCGCGGGGACGATGTCGGCGCGCACATCGGCTGCGGCCTGCCGGGCGCCGTCGAGCAGGCCCTGCTGCGGCAGTCCGTGTTCGCCGCTGAGCACCAGGACCGGCATCGCCAGACGACCGGCGGCGCGGGCGGCGCGGCCGTCCTCGGCGAGGGTGGCGTAGTGCTCGAACCCGCCGCGCATCCCTCCCGGCGCACAGTAGGCGCGGAGCAGCTGCGCTCGATCCTCGTCCGTGAGTCCACCAGTGGACATCATCGCCCAGTAGCCGCCGAGGTACTCCTCCTCCTTGCCGGCGGTGAGCATGGCTGCGAGTTCGGCCTGGGCATGGAAGCCGAAGTGCCAGAACCCACCAGTCGCGGGGTTCATCCGCGCCTCCAGCCCGTAGCCGGGCAGGAGCGCTTCGGTCAGCACCAAGCGGCGTACCTCGTCCGGGTAGGCCAGGGCGTAGGCGTGGGCGACCATCGTGCCGATGTCGGCGCCGACCACGCTCACGTCGGTGAGCGCGAGATGACGTACGAGGTGGTGAAGGTCTTCGGCTTCGTCGCGTTTGGTGTAGGGGCCCGTCGGCTTGTCCGAGTCGCCCGAGCCGCGCAGGTCGGGGGCGATCACGGTGAAGCCTCGCCCAGCCAGTGGCCGCATCAGGGCGCGCCACTGGATCCAGGTGAAGGGCCAGCCGTGCAGGAGCAGGACGGCCGGGCCCTGCCCGCCGATCACATAGTGCAGGCGCACGCCACCGGCGTCCGCGTACCGGTGGGTGAAGCCTTCCAGTCGCTCTGCGGCGCTGCCGGGAGCAGGCGCCGGGAGCGCCTGCGTGGCCGTGGTCACGGGTCCTCCAGGGGGTCGGGGTGGTGCGGCATGACCCAAAGTGTTTGCCTGAGCAAGTATTAGCCCAGTTTGCTTGCTCAGGCAAGTAGCGGCAGGATGGGGGCGTGGACAACGCCGCTCCGCTGAACCCCGATGCCCCGCTGAACCCCGATGAGATGCTGCTGTGGCAGTCCCTCGGGCGCCTGGTCCA
Organism: Streptomyces sp. CG4; assembly: GCF_041080655.1. Taxonomy (NCBI): domain Bacteria; kingdom Bacillati; phylum Actinomycetota; class Actinomycetes; order Kitasatosporales; family Streptomycetaceae; genus Streptomyces; species Streptomyces sp. CG4. The sequence continues at coordinate 2,131,643 of NZ_CP163525.1, forward strand.
CGCCCTGCCCCGGGTGCTGGAAGACGACATGACGCGCACCGCCGGCATGTCGATGACGGAGTTCGCCGTTCTGCTCACGCTCAGCCAGGCTTCCGACAGCCGGATGCGCATGTCGGAACTGGCCGCCGCCACCGGGCTCACCCCCTCGCGCATCACCCGCGTCGTCGACGTGCTCCGCACCCACGGCCTGGTCTCCAAGCAACGCCACGGCTCCGATGCGCGCGGCAACGAGACCGTGCTCACCGACCTCGGCCGCAGCCGAATCGAGTCGGCCCAGCCCGCTCACCTGGCCAGCGCCAGGCGCCGCGTCCTCGACCACGTCCCCGCCGACCTCGTGCCAACCGTCGCCACCGTCCTGGCCGCCCTCACCGACGCCACGATCAGCCCGCGAAACCCCTCTGGAAAACAAGCCCCTCCAGAGCGGCGCCCGAGCACGGACCGGTAACCTCCCGGTCGGCTTCCCGCTGGTTGACCATCATGCCGGAGCCGAGCAGCCCGAGATGGGCCTCGTAGTCGACGTGCGCGTGGTGGGACAGGATCGCGGCGTAGCGGATGGCCGCGAGGTCGGGACTCGTTCTGTCCGTCCGGCCGGTGGCCGCATCCGATGTGCAGTCTGTGGGGCCTCAGCGGCGTGCGACAGCGCGGTGTGGACGATCAACGTGCCGGTCGCTGAATCGTCCACACCGCACCAGGCGAGTGTTCGTTACGGAGTACGGCGGCGGAAGGTCGCAAGTCTGTGCTGAAGGTTGCGAACGATCTCCAGCCACTTCCACGACTCAGGGGCATCCCCGCACTTCTCGCCGATCCGGCGCCAGTCGGACAGGTCGCTGAGCTGTGTCTCCAGGGCTTCCCAGTCGGTCCCGTCCGGGGCGCTGCGGTTCGGGCCGAGCGTCCGGGCGAGGTTGTGGAGGCGGTGGGCAGCCCGGTAGTAGCAGAGTTGGCCGTCGGTGAGCCGTCGGACCGCGAAGCCGTCGCACTTGCTGCACCAGTCGAAGTTGAGGTCGAGTCGGCGACCGGCGACGAGGAGGCCGTGCCAGACGGCGCTGGTCACTGTGAGGCGGCGTCCTTCGCGGTCGTGGCCCCCGTCGAGTGATCGCAGGTCCGCCGCTCCGCGGGCCGGGGCCAGGCATCGCAGGTCACGTTCCAGGCCGTCGTCCTTGTGTCGGAGCCAGGCGGTTGCGCGGGCGCCGTCGGCGAGACCGAGCTCTTCGCCGAACCGCTCGTCGGGCGTGTCACGCGTCCGGTCGGGCCAGATGCTCTGGCCGCCCTCCGGCCGGGAGCCGATTTCCTTGATCCACGGGTTGATGAGGCTCGCCGGCAGGTCCGATGCTCCCGCGACGATCGCACCCCGCCATCCGGTGGCCAGCCGCTTCTCGATGACCGGCGGCGGCAGGACCTCCGCCCCGCCGCCGCCGGTCGAGAAGGCCAGGTACCGCTGGTCGGTGACGGGCGCGACGGTGCGCAGCAGGCGCAGGTGCTCCGCGGCGATCGGTTGGCGTTCGCGCACGGGGGTGTCGTCGAAGATTCCGGGCCGCAGATGGCTCTCCGGTTGGTTCGACGCGTCGTCCTCCGGCCGGCCGGTGCCGGCTGTGTGTGGTTCGCAGCGAATCGGGGAGGGGCGGTCGAGGAGTCGGTCGGCGATGAGGTCGGGGGCGGTCGGGGTGAGGGTGCGCCGGCCCCGGTCGGCGTCGGTGAGGTAGGTGATCAGGACGCCGATCGTCCAGTCGTCGAGGTCGGTCAGGAAGCCCTGGTCGTGCCAGTGTGGCCTGTCGTCCTTGATCTCCGGCACATGGGCGATGACTGTCCGCTTGGGCGTAGCCCTTGCGGTTGGGCCGGATGCCGTGGGTGGGACGTCCGTGTCATCGACAACGGCCGGGGCATCCCGCCGCAGGACCGGCAGCGGGTGACGGAGATGTTCAGCGGCCTGCACCGCGACGTCGAGGGCTCCGGCTTGGGACTGGCCACCTGCCGGCGCATCGCCACCGCCCACGGCGGCACCCTGCGTCTGGAGGAGACCCCCGGGGGGCGGCACCACCGCCGTCTTCCACCTGCCCACCAAGGCCGACTCCGACCCGCGCGACGGATGGCACGAAACGCAAGCCCCGCCCCTGAGATGACCACGCGCCGTCCCGCGGGAAAGGAACGCCCTCCATGGCCTCCCCACGCTTGCCCGCACATCTCGCGGACCAGGCAGCCGAGGCGGTCCGAACGCTCAACGGCTCCTTGATCATGACGGACGGGATGCAGCCGGCCGACATCCAGGACACGATCGTGGCCCTTGAGCGGGTGGCTTTCGCCCTGCCGCAGGCCGCATCGCACCTGCGGGACCACCTCGACAGGCTCGACGGCGAAGACCGCTCAGCCTGTCTAGAACACCCGTCACATAGTCGAGCCCAGCGCGGCAGCCCGAAGATCCGTGAGCAGCGATGGCAGCGGTTCGCCGTTGTTCGGGTCCGGGGTGAACATCATGATGGCGCTGATCAGGATCCGTGCCATGTCGTCGATCGTGCGCAGGTCGGCGGGGTCGGCGCAGCCGGCCGTCCACAGTTTCATCGCCTCGATGACGACCGTCACCATGCGTACCCCGGTGTCGGCCTGCATCCGGTTGACGGCGGCGTCGGCCTCGGCCTCGGACATGTCGACCTCGGCCTCGGACATACGGTCGTGGACGCCGCTCCTCCGCCCGGAAGGGCCGCTTGAGTGCTGCGGCCATCAAGATGCGTGCGGTCCGTAGATCCGTTGTGCTCACCGTGCCACGCGCAGGCTGTCACCCGGCGGACCGATGGGTGCGGTTGGCTGTGGCGTGCACGGAGCCGAGCAGGCTGAGTGCCTCGGCGCTGGGGCTGCCGTGTTCGGCATGGTAGATGATCAACTGCTGGCCGGGGGCGTCCCGCACGTCGAATGCGTGGTGGGTGAGGGTCAGGCCGCCGACGTCCGGGTGGTGGAAGTGCTTGTTTTCCCGGGTCTTGCCGCGCACGGTGTGGGTGTTCCACAGCCGGGCGAAGTCCGTGCTGCGCGTGCTGAGTTCGCCTACGAGAGCCCGTAGGCGTGGACTGCCCGGATCGGCGCCGGACGCCTGGCGCAGGTGCCCCACCACCGTCTCGGCTGTCCGGTCCCATCGGGGGTGGAACGGCCGGCCTGCCGGGTCGAGGAAGACCATGCGGGCCAGGTTGTCCTTCGGTTCAAAGGGGGAGTACAGCGCCTCGGCCAGGGCGTTGGCGGCCAGGATGTCCAGGATCGGGTTGATGACGAACGCCGGAGTGCTGGGGTAGCCGTCCAGCAGGGCGCGCAGGGCGGGGGCGACCTGGTCGGTGGCGGCGACGGGCCGCTGGGACGGCGCGGTTCCGGACAGTTGGTGAAGGTGCGCCTGGGCGTCTGTGTCCAGCAGCAGCGCGCGGCTGAGCGCATCCACCACCTGCGCGGACGGGTGGCGTTCGCGGCCCTGTTCCAGCCGGGTGTAGTAGTCCGCGTTCACCCCTGCCAGTACGGCGACCTCTTCGCGGCGCAGCCCGGCCACCCTTCGCACGCCGTGGCTCGGCATCCCGACCTCGTCCGGCCGCACGGCCGCACGGCGCGCCCGCAGGAACTCACCCAGCTGGTTGTCGGTCATGTGCCCAGGCTAGGCCGCGGGCCTGGTGTGCTGCCTGGGTGTACCGCACCCAGGCAGCACACGGCCTGGGCCGGCTGGAACACCTCGCCCAGACTCGGTGCCCTACCAAGAGACAAGGGGCAGTCATGCCGGACCAGACAGTCAAGGTCGTAGCGATCACCGGTGCCAGCAGCGGGATCGGCGAGGCGACCGCCCGCCGGCTCGCCGCCGACGGCCACCGCCTGTTCCTGGGAGCACGGCGCACCGATCGCCTGGACCAGCTCGTCACGGAGATCACCGCCACGGGCGGCACGGCGGCGACCCAGCGCCTGGACGTCACCGAGGCCGCCGATGTCCAGGACTTCGTGGCAGCGGCCAAAGAGCGCTACGGCCGCGTGGACGTGATGGTCAACAACGCCGGGGTGATGCCGCTGTCGCCGCTGGAGGCGCTCAGGACGGAGGAGTGGAACCGCATGATCGACGTGAACATGCGGGGTGTCCTGCACGGCATCTCCGCCGCCTTGCCCGTGATGCGCGCGCAGGGCGGCGGGCACATCGTGAACATCGCCTCCGTCGGGGCGCACGAGGTCTCTCCCACCGCGGCCGTCTACTGCGCCACCAAGTTCGCGGTCCGTGCGATCTCGGAGGGCCTGCGTCAGGAGTCCGCCGGTGACATTCGGGTCACGTTGGTCTCGCCGGGCGTCACGGAGTCCGAACTCGCCGACAGCATCGCGGACCCGGCCGCCCGGGCGGCCATGCGGGCCTACCGCGCCGTGGCCCTGCCGGCCTCCGCAATCGCGGACGCCGTCGCCTATGCGATCTCCCAGCCGCCGCACGTCGACGTCAACGAGATCGTCGTACGACCTGCAGCGAGCGCCCAGTGACGGAGGGAACCGGAATGCTGCACACCCACCCTCTTGACGACCTGGCGCGCAGAGTGCGGGACCTGGAGGACCGGGACGCCCTGCGCGCCCTCATGATCCGCGGTTGGCGGGCACTGGACCGCAAGGACTGGCGGACCTGGTCCGCGTGCTGGGCCGAAGACGCCGTGCTGGAGTTCGGGCCCTGGCAGCGAATCCAGGGAAGGGAGGCCATCCGCGCGAAGGTGCAGGAGGCCGAGTCGCCTTGCACGAGCATCCAGCACCACATCCTCAACATGCACGTAGACGTGGCGGGCGACCGGGCAACCGGCATCGGATACATGTGGTTCGTCGCCGTCACCGCTCCCGGGAGAACCTCCGCCCCCTACTCCATGGGCGGCCCCTACGACTGGGAGTTCCGCCGGAACGGGAACGGCTGGCTCTTGACCCGGCAGCGGCTCGGGGTCTTGTGGACCGATGGCGACGACACCCTGCGAGCCCTCGAACCGGAGTGACCGGGATTACGTCGTCGACTGCTCGGTGAATCAACGCGCTGGGCCGCGCGGCAGCTTCACCGCCAGCCGATCGAGTGCTTGCGACCGCCGCGCGCCCCCAGAGGCCCACGGCCTTGGCGACGACAGCGCCAAGGCCCGAGAGGGCGTTAAGTCCGTTTCCGGATGATCCGTTGTCGCCCATTCATGGGTATATCGAGCCGCTCCTTGACCATGTGTCGGCGCATGGCGTCGGGGTCGTCGGCGTCCTGGATCCGGCGGCGGAAAATCACGTTCGCCGCCGTATGCCTTGCGCAGGATCAGTTGGATGCGCGGCACGGTGGCGTTGCAGTACGCGTAGAGCAGCTCGGCCCCGTGGCGGATGATGCCGCCGTGTTCCTGGTCGACGCCGGGCAGGAGGCCCGGTACGTCGAGCTGCACGAATCGCGCCGCCTTTTCGGCCGCGTGGATGTCGAGGACGCCGACCAGGGACTGGGGTTGGCTGTGGCGACGATCCCGACCGTGTGCCCGTCCATACGGGCCGGCGCGACGATGACGTTCGGGGCCCAGCGTTCCTGGACCTCCAGGTACTCGCCGTCGTCCGTGATCTCTTCGATGACCTGGTGCATGTCGTAGGAGCAGCTGCCGTCCGCGGGTACGAGGTCGACCAGGGACTCGCATCGGCCGTCTGCCGGATCTGGCGTCGGATGGGCCGGAGGGAGCGCCCTGCTGTTGCGCCGAACGGCAAATCACCACCCTGGAAAACCTTTACGACCACGCAAGCACGGTAGGCATCACCGTCCCGCTCAAGCATCAAGACGGCGAGTTAATGATCCGCAAGCCCCTGCGGAAGCCCCGTTGGTTCGGTCCGGCATGCCCGCGCGTCTGCGTACGGGCAGTGAAGTGGCTTTCGCCGCTCGGCACTTGGGCGAGCCGACGCAGGCTATTACGCCGTCTTGAGAAACCTCCGCCAGGATGAGACCTGCTGTCGGGTCGCGGCCTGCCTCCAGGCCGGCTCATCGCAACCCTCCGGCGCTGCCCCGCCACCACCGCTGCACACCCGGCGACCGCCGATCACGACCAAGCCCTGTGCGAGGGGACTGGCATCGACGCCCCTGTCCCCTTTTGGAGTTGCTCTGGTCGGTCTGCGGTTCAGGACGGCCGGAGGAGTGGTAACACATCAAGGGTGATGACGCGAGCCGAGCAGATCGCTGCCTTCCGTCCCCGCTACCAGCAGGATCTGGTTTCCAGCATCGAGCGGTTCTTCGAGCCCAGACGGGATACCTGTCCCTGGTGCGAGTCGGACCGGCTGCGCGAGCGTCTGCGAACCACCGACCTTCTCCAGCACAAGCCCGGCACCTTCGTCATCGACCGGTGCCTCGCATGCGGCCACCACTTCCAGAACCCGCAACTCAACGAGCTGGGGCTGGAGTTCTACTACCGAGACTGCTACGACGGGCTCGGCCGGGAGACCGCGGAGAGCCTGCTGGGAGCCCCACGCAGCCGCAAGCGCCATCGAGTCGCCGCGGAATCCCTGCGCCCCTTCGTCGACCCCGAGCGCTGGCTGGACGTGGGCACAGGGTACGGCTACTTCCCGGAGGCAGCGCGACAGGTATTCCCGAAGAGCACGTTCCACGGCCTGGACCTGGGTGAAGGGGTGGCGTTCGCCGAAGCGGAAGGGCGAGTCGACCAGGCTCTGCGGGGCCTGTTCACGGACTTGGCCCCTTCCCTGGCAGGGCGGTACGACGTGGTGAGCATGCACCACTATCTGGAGCACACACCTGATCCTCGCGCGCAACTGTCGGCCGCACACACCGCGTTGGCCCCCGGCGGGCTGCTCCAGATCGAGGTTCCGGACCCGGGGTCGGCGTATTCCTGGATGCTGGGCCGCTGGTGGGTGCCGTGGTTCCAGCCCCAGCATCTGCACCTGATGCCCTGTCGTAACCTGCAACAGGCGCTGGAGGAGGCTGGCTTCACCGTGATGGGGACCGAACGCAGGGTGGCGCACCGGCCGGTGGACCTTGCCGGCGCTGTGGTGTTCCTGCTCTCCCACCTGTTGCCCCGGGATGATGCGCCCTGGCATGCTCAGCCGCCGTCCGCCACGGCCCGGTGCATGCGGAAGGTCCTGTGGAGGAGCAGTTTGCCGGCCGTGCTGGCCGCGTACGCGCTCGACCTGTGCTTCGCCCCGGTCGCCCGGCGTGCGGGCTTCTCCAACGCCTACAGGCTCCTTGCACGCCGGAACTGAAGCGTTCCGGTCATGGGCGTGCCGCGAGTGCTTCGAGGTGCCCGGCGGCCGCACCGGTGCCTCCCGCCGCGCGCAGGCGGTCCCGCAGTCGCCGGGCGGCAGCCTGGTGGTCCGGCCCGTCCAGAACGGTGTCGAGCGCCGCTCCCAGCCGTACGCGGTCGGCGCGGCCGAAGCGCACCCGCACCGCCGCACCCGCAGCCGTGATCCGGGCGGCCACGAAGGGCTGGTCGTCGCGGATGGGAGCGACCACGAGCGGAACCCCGTGCCACAGAGATTCGGTGACGGTGTTGTGACCCGCATGGCAGATCACAGCGGACATCCGGGGCAGCAGGTCGAGTTGGGGGACCCTCAGCAGGGTGAGCACGGTGGCGTCCGCCGCCCCGGCGAGCATCCCGGCCGGGTCGATGACCACGGCCTGCATGCGGTGCGCCCGATTCCGTACCGCTGCCGTGCACTCGGCCAGGAAGCGGCTGCCGGTGTCGGTGTTGACGGTCCCGAGGGAGACCAGGACGGTGGCCCGGTTCCGGTCGAGCCATTCCCAGGGGAATTGCGGCGCCGCACGGCGGGTGTGGAGGGCGGGGCCCACGAATCGCACGTTGGGCGCGGACGTGTCCACCAGCTCGGCGACGGTGTAAGCCAGTACGAGCTCCGGGGAGAACCTCGGATCGTGCGTGGCCCCGGGGTCACCGAACCGCTCGCGCAGCCCCGTCAGGAGGGAGCGGACCCATGCTTCGACCTTGGGCAGCGTGGCAGTGGAACCGCCCACCTCCGCCGGGGTGGTGGCCGAGGTGGCCCAGCGCACCCCGAACCGCTCGGCCGCCAGGGCTCCGGCGAGAGCCTGCTGATCGGCCACGAGCACGTCCGGGCGGAACTCGTCGACGGCCTTCCTCGTACCCGGGGTCATCGCCGCGGCCAGCGGCAGGAGGAAGTCCTCCCACAGGAACCGCAGCGCCGCGGCCCCGCGCAACGCGGACGGCCGGTGCACCCGCGCCGGGGCCGCGCAGGGGTACACCTCGGCGCCGCCAACGGCTATGTCCCGTACGGTCCCGGGAACCGCGGCCCAGGCCACGCGGTGGCCCCGTGCGGCGAGTTCGGCGGCGACGGCGGCGGCCGGGTTGATGTGCCCGGCCAGCGGGGGAACAACGAAGAGAAACCGGCTCATGGTGTACTCGCTCCCTGCCGGCGCCGGTGGCCTTCGCGCATCCAGCCGACCAGCAGCGCACCGACCGTCTCGCGGGCGTCGACCAGGACGCGGTGCCCATGGCCGGGGATGGTGACGGTGCGGCAGAGCGGCAGGGCGCGTTCCAGTGCGGGCGCTGTCGGGGCGAGGATGGAGTCTCCTCCGTAGAGGGCGAGTACCGATACGTCGAGTGCGTTCCAGTCGTCCTCTTCCCGGGTACGGCTGGCCGCTATGTCCTCGATCAAGGTGGTGTCGAGCAGCAGGGGCCGGTAGCGGCGGGCTGCTCGGGCCGCGTCGCGGCCGTGTTCCCGCTCGATCCGGTCGGTCGCCCGCGGATCGCGCACCGCCTCCGCGTGCCGGGCGAGCAGCTCGCTCAGTTCCCGTGCCCAGTCGCGGGTGGGGAGGACGGTCTCGATCAGGACGGTGCCGATCAGGCGGTGCGGGTACTGCAGGGAGAAGTCCAGGGCCACCGCCCCGCCGAAGCAGTCGCCGACGAGGAAGAAGGGTCGGCTGATGCCGAGGGTGTCGAGGAGAGTGAGGAGATCGGCGGTGAACTCCTCGAGCTGGTAGCCGGTGTGCGGCCGTGCGCTGCGGCCGTGGCCGCGCTGGTCGTACACCACGACGTGGTAGCCGGCGGCCGCGAGCTCGCCGGCCACGCTGAAGTAGTAGGCGGCCAGGCTGTTGAGGGTCAGGCCGTGGACGAGCACCACGGCCGGTCGGCCGGGACTGCCGAGGCACTCGACGTTGAGGCGGGTACGTCCGGTGTGCAGGACTGTCACCGCAGGTGCTCCACGATGTGGTGCACCAGGTGCCCGACGGTGAGATCCGCGATCTGGTCGATGTCGAGCGAGGCGAAGTAGGCGGGGAAGTCGACGCGTTCACCGTAGGGGCGGCGCAGCTCGCCGGTGAGGGTGACCAGGTCGATGGATTCCAGGTCCAGGTCCTCCACGAAGCGGGTCTCCATCGTGACGGTGCCCGGGTCCGGTGGGCAGTCGTCGAGAACGACGTCCAGGGCCTCGGTGACCCGGGTCAGGACGGCCAACACGTCCGCGTCGGGGGTGTGCTGGTCATGACTGCTGTCCATGCGTCTGTCCAATCGTCTGAATCCGGGAGTGGACCTCAGCCATGTGAGTCCAGGCGACGATGTAGCTCCTGGGCCGCAGCTCGGGTGGGTTGTCGATACGCGCGAGCCGGATGGTGTACGAGAGGCCCGAGGGCGCACGGATGGTGAGGGTGTCGGAGCGGTCGGGGTCCATGGCCGTGACGAGGAATCCGTGCGGATCGCCGCGGAGCCCTGTCCCCTCCGCCTTCGCGGCCGCCTCCTTGGCCGTCCAGAACCGGGACAGCTGCTCCGGCCCGGCGCCGAGGCGCTGGAACAGGGCGCGTTCGCCGGGAGCCAGCACCGCGTCATACGTGGCGGCAGGGCGATCGGTGATCTCCTCGACGTCGATGCCGGCCGGGATACCCCCGGGCCGTACCAGCGCGACGGCCGCTTCTCGGCAGTGCGCGAGGGACAGTTCCAGCGGCGGCAGCCGACGTCCGTACACGCCCTGCGGGCGGGGACGCCCCGAGGGCTCGTTGTGAACCCGCACTTCGCCGGGGAAGACCGGCCCCGCCCCGTGTGCCCACAGATGGCGGCGCACCGCGTCCTTGGCGGCGAACCTGCCGAGAAGCCACTGCCGTCGGCCGCGTACGGGACGGCGCGCGAAGGTGGTCCGTTCCTCGCCGGCGAGCTGGCAGCGCATCATCAGCTCCAGCGAGGCCGGGTCGGGCCAGTGGTCGAAGACGAGCTGCCAGCCCCCTGGCTGAGGGACCGAGAGCGTGTGGTGGTCGGACCTTCGCTGGACGGCGATGGTCGTGGGGTTCGAGTCGAATCTGCGCTCCTGCCAGCCATGGACACCGGCCCACACCCGGCCCTCGTGCACGAGTTGCGCGTCTCCTTCCAGCAGCTTGTCCGTGACCTGGGTGATCCGGATGTGGCAGTCGACGCGGGAGCCGGGGGAGGGATGCGGGCCATGAAAGACGATCTCCTGGACGCCTACGGGGAGGACGTCCACGCGGTCGACGTGAGTCGCCATCAACCAGTAGCCGAGCAGCTGACCGACATTGTCGAGAAGAGCTCCGGGTGCCTTCAAACAGGTGAGAACGCCACGAACATGCCGTTGCCCGAGTGCGACGACGTCGGTGACTCCTTGGAAGCCCGGTCCGTGGAACATCCACCGCTGCTCGTACATCTCCCGGGCGGAGACGCAGGGCGCGGCTTCGGGCTCGTCGCACGCCCATGGGGAAGGCGGCTCAGGGTAAGCGGCAGCCGTCCGGGTGTCGGCGTGCGCATAGCGGCCGAACGCGGCCCGGTGCCATTCGTCTCCGTCCCGCTTGGCGGTGACCGTCAGCTCCACGGCAGCGGGCGGTGACGCGACCGCCCACTCCAGGAAGCGGGCGTCGCGCACGGCGACGGGGGTTCCGGCGGCGTCGGTGGCGTCCAGCATGAGCTGGACGATCGTGGTGGCGGGGACGACGGGCCAGCGGTCGGCGAGTTCGGGCCAGTCAGGGCGTTGCCGGTAGAAGCAGTGGTCGAGGAGGTAGGGCATGTGGTCGACGTCGGCCTCGACGACGCGGCGGGTGACGGCGGGGGCCGTCGTGGGGGGCATCGCCTGCTCGGCCCCGCCAGGACGCTCGGCAGCCGTGAAAAGCTCGGCCGCCGTGGTGGCCGTCTCGGTCAGCAGCGCCTCGAGTTCGGCGGCGGCGGGGATGCACCGGGCGAGGTCGTGCAGAGGAGTGGCGGGGCGGCCCTGGCCCCGGCCCAGCACGGCGCGGAGTCGCTCCCGGGCCTGTGGGTGCAGCGGCACCGGGCCGGCCTCCTGATCGAGGTTCACCGTCGTGCGGCGCGTGGCGAGAGCGGTGAAGTCCGGTTCCATGCCGACCGTCCAGAGTGCGGCCGCGACCCGGTCGAGCTGGCAGAGGCCGCTGCGGCGGGGCGAGTTGGCTGCGACGGCCAGGTGTTCGCGGCCTGCGAGCGTGTCCCCGACCAGTGCCGGCAGCTGGCCCGCACCGACCTGGACGAAGGCCCGGAAGCCTGCCGCGTACATGGCTTCGGTCAGCAGCCGGAAGCGGACCGGTTCGAGGAGGTGGCGGATGAAAAGCTCCCGGATGCCGGCCTCGTCGTCGGGAAAGGGCGCCGTCAGTGTTCCCGACCACACCGGCGTCCTGGCCGGGTGGATGGCAAGGTGGGGCAACGCGTCCCGCAGATCACCGAGATAGGGGGCCAGCATCGGGGTGTGGAACCCCGACTGGAAGGGCAGGACGCGGCCGAGGACGCCTTCGCCGCGCAGGTGGGCCGCAAGGGCTTCCAACTGGTCCCGGGGGCCGCAGACGACGCATTGGTGCGGGGCGTCGTCGTGGGAGACGACGACGCCGGGGTATCCGGGAAGGACGTCCTCGATCTGCGCGGCGGGGGCACCCAGGGCCAGGAAGGCGAGCGCGGGAAGCCGCAGATGCCGGGTGACGGTGTCGCGCAGCGCTGCCCCTGGCCTGTCCTCCCGGAAGATCCCTCCTGCGATCATCGCGGTCCACTCGCCTGCGCTGTGGCCGGCGACGGCGTCCGGATGGATTCCCATGCGGTCGAGTGCGGCCGACAGCAGTCCGCCGACGTCGAACAGGGCGGCGGTGTGAGCGATGACGTCCCCGACCCGCGTGTGCCCGGTGGAGAGGCGATCGGTTCCGAAGCGGTCGCAGATGTCGTCGACTTGAGGAGTGAACGCGGCCTCCAGGCCCGGGTAGAGGAATGCCATCCGCCCCCCACCGGGTCCCAGGAGAGGCGTCGGTGCGAACCACAGGCCACCGCGCCCGCCCCACAGTCTTCCTCGGGCTGCGGCCCTGCGGGCCAGCGCGAGCTGTCTGGCGCCGGGTCCGGCGATCGCCAGACGGGCTGGACCGCTCCCGCACGCGTCCATGGCGCGCAGGGCCGCGTCGTCGGTGTCGAGCAGCGCGGCCAGGGCCTGGGGGCTGTCCGCTGCCAGGCGCAGCACCTGTTCGCGTTCGGTGACGGTGGCCCGCCGTGTCCAGGTACGGACCGGGGCGGGCCCCGGCGCCTCCTCCAGCACCACGTGGGCGTTGATCCCTCCGAAGCCGAAGGCGTTGACCGCCGCCCGCCGTACTTCGGCCTCCCAGGGGCGAGCGGTCAGTGTCGGGCAGAAGCGGGTGTCCAGCAGTGCCGGGTGCGGGGCGTCGCAGTGCAGGGTCGGCGGGAGGACCGCGTAGTGGATCGCCAGCGCCGCCTTGACCATGCCCGCCACGCCGGCCGCGGGCATGGTATGCCCGATCATCGACTTCACCGAGCCGATGACGGCGTCCGCCCCGGTGCTCGGTCGGCCGAACACCTCAGTCAGTACGGCCAGTTCGGCGGCGTCACCGCCAGGGGTGCCCGTGCCGTGGGCCTCCAGGAGGCCGAGCGCGTTCGGGGCGGTGGGGTCGAGTCCGGCCTCCGCCCAGGCGAGCCGCACCGCGCGGGCCTGTCCTGCGGGGTCGGGGGTGACCAGGGAGACGGTGCGTCCGTCGGAGGCGAGGCCCACGCCCCGTACGAGCGCGTACACCCGGTCACCGGATCGCTGTGCGTCGGCGAGCCGCTTGAGCACCACGATGCCCGTGCCCTCGGAGAGCAGCATGCCGTCGGCGTCCCGGTGGAAGGGCCGGATGCGCTGGGAGGGCGACAGGGCTCCCAGTTCCGCGAAGACGCTCCACAGCGTGGCGTCGTGGCAGTGGTGCACTCCGCCGGCGAGCATCACGTCGCACCGCCCGCGCGCCAGTTCCGTGACCGCGTGGTCCACAGCGACGAGGGAGGAGGCGCAGGCCGCGTCCACGGTGTAGGCGGGGCCGCGCAGATCGAGGCGGTTGGCGACGCGGGAGGCGGCGAAGTTCGGTACGAGACCGAGCCCGTCGCCGGGACTGTAGGGGCCGAGCGCGTCGAGGAAGGCCGTGCGCAGCAGGCCTAGCTGCTCTTCGTCGATGTCCGGCAGCACCTCCCGCACCGTGCGAGTGAGCTGGGCCGATGTCCGTACGCGCTGGTCCAGGCGGGACGTCCGCGGAGTGAGGTAGCCGCCCCGGCCGAGCACGATCCCGATGCGGCTGCGGTCACCGGGCAGAGCACCGCCCGCGTCGGCGAGGGCCGCGGCGGCGGTGCACAACGCGATCAGCTGGTCGGGTTCGGTACCACGCGCCGCCGTCGGCATGATCCCGAAAGCGGCCGGATCGAAGTCGGCGAGGCCGTCGACGAAGCCGCCGCGACGGCAGGCGATCCCTTCCGGATGCCAGCGCCCCTCGGGGAAGTCGGTGATGGCGTCGACACCGTCGACGAGGTTGCGCCAGTACGTGCCGAGGTCGCCCGCGCCGGGCAGGGTCACCGCCATGCCGACGATCGCGACGGGCTCACGGGCCGCGGTCACAGGAGCCGGCCCGGGGCGGTGAGGACCACCTCGTCGACGTCCGTATCGCCGTGGGCGAGTTCGCGCAGCAGCGCGCGTACGCCGTCCTCCGGGTCGATCAGCCCGATTCCGTTGCGGGCGAAGTCGCGGGCGAGCTCGGGTCCGACCATGCCGGGGTGGCGCGGGTCGGGTGCCCAGGGGCCCCAGTGGATGGTGAGCGTGCGGCTTCCGGTGGCTCGCCGCCAGTGGCGGCCCAGGGTGGCGAGGGCGTCGTTGGCGGCGCTGTAGTCGGCCTGCCCCCGGTTGCCGAGGACCGCGGTCACAGAGCCGAACAGGACCATAACGCTTGGGAGTTGAGGCAGGTCCCGGAGAGCGGCCAGCAGGGCGCGGGCACCGTTCACCTTGGTGCCGTGGACGCGCGCGAAGGAGTCGGGCTGCTTGTCGGCGAGCAACTGGTCCTCGACGACGCCCGCCGCGTGCACGACGGCGTCGATACGTCCGGCGTCGGCGTGGATGTCCTCCAGGGTGGTGCGCACGGCTTCGGCGTCCCGCAGGTCGAGACAGTGGTAGCGGGCCTTCCCGCCGGCGGCGGCGATCTCACCGAGGGTTGCGGCGACTTCGCGGCGGGCGAGGACACGGCGGGCTTCGCGGTCGACGTCGCCGGGAGCCAGGCCGCCGCGCCCGGCGAGGACGGAGCGCAGGGCGGTGATGTCGGGGGCCCGGCCGGGGCCGGGGTCATCGCAGGCGTCGGACACGTCGGTACGGCCGAGGAGCTCGACACGGCATCCGGCAGCGGCGAGGGTGACGGCGACGCGGGCCGTGATGCCTCGGGCCCCGCCGGCGAGGAGGGCCACGCTGTCCGGACCGAGACCGGCGGCCAGGGTGTTCGCCGTGGCGTCGCCGTCGGCCTCGGGCCCGAGCGGGGCCGGGTGGAGCTCCGGTCCCAGTCGAATGCCGTCGGCGGTGTGGCGGACGACCGGGCACCGGTCGGGGGCGAGGAGTTCACCGACGAGATCGTCCGCGAGTGCGGTGACGGGGCGGTCAGGGGAGAGGGTGACGACACGTGCCAGGGTGCTGGGGTACTCCTGTGCGACGGCTCGGAAGAATCCGTTCAGCCCTGCCGCGCGGGTGTCCTCTCCAGCGGGCCGGGCACAGAGCAGCCAGCGCGGTCCGCCGCGCAGGACGGCTTGGAACAGGGGGAATGCGGCGGGCAGCACGGGAGTGGTGCCCGGCGTGAGCGCGGCGAGGTGGACGACACCGTCATCGCGCTGGTGGCTCTCCTGCGGGCCCGGGCGGCTGTCGGACCGGGCGGCGGCCCCGAGTGCGCGCAGGCGCTCGACGAGCGCGCGCGCCAGCGGCGTGTCCTCGGCCAGAACCAGGAAGCGGCGCCCTCGCAGGACGGCGTTGTCGGGCTCGGGCGCGCCGGTGAGAGTGGTGTCCCGGAGCAGGTATCGCATGGTGGCCGTTGCTCCGGCAGGTGTCCGGGCGTGGAGGCGGTTTGCACCGGACGGTGGGGCCGCGGACGGCGGGCGGGGTCCGGGCACGTCCTCGGGTGACGCAGCGGGGGACCTCTGGGACATGGCGTTTGAGCCGGAACCCCGTTCGGGTGCCTCCCCTCGGCCTGTCGCCGCGTCGGCGCCCTCCTCCTGGCGCGCTCCGCTCAGCCGTGCCTCGAGCCGGTCCGCGAGCGCCCCCGCCGTGCGGGCCAGGAGCAGATCTTCCAGGTCCCTTTCCGCCCATGTCTCCCGATCCGGCCCGGCTGCTCCCCTCAGCCGTCTGCCGATCTCACCCACGATCTCCGTGCGCTTGATCGAGTCGATGCTCAACTCGGCTTCCAAGTCCAGCTCGGACTCGATGAGTTCCAGCGGATAGCCGGTCCGCTCACTGATCACGGATCGCACCGTACTCAGCACATCCGGCCCGGTCGCCGCGGTGAGGGCCTCGGGCCTCGGACCGGGTGCGGGCTCCGGCGCGGCCGGAACGTCCGGCGCACCCGGCGACCTGCCTGTCTGTCCCGCACCGAAATACGCCAGCAGTACGTCCCGTTGTGCCGCCACCATCTCCCGGCTGCCGCGCAGGAATTCGGCCAGCAGGCCGGGGCCGTCCGTCGGTGCGGAGGGCAGTGCGAGGGGGTCGATCCGCCGGGCGGGTTGCAGGCCCCCGGGCAGCGGCGCCCCGTCGGCCGTGCGGACGAGGTGGCCGTCGACCGTCCAGCCCGCCTGCTCCGGCACCGCCGCAGGGTCGGCGACGAGCGCGTCGCGCCCGGCGAACAGCCGCTCCGCCGCCACCGGGACGCCCGCCACCGCGAGGCGGGCCAGGGCCTGGAGGTGTCCGGCCAGCCCGGCGTCCGGGTACGGTTCGAAGGGAACGGCGACGTGCGGGCGTGAGCCGAGAATGGCGCGGACCAGTCCCGTGAGCACCGTGCCGGGTCCGGCTTCGACGAACACACGGGCCCCGGCCGCGTACATCGCCTCGATCTGCTCGACAAAGCGCACGGGTGCGGCGATCTGCTCGGCGAGCCGCTCCCGTACGCCCGCGGGATCGTCC
The DNA here is from genome assembly GCF_041080655.1 of Streptomyces sp. CG4. Classification (NCBI taxonomy): domain Bacteria; kingdom Bacillati; phylum Actinomycetota; class Actinomycetes; order Kitasatosporales; family Streptomycetaceae; genus Streptomyces; species Streptomyces sp. CG4. The sequence continues at coordinate 2,147,975 of NZ_CP163525.1, forward strand.
GGATAGCGGTCGGCCGTCGTATTGGACCAGACCGGGATGTCGGGTGTGCGGAACGGGATACCCGTCAGCGCCTCGGCGAACTTCTCCACGGCCCCCGCGACGAGCGGGCTGTGGAAGGCGCAGGCGACAGGGAGACGGCGCGCGGCCAGCCCGGCGTCCGCTGCCGCGGCGAGAGCCTGCTCGATGGCCGGGGCGCATCCCGAGACGACGCTCTGCGCGGGTGCGTTGTGGTTGGCGACGACCACCTCTCCGAGCAGCCCGGCCTCCTTGAGCAGCGCGTTCGCCTTCCCCGGTTCCGCCGCGACGACGGCCATGGCACCGGGTTCGTCACCCACCGCCTGCGCGATCGCCTCGGCGCGCGCGGCGCTGAGGTCCAGCACGGTGTCGAGGGACAGGGCGCCTGCCGCGCCCAGGGCGACCAGTTCACCGTACGAGTGCCCGGCCACCATGTCGGCCCTGACGCCGAGCCCCTTGAGTACCTGGTAAGCCGCCAGGCCGACTGCCCCGAGGGCGGGTTGGGCGTGTCGTTGGTCGGCGAGTCGGGCGCGCCTGGCTTCCCGGGTCGCGGTGTCGAAGGCGGCCGGGGGGAAGAGGACGTCGGCGGGCGCCCGGTGCAGATGGCGCTGGGTCTGCGGGAACGCGATGAGGAGTTCGGCGAACATGCCGGGGCGCTGGCTGCCCTGGCCGGGGAAGAGGACGGCGACCTTGCCCGCCGGGGCAGCACCGCCTTCTCGGAGAAAGATCCCCGGCCCCGGCTCGTCCGCGACCACCGCCCGCAGCAGCTCGGGCAGTTCGTCGAGGGACGCTGCCACCACGGCGGCGCCGACCGGGTGCGCTCCGGCGCACCGTGCGGCGGTCAGCGCGAGGTCGCGCAGTCGCCAGGGGCGTCCTGAGCAGTCGTTGAGCTCGGTCAGCCGCAGCAGCTCGCGCGCGTCGTCCGCGCCCCGCAGGACGAGGAGTTCGGCAGGCCAGACGTCATGGCCGCTGCGGGGCGGCGCGGCCCCGCCGTACCCCCGCAGCACGACGTGGAAATTGGTGCCGCCGAAGCCGAAGGCGCTGACGCCCCCGACCCGCTGCTCGGCGGGCCGCGCCCACGGCAGCGGCCTGTCGTGGAAGACGAACGGGCTGCTGTCCGCGTCCCAGACGGGGTCGGGCCGACGCAGATGCAGGGTCGGCGGCCGTACGCCCGTGTGCACCGCGAGGACCGTCTTGATCAGCCCGGCGAGCCCGGCGGCGCACTTGGTGTGTCCGATCTGGGACTTGACCGAGCCGATGACGCATGCCCCTGGTGCCGCGCCGGACTCGGTGAACACCTCGGTGAGCGCGGAGAGTTCGGTGCGGTCGCCGACGGCCGTACCGGTGCCGTGGGCCTCGACGAGCCCCACCGTGGAAGGACGGATACGGGCCTGCGCGTAGGCGCGTTCCAGGGCGGCCCGCTGTCCCTGCGGGCGGGGCGCGGTGAGCCCGAGCGAACGCCCGTCGCCGCTGCTGCCCACGGACTCGATGACGGCATAGACGCGGTCGCCGTCGCGCTCGGCGTCCGCGAGCCTCTTGAGCACGACGCAGGCGACGCCTTCGCCGAGCGCGATCCCGTCGGCGTCGACGTCGAAGGGGCGGCATCGGCCGGTCGGTGAGAGGACGTGCACGGAGGAGAAGAGGAGGTAGTCCTTGATGCCGTTGTGCAGGTCGGCGCCCCCGCACAGGGCGAGGTCCGCGGCGCCGCTGCGCAGCTGGCTGCAGGCGGCGTCGACGGCGGTCAGCGAGGAGGCGCAGGCCGCGTCGACGGTGAAGTTGGCGCCGCCGAGACCGAGCCGGCTCGCGATGCGCCCGGAGATGACGTTGCCGAGCATGCCGGGAAAGGTGTCCTCGGTGAGGGCGGGCAGTCGGGCGGCCAGTTCCTCGGGGAGGCGGCCGAGGTAGGAGGGCAGAACGGCGCGCAGGGCGGCGGCATCCGCGGTGTCGCTGCCGGCCTCCGCACCGAAGATCACGCAGGTGCGGTCGCTCGGCATCTCACGCTGGTCGTAACCGGCGTCCGCCAGAGCGCGCGCGGCGGTCTCCAGCGCGAGCAGCTGGACGGGATCGATGGAGGGCAGGGAGGCCGGAGGAATGCCGTAACGCAGCGGGTCGAAGGGGATGCGGGGCAGGAAGCCGCCCCACTTGGAGGCGGACACGTCGTGGGCGGTCGCCTGCGGCCCATGGTGGACGGAAGGGTCCCAGCGCTCGGGCGGAACCTCGGTGACGGCGTCCGTGCCGGAGAGCACGTTGCCCCAGAAGGCCGACAGGTCGGGGGCCTGCGGGAACATACAGGCCATGCCGATGACGGCGATCCCCAGGGGTTCGGGCACCGGCACCGGCCCTTCCCGGTCCGAGGACGAAAGCGTGGACGACGGTGTCACAGCGCGGGACCGCCGCTCGAAGAAATCCGCCGCCGCTTCGCTGACTTGGCGATGCAATGCGGCAACGGTGGTCGTGGCGGTACGCAGGACGGAGACCTCGCCGGCCATGAACAGGCCCTCGGCGAGCTGCCGTGGCTCGTCGACGTCCTGGAGGGCGCCGCCGACGCGCTCGATGCCTTTGCCGGCGATGCGCAGCCGTCCGAGGTTGAGCCGTTCCAGTTCCTCCCACGCCTGCCGCTCGGGCACACCCCGCCTGCCCAGTTCCTCTCTGCGCGCCTCATGGGTGCGGCAGTACGGACTGGGCAGACAGCGGGTCGCCTGGCCGGGCCCGGTGCGCAGGACGGTGGTCCGCTCGGCGGTGAGTGCCTGCCGCTGGTAGAGGGGGCGGACGGCATTGCGGGCGACCACTTCTTCGGTGAAGAGGTAGGCGGTGCCCATGAGCATGCCGGTGGCCGCGCCGTGCGCGCGGATTCCCGAGCCGAGCGCGGCGACCATGGCGGCTGAGCGCTCGTCGTGGATGCCACCGGCGAAGAGCACCTCCAGCGTGGGGCCTTCCTGGTCGGGCCGCGCGGCCAGGAAGTCGTCGAGCACGGCGAGTTGGGCCTCCCAGAGGGGGAAGCTGTTGTGCGGCCCGATATGGCCTCCGCACTCGGCGCCCTCGAAGACGAAACGCCGGGCCCCCGCAGCGAGGAACTGCTCCAGCAGGCCGGGAGAGGGCACGTGCAGGAACGTACGGATACCGTGCTTCTCCAGGTCGGCGGCCTGCGTGGGCCGGCCACCCGCGATGATCGCGTGGGTGGGGCGGACCTCGCGTACGGCCGCGAGCTGGGCGGCACGGACGTCCTCGGGCGCGAACCCGAGGACACCGACGCCCCAGGGGCGGTCCCTCAGCGCGGCGCGCGTCCCTGTGAGCAGGGCCCGGGTGTCCTCAGGGCCGGCGAGGGCGAGGGCGAGAAACGGCAGCCCCCCGGCGTCGGCAACAGCCGCCGCGAAGCCGGGCTGGTCACTGACGCGGGTCATCGGCCCCTGAGCCAAGGGCAGTTCCGTACCGAGCGCGCCGCACATCGGGGAGCCGGGCCGCAGCGCTTCGGGCGCGCTCCGGTCTTGTGCGGCCCGGTCGACGGCGTCACGGACGGCTCGTACGGCGACCGCCACGGTCTTGTACTTCCGCGCGAAACGGCGGGCGAGGAAGGCGTCCTGGCCGAGCGGCAGCGGCCTGCCGTGCAGTGGCTCGGGCAGGCCCGGCCGACGTGGGTCGAGGATGCGGTGGCCGTTCTCGCGGCGGGTTTCCGTACCGTCCAGGAACCGCAGGGCGGCGGCGATTTCGGGCGCGGTGTCGGCCTCGTCGAGGAGTGCGAGCTGGACGTCGAGTACCACTCCGGCGGCGCCGCCGAGCACGGCGGCAGCGGCGGTATGCGGTCCGATGCCGCCCCAGGCCCATACCGGCACGGTGATCCGGTCGTCGCCGAGGAACTGCTGGAGCAGGACGAACGTGGACAGTTCACCGGCCGGTCCGCCGCACTCGCTGCCGCGCGCGACGAGCCCGGCGGCTCCCGCGGACACGGCCGCATGAGCCTCGCGGAGGTCACGCACCTCGGCGACGACGGTCCCGGGGCGGAACTCTCCCGGGCGCAACGGAAATTCAGGTGCGACCAGCACGACGTGCGGGCCGGCCTCGCCGGGGATGTACAGCTCGTCGGGGCGTAGCGCGCAGTCGGCGCGAAGGCGGACGCCGAAGGGACCGGGCGACCAGGAGCGGGTGAGTTCGAGAGCGTCCCGGGCGTCCCCGCCGCCGGCCCCGAGATCGACGACGCCGAGCCCGCCGACTCTGCTGACGGCAGCGGCCAGTTGCGCATCTGCCTCCCCGAAGGGGGTGACTCCGATCACCATACGTGGGGCCGCTGCCACCGCCAAGGGGTGCCTCCTTCGTGCGCCGGCACCAACGATCTCTCCAGCGAACTCATCAAGTGGAGTTCCCTGTAGGAAGTTCACCCCTACGGGTGCGGGCCCCTGTCCCGGGTTCGACGTAATTCGGTGGCCTGGAGCGCGGAATCGAGGGTCTGTCCTGTGTGGCCATGGCTACGACGGCCTGGCAGGCGTTGCTCTGAGCGGTGGTGTTCTGGCTGGTCAGCGGGGTGTGGGCTGGAGGGCGAGGTCCTGCTCGGGGTGGGGGACGCCGAGCCTGGCGAGCAGGTCGGTCTGTGGCTTGGTGAGGCCGTGACCGGTGGAACGCGCCGGTGGGGCCGGCGAAGGCCCCGGCGTGCAGGCATGGGAGCTTGCGGCGGCCTGGGGCCAGGTGACGGTTGAGTGCCGGCGGTAACCGGCCGTCCCCTGCGCACACTCCCGCACGCCTCGGTACACCCACCGCACCGGCACCGTGATGCGACGAAGGAGCGGGGCCTGCCGCTCCGGCCGCCGACCGTAGCCACCGGGCCAACTCGCCAGCAGCTCACGCAGGCCGAGCTGACGGCAACGGCGTAGATCGCCGCACGGACACCCAGTTCGCCCGCACAATGGCAGCTCATCGCTCCCGTCGGCGAAGACCCGGCCGCGCACCGGTCGGCGTTGCGCTCCATCGTCGCGTAGCCACGGTCCACGTCAGCCCCCCGCTCGTTGGAGCGACTTGTTTCGAACCACCCGTCGCTGACAAACGCAACTGACAACATGCCGCCGTGGTACGTCAACCTCAAGTCGAAGGCGGGCCATTGAAACGGCGGGTCAATGAGCGGCAGCTCTCGGTGTTGCAGTGGGTGGGAGCCGGTTGCCCTGCCGGCGTCTGGGAGACCAGCTCCTACAAGACCACTTGCCAGGCACTGCAGAACCGGGGCGTGCGTCACGTGCGTCGAATATGCGTCACAGCCTATGAGCGGAGTCCTGGCTGTAGCTGTCCGACCAGGTGGAAGACCTCCCGGGCCCCATATCTCATGAGGCGTCGGACGATTTCGCGTCGGGGCTTGCCCTCCTTGATGCGGCGCGCGGGGCAGCCCTGGTGGGCGGGTCAGGGCGGACGGTTCGGTGCGGCGCGGTTGTCACGGCGCTTTCGTGGCCTCGCAGTGCTTCTTGATGAGGTCGTAGGAGCGCACGCGGGCGTCGAGGTCGTAGACAGGTGTGGTCAGCATGAGTTCGTCTGCTCCGGTCTCGGCGGCCAGTTGCGCGAGCCGGCGTACGACGGCCTCGGGCGTCCCGCACGCCTGCTGTGCGCGGAAACCAGCAAGCGCCTGCCGTTCCTCCGCCGTGAAGGGATGGGCGGCGGCATCCGCGGGCGTGGGGAAGGGAATCTCGCTCAGACCTTTGAGCAGCCCGGCCTTGACGACGTCCATGGGCCCGGCTCGCCACGCCGCTTCCTGCTCCGTCTCAGCGCATATCGCCTCCACGCACACCACAACCCGGGGTTGCTCGCACCAGCGGGACGGGGTGAACGCCGCACGGTAGCGTTCCAGCACCGTGAAGGTGTTGTCGGGCCGGATGTGGTGTGCGACGGCGATCGGCAGGCCGAGTCGCGCTGCGAGGGCGGCACCTGCGGTACTGGAGCACAGCAGCCATGGCTCCGGCAGCGGGCCGAGTGCCACTTCGTCGACCAGAAAGGACAGGATCGCAGCGACGTCGTCGTGGTACTGCGCGTCCGTCGCCGGTCCGGCTCCGCGGCGCAATGCCCGCGCGGTGGCCTCGTCGAAGGTTCCAGGGCCGCGGCCGATACCCAGGTCGATGCGGTCCGGGTGCAACGCGGCCAGTGTTCCGAACTGCTCCGCCAGTGTGAGGGGCGCATGGTTGGGCGCCAGCACTCCGCCCGATCCGAGCCGGATGGCTGAGGTCGAGGCCGCCGCATGAGCAATCAGCACCACGGGTGGGAACGCGCCGATCGCGGGCGAATGGTGGTGCTCGGCGTACCAGATCCGGTGATACCCCAGTAGTTCGAGCCTGCGAGCGAAGGTGGCGGTGTCACGCAGGGTCTCCACGCCACGGGTCCCTGATTCGACCACCGCGACTTCCAGCGCTGAAATCGGCACATCGATCATGCCGCCAGCATAGGGATCGGTGTGCGCCTCAGGTGCGGTGGTCCCCACCGCCACGGTGCTCGACCGGTGGGCGAGGTCTGTGCGCCAGTTGAATCCGGTCCGCGATCGCCATACTGGTCGACCGCATCAGTCGCTACGTCCGCCTCGTCCCACTGGCCGACAGGCACGGCGCCGAAGCCGTCCGTGGACCACGTGTGATCACCGAAGCCACCGGCCAAGCAGGGGCGGCGCGGGCTGTGCCGAGAACGGAGGCGACACAGCGAGGGAGCCCCGCCTCGTTCCGACACGCTAGTAGGAACTGGTCCGGTAGCGGCTGCGAAATTCTGCCAGCAGCTCATCGGTCACTTCGGCCCCGGAACTCACCGCGGCGTGGACATCACGGAAGTAGTTTTCGTAGCCGGCAGGGGTGTACAGACACAGGGCCCGTACCGGAGTCGAGCCCGCATTGCGGAAGCCATGCGGGGTGCCGCGGGTCGCGGCGAGCAGGTGCCCGGCGCCGACCGCTACCTCACCGTCCCCGGTGTGGAGGGTCAACTCCCCTTCGAGGACGTAGAAGTACTCGTCGTGTCCATCGTGGACGTGCGGTCTGGCGCCGACTACTCCGGGGGCCAGACCGAACTCCTCGAAGGCGAAGCGTCCGCCCGTGTGCTTGCCGGTGAGCCGGAAGAAGTGAGCAACACCGGCAACGTCTATGAGCTCACCGTCCTGAGGGCGTCGCAGCAGGGGACGAGCGGGATTCCGGGACTGGTCGTCGGTCATGAGGGCATTGTGGCCCAGGCGCTGTCTGCTCAGCCGGCGGTCCGGCGGTGGATGGGGTCATCGGGCGGGTACCGACCGTCCTTCTTCGCTCTGTTCATGGCAGAGGCCGGACTGCTCGTGCTCGCTGTCACTGCGCCCCGGCAACGGCCGGTGACCAGTGGCGTGCCGCTCGGCTGCCCAGTGCGGCCAGTTCTTCCCGGAAGGCAGGGTGGTCGGCAGTAACGAGGACGGACTTGAGCTGGTTGATGGCCTGGGTGCGGGCTTTGACGGCCGACGCCTTCGCGAGCTTTCTGAGCTTCTACTCCTCACCGTTCGAAGCCGCCGCGGCCCCGGTCAGGAGCAGAGTCACCAACCGCGTGAGCCGGGGGCGAACTCGGAGGCAACCTCGCCACCTGGGGCTGCCCACCATGAGCACCCCGTCCGACCGGCCCGGGACGGCCGGATACAGTGCGCGCAATGGCAGCCTGGTTGCTCAAGGAGGGGAAGCGTGACCGACACCAGCGAAACCCGATCCGCCGACAGTGCAGCGCACGCGACTCAGCAGAGCCGACTGCACCGTCTGATGCGCTACCTCCCCCTGATCGCCCCCGTCCTGCTGTGGACCGTGCCCTGCTGGCTGCTGCTGCACACCGGCCAGCACTGGCCGCTCCCTGTCACGCTCGCCGGCACCGCCCTGTTCGCCCTCGGCCTGATCGGTATGCCGCTCGCGATGGTGCGCGGCCACGGCCGACGCCAGCAGGACTGGGCGGCGATCGTCGGAGACACCCTCCTGGGCGCCATCTGGACCCTGTTCACCTGGTCCGTCGTGCTCGGCGTCCCGCTGCGGCTCGCCCTGACCGTGACCGGCGTCGGCGACGGCCAGGACCGGGCCCGGATCGTCACCTGGGCGGTCCTCGGCGCAGCCACCGTGCTGCTCACCTGGGGGTACGCCGAGGCCCGCCGCGTACCACGGGTACGCCGCCTGGACGTGCAACTTCCGCGCCTGGGGGCCGGGTTGGACGGCACCCGCGTCGTCCTCATCACCGACACCCACTACGGCCCGCTCGACCGCGCCCGCTGGTCGGCGCGAGTCTGCGAGACGGTCAACACGCTGAAGGCCGACCTGGTCTGCCACACCGGAGACATCGCGGACGGCACGGCCGAACGCCGCCGCGCCCAGGCCGCCCCACTCGGCACCGTGCAGGCCACCCGGGCCCGGGTCTACGTCACCGGCAACCACGAGTACTACAGCGAGGCCCAGGGCTGGGTCGACCTGATGGACGAGCTGGGCTGGGAGCCGCTGCGCAACCGCCATCTGCTGCTCGAACGCGGCGGCGACACCCTCGTGGTCGCCGGCGTGGACGACGTCACGGCCGAGTCCTCCGGCCTCGCCGGCCACGGCGCCCACCTCGCCGGAGCCCTGCACGGTGCCGACCCCGACCACCCCGTCCTGCTCCTCGCCCACCAGCCCAAGTTCGTCGACCGGGCGGCAGCCGGCGGCGTCGACCTCCAGCTCTCCGGCCACACCCACGGCGGCCAGATCTGGCCCTTCCACCACCTGGTCCGCATCGACCAGCCCGCCCTCGCCGGCCTCAGCCGCCACGGCACCCGCACCCTCCTCTACACCAGCCGTGGCACCGGCTTCTGGGGCCCGCCCTTCCGCGTCTTCGCCCCGAGCGAGATCACCCTGCTCGTACTCCGCTCCCCGCGACGGCCCCCCACGCCGTAGCGCTGGGCGGGGCCGGCGGTTCCGCCTGGAGATGCTGCAGTGCGTCGGCACCCCGAAGAAGGACCACGCATCCTGCAACGCCCTGCGCGTCACCAGCGGCACCACCGCCTTCCAGGAAGAGCAGGCGGCGAGGAAGGGCATCGCGCCGTAGACCGTCCGGCCGAACGCCGCCGCGGACTCCCCCACCGCCCACCGCCCACCGCCTACGGCCCCAGCGACCTGCAGTCGGCCTACGGCCGGACCTCCGCCGCCCGCTCCACCGCGCGCCGCACCGACGCCGGCCGGCCAAGCTCCACGGGGCAAAGGCTGTGACTACTTCCAGGCCGCTGGCGCAGGCGACTCCCCCGCTGGTGCAGAGACGACGGCACACACGGAGCGCGCGGCGTCCAGCGGCTCCTGCATGCCGGCCACCATGCAGGCGAAGCCGGTGCCCTGCAAACCGGCACCGCGTCATTCCGAAGGGATACGAAACTCGAATTTGGGACGGTCCCACGGCACGGCGGGCGGGTTCGCGAGCGCGGTCCCGGTCCGCACTGCACCGACGCGGTGGTAGAAGTCCTCGGCGGGAAGATGTGACACAACCTTGACACGGTCGAGCCCGGCAGCACGGGCCTCGGACTGCATGTGCGCGACGAGCAGCCGTCCAATACCGCGTCCTTGCGCTTCGTCGGCGACGAACAGCAGGTCCAGCTCCGGTGGAGCGAGGACGAGCGAGTAGAACCCGATGACCCGGCCTCCATGCTCGTCGGCGCCGACGGCTACGAAGGCGCGGTGGGCTTCGATGTAATCAGGACCGACCCGGTAGCCCGCCACTGCGGCTGCGTACTTACCCTCGTAGGCCCCTGAGCCACGCACGAGCCGCGTGAGCCGTTTGGCATCCTGCGCGACTGCCCTCCGTATCGTGATCGGCTGGCTGATCGGAGAAGTGCGTGAACTCATCGGGAGAGTATTTCGCACCGGGGAGTGCCTTCCTGCGGCGGGTCGGCTGCTCGGGCAGGCATTCCTGCACCGCCCCCGGGAACCACTCGTGCGAGCGCAACCGATCTCACACCGAAACCACGCCGGAGCGCTCCAGTGCGGCTTCGGCGTCTCACGGCTCCGCGCGCAGGTCCCCGTCGCAACGGCTTCTGGCGAAGATCCTGACCACCCGGTTCACGCACCGTTTCCCGGTTGGGGCGGAGTTCCTATCGGCTCGGCGTGGGGCTTCCCTATCGGCGGCGGGCTCTTCGGATCCGCGCCACAGTGAGGGCCAAGGGCTACGGCGGACGAGCGCCGCCGCGCCTGCCGCGAGTGCGGCCGCGCAGTTCGGGCCCGAGCCGACGGCCACAGCCGGGCGGCGGCCTGTCGCGAGGCCGGTCCAGTCGCCGGGTGCCGCCAAGTCAGCGCGTAACAGGGGCTGTTCCTCCGCGCGGACGCCGGCGATAGGGAAGCCCCGCGCCGAGTCGCTCAAGGGGTCAACGCCACAGCCACGCCTGAACGTCGTCCACGGCGGGAAGGCAGTCACCCTCGCGCGAGGCCCCGAGCTGCGGGTACGGGAAGGGGGTGGGCGTGCCGTCGGCGGCGAGGGCCCAGGCGATCCCCGGTCTCGGCTGCGCGGCGGAGACCTGCTGGGCCGGACAGGACGGCGGGGCGGGCACCTGGGCCGCAGGCGTAGGCGTGGGAGGTGGGCCGTAGACGCAGAAGGCGAGAGCCATTCCTACCGGCAGGAGAGGCATGGGCTGTTCGTCACCTTCGCCTCGGCCTGTCTGCCCTGCTAACACCGGCACCTCGCCCGTCCTCGCGACGGCCGGCGCGACCGGTGGAACGCCCCCGCCAGGTCCCGGCATTCCGGTGGGATCGGCACAGAGGGACGTGTACTCCTCAGTGGCTTCCCGTACGGACTCGGCGTTCCAGCCCGGGCGGCCCGGCGGGGAAAGCGCGGTGGTGCAGCCGGTGAGGGTGGCGGCCAGCGTCATGCCCGCTGCCAGGAAGGATTTACGCATTCTGTCGGTCTCTCGAATTCTTCGCCATCATCCCAAATGCCATTATTTACCTGGTGCTGGCGCTGCTCACGCTGCTCGCGCTGGAGATCGCGGCCCTGCGCAAGGCCCTCTCCGGATTCCCTCTCACGATCGCCACCCGCCCTTCCGGGGTACCAACTCACCGGCGACCCCGAAATGGCGGACTGTCAGGTGTTCGACGCCCTGGTACAGAGCGCCGAGGCCCGTACGTACAACGAGCACGTCGGCGCGAGGCTCCGGCACACCCTCGATCTGTGGCGTGACCCCACCCTCGGAAAGAAAGCCCCGCCGGGGCATTCCAGCAGGACATTCCGGCGGGGCTTTGTCATCGTGTCCCGGCCGTGAGCACGGTGCGCTCGCGGCCGGTCACAGGCGCTACCGGGACTCGTCCTCGTGGGAGAGTTCGAGGTCGAAGCCGGTCATGCCGCTGCCGTCCAGGCGCAGCGAGGCGGCGACCGGGGCGTAGCCGCTGGCGATGACGGTGTATTCGCCGCCGTCCAGGTCGGTGAACCCGTAGGCGCCGTCGGAGCCGGTGATCGTGGTGCCGACCACGTTGCCGGCCGAGTCCAGCAGGGTGACCTTGGCGTCGTCGAGGGGGTCACCGGTGGCGGCGGTGACGGTGCCGCGGAGCCGGGCGCCCGGTTCGAGGCGGATCTCGCAGGCGTCCGTGGCTCCCGGGGTGACGTCGACCGGGAGGGCGGCCGGGCGGTATCCGGCCGCGTTCACCACGAGTGTGTAGCCGCCGGGGACCAGGTCGGCGAGCGCGAAGGCGCCGTCGGCGGCCGAGGTGCCGGAGGACACGACCTCGCCGCGCACATCGGTGGCAACCAGCAGGGCTCCGGCGAGCGGGTGCCCCTCTACGGCGTCCCGGACCGACCCGGTGAGGGCGACGGTGCCACTGAGCGCGAGGTCGCACTCGACCGGCCGCTCGTCGCCGACCACCACCGTGACAGCCTGCGGCTGCCGGGCACCCGCGGCGCCGATCAGCACATAAGTGCCGGGGCCGGTGACGGCCAGGGCGTAACCGCCGTCCTCGCCGCTGACGGCGCGGCCGAGCTGCCGTCCGCCCACGTCGATCAAGGTGATCACGGCCTGCGGCACCGGCGCGCCCGCGCCGTCCAGTACCCGGCCGCGGACGCTGTACTGCGGGGCGCCGGCCACGGGTTCGAAGCGGTCGGCCGCCGGCGCGGCATCGCGCCGGCTCCCGGCGGGAGTTGGTGCGGCGGCGGTGAGCTCTACGGCCGCACGCTCGATGCCGCCAGACTCGGCGACATCGGGCTCCGCGGCCACAGACTCGACGGCGGCGAACTCGGCGGCAGACTCGGCGGCTGTGGCCGCGGCCGGTTCCGGTGCCGGGCCTCCGTTCTCCTCCGCCGCTCGCGCCTCCAGCCCGGAGACCTGGCGCAGGGGCACCTCCTTGGTCCATACGGCGACCAGGAGGCCCAGGACCATCACGGCCGCCGCGATGAGGAACACGAGCTGCATCGAGTCGGTGAAGCCGGCCTTGAACGGCTGGGCCAGGCGCGGGTCGAGTCGCTGGATGAACGAGGAGTCGTCGAGCACGCCCGAGCCGCTGCCGCCGCTCGCCCCTGGGTGCTTGAACATCTCCAGCACCGGCGCGTTCGCGGGGTTGGCCCGCACGGCCGGGTCATGGAGCGCGGCCTGGAAGGCGGGCGTCCCGGCCGCGGACCGGAAGGCCGAGCCGATCTTGTCGCCGACGGTGCTGAACAGCACGGAGAGGAAGATCGCGGTACCGGCGGTGCCGCCCATCTGCCGGAAGAAAGTGGCCGACGCGGTCGCCACGCCCATGTCCTTGGGCTCGACGGCGTTCTGCACGGCCAGCGTCAGGATCTGCATGCATCCACTGAGGCCGATGCCGAACAGCGCCATGTAGGCCATGGTCTCCGGGAGCGCCGTGTCCCACTGCACCCGGTAGTGGAACAGCAGCATGGCGGCGATGATCAGCAGCGAGCCGATGACCGGGAAGATCTTGTACTTGCCGGTCTTCTGGATGATGCCGCCGACCACGATGGTCCCGGCGATCATCCCGACCATCAGCGGCAGCATCAGCAGACCGGACTTGGTGGGGCTGACACCCTTCACGATCTGCAGATAAAGCGGGACCATCATCAGCCCGCCGAACATGCCCATACCGATGATCACGGACAGCAGGCTCATCTTGCTGAACACCGCGCTGCGGAACAGCCGCATCGGGATCAGGGCCTCCTCGCCCATGGCCCGTTCGACGAAGACCCAGGCGATCAGGCCGACCGCGCCGACCGCGTAGCAGGCGTAGGACTTCGTGGAGGTCCAGCCCCAGGACTGGCCCTGCTCGGCCACGAGCAGCAGCGGCACCACACCGATGGCGATGGTCAGCGCGCCCCACCAGTCGATGCGGTGCTCGCGGCGGGTGTGGGGGAGGTTGAGCACCTTGGCGACGACGAACAGCGCGATGATGCCGACCGGCACGTTGACCAGGAACACCCAGCGCCAGCCGGTGATGGTCAGGATGCTGCTGCGGCCCGCGAGGAAACCGCCGATCAGCGGGCCCAGCACGCTGGAGGAGCCGAACGTCGCGAGCATGTAGCCCTGGTACCGGGCCCGCTCGCGGGGCGGGACGATGTCACCGATGATCGCCAGCGCCAGGGACATCAGGCCGCCCGCGCCGATGCCCTGGAAGGCCCGGAAAGCGGACAGTTCGGTCATCGAGGTGGCGAACGAGCAGGCCGCCGAGCCGACGACGAAGATCGTGATGGCCGCCAGGAAGAAGGGCTTGCGGCCGTAGAGGTCGGACAGCTTGCCGTACAGCGGCGTGCTGATGGTGGAGGTGATCAGATACGCGGTGGTGACCCATGCCTGCGCGCTGAGGCCGTGCAGATCGTCGGCGATCGTGCGGATCGAGGTGCTGACGATGGTCTGGTCGAGCGCGGCGAGGAACATCCCCAGCATCAGGCCGCTGAGGATCGTCATGATCTGACGGTGCGTCAGCCTGCCGTCGGCCGGGGGTGCCGACCCGGATATCGCTGTGGTTCCCCCGCGGGCCGGGGATGCGGACGTGGTCATGCGTGCGGATCTCCTTGCCTCGCCTCACCGCCCGGGCTCCGCCCGGCTTCGAGGCTCATGTCTGTGCGGTCCACCAGGTCGTCGTCGAGACGCTTCAGCGGACGGGTGGTACGGCACCGGTCCTCAGCCGGCCGCGACTCCGGGAGCCGCGTCGACTCCCCCTCACGCCGGCGCGTGACGGGCTCGTCCGCCCTGCGCCCGGCGCTCTCCCGCCCTCCTCGATCACGTGTGCCGATCTTCCCTCACGTTCCGTTGCTTGCGGCTACCAACTGAGTGTAGGCCCCGGCCTCAGCGCGGTGTACGGCGCCTGTGACGACGTCATCGGCCCGCGTCGGTCATCTGTCGTCGGGGGTGCCGAGGCCCGTCAGCGCGCCCACCGGGTCGAGGTCCGGGGTGCCGCGGGGCCACCAGTCGTCGTGGCCGGGTTCCGACTCGTAGGCGTACCACAGGCCGTCGCGGCCGAAGCGGAGCTGGATGTGGCCGCGGGGGTGGGTGAGGTGGTTGCGCCAGGGGCGGAACGCCGGCAGGTCGGCGGCGAGCAGCAGCGGGCGGGCCCGGTCGAAGCGGCCGGCCGGCGGGTCCCACGGCTCCTCCAGGACGGCCAGTCCCGCGAGCCCGCCCTGGCGCCAGGCCGCGACGGCACGCGCGAGGTCGGCCGGGGTGCGGTCGACGGCCGTGGCGAGCGTGGCGTAGAGGGTACGGGTGGTGGCCGTGAGGCCGGAACCGGGGCGGGCCGCGGCCAGTCGCACCGCGTCCTGCCACAGGGTCAGCTCGCCCACCGGGTCGTGTCCGGTGGTGAGCAGCGCGTGGGCGCGGGCGGCGGCGTCGGTCGCCAGCTGGTCCAGCGCGAAGGGGTCCGGGCCGCCGGGCGCCGCCGGATACACCGGTGGCTGCTCGGGGTGCGAGGGCGCGGGCAACGGTGGTGGCAGCGGCGGTAGTTGGCGTGCGGCGAGGGCGTCGGTCGCGCGTACGCCGGGCAGGGACTCCGGCCGGCGATCCTGGGCGGCGCGGGCCGCGCGGGCGGCACTGCGCCGGGACAGCGCGTCGAGCAGGGCCTTCTCACCCCGGCCGCGCAGCAGGAGCAGCACGAACGGGTCGGCGTCGAGCAGCCGTGCCGTCTGATAGCAGAGCGCGGCCGCGTGCTTGCAGGGGTGACCGGAGTCGGGACAGCTGCAGCGCGGGGCGAGGTCGCCGGGGCCGGGCAGCAGAGGGACCCCGCAGTCGGCGAGGGACTGGGGCAGTTCCTTGTCCAGCAGCGCGGCGATGTGCCCCGGCCGGTCGGCGGCCGAGTCCAGGAAGCGCCCCCAGTCCTCGTCGTCCAGCGTGCGCACCCGCACCTGCACGCGGTACGGCCGGGGCCGGCTCCCACGCACGTACGCCAGCACCAGCCCCGGCGTCACGGTGATCGCGTCGACATGGCCCTGATCGGCGTATCCGCGCCCACGCGCCAGCCGTTTGGGGTCCAGGGCACCCTGCTCCAGCGCGGCCACCCAGGCGTTGCCCCACCAGGTTCCGGCGAACGACGCACCCTCGCCGGTGGCCCCACGGGGCGGGAACTCCGGGAACGTACGCCGGAGTTCGGAGTCGCGGTGCGGGGTGGCCATGGTGGCGGGCAGGCGCGGGGCCGCCGATGCGGGGGCCGGGTGGTCCGGTTCGGTGCCGTCGGAGGGGGGAGCGGGAGCAGGACGCGACTGCCAAGGGTGAACCGGTTCCGCGGCCTCGGCGGGGTCGGCAGGGGCAGGACGCGACGCCCTCGGATGGACCAGTTCGGTGTCGTCGGAGGGGAGAGCGGGGGCAGGGCGTGACTGCCCCGGGTGGGCGGGGTCGCCGGAGTGGGCGCTGGGGTCCGCGGCCGGGGTCTCCTGCTCCGGGGTGTCGGACCACGTCGGCATCTGAAAGGCGTTGGCCAGGTAGTGCCGCATTTCCTGGGCGGCCTTGACGCGGGCAGTGGCCCGGGAGCCCAGTCCGGGTGCGGTGCGCGGTGCCGTGGAGGCAGAGCTGTTGGTCGCGCGGGGGTCGCGCCCGGTACGGGGCTCCGGCGTCCGCTTGCCGCGCGCGGCAGCCTCCGCCGCCTCGGCCTCGGCCCGCTGGGCCTCCCGCCGGGCCGCGCGCAGCGCTTCCCGGGCCATGTCGGCGGGACGCCCACCCGGTGCGGGAGCACGCCCGCTCTGCGCGGCAGCCGGGCGGGCCGACCGCACGGGGCGCTCGTCCTCGTCCTCGGCCTCGGCCGAGGCCGTCGGGGCGGACGGTGGGGTCACGACGGAGGGTGCGGTCGCGGCGGACGGTGCAGTGACGGTGGACCTGAGTGCCGCCCGCGCCGCGTCGGCGGGCCTCGGCCCGGCGCCGGCTGAACACTCGTCCTCGGCCGCCGCGGTCACGTCGGTCACGTCGGACGGCGCGGTGAAGGTGGCCCTCAGCGCCGCTCGCGCCGCGTCGGCGGGCCTCGACCCGGCGCCGGCTGGGCATTCGGCCGCGGGGGCGACGGGGCGCTTCGGCTCGGCGCCGACTGGACGCTCGGCCGCGGGCTGGGAGAGGCGGCTCGGCTCGGTGCCGGCCGAGCCCGCCGCGAGCTCGGCAGGGCGCCCCGACTCCGTGCCGGCCAAACGCTCACCCACAGGGTCGGCGAGATGGCTCAGCTCGGGGACCGGACGCTCACCCGAAAACTCAGCCGGACACCTCGACCCGGTACCGGGCGAACCCTCCCCCACGAGCTCGGCACGGCGCCCCGACGCAGAGCCGGCCGGACGTTCCGTCACAGGCGCGGCGAGGCCCGCCTGTGCCTGCGGCAATCCGTCGGTCTGTGCGAAGGGGGCGGCGTCCCCGGGCTTCTCGGGTGCCTCCGACCGACCCTCGGCCGATGCCAAGCACTCCGCTCCCTCACCCCTCTCCGACGCCTGCGACCAACCCCCGGCCGATGCCAAGCGCACCGCCTCCTCAGCCCCCTCCGACGCCTGCGACCAACCCCCGGCCAGTGCCAAGAGCGCGGCATCCCCGGGCATGTCGGGTGCCTCCGACACACCCTCGGCCGGTGCCAAGCGCGCCACCTCCTCAGCCCCCTCCGACGCCGGCCACCGACCCCCAGCCGGTGCCGAGCGCACCGCCTCCTCAGCCCCCTCCGACGCCTGGGCGTGCTCGGAGTCAGCCCGTTCCCGGGCTGCCCGTAGGGCGCGGCGGGCTGGGTCGGCGGGGCGGGGGGTGGGGTTCTCCGGGGGGAGACTCACGGTGTCCTCCGGAGGGAGACGAGGTCGGACAGCTCGCGGTCGGTCAGTTCGGTGAGGGCCGTCTCGCCGGAGCCGAGGATCGCGTCGGCCAGGGCGCGCTTGGCGGTGAGCATCTCGGCGATGCGGTCCTCGACCGTGCCCTCGGTGACCAGGCGGTGGACCTGGACGGGCTGGGTCTGGCCGATGCGGTACGCGCGGTCGGTGGCCTGCTCTTCGACGGCCGGGTTCCACCAGCGGTCGAAGTGGACGACGTGGCCCGCGCGGGTGAGGTTCAAGCCGGTGCCGGCGGCCTTCAGGGAGAGCACCAGGACCGGGGTCTCGCCGCTCTGGAAACGGTCCACCATGCGCTCGCGCTCCGGGACCGGGGTGCCGCCGTGCAGCAGGTCCACCGGGACCGCGCGGGCGGACAGGTGCGCGGTGATGAGGCGGGCCATGCCGACGTACTGGGTGAAGACGAGCGCCGAGCCGTCCTCGGCCAGCAGGGTGTCCAACAGCTCGTCCAGCAGGGCGAGTTTGCCGGAGCGGTGCACCAGGCGCTCCGCCCGGGTGTCCTCCTTCAGATACAGCGCCGGGTGGTCGCAGATCTGCTTCAGGGCGCCCAGGAGCTTCAGCACCAGGCCTCGGCGGGCGATGCCCTCGGCGGTCTCGATGGCCAGCATCGACTCGCGCACCACCGCCTCGTACAGCGCCGCCTGTTCCCGGGTGAGCGGGACCGGGTGGTCGGTCTCGGTCTTGGGCGGCAGCTCGGGCACGATGCCGGGGTCGGACTTCCTGCGGCGGAGCAGGAACGGCCGTACCAGGCGGGCCAGGCGCTCCACCGCCTCCTCGTCCTCGCCGTTCTCCACCGCACGCGCGTGCCGGGCGCGGAAGGACTTCAGGGGGCCGAGGAGTCCCGGGGTGGTCCAGTCGAGCAGGGCCCACAGTTCGGAGAGGTTGTTCTCCACGGGTGTGCCGGTCAGCGCCACGCGCGCCGGTGCCGGGATCGTGCGGAGCGCCTTGGCCGTGGCGGAGTACGGGTTCTTCACATGCTGGGCCTCGTCGGCGACGACCATGCCCCAGGGACGGTCGGCGAGTTGTGCGGCCGCCGATCGCATCGTGCCGTACGTGGTGAGGACGAAGCCGCCGTCGAGTCCGTCCAGGGTGCGGCCCTGGCCGTGGAAGCGGCGGACCGGGACGCCGGGTGCGAAGCGGGTGATCTCGCGCTGCCAGTTGCCGAGCAGGGAGGCCGGGCAGACGACGAGGGTCGGTTCGGTGCGGGCGCGTTTCAGGTGCAGGGCGATGAGGGTGACGGTCTTCCCGAGGCCCATGTCGTCGGCCAGGCAGCCGCCGAGGCCGAGCGAGGTCATGAGGTCCAGCCAGGCGAGCCCGCGCAGTTGGTAGTCGCGGAGGGTGGCGGCGAGGCCCGCCGGCGGGTCGGCGGGGTGCAGGCCCGCCGTGAGGCGGTCGCGGAGGGCGGCCAGGGCGCCGACCGGGACGGCTTCGACGGTCTCGCCGTCGACTTCCGCGGTACCGGTGAGCGCGACAGAGAGTGCGTCGACCGGGTCGAGCAGGCCCAGTTCGCGCTTGCGGGCCTTGCGGACGAGGGCCGGGTCGACCAGCACCCAGCGGTCCCGGAGCCGTACGACCGGGCGGTGGGCCTCGGCGAGGGCGTCCATCTCGGCCTCGCCGAGCGGCTCCCCGCCGAGCGCCAGCTGCCAGCGGAACTGGAGCAGGTCCTCGCTCTCGAAGAAGCCGGTGCCGTCGGTCGCCGAGCCGGGCGCCGGGCGGACCACCGCGGCGGCCGTCAGATCGCGGGCGAGGTCCCGGGGCCAGTGCACGGCGACCCCGGCGGCGCCCAGCCGTGCGGCGCCGACGCCGAGCAACTCGCCCAACTCCTCCTCGGACAGGGCGAGGACGTCCGGCACCTCCTGCTCGGCGAGCCGGTCCAGGGGCGGCCAGACCCGGGCCGCGCGTCGTACGGCGAGGGCGGCGTCCACGCGCGCACGGGGTCCGAACGCCGTGTCGGCCTCCCCCGCCCACAGGGTCGCCGCGTCGGCCACCAGCGTGGGGTCGGCGAGGCTGTGCACCTGCACGACGGCCGCTCCGGCGGCGCGGGCGCCGTCGTGCACACCGGCGTCGAAGACGCCGTACGCCGACAGGTCCAGGCGGAGCGAGATCCGTACGCCCGCGTCCATGCCGGCGGCGACCTCGGCCGCCCACTCATGGGCCTGCGGCAGGGCTACGGGCTCCCGGGCGGCGAAGGGCCGGCCGGAGGTGTGCGGGGCGGCCGGGGTGCGGGGCAGGGTGTCGGCGACCGCGTCCAGGAAGGAGCGGATCAGGGCCTCCGGCTCGGGCAGCCGGAGCGGGCCGGGGTCCGGGAGCGGCACGGCGTGGCCCTCCGGGGGCAGAGCCGCGGCCACCGCGCGCAGGTGCGCGATGTCGTCGGGCTCCAGCGGGCCGGCCCGCCAGGCGTCCTGGCCGCCCGGGGTCAGGCCCGGCAGCAGCCGGCCGCGCGCGACCAGCCGCAGCGCGTGCAGCGCCGCGGCGCCCCAGCAGGCCGTGGCCGGATGGGCGGCCGGATCGCGGCGGGCCCGGATCAGCAGCGGCAGGGCCTCGGCGAGCGGCAGGGTCCGTGCGGGCACCTGGCGGCGGCGCACGCTCGCGCCATGGCGGCGTACGACGGTCAGCTCGGCGGTGGGGCCGTCGGCGGGCAGCGGGCCGCCGTCGGGGTCCCAGAAGGCGATGCGGCCCTCGCGCGGGAGGGGCGCGGGGAGATAGACGGACGCGAGGCGCACCGGGAGCGGGCTCCCGGTCTCCCCGGACCCCTCCGTGCCCTCGGCCACTGCCGCCGTGCCGCCGCTCATGCGTCCTGCCACCTCCCGCCCATGTGTCGGATCAGCCGTCTTCGACTCTACGGGCGGGGTCTGACAACGGGCCCTGGAGACCGGCCGGGGCGGGTGCTGGCGGCATGCCGGTGCTCACGGCACCGTGCGGGAGACGACGTAGACCATCGGGTTGTCCGGGTCGGACCTGTTCACGACGACGTCCTGGGTGGGCGCCGGGTTCTTCTGCGCGTGTGTGAGTCCCCACCAGGGGCCGGGGCCGTTGAAGTGCCAGCCGCTGACCTTCTGGTCGCGGGCGCCGATGGCGATGTCGTCCTTCTTCAGCTGGTCCCGGCGGGCGCCCATGGTCTGCAGGAAGCTGTCCAGACCCGCGTCGTTGGTGCTGAACTGCACATAGAGCCGACTGGTCTTCCAGTTGTTCGTCTCGTAGTAGGCGACGTGGTCGGCGGGGTGCGGGACGGTCACCTGATAGAGGCGGCGCTGCACCGTCGACGGCCAGCCCGCGGTGAGGCCGGTCGCCGAGTACTTCGCCTCCTTGTCCTTGCCGCTGTTGCGGCTCTGGTTGGCGGAGATCACCAGATAGCCGGCGGGGACGCCGATCAGCAGGACGATGATCAGCAGGGTGAGCGCGCGGCGTCTGGCCTTGTGCCGCCCGTCCTCGGCGGGGCGGCGCGGCTCGTCCGGCGGGCCGCCCTGGTGGGGCAGCGACGGGGTCATGCGCTGTCCCGGTCGCGGCGGGCCTGGGTGTACCGCTCGTAGCGCTCGTACCGCTCCACCCGGCGGCGTTTGGCGCGGCGGAACCGGCGGGCGACCAGCCGGGCCAGGTCGGCGGCGCCGACCATGCCGGCCTCGGGGCCGAGCTGGGCGCGGGTGATGCGGGCCTCGGGGCGGTAGCCGCGGCCGGTGAGGTGACGCTTGAAGGCGTCCCGGGCCGGGCCGATGAGCAGGTCGTCGGCGGCCGAGACCCCGCCGCCGATGACGAAGCAGGACGGGTCGAGGGCGGCGGCGAGGTTGGCGATGCCGACGCCGAGCCACTGGCCGATGTCCTGGAGCAGCTCGATGCACATGGCGTCGCCCTCGCGGGCCAGCTCGGTGATCATCGGGCCGGTGATGTCGGCGATGTTGCCCTTGACGTGCTCGATGATGCCGTAGGCGACGGGCGAGTCGGCGGCGGCCAGCTCCTTGGCCTCGCGGACGAGGGCGTTGCCGGAGCTGTACTGCTCCCAGCAGCCGCGGTTGCCGCACGGGCAGCGGTGGCCGCCGGGCACGACCTGCATATGGCCGAACTCGCCGGCGACGCCGTACTTGCCGCGCTTGACCTGGCCGTCCTCCAGGATGGCGCCGCCGATGCCGGTACCGAGGGTGATCATGACGAGGTGGTCCTCGCCGCGGCCTGCGCCGAAGCGCCACTCCGCCCAGGCGGCGGTGTTGGCGTCGTTGTCGACGAGGACCGGCACGGAGAGACGGCCGCTCAGCCGGTCGCGCAGCGGTTCGTTGCGCCAGGACAGGTGGGGCGCGAACAGGACGCGGTTGCGGTCGGCGTCGACCCAGCCGGCCGCGCCGATGCCGACAGCGTGCACGTCGTGCCGGTCGGACAGGCCCAGGACCAGTTCGACGATGGTGTCCTCGACGACCTTGGGGCTCTTGGACTTGTCCGGGGTCTCCGCGCGGAGCTTCTCCAGGATGTTGCCGTCGGCGTCCACGACGCCCGCCATGACCTTGGTGCCGCCGATGTCGATGCCCACGGTCGGCACCCGGGGGGCAGTCAGATGTGACCGGCGTTCCCTGGTGCCGACCGTCCGGAGCACGGGGGCCCGGCGGGAGCCGATGGGGGCGGTGAGGTCGCGGTAGGTGCTCATCGTTTGTCGATTCTGCCGCACGCTCACGCTGAGTGCTGCGCGGGTCAGGGGAAGGGGGTGCGCGATCGCTGCCGGGCGCGGGTGCGTTGCGGCTGGTCGCTCGCGGCGGAGCCGCACATCGGTGCGGCCCCGCGCCCCTTAAGTACGCTGAAGCTCGTGGCGTAGAGCCTCCAGGTCGGAGCCGCCGGCCATCTGCCGGGTCAGCTCGTCCAGGGTGATCTCATCCCGTGTGTAATTGCCCACCATCGTGCCGCGCCGCAACAGGACGAACCTGTCCCCCACCAGGTATGCGTGGTGCGGGTTGTGGGTGATCAGGACGACGCCCAGGCCCTCGTCACGTGCTGCGGCCACATATTTCAGCACCACACCGGACTGCTTCACGCCCAGTGCCGCCGTCGGCTCGTCCAGGACCAGGACCTTCGCGCCGAAGTGGACGGCGCGGGCGATGGCCACGCACTGGCGTTCGCCGCCGGAGAGGGTGCCGATGGGCTGGTCGACGTCGCGGAGGTCGATGCCCATGCGGAGCAGTGCCTCGCGGGTGGTACGGCGCATGAGGGCGATGTCCAGGCGCTTGAAGGGACCGGCGCCCTTACGGGGCTCGGAGCCCAGGAAGAAGTTGCGCCAGACCGGCATCAGCGGGACGACGGCCAGGTCCTGGTAGACCGTGGCGATGCCCCGGTCCAGGGCCTCGCGCGGGGAGGCGAGGCGGGTCTCCTCGCCCTCGATGCGCAGAGTGCCGGCGTCGTGCCGGTGCAGGCCCGCGATCATCTTGATCAGGGTCGACTTGCCGGCGCCGTTGTCGCCCAGAACACAGGTGATGTCGCCCGCGTGGACCTCCAGGGAGACACCCTCCAGGGCGCGGACGTTGCCGTACTGCTTGCCGACGTCGGTCAGTTCGATCAGCGGCGTGCGCTCGGCGGCCCCGGGCGCGCCGTCGGTCATGTCGTGGGTCCCGTCGTCGGTCCCGTCGTCGGTCATGTCGTCGCCTCCGCGCGCTTCTTGACCCAGGCGTTCAGCAGGGTCGCGAGGAGCAGCATCGCTCCGAGGAAGAACTTGAACCAGTCGGGGTTCCACTCGGCGAAGACGATGCCCTTGCTGGTCATGCCGAAGAGGAGGGCGCCCACGGCGGAGCCGATCGCGCTGCCGTAGCCGCCGGTGATCAGACAGCCGCCGATGACGGCCGCGATGATGTAGATCAGCTCGTTGCCGACGCCCTCGCCGGACTGGACGGCGTCGAAGGAGAAGAGCAGGTGCTGGCCGGAGATCCAGGCGCCGAAGGCCACGCCCATGTAGAGGCCGATCTTGGTTCCCGCGACCGGGACGCCGACCGCGCGGGCCGCGTCCTGGTTGCCGCCGACGGCGAAGATCCAGTTGCCGGCGCGGGTGCGCAGCAGGATCCAGGAGGCGAGGGCGACCAGGCCCAGCCACCACAGGATGGTGACCTTGAAGCCGACGCCGCCGACGGTGAAGGTCGAGGCGAAGAGGGCGTGCGCGGAGGGGAAGCCCTCCATGTCCGCGATGGTCTTCGTCGACACCGTGCCGTCGATCAGCTTGGTGAAACCGAGGTTCATGCCGGTCAGCATCAGGAAGGTGCCCAGCGTGATGATGAAGCTGGGGAGTCTGGTGCGGGTGAGCATGAAGCCGTTGAAGGCGCCGACGGCCAGCGTCACCAGGAGGGACACGCCTACGCCGACCCAGGTGTTCGCGGTCATCTGGTAGCTGAACATCGAGGAGATCAGCGCCGAGGACGTCACGAGGACACCGGCCGAGAGGTCGAACTCGCCGCCGATCATCAGCAGCGCCACCGGTACGGCCATGATGCCGATGGTCGAGGAGGCGTACAGCACCGTGCTGAGGCTGGCGACGTTCAGGAAGCCGTCGGCGGCGCAGGCGAAGAAGACGAAGACCGCCACAGCGCCGACGACCGAGCCCAGTTCCGGGCGCGCCAGCAGCCGCTTCAGTGGCGAGGTCTGCAGAATCCTTTCATCAGTGGCTGTGTTCATCGGGTGCCCCGCTCGGTGTACGCGGCCAGCGCGGAGGCCTGGTCCTTGGTGATGATCTGCGGGCCGGTCAGGACCGGCTTGCCGCCGCCGAGGACGTCGCCGTTGTACTTGTAGGCCCACAGCAGGTCGACCGCCTCGTAGCCCTGGAGGTACGGCTGCTGGTCCACGGCGAAGCCGAGGGTGCCGTTCTTCAGCTCGGCGGCGACCTGGGCGTTGAGGTCGAAGGTGTCGATCTCGGCCTTGCTGCCCGCGTCGCTCTTCGCCTTCACGGCGGTGTCGGCGTACGGGGCGCCCAGGGTGACCACGGCGTCGAAGGAGCTGTCGGCCTGGAGCTTGGCCTCGATCGCGGACTGGACGTCGGGCATGTTGGTGCCGTTGACGTAGAGCTTCTGCAGGGTGCCGTGGAAGGTCTTGGCGACGCCGTCGCAGCGCTGCTCGTGGCCGACGTTGCCCTGCTCGTGCAGCACGCACAGGGCCTTCTTCCTGCCGCGCTGGTTCAGTTCGTCGCCGACGGCCTCGCCGGCGATGGTCTCGTCCTGGCCGATGTGGGTGAGGGCGCCGAAGGCCTTGGACTCCGCGGAGCCGGAGTTCACCGTGACGACCGGGATGCCGGCCTTCTCGGCGCGAGCCACGGCGGCCTTCATGGCGTCCGGCTTGGCGAGGGTGACGATGATGCCGTCGACCCTCTTGTCGACCGCCGCGTCCACCAGCTGGGCCTGCTGCTGGGCCGCGGCGTCGTGCGAGTACAGGAAGTTGATGTTGTCCTTGACGGCGGCCTGCCTGGCGCCGTTCTGCACGATGTCCCAGAAGGTGTCGCCGTCTCCCGAGTGGGTGATCATCGCGAAGGTCCAGCGCGGGGTGTTCACCGCCGCCCTCCCCTGGGCCGCGGCGGCCTTGCGGGCGTCCTCGGCCCGCTTGCCTCCGGTGCTGCTGCACGCCCCCAGGGACAACGAGAGTGCCCCTGTGAGCGCGATGACTGCCCAGGTCCGAAACCGTGCCACGAGGCGGTGCCCCTTCTTGCCGTGTTCTTGCTGTGTTCCGACGGACGAGAGGGGCTGCCGATCACCTCGGCAGCCCCAAACGATCCAGTATCGAACACGAGGAACACTCATGACGCAGCCGGGGGTGCCGCCACCCGTCCGCTTGTCCGGACATTGCGACGAAGCCGGCCGTCGTCGGTCAGGGCCGGACGAGCAGCTGGAACTCGAAGGAGTAACGCGTCGGACGGTAGATGTGGTCGCCGAACTCGACCGCGCGCCCGGTGTCGTCGAAGGTGGTGCGCTGCATGGTGAGCAGCGGGGCGCCCTCGGCCTCGGCGAGCCGCTCGGCCTCGGCGGCCGTGGCCGCGCGGGCGCCGATGGACTGCCGGGCGCTGTGCAGGGTGATGCCGGCGGAGCGCATCAGCCGGTACAGGCCGGTGGCCTCCAGCTGCTCGGTGTCCAGGTCGAGCAGGCCCGTCGGGAGGTGGTTGACCAGGTACGCCATCGGCTCACCGTGAGCGAGGCGCAGCCGCTCGATGCGGTGTACGTCGCCGCCCTCGGGGACGCCGAGTGCGGCGGCGACGGCGGCGGAGGCCGGCAGCACGGTGTTGACCAGCACCTTGGTCGCGGGGCGCTGGCCGGCCGCCTCCAGGTCGTCGTAGAGGCTGCTCAGCTCCAGCGGGCGCTTGACCTGGCTGTGCACCACCTGCGTACCGACGCCGCGGCGGCGCACGAGGAGTCCCTTGTCGACGAGGGACTGGATGGCCTGGCGGACGGTCGGCCGGGACAGGCCGAGCCGTGCGGCCAGCTCGATCTCGTTGCCCAGCAGGCTGCCCGGGGTGAGGCTGCCGTGCTCGATGGCGGCCTCCAGCTGCTGGGACAGCTGGAAGTACAGCGGCACCGGGGAGCTGCGGTCCACACGGAGGTCGAGCGAGACGGTCGGGTCCACTTCTGGTTTCGGCACGGACTTGAGCGTAGCCCCGTGATCGGTTGACGGGAAGTTGTGTAGTCCGATTGTCCGGACATACGCATTGACAGCGCCCGGGGTCCGCCCTCACTTTGATTCCATGCGCATCGGGGTCATCGGTACGGGCCGCATCGGCACCCTTCACGCGAGAACGCTCAGCCGTCACCGTGAGGTCGGATCGCTGATCCTGACGGACGCGGATCCGGCGCGGGCGCAGGGGCTGGCGCACCGGCTGGGCGAGACGGCGGCGCCCGGCGTGGACGAGATCTTCAAGTGGGGTGTGGACGCGGTGGTGATCACCACGGCGACACCGGCGCACGCGGAGCTGATCGGGCGGGCGGCGCGCTCGGGGCTGCCGGTCTTCTGCGAGAAGCCGATCGCGCTCGATCTGCCGGGCACGCTGCAGGCACTCGACGAGGTGGCGACCGCGGGAACGATCCTGCAGATGGGGTTCCAGCGGCGCTTCGACGCGGGATACGCGGGCGCCCGTGAGGCCGTCCGCGCGGGGCGGCTCGGCCGGCTGCACACCGTGCGCGCGATGACCTGCGACCAGTCCCCTCCCCCGCCGGAGTGGCTGCCGCTGTCCGGCGGGCTGTTCCGGGACACGCTGATCCACGACTTCGACGTGCTGCGGTGGGTGACGGGGCGTGAGGTGGCCGATGTGTACGCCGCCGGGTCGGACGGCGGGCCCGCGATGTTCCGTGCGGCCGGCGACGTCGGCACGGGCGCGGTGCTGCTCACCCTGGACGACGGCACGCTTGCCACGGCCACGGCGACCCGGCTGAACGGCGCGGGCTACGACGTACGCATGGAGCTGGCCGGGGAGCGGGACACGGTCGTGGTGGGCCTGGACGACCGCACGCCGCTCGCGTCCACCGAGCCGACCGGACCGCCGCCCGCGGACAAGCCGTGGACGGGCTTTCTGGAGCGGTTCGGACCCGCGTACGAAGCCGAGTTGAACGCCTTCGTGGACGTGGTGCTGGGCGAGCGCCCCAACCCGTGCGACGGCCACGAGGCCCTGCAGGCCCTCCGCGTGGCCGAGGCCTGTGAACGCTCCCGCCACGAACACCGCCCGGTGGCCCTCGCGGAGATCCCGGACCGGGCCCAGGCGTCCCACCGCTGAGCCCGCCACACCGGCCGCCCCGACCTGCCGGCTGCGGCACGGCCCGCCGACGCTGAGTGCCACGCCGAGAGGCGGAGGCGGAAGCCAAGCGACGCACGCGACCGAGTGCCCGGTGCCGAGCACCACACGCCGGGGCCCTGACGGGTCCGGATGCCGGGTGCCGACCGGCGTGGCACCCCGGGTGGTAATGACGGCCGGGCCGCCCGGCCGGGGGCCGTGACGAGGGTGCCCGGTCGGCGGGAACGACACGGGGCGGCCCCACAACCCGAACCGCGCCGGCGGCGTGAGCCCCAACGGCAGGGCGCAGCACGCGGGATGGGCGACGTCGGCACGCAAACGGCCCGGCCCGCCAACCGTCCGCCGCGCTGGAGCAAGTGCCCGGGCTGCCGGGTGCCCGGGGGCCAACCGGCGTGGCACCCCGGGTGGTACTGACGGCCCGGCAGCCCGGCCGGGGGCGATGACGTAGGTGCCCGGGCGACGTGAACGACGCAGGGCGGCCCCACAACCCGAACCGCGCAGGCGGCGTGAGCCCCAACGGCAGGGCGCAGCACGCGGGGTGGACGACGTCGGCACGCAAACGGCCCAGCCCGCCGACCCTCCGCCGCGCTGGAGCAGGTGCCCGGGCTGCCGGGCGGACCGGCCCGCCGACCCGGCCCTTCGACCCGGCGCGCGGGTCCGACCCGCGTGGGTGGCGATGTCGGTGCCGGTGCCCGTGCCCGTGCCCGTGGCGATGTCGGTGTCGGTGCCCGTGGCGGTGGCGGTGGCGGTGGCGGTGGCGGTGGTACAGGGGACGGGGACGGGTCGTCCGGGGTTACCAGCGGACCCGTAGCGTGCGTGGGCCTCTCATCAGGAGGCCGGGGAGCCAGTCGGTGGGGTGGCTGTCGAGGGTGAGGGCGGGGGCTCGGCGCAGGAGGGTGCCGATGGCTGTGTGGCCCTCCAGGCGGGCCAGAGGGGCACCCAGGCAGAAGTGGATGCCGTGGCCGAAGGCGAGGTGGCCGCGGGGGTCGCGGCGGATGTCGAAGCGGTCCGGGGTGGCGTAGCGGGCGGGGTCTCGCTGGGATGCGGTGAGGCCGACCATCACGTGGTCGCCCTGCGCGATGGGGACGCCGGCGATCTCCAGGGGCTCGGCGGCATAGCGGAACGTGGCGGTCTCCACCGGGCCGTCGTAGCGCAGCATCTCCTCGATCGCTCCGTCCAGCAGCGTCATGTCGGCGCGCAGGGCGGCGAGTTGGCCGGGGTGGGTGAGCAGGGCCAGGACGCCGTTGCCGATGAGGTTGACCGTGGTCTCGTGGCCGGCGATCAGGAGGAGGAAGGCCATGCCGCGCAGTTCTTCCGGCGAGAGCCGGTCGCCGTCCTCGGCGGTGGTGCGGATCAGGTCGCCGAGCAGGTCGTCGGCCGGGCCGGAGCACCGCTTGTCCTCGATCAGCTCCGTCAGATACGCGGCGAGGCGGACGACGGCGTCGTACTCCGTCTGCGCGTTGGTCGGTGCGACCGTCTCCGTCGACATCTTGCGGAACTCGTCGCGGTCGATCTCGGGGACGCCGAGCAGTTCGCAGATGACGGTGATGGGCAGCGGGTAGGCGAGGGACCCGATCAGGTCGGCGCGGCCGGCCGGGAGCATCTCGTCCAGCAGGTCGTCGGTGATCTGCTGGACGCGCGGGCGCAGCCGCTCCACCCGCCGCATCGTGAACGCGCGGGCGACGAGGCCGCGCAGCCGGGTGTGCTGCGGTGGGTCGACCGTCAGCAGGTTCGGGCCGATCAGGTCCTCGTCGAGGAAACGCACATCGATCTTGCTGCCGTCCTTGGACAGGCGGGGGTCGGCGAGTGCGGCGCGGGCCTCCTCGTACCCCACGACGAGCCAGCTCTCGTACTCCTCTCCGGCGCCCGGTGGCCGGACGCGGTGGACCGGGCCCTGCTCGCGCAGCCGGGCGTACACCGCGTGCGGATCGCGGCGGAACTCCTCGCCGTACTCCTCCAGATCGATCCGTTTCATGACGTTCCCGTCCTCCCGAAGCAGCCCCCGAGGCCAGGACAGCAGCACCCCTTGCCCGCACAACGTCCGGGGCGCCCGGTCAGTGCCCGTCCTCTTCGAGGAGTCCGGCGTCGTACGCCAGCAGGGCGATCTGCACGCGGTTGTCGAGGCCGAGCTTGGCGAGGATGCGGGAGACGTGTGTCTTGACCGTGGCCACGCTCATGTACAGCTCGGCGGCGATCGCGGCGTTGGCGAGTCCGCGGCCGACGGCGACGGCTACCTCGCGCTCGCGGTCGTTGAGGACGACGAGCCGCGCGCGGGCGCGTGTCTGGCGTGCGTCGGCGGCGCTGCCGGCCGCGTGCCGCATCAACTGCCGGGTGACGGCGGGCGACAGTACGGGGTCGCCGGCCGCGACCCGGCGCACGGCGTCGACGATCTCGGCGGGCGGGGTGTCCTTCAGCACGAACCCGGCGGCGCCCGCGCGCAGGGCGTGCAGCACCTGCTCGTCGGCGTGGAAGGTGGTGAGCACCACGACCTGCGGGGCGTCGGCCCGGGCACGCAGCCGCTCGGTCGCGGTGAGCCCGTCCACCGACGGCATCCGGATGTCCATGAGGACGACGTCGGGCCGGGTGCGCGCGACGAGTTCCTCGGCCTCACCGCCGTCCGCGGCCTCGCCGACGATCTCGATGTCCTCGGCCCCGCCGATCATCAGGGCCAGTCCGGCCCGGACCAGCGGGTCATCGTCGACGAGGAGGAGTCTGATCGGCGTCATGGGCCTTACGTAATCACGGTGCGGGCGGCGTGTGGGGGGCGTATCGGCGTACTGGCGTGGTCATCAGGGCGTCGGTCCGGTCTGTCCCCACGGCAGCCAGGCCCGGACGGCGAACCCGCCGTCGGCCGTGCTGCCATGCTCCAGACGCCCGCCGGCGAGGGTCGCGCGTTCGGTGAGGCCGATCAGGCCCTGGCCGGAGCCGGGGACGGGCGTGGGCTCGGCGCTGGGCGGCGGGTTGGTGATCGTGAGGGTGAGGCCGTCGCCGGGGGTGCCGGTGAGGCTCAGGGTGACCTCGGCGCCGGGGGCGTGCTTACGGGCGTTGGTCAGGGCCTCCTGGGCGATGCGATAGGCGGTGCGGCCGACGGAGGCCGGAACCGCGGCCGGATCGGCGACGCGGTGGTCCAGGGTGACCTTCATGCCCGCCTCGCGGCACTCGGCGACGAGGGCGTCCAGTGCGGCCAGGGTCGGCTGGCGCCGCTCGCCGGCCGCGTCCTCGGACTCGCCGGCCCGCAGCACACCGATGATCTCCCGCAGATCCTGCAGCGCCTCGTGCGCGCTCTCCCGGATCACCCCGGCGGCCCGGGCGATCTCCTCGCGCGGTGCGTCCGGCCGGAACTCCAGGGCACCCGCGTGCACGCTGAGCAGGGTGAGCCGGTGGGCGAGGACGTCGTGCATCTCGCGGGCGATGGCCTCGCGGGCGAGCCGCTGCGCCTGCTCGGCGCGCAGCCGCGCCTCGCTCTCCGCCCGGCGGGCCCGTTCGCGCAGGCTCAGCATCAGCAGCCGCTTGGAGCGTACGAACATGCCCCAGCCGATGACGGAGACGGCGAGCAGCACGGCGAACACGACGGAACCCGCGTAGGGCAGGCCGTTGTCGGGGCGCAGCCAGTAGTAGAGGGGTACGAGGGCGAGGTTCACCCCGCCGATCCAGGCGACGTACCGGAAGGGCCGGTGCACGGCCAGGGTGAACAGGGCGACCAGGCCCGCGCCGCCCGCGGTGGAGGACACGAAGCCGACGGCGACCATGGCGACGGCGATGCCGACCGGCCAGCGACGGCGCAGCCAGACGGTGCCGCAGGACAGGGCGCCGAGGACCACGTCGAGCACGACGAGGCCGTCCGGCACGTCCGGGTGCTCGAGCACGTCGGCGGCGGTCGCCAGGAACAGCAGTCCGGCCAGCACGAAGCAGCAGGTGTCGACGACCCAGTCCCGCGCGGTACGCCGGGGCCGTCGGCCGTCGGGGCCGGCGTCCGGGTCGAGCCCGTGGAGCAGAGCCGAGGGCAGCATCCACCGGCGGGCTCCTGCCCAGCTCGCCATGGTGTGGCCCAGCCCGTTCTCGTTCACGGTCGACCAATGTACGCAGGTCACGGGGCGCCGACCGCATTCTGCGCGGGATCGGCTACCAAAGTCGCGACCGCATGGACTTTCGGCAGCCCTGGAAGCAGGGACTCCCGGCAGTCGCGGACGCATGGATTCCGGCGGCGCCCCGTCGCACCAGGCCCGGCATGCCGGAACACCAGGCCGGCGTGCGTCCCCGCAGACTCAGTCCGTCGCCCTCGGCCGGCCGCGTTCCCGGCGGCCTTCCGGCCGCGCACGGCACCCGGAGACGTCGCCATCGCGTCCGCGTCCCAGCCGCACCGCCGCCAACTGCGCACGGACACCTCGCACTCCGTGCTCTTCGACCATGCGCACGACCACAACGAGTGGCAGGAAGCAGGCCGGGCACGGCTCCGCCTCGCGCTGCTGCAGAAGCAGCCCACTGTCCCAGCGGAAGCCTCTCGAAGGAGCCACAGGCCAGGTTAACTTCCTGAAAACTCATGGGACTTCATAGGAAAATCTTCAATCTTGTCGTTGACATGCCAACGTCTACGCGCGTCATCATGGGTGCATGAGATTCCCCCCACGCGCAACTCGTATCGGCGCCGCCGCCGCGCTCCTGTCCGCCCTCGTCGTCGGCGGCACCGTCTCCGCGACCACGGCGAACGCCGCGGCCGACTCGGTCGGCAGTATCTGCTACAGCGCCCTGCCGTCGCAGGCGCACGACACCCTGAACCTGATCGCCCAGGGCGGCCCGTACCCGTACTCGCAGGACGGCACCGTCTTCACGAACAAGGAAGGCGTCCTACCCAGCCAGGCCTCCGGCTACTATCACGAGTACACCGTGATCACGCCCGGTTCGCCCACGCGCGGCGCCCGGCGCATCGTCACCGGCGAGGAGTCCCAGGAGGACTACTACACCTCCGACCACTACGCCACCTTCAACCTGGTCGACTTCGGCTGCTGAGCCGGACGCCACGACCCGGAAGAACAGCGCGACAGAAGTAACGCGATCGACGTATCGCGGCGGAAGTACTCGAGTACCCGTCCAGCTCGCCCCGCGGCCCTCCCCACACTCCGGGCCGCGGGGCGAGCGGCGTCCCGGGCCGGCGCCGACCCGGACCCCGACGCTTGCCGTGCGGGAGCCGTACGAAAGCCGGCGATCCCGCGACTTCTGCAGCCGATCCCGCGCGCGGCGGTCACCGGCGGCAGTCTCTGCATGGATTTGCCGACCGTGACTGAGGAACGACCCCGGCCGGCCGCCGCCAGTAACCCGAGCGCGAGACCTGAAGAACCCGGCATATCCGCTGCCCACCGAAACCGGCGCGATCGTCGGAGATGAAGTCCCGGCGGAGGGCCTTCACTTCATCTCCTTTGCGAAACAGCCGCCGCAGCAGCATCTCCCGCTCCCGCTGCCACTCCTTCTCGGCCTTGGACAGGCGGGCGTTCTCCGCCCGCAACATCCTTGCATCCGCACGCGGCGAGAGGCGCCTGTCACAAGCTTGTCATGTGTCACCGAGGGTAACGGTGGTTACATTTGAAGGCAGTGAAGACAGCGAGACGATGAACAATCGTGTCACATTTCGGGGGAACCATGAGTAATCAGGATGTTTTACTGAGCCAGGAGGATATCGCGATCTACACCTCGCTGCTGCCCCGGCTGCCCGGACCCGTCGACGGGGCGCCGCCGGAGGCGGTGCGACGGCTGGTCGCGCACGGGCTGCTGCACCTGAGCGACAAGGCCGCCGACGGCCGTGACGGCATCGCGTACACCGCCGTGAATCCCGCCCTCGTGTGCAGTCTGTGGGTGAAGGGAATCCTCGACGAGGCGCGGGAGGTGATCGGGCGCCTGCAGAGCACCCAGGAAACGCTGGCTCCGGCGGTGGACGCCTACCGGCGGCAGCGGAACTCGGGCGGGTACGAGGTGCATTCGGGGCTGCCGAACATCAACGCCGCCATTGAGATCGCCACCCGCGAGTGCCACGAGGAGATCCTGACCTCGCAGCCGGGCGGACCGCGCTCCGCCGAGGTGCTGTCGACCGCACTGCCCCCGACGCTCGACATGCTCAGGCGCGGGGCCCGGATGAAGACGCTCTACCAGCACAACGCGCGCTCCGGCGCCGCCACGCAGGCGTATGTGCGGGCCATCGAGGAGCAAGGCGCCGAAGTGCGCACCCTGGACGAGAACTTCGACCGGCTGATCATCTTCGACCGCAAGGTCGCCTTCATCCCGGGCACGGAGGACCGCTCGGTGGCAGTCGAGGTGCGCATCCCGGCGGTCGTCTCCTTCCTCGCGGTGGTCTTCGAACGGTCCTGGATCCGCGCCGTCCCCTTCACCCCGCCGGGCCGGGACCGGGCGACGGCGCGGATCACCGACGAGATGGAGCTTGCGATCCTGCGGCACGTGGTCGCCGGTGACAAGGACGCCGTGACCGCCCAGCAGCTGGGCATCAGCGTCCGGCGCTGCCAGGAGTACATCGCGCGGATCTCAGCCCGGCTCGGCAGCCGCAGCCGGGCACAGCTCGGCTACCTGATCGCCAAGTCGGGGATGCTGGAAGGGGGGCCGCCGGACGACCCCGAGGAGGTCACCGTTCAGGCTTCCTCGCTCTCGGTCACCGCCCGACCGGCCCGCGCCCGCATCGCGTACACCGCGTACACCGCCACCACGCCGGTCCCGAGCGCCAGGCACGCCATCCACAGGATGTCCCCGCCGTATGCCTGACGCACCGTCATGCCCAGCGGTGCGCCCAGCACCAGGCCGAGGTTCCACACGAACTGGTACGCGCCCTGATAGGTCCCCGCGCGGCCCTCGGGCGCGTGCCGGACCAGGAACGCCGACGCCTGCGGCACCAGCAGGATCTCGCCCAGCGTCCACACGGTGAGCGCGGCGGCGTACGACCCCGCGCTCCCGGCGACGGCGTTCGCGCCGAAGCCGAGCGCCACCAGCAGCCCGGCGAGGACGAACTGGACGTCCATACCGAGCCGTTCGGCCAGCCGGGAGACGACGGGCTGCAGCACGATGATGAGCAGCCCGTTGAGGGAGACGACCAGGCCGTAGGCGTGCGGGCTGAGCCCGTGTGCCGCCATGTCCAGCGGCAGGGTCGACTGCTTCTGCAGGTAGATCAGGGCCAGGCAGAAGGACAGGCACAGGAAACGGGCCACCGGCCCGGAGCTGAAGGGGGACAGCAGGCCGCGCACGGCATCGCGGCTCTGCCGCCCGCCCGGCGCCCGTCCGGGCAGGCGCAGCGCTACCGCGCTGTAGCACACGGCCGTCGTTGCATTGAGCACGATCAGCCACCCGGCTCCCCGTTCGAGCAGGACACCGGAGACCGCCGGCGAAATCGCGGCGCCGATGTTGGACGCCCAGTAGAGCAGCCCGAACGCGCGCACATGACCGGACTTGGGCAGGGCCCTGGAGACCACGACGGCACCGGCCGGCTTGTGGAGCGTGGACGCGCAGCCGGACAGCAGCACGACCCCGGCCAGAATGCCGGCGCGGTGGGTGCAGGCCAGAGCGAGGGAGGCGGCCAGCGAGATCGCCTGCGAACACCACACCGCCGCCCGCGGCCCGACCCGGTCGGCCAGCGCGCCGCCGGCGAGCGACCCCGCCACCGACCCCGCGCCCCACACGCCCACCAGCACCCCGATCGTGCCGGCGGACAGCCCCGTCTCGGCGGCCAGATACAGCGAGAGGAAGGCCGGGACGAGGATGCCCAGCCGGTTGAGGAGCGTCCCCGCGAACAGCAGCCAGAACGCGGGCGGGAGCGGCTGCCGCACGTCGGCCGCTCCCTGCCCTGGTGGCGTGACCACCGCGGTCACGCCGACTCCAGCTCCTGCCAGTCGGTCAGTTGCTGCAGCGCGAAGATGTCCTTCACGGAGGCGATGCGGTCCTCCAGTTCGGTGGTCGCGCCGTGGTCGAGGATCGCGCCGTAGGTGTCGCGCAGCGCGCGGATGGTGGCGCGCAGGCCCTGGTTGGCGTAGATCACCGTGGACACCCCGGCCTTGACGGCGTCGTCGATGTGCCAATCCGGGTACGTCGTCGGGACGACCACCACCGGAGCGCGGTCCTGCCACTCGGCGAGGAAGGCGAGCACCTGCTCGTTGGTGGGCTTCTTGGAGTGCACCAGCACGGCATCGGCGCCCGCGTCCACGTACGCGTGGCAGCGTTCCAGGGCGACCTCGACGCCGAGCCCGTCGATCAGTGCCTCGGTGCGGGCGATGACGAAGAAGTCCTCGGTGCGCTGGGCCTGCTTGGCCACGCGCAGCTTGGAGCAGAACGCCTCGGTGTCCAGGAGGGTGTGGGAGGTGGCCACGAAGCTGTTCATCTTGGGGAACTGCTTGTCCTCGATGGCGACCGCGGTGATTCCGGCGGCCTCGTACTCGCGGACCATGTGTGCCACGTTCAGGTTGTTGCCGTAGCCGGTGTCGACGTCGGCGACGACGGGGATGCCCAGAGCCTTCTGGGTGTTCGCCGCGGCCTCCAGGTACTCGGTCATCGTCAGCACGCTGGCGTCGGGCAGGCAGCGGGCCGCGGACACCTCCAGGCTGGACGCCCATACGGCGTCGAAGCCGACGGACTCGGCGAGCCGGCCGCCCAGCGCGTCGTGCGCGCCGGCGACCCGCACCGCGCCCCCGGCGGCACGGCGTGCGGCGAGGACGGAGCGGAAGGAGGGGTGGCGGGGGGATGCGAGCATGGCGGTGCTCCTCGATGTGGAGTGGGGTGAGAAAGGAAGAGGCGTCAGTTCGGGGCGGTGGTCACCGTGATGGCCTCCGCCGCCTCGCGGGCCCGCCGCAGCGCGTCCGGCCCGTTCGCGGCAGTGGCCACGACGTGCCCGTACCGGGCGGTGTTGTTGGGCGGCGGCGTGCTGCGGGCGCCGGATCCGACATACAGGTCGACGTCGACGACCCCGGGCATCCGGGCCGCGGTCCCGGCGCCCGTGACCGCGGTGACGACACCCTCGGCCGCCGGGAGGAAGGCGATGGCGGCGGCCTGGTGCCGGCCGGGCGCGGGCAGGGGGCGTACGTCCCCGGGCTCCAGATACAGCGCGACGAGTTCGGCGGGGATGTCCACCCCGGTGGCCATCGCGACGAGCTGCGTGATCCGGTCGCCCGCGGGACGGCAGTTGACCTCGATGAGACGGGGGCCGTCGGCGGCCAGCCGCAGTTCGACATGGGCGGCGCCGAAGTCGAAGCCGACGGCGCGCACCGCGGCGGCCGCCACGTCCGCGCAGCGCTCGTCCAGGCCGGAGCCGAGTGCGGCGGGCACATGATGACCGGTCTCGCAGAAGTATGGCAGCTCGCCGAGCTCCTTGCAGGTGACGGCGAGCACGGACACCTCGCCGCCACGCACCAGCGCCTCGACACTGACCTCGGGCCCGTCGACGTACTCCTCGACCAGAGCCGCCGGGATCTTGCGCTGGCCGCGCTCGTTGTGGGTCTCCTTCAGCACCAGCCGCACCTGGTCGGCAGCGTCGTCAGCGTCGCGGCACAGGCGTACGCCGTTGCTGCCGCCGTCGTCGAGCGGCTTGACCACGCAGGGGTACGCCAGGCGAAGGCCGGACACCTCCTCCGGCGTCTCGACGCGGGCATGGCCGGGCATCGGCACCGCCGCCTCCGCGCACAGTCGACGGGTCTCGGACTTGTCGCGGGCCGCGCGGACCCCGGCCGGGTCGGGGCCGGGCAGCCCGAGGGCGCGGGAGGCCTCGGCGCCGCTGATCATGTGCCATTCGCCGACTGCGACGATCGCGTCGGCGGGGCGGGCCAGGCCGCGTACGGCGTCGACCACCGCGGCCGGGTCGTTGGTCTCGCAGGTGACGACCTCGTCCACCTGGCTGAGGTCCAGGCGTTCGTGACCGGGCGCCAGATACAGCGACAGATCCCGGGTGAGGAAGGTGACCCGGTGGCCGGCGCGGCGAGCGGCGGCGATGGCCTCGTAGCCGCTGCCGGTGAGGTTGCTCTCCAGAAAGACGACGTGCCGGCCGCTCACCCACCTGCCTCCGTGTCCACCACTTCCACCACGAAGAGTTCCTCGCTCAGCGCCGTCAACCGGTCCAGATCCGCGAGGAGTTGCTCGGGCGTGTCGGCGCGCAGCTCGATCCGCAGAGGGGAGGCGGCGCCCTCGTGGCGCGGCTGGACCAGGTCGCCGGGGTGCTTGTACACGTCGACCTGGGCAGTGGCGGACAGGGCGCGGACGTGGTCCAGGCCGTGGTAGGCGACGAGCTTTCCGGCCCGCTCCGGGTAGGGCGTGACGACCGCGGCGGCCCCGTCGCGCACCGGCTCCACGTCCGGCTCCACGCCGCGCAGGACGTCCCGGTAGCCGGCGATCAGGTTGATGCCGTACGCCTCGCGCAGCAGCGGAGCCCGGTTGGCGCCGGGGCGGCCGGCCACCTCGATCAGCCGGGGGCCGTCGGGGCCGTGTACGAACTCGACGTGGGCGAGACCGCGCCGGATGCCGAGGGCACGGATCGCGTCGGCGGCCAGGGCGCGCATCCGGTCCCGTTCTGCGGGGGCGAGGCGGGTGGCGGTGACGCGGGCGAAGTGGTGGAAGTCGGTTCCGCCGAGGTCGGTGCCGGTGACGACGTCCACGACCGGGGTCGTCCACACCTTCTCGTCCAGCACCAGGCACTCCACGGAGTGGTTGGTGCCGGTCAGGAACTCCTCGACGAGGATCTCCACAGGGGTGTCCTCGATGCGCTGCCCGGCGCTGAACTCCGGGAGGATGGCTGCGAGTTCACGGAAGGCGGCCGCCAGATCGGCGGCGTTCGCGCACCGCGAGACGAAGTAACTGCCCCACAGATTCCCGGGTTTGAGGACGACGGGGTATCCGGTGCCGGCCGCGAAGGCCAGCACCTCCTCCTCGGTCGTCACCACGGTCGAGCGAGCGGAGGCATGTTCCCCGATGTGCTCGGCGAACCTGCGCCGCATCGCGCTCTTGCTGCGCACCGCGGCCGCCGCGTCGCGGCTCATCGCGGGCAGCCCGAGCCGCGCGCACACCTCGGCCCACAGCGGCACCAGCGTCTCGTCCACGTTCAGCACGGAGTCGATCCGCCAGTGCCGGCCGATCTCCCGGATCCGTCGTGCGACAGCGTCGGCGCCGTCGGCGAACGGCATCCGCTCGACCAGATCGAACTCCTCGGGCTCCAGCGTGTGCACGCTGCCGGAGTCCCGCAGCACACCGAGCGCCACCCCCGAGTCCAGCAGGCCGGCGTAGAACTCGGGGCGCTGCACGGCGCCGAAGTAGAGAACCAGCGGCCTGCGGTCACTCGACACCGGTCATCACCTCCCGCAGCGAGGCGAGCCCCGCCACGATGCGGTCCTCGGCGATCGCGTACGACAACCGTACGAAGCCCTCGGCACCGAAGGCCGTGCCCGGGGTCAGGGCGACGCGGGCCTGTTCCATGAGGACGCCGGTGAGGGTGTCGGTGTCCGGGACCGGTTCGCCGCCGAGCTTACGGCCGAGCACGTCGCGGACGTCGAGGAAGTAGTAGAAGGCGCCCTGGGGCGTGGTGGCGGGCCGGATGTGGTCGATGGTGGTGAGGGCCTCGCCGACCAACCGGTGGCGCCGGGCCAGGACCTGGCGGACCTGCTCCGGGAAGCCGTCCAGCTCGCCCCGGGCGGCCGGCAGCAGGGCGTGCTGGACGACGCTGGTGACGTTCGAGGCGGTGTGGCTCTGCAGGTTCTTCACCGTGTCGATCAGCGCACGCGGGCCGTGCACATGCCCGGCGCGCCAGCCGGTGACGGCGAAGCTCTTGGAGAACGAGCCGATGCCCACGGTGAGGTCGCGGGCCTCGGGGACCAGGGCCGCGGGGTGGGCGTGGGCCGCGCCGGGCAGGACGAGTTCGCCGTAGCACTCGTCGAAGACGATCCATATGCGGTGGGCGACCGCCCATGCGGCGATGCGGGCCAGTTGCTCGGGCGGGCAGACCGAGCCGGTCGGGTTGTTCGGGGTGTTGAGTACCAGCAGGCGGGTGCGCGGGGTGCGCAGCGCCTCCAGGCGGTCCACGTCCGGTACGAAGCCGGTGTCGGACGTCTCGACCGGCACCGGCTCGCCGCCCGCGATGCGGATCTGCGCGGCGAAGGTGCCCCAGCCCGGGTTGGGCACCAGCGCCTGGTCGCCCGGGTCGAGCAGGGCGAGCGCGGCGAGGTGCAAGCCGTGCTTGGCGCCGGTGGTGACGACCACCTCCTGCGCCGCGTACGGCACCCCGGACAGCTGGGTGATCCGCTCGGCCAGCGCCTCGCGCAGGGCGGGCAGTCCGGCGGTGTCGGTGTAGCGGTGGGTGTCCGCGTCGGCGGCCGCGTGCAGGGCGCGGACGATCTCGCCGGGCGGGGCGAAGTCCAGCTCTCCCGCGGCGAAGTTGACGATCTCGACGCCTTGGGCGCGCAGGGCCTCGGCCTTGTTGCGGGTACCGGAGGTCTTGGATCCGGACACGGAGTTCGCGCGTGCGGCGAGGCGCATGCGGGGCTCCTATCTGTCGTACGGGGAAAGAAGTGGGGGAAGGGAGTGAGAAGGTCAGCCCGAGATCACGCCGGCGATCACCGACACCGAGCTGACGACGAGCAGCCCCAGGACGGCTCGCCGGAAGTGCTCGGAGTCGAAGCGGGCGAAGATGCGCTCGCCGACCACGATGCCGATGAACAGCGCGGGTACCCCGGCGAGCAGGGCCCACCCGACGTCGGCGGTGAGGCGCCCGCTGACCGCGTAACCGGTGAGCGACGCCAGGCTCGTTCCGGAGAACACCACGCCCAGCGTGGCGCGCTGCACCCGGGGCTCCAGCCGCAGGCTCTGCATCGCGGCCACCATCGGCGGGCCGTCGATGCCGGTGGAGGCGAAGGAAGCGCCGGAGAACACGCTGATCCAGGCAACCGCGGCGAGTCCGCCGCGCACTCTGACCCGGCGCCACACCATCAGCGTGCACAGCAGCACGACAACCGCGATGACCAGCGACAGCACCCGGGCGGGCAGCACGTGCAGCAGCCACACCCCGAACGGCACGCCCACCAGGCCTGCGCCGAGCGCGACGGCGGTGATCTGCCTGTGCACGTGCCGCCAGTCCTTCACGGCGATCCACAGACTGAGCGGCGCCGCCATGATCGCGGCGACGACGACGGCCGTCACCGGGTCGAGCAGCAGCGTCAGCGGCGGCACGGCGACGAGCGAGAAGCCGAACCCGGCCGTGGTACGGATGACCGAGGCCAGGGTGAGGACGAGGAACACACCGGCGATGACGGCGGCGGTCATGAGGCCCGCACCACGGAGTTGGTGAGTTCGCCGATGCCCTCGACCGCGACCGTGACCGTGTCGCCGGGGTGCATCCGGGAGACGCCCGCCGGGGTGCCGGTGAGGATCACATCGCCGGGCAGCAGCG
This sequence comes from Streptomyces sp. CG4, assembly GCF_041080655.1. NCBI lineage: Bacteria > Bacillati > Actinomycetota > Actinomycetes > Kitasatosporales > Streptomycetaceae > Streptomyces > Streptomyces sp. CG4. The sequence goes on from NZ_CP163525.1 coordinate 2,188,315, forward strand.
TCATCGCCGCACTGATGTGGGCGATCAGCTCGTTGACCGGGCGGACCATCTGCTGGGTGCCGCCCTCCTGCCGGAGTTCGCCGTTGACGGTGGCGGTGACCCTCAACGCGGCCGGGTCCAGGTCGGTCTCCACCCAGGGGCCGAGCGGGCAGAAGGTGTCCGAGCCCTTGGCCCGCCACCACTGGCCGTCGGGCTTCTGCAGGTCGCGCGCGGTGACGTCGTTGGCGCAGGTGTAGCCGAGGAGCGCTCCCGGAACGTCCTCGGGCTGCAGATCGCGGCAGTGCACTCCGATGACCGCCGCCAGCTCCGCCTCGTGGTGGAGCTCGTCGCTGTACCCGGGGAAGACGATGTCCTCCCCGGGGCCGACGACGCTGGTGGACGGTTTGAGGAAGATCAGTGGCCGTTCCGGCACCTGGTTGCCCAACTCCGCGGCATGGGCAGCGAAGTTGCGGCCGACCGCGATCACCTTGGAGGGCTCCACGGGGGCGAGCAGCGTCACCTCGTCCAGAGGGCGGCGGTCCCCGGCCGGGCGGCGGGTGCCATACGGGTCCCCGTCCAACGGCGTGATCAGCCAGTCGGCGCCGAGGATGCCGTACACCCCCTCGGTTCCCGCCGCTTCCCGATACCTCACGATGCGCATGCGTCATCCGTTCTCTCGCTGTGAACTGCCGCTGTTGCCCAGCGCCTTGCGTAGCAGTGCCGCCAGATGCGTCGCCGTGCGCCCGGTGCCCTGGGAGACCTGCGTACGGCAGGAGAAGCCGTCGGCGACGATCGCCGTGCCCTCGCCCGCCGCCCGCACCTTCGGGTACAGCTCGCGCTCCGCCGAGGACTGGGAGACCTGCCAGTGCCCGGGCTCATAGCCGAAGTTGCCGGCCAGCCCGCAGCAGCCGGCGGTGACCACGTCGGTGTCCACGCCAAGCCGCTTGAGGACGTCGAGCTCGGCCTGGTGCCCGGGGCCCGCTTCCTGGTGGCAGTGCGGCTGGAGTACGGCGTCGCTGTCGAGGGTGCCGAAGGGCCAGGGGCCCTCGTGCCCGGCGACGAGTTCGGCGAGCGTGGTCGTCTGCGCGGCGAGCCGCCGGGCGACCGGTGAGTCGGGCAGCAGCTCGACGGACTCCTCGCGCAGCGCCTGGGTGCAGGACGGTTCGACGCCGACGACCGTGTGCCCGGCCGCGAGATGCTTCTCCAGGGACTTCAGGGAGCGCGCGAGCACCTTGCGGGCCACGCCCAACTGCCCCGTGGAGTACCAGGTCAGGCCGCAGCAGACCGGGCCGTCCGGCAGGACGACGCGGTAGCCGAGCGCCTCCAGCACCTCGACGGTGTCCTGCGCGCCGGACGGGTCGAGGAAGTTGGAGAAGGTGTCCGGCCACAGCACGACCGTCTGCTGCCCGGCACCGGCCGCCGGCCGCCGGGCCGTGAACCACTGCCGGAAGGTGCGCGGAGCGACGCCCAGCAGCCCGCGCCGGGTCTCCAGACCGGCCAGCCGCGACAGCCGCCGGGCGATCCCCGGCCGCCCGGCCAACGCGTTGACCACGCCCGGCGCCAGGGAGCCGAGCCGGCCGAGCAGCGGCAGCCAGCCGAGCACGTAGTGCGCCCGGGGGCGCAGCCGCCCCTTGTAGTGCTGGTGCAGAAACTCCGCCTTGTACGCGGCCATGTCGACGTTGACCGGACACTCGCTCTTGCACGCCTTGCACGACAGGCACAGGTCGAGCGCCTCGCGGACCTCCTCGGAACGCCAGGCATCCGGCAGCGTCTCACCGCGCAGCATCTCGCCGAGGACCCGGGCCCGGCCGCGCGTGGAGTGCACCTCGTCCTTGGTCGCCTGGAACGACGGGCACATGGCACCGGTGGCGTTGCGGCAGCTGCCGACGCCGATGCAGCGGCGTACCGCGCCTGCCATCGAGCCCTTGTCGGCGGACAGGGTGAGCAGCGGCAGCGCATGCCGGTCGTGCCCCGGGCCGGGTCGGACATCGGCGTCCAGCGGGGCCGGGTCGACCAGGATGCCCGGGTTGAGCAGCCCCTTCGGGTCCCAGATCTCCTTGAACTCCCTGAAGGCGCCCAGGAGTTCAGGCGAGTAGGTGCGGGTCAGCAGCTCGGAACGGGCCCGCCCGTCACCGTGCTCGCCGGAGGCGCAGCCGCCGTGCGAGACAGCGATGTCGGCGGCGGTCTCGATGAAGGCGCGGTAGTCGGCGATGCCCGCCTCGCTGGTGAGGTCCCAGTCGACGCGCAGATGCAGACAGCCCTCGCCGAAGTGCCCGGTGATGGTGCCCCGCCGCTCCCGCTCGGCCATCAGGGCGTGCAGGTCCTTCAGATATCCGGCGAGGTTCTCGGCGGGCACTGCGGAGTCCTCCCAGCCCGGCCAGGCCTCCCGGCCGTCGGCCATACGGGTGGCGATGCCGGCGCCGTTGCGCCGGATGCTCCACAGGGCGTCGGTGCGTTCGGTGTCGCCGAAGACCTCCCAGCGCGCACCGCTCTCCCGCCCGATCCGCCGCGCCCGTGCCTCGGCGTCCGCCGGGCCGGTGCCCTCGATCTCGCAGTACAGCCAGGCCCCGCCGGGTGGCAGCAGGTCGACGCCCGCCGCCTGTCCGGGCCGCGCGCGCAGCGCGTCCACCAGGGCGGCGTCCATGCCCTCGACCGTGAGGGCACCGGCCCGCGCCAGGGTGGGGGCCGCCGCGGCGGCGTCGTACACGTCCGGGAAGCCGAGGACCAGCAGCACCCGGGCGGTGGGCAGCGGCACCAGACGGATCGTCGCGCCCACGACGAGGCCGCAGGTGCCCTCGGAGCCGACGAGCGAGCGCGCCACGTGGAAGCCGTGCTCGGGCAGCAGCCGGCCGAGACCGTAGCCGGAGACCTGGCGGCTGAAGCGGCCCAGCTCGGTGCGGATCTCGGCGAGATGCCTGTCGCGCAGCCCGCGCAGCCGCTCGTCGAGTTCGCGGTCGCCGGTGGTGCCGGCGCCCACGCTGAGCAGCCGTCCGTCGGCACGCAGCAGGTCGACGCGCTCGGTGATGTCGGCGGTGGTGCCCCAGGCCACGGAGTGGGGTCCGCAGGCATGGTTGCCGATCATGCCGCCGATGGTGCAGCGCGAGTACGTCGACGGGTCGGGGCCGACGGTCAGTCCGTGCTCGGCGGCGCGGGCCCGCACGGTGCCCAGCACCGCGCCGGGCTGCACGGAGGCCGTACCGGCGTCCGGGTCGATCGCGAGCACCTGGTTCATGTGCCGGGAGAAGTCCAGCACCAGACCGGCACCGATGGCGTTGCCCGCGATGGAGGTGCCGCCACCGCGCGCGGTGACGCCGACCCCGTGCGCCGCGGCGACCGCCACGGCGGTGGCGGCCTCCTCGGCGTCCCGGGGTTCCACGACGGCACGCGGGACGACACGGTAGATCGATGCGTCCGAGGTGTACGCGGACCGGGTCAGGGCGTCGGTACGGGCGCCGGGCAGCCGTTCGGTCAACTCCCGCAGGAAGCCGTCCGGTACCGAGGCGGAACGGTCAGTCATCGGCGCGCGGGAAGAAGTCGACGAGCAGCATGTCGCGGACGCCGGTGCGGTAGCCGTCGGCCGGCTCGATGGCGTCGACGCCGTGGAAGACCCGCCGGTCGTCGATGATGATCGTCTCGAAGGGCTCGGTCAGCGTGGTGCGCAGCAGCAGCCGCATCTCGCGGTCGTAGATCTGCGAGCCGCCACCCTGGACACCGTCGCGGCCCATGAAGACCTGCGCGACGAAGTGGTGGCCGTCCTCGTGGATCCCCTCGGGGGCGGGCAGACCGTCGGCGTCGCGGGTGGCGGTGATCCGGATCTGGTGGATGCCGACACCTCCGCCCGCCCGGTCGAACTCGCCGGGGAGCCGGTCGGCGAGGGCGGCGACCAGGGTGCGCAGCACACCGGAGGTCGCGAACTCCTCCGCGAGCGGCGGAAAGAGCCGGTCCACGCCGCCGTGCAGGGCGTTGACGTCGACGGACTGGTGGAACGCGCCGTGCCGGTCGGGCTCCATGCGGTCCACACCGCGGAACGAGCCGTAGCGACGGCGCCGGTAGTCGGCGCCGTCCTTCATGTACGCGTCGACGGGCAGGTCCTCCCAGGTCTCCCGGAAGGACTTCAGCTCCTCGTCGGAGTGGGTGGCCAGCGCCCGCAGCGTGTCGGCGGCCGGCACATGCAGGAACGGAGGGATGGTGGTCATGGGTGTCGTCCTCAGGCGGCGGTCGGCGCGCTGGGACGGGTCAGATCCCAGCCGATGTCGGTGGCGTGCGCGGTCGAACCGGCGAGGAGGGCGGACCCGACGAGGAGGGCGGACCCGGCGAGGAGGGCGGACCCGACGAGGACAGCGGGTATCACGGGTATCAACAGACGGCGAAGCACGGTGGTACTGCCTCTCTGGATGCTGGTGCGTCAGACATATGCGTCAGACGAGGCCCGCGCTCCGTGCGCCGTGTTCACAGCAGGTTCGCGTGGCCTTCGCCAGCCTGTCCCAGCCGCAGGGGCCGCTCAAGATCAAAAAGGGTGCCTGAACCCGCACTGCGGAAACACGACGGGGCCCGTGCGGGGGTTGAGGTTCCCCTCGGCGCGGGGTCGTCTTGGTCATGTACCAGGGCTGCGAGGTCCGCCGCTCCCTGATGTCGGCCGGGTGGTGGCCGTGGGCGGTGAACCACAGCACGACGATGGTGTGGCACGCCAAGTCGGCGATCCACACGAACTCCGTGCGGCCGTAACGCTCCGAAGACCTTCTTGCCGACGCGGTGGAGCAGGGTGTCGTCGATGACGGCCAAGACCGGCGCATGCGCCGGCAGCAGAGCCTCGACGCCCGCGCGGGCCAGGCGCAGTCCGATCCCACGACGCCTCGGAGAAGAAGGCATGGGCCCGCCGGTACGGCCACAGCCGGGCCAGTCCCGCCCCGGTCGGCATCCCGGTCACCGTCCGCCTGCCGGTCTGGGCGACCCATCAGCGGCAGCACCTCGCTTCGAGGCGGTTGGACAACCGCTGATGGTTCAGAGATCCCGATTCTCCGTATCGACGCGGCCGTGCTCCCCGGTCAGGGGGCGTGGGCGGCTCACGCGTCCTCGGGGAGTTCGTACGAGCCGTACTCCGGGTCGCCCGCCAGGTCGTACGTCTGGATGGAGACGCCCGCGCCCGTGACACGGCCGCCGGTGCGCCGGAAGCCGGTGGGAGCCGTGCCCTCGGTGAAGAGGCGGTGGCCGGTGCCGAGGACGACCGGGAAGGTCAGCAGGTGCAGGGTGTCGAGGAGCCGGAGGTCGATCAGGGAGCGGACCAGGGCGCCGCTGCCGTGGACCTGGAGTTCGCCGTCCGTGCGCTCCTTCAGGGCCTGCACGTCCTTGGCGAGGTCGCCGTCGAGCACGGTGGTGCCGGACCACTGCGGGGCCTGGAGGGTGGAGGAGACGACGTACTTCGGGAGTGCGTTGAGCTTGCCGGCGATCGGGTTCGCCGGGTCGGTCACCTTCGGCCAGTAGCCGGCGAAGATGTCGTACGTACGGCGGCCGAGCAGGAAGGCGCCGGCGCGGTCGAAGACCTCGGTGACGAAGCGGCCGAAGTCCTCGTCGCCGTACACGAAGCTCCAACCGCCGTGGATGAAGCCGCCCCTGGTGTCCTCCTGGGGGCCGCCGGGCGCCTGGTAGACGCCGTCGAGGGTGACGAAGATGGTGGAGACGAGCTTGCCCATGGCGAGTGCCTTCTTCCGGGTGCGGGGTCTGTGGTCATCAGTGCAGACCCCGCGGGCACCCGCAACTCATCGGTTCATCCGGCGTGGGTGGAGAACAGTCCGCCGGTCGGGCCCTGCTTGTCGCCGCCCTGGGCCTTCTTCAGGGCGTTGGCGAGGCTCTCGATGGTGAGGGACTGCAGGATCACCCGGCCGTTGCCCTCCAGGGTGGCCAGGGAGAGGCCCTCGCCGCCGAACACGGCGTTCATGATCCCCTGGCGGTTGAGGCCGCCGATGCGCTGGACGCCGTACTGGATGCCCTCCTCGAAGGCGACCACGCAGCCGGTGTCCACCTCGATACGGCCGCCGAAGTCCGCCGGGTTGAGGTCGATGAAGTTGCCCGCGCCGGCGATGATCACCGTGCCGTACCCGGTGAACTTCTCCAGGATGAAGCCCTCGCCGCCGCTCATGCCGGTGCGGCCGCCGGCGAAGGCGATGCCGAACTCGACGCTGGACTCGGCGGCCACGAAGGCGTCCTTCTCGGCGAACCACGCGCGTGTGCCGTCGAGTTCCAGGGCCCGCATCTCGCCGGGGAGCACACCGGCGAAGCCGACCGTGCCCGCGCCGCCCTGGGAGGTGAAGTACTGGAACGCGAGCGACTCGCCCGCGAGCATGCGCTGGCCCACCTGCATGGCGGTGCCCATGGCCTGGCGCAGCATGCCGCCCATGCCACCGCCCCCGCCGCTCTGCTGCTGGCCGCCGTTGCCCGACGGGCCTGACAGCCGTGTCTCCATGGTCACGTTCGTGGTCTTGAACAGGAACTTTCCGGCCTCGCAGTACACGGTCTGGCCGGGCTGCAGGTTCACGACCGCCATCTGCATGGCGTTGCCGACGATCTCTTGCTGAAGGGTCACGTGGGAAAGAACGCGGAAGACGGACCCGTAAGTTCCAGGCGGCGGGAACCGGGTCCGTACGGGTGACACGCGGGGCGCCCGGTGCTGTCCAGGCCGGGGCGCCCCGCGCGGGCAGGGGGTGGGTCAGCCGCCCAGCTCCTGGTGGCGGGCGGCGAGGCCTGCCGCGCCCTGGTCGGTGAGGGAGCCGTACAGGCGCAGGCGGGAGATGCCGCCGTCGGGGAAGATGTCGATCCGCGCGTGCGTGCCGACGGCCGGGGCCGCGAGGACGAAGCGGTGGTCGGTGTCGGGCTGGAGGCGGGTGCGCGGCAGGATCTCGGTCCACTCGCCGCTCTCGCCGTCCTTGACGGAGACCGAGGCCCATCCGGCGCTGTTGCCCTTCAGGTAGGCCGTGTCGATCTCGATCGCGCGGATCTGCGCCTGCGCGACCAGCTGGTAGCGGATCCAGTCGTTGCCCTGGTCACGGCGGCGGCGGGTCTCCCAGCCGTCGTCCATCTTGCGGGAGCGGCCCGGCTGGATGGTGTTGGTGGCCGGGGAGTAGAAGAGGTTGGAGGCGTCCTCGACCCGGCCGCCGTTCTCCAGGGCGACCACGTCGAAGGTGCCCAGGACCGACAGCCACCGGGGGTCGGGCACGACCTCGCCGTAGACCCGCAGGCGGGCTATGCCGCCGTCGGGGTGCTGGTTGACCCGCAGGTGCGTGAAGCTCTGCTCGACCGATACGGCGAAACCATTCGCCGCGTGGCCGCCGACCGGGGTGCGCGGGACGAGGGTCGTCCACTTCACGTCGCCGGAGAGCAGTTCCTCGGGCGAGGGGGAGCCCGGTACCGAGGTGCCCTCGATGGAGACGGCCTGCGGGTAGTTGCCCCGGAAGTGGGCGGTGTCGACGACGATCCCGCGGATCACGCCGGGCGCGCCGAGGCGGACCAGCGCCCAGTCGTGGTCCTCCGCGGTCGGCCACGGGTGCTCGGCGGAGACACCGCGCCGGCGCCGGGTCTCCCAGCCGTCCATGATCTTGCCCTTGTGCCCGAAGTGCTCGGGGTCGAACTCGGCCGGCTCGGGCACCAGCAGGTTCTCCCGCTGGGCGAAGAACTCGTCGTTGGCGGCGATGACGCCGGCGCCGAGCTGCCGGTCGGCGAGGTTGGCGTACTGGGTGAAGGGGAAGTCGGCGGTGCGGTAGTCCGCGTACGGGTCGCCGCCTCCGTAGGGGTTCGCGTCGCCGGTGAAGCTGGTCAAACTCGATTGATGCAGCGCCGTCACGGTGATCAGGGGTTCCTTTCCGGGCGTCGGCCGGGTGCGGGGGCGGAGGTGGCTTACTGGGGGCGGGCGAGGAGGGTGCCCTTCGGCTCGCTGAACTCGCCGCCACCGGCGATCCGTTCGCCGCGCAGCCAGGTGGATTTCACGACGCCGTACAGGGTCTTGCCGGCGTACGCGGTGACCCGGTTGCGGTGCTGGAGGCCGGCCGGGTCGACGGTGAAGGTCTCGTCGGGGGCGAGGACGGCGAAGTCGGCGTCGCGGCCGGCCTCGATCGCGCCCTTGTCCCGCAGGCCCACGAGTGCGGCCGTCCGCGTGGACATCCAGCGCACGACGTCCTCCAGGCCGCACCCACGCGCGCGTGCCGCGGTCCATACGGCGGACAGGCTGAGCTGGAGGCCGGAGATGCCGCCCCAGGCGGTGGCGAAGTCGGCGGTCTTCAGGTCGGCGGTGGAGGGCGAGTGGTCGGTGACGACACAGTCGATGGTGCCGTCGGCCAGCGCCTCCCAGAGCAGGTCCTGGTTGGCGGCCTCGCGGATGGGCGGGCAGCACTTGAACTCGCTGGCGCCGTCCGGGACTTCCTCGGCGGTGAGGGTGAGGTAGTGCGGGCAGGTCTCCACGGTGACCTGGACGCCCTCGGCGCGCGCGGCGCGGATCAGCGGCAGCGCGTCGCTGGAGGACAGATGCAGCACGTGCACGCGCGCACGGAGCCGCTTGGCCTGCGCGACGAGGTTCGCGATGGCCGTGTCCTCGGCGTCGCGCGGGCGGGAGGCGAGGAAGTCGGCGTACTTGGGGCCGCCGTGCTGCGGGGCGGCGGCCAGGTGGTGCGGGTCCTCGGCGTGCACGATCAGCAGGCCGCCGAAGCCGGCGATCTCCGCCAGGGACTGGGCGAGCCGGTCCTGGTCCAGGTGCGGGAACTCGTCCACCCCGGACGGGGACAGGAACGCCTTGAAGCCGAAGACGCCGGCGTCGTGCAGCGGGCGCAGGTCCTTGACGTTGTCGGGCAGGGCGCCGCCCCAGAAACCGACGTCGATGTGCGCCTTGTCGGCGGCGACCTGCTGCTTGACCCGCAGGTTCTCGACCGTGGTGGTCGGCGGGAGGGAGTTGAGCGGCATGTCGATCAGCGTGGTGATGCCGCCGGCCGCCGCCGCGCGGGTGGCGGTCCAGAAGCCCTCCCACTCGGTGCGGCCGGGATCGTTGACGTGCACGTGGGTGTCGACCAGGCCGGGCAGCAGGACGTGGTCGCCGAAGTCCTCCAGCCGTGCGCCGGCCGGGATCTGCGCGTCGTACGGCAGGACGGCCGTGATCTTCCCGGCGGACACGGCGACCGAGGCGGCCCGCGTCCCTTCCGGAGTGATGACGCGCGTCGAGCGCAGGACCAGTTCAGCGTCGGACACCCGAACCCCTCTCTGTACCGCCGTTTTACGCCCCAGAAACGGGATTTACACCCACGTAACGGATTTCAACGTTCTGTTGAAGGAGTCTTCACTCCCACTTCTCCGCCGTCAAGGGGCACACTGCTGGACAGCGCGCACCCTGCACTCACTCTGGACGTTTCCACAAAGCGGAATTAGAATTCCAGCAAGCAGAACGTAGCTACGCACAAGCAGGGAGTCAACCGACTGCCGGGTAGGCTTCTGCACTCCTGCCAGCCCCCGAAAGGAACGCGCCGTGCCGACGTCCAGCGCCAGCACCACCGACTCCGCCAAGCCCGCCGCCGGGGGCGGTGTCCAGTCCCTGGAGCGCGCCTTCGACCTGCTCGAGCGGATGGCGGACGCGGGTGGCGAGGTCGGGCTCAGCGAGCTGTCCGCGACCAGCGGGCTGCCCCTGCCGACCATCCACCGTCTGATGCGCACGCTGGTCGCCTGCGGCTACGTCCGCCAGCAGCCGAACCGGCGGTACGCGCTCGGCCCCCGGCTCATCCGGCTCGGCGAGTCGGCGTCCCGGCTGCTCGGCACCTGGGCACGGCCGTATCTCGCCCGGCTGGTCGAGGAGACCGGCGAGACCGCGAACATGGCGCTGCTCGACGGCGACGAGATCGTGTACGTGGCGCAGGTGCCGTCGAAGCACTCGATGCGGATGTTCACGGAAGTGGGCCGACGGGTGCTGCCGCACTCCACCGGTGTCGGAAAGGCACTGCTCGCCGGGGTGCCGGACGACGAGGTGCGGGCGCTGCTCGCGCGCACCGGGATGCCCGCGGCCACGGAGAAGACCATCACCACGCCCGAGGGTTTCCTGGCGGCGCTGGACGATGTGCGGCGGACGGGGTACGCCGTCGACGACAACGAGCAGGAGATCGGGGTGCGGTGCCTCGCGGTGTCCGTCCCGGACAGCCCGACCGCGGCCGCGATCTCCATCTCCGGGCCGGCCGGACGTGTCACCGAAGCGGCGACCGACAAGATCGTGCCGGTGTTGCAGCAGATCGCCCTTGAGCTGTCTCAGGCGCTGGCCAGTTCGGGCGCCTGAGAGCTCGATCGGCACACTCAGCCCCGCTGCGCTGGTCCCCCGAACAGGTCCACTGCCTCCCGGACCCCGCTCAAGCCCCCCGCCAGGGCGCTCACCGAACCAATGGCCCCGGCGATCAGTAACAGGGACTTGCGCAAGCGTGGGATCTCCGGTGAACCGTCGGAGGCCATCGCGGCCAGGGCCGCCAGTTCGTCCTCGGCTATGGCGCGGTCGGGGAACTCGGACGGGAGCGCGGCGAGTTCGCGGCGCAGCCGGGACACCGCGGTCCGCAGTTCCGCCACCTTCGGGTCCTCGTAGCTGCCGGTCACCGGTCTCTGCCCCAAGCTCCGCAACACAGCCCTCCCCCTCACGCCGTCGTGCGCGGGCCAGTAAACGCCACCGCGTCCGGGAGCGCCACAGCGCGGACCGAAATTCAGCCCAAGGGGATCCGGCCGCCTGCCCTCCGGTCGGGTATGCAGGACGCATGACGGAGAACCAGTACGAGGAGGTCGCCGGGCTGCTGCTCGCCGCCGGCGGGGGCAGACGGCTCGGCGGGCGGCCCAAGGCGCTGCTGACGCACCGGGGGCGGCCACTGGTCGAGTACGCGGTCGGGGTGCTGCGCGCGGCCGGATGCGCGCGGGTGCACGTCGTCCTGGGCGCCCGCGCCGACGAGGTGCGGGCGCGGGCCGACCTGAGCGGCTGCGTGCTCGTGGACAACCCCGGCTGGGCCGAGGGCATGGGTTCCTCGCTGCGGGCCGGACTGGCCTCGCTCGACGGAACGGGGGCGCGGGCCGCCCTCGTCAGCCTTGTCGACCAGCCGGGCATCGGGGCGTCGGCCGTGGCACGGGTACTCGGCGCGTACGAGGGCGAGAAATCGCTGATCTCGGCCGCCTACGACGGCTTGCGCGGGCATCCGGTGCTGTTCGGCGCGGCCCACTGGGCGGACATCGCGGCGACCGCCACCGGGGATCGTGGCGCCCGCGCCTATCTGAAGGAGCACGCGGCTCAGATCCGGCTCGTGGAGTGCGCGGACGTGGCCGAACCGTACGACATCGACACCGAGGCCGACCTGCGCCACCTTGAGTGAAGAGGGTGGCACTGGGCGCCACCTTGCCTCGACTCAGAGAATCTCGACATCAACAAACCATTGAAGTTCCACAATGAGAAAACTACTATCCACTGTTCAGAAGCGCCTGCCCGCACAGTCGGCGCTGTTTGCCCTATTCGTGCCACAAGGCACCCGGTGCCACCGCTGAAGGAAGTGACAGCTCATGTCCGCACCAGCGCCGTCCCCGCTGGCCATCGTCGACGCCGAGCCCCTGCCCCGGCAGGAAGAGGTCCTCACGGACGCGGCGCTCGCCTTCGTGGCGGAGCTGCACCGGCGGTTCACCCCGCGCCGTGACGAACTCCTCGCCCGCCGGGCCGAGCGCCGCGCCGAGATCGCCCGCACCTCCACGCTCGACTTCCTCCCCGAGACAGCCGCGATCCGCGCGGACGACTCCTGGCGGGTCGCCCCGGCCCCGGCCGCGCTGAACGACCGGCGCGTCGAGATCACCGGCCCCACCGACCGCAAGATGACCATCAACGCGCTCAACTCGGGCGCGAAGGTCTGGCTCGCCGACTTCGAGGACGCCTCCGCGCCCACCTGGGAGAACGTGGTCCTCGGCCAGATCAACCTGGTCGACGCCTACACCCGGAACATCGACTTCACCGACCCGAGGTCCGGCAAGTCGTACGCCCTGCGCCCGAACGAGGAGCTGGCGACCGTCGTCATGCGGCCGCGCGGCTGGCACCTGAACGAGCGGCACCTCGTCGACGCCGACGGCACGCCGGTCCCCGGTGCCTTCGTCGACTTCGGCCTCTACTTCTTCCACAACGCCCAGCGGCTGCTGGACCTCGGCAAGGGCCCGTACTTCTACCTGCCCAAGACCGAGTCGCACCTCGAGGCGCGGCTGTGGAACGACGTGTTCGTCTTCGCCCAGGACTACGTCGGCATCCCGCAGGGCACCGTCCGCGCCACCGTCCTGATCGAGACGATCACGGCCGCGTACGAGATGGAGGAGATCCTCTACGAACTCCGCGACCACGCCGCCGGGTTGAACGCCGGTCGCTGGGACTACCTGTTCTCCATCGTCAAGAACTTCCGGGACGGCGGCGCCAGGTTCGTGCTGCCGGACCGCAACGCGGTCACGATGACGGCCCCGTTCATGCGGGCGTACACCGAGCTCCTCGTCCGCACCTGCCACAAGCGCGGCGCGCACGCGATCGGCGGCATGGCGGCCTTCATCCCGTCCCGCAGGGACGCCGAGGTCAACAAGGTGGCGTTCGAGAAGGTCCGCGCCGACAAGGACCGCGAGGCGAACGACGGTTTCGACGGCTCCTGGGTCGCCCACCCCGACCTCGTCCCGATCGCCATGGAGTCCTTCGACAGGGTCCTCGGCGACAAGCCGAACCAGAAGGACCGGCTGCGCGAGGACGTCCACGTCGAGGCGGCCGACCTGATCGCGGTCGACTCGCTGGACGCGAAGCCGACGTACCACGGTCTCGTCAACGCCGTCCAGGTCGGCATCCGGTACATCGAGGCCTGGCTGCGCGGGCTCGGCGCGGTCGCCATCTTCAATCTGATGGAGGACGCGGCCACCGCGGAGATCTCCCGCTCGCAGATCTGGCAGTGGATCAACGCGGGCGTCGAGTTCGAGAACGGCGACAAGGCCACGCCGGAACTGGCCCGCAAGGTCGCCGCCGAGGAACTGTCCAACATCCGCCAGGAGATCGGCGAGCAGGCCTTCGCCGCCGGCCACTGGCAGGAGGCCCACGATCTGCTGCTGCGGGTCTCCCTGGACGACGACTACGCCGACTTCCTCACCCTGCCGGCGTACGAGCAGCTGCGCGGCTGAGCAGCCCGCGCGTGCGAGCGGCTCCGGGAACGCACCGTCCCCGGGCCGCTCGGCCGCATCTCAGCCCAGGTGGGCCGACCAGTCCTGTTCCGCGGCCGGTTTGCCGTGCAGGTCGGGGACCGTCTTCAGCCAGGCCGGGCGGCCCGCCTGGCGTTTCGCCGCGCGCAGGGCCTCTTCCGCGGCGAGTTGCTCGCGGCTCGGGAAGTCGGCGGGCAGCCACTCCTCGGACAGGCGCACCCGGGCGAGCAGGTAGTCGACATAGGCGGCGCGGACGTCGTCCGGGGTCGCGAAGCCGGCGTCCTCCGCCAGCCAGGCGTCCGGGACCTCGGCGACGATGCCGCGCAGCAGCTCCTCGGTCACCCGCGGGGCCAGTTCGGCGTCGGCGGCGCGGACGTCGGGGCCGTAGTGGCCGAGGGCGTGGTGCCGGAAGTCGTACCTCTTGCCCGGGGCCGTGGTGTCCCAGCGGTGGTGGAAGACGAGGGCGGCGCCGTGGTCGATGAGCCACAGGCGCGGCGGTGCGGTGCCGAGCGTGGGCCAGACCATGAGGTTGGAGCTGTGGACCGTGCGGTCCACGTTGACGGTCAGCGCGTCCAGCCAGACGATCCGGCCGGCCTCCAGCGGGTCCACGGGGAAGCGCTTCGCGATCTCCGGGGTGAAGTCGCGGGCGCCCGGCAGATAGTCCATGCCGAGGTTCACGCCCGCGCTCGCGCCGTGCAGCTCCCGCACTTCCTGGTGCGGTTCGGAGTCGGCGATCGCGGGGTCGAAGTGGACGAGGACCAGCTCGGGGAAGCGCAGCCCGAGCGCGCGGGCGAGTTCCCCGACGATCACCTCGGCGACCAGCGCCTTGTGCCCCTGCGCCGAACCCGTGAACTTGACGACATAGGTGCCGTCGTCGTCGGCCTCGACGACTCCGGGCACGGAGCCGCCGGACCGCAGCGGGGTCACGTATCGAACAGCAGTCACGTCGCGCAGCACATCGATCAGCGTAGGCGCTCCACCGGGAGGGCCGGATCGGTTGCACCGCCCGGCGTGAGATCCATCACAGCCACCTCTGCAACTAGGCGCGCCGGATAGTAGATACGGCTCCGGCGACATAGGGGATTTGTCCGTCTTGCTGTGGACATGAGGTGTCCCTACGAGCAGCCGCCCGCCGCCCGCTCGACGCCCTCTCGTATTCGTCGCCATGCGATGCCTCCTGATGGGGCGTCAGACACAAGCAAACATCGCGGACGCGAAGGCGGCATCTCACGGCTCTCCTGGCAAGGGCTGTCCGGGTCTACGAGGTGCGATAGTAGAAGCGCCCTTTGCGCTCCATGTGAGGCCGTTCTGAAAATGGGCGCTCGGCGATCACCGAGTGAGGTTCACGCATGGCCAAGCACCGCAAGACGCAGCGTTTCCGGCGAATAGTCGTCGCGTCCGTCGCCATCGGCGCCGTGGGCATACCGTCCGTCGCGCTGGCCTGTTCCGACTGGCCGTACGGCAGGACGGACCGGACGGACCAGGCCGACGCCGCCGCGACGAGCGCGCCCCAGCAGCAGAAGCACCACGGACACCGGCATCACCATCGCAACGGCCATCAGCACACGCCGCGGGCCACCGGGTCGCCCACGGAACACCCGAGCGGCGACAGGAACCCGACCGCCCACCAGCCCCAGCGGACCGCCGCGCCCAAGCCCGCCGCCACCGCCGCCAAGGCCCCCGCCGCGTCGAGCACCCCGAAGCCCACCCCCACGGCGTCCGGCGTCACCGCGCGCATCCTGCAGCTCGTCAACGCCGAGCGGGCCAAGGCGGGGTGCCAGGACCTGGCCCTGAACTCGGAGCTGACCAAGGCCGCGCAGGCCCACAGCGCGGACATGGCGGCCCACCAGAACATGTCGCACACCGGCTCCGACGGCTCGGCCCCGGGCGACCGCATCACGCGGGCCGGCTACGACTGGAGCGCCTACGGCGAGAACGTCGCCTACGGCTACACCACCGCGGACCAGGTCATGGCGGGCTGGATGTCCAGCCCCGGGCACCGGGCCAACATCCTCAACTGCTCGTTCAAGGAGATCGGCGTCGGTCTCGCACAGCCCGGCAGCTACTGGACCCAGGACTTCGGCACGGCCCGGTAGCCCCGCCGGCCCTCGCCGGCCCCCGTGGACCCGGAGCAGGCCGCCAGGTCGGCAGGCCTGCACCGGGTCGGCGGCACAGCAGGTCAGCGGTCCGCCAGCGGGTTCGGCACGGGCAGGTAGCGGGCGGCGGCGCCGTCCGCGCCGGTCCAGCGCAGCAGCAGGTTGGTCTTGCCCGGCAGGGTCGGCGAGGCCAGCAGGGCCGGGATCTCGGGCAGGTCGTGCCGGGTCAGTTCACGGCGGACGGCGGGCCAGGGGTCGAGACCGGGGTGGTGGTCGGCGAGGGCGGCGGCGATCTCGGTGAGATGGTTGACGACCAGGCAGTACACCAGCCGCTCCCAGCCCGCCGCCCGGGTCACCTCCGGCAGCAGCTTGGTGCCCTCGGCGTCCCGGAACAGCGCCTGGACGGGCGTGCCGGCCGCGTCCACGGCGACGAGGGTGTTCTGCAAGTGGGCTTCGAGGACGACCCCGTGGTCGTCGAACGCCTTCAGCGCGGGCGGGACGACCTGGCGCAGATACGCCTCCCACCAGGCGTCCGGGTCGGCCGCGGCGGCCAGCGGGCTGCCGTCGAAGCCCTCGGCGAGGCCTGCGGCGAGCAGCGGGGTCGCGCCCGGCAGCAGATGGCCGCGCAGCCCGTCCCGGACGAGGACGGCCAGTTCCTCGAAGGCGAAGGCGGCCGTGCGGTAGCCGCGGTCGCTCAGCCAGGCCGCGGGCGGGCCCAGCGCCACGAAGGCGTCTTTGGCAGCCGTGTCGGTACGGCGCAGTCTGCGCAGGTCGTGGCCCCACAGCCGGCGGATGTCGTTGGTGATGCGGACGTCCAGGCTGAACTTCAGGAACAGATCGCGCCCGGGCTCGTACACCGTGCGGATCGCCGCCGTCGGCCGGCCGTCGAAGGCGGTCGTGCCGAGCCGGAGCAGCCGGCCGTCCGCGAAGGCCGCCGCCAGCTCCCGGCCCACCAGGTCCAGCTGCCACGGGTGGGCCGGCAGCAGCCGGTAGCCGGGCGGCGCCGTGCCGAGGGCGTCCAGGGCGCTGGTGTCACCCTCCTCGGCCACCTGGTCCTCGCGGACGGCGAGCAGCACCAGCGGGAAGCGGGCATGCGCCTCGGGGGCGTACGGCAGCCAGGACGCGACCGGGCCGCCGCCGCGCGCCTTGGGCGCCGGGTGGTAGGGGTGGCCGGTGATCAGGGACTGCTCGGAGCGCAGATAGGGGTCCGCGGGAGCCGTCGCCCGGGCGCGGGCGGTGAGCAGCGCGGCGACCGCGTCCCGGCTGTCGACCATCTCGGCGGGCAGGTCGCCGCCCGGTACCCCTGTGTGCCGGCGCAGTTCCTCCGCCACCAGTTTGACCAGTTCGGTGTGGCCGACGCGGTGCCAGGTCCCGTCGGTGTGCACCTCGGGGTCGGCGGGGCGGCGGCCGGCCCGCACCCGCAGCAGCCGCCCGCTGGGCAGCCGGTGGACCCGCGGGTCGCCGGCGGCCGTGACCGGCTCGGCCACCTCGCGCAGCAGGCAGTTCAGCAGGGGCGCGGCCGCGTAGGCGTCGGCGCGGGGGCCGACCGAGTCGGTGGGGGGTGTGAGGTCCACGCGATCCGTTCGTTTCGTCGGGGGTCGTCGCGCTCAGTATCTCTCTCGTCCCCGACAATCGTCCTGCGCCCGTCCGCCACCCCAGCGCCCTCTCCCCCAGCACCCACTCCATCGCCCCACGCCCCGTCGTCCTCCGCCGCCCGCGTCCCTGAGGAGCCGCCGTGCACCGTCCCCCCGCCGCCGAGGCCGTCGCCGAGGAACTGGCCGCCGTCCGGCCCGCGTTGCTGCCCGGGTACACGGCGGAGCTGCCGGGCGCCCGTGCCGCCGTACTGACCCGGCTATGGCGGGCGCTGGCCCATGAGCCGCTGCCGTGGATCACCGGCCGGGTGCACGGCGCGCACAGCCTCGCGCTGCGCCTCGCCGACGGACGGACGCTGTACGGGCCGCACGCGGACCCGTACGCCACGAGCGCGTACGTCACCGGGGTCCGCCTGGACCGGGAGCGCCAGGTGGACCCGGCCGAGCTGATGACCGCCCTGGCCGTGCCGCACGGCGCCGCGTTCGCGACGGAACTGGCCGGCAGCGTCGCCTCGTTGGCGTTGTCCCGGGCCGACGCGGATCACTCCAAGGAGTGGCCGGAAAGCGACTGGGCGTGGGAGCAACGGGTGACCGACGGCCATCCGTTCCACCCCAACTGCCGTTCCCGGCCCGGCTTCTCGGTGGCGGAGCAGCTGGCGTACGGCCCCGAGCACCGGCCGGTGGTGGAGCTCGGGACGGTGCCGGTGCCGGCGGACGAGTGCCTGGTGAGCGGCGACTGGCCGGCGGACCTGCGGGACGGCGAGCGGCTGCTGGTGCCCGTGCACCCGTGGCAGGCCGAGCACATCCTCAAGCGGTCGTACGACGCCTGGTGCCCGGCCCGCCCGCTGCTGTCCCTGCGCACCCTCGCGCTGCCGGACGGGCCGCATGTGAAGACCGCGCTGAGCGCCCGGCTGACGTCCTCCGTGCGGGACATCTCCCTGTACTCGGTGCGGGCCGCCGCGCCGCTGTCCGCCCTCGCCGAGGAGCTGGCGGCGCGCACCGACGGCCTGCTGCACGTCACCCGCACGCTGGGCGCGGTCTCGGCCCACGCCCCCGACCTGGCCGCGCTGCTGCGGGAGTCACCCGAGGGGTACGCGGGTCCGGGCGAGCGGGTCCTTCCGGTGGCCGCGCTCCCGACGACCGGCCTGCCGGACGCGCCGGGCTGGCTGCCCGCGTTCACCCGGCTCACGCTGACCGTGGGCCTGTGCCTTCTCGGCCTCGGTGTGGCACTGGAGGCGCACGGGCAGAACCTGCTGGTGATCCTGGCGGCCGACGGCACCCCGGTGCGGCTCGTCTACCGCGATCTGGCCGACATCCGCATCAGCCCGGCCCGGCTGAGGCGGCACGGCATCGCCCCGCCGCCGCTCACCGGCCGCCTGATCACCGACGACGAAACGGCCCTGCGCCGCAAGCTGTTCGGCTCCCTGGTCGGGGGCGCCCTGGCCGCCACGGCGGGTTCGGGCCCGGCGCTGGGGGCGGCACTGTCCGCCGTCGTACCGGACCTGGTGGACTCCGCGGACCTGCGCGCCGTGCGCGAAGGCCCGCTGCCAGCGAAGGCGTTGACGCTGATGCGGTTGTCCCCGCGGACATCGGGCGACCAGTGGACGTCCCTGCCGAATCCGTTCGTTTTGGCGGCCGGCCCGTCCGCTCCATAAGATCCGGCGATGATCACAAGACAACGGCTGGCGGCGGGGGTCTGTGCTCTGCTCGCCGCCCTGGCGGCCGGGATCGCGTTCCCCGGCGGAGCCGTCGCCGACGAGACACAGACGGCCGCACCGAAGGTCGAACTGGTGCTGGACGTCAGCGGTTCGATGCGGACCCAGGACATCGACGGGGGCTCCCGGATGGCCGCGGCGAAGCAGGCGTTCAACGAGGTGCTGGACGCGACCCCGCAGGAGGTCCAGCTCGGCATCCGCACCCTGGGCGCCAACTACCGCGGCAACGACCGCAAGGAGGGCTGCAAGGACACCGCGCAGCTCTACCCGGTCGGCCCGCTGAACCGGACCGACGCGAAGACGGCGGTGGCCACGCTGCAGCCCACCGGCTGGACGCCGATCGGGCCGGCGCTGCTGAAGGCGGCCGACGACCTGAACAGCGGCGGCGGAACGCGCCGCATCGTCCTGATCACCGACGGCGAGGACACCTGCCAGCCGCTCGACCCGTGCGAGGTGGCCCGCGAGATAGCGGCGAAGGGCGTCGGGCTGA
Source organism: Streptomyces sp. CG4 (assembly GCF_041080655.1). Classification (NCBI taxonomy): domain Bacteria; kingdom Bacillati; phylum Actinomycetota; class Actinomycetes; order Kitasatosporales; family Streptomycetaceae; genus Streptomyces; species Streptomyces sp. CG4. The sequence goes on from NZ_CP163525.1 coordinate 2,207,375, forward strand.
CCATCGACACCCTCGGCCTGGTGCCGGACGCCAAGACCCGCGACCAGCTCAGCTGCATCGCGGACGCCACCGGCGGCACCTACACCGACGTACGGCACAGGGAGCAACTGAGCAGCCGTGTCGGGCAGTTGGTCGACCGGGCGGCCGATCCGGTGGTGACACCGGTGGCCACCGAGGGCGCCGCCCAGTGCGAGAAGGCGCCGACGCTGAAGTCCGGGCTGTACACGGACCGCGAGGAGTTCGGACAGCAGCGCTGGTACAAGGTCGACGTCGCTCCCGGCAAGGAGCTGCGCGCCTCGGTGAGCGTGGCCGACGACCGCGCCGTGGGCCCGAACTACGGGGTGCTGCTGCGGGCGGTGACCGCGAGCGGACGGGAGATCGTGCGCGGCGAGGCCGACGGCACGGGGCGTACGGACGCGATCTCGACGGGTCTGCGCTACCCGAAGGCCGCGAGCGACGACGACAACGCGCCCGCGGAGACGGTGTGTCTGCAGGTCACCAACTCCTTCGCGGCCGGTGCGAGCGTCAAGACCACGCCCGGTCTGCCGCTGGAGCTGACCGTCGACGTCGTGGCCGGACCGTCGGGCCATCACGACGTGGCGTCCTTCGGCCTCGGCCGCGGCTGGTGGCTGCTGGGCACGCTGGTGCTGACCGGCTTCCTGGCGGGGCTGTTGTGGGGCTGGCTGTCGCGCTGGCGGGTCGCGATCTGGAGGACGAACTGATGCGGATCACACGTGTCCTGGGCGGCGCGCTGCTGGCGCTGGGCCTGGCCGCCGGGCCGGCCGCCGCCGACACCCCGAGCCCTTCGCCGAGCGCCTCCGCCGACGGCTCGGCACCCACCAAGGCGGGCACCTCCTTCCGTACGGCGACGGAGCTGGAGCAGGGGCAGCAGGCCACCGCGTCCGGCTCCACCGGTGACTACCTGTACTGGTCGTTCCCGGCCGACATCGGCCGGCGGCCCACCGTCAGGGCGAAGGTGAAGCTCCCGCGGACGCACGGCGCGCAGACCTGGCAGCTCGACGTGTACGACGGGCTGCGGCGCCGACAGGCCTGCCAGTACGGCGCCGACCCCCGTACCGCCGAGCAGGACGCCTCCTCGGTCGAGCTGGCCTGCGTACTGCGTACGGTGCGCGGCTGGGCGGAGCCGTCGGCCGACGACCCGCTGCCGGGCACGTACTACATCCGGCTGACCGTCGTGGACCTCGGCGCCGCCGATCTCGGTCAGCCGGTGAGCGCGGAGGTGCGCGTCGACTCCAAGGACATCGGCGGTTCGGCCGCGGCGGACGGCTCGCTGGGCAAGCCGCTGGTGCCCGGTATCGCCGTCAAGTCCGCGGAGAAGACGGACGGTTCGAAGACGGCAGTGCTGTCCAGCTTCGGTTCGCACGACGGCTGGTCCTCCGGGTGGTGGTCCGACCGGTGGGTGTGGACCGGGATCGGTGCCGTGCTGGCGGCCCTCGCCGGGATCGGGGGGTATGCGCTGACGCGCGGATCCGGCCGGCCGTCGCGGGTGCCGCCGGGCGTCTGAGCCGTACAGCCCGCAACTCTCCCTGAAGGCCCGCCGCTTCGGCGGGCCTTCGTCTTCTCATCCTTCCCGCAGCGCCTTGGCCAGGGGGCCGTCCCCCGTCACCGTCACCCGTCCGGCCCGTACCGCCTCCGTCAGGCTCAGCTCGCCCCGGGCCACGGCCTCGCAGGTCGCGGCGTCCATCGTCAGGCGGGTGTCGGCCTCGCCGGGCGCGGGTCCGTCGCCGTACACCGGGCCCTCCTCGGCGCCGGCCCGCAGATGGAAGTCCCCCTCCTCCAGGTGGACTTCGACCAGCCCCTCCGCCTCCAGGCCGCGCAGCAGCGGCAGGGCGAACCAGTGCGCACGGACCGCGTCGGTCGGGCGCCGCTCCCCCAGCTCGGCCGCGCCCCAGCTGCCCAGGGCCTGCAGTACCGGCAGCAACTCCCGCCCGCGCCGGGTGAGTTCGTAGACGTAGGCCGCGCCCGGCGGGGGCAGCCGGCGTCGGGTGGTGAGGCCGTCGCGCTCCATGTCCTTGAGCCGGGAGGCGAGGACGTCCGTGCTCACGCCGGGCAGGTCCGCGTGCAGGTCCGTGTAGCGGCGGGGGCCGGCCAGCAGCTCCCGGACGATCAGCAGGGTCCAGCGGCCGCCGACGAGATCGAGGGCGCGGGCGGCGGAGCAGTACTGGTCGTAGCTTCGGCGTGGTGACATGCGACGCAGTCTAGACACGTTGTTGGACTTTCCAAGCTCCCACTTGGTAAAACCAAGCATCACAAGTTTCCGGAGGGGCGCATGGAGTTCCGGCAGTCGAACAAGCTCAGCGAGGTCTGTTACGAGATCCGCGGCCCGGTGATCGAGCACGCCAACGCGCTGGAGGAGGCGGGGCACAGCGTGCTGCGCCTGAACACCGGCAACCCCGCGGCCTTCGGTTTCGAGGCGCCGGAGGAGATCCTCCAGGACATGATCCGGATGCTGCCGCAGGCGCACGGCTACACCGACTCCCGCGGCATCCTCTCCGCCCGCCGCGCGGTCGCCCAGCGCTACCAGAACCTGGGCCTGGAGGTGGGCGTCGACGACGTGTTCCTCGGCAACGGCGTCTCGGAGCTGGTCTCCATGGCCGTGACCGCGCTGGTCGAGGACGGCGACGAGATCCTCGTCCCCGCCCCGGACTTCCCGCTCTGGACGGCCGCGACGACCCTGGCGGGCGGCAAGGCGGTCCACTACCTGTGCGACGAACAGGCCGACTGGAACCCGGACCTGGCCGACATGGCGTCGAAGATCACGGACCGGACCAAGGCGGTCGTGATCATCAACCCGAACAACCCGACCGGCGCGGTCTACCCCAAGGAGGTCGTCGAGGGCATCCTCGACCTCGCCCGCCGGCACGGCCTGATGGTGTTCGCCGACGAGATCTACGACCAGATCCTGTACGACGACGCGGTCCACCACTCGGCCGCCGCGCTCGCCCCCGACCTGGTCGTCCTCACCTTCTGCGGCCTGTCGAAGACGTACCGGGTGGCGGGCTTCCGCTCCGGCTGGCTGGTCGTGACCGGTCCCAGGCAGCACGCCAAGGACTATCTGGAGGGCCTGACCATGCTGGCCTCCATGCGGCTGTGCGCCAACGCTCCGGCCCAGTTCGCCATCCAGGCCGCGCTCGGCGGCCGCCAGTCCATCCGTGAACTGATCGTGCCCGGCGGCCGGTTGTACGAGCAGCGGAACGTGGCCTGGGAGAGGCTCAACGAGATCCCCGGTGTGTCCTGCGTGAAGCCCAAGGGCGCGCTGTACGCGTTCCCGCGCATCGACCCGAAGGTGCACCGGATCCACGACGACGAGAAGTTCGTCCTCGACCTGCTGCTGCGCGAGAAGATCCAGGTGGTCCAGGGCACCGGATTCAACTGGCCCTCCCCCGACCACTTCCGCATCCTCACCCTGCCGCACGCGGAGGACCTGGAGGCGGCGATCGGCCGGATCGGCCGCTTCCTCGGCGGATACCGGCAGTAGGGGCGGCTGCGGAGTCGCGGTCCGGAAGACATGACTCCCGGCGCCGTGCCCTTCTTGACCCGGGCGGCGGGCTTCGTGCGAAGATCGCCCCGCACGACCAGGAGAACTTCGGGACACAGCGGACCCGCGGGCTCCCCGGTGCGCGCCCGACCAGCGCCGCACCGCTGTTCTCCCTGGTCAGGATCCATCAGACCACGGGGAGCACGTGTGTTGTCGTACCGAACGCGTTGGACGGCCGTGACCGTGGCCGCGATGTGCGGGGCCGCGGTCGGGCTCGCGGCACCGGCCGCGCAGGCGGCGGAACCCGTGCCGTCGGGCCCGACCGCCGGGCAGGAGGCCCGCGAGGCGGCACGGTTCTGGACCGCGCGGCGCATAGCCGACGCACCGCCGCTGGACGGCCTGCGCAAGGCGCCGGACGGCGGCCGGCAGTCGGTCGCGGCCGCGGGCCGGCCCCAGGGCACCCTGTTCCAGGGGACCCGGCTCATCGGCACGTTCTTCGGATCCGACGGGCCCGGCGGCACCACCTGGCAGTGCACCGGCAGCGTGATCGACACCCCGGCGCGGAACATCGTCCTCACCGCCGCCCACTGCGCGCTGAACATGAAGGGCGACTACGTCTTCGTCCCCAAGTTCGCGAAGGGCGCGAGCCCCGACAAGCAGCCGTACGGCATCTTCCACGTCCAGCGGCTGTTCACCGACCCCCGCTATGTGCCCGACAAGGGGTCGAACACCACGAAGAAGCCGGTGTCGGACCTGGACACCACGTTCGCCAGGGTGTCGGCCAACCAGCGCGGCCAGCGCCTCCAGGACGCGGTCGGCGGCGGACTGACCTTCACGCCCGCCGCCGGCTACACCCACAAGAACGTGACCGTCGTCGGCTATCCCTCCTACCGGCACAACGGCGCCGGACGCGCCGTCAAGTGCACGGTGCCGACCCGGCAGCTCTCCGGCTACCGGCAGATGTCGATGACCTGCGGCGGCTACTACGGCGGCGTGTCCGGCAGCCCGTGGATCACCGACTACAAGGACGACGGGCGCGGCGGCCATGTCGTAGGCAACCTCGGCGGCTACAACGGCGGCGGCAACGACGCCAACGTCGACTACGTCAGCTACGCCCCGGCATTCGGCGGCGACGCCGCGAACCTCCTCGCCAACGCGGTGACGAACCAGGACCCGCCCGACGACCTGCCGCCCTATTCGGCGCTCAGGAACCCGTTGCCGGGCGGCGCCGCCCGGCAGCGCAGGGCCGCGCGGCCGACCTCGGCCGCCGACACCGGCGACCGGTCGGCGATCTGCTCGTCGTCCGGTCCGACGGCGGGCTGACCCTCTACAGGGGAGTCGGCGCCAAGGCCCTCGGCACCGAGACCACGCTGGTCAGCCCCGGCACCTGACCCGCACGCCCCGTATCCAGCGCGCGACCGGGGACAGCAAGGCGCGCGACGCCCCCGCCGCCGTCGCCCTGCCCGCGCGGGCGACGGTCACCGTGGATCTGCGCCGCACACCCGCCGTACCGGACGCGCCGCGCCGAACTGCGGCACGGGCACCGGGAATGCCCGGCGGTGGCCGCCCGTTGATGATCTCCGTCGGCCGAGACCGGACAGGGGAACGGCCATCACCGGACAGGGGGAATCACCTATGCCGATCGACGTGCACGGCACGGTCGCCGAGGGATTCGAGGGCGTACGCGAGGAGTTCGCGGCGGTGCTCGCCGAGGAGCGGGACGATCCGGGCGCCCAGCTCGTGGTGTACCGGCACGGGCGGCGCGTGGTGGATCTGTGGGGCGGCGACGGCATCGACGGGGACTCGCTGACGACGCTGTATTCCATCGCCAAGGGCGCCGCGCACCTCGTCGTCGCGCTCCTCGTCCAGGACGGGGTGCTCGACCTGGACCGTGAAGTGGCCGCGTACTGGCCCGAGTTCGGCGCCCACGGCAAGGACCGGCTGACGCTGGGCGAACTGCTGGAGCACCGGGCCGGACTCGTCGGCGACGCCGAACAGCCCTTCACCGTGGAGGAGCTGGCCGACGACCGGATCACGGCGGCCCGGCTGGCGCAGCGCAAACCGCTGTGGGAGCCCGGCAGCGCCTGGGGCTATCACGCCTTCGTCATCGGCGCCCTCACCGGCGAGGTGGTCCGCCGGGTGACCGGCCGGTCGATCCAGGAGCTGTACGAGGAGCGGATCCGCGCGCCGTACGGCCTCGACTACCACCTGGGCCTGCCCGCGGCGGCCGAGGCGCGCTGGGTGGACGTACAGCCGCTGGTGCCGACCCCGGAGGAGGCGGCGCTGCTCAAGGAGCGGGCGGCCGCCCCGGACAGCATCCGGGGCATCGCCTTCGGCGCGCACGCGCCGGAGCCGATCGACCTGGTGGCCTTCGGCAATCACCCCCGGGTGAAGGCGCTCGGGCCGACGTCCTCGGGCGGGGTGGGCAACGCGCGCGGTGTCGCCGGGATGTACGCGGCCGCCATCAGCACCGTGGACGGCAGGCCGGCGCTGCTCACGCCGGAGACGGCGGCCGAGTTCGGCGCGCTCCGCACCCCGGGCGGGCCGGACCTGGTCACCGGCAGCGACAACCACTTCGCGCGCGGCTTCGAGCACACCCCCTCGCTCTTCCCGTTCCTCGGCGCCGGCACTTTCGGGCACAGCGGTGCGACCGGCTCGCTGGGCTTCGCCGACCCGGAGAACGGCATCGCGTACGCCTACACCCGGCGCCGGTTCGGCTTCCCCTCGGGGGTGGGCGCCGGCTGGGAGAACGGCCGTCTGGCGCAGTCCGTCCTGCGGGCGGCCGACTCCCTGTGACACGGTGCTGACAGGCGAGCGGGAAGGGCGCTGACGTGGGTGACCTCTTTCTCGTCCGGCACGGTGAGACCGAGTGGTCGCGCTCCGGACGGCACACCGGCTGGACGGACGTGCCCCTCACCGAGCACGGGCGGGAGGAGGCGCGCCGGCTGGTGCCCCTGATCCGCTCGCACCGCATCGGGGCCGCGTTCGTCAGCCCGCTGCAGCGGGCCCGGGAGACCGCCGAGCTGCTCGGGATCCATGACGCCCGGGTCGATACCGACCTGCGCGAATGGGACTACGGCGGGTACGAGGGCGTGACCACCGTGGAGATCCAGCGGACCCGGCCCGGCTGGTTCCTGTTCACGGACGGGGTCGCGCCGGGGCCGCCGGAGCATCCGGGCGAGACCCCGGAGCAGGTCGGCGAGCGCGCCGACCGCATGCTGGCCAAGGCCGACGCCGCCCTCTGCAACACCGAGGGCGTCGTCGTCCTGATCGCCCACGGCCACTTCCTGCGCGTCCTCACCGCCCGCCGCCTCGGCCTGCCGCCCCGGCACGGGGCCCTGTTCCAGCTGGCGACGGGGGCGCTGGGCCGGCTGGGCACGGAGCACGACCGGCCGGTGGTGGCGGGCTGGAACATCCGGCCGCCCGCGTAGGGGCCGGACGGAGGTCCCCTGACGGGGGTCCCCTGACGGGGGTCCCCGTACCGCGTCCCCGGGCGTTGTCAGTCCCGGACCGTACTCTTCGAATGGGGCGTCTTCCGGGCGTCCCGGGCGAGGGGACGGGAGCGGAAGGAGTGCGCTGTGACCCGACCGCCGAGCGCCGCGCAGCGGCGGGTGATCGAGGGCGCCGATCCGGTGACGGGGCGGCTGCGCGGTACGGAGGCGCAGTTGGCGGCGCTGGTGAAGCGGGGGCTGGCCTTCCGGCATCCGCGCCCGCCGCACGAGCACTTTCTGACCCCGGCGGGCCACCGCATACGGGAGGCCGTGCCCGAGCCGGTGACACGGGAACCCGCGGCTGACGCCGGCGTGTTCGCGGCGCGGGTCGGCGGCGAGGAGGAGCCGCCCGGGGACGGTGCGGCGCGGCTGCGTGAGGTGCACGGTGCCTGGCAGGGGCTGCTGGAGCTGCGCCGGATGACCAACCCGGACGGCGCCGTGGACCGGCCGTGCGGCTGGGAGCGGGCGCATCTGGTCCGGGCCGCCGCGCTCGCCCTGGAGGCGGCCGGGCACCGTCCGGCGGGCGGGGACGCGGACGGCTACCGGGTGCGCGCGACCCCGCAGCCGGAGGCGGTCGCCGTGCATGCGCCGGACGCGGAGAGCCTCGCGGCCTGCGCGGCCACCCTGGAGCGCGCGGGCTGGCAGGCCGGTGAGTACACCGAGCCGCGGACGAGGGTGCGCTATCTGCTGGCCTCGCCACGCCGGGTGTGAACAGCGTGCCAGGATCGGAGCGCCAGCGTGCCGTACAGAGAAGGGGCAGCGTGCCGTACAGAGAAGAGGAAACCGTGAGCGAACCGTTTTCCGTGCGCGTGACCGTCCGCGGCTACGAGACCGATGTGCAGGGGCATCTGAACCAGGCGGTGTACCTCAACTACGCGGAGCACGCCCGCTGGTCCCTGCTCAAGGCGGCCGGAGTGACCCAGGCCGAGCTGATAGGCCGGGGTGTGGGGCCGGTGTCGCTGGAGACGACGATCCGCTACCGGCAGGAACTGCTCGCCGGTGACGAGGTCGACGTCACCTGCGGGTTCGAGTGGGGTGAGGGGAAGACCTTCCGGATCCGGCAGGAGGTCCGCAAGACGGACGGCACCGTGGCGGCCGAGATCACCGCGGTCGCCGGCCTGCTGGACCTGGAGGCGCGGAAGCTGATCGCCGATCCCGGCAGGGCTTTCAAGGAACTGACGGCCGACCCGGGCCTGTTCGGCCTGTAGCGCCGGAGGTCTACGGCGACGGGCGCGAGTTCGTACTCCGCCTTGGGCGGCGCGGGGCACGGCACTTGCCGTGCCCCGGGCGGGTGTTCAGTGGGCCGGCGTGAGTTCCTGGCCCGCCTCCATCGGATGCGTGACGTCCTCGGCTTCGTTGCCCTTGCCCAGGTGGTTGAAGACGAGGTTGAGGAGGACGGCGGTGACGCAGCCGGTGGAGATGCCGGAGTCCAGGACGATCTTCGCGGTCTCGGGGAAGGCGTGGTAGAAGCCCGGCGTGGTGATCGGGATGATGCCGACCGCGAGGGAGACGGCGACGATCAGGACGTTGTTGTCCTTCTCCAGTCCGGCCCGGACCAGGGTCTGGATGCCGCTCGCGGCGACCGAGCCGAACAGGACGACGCCGGCGCCGCCGAGGACCGGGCGGGGGACGACCGCGATGAGCGAGGCGGCCATCGGGCACAGGCCCATCAGGACCAGGAAGCCGCCGCCCACGGCGACGACGAAGCGGCTGCGGATCCGGGTCATGGCGACGAGGCCGATGTTCTGGGCGAAGGCGCTGCACATGAAGCCGTTGAAGAGCGGGCTGAGGGCGGAGCCGAGGGTGTCGGCGCGCAGGCCGGCCGCGATGGTCTTCTCGTCCGCGGGGCGTTCGACGATCTCGCCGAGCGCCAGCATGTCGGCCGTGGACTCCGTCATGGAGACGACCATGACCACGCACATCGACAGGATCGCCGCGATGTGGAAGGTCGGGGCACCGAAGTGGAAGGGGGTCGGGAAGCCGACGACGTCGGCGTGGGCGACGGGGCCGAAGTCCGTGGCGCCGAAGGGTATCGCGAGGAGCGTGCCGAGGATCAGGCCGAGCAGGACCGCGATCTGCTTGACGAAGCCGCGGGTGAAGCGGCGCAGCAGCAGGACGATGAGGAGGGTGATGCCGGCCAGGGTGAGGTTGGTCGTCGAGCCGTAGTCGTGCGCGGCGGGGTTGGGGCCCTGGGCCCAGCCGAAGGCGACGGGCAGCAGGGAGACGCCGATCAGGGTGATGACCGAGCCGGTGACGACGGGCGGGAAGAAGCGGATGGCCTTGCTGAAGAAGGGGGCGGCGAGGAAGCCGAGCAGGCCGGCGACGATGACCGCGCCGAAGATCATCGGCAGGGCGTCGGACTTGTCCTTGGCGGAGGCGACGATCGCCGTCATGGGGGCGACACCGGCGAAGGTGACGCCGTTGACGAAGGGGAGGCGGGCGCCGATCTTCCAGACGCCGAGCGTCTGCAGAAAGGTGGCGAGCCCGGCGGTGAACAGACAGGCTCCGGTGAGGAAGGTCAGATCGGTGGCGGACAGGCCTGCGGCCGCACCGACGATCAGGGGTGGGGCTACGACTCCGGCATACATGGCGGCCACGTGTTGCAGGCCACTGGTCGCCATTTTCAGGGCGGGGAGTTTCTCGTCTACGGGATGGGCGGCCACGGCGGCTCCTCCGGTCGGGTAACACGTCGTCGTCGACGCGGGTTTCATGGAGGTGGTGCGAGTGGTCGTGCGGGACCGGGGACGGGGTGGCGCTTGAGCGGGTCGAGCGGTGACCGTTCCGGGGCGCGTGCGTCCACACGCGCCCCGGAACGGCTGCCATGGACCCCGCTCGGGTCCACGGACCCCGGCCGGGAGCCGTCCCTCCCGGCCGGAGCGTTTCCGGCGAGCCGCCCGCAGGGGCGACCGCCGCGTCTTTCCGGCAGGCCGCCCGTGCGGGGCGAACTGCCGAGTCCTCTGGCAGGCCACCCTTACGGTGGCGAACTGCCGAGCACTGCGGCAGACCGGCCGCATGTTCCGGCCTGCCGGGGCCTGCGGCGAGTCGCCCGTACCGGGCGTCCGCCACGTTTTCCGGCGAGTCGCCTGTACGGGGCGACCGCCGAGTCTGTCGGTTTTGCCGGCGCGCCACCCGTGCGGGGTCGGCGGCCAGTCTGTGGAGTTGGCCGACGGGCCGCCCGTGCGGGGCGGCCGTCGGGTTCTCCGGCGGGGCCGCTCGGGGCGGTTTCGCCGAAGGGGTCCGGTGGTCCGGCCGTGGGAGCGGCCGGCCTCCGGCGTCGGTGGGGATCAGGCCTGGGCCGCGATCCGGGCGAGGCGCTGGGCCTCCTCGCGGGTGGAGCGGGCGATGGTGTCCTCGTCGACAGTGACCAGGCGGCCGCCCGCGACGATCTGCCTGCCGTTGACGAAGGACGCGGTGACCGGGGCCGCCGCACCGAAGACCAGTGCGGTCACCGGGTCGGCGATGGAGGCGTGGGCCAGGGTGTCCATCTTCCACAGCACCACGTCGGCCAGCTTGCCGGCCTCCAGCGAGCCGATCTGGTCGGCACGGCCGAGGACCTGCGCACCGCCGTGGGTGCCGAGCCGCAGCGCCTGGCGGGCGTTGAGGGCAGCCTCGCGGTGGGCGCCGAGGCGGTTGATCAGCAGGGCGTTGCGCAGTTCGGTGTGGAGTTCGCCGGACTCGTTGGACGCGGTGCCGTCGACGCCGAGGCCGACCGGGACGCCGGCCTGGAGCATGTCGGGGACGCGGGCGATACCGGCGGCGAGACGGGCGTTGGAGGACGGACAGTGGGCGACACCGGTCTTCGTACGGCCGAAGGCGGCGATGTCGGAGTCGTTCATGTGGACGCAGTGCGCCATCCACACGTCCTCACCGAGCCAGCCGGTGGACTCGAAGTAGTCCGTCGGGCCCATGCCGAACAGTTCGTGGCAGAACTTCTCCTCCTCCACGGTCTCCGAGCCGTGGGTGTGCAGCCGTACGCCGAGGCGGCGGGCCAACTCGGCGCCCTGCCTGAGGAGTTCGGTGGAGACGGAGAAGGGGGAGCAGGGGGCTACGGCCACCTGGGTCATGGCGTCGAAGGAGGCGTCGTGGTGCTGCTTGACGGTCTCCTCGGTCGCGGCGAGCGCGCCCTCCAGGGTCTCGACGGCGAAGTCCGGCGGCAGGCCGCCGTCCTTCTCGCTGCGGTCCATCGAGCCACGGGCCAGCGTGAAGCGGACGCCCATCTCGGCGGCGGCGCGGATGATCGAGCCGGACAGGTCGCCGGAGCCGTGCGGGTAGACGTAGTGGTGGTCCATGGCGGTGGTGACACCGCCGCGGGCCATCATGGCGAGGGAGCCCTGCGCGGCCGCGTAGGTCATCTGCTCGTCGATGCGCGCCCAGGTGGGGTAGAGCGCGACGAGCCAGTTGAACAGGTTGTGGTCGGTGGCCAGGCCCCGGGTGATCCACTGGTAGAAGTGGTGGTGGGTGTTGACCAGGCCGGGCGTGGCCAGGTGACCGCTCGCGTCGATCCGGCGCACCACGTCCTCGAGGCCCTGGGGAGCCTGGCCCGCGCCGAGCGACTCGATGCGGTTGCCGGCGATGACGAGATACCCGGAGGCGTACTCGGTGTCGCCCGCGTCCACGGTCGCGATGGCGCAGTTCTCGATGACGATGCGCTGGGCTGCCGATGATGCCATGGTGCTTCCTTGTTTTTGGTGGCGGATTTCGGTGGCGGCCCGTGAACCGAAGGGGTGTCCACGGGGAGGGCACGGCAGGACCCTAGGAGGATTTGAGTGCCGGGGCGGTTCTGCCGCTCCGGGTGCCGAGATGATGGAAGAACAGGTTGAGCAGGACGGCGGCGAGCGCGCCCGCACTGATGCCGGAGCCGAGCACGGTCTGCGCCCAGGCCGGGAAGCCGGCGTAGAAGGCCGGTGCGGCCAGCGGGATGATGCCGGCGCCGAGCGCCACGGCGACCAGGACGATGTTGGAGCTGTCGTCGAGCCCGGCCTCCGAGAGGGTACGGATGCCGCTGACGGCGATGGAGCCGAAGAGCACGATGCCCGCGCCGCCGAGGACCGGCAGGGGGACCAGGGAGACGACCGCGCCGAGGACCGGGAAGGCGCCGAGGACCAGCAGGGCGCCGCCGGCGACGGCGACGACATAGCGGCTGCGTACCCGGGTCAACGACACCACGCCGACGTTCTGGGCGAAGGCGGAGGTCGGGAAGCCGCCGAAGACGGGTCCGAGCAGGGTGGCGATGCCGTCGGTGCGCAGACCACGGGTGAGGGTCCGCGCGTCGGTGCGGCGCCCGCAGATCTCGCCGAGGGCGAGCATGCCGGCGCTGGACTCGGTCATCAGCACCAGCATCACGATGCACAGCGACAGCACGGCGGCGGGCTGGAACGCCGGCGCGCCGAAGGCGAACGGCGTCGGCAGCGCGGCGACGGGCGCGGACTTCAGGGCGCCGAAGTCGGCCATCCCGAACGGGACGGCGGCCAGGGTGCCGACGAGCAGCCCGAGCAGCAGGGCGACCTGCTTGACGAAGCCGCGGCCGAACCGCTGGATCAGCAGGATGACGGCGAGCGTGAAGCCGGCGAGCGCAAGGTTGTGCATGGCGCCGAAGTCGGCGGCGGTCTTGTCGCCGCCCTGAGCCCAGCTGACCGGGACGGGCATCAGGGTGACGCCGATCAGGGTGATGACGACACCGGTGACGAGCGGCGGGAAGAAGCGCAGCAGTCGCCCGAAGAAGGGTCCGACGGCGAGGCAGAAGGCACCGGCGACCATCACCGCGCCGTAGACGGCGGGGAGTTGGTGGCCCTTGCTGTTCGTCTCGGCGATCGCGAGGATCGGGGCGATGCCGGCCGAGGAGGCGGCGTTGACGAAGGGCAGCCGGTTGCCGACGAAGCCCTTGACGCCGATGGTCTGCAGGACGGTCGCGACACCCGCGATCAGCAGGCTCGCGGCGATCAGCCGGGTGCGGGCGGCCAGGTCGAGTCCGCAGGCCTGGCCGATGATGAGCGGAGGAGTGACCACACCTGCGTACATCGCGGCGATGTGCTGGAGCGCGGCGGGGAAGAGTCGCGCGACAGGCAGCTTCTCGTCCACCGGGTGCACGGACGCGACGGCCGTGACGGCGTCCTCGGTGTGCACCGGCGGGGTGGAACAGGGGACTTCTGCCGGCCCCTTTGCAGGCTGTGCCATGGTGATCCCTCCGGTGTCACGTGTCCCCGGCCCGGGTGGCGGGACCGGGGACACGCGTCCCTCGTCAGAGGTTGGTCATGTCGACCGGGATCTTCGGCTCACAGCCGTCCCGGAGGATGGTCGCCTCGATCAGGCCGTAGGGCCGGTCGGCGGCGTAGTAGACCTCGTTGTCGTTCTTGAGCCCGAAGGGCTCCAGGTCGACCAGGAAGTGGTGCTTGTTCGGCAGCGAGAAGCGGACCTCGTCGATCTCGCTGCGGTTGTTGATGATGCGCGCACCCATCTGGTACAGCGTCTGCTGCAGGGAGAGGGAGTACGTCTCGGCGAAGGCCTGGAGCATGTGCTTCTTGACCTGCTCGTAGGACTTCTCCCAGTTGGGCATCCTCTGCTCGTCGTCGGTCCAGTTGAACCGCCAGCGGCCGGAGACCTGGGTGGCCAGGATGCGGTCGTACGCCTCCTGCAGGGTCGTGTACTTGTCCTTGACGTAACCCCAGAATTCGGAGTTCGTCGAGTTCATCACGACCAGGTCCTTCAGACCGGAGACGACCTCCCACTGCTCACCGTCGTAGGTGATCTGGGTGACGCGGGTCTCCTGGCCCTTGCGGACGAACGAGTGCTTGACCTCGTCCGCGCCGATGAACTTGGAGTTGGCGTCGGAGGTCTCGATCCGCTCCCAGGCGTACTCCTCGATCCGGATCCGGGCGCGGTGGATCGGCTCCTGCGAGGTGACGAAGTGGCGGGCGAGATGGATGCCGAACTGCTCGGCGGACTCGATGCCGTACTCCTTGGCGAACGCGTACACCGTGTTCTTGGTGGTGTCGGTCGGCAGGACGTTGGCGTTGGAGCCGGAGTAGTGGACCTCGTCCATGTCGCCGCTCAGCGCGACGGAGACGTTGAGGTCCTTGATGTGGTGGGTGGCGCCGTCCCGCGTGATCTTTACGACTCGGTTCTCGGCCTTGCCGTACTGGTTCTGTCCCAGGATGGTGGGCATTTAGCTAGCTCCCTCGGTAAACGGAGTAGCCGAACGGGTTGAGCAGCAGCGGCACGTGGTAGTGCTCCCCGGGGTGCACGGCGAAAGTGATCGCCACCTCGGGGAAGAACACGGCACCGCTGTCCCGATTCGCGGGGGCGTCCTGCTGCGCATCGGCTTGCTTGTTCTCGGACTGCAAGAAATACGCCTCGACGGCGAAGTCGAGCCGTACGTGGGTGGTCCCCTCCGGCAGTGCCGGCAGGTCCTTGCACCGGCCGTCGGCGTCGGTCGCGGAGCCGCCGAGCGCCTGCCAGTCCGCTGCCCGGCCGCTGCGGGCGGAGAGCTGGATGGCGACGCCCTCGGCGGGGCGGCCGACCGAGGTGTCCAGGATGTGGGTGGACACGGAGGCGGTGGTGCTGGTGCTCATGGTGTCAGGCGTCCTCTTCGACGAGTCGGGCCAGTCGGATGCGGTTGATCTTGCCCAGCTCGGTGCGGACGATCTCCCGCTCCTGCTCCGGCGCGTTCCCGATCCGCTCCTTGACGGCGTCGCGCATCTGCTCGCCGGTGCGACCGGTGGCGCAGATCAGGAACACATGGCCGAACTTGTCCTGGTAGGCCAGGTTGAGTTCGAGCATCTCGGTCCTGAGTGCCTCCGAGGCGCCGGCCATGCCGCGCTGCTCGCGGGCGGAGGTGGGGTCGCCGGGCTTGGGGCGGCCGATCGGCGGGTGCCCCGCCATGGCCTCCTCCAGGTCCGCCGTGGTCAGCTCGGCCATGGCGGCGTCACTGGCGGCGTAGAGCTCGTCGGCGCCGGCGTAGGGGCGGGCGGCGAGCAGTCGCCGGGCCCACGTGGTGGAGGCACACGCCTCGTGGAGGGCGGCGAGGGCCGCGCGCTCCTCCAGGTCGTTGAACCGGGCCAGGCCCGGGGGCGTGGAAGTCGAAGTCACGGGAGCCTCCGTGGCCGGATTCGGCCTTCGTGCTTGAGCGGGCTGCCGATAGCTAACGCCCCCGGAAACGCCACGTCAACACTTTGTTGAAAATTCCGCGTAACAAGACGTATGGCTCCGGAGCCGTGCTACCGCCCCGCCCCCGTGGCCGATCAGGCACCCTTCTCACGGTTGAGGTAGTTGTAGACCGTGAAGCGGCTGACGCCGAGCGCGCCCGCCACGGTCTCCACGCCGTGCCGCACGGCGAAGGCGCCGCGGGCTTCCAGTATGCGCACGATCTCCTGTTTCGCCTTGCGGTCCAGGTCGGCCAGCGGCCGGCCCTGCCGGCGCTCCATGGCGGCCAGGATGTGATCGAGGGAGTCGGCGAGCTGAGGCAGGCGCACGGCGACGACGTCGACACCCTCCCAGGCGAGGACGACATCGTCGGGGCCGGCCTCGTCCGGCGGGACCAGCCGCCCGCCCATGGCGTCGACCAGCGGCTTCACGGCCGTGATGAAGGGCTCGTCCGCGCTCATCTATCGCCCTCCCCGTTCCCGTCGTCGACCACGTTGACCTGGAGCGAGATCCGGGTGGCACCGGCCGCCAGGCTCTTGCGCAGCAACGCGTCCACGGCATCGAGCACGCGGTCCGCGCCGCCTTCGGCCGTGTTACCGAACGGTCCGACGTCGACGGCGTCCAGTTCGGCCGTCTCGATGACCTCCCGCGCCACCAGGGCGTGCGCGGGCGCCTCGTCCAGATCGAAGGGTTCGGTCGTGAACTCCACTCTCAATCGCACGCGCTCAACCTAGCGCCCGCCGGCGCTTTTCGGGCGGTCGGCAACGAACCCCCCTTGACAAGCGCCGACACACGACGGCAATCTTCCATTAAGCAGAAACGAACTTCCGTAATGCGGAATATCGACCCACGGAAGGGAGCGCGGCCCGAATGCCAGGTTTCGAATGGAGCACAGCCGCAGACCAGCGCTTCAACGTCAACCTGTCGATCCTCTTCACGGAACTCCCGCTCCTGGAGCGCCCCGCGGCCGCCGCCGCGGCGGGCTTCACGGCGGTCGAGCTGTGGTGGCCCTGGGTCGACTCCCCCACCCCCGAGCAGTCCGAGCTCGACGCCCTGAAGAAGGCGATCGAGGACGCGGGCGTCCAGCTCACGGGCCTGAACTTCTACGCCGGACAGCTGCCGGGCCCGGACCGCGGCGCCCTGTCGGTCCCGGGCGAGGAGTCGGACCGGTTCCGCGCCAACATCGACGTGGCCATCGCCTTCGCCCAGTCCCTCGGCTGCACGGTGTTCAACGCCCTGTACGGCAACCGCGTCGACGGTGTGGACCCGGCCGAGCAGGACGCCCTCGCCCTGGAGAACCTGGTCCTCGCGGCCCGGGCGGTCGGCCGGGTCGGCGGGACGATCCTGGTCGAGGCCCTGAACCAGCCCGAGTCGCCGAAGTGCCCGATCGTGAGCGCGCCCCAGGCGATCGAGATCGTCGACAAGGTCAACGAGGCGACGGGTCTCGGGAACGCGAAGTTCCTGATGGACCTGTACCACCTGTCGATGAACGGCGAGGACCTGCCGTCGGTGATCGAGCAGTACGCGGCGAAGACCGGCCACGTCCAGATCGCCGACAACCCCGGCCGCGGCGCCCCCGGGACGGGTTCGCTCCCGCTGGAGGAGCTGCTCGACCAGCTGAGGAAGGCCGGTTACGACGGCTGGGTCGGTCTGGAGTACAAGGCCGGCGACCGCCCGAGCGCCGAGTCCTTCGACTGGCTCCCGCGCGAGGCGCGTGCCGCCCGCTGAACCCCCCGACTTTGCAAGGCAGTTGAGAGAGGCACCCCCAATCATGAGCAGCAACCTTTCCGATTCCTCCCGCCCGGCCCGCCCTGCGATCGCGTGGATCGGCCTCGGCATCATGGGCTCCCCCATGTCCGAGAACCTGATCAAGGCGGGTTACGACGTCACCGGCTTCACGCTGGAGCAGGACAAGCTGGACCGCCTGGCCGCCGCCGGCGGCACCGTGGCCGGCTCGATCGCCGAGGCCGTGCGCGACGCCGACGTGGTGATCACGATGGTGCCCGCGTCCCCGCAGGTCGAGGCCATCTCCTACGGCCCCGACGGCATCCTGGAGAACGCCAGGCAGGGCGCCCTGCTGATCGACATGTCCTCGATCACCCCGCAGACCTCCGTCGACCTGGCCGCCGCGGCCAAGGACAAGGGCATCCGGGTGCTCGACGCCCCGGTGTCCGGCGGTGAGGCCGGCGCCATCGAGGCCGTACTGTCGATCATGGTCGGCGGTGAGCAGGCCGACTTCGACCAGGCCAAGCCGATCTTCGACGCGCTGGGCAAGACCATCGTGCTGTGCGGCCCGCACGGCTCCGGCCAGACCGTGAAGGCGGCCAACCAGCTGATCGTGGCCGTGAACATCCAGGCGTGCGCCGAGGCCGTGGTCTTCCTGGAGAAGTCGGGCGTGGACCTCGCGGCCGCGCTGGACGTCCTGGGCGGCGGCCTCGCGGGCTCGACCGTGCTGACCCGCAAGAAGGACAACTTCCTCAACCGCGACTTCAAGCCGGGCTTCCGTATCGACCTGCACCACAAGGACATGGGCATCGTCACGGACGCCGCCCGCAACGTGGGTGCCGCGCTGCCCGTCGGTGCCGTGGTCGCGCAGTTGGTCGCCTCGCTGCGCGCCCAGGGCGACGGCGGTCTGGACCACTCGGCTCTGCTGCGGGCCGTGGAGCGCCTGTCCGGCGCCCAGGTCTGACGCGCCCCTGAGACTTCCGGGCGGCGCCGCCGCTGACACCTGTCCTGTCGCGCCCAGGCGCCGGCGCCGTCCGGAACCACCCGCAGATCACCCGCAGACCAGGCTCAGATCGACTTCAACAAACTGTTGACGTTCAGATTGCCCCACTTCTAGGCTCACAAGACTTCTAGGCTCCACAAAGCGGAAGAAGATTTCCGCTGCCATCCGCACGGAAGGTCCACGATGTCGAAGCGCGTGCTCACGACAGAGGCCGGCGCCCCGGTCGCCGACAACCAGAACTCCGCATCCGCCGGCGTCGGCGGCCCGCTCCTGATCCAGGACCAGCAGCTCCTGGAGAAGCTCGCACGCTTCAACCGCGAGCGGATCCCGGAGCGCGTGGTGCACGCCCGTGGCTCCGGCGCGTACGGCCACTTCGAGGTGACCGACGACGTCACCGGCTTCACCCACGCCGACTTCCTGAGCGAGATCGGCAAGCGCACCGAGGTCTTCCTGCGCTTCTCCACGGTCGCCGACTCCCTCGGCGGCGCGGACGCCGTCCGTGACCCGCGGGGCTTCGCGCTGAAGTTCTACACCGAGGAGGGCAACTACGACCTCGTCGGCAACAACACCCCGGTGTTCTTCATCAAGGACCCGATCAAGTTCCCCGACTTCATCCACTCGCAGAAGCGGGACCCGTTCACCGGCAAGCAGGAGCCGGACAACGTCTGGGACTTCTGGGCACACGCCCCCGAGGCCACGCACCAGGTGACCTGGCTGATGGGCGACCGCGGCATCCCGGCGTCGTACCGGCACATGAACGGCTACGGCTCGCACACCTACCAGTGGACGAACGCGGAGGGCGAGGCCTTCTTCGTCAAGTACCACTTCAAGACGAACCAGGGCATCCGCTGCCTGAGCAGCGAGCAGGCCGCGGAGCTGGCGGGCAAGGACCCGGGCTCGCACCAGACGGACCTGCTGCAGGCCATCGAGCGGGGCGTGCACCCGTCCTGGACCCTCTACGTCCAGATCATGCCGGCGGCCGAGGCGGCGGACTACCGCTTCAACCCGTTCGACCTGACCAAGGTCTGGCCGCACAAGGACTACCCGCTGCAGCGCGTGGGCCGCCTGGTCCTCGACCGCAACCCCGACAACGTCTTCGCCGAGGTCGAGCAGGCCGCGTTCTCCCCGAACAACTTCGTTCCGGGCATCGGCCCCTCCCCCGACAAGATGCTCCAGGGCCGCCTGTTCGCCTACGCGGACGCACACCGCTACCGCCTGGGCGTCAACCACACCCACCTCGCCGTGAACGCCCCGAAGGCGGTCGCGGGCGGCGCCCAGAACTACGGCCGCGACGGCTTCATGGCGGTCAACGGCCAGGGCCGCGGCGCCAAGAACTACGAGCCGAACTCCTACGACGGCCCGGCGGAGACCGGCCGCCCGCTGTCGGCTCCCCTGGCGGTCTCCGGCTACACGGGCAACCACGAGGCACCGCTGCACACCAAGGACGACGCCTTCTTCCAGGCGGGCGAGCTGTACCGCCTGATGTCCGAGGAGGAGAAGTCCCGCCTCGTCGCGAACATCGCCGGCGGCCTCTCGCAGGTCTCCCGCGACGACGTGATCGAGAAGAACCTGGCCCACTTCCACGCCGCCGACCCGGACTACGGCAAGCGCGTGGAGGAGGCGGTCCGCGCCCTGCGCGAGGACTGAGACCAGTAACCCGCAAGCAGCGTACGGAACCTGACGGGAGGTCAGGTTCCGTACGCGGCCCGCGCGACACGCCTGGCGGCCCGGATGAGGGGTGGCCGTACGGCGGTGGGCGCGGGCAGGGCGAGGACCGCGGCGGCGTGCGAGCCAGTGCGGTGGTGAAGGACCGGGTCCCCTTCTCGACCAGAGGGGAGGGGATCCCGGTTCCGTCGCATCCGCCGCGGTCCCACCCAGCCCCCTCCACGGGGGCCGCTCGCTCCGTCCGGCGGCGCGAACGTCCTGTCGCGCCCAGCCTCGCGCCGTCGGACGGTCACCATACGGACACGAAGCGCTCCCCCGGTCCAGGGGGAGCGCTTCGTGCTGTCCGGGCCCCGCGTGCGGGTCCGCCGTATCCGCCGCACGCTGAAGACATGGCCAATGCGCAGTATCCGCACATCGTGGTCCACTCCCCCGCCCTGGACGGCTCCCGGCGGGTCACCGAGGGGGACGTGACCCTGGGCATCGCCTCGCATCTGGACGATGTCGTGGAGATCCTCCGGCTGGCCGACCTGGACCGGATCGAGGTGGAGGAGAGCGATCTCATCGAGTGGCAGGGCGGCGGGCCCGACGACTGGCCCGGGCTGTCGGAGCACGAGCTGTAGCGGCTGGGCGTACGACAGCGGTCGTAGGCGGGCTACGCCATCCTCAAATGAAGCTCTGAAGACGGGGCCGAAGGCTTCAACCGCCCCCGCGGTGGGGCAGATTACGTGCATCACGGGGCCCGTCGGCACGGGGGCGGCGGGCCCCGCGACGGGGGAAGCACGGGGGTGCCACGGGGGACGCGAAAGGGCGGCCCGTCCTTACGGACGGGCCGCCCTTTGGTGCGCCTGACGGTGTCAGACCTTCGGTGTCAGACCTTCAGCGGCTTGACCGACGTCGGCGCGT
Source organism: Streptomyces sp. CG4 (assembly GCF_041080655.1). Classification (NCBI taxonomy): domain Bacteria; kingdom Bacillati; phylum Actinomycetota; class Actinomycetes; order Kitasatosporales; family Streptomycetaceae; genus Streptomyces; species Streptomyces sp. CG4. Next base: position 2,227,800 of record NZ_CP163525.1, read on the forward strand.
GGCCCGGCTCGGTGGCCAGGTCCTCGAACTCGGAGATGTCGCTGATGTCCATGGTGCGGCTCATCGAGATGTTGGTGATCCGCTCCAGGATCGCCTCGACGACGACGGGCACCTGGTACTCGGCGGCCAGCTTCTTGGCCTCCTCGAAGGCGGCGCCCAGCTGGTCCGGCTCGGTGACCCGGATCGCCTTGCAGCCCAGACCCTCGGCCACCTTGACGTGGTCCACGCCGTAGACGCCGAGCTCGGGCGCATTGATGTTCTCGAACTCCAGGTTGACCTGGAAGTTGATGTCCAGGCCGATCTGCGCCTGGCGGATCAGGCCCAGGTAGGCGTTGTTCACCAGCACGTGGACGTACGGGATCCTGTGCTGGGCGGCGACGGCCAGTTCCTCGATCAGGAACTGGAAGTCGTAGTCGCCGGAGAGCGCGACGACCGGGGCGTCCGGGTCGGCCTTGGCGACGCCGATCGCGGCCGGGATGGTCCAGCCGAGCGGGCCGGCCTGGCCGCAGTTGATCCAGTGGCGCGGCTTGTAGACGTGCAGCATCTGCGCGCCGGCGATCTGGGAGAGGCCGATGGTGGTGACGTAGCGCGTCTCCGGACCGAAGGCCTTGTTCATCTCCTCGTACACGCGCTGCGGCTTCATGGGCACGTTGTCGAAGTGGGTACGGCGCAGGAGCGTCGCCTTGCGCTCCTGCGTCGAGGCGACCCAGTCGGCGCGGTCGGGCAGCTTGCCCTCCGCCTTCAGCTCCTTGGCGACCTCGACGAACAGGTCCAGCGCGGCCTTGGCGTCGGAGACGACCCCGTAGTCCGGCGGGAAGATCTTGCCGATCTGGGTGGGCTCGATGTCGACGTGGACGAACGTGCGGTCGCCGCGGTAGACGTCGAGCTTGTAGCCGGTGTGGCGGTTGGCCCAGCGGTTGCCGATGCCGAGGACGAAGTCCGACTCCAGGAAGTTGGCGTTGCCGTACCGGTGCGAGGTCTGCACGCCGACCATGCCCGCGTTCAGCTCGTGGTCGTCGGCCAGCGTGCCCCAGCCCATCAGGGTCGGGACGACGGGGGTCTGGGTCAGCTCGGCGAACTCCACCAGCAGGTCGGCGGCGTCGGCGCCGATGATGCCGCCGCCGGCGACGATGACCGGGCGCTCGGAGGCCAGCAGGAAGGAGAGCGCCTTCTCGATCTGGGCGCGGGTCGCGGCCGGCTTGTAGACGGGCAGCGGCTCGTACGTCTCCGGGTCGAACTCGATCTCGGTGAGCTGGACGTCGATCGGCAGGTCGATCAGGACCGGGCCGGGACGGCCGGAGCGCATCAGGTGGAAGGCCTGCTGGAAGACGCCGGGGACCTGCGCGGCCTCCAGGACGGTGACCGCCATCTTCGTCACCGGCTTGGCGATCGAGGCGATGTCGACGGCCTGGAAGTCCTCCTTGTGGATCACGCTGGTGGGCGCCTGGCCCGTGATGCACAGGATCGGGACGGAGTCACCGATGGCCGAGTACAGGCCGGTGATCATGTCGGTGCCGGCCGGGCCGGAAGTGCCGATGCAGACGCCGATGTTGCCCGGCTTGGTGCGGGTGTACCCCTCGGCCATGTGCGACGCGCCCTCGACATGGCGGGCGAGGGTGTGGTTGATACCGCCACCCTCCTTGAGGGCCTTGTAGAAGGGGTTGATCGCCGCGCCCGGCACACCGAAGGCGTCGGTGACGCCCTCGCGCTTGAGGATCTCAACTGCCGCGCGGGCAGCGGTCATACGAGCCATCGAGTACTCCTGCTTCGGCTGTCGGATGCGTACTCCCGTCGCGCCCCGCGGTGAGCACACTCTCCCGAGTGTCAAACTTCCGCATTGCGGAACTTAACTTCTACTATCTGGAATCAATGTAGAAGCGCCGGTCAATGTCGTCAAGAGAGGTCCGGAGACATGGCAAGCGCCGGACAAGCGGGGTGCGGGAGGAGGACGATGAGAGGCGCTGTCCCGACGCGACGCCTGGGAGTGGCCATGCCCGAGAGCATGCCGGTGCGCTGTCCCGTCTGTCGGCGCGAGCACGTCTACACCGCGCCGGTGTATCCCTGCGCGTGCGGCACACCCACCGCCCCGCGCCTCGACCCGGCCGCGGCGCCGGTCGTGGCCGGGCACCGGGCCTGGGACGACGAGTGGATCGCGCTGCCGTGCACCCGTTGCGCCCGCCGCAACCACTGGCCCCACCCGGAGCTCGGCTGCCCCTGCGGCACGGTCCTGCGCATCCCGGTGTCCCTACCGGCCGGGACAGAGATCATGACGGAGACCACGAAGGAGATCACGACGGAGACCACGAAGGCGGCATCGAGGTCGGACCCGATGCCGGAACCCACGTCCGGCTCGGCCTCGACGCCGGGAGTGGGTATGGAGCCGGGAGTGGCTACGGGGTCCCTGCACTCCGTGTCGGCATCACAGCCCCCGCCAGCCTCGCCGGCCCCGTCAGCCTCGACGGCCCCGACGTCCCCGTCACCCTCGCCGTCCTCGTCACCCGAGTCGGCCCCGCCTCCCCCGTCCGCGTCGGCCACCAAGTCGAAGTCCGGCACCCGCCCCGCCCACCCGGCCCGCGGCCCCGCCTTCCAGCCGCGCACCATCCGTACCGCCCGCGACGCCGTCACCACCGCCGCGCTCTATCTGCGCTGGCTCGGCTACCGGGACATCCGGCGCGCCGACCAGCGCCCGCCGAACGGCATCGGGCTGGCCGGCCACGGCGTCCTCGCCCAGGTGGACCCGACCGTCCGCCCGGCGGCACCCCGGGACGTGGAGTGCCTGTGGCTGACGGCGATGACGGAGTCCGCGGACTGTGTGTACTTCTCCCTCGCCGGCTACACGGACGACGCCCGCAGCCGGGCCGACACCCTGGGCGTCCCCCTGTTCGTCCTCGACCTCACGGGCACCCCCCGCCCGGTCAACGCCTCGGCGGGCGACCTGAGCGTCGACGGAGCCTGATCGCATACCCGCGGGAGAGGCGGGAGAGATCGCGCCGGCCCCGGCTCGTGCCGGTCCGCCGCGCCCCGTGTCATCCGGCCGCCGTGCCCGGCGTCGCGTACGTCTCCCGCAGTTCGATCTTGCGTACCTTTCCGCTCACCGTCATCGGGAAGGCCTCCAGAATCCGCAGCCTGCTCGGGATCTTGTAGTGCGCGAGCCGGCCCCGGCAGTAGGCGCGCAGGTCCTCCAGGGTGAGCGGGGCGGCGGGATCCCGCGGGATGACGCAGGCCAGGACCTCCTCGCCGTACGTCTCGTGCGGCACCCCGACGACCTGTACGTCCCTGATCCCGGGGTGGCCGTAGAGGAACTCCTCGATCTCGCGCGGGTAGATGTTCTCGCCGCCCCGGATGATCATGTCCTTGATCCGGCCGACGATTTCGACGTAGCCGTCCTCGCGCATCGTCGCCAGGTCCCCGGTGTGCATCCAGCGGCCCGCGTCGACGGCCTCGGCGGTCTTCTCGGGCTCGTTCCAGTAGCCGAGCATCACGCTGTAGCCGCGGGTGCACAACTCCCCCGCCGTGCCGCGCGGTTGGGTGACGCCGGTGGCCGGGTCGACGACCTTGACCTCCAGGTGCGGCAGGACCCGGCCGACGGTGCCGGTGCGGTGCTCCAGGTCGTCGTCCCTGCGGGTCTGCAGGGACACCGGGGAGGTCTCGGTCATGCCGTAGCAGATGGCGACCTCCGCCATGTGCATCTCGGCCATGACCCGCTTCATCACCTCCACCGGGCACGGTGAGCCCGCCATGATGCCGGTGCGCAGGGTGGAGAGGTCGTACGTCGCGAAGTCGGGGAGGTTGAGCTCGGCGATGAACATGGTCGGCACGCCGTACAGGGACGTACAGCGCTCGCGCCGCACCGCCTCCAGGGTGGCCTTCGGCTCGAAGGACGGGGCCGGGATGACCACGCAGGCGCCGTGGGAGGTGGCCGCGAGGTTGCCCATGACCATGCCGAAGCAGTGGTAGAAGGGGACCGGGACGCAGATCCTGTCCTGCTCGCTGTAGCCGAGCGACTCCCCGACGAAGTAGCCGTTGTTGAGGATGTTGTGGTGGGACAGCGTGGCGCCCTTCGGGAAGCCGGTGGTTCCCGAGGTGTACTGGATGTTGATGGGGTCGTCGCAGGACAGTTCCGGGTACGAGACTTCGGCGGTGCGGCGTTGGAGCAGCGCCTCCCAGCTCGGGTCGCCGATGTAGACCGTCTCCCGCAACTGCGGGCACCCGGCCCGCACCTCCTCGACCATCGCCCGGTAGTCGCTGGCCTTGTGCCGCAGGGAGGCGAACAGCAGGGAGATCCCCGCCTGGCGCAGGACGTACTCGACCTCGTGGGTGCGGTAGGCCGGGTTGATGTTCACCATGATCGCGCCGATGCGGGCGGTGGCGTACTGGACCAGGACCCATTCCGGGCAGTTGACCGCCCAGATGCCCACCCGGTCGCCCTTGGCGACGCCGGCGGCGACCAGCGCCTGCGCCAACTCCTCGACATCGGCGCCGAATTGGGCATAGGTCCAGCGCCGGCCCGACGGCACGTCGACCAGTGCCTCGCGCTCCGGCCATCTCGCGACGGCCCGGTCCAGATCGGCGCCGATGGTGTCTCCGAGCAGGGCGGTCGGACTCGTCCCGTGCGTGTACGACGGCTGAGCGGTCACCGGAAGTCCTCCTCGCGGTACTCGTCGGCCGAGCCCGCGGCGGTCGCCTCGCGCAGCTCGATCCGGCGGATCTTGCCGGAGACGGTCTTGGGCAGCGCGCCGAACTCCAGCCGGCGGATGCGCTTGTAGGGGGCGAGCACCTGGCGGGAGTGCTCGAAGATGACCTTCGCGGTGTCCGGTCCGGGCTCGTAGCCCTCGGCGAGCACGACGTACGCCTTCGGCACCGCGAGCCGCAGCTCGTCCGGCGCGGGCACCACGGCGGCCTCGGCCACCGCCGCGTGCTCCAGCAGCGCGCTCTCCAGCTCGAACGGGCTGATCTTGTAGTCGGAGGCCTTGAAGACGTCGTCCGCGCGGCCGACGTAGGTCAGATAGCCGTCCGCGTCACGGGAGGCGATGTCCCCGGTGCGGTAGTAGCCGCCCGCCATGGCCTCCGCGGTGCGGTCCGGGTCGCCGTGGTAGCCGGTCATCAGACCGGCCGGCCGCTCGGACAGGTCGAGGGCGATCTCGCCCTCGGCGGCGCCGGGCGCGCCGGAGACCGGGTCGAGGAGTTCCACGCGGTAGCCGGGGCTCGGGCGGCCCATGGAACCGGTCTTGAGCACCTGGCCGGGGCTGTTGGAGACCTGCACGGCGGTCTCGGTCTGCCCGAAGCCGTCCCGGATGGTGACGCCCCAGGCCCGCCGGACCTGCTCGATGACCTCGGGGTTGAGCGGCTCGCCCGCGGCCACCACCTCGCGGGGCGGGGTGGCGAGCAGGCCGAGGTCGGCCTGGATGAGCATGCGCCACACGGTCGGCGGGGCGCAGAAGGTGGTCACCCGGGCCCGGTCCATCTCGGCCATCAGCCGGGCCGCGTCGAAGCGGGTGTAGTTGTAGAGGAAGACGGTCGCCTCGGCGTTCCACGGCGCGAAGAGATTGGACCAGGCGTGCTTGGCCCAGCCCGGCGAGGAGATGTTCAGATGCACGTCACCGGGCTGGAGGCCGATCCAGTACATGGTCGCCAGGTGCCCGATCGGGTACGAGGTGTGGGTGTGCTCGACCAGCTTGGGGCGGGCGGTCGTACCGGACGTGAAGTAGAGCATCAGCGGGTCGTCGGCCAGGGTGGGGCCGTCGGGGCGGAACTCGGCGGGGGCGGTGTACGCGTCCTCGTACGGCACCCAGCCCGGCTCGGGCCGGCCGCCGACCGCGATCCGCGTGTAATCGCCGGGCACGTCGGCGAACTTGGCGGTGTCCTCGGTCCGCGCGATCACCTGCCGCACCCGGCCGCGCTCCACGCGGTCGCGCAGATCGGCGGGTCCCAGCAGCGGGGTGGCCGGGATGACCACCGCGCGCAGCTTCATCGCGGCCAGCGCGGTCTCCCACAGCTCGGTCTGGTTGCCGAGCATGACGAGGATGCGGTCCTCTGCGGCGACACCCTGCTTCCGCAGCCATCGGGCCACTCGGTTCGACCGCTCGGACATCTCGGCGAAGCTCAGCCGGGTCTCGGCACCGTCCTCCTCGACGATGTGCAGCGCGGTCCGGTCGTTGCCGGCGGCGATCACGTCGAACCATTCCAGCGCCCAGTTGAAGTGCGCGGGCCGCGGCCAGGCGAAGCCCTGGTAGGCGGTGGCGTAGTCCGCACGGTGCTCCAGCAGGAAGTCCCGTGCCCCGCGGAACATCTCCGTCGCCGTCGTCATCTGGCTCCTCCTCATTACCGGACCATTGCCGGGCCGCTCTCTGGCATCGTCTAATCCGTGATGCAGGTCTCACTACCCCCGAACGGGGGTGGGGACGGCAGAAGGAGCGGACGGATGACGGCAGACGCGGCGGGGACGGTGGAGATCGGCGGCGCGCCGGCCCGGCTGCGGCGGGCGACGGGACTCCCCGTCGCCTTCGGCGGCCTCGTCGAGTCCGGCCGGCCGCAGATCCGGATCAGCGAGCTGAGCGGCACGACCACGGCCGCGCTGCGCTCGCTCGCGGTGACCTCCGGCAGCGGGCTCGGCGGCAAGGCGGTGGCACTGGCCCGGCCGTGCGCGGTGACGGACTACTCCAACTCCCGGCAGATCAGCCACGAGTACGACGTCCAGGTGGCCGCCGAGGGCATCCGCTCGGTACTCGCGGTCCCGGTGGTGGTACGGCGCCGGGTGCGCGGGGTGCTCTACGGCGCGCTGCGTTCGGCCCAGCCGCTCGGCGACCGCACGCTGGGCGCGGCCATGGCCGTCGCCCGGGACCTGGAGCAGGTACTGGTGGTGCGGGACGAGGCGTGGGAGCTGCTGGCGGCGGCCCGGCCGGAGCCCGCCGTGCTCGACCGGGGTGCCGCCTGGGAGCAGGTGCGCGAGGCGCATGCGGCGCTGCGCGCCCTGGCCCCGCGCATCGCCGATCCGCTGCTGCGGGCCGAACTGCTCGCGGCCTGCGGTCTGCTGACCGCCGCGCCGCGGGCCCGGAGCGTGACCCTGGCGCCGCGCGAGCTGGACGTGCTGTCCTGGGTGGCGGCGGGGGCGACCAACGCGGCGGTGGCCGAGCGGCTGGGGCTGCGCCCGGAGACGGTCAAGGGCTATCTGCGTTCGGCGATGCGGAAGCTGGGCGCGCACACCCGAGGGGAGGCGGTGACCGCGGCCCGCAGGGCGGGGCTGCTGCCGTGAGCCGGGCAGTGGCCGCAGGTGCGGGACAGGCCGCGAGGAAACTTTTCCATTCAAGCGCGGGCGCCTTGAATTTCTTCATGCTTGACCATTTGTTATTTCCCTCACCACGGCTTCCGTCCGAATTTGAAGGATCGTTGCCTAGAATTTGGCCCGGACACGACACACGAGGGGAGCGGTGACCGTGCGACGGGACTTCCAGGAGCCTGCCAGGTGCCGCCCCGACCTGGTCATCGGCCGCGAGGAACTGTTCACCGGCGCCCGTGACCAGCTCGCCTCGGGCGGCAGTGTGCTGCTCCACGGTCCCGCCGGAATAGGAAAATCCGCCGTCCTGCGGGCATTGGCCGAGGAATACGGCCCGACCGCGCGCACCGTGTTGCGCTGCTCCGCCACCGAGTCCGAATCCCACCTTCCGTTCCTGGCCCTCGCCGACCTCCTCGGCCTGGTCCTCGACGAGGTCTCACCCCGGCTGCCCGCCGCCCAGCGCACCGCCCTGGAGTCGGCGCTCACCGGCCGCGGCGAGTCCAGCCTGCAGCGCGACGGCCTCGCCCTGCGCCTCGCGGTGCTCTCCGCGCTGCGCGCGCTGGCCGCCGAGGGCGGGGTCCTCGTCGTCGCCGACGATCTGCAGTGGCTGGACCCGGCCAGCGCCGAACTGCTCGGCTTCGCCGCCCGGCGCCTGGAGGGCACCCCGGTACAGCTGCTGTGCGCGGTGCGCACCGAGGGCCAGGAGAGCCAGGAGTACGACCGGCATCTGCGCGCCTGCCCGCCGGGCACCCTCGCGGTCCGGCTCGGTGCGCTCTCCCGCGTCCAGGTCGCCCAGTTGCTCGACCACCGCGGCCATGGCTCGCTGCCCCGCTCCACCGTCCGCGAGATCCACCGCACCAGCGGCGGCAATCCGCTGTTCGCCCTGGAGCTGGGCCGCGCCCTCGCCGAGCGTCCCGCCCCGCCCCGGCCGGGCGAGCCGCTGCCGGTGCCGACCTCGCTGCGCGCCCTGGTGCTGAGCCGCCTGGACATGCTCTCCGTCGAGGCCCGCCGCACCCTGCTCGTGGCCAGTGCCGGTGCCCGGCCCACCCCGGCGCTGCTGCACGCCGCCGGCCGGGAGAACGCCGAGGCCGAGTGCGCCCAGGCCGCCGAACTCGGGCTGCTGGCCACCGAGCCGGACGCCCCGGCCGTACGGTTCGCGCACCCGCTGATATCGGCCGCGCTGTACGCGGAGGCACCCGCGCACGAGCGGCGCGCCGCGCACGCGGCCCTCTCCACGGCCGCCTCCGACCCGATCGAACGAGCCCGGCATCTGGCCCTGGCCAGCAGCGGCACCGATCCGGAGGTCGCCGCCCGGCTCGCCGAGGCGGCCGCCCTCGCCCGGGACCGCGGTGCCCCCTCGGTCGCCGCCCACCTGGGGCTGCTGGCCGCCCGGCACACCCCCGCCGAGGGCACACCGAGCCCGGAGGAACGCCGGCTGCAGGCCGCCGAGGACGCGATCACCGCGGGCGAGCTCGACCTGGCCCGGGACATCGCCCGCGAGGTGCTGTCCCGGGCGAGCGTGCCCGCCGACCGGGTGCGCGCCTGGATCATCGTCATCGACAGCGCCGGCCACACCATGGCCGAGGTCGACGCGATCTTCCCGCAGGCCCTCGCCGACGCCGGCGACGACCCCCGGCTGCTGGGCCTGATCCACTACCAGCTGGCCTGGCGGGCGCTGATAGTGGAGGGCGATTTCACCGAGGCCCGCGAGGCCGCCGCGCACGCCGCCGAGCTGGCCGCGCTCGGCCAGGACCGGCGCACCGAACTGCTCTCCCTCGCCTTCCAGGCGCAGACCGAGACCCTGATGGGCCATCCGGAGGCGCCCCGCACCATCAAACGCGCCCTGAAGGAGCCTCAGGACCCCCGGGTGGCCTGGCACCACAACGGGGCGGGCAGCGCCCGGTTCCGCTGGCTGGTCATGGGCGACCAGCTGACCGAGGCCCGGGCGACGGTCACCGCGCTGCTGCGCGAGGTGCGCCGGCGCGGCTCGGTGGAGAGCGAGGTGCACTTCCTGCGCGGCCTCGCCGAGACCGAGCTGCGCGCCGGGCACTGCGGGCGCGCCCTGGAGCTGGCCCGCGACAGCCTGCGGCTGGCCCGGGACTCCGGGATCGGCGAGACCGCCTCGGCGATGCTCACCTCGCTCGCGGAGGCCTCCGGCGGCGATGTGGACCGGGCCCTCGCCCTGGCCCGGGAGGCCGTGGAGCACGCCGAGGAGGACGGCGACCAGATGTACCTCTCCCGGGCCCTGGGCGCGCTCGGGTACGCCCAGTTGGTGGCCGGGGACCCGGCGGGCACGGTCCGCTCGCTGCGCCGGGTGCGCCGGCTGGAGCTGGGGCTCGGCATCACCGACCCGGCGCGCGGCCGCTGGCAGGGCGACCTCGCCGAGGCCCTGGTCCGCATCGGTGAACCGGCCGAGGCGCAGGATGTCATCGACACGAGCCGCGAGCACGCGCTGCGGCTCGGCCGGGAGAGCGTCCTCGCCGTCCTGGACCGCGCCGAGGCCCTGGTACGGGCCGCGCAGGGCGACCGGGAAGCCGCCTTGGCCCAGCTGACGTCCGCTCAGCACCGGCTCGGCAAGCTCGGCTACGGGCTTGAGGAGGCGCGGGCCGCGTTCGCGCTGGCCCGGCTGCGCGGCGGCCACCCCGGCTCGTCGGCCTACGACGAGGCGACCCGGATGTTCCGCCGCTGCCGGGCGTTGCCCTGGCTCCGCCAAGTGGACGAATCCCTCGCCGCCCCCGCGCCGGCACCGGCGCCGGCCGTGCCGGACGCCCTGGCGGGGCTGGCCGGGCTGGAGATGCTGGCCTCGATGGAGCGTCAGGTCGCCGCGCTGGTCATGGAGGGCGCCACCAACCGGGAGATCGCCGCGCGCCTGTTCATCAGCGTGAAGACGGTGGAGGCGACACTGACCCGGGTCTACCGCAAGCTGGGGATCCGGTCCCGCGTGGATATCGTCCGATTGGCGGCAGCTCGCCGCGCGAAGTGAGAACGCGGCCGGTTAACTGAACCGGACCGAGGGTTTTCCCTCACCCAACCCCCTAGGGGGTTCCCTCATTGGGAGCCGAGGGTTCCGGGTCCTAGCGTAATGGGCGTACCGCTCGCCCGGGCACACGGGGGTCGGTCCCGCGACCCCCGTGCAAACCCCCGCCCGATGCGACCCCCCACCGGTGCAACCCCCACTGAGGAGACTCATGTTCGGGCTCAGACGTGCCAGAAAGACCGCCGCGATCCTGGTGGCCACCGCCGCCACCGCGGCGACCGCGCTGCTCGCCGCCCCCACGGCGAGCGCCGCCCCGCAGCCGATCGTCGGCGGGACGACCACCACCACGGCGGAGTACCCGTTCGTCGTGCAGGTCACCGACGCATCCGGCAACCAGTTCTGCGGCGGCACCCTGGTGGCCGCCAAGAAGGTCGTGACGGCCGCGCACTGCATGGCCGGCGAGTCCGCCGGCAGCATCCGTGTGGTCGGCGGCCGGACCTATCTGAACGGCACCGACGGCACCGTCAGCAACGTCAGCAAGGTCTGGGTCAACCCGGACTACACGGACGCCACCAACGGCCACGACGTGGCCGTGCTGACCCTGGAGACGGCGCTGCCGTACAGCCCGGTGTCGTACGTCTCCTCCGCCCAGAAGGACGTGTACGCGGCCGGGGCCACGGCCCGGATCCTCGGCTGGGGGACCACCTCGGAGAACGGCAGTTCCTCCAACCAGCTGCGGACCGCCACCGTTCCGATCGTGGCCGACTCCAGCTGCAAGACTTCTTACGGTTCGGACTTCGTGCAGTCCGACATGGTGTGCGCCGGACAGACCACCGGCGGCGTAGACACCTGCCAGGGCGACAGCGGCGGTCCCCTGCTCATCGGGGGCGTCCTGGCAGGGATCACTTCCTGGGGCGAGGGTTGCGCGGAGGCCGGTTACCCGGGTGTGTACACCCGGCTGACCACCTTCTCGGACCTCGTGACCGCACAGGTCAACTCGTGACCCGGAAGACCTCCCGAGCACCCCTCGGGTAGATGCCAGGGGGGCGCTGCGAGCCACCACGAGCGGCCCGCAGCGCTCCCCTCTCCACGTCCACCCCCGTGGGACGCGGGGCTACTTGTCGGCCGTGAGCCTCCCGGCCGCGCCCCAGCTGTCCGCGGGGACCTCGTGGATCCACACCTGTACGGTCTCCGCCGGGATCCGGTACGCGTCGACGAACGCGTCGGTGACCCGCTTGACCAGCTCTCGCTTGAGCTCGACATCGCGCGGGCCCTGCTGGATGGTGACGATCGGCATGACTGAACTCCCTTGAACGGTGGTCCTGTTCGGTGGGTCCAGTCCATCGCGGCGGGCGCCCCCGACCAAGAAGCAGTCCGCGACCGCAGCGATCAGATTTCGTGATCACTGCAGGCCAGGAGCAGTTTCTCCAGATGCGGGGAGGGGTCGGCGACGGGCACCGCGAGACCGGTGGGCAGGGCCAGTCCGGGCGCGCGGAAGGGGACGTACGCCACCCGGGGCGTGGCCAGCACGCGCGCGTGGGCGGCGAAGACGACCGTCCACAGCGGCCGGGCGCCGATCGTGGCGAGGGTGTCGTGCAGGGTGCCGCCCGCCGGACCGGGCACCGGCTCGAACCCGGCCGCGTGACAGGCGCCGACGACCAGGTCGACCAGGGCGGGGTTGACGCGGCGCGGGGCGAGGGCGAGGGGCAGCCCGGCGAGGTCGGCGAGGTCGATCTCGTCCCGCCCGGCGAGCCGGTGCGCGGCCGGCAGGGCGGCGACCAGCGGATCGGACCACAGGGGCACCACCCGTACTCCGGCCGGGGGTTCGGCCGAACGGACGAACGCGGCATCGAGCCGGCCCGCCGCGACCCGGGCCAGCCGTTCGCCGGCCGGCAGCGAGACCAGTTCCACCGGCACCTGGGGCGCCCGCTCGGCGAACGCGGCCAGCACCCGGTCCAGATGCGCGCCGAGCCCGGTGCTGGTGCCGAGGCGCAGCCCGGCGGGCGCCGCCACCGCGGCCCGCGCCCGCTCCGCCGCCGCGAGCACCGCCCGCGCCTCGGGCAGCAGCCGCTCCCCCGCCCCGGTCAGCCGCACCCGGCGCGGCGAGCGGTCGAACAGCTCGGCACCCAGCTCCCGCTCCAGCCGCTGTATCTGCTGGCTCACCGCCGACTGCACGATGTGCAGCCGCTCGGCCGCCCGCCCGAAGTGCAACTCCTCGGCGACGGCGACGAAATAGCTGAGCTGGCGGAGTTCCATGGGCCCGACTGTAGAGGGCCGGGGTGTCGCGGCGTGCGGCTCACTGCGGCACGACCGTCCCGAACCGGATGTCGTACGACACGTCCGGGTACAGCACACGGAGCATCCGCTCCCCCTCCGCGGTGACCTCCTCACGCTGCGCCCGGGTCAGCGGGGCGAAGGGCTCGATGACGAGGGCGTCGGTGTCCGGCTTCCACAGGCCGGCCAGGAAGCCGTCGACGAGGAGGGTGCGGAAGGCCTGGTTGCCGCGCCAGTTGCGGCCCTGGTGGGCGGGCGGTACCACGCGGCCGCGGTCGGCGTGGGACAGCAGCAGATTGTCGAACTCGGGCAGGAAGCGCGGCGGGGCCGGCGTGTCCGGGTCGGGCCGTGGCGCGTCGGGGAGGTCGAACAGCTCGGTGCCGTTCGGATCCCGGAAGGTCAGCAGCCGCGGGCGGAGCCGGTCGAAGGCGGCCCGGAGGCGGGTGAGTCCGGCCCAGGCCTGCATGTCCTGGACGGACGCCGGGCCGAAGGCGGCGAGATAGCGCAGGACCACGGCCTCGACCGCGGGGGCCTCGCCGGCCGGGCGGCCGAGCCAGTGCTCGGCGGTGGTCAGGGCGACCTGGCCGCTGCGGCCCCACAGCCCGCGCGGGGTGACCTGGACCAGCGGCAGCGTGCAGCGGGCGGCGACGGCGAGGGCCCGCGGGTCGGCGTCCGGCCAGTGGGCGCCCAGTGCCTGCCGCAGCTGAGCCATGGTCCGCGGCTCGGCCTCGACCAGCTCGCGGGCGAGAACGGCCAGCCGGTCCAGGTCGACACCGGCCAGGCCCTTGCGGAAGGCGGCCAGCTCGCGGACCCGGGCCGGCTGGACGAGGGGGCGCAGGGTGAGGCAGTCGTCGGCGGTGTGGGTGTGCAGGGTGGAGCGCAGGGTGACGATCCGGGCGACCTCGCGGCCGGCCATCAACGCGGACAGCCGCTCCGGCGCGAAGCCGTCGAGACGGGCGGCGAGGGCGTGGTAGGGCGGTGCGACGTTCTGTGCCTGCAGCCCCAGCAGATGCGCCACGGCGTCCAGCGGGGACAGCGCCGAGCGGCGCAGCAACAGCTGCCGCTCCAGGGTGGCGCGGTTGAGGGCACGCGCCTCCAGGACGGGCGCCGCGGTCGCACTGCCCTTCACACTGCTCTTCGTCATGGCCCGCACGCTAGCGGGGATTGCGGACACCTACTGTCCGCAATCCCACCCGACCCCGCACGGCGGTGTCCCGGCTTCAAGCCCGGTGCAACTGCAGCGCAGCCAGGACTTCGTCGTCCGTGAGCTGCTCGAAATCCTCGTACCACTGCCCCACCGCGCTGAATCCGACCGGCCGATACGGACACACGATCATGTCGGCCTCGTCGGCGAGCAGATCCAGGGAATCCGGGGCACCGACAGGGACGGCCAGGACCAGGCGCGCCGGGCCGCGCCGCCGCACGTGGCGCAGCGCCGCGCGAGCGGTCGCCCCGGTGGCGAGCCCGTCGTCCACGACGATCACCGTACGGCCCGCCGGATCCGGCGCGGGCCGGTCACCGCGATAGCGCTGCTCGCGCCGCCGCAACTCCCGCCGCTCGCGTTCGACCGCCGGGGCCATGGATTCCTCGGTCAGGCCGAGCAGGCCGAGGGAGTGGGCGTCGAAGAGGGGCGGATCGTCCGCGACGAGCGCGCCGACGGCGAACTCCTGGTGGTGCGGGGCACCGATCTTGCGGACGACGAGTACGTCGAGCGGGGCGCCCAGAGCGCGGGCGACCGGCTCGGCGACGGCGATGCCGCCGCGCGGCAGCGCGAGCACGAGGGGATCGACGAGGACGCCCTGGTCCCGCAGGTCGCTCAGCAGTCCGGCGAGTTCCCGCCCGGCTTCGGCACGGTCCCGGAAGCGCATGGCTGGTCCCTCCTCCGCGGAGAGCCTCTCCTTCCATGGTGCGCCCGGTCGGACGTTATCGGAACGATCGAACGCCAGGTCTATACACTGAGCGTATAGTGACCTATATGTCTCACCCCACCGACACGATCCCGGCACCGCGGCACCCCGCCAGGAAGACGCACGCCACCAGCAAGATGTGCAAATCCGCCCAAAGGTTCCGCCCGGCCGCGTTCGCCTCGGCCGCCCTCGGTGTGGCGCTCACCCTGTCCGGCTGCGCCCAGGTCGACACGACCGCACCGAGCACCGTGCGGGCCGGGGCGGCCCAGGGGACGTCGGCGAAGTTCGGGACCGTCGACTGCCGCAAGGCCAAGTGCATCGCGCTCACCTTCGACGCGGGGCCCAGCGAGAACTCGCCCCGGCTGCTCGACATCCTCAAGGACAAGAAGGTCCCGGCCACCTTCTTCCTGCTGGGCAAGAACCACATCGAGAAGTACCCGCAGCTGGTCAAGCGGATGGCGGCCGAGGGCCACGAGGTGGCGAGCCACACCTGGGACCACAAGATCCTCACGAAGATCCCGGAAGCCGAGGTACGCGACGAGCTGAAGCGGCCGAACGACGCGATCAAACGGCTGACCGGGCACCAGCCCACGCTGATGCGCCCGCCGCAGGGCCGTACGGACTCCCATGTGCACAAGATCGCCAAGGAGCTGGGCCTGGCCGAGGTGCTGTGGAGCGTGACCGCCAAGGACTACACGACGAACGACTCGGCACTCATCAAGAAGCGCGTCCTCGCGCAGTCGTCCCGGGACGGGATCATCCTGCTGCACGACATCTACGCCGGCACCGTGCCCGCCGTGCCCGGCATCATCGACGCGCTGAAGGAGCGCGGCTACGCCTTCGTGACGGTGCCTCAGCTGCTGGCGCCCGGCAAGGCGGCACCGGGCAAGGTGTACCGGCCCTGACGCCCGTCACCGGGAGCGAGTGAGAGGGGACCCGGCTCGCATTGCCTACGATCGTGCCGTGCCGATCTTCTCCTTCGAACGCACCGCCCCGCTCCCCCTCGACGAGGCCTGGCGCCGGCTCACCCACTGGCCCCACCACGCCGACGCGGTTCCGCTGACCCGGATCGAGGTGCTCACACCCGCTCCGACGCGGGTGGGCACGCGGTTCGTCGCCCGCTCGGGCCTCGGCCCGCTCACCGTCGACGATCTGATGGAGGTCACCGTCTGGCGCCCGCCCATGGACGGCGAGCCCGCCCTGTGCCGCCTGGAGAAACGCGGCCGAGTGGTCCTCGGCTGGGCGGAGATCGAGGTACGTCCGGGGCCCGGCGGCCGGAGCCGGGTGGTGTGGCGGGAGGAGCTACGGGTGCGTTTCCTGCCCCGCGCCTTCGACGGCGTACTGGAGCGCGCGGCACGTGTGATGTTCGGCCGGGCGGCGAACCGGCTGCTCAGACGGGAATGAGCCTGCGCGTCTCCAGGGGGCGCCGACCAGTCACAACGGGCCCGCACACGAGCGACGGCGCATCACGGCACTTCGCGCGGAGCGCCCCGCTCAGGCCACCGAGCCGATCCGCGTCGCCGGGCGTGTCACCGTGTCGTGGTGGATCGGGGTGTGCGCGCCGGTGAGTGCGGTTCCGCTGCCGCCACGCCGGTTCGCGACGATCTCCGCGCCGATGGACAGGGCCGTCTCCTCCGGCGTACGGGCGCCGAGGTCGAGGCCGATCGGGGAGCGCAGCCGGGCCAGTTCCAGCTCGGTGACGCCGACGTCGCGCAGCCGCTGGTTGCGGTCGAGGTGGGTGCGGCGGGAGCCCATCGCGCCGACGTAGGCGACCGGCAGCCGCAGGGCCACCTGCAGCAGCGGCACGTCGAACTTGGCGTCGTGGGTGAGGACGCAGAGGACGCTGCGGCCGTCGGTCTCGGTGCGCTCCAGGTACTTGTGCGGCCACTCGACGACGATCTCGTCGGCGTCGGGGAAGCGGGTGCGGGTGGCGAACACCGGGCGGGCGTCGCAGACCGTGACGTGGTAGCCGAGGAACTTGCCGACGCGGACCAGCGCGGAGGCGAAGTCGATAGCCCCGAAGACGATCATCCGGGGCGGGGGGACCGAGGACTCCACCAGGACCGTGAGCGGGGCGCCGCAGCGCGAGCCCTGTTCGCCGATCTCCAGGGTGCCGGTGCGGCCCGCGTCCAGGAAGGCGCCGGCCTCGGCGGCGACGGTGCGGTCCAGTTCGGGATGGGCGCCGAAACCGCCGTCGTGGGAACCGTCGGGGCGGACGAGGAGGGCCCGGCCCCGCAGCTCGGCCGGCCCCTCCACGATCCGCGCGACCGCCGCCGCCTCCCCACGGGCGGCGGCGGCCAGCGCGGCCGCGACCACCGGCCGGGCGGGACCGTCCGCCCGGACCGGTGTGACGAGGATGTCGATGATGCCGCCACAGGTCAGGCCGACGGCGAAGGCGTCCTCGTCGCTGTACCCGAAGCGCTCCAGGACGGTCTCGCCGTCCTCCAACGCCTGCCGGCACAGCTCGTACACGGCGCCCTCCACGCATCCGCCGGAGACCGAACCGATGGCCGTGCCCTCGCTGTCGACGGCGAGCGCGGCACCCGGTTGCCGGGGCGCGCTCCCGCCGACGGCCACCACCGTGGCGACGGCGAAGTCGCGTCCCTGCTCGACCCACCGGTGCAACTCGTCGGCGATGTCCAGCATGTTCGGCCTCCTGATCGGGTCAAGGGGATGCGTGGAGGGTCCGGGCGTCAGTGCACGCCCAGGGCCGCCCGGATCGGATTCAGTGAGAAGTAGATGACGAAGAGGACCGTCAGACCCCACATGAAGGGGCCGATCTCCCGCCACTTGCCCTGGGCGAGCTTGATGGCGACGTACGAGATCACACCGGCGGCGACACCGGGGGTGATCGAGTACGTGAACGGCATGATCACGACGGTCAGGAAGACCGGGATGGCGACGGAGCGGTCGCCCCAGTCCACATGACGGGCGTTCATCATCATCATCGCGCCGATGGTGACGAGGGCGGCCGAGGCCACCTCGCGCGGCACGATCGCCGTGATCGGCGTGAAGAAGAGGCAGAGGGCGAAGAACCCGCCGGTGACGACCGAGGCCAGTCCGGTACGGGCGCCCTCGCCGACGCCGGTCGCGGACTCGACGAACACGGTCTGCCCGGAGCCGCCCACGGCGCCGCCGAGGGCGCCGCCGGCACCGTCGATGAACAGCGCCTTGGACAGGCCCGGCATCCGGCCCTGGGAGTCGGCGAGGTTGGCCTCGGTGCCGATGCCGATGATGGTGGCCATGGCGTCGAAGAAGCCGGCGAGCACGAGCGTGAAGACGATGAAGGTGACCGTCATGTAGCCCACGTTGCCCAGGCCGCTGAAGGACACCTTGCCGATGAGCGAGAAGTCCGGCATCGACACGGCGCTGCCGTGCAGTGCGGGGCCCGAGCCGTTGGCCCAGGCCTTGTCGTCGACGAGGCCGGCCGCGTTGACGACGACCGCGAGCACGGTACCGGTGGCGATGCCGATGAGGATGGCACCCGGAACGTTCCGCGCCTGCAGCGCGAAGATGAGCAGCAGCGTCACGGCGAAGAGCAGGACGGGCCAGCCGGCGAGCTCGCCTCCGTTGCCCAGCGTGACCGGGGTGGCCGTACCGGCGTGCACGAATCCGGCCTTGACCAGACCGATGAACGCGATGAAGAGACCGATGCCGATCGTGATGCCGTGCTTGAGCGGCAGCGGTATCGCGTTCATGATCATCTCGCGGAGGCCCGTGACCACCAGGAGCATGATCACGACACCGTAGGCGACGCACATCGCCAGGCCCTGGGCCCACGTCAGGTCCTTGGTTCCCATGACCAGACCGGCCAGCACGCCGGAGACGGAGAGTCCGGCGGCCATGGCGAGCGGCACCTTGCCGATCCAGCCCATGAGGAGGGTGGTGAACGCCGCGCCGAGCGCGGTGGCCGTGATGAGGGCCTTCTGGCTCAGCGAGTCGCCGGACTTGTCCGCGCCACTGAGGATCACCGGGTTGAGCAGGAGGATGTACGCCATCGCCATGAAGGTGGTGACGCCACCGCGGACCTCGGTCGCGACGGTGGATCCTCTTTCGGAAATGTGGAAGTACCGGTCGAGCCACGACCTACCGGCCGGCGGACGCGAACCCGCGCCCGCGTCTTCGGCGGTGTTCGTGGGCTCCACTGACTGCTGGGTCATGGTGCCATCTCCCAAGGTTCACAGGGGCACCCGTGCAACCGCCCTGACGGTCACGGGATTTGGGGAATGGACGACCCGGGGGACGGCCCGAGACGAACGAATTTCCTGGTGCTTCAAGGACCGCGAGCGGTGCGGAACTCAAAGAGGGTTCCTCCGGGCGGCGCGGCGGAGTGTGTGACGTTCCCGGCGCCGCCCGGAGAGCTGTGGGGTTGTTACGCGGTCCCCGTGAGGTGCTCGGGCCGTACCGGAGTGCGGTTGAGCTCCAGCCCGGTCGCGTTCCGGATCGCCGCGAGGACGGCCGGAGTCGACGACAGGGTCGGGGCCTCGCCGATGCCGCGCAGCCCGTACGGGGCGTGGTCGTCGGCGAGTTCGAGCACGTCGACCGGGATGGTCGGCGTGTCGAGGATCGTGGGGATCAGGTAGTCCGTGAAGGAGGGGTTCCTGACCTTGGCGGTCTTCGGATCGACGATGATCTCCTCCATCACCGCCACGCCCAGGCCCTGGGTCGTACCGCCCTGGATCTGGCCGATGACGGAGAGCGGATTGAGCGCCTTGCCGACGTCCTGGGCGCAGGCCAGCTCGATGACCTTGACCAGGCCGAGTTCGGTGTCGACCTCGACGACCGCGCGGTGCGCGGCGAAGGAGTACTGGACGTGGCCGTTGCCCTGGCCGGTGACCAGGTCGAAGGCCTCGGTCGGCCGGTGCCGCCACTCCGCCTCGATCTCCACGGCCTCGTCGTCCAGGACGTCGACCAGATCGCCGAGGACCTCGCCGCCGTCGGTGACGACCTTGCCGCCCTCCAGCAGGAGTTCGGCGGTGGCCCAGGCCGGGTGGTAGCTGCCGAACTTGCGGCGGCCGATCTCCAGGACCTTCTCGCGGACGAGTTCGCAGGTGTGCTTCACGGCGCCGCCGGTGACGTACGTCTGCCGGGAGGCCGAGGTCGAGCCCGCCGAGCCGACCTGGGTGTCGGCCGGGTGGATGGTGACCTGGGTGACGCCGAGTTCGGTGCGGGCGATCTGCGCGTGCACGGTGACACCGCCCTGGCCGACCTCCGCCATCGCGGTGTGCACGGTCGCGACCGGCTCGCCGCCGATGACCTCCATGCGCACCTTGGCGGTGGAGTAGTCGTCGAAGCCCTCGGAGAAGCCGACGTTCTTGATGCCGACCGCGTAGCCGACACCGCGTACGACGCCTTCGCCGTGCGTGGTGTTGGACAGACCGCCGGGCAGCTGCCGTACGTCGGCGCCCTCGCTGGACTCCCACTGGCGCTCGGGCGGCAGCGGCATCGCCTTGATGCGGCGCAGCAGTTCGGCGACCGGGGCCGGGGAGTCGACCGGCTGCCCGGTCGGCATGATGGTCCCCTGCTCCATGGCGTTGAGCTGCCGGAACTCCACCGGGTCCATGCCCAGTTCCTTCGCCAGCTTGTCCATCTGTGCCTCGTAGGCGAAGCACGCCTGGACCGCGCCGAAGCCGCGCATGGCGCCGCAGGGGGGGTTGTTGGTGTAGAGGGCGATGGCCTCGATGTCGACGTCGTCGACGACGTACGGGCCGACCG
Source organism: Streptomyces sp. CG4 (assembly GCF_041080655.1). Classification (NCBI taxonomy): domain Bacteria; kingdom Bacillati; phylum Actinomycetota; class Actinomycetes; order Kitasatosporales; family Streptomycetaceae; genus Streptomyces; species Streptomyces sp. CG4. The sequence continues at coordinate 2,247,946 of NZ_CP163525.1, forward strand.
ACAGGGAGGAGGCGTTTCCCACGACCGCCGGGGAGGCGGAGGCGTAGGCGCCGCCGTCCAGGACGATCTTGCACTTCAGGTGCGTGAGCTTGCCGTCCTTGGTGGCGCCGTGCTCGTAGTAGAGCTTCGCCGGGTGCCGGTGGACGTGTCCGAAGAAGGACTCGAACCGGTTGTAGACGATCTTGACGGGCTTGCCGGTGCGCAGGGCGAGCAGGCAGGCGTGGATCTGCATCGACAGGTCCTCGCGGCCGCCGAACGCGCCGCCGACGCCGGCCAGCGTCATCCGCACCTTGTCCTCGGGCAGGCCGAGGACGGGCGCGATCTGGCGCAGGTCGGAGTGGAGCCACTGGGTGGCGACGTAGAGGTGGACGCCGCCGTCCTCCTCCGGCACGGCGAGGCCGGACTCGGGGCCGAGGAAGGCCTGGTCCTGCATGCCGAAGGTGTACTCGCCCCGCACGATCACATCGGCACGCTTGGCGGCCTCGTCCGCGTTGCCGCGGACGATCGGCTGGCGGTGCACGATGTTCGGGTGCGGGACGTGCCCGCAGTGGTGGTCGTCGCGGTTCTCGTGGACGAGGACCGCGTCCGGCGCGGTCGCGGAGGCCTCGTCGGTGATGACGGGCAGTTCCTTGTAGTCGACCTTGATCTTGGCTGCGGCTCGGCGGGCCGTCTCCGGGTGGTCGGCGGCGACGATCGCGACCGGCTCGCCGTGGTGGCGTACCTTGCCGTGCGCGAGAACCGGGGTGTCCTGGATCTCCAGGCCGTAGTTCTTCACGGAGGTGGGCAGGTCGTCGTAGGTCAGGACCGCGTAGACGCCGGGCGTGGCCAGGGCCGCGCTGGTGTCGATCGAGACGATCTCGGCGTGTGCGACGGTGGAGCGCAGGATCTGGCCCCACAGCATGTCCTCGTGCCACATGTCGGACGAGTACGCGAACTCGCCCGTGACCTTGAGGGTGCCGTCCGGGCGGAGCGTCGACTCGCCGATGCCGCCCTTGGTCTGCGAGCCCTGCGTGATCTTCGTAGGAGCGCCGTTGGTCGGCATGTCAGACTCCCTCGGACTGGCGGGCGGCCGCCAGGCGGACCGCGTCCATGATCTTCTCGTAGCCCGTGCAGCGGCACAGGTTGCCCGACAGCGCCTCGCGGATGTCCGCGTCGGACGGGTTCGGGTTGCGCTCCAGGAGTTCGTCGGAGGCGACGAGCAGACCCGGGGTGCAGAAGCCGCACTGGACGGCACCGGCGTCGATGAACGCCTGCTGGATCGGGGAGAGTTCGGCACCCTCGCCGGTCTGCGAGTCGGTCCCCTTGGCCCGCCACTGCTGGGCGTCCTGCAGGGTCGTGCCGCAGGCGCCGGTCGCGCAGCCGCTCTCGGTGCGCTGCTTGGCGAAGTCGGCGAGGCCCTCGACGGTCACGACGTCACGGCCCTCGACCTGGCCGGCCGCGACCAGGCAGGAACAGACCGGCACGCCGTCCAGGCGCACGGTGCAGGAACCGCACTCGCCCTGCTCGCAGGCGTTCTTGGAGCCGGGCAGGCCCATGCGCTCACGCAGGACGTAGAGCAGGGACTCGCCCTCCCAGACGTCGTCGGCTTCCTGCGGGCGTCCGTTGACGGTGAAGTTGACGCGCATTACGCAGCTCCCTCAGTGGTGCGGCGGGTGCCGCGGTACGACTCCCAGGTCCAGGTGAGCGTCCGGCGGGCCATCACGCCGACCGCGTGGCGGCGGTAGCTCGCGGTGCCCCGGACGTCGTCGATCGGGTTGCAGGCGCCGGAGCACAGCTCCGCGAACTGCTTGGCGACCGACGGGGTGATGATCTTTCCGTTGTCCCAGAAGCCGCCCTCTTCGAGCGCCGCGTTCAGGAACTCCTCGGCCGCCTTGGCGCGCACCGGGGTCGGGGCGGCGGAGCCGATGCCGGTCCGGACGGTGCGGGTCTCGGGGTGCAGCGCGAGGCCGAAGGCGCACACGGCGATGACCATGGCGTTGCGGGTGCCGACCTTCGAGTACTGCTGCGGTCCGTCCGCCTTCTTGACGTGGACGGCGCGGATCAGCTCGTCGGGCTGGAGCGCGTTGCGCTTGACGCCCGTGTAGAACGCGTCGATCGGGATCAGCCGGGTGCCGCGGGCCGCGGACTCCACCTCGACCTCGGCGCCGGCGGCGAGGAGGGCGGGGTGGGCGTCACCGGCGGGCGAGGCCGTGCCGAGGTTGCCGCCGACGCCGCCGCGGTTGCGGATCTGCGGGGAGGCGACCGTGTGCGAGGCGAGCGCGAGGCCCGGCAGCTCGGCACGGAGATTCTCCATGATCCTGGTGTACGGGACGGAAGCACCCAGCCGGACGCTCTCCTCGCCGACCTCCCACTCGTAGAGGTCGCCGATGCGGTTGAGGTCGAGCAGGTACTCGGGCCGGCGGTGGTCGAAGTTGATCTCGACCATCACATCGGTGCCACCCGCAATCGGCACAGCGGTGGGGTGCTCGGCCTTAGCGGCGAGCGCCTCCTCCCAGCTGGCGGGGCGAAGGAAGTCCATGACCGGCTCTCTTCTTCGTCTCGTGGGTCATACAGATTGAGCCAATCCGTGTGCGGCGGGCCCGGCTCGTTCATGTCCTGTTAACGCGGAGTGGACTCAGTACACCGCCCGCTGCTCCTGGGTGGTCAGTCACCGAAACCATGAAGGAGTTGGCTGGCCACGGCGGGCATCTTGTAGATTCGTATGAACGGAGGTCATCGGTAACCTCTCCTTTTTCCTGGGGAAACGCAGGAAACAGCGCGGAGACCCCGGAGAACGCCCTGTACGGCCCTGTGCCGGGCCCTCTCCCGTCCCCTCCATGATCCATCGTAGGTTTCGAGACAAAGAACGGCGGCGACGAGATGCGGCTGCGCGCACTTCTGGACACCGACGCGCTGGGCCTGCGGCTGCTCGGCGGCGAGGACGAACTGGACCGGTCGGTGCGCGGGGTCATGACGACCGACCTGCGCGACCCGAGCCGCTACCTCTCCGGGGGCGAGCTGGTGCTGACCGGCCTGGCCTGGCGCCGGGACGCCGACGACTCCGAGTCGTTCGTCCGGATCCTGGTGCAGGCCGGGGTCGCGGCGCTCGCGGCCGGTGAGGCGGAGCTGGGCGATGTGCCGGACGACCTGGTACTCGCCTGCGCCCGGCACCGGCTGCCGCTGTTCGCGGTGCACGAGTCGGTGGCCTTCGCGACGATCACCGAGCATGTCGTACGGCAGGTCTCCAGCGAGCGGGCCGGCGACCTGGCGGCCGTGGTGGACCGGCACCGGCGGATGATGACCTCGGGCCCGGCGGGCGGCGGCCCGGACGTGGTCCTGGACCTGCTCGGCACCGACCTGGACCTGCGCGCCTGGGTGCTCGCGCCGACCGGCCGGCTGATCGCCGGCTCCAAGGAGACGGGACCGGAGCTGCCCCCGGAGGCCTGCGCCAAGCTCGCCGCCGAGCACCTGGCGGCCACCCGCACCGGCCGACGCGGCCCGCACCGGGTCCTGCTGGCCGGTACGACGTACTCGCTGTTCCCGATCCGCTCCTCCGGCCGCTCCCCGCAGGGCGCCCGCGATGTGCGCGAGACGGTGCTGTCGGACTGGCTGCTGGCCGTCGAGGCGGACGCCGGGGACTGGCCCGAGGAGCGGCTCGACCTGCTGCAGGGCGTCACCCAGCTGATCTCGGTCGAGCGGGACCGCCGGGAGGCGGCGCGCACGGTACGGCGCCGGCTCGCCCAGGAGGTGCTGGAGCTGGTCCAGACGGGTGCCGCGCCCGCCGAGATCGCGGCCCGGCTCAGGGTGGCCGCGCCGGTGCTGCTGCCCGGGCTCGGCGCGGCCCCGCACTGGCAGGTCGTGGTGGCCCGGGTGGAGTGGGAGGACAGCGAGGTCGAGGGCGGCCCGGTCGCCCAGTCGCTGCTGGAGGAGGTGCTGGTCGACCCGCTGGCGACCGGCCCGGAGCCGTCCGACCGGATCGCGGTCGCACACACCGGCGACGAGGCGATCGCCCTGGTCCCGCTGCCGGCGGTCTCCTCCGAGCACGACGGCTCGGAGACGGGACTTCTTGCCGATTCCCTCCTGCAGTCGGTGCGGCAGACGCTGTCGGCGGGCCTGAACGACGACGGGCGGCTCACCCTCGGCGTCAGCGCCGCCGTGCACTCGGCGGAGGGCCTGCGCGGCGCCCTGGAGGAGGCCCGGCACGCCCGCCGGGTGGCGGCCGCCCGCCCGGGCCGGGTGTGCGCGGCGGGGCACCAGGAGCTGGCCTCGCACGTCCTGCTGCTGCCCTTCGTCCCCGACGACGTCCGCCGCGCCTTCACCGCGCGCCTGCTGGACCCGCTGACGGACTACGACCGCCGGCACCGGGCCGAACTGATCCCGACCCTGGAGGCGTTCCTGGACTGCGACGGCTCCTGGACCCGCTGCGCCACCCGGCTCCACCTGCACGTCAACACGCTGCGCTACCGGGTGGGCCGGATCGAGCAGTTGACGGGACGGGACCTGTCCCGGCTGGAGGACAAGCTGGACTTCTTCCTCGCGCTGCGCATGAGCTGAGGTCAGCGGGGGCGCGCGGGGCCGAACCCGGTCACGCCCGCACCCCACGACTTTGTGAAATCTTTCACCCACCCTCTTGGCCCCGCCCGGCGAATGGTGCTGGAATGCCGCCACCACTCAACAGCTCGATGGCGTGCTCGGGGAGGGCAACGTGGCGCATACCGCCATGTCTGGTAACGGAACGACCCCTGGTGACGATCCGCTCCAGACCGCGGTATGGCGGCTGCGCTCGCGGGCCTGCTGGACGGACGCGGCGGCCCTGCTGCCGCCGGACGCCCCCGCGACGGCCCTGCAGCGGGCCGCGCTGCTGGTCGAACGGTGCCTGTACACCGAACGGGGCTGGGAGGACGCGGAGGACGCCCTGCGGACGGCGGAGGCGCTCGCGCACAGCGACGAGGAGCGGGGCGCCGCCGCGTGCGAGCGGGGTCAACTCGCCTACACGGCAACGCTGCACGGGGTGCGGGACCGCGCGGACGAGGCGCGGGCGGCTCTCGGCCGGGCGGCGGCACTGGTCCCTCCGGGGGCTCCGGGCCGGGCCCTGCTGGACTTCCGCCGGGGCCTGATCGCCGAGAACCTGACCCGCTCTCCGCAGGCGGCGCGGGCGGCCTACCGCCGGGCCCACGCGGGAGCCACGGCGCACGCCGACCCGCTGTTGCTGTCCTTCACCTGGCGCCACCTCGCCGGACTCGCCCTGCAGGACGGGGAGTTGACGGAGGCCCGGCACGGCTTCACCGAATCCCTGCGCATCCGGGAGGAGTTGGGCTATCTGGTGGGCACGGCGCCGGCACTGGCCTCCCTGGCCGACGCGGAATCCGAGCCGGAGGCCTCGCGGCTACGGGAGGAGGCTCGACGGTTGTTCCGGCTGCTCGGGGGTGTTCCGACGTGGCTGGCACGGCAGTTGACTCCACCGGCGCCGGGGGTGGCTACGGCGTAGGGGCGGGTGGGTGCCGTGTCATTGCCGGGTGCGGGCTGGTGGGGGCCGGTGCGGGCCGCCGGTGAGGGCTGATGGGGGCTGATCGCGCAGTTCCCCGCGCCCCTGGGGGGCTGTAGTCGCCGCACTCGCATGCGCGCCTCAGCCGGTCCCGGCGAAGTGCCCCGTCACCAACCCCCGCACCATATCCACGTCCCCGGCGATGAGCGCGTCCAGGAGGGTCAGGTGTTCCGCCGCGTCCGCGATCAGGTACGCGTGGCCGCGGCGGACCGGGGGCCACTGGGAACGTCGGTGGAGGTCGGACGCGATACCGACCAGCTGCTCGTTGCCCGACAGGGCGAGCAGGGCGCGGTGGAAGGCCCGGTCGGACTCCGCGTACGTCGCCGGACAGCCGTCGGCCGCCGCGCGCACCGTCTCCTCCGCCAGCGGCCGCAGCTCGGCCCACCGCTCCCCCGGCACCGTCCGGGCGAGCCGCAGCATCACCGGGACCTCGATGAGCGCGCGCACCTCCGCCAGCTCGGCCAGCTCCCGCGCCCCCCGCTCGACCACCCGGAAGCCCCGGTTGGGCACGACCTCGACCGCACCCTCCAGGGCGAGCTGCTGCATGGCCTCCCGCACGGGCGTCGCCGAGACGCCGAACCGTTCGCCGAGCACCGGCGCCGAGTAGACCTCGCCCGGCGCCAGCTCCCCGGTCACCAGCGCGGTGCGCAGCGCGTCAAGGATCTGCCCGCGCACCGAGGAGCGCTGCACCGCCGGCCGCGGCTCCGGAATCGGCCGCTCACCGTGCGTGTGCTCGCCCCGCGCGGCCGGCACGGTGGTGCCCCGCTCACGGCAGCCGTCGAGGGCGTCCACGGGGCGCACCTGCGCGGGCACCCGGGTACCACCGGGCATGTGGCACTCCGACGTCCCCGCCTCGGCGGAGCCCTGCGCGCTCTGCTTCACGGGTCCTCCTGGCGGCTTGTCGGCACTTGGGTCATTAACGGCGACTTGTCACTTGTCCGTCAAGCACCTTAGGCGCCGGGGCCGATAGTTCAAATTCACCCCAGAGTGAGCAAGGTTAGCCTTACCTATCTGCATCGATCATCGCGTACGACCGATCTCGTACGACCGCGCCGCCGGGCGTCCGGCCGTACACCCGATCACGGCCCCGGGTCCATTAAGATCATCATCGGCGCGACAGCCGCACCCGGGCGGGCGCCCGGACACACACTTCACACCTTCCTCACCCACCCCAGGAAGTTTCCCCGGAACCATCCGTACGGGTAGTCTTATTCGAACTCAACTCCCGCCCCTCAAGCGGCAGTTCGAGCAGATCGCCGCCCTGGGCATCCCCTTGCACTTCCTTGGCGGCCTCTTGCCCCGAAACCCCCTGAGGGCCGTCGGGAGTGGGCCACTATGGCGGGCGTTACGCCCTATCCCAATGCAAGGGACCCCTGATGAAGCTGACCGACATATCGCTGAACTGGCTGCTTCCGGGCGCCGTACTGCTCCTGGGCATGCTGGCAGCGGTGGCGGTGCTCGCGCGCGGCAAGCGCTCCTCCGGGGAGAACGCGAGCGCGGACGACTCCTGGGAGCGCAGCGAGGAGCGCCGCAGACGCAAGGAGGCCATCTACGGCACAGCCTCCTACGTGCTCCTGTTCTGCTGTGCGGCGGTCGCCGCCGCCCTCTCCTTCCACGGCCTCGTCGGCTTCGGCGAGCAGAACCTGGGGCTGACGGACGGCTGGCAGTACCTGGTGCCGTTCGGCCTCGACGGGGCGGCGATGTTCTGCTCCGTCCTCGCGGTGCGCGAGGCCAGCCACGGTGACGCGGCGCTCGGCTCCCGGATCCTGGTGTGGCTGTTCGCCGCGGCGGCGGCCTGGTTCAACTGGGTGCACGCGCCCCGGGGGGCCGGCCACGACGGCGCCCCGCAGTTCTTCTCCGGTATGTCCCTGTCCGCGGCCGTCCTGTTCGACCGGGCGCTGAAGCAGACCCGCCGGGCCGCGCTGCGCGAGCAGGGCCTGGTGCCCCGCCCGCTGCCGCAGATCCGCATCGTGCGCTGGCTGCGGGCTCCCCGCGAGACCTACAGGGCCTGGTCGCTGATGCTGCTGGAGGGTGTGCGCAGCCTGGACGAGGCGGTCGAGGAGGTCCGCGAGGACAAGCGGAGCAAGGAGGAGACCCGCCAGCGCCGGCGCGAGCAGCACCGCCTGGAGCGGGCCCAGTTGAAGGCGATCAGCCGGGGCCACCGTGGCATCGTCGGGCGCGCCGGCCGGCAGGTCGAGGTGCAGGCGGTGGAGCGGGGCCCCGCCGAGGTGACCGCGGAGCCTGCCATATCCGGCGCGGAGCAACTGCCCGTCCGCGCCCGTCCCTCCCTGCAGCCGGTCCGCAGCGCGTCCGCTGAGCCGGTGACGGTCGACCTCACCGCGGAGGACGACACCATGGCCCTGCCGCGCCTGGACTCCCTGGAGCGCAAGCTGAAGGACCTGGAGCAGCAGTTCGGCTAGGGCCCGGCCGGAGCCGGGGCTCGGACCGTGACCCATGACGGGCCGGGGGTGACCACACGGGTCACGTCCCCGGCCCGTTGTCCGTCGCTCGTGCCGTCACGCGGCCTCGGCGCCCAGTTCGAACCACACCGACTTGCCCACGCCGTGCGGCCGTACGCCCCAGGCGTCCGCGAGGGACTGGACCAGCAGCAGGCCCCGCCCATGGGTGTCGTCGTCCGTGTCCGGGCCTCTCAGCTCCGGTCTGTGTGCCACGAAGTCCCGTACCTCCACGCGCAGTCCGTCCGGCTCCACGACGGCCGTGAGGACCGCGTCGTGGTCGGTGTGGACGAGCGCGTTGGTGACGAGTTCGCTGGTGAGCAGTTCGGCGATCTCCGAGCGGCCTGGTTTGCCCCAGTGCCGCAGCAGTTCGCGCACCTCCCGGCGGGCCTCGGGCACCGCCCGGAGATCCGCCCGCCCCAGTCTGCGCCGGAGCCGGTGCGCGTGTCCCGTGATGGTGCCGGCCACTTCCCCCGTCGTCTCCCCCGTCATCTCCCCCGTGGTCTCCCGCGTCGTGTGCGAGGAGCCTCCGACGACCGCGGGACCGCCCCCTCGTGCCTGACTCTTCATGACCCCCGCCCGCACGCCGCTGGACCCTGCCCCTCCTGGTCGAACACGTTCACGGGGGATGCTTGCCCAGCCCGCACACAGGCAGTCATGACGCACGCCGGATGACCGTGGGTTCGGCCACGGCCGTACGGTGTCCGGGCCGCCCGCCGGGCCCCGCCGTACCGGGATCACCGGGCCCCCGCAGGGCGCTGGGCGCCACGGACGCCCCGGAACGGCAAGGCAGATGCGCCCGGCACCGGCCGTCGGCACACCGTCACGCGCCGTGAAAGTGGCCGAAATTCATTCCCTTACGGGCCAGTACGCAGCTCTCCGGTGAGCGGGATGCTAGGGCCGCGGCACGTTGCGGAGGTTGGAGCGGGCCATCTGGAGCATGCGGCCTACGCCGCCGTCGAGCACGATCTTCGAGGCGGACAGGGCGAATCCGGTGACCATCTCGGCGCTGATCTTCGGCGGGATGGACAGTGCGTTGGGGTCGGTGACGATGTCCACCAGCGCCGGGCCCTTGTGCCTGAAGGCGTCCTTGAGGGCCCCGGCGAGCTGCTTGGGCTTCTCCACCCGCACCCCGTGGGCACCGCAGGCGCGGGCGACGGCGGCGAAGTCGGGGTTGACGTTGGTGGTGCCGTACGAGGGCAGCCCGGCGACCAGCATCTCCAACTCGACCATGCCGAGGGAGGAGTTGTTGAACAGGACGACCTTGACGGGGAGGTCGTACTGCACGAGCGTCAGGAAGTCGCCCATCAGCATGGCGAAGCCGCCGTCGCCGGACATCGACACCACCTGGCGGCGCCGGTCGGTGAACTGGGCGCCGATCGCCATCGGCAGCGCGTTCGCCATCGACCCGTGCGAGAACGAACCGATGATCCTGCGGCGGCCGTTGGGCGAGATGTAGCGCGCGGCCCACACATTGCACATACCGGTGTCGACGGTGAACACGGCGTCGTCCTCGGCGACTTCGTCGAGGACGGCGGCCACGTACTCGGGGTGGAGGGGGACGTGCCGGTCGACCTTGCGGGTGTAGGCCTTCACCACGCCCTCCAGCGCGTCGGCGTGTTTCTTCAGCATCTTGTCGAGGAAACGCCGGTCGGTCTTCTCCTTCACGCGCGGGATCAGACAGCGCAGCGTCTCGCGTACGTCGCCCCACACGGCGAGGTCGAGCCGTGAGCGGCGGCCGAGCACCTCGGGCCGTACGTCGATCTGGGCGATCTTCACGTCGTCGGGCAGGAACGCGTTGTACGGGAAGTCGGTGCCGAGCAGGATCAGCAGGTCGCACTCATGGGTCGCCTCGTAGGCGGCGCCGTAGCCGAGCAGTCCGCTCATGCCGACGTCGTACGGGTTGTCGTACTGGATCCACTCCTTGCCGCGCAGGGCGTGTCCCACCGGGGACTTGATCCGCCCGGCGAACTCCATGACCTCCGCGTGCGCGCCCGCCGTACCACTGCCGCAGAAGAGGGTGACCCTCCCGGCCTCGTCGATCATCTCCACGAGCTTGTCGATCTCGGCGTCGCCCGGCCGGACGGTGGGCCGGGAGGTGACGAGGGCGCTCTGCGCGGCCTTCTCCGGGGCCGGTTCGGCGGCGATGTCACCGGGCAGCGCGACCACGCTGACCCCGCTCTGCCCGACCGCGTGCTGGATGGCGGTCTGCAGCAGCCGGGGCATCTGCTTCGGGTGGGAGATCAGCTCGCTGTAGTGGCTGCACTCCTGGAAGAGCCGTTCGGGATGGGTCTCCTGGAAGTAGCCGAGGCCGATCTCGCTGGACGGGATGTGCGAGGCGAGCGCGAGCACCGGGGCCATGGAGCGGTGTGCGTCGTACAGGCCGTTGATCAGGTGCAGATTGCCCGGGCCGCAGGAGCCGGCGCACGCGGCCAGGTTCCCGGTGACCTGGGCCTCGGCGCCGGCCGCGAACGCGGCGGTCTCCTCGTGGCGTACGTGGATCCAGTCGATGGCGGAGTTCCGGCGGACGGCGTCCACCACCGGGTTGAGGCTGTCACCGACCACGCCGTAGAGGCGGCGTACACCGGCGCGGACGAGGATGTCGACGAACTGCTCCGCTACATTCTGTTTGGCCATGTTCTGTCGTGTGCCCCTTCGGTGGTCCCGCTTACCTCCACGGCCCTCGGTTCCATCCATTCACAGGGGCAGCGGTCACGCCTCCCACACCGCCGCCGCCGTACGGTCGTCGGCGTAGCCCTTCACCCGTACCTGGGCGTCGGCCAGGAACGCGGCGAGGCCGGGCGGGGTGCTGCCGGACCAGCGGCGGGCCAGATAGGCGCAGAGGGCGGCCTCGCCGCGCAGCGGCTCGGCCAGGCCGGCGGAGCACATGACCAGCGCATCCCCCGGACGGGCCGACGAGGCGCGGAACCGGAACGGTTCGCGGGGCGGCTCGGGCGCCGGCTCGTACGGGCTCGGCGGGGTCGGGATGCCGAGGTCCATGGTGAACCGGTCGCCCTCGGGACCGTCGTCCGGCGTGAGGTGCGGCTCGACGTCCTGCCACGCGCCGTCCCGCAGCCGGAACAGGCCGCCGTCGCCGACACCGAAGAACACGCGCGTACGGCAGTCGGGGTCGGCGGGCAGCAGCAGACAGCGCAGGCTCGCCGTGTACTCCTCCGGGTCGAGGCCCTGTTCGGCGGCGCTCGCGCGGAGTCTGCCGAGGCTGCGGTCGGTCAGCCGCTGCAGCCCCGACTTCAGATCGCCGCGCCGGGCGGCCCGGATGTCCTCCACGAGCCGCTGATGGCTGCGGCCCACGGCATGCCCGATCCACCGGCACGCCTCGGCCGCCGCGAGATGCGCGTCCCGCATGCCGCGCACACCGGTCGCCATCGCGACGAGCACCAGCGCCTGCTCACCCGACCCGAACCGGGCGGTGAGCAGCGCATCCCGCCGGGGTTCCCCCCGGTACCGCGCCGAGTCCCCCCGCAGCGACACTGCTCGCAACGTGCACGCCCCGTACCGGGCCCCGTCCAGCACGGTGTCCGCCACCAACTCCCCCAGCCCGTCCGGATCAGCACCGGGCAACGCGGTGGGCTCCGGGTCGTAGGTGGGCGGCCCGGAGCCGACGTAGTCGATGGCGGAGGGGGGTGGGGGCGGGGGGACGAACGCCGGCGGGGGCGCGGGCCGTTCCGCGGCGGGCCGGGGCGGGTGGGGTGCGGTGGCGGCCGGGGGCGCTTGTGGGGGCGGGAGGGGCGCCCGTGGGTCTTGCGGCTCGGGGAGCGGGGCGGGCGCGGACAGATCCGGTGGCTGCGGAGGCAGCGGCGACGCGGACCCGTCCCATGGCTCGGCAGGGGAGGGGGCAGCCGACAGGCCCTGCTCGGGGCGTTCAGCGGGCGATGTGGGCGGTGCAGGCGGTGTGGGCGGTCGCTGCTCGGTCGGCCGGGGTGGCTCGGGGGGGACCGGGGGCCGCTCCCAGGAGGTGTGACCGAGGGGCGGGGCGTCGGTCGGCGCCGGGGGAGCCGGAAGCGGTGGTACGGGCGGGGGCTCGGGGGCGCGCTGCGCGGGCACTGCCGGGCGGCTGGACAGCGCTGTGCGCGGGTCGCCGTCCCCGCGCCCCGCGGTGCCGACGTCTCTGCCCACACCGGCGGCCTCGTCCACGCCGGCGCCGCCGGCCGCCCGCGCGCCGCCGCGCACCTCGGCTCCGCTGTCCACGCCGCCGTCGCCGCCCGCGTCGCCGTCTCCCGGCCCGGCGCCGTCCCGCGCCGTCGGTACCGGCCGGTGCGGGGGTGCCGACGGCCGACGGCCCGTCACCGTGTGCTTCGCGGAGGCGAAACGGTCGTCCAGGGTGTCGGGTGCGGCCGTGGGGCCCGTGTCCTCCGTGGAGTCGTCGTACAGCTGTCCCCACCAGTCGTCCTCGGGACGGGCGGGCCTTCCCCCCTGCTGGCTCATGCCCCTAATTGTCCACCGCACGGGCCGCGGGAAAACGGGGCATCGGGAAAAACCGGCGTCCCCGGCCCCCGCGAACGGCACTCCGGGTGAGGGAGTGAACTGTCGTACGAGGGGTGGCGGATGGTCGCCGGACAGCCCCACCCCCCACGGGAGGACCGCCCGGCGACGTCCGAAGTGACCCGGCCCCGGATCCCCTTCGCGTGGTTCGCACACGTCCGGGCCCGGGCTACGGACCGGGCGACCGGGCCGCGACTGGGCACCGGTCGGATGGCCGGATTGTGGCTTGGTTTCCTGGGACGCGGCTGTGAATCGAGAACATCGCTCACGTCCCGGGGTGCTGCCACCTTGGCAGACTGCGCTCCGGTACGGCGATGATGTTCCGCGGCGGGTTTGCGCCGTGGCCGGTTTCCGCCAGGGCAGGCCCGTCGCGGGGGCTTGCCGGTGGTGTGTTCGCGGGCCTGGTCTCGGGCCCGTCGCAGGGAGGGACGTAGGCCGATGCTGGCAGCGATAGGGCTGGACGAGACGCACGAGGCGGCGTACCGGGCGCTGGTGTCCGTGGGCGCGGCCGACGTGTCCGATCTTGCGCGACGCCTGGCGCTGGCCGAGCCGGACGCCGAGCGGGCGCTGCGCCGCCTGGAGGGGCACGGGCTCGCCGCCCAGTCCCCGGTCCGGCCGGGCCGCTGGGTGGCGGCGCCGCCCGGGGTGGCGCTCGGCGCGCTGCTCACCCGGCAACGGCACGAGCTGGAGCAGGCGGAGCTGACGGCGGCACTGCTCGCGGAGGAGTACCGGGCGGCCGCGGCCGAGCCGGCGGTGCACGACCTGGTGGAGGTGGTGACCGGCGCCTCGGCGGTCGCCCAGCGCTTTCTGCAGCTCCAGCTGGGGGCGGCCGAGGAGGTGTGCGCGCTGGTGACCGGCAATCCGGTCGTCGTGTCCGGAATCGAGAACGAGGCGGAGGAGCAGGCGGCCGGGCGCGGGGTGCGCTACCGGGTGGTGGTGGAGCGTGCGGTGCTGGACCTGCCGCACGGATTCACCGAACTGACCGCGGCGCTCGGCCGTGCCGAGCAGGTGCGGGCGGTGGACCGGGTGCCGACGAAGCTGGTGATCGCCGACCGTGCGCTCGCGATGGTGCCGCTGACCTCGCGCACGGCGGAGCCGGCCGCGCTGGTGGTGCATGCCGGCGGGCTGCTGGAGCTGCTGGCCGGGCTGTTCGAGTCGGTGTGGCGGGAGGCACTGCCGTTGCGGGTGGGCGTTGCGGGGGTGGCCGAGGAACGGCCGGACGGCCCGGATGCCACCGACCTCGAGGTGCTGTCTCTGCTGCTGGCCGGACTGACCGACGCGAGCGTGGCCAAGCAGCTCGACCTGGGCCTCAGGACGGTGCAACGCCGGGTGCGGCGCCTGATGGAGCTGGCCGGGGTGACGACCCGGCTGCAACTGGGCTGGCACGCCTACGAGCGGGGCTGGGTCACCCGCGCGTAGCCGCGCGCACCCTCACGACCGCCTCACGACCGCCCCTTGATCCGGCCCGTCACGGGCCTGCCGTTCCATGGCTTCTCCGGCACTCTGGGCAGAATGGGAGTGTGGGAGTTCCTGCTGGTCGGCGTGGTCGTCGTGCTCGGCCTGTGCGGAGTGCTGGTGCCCGGGGTGCCGGGGTCGTGGCTGGTGTGGGCCGCGGTGCTGTGGTGGGCGCTGACGGACCCGCGGCCGCCGGCCTGGGCGGTGCTGGTGGGTGCCACCGTGGTCCTGCTGCTGTCGCTGACGGTGCGCGCCGCTCTGCCGCCGCGCCGGCTGCGGCAGAGCGGCGCCACACCGCGGATGGGGGCGTACGCGGGCGCGGGGGCGTTGCTCGGCTTCGTGCTGCTGCCGGTGGTCGGCGCGGTGCCGGGGTTCATGGCCGGGATCTATCTGCACGAGCGGCTGCGCCTCGGTCGGCACGGCGAGGCGATGGCCGCCCTGCGCACGGCGATGCGCTCGGGCGGCTCCAGCGTGCTGACGGAACTGTTCGCCTGCCTGCTGATCGCGGGAGCCTGGCTGGGAGCGGTGCTGTGGGGCTGAGCGGCCGGCCGTCACCCCGTCGGTCCGAGTGCCCGGCGCACCGTGTCCGCCACCACCGCCATGCCCTTGTCGTTGAAGTGCAGGTGGTCGCCGGGATCGTAGGCGGGCAGCAGGCGGGTCTGGTCGGCCGGGTCGCGCAGGACGGCGTCGGCGTCGGCGACCGCGTCGAAGGCGCCGCCGGTGCGGATGAACGCGTTCACCCGCTGCCGTACCGTCTCGCGTTCGTCCGAGTACGCGGTGAAGCCGCGGTACGGGGTGAGGGTGACGCCGACGACCCGGATGCCCCGGGCGTGGGCGCGGACGACGAGGGCACGGTAGGCGTCGGCGTAGAGGGTGACGTCGTCGGCGGCCGGTGTGCCCTTGATGTCGTTGATGCCCTCCAGGACGACCAGCACCCGTACCCCGGCCCGGTCCAGGGCGTCGGCGTCCAGGCGGGCGAGGGCGTTCGGTCCGGTGCCGTCGTGCAGCAGCCGGTTTCCGGAGATGCCGGCGTTGAGGACGCCGAGCCGGTCCGCGCGGAGCTGTTCGGCGAGCCGGTCGGGCCAGCGGTGGTTGGTGTCGGGGGTGGAGCCGTTTCCGTCGGTGAGGGAGTCGCCGAACGCGACGATGCTGCCCGTGGCGTAGCCGACGACGTCGACGCCGGTGACGTAGTACCAGCGGCTGATGGTGGTGGTGTAGGCGGTGCCGGCCTCGTCGGTGGCCCGGCCCGCGCCGGCCGGGGCGACGTAGCTGGTCTGCAGGGCTGTCTGGTGGAAGGTCGCGGGGCCGTCGTCGTCGGGGGTGTACACGGTGACGAGGAGGTCGGCGGCGGCCGGGACGGGCAGCGGCACCGGGTCGGTGAGGATGTCCTGGCCGGGCGGGACGGTGACGGTCGGCGCGCCCTGGAAGGTGGCCGTGCGCACGGTGCCGGACACGGCGTCCGGGCCGGTGGCGCGGCGCAGTGCGACGGTGACCGCACCGAGCCGCAGCGGTGCGGTACCGAACCGGTTGCTGAGCCGGACGCGCAGCGCCGTACCGCCGACACTGAGGTGGACGACGTTGCGGACGGCGGCGCCGGGCAGTGCGGCGGCGGTGCCCGACGGCGCGGTCTCCCAGCTGCCGATCCACGGGGGCGGCGCCGGCTCCGCGACCGCCGGTGCGCCCGTACCCGGCAGCAGCGCCAGCATCAGCACCGCGAGGACCCGTCTGACCTCGGTCATCTCCGCACCCGCCCTTCCCCGTGCCTCGTCGGAGCAGACCGTGCCACACGTCCGGGCCCCACCACCGCACCTTCGCGCACGGTCCACCCGCTCGGCGCAACCGGGCACAGAGCCGTCCCGTGTCATGGCGGCCCGGCCCCACGGCCCCCTCGGCTACCGGGACTTGGGCCCGCACGCGGCGACGAGGTGATCCCCGTCTGCCCCCCGCGGCCGGGCGCTCAGTGCAGCGCCGGCAGGCCGCGCTCGGCGGAGTTCATGAAGTCGAGCATCAGACGATTGGTCCGCTCCGCGTGGTCGATCTGCGGTCCGTGCCCGGTGCGGGAGATGATCTCGGCCCGGGCGCCGGGGATCAGCCGGGGAACGCGTTCCACCTGGCGGTCCGGGTGGACCAGGAGGCTGCGCCTGCCGAGCACCAGATACAACGGGGTGCGGACGGCGGCCAGTTCGGCCTCGGTCAGGGGCTGGGGCGCGGGTCGGCGTATGCGGTAGGCGCGCACCCCCGCCCTGACCATGGCGCGCAGCTCCGGCACGACGAGGACCGGCTGCTCCAGCCAGGACGCGAGGCGGGGCCGCAGCGACTTCGGAGCGAAGGTCGCGAACAGGCTGACGAAGATCCAGACGAAGAAGCGCAGCCCCACCTTCTCCAGACCACCGGGATCGAGCAGCGTGACCGAGGCGAGGCGCTCCGGCCCGCGGTACGCCTGGTTCAGCGCGAGCCACCCGCCGTACGAGGAGCCGACCAGATGCACCCGGTCGAGCCCCAGCCCGGCGAGTGTCTCGTCCAGCCAGCGGGCGGCGTCCGTCGGCTCGTGCAGGGGCGCGCACTGCACGCTGCGCCCCGGGTCGCCCGGGGTGTCGATGGCGTAGACGGGCCGTTCGGCGCTGAGGGCGGGGGTGTTCGGGTACCACATGGCGGAGCAGGAGCCGGCGCCGTGGACGAGGACGACGGGGGTGCGCTCCCGGGCTGCCGGGTCCTCGGGGTCGTAGCGGTAGACGTGCGTGGTCCCGTACGACGTCTCCACGTCCTGCTCCCAGGACGTGGCCGCGCCCAGCGCGTACACCGCGTCGCACGCCGCGAAGTAGCGCTCGCGCCAGGCGTCGCTGACGTAGCGGCCGATGTCGGGCCGGGGACGGGTGCTTGCGGACTCGGGCACGGCAACCTCCGGGACAGACGGTCTTTGTGATACGAACGTACCATGTTGGTGGTACGGCTGTACCATAAACGAGTGGCCGGGCCGCCGGAAGCGGCACCGGACGACGAACGCCATCGAGGAGCGGGGAGCCGGACGATGCCCAAGCGCGTGGATCACGCAGAGCGGCGCACCGAGATCGCGGAGGCCCTCGTCCGGGCCGCCGGACGGCTCGGCCTGCACGCGGTGGGGATGCGTGACGTGGCGGCCGAGGCGGGCGTGTCACTCCGCCTGGTGCAGTACTACTTCGAGTCGAAGGAGAAGCTGCTGCTCTTCGGACTGCGCCATCTGGCCGGGAAGTTCGGGGAGCGGGTGTCCGCCCGGGTCCGCGCGGCCGGTGCCGATCCCGGGCCGCGGGCGGTGATCGAGGCGCTGCTGACGGCGGCCCTGCCGGTCGACGAGGAGAGCCGCGTCTTCCACCACCTCTACACCGCGTATGCCGTCCTCTCCATGACCGACGAAGCCCTCGCCGCCCAGCCGTTCATCAAGGACCCCGACGCCGCCGAGGACACCGTGACCGGCCTGTTGCGGCAGGCGGCGGACGCCGGGCTGCTGCGGCCCGGGGTGGACGCCTCCGCCGAGGCGGTCGGGCTGCTTGCCATGTCCGCGGGGCTCGGCACCAGCGTCCTGGTCGGCCAGCGCGACGCGGCCTCGGCCACCAGCGTCCTCACGTACCACCTGGACCGGATCTTCCGGGACCGGCCCATGGACGCCCCCTAGACCGGCACTCCATGGCGGCTAACCCGCGAGGGCGCCCTCCAGAGTCAGCAGCCACACCTTCCGCTCGACTCCGCCCGCATACCCGGTCATCGAGCCGTCCGCGCCGATGACCCGATGGCAAGGGCGCACGATCAGCAGGGGGTTGGCACCGATCGCCCCGCCCACCGCGCGAACCGCCGCACGGGACGCGCCGATCCGCGCGGCGATCTGTCCGTACGTCACGGTGGCGCCGTACGGCACCTCGTCCAGCGCCGCCCACACCCGCTGCCGGAAGTCGGTGCCTTGCGGGCTCAACTGCAGCTGGAATTCCCTGAGTTCACCGGCGAAGTAGGCGGCCAGCTGCTCCGCGGCGGCGCGGAACGGCCCGCGCTCGCACCGCCACCCGTCCTGCAGGCTCTCCGCGGTCCGCCCGCCCTTCTGCCCGGGCACGGACAGCGAGGTCAGCGCCCCGTCCGCGTCGGCGGTGAGCAGCAACGTCCCCACGGGGGCGCCCAGTTGGGTCCAGTACATGGCCGTCATCGACTCCACTCCCCTGCCACACGCAGATGCTGGACGGCGTACGAACGCCAGGGCCGCCAGTCGTCGGATACGTCGGCGCCGGGCGGGGCGACGTCCGGATCGCCGAGGGCACGCACGCGTACGGTGGCGACGGTCATCGGGTCCATGCCGGGCAGTGCGAGCAGGGCTCGCTGTGCGTCGTCCCGGTCGGCGCCCGGGTCCAGCCGTACGGTGCCGTCGGCGAGGGCGGCGGCCAGCGCGCCCAGCGGACCGTCCGGCGGCTCGCTTTCGGCGAGGGCGGCGGGCTCGGGGAAGAGGTGGGTGAGGCTGCCGCAGGGTGCGTCGAGCACCTTGCCGCACCGCCGCACCCGTTCCTCCGCGCCCGCCCGCCCCACCAGCGCGCGCACAGCGGGCTCCAGCGGGTCCACGGCACCGGGCGAGCGCAGTCCGGGCCGGGCGGCGACCAGCGGTGCGAGCCGTGGGTCGCCGCCGAGCCGCTCGTCCACGGCGTACGGGTCCGCGTCGAGGTCGAACAGCCGCCGTAGCCGCTGCACCGCCGTGGTGAGATCCCGGGGGTCGCCGAGATGCAGCCGGGCGTCGAGCCAGCCGCCCGGCCGGGTACCGGTGCCGGTCCGCACCGTCCGCGTCCGTTCCTCGACGGCGACGATCCCGGTGCCGTACGGCAGCCGCAGCGTGCGCCGGTAGGTACGGCCGCCGGGCGCGCCCGAGACCTCCTCGACCCCGCTCACCGCCTCCTCCGCGAGCTGGTCGAAGACGGCGGCGGCCTGGTACGGGCCGCGGTAGGCCAGCCGCAGCGGTATCCCGGCGCCCGGGGCGGCCCGCCGCGCCGCGCGCCCCCGGGTGGCGGGGGCGGCGGCCCGCAGCCCGGTGGGCGTCGAGGCGTAGACCTCCCGGACGGTGTCGTTGAACTGCCGCACGCTGGCGAACCCTGACGCGAACGCGATCTCGGTGACCGGCAGCTCGGTGGTCTGCAGCAGCACCCGCGCGGTGTGCGCCCGCTGGGCCCGGGCGAGCGCCACGGGCCCGGCGCCGAGTTCCGCGGTGAGCTGCCGCTGGACCTGCCGGGCGCTGTAGCCGAGCCGCCCGGCGAGCCCGGCGACGCCCTCGCGGTCCACGACGCCGTCGGCGATCAGCCGCATGGCCCGCCCGACGGCGTCCGCCCGCACATTCCATTCCGCCGACCCCGGCACGGCGTCCGGCCGGCACCGCCGGCAGGCCCGGAACCCGGCGCCCTGCGCGGCGGCGGCCGTCGGAAAGAACCGCACGTTGTGCCGCTTCGGCGTCACCGCCGGGCAGCTCGGCCGGCAGTAGATCCCGGTCGTCTCGACGGCGAAGAAGAACACCCCGTCGAACCGCCCGTCCCGACTCCGCACCGCCTCGTACCTGGTGTCGTCGTCCATCACGTCTTCCAGCACGTCTTCCAGTGTGGAGCGACGTCCGAGGCCTCGGCCAGCGGAAATCGGACATGCAGCTGACCCGTGCCTGTCGAAGGCGTGCAGCTGACCTGCTCCTAGCGAAGACGCCCTCGCTTGGCCTCCATCGCGGCCCTGCCCTCGGCCCCCTTCCGCTTCCAGTCCCGCCGCAGCTCCGCACGGACCCGCGCATCGGTCTTGGCGACGATCCACTGGTTCTCGCGCACCAGCTTCCGGTAGCTCTCCAGCCGCCGCTCCGCCAGCTCCCCGCTCTCCACGGCGGAGCGCACCGCGCAGTCCGGTTCGCTCTCGTGGGCGCAGTCGTGGAAGCGGCACCGCTCGGCCAGTTCCTCGATCTCGGAGAAGACCTGCCCGACCCCGCTCCCGGCGTCGTACAGCCCGACACCCCGCAGCCCGGGGGTGTCGATGAGGACCCCGCCCGAGGGCAGGGCGAGCAGATTGCGGGTCGTCGTGGTGTGCCGCCCCTTGCCGTCGACGTCCCGCGTGGCCTGTACGTCCATGACGTCCGCGCCGACGAGGGCGTTGGCCAGCGTGGACTTGCCCGCGCCGGACTGGCCGAGCAGCACGGACGTACCGGAGCCGACGAGCGCGACGAGGACGTCGAGCCCCTCGTCGTGCAGCGCGCTGACGGTGAGCACGGGCACGCCGGGTGCGCTCGTCTCGATGTCCTGGACCAGGTGGCCGAGGGTGACCGGGTCCGGCACGAGGTCAGCCTTGGTGAGGACGACGACGGGCTGGGCGGCGGACTCGCCGGAGCGTGCCGCCTCGTGCAGCAGGGCCTCACCGTTCGAGCAGGACATGGCCAGCGCCAGGAACCGCTCGATCCGGCCAAGGTCGAGTTCGGCCGCGAGCGACACACAGATGACGACGTGATCGATGTTGGTGGCCAGCACCTGGCCGTCGGAACGCTTGGACGACGTCGACCGCACGAAGGCGGTGCGCCGCGGCAGCAGTGTCCGCACGTACCGCGGGTCGCCGCCTTCCGGGTCGACGGCGACCCAGTCCCCCGTGCACACCACCTTCATCGGGTCACGGGGAACGACGAACTCGGTGTCCGCGCGGACGGTGCCGAGCGGTGTGACGACGTCGCACTGGCCGCGGTCGACCCGTACGACACGGCCGGGCAGAAGACCCTGCTCGGCATACGGAGCGAACTCCGCTTCCCATCCCTCGTCCCAGCCGTAGCGGGCCAGAGGGTGCGACGAAGGCGAAGCGGAAAAAGCCGAAAGAGAAAAGAGATTCAAGGGGAACCCTTCACAGGGCGGCCCCGGCCGCGCGCCCTCGGGGCGCGAAGAAGCAGGAAGGATCAGCCGGAGGCCACGGAGGTGGAGTGGATGAACTTCTGGTTGCGGGCAGCGCCCGTCACAGAGACAGCCATCGGTCACACCTCCCTTTCCTCACTGGGCCGACAGCGGCGGCCGGCAGCCACCGCGAGAAGCAGCACCACCATAGAAGCGCGGCCACTCGGCCGCCACCGAATTTTCCGTCCGCCCCCACCTGTGACAGTGATCAGCGCACTGTCGGGCGGCGACGCAAAAACGTGTGTCAGAGTGGAGAAGCGAGACAGGAGAGGGTGCCTGTCATGTCCACTTATTTCGAACGGCGCAGTCCGGCCACAGCCCACTCCGTCACGGTCCACCGGCGGAGCGAGGCGTACGTGGACCTGTTCGACCAAGCCCCGGTGATCTTCGCTGTGCTCACCGGCCCCCGGCACCTGCTGGAGGCGGCGAACACGGCGTTCTTCGAGACCCTCGGGTGCGACCGAGGCCGCGTCGGCGAGCCGATCGCACAGGTGGTGCCGGAACTGGCTCCGCAGGGCGTCCTCGACCGGCTCGACCAGGTCTACCGCACCGGCGTCGCGTACCGGTCCCGGGACGGGCGGCTCCTGCTGGGCGGGCCGGGCAGGCAGCGGGAGGGGTTCTTCGACTTCACCTACGAGCCCCGCCGGGACGCGGTCGGCCGGACCGAGGGGGTCGTGGTGATCGCGGTCGAGACCACCGCGTACCACCACGCGCATCTCCTGGCCGCCGAGCAACGCCTGCTGCTGGAGCAGATCGCACGCGACGCCCCGCTGGAGGAGATCCTTTTCGGCATGGCCACGGCGATCGAGGCGCTCTCCCCGGACGTGATCGTCTCGGTACTGCTCGTCGACGCCGACGGACGGCACCTGCGGCACGGCACCGCCCCGCGCCTGCCCGACTTCTACAACGAGGCGGTCGACGGGACGCCCATCGCCGAGGGCGTCGGCTCGTGCGGCACGGCCGCCCACCGGCGCCGGCCGGTGATCGTCACCGACATCGCCACCGATCCCCTGTGGCAGGACTACCGCGAACTGGCGTCGCGGGCCGGGGTCGCGGCGTGCTGGTCCACTCCGATCCAGGACGCGGACGGCCGGCTGCTGGGCACCTTCGCGATGTACCACCGCACCCCCATGGCTCCCACGGACAAGGACATGGCGCTCAGCGCGGCGTTCACCCGCATCGCCGCGCTGGCCGTCGAACGCCACGCCGCGGTGGCCGCGAGCCACGCCGCCCAGGAGCGCGAGCGGGCGGCCCGTGAGGATCTGGCCTTCCTGCTGGAAGCCGGCACCGCCATCGCGCGCGAGACACACTATGCCGACACCCTGCAGCGCATGGCACGGCTGACCGTTCCGGCTCTGGCGCCGCTGTGCTGCGTCCACGTGGTCGAGTGCGGCCAGGCGCAGCGCATCGCCGTCGCCGCGTCCACCCGGGACGGGGAAGAGCTCCTCTCTTCCCGCGCACTGCGTGACGAGGTGGACGCCGCGGTTGCCCGCGTGCTGGCCTCCGGCACCACCGAGACCGTCCACACCGACGGCCGCCGCGCGCAGCTCGGCGTCACGGGTTACGTGTGCGTGCCGCTGGCCACCCGGGGCCAGGCCTTCGGCGTGCTGACTCTGCTGGCCACCGACCTCCCCCTGGACGGCCGCACGATCGCCCTGGCGCAGGAGCTCGCCCGCCGGACCGCATCGAGTGCCGACAACGCCCACCAGTTCAGCGACCGCGTCCGGCTGGCCCGCGATCTGCAGGCGGGCCTGCTGCCTCCCGAGTTGCCCGGAATTCCGGGTGCCACCTTGGCGGCCTCGTACCATCCGGCAGGTGAAGGGCTCGATGTCGGCGGCGACTTCTACGACGTCTTCCCGCTGCCCGGCGACCGCTGGGCGCTCATGATCGGCGATGTGTCGGGGCGCGGTGCGCTGGCCGCCACGACCACCGGAATCGTCCGCCACACCGCACACGCCGCCGCACGTCTCCTGAACGACCCGGCGGCGGTGGTCTCCGCCATCAACGACGCGTTGTTGGCGGGCGGCACCGCCGACGAGGACCAGTTCGTCTCGCTCGCCTACGGCGAGCTGCGGCACACCGCGTCCCACCTCGCGCTGAGTCTGATCCGGGCAGGCCACGTCCCGCCGCTCGTGCGCCGCGCCGACGGCACGGTCGTGGAACTCGCCGAACCGGGGCTGCTGTTGGGCATCGGACCGGACCCCGGCGTCTGTCCGTGCGACATCGAACTGCACCCGGGCGACAGCCTGGTCCTGGTCACCGACGGCATCACCGAGGCCCGTTCGGCCGACGGCGAGTTCTTCGGCGAGGACCGCTTGGCGGACGCGCTTGCCGCCGTCCGGACCACCACGCCCACCGCCGCCGCCCTCGTCAAGTCCGTCACCGCGGCAGTCACCGGGTTCGCAGGCCATGCCACCCTCGACGACCAGGCCGTCCTGATAGTCACCGCCACCTCGGGGTCCGCGGACGTCCAGGGGGATACACGGACGACGGCATGACCGACGTCAGTGAGCGTGATCCTGAATCTCGCGCGGATGGCCTTCGAGGCCGCTCTACGGCGGCTCAACTCCTGCGACGGCTCAACCAGTCGCGCAGGACTTCCCGTTCATCGTGAAGCCGTACGGGGCCCGGTTCTTTTCCTGCCAGGTGGCGAGGAAGCCGAAGGACAGGGTGCCGTGGGCCGGGACGGCCCTGTCGTAGTCGGCGGCGGTGGCGGTGACGTGGGGGCCGTCCTGGTGGGCGGTGGCGTCCCACATCTGGCCGACCTGCTGGCCGTCGGGGAAGGTCCAGGAGACGTCCCAGCCGGTGAGGGGACGGTCGGTGCTGACCGTGACGGTGGCCTGGAAGCCGTCGGGCCATTGGTTGACGAGGTGGTAGGCGGCGCTGCAGGTCGCGGTGGGGGCGGTGGTGGTGCCGACGGGGCCGGGATCGTCCGTGGCCGAGGAGGTGCCCTGGGGTTCGGGGTCCGTCTTCCTGCGGTCGGAGCCCGCTGTCGTACGCGCCGCGGAGGGGGTGGCGGCGGGCGCCGTCGGCGAGGCGGGCTTCCGGGTCGTGGAGACGCTGGGGTCGGCGACCGGCCGGCCGTAGTCACGGGCGGTGGCGGTGTCGTCGCGGGCGGCCGCGGCATCGCCGCCGGAACCGCCGGACGGCATCATCGACACGCCGAGCGCCAGCGCCGACAGCAGTACGGCGGCGGCGAGCAGGCCACCGCGCAGGACGCGGCTGCGGCCTGATCCCTCCTCCTCGGGATCTCCGGAGCCGGGGGCGGGCGCGGCGTCGGCGGGGCGACCCGCGCCCAGGCGGACCTCGGCGGCGCGCCGGCGGCGTTCCAGGTAGGCGAGGCCGCCCCAGCCGATCACCCCGCCGGCCAGCGCGGCCGGCAGCCCGCCGCCGTGCAGGCGCAGACAGGCGGCGGCCTCGGCACACCGCACGCAGGTGGCGAGGTGCCGGGAGAGGTCGTCGGGGGTGTCGGCGGCCGGCGAGCGGGTGACCGCGTCCAGCAGACGGGCGTAGGAGCGGCACTGCGCGTCCATCGGGGTGTCGAGATGGGCGCGGTGGCAGCGGTCCCGGAACAGGGTGCGGACCTGGTCGAGCTCGCCGGCGACGGTGGCCGGATCCAGGCCGAGCCGGCGGGCGACGGCGGGCAGCGGCAGCGCCTCCACCTCGGCCAGCCACAGCAGCGCGGCGTCGGCCTCCTGCATGTCCCGCAGGCCGCGCAGCGCGACCGGGCGCTCCAGCGGCCGACTCGCATAGCGGGCGGCGGCCGCGGAGTTGAGCCACAGCCTGAGGTCGGGGTCGAGCTTGTGCCCCTGCCCCTCGGTCTCCCAGGCGGCTGCGGTGTCGCGTACGGCGGTGAGCAGCGCCGGGATGGTGGGCAGCCGTGCGGTACGGCGGCCCGCGCCGCGCACATGGGTGCGGGCGGCGGCGCGGACCTCGCGCATGCCGAGCGTGAAGGCCTCGGTGGCCAGTTGATGGGCCGTCAGGGATCCGGAGGTGCACAGGTCCGCGTAGCTGAGCACCGCGTCCCAGCCCTCCGAGAACAGCGCGGCCTCGGTGGCGTCCTTGGGGGTCGGCAGGTCGGGCATGGAACTCCTGCATCCACGAGCGAGGTCAACTCACCACTGGGGAAAGGGAGTTAAAGGGAACCTCGCGGCAGTGCACAGAGCCTTTCACGCTCTCGACACAACTGACAAGCGCGCTGTTCAGATCCGGTTACCGTTGGTGGTGACGCGGATGCGCGACGCGACGAGCCCCTCACTCCGGCCTTCTGTACGGATGCGGGCGCCGCCGCGCTCACCGTCCCGGCGAACCGATGCGCGACTGTGCGGCATCACACCCGGGTCGGCGTCTCCGTGGGTTCAACCGCGGGCAGGCTGTCCATGAAGGAGCTGACGGAGAAGACCGCGCGGCCGGGTCCGGGCTGGCCGTAGCCGGGCGGGGAGGAGAGCCCGAAGTCGTCCATCGTCTGGCGATAGGCCTGGAGCAGCCGGATGTGGTACTCCAGCGGCGCGCCCTGCGGGTTGGCCTTGCCGAGCGGGGTGGTGGGCTCCGGGCACCAGGTGGTGAAGCGCGGCGTGATGCCGTGCGACATGAAGAAGCGCAGGCCCTCGGTCGTCGACTCGATGGCCTCGTCGACGGTGGTGAAGCCGAACGGCTCGGCCATCTCCACGCCCGCCACGAAGTTGGGGATCACATTGCGCGCGCCGAAGATCTCCGCCGAGTCCAGGATCCGCCTGTGCCACTCGTCGCGGCCGACATAGCGCTCCTTGCCGGGGCAGTACAGCTCGAACAGCCGGCGGTCCCACACCTCGAAGTTGGGGTGGTAGATCTGGACGCCGTAGTCCTTGAACCGCTGCACGTCGTCACGCGGCAGCGCCTGGGCCACGACCTTGCCGATCCACCGCCCCGGGAAGCGCTCCTCGATGGCCTTGGCGTAGTGGCCGTAGAAGTCGGCCTCGTCGCGCCCGGCGACCGTCTTGGTGATGGCACCGCCGGTCAGCGTATACGCGGTGGAGGCCTTCTGGGTGTCGTACCGGTCGATGATCTCCAGGGCCTCCAGGACCTCTTCCACGTCCTTGACGCCGGTGTACGGCCGCCCGGCCGCCTTGTGCTGGCGCCAGTTGTGGTTGATGTCGCAGTACTGGCACTCCTCCTTGGCGCCGAAGTACTGGCAGACCCGGAAGACGGTGAGGTAGATGAGATAGCCCCACTGGATGGTCGGGGCCACCTCCATCACGGACTTTCCGTTGGAGAGGGTGTGCCGGTAGTACTCCGGCATGGGCGGCACGCCGACGTCGGCGATGCGCTTTCCGTCGAGGTAGAGCCCGAGCAGCCCCTCGTCGTCGGCGGCGACCCGGTACGGCGAGGCCGGGTTCACCCGTACGGAGACGACGGTGCGGCGCAGGTCGTACGGTCCGCCGGTGAGGATGATCTCCTCCGGTGGACGCCGCAGCGCCGCCTCGCCCAGCTCGGGCAGGGTGCCGTGGTCGAAGGAGAAGATGAAGTACGACTTCGGCTTGACCTCGCCGCTCTCGTTGTCGCTGAGGGCGGACGGGTCGAAGGCGACGCCGCCGCGGAGCAGGTCCTCCTTGAAGACGGCTTCCCGTGGCACATGCGGGAAGCGCTCCATCAGATCCTCGACCAGCGCGGTACGACTGCCCATCCGTCTGTCTCCTCCCGGCTCAGGCGTACGTCTCACACCGTATGCCCCCGCCCGCGGCTCACCCGTGCCGGGTCCCCGCACGGCGCGCGATGTGATCCGGTACGGCGACCTGGGCCGGCAGCGCCGGGTCGGGCTCCGGGGTGCCCCAGACCGTGGTGAGCGGCAGGACGCCGGCCCACAGGCCGAGCGCGGCGTCGGGTCCGTCGCCGTCGTCCGGGGGGCCGGTACGGATCTTGACGGAAGCCTCCTGGAGGGAGAGGGCGAGGAGCGTGGTGGCGGCCAGTTCCTTGCGGCTGGGGCGGCGGGCGTACGACCACTGGCCCGGCGCGGTGTGTTCGGTCAGCAGGCGCAGGCCCGCCAGCTTCTCCTCGGGGTCGGTGACCTTGCGGGCGGTGCCGTGGATCATGGCGCTGCGGTAGTTGACGCCATGCTCGAAGACGGACCGGGCGAGCACGAGCCCGTCCACGTGGGTCACGGTCACACACACCGCAGTGTCGCCGGCGAGGCTGCGGCTGGCCACGGATCCGTGCAGATACAGCCGGTGCTCGTCCCGCCCGTACACCGTCGGTACGACGACCGGCCGCCCGTCGACCAGCACGCCGAGATGACAGACGAAGGCGGCGTCGAGGATCGCCTCCAGCTCCGCCCGCTCCACGCTGCCCTGCTCGCGCAGCCTGCGGTGACGGGTGCGGTCGGTGACGGACAGCCGGGCGGGAAGCGGTTCCTGGGTCATGGATCGGAAAGTACCGATATCGCGTCCAGAAGGCCATCCATATTTCGAATGCGTCGATCCATGCGGCCCTAACGACGAAATCCGCAGAGGGCTTCCCTGGTGGGCCAGGATGGATGAGAGGGTCGGCACACGCATGGGCAGCCGTACACACCCGCATCTCTTCGGGAGGGACGCACCGATGACAGGGACGGCCGAGACCGCCGGGGCGGTCACGAACTGGGCGCGCACCCTCACGTACACGGCGCGCGCGTTCCACCGCCCGGGCACGCTCGACGCGCTCGCGGCGCTGGTGGCGGGCAGTGCGCGGGTTCGGGTGCTGGGCAGCGGGCACTCCTTCAACCGGATCGCCGACCCGGGCCCGGACGGTGTGCTGGTGTCCGCCGCCGGGCTGCCGCCGCTGATCGAGGTCGCGACGGCCGCGCGCACGGTCCGGGTGTCGGGCGGGGTGCGCTACGCCGAACTGGCCCGCGCGGTCCATGCCCGGGGCCTCGCCCTGCCCAACATGGCGTCCCTGCCGCACATCTCGGTGGCCGGTTCGGTGGCGACCGGCACCCATGGCTCGGGCATCGGCAACGGGCCGCTGGCCTCGGCGGTGCGGGAGGTGGAGCTGCTCGTCGCGGACGGCTCGACGGTGACACTCGGCCGGGGCGACGCCCGGTTCGACGGTGCCGTGACCTCGCTCGGCGCGCTCGGCGTCGTCACCGCGCTCACGCTCGACCTGGAGCCGGCGTACGAGGTGGAGCAGCATGTGTTCACCGAACTCCCGCTGGACGGGCTGGACTTCACCGCCGTGTCGGCCGCCGGATACAGCGTGAGCCTGTTCACCGACTGGCGGGAGCCGGGCTTCAGGCATGTGTGGGTCAAGCGGCGCACCGACCAGCCGACGGTGCACTTCCCGTGGGCGGCACCCGCTCGGGTGCCGGTGCACCCGATACCGGGGATGCCCGCGACCCACTGCACCGAGCAGCTGGGCGTGCCGGGGCCGTGGCACGAGCGACTGCCGCATTTCCGGGCGGAGTTCACGCCGAGCAGCGGGGAGGAGATCCAGTCGGAGTATCTGCTGCCGCGTCCGACCGCCATCGATGCGCTGTGTGCAATCGGCGGTATCCGGTCGGCGGTCGCCGGTGTCCTGCAGACCTGCGAAGTGCGTACGGTCGCCGCCGACCCGCAGTGGCTCAGTCCGGCCCACGGGCGGGACTCGGTGGCGCTGCACTTCACCTGGGTACGCGACGAGGCGGCCGTCCTGCCGGTGGTGCGCCGGCTGGAGGAGGCGCTGGCTCCGTTCGATCCGCGGCCGCACTGGGGGAAGGTGTACGAGATCCCGTCGGCGGTCGTCCGTGGGCGGTATGCACGCCTCGCCGACTTCCGGGGCCTGGCCCGCTCCCTGGATCCGGCCGGGAAGTTCACCAACGCCTTCGTGCGGGATCTCCTGGAGGGCTGACCGCCTCGCGTCGGCCCAGCAGCGCTCCTCCCGCACCGGGGACTTTCTCCAGCCCCTTTCCTAACCCCTTGTCGAAAGCGACTCGCAGCCCATAGCCTGACGCCCGCGCCGGTGCCGTCATCGCCCCGGCCTGGCCTGGACGGGATGGGACGGGATGGGATCGGAGGGGGCAGCTGCGTGAAGCGCACATCACGTGACATCCGCACCGCGAATCGCTACGAGGTGCTGCGCCAGATCATCGCCGAGTCTCCCACCTCCCGGCAGGAGCTGGCCGCCGCCACCGGGCTGAGCCTGGCCACGGTGGCCACGCTGGTCGGCGAGCTGCTGGAGCTCCGCCTGATCACCGAGGTGGGTTTCGAGGACTCGGCCGGCGGCCGGCCCCGGGGCCTGGTGGCCGTCAACGCGTCGGGGGGCGCGTTGATCGGCGTCGACATCGCGGAGACCTACGTCCATGCCGAGCTGTTCGACCTGGCGTTGAACGTGCTGGCCCGCGCCGACGAGGACATGCGGCCCGGCGAGAGCCGCCCGGAGCAGGTGGTCGGCCACGTCGCCGCCGCCGTCGGCTCGGTGGTGGCGCAGGCCGGGGTGGAGGCGGCCCGGGTGCTGGGCGTCGGGGTGAGCGTGCCGGGCCAGGTGGACCGGGACACCGGCGTCGCCGAGTACGCGCCCAACTGGGACTGGCACGACGTACCGTTGCTCGATCTGCTGGCCGAACACATCGCGTATCCGCTGCACTTGGACAATCCGCTGCGCGCGTGCGCGGTGGCGGAGCTGTGGTTCGGGGCCGCGCGGGGCCGCGGGGACGCGGTCGTGGTCAATCTGGGCACGGGGGTCGGCGCCGGTCTCGTCCTCGGCGGCGGCCTGCACCGGGGCGTGAGCAACAGCGCCGGCGAATGGGGCCACACCACGCTCGTGCTGGACGGGCGGCTGTGCCACTGCGGCAACCACGGCTGTGTCGAGACGTACGTCGGCGCGCCGGGCATCATGCAGAATCTGCGCGAACTGAGCCCGCGTTCCCCCTTGTTGCACCCCGAGGACCAGACCGCCACCGTCGACGCGCTGGCCCGCGCGGTCGCCGCGGACGATCCGGTGGCGGTCAAGGTGGTGCGGGACACCGCGCGTTACCTGGGCGCCGGCATCTCCGACCTGATCAACCTCCTCAATCCCGAAGTGGTCGTGCTCAGCAGCTGGGTCGCCGCCCGGCTGGGCGAGCCGCTGCTCGACGAGGTCCGCCAGGCCGTCGCCCGGCACGCGCTGCGCCGCCCGCTGGCCGCCACCGAGATCGTCCTCTCCCCGATCCCCACCGACCCGGTGTCCCTCGGCGCGGCCACGTTCGCGCTGGAAGGGGCGCTGCAGTCCGTCGGGCAGCGGACCGGCACCACCGTCAAGCGCACCACCACCCCCGCAAGGAGCCGTACCGCACCGCCTTCATGACGACGGAAGGGATGCACGTGTCTCACCCCCGTAAGAGATCCCTGCTGCTGACAGCCTCCGCCGCACTGACCGTCGCCGGAGCCCTCCTCACCTCCCCGTCCGCGAGCGCCACCGCCACCCCGGCGCCCGCCGAGGTCTCCCCGCAGGCCGCCCAGACCATCGACGACATCGGCGCGTCCGGCGCCTGGTGGGTCGACGACCTCCAGCACTTCGACCCGAAGGTCCAGGCCCGGGTCGCCCGACTCCTCTTCTCCAAGGAAGGGTTGGCCCTCAGCTCGTACCGCTACAACATCGGCGGCGGTGGCGTCGGGGTCACCACCCCGGCCCGCGCCGCCGAGGACTTCCTCAGCCCCGACGGCTCCTACGACTGGTCCAAGGACACCGGCGGCCGGACGTTCCTGAAGTACGCCGCGCGGTACGGCGTGCAGGACCTGATCGGCTTCGTCAACAGTGCACCGGCCCGGTGGACGACCAACGGCAAGAGCTGCGGCGGCCGGTTGAAGGCGGAGAACGAGAAGGACTTCGCGAAGTACATGGCCGACGTCACCGATCACTTCACCCGGCAGGGCCTACGGCTCGACTACATCAGCCCCTTCAACGAACCGGACAACAGCTTCTCCGACTGCGGCCAGGAGGGCATGCCGGTGCCGGTCGAGCAGCGCGACGACATCGTGCGCGCGCTGGGCGCCGAGCAGCGGGCCCGGCACCAGAGGACCGGCGTCATCGCGGACGAGTCCAGCAGGACCACGCAGTTCACCAGCGAGGTCCCGCAGTGGATGGCGCAGCCGGGCACCGCGCAGTACGTCTCCAAGCTGGCCCATCACACGTACGACAACCCGGACGACGGCAAGCTGGGCGACGTCTACGCGACGGCGAGGTCGCTCGGCAAGACCTCCTGGGCCACCGAGATCTGCTGTTTCGGCAAGGGCACCACGGGCTGGAACCAGGAGTACGACCCGACCATCGACAACGCCCTGCTGATGTCGCGGATCATCTACAAGGACTTCGCGACCGCGCACGACTCGGCGTTCCAGTGGTGGGTGGCGCTCGCCAGCGGTTACGGCACCGACCCGGCCGCCAGGAACGACCAGGGCTGGAACGACGGCCTGATCTACTACGACCCCGACTACGCGGCCAACGGCGACCAGCGGCTGTACTTCACCAAGCGGTACTACGCGCTGGGCCAGTACAGCAGGTTCGTCCGGCCGGGCTCGGTCGCGCACGACGTGACCGGGGCTCCCGACGGCGTGGAGGTGTCGTCGTACGACCGGGGCGGGCGGTGGGTGGTCGTGGTGAACAACCACAACACCACCGACACCCCGCTGAACCTGCACTTCACCAGCAAGGCGCCGGTGCGGGCCACGCAGGCGGTGCGGACCTCGGCGGACGAGAACTGGGCGAAGGTCGCGGGGCCGACTGTCAGCGACGGGACCGTGACCGCCACGCTCGCCGCCCGGTCGATCACGACGTACGTCTTCGACCAGCGCGGCCGGGGCAGTTCGGCCTGGACCAGGCGGTAGCCCCACTCCCCCGGGTAGCCCCACTCCCCCCCATGGACCGGGGGCCGCCGGCCGCACCCCTGACCCGCAGCGCGAGTCGCACGCCGTATTTCGACAGACAAGGACGTCAGCATGTCGGAACAGAGCCACAGCACGTGGGACCGTCGATCGATACTCCGGGCCGCCGCCGGTCTGGCCGCCGCCGGACCGCTCGCCGCGTGCGGCAGCAACAACGGCCGGGGCGGCGGGAGCGGTTCGGGCAAGCAGCTGACCCAGTTCTTCCACGCGTACGGCGAGGCCGGGGTCGAACAGGCCGTCAAGCGCTACGCCAAGGCCTACTCGAAGGCCGACGTGTCCACGCAGTGGATCACCAGCAACGACTACGAGACGAAGCTCTTCGCCGCCCTGCTCACCCAGCAGGCGCCCGACGTCTTCGAGTTCCACCCGCAGATCCAGCTCGTCAGGAGCGGCCAGGTGGCGGATCTGACGGACCTCATCGAACCGGTCAAGGACGACTTCCACCCGGCCGACATCGCCTCGCACACGGTCGACGGCAAGATCTACGGCGTCCGGATGATCGACGACCCGCAGTTCTTCTTCTACCGCAAGTCGATGCTGGAGAAGGCGAACATCCCCGTGCCGACCACCCTCGACGAGCTGATCGAGGCCGCCGCCAAGCTCACCACGTCCAAGGTCAAGGGCCTCTTCCTCGGCAACGACCTGCACGCCGTCGAGGCGCCCCTGATCTGGTCGGCCGGCGCCGAGACCCTCACCGCCAAGAACGAGATCGGCTACCACACGGACGGGGTCGTCGAGGGCCTGCGCCGGCTACGGCAGCTGTTCACCAGCGGTCATCTGCTGCTCGACTCCCCGGCCGACTACTGGGACCCCTCGGCGATCAACCAGGGGCTGTGTGCCATCCAGTTCTGCGGCATGTGGGCGACACCGGCGATGCAGAAGGTGCTCGGCGACGACATCGGCGTCTTCCCCTTCCCCAAGGTCGGCGCCAAGGGCAGGCCCTCCGTCTACAACGGCGGCTGGTCGATGTTCGTCAACGCCAAGGGCGGCGACGTGGACGCGGCCAAGGAGTACGTCAAGTGGCTGTGGATCGACCAGAAGCAGTACCAGAAGGACTTCGCCACGTCCTACGGGTTCCACATCCCGCCGCGCACGTCCATCGCCGCGCAGGCCGGCACGCTCAAGACGGGTCTGGGCGCCGAGGGCGTCCAGCTCTTCAACACCTACGGCCACTTCGACCACATCGGCTGGACCCAGGCCATGTGGAGTGCCTGGGACTCGGTCATAGCCGACTGCGTCCGCAAGGGCGGGGACCCCGAGGCCGCGCTCGACAAGGCCGACAAGACGGTCGACCGCGAGCTGAAGAAGCTCTTCGGATAGGCCGGCGGACGGACCACGACATGTCGACCACCACCCCGCGCGACCTCGCCCGCCCCACCCCGGCCAAGACCGCCGGGTCCCGGCCGCGGCGGGGCCTTCGGGCGAGCAACACGTTCAACTTCTGGCTCTTCACCGGGCCGTTCCTCATCGGCCTGGTGATCTTCGTCTTCGTTCCCATCGGCTGGAGCGTCTGGCTCAGCTTCTTCGACGCCCGCTTCACCGTCACGCCGAGCCATTTCGTCGGCCTCGACAACTACCGGCACATGCTGACGAACCGCGACTTCACCGGCTCACTGGTGACGTTCACGGTGTTCGCCGCGTTCATCGTGCCCACCACCTGGGCGCTCTCGCTGGGTCTCGCCCTGCTGGTGCACCGGCTGCGCTTCCTGCGCGCCTTCTTCCGGTCGGTGTTCTTCCTGCCGACCGCGTGCAGCTATGTCGCCGCCGCGCTGATCTGGAAGATGTCCCTCTTCAACGGCGTCCGCTTCGGCCTGGCCAACACGGCCATCGGCTGGTTCGGCGCCGAGAACATCGCCTGGGTGTCCGACCCGAGCCCACCCTGGTACTGGCTGGTCATCGTGACCGTACGGCTCTGGCTGCAGTCCGGCTTCTACATGATCCTGTTCCTGGCGGCCCTGCAGAACATCCCCGGCGAGCTGTACGAGGCCGCGGCCATCGACGGCGCCAGGCCCGGCCGGCAGACCTTCCGGCACATCACTCTGCCCCAGCTGCGCGCCACCTCGGCCGCGGTGATCCTGCTGCTCCTCATCGCCGCGTATCAGGCCTTCGACGAGTTCTACAACATCGTCGGGACCAAGGCGACCTGGGCCCAGACCCCTCTCATGGTGCTGTACAAGACGGCGCTCGGTGCCAGCCAGGACTACGGTTCCGGCAGCGCGGGCGCCGTGATCCTCACCGTGCTGATCTGCGTCGTCACCCTGTTCCAGGGCAGGTTCATGGGCTTCGGAAGGGGGGAGGAGGCCAGGTGACCACCACCGCACCCCGAGCCACCGACGCACCCCGGACCGGCAGCGCACGCCGGGTCCGGCGGGGAAGCGCTGCGGGCACCACCGGGCTCTACCTCTCCGTGGGCGTCGCCGCGGTCCTGTTCCTCATCCCCTTCTATCTGATCGTCCGCAACGCCCTGTCCACGGACGCGGAGATCACGGGCCAGAACTGGAAGTTCCTCCCCGCCCGTCTGCAGTGGGGCAACATCTCCGAGCTGTTCGACGACCCGACGGTCGACTTCGGCCGCTCGATGGTGAACTCCCTGGTCGTCGCCGTCCTCATGACCGCCGGCATCCTGCTGATCTGCTCGCTCGCCGGGTACGGCCTCGCCCGTATCCCCTACCGGCACGCCAACAAGGTCTTCTACGCCGTCCTCGCCACCCTGATGGTCCCCACCGCCGTCACCTTCGTCCCCAGCTTCGTCCTGGTGTCGTCACTCGGCTGGGTGGACAGCTACCGGGGCCTGATCGTCCCGGGCCTCTTCAGTGGTTTCACCTGCTTCCTGTTCCGGCAGTACTTCCTCGGGTTCCCGAAGGAGCTGGAGGAGGCGGCACGCATGGACGGGCTCGGCCACTGGGGCGCGTACTGGCGGATCGTGGTGCCGAACTCGCTCAACTTCTTCGCGGCGATGGCCACCATCACCTTCATCAACGGCTGGAACGCCTTCCTGTGGCCGCTGGTGATCGGGCAGGACCCGAACGCCTGGACGGTCCAGGTGGCGCTGTCGTCGTACATGACCAACCAGACCGTCAACTACCACCTGATCTTCATGGCGACCGCCATTTCCATCCTGCCGCTGCTGTTCGTGTTCCTCTTCCTCCAGCGCTGGCTGGTGCAGGGGATCGCGCAGACGGGCATCAAGGGCTGAGCTAGGAGACCGATGTCTTTCCGCACGCACACCGTCACCGACTACGTCGAGGACGTCTCGCCGGGTTCCGGGGCGCTGCCGCCGCGCGCCTGGTACGCCTCCTCGGACGCCCCGTCGCTGTCCCTGAACGGAAACTGGCGTTTCCGGCTGTCGCCGACGGCCGACGCCGAGGACGACTCCTTCGCGGCCGAGGGGTACGACGCCGGTGACTGGGCGCAGCTCCCGGTCCCCGGCCACTGGGTGCTCCAGGGACACGGCTCCCCGATCTACACCAACCACCTCTACCCGTTCCCGGTCGACCCGCCGCGGGTGCCGACCGAGAACCCGACCGGTGACCATCTGCGGGTCTTCGACCTGCCCGCGGACTGGCCGGACCTCACCGAGGGCGGTGCGGTGCTGCGCTTCGACGGGGTGGAGTCCTGTGCGCGCGTGTGGCTGAACGGCACGGAACTGGGCGAGTTCAAGGGCTCCCGGCTGCCGCACGAGTTCGCGGTCGGCCATCTGCTGAAGGCCGCGGACAATGTCCTGGCGGTCCGCGTCCACCAGTGGTCGGCCGGCTCCTATCTGGAGGACCAGGACCAGTGGTGGCTGCCGGGCATCTTCCGTGACGTCACCCTGCTGCACCGCCCGGCGGGCGCCGCCCTCGACTTCTTCGTGCACGCCTCCTACGACCACCTGACCGGCACCGGCACCCTGCGCGTCGACTCCGACGTGGACGGCCGGGTCACCGTGGCCGAGCTGGGCATCGACATCGCGACCGGCGACAGCGTGACCGTGCCGGTCGAGCCGTGGTCGGCGGAGACACCACGGCTGTACGGGGGCGAGCTGGCCACCGAGGGCGAGCGGGTGCCGCTGCGGATCGGCTTCCGTACCGTCGAGCTGTCGGACGGCCTGATCAGGGTCAACGGCAGGCGGGTGCTGTTCAAGGGCGTCAACCGGCACGAATGGCATCCGGAGCAGGGCCGCGCCCTCGGCCCGGAGACCATGCGCGAGGACGTGCTGCTGATGAAGCGGCACAACATCAACGCCGTCCGCACCTCCCACTACCCGCCGCACCCGGCCTTCCTCGACCTGTGCGACGAGCTCGGCCTGTGGGTGATCGACGAGTGCGACCTGGAGACGCACGGCTTCACCGAGCAGGACTGGCGGGACAACCCCGTCGACGACGACCGCTGGACCCCGGCGCTGCTGGACCGGGCGTCCCGCATGGTCGAACGGGACAAGAACCATCCGTCGGTCGTCATCTGGTCCCTGGGCAACGAGGCGGGCACCGGCCGCGGCCTGACCGCGATGGCCGAGTGGATCAAGGGCCGGGACTCCTCCCGCCTCGTCCACTACGAGGGCGACCTCACCTGCCGGGACACCGACATGTACTCGCGCATGTACGCCGACCACGCCGAGGTCGAGCGGATCGGCCGCGGCCTGGACGGCGGCACCCTCAGGCGCCGTCAACTCCCCTTCATTCTCTGCGAGTTCGCGCACGCCATGGGCAACGGCCCCGGCGGACTCGCCGACTACCAGGGGCTGTTCGAGTCGCATGACCGGCTGCAGGGCGGGTTCGTCTGGGAGTGGATCGACCACGGGATCGCGCATCCGGAGCTGGGCTTCGCCTATGGCGGCGACTTCGGCGAGGAGCTGCACGACGGCAACTTCGTCTGCGACGGCCTGCTCTTCCCGGACCGGCGGCCCTCCCCCGGCCTGGTGGAGTACAAGAAGGTGATCGAACCGGTCGGCATCAGCGGCGACCCCGGCGACGGCACGGTCCGGATCACCAACAAGCAGGACTTCGCCGACCTGTCCGCGCTGGCGTTCTCGTGGGCGTACGAGGTCGACGGGGAGCGGGTGGAGTCCGGCGTGCTGTCCGTGCCGGCGTTGGCGCCGGGCGAGTCCGCCGACGTCAAACTGCCCGCGCCGCCCGCCGGCGGACCGGCCGGCGAGGCCCACTGGACGATCCGGGCGGCCCTGGCGGCCGACACCCCGTGGGCAGCGAAGGACCATGTCGTGGCCTGGGGCCAGGTCCAGGTGTCGGAACGAAGGGTGCCGACGGTCGCGGCGACCGCCCGCCCTGCCACGGGCGACGACGGGGTGGTCACCCTCGGCCCCGGCACCTTCGACGCGCGCACCGGCGCCCTGACGGCCATCGGCGACGTACCGGTCACCGGTCTGCAGCTGGACGTGTGGCGGGCCACCACCGACAACGACGACGGGGCTCCCTGGCAGCCCGACCTGCGCTACGGCCTGCTGTGGCGGGGGCTCGGCCTGCACCGGATGCGGCACCGGCTGGACGCGGTGGAGACCGGCGAGCACACCCTGACGGTCCGGACCCGGGTGGCACCGGCCGCACGGGAGGTGGGGCTGTCGACGGTGTACCGCTGGACGTCGGACGGAGAGCGTCTGCGGTTGACCGTATCCACCGTCCCGGAGGGTGACTGGACGGTCCCGCTGCCCCGGCTCGGCATCCGCTTCGGCCTGACGACGGCCGACGCCGTGCGCTGGTTCGGCGGCGGCCCGGGCGAGGCGTACCCGGACACCAGGACGGCGTCGGCGATCGGCCGTTGGCAGTCGACGGTAGACAGCATGCAGACGCCGTACGTGCGCCCCCAGGAGAACGGCGCCCGTATCGACGTCCGCTGGGCGGAGCTGGGCGGCCTGCGCATCGAGGGCGACCCGGCGTTCTTTCTGACCGCCCGCCGCTGGACCACCGAGCAACTGGACGCCGCCACACACCTGACCGACCTCACCCCCCTGGTCGCATCCGCCGCGGGGGTCTGGGTCAACCTCGACCACGGCCAGCACGGCATCGGCTCCCAGTCCTGCGGCCCGGGCCCGCTGCCCCAGTACCATCTGCGAGCCGAACCGGCGGAGTTCTCCTTCGTGTTCTCCACCACCCGTGGCCCGGAGGCCAGTTGACGAGTCGGAAACCCTCGCCCAGGGGGTTCAGGCCCTGCGGATCGGTGTAAGCAGGGCGCCGAGGGCGAGCAGGACGCAGGTGGCGCCCGCGGTCAGGGCGGCCGGGGCGGTGCCCCAGCGTCCGGCGGCCCAGGTGAGCAGGGCGGCGCCTACGGGGGCGGCGGAATAGTGCAGGGTCCAGTAGGCGGAGGTGACCCGGCCGAGCAGGTGCTCCGGCGTGACCTCCTGACGCAGGGACATCGAGCAGGTGCCCGCGATGCCGACGCCGGCCAGGAACCCGGCGGCGAGGACGGCGACCGCGGGCACGGTGCCGACCCAGCCGAGGCCGGCGCAGGTCAGCCCGCACAGCGCGGTCGCGCCGATCCAGGCGGGGCCGAAGCCGAGCCGACGGCGGAGCCGGGCGACCAGCAGGGACCCGGCGATGGTGCCGAGCGCACCGGCCGCCATGACGGTGCCGACCGTGCCGTCGTCGTGCCCGAGGTCGTGCTTGAGGTGGTAGATGACCAGGTCGCTCAGGCCGAGGGTGACGAAGCTGAAGCCGAACAGCAGCACCGTGAGCGAGCGCAGCAGCGGGTGCCGGTACAGGAAGACGACTCCGGTGCGCAGGTCCTGCCGGACGGTGCTGCGGCCGGGCGCCGGGGTGTCGTCACCGGCCCGGGCGCGCAGTCGTACCCACCGCAGACATGCGGCCGAGGCGGCGAAGCTGGCCGCGTCGACGGCGACGGCGGCAGCCGGCCCGGCCCAGGCGGCGAGGAGCCCCGCGCACACCGGCCCGAGCACTCCGGCGGCCGCGGCCGTGGCGTTCAGCAGTCCGTTGGCCTCGGTGAGCCGGCCGGTGCCGACCAGCCCCCGGACGACGGTGACATAGCCGACGGCGAAGAACGTGCCGACGGCCTCGCAGACCGGCAGCACCGCGTACAGCAGCCAGATGCGGGGACCGAAGGCCCAGACGAGCGGGATCAGCCCGTACAGGACCATGCGCACCAGGTCGCAGGTGATGAGGAGCCGCCGCCGGTCCACCCGGTCCACCACGGTCCCGGCGAAGACGGCGGCGAGTACGGCCGCGCCCCCGCCGACAGCGGTGAGCAGCCCCATCCGGGCCACCGACCCGGTGGCCTCCAGCACCAGCAGCGGCAGGGCGATCAGGGCGAAGGAGTCACCGAGGACGGAGAGCGTCTGGGCACCCCAGAAGACCGCGAAGTCCCTTTGCCGCCAAAGGGGTTGATGTCCTTCCTGTCCCTCCATGGCGCTGCGACGGCTCCCCTTGCGCGTCTCGCGCTTCACCGTTCCCCCTCGTCATGCATTAATGTTGAACAATTTTCTCAACTACCCTTCAAAAAGTTACCAGTTGACATGAACATGGGTCGCATGCGACCCATGAGACGACTTCTCGGTGCCCTCGCCGCCGGTGCGCTGGTGCTCGCCGGGCTCGGCCTGTCCGCCGGGCCGGCGCAGGCCGCCGACTCGGGCACGTTCACTGTGCTGACGTACAACGTGGCAGGCCTGCCGGAAGGGCTGAGCTCCAGCCATCCGGCCACCAACACCCCTTTCATATCCCCCAGGTTGGCGGGCTACGACATCGTCAACGTCCAGGAGGACTTCAACTACCACGCGGCACTGTACGCGGGCGACGACCACCCCTACCGCACGGCGACCAGCGGCGGCGCGGGCATCGGCGACGGCCTCAACACCCTCTCCCGCTACCCCTTCGAGGACTTCGAGCGGGTGAAGTGGCACGACTGCACCGGCACCAACTGCCTGACACCGAAAGGCTTCACACTGGCCCGGGTGCGGCTGACGGACGGTGTGTACGTCGACCTGTACAACCTCCATCCCAACGCCGACGACACCGACGACGCCCTCGCCGCCCGCCGCGCCAACATCACGCAGCTGTCGCAGTTCATCCAGGCCAACTCGGCCGGCAACGCGGTGATCGTCATGGGGGACACCAACACCCGCTACACGCGGACCGCGGACAACATCCGCACCCTCGTCGACGACAACCACCTGACCGACGCCTGGGTGCAGTTGGTCAAGGGCGGCACGGCTCCCGCGCAGGGCGCCGACCCGCTGCTGTGCCCGACGTCGGCGCCGACCAACGACTGCGAGGTCGTCGACAAGGTCCTGTACCGGAGCAGCGCCCTCGTCTCGCTCACCGCGCACCGCTACAACGACGAGTGGGCGAAGTTCCTCGACTCAAGCGGCGGCAACCTCTCCGACC
Organism: Streptomyces sp. CG4; assembly: GCF_041080655.1. Lineage (NCBI taxonomy): Bacteria > Bacillati > Actinomycetota > Actinomycetes > Kitasatosporales > Streptomycetaceae > Streptomyces > Streptomyces sp. CG4. Next base: position 2,287,960 of record NZ_CP163525.1, read on the forward strand.
ACTTCCCGCACACCGTCGGCTTCTCCTACACGGTCAATCCGAAGCTGCGCGCGAGCGAGTTCTTCGGCGGCCCGCACGGTACGGCGTTCAACGACGCCGACGACCTCCCGGCCGCCCTCTCCCCGCGCACCCTCACCCTGCGCGGCGACGCGCGGCTGGACGCGGTGTCCCTCACCCACGACGACGGCACCGTCCTCGGCCACGGCGGCACGGGCGGGACGGCCGCCTCCCTCACCCTCGCCGCCGGTGAACACCTCACCTCGGTGACACTCACGGAGGGCCAGAAGGACGGCCGCACCCGGATCTTCTCGGCCGACTTCGCCACCGACCGGGGCCGTACCCTCGGCGCCGGCAAGGCGACCGCGGACACCGCCACCCTCACCGCCCCGCCCGGCTGGCAGATCGTCGGCTTCACCGGCCGCGCGGGCGACGAGATCGACAAGCTGGGCGTGCTGTACGCACCGATCGGCTGAGCGGGACATCCGCCCGGTCGTCGGCAACCACCGCGGCGGTCTCGCCCTCTTCCCCTCTGAGCGAGAGGGGGGCGCCATGAGGGCGAGCCGGCTGCGGATGGTTGCCGTCGGGGTGTGCGGCGGGGTGCTGAGTTGTGGCGTCATGGCGGGGCCGGCCGCGGCCCACGCGGACCCTCCGACGATCAGCCAGGCGTACGCGGGCCCCCGCCCCGGAGAGGCCATCGGCATCGGTCTGATCAACTACGCACCGAAGCCGGGCGTGCACCTGGTGGCCGAGTCGCCGGTCTTCGCGGCCCCGATCCGGATGGACGACCCTGCCGCGAAGGTCGACGGGCTCGGCGTCAAGGCGCCCATCCCGATGTCGGCCAAGCCCGGTTCGTATCCGCTCGTCATCAAGGCCGGGGGCACGGTCGTGGCCCGTGACACCATCGACGTCCGGCCGCCCAGGCGCCCGTCCATCGAGGTGGACGGGACCGGCGCACAGCGGCCGGGCACCCGGGTGAGACTGTTCTTCGACGACCTGTACCCGGGAGAGACCGGGGATTCCTTCACGGCTCGTTCCCCGGCGTTCACCTCGCCGGTGCGCCTCACACGCGGCAAGGACTCCTGGAACAACACCCGCGTCTTCAGCGCCTTGAACGTGCCGCTGCCGTTCACCCTCCATGACGGGACGTACCCGATATGGGTGACCGATGGGGACGGGAGACGGAAGGCCCGGACCCGGCTGGTGGTGCACTCGCCGCGCCCCGGCGACGACGACTACCTGGGCAGGACCGAGGGCCCCGCGTTCTTCGGCAGGACGGGCTCTCCGCTCGACTCCCGGGACAAGGGCTTCACGGTCGCGGCAGGCACCACGATGTGTGTGAAGTGGCAGGACGCGTCCCCGGATCCAGGGGAGGAGGAGCGGCTGACCGCGACATCCCCGGCGTTCCAGGCCCCGGCCAAGCTGTCGTTCGATGTCCTCAAAGGCCATGAGGAGGACCCCCCGCTCTTCTGGGGCCCGGCACGGATCAAGCCCGGCCTGAAGCCGGGCAGCTATCCCGTAACCGTCGTCAGCCACCGCGGGCGAGTGAAGAAGACCAGCTACCTCACCGTCACCCAGGGGCAGAGTCAGGGCCAGGGGCAGGGCCGGCGCCCCGCCCATGACGACGGACTGCCGACGGCCCTGTGGGCGGGTGCGGGCGCCGGGGCCCTCGCTCTGGGCGCCGCCGCTGCCGTGCTGCTGGTACGGAGGCGCAGGGGAGCGTCCCTCTCCTGACGACCGGCCGGTCGATGCCCCGGCAGAGGCAGGCCGGGCTCCAGGGCGGAGCGGGAGAGTCGTACGGCCGATTTCCTGGTATACCTAGTGTTCAAACTAGAGGTTCTAGGAAGTAGGGGAGGCAGGCCCCATGGCCCGAGCGGGCCTCACCGTGGACCGTGTCGTCACGGCCGCCGCCGAACTCGCCGACGAGGCGGGCTTCGAGAACGTCACCCTGAGCGCGCTGGCCCGCCGCTTCGGCGTGAAGGACGCCAGCCTGTACTCGCATGTCCGGGGCCTCGCCGACCTGCGCACCCGGCTCGCGCTGCACGCGGGCGGCGAGCTGATCGACCGGATCGCGGTGGCCGTGGCCGGCCGCGCGGGCAAGGACGCGCTCGCCGCGTTCGCCGCCGCCTACCGCGCCTACGCCCTGGAGCACCCCGGCCGCTACGCCGCCACCCAGATCCGTATCGACCAGTCCCTGCTCGCCGACTCCCCCGAGATGCGCCGCACCGCCGAGATCACCTACGGCATGCTGCGCGCCTACGGCCTCACGGAGCCCGACCTGACCGACGCCGTACGCCTGTTGCGCAGTTCCTTCCACGGCTACTGCGCCTTGGAGTCCGCCGGCGGCTTCGGCGCCGACCGGGACGTACAGGCCTCCTGGGACAAGGCGATCGAGGCCCTGCACCTGGCCCTGACCCACTGGCCCCGGGAGACCGGCAATGCCGACTGAACCGCTTCACTACGACGTCACCGGCAGCGGTCCCGTGCTGCTGGTGCTGCCGGGCGGGGCCGGGCATCCGATGGGGCTGGGGCCGCTGACCGAGCGGCTGGCCGCGCACTTCACCGTGGTCACGTACGACCCGCTCGGCCTCGCCCACGGACGGCTCGGCCTGCCGGTGCCCGAGCAGCGGGTGGCGGACTGGAGCGAGGGTGCGCACCGGGTGCTGGAGGAGGTGCTTCCGGCGGGCGGGACCGCGTGTGTGCTCGGGACCAGCTCCGGCGGGATCGCCGCCCTGGATCTGCTGGCCCGGCACCCCGGGCGGCCGGCGCACGTGGTCGCGCACGAACCGCCGTGCGTGACGGCGCTGCCGGACGGGGCGCAGCGGCGGGCCGAGCTGATCGGGCAGTTGGACGGCCCCGAACGCCCGCCCGCGGACGGTGCGGCTGCCACTGCGTTCGGAGTGTTCCTGGCACGCGTGCTGCGCCCGTTCACCTCCTACCTGCCGTCCTTCACCGCTCCCCCGGGCGGCCTCACGCTCGCCGCCGGCGTCGACTCGCGCGGCCAGGTGCTGCACCGGACCGCCGGGGCGCTGGCCGAGCGGCTGGGCGGTGCGTTCGTGGAGTTCCCGGGCGGGCACCTCGGCGCGGCGGATCACCCGGTGGCGTTCGCGGACCTGCTCACCGACACGCTGCGCTCCAGCGCGCGGACCTCGGCGTAGCGGGGAGTGGTGCCGCCCGGGGTGCGTCCGGCGGCGATGTCGGCCACCGCGTCCAGGGCCGCGCCGAGCGCCCGCCGGTAGAGCAGCGAGCCCAGGCTGACCCGGCGGACGCCGAGGCCGGCCAGCTGGGCGAGGGTGGGTCCGGCGGGCGAGTAGAGGATGTTGAGGGGGGCGTCGAGCCGCCGGACGAGGGCCGCGATCCGCTCGGGTTCGTTCAGTCCGGGCACGAACACCCCGTCGGCGCCAGCCTGTTGGTAGGCGTCGAGGCGCCGCAGGGTTTCCCGTTCGTCGCCGTCGCCGCACCAGTAGGTGTCGGTGCGGGCGTTGACGAACAGGCCGGGTACGGCGGCCTTCACGGCGGCGATCTTCGCCGCGAGCCGGTCGCTCGGCCCCAGGCCGTCCTCCAGGTTGATCCCGGCCGCGCCCATCACCCACAACTCCCGTGCCAGCTCCGCCACTTCGCCGGGATCCCGGCTGAAGCCGTCCTCGGCGTCGACCGAGAGCAGATACGGCTCCGAGCCGAGGGTCAGGGCGAGGCTCAGGGTGTGCTCCCGGGTCGCGCCCGCGCCGTCGGACAGACCGGCCGCCGCCGCCACGGCCAGGCTCGACGTGCCGATCGCGCGGAAACCCCGGGCGGCGAGCGCGGCCGCGGAGGCATGGTCCCAGGCGTTCGGCAGCAGCAGCGGCTCGCCGGGCCGGTGGTGGAGTCCGGCGAACGTCGTCACGGTGGGCTGTGGGGTCATACGGCCACGCTAGGCCCGGAATGCTTCGGCGACCTCCGAACGATGGGCCCCGCACCAAGGAGCGAACGGCCGCAGCCGTCGGACGATGGGCGCGACCGGCGCCCGTGGCACGGAGCACGCTCCGGAAACCGCAGACAACCTTTCCCGCACCCGCGACGGCCCCAGGGCATGACTCACGCACGACGCACCTCAGGTCACCGCCGTGTCCGCGCGGCCCGCAGGCCCGCGATCGGCGCTCTCGCCGCCGCCGGAGTCGCTGAAGAACGCCACGTGCTCCGCGGGCACCTGCACCGGCACGTTCGCGGGCACGCATCTGCGGCTCCTGGACTGGAACGGGAAGTTCGCGAGCGCCGACAAGGTGGTGGACGCACGGCTCACCGGCGACCTCGCGGTACTCAAGAACGGCACGCTCACCTGGGCCTACGCGCCCGTCACCCCCTCCTACGCCACCTCGCTCAGCGGGGCGTCACCGACCACGACGAGCCTGTGGATCGCCCGTCTGACACCGTGAACCGGAAGACGCGCTCCGCGCCGGAGGACGCCCACCGAACGCCCACCTCGTGATTGACCTGGTCCGCGGTCACCCGCACGGACACCGACTCCGTCAGCGGCCGGGGATCCGCCTCGCCGGTCAGCCGGGCGAGCGCCACGAACAGCGTGGCCCCGCCCGCCCCGGTCTCGCCGGTCAGTTCCTCCGACAGGCCTGAAACCGGGAGCAGTTCGGCCCGGAGTCCGTCCGGTGCCGCCCACCCCGTGATCCGTACCGGTGTCCCGGGCCCGGCCCCCGCCACCAGATGGGCCCGCACCTCCACCGCGCCCTCGGCGAGCACGAGGCTGGTGACGGTGATCCCGCCCGGCACGGTGTGCCGGGAGGCGATCCACCCCGCGCCCGTGCCGAGCGGCTCGATCCCCGTCCGGCTCGGTTCGCCGCCGACGATCACGCTGTTGTCGTACGACACCGGGTCGGGCATGGTCGCGGTCGAGTAGGCGAGCCGGGTGTAGTGGGGGTCGTAGCGGACGTCCTCGCTGCCGTGGTTGTGCAGGCGCACCAGTCCGTCCGAACGGGTCGACTGGAGCAGCCAGTTGGGAACCGGGACGGGCCGCACCTCGTCGGCGCGCTCGGCCGGGCCCGGTTCCTCGGTCGCCGTCCACACCTCGTGCCCGGGCGGCAGCAGCAGGCCGAGGAACCCCTTGGCGGCCCAGTAGGGGGATGCCGGGCCGGAGTAGCTCTGCACGAGCGACTCGTCGGGGCCGAGCCAGCCCAGCGGGAGCAGTCCGCGTTCGTCGACCGCGCCGCCGTCGAGGAAGTAGCGCAGCGCGCCGGAGGCCAGACGCCGGGTCTGACCGGGGGTGAGCGGGCTCTGGCCGATGAGCGCGCCGAGCCAGAGCGGGGCGGTCGTCGCGAAGCGGTAGGTCAGGGAGCGGCCCTGGCGGAGAGGGGCGCCGTCGGCGCCGAACAGGTGGGCGTAGTCGGCGAGATGGCGTGCCAACCGCCGACCGTATACGGAAAGCAGTTCGCTGTCGTCCGCCAACCATGCGTGGACGACGGGATACAGGTGCATCGCCCAGCCGTTGTAGTAGTCGAACTTCCGGCCGTCGCCGTCGGTGTACCAGCCGTCGCCGAGATACCAGCCCTCGATCCGTTCCAGGCCGCGGTCGATCGCCTTGCGGGCCGCGTCCGGCCGGTGGCCGATCTCCGCCAGGAAACCGCCGACGGTGACGGGGAACAACTCCCAGTTGCACGGCCAGGGTTCGGCGGTGAGCGCGTCCGCCAGCCAGTCGGCGGTGCGCTGCCGCGCGGAGTCGTCCAGCCGGTCCCACAGCAGCGGCCGGGTCAGCCGCAGGGCGAGGGCGACGGACGCGGCCTCGACGAGTGGCTGGCTGCGGTGCTCGATGCGCGGCCAGACCCCGCCGGGGCCGGTCGCGAGGCCGTCGGCGTAGCGGCCGAGCGCGGTCTCGTCGCGGCGGAAGGCGGCCAGCAGCAGCGTACGGGCGTATCCCTCCAGGCCGTCGGAGAGGTGACCGGACCGGCTGACATGGTCGCCGGGGAGGTGGTAAAGGGCGCGGTCGGGGGTGGCGTAGGGCTCGACGGCGGCGAGCAGGGCGTCGGCGGCGGCCTCCCAGTGGGCGCGGGTGTAGCCGGTGTACGGGCTGGACGCGCGGTCGTCGGCGGGCAGTTCGAGCACGGCGATGGCTGTCCTTCCTGGCGGGGCCTGGGACGCCCCGGTTCCGGTCGGGGCGCCCCAGGGTTTCATCCCGCCCGCACGGCGCCCCCGGGCACCAGGCGCAGGGCGAGAAGTGCGTCGCGGACCAGGCCCGCGAAGACGGTGGCGGCGCGCACGGAGGTGTGCGTGTTGTCGCGCTTCTCGTCGTAGAGGTGGATCGCCTTGGAGCCCTCCGGCCCGAGGGACTCCACCAGCGCCTTGGTCTGCGCCGTGAGGTCGATCAGGGGGACGTGTGCGGCTGCGGCGACGGAGCGGATGACGGCAGGGAGGTCGACACCGAGACCGTTGACCAGCAGGGCCGTGCCGTCGTTGAGGGTGCCGTCCGCGTTGAACCAGCGGCGCACGACCGGGGTGACGAGCACCGGTTCGCCGCCCCTGTCCCGGATGCCCGCGACGAGGGTCTCCAGGTTGGCCCGGTAAGTGGCCTCGTCGGTGGCCCTGTCGTTGTGGGCGAGCTGGACGAGCACGAGGTCGCCGGGGCGGATCAGCGGCTGGACGGTGTCCCGGAGCAGGGGGTTCGCCAGATAGGTGACCGTACTCTCGCCGGAGTCGGCGTAGTTGGCGACGGACAGGCCCTTGCGCAGATACTGCGGCAGCTGCCGGCCCCAGCCGGAGTAGGGGGCGGCTGGCTGGTCGCAGACGGTGGAGTCGCCGATCAGGACGATCTGGCGGGGGTGCCGGGCCGGGGTGACCCGGATGCCGGCGTGGGCCTGGGCGGGGGCCGCCGTGAAGTCCGCGCAGAGGGTGACCGCCGTCAGGACGGCGCCGCGTGCAGCGGTGAATCGTCTCACTCAACTCCTCCGGCGGTCGGCAAGGTCCGGCAGCTGGACCGTACCGCTCTTGGCAAGCGCTTTCCAGTCCTCGGCAAGGTAGGGGTGGGCCGGTGCGGGGTCAATGGTTCCGGCGGCTCACCGGCCGTCGGCCGGCGGCTCGCTTCGACTAGCGTCGTGACATGACCAGCAACATCTCCTCCCCCAGCCTCGTCGACGCCCTCGCCGCCAGGACGCTCGTGCTCGACGGCGGGATGTCCAACCAGTTGGAGTCGGCCGGATACGACCTGAGCGACGCGCTGTGGTCGGCGCGGCTGCTCGCCGAGCGGCCGGAAGCGATCACGGAGGCGCATCTCGCCTACTTCCGGGCGGGCGCGGACGTCGCCATCACCGCCAGCTACCAGGCCACCTTCGAGGGCTTCGCGCGGTACGGCATCGGCCACGGGGACGCGGCGCGGCTGCTCGCACTGAGCGTGGAGCTCGCCCGGGAGGCCGCCCGGCGGGCCGGGGAGGCGGGCATCGACCGGCCGTTGTGGGTGGCGGCCTCGGTCGGGCCGTACGGGGCGATGCTCGCGGACGGCTCCGAGTACCGGGGCCGGTACGGGCTGAGCGTGGCGGAGCTGGAGCGCTTTCACCGGCCGCGCATCGAGGTGCTGGCCGCCGCCGCGCCGGACGTCCTCGCGCTGGAGACGGTGCCGGACGCCGACGAGGGCGCCGCCCTGCTCGGGGCGGTGCGCGGGCTGGGGGTGCCGGCATGGCTCTCGTATACGGTCGACGGCCGGCGCACACGTGCCGGGCAGCCGCTGGAGGAGGCCTTCGCCCTGGCCGCGGACGTGGACGAGGTGATCGCGGTGGGCGTGAACTGCTGCGCCCCGCAGGACGTGACACCCGCGGTGGAGATCGCGTCCAGCGTCACCGGCAAGCCGGTCGTGGTCTACCCGAACAGCGGGGAGACCTGGGACGCCGGGGCGCGCGCCTGGACCGGGAGTACGACGTTCAACGCCGGCCAGGTCGAGGCGTGGCGGAAGGCGGGGGCACGGTTGATCGGGGGGTGCTGCCGGGTGGGACCGGAGGGCATCACGGCGATTGCCTCCGGCGGCCGGTGAGATTCGCCGACTAGCCGTGGGGGGCTGGCCATATCCGGCGATTGCCTCCGGCGGCAGTGAGATTCGCCGGCTCGCCGTGGGGAGCTGGGCATATCCGGCGATTGCCTCCGGCGGCAGTGAGATTCGCCGGCTCGCCGTGGGGAGCTGGGCATATCCGGCGGGTGCGGGTCGCGGGCATTGACGAGATTCGCCGACTCGCCGTAGGGGGCTGGGCATATCCGGCGGGTGCGGGTCAGACACGGCCCCGCGCCGCTTTTGCGCCCCTTGCGGGGCGCGGTGACGCATACCGTCGGGCGCGGTGACGCATACCGTCGTCCGTCAGCGGCGCCTGGCGGCCACCGTGCGGCGCAAGCGGCGTACCGCTGCTGCCAGTTCCGTCCCGGGGGGCCGGGCGTCGGTGTCGGTGGCCGGTGCCGGTTCGGGGACGGTGGTGGCGGGCGTCCAGAGGGCGAATTCGGCATCCCGTGGACCATATGCGGTATACGGCGTGCCGTCGCCGAAGATCCTTACGGGGTGTGACGCGTCCCAGGATTCCCAGCCGGGGTCGCCGGTCGCGGCGAAGCGGACCCAGGCTCCGTGCATCGCGTCGCACAGCTCCTGCGGGGCGTCCTCGCCGGCCAGCTTCTTCGACTCGGGGGTGGCTCCGGAGTCGAAGACGAAGCCCAGTTCCAGGGCGTGGCAGGCACCGAGGGCGGGGCGGCCGGACGGCCAGGCGAACTCGTAGAGGTGGCAGTCGCCGGGGCGGGAGTCGGCGAGGCGGTGCAGGGGGATGCGCAGCAGATGATCGGTGACCATCTGGCCGACGATCTCGGCGGTGCCGGCGTCGGGGTGCAGGGCGCGGTAGCCGCGGGGCACCTCGTGGCCGGCGCGGCAGCGGGCCATGGCGCCGGCCAGGGAGACGGGGCCGAGCCGGTCGACGTGTTCGAGGAGTCCGCCGGGGACCAGCCACAGCCGGTACTCGTCCCGGGTCCAGCCCATGAGCAGCTGCACGCCCGGGGCGGCGTCCCCGTCGATCAGCGCCTGCAGGGGGTCGCGGGGGACGAGCTCGTCGTCGACGACGATCCCGAAGGCGGGTCCGCCCAGCACCGGGCTGCTGAGCCGGCCGACCTCGGCCTGGGCGCGCAGCAGCAGGTCACGGTCGACGGCGGCGAAGGCCTCGGCGGTGGCGGGGATCTTCAGGCGGGCGGCCATACGGCGCACCATCCGCCGTACCTTGTCGCGCTCGGCGATCTCGGGCGGGCCGCTCTGCAGCACCGCCCGGCGGATCAGGCCGCGGGTCTGGGGCGCGGCGAGCAGGGTTCCGGCGCTGATGGCGCCGGCCGACTGACCGCACAGGGTGATCCGGTCGGGGTCGCCGCCGAAGGCACCGATCGTCTCGTGGACCCAGCGCAGGGCGGCGAGCTGGTCGCGCAGTCCGGGGTTGGGCGGGGCGTCGGGGAAGAGCCCATAGCCCTCCACGCCCAGCCGGTAGTTGATCGAGACGCAGACGACGCCGTCCCGGGCGAAGGTGCTGCCGTCGTAGACGGTGACGGCGGAAGACCCCCTGGTCAGGGCGCCGCCATGGATCCAGAGGAGGACGGGGAGCCGGGCGCCGGGGTCCGGTTCGGGGGTCCAGACATTGAGGTTGAGGCAGTCGTCGCCGGGGATCTCGGGGTCGGACAGGTACTGGGCGAACGCCTCGGAGTACGGCGGTTTCGGCGCGGTCGGACCGAAGGCACCGGCATCGCGTACGCCGTCCCAGGGCTCGGCCGGCTCGGGCGGCCGGAACCGCAGGGGGCCGACGGGCGGGGCGGCGTACGGGATGCCCCGGAACACCGCGAGCCCCTTCTCGTACCGGCCGCGTACGGCCCCGTGGGGCGTCCTGACCACGGGGCCCGTCTGGTCTGCCGTCATCGCCCACCAGCCCTTCGCCGTGCTCCTGCGTCCTGCACCGCCACGCCGAGTGCACTGTCAACAACAGAGCATCACAGTGTGCGGATGTATTCCGGCGCACGGGCCCGGCACTGGGCCGTTCGGCGTACCACCCCGTCAATTCCCATGTCTTCACGTCCGTGTTGACACGCATCTATCTTAGGAAGCGCTTTCTTCATCGGTGAGCGGGCCCCGGAAGCGGGCGGGTCGGAGAGGCGGTCTTCTGTGGTCCGTGCGGGGAGTGCGCGCGTGCCGGCCGGGCCGACGCTGGCGGTGGTGGCCCGGGAGGCGGGGGTGTCGGTGCCCACCGCGTCGAAAGTGGTCAACGGCCGCGAGGACGTGGCGCCGGAGACCCGTCGCCGGGTCACCGAGGCCCTGGACAGGCTTGGCTATGTGCGCCGGCCCCGCTTCGACACCACGAGGACGCCGGGCCTGGTCGACCTGGTGGTGCACTCGCTGGACAGCACATGGTCGGGCGCCGTGCTGCACGGGGTGGAGGCAGCGGCGTACGAGGCGGGCCTGGAGGTGGTGGTCTCGGCCGGGCTGCCCCGGCCCCGGTGCGGCCGGCCAGAGCGGGGCTGGCTGGACAAGCTGACCGCGCGCGGCTCCTCGGGCGTGCTGTTCAACCTGGCGGAGCTGTCCCCGGCGCAGTACGCGTGGCTGGATCAGCGGCGCATCCCGTATGTGCTGATCGACCCCGCGCACGAGCCGCCGGCCGGGGTGGTCTCGGTCGGGGCGGCCAACTGGCAGGGCGGGGTGAGCGCGACCGAGCATCTGCTCGGGCTCGGTCACCGGCGGATCGCGGTGATCGCCGGACAGCGGCGCACGCTGGGTGGCAGCGCCCGGGTGGCCGGCTACCGTTCCGTGCTCGCCTCGGCCGGCGTGCGGCACCGCGCCGAGTACGTGCGGCACGCCGGCTTCGACGAGGCCGCCGCCCGGATGCGCATGCACGAACTGCTGAACCTGCCCGAACCGCCGACCGCGGTGTTCGTGTGCTCCGACCGGATGGCCCTCGGGGTGTACGAGGCGCTCGCGGAGCGGGAGTTGCGGGTGCCGGACGACATGAGCGTGGTGGGCTTCGACGATCTGCCCGAGGCCCGCTGGGCCGCCCCGGCGCTGACCACCGTCCGCCAGCCGCTCGGCGAGATGGCGGCGACCGCGCTCCGGCTGCTGGTGCGGATGATGCACGGGGAACGCCCGGAGAGCACCCGCACCGAGCTGTCGACCCTGCTGGTACGACGCGCGAGCACGGCCGGGCCGGCGGGCGAACGGCCGACGGCTCGCCACCGAACGGGCCGCGGTTGATCCATGGCGACGGCCGAGCAGCGCCCGCACGGGGCCCGACCCTCGCCGCCCTATGGGGTTGTCGCCGGCCAACTCCCTTGAAGCGGCGGGGCGGTGACCGTAGCCTCGCCGGGCATGAACGCCGTTCCCCCTCTCCTGGACCATCTCGTCCTCGCCACGCCCGACCTGGCGGCGACGGTCGCCGAGTTCGCGCGGCGGACCGGGGTGACGCCCGTCCCCGGCGGTGTCCATCTCGGCCTCGGCACCCGCAACCATCTGGTGGGGCTGGGCGGCCGGAGCTATCTGGAGATCCTCGGCCCCGATCCCGAGCAGCCCGAACCCACCGGGCCACGGCCGTTCGGAGTCGACGGGCCGGCCGGGCCGCGCACGCTGACCTGGGCCATCAGCCCGGCCGACCTGGACACAGCGATCACGACAGCCCGCGCGCGGGGCTACGACCCCGGGCCCGCGCGCCCGATGAGCCGCCGTACGCCGGACGGCACCGTGCTGCGCTGGCGACTGACCGACGGCAACCATGCGCATCCCTCCGGTCTGGTCCCGTTCCTGATCGACTGGGGTGACTCCCGCCACCCGGCGGCCTCGGGCCTGCCGGTCACCTCGCTGCTGGAGGTGACCGCCACGGTGCCGGACCCGGAGGAGGTACGCGGTCCGCTCGCGGCCCTGGGCACCGGGCTGACGCTGACCCCGGGACCGGTCGCACTCTCCTTCACCGTGGACACCCCCAACGGGCCGGTCGCCTTCGGCTGAGACACACGCGTGGGCGCGTGTGGTCGTGCGGGAGCAGGTGGGGGCTCCCACGATGTCCACCGAGGGTGTCCGTTTCCTTCAAGACCGGGCGGTGGCCGCCCGCCTACGGTGGCCGCATGACTGCACGATTCGCCGTGATCGGCCTGGTGGCCTCCGACCTGGCCGCCTCACTCGCCTTCTACCGTCGCCTCGGACTGGTCTTCCCTCCCGGCGCCGAGGAACAGCCCCACGTCGAGGCCGAGTTGCCCGGTGGGCTGGTGCTCGCCCTGGACACCGAGGAAACCGTCCGCTCCTTCCACTCCGGCTGGCGGCCGCCCGAGGGCGGCGGGCGGGTGGGGCTCGCCTTCCGGTGCGGCTCGCCCGCCGAGGTCGACGCCCTGTACGAGAACCTCGTGGCCGCCGGGTACCACGGGGAGCTGAAGCCGTGGGACGCGTTCTGGGGACAGCGGTACGCCACCGTGCACGACCCCGACGGCAACGGCGTCGACCTGTTCGCCCCGCTACCCGCCGCCGAGTAGCGTCCCGAGCGGCCTGCCGGTCAACTCCCGCACCTCACGGGCGAGATGGGGCTGGTCCGCATACCCGGCGCGAAGGGCCGTCTCGGCATACGGCGTCCCGGCGCGGGCCAGCGCCAGCGCGCGCTGCAGCCGCAGGATGCGGGCCAGGGTCTTGGGGCCGTAGCCGAACGCGCCCAGGCAGCGGCGGTGCAACGTGCGGGTGCCGATGCCGAGCTCGGCTGCCGTCGCCGACACCGGGCGGCCCTCGTCCAGGCGCTCCACCAGCCGGTGCATCATCGGGTCGGGGGCCGTGGTCCGCGCGGCCCGGTCCAGGGCGATGTCCTCCAGCGCGGTCGCCGGGTCGGCCGCCGCCTCGACCCGCTCACCGAGCCGCCGGACTTCGGCGGCGGGCCACAGGTCGGCCAAGTCGACCCGCAGATCGCGTAGTTCGTGTGCCGGTACGCCGAGCAGGGTGGGGGCGGTGCCGGGGAAGAAGCGGATGCCGGCCCAGGAGCGGGGCGGGCCCTCGGGGACGTAGGGGCGGGTGTCGGGGCCCGCGACCAGCAGCCGGCCCTCGCTCCACAGCAGGTCCATGCAACCGTCCGGCAGCACGGGCCCGCCGACGGTCCCGTCCGGGTTGTTCGTCCACACGACCGCACCGGTCAGCCGGGACGCCCGCTCCGCGTACATGCGTGCAGCGTACGTCGCTGGCAGACCCGGGCGTCCGGCGTTCTCGTGGTCCCCCGCTTCCGGTGTCAGGGACCGCCGAACAGCGGAACGCCGTGCCGGGTGCGGAACCGGCGAGCGTAGACGGCGGTGACCGCGGCGGTCAGGGTCAGCAGCAGGAGTGAGAGGACCCTGGTCACCAGGGGCACGGTGTCGGTGGGCAAGGTCGCGGCGGCGAGTGTGCCGCAGCTGCCGTCGAGCAGTTGCTCGGCCCCCCAGACGACCGTCAGGACGCGCAGTCCTCGGCGGAAGTCGGCCGAGTCCTGCCATATTCGGGCCCGTGCCCGGGCCGCCGGGCCCCGGTGCAGTCGTTGGCCGAGCTGGAAGGCCAGCGGCCTGCCGGTGAAGCCGGTGCCGAGCACCCAGGCGCCGACCGCGAGGGACAGCGCCGCGTCCTTGAACAGCAGGATCCGGGTGCTGCCACCGACCAGGGTGGCCAGCGCGGCGGCGGCCAGCAGCACCGTGAAGAACAGGTCCACACCGTCGATCCGGCGCTGCCGCACCGCACCGGTCACCAGGCGCAGGGCGGGTGGCGCGCCGCTGAGCAGCAGCGCCGGGCCCTGTCCGGCGCCGAGGGCGCGAGCCGCGTAGTAGACGAGGAGCGGCAGGACGATGTCGACGGCGATCGAGAGCAGCGGGCCGTAGGCCGTACCGCCGTTCCGCTCCCCCGCGCCCGGCCGCCGTACCCGACCCGTCGCGTCCCCCGTGTCCTCCGTGTCCGCCGCGTTCGCAGTGTCCGCCGCGTTCGCGGTGTCCGGCATCGCCTCCGCCACGTTCGTCATCCCCTCCGCCTCCCTGCGCGGCGCGCTGTCTTCGCCTGCTTGTCTTCGGCCGGGCGGACCGCGCCGACCTGCGGAAAACGCTAGATCCCCAGCGGTGCCGGGCGGATCGGAGCACGGGTGGAGAGTCGGGTGGAAAAAAGGTGGAACGCGAGGGTGGAGACCTGGGGCGCCGTCCTCAGGGACGCCCCTCACGGCCCGCCCGGTGTTCCTGCGGGCTCACGCCGTACACGCGCTTGAAGGCGGTGGAGAGCGCGAAGGCACTGCCGTAACCGACGCGGCGGGCGATGGTGTCGAGGGTGAGGTCCGTGTCGCGGAGGCGGTCGGCGGCGAGGGCGAGCCGCCAGCCGGTCAGATAGGACATCGGAGGTTCGCCCACGAGGTCGGTGAAGCGGCGGGCGAGGGCCGCGCGGGACACTCCGGCCTTGGTGGCGAGCGCGGCCACCGTCCACGGGTGCGCCGGGTCGTCCTGCAGCAGGCGCAACGCGCGGCCGACGACGGGGTCGGCCAGTGCCCGGTACCAGGCGGGGGCCGCCGACTCCGGGCGGGAGAACCAGACCCTGAGCGCGCTGATGAGCAGCAGATCCAGCAGGCGGTCCAGGACGACCTCCTGACCGGGTTCGTCGCGCACGATCTCCTCGGCCAGCAGGGGGGTGAGCGGGCAGTCCCACACCTCGGCGGGGAGCGTCAGCAGCGGCGGCAGGGCGTCGAGGAGGCGGCCGTGGATCTCACCGCGCATCAGATAGGTACCGATGAGCATGACCGTGGCGGCGTCGGTGCGGTTGCCCCAGGTGCGTACCCCCAGGTCCATGGAGCCGTTCAGGGAGGTGCCGTCGGGGTGGCGGCACTCGCCGCCCGGCAGGATCAGCGCCTGCGGGGCGGTGTCCGACTCGTCGCCGCAGGTGTACGCGTCCGGGCCACGCGCGATCGCCAGGTCTCCGGGGCCGAGCCGTAGCGGCACGCCGTCGCCGTCCGGGGTGATCCAGGCGGTGCCGCGCGCCATGAGCATCACGGTCAGCGGCGCCTCGTCCGCCACGCGCACGGCCCACGGCGGATCGAAGCACGCCCGGATCATGAAGGCTCCGTGCGCGCGTGGACCGTCCAGCAGACCGGCGAGTGCGTCCATGACGGCAGCGTAGACGCACGCTTATGGGAGCGAGCGGCTCGGCGATGTCGCCCTTCCCCGCAGGGCAGTTGACTGACGGACATGACCCAGAACACGGAGAACACGCAGCACGGGCAGCACACGCAGCACGGGCAGGGCACGCAGCACGGGCAGAGCACGCGGCAGGTCCTCACGCCGCGGTCGGCGAAGGACACGGGGGTGCGGACGGTGGTGGTGACCGGCGCGTCCGGCCGTACCGGCAGCCGGGTCGCGGCGGCGGCGCGGGCGGCGGGCCTGACGGTCCGCGCCGCCTCCCGCGCCCACGGTTTCGACTGGCAGGACGGTTCGACGTGGGAACCGGTGCTGCGCGGCGCCGACGCGGCCTATCTGGTGTACCCGACGGACGTGGGCGATCCGTCCGCGCCGGAGGCGGTCGGCCGGCTCGCCCGTGCGGCGGTGGGGCTCGGGGTACGGCGGCTGGTGCTGCTGTCGGCCCGTGGAGAGGAGCAGGCCCTGCCGACGGAGGAGGCGCTCGCGGCGTCGGGGGCGGAGTGGACGGCCGTACGAGCCGCGTGGTTCGCGCAGAACTTCAGCGAGGGGCCGTTGCTGGAGGAACTGCGGACGGGCGGGGAGCTGGTGTTCCCGGGCGGGGCCGTGCGGGAGCCGTTCGTCGATGTGCGGGACATCGCGGACGTGGTGGTGGCGGCGCTCACCGACGGCGACGGGTACGTGGGGCGGGCGCTGGAGGTGTCCGGGCCGCGGCTGCTGACCTTCGGTGAGGCGGTCGGCGAGGTCGCGGCGGCGGCCGGGCGGCAGCTGGCGTACCGGGCGGTGTCGCCGCGGGACTACGGCGAGCGGCTCGCCGGGTTCGGGGTGCCTCCCGAGGAGGTGGAGTTCCTGGTCGAGCTGTTCGCGTCGCTGCTCGACGGGCGGAACGCGCACGTATCGGAGGGCGTACGGCAGGTGCTCGGCCGGGCGCCGCGGGACTTCGGGGACTACGCCCGGGAGGCCGCGGCGGCCGGGGCGTGGAAGGTCTGACGCCGGGGCGGGCCTTCGCCTCCGGGGACGGGGCGGCCCGTACGCTCCGCTGACCTGCGCGCGCGTACGGCCTGCCGATCTGCACGCGCGCGTGTCTTGCTCCGACCCGCACGCGCGCGTACTGCCTGCCGAACGGAACCCACGAAACGGCACGCCCAGCCCATGGCCTACGGCACGCCGGGGCCCTTCCCCCGATGTGCCGTGCCCCCGTCTCCGCCCGCCTCGTACGGATGCCCTTGGTCGGCCTCATGGGCCTCGTGGGCCTCGTGGGCAGGCCGGCCGTTGGCCTTGTGTGCGTGGTGGGCGTGCTTGGCGTGGGTGCGCAGGCGGGCCGTGACGTCCTCCGGGGGCAGGAAGCGGGACCAGCGCTCGGGGAACTCGGAGGGCATGTCGGGGTCGTCGGGGTCGGTCTCGCGGGCGGCCGCGGCCCGGGTAACGTACTCGACCACCTGGGCCTCGCGGATCCGCTCGTTCGCGGCGCGGGCGGCGGCGGTGGCGGCGGCGGGCCAGACCCGGTCGATGGCGGCGTTGACCGCCGCGCCGACGAGGACGGCGAAGGCGGACACCCCGATCCACAGCAGGACGGCGACGGACGCGGCCAGAGAGCCGTAGATCGTGGCGCCCTCGATGGTGTGCACGAGGTAGATCCGCAGGAGGGAGCTGCCGAGGACCCACATGGCGAGGGCGACCAGGGCGCCGGGGACGTCCTCGATCCACGGGGAGCGGACCGGCACGGACACGTGGTACAGGGTGGTCAGGAAGGCGATGGACAGGACGATGACGACCGGCCAGTACAGGACCTGCACCACCGTCGCCGACCAGGGCACCACCCGGACCACGGCATCGGGGCCCGCGACCATCAGCGGCAGCGCCACCGAGCCGATCAACAGGGCCACGATGAACAGCAGGAACGACATCATCCGCGTCTTGACGATGCCGCGGACACCGTCGAGGCCGTACATGACGGTGATGGTGTCGATGAAGACGTTCACCGCGCGTGATCCCGACCAGAGGGCGAAGACGAACCCGATGGAGATGACGTCGGGGCGGGTCCTCAGCACGTCGTGCAGGATCGGCTCGGCGATCTCCTTCACGCCCTTGTCGGACAGGACCGTCCGCGAGGCTTCGAGGATGTTGGTCTCCAGGCTCTGGATGGTGTGGGCACCGGTCCAGTTGTCGACGTAGGCGAGCAGCCCGATGAGGCAGAGCAGCAGGGGCGGCACGGACAGCAGCGAGAAGAACGCCGCCTCGGCCGCCAGGCCCAGGATGCGGTACTCCACGCAGGAGTTGACGGTGTCCTTGAGCAGCAGCCAGGCGGTCCTGCGTTTGGAGACGTTCCGGTAGAGGGCTCTGGCCCGGTGGAGGCGACCGGCGGGCGGCTCGGGGGATTCACTTGCTGGCTGCACGACCCAAAGGTATCCGCAGCACAGGACCGCCCTCACCTTCCGGGGCGGACGGCCTCATCCGGCGCCGCCGGCCACGCCGCTGTGCCACTCTGGATGCCTTCACCACTGCTGTCCCGGGTAGGTTCGCAATCATGGCAGGCACCCCCACCCACACCGTGACGAACCAGCCGCCCCCGCTGGTCGGCCACGACCTCTTCACCGCCGACCGGGCCCTGGTGGCGGCCGTGGAGCGGCACTGCGGTCCGGACGTGCTCGACGAGGTGCGTGCGGAGCTGTCCCTGCTGGGCCGCGCCGCGGGCTCGGCGCAGTTGCAGGAGTGGGGGGTGCAGGCGAACGAGCACCCGCCGCGGCTGCGCACCCACGACCGGTACGGCCACCGGATCGACGAGGTCGAGTTCCATCCGGCCTGGCACCGGCTGCTCGGCAAGGGCGTCTCGGCGGGTCTGACGGCCGCCTGGAACCGGCCGTCCGGGCATGTCCGCCGCGCCGCCGGATTCCTGGTCTGGACCCAGGTCGAGGCGGGAAACTGCTGCCCGCTGTCGATGACCCACGCGGCCGTGCCCGCGCTGCGCACCGACCCCGGGCTCGCCGCCGAGTGGGAGCCGCGGCTGACGTCCACGCTCTACGACCGTGAGCTGCGGCCCGCCGCGCAGAAGTCCGGCGCCCTCTTCGGCATGGGCATGACCGAGAAGCAGGGCGGCAGCGACGTCCGCGCGAACACCACCGAGGCCCGGCCGCTCGCCGAGGATGGCACCTACGCGCTGACCGGGCACAAGTGGTTCTGCTCGGCACCGATGTCGGACGGGTTCCTGGTGCTCGCCCAGGCCCCGGAGGGCCTCACCTGCTTCCTGGTGCCGCGTGTCCTGCCCGACGGCGCCCGCAACGTCTTCCTCATCCAGCGACTGAAGGACAAGCTGGGCAACCGCTCCAACGCCTCCGCGGAGGTGGAGTTCGCGGGCACCTGGGCGCGCCGGGTCGGCGAGGAGGGGCGCGGGGTGCGGACCATCATCGAGATGGTCGCGGCGACCCGGCTGGACTGCGCGCTCGGCTCGGCGGGCCTGATGCGACAGGCGGTGGCGCAGGCGATCCACCACTGCACCTACCGGGAGGCCTTCGGCGGCCGGCTGCTCGACAAGCCGCTGATGCGCAACGTCCTCGCCGACCTCGCGCTGGAGTCCGAGGCCGCGACCACCCTCGCCCTGCGGCTCGCGGCCGCCTACGACGACGGCGGTGAGCAGGAGCGCGCCTTCCTGCGGCTGGCGATCCCCGCCGCCAAGTACTGGATCACCAAGCGCTGTGCGCCCGTCGCGGTCGAGGCCGCGGAGTGCCTGGGCGGCAACGGGTACGTCGAGGAGTCGGGCCTGCCCCGGCTGGTACGGGAGTCCCCGCTGAACTCCGTCTGGGAGGGCGCCGGCAACGTCCAGGCGCTGGACGTGCTCCGGGCGCTGCAGCGCGAGCCGGCCGCGCTGGACGCCTGTCTCACCGAGATCGGCCGCGCCCACGGCGCCGACCACCGCCTCGACCGCGCCGTGAAGGACCTCTTCACCGAACTCGCCGACCTGGACGCCGTGGAGGGCCGCGCCCGACGGCTCGCGGAACGGCTCGCGCTCGTCCTCCAGGGGTCGCTGCTGGTCCGCCACGCTCCGCCGGAGGTGGCGGACGCCTTCTGCGCCGCGCGACTGGGCGGCGACCACGGGGCATCCTTCGGCACCTTGCCCACAGGCCTGGACCTGAAAGTGATGGTCGAACGGGCACGCCCGGTCTCGTGAAGCCAGGGGCGCGGTGTCCCACCCAGGGGCACGGGGAACTGCGCGCCCCGTCCGAAACGGACCCGCACCCGCCACCGCACCCCCACCAGGCACCCGGAACCGCGAATCCGGCCGAGCCCCCGGTGGGGGTGGTGCTGCGCCGACACGGCACCACCCCCACCACCTGGGCCCGTTGAGCCCTCGGACGCGACCAGTCTCGGCCACCCACCGACCGTCCACCAGGGTTGCAGGGGGTTGCAACTTGTCGGCGCACGTGCGCCGAGTGTGTGCCTCCGGCCTGCTCGGAGCGGCAGTATGAGAGGCACAGCCGGACCGGAAACCGCCACCCGTCACGGCTTGACAAGTATGTTCGAAGCCCTTTTCGGGAGGCCCCCGTGGTGAACCCGCCGTTGAACGTGGCGCGCCTGGCCGCTGTGGACGCGACACAGGCGGCACGGCTGCTGAGCGAGGTACGCGACGCCACACTTGCCGGTCAGCGTGCGCGGATCGCGCCGCGTCCGGTGATCGAGCAGTCCTGGGGACGGATGCTGCGCAGCGGTGTCGATCCCGATCACGACTTCAGATCCGGCCTGCTGTCCTCCGACGAAGTCCGGCGCCGGCGCGAGGAGTCACCGCTGCGGCCGGTGCTGCCGGTGCTGCGCGAGGGGCTGCTTTCGGTCGCCGACGTGGCGCAGCACATCATGGTCGTCGCGGACGCCGACGGGCGAGTGCTGTGGCGGGAGGGGGCCTCGCCGGTGCTGCGCAAGGCGGACGGCCTGGGTTTCGAACTCGGCGCGGACTGGCGGGAAGACGTCGTCGGCACCAACGGCGTGGGCACCCCTGCGGTCGTACGACGGCCCGTACAGGTCTTCGCCGCCGAGCACTTCGTCCGCTCGCACGCCTCCTGGACCTGCACGGGCGCGCCGATCACCGACCCGAGGGACGGGCGGCTGATCGGGGTCGTGGACATCAGCGGACCGCTGGAGACGATGCATCCGGCGACCCTCGCCTGGGTGGACTCGGTGGCCAAGCTGGCCGAGGCGCGGCTGCGGGAACTGCATGTGGACGCTCTGGAGCGGCTGCGGTCGGTGGCGGCGCCGGTGCTGGCCCGGCTGGACGGGCGGGCGCTGGTGGTGGACCGCGACGGCTGGTCGGCCGCCGTGTCCGGGATGCCGTACGTGCGGCGGGTGGCGCTGCCCAAGTCGCTGGCGCCGGGGCGCCGGTGGCTGCCGTCGCTGGGTTCGTGCGCGGTGGAGCCGCTGGCCGGGGGCTGGTTGCTGCGGGCGGCGGAGGAGCCGCTCGGCACCGTCACGCGGATCGTGCTGGACCTGGCCAGGCCGGGCCGCAGTACGCTGACGGTGTCCGGTTCGGCGGGGCCCTGGTCGCGTGAACTGAGCCCGCGGCATGCCGAGTTGCTGTATCTACTCGCCGTGCACCGCTCCGGCCGGGGTGCGGCGGACCTGGCCGGGGATCTGTTCGGAGATCCGTCACGCACGGTGACGGTGCGGGCCGAGATGTCGCGGATCCGGCGGTACTTCGGGGAACTTCTCCAGCATCGGCCGTATCGTTTCCGCGAGGACGCGGAGATCGAGACGCTGCTCCCCGAGGACCCTCGTGACCTGCTGCCTTCCTCGACGGCACCGGCGATCGCGCGACGGCGGACAGGCGCACAGGGCGGCGCGTCCGGGTCCCGGTGAGCGATTCTTCCGCATATTTGCGGGGTCTCGGCCCTGCGCGGACCGTTGCTGCCGTAGCATCCCCTAGGGGGCCTCCCCAACCGCTTCTCACGTCAACGTACGGATCAGCAGGCGCAGTTGGTCCGCCACCGGTCGGCGTGCCTCGGCGGCGAAGGAGTCCCGGAAAAGGGGACGACATGAAGCATCGTGGCAGACACCGCCGGCGCAGGCGCGGCGCCGCACTACGGGCGTTCCTGACCGGGACCGCGCTCGCGCTCACCGCGGCCGCCACCCTGATCAGCGTGTCCCAGGCGGACGTCACCGACAGCCCCGGCGCGCTCAGGCCGCTGTCCTCCCCCGCGGACACCGCGCCGCTCCGGCTCCAGGAGCGACTGGTCCCCGCGCGCACGCTGGACCGGCTGTCGGCCGCGATGGGCCGCCCGGTCGGCGTGGGCGCCGTCCTCGCGAGCGCCGACCGCGAGATGCGCACGTCCGCCCACTGTTCCGCCGCCGCCCGCGCGTCCCTGCCCGTGACCCCGGCCGCCGCCCGCGCCTACTGCTGGGACCCGGCCGACACCACCGGCACCGACTGGCGGCCGGCGTCGGTGACCACCTCGGGGGACGCCGACGACGACGGCGTCTGGGGCACCCACCGGGTCGTCCTGGCCGGCTGGACCCACAGCGCCACGAGCGGCCCCGCCGCCGAGCGGGGTCTGGCCAGGGTCGCCTTCGTGGACGCCGACGACCCCGCCCGCCTCGCCTACCGCTGGGTGCTGCTGGTGGTGCCGGTGGACGACGGCCGTGACTACCGGGGCCTGTCCTCGGCGATCTCCGGCATGGTCTGGCACGAGGGCAAGCTGCTGGTCACCACCAGGACCGGCAGCGCCGACGCGCTGTACGTCTACGACCTCGACCGGATCCAGCGCACCAGCGTCGACGGGCCCGCGATCGGGCGGGTGCCCGGCGGCTGGTCCGCCGGCGGCTACCGGTATGTGATGCCCGCGGTCGGCTCGTACCGGTTCACCGCGGGCCGCTGCGCCCGTCTCGGCCCGCCCTGCCCCGGCGCGCTGGCTCTGGACCGGGGCACCGCGCCGGACAGCCTGGTCGCCGCGGAGTGGACCGCGCCGGACGGCGACCGCAACGCCCGGCTGTGGCGCTACACGTTCAGCACGAGTCCCGCGCGCGGCGGGCTGCTCGCCACGGACGCCGCGGGCCGGGTGGAGCCGGTGGAGGCGTATCGGACCCGGGCGGCCGGGATCCGGGGCGTGCTGTCCTACTGGCAGCCCGAGGCGGAAGCCGCGTCCTGGTATGTGGGACGTCTGCCCGACTCGCGGGACGGACACGGCGGGCTGTGGCGGCAGGACACCGGCGGCGCGAAGGCGGCCCACTGCGGCGCGGACAGCTCACACCGCTGCTGGGCGCAGTCGACGGCGTCCCTGTCCTACTGGCAGGAGACGGGCGAGGTGTGGTCCCTCTCCGACCGCATGCTCTTCGCCATACCCCTGGCCGAGCTGGACCGCTCACTGAGGTGACCGGGGCCGGCTCGCTCCGAGCCGATCATCCGGTCGGGCCCGGGGCGGCCGACCAACCCCGGGCCACCCCTGCCGTCCCTGCCGCCCCCGGGATGCCCGGGACGACCGGTCGATCGACAGACCGGTCGGCGGGATGATTCCCTGGCCCGCATGAGCAGCGTCCCTGTCACCACCTGGTCCCTGGAGCAGACGTCGCCGGGCGACCTCCTGCCGGCCGCGGCGCCCGAGGGCGAGGTCCGGATCGTCCGGGCCGAGGTCCCCTCCCCCGAGTTCAGCCGCTTCCTGTACGCCTCGGTCGGCGGCGACATCCGCTGGACCGACCGGCTCGGCTGGACGTACGCCCGGTGGCAGGAGTATCTGGACCGGCCCGGCGTGGAGACCTGGGTGGCCTACGACCGGGGCACCCCGGCCGGCTATGTGGAGCTGGAGCCACAGGACGAGGGTGCGGTCGAGATCGTCTACTTCGGGCTGATCCCCGCCTTCCGCGGCCGGCGCATCGGCGGCCACCTGCTGTCCTACGGCACGGCGCGCGCCTGGGACCTGGCCGAGCGATGGCCGCGGCGGACGCCGACGAAGCGGGTATGGCTGCACACGTGCAGCAAGGACGGCGAGTTCGCCATGGACAACTATCGGCGGCGCGGCTTCCAGCTGTTCGACACCAAGGTCGAGCTGGAGCCCGACGTGGCCACGCCGGGGCCCTGGCCCGGCGCCCGTCCCGCCTGATACCCCGCCTGACCAGCCAGGACAAGCCGTCGTGCGGCACATGTGAGCGACGACACCCTCGTCCCATATTCCGGGACAAGGGTGTCCACATGACGGACGAAGCTGGACTCTGTCCAGATTGCCGTGACACGCTTCCGTCATGTCTGGAACTGGAATTGCCTTGGTGAGTCGGCGGCACGTCGACCTCGGCCGCATGTCCAGCGCCATCTGTCCGGCGAGCTGACGCCCAGCACCGCCGAGAACCCCCCGCACCTGATTCCTCTTGCGCAAGGACGCGCACGCCTGCCCGCGTGCGCGCGCCTATGCAGGTCAGAGCTGATGCCCACCGGTCCCGAAGGACGTAGAACCATGGCCGCCACCCCGCCGAACCCCGCCGCCTCCGCGCCCCGCCGCAAGGTGAGCCGTCACCGTGGTGAGGGTCAGTGGGCCGTGGGTCACTTCACCCCGCTCAACGGCAATGAGCAGTTCAAGAAGGACGATGACGGTCTCAATGTGCGGACACGCATTGAGACGATCTACTCCAAGCGCGGTTTCGACTCGATCGACCCGAACGACCTGCGCGGCCGGATGCGCTGGTGGGGGCTGTACACCCAGCGCCGGCCGGGAATCGACGGCGGCAAGACCGCGATCCTGGAGCCGGAGGAGCTGGACGACGAGTACTTCATGCTGCGGGTGCGCATCGACGGCGGGCGGCTGTCGACGCGGCAGCTGCGGGTGATCGGCGAGATCTCGCAGGAGTTCGCGCGCGGCACCGCGGACATCACCGACCGGCAGAACATCCAGCTGCACTGGATCCGGATCGAGGACGTGCCCGCGATCTGGGACCGGCTCGAGGCGGTCGGCCTGTCCACCACCGAGGCCTGCGGCGACACGCCCCGCGTGATCCTCGGCTCCCCGGTCGCCGGCATCGCCGCGGACGAGATCATCGACGGCACCCCGGCCGTCGAGGAGATCCACCGCCGGATCATCGGCAACAAGGCGTTCTCGAACCTGCCCCGCAAGTTCAAGTCGGCGGTCTCCGGCTCGCCACTGCTGGACGTGGCGCACGAGATCAACGACGTCGCGTTCGTCGGTGTCGTCCACCCCGAGCACGGCCCCGGCTTCGACCTGTGGGTCGGCGGGGGCCTGTCCACCAACCCGAAGATCGGCGTCCGGCTCGGCGCCTGGGTCCCGCTGGACGAGGTCCCGGACGTCTACGAGGGCGTCATCTCGATCTTCCGTGACTACGGCTACCGGCGGCTGCGCACCCGCGCCCGGCTGAAGTTCCTGGTCGCCGACTGGGGCGCGGAGAAGTTCCGCCAGGTGCTGGAGGACGAGTACCTGAAGCGGAAGCTGACCGACGGCCCGGCGCCCGCACAGCCGGTGGAGCGCTGGCGCGATCACGTCGGTGTGCACCGGCAGCAGGACGGCCGGTTCTACGTCGGTTTCGCGCCGCGCGTCGGCCGGGTCGACGGCACACTGCTGGCCAAGATCGCCGATCTCGCCGAGGCACACGGCTCGGGCCGGGTCCGCACCACCGTCGAGCAGAAGATGATCGTGCTGGACGTCGAGGAGGCGCAGGTCGAGTCCCTGGTGGCCGGTCTCGAGGCGCTGGACCTCTCGGTCAGCCCGTCCCCGTTCCGGCGCGGCACGATGGCCTGCACCGGCATCGAGTTCTGCAAGCTCGCCATCGTGGAGACCAAGGCGCGCGGCATCGCGCTGATCGACGAGCTGGAGCGCCGCATCCCGGACTTCGACGAGCCGATCACGATCAACATCAACGGCTGCCCGAACGCCTGCGCCCGTATCCAGGTCGCGGACATCGGTCTCAAGGGCCAGCTGGTCCTGAACGACAAGGGCGAGCAGGTCGAGGGCTTCCAGGTGCACCTCGGCGGCGCACTCGGCCTGGAGCCGGGTTTCGGCCGCAAGGTGCGCGGCCTGAAAGTGACCTCGGACGAGCTGCCCGACTACGTCGAGCGGGTCCTCAAGCGCTACCAGGCCGAGCGCGAGGCCGGCGAGCGGTTCGCCACCTGGGCGGCGCGTGCCTCCGAGGAGGCGCTGTCATGAGCGAGCGCGCCGCACCGTTCTACTGCCCCTACTGCGGCGACGAGGACCTTCGGCCGAGCGAAGCTCTGGAAGGGAGTCACGGCGCCTGGGAATGCGGGGCCTGCAACCGCGCATTCCAGCTGAAGTTCCTCGGGCTGCTGGCCCGGGGTCTTCGGCGAGCCGACAGCGGAGGGGACGACCGGATATGACGATGGTTCAGCAAGACCGTACGGCGGACGAGTTGCGGGCGCTCGCCGAGCAGGCGGGCCGTGACCTGGAGGATGCCTCCGCCCTGGAGATCCTGCAGTGGGCGGTGGGCACCTTCGGCGCGAAGTTCTGCGTCACCTCGTCGATGGAGGACGCCGTCGTCGCCCATCTCGCCTCGCGCGTGCTCAAGGGTGTGGACGTCGTCTTCCTCGACACCGGTTACCACTTCCCGGAGACCATCGGCACCCGCGACGCCGTGGCGGCCGTGATGGACGTCAACGTCATCACGCTCACTCCGCGGCAGACGGTCGCCGAGCAGGACGCCGAGTACGGCCCGAAGCTGCACGACCGCGACCCCGACCTGTGCTGCGCGCTGCGCAAGGTCAAGCCGCTGGAAGAGGGGCTGAAGGGCTACCAGGCGTGGGCGACCGGGCTGCGCCGCGACGAGTCCCCGACCCGGGCGAACACCCCGGTCGTCGGCTGGGACGAGAAGCGGCAGAAGGTCAAGATCTCCCCGATCGCCCGCTGGACGCAGGACGACGTGGACGCCTACGTCGCCGAACACGGTGTCCTCACCAACCCGCTGCTGATGGACGGCTACGCCTCCGTCGGCTGCGCCCCGTGCACCCGGCGGGTCCTTGCGGGCGAGGACGCGCGGGCCGGCCGCTGGGCCGGGCGCGCCAAGACCGAGTGCGGGCTGCACGGATGACGAACCATCAGATTCAGGAGAACGACGTGACGAGCGGAGCCACCGTCTGGCTCACGGGTCTGCCGAGCGCCGGCAAGACCACCATCGCGCACGAGCTGGCCGGCCGGCTGCGCGCCGAGGGCCGGCGCGTCGAGGTGCTCGACGGCGACGAGATCCGCGAGTTCATCTCCGCAGGCCTCGGCTTCTCCCGCGAGGACCGGCACACCAACGTGCAGCGGATCGGCTTCGTCGCCGAACTGCTCGCCCGCAACGGCGTCACGGCGCTCGTCCCGGTGATCGCCCCCTACGCGGACAGCCGCGACGCGGTGCGCAAGCGGCATCAGGAGAACGACACGGCATACGTCGAGGTGCATGTGGCGACCCCGGTCGAGGTGTGCTCCGTACGCGATGTGAAGGGCCTGTACGCCAAGCAGGCCGCGGGTGAGCTGACCGGGCTGACCGGGGTCGACGACCCCTACGAGGAGCCCGAGACGCCGGATCTGCGGATCGAGTCGCAGCACCAGAGCGTGCAGGAGTCGGCGGCGTCGGTGCACGCGCTGCTCACCGAGAGGGGACTGGCATGACGACGACCGTTGCCGAGGCCGAGGAGGGTACGGGCGCTCCGTACGCGCTCTCGCACCTGGACGCGCTGGAGTCCGAGGCGGTGCACATCTTCCGCGAGGTGGCGGGCGAGTTCGAGAACCCGGTGATCCTGTTCTCCGGCGGCAAGGACTCCATCCTCATGCTGCACCTGGCGCTGAAGGCGTTCGCGCCGGCGGCCGTGCCGTTCTCGCTGCTCCATGTGGACACGGGACACAACTTCCCTGAGGTTCTTGAGTACCGGGACCATGTGGTGGCTGCCCATGGGCTGCGCCTCCATGTGGCCTCCGTCCAGGACTACATCGACCGCGGTGTGCTGAAGGAACGTCCCGACGGCACCCGCAACCCGCTGCAGACCCTCCCGCTCACGGAGAAGATCCAGGCCGAGAAGTTCGACGCGGTCTTCGGCGGCGGGCGCCGGGACGAGGAGAAGGCCCGCGCCAAGGAGCGGGTGTTCTCACTGCGTGACGAGTTCTCGCAGTGGGACCCGCGCCGCCAGCGGCCCGAGCTGTGGAACCTGTACAACGGCCGGCACGCCCCCGGGGAGCACGTCAGAGTGTTCCCGCTGTCCAACTGGACCGAACTGGACGTGTGGCAGTACATCGCCCGCGAGGACATCGAGCTGCCGCAGATCTACTTCGCGCACGAACGCGAGGTGTTCCAGCGCAATGGGATGTGGCTGACGGCCGGCGAGTGGGGCGGGCCCAAGGACGACGAGCGTGTCGAGAAGCGGCAGGTGCGCTACCGCACCGTCGGCGACATGTCGTGCACCGGCGCCGTCGACTCCGACGCGGTGACCCTGGACCAGGTCATCACCGAGATCGCTGCCTCCCGGCTGACCGAGCGCGGCGCGACCCGTGCCGACGACAAGCTCTCCGAGGCCGCGATGGAAGACCGCAAGCGCGAGGGGTACTTCTAGACATGAGCACGATCACGACCGAGGAGCTCTCGGCCACCACCCTGCTGCGGTTCGCCACGGCCGGCTCCGTCGACGACGGCAAGTCCACGCTCGTCGGCCGGCTGCTGCACGACTCCAAGTCGGTCCTCACCGACCAGCTGGAGGCGGTGGAACGGGCCTCCGCGAGCCGCGGCCAGGAGGCCCCGGACCTCGCGCTGCTCACCGACGGCCTGCGGGCGGAGCGTGAGCAGGGCATCACCATCGACGTGGCCTACCGCTACTTCGCCACCCCCCGCCGCCGCTTCATCCTGGCCGACACACCGGGCCATGTGCAGTACACCCGCAACATGGTCACCGGCGCCTCCACCGCCGAGCTGACCGTGATCCTCGTCGACGCCCGCAACGGCGTGGTCGAGCAGACCCGGCGCCACGCCGCGATCGCGGCCCTGCTGCGCGTCCCGCACGTCGTCCTCGCCGTCAACAAGATGGACCTCGTCGCGTACGAGGAGAGCGTGTTCGCCGCGATCGCCGAGGAGTTCACGGCGTACGCGACCGAACTGGGCGTCCCCGAGGTCACCGCCATCCCGATCTCGGCGCTCGCCGGAGACAACGTGGTGGAGCCGTCCGCGAAAATGGACTGGTACGGCGGCCCGACCGTGCTGGAACACCTGGAGACTGTCCCGGTCAGCCACGACCTGGCGCACTGCCACGCCCGGCTGCCCGTGCAGTACGTGATCCGGCCGCAGACCGCCGAGCACCCGGACTACCGGGGCTACGCGGGCCAGATCGCGGCCGGCACGTTCCGCGTCGGCGACCCGGTCACCATCCTGCCCTCCGGCCGCACCACCACCATCTCCGCCATCGACCTCCTCGGCGAACCGGTCGACGTGGCCTGGACCACCCAGTCGGTGACCGTCCTGCTCACGGACGACGTCGACGTCTCGCGCGGCGACCTGATCGTCCCGACCAAGGACGCCCCGGCCACCACACAGGACGTCGAGGCCACGGTCTGCCATGTCGCCGACGCGCCCCTGACCGTCGGCCACCGGGTGCTGCTCAAGCACGGCACCCGCACGGTCAAGGCGATCGTGAAGGACATCCCGTCCCGGCTGACTCTGGACGACCTGTCCCTGCACCCGCACCCGGGACAGCTCGTCGCCAACGACATCGGCCGGGTGAAGATCCGTACCGCCGAGCCGCTTCCGGTGGACTCCTACGCCGACTCGCGCCGCACGGGCTCCTTCATCCTGATCGACCCGAGCGACGGCACCACGCTGACCGCGGGCATGGTCGGCGAGTCGTTCGCCACGCCCGAGCCGGTCAAGGACGCGGCCGACGACGACGGCTGGGACTTCTGACCATGACGACGACCGATGTCTACTCGACGTTCGCGAAGGAGGGCGGCCGCATCGGCAGCGGCGCCCTCGGCAGCGGGCAGGGCGGGGTCGCACGATGTGTGCGCTGACGTACGCGCACCGCTTGCGCGCCCTCACCCCCCACCCGACGTCCCGGTTGCGACGAAGACCCCTGCCGAACTCCCGGCCACGACCTGAGAGACCGTGACCGCCGGGCCAACGAGAGGAACACCTCCCGTGCCTGCCAACCGCTCACAGCTCATCCGCCGCGGCACAGCCGTGCTCGCCGCACTCCCCCTGCTCGCACTCGCAGCTTGCGGCTACGGGTCCCATTCCAAGAACGACGACAGCGCCAAGGTGGCCGCCGGGGCCAAGAAGATCGACGGCCTCGACTCTGTGAAGATCGGCTACTTCGGGAACCTCACCCACGCGACCGCGCTGGTCGGCCGGGAACAGGGCATCTTCCAGAAGGAACTGGGCGCCACCCAGCCCAAGTACCAGCTCTTCAACGCGGGCCCGTCCGAGATCGAGGCCCTCAACTCGGGCGCCATCGACATCGGCTGGATCGGCCCCTCCCCCGCGATCAACGGCTACACCAAGTCCGACGGCAAGAGCCTGCGCATCATCGGCGGTTCGGCGTCGGGCGGCGTGAAGCTGGTCGTCGACCCGAAGAAGATCAAGTCCCTGCAGGACGTCAAGGGCAAGAGGATCGCGACCCCGCAGCTGGGCAACACGCAGGACGTGGCGTTCCTCAACTGGATCTCCTCGCAGGGCTGGAAGGTCGACGCGCAGAGCGGCAAGGGCGACGTGTCGGTGGTCCGCACCGACAACAAGGTGACCCCGGACGCCTTCAAGTCCGGCTCCATCGACGGCGCCTGGGTGCCGGAGCCGACCGCGTCGAAGCTGGTCGCCGAGGGCGGCAAGGTGCTGCTGGACGAGTCGTCGCTGTGGCCGGACAAGAAGTTCGTGATCACGAACATCATCGTGCGGCAGGACTTCCTGAAGCAGCACCCGAAGGCCGTCGAGGCGGTCCTGAAGGCCTCGGCCGAGACCAACAAGTGGATCAACGCCAACCCGGACGCGGCGAAGACCGCCGCGAACAAGCAGTTGGCGGACGACTCCGGCAAGGCACTGCCGGCGAAGGTCCTCGACCCGGCGTGGAAGTCCATCCAGTTCACGGACGATCCGCTGGCCGCGACCCTGGACTCCGAGGCGCAGCACGCGGTCAAGGCCGGTCTCCTGGACAAGCCGAAGCTG
Organism: Streptomyces sp. CG4; assembly: GCF_041080655.1. Taxonomy (NCBI): domain Bacteria; kingdom Bacillati; phylum Actinomycetota; class Actinomycetes; order Kitasatosporales; family Streptomycetaceae; genus Streptomyces; species Streptomyces sp. CG4. Next base: position 2,318,182 of record NZ_CP163525.1, read on the forward strand.
GACGGCATCTATGACCTCACCCTCCTGAACCAGGTCCTCAAGGCCGAGGGCCGCCCCACCGTCAGCGACGCCGGTCTCGGCGTCAAGTAGCCCTCGTAGCCGATGAGTTCCCAGGAGGTGACGACCATGGCCACAACCTTCGCCGAGGCCGCCGAGTCCGTAGACCATGCGGCGCGCATCGAGCACGTCTCGAAGTCCTTTCCGGGACCCGGCGGGCAGCAGCTCGTCCTGGACGACATCAGCCTCGATGTCGCGCCGGGCGAGTTCGTCACCCTCCTGGGAGCCTCGGGCTGCGGCAAGTCGACCTTGCTGAACCTGGTGGCGGGGCTCGACCGGCCCTCCGCCGGCAGCATCACGACCAACGGGCGGCCGGCTCTGATGTTCCAGGAGCACGCCCTGTTCCCGTGGCTGACCGCGGGCAAGAACATCGAACTCGCCCTGAAACTCCGGGGAGTTCCCAAGAACGAGCGGCGCGAGCGGGCCGAGCGCCTCCTCGAACTCGTCCGGCTGCAGGGCGCGTACGGCAAGCGGGTGCACGAGCTGTCCGGCGGCATGCGCCAGCGCGTGGCGATGGCCCGTGCGCTCGCCCAGGACAGTCAACTGCTTCTCATGGACGAGCCGTTCGCCGCGCTGGACGCCATCACCCGTGACCTGCTGCACGACGAACTGACCCGGATCTGGGCGGAGACGGGCCTGTCGGTGCTGTTCGTCACGCACAACGTGCGCGAGGCGGTGCGGCTCGCGCAGCGGGTCGTGCTGCTGTCGTCCCGGCCGGGCCGGGTGGCACGCGAGTGGCAGGTGGACATCCCGCAGCCGCGGCGCATCGAGGACGCGCCGGTCGCCGAACTGTCCCTGGAGATCACCGAAGTCCTGCGTGGGGAGATCCGCCGCCATGGCCAGCACTGAGACCAGGACCCCCGCGGACGCGGGAAGCGTCGAGGCGGGCCTGGACGCTCTGGAGACCGCCGTCACCGGCCGGACGCCCTTCCGGCAGACCTTCGCCAACAAGATCCTGCCGCCGATCGTCGCCACGCTGGTGGTGCTGGCGGTGTGGCAGGCACTGATCTCCTTCAAGATCGTCGGCGATCCGACGAAGCTGCCCTCGCCCGCCGACGTCGGCAACGAGTTCAAGACCGCCTGGCTGCAGGGCACACTGCTCGACTACATCTGGACCAGCGTCTCGCGCGGTCTGCTGGGCTTCCTGTTCGCGCTGGCCATCGGCACCCCGCTGGGCCTGCTGGTGGCCCGGGTGAAGTTCCTGCGCGCGGCCATAGGTCCGGTGCTCTCCGGTCTGCAGTCGCTGCCGTCGGTGGCATGGGTGCCGCCCGCGGTGATCTGGCTGGGCCTGAACAACTCGATGATGTACGCGGTGATCCTGCTGGGCGCCGTCCCCTCCATCGCCAACGGCCTGGTCTCCGGCATCGACCAGGTGCCGCCGCTGTTCCTGCGGGCGGGCCGCACGATGGGGGCGACCGGCCTGAAGGGCGCCTGGCACATCGTGCTGCCGGCCGCGCTGCCGGGCTATCTGGCGGGCCTGAAGCAGGGCTGGGCCTTCTCCTGGCGTTCGCTGATGGCCGCGGAGATCATCGCCTCCTCCCCCGACCTGGGCATCGGTCTGGGTGCGCTGCTGGAGAACGGCCGCAACGCCAGCTCCATGTCCATGGTGTTCGAGGCGATCTTCCTGATCCTGTTCGTCGGCATCGCCATCGACCTGCTGATCTTCAGCCCGCTGGAGCGGTGGGTGCTGCGCAGCCGCGGCCTGCTGGTGAAGGGCTGACATGCGCGCCCCGGTCCTTCTCGTCATCGCCCACGGCAGCCGTGATCCACGGCACGCCGCGACCGTGCACGCTCTGGTGGAGCGGGTACGGTCGCTGCGTCCGGGGCTGCGCGTCGAGACCGGCTTCCTGGACTTCAACGTCCCGTCCGTGGACGGGGTGTTGGAGTCGCTCGCGGCGGAGGGCGTACGGGACGTCGTCGCCCTGCCGCTGCTGCTGACCCGCGCCTTCCACGCCAAGGCCGACATCCCCGCCGTACTGCGGGCGGCGCCGGCCCGGCTGCGGATCCGGCAGGCGGACGTGCTCGGCCCGTCCCCGCTGCTGCTGTCGGCACTGGAACGGCGGCTGTACGAGGCGGGGTTGACGCCCGCCGACAAGTCCTCGACCGGGGTCGTACTGGCCTCGGCGGGGTCCTCCGACCCGGAGGCGATCGCAGTGATCGCCGACATCGCGCGGGAGTGGTGGCACACCGGTTGGTGCGCCGTGCGGCCTGCGTTCGCCTCCGCATCCCTGCCCCGCACCGAGGACGCCGTGGCCGAGCTGCGCGCCCTCGGCTGCGAGCGGGTCGCCGTCGCGCCGTACGTCCTGGCCCCCGGCTTCCTCCCGGACCGCATCGCGCGGGGCGCGGCCGAGGCGGACGTACGGGCGGCTGTGCTCGGGCCCGCGCCGGAGGTGGCGCGGGTGCTCCTGGAGCGCTACGACGCGGCACGCCGGCCGGCTCTGGCGGCGCTGGGCGCCTGACCGCTCCGGCGGGTCTGACCGCTCCGGCGACTGCGGGCGGAGCCCCGTGGCGGCGGGGCTCCGGCGGTCACAGGTCGAATGCGTGCGTGAGGTGCCGGGTGAAGGTGAGGCTGCCGGTACCGGCGCCCGCCGCGATGGCGATGTTCTCCAGCGCGGTGCGGATCCGGCCCCGGTTGGGCGGCAGGCCGTCCTCGGCGGACAGCGCCAGCTCGGCCTGGATGACCTCTCCGTACCCGATGATCCCCGGGTACTCGGCCCGCAGTGCCTCCGTGAGCCGGTCGGCCACGGCCATGAGGGTTTCGAGGTCGGGTGTGCCGTCCATGTCGAAACGGCCGAAGTCACCGAAGTTGGCCGGGCCGCCTGCGTTTCCGAAGTTGTAGGTGCTCATGTCCTGTCCTCGCTTGTGGACCCAAGGGGCCTGCAGGTGTGGGGGGTTGGCTTCGGCATGGGCGGCCGGGATTCCTGCGGCCCTGGCCGCACGGGGGCGCGGATGCGCCTCGGGGTCCGGGCGTCTGCCGGCCGCCCTTGGCGATGGGGCGCCGGTTGCCGAAGCTGCCGCTGACGTTACCGATGTTGAGGGTGTGTGTGCCGGCGGCCTGGAACGCCTTGCCGGGGGTGACGACGCCGCTCGGCGACATCACGGACGCGCCCAACTCCCGTGTGCAGCAGGGAGGCTGGACGGTCGGCCGATGGGCCAGGCCGGCGCCCGGCGTCCCCGGAACGGCCTGCGTCACCTCGGGGTGGAGATGCGCGTGGCTGCCGGGGGCGCGGGGCGCCTGTTCGTTCTTGCCGGTCCTGCCGAGGAACGGCTGGGTGCGGGCGGCCTCGCCCGCACGGGGGCGGATGGAGCGGGGCCGGATGTTGGCGCATTCGCGCTGGTGCGGCGCGGCCTCGCCGGCCGGTTCCAGCGGGAGTGCGCATGGCCCGGCTGTGCCGGCCGCGGGGGCCGCTCGGGCGCCGAGTGGGCCGAAAACCGCCACCCATCCGGGTGAACGGTGTCCGTTGACCGCGTCCCGGAGACCGACGCGGACCGCGGTCGATACGACCGTTGCGAGGACCGCCACCGGTACGACTGCTCCGAGGACCGTGACCGGCACGGCCACTCCGCGGCAGGCGCGTCGGCGGTCGGGGACCGCGCGTTGGCGCACGGACACGCGCGCGTGCCGGGCGTCCGATGCACGGCCGACGTCTGGGCTCGGCCGCCTGCGATCGATGCCCGGACCCGGCCGCCGGGGTGCCCCGTGCCCGCGGTACCGCGGCAGCACCGGTGCCGCTCTGCCCGTCACGCTCATCCGCCCCCTCTCCGGCCGTCCGCGCGCTTCACCCTAGGGACGCTCCCCTGGGTTTGTCGCGTAGTTCGGTGAGCGCTGGCCTCGGGGGCCGGAGGCGTGATAGGGGGGGCCGCCACGGTCCGGCGCTCCCCTGTGACGTCGGAACGTGGCGGCTCTTCGTTCTGCGCCGGTCACGGACCGTGTGTCACACGATCCGCGAACGCGTTCCGTTTGAGGGGCGGTTATCGGCCACTGGGCTTCCTGGGTCAGTCGAAGCGAAGGGCGCCGGTGCGGGTGCGCTTGAGTTCGAAGAGGTCGGGGTGGCGGGCCAGCACCCGGAAGCTGTCGAAGAGTTCGGCCGCCTCGGCACCGCGCGGCACGGCGCGCAGCACGGGGCCGAACCACACCGTGCCGTCGACGTGGAGGGTCGGCGTACCCACATAGCCGCCCGACTCCGGCTCGGCACCGGCCGCATGGCTGCGGCGCAGCGCGTCGTCGTACGACGGGTCGTCGGCTGCGATCAACAGGTCGGCGGGCAGCCCCAGTTCGGCCAGCGACTCGGCGATCACCTGGTCGAAGTCCTTGATCCCGCGTTCGTGGATCCGGGTGCCGAACGCGGTGTAGAGGTCGCGCAGCACCGTCTCCCCGTGCCGTTCGGCGGCGGCCACGGCGACCCGCACCGGGCCGATGGAGCGGTCCACCAAGTCCCGGTACCAGTCGGGGAGTTCGTTGCCGTCGTTGTGCAGATACAGGCTCATCACCCGGAACCGGAGGTCGAGCCTGCGCAGGCGCTCGACCTCCAGCATCCAGCGGGAGGTGATCCAGGCGAAGGGGCAGGCCGGGTCGAAGAAGAAGTCGACGCGGGTCGGGGCGGAGTCGGCAGCGGTGCCGTCGGCGGTGTCGCGGTACGTCATGACGGCAACGCTAGTCGCGCGGTGGCGCAGTGGGGCGGGCCAATCAGCTCCCGATTCACTGGGCCACTTCGCCGGGCCCGCCGGCTCCCTCCTGCGCCGCGCCCACGACCGCGATCTCCGTCCCGCCCAGGCGTTCCGGCTCCGCGACGACCGCGATCCGGGTGATCCGGCCGTCCGTACCGAAGGCGAAGGCCAGCACCAGGCGCGGCCGCCCGTACGGCGCCATGACCAGGCCGAACTCGCCGTCCAGCAGGGCGAGTCCGGTGAACTGGGCACGAGCCATGGCCGCCATCGCGCCCTGGGCGACGGGCTCGGCACCGCGCACCGTGATCGGGGCGGGTGTGGGCACGACCAGCGCGTCGGCGTGCAGCACCACGTCCGGGTCGAGCAGGGCGACCAGGGCCGTGAAGTCACCGCCGCGGGTGGCGGCCAGGAACGCCTCGACGGCCCGGCGCCTGCGTACGGCGTCGGCGGCGGGCGCGGGCGGCCGGCCCTGGACGCGGCGGCGAGCCCGGCTGGCCAGCTGTCGGGTGGCGGCCGGGGTCCGCTCGACCAGCGGGGCGATCTCCTCGAAGGGCACGGCGAACATGTCGTGCAGCACGAAGGCGACCCGCTCGGCCGGGCTCAGGGTGTCCAGGACGACCAGCAGCGCCACCCCGACCTCGTCGGCCAGCAACGCCTCCCGGGCGGGGTCGCCGGCCTCGGCGGAAAAGGCCGGAGTTTCGAGGGCGGCGTCGAGGGCGGTGTCGTGAGCGCCGTCCTGGGCGTCGAGGAACTCCTCGCGCCGGTTGCGGCGGGCCCGCAGCAGGTTGAGGCAGACCCGGGTCACCACCGTGGTCAGCCAGCCGGTGAGGTTCCGTATCTCGTCGAGGTCGGTCTCGCGGGCCCGCAGCCAGGCCTCCTGCAGAGCGTCGTCGGCTTCGGTGGCCGAGCCGAGCAACCGGTAGGCCACGGCGGCCAGATGCGGCCGGTCCGCCTCGAACCGCGCCGCGAGCCGCCGCCCAACATCCTCCGTGCAGTCGTCCACCGTTCCCCCGTCATCCCGCCGCTCTTCCCGCGCGCCCCTGCACGAGCAGCCCACGCACCTGCCGGGGCCCACGAAACGCCAATCCGGCCGGAAGATCAACCGGAATCACCGTCAGTCGACGGCGAGCCGCGATCAAGGGGCGCCCACCACCGATTCGTTCGTCAGTGAACGCCCGCCACGGTCTCGTCCGCCAGGCGCTCCAGTTCCGCGACCGGCATGGACCCGGCGGCCCGGCGCTCTCGTGCGAACCGGTTGGCGAGCCGCTGGAGCAGCTCGTTCAGCGGGGTCGGTACGCCGTGCAGCCGGCCGAGGAGGACGATCTCCCCGTTGAGATAGTCGGCCTCGATGGTGCCGGTGCCCCGGGCGAGGGACTGCCAGGAGGAACCGCCGCCGCGCGGGGCCCCGTCCAGCGGCACCAGCGTGACCTTGTCGCCACGGGCCGCGCGCTGTTCCCCGGCGCTCGCGTGGGCGATGCCGGCCGCGTCGAGCACGGCCTCCCCTTCGGCCCGCACACGCGCAAGCAGAGCGTGCGCCACCTCGTCGGCGGGCGGCCCGCACACCGCCTCGAAGGCGGTGCCGAGGTTCCAGAGCAGCTTGGCGTACTGCCAGCGGTCGATGTCCGGCACGACCGGAGCCTCGAAGTGGGAGGCCGCCAGGTCGGCGGCGATCCGGCGGGCGGTGTCGTCGGCGCCGTGCGGCAGGCGGCCGAGGTGCAGGATGCCGGTGAGCGGGGTACCGGCGGCGGAGACGACGCCGGGCTCCACGAAGGTCGAGGGCAGCCAGACGCAGACGCCGTACACCTGACGGAAGCGGCGCAGCGCCAGCCGCCCGCTCTCCACGCCGTTCTGCAGGCAGACGAGCGGCAGCCGATCGGCGGCGCGGCCGCCGCCCGCGACGGGCACGTCCGCCCAGGCCTCCAGGGCGGCCGCGGTGTCCTGTGTCTTCACGGCGAGGACGAGGACGTCGTCGGCGCGCAGTTCACCGAGCGGGCCGGGTCCGGCGACGGCGGGCAGCCGGTACGTCAACTCCCCTTCCGGCACCCGTAGTCGCAGCCCGTGCTCCTCCAGTGCCGCCAGATGCCGGCCGCGTGCCACGAGGACGACCTCGCGCCCGGCCTGGGCCAGCCGCCCGCCGACGGTCCCGCCGACCGCGCCGGCCCCGATGATGATGTAGCGCATGGACCAGAGCCTCGCACACGCCCTTGCTCGGCCCGCGGTCGGTCACGCTCCCGGAGCCGTCAGCTCGACCAGTTTGACCACGGTGTTCCAGTTGCGGCTCGTGGCGATCAGGCCCTTGGTCAGGCGCGGACGGGACAGCGCCTCGGCGAGCTTGGAACGGCCGAGGCCGTCCGGGGCGTAGAGGTAGAGGCAGCGGTCGCCGAGCTGGAACTCCTCGGGGAGATGGGCGGCTTGGTCGATGTCCGCGTAGCGGTCCGGGGTGACGGCCGCCGAGAAGTACGTGACGTGCAACTGCCTGGCCTCCAGGTCGGCGGCCGGGAACGGGCAGTCCTCGGCGACCGCCCGGAGGTAGGCGTGGTCGCGTACGAGCACGTCGACCGGGAAGCCGAACCGCTCCTCGATCGCCCGGGTCAGCTCCGCCGCCAGCGACTCCTCATCCCCGTGACCGGCGGTGAAGACGGCCTGGCCGCTCTGCAGATAGGTCCGTACGCCGGTGTGCCCGAGTCCGGCGAGCAGAGTGCGGAGGTCGGCCATGGGGAGCTTCTTGCTGCCGCCGACGTTGATTCCGCGCAACAGCGCCGCGTAGGTCGTCATCCGGCCACCCTAGGCCCTGTCCGGCGATTCCCGTCGTCCGCCCGGAGGCGGGCCTCGCGGCGGCGCTGGGGTCCCCCCGCGCGAGCGAAGCCGAGCGTGGGGGGGGAATCGCCGGACAGGTCCTGCGGCCGTCGTGCCCCGTGGGGGCGGGCACGACGGCCGGGCCCGTGCGGGACGGGACTGCGCGAAACTCTCGCCGATCGGCGGGCACTGGATCAACCTCTACACGCACCTGTGACTTGTTCAACAAGTCTTCGTAATCACAAACCGCGCGCCGGCGGCAGAACGGACAACCCATGTCCTCTCGTTGTGGCGCCGGCTGCGCGAACCCCGAGACGTGTCCCCGAGACGTGCGGATAGGTGTAAGGGACCGTCGTCCTCCCCAGTGGTGACGGACCGGCCGCAGAGTTCACCGGGCAGCACGAGGAGCGGCGTTTATCCGGCTCATACGGTCGTACCGGAGCAAGCGCAGATGTGGCGGCAGGGGGCCGCCACCGCACACAGGGGGGAAGACCCGCGATGGGGAACAGGGACATGCGGGTGCGGGGGCTGGCGGCCCGCGCCGGCGGCTGGAGCGCCCGGCACCGCTGGGCGGCCGTCGGCATATGGGTGCTGTTCGTCGTGCTGGCGATGGGGCTCGGCTCGGCGGCGGGCCGGGTCGACGTGGACGAGAACAACCAGTTGAAGGGCGAGACACACACCGCCGCCCTGATCATCGATGACGCGGGGATCAAGGAGCCGGCCGGCGAGACCGTCCTGATCCAGTCCAAGGACACGACCCTGACGGCGACCGGGTCCGAGTTCCGGGCCGCCGTCACCGACGTGGTGAAGGCCGTCCAGGACACCGGGAAGGTCACGGGCGTGACCTCGCCGTACGACACGCACACGATCTCCCGTGACGGCCGCAGCGCACTGGTGCAGTTCGACATGCGCGGCGATGCCAAGACGGCCGTCGACCGGGTCGAACCGGTGCTGAACGCCGTCGCGGGGGTGCAGAAGGCGCACGGCTCGCTGCGGATCGAGGAGATCGGCGGCGCCAGCATGCAGAAGCAGTACAAGGACGCCTTCGGGGACGACTTCCAGCAGGCCGAGTACTCGGCGGTGCCGGTGGCGCTCGGCATCCTGCTGATCGCCTTCGGGGCGCTGGTGGCGGCGCTGCTGCCGGTGGCCCTCGCGATCACCGCGATCATGGCGACGATGGGCCTGATGGGCATCGTCAGCCATCTGCAGCCGATGAGCGACACCGCCAACTCCGTGATGCTGCTGGTCGGTATGGCCGTCGGCGTCGACTACTGCCTCTTCTACCTGCGCCGCGAGCGCGAGGAGCGGCAGGCCGGGCGGGACCCGGGCACCGCCCTGCGGATCGCCGCCGCCACCAGCGGCCGGGCCATCATCGTCTCCGGTGTCACGGTGTGCGTGGCGATGGCGGGCATGCTGTTCACCGGTCTCGCCACCTTCGAGGCGATGGGTCTGGCCTCGATGATGGTGGTCGCGGTCGCCATGGTCGGCTCGGTCACCGTCCTGCCCGCCCTCCTCTCGCTGCTCGGCGAGCGCGTCGAGAAGGGGCGGATCCCGTTCCTCGCCCGCCGGAGCCGCAAGCACGGCGCGAACGAGGGCAGCCGGTTCTGGACGGCCGTCCTGCGTGGCGTGCTGGCCAAGCCGCTGGTCTCCGTCGTCGTGGCGGCCGGTGCGCTGCTGGCGATCGCGGCGCCCGCGCTGGGCATGAAGACGCAACAGCTCACCCTGGACCAGGAGTTCGGCAAGTCACTGCCGATGGTGCAGACGTACGACCGGGTCAACGAGGCCTTCCCTGGCGGCAGTGAGCCGGCCCAGGTCGTCGTCAAGGCCAAGGACATCAACGCCCCCGAAGTACGGCAGGCACTGGCCGACTTCAAGAAGCAGGCGATCGCCTCGGGCGCCTCGCACGGCCCGGTCGACATCCGGCTGCACGACGCGCAGAACGTCGCGCTGATCTCCGTGCCACTGGTCGGCGGCTCCGACATGGACCGGGCGGTCAAGAGCCTGGACAAGCTGCGGGACGAGGTCCGGCCCGCCACGCTCGGCAAGGTGGACGGCGTGCAGGCGCCGGTCACCGGACAGGTCGCCGGCAGCCACGACTTCAACGACCAGTTGCTCGGCTCCGTCCTCCCGGTCTTCGCGTTCGTGGTCGTCTTCGCCTTCCTGCTGATGCTGCTGTCGTTCCGCTCGCTGACCGTCGCGCTCACGTCGATCGTGCTCAACCTGCTGTCGGTGGGCGCCGCGTACGGCGTCCTCGTCGCCGTCTTCCAGCACGGCTGGGGTGCCTCGCTGGTGGGCGCGGAGGGTGTCGGCGCGATCGTGACCTGGCTGCCGCTGTTCCTCTTCGTGATCCTGTTCGGGCTGTCGATGGACTACCACGTGTTCGTCGTCTCCCGGATCCGCGAGGCCCGCATGCGCGGCCGTACGACGGCGGACGCGATCCGGCACGGCGTGGTCACCACGGCCGGTGTCGTCACCAGCGCGGCGGTCATCATGGTCGCCGTGTTCGCGATCTTCGGCACGCTGTCGATGCAGTCCATGAAGCAGATGGGCGTGGGCCTGGCCGCGGCGGTCCTCATCGACGCGACCGTCATTCGCGGGGTGCTGCTGCCGGCCGTGATGGCACTGCTCGGCGAGCGCAACTGGTACCTGCCGAAGTGGCTGCACCGCCTCCCCGACCTCACCCATGACGAGTCGCCGGAGCCGGCCGCCGCGCCGCCCACGCGCGAGGAGGGCGAGCGACTGCCCGTCTGATCCCGCCCGGACACGTCCTCAAGGGCCCGTCGGCACTCGGCTGCCGACGGGCCCGCGCCTATTTCCGTGCCGCTCCCGTCAGTTCGGCCTCGATGAGGTCGGCGGCTCGGCCGGTACCTCCCTCCTGCGCCATCTGTGCCTGGATCTCCTTCAGGCGGCGGGCCACCTCCGGGTCGCCCACCAGGGCGAGTGCGGCCTCGCGGAGGCGGTCGGCGGTGGCCTCCTCGGTGTCCAGCCGGCGGGCGACGCCGAGGCCCTGGAGCACGTCGGCGTTGCCGAACTGGTCGACGGCCTGCGGTACGGCGATCATCGGGGTGGCGGTGGCCAGCCCCTCCTGGCTGCCGCCGGCGCCCGCGTGCGTGACGAACAGGTCGGCCTGCCGCAGGATCGCCAACTGCGGCACCCAGCTGCGCACTTCGACGTTGCCGGGTACGTCGCCCAGGTCGGCGGGATCCACATGCCGGCCGACCTGGAGGACCAGGTGCCAGCCGGGCAGGTCGGCGAAGGCCCGGACGCACTCGCGGTAGAACGCGGGCTGCTTGGTGAACGCCGAGCCAAGGGACACCAGCGCGACCTTCTCCGCACCGGCGGGCCGCTGCCAGTCGCCCTGGTCTGAGCGGTCGCCCTGGCAGGCGCCGACGAAGGTGTGGACGCGTTCGTCGACCCGGTCGGCGTGCGGCTGCAGGGCCTTCGGAATGAGGACGATCGAGCGGGCCGGGCGCCCGGCGAACGGATCCGGGTGCTGGGTGATCCCGTTCTCCGCCAGCCACGCCTCGAACCGGGCGTAGTACGCCTGCCCGCGCGCGGTCTTCCGCGGCTCCGCCCACATCGGCTCGGCCACCTCCTCCTCGTATCCCTCCCAGGCGACGAGGTTCGGGGACAGGGAGATCGCCGGGACGCCCCAGCGATGGGCGAGGACGCGGGCCGGATAGGAGGCGATGTCGTGCAGCACGAGATCGGGCTCGTCGCCCGCGTAGGCCTCGATGAGCTGCGGAAGCGCCTGGATCGCGTCGGCCAGGAACGGCTCCACGTTGTCGAGCAGGGTGGTCCCCCAGGCCGCCGGGTCGGCGTCGGGTCCGGGCAGCGTGGAGATGTACGGCACGGGCCGGGCCCCGGTGGCGGCCACCTTCTCGGCGAACGCCGGCGGGATGGCGTACGTGACCCGGTGGCCCCGGGCGACGAGTTCGCGGATCACCTCCAGGCTGGGGTTCACATGGCCGTGCGCGGCGATGGAGAACATGGCGAGATGGGCGGGAGGAGTAGTCATGATCGACACCGTAGGCGAGACGAGACGTATCGTTCAAAGTGTTTTCCGTCCACCCGGCGGCGGGACGGCGGTGGGCCCAGTACCACGCACCCACGCATCGGAGATCGCCCCGCCCGCGGGCTTCGCCTTCAACCAGTTCCTCTTCGACCAGTTGCCCGCCGCGGCCGAGGAGGGTTGGTGTGTTCATGGCCCTGAAGGCCCGATGCCGCGTCAAGGGACCGCGTACACCGTCCGACCTGTACGAATGCAAGACTGGCCGGGTACGGCAGATCCGCCACACCGGGACGGCACGGAGGAAGCACGATGGACGAGGCACGGGCACGGGACGTACTGGCCGCGGCGGGTGTACTGCCGGGCCCGGCCGCCCGGGACGCGCGGCTCCTCGCCCTCGGTGAGAACGCGGTGTTCGCCGCCGGTGATCTGGTGGTGAAGGTGGGCCGGGACGCCGAGCTGCTGCAGCGGGCCCGGCGCGAGCTGGACATCGCCGGGTGGCTGGCCGAGGCGGGCGTGCCGGCGGTCCGGGCGGCCGAGCCGAAGCCGCGGCTGGTGGACGGGCACCCGGTGACGATGTGGCACCGGCTGCCGGAGCCCGTACGCCCGGCCGAGCCGCGGGACCTGGCGGAGCTGCTGCGCATGGTGCACGCACTTCCCTCTCCTTCCTTCGTGCTGCCGCCCCGCGAGCTGCTGGGCGGTGTGGAGCGCTGGTTGCGGCTCGCGGGCGATGTGATCGACCCCGGGGACGCGGCGTTTCTCCGTGCGCGCCGGGACGGTTTCGCGGCGGCCGCGGGCGCGCTGACGCCCCATCTGCCGCCGGGCCCGATCCATGGCGATGCGCTGCCCCGCAATGTGCACATAGGGCCGGACGGACCGGTCCTGATCGACCTGGAGACCTTCTCCGCCGACCTGCGCGAGCACGACCTGGTGGTCATGGCCCTCTCCCGGGACCGGTACGGGCTGCCCGCCGAGGCGTACGACACCTTCACCGCGGCGTACGGGTGGGACGTGCGGGAATGGGAGGGCTGTGCGGTGCTGCGGGGCGCGCGGGAGACGGCCAGCTGCGCCTGGGTGGCCCAGCACGCCCCGAGCAATCCGAAGGCGTTGGCCGAGTTCCGACGGCGGGTGGGGTCCCTGCGGGACGGGGACGAGACGGTGCGGTGGTATCCGTTCTGAGGGTGCCCCCAGGGGTACCCCAGCGGCACGACTGCCCGTAGCTGCGCGGGGACGCCGCCCGCGGTCTACGCGGGCTGGCCCTCGCTCTCGGTCAACTCCCTTAGGGGCCACGCCCCGTCCACCACGGCTCCCGCATCCCCCTTGCGGCGCAGGAACGCCTGGAAGTCGGCCGCCCACTCCGCATACCACTCGATCTGGTGCTGGTGGAGTTCGGCCGGGCTCAGGGACGCGACCTTCGGGTGGCGGTCGGCTATCGCGGAGGCGAGCCGCGCCGCGGCGAGGGCGTCGGCCGGGGCCGTGTGGGCCGCGTCGAGGGGTATGCCGTACTCGGCGCAGACCGCTTCCAGGTTCCGCTTGCCGCGGCGGTAGCGGTCGACCCGGCGGTCGATGGTGTACGGGTCGATGACCGGGGCGGGCGGGGCGCCGCCGAGGCGGTCGGAGAGGGACGGCAGGGCATGCCGGCGCAGCTCGGCGGAGAGCAGGGTGAGATCGAACGCGGCGTTGTAGGCCACGACCGGGACGCCCGTCTTCCAGTACCCCACCAGGACGTCGGCGATGGCGTCGGCCACCCGGTCGGCCGGGTGGCCCTCGGCCGTCGCCCGCTCGTTGCTGATGCCGTGCACCGCCACCGCGTCGGCCGGGATCTCCACGCCCGGATCGGCCAGCCATTCCCTGCGGCCCATGGGCTCACCGGCCCTGACCTCGATCACCGCGCCGGTGACGATGCGCGCCTCGCGCGGATCGGTCCCGGTCGTCTCCAGGTCGAAGCCGATCAGCAGCTCCCGGTGCCAGCCCATGGGCGGCCCCCCTTCTTGGTGGTGCTTTCCCCCAGTGGCTTCCACCATCGCACGTGGCACTGACAATCCGAGGATCGCGTTCCGCTTGCCGGAGCGGACGGTTCAGGACACCGGGCGCGAATCCGCCCAGGACAGCTCGAATTCCTCGCGGTATGTCGGGAAGAGTCCGGCTTCGAGCACATCGTCCGACTTGACAAGCTTGCCGCCGTTGCGCAGCACCAGCACCGGCGACTCCATCCCGCGCGCCCCGCGCAGATAGGACTGCACCACGGCGATGCCGTCGGCGCCGTCGCCGTCCACCAGGTAGGCGGTGAAGCGCGGTGTCTCGTCGTAGACCTGGATCTCGAAGGCGCCCGGGTCGCGCAGCCGGGAGCGCACCCGGCGCATGTGCAGGATGTTCATCTCGACGGACCGGCTCAGTTCGCCCCGTTTCATCCCCAGTTCGCGCTCGCGGCGCTTGACCGAGCTGGAGGCCGGGTTGAGGAAGAGCAGCCGCACCCGGCAGCCGGACTCGGCGAGCCGGACCAGGCGGCGGCCGGAGAAGTTCTGCACCAGCAGATTGAGGCCGATGCCGATGGCGTCGAGGCGGCGGGCGGAGCCGAAGATGTCCTCGGCCGGGAACTGGCGCATGAGCCGTACCCGGTCCGGGTGGACGGCGACCACGTCGGCGTACCGGTCGCCGACCAGGTCCTCGACCGCGTCCACGGGCAGCCGGCGCGCGGAGGGCACGTCACCGGCGGAGCCGAGCATCTCCAGCAGCCGGGCCGAGGCCCGCTCGGCCTGGCTCAGGACGGCCTCGGACAGCGCCCGGTTGCGGGAGACGACGTTCCGGGTCACCTCCAGCTCGTCCAGGGCGAGTTCCAGATCGCGGCGCTCGTCGAAGTACGGTTCGAAGCACGGCCAGTGCTGCACCATCAGCTCGCGCAGCTGGGGCAGGGTGAGGAAGCTGAGTACGTTGTCGTCGGCCGGGTCGAGCAGATAGCCCTTGCGGCGGCTGACTTCGCGTACCGCGACCGCGCGCTGCACCCACTCCTGACCGGCCGGTCCGGCCGCGGCGACCACCCAGTCGTCGCCGTGGACGGGTTCGTAGATGGGGCGCAGTACGGCGGCCACGACCGCGCGCAGCCGCTGTTCGACGAGGTTCAGCCAGATGTAGGCCCGGCCGGCCCGCTGGGCGCGGGTGCGCACCTCGCGCCAGGCGTCGGCGTCCCAGTCCAGCTCCGGCCCGATGGATCCCGCGTTCATCGGTCTGGCCAGGGACACCGCGCCGGGCGGGACGTCTGTGGAGGTTCCCTCGTGACCCTCGTCACCAGGGGGCAGCTCCAGCCCTCCCGAGCCCACCCGTGCACCGCCTTCCGCCCCCCGGGCCTTTCCGTCTCAACGATCAAGGAAGGGTACTCCGCGAGGGGTGGGCGGTGCAGCCCGATGGACAGGTCGGTTTCTCAACTGTTTTCGTCAACTCCGCCATTCCCCAGGGCCGTTCTGTCACGCCAGGTCACGGGGAGTGAGCGGATTCATAGCGGTGACGTCCCGCCGGGCGATGCGGTGCGACGGCGAAGCACTGCCAGTGCACCGGCACGGGCTGTTGGTCGGTCAGCAGTACGGGCGGGTACGGCAGCCGTCGCGTGCGCCGGTCGGTGGGTAAGAGGGACGTAAGTCACGGGTGGTTCCGTCACTTTCGGGCCGACTCGGGGGCCAACGCGGCCCCAGGACGGCGGCACACCTGGGAGAGTCGTATCCATGCAGGTCTGGCCTGGACAGGCGTATCCGCTCGGCGCCACCTACGACGGCGCCGGAACCAACTTCGCGGTCTTCACGGAGGCCGCGGACCGAGTAGAGCTGTGTCTGCTGCACGACGACGGCTCGGAGACGGCAGTGGAACTGCGCGAGAGCGACGCTTTCGTGCGGCACGCGTACGTGCCGGGCGTGATGCCGGGACAGCGGTACGGGTTCCGCGTGCACGGCCCGTACGACCCCGGGCGCGGTCTGCGCTGCAACTCCGCGAAGCTGCTCCTCGACCCCTACGCGAAGGCGATCAGCGGTGAGATCCGGTGGGGCGAGGAGGTGTACGGCTACCACTTCGGCGCCCCGGACAGCCGCAACGACCTGGACTCGGCGCCGCACACCATGGCATCCGTGGTGATCAACCCGTACTTCGACTGGGGCGACGACCGGCCGCCGCGCACCGAGTACCACCACACGGTGATCTACGAGGCCCATGTCAAGGGCCTGACCATGCGTCACCCGGGGCTGCCGGAGGAGCTGCGCGGCACCTACGCGGCGCTCGCGCATCCGGCGGTCATCGACCATCTGACGAAGCTCGGGGTGACGGCCCTGGAGCTGATGCCCGTTCACCAGTTCGTGAACGACCATCGGCTGGCCGACCTGGGCCTGAGCAACTACTGGGGCTACAACACCATCGGCTTCTTCGCCCCGCACAACGCGTACGCCTCGTGGGGCGACCGCGGCCAGCAGGTGCTGGAGTTCAAGTCGGCGGTCCGGGCGCTGCACGAGGCCGGGATCGAGGTCATCCTGGACGTCGTCTACAACCACACCGCCGAGGGCAACCATCTGGGCCCGACGCTGTCCTTCAAGGGCATCGACAATCCGTCGTACTACCGTCTCGCGGACGATCCGCGCTACTACACGGACACCACGGGCACCGGGAACTCGCTGCTCATGCGGTCCCCGCACGTGCTGCAGCTGATCATGGACTCGCTGCGGTACTGGGTCACCGAGATGCGTGTCGACGGCTTCCGCTTCGACCTCGCGGCGACGCTGGCCCGGCAGTTCCACGAGGTGGACCGGCTGTCGTCGTTCTTCGACCTGGTGCAGCAGGACCCGGTGGTCTCCCAGGTGAAGCTGATCGCCGAGCCCTGGGACGTGGGCGAGGGCGGCTATCAGGTGGGAAACTTCCCGCCGCTGTGGACCGAGTGGAACGGCAAGTACCGGGACACGGTACGGGACCTGTGGCGGGGCGAGCCGCGGGCGCTCGCCGAGTTCGCCTCCCGGCTGACCGGATCGTCGGATCTGTATCAGGACGACGGCCGCCGGCCGCTGGCCTCGATCAACTTCGTGACCTGCCACGACGGCTTCACGCTGGACGACCTGGTCTCGTACGACGACAAGCACAACGCGGCCAACGGCGAGGACAACCGGGACGGCGAGAGCCACAACCGGTCCTGGAACTGCGGGGCGGAGGGCGAGAGCGACGACCCGGAGGTGCTCCGGCTGCGCGCCCGGCAGATGCGGAACTTCGTCGCCACGCTGATGCTGTCCCAGGGCGTGCCGATGATCAGCCACGGCGACGAGTTCGCCCGCACGCAGCACGGCAACAACAACGCCTACTGCCAGGACAACGACATCGCGTGGGTGCACTGGCCCGAGGACGACGCGGACCCGGGCGAGCTGCTGGAGTTCACGCGCGCGATGGTGTGGCTGCGCCGGGACCATCCGGTCCTGCGCCGGCGGCGCTTCTTCCACGGCCGTCCGGTGGAGGGCACTCATGACGAGCTGTCCGACATCGCCTGGTTCACTCCGGAGGGCACGGAGATGACCCAGCGGGACTGGGACTCGGCGCGGGCCTCGGCGCTGACGGTGTTCCTGAACGGCAACGCGATCTCCGAGCCCGGCCCGCGCGGGGAGCGCATCAGCGACGACTCGTTCCTGCTGATGTTCAACGCCTCGCCCGGGCCGCTGGACTTCCTGGTGCCGGCCGACCACGGCCGGCAGTGGCAGGTGGTCGTCGACACGGCGCATCCGGACGGGGTGCCACCGGGGTCCGGCACGAAGGTCGCGGCGGGTGACCTGATCACCTTGCCCGACCGGAGCCTGGCGGTGCTGCAGCGGCCGACGTAGCGGGGAGGTGCCGTAGGGAGGCGTGTCCAGGGGGCCGTGCCCGCCGGCTCGTCCGGTACGCGGGGGCTACCAGGCGGGCCGTGGGGTGCAGGGCGAAGGCGGTGCCGCAGAGGGCTACCAGGAGTGCCGCGCCGGCCATCGCGTAGGCCGGATGGGCGAGGACCGCCGCCAGGCCGACGAGCGCCGGGCCGAGCAGGAACGACATGTCGTCCAGCGTGCTCTCGAAGGAGAGCGCGGCGCCGACGGTGGCCTCGGGCGCGCCGGCGCGGCGGGCCAGGGCGACCTCGCGGGTACGAGCCGGCGGGCCCACGAGCGGCACGGTGGCGCCCGCGGCGGCCCCGAGAAGGGCCGGGACGGGCGCAGGCAGGCCCGCGAGCGCCCCGGCGACCAAAGAGGGCCACGGCGAGGTGCGTTGGCGAGTGAGAAGGCCAGGACGACCGTGCGCTGCCCGTGCCGGTCGGCGGGCCGCCCCACGAGCGGCCCGCAGGCCACCTGGCCGAACGCGAGGGCCCCGCCGGTCAGCCCCTCGGCGGACAGGGAGCCGCACTTCCGGGCGGCGAGCAGCACGCTGGCGAACTGGATGGCCCCCGTGGTCTCCCTCACTCGAAGCCAGGCACGCGTGCGTGGGTGCACGCAGGGACCGATGACGCGAAAGGCGGCGGGTTGGGTACGTAGGTCTCCATGACGTCTGTACGACCCGGACCGGGGGTGCCCACGGCCACCTACCGGCTGCAGCTCCAGCCCGCGTTCCCGTTCGCCGCCGCGGCCGCGGCCGTACCGTACCTGGCGTCGCTCGGAGTCTCGCACCTGCACCTGTCCCCCGTCCTGGAGGCGGTGCCCGGCTCCACGCACGGCTACGACGTCGTGGATCACGCGCGCGTGCGCGCGGAACTGGGCGGCGAGGAGGGCCTGCGGTCGCTGGCGCGGACCGCGCGGGAGCACGGTCTGGGCCTGGTGGCCGACATCGTGCCGAACCACATGGCGATGGTGCCCCGGCACAACCACGCCCTGTGGGAGGTGCTGCGCGAGGGGCCCGGCTCGCCGTACGCGCGCTGGTTCGACATCGACTGGGAGGCGCAGGAGGGGCGGGTGCTGCTGCCGGTGCTCGGCGGTCCGGTCGGCTCACAGGTGGAGCACCTCGTGGTCGACGGTGACGTGCTGCGCTACCACGAGCACGCCTTCCCGCTGCGCGCCGGCACGGCCCGGCTGCCGCTGCCAAAGCTGCTGGACGCCCAGTGGTACCGCCCGGTGTGGTGGCGGCTGGCCCGTACCGAGCTGAACTACCGGCGGTTCTTCAGCATCTCGGAGCTGATCGGGGTGCGCGTGGAGGATCCCGAGGTGTTCGACGCCACCCATGCCAAGATCCTCCAACTGCTGGACGAGGGCGTGCTCGACGGGCTGCGCGTCGACCATCCCGACGGGCTCGCCGACCCCGACGGCTACCTCGCGCGGCTGCACGAGGCGACCGGCGGGCGCTGGACGGTGGTGGAGAAGATCCTCGCCGACGACGAGCGGCTGCCGCGGTCCTGGCCCGTCGCGGGCACCACCGGCTACGACGCCCTGCGCCAGGTCGACGGCCTGTTCACGGACCGGACGGGGGCGTACGAACTGCTGGGCCGGTACCGGGCGTTCGCGGCCCCGCAGCCGGACCGGGGCGGGAACTGGGACGCGACGGTACGGCGCGCCGCCTACAAGGTGCTCACGCACGAGCTGGCCGCCGAGGCCGACCGGCTCACCCGGGTCGCCACCCGGCTGTGCGCGTCCGCGCCGGACCTCGCGCTGCGCGACCGGGCTCCCTGGGCGCTGCGTACGGCCGTGGAGGAGCTACTGGTGCGGATGCGGGTGTACCGGCCGTACGACTCCGGTGACGCCGCCACCGTGGTCACCGAGGAGGCCGCCGAGGAGGCCCGGCTCGCGTTCGTGGTGCCCGAGGAGGCGGCGGCCGTCGGCATCGTGCGCGGGTTGCTGGTCGAGCCGCCCGGTGACGCGTCGGCGCCGGACCACGCCGACCGCGCGGAGTTCCGCACCCGGTTCGCGCAGACCGCGTCGGCGCTGCGCGCCAAGTCGGTGGAGGACACGGCCTTCTACCGCTATGTGCCGCTGCTGTCGGCGACCGAGGTGGGCGGCGATCCGGGCCGGCCGGGGGTGTCCCCGGAGGACTTCCACGCGTACTGCGCGCGCGTGCAGCGTGATTGGCCGGTCACGGGCACGGTGGTCTCCACGCACGACACCAAGCGCAGCGCCGACGTCCGCGCCGCACTGGCCGTGCTCACCGAATGCCCGGACCGGTGGGCGGAGTTGCTGGCCGGGGTGACCCGCTCCGGCGAGGACCTGGGCGTGCCGGACGGGCAGTTGGCCTGGGCGGCCTGGCAGACGGTGTTCGGGCTGGGGCCCGCCGAGGAGGAGCGGGTCCGGCAGGCGCTGCTGAAGCATGTGCGCGAGGCGGGCATGTACACCAGCTGGACGGAGCAGGAGCCGCCGTACGAGGAGGCGGTGGCCGCGTTCGTCGCCGCCGGTCCGTGCGGGCCGCCGGGCGAGCGCGTGGCGGCGTTCCGCAAGACGCTGGAGCCGCACATCCGGGCCAACGTCCTCGGCACCGCCCTGGTCCACCTGACGATGCCGGGGGTGCCGGACCTGTATCAGGGCACGGAGGGCGAGTACCGGACGCTGGTGGACCCGGACAACCGCCGGCCGGTCGCGTTCCCGCCCGAGGTGCCCGGCGAGAAGGACGCGCTGACGGCGGCGGCGCTACGGCTGCGGGCCCGGCGCCCCGACGCCTTCGGTGCCGCGGCGTCGTACGAGCCGCTGGCCGCCGACGGCCCGGCGGCGGGCCACTGTGTGGCGTTCGCGCGCTCCGGTGCGGTGGTGACGGCGGTGACCCGGCTGTCGCTGCGGCTCGCGGAGGCCGGCGGCTGGCGGGAGACCCGGCTGGAGCTGCCGTCGGGCCGGTGGTCGGACGTGCTCACCGAGGGCCGGGAGTTCACGGGGCACGCACGCGTGACGGAACTTTTCGACCGGCTGCCGGTGGTGCTGCTGGAGCGCGTCGGGGCGGAGTGAGGAACGCCGGGTCGTGCGGGCCGGTCGCATGCTCAGGACGGGGATGAGAGCCAGGTCGGGAAGCGAAGGACGACCACCTTGGCGGTGCGGCTGCGGGCGACGGCGACACAGTTGCCGAGTACGTCCGGACCGCTGTGACCACCGCCTTCCAAGAAGGTGATGAGAATGGCGAACGGAGCGACCCGCAATCCGGCACGGGCGTCAGGGGCGGCGTCGGTCGAACTCTGCGGGCGCGAGAATTGGCTGCCAAAGGTGAAGATTTCCCCCAGCACGGTGACGCTGTCATCGATGCCGGGAGCACTGGCACGGAGCATGAAGGCGGGGTCCGTACCCGCTTCGACGACAACGCCGCACAGTTCCGCGAAGCGAGCCAGGTGGGCGGTGAAGGTGTGCAGTTCCGTGGACCGCAGCTCTCCCTCCGGACTGGTGAGGCAGTCTGTGAGGAAGTAGAGGAAGGCTCTGAGGACCTGATCCGCCGCCTGACGGCTGTGCGCACCGAACTGATCGGTAACGGCTTCCTCCCACAACTCGCCACGCAGGCGGCCGAATTCCTGCTCGACGAGTGGATCACGAAGCGATGGAGATTCGGGGAACGCCTCTTCGGAGAACGCCTCCGAGTAGGCTTCCCTGTGCTGCACGTGCTGCTCTTGTGGGCGGTCGGCCCCGATCGCCTGGTGCGTCATATGCAGATTGGCCGCCCCTTTTCGCAGGGCCTTGAGCAGCTCCTGTGAGGCATGGGCGAAGGGCTGCAGTTCCTCAGGCAGTCGATCGGCAGGGAAAGCCGCGATCGCGTCGAGACTCTGTGCGGGCAGGCGTGTTCGCTGCGCGATATAGCGGCTGAGCGTCTCATAGGTGCGCCATGCATCGTGCCGGCTGACCAGGCAGGACAGTCGAGCGCGGGCCTGATCGGTGAAAGTGATCACGGGCGGTCCCGTGCCCGAGGTGTCGACGTTCAGCAGGCTACTGGTCAGCAACTCGGCGACGTCGGAGTTCGTGGCGTCCCGGATGACTTCCTGCCGGATGAGCTGCAACAACGGGAGGCTGAGTCGACGGAACGGAGAGCACAGGGCCGCCAGGCGCACGGCCGCGGGCTCGGCCGTGTTCATGAATGCCTGCACGGCGTTCTCGGCAGCTTCAGCGCTCTCGGCCTCGGTCATATCTCTGCTGAAGCGCAGGAAAGGCGAGGTGGCGTGTCCGTAAGGGCCGACGAGAACGGCCTCATAGCCCTCGGGTGCGCCACGGACGAACCCGTGAGCCCAGCGTTGCAGGGAGTGGGCGGTCAGGGTGAGGGTGGGAATGGCCATATAGGGCTCGCGGAGGTTCACCACCCATTTCAAGTGTGGGGGAAGCTTCACCCGCAGGGCCGCGTTGCTGCTGCCTGGAATCCGGTTGCGGACATGCACTGCAGGCAGGTCGAGGGCGGTTCGGTGCCAGAGCCTTGAAGGAAGCGGATTGGCGATGGACAGCGGAGCCCGCATGGCCCACTGGCGCAACAGTTGCCACACCGCGGACTCGTACCAGGCCGGCGCGGTGCAGTCGGACATGATCAGGAACAGACGGCGGTTCTCCGGACCCGCCGCATGCACTGCGTTGACGAAATGGCCTCGTGCGTCCGTCACATAGGGATCGTGTCCGTCGGTGGTCAGATGCCAGCGACGGACGTGGCGGAAGGCACCCGTGTTTCCCAGCAGATTGATGAATTCCTCAATGGCGCCGTGCCATACCTCGGTCGTCAAATGAGTGTCGGTCACGACTACGACGTCGAACCACGGCTCCGGCAACGGGGCGAGAACCGGCATGAGTTCACCACCACGAGCGTAGGAATCGATGGTGGCTTGCATGTCGAGCCCTGTTTGCCGGCCCCGCGGGTAGCGGCGCATGAAAGGGCGTAGCGAGCGTCCCAGTTCCACCGTCTGCGACAGGGCCCGCCCGGCCGCGACGGACACGGACGGTCCGGACAGTGGGGTGGAGATGTCCTCGAACTCCTCGTACAGCGGGTAGGAGCGGACCCGCTTGGTCGCCGGGCCGGAGGGGCGGGTGGAAGGGCCGGCGCCCTGAGGCTCCGGTTCGGGCTTCGTGGGGGCGTCGGCGACCTGTGCGGTGCCCTCTCGGGCATCCGGCCGCTGGTCAGCGCGCGCCGTGGGGTCAGCCGACGACGACGAAGCCGCAGCCAGCCACAGGGCGTCGGCCAGAGTGCGTGCGTCGACGTCCTGGTCCAGGCAGGCGATGAGGGCGTCGAGGGCCCGCCCGAGCGGCTCAGGCACTGGACAGATCCCGTAGGAGCAGGCCGAGCAGCCTGTCGCGCTGAGCCTCGATCGGGGCGTTGCTGTCGGTGATGAGCTTGACCGCGTTGAGGAGCTGGTCCACGGCGAGGGCCTCCCCCATGGCGATCCGGTGCACGAACTCCTCGATGAGGGCCTCGGCTTCTTCGCTCACGGCCAGTTCGAGATGTGCGGCCACTGCGGCCCGCAACAGGTCGGGCGTCATCGCGGGCATGTCGTACCGGATGCAACGGCGCAGGAACGGGGCGGGGAACTCCCGTTCGCCATTGCTGGTCATCACGATGAAGGGGAAACGGTCGCAGCTGACCTGGCCGTTGACGACCGGGTAGGGCTCGGAGTCTCCCGACGGGTCCTCGCCGTCCCCGCGCCATCGTTTGATCTCCACCTCCTTGCGGGCGTGCCGCACGAGTTCCGGGATCTCGTACTGACCTCGTTCCAGGACATCGAGCAGGTCGCTGGGCAGGTCGAGATCGCTCTTGTCGATTTCATCGATCAGGAGCGCACGAGGCCGGTCGCCGCCCGGCAGCAGCGCGGTGCCCAGCGGGCCGAGTTGGAGGAACTGCGCGATGTCGTCCTCGACGGGGTCGGCCTTCGCCATCGACTGGGCAAGACGCAGGGTGTGAATGTGCCCCAGGGCGTCGTAGCGATAGAGAGCGTCCGACAGCGTGCTGCGGGAGGTGATGTGCCAGCGCAGCACCGGACCGAGGTGCAACTCGTCCGCCACTTGCTCGATCACTGACGACTTCCCGCTGCCGGCCGGACCGGTGATCAGCAGTGGCCGGTGCAGGAAGAGCGCCGCGTTCACGGCGTCGGGCAGCCCCTTCGGCGGCTGGAAAGTGCGCGGGGCGGAGTGGCGCGGAAAGGTCCGCCAAGGTGGAGGGGGCGGCAGTTCGGTGTCATGCGGTTCGCCGGTGCCTCGATAAAAGCTGTTCCAAGCCATCACACACTCCTCGCGGCCGGTGCCGCACTCGTCTGGAACCAGCGGCAGAATTCAAGCCAGGGCTTGTCGTGCCATGCCGCGCGCAGCAGGGCGAGTTCGGCCCAGCTCGTGTGATCACAGTCCTCGATCACCCCCTGGGTGGCGCCGTGCTCCTTGCACCAGCGCCATCGGTAGGCGTGTGTGAACTCAGCGGGCAGTCGTTCCCAGTTACGGACCAACTCCGCCAGCGGTTCACAAAGGATTGTCTGCTCGTCCGCCGGCCAGAGGAGGACCGGCGTATACGGCAGCAATGTCTGCAGGAGCACAGGAAAGCTCTGGTCGCGTTCACAGACACCGATGGCCCGAGGGTAGCGCCCCATTGCCAAGGCATCCGTCAGTCGCTCGATGTCCTCTACCTGCTGCATACCGAGCCAGTCGATGGGCGCGACGTCGCTGAAGGCATCGGCGCTGCACACGTCGAGTTGACGTTGGGCGAGGTCGTTCATGCCTCTCAGATGCCTGGGTTCCAGGAGCCGGTCCGACCAGCGCAATGTGACGCTGCGATCGACACCGAGCCGGTAGAGACCGACCTTGATCTCCTCGGGCCGCCAATGCGGGAACAGCGATGCCGGAACGACGATGTCGATATGCCCGAGGCGCACCCCCGCCGGGAGCTGATCCTCGGCCCAGTGCACCACTTCGGGCAGCACCTGTTCCACACCGGCCTGAGTGGGGCCGCAGGAAAAGTGCCGCGGGGCGGAACATCCACTGCCGTGCCGAACCCAGGCCGAGACGGATTCCGGCCAGTCCAGTCGCGCCGCATGCAAACTGATCACGGCACTGGCCTGCTGCTCTTCCTGCGCTGCTCGGACTTCTTCACGCGCGTCATTGAGTGCCACGCCGAAATCACCCTTGGCCGCCCAGTCGTCGAGCGATACGTCGTCGAGATTCATTCCGCACACCTGCGCGAGAGCCACGATGCACCGAGCCAGCGCGAGATCGCAATTGAACATGCCGTCCATGCTCATGCCTCTGAGGGCTTCGTGCTGCAGGAAGTACCGCAGGAGGTCACCTCCCAGCAAGTCACCGGGAGGTCGCAAAGGATTCGTTCCGATGCGACGACGTTTGTTGAGTTCCTTCATGGCACGGGTAACTGTAAAGGTCGACAATGTTCTACCGGGCCAGCCGGTCGCAAATTTCTCCGCTTCGCATGCCTGTATGAGCGCATGAGTCACCTCTACGACGCGCCCTGCACCGAGTGCGCTGCTGTGCCGGGCCCGCTCGCGCAGGTCCATCAGGTCCACCTGACCGTCCGACGGCCACGGTCCCGATGCCTCCGGCCAGACACGCAGGGCGGCGCGCAGATCCAGGGCACCGATCTCGCTGAGCTGAGCGGAGGACTGCGGCGCGTGATACCGGGCGTTCAGCGCCAGCCACAGCCCTTCCTCGGCCGCGGTCAGCGACCCGTCGTAGTCCAGTGCCGCGGCTTCCTGCTGGTCGAGCTTTTGCATGAGCGCCAGGCGATATCTGCGCAACGGCACGAACTCGTCGGTGTCGTCGAAACCGTCACTGATCCACCGGACGATCTCGCGGGTGAAATCCAGGTTGTAAGCCGCTTGTTGTGACTGTGATGCCGTGAGCACGGACAGGCGCTTTCGCCCCTGCGCATAGCCCCCGAGCAGAGCGGCCGAGTCGGGAAGTCCGGCACCGGCACTGCATGTGTCCAAAAGGACGATGACTCCCGGAATGCCCATTCGGTCGACCGCGCACGTAATCAAGTGATTCACGTTCACCGAGGAGGTGATGTCCTCGCACTGGGTGTCGGCGGCCATGTAATAGAGGGTGTTGGAACCGGGCGGAGACTGTCCATGGCCCATGAAAGCCAGAACCAGGACGGCATGAGCCTCGCCGGCACGTATGATCGCCTCTTTGACCGCCGCTTCCACAGTGCTGCTCGCCGCATGGCCCGAGCGGACTTCCGACGCCAGAGGCGCCGGGCTGGACTCACAAGCGCCGAGCGCGGGGTCGGTCAGCACCGCGTGCAGTGCCGCGGCGGTGTCCGCCAGGTCCGGTAACTCTTCGTCCTCGTCCGCGCATTGCGTTGCCACGACCAGAGCATGCCGGGGATGTCTTAACTCGGTTCCCAGAGCACGTCTCATGAGGCGGATTGCCCAAGGCGCGTCAGCGTCTGCATGACCGGACCCGCTATTTCAGGTCGCCGAAGGTAGGACAGGGCCGAATGCGTCCAGAAGGCTCGCGACGACAACGCCAGGGGCTCGGGAAGCACCCCGTGCTCATTGGGCAGGATGACGTCGCACAGGCGCCGCAGTGGCACCACGGGGTCATCCCCGTCCCAGGCGTCGAGCCAGCGTTTCACTCCGGAAGGTACGGCCGGCGGATGCGGGCTAAGGCGCGGCCATATGAAGGCGTTCATGGCGATCGGCGCCCCGACGGTGACGAACAGTTCCACCTGCCCGGCATAGGAAGCCAGCGCTTCTAAAGCCACGACGGAGCCGAGCGAGTGGCCGATGACGACCGCCGGCCGGGAAGGGTCGAGGGCACGCGTGATCCGGTGACGGATCCGCTCGTCCAGCGTCGTGACGGTCCCGTTCTCGTCGGTTGTCCGCTCTTTGCGTCGCAGATAGCGGCCCGGCTGGGACAGGATGGACAGACACCGCGCCGCGCTGGCCCGTTGCAGCCCCAGTTGGACCCCCGGTACGCGAGCCAACGCGGCACACACCGCGGCCGCCTGCCGCGCCGGGGACAGAAGTCCCTGAGCACGCCTGTCCCGGGGTTCCGACTCCAGATAGAGGCAGGCCTGCGCACGAATGCGTGTCAGCTCCGTCGACGGTGGACCGGCTCCGTCCATCGTGTCGATGTACTCGACGACCAGGGCGAGCGTCACCAGTGCGGCGTCGTCGTCGAGTTCGTCCCCGTTCGCCGCGGCGCCCTGAGCACCCCGACGCCTGAAGAGATCGCTGTAGTCCGCGAAATGGCTGTCCGCGAGCCAGTCCGCCGTCAACGCTGAAATGTGGTTCTGGTATCCCGCCGAGCGGGCACCCTCGGCCAAGGCCCGCTTCCAGTCGCGGCGCTCTTCCTCGGCGTCGCGTGATCCCCCGATCCCGTGTACCAACAACAGCTGTGGCTTCGCCGTCGTCCCCACGGCTCCCCCCTACTTACCCCACCCCTGGAGGCGCAACGTACCTCACACCGGGCCGCCCCCAACCCCGATTCCGCGGAACTGCCGCAGCCACGATGACACCGCGCGCCGCACCGCCTTGAGAGTAGTTCTGTGCCCCGGCACACCCGCGCCGGAAACATGGATGTTCCTGCGACCGCGGGCAACCATGCCGAGGCAGGCATGTGCACCGGCCGGACGGAGAGGGAGCCGCCGTACGAGGAGGCGGTGACCGCGTTCGCCGCCGGGCGAACGCATGCCCGCGTTCCGCAAGACACCGGGCCGCCCATCCGAGCCGACGCCCTCGGCACCGCCCTGGTCCACCTGACGGCATTACGGCTGCGAGCCCTTCGACCGGCTGCCGGTGGTGCCGCCGGAGCGGGTCGGGGAGGAGCAGGCGGCTCAGCGGGGGCCGGTGGCCAGCCGGCACCGCTCGTACGGCCGTTCCGGCAGTGCGCCCAGCTCGGCGCAGGTGGCTTGCAGGAGGTTCACGAAGGCTTCGGCTGCTCCGGTGGCCGGCCTGCACGTGTCCGAGATGATTGCCGAGAGCCAGCTGATCGTCGGCTGGGACGCCGAGCCCGCGGACGTGGCCCGGCATGTGCACGCGCACCCCACCCTGTCGGAGGCGGTGGGCGAGGTGTTCCTGACCCTCGCGGGTCGCGGACTGCATCAGCAGTGAGCCCACGGCACGCACGGCCCGCGGCGCGCCCCGCGCCTGTGTCCGGGCGCCCCCGGTAGCCTCCCCCGCCGGATGCTTGACAGTTCACCCTTCCCGTGCGGGACTTGGAGGGCGAAGCCGGGCGGAACAAGTCGGGGGTGAGTCTTCTGCCGGAGCTGCGCTACCCCAGCGTTCCCGAACTGGTCGCCTCCGCACAGGCGTTGGCCGCTCAGGGACCAGGGCTGTGTTCGCTCAGGCAGGTAGGCGTCTCGCGCGCGGGCAGACCCTTGCACCTGCTGTCGGTGGGGCACGCCCGGCGGGCGGTGCTGGTGGTGGCCGGTGCCCACGCCAACGAGCCGACCGGGGGCTCCACCCTGCGGGTGCTCGCCGAACGCGTGCTGGCCGAACGGGAGTTGCGGGCGGACACGTCCTGGCACTTCCTGCTGTGCGCGGATCCGGACGGCGCGAGCCTGCATGTGACGCCGGCGCCGCGCAGTCTGCTCGACTACCACCTCGGCTTCTACCGGCCGCCGGGCGCGGAGCAGCCGGAGTGGTCGCCGTCCGTGCTGCCGCCGGACCGGCTGCCGCCCGAGACCCGGGCGCTGACCGGGCTCATCGACGAGCTGCGGCCCTACCTCCAGGTGACCTTGCACGGCACCGATCTGGGCGGCAGCTGGGTGCAGTTGACCAGGGACGTGCCGGGGCTGGCCGAACCGTTCGCCAAGTCCGCGGCGCAACTGCACATCCCGGTGGAGACGGGCGCCTCGGACGCGGCCGGCTGGCCGGCCTCCGGCCCCGGGGTGCATGTCATGCCCGGCCCGGAGACGGGCGCCGCCTACCCGAGCATGCCGGACGACGCACGGCACAGCACCTGGTACCACGCGCATCGCTACGGCGGTCTGACGGCCGTGGTGGAGGTGCCGATGTGGGCCAGCGACCTGGTGGACGACCCGGCGCCGCACCCGGCACCGGCGGCGGCGATGCGGCGCCTGGCGCAGCGGCTGCTGCGGGACGCGCTGGAGGTGGAGGGGGTGTTCACCGACGCGCTGCCCCGCCTCGACGGCGTGGACGGTCCGCTGCTGCGGGCGGCGCGCTGGGCGTTGGAGCTGATCCCGGGCCTGGCCGAGGACTGGACCCACACCGCACCCGCCGCCACGACCATGGCGTACGTCGGCAGTGTGGACGCCTTCGGCCGGCGGCTGCCGCTGCGGGCGGCAGCGATGCTGCTGCGGGTGCTGCGGGAGACGGACGACCGGGCGGCGCCGCACCTGGAGCAGCTCGTCGCCACCTGGTGCGAGGCCTTCGCGGCGCGGTTCCGGGCCCGCTGGGTGCCGTTGGAGCACCAGGTGGAGCACCAGTCCCGTACGGTGCTGGTGGCGGCGCAGCAGGCCCGGGAGCGGATGGTGTAGGACCTTCGCACCGCCCGTGGCCTTCGCACCGCCCGTGCCGCCTGCCCGCGCCAGCCGAGCCCCTCTGCCCGCCCCCGCCCCGCCCGGACCCGTGCCGCGCCGCGCCGCCCGCCAGCCGGGGTCAGTGTCCCGTGTCGAACACCGCTCCCGTCCGTGCCTCCATGGTGCACTTGTTGGGGTAGGTCTTCTCGTAGTCGACCGGCTGTCCGTTCCACACCCCGTGCGCGTGGACGGTCATGGGGGCGTAGATCATCTGACAGAAGACTTCCTTCTTCTGCGGGATGCGTGCGATGTCGCCGTGCGCTGCCGCGAGTTCGGAACAGGCCTCCGCCGCGCGTGCGTATCCCAGGGGCAGCGGGTCGCACAGCAGCAGCGTGCCGTGCTTGTCGCCGGACTGGGGGGTCTCACCGCGGACGACGGTGAGATAGAGCCAGTTGTCGGAGAGGGGGAAGCTCGCGCGGGGTGCCGCCTGGGCCGGGGCCGCGGCGAAGAGGCCGGCACAGGCCAGCAGGGCACCGGCGGCCGAGGTCACTCGGGTGAGGTACGTCATGACGGAAGCATCGGCACACAGGACCCCGTTCCACAGACCTGATCACCCGATCGGGAGGCACGCGCGCGCAGGGGAGCGCCAGTTCGGGCAGGGCCGGCCGACGACGCTCAGCTCACGGCGAGCCGGAACGCCATCCGGCCGAAGGCGACCTGGTCGCCCTCGCGGACGACGACCGAGCCGATCACCCGGCGGCCGTTGACCGTGGTGCCGTTGGTGGAACCGAGGTCGCGCAGGACCCACATGCCGCCCTGGCGGCTGAGTTCGGCGTGCACGCGGGAGACGGTCTCGTGGTTCAGGCGCAGCCCGTTGGCCGGGTCGCGGCCGATGCGCAGCGGGTGGGTGCGCGCGGGGTTCGGCAGCAGCAGCTTGGGCAGCCGCTCGGCCTGCCAGGCCCGGCGCAGCCGTACGGTGAACCCCGAGACGGCCTCGACGGTGCCGAGGACGGCACGGGAGAAACGGTTCTCGCGGGGCAGGTCGGCGACGAGGGCGGCCAGTTCGTCGCTGCGGCGGGCGGCCAGCGCCAGCTCCATGCGGCGCACGAACGTGTCGTGCGAGAGCCGGCCCATGGCGACGCCGTCCCGCAGCACCTGCAGCGCCTTGTCACGCTCCGCGTCGGACAGCCGCGCGGGGTACGTGGAGAACTCGAAAGACGACGTCACGCTGGTGATTGTCGGTCAGTGAACCCTGGGTGTCCAGAAAACGGGGAATCGGCGCCGAACCGCGCGTACACCCACGACACCACCGGGAAAGGGCATATTCGAAGGCGGATCGATCGTCCGGGCGGGCACGATGGGGACCGCGGGACATCACGGTGAGCAGGCGATCCATCACAGACGAAGGGGAACCGTCCGTGCAGTTCGAGGTGTGGGCACCGCAGGCAGACCGAGTGACGCTCCATTGCGAGGGCACCACGCGCGCGTTGGCGCGCGATCCCGAGCGCGCGGGCTGGTGGACGGGGGAGGCGGAGGCCGGGGACGGTGCCCGGTACGGGTTCGCGCTGGACGACGGTCCGGTGCGGCCCGACCCGCGCTCGCGCCGCCAGCCGGACGGCCCGGACGGGCTGAGCGCGGTCGTGAACCACGGGCGCCACGCGTGGCGTACGCGGTGGGCGGGGCGGGGGCTGCCGGGTGCCGTGCTGTACGAGCTGCACGTGGGCACGTACACCTCCGAGGGCACCCTGGACGCGGCGGCCGCCCGGCTGGAGCACCTGGTGGAACTGGGCATCACCCACGTGGAGTTGATGCCGCTGTGTCCGTTCCCGGGGCGGCACGGCTGGGGCTACGAGGGGGTGTCGCCGTGGGCGGTGCACGAGCCGTACGGCGGCCCGGAGGCGCTGAAACGCTTCGTCGACCGGGCGCATGAACGGGGGCTCGGTGTCGTCCTGGACGTCGTGCACAACCACCTGGGCCCGTCCGGCAATCACCTGCCCGCCTTCGGGCCGTACTTCACCGAGACGCACCACACGCCGTGGGGTGCGGCGGTGAACCTGGACGCGCCCGGCTCGGACGAGGTGCGCGCGTACTTCATCGGCAGCGCGCTGGCGTGGCTGCGGGACTACCGGATCGACGGGCTGCGGCTGGACGCGGTGCACGCGCTGCACGACACGCGCGCGTACCACTTCCTGGAGGAACTGTCGGCGGCCGTGGACGGCCTCGCCGGGGAACTGGGCCGGCCGCTGTTCCTGATCGCCGAGTCGGACCTGAACGACCCGCGGCTCATCGCCCCGCGCGCGGAGCACGGCCTCGGGCTGCACGCGCAGTGGAACGACGACTTCCACCACGCCCTGCACACCGCGCTGACCGGCGAGTCGCAGGGCTACTACGCGGACTTCGCCGAGGCTCCCTTCGCCGCCCTCGCCAAGACACTGACCGGCGGCTACTTCCACGACGGCACGTACTCCAGCTTCCGGGGCCGGCACCACGGCCGCCCGCTGGACCGCGCGCGGGTGGCCGGGCACCGGCTGCTCGGCTACAGCCAGACCCACGACCAGGTGGGCAATCGCGCCCAGGGCGACCGCCTGTCCGCCCGCCTCTCCCCCGGGCTGCTGGCCTGCGCGGCGACGCTGACGCTGACCTCGCCGTTCACGCCGATGCTGTTCATGGGCGAGGAGTGGGCGGCGGGCACGCCCTGGCAGTTCTTCACCGACCACACCGATCCGGAGCTGGCCGAGGCGGTACGGCGGGGCAGGCGGCGGGAGTTCGTGGCGCACGGCTGGGCCGAGGAGGACGTACCGGACCCGCAGGACCCGGCGACGCGGGACCGCTCCGTCCTGGACTGGTCGGAACCGGAGAGCGAGCCCCACGCGCGCGTGCTCGCCTGGTACCGGCGGCTGATCGCGCTCCGGCACGAGCAGCCGGACCTCACCGACCCCGACCTGGCCGACACGCGGGTGGCGTACGACGAGGAGTCCCGCTGGCTCGCCTTCCGGCGCGGTGACGTACGCGTGGCGGTGAACCTCGGCAAGGAAGCGGCGGCGATCCCCCTGGGCACCCGCCCCGCGCTGGTCCTCGCCGCCTGGGACCCGGTCGACCCCGCGGGCCCCGACGGCCTCCTCCACGTCCCCGGAGAGTCGTGCGTGATCCTCAGCCAGCCCTGAGCGGGGGCGGCGAGACCTACGGCCTGGATCCGGGGCGGCGAGACCTACGGCCTGGATCCGGGGCGGGGAGGCCTACGGCCTGGCCGGGGCGAGGACAGCGCCGGACCGGACCCTGAGGTGAGCGGTGGGGCGGTCCAGGGACCCATGACGGCTCCGGGGCCCGCAGGAGCTCGCCGCCGGCCATCAGGGAGCGGGCACCGGCGATCGGTCCCTAAGGGTCCTGCTCCTCCTCCTTGAAGTCCGTCAGGCGCTCCAGCAGGATCGGCTCCCAGGCGCGCTCCAGCTGGGTGCGCAGCAGGGGCAGGGGGCTGTCGTCACGGCCCGCCAGGCGGTCGGCGAGGCGGACGACGGTGTCGCAGCGGGCCAGCCACAAGCCGCGCAGGCAGGGGCGGGGGCCGTAGCCGGCGAGGGTGGCCGCGCGGACCGCCGCGCCGGAGCCGACGGCCAGGACGAGCCCGGCGATGTCCTCGGCCGGGTCCCCCAGGGCCGCGTCGGTCCAGTCGAGGACGCCGCGCACCCTGCCGTCGGCACTGACCACGAGATGCTCGCCCTTGAGGTCGTGGTGGACGAGTACGGCGGTGCCGGTCTGTGCGGCGAGCTGAGCCGCGCCGGGCGGGGTGAGCTGGTGCAGCCGGGCGGCGTCGAACTCGTCCGCGGCGGCGAGGTGTTCGGCCGCGTGCACGGCCATACGGCGCAGCGCCTCCAGGGAGCGCGGGGCGGTGCGCGGCACGCCGAGCGCCTCGGCCTGTCGTACGGGCACCGCGCGCATTCCGGTGAGCAGCGCAGCGAGGTCGGCCTCGCCGACGGCCGAGACGTCGTGCTCCTCGGCGCTGCCGCCGGGGATCGCGGAGTCGAGCGTGTAACCGAGGCCCGGTGCCCACTCGCCGTGCGCCACGCTGGCCGGGACGGCGACGGGGAGGTGCGGCCGTACCAGGTCGCGCAGACGCAGTTCGCGTCGCTGGCGCAGGGAAGCCTCGCGGTCGGGGGCGAACCGCAGCACATGGCGGGTGCCGACCCACCACGTGGAGTGCTCACCGCCCTCCGTCACAGGCCGCACATCAGGTCCCGCCGGACCGCCGCCGCCCTCCTTGAGCAGCGAACGGACCAGCCTGCGGACGGTCTCCGCGGTGGGGGTCGGTGCCTGGGTCATGAGTCGCGCGTCGCCGTTCCGGGATGTCGTCGAAGAGGTGTCTCCTGGGTCCGTCCGTGGTCTCTCAGTCCACTATGACCATGTCGCGCGTGGTGTTGTTGAGGCGGCGGCCGCCGTCCTCGGTCACCGTGACGATGTCCTCGATGCGCACCCCGAAGCGGCCGGGCAGATAGATGCCGGGCTCGACGGAGAAGCACATGCCGGGCACGAGCGGCTGTTCCTCGCCCTCGATCATGTACGGCGGCTCGTGTGTGGTGACGCCGATGCCGTGCCCGGTGCGGTGGATGAAGTACGCGCCGTATCCGGCGTCGGTGATGACCGCGCGGGCGGCGCGGTCGACCTCCTGGCAGGCGGCGCCGGGCCGTACGGCCGAGAAGCCCGCCTCCTGGGCCTCGCGCACGATGTCGTGCACCCGGCTCTCCTCCTCGCTCGGCTCGCCCACGTGGACCGTGCGGGTGGTGTCGGAGCCGTAGCCGTCCTTCAGGCCGCCGAAGTCCAGGACGACCATGTCGCCGTGCTCGATGACGCGGTCGCCGACCTCATGGTGCGGATTGGCGCCGTTGGGACCCGAGCCGACGATGGTGAAGTCGACCTGGGAGTGGCCGAAGCGGCGCAGCAGGTCCGCGAGGTCGTGACCGATGTCGGACTCGCGGCGGCCGGCGAAGGGAACCTTCCGGATCTCCTCGAACGTTGCATCGGCGGCGGCTCCGGCCGCCGCGAGGAGTTCGAGTTCCGCGGCGTCCTTGACGGCGCGCAGCATGGGGAGGGCGTCGGTGAGAGCGGCGTAGGAGGTGTCGGGCAGGGCCCGCTGGAAGCCCAGCAGGTGCATCGCCCAGGTGTTGTCGCTGATGCCGAACCGGCCGCGGCCGTCGAGGAGGGCGGCGGTGACGGCGTAGGGGTCCTTGCCGTCGGTCCAGTCGCGCAGGGTGAGCGTGGACGCGCCGGTCGCGTGCTCGGCGTCCGGGGCCTCCAGGGTCGGCACGACGAGCACGGGATCGTGGCCGGGGGTGAGGACCAGCACGGTGAGCCGTTCGGTGACGGCGGTGGGCGTGTAACCGGTGAGCCAGACCATGTCCGGTCCCGGTGCCACGAGCAGCCCCGCGAGGCCGGCGTCGGCCGCGGAGCGCGCGGCCCGCTCCATACGGGCCCTGTAGTCGGCGGCGGTGAAGGGCGCGGGCGTACTACCGGTCATCCGGGCCTCCGGGCGCGGGTGCGGAAACGGGCGACGGCGTCTCGGGCAGCATCCTGCCCGGCCGGACCGGGTCACGCGAGCCGATCGCCGATGCACCCCGAGGGCTGCGGTCGGCACGGAAGGGACTCGGCATGGGGCCATCATGGCGCGCGGGGCGGATGGTGACCAACGGGTTTCCCGGAGTTACCGAGCAACGGATTTCCCGGGGTGCCCGGCCAACAGATTTCCCGGGGTGACAGGCCAACGGGTTCCCGGGGTGGCCGAGAGAGCGGCCGGCGTCACCGAGAGGGCCGGCGGTACGGGCTCGCGCCGCCCCGGCTCAGGTCACCACCCCGGGCACGACCGCCAACTGCTGATAGCCCCCGCCGCTGTGACGCAAGGTGAGGAGCACCGGCTTTCCGGGCCGGGCATGGGACACGGCCCGGGCGAGGTCGGCGGCGGTGTCGACGCGGGCGGAGCCGAACTGCAGCAGGACGTCTCCGCGGACCAGACCGGCCGTATAGCCGGGTCCGGGCACATGCACGCCCACGACCAGCGCACCCGGCTTGCCCGCGTCGACGGCCTCGATGCCCAGGGTCGCCCAGGGCAGGGCGGCCGGGGCGGAGCCAGGAGTGCCGGCGGGGGTGGTGGGCGTGGCCTTGGCCGACGGCGCGGCCGACGACGCCTGGCGTTGCAGCTCGGCCAGCCTGCTCATACTGATCACCGTGGCACCGACGGTGCCGATGCCCACGCCGGACAGCACCAGCACGGTGCCGGTGACCAGGCCGAACAGCACGGTCCGCAGTCGCCGTCCGCGCCGGGGCGCGGCGTGCGGGCGGTGGGCGGGGCCGGGGGTGTCGGCCTCTCGTCGGTCCTGGCCCGGCATGGGCTTGGGACGCAACGCAGTGTGTTCCATGGTTCGCTCGCCTCCGGCTGGTGCCTACCCGGGGTGCCGGGCCGCGACGAGACACGAACGAGTGAGACTTGCCGGAGGGCGGCGGAGGGTAGCCATCATCCTTGGGGGCGTGCCCACGACGAGCGCCCGGGAATGCGCTCCCGACGGCTCGGGACCACCCTCACAGCGCCGCCGTCAGCCCACCCGGCCCGGCCCCTGCACCACCTCCTCCGCCGCCGCTCCCCGGGGACTTCCGCCGTGGACGAGTTCCGTGCGGTGGACGACCCGGGGCGCGGTCAGCGGGACGGCGGCCGGGATCTCCGCACGGGTGAGCACGCGCAGAGTGACGCCGGCTGGCGGGAGGACGGCGAGGACTCCGGGGCCGAGCGCGGTCGGGCCGGCGGGACCGTCGCCGCACGCCGACGCCCACCACGCCCCGGGCGGGTGTCGGCCCACACGGTGTCGACCCCGGGTCGTGTCTCAGCCCATGTGCCCCTCGCCATGGCCGCCGTGCCCGCCGTGTCCGCCGTGTCCCGCGCCGTGGTCGAACTTCATGGCCTCGGCCGGCATGACGACGAACGGCCGCATCATGCCCATGTCCTCGTGCTCCAGCAGATGGCAGTGGTACATGAACCGGCCGTACGCCCCGTCGAAGCGGCCCATGACCCGCAGCATCTGACTGCCCGGCACCCGGAAGACGTCCTTGTTGCCCCGCTCGTTGGGCGCGAGCGGGATCGTCCGGCCGGCGTCGTACCGCAGCGGCGTGCGGGTGCCGCCGACGGCCGGGTCGAAGCCCGAGACGTCGTAGGCGTCCCTGCCGAGCAGTTGGAAGTCGGCCAGGTGGATGTGCATGGGGTGGACGATGGGCGCGAGGTTGAGGAAGCTCCACTGTTCGTAGCCGCCCTCGGGGATGGTGAAGCCGAGTCCGTCATTGAACGTCCGGGAGCCGCGCCGGTATGTCTTCGTGGTGCCGTCGGGCCCGGTGACCTGCACGATGCCGTCGGCCGGGAGCTGCAAGCCGCTCGGGTCCTCGACCTCGGTCAGCTCCCAGATCTCCGGGTGGCCGCCGGCACCCTTGGTGGCGGGCGGGGTGAGCAGGATGAGGCGGTGGCCGTGCGGCAGATCGTGGGTCAGCCGGCGGAAGGAGCCGGAGAGCACCTCGGGCAGTTCGAAGGTGTCCTCCTCGCAGGTCTCGCCGACCCGGAACTCCAGGACGGCCGGGTAGCGCACGTCGCCGGCCGGGTCCGGCACGCCCGCCGGCCGGCCCGGACCCTTGTTCACCAGGCGCAGGGTGCGGCCCGCCAGCGCGCGGAAGTCGACCAGCAGGTCGAAGCGCTCGGCCGGCGCGGCGGTCAGCGTGGGCAGGTCCCCGTCGAAGTCGACCGGCACCGGACGCGGCAGCAGCCCGCCGTCGCTGCCGATCTGGTGCACGACACCCGGTACCGGGTTGCCGTCCTCGTCGATCAGCACGAGCTGGAAGATGCGCGCGTTCGAGGCGTTGACCAGCCGGAAGCGGTACCAGGCGGGGTCCACCTCGGCGTACGGCCAGATGCGGCCGTTGACCGTGGTGTACGGGCCGGTGAAGGGGATGGAGACCGGCTTTCCGGTCTCCGGGTTGCTCTGCTGGACGATCACCGTCTTGTGCAGCAGCCGGCCGTTGAGACGGCCGTCCTCGTCGGTGTCGAGGTTGCGGTCGGCGAGCAGCAGCGGTATCTCCCGCTCCCCGGACGGCAGATGAAGGGCGTCCTCCTCGTCGTCACGGAGGAGGTAGGTGCCGTACAGGCCCGTCATCACGTTCCACCGCGTGATGTTCATGGCGTGGTCGTGATACCACCACTGCACCGCCTGGTGGTCGTTCGGATACTCCGACAGCTGGGCGTCGCCGTGGCCCACGGCGTTGTCCGCCCAGCCGTCGTTGCCACCGCCGGTCTGCGCGCCGTGCAGGTGGGTCACCGTCCAGGCGGGCAGGGCGGCGACGTCCTTGTCCGGCTCGACGCCCTCGCGGCCCGGTTCGGTCGAGGCGGGCGGGGTGCCGGGCGCGCGGGCGGGCACCTCGACCGAGGTGACCGGGTACTCGGCGTCCTTCGGTATGCGGTTGGTCCAGGCGATACGGACGCGCTGTCCGCGGCGCACCTCGATGGTCGGGCCGGGCACCTGGCCGTCGTACCCCCACATCAGGGTCGGCGGGAGCTGCGGGTGGAGGCGCACCCAGGTCGGGCGCACGGCGATCTCGGTCTCGCGTAAGACGTCGTCCGCGGCGGGACGCAGGAGGGGCGGCACGGTCAACGGCGCCACGTACGGCTCCAGTTCGTCGGCCGCCCGCGCCTGCTCCCCCGTGTCTCCCGTGGTCTCTTCGGTGAGCCTGCCGATGGTCTCGGTCAAGGTCGAACACCCCCGTGTGTTCTCGGTCCGTTGTTCCCCTTACTCCACAAGACTCCCGAGGACTCACTGAAGTTCCCAGAATGCCCGCTTCCGTACGCGAAGATTCCGCGACGGTCAGCCGAGCGACAGGGCCGGGACAGCGGGCGGCACAGCGGGCGGCTCGGCGGGCGGTACGAACGGCACCGCGGGCGCGCGGTCGGGCACGAAGCCGTGCGCCCGGCGGCCGAGCCACTCGGGCCGGTAACGGTCGATCTCGCGGTGCCAGTTCAGGATCCCGGCGAGCCAGTTCCGCAGATCGAGGACATAGCCGTCCACGCCCGCCCGCGCATCCTCCGACAGCTCGAAGTCGTCGTACAGCACGGGCAGTTCGTGCGCGACGACGTGCTCGAACTGCTGCATGCGCTGGGTCGTCAGGTCGTGGACGACACGGAGCGCGGCCGGATAGCCGACGCCGAAGAAGTTCTGCACGACCAGGACGGAGTTGTGGATCTCGCCCTCGTACTCGATCTCCTTCTGGTACGAGAAGATGTCGTTGACGAGGCAGGCGTAGTCGATGGCGGCGTTCTCCAGTGAGCGCACCGGGCCGCTGCGGTACACCTCCGGCGGGATCGCGGGGCCGTGGCCCGTCCGGCACAGGCTCAGGGTGAGGTCGGAGCCGGAGGTGGCGCGCCGCATCTCCAGGTAGTCGACCGGGTCGGGGATTCGGTTCTGCAGCTGGTTGGAGAGCTCCCACACCCAGCTCTCGGTCATCACGTTCACGGCGTCCTTGAGGGTCTGCCGCTGCTCGGCGCTCATCCCGGCCGTCGTGCGCGCCCACAGATCGGTCAGCCCGCGCTCCAAGGCGCCGGCAGGGACGACGGCCGGTTCACCCTCGACGGGCATGCACGCCGACAGCCGGGCCGTGCTCAGCCGCGCGCCGGCCAGGTCCCGGCGGCGGCCGTGGACCAGCGGGTAGTAGTCGTCGGCGTACGTCCTCCAGGCGAGCCACTGGGCGCTGAGGTCGAGGGCCTCGGGGGTGGCGTCCGGGTCCATGCCGGCGGCGCACAGCGCGAGGTCGGCGGCGGCGAGCCTGTCCTCGTCCCAGACGCCCTCTTCGAGGATGCCCATGCGGTGCGACCAGGCGAGGAGATTGCGCCGGGCGCTGTCCAGATGAGGGCTCAGGCCCAGCTCGTACGGCATGTGGAACTCGTGCCGGATCGAGGGGCCGACCTGCTGGTAGGGCACGTGGCTGTAGGCGCGCAGCCGTTCCCGGGCGGCAGAGGCGAGCAGCGCGCCGACGTCGGCGGCCGAGGTGCCGGGGCCGGTCAGGAGCTGCCACGGCGCGTCGGGGCGCGCGCCCTTGTTCATGTAGCGGCTGGAGCGCAGGTGCCATTCGTGGCCGCCGGACTGCCAGTCCTGAAGTCCCTTGGTGTAGGCGGCGACCGCGGCGGCCTGGTCCGGGGTGAGACCTTTCTCCAGGGCCACGGCGGGGACTTCGGTGAGGGCGGTGTGCTCGAACTGGTGCAGGCGCGAGGTGAGGATGTCGTTGACGGTCTCGGCGGCCTCCTGGGTCGTACAGCCGAAGAACGTCTCCAGGACGAGGACGCCGTTGCTGTTCTCGCCCTCGTCCTCGACCTCGCGCTGGTACGAGAACAGGTCGTTGCGCAGGTGGACGGCGTCGGCGAAGGTCTCCATGAGGACCCGCAGCGGCCGGGTGCCGGCGACGGCGGCGGGAACCTCGGCGGTCGCGTACTCCACGAGCCCGGCGGACCAGGGGGCGCCGCCCACCTTGCGGCGCATCTCGATGTACTCGACGGGGTTGGCGATCCGCCCCTCGTTCATGTTCGACAGTTCCCACATCGACTCGTTGAGCAGATGCTCGGTGGCCACGGAGAAGCGGCGGCGCCAGTCCACGGACATCGACGGGACGGTGCGCGCCCACAGGTCCTTCAGGCCCGCCTCGACGGGATTCCGCGGCTCGGGCACGGGGGTGGCCGGGTCGAGCGGCATGAACAGCGGCAGTCGGTCCAGGTGGGCCTTTGCGGCGGCGCGGTCCTGGGTGCGCTTGAACATGTCGAGGAAGTGGTC
Source organism: Streptomyces sp. CG4 (assembly GCF_041080655.1). Lineage (NCBI taxonomy): Bacteria > Bacillati > Actinomycetota > Actinomycetes > Kitasatosporales > Streptomycetaceae > Streptomyces > Streptomyces sp. CG4. The sequence goes on from NZ_CP163525.1 coordinate 2,357,860, forward strand.
GTCGAAGAAGAACACCCATACGTACCAGTCGGTGATCAGCGAGAGAGCGGGTCCGTCGCAGTCGGGGTGGGTGTAGGAGCACAGGAGCCCGTAGTCGTGCGCCTCCAGGTCGGCCTGCTCCCAGATCCCGGAGCCCTCCAGCATGCCCGTCTCGCGCGCCCACTCGGTGGAGTGGGCACGGGCCTCGTCGAGGTGCGGGTTGAGCCGCGCGGGATACGGCATGTAGAAGCGCGGGAGTTCGAACGGCTGCGTCATGGCCGGGCCCTACCCGTGGCTTCCGACGGCCATCCGCCGCGCCACACATGATCACACCATCGCGTGAACCGCCCCGGAAGCAGGGAACTTCCGCGTCGTTCACGGGCGTTCACGGCTCGGCGCGCGCCCTTGCCGTGTCCTCGCGCGCGGGCCACGGTAGGCGCATGACCTCCTTTGTGCTGCCCCATGAGGTGCACGGCGACGGCGCCCACAAGGTGTTCGCCGTGCACGGCTGGTTCGCCGACCGGTCCGCCTACGCCGCCGTCCTGCCGGACCTCGACCGCGCCGCCTTCACCTACGCACTGGTCGACCTGCGCGGCTACGGCGAGGCCCGGGACGCGGCGGGCCCGTACACGACGGCCGAGGCGGCCGCGGACCTGGTGGAGCTGGCCGACCGGCTGGGCTGGGCGCGGTTCTCGGTGGTCGGGCACTCCATGGGCGGCGCGGTGGCCCAGCGGCTGACGGCCGTCGTCCCGCACCGGCTGCGCCGGATCGTCGGTGTCTCCCCGGTGCCCGCCTCGGGCGTGCCGCTGGCCGGTGAGCAGGCGGCACTGTTCACCGACGCCGCGCACAAGCCGGAGAACCGGCGCGCGATCCTCGACGTCACCACCGGAGGCCGGCGTCCCGCCGCCTGGCTGGACCGGATGGTGGCCCGTTCGCTGGAGCGCAGCGACGCGAAGGCCTTCCGGGCCTGGCTGGACTCATGGGCGGGCGACGACTTCCACGCCGACGTCGAGGGCAGCGAGGTGCCCGCCCTGGCCGTGGCCGGCGGACTCGACCCGGCCCTCTCACCGGAGGTCATGCGGCAGACCTGGCTGTCCTGGTATCCGCGGGCGGAACTCGTGGCCCTGCCGTTCGCCGGGCACTACGCCATGGACGAGTGCCCGCTGGAACTGATCCGCGTGGTCGAGGACTTCCTGCGGGCCGACACCGAAACCGACTCCTGCACCGACACCGACACCGGGTATACGGCGGACATCGCAGGCTCGGCAGACGCCACGTCCGCCACGGACGCCACCGCCACCACATCCGCCACGGACGCCACATCCGCCAGGGACACCACGGCCGCCGCGGATCCCTTGACCGGGGCCGGCGAGAGCGACCCGGCGTGAGTGCGCGCGACGCCCCGCCCGTGCCCGACGTGTTCGACCCGCGCCGGTACGCCGCCGGTGTGCCCCACGACGACTACCGCGTACTGCGCGACCACCATCCGGTCGCCTGGCAGGAGGAGCCAGAGGTGCTGGGCTGGCCGGCTGGGCCGGGGTTCTGGGCGGTGACCCGGCACGCGGACGTCGTACGGGTGCTGAAGGACCCGACGACGTACTCCTCCCACCTCGGCGCGACCCAGATCCGTGACCCGGACCCGGCGGACCTGCCGTTCATCCGGAGCACGATGCTCAATCAGGATCCGCCGCAGCACGGCCGGTTGCGGCGGCTGGTGAGCCGGGCGTTCACTCCGGGCCGGATCGACCGGTTCGCGGCGCTCGCCCGGGAGCGGGCGCGCACCCTGCTCGCCGGGGCGCTGCGGCAAGCGCGGGATGGGGACGGCACCGTCGATCTGGTGGCCCGGGTCACCGACGAGTACGCCCTGCTCAACCTGGCGGATCTGCTGGGCGTCCCGGAGAGCGACCGGAGGCTGCTGCTGCACTGGACGCAGCGGGTCATCGGCTACCAGGACCCGGACGAGGCCGGTCTCCCGGTGCTGGACGAGGCGGGCGAGCCGGTCAATCCCCGCTCCCCGGCGATGCTGAAGGACATGTTCGACTACGCGCGCCGGCTGGCCGCGTACAAACGGCGCCACCCGGCGGACGACGTCATGACCACGCTCGCCGCCGACGCGGAACTCTCGGACGCCGAGCTGGAGATGTTCTTCTTCCTGCTCACCGTCGCGGGCAACGACACCGTGCGCAGCGCGGCCCCCGGCGGACTGCTGGCTCTTGCCGAACACCCGGAGTCGTACGCGTCGTTGCGCGACGGAAAAATGGAACTCCCCTCGGCTGTCGAGGAGTTGCTGCGCTGGCATCCGCCCGTGCTGACCTTCCGCAGGACCGCCGCGCGGGAGACCGAGCTGGCGGGGCGGAGGATCCGGTCCGGTGACAAGGTCGTGGTCTTCCATGCCTCGGCCAACCGGGACGAACGGGTCTTCCCCGACCCCGCCCTGCTCGACCTCGCCCGCTCCCCCAACTCGCATGTGTCCTTCGGCGACGGCCCGCATGTGTGCCTGGGCGCCCACTTCGCGCGGCTGCAGCTGCGGCTGCTCTACGAAGAGGTGCTGCGCGCGCTCCCCGAGGCGCGGCTCGCCGCGCCGCCGGAGCGGCTCGTGTCGAACTTCATCAACGGCATCAAGTCACTGCGAGTCCACGTCACTTGATGTCGGCCTGGATCAGCGCGTGCGTACCGCTGGTGCGCCAGCGCCGGTCCTCGGCCGCCACCAGCGCGGCCTCGGTCGGCGCCGACAGGCCGGTGATCACGTCCGACTTCAGGGTGCGCAGCGCGGCGACCGGGCCGGGGAAATAGCCGGTCGTCTCCCGGAAGGGCGTGGTCGGCGGCCACAGCCGGTCGCCCACCAGGCGCCGGTAGTTGAGATCGCCCTTGAAGACGGTCAGCGTGGCCGCGGCGAACTCGGCGCGCAGGTCGTCCGGCATCCGCTCGTACGGCAGCGGGGCGCAGGAGAAGGGGTGGGCGCGCACCGCGAGGCGGCCGTCCGCCAGGGCCGACCAGAGCACGCGCGCGTACTCGCCGGCCGCGCCCGGCGTCGCACGGAGCCGGTGCAGCGCGTCGACGACGTCGGCGGTCGTGGCGTCGGAGACGTAGTACGGGTACGGCTTGACGTGCAGCACCGCACGCGCGGCCCGGCCCTCGGCGAGGAGGTGGGCGATCAGCAGCAGATCCGGGACGAGTTCGCGGCCCGCGTTGTCCGCGACCAGGACCAGTGTGGCCGCGCCGCCGGGCGGCAGCAGCGACCACAGGGCCGCGCTGTCGTCGGCCACCAGGGCGGGCGCCGGGTCCCGGGCCTCGACGCCCTCGGCGGAGAGCCGGAAGCCGAGGTCGGCGCGGTTGCCCCAGAGCGAGCCGTGCAGCAGGGCGCGCGCCCGCTCCTCCTCCGGCAGGCCGGGCAGGGCGTCCAGCGCGGCCAGTTCCGCATCGGTCTCCGGGGCGTCGAGCTCGGCGCGCTTGAACGGGCGGAAGGGGTCGATGCCCCGCCAGGCGCCGGGGCCGAACCAGCCGACCGCGTCGAGCAGCCGGCGGTAGAAGTAGCTCTCGGACCACAGCCACGGCACGTCGAACCAGGAGCGCCCGACGCAGTCCGCCAGGCCCCATTCCTGCCAGCGGTCCAGGTCCGGGGCGTCGGCGGGCAGCGGCTCGACCGTCCCCTCGGTGCAGCTCCTCAGCAGCTCGTCCAACGCCCGGTGCTGCCCGGGGCCGTACGGGAAGGCGTCCCGCACCTGCCGGATGATCGCGGGATGCCGCTCGGCCAGCACGCTGTGCGGGAACGAGCCGGGTTCGTTGCCGAAGATCACGGGTGCGAGCGGGGTGTGGGGCATGTCCGTCACCGTATCGCGGGCCTCAGACGGTTCTGATCTCCCGCTCCAGCTGCGTGGCGAGGGTGACGTAGCGGGGGCGGCGGTGCACCGGGACCAGACCGCGGATCAGCAGGTGCCACATCTCGGCGACCCGGCGCGGAAGCCGCCCGACCGGTTCGAGCGAACGGCCGGCGACCCGGGTGCCGACGAAGAAGAAGACGAGGGAGTGCGCGACGGTGCCGACGTCGAGATCGCTGTGCACATCGGACTCCCTGACCGCCGCCATGAACTTGCGGTTCGCGAATTCCAGCCATTCGGTGAACGGGTGCCTGAGCGGCGGCCGTACGGCGATGTCGGCGGTGGCGAGACGGATCGCGGCACGGGGCACCGGGTCCTCCACGGCGAGCCTGGCGACCCCGAACGTGGTGCGCATCAGGGTCTCCAACGAGGAGTAACCGCGGCTTTCGACCTCGGTGACGAGTTTCTTCCCGGCCCTGGCGTTGAGTTCGAGGATGGCCTGGGCGAGATCCTCCTTGGCGGCGAAGTGGAAATACAGCGCGCCCTTGGTGACCTTCGCGTGTGCGACGATGTCGCTCAGACTGGTGGACTCGTAGCCGTGCCGGTCGAACAGATCGGCGGCGGCCGTGATGATCGTTGCCCGGGTCTGCTCGGCGCGTAATTGCCTCGCCATCCTTGGGACCCCTCCTCGCGACTGAAAAGTACAGGACATGCGGTATGTTTTTTAACCCCCTGCACACGATAACTCACCGAGCGATAGCGGGAGTCCCGGGGTGCGGGCCGGCGATACGACACGTGTCACCTGCGGATCCGACAGCGAACGGCCCCCTCGGCGGTCCGTGAGCGGACGAAACCAGGACGGTTCCCCCTTTCGTTGCCCAGCGGTTGCCGACTGTTCTCGACAGCCGCAGGGGCCGCGGGTGCCGGACCCGTGATCGCCACGATACGAGGCCGACCGCCGGCTCCTCAACGGGGCCTCGAAGCAGGCGCGAAACATCCCAATCGGTCGGTACTTTCACGCCCCCGGATCAGCCGTGCGCCGCGGCGGCGAGGGCGCTCGCGCGGTGACAGAAGGAGGGGAGCGAGGCCGAGAGCGCGGGCTCGGGAGACTCCGCACATGCCGAAGGGCGGCGCCCCACGGTGCCGATGTGCACCGAGGGCGCCGCCCTCACCGTCCGCTGACGGCGACGCTGAACTTGCCTTTGCTCGACCCTAGTTGACGTAGACCCGGGCACCGCCGTCCGTCACGGGCGCGTACTTGGCAGTGAAGTAGCCGCTGGCAAAGCACAGCGAAGAACCCGAGGACTTGGTGAACTGCTGGCTGGTGAAGCTGATGCTGCTGTCGGTGTTGTCCGCCTTCCCGGTTAGGGAGGGCGCCTGGTAGACGCAGGTGATGGTGCCCAGCAGGGTCCTCAGCTTGACCGTGGTCTGAATGGTCGAGCCGCTGGCCGGGGAGACGGTGAGGGTGCCGTCGGAGGCGACCGTCGCCGTGTAGGGCAGGTTGTCGACGGTGATGCTGCTGACGCCGGTGACCCCGACGACATTGCTGGTACAGGAAGCGGCGTCGAAGGTGTGCCCGGCGACGGACTCGGTGGCCGTGCCGGGGGCGGTCGGATTGCCGGTGACCTTGGCGGTGAACTGCGAGGACGTGCAGCTGACACCGCTGGTGCCGGTCGCGCTGGAGTAGAGCGTCGCGGAGGTGCCGGACGCCAGGGGTGCGGTGAGGGTGTCACCGGTCGCCGCGGCGGTGCCGCCCGCACCGCCGGTGGTGAGGACGGCGCCGCCGTCGGCGGAGGCGGGGGCGGCCATCGCGAGGGCGAGCGCGGTCGCGGTGCCGGCGAGGGCGAGGAGGGATCGAGTTCGAGTACGCATGCGGGTGCCTCTTTCCTGGGTGGGGTCCGGATGAGGTGGGGCGGGGTGGGGCGGAGTGGGGGTGGCGGTGGGGGACGGACGATGCCGTGCGGCATCACGTGGTGGTGCGCGGACGTGGCGGTACGTGGACGTGGCGGTACGTGGACGTGGTGATCGGTGCACGTGCTTGCTCGTGCACGTGGTGATCGGTGCACGTGCTGGTGCGTCCACGTCGTGATGGGTGCACGCAGCGGTACGTGCACGTGGTGGTGCGTGATGGTGTGCGCGGTGCCGCCGACGCAGGGCCGTGGCGCCTTCTCCGTACGCGACGGACCGGCGACGGCGGCAGACCGGGCGCCGGTCGAAGACCTCGGGGGAAAGGTCTTCGACCGGGCCGGCGGAGCGGTCGGGCGCGGCCAGGGGGATGGGGCCGTGCACAGCCGCAGGGAAGGGAACGCTTTCCGTGAACCGTGGTGAGCGGCCGGCATGACAGGGCCGGGAAACACGGCCGATGCCGCTCGGCGGATCCGGCGCCACGGATCCGTGAAGCAGGGCAAGTTGTAGACCTGATCAACCATCAACGTCAAGGTGTGACAAGGGAGTTGCAGGTCCGTGGTCGCGTCCCACGCACATCCGACACCCTTTTTTCACATCTCCCTTGACCCCCCGAAGTAACCGGCGGTAACTTCCTGGAAGGCTACTGCCGCGTAACGAGAAAGCCCTTGCTCCGCCGGGGTGCGAGGAGGCGTGCGCGACAGTCGCTGTCCGCGCCAGGACACCGCGCCGCTGAAGCCCAACCCGCACTTTGCCCATGGGAGCAGACATGGCCACGTCCCCGGACGTTCCGTCCGCCGGCAACACCCCCGAGAACCCGGGAAACGGTTCCCCGTCCGAAGCGCCGCAGCCGGCCGGAGCCTCCGGGGCACCGGAGACCACCGCGGCGGCGCAGACCCCCGGCGGTGAGAAGCGGGGCCGGGTCCGGGCCCGCCGGGCCGCGGTGATGGCGGTGCCCGCCACCCTCGTCGTCGCGGGTCTCGCGGTGCTCACCGCGCAGGGGGCGCTGGGTGTGCAGTTCGCGGTCTCCGGCATGCCGTTCACGGTCACCGCGACCGAGCTCAACGGAACCGGCTTCGAGCAGTTCGGCGGCCTCGACAACATGGCGGACGGCAGCCCGAACGCCGGCGACTCCGGCGGGCAGGTGCTCGTGGTGACCTCCGCCATCAGGAACGCCACGCTCGACCATCTGTGCCAGAGCGTCGACCTCGGCGGCACCAACCTGCTCATCACGGCGGGCAGCGGCGCGACCAAGGTGACGGCGAGCGACCTGACCACCGACTCCACGCAGTTGACCGGCGACGCGGCGTTCAACAACATCGAGATCGGCAACGACGCCAGCACGCTGACCAAGGCGGGTGTGAAGGGCCCGATCGGGGTCTTCAGCCAGCAGGCAGACACCGTGCGCATCGCCAACCTGCGCCAGACCAACTACGCGACGACGGCCGGTGTGTTCAAGCTTCCCGGTCTCAAGCTCCGCTTCAGCGGCTCGGGTTGCTGAGCCCGGTGGCGGACCGTCCACGACGGGGAGCGCGGGCCGCGTTCCGCGGCTGGCGGGCCCGCCGGCCGTTCTGGGGCGGGCTGCTGCTCGCCCTGGCCGGCGGGGAGATCCTGCTGACCGAGAAGGCATCGCTGAAGGTCGTGATGCACATCGGCATGCAGGGGCTGGCCGGGTATCTGCTGCCGACGCTGATGGCGCTGCTGGGTCTGCTGATCCTCTTCAACCCCACGCAGCGGCTCTTCTACTCCATCACCGGCGTGCTGCTCTCCCTGGGCAGCTGGCTGACGTCCAACCTGGGCGGCTTCTTCATCGGCCTCCTGCTCGGCATCACCGGCAGCTGCCTCGCCTTCGGCTGGCTCCCCGACCAGGAGCCGCGCGTCAGCCGCCGCAAACGCCGCAAGCAGGCACGGGCGGCGGAGGGGGCGACGGGTACGGCCGCCTGACACGGTGGGCGCCGTGGGCGCCGCCCACGGCGCCGTGACCGAGCCCCTTTGCGCAACTGCGCAACCCGCACCCTCAGCCGCCGGGGCGGGCCTTCGCCACGACGAGAGCCGGCGCGTACAGGCCGAGGACGGCGGCGAGCAGCAGATGGTACGCGGCCGGCAGGGCGGTCAGGCCGGGCACCGCGCCCAGCGGGCCGGGCGGTACGGCGATTCCGACGGCGGCGAGGAAGACGGCGGCCCAGCCGACCGGTCCGGGCCGGCCGCCGCGCGCGAGGCGCAGGCCGTCGCGCAGGAGCAGCATGACCAGCGCCTGGGTGAGCAGGTTCTCGGTGAACCAGCCCGAGTGGAACGCGGATTCGTCCTCCAGGGCGACCGGGCCTTCCAGGGCGAACGCGAGGACGCCGAAGGTCGCGAGGTCGGCGAACGCGTCGAGCACGCCGAAGCCGGTGATGAACCGCAGGAAGGCGGGCGGCCGCAGCGCGACCGGCCGCCGCAGCTCCCGCGGGGCGTCGGGCTGCCTGCGGTCGTGGGCAAAGGCGAGCTGGGCGGTGTCGAAGCACAGGTTCTGCGCGAGCACCTGGACCGGGAGCATCGGCAGGAAGGGCAGCAGCAGTCCGGCGGCGAGCGTGGCGAGGACGTTGCCGAGGTTGGAGGACGGTGGTGAACGGGTCGCGCAGGCCCCGCAGGGCGCGCCGGAGCGCGGAGGGGGGCGCGGGTGCGGGGCGGGGTGTTCTCACCGTGGGCGACGAGCCGGGCGGCGGCCTCGGCGTCGGTGAGTCCGCGCGGGCCGGTGTCCAGGCGTCGCAGCACCTGGAGCGACGCTGCGCCCGCCGGCTCAGAGGCCACGGAGGCGGCGGGCCGGGGCCGTGGTGGCGGCGTCCTGTTCGGTGAGCCGCCCGACGAGCAGGCGTACGACGTCGACGGCGGCCTGTCCGGCGGCGTCCACGAAGTACACCTGGCGGCGGCCCTCGCGACGGGAGCGGACGAGTCCGGCGAGTTTCAGCTTGGTCAGGTGCTGGCTGACGGCGGGCAGCGCGCCGCCGACCCGCTCGGCGAGCCCGGTGACATCGCTCTCGCCCTGGATCAGCGCCCACACGATGTGCAGCCGGGCGGGCGAGGCGAGCAGTCCGAAGGCGGCGGCCGCCTCGGCGAGCACCTCGGCGGAGGGGTCCTGCCGGCCGGTACCGGGCGCTGTCACCACTGTCGCCTTCCTCTGTGTCGTGTGTGTCGAGCCGTGTGCGGTCTGTTCGCCGTGCCGTGTTCCGTCTGTGGGCGGGGATTCAGTTTAGGTCGGCAGGAACTTCCCGGGCGCCCCGCGAGTTTCTACGGTGTTGTAGAAGTTGCCGCCGGTGTGCTGGGGGAGCCACCGGTAGTTCCTGTGAGATACGAGGAGTGCACATGGCCCTGTGGGACCGCATCAAGGAGTCCGCGTCGCAGATGCAGACCCAGTTGGAGGCGAAGAAGAACGACCTGAAGAGCGGCGCGTTCCGCGACGCGAGCATGGCGATGTGCGCCCTCGTGGCCGCCGCGGACGGGACCGTCGACCCGTCGGAGCGGCAGCGGGTGGCCCAGCTCATCGCGACGAACGAGGTGTTGCAGAACTTCCCGGCGGACGACCTACGGCGCCGCTTCGAGGAGAATCTGCACAAGCTGACGACCGACTTCGACTTCGGCAAGGTGAGCGTGCTGCAGGAGATCGCCAAGGCGAAGAAGAAGCCGGCCGAGGCGCGGGCCGTGGTCCAGATCGGCATCGTCATCGGCGGCGCGGACGGCGACTTCGACAAGACGGAGCAGGCCGTGGTGCGCGAGGCGTGCTACACGCTGGACCTGCCGCCGCACGAGTTCGACCTCTGAGCCTGCCGGACCGCGCGAGGATGGGGGCATGCTCGATGCTCTCGACCGTGCCCTCATCCACGCCCTGCACCTGGACGGCCGGGCGCCGTTCAGCAGGATCGCCGAGGTGCTCGGGGTCTCGGCGCAGACCGTGGCCCGCCGCTATCGCCGGCTTCGTGCGGAGGCCGGGCTGCGTGTGGTGGGCCTCGCCGACCCGGACCGGGCGGGCCGCGCGCAGTGGCTGGTCCGGCTGACGGCGACGGCGCGTTCGGCGCAGGACATCGCCGGGGCGCTGGTGCGGCGGGCGGACACGTCCTGGGTGAAGCTGACTTCAGGGGGCACGGAGATCACGGCCGTGATCCACGCCCCGGCCGAGGACGCCTCCCCCGGCTCCCTCCTGCTGCACGACATCCCGCGCACCGGCGGCATCACCGCCGTCTCCGCGCACTGCCTGCTCCATACCTACCTGGGCGGCTCCGCCAACTGGAGGCGCAGCGCCGAGGCGCTCGACGAGGAGCAGCAGCGGGCGCTGGCGTACCGGGGAGGGGCGGCCGGGCAGGAGTGCCCGGAGCCCGCCGGGGCGTCCGCGCCGGAGTCGGGCGGTGGTACGGACGGGGTGCGTACGCCGGGCTCGGCAGACGCCGAGTTGTTCACCGCGCTGGAACGGGACGGACGGGCCGGGCAGGGGGAACTGGCCCGGGCGACCGGCTGGTCGCCCACGACCGTGGCCCGGCGGCTCGCCGAACTGCGGGCGGCGGGCGCACTGTTCTTCGACGTGGAAGTGGACGCGGGACTCTTCGGCGTCCGCACCCGGGCCCTGCTGTGGCTGTCGGTGCGTCCGGCGGACCTGGAGCGGGTCGCGCTCGCCCTGGCCGGCCATGACGAGCTGGCCTTCGTGGCCGCGACCACCGGGCGGACCAACCTGGTCGCCCAGGCCCTGTGCCGCGATCCGGCCGACCTGCACCGGTACCTGACGCGGCGGCTCGGCTCGCTGCGGGAGATCGACGCGCTGGAATCCAGTCCGGTGCTGCGCACGCTCAAGGCGGCGAGTCCGGTCCTGGTTCGGGGGCCGCGCGCGCCTGCCCACGGGGCCGGTTGAGAGCGGCCGCGACCGCGGGTGCGTCGCGGCTGGTCGCTCCCCCGAGTTCTCGGCTTCGCTCGAATCCGGGGGACCCCCGGCGCGGCGGAGCCGCACATCGGTACAGCCCCGCGCCCCTGGGGGTGCAGCCGCCCCGCCCAGGCATCCTCCGGCTAAGCCTCCTCTCCCGTCCCGACCCTGGCGCTCGCCGCCCAGGCCACGGTCAGGAGTGCCGTTGCCACCCAGCAGGCGGCCTCTGGTGCGTGCGCCTTGGGCCAGGTCAGGTAGACGCTGCCGAGCAGGGCCACCCCCAGCGTGGCGCCCAGTTGCTGTACCGCGTTGAGGAGCCCGGCCGCGGAGCCGATCTCGTGGGGGCGCAGGGGTCGTAGGGCGAGGGTGAAGAAGGCCGGGGTGAACAGGCCGGCGCCGAAGCCGACGAGGGCGAGGGCGGGCAGCAGCGCGAGCGGAAAGTGCCTCGGCTCGGTCGTCGTCCGGTAGGCGGCCACGGCGGCGAGCAGTCCGGCCAGCAGCACCCCGAGTCCGTACGGCATCACCCGGCGCCCGTACCGCCGTACCAGTCGCGAACCCGCCCACCAGGACGCGACCGCGAGCCCGGCCGACCACGGCAGCAGACTCAGGCCGGAGGTCAACACGCCTGCTCCGGCGTCGAGTTGGAGCTGGAGGACGACCACGACGGTCAGTCCGTTGGTCACCGCGAAGAAGGCCGTGGAGGTCACGAGCGCGGCCGGGAATCCGCGATGTGTGAACAGGCTCGGCTCCAGCAGGGGGCGGGCCGTACCACGCTGACGGTGGACGAATCCAGCGAGCACGAGCAGGCCGGCCGACAGCGACAACCAGTCACGCAGGGGGAGTTCGAGGAGGTCGCCGCCGATCAGTGGGTACACCAGCAGGCCGGTGCCCAGCGCCGCCAGGACGGTGCCGGGCCAGTCGAGGGACGGGCGGTGCGGGGCGCGGTTCTCCGGGAGGTTGCGGGCGAGAGTCAGTACGATCGCCGCCACCGGCACGTTCACCAGGAACACGGACCGCCACGACGAGCCGAACAGGTCGGCGTGGGTCAGTACACCGCCGACGACGGGTCCGCAGACGGCGGCCAGGCCCATCACCGGTCCGATGCTGCCGAGCGCCTTCGCCGTCTCCTCCCCCGAGAACATCGCCTTGATCAGCCCGATGGTCTGCGGAATGATCAGCGCCGCCGCGGCGCCCTGCACGGCCCGGAACGCGATGAGCGGGCCCGGCGCCGGTGCGAGGGCGCAGGCCACGGACGCTGCCGTGAACACCGTGACGCCGAGGACGAACATCCGGCGCCGGCCCGCGATGTCCCCGAGCCGGCCGCCGGTGATGAGCAGCACGGCGAACGGCAGGGTGTAGGCGGCGCCGAACCACTGGACGTCGGAGACCGGCCCGCCCAGGTCGGCATGGACGGCCGGCGCGGCCACCTGGACGACGGTCGCGTCCAGCAGGTTCATCGCCTCGCCGAGCAACAGGGCGGCCAGGCCGGGCCAGCGCCGGCGGTAGGGAGTGGCCGAAGGCAGGTGGTGCGTCGTCATGGGGTTCCTCTCACGCTCGCTACGGGACCGGAAGCGACCGGCCCGGGGCCAGCGTGGGAGGGGCGGGCGAGCAGACTCCACCGGGAGCGGCCAGTCTGCGGATTTCTTCCATCGCGTCGGCTGTCGCCGCGGAAAACCCACGGCGATCGACGGGGTCCGGGGGGGTGCACCGGCGCCGGGAGCCAGGGCCTGCACGACGCGGGCGCCCCCGGTTTCCGGGGGCGCCCGCGTCGGCGCGTTCAGGGTCGCGGCGGAGGAGGAGACGTCAGGAGAGGCCGGAGGACTTCAGCCAGGCCTTGGCGACGTCCAGCGGGTCCTTGTTCTGGGCCTGCACCTGGGTGTCCAGGTCCAGCAGGGTCGCGGTGTCGAGCTTGGCCGAGACCGCGTTGAGCGCGTCGACGCCCTTCTTGGACACGGCGCTCTTGTAGACGAGGGGCTGGACGTTCTCGTAGCCGAAGAGGTTCTTCGGGTCCTGCAGGACGACGAACTTCTGCGTGGAGATGGTCGGGTCGGTGGTGAAGATGTCCGCGACCTGCACGGCGTCCTTCTTCAGTGCCGCCTGGGTGAGCGGGCCGCCCGCGTCCAGCGCCCGGAAGGACTTGAACTCGAGGCCGTAGACGGACTTCAGGCCCACCAGGCCCTGCTGCCGGGTCTGGAACTCCGGCGACGCGCCGATGACCAGGTCCTTCGCGAGGTCCTTCAGGTCGGCGATGGAGGACTTCTCGGTGAGGTGGTACTTCGCCGCGGTGGCCGCGTTGACCGTCACCGAGTCCTTGGACTGCGCCGCCGCGGGCTCCAGCAGGGCCAGCTTGGAGTCCAGCTTGGCCTCGATGGCCGTCGTGGTGGCGGCGGCCGTCTTCGGCTTCGCGTTCTGGTCGAGGTAGGCCAGCAACGCGCCGTTGTACTCGGGCAGCACCTTGATGGAACCGTTCTTGAGCAGGCCGTACGTGGTCTCGCGGCTGCCGATGTTCGGCTTGTACGAGACCTTGATCCCCTTGGCCTTGAGGGCCTCGCCGTAGATGTCGGCGAGCAGGGTGCTCTCGGGAAAGTTGTTGGACCCGACGATGACGCTGCCGTCGGCGGCCTTGCCGTCGTCCGTCAGGGGGTTGCCGCCGGACTTGCCGGTGGAGGAACAGCCCGCCAGCAGAGCCGTCGCCGCCGCAAGGGCGACCATCGTCGCGCCTCGGTTCCTCCGGATGGACCTGCTGATGCGGTTGGTGGAAGTCACCCACTGATCCAATCCAGCCGGTTCTCCGTCAGTCAAGGGCCGCAGGTCACCGATTGGCCTCGATCTGTGCTCACTTGTGTACGGACAGCGGTCCCTTCGTAACTGATTCTTGATGAAAGGCACACTGCTTGATCCTTCAAGCGACTGTAGTCTCTGGGGCAGTTGAGATCGGCCACAGCGGCGTGACGGGGCCCGCTTCGGTGTCGGAAACACACCCATGAAGGAGGCCCGGTGTCCACGAAGCAGGTGGACCCGCCCGCCCGGCACGCCCCCGCACGCGGCGGTGCACAGGGATTCGCCGGTGCAGGGAGCTTCGCCGACCGCTGGCCCTTCCGGCGCAAGCTCAACCTGCTGGTCGGCATCCCGCTGACGGTCATCGCCGTCCTGCTGTCGTACCTGTTCACCGACCAGGTGCAGGAGTCGGCCGGCGCCGCCTCGGCTGCCCGGCTGGTACGGGACAGCGCGCAGGTGGCACGGCTCGTGGACCGGGTCGAGGCCGAACACCAGCAGGCCATCCTGCTCTCGGCGCGCTACGAGTCCGGGTCCGCCCGGCCCGCCGCATCCGCCTACCGCGCGGCGCAGGAGGCGGTCGACGCACAGGTGACGACGGTGCGCGCGGCCTTCGGCGACCGGCTGCCGGACAGCGAGGCACAGGCGCTGCGCGAGGTGGCGGGACTGTCCAGCCTGCGCGGCACGGTGGAGCAGTCGTATCTGCCGGCCGACAACATCGACCCCGCCTACACGAGCGCCGCCCAGCGGCTGATCGACGGCCTCGGCCTGGACCGCGACGCGGACCTGGCCACCACCTTCACCGGCAATCTGCTGGACTCGCTGCTGCGCGCGGACGCGGCCCACGGCGCCTTCGAGACCAATGTGTTCGCCGCGACCACGGGGGACACCAACGCGCTGATCGAGTTCACCAACGCGGTCGGCGCCTACGACCAGTACACCCACCAGGCCGACCGGTTCGCCCGGTTCGCCTCCGATGCGCAGGCCGAGTTGCTCGGCGGCATCGAGCACAGCGCGGCGCAGCGCCGTATCGCCGCCTCCTACGCCGACTTGCAGGTCGACGCCGGGCAACTGCAGGCGGACACCCCGGCCAAGATCCAGCGGGCGGTCCAGACCGCACTGAACGAGTACCCGGACTATCCCGAACAGGCCGCCGCCCGACTGAAGATCACCACCGCGCTGATCGGCCGGATCGCCGACCGCGCCGACGCCGCGGCCGGCTCCGCGCGGGGGCGGGCCTGGCTGCTGCTGAGCGGCGCGCTGATCGCGTTCGCGCTGTGGATCGCCTTCGCGGTGCTGGTACGGCGCTCGGTGATCCGGCCCGTGCAGGCGCTCACCGGGGCCGCGCGGGAGGTCGCCGAGGTGGCGGGGCGCGAGCTGGCCCGGGTGGCCGACGACGACGCCGAGGACGACGGGCCGCCCCGGCTGCGGGACATGCCGGTGACCGCGCGTGACGAGATCGGCGACCTGGCCGAGGCGTTCAACCGGGTGCAGACCACCGCCGCCGCACTGCTGGCGCGGCAGGTGCTCAGCCGGCGCAACACCGCCGAGATGTTCGGGAACGTGGGCCGCCGCGTCAGCAACCTGACGACACGTCAACTCGCGCTGATCGACTCGGTGGAGCGCGGTGAGACCGATCCGGCGCTGTTGGAACGCCTCTACGCCATCGACCACATCGCCGTACGACTGCGCCGCAACGCCGACAGTCTGATGCTGCTGGCCGGCATCCGCGAGACCGTCCTGGACGGTGCACCGACGGCGCTGTCGAATGTCGTCCGGGCCGCGCTCGGGCAGATCGAGGGCTATCAGCGGGTACGGCTGTACGTCGCATCGGACGCGATGGTCGAGCCCGACATCATCGGCGACCTCACCCTGATGCTGGCCGAACTCCTGGAGAACGCCGTGTCGTTCTCGCCCGAGGACAGCCCGGTGGAGGTGACGGTCCGGTGCGGCGCGCAAGGTGCCCACGTGGTGATCACCGACCACGGCCTCGGCATGAGCGCCGACCGGCTCGACGAGGAGAACGCCCGCCTGATCCGCCGCGAACGCCTGGACCTGGTACCGACGAAGGTGCTGGGCCTGTTCGTGGTCGGCGCACTGGCCCGCCGCCGGGCGATCGGCGTCGAACTGACCCACACCCCGGGCGGCGGCGTGACGGCGAAGGCGACGTTGCCGGCCGCACTGCTGCTGACGGTGAGCCCGGGGGCCGTTACGCCGGCCAGGGGGACATCGCCGGACACACCGCCCCTGTCGCCCAGCGGAACGGCAGCCCCCGGCCCCGACCCCGCTCCCGCCTCCGCCCCTGCAGCCACCGGCGCGCACGGCGAACCGGCTCCGGCCGACCCTGCCGACCCGGCCGGCCCGGCCCCTCTCGGCGGATCCGGCTCAGGCGCCTCCCGCCCGCTGCGCCGCCGCGTCCGCGGTGCCACCCTCGCCACGACCGCCGGCGCGGCGCACTCCGTGCCGCAGGCGGTCCGCACCCGGGACGCGGAGGCCGAGCGCCGCGCGCTGGAGGAGTTCGAGGCCGCCGTCGCCCGCGCCCACCGCGACTGCGACACGGCGAGCCACCCCCGCCCGCCGCACGACCACCCCGCACCCCCGCCCGCCCCGGGCGAGGCCGGCCCCCCGCTCGCCCCCGAACAGCACACCCCCCTCCCCGAAGGAGCCGACAGTTGAGCACGTCGACAGGTGACACCCCGCCCGGCGGCGCCGCGCCGGCCGATCTGCAGGCGGCCGCGGCCGACTTCACCTGGTTGCTGAACCGCTTCGCGACCGGGACCGCGGGCGTCGTGGACGCGATCGCCGTGTCCTCCGACGGCCTGCTGATCGCGGTGTCGGAGCTGCGCGAACACGCCGACTCCGAGCGGCTCGCGGCGATCGTCTCGGGCATCACCAGCCTGGCCGCGGGCGCCTCCGGCAACTACGGTCTGGGCGGCCTCAACAAGGTCATCATCGATCTCGAGGGCGGCCATGTGATCGTCTCCGCGATCGGCAGCGGCGCCGTGCTCGGCGTCGTCACCGGCAAGGAGGCGAAGCTCGGCAACATCGCCTACGAGATGACCCTGTTCGCCAACCGCGCCGGCGCCGCGCTCAGCCCGCAGCTGGTGCTGGAGCTGAAGAACTCCGTCGCCGCCGCGTCGGGCCGCTGAGCAGGCTCGGACCGGGCGGACAGGGCGGACACGGCTGATGGACAGGGCGGACGGCACTCCTCTCCCGGACCCGGTCCGCCCCTCCTCCGCGCCCGCCGTGCGGCCGTACCTCGTCACCGCCGGCCGGATCGCGGACACCGGCTCCGGCCGGGCGATGCCCCTGGAGACCCAGGTTGTCGCCACCGTCGCCGGGCTCGACGCGCTCGGCCGGCTCTCCTTCGAGCGGCACGACATCGTCGCCGCCTGCCGGCTGCCGCAGTCGCTCGCGGAACTCGCGGCCCGGCTGCGGCTGCATCTGAACGTGGTCCGCGTCCTCGCCGAAGATCTGTGCGAGGCGGGCCAGTTGGCGGTGTACGTGCCCGACGTCGCCGCCACCCACGACGCGTCCGTCCTGCGCAGGCTCATCGATGGCCTCAGGGCCATCCCCGACTCCCGAGGAATACCGAGTGACATCGACTGAACCGCTCGTCGGGGACGCGCCGGCCGAACCCCCCACCGCCGTACGGCCGCCGCTGCCGGTGAAGATGGTCATCGCGGGCGGCTTCGGCGTGGGCAAGACCACCACCGTCGGTTCGGTCTCGGAGATCGAGCCGCTGACCACCGAGGCGTCGATCACCGAGGTAGCGGCAGGCGTGGACGACCTCGCGCACACGCCGCGCAAGACCACCACGACCGTCGCGATGGACTTCGGCTGCCTCACCATCGACCCGACGCTGAAGCTGTACCTCTTCGGCACGCCCGGGCAGGAGCGGTTCGGGTTCATGTGGGACGACCTCGTGGAGGGCGCGGTCGGCGGGCTCGTCATCGTCGACACCCGGCGGCTGGACGACTGCTACGCGGCCGTCGACTACTTCGAGCACAAGGGCATCCCGTTCGCCGTCGCGGTCAACGCCTTCGACGGCACGGTGGAACACACCCTGGAGGAGGTCCGCTGGGCGCTGGACGTCTCCGCCGGCGTGCCGGTCGTGGTCTTCGACGCCCGCGAACGCGGCTCGGTGCGGGACGCCCTGCTCGTCGTCCTCGAACTGGCCCTGGCCCGCACCGAGCGGTAGTCGCCTCAACCGCTCCTGCGCACGCCCGGAGACACCGTGATCCGGGACACCGCCCAGAACACCACGAGGGTGGCCAGGGCGAGGCCCGCGACCAGGGTGGCGCCGCCGACGACCTTGTCGTAGTTCTTCTGGTAGAGGCCGTCGATGATGTACCGGCCGAGCCCGCCGAGGCTGACATAGGCGGCGATGGTGGCGGTGGAGACGATCTGGATGGCCGCCGTACGCAGGCCGCTCAGGATGAGGGGCAGCGCGACCGGCACCTCCACCTGGAACAGCACCCGCGCCTCGGGCATCCCCATGCCCCGCGCGGCGTCCACGGGCGAGGGGTCGACGGAGCGGATCGCCTCGTAGGTGGTGACCAGGATCGGCGGTACGGCGAGCACGACCAGCGGGATCATCACCGGCAGCAGTCCGAAGCCGATCCAGATGAACATCAGGACGAGGAGACCGAAGCTGGGCAGGGCCCGGCCCGCGGTGGCGATCATCGCGAGGGCGTTGCCGCCGCGGCCGTAGTGGCCGGTGATCAGGCCGATGGGCAGGCCGATCACGGCGGCGAACAGCAGCGCTTCCAGCGCGTACGTGATGTGCTCGGCGAGCCGGGTGGGGATGCCGTCATAGCCGTGCCAGTGGGCGCTGTCGCTGAAGAAGGCGTGCGCGAAGTTGAGGACGTTCACCGGGTGGCACCCTTCCTCGGCATCCAGGGGGTGAGGAGACGGCGGACCAGGACCAGCAGGCCGTCGGCGAGGATGCCCAGCACCGCCGTCGTCAGCACCGAGTTCACGGCCAGGGCCGGACGGTGGTACGTGGTCGCGTCGTTGAGCAGGTTGCCGAGGGCGCCCTGGTTGCCGATGAGCATGCCGACGCTGACCAGGGAGAGGCTGGAGACGACCGCCACCCTGAGGCCCGCGATGATCGCGGGCGCGGCGATGGGCAGCTGGATCTGGAGATAACGGCGTACGGGGCCGAAGCCCATGGCCTGTGCGGCGGCCAGGGTCTCCTGCGGGACCGAGCGGACGCCGTCCACGATGCCGGGCACCAGCACCACCAGGCTGTAGACCGCGAGCGGGATCATCACCGTCATCTCGCTCTGGCCGAAGTAGTCGATGAGGACGACGAAGAAGGCCAGCGACGGAATCGAGTAGAGCACGGTGGTGATGCCGAGCACGGGCGGGTAGACCCAGCGGAAGCGTACGCAGAGCTGGGCCACCGGCAGCGCGACGAGCAGGGCGGCCAGCACCGGCAGCAGGCCCTCGCGCACATGCAGGCCGACGAGTCCGAGCCAGCTGTGCTGGAGGTCGCTCGGGAGGTCGAAGAAGCCCTTCACCGGACCGCCTCGGCGCCGGCGTCGTCCTCGTCCTGCCGGCGCTCTGCGTCGGCGTCGGCCGTGTCCTGGCTTCGCTCGGCGCCGGTGTCGGCCGCGACCCGGCTGTGGGCGGCGCGGATGGCCTCGCCGATGACCTGCTGGGAGACGACACCGACGGCGCGCCCTTCGCCGTCCACGGCGACGGCCCAGCCGGTCGGGGAGAGTACGGCGCCGTCGAGCGCGGTGCGCAGCGAGTCGGTGCCGGGCACGAACGGGCGCCCGTGGTCGAGGAGTTGACCCCGGTCCACGGCCCCGGCGGTGAGCCGCTCCGGTTCGCTCCAGCCGAGCGGCCTGCCGTCGGTGTCGGTGACGAGGAGGTAGGGGGCGCCCTCGGCCCGGGAGGCGATCCGGCCGGCGTCGGCGTCGACGCCCACGATCGGCGTGGTCTCCAGCTCCAGTCCGGCGGACGGGAAGAAGGACAGCCGGCGGATGCCGCGGTCGGCGCCGAGGAAGTCCTCCACGAAGGCGTCGGCGGGCGCGCTGAGCAGGTCGGCGGGCGGGGCGAACTGGGCGAGCCGACCGCCGGTGCGCAGTACGGCCACCATCGTGCCGAGCTTGATCGCCTCGTCGATGTCATGGGTGACGAAGACGATGGTCTTGCCCAACTCGTCCTGGATGCGAAGGAGTTCGTCCTGCAGCCCCTTGCGGACCACCGGGTCGACGGCGGAGAACGGCTCGTCCATCAGCAGCACCGGCGGATCGGCGGCGAGCGCCCGGGCCACGCCGACGCGCTGCTGCTGGCCGCCGGAGAGCTGGTACGGGTACCGCTTGGCGAGCGTGGCGTCGAGCCCCACCCGCTCCATCAGCTCCGTGGCCCGGGCGCGGGCCTCCTTCCTGGGCGTGCCGAGCAGCCGGGGCACGGTGGCGATGTTGTCGAGGATGGTGCGGTGCTGGAAGAGCCCGGCGTTCTGGATGACGTAACCCATCGAACGGCGCAGGGTGTTGACCGGCTGCTGCCGGATGTCGGTGCCGTCGAGGAGGATGCTGCCCTCGGTGGGCTCCACCATCCGGTTGATCATCCGCAGGGTCGTCGTCTTGCCACAGCCGGAGGGCCCGACGAGAACGGTGATCGCGCGGTCCGGTATCTCCAGCGACAGCCGGTCGACCGCGACCGTGCCGTCCGGATACCGCTTCGTGACTGAATCTATGCGTATCAAAACGCCGAACACCCTTCGGGTCTGGCAGCTTTCCGCCCGTCTTCGGCCAAGGTCGTCGGTGCGCAGGCCGTTGCGGGGAGAGTCTAGACCGCGAGTGTTTCGGCGTTTTGGCGGGTGAATGGCTACGCCACCGGGAGCCCCGGTGTGCGGAGCACGCGGTGTGCGGTGTCGATCGCGAAGATCTCGCAGCCGGTGCGGGCGGCGGCCCAGGCCGGGCCTTCGGCGCCGAGGGCGAAGGCGGCCGTGGCGGTCTCGTCCGCCTCGGTCAGGGTCGGGGCCACCACGGTGAGGCTGAGCAGCCCGGTCGCGGGGCGTCCGGTGCGGCCGTCGAGGATGTGGTCGCCGCGCTCGTACTGCCCGGACGTCGCCACCGCCCCGTCGGTGACCGCCAGCACGGCACAGACCCGGTCGGCCTGTTCGGGATGCCGTATCCCGACCCGCCACGGCCCGCCCGAGACGACCACGTCCCCACCGGCGTTGAGGCAGAACCGCCGCGCCCCGGCCGCCGTCAGCAGCTCGGCGGCCCGCTGCACCGACCAGCCCTTGACCACCGCGCAGGGATCGAGGTCCCGGCCGGGCAGCCGGACGTCGAAGGCGCCGCCGGTCGCGCTGCGCAGGTCCGCGCAGCGGCCGAGCACCTCCGTCAGGTCCGCGCTCAGCTCGCCCTCCGCCAGCTCGCCGCGGCCGTACCGGGACACCTCGCTGTCGGGCTTGAACGGGCTGAAACGGGCGTCGACTTCGCGCAGCCAGGCGAACACGGCGTCCGCGGCCGCCTCGAAGTCACTCTCGAAGCCACTCTCGAAGTCAGTCTCGAAGTCTCCCTCGTCGTCGATGCGCAGCGAGACGGGGAACCCCATGACGTGTTCGACACGCCGCACGTCAGGAGGCCTTGGCGTCGATCGCGGCCTGGAGGGACTCCTTGTAGCCCCGGCTCGTGACCGTGGCCCCGGACACCGAGTCGATGTGGGCGCTCTGCGCCTTCAGCGTCTCCGCGATCAGCTCCGGTACGGCCCACTTGGTCTGCGGATGGTGCGGCGCCTGCAGCATCCGCACGGACGCGATCCGGTCGCCCCGGAAGGTCACCTCCACCTGGAAGACGCCCTTCACGGTGTCCACCGCGGTACCCGGGACGACCTTCGCGGACGTCGAGGCCAAGGAATGGGACGAGGAAGAGGACGGGGAATGGGACGAGGAGGAGGACGGGGAAGAGGGAGTCGCCAGGGAGGGCGAGGGGGGCGCGGCGGGCTCTGCGGCCTGCGTCGTGGACGACGTGCCGGTCGACGGCTGGTAGCGCCAGACGGGGATCAGACCCGCGACGGTCAGGAGGAAGACGGGTATGGCTCGCTTCACGGTGGGACGCCTCTCTCAGCCCGCGAGGCTGAAGCGCTCGAAGTGGATCTGCCGCTTGGGCACGCCCAGGTCGCCCAGGCTGCGCAGCACGGCGGTCATCATCCCGGGCGGCCCGCACAGGAAGACGTCGCGGTCGCCGATGTCCGGGACCAGCCGGGCCAGTTCGCTCGGCGCCAGCTTGTCGGGGGCGATCGGCCCGGTCACCAGGTGCAGCTCGGCCCCCTTGGTGAGGGCGAGGTCGCACAGCTCGTCGTAGAGGACGGCGTCGCGGTCGCTGGACACGCGGTAGATGACCACGGCGTGGCCCGCCAGGTCCTCCAGCAGCGCCCGGATGGGGGTGACGCCGACGCCGCCGGCGATCAGCACGGACTCCGGGCGGGTGCGGTGCAGCGTGGTGAAGGCGCCGTAGGGGCCCTCGGCGAAGACGCGGGTGCCCGGCTTGAGGTGCCGCAGGGCGGCACTGCCGGCACCGGACGCCTTGGCGGTGAGGCGCAGGGTGCGGCCGTCGGGGGCGGCCGACAGGGAGAACGGGTTGGCCTGCCACCAGCGGTCCTTGGTGAGGAACCGCCAGAGGAAGAACTGACCGGCCCGGGCGGGCAGCCGGTCCAGGTCGCGGCCGGTGACGTAGACGGAGACGACGTCGTCGGACTCGGGTACGACCGCCGAGACCCGCAGCCGGTGCCGCAGGTTCCGCCACAGCGGCAGCACCAGCCGGCCCAGCAGCACCGAACCGAGGGCCACGCCCCACACCGTGTACCAGTAGGTCTTCGCGGTCGGCGACGAGGTGAAGGTCGTACCGACCGCGACCTGGTGGGTGAAGGCGAGGACCACGGCGACGTAGGTGTACAGGTGGATGAAGTGCCAGGTCTCGTAGGCGAGTCGGCGTCGGGCCCAGCGGGCCGAGGCGGCGCCGACCACGATGATCAGCGTGAGCGCGACGATGGCGCGCAGCACGCCCTCGGTGGTCTCGGCGAGGTCCACGATCTGGTTCACCGGGTCCATCGAGGACGCCTGGGCGTAGCCGAAGGTGATGAACACGGCGTGCGTGAGCAGGGTCCACAGGATGCCGAAGCCGGTCCAGCGGTGCCATGAGGTCAGCCGGTCCATGCCGATCCGGCGGTCCAGCCAGGACAGCCGGGCCACCAGCAGCAGCTGGAAGGCCATGAGGAGGGAGCCGTACAGGCCGGCGAGGCGGCCGAGCACGATCAGCGGGTTCGAGGCGAATCCGGCCTGGACGAAGAACCAGGCGACCACCGCCGCGTTGGCGGCGAGCAGGGTGTAGAGGCCGGTACGGGCCACGACGCGGGGACGTATCGCCGTGGTGGGTGCGGGACGGGTCTGGAGGGTCGTCACGGACGGCAGCTCCTTGATCGGGTCCTGGGTGACGAGCTTCGCGCGCGGTTGGCTTCGATCTCCTGTCGGACGACTTTCACTTGAGTATCGACAGGGCCGGCGGGGGCAGGCAGCCCGGACGGGTCCGAACGGGTGGCGCGGGATGGGCGGGGGGAGAAAGGTGGAGAAAGGACGCCTGCTGGTCGTGGACGACGACCCGCCGATCGCCGACCTGGTGGCCACCGTCGCCCGGTACGAGGTACGAGGGCTGGGAGGCGGCCTGCGCCTACTCGGGCGAGGAGGCGCTGCGCCGGGCCGCCGAGTTCGGCCCGGACATCGTGGTCCTCGACCTGATGCTGCCCGACGTGGACGGCTTCGGCGTCCTGGACCGGCTGCGCCGCTCGGGGACGATGGTGCCGGTGGTGTTCCTCACCGCGCGCGACGGCGTCGCCGACCGGGGCGCGGGCCTGCCCCGGGGCGGGGACGACTGTCTGGTCAAGCCGTTCGCGGTGGAGGAGCTGATGGCCCGGCTGCTGCTGCGCGCCGACCGCAAGGGCGGCGGCCCGGAGGTGGAGGAGTTGCGCACAGCCCTCAACACGATGCTGGAGCACATCGACGACTCCCTCGCGGTGCGCGCGGAGGCCGAGCGGCGGCTGCGCCGCTTCGTCGCGGACGCCTCGCACGAACTGCGCACCTCGGGTGCCGGTGTCGACGGTCGGCGGGTGGCCGGGCCGACCCGCGCGAACGCGTCCGCGGCCTCGCGCACCAGCTCCGTCAGGTCGGTGTCGGCGCACCGCAGCGGAGTCCCGGCCTCGGCCGCGTCCAGCCGGGCGAGCAGCAGCAGATCGTCCAGGAGGACGCCCATCCGGGCCGCCTCGGCGCGCAGCCGGGCCAGATGGCGGTCGCGTTCGGCGGGTTCGTTGGCGGCCGCGTACTGGAACAGGTCGGCGTAGCCGCGTACCGACGCGGCCGTACACACCCCGCCCGGCACGGCGGTCTCCCTGACGGTCGCGGCCGACGGTGCCGGCGTGTGCGTGCGGGTGACCAAGGCCGGGCCCGGCATCCCGGACACCGACCGGGACCGGATCTTCGACTACTGCGACTCCCCCGAGGGCGCGGGGCCGTAGCGCTCTGCGGCTCCGCCGGGTGGGCGCGAGCGACCGCAACGGACCCGCAGACGCGGACGCACCCCGCCCCTACGGCGCGTCGGCGTCGACAGCCGGCCCCTGCCTGATGTGCGGCCGCGCGGCCAGCGCGGCGACGTCGTCCTCCGCATGCCGCGCGTCCAGCCGGCTGAGAATCGTGTCCAGGACGTTCTCCAGCCCGCCCGCGAGGGGGAAGCGGACGGCCGAGAGCCGGGCCAGGGAGTTGTCGATGTCCTCACCACGGCGCTCCACGAGCCCGTCGGTGAACAGCACGAGCGTCTCCCCGGGCTCCAGCCGGTGGTTGGCCGACTCGTACCCGCCGAGCCCGGTGCCCAGCGGCGGTCCGACGGGGACGGGCAGCAGCGAGGCCTCGCCGTCCCGGGCGATGAGAACCGGCGGCAGATGCCCCGCGCTGGCCAGCGTGACCTGGTGGCGCCCGGGGTCGACCCGGGCGAGCAGACAGGTGGCGGGCCGCAGCTCCGCCTCCTTGGAGGAGATCTCGTCCATCTGCCGCAGGACCCGGTGCGGGGGCAGGTCGGCGGAGGCGATGTAGCGCAGGGAGGAACGGTAGGCGTTCATGTCGACGGCGGCCTCCAGGCCGTGCCCCATGACGTCGCCGACCACCAGCAAGCTCCGCCCGAAGTGCAGGCGTACCGTCTCGCACCAGTCGCCGCCGACGAGGACACCGCCGCCGGCCGGGAGGTAGCGGATGGCGATGTCGAGGTTGGGGTGCGGGCGGCCGGGCTCGGAGAGCAGGGCCCGCTGCAGGTCACCGGCGGTGCGATTGACGCTCTCGTAGGCGCGCGCATGCCGGATGTGGGAGGCGGCGCGCTCGGCGAGCAGGCTGAGCAGCTCGCCCTCGGCCGGGTGCAGGGGCGCCCCGGAGCGCGCCCACACCAGGACGCCGTACACGTCGTCGCCGCTGGTCAGCGGCGCGCACAGGGCGGTACGGGGCCGGGTGCCCGCCGTGTACTCCAGCCAGGGCTCCGGCTCCACGCCGAGTGCCGGTACGGCGGCCTCGCGGGCCACCGCGGCGGCCCAGCGGGCGTCGGGCAGCGCGTCGGCGTCCCCGGTGATCGCCTCGTACCCGGAGATGGTCTGGCCGGTGCGGCGCATCACGGCGGCCGTGCCGCCGGCCAGGCCGACCGCGACCCCGGTCAGCTCGGTGCAGGTCTTCGCCTCGTCTAGAGTCGTGCCTATGTGGGCCAGTGCGTCCCGCAGCACGCCCAGCCGCGCACCGGCCGCCTCGGCACCGACAGCCGGCACGCCCTCCGTCGCATCCGGGGATCCCTCGGTGTCCGCGGGATCCCCGGACTGCGCGGACGTCGCAGTGCCCTCGCGGCCCGCGCCGTTCTCACGGTGGTGGCCGCTGTCGGCGGGCACAGGCCTGCGACGGGACTGAATCCAGCGCGCCACACCCAATATCCTCACAGATTCTCTAACGGGGCGAGTGGGGCACAAGCCGCATTCTTCCCAGCGCCCTCGGGAGCCCCGTGCGAGGGTGTGGGCCGGATGTCGCACCGCGTGGCCGCGGCGCACTCGGAGCGAGGGTCCGGATCGTGGTGAACGTCCGTACCCACGCTCCCCCGCCCCTCCCGCTCCGATCTCCGACGGCGTTCATCTTCGACCGAGCGGGCCCTGTCTAGCATCTCTTTTGCCAGATTCGGAGTGTCGATCGATCGAGGGGACGCCCGGTCCGGCACGGCGGAGGCGGCCGCCGGGCGCGCTCAGCCCTCGTCGGGCGTCAGCCGCAGGGAGATCGAGTTGATGCAGTACCGCTGGTCGGTGGGGGTCGGGTAGCCCTCGCCCGCGAAGACGTGCCCGAGGTGGGAGCCACAGCGGGCGCACCGCACCTCGGTACGGACCATGCCGTGGGAGCGGTCCTCGATCAGCTCCACGGCGTCGGTTTCCTTGGGGTCGTAGAAGCTCGGCCAGCCGCCTACCCTTCGACCCAGCAGTGCCCTTCCCGCGCCACAGGAATCTCCGGGCCGACTTGCCACCGCCAACGCCGCAGCCGGCCCGCCTCACGCCTACGCCTGCCCGCTCGAGAGGGCCTGTCAGAGGCATCGGCCGATCTTCCCGCTCACCGGGCAAAGTGCGGAAGTCGCCGGGCGAGGACGGAGAAGTGGCGCTGTCCGTGCCAGGACTCGCGGTTGCCGATCACGATCAGACGCCGCTTGGCCCGGCTGACGGCGACATTGAGGAGGTTGGGTTTGGCGGCGGCCCAGCGTCGGGACCCCGCGGCATCGGGGTGGGTGCCGAGCACGATGATCACCACGTCCGCCTCCTTGCCCTGCGCGGTGTGCACGGTGCCGACACGGTCGGGGGCGACCATGCCCCGGAGTGTCTGCGCGGCGCGGGCCGCGACGTCCCGGAAGGGGCTGATGACGTAGAGCTCGTCCTTCGGCAGTCCCTCGCGGAAGAGACGGTTGACCGCGTCGACGAGCGCCTCCCCCTCGGCGGGCACCCATTTCCCGGTCGACTCCTGGGAGCGCACGTCCCACCAGAAACTGCGGGGCAGCGGGTCGAAGGCCCCCCTGTCGTGCACTCCGTGCACCATCAGTCCGCCATAGGCGATGTCGTTGCTCACCGAGAACATCGGGTCGTCGCATCGCCGGTGGACCCGCAGCGGCGACCCGACCCATACCTGGGTCGATCCGTCGGGGAGCGCCGCGGGCAGCATCGTGCCCCAGCGCCCCAGCCGGTCCGCCACCTGCTGGGCGGAGGTCCACGAGGGAGCCCACTCCTGGGCGACGCGGTGGTGTTCCCGCAGCCGCTGCTGGGCCGTCCACGGCAGGACGACGACCGGCTCCAGTTGCAGAGGGTCGCCCACGAGGACCGCTCGGCGACTGCGCCAGAGTGCCCCCACGGGCATCTGCGGCGAGGCCTGGCCCGCCTCGTCCACGAACAGCCAACCGAGGTCCTCGCGGCCGAGGCCCGAGAACAGCCGGTCGTACGAGGCGAAGGTGGTCGAGACGACCGGGACGGTGAGAAAGAGGCTCTGCCAGGCAGCCCGTACGGCCGCAGGCTTCAGATCCTTCGGAGCATCCCCGCCGACGACGTCCATGGCCGCCTGAAGGTTCTTGAACATGAGGTTCCCCGCCGCGCCGAGGAAGGCCCGGTGCAGGCGCAGTGCTTCCAGGAACAGCCGGGTTCGTGCGGCCGCGAACTCCTCGTCGGCCCAGGGAGCGGACTTCTCGCGGCGCTCGATGCTCTCCCGGTCGGCGTCCTGAGTGAAGTCCGCGGGGTCGGGGACGTGCACGCCCCAGCGCTCGCGTGCCTGACGTACCGTCGATTCACGTTCGGCCACCCGTGTTTGGCGGGCACGTGCGGTCTCGACCAGACGCTGGGCCGTCGCTGCTTCATCGCGGACCGCGTCGAGCCGGACGCGCGCATGCGCCGCGGCTTCGGAGGCCGCCTCGGCGAGAGCGGCGAGGCGGTCGTCCTCGTCCTGCCAGCTTCGGTTGGCGCGGCCACCGGTGAAGAGGCTCTGGAGCAGGCCCGGTTGGGCAGCCTGGTGAGCGTGGCGGTGTTCGCGGTGCTCTCGTTCGGCCGCTTCCAGCCGTTGCACCTCGCTCAGCGCCTCGGCTGCCCGCCGGCGCAGCGAAGGCAGCGTCTCGGCGAGCTGCGTCGCCCGCCGCAGCGCCTCGGCCAGCCCGGGACGCTCCCGGCCGAGCTCTCGTAGCGCCTGTGCCACGTGCTGCCGTTCGTCGCGCATCCGCTCGACCGCGCGTCGCGCGGCCTTGAAGCGGCGTACGGCCTCCGGCCAGTCCACCGGTTCGGCGGGCTGCTCACCGCGGCCGCTGAGGACATGGAACAGACCTTTGTCGGTGCGGACGCGCCTGTTTCCCCCGCGCGGGGTCCGCTCACGCAGGTTGCCCCACCAGAAGCTCTCGGTGAACTCCCCCCGGTTCTTGCGGTTGCCCAGCCGGGCCGCGATGGCGCCCCACGCGTCGGCGCCGCCCAGCATCAGCGACGCCTGCTCGGACAGGTACGCCGCCTCGTCCCGCCACTGGTCGGCGATGGCTCCGGCGGAGGGGATCTCGTCGGTGATGTTCTGTACCGCCCCGTTGTTGGCCGACGCCACCACCATCTCGTAGCCCGCCAGCTGCGGCTTCAGCTCCCGCACGGTCCGGGAGAACTGCTCGCTGCGCCAGGTGTAGGTCCGGCCGAATGCCTGCTGGGGGTCGCTCAGTTCGGACAGGGCACAGGCACGCCTGGTGATCAGGGCTGCGATGACGTCCCGCAGCATGGTCGTCTTGCCGGTCCCGGGCGGCCCGTTCACGGAGAACACGCCGTAGCCCTCTCCCAGTTCGGCAAGGAGCGTGTTGACCGCGAACTGCTGGCTGAGCACCAGCGAGCGGCCGGTGGCCGACGGCCATCTGCCGAGCGGGGTGTGCTCAGGTGCCACCCCCTCCCACACCACCTCGGGCCGCTCGCGTACATCCTGACGCAACCGGGTGTCGATCCGGGCCGCGTCGGTCAGATACGACTCCAGAGCGCGGCCCGCCCGCCCCTGCGCCAGCTCCCCCGCGACCCGATCCAGATCGTCTGCGATGAAGCTGTTGAGGAAGTCCTGCGGCGCGGCCTCGTCGTCCCGGTCCTCGCGCACCTGGACACTCTTCACCCGGGCGGCGTCAGGGATCAGGTCCTCGGTCACCCCGAGGCGGTCGGCGAGCCATGCGGTGAACGCGGCGATGTCCTCGAAGGCCAGGGGCCGGGCGCCAAGGCTCTCGGGCGTCTGCTGCCCGCCTTCCCCCTCCTCACCGCCCGCGGCGCCCCTCCCGCTGCGGGCCGCGTCGATCGCACCCTGAGCGAGCGTCTCAGTGGCCTTGCCGGCGGCCGACTGCGCCGCCTTGCCGACGGTGCCGGAGACCGCGTCGCCGACGACACCCCGCGCGAGTTCACCGAGACCGGTCACCATCCCGCCGGCCACCGCGTCGACGACGAGTGTCCCCGCCAGCGCGAGAAGTCCCCCAGCACCGGAACGGCCGCCGCTCACCCTGAGCTTTCCGTCCCCGAGGTCCAGCATGCGCTGCGCGCACGCCTCGGCCTCCTCGGCGAAGCCGTCCAGCCAGCGCGCATCGGACGGTCCCGGCGACCGGGTGCGTCCCACCGCCCAAGCGCAGGCCGAGAAGAAGACCGAGTCCTTCAGGAGCAGGCCGTCCTGGTTGACGGTGAAGGACAGCAGGGCGCTGTCGCCGCCGATCCGCCCGTCGCGGTCCTCGTCGGTGGCGTCGGGGAAGACCTCGGCCAGCACGTCCCGCACCCGTTCGATGGGGAACACCCCGCAGTAGATGGTGTGCTGCCAGGTGTGCTTCGACCGCAGCGGCGGCAGCCGGGTCCCGTCCTGCCAGGGAAGCGGCCGGTCCGGACGGACGGCGAAGACCTGATCGTCCGGTCGCACAGCGGGCACCTTTTGCGGACTGAACAACTCGACCGCCCGCCAGAACCGCACCACGTCCGCCCTGCGCCGCTCCTCGCCGGATACCGAAGCCACCCGACCGTCCCCCTTCGTGCCCGCACCGCGTCGAGTCGATCAGCCTAGCCACGGCTAGTCGGCCGCGACCAGCGGGCGGTTGGTCCACTACTGCTCACACCACGTAACATTTCGAATCGCCGCAGTCAGTACAGGGGGAGGGTGCCGTGGCGCAGCGCCGGGGGAACAACTGGGCACGGGAGTGGGAACGCCAGCAGGCAGTGGCCCGCCGCGAACAACTCCGACAGGAGCGCAAGCGACAGGAGCGGGAGCGACAGCAGGCCTACGTGGCTCAGCAGACGCAGCTCGCCGCCGACCGCACCACGGCGGTCGAGCACGAGGCCGAGCAGCTCGGCCGGCTTCTCCGCCACGCGGTGGTGGCGGACCCTCTCGTCTCGTTCGACGGTTTGCGGCGTGTGCACCGTCCTCAGCGTTTCGACGAGGGGCACTGGTCGGGCCCCGGCCCCGCACCACGCTGGGAAGACTTCGCACCTCCCGAGCCCGGCGCCCTGTCGGCTCTCTTCGGTGGTCGGCGGCGGTACGAGGAGCGTCTGGCTCAGGAAGAGGAGCGGTTCGGCAAGGCGCAGGCACGCCATGAGCGTGCGGAGGCCGAACACCGTGCCATGGTCCAGAAGAAGAAGCGCGCACATCAGGCGGCGCAGGAAAACGAGGCCCGCGCGGTCAGGGAGTTCAACGACGGACTCGAACAACGACGTGCCGCCTACCGGGCAGGGGAGCCCGAGAACGGGGATGCGCCATGCGGCGTCGGGCGTTGGTGGTCGGCATCGAAGGACCTGCCGCGGACCCCGCCGACGACACACCCCCGCAGTGGCAGCCGCTCACCTATGCGGCGCCGAAAGCACAACGGGTGGCTGAGGCACTGGAGAAAGAGTACGCCTATGTCCTCCTGGAGCCCGGTCACGACCCCGCGACTACTGCCGCCGCGCTGGGTGACGCCCTGACTCAGGCCATCAGCAGCCAGGCCGACTTCACCGTGTCATTCATCTCCTCGCACACGGAGAACCGACCCGCAACGGTTACGGTATCCAGGCGGTGGGCGGGTACGGCCGCCTCACTGAGGAGCTGGCCCGTTGGGTCAATATGGCGGAGCACCAGGAGACGGACGGCAGGGGCGATCCGGCCGTTCTGCTGATCCTCGATCTGTGCCATTCCGGCGCCGTGGTGACCGAGCATCTGCGGTCGCTGGTCCGACCGGAGCGCCGCCGTGTCTGGGTGCTCGCCGCCTGCCACTCGGAGCAGAAGGCCTATGACGGCCGCCTGAGCATCGCCGTCGACGAGGTACTCCGCGGCTTCGCCTCCGGGACCCTGAAGCTCGACACGTCGGTGCCGTACATCCCGATCGCCCGGTTCTGCCGCGAGGTGGCTCTCCACGTGGAGTCGCGGAGCACGGCCCTGAATCCGCAATCCGTCGAGCAACCACTGGCCGCGCTCGGTGCAGACCTGTCGCATCTGAGGTTCTTCGCCAACCCTGGATACGAACCGGCCGGCGCGCGCAGGCTCACCGGCGTGGATTCTGCTGTGTTCACCCTCCTCGACGAAGTTCATGGGGCACCACCTGCCCGGCAGAGCCCTGATCGATCTGCATCAGGCAGCCGTGGCCGAACTGTCGGAATCCCTGCCGTAGCCCCAGGCGAACAGGGCGATCGGCGTGAACAGCACCGCGAGAAGGACACCCACGACAGCGACCCGCATACGGCCTGTCCTGTTGAACCGCCCTCCCTCGGACCGACCGAGAAGCCAGAGGGCGACGGCAGACCATAGGAGTGTCTGGACCACCAAATCCATCAGTATTCCGCACTGTGCGGCCACGGCGAGTCCGAGGACGGTCGTCGACGGCCCGCGCCACTCCAGGATCCTGCCCAGATCCTCACCGACGCGCCGTGGGGCAGGCATCGTGATCAGCCCGAACGTGACCATCGCCGTGGCGGCGAGTCCTAGCCCTCCGGCGTGGTTGTCCATCCATGCTGCCACTGCGCTCGTCCAGTCCGAAGGGACGGACAAAGCGTCGCACCACTTGGCCAGACCCGACAGCGGAGTACTGCCGTGCCACACCCCGTAGACAGCCGCGCAGCCCGCGAGAGAGACGACGAGGCGAAACACGGTCGCTGTGATCCGCAGTGACCGGACTCCTCGGATCGCGTCCGCCACCTGAGCCGGTGCGGTGATCGACACGTCACCGTAGACGACCTTGGCCTGGACAGCAGGACCACCGACCGTCCCGTTGATGTGGTTGCTTGCTCTGCTGCTCTCATGCATGCCGCCGAAGATACGTCGACGTACGGACATTCCCGGTGTCCTGCGGCGAGACCGGTCGGATTCCGCGGGCAGTCTCTCAGTCGGTTCCGTCGCCAGTGGGGCTGGCGAACATCACGTGGACACGACGCTGTCCTGTACGAACCACCAGTCCCGCCAAGAGTTCTTCTCCGGTCCTTCCCTCCATCAGCCACAGATTGACGGCCGCGCCCAGAACCAGAGGGTCGAGAGCCGGCTGCGACACACCCCAGGGCCGCGCCGTGCGAGCTTCGAGCAGAGTGCCACGCAGCCATACGACAGCCGAAGCCTCGTCGATACGGGCAACCAGCACCGCGGCACCAGGATTTCCCTCGGCCTCGCGAAGGCACCACTCGGGTCGCTGTCGACGGCCGTCGCTCTCGCCTCGCCCAACACGTCGAGAGCCTGCTGCCAGCGCTCCTCGGCAAGCAGGGCCTGCCCGATGTTGTACGTCTGCACGACAACGCCGTGGCGGTCGTTGGCGGCCGAGTTGGCCTGAAGGGCCTGTGTGAACAGCTCACGGGCATCCGCAGGGCACTCCGTGGCCAGGGCAACGAGGCCCTGTGTCTCCCAGATCACGCCGCTCAACCGCGCATCGGCGACCGTGTCCAACAGCTCCTCGGCTGCGGCCAGCTCCTGCCGGGCCTCGTCGTACGCGCCCAACCCGTGGTACGCGCGCGCCAACTGGTTGCGCATCCGTACCTCGACGTCCCCACGACCGGCCCACTGCGCCGCCTCGATGCCCAGGCGGTGCGCTTCGATGGAGTCCAGATGGTGCTTGCGGCTGTGGTACAGCGCCCACAACGACTCGCACAGCTGCCACACCGTCTGGTACCACCTCTCTTCCGAAGCGACCCGCAACAGGGCCAACAGGTTGCCGCGCTCGGCGTCGAGCCACTCCAGCGCGTCCGCACTGTCGGTGAACAGCTCCTCTTCCAGGAAAAGTTCCTCCAGGGCTCGCGCGGGTGGCGCTTGGAGCCGGAAACGTCCTGGACCGAGTACAAGGGTGTCCGCGTGCGCTACAGCGGCCGTGTAGAAGTCAGCCACGGCCCGCAGAGCGGCAGCGCGCTCCGCATCCGGGAGTTCACGCACCACCTCACGCGCGTGCGCCCGGACGACATCATGCAGTTGAAGGCGACGCGGCCTGTCGGAGGATTCGACGATGACCGCCAGATGCGCGGTGAGCAGATCACCCATCGCGTCGTCCGCATCCGGCACACCGGCCGCTGCCACAAGGCTGCCCGTAACCGTCGTTCCAGGCAACCAGCCAAACAGCTGGTACAGCCGCCGGGTGTGGTCAGGAAGACTCATGTAGGCCATGCCAAGAACCGTGTTCACCGATGTGGTCCCGTCCTCCAGGTGCGGTAAGCCACTGGCACCGAGCGCACGCACGGCGTCGTTCAGACCCAGGTGCGAGCGCCGTGCCAGCCATTCACCGACGGCGCGCAACGCCAGCGGCAGGCCGCCGCAGAGCCGGACCAACGCCGCGGCCGCGCCGTCCGCGTCTGCGACCCGCCAGCTGTGCACGAACTCGACCCCGGCCCGCTCGTCGAGCGGATTGAGGGTGATACGCACCGCACCGTCCATCGACAGAGCGGGCAGGCTGCTGCGGCTGGTGGCCACGAGCAGACCGGCGGACGGGATCAGGGGCCGGACTTCGGCCGCCTGCCGGGCGTTGTCGGCGACGACGAGGGTGTCACGCCCAGCGGTGACGCTACGGAAGAGCGCGGTGCGCTCACCCAGGCTCGACGGGATGAATTCCGGGTGAACCCCCAAGGAGCGCAGGAAGCCGGCGACAACGCCGCTCACATCGACAGCGCCGTCCCGTCGTCCCACCTCAAGATCCACATAGAGGTGGCCGCCGGGATAGGACTGCTCGAGCGCCCTGGCAACCCATTGCGCCACCAGCTGTGTCTTGCCCACTCCCCCGAGGCCGGAGACAACAACGATGCCCGATGTGCCGCCCGTTCGGCGGTCGGCCTCGGTAGCGCGCAAACGGTCGAGCTCAGTCTCGCGATTGACGAACAATGAGCTGGGCGGCGGGACCTGGCGAGGCGCTACGCATGGTGGAACAGCAGGGAATTGTGCGTCGCCGCTCCCCCACCTCTGTGCTCGCTCACCTGCTCATCCTCCGTCAGACCCGCCACCGGAATCCAAACCTACTACCATGACCAACCCCGCTGATGTCATCTCGCGATGGCGGCATCAGCGGCTTCCGCTTACGGTGGACGGACTGAACACGCCACGTGGTGCCCGAAGGACAAGGGGGAGCGCTTGTGGAAGCGGAGTTGGCGACGCTCGTCGCAACCGGGGCGACGACGGCAGTCGGCCTCATGGTCACCGAGACATGGGAGCAGGCGAAGCAGCGCCTCGTACGGCTCTTCTCACGCGGCAGCGACGCGACCACGGTGGAAGGGGAACTGGACCAGTCCCGTGACGCCCTGCTCGCAGCGACCGGGGCCCCCGACGAGGAGGGCCTCACCTCCGACATCACAGCGACGGTACGGCTCCGACTGCGGAGTCTGCTGCAACGGGATCCCGAGGCGGCCGAGGAACTCCGGCTCCTCATCGAGGAATTCGCACCTGCCGCGGAGGCCCGGGCAACGGTCACGGTACACAACAGCATCACTGGTGGCACGGTGCACGGTCCGGTATTCCAAGGGCATTCCTTCTCAAGCCTGACATTCCACAGCTCGGACGGCGTCACTCCGAACCAGACCAGCTGAGGCCTACGCCTCCCGTCGCGGCAAACCGTCGTGAACTGCGAACACGTGGAGGGCGCCGTCACCGGTCACCGCGAGGTAGTGCCCCGACGGATCAAAGGAAGCGTCGTACACATAGCCGTTGACTCTGACCCAGCAGACCGGAGTCATGTCCGTCAGCCGGAAGAGGCCGACGTATCCCGGGTTGGCCAGTACCACGGCATGTGTCTCACTTGCCGAGATACGCCAGACCACACCGCTGCGGCCCGGGCGGGCTTCACTCTGCCTCGACCACGCGGTCGCCGCCGACACCGCCTCTCCCGTCACCGGCCAGACGGCGAAGACGGTGTCGTTCCATGAGCCGTCTCCGGCAGCTGCGACAACCCTGTCGCCACTCGGTGTGAAGCAGGCATCCCACCACATCCGAGCACCAGCAGGAGGGGCCAGCTCGGTCAGCGGTCTCCCGGGCGCGGAGAAGACCCGAAGAGGTTGCCGCCATACGCCGACCAGGTGGCCTTGGTCATCAGCGGCGAAGTCGACAACCACGGGAGGCCCGCCGCGGGGCCGCAGCTCTGACGGAACACCGACTTCTTCGGGCCACATGTGGCGCCCGGCCGGGTCTCGTCCGGAGAAGGGGAACCTGTCGTGAGCCTGAGCAGGCTCCTGCGACCAGAGACCCTGAGTCACCCAGTCGCCCCTCTCACCGGCAACGGCCAGCGACCGACCGTCGGGGCTCCAACGGACGTACGCCATAGCAACTGCGCGATGTGACGACGCAATCGCTGAATCCTGCCGTCGGGCATCCCAGATCTGGACCCCACGTCGATCGCCTGTTGTGGTGAGGGACCCGCCGTCCGGGCGCCAGGCCACCTGGTCTCGGCTGTTGTGCTCTCTGCTCAGTGAGATGGACCGTGACGGCACAGGCGCCGAGCCGCGATCCATATCGGCATCGGCGGGCACATCCCACAGCGTAAGCGTGCTGTGCCCTCGCCGCGGCCACGGGACGGCCTCCCTCACAGCGAGCCGTCTGCCGTCAGGCGACCAATGGACTGTAGCCACAGCACGATGAGCCGCCCGCCACAGGACCCGACGTGCGAGCGGGTCCACGATGACGACCGTGCCATCCAGTTCCAATGCGGCGGTGCTCCCGCCAGGCCTCCACGCCAAGGAACGGCCACGACCCGACAGAGACGCGGCGAGCCAGATGTCCGGCTCGTCTTGACTGTGCACGGGATCAGCCCACCTGCGCAGTACGCCGGCAGAACGCTTGCTGGAGTCCTTGACGCGAGTGTGCGCGACGAGACCGTGGCGTGGGTGCCAGGCGAGAGACAGTTCTCCCTCCCTGTCGAAACCACGGCCGGCGGTCAGCGGTTTCAATCCGGCGTCGTCAGAAGAGTCCCACAGGCACACCTCGGACTCACGAGCCACAGCCAGCGTCCTCGAGTCAGGGGACCAGCACAAGGCGGGCGCGGTCAGAGTCAGCAACGCTGCGGGAGCAGGCACGTGAATCCCGTTCACCTCCTTACCTGCCCCCACGTCGTAGACGTACAGGTCATAGCCGAAATTGCGCAGCCCTTCCCGAGGGTTGCTCTCTCTGTCATGCGCTGTCGGGCAGCGGTTCCCCAGCCCGAGAAATGCCAACCTGGACCCGTCAGGGCTCCACAGCACCCGATCCACCGCCGTGCAGACGGTTTCGACGGCAGCGCCCGACGCCCACCCACGATCCACATCGACAATCTCCAGGGTCGGCATCGCCCCCGCGATCGCGAGCAGCCGTCCCTCCGGATGCCAGTCGACGTCACGGCACTCACCCGGGGCGGTCACCGCACGGGTTCGTGTCAGTGCCCTGTCGTCATGGTCCATCGGCGGGTGCAGTGCCCATAGTCCACGCCTTCCGTGAGTCCGCCCTGATTCACGCAGCCAGCCGCAGACAGCCGTGTTCCCCAGTGAGCGATTTTCGAGGGTGACCGCCACGTCGCGTGGAGAGAGAGCGCCTGTCAGCAAGTGCGCCTCTCGCCTCAGGAGATCGACCATCTCCTGAG
Source organism: Streptomyces sp. CG4 (assembly GCF_041080655.1). Classification (NCBI taxonomy): domain Bacteria; kingdom Bacillati; phylum Actinomycetota; class Actinomycetes; order Kitasatosporales; family Streptomycetaceae; genus Streptomyces; species Streptomyces sp. CG4. The sequence continues at coordinate 2,394,285 of NZ_CP163525.1, forward strand.
ACCCCGCGTCCGTATCGACCAGTTCGCGGTACCGCACGAGATCCGCATCGGCGGCGGTCGGACCGGACACCGCGATTCGCCGGGACAGAAACCGAAGGTCCCGTAGTGTGCAGCCGAGTTCCTCCGTCAGATTCACTTGGATGAGGTGGAAAGACAGGCTGTCCGCGAAGAACCAGTACTCCTCGGCCAGTCCGTGCCATCCTCCGGGCGGCCGCAGAGCATCGAGAACCCGAATGCCTGCGCTGCGCACGCCCTCCGGCCTCATCGCACGCAGCGCCTCACGCATCACATCATGCAGGCGAAGACCCACCCCTTCGACATCAACGACCAGGGACCGGCTGATGAGGCGTTCTCCAACCGCCCGAGCCCGCACTTCACTGACCCCCCAGAGCAACCGAAGCAGTCGATACGGGATCGTCTCTCCCGGAGGAAACGCCGCCAGGTCGACGAAGCGGCCTTCGCTGCTGTCCTTGAGTGCCCTGAGGTCCTCAAGACTCAACTCAACGGTGCGCGTAATACCGCTTACGGCATCGGCGACAGTCAGGTCGTCGAGCGAAGCAATGCCCTGGTCGGCGAGCTCACGTGCCAGTTCGTCCACGGCGAGGGAAACGGACTTGCAGTGCCTGTCCACGAGATTACGCAACAGTCCCGAGGCAAGGGCCAGGGCCAGCGGCCAACGGCCGGTCCGGCACAGCAACGGCTCCACGGCACGTCCATCGCCCTCGCACACACCGAGCAGTTCGGTGGCTTCGGCGACCGTCATCTCTCCCACCGCGATGTGGGTTCCGCCCGGCAGCCCTCCGCGGCGAGTAGTGATGAGCACAGAGACACTGTCACCAAGGTTGAGAAAGGGACTCACGTCCGTTGCGCTCCACGCGTCGTCGACGACGACAAGAACTCGACGGCCCGCCAACGCCGATCTCACCGCCTGGGCAGCGGAGGCGACATCGGCATATGTGTCAGACGAGGAACCAGTCAGCAGGATCGCCATTCCGGTCAGCAGACGAACAACCCGGTCCGTTCCAGGCCTCTGTCCGACTTCTGCCCACAAGATCCCACCGGGGTACCACTCGCGTACCTCGGCGCTGGCACAAGCCCAGCTGGCCAGTGTCGTCTTCCCGAACCCTCCTGGACCATGCAGCACCACATGCCGCTCGCGCCGCCGCAGAGCGGCCATCAAGAGTCTGCCTTGGTCATCCCTGGGGACAAACCGCGACGGCACCGCAGGCGCCATGAGGGGGACCGGCACGTGCCCTCTGCCGAAGGGTGATGCTTGGACTCCTACGTGCAGGTTTTCAATGGTGCCTGCCTGCACCACGGTCTCGGCCCTGCCCGAGAAATGGTTGCGTACGTCCCTCCGCATCATGGCGCCATCTTCACAGCCCTCAGGCTTGGAATCCGACGAGACGGTGCGATTCGAGCAGAGCTGCCCGACGCGCCACAAGACCGTGTCCTGCTCTTTTCACCCTCACGTGGGCCGAGTCGAGACGACGCGCGAAACGTTGATCGGTCCGGCCTCGTCCAGCCGGTGCAGGATCGCCCCGCTGCCCGGTCGTAGAGCCAGTCCAGCTCGCCGAGGAGGGGGCACCTGCAACGTCCGCAGGACTGGGGCCGGTCTCCGGCTCACCCCTCGTCCGGCACCAATCGCAACGAGATCGAGTTGATGCAGTACCGCTGATCCGTCGGCGTCGGATACCCCTCGCCCTCGAAGACGTGCCCCAGATGCGACCCGCACCGCGCACACCTCACCTCCGTGCGCACCATTCCGTGGGAATGGTCGGACACCAGTTCCACCGCATCCGAGTTGCGTGCATCGTAGAAGCTCGGCCAGCCGTCGTGCTTCTCGGATTCACAGTTCTCAGCCTGAAGAACGCTCACGGCTGTTCACCTGAAAAGCGTGAAGAGCACCATCCGGTGGCAGAGATGCCACCGGTCCGGCTCACAGACCGTGTTCGTCCATCAGCCGCATCAGGTTCCGCTTGCGTTTCTGGGCGGTGCGCAGCGCCGTGACGTACGCAGCGAACTCCTCGTCTGTGCCCAGGCGGCGGTGACAGTCGCGGATGCTCAGCAGCAGGGCAACGAGCTGCTCGTAGACCGTGTTGCCGGTCTGCTTGGCCAGTGGCTCGGCCAGGCGCCGGTAGACGCCGAGCGCGTCGGCCGGACGGCCGTCGCGTGCCTGGTCGGCGAGGGTGAGCCACTGCCGGTCGTGGGCGCCGGATCGGGTGGCGGCCTGCCAGGCGGCGTCGACGTCCTTGTCGTCGAGCAGGGCGTCGATCAGGACAGGGCCGCCGTACCAGCCCTCGTGCCGGCCCGCGTCGGCGCGCAGCAGGTCCAGCGCCCCGTCGCGCTCCGCCGGCCAGCGGTCGGCGGCCTGCGCGGCGGCCCGTAGCTGCTGGTACGCGAGCAGAGAGCGGCGGGCACCGAAGTGGTCGCGGCGCAGGGCGACGGCATCCGGCAGACGGTCGGCTCGGGCGTAGCGGTCGGCGAGGTAGTCGACGAGGGCGGTGTCGACGGCGGAGAGGTCCCCGGATTCCCGGATGCCGCGTTGCGCCCAGCTCAGGGCCTCGTCGTAGCGCCGGGCGGTGTCCAGCTCGCGGGCGATGACCAGGTGCGTGTGGCCGTTCGGCGCGAGGTCGGCCGCGTGGACGGCGATCACCGTGTCGACATCGCCTCCCGCCTTGGCCACACGCTCCATCAGGTACTTCTCCGCCCAGCCACGACGATTGCCCCGCCACGCCTCGACGGCCGACTTCCGCAGGACGGCCATTCCCTCTTCGCCGAGAACGTCCTCGTAATCGAGCGGGTCGATGTCGGTCAGGCCGTCGTCGATGTCGCCGAGCGCATGGCCGACCAGCCAGCGCGCGAGCTCTTCGGGGTCGGGGCGTGCCGCACGGCACGCTTCGAGGTGGGCGTCGGCGAGGTCCGCACCGATCTGCCCGAGCCAGCCGTCCGAGTCGTCGACGCTCTCCACCGCCTCGGCGAGCAGCCGCATCGCCTTCCTCGCCAGGGTGATCGCGTCGGCGCCCCGGCCGGAGCCGGTGAGCGCCCTGATCGCGGAGACCGCCTGCCCGGCCTGGTCGGCGTAGGCGCGGGCATCGGCGTACTCGACGTACCCGTACTGCGCGAAAGGGCCGATGTCGAGCAGATCGCGGATACGGGCCCGGACCGCGGCAAGATCCCCGCGCACGCTCGCGGCCCGCAGTTCCAGGCGCCGCCGCAACTGCCGGTCCTGCTCGATCTGTTCCCGCAGTACAGCGAGCAACTCGTCCTTGGACAGGACAGAGAGCCATCCGTCGAGATCCTGCGCACGCTCCCGGGCCGCCTTCCTCTGCCGCGGCAGGCTCTCCCCTTGGGTGAGCACCCTCAGGCCGAGAGCGACGAGGTGCTTGCAGAAGTTGCCCTCCAGGCCGAACGGGCAGTCGCACTCGCCGGCCAATCCTCCGGGCCCCTCCAGGGTCAGCTCCACCTCGTACCGTTCAGTGCCGTGAACGGTCGCGGTGACCCAGCCGTCACCGACTTCGACCCCGGACACCGCGTCGAGGTACCCGAGGCCACGCTCGAAGGAACGAGCACCGGCCAGCTTCTTGAGGCTCGCCTCGGTCAGAGCACGCACAATCCTCATCCGCCCGACTGCGGTAGTGCGGTTGATACTCCGCCAGCCTAGGGGACCCGAGGGCTGCTCTTCACGGACGTAGCCGGTGGACGAACACCTCCGGCGGGGCGCAACTCCGCCGCGCGCCCCGCCGGGACAGGACCAGCATGGCCCATGCGCCGGGTGGCCGCTCCCTGTGATCAGCCCTCGTCAGGGACCAGGCGCAACGAGATCGAGTTGATGCAGTACCGCTGGTCCGTCGGAGTGGGATACCCCTCCCCCTCGAACACATGCCCGAGATGCGACCCGCACCGAGCGCATCGCACCTCCGTCCGCACCATCCCGTGGGAACGGTCTTCCACAAGTTCCACCGCATCCGAGTTGCGTGCATCGTAGAAGCTCGGCCAGCCGCAGTGCGACGCGAACTTCGTTTCCGAGGTGAACAGTTCGGCTCCGCAGGCGCGGCAGGAGTAGACGCCCTTGGTCTTGGTGTCCGTGTACTCACCGGTGAAGGCCGGTTCGGTGGCGGCCTGGCGCAGTACGGCGTACTCGGCCGGGTTCAGCTCCGCGCGCCACTCCTCGTCCGGCTTCTCGACGTCGTACGACATGAGCCTCAGCCCCTCTACTGCTGCGACAGGCGGTCCAGGATCAGCGGGCCCAGGTCGGTCACGTCGCCCGCGCCCATGGTGAGAACGAGATCACCGGGCTTCGCCATTCCCGCGATCACCGCGGGGATCCCGTCCTTGTCGTGCACGGCGGTGACGTCGGCACCGGCGGCGCGCGCGGCCTCGATGATCAGCTCGCTGGTCACGCCGGGGATCGGGTCCTCGCGGGCCGGATAGATGTCGAGGACCACGGAAGCGTCGGCGAGGGCCAGCGCCTGGCCCATCTCCTTGCCCAGCTCCTGGGTGCGGGAGAACAGGTGCGGCTGGAAGACGACGAGGATGCGGGCGTCGCCGGCGGCGGCACGCATGGCCTCCAGGTCGGCGGTCATCTCGGTGGGGTGGTGGGCGTAGGAGTCGATGACCTGCACCCCGGCGGCCTCGCCCTTGAGCTGCAGACGCCGCTTGACCCCGGTGTACGCGGCGAGCGCGGGCGCCAGTTCCGTGGCCGGGATGCCGAGCGCCGCACCGGCGGTGAGCGCGGCGACGGCGTTGAGGGCGTAGTGCCGGCCGGGCACGGAGACCGTGAAGGTCAGCTCCTGCCCGTCCAGGACCACGATGACCTGGCTCTTCAGCCCCTGCGGGACGATCGACAGCACCCGCACGTCGGCGTCCGCCGCCTCGCCGTACGTCACCGTCTTCACCAAGCCCGCGAGCCGCCGGGTCAGCTCCCGCGCGCCCTCGTGGTCGGCGGAGATCACCAGCGTGCCGCCGGGCACGATCTTTCCGGCGAAGGTCTCGAAGGACTCGTAGATCTCGTCCATCGAGGCGTAGTTGGCATGGTGGTCCAGCTCGACGTTGAGGACGATGGCGACCTCGGGCGCGTACTTGTGGAAGCTGCGGTCCGATTCGTCCGCCTCGGCGACGAAGATGTCGCCGTCGCCGTGCAGCGCGTTCGAGCCGGGCGCGTCCAGGTCGCCGCCGATGGCGTACGACGGCCGCAGACCCAGCTCGGAGAGCGAGACGGCCAGCATGGAGGTGGTGGTGGTCTTGCCGTGGGTACCGGCCACGGCGATCGGGCGCAGCCCCTCCATCAGCGCGGCGAGCGCGTCGGAGCGGTGCACCACCGGGATGCCCAGCTCGGCCGCGCGGGCCAGCTCGGGGTTGTCCTCGCGGATCGCCGACGACACGACGACACAGCTCGCGTCGTCGGCGAGGTGCTCCGTGGCATGCCCGATGTGCACGGTGACCCCGAGCACCCGCAGCGCCTGGGCGGTCGCCGACTCCTTGGCATCGCTGCCGGCCACCTCGGCCCCACGCTGCGCGAGGATCTTGGCGATCCCCGACATCCCGGCGCCGCCGATGCCGATGAAGTGCGGTCGGTCCATGGCGGCAGGAAGGCCGGGTGCCATGCGTATCTCCCCAGAGACGAATACGAGCTGAAGCAGGCCTAGCCTATGCCGAGCCCCGCACTTTCTCCGACAGCCGAGGTCACTACGCCTTGCTGTGCGAGAACAGCTTCAGCACCGGCACCCCCACCTTGTGCCGAGCCCGGGAAGCCCAGTCCCGGTGGAAGAACTCCTCCACGTAGTGGGGGTCGGTGAGCACGATCACCTCGTCCGCGGACACCTCCGCGACCAGCGATTTCAGCGCATCCAGCGGATGGTCCTCGACCAACCGCCCCTCGGCCTGACTCCCGGCCGCCCGCAGGGCCTGTACGGACACGTCCAGGGCCTGCCGTCCGACGCTCCTGGCGTCCTCCCCCTCCGGGGTCTCCCGCTCGCGCACCGCCTCGTCGAGTTCGCCAAGCGCGATGTCGTCGATGGCCCGCAGCAGGCGGTCCGCCTGGTCGCCGCGCGGCTGGAGGAGCACGTGGAAAGTGACCTGCTCGTCCCCGTGCAAGGTGGTGACGAACTCCACGTCGGCGGACGTCAAGGCCTTCTCGATCATCAGAACGCTTGTGAACACCAAACGCCTCTTCTCCTCCGTGGGCCCGGACGAGGCCCCTGCGGAAACCATCCTGCCCCGTGATCGCAGGGCTCTGCCGGACTAAGTCTGCCCCTCGGAAGCTAAACGGAACGACACATTCCGCTGATTTCAGGAGCGACGGTAGCGACCGAACAGAAATCCGGCGTCTTCGAGGAGGGACACGAGCTCGAACCGGCGCGGCACGGCGACCGACGGCCCCCCGGCGACGCGCTGTGCGTCCCCCGCGGTGAGCATGGGCGAGAGGGTCAGGCACATCTCGTCCAGCACCCCGGCCGCGATCAGCTGGCCGAGCAGCCGGGGACCGCCCTCGGTGAGCAGCCGGGTGTGGCCCAGAGAGGCGAGGGCGCGTACCGCGCGCGCGGGCTCGATGCCCCTGCCCTCACCGGCGATCACGACCTTGGCGCCGGCCTTCTCGGCGGCGGCGATCCGGTCGGGGGCGGCCGCGGCCCCGGTCAGGATCAGCGTGGGCACCAGGGGCGAGGTGTACAGCGGGAGCGAGAAGTCCAGGTCCAGGCTCGCGGAGACGACGGCGACCGCCGGAGCCGGGGCCTGGCCGGCGGCCTCGCGGGCCGCGGCGAACTCGGCACGCGCGCGTGCGGGGCGGTACACCTCCTGCCGCACCGTTTCCGCACCCACCACGATCACATCCGCGAGCGCCCGCAGCGTGCCGAAGATCCGCATGTCGGCGGCGCTGGAGATGGGCTGGGAGCGCCCCTCGTGCTGGGCGGCGCCGTCGAGCGTGGAGACCATGTTGGCCCGCAGCCAGGACCTGGGGGCGCCCGGCACCGGCTCCGGGTAGGCGTAGACGGCGGCCAGCTCGGCGAGGCTCCACTCACGATCGACGAACGCGTCGGCACCGGGCGCACCGAACACATCCGTCACACGGGCTCCGGGCACGTCCGTCACCGGAGCCTTGGGCTCACCCGCCACCGGAGCCTTGGGCCCACCCGTCACCGGAGCCCCTGGCGCACCCGACTCCGGGGCTCCTGGCGCACCCGTCACCGGGATCTCGTGGGCATCCGACACCCGTGCCCCGGAGCCCTCCGGCACCCGAACCCCGGGCCCCTGCGGCACCCGAGTCCCAGGCGCATCCGGCACACCGGTCCCTCCGGTCCCCCTCGCCCCCTCCCCCTCGGGTGCCCCGCCGGAGGCCTGGGCTGGTGTTTCATAGGTCACAGGGAACAGGCGTCGCATGTCGTGCAGTGTGGCACGGCGCTTACCATGAACAACCGTGTCGTCCTCCACCGCCGCCCCCGGACCCAGCCCTGTGACCGACGCGGGCCCCCTCTCCCTGTGCGCCCGTGAGCCGCGCGTCCCCGCGGACCGGCTGGTCGCCGAGATGGTGCCGCCGCCGCGCTTCGACTCGGTCCGCTTCTCGACGTACATACCGGACCCGAACCAGCCCAGCCAGACCGAGGCCGTACGGGTCCTCGAAGGCTTCGCGGGCGGACTCGGCGGGGCGCACGCCTCCGGCGCCGGCCGGCGCGGCTTCTTCGGTTTCGGCAGGCCCAGGGCGCCCAAGACCCCGGCCGGCCCGCGGGGGGTCTACCTGGACGGCGGCTACGGCGTCGGCAAGACCCATCTGCTCGCCTCCCTGTGGCACGCCACCCCCGCAGAGCCCGCCCGCAAGGCGTTCGGCACCTTCGTGGAGCTGACGAACCTGGTCGGCGCCCTCGGCTTCCAGCAGACCGTGCAGACCCTCTCCGGCCACAGCCTGCTGTGCATCGACGAGTTCGAGCTGGACGACCCGGGCGACACGGTCCTCGTCTCGACGCTGCTCGGCAAGCTGGTCGAGGCGGGCGTGGCGCTCGCCGCCACCTCCAACACGCTGCCCGGCAAGCTGGGCGAGGGCCGGTTCGCGGCGGCCGACTTCCTGCGCGAGATACAGGGCCTCTCGGCCCACTTCCGCGCCCTGCGCATCGACGGCGAGGACTATCGCCACCGCGGTCTGCCCGAGGCGCCGAAGCCCTTCACCGACGAAGAGGTGACGAAGGCGGCGTACGCCACCGAGGGCGCCGCGCTGGACGACTTCCCGCATCTCCTGGAGCACCTCGCCAAGGTGCACCCGAGCCGGTACGGCGCGCTGACCGACGGACTGACGGCGGTGTGCCTCACCGATGTGCGGCCGGTGCCGGACCAGTCGACCGCGCTGCGGCTCGTGGTGCTCGCGGACCGGCTCTACGACCGCGAGGTCCCGGTACTGGCCTCGGGGCTGCCGTTCGACCAGCTGTTCAGCGAGGAGATGCTGAACGGCGGCTACCGCAAGAAGTACTTCCGCGCGATATCCCGGCTCACCGCGCTGGCCCGCGACGCCAAGGGGCTCGTGGGCTCCTAGCCACTCACGCCTTTAGCCTCTCGCGGACTCCGGGTCAAGAGTCAGATCACGCCACGCGACCGGCACTTTTCACGCTTCCTTGCGCTTGTAACGCGCTGTTAACCCTGCAAAGGACTTTGCAGGGTTAATGTGCTTCTTGACCATCCATTGACCAATGCTTGGTCTAGACAAGAGGCGCGAGCATCCGTAAGGGGGGCGCATGTTCCGAGGTACGACGACCCCGACCCGCTTCGCGCTCCTCGCCGTGCTCCTGCTCGCACTCCAACTCTTCGCTCCCACGGGAACGTTCGCATCCGCGCACACGCTCAGTGATGCACAGGCCAAGGCCGGGCCGGTTCTGCCGTCCTCCGTACCGCCGGTGCGCGAGGACAAGGACTCGGCCCGCACCCCGTGCCGCCCGGGCCTCCCCGTGAGCACCCCACACCTTCGCGACCGGCAGCGCGGCTCGGCCTCCGGCCGGGCCCAGCAGCCGGAGTCAATAGCCGGCCGTGCGGCCGGTGCGGACACGCCGGACACCCCGGGCAGGCCGCACCCCCACGCCGCGAGAACCTCCAGAGCCCACACCCCGGCAGCGCTTCAGGTCTTCCGCTGCTGACCAGCCGGTGCGGCACCCGGTCAGGGAGCCGTGGCACCGGCCCGGGGAATCCGGGCCCTTCCCCCCCCACAAATGTCGTTCAAGTCCGACGCGCCCGTGCAGGCGCGCCAGGAGGAACCCATACACATGCAGCCCCTCATCGACAACGCCCGTACCTTCGGACAGCGCCCTGAGGAGTTCGCCAAGCTCGCCGAAGGCCAGTCCCCGCAGGTCCTGTTCATCACCTGCTCCGATTCCCGGGTCGTCCCGGCCCTGATCACGGGCGCCCGCCCCGGCCAGCTCTTCGAGCTGCGCACCGCGGGCAACATCGTCCCGCCCCACAACTCGCTCCACCCCACCAGCGAGGCCGCCACCATCGAGTACGCCGTGGAAGTACTCGGCGTCCGCGACGTCGTCGTCTGCGGTCACTCGCACTGCGGCGCCGTCGGTGCGCTGGTGCGCGGCGACGACCTGACCGCCGTACCCGCCGTGCGTGACTGGCTCGCGCACGCCACCCCGCGCCCGGCCGGCGCGGTCGAGGATCCGGCGGTCGCCCAGGGCGTGCAGGCGCACGTCCTCACCCAGTTGCTGCGGCTGCGCTCGTACCCCTGTGTCGAGCGGAAGCTGGCCGCGGGCCGGCTGGGCCTGCATGCCTGGTACTACGAGGTGCACACCGGCGCCGTACGGACGCACCGCCCGCAGACCGACACCTTCGAGTCCCTGTGAGCGCGCCGATGACCAGCAAGGACACCACCCTCATATCCCGCATGTCCCGCTTCCCGTATCTGCGGCAGGACTTCGCCGCCTCTCTCGTCGTCTTCCTGGTCGCGCTCCCGCTGTGCGTGGGCGTGGCCGTCGCCTCCGGGGTCCCGGCCGAACTCGGCCTGATCACCGGCATCGTGGGCGGGCTCGTCACCGGACTGATGCGTGGCAGCAGTCTGCAGGTGTCGGGCCCGGCCGCCGGCCTGACCGTGCTCGTCTTCGAGGCGGTCAAGGAGTTCGGGCTGCCCGTGCTCGGCGTGCTCGTGCTGGCCAGCGGAGTCCTCCAGATGGCCATGGGCCTGCTGCGGCTGGGCCGCTACTTCCGCGCCATCTCGGTCTCCGTCGTCGAGGGCATGCTGGCCGGAATCGGACTGGTGCTTGTCGCCGGGCAGTTGTACCCGGCGCTGGCGGCCAAGGCCCCCGACTCCGGACTGGGGAAAATCGCCGGGCTGCCCGGGGCGCTCCTGGACGCCTTCGGCGACGACAAGGCGGTGGCCTCGCTCGCGGTGTGCGCGGGCACGATCGCGGTGCTGCTGCTGTGGAAGCACGTCCCGGCGAAGGCGCGGACGCTGCCCGGCCCGCTGGCCGCGGTCGGCCTGGCCACGGTGGCCACGTTCGCGCTGGACCTGCCGGTGGCCACGGTCGAGGTGCAGGGCCTGCTGACGGCCGTACAGCCGCCGCCGCTCAGCGCGTTCGGCGAGCTGGCGAGTGTCGGACTGCTCGGTACCGTGGTCGCCTTCACCCTGATCGCCTCCGCCGAGTCGCTGTTCAGCGCGGCCGCCGTGGACCGGCTGCACACCGGGCCGCGCACCGCGTACGACAAGGAGCTGCTCGCCCAGGGCGCCGGCAACACGGTGTGCGGGCTGCTGGGCGCGCTGCCGATGACCGCGGTGATCGTGCGCAGCGCGGCCAACGTCCAGGCGGGCGCCCGTACGAAGGCCTCGCGGGTGCTGCACGGGGTATGGCTGCTGCTGTTCGCGGCGCTGCTGCCGGGCGTGCTGGCCTACATCCCGATCCCGGCGCTCGCGGGCATCCTGATCCACTCGGGCACCAAGCTGGTCCCGGTCCGGGCGCTGGCCGGGCTGTGGCGCGAACACCGGGGCGAGGCGCTGATCCTGTCCGTCACCGCCCTGTCCATCGTGGCGGTCAGCATGTTCGAGGGGGTGCTGATCGGTCTCGCGCTCGCCGTGGCCAAGACGGCCTGGGAGGCCTCGCACGTCAAGCTGGAGGTGATCGACAAGGGCGCGGGCCCGGTCGACGCCTACCTCGCGGGCAACGCGACCTTCCTGCGGCTGCCGAAGATCCTGGACAGCCTGGAGTCGCTCCCCCGGGACCGCCCGGTCCGGCTGGACTTGTCCGGCCTGCACCACCTCGACCACGCCTGCCGTACGGCCCTGGAGAACTGGGCGGAGCGGCACAGCGCGGCCGGGACGGAACCGGTGAAGGTCACGGCGGCGCAGGCCGTCTGACGGCCGCTTCCCCGGGCCCGGATGCCGGGCCGGGATGCCGACGCCCCTCGGTATCCCGGCCCGGTCCGCCCGGACCCCTCGGCAGAGCGGCCGAACCGGCTTATGGTTACAGCAGCGGACAAAAGCAGACCTCTCCGTGAGGAGGTCACCATGCTCCAGGAGCTGCTGGGCGCCATCGCGGCGGCGGGTTCCGCCGGCGTGGTCTATCTGGCGATGGCGGCGCGGGTCGTCAAGCAGTACGAACGCGGTGTGCTGTTCCGGCTCGGGCGCGTCACCGGTGATGCGAGAACGCCGGGCTTCACGCTGATCATCCCCTTCGTGGACCGGCTGCAGAAGGTCAACATGCAGATCGTGACGATGCCGATCCCGGCCCAGGAGGGCATCACCCGGGACAACGTCACCGTCCGCGTGGACGCGGTCGTCTACTTCAGGGTGATCGACGCGGAGAGCGCCCTGGTCAAGGTCGAGGACTACAAGTTCGCGGTGTCGCAGATGGCCCAGACGTCGCTCAGGTCGATCATCGGCAAGAGCGATCTGGACGATCTGCTCTCCAATCGCGAGAAGCTCAACCAGGGGCTGGAGCTGATGATCGACAGCCCGGCCGTCGGCTGGGGCATCCAGGTCGACCGGGTGGAGATCAAGGACGTCTCCCTGCCGGACACGATGAAGCGGTCCATGGCCCGCCAGGCCGAGGCCGACCGGGAGCGCCGGGCCCGGATCATCAACGCCGACGCCGAGCTTCAGGCCTCCAAGAAGCTGGCCGAGGCCGCCCAGCAGATGGCCGACACCCCCGCCGCGCTGCAGCTGCGGCTGCTCCAGACGGTCATGGCGGTCTCCGCCGAGAAGAACTCCACGTTGGTCCTGCCCATCCCGGTGGAGCTGCTGCACTTCCTGGAGCGAGGCAATCAGCAGCCCGTGCCGAACGGTGCCGGAGAGCTCCACTCCGGCTAGCGTGCCGGGTATGCGCAGGAGCTGGGTGATGGCCGTGGCCGCGATGGCCGTCGTAGCGGGCTGCGGGGACGACGGCGGTCCGGCCGCGGCACCCTCTCCCGGCACCGCCCACCTGACCGTCACCAGTACCGCGTACGGCGACGGCGGCACCATCCCGCGGCGCCACACCTGCGACGGCGCGGACGTGTCGCCTCCGCTGGCCCTCGCCGGCGTACCCGCGCGGACGGCCTCGCTGGCCCTGCTGCTGCGGGATCCCGACGCCCCGCACGGCACGTTCACGCACTGGCTGGTGTCGGACATCGACCCGCACACCCGGCAACTGGCCGCCGGAGAGCGGCCGCAGGGGGCGACCGAGGGCCGCAACGACTTCAAGCGGCCCGGCTACGGCGGCCCCTGCCCACCGCGCGGAGACCGCCCGCACCACTACGTCCTCACGGTCTACGCCGGCGACCGCCGCCTGTCGCTCGCCCCGGGGGCCGCTCCGGCCGACCTGCTGCGAGCGCTGTCCGGCCACACCCTCGCCGTGGGCACACTGATGGGCCGATACAGCCGCAAATAGTACCGAAATACGGCGCGTCGCTGTCCTTTTTGGTCGATTTTAATACTAATCTCCGTGACTGTAAGAGGTCGATCCGTTGCAGATCGCTTCCACTCTCACACCATGGAGATGACATGCACAGGCTTCGCAAGGCTGCCGTTCTAGTCGCCGCGCTCAGCACCGTCGGGCTCGCAACCGCAGGCACCGCCTACGCCGGCGGCGAGCACGGGAAAGAGGAGGGCGTCATGCAGAGTTCCAACTGCAAGGACCACGACCTGAACCTCGACGTCCTCGGCGAGGTCGGCATCCTCAACGGCCTGCTGGGCAACGCGCTCAACGGCGAGGGCGACCCCGGCGCACAGGACACACACATCGGCTCGACCATGGGCTGCAACAACAGCGCGGGCCACTGAGCGGCCCGTTGAGAAGCCCTTGACGGCGGAAGACGCTGGTCGGCCCGGCATCCGGTGGGCCGGGCGACCTCCGCACCGCCGGCAGGGGAATGCGTGGCGACCTCACCCGCGCGCGGACGAGTCCGTGAGCAGATCCGCAAGTGCGCGTGAGGTCGCCACGCCGTCGACGGCAGCGGAGTCGCGATACGCGCTCCGCTGCCGCTTCCGTTCCCGCGTGAGCACCGGCGGGCGCCGAGCCGCTGGGACAGCGGGATCCGCGAAGGCGCCGCCGGTGCGGCGGAATCACGGGATCAGCGAACGCGCCGCCGGCAGAGCGGTGTCTGTGCGGGCGCCGCCGTGCGGGTGACGTGACGTCGCGCCGCTGGACACATCGACACACAGGCGGTCATGCAGTCCTACTTTCATACGGTGATCCCACGAGTACGCCGTATCACCGCCGTCTGTGCCCTGGGCGCGGCTCTCGCCGCCTGCGGTACCGCGGACCCCGCGGGCGGTGCCCGCCCGGCCGCGGTCAACTCCCCCGTGTCCGCTTCCCCGTCCGCCTCCCCGTCCGCCTCGCGTCCGCCCGTGCTGGCCCCGGGCCCCGGCGGACTGACCCCGGTCTTCGAGCACGGCCCGCGCACCCTGGGCAAGACCGTCGCGCTGACCTTCGACGCCGACATGACCGCCGACGAGGGCGCCCGTGCGGCCGCCGGCGAGCACTTCGACAACCCCGACCTCATCGGCACCCTGCGGGCTCTGAAGGTGCCGGCGACGATCTTCATGACCGGCCGCTGGGCCGACGAGTACCCGACCGAGGCCCGCAGCCTCGGCCACGACCCGCAGTTCGAGGTCGCCAACCACTCGTACAGCCATTACGCGTTCACCGACGACTGCTACGGCCTGCCGACCGTCGGCGCCGACAGGATGCGGGCGGACGTGGAGCGGGCGTACGCCTCCCTGCACCAGGCGGGCGTGCCGCACGCGCTGCCCTACTTCCGCTTCCCCGGCGGCTGTTACGACCGGCGGGCACTGCGCGCGCTGAGCGGGCTCGGGGTGACCGCGGTGCAGTGGGACGTGGTGAGCGGCGACGCGTTCGCCACGGACGCCGGCGCTGTCACCCGGCAGGTGCTGGACGAGGTGAAACCCGGCTCGGTCGTCGTCATGCACTGCACCCGCAGCGCCGCCCCGACCACCGAGCAGGTCGTCCGCGCGGTCGTCCCGGAACTGCGCAAGCGCGGCTACCGGTTCCTGAAGGTCTCCGAGCTGATCGGCGAGAGCGGCGGACACCGCTGAGCGGCTGTCGCTGGCCGTAGGGCGGCCGTCGCCGCGCGCGTGTGGCGGCCGTCGCCGGGCGCGTGTGGCGGCTGTCGCCGGGCGTATGAGCGACGGGAGCGTGCTGTCCCGGGAGCCGACGGAGTACCCGGAGTCGTCCGCCCGCGCCGCGCAGCCGCAGGACGGGCACAGCCCCGCGCACCTTAAGGTTGGCCGGTGTGAGTCATGTTCCAGCGTCCCCCAGCCACAGTCCCTTCAGCTCTGACCGCAACCCTCGCGACGAAGCGCCCCAGTTCGTGTTGCCCCTGGTCGTGCGGATCGAGCGGGATGCGCCGCCCGCGCGTACCGATGCACTGGAGACGGCCGCCCGGGCGGTGCTCGTGCTGCTCGGGGACGAACGGGCGCACGGGGACGGCGAGTGGGCCGAGGCCATGCGGAACTGGGAGGACGCGCGGATCCGCAAGGTCGTCCGGCGGGCCCGGGGCGCCGAGTGGCGGCGGGCCGAGGCGCTGCCCGGGATCACGGTGACCGGGAAGTCCGCGCAGGTGCGGGTCTTCCCGCCGATTCCGCTCGACGGCTGGCCCAAGGATCTGGCGAAGCTCCAGGTGTCCGGCACCGAGCTGGACGACCCCGAGCCGCCCGTCGCCGCCGACCCGGTGCAGCCCACGCTGTGGCTGAATCCTGAGCTGGAGATGTCGGCCGGGAAGGCGATGGCCCAGGCCGGGCACGGCGCCCAGCTGGCCTGGTGGGCGCTGTCCGATGCGGAGCGCGCCGCCTGGCGGGACGCGGGTTTCGCGCTGGCCGTCCGCGCGGCCGACCCCGCCGACTGGGACCGGTTGACCGGCAGTGGGCTGCCGGTCGTCCGGGATGCCGGGTTCACGGAGATCGCGCCGGGCTCCTGCACGGTCGTCGCCGACCACCCCGCGCTGCGCCAGGACCCGGGGAGAGACCGATGACACGGGTCGACGGGCGGGTCGAACGGGGCAATCGCACCCGGCAGCTGGTGCTGCGCCGCACGGTGGAGATCGCCTCGGTCGAGGGCCTGGAGGCGCTCACCGTCGGCCGGCTCGCCGCCGAGCTGGAGCTGAGCAAGAGCGGGGTGTTCGCGCTCTTCGGCTCCAAGCAGGAACTGCAGCTGGCCACCGTGCGGGAGGCGGCGCGGATCTTCACCGAGCGGGTGCTCCGGCCCGCCGCCGAGACCCCGGCCGGCATCGGCCGGGTGTGGCGGCTGTGCGAACTGTGGCTGGAGTACTCCCGCGGCCGGGTCTTCCCGGGCGGCTGCTTCTTCTACGGCGTCATGGCCGAGTACGACGCCCGGACCGGGCCGCTGCACGACGCGGCGGTCCGCGCGCAGCGCGACTGGTCGGCCCATGTCGAGCGCACGCTCGACGAGGCGCGTACGGCGGGTGAGCTGCGCGCCGACACGGATGTCCCGCAGCTCGCCTTCGAGCTGGTGGCGTTGCTGGAGACGGCGAACGCCCTGTCGGTCCTGCACGACGAGGAGAGCGCGTACCGCAGGGCCAGGGTGGGCATCGCGGGGCGCCTGCGCGCGGCGGCCGCGGCCGGAGCCGCACTCCCCCAAGTCCCTTGATCTGGCTCCCTCTTGGGGTCGACGTCAGCCTTCCGAAAAAATGAGCACGATCGTTCGCTTTGTTTTACGCTCGGGCCATGACTGTGACCGGAGCGGACTTCGTGGAACTCGATCGGATCGCCGTACAGGAGGCCGTGCGCGTGGTGGACCTCGTCACGGCGGCGGACTGGGCGCGGGAGACGCCCTGCGCGGGCTGGACCCTGCGCCGGCTCGTCGCGCACATGACCGCGCAGCACATGGGGTTCGCCGCGGCGGCGCGGGGAGCGGGGCGGGATCCGGAGCACTGGCGGGAGAGCGAGGACCTGCGGGAGCCCGCCGAGGCACATCGGTCGGCCGCCGCCACCGCCCTGACGGCCTTCGCCGAACCGGGCGTGAGGGAACAGGAGTTCACGCTGCCGAACCTGGGCGATGTGCCGGGCGGCCGTGCGGTCGGCTTCCACTTCGTCGACTATGTGGTGCACGCCTGGGACGTCGCCGCCGCCCTCGGTACGACGGTGGAGTTCCCCGAGCACGTCCTCGGCGCCGCGCTCGACGTGGCCCGTGCGGTGCCGGCCGATCCCGGCCGGCGCGGCCCGGGCTTCTCCTTCGCCCCGGCGCTGGAGGTGCCCGAGGGTTCCGGCCCGCTGGCGGAGGCGCTGCGTCTGCTGGGCCGCAGTCCCGAGCGGTGGCCGGCGCGGGGCTGAAGCTCAAATGTTGCTCTGAACACGCCACGGAGGTGATTCGCGGCCGCCCGCCGGGGCCATACCCCCGTCATTCGCGGGAGGGACTCGTCGTTCGAAGGAGGGGGAGCCATGCGGCGACTGGGCACGGGGATCGGCTGGCGGCCGGAGATCGCGGACGCCGTGGAGGGCATGCCGGGGATCGACTGGGTGGAGGTCGTGGCGGAGAACGTGTGCCCCGGCCACCTTCCGGAGTCGCTGCTACGGCTGCGCGAGCGCGGGGTGACCGTGATCCCGCACGGCGTCTCCCTCGGCCTGGGCGGCGCCGACCGCCCCGATGCGGGCCGCCTGACGGCGCTCGCGGAGCGCGCGGAGGCCCTCGGCGCTCCCCTGGTCACCGAGCACATCGCGTTCGTTCGCGCCGGCGGCCCGCTCACCGCCTCCCCGCAGCTGGAGGCCGGGCATCTGCTGCCGGTGCCGCGCACCCGGGATGCCCTGGACGTGCTGTGCGAGAACGTACGCATCGCACAGGACGCCCTTCCGGTGCCGCTGGCCCTGGAGAACATCGCCGCGCTGTTCTCCTGGCCGGGTGAGGAGCTGACCGAGGGGCAGTTCCTGTCCGAGCTGGTCGAGCGCACCGGCGTACGGCTGCTGATCGACGTGGCCAACCTGCACACCAACCACGTCAACCGCGGCGAGGACCCGGCGGGGGCGCTGACCGAGCTGCCCGTGGAGGCGATCGCCTACGTCCATGTCGCGGGCGGCTTCGAGCGTGACGGCGTCTGGCACGACAGCCACGCCCACCCCGTGCCGCGCCCGGTGCTCGACATCCTGACCGACCTCGCCTCGCGCACCGCACCGCCCGGCGTCCTGCTGGAACGGGACGAGAACTTCCCCGAACCGGCCGAGCTGGAACGGGAGTTGACGATGATCCGAGAGGCGGTACGGGCCGGTCGCGAGCGTGCCGACGGGGGGACGCGGGCCGGCACCGGGACCGGTGGTGGCGCCGGGCCGGCGGGCGGGGGGGTCGCCGTACTCACGCGGGCGGCGGTCGGCGCGCGGGAGCGGGTCGGGGTCGCCCAGGCCGCGGTGCTGTCCGCGCTGGTGGCCGGGACGCCGGTGCCGGAGGGGTTCGACCGGGTGCGGATGGGGGTGCAGGCGCGGGCGCTCGCGGCGAAGCGGGCGGACGTGGTGGCGAAGGTGGCACCGGAGCTGCCGGTGATCCTCGGCACGGGGTACCGGGCGGCGTTCCTGGCGTACGCACGGGAGCGGCCGATGAGCGGCGGCTACCGCCGGGACGCCCTGGACTTCGCCGGACACCTGCTACGGGCCGACCGCCCGGAGGACGCGGGCGCCCGGCACGACCTGCGCGAGTGGTGGCTGGACCGCGCGGGCCCGACCCCGAGGCAGCACGGCGGACGAGTGACCCGGGCAGCACGGAGGGTACTGGCACGAGGAAGCCGCACCGCAGCACCCTGAGGGGCGCGGGGCCGTATCCGACATGCGGCTACCGCCGCGTGGGCGCGACCAGCCACAACCTAGCCGCAGGCGCCAACGCACCGTATCCGAACGGCGTCCCAGCGTCACCGACCGAAGCCCCGCAGGGAACCCTCGGTAATATGCCGCCCGCACCACACCCCCAGGCACACTCGCGTGCGGTGCGCTACAGGAGGCGCCATGCGACCCCGACCCCCGATCAAGGGCCGAGGCATATTCAGCGGCACCGGCCTCGTCATCGCGGCCCTCGCGGCGACCGCGGCGGCGCTGCTCTATCCGCTCTGGTCCTACGCCGGCCGGCAGCCGACATCCAGCGCTGCCGTGCTGAGCTCACCGACCGTGACGACTCCGTACGGGCCCCTGTCCGGGCAGGACCGGGACCTCATCACCGCGATGCGACTGGCGGATCTCTGGGAGCTGCCGGCCGGCGAGCTGGCGGAGCGGAAGGGAACCACGGCGGCCGTACGGGCGGCGGGCCAGCACCTGGTCTACGGGTGCACCTCGCTGGACGACCATGTCCGCACCGTCGCCACCCAGCTCGGGGTCCCGCTGCCGAACGAGCCGAACGCACAGCAGAACCAGTGGCTCGACGCCCTGGGCGCGGCGCAGGGCGAGGAATTCGACCGCCGGTTCGCCGGCATTCTGCGGCTCGCGCACGGCCGGGTGTACACGCTGGCCGCACAGGTCCGGGCCGGTACCCAGAACTCCCTGGTCCGCGATCTCACCGACGCCGCCAACGCCACCGCCCTGGACCACATCAAGGCCGTGGAGGCGACGGGCTACGTCGACTTCGCCGCGCTCGCCAAGGACCTGGCCGCCTCTCCGACCCCGGTACCGACCCCGCCGGCCGTCGACCCGAGCGCCGCCGTGCCCGTCACGCCGGCGCCGGGCGAGTCGTCCTCCATGCCGCCCGCCACCACCAGCCCGCCGCCGGGGACGAGCAGCCCCTGACGCCCCCTGCCCCGGACCTGACCTGGACGGGAAACGGAACGTCACAGACCGCTAACACTGTGTCCGGATGGTGAACAGGGCATGGCGTTCACCCAGGCCTCTGGCATAGAAAATTGTCATGTTCTGGGTCCTCCTGCTGCTCCTGGCCTGGGCTTTCGCCGGTACGGCGTGCACCCGGCTCTGCCTGACGGCCGTCCGCGCGGCCGCCTTGGACACGACCGCCGCGACGACGGATCGGGACCACGACCTGACGCTGTACGAGGCGGCGTTCCTCTCCGGCGGACCCTCCAGGGTCGCCGATGTGACCCTTGTCTCCATGGCCCGCCAGCGACGCCTGCTGCTCGCGCACACCGGCTGGGCCACGGTGGTGGACCCGCGGGGGCACGACGAGATCGAGCAGTCCGTCATCGGGGCCATAGGCCCGGAAGGCCAGTCGCGGATCGCGCCGGTACGGGCGCGGGCGGCCGGCGCCGAGCCGGTGCGGCGGCTCGCCGACGGGCTGGTGGACGCCGGTCTCGCCGTCTCCGAAGACGCCGGCACGACCGTGGGGGCCGCCGTCCGCCACGTGCGCGCCGCCGCACTGGCCGTGGCGGTGCTCGGCGTGACCGCGCTGCTGCTGCCCATCCAGACCGGCACGCCGCGGCTGCTGGTCGCCCTGTGGTTCGCCCTGCCCCTCACACTTTCCCTGAGCTGTCTGGCCATCGCCCGGTTCGAGGTGCACCCGTACTCGCGCTGGGCCTCCCCCGCCGGGCAGCGGCTGCTGGGCGCGCTCGTGCGCAGGCCGGCCGGCGACGAGCGGTCGTTCCTCACCTCGGTCGCCGTCCGCGGGATCCGGGCGATCGGCGAGCCGCGACTGCGCGCCGCCTTCACCCACCGCGACCAGCCCTGGCGGGAGTGACACGACGCCCCGGCGGGAGTGACACGACCGGCCCCGGCGGGAGTGCGGGGCGGCTTCGGGGGCGCATAGGGGGCATTGACGCCGACACCGGCCGGGCGGTGCTTGCCTTCACCGACGGGCGAACGAAATATCCCTTTTGTTGATCGTCGGGCGTGGCAGCCGTGCCATGGCCGCCGCACCGAAGGGACACGCGATGAGAGCTGCCGCCCTGTACTCGGCCGCCGGGACCCTGCTCCTGACCACCCTGGCCGCGGCCCCGGCGGGCGGCGCGCCCGCCGCCGCAGCCGCGCCCGGTGGCCCCGGAGTGGCCGAGCTGCGCGGCACCGAGGTAGCCGCGGCCCGCGCCCTGGCGACCGGCATCGACTTCGGCGCGTGTGACCCCGCCGACGTACCGAAGGCGGCGCGCGGCGTACGGTGCGGCACGGTGTCCGTCCCGCTCGACTACGCCCACCCGGACGGCCGGCAGATCAGGCTGACCGTCAGCCGGACCCCGGCGACCCAGAAGGACCCGCGCAACAGCAAGCGGAAGGTCCCCCGGCAGGGCGCCCTCGTCTACAACCCGGGCGGCCCCGGTGCGTCGAGCATGCTGTTCCCGCTGGTCGGCGCGATCCCGGAGTGGCAGCGGATGGCTGCCGCGTACGACCTGATCGGCTACTCCCCGCGCGGCGTGGGCCGTTCGGCGCCGCTGTCCTGCGAGGCCCCGAAGCGCTTCGCCACGGCGCCCACCGCGTCGCCGAGCCGCCCCTCGGAGTCGTTCAAGCGGCAGCGCATCGCGCAGGCCAAGGCGTACGCGCGCGGCTGCGCCCGGCACGCCGGGGACAGCCTGCGCTTCTACAACTCCCTGAACAACGCCCGGGACCTGGACGTCCTGCGGGCCGCACTGGGCGAGGACCGGCTGACGTTCTTCGGGGCGTCGTACGGCACCTACTTCGGCGCGCTGTACGCGACGATGTTCCCCACGCACGTACGGCGCATGGTGCTGGACTCGGCGGTGAACCCGGACCCGCAGAAGGTCTGGTACCGCAACAATCTCGACCAGTCGGCCGCGTTCGAGGAGCGCTGGGCGGACTTCCGGGACTGGATCGCCCGGCACGACGACGTCTACCGGCTCGGCAACACGGCCGCGAAGGTGCAGCGCAGCTACGACACCGCGCGCGAGCGGCTGGCCGCCAGGGCGGCCGGCGGGAAGGTCGGCCCCGGCCAGCTGCAGAACGCGCTGCTGAAGGCCGGGTACACCGACACCTACTGGCCGAGCCGGGCCCAGGCCCTCTCGGCGTATCTGCACGGCGACCCGAAGCCGCTGGTGCGCATGGCCGCGCCGAGCCCGAAGGAGGCCGCGGACGCGGAGAACACCAACGCGGTCTACACGGCCGTGGAGTGCAACGACGCGCCCTGGCCGACGGACTGGCGGACGTGGGACCGGGACAACACCCGGCTCGCCCGGGTGGCGCCGTTCGAGACCTGGGACAACGCGTGGATGAACCTGCCGTGCGCCTACTGGCCGGCGCCCCGCCAGCAGCCGCTGGACGTGCGGACCGGGCCGGGTGAGCTGCCGCCGGTGCTGATCCTGGCGGCCGAGCGGGACGCGGCGGCGCCGTACGCGGGGTCGCTGGAGATGAACCGGCGGCTGGCCGGTTCGGTGCTGGTGACCGAGCGGGACGCGGGTACGCACGGCATCGGGGCCGGTCCCAACAAGTGCGTCAACGGCTATCTCGACAGCTACCTGCTGGAGGGCAGTGTCCCCGTGCGGAGCGCGTCGTGTGCGCCGCACGAGGAACCGGCTGCCTCCGGCGGTCCTGCCGGGAAGAAGCCTCAGGGCGACTCCCGACGAGGCAGGACCGGCCGGCGCTAGGCGCACTGCTCGCCCTGCCGGCGCCGCCCCTCAGGGCGCCGGCAGGGCGCTGTCAGGCCAGGCCCGCCACCAGCTCCGTGATGTTCTTGCGGCGGCCCGTGTAGAACGGGATCTCCTCGCGGACGTGCCTGCGGGCCTCGGAGGCGCGGAGGTGGCGCATGAGGTCGACGATGCGGTACAGCTCGTCGGCCTCGAAGGCCAGGATCCACTCGTAGTCGCCGAGGGAGAACGAGGCGACCGTGTTGGCGCGCACGTCCGGGTAGCCGCGGGCCATCTTGCCGTGGTCGGCGAGCATGCGGCGGCGGTCCTCGTCGGGCAGCAGGTACCAGTCGTAGGAGCGCACGAAGGGGTAGACGCTCACGTAGTTGCGGGGCGTCTCGTCGGCGAGGAACGCCGGGATGTGCGAGCGGTTGAACTCGGCCGGGCGGTGCAGCGCCATGTTGGACCAGACCGGCTCGAGGGCGCGGCCCAGCTTCGTGCGCCGGAAGAGGTTGTACGCCTCCTGGAGCTGGTCGCTGGTCTCGGCGTGCCACCAGATCATGAGGTCGGCGTCGGCGCGCAGGCCGGAGACGTCGTAAGTGCCGCGAATCGTCACGTCCTTGGCGGCGAGCTGGTCGAACAGCTCCTGGACCTCGTCGGCGTAACCGGCACGGTCCTCCGGCAGCACGTCCTTCAGCTTGAAGACCGACCACAGGGTGTAGCGGATGACCTCGTTGAGGTCCTTGGCCAGCTTGCCCTTGTTCGGGATCTTGCCGGACTGGGTGATGGGGGCGTCGTCGCTCATGGTCCCTATTCTCCTGCTCCGCCGTGGAGGCTCTGCACCGGGTTGGCCGCCGGCTCCCGGATTGCGCTGAGATCGCCGGCCAGCTGGTCCACCGCCGCGTACGCGCTCGCGATGCACGCCGGGATGCCGACGCCGTCGTACTGCGCGCCGCACACCGCGAGCCCCGGCAGCTTGGCGACCTGCTCGCGGATGCGGGCCACGCGCGCGTGGTGCCCGACCGGGTACTGGGGCAGGCCGTCGGTCCAGCGGGTGACCCGGGTCTCAAGGGGGGCGGCGTCCAGGCCGGTGGCCTCGCGCAGATCGTGCCGGGAGACCTCGACCAGGGCGGCGTCGTCCCGCTGGAGGATCTCCGTCTCGCCGTGCCGGCCCACGGAGGTGCGCAGCACGACCACGTCCGGGTCCTCGTCGGCGATCCAGCCCCACTTGTGGGAGGCGAACGTGGACGCCTTGATGGTGCGGCCGTCGACCGGCGGCACCAGGAAGCCGCTGCCTTCGGGGAGGTGCAGACCGGAGCGGCGGTAGGCGAGGGTGACCAGCGCCATCGACGCGTACTCGACGGCGGCCAGCTCGGCGGCGGCCTCCGGGGACTCGGCGCGCAGCAGCCGCGCGGCGGCCGGGGCGGGTACGGCGACGATCACGGCGTCCGCGTGCAGCACACGCTCCCCGGCGGTGATCCGCCAGCCGCCGGAGGCCTCGGTGCGCAGGTCGGTGACCGGGGTGCCGGTGCGGATCTCGCCGCCGCGCGCCCGGACGGCATCGGCGACCGCGAGCGGCAGGGTGCCCACGCCGCCCTCGATGCCCATGAAGACCGGGCCGGTCTGCTGCTGCGCCGCGGCCCTGGCCTGGATCTCGCGGACTCCCTCGGTGAGGGACGCGTGCGTGCGGGCGGCCTGGAAGAGCTGCGGGACGGCCGAGCGCATCGAGATGCGGTACGCGTCGCCCGCGTACACCCCGCCGAGCAGGGGCTCGACCAGGCGGTCGACGACCTCGCGGCCGAGCCGGGCGGCCACGAACTCCCCCACGGCCACGTCGTCGCCGACCTCCGTGCGGGGCAGGCCGGCGTCGCGCTCGATGCGGGCGAGGCCCTCCTCGGACAGCACGCCGGAGAGCGCGGCGGCGGTGCCGGGCACGCCCATCACATGCCCCTTGGGCATGGGGCGCAGGGCGCCGCGGGTCCAGATCGAGGCCGACGCGGTGGCCGGCGGCTGCAGCCGCTCGGCGAGCCCCACCTCGCGGGCGAGGGCCACGGCCTCGGGGCGGCGGGCGAGCATCGACTCGGCGCCCAGGTCGACCCGGACGCCCGCGATCTCACCGGGCAGCAGCTTGCCGCCGACCCGCCCGGCGGCCTCCAGCACGGTCACCCGCGCGCCGCGCCCGAGCAGCCGGTGGGCGGCGGCCAACCCGGCGACACCGGCTCCGATGACGACGACATGCCCGGTACGGGTACCCGTTGCGCTCATGCCCCCACTCTCTCAGACCCCACTGACAGTCCCGCCGCGGCCCGGTGATCGCAACGAGTCCGGACCGTGACCGCTTCGGGACCGTTGACGCCAAACGTCCCCGCTCGCCCCGGCGTCGTAGGACCGTCACAGATCACCGTCCCCGGGGGTACCGCCCATGCGCACACCACGTTCCCTGCGACGACACCCGTTTCGGCCGCTGGCCGGTCTCCTGCTCGCCGCCTCCCTCGCCCTCGCCGGATGCAGTGGCGCGGACGGCTCGGGCGGCGCCTCGCCGAAGTCCGCCGCGGACTCCGCGGCACGGCAGCGGGGCGCGGGCGGCGGCAGCCCGGACGCCGCCACGTCCCCCCGTCGGTCACCCCGGCTCTCCGCGGGCACGATCATCCGCACCGCGTCCCTGACCATCGAGGTCAAGGACGTCACCAAAGCGCTGGACCAGGCTCGCGCCGCCACCGAGAGGGCGGGCGGATACGTCGGCAACGAGGACACGAGCCGGGACGCCGACGGCCACCAGCGCACCCGCGTCGTCCTGCGGGTGCCCGGCGCGCAGTACGACCCGGTCCTCGCCGGCCTCCAGGGAACTGGCAGGCTGATCGACCGCACGGCCAAGGCCGAGGACGTCACCGACCAGGTCGTGGACGTGGACAGCCGCGTCAAGTCGCAGCGGGCGAGCGTCGACCGGATCCGCGCGCTGATGGACCGGGCGACCCGGCTGAGCGATGTCGTCTCGCTGGAGGGCGAGTTGAGCAGCCGCCAGGCCGACCTGGAGTCGCTGCTGGCGCAGCAGGCCGCCCTGAAGGACCGCACCAGCCTCGCCACGATCACGCTGTCGCTGTCCGAGACGCCGGTGCGGAAGGCGGCCCGTGACGACTCCCCCGGCATCGGGGACGCGCTGGCGGGCGGCTGGCACGTGTTCGTCACCGTGCTGCGCTGGTGCGTCCTCGCGCTGGGCGCCGCCCTGCCGTTCGTGGCGTTCGCGGCTCTGCTGACACTCCTGTGGCTGCGGGTCGTACGGCCCCGGCTGCCGCAGCGCCGGGAGCCCGCGCCGGCGATGACCGCGCTGGGTCCGCTGCCGTCCGCGCGCCCGGTACGGGACCCGGACGCGCCCGGGACCGGCCGGGACTGAAATGCCGTGGCCCCGTAGCGTGTTCCCATGACCATGACCATGAGCGGTGGGCGGGGCGGGACGGAACGGCTGGTCGTGATCGGCGGCGACGCCGCGGGCATGTCCGCGGCGTCGCAGGCGCGCCGGCTGAAGGGGCCCGGCGAACTGGAGATCGTGGCCTTCGAACGCGGCCACTTCACCTCCTTCTCGGCCTGCGGCATCCCCTACTGGGTGGGCGGCGACGTCCCCGAACGGGACGACCTGATCGCCCGCACCCCCGAAGAGCACCGCGCGCGTGGCATCGATCTGCGGCTGCGCACCGAGGTCACGGAGATCGACGTGCGCGGACAGCGGGTACGCGCGCGTGACGTCGATTCCGGCGCCGAGTCCTGGACGTCGTACGACAAACTCGTGATCGCGACCGGGGCTCGCCCGGTCCGTCCCGACCTGCCGGGCGCGGACGCCCCCGGCGTGCACGGCGTACAGACGCTGGACGACGGCCAGGCCCTGCTGGAGACGCTGGCACGCACGCGTGGTCGCAGAGCGGTGGTCGTGGGCGCCGGCTACATCGGCGTGGAGATGGCGGAGGCGCTGATCAACCGCGGTTTCGAGGTGACGGTCGTCAACCGCGGCAGGGAGCCCATGTCGACGCTCGACGCGGACATGGGCCGCCTGGTGCACCGGGCCATGGAGGGCCTCGGCATCACGATGGTGAACGACGCCGAGGTCACCAAGATCCTCACCGGTCAGGACGGCCGGGCCCGCGCGGTCGTCACGGAGGACGCCGAGTACCCCGCGGACATCGTGGTCCTCGGCATCGGCGTCCGCCCGGAGACCGCGCTCGCCCGGGCCGCGGGCCTGCCCCTCGGCGGCCACGGCGGACTGCTCACCGACCTGGCGATGCGGGTGCGCGGCCACGAGAACATCTGGGCGGGCGGCGACTGCGTGGAGGTGCTGAACCTGGTCTCCGGCCAGGAGCAGTACGTCCCCCTCGGCACCCATGCCAACAAGCACGGCCAGGTCATCGGCAGCAACGTCGGCGGTGGGTACGCCGTCTTCCCCGGCGTGGTCGGCACGGCGGTCAGCAAGGTCTGCGACCTGGAGATCGCCCGCACCGGCCTGCGCGAGAAGGACGCCGACCGGGTGGGCCTGCGGTACGAGACCGTCACCATCGAGTCCACCAGCCGCGCCGGCTACTACCCCGGTGCCTCCCCGATGACGGTCAAGATGCTCGCCGAACGCCGCACCGGCCGCCTGCTCGGCGTCCAGATCGTCGGCAGGGAGGGCGCGGCGAAACGGGTCGACATCGCCGCGGTGGCGCTGACCGCGCGGATGACGGTGGAGCAGATGACAGCCCTGGACCTGGGCTACGCCCCACCGTTCTCACCGGTGTGGGACCCGGTGCTGGTGGCGGCGAGAAAGGCGACGGCGAAGCTACGCGCCTTCTAGGCCGTGCAGCCACGCGCCTCCTATGCCCTGAAGCCACGCGCCGCCTAGGCCGTGCCGCTGATGCGCGGCAGGGCGGAGACGGCGGCCGGCTGCTCGCCCGCGGGCTTGGCATGGGTGGCGGACGGCCGCGTGGACCTCAGCCGGTAGCTCACCGCCTCGTCCAGGGTCACGGGCCGCTGCGTCTGCGCGGCGAGCCGCCCGGCCTCCTGGCCGAGCCGCGCGACATCCTCCCAGGGGAGCCGCACGACCAGCGAGATCTCCGCCTCGCCGTCGGGCAGAGCATGCATCGGAGTGATTCGTTCGCTCATCGCCTGTCCTCACGTCGGTTGCCCACACATACGCGCACCCACGCCGCCGCGTTCACCGGTTCGCCCGCACCATCGCGGGCAGTACTTCTGTGTGGTCATCCCCGTCCATGACGTGAACCCGGTGCGCCGCACCCCCTGGGTGACGTACGCGCTGATCGCCGCCAATGTGCTCGTGTTCCTCAGCACGCCCGGGATAGCGGGCTCCGTGGCCGGTGGCAGCGATCTGGCGCAGCTGTGCCATCTGCAGGCCTTCATGGATCACTACGCGGCGGTCCCCAGAGAGCTGATCCACCATCAGATGCCCCCGGTGGTGCCGACGGGAGACACCGGCGTGGGTCCGCAGGGTCCGGGCTGCGTCGTGGCCCCGCCGTCCTACGACAAGTCGCCGCCGCTGTCGGTCTTCACGGCGATGTTCCTGCACGGCAGCTGGCTGCATCTGCTGGGCAACATGCTGTTCCTGCTGATCTTCGGCAACAACGTCGAGGACCGGATGGGCCACATCCGCTACTTCCTCTTCTACGTCGTCTGCGGTTACGCGGCCGGTTACGGCTTCGCCCTGCTCAACGCCGCCTCGGGCGACCCGCTGATCGGCGCGTCGGGCGCGATCGCCGGGGTCCTCGGCGCCTACATCGTGCTGTGGCCCGGGGCGCGGGTCTGGGTCCTCGTGCCGTTCCTGGTCTTCCTGCCGCTCAGGCTGCCCGCCTGGCTGGTGCTGGGCTTCTGGTTCGTGCTGCAGGCGGTGTACTCGTCCGGGCACGGAGTCTCCGACGCCGGCACGGTCGCGTACGCGGCCCACGTCGTCGGATTCGTGGCGGGCATGCTGCTCGCCTGGCCGCTCAAGCCCGGCACCCCGCCCCCGCCGGAGCCGCCCGGCCTGCTGTTCGGCAGGCGGGCGCGGCCCCGTTACACCTGGTGAGCCGGTGCGTCAGCGGGCGGTCGCGGTGTGGACGTAGTCCACGAGCCGGGTCAGCGCGTCCGGGTCGGTGTTCGGCATGACGCCGTGGCCGAGGTTGAAGACGTGGCCCTCCAGGCCGGCGGCCGCGTCCAGCACCTCCTGGGCCTTGGCCTCGACGGTGTTCTTGTCGGTGAACAAGACCGTCGGGTCGAGGTTGCCCTGGAGCGCCTTGCCGGGGCCGACGCGGCGGGCGGCCTCGTCCAGCGGGACGCGCCAGTCGACGCCGACGACGTCCGCGCCGGCCTCGCCCATGAGCTTCAGCAGCTCACCGGTGCCGACACCGAAGTGGATGCGCGGGACGCCGTACCCGGCGACGGCGTCGAGGACCTTCGCCGAGGCGGGCATGGCCGAGTGCCGGTAGTCGGCGGGGGCGAGGGCGCCGGCCCAGGAGTCGAAGAGCTGGACCGCGCTCACGCCGGCGTCGAGCTGCACCTTCAGGAACGCGGTCGTGATGTCGGCGAGCCGGTCGAGCAGGTCGGCCCACAGCTGGGGGTCGCCGTACATCATCGCCTTGGCGTTCTCGTACGTGCGAGAGGGACCGCCCTCGACCAGGTAGCTCGCGAGGGTGAAAGGCGCGCCCGCGAAACCGATCAGCGGGGTCGCGCCCAGCTCGCGGGTGAGCAGGCCGATCGTCTCGGTGACGTAGGGGACGTCCTCGGGGGTGAGGTCGCGCAGCCGGGCGAGGTCGGCGCGGGTGCGGATCGGCTCCTCGACGACCGGGCCGACGCCGGGCTTGATGTCGAGGTCGATGCCGATGGCCTTGAGCGGGACGACGATGTCGCTGTAGTAGACCGCCGCGTCCACGCCGAGGCGCCGTACCGGCTGGAGCGTGATCTCGGTGGCCAGCTCGGGCCGCGTGCAGGATTCGAGCATCGGAACGCCCTCGCGGACCTTGCGGTACTCGGGCAGGGAGCGGCCGGCCTGACGCATGAACCACACGGGGGTGTGCGGCACGGGTTCGCGCCTGCACGCTTTGAGGAAGGCGCTGTCGTACGTCGCTGGCGGCTGCGTGCCCGTGGGGCTGTCGTTGGCGGTCACGGGGCAAGTTTCGCATGCCGTGGGATGCACACTTACCCGGTGTGCCGGTTGCTGCCGGGTGGGCGCCGGGCGGCGGCACGGCCGCCCGCGGCCGCGAGTGTCGCAAGGGTGTCTTGCCCTGCGCGAAGCCGCGGTTCCCCTTACTCTTCCCCGCATGGCTGCGGCTCACGGACGAATGTCGGACAGCGCTGACGGATTGGACGACGTGAAGGACACGGAGGAGGCGGACCGGCGCGCCGGTGCTGAGGGGCCGCCGGCTTTCCGGGCCGCGGTCGACGCCCTGCGCAACTGCCGGCTGCGGCCGCAGGTCGAGGTGGAGCCCACGCCCGCCCCGCAGCGGCTCGCCCCGCACGCTTACGCGCTGGAGGCCGTCGTGGTCGACGGCGATCAGGAGCTGGCCGACGGCCGGCTGGTGCTGCTGCACGACCCGGCGGGCCACGACGCCTGGCGCGGAACGTTCCGGCTGGTGACGCTGGTGCGCGCGGAGCTGGAGGCGGAGATGGCGGCCGATCCGCTGCTGCCCGAGGTGTGCTGGTCCTGGCTGACCGGGGCGCTGCAGGCGCGCGCGCTGGGCTATGGCGAGCCGAGCGGCACCATCACGCGCGCGAGTTCGCACTACTTCGGCGGGCTGTCCGAGCGGCCGGCGGCCTCGCAGATCGAGATCCGGGCGTCCTGGACGCCCCGCGAGGGCCTGGGCGGGGTGCCCGACACGGCGTCCCATCTGGCCTCCTGGTGCGATCTGCTGGCCCAGGTCGCGGGGCTGCCGCCGGCCGGTCCGGGAGACGCCTCGGTGGTGACGTTGCCGCAGCGCAGGGGCCCGCAGTCGCGGTGAGCCGACCGCCGGGCCCGGGCGGTGTCATCCGCATGGGCGCCTTATTGACCATCCCTTTGTCGATACGGCCACTTTCCGCACCCGAATCGCATCCGCTCGAAGCGACTCGATCTTCGGATGATCGATCGCGTGTCCGAATTGCGCAGATTGTTACTCACTAGATCGTGATCATTCTCTAAAGGCGGACGAGTTTGCTGCCGAAGACGACTGTGACCTTGAAAGCACGGTTCGTCCCGGCTTCCTCCCCACAAGCCGGCCCCGTCCCCCCACCCAGGAGGCCTGGTGTCCGTTCTCCTCGAGCAGCCCGCAAGCCTGGTCGCCTACCGCCCGAACAAGCCGACCGCCATGGTGGTCGTGGCCGACCCGCGTGTCCGCTCCACCGTCACCCGCCACCTGTGGGCGCTCGGCGTGCGCGATGTCATCGAGGCCTCGTCCATCGCGGAGGCTCGTCCCCGCATCGGCAACCCGCGCGACATCTGTGTCGCCGACGTCCACCTGCCCGACGGCTCCGGCCTGACCCTGCTGTCCGAGACCCGCGCCGCGGGCTGGCCCAACGGGCTGGCGCTGTCCGCCGCCGACGACATCGGCGCGGTGCGCAACGCGCTGGCGGGCGGGGTCAAGGGCTACGTCGTCACCGGCACCCGTACCAACATCGGCCTGCCCGCCCGGCCCGGCACCGCCCCCCTCGGCGCCGCCCGCATGCACCGCCGCCCCCCGGGTGCCCCGAGCCACCCGGGCGGCTACCGCGAGCTGTCCGGACGCGAGGTCGAGGTGCTCCGGCTGGTCGCGGAGGGCCAGTCGAACAAGGCGATCGGCGTCTCGATGGGCCTGTCCGCCCTGACCGTCAAGAGCCATCTCGCCCGCATCGCCCGCAAGCTGGGCACCGGCGACCGGGCGGGCATGGTGGCCGTGGCCCTGCGCACCGGAATCATCCACTGAGCCGTTCGGCGCAGCGGCCGGCTCCCGCGTGAACCGCAGCTTTCACCGGCCTGACTGGTTTACGACCCTCCCGCGCCCGTCGACGGAACGTTCCGTCGACGGGCGCCGTCCACACACGGATACCCTTGACAGGTGACCGACGCCCAAGACACCGCAGCAGACGGCTCCCTGCGCACCACCGGAGGCACTCCTCCGGACGACGCCGGATCTTCTGTGACGGGGGCGCCGACTCCGCTGCTCGAACCCCGTGAGGGCATTCCGCCCGTGATCGCCGACGAGGCCGCCCTCGCCGCGGTCATCGCCGCCTTCGCCGCGGGCTCCGGCCCGGTCGCCGTCGACGCCGAGCGCGCCTCCGGCTACCGCTACGGCCAGCGCGCCTACCTGGTGCAGCTGCGCCGCCAGGGCGCCGGGTCCGCGCTGGTCGACCCCGTGGCCTGCCCGGACCTGTCCGCGCTCGGCGAGGCCCTGTCCGATGTCGAGTGGGTGCTGCACGCCGCCACCCAGGACCTGCCCTGCCTGCGGGAAATAGGCATGATCCCGAGCCGGCTCTTCGACACCGAGCTGGCCGGCCGGCTCGCCGGGTTCCCTCGGGTGGGCCTCGGCGCCATGGTCGAGAACGTTCTCGGTTTCGTCCTGGAGAAGGGCCACTCCGCCGTCGACTGGTCGACCCGGCCGCTGCCCGAGCCGTGGCTGCGCTATGCCGCGCTCGACGTGGAACTCCTCGTCGACCTGCGCGACGCCCTGGAGAAGGAGCTGGACCGGCAGGGCAAGCTGGAGTGGGCCCTGCAGGAGTTCGACGCGATCGCGACGGCGCCGCCCGCCGAGCCGAGGAAGGATCCCTGGCGGCGTACGTCGGGCATGCACAAGGTGCGCAGGCGCCGGCAGCTCGGTGTCGTACGGGAGCTGTGGGAGACGCGGGACCGGATCGCGCAGCGGCGGGACGTGTCGCCGGGCAAGGTGCTCAGCGACGCCGCCATCGTGGAGGCGGCGCTCGCCCTTCCGGCCAACGTCCACGCGCTCGCGGCGCTGAACGGGTTCGGGCACCGGATGGGGCGGCGGCAGCTGGAGCAGTGGCAGGCGGCGGTGGACCGTGCGAAGGCCCTGACCGAGTCGCAGCTGCCGCAGCCGGGACAGCCGGTCACCGGGCCGCCGCCGCCACGGGCGTGGGCCGACAAGGATCCCGTCGCCGCGGCGCGGCTGTCCGCGGCCCGGGCGGGGGTGACGACCCTTGCCGAGCAGCTCGGCATGCCCCAGGAGAACCTGGTGTCCCCGGACACGGTCCGGCGCATCTGCTGGGAGCCGCCGAAGGCGGTCGACACCGAGTCCGTCGGAGCCACGCTGGCGGGCTACGGCGCGCGCCCGTGGCAGGTGGAACAGGTGACGCCCGTTCTGCTCGCGGCGCTGGCCAACGGCCAGGGTGTCTAGACGACGAGATCAAGCCATACCGCTCTCCAGCGCGGGACCACCGGTGTGACCTTCGCCGCTCCAGCTCGCAGGGCTGTGCAGCTACGTTACTCATAAGTAGCATGGGGCCTGAGCGCGCGCTCAGTGCAGCGTTGCGCAGCAGTGCCATCCCGCATCTGGAGGAGAGCCATCGTGCCTCGTACCGTCAGGGACGTCGTCTTCGTCGACGGCGTCCGCACCCCGTTCGGCAAGGCGGGCCCGAAGGGCATCTACCACGAGACCCGCGCCGACGACCTTGTCGTGAAGGCGATCCGGGAGCTGCTGCGCCGCAACCCCGGTCTGGACCCGAAGAAGATCGACGAGGTCGCCATCGCCGCGACCACGCAGATCGGCGACCAGGGCCTGACCCTCGGCCGTACGGCCGGCATCCTCGCCGGTCTGCCGCAGTCCGTGCCCGGCTACTCCATCGACCGCATGTGCGCCGGCGCGCTGACCGCCGTGACGACCACCGCCGGTTCGATCGCCTTCGGTGCCTACGACGCCGTCATCGCCGGTGGCGTCGAGCACATGGGCCGTCACCCGATGGGCGAGGGCGTGGACCCGAACCCGCGGTTCGTGAGCGAGAAGCTGGTCGACGAGTCCGCCCTGTTCATGGGCATGACCGCGGAGAACCTGCACGACCGCTACCCGCAGATCACCAAGCTGCGCGCCGACGAGTACGCGGTGCGCTCGCAGGAGAAGGCCGCCAAGGCGTACGCCAACGGCAAGATCCAGCAGGACCTGGTGCCGATCTCGGTGCGCCGCACCAGCCCGGAGGCCGGCGAGACCGGCTGGGGTCTGGTCACCGCCGACGAGCCGATGCGTCCGGGGACCACCCTGGAGAACCTGTCGGGTCTGAAGACGCCGTTCCGTGTGCACGGCCGCGTCACCGCCGGTAACGCCGCCGGTCTCAACGACGGTGCGACCGCCTCGATCATCACCTCCGAGGACTTCGCCCGCGAGAACGACCTGCCGGTGAAGATGCGCCTCGTCTCGTACGCCTTCGCGGGTGTCGAGCCCGAGGTCATGGGCTACGGCCCGATCCCGGCCACCGAGAAGGCCCTCGCCAAGGCCGGTCTGTCGATCGAGGACATCAACCTCTTCGAGATCAACGAGGCCTTCGCCGTCCAGGTGCTCGCCTTCCTGGAGCACTACGGCATCGCCGACGACGACGCGCGCGTCAACCAGTACGGCGGCGCCATCGCGTACGGCCACCCGCTGGCCTCCTCCGGTGTCCGTCTGATGACGCAGCTGGCCCGCCAGTTCGAGGAGCAGCCGGAGGTCCGTTACGGCCTCACCACCATGTGTGTCGGCTTCGGCATGGGCGCCACGGTGATCTGGGAGAACCCGAACCACAAGGACGCCGGAGGCAACAAGTGAGCACCACCGAACTCCTGAAGGGCGCGGCCGAGCTGTTCCCCGACGAGGTCGTGACGTCCGCGCACGTACGCCACTTCGAGCTGCCGTTCGGCGCGGGCCGCTTCGCGCTGATCACGCTGGACAACGGCCTGGACCACACCAAGCCGACCACCTTCGGACCGGCCTCGCTGGCGAACCTCAACACCGCTATCGACCAGGTCGAGAAGGAGGCGGCCGAGGGCACGATCGTCGGTGCCGGTGTCACCGGCAAGCCGTTCATCTTCGCGGTCGGCGCCGACCTCAAGGGCGTCGAGCTGCTCAAGGAGCACGAGCACGCGCTCGCCATCGGCAAGGGCGGCCACGAGGTCTTCAAGCGCCTCGCCGGCCTCGCCGTGCCGACCTTCGCGTACTACAACGGCGCCGCGATGGGCGGTGGCGTCGAGGTCGGTCTGCACTGCACGTACCGCACCGTCTCGAAGGCCATCCCGGCGTTCTCCCTCCCCGAGGTGTTCCTGGGCCTCGTCCCGGGCTGGGGCGGCTGCACGCTGCTGCCGAACCTGATCGGCGCCGACAAGGCCGTCTCGGTGATCATCGAGAACAGCCTCAACCAGAACAAGCAGCTCAAGGGCCAGCAGGTCTTCGACCTGGGTATCGCCGACGCCCTCTTCGAGGGCGCCGACTTCCTGGAGCAGTCGCTGCTCTGGACCGCCCAGGTACTGAAGGGCGACATCGAGGTCGAGCGCCCGGTGATCGACCGCGGTGAGGCCTGGGACCAGGCCGTCGCCAAGGGCCGTTTCATCGCGGACTCCAAGGTGCACGGCGCGGCCCCGGCCGCCTACCGCGCCCTGGACATCATCGCGGCCGCCAAGAACGGCGACCTGCAGCAGGGGTACGACGCCGAGGACCAGGCGCTCGCCGACCTGATCATGGGCGGCGAACTGCGCGCCGGCATCTACGCGTTCAACCTGGTGCAGAAGCGCGGCAAGCGCCCGGCCGGTGCGCCCGACAAGAACCTGGCGCGTTCCGTGACCAAGGTGGGCGTCGTGGGCGCGGGCCTGATGGCCTCGCAGCTCGCCCTGCTCTTCCTGCGCCGCCTGGAGGTGCCGGTCGTGCTGACCGACATCGACCAGGAGCGCGTCGACAAGGGTGTGGGCTACGTCCACGCCGAGATCGACAAGCTGCTCGGCAAGGGCCGGATCAACCAGGACAAGGCCAACCGCCTCAAGGCGCTGGTCACCGGTGTCCTGGACAAGGCCGAGGGCTTCTCCGACGCGGACTTCATCATTGAAGCCGTCTTCGAGGAGATCGGAGTCAAGCAGCAGGTGTTCGCCGAGGTCGAGGCGGTCGCCCCGGCGCACGCGATCCTCGCGACCAACACCTCCTCGCTGTCGGTGTCGGAGATGGCGTCGAAGCTCCAGCACCCCGAGCGGGTCGTGGGCTTCCACTTCTTCAACCCGGTCGCGGTCCTCCCGCTGCTGGAGATCGTCCGCGGTGAGAAGACCGACGACGCCTCCCTGGCCACGGCGTTCGCCGTCGCCAAGAAGCTGAAGAAGACCGCGGTGCTGGTGAAGGACGCTCCGGCGTTCGTCGTGAACCGCATCCTGACCCGCTTCATGGGCGAGATCCAGAACGTCATCGACGAGGGCACCCCGGTCGAGGTCGCCGAGAAGGCCGTGGAGCCGCTCGGTCTGCCGATGTCCCCGCTGGTGCTCCTGGAGCTGGTCGGCCCGGCGATCGGTCTGCACGTCTCGGAGACCCTCAACCGGGCCTTCCCGGACCGCTTCACGGTCTCCCCGAACCTCGCGGCCGTCGTCAAGGCGGGCAAGCGCGGCTTCTACGTCTACGACAGCGGCAAGCCGGAGCTGGACCCGGAGGTCGCCGCGCTGCTCCAGCAGGGCGACTCCGTCCTCACCGAGGAGCAGGTCCGCGAGCGCGTGCTGAACGCGGTGGCGCAGGAGATCGGGCTCATGCTCGAGGAGGGCGTCGTCGCCGAGGCCCAGGACATCGACCTGTGCCTGATCACGGGCGCCGGCTGGCCCTTCCACCTGGGCGGCATCACGCCGTACCTGGACCGCGAGGGCGTCTCGGAGCGCGTGAACGGCAAGAAGTTCCTGACCCCGGGCGTGGCGTCGATTCCGGCGTAACACCGGTGACGGCATGAAGGGCCCCCGCGGCGGCGGGGGCCCTTTCGCATGCTCAGACCGCTCGCCGCCGCGATCCGGCCTTCCGCGTCCCTTGTGAGCAACACCCTTGCTTCCACCGGACGTTGGGGGCCCGACTCGGTCCACCGGCGCGGCCCTGTGCGTCGACGGCGACCGCGGGCGTGCTCGTGCGGTCGCTCTGCTTCAGCGGGTTGCCGACCGGGGAGCCGTCCAAGGCGGCGAGGCGCGGACGGAAGTGGGCGCCGTCGCGGCCGCGCAGGAGCCAGTCGCCGTTCACCGGTTCACCCTGTGCGGCGCCGGTACGGCGGCCCGCGCCCGCCTGCTCACAGCCGCTTCGCGCTGCGGAACAGCCCGGCGTAGAAGCCGTTGCCGTCGAGGCGGGAGACACCGCCCTGGTCGCCGATGGTGGGACCGTTCTGCTCCTTGCGGCTGGAGATGAAGACCTTGTGGCCCTCGGTGTCCGGGCCGAGGTAGATCGCGGAGTGGTCCATGTGGTCGGCGGTGCGGTGGTCCATCTTGAAGAACAGCAGGTCGCCGGGCTGCAGGACGTCGATGTTCTTCGGCCGCACGTACCAGGGGCTCGGGCCCTGGAGCTTGATGATGTCCACGCCCTCCTTGCCGCGGGCCATGCCGTCGGCGGTGCGCGGCAGTCCGTCGCCGTGGGTGTTGTCGGACATCAGCGGGAAGCGGGCCCGGTAGCCGTAGACCAGGCGCAGATAGCCGGAGCAGTCCACGGAGCGCAGCCGGTCCTTCTGCGGGTGCACCGTGACGCCGTCCCGGAAGGTGTACGGGATGCCCAGGTAGTCGTAGAAGTCGGTCTGTTCGTAGCGGTCCACGCCGTCGGCCTTGAGGGGGCCGTAGTTCGCGTGGCCGGCGTACTGGATGCCCTGGTCGTCCTTCTTGACCGGGGCGCCCTGGATGTACTGGAAGGCGAACGCGAAGACGTCGTCCTCCTCGCTGCCGTAGTACTGCTTGAACCAGTCCTTGAACCACTGCTGCCTCTCGGCCCCCTTGGTCCAGGTCTCCGGCATGAGGCGGACCCAGTCGTCGGTGACCACCTTGGTGGTGGTGTTGGCGGGTTCGCCGAAGGTCCGCGTCGGGCCCTTGAGGGTGGCCGTACGGGCGCCGTCCGTGAAGGTGGCGATGACCGCGCCCTTGCCGTCGCGCAGCACCGAGCGCGCCGGGCTGTTCAGCCGTTCCCAGGTCTGCTTGCCACTCGCCCCGCCCGAGCCGTTCAGGTTCTCGGTGATCGTCTGGGTGGCCGGGAGCTTCGCCTTCTCGTCCTTGCCCAGCTCGTAGGTGAAGTAGGCGCTGCCCGCGAGCAGGGCCAGGACCGTCACCGTGTGGACGGCGGGGCGGCCTTTGCGCTTCGGCATGGTGGGGTGCTCCAGGAATGCGTCGGATGGGGGCGGTTCAGGCGGACGGCATGGCGCCCAGGAGGATGCCGGCGGTCAGCACCACGTAGGTGGCGAGGGTGACCGAGCCGACGGACAGCAGGGTCGCGCCCTTGGGCTGGCGGACCAGCTGGTAGCCGATCAGGCCGGGGACGATGAACCCGAGCGTCTGGTTCGCGTACAGCAGCGGGAACTCCGTCTGCAGCACGATGATCACGGTGGCCTGGATGAGCACGCCGCTGAGCACGACGGCCGCGAAGAGCCGCTTGCCGTACAGGATCACGAACTTCTGCATGAGCAGCGTGGCGAGGTACGTCAGGACGGTCACGCCGACTACGAGCGCGGCGCGCTGCAGGTCCTCGATGAGCGTGAGGGCGAGCCAGCCCGGGGTGATCATGCCGCCCGGCGACAGGTTGGTCGTCAGGTAGCACATGAGCGAGAACATCAGGCCCAGGCCGATACCGATCGCGGCGATCTCGGGGGTGAGGACGGAGGGGATCAACGCGGTTCTCCTGGGCTGTGCCACTGCTGGCTGTCGTCGGAAGGCTGGGGCGGGCGGCGGGGTTCGAACAGGTCGCGGGAGGGGGCCTGTTCGGTCCAGGTGCCGTACGACGTCTCGTACGAGGTCTGCGCGGGGAGTTGGGTGGTGTACGGCTGCGTGTACCGCGCCTCGTACGCCTCCGGATAGCGCTGGTAGGGGTCGATGCGGGGTACGTACAGCCGCATGGTCTCGGCGTGCTCGACCACGGCGGGTGCCGCTTCGGCGGTGCGGCCGGCCGGGGCCGTGGCGGCGGGCTCGTCGGCGCTCTGGTCCGCCGGCAGTTCGGCGAGGTGCTCCAGCAGGATCTCGCCCTGGCCGTGGATGTTGCCGATCGCGACCAGTGAGGAGTCCGGGCCGAGCTGGTCCAGCAGCTTGGCCATGAACTCCTCGGGGTCGCGCTTGTCGCCGCCGAGGTCGACGGCGCGGGAGCGGAACTCGGCGGGGATGGCGTCGATGGCGGACTTGGCCGGGTGGCCGATGACGAAGACGCGCTCGGGGTCGAGGCCGGGGATGATCTCGCCCATCTGCCCGTTGCGTTCGACGCGGTCGGGGCGGCAGTTGATGACCACGTTGAGCGGGCGGTGGATGGCGCCGAGGTCGAGCAGCTGGTTGATGTTCATCAGCGTCGACTCGGGGTCGTTGGCCGCGAAGACGTTGGCGAACCGCAGCTTCTTGCCCTCGGGCGTCAGATAGCGCTCGACGGAGAGGACACCGGGGTCCGGCGGGGCGTCGTACATGCCCCGCAGGGCCGTCTCCCGGTCGACGCCGAGGAGCTCGGCGACGGCGAGGGCGATGGCCACGTTCTCCTTGAAGGTGAACCAGCTGAAGCCGCGCAGCTCCGCGTCGCTCACCGTCTCGGGGTCGGCGTAGATCAGCTTGCAGTTCCGGGCGTCCGCCTCCTCCTGGAGGATGGGGAAGCGGTCCTTCTCGGCGGTGACGCAGATGCCGTCCTCGGGCATCGAGCGGCACAGCGAGCGCGCCACGTCGTCCAGGGTGGGGCCCATCTCGGCGAGGTGGTCCTCGCGGACGTTGCACAGCACGCCGATGGTGGAGCGGATCAGCTTGGACTGGTTGATCTCCTGCAGGGCCGGCATGACGGCCATGCACTCGATGACCAGCGCGTCCGGCTTGTACGCGGCGGCGCGCCGCACGATGCCGATCTGCTCGACCACGTTGGCGATGCCGAACTTGCGGTAGACCGGTTCCTCGGTGGCGTCCGGGTGGATGAAACGGGCCGCGGTGCCGGTGGTCTTGGCGACGGTGACCAGGTCGCCGCCGCGCAGGGCACCGGCGCACAGCCGGGTGATGGAGGACTTGCCGCGGATGCCGTTGACCAGGACCCGGGTGGGTATGTGGTCCAGGCTGGTGAAGTGCCGCCGCTGTTCCACGATGCCCGCTATGAGGAGAATCGCGCAGCAGATCAGCAGCACGGCGTAGAGGAAGAGCACGGGTGATCAGTTCCTTGTGTACTGCTCGGGCGGGGACGGCTGGGCCGTGGGCTGCGGGGACGGGGTGCGGCGGGGCTGCCGGCGGTTCTGGTCCTGCAGTTGCTGCCGGATGAGTTCCAGGGAGCGGGTGACGGCGCCGACCTCGTCGTGGTGCTGCGGGAAGAGCACCGGCTTGCGGTCGCCCGCGGCCAGCGCCTCGGCCCGGTCGGCCAGGGTGCTCAGCGGGCGGGCCACCACGATGTGCAGCCAGCCCAGGCAGGCGACGGCCGCGGCGGCGCCGAGCAGACCGGCGAGGACGGTGCGGTTCTGGGCGTCGTACTCCGGGATGGCGAGCCGGCCCGTGGGCTGCCAGCTGACCACGCTCCAGTGCAGCGACTCGGCCGTGCCGCTGCCGGAGAACGGCGCGGCGGCGGCGATCCGCACGCCGTTGTCGCGGTACAGCACGCCGCTCGGGCGAGGCTTCTTGCCGAGCCGCTGGGCGCCGGCCGCAACGAGGTCCTTCAGGTGCTGGTCGGGCAGCGACTGGAAGGCGAGGAAGCCGGTGTTGCCGGCGATGATCCGGTGCCGGTCGTCCACGATCCGGACCACGCCGAGGCCCGGCCGGGTCACCAGGGCGTTGAAGAACTCGACGCGGAACTCGCCGACCAGCTGGGCCCCGTTCCGGCCGGGGATCTCGGCGGCGGCGACGACCACGGGCTCCTTGCCGCCGCGGCCCAGCAGCCGCAGGGGCCTGCCGGAGACACGGTCGGACTTGATCACCTTCGGTTCCTTGCCCTCGCGGGCCTGGATCTCGCCGTGGGGGTCGACGACGTAGAGGGAGCGGTAGCGCCTGTTCTCGTTGTAGGTGTGCGCCAGCACCTCCGCCATGGCCTCGGGCGAGGTCTTGTCGCCGATCAGGGAGGCGACCGACTGCAGGTCGGCGTCGCCCTCGTTGAGCGCGCGGCGCACCCGGTCGCTGAGCGTGTCGGTGCGTTCGCGCTGGTCGTTGACGAGCTGCCGGGGTACGTCGGCCGTGTTGTCGGCGCGGTTGAACAGCAGCATCAGCGGTGCGGACCAGGCCAGCAGCAGGACCGCGCAGACCGCGAGGAGGGCCGGGGTGCCCACCCGGCGCAGCCCGCTCGGACGCTCGGCCGGGCCGGTGGCCTCGGCACTCTCGCCGAGCAGCTGTCGGCGCAGCCGTTCCAGGGCGCCGCCGATGCGGTGCGCCTCGCCGTAGCCGGGGACGGTGACGGGCCGGGTCAGATCACCGCGGGTGAGCCGGCGGGACTCCAGGAACAGCCGGATGAGCGGGCGCTGCACGGTGCCCAGCAGCACCGCCACGGCCAGGGCGCCGACGAGGAGCAGCGCGCCGCCCGCCGCCAGTCCGAACACCGGGGACTGGGTACCGCCGGACCGCTCGGTCACCTTGACCATGGCGACCACGGACAGCCCGAGCCCGCCGGCGGTGGTGGTGTCGCCGGGATCGGCCGCGGCGAGGGTGGCGTATCCGGCGACGGACCGGTCGCCGAGCAGCTTCCCGCCGAGCAGGCTGCCGCTGACGCCCGGGTAGCCGCCGCTGCCGGGCTCCTTGCTGCCGCGCGGGTCCTGCTGCGCCTTGCGGGCGGCTCGCTGGGCGAAGTCCGTCAGCTCCTTGGTGGAGGCCTTGATGTCCTTGCGGTCGGTGCTGCCCCGCGCCGACTCCGGTTCGGCGGTGCCGTCGCTGCTGAGGATCGCACCCTCCGAGTCGACGACGGCGATGGAGCGGAACTGGCCGAGGCTGATGCCGGGGAACTTCAGGTTCCGGGAGGCGACCAGCAGCAGCTGCGGTTTGCCCGGCCAGGTCAGCAACCCGAAGGACAGCAGCCGCACCTCGCCGTTCCTCAGCCGCACCATGCGCGGGGTCGGCCCGTCCTCGCCCTTGAGCGAGGAGAGGTCCCCGGAGGTCAGCGGCACCGTCTCACCGCGCGCCGCGACCAGCTTGCCGGAGCGGATGTCGACGACGGTGGTACCCATCCACTTCTGGTAGGTGCTGCCGAGCTTGTCGAGGACCGCGTCACCGGAGACCGGCTGCCCGGCGCTGAACAGCGCGGCGGAGCGGGTGACATCGGTGACGGACTCGTCGATGGAGGCGCGCAGTGCGACGGCGCCGTCCTCGGCGAAGTGCTGCTGGGACGTCAGCACCGCCTTCGGCACGCCGCCGTCCTCGACCCGGCCCAGCACGAGTGCCGTGATGCCGGCGAGCGTCAGCAACAGCGCCGAGAGGACCGCGATCGGCGGGCGTATGCCTCCGATCAGTGACATGTCGGCTCGGCGGCGGGCTCGGTGCTGCCGCGCCGGGGGCGGTGACGCCACGAAAGGGTCCTCTCCTGAATCCGGTGCGGGCGCGCCGAAGGTAAGAGCGCACCCGGAAACCTGAGACAGATAAGAGACCGGTTAAGTTGTCGTAAGTTCTACGTGATCTAGGCAACACCGCTCAACTGTTGAGCAAGAGAGGACAAATACGCCTCTCACGTGACTCGTTCCTGCTAGGGCAGCGGAGTCAAGGGCTTCAGTCCGTCCGCGCCCGCGCCCCGGTTCAGCAGCGTGCCCTCGGTCCGCTCGAACGCCAGCCGCAGCCGGGCCTTCTGGGTGTCCGTGCGGCCGTGACCGTCGCGCAGCGCGGCCGGTACGTCCAGCAGGCGGTAGTCCCGGACGTCGTCGTCGGAGTAGGTGGCGGTGCCGCCGTCCCGGACGTTCTCGGCGTCCGGCGGGATCGTCAGCAGCGTCGGCTCGAAGCGCGGCCGGACGTCCCACCGCCCCTTGCCGCGCTGGGTGAACGTGAACCAGGCGATGGCACCCTCCTCGGTCAGCCCCGTCGGCTTCCGGTGCCGGGCGATCTGATTGCCGAGCCCGTAGCTGATCCAGGTCCCGTCGACCTTCTCCATCGGCTCCACGACATGCGCGTGATGGCCGATGACCAGGTTGATGCCGGTGTGCCGGGCGATCTGCCGAGCGAAGGAGAGCTGCCCGGCGGACGGCTCCGGATGGTGCTCACGGCCCCAGTGCAGGGAGAGGATCACCACCTCGGCACCGGCCTTGCGGGCCCGCCGCTCGGCGGCCTTGATCCGGCCCAGGTCCTGCTGGTTGGCGAGCCATGGCTTGTCCTTCGGCAGCTTGTGCGGCTCGTTGAAGCCGTAGGCGAAGGAGAGCTGCGCGACCTTGACGCCCTTGACGTCCATGACCAGAGGGGTCTGCGCCTCCTTCTGGGTCCGGGCGGAGCCGGTGTGCTTCAGACCGGCGGCGTCCAGCGCGTCCAGGGTGCGCTTCACGCCGCCGTAGCCGTGGTCGAGCGTGTGGTTGGAGGCGGTGGAGCAGGTGTCGTAGCCGAGGTCCTTGATCGTCTTCGCCTGCTGCGGCGGCACCTGGAAGTCCGGGAAGCCCTCGAACGGACCGTTCGCCGGGCCCATCACCGGCTCGAAGTGGCAGATCGCCAGGTCCGCCTTGCTGATCACCGGCTTGATACCGGCCATCATCGGCCCGAAGTCCAGCCCGTTCACGCCCTTGCCGGTGCGCCCCGCGTCCTTGCGCGCCTGGTCGACCAGTTCGGGATGCATCAGGATGTCCCCGGCGGCCGCGACGGTGAAGGAGCGCCCGTCGCCCTGGGCTCCGGCGTCGTCCGAGAGGAGACCGCAGCCGGATACGACGGCGAGCAGGGAGAGCGGGGTCAGTAGGGTCGGCAGGGTCCGGCTACGGCATTTGTTCACCAAGATATCTTGATACAACCATGAGAGCCCATCGCTCACGCGTCATAACGATCGCAACAATTCTGCTGATTACCGCCGGTATCGCCGCAGGTCTGACCCTCCTGCTCCGCGGCACGGGCGGTGGCACGCACGACACCGGCCGGCCCGCCCCGAAGGGGCCCGCGCAGATCGACCTGGCGCGTGAGGTGGCCGGCTACACGAGCCGGTTCGCCCCCGGCC
The DNA here is from genome assembly GCF_041080655.1 of Streptomyces sp. CG4. NCBI lineage: Bacteria > Bacillati > Actinomycetota > Actinomycetes > Kitasatosporales > Streptomycetaceae > Streptomyces > Streptomyces sp. CG4. The sequence continues at coordinate 2,437,370 of NZ_CP163525.1, forward strand.
GGGGCTATCTCCGGCCCGGCCAGGCGGACCGGGAGGACATCGCCTCGGCCGTCGGCCTGCTGCTCGACGGCCGACGCGAACAAGCGGAAAAGCGGCTTTCGCAACGGGACTTCACCGTGCGCACGGTCGTCGACCGGCCCTCCGGTCACCGCTACGCCGAGGTGGCCGACCGCACCGACACGGCCGCGGCACCGCGCGGCTGGGGCCGGGTCTACATCGATCTGGACCACCGCCCGCGCTGGTCGGTCCAGGTTCCGCATCCCGGCTTCGACCTGGGTACCGAGCAGCTGGGCGTGCGCGTGCTGCGCGGCTCCCCGGGCGGCGTCATGGTCATCGCAGGCGCACATCGCAAAGCCGGGGTCGGGAATTCGGCGGATGTGGCGCACCGCACGGACACCGTCTTCCACGCCATCTGCGCCGAGCTGGCCCGCCGCAGGATGCCCGGGATCCAGTTGCACGGCTTCGCCGCCTCCGCCGCGCCCGACTACGACGTGATCGCCTCCACCGGCGCCGGCACGGCGGCCCGGCCGGAGGGCCGCGAGCTGGCCGACGCCCTGCGCGGCCACGGCTTCCGGGTGTGCCAGGCCTGGGTGCGGTCCTGCCCCCTGGAGGGCAGGACGAACATGCAGGGCCGGACGGCCGACGCCGACCATGTGCCGTTCCTGCACGTCGAGTTCTCCCCCACGGTGCGCTCCGGCGGCCCGCCCGCCGACCGCGCGGCCGACGCGATCGCCGAGATCACCCGCCGATGGGCGGCGCCACCCGCGACAGACTGATCCCACCGCGAACACCACGAATCAGGTGATTTGCCGAACATGCCGAACACACCGAAGATAACGGACACTACGGGCGGTGCGGCGGACACCCCGCCCCTCCCCCTGCTCATCGTCGACGGCGCGAACGTCGTCGGGTCGGTGCCCGACGGCTGGTGGCGCGACCGCCGCGGTGCCGCCGAGCGCCTGCGGGACCGGCTGGTGCCCTTCGCCCGGTCCGGTGTGGCCGGCCTGCCCGGTCCGCTGGAGCTGGTCCTGGTGGTGGAGGGCGCGGCCCGGGGCGTGGCCTCGGTGCCCGGGGTACGCGTCGAGGAGGCGCGCGGCAGCGGCGACGACCACATCGTGGCCCTCGCGGCGGCGGCCGGCGACCGCCCGTGCCTGGTCGTCACGGCCGACCGCGAGCTACGCCGCCGGGTCCAGGAACACGGCGCGGAGGTCACCGGCCCGCGCGCGGTCCGGGACTGAGAGCCGAAGGCACCGTCGGCCGTCCCCGTCCAGGGGCGTCGCCCCATGGGCGTCGGTGGTCGGTCCCGCTCCGTCAATCCGCCGGCGAGGCGTACGCCCGGTCGAGTCGGTGACGCCTCATACACCGCCGACGAAGGCTCGACCGTGTGAGGATCCGAAGGAGCCACAGGGGGCCATGCCTCCGACCGGAAGCGGCGCGCGGAAGGACACGGTGTGCACTCGACAGGCCCCCTCACGCTCAGGCACCAACGACCGCCCGGCATCGACACCCTCCACTACACCGGGCGGCGCGGCCTCGATGCCGTCCCCGACCCCCGTCACCGCGCGATGGTCGCGAGCGTCCTGTCCTCCGGTCTCGTCGACAGGATGATCGCCCTCAGCGAAGCCTTCGATCCGCCCGTCGACCTCGCCCAGGCCCGTGCCGACGCCGACGTGCTCGGCACCGAGTTCGCGGCGTTCGGCGTCACCGTCCCCACCGCCACCACCGCCAACGTGACGCTGATGCGCGCCCTCATGGTGCCCATCGCCGACGCCGCGCTCGCCCTCGCCGTCGATCGCATCTGGGTGTTCACCACCTACCTGGACGACCTGTGCTGCCACGACCTCGCGGAGGCCGAAGCCGTCCTGCGGGCCGGCATGCTGCCCGAGGTGCCCGCGGCATCGCCGAACGCCCGGTACATCCGGCACATGTTCAACGAGATCGCGCGGTTCTGCGATCCGGCGTTCCTCGCCGTCTTCAAGACCTTCTTCTACAACGGGATCACCGGCGTCGTCATGGAGGCGGAGTTCACCCCGGAGACCTCGGACGAGATCGACACCGACTTCGTCCGCGTCTTCAACGGCTTCTCCCAGTTCTGGTTCGTGTCGCTGCAGTTCACCGACCCCTGCCTGAGCGCCCACCGCCGTCGGGCCTTCTGGGCGGCGGCGCTGAGCTCGTGCGTCGCGTTCCTCAACGGCATCAACGACGTCCTGTCCTTCTACAAGGAGGCGGTGGACGGCGAGGACTTCGTCGCCGGCCTGATCTACCGCCGCTCGGTGAGCGAGAACATCCCCTACCTCGCCGCCTACCGCCGCAGCCTCGACAGCGGCCTGGCCGCCTACCACCGCATCCTGGACCTCGCCACCGACGAGCAGCGCCCGCACCTCGACCGCTACATGACAGGCTTCGCGCACTGGCACTTCCACTGCCGTCGCTACCGCTGGCAGGACATCTACCCCGGGCTGACCCCGATCGACATCTGACGCGGTCGTGTCCGGTACGCCGTCCGGGTCACGGAGTGCCGTCCGCGGGCTGCCGCGCGGCCTGCTCGCGCAGGGCCAGGCGGCTGTGTGTGCGGCCGTAGAGGAAGTAGACGAAGAAGCCGACCACCATCCAGATGGCGAATCGCAGCCAGGTCTCGGCGGGCAGGTTGAGCATCAGCCACAGCGAGGCGCACACCGACAGGACCGGGATGACCGGGACCCACGGGGTGCGGAAGGCACGCGGCAGGTCCGGGCGGGTGCGGCGCAGGATGATCACGCTGATCGCGACCACGACGAACGCGAAGAGCGTGCCGATGTTCACCAGCTCGGCCAGTTCGCTCAGGCTGGTGAAGCCGGCGACGATCGCGATGATCACGCCGAGCAGGACGGTCGGCCGATGCGGGGTCCTGAAGCGCGGGTGGACCCGGGAGAAGAAGCGCGGCAGAAGGCCGTCGCGGCTCATCGCGAAGAAGACCCGGGTCTGTCCCAGGAGAAGGATCATGCACACCGTCGTCAGGCCGACCGCCGCACCGAAGCTGATCACGCCCGCGTACCAGGGGTGCCCGATGGCCTTGAAGGCGTCGGCGAGCGGGGCCTCCACCGACAGTTTCGCGTACTTCTCCATGCCCGTGACGACGATGGAGACGGCCACGTACAGCACCGTGCAGATGAAGAGGGAGCCGAGGATGCCGCGCGGCATGTCCCGCTGCGGGTTGCGGGTCTCCTCGGCGGCCGTGGCCACGATGTCGAAGCCGATGAAGGCGAAGAACACCACCGAGGCCGCTGTGAAGATGCCCATGACGCCGAAGTTGGCCGGTGCCCAGCCGAACATCAACTGGATCAGCGGGGCCTTGAGATTGCCGCCGGCCGGCACCGGCTGGGACGGCGGGATGAACGGCTTGTAGTTGGCGCCCTTGATGAAGAAGGCACCGGCGACGATCACGATGAGGACCACGGCCACCTTGATCGCGACGACGAGCGAGGTGATCCGGGCCGACAGCTTCATGCCGAGCACGAGGATGCCGGTGAGCACCAGCACCAGGGCGGCGGCGAGGATGTCGAAGCCGAAGCCGGTGGCGTTGTCCCGGCCGGCCAGATAGTCCGGCAGATGCCAGCCGGCGTTGTCCAGCAGCGAGCGGATGTAGCCGGACCAGCCGACCGCCACCACCGCCGTACCGAGCGCGAACTCCAGGACCAGGTCCCAGCCGATGATCCAGGCGGGCAGCTCACCCAGGGAGGCGTAGCTGAACGTGTACGCCGAGCCCGCCACGGGGACCGTGGACGCGAACTCGGCGTAGCAGAGGGCGGCGAGCCCGCAGACCACACCGGCCGCCACGAAGGCCAGGGACACCGCCGGACCGGCGTTGTTCTTGGCGACCTGTCCGGTGAGGACGAAGATGCCGGTGCCGATGATCACGCCGACGCCGAAGACGGTCAGGTCGAGGGCGGAGAGGGACTTCTTGAGCGAATGCTCGGGTTCCTCGGTGTCCTGGATGGACTGCTCGACGTTCTTCGTCCTGAACAGCGCGCTGCTCACGTGCCTACCTCCCACGCTTGTCGTCCTCGACATGGCTCGACGTGATCGAGAGGGTCGGGAAGCGTATGCCCCGGCACTGGCAGGTTCACGCAAGCGGGCCGGTTCCGCCACCGGGAGGAGTGGCGGAACCGGCCCGCAGAAGCGCTTGTCCTAGTCGCGCGCGGGTTCCACGGAGTCCACCGCGTCCGCCGTGCGGTCGCCGTCCAGCCTGGACACCAGCCCGGTGACCTGGCGGGCGATGTCGGGCGCGGTCAGGCCGATCTCGGCGAGGACCTCGCCGCGGGCGGCGTGGTCGAGGAAGCGCGGCGGGATGCCGAAGTCGCGCAGCGGCACGTCCACGCCCGCGTCGCGCAGGGCCTGGGCGATCGCGGCGCCGACACCGCCGACGCGGCTGTTGTCCTCGACGGTGACGACGACCCGGTGCCGCTCGGCCAGCGGAGCCATGGCCTCGTCGACGGGCTTGACCCAGCGCGGGTCGACGACGGTGGTGGAGATGCCCTGCTTGTCGAGCAGGTCGGCGATCTCCAGGCACATCGGGGCGAGGGCGCCGACCGAGACCAGCAGCACGTCCGGCCGGTCGGTGCCGGGCTCGCGCAGCACGTCCATGCCGCCGATACGGCCCACGGCGGGTACGGCGGGGCCGACGGCCCCCTTGGAGAAGCGCACCACGGTCGGCGCGTCGTCGACGGCGACGGCCTCCCGCAGCTGCCGGCGCACCTGCTCGGCGTCGCGCGGGGCGGCCAGCCTGAGGCCCGGCACGACCTGCAGGATCGACATGTCCCACATGCCGTTGTGCGAGGCGCCGTCCGTGCCGGTGACACCGGCCCGGTCGAGCACGAAGGTGACCCCGCACTTGTGCAGGGCCACGTCCATGAGGACCTGGTCGAAGGCGCGGTTGAGGAAGGTGGCGTACACGGCGAAGACGGGGTGCAGCCCGCCGTGCGCGAGGCCGGCCGCGGAGACGGCGCCGTGCTGCTCGGCGATGCCGACGTCGTAGATCCGGTCCGGGAAGGTGTCGGCGAACTTCTTCAGGCCGACCGGCTGCAGCATGGCCGCCGTGATCGCCACGATGTCGTCGCGCTCCCTGCCGAGCTCGACCATCTCGTCGCCGAAGACGGAGGTCCAGTCGGCGCCCGAGGCCTTGACCGGCAGGCCGGTGTCGGGGTGGATGGGCCCGATGCCGTGGAACCGGTCGGCCTCGTCCTGCAGCGCGGGCTGGTAGCCGCGGCCCTTCTCGGTGAGGCAGTGCACGATGACCGGCCCGCCGAACCGCTTGGCCCGGGCCAGGGCGGACTCCAGCGCCTCGATGTCATGCCCGTCGATGGGCCCGACGTACTTCAGGCCCAGGTCCTCGAACATGCCCTGTGGGGCGATGAAGTCCTTCAGGCCCTTCTTGGCGCCGTGCAGGGTGTCGTAGAGCGGCCTGCCGACGACGGGCGTGCGCTCCAGCAGGTCCTTCCCACGGGCGAGGAACCGCTCGTAGCCGTCGGTCGTGCGGAGCGTGGCCAGGTGGTTGGCGAGGCCGCCGATGGTCGGGGAGTACGACCGCTCGTTGTCGTTGACGACGATGACCAGCGGGCGGTCCTTGGCGTCGGCGATGTTGTTCAGCGCCTCCCAGGCCATGCCACCGGTCAGCGCCCCGTCACCGATGACGGCGACGACATGGCTGTCCCGCTTCTTCAGCTGGTTGGCCTTGGCGATGCCGTCGGCCCACCCGAGGACCGTGGAGGCGTGGCTGTTCTCGATGACGTCGTGCTCGGACTCGGCCTGCGAGGGGTAGCCCGACAGGCCGCCCTTCTTCTTCAGCCTGGAGAAGTCCTGCCGGCCGGTGAGCAGCTTGTGCACATAGGACTGGTGCCCGGTGTCCCACAGCACCTTGTCCTTCGGCGAGTCGAAGACCCGGTGCAGGGCGATGGTCAGCTCCACCACACCGAGGTTGGGGCCGAGGTGGCCGCCGGTCTTGGAGACGGCCTCGACGAGGAAGGTACGGATCTCCCCCGCCAGCTGGTTCAGCTCCTCCTGGCTGAGCCGGTCCAGATCGCGCGGTCCCGTGATGCGGGTCAGCAGCGGCACCCGTGCCTCCTTGCAGTAGAGCTGATCGAGCTTTCGCCGGGCTCGCCCGAGTCTAATGTTCAGGCGCCGGGCGACGTGCGAAGGGGCGCGGGGAACTGCGCGACCGGCCACAACGGACCGGCACGCGCAGGACAACCCGCGCCCCTACGGCGAGACCGCGTTATGCGCGACCGGCCGTCTTCTGCGTCTTACGGGTGATGGAGTCGATCACCACCGTGGTCAACAGCACAGCCGCAGTGATCATGTACTTGACCGGCTCGGCAATGGACTCCAGCTGCAGCCCGTACTGGATCGAGACGATCACCAGCACACCGAGCAGCGCGTTCCACGTACGACCCCGCCCGCCGAACAGCGACGTACCGCCGATGACCGCGGCGGCGATCGCGTTCATCAGCAGGTCACCCGTGCCGGCGCTCTGGTTGGCCGAAGCGATCTTCGACGCCAGGAACAGACCGCCGATCGCCGCGAAACCACCCGAGATGGCGAACACGGAGATCCGTACCGCGGTGACGTTGATACCCGCACGGCGGGACGCCTCCACGCTGCCACCGAGCGCGAAGATCTTGCGGCCGTAGGAGGTACGGCGCAGCACGAAGTCCGTGCCGATCAGGAACGCGAGGAAGATCACCGTGGCCAGCGGCAGGCCCTTGTACTGGTTGTACATGTAGGCCGCGGCGAAGGAGACCACGGCCAGCAGCACGGTCCGCAGAATCGTGTCGCTGAGCGGCCGGGCGGGGACGCCCGCGGCCTGCCGGCGCCGGTTGCTCAGGAAGGAGGTGAGGAAGAACACGGCGACCACGGCGACGGCGAGCCCGTAGGCGGCGGCCACGTCCGAGAAGTAGTACGTGGTCAGCCTGCTGATCAGACCGTTCGAGTTGAGGTTGATCGTGCCGTCCGCGCCCAGCACCTTCAGCATGAAGCCCAGCCAGAACAGCAGACCGGCCAGCGTCACGGCGAAGGCGGGGGCGCCGAGCACCGCGAAGAAGAAGCCGTGCAGCGCGCCGATGGCGATGCCGGCGGCGATGGCGACGAGCACAGCCATCCACTCGGGCCAGCCCTGGTTGACCGCGAGGACACCGGCGAGGGCACTGGCCGCGCCGCTGACCGAGCCGACCGACAGATCGATCTCGCCGAGCAGCAGTACGAACACGATGCCGACCGAGATCATGCCCGTGCCGACCATCGTGATCGTGATGTCGTTGATGTTCTGCGCGGACAGGAACTGCGAGTTGAGCACCTGGAAGATGACGCAGATGATCGCGAGGCCCAGGACGACCGGGAGGGAGCCCAGCTCACCGGCCTTCATCTTGCGCTTGAACTCGTGCCAGTAGCCGAGGAGGCCCTCTTGCTGGACCAGCAGGCGCGGGTCGACCGCGGTGACCGCGGCGGCCGCGGCCTCGGGGTTCTCGACGACGGGTTCGTCCTGCGACGGCGTCTCGTCGAGGTTCGCGGAGGTCTTGTCGATGCTCACTGGGAAGCCTCCCCGTTCGCGCTGGACGTGCGCGCGGCACGGCGGGTCACGGCGTTTTCGGTGGCGCCGGTGATGGCGGAGATGATCTCCTCCTGCGAGGTCGTCTTGACCTCGAAGACGCCGTTGTTGCGGCCGAGGCGCAGGACGGCGACCTTGTCGGCCACCGCCTTCACATCGGCCATGTTGTGGCTGATCAGGATGACGGCGTGGCCGCGCTCGCGCAGCCGCTCCACCAGGTCGAGCACCTGGGCGGTCTGCTCGACGCCGAGGGCGGCGGTGGGCTCGTCGAGGATCACCAGCTTGGGCTCGCCGAGCATGGAGCGGGCGATGGCCACGGTCTGGCGCTGACCGCCGGAGAGCGAGGCGATCGGGATCCGGACGCTCGGGATGCGGATCGACAGGGTGGTGAGCAGCTCGCGGGAGCGGCGCTCCATCTCGACCTCGTCCAGGACGCCCCACTTCCTCAGCTCACGGCCGAGGAACAGGTTGCCGACGACGTCGATGTTGTCGCACAGCGCGAGATCCTGGTACACCGTCGCGATGCCCAGCGCCTGGGCGTCGTGCGGACGGCTGATGGAGACGGGGTTGCCGTCCCACTCGATGACACCCTCGTCGATCGGGTGCACGCCGGCGATCGTCTTGACCAGCGTGGACTTTCCGGCGCCGTTGTCGCCCACCAGGGCGACCACCTCACCGGCGTGGACCTCAAGCTCTACGTCGGTGAGCGCCTGAACGGCACCGAACCGCTTGGAGACCCCGCGCAACGCCAGCACGGGCGTAGCGGACACGTGAACCATCTCCTTGGCCGCCTGACCCGGCGGGAGGTTGTGCAGAGAGACTGGGGGGAGTTCCGTCCGGCGCCCCGCGCCGAGCTTGCGGGGCTGTATGTGTCGCGGGACGCCGGAGGAAGCCTGGGGTGCGGTCAGTCGGCTTCCCTACGGGCATTCAAGGACGAACGCCCGTGTACGGGAAGGGACTTGACGCCGCTTACTTGAGGCCGAGCTTGTCGCAGGCCGCCTTGTAGTCGGCGGTGCAGATGTCGGCGACGGTGTAGATGCCGTCCTTGATGACGGTGTCCTTGATGTTGTCCTTGGTCAGCGCGGTGACCGGGACGAGGACCGAGGGGACGTCCTTCTGGGAGCTGCTGGAGACCTTGTCCTTGGCGACGGAGTCCAGCGACTTGCCCTGGGCGAGCGCGACGGCCATCTCGGCGGCGGCGTCGGCCTCGGGGGCGTACGGCTTGTAGACGCTCATGTACTGCGTACCGGCGACGATGCGCTGCACGCCGGCCAGCTCGGCGTCCTGGCCGGTGACCGGGACCTTGATGCCCGCGGCGTTGAGGGCGGTGATGATACCGCCGGCCATGCCGTCGTTGGCGGAGTAGACACCCGCGATGTTGTTCTTGCCGACCGCGGAGATCGCCGTCTCCATCTCGGAGTTGGCGTTGTCCGGCGACCACTCCTTGGTGTCGTACTCCTGGGCGATCGTGACCTTGCCGTTGAGGACCTTGTGGGCGCCGGCCTTGAACTGGGCGGCGTTCGGGTCGGTGACCGAGCCGTTGACCATGACGATCTTGGAGGACTTGGTGGCCTTGCTGCCCAGCGCCGTCAGCAGGGCCTGGCCCTGGGTCTCGCCGACCTTCTCGTTGTCGAAGGAGGTGTAGGCGCTGATCGGGCCCTCGGCCAGGCGGTCGTAGGCGACGACCTTGATGCCGGCGTCCACGGCCTTCTGCACGGAGTTCTGGATGGCCTTGGCGTCCACCGCGTCCACGATCAGGACGTCCACCTTGTTGGTGATCATGGTGTCGACCTGCTGGGCCTGCAGGTTCGCGTCCTGGTGGGCGTTGTTGTACTGGATGGTCGCCTTGCTGTTCGTCAGCTCCTTGATCTTCTTCTCGATCAGCGGCCGGTCGAACTTCTCGTAACGCGCGGTCTTGTTCTCCGGAAGGAGAAGGCCGACCTTGATGTTGTCGCCCTTCTTGGCGGAGGACGAGGAAGAGCTGCCGCCCTTCGACTCCTTGGCACTGCCACAGGCGGCCAGCGAGACCGCCATCGCACCGGCGGCAACGGCTACGGCGGCACGACGCATACGTGCGTTCACTTCAGAAACCTCCCTGACGAGGCCGCGTCGTTGCGGCCGAGGTGGCTGGAAGTCAACTCGGCCACACGTGCGACGTCAAGAAGTAAATCCTTAACGAGATGGCAACGGTGCCATCCGTTCTCTAAGTGAAGGCAGGGGCCGCGACAGGCAGCGATCCGTCCAAAAGAGTCGAATCACCCATCTCACTGAGGGCCAGGGCGAGCGCCCCGAGCACCTCCGCACGGCCCCCAAGTGCCCCCGGGAGAACGGACAGTTGGCGCGCCGCACTGGGGATGGCGTAGCGGCCGACGGACTCCCTGATCGGCCCGAGCACCAGCTCACCGGCCTCGGCGAGATCACCGCCGAGGACCACCCGGCTCGGGTTCAGCAGATTGCACAGGTTGGCCACCCCACTGCCGATGTGGCGGCCGACGTCGGCGATCACCCGACGGCAGCCCGGGTCACCGTCCCTGGCCAGCCGTACGACGCCCTCCATGGTGAGGTCGGGGCCGTGGCTGGGCTGGAGCAGCGGGAGCACATAGCGTGCGGCCGCGAACGTCTCCAGACAGCCGCGGTTCCCGCAACGGCAGACCGGGCCGGACTCGTCGAGTGTAATATGCCCGATTTCCCCGGCCGTGCCGCCCGGGCCGCGGTAGATCTTCCCGTCGATCACCAGACCGGCGCCGACACCGCTCGCGACCTTGATGTACGCGAGGTCCCGCACGCCCTTCCCGCTGCCCCACACCAGCTCGCCGAGGGCGCCGAGGTTGGCGTCGTTGTCCACGTGCACGGGCACGGGCACGCCGAGCCGCTCGCGCAGCTCCTCGGCGGGCTTGGTGCCGGTCCAGCCGGGCAGGATCGCGGTGGACCCCAGCGTCCCCGACTCCACGTCGATCGGACCGGGCACGCCGAGGCCCACCCCTGCCACCTTGGACGGGTTCACTCCCGTGGCCGCGATCAGGCGGCTGACCAGCTGTTCCGCCCGGTCGAAGCCCTGCGCGGCGGACGCGTCGACGTCCAGCGGCTCGGACTCCTCGGCCAGCACCTGATGGGCGAGGTTGCCGATCGCGACACGCATGTGGGTGTGCCCGAAGTCGACGCCGATCACAATGCCGGCGTCGCCGCTCAGGCTGACGCTGCGGGCCCGCCGCCCGCCCGCCGACGTGGGCGTGACCTCGACGGTTCCGCCGTCCTTCAGCTCCCGCACGATGTTGGAGACGGTCGCGGCGGACAGACCGGTCGTCCGCGCGATCTCCGCCTGGGTGAGGGATCCGGCCAGGCGTACGGCCCGTACGACCCGCTCCAGGTTGGCTCGGTGCAGCGACGACTGCGACCCTGGAGTCTCCACGACGACCTCCTGAGCGCGAGGCCGCTTCGGCGAGGCCCCGCGTATGTCCAACTAGTGAACTCTAAGCTGAGCCGTTCGGGGCTGCTTACGTCAAGAGGTTGAACCGTTTCCGGGTCCCGGGACACACGCGCGCACGCCGCCCCCGGCAAGGGGAACGGCGTGCGCACGGAGGAGCGCGGGGCGTCACCCCGCCGAGTTCAGGGGCCTACTTCAGCGCCCCCGCGGTCAGGCCCTGGACCACCTGGCGCTGGAAGACGATGTACGCCCCGAGCACCGGCAGCATGGCCATCACCAGGCCCGCGAAGAGGCCCGACCAGTCGCCCTTGTAGCCCTGGCTGACCGCGAGCTGGACCAGGCCCTGCGTGAGCACCTTCTTGTCGGGGTCGGTGTTGAGGACCGTGGGCAGCATGTACTGGTTCCACTGGCCCAGGAAGTTGAAGATGCCCACGCTGATCAGGCCCGGTTTGGCCATCGGCAGCATGATCTGGAAGAACGTACGCGTGTGCGAAGCGCCGTCCACGAACGCCGCCTCCGCCACCGAGGTGGGCAGGGTGCGGAAGAAGGCCGTGAGGAAGAAGACCGTGAACGGCAGCGAGTACGCGATGTAGACCAGGATCAGGCCGTGGATCGTGTTCAGCATGCCCATGTTGTTCACGACATAGAACAGCGGGACCAGCGCGAGCATGATCGGGAAGCTCATGCCGCCGACGAACAGGTAGTAGATGAAGCGGTTGCCGGGGAAGTCGAAGCGGGCGAGGACGTAGGCCGCCATGGAGCCGAGCACGAGGGTGCCGATGAGCGAGCCGCCGACCACCAGGACGGTGTTCAGGAAGTAGTCGCTCATGTTGGCCTGGGTCCAGGCCCGCGACCAGTTGTCGAAGTGCAGCTTGTCCGGCAGCGACCAGGGCGAGCCGAAGATCGAGCTGTCCGACTTGAAGGACGTCATCACCGCCCACAGCAGCGGCGTGACCACCATGATCGCCCAGATGATCAGCACGCCGTGCGAGAAGACGTTGAGGACACCGCCCTCCTTGTTCCGCCGGTCGGGCTTCGGGGCGGGTGCGTCGGCCTTGGAGACGCCGGCACCGGACTCGGCCGGCCGCGGTGCGGGGGTCTCGGTCGTCTTCATCGGTTCCATCGGTTCAGAACTCCAGCCGCTCGCGACGGCCCAGCCGCATCACGATCGCCGCGAAGGCGAGGGTGACGATCAGCAGGGCGACGCCGATGGTGGTGGCGTAGGCGGCCTGACCGTCCCGGAACGCCTTCTGGTACACGTACAGGACCATCACCGTGGTCGAGTAGTCGGGCCCGCCCGGCCCGGTCGTCATGATCTGTACGACCGCGAACGACTCGGCGCCGAGCGCGAGAATGCCCATGTAGACCCAGCCGGACTGCACGGTGTCCCACAGCAGCGGCAGGGTGATGCGGAAGAAGGTGGTGGCCCGGCCCGCGCCGTCGAGCAGCGCCGACTCGTAGAGCTCCGTCGGGATGGAGGCCATGCCCGCCGAGAACAGGACCACGAAGAAGCCGGTCGTGGACCACACCAGCACCGCCATCACACACCACAGCGCGAGGCTCGGGTCGCCCAGCCACAGCGGCTGGACATGATCGAGGCCGATGCCGCGCAGCAGGGAGTTGACCGCGCCACTGTCCGGGTTGTACGCGAACTGGAACAGCAGCGCGACGATGGCGATCGACAGCACCTGCGGGAAGAAGTACACGATCTTGTAGAAGGACGAGCCCCGGACCCCGGAGATCACGGGGCCGCCCTTCCTCCGGCGTCCGCCCACATTGATCATGAAGGCGAAGAACAGCGCCAGACTGATCGTCACCAGCGGGAGCACCAGGGCGAACAGCAGACTGTGCTGCAACGACTTCCAGAAGATGTCGTCGTGGAGCATCCTCGTGTAGTTGTCGAAGCCGACCATCTTGAATTCGGGGCTCAGGCCGGTCCAGTCCGTGAACGAGTAATAGATGGACTGGATGAACGGCCACACCACGAAGAGCGCGTACAGTCCCAGGGGCAGAACCAGAAACCCCACGATGAACCGGTACTTGCCGTGCTGCATCGCCACTCCGGAGCTTGAAAGGGTGCCGGCTACTGGTGCTTGTAGTGCTTGATCGAGGAGTCCTTGGCCGCCTCGTCGGCGAATCCCTGGATCTTCTTGATGGCCTCGGCGGGGGTGAGCCGGCCGGCCATCATCTCGCCGAGACCGGCCACACCGATCTTCTCCTTCTGCAGCTGGACGTACCAGTCCTGCAGTCGCGGATTCACCACGTTGGATCCGGCCAGTTTCAGCGCCGCGACACCGGACTTCAGACCCGGGGTGAGGGTGACGCCGGTGGTGCCGCCGTTGTAGGCGGTCAGCGACTTCACCTTGGCGGTGAAGTTCTTCGAGGACGCCTCGGAGAGCATGATGCGCAGCTGCTCCATGCCGCCCTCGGCGTTCGCGGCATGGGCGGGCACGATGAAGGGCTCGCCGCCGGAGGCCCAGATGGTGCCGAAGGGCAGTTTGTCGCTGCTGTCGATGCCGGACGGCGCCGACACGGCCAGGTCGAAGTCCTTCGGGATCACGTTGGCCGACTCGTTCTCCACCCAGGAGCCGTTCGGGATGAACAGCGCCTCACCCTTGGCCCAGGCGGTCTGGGACTGGATGTGGTCGAGGCCCGGGGTGCCCTTGAGGACGTAGCCCTTCTTGTACAGCTCGTAGTACGCCTCGAAGCAGGCCTTGACGGCCGGGTGCTGCCAGGCGTTCGGCTCCAGGTTGTCGATGGCGTCGAGCACCTCGCGCCCGCCGACCTTCCCGATCATCGGGTACAGCGAGAAGGGGAGGTAGTACGGGTATTTGCCCGCATATGTCCAGCCTGCCATGCCCTTCTTCTTGGCCTTCTCGCAGACCTGGAGCATCTCGTCCCAGGTCTTCGGGTACTCCGCGCCGAGCGAGTCCAGGGCCTTCTGCGAGTACCAGACGCCGTACACCGTGTAGGCGTAGTAGAGGATCCAGACCGGTTTGCCGTCGAACTGGCCCATCTCCACGATGCCGGGGCGCAGCGTGTCGCGGACCTTCTTGTTCGGGTCGTCGTACGACGGCGCGTCCAGCAGCGGGGTCAGGTCGGACAGCTGGTTCTTGCCGACCAGGACGCCCATGTCCATCTGCTCGGCGCCGGAGTTGTCGATGAGGTCCGGCGGGTTGCCCTGGTTGAAGCGGGGCTGGAGGGTGGACTGGATCTTCTGGGTGGCGGAGAACTTCACATGGACCTTGGGGAAGTCCTTCTCGTAGATCTTCACCGCGTCCTGGGCGTACTCCTGGCCGAAGCCGCCGTCGAAGAGGACGAATTCCATCTGGGCGGTGTCGTTGACACCGAGCGGGTTCTTGGCGGTCTTCTTCCCCGCCTTGTCCTTGGTCTGGCCGCCCCCGCCGCTGCTCGCGCAGGCGGACAGCAGGCTCATGCCCGGGGCCGCGACCAGGCCCAGTGCGGCGGACCGCTTGATCAGATCACGACGGCCGACACCTTCGGCACCGTGGTTCGAGGTGGATCCCATGCTCAAGTCCTCGCCTTCTCCAGGACTCAGGCGGTGAACCGGATCCTCCCCGGCACCGCTGTCGGGTAGCGCTGGGTCGTGCAGGGTCGTGCTGGAAGTGCCGACAGGTATAGTCCACTTTCGGTCGCCTGAGCAAGATCGAATGCAGGGTTGGCCATGGGTCTTTTCCGAGTTGAGACCTCGACGAAATGTGAGCACCCTGCGGGCCGCCTGGCACAAATATTCGCGACATAAGTCCCTGAATGCCACACCCAACACCCTTGACATCACGGGCCACTTGACGACCTACTGGTTCCTGCACCTCGTGGCTGACAACGTTGTCGAGAGAGGCGCAGGAGGGGAATCCGTAGATGCAGCGGAGAGCTCGGCACAGATGGGGTCCGGCGGCCGTCCTCACGGCCGCCTTTGTCATGGCCGTCGGCGCACAGGGCGCGGCGGTCGCTCTGCCCGCCAGGGCTCCGGCCGCCGGCCAGGAGTTCGCATCCTCGTTCGAGACGGGCGATCCGGCACCCGACTGGCTGAACACCGTCGACACCGGGCCGGACGGCAAGAAGCGCGCCTCGGGGGTCGACGGCGGCTACACCACCGGCATTCCGGGCAATGCGACCGACCATGTCACCGATGTCCGGGCGAGCGGCGAGAACACGGGCGCCGGCGAGGTGAAGGAGAACCTGGTCGACGGCGAGCCGGGCACCAAGTGGCTGACCTTCGCGCCGACCGGCTGGGTGGAGTTCGACCTCGACCAGCCCATCAAGCTGCAGACGTACGCGCTCACCTCGGCCAACGACTACGCCGAGCGCGACCCGAGGGCCTGGACGCTGCTCGGCTCCACCGACGGCAAGGACTGGAAGACGGTCGACAGCCGCTCGGACGAGAGCTTCTCCGAGCGCTTCCAGACCAAGTCCTACGACCTGGCCGAGCCGGCCGAGTACCAGCACTTCCGGCTGGAGATCACCAAGAACAACGGCGCCGACGGCATACTGCAGCTCGCCGATGTGCAGTTCTCCACCGGCGGCGGGGGCGGCCCGGTGCCGCAGGACATGCTGACGCTGGTCGACCAGGGCCCGGCCGCCTCGCCGACGGCCAAGGCACGGGCCGGGTTCACCGGAAGGAGGGCACTGCGCTACGCCGGACGGCACACGGCGGGCGGCCGGGCGTACTCGTACAACAAGGTCTTCGACGTGAACGTGAAGGTCGGCGCCGACACCCGGCTGTCGTACCGGATCTTCCCGTCGATGGCGGACGGCGACCGGGACTACGACGCCACGAACGTCTCCCTCGACCTGGCCTTCACCGACGGCACCTATCTGAGCGACCTCGGCGCGCTGGACCAGCACGGATTCCCGCTGTCGCCGCGCGGCCAGGGCGCCTCGAAGGCGCTGTACGTCAACCAGTGGAACAACGTGGCCGCGCGGATCGGCTCGGTGGCGGCCGGCAAGACCGTCGCCCGGATCCTGGTGGCGTACGACTCCCCCGACGGGCCGGCGAAGTTCCGGGGCTGGATCGACGACGTGGCGCTGAGGCCCGTACCGCCCGAGAAGCCGCAGGCGCATCTGTCGGACTACGTGCTGACCACGCGCGGCACCAACTCCAGCGGCAGCTTCTCGCGCGGCAACAACTTCCCGGCGACGGCCCTGCCACACGGCTTCAACTTCTGGACGCCGGTGACCAACGCGTCCTCGCTGAGCTGGCTGTACGAGTACGCGCGCGCGAACAACGACGACAACCTGCCCACGATCCAGGCGTTCAGCGCGAGCCATGAGCCGAGCCCGTGGATGGGTGACCGGCAGACCTTCCAGGTGATGCCGTCGGCCGCGTCCGGCACCCCGGACACCGGTCCCGAGGCACGGCAGCTGCCGTTCCGGCACGAGAACGAGACCGCGCGGCCGTACTACTACGGGGTCCGGTTCGAGAACGGCCTCAAGGCCGAGATGACCCCGACCGACCACGCGGCCATGCTGCGCTTCACCTACCCCGGCGACGACGCGAGCGTGCTCTTCGACAACATCACCGAGCAGGCGGGGCTGACCCTGGACCAGGAGAACGGGACCGTCACCGGCTTCTCGGACGTGAAGTCGGGCCTGTCGGCCGGTGCGACCCGGCTGTTCGTGTACGGCGAGTTCGACAAGCCGGTGACCGACGGCGGGACGAGCGAGGTCAAGGGCTATCTGCGGTTCGACGCGGGCGCGGACCACACCGTCACGCTGCGCCTGGCCACCTCGCTGATCAGCGTCGACCAGGCGAAGGACAACCTGCGCCAGGAGATCCCGGACGGCACCTCCTTCGACACCGTGAAGTCCCAGGCGCAGCGCAGCTGGGACAAGCTGCTCGGCAAGGTCGAGGTGGCGGGCGCGACCCCGGACCAGCTGACCACGCTGTACTCCAGCATGTACCGGCTGTACCTGTACCCGAACTCCGGCTTCGAGAAGGTCGGGGACACCTACCAGTACGCCTCCCCGTTCTCCCCGATGCAGAGCCAGGACACCCCGACCCACACCGGCGCGAAGATCGTCGACGGCAAGGTGTACGTCAACAACGGCTTCTGGGACACCTACCGGACCACGTGGCCGGCGTACTCCTTCCTGACGCCCTCTCAGGCGGGCGAGATGATCGACGGGTTCGTGCAGCAGTACAAGGACGGCGGCTGGACCTCCCGCTGGTCCTCTCCCGGGTACGCCGACCTGATGACCGGCACCTCCTCGGACGTGGCGTTCGCCGACGCCTACGTCAAGGGGGTCACGTTCGACGCGAAGGCGGCGTACCAGGCGGCGCTGAAGAACGCGACCGTCGTCCCGCCGATGTCGGGCGTGGGCCGCAAGGGCATGACCACCTCGCCGTTCCTCGGCTACACCAGCACCGCCACCACCGAGGGCCTGTCCTGGGCGATGGAGGGCTACGTCAACGACTACGGCATCGCGCGGATGGGCGAGGCCCTGTACAAGAAGACGGGCGAGAAGCACTACCAGGAGGAGTCCGCGTACTTCCTCAACCGCGCCCGGGACTATGTGAACCTGTTCGACTCCAAGGCGGGCTTCTTCCAGGGCCGCGACGGGAACGGGAAGTGGCGGCTGGACTCCTCGAAGTACGACCCGCGCGTGTGGGGGTACGACTACACGGAGACCAACGGCTGGGGCGATGCCTTCACCGTCCCGCAGGACAGCCGGGGTCTGGCGAATCTGTACGGCGGCCGGCACGGGCTCGCGGACAAGCTGGACACGTTCTTCGCCACCCCGGAGACGGCCTCCCCGCAGTTCGTCGGCTCCTACGGCGGTGTCATCCACGAGATGACCGAGGCGCGCGACGTCCGCATGGGCATGCTCGGCCAGTCCAACCAGCCCGCGCACCACATCCCGTACATGTACGACGCGGCCGGTGAGCCCTGGAAGACACAGGCGACGGTCCGCGAGATCCTCTCCCGGCTCTATGCCGGCAGCGAGATAGGGCAGGGCTACCACGGCGACGAGGACAACGGCGAGCAGTCGGGCTGGTACCTCTTCTCCGCGCTCGGCTTCTATCCGCTCGTCATGGGCAGCGGCGACTACTCCATCGGCTCCCCGCTCTTCAAGCAGGTCACCGTGCACCTGGAGAACGGCCGTGACCTGGTCGTCAAGGCGCCGAAGAACAGCGCGAGGAACGTCTACATCCAGGGCGTGACCTTCAACGGCCGCCCCTGGAACTCCACTTCGCTCCCCCACGCGCTACTCTCCAAGGGCGGGGTGCTGGAGTTCGCCATGGGCGCCCAGCCGTCGGCATGGGGCACCGGCAAGGACGCTGCCCCGACCTCCATCACCCAGGACGACAAGGTGCCGGCGCCCCGGTCGGACGTCCTCAAGGGCGACGGGCCGCTGTTCGACAACACGTCGGCGACGGAGGCCACGGTCACCTCGGTCGACCTGCCGGTGGACGGATCCGTGCGGCCCGTCCAGTACACGCTGACCTCGTCGGCCGACCACACCAGGGCGCCGACCGGCTGGACCCTGCAGGGCTCCGCGGACGGCACCACCTGGCAGACCCTGGACCACCGCTCCGGGGAATCCTTCCCCTGGGACCACCAGACGCGGGCGTTCACCATCGCCACGCCGGGCACGTACGCCAAGTACCGGCTGGTCCTGGACGGCACGGCGACACTGGCGGAGGTGGAGTTGCTGGCCTGACGGACATCGCCTGACAGCGGTCGTCCCTCGCGCGAGGGGCGGCCGCTGTCCCCTGCCGTGGTTCAGCTCGTGGCCAGGGTGAACACGTGCAGGTTCCCGTTCTCCGGGAGCCTGACACTCGCGATGGTCCGGCCGGCCGGGGCCGTGAACGGCTTGGTGGCGAAGACGTAGGCCGGCACCGGGTCCCGGCCGACGCCTGCGGCATTGCGGTACGGGGTCCTGGCGACGACCTCGTTGCCGTACTGGACGGTGCCGGCTCCGCCGTCGAGGGTCCAGTCGGTGAAGGAGAGGTCGGCGGTGCCGGTCGTGCCGTCGGTGTAGGTGACGGTCGCCTCGGCCTGCCGGCTGCCGTCGACCGCGCTGCCGAGGAAGGACAACTTGCTTGCGGGGATGGGCAGTTCGATGGTCTGGGCGGCGCCCGAGGCGTTGTCCGGGTGGCCGTCGGACGAGGCGGGCCAGGTGTAGGTGAGGCCGTCGGCCGTGGAGTGGCTCCCCGGGGTCAGGCCGGCCGCGGCGAGGGCCTGGCGGGAGTAGCTCCAGCCGCCGCCGTCGTAGTCGGCCTCGTCGTGCCCGCCCGAGTCGTCGGAGACACCGGTGGTGTCGTAGGCGGCGAGCAGGGTGCCGGGAGCGGCTAGCGTGAGCGCGACCGGCTGTTCGTACGACGTGTCGCCCGAGGTCACCGACACCTTGACGTCGGCGAAGCCCTGCTCGGCGTCCCGGGCGGCGGTGAGGGTGATCTCCTGGGCGCCGCCGCCGACCGTGCCGTCGGCGGGCGTGGCCGTGACACCGGGCGGGGTGTCCACCCGGAAGCGCACACCGGGGCCGGTGCCGCCGTTCAGGGCCAGCGTGCGAATGCCGATCCTGGTGCGGTCACCGGGTGCGAGCGTGGCGGCCGTGGGGCCGACGCCGATCTGGTACGGCTGCTCGCCCTCGCGGAAGGACGGCGGCGGGCCGGCCGCGCCCCAGTCGCGGTTCGGGGTGGCGGACAGGGTGTAGTCGAGCCGGCCGCCGTCCCGGACGAAGGACGCCGGCAGCCAAGGGCTTTCGCTGGTACGGCCGTTGACGCTCAAGGACTGGATGTACGGGGAGTCGGGCGCCGCTCCGGCCGCGTGGATGGCGATGTCGTTGCCCTGCGGACGGCTGATCTCCACGCGCTCGAACAGCGGGGAGGCGAGGACCAGTTCGGCGCGGGAGGGGACCTGCGGATACATGCCGAGGGCCGAGAAGACGTACCAGGAGGACATCGCGCCGAGGTCGTCGTTGCCCGGGATGCCGCTCGGCGCGGCCGACCACAGCCGCCGCATCGCGGCTCGCACGGTTTCCTGTGTCTTGTACGGGGCGCCCGCGTAGTCGTACAGGTAAGGGACGTTGATCGACGGTTCGTTGTCCAGCTCGGACTTGGTGCCGCCCTGTCCGGTGAAGGCCCAGCCGCCGTCGGCCGTGTGGAAGAAGGCGTCGAGCCGGGCGAGGGCCGCCTCCCGGCCGCCCAGCGCGGCGAAGAGTCCGGCGGGGTCGTGCGGGACCATCCAGGTGTACTGGGCCGCCGTGCCCTCGACGAAGCCGTTGCCGGTGTCCGGGGTGAAGCCGGTGACCCAGCTGCCGTCGGCCTTGCGGTCGGCGATGTAGCCGCCGCCGGGGTGGGCCGCGATGTCGAAGGTGTTCTGCCACCACTGGGCCCGGCGGGCGAATGCGGCCGCCGTGTCCTTCTCCCCCGCCGCCGCGGCGAGCTGGGACAGGGAGAAGTCGGCCGTGGACATCTCCAGGGTCTCGGCGGCGCCGCCCCAGGCGTTGGAGACGCTCGGCATGTAGTGCAGCGTGAGGTACTTGTCGAGCGAGGGCCGCTGGCCGGCGGAGAGCACCGGCCTGCCCGCCGGGGAGAGGTCCTGCTCGGTGGGGACGGTCGCCGCCTCGACCAGCGAGTCCAGTGCGCCGTGCAGATCGAAGCCGGTGCCGCCGAAGGCACGGATGCCGGCCAGCGCGGTCGGCGAGGGGTCGCCGTTCATGACATGGGTGCCGCTCGCGCCGTGCAGCCAGCGGTCCCAGGTCCCGCCGTTCTGCTCGGCCAGCTCGTACAGCGACTGGGCGATGTCGGAGCCGGTGCGCGGATCGAGCAGGGTGAGCAGCTGCACCTGGTCGCGGTAGACGTCCCAGCCGGAGAAGGTGCCGTACTGGGCCCGCTGCCGACGGCCGACCCTATGCACGCGTCCGTCGGCACCCCGGTATCCGCCGTCGGCGTCGCTGATGACGTTCGGGTGCAGCAGCGCGTGGTACAGCGCGGTGTAGAAGGTGGTGCGGTCGGCGTCCGTGCCGCCGCCGACCCGGACCGCGCCGAGCCGCTCGCGCCAGGCCCGGCGGGCCGCGCTCGCGACCGCCTCGAAGGAGCGGCCGGGCGGGTTCTCGGCGGCGAGGTTGGCCTCGGCGGCCTGCTTGCCGACGTAGGAGATGCCCACTGTGACGTTCACCGGCCCGGCGCCGGGCGCGAACTCGACGTAGCCGCCGGCACCCTTGCCCGCGACGGGCCGCCCGCCGTGCGTGAAGCCCCCGGTGCCGCCGGACGCGGTCAGGGCGCCGGGGCTGAGCCTGTCGTCCTGCCAGGTGCCGGCGCTCTTGAAGGGACGGTCGAAGCGGGCGGTGAAGTACAGGGTGTAGTAGGCGCGCCGGCCTTCGGGGGCGAGGTAGCCGCAGAAGTCGCCGGAGGTGACCGAGCCGGAGACGGTGCGGGTGTCCGGGTCGATCGTGACGGCCGACTCCTCCGAGCCCACCTCGGAGTTGGCGGTGCGCACCAGCAGCGAGGCGGGCTTGCCGGCCGGGAAGGTGAAGCGGGCCGAGCCGGTGCGTGCGGTGGCGGTGAGGTCGGCGGTGACCCCGGAGGCGAGGCCCACCCGGTAGTGGCCGGGCTCGGCGGTCTCGCCGGCGTGCCGGAAACCGGCGGCGTATACGGCGTCCGTGGTGTCGCTCGCCGGGGAGGAGGTGACCTCGCCGGCGTACGGGAAGAAGGGGATGTCGCCGCTGCCGCCGGCGCAGCCGGTGCCGGACATGTGGGTGAGGCTGAAGCCCCGGATGCGGGTGGCGTCGTACTGGTAGCCGCCGGGCGCGGCCGTCCTCGTGGCGTCCCCTCGGGTGTTCTCGGGGCTCCAGGAGAGCATGCCGAAGGGCACGACGGCGCCCGGGAAGACATCGCCGCCGTTGCCGGTGCCGATCAGCGGATCGACGTACCGGGTGGGGTCCTCGACGAGGCCGGGGGTGCGGCGGCCGCCGCGAGGGCCGGGGGGCCGCCTCCGATCGCGAGCGCGGCGGCCAGCAGCAGGGACAGGGGTCTGCAGCGCATGACGCGGCCCTTCCTCCTGGCGGACGGGTCGCGCACCACAGGTCGCACAAGCCGCAGGGACGGTAACGTGCGCCACCGGTACCACAGAAGGCCGCGTATGCCCCTCCAGCCACACGGCCGGGATCACCCGGTCGGACTACTCCAAGTGGGTTGACATCGTTGTCGGTTGCGGCGGTAGAGTCATGTACAGACCAGGAGACAACGTTGTCGCAACCGTTGTCACACATCATGTGGCCGACGTCACAAGCCGGCGTCGCCCAACGGGCCGACACCACCTGACCAGCCGACCTGCCGCACAAGCCGGCACCACCCGGGCGGGTGCCCGACCACCCCCCTCACCCGCCCGGCTCGCGGACCCGGTGCCACGACCACCGGGTCCGCCCAGAGCAACCCGAGCGACCCGAGCGACCCGGGAGACGGCTCCCGAGGGCTCGTGACCCGAGGGGCGAGAGTTTCTCGTGTGATACACGAGGCGACGAAATTCCGTCCGCTTCCCGGGCCAGCCATAGGCAGCGAGGGCAACCAGTGCTACAAATGCCGCATGTCGGATGCATTCGCCCGATTCAGGCGTAGCTTCTGGCGCTTCAAGGCCGGTACGAGCCCGCGCAGCGTCTGGGGGCAGGTCTTCCTTCTGCAGGTGGCCCTTGTGGTGCTGCTCGTGATCTGCGGCGTCATCGCTCTCGTCCTGCAGTCGACGCATGACACCAGCAGCGAGGCCCGGCGCCGGTCCATCGCCGTCGCCCAGACCTTCGCGCACGCCCCCGGCGTGCTGCAGGCGCTGCAGGCCCCCGACCCGTCCAAGATCCTCCAGCCCCTCACCGAGGCGGCACGCAAGTCCGCGGGCGTCGACTTCATCGTGGTCATGGACACCAAGGGCATCCGCTACACCCATCCCCTGCCCAGCAAGATCGGCCACCGGTTCGTGGGCCAAATCGGGCCGTCCCTGGCCGGGAAGGTCTACACGGAGACGGTCCACGGCCCGCTCGGCCACGAGGAGCAGGCGACCGTCCCCATCTACGACACCCACGGCAAGGTCACGGCTCTCGTCTCCGCCGGGCTCAAGGTGAAGAACGTGACCAGCGAGGTGAACCGGCAGCTGCCGATCATCCTGGCCGCCGGGGCCGGCGCGCTGCTGGCGTCGACCGGCGGTACGGCGCTGGTGGGCCGTCGGCTGCGGCGGCAGACGCACAGCCTGGCGCCGGACGAGATGACCCGTATGTACGAGCACCACGACACGGTGCTGCACTCGGTACGCGAGGGCGTCCTCATCGTCGGTGACGACGGGCGGCTGCTGCTGGTGAACGACGAGGCCAGACGGCTGCTGGAGCTGCCCGCCGACGCCGAGGGGCGCACCGTGCGGGAGCTGCCGGGCCTCGATCCCTCGACCGTGGAGCTGCTCGTCTCCGGGCGCGACGCCTCCGACGAGGTGCACTTCGCCGGGGGACGGCTGCTGGCGGTCAACCAGCGGCCCACGGACCGTACGGGCGGCCTCTGCGCCACCGTCGTGACACTCCGGGACTGCACAGAGCTGCAGGCCATCACCGGCCGGGCGGAGGTGACCCGGGAGCGCTTGGAGCTGCTGTACGACGCGGGCCTCGGCATCGGCAGCAGCCTCGACGTGATGCGGACGGCCGACGAACTGGCACGGGTCGCGGTACCCCGCTTCGCCGACTTCGTCACCGTCGATCTGGCCGATGCCGTGCTGCACGGGGAGGAGCCGGCTCCCACGGCGACGGACATGCGGCGCGTGGCGGTGAGCGGCATCCGGGACGATCACCCGCTCTACGAGAAGGGCCGGCTGATCGACTTCCTGCCCTCCACCCCGCAGGCCCGCGGCTACAGCGCCGGCCACACCGAGCTGGTGACCGATCTGGCGACCGCCGGCGGCTGGCGCGAGCAGGATCCGCAGCGCGCCCGGCAGATCCTGGACTACGGCATCCACTCGCTCATCGCCGCCCCCATCCAGGCCCGCGGCAGCGTGCTGGGCATGGCCAACTTCTGGCGTTCCAAGCGGGAGCCCTTCGACGTGGAGGAGCTGTCGCTGGCGGAGGAGCTGGTGGCGCGCGCCGCGGTCAGCATCGACAACGCCCGCCGGTACACCCGTGAGCACGCCCTGGCCGTGACCCTGCAGCGCAGCCTGCTGCCGCGGGCGCTGCCCGCGCAGAGCGCCCTCGATGTGGCCTACCGCTACCTTCCCGCCCAGTCGGGTGTGAGCGGCGACTGGTTCGATGTGATCCCGCTGCCGGGGAGCCGGGTGGCGCTGGCCGTCGGCGATGTGGTCGGGCACGGTCTGCACGCCGCCGCGACGATGGGGCGGCTGCGGACCGCGGTGCACAACTTCTCCACGCTCGACCTGCCGCCCGACGAGCTGCTCAGCCACCTGGACGACCTGGTCGGCCGCATCGACCAGGACGAGGGCAGCGCGGAGACGGCCGGCGAGATCGTCGGCGCGACCTGCGTGTACGCGATCTACGACCCGGTGTCGCGGCACTGTGTGATGGCGCGGGCCGGGCATCTGGCGCCCGCGCTGGTCGCGCCCGACGGCAGCGCCACCTTCCCCGATGTGCCGGCCGGTCCGCCGCTGGGCCTGGGCGGCATGCCGTTCCAGACGGCGGAGTTCGAGCTCGCGGAGGGCAGCCAGCTCGTCCTGTACACCGACGGTCTGGTCGAGGACCGCTCGCGCGACCTGGACGTGGGGATGGAGCTGCTGCGCCGGTCGCTGGCGGGGCACCCCGACCGGGCGCCGGAGGAGAGCTGCCGGGCGGTGCTGGAGGAGCTGCTGCCCGAGCGGCCCAAGGACGACGTCGCCCTGCTCATCGCGCGCACCAAGGCGCTGCCGGCCGACCGGGTCGCCGACTGGGACGTGCCGCAGGACCCGGCTGCCGTGTCGGGGATGCGCGCCGCCGTGTCCGGGAAGCTGGCGGAGTGGGGCCTGTCCGAGCTGGGCTTCGGCATGGAACTCGTGCTGAGCGAGCTGATCACCAACGCCATCCGCTACGGCTCCGACCCGATCCGTGTACGGCTGATCCATGACCGCACGCTGATCTGCGAGGTGGCCGACGGCAGCAGCACCTCGCCGCATCTGCGGTACGCGGCGACGACCGACGAGGGCGGACGCGGCCTGTTCCTGGTCTCCCAGCTGGCCGAACGCTGGGGCACCCGGTACAACCCGCAGGGCAAGGTCATCTGGGCGGAGCTGACGGTACCGGACCTCGGTGCTCTCGCGGACTGAGGGGGCCGGGCGACCGGGGCGGCCGTACACATGCACGCCGGATGGGCGACACGGGCGTGCGTCACTGGCCGCCGCCCGGTGAGGGGCGACGGCCAGTACCCGAGGCACTCACGCCAAGGGGCGCATCACTTGCGGATCAGGTTGCGCAGCACGTACTGCATGATGCCGCCGTTGCGGTAGTAGTCGGCCTCACCGGGGGTGTCGATGCGGACGACCGCGTCGAACTCGACGCCCGTGTCGGTGGTGACCTTGACCGTGCGCGGCGTGGTGCCGTTGTTCAGCTCGGTCACGCCGGCGAAGGAGAAGGTCTCCTCACCGGTCAGGCCGAGGGACTCGGCCGAGGCACCCTCCGGGAACTGCAGCGGGAGGACGCCCATGCCGATGAGGTTGGAGCGGTGGATGCGCTCGTAGGACTCGGCGATGACGGCCTTGACGCCGAGGAGCGCGGTGCCCTTGGCGGCCCAGTCGCGGGACGAGCCGGAGCCGTACTCCTTGCCGGCCAGGACGACCAGCGGGGTGCCGGCGGCCTGGTAGTTCTGCGAGGCGTCGTAGATGAAGGCGACCGGGCCGCCCTCCTGCGTGAAGTCGCGGGTGTAGCCGCCCTCGGTGCCCGGCGCGATCTGGTTGCGCAGGCGGATGTTGGCGAACGTGCCGCGGATCATGACCTCGTGGTTGCCTCGGCGGGAGCCGTAGGAGTTGAAGTCACGACGCTCCACACCGTGCTCGGTGAGGTACTTGCCGGCCGGGGTGTCGGCCTTGATGGCACCGGCGGGCGAGATGTGGTCCGTCGTCACCGAGTCGCCGAGCTTGGCCAGGACGCGGGCGCCGGCGATGTCGGTGACCGGGGCCGGCTCCATGCCCATGCCCTCGAAGTACGGGGGCTTGCGGACGTAGGTGGACTCGGCGTCCCACTCGAAGGTGTTGCCGGTCGGCACCGGGAGCGACTGCCACTGGGCGTCGCCGGCGAAGACGTCCGCGTAGGACTTCTCGAACATGTCCTCGCCGATGGCGTTGGCGACGACCTCGTTGACCTCGGCCTCGGTCGGCCAGATGTCCTTCAGGTAGACCGGGTTGCCGTCCTGGTCGGTGCCCAGGGCGTCACGGGTGATGTCCACCTTCATGGAGCCCGCGATGGCGTACGCGACGACCAGCGGCGGGGACGCCAGGTAGTTCATCTTGACGTCGGGGTTGATCCGGCCCTCGAAGTTGCGGTTGCCGGACAGGACCGAGGTGACCGCGAGGTCGTGGTCGTTGACGGCCTTGGAGACCTCCTCCGGCAGCGGGCCGGAGTTGCCGATGCAGGTGGTGCAGCCGTAGCCGACGAGGTTGAAGCCCAGCTTGTCCAGGTACGGGGTGAGGCCGGACTTCTCGAAGTAGTCGGTGACGACCTTCGAACCCGGGGCGAGGGTGGACTTGACCCACGGCTTGCGGGTCAGGCCCTTCTCGACGGCCTTCTTGGCGACCAGGGCGGCGCCGATCATGACGTACGGGTTGGAGGTGTTGGTGCAGGAGGTGATGGCCGCGACCGTCACCGCGCCGTGGTCCAGCTCGTAGGTCGTGCCGTCGGGGGCGGTGACCTGGACCGGGTTGGACGGGAAGCCGTTGGGGTGGACGGCCGGGGCGTCGGAGGCCGGGAAGGACTCCTTGCCCGCCTCGTCGGCGTCCTCGACGTAGTTGCGGACGTCCAGCTTGAACTGCTCGGCGGCATTGGCGAGGACGATGCGGTCCTGCGGGCGCTTCGGGCCGGCGATGGACGGCACGACCGTGGACAGGTCCAGTTCGAGCTTCTCGGAGAAGTCCGGCTCGGCCTTCGGGTCCAGCCAGAGGCCCTGCTGCTTGGCGTAGGCCTCGACGAGCGCGACCTGCTGCTCGCTGCGGCCGGTCAGGCGCAGGTAGTTCAGGGTCTCGTCGTCGATCGGGAAGATCGCGGCGGTGGAGCCGAACTCCGGCGACATGTTGCCGATGGTGGCGCGGTTGGCGAGGCTCGTGGCCGCCACACCCTCGCCGTAGAACTCGACGAACTTGCCGACCACACCGTGCTTGCGGAGCATCTCGGTGATGGTGAGCACGAGGTCGGTGGCGGTGGTGCCGGGCTGCAGCTCACCGGTGAGCTTGAAGCCGACGACGCGCGGGATGAGCATGGAGACCGGCTGGCCGAGCATGGCGGCCTCGGCCTCGATGCCGCCGACGCCCCAGCCGAGGACGCCGAGACCGTTGACCATGGTGGTGTGCGAGTCGGTGCCGACGAGGGTGTCGGGGTAGGCCTTGCCGTCACGCACCATCACGACACGAGCGAGGTGCTCGATGTT
Source organism: Streptomyces sp. CG4 (assembly GCF_041080655.1). NCBI lineage: Bacteria > Bacillati > Actinomycetota > Actinomycetes > Kitasatosporales > Streptomycetaceae > Streptomyces > Streptomyces sp. CG4. The sequence goes on from NZ_CP163525.1 coordinate 2,464,925, forward strand.
CACCTGGTGGACGATGCCGGTGCCCGGGGGGACGACCTTGAACTCGTCGAAGGCGGTCTGGCCCCAGCGCAGGAACTGGTAGCGCTCCTTGTTGCGGCCGTACTCCAGCTCGACGTTCTGCTTGAAGGCGTCGTTCGTGCCGAACTTGTCGGCGATGACGGAGTGGTCGATGACCAGCTCGGCCGGCGCCAGCGGGTTGATCTTGGCGGGGTCGCCGCCGAGCTCCTTCACGGCCTCACGCATGGTCGCGAGGTCCACGACACAGGGCACGCCGGTGAAGTCCTGCATGATCACGCGGGCCGGCGTGAACTGGATCTCCTGGCTGGGCTGGGCCTGGGAGTCCCAGCCGCCGAGGGCACGGATGTGGTCGGCGGTGATGTTCGCGCCGTCCTCCGTGCGGAGCAGGTTCTCCAGCAGGACCTTGAGGCTGTACGGCAGGCGGGCCGAGCCCTCCACCTTGTCCAGCCGGAAGATCTCGTACGACTCGTCGCCCACCTGCAGCGTGCTGCGGGCGTCGAAGCTGTTCGCCGACACGACAGTCTCCTTCATTGATGTGCGCGTACCACCGTCAATCGTGCCGTCACGCCGGTCTGGCCAATCCGCTAAGGTCAGGCTAAGTTAGGTAACCCTTAGTGGGTGACGGCTGCGGTGCGCCTGGCAGATATCTCGATGTCGAGATAACTCTAGTACATGGGCGCGGAATGGTCATGCGCGGGCGGGGGTGCCGGTCCTCATCCCATCGAGTCCGTCCACTCGGCGAACCCAGTCGTTCCGCCTCCCGTCTCAGTGAACCCCGTCGTGCGGGTGATCGCGCTGCGGGTACGGTGCGACGACCGGGCGGACTCCAGTCGCAGCCCCAGCTGGGCCTCATCGATGCCGAGACCGGTCGAGCGCCGGTGTGAGCGGCGCCCCGGGATCATCGCTCGGCGCGCCCGGCCCCGACGGCAGCGGACGCCGCGCGCGCCCGTCCAGCGCGATCAGGCACACCCGGGTCGCGATCCCGTACAGCCATGTCCGCAGCGACGCCCGCGCCGGGTCGTACCGGTCACGGGCCTTCCAGGTGCGCAGCAGCGTCTCCTGCACCAGATCCTCGGCCGCATGGAACGAGCCGAGCATCCGGTAGCAGAACACCACCAACTCGCCCCGGTACGACTCGAAGTCCGTCCGCGCATCATGCCGCAGGCCGGTCCTGGTCCCGCGCCCGCGCCCGCGCCGAGGCTCCGGCGGGCGCCGGTGGCGCGTCACCCGGGTGCGCTCACCCCGGCGCCGGGAGCCGGGTCAGGTTGGTGCCGGCCATGGCCGCCGCGCGGCGCAGGGCATCGGCGAGCGGGGTGAGCCGGCGGGGGTCGAACACGGTGGCGTTGATCGCGGCGACCACGTTGCCGGAGGGGCCGCGCACGGGCGCCGCGACGCAGAACAGGCCGGGCACGCACTCCTCGTGGTCGTAGGCCACGCCCCGGTCCCGGGCGAGCACGACCCGGCGGGACCAGGCGCGTCCGGACTGGCCCGGCGGTGGCGCGGCCGGTGCGAAGAGGACTTCGGCGGCGGTGCCCGGCGGCAGGACCGCGCCGGCCCGCAGGGTGAAGAGCTCGTCCACCTCGCCGCGTATCCCGGCGACGAGCAGGGGACCGCCGCCGTCCGGTACGGCCACGCTCAGACCGACGTGGGCGAATTCGAGCGTGAGCCGGCGCAGCGGCTGGGCCGTCGCGGTACGCAGGAGCTGGGCGGGCTGCCAGGCCTGGCCCAGGCGGAAGGTGAGGGAACCGACGCGGTAGCGCCCGGCCCGGCGCTGGACGGCGCCGAGCGTGACCAGCTGGTCGAGGAGCCGGTGCGCGGTGGTCTTGGGCAGGCCCGCGTGCTCGGCCAGCCGGGTCAGGCCCAGGTCCTCGTCGTGCGCCGCGAGTGCTTCCAGGAGGGCGAACGCGCCGTCGAGGACGGGCCGGCCGCGAGGCGGCCGCGCGTCGGGGCCTCCAGGGACAGTGCCGGCCATCGGCCGCCCCCTTCGTCTCCCGAGCAGTTCAGGGCAGCTCGATAAACGAGCGATGAATATCCGCTCAACGCACCACTGGTTCACGGACGGACCGCGCCGGTCCGCTCAGCGGAACACCGCTTGGCCCGCCGCCCGCCCGCGGGCCACCATGCTGTGCACCCGGCCTGTCCCGGCAGGCCCCGTCGTAGGGAGCCACCGATGCGCGACACGATGCGCCCAGCCCACATCTGACCGGCGCCGGGGAGCCGACCCGCTCGGCCCGACCCGCACGACGGTCGCCGTGGCGTCCTGATGCCGCCACCTCCGCCTCGGCGCCCTGACACCGCACGGTCCCGCCGCGCCGCCGACCTGACCCGTCGCACCCGGCCGGACCGTTCACAATCGGCTGCGGCCGCGCCCGTCCCCGCATGTGCCCGCAGCGCACCGCTGTCCGCGTACCGGTGCCCGCGCCTTCGCGGGTGCCCGACGACGGCGTGGCCGGGCCCGGCGGGGGCGGGCGGGCCCGGCCACGTCCGGGGGGAGACACCTTGCGACACGACATGGGTCCGGAACGATTTGTCGCCAGGGACGCAGAGCAGCGGCAGGCGCTCGGCGCCGTGCTGACCAAGGGGGGTACGGCGATCGTCGGTCCCGTCGGGGTCGGCAAGACGGCGTTGCTCTGCGCCGTGGCGAGCCGGCTCGACGCGGCGCGCTTCGACGTGGTGTGGACCGTGGCCACCCGGGCGAGCCGGCAGGTGCCCTTCGGCGCGTTCCACGGTCTGCTCGGCGGCGCACGGGAACGGCTCGACGAGGGCCTGGCGTACGGGGCGCTGCGCACCGAACTGGCCCGGCGGTCCGGGCCGCGCACCCCGGTCCTGGTCGTCGACGACGTCCACCACCTCGACGACCGGTGCGCGGCGCTGGCCCTGGGGCTGGCCGCGGAGGGGCGGGCCAGACTGCTGGTCGCCGCCCGCAGCGAGCCCGCAGCGGCGGTGTCCGACGCCGTGGTGGCGCTGTGGAAGGACGGCTATGTACAGCGCCTGGACGTGGCGCCGCTCGGCCTCGCGGGCACCGCCCGGCTGCTGCACGTCCTGGTCGACGGCGAGGTGGCCCGGGGCACCGTGGATCTGCTGCACCGGTGGACCGGCGGCAACCCGCTGCTGCTGACCCAACTGGTGCGCCACGCCCGGGCGTCGGGCCGCCTCGCGGCCGAGCGCGGCCTGTGGTGGTGGCGGGGCCCGCGCACGGTGCCGCCCGGACTGGCCGAGGTGTTCGAGCACGAGCTGGACGGCCTGACCTCCGCGGAGCAGGATGCCCTGGCGGCGATCGCCCTGGGCGAGCCGCTGGCCCTGGCCGCGGTGGAGGCCGTGGCGTGCGACGCCGTCGAGGCGCTGGAGGAGCGGGGCCTGGTGCGCACGGCCGACGGCGGCGGGCAGATCCTGGTCCGCCTGGGCCGGCCGCTGCTCGCCGCGGCGGTGCACCGAAGGCTGCCCCGGCTGCGGCGCCGCCGGGTCGCCGCGGCCCTGCTCGCCGCGGACGACTGCCCCGCGCCGGACCCGGTGGTCCGGGCGCGCTGGCAGCTGGAGGCGGACGGGCCCGTCGACGCCGCCCTGTTGATCCACGCGGCCGAGGCCACCCGCGGCCACGACCCCGAGCTCTCCTGCCGCTTCGCCCGCCGGGCCCTGCGCGAGTCGAGCGCGGCGGCCGTCGTACTCGCCCGTGCCCTGGTCGAGTCGGGCGACGGCGCGCAGGCCCGGCACGTCCTGGAACGGGCCCGCGTCGACGCGCCCACCGAGGCGGCCCGATTACGGGCCGAGGTCGCGCTCGCCGGGCACGTCTGCTGGGTGGAGCGCGACCCGGCAGGCGCCGCGGCGGACCTCACCGCCCTGGGCGCACGGACGACCTCGCCCGCGGCCCGCAGTGCGGTGGACGGGGTACGCGCCCTGGTGCTGCTGGGCGGCGGCCGCACGAGCGCGGCCGTGGAAGTCGCCGAGCAGGTCCTGCGCACGACGGTACGGGGACCGGGAGTCGCCCCGGCCCGCCTCGCCCTGTCGGTCGGCCACGCGCTGAGCGGCCGTACGCGGGACGCCGTCGCGCTGGCCGAGCAGACGGCCGCTGACGGCAACACCCCTTGTGAGGTCGGTGAGTTGGCGCGGATCGCGGGCTGCTTCGCGCGGGTGTGGGGTGGCGGTGCGGGCCCGGAGTCCGGACCGGCATCGGGGGGCGGCACGGATCCGGACCTCGACCAGGTGTGGGGTGGCGGTGCGGGCGCGGCGCTTGGCGCCCCGCCGGGGTCGCACCCCGCCTCCGCATTCCTCGACGGGCTGCGGCTCTGGGCGCTCGGCGATCACCAGGAGGCCGTCGTGCGGCTGCGCGAGGCCGTGCTGCGGCACTCCGGCGGGACCCGGCTGTTACGGACCGAGGCGAGCTGCCGGCTCGTCGGCTGCCTCGCCGAGGCGGGGCGGCCCGATGACGCCGAACGCGCCCTGGCCGCCGGTCCGCCCGACGCCGTCGGGTTCGTGCCCGGGCACGAGCGGTGGGCCCGGGCCGCGGTGGCGGCCGCGCGGGGCGAGGTGACGGCGGCGACGGCGGGCCTCACCGCCGCCGCCGACATCGCACGGCGCGAGGGCTGCTGGGCGGTGGCCGCCGAGTATCTGACGTGCGCGGCCTGGCTGGCGCCCGCCGGTCCGCCCGCCGGCCTCGTCGACCAACTCGCCCGCGCCGCAGGCCACATCGACGCGCCGCGCCTGCTCGCCGGGGCACAGGCCGCGCTCGCCCTGGCCCGGGGCAGCGGTACGGAACTGCTGGAGCATGCGGTGCGCCTCGACGGCCTGGGCATGCGGGCGCCCGCCTGGCGCCTCGCCGAGAAGGCGGTGGCCGCGCTGCGGGCGCACGGCCACCGGCACGGCGACGCGGTGATCCTGGTGAACAGGCTGCGCGACCACCAGGGGGCGGTGGCACCGGCGTTACGGCCCGACGCGCTCACCGCCCGCGAGCTGGAGATCGCCTCACTGGCCGCCGCGGGCCTGGCCGACCGGGCGATCTCCAGCCGGCTCGACGTGTCCGTCCGTACGGTGGAGAGCCATCTCGCCCGCGTCTACCGCAAGCTCGGGGTGCGTTCCCGCCGGGACCTGCCCTCCGCGTTGCGCGCCTGACCGGACAGGGGCAGCCGGGGCGTACGCGGCCGCGTGCAGCGCGTACATCGCGGCATAGCGGCCGCCCCGGGCGAGGAGTTCGCCGTGGCGGCCGGTCTCCACGATCCGGCCGCCGTCCAGGACGACGACGAGGTCCGCCTCTCGTACCGTCGCGAACCGGTGCGACACGATCACCGTGATGGTGTCCGGGCCCCGCCCGCCGGTGCGCAGATAGTGCCGCAGGAGGTCGGCCTCGCTGTCCGGGTCGAGGCTCGCGGTCGGCTCGTCGAGGAGGACGAGCAGCGGGGCGGTGCGCATCCTGGCGCGGGCCAGGGCCAGTTTCTGCCACTGGCCCGCCGACAGGTCGGTGCCGTGCGGGAAGGTCCGGCCCAGCTGGGTGTCGAGCCCGGCGGGCAGGCCCGCGACCACCTCGGCGGCGCCGGCGGCCCGGAGCGCGGTGCCTACCGCGTCCGGGTCGTCGAGGGCGGCCGGGTCGCCGAGGCCGACGCTCTCCCGGACGGGGAGTTCCAGCCGGCAGAAGTCCTGGAAGCAGGCCGTGACATGGGTACGCCACTCGGCCGGGGCCACCTCGGCCAGGTCCTGGCCGCCGAAGCCGATCCGCCCCTCGGTCGGCGGCTGCAGCCCCGCGAGCAGGGCGACCAGCGTGGACTTGCCCGCCCCGTTGTCCCCGACCACCGCGACCGTGGCGCCGGCGGGCAGCCGCAGGTCGACCGGGCCGAGCGCCGGTTCGCCGCGGCCCGGGTAGGTGAACACCACGCCGTCGAGGACGAGATCGCCGCGCGGCGGTACGGCCCTGCCCGTGCCGCCGGGCAGGCCGCCGCGCGGGTGGTCGGCCAGCCGCAGGTACAGCGCGACCGTGTCGAGGGCGCGGCGCAGCCAGCCGAGCAGCCAGCCGAGACCGGTCGTGGCGCCGACGAGGCGGGTGCTCAGCAGCAGGACCAGCACCGCCTGGCCCGCGGAGCCGGTGCCGTCGAACACCCCGCGCGAGACGAGGTACAGGCCGCCGATGAGCGCGGCGCTGAAGACCAGCCAGCCCCCCGCCACGGCGAGCGCGCCCCTGGCCCGGGCCGCCTCGCGCGGGCCGCTCGCGGCCAGGAACTCCGCCCGGTGGCGCGCCGAGATCTCCCCGGCGAGGCGGTACAGGCGCACCTCGCGGGCCGGTCCCGGGTCGGTGGCGAGCGTGAAGAGGTCGGTGCGGCGCCGGTCGGCCTCGGCACCCGCCCGCTCCGCGGCGGCGACCGTCCGCGCCTGGCGGCGGCCCGCCGCCGCCAGGGGCACGATCGCGAGCGGCAGCAGCGCGAGCAGCGGGTGGGCGAAGGCCAGCAGGACCAGCGCGCCCACGCACCGGGCCACCAGGTTGGCGTTCTCCACCAGGGCCGCGAAGGCCGTGCCGAACTCGCCGCGCCGCTGGCGCACCACCTCGGCGGTGTCCAGGAACTCCGGGTCCTGGTAGTGCCCGATGTGGTCGGGCTCCGAGCACAGGTTCATCATGCGCCGGTCGAACTCCAAGCCGATGCGGTGCTGCAGCACCAGGCGTACGTCGGTGGCGACGGCCGCCGCCTGATGCACGAACACCGTGACCCCGAGCAACAGCAACCCGCCGCGCACGGCCTGCCAGCGGTCGGCCCCGGCGGCGCCGTCGACCATCCACTGCAGGCCGAGCGCCTGCAGCGCCGCGACGACGTTGAGCAGCGGGGAGAGGATCAGGACGAGGAGCGCGCGCCTCGGGTCGACGCGGAGGGCGGTGCCGAGGAGGAGACGGACGGCGGCGAGCGCCGTACGGCGGGTTCGGCCGGCTGACTCTCGTGAACCGGGCTGACTGACACGGCGGTTACGCACGGCGGCTTCCCTGGCGTACGTCGAAGGGTTCGGACTGGATGCGGAACATCCGCGCGTAGCGGCCCTCGGCGGCGAGCAGCGTCTCGTGCGTGCCGTACTCGCTGATCCGGCCGCCGTCCAGGACTGCGATGCGGTCGGCCAGGCGGACGGTGGCGAAGCGGTGGGAGACCAGGATGGTCGTGAGCCCGGCCGTGATCTCCAGGAAGCGGGCGTACAGCTCGTGCTCCGCCTCGATGTCGAGGTGCGCCGTGGGCTCGTCCAGGACCAGCACCTTGGCGCCGTGCTGCACGGCGAACAGGGCCCGGCTGAGCGCGAGCCGCTGCCACTGGCCGCCGGACAGCTCGGTGCCGTCGGTGTAGGCGCCGCTGAGCGGGGTGTCCCAGCCGCCCGGCAGCTCGGCCTCGACCCCGAGGAAGCCGCCGAGCCGGGTGGCCGCGCGCAGGGCCTCGTCGGTGGCCTCGGCCTCGATGCGGCCGAAGCGGATGTTGTCGCGCGCGGAGAACGGGTAGCGCACGAAGTCCTGGAAGACGACGGCCACTTGACGTCGCCAGGAGGCGGTGTCGAGCTCGCGCAGGTCGGTGCCGTCGACGGTGACGCGGCCGCCGCCCGGCAGGTAGAGCGCGGCGAGGAGCTTGGTGAGGGTGCTCTTGCCCGCGCCGTTGTCACCGACGAGGGCGAGCGAGGACCCTGCCGGCACGACCAGGTCCAGGCCGTCGAGGACGGGCTCGGGCCGGCTCGCGTAGGAGAAGCGGACCCCCTCGAAACGGATCTCCTTGCAGGGGAGGCCGGTTGCGTCCCGCTTGCCGGGCAGCCCGGTCGCTGCCTGCTCGTGGGCGGGACCGGCTGCGTCCGGCGCCTGTCCGGCGGGGTGCCCGGCGTGGGCCGCATGCTCGTCGCAGGCCGCATCCCCAGTCGCGTCCGCCATCCCCAGTGCGCCGACGTCGAGGGCGGCCGGAACCGCGGCGCCGGCCGTGTGCAGCTGCCACAGCAGATCGCCGCTGAAGCCGAGGGCGTACATGCCGAGCAACGCCTGTAGCGCGACGGTCAGTTGGCGTGCGGAGAGCGCGCCGCCGGTCGCCTGCACGGCGAGCGGCAGCACCACGGCCAGATGCGCGCCGAGCAGGAGCACGATCGCCAGGGCGTGCCGCCGCGGGCTGACGCGTGCACGACGCAGCCGTACGATCCCCTCCCACCAGGCCGTGCTGAACCGCTCCACCAGCCAGGGGCGCAGCCCGAACAGCCGTACTTCCTTGGCCGCGGGCGCGGTGGTGGCCAGCTCGCGCAGATAGGCGGCGCGCCGCAGTTGCCCGGTCTGCGCGCCGTGCGCGGTCACGGACCGGCCGATCTCCTTCTCCTGCCAGCGGCCGGTGACCACCCAGCCGGCGCCGAGGACCAGCGGCATCCACCAGGATCCGGCCCAGCCGAGCAGGGCGGCGCTGACCAGGCCGGTCAGCCGCAGCGGCACCAGGCCGGCCAGCGCGACCACCGCCTGGCCGGGCGGATGCGCGCCCAGGGCGACCGCCCGTGCCTGCTCGATGCGGTCGGCCACCCCGGCGTCGTCCAGATGCCCGATCTGCGCGGGCCGCAGGGCGCCGTCCACCGTGCGCTGCGCCATCGCCCCGTCGACCGCGGTGCCCAGGCGTGCGGCGGCCATGGCGCGGACCGGGTCGAGCACCACGTCGAGGACGAGCACGAGTGCGAGCAGCCCGAGCCCCACCGCCGTACCGCCCCGGGACGGCGGCCTTCCGGTGAGCGCGGCCACCAATTGCCCGGTGGCCAGCGGCAGTAGAGCGGCGCCTGCGGCCTGAGCCAGGACGAGTGCCGCGAGCGCGAGGGTCAGCCCCGGCGCGATCCGCGGCAACTGCCGTACCAGTGCGAGGACTTTGCTGCTGTGTGCCCTCACGGGATGCACCACCGGACGTACCACCGGATTCACCCTCCGCCGGATCAGAAGTGCGCCGACATGAATGCGGTGGCCGCCTCGGAACGGAAGCGGCCACCGCGTGTGCGTCTCACCGTCACTCGCCGACGGTCGGGGGCGGATACATCATGGCGATTCACCTCCTCTCGTCTCGGCGGGAGCACTGCTGCGGAACGCGAGGAACGCTACGGCGGGGCGGGTGGCGGACGAATCCGTGATCGGGTACGCAAATCCCGCCCGTGCGTACGCAGCCGGCGCCCCCCTGTCCCGTACGTACGCCCCGTGCGTACCGCGCGCCCGCCCTTGCGTACCGCTCCACGGACGACCGCGCGCGGGGTGCGTTCCTAGGGTGCGGGGCCAGGACTGCACGCCGGCCACCGACGGGGAGGGCCGGCCACCGACTGGGAGAGGCACCCGTGGACGAGATGAAGAACCCCAACGCGGTCATCTGGGACGTCACTTTCGCGTGCCCCTTGCGCTGCGTTCACTGCTATACGGAATCGGGCCGGCGGCCCGCGAAGAATCTCACCCACGACGAGATGCTGCGCGTCGCGGACGCCATCATCTCCCTGCACCCGAAGATGATCACGCTGTGCGGCGGCGAACCGCTGACCATCAGGCGCATCGTCGACGTGGCCCGGCACTTCGACGAGGCGGGGGTGCGGGTCTTCCTGTACACCAGCGGCTGGGCGCTGCCGGCCGACGCGATCGACGCGCTCTCGGACGTCGTGGCCAAGATCGTGGTGAGCCTGGACGGTGCCACCGCCGCGACCCACGACCGGATCCGCGGCCGGGCCGGGTCCTTCGAGCGGGCGACGGGCGCCCTCGCCCGCATCGACGCGGAGGTGGGGCGACGGCTCGCGCAGAGCCGGCGGGCGCCCCGGTTCGGCATCGACTACGTCGTGATCCGCAGCAACTTCGCCGAGCTGGACGCCATGTGCGTCCAGGTGGCGCCCAGGTTCCCGCACCTGGAGACGCTCTACTTCGGCGCCGTCGTGCCCACGGGCCTGGCCAGCCGCCGCTCCTTCGTCGAGCACGAGCTGCTCCACGACGAGCAGGTCGCCGAGCTCATCGCGCCGCGGACGCTGGAGCGGCTGCGGGCGGCCGCACCGGCGTCGGTCACGGTGGAGACGACCGAGAACTTCGAGGTCCAGATGAACCCGGGGTTCCTGGCCCGCACCCCCAGCTTCCGGCCCATGGAGATCGAACCGGACGGCGAGGTGCGCGCGATGCCCATCTACGAGGGCACCGTGGGCAGTCTGCTCACCGAGGACCCGCTGGTGCTGTGGCGGCGTTCGTACGAACGCTGGGCGGACCCGTTCGTCGTCGAGCAGCTGGACGCCGTCCGCACCCGCGCCGACTGGGCCGAGGCGGTGCGCCGTATCGACGCACGGTTCGCCTCGCCGGAGGACCGGGCCCGTATCGACCGGCGGCCGGTGTTCGTGCCGTTCGGCACAGAGGGAAGGGCATAGCGGACATCAGCTGACATCGCCGCATTTAACTGGACCTTTAGGGTGACGCAAGGCGCAAATCGCCGGATATCGCCGACGCGACGTCACTCGAATGGACCCCCATGACGGGCGCCATCTCATATCTGAGATAGCCTCAGCCTCATGGCAGACGACTACCTCGTACGCATCGGCAAGCTCATCCGTGACGCCCGGCAACACCGAGGCTGGACACAGACGCAGCTCGCGGAGGCGCTCGGCACCAGTCAGAGCGCGGTCAACCGCATCGAGCGCGGCAACCAGAACATCAGCCTTGAGATGATCGCCCGGATCGGTGAAGCCCTGGACAGCGAGATCGTGTCGCTGGGGTACGCGGGGCCGATGCATCTACGAGTCGTGGGCGGCCGCCGGCTGTCCGGCGCCATCGACGTGAAGACCAGCAAGAACGCCTGCGTCGCCCTGCTGTGCGCCTCGCTGCTGAACAAGGGCCGCACGGTGCTGCGCCGGGTGGCCCGCATCGAGGAGGTGTACCGCCTGCTGGAGGTGCTGAACTCCATCGGCGTCCGCACCCGCTGGATCAACGACGGCGTCGACCTGGAGCTGGTGCCCCCGGCCGAGCTGGAGATGGCGGCGATCGACGCGGAGGCGGCCGTACGCACCCGCTCGATCATCATGTTCCTGGGCCCGCTGCTGCACCGCATGGACGCCTTCAAGCTGCCGTACGCCGGCGGCTGCGACCTCGGCACCCGGACCATCGAGCCGCACATGATCGCGCTGCGCCGGTTCGGCCTGGACATCGCGGCCACCGAGGGCCAGTACCACGCGCGGGTCGACCACACGGTCCGGCCCGACCGCCCGATCGTGCTGACCGAGCGCGGCGACACCGTGACCGAGAACGCGCTGCTGGCCGCCGCCCGGCACGACGGCGTGACCGTCATCCGCAACGCCTCCTCCAACTACATGGTCCAGGACCTGTGCTTCTTCCTGGAGGCGCTGGGCGTCAAGGTCGAGGGCATCGGCACCACCACGCTCACCGTGCACGGCGTGCCGAACATCGACGCCGACGTGGACTACTCCCCCTCCGAGGACCCGGTCGAGGCGATGAGCCTGCTGGCCGCCGCCGTGGTGACGGAGTCGGAACTGACGGTCCGCCGCGTCCCCATCGAGTTCCTGGAGATCGAGCTGGCGGTCCTGGAGGAGATGGGCCTCGACCACGACCGCAGCCCCGAGTACTGCGCGGACAACGGCCGTACCCGCCTGGTGGACCTCACGGTCCGCCCCTCCAAGCTCGAAGCCCCGATCGACAAGATCCACCCCATGCCCTTCCCGGGCCTGAACATCGACAACGTCCCGTTCTTCGCGGCCATCGCGGCGGTGGCGCAGGGCAAGACCCTGATCCACGACTGGGTCTACGACAACCGCGCGATCTATCTGACCGACCTCAACCGCCTCGGCGGCCGCCTCCAGCTCCTGGACCCGCACCGGGTCCTGGTCGAGGGCCCGACCCGCTGGCGCGCCGCCGAGATGATGTGCCCGCCGGCCCTGCGTCCCGCCGTGGTCGTCCTGCTGGCGATGATGGCGGCCGAGGGCACGTCGGTGCTGCGCAACGTGTACGTCATCAACCGGGGTTACGAGGATCTCGCCGAGCGCCTGAACTCGATCGGGGCGCAGATCGAGACCTTCCGCGACATCTAGGAAGCCGGACGGACCTCGGGGCCTGGACGCTTCGAGTCCGGCTGCCAGTCCTGGGCGAGGAGCCCGAGCAGCACCTCGTCCAGGAACTCGCCCATCACCCAGGCCGAGGAGCGCAGCACGCCCTCGCGGACGAAGCCGTTGCGCTCGGCGGAGCGCAGCATCGCGACGTTGTCCGACAACGTCTCGATCTGCAGCCGCTGCAGGCCGCGCACGACGAAACCGTAGTGGCACAGCACCGCGACCACATCGGTGCCGTAGCCCTTGCCACGGCAGGACGGCAGCAGCCCGAGGCCGATGTGCGCGGACCGGTTGTGGTTGTCGATGCCCCACAGCGTCGCGGTACCGACCAGCGTGCCATCGTCCAACTCCACGACGGAGAACGGGACATGCCCCTGTTCCTTGTCGTCCACCACGAGCCGCGGGTCCTTCGAGCCGGGCGTGATCGGCCGCCACGGACGGCCGTCGGCACGCGAGGCGTTGACCACGTCGTCGTAGAGCTCGGCCCGCAGGACCGGGATGTCGTCCTCGTGGCGGGCCCTCAGCCCGACCTTGGCGCCCTTCAGCATGCAGGCTTCTTATCCGGCAGGGCCCGCCTGCGGCAACCAAATAAAGGGCGGGCTCAGCCGGTGCGGCGGCGGCAGCCGTGGAGCCAGGACAGCGGGCCCGCTGGGCTCAGTGGAGGCAGAGGCAGAACGGATGGCCGGCCGGGTCCGCGTAGATCCGCCAGTTGGCCTCCGGGCGGAGCTGGTCCGTCCGTTCCAGCACGGTCGCGCCGAGGGCGAGCGCCCGCTTCTCCTCTCCGTCGAGGTCGTCCACGTCGAAGTCCAGGTGAAGCTGCTGCGGGCGCTCCTGGCCGGGCCATTGCGGTGGTTGGTAGCCGTCCACCCGCTGGCAGGCCAGCGGTGCCCCCTCGAACCCGTGCACCTCGACCCAGTCGGCATCCTCGGAGTCCGCGATCACCCGGCCGCCGAGCAGATCCGCGTAGAACTCGGCGAGCCGTACCGGGTCAGCACAGTCCAGGGCGACCGCCTGCAGCTTTCGAATCACTTCCGACACTCCTCGCTCTTCGGTCGCTTCCGCGACGCCTCCGTACGCGAGGGGTCGTACCCGCGTTGCACCCGCCCACACCCAGGCCTCGAACGCACCGCACGCCCCGTCAGCATCCCGGCCGCCAGAGGCAGTTGACATCCAGTCAAACAGTGGCCGACGCGCCGTATGCCTCTTCCGCCGTCGGACACGGCGGGTGATGCTCTGCTCACCGGGGGACATCAGGAGCTTCACGACCGACCCACGGAGGACTGGACGATGCCGCTCGGAAGGATCGCCGTGTACAACGACGCGGACGGCGTGGGCATCATCACCGGCGAGGACGGTGAACTGCGCCCCTTCTCCGGCATGGAGACGCAGACGACGCGCGAGGGCCAGCGGGTCCTGTTCGACGTCGTCGGAGCGAAGGCCACCAATGTGATCGCCGTGCGCTGACGCCTCCGGGCCCCGCCATCGGCGCAGACGCCTTCCCTCGGCCCCGCCATCGGCGCGGCCGCGGTCCCCGGACCCTGCGATCGCGCCGGCCCGCCCCGGCCCTACGATCGGCACATGCGAGGGTGGACGAAGAGTCTGGACGCGGCCGGGGTCCGGGAGCCGGGGCTGCGGGCGGACTACGGCCGGCAGCGGGAACTGGTGCGGCGGTATCGGCGGACCGCGTACGTGGCCGCGCGGCTGCTGCTGCCGGGGCGGTTGCAGCCGCAGGTGGTGGCGATGACCGCCGTGATGCATCACGGGGACCGCCTCCTGGACACCGGGCCCCTGCCGCAGCGCGAGGCGGCCTGGGCCGACTGGGAGCGGCGGGTGCGGGAGGCGTTGAAGACGGGGACGGGTGACAGCCCGCTGCTGCGCACGCTCGTGCACACCGTGTCCGCCCGGCCACGGCTGCGCGCGACCGTGGAGAGCTACCTGGAGACCGCCACGGCCGAACTGTACTTCGCCGGCTTCGCCACCGAGGCCGACTACCAGGCCTATCTGGACGCCTATTCCTTCCCCGCCTTCATGCTGATCGCGGAGCTGCTCGGGCCGGAGGGCGACGACCCGCGGTACCAGGCCGCGTGCCGGACGTTCATCGACGGCAGCCAGCGACTCGACTTCGTCAACGACCTCGCCGAGGACCTGCGGGAGGGCCACGTGGGCATCCCGGTGGCCACCCTGGAACGCTTCTCGCTCGACGCGGCCCAGCTGGCGGCGGGCCGTTCCGGTGCCGGTCTGGACGCGCTCGTGGCGGACCAAGTCGCCGCCGCCCGCGCCTCCTTGACGGCCGCCCGGGAGCTGCCCACGCTGATCCCGGCTCCCGGCCGGCGGCTCGTGCGTGCGCTGATCGACATCGAACTGCTCACCGCGGACGCGGTACGGGCGCGTGGCGCCGGGGTGCTGCGCGGTTCCGTGAGTCCGCCGCCCCTGCGGGCCCTACGCGTTCTCATGCGCCGGAACTGAAGCCCCGGCCGTGGACGCGCAGGCGCGGTCCGCCCAGGGGATCCAGAACGCCGTCACCGTGACGATCAGGGCCGCTGCGGCGACCGTGGTCATGCCCAGGGTCAGGTTCGTCGCGCCCGCCACGAAGCCGATCAGGCCGGGGCCCGCCAGCAGGCCCGTGGTGCCCATCGCGGCGACCAGCGCCAGGGCGCCGGAGCCGCGGCCGGCGGCCGCGACGTAGACGCACGGGGTGACGGCGGCGGCGCCGAGGCCGACGCAGGCGAAGCCGAGGAGCGTCGGGATCACCCCGCCGGCCGCCAACGCGAGGGCCAGGCCGGTGGCTGCCACCGCGCTGCCGGCCCGTACCACCCGGCCGTCGCCGAACCGGCTGCGCCAGCGGTCCGCCCACAGGCGGGCCAGCAGCATCATCACGGAGACGACCGCGATGCCCAGCGGGGCCACCGTCGCCGACGCCTCGACCTCGTCCTTCAGATACAGCGTCGACCAGTCGTTCATGGCGCCCTCGGTGATCGTGCCGAAGGCCATGGCACAGCCCATGAGGAGGGTGGTGGCGGAGGGCGGCGTCCAACGGCCGCCGGGTTTGCGGTCGTTGGACCTGGCCGGTTCCGTGTGGGCCAGCAGGGCGGGGCGGGCGCCGGCCAGCAGGAGCAGCAACAGGGCGCCGGCCAACGCGAAGTGGGCCGGGACGGAGGCGGTCAGCGTCGTCACGCCCGAGCTGAGCAGGGCGGCGGCCAGCAGGCCGGCGCTGAACGTGGCGTGCAGCTGGGACATGGTGGTGCGGTCGTACGTCTGCTCCAGCGCGGCTCCCTGGGCGTTCATGGCCACGTTGAGGCAGCCGACCGCGACTCCGTCCGCGCACACGGCCAGCAGCGCCAGCGGGTAGTCGGGTACGGCGGGCAGGGCTGCCAGTACGGCGATCAGGCACAGCGCCGAGGCCAGGGACAGCCGCCGGGAGCCGAGGCGGCGCATCAGGGCGGCGACCAGCGGGAAGGAGGCGGCAGCGCCGGCCCCGCAGGCCATCAGCAGCAGGCCCACCTCCCCGGCCCCCAGGTCCAGCCGGGTCTTGAGCGCGGGGAGGCGGGAGACCCAGGTGCCGTACTGAAAGCCGAGGAAGCAGAAGAGCGCGGCGATCGACCACTTGGCGCGCCGGAAGGAGGGAGTGGTCATCAGCTCGCCTCCCGCAGCGCGACCAGCCGCGCCGACATGTACACCGCGCCGCTGCCGTAGCCGGCCGGCAGCCGCGCCTCGGGATGGGGGCGGTAGCCGTTGGCCCGCCAGAAGGGCTCCTTGCCGGCGACCGCGATCAGCGACATGGTCTCGAAGCCGCGGCCGCGGGCCACGTCCGTCAGATGGCGGACCAGGCGGGTGCCCAGCCCTCTGTGCCGCAGGGGCGCGGTGACGACGAGGTCGTGCAGGTGCAGGTTGGCGGAGCGGTGGGACGTCTGCTCGGCGCGGGCCGGCTCGGGGTAGTGGAACCTCGGGTAGGGCAGGGCCAGTACATAGCCCGCGATCCGGCCGTCGCGGTCCAGCACGAAGCAGGTGCCGGCCGCGGCCCGGGACCGCAGGCCGGCCTCGCCCTCCGTCAGCGAGGTGTCCGCGTACGCCCCGGCCTCCAAGTCCACGACCTGGGGCCAGTCGGCCTCGGTGAGGCCCCGTATGAGGTCTCGCATGTCAGTGCTGTCCTTCCTGGCCGCGTATGCAGACGCAGGGCAGCGGGCGGATGCCGTTGAAGCCCTGGGTCATGTAGCTGGTGGCGTAGGCGCCGGCGGAGAGGATCCAGACCGGGTCGCCGGAACCGACGGACCGGGGCACGCGCACCGGGTGCCGGCCGTCGCCGTAGGCGTCGTCGCTGTCGCAGGTGGGGCCGGCGACGATCGCCAGGACCCGCTCCTCGTCCTCGGGGTGGCCCGGGAAGACCATCCGGTGCGTCAACTGGTCCATTTCGTAGAGGCCGTTGAACTTGCCGCAGCTGAGGTAGAGCCAGTGCGCGTCGGTTCCGTCCGGCTGCCGGCGGCGGGTGAGCCGGGAGACGTGGGCGCGTACGGCGCCGTGGTCGGCGACCAGATGGCGGCCGGGTTCCATGACGAAGGCGAGCGGGGTGGAGGTGAGGGTGCGCAAGTGGTCCATGCCCTCGCGGAGCACGGTGAAGATCTTGTCCAGGGGCGGGTCGAGGGGGTTGCCGTGCCGGTCCTGGTAGCCGAGCGCGGGCAGGCCGCCGCCGAGGTTGATGTGGTCGGGTACGATCCCCCGCCCGGCCAGCGCCGTCACGGTCTCGGCGAGGGTGTCCAGGGCCTGCTGCCAGCCCTCCGCGGTCATCTGCTGGGAACCGACGTGGACGGACAGGCCGGCCGGGGTGAGACCGGCCGCGCGGGCCGTGACCAGCACCCGGACGGCGTCGTCGGGGGTGCAGCCGAACTTGCGGTTCAGGCCCCACACAGCGCCCTCCCCGCTGGTGGCGAGACGGCAGAACACCTGGGCGCGGGGCGCGTGCGCGGCGATGGCGGTGACATCCTCGATGCTGTCGGTGGCGAAGGTACGGACACCCAGGCGGTGGGCTTCGGCGATGTCGTGGTCGGACTTGATGGTGTTGCCGTAGTGGATGTGGTCTGGCTGGGCGCCGGCGTGGAGGGCCTGGGTAATCTCGGCGGGGCTGGCGGTGTCGAATCCCGCACCTCTGGAGGCCAGGCAGCGCAGGACTTCGTCGACTGGGCAGGCCTTGAGTGCGAAGCGGATCGTGACTTCGGGCAACTCGTTCAGCAGGGCGTCGTATTGGTGCTCCATGCCGGTGAGGTCGAAGATGATGCGGTCGGATTCGGCTGCGGCGAGTTCGGTGGCGAGGGGTTCGCCGAGTGGTCCTCTGCGGGTTCGTTGTGGCTTGTCGCGCCCACGCGGCGGTAGCCGCATGTCAGACGGGGCCCCGCGCCCCTTTGGGGCGCTCATGTGCGGGCCGCTTCCACAAGTGCCGGCCAGACGTCGGTCAGGTGGGCGAAGTCCTCGATGTCCCACTCTGCCTGGTCCAGCAACTCGGCACGCTCGTAGGCGAGTTGATCGGCAAATGACGCGTATCTGCCACCCAGTTTGCGATAGGCCGTGTCGATCCGGTCCAAGCGCCAGACGTTCTCGGTGCGGTCCAGGTGCGCACTCTCGCGCAGGAGCTCCGTGATCCGGTCGGGCCGTACCTGCCCGTGATCGTTCAGGAGCCGGTCGCCCTCGGCGGCCATGTGGTCGTAGACGTCGTGGAAGTAGAGCATCGACAGCAGGAACTTTACGAACCGCCGCTGGTAGGCCGGGAATCCGGTGTCGGTACGGCGTTCGGGGGTGTGGAAGTTCTCGATGTGGCGGTTGTGCAGGATGCCGGGCAGGACGGCGTCGTGGACCACATGCAGGAGGAAGTAGTCGCTGCCGATGGTGTCGGTGGCGGGCGGGAGCGGGATGCGTTCGTAGATCGCACGGTCGAAGGCGATGTTGCACATGTCGACGCGCATGGGGTCGACCACGGTGAGGGTTGCCCGGTCACCGGTGAAGGGTGCCGTGCCCGCGCCGGTGAAGGACTCCTCGACCAGATGGCGTTTGCGGTCCTCGGGCCAGTCGCCGGGCGCCCAGAGGCTGACGACGTCGTGGTACACGCCCTCGTCCAGGCGTCGCATCTCCCCGATGTCGACGGAGAGTTCGCCGATGAAGGAGGCCCCGGCCAGGGAGACCGGGCGGTGCAGCAGCTCCGGAGCGAGGTCGGTGCGGGTGACGCTGCCGGCCGCCTCGGTGGCCGGGCGGCCGAGGTGCGGCAGTTCGTGGTGGACGGGGAACACCGTTTGTCCGGCGTGGAGTTGGTAGGCGCCGTCGGAGTCCCTGCGGTGCAGCGAGTCGCAGCCGAGGGCGGCGGCCAGCAGGAAGGCGCGGTTGGTGCAGGCGCCGTAGGAGACGGCGGGCGGCAGCATCAGGTGGAGCAGCCGGTCGGGGTCGGGCAGGCCCGCGCGCTCGATCGTGCGGTGCAGGAAGACGCGCTGGGCGTACTCGTCGAGGTGGTGGACGGTCACGTGCGGGACCGGGGGAAGGGCGGCGACGGTCCGGGCGTGTCCGGCGCGCGTGGGGTCGTCGGAGGAGTCGAGGATCAGGAGCTGGACGTCCGCGCCGAAGCGGTCGGCGGCGTAGGCGGCCTCGGCGTGGATCGCGGTGAGGGTGGCGGAGCAGGCCCGGTTGGTGGGCAGGCAGAGGCAGATGCGGTGGTTCACTGTGCCTCTTTTGCGGTGGCGGTCCAGGAGTCCAGGCCGAGCAGTTTCCGGCCGAGCGGGGTGAGCGCGGCGGGCCCGTAGCGGTCGGCCTCCGGCTCGCGGGCGTCGCCGAGGAGGGTGCCGTTCCAGTCGGGGGTCGCGAGGGTGCGCCAGGAGTCGACGCGGGAGTCGCGCAGGGCGGTGTGCTCCTCCAGGGCGGGCATCATCGACAGGTACTGGACGGCTCGGACACCGTTGTCAGAGAGGTTCGGTGCCACCCCGTGCGCCAGCAGCCCGTTGAAGATGAGCAGGTCACCGGCCTGGAGGTCGGGGCGGATGACCGGGAACTCGGCGCGGTCGGTGCCGGGGCGGACCGGGTCGCGGCCGGGCGGCCGGGCCACCCGCCACTCCTCGAAGCGGCGGAAGAGTTCCGGGGCGCACTGGAAGCCGCCGAGTTCGGGCCGGGTGTCGTTGAGGGCGATGATGCCCTGGACGCGCTGGGGCAGGACGGCGCGGGTGGTGTCGACGTCCCAGTGCAGTTCGATGTCGAAGCCGTCGTCGGTGGGTTCGATCAGGGAGCGGGAACGGGTGCGTATGTTGGGCGGGTTGAGGTTGAGCCGGTCCAGGGTGACCCACAGCTCTGCGCAGTCCCAGACGTCCACGAAGGCGTCGTAGACCCGCTGGGTCTGGCGGGTGTCCCAGAGGAGCTGGTGGTGGTAGGCCTCGACGAAGCCGTAGATGAACAGGTGCTGGTCGAGTGCGGAGCGGAACTCCGGTTCCGTGTACCAGGTTTCGGGACGGTCGGGGTCGAGGTGCTGGAACTCCCAGGCGAAGTCGAGGAGTTGCTTGGCCTCGCCGGGGGTGACGGCCTCGCGGACGACGACGTAGCCGTACGTCTGCCAGAAGGTGAGGTCCGCTTCGGACAGCACCCGCAGGGGGCGGGACTTCTCCAGGTCGCGCAGCGGGGTGGGGGCGAGGTAGGTCTCGCCGTCGGCGCTGAAGTAGGGGCGCGCCGAGGCGGCTCGGTGGAGGAAGGGGTGGGGCGTTTGCATGCGATTCCTCTGGAACACAAGTGCGGTTGGATCCGGGGAAAGAGCAAGATCGAGCGGGCCGCCCGCGCCGGCGGGCGGCCGGTGAACCCGTGGGTCAGCCCGCGACGACGGCCTCCGCCGCCGCCACTCCGCAGACCCGGGCGGCGCCGTAGGCGGCGATGTGCAGGGCGCCGCGCGGGGCGGCCTGCGGCAGGCCCATCTCCACGACGACGGTGTCGGGGCGGGCGGTGAGCAGGGTGTCGAGGGCGGCGCCCATCCAGGGGTGGCGGTGTTCGTCGCGGACCACGGCGACGATCCGGCGGCCCCGCAAGGCGGCGAGGGCCGCTTCGCCGGCTCCGTCGCCGGAGAAGGAGGCGGCGTCGGTGCCGGGCAGCAGCCGCTTCAGCTCGGCGGCGACGCCCCAGGGGGTCTGGTCGCCGACGGCGATGTTGCGCTCCGGTTCGAACTGGGCGACGTGCACAGGGGTGTTGAGCGGGGCGGCGGTGCCGGTACGGGTCACGCGCAGCGCGCGGCGGGCCGCGACGAGGCCGATCTCCGGCTGGGGCTCGATGTCCGCCCCGCCGCGTGCCCGGGTGGTCCAGGCGGCCAGCTTCCGCACCCGGGCGGCCGCGTCGGCGAGCCGTTCCTCGGGCAGTTCGCCGCAGCGTACGGCGGCCACGAGGGCGTCCCGGAGCCCCAGGACCGTGCCCTCGTCGCACAGTCCGCCGCCGACGCAGATGGCGTCGGCGCCGGCCGCGATCGCGAGGACCACGCCGTACTCCAGTCCGTAGGTCCCGGAGATCGCGCGCATCTCCATGCCGTCGGTGACGATCAGGCCCTGGTAGCCGAGTTCGTCGCGCAGCAGGTCGGTGAGGATGCGGCGGGAGAGGGTGCCGGGGCGGTCGGGGTCGAGGGCGGGCACGAGGATGTGCGCGCTCATGATCGCCCGGGTGCCGGCGGCGATGGCCGCGCGGAACGGGGGCAGTTCGCGGGCGTAGAGGGTGTCGGCGTCGACGTCGATGCGGGGCACGGCGTGGTGGGAGTCGACGTTGGTGTCGCCGTGGCCCGGGAAGTGCTTGGTGCAGGCGGCGACGCCGGTGGACTGCAGGCCCTCGACCCAGGCGGCGGTGTGCCGGGCGACCAGGGCGGTGCTCGCGCCGAAGGAGCGGACGCCGATGACGGGGTTGTCGGGGTTGGCGTTGACGTCGGCGGAGGGTGCCCAGTCGAAGTTGACACCGCAGGCGGAGAGGCGCCGGCCCAGTTCGCGGGAGACGGCCCGGGTGAGGTCGGGGTCGTCGACGGCGCCGAGGGCGTGGTTGCCGGGGAAGGAGGAGCCGGTGCGGACGTCGAGGCGGGTGACGTCGCCGCTCTCCTCGTCGATGGCGACGAGGAGGTCGTCCCGTTCGGCGCGCAACTGCGCGGTGAGCGCGGTGACTTGGTCCTCGGTGACGACGTTGCGGCCGAACAGGGCGACGGAGGCGAGGCCCTCACCGAGGCGGCGGCGCACCCAGTCGGGGGCGGTGGTGCCGGCGAACCCGGGCTGGAGCACCGCGAGGGCGTCGCGGGTGAGGGTGTCCGCACCGGTGGCGAGTGTGGTCATCGGGCGTCATCCCTTCACGGCGCCGTCGGTCAGACCGCTGACAGCCTTGCGTTGCAGGAAGATGAAGAGGATCAGGATGGGCAGCGCGAACAGGGACGAGGCGGCCATGGTGGCGCCCCAGTCGTCGCCGAACGCGGTCTGGAACTGCGACAGCCACAGCGGCAGCGTCTGCTTGTCGATGTCCTTGTTGAGGATCAGGACGAGCGGGAACTCGTTCCAGGCGGTGATGAACCCGAACAGCGAGGTCGCCATCAGACCGGGGGCCAGCAGCGGGAGGATGACCCGGACGAAGGCCTGGAAGCGGGTGCAGCCGTCGACCATGGCCGCCTCCTCCAGGTCCTTCGGCACGGCGGCCACATAGCCGCGCAGTGTCAGGACGGTCAGCGGGAGCACCATCATCGTGTAGAAGACGGTGAGCGGGACCAGGCTGTCCAGCATGTCGTTGTCGCGGACGATCATGTAGATGGCGATGACCATGACCTCCCAGGGGGCCATCTGCGCCAGCATGAACGTCACGATGAGCCCGCGCCTGCCCTTGAACCGCATCCGGGCCAGGGCGAAGGCCGCGAAGAGCGCGATGACGAGCGAGAAGACGACCGAAAGGACCGTCACGGTCACGGAGTTGGCGACCAGCGTCCAGAAGTGGTCGGCGTCGATCGCCTTCTTGAAGTGGCTGAGGGTGACGTCCGTCGGGAACCACACCGGGTTCTCGGAGATGATGTCGCCGGTCGGCTTGAAGGCCGTCGCGAACATCCAGTAGACGGGGAACACGAAGCCGACGAAGAGGACGGCGGCGGTCGCGTTGGGCCAAATACGGCCGAAGAGCGAGCGCTTCACAGCTCGTCCTCCTCTTGCTTGAGCACCATGCGCAGGTAGTACGAGGTGATGACGAGCAGGATCAGGATGGTCAGGAAGGAGATCGCCGCGCCGACGCCGAAGTGCTGGTTGCCGACGCCCTCGACGAAGGCGTAGATCGGCAGCGTCTCGGTGAGGCGGTCGGGGCCGCCCTGGTTGATCGCGAAGATCTGGGTGAACGCCTTGAAGACCCAGATGACCTCGAGGAAGGTCGTGGCGTACAGGAATGGCCGCAGGAAGGGCAGGGTCACCGAGGTGAAGCTCTGCCAGGCGCCGGCGCCGTCCAGGGACGCGGCCTCGTACAGCTCCTTGGGGATCGTGGTGGTGGCGGCGTAGAGGTTGATCGCCACGAACGGGATCGACTGCCACACGATGAGCAGGACGACCACGGAGAAGGTGGAGAACTGGCTGCCGAGCCAGTTGTGGCCGGCCATGGAGTGCCAGCCGAGCTTGTCCAGGGCCCAGTTGACGACGCCGAAGCGCTGGGCGAACAGCCACTGGTAGACGGTGGTGGCGGCGACCGGGGGCATCGCCCAGGCCAGGACGAGGCCCACCATGAGCAACAGCCGTGTCTTCTTCCCGAGCCGGGCCAGCAGCAGCCCGATCAGGGTGCCGAGCCCCATGATGAGGACCACGTTGGCGGCGGTGAAGAAGACGGTGCGCTCTACGACGTGCCAGAACTCCGGCTCGGACAGCACCTGCCGGTAGTTCTCGATGCCGTTCCACTCGGTGAGGTGCTGGATGAGCTGCCGCGGGTTGAGGTTCTGGAACGACAGGATGCCGTTCTTGACCAGGGGCCAGCCGAGCAGGACCACCGTGGCCAGCAGCGCGGGCAGCAGGAGCAGGTAGGGGGCGGCAACGCCGCGGCGGGACGGGGACCCGGAGTCACGGTCCGCACCCCGCGGCGGCCCCGGTATCCGGGCCTTGCGGACAGCGGGCTCCCCGGCCGTGTCCGTGCCTTCGGTCTGCACTGACATGAATTGCCATCTCTTCCGTGGCCGTACGAACTCCCCGTGCCGTACGTGCGGACGGCGCGGGGAGCCGGGGGCGCCTGCGGCGGCGCCCCCGGCGGGTCATCAGTTCTGCTGGGCCAGGCGCTTGTTGATCTCGCCCTCGACGTCCTTGGCGGCCGCGGCCGGGTCCTTACCGGTGAGCACCGCGGTCATGTAGGACTTGATCGGGTTCGGGGTGTTCTCCACCGCGGCCCACTCCGGGATCAGCGGGGTGGTGCCGCCGCCCGCGGCGGCGGGCGCGGCGGCCTCGGCGGCGGCGTTGCCCTTGAGGTTGCTCTGCAGGGAGGTCTTGTTGGGGACGATGCCGTTGAGCTTGGCCAGTTCGCCCTCGTACTGGTCGTTCAGGGCGATCTTCAGGAACTCCTTGGCCAGGGACTGCTTCTTGCTGTTCTGGGCGACGGCGAGGTTGGAGCCGCCGAGGAAGACGCCCTCGGGCTTGTCGGCGGTGGCGCCGGGGATGGTGAAGTAGCCGAGGTCCTTCTCGATGGACTTGTCGGTCTGGATGGCGGTGCCGGCCTCCCAGCCCATGCCGATCATGGCGCCGGTCTTGCCCTTGGCGAAGATCGTGGCCTGCTGCGGGGTGGCCTCGTCCTTGTCCTTGGGTGCCTTGGAGTAGGCGGCGTACTTCTTGTAGATCTCCATGGCCGCGGCGACCTTCGGGTCGGCGAGGTTGGAGACGTACTTGCCGCCCTGCTTCTTCACCAGGTCGCCGCCCTGGCCGATGATCAGGCCGTCGAGGAAGTACCAGTTCTGGCCCGGCAGGTAGAGCGGCTCGGCGTCGGTCTTCTTGCCGATGGTGTCGAGGTCCTTGAAGAACTCGTCGCGGGTCTTCGGGGTGGCCGTGATGCCGGCCTTCGCCCAGATCGCCTTGTTGTAGAGGACGACGCGGTTGGCGAAGTACCAGGGGGCGGCGTACTGCTTGCTCTCGTACACCGAGGACTGGGAGAGCGAGGGCGTCCAGTCGGCGCCGATCTCCTTCTTGACGTCCGAGAGGTCGGCGAGGCCGCCGGTGGCCGCATAGGCGGGGGTCTGGGTGTTGCCGACCTCCAGGACGTCCGGCGGGTTGTCCTCGGAGAGGGCGGTGGTGATCTTCTGCTGGATCCCGTCCCACTTCTGGATCTCGAACTTGACCTTCGCGCCGGTCTTCTTCTCGAAGGCGGCCTGGACGTCCTTGGTCCACTGCGGCGGCGCGGAGCCGGTCATGGTCCAGACCGTCAGCGTCTGGCCCTTCCAGCTGTCCGGTCCCGCGTCCTTGCCACTGTCCTTGCTGCTGTTTCCGCCACACGCCGCAACGGAGACCATCATGCCCGCGATCACGATCGCGGCAGCGAGCTTGCGCTTCACGCCACCCTCCTCAGGGATGCCTCTGACCCCCCACGCCCTCGGCGGTGACCTGCGTACGACGCTGTTGCACGTAGGGCTCGGGACCTGGCCACTAATGGTGTAGACCAGTACGGTGGAGCTTGGCCTAGACCTTTCGGGGTGTCAAGGGTGGTCCGGGAAGGCGATTCCGGCCGTTACGAGAACGTCACCGGAGGGCGTCCGTCCGCATCCGCACCTTTCGCCCCATCCTCCGAACGGACCGGACCCGCACCGGCGGGTTGGACTAGACCATAGGGCAGTTGGTCGCTATAACGGGAGACCGTCGACACAGCCGGGAAGGCAGGCATGACCACCGACGTCAGCAGCGCCCAGCCGCACAGAGGGGCGTCCGGCCGCACCGCGCGCGTGCCGAAGTACTACCGGATCAAGCAGCAACTGCTCGCCATGGCCGAGGAGCTGCGGCCCGGCTCGGCCATGCCGGCCGAGCGACTGCTGGCCGTCCGCTTCGACACCTCACGGACCACCATCCGGCAGGCGCTGCAGGAACTGGTCGGCGAGGGCCGCCTCGACCGCATCCAGGGCAAGGGCACGTTCGTCGCCCAGCCCAAGCTGTACCGCACCCTCCAGCTCACCTCGCACACCGAGGACATGCGGGCCCAGGGCCTCACCCCCGCCTCACAGGTGCTGGACATCGGGGAGGTGCCGGCGGACGAGCGGCTCGCGGGCCTGCTCGGTATCGCCGTCGGCGAGCGGGTGCTGCGCATCGAGCGGCTGCGGCTGGCGAGCGGCGACCCCATGGCGATCGAGACGACCCACCTGTCCACCCGCCGCTTCCCGGGCCTGCGCGGCTCCCTGGCCACGTATCCCTCGCTGTACACGGCGCTCGCCGAGGTGTACGGCGTGCACCTCGCGGAGGCCGACGAGACCATCGAGACCTCGCTGTCGACTCCGCGCGAGGCGCAGTTGCTCGCCACGGACGTGGGGCTGCCGATGCTGCTGCTGTCCCGGCACTCACGGGACGCGGAGGGCAGACCGGTGGAGTGGGTGCGGTCGGTGTACCGGGGATCGCGGTACAAGTTCGTGGCGGCGCTTCGCCGGCCGGCGGGGGGATCGATGGTCCGGCGGGGGCAGGAGGTGCCCGGCTAGCAGGCGATGGCGGATGGTCGCACGTCCCGGCCGGGAGGGAACCCGACTTCCTTGCCCGCTCGCCGAGTTCGGGCTCCGTCATCCGCCTCTGTCACGACTGCGTACTCTCCACGGTGACGGACGGGCCGAGGGCGCGTACCGCGGGCAGCAGCACCTCGGCGATCTCCTTCAACTGGGGCTCGGGGTCGAGGGATCCGATGCGTACGACCAGGTGGCGGGCGCCGGCCCGGACGTAGCCGCCGAGCCACTCGGCACACTTCTCGGCGCTGCCCCAGGCGTAGGCCTGGATGCCGCTCATCTGCTCCGGGGAGCGGCCGTAGTAGCGGCTGATGTAGTGCTCCAGTTCGGCCTTGGCGGCCGATTCACTGCCGTTCACGGTGATCGTGGCGTACAGCGCAGGGGTGACCGTGCGGCCGGCCTCCGCGGCGAGTTCGGCGATACGGCGGCGGGCGCGGGCGTAGGCGTCGACGTCCGGGAGGTAGGGAAGCCAGCCGTCGTAGCGCGTCGCCGCGCGGGCGAGCACCCTGGGGGTGTCGCTGCCGGCCAGCCAGAGGGGCGGGCCGCCCGGCACCGCCGGTGCGGGGAGCCGGTCCAGGTGTTCCGCCTGCCAGAACTTCCCGTCGAACTCGGTGGGTTCGCCGTCCTCGCCGGAGCGCCAGGCCGTGCGCCACAGTGCGGTGATCTCGTCCAGGCGACCGGCCCGGCCCTGGTAGGAGGCGCCGACCGAGGCGAACTCCTCCTCGGTCTCGGCCAGCGGGAAGCCGGAGCCGAGGCCGAGAACCAGCCGGCCGGCGGCGACATGGCTGAGACTCGCGATCATGTTGGCGCCGATGAGGGGGTGGCGCAGGGCGGGGGTGAGGGCGGCGGTGCCGACGGTGATGCGGTGGGTGACCGCCGCCACGGCCGACAGCACGACCAGGGGGTCGAGGCGGGGGCGGGCGGTGAGGAAGTCGCCGGTCCAGACGGAGTCGAAGCCGAGGGCTTCCGCCTGGCGCGCGAAGTCGAGCAGGGGGGGCGGCTGCGTAGCTGCCTTTGATCGCCTGTTCCCGGGCGGGCAGCTGGAGTCCGATCCGCAGGGACTCTACGCTCATGATCAAGTCCTTTTCCGCTGGGCGACGTTGAAACACTGTCACATGGCCTGGCCCAGCGGATCTCCGGGGTGCTGCAGACGAGCCGGTGGGTGCCGGCGCCGGACCCGCGGCCCCCGGCACCCCTTCGTGGCGGCCGGCTCGGCGCCGACCCGCCCCTCACTCCTGGTCGAGCGTGATGTCCCGGTCCTCGACGGCGTGGAAGTCCGGCAGCAACAGCAGGCCGCCGGAGCGCAGTTCGGTGACCGTCGCCCGCACATGGGCCTTTCCGGCCTTGAGGGGGTTCGGCGAGATCTTGCTGGTGTTCTCCCAGCGGTGCTCGGCACCGTCGCACTGGGCGGCGGCGCCCCCGATGCCGTACACCGTGGCGCGGTCGCCCTGGCTGATCGTGGAGCTGACGAAGGTCACACCGTCGGCCCCCGTGCAGCGATAGGTGCCGCTGAGCGTGATGGTGCCGTCCTTGGCGACATGGCCGGTCTTGTCGATGGTCAGGGTGTCGGTCGAGTCGGCGGCAGCGGGGGCGACGGCGGCGCACAGCAGGGCGGCGGCACCGAGGGCCGCGGCGAGGGCGGGGCGTGCTGGCATGAGGGGTACCTCCCGGTGGGGATGTGCTGCGGGCTACCACTGGTACCGGCCGGCCGGGCGGCCCGGCGTGACCGTCACTCCTTCGGTGGCGCGTCCCGGCACCGTCCGGGAGTTGTCCGGGTGTTGTCACGGTTCACCGCGGGCGGTTCCGGGGCGTTCACGCCGGGGGGCATGGTCTGGGTATGACGGGCTGCGGCCGCATCCGCCGGCCCCTCACATCCCGATGTGGAGGTGCGTCATGTGCTCCGACCAGTCCTCGTGCCCCGCGTCCGGCCCCGCCCCGCGGCACCCGGTGGCCGCCCATCCCGAGCAGGGTTGGACCTTGCTGTGCGACGGCTCGATCGTCTTCGACGACAGCGGCGAACTGCACCCGGACGGCAGCGTGGTCCCGCCGTGCCGGGTCCCGGCAGACCGCCTCGCGGTAGCGGCCTGAACCCTCACCCGGCGCCCGCCGTGGCTGCCCGAGCGGTCATGGCGAGCACCCTGGCGACCTGAACCTTCTACCGGCGCCCACCGTGCCTGCCCGAGCGGTCATGGCGCGCGCCGTCTACGGCAGCACCGCGAACCCGTCCAGTTCCACCAGCGCCTGTTCGTCCCACAGCCGTACGACCTGCACGACCGCCATCGCCGGATAGTCCCGGCCCGCCGACTCCCGCCAGATCCGGCCGAGTTGTCGGGCATGGACGCGGTACGCGGCGACGTCCGTGGCGTAGACGGTGACCCGGGCGAGGTCGGCGGGGGTGCCGCCGGCCGCGCGCAGGGCCGTGAGGAGGTTGCCGAGGGCCCGCTCGAACTGCTCGGGGAGCGTGTCACCGACGACCTTGCCGTCGGCGTCGAGGGCGGTCTGGCCGGCGAGGAACACCACGCGGGAGCCGGCGGCGACGACGGCGTGCGAGAAGCCCGTGGGCGGGGACAGCTCGGGCGGGTTGACGCGCTCGGTCGTCACGGGGCCTCCTGGCGGTGGGTCCGGGTGTACAACTCCTTGGCGATGATGCCCCGTTGGACCTCGCTGGCGCCCTCGTAGATGCGCGGGGCCCGTACCTCGCGGTAGAGGTGTTCGAGGAGGTGGCCCTGGCGCAGGGCGCGGGCGCCGTGCAGCTGGACCGCGGTGTCGACGACGTACTGCGCGGTCTCGGTGGCGAGCAGCTTGGCCATCGCCGCGCGCCCCGGCACATCGGCGGCGCCCGTGTCGTACGCCGTCGCCGCCGCGTACACCATCAGCCGGGCGGCCTCCGTGCGCAGCGCCATCTCGGCGACCTGGTGGGAGACGGCCTGCAGGTCGCTCAGCCGGCCGCCGAAGGCCTCGCGGCGGCCGGTGTGGTCGAGGGTGGCGTCGAGCGCGGCCTGGGCCATGCCGACCGCGAAGGCACCGACGCTGGGGCGGAACAGGTTCAGGGTGCCCATGGCGACGGCGAAGCCGCGGTCTCTCTCGCCGAGCACGTCGGCCGCGGTGACCGGGACGGCGGCGAAGTCCAGGGCGCCGATGGGATGCGGCGAGAGCATCTCCAGTGCGCTGCCGGTGAGCCCGGGCCGGTCGGCCGGGACGAGGAAGGCGGTCACGCCGCGGGCGCCGACGCCCGGGGTGGTACGGGCGAAGACGGTGTAGAAGTCGGCCTCGGGGGCGTTGGAGATCCAGCACTTTTGGCCGGTGAGGCGCCAGCCGCCGGTCCCGTCGGGCTCGGCCGCGAGGGACAGCGCGGCCGCGTCCGAACCGGCGCCCGGCTCGCTCAGCGCGAACGCGGCGACCGCGCTGCCGTCGGCGACCCGGGGCAGCCAGCGTTCCTTCTGGGCGGGGCTGCCGTGGGCGTGCACCGGATGGGTGCCCAGGCCCTGCAGGGCGAGGGCAGTCTCGGCCTCGGTGCAGGCCTGGGCGAGGGACTCGCGCATCAGGCACAGGTCGAGCGCACCGGAGGTGAACAGCCGCTCCAGCAGCCCGAGTCGGCCGAGTTCGGTGAGGAGCGGCCGATTGACGTGTCCTGGTTCTCCCTTGTCGGCGAGCGGCCGCAGCCGCTGCGCGGCCAGCGTGCGCAGCTCGGTACACCAGGCGGTTTGCTCTGGTTCGAGCGAGAATGCGGGCACTGCCGGTCCTCCCTCCGGGAGGGGCCGCCACAGCCCTTCCCTGCGCCGTCCGGGGGCGTCTGCCTGCCCCCTGTTCCTGCCGGGGGGGACCTCGGTCCCGCCCCCCTCGTCACCCTTCCGACGTTATCGCGCAAGCTTGACTGCCGTCACCAAGACGATACGCTCGTTGGGCGAGCCCACCAGGACGCCGGTGCCCACCACGACGCCCGTCTCGACGTCTGTCACGGCAAGGGGGCGAACCGCCATGCATCGCTCGGCCCACGTCGACACCTTCGCGCGCGACCATCTGCCGCCGCCGGACGAATGGCCCGAGCTGCGGTTCGACCTGCCGGAGCTGCGCTACCCCGGCCGGCTGAACTGCGCGGCGGAGCTGCTGGACCACGCCGACCCGGGCCGCCCGGTCTTCCACACCCCGGACGGCCCGACCTGGACGTACGGCGAGCTGCGTGCGCGGGTCGACCGGATCGCCCACGTCCTCACCGGCGACCTGGGCGTGGTCCCCGGCAACCGGGTGCTGCTGCGCGGCCCGACCACGCCCTGGCTCGCGGCCTGCTGGCTGGCCGTGCTGAAGGCGGGCGCGATCGCCGTCACGGTGCTGGCCCAGCAGCGCCCGCACGAGCTGGCCACGCTGTGCGACATCGCGCTGGTGCGGCACGCGCTGTGCGACATCCGGGCGGTGGACGACCTGGCGAAGGCCGACATCCCCGGGCTGCGCATCACGACGTACGGCGGGGACGGCCCGGACGACCTCCTCGGCCGCCCCGGGCCCGGCACGCCGTACCGGGCGGTCGACACCGCGGCCGACGACGTGGCCCTGATCGCGTTCACCTCGGGGACGACGGGTCACCCGAAAGGGTGTATGCACTTCCACCGCGATGTGCTGGCCATAGCCGACACCTTCTCGCGGCATGTGCTGCGGCCCCGGGCGGACGACGTGTTCACGGGCAGTCCCCCGCTCGGGTTCACTTTCGGCCTGGGCGGCCTTGTGGTCTTCCCGATGCGGGCCGGCGCCAGCTCCCTGCTCCTGGAGCAGGCCGGCGCCCGCCAGTTGCTGCCCGCGATCGCCGAGCACCGCGTCTCGGTCCTGTTCACCGCCCCGACCGCCTACCGCGCCCTGCTGGAGCAGCTCGACGGCTACGACGTCTCGTCGCTGCGGCGCTGTGTGTCGGCCGGCGAGAACCTGCCCGCGGCCACCTGGCAGGCCTGGCACGAACGCACCGGCATCCGCATCATCAACGGCATCGGCGCCACCGAGCTGCTGCACATCTTCGTCTCCGCCGCCGACGACGCCATCAGACCGGGCACCACGGGCCTGGCGGTGCCGGGCTGGCAGGCGCGGGTGCAGGACGCGCATGGCGCGCCGGTGCCCGACGGGAAGCCCGGACTGCTCGCCGTGCGCGGCCCGGTCGGCTGCCGCTATCTCGCCGATCCGCGCCAGCGCGGATATGTGCGCGACGGCTGGAACATCACCGGCGACACCTACGTCCGCGAGCCCGACGGCTACTTCCGCTATGTGGCCCGCGCCGACGACATGATCATCTCTGCCGGGTACAACATCGCCGGACCGGAGGTGGAGGACGCGCTGCTGCGCCACCCGGACGTGGTGGAGGCGGCGGTCGTGGGCCGCCCCGACGAGGCACGCGGACAGGTCGTCGTGGCCTACACGGTGCTGCGCAAGGGGGTCCCGCGCGACCCCGAGCCGCTGCGGGCCTACCTCAAGGCGGAACTGGCGCCGTACAAATGCCCGCGCGAGTTCGTCTTCCTGGACGCCCTGCCCCGCACGGCCACCGGCAAACTCCAGCGGTTCCGGCTGCGCGACGAAGGTGACCGGCAGTGACGCCGACGACCTAAAATGATCAACGTGTCCGAGCAGCACGCCCCCAGGTCCCTCATCGTCACGCTCTACGGGGCGTACGGCCGCTATCTGTCCGGCCCGATGCCCGTCTCCGAGCTGATCCGCCTCTTGGCCGCGGTCGGTGTGGACGCGCCCTCCGTCCGTTCCTCCGTGTCCCGGCTCAAACGGCGCGGCCTGCTGCAGCCGGCCCGTACGGAGCAGGGTGCGGCGGGCTATGAACTCTCCCCGGAAGCACGCCAGTTGCTGGAGGACGGCGACCGGCGGATCTACGCGACCGCGCCCGTGGCGGACGCGGGCTGGGTGCTCGCGGTGTTCTCCGTGCCCGAGTCGGAGCGGCAGAAGCGGCATGTGCTGCGCTCCCGGCTGGCGGGCCTGGGCTTCGGCACGGCGGCCCCCGGGGTGTGGATCGCCCCGGCCCGGCTGTACGAGGAGACCCGGCACACCCTGCGCCGGCTGCGCCTCGATCCGTACGTCGACTTCTTCCGCGGCGAGCATCTCGGCTTCGCGCCGACGGCCGAGGCGGTCGCCCGCTGGTGGGACCTGGCCGCGATCGCCAAGGAGCACGAGCGCTTCCTGGACGCGCACGCCCCGGTGCTGCGCGCCTGGGAACGCCGTACCGGCACCCCGCCCGAGGAGGCCTACCGCGACTACCTCCTCGCCCTCGACTCCTGGCGCCATCTGCCCTACACCGACCCCGGCCTGCCCACCGAGCTGCTGCCGGCGGGCTGGCCGGGCGTGCGCTCGGCGGAGGTGTTCCAGGGACTGCACAGGCGGCTGCGGGACGCGGGGGCCGAGTTCGTGGGGCTGTGACCCGGGCTCCGAGGCGGGTCAGGCGCAGAACCGGCAGTACAGCTGCGCCCCGGCCGCCCTGGCCCGCTGCGCCAGGCCGACGAACATGCGCACGCATTCCGCCGCTTCCTCGTAGTCCCAGCTCCCGCTGTCCCAGGCGGTCCCGGCCAGGGGATACGTCTCATGGGGGTAGGGCACTTTGTCCGGGTCGGGCCATCCCGGTCGGCAGCCCGGAAGTACTCGAAAATCACGCTCACGGGCCGAGTACAGCAGGCGGCACCGACCATCAGCCGTCCAGGGTCAGCCGGGGCTTCGGGGCGTCCGTGCGCCCGGTCTGCGGGCGCCGGCTGCCCGCCCGGTACGGCGCGGGCCAGCCGACGCCCGGTCCGTCGTACCCCTGCTCGGCCGCCGCGTGCAGGGTCCAGTGCGGGTCGTACAGGTGCGGACGGGCCAGCGCGCACAGGTCCGTACGCCCGGCGAGGATCAGGGAGTTGACGTCGTCCCAGGAGGAGATCGCGCCGACGGCGATCACCGGGACCCCCACCTCGTGCCGGATGCGGTCGGCGAACGGCGTCTGGTACGACCGCCCGAACTCCGGCTGCTCCTCGGCCACGACCTGCCCGGTGGAGACGTCGATCGCGTCCGCCCCGTGCGCGGCGAAGGCGCGGGCGATCTCCACCGCGTCCTCGGCGGTCGTACCGCCCTCGGCCCAGTCGGTGGCCGAGATGCGGACCGTCATGGGCCGCTCGGCCGGCCACACCGCGCGTACGGCGTCGAAGACCTCCAGCGGGAACCTCAGCCGCCGCTCCGGCGAGCCGCCGTAGGCGTCGGTGCGCCGGTTGGTGAGCGGGGACAGGAAGCCGGAGAGCAGATAGCCGTGCGCGCAGTGCAGTTCCAGCAGATCGAAGCCGGCCCGCGCGGCCCGCCAGGCGGCGGCCGTGAACTGCTCGCGGATGTCGGTGAGTTGGGCCCGGGAGAGCTGCCGCGGCACCTGGCTGCCCGGCTTGTACGGCAGGGGGGAGGCGGCGACGAGGGGCCAGTTGCCGTGGGGCAGCGGCTCGTCGATGCCGTCCCACATCAGCTTGGTGGAGCCCTTGCGGCCGGCGTGGCCGAGCTGTACGCCGATCGCGGTGCCGGGCGTCTGGGTGTGCACGAAGTCGGTGACCCGCCGCCATGCCTCGGCCTGCCGGCCGGTGTAGAGACCGGTGCAGCCCGGCGTGATGCGGCCCTCCTCGCTGACGCACACCATCTCGGTCATGACGAGCCCGGCCCCGCCGAGGGCGCGGGCGCCGAGATGCACGAGGTGGAAGTCGCCGGGGAGGCCGTCGGTCGCGGAGTACATGTCCATCGGCGACACCACGACCCGGTTGCGCAGGGTCAGACCGCGCAGCCGGAACGGGGTGAACATCGGGGGTGTGCCGGGCGGGCAGCCGAACTCGCGCTCGACCGCCGCGGTGAAGCGGGCGTCACGCAGCCGGAGGTTGTCGTGGGTGACGCGGCGGCTGCGGGTGAGCAGGTTGAAGGCGAACTGGCGGGACGGCTGGTGGAGATAGAGGGGCAGGTTCTCGAACCATTCGAGGCTGGCCCGGGCGGCGCGCTGGGTGGAGGCGACGACGGGTTTGCGCTCCTCCTCGTAGGCCGCCAGCGCGCTGGGCACGTCCGGCTGTTCCTGCAGGCACGCGGCCAGGGCCAGCGCGTCCTCCACGGCGAGCTTGGTGCCGGAGCCGATGGAGAAGTGGGCGGTGTGCGCGGCGTCGCCGAGGAGGACGACATTGCCGTGCGACCAGCGGTCGTTGACCACCGTACGGAAGGTCGTCCAGGCCGAGTTGTTGGAGCGCAGGGGGCGGCCGCGGAGGGCTTCGGCGAAGGTCTTGGCGCAGCGTTCGATGGATTCCTGGGGGGTGACTTCGTCGAATCCCGCCGCCTTCCACACCTCTTCGCGCATTTCGATGATCACGGTGGAGGCGTCGGCCGCGTACGGATAGCCGTGCAGCTGCAGCACGCCGTACTCGGTCTCGGCGATCTCGAAGCGGAAGGCGTCGAAGGGGAAGTCGGCGGCGAGCCAGATGTAGCGGCAGCGGTGCTCGGTCAGCGTCGGGCGGAACGCCTCGGCGTAGGTCTCGCGGGTGGTGCTGCGCACCCCGTCGGCGGCGATGACGAGGTCGTACTCGGCGGAGAGGGCGTCCGGGTGAGGGGCCTCGGTACGGAACTCGATCCGCACGCCGAGGGAGCGGCAGCGCTCGTGCAGGATCTCCAGGAGGCGGCGGCGGCCGAGCGCGGCGAAGCCATGGCCGCCGGAGCGGTGGGTGACGCCCCGGTGCACGATGTCGATGTCGTCCCAGCGGACGAAGTCCCTTTGCAGGGCCTCGAAGACCACGGGGTCGGCGTGCTCGATGCCGCCCAGTGTTTCGTCGGAGAGGACGACTCCGAAGCCGAAGGTCTCGTCGGGGGCGTTGCGTTCCCAGACCGTGATCTCACGGGTCGGGTCGAGCCGTTTCAGCAGCGCCGCCGCGTACAGGCCGCCCGGACCGCCGCCGGTGATCGCCACGCGCATGAAGGCTCACCTCCCCCGCCACTTCGGCGGGCGCTTCTCCGTGAAGGCCGCGTGGAACTCCGCGTAGTCCTCGCCGTTCATCAGCAGGGCCTGGGTCGAGGCGTCCAGTTCCACGGACGCCGCCAACGGCATGTCCAGCTCGGCTGTCAGCAATGCCTTCGTCTGGGCGTACGCCAGGGCGGGGCCGTCCGCCAGGCGGCGGGCCAGAGCCGCCGCCGTCTCGTCCACGCGGCCCTCCTCGGCGAGGTCGCTGATCAGGCCGATGCGCTCGGCCTCGGGGGCCCGGACCGGTTCGCCCAGCATGAGCAGGCGGGTGGCGTGGCCGAGGCCGACGACCCGGGGCAGCAGATAGGCCGCGCCCATGTCGCCGCCGGACAGGCCGACGCGGGTGAAGAGGAAGGCGAAGCGGGCGGTCGGGTCCGCCACGCGGAAGTCGGCCGCCAACGCCAGGACCGCTCCGGCGCCCGCCGCCACTCCGTGCACCGCGGCGATCACCGGGAACGGGCATTCACGGATCGCCCGTACGACCTGGCCCGTCATCCGGTTGAAGTCGAGCAGCTGGGCCGTGTCCATGGCGAGGGTGGCGCCGATGATCTCGTCGACGTCGCCGCCGGAGCAGAAGCCCCGCCCGGAACCGGCCAGCACCAGGGCGCGTACGGCACGCTCCCGGGACAGCTCGGCCAGCAGGTCGCGCAGGTCGGCGTAGGCGCCGAAGGTGAGCGCGTTGAGTTTCTCGGGGCGGGTGAGGGTGACGGTGGCGACCCCGTCGGCGAGCTGGACCCGTAGGTGCTCCCAGTCGGAGGTGCGGGCGGCGGAGCCGGTGAAGGGACTCATGACGTGCGGCCTCCTAGGGCGGCGGTGCCGTACGTTGCACTGTCCCTCGAAGTTATCACTTGTTTGTGACTGTCGTCATGAGTGCGCGACACGCCTCGGTCGGATTGGCCGAGTCCGGTCACGTGCGTCACCGGTCGTCGACAGCGCCGTAACAAGGGGCACGGACAGGCGAGGCGGGTCGTTCGCCGGGGTAAGCCGCCGGTACCGGGGCCGAAGGTCCCGGGCGAAGCCCGTCGACGGCCCCTGCGGCCGGGGCCCGTACCATTCCTACAGTTGAAAGCAGGACAGCCTGCTCCATGAACGGACTCGCCTTGCACGAACGCCCCATCGAATCGGCCTCCTGGCGCATCGCGCTGCCGCACACCGCAGCGGCGGTGCCCGTGGCCCGCGCCCTGGTGCGCACGGCCCTCGCCGAGGTGGAGCACACGGCCGACTGTGACACCGCGGAGCTGCTCACGGCGGAACTGGTGGCCAACGCGGTGGAGCACACCGCCGGGCGAGGCCCGATAGAGCTGGTGGTGGAGCTGCTGCCGACCGGCTGCCAGGTCGAGGTGCACGACCCGGACCCGGCGCCGCCCGGCCATCTGGCCCGCCCGGTGATCGAGGAGCCCGACGTCTGGCAGGAGGGCGGGCGCGGGCTGCTGCTGATCCGCGCCCTCAGCTCGTCCTGCGGTCACCGCCCCACGGAGTCGGGCAAGGCGGTGTGGTTCAGACTGCCTGCGGTTCCCGCTCAGCGGCGGCGCTCGGCGTGACCTCGGGGACGGCCGTGGCCAGCGTGGAGTGCCGGCGGCCGTAGCCGTAGTAGATGAGCAGGCCCACCGCGAGGAACACGGCGAACTGGATCCAGGTCTGCCAGCCGGTCTCGTACATCAGGTACAGGCAGAAGGCGACGCCGAGCAGCGGGCCCACGGGGTAGAGGGGCACCCGGAAGCTGCGGGTGAGGCCCGGTTCGCGGCGGCGCAGGGCGATGACCACGATGTTGACTACGGCCATGATGGCGAGCGTGCCGATGGTGCACAGGTTCATCACGGCGTCGAGGGAGGCGAAGGCCGCCGGGACCGCGAAGACGACGGCGACGATCAGGGTGCCGGCGACCGGGGTGGCGGTCTTCGGGTTGACCTTCTCGAAGACGCGCGGGATCAGGCCGTCGCGGGACATCGACATCAGGATGCGGGTCTGGCCGTACATCACGGCGAGGACGACCGAGGCGATGGCGACGACCGCGCCGAAGGCGATCACACCGCCGCCGACGGCGGAGCCGGTGACCTCGTTGACGACGTAGGAGAGGGCCGCGGGGCGGCCGGCGACCTGCTTGCCGCCGATGGCGCCGATCGCGGCGACCGCGACCGCGCAGTAGAGCAGGGTCACCAGGCCCATGCAGACCATGATCGCGACCGGGATGTCCCGGCGCGGGTTCTTCGCCTCCTCGCCGGCCGTGGTGATCGCGTCGAAGCCGATGTAGGAGAAGAACGCGGCGGTGGTGCCCGCGCCGATGCCGCCGAGGCCGGCCGGCGAGAACGGGGTGAGGTTGCCGTGCTTGAAGGCGCTGTAGCCGATGGCGCAGAAGGCCAGCAGGACGACCAGCTTCACGGCGGCCATGGCGGCCGTCGCCCGGGCGCTCTCGCGCACCCCGCGCACCAGCAGGACGGAGGCCATGGCGATGACGATCACGGCGGGGAGGTTGACGACCCCGCCGTCGCCCGGTCCGGCGGACAGCGCGGCCGGGAGCTGCCAGCCGGTCAGGCTGTGCAGCAGCTCGTTGACGTACTGGCTCCAGCCGACGGCGACGGCCGAGATGGAGATGCCGTACTCCAGCAGCAGGCACCAGCCGACCAGGAAGGCGGTGGACTCGCCGAGTCCGGCGTAGGCGAAGGAGTACGAGGAGCCGGAGACCGGGATCGCGCCGCCCAGCTCCGCGAAGGAGAACGCGGTGAAGACGCAGGTGATCGCGGCGAGGACGAAGGAGACGACGACGGCAGGACCGGCCTGGGCGACCGAGTCGGAGAGGCCGACGAAGATGCCGGTGCCGACGATGGCGCCGACGCCGAAGCAGATGAGCTGGAAGAGGCCCATGGTGCGCTTCAGGCCGTGTCCCTCGCGGTCGGCGCCGGATTCGGCGACCAGCAGATGCGGGGACTTGATGCGGGGAGCGGGCATGCGGGTGGTGCTCGTTTCTGGTGGTGCGGGCGACCGTGATGCGGTCGCGGCGGCGGCCCCGGCAGGGGTGGTGCCGGGCCGCCGGTCAGGATAAGGCCTGGTGACGTGGGTCAGGCAACGCTGTGTGACGTACCCGCCAGGGTGGCCACGAGGACCGCCTTGATCGTGTGCATCCGGTTCTCCGCCTCGTCGAAGACCACGGAGTGCTCGGACTCGAACACCTCGTCGGTGACCTCCAGCTCGGTGAGCCCGTGCCGCTCGTGGATCTCACGGCCGACGGCGGTGCCGAGGTCGTGGAAGGCCGGCAGGCAGTGCAGGAACTTCACGTCCGGGTTGCCGGTGGCGGCGAGGACGTCCATGGTCACGGCGTACGGGCCGAGCAGCGCGATGCGCTCGTCCCAGACCTCCTTGGGCTCGCCCATCGACACCCATACGTCGGTGGCGATGAAGTCCGCGCCGCGCACGCCCTCCTTCACCTCGTCGGTGAGCGCGATCCGGGCGCCGGAGGCGGTGGCGAGCTGCCGGGCCAGCTCGATGATCGTCTCGTCCGGCCACAGCAGCCGGGGCGCGACGATCCGCACGTCCATGCCGAGCAGGGCGCCGGTGACCAGGTAGGAGTTGCCCATGTTGTAGCGGGCGTCGCCGAGGTAGGCGAAGGCGACCTCGGCCAGCGGCTTGTCGGTGTGCTCGGTCATGGTGAGCACGTCGGCGAGCATCTGGGTGGGGTGCCATTCGTCGGTGAGGCCGTTGTAGACGGGGACACCGGCGTAGGTGGCCAGCTCCTCGATGACGCCCTGGCCGTGTCCGCGGTACTCGATGGCGTCGAACATCCGGCCGAGAACGCGGGCGGTGTCCTTCACGGACTCCTTGTGCCCGATCTGCGAGCCGGCCGGGTCGAGGTAGGTGGTGTGGGCGCCCTGGTCGGCGGCGGCGACCTCGAAGGCGCAGCGGGTGCGGGTCGAGGTCTTCTCGAAGACGAGCGCGATGTTCTTGCCGCGCAGGTACTGCGTCTCGGCCCCGGCCTGCTTGGCGGCCTTCAGCTCGGCGGCCAGCTCGACCAGGTCGCGGAACTCCTCGTCGGTGAAGTCCAGCTCCTTGAGGAAGTGGCGGCCGGCGAGGGCGGTCGGGACTGTCGCCATGGGGGCTCCAGATGACTAAGACTACAGGGGACCGTGGAAGTCTATACGACCTTTCACATTTTTATACGGCGTCTCGCTCCACGGGACAGCTCATGCACCGCGGTCCGCCCCGGCCCCGGCCCAGCTCGCTGCCCGGGATCTCGATCACCTCGATGCCCTGCTTGCGCAGGTGGGTGTTGGTCGTCGAGTTGCGCTCGTAGGCGACGACGACGCCCGGTTCGACCGCGAGGACGTTGCAGCCGTCGTCCCACTGCTCCCGCTCGGCGGCGTGCACGTCCTGGGTGGCGGTCAGCACCCGGATCTCGCCGAGGCCGAGGGCGGCGGCGATCGCGCGGTGCATGTGCTCCGGCGGATGGTCGGTGACCTTCAGCTCCTTCTCGCCGACCCCCGGTTCGATGGTGTAGGAGCGCAGCATGCCGAGCCCGGCGTACTGGGTGAAGGTGTCACCGTCGACCATGGTCATCACGGTGTCGAGGTGCATGAAGGCGCGCCGCTTGGGCATGTCGAGCGCGACGATGGTGCGCGCCGAGCCGGCCGCGAACAGCTTGTACGCCAGCATTTCCACGGCCTGCGGCGTGGTGCGCTCGCTCATGCCGACCAGGACCGCGCCGTTGCCGATCACCAGCACATCGCCGCCCTCGATGGTGGAGGGGTGGTCGGCCTGCCCCTGGGACCAGACGTGGAACGTCTCGTCGCGGAACAGCGGATGGTGACGGTAGATGGCCTCGAAGTGGACGGTCTCGCGCTGCCGCGCGGGCAGCCGCATGGCATTGATGGCGACCCCGTCGTAGATCCAGGCGGAGGTGTCGCGGGTGAAGAGGTGGTTGGGGAGGGGTCCGAGGAGGAAGTCGTCGAGGTCCATCACATGGAAGCGGACCGAGGTCGGCTCCGCGTGCGCCTCCAGGAACTCCCGCTTGGTCATCCCACCCACGAGCACCTCGGCCAGCTCGGGCGCGGGCAGGGCGGCGAACGCGGCGCGCAGATGGTCGGTGGCGAGGGGGCCGTACTCCTTCTCGTGGAAGACCCGGTCGAGGACCAGAGTGCGGGCCTCGGGCAGTTCCAGGGCTTCGGCCAGCAGGTCACCGAAGAGGTGGACGGCGACTCCGCGGTCCCGCAGGGCGTCGGCGAACCCGTCGTGCTCGGCACGCGCCCGGCGCACCCACAGCACGTCGTCGAAGAGGAGGGCGTCCTTGTTGCTGGGAGTGAGCCTCTTGAGCTCTAGGTCGGGCCGGTGCAGGATCACGCGGCGCAGCCGACCGGCCTCGGAGTCGACGTGGTATGCCATGCCTCCATCCTGGCCGCAGCCGCCCGTCTTCACGCCCTTCTCGACCGTTTCCGCCCCTTCCTGTTCTCGTCCCATTGACGAGAACAGGAAGGGTGCGGATACGGCGGCCCGGTCTCACAACCGTGGGTCCACCGGCTCCGACTCCAGGGCCAGCACCCCGAACACCGCCTCGTGCACCCGCCACAGCGGCTCCCCGTCCGCGAGCCGGTCCAGGGCCTCCAGGCCGAGGGCGTACTCG
The DNA here is from genome assembly GCF_041080655.1 of Streptomyces sp. CG4. Taxonomy (NCBI): domain Bacteria; kingdom Bacillati; phylum Actinomycetota; class Actinomycetes; order Kitasatosporales; family Streptomycetaceae; genus Streptomyces; species Streptomyces sp. CG4. The sequence goes on from NZ_CP163525.1 coordinate 2,505,215, forward strand.
CGCAGGGCGAGGGACCGCTTGTGGTTCAGGAACCGCTGCCGGAGCCTGGCCAGGTTGTCCGGCCGGGTGTATTCGGGGCCGTAGATGATCCGCAGGTACTCGCGGCCCCGGCACTTGATGCCGGGCTGCACCAGCCGGCCCTCCGCGTTCCGGACCAGCGCGCCGACCGGCTTGACCACCATGCCCTCACCGCCGCGGCCGGTCATCTCCAGCCACCAGTCGACGCCCGCGCGCACCGACTCCGGGTCACCGGTGTCGACGTACAGCCGCCGGGTGGTCTGCAGCAGCCCGGTGCCGTCGTGCTCCACCAGCCGGTCGATCAGGGCCAGTTGCTCGTCGTGCGGCAGCGCGGCGAGGCTGCGGCCCTGCACGGCAAGGAGCTGGAACGGCGCCAGGCGTACGCCGTCCAGGCCGTCCGTGGTCCAGCAGTACCGGCGGTAGGCGGCGGTGAACGCGGCCGCGTCGGACGCGCGTTCCCGCTGCCGGTCCAGCAGTGCGCCCACGTCGGCGCCGCGCGCCGCCGCGGCCTCCAGGGCGGCCAGCGCACCCGGGAACACCGCGCCGGACGCGGCGCCGACGGCCGCGTACTGCGACCGCAGCAGCCCGGACGCCTTCAGCGACCACGGCATCAGCTCGGCGTCCAACAGCAGCCAGTCGGTGGCCAGTTCGTCCCAGAGCCCGGCGTCCGTGATCGCCGAGCGCAGCCGGCCGAGGATCTCCTCGGTCACCGTCTCGTCGTCGAAGAACGGCCGCCCGGTACGGGTGTAGAGGGACCCTGTGGGGCCGTCCACTCCGAAGCGCTTGCGTGCCGCTTCCGCGTCCCGGCACACCAGGGCCACGGCCCGCGAGCCCATGTGCTTCTCCTCGCACACGACCCGCTCGACGCCGTCCACCGCGTACTGCGCGAAGGCCTCGGCGGGGTGTTCCAGATAGCTCTCCCGGTGCGAGGTCGCCGTCGGCGCCATGGTCGGCGGCAGGTAGGGCAGCAGCCGCGGGTCGGTCGCGAAGCGGCTCATGACCTCCAGGGCCGCCGCCGCGTTCTCCTCCCGGACCGCCACCCTGCCCGCGTGCCGGGTCTCCACGGCCCTGCGGCCGTACACGTCCGCCAGGTCCAGCGGCCGGCCGTCCTGACCGCCGGGCGCCTCGGCGCGCAGCGGGCGCGTCGGCTCGTACCAGACCCGCTCGGCCGGTACGTCGACCAGTTCCCGCTCCGGCCAGCGCAGCGCGGTCAGCTTGCCGCCGAAGACCACGCCGGTGTCCAGGCAGATGGTGTTGTTCAGCCATGTCGCCTCCGGGACCGGAGTGTGGCCGTAGACCACGGCCGCCCGGCCTCGGTAGTCCTCCGCCCACGGGTAGCGCACCGGCAGCCCGAACTCGTCGGTCTCGCCGGTGGTGTCGCCGTACAGGGCGTGCGAGCGGACCCGGCCGGAGGTACGGCCGTGGTACTTCTCGGGCAGGCCGGCGTGGCAGACGACCAGCTTGCCGCCGTCGAGGACGTAGTGGCTGACGAGTCCTTCGAGGAACGCGCGGACCTGGTCCTTGAACTCCTGGCTCTCGCCCTCCATCTGCGCGATGGTCTCGGCGAGCCCGTGGGTGTGCTGGACCTTGCGGCCCTTGAGGTGGCGGCCGTACTTGTTCTCGTGGTTGCCGGGCACGCACAGCGCGTTTCCGGAGGCGACCATGGACATCACGCGGCGCAGCACACCCGGGGTGTCCGGGCCGCGGTCGACCAGGTCACCGACGAACACGGCGGTACGGCCCTCGGGGTGCACGCCGTCCACATAGCCCAACTTGGCCAGCAGCGACTCCAGTTCGGCCGCGCAGCCGTGGATGTCGCCGACGATGTCGAACGGGCCGGTGAGGTGGGTCAGGTCGTTGAAGCGCTTCTCGGTGACGACGGTGGCGCTCTCCGCCTCCTCGGCCCCGCGCAGGACGTGCACCTTGCGGAAGCCCTCGCGCTCCAGGTGCCTGAGCGAGCGGCGCAGTTCGCGGATGTGGCGCTGGATGACCCGGCGGGGCATGTCGGCACGGTCGGTGCGGGCCGCGTTGCGCTCGGCGCACACCTCCTCCGGCATGTCCAGCACGATGGCGATGGGCAGCACGTCGTGCCTCTTCGCCAGCTCGATCAGCTGACGCCGGGCGTCCTGCTGCACGCTGGTGGCGTCCACGACGGTACGGCGGCCGGCGGCCAGCCGCTTGCCGGCGATGTAGTGCAGGACGTCGAAGGCGTCCCGGGTCGCGCTCTGGTCGTTCTCGTCGTCGGAGACGAGACCGCGGCAGAAGTCCGAGGAGATCACCTCGGTCGGCTTGAAGTGCCGGCGGGCGAAGGTGGACTTGCCGGAGCCGGAGGCGCCGACGAGGACGACGAGGCAGAGGTCGGGGACGGGGAGGGTCCGTCCCGTGCGGTTCAGGGTCATGCCGCCTTCGCCTCCTTCTCGGTGTCGTCGCGGTGGAACAGGGCCATCTGGGTGGGCGGCCCCACGTCGGGGTCGTCCGGCCCGACGGGTACGAACTCCACGTCGTATCCGTGCCGTTCGGCGACCGCCTGCGCCCAGGTGCGGAACTCCTCGCGGGTCCACTCGAAGCGGTGGTCGCCGTGCCGGACGTGTCCGGCTGGCAGGGACTCCCAGCGGACGTTGTACTCCACGTTCGGGGTGGTCACGAGGACCGTCTTCGGGCGGGCGTGCCCGAACACGGCGTACTCCAGAGCGGGCAGCCGGGGCAGGTCGAGATGCTCGATCACCTCGCTGAGCACGGCGGCGTCATAGCCCTTGAGCCGGTTGTCGGTGTAGGCGAGAGAGCCCTGCACGAGCCGGACCCGGGACGCCTGCCGCTCCCCCATGCGGTCCAGCTTCAGCCGCCGCGCGGCGATGGTGAGCGCCCGCACGGACACGTCGACACCGACGATCTCGGTGAACCGCACGTCCTTGAGCAGCGCCTGCACCAACTGGCCCTGCCCGCAGCCCAGGTCGAGGACCCGGGCCGCGCCCGAGGCGTGCAGGGCCGCGACGATCGCGTCCCTTCGCCGCACGGCGAGCGGGGTCGGCTTCTCCTCCGCCTCGGTCTCCGCCTCGACGGCGTTGTCGAGTTGCTCGACCTCGCTGTCGTCGGCCTCGGCGAGCCGCACCAGCTCCAGCCGCTCCCTGGCCTGGCGGGTCAGCGACCAGCGGCGGGAGAGATACCGGCTGGTGATCAGCTGCTGCTCCGGATGGCCGGGCAGCCAGCCCTCGCCGGCCCGCAGCAGCTTGTCGACCTCGTCGGAGGAGACCCAGTAGTGCTTGGCGTCGTCGAGGACCGGCAGCAGGACGTACAGATGGCGCAGCGCCTCGGCGAGGGTCAGCGCCTCCGACTCCAGGACGAGACGGACGTACCGCGAGTCGCCCCACTGCGGGAACTGCGCGTCGAGCGGCACCGGGTCGGCGCTCACCGTCCAGCCGAGCGGCTCGAAGAGCCGTCGGACGAGATCGGCGCCGCCGCGGGCGGGCAGCGCGGGCACCTCGATGCGCAGCGGCAGCGGGGCGGCGGCCCGCTCGGGGCGGGCGGTGCACACCCCGCGCAGGGCGCTGGAGAAGACACCGCTGAGCGCGACGGCGAGCAGCGAGGAGGCCGCGTACGGACGGTCGTTGACGTACTGCGCGAGCGCCGCGTCGGGCGCGCCGCCGCGGCCCTTGCCCTTGCCCCGCCGGACCAGCGCGAGCGTGTCGATCTCCAGCAACAGCGCGGCCGTGCAGCGCCGGTCGTCCGCCTCGGGGTAGAAGACGTGCCCCGTGCCGTAGGACAGCTTGGTTGAGAACGGGTTGTCAGGGTGCTTATGGAGGAGAAACCCCAGGTCAGTAGCCGGGCGCTGCTCGTTGCCGGTAGTCGAGATCGTCAGGAACACGTGATCGAGTATGGGTGGCAGTGGGCCAGGTTGGTACTGGATTACGTGGGCTCTGAGACGAAGTAGCCACGTCCACTGATCACGTACACAACTCCCTCAGTGCGGAGCCTGGCCAGTGCTCGGGATGCCGTTGACTGCGACACGTCGAACTCTGCTGCCAGTGCCACAGTGCCCGGCACGCGCGCACCAGGGGCGTACATGCCCTCACGGATGCGTCGCCGGATCTCCTCTGCCACCTGTGGCCAATGCGGCTCTGCCCTGTTGATCTCCACCTATTCAGCGTGCGAGAGATTCACCCAACGCGCTATCGAGGTAGTCAGATACCCAGGTAGTCTGGTGAGCCAAGAAAGGACCCCCGCGACAGGGCGAACTGTCCGGGGGCGTGGCCACACCTGACGAAAGCAGGGATGACATGGCAGAGCGTAGCGTTGTCCGGCTGTTGCCGTTCTCTGGGCCGGAAGGGAAGAGGGCGCACCTGATCACTGACGGATCACCGACTCCCCTGTCCTTGCTGGCAGACAGGATCGAGAGCCAGCAGATCGAAACGGCAACGGTCATCGTGGAGTTGGCACGGCCGATGGTCGGTGAGGCAGCCGAGCTGACGGCAGGTGAGCTGAGGTGGATCGCCGGACGGCTGATCGAGAGCCTGACGGACGTACTGAACATCGCAGAGAGCCGGGGACAGAGGCTTCCGGAGTACGAGGAGGAGTAACTGATCGTTTCAGAATGAGTTGTGCTCGGTGGCCTTGTACTTGGCGATCTTGTCCGGCAGGGTATCCGGGTGCGTTCTGGTCTTGTTCCGGATGATCTGTGGGAGCGCGTGGCTCCGCTCTTGCCTCCCGTTCCTGAACGGCGCCGCCGCTATCCCGGACGCTTGCGCGTTGCGGACCGGACGGCACTCGCAGGCGTGCTGTACGTGTTGCGGACCGGTGTCGCATGGCGCGACGTTCCCACCGAGGTCGTGGGCTGCTCCGGGGTGACGGCGTGGCGCCGGCTGCGGGACTGGACCGAGGCTGGCGTCTGGCCCCGCCTGCACGCCGCCCTTCTGACTGAGCTGCGCCAGGCGGAGCTTCTGGAGTTGGACGACTACGCCGTGGACGGGTCGCATGTTCGGGCCCTCAAAGACATCTCAGAGGGATAAGAAGTCAAGAGGGACCGCGAGTCTTGATCACCACTGAGGCCGCTGATTGGCTGGCCAACATGAATGATCTCGGACCTGTTGCGTGGCCGCCTGCACCGATCAAGACCGAGAGGCTCGTGCTGCGTGAGCCCGAGGCCTGGGACCGTGCGGCGTTCATCGAGCTGCACGCCTCGTCGGAGGTGCACACCTATCTCGGCGGCCCTCGCCCGCGTGACGAGCTTGAGCGCGAGATGCCCGAGACGCCCGGGCGGCGGTCCGGGAGCTTCGTCGTCGATCTCGAAGGGGCGATGATCGGCCAGATCCTGCTCAGGAGAGCAACGGAGCACCTCTGCCCCACTGCCGTGGGGAAGGTCGATCTCGGCTACCTGTTCCTGCCGCGGGCGTGGGGATTCGGGTATGCCGCCGAGGCGTGCGCGGCGGCACTGGACTGGCTCGAAGACGTCCTTCCGGGTGAGCCGGTGGTGCTCGCCACCCAGACCGCCAACGTCCGTTCGATGCGCCTCGCGGCAAAGCTGGGGTTCACCGAAGCGGAGCGGTTCCGGGCCTGGGATGCCGATCAGTGGCTCGGCCTGCGGGCCCCGGTCACGCCCTCTGATTGAGTTCGCGCTCGACAGCGTGGCTCTGTCGAACTGCCGTCGTTCTCGTCGACGGAGTCGGTCGGGTTGGCGGGGCATGCATGCGCTGGAAGGAGCGGTGCAAAGGCCTGCTGTTCGTCGAAATGCTGCTGGGCCTTGACACAGTGGTGGAGCTGGCCGAGGAAGCGGTTCAGCAAGTGCCGTTGCGCGGCGGCATGCCAGTCTCCGTGCTCGCGTCGGCGTCGGTAGTGCGCGTTCGCTCCCGGTGAGGCGGTGAGGGCGGCGAAGGCCCAGAGGAAGCCAGCGTTGATGAGGCGGTTGTTCTTGACGAACCGGCGGCCGACGAACCGCTTCTTGCCAGAGGCCCGGGTGATGGGCGCGGGTCCGGCGTACGACTTCAGCGCCCGGGCGTCGGCGAACCGTCCCCGGTCGTCGCCCAGCTCTGCGAGCACGCGAGCGCCGAGCATGGGCCCCAGGCCCGGGAAGCTGAGCAGGATCTCACTGTCGGCGTGCTGGTGAAAGGCGGCTGTGACCGCCTCCGCGAGATCGTCCGCAGCCTGGCAGGTGGCGTCCAACTGCTTGAGCAGGGCCATGAGCTGGTGGCCGAAGGCATCCTCGACGCCGGGCAGCTGGTGGGCGTACTCGGCACGGAAGGTATCCCGCAGCCGCTCGGCTTCCGCGTCGCAGCCGCGGAGGCGGCCACTACGTTTCAGGGCGCCCCGCAACTGGGCGAGGGTGAGCTTCGCGGCCTTGGCCGGGGTCGGGGCCAGGGTGAGGATGACGCGGGCGTCAGCCCTGGTCAGACCGCCTTGTTTGCCCTGGAAGGCCAGCAGAGCAGCGGGGTAGTACTCGCGCAGGAGCGAGCGGACCTGGTTGGCGACCTGCTGCCTAGTCCAGACGGCGTCCTGCTGGGCTCGGGCCAGGACCGTGATGGCCTGGGCAAGTTCGGAGTCGGCCGGCAGGGGCCGGTGGGCGTGCATGTCGGTGCGCAGGATGTTCGCCAGGACCAGGGCGTCGCCGGGGTCGGACTTCTTCCGGCTGACGCCGTGGCGGTCGCGATAGCGGGCGGCGGCGAGCGGGTTGATCGCGAAGACCCGACGGCTGCCGGTGCGCAGGCTCTCGACCAGAAGGCCGTGGCTGGTCTCGATGGCCACCGGTATCGGATCGTCTGGGCTGTCACCGTGCTCGGCCAAGAGGGCCAGGAGCTGGTGGTAGCCGGCCGCGTCGTCGGTGATACGGGCTTGGGCGAGCAGGGTGCCGGCTTCGTCGACGACGGCGACGTCGTGGTGGCGCTCCGCCCAGTCGATGCCGCAAAACACAGTCAAGCTGTCCTCCCAGATCCGTCCGTTTATGCAGGTCACGAGCACATGCGGGTCACGCGGCGCCCTAATCCAAGGACTCGTACGTCCGCCATCTCAGTAGCCGTTCACGACACCAGCGCACTCCAGGGGCTCGTTCTTTCTGCAGAGCTCACGGGCTCGCGGATGGATGAGGCCGGGGAAACGGAGGCATCAGCCCGGCGCCCGCGTCATCACCGGGAGCCCCGCAACGGACAGCGATACCGCTCTTTGAGGAGGCCTTGACGGCCAGGGGGGATCCAGGCATTCGCTGTCCTGCACAAGCAGCTGCCCGGGGCGTTGCACGAGCCCGGGCCGTCTGCTTACATCCTGGATTAGGGGGGATCGCGTCGGGTCTTCCCCGGTCGACCGCGCCCGTCCAGGCTCGAAGCATCATGTGATAGTCGACCGCCACGGAACCCTGCTTGCCGTCACGCTCACCGGCGGCAACCGCCACGACGTCACCCAGCTCCTGCCGCTGCTCGACGCCATCCCACCTATCCGGGGTCAGCGGGGACGCCCCCGCCGCAAACCCCGGCGCATCTACGCCGACCGGGGCTACGACTTCGACAAGTACCGCCGCCTACTATGGAAACGCGGCATCAAGCCGGTGATCGCCCGACGCGGCGTCCCCCATGGTTCGGGGCTTGGCAAGGTGCGCTGGGTGGTCGAGCGTGCCTTCGCCTGGCTGCACCAGTTCAAACGGCTCCGTGTCCGCTACGAACGACGCGCCGACATCCACCATGGGTTGTTGACCCTGGCGTGCAGCATCATCTGCCTTCGAAAGCTCCGGTCCGCGGCATGAAACCGTCAGTCGGGGAGAAACTCCCGGGCATGGTCGTGTGCCCACTGGGCGAAGGTGCGAGCCGGAACCCCGGTGGCCTCCTCGGCTGTGGGCACCGGGCCCGTCGCCGTCGGATCGAATTCCTTGAGTGCCTGCAGGTCTGTCTCGCTTCCTAAGCGTTGTCCCGTAAATGATCTTTGGTGTGCTGGATGACCTGCCGTTTCTCCGTCACCCGGCAAGGGTGAGGTTGTGCAGGCGGGCGATGCCGAGCATGGCGTGGTGGACGCCGTCACCTTTGAGGCGGCAGTCGCGCAGGATCTTCCAGGTCTTCATCCGGGCGAAGGCGTGCTCGACGCGGGCGCGGACTTTGCGGTGCGAGGCGTTGTGTTCCTCTTTCCAGGCCGGGAGTTCGGCCTGGCCGCGCTCGCGGCGGTGCGGGATGACCAGGCCGGTGCCGCGGTAGCCGCCGTCTGCGATGACCGTGGTGTGGCCGACGGCGTCTTTCACGCCGGACAGCTCCCAAGCCTTGCAGTCGTTGCGGTTGCCGGGCAGTGGCCGGCCGACGGCCACGACGAGCCGGGTATCGGCGTCGATGACGACCTGGTGGTTGGTGGAGTACCGGTAATTCTTTGACTGCTCGGCGACGGTGTGGTCGCGGGTGGGCACCAGAGTGCCGTCCACGATCAGCACGGTGTCCCGGCGGAACCGTCTGCGCGGCTGGAGGGCGAGCGCGGGTCCGAGGTGGTCGATGATGCGGTCGGCTGCGGACTTTGACACCCCGAACAGCGGCGCCAGTTGGCGCAGCGTGAGGTTGGTCCGCCAATAGGCGGCGATCAGCAGGACCCGGTCCTCCAGCGGCAGACTCCAGGGCCGGCCCTTGCGCACCGGGTCGGCGCCCTCGCGTCGCAACGCTGTGATCAGCTTGCCGAACTGACGCGGACTCAGCCCGGTGAACGGGGCTATCCAGGACGGCTCCGACGCCGTGATCACACCAGCCACACCAAGATCATCTCATCCGTGACCAGCAGTTACGGGACAAGTCTTAGGGTATGAGCCTTCCCTGCACCGACAGCTCTCCTTTGATGAATTGGAGGAGACGGAGTAGGCGTAGCCGCCAGCCGGTTTCAATGCGCGCGGCATCGCGCCCGGTTCGCCTCGGAGCCGGGCGCTTAGCTGTGTCCGTAAGCGGAATGATTCATGTCTGTTTGTCAGTGCCTCATGGGATGGTTCTAGCTCCAGATCAATCGACATAAAGACACAGAAAAGCCCCTGTGACGCCCTCCCAACTCGGGAAGGTATCCAGGAGCTCTCTCGCGTTCTCAGACGCTCTCAGGGGCGCTCAAGAGCTTCTGGTGTAGCTGATCAATGACCTCTGGAACAACTGACGTATCCACCAGCCTGCTTGGGAAGTCCCTGAGTTCCGGGTTCGTCCAATGCGCCGGTACGTTCCAGCCGTTCAACTGCCACCCCTCAACAGAGGCGGAGTCCAGTCCCGCAGCTTTGGCAAGTTCCTGTAGGTCGCCGAGGGACACGACTACGCCGTGACTCGCGTTGAGAAGTGCGCTCTTCCAGACGTAGACCCGTACGTCCCTGCCTGTGAGGTAATCCCTACGTTCCTCGGTGCGCATGCCTCCCCACTTCTGAGCCCACGTCAGACCCGTCTCTACGTATCGAGTGACTGAGGGGCGTACCGGCTTGGCTTTCAACTCCTTCTGTTTCCTGGTGAGATTCCCGTGCATACGCCAGTAGGACTGTTCCTTCTCGGGGTCGTCGTACCGGCCGTTCTCATAGTCCTTCTCCAGCCTGAGCAGACGTGCTGTGACCTGCTCCAGCTCTGCTGTGTGGTCCTCCCCCGGCTCGGTCACCTTCACCACTTCCGGGAGGTCACCAAGCCTGTCCAAGAGGACTCCCTCAAAGATCTCATTCAGGAAGTCCTCTGGAATCCGAGCCGGACTGTCACAGGGCATTGCCTTGGAACGGGACGTACAGGAGTAGTGCCGGTAGACCTTGACTTCCCCCGTTGCCAGAGTCTTCTTAAGTCGGTGGCAGAACATCCGAGCCCCACAACTCCCGCACCGTGCAATGCCTGTCAGTAGGGAGACAGCATCGCCACGCCGGATGTTCGATACGCCACGGGACTTGATGGCGGACACAGTGGCTTGCCATTCGGCATGAGTGAGAATCGGGTACTCCGTCGCCATTACGAGGTTCCCCTGATCATCCTCGTACGGCTCACCCTTGTAAGCGAGGAATCCGGCACAGGCAGGGTGCTTGAGGATGTTCTGAACCACCCTGGGAGTCCAGTTAGTTCCCTTGGGCTCTGTCAGAGCGTTCCCGTTCCTGCGCTTTGGCTCCTTCCCTCTCAGTACGCGCAGATAGTCACGCCACGTAATTACTCCCTTGGCGTTCAGCTCTCGGGCAATCTGGTTCGTGGAGACTCCAGCACGTACGCGCTCTGAGATCTCCCGTAGAAGCTTGGCGTACTTGGTTTCCGGCACCAGGACGTAATGCTTCCCGTCCGGCGAGTCTGCGTAGACGTAGCCGAATGGCGTGATGCCTCCCGCGTACAGGCCGTTCCGGCGTAGGTAATCCCTTGCGTCAGAGACACGTTGCCGGATCTTTCTCAGCTCTGCTGCTGCCTGAGTCGCCTTGGCGTAGGCAATGAGCCGTCCCGTCTCTGTGGAGATATCGAACGAGGGATCATCCAAGACAACGAGAGTCTTCCCCCAGTCCAGAACGTTCTTGACGAACGCCATGAAATGGAGATCGTCACGGCTCAGGCGGTCCTGTGTGGTGACTGCCAGCACATCCCAAAGCTCCCGCCCTTCCTCGGTGAGCCATGGCCCCATAGAGGGGCGCTCAGGGAGGTCTACAGAGCCGGATACGGACCGGTCCTCCACCACGCCGGCCACGGGGAAGCTGCGCCCCTGTGCCCACGTCTGGAGGTGTTCCAACTGCCGTGGGATGGACGTTGATTCGTCGGTGTCCACGCTGATCCGTGCGGCGAGTAGCGCCCTCTGTGTCTCTGCCATGAGGCAGAGCGTAGGGCAGTTTCAACCTACGTATCTACGGAGTTCCGTAGGACGTGGAGAACTTCTGCGCGTTGTCGGGGTGCTTGTGCAGCAGATACCCGAGGTCGGTGGCCGGGTGGGCGGCGTCGCCGCGCGTGGAGATCGTCAGGAACACATGCCCGAGTCTTCCGGTATCAGTCGCCGCCGACCACCGGTTTTCAGCCTGCGGGAAAACCGGATGCCTCCGGGGCCGTGGCGCGTTACCGTCACTCTCATGAACGTCACCGGCCGAAGCATCGACGCGACCGCGCGAGCGACCAGCTCGCCGGTTGCCGCCGCCTGACCTTCCCCCTTTCCACCGGCGACCGGAGACGGCCCGTCGGTGATCCCGTGGCGTTCTCCTCCGCTCGCCCGGTGTGGTGACCGAGCGGTCCCGTTCTCCGGTGCCTCCCCCGCTGTGACGCGAAGGAGCCACCCCCATGAACACCGAGCGTGTAGTCCGAACGTTCATCGAGTACTTCGAAGAGCGCGGTCATCGCCGCATCACCGGCTCGACCCTCCTGCCGCCCCCCGACGACCCGGTGCTGTTCACCACCTCCGGCATGCATCCGCTCACCCCGTATCTGGAGGGGCGCCCGCATCCCCTGGGCAGTCGGCTGGTCAATCTGCAGCGCTGTCTGCGCACCACGGACCTGGAGGAGGTCGGCGACACGACCCATCTGACCGTGTTCGAGATGCTCGGCACCTGGTCCCTCGGCGACTACGAGGGCCCGCAGAGTCTCAACTGGGGCTACGACCTGCTGACCGAGGGGCTGGGGATCGATCCGGGCCTGCTGCACGCCACCGTCTACGGCGGCGACGAGCAGGTCGGCCCGGACACCGCTTCCCTGCGGGTGTGGCAGGACCGCGGCGTTCCCGTCGAGCTGACCGTGGAGGACAACTGGTGGTCCAACGGCCCGGTCGGCCCGTGCGGGCCCGACTCGGAGATCTTCCTGTGGACCGGCGACACCCCGCCCCGCTCGACGCCCACGCGCGACGACCGCTGGGTCGAGGTGTGGAACCACGTGATGATGCGCCATCGCCGCCTGGAGGACGGCTCCCTCGTGCCACTGCCGCAGCGCAACATCGACACCGGGCTGGGCGTGGAACGGCTCGCCTCTCTGCTGCAGGGCAGGTCGTCGGTGTTCGAGTGCGACGTGTTCGACCCCTGGCGCCGGCTCGTCCCGGCCCTGTGGCCCCTGGACGAACCGTCACTGCGCCTGGTCTACGACCATCTCCGCTCGGCCGTCGTGGTCATCGGCGACGGGGTACGCCCGGCCAACACCGGACGGGGCTATGTCCTGCGCCGCCTGGTGCGCCGGGTGCTCACGGTGCTGTGGCGGGACGATCCGTCGCGCGGTCTCCACGACCTGCCGGACGAGCTGCTCGCCCACACCCTCGACCACTTCCGGCTGGACGGGGAGACCGCCGGCGTACGCCGTCTGCTGCTCGACGAGGAGCGCCGGTTCCGCCGGCTCCTGGAGCGCGGACGACAGGTGCTCGCCCGGCCCCGGTTCCATGGCCCGCTGACGGATGAGGACTTCCACTACCTCCACGACACCCATGGGCTGCCGCGCGATCTGGTCACGAGCCTGCGAGAGGGATGACGGCGACCGTGCCCCGCCCGGTCCGGCGCGCCGTACGGACGGGGCGCTCCGGGCGGTCCGGGCGTGACATGGCTTTGTGCCGTGTGTTCGGGGGTGGTCGCGGGTGGTCGCGAGTGCTCGCGAGTGCTCGCGGGTGTGTTACGACAGCTGCGACTGGACCTGGGCCGAGATCAGCTCCAGGTGGTCCAGGTCGTCGAGGTCGAGGATCTGCAGGTAGATCCGCCGGGAGCCGATCTCGGCGTACCGGCCGATCTTGTCGACGACCTCGGCCGGGGAGCCGGCCAGACCGTTGGCCTTCAGCTCGTCCGCCTGACGGCCGATCGCGGCGGCGCGCCGGGCGACCTCCCGGTCGTCCCGGCCCACGCAGACGACGAGCGCGTTGGAGTACGTCAGCGCGTCCGAGCCGCGGCCGGCCTGTTCGGCGGCGGCACGCACCCGGCCGAACTGCCGCTCGCTGTCCTCGACGGAGGCGAAGGGGATGTTGAACTCGTCGGCGTACCGGGCGGCGAGCCGCGGTGTGCGGGTCGCGCCGTGGCCGCCGACGAGCACCGGGATCTTCTGCTGGGCCGGCTTGGGCAGCGCGGGCGACTCCGTCAGGTTGTAGTGGGCGCCGTGGAAGTCGAAGGTCTTGCCGACCTCGGTCGCCCACAGCCCGGTGACGATCGCGAGCTGCTCCTCCAGCCGCGCGAACTTCTCCTTCGGGAACGGGATGCCGTACGCCTTGTGCTCCTCCTCGAACCAGCCCGCGCCGAGGCCCAGCTCGACTCGGCCGCCGGACATCTGGTCGACCTGGGCGACCTGAATGGCGAGCACACCGGGCAGCCGGAACGTTCCGGCAGTCATCAGCGTGCCGAGGCGGATGCGCTGGGTCTCGCGGGCCAGCCCGGCCAGCGTGATCCAGGCGTCGGTAGGCCCGGGCAAGCCGTCGGAGCCGCCCATGCGGAGGTAGTGGTCGGAGCGGAAGAAGGCGTCGAAGCCGAGATCCTCGGTGGCCTTCGCCACGGTGAGCAAGGTGTCGTAGGTGGCCCCCTGCTGGGGCTCGGTGAAGATTCGAAGGTCCATACATCCATCCTGCACGCCGCCCGCCCCGTCAACCTCGCCGGTACCTCCCCGCACGGCCGTCCCCGGTCGGGTGAAAATCGTCCTGGAGGGTCCGGGGCGACGGCGCGGAGCAGTGACCCACTCGGGTGATGATCGTTGGGACGTCGGAGCCGGACCGACCGGCACCCGCGCCGGACGGTGGCCGCCGTGGCGCGTCACCGCGTGGCCCTGCCGGGCCGGGGGGCCGAGGAGGCCGTGATGTCCGAAGAGAAAGGCTCCGCCGGTCAGCGGGTTGGCTCCGCCGGCCAGCCGAGGAGCCTGCTGGAGCAGATGGAAGAGCTGATGGCCGCGTTGAACGCGGATCTGTCGGAGCTGGCCGACCTGCACGCCGGGGAGCGGGGCTGCGCCGAAGAGGCCGACCTCGGCCGACACGCCGACCTGGGCTGACACGCCGTCCTGGGGGCCGCCGCCCCCAGACACCCGCTTCGGCCTGAACGGCCTCGTCCTCAAACGCCGGACGGGCTGTTCTGGTTGTCGTTCGGGCTGTTCTGGCTGTTCTGGCTGTCCTGGCTGTCGTCCTCGCGTAACGCCGCCTCCCGTGCCGCCAGCTTGCGCAGCATCTCCAGGACGCGGTCGCGGGACTCGTCGGCCGCGTCGATGGCCTCCATGCACTGCCAGTACACCGTCTCGTCGGCCGCGGCACTGGCCATGCCGACCAGGGCCATGCCGACCTCGCCGAGCAGACCCCCGAGGCAGAGCAGGGTCTCGCGGGCGTCGTCCAGCTCGGTGAGCTGGGCGGCGCGCAGGTCGCCCAGGTCGATTTCCGGCGGGTCCAGTACCCCGCAGCCCCGGCCGGCCAGTTCGGTCAGGCCGAGCGCCTCGCCGCGCAGCTCCGGCGGACCGGAGACCGCGAGCCTGCTGCCGATCGCCTGGGCCAGGGCCTGCGCCTGCCACACCTCCGCCAGGATCTCGCCCGCGTCGGCGCCGCCCGCCAGGGCGCGCCTGCTCGTGAGGATGAGCCGTATCGCATCCATGTGTCGCCCCCGTCCCTCCGCGTGCTTCTCCGCACGCTCTCTTGAATTTTCCTGTCCACTACCCAGAGTGAGGGCGCGTGGGACGAAAAGCCAGAGGTGGGGGGAAATTTGTGGACAACAATTCGGATTAGACAGGCGAATTGACTGCGTAGAGTAATAACGGAGCTCAGGATTCCGGCAGTTGACGGCCCTCGGCCCCGCCTCGATCCCCGCCGCCCGGTCCCGGCACGGGGAAACGCCGTTCGTTTCGGGCGATCTTGGCGTCCAGGGCGGCCAGTGGGTCGATGCCGAGGACGTCGCAGAACTGCAGGAGATAGGCGAGGACGTCGGCGACCTCGTCCGTGACGCGATGCGCGGTGTCGGGGTCGGCCATCACGCGGGCCGACTCCTCCGGGGTCAACCACTGGAAGATCTCGACGAGTTCGGAGGCCTCCACCGAGAGGGCGGCGACGAGGTTCTTGGGCGTGTGGTAGGGCTGCCAGTTCCGCGCGGCCGCGAACGCGGCGAGCCTGCGCTGGAGCCGGGCCAGGTCGAGAGGTTCCGTCACGCGTCCAGGTGTACCACCGAGACGCCGTCGACCCCGGCGGCCCACGAGGCGTCGCTCACCGCGCCCACGCACCGGATGTGCCCGCGCTCGCCCATCCGGGCCGCCGTCCGCAGCAGTTCCCGGCGCTGGAAGGGGTCGAGCCCGCGATCGAAGCCGTCGGCGAGAACGGTGAGGGTACGCAGGGCGTCGGGCACCTCGCCCGGGGTGTCCAGGTCCAGGACACCGGGTCCGGTCAGCAGCACCAGCGTCAGCGCGAGATAGCGCAGCTCGCCGTCGCCGAGCCGGGCCAGTTCGCTGCGCAGGCCGTCGCCGCGGTCGAGCAGGGCGCGTACCGTGCCGTCCGGCCGCGGCTCGGCGATCAGGTCGGCAACCGGGCCCGAGGAGCCCGCGTGCAGCGCCTCGACCAGCAGGCCGTGCCGGCGGGCGCACTCCGCGCGGGTGCGCCACAGCACGTCGGCCAGGTTGTCGCAGCCGGGCAGCAGCCGGCCGGACCCGGTGGGCACGGGGGTGCGCATGCACTCGGGGCGGGGGTCGCAGGGGAAGACCGAGCGCAGGGCGACCACCATCTGTTCGGCCGCGGCGAGCACTTGGCGCTGCCCATCCGTCTTGCCGGCCACGCGCAGCGGCAGCAGCGCGGTGCCGAGGCGGTCGTCCGGGAGCGGGGCGCGGGTCACCGGTGCGGAGCCCGCGGTGTGCCAGGCGGCCTGCACGGTCCGGCGCCCGGGGTCGCGCAGCGCGGTCTCCAGCAGGACGACCCCGCCCGCGGTCAGTCGCTCCCCCACGATCCTGAAGTCGGGCTCGGCCTGTACGGCGACGTCGAGCCGGACCGGCCCCTCGGCGCCGTCGGCCGTACACCCGATGCGGAAGCCCCGTCGGCCGCCGGCGTCGGGGCGCGCCCGCTGTGGCACGCAGGCGACCGGGTCCGGGAACGCCTCGCCGAGCGACGCTCCGCCGCCGAGCCGGGCGAGCGCCTCGTACGCCGCGAGCGCGGTCGTCTTCCCCGCGCCGCTGCGCCCCGCGAACAAGGTGACGGACCCCAGCGGAAAACCGGCCCGCCGGTGCCCGGCGAAGGCCGACAGCCGCAGCTCGGTGATCCGGGCCCGTACGTCGAGGGGGCCGCGGGACTGCGGGGGGACGGTCCCGGCGGACACATCGACCGCGGGAGGCTCAGCAGACACAGAAGACACGGCCATGTCCGGACGGTAGGACTCCGCCGCCCCGGCGAACCGTTTTCCCGTTCGCATCTCCCCACGATCGGGGGACGCGCGGACGGCAGCGGCACCGGGGACCACTCGGCCGGGTGACCCCGGGCGGCCACCGGGTGCCGGGGTGGACAGAGACCGGACGGGCACCAACAGCCCTACCTCAGCCGCCGGAGGCGCCCGCGCTCTCCATCAGTCCGCTGACCTCGGTGCCGGGCGGGGTGAGAAGGAACACATTGCGGTCGACGCGGTGCATGCCGCTGCCCAGGCCGAAGACCACACCCGTGCTGAAGTCGAGGACACGCTTGGCGACCTCGGTCTCCGCGCCGGTCAGGTCGAGCAGGACCGGCGCGCCGGCCATCAGGGTCTCGGCGACCTCACGGGCGTCGGCGAAGACATTGACCCGTAGAACCACGAACCGGCGCCGGGTCTCCGTCTCGGCGTCGGGCAGCGAGCGGTGGTTCACCGCGGACGGCCAGGCGTCCCGGCCCCGCAGCGGCACCACCTGGGCGAGCCCCTCCCACTGTTCATCGGTGACGTCGTAGCGGTTCACCGGCTCCCCCCGAACTGACTCGCATTCCATGCCTGCACCAGCCAATTCTTACGCCAAATCACCCGTTCGGCCCAACAGCGACACACTGCGCGACCGATCCGGTGCCACGCCGTCCGGAGCGGCCTGCGGCACATGTACGAACAAAGCTCGCTTATCACCCGCCCGCATGCCGTTCTCTTCACCCTCCGGCCATGAGCCGGTCACCCGCCGCCGGTAGCGTCCGATCCCGTGCACTTGGCAGAAACACAGCAGGTGACGCCCGGCCGGCGGACACAGTCGGCGGTGTCCGCCATACGGAGAGCCCGCACCGAGACTCCCGACGCCCCCGCGCAGTGGCATCGCGTACTGACGCTGCTCGCCGACGTGAGCCTCTTCATCGGCACCCGTACGGTGTGGACGCAGGCGGCGACCCACCGGCTGACCCTCGCGGCGATCATCTCGGTCTGTTACGCGTCGATCCTGGTGACCGGCGTGCTCACGCTGACGGTCCGCCGGGCGCGCTCACTGGCCCGCCTGGACGTGATCGTGCTCGTGACCGCGATCGTGCTCACCCTGTGCACCTGGGCACTCAACCACGCGGGCGGCGACGAGGCGGTGCTGACCACGCAGGCCGCGCGGGAGATGGTCCACGGGAACCAGGTGTACGACCACGCCTGGCCGTGGCTCTTCCGCATCAAGGGCGTCGCACTGACGGCGACGACCACCGGCGGCTACGACTTCACCTACGGCTATCCCCCGCTGACCCCGCTGCTCACCGTGCCCTTCCTGTGGCTCGGCCACGACGGCGCCCCGGCGACGGCGGCGGCGACGGCCGTGCTGATCGTGGGCGCGGTCGTCCTCTGGCGGCTGCTGCCGGCTCCGTGGCGCTCCGCGGCCACGATGGTCTGCCTGGGCTTCAGCTTTCTGCCGATGTACGCACGTCAGGGCTATCCGGCGATCGTCGGCCTGGTGCTGCTGATCCCGGTGGTCGTGCGCTGGCCGCGGTTCGGTGCCGGGGGCCGGCTGGGCGTCGCCGGGATCGCGCGGGCCGCGTGCCTCGGTGCCGCGTGCGCGGCGCAGCAGCTGCCGTGGTTCGTCACGCCGTTCCTGCTGGCCGGCGTCTACGCCGTGCGCCGCGGCGAGCTGGGCGGGCGCGAGGCCGCTCGGGTGGTGCTGCGGATCACCGGGATCGCGGTTCTCACCTGGCTGCTGATCAACGCCTACTTCATGGTGAGCGAGCCGGGGCCGTGGCTGGAGGGCATCGCGCTGCCGCTGACGCAGGGCGCGGTGCTGCACGGCCAGGGCCTGGTGGGCATCTCGCTGTACTTCACCCACGGCAGCGACCGGCTGGACTGGTACAGCCATGCGAGCATGCTGCTCGCCGCGGCCCTGCTGGCGCTGTTCGTGCTGTTCGTACGGCGGCTGGGCCCGGCCGCGACCGTGCTGCCCTGGTGCGCCTTCTTCCTGGCGACCCGGTCCCAGGACGGCTACTACCTGATGATGACGCCGCTGTGGCTGGCGGCGGCGATCACCGTGCCCCTGTCGGACTTCTCCCAGGCGTGGCAGCCGCGGCCCCGCTGGCTGAGCGGCCCGCGCCGCCGGCCCGCGCTGGTCACGGCCGTGGTGGCGCTGGTGGCGCCCGCGCTGGTGAGCGCGACCCTCGCGGTGACGGGCAGGCCGCCGCTGGCGATGGACATCACGGCGGTCCGGCACGGCTCGGCGCGGACGGTCTCCGCGATGACCGTGCAGGTGACCAACACGGGCGGCGCGGCGCTCACCCCGTACTACATGCTCACCACCGGCCAGGGCATGAACCGGTACTGGACCCAGGTGCACGGCCCGGCCACGATTCCCGCGCACACGACGGCGACCATCGAACTGCGTGCGCCGTCCGGCAAGTTCGACGTGCCGACGCAGAAGGGCACCCATATCCGGCTGCGCGCGTTCACGGCGACTCCGCAGACCCTGTCCACGCGGGACGTGAACCGGGCCGAACTCGACGGCAAGGGCTGACGTCAGGCCGGCGTACGCGTGAAGCGCAGGCCGGCCGTCACCGTGGTCAGGCCGCGCATCATGCCCAGCTGGTTCCAGCCCATGCCGAACTGCTCGCGGTCGACGGTGAACTCCGCCTCCAGGGTGAGCGCGTCCGCGCTCGCGCCGGTCAGGCGCGCGGTGAAGGTCACCGGCCTGCTGATGCCCCGCGCGGTCAGCTGACCGGTGACGCGGACGCCGTCGCCGTCGAGGCGATCGGCGGTGCGGACGGCGAAGGTGATCTCCGGGTGCCGGCCGGCGTCGAAGAAGTCGGCCGAGCGCAGATGGGTGTCGCGCTTGGCGTTCTTCGTGTCCAGGGAGGCGGCCTCCAGGGTCACGGTGCCGGTCGCCGAGCCGTCGGGCCGTACCTCGCCGGTGCCCGCGACGGCGGTGAACGTGCCCTTCACGGTGACCAGACCCCACATGGTCCTGTGCCGCAGTCCCACGGTGGACGCGGTCGGGTCGAGCTGCCAGGTGCCTGTTTCCACGGCGACGGTCATGGTCGTACTCCCAGATCGAGTGGTTCAAATTTGGATGACTTCAATCGTGACCCACGCTAGCGCGTCATCCAATTTTGGACAACCCACTCGTCCAAATTTGGACCACGGGTAGACTCGATCCATGTCCGCACCCGACGCGCACCCCGCCGACCAATTCGCATGCCCCGCCGCAGGCAGCGGGCTGCTCCCCGCCGAGTTGCGCGCCTGGATGATCCTGCTGGCCGCGACGGGCGCCGTGGAGCAGCGGCTGCGCTCGGTCGTGAAGGAGACCCTCGACGTCTCCCACGACGAGTTCCTGATCCTGTGCCTGCTGGCCGAACACCCCCGCACCGGACTGCGCATGACCCAGGTCGCCGACCTCCTCGGCCGCCCCAAGACCCGGCTCACCTACCAGATCGCCTGTCTCCAGCGGTCCGGTCTCGTCACCCGTACCTCCGTGTGCGGCGACAAGCGCGGCGTGCAGGTCGCCCTCACCGACAAGGCGCGCGAGCTGCTGGGCGAGACCTCCGTCCTGCTCGCCGGAACCGTCCGGCAGGCCCTCGCCGACTCGATGGGCAGCGAGCAGCGCGCCGCCATGTGCGCACTGCTGCCGGACCTGGAGATCGAGCCCCCCGGAGACCGAGGAGCGAGCCCCGCGGAGACCCGGTAGCGAGCCCTGCGGCGGCTGAGCGGCACAGATCACAAGCGCAAGTGGAGAAACCTCACAAGCGATTGTCATGACCGGCTTGAGCGGCCTGCCCTAGCATCCGAGCCATGACGGTCCTGCCTGACGACGGGCTCTCCCTGGCCGCCGAGTTCCCTTTCGCGACGCACGAGCAGTGGCAACGCCTGGTCGAGGGTGTACTGCGCAAGTCGGGCAAGGAAGTCTCGGGCTCGGCTGCTGAGGACGCCCTGTCCACGACGCTGGAGGACGGGCTGCGCACCCGGCCCCTCTACACCGCGCGCGACGACGCGCCCGACCCCGGCCTGCCCGGCTTCGCCCCGTATGTGCGGGGCAGCCGTCCCGAGGGCAACACCGCGGGCGGCTGGGACGTGCGGCAGCGGCACACCGCCCGCACGGAGCACGCCGCCCTGGCCGACCTGGAGAACGGCGGCACCTCGCTCTGGCTCGTGCTGGGCGAGGGCGGCTTCCCGGTCGCCGAGCTGGGCCGCGCGGTGGAGGGCGTCTACCTCGACCTGGCGCCGGTCGTCCTGGACGCGGGCCGGGACACGGAGCAGGCCGCCGAGGCGCTGCTGCGGCTGTACGCCGACAAGGGCGTGGCCGACACGGCCGTACGCGGCAATCTGGGCGGCGACCCGCTGGGGTACGAGGCCCGGACCGGCACCGCCCTGGACTTCGCGCCGTACGCCGCGCTGGCCGCGCGCTGCGCCGAGCGGTACCCGGGCCTGCGCGCCCTCACCGTCGACGCGCTGCCGTACCACGAGGCGGGCGGCTCGGCCGCGCAGGAGCTGGGCGCCTCGCTCGCCACCGGCGTGGCCTACCTGCGCGACCTCACCGAGGCGGGGCTGAGTATCGAACAAGCCGCCGGGCAGCTGGAGTTCCGCTACGCGGCCACCGCGGACCAGTTCCTGACCGTCGCCAAGCTGCGCGCCGCGCGGCGGCTGTGGGCCCGGGTCGCCGAGGTCTGCGGGGCCCCGGGCGCGCAGGTGCAGCACGCGGTGACCTCGCCGGTGATGATGAGCCGCCGCGACCCGTGGGTGAACATGCTCCGCACGACCGTCGCCACGCTCGCCGCCGGGGTCGGCGGCGCCGATTCCGTCACCGTGCTGCCGTTCGACCACGCGCTGGGCCTGCCCGACGCGTTCGCCCGCCGTATCGCCCGCAACACCTCCACGATCCTCATCGAGGAGTCCCACCTGGCCCGGGTGATCGACCCGGCGGGCGGCTCCTGGTACGTCGAGCGGCTGACCGACGAACTCGCGCAGGCCGCCTGGGAGTTCTTCCGGTCGATCGAGCGCGACGGCGGCCAGTCGGCCGCCCTGCGCTCCGGCCGGCTGCGCACCGACCTCGCGACGACCTGGGCGGAGCGCTCCAAGAAGCTCGCCAGGCGGCGCGAACCCATCACCGGTGTCAGCGAGTTCCCGCTGCTCGCCGAGAAGCCGGTGGAGCGCGAGCCCGCGCCCGAGCCGCCGTCCGGCGGACTGCCCCGGGTGCGCCGGGACGAGGCGTACGAGGAGCTGCGCGCCCGCTCCGACGCCCACCTCGCGGCGACCGGTGCCCGCCCCCGGATCTTCCTCGCCACCCTGGGCTCGGCCGCCGAGTACACCGCGCGCGCCACCTTCGCCGCCAACCTCTTCCAGGCGGGCGGCATCGAGCCGGTCACCGAGGGCGGCTTCGAAGCGAGCGGGGCCACCGAGGCCGTGCTGTGCTCCAGCGACGCCCGCTACGCCGAGCAGGCCGAGCAGACCGCCGAGTCGCTGCGCGCGGCGGGCGCCCGCCATGTGTTCCTCGCGGGCCGGGGCGACCACGCCGGCATCGACTCGTACGTCTTCGCGGGCTGCGACGCCATCGACGTCCTGTCCGCGACCCTCGACCGCATGGGAGTGTCCTGATGGGAATCCCCGACTTCTCCGGCATCGAGCTGGGGACGCCTGCCGTCGACGGCAGTGCCGAGCAGTGGCGCGCGGCCGTCGAGCGGGCGACCGGCAGCGAAGAGCCGCTGTGGGAGACCCCGGAGGGCATCGGGGTCAAGCCGCTGTACACCGGCCGTGACCTGGAGGGCCTGGACTTCCTGGGCACCTACCCGGGCATCGCGCCGTATCTGCGCGGCCCGTACCCGACGATGTACGTCAACCAGCCCTGGACCATCCGCCAGTACGCGGGCTTCTCCACCGCCGAGGAGTCCAACGCGTTCTACCGGCGCAACCTGGCGGCCGGCCAGAAGGGCCTGTCGGTCGCCTTCGACCTGCCCACGCACCGGGGCTACGACAGCGACCACCCGCGCGTGACCGGCGACGTCGGCATGGCGGGCGTGGCGATCGACTCGATCTACGACATGCGGCAGCTGTTCGACGGCATCCCGCTGGACAAGATGACCGTGTCGATGACGATGAACGGCGCCGTGCTGCCGGTGCTGGCGCTGTACATCGTGGCGGCGGAGGAGCAGGGCGTACCGCCCGAGAAGCTGGCCGGGACCATTCAGAACGACATTCTGAAGGAGTTCATGGTCCGCAACACCTACATCTATCCGCCGAAGCCGTCGATGCGGATCATCTCCGACATCTTCGCCTTCACCTCGCAGCGGATGCCCCGCTACAACTCGATCTCCATCTCCGGCTACCACATCCAGGAGGCCGGTGCCACGGCCGACCTGGAGCTGGCCTACACGCTCGCGGACGGTGTCGAGTACATCCGCGCGGGCCGCGAGGCGGGCCTGGACGTCGACGCGTTCGCGCCCCGGCTGTCCTTCTTCTGGGCGATCGGCATGAACTTCTTCATGGAGATCGCCAAGATGCGGGCGGCCCGGCTGCTGTGGGCCAAGCTGGTCGCGCAGTTCGAGCCGCAGAACACCAAGTCCCTGTCGCTGCGCACCCATTCGCAGACCTCGGGCTGGTCGCTGACCGCGCAGGACGTGTTCAACAACGTCACGCGTACGGCCGTGGAGGCGATGGCGGCGACCCAGGGCCACACCCAGTCGCTGCACACCAACGCCCTGGACGAGGCGCTCGCCCTGCCGACCGACTTCTCCGCGCGCATCGCCCGCAACACCCAGCTGCTCATCCAGCAGGAGTCGGGCACCACCCGGGTCATCGACCCGTGGGGCGGCAGCGCGTACGTGGAGAAGCTGACGTACGACCTCGCCCGCAAGGCCTGGGCGCACATCCAGGAGGTCGAGCAGGCGGGCGGCATGGCGCAGGCCATCGACGCCGGGATCCCGAAGCTGCGCGTGGAGGAGGCGGCGGCCCGCACCCAGGCCCGTATCGACTCCGGCCGGCAGCCGGTGATCGGCGTCAACAAGTACCGGGTGGACAGCGACGAGCAGATCGAGGTCCTCAAGGTCGACAACTCCTCCGTGCGCGCCCAGCAGATCGAGAAGCTGCGGCGGCTGCGGGCGGAGCGGGACGAGCAGGCCTGCCGGGACGCCCTGGACGCGCTCACCCGGGCGGCCGACGGCAAGGAGAACCTGCTGGAGCTGGCCGTGCACGCGGCCCGCGCCAAGGCGACCGTCGGCGAGATCTCCGACGCCCTGGAGAAGGTGTACGGCCGGCACGCGAGCCAGATCCGTACGATTTCCGGTGTGTACCGCAACGAAGCAGGCCAGTCCCCGAACGTGGACCGCACCCGTGCCCTGGTGGACGCCTTCGAGGAGGCCGAGGGGCGCCGGCCGCGCATCCTGGTCGCCAAGATGGGCCAGGACGGCCACGACCGCGGCCAGAAGGTGATCGCCACCGCCTTCGCCGACCTCGGCTTCGACGTCGACGTCGGCCCGCTGTTCCAGACGCCGGAGGAGGTCGCCCGGCAGGCGGTCGAGGCGGACGTGCACGTGGTCGGGGTCTCCTCGCTGGCCGCCGGTCATCTGACCCTCGTCCCGGCGCTGCGCGAGAAGCTGGCCGAGGAGGGCCGCGAGGACATCATGGTCGTGGTCGGCGGGGTGATCCCGCCGCAGGACGTGCCGACGCTCCTGGAGATGGGCGCCGCGGCCGTGTTCGGGCCGGGGACGGTGATCCCGGACGCGGCGTACGACCTGGTGAAGCGGCTGTCGGCCGACCTCGGCCACGAGCTGTAGAGCCGCGATGGCCGCGATCGATCTCGATACCTATGTGAAGGGTGTGCTGGACGGCAGGCGGGCCCTGGTGGCCCGCGCCATCACACTGGTGGAGTCCACGCGCCCCCAGCACCGTTCGCTGGCACAGGAGTTGCTGACGCAGCTCCTGCCGCACAGCGGCCGGGCGCGGCGGATCGGCATCAGCGGGGTGCCGGGTGTCGGCAAGTCGACGTTCATCGACGCGTTCGGCACGCTGCTGACCTCGCTGGGCCACCGGGTCGCCGTCCTCGCGGTCGACCCGTCCTCGACCCGCACCGGCGGCTCCATCCTGGGCGACAAGACGAGGATGGAGCGGCTGGCGGTGGACCCGGCGGCCTTCGTCCGCCCCTCCCCCAGCGCGGGCACCCTGGGCGGCGTCGCGAAGGCCACCCGGGAGTCGATGGTCGTGATGGAGGCGGCGGGCTACGACGTGATCCTCGTAGAGACCGTCGGCGTGGGCCAGTCGGAGACCGCGGTGGCCGACATGGTCGACTCCTTCCTCCTGTTGACCCTGGCCCGCACCGGGGACCAGCTGCAGGGCATCAAGAAGGGCGTCCTGGAGCTGGCCGACGTGATCGCCGTCAACAAGGCGGACGGCCCGCACGAGCGGGACGCGAAGGCCGCCGCCCGCGAACTGGCGGGCGCGCTGCGGCTGATGCACGGCAAGGAGGCGTTCTGGACCCCGCCGGTGCTCAGTTGCAGCGCCCGTGAATCGACCGGTCTCGAACTGGTCTGGGAGCGCCTCGAACAGCACCGTGCGCTGCTCGACTCCGCCGGGCGGCTGACCGCCAAGCGGCGCGACCAGCAGGTCGGCTGGACCTGGGCGATGGTCCGCGACGAACTCCTCGGCCGGCTGCACGCCGACCCGGCGGTACGCGAGGCCGCCCCGGACCTCGAACGGCAGGTCAGGGAGGGCCAGTTGACCGCGACACTGGCGGCGGAACGCATTCTGGCGGCCTTCGAGGGGCGTACGACTCCTCCGTCCGGGGCCTGAGTCCGGCCGATCCGGCCCGCCGCGCAGTAGCGCGCGGCGGGCCGCGCCTTTTTCCCCACACACGCACCACGCCCGGCATGTCGGCTGCCGATCTCCAGGAGCAGCAGCGCTGAGGCGAGACCGCCCCGCCTCCCCGAGTTTCCTTTGAAATTCCCGAAGACATCGCGTGCATTGTTGTGCAGCTAGGTGCACACACAGCTTGCTGCACGCGATGCCGGTGGCGAGGCACCCCGGGAATGCGACAAGGTGATTCACGTGCTCGCCGCACACGTGCACCGCGACTTCCGCACCCCCATCCGATCGGTCCTTTCGGGATGTGCACCCATGAATTCTGATAGCCGCCCGGATGATTCGCTGCCGACGCACAACTGGTGCGCTGAGTAGAACGAATTGAGGAACGATGCAGATTCTTGACACGCCGGCCGAAGACACCACCGATTCCATAACCGATTCCATATCCGAAGAATTACTGCCGGGTGACATCGGCGGGCACCACCGTGTGCGCTGGACGAGCACCCCCGACGAACTCCTGGGCGAACTTCCGCTGACCCGGGCCGCGGCCCGCTCGGTGGGCGCCGGCCGGGTGATGACGCGCCGTGTGCTGAGCGGCGCGGACGACCGTCTGCTCGTCGTGGTCGGTCCGTGCTCGGTCCATGACGTGAACGCCGGTCTGGCCTACGCGAAGTCCCTGTGCGAACTCGCCGGCGACCTGGCCGAGGATCTCGCGGTGGTCATGCGGGTGTACGTCGAGAAGCCCCGTACCACGGTCGGTTGGACCGGGCTGCTGTGCGACCCGGCGCTCGACGGCACGCTGGACCTCGACCGGGGGCTGCGCACCTCCCGGACGCTCATGCTGGAGATCGCCGAACTGGGTCTGCCCATCGCGACGGAGTGGCTGACCCCGGCCGTTCCGCCGTACCTGGCCGACCTGATCTCCTGGGGGGCCATCGGCGCCCGGACCGTGGAGAGCCAGGTGCACCGCCAACTGGCCAGCGGACTCCCCATGCCGGTGGGCATGAAGAACGGCAGCACCGGCTCCCTGAGCGTCGCCCTGGACGCCATCCGGTCCGCGGCCGCTCCCCACGCCTATCTCGGACTCGGCCGGGACGGCAGGCCGGTCACGCTGCGCACGAGCGGCAATCCGCACTGCCACCTCGTGCTCCGGGGTGCGTCGGGCCGGCCCAACTACCACGCCGAGAACGTGCGTGAGGCGGCGCGGCTGCTGGCGGCGACCGGGCTGCCGGCAGGCCTGGTCATCGACGCCAGCCACGGCAACAGCGGCAAGGACCACGTACGACAGGCCGGGGTCGCCCGGGAGATCGGCGAACAGGTCGCGGCCGGTGACACGGACATCCGCGGCGTCATGCTGGAGGGCTTCCTGATCCCCGGACGCCAGGAACTGGGCGCGGGCGAGCCGGTGTTCGGCCAGAGCGTCACCGACGCCTGCATGGGGTGGGACGCCACCGTGGACGTGCTCCACGACCTCGCGGCCGCGGCCCGCCGGCGCCGCGCGGTGCGGACCCGCACGCGCTGACCCGCGTCCCGCCCCCCCGTACGCCCGCGACTCGCCGGAAGGAACAGGAGAGCGAGCATGCTGGACATCCCCGCGCTGGGTCCGACAGGGCCCTACCGGACCCGGAACCGCACCACCGTGCCGGACGCCTCGGGCAGCCCGGCCCTGGCCCTGGCATCGGTCCCGGGCCTGGTCGTCTCCCACTGGATCGAACAGCTCCGGGCCCACCCGCCCCTGCCTGTCACGCAGACCGCGGCGGTGCTCGGGAAGGCGGCCGCCGTCTTCGAGTCCGAGGAGATCGCCGGAGACGGCCTGGACGCCCACGAACGGCGTGTGGCGGCGCTCACGGGCACGCCCTTGCCGGTCGTCCGCGCCTGCGACGCCCTCATCACGGACACCCTGCGCGACGTGGGCCGGGCGCCGTCCTCGGCACGGCCCACGGGCTGCGCCCCGGTCGGCACGACCCCCTTTGAGGCGCCGTCGGCGGGCGCCGCCTGGTGCCGTACCGGGGACGTCTTCGCCGTGCACGCGGCGGGCAACAGCCCCGGCGTGCACGCCATGTGGCTGGAGGCGCTGGCGCTCGGCTACCGGATCGTCGTCCGCCCCTCCCACCGGGACCCGCTGACCAGCTTCCGCCTCGTCACGGCACTGCGCACCGCGGGCGTACCGCCGACGCAGCTGGTCGTGGCCCCCTGCGACCACGCGACGGCGGACCTGATCGTCGAGCGCTCGGACCGCGCTCTCGTGTACGGCGGTCAGGACGTCGTGGACAAGTACCGCAACCGCGCCGACGTCCGGCTGCAGGGGCCGGGCCGCTCGAAACTGGTGGTGGCCGCCGACGCGGACCGGGACACCGGGCTGGACATCGCCCGCACAGGCGCGCTCGATCACGCGGGCACCGCGTGCACCGCCACCACGGGCGTGCTGGTCGAACGGGACCCCTCGGGCTTCGCCGCCGAACTCGCCGCCGCGCTGGGCGAGGTGGCGGCGGCCCACCCGCTGGACGACGCGGCCGTCCTGCCGTGCATGCCGCGGTCCGCCGCGCAGCAGCTGACGTCCGCGGTCCTCGGCCGGGCCGGGGACGCGATCGTGCACCTGGCCCCGAGGGCCGTACCGCTCGGGGGCGAGGGCTCCCTGACGGCCGTCACGCCCGCCGTCGTGGAACTGGCGTCCGCGAGGGACCCGTTGCTGTCGTACGAGATGCCCTTCCCGTGTGTGTGGGTCGCCCCCTTCGAGCGGGCCGCCACCGACGTGCTCGACGGCTCGCTGGTGCTGTCGCTGCTGACCGGGGACCGAGAGCTGGTCGCCGCGGCCACCGGGCTCACCGGGGTCTCCAACGTGTACGTGGGCAGGCCCACTTCCTGGACGCACCCGGACGTCCCGCACGACGGCTTTCTCGGCGCGTTCCTGATGCGCGCCAAGGGACTGGCCCACGGCGGCCCGCTGACGGGGCGCGTCGGCGCCCGCGGCTCATCCGCGATCGAGGAGTGACATATGAAGATCAATTCCAGGACCGGCCTCGACTACATGGAGCGGATACGGCAGGAGGTGACCGCCGGCGGCCACGGCGGCGGCTCCGGAGAGGCCTTCCTCACCGCGAAGCTGGCCGAGGTCTGGCAGCGTGCCGCGGGGACGAGTGCCTACGCCTCCCTCGGCGCGTTCTCGATGCGGGCCTTCCGCGACCTGCCCGCGACGTCCAAGGACGACCTCAAGGCCCGGCCGCTCGACTATCTGCGGGTGCCGGTCGGCGAGGGGCTGAAGTACTACCAGACCACGGGGACGACAGGGATCCCCACGCCCACGCCCCGCACGGCCCGGGACATGATCGCCAACACCGTGTCCGTCGCCGAAGCCTGGCGCACGCTGCTCGCGGGCAGCGGTCATCGCGCCCTGATCCTGCTGCCCTCGGACATCGTGCCGGTCGCCGACCTGATGGTCGGTGTCTGCGAGTTCCTGGGGGTCCCGCACGTCAAGGCCTACCCGTACACCACCGGGATCTCCGACTGGGACCGCATCGTCGGCCTGTGGGAGGTCTTCCGGCCGACCGTCGTGTTCGTGGCGCCCGGGGTGCTGCTGCAGTTCTCCCAGATCATGAAGCGACGCGGCCTGCTCGACCAGCTGCGCCGGTCTGTCGAACTCCTCATGCTGCTCGGGGAGGTGAGCACGCCGGAACTGCGCGCCATGGCCGGACAATGGTGGAACGCCCGTGCCTACGACGCCAGTTACGGCAGCACGGAGAGCGGCACGCTCGCCGCGTGCTGCGCGCGGGACCGGCTGCACCTGCTGCCCCGGGCCAACTACTTCGAGATCGCCGGCGAGGACGGCCTCGCGCCGGCCGAGGCTGGGCGCGAGGGCCGGCTCGTCGTCACCCCGCTCAACAACGACGCCCGTCCGCTCCTCCGCCTCGACATGGGTGACGAGGTGTCCCTGACCGACGGCTGCCCCTGCGGCGCGACGACCCCGGTGGTGACGGTCCACGGCCGGGGAAGCGACGGCACCGGGATCAAGGGCAGCCGGGTGCGCACCCGCGACCTGGAGGGCATCGTCTACGCGAACGGGGACGTCATGGGCTACCTGATCGAGGTCGACGAACGCGGCACCTGGGCCAGGCTGCTGCTGGAGCGGGATCCCGGCACCGATCGCGAGGCCGAGCCCGCGAAGGCGGACCTCGTCCAGCGGCGCACGGACGAGCGCCTCGGCTTCCGGTGGGACGAGGTCCGGTTCGTCAACCGGCTGCCGGTCACGACGAAGAGCGGCGGCTCCCAGAAGAGCTGGAAGCGCTCGAACTTCCGGGTCGTCGACGAGGTGGTGCCGGCATGAGGTACGACACGCTGCTGCGGTCGTCCGGGGTCGTCTCCGGGGAGTCCGACCTGTGGTGCACCTACGCGGCCGTACGCACGCTCGGCTGGCTCGGCCGCATCGAGGACCTGCCCGCCCCCGAGACCGTCGCCGGCTTCCTCGCCTCCCGGCAGAACTCCGACGGCGGATTCGCCTGGTCCGCCGGTATGACCTCCGACGCCTGGGCCACCTATTACTGCACCCAGGCCATGGCCGAGCTCCCGGCCGACAGCCGCGGCACGGCCGGCAGGCCGAGTTCCGCGTGGGTGTGGAGCACCGCCCACGCGGACGGCGGGTTCGCGATGACGCCCGGTCAGGCGTCCGACGTCTGGGCCACCTACTACGCCGTACGGACTCTGGTGGAGATCTACGACGAGCGGCCGCCGGAGGCGCTGTTCGACTGGCTCGCGGCGCTGCAGGCCAAGGACGGCGGGCTGGCGTGGAGCCCGGCCCATGCGAAGAACGGCGCGTCCGACGTGCGGGCCTGCTACTACGCCGTCACCGCGTGGAGCACCGCCACCGGCGGGCGCGGTGCGCTGCCGTGGGACCGTGAGCGGCTCGTGGACTGGCTCAGGGGCCGGCAGAGCGCGGCCGGCGGATTCACCTTCCAGGCGGGCGACGAGACCGACTGCCTGTGGGCGACGTTCCGGGCCACCGGTGCGCTGGCCCGCCTGGGCGGGGGCCCGCGGGACCCGGAGGGCTGCGTCGCCTGGATCCGGGAACGGCTGCACCCGGAGGGGTCGTTCACCCGGTGGCCGGGGTATCCCGTGCCGGATGTGTGGGCCGCGTTCTGTGCCGTGGGATCCCTGCGGGAACTCGGCGCCGGTCTCGGCGACGTGGCCGACGGGGTGGTCCGCACCGTGCTGTCCTTCCGGACCCGGCACGGCGGCTTCACCTATCGCGCACCCGAGTTCGCCTCGGACGTGCTGACCACCTCCGCGCATGTGCTGGCCGGCCGCTTCCCGGACGCCGGGGCGCGCGACGCCCTGCGGTGGATGGAGAGCTGCATGATGCCGAACGAGAACGGCATCATGTACATGCCCGGCCGGGGCAGTGAGGTGCGCTGCACCCTCTGGGCCCTGTCGGCCGGGGCGTTCCAGGGCGACGCGCCGGCCCGTGCGGCGGTCGCGGAGTGGCTCGCCGGCGCCATCCAGAACCCCGACGGCGGATTCGGCTACTGGGAGGGCCGCGCGTCGGACATGGTGTCGACGTGCGCGGCCGCGGAGATACTCCACGGCTCGGCGGGAGAGTCCGCCGCCACCTCCCGGCGGGGCATCGCCGCGTACCTGGCCTCGTGCGAGACCGCACCCGGCCGGTACGCCAACGTACCCGCCGGCCGGCCCACCCTGCGCGCCACCCTGCAAGGGCTCAGGGCGCTGCACCGGGTGGCGGGCGCCGACGGCACGCGCGTCGGCGACGCGCTCGCCCGGCACCGGGTCCGCGGCGGCGGATTCGCGAACGAGGGCAACCGGGTCCCCGATCTGCTGAGCACCTACGAAGCCACCCTCACGGCGGACGTGTTCGGCCTCGACTGGGACGCCGGTCATCTCACGCGGTTCCTGGACAGCGTGCGCACGGCCGGCGCCGGGTTCTCCTGGACGCCCCTGATGGCCACGAGCGGTGGCCCGCTCGCCGACTGCCTGGGCCGGCGGCTGGAGCTGCGCCTGTCCCCCGAGCGGCAGGCCCTGCCGCCCCTGGCCCTGTCGTGAAAGGCGCGGAATCTTGCCGACCATCGTGGTGACCAGCACCCCACTGACCCCCTCCGCACGGCTGCGGGCCGCGCTGCGCCTCACCCGGTGGCTGGCGGCGCATGGTTCGAAGGCCGCGCACGTCGTGGTCTCCTTCCGCACCGCGGAACCCATGGCGTACTTCTGCGGCGGGGTCCCGTTGACGTCCTACGCGGACGGCACGGACGAGGACGGGTCCGCCCGGTGGGCGTCCGTCGCGTGCCACATCCATCCCGACCGCGACCACACCTACCGGGCGGAGCTGGCCGAGGAGGTCGGGCAGGCACTCGGTCTCGACGAGAAGACCGCCCACCTGACGGTCCGCTTCGAACCCACCCAGCCCGACCGGGTGTTCTACCTGGAATCGGGGTCGCTGACGAGCGGCGGCCCGACCGCGGCCGACCGCGCCTGAGAGAAAGGTTCCCGACATGCCCACCACCGACCTCACCCAGATCCACGCCCGGGTCGTTGCCGTCCTGGAAAAGCGTTTCGGTGACGCCGCCCGCGCACTGGCCGCGGACGC
Source organism: Streptomyces sp. CG4 (assembly GCF_041080655.1). Taxonomy (NCBI): domain Bacteria; kingdom Bacillati; phylum Actinomycetota; class Actinomycetes; order Kitasatosporales; family Streptomycetaceae; genus Streptomyces; species Streptomyces sp. CG4. The sequence continues at coordinate 2,536,816 of NZ_CP163525.1, forward strand.
GGACCTGTCCGACGCGCTGGACGGGTTCGACAGCCTGGCGGCACTCGAATACATCAGCGCCATCGAGGGAGAGTTCGGCATCGAGGTCGACTTCGTCGGCGACGACGTACGTCACTGGTTCAGCACCGTCGACCGGACCGCCACGTACGTGCGGGAGTGCGTCGAGGACCAGGCGGCATGAGCAGGGCGGCGGCCGGTGCGGAGCCCTCCTCCGCCGGGATCCGCGACGTGCGCCGCGACGAAATCCGCGGCGAAATCCGTGCCGAGATCCATGACGATATCCGTGACGAGATCCGCTTCGACACGTCCGGCAGTACCGGAGCCGCCCGTCGCTGGTTCCGGCACCCGCGCCAGATGGAACGCGAGGTGGAGCTGATCGGCGAACGTCTGGTGGGCCCGGTCGACCTCGTGATCAACTACGCGCCGCCGCGGCACCTGTTCGGTGCGCTGTTCGGCCAGTGGCTGCCGCGCATGGCACAGGTACGCGTCCACCAGGCATGGGCCGATCCGTTCGCGCCCCTGTCGGTGTCCCCGGCAGAGCGGGTCCTGGTCGTCTGCATCCCGATGGCCTGGGAGCTGCTGCGCCGCAGCTGGCCGACCCTGGGACGCGCGGGCTCGGTCGTCGCCCTGCACAGCTCGGCGGCCGCGCCGTCCGCGGCCCACGAACTGCTGCGGCGGGCCGCCCCGTTGCTCCGGGCCCACGAGATCCTGGGCTCGACCGAGACCGGTGGCATCGCCCACCGGCCGCTCGTCCCCGAGGGGGGCGACGGCGGCTGGGAGGCCTTCCCCGACGTGTCCTTCGTCCGCGACACCGGCGCGTGCGCGCACGGGGCGCAGGAGCTGGTGATCCGCGGCCCGCGTCTGGCCCGTCCGGAGCACGCGCGGCGACCGCCGGCCCAGTGGGCGACCGGCGACCTGGTGGAGTTCACCGGCCCCCGCGCCTTCCGGCTCGTCGGGCGCGGCAGCTCACTGCTCAAGGTCAACGGGCGGAGGCTCCATCTCGCCAGGGTCGAGGAGCGGCTGAACACCCGTCTGCCGCGCACGGATTGCGTCGCGCTGGCCCTGCCCGGCGACGCGCTCGCCGGGGAGGGATACGCGGTCTTCTGGTCCGGCCGCGGCGGCGGAACCGGCGTGGCGGACATCAGAGCGGCCCTGCGGGACTTCCCCGGTCCGTCGAAGATCGTGGAGCTGGCGGACATACCGAGGACCGCCACCGGAAAGCCCGATCGTCAGGCTCTGCTGGCCACGCTCCACCCGCCGTCCGCCGCCCCGCTTCCCTCTCCTCCTTCTCCTTCCCCTCCCTCCTCGTAACTCCGCAGAGGATTCAGTGTGTCCAGGTTGATCGTGGTGACCGGTGCGAGCGCCGGCATCGGCAAGGCCACGGCGAAGCGGTTCGCCGAGAACAAGGACAAGGTGCTGCTGGTCGCGCGGGGCGAGCAGCGGCTTCGCCGGGCGGTCGAGGAGCTCGCCGCGAGCGTGCCGGGAGCGGACGTCGAACCGCTCGCCCTCGACATGTCCGAGGCCGCGTCCGCGGACGTCCTGCGCGACCGGATCAGGGCGACCGGGCTGCCCGTCGGCGGACTGCTGTGCTGTGCGGGTTCGGTCCCCTCGCCCGGCGGCCGGGAGGTGACACAGGTGCTGACGGAATGGCAGGAGGCGTACCGGTCCAACGTTCTGCCCTCCGTCGTCGCCGTGGAGGCCCTGATCCCCCTCATGGCCGACGGCGGCAGCATCGTGCTCTACAGCTCCATCGCCGCCTACCGGGGATCCAGCGGGACGGGCGGCTACGGCGCCGCCAAGGCGGCCCTCCACTCGTACGTCCACGTCCTCGCGACCCGCCTCGGACCGCGCGGCATCAGCGTCAACGCGATCGCCCCCGGCTATGTCGCGGGCACCGACCTGTTCGGCGGCGTCCTCCCGGCCGCACGGGAGTCCAGGCTCATCCGGCAGACCGCCCTGAAACGCGCGGGAGAACCCGCGGACATCGCGGAGCTGGGTCTCTACCTCTGCTCGGCGGCGGGCGGCTATGTCACCTCGCAGATCCTCCAGATCAACGGCGGTGCGCTGCACGGTGTCTGACCGCGCGCCCCTTCTGCGGCGCCCGGCATCCGCAACCGGAATCCGGCATGCAACCCACGTCCGGCCACCCGGCATCCGATCCGACCTTCACCCTCGACCGAGAAAGCACGGTGACACGCCATGAACGCCCGCGAACAGGCCGACGCGCACGTCCGAGCCATGATGCGCTGGCATTTCGAGCCGGCGACGGGTTCCCGTTACTGGCTGGAGCGCCGCGACCGGCTGGGTTTCGACCCGGTCGAGGACGTGCGGTGCGTCGACGACCTGCTGAAGTTCCCCAACCTGGTGGACGAGCTCCGGGACGTGCCGGTCGAGGACCTCGTCCCCCGCGGCCTGGACGCGACGGAGAAGGTGTTCGCCGTGTACGAGAGCGGCGGCACCACCGGGGCCCCCAAGCGGTTCGTGATGTTCGAGAACTGGTTCGACCAGTACATGGCATGGGAGAACTCCCACCACCCCGACGACGGCCAGGGACACACGCTGGCCGTGGCTCCCAGCGGGCCCCATATGCTCGGCGAGTACTCCAGGAGGATCGCGGCGGCCAGGGGCGGGATCCGGTTCTCCATCGACCTGGATCCCCGCTGGGTGAAGCGCCTCCTCGCCGCTGGTGACACCGCCGGCGCCGGCGCCTACGTCGACCACCTCGTCGACCAGGCCGAACTGGTCCTGCGTTCACAGGACATCGCCTTCCTGATGACGACGCCGCCGCTGCTGGCCCGGCTGTCCGAACGGGCCTCGGTCCGCGCACTGATCCAGGAGAAGGTCCGCCTGATCATCTGGACCGGAGCGCACATGGACCCCGACACCCTGGACTATCTGTCCACCGAGCTCTTCCCCAAGGCACGGTTCCGCGGATCGTACGGCAGCACCTCCGTCCTCAGCGGCACGGTCCAGCGGCTCGACCCGGAGGCCACCGGGGACACGGTCTTCGACTCGTACGCCCCCTTCGTCCTCTACCGCGTGGTCGACCCGTCCTCCGGCCGGCCGGTCGAGTACGGGGCGGAAGGCGCCGTGGTCATGAACTACCTCACCCGGTACGGCCTCGTACCCAACAGCCTCGAACGCGACCTGGCCACCCGTGTTCCCAGCCCCACGGGCGTCGGGGACTCCCTGCGCGACATCCATCCGGTCGCCGAGGCGGACGGCCAGAAGCTGATCGAGGGCGTCTACTAGGCCGTCAGCCGGTGTGGAGGAGTAGTACCTATGCCGCACATGTCCACGGCCGGGCACCTCGAACTCGACGGAACCGGCCTCTCCCCCCGCTCGGTCGCCGCGGCCGCACGCCGTGGCGGCGGTGACAGCCGGGTGACGCTCGGCGCCGCGGCCGTCGAGCGGATGCGCGCCTCCGTCGGACTCAAGGAGACGCTGCTGGCCCAGGAGATCCCCATCTACGCCGTCACCACCGGCTTCGGGGACAGCTGCATCCGGCAGATCTCGCCGGACAAGGCGCACGAACTCCAGCGCAACCTCGTGCTCTACCACCTCAACGGCGTGGGGCCGGCGGCCGCACCGGCGGTCGCCCGGGCCACCATGATCATCAGGGCCAACGCGCTGGCCAGGGGCGTCTCGGCGATCCGGCCGGAAGCGGTGGCGACCCTGCTGGAGTGTCTGCGCCGGGACATCCTGCCGTTGATCCCCGAACGCGGTTCGGTCGGCGCCAGCGGTGATCTCGTACCGCTGTGCTATCTGGCCGCGGCACTGATCGGCGAAGGCCAGGTCCTGCACCGGGGCATTGTGCGCCCGGCGGCCGACGCCCTGCGCGAGGAGGGCATCGCCCCGCTGCGGCTCGCGCCCAAGGAGGGCATCGCGCTCATCAACGGGACCTCCTTCGCCGCCGCGTACGCGGTACTGGCCGCCTGGGACGCGCGGGAGCTGGCCTTCGTCGCCGAACTCGCGACGGCCATGACGATCGAGGCGCTGCGCGGCAACGCGTCCGCGCTGCACCCCTTCGTGCACGCCAACAAGCCCCACCGGGGCCAGGTGCGGTCCGCCGGGATCGTCCGGGCCCTGCTGGCAGGATCGAAGCTCGCCACCTCCTTCGAGGACATTCTGGTGCGCCGGGAGAAACTGGCCGGGCGGAGTTATGTCCAACTCGCCGAGCGGATCCAGGACAAGTACTCGGTGCGCTGCGCCCCGCAGATCATCGGCATCGTCCGGGACACGCTCGAATGGGCGGAGGGCTGGCTCGACACCGAGATCAACTCCGCCACGGACAACCCCCTGTTCGACGCCGACGAGTCGGGGCTCCACCTCGGCGGCAACTTCTACGCGGGCCACGTCGGACAGGCCATGGACAGCCTGAAGACCACGGTGGCCGGACTGGCCAACCTCCTCGACCGGCAGCTCGCGCTCGTCGTGGACGAGAAGTTCAGCGCGGGGCTGCCGCCCAATCTGGTCGTCACCCGCCACCCGGACGATCCCGAGGCGGGGCTGCATCACGGGTTCAAGGGGATGCAGATAGCGGCCTCGGCCGTCACCGCCGAAGCGCTCAAACAGACCGGTCCGGTCTCCGTGTTCTCACGCTCCACGGAGGCACACAACCAGGACATCGTCAGCATGGGCACCATCTCGGCCCGCGAAGCACGCACCGTGAACGGCCTGGTCCGCGAGGTGGCGGCCATCCACCTGCTGGCCCTGGCCCAGGCGATCGATCTGCGCGGCGCCGACCTGGCGTCGCCGGCCGTCCAGGCGGTGCACGGGCTCATCAGGGAGCACAGCGCCTTCGTCACCCGCGATCGCCGGCTGGACCAGGACATCGCCGCGGTGACCGGCCTGATCGAGTCCGGCGCCCTGCGGCGCGCCGCGGGCTTCGGCGACGAGGACTTCGACGGCCTCGCCGATCCGGCCCCGCTCGGCTGAGCACGTCGGCTGAGTACGTCGGCTGAGCACATTGGCCGAGCACATTGGCCGAGCACATCGACGCACCGCGACGGGCGCGGTGCATGACTACATGACCAGGAGTTGAATCGCATGTCCAGGACACAGGTCGCCCTGTTCAGTGCCATCGGGACCGGAGTGCTGGCCCTGGGCACAGCCTCTGTGCTCGCGTTTCCCGCCCAGGCCAAGTCCGAGACCCAGGCCACGTCCGAGACCCGGGCCAGGCCCGAGAAGGTCATCGACCTGGCCGTGGGGAACGACGGCGTCGTGCAGACCGACGTCGGCGCCCCCGGGCTGAGCGTCGGAGACGAGTTCGTGTACGCCGACAAGCTGTTCCGGGGCGGCAAGCAGATCGGCGAGGACGGCAGTTCCTGCCAGGTGACCAAGCTGCAGGGCTCGAAGATCGTCACCAACTGCGTGCTGTCGGTGCAACTGCCGGACGGCCAGCTGACCGCCCAGTCGCTGTGGACCAAGGGCAGCGACACCGTGCGCATGGCCATCACCGGGGGCACCGGCGCCTACCGCGGCGCCACCGGCGAACTCACCTGCAACGACATCCAGACCCCGCACGAGACCTACCGCATCTCGCTGGACCGCTGAGTGCCGGCGCCGGCGGCGCTACCACTCGTTCCCCTCGGAGACGGCCTCCGTGAGGCTGGCCATGTCCAGCAGCAGCATCGCATCGTGGTCCGGGGTACCCGGCTCGGCCTGGTAGGTGACCAGGCGCTGACCGTCCGTGTGGAAGATCGCCATCACCTCGAAGCTGAGGCGCATCGAGCCGACCTCGGGATGCTCGAAGTGCTTCCGGCCGCCGCCCCGCGCCTGTACGTCGTACCGCTCCCACAGCCGGGCGAACTCCGGGCTCTTCATGACGAGTTCGCCCACGAGCTGGGCCAGTTCCGGCGTGTCCGGTTCGACGCCCGCCATCGCACGCAGGTGGGCCGCGCTGTGCGCCGCCAACGTCTCCCAGTCGGGGTACAGCTCGCGCCCTCTGGGGTGCAGGAACATGTAGCGGGTGAGGTTGCGGCGCTCCTCCGGCCAGTCGGTGAGGCCGGGGAAGAGCCGCAGCCCGGGGCGGTTGGCGGCCAGCAGGTCGTTGGCGCGGCTGACCACGTACGCCGGGCACGGGCGCAGGGTCTCCAGCAGGGTGCGGACCGACTGCCGTACGGCACGCGCCGGGCCGGGGGACAGTGCCGGCTTCTGGCCGCCGGCGAGGGCCACCAGTTCGTGCAGCCGGTGCAAGGCCTCGGGCGCCAGCCGGAGCGCCTCGCCGAGCGCCGCGACGACGGCGGGCGAGGGCCGGGTCTCCCGGCCACGCTCCAGCCGCGTGTAGTAGTCGACGCTGACTCCGGCCAGCGTCGCCAGTTCCTCGCGGCGGAGCCCCGGAGTGCGGCGGACGCCCCTGCCGGCGGGGAGGCCCACGTCCTGCGGACGGACCCGTGCGCGCCGGGCCCGGAGGAAACGGCCCAGTTCCGTACCTTCGCTCATCCCGCCATTGTGGCAAGCCGTCACGCATTCAGGGGGGCCGTATCAGGACCAGGAACATCGCTCCCCCGTACGGCGCGGTCTGCCTGCGGGCGCGCGTGCGCGGCACGCTGGTGCGGTCGCCGTTGCCGGTGTCCCAAGTCCGATTCCAGGGCCTTTCACGGCCGATTCCATGTCCCGGCAGGGACTTCACAGTGAGGAGCAGTGCGCGATGAGCGTGGCGCAGTCCAGGACAGGCGCGGAAGCCAAGGGGAGGGCAGCTCCAGGAGGGCCGGGGCAGGCCGGCTCCGCCACCGCGGCTCTGGTCGCCGCCGTCCTCGGCTTCTTCGTGATCACACTCGACGTCTCCGGTGTCAATGTGGCCCTGCCCGCCGTGGGACACGACCTCGGCGGCTCGTTGTCCGGGCTCCAGTGGGTCGCCGACAGTTACACCCTGATGTTCGCGGCGCTGATGCTCTCGGCCGGCGCCCTCTCGGACGCGGTCGGCGCGCGGCGCGCGTTCGGCTGGGGGCTCGGTGTCTTCACCCTCGCCTCGCTGGCCTGTGGGCTGGCACCGACGATCGGGGCGCTGACGGCGGCGCGGGTGGTGCAGGGCAGCGCGGCCGCGGTGATGGTGCCGGCCTCCCTGGCGCTGATCCGGCAGGCGTTCCCCGATCCGGACGCACGGGCGCGCGGCATCGCCCTGTGGACGGTCGGCGGTGCCGTGGCCATCGCCGCGGGCCCCGTCCTGGGCGGGTTGCTCACCACGGAGTGGAACTGGCGCACCGTGTTCTTCCTCAACGTGCCCGCCGGGCTTGCCGCCGTCCTGACGCTGATGCGGGCACAGCGCTCCCCCCGTCACCCTGTCGCGTTCGACCTGCCGGGACAGCTGATGGCGGTGGTGACGCTCGCCGCGCTCACCTTCGCCGTGATCGAGGGCGGGCACCACGGGCTGACCGCCACCGTGCTGGCCGCGGCGGGCGTCGCGGTGGTGGCCGGAGTCGCCTTCGTGGCCGTCGAGGCACGGCGGCGCGCGCCGATGCTTCCGCTGGAGCTCTTCCGGCTGCGGGGAGTCAGCGTGCCGGTCGTCGCGGGCTTCGCCTGCAACGCCGCCTTCTACGGCGGGGTGTTCGTGCTGAGTCTCTTCTTCCAGGAGCAGCGGGGGCAGTCGGCGTTCTCCGCAGGACTCATGTTCGTTCCGATGGCGGTGATCACCGCTCACTTCAACTACTTCTCGCCCAAGGCGGTTTCCCGCTACGGCCCGCGGGCCGTGGTCGTCGCGGGGCTGCTGACGGGCGCGGTGGGCTGCGGCGGGCTGGCCGCCGTCGGCACGGACACGCCCTGGTGGGTGACCGCCGCGCTGATGATTCCGCTGGGCATCGGCGGCGCCCTCGCCATGCCCGCGCTGACCTCCCTGATGCTCGACAGCGTCGTCGCCGAGCGGGCCGGCACGGCCGCCGCGCTGCTCAACACCAGCCGGCAGATGGGCGGTGCGCTCAGCATCGCCGTCTTCGGCGCGCTCCTCGCGGGCGACTTCGCCCTGGGGATGCGGGAGAGCCTGTTGATCGCCGTCGGCCTGCTGGTGGGCAACGCGCTCGGCGCGGCAGCCCTGTTGCCCCGCCGCCGATGACAGATCGTCGCCGATAACAGATCACGGACAGCTGCGGCGGGTGTGCCGGGCGCGGGGCCCGGCACACCCGCCGTGCGCACACCCTGATCGCCGATCAGCTCGCGCCCCATTTGATTTACGAGGAGGCCGAAATACATGACGAATAGTCACCGGAATTGCCGCCGGTGATACCAATTCCGCTCCACCCTTCCTCGATGTGCAGCAACCTGCACCACAACTTGCTGCACCCATCGTGCGGTGGCCGAAAGGACCGACGCATGGTCAAGCTGGTCGGGCAGTACCCGTCCTGGATTATCCAGAAGGCAGTCCGCTGGAGGCAGACATATGTCAGTCCAGAGAGTTCCCGTACTCATCGTCGGTGGTGCCTATACCGGGCTCACCGCCGCTTTGAGCCTTGCGGCACGTGGTGTGCGCCCGCTTCTGGTGGAGCGGCGGCCGACTGTCTCCACCCTGCCGAAGGCATGGGGGCTCAACACGCGTTCGCAGGAACTGCTCAACACGCTGCCGGGTGTGGCCCCGCGCGTCCGTAGCGCCATCGCCGGGGTGCAGTGGCCCCGCATGAGCCACGGTGTCTCCCTGGCCGATCCCGAGCGCCGCTACCTCGACCCGCCGGGGGAGCCCGACCCGCGGGAACTGTCCGCGGTGCCGCCGCTGGCCTGGATATCCCAGGCCCAGGTGGAGGAGATCCTCCGCGTCAGCGCCGAGGAGGCCGGGGCGGAGCTGCGCCTCGGCACCGAGTCGGTCTCCCTCGCCCAGGACGACGAGAAGGTCACCGCGACGCTGCGCGAGGTGGCCAGCGGCCGCGAGTACGCGGTGGCGGCGGACTACCTGGTGGCGGCCGACGGCAATCTGAGCCCGACCCGGGACATGCTCGGTATCGCCGTCGAAGGCAGCGGAGTCATCGGCCATATGTACGTCATCACGTTCGAGGCCGATCTGACGCGGTACGTGAAGAAGGGGGCGGTCGAGGTCATCGGGATGCCCGGCAGCGGATCCAGCTTCATCCTGGACGGCTCCGAGCGGCACACCCTGTGGGTCGACTATTTCCCCGAGCGGGGTGAGACCCCGGAGGACTTCACCGAGGAGCGCTGCCTGGAGCGGATCCACCGGGCCATCGGTGACCCGGAGATCGAGGCCGCCTTCGTCAACGCCCGTTCCTTTCCCATCAACCACAAACTGGCCGAGCGGTTCCGCGAGGGCCGGGTCTTCCTGGCCGGCGACTCCGCGCACGCCTGCCCGCCCAACGGAGGGCAGGGCGGCAACCTCGCCATCCAGGATGCCTACGACCTGTCCTGGCGGCTCGCGCTGGTGCTCACCAGGCAGGCGGGAACGGGCCTCTTGGACACGTACGAGATCGAGCGGCGCCCCCTCATCGACATCACCCTCCGACGCGAGGTGGAACTGGCGAAGATCTCCGAGGGCCGGGTGCCCGCCAGTTACAACCCGGCCGACCCCAACGCCCCCATCCCCATGCCCAAGGAGTTCCTGGGCTTCCGGTACCACTCCGGCGCGATCCGCACCGAGGCCGACGACGACGGCTGCCTCCAGGAGGATCCGTGGCACCCGAGCGGGCGGCCCGGGAGGCGCGCCCCGCACGTCCCCCTCTCCGACGGCCTGCGGGAGTTCTCCACCCACGACCTGTTCGGCCGCGGCTTCCTGCTGCTGGCCGGGTACGAGGCGCCCGAGTGGGTCAGCGCCGCCGAGCAGGTCGCCTGCGATCTCGGGGTCACCCTGGCCGCGTACCGGCTCGGTGACCGCTTCGCCGACAGCGGCAACCTCTGGTGCGAACGGTACGGCGTCACACCGACCGGCGCTTCGCTGGTCCGTCCCGATGCCGTCGTGGCCTGGCGCAGCAAGGGGGCCGCGGAGGATCCGGAGGCCGACCTCACGGCGGCTCTCACCGCGATACTCACCCGCTGAACCGGAGCGTTGCAGCACACCGCCTCTCGACCTCGGTGACGGCAACGCTTTCGCGTTTCAGCAATAGACACTGGAATATATTTAGACTTCAGTACAAAATCTGGGGGACGCAGACTGCAGGCAATAAGGGGCGAAAGGTGCATTGAACCCGCCCGGAACAACGTTCCGCGAAGGGTGCAGGGGCGATCGCGGGCGAACAATGGATTTCAGTGTATTTTTGGATCCCGCTTGACGATCCATCGGTCAGCCCTGGACGAAGCTTGGAGCCCTCCATGCGCGCACAGCAGTTGCCCCTTACACCCGTCGCGATCGTCGGCATGGGATGCCGGTTACCCGGGATCGGGAGCGCCGACGAACTGTGGGACGTGCTCGTCGCCAACGCCGACACCGTGACTCCGGTCCCCCGGGAGCGCTTCGACGTCGACGACTGCTACGACCCCACCCCCATGACCCCCGGCCGGACCGTATCCCGGCACGGCGGCTTCCTCACCGACCCCTTCGGCTTCGACGCGGCGTTCTTCGGCATAGCGCCCGTGGAGGCACGCGACATGGACCCGCAGCAGCGGCTCCTGCTGCACGTCGTGTGGGAAGCCCTGGAGTCGGCCGGAATACCTCCCTCCCGGCTCGCGGGCAGCCGGGGCGGCGTGTTCGTCGGGCAGGCGACGGCCGAACACGCGGAGACCGACCCCCGGGCCCACGAGCCCGAGGTCCGCGGCCTGGTGGGCAGCCGGCTGCGCGCCGTCACGGCCGGCCGTGTCTCCTACGCCCTCGACCTGCGCGGACCGAGCGTGGTCCTGGACACCGCCTGTTCCTCGTCACTGGTCGCCGTGCACGCCGCGCGGCAGAGTCTGCTCACCGGCGAGAGCGACCTGTGCATCGCCGCGGGCGTCAACGTCATCATGTCCCCGCAGGACGCCATCGCCTACTCCCAGGGCGGCATGCTCTCTCCCGCGGGCCGCTGCCGGTTCGGCGACGCCCGCGCCGACGGGTTCGTCCGCAGCGAGGGCGTGGGGGCGGTCGTACTCAAACGGCTGGACGACGCGCTCCGGGACGGGGACCCCGTGTGCGCGGTCCTGCTCGGCAGTGCGGTCACCAACGACGGTGCGGGCAGCGGGCTGTTGGTCCGCCCCTCCGTGGCGGGCCAGGCCGAGACACTGCGCCAGGCCTGCGCGAGTGCCGGCATCAAGCCCGCGGAACTCGACTACGTCGAGGCGCACGGCACCGGAACGCAGGTCGGGGACACGGTGGAGCTCCAGGCGCTCGCCGAGTCGGCCGGCCGCGGCCGGCCGGCCGGACAGCCGCTGCTGACCGGTTCGGTCAAGACCAACCTCGGTCACACCGAGGCAGCGGCCGGCATCGCCGGGCTGATCAAGGCGGTGCTGATCCTCCGGCACGGTGTCATCCCCGCGTCACTGCACCTCGACGAGGAGCACAGCCTGCTCGCGCAGGACGACTTCCCGGTCCGCGTGGTGACCCGCAACCGGCCCCTGGACACGGCCGCCCCCGACGCCCTGCTCGGCGTCAGTTCCCTGGGGCTGTCCGGGACGAACGCCCATCTGATCGTCGGCGGCGCCCCGGCCCCCGCGCCCGCCGCGCCCCGTGCCGACGCGGACACCGGCCCCCACCTGCTGGTGCTCAGCGCGCGGACGCCCGGCTCCCTGCGTCGCCTGGCGCGGGCCTACGCGGCCTACCTCGGCCCCGAAGGACCTGGGCGCGCCCACCCCTTGGGCGACATCTGCTCCGCCGCCGCCACCGGACGCGACGCCCTTCCCCACCGGTTGTGGGCCGTGGGCGACGACCACGACTCCCTGGCGCGGCGGCTGGACGCGCTCGCCGCCGGCGAGACGATCCCCGACGGCGGCATCGCGGAGGCGGGCCTGTCGGGTGACAAGCGCGTCGTCTTCGTCTTCTCGGGACAGGGGTCGCAATGGGCGGGCATGACCCGGGGCCTGTACCGCACGTCGCCCGCCTTCAAGACGGCACTGGACGCGTGCGACCGGGCCGTGCGCGCGGAGTTGGGCTGGTCGGTCCTGGACCGGCTGCTGTCCGGGGACCGCGAGCTGCCCGCCGATGTGAGCGTCGTGCAACCCGCCTTGTGGGCCGTGCAGGTGGCGCTCGCCGCCGCGTGGCGCGAACGCGGTGTGGAGCCGGATCTGTGCCTGGGGCACAGCATGGGAGAGGTCGCGGCCGCCCATGTCTGCGGCGCGCTGTCCCTGGAGGACGCGGCCGCGGTGATCTGCCGGCGCAGCCGGCTGATGCAGCGCACGGCCGGCCGGGGCGGCATGCTCGTCGTGGAACTGTCGGCGGCCCAGGCGCGGCGGTGCATCGAGCCGTACGCCGACCGCGTGTGCGTGGCCGCCGAGAACGCGCCCACCAGCACCGTACTGTCGGGCGATCCCGTCGCCCTGGCCGCCCTCCGGTCCGAACTGGAGGACAGGCACGTCCTGTGCCGCCTCGTGAAGGTGAACGTCGCCTCGCACTCGCCGCAGATGGACTCCCTGCGCGACGACCTGCTGCGCGAACTGGCCGGCCTCTCCCCGGTGTCCGGCACGACCGGCATGGTCTCCACCGTGCGCGGCTCCCAGATCGCGGGCACCGAGCTGACGGCCGCCTACTGGATGGAGAACCTGCGCCGCCCGGTACGGTTCGCCGACGCCGTACGGCAGGTGGCCCGCGCGGCGGAGAGCGTCTTCGTCGAGCTCGGCCCGCATCCGGTGCTCGTCTCCGCCCTGGCCGACACGCTCGCCGCCGGCCACCGCGAGGCCGCTGCCGTGGCCTCGCTGCACCGGGCGTGCGACGAACCCACCGAACTGGCTCGCGCGGCCGGTCTCCTCTTCGCCCACGGCGGGCGGGTGGACTGGCCGCGCCGGCACCGCGGCGGACCGCGGCATGTGCCGTCGCTTCCCACCTACTCCTGGGATGTCGTCCAGTTCCGCCGCGAGGCGGCCGGACCCGCCGCCGGGCACCGCTCCGGGGTCTCGCGGGTGCGCCACATCGACCTCGCGTCCTGGGCAGGGACCGAGGACTGGGGTGACGGTGTGACGGTCCGTGGGGTCGCGCCCGTGCCGCCCGTCGTGCATCTCGCCGCCATGCTGGAAACGGCGCAGGAGGCCGATCCCGCGGCGGCGTTCGAGCTGCGGGACGTACGACTCGGCGACGCGCCCGTGCCCGTCGAAGCGGCCGACGGCACGACCCTCCGGGTGGCCCTGGACCAGCGGCACCGGGACGGGGACGGATCCGGCCGCGCGGTGACGGTGCACGCCGCTCTCCAGGGCACCCCCGAACCGCTCTTCTGCGCCTCGGGACGTGTCGTGCGGGCGGACACCGAGGACGCCGCTCCCGTGGCCTGCGACGCCCTCGACTCGGCCCTGGCCCGGTGCCGGGACTACCTGGGGGCCGAGGACTTCCACACGCTCGCGCGGCGCCACGGGTACGACATCGGGGAGCCGTTCCGGGCCGTGCAGCATCTGTGGCGGCGCGACGGCGAGGCCGTGGCCCGGGTACGGCTCACGCGTCCCCTGCCCCGGGTCGGCTGGGAGGCGGGCCTGCAGCCGCTCCTGGCGGCCCGCCCGGGAGCGTTGTCGGGCGACCACCACGCCTTCGTTCCCGTCTCCTTCGACGCGGTCCGCTTCCACGCGGAACTGGAGCCGGACTTCTGGAGCGTGACCACCGTACGGTCCGGCACCGGCGCGGACTCCGCCCTGGCCGACGTCGTCCTGCTCGCACCGGACCGGCGTGTCCTTGCGGCCTTCTCCGGCATCCGGCTGCGACGGCTCGCGGGCGCGTCGGGGGCGAGCACGCCACTGGCACGCGTGCCCGCGCTGGTGTCGGCCCTCGCCCGGCCGTACGTGGCGCCGCTCACCACCGTGGTCAGGAAGGTCACGGAGCCCCTAGGCACCGGTCTTCTCACCAGGCTCCTACGCCCCGTCGTCTCCCCCGCCGCCTCGCCCACGCACGACCGAATACGCACGTCGGCGACGGTGCCGACCGCCACCTCCGAGCCGCCGCCGGCGCAGGATCCCGGCGCCGCGTCCGGCCCTCGCGGCAAGGGTGGCGCCGAGTCGCTCGTCGAACACGCGGCGGCGCTGCTGGGCCTGTCCGCGTCGGACGTCGACGAGCGGCGCTCGCTGCGCGAACTCGGGCTCGACTCCCTCATGGCCACCCAGCTCCGGCAGCGCCTGCGCCGCAGTCATGGCATCGACATCAGCGCCGGGCGGCTCCTGAGTGCGGAGAGTGTCTCCGGCCTGCGCGAGAGCCTCGACGGGCACGGCGCGGGCCCCGAGGTCCTCCCGCCGGAGGAGTCACGGCACTTGGCATGAGATCACGCTCGGGTAACGGCCGTCCGACGACGAGGGTGCAACAATGCGATCAGCGCCTAAACTTGCACTGTGGTATAAAAACCGCAGTCGGACCGGCCGTGCCACAGACCTGTGCCGCCACGCCCACGACACCGACCGGTCTCAGGCCTCTCGCTGCCGGCGGACCGTACCACCCACGCTTGCGGAGCTCGACACCTTCAGGAGGACGGAATGGACTCGCGCGCGACGATGCCGCCGGTCAGCCGCCGAGAACGCAACAAACAGCGGGTGCGGGAACGCCTCTACTCGGCTGCGGTTGAGCTCTTCGTGGAGAAGGGGTACGAGCACACCTCCATCAACGAGATCGCGGAGCGGGCCGATGTGGCGAGGGGAACGTTCTTCAACTACTACCAGCGCAAGGAAGACATCATCACCGCCTGGGGGGAGAGGAGGCGAGTCGCGCTGGTGAAGGGGCTCGACGAGTACGGCGCGTTCACCCCCGGCTCGGTCGCACAGCTTCAGCAGTGCATGGCGATCCTCGTCCGCATCAACCAGGAGGAGCCGCATCTCACTGCGGCCATGCTCACCGCCTGGGTGAAGGCGGGCCGGCCGATATTGGAGGAGCCGTATGTCGCGGAGGTGTTCGCCAAGATCGTCGAGAGCGGGACGAGCCGCAGGGAACTGAGTCCCGGCATGTCACCGATCGGCGTCGGCAACGTGCTGCGCGACGTGTACCTCGGAGCCCTCTACCGGTGGGCCCACCAGCCGTCGGACGCGAGCGGATCGTCACTTGCCGACGAGCTCCAGCAGATCCTGCGGCTCCTCCTGGAGGGCATGGCTCCCCCCGCGGCCCCCTGACCGCTCCCACGCGCGGGTCCGGGGACGGCACCGACGCCGTCCCCGGACCCGGATCGGGAACCGGTCCGTCTCACCCCTCGGGGGCCGCCCAGCGGAGCCCGTCGGCCGTGGGGACGAGGCCGCCGGGGAACATCGGGGTGCTGTCACCGAGTGCGTCGCCGAACGCGGCCTGCGCCTGCGTGCGGGCGCCTTCGCGCATGACCTCGGAGACGATCGACGACTGGAACATCGGCGTCGCGTCGTCCGTGGCTCCGACCGCGGCCGCGGACCGCGCCAGCTCCTCCGACGTGGCCGCCAGCTTCCCGCGCAACGACGCGGGGCCGAGGACGCCGCCGTCACCGGAAGCGACACCGCCGACCAGCCCGACGAACGACTCCAGTTCGGAATCGGGGCACCTGGTCACCTCGCGCGCCGTCGCCGGTTCGCCCTCCGGGTGTACCAGCGAGTGGTACGCCATGGGGGCCACCGCCACCGGCATGCGGGCTTCGACGCCGAGCAGGCGGGTGGCGGTGCGCGGACGGGACACGTCGGTGAGGATGCGCGAAATCACTCGCAGCCCGTCCAGGGCGGCCCGGTTGTGGGCGAGTGTCGACTCCTGCCCGCTGCCTCCGGCGATGAAGTCCCATACATCCGCTGGAAGTTGGGCCGCGGCCAGGTGGGCCAGGTCGTCCAGGCAGGCCAGCGGCGCGTCGTCGCCCGCCCGGCGGGCAAGCCGAGGCGGCGCGCTCACTGCCACGTCTCCGCGGCGGACAGCAGGCGTTCGGACTCGACCGCCGAGTAGAGCGCCTTGATGTTGTTGCTGCCGAACGTCTCGGCACCGCATCGCTGCAGAACCTCGAAGAAGAAGGTCCTGCGGGGATGAACGGACCTGGTGAACACCTGGAACAGCCGGCCGTTGTGGTCCTCGTCCGCCAGAATGCCGAACTTGCGCAGGCTGTGGGCCGGGTACTCGCTCACGGTGACGCGGTCGGGCAGGGAATCGTAGTAGCTGTCCGGAACATCGAGGGTCTGCACTCCCTCGCCGCTCAGACGGTCCAGCGTCGCGACGATGTTCCTCGTGTTCAACGCCACATGCTGGATCCCCGCTCCGCGGTGTGCGGTCAGGAACGCGTCGATCTGTCCGGAACGGGCCTGGGGGTCGGGTTCGATGATGGTGAAGGTGATGTCTCCGCCGGCGCTCTGCACGACTTCGGAGTTCATGCCCTGGTCTCCGACGGAGATGTACTCCCGGAACACGGAACGGAACCCGAAGGCACGCTGCCAGAAGTCCACAAGGCCACCGAGTTCACCTGCCTCGGCACAGACCGCGAAATGATCGAGCTCCTGGAGTCCGGCGCCACGCACCTCGTATTCCGGGCGGACGGCCGAGAAATCCGGGGGAAGGGACTTGTCGCGGCTCAGCAACGTATGGGTGACGTCGCCGAAAACCGCGGTCGCCGCGTCGCCGCGACCGGAATCACCCGGCCGGCGCACGGCACGGGCACCGGCTCGCACCGCGGCGGTGAACGCCGACCGGACATCCCCTACCCGAAAAGCGATGTCCGCGACACCGTCACCGTGCCGCTCCACATACGCCTCGGCCACTTCGCCCTGGGTGGCGATGAGAGTGATGTTTCCCTGCCGAAGAGCCAGTGAGTAGCGGTCCGTGCCGGAACCAGCGGTACCGGCCGTCGCGACAATCCCGAATCCGTACTTCCGCCGTAACTCGGCAGCGGTGACGGCGGCATCCTGCACATAGAACTCCACATGGGCAAGAGTCGGGTTGTCGTCCATGGCGTTCGAGCTGATGTCTGGCATGACTGGACCACCGTTCGGCCGAGTGGTGCGACTGCGGCGATATCGGCGAAGCCTTCTTCGCATGCCTGGAATGCGGCGGCTTCACCCTCGCCGTCAGCTTGACCAGCTCGGACGCCGTTTGCCACGGCCCGTGCCATGCAGCAACATGCCGGGCACGTTGCTGCAGCGTCTTTCTTCCCGCTCCGGATCCGGGGTGCGCAGCAAGCTGCAGCACAGCTTTCTGCACGCGGAGGCGGTGGCACATCGCTCACCTGAACGCAACGCTGTTCGGCATGTTTGTCGTGCGCGTCATCTTGTCAACCGGTCGATGAGCCAAGGAGCAGAGCAGCCATGCCGAGCACTCTCGCATTGTCGCTACCCGCCCCCGGGTCCGCGTTCTCACTGACCACCATCGCGCGACGCCCGCTGCGCGACAACGACGTCCGGATCGACATCGGTTTCTGCGGCATCTGCCATACCGACCTGCACTTCGGCCACGATTCCTGGGGAGGGACGCGCTACCCCCTCGTGCCCGGACACGAGATTACCGGTGTGGTCTCAGAAGTCGGCGGGGCCGTAACCGAGTTCGCGATCGGGGACCGAGTCGGTGTGGGATGCATGGTCAACTCCTGCGGCACGTGCGCCCCCTGCGCATCGGGCGAGGAACAGTACTGCACCGAGGGGTTCGTCAAGACGTACTCGTCCCAGGACCATGACGGGACCGTGACCCAGGGCGGTTACAGCCAATCCATTGTCGTCGCGGAATCTTTCGTACTGCGTATTCCCCCCGCACTCGAACTCGACCGTGCGGCACCACTGCTGTGTGCGGGGGTGACCGTCTACTCCCCCCTCCGCCGCTGGCAAGCAGGGCCGGGTACGAGGGTCGGTGTGCTCGGAATGGGCGGGCTGGGGCATCTCGGCGTGAAAATCGCCGCGGCCATGGGCGCGGACGTCACATTGCTGGGACGTTCGCCGGACAAGAAGGACGATGCGCTGAGTTTCGGTGCCGCACGTTTCGTGGACACCCGCGCACATACGCAACTCGCCGAACTGGAAAACTACTTCGACCTGATCCTCAACACAGTGCCGACCTTTCTGGAGTTCGACACCTATCTCGGCCTGCTCGGCCTCGGTGGCACTCTGGTCAACGTCGGCGCGCCCGACGACCCGGTCGCCTCGTACAACGTCTTCTCCCTGCTGGGCGCTCGCCGCACCATCACGGGATCCTCCATCGGAAGCATCCGAGAAACCCGGGAGATGCTCGACTTCTGCGCACGGCACCGCATCACCGCGGAGATCGAGAAGATCCCCGCGGACCGGGTCCCCGAGGCCTGGAAGAACCTGGCCGACGTCCGCTATCGCTATGTCATCGACATCGCCACGCTCGGCTCGATCCCGCCGATTCCGTGAACGTACGGGCGGCGCAAGAGCACCGCCCCCTACCGTGCCGTGCTCAACAACACGATCCTGACCACTTCAAGCCACGCTGTGGTCGGTCGCCACGGGTTCGGGGCCGGACCCGAGCATGTGCTCACGGACCATCCATCCCGCCTGGAAACGGCTTTGCGCGCCCAGGTCGCCGAACACCTCGGCGATGTACTTGCGGCAGGTGCGCACGCCGATGCCCAGGCGCCTGGCCACCACTTCGTCCTTGTAACCGGCGGCGAGCAGCCGGATGATCGCGGTCTTCGTCTCCTGGGTCAACGACTGCGGGATTCTGTTGGTGCCGCCCGTCGGCTCGAAAGCGACACTGGTCGCCCAGGCGCTCACGGCCATGTGAACGATGAACTCCACCAGGGCCGCATGCCGCACCATGTGAGCCTTGTCGCTGTTGTCGCCGTCCAGCAGGAACGCCACCGAACGGTCGAAGACGATCAGCGCGGGCAGGGACGCGGCGGTGGTCCGGACCTCGCCGCCCGCCGCCGAGATGCGTTCCACGCGGTCGCGGACCTCCGCGTTGTAGCGGGACAGATGCGGGAGGAGCACTCTTACGCCGGCGGTCGAGGCGATCAGGCCGGACTCCTGGCAGATCACGTTCTGGGCGAGTGCGGGGGCGCCTCGCCCCAGCGGCTGGACGGCGAGCACCTCTTTGGCGCACCGCGCCGCACTCACCTCCAGCGCGTCCTGGATGTCGGTCGCCCCCTCGATGGTGACCACCGGGCTGAACCTCCCGTCCTGCGCGCCGTCGGCACCCAGGCCGGAGAGTGTGTCGAGCTGTTCACGGATCCCGTCCAGCTGCGCCTGCCAGGCGTCGATGACGACCGAAAGGGGCTTGGTGTACTGGAGCTTGACCGTCTCCGGGTTGACCGCGGTCCAGTCGCCACGGCCCTCCGCCTCGGAACACGCCAGCCGCATCCCGCGCAGTCTGGAGAGGACACGCTCCGTCCGGCCCGTACCCCACCCCAGGCTCCTCGCCAGTCTGTCGAGGGTGGCCCCGCCGGTGGTGACCAGGAACTGATAGGCCGTCAGCTCCTCGTCCCCCATGAGCGGAACGATCTGGGCGATGTCCACAGTGCTCCCCCTTACCCACTCCGGCATACCGGGAGCCAAGAATAAACATGGAGCCATAGATAGACGCAAGTTCAATTTTTGGCCTGGAGCACTAGCGCACAAAAGCGTCATGCCGGATGTAATGCACCTCGATCCGCAGGGATGGAGAGTGAACTACGGAACAAATATGAATTAGGTCCCATCTTTGGACTGTCAGGGCTGAGGCATGCCCAGACCGTCGACGGCCGTGATCAGCCGGCGTACGGCTTCGTCGACCGTGGAGCGGGGACAACCCAGGTTCACCCGCATGTAGCTGTGGCCCTCGATGCCGAACTTCTGTCCATCCACGCGGGGGAGAGGGAGTCGGCCGGCAGGACCCTGACCTTCGAGGTGGTGGTGTTGACCGCCTGCGCGAAGTGGGCGTGGTTGCCGCGCAGGTAGCCGAGCAACTCCTCCAGCCACGGCTCACCGTGCGCGTAGGCGGCTTCGGCGGCGACCATGCCCAGCACGTTGACCAGCGGGAACAGGTTGCGCTCGTACTGGCGGGCCAGCTCCTCGCGCAGCCCGCGGTCGGGCACGAAGACGTTCGCGCTCTGGAGCCCCGGGAGGTTGAAGGTCTTGCTGGGTGCCGTACACGTGATGCTGTTCCGCGCGAACTCCGGTCCCAGCGAGGCGAACGGGACGTGCTTCTTGTCCGGGTTGATGACGAGGTCCTGGTGGATCTCGTCGGAGACGACCAGGACGCCGTGCCGGGCACATATCTCGCCCATGGCCCTCAGCTCGTCCTCGGTCCAGACGTTCCCGGTGGGATTGTGGGGGTGGCTGAGGATGAACAGCTTGGTGTCGGGGCGTATGGCGGCGTCGAACGCGCGGGCGTCGAAGCGGTAGCCGTCGCCCGTCCGCTCCAGCGGCGCGTACGCGAGGTGGCGGCCATTGAGCAGGACGTCGTCGTGGAAGTGGGCGTAGACCGGCGGCTGGATCAGGACCGAGTCGCCCGGCGCGGAGAATGCCTGCACGGCGGTCTTGAGCGTGGTGATGACGCCCGCGGTCTGCAGCACCCACTCGCGCGGTACCTCCCAGCCGAACCGCCGGGCCTGCCGGCCGGTCATGGTGTCGAGGTAGCTGTCGGTCGCGCGCCGGGATACCGGAAGACGCCGTGGTCCACGGCCTGGTGAAGCGCGTCGATCACGACCTGGGGAGCTCTGAAGTCGGTGTCAGCGACCCACATCGGCAGCGGGTCGGCCGCGGCCTCGTCGGACGCCAGGAACTGCTGGACACAGGCCCACTTCATGGAGTTGCTGTGCCTGCAGTCGACGACGGTGTCGAAAGCCGATCCGGTCGTTTCCGCATCGACGGTCCATCGCGCCGGACCACGGTTGCCCCGTCCACCCCGTCCCTTGCCGGGTCGGCCACCGCGTGGCGTGACGGCGCCGGCCTCCACCCCGTGAAAGGGGCCGGCACCCCCACAGGGCAGCAACCCGATGCACCAGAGCCGGTCAACACCCGGCTCGTTCGCTGGCGGCCGCAGACGCTGGACGATGAAACGCTTCCCTCTGTCCACACCCTGCCGAACGAGGCGGGGCCCATGACCTGGGTGCCCTGACACCCCATCAGAACGAGCGTCAAATGAGCGTCAGGATATCGCCCGTAACGCCCACAACATGCATAATGCGCACCGACAAAACCGCAGGTCAGGAGCCCTTAGCCACCGGTTCAAGGATCGCCACGCACTCCACGTGATGCGTCATCGGAAACAGATCGAACGCCCGAAGCATGCGCACCCGATAGCCGCCCTCCCTGAAGTACCCCAGGTCCCGGGCCAGCGCAGCGGGGTCGCAGGCGACGTACGCGATGCGGCGGGCGCCGAGGGAGGCGAGGTGGGCGACCGTCGACCGGCCCGCACCCGCGCGGGGCGGGTCGAGGACGATCAGGTCGACCTCGGTGATGCCCGTGCGCGGCAGGACCGACTCGACCTTGCCCTGTTCGATGCGGACCCGGGGGAAGTCGGCGAGGTTGTGCCGGGCGTCCTCGACCGCTCGCTTGCCGGACTCGATGCCGAGGACCGCGCCCTTCTCGCCGAGGCGGTCGGCCAGCGCGCCGGCGAAGAGGCCGACGCCGCAGTAGAGGTCCAGGGCCATCTCGCCCTTGCGGGGCAGCAGACCCTGCATGACCGCCGTCACCAGCGTGTCCGCCGCCTTCGGGTGGACCTGCCAGAAGCCGCCGTTCCCGACGCGGTGGGTACGGCCGTCCGCACGTTCGCGGACGAACGGGCGGCCGTGGACGCGGTGGATGCCGCCGGACTTCTCGTCGACGCGGAGGACGGAGACGGGCTTGTCCAGCTCCACCAGCGGCAGGCGGGCGCCGGGGCGCGGGGTCAGGATGACCTGGCGGTCCTGCGAGCCCGTCGCCGCGATCGCCTCGACCGACTCCATGCCGGTCCAGTCCCGCCGCTCGATGCCCAGCTCGCTGACGCCCTCCGCGGCGATCATGCAGTGGTCGATGCGCTCGACGTCGTGCGAGCGGTGGCGGCGCAGGCCCGCGTGGCCCTCGGCGTCCACGGCGTACTGCACGCGCGTGCGCCACTGCGGCACCTGGCCCGCGGGCAGCTTGTCGCCCTCGGCCGGCATCACCGTGCCGTCCCAGCCGGCCTCCTCGGGCGTGAGGCCCGCGAGCCGTTCGAGCTGCTCGGCGATCACCTCGCCCTTCAGCCGGCGCTGGGCGCCCGGCTTGGCGTGCTGCCAGTCGCAGCCGCCGCAGCGGCCGGGGCCGGCGAAGGGGCAGGGGGCCTCGACGCGGTCCTTGGAGGGGTCCAGGATCTCGACCGCGTCCGCGCGCAGGAAGCGGGCGCCCTCCTCGCCCTCCGTCACCCGGGCCACCACGCGCTCGCCCGGCAGCGTGTGCCGGACGAAGAGGACCTGGCCCTCGGCCGTACGGGCGATGCAGTGACCGCCGTGGGCGACGGGGCCGATCTCGACCTCGTACTCCTCGCCCACCAGCGACTTCGTCGGTTCTGCCTGCATGGCGGGGTGACTCCAGATCCAGAAAGGGAAACGGCCGCAAACCGGCGGGCCGGACAACAGCCCACCAGTCTACGGCCTCACGGCCCCGCCTCAGTCCTTGGCCGCCGACGGCCCGGTCCATCACCACCGACGGACCAGTCCCAGCAGTGGCTCAGTCCATCGCGACCTACGGCCCAGTTTCACCTGCGGCTCAGCCCCTCACCGCCAGCGGCCCACTCCCACCAGCGGCCCAGCCCATCGCGACCGACGGACCGGTCTCACCAAGGGCTCAGTCCTTGGCCGCCGATGTCTCCTTGGGTCGCTCCGCCGTCGGTCCGCGCCGTACCGCGCCCGGTGCGCTCCACTCCTGCCGCTTGCGGGCGCGCAGCTTGGCCGCTTCCGAGGAGGCCAGCTGGTAGGGCACGGAGGTGACCATCACGCCGGGCGTGAACAGCAGGCGGCCCTTCAGGCGCAGGGCGCTCTGGTTGTGCAGCAGATGCTCGTACCAGTGGCCGACCACGTACTCGGGGATGATCACGGAGACCGCGTCGCGCGGGGACTCCTTGCGCAGGCTCTTGACGTAGTCGATCACCGGGCGGGTTACCTCGCGGTACGGCGAGTCCAGCACCTTCAGCGGTACGTCGATGCCGCGCCGCTCCCACTCCTCGCGCAGCGCCTTGGTCTCGGCCGGGTCGACGTTGACCGTCAGCGCCTCCAGGGTGTCCGAGCGCATCAGCTTGGCGTAGGCCAGGGCACGGAGGGTGGGGCGGTGGATCTTCGAGATCAGTACCACCGAGTGGACACGGGACGGGCGGACCAGGTCGTCGTCCGGCTCTTCGGGTGCCGTTAGTTCCTCGGCGACGCCGTCGTAATGCTTACGGATCGCGGTCATCGTCGCGTAGAAGATGCACATGCCGAGCAGGGCCACCCACGCGCCGTGCGTGAACTTGGTGACCAGGACGACGACGAGCACCAGGCCGGTGAAGAAGGCGCCGAACGCGTTGATCGCGCGGGAGCGGATCATGTGGCGACGCTTGGCCGGGTCCTTCTCGACCGCCAGATGCCGGTTCCAGTGCCGGACCATGCCGGTCTGGCTGAGCGTGAAGGACACGAACACGCCGACGATGTACAGCTGGATGAGGCGGGTCGAGTCGGCGCCGTAGACGACCGTCAGCAGGGTCGCCGCGCCGGCCAGCAGCACGATGCCGTTGGAGAAGGCGAGGCGGTCGCCTCGGGTGTGCAGCTGGCGCGGCAGATAGCGGTCCTGGGCGAGGATCGAGCCGAGCAGCGGGAAGCCGTTGTACGCCGTGTTCGCCGCGAGGAACAGGACCAGGGCCGTGGCCGCGGCCAGGATGACGAACAGGAAGCTGCCCTTGCCGAAGACCGCCTCGGCGACCTGCGAGATCACCGGGTTCTGGACATAGCCGGAGCCGAGCGGGTGGCCGTTGTGGATCAGGTCGGTGGCCGGGTTCTCGGCCATGCGGACCTTGGTCGTCATGGCGAGGGCGATGATGCCGCAGAACATGGTGACGGCGAGCCCGCCCATCAGCGCGAGCGTGGTCGCCGCGTTCTTCGACTTGGGCTTGCGGAAGGCCGGGACGCCGTTGGAGATGGCCTCCACGCCGGTCAGCGCGGCACAGCCGGAGGAGAAGGCGCGCAGCAGCAGGAAGACGAGTGCGAAGCCGGCCAGGCCCTGGTGTTCGGCCTTGATCTCGTACGCCGCCGTCGGGGCGCGCATCGAGTCGCCGAGGACCAGGCCCCGGATCGCGCCCCACGCGATCATGATGAACACGCCGCCGACGAACACGTACGTCGGGATCGCGAAGAGCTTGCCGGACTCCTTCACGCCGCGCAGGTTCATCAGCGTCAGCAGCACGATCACGACGACCGCGCACAGCACCTTGTGCTCGACCACGAACGGGATCGCGGAGCCGAGGTTCTCGATGCCGGAGGCGATGGAGACGGCGACGGTGAGGACGTAGTCCACGAGCAGGGCGCTGGCGACCGTCAGGCCGGCCTTGGGGCCCAGGTTGGTGGTGGCGACCTCGTAGTCGCCCCCGCCGCTCGGGTACGCGTGGACGTTCTGGCGGTAAGAGGCGACCACGGTGAACATCAGCACGACAACCGCGACCGCGATCCAGGGGCTGAAGTGGTACGCCGACACGCCCGCGATGGACAGGACCAGCAGGACCTCGCCCGGTGCGTAGGCGACGGAGGACAGCGGGTCGGAGGCGAAGACGGGGAGTGCGATGCGCTTCGGCAGGAGCGTTTCGCCCAGCCGGTCACTGCGCAGTGCGCGCCCGATCAGGATCCGTTTGGGCACGTCGGTCAGTTTGGACACGACAGAGGATCGTATGCCTTCGGACAGGAACTGGCCCACACGGTGTCTGAGATCTGCCTCACGAGTGAAATCAGGGGCGCATGGACCTGCGGATTCCGTGGTCCGCGCGCTCCCCGTGCCTAGATGGCAGACCCCGCCTGTCATCGCACTTCGGAGGTGCCATGCCCGCGACCGCGGAGCTGATCGGGGCGATGCTCGCCCTCCTCGCCCTCGGAATCCTGACCCTGTGCAGCGTGCGCAGCATCACTCGGCGGCGCCCGCCCCCGGCGATCGCCGACGCGGACCGCTGACACAGCCTGCTCACGTGATCGCGGACGGTGATCGCGGCGAACCCGCGCAGGGGGGTGCCCTCCCCCCTGCGCCCGTGTGTAGCTTTGGGCGTCGGTCTGAGACCCTGATGCTGAGCAGCAACTTTTGGACACCGGAAGGACGGTCGTGCACATCGTCATCATGGGCTGCGGAAGAGTGGGTTCCGCTCTTGCCCAGACCCTGGAGCAACAGGGCCACACGGTCGCCGTGATCGACCAGGACCCCACCGCCTTCCGCCGGCTGGGCCCGGGATTCGGCGGTCGCCGGGTCACCGGGGTCGGCTTCGACCAGGACACCCTGCGCGAGGCGGGCATCGAGGAGGCCGGCGCCTTCGCCGCCGTCTCCAGCGGTGACAACTCCAACATCATCTCCGCCCGTGTGGCCCGCGAGATGTTCGGCGTGGAGAACGTCGCCGCCCGTATCTACGACCCGCGCCGCGCCGAGGTCTACCAGCGCCTGGGCATTCCCACCGTGGCCACGGTGCGCTGGACCGCGGACCAGATGCTGCGCCGGCTGCTGCCCTCCGGGGCCGAGCCGCTGTGGCGCGACCCCACCGGCGGGGTGCAGCTCGCCGAGGTGCACGCCTCCTCGAAGTGGGTCGGCCACAAGATCAGCAAGCTGCAGGAGGAGACGGGCGTCCGCGTGGCCTTCCTGACCCGGCTGGGCGAGGCGATCCTGCCGTCCTCCCAGACGGTGCTGCAGGAGGGCGACCTCGTGCATGTGATGATGCGGACGGACGACGTCGAGAAGGTCGAGGCGGCGTTCGCCCAGGGCCCGGAAGAGGAGGGCGGTCACTGATGAGGGTCGCCATTGCCGGAGCCGGCGCCGTCGGCCGCTCGATCGCGGGCGAGCTGCTGGAGAACGGCCACGAGGTTCTGCTCATCGACAAGGCCCCGACCGCCATCTCGGTGGAAAGGGTGCCGCAGGCGGAGTGGCTGCTGGCCGACGCCTGTGAGATCACGTCCCTGGACGAGGCGGCGCTGCAGCGCTGCAACGTCGTCATCGCCGCGACCGGCGACGACAAGGTCAACCTGGTCGTCTCGCTGCTCGCCAAGACGGAGTACGGCGTCCCGCGCGTCGTCGCGCGTGTCAACAACCCCAAGAACGAGTGGCTGTTCAACGAGGCCTGGGGCGTGGACGTGGCCGTCTCCACCCCGCGTCTGATGTCGGCCCTGGTCGAGGAGGCGGTCTCGGTCGGCGACCTGGTCCGTCTGCTCCGCTTCAGCCACGGCGACGCCAACCTCGTCGAACTGACCCTGCCCGAGGAGTCGGCCCTGGCCGGCACCCAGGTCGGCGATGTGGAGTGGCCCGAGGACACCTCCCTGGTCACGATCATCCGCGGCACCCGCGTGCTGACCCCCTCCAAGGAGGACTCCCTGGAGGCGGGCGACGAACTCCTCTTCGTGGCCGCACAGGCCAGGGAGGAGCAACTGGAGGAGCTGCTGTCGGTGCGGCGGGAAGAGCCCTGACAGAGTCCTGACGCAAACGGAGACGCAGACGGAAAAGGGCGCCCTTGGCAACAGGGGCGCCCTTCGTCGTCGTACGACCGCTGGCTACGCGTCCCTGCGGTGGCGTCCGCCGGACCCGTCACCGCCCTCGGCGGCCAGCGCCGCCTTGCGCTCCTTCTCGGCCTGCTCCTCGGCCTCCATCTCGGCGAAGACGTCGATGGGCGCAGGGGCCTTCGCGAGGAAGACCCAGGTGAGCCAGACCGCCAGCAGGAACGGCGGGATCTTCAGGGCGACCAGGACCCAGCCGAGCTTGGCGGTGTCGGACCACCAGTAGAGCGGGAAGAGGATCGCGCACTTGGCGAGCAGGATCAGGCCCCAGGCCCAACTGGCCTTCGCATAGGCCTTCTTGCGGCCGGGATTGCGGGTGCGCCAGGAGAGGTTCTCCTTGAAGACCGGGCCGAGGATGAGACCGATCAGCGGCACACCGGCGAGGGTGGTGACGATGTACGCCAGCGCCAGGCCCAGCGTGTAGAGCATGCCGGGGAGGTAGAAGTCCTTGGCGTTGCCGGTGAACATCGCGAACACGACACCGAAGGCCACGCCGAACACACCGCTGAAGGCGTGCTTGACGGTGTCCTTCATGGCGAGCCGGACCACGACCAGCACCAGAGAGACGATCAGCGCGGCGATCGCCGACACGTGCAGGTCCTTGCTGACCGTGAAGATCGCGACGAACAGCAGGCCCGGCACGACCGTCTCGACCATGCCGCGGACCCCGCCGAAGGCCTCGAACAGCGCGGCCTCGGTCACCGCCCGGACGTCGTCGGCCGGCGCCTGACCGGCTTCTTCGGTCGGCTTGTCGAGGGACGTCACCGGCTACTCCCGTCCAAGGGGTCGCAGTTCGTATTTCGGGTTGAACAGCACGCGGCGGCCCCGGCTCATCGAGATCCGGCCCGAAGCGATCAGCTTGCGCCCCGGTTCGATGCCCACGATGGAACGCCTGCCGAGCCACACCACGTCCAGCGCGGCGGAGCCGTCGAACAGCTCGGCCTCCAGGGCCGGGACCCCGGCGCGCGGT
The DNA here is from genome assembly GCF_041080655.1 of Streptomyces sp. CG4. Classification (NCBI taxonomy): domain Bacteria; kingdom Bacillati; phylum Actinomycetota; class Actinomycetes; order Kitasatosporales; family Streptomycetaceae; genus Streptomyces; species Streptomyces sp. CG4. The sequence continues at coordinate 2,564,383 of NZ_CP163525.1, forward strand.
CGCAAGGTGACCGTGCGCAAGGTACCAGTTACGGTGACGATCTGCCGGTCGTGGCAGTCACCGATCTTCGTGCAGCCCGCCGTCTCGGCGTCCTCGCGCAGTTCCTCGGACTCCAGGTCCTCCTGCGACGAGGAGAGCCGGTCGAGCATGCGCCGGAACCGGCCGGCCGGCTTTTCGGAACGAGGAACAGCACTCATACCTGAAGCGTACCGGGGCGCACCGACGGCACCGTAGTCCAGCTCACTTCCGGGCTCCTCCGCCGCACCGAGCCCCGGTCCGCCGGTCACTTCTCGAACCGGTATCCCATCCCCGGCTCGGTGATGAAGTGCTTCGGGTGCGACGGGTCCGTCTCCAGCTTGCGGCGCAGCTGGGCCATGTACACGCGCAGGTAGTTCGTCTCGGTGCCGTACGACGGCCCCCACACCTCCTGCAGCAGCTGCTTCTGGCTGACCAGCCGGCCGGTGTTGCGGACCAGCACCTCCAGCAGATGCCACTCGGTCGGGGTGAGCCGGACGTCCTTGCCGGCGCGGTTGACCTTCTTGGCGGCCAGGTCGACGGTGAAGCCCTCGGTCTCGACGGTCGTCAGGTTGTCCTCGCCGGGCCCGACCGGCTCGGCCCGGCGCACGGCGGCCCGCAGCCGGGCCAGCAGCTCGTCCATGCCGAAGGGCTTGGTGACGTAGTCGTCGGCGCCCGCGTCGAGCGCCTCCACCTTCTCGTCGGAGGAGTGCCGGGCGGACAGCACCAGGATGGGCACGCGCGTCCAGCCGCGCAGCCCCTTGATCACCTCGACGCCGTCCATGTCGGGCAGACCCAGGTCGAGCACGACCGCGTCGGGGTGGCGGGAGGCGGCGAGTTCGAGGGCGGTCCTGCCGTCGGGGGCCGCGTCGACCTCGTACTTGCGCGCCTTGAGGTTGATCACGAGGGCGCGCACGATCTGCGGCTCGTCGTCGACCACGAGGACCCGGGTCATAGGGTCTGCCTTTCTGGTTCTGCGATGTCCTCCCCGACGGGAGGCTCTGCGATGTGCTCCCCCGCCGGAAACGGCTCGGGATGCGATCCTGCCGCGCGGAGGCTGAGGACCATGGTGAGTCCGCCACCTGGTGTGTCCTCGGCGTTGAGGGTGCCGCCCATGGCCTCGGCGAAGCCCCGGGCGACCGCGAGTCCGAGTCCCACCCCGGCACCGCGAGGAGCGTCACCGTACCGCTGGAAGGGCTCGAATATCCTGTCCTTCGCCTCGTCCGGCACGCCCGGCCCGCGGTCCACGATGCGCACCTCGACGCGGTCGGCGATGGCGCTGGCGGAGACCAGCACGGGCCGCCCGCGCGGGCTGTACTTGACGGCGTTCTCCACCAGGTTGGCCACGGACCGCTCCAGCAGCCCGGGGTCGACCTCGACCATCGGCAGCGTCTCGGGGATGTCCAGTTCGACACTGTCCTCGGGCACGCCGCCCAGGGCCATCGGCACCACCTCGTCCAGGTCGATCTCGCGGATCAGCGGGGTGACCGTGCCGGTCTGCAGGCGGGACATGTCGAGCAGGTTGCCGACGAGGTGGTCCAGCCGGTCGGCGCCCTCCTCGATGCCCTGCAGCAGCTCCGCCTGGTCCTCCTCGGACCAGGCCACGTCGTCGGAGCGCAGCGAGGAGACGGCGGCCTTGATGCCGGCCAGAGGGGTGCGCAGATCGTGGCTGACGGCGGCCAGCAGGGCCGTGCGGATGCGGTTGCCCTCGGCGAGCGCGCGGGCCTGGTCGGCCTCCTCCTGCAGGCGCCGGCGGTCCAGGGCGACGGCGGCCTGCGCGGCGAAGGCGGCGAGCACCCGGCGGTCCTCGGCGGGCAGCACCCGGCCGGTGAGCGCGAGCGCCATGTGGTCCCCGACGGGCATGTCGACGTCGGCGTCCTCGGGCCGCTCCAGCGGGCGCCCGAACCCGGCGCGCCCGGCGCAGGTCCACGGCTCGACGTCGCTCGCCCGCTCCAGCAGCGCGGCCGACTCCATCGCGAAGGTCTCCCGGACCCGCTCCAGCAGCTCCTCCAGGCTGGTCTCCCCGCGCAGCACGTTCCCGGCGAGAAAGGAGAGGATCTCCGACTCGGCGCGCAGCCTGGCCGCCTGATGGGTGCGCCGGGCCGCGAGGTCCACCACCGAGGCCACCGACACGGCGACGCACAGGAAGATCGCTATGGCCACGATGTTCTTCGGGTCGGCGATCGTCCACTTGTGCAGCGGCGGTGTGTAGTAGTAGTTCAGCAGCAGCGAGCCGAAGGCCACCGAGGCCAGCGCGGGCAGCAGGCCGCCGAGCAGGGCCGCCGCGACCGTGACGGTCAGGAACAGCAGCATGTCGTTGGCGAGGCCGACGTCGACGGCGTTCAGCAGCACCACCAGCGCGACCGGGCCGCCGAGCCCGGCCAGCCAGCCCGAGATGATCCGGGACCGGCCGAGCCGGGCGCCCCTGGCGACGGGCAGTCCGCGTCCCTTGGCGACCTCCTCGTGGGTCACGATGTGGACGTCGAGGTCGGGTCCCGACTCGCGGGCGACCGTGGAGCCGACGCCGGGCCCCAGGACGTACTGCCAGGCCTTGCGGCGCGAGGAGCCGAGCACGATCTGGGTGGCGTTGACACCGCGCGCGAAGTCCAGCAGGGCGGCCGGTATGTCGTCGCCGACGACATGGTGGAAGGTGCCGCCGAGATCCTCCACGAGGGTGCGCTGGACGGCCAGCTCCTTCGGGGAGGCCGAGGTCAGGCCGTCGCTGCGGGCTATGTAGACGGCGAGCACCTCGCCGCCGGCGCCCTTCTCGGCCAGCCGCGCGGCACGCCGTATCAGAGTGCGGCCCTCGGGGCCGCCGGTCAGCCCGACCACGATCCGCTCGCGGGAGCCCCAGATCCTGGAGACCCGGTGCTCGCTGCGGTAGGCGTTCAGGTACTCGTCGACCCGGTCGGCCACCCACAGCAGCGCCAGCTCGCGCAGCGCGGTCAGATTCCCGGGGCGGAAGTAGTTGGACAGGGCCGCGTCGACCTTGTCCGGCTGGTAGATGTTGCCGTGCGCCATGCGGCGGCGCAGCGCCTGGGGCGACATGTCGACCAGCTCGATCTGGTCGGCCCGCCGTACCACCTCGTCCGGCACGGTCTCCTGCTGCCGTATCCCCGTGATCGACTCGACGACGTCGCCGAGTGACTCCAGGTGCTGGATGTTGACGGTGGAGATCACGTCGATGCCCGCGGCGAGCAGTTCCTCGACGTCCTGCCAGCGCTTGGCGTTGCGCGAGCCGGGGATGTTGGTGTGGGCGAGTTCGTCCACCAGGGCGACGGCGGGGGCCCGGCGCAGTACGGCGTCGATGTCCATCTCGCTGAAGACGGTGTCCCGGTACTCCAGCCGCTTGCGCGGCACCTGTTCCAGACCGTGCAGCATCACCTCGGTACGCGGCCGGTCATGGTGCTCGACGAAGCCCACGACGCAGTCGGTGCCCCGCTCCACGCGGCGGTGCGCCTCGGAGAGCATGGCGTAGGTCTTGCCCACACCAGGTGCCGCACCGAGGTAGATCCGAAGCTTGCCGCGTGCCATGGCCCCATTGTCTTCCCGTGACTGCTGCGTACGCAGCGTCGACCTTACGGCCAACAATTGCGGCAATAGGGACAGGAGGGTGGGCAGCGGGCAACTTTGACGTAACTCTGATGAGCCGTACGCCCTGGTGGATGCCCCTGTGCCGCGCCTGCCGGTTCAGTGCTCGACGAGCTCCCCGTCCCGCAGTTCCAGCACCCGGTCGGCCAGGTCCAACACAGCCGCGTCGCGCGTGGCGACCAGGGCGGCCGGCGGTCCGCCCGACTCCGCCGAGGCCGGCCGAGGGCTGCGGACGACGGCCCGCAGCAGCTCCATGACGGCGTGCCCGGTCTCGGCGTCGAGCTGCCCGGTCGGCTCGTCGGCGATGAGCAGGGCCGGGTGGTTGGCGAGGCCACGCGCGATGGCAACCCTCCCCCAGTGCCTTAATGGCCTGGGGGCACCCCCAGCTGGTGTCCGCCGGACAGCTCACCTGATCGCAGCCCCGCGTGACCGGCCGGCCCGACCAGGGAGAGCAGCAGCTCGACGCGTTCCTCACGCTCGCGCGGGTCGGCCCGGCGCAGCCGCAGCGGTACGCCGACGTACTCGGCCGCGGTGAGGATCGGAATGAGCCCGAAGGACTGAAAGACGAACCCGATCCGGCCCCGCCCATAGCGCCTCCCCGTCGACCGGGCGCCGGTATCACCGGGCACCGCACGGCCGGACAACGGTGCGGACGGCGCCGAAGGGGCGCGGGGAACCGCGTGAGCGACCGCAACGGACCCGCACCCGGCCACTTGGGGCGCCCCCACCGGCGCGCCCCCGCAAAGACGGGCCGCGCCCTCGAAGGCACGGCCCGTGTATCGCTGCTGAAGCCGTCAGCGGACTTCCGTGATCTCCGGTCCCCGCTGGAGCTGCCCCATGCCGCCGGAGAAGCGCGAGCCCTCCTCCTGCTGGATGCCCTCGGGGACCATCTGCGCGTCGTTGGGCAGCTTGAGGACGATCGGGTCGCGGGGCGCCATCGGGCCCTCGCCGCGGACCACGACCGTGTCGCGGAAGATCTGCTCCAGCAGACCCGCGGCCTGCGGCTGCACGGCACCCTGGCCGGAGATCACACCGCGCAGGAACCAGCGCGGGCCGTCCACACCGACGAACCGTACGACCTGGAAGCCGCCGGTGCCGTCGGGCAGCTGCACCGGCACCTGGGCGCGCAACTCCCAGCCGAGCGGGCCCTCGACCTCGTCGACGATGCCACCCTGCTGGGTGATACCGGAGCCGATCTCCTCGCGGACCTCACCCCAGATGCCCTCGCGCTTGGGCGCGGCGAACGCCTGGAGCTGGATGGCGCTGTCGCGCAGCACGACGGTCGCGGCGACGATCGCGTCACCGGCGACCTCGACCCGCAGCTCCATCCCGTCCACGCCCGGGACGAACATCCCGCCGAGGTCCACGCGGCCCTCGGCCGCATCGCGCACCTCTTCGCTGTCCCAGGGCCCGTCGGGCCGGGGCCCGGGCTCCAGCCGGACGCGCTCGCGCTCGGCCTCTTCCTCGTCCGCCTCGGTGTCGACGCTGTCGACGACCTGCTCGGCCTCGCCGGCCGCGTCCTCGGCGGCACCCTTCTTGTTGCGACGTCCGAACACGTCACTGTCCTTCCCGGTCGGATACGACCGAAGCGTATCGATTCCCACCCGTCGGACCGCCATCGACGGCCCGACCGCTTGTGCCGCCCTCGTCGCCCACCGCGGCATGGCCACCGGTGGACCCGAAGCCCCCTTCGGCCCGCGCCGAGCCGGGAAGTTCCGCCACCTCCTGGAAGCGGACCCTCTCGACCTGCTGGACGACCAGTTGGGCAATCCGGTCGAAGCGCTCGAACCGCACGCTGTCGCGCGGGTCGAGATTCACCACGATCACCTTGATCTCCCCACGGTACCCGGCATCAACCGTCCCCGGGGCATTCACGAGGGCGACACCGCAGCGTGCGGCGAGGCCGGAGCGTGGATGCACGAAGGCCGCGTACCCCTCGGGCAGCGCGATCGACACCCCCGTGGGCAGTACGGCCCGCTCGCCGGGCTTCAGTTCGCACGCCTCGGTGGTGCGCAGATCGGCTCCGGCGTCCCCGGGGTGCTCGTACGCCGGAATGGGTACGTCCGGGTCGACTCGGCGGAGGAGTACGTCGAGAGGGCTCACGGGTTCACCTCGAAGGCGCGGGCGCGCCGGATCTGGTCCGGGTCGCTCATCGCGGCCTGGATCTCCTCCGTGCGGCCGTGGTCGATGAAGTGGTCGACCTTGACCTCGATGAAGAGGGCGTCGGCGCGGACGGCGACGGGCCCGTCGGGGGCGCCGATGCGTCCGGTGGCGGTGGAGTAGATCTTCCGCCCGGCGACGGCGGTGACCTCGGCCTCCAAGTACAGCGTGGTGCCCAGGGGGACGGGCCGTACGAAGTCGGTCTCCAGGCGGCCGGTGACGGCGATGGTGCGCAGCAGCCAGTTCAGCGAGCCGAGGGTCTCGTCGAGGGCCGTGGTGAGCACTCCGCCGTGCGCGAGGCCCGGGGCGCCCTGGTGGGCGGGCTGGACGGTGAACTCGGCGGTCAGCGACACACCCTTGCCGGCCCGGGCCTCCATGTGCAGTCCGTGCGGCTGCCCGGGGCCACAACCGAAACAGTGTTCGTAGTGGGCACCGAGGAGTTCCCCGGGCGCGGGTGCGTCGGGGTGCCGTACCGGTTTCACCGCGTCGGCGGGAGGCTGAAGACGTGCGGAACTACCACTCACAGCCGCAGACCTTACCCGCGCGTCGGAGATATCAGGATCCCGTGCCAAGCTTGGCCCCATGCAGCTCTCCGCCACCCCGTACGAAGAACGCCTGACCACCCCCCGCTCATGGTGGCTGATCAGCTTTCTCGTGGGTGTCTCGTTCGCCCTGATCCTGCTCCCGTTCGGCACCCTGCCGCTGCTCGGCGGCCTGGTCGGCGGTACGGCCGCGGCGGCGGTGGTCGCCAGTGCGTACGGCTCGCTGCGGATCCGTGTCGTGGGTGACTCACTCATCGCGGGCGAGGCGAAGATCCCGGTGTCGGCGCTGGGCAAGGCGGAGGTGCTGGACGCGGAGGAGGCCCGCGCCTGGCGGACGTACAAGGCCGACACCCGCGCGTTCCTGCTGCTGCGCGCCTACATCCCCACGGCGCTGAAGGTGGAGGTCACGGACCCGGACGACCCGACGCCGTACCTGTATCTGTCGACGCGGGAGCCGGAGCGGCTGGCGGCGGCGATCGAGGCGGCCCGCACGGCGAACGCCTAGGTCTCCTCGGCCTCTTCGGCCTCTTCGGGGAAGTCGCGCAGCTGCAAGGGCTCCGCCGGCTTCTCCAGCGGCGGCAGCTCCGCCAGGTCCTCCCAGGGAACCTGGATCTTGCGCAGGTCGGCCCGGACGTGGGCGGCGAGTTTCCTGGTGTCCCGGCGGTTCATGACCGCACCGACCGCCGCGCCCACCATGAACGGCATGAGGTTGGGCAGGTCCCGGACCACGCGCTTCATGATCTGCTGGCGCAGTTCGCGCTTCATGTGGCCGCCGAGGGCCGTGTCGTACGTCGACGGCTTCATCACGTCGATCCCGCGCTCCCCGGACCAGGAGGACAGATACGCGGTACTGCGGGTCTTGAGGTTTCCCGGCGGTCGTACGCCGTAGACCTCGTGGAGTTCGGCGACGAGCTTCAGCTCGATCGCGGCGACCCCGGTGATCTCCGCGGCCAGTTCGGTCGGCATGGCGGGCGGCACCGGCAGCATGGCCGCGGCCCCGATCCCGGCTCCTATCGTCGACGTCCCGGCCGCCGCGCCCGCGACGAGCTTGTCGGCGAGCTCTTCGGGCCCGAGGTCCGGGAACTGCCTGCGCAGGGTCGCGAGGTCGCGTACGGGGATACGCGGGGCGATGTCGATGATCCGGTCCGCGAGGTAGGACAGCCCCGCGCGGGCCCGGCTGCCGCCCCTGCGCACCCCTTCCCGGGCCAGGTCCCGGGCTTTGTCACGCACCGCCGCGGCCTTCCCCCAAGCTCTCAGCTCCGTTCGAGCTGGGGGGACTCCCGGCCGGGCGACGGGCGCGGGTTGCTGCACCGGCTCCGGGTGGTCGGCCCGGTCGATCGCCGGTTCGAACGGGGCCACCGCTCCCGGTGAGCCCCGTTCGTCGTCACGCGCGCTGTGCGGGTCGTCGGACGGCCCTTCGTCCGCTTTCCCCAGGGAGAAGCGGCGCTTCCTTGGAGGGGTCGAGCCAGTCATGGCCGACCCGACCTCAGTCGCAGTCGCGGCAGATCGGCTGACCGTTCTTCTCACGGGCCAGCTGGCTGCGGTGGTGCACCAGGAAGCAGCTCATGCAGGTGAACTCGTCCTGCTGCTTGGGCAGCACCCGGACGGCCAGCTCCTCGTTCGACAGGTCGGCGCCGGGCAGTTCGAGGCCTTCGGCGGCCTCGAACTCGTCGACGTCCACCGCCGAGGTGGACTTGTCGTTCCGCCGAGCCTTCAGCTCTTCGAGACTGTCCGAGTCGACGTCGTCGTCGGTCTTGCGTGGAGTGTCGTAATCGGTTGCCATATCGCTCTCCCCCTCTGGGTGTCTGCGGTGTCTCCAGCGCACGTAACGCGTGAGAGGCCGGACTTGTGCCCGACCTGAGGCGGAGATTTTGCCTCACATCAAGGTCTGTTACTCAATCGACACCCAACCCGACCCCTCAAGAGTGATCGACTTGGATGGCGGTGAGGACCGTACACGGTTCGAATGTCGCACCTCAAAGGCGCCTCACCGTGTACTTCCCGTGATCAAGACCCCTGAAAACCAGGACTTTCCCGGCTTTCTGTCATGTTTCGTGATCACGGAGAGTACATGGCCGAAAATCCGTCTTTGTGATCGATCCCACAACAGGAAGCTCATTCGGCGGCTGAAAAATTCCGCGCGAAGCGAACATCCCTCGCGTGTGTTCCGTCTCCTGTCTTGACGGCCCGGTCGCACATCACAGCGGCAAGGTGACCCGCATCACCAGGCCGCCGCCCTCGCGCGGCTGCGCCACGATATGGCCGCCGTGCGCGCGGGCCACGGACCGGGCGATGGACAGGCCGAGTCCGACACCCTTGTCGCTGCCCGTGCGCTCCGTGCGGAGCCGCCTGAACGGCTCGAAGAGGTTGTCGATCTCGTACGCCGGCACCACCGGCCCGGTGTTCGTGACCGTCAGCACCGCCTGCCCGTGCTGGACCTCGGTGGCCACCTCGACCCAGCCATCTTCGCTCACGTTGTACCGCACCGCGTTCTGGACCAGGTTCAGCGCGATCCGCTCCAGCAGGACGCCGTTGCCCTGCACCACGGCGGGCCTGCGCTCACCTCGGATCTTCACGCCCTTGACCTCGGCCTCACCGTGCGCCTGGTCGATGGCCTGGGTGGCCACCTCGGCCAGGTCGACCGGCTTGCGCTCGACGATCTGGTTGTCGCTGCGGGCGAGCAGCAGCAGGCCCTCCACCAGCTGCTCGCTGCGTTCATTGGTGGCCAGCAGCGTCTTGCCGAGCTGTTGCAGCTCCACCGGGGCGTTCGGATCCGACAGGTGTACTTCGAGGAGCGTTCTGTTGATCGCGAGCGGGGTGCGCAGCTCGTGGGAGGCGTTGCCGACGAAGCGCTGCTGGGCGGTGAAGGCCCGCTGCAGCCGCTCCAGCATGTCGTCGAAGGTGTCCGCCAGCTCCTTCAGCTCGTCGTCCGGGCCGTCCAGCTCGATCCGCCGGGACAGGTCGGAGCCGGCCACCTGACGGGCGGTGCGGGTGATCCGGCCGAGCGGGGACAGCACCCGGCCGGCCATCGCGTAGCCGAACGCGAAGGCGATCACGGCGAGGCCCAGCAGGGCCAGCAGCGAGCGGCTGAGCAGGTCGTCCAGGGCCGTCTGGCGCTGCTGGTCCACGCAGTGGGCGATCGCGTCGTTGAAGTCCGACAGCGGCAGGCTGGTGGTGTTGATCGCGGGGCAGTTGTCGCTGGAGACCCGTATCGACGTACCGCTGACGATCTTGAACAGGGGCTGGTTGCCGGTGCTGATGGCCTGCGCGGCGAGCAGGTAGATGATCGACAGCAGCAGGATGCCGGCGATCAGGAACATGCCGCCGTACAGCAGCGTGAGCCGTATCCGGATGGTGGGGCGCAGCCACGGGAACGGGGCCTGTGGTCTGCGGGGGTCCCAGGTGGGCTTCGGTGGCGCCTGCGCCGGCGCGGGTGTCGCGGCCATGGCGGATCAGATCCGGTAGCCCGAGCCGGGGACCGTGACGATCACCGGTGGCTCGCCGAGCTTGCGGCGCAGGGTCATCACGGTGACGCGCACGACGTTGGTGAACGGGTCCGTGTTCTCGTCCCAGGCCTTCTCCAGCAGCTGCTCGGCCGAGACGACCGTGCCCTCACTGCGCATGAGCACCTCCAGCACCGCGAACTCCTTGGGCGCGAGCTGGATCTCCTTGCCCTCGCGGAAGACCTCGCGACGGTTGGGGTCCAGCTTGATCCCGGCGCGCTCCAGGACCGGCGGCAGGGGCACGCTCGTCCGGCGGCCGAGGGCGCGCACGCGCGCGATCAGCTCGCTGAACGCGAAGGGCTTGGGCAGATAGTCGTCGGCGCCGATCTCCAGGCCCTCGACACGGTCACTGACGTCGCCGGAGGCCGTCAGCATCAGCACGCGGGTGGCCATGCCCAGCTCGACGATCTTGCGGCAGACGTCGTCGCCGTGCACGAGCGGGAGGTCGCGGTCTAGGACGACCACGTCGTAGTCGTTGACGCCGATGCGCTCCAGGGCGGCCGCACCGTCGTACACGACGTCGACGGCCATGGCCTCCCGGCGCAGTCCGGTGGCCACCGCATCGGCGAGCAGCTGCTCGTCCTCGACGACGAGTACGCGCACGTCGCTTGTCCTTCCTCATGTCCACCCGCGTAGCGCGCCATGGACGCGTGCGGGCAGGGGTCTTCGTAGGGTGTGACCTCCATCCTGCCCTTTTCGGCCGTAAGTCGGCTGTAAGGCGGGTTGTGGGCCGCACGGATCCGCGCCCCGGGGCAGGAATACGAGATTTTCTCCTCCGGTTGAGGTTTCCGGGGAAGGGAGCGGGGGGAGGACGGCTTTACACCCCGCGATCACACTCTGCATGTGCCGCAGCACCATGCGGTACATGGCGGTCCGCTTCGGCGGAGTGGACGCGGGTGTCCGGCACCGTCGCCGCCCGGCAGGGCAGCGCTGGGCACCTGTGAGAGACGTGATCGCCCCTTTCCCAACCGGCACACCCCCGTGCCACCGACCCACGACCCAGGACGAGGGGGCGCAGCATGGACGCTTTCACCGCAGGACTTCTGCAGCGCATAAGGGCGACCGAGTCCGACCTGTCGCGGGCTCGTGACGAGGGTGACGACTTCCTCGTCGAAGTGGAGCAGGCAGAGCTCGACGACCTGCGACGCCTCGCCGCCGAACACGGTGTGGAGGTCGGCGCGTCACGCGTCTGATCGGCCCGACAGCGCAAGAGGGGACCCCGGCGAATCCAGCGCCGGGGTCCCTTTGCGTTCATCTCGTGCTTCATCGGCCGGGGCCGACCGCGCTCAGTCGTGCCACGCCCCGAGCTCCTCCAGCAGCCCCTGCAGCGGTTCAAACACCCCCGGCGACCCGGCGACGGTCAGACCCCGGGAGGGCCCCTCCCCCGGCCGCCCGCCGACCAGCGCACCCGCCTCCCGGGCGATCAGATCCCCCGCGGCGAAGTCCCACGCGTTGAGCCCCCGCTCGTAGTACCCGTCGAGCCGACCGCAGGCCACGTCGCACAGGTCGACCGCGGCCGACCCGCTGCGCCGGATGTCCCGCAGCAGCGGGATCAGCCGGGCGGCCACCTCGGCCTGATGGGCGCGGACCTCGGTCACGTAGTTGAAGCCGGTGGACACCAGTGCCTGGTCCAGCGGGGGCGCGGGCCGGCAGGCGAGCGCCCGCTCGCCCTCCCAGGCGCCCGTCGCCCACGCGCCGCCTCCGCGCACGGCGTGGTACGTCTCGCCGCGCACCGGAGCGGCGACGACTGCGGCGACCGTCTCGCCCTCCTGCTCGGCGGCGATGGACACCGCCCAGGTCGGCAGCCCGTAGAGGTAGTTCACGGTGCCGTCGAGCGGGTCGATCACCCAGCGGATGCCGCTGGTGCCCTCGCTGGAGGCGCCCTCCTCGCCGAGGAAGCCGTCGTCGGGCCGCCGACCGGAGATCAGGTCGGTGATCAGCTTCTCCGCCGCGATGTCCATCTCGGTGACGACGTCGATCGGGCTGGACTTGGTCTTCGCCACGGCCAGGTCAGCCGGGCGGCCGTCCCGCAGCAGTTCCCCGGCCCGGCGGGCGGTCTCCAGGGCCAGTTCGAGCAGTTCCCGGTGCAGGGGGTCGGTCACGGGTCTCCTCACGCGTAGGGGCTGTCGGCGCCGGCGGCGGCCGGGTGGGGGGCGCGGGCCGGGCAGCAGCCGACCGGGCAGAGGTGGTGGGACGGGCCGAGGGCACCCAGGGCGCACGGGGTGACCTCCTGGCCGCGCTCCACGGCGGCGCGCTCGGTGATCAGCTCGCGGACGGCTGCGGCGAACCGCGGGTCGGCGCCCACGGTGGCCGAGCGGCGCACGGGCAGGCCCAGTTCGCCGGCCTTGGCCGTGGCCTCGGTGTCGAGGTCGTAGAGGACCTCCATGTGGTCGGAGACGAAGCCGATGGGCGCCATGACGACGGCGGGGACGCCCTGGGCGTGCGCCTCCTCCAGGTGGTCGCAGATGTCCGGCTCCAGCCACGGGATGTGCGGGGCGCCGGAGCGGGACTGGTAGACCAGTCGCCAGGGGTGGTCGATCCCGGTGCGCTCGCGGACGGCGTCGGCGATCAGCTCGGCCACGTCCAGATGCTGCTCGACGTAGGCACCGCCCTCCCCGTGGGTCTCGACGGGGCCGGAGCTGTCGGCGGCGGAGGTCGGGATGGAGTGCGTGGTGAAGGCGAGGTGGGCGCCCGCGCGGACGTCCTCGGGGAGGTCGGCGAGGGAACGCAGCACCCCGTCGATCATGGGCTCGACGAAGCCGGGGTGGTTGAAGTAGTGCCGCAGCTTGTCGATCCTCGGCAGTTCGAGGCCCTCGGCCTGGAGCGTGGCCAGCGCGTCGGCGAGGTTCTCGCGGTACTGACGGCAGCCCGAGTAGGAGGCGTAGGCGCTGGTGGCGAGCACGAGGATGCGGCGGCGGCCGTCGGCGGCCATCTCCCGCAGGGTGTCCGTCAGATACGGCGCCCAGTTGCGGTTGCCCCAGTAGACCGGCAGGTCCAGGCCGTGGTCGGCGAAGTCCTTGCGCAGGGCGTCCAGCAGGGCGCGGTTCTGGTCGTTGATGGGGCTGACCCCGCCGAACAGGAAGTAGTGCTGCCCGACTTCCTTCAGGCGTTCCTTCGGGATGCCGCGCCCGCGCGTGACGTTCTCCAGGAAGGGGACCACGTCGTCCGGGCCTTCGGGGCCGCCGAAGGAGAGCAGGAGCAGGGCGTCGTACGGGGTGGCATCGAGCGCGTCTGGCATGTCTCGATCCTGCCACCCGCCTCTGACAGCCGGGGAACAGCAGGGTGACGAGTCGGGTTCCAGTGGGTTTAGACCGGTTTTTCCCTCCGTCATTCCTCGGTCACCCGGGGTGTCATGAGGGTCACCTCACTCGTAAGCTGTATCAGCCGCATTCGCGCCTTACGCATCGCTCCGGAGACCACGTGCCCAGCCCCTACAGAGCCCTGTTCGCCATACCCGGCACCAAGGGCTTCTCCGCCGCGGGATTCCTCGGGCGGATGCCGCTGTCGATGATGGGCATCGGCGTGGTCACCATGATCTCGCAGCTGACCGGGCGGTACGGGCTCGCGGGCGCGCTCTCGGCCACCATCGCGCTGGCCGCCGCGGCGATCGGGCCGCAGGTATCCCGGCTGGTCGACCAGCACGGACAGCGCCGGGTGCTGCGCCCCGCGACCCTGGTGGCGCTCACGGCGGCGGCCGGGCTGCTGCTCGCCGCGCACTTGAAGTGGCCGGACTGGGTGCTGTTCGTGTGCGCGGCCGGGATCGGCTCGGTGCCGAGCCTGGGCGCGATGATCCGGGCCCGCTGGGCGGCGCTGTACCGGGGCACCGAGAAGCTGCACACCGCCTACTCGTTCGAGTCGGTCGTCGACGAGATCTGCTTCATCTTCGGCCCGATCATCTCCATCGGGCTGTCCACGGCCTGGTTCCCGGAGGCCGGGCCGCTGCTCGCCGCCTGCTTCCTGGCCACCGGCGTCTTCTGGCTCACCGCCCAGCGCGCCACCGAGCCGGAGCCGCACCCGCGCGAGCACCACGGCGGCGGTACGGCACTGCGCTCGGCGGGGCTGCAGGTTCTGGTCGCCACGTTCATGGCGACCGGCGCGATCTTCGGGTCGGTGGACGTGGTCACCGTCGCCTTCGCCGACGAGCGCGGCCACAAGGGCGCGGCCAGCGTCGTGCTGGCGCTCTACGCGGCCGGCTCCTGTGTGGCCGGAGCGGTCTTCGGGCTGCTGCGGTTCGCCGGGGCACCGGAACGCCGCTGGCTACTGGGCGTGGCAGCCATGGCCGTGAGTATGATCCCCCTCCTACTGGTCGGAAACCTGCCGCTTCTGGCCGTGGCGCTGTTCGTTGCGGGGCTGTCCATCGCACCGACGATGATCACGACGATGTCCCTCATCGAAGAGCACGTACCTCGCGCGAAGCTCACCGAGGGTATGACCTGGGTGAGCACCGGCCTCGCGGTCGGGGTTGCGCTCGGCTCGTCCGTGGCCGGCTGGGTCATCGACGCGGCCGGGGCGCGGGCCGGGTACGGGGTTCCGGCCGTGTCCGGGGCCGCCGCGGTCGCGGCCGGTTTCCTCGGGTACCGCCGGCTGCGCAGGCCGGCCGCGGGTCGGGGAGGCACCGTTGAGCAGCACGGCGAACGGGAAGAACGGCACCTGGCGTAACTGGGGCGGGAACGTCACCGCCCGGCCCGCCCGGCAGGTCGCGCCGGCGTCGGTCGAGGAGCTGGCCGCGGCGGTGCGCCGGGCCGCCGAGGACGGTCTGAAGGTGAAGGCGGTCGGCACCGGCCACTCGTTCACGTCGATCGCCGCCACCGACGGCGTGTTGATCCGCCCTCAACTGTTGACCGGCATCCGCAACATTGACCGGGAAGCCATGACCGTCACGGTCGAGGCCGGCACCCCGCTCAAGCGACTCAATGCGGCGCTGGCGCGCGAGGGTCTGTCGCTCACCAACATGGGCGACATCATGGAGCAGACCGTCTCCGGAGCCACCAGCACCGGCACGCACGGCACGGGCCGGGAGTCCGCCTCCATCGCCGCCCAGATCACGGGGCTCGAACTCGTCACGGCCGACGGCTCGGTGCTCACCTGCTCGGAGAAGGGGTCCGCCGAAGAACGCGCGGTCTTCGCGGCCGCCCGCATAGGCCTCGGCGCCCTCGGCATCATCACGGCGATCACCTTCGCCGTGGAGCCGCTGTTCCTGCTCACCGCGCGCGAGGAACCGATGCCCTTCGAGCGGGTCCTCGCCGAGTTCGATCAACTGTGGGCGGAGAACGAGCACTTCGAGTTCTACTGGTTCCCGCACACCGGCAACACCAACACCAAGCGGAACAACCGCAGCGCCGGTCCCGAGCAGCCCGTGGGGCAGCTGGCCGGCTGGTTCGAGGACGAGTTCCTGTCCAACGGCGTCTTCCAGGTGGCCCAGTGGGTCGGCCGTGCCGTCCCCGCGACCGTCCCGGCCATCGCGCAGGTCTCCAGCAAGGCCCTGTCCGCGCGGACGTACACGGACATCCCGTACAAGGTGTTCACCTCGCCGCGCCGGGTGCGCTTCGTGGAGATGGAGTACGCCGTCCCGCGCGCGGCCCTGGCGGAGACGCTGCGCGAACTGAAGGCCATGGTCGAGCGCTCGGGGCTGCGCGTCAGCTTCCCGGTGGAGGTGCGCACCGCCCCGGCCGACGACATCACCCTGTCCACCGCCTCCGGGCGGGACAGCGCCTACATAGCCGTCCACATGTTCCGGGGCACGCCGCACCAGGCCTACTTCACCGCCGCCGAGCGGATCTTCACCGCGCACGAGGGCCGGCCGCACTGGGGCAAGGTGCACACCGGGGACGCCGAGTACTTCGCGCGTGTGTACCCGCGCTTCGGCGAGTTCACTGCGCTGAGGGACCGCCTTGACCCGGAACGGCTGTTCCAGAACGACTACTTGCGGAGGGTTCTGGGGGCGTAGGCGTCGCGGCGGAGCCGCTGCGCGTGGGGGCCGGCGACGGGCTCGGGCCGTCGCTCGGCTCCCCGCTCGGGGAGCCGCCGGGCGTCGGGGGCGCACTGTGGGTCGTACCGCTGCCGGCGTCGGGGTCGGGTGCGTGCCGGTGGGACGGCGCGCCCGAAGGATCCGGTGACTCATCGGACTTGGCAGGGGAGTCGGTCGTCGGGGAGGACGAGCCCCGGAAGGTGACCGCGTCGCTGACCGTGGTACCCGTGCCGCCGCTGAAGCTGTTTCCGGACACCAGCTCGTACGTCGTGACCCCGGCCATCGTCACCCCGAACACGAGGGCGGCCACGGCCACCGGCCGGCGCCGGCTCCTCACCCGCGCGCGGTAGACCGTACCCTCGGTGAACTCGCCCGGCGCCGGTGACACTTGCGCCCCGCCGGGCGACGGCCCGCGACCTTCGGGCAGCTGTTCCCTGGGACGGGCCGCGACCGTCGCCTCCTTCAGCTGCTCCCCGGTCCGCTTGAAGAAGTGCTGGAACAGCGTGCCCCCGCAGGAGGCGACGATGCTGACTACTCCCGCGCCGAGGATCGTGCCGTACACCCCGAAGTACGAGGCCAGTTTGGCCGCCACGACCGCCGCCAGCGCGCTGCCCGCGACCTGCGGGACGCTCAGGTCGATCCGCTTGCGACCCGCATCGGGCGTTTCACGCATACCCGGAACTTGCCTTCCATTCCCGCACCTGATCGACATTGCCCAACCGACTGCACGAGATAGGGACGTACGGTCGAAACCATTAGTTCCGTTTCTGCGGATTGCGTGAACTTCGCCACGTTCGTGATCAGCAAAACCAGTTGCCAGGGGCCAAGTCGCACCCCTTGCGAGAAGTTGGGCGGCGCGCCCATCCACGCACATGGTCCAAATGGAGTACTGTTGCGAGCCCTGGGTCCGGTCTCCCACCAGGGTGTCCGCGGCCTTGCAGGACCGCCGGGGAGGGGGGCCGGTTGCACAGGGTGACGGAAGTGGTCACTTTGCGTTGCGAACAGGTAACCGTGCCATAACGGCGGCCCAGGGCCCGTGCCCGACACGCCGGGCAACTCGGCAAGGTTGTGGCAGGCTGCACCCGGGCAGGCCACACTCGACTAGCGGAAGCAGCGACGCACGTGACGTCGGCAGGCACCACCCGGGAGGTCCCCATGCCCGAACTGCGTGTCGTGGCCGTCTCGAATGACGGCACACGGCTGGTGCTCAAGGCTGCCGACTCAACGGAGTACACGCTTCCTATCGACGAACGGCTGCGTGCCGCCGTGCGCGGCGACCGGCCGCGCCTCGGCCAGATCGAGATCGAGGTCGAGAGCCATCTGCGCCCGCGTGACATCCAGGCGCGTATACGCGCTGGTGCCACCGCGGAAGAGGTCGCCCAGCTCGCCGGCATCTCCGTCGACCGGGTACGGCGCTTCGAGGGTCCCGTGCTGGCCGAGCGCGCCTTCATGGCCGAGCGCGCCCGCAAGACCCCGGTCCGCCGCCCCGGTGAGAACTCCGGACCGCAGCTCGGCGAGGCCGTCCAGGAGCGGCTGATGCTGCGCGGCGTCGAGAAGGACTCCGTGCAGTGGGACTCCTGGCGCCGCGACGACGGCACCTGGGAGGTTCTCCTCGTCTACCGGGTCGCGGGCGAACCGCACTCGGCGAGCTGGACGTACGACCCGCCGCGGCGGCTCGTACAGGCCGTGGACGACGAGGCGCGCTCGCTCATCGGCGAGTCCGACGACCTCGCCGTGCCCGAACCGAGCTTCCCGTTCGTCCCGCGCATCGCCCGCCTCCCGCGCGAGCGTTCGATGGACCGGGCGCTCGACCGGAGCGAGCGGGAGCGGCCGAGCCTGCCCGCGCAGCCGTCCGAGCCCGCCGAGGAGAGCACGGGCGAACGCGACTCGCTGACCAGCCTGCTGGAGGCCGTACCGAGCTTCCGGGGCGACCTGGTGGTGCCGGAGCGCCCGGCGGAGACACCGGAGGAGCCCGCCGAGGAACCGGACACCGAGGAGCCGCCGGCCCCCGCCGCCTCGGCCGGTTCGGCCTACGCGGACGTCCTCATGCCCCGCTCCGTGGGCAGCCACCGCGACCGGCTCATCGGCGCGACCGACCGGCAGGCCGAGGCCGACGGCGTCCGCCCCGGCCGCCGTGCCGCCGTGCCGAGCTGGGACGAGATCGTGTTCGGCACGCGCCGCAAGAAGCAGGAGTGACGGGGCGTACGGAAACGGAACATTGGGGGCACGCACGCGTGCCCCCAATGCCGGCTGCACGCGTGCGTGCCCCGGCCCCGGCTGCCGCTACTGCGGGTCCGCCCCCACCGCCACCGGCCGGGACGGGTCCGAGGACCACTCGGACCAGGAACCGACGTACAGGGCCGCCGGAATGCCGGCCACCGCGAGCGCGAGGACCTCGTGGGCGCCGGAGACTCCCGAACCGCAGTACACGCCCACCTCGGTGTCCTCGGACACACCCAGCGCCTTGAACCGGTCTCTCAGCTCCGCCGCGGGCAGGAAGCGGCCGTCGGGGCCCACGTTCTCCGTCGTCGGTGCCGACACCGCGCCCGGGATGTGCCCGCCGACCCGGTCGATCGGCTCCACCTCACCTCGGTACCGCTCCCCCGCGCGCGCGTCCAGCAGCACGCCCGCGCGGGCCAGGGCGGCCGCCGCGTCCGCGTCGAGCCGTCCGGTGGCGGCCGGATCCGGCCGGAAGTCGCCCTCGGCCGGTTCCGGTTCCTGCCGGGACAGTTCGCCCTGCCAGGACGGCAAGCCGCCGTCGAGGACCCGCACGTCCGGGTGACCCGTCCAGCTCAGCAGCCACCAGGCACGGGCGGCCGCCCAGCCCTGGCCTCCGTCGTACACGACGACCGGGCGGCCGGCCGACACACCCGCGCGGCGCATCGCGGCACCGAACTCCGCGAGGTCCGGCAGCGGATGCCGGCCGTGTTCCCCGGGCGCGCCGGCCAGTTCCCGGTCCAGGTCGACGAAGACCGCGCCGGGGAGGTGACCGGCCGCGTACTCGGCCCGCCCGTCGAAGGCCGGCGCGCCCGCCGCCTTGGCCAGGCTCAGCTGCCAGCGCACGTCCAGCAGCAGCGGCGGGCGCTCCCCGGTCAGCTCTTGTGCGAGTTCGGTTGCGGTGATGATGGCTCTCATGGCGTCCATCCATACGCCAGGGGTGGCCGCGGCGTCCAGGTCCGGCTACTCTGCTCGGCCGGGCAGGCTCGATCACGGGGCGTACGGGACCGAGCACGTGCTGTACAGCCGGCGGACACCCGCCGGCCATCGTCAGGAAGCGGCGACAGGCGGCAGATCGGGCATTCTCCCGGAGGCAAGGCCGGGCGGCTGCGCGGAATCGCATGCGGCGCCGTGCAGGATGCGGGCACCGGCACGGGCGTACCCGCCGCCGGCGTGACACCCCTTCCGGGGAGTGGAAGCGACACGGCCACCGCGAGGGGCCGGGGAGAGAGTGATCGATGACGGAGGCACGCGAGCCGGCCGGTCCGCATGCGCGGCGCGCACCCGGCACGCCCTGCTGGGTGAGCCTGATGGCGCACGGGCTGGCCGCCACCGAGGAGTTCTACGGTGAGCTGTTCGGCTGGGAGTTCCGGCCGGGCCCGCAGCAGCTCGGCCCGTATGTGCGGGCGCTGCTCGACGGGCACGAGGTGGCGGGCATGGGCCAGCTGCCACCGGACCACCGGCTGCCAATCGCCTGGACGCCCTACCTCGCCTCGGACGACGTGGACCGGACGGCCGACGCGGTACGCCTGTGCGGCGGCACGGTCGCGGTCGGCCCGCTGGACGCCGCCGAGGCCGGGCGGATCGCCATCGCCGCGGATCCCTCCGGGGCGGTGTTCGGCATCTGGCAGGGCGCCGCGCACCTCGGCACCGCGATCCACGGAGTGCCCGGGACCCCGGCGTGGAACGAGCTGGTGACCTACGAGACGGAGAGCGTCTCCAAGTTCTACGCGACGGTGTTCGGCTACGAACGCGAGCCGGTCGTCTCCGCCGACTTCGACTATGTGACCCTGCATCTCGCCGGCCGTCCGGTGGCCGGTCTGCACGGCCTGGGCCATGGCCTGCCGCGCGACCGCGGACCGCACTGGCAGACGTACTTCGAGGCCGCCGACGCCGATGCGACGGTGCGGCAGGTCGCGGACCTGGGCGGCCGGGTCGTCAGACAGCCGCACGACAGCCCGCACGGCCGGGTGGCGACGGTGGCGGACCCGGAGGGCGCGGAGTTCTCGGTGATCCAGAACCCGCACTGAACTCCCGGACGCGCGGCGCCGGTTCAGCCGGCGGAGACCGGCAGGACGTCCGGGGAGAGGGCCGCCGCGCGGGCCGACGCGGCGGTCATCCGGCGCCGGTGATGGCGGCGGCACAGCACCTCGTAGCCGACCTCGCCCGTCGCGTGGTCGACATCGCCGACGACCACCTGGGCGCCCTCGACCACCATCTGGCCGCCGATCGTACGGGCGTTGTGCGTGGCGCGGGCGCCGCACCAGCACAGCGCCTCCACCTGGAGCACCTCGATGCGGTCGGCCAGCTCCACCAGCCGCTGCGAACCGGGAAACAGCTTGGAACGGAAGTCGGTGGTGATCCCGAAGGCGTACACGTCCAGGCCGAGATCGTCCACCACGCGCGCGAGTTGGTCGATCTGCTCGGGTGCGAGGAACTGCGCCTCGTCCGCGATCACGTAGTCGGCCCGGCGGCCCTGCGAGAGGTAGTCCACCAGATAGGCGTACAGATCCTGGTCGTCCGCGACCTCCACCGCGTCGGTGACCAGGCCGAGCCGCGAGGACAGCTTGCCCTCGCCCGCGCGGTCGTTCCGGGTGAAGATCATGCCGACGAGGCCGCGCGCGGAGCGGTTGTGCTCGATCTGCAGAGCCAGCGTCGACTTCCCGCAGTCCATCGTTCCGGAGAAGAACACCAGCTCGGGCATGAGGAGTTCGCACACCTTTCGGTGAGAGTAGTCACGGGAGGGGGCGTCAGGAGCGTACTTCGAGCAGCGGGACCAGCTGCTCGGCGGGCGTCATCGAGCCGTGGTTGCCGACCAGCGCCGACTCCTTCGGCTCCCGCTCGGTGGCGATGATCAGCACGTCGTCGTGCGCGGCCGCGATCACGTCACCGAGCCGGGCGTACACCCGCTCGTCGATGTGCGGCCCGAACCAGCCCGCCGCGATCGCCTCGTCCCGGGAGGCCACCCAGAACTGCTCGCCGAGCACCTCGCGCCAGCAGGTCAGTACGTCGTTCTCGGCACCCGGCACCGCGTACACGTGCCGCGCCCGGCCCTCGCCGCCGAGCAGGGCGACTCCGGCGCGCAGCTCCCAGTCCGTGTCGAAGTCGAAGCGGTGCTCGTCGTCGAACGGGACGTCGACCATGCCGTGGTCGGCGGTGACGTAGAGCGCGCTGCGCGGCGGCAGTTGCTCGGCGAGGCGCTGGGCGAGCCGGTCGACGTACATCAGCTGGCCGCGCCAGGTGTCGGAGGCGACGCCGTAGCGGTGTCCGGCGCCGTCCAGCTCGGAGTAGTACGTGTAGACCAGCGAGCGGTCCCCGGCGGCCAGTTGCCCGGCCGCGAGGTCCATGCGGTCCTCGCCGCTCAGCCGGCCGTGGAAGCCGCCGCCGCTGAGTGCGATCCGGGTGAGCGGAGTGTGCTCGAAGGCGGGCGAGGTCACCTGTGCGGTGTGCACTCCGGCCTCGTGGGCCCGCTGGAAGACCGTGGGATACGGCTGCCAGGCGCGCGGATCGGTGTACGGCTGCCAGCGGAGCTGGTTCATCAGCGCCCCGGTGGCCGGGTCGCGCACGGTGTAGCCGGGCAGGCCATGGGCGCCGGGCGGCAGGCCGGTGCCGACGGAGGCGAGGGAGGTCGCGGTGGTCGCCGGGTAACCGGCGGTGAGGGGGCGGCCGGTGCCGCCGCGCGAGCTGCCGAGCAGCGAGGCCAGGAAGGGAGCCTCGTCGGCGTGGGCCCGCAGCTGCTCCCAGCCGAGCCCGTCGATCAGGAAGACACAGACCCGGTCGGCCGCGGTCAGTTCCGGGATCGTGGCGGTCATACCGGGGACGCCCAGGCCGGCGGCCAGGGTGGGCAGCAGGTCGGCGAGAGAGCCGGTGCCGTACTCGGGCAGCGGCGCGGTGTCCAGGGCGAGCGGTTCCGGGTGGTCCCAGGCGGAGAGCTGGGACATCAGCGGGTGACGTCCGCGGTCGCCTCCGAGATGGCCTGGGCGAAGGCGAGCGCCTGGCGCACCGTCTCCGGGCCGTCCCCGGCCTCGCTGACGCGCAGGCTGAGGTCGTCCGCCGTGGAGTTGCCCGTGTAGCCGTGGTCGGCGTCGCAGTTGGGGTCGCCGCAGGCGGCGGGCTCCAGGTCGATGCGGCTCACCGCGCCCCAGCCGATGGTCAGCACGACCTCGCGGGGCAGCGTGCCCGGCTTGTACTGCTCGGGGTTCGCGACCACGCGGCTGACCACGACCGAGGAGATCCGGCCGAGCTTCACGGACTCGGTGGAGGTGGTGGCGTACGGCGTCGGGGAGGTGCTGTCGGCGCCCTGCTCGTCGGTGTGGCTGACGATGAAGCGGTTGCCGGTGAGGACCAGGACGGTCACATGCCGGCGGACCTCGTTCTGGTCGAACGTCGTCTCCTGGTGGACCAGGTACGACCGGATGGGCTCGCCGCCCACAGCGGCCTCCACGGCCTCGGCCACGAGGGCCGGGTAGTAGCCGCTGCGCTCGATCGCCGCGCGCAGCCCCTGGGTCGTCGTACTGGTCTTGGCCATGGCGTCCATCCTAATCCGTGGGCAAGGGGGGTCCGGGCCGGTCACGGGAAGCCGCCGCGGGTGCGGCCGGCCGCGGGGGCGCGGGGCCGTGCTCGCTGTGCGGCTCTGCCGCGTGGGCGAGAACCCACCAGGATCCCGCACCCGCGCACGCACCGGAAGCCCCCGGCCACGGGGCGCGGCAGTGACCGCGAGACCCGGTGACGGCGGCGAGGCGGTCGCGGGCGGCCGGCGGCCTCAGTAAGCCGGCATCGTGCGCGGGCCCAGGTCGTCACGGGCGGGCGGCGGTGCGAGCCGTACCGTGGCGCCGAGGACGCTCACGCCGTGCGGGGCGACGACGACCGGCTCCAGAGTGACGGCGACGACTTCCGGATGATCGTCGACCAGCCGGGACACCCGCAGCAGCAGCTCCTCCAGCGCCGGGGTGTCCACGGGGGTGGAGCCGCGCCAGCCGAACAGCAGTGGTGCCGTGCGGATCGACCGCACCAGCGAGGTCGCCTCCCGGTCGGTGACCGGGATCAGCCGGTGCGCCATGTCCCCGAGCAACTGCGAGGCGGCACCGGCGAGGCTGAAGGACAGCACCGCCCCGGCGGCGGGGTCGATCACCGCGCGTACGACCGTGTCGACGCCCCTGGGCGCCATCCCCTGCACCACCGGCCGCAGCTCCTCCGGCGGCCCGAACAGCTCGGTCAACTCGGCGTACGCCCGGCGCAGTTGCTCCTCGTCCGCGAGGTCCAGGCGTACGCCACCGAGGTCGGCGCGGTGTCTGAGGTGCGGGGCGGTGGCCTTCAGGGCCACCGGGTAGCCGAGGGTGCGGGCGGCTTCGGCGGCGGCGTCGCGGGTGGGGGCGGGCAGCGCGCGCCGCACCGGGATGCCGTACTTGCCGAGGAGCTCGCAGGTCTCCGCGTCGGAGATGGTGAGCCCTTCCCCGCGCGCGAGCAGCTCACCGATCAGCCGCGCGGCCCCCTTCTCGTCGATGTCCTCGTACTCGGGCACCTTCCCCGGGTCCATGGCCTCCCGCCGCCACTGCCCGTACCGCACGGCTTCGGCCAGCGCCCGCACGGCCCGCTCGGCGGCGGGGTAGGCGGGGATGAGCCGGGTGCCGTCCCGGAGAGGTTCGAGCGGAGCCGGGAGTGGGGCAGGGTGGGCACCGCCGCCGGTGCCGGAGGCCCGCTGGGCGGCCTGTGGTGCCGTACTCGCCGCGGCCGACAACGCCTCCGCGAGCCCGCCGAGCTCCACATGCACCACCAGCACCGGCTTCCCCGGCACGGCCGCGGCAGCCGACCGCAGCGCCTCCGCCAGCTCCGCGTCCCCCGGCGACGCTTCCCCGATGGCAGGGATCGCCGTCACCACGACGGAGTCGCACGTGTCGTCGGCCAACGCCCGCGCCAGCGCCCCGTGGAAGTCCGCCGCCGTCGCCCCCGTCGTCAGATCCAGTGGCCGCGCCGGCCGCAATCCCTCCGCCAGACACCGGTCGTACGTCAGCACGCCCAGCGACTCGGAGTTGCCGAGGATCGCCACCCTCGGCCCCGCCGGCAGCGGCTGCCGCGCGAGCAGCAACCCCGCGTCGACCAGCTCGGTGATCGTGTCGACCCGGATCACCCCGGCCTGCCGCAGCAGCGCGGAGACGATGGCGTGCGGCAGCCGGGTCGCCCGTACCGCGTGTCCCTGGGGCACGGAACCGACGCCCTGCACCACGACCAGCGGCTTCGCCGCCGCCGTCCGCCGGGCGAGGCGGGCGAACTTGCGGGGGTTGCCGATGGACTCCAGGTACATGAGGACGACGTCGGTCTCGGGGTCGTCGTACCAGTACTGGAGGACGTCGTTGCCGGAGACGTCCGCGCGGTTGCCGGCGGACACGAAGGTGGACACGCCCGTGACCCCCGTGACCCCTCCCCCGCGCCGGTGCAGCCGGGACAGCAGGGCGATGCCGATGGCGCCGGACTGGGCGAACATCCCGATGCGGCCGGGGCGCGGCATCTCCGGGGCCAGGGAGGCGTTGAGCCGGACGTCCGCCGAGGTGTTGATGACCCCGAAGGCGTTCGGGCCGATGATCCGCATGCCGTAGGCGCGCGCCTGCTGCACGAGCGCCCGCTGCCGCTCGCGCCCCTCGGGCCCGCTCTCGGCGTATCCGGAGGAGAGCACGACGAGCCCCTGCACCCCGTGTTCACCGCACTCGGCGACCGCACCGGGCACGTACTCGGCCGGTACGGCGACGACGGCGAGGTCGACGGGGTCCTCGACGTCCCGCACGGACCGGTACGCCCGCACCCCGTCGACCTCCTTGAGGTCCCCGGGGAATGCCTTGTTCACGGCGTGCAGCCGGCCGCCGTAACCGGCGTCCCGGATGTTGCCGAGGACGCTGCGGCCGACCCCGCCGGGGGCGCGGCCGACGCCGATGACCGCCACCGAGCCGGGCGCGAGCAGCCGTCGCACCGAGCGGGCCTCGGCGCGCTGTTCCCGTGCGCGCTGGACGGCGAGGGAGCGGTCGGTGGGTTCGAGGTCGAACTCCAGGCGGACGACGCCGTCCTCGAAGCTGCGCTGCTGGGTGTAGCCGGCGTCCGTGAACACCTTGATCATCTTGGAGTTGGCGGGCAGCACCTCGGCGGCGAAGCGACGGATGCCGCGCTCGCGGGCGACGGCCGCGATGTGTTCCAGCAGGGCGGAGGCGACCCCGCGGCCCTGGTGCGCGTCCTGCACCAGGAAGGCGACCTCGGCCTCGTCGGCGGGCGCGGAGGCGGGCAGGCCGTCGGCGCCGATGCGGTCGTAGCGTACGGTGGCGATGAACTCGCCGCCGATGGTGGCCGCGAGTCCCACCCGGTCCACAAAGTCGTGGTGCGTGAAGCGGTGGACGTCCTTGGCGGACAGGCGTGGGTACGGCGCGAAGAAGCGGTAGTACTTCGACTCGTCCGAGACCTGCTCGTAGAAGCTGACCAGGCGGTCGGCGTCATCAACGGTGATGGGCCGGATGCGCGCGGTGCCTCCGTCGCGCAGCACCACGTCCGCCTCCCAGTGGGCGGGGTACTCGCGCCGGTCCTGCCGGTCCGCCGGGGTCTGCATGGGCCCCAGAGTACGGCTCGCGTCCGACAACGGCGCGGGGCAGTCTGTGGAGGACGGAAGTCGGATCGAGGCCGCGGTCCGACGCCGCACCGGGACAGGACGAAGGTCCGATCCGGGCATGCTTCACGATATGGGAAACTGGTCTAGACAACCCTGAAGACTGAAGGGCAGCAACACATGGCTGAGCGCCGCGTCAACGTCGGCTGGGCCGAGGGCCTCCACGCCCGCCCCGCCTCCATCTTCGTCCGAGCCGCCACGGCCGCAGGCGTCCCGGTGACGATCGCCAAGGCTGACGGCAACCCCGTCAACGCGGCCTCCATGCTGGCCGTCCTGGGCCTGGGTGCCCAGGGTGGCGAGGAGATCGTCCTCGCCTCCGAAGCCGAGGGCGCGGACATCGCCCTGGACCGTCTGGCGAAGCTGGTGGCCGAAGGCCTCGAGGAACTGCCCGAGACGGTCTGAGTAAGCGCACCTGAATGCCGGAGCCGCGGTGCCCTTTTCGGGCGGCGCGGCTCCGGTGTTTCCGGGCTCATTGCGTGCACACCGGAATTAGGGCAACGGAAATACACCGCGCCGAATAACCCCGCCTCTTTGTATACGGCGCGCGTGTTAATGCCGGAGGCCCGACATGTTTACGGCGTGTTGCGAAGTCCTCACACGTTCTGTACCCCCGGGAAATCGCAGCCTGTGCGCGCCGGTCGCACGCTCGGCGTGCAGCGCCATGACCGCCCGCGCACGCTCGCCGTCGCCGCGCGCCACCGCGTCGACGATGGCGCCGTGCTCCGCCCAGGACTCCGCCGGGCTCGGCGACGCCTCCACGGTGTACATCCAGGCGATCTTGTGGCGCAGCTGGGTGAGCATCGCGGTCAGCGAAGGGCTGCAGGAGGCCTGGGCGAGCGTCTCGTGAAACCAGCCGCCGAGTGAGCGCAGATCCTCGCTGTGCCCCCGCCTGGCCCGCTCCTGGCCCAGCCTGACCAGGCCGCGCAGCACCTTCAGATGGGCCTCCGTGCGCCGCTGTGCGGCCCGGGCGGCCCCGAGCGGCTCCAGGAGCATGCGCATCTCCAGCAGGTCGGCGGCCTCCTGCTCGGTCGGCTCGGCCACGCACGCGCCCGCGTGCCGGCGGGTCACCACGAAGCCCTCGGCCTCCAGGGTGCGCAGGGCCTCGCGGACGGGAACGCGCGAGACGCCGTAGCGGCGGGCCAGGACTTCCTCGGTGAGGCGGCCGCCGCGCACGTGGACACCGGCGACGATGTCGTCCCGGATCGCCGTGCACACCGAGTGCGCCGGAATACGCATGACCGACCTCCGCCTTAATCCCCGTGAAACGTCGACGATGGACGCGTGTTCCGTGACTCTATTCCAATGCGTCGGAATTTCCGACGGCGGGTCGGATTCCATGGATATTTTTTGGTCAGCGGGCACGGCCCACACCGCGCAAAACGGCGAAAGCCCCGGCTCGGTGAGCCGGGGCCGCGGAAACCGGGCGCGCCGGGCCCTGGGGGCCGCACACGCGGAGGGGCCGGCGGAGGGGTCAGACGTTCACGCCGTGCTCGCGGAGGTAGGCGACGGGGTCGACGTCCGAGCCGTAGTCGGGGGTCGTACGGGCCTCGAAGTGGAGGTGCGGGCCGGTGACGTTGCCGGTCGCGCCGGACAGGGCGATCTGCTGACCCGGGGTCACCTGCTGGCCGGCCGAGACGCCGATGGACGACAGATGGCCGTACTGGGTGTACATGCCGTCGGCCATCCGGATCACGATCTGGTTGCCGTACGCCCCGCCCCAGCCGGTGGAGACCACCGTGCCGGAGCCGACCGCGTGGACCGGCGTGCCGGTCGCCGCGTGGAAGTCGATACCGGTGTGCGAGCCGGAGGACCACAGGGAGCTGCTGACCTTGTAGCCCGTGGAGACGTACGAGTCGGCTATCGGGGCGACGAAGGCGTTCAGCCGCTCGCGCTCGGCCTCGCGGGCGGCGCGAGCCTTGGCCGCGCGCTCCTGCTGGGCCTTCTCCGCCGCCGCCTCGGCCGCGGCCGCCTCGGCCGCCTTCCGCTCGGCGGCCCGCTTCTGGGCGGCGGCCTGCGCGTCGATCTGCGCGGCGATGTCGTCGCCGACGGTGATCACCGGGGTGAGGCCGGTCTGCTCGGCGGAGTTCTCGGCGGCGAACGCCGGGGCGGCCGCGAGGGAGCCGATGACACCGGTGGTGGTGAGGGCCGCGATACCGGCCGCCTGAGCGGTGGTGCGCTTGACCCGGCCGGGCTTGCGATGCTTCCCGGTGGCGCACATGAACGCCATGAAGTGGCTGGTCCTTTCCTTCCCTCTCGCCTACCGGGTTAGCTGACGGGTTCGGAGCAGGAAGGTCTCCTACGGGCCCCTCGCTGCCGCGCGGGCGCCCGATTCACCCCAGGGACGGTGGGTCCCCGGCTCCCCTGGCTCGCGCCGTACGGGGACTCGGCGATGGCTGTCCGGTGCCGCGGGTGCGGCGCACTGCCTGACGAACAGCCCGGTCGACGCTACGGAAACGCGCCTTCCAAACCCAAACCGAACCAGGTTTTTGTAGCGCATCCCACAGGGCAGACAGGCAACCTCCGCCGCAAATCGGGCATCTGGAGAAGGGAGTGGAACAACAGGGGCCCTGACGACCCGTAGGTCGTCAGGGCCCCACGCGTGCGTGCCGCTACTCGGCCGGCACGACGGTCACTTCACCGATGCCGAGCGCCTCCACCGGCGCCTTGATCTCGGAGGCGTCACCGACGAGGACGGTGACCAGCCGGTCCACCGGGAAGGCGTTCACGACGGCCGCCGTGGCCTCCACCGTGCCCGTCGCCGCCAGTTGCTGATACAGCGTCGCCTGGAAGTCGTCGGGCAGGTGCTGTTCGACCTGGTCGGCCAGCGTGCTCGCGACGGCCGCCGCGGTCTCGTACTTCAGCGGCGCCACCCCGACGAGGTTCTGCACGGCCACGTCCCGCTCCGCGTCGGTCAGACCGTCCGCGGCGAGGGTGCGCAGCACCTTCCACAGGTCGTCCAGCGCGGGGCCGGTGTTGGGGGTGTCCACGGAGCCGCTGATGGCCAGCATCGAGGCGCCCGAGCCGTCCGGGGCAGAGCGCAGGACCTGCCCGAACGCGCGCACACCGTAGGTGTAGCCCTTCTCCTCGCGCAGGACGCGGTCCAGACGGGAGGTGAGGGTGCCGCCGAGGCAGTAGGTGCCCAGCACCTGGGCGGGCCACACCCGGTCGTGCCGGTCGCGGCCGACGCGGCCGATGAGCAGCTGCGTCTGGACGGCGCCGGGGCGGTCCACGATGACCACGCGCCCGGTGTCGTCGGCGGTCACCGGCGGCACGGGCCGCGGCTCGCCCGGGGTGCCGCTCCAGGCGCCCAGGGTGTCGCCGAGCAGGGCGTCCAGGTCGATACCGGTGAGGTCGCCGACCACGACCGCGGTGGCCGTGGCGGGGCGCACATACCGGTCGTAGAAGGCGCGTACGGCGGTGGCGTCGATCTTCTCGACCGTCTCCTCGGTGCCCTGGCGCGGGCGCGACATGCGCGAGGCCGCCGGGAACAGCTCCTTGGAGAGCTCCTTGGCGGCGCGGCGGGAGGGGTTGGCCAGCTCGTGCGGGATCTCGTCCAGGCGGTTGCGGACCAGCCGCTCGACCTCGCTCTCGGCGAACGCGGGCGCGCGCAGGGCATCGGCGAGCAGGCCGAGGCCCTTGGCCAGGCGGGAGGCCGGGACCTCCAGGCTGAGCCGGACGCCCGGGTGGTCGGCGTGCGCGTCCAGCGTGGCGCCCGCGCGCTCCAGCTCGGCGGCGAACTCCTCGGCGGAGTGCTTGTCGGTGCCCTCGGAGAAGGCCCGCGCCATGATCGTGCCGACGCCGTCCAGGCCGGCCGGCTCGGCGTCCAGGGGCGCGTCCAGCAGCACCTCGACGGCGACGACCTGCTGGCCGGGGCGGTGGCAGCGCAGCACCGTCAGGCCGTTGTCGAGCGCGGCGCGCTCCGGGGCCGGGAACGCCCACGGCTTGGCCTCGCCGGGCTGCGGCTGGGGGTGGAAGTCCATGGTGGCGAGCTCGGTCACTTGGCCGTCTCCTCGTTCTCGTTGGCGGCCTCTACGGTCGCTTCCTGCTCCGGGTCCTCGCCGCGCCCCGCTTCCTCGGTGTGCTCGGCGGAATCGGCGGACAGCGGCTCGTAGACGAGGACCGCGCGGTTGTCGGGACGCAGGCGGGCCTTGGCGACCTCCTGGACCTCCTCGGGGGTCACCTCCAGGACGCGCTTGACGGCGGTGAGGGCGAGCTGCGGGTCGCCGAACAGGACGGCGAACCGGCACAGTTCGTCGGCGCGGCCGGCGACCGTGCCGAGCCGGTCCAGCCACTCGCGCTCCAACTGGGCCTGGGCGCGCTCCATTTCCTCGGGCGTGGGGCCCTCCTCGGCGAACCGGGCCAGCTCCTCGTCGATGGCGGTCTCGATGACCGGCACCTCGACGTCACCGGAGGTCTTCACGTCCAGCCAGCCCATCGAGGGCGCACCGGCGAGGCGCAGCAGGCCGAAGCCGGCCGCGACGGCCGTACGGTCGCGGCGCACCAGCCGGTTGTACAGGCGGGAGGACTCGCCGCCGCCGAGGACGGTCAGGGCCAGGTCGGCCGCGTCGCACGCGCGCGTGCCGTCCTGCGGGAGCCGGTAGGCGGCCATCAGGGCGCGCGCCGGGACCTCCTCGACGACGACCTCGCGCTTCTGCTCGCCGATGACGTCCGGCAGGGCGCCGTCGCGCGGCGCGGGCTTGCCGTCGTGGGACGGGATCGATCCGAAGTACTTCTCGATCCAGGCGAGGGTCTGCACGGGGTCGATGTCGCCGACCACGGAGAGGACCGCGTTGTTCGGCGCGTAGTAGGTGCGGAAGAACCGGCGGGCGTCCTCCAGGGTGGCCGCGTCCAGGTCCGCCATCGAGCCGATCGGCGTGTGGTGGTAGGGGTGGCCCTCCGGGTACGACAGGCCGGTCAGCTTCTCGAAGGCGGTGCCGTAGGGCACGTTGTCGTAGCGTTGGCGCCGCTCGTTCTTGACGACGTCCCGCTGGTTCTCCATGGACTCGTCGTCCAGGGCGGCCAGCAGCGAGCCCATCCGGTCGGCCTCCAGCCAGAGCGCGAGCTCCAGCTGGTGGGCGGGCATGGTCTCGAAGTAGTTGGTGCGCTCGAAGCTGGTGGTGCCGTTGAGCGAGCCGCCGGCGCCCTGCACCAGCTCGAAGTGGCCGTTGCCCTTGACCTGCGCCGAGCCCTGGAACATCAAGTGCTCGAAAAGGTGAGCCAGGCCGGTACGCCCCTTGACTTCGTGGCGGGAGCCGACGTCGTACCAGAGGCAGACCGCCGCCACCGGGGTCAGGTGGTCCTCGGAGAGCACCACGCGCAGACCGTTGGCCAGGCGGTGCTCGGTCGCTGTCAGGCCCCCGGAGCCTGCCTCGGCTGTGGTCGTGTGACCCATGGGCATGTACGTCCCTTCGCGAGCGGAGGCGGTTGTGCAAACCGCGGTTTTCCTGCCGTTCCTGCCACTGTATGCAACGTGTGGGGGGCCTCGGCGAAGTTCCCGCGGGACGTACGCCCACAGCGGATCCCGTAGCCTGCCCCGAACCCGCCCGGAGGTGCCGGGAAGCCCGCCGGGACCGGGTCGTGGCACGGGTTGTCAGTGCCTCGGTCCACAATGGTCCGCGTCAGATCCATCAAACGCTTCAGTAGCAAGGAGCCGGCAGCGATGGCCCGCCGCAGCACGAAGACCCCGCCGCCCGACGATTCGTACGAGGAGAAGATCCTCGACATCGACGTCGTGGACGAGATGCGTGGCTCCTACCTCGAGTACGCGTACTCGGTCATCTACTCGCGCGCCCTGCCGGACGCCCGTGACGGTCTCAAGCCGGTGCACCGCCGGATCGTCTACCAGATGAACGAGATGGGTGTCCGCCCGGACCGCGCCTATGTGAAGTGCGCGCGTGTCGTCGGCGAGGTCATGGGCAAGCTGCACCCGCACGGCGACGCTTCGATCTACGACGCCCTGGTGCGCATGGCCCAGCCCTTCTCCATGCGCGTGCCGCTGGTCGACGGCCACGGCAACTTCGGCTCGCTGGGCAACGACGACCCGCCGGCCGCCATGCGGTACACCGAGTGCCGGATGGCCGAGGCGACGAGCCTGATGACCGAGTCGATCGACGAGGACACGGTCGACTTCGCGCCCAACTACGACGGCCAGGAGCAGGAGCCGGTGGCGCTGCCCGCCGCCTTCCCGAACCTGCTGGTGAACGGCTCCTCGGGCATCGCGGTCGGCATGGCGACGAACATGCCGCCGCACAACCTGAGCGAGGTCATCGCGGCCGCCCGCCATCTGATCCGGTACCCGAACGCGGACCTGGACGCGCTGATGAAGCACGTCCCCGGCCCCGACCTGCCCACCGGCGGCCGGATCGTCGGCCTGGACGGCATCCGCGACGCGTACGCGAACGGCCGCGGCACCTTCAAGATGCGCGCGACGGTGTCGGTGGAGACCGTGACCGCCCGCCGCAAGGGCCTGGTCGTCACCGAACTGCCCTTCACGGTCGGCCCCGAGAAGGTCATCGCGAAGATCAAGGACATGGTCAACGCGAAGAAGATCCAGGGCATCGCCGACGTCAAGGACCTCACCGACCGCGAGCACGGCCTGCGTCTGGTCATCGAGGTCAAGAACGGCTTCGTGCCGGAGGCGATCCTGGAGCAGCTGTACAAGCTGACCCCGATGGAGGAGACCTTCGGCATCAACAACGTGGCGCTGGTCGACGGCCAGCCGCTCACGCTGGGACTGAAGGAGCTGCTGGAGGTCTACCTCGACCACCGCTTCGACGTCGTCCGGCGCCGCAGCGAGTACCGCCGCGGCAAGCGCCGCGACCGGCTGCACCTGGTCGAGGGCCTGCTCACCGCGCTGGTCGACATCGACGAGGTCATCCGGCTGATCCGGTCCAGCGAGAACTCCGCGCAGGCCAAGGAGCGCCTGATGGAGCGCTTCTCGCTGAGCGACGTGCAGACGCAGTACATCCTCGACACGCCGCTGCGCCGGCTCACCAAGTACGACCGCATCGAGCTGGAGGCGGAGAAGGACAAGCTGACCGCGGAGATCGCGGAGCTGACCCGGATCCTGGAGTCCGACGCGGAGCTGCGCAAGCTGGTCTCGGCGGAACTGGCCGCCGTGGCCAAGAAGTTCGGCACCGACCGGCGTACGGTCCTGCTGGAGTCCGGGGGCGCCCCGGTGGCCGCCGTGCCGCTGCAGGTCGCCGACGACCCGTGCCGGGTGCTGCTGTCCTCGACGGGTCTGCTGGCCCGTACGGCGACCGGCGAGCCGTTCCCGGAGCAGGCGGACGGCAGGCGCGTCAAGCACGACGTGATCGTCTCCGCCGTCCCGGCGACCGCGCGCGGTGAGATCGGCGCGGTGACCTCGGCGGGCCGCCTGCTGCGGATCAACGTGGTCGACCTGCCCCAGCTGCCGGAGACCACGGCGGCGCCGAACCTCTCGGGAGGTGCGCCGCTCGCGGAGTTCGTCTCCCTGGAGGACGACGAGACGGTGGTCTGCCTGATCACGCTGGACGAGTCCTCCCCGGGTCTCGCGCTCGGCACCGAGCAGGGTGTCGTCAAGCGTGTGGTGCCCGACTACCCGTCCAACAAGGACGAGTTGGAGGTCATCACCCTCAAGGAGGGCGACCGGATCGTCGGCGCGGTGGAGCTGCGCACCGGCGACGAGGACCTGGTCTTCATCACCGACGACGCCCAGCTGCTGCGGTTCCAGGCGTCCATCGTGCGCCCGCAGGGCCGCCCGGCGGGCGGTATGGCGGGCATCAAGCTCACCGACGGCGCGAAGGTCATCTCCTTCACGGCCGTCGACCCGGCGGCCGACGCGGTGGTGTTCACGGTCGCGGGCTCGCGCGGCACGCTGGACGACTCGGTGCAGACGACGGCCAAGCTGACCCCCTTCGACCAGTACCCGCGCAAGGGCCGGGCCACGGGCGGCGTGCGCTGCCAGCGGTTCCTGAAGGGCGAGGACTGCCTGGCGCTGGCCTGGGCGGGCCCGGTTCCGGCGCGCGCGGCGCAGAAGAACGGCGCCCCCGCGGACCTGCCGGAGCTGGACCCGCGCAGGGACGGCTCGGGCACCTCGCTGCCGAAGACGGTGTCGGTGGTGGCGGGGCCGGTGTTCTAGGCGGTCAGGTCTTCCGGGTCCCAGGCGGGCGGATCTTCCGGATCCGCCTCGTCCAGGCCCGGTACGTAGCGCAGGACGCCCCACATGCCGTGTTCGTCGGCGTGTGGGGCGTCGTTCTTGCACGCCTCCAGCTCCTTGCCGAGGGCGCCCGCGTCGATTCCGGAGCCGATCAGGACGAGCTGGGTGAGGCGGGCGTCGCCGGCCGGCCAGGGCTCGGGGTAGAAGCGCAGGAAGCGGCCGACGGCGTGCACGGCGTACCGGTTGACGGTGTCGTGGGGGCCGAAGTCGACGTATCCCTTGATCCGGTAGAGCCCCTCGGGACGGCTGTCGAGGAACCGCATCAGCCTGCGGGGTTCCATCGGCAGGTCGGCGGCGAAGGACAGGCTGTCGTAGCCGGTGTGCAGATGACCGGCGTGGTCGTGTCCGTCGTGGCCGTCGTCGCCGTGCTCGTACAGGTCGTCGAAGGACAGCTGTCCGATCCGCTCCTCGCTCGGCCGGCAGTCGAAGAGGAACTCCGGGTCGATACGGCCGTAGGTAGCGGGGACGACGGCGGCACGGTCCGCGAGGGACCGCACCAGTGCGAGCACCCGGTCGCCGTCCGCGGCCCGGTCGAGCTTGTTGACCACCACCAGGTCGGCGAGGGCCAGATGCCGGTCGATCTCGGGGTGCCGGGCCCGGGTGCCGTCGAACTCGGCGGCGTCCACGACCTCGACCAGGCCGCCGTAGACGACCCTCGGGTGCTCGCTGGCCAGCACCATCCTCACCAGTTCCTGGGGTTCGGCGAGCCCGCTGGCCTCGATGACGATCACGTCGATGCCGGTCTGCGGGGCGGCGAGCCGGTCCAGATAGAGGTCGAGTTCGCTCGCGTCGACGGCACAGCACAGGCAGCCGTTGCCCAGCGAGACGGTCGAGTCGCCGAGGGCGCCGGCGACGGCCATGGCGTCGATCTCGATGGCGCCGAAGTCGTTGACGATCGCACCGATACGGCTGCCTCCGCTGCGGTGCAGAAGGTGGTTGAGGAGCGTGGTCTTCCCGGAGCCCAGAAATCCGGCGAGCACGACGACCGGGATCTGCGGACCGCTGCTGTTCCCCAACGGGTGACCTCTCTCATGTGGACCCAGTGACTGCCGGTCCAGCATAAGAGGGCGTGGCCGTCAGCTCGCGGCCGTCACCGCGCGGCCGGTACCGGGACCGGCGGCTGGGGTCCCACGTACCGCGCCACCGGCCGGATGATCTTCGAGTCGGCCGACTGTTCCAGGATGTTGGCGCTCCAGCCCACCACGCGTGCGGCGGCGAAGGTGGGGGTGAACATCTCGCGGGGCAGTCCGCAGAGTTCCATGACGACGCCGGCGTAGAACTCGACGTTGATGTGGAGTTCGCGGCCGGGCTTCAGCTCGGCGAGGATCGCCTCGACCCGGCGCTCCACCTCCACCGCCAGGTCCACGCGCGGACCGCCGAAGCCGAGGGCGATCTCCCGCAGCATCCGCGAACGGGGGTCCTCCGTGCGGTAGACGGCGTGTCCGAAGCCCATGATCCGGTCACCGGCGAGCACGCGCTCCCGGATCCAGGGGTCGATCCGGTCCGGCGTGCCGATGGCGTCCAGGGTGTCCAGGGCCCGGCTGGGCGCGCCGCCGTGCAGCGGCCCCGACAGGGCGCCCACGGCTCCGGTGAGACAGGCCGCCACGTCGGCGCCGGTGGAGGCGATGACGCGGGCGGTGAAGGTTGATGCATTGAATCCATGATCAATAGTTGAGATCAAGTATTGCTCGACCGCACGGGCCCGCCGCGGATCGGGCTCCTCGCCCTGGAGCATGTACAGATAGTTGGCCGCATACGGCAGGTCCTCGCGCGGCTCGACCGGGTCGAGGCCCTGCCCGAGCCGGTACAGCGCCGTGAGCAGCGTGGGCACGGCCGCGCAGACCGCCACGCTGTCGGCGCGCCGCCGGTCCGCGTCGATGTCGTACACCGGCCGCAGCCGCCGGGCCGACCCCAGCAGGGAGAGCGCGGTACGCAGCCCGGACAACGGGCCGGAGACGCGGCTCGCCGCCGCGATCGCGGGCAGTGCCGCCCGGACCTCCTCGGGCAGCCGCCGCAGCGCCGTGGTCTCGGCCAGGAAGGCGGCGCGGCGCTCCGCATCCGGGAGCGTGCCGTGGACCAGGAGATGCCAGACGTCCTCGAACCCGCGGGTCTGCGCGAGTTCGACGGCCGAGTACTGGCGGTAGTGGTAGAAGCCCTCCCGCCCGCGGACGTCGCCGATCTCCGTCTGGGTGACGACGACGCCGGCGAGACCGCGCGGTGCGTCGATGAGCGGGGTTGCGGTCCTGTTGATGGCCATGGTTCTCCTCCCTGGACTTGATCCGACTCTCCATGCTTGACTATTTTCTTGTCAATATTGATTTGATCAATGTAGAGCGATCAAGACGTGCAGAGGCGGCTACGGTGACCCCCATGCGTGATCACGAACCCGCTCCCGGCCGTCCCGGACGAAGGCTGACCACCAAGGAGACCGCCGAACTGCTCGGCGTGAAGCCGGAGACGGTGTACGCGTACGTGAGCCGCGGCCTGCTCAGCAGCAGACGCGAGCCCGGCGGCCGCGCCAGCACCTTCGAGGCGAAGGAGGTCGAGGCCCTGGCCCGGCGCCACCGGCGCGAGGCGGCCGCGAGCCCAGGCTCGGGCGGGGACCTGTCCGTACGGACCCGCATCACGCTGATCGAACAGGACCGGTACTACTTCCGGGGCGTGGACGCCGTCGAGCTGGCTCTCCGGCACTCCTACGAGGAGGTCGCGGAGTGGCTGTGGACGGCTCGGCCGGCTCCGGGCATCACCTTCTCCGCGCCCGGCCCCACCGTCGAGGTCGCCCGCCGCGCGGTGAACGCCCTGTCCGAGCACGCCTCCCCCACCGACCGGCTGCGCGTGGCGGCGATCGCCGCGGCGGCCGAGGATCCGCTGCGCTTCGACCTGTCGGAGGACGCCGTGCTGAACACCGCGCGGATCCTCATCCCCACGCTCGTCGCCGCGCTGCCGCCGGTCCGGCACGCCCACAAGGACGACGGTCCGCTCGCCCACCGGCTGTGGGGCCGGCTGACCGGCCGCCCCGCCGACGAGGCGTCCCTGCGCGTCCTGGACACCGCGCTCGCCCTGCTCGCCGACCACGATCTGGCCGCCTCCACGCTCGCGGTCCGGGTCGCCGCCTCGGCCCGCGCGCACGCCTACGCGGCCGTCTCGGCCGGGCTCGGCGTGCTGGAGGGCCCGCTGCACGGCGCCGCGAGCGGGCTGGCCCACCGCATGCTGCTCGACGTGCTCGACCAGGGGACGGCGGTCCCGGTGATCGCCGACGAGCTGCGCACGGGCCGCCGGATCCCCGGGCTCGGCCACCCGCTGTACACCGAGGATCCCCGCGCGAGCGCGCTGTTCGGCCTGCTGGAGCAGGTCCCGCGCGCGGAGTCGGCCCTGCTGGCCGCCCGGGACATCGTCGCCACCACCGCCCGGCACACCCCGCTGCACGCCAACGTCGACCTGGCCCTGGCGGTGTTCACCGCGTCCAGCGGCATGCCCGCCACGGCCGGCGAGACGATCTTCGCCGTCGCCCGGACGGCGGGCTGGATCGCGCACGCCCTGGAGGAGTACGGCGAGCGCCCGCTGCGCATGCGCCCCATCGGCCACTACGTCGGTGCACGGCCCCCGCAGTCACTCCCCGGGTAGGCCGGTCGAGCCGCGGCGTTCACGGCTCGCCCGGCAGCGGGCCCCATACCCACGCGAGACAGGACACAGCGACGGCCGGAAGTCGCCCCAGAGGGAGTCAGGTTAGGCTCACCTCTGTGAGTAGGTGTGCGACCGTCTCCCGGAGCCTCGACGAGCCCGTTTCCGGTACGGCGGCCACGGCGACGACCTGGCTGCTGCTGGAACAGCCCGGCCCGTGGGGCGTGCAGGCGCTCACTTCGAGCCACCTGGCCCCCGCACTCGGCCGGGCGCTGGAGGCGGCCGCCGAGGGAACCGGCGTACGCATCGCGCTCATCCGGCGCCCGGGGCGCCACGCCGACCCCGGCGGGCCCGCCCTCCGGCAAGTGTACGCCGCCCACACCGTGCCGGGCCGCGGATGGCTGCACAGCGCCACGACCCGCGATCCACGGCGGCTGCTCGGCCTCGACTTCGCCGCCCTGGGAGCGGGCGACCACCGTTCCCTCGCCGCCGCGCTCGGCGGCCGGCCGCACCGCGGCGACCCGCTCGCGCTCGTGTGCACCAACGGCAAGCGCGACCGCTGCTGCGCCCTCCTGGGCCGCCCGCTCGCCACCGAGCTGGCCGCCTCGGGGGTGCGTGGCGTCTGGGAGGTCACCCATCTGGGTGGACATCGCTTCGCGCCGACGGTGCTCGTCCTGCCGTACGGCTACGCCTACGGCCGCGCCGAGGCGCACACCATCAAGGAGGCGCTGCACGGCGCTCAGGAGGGCCGCGTGGTGGTCGAGGGCTGCCGCGGCTGCTCGGCCTGGGAACGGCCCGGCCAGGCGGCCGAGCTGGCCGTCCGTTCGGCCGCGGACGAGTACCGGGCGGGAGTGCTGAGCGTCGTACGGACCGAGGGCGCGGCTCCGCGCTGGGAGGTCACCGTGGGACACGCCGACGGCCGCCGCTGGCGGGTGACCGTGGCGCAGGGCGCGTCGCTGCCGCCCCGCCCGGAGAGCTGCGGCGCGGCGGTGCTGGGCACGCCGGCACGGATGGACGTGGTGGCCGTGCGCGCGCTGCGGTCGACGGCACTGGCGAGCTGAGCGGCCTCCTTCGGAACGGCCACGCCTTTCCAGTTTCCAGCACGGCTGCCTCCTTCACGTCTCCAGAACGACCGCCTCCTTCAAGAACCGGTCAAGAGATCCCCACCACACCCTGTGGGGCGCTTCGGGCCTTCCTGCGTACCGTCGTGCGTATGCGCCCCACTCCCCCCGCGCGCCGGCTGCGCCTCGGACTGCCCCGGCGGGTGTTCTCGCAGGTGCTGCTGGTGGCGATCGCCGCGGGGGTCGCGGTGATCGCGACCGGGCTGTTCCTCGCGCCGTTGAGCAAGCAGCTGGACCAGGAGGCGATGCGCGGGGCGCTGGCGATCGCGCAGACCACGGCCCAGGACCCGCAGATCGCCGAGGGCGTCCTGACCGCGCCGCCGACCAGCGACGGCCCGGTGCAGAGGGAGGCCGAGCGGATCCGGAAGGCCACGCACGCCGAGTACATCGTAGTGCTGGACCGGCGGGGCGTGCGCTGGTCGCACACCACGCCCTCGGAGATCGGCGGGCATGTCTCGACCGACCCCGGCGACGCACTGGGCGGCAAGCAGGTCATGGAGATCGACAACGGCACCCTGGGCCGCTCCGCCCGCGGCAAGGTGCCCCTGTACGACGCCCGCCACCGCATCATCGTGCGGTCGCGGTCGGTATCGCCTACGACAGCGTGCGAGCGCGGCTGATCAGCGCGATCCCGGGGCTGTTCGCGTACGCCGGCGGCGCTCTCGCGGTGGGTGCGCTGGCCGCCTGGCTGAGCTCCCGCCGGGTTCAGCGGCAGACCCGGGACCTGGCCTTCTCCGACCGCGGCTCCAGACGCACCGACTCGACCTTGCGCGGCCGGGGCAGATCGATGGCGAACACCTGCTTCACGGTCGCGGGTCCGGCGGTCATCACAACGACCTTGTCGGCGAGCGCGATGGACTCCTCCAGATCGTGGGTGACGAAGACGACGGAGGCTCCCGTGCCCTCCCACAGCTCCAGCAGCTCGTCCGACATCAGAGCCCGGGTCTGCACGTCCAGCGCCGAGAACGGTTCGTCCATCAGCAGGATCTCGGGGTCGTTGACGAACGTGGCGGCGAGGGCGACGCGCTTGCGCTGACCGCCGGAGAGCTGGTGCGGATAGCGGTCCTCGAAGGCGGCGAGTCCCACGCGGGCCGGCCACTCCCGGGCCTTCTGCCTGGCCTCGGTCTTCGGTACGCCCCGGAAGCGCGGGCCGGCCATGACGTTGGACAGGACCGTGCGCCAGGGGAACGTGGCGTCCTGCTGGAAGACGAAGCCGACCTTGTCGCTGACCCCGTCGACCGGCTCCCGGGCCACCAGCACCTCGCCTTCGGTGGGCTCCTCCAGGCCGCTGACCAGCGTCAGCGTGGTGGACTTACCGCAACCGGTGGGGCCTACGACGGCCACGAACTCGCCGCGCCCGACGGTGAGCTCCAGACCGCGCACGGCCGTGTGCAGTCCCCCGGACGGGGTTCTGAAGGTCTTGCTCGCGCCCCGCAGCTCAATGGCGGGGCTGATGTGTGCGCTCATGGGCCGGGACGGTAGGTGTGGCCCGGGCCACGGCAGGAGTCTTGTGAGCACAGGCCGTTCTTTTGCTCGCAAGAGCCTGTTGCGCTCTCTTCGCTCGCGCTACAACTGCGGAGCCGAAACACGGGCTTACCGCTCGTCGGCCTTGAAGGAGAGGCCCGATGATTGACGTCCTGGTCGTGGACGACGACTTCCGCGTCGCAGAGATAAACGCCAAGTACGTGGGAAAGGTTCCCGGGTTCCGGGTGACCGCCCGCGCGCACAGCGCCGCGCAGGCCTTGGCCGCCGTCGAACGCGGCACCGTCGATCTCGTCCTGCTCGACCACTATCTGCCGGACCAGACCGGGCTCGACCTCGTCCACCGCATGCGGGAGCAGGGCCACGGCACGGACGTCATCATGATCACGGCGGCCGGCCATGTGTCGACCGTCCAGCAGGCGATGCGCCTGGGCGCCCTGCACTCTCTGGTCAAGCCCTTCACCTTCGCCGCGCTGCGCTCCCGCCTCGACTCCTACGCCGCCCTGCGCCGCACGGTCGACCGGGTCGGCGGCCGGGGCGTCACGGGGCAGGAGAAGGTCGACCGGATCTTCGGGGCGCTGCGGACGGCTCCCGCACCCTCCGCGCCCGGCCTGCCGAGCGGCCACTCGGAGCCGACGACCGATCTGATCTGCGGTGTCCTGCACCACGCCGACCAGCCGCTGTCGGCCCACGAGGTGGCCGAGAGAACCGGCCTGAGCCGCTCCACGGCCCAGCGCTACCTCCGCCACCTGGAACAGGCCGGCCGGCTACGGCTCTCCCTGAAGTACGGCGACACCGGCCGGCCGGAGCACCAGTACGCGTGGGTGGCGCCGTAGAGCAGCCCCGGCCGACAGCTCCGCTTCGCCCGGCTGAACGGTTCTGCCGTGCTACACGGCCCCCGCCCCGGTCAGTGACCGGACCTCCGTCTCGGCGTACTTGGCCTCGTCCGCGACCTCGTCGGAGGTGATCGTGCCGAGCCAGCCGGCGAGGAAGCCGAGCGGGATGGACACGATGCCCGGGTTCTGCAGCGGGAAGTACTGGAAGTCGACGCCCGGGAAGAGCGAGGACGGGCTGCCGGACACCACCGGGGACAGCAGCACCAGCCCGAGCGCCGGGATCAGTCCGCCGTATACGGCCCACACCGCACCGCGGGTGGTGAAGCCGCGCCAGAACAGCGAGTACAGCAGCACCGGAAGGTTCGCCGACGCGGCGACCGCGAAGGCCAGGCCGACGAGGAAGGCGACGTTGAGATCACGGGCCAGCAGACCGAGCGCGATCGCCACGACACCGATGCCGACCGCCGACCACCGCGCCACCGCCACCTCGCTGCTCGCCCTGCCGCCCGCCGTGCCGCGCGACCGCCGCAGCGACGCGTACAGATCGTGCGCCACCGACGCCGACGAGGCGAGGGTGATACCGGCGACCACGGCGAGGATCGTGGCGAAGGCGACGGCGGCGACGATCGCGAACAGGACCGTGCCACCGGTGGAGCCCGCGCCGCCGCCCAGGTCGAGGGCGAGCAGCGGCACCGCCGTGTTCCCAGCCGCGTTCGAACCGCGCACCGCCTCCGGCCCGACCACCGCGGCCGCCCCGAAGCCGAGGACGATCGTCATCAGGTAGAAGCCGCCGATCAGCCCGATGGACCACACCGCGGAACGACGGGCGGCCCGCGCGGTGGGCACGGTGTAGAAGCGGGACAGGATGTGCGGCAGTCCCGCCGTGCCCAGCACCAGGGCGAGCCCCAGGCTGATGAAGTCGAGGCGAGCGGTCCAGGTCCCGCCGTACTTCAGGCCCGGCGCCAGATACGCCCGTCCGTGACCGCTGCGGTCCGCGGCCGCGATCAGCAACTGGTCGATGTCTCCGTGGAAGCGCAGCAGGACGAGCGCGGTCAGCACGACCGTCCCGGTGAGCAGCAGCACCGCCTTCACGATCTGGATCCAGGTGGTGGCCCGCATCCCTCCCAACGACACATAGATCACCATGAGCGCGCCGACCCCGATGACCGCCCAGGCCTGGTCCGCCCCGCTCGTCCGCCCCAGCAGCAGCGCCACCAGGCTGCCCGCGCCGACCATTTGCGCCACCAGATACAGAACGGACACCGTGACCGAGGAAGTTCCCGCGGCGATCCGCACCGGCCGCTCGCTCATCCGCGCGGCCACCACATCGGCCAGCGTGAACCGCCCGCAGTTGCGTACCAGTTCGGCCGCCAGGAACAGCACGACCAGCCAGGCCACGAGGAAGCCCACGACGTACAGCATCCCGTCGTACCCGTACAGCGCGATGAGCCCGGTGACCCCGAGGAAGGAGGCGGCCGATACGTAGTCACCCGCGATGGCAAAACCATTCTCCATGGGCGAGAACAGTCGCCCTCCGGCGTAGAACTCCTCCGCCGAACCATGCCGGCGCCGGCTCACCCATGTCGTGATCCCGAGGGTGACGGCCACAAAGCCGCTGAACAGCACCAGCGCCAGCATCTGATGCTGCCCGGTCACGAGGCGTCTCCCCGCACTCCGCGGGCCAGTTCCTGGGTGTCCCAGCGCAGCTCCAGCGCCGCCCGGTCCCGGCGCAGCCGTGCGTGCCGGGCGTAGGCCCAGGTGAGCGCGAACGTGGTGAGGAACTGTCCTAGTCCGGCCAGCATGCCCACGTTCACCGCCCCCGTCACGGACCGGGCCATGAGTCCGGGCGCGGTCGTGGCGGTGACGAGATAGCCCATGTACCAGGCGAGGAAGGCGGCGACTCCCGGCACGGCGAACCGCCGGTACGTGGCCCGCACTTCCTGGAAGGCCGGGCTGCGCTGCACCTCCACGTACACATCGCGGGTGTGAACCGCCACTCCGCCACCGCCCCGCTCCCCGCGAGCGGGCGGCACCACCGGCGCCGGCGCTCCGGTGCCGTCCGCTTCGCCCCGGCCGGAGGCCAGCGCGTCGTACCAGGGGTCCTCGTACGTCACATCGCGGGACGCTGCGCCGTGGCCTTGCTGGTTCTCGGCCGAACACTCGGAACCGTCCCCGGCTCCACGGTCGCGGCCGTTGCTTGACTGCATGCCCAAGGATGGACAGACCGGGAAGATCCCTGACTCTTCTTCCCTCGGCTCTTCACCCCATCAGGTGATTCACTCCGTGGAGGGCCGCACCAGGCCCTTGCTGTACGCGTAACGCACCGCCTGTGCCCGGTCCTTGAGTCCCGTCTTCGCGAAGAGGTTGTTGATGTGTGTCTTCACGGTTGCGGTCGACACATGCAGCTTGCGGGCGATCTCCTGATTGCTGAGCCCATCGGCGATCAGCCGCAGAACCTCGGTCTCCCGTGCGGTCAGACCGTCAGGCAGCGCCTCGGCGGTCGCCGACGGGCTGGGCTCGGGCTGCGACAGGCGCTCCAGCAACCGGCGTTGGACACTCGGGGACAGCCCCGCGTCCCCCGACAGCACGCTCTTCACGGCCCGCACGATCTCGTCACCGCCCGCGTCCTTGGTGAGATAGCCCCGGGCGCCGGCGCGCAGCGCGGGGAACAGCGACTCGTCGTCCGC
This sequence comes from Streptomyces sp. CG4, assembly GCF_041080655.1. NCBI lineage: Bacteria > Bacillati > Actinomycetota > Actinomycetes > Kitasatosporales > Streptomycetaceae > Streptomyces > Streptomyces sp. CG4. Next base: position 2,607,965 of record NZ_CP163525.1, read on the forward strand.
GTACGTGGTGAGCACCACGACCTGGGTTCCCGGGTACTGCGCCCGGATCCGCCGGGTGGCCTCCACGCCGTCGCAGCGGGGCATCCGGAGATCCATCAGGACGACGTCCGGGGCCAGTTCTCCCACCAGTTGCACCGCCTCCTCGCCGTCTCCCGCGGCGCCCACGACCTTCACTCCGGGGAGCAGTCCGAGCAGCATCACGATGCCTTCCCGGACCACGGTCTGGTCGTCGGCGACCACCACCCGTGCGGGCTTCTTCTCCCCTTCCGTCTCGGTCATACGGGCACCTTCAGCGTCACCACGAACCCCTCCTCGTCCGGCCCCGCGTCCAGTGAGCCGCCCAGTAGCTCGGCACGCTCGCGCATCCCCAGCAGACCGTACCCGCCGCCGGACCCGGTGAGTTCGCCCGGCCGCCCGCCCGAGTCCCGTACGTCCAGCGTCACTTCGCGCTCGCGGTAGTCGAGTCGCAGGTGCACCTTGGCGCCCTGGGCGTGTTTGCGGGCGTTCGTCAGCGCTTCCTGGGCGACCCTGCGCACGGCCTGGGAGGCCTCGGCCGGCAGGGGTCTGCGCTCACCCGTCACGGTGACCTCGGCTCCGTCGGCCCCGCTGACCAGTTCGCTCAGGAAGTCTTCCAACGGAGTCAACTCGCCGCGCAGCGCCGACAAGGCCTGCCGGGTCTCGGCCAGTCCGTCGCGGGCCATGCCCCGGGCGGCCACCACCCGCTCCAGGATCTGCTCGCGGTCCGCGCCGTTCTCGATCAGCAGCCGGGCCGCCTCCAGGTGCACGAGCTGCGCCGAGAGGCTGTGCGCCAGCACATCGTGGATCTCCCGTGCGATACGGGTCCGTTCGGCGAGCGCCGCGGACTCTGCCTCGGCCGCCCGGGCGGCGCGCTCCTGGGCGAGCAGCCGCTGTGCACTGCCGCGGGCTTCGGCATCCAGCCGTAGGACGTATCCGGCGAGGGCCATGCCCGCAACCGTGGCGGCCGTGGTCAGCCAGACGTCGTTGTTGAACGCTGAGAACGAAGCCAGCGCCACGCACGCCACCGGTATTGCCGCGGCGAGCGGCATCCGCTCCAGGGCGCTGATTCCGCAGCCGCACCAGATCACCAGGGCCGGCCCTCTGAATCCCGTGGCCTCGGCGGCGACCGCGATGGCCAGGAGCACGCCCATCAGTGCGAGGGAGGACACCAACCGGTGCTGGTAAGTGGTCCGGAAGAGGGCCCAGGAGACAAGAGCGGCAAGCAGGACCGCCGCGGCTGCCGCGAGCGCCCCGCCGATGCCGACGTGCTTCTGGCTGAACGCGGACCACAGCAGCAGGGCGATCACGAGCAACCTCACCGCCCAGGCGAGCATGCGCCGGGGTCGGGGGGTGCCCGCACGGCCGAGCGCCTCTCGCGACGGCCAGCGGGTCCAGACGTTCTCCGTCACGCGCTCTCCCTCCTGACCGACCGCATGTCGTCACCGTACGCCGGGGTGGGGCGGTGCGCGGTGCCGAGGGGCTGGGCCCGCCAGAGCAGGATTCCGCCGCGGACCAGGAGGGTGGCGGCGAGGCCTAGCATCAGGGCGGCGCTGCCCTGGTGCAGGCCGAGCACGCGGCCGATGCCGAAGAGGCCGATCCGCAGGGCGATACCCACGCCCCATACGGCGATGCTCGCCTTGGTGCTCTTGGTCCACACGACGCCGTCCGAGGCCGTCCAGACGCGGGTCGTCCAGGCCCACCCGGCGCCGGTGGCCACGCCGACGAGCAGCTCCACCACGAGCAGTACGACGGATTCCGCGCGGTGGTGACCGTCGAGGATGCTGGGCTCGCGCAGCGCGGCCACGCCGAGGATCACAGGGAGCAGCCACCAGCGCCGGTCGGTATTGACCGGCTGGGCGCGGAGCTGCCGCGCGATCACTATGGCGGCGACGGCCACGATCACCAGCGCGTTGACGAGCCCGGACATCAGAGCCTCCGTTAGCGAGAAGCGGCGCCGGGAGCGGGCGCTGCCGACACCTACGAAGCTACGGAAAAGCGCAGGTCGGGAGATCGGAGCCGGGGTGGATCACGGGTGGAAACCTGCAGCGGCCCGCCTCCACCCACGGGTGTAGATCCCCCGGCTGCGGATACCGGGCAGGGACGGGGGCGGAGGCCGGTCGGGGCGAGGCCCCGATGACCACCGTCGGAAGACGACCAACCTTCGCCCTCCGCCCGCCACCAGCCCTCGCGCCCCCTGAGCACCGGCCCACCCCGCCTCGGGCAAGCTCCGTCGGCCCTGCCCCGACCGACGCCGCACGCGCACCCCGCCCCGGCCTCGGCCTCCATCGGCTTCGCCCCGCCTTGGGCAAGCCCCCGTCGGCCGAAGCCCGGCGCAGCGGCTACGCGTCGATGCGCGAGCGGTCCAGCGTCGCCGCCGAGCTGGAGATGAACTCCTTGCGGGGCGCCACGTCGTTGCCCATCAGCAGGTCGAAGACCTGTTCCGCAGCCTCCAGGTCGGAGAGGTTGATCCTGCGCAGCGTGCGATGACGCGGGTCCATCGTGGTCTCGGCCAGCTGGTCGGCGTCCATCTCACCGAGACCCTTGTAGCGCTGGATGGAGTCCTTGTACCGGATGCCCTTGCTCTGGAACTCCATGAGCTTGTCGCGCAGTTCGCGGTCCGAGTACGTGTAGACGTACTTGTCCTGGCCCTTCTTGGGCTGGATGATCTCGACGCGGTGCAGTGGCGGCACCGCGGCGAAGACCCGGCCGGCCTCGACCATCGGTCGCATGTAGCGCTGGAACAGCGTGAGCAGCAGGCAGCGGATGTGGGAGCCGTCCACATCGGCGTCGGTCATCATGATGATCTTGCCATAGCGGGCCTGGTCGATGTCGAAGGTGCGGCCCGAGCCCGCTCCTATGACCTGGATGATCGCGCCGCACTCGGCGTTCTTGAGCATGTCGGTCACCGAGGACCGCTGCACGTTGAGGATCTTGCCCCGGATCGGCAGCAGGGCCTGGAACTCGGAGTTCCGGGCCAGCTTGGCCGTACCGAGCGCGGAGTCGCCCTCGACGATGAACAGCTCGCTGCGGTCCACGTCGTCGCTGCGGCAGTCGGCGAGCTTGGCCGGCAGGGACGAGGACTCCAGGGCGGTCTTCCGGCGCTGGGCGTCCTTGTGCTGCCGGGCCGCGACGCGCGTACGGGCGGCGGCGACCACCTTCTCCATGACGACCCTGGCCTGCGCGGCGGCATCCCGCTTCGTGCTGGTCAGGAACGCCTTCAGCTCCTTGGTGACCACGTTGTTCACGATGCGGCGAGCCGCCGAGGTGCCCAGCACCTCCTTGGTCTGGCCCTCGAACTGCGGCTCGGCCAGGCGCACGGTCACGACGGCGGTGAGCCCCTCGAGGGCGTCGTCCTTGACGATGTTGTCCTCGGCCACCCGCAGCAGCTTCTTGGCGCGCAGCACATCGTTGAACACCCCCGTCAGGGACTGTTCGAAGCCGGAGACATGGGTGCCGCCCTTGGGCGTGGCGATGATGTTGACGAAGGACCGGATGGTGGTGTCGTACCCCGTGCCCCAGCGCATCGCGATGTCCACGCCCAGTTCACGGGTGACCTCGGTGGGGGTCATCTGGCCGTGCTCGTCCAGGACGGGGACGGTCTCCTTGAAGGTGCCCTTGCCCGAGAAGCGGACGACATCGCAGACCGGCTTGTCGCCCGCCAGGTACTCGCAGAACTCGCTGATGCCGCCGTCGAAGCGGAAGGACTCCTCGCCCTTGCTGCCGCCCTCGCCGAGGCCGAACTCGTCACGCACGACGATGGTCAGGCCCGGCACCAGGAAGGCGGTCTGCCGGGCGCGCTGGTGCAGGTTCTCCAGGGAGAGCTTGGCGTCCTTGAGGAAGATCTGCCGGTCCGCCCAGTACCGCACGCGCGTGCCGGTGCGGGTCTTGGGGATCTTCTTGGTCTTGCGCAGGCCGCTCTTGGCCTCGAACTTCGCGTCGGCCCCGTCGGCCGCGAAGGCGCCCGGCACACCGCGCCGGAAGCTGATGACGTGGGTCTGGCCGCCGCGGTCCACCTCGACGTCGAGACGGGCGGAGAGGGCGTTGACCACGGAGGCGCCAACGCCGTGCAGGCCGCCGGAGGCGGCGTACGAGCCACCACCGAACTTGCCGCCCGCGTGGAGCTTGGTCATGACGACCTCGACGCCGGACAGGCCGGTCCTGGGCTCGACGTCCACGGGGATGCCCCGGCCGTTGTCGCGCACCTCGACGGAGCCGTCGTCGTGGAGGATCACCTCGATGCGGTCGCAGACGCCCGCGAGGGCCTCGTCCACGGAGTTGTCGATGATCTCCCACAGGCAGTGCATCAGACCGCGGCTGTCGGTCGAGCCGATGTACATACCCGGGCGCTTGCGCACGGCCTCGAGGCCCTCGAGGACGAGCAGGTGCCGCGCGGTGTAGTTGGAACCGTCCCGGTCTGCTCCTGCCAGCAGCGCTGTGGACGGCACGGACGTATCGGCGGTCACGCGGTTCGCTCCTCGCTGAATTTCAGTTGGCCCCCTACTGGGTAAGGGGGCGGCTTCGGTCGCCGCTCAGAGGGTACCGAGGCCTGGTAGAGCCGGTGTAACGCCACCCTCGTCGAAAACTCAGACTAGTCCAGACTCGCATGCATGTTCGATCCCTCGATGGAGTGAAGTACATATCACGTTCCCTCGGAGGCATGAACCATTTAGGCTCCGGGCACGTCCTCATGAACAACAGGCAACCCGGCCTGGAGGACCCATGACACAACACCGCGCGAAACCGTAAGCACACAAGAGACGCACTACGGCACATTCGCCGCCAACCGGCAGCAAACAGCCGCCCCGGAAGAATTTTTCGAGGAAAAGCCACGAGCGGGAACGTTTTCGGGCTGGTTGGATGTTGACCCTGGTACGACAGCTCGTCGAGCTAGAGAAGAGGCGACGTGACTACTGTTCTGACCCCCGCGAGCCCGCTGACGGCCGCCGATCGCTGCGACCGCTGCGGCGCCCAGGCATACCTGCGCGTTGTGCTGCTCAGCGGCGGAGAACTGCTCTTCTGCGCCCACCACGGTCGCAAGTTCGAGCCGGAGCTCAAGAAGATCGCCGCTGAGATACAGGACGAGACGGAGCGGCTGACGACCGCTCCGGGCACCGTTTCCGAAGACGAACGCTGAATCTCGCACATACGACGAGCCAGCCCCGGCACAGGCCGGTGCACGGGCGGCCGCTCCTGTCCCAGGAGCGGCCGCCCGTGCTGTGTACCCCGAGTCGGACCCCGAGTCGGACCTCAGGAGTCCCTGTGGGGCCCCTACTGGCCCGCTGAGGCCGTGCCCAGGTCGCGTACGACCTCGGAGATGCGCGTGTACACGCCAGGGCTGCCTGCCTTGCCGCAGCCGCTTCCCCAGGACACGAGCCCGATCAGGCGTCCCGCCGCCACCAGCGGGCCGCCGCTGTCGCCCTGGCAGGCGTCCGGGCCACCCCGGGCCTCTCCGGCGCAGAGCATGCTGCCGGCCCGGTAGGCACCCCCGGGACCGCCCGGATAGGCGCGGGCACAGAGATCGTCAGCCAGCACGCGCAGGTGTGCGGCATGCAGCCCGCGCGGGTAGGCACCCTCGCCCGTGGTGTCCCCCCATCCGGAGACGAGGGCCTGTGTGCCCGGCGCGTAGGCCGGGTCGCCGGCGCCCGCCATGGAGACGACCGCGCTCTGCGGCAGCGGCTTGGCCAGCGTGAGTACGGCGAAGTCGCCGGTGTTGGTCGTGCTGTCGTACTTGGGATTGATCCGGGCATCGCGTACGGCGATCTCCTGGCCCTCGTTCGACAGCAGTTGGGTGCGGCCCGCTATGACCCGAAGGTCGCGTGCGCGGTTCGGGAGTGCCCCCAGGACGCCATCGGCGAGGCAGTGCGCCGCGGTGAGGACCGTGGTGCGGGCGACTGCCACGCCGCCGCAGAACTGGCCCGCCCGCGTACCCCCGAACCGGTCACGGCTGGACAGCGCGACCGTCCACGGGGCCTGGGAGATGTCTATCGGAAAGCCCCCGACCACGACGCTGTCGGCGGCCGCGGGGGCCGCGTGCGCCAGGGGTATGAAGGTCAGGGTGGCCGCCAGGGCGAGCGGCCGGATCAGTGCGCGGGCAACGGAACGGCGCATGCATACTCCTCACTCCGTGGTTCCACTGGGACACCCAGAGTCAGTCATGGCGGCTCCGCGCGCAGCACGAAGGCCCGGCTCCCGTGCGGGGGAACCGGGCCTTCGGTGTCGTACGACCGCGACCTAGTCGAGGTAGTCGCGCAGCACCTGGGAGCGCGACGGGTGGCGCAGCTTCGACATGGTCTTGGACTCGATCTGGCGGATGCGCTCACGCGTCACGCCGTACACCTTGCCGATCTCGTCGAGGGTCTTCGGCTGACCGTCGGTGAGACCGAACCGCATGGAGACGACACCGGCCTCGCGCTCGGACAGGGTGTCCAGAACCGAGTGCAGCTGCTCCTGCAGAAGCGTGAAGCTGACGGCGTCGGCGGGCACGACGGCCTCGGAGTCCTCGATGAGGTCACCGAACTCGCTGTCGCCGTCCTCACCCAGCGGGGTGTGCAGCGAGATGGGCTCGCGGCCGTACTTCTGGACCTCGATGACCTTCTCCGGGGTCATGTCGAGTTCCTTGGCCAGCTCCTCCGGGGTGGGCTCGCGGCCCAGGTCCTGGAGCATCTGGCGCTGTACGCGCGCGAGCTTGTTGATGACCTCGACCATGTGCACCGGGATACGGATGGTGCGGGCCTGGTCGGCCATGGCGCGGGTGATGGCCTGACGGATCCACCAGGTGGCGTACGTGGAGAACTTGTAGCCCTTGGTGTAGTCGAACTTCTCGACCGCGCGGATCAGACCGAGGTTGCCTTCCTGGATGAGGTCCAGGAAGAGCATGCCGCGGCCGGTGTAGCGCTTGGCCAGGGAGACCACCAGACGGAGGTTGGCCTCCAGGAGGTGGTTCTTGGCGCGGCGGCCGTCCTCGGCGATGATCTCCAGCTCGCGCTTGAGCTTGGGGGCGAGCTTGTCGGCGTTGGCCAGCTTGTCCTCGGCGAACAGACCGGCCTCGATGCGCTTGGCGAGCTCGACCTCCTGCTCGGCGTTGAGCAGGGGGACCTTGCCGATCTGCTTCAGGTAGTCCTTGACCGGGTCGGCGGTGGCGCCGGCCGCGGCGACCTGCTGCGCCGGCGCGTCGTCCTCGTCCTCGTCGGACAGGACGAAGCCCGCGCTCTCGGCGCCCTCGGGCTCCTCGGCGGCCTTGGTGTCCTCGAGCACCTCGTCCTCGAGAAGCTCGACGTCGTCCTTCTTGGCCGTGGTCTTCTTGGCGGCCGTCTTCTTCGCGACGGTCTTCTTGGCGACCGTCTTCTTGGCGGTCGCCTTCTTGGCGGCGGCCTTCTTGGCGGGTGCGGCTTCCTCGGCGGAATCGGCTGCGACCGAGGCAGCGGGCGCCGTGGGGGCGGCCGTGGTGGCGGTCGCCTTCCTGGTCGTCACCGTCTTCGCCGCGACCGTCTTGGTGGCGGTGCGCTTGGCCGGGCTCTTCGCTGCGACGCTCTTGCGGGTGCGCTTGGGCTCTGCGGCACTGACCATCAGCGTCACACCCTCTTCCTCAAGAATCTGGTTGAGGCTGCGCAGTACGTTCTTCCACTGAGTGGCCGGAATCTGGTCAGCTTCGAAGGCCCGACGCACATCGTCGCCGGCGATCTGCCCCTCAGCCTTTCCCCGCTCAATGAGCGCCATGACAGAGACGGACTCGGCGATCTCCGGCGGGAGCGTACGGGATGTGCTGGCCGACACGAACAACCTCTCGGAACGTTGGAAAACGGCTTCCGGCACCGTCCACTGCGGACAGGAGCCGACCACCGGCCTGGGGATGGGCCGACGGCGCGGGCGGGGGCCGGGAAGATGCACAGCGCCTGTCATGGCGTCCGTATTCCCTCCGCGACTGTCACCTCTTAGGTCATCGCGCTGTTTCCACGAGTGTTACGCCCAATCTGCGTGGCCCGAGTCACACCCCGTAAGCGGTCAAAAGCATTCAGACATGGACAGGCAAGATCACCGACGCCGTCATGCCCGGTCACACACCTGGCCCGCGGCGGCCCGTCGCACCGCCGGACCCCGCCGGACCGCACAGGTCCGGCGGGGTCCGGCAGGGTCCGGCGACGGCCGGCAAGTCCCCCGCACCGCCACGAGCACCACGAGGACGCCGCACACCGGCGACCGCACCGCCTCGGCCGCGGGGGTCAGTGCTCGCGCGGGGCGGGCACCACGCGCTCGACCTCGGGGTGGACCGTGAGCAGTTGACGCATGGCCGCCTCGGCCGCCGTGCCGTCGCCGGTGCCGAGCGCGTCGACGATCCGCGCGTGCTGCGCGAGCGACGTGTCGTTCGCCCGGTCGCACCCCGTGACGGGGCCGCCGGAGACCTGGAGGGCCGCCGAGACGATCCCGGAGAGGTGCTCCAGCATGCGGTTGCCGGCGGTCTGGATGAGCAGCGCGTGGAACTCGCCGTCGGCGCGCGAGTACGTCAGCGCGTCGCCCTGAGCCATGGCGTGGCTCATGATCTCGACCATGTCACAGAGGCGCTGCTGCACCTCCTCCCGGCCGTGACCGGCGGCGAGGCGGGCGGCGAGCGGCTCGATCGTCCAGCGCAGCTCGCTCAGCTCGCGGCGCTGGTCGTCGCGCTGGGGCCCGAAGGCCCGCCACTCGATGATGTCGGGGTCGAGCAGGTTCCAGTCGCTGACGGGACGCACGCGCGTGCCGACGTTCGGGCGGGCGCTGACGAGGCCCTTGGCCTCGAGGACGCGGAGGGACTCGCGGACGACGGTGCGGGAGACCTCGAAGCGCTGGCCGATCTCCTCGGGCACCAGCGGACGGTCCGCGCCCAGGTCGCCGGAGACGATCATCTGTCCCAGCTGCTGAACGAGTTGGCCGTGCAGTCCACGGCCTCGGCTGCCCGCGGCGCGCCGGCCGACGCGGCCCAGGTCGGGGTCCGCGCCTTCCCAGGAGGGCGCTCCGACGCGATCAGCCACCTGGGGCTCCGCGTAGGGGTAGCGGTCGAGTTCGCCCGGGCCGGCCAGACCGGAGTCGGTGGAGCGGGCGGCGGTCATCATGGTGTGCGCAAGGGTACTCACGGATCCTTTGTCGGCGTCGCCTCCAACTCCCTTGAGGTCTTTGGTGAAAAGCACACGAAAGGGTGATCGCTCACCCCGTCGCAATTGACGCCTTATCGGAAAGAAATGGGCTTTCCGACAGGGAGTTGTGAGCATGGCGAGACCGGAAGTGCACGCTTGCCCCGTCACCGGAACCGGCTGCGCAGCGACGTGACGAGATACGTGCACAGCAGTGCCGACAGCGCCAACACCAGTGCGCCGCCCACAGGTTGGGCGAGTACACGCGCCACCCCGAGCAGATAGCGCTCACCTCCGAAGGGCCACTGCGGCAGGAGCACCTCCCGCATCCGCACCGGGAATCCGGCGGCCATGCGCCGTGCCGGCCCGTGCATCGCCTCGTGCACGAGGGGCACGACGACCACGGGTACGGCGAGTACGGCGGCCAAGCCGCCCGTGGTGGACCGGAACACACCGGCCGCGAGCACACCGGCCCAGGCGCAGCCGACGACGAGACCGAACCAACTGACGCTCAGCGAAAGCCAGTCCGCGGGAACTTGTGCGAGCTCCCGTCCGTAGACGACGTAGAGCACTTCGGCGTCGCAGCCCATGGTGGCGAAGGCCAGCAGCACCGCGGTGACTCCGGAGACGAGCAGTTTCGCGGTGAGCAGCCCCAGCCGGCGGGGCACGGTGCCGCGGTCCACCGCGAGGGCGGGGTGGCGGAACTCGTCCCCGAAGGCCAGCGCCCCGAGCAGTCCCGCGGCAAGCGCCGCGGGCGGCAGCGGCAGCTCCCGCGGCCACGCGGCGAACAGCCGCTCCTGCGGGGTGCGCCCGAGCCGGGCGAGCAGTACGGCGGTGAGCGCGGACACCACCAGTACGGCACCGCAGGTGAGGAAGCCGACGCCGATGCCGGTGGCGCGCCGGATCTCGTAGCGCAGAGGGCGGAGGGGGGTGGGGGCGGGGCGGACGGAGATGGGGGGCGGGAGGGGGGACAGGGCGTCGAGGGAACGGACGCCGGTGGAGCAGGCGGCGCGGGTGGTCTGCGGTTGACGGGTGCCGGGGTTCCTGGCGCCGGGGAGCCGGGCGCGGAGGGCGGAGATGCCCGCGACCGGGGTGTTCGTGGGGCCGCTCTGCGGTTCCTTGGCGGCCGGTGCCGCATGGTGTGCGGCGTTCGCGGTGGCCGTCGCCTCGGCGGTCCGGCCGTCGGCTGCTGCGGCTGCTGGGGCTGCTGGGGCGGGCATCGCTTCGACGGCTCCGCCGGGGGCGTCCTCGTGGTCGGGCTCGACGCCGTGTGCCGTGCTGTCGGCGCCTCGGGCCGCATCTTCCTGCGAGGCGTCTTCGGACGGGGCGTGCGGGGTGGTCTCCGTGTGTTCGGCCTCCGGCCGGGGGTTGGGCGCCTCGCCAGGTGACGGCTTATCACCGCCGACGGCCTGCGGCCGCTCCGCTGCCGGCGATTCTCCCGCCGGCGGCTCTTCGTCCACAGGCACGCTGGACGCGCCTCTCTGGGGCGCAGAGGCGTCCTCTACGGCGCTCTCGCGGTCCGCCGCCGAGAAGCCGAACGGCATGGCGCGCCGTTCTCTGGCCGAGGGATGCGGCACCGTGCCGCCCGTCACTCCTGACGGCCGGTCGGAAGCTGCGGCGGCCTGCTCCGACGCGCCGTTCTCCGCCGCCGACATGCCGAGCGCCGAGGCGCCGGCAGCCTCCGTCACCGCCCCACCGAGCCCTGCGGCACCGCGCTCCCCCGGGGACAGGCCGCGCGTGGTCCTCCGGGGCTCCGTCGGTGGCAAGCCGCGCATGATCGTCCGGGGCTCCGCCTGCGGCAAGCCGCCTGGCGTCGTCTCCGGCTCCATCGCCGACAGACCACGCGCCATCGTCTCCGACTGCATCGCCGACAGACCGTGCGCGCCTCCCTCCGGCTCCGCCACCGGCAGACCGCGCGCCGTCGCCCGGGACTCTGCGGCCGGCAAGGCGCGCACGGTCGTCTCCGGCTCCGCTGCCGACAGCCCCTGCACCACCGCCTCCGACTCCCCCACCGGCAGACCATGCGCCGTCGTCTCGGGCTCCATCGCCGACAGGCCACGGACCGCCGGCTCCTCGACCGGCCGACCGTGCACCGGCAGCTCCGGCTCGTCCACCGGCAGGCCACGCACCGTCGCCTCGGGCGCCGTCGTCGGCACGTCGTGCACGGTCGGCCGCGGCTCCGTCGGTGATGAGCCGGGGGCGAGATGGTCGCGTTCCGTTGCCGGCTCGTGCCGCTTCTCTGCGCTTCTCGTCCTCGGCGAGGCACCATAGGGGCCGGTCTCGGCTCCCGGGCCCATGTCTCCGATTTCGTCCGCGAGTTGGTGGACGAGGATGCCGTGACGGAATGCGGTCTCGCCGATGTCGGCGGTCGTGGAGCCGTACACCGAGAGGCGGTTGCCGCCTTCCTGTACGACCTCGACGGAGCGGCGTGCGGTGCGGGCCTCTTTGGTGAGCACGGCCGCGAGGCGCGCCGCGTGCGGGCTGCGGACGGCCACCCGCGGGCGCAGCCGGGTGCGGGCGAAGTCCCTGCCCGACTGGTCGGCCACGAGTCTGCCACGGTCGAGGGTGACGACCCGGTCGGCGGTGCGCGCGGCCTCCTTGGGGTCGGCGGTGGCGCAGAGCACCGTGCCGCCCTGGTCGGCGTGGGCCCGGAGCATGCCGTGGAGCCACTGTGCCTCGCGGGGGGAGAGGCCGTCGGCGGGTTCGTCCAGGACGAGTGTGTGCGGGTCGGACAGCAGGGCGCAGGCGAGGCCGAGTCTGCGGTCCATTCCGCGCGAGAGCGCGCCGAGGCGCTCCTCGCGGAGGCTGACGAGGCCGACCACTTCGAGGACCTCGTCGGCCCGGCGCGCGGGAACTCCCGAGGCCGCGCACAACATGCGCAGGTGGCCGCGGACCGAGCGGGCCGGATGCCCGGGTACGTCGCCGAGGAGTACGCCGACCTCGCGCGACGGATGGGCGATCCGGTGCAGAGGCCGCCCTCTGAAGTAGGTGATGCCGCGCCCCTGTTGAAGTTCGAGCATCAGTCTGAGCGCCGTCGTCTTGCCCGCGCCGGCGCCTCCGAGGAGCACGGTGACATGTCCCGCGTGCGCTTCGAACGAGACGTCGTCGACGGCGGGCCGGTTCGCCTTGCGGGGATTGCTGGTCAGTCCGAAGGCCTGGATCACCTGCAGCAAGATAGCGTGCAATGTCCAGTTTTTCTGGTATATCCCGATCTATTGCCGTGTGTGATGCGGGCAGCGTGATACGCGTCGACGGTTCGAAGGTCCCCGGTCGGGCGGGTGCGATCGGCCCAACCTGACCGTCCCGGGCGCCCGGCCGTCCGCGTTTCTCAGACCTCGGGGCGCAGCATCGGGGGGTTGAGCAGAGTGGCACCGCCGGCCCGGAAAAGCTGCGCCGGCCGGCCGCCCTGGCGCGTGGTCGTCCCTCCGGTGGGCACGAGGAATCCGGGGGTCCCGGTGACCTTGCGGTGGAAGTTCCGCGGGTCGAGGGCCACTCCCCACACCGCCTCGTACACCCGGCGCAGCTCGCCGACGGTGAACTCGCTCGGGCAGAACGCGGTGGCGAGCGACGAGTACTCGATCTTCGATCGGGCCCGCTCCACGCCGTCGGCGAGGATCTGGGCGTGGTCGAAGGCGAGCGGCGCCACGGGCTCGCCGTCGCGGCCGTAACCGCCCTGCTGGAGCAGTTCCTCGACCGGCGCCCAGCGCGCGTTGCTGGCATCGCCTCCCGCGCGCGGGGCGGGCAGGTCGGGCGCGAGCGCGAGGTGTGCGACGCTCACGACGCGCATGCGCGGGTCCCGCTTGGGGTCTCCGTAGGTGGCGAGCTGTTCGAGATGGGCGCCGTTGTCCTGGGCGGGGGCCGAGGGGTCGTGTGTGCACAGCCCGGTCTCCTCGGCCAGCTCGCGCGCCGCCGCCTGAGTGAGGTCCTCGTCGTCCCGTACGAAACCGCCGGGCAGCGCCCAGCGCCCTTGGAACGGGGGCTCGCCCCTGCGGATCGCCAGCGCGCACAGGGCATGGCGGCGCACGGTCAGCACGACCAGGTCCACGGTGACGGCGAAGGGCGGAAAGGCTGACGGGTCGTAGGGCATGCGGCGATCATAGTCGTCTGCCTGACGATAAACACTCCCCTCGTCGGGCGCATCGGTAGTGGTTCCGCTTCGTTCGGCTACGGGGCGCAGGATCGGCTCCCGTTCTTCGTTCCGGTGGCGTCGTACGAGGTCAGACTCCCAGTTGCAGGCCGTCCGCCGCCTCCTCGACCATGGCGAGGCCCAGCCGGCTGACGCGCACCGAGAACGGGGCGCCGGCAACGCGCAGCCCGGTCAGGACGAGTTCGCCGAGCGGTGCGCTGCGCACCGGGCACAGGGTGACCGTACCGGCGGGGGTGTCGGGGCGGATGCCTGCGAGTGCGGTGAGCATCGTGATCGCGGAGGCCGCCGCGACGGCTGCCGGCCGGCAGGCCGCGGGGTGCGGGAGGGGAGCGCTCCCGCTGAAGCGCTGTTCACCGGCGAACATGTCCGGCAGCCGGTGGCCGAAGTGTTCCGCCGCGTCCAGCAGTCCTCTCAGCAGGCCGCTCGCCTCCTTCTCATAGCCGGCGGCGGCCAGTCCGGCGACGGCGAGTGCGGTGTCGTGGACCCGGACGGCTCCGGTCCGGTGGCCGAACGGGTTGTGTCCCGCTTCCTTGGCGCCGAGTCCCCGCAGTCCCCAGCCCGCGTCCATGGCGGGGGTGCCGAGCAGTCTGGCGAGGTTATCGGTCTGTACGGGATCGAGCAGGCCGGGGGCGAGCCGACCGGAGCCCAGCAGGCCGGTGTCGAGGAGGTGGACGACGGTGGAGCCCAGGTGCGGCACGGGTCGGCCGTCCGGGGCCAGGGCCGCGGCCGGGCGTCCGCCGCCGCGGTCCTCGACCCAGAAGTCGGCTCGGAACGCCGCCCGCAGGGCCTGGGCCCACTCCCGTAACTCGATGGCGCCGGGCCGGTCGAAGGCGTCGAGGAGATCGGCGCCGAGCAGGGCCGCCCGATAGGCGTGGGCCTGTGTGTCGCAGCGGGCCGGGCCGCCGGGCTGGGGGTCGGGGAGGTAGGGGCCGGCACCGGCGGTGGTCCGCAGCCAGGTGAGACAGCGTTCCGCGGCGGGCAGCAGCTCTCTCGTCTCCTGCTCGGGAAGTCCCCAGCGGCGGGCCTCGGCGAGCAGGACGGGGAAGAGCAGGGTGGCTTCCGTGCCCGTGCAGGCAGGCGGGAGGAACGGGCCGGCGTCGCGTCGCGGCCCGGGGATCAGGCCGGCCTGCGGGTTGCGGTCCGGGAGCTGGGTGCGGACCAGGGTGCGCAGGGTGCCCGCGGCCAGCCGGGTGCCGAGCGGCAGGGTCATGCGGGCTGCGGCCAGGGCCTCGGCGGGGGCCAGTCCGCAGCGCCAGGGCGCGCCCGCGGCGAGGTGGATGCCGGCGGGGTGGGCGGCGTCGCGCAGGAGCAGCGCCTGGAGGTCGGCGATCGCCGCGTCCAGCAGCGAGGTCACCCGGGAGTCGTCGCCGGTCGCCCGGGCTGGGGCGAGCGGGCTGGTGGTGGCATGACCCGCGGGCCGCAGCGGCCCCGCGCCGTCGAGCCGCACCCGGAGTTCGACGGTTGCCGTGGCGCCGGGCGGCAGGTCCAGTTCCCACCGGAGCAGTCCGGCCGACGCGAGGGCGTCGGCGGGCGGCGGGTCGGCGATGACGGAGGCGGCGGCTCCGGCCGTGGCCCAGCGCAGGCCCGAGTCATGGACGGTGGCGGGGAGTTCGGGGCCTGCCCGGCCGGAGGCGATGACGGCGAGTTCGGCGAGGTCCGTACCGAGGGCCACCTCGACGGGCAGCCTCAGCGGGCGGGCGGCGGCGTTGCGCAGGGTGATCCGTTCGGTTCCGTCGGCGCGGCGGGTCCGCTCGACCACGACATCCGGATCGGGGCCCGCCGACGGGGAGACCCTCAGCGTTCCCACGAAACGGGCGCTGTCGGCGCCCGTCATCCTGGCCTGCACGGCCAGCGGTTCTCGGCCGGCCACGCGGATCCGACACCGTGCGAGCAGGCGCCTGCCACCCCGGTAGAACCCGTCCAGTCCGCGGCCGGTCAGCTGTCCCTCTCCGGAGATGGCGAGGCCCGGCAGGGCGACACAGACCAGGACGGCGTGCGTGGGCGGCAGCTCGGGGGCCGGGCGGACGGCCTGCGGTGTGCGTACCGGCGTGGCTGCGGCGGGCCTGCGGCCGCGCCCCGGCGGCGCCGATGGCCAGGCGCGGCCCACCGCGGGGTTCGGCTCGCGGACCGTGAGCGAGGGCGGAATCTCGATGGTCTGCCGTGCGGTGACGGCGGCACCGTCCGACGGGAACCACTCGCGTCTGTCCCAGGGCGGACGTTCGTCTTCGGGGGCGTAGGAGGGAGTCGGCTGTTGGTGCATGGGGTGGCTTCCTCCGCGCTCGGTGCGCCTCGGACCTGCTGGGCGGCCGGCGGGACGCCCTGGGGGGGATGAGTCGTACGGCGGCAGGGCCTGTCCGGGCGTTCCGCCACTCAGGTGAACGGAGCGGGACTCGTCCGGGTCACGGCTCGGCTCGGGGAAGCCGATCGGAGGGCGGCGGGACGGCAGGGTGGCGCCGCCGCTCGAGTCGCGCGTGAGCCGGTGCCACCAACGGGCGCGCGGCGGGCCGGGGAATCGGCTCCGAGCGGTCGGACAGGTCCGGTGGGACAGGCGGCGGCCCAGCCAGGTGCGGGCGCTCACCTGTCCGCCTCGGGCTTGCCGTCGTCGCTCCCCGGCAGAGCCGTCCTGGTCGTGGTGTCGGGCGCCTCGGTCGTACGTGTACGTGTGCCGCCCGGGCTTCGGCTGCCGGGGCGCGTGGCTTCGGCCGGGGACGGAGCGGGGTGGGAGCCGGCCGGCCTGCGCCGTCCCCCCGTGGTGCCCACCGCGCGTGGGGTGTCGCAGCCGTCCGCCGATCGCGCTCGGCGCCGTCGGCGGGTGCTCGTCCCTCGGCGGGCTTCGGCGCCCTCGTCGCCCGTGTCCGTGCGCCCACTCGGTCCGTGCGGCGCCGCGCTTTCGGGCGCCGGGAGCACGGCCCGAGCCGTTTGCTCCTCGGTGTGCCGCTGCGCGCCGGTCTCCTCGCGCGTACGCCCCGCTCGGTCGGTGCGGTGCGCGCGCAGGCAGCGGCGGATCGCTTCCGGGTCGATTCCTTCGTTGCAGGCCTGGTGCAGCAACCGGGCGAACAGATAGTCGGGATCCGCGCCGAGCGCCATGGCCAGCGCCTCGCGGGCCTCCAGCTCGTCACCTGTCGACCAGGCGACCCAGCCGGCCAGGGTCAGTGGGGCCGCGGCGTGTTCGCCGTAGGGGCCGACGCAGCGGCGGGCCAGGGCGCGCCAGAGCCGGAGGGCCCCTGCGGCCTCGTCGCCCTCCATCCAGGTGGCCGCACGGTCGCGGGTCGTGCGGTCCTGGAGTCCGAGGATCAGCGCCGCCGCCTCGTCGTGTGCGAGCAGGTCGTCGTCGCGCTTGTCCGCCGGGTGCGTGCCCGGCGCCGGTGCCGCGGCGGCGAAGCGGTGGATGATCCGCTCGGCGAGGCCCAGGGTCTCCTCCGCCACCTGGGCGCGGGACGCGTCGTCGAGCATGCGGGGCACCAGGGTCATGCCGGCCGTGTCCAGGGCGATCTCCTGTTCCAGGGCCGCGGTCGTCTCCCAGGGCTGCAGCCTGGCCCGCAACTCCCGCAGCGTGCCGCGCACTTGGACGCCGGCGTAGGTGGCCGCGGCGGCCAGCACGGAGGTGCCGGGAAGGCCCATCGGAGTGCCGTCCTCGGGGCAGCATCCCTCGGTCGGGCAGCAGTACGACCAGAAGCGGCCGTCGGAGATGCACAGGGCCTCGACGACCGGTACGTCGAGGTCGCCGCACTGGGTGCGCAGCAGGTGGGCCAGGCGCGCCAGCCGTCGTTTGACGTCGTGGCCGGACTCTCCCGGGGACGGCTCCTGGCAGACGTAGGCCACCATCTGCTCGGGCCGGGCGCCGCGCCGCTCGCTGCCGTTCACCAGGCCGTGGGCCAGCTGGCGGGCGGCCGCCTCCCAGTCCTCCTCGTGCGCGGGGATGCCGAGCCGGGCCCGGCCGCCGAACCTGCCCTGGCCTTCACGGTCGTGCAGAGCCACCAGCACCATGCTGTCCTCGGGGCGGTAGCCGAGGACGTAGGGCAGGGCGTCGGCCAGTTCGGCGGGGGTGCGCAGGGTGACCTCGGTGTCGTGCGCGGGCGGGCCGGTGAACGGCCGCTGTCCCGGGATGTCGCTGCTCTCGAACGGTCCGGTCGTTTCGCTGTGATTCGTCATGCGCCGACGATCTCGCGGATCTTGGCCCTCCGCTTGAGCCTGTGGACAAGTCGAATCAGGGACACGACAAGCCCGATCCGGGTTGTCCACAGGCGCGGCCGGGGCCCGCCCGATTGTCGGTCCCGTCGTGTTTCATCGGACGCATGGATCGCACGAGTTGTATCGCAGAAGCAGCGGCGGGCGACGACACCGGCGCGCGTCGCCCGCACCACCGTGAGGACTGCTACCGCTCGGGGGCTTCCCCGACCGCGACGTACACCCAGCCGCCGTAGCGGGACAGCATGCGGTGGCGGGCGGCTCCCTCCTGGATCGGCTCCCACGGATGCCGCTGGACCATGCTGGTGTCGCCGCCGAACGGGGCGATCATCGGGCCCAGCATGGGGATGAGCCGGTCCGGCCACCAGCGCGGCAGCCGGTAGTCCAGCACCACCCAGCGCCCGCCGGGGCCGAGCGCCTCGTAGCCGCGCTCGACGACCTTGGCGTACTCGCCGATGAGGGTCAGGGAGAAGCAGGCGATGATCCCGCGCACGTCCTCCGGGTACTGATAAGTCGTCAGATCACCCTGTACCAGCTCGACTTGGGACAGTCCGGCACGCCGTACCCGGTCCTCGGCCTGTTCCAGCATGGCGTCGGTGAGGTCCACGCCGATCACCCGGCCGGTCGGGCCCACGGCCTCGGCGAGCAGCGGAAGGTTGTGGCCGGTGCCGCAGCCGGCGTCGACCACCGTGTCGCCGGGGCGCAGGGCGAGTTGCTCCAGGGCCAGGTGCTTGTAGGCCATGGTGCGCTGGCCGATGAGGTAAAGACGATTGGAGGTGACGTCGTATCGCTTGGCTCGCTTGCGGTAGACCGCGACCATGCGCTCGGACTCGGTGGTCATGGGCGTTCCTCGGGGAGGTGGGCCGGTCCGGCGGGACCGGAGAGCGGGACGGTCGGGGACGGCGCGTTCCTCGGGCCGCGCAACACCGAGGCCAGCACCCTCGGTTGGAGCACGACCTGGGGCGGGGCCAGCAGATGGGTCATGTCGAACAGGGCCGTGGCCACGGTCCGGTCGGTGGTCGCCACCTTCAGCAGCCGGTCGGTGTAGCGCTTGCCGAGCCGTGCGGCGAGCGGCAGCGGGCCGTCGGCGGCCCCCGGGTAGGCCAGGTCGGCGTTGCCCGAGAGCATCCACGCGGCATCCACGCAGCGGGCGATCCGCTTGCGCAGCGGGCCGGCGAAGCCGGCCGGGATCCGGCCGGTGCCCTGGGTCCCAGCCTGTTCCAGGGCCCGGTGCAGCACGAGCGCGCTCATGCCGGCGACGGAGATGCCCTGCCCGTAGGCCGGGTTGAAGGCGCCGACGGCGTCACCGAGGACGAGGAAGCGGTCGGGCCAGCGTGTGAGCCGCTCGTAGTGGCGCCGGCGGTTCTCCGTACGGCCCGATCCGTAGACCTCGCCGAGGGGCTTGGCGTCGCGGATCGCCTCGTACAGGACGGTGCTGCGCAGGCTCTTGGCGAAGTCGACGAAGCCCGCGTGGTCGAGCGGCGGACGCTCGCCGCCGAGCCCGGCCACGGAGACCATCCAGCGGTCGTTCTCGATGGGGTTGAGGATGCCCGAGCGGGGCTCCTCCGGCGTGGACTGGAGCAGGATGCACTTCCAGTCGGCGGTGTGTCCCGGCGGGCGTTCGAAGACGCAGGTGGCGTAGGCGCAGCCGGCGTCCACGACGGTCTCCTCGGGGACCGGGTAGCCGAGCCCCTCCAGCCAGGCAGGGGCGCGGGAGCCGCGGCCGGTGGCGTCCACGACGAGGTCGGCCTCCAGCCGGTACGGCTCGCCCCAGCCGGTGCGCGCCGCGGAGTCCCGCTCGCGCAGCAGCACGCCGCGGACGGTGTCGCGGCCCGGTCCGGCGACGAGGCCGACCGCCTCCGTCTCCTCGCGTGTCTCCACGCCGGGCAGGTCCCGCAGCCGACGGCGGACGGCCCAGTCGAGCAGGTCGCGCGAGCCGGACAGCACCACGTGCGGGCCGGTGAAGCGGTCCACCCAGCCGCCCGCCACCATGAGCAGCATGTCCTGCGGCATCCGGACCTCGACCATGCCGAGGTCCCGCAGATCGTCGAGCAGGCCGGGGAAGAGCCGTTCGAGGGAGCGCTGGCCCGCGCCCAGCAGGTTGTGGGTGTGGCGGGCCTGGGGCACGCCGCGGCGCCAGCGCGGCTCGTCGGGGTAGCGGTCGCGCTCCACGAGCGTGACCCGGTCCACGTGCGGGGCCAGCGCGGCCGCCGCGCAGAGTCCGGCGAGGCTGCCGCCCAGCACCACGGCGTGGCTGCCGCCCTGTGGGCGGGAGCTGCGGTCGGTCATGTCCTGCCCCTCCTCTCAGTGTTCGCGGGCGGGGCGCCGGCGGCCGAGCCACTCGTGGGCGGCGGCGTACCAGCTGGGGGCGGTGCGGTGGACGTTGAGGGAGTGGGCGGCGTCGGGGACGACGAACGCCTCCAGGTCGGTGGTGCCGGTGTAGAACTTCCGCTCGTACGCGACGACGGACGCGGCGTCCTCGGTGGAGACGTCCCCGCCGCCGAAGAGGCGGTCCTCCCGGCCGACGACCAGCAGGACGGGCACCCGTACCTGGGCAGCCGTCTCGGGCTGGTAGATGGCGTCCAGGGTGAAGCCCTCGCCGGCGGTCACCGTCGACTTGGTGTCCTCGTGGTAGGCGGACAGGTCGGGGTCCATGCCGGCCGGGCACTCGTACAGGGCGGCGCGGCGGCCGGGCCGGGTGGTCAGGTAGTTCTCCGGCGGGTTCGCCGGGGCGAGCACCGGGTCCTCGGCGGCCGGATACAGCGCCGGTACGGCCTCCGGGTAGAGCGGGCCGACGGCGTGCAGCAGTCCGGTGACGACCAGGGCGTCGAGGTCGCCATGGCGGGCCGCCTCGATCAGGGCGATGCCGGAGCCCAGGGAGTGCCCGACGGCGACCACGTGGCGGAAGGCGGGGACGCCGGGGGTGCCCCGGCGCAGCGCGGTCACCACCTGGTGCACGGCCTCGACGTTGCTCTCGACCGTGACCTGGTCGGCGGGCGGATGCTCACTGGTGCCGGTGCCGGGGCGGTCGAGGGCGAGGACGGCGTAGCCCTCGCCGACCGCGTGCCGGGTGTAGTCGAGGGCGCCCGGGGCGGTCCAGTAGCGGCGGTCGTAGGTGAGCCCCGGCAGCAGCAGCTGCACCGTGTCGGGCGGGTCACCGGCGGGGAGGAACAGCTGCGCGCCGAGCCGCCAGGTGGTGTCGGGGGCGTGCGGAGGGGTCACGTCGAAGCTGACGGAGCTCATACGAATTGCGCCCTTCTGCTGTGCTGGATTGGCTGCTCTGGTGTGCGGGATCGGCTGCCTGGACGGCATCACAGGACGGTGACGTCCGGCTCTCCGGACGGGGTGCCGTCGGCCTCCATCTGCTCGGCGATCTTCATGGCTTCCTCGATGAGGGTCTCGACGATCCTGGACTCGGGGACGGTCTTGATGACCTCGCCCTTGACGAAGATCTGGCCCTTGCCGTTGCCGGAGGCGACACCGAGGTCGGCCTCCCGGGCCTCGCCCGGACCGTTGACCACACAGCCCATGACGGCGACGCGCAGCGGCACCTCCATGCCGTCGAGTCCGGCGAGCACCTGGTCGGCGAGCTTGTAGACGTCGACCTGGGCGCGGCCGCAGGACGGGCAGGAGACGATCTCCAGGCGGCGCTGTCGGAGGTTCAGCGACTCCAGGATCTGGGTGCCGACCTTGACCTCCTCCACGGGCGGGGCCGACAGCGACACCCGGATGGTGTCCCCGATGCCCTGGCTGAGCAGCGCGCCGAAGGCGACCGCCGACTTGACCGTGCCCTGGAAGGCGGGACCGGCCTCGGTCACCCCGAGGTGGAGGGGGTAGTCGCAGCGGGCGGCGAGCTGCCGGTAGGCCTCGACCATGACGACGGGGTCGTTGTGCTTCACCGAGAGCTTGATGTCCCGGAAGCCGTGCTCCTCGAAGAGCGAGCACTCCCACAGGGCCGACTCCACCAGTGCCTCGGGGGTGGCCTTGCCGTACTTCTTCAGGAGCCGCTGGTCCAGGGAGCCGGCGTTGACGCCGATCCGGATGGGCACGCCCGCGTCGCCGGCGGCCTTCGCGATCTCCTTGACCTTGTCGTCGAAGCGTTTGATGTTGCCGGGGTTGACCCGGACGGCCGCGCAGCCGGCGTCGATGGCGGCGAAGACGTACTTGGGCTGGAAGTGGATGTCGGCGATCACCGGGATCTTCGACTTCTTCGCGATCTGCGGCAGCGCGTCGGCGTCGTCCTGCGAGGGGCAGGCGACGCGGACGATCTGGCAGCCGGACGCGGTGAGCTCCGCGATCTGCCGGAGCGTGGCGTCCACGTCGGCGGTGAGGGTCGTGGTCATGGACTGCACGGACACGGGGGCGTCCCCGCCGACCGCCACGGAGCCCACCAGGATCTGCCGCGAGGGGCGGCGGGGGGCGAGCCGGGCGGGTACGGCGGGCATGCCGAGTGCGACAGGCGAGGTCATCACACCGCTCCCTTCAGGGTGGGCCGTCCAGTGGTCTCGTTCACGGACCGCGCGGTGGCATCGGCCACCGACTGCGCGGTGGCATCGGCCACCGACTGCGCGGTGGTACTGGCCGCCGCCCGTCCGGGGGCCTCGGTCACCGGCCGTCCAGGGGTATCGGCCGCCGGCTGTCCGGGGGCATCGGCCGCCGTCCGTCCGATGACCCCCGCCACCGCTTCCGCGGCCTGTTCGGCAATCCGGTCGGCGGTGAGACCGCACTCCTCCAGGAGTGCGGCGCGCGAGGCGTGCTCCAGGAACCCGGTGGGCACGCCGAGCGTTGTCAGTGCGCGGGGTACGGCGCGGGCCTCGCGCAGGGCCGCTGCCAGGTTGTCGCCCACGCCACCGGCGCGCAGACCGTCCTCGGCCGTCACGACGGCGTCGAAGCGGCCGGCCAGGTCCACCAGCGCCCGCGGCACGGGCTTCACCCAGCCGGGGTCGACCACGGTGCAGCCGATACCCCGTGCGACGAGTTGCCGGGCCGCGGCCACACAGGCGCCGCCCAGGGCGCCCACCGCGACCAGCAGGACGTCTTCGCCGGCGCGGGCCAGGACGTCGATCGGGGTGGTGCCGTCCGGCCCGGCGATCCGTTCCTGCGCGGGCAGGTCCGGTGGCAGGGAGCCCTTGGGGTAGCGCAGCAGGGTCGGGCCGTCCTCGGTGCCGAGTGCCTCGTCCAGTTGGCGGCGCAGGGTGGCCCGGTCGCGGGGGGCGGCGATCCGCAGGCCCGGCACGGCCTGGAGCACGGCCAGGTCCCAGATCCCGTTGTGGGACGCCCCGTCGTCGCCGGTGATCCCGGCCCGGTCGAGGACGAAGGTCACCGGGAGCCGGTGCAGGGCCACGTCCATCAGCACCTGGTCGAACGCCCGGTTCAGGAAGGTCGCATAGACGCACACCACCGGGTGCAGGCCGCCCATGGCCATGCCGGCCGCGCAGGTCACCGCGTGCTGTTCGGCAATGCCGACGTCCATCACCCGTGCGGGCAGCGCGCGTTGCAGGGGCGCCAGGCCGGCGGGCTCCAGCATCGCGGCGGTCAGCGCGACGACGTCGGGCCGCCGTTCGGCCTGGGCGAGGAGTTCCTCGCCGAAGGCCGTCGTCCAGCTCGGCCCGCCGCCCGTCTGCGGCTTGCCGGATGCGGCGCGTACGGCGTGGAAGCGGTCGCGGGTGTCCGCCTCGGCGGGCGCGTACCCGCGGCCCTTCTCGGTGATGCAGTGCACCACCACCGAGCCGCCGAAGGCCTGGGCGCGGCGCAGCGCCGCCTCGACGGCCTCGCGATCGTGGCCGTCGACGGGTCCGAGGTACTTCAGGCCGAGGTCCTCGTAGAGCGCCTGCGGGGTGAGGAAGTCCTTCAGGCCCTTCTTCGCCCCGTGCAGGGCGCGGTAGACGGTGTCGCCGACGGCGGGCACGCCCTGGATGGTGTGTTTGGCGCGCTCCAGGAACTCCTCGTATCCGCGCGTGGTCCGCAGCGCCGCGAGGTGCTGGGCGAGTCCGCCGACGGTCGGGGCGTAGGAGCGGCCGTTGTCGTTGATGACGACGACCAGCGGACGGCCGGGCGCGGCCGCGATGTTGTTGAGGGCCTCCCAGGACATGCCGCCGGTCAGCGCGCCGTCGCCGATCACGGCGACCACATGGCCGGGCTCGCCGCGCGACTGGCGGGCGTGGGCCAGTCCGTCGGCGTAGGACAGGGCGGTGGAGGCGTGCGAGTTCTCCACCAGGTCGTGCTCGGACTCGGCCCGGCAGGGATAGCCGGACATGCCGCCGCGGGTGCGCAGCGTGGCGAAGTCCGCGGCCCGGCCGGTGAGCAGCTTGTGCACGTACGCCTGATGTCCGGTGTCCCAGACGACGCTGTCGCGCGGGGAGTCGAAGACGCGGTGCAGGGCGATGGTCAGCTCGACCACGCCCAGGTTGGGGCCGAGGTGACCGCCGTTGCGGGTCACCCGGTCGATGAGCAGTTCCCTGATCTCGGCGGCGAGCCGGTCCAGGTCCGGGGGCCGCAGGCCGCGCAGGTCGGCCGGACCCTTGATGCGTTCCAGCAGTTCCACGGTCAGCTCCTCGCTGCGACGGGCCGGTCCGCACGGGCGGTACGGCCGTCCACCCGGTCTGTACGGCTGTCCACCACGCCGGTGTGGCCGTCCATCGCTTCGGTACGGGTGTCCGCCGTGGCCTGGCGGAAGGACACTGCCGTCTCCGGCCGCAGATCCAGGTCGGGGCCTGTGACCAGGGCGTCGACGGCGATCAGCACGTTGTAGTGATTGGGGAAGTGGCAGGAGTCGAAGCCGAGCACGGTGCCCACGAGGCGGCCGTCGGCCCACAGTTCGTCGCCCCGGTCGATCACCCCGGCGCCCTGGATCTCGGCAAAGCCGAGGAAGCCGACCCGGTCGATGCGGGCTCCGGGCGCGCTGCCGGCCTGGTCGGTGGTGACCAGCTCGTGCACTTCGCCGACCCGGACGCAGCGGCTGGTGAACTCCTCCAGCCGCATGCCCCGGTCCTCGCGGCGGTGGGTCAGCACCTTCACGACCGTGGCGGGCACGGTGCGCTTGGCGCCGTCCTCGTGCGGGTTCACCGGACGGCTCCTTCCGCGCGGTAGACGGTGTCCACGAGTTCGAGGGCGGCCAGTCCGTCGCGGGAGGCGTCGTGTCCCGCGCGCAGCCGGGCGTCGAAGTCGGTGAGCACGCCGACGTACTCGTGCCAGAGCGAGCCCTTGAACTCCGGGTGTCCGGCGAGCATGTCGGCGAACAGGAGGGTGCCGTCGGCGAGTTCGACGCTGACGTCCTTGACCTCGCCGTCGTAGGACCAGTCGAGTTCGACCCGGGCGGTGACGCCGCGCGTCGAGCGCAGGTCGACGACGGCCTGGCGGTCGGTGCCCAGCGCGTCGCGGACGACGTCGACCTTGGTCGGTTCGACGTCGCCGAGGAACAGTCGTACCAGGTCGAAGGCGTTGGGGCCGTTGTCGGCGACGCAGCCGCCGCCGCAGCGCTCCGCGTCGAGGTACCAGCGGTCGCCGCCCGCGTGGTCCTCGATGCGTTCGAGGTAGCGGACGGTGAGGGAACGCACCGGGGCCTTTGCGGCGGAGACCTCGTCCAGCAGGCGCAGGACGGCGGAGTTGTAGCGGCGGTGGAAGGAGGTGAAGAGGGTGACGTCCTCCCGCCGGGCCAGTCCGGCGAGGGCGCGGCCGTGCTCGACCCGGGTGGCGAGCGGCTTCTCCACGCAGACCGCGACGCCCGCGGCGAGGGCGTCCGCGCACACGGTGGCGTGCGCGTCGTTGGGGACGTTCACGACGACCGCGTCCACGGCGGCGTCGGCCAGCAGTTCGGCATGGCGGGTGTAGCACTTGGCGACGCCCTGGAACGGCTTCAGGGCATCGGGCCGCAGATCGCACACCGCGGCGAGGTCGAGGCCGGGCAGCCGGTCGAAGGCGGCGACGTAGAACTTCGAGATGACGCCGAGGCCGATGAGGCCGATGCGGGTCCGCTCCGCGGTGAGCCGGGTCATCGGGCACCTGCCGGGGGAAGGGTGCCGGGCACGGGCGCCTGGCCGGGCTCGGGGAACGTGAGGTCCAACTCCGCGGCCAGAGCGGTCAGTTCGGCGTGGCGTTCGGCGGACAGCGGGACGCCGTGTGCCCTGCGGTGCGCGGCGGTCAGTTCCTCGGGGCGGCCGGGGTAGCTCACCGGGTGGGCGGGGTCGCGGGGCGGGCAGTCAAGGAGTGCGCCGAAGAGTCCGTCGGCCTCGGCACGGAAGTCCGGCCCGGAGCGGAGGGCGCCGGGCGCCAGGACGAGGGCGGTGAGGCCGATGTCGTCGTCCCGCCCGGTGGGCCGGCCGTCGCCGGTCAGCGCCTCCGGGGCGGGGCCGAGTCCGGCGCCGGGCACCAGCGCGGCCAGCACCTCGACCATCAGACCGAGTCCGTACCCCTTGAAGGCACCGGTGGCGGGGTCGCCGCCGAGCCAGCGCAGATAGCCCTCGCCGGTGTCCAGGGCCCCGGGATCGGTCACCGGGCGGCCCTCGGCGTCCTCCAGCCAGCCCTCCGGTATCGGCTCCCCGGCGCGGGCGGCGGCCCGTATCTTGCCGGTCGGCACCACCGTGGTGCTCATGTCGAGGACGTACGGCGGCCGGTCGCCGGCGGGCGCCGCGACGCTGAGCGGGTTGGTGCCGAGCATCGCGGCCGTGCCGCCCGGCGGGCGGGCGATGCGCTGGCGGCCGCAGTTGGAGGCGAGGACGGCCACCATGCCGCGTCGGGCGATCCGGGCCGTGTGGTGGCCGGCGCAACCGAAGTGGGTGGCGTTGCGCATGGTCACCAGGGCGACGCCGGTGCTCTCGGCGCGGTCGGCGGCCAGTTCCAGCGCCTCGGTCGCCGCCCACAGGCCGAGCGAGCGGCGGCCGTCGAGGAGGACCGCCGCACCGGTGTCGGTGATCTTCTCCGGCTCGGCGGCGGCGTCGATGCGGCCCTCGTCGAGGGCGGGCAGGTAGAGCCGGGTGAGGTTGGCGAGGCCGTGCGAGGTGAGTCCGGTGAGGTCGCCGTGGACGAGTGCCTCCGCGGCGGTGCGGGCCCGCCCCTCAGGCACCCCCCGGCCGGCGAAGACCTCGGCGGTGAAGGCCACGAGGGCGTCGTGGGAGACGGTCACCCCGTCGTGCGTCGGGGCATCGGTCGACTGGGTCACTGTCGGGTTCCTCCCGTGGCGGCGTGGTGCCGGGCGGCGAAGCGGACGAGGATGCCGCTCACCGCCCCGGCGAAGGCTTCGAGATCGGTCAGGTCGGCGTACTCCCCTGCCGCGTGCGCGTGGTTGCGGCCGAGGTCGCCGGGGCCGAGGATCGCGGTGCAGGCGCCGGGCAGGCCCGCCGCCCAGATCGCGTCGCAGGTGAACGCGGGCTCGTCGGCGGGCCATCGGGCCGCCCCGCTCCCCTGCTCCAGCAGGTCGGTGGCCCAGGGGTCGTCCCCGGGCGTGAGCGCGGGCAGACCGCGCTTGTGCCACTCGACGCGGGTGATCGCGGCGGCGTCCGCGGCGGTGCGGGCCAGGTCCCGGTGGGTGCGGAAGGTCTCGGTGAACTCCCGTATCCCGTCGGCGACTTCGTGCTCCAGGCGGTCGGCGAGGGCCCGGCCGGCGGCGGAGTCGGGGTAGGAGCAGTTGAGCAGCAGCCGGCCGGTCCCGTACACGCGGTTGTGCAGATGCCCGGTGTGCAGGCCGGCGACGCAGACCTGGCCGCCGCCCGCGTCCTCCGGGAGCCGGGCGGCGAGCCGCTGGGCGAGGTGGCCGAGCAGCACGGTCGCGTTGTGCCCGGCGGCGGGGCGGTCGTCGATGGCGTCGTCGCCGTCGACCCGGACGCAGGCGGTCATCGCGGCCGTGGAGCGCGGCAGCAGCCGCATCCCGGTGGGCTCGCAGAACAGGTTGAGCCTGCCGTACCAGCCGCGGCGGATCAGCGGTCGGGTGCCGAACACCCCCATGGCGCCGCCCTCCTCGCCGGACACGGCCTGGACGAGCACGCGGGTGCCGGCCGCCAGGCCGGGGGCGGCGTCGAGCGCGGCGCGCACCCCGGCCAGCAGGGCTACGGCGGGGCCCTTGGCGTCGATCGCGCCGCGCCCGGTGAAACGCTCGCCGTCGAATCCGACCGGTTCCAGACCCGCGACGGTGTCGAGGTGCACGTTGAACATCACCGTGTCCGCCTGCGGCAGTTCGGGACCGAGCGCCAGCACCAGGGAGGGCTGTACGGCCAGGAAGCCGGGGTCGTCCGCGACAGCCCGGCGTACGGCGGCCGGCACCTGTTCGTCCGTCAGCTCGACCGGGTCGGCGGCGGCGTGGTGCACGACCTCGAAGCCCAGCCGCCGCGCGGCGTCCGCGTAGGCCCGCTGGGCCTCCCACAGCCGGGGTTCGCCCTCGCCCTCCAGCGGGCCGGCGGTGGGCAGTTCCAGCAGGTGCAGGAGCAGTTCGTGCTCGGCACGGGTCAGCGACGTCATCGGGTGGCCTCCCGGTCCTCGGCCGTGAGGTCACCGGCCGCCGTGGCGGACAGCCCCGCCGCCAGGGCCTCCAGTGCGCGGCCGTACCGTACGAACTCCTCGACGCCGCCCCGGCCCGCGTCGGTACGGCCCTCGTGGGGGCGGACCGCGCGGTGGGGTTCGATGGTCCAGGTGCCGGTGTAGCCGTGGTCGAGCAGCAGCCGCAGACAGTCGGCGACCCGGCAACTCCCCTCGCCGGGCAGGGTGTAGACCGCCTCGCCGGCCTCGGCGCGGGCGTCCTTGATCTGTACGTGGTCCACCCGGTCGACGAGTTCGGTGAGCAGGCCGTAGGCCTCGTAGCCGTACACCACCCCGTTGCCGGTGTCGAACAGCAGGCGGAGCGCCGGGCTGTCGACCTCCGCGAGCAGGCGCAGCGCGCGGGCCGCGTCGGCGCCTGCCCAGCCCGCGCAGTTCTCGTGCAGCAGGACGAGCCCGGCGTCCTCGGCCTGCCGGGCCAGGCGCCGCATGCGGTCGATCGTCCGGCGGGCCCAGTCCGGTTCGTCGAGCGGGGCGTCGGGGTCGTTCGGGTACGACATCACGCGGACGTGCCGGGTGCCGAGGGCGGCGCACCGCGGGGCCAGGCGCTCCAGCTCGCCACGGTCCAGTTCGAAGTCACCGGTCACCGGGCGGGCCCAGTTGGCGATACGGGAGTCCACGCACACCACGTCCAGGCGCGCCTCGCGCAGGGCCTCGACGACATGGTCGAACGCGGCGTCGTCGAGGTCGGCGAGGGCCGTGCCGTCGACGTCGCGCAACTCGATCGCGGACCAGCCCAGCAGCCGGTGCGCCCGGATCTGACCGGCGAGGTCGGCGGCGGCCTCGTCACCGATACCGGCGTAGCGGACACCGGGCGGCGGCGAAAGCCGGGGCTCGGCCGCAGCGGACCGGGACTGCGATGGCGAAGCCAGAGGCTTGGCCGCAGCGGAGCCGGACCGCGCCGACGAAAGCGCAGACGCATCCCCGGCGGAGCCGGAGCGCGACGGCGAAAGCCGAGACACCTCCCCGGCGGAGCCGGACCGCGACGACGAAAGCCGAGACGCCTCCTGGGCAGAACCGGAGCCCGGTGGTGCGAGCTCGGGCTCGGTCGTCGTGGAGTGGGAGCGTGGGTCAGCCGGCATGGCTCACCCGGCATCCGCTCTGGCCTGCGGAGGGCAGGGCGTCCGCCGGGTCGGGGCGCCGGGCCGCCTCCTTGGCGTCGGCGAGCAGTTCCACCACGCGGGCGGCGAGACGCAGTTGAGGTTCCAGGGTCGTGCCCTCGCGCAGGGTGCGGTAGGTGTCGACGAAGTACGCGGACAGCTGGTCGTCGGGGAAGACCTCGCGGGTCTCGGAGTGCCCGGCGCGGCTGAGCCGCAGCTGGGCGTAGTGGTCGTCCTCGGCGCCCGGGTAGTGCGCGACCGCCCGGCCATGGGTGAACTCCAGCTCCACGCGGCGCTCGCGGACCGGGGCGGTGAGGTCGGAGACGATCCGGCTGGTCGCGTCCTGGTGCCTCAGGACCAGTTCGGCGCGGCCCATGCCGGGGATGACGGTGTCGCCGATCCGCATGTCGGCCAGTTCGGCGGTGCTGAGCACGGCGTCCCCGGCGAGCCGGAGACAGACCCCGAGGGAGTGCGGGGGTTCCACGTCGAACGCGGTGGGGTGCCCGCCGTCGGCCAGGGTGCGGCTCATGCGCGGCTTGCTCTGCCGTACGTCGATGGCGCGCAGTTCGCCGAGGTCGCCGTCCTCGACGAGGCGGTCGAGCCGTGCGGTCAGCGCGCTGGCCAGCCAGGGGGCGACGACCGCGAGGCGCAGCCGCTGGGTGCGGGCGAGGTCGAGGATCTCGTGGACGGCCTGGCGGTCGGCCGCCAGAGGCTTCTCCACGATGATCCTGCGAAAGCCCGCGGCGGCCAGTTCGCGCAGCAGCCCGAGGCGGGCGACGGGCGGGGTGCACAGGTGTACGACGGTCCGCTCGGGGTCCAGCAGCTCGCGGGCCTGGGCGACCGAGGCGACGGGGCGCAGTCCCTCGGCCCGCGGGGGCGCCATGGGATCGAGCGGGTCGAAGGTCAGCACGGGGCCGGGGTCGAAGAGTTCGGCGTGCCGCCCGGCGGCGCGCAGCTTGCGCAGCACCGCCCAGTGCAGCCCCAGGCCCGCCCGTCCGAGCCCGATGATCAGTGTCCGCTCCATACCGGTGGGGCTCCTCTCAGCGGTCCCGGTAGGCCACACGCGTGGTGAGGTCCATCAGCTCGGTGCGCCACCGGGGCACCAGGGGTGCGTCGGCCACGGCCCGGCGCGCCTGGTCGACGAGGTGCGCGATGCGCTGTTCGACCTCCTCGGCCACGCCCGTCTCGACGAGCAGTGCGCGCATCCTGGCCGCGCCCCCGGGGCCCGCGGGCGCGGCGGCGAGTTCCCTGATCCGCTCGTCGCGGCGTACGGCGAGGCTCAGCAGGTAGCTCATCTTGAACCGGTCGAAGTCGAGGCCGGTGGGCTTGCCGGTGTCATCGGAGTCGCCGAAGGCGTCGATGAGGTCGTCCCGGAGCTGGAACGCCTCGCCCAGCGGCAGGCCGTATCCCTCGAAGACCTCGGCGAGGTCGGGCCGGCCCGCGAGGGCGGAGCCGAGCTGCAGCGGGCGGTGGATGGTGTACCGGCCGGACTTGCAGACCGCGATCCAGCGGGACAGCTCCGGGTCGGCCACGCCCTCGGCGGCCACGGCGATGTCGAGGTACTGGCCGACGGTGACCTCGATGCGGGTCTCATCCCACACCGCGCGTGCCGCGGCGGGCAGGGCGCGGGTGAGCCGGTCGGCGTAGACGTGCGCGAGGTCGGCGGCGAGGTTGGCGACGCCCTCGCCGTAGCGGCGGGGTTCGCCGCGCAGCCCGCGCGCCCGGTGGTCCTCGGCGTGCCGTTCGTGCGCGGTGACGGCGCCCCGGCGCAGCGGGGAGTCGTCGAG
Source organism: Streptomyces sp. CG4 (assembly GCF_041080655.1). Lineage (NCBI taxonomy): Bacteria > Bacillati > Actinomycetota > Actinomycetes > Kitasatosporales > Streptomycetaceae > Streptomyces > Streptomyces sp. CG4. Next base: position 2,638,833 of record NZ_CP163525.1, read on the forward strand.
CACGTCGTCGCGCAACAGGGCGAAGCTGTGCAGGAGTTCAAGGGCCGCGGCGGCGTCGAGCGCCTGGTCGTGGCCGGGGTCGCCGCCGGCGGCGAGATGGCCGAGCAGACAGAAGCGGGGACGCAGCAGCTTGCCCTTGGCGGTGGTGATGGCGGTGACGGCGTCGACGAACGCGGCGCAGCGCGGGTCCACGGCGGTCCAGCGCGCGCTCTCCTCGACGAGGACGGCGTCGATGCGCCGCTGGACGGCCTCCAGCGACCGGCCGAGGACGTCGTCACTCAGACCGCCCTCCAGGCCGTCAGCCATGCCGCCCTTCAGACCACCGCTCGTGCCGCCCTCCAGGCCGTCACCCGCGCCGCCCTTCAGGCCACCGCTCGTGCCGCCCTCCACACCATCCCCCATGCCACCCTCCAGCCCGTCTCCGTCACTCAGGCCGCTCTTCAAGTCGTCGCTCATGCCGTGCCCTTCAGTGCGGAAGGCAGCCCGAACACGACGTCCTCGGTGGCGGTCCGCTCGACCTCGACCGTGCGGTAGCCGAGTGCGGCGAGCCGGTGCAGCAGGCCGTCGACGAGGACGCCGGGGGCGCTCGCGCCGGCGCTGACGCCGACCGACTCCACCCCAGTGAGCCAGCTCTCGTCGAGGTCGTCGGGGCTGGGGACGAGGTGGGCCGGGGTGCCGGCGTCGCGGGCGACCTCCACCATCCGTACGGAGTTGGAGGAGTTCGTGGAGCCGACGACGAGCACCAGGCCGGTGCGGGCGGCGACGGCCTTGACGGCGTTCTGCCGGTTCTGACTGGCGTAGCAGATGTCGTCGCTGCCCGGGCCGCGCAGATCGTCGAACCGCTCCTCCAGCGCCTCGATGATCTCCCTGGTCTCGTCCAGGGCGAGGGTGGTCTGCGTGAGATAGGCGACCGGCGCGTCGCGCGGCAGGTCGAGGGCGCGCACCTCGTCGACGGTGCCGACGACCACGGTGCGTTCGGGTGCCTCGCCGTAGGTGCCCTCGACCTCCTCGTGCTCGGCGTGGCCGATGAGCAGGATCGTGCGGCGGTCCTCGGCGAACCGCCGGGCCTCCTGGTGCACCTTGGAGACGAGGGGGCAGGTGGCGTCGATCACCCGCAGTTCGCGGTCGGCGGCGGCCTCGCGCACGGTCGGCGCGACGCCGTGCGCGGAGAAGACGCAGAGGGCGCCGACCGGCACCTCCGCCTCGGAGTCCACGAACCGCGCGCCGCGGGTCTCGAGGTCGCGCACCACGTGTTCGTTGTGGACGATCTGTTTGCGTACGTAGACGGGCGGACCGAAGCGTTCCAGTGCGGCTTCGACGATGTCGATGGCGCGTTGCACACCGGCGCAGAAACTGCGCGGCTCAGCAAGAACCACGGTTTTACCGGGGGTTCCCGCCGTTTCTTCTGGAGTTGCGGAATTGTCCTGCGATTTCAAAGGGAGCACATCCTCTGTCACCCGCTCATCGGACTCTGAACATGCGATGCGGCAACGCGACGGTGCTTCGAAAAAACTGCGGTGAAGGGGGTTGCCATGTCAAGCGTCCAGCCCCGCCGCCGGCCGGGCAAGCCGCCTGACAGGCACCAAAAGATGTCTCTGACCTGGTAGTTCAGTACGCAACCACCCCCGGTATGACTGATACTTGCCCCTCCCCCGTCCCCGCCGCTGACAAGGGTTTGCCATTGCCGCCCGGAAAAGGAGCAGCTTAGCTTCGCACAGCCATATCTCCGTCTCGGTTCACGGAGGATTACCGCGTGATCTCCCCTACCCGGAGCACCGATCGAAGCATGGAATCGGAAGCCGAACACCCGGTTCCGTTCTTTACTCAGGCCGGCACCTTCACCGACTGTTGGCCGGATATCAACCGCCATCTCAACGAGATGTTCGACCGTGGTAAGTACTCCCACGGCCGGCAGGTCGCCGAACTGGAAAAGGCGCTCGCCGAATACACCGGAGCACGGCACGTGGTGGCGGTGAACAGCGGGACGGACGCTCTCGTCCTGCTGCTGCGCGCCTGCGGTGTCGGCCCCGGCGACGAGGTCGTCGTGCCGGCCTTCAGCTTCGTCGCCTCGGCGTCCTCGGTGGCACTGGCCCGCGCCACACCGGTGTTCGCCGACATCGACCCGGTGAGCTACTCACTGGACCCGCGTTCCGTCGAGGCGGTCCTCACCCCGCGCACCAAGGCGATCATGCCGGTGCATCTGTTCTGGCAGCTCGCGGACATGGGAGCGCTCGGCGCCCTGGCGCAGCGGCACGGTCTCAAGGTGGTGGAGGACAGCGCGGAGGCGATCGGCATGCGCCGTGCCGGCGTCCACGCCGGACTGCTGGGCGACGGCGGCGTGCTGTCGTTCTTCCCCACCAAGACCCTGGGCGCGCTGGGCGACGCGGGTGCCGTCCTGACCGACGACCCGGAGATCGCCGAGCGGGTGGCGATCCTGCGCCACCACGGCCGGATGGGCCGCACCGTGGACCACATCGCCGGTATCTCCAACCTCTCCGGCGCCTCGGGCACCAACAGCAAGATGGACGACATCCAGGCGTCGGTGCTGCTCGGCAAGCTGCCCCGGCTCGACGCCGCGATCGCCCGCCGCGCGGAACTGGCGGCGCTGTACACGGAGCGACTGCGCGACGTGCCGGGCGTGCTGCGGCTGCCCACGGTGGTCGAGCGGGACGTACCGGCTCCGCCGGTCTTCTATGTGTACGTGATCGAGGTGGAGCGGCGCGACGCCCTGGTGGAGCACCTCACCCGGGCAGGTATCGGCACCGAGGTCTACTACCCGACCCCGCTGCATCTGCAGCCCTGTTTCGCCGGACTCGGCCACCGCCGGGGCGACTTCCCGCATGCCGAGGCCGCCTGCGAGCGCACCGTCGCGCTGCCCTTCCACCCCGACCTCGCCCCGGACGACGTGCACCGGGTGTGCGAGGCGATCCGGCGCTTCTACACGGGGGACGCATCATGAGGACTCTGCCCTTCTTTCCCCCCGATCTCTTCGAGGACGACCGCGAGGCCCTGCTGTCGGCCCTGCACGAGCTGGGCACGGGTCCCGGGCAGCGCTTCATCCTCGGCGAGCGCACCGCCGCACTGGAGGAGGCGCTGCGCGAGATGACCGGCGCCGGCCATGTCGTGGCCTGCTCCAGCGGCACGGGGGCGCTGGAGCTGTCCGTGCGGGCGCTGGACATCGGCCCCGGCGACGAGGTGATCGTGCCGGCCTTCTGCTGCCAGCCGGTGGCCAGTTCGGTGGCGAACACGGGTGCCACCCCGGTCTTCGCCGATGTCGACCCGTGGACCATGGTCCTGGACCCCGACGCCACCAAGTCGCTGATCACCGAGCGCACGAAGGCGCTGATGCCGGCCCATGTCTTCTCGATCATGGCGGACATGGAGCGGCTCGGGGCGATCGCCCGTGAGCACGGGGTCGCCCTGATCGAGGACGCGGCGGTCGCCCAGGGCGCCGTCCTGGACGGCCGGCCCGCCGGACGCTGGGGCGACCTCGGGGTGTTCTCCTTCTTCCAGGTCAAGGCGTTCGGTACCGCGGGCGAGGGCGGCGTCGTGCTCACCGACGACCCCGAACTGGCGCGTGCCGCCCGGATGCTGCGCAACCACGGGCAGGACGGTGTCCACCGCTTCCTGCACCACCGGATCGGCCAGAACAGCCGGTTCGACGAGGTGCTGGCCGCCTTCCAGCTGCACCGGCTGCCCGGCTTCCCGGACCGGCTGGAACGCCGGGCACGGATCGCCGACTACTACACGGAGCGCTTCGAGCCGCTGCGCGAGCGCGGGGTGCTCGCGCCGCCCGCCGGCCGCAACGGCCGCTGCTACTACGTCTATTCACTGCTCGTCGACCGCCGCGAGGACCTGCGCGCCTATCTGACGGAGCACCGGATCGGCAGCCACATCTACTACCCCGTCCCGCTGCCCCGGCAGCCCGCCTTCGCACCGTGGGCCGCTCCGGAGGGCAGCTGGCCGAACGCCGAGCGGGCCTCCGCACGCAACCTGGCCATCCCGATCTGGCCCCATCTGACCGATGCCGAGGTGGAGTTCATCGCCGACACGGTCTGCGAGTTCTACGCATGAGCACGCGAGAGCAGTCCAGGGAGACCCTCATGACGAGCGCGCCGGCACAGCAGGAGTACGTCTTCGACCCGGTCTGGGAGAAAGAGACCGAACGGCTGCGGACCAACGAGGCGATCTGGGATCCGGGCACCCTGGAGCGGATGGCCGCGCTGGGGGTGGGGCCCGGCTGGAACTGCCTGGAGATCGGGGCCGGTTCCGGCTCGGTGGCACGCTGGCTCGCCGACCGGGTGGGCCCCGGGGGGCGGGTCCTCGCCACCGATCTGCAGACCGAGCGGCTGGCCGCGCTCGGGCAACTGCCGCAGGTGGACGTCGTACGACACGATCTGCGGGAGGAGGATCTGCCGGAGGCGGCGTTCGACCTCGTGCACTCCCGCATGGTGCTGCAGCATCTGCCCGACCGGGCGGCCGCGGTGGACCGCATGGTGCGCGCGCTGCGGCCCGGCGGGCTGCTGTTCCTGGAGGACACCGACTCCTCCACGCTGTTCCGCACCTACCTGTCGGAGGACTTCCTGCAGGACGTACGGGCCGCCGGATACGGCCTGATGCGCGAGGCGGGCCACGATCCGCGCGGCGGCCACGTCGACCTCCAGCTGGTCCTGGCCGCCGGTCTGGAGGCGACGGCGGAGGGCCGGGTCGTGATGGTGCGCGGCGGTTCCGACCAGGCCCGGCACTACATGCTGTGGCTGGAGTTCATGCGGCCGCGCATCGTGGCCGCCGGGCTCGTGGCCGACGCGCGGATCGACGCGGCCCTCGCCGAGATGGCCGACCCGGCGCACCACTGGCTGAGCCAGGTGCTGATCAGCACGGTCGGCCGCAAGCCGGGCGGGACGGAGCCGGGGCGATGACGGTCACGACCTCGGCGGCGCCGCGCCCGGGCGTCCGGGAGCGGGCGGGCGCGTACGCGAAGCTGGCGAAGCTCTCGTTCTTCGACTACTACCTGTGCGTCCTCGTGGTGCTGGCCCTGCAGCCCGGCGCGGCGTGGCAGCGGCCGCGCACCTGGTGGGTGCTGGTGCTGTTCGACCTGGGCTGGGTGGGGATCGTGGCGGCCACCGTCGCACTCGACGACGTCACCGGGCTGCGGGACGGCAGCGACGCCCGCAACTACGACCCGCAGGAGTCGCTGCGGGCCCGGGACCGCAAGCCGCTGCTCGACGGCCGGCTCACCCTGCGCCAGGCGCTGCGCTTCGGCTGGGGATGTGCCGTCGGAGGCAGCGCGCTGTGGGCGCTCACCGCGCTGGTCGCCCCGCACCGGCCCTGGTGGGCGCTGGTCGCGGCGGGCTTCTCGGTGCTCATCAGCGTGCAGTACTCCTACGGCCTCAAGCTCAGCTACCGGGGCGGCCAGGAGGCGGTCATCTGGCTGAGCACCGGTCTGTGCGTGCTGGTCCCGTTCGCCCTGCTGCACGGGGAGATGACCGGCGCGGCCTGGCTGGAGTGCTTCCTGTTCGGGCTGTGGAGCCTGATGGTCTCGGTCTACTCCAACATCAACGACGTCGACGGCGACCGGGAGGCCGGCCGGCGCAACCTGGCCACGAGTGTCTCCCCGGGCGTCTACCGGGGCTTCATCGCCGGGCTGTCGCTGGCCGAGACGGGCGCGATCGTGCTCACCGCGGCGGTCGGGGCGGTGCCGTGGTGGTTCTGCGCGTTCCTGCTGCCCGTGATGGCGCTGCGCGCCCGGCAGGCGCACGCCGGGCTGATCGCGGGAGAGGTGCTGTCGGCCCGCAAGCAAGGCGTCACCATCCACCGCTGGGGCGTCGTCCTCCTGGTCGCGGCGAACCTGGTTCTCGTGCACAACGGCTGAAAGGGCACACGATGTCCCGAACGATGAACGACGACGCCCCGCGGCGCGCGGATCGCCGGGTGGCCGTGGTCGGCCAAGGGTATGTGGGTCTGCCGCTGGCCGTGCGCGCGGTGGAGGCCGGGTACACGGTCGTCGGCTACGACGTGGACGACGCCCGGATCTCCCGGCTGCGCTCGGGCGACTCCTATGTGGAGGACGTCGACGAGCAACGGCTGGCCAAGGCACTGGAGTCGGGGGCCTACCACCCGACGACCGACGCCGGCGCGCTCGCCGGCTTCGACGTGGCCGTGGTCACCGTGCCCACGCCGCTGCTGGACGACGTACCCGATCTGAGCTGCATCGAGGAGGCGGCGCTGACCCTGGCCGGGCATCTGCGGCCGGGCGCGCTGGTCGTCCTGGAGTCCACCACCTACCCGGGCACCACCGAGGACGTGTTCGGGGCGCTGCTGCAGAAGGAGAGCGGGCTGCAGCCCGGGGCCGACTTCCACCTCGGCTACAGCCCCGAACGCATCGACCCCGGCAACCAGCGCTGGACCCTGGAGACCACTCCCAAGATCGTGTCGGGCGTGGGCCCGGAGTCCCTGCGCCGGGTCGAGGAGTTCTACGACACGGTGGTCGAGCGGACCGTGCCGGTGCGCGACCCGAAGACCGCCGAGCTGGCCAAGCTCCTGGAGAACACCTACCGGCACGTCAACATCGCGCTGGTCAACGAGATGGCGGTGATCGCCCGCGAACTCGGTGTGGACGCCTGGGAGGCGATCGACGCGGCCTCCTCCAAGCCGTTCGGCTTCATGCCGTTCACGCCGGGTCCCGGGGTGGGCGGCCACTGTCTGCCGGTCGACCCCCGCTATCTGTCCTGGCGGGTGGAGCGCCAGCTGGGCCGCCGGTTCCGGTTCGTCGACCTGGCCAACGACGTCAACAGCCAGATGCCGCACTACGTGGTGCAGCGTCTGGTGCAGGCCCTCAACCGGCTCCAGCGTCCGGCGAACGGCTCCCGGGTGCTGCTGCTGGGGCTGGCGTACAAGCGCAACAGCGGGGACGCCCGCGAGTCGCCGGCGCTGCGGGTCGCCGAACTGCTGCTGCGCACCGGCGCGCAGGTGCACGCCGTGGACCCGCACGTACGCGAGACCGCGCCGCTGGACGCCCGGGTGCGCCGGGTGGAGCTGACCGAGGAGGAGGTGGCCGCGGCGGACGCGGTGGTGCTGCTCACGGATCACGACGACTTCGACTACGACGTCGTCCTGCGCGGCGCCCAGCACGTCCTGGACTGCCGGCGGCGGCTGCGGCCGGCCGTCAACGTCGAGATCCTCTGATGGCGGAGGCCTTCGGCGGCCGCGTACGGCGGGTGTGGCAGGACGCTTCCCTGTCCGCGGTCGTCGCGGGGGCCGTCGCGGTCGTGGTCTCCTTCGCGGGGCCGCTGACCCTGGTGGTGCAGGCCGCGCACGCGGGTCATCTGGACCAGGCCCGGCTCTCCTCGTGGATCTGGGCGGTCGCCGTGGGCAGCGGGGTGACCGGGTTCGTGCTGAGCCTACGGTTCCGCGCGCCGGTCGTGGCGGCGTGGTCGACGCCGGGCGCGGCGCTGCTCGTCACCCAGCTGGACAGGATGCCGTACGCGACGGCGGTCGGGGCGTATCTGGCCGCCGCGGCGCTCACCGTGCTGGTGGGGGTGACGGGCTGGTTCGACGCGCTGATGCGCAGGATTCCGGCCACCGTCGTCTCCGCGGTGCTGGCCGGGATCCTGCTGCGGTTCGGCCTGGAGGCCCTGCGGGCGCTGCAGGACAGCCCGGCCGTGGCCGGGGTGATGCTCGCCGGGTACGTCGTCTGCCAGCGGGTGGCGCCCCGGTACGCCATCGCGGCACCGCTGGCCGCGGCCGTCGCGGTGGCGGCGGGCACCGGCACGCTGTCCCTGGGCGGCACCCGGCTCTCCCTCGCCACCCCGGTGTTCACCGTGCCCGCCTGGCCCGGCGCGGCGCTGGTCAGCCTGGCTCTGCCGCTGTTCCTGGTCACCATGTCGGCGCAGAACGCGCCGGGCGTGGGGGCGCTCAGGGAGGCCGGCTATGCGCTGCCCTCGGGGCCGCTGGTCCGGGACACGGGCGTGGCGTCCGTCCTCTTCGCGCCCTTCGGGGCGCACGCGCTCAACCTCGGCGCGATCACGGCGGCGATCTGCGCCGGCCCGGACGCCCATGCGGACCGCGCCCGCCGCTATGTGGCCGGATTGAGTTGTGGGGTGCTCTATATCGCGGTCGGTCTGTTCGGGACGACCGTCGCCGGGCTGTTCGCGGCGCTGCCGCCGGCCCTGATCGCGGCGGCCGCGGGCATCGCCCTGCTGGGCGCTCTCGGCGGCAGTCTCTCGGGGGCGTTTACCGAGGCCCGCAACCGTACCGCCGCACTCGTCGCGTTTCTCACCACCGCCTCGGGCGTCACTCTGCTGGGTCTCGGGGCGGCCTTCTGGGGTCTGGTTTTCGGGATGACCTGCCGGGCGGTCCTGACACAAGCGAGGCAAAATACCAATTCGACCATGCAACCTGTACGGCGCGAATGAGCCAACAATTTCAGCCGAGACGTTCCCCGGGACTGTTGGCCGTATGCTTTTGCCTTGCAGTTCACGCTAGGTGACGAACGGGGGGTCATCGTGCCGAGCAATGGAACGCAAATACCACGACAAAGGTTCCACGATCCGGATATACCAGGGATGGCCGGTGCGCTCGGCTCAGGCGGAGCGTCCCGGCCACTGTTCGTCGACACACGGGCCCACGCCCGCGGCCATCGCACCACGCTGGTCGGCCGCGATCTGGAGATTCTCACCCTGTCCGCCCAACTCGGCCAGGAAACGCACCGGTTGATCACTCTCGTCGGTCCCGGCGGCGTCGGCAAGAGCCGACTGGCCGGCGCGGCGGTGGCCGACGTCCCGGACGTCCGGGTCGTCTATGTCGATCTGCATGCGACGGCCGGCGGCGACGATCTCGCCGAGGTCCTGGCGGCCCGGCTGCCGGACGAGCCGAGTCTGCTGGTCCTGGACGGCATCGAGCGGGGCGCGGACGCCATCGCCATGGCGGTCGACACCCTGCTGAGCCGCTCGCCCCGCCTGCGCATCCTCACCACCGGCCGCCGGCCGCTGGGCCTGTACGGGGAGCGGCTCTTCCCCGTACCCCCGCTGCCGGCCCCGCCGCCGCCGTACCGGCAGGACGTCCTCGAATTCCAGGACTACGCCGCGGTGGAACTGTTCGTCGACCGGGCCCGGGCGATGGACCCGTCGTTCACGCTGACCGCGCAGAACGCCCAGGCGGTGGCGGAGATCTGCACCCGGATGGACGGGCTGCCGCTGGCGATCGAGCTGGTCGCCGAGAAGCTGCGGCTCTTCCAGGTGGACAGCCTGCTGACCCGGCTGCGCGAGGGCCGGCCGGTACTGGGCGGCGACCATGCCGTGCGCTCGCCGCTGCACCGCACCGTCCGCTCGATCACCGAGCACAGCTTCCGGCTGCTCGACGGGGAGCAGCGCGGACTGCTCACCCTGCTGTCGGTCTTCACGGCCAGCATGAACCTCACCACCGTCGAGAAGTTGTGGGACTCTTCCGGGTACCGGGCGGAGCAGGTGGTGGAGGCGCTGGTGGGCCACCATCTGCTGCGGGTGACGCCGGGCGGCGAGGAACCGCGGTTCACGATGTTCAACACGGTCCGCGAGTTCTGCCTGGAACAACTGGCGGCGACGGGTGAGCTGCCGGACGCCCGGCGCCGGCACGCGGAGCACTTCCTGTCCCTGGCCCTGGAGGCCGCACCCCATCTGACGGGCCCGCAGCAGGCCCAGTGGCTGCACCGGCTGGCCCCGCTGCACGAGGATCTGCTGGCCGCGCTGACCCATCTGGAGGCGAGCGGCCGGCGCACGGACGCGGCCCGCGCGGCCCTGGCCCTGCACCGCTTCTGGCTGGTGAGCGGCCATCTCGCCCTCGGTGAGCAGTGGCTGGCCAGGGCGTCGGCCGCGTTCCTCGCCGCCCCCGGGCACGGGGAGCAGGCCGCGCGGGCCGAGGCCGCACGGGGTGAGCTGGCGCTGGCCCGCGGCAACGCGCGGCTGGCGGCGGACTGCTTCCGGCACGCGGCCCATGCCTTCCACGAGCAGGGCGACACCGTCCATGAGCAGGCGGCGCTGGCCCGGCTCGCGGTCGCCCAGCAGAGCGCGGCACCCGCGGCGGTCCGCAAGGCCGCCCTGCAGCTGCTCCGCACGGCAGCCGGCGAGGGGGCGACGGTCGAGGTGGCGAACGCCGCCCTGGCCCTGGCCGCCGGGACCCGGCTGGTGGACGCCAAGCTGGCCGCCGATCTGCTGGACACGGCGAACGCCCTGTTCATGCGGGCCCGGGACGTGCGGGGCGAGGGGCTGGTGCTGGCCCAGCGCGGTGCGCTGGCCGACTCCCGGGGCGACCGGGCGCTGTCGGAGCGGCTGCTGTGGGAGAGCCTGCACCGGCTGCGGTCCATCGGGGAACACACCCTGCTGCCCACTGTCCTGGAGGAGCACGCGCTGCACGTGTGGCAGCGGCTGCCGCAGCAGGGGCACCGGGTGGCCCGGCTGCTCGCGGCCGCGTCCGCCCTGCGGGAGGCGACCGGGGCGCATCCGCCGCTGGACGACGGCGCCTCTGCGACCGCCCTGCGCGACGCGCGCCGGCTGCTGTCCGGTCCCGAGTACGAGGCGGCCCGACGGGAGGGGCGGGCGCTCTCCGCCGCCGCGGCCGCGGGCGAGGCGCTCGCCGTCGGCCCGCCGGCCCCCGAGCCCGCGTCGGCCGTGTCCCGCTCGGTGCAGCTCACGGCCCGCCAGTACGAGGTGGCCATGCTGGTCAGCCAAGGTCTGACGAACCGTCAGATATCGCAGCAGCTACGGCTGTCGGAGTGGACCGTGGTCAACCACGTCCGTGAGGTCATGCGCCGCCTGGACGTGCCCTCCCGCATCCACGTGGCCCAGTGGGTCCTGAACCGCCAACGCCGCAACGCCCCGGGCACCGTACCGGAGTGACCGCCCCGCGCGGGCCGGCGCCGGCGTTCAGCTCGCGGAGCGGATCCGGGCCAGCTTCTCGCGGGCCCGGACGGCGTGTACAGCGCTGATGCGGGGGTGTCCGTCGAGCAGGTCGAAGTCGGCGGTGACCACGGCGAACACCCCCGCCGGTGTGGTCAGGACGGCGGCCGGCGCACCGTCGTACCGCTCGTCCATGCGGACCGCGAGCCCGGCCGGATAGCGGCCCGCGGTGGACGCGAAGTACTCGGCGATCGTGGCGGCTCCGTGCAGCGGGACGCGCGGGGTCTCCGCCTGTCCGTTGCCGTCCGCCCACATCGTCACGTCGGGGGCCAGCACCGCCATGAGCGCCTCCACATCGCCGTCGAGGCAGGCCGCGAGGAAGCGCTCGGTTATCTCACGGGCCTGGCGGCGGTCCGGCTCGAAGCGGCGGTTGCGCAGCCGCACATGGCGCCGGGCCCGGCTGCCGAGCTGCCGTACCGCCTGCTCGGTGCGGTCGACCGCCTCGGCGACCTCGGGGAAGCTGAAGCCGAACACCTCGTGCAGCACGAACACGGCGCGCTCCAGCGGGGACAGCGTCTCCATCATCACCAGGACGGCCATGCTCAGCGACTCGCCGAGCAGCGAGGACTCCACCGCGACATCGGACGAGACCAGCAGCGGCTCGGGCAGCCAGGGCCCCACGTACTCCTCGCGCCGGGCCTGGCTGCGGCGCATCTGGTCGATGGCGGTACGGGTGACGGCCCGCACGAGATAGCCGCGCGGATCGGCCACGGCGTCCCGGTCGACGCGCTGCCAGCGCAGCCAGGTCTCCTGGACGACGTCCTCGGCATCGACGACGGTGCCGAGCATGCGGTACGAGATGCCGAACATCAGCTGCCGGTACCGCTCGAACGGATCCGCGGTCCCGTACCGTTCGGAGACGGCTGTCGCCTCGGCCATGACTCCCCGTTCACGCAGGATCGGCGTTCACCCAGGACCGGCGTTCGTCGCGATCGCCCGCCAACTGCCCTGCTGAGTCTACAATCATGGCCTTCAACCGCTCGTACCGAATCTTGCCGTTCTCGTTGCGCGGCAGCTCGGCGACCTCCAGCAGCCGCGTCGGCAGATACCAGCGCGTCATGCCGCGCTCGACGAGGATGCCGACCAGCTCCGCCAGCGTCGGACAGCGGTCCCCGTCGGCCACCACCACGGCGCACGAACTCTCGTGCCCCGGCTCCTCCTCGTACCCGACCAGCACCACCTCCCGCACCCCGGGATGGCGGAGGATCTCCTGCTCGACCTCGGCCACCGGAACCATGAACGTGGCGCCCACCCGCCGGCTCGCCCGCCCGGCGAAGCGGATGCCGCCCCGGCCGTCCTGGCGGACCAGGTCTCCGGTGTCCAGCCAGCCGTCGTCGTGCTGCCAGGTCTCGTGGAACGGCTCCCCGGAGCCCGGCTGCCAGAACCCGACGGCCAGCGAGGCGCCCCGGACCTGCAGCCGGTGGATGCCGTCGTCGCCGGGGACCGAGGGCAGCCGCACCTGAAGGCCGGGCATCGGCGAGCCGTCGCTCTTCGCGGCCCAGTCGCAGGGGTCGTCCTCACGGGTCCGGAAGCCCATGCCGGCCTCGGTCATGCCCCAGCACGAGCGCACGGGGACCCGCAGTTCGTCATGGATCGCGCGGGCGAGATCCGCGTGCACGGGCGCGGCCCCGGTCATCACGAACCGCAGCGAGGGCAGCGAGCGGGGTCGCCGGCGCTGCTCCTGCAGAAGCTGCTGGACGAAGGAGGGCGCCAGGAACGTCTGCGTGACCGAGGCCGCCGACAGCAGTTCGAGATACCGCTCCGGCGCCCACACGTCCTGGTAGGCGCCGGTGCCCCCGGCCAGGATCGGGCCCCACACGCAGTACAGCAGGCCCGCGGGGCCGGTGACGGGGTGCGGGGTGCTGAACACCTCGCGGGCGGCCCAGCCCCGCTCGACCGGGCTCGCCCCCGCCCCGGTGCCCGCGTACAGGGTGTTCTCGGTGTGCAGCACCGCCTTGCGTTCCCCGGTGGTGCCGGAGGTGAACAGCAGCATGCAGACCCGGTCGAGGGCCGCGCCGGTCGGCAGGCGCGGCGGGGCGACGCGTTCCTCGTGCGGGGTGCGCAGGAAGTACTCGCGGAAGTCGACCGCCCAGGGCGGCACCCGCTCCCCGTGCACCACGCCGTGGCGCAGCCAGGGCAGCCGGGCCGAGATCTCCTCCAGCGCGGCCGCACAGTCGTAGCCCTCCCAGGTGTCGACGACGACGCACACCTGGGCGCGGGCCGCCGCCAGCATGCGCTCCAGCTCCAGGGCGCGCAGCGTGGGCAGCAGGGGTACGGCGATCGCGCCGGTCCAGCAGCAGGCGAGGGTGAGCGCCGCCACCTCCCACCAGTTGGGCAGCTGGAAGGCGACACGGTCGCCCCGGCGCACCCCGAGGGAGGTCAGCGCGGCGGCGAACCTCCGCACCTGGAACGCCAGCTCGGCGTAGCGCACGGTGGTGGTACGGCCGTGCCCGCTGTGCACGACGATCGCCGGGTCGTCGGGCCGCGCCGCGGCGACCCGGAGCAAATCGTGCAGGACGGAGGTGTCCCGCCACCAGCCCTGCGCGCGGAACCGCTCGGCGACGTCCCTGGGCACCCGCAGCCCGGAGACGCCCTCGATGGACCAGGGCCGCGCGACGAGCGGCTCCGTCACCTGCGGCCCTGCCGCCGGCGGCTCCGCCATGGGCCGCTCCGTCACGGGCGGCTCTCCGCCTGCGGGGCGGAGACGATCTCGGGGGCCGGGTCGACGGCGTCCGTCACATACGTCACGCCCCACGCGTCCTTCTGCAGGAAGTGCAGCGCCATGGTGCTGACGCCGACGACCTGTTCGACGATCCGCCCGTCCTCGATGCGTACGGTGTGCTGCTCCAGGCTCGAACCGCGCTCGCCGGTGGGCGCGTTGCCGAAGTACGAGCCGGTGTTGTGCCAGTGCAGCGCGAACCGGAACGCCGCCCGGGTGCCGTCGGCACTGTAGAACTCGTCGTGCAGGACGGCACGGATACCGGGGTGGGCCTGGTGGATCTCCTGGCAGAACTTCAGCAGGAATTCCACGCCCTTGACGCCCCAGGCGGTGGGTGCGTACAGCGCGACATCCGGGGCGTACAGCTTTTCCAGAGCGGCCCAGTCCTGATCGCCGAGCGCCGTGATGTACCGCTGGATGACAGTCTTTTCCGACATGGGAATTCCTCCTCGGGAACAATGCGAAATCAGCGAATTCAAGGATTCGGAAATGGAGATTCGGGGATTCGGCTAGTCCAGGGCCTGGGCGGCGTCCGCCTCCGCGCGCGGCTCCGTGGCGGCTTCCGGCCGCGGTCCGGGGGCCGGCGGCATGAGCAGGGCGAGGGCGGAGGCGACAACCGCCACCGCGACCGTCAGGAACAGGCCATAGTGCACCGCGTTGGTGAGTCCGCCGGCGTACGCCGCGTCCGCGAGCCGCCCGGCCTGCTGCCGTACCGCCGCCGGGACGCCCTCGGCGGCGAGCCGGTTCTGCAGCAGGGCGCCGACCGCAGCCGCCCCGACGACGGCGCCGATCTGCCGGAACGTGGTGAACATGCCGGAGGCGACACCGGTCAGGCGCGGCGGGATCTCCTGCATCGCGAGGGTGCTGGTCGGTGCGAACACCAGGCCCATGCCGACGCCGAAGACGATCTGGCCGGGGATGACGGCCCACACGCTGGAGTCCGCCTTGGCCATGACCGCCGTGAGGGCGATACCGGCGCCGAAGATCAGCAGGCCGGGGACGAGGATCTTCCGGCCGCCCAGCTTGCCGACCGCGTTGCCGGCCACGGGCGCCACGAACAAGGACACCAGCGGTCCCGGTACGAGGGCGAGACCGGCCTTGCCCGCGGAGAGCCCGAGTACGGACTGGAGATAGAGGGTGAGCGGCAGCAGCACGCCGATGGAACCGAACAGCAGCATCGCGCCGAGCATGGCCGAGACGGTGAACCCGCGGCTGCGGAACAGTTCGAACGGCACCAGCGGACGGCTGTCCTGACGGGAGCGCTGATGCAGGGCGAAGACCCCGAGGAGCACCGCGCCGAGCGCGAGGACCAGCGGGATGCTGAGGAAGGACGTGATGGTGCCCCAGTCGTAGCGCTCCCCCTCGATCAGCCCGTACACGATCAGGCTGAGGCCCGCCGTGGACAGGACGGCGCCCGGCAGGTCCAGCGAGGACCGCTGCCCGGTGCGCACGTCGGGCACCACGACCAGCGCACCCAACAGGGCCACCACGCCGATCGGGAGGTTGATGAAGAAGATCCAGCGCCAGTCCAGGCCGGAGACCACCGCACCGCCGACCGCGGGACCGGCGACCGTGGCGAGGCCCGCGACCGCCGACCACACGCCGAAGGCCGCGCCGCGGCGCTCCGCCGGGAAGACGGCGCTGATCAGGGCCAGGGTCTGCGGCATCATCACGGCGGCGCCGAGCCCCTGGACCGCCCGGGCCGCGATCATCTGCCCCGGGGTGTCCACGAGGCCGCACACCGCGGAGGCTGCGGTGAAGACCGCGAGTCCTGCGGCGAAGGCCCGCTGCGGCCCGAACCGGTCGCCGAGCCGTCCGGAGAGCAGCAGCAGCGTCGCGAAGACCAGCATGTAGGCGTTGGCGAACCAGAGGATGTCGTCCAGCGACGCGTGCAGCCCCTTCGCCATGTCGGGGATGGCGATGGTGACGATCGTGGTGTCCAGCAGCGTCATGAAGAAGCTCGCGCAGAGTACCGCCAGTACCAGCCAGGGGTTTCGCTGCCGCGCTTTTGGTGCGTCCGTGCCCATCCCGTGGCCTCTCGTTCGTAGTCGTGTGAGGAGCTTCACCAGGACCGACGCAGCCGGGGACGGAACCGTGACATGGATGGGCACGGGAACTTGAGGACAGGGGTGGGCGCGGGCGCCGTACGGCCGTGAAAAGTCGCGGGCGGAGGGGCCGGTGGTCAGCCCGCCGCGGCGAGGACCAGCGGGAGGACGGGCCCGCTGCCGGCCCGGCGGAGCAGGCGGGCCGCGACCGCGAGGGTCCAGCCGGACTCGGTGCAGTCGTCCACGAGCAGGACGGGGCCGGGAGAGCCGGCCAGAGCCGCGGCCAGGTCCTCCGGCACGGTGAAGGCGCCCGACAGCGCCCTGAGGCGCTGCGCGGAGTTGCTGCGGCGAGCCGCGTGCGCCCCGTTCGGCCCGGTGTACGTCAGGCCGCCCAGGTAGGGAAGGCGGCCGACGGCCGCGATGCCCTGGGCGAGGGAACCGACCAGCTGCGGGCGGGTCAGGGACGGTACCGAGACGATTCCGACCGGCCGGGCCGAGGCGTCCGGGACGTTCGGCGCCCAGCCGCCCGCAGAGCGCGCCCAGTCGGCGAGGACGGCCACCGCGGCCTGCAGGACGTCGTCGGGGACCGGGCCGTCGGGTGCGTTCTCCGCCAGCAGCGGGCGCAGCCGGTTGCCCCAGCCGATGTCCGAGAGCCGGCCCAGGGCGCGCCCGGTGGAGCACTGCTCCCCCGCCGGGATACGGCCCTTGAGCTCGATGCCCAGAGCGGGCATCCCCGTCGGCCACATCCGGCGCGGCTCGACCTCCACGCCCGGCCGGTCCAGTTCCTTCGTGGCCCCCTTCAGCGCCTCGGCCGACACGGCGGACCCGATCCACGAGCCGGCGCAGTTGTCGCACCGGCCGCAGGGGGCGGCCCCCTCGTCGTCCAGCTGCCGGCGCAGGAACTCCATCCGGCACCGGGACGTGTGCACGTACTCGCGCATGGCCTGCTGCTCGGCCGCCCGCTGCCGCGCCACCCAGGCGTACCGCTCCGTGTCGTACACCCAGGGCTGCCCGGTGCTCTCCCAGCCGCCCTTCACCCGCTTGACCGCCCCGTCCACGTCGAGGACCTTCAGCATCGTCTCCAGCCGGGTACGCCGCAGGTCCACCGCCGCCTCCAGGGCCGGCACGGACAGCGGTCGTCCCGCGCCGGCGAGTGCCGCGAGGGTCTGGCGGACCTGCGCCTCGGGCGGGAACGCGGTGTCGGCGAAGTAGCGCCAGATCGCCTCGTCCTCCTTGCCCGGCAGCATCAGTACGTCGGCGTGCTCCACCCCGCGGCCCGCACGGCCCACCTGCTGGTAGTAGGCGATCGGCGAGGACGGCGAGCCGAGGTGGACGACGAAGCCCAGGTCCGGCTTGTCGAAGCCCATGCCCAGCGCGGACGTCGCGACCAGCGCCTTGACCCGGTTCTCCAGCAGGTCGGCCTCGGCCTGCAGCCGGTCGGCGTGCTCCGTGCGGCCGGTGTAGGACGCCACCTCGAAGCCGCGCTGCCGCAGATAGGCGGTGGCCTCCTCGGCGGCGGCCACCGTCAGCGTGTAGACGATCCCGGAGCCCGGCAGCTCGTCGAGGTGCTCGGCGAGCCAGGCCAGGCGGTGCGCGGCGTCCGGCAGTTGGACCACCCCGAGGCGCAGGCTCTCGCGGTCCAGCGGGCCGCGCAGCACCAGGGCCTCGCCGGCGCCCGTACCCAGCTGTTCGGCCACATCCGCGGTCACGCGCGCGTTGGCGGTCGCGGTGGTGGCCAGCACCGGCACGCCGGGGGCCAGCTCGGCCAGCATCGCGCGCAGCCTGCGGTAGTCGGGGCGGAAGTCATGGCCCCAGTCGGAGATGCAGTGCGCCTCGTCCACCACCAGCAGACCGGTCGTGGCGGCCAGCCTGGGCAGCGTCTGCTCGCGGAAGTCCACGGAATTGAGGCGCTCCGGGCTGACGAGGAGCACGTCGGTCTCGCCGCGCTCGACCTCCTCGTGGATCGCGTCCCACTCCTCCGGATTGGCCGAGTTGATCGTCCGCGCCCGGATACCGGCCCGTGCCGCCGACTCGACCTGGTTGCGCATCAGCGCCAGCAGCGGCGAGACGATCACCGTCGGGCCCGCGCCACGCCGCCGCAGCAGCGCGGTGGCGACGAAGTACACCGCCGACTTGCCCCAGCCGGTGCGCTGCACCACCAGCGCCCGCCGACGCTCCTCGACCAGGGCCGCCACCGCTCGCCACTGGTCCTCCCGCAACCGCGCCGAGCCCTCCGGGGCACCGACGAGCTCGGCAAGGACGGCATCGGCTTCGGCGCGCAGCTCCAGGGTGTCCATGCCCCCATGCAACCCGATGGCGCGGACCCTCGGCCAATTCACTCAGCGTGAGCGGCGTGGATCGACGCACGACCGGTGCGTCCGCCCGGCATCGGCCGAGGAAACCCCACGACGAGGTCCCGCCCGAGCTGTCCAGGCCATTCAGGGTCGACCGCGCCCCCGGTCCCGGCAGCCGTACGGGGCACGAGCCGTCACCTCAGGCGTCGTGGGGCTCACCTTTGGGTAGGAATATAAGCCACGCACCGCCAGATAACCGCCGGTGGCCCCAATTGCGCGTTGCCGCATCCAAGTTCGACAGGAAGAATTGAGGTCCGCTCCCCGCACGGCTCGTCCGTGATCCGGCTGGGCTCTGCTGTGGTGCGCGGTCCCTCAATCCGACCCCGCCCGCTGTGTGGGCGCGTAGCCGAAGGGAGGAACGTGACCTTCGGATTCGCCTCGGCCTCGGCGGCCTCGTTGTCGACGTCCGCGTCCGCCGCTTCCGCCAGTCGCCTGCTCGAACCGGCCGAATGGGCCGCCGCCGGAATCCCCCTGCTGCGCAACCCCCGTGAGGTCGTCGGCGGACTGCACACCCGCCATCGGCCGAGCATCTCGACGGCCATCGTGGCCGTACTCGATCCCGAGGAGCGGCTGTGCGCCAGCGCGTCGTTCACCCGCCACGTCGACCCGGCCGACGGCTGGATGTTCCGCAACGCCCTGCTCGCGCAGCTGCGCCGGATCATCCCGCACGACCTACGCCGCCGTACCCCGGTGCGCACGGCCATTCTCGTCTACTGCCGTGAGGGCGACGCGCGTTGGACGGAGGAGGACGGTGCCTGGATGTGGGGCCTGCGTGACGCCTGCACGTTGCACGGGCTGCGGTGCGGGGCGTACATCACGCTGACCCATGACGGCTGGCATGTGCTGGGCGAGGGCCGCAGCGGCCGCCACCCCAACGCCGACTCCACGCCGGAGCCCTTCGCCCTGTCGGAGGCCCCGCCCCTCACCCCACGCACCGGCGGCCCCGTCTCCGAGGTCCTCCGCCGCGCGGCGGCCCGCTGACGCCGGCGGCGGCAGCCGCAGGCCCTCGGCCGTCACGGGGCGCCCGCGTCACCGGCACGACCGACCGAGATCGGCACGTCGGTCCGGCGTACGTCCGCCCCTCGACCACCGGGACGCCGTGCGGGCCTGCGCCGAGCCGAACCGGAAGGCCGAGGCTGAGCCGGAAGTCCGAGCCGAACCGGAAGGCCGAGCCCGAAGCCGGTGTCCGGTCCGGCTTGCGCCCGACGACGGCTGCTGTGCAGTCGGCGTCCTGGCGCCGGCGTGCGGCCGTGGAGCCGCTCCCCTTGGCGGAACGACCGTCGGTCGTCCGGGCATGCCAAAGGGCGCGCCGTGCGGATGCCGCCGGAGCGGCAGCTACGTCACCCCGGTGCCCCGAGGCGCCGGACGCGGCTCAGACCCCGGCGCCCAGCACCGCGTTGATCTGCTGCGGATCGCCGCAGACGATCAGCAGGGCACCGGCCCGGGCGTGGGCCAGCGGCAGAGCCGAGGCGGCAGCGGAGGCGGGGCCTCCGTTGACGGCCACGACGACCACGGGGCGGGACGCGGCACGGGAGGCGACGGCGGCGTCCGTGTAGAAGACGTCGTCACCGGCGTCGTGCTGCGCCCAGTAGGAGGCTTCACCGAAGGACAGCTCGTGCTCCGCCCACGGATGCAGGGCACCAGTGGTGATCACGAGCACGTCGCCCGGGGCACGGCCCGAGTCCAGGAGCAGGTCCACCGCCTCGTCGGCGGCGTCGAGCGCACCACCGGCCGAGGCCGGGATCAGCTGGATCTGCGGGGTCGCCGCCGGGGCGGCGGGAGCGGCCGGGCCCGAAGGACTCGGCTGGGCCGGAGCCACGTCACGCGGGGTGCGCTGCACCGGCGGTGCCGGCCGCTGAGGGCCGGGACGACCGGGGCGGGACGCCGCGGGGCGGGGGCCGGGTACGGGACGGGGGGTCGGCGCGGTACGGCCGCTGGCCGGAGTGACGCGGGGACCCTGGGCACTCTCGTGAATCTGAGGCTCCTCGGGAATGAGAGGCATGAGCTGATATTTATCAAACATTGGTGCGGCGCGGGTGACCGGGTGGCACATCAGTGCGAGCGGAACCGTCAGAAATCGAAGCCGAGCTGGCCCTCGATCTCCGGAACGCTTCCGTCCGCCCAGCTGCGGACCTTCTTGAGGTGCCGCCACTGAGGCAACGCATCAAGATACGCCCACGACAAGCGGTGGTGCGGGGTGGGCCCCCACTCCGCCAGTGCGGCCTTGTGCACGGGCGACGGATACCCGGCGTTGTCCGCAAACCCGAAGTCTGCATGGTCGACACCCAGTTCGGCCATCATTTTGTCGCGCTGAACCTTGGCTATCACCGACGCGGCGGCCACGGCCACACACGAGCGATCGCCCTTGATCACCGTGCGGACCCTCCAGGGGGCGCCGAGGTAGTCGTGCTTCCCGTCGAGGATCACGGCGTCGGGGCGGACCGGCAGGGCGTCCAGCGCACGGACTGCGGCGAGCCGCAGTGCCGCCGTCATCCCCAGGTCGTCGATCTCCTCGGGGGAAGCATGCCCCAGCGCGTAGGCCGTCACCCATGCCCGCAGGACCTCGGACAGTTCCGTACGCCGCTTGATCGTCAGCAACTTGGAGTCGGTCAGCCCCACGGGGGGACGGCGGAGTCCGGTGACGGCGGCGCAGACGGTGACGGGTCCGGCCCAGGCGCCGCGCCCCACCTCGTCGACACCGGCGATGACCTTCGCTCCGGTCGTGGCGCGCAGGGAGCGCTCGACAGTGTGAGTAGGCGGTTCGTACGGCATGGCGCCCTCAGCCTACGCCGCCGCGATCGTGACCCGACACCCCGGTCGCCGGAGCGCCGCGCAGATCACCGCCGGCCGGGATCGGACTCCTTACGGCGGGAGCGTCAGACTCCTTGACGCCGGAGCAGCGGGAGCATCAGCTGGTCGATCATCCCCTTGAGCTCCTGGTCGTTCCATTCGCTGGCGCACATCTTCGAGCGGTACATCGTCATGGCCGGGACGGCATCCAGGACATGGCCGTTGACGGCATCCGGACGAACCTCGCCCCGCTCCATTCCACGGACGAGAACCTCACCGAGAAGCTCGACGGTCGGCTCCACCACGTCTCCGACGATCACCTCCCGGAAGCGCTCCGCCTGGGCTTCATCGCACTCGTGAATCACCGAGCGCAGGGCCACGCCGGGCGGCGAGTACCTGATCCGGCGCACCCGCCGGCACAGGGCGAGGAACTCCTCGCGCACACTGCCGAGGTCCGGGGCGGACTCGACCCGCGGCAATCCTGCCCCCGGCCGGAGCAGCGGGCGCAAACCTTCGGTTGCGGTCGGCAGGGCGGTCAGGAAGAGGGAACCTGCCCCTGTTCCTGACCGCCCTGGAGGTGGGTGGATAGATGGGTGGACTTCTTGCCTATGCAGTTGTGTGGTTGGCCGGCAGGAACTACCGCCGGTTGTCGGTCAGTTGCAGAAGTTGAGCAGGTCGAGGAGACCGTTGGCGCACTTGTTGTTGCTGTTGTTGTCGCCCTCGCCTCCGCCGCCGTGACCCAAGGCCGGGGCGGCCTTTGTGGCGACGTGTGCGGGGGGCGTCACGGCCACGGCGGACGTGGCAGTCGCCACGCCCGCCGCACAAGCGATGCCCACGGCGGCGCTCACCGCGAATACTCGCGGAATCCGGAAAACGGTCTTCTTGGGCTCAGGTGCTGTGATCATGAAATCACCATGCACAGCCTCGTGGCCGGTGTCGCGCCGAGCGCATCCGAGAGGGTGAGACACCCCCCGCGGTCGGATCAGACCCTGACGACCGTGCTCGGCTCGGCCGCCCAGGACGGGACGAAGAAGCGGCTGCCGAAAATCCCTTGCCGTCGGCTCGCCGGAGCAATGAGCCCAGCGGGCCCGAGCATCAGAATCACCACAGCCAGAACCAGCACTACGCCTGCCACCGGAAGAACGGGCGGCGATCACGGAGAGTTCCCAGCGGGCACGGAGAGTTTCTTAGCCGACGCAGCGAATATGGGGCCGGACGGAGGAAAGCGTGGGCCCGGACGGAGGGAAGTTTGAGCCCGAAAGGACGTAATCCTCCTGCTCGGCAGAAAGCGCGGCCCGAAGGCTCGCCTCGGCCCCGCCGACCCGGACCCGGACCCGTCAGACCCTCGTCGGTACCCACTCCGGCAGCGCCTCGGTGCGTTGTGTCCACTCGGCGGGCGGGGCTCCCGCCTTGCCGGAGGCGAGCACGCCGCCCACGATCGCGCAGGTCGTGTCCATGTCGCCGCCCACGCCGGCCGTCGTCCAGAACGCCGTCTCGTAGTCACCGAGGCTGCGTGCGGCGGACCAGAGAGCGAAGGGGACGGTGTCGTGGGCGGTCGTACGCCGGCCGCAGCCCAGCACCGCCGCGACGGTGCCCGCGTCGCCGTAGTCGAGCATGTCCCGGGCGCGCCGGAGTCCCTGGCCGACCGCACTCTTGGGCACCAGGGCGATGACGCCGTCGAGGAGTGCCTCGGGGCCGGGCGGGCCGTCCGGGGAGCCGGCCAGCGCCGCCGCGGCGGCCACGGCCATGCTGCCGACGACGGCCTCACGGTGCTGATGGGTGGGGTAGGCCGAGATCTCCGCCTGGTGGATCGCCTGCTCCGGGTCGTCCGCGTACCAGGCGCCCAGGGGCGCGATCCGCATCGCCGCTCCGTTGCCCCAGGACCCCCGGCCGTTGAACAGCCCGGCGGCCAGCTCGCGCCAGTCCTCACCCTCCCGGACGAGTCTCAGCAGGCGGTTGACGGCGGGGCCGTATCCCCGGTCGAAGTCGTGGTGCTCGGCGAAGGAACGGGCCAGTGCGTCCTGGTCGATGCGGTGGTGGGCGGCGAGGACGGCGACGACGGAGCCGGCCATCTCGGTGTCGTCCGTCCACTGCCAGGGCCCCGCGGGCAGCTCGCGTCGCTTCAGCAGGGGGTAGTTCGCCGGAACGAAGAACTGGGAGCCCAGGGCGTCCCCCACGGCCAGTCCGCGCAGGCTCGCCAGGGCGCGCTCCAGGCGCCCGGCGGAAGAGGAGTCAGCGGTCATCGCTCTGCCACTCTATCCGTTCGCCCAGTAGGGCATCGGCTCTCGCCAGCGCTCGAAGGGCCGGTCGAGCGTGTACTTGCCGTCCTCCCCGAGAACGAGCATCCGCACCTCGGCGTTCCCGGGGTTCGACAGCGACTCGAATTCCGCGACCGTCCAGTGGAACCAGCGCATGCAGAACAGCCGCATCGCGAGTCCATGTGTCACCAGCAGGACGTTCGGTGGATGGTCCGGTGCCTCGAAGCTGCGGTACAGGCTCTCCAGGAAGCCGCCGACCCGGTCGTACACATCGGCTCCGGACTCGCCCTGCGGGAACCGGAAGAAGAAGTGGCCGTACGCGTCGCGGTAGGCCTTCTGCAGGCGGACGTCGTCGCGGTCCTGCCAGTTGCCCCAGTCCTGTTCGCGAAGGCGGGGCTCCTCCCGGACGCGTATGAGATCCGGGGCGAGATGGAAGGCGCGGAGCGTCTCGTGCGTCCGCCGGTACGGGGAGACGTACACGCTCACGCGTTCCCGGCCGAAGAGTTCCCGGAGCTCCTTGCCGGTCTCCGCGGCCTGTCTCCAGCCGCGCTCGGTCAGCGCGAGAGCGTGGTCGGGCTCGCGCTCGTACACGGAGTCGTCGACGTTGCCCGTGGACTCGCCGTGCCGGACAAGGACGATGCGCCGTGGTCGTGCCATGCCAAAACCCTAGATCGTACGAGGGGGAGTCGAGGACTCGTACGGGCCCCATACGGCATAGGTCACACGAATCCCGCGTCCCGAGGCGCTCCCGACCCCCGTGTGACACCTTACGTGCGAGTTTGACAGCGGCGCCTTACGTGCGAGTTTGATATTCAAACTCGCGGGTGCGGGCTCAGACCGTCCAGGACGACTCCAGGTCCACGATGTCACCGGAGAGCGCCGCCACGTCGGCCTCGGTCTGGGCGCGCAGCGCGAGGCGTTCCACGCGCTCGGTGCGGTACTTGCCGTGCTCGGCCGCCGACCGCCACATCGACAGGATCAGGAACTCCTGCTCGGGCGCCTCACCGAACATGCCGCGGATCATGCCGGGCGAACCCGCCATCGCGGGGTTCCACACCTTCTCCTGCATGAGTGTGAAGTGCTCGACGCGCTCCTCGTGGATCCGGCACAGGGCCACGCGGATCAGATCGGCGTCGGTGAACCGCGGTTCGAAGCCCGTCTTCACATCGAAGCGGTACTCGAACAGCTTGACCTGCGCGTCCTTGAACGTGCCGGACTGGGCGGAGGCCAGGCGGTCGTGCGAGCGGGCCATGAAGGAGTCGTAGAAGGCGCGGCTCTCCCAGAAGGCGAAGATGTGCACCACGCCCGACCGCTGCCGGCTCCAGCCGCCACCCTGCCCCCGAAAACCCGGCTCCCCCAGAAGCCCCGCCCATTTTCGCTGCCCCCGCTCGAAGCCGCGGCGGTCCACCACGGTGCAGCGAATCCACTTGACCAGCACCGCGCCATCGTAAGGCCAGCGGGCGTGGCGTCGGTCACGCTCCGGCGGAGATCACCCGCGCACGCGCCCCCGCACGCGTGGCACGATGGACAAGGAACCCCGACGTCAGCGGAGTTGGGGGACAAGGCAACCACCAGGGGGAAGGGGAAGCCTGTTGACCGGGTTCAGCAAGGGAATCCGCAAGGCCGAGGTCGGACTCAAGTGGGACCCCAGTCCGGTGGGTCAGCCGCCCACCGATCTCGACATCATCGCCGCGACGTTCGTCTCGGGCGACGCATACGGCGCGCCGGCCTATCTGGTGCACTTCGACAGCCGCTCACCGGACGGCACGATCTTCCTCAACCGGGACAGCACGGACGGCAGGGGCTTCGGCTGGGACGAGGTCATGACGCTGGAGCTGGACCGGCTCGACGGCCGGTACGCACGCGTGGTGGTCGGTGTCGTCATCCAACAGCGGCCCGGACACAAGACGTTCGGCCACGTGCTGAATCCGGCCATGCGCGTCCGGGAGGGCTACACCGTGCTCGCCGAGGACGACTTCGGCTCGGTGCCCGGCGCGACGGCGGCCACGATCGCCGAGTTCGTGCGTGACGGCTCCGGGGAGTGGATCTTCCGCCCCGGCGTGCACGGCTTCGAGGAGGACCCGGCGGCCTTCACCCGGGTCATGGGCAGGGCCCAGTAGAGGTGGGCAGAAGTAAGGGGCGCCGACCCTGGAGTGACGCCCCTTACCGCACTGCGGCAACCGCGTACGTGCACGGCCAGAGCACCTATTCGGAGGGTGCGGTATTCCCCGGGGCCGCACCCGACGCGACTGTCTCTGCCCCTCGCTGAGCGGCCGACCGGTCGAAGCCTGTCGTGAAACGGTCACGCCGTGACATCACAACGGCCAGTGCACCGATGACGATCAGCGACCAGCCGCCCGAGACCGGTTCCAGCACCGACACCGGGATTCCGGCTGCCAGCAGGATCCATCCGGTCTCCGCGGGCATCGTGCCCGTGACGATCACGGACCTCCTGGCAAGGAGCCCGAGGCCGAAGAAGGCAATCCCGCTGATCATGAACCACAGGGCCGTCATGCGGGCATCGTCGTCGTTGCGGACCGTGTTCCACAGCCCGTCCGAGACGATCCCGCTCCAGTGCCCGTACGCGGAGACGAGGCCCACCATCATGTGCGCCACAGCGACAGCGAGCATCAGACGGGGCACCAGCAGACGGAGACCTCTGGCGTTGGACTTACCGGATTCCGGGCGTGCGTAGGCATTCATGACGCTGTGTTCCTTCCGGATGAGGGGCCGCCCTCGGTCGCCTGAGGAGTCAGGAGGCCGGCCGGTCCAGGAGCGGCATCAGCAGCTCGTACATGCCGCGCAGTTCTGATTTCGGGAGCGGGGGCATGAGGTGCTCCGCCCCGATCAACATCAGATAGAGCATCTTGGCCATCTGGTCCGGTCTGCCATGACCGGCCTGTTCGCACAGCTGCCGCAGATATCCGATGCGGGTCGCGTCGACACGTTCCTGCACCCGCGCCGCCTCCGGATCCTGTTTCGCCCAGGCCCGCAGGGCGACCTCCAGCGAGGGACTGGCGTCCTTGGTCACTTCCGCGATGAGCCGGTCCAGCCGCTCCCGGGCCGGCAGCGTGCCGGGTGCCTCCACCCTGTCGATGATCGCCGTGGTGCACTTGGCCTCGAAGTGGTCGAGCAATCGGGTCCGGTACTTCGGCATCGATCCGAAGTGGTGGTAGAAGGCGCCCTTCGACATGCCCATGCGCGCGCACAGTCGCTCCAGCGTCACCGCCGGGGCACCTTGCTCCGCCAGCAGCGTCAGGCCCTCGTCCAGCCACGCCGATCTCTCCGCGCTCACTCCGCCCCCCTCCTCTCCATACCAAAAGGTTTGGTATGGAGCAGGCTAACAGAAGTCGCCCTCATTTCAGCTGTGTTGACGGGAAGGCCACGGTGGGCAAACGACAGCGAGGGGGATCCGGAAGGTATCCGGATCCCCCTCGCTACCAGGCACTACGGGGTTTCGGCCGGCCGGCCGAACGCTGCATCAGATGCAGCTTGGCCCACCGTCAGCTGCAGCCGCTGGTCGAGCCGCAGCCCTCGCAGATGTAGCAGGAACCGGCCCGCTGCATCTTCGTACCGCAGGAGAAGCACAGCGGGGCGTCGGCCTGGATGCCCAGCTGCATCTCCACCAGCTCGGCGCTGGTGTGGGCCTGCTTCGGGGCGGGCACGGCCACCTCGGACTTCGGCGCGGCGACCGCCTTGAGCTCCTGGGCGCGCGGCGCCGACTGGGCCAGGCCCTCGACGTCGACCTCGTCGTCGGCCGGCTCGTAGGAACCGGTCTCCAGGTGCCGCTGGCGCTCCTGGGCGGAGTGGATGCCGAGCGCGGAGCGGGTCTCGAAGGGCAGGAAGTCCAGCGCCAGGCGGCGGAAGATGTAGTCGACGATCGACTGGGCCATCCGCACGTCCGGGTCGTCCGTCATACCGGCCGGCTCGAAGCGCATGTTGGTGAACTTCGAGACGTACGTCTCCAGCGGCACGCCGTACTGGAGGCCGACGGAGACCGCGATGGAGAAGGCGTCCATCATGCCCGCGAGGGTCGAGCCCTGCTTGGACATCTTCAGGAAGACCTCGCCGAGACCGTCGTCCGGGTAGGAGTTGGCCGTCATGTAGCCCTCGGCGCCGCCGACGGTGAAGGACGTGGTGATCCCCGGGCGGCCCTTGGGGAGCCGCTTGCGGACCGGGCGGTACTCGACCACCTTCTCGACCGCGGCACGGATCGTGTCCTCGGCCTTCACGGCGATCTCGGCCTTCTCGTCCTCCTTCTTCTTGGCGGAGAGCGGCTGGCCGACCTTGCAGTTGTCGCGGTAGATCGCGAGCGCCTTGACGCCCAGCTTCCAGGCCTCGAAGTAGATCTCCTCGACCTCCTCGACGGTCGCCGTCTCCGGCATGTTGACCGTCTTGGAGATGGCGCCGGAGATCCACGGCTGGATCGCGGCCATCATGCGGACGTGGCCCATCGGGGAGATGGCGCGCTCGCCCATGGCGCAGTCGAACACCTCGTAGTGCCCGTGCTTCAGGCCGGGGGCGTCGATCACATTGCCGTGCTCGGCGATGTGGGCGACGATCGCCTCGATCTGCTCCTCCTGGTAGCCCAGGCGACGCAGGGCCTGCGGGACGGTGCCGTTGACGATCTGCATCGAGCCGCCGCCGACCAGCTTCTTGAACTTCACGAGCGCCAGGTCGGGCTCGACACCGGTGGTGTCGCAGGACATCGCGAGACCGATGGTGCCGGTCGGGGCGAGGACGGACGCCTGGGAGTTACGGAAACCGTTCTTCTCACCAAGACACACCACGTCCTGCCACGCCTCCGTGGCGGCGGCCCACACGGGGGTGTCCAGGTCGTCCATGCGGACGGCCTTGCCGTTGGCGTCGGCGTGCTGCTTCATGACGCGGTTGTGGGCGTCGGCGTTGCGGGCGTAGCCGTCGTACGTGCCGACGACCGAGGCCAGCTCGGCGGAGCGGCGGTAGGCCGTACCCGTCATCAGGGAGGTGATGGCGCCGGCGAGAGCGCGGCCGCCGTCGGAGTCGTAGGCGTGGCCGGTGGCCATCAGCAGGGCGCCGAGGTTGGCGTAGCCGATGCCGAGCTGGCGGAACGCGCGCGTGTTCTCGCCGATCTTCTGGGTCGGGAAGTCCGCGAAGCAGATCGAGATGTCCATCGCGGTGATGACCAGCTCGACGACCTTCTGGAAGCGCTCGGTCTCGAAGGACTGGTTGCCCTTGCCGTCGTCCTTGAGGAACTTCATCAGGTTCAGCGAGGCCAGGTTGCAGGACGTGTTGTCCAGGTGCATGTACTCGCTGCACGGGTTCGACGCGGTGATCCGGCCGGACTCGGGGCAGGTGTGCCAGGTGTTGATGGTGTCGTCGTACTGGATGCCCGGGTCGGCGCAGGCCCAGGCGGCCTCGGCAATCTTGCGGAAGAGCGCCTTGGCGTCGACCTCTTCGAGGACCTCACCGGTCATCCGGGCACGCAGGCCGAAGTTGCCGCCGTCCTCGACCGCCTTCATGAACTCGTCGTTCACCCGGACCGAGTTGTTGGCGTTCTGGTACTGGACGGAGGTGATGTCGTCGCCGCCCAGGTCCATGTCGAAGCCCGCGTCGCGCAGGACGCGGATCTTCTCCTCCTCCTTGACCTTGGTCTCGATGAAGTCCTCGATGTCGGGGTGGTCGACGTCGAGCACGACCATCTTGGCGGCGCGGCGGGTGGCACCGCCGGACTTGATGGTGCCGGCGGAGGCGTCGGCGCCGCGCATGAAGGAGACCGGACCGGAGGCGTTGCCGCCGGAGGAGAGCAGCTCCTTGGAGGAGCGGATGCGGGAGAGGTTCAGGCCGGCACCGGAGCCGCCCTTGAAGATCATGCCCTCTTCCTTGTACCAGTCGAGGATCGACTCCATGGAGTCGTCGACGGACAGGATGAAGCAGGCGGAGACCTGCTGGGGCTGCGCGGTGCCCACGTTGAACCACACGGGGCTGTTGAAGCTGAAGATCTGGTGCAGGAGGGCGTACGCCAGCTCGTGCTCGAAGATCTCGGCGTCGGCGGGCGAGGCGAAGTACTTGTGGTCCTCACCGGCCTTCCGGTACGTCTTCACGATGCGGTCGATCAGCTGCTTGAGGCCGGTCTCGCGCTGCGGGGTGCCGACGGCACCGCGGAAGTACTTACTGGTGACGATGTTGACCGCGTTCACCGACCAGAAGTCGGGGAACTCGACGCCACGCTGCTCGAAGTTGACCGAGCCGTCGCGCCAGTTGGTCATGACGACGTCACGGCTCACCCACTCGACCTCGTCGTACGGGTGTACGCCGGGGGTGGTGTGGATGCGCTCGATACGCAGCCCCTTGGTGGCCTTGGCGCCCTTGGCTCGGGAACCTCGCGCCGGACCGCTCGCCGTCTCTGTCATGCCGCCTCCCTCTACGGGCAAAAACGCCCTGAAGTGCCCCGTTTGTTCCCGTGGCACGGTGTTCTGTCGTGTATTGCGGGCACCCTCAGCTGCCACCCGCAACAGGTCTTGGTCGCCGCCGTCCGGCCGGAATCCGGGCCTCCCCCCGGCTTCCGGCCCGCCGATCAGTCGGCGGCGTGGGCGGGCACGGGAACCTGAGTGGTCCCGCCGGGCCCGCGTTCGTCTTCCTGGCTCCCCGCTCCCGCGTCTTCGTCGTCCGCGGCGGGGCCCCGCGCCGTCTCCCTCAGCTCCGCGATGGCGGCCTCGAAGTCCTCGAGCGAGTCGAACGCCCGGTAGACGGAGGCGAATCGCAGAAAGGCGACGAGGTCGAGTTCCTGCAACGGGCCGAGTATGGCCAGCCCCACGTCGTGGGTGGACAGCTCGGCGCTTCCGGTGGCCCGCAGCGCCTCCTCGACCCGCTGGCCGAGCTGGGCGAGTGCGTCCTCGGTGACAGGCCGTCCCTGGCATGCCTTGCGCACACCGTTGATGACCTTGGTACGGCTGAATGGCTCGGTGACCCCGGACCGCTTGATCACCATGAGCGAACACGTCTCCACGGTCGTGAAACGACGGGAGCAGTCAGGGCACTGGCGGCGCCTGCGGATGGACGTGCCGTCGTCGGTCGTACGACTGTCGACCACGCGGCTGTCGGGGTGCCTGCAGAAGGGGCAGTGCATGATCTCCAACCCTCCTCACAGCAGACTCAACAACCTCACCGGGCCCATGGGCCCCGCGAAGCAGCCCTAAGCATAGGCGATCGTGGAGCCGCTTCAGACCCGGGGGACCACAACTTGTGGGCTGCTGTAGCCATCCAACCACTAGATGTGGGGATTGGCTCATACACCCAGGCAGTCACGCGTGTCGCAGCAGGCAGTCACGCGTGTCGCGGCAGAAGAGGGGCGGACCCCACCACGCGGGCGGTCCGGCCGGGGACACGCGGGCGCAGAGCCGTACCACTGTGGCACTTACGGAGATACCGTGGGCGCCGCACGGAGGACGCGTGGGACTCCGGCACAGAAGGGCCCCGGAGCCCGGATGCGCGGATTCCGGATGGCAGACTGGGTAACGACCCACGAGGTCGGCAACCCCGGCGGTGAAGAGTACAACGATGGGCGCTTTTGCCCGCCAGGTGGGGCGTTAGCAATACACCCAGACACATGATCGCGTCAGGTGAATCGCACTTTTTCACTCGAACGTGTGTTTGGCGCAACCTTTCGAAAGCAACTACCGTTGTCCAGCAGGGAGACCATCGAGAGGGGCCGACGTGACCACCACCGCAGACAGTGCCACCATCACCGCCCAGGACCGCTCCCAGGGCCGAGTCGAGCCGGTACATGTGATGAACGAAGCCACGAATCCCGAGGGACACAAGCGCTCTCTGCCGGGCCGACCTCCAGGAATCCGGGCGGACAGCTCCGGACTCACCGACCGGCAGCGTCGCGTGATCGAAGTCATCCGCGACTCGGTACAGCGACGCGGATATCCGCCGTCGATGCGCGAGATCGGCCAGGCCGTCGGCCTCTCCAGCACGTCCTCGGTCGCGCATCAGTTGATGGCGCTGGAGCGCAAGGGCTTCCTGCGCCGTGACCCGCACCGCCCGCGCGCGTACGAGGTCCGCGGCTCGGACCAGGCCGTGACCGTGCAGCCCACGGACACCGCCGGCAAGCCCGCCGCGTCGTACGTCCCGCTGGTCGGCCGGATCGCCGCCGGTGGCCCGATCCTCGCGGAGGAGTCCGTCGAGGACGTCTTCCCGCTCCCCCGCCAGCTCGTCGGCGACGGCGAGCTGTTCGTCCTCAAGGTCGTCGGCGACTCCATGATCGAGGCCGCGATCTGCGACGGCGACTGGGTCACCGTACGCCGTCAGCCCGTCGCGGAGAACGGCGACATCGTGGCAGCCATGCTCGACGGCGAAGCCACCGTCAAGCGCTTCAAGCGCGAGGACGGCCACGTCTGGCTCCTTCCGCACAACGCGGCCTACGAACCGATCCCCGGCGACGACGCGACCATCCTGGGCAAGGTCGTCGCGGTGCTGCGGCGCGTGTGACGCCTGCGGCGGGCGGGCCCTGTACGGCTGCTCGCTCCCTGACCGGGCCCCGGAACCCCTGCGCCGGTTCCGGGGTCCTGCTGTGTCCCCCCTGTGTCCAGGGGACCTGGCACTTTGCGCATCACGGGGCGGCCTGGCCGGCGTTGGTCAGGCCGCCCCGTGATCACTCCGCCTCGGCCTGCTGCGCTTCCGTCTCCTTCGCCGCCGCGTCGATCGCGGCCAGCGACTTACGGACCTGGTTACGGTCCGTGGTGGACCAGAAGTCCGGCAGCGACGTCTTGAGATAGCCGCCGTAGCGTGCGGTGGCCAGCCGCTGGTCCAGTACGGCGACCACACCGCGGTCCCCCGACGCACGGACGAGTCGGCCGGCGCCCTGGGCCATGAGCAGGGCCGCGTGCGTGGCGGCCACCGCCATGAAGCCGTTGCCGCCGGCGTCCTCCACCGCCTTCTGCCGCGCGCTCATCAACGGATCGTCGGGACGCGGGAACGGGATCTTGTCCATGACGACCAGCTGGCAGCTCGGGCCGGGGACATCGACGCCCTGCCAGAGGGACAGCGTGCCGAAGAGACAGGTCTTCGGATCGGCCGCGAAGTTTTTGATCAGTTCGCCGAGGGTCTCCTCGCCCTGGAGCAGGATCGGGAACTCGGGGATCCTGGTGCGCAGTTCCTCCGCCGCGAGCTGCGCTGCCCGCATGGACGAGAACAGCCCCAGGGTGCGGCCCCCTGCCGCCTGGATCAGTTCGCTCAGCTCGTCGAGCATGTCGGAACGCTCGCCGTCCCGCGCGGGGCGCGAGAGATGCTTGGCGACGTAGAGGATGCCCTGCTTGCGGTAGTCGAAGGGCGAGCCGACATCGACGCCCCTCCACTGCGGCAGGTCCTCTCCCTCGACGCCCTCGGGGCCGAGCCCCAGAGAGGCCCCGACGCCGTTGAAGTCACCGCCCAGCTTGAGGGTTGCCGAGGTGAGGACGACCGAGCGGTCCGCGAAGAGCTTCTCCCTGAGCAGACCCGAGACCGACATGGGAGCGACGCGCAGGGAGGCACCGAAGCGGTCGTGCCGCTCGTACCAGACGACGTCCCACTCCGAGCCGTTCAGGACCCGCTCGGCCACGTCGTGCACCGTCTCCACCGAGGCCAGCGCCTGCTTGCGGACCGCGTCCTCGTCCTGCACCGACTTGTCGCGCGTCGCTCCGATCGCGGAGATGACCGTGCGCGCGGCGTCCCGCAGTGCCATCAGCGCGTAGCCGAGGTCTTCCGGGATCTCTTCCAGTCGGCCCGGCAGGGCCAGCTCCATCAGCCGCTCGAAGCCCTCGGCGGCGGTCTGGAGCTGATCAGCGGCCTTCTCGTTCGCCAGCTTGGCGGCGCGGCGCACCGCGCGGTTGACCTGGCCGGGCGTGAGTTCGCCGGTCGCCACGCCGGTGACCCGCGAGACGAGTTCATGGGCCTCGTCCACGATCAGCACCTCGTGCTGCGGCAGCACCGGCGCGCCCTCGATGGCGTCGATGGCGAGCAGCGCGTGGTTCGTGACCACGACCTCGGCGAGCTTGGCTCGCTCGCGGGCCATCTCCGCGAAGCACTCGGCGCCGTAGGCGCACTTCGACGCGCCAAGGCATTCCCGCGACGAGACCGACACCTGCGCCCAGGCGCGGTCCGACACGCCCGGTGTGAGGTCGTCCCGGTCACCGGTCTCGGTCTCGTCCGACCAGTCGCGCAGGCGCAGGAGATCCTGCCCCAGCTTGCTCGTCGGCGCGGCGGCCTCGAACTGGTCGAAGAGTCCGTCCTCCTCGTCCTGCGGCATGCCCTCGTGCAGGCGGTGCAGACAGAGATAGTTCGACCGGCCCTTGAGCATCGCGAACTCCGGGCGGCGGCGCAGCAGCGGGTGCAGGGCGTCGACCGTGCGGGGCAGATCGCGCTCCACGAGCTGGCGCTGCAGCGCGAGGGTGGCCGTCGCCACGACCACCCGTTCCCCGTGCGCGAGCGCCGGTACGAGATAGCCGAGCGACTTTCCGGTGCCGGTGCCGGCCTGGACCAGCAGATGGGATCCGCCGTCGATCGCCTCGGCGACCGCTTCGGCCATGGTCACCTGGCCGGGGCGCTCCGTGCCGCCGACAGCGGTGACGGCGGCGTGGAGGAGTTCGGGGAGTGAGGGCTTCGTCATAGCCCGACCACCCTACGGCCCGGCACTGACAAACGGGCGGTCAAGGCGGGGAGAGGCGGCGTGATCACGACCGGGCTCCTGGTGGGACGGGGTGGGCGGCGGCGGGAGGGGTACGGGCGGGGTTCGGATGGAGGTGCGTCTTGAGCGTGGAGGGGTGCGACAGGGCGATCTCGCGCAGGGGGCCGGCCTCGCTCGCGAGCTCTCGACGAGCGGGGAGTGAACGAGCGAGAGGTGAACAGGTGTCGAACGGCGCGGTGAACTCGTGGGTCGAGCGCGATTTTCTCGCCTCAGGTTTCTCGGATCGAATGGGAACTCGACCGACCCGCCCTTCGTACTACATGTGAAGGCGCGAACACACAGCGCTACAACACGTCGCGCAGGACTCGGTCCCTGATCATGAGGGCGGCCCGCTTGCCAGGCAGGTCGACCTCGTCCGCGAACCGGAATCCGGCGCTCAGGAACGCTGCGACGGAGGGGGTGTTGCGAAGATCGGGTTCCGCTACGACCCGTGCGCACGCGGGGCGCCGGTCGAGGACCAGGTCGGCCACGGCGCGGAGCAGGCCGGACCCCAGCCCGCGCCCTCGATCCGTGGCCGCGCCGACGAGGACGTGGATCCCGGTGTCATGCGGACGGGCCGGATAGTGGCGGGCCAGCGGATCCAGGTCCGCCCGGTAGATCTCCCAGTAGCTCATGGGAGTGCCGTCCAGCACGCCGAGGCACGGCACGCTGCGTCCGTCGCCGTCGAGTTGGGCGCGCAGATGGTCCTCCGTCCGGTTCCGGGGCCCTGCCAGCTCCCAGAACGGCGCGACGGCGGGGTCGTTCATCCACCGATGGATGAGCGGCAGGTCTTCCTCGATGCGCGCGGGCTGGAGCTGGAAGGAGCCGACCGGGGTGAGCACCGGACCCCACGTATGGAGCTGGTCCAGTAGATAGCCCGTCCCTCCGGCGAAGAGGGCGAGGAACTCGGCGGGCAGCTGCAGGTCCAGCGTGTCCTCGCAGTCCCCGTCGTCGTCCTCGACGGCGAACCCGGTGAACGGGGCGGCCCGGCTGCTGCCCGCGCCGTCCGCCAGCGGGCCGCCGGTGTCCCGGAGCACCGGGGCACCCGGGTGGAGGGAGGCGCCCGGGCGGACCGGGGCACCGGGGCGGACGGGGGCGCCCGGATGGGCGAGGTCGGCGCCGGGGCCGGTGTTCGCATCGGTGGGAGGCAAGGTGCGCTCCTCTCAGGAGACGAGGTGGGTCAGGCTCCTCGGAAATGCGGGGAGGCGGGGCAAGTCGCTCAGGAATGAAGGGGGTTGGCGATGGTGACGTAGACGGACTGGGTCTCGACCGGGCCGACGAGTTCGTCGAGACCGTGCAGCCGGGTCAGCAGGTTGGCCTTGCAGCGCAGGACGGGCGAGTCGAGCAGGCGGCTGGGCAGCGGGGTGCGCAGTGCGGTGGGCCCTGCGGCGACGTCGGTGAGGAAGCGGCGGAAGGCCGCGATGAGGAGTCGCTCGTCGGCGAGGCGCTGAGAGCCGAACGCGCCGATCACGCCCAGCACATTGTTGATGGCGAGGTAGTAGGCGAAGCGTTCGTCGGTGACCTCGTCGGAGACGAAGGTGTCGCTGCGCTCACCGATACCGGGCAGCCGGGCGTCCAGTTCGGCGCGCCGGGACTCGCGGAAGTAGTAGCCCTGGTTGTCGCGGTAACGGCCGCCGGAGGGCCAGCCGTCGCGGTCGAGCCGGAGCAGGGTGTTCTGCTGGTGGGCTTCGAGCGCGATGCCGGCCTCGCTGTCCAGCCAGAGCACGGGGCGGACGACCTGCTCCAGGTACCGGAGAAACCACTCCACGGCCACGGCACCGACGGGCCGGCCGGTGCGTGCAGCGAGCCGCGCGACGAGCTGGGCCAGTCGGGAGCACAGGGTCCAACTGGGCGTCCGAGTCGCAAAGTTGCTGCCGGGTTCGGGGACGGGCCGGGGCGAGACGAGTCCGGCGACGCAGCCGACGTCGTCGCTCGGTGCGAACGGGTTGTGCCGGATCAGCACGTCGCATCCGGGGACGGGCCGCCCGTCCGGATCGTCCACGGCGAGCCAGGCCGGGTCGCGGACGATGTCGAAGGAGGGGTGTACGGCCTGCCACTGCTTGGACAGGCCGGTGCGCAGCAGCCGGTGCACCTCGACTCCCCGATGGAGTTCCTTGCGCAGGCTCTCCCGGCGGGAGTTGGTGATACGCAGGGCGAGCGACAGCTTGAGCATCGCGGGGGCGCCGGATCGGTGGACCGTGCGTACGGAGGAGGTGGGATGCCAGCGAGGCCCGAAGGGGCCGAGGTCGCGGAGGAGGCCGGAGTCGAGGAGGGCGGCTACGGGTGCGCGGTGGCGCAGCTCGCGGGCCTGCCAGGGGTGCAGGGGAAGGGCGGCGTAACCGCTGGGCAGCGGGAGATCGGTTTCGGCGAGGCGCCGGGTGAGGTGGGCGGCGGGGACGGGACGGCCGCGCTCGGTCCAGGCCGAGTCGGTGACGAGGAGGGAGGGGGCTACAGCCATCCAGTGCAGCGGAAAGGAGCCGCGCAACTCCGGTGAGTACAGCAGGGTTTCTGCCTCGGTCAGCCCCTCCCGGCTCTTGGGGGCCGGGTGCAGGGGGTGTCCGAGGAGCAGGGCCTGCTCGGCGGAGAGGAAGACGTCGGGGCCGTCGGTAGGGTGCTCGCGCCGTTCGCGGATGAACGTCGCGGTACGACGGAGGGAGTCGGCCACCCGGGCCACCACATCGTCGTGGCTGTCGGCGCCGTGGCCGTCAGCGCCGTATCTGTCCTCCCCCTGGCGGTCCGCGCCCTGGTCGCCGTTGCCGTCCTGGCCGTGGCCGTGGCCGTGGCCGTCGGCGATGGGGTGCTGGGAGCGGGAGCTGCTGCCCGTGCCGCCGGTCGTCTCCCGGGTGAGGAGTGCCGCCAAGGTGACGGCGTCGACGTCGGGGGCGGCCTCGGGGGCGCTGACCAGGCGTGGCGGACCGAAGCGGTGCCAGCCGGTCGGCGACCAGTAGCGGACCGGCACGAGCAGGGCGGCGCCGCTGGCCGGGAGCGGGACGTGGAGGGTGCCGTTGACGGGGGCGGCGAGGCTGGTCTCGCGTACCCAGCAGCGCAACAGGTTCTCCACGGCTGCGGCCTGGGCCGCGGTGCGCGGGTCGGGGTCTTCGAGCAGCTCGGCGCCGGGCTCGGTCACTCGGGTGAGATCCGCGGTGCGCCTCTTCTGCGGGGGAACCGACTCGGCGAGCGGCACGGGAGCGGCCGGGGTGCCGGAGTCTCCCTGTTCGTCGGGAGCACCGGAGCTGCCGTCGGGAGTGGGGGTGGCGTTCATGACGGCTCCTCGTGGCCGACTGGGTGGTGCGGGGCTCGTGCTGTCGCTCGGGCGCCCTTCCCGCGTCGCCTGCGGTCGGCCTGGGTGGCGTCGACGGCTGCCTCGGCCTCGGCGGAGGACCGGGTCGGCGGGGAGAGCGGCACGTGCAGGAGAGGGCTGTGGATGTGCCAGGGGAGGCCGGTCTCGGCCTCAATGTCCTTACTGATGGGGGTGGTTGAGATGCGAAGGGGGACGGGCCCGAGGGGTGCTACGGGCTCCGGGGGCCGAGCGGTGGATACGCGGCTTTCGGCCCGCACGCTGGGCAGGGCCGCGGTGTGGGCTGTGGTGTGCACTGCGCTATGGGCCGTTTTCCTCGCGCGTGCGGGCCACCGCCGCGACCGCGTCCACCAGGCGGTCCAGAACGGCTGCCGCCTGCTCGTCGCTGATCGTGAGCGGGGGAAGCAGCCGGACCACGGCCGAGTGACGGCCGCCGAGTTCGACGATCAATCCGCGCTGCAGGCACTCCCGTTGGACGGCCGCGGCGAGTTCGGGCGCGGCCGGGTGCGGGGTGCGAGTGGGCTCCAGGCCGGAGGATGCGATGGGGTGGTCGGCGGGTTCGGCCCGGGGTTCTTCCGGGTCCACCAGCTCGACCCCGATCATCAGGCCACGCCCGCGTACCTCCCCCACGCACGCGAAGGTGTCGGTCAGCTCCCCGAGTCGGCCCAGTATGCGGGCGCCGAGGGCGGCGGCTCGTTCGGCGAGGCCGTTCTCTCGCACATATGTGAGGGTCGCGGTGCCCGCCGCCATGGCGAGTTGATTGCCGCGGAAGGTTCCCGCGTGGGCGCCGGGTTGCCAGACGTCGAGATCGTCGCGGTAGACGATCACGGCCAGCGGGAGGCTGCCGCCGATGGCCTTGGACAGGACCATGACGTCGGGGGTGATGCCGCTGTGGTCGACGGCCCAGAAGGCACCCGTCCTGCCGACGCCGGTCTGGATCTCGTCGGCGATCAGCGGGATGGACCGGGCAGCCGTGAGCCGGCGCATACGGCGCAGCCAGTCGTCCGGTCCGGGGAGCACGCCGCCCTCGCCCTGGACCGGTTCGAGGATCATCCCGGCGGGCAGCGGCACACCCGACTTGGGATCGTCGAGGAGGGACTCGGTCCAGCGGGCGGTGAGTTCGGCGCCGCGTGG
This sequence comes from Streptomyces sp. CG4, assembly GCF_041080655.1. Lineage (NCBI taxonomy): Bacteria > Bacillati > Actinomycetota > Actinomycetes > Kitasatosporales > Streptomycetaceae > Streptomyces > Streptomyces sp. CG4. The sequence continues at coordinate 2,677,049 of NZ_CP163525.1, forward strand.
TCCGCCGACGCCGAAGGGGCAGCGGTAGTCCTGCGGATAGGGCAGGCGGGCGACCTGGACGTCACGGGCGCCGCCGGAGGCGGCCAGGGAGCCGGCGGTCATGCCGTGGTAGGCACCGGTGAAGGCGAGCAGGCCTGCGCGGCCGGTCGCGGTCCGGACCAGTTTGAGGGCGGCCTCCACGGCGTCGGTTCCGGCGGGCCCGCAGAACTGGACACGGGCCCGGTCGGCGAGACCGGGCGGAAGGGTGCGGAACAGCTCGGTGATGAAGGCGTCCTTGACGGGGGTCGCCAGGTCGAGGACGGAGAGGGGAGCGCCGGAGTCGAGGACCTTGCGGATGGCTTCCAGCACGACGGGATGGTTGTGACCGAGGGCGAGTGTGCCGGCGCCGGACAGGCAGTCGAGATAACGACGGCCGTCGGCGCCCTCGATGGTGAGGCCTCGCGCCCGGACCGGGACGATGGGCAGGGCCCGGGCGTAGGTGCGGGCGGAGGATTCACGCGCCGACTGGCGTCTGAGGATCCCCTCGTGCACAGCAGGAGCTTCCCCGTGCACGCCTCCAGCCATCGACTCCGTAACGGCCACAGGTCGCTGTCCTCCCCGCTGTTCAGAGGCGAGTTGATCCACGGGGACCGGGTTCAGGCAGCGGGCCCCCCACCGCTACAACCGCGGACGGTTCGACGGGTTACGGGTCTGCGCAAGATCATTGCCGGGCCGGGAAGACGGCACGTTGCGCACGGCGCCGCGGGCGGCCTGCCGGCAGGCGGAACGCCGTGTGGACCACGGGCGGTTGTGGTGAAGGGACGTCAAACCGGTAAATCCATGGATGATTGGCCTGGTCAGATGGCTTGTGGCCGAACCGTTGCCGTTCCGTCGGAAGTCCCCCACAGCAACCGCATAGTCTGGGACGCCGTTCTCACACGGGCGTGAGACCGGCATGAAGTTCCATGAGTTCGCGGCCGGTGTCGCGACCGAAGCGCCGAGTACCTTCACAGCAGGGGGAGTCAAGAGCATGCGATCCATACGACCGTCGTTCACTGGTCGGCGAGAGAGGGGCAGCCGCCGCACCTCGACCTCGCTCGCGGCGGTCACCCTCGCCTCGGCGCTGGCACTGACCGCCACCGCCTGCAACGGCGACGACAACGCCGACAGCAAGCCGACCGCCTCGGCGGCCGCGGCCGGTACCGGCGACGGCAAGATCAGGATCCCGGACGACCTCAAGCAGAAGCTCAAGGAACACGGGATCGACCTCGACAAGTGGAAGAACGGCGCCTGGAAGAACTGGAACAAGCAGGACTGGCTGCGCGAGGCCAACGATTTCGTCAACCCGATCATCAAGGGTCTGTGGGACCCGAACCGGATGCGTCATGCCAACGACCCGAACAAGGGGGTCCACGACAACGACATCTCGGGTGACCAGGGCGTGACGGACCCGACCCCGCAGCCGGTGAAGGCGCAGGCGGTCGCGGCGCCGTACCACACCAACGCGGCTACCTCGGGCAAGGTGTTCTTCGACTCCCCCGAGGGCCACATGGTGTGCTCGGGCACGGTCGTGGCGGACCCCGCGCACCCGGGCAAGTCCAACCTCGTGTGGACGGCGGGTCACTGTGTGCACGCCGGCAAGAACGGCGGCTGGTACCGCAACATGGCCTTCGTGCCGTCGTACAACAACTCCGGCAAGCCGGCCGCCCAGCTGCAGCACGCCAGCCGGTCCGAGATCGCCCCGTACGGCGTCTGGTGGGCCGATGCGGCGCAGACCTCGCAGCAGTGGATCGACCAGGGCGGGGAGACCGGCGGCAACGGCGCCCCGTACGACTTCTCGGTGATCCATGTGACGCCGGAGCAGGGCAACGGCGGCAAGTCGCTGGAGGAGACGGTCGGCGGGGCGCTGCCGGTGAACTTCGACGCGCCCGCGGTGCCGAAGGTCAGCAGCATCACCGCGTCCGGCTACCCGGAGGCGGCTCCGTTCGACGGCCAGCTGCTGTACCAGTGCAAGGACAAGCCGGGCCGGCTGTCCATCGCGCAGTCCGCCCCGACGATGTACCGGATCGGTTGCACGATGACCGCCGGGTCCTCCGGAGGCGGCTGGGTGGAGACCGGTGCGGACGGTAAGCCGGCGTTGGTGTCCAACACGTCCATCGGCCCGGTGACTTCAGGGTGGCTGGCCGGTCCTCGGCTGGGTCCTGTCGCCAAGGGCGTGTACCAGTCGGTGAGCAAGAAGTTTGCCGGGCAGTAAGCGGAGTCGAGTCGCCCTCTCGTCTGCCACCTGGCGGTGAGTGGGCGACTGACCGCCGTCGTTGGTTGTCCGCGCAGTCCCCGCGCCCCTTTCAGGGCGCTGAAAGGCCCGCCCCCTTCACCCCAGGGAGCGGGCCTTTCCTATGGCTCTGGATTGGCTCTGGATCAGGCCACCGACACCGGGACGTACGGTGCCAGTTCTGCCGCCAGTTCCTCGTGTACCCGGGCCTTGAGCAGGGTGCCCTCCGCGGTGTGCTCCTCGGAGAGCACCTCGCCCTCGGTGTGGGCGCGGGCGACGAGCTTGCCGTGCGTGTACGGCACCAGCACCTCGATCTCGACCGACGGGCGCGGCAGTTCGTCGTCGATCAGGGTGAGCAGTTCCTCGATGCCCATGCCGGTGCGGGCCGAGACGGCGATGGAGCGCTTCTCGACCCTGAGCAGCCGCTGGAGGACCAGCGGGTCGGCCGCGTCCGCCTTGTTGATCACGACGATCTCGGGTACGTCGGTGGCGCCGACGTCCCGGATCACCTCGCGCACGGCGGCCAGCTGCTCCTCCGGTACCGGGTGCGAGCCGTCCACCACGTGCAGGATCAGGTCGGCGTCGCCGACCTCCTCCATGGTGGAGCGGAACGCCTCGACCAGGTGGTGCGGCAGATGCCGGACGAAGCCGACCGTGTCGGCCAGGGTATACACCCGCCCGCCCGGGGTCTCCGCGCGGCGGACGGTCGGGTCCAGGGTCGCGAACAGGGCGTTCTCGACCAGGACGCCGGCGCCCGTGAGGCGGTTGAGCAGGGAGGACTTGCCGGCGTTGGTGTAGCCCGCGATGGCGACGGACGGCACCTTGTTGCGCCGGCGCTCCTGGCGCTTGATCTCGCGGCCGGTCTTCATCTCCGCGATCTCCCGGCGCATCTTCGCCATCTTCTCGCGGATCCGCCGCCGGTCCGTCTCGATCTTGGTCTCACCGGGACCACGGGTGGCGAGGCCGCCGCCCTTGCCGCCGCCCATCTGCCGGGACAGCGACTGACCCCAGCCGCGCAGTCGCGGCAGCATGTACTGCATCTGCGCGAGCGCGACCTGCGCCTTGCCCTCGCGGGACTTGGCGTGCTGGGCGAAGATGTCCAGGATCAGGGCCGTACGGTCGATGACCTTGACCTTGACGACGTCCTCCAGCTGGATCAGCTGGCCGGGACTCAGCTCACCGTCGCAGATGACGGTGTCCGCGCCCGTTTCGATGACGATGTCGCGCAGCTCCTGGGCCTTGCCGGAGCCGATGTAGGTGGCCGCGTCGGGCTTGTCGCGGCGCTGGATGACGCCGTCGAGCACCAGCGCGCCCGCCGTCTCGGCGAGGGCGGCCAGCTCCGCGAGGGAGTTGTCCGCGTCCTGCACGGTGCCGGTGGTCCACACGCCGACGAGCACGACCCGCTCCAGGCGGAGCTGGCGGTACTCGACCTCGGTGACGTCCTCCAGCTCCGTGGACAGACCCACCACGCGGCGCAGGGCCGCGCGCTCGGAGCGGTCGAACTGGTCGCCGTCCCGCTCGCCGTCGATCTCGTGGCTCCAGGCGACGTCCTCTTCCATCAGGGCATCGGCCCGAAGACCCTCGGGATAGGCGTGCGCGAGGCGCTTGGTGTCCTGGGAAGGGGAAGAAGAGGAGGTCATTGGATCCTTACGTCGATGGGATGCCGTCAGTGCGTCGGTACCGCGGTCCTGCCGGGCCGCTCAGACGTTCAACGCACGAGGACCCCGGGACATTCCCGTGCCGTCTCGTGCCGACCCGAAGATGGTCGCACGAGGCGGCACGTCTCGTCACCGTGTTATCACCGGGTCCGCGGCCCGACCACTCTCGCCGACGTGACCGGACCCGAGGACCCACGGCTCGCCCTCGGCGACACGGCCGGACCCGAGGACTCACGGCTCGCCCTCGGCGACGCGACCGCCTCCGATGACTCCGGGTGCGATCCCGGCGACGTGACCTGTCCTGACGGCTTCCGGCCGGTCGCTTTCGGCGCCTTCGTGGGATCCGCCGACTTCCAGTCCGGATGGCCGGGCATCGGCGGGGTCTTCTCGCTGTACAGCCAGCCCGTGAGGAAGCCGCTCAGGTCGCGGCCGGAGACGGTCGAGGCCAGCCGGATGAAGTCGGCGGTGCCGGCCGTGGAGTCCCGGTGTTCCTGGACCCAGGCGCGCTCCAGCCGCTCGAAGGCCGGCCGGCCGATCTCCTGCCGCAGTGCGTAGAGCACGAGGGCAGCGCCGTCGTAGATGTTGGGCCGGAAGATGGAGATCTTCTGGCCGGGAGCGGCCGCCTTGGGCAGGGCGGGCGGGCCGCCGGCCGCACGCCAGGTGTCGGAGGCGGCGTATGCGGCCTTCATCCGGGCCGCCATGGACGTGTGCGCGGTCTCCTCGGCGTACAGCGCCTCGTACCAGGTGGCATGCCCCTCGTTCAGCCAGACGTCGGACCAGGTGCGGGGGCTGACGCTGTCGCCGAACCACTGGTGGGACAGCTCGTGCACCATGATCGACTCGACGTACCACTTGGGGTAGGCGGCGTCGGTGAACAGGTCCTTCTCGAAGAGCGAGAGAGTCTGCGTCTCCAGCTCGAACCCGGTCGAGGCCTGCGCCATGAGCACGCCGTACGTCTCGAAGGGGTACGGGCCGACCTTGCGCTCCATCCAGGCGATCTGGGCGGGCGTCTTGTCGAGCCACGGTTGCAGGGCCTTGCGGTCGCCGCTGGGCACCACGTCGCGGACGGCCAGTCCGCGCGGGCCCGAGCGGTGCAGCACGGCGGAGTGGCCGATGGAGACCTGGGCGAGTTCGGTGGCCATGGGGTGCCGGGTGCGGTAGGTCCAGGTGGTGGTGGAGCCGCTCTGTTCCGCTCCGGTGGGCACACCGTTGGCCACGACGGTGTAGCCGTTCGGGGCCGTGACGTGGAAGGTGAACATCGCCTTGTCGGACGGGTGGTCGTTGCACGGGAAGACCATGTGGGCGGCGTCCGCCTGGTTGGCCATGGCGAGGCCGTCGGCGGTGCGCACCCAGCCGCCGTCCTGGTCCTTGCCGGCGACGGGCTCGCTGGTGTGCTTCACCGTGATCCGGGTCCAGCTGCCCTCGGCGAGGGGGTGCACCGGGGTGACGACCAGATCCTCGCCGGCGTTGGCGAAGTCCGCGGGATGCCCGTCGACCTCGACCGACTGCACGGTGCCGTGCGCGAAGTCGAGGTTGATCCGGTCCAGGTCGGCCGTGGTCTTGGCGGAGATCGTGGTGACTGCCTGGAGCGGCTTGTCGTTGGTGCCGGGGTAGGTGAAGGACAGGTCGTACGACGCCACGTCGTAGCCCGGATTGCCCAGGTACGGGAAGAGCCGGTCGCCGATGCCGAGGGGCTTGACCGGGGACGCGGCGGCGAGGAGGCAGACGGAGACGGCGGAGGCGAGCAGGGCCGCCTTCCGGTGCCGGGAGAACCGCGGCCGGTTCCGGGTCTGGGCCTGGGAACGGGCGCGGCGGGCGGCGCGGGGGGTGAGCAGCATGCATCACCGCTACCAGTGCGTTCCCGCGCCGCGGCGGCGACGCGCGCCCGGCCCACCCGAACGGGTTGGGTCCGGAGGGCCTTTCTGCGCACGGTCGGGCGGGCTTCGCACCGGGTCGGAAGGCCTGCGGATCGATCCGATCGGGCGGTGTGTGACCCGCCCGTACCTGCGGCGCTCAGGAGGGCGGGGCCTGGTGCTGGGCGCGGGAGACGTCGTACACGCCCGGCACGTCCCGCATGGCGCGCATGAGGACCGGGAGGTGGGCCGCGTCGGGGAGCTGGAGCGTGTAGGTGTGCCGGACCCGCTGCTGGGTGGGCGGTTCGACGGTGGCGGAGACGATGTCGACGCCGGTCGAGGAGATCGCCTCCGTGAGGTCGGCGAGCAGATGGGGGCGGCCGAACGATTCAGCGATCAGCGTGACCCGGCATGCGCTGGTGTCCCCCCAGCGCACGCCCAGCTCCGTGCGCCCCCGGCCCTTCATGTACGCCACCGCGGCGCACTCCAGCCGGTGCACGGTGACCACTCCCCCGCGTACCGCGAAGCCGGTGATCTCGTCCGGCGGTACGGGCGTACAGCACCCGGCGAGCCGTACGGCGGCTCCGGGCCGGTCCACGAGGACGTCGGCGCCTCGCGGGCGGGCGGCGGGGGCGGCTGCCCCGGCGGCGTCGGCAGGGGCGGTTCTCCCGGCGGCGTCCGCGGGGGCGGTTCCCCCTGCGGCATAGGCGCGTGGGCCGCCCGCGGGGCGCGCGGCGGCGGTGGCCTCGGGGACGAATGCGCGGCGGGCGCCGTCCGCGCCGTCCGCGTCCTCCGTGTCCTCCGTATCGCCGCCGCCCGGATGCGTCGCCAGCCAGCGCTGGATGGCGATGCGGGCGGCCGGGGTGTGGGCGTGCTCCAGCCATTCGCGGGAGGGCTCGGACGCGGGGTCCTGGCCCATGAGGAGCTGGACGGTGTCGCCGTCCTTCAGGACGGTGCTGAGGGTGGCCAGGCGGCCGTTGACGCGGGCGCCGATGCACGCGTGCGCGTCCTCGCCGTACTGGGCGTAGGCGGCGTCCACGCAGGTGGCGCCCTCGGGCAGGCCGAGCCTGCCGCCGTCGGGGCGGAAGACGGTGAGCTCGCGGTCCTGCGCGAGATCCTCGCGCAGGGTGGACCAGAAGGTGTCGGGATCGGGCGCGGCCTGCTGCCACTCGAGGAGGCGGGAGAGCCAGCCGGGGCGGGTGGGGTCGGCGCGCTCGCCGTCGGCGGGCTCGTCGGAGGCCGGGGTGCCGGAGACCGGGGTGCCGGAGGTGGGGACGTCGGCGGCGGGGGCGTACGGGTTGCCCAGGGCGACGACGCCGGCTTCGGCGACCTTGTGCATCTGGTGGGTGCGGATGAGGACTTCGACCACTTGGCCGTCGGTGCGGGCGACGGCGGTGTGCAGCGACTGGTACAGGTTGAACTTCGGTACGGCGATGAAGTCCTTGAACTCCGAGACGACCGGCGTCATACAGGTGTGCAGTTCACCGAGGACGCCGTAACAGTCGGCGTCCTCCTGCACGAGCACGAGCAGGCGGCCGAAGTCGGTGCCGCGCAGCCGTCCGCGTTTACGGGCCACACGATGGACGGAGACGAAGTGCCGGGGGCGGATGAGGACTTCGGCCGGGATGCCGGCCTCGCGCAGCACCCGGCGCATCTCGTCGGCGACTTCGGCGAGCGGGTCGTCCGGGCGGGCGGCGTTCTCGGCGATGAGCTCGCGGGTGTGCTCGCACTCCTCGGGGTGGAGGATGGCGAAGACCAGGTCCTCCATCTCCGTCTTCAGGGCCTGCACGCCGAGGCGCTCGGCGAGCGGGATGAGGACGTCGCGGGTGACCTTGGCGATCCGCGCCTGCTTCTCCGGGCGCATCACGCCGAGCGTGCGCATGTTGTGCAGCCGGTCGGCGAGTTTGATCGACATCACGCGCACGTCGCTGCCGGTGGCGACGAGCATCTTGCGGAAGGTCTCCGGCTCGGCGGCGGCTCCGTAGTCGACCTTCTCCAGTTTCGTCACCCCGTCGACGAGATAACGAACCTCCTCGCCGAACTGTTCCCGCACCTGATCGAGCGTCACGTCAGTGTCCTCCACGGTGTCGTGGAGCAGGGAGGCGGTCAACGTCGTGGTCTCGGCGCCGAGTTCGGCGAGGATCAGGGTCACGGCGAGCGGGTGGGTGATGTACGGCTCACCGCTCTTGCGCATCTGGCCGCGGTGCGAGGACTCCGCGAGGACGTAGGCGCGGCGCAGCGGGTCGAGGTCCGCATCGGGGTGGTGGGCGCGGTGCGCCTCCACGACATGGCCGATCGCGTCGGGCAACTTGCCGCGGACGGCGGGCCCCAGCAGCGCGGCCCGGCCGAGCCTGCGCAGATCGATCCGGGCCCGGGACTTCCTGCGGTCCGCCCTGGGCACCGCGGGCGCGGTGGCCGCCGCGGACGCCGTGGGGGCCACCGGGCCAGGGGACGCAGGGTTCGTGGCCTCCGCACTCATGGGCACCTCCGGCTCGTGGACCGGCGGACGGGGCCCCAGGGCGTACGCGGCTCAGGGAAGGCGACGTTCCCCCGTCCGTGCCGGTGCTTGATGCTATCGAGCCCACCACGTGCGACCGACCGCCTCCCGCCGAGCGTGAAACGGATCACCCATTCGAGCGATGCAAAAGAGGTTTAGGGTTTGCGCCACGTGCCCTGGCGTCGCCCGCGGTTTCGAACTCCCCCGGCCACCGGAAACCGCTGCTCCGGGCGCCGAGGGATGTGTCGCTCGTGGTTTCGCCTGGTCAACGAAGCGCGTTTTCCAGCCATTCGGCGTCGATCTCGCCCTCGGCGACGATCACGGCGGGGCCGGTCATCTCGATCTCGCCGTCGGGCCGTTCGGTGATGACCAGGCGGCCGCCGGGCACGTCGACGGTGTACGTGGCCGGGGTGCCGGTGACGGCCGGGTCTGCGCCGTCGCGCCGGGCGGCGGCCACGGCGACGGCGCACGCGCCCGTGCCGCACGAGCGGGTCTCGCCGGAGCCGCGCTCGTGCACGCGCAGGGCGACGTGGCGAGGGCCGCGGTCGACGACGAACTCCACGTTCACGCCGTCCGGGTAGGCGTTCGCCGGGCTGACCGGCGGCGCGGTGTACAGGTTGCCTGCGTGCGCGAGGTCGTCGACGAAGGCGACCGCGTGCGGGTTGCCCATGTTCACGTTGCGCGCGGACCAGCTTCGCGCGTCCACGCTCACCATGACGTCGCCTTCGGGCAGGCGGGCGCGGCCCATGCCGACGGTGACGTCACCGTTCTTCGCGATGTGTACGGTCTTCACGCCCGCGCGCGTGGCGATCGCGAGGTCGCCTTCGCCCACATGCCCGGCGTGCTGGAGATAGCGCGCGAACACACGGACTCCGTTGCCGCACATCTCGGCGACCGAGCCGTCGCCGTTGCGGTAGTCCATGAACCACTCGGCTTCGGCCGCCATCGGCTTCGCCTCCGGGTGTGCGGCCGAGCGCACCACGTGCAGCACCCCGTCGCCGCCGATGCCGGCCCGGCGGTCGCACAGGGCGGCGACGGCGGCCGGGGTCAGGTCGAGGGCGTTCTCCGGGTCCGGGACGATCACGAAGTCGTTCTCGGTGCCGTGGCCCTTGAGGAAGGGGAGGGATGCGCTCATTCCTCGATCGTACGGGAGCGGAGCGCTCCGCCAGGTTGGGCCGACGGCTGTGAGCGGTGGGGGGTGGTGGGGGGTGGTGTGCGGAGGGTGGGGCGGTGCGGGTCGTGTGTGGCTGGGCATGTCCACGCGGCGGTAAGCCGCACATGGGATACAGCCCCGCGCCCCTGGCGGGGCGCCGTTCAGCTTCGGGCGCGCCTCAGCTTCGGGCGCGCCTCAGCGGAGCCTTGCCACGCGCCATACCGCCAGGACCACCACCACGGCCACCAGCAGGGCGTAGCCGAGTACGACCCTCCAGTCGGGGCGGCGGGTCGAGCCGCGGGGCGGGAGGCCGGGCCAGGTGTAGCCGACCTTGCGGGCGGCCATCATGGCCCAGCCGGCGGCGCAGGAGCAGATCAGCAGGCCCAGCATGGCGATGACGGCGCCGCTGTCGCCGAAGTCGAAGGCGAGCGGGAAGGCGAACATCAGGGAGCCGACGGCGGACAGGCCCACGATGGGAGCGAGCTGCCAGATGCGCAGCCGGCGCTGTGGGCGCAGCTCGACCTCGACCTCCGGGCCGCCCGGGTACATCTCCTCGGGCTCCGGCCCGTCGTCGGTCACGCCGTCGGGCGTCTCGTCGGGACCGTCGTCGGTCAGCCGGGCCTCGGTGAGCGGGTCCTCGACCAGCCGGCCCTCCGTGAGAGCCCCTTCGGGCAGCCGCTGCTCGACCACCCGGCCATCGGCCGGACGGTCCTCGCCCAGGCAGTCCTCGGGCAGACGGGCCGCACCCAGGTCCGGTTCGTCACTGTCGGTGGTGACGCGCTCGGCGCTTTGTGCGGTGTCACGAGGGCCGGCCTCCATCGCCACGCGCCCTCCCAACTAGGCTCCACTTGGTCGATCGAAGCTCGATGATGGCACGGCCGGGAAGGCCGGGATGACCGGCGGCGCATCCCGATGCCATGACGTGATCAGGCTGTAACCGGTCGTTCGACCAACGCCAGGGCCTGGTGCGGAAGTTCCCTCCGGTCCGCCACGGCCCCACTCAGCCAGTGCACCCGGGGATCGCGCCTGAACCACGAATCCTGGCGGCGCGCGAAGCGCTTGGTCGCACGTACGGTCTCGGCCCGCGCTTCCGCTTCGGTGCACTCCCCGGCGAGCGCGGCGAGCACCTGCTGGTAACCCAGCGCACGCGACGCCGTGCGCCCTTCACGCAACCCCTGCGCCTCCAGTGCGCGCACCTCGTCCACGAGGCCCGCCTCCCACATGCGGTCGACGCGCAGGGCGATGCGCTCGTCCAGTTCGGGGCGCGCCACGTCTACACCGATCTGGACGGTGTCGTAGACGGAGTCATGCCCCGGCAGGTTCGCGGTGAAGGGCCGGCCGGTGATCTCGATCACTTCGAGCGCCCGGACGATACGACGGCCGTTGCTCGGCAGGATCGCGCGGGCGGCCTCGGGGTCGGCGGCGGCCAGCCGGGCGTGCAGCGCGCCCGAACCGCGCAGGGCCAGCTCCTCCTCCAGGCGGGCGCGGACCTCGGGGTCGGTGCCGGGGAACTCCAGGTTGTCGACGGCACCCCGGACGTACAGGCCGGAGCCGCCGACCAGGATGGGCCAGCGGCCCTCGGCGAGCAGGGCGTCGATCCGGGCGCGGGCGAGCTTCTGGTACTCGGCGACGGAGGCGGTCACCGTCACGTCCCAGATGTCGAGCAGGTGGTGCGGTATGCCGCCGCGCTCTTCGGGCGTCAGTTTCGCGGTGCCGATGTCCATCCCTCGGTACAGCTGCATGGAGTCGGCGTTGACGACCTCCCCACCGAGCTGCTGAGCGAGGAAGACGCCAAGATCGGACTTTCCGGCCGCGGTGGGTCCGACGACGGCGATGACGCGGGGGGTGGAGGGTGCACTGCTCACCGCACCAGTCTCGCAAACCTCCAGGCCATGCCTCGAACGAGTTACGTGACGAGCGGGGTCCCGGGTCGTTGCCCGAGGCGAGAAGCCGCCCTCCGGCAGATTGGAGGCGGTGACCCGGGCGGCGCAACCGTACGCACCGGGTAACGCGGGAATTCGCCCGCACGAGTACCGTATGGAGTGGATATGGGCGTTTTTGCACGGCTCCTCCGCAAGTCAAAGCCGACCCCGGAGGAGTCGGCCGCCGAGGCGCAGGCCGGCGCGGAGCCGGAAGCGGCCGAGGCGGCGGAAGCGGAGTCGGCGGAGGCGAAGGCGACCGCATCGGCGGAGGCGAAGGGATCGGCCGGGGACGGGAGCGAGGACGTGGCGGTACCGTCGGAGGCCGACACAGAAGACGCGTCCGAGGGCTCCGGCATCCCCAAGCAGCAGTCCGCCGAGGAGGCCGCCGACAACGAGGCCGGCGAGGGCGCCCGCAGGTAACTGCCCCGTGAGGGAAGGTGGACCATGGGTCTGTTGGACAACATGAAGGCCAAGCTCGGCCCGGCCAAGGACAAGGTGTCGGACCTCGCGCGGCAGCACGGGGACAAGGTCCAGCACGGCATCGACAAGGCCGCGAAGGTCGTGGACGAGCGGACCAAGGGCAAGTACAGCGAAAAGATCCAGGCGGGCACCGGCAAGGCCAAGGAGGCGATGGACCGCCTTGCGCACAAGGAAGGTCCCGGCCCGGATACGGCCACTGGCGACCCGACGACCCCCACCCGGCCGGAGGGCCCGCCACCGGCTTCCTGAGTCTCCTCAACGGCATGCGGATCTCCAGGGCATGCGAATCGGCGGACGGTCGCGGGGACGGTCGTGCAACACACCGGCTCCCGGCCGTCCGCCGTATGCGTGTGTGCCGGAGTGCGTGTGCGCGTGCGCCGGAGTGCGTGCCCGCCGTTTCGGGCGTGCCGACAGCGCCTGCCAGCCGTTTCGAGCATTCCGAGAGCACATGCAAGCCGTTTCGGGCATGGTGACAGCGTCTGCCAGCCGTTCCGGGCGTGGCGAGAGCGCCTGCTCGGCGTCTCGCGCGACGCCGCAGCGCCGGCCCTCACCGCTTGACACGTACGCCAGAGCGTCGGCTCCCGCCGTTTCGCCGGTACGCCAGAGCACCCGGCCCCTCCGCATCGCCACCGTACGCAGACCGGCTCCGCCCCCGCTTCACGCGCGCGCCGGCGCATCGGCGATCGCGCTGAGACCAGGCGGCGGCCGAACCCCCTCCGGGTGCCACCGGCGACCGCGCACCCTCCCGGTACCACCGGCGACCGGGCACCCCGCTACGACCAGGTGGCCACCACATACCCGACGCCGTACGGTGCGGCCTCGTACAGCAGTGAGCCGCTGAGGGACGCGTTCTCGGCGGCGCCGGCCAGGACCTGCCAGGGGGCGCGGCCGGAGGCCTTCAGCTCGTAAGCCAGCTCGGCGTCCAGCGCAAGGACGGCCGCCAGGTCCGCCGTGCCCAGCGCCCGCGCGACCTCCGCGTCGAAGGGTGCCGCCCGCTCGTCCAGATAGCCCGGCGCCTTGAGCGTGCGGCACGCGCTGGCGTCTCCCATCACCAGCAGCGCCACCCGCCCGGCCCGGGCCCCGATGTCCCGTCCGGCTTCGACGCACCGCTGTGGTGCGAGCGGTTCCCCGACGCCGAGTCCCTCGATCGGGGCATCCGCCCAGCCGGTCCGCTCCAGCAGCCACGCGCCGACGGCGAGCGACGGCGGCAGCTCGCGCTCGCCGGGGGTGTCCGTCGCGGGCCCGAGGCATACGTCGAGGTCGACCCCGAACCCGCGGAAGGATCCCCGGGCACCCTGCGGAAACGCTCCGCGCCTGCTCTGCTCGGCGGGCCCGACCACCACCAGGAGGTCCGGACGGGCGGCGGCGAGCTCCCCGAGCGCGTCGGAGCATGCCGCGCGCGCGGCGTCCATTTCGGGTGCGGCGCCCGCGGCGACCTCGGGCACGAGCAGCGGAGGGCAGGGGCAGACAGCGGCGGCGACAAGCATGATCGGCAGGGTAACGCCGGGACGACGCCCGGCTCGGCTCTCGACGGCGTCGGGGACGTCGTGCCGTCAGTCGCAACCGCAGCCGCTCGCCGCGGGCAGCGGCTCCGGGACGCCGATCTTCGGCAGGCCCAGCAGCACACCCGCCGGCTTGGCGGACTCGGCGGCAGTGCGCTTCTCCCAGGCGTCCCCCGCGCGGGTGCGGCGCACGGCGAGGACGGGGCCCTCGGCGAGGAGGTGGTGCGGGGCGGCGTAGGTCACCTCGACGGTGACCACGTCACCGGGGCGGACCTCCTGCTCCGGCTTGGTGAAGTGGACGAGCCGGTTGTCGGGGGCGCGGCCGGAGAGCCGGTGCGTGGCGCCGTCCTTGCGGCCCTCGCCCTCGGCGACCATCAGCTCCAGCGTGCGGCCGACCTGCTTCTTGTTCTCCTCCCAGGAGATCTCCTCCTGGAGGGCGACGAGCCGCTCGTAGCGCGCCTGGACGACCTCCTTGGGGATCTGGTTCTCCATGGTCGCGGCCGGGGTGCCGGGGCGCTTGGAGTACTGGAAGGTGAAGGCCTGCGCGAAGCGCGCCTCACGGACGGCGTGCAGGGTCTGCTCGAAGTCCTCCTCGGTCTCGCCGGGGAAGCCCACGATGATGTCGGTCGTGATCGCGGCGTGCGGGATGGCGGCCCGGACCTTCTCGATGATCCCGAGGTAACGCTCCTGCCGGTAGGAGCGGCGCATCGCCTTCAGCACGGTGTCCGAGCCGGACTGCATCGGCATGTGCAGCTGCGGCATCACGTTCGGGGTCTCGGCCATGGCGGCGATGACGTCGTCGGTGAAGTCACGGGGGTGCGGGGAGGTGAAGCGGACACGCTCCAACCCGTCGATCTTCCCGCAGGCGCGCAGCAGCTTGCTGAAGGCCTCGCGGTCGCCGATGTCGGAGCCGTAGGCGTTGACGTTCTGGCCGAGCAGCGTGATCTCGGAGACGCCCTCGGCGACCAGCGCCTCGACCTCGGCGAGGATGTCGCCGGGCCGGCGGTCCTTCTCCTTGCCGCGCAGGGCCGGGACAATACAGAAGGTGCAGGTGTTGTTGCAGCCGACGGAGATCGAGACCCAGGCCGCGTAGGCGCTCTCGCGCCGGGTCGGCAGGGTGGACGGGAACGCCTCCAGCGACTCGGCGATCTCGACCTGCGCCTCTTCCTGCACGCGGGCGCGCTCCAGCAGGACCGGCAGCTTGCCGATGTTGTGCGTACCGAAGACGACGTCCACCCAGGGCGCCTTCTTCACGATGGTGTCGCGGTCCTTCTGGGCGAGGCAGCCGCCGACCGCGATCTGCATACCGGGCCGCGAGGCCTTCCTCGGCGCGAGCCGGCCGAGGTTGCCGTACAGCCGGTTGTCGGCGTTCTCCCGTACGGCGCAGGTGTTGAACACGACCACATCGGCGTCCCCGTCCGCCCCCTCGGGGGCCCGCACGTACCCGGCCTCTTCGAGCAGCCCCGCCAGGCGCTCGGAATCGTGGACGTTCATCTGGCACCCGTAGGTGCGGATCTCATACGTCATAGATGAACGAGGGTCCACTGCCTTGCTCCGGTCGCTGCTGATGGTCATGCATCAAGGGTAGGCGGTTCCCGGGACCTCATTTCCCGCGCTTCTCAGGAGGGCGCCCCAGGGCGCCCGAGGATCTTGTACGGGGCCCCACGGCCGCCGCCCGTGTCAGGGACGAGCGGCTGCGCGATTCCCATCGTCAGGTCCAGTCCAAGAAGAACGCCATGGCTCGCGCGAGCGGGTCACCGCCACGGCCACGACGTCGCGAGGTCCCCGGTCGATGCCTCCCGGCTTCCTGCGCCCCGGCCTGATGCCCGTGCCGGAACGGCGCCCCGACGGGCCCCGCAGCCGGACCGTGTCCGCGATCCGCTGCCGTGTGATCATCCGCCAGCGGATCGCGGACCTGCCCATGACCCTGTTGACCCTGTTGGACCTGTCCGAGTTGCACGGGCAGCTCTCGTTCGAGGCGGCGGCCAGCATGGCGGCGCGGACCCGGGACGGGCGCCCTGCCTCGGCGTCGCCGGCAGCGGGGAACGCGGGCGAAGCGGGGGGAGCGGGGAACGCGGGCGACGCCGGGAGCGCTCGGGTCAGGGGCGGCCGGCGAAGAGGGCCTCGGCCGCCTCGGCCACCAGCTCGGGGCGCTCCTCGTGCAGGTAGTGGCCGCAGCCGGGAATCACCTCGACGCGGAGGTCGTCGGCGTGGTGGCCGGCGTCCGTGATGACGCTCGGCGGCAGCATGAAGTCCCGCTCGCCGGCGAGGATCACGGTGGGCGTGGTCAGCCGGAGCTTCTTGTACGGCCGCAGGAGTCCTGAGTAAGGGTGTCGCGCGCATCCGGCGGGACAGTTCCCCGGCCTTCCTGCGACGGCTCCGGCCGGAGCATCCGCCGAGCCTGCAGTGCCGAGGACCAGGGGCACGTCGAGACCGCGGCAGGCACCGAGTCGGCCGCCGAACACCAGCGGCCCGCGTGCTTCTCCCGGTCGGCGAACATCTCCTCGGCCGCCCGCACCAGCTCCATAGGATCCGATTCTCGCCACTCCTGTGCGGTGGCGGCCCGGCCCAGCCGCGCGGCCACGGCGGCCGCCACCTGGGAGCAGGCCGGACCCCGTCCCACAGCTCGGGCGGCTCGGGCGCGGCGAAGCGCAGGGCCCCGAACGGCGGCTTCGCGAACGGGATCACGAGGAAAGCGGGAAGGCGCCCACCGGTCCGCGCTCCGTCGCCCCCACATGAATTCAGGCCAGAGCGAAAAGTACGGGAGTACCGGACCGTTCCTGCCCCTCCTTCCCACCGGAGCTCCCCCACCGACGCCGCCTTGGTGCCGCTGGAGAGCTGACGACCAGGGGAGGGGAACGACAGATGAAAACCGCGCGAGCGGGCACCCCGCAACAGGGCTCGCAGGGCCCGCAGTCCCCGCAAGCCGCGCCGGAGGACCCGTGGGCCGAGGCGGCCCCGCTCGTCCGGGCCTCGCAGTCCGGTGACGCCATGGCGCTCAACGACCTGCTGAGCCTGCTCACCCCGTATGTGAGCCGACTGTGCCGGCCGATCGCCCTGAACAACAGCGCCGATGCCGTCCAGGAGGCGCTGATCGCCGTCTTCCAGGGCCTGCCCCGGCTGAAGGACCCGCGTGCCCTGTACGCGTGGGTGCGCACGATCACCGTACGCGAGGCGGTACGGGTGGCCCGCCGGACCGAACGCGAGACACCGGTGTGCGCGTTCGACGACATCGCCGGGCCGCGCAGTCCCGAACTCGCCGTGGACGTGCGGGACGTCCTACGGCGCATGTCCACCGAGCACCGTGCGGTCCTGGTCCTTCGCGAACTGGAGGGCCTGGACGAACGGACCGCGAGCGACATCCTCAACATCTCCTGCGGCACGGTGAAGTCCCGGCTGCACCGTGCCCGTCACAGCTTCCGAAAGGCGTGGCCGCGATGAACCTGAACTGGCCTACGGCCGAACTCGACCCGGTGCGCCGCCTGCGCGTCACGGCCGCCGGGCTGCATGCCGTCATGTACGCAGAAACCCATGCAGACCTGCCGATGGCGGACATGTGGGCCGTGGCGAGCGACCTGGAGGGCGAACTGCCCCACCTGGTACCCACCTTGCGTGCCTTCCACTGCCATCCGCTGTCCGGTGACCGGCAGTTGGCGTGGGCGTACGGCCCGCTCGGCCACCGGGCCCGCTTCGACGTGCGGCTGCGGACCGGGTGGTGTCTGATGCAGAGCCGCCATGTGGTCGGTGGCATGGCGGCCGTCGCGGAGGGTTCCGGAACCCGGTTCGCGGTGCTCGGCGGTCTGCGCCGGCCCTGGTCGGTCCCCGTCCAGCGGGCGCTACGCCCCCTCGGGCACTCCCGGGGCCTGCTGATGGTGGAGCGGGCGGCCCGGCGTCCGGCGTGCGGCGCTCCGCCGCAGCCTGAAGCCGGCCTGAGCCCACGCAACCCCCGGAGCACGACGGCTCTCTCAGCCCGACAACCCTCTCAACACGGCGACCCTCCGAGCCCGACGGCCCTCTCAGCCCGACGCCCCTCCGACCCCGACGACCCTCTCAACACAGCGCCCCTCCGACCCCGACGACCCCCCGGAGCACGAGACCCCTGCTCACTGGCCGGAAGTGGGCGCTCACGCGGGGTACCTGGCCTGGCGGTCTAGGCAAGGAGCAGGCAGGACCCGACAGTGATTTGTCATGACCCGAATCGAACGATCCGGAGCAGGGTGGTTCGGAAGGCAGTCGGAGTGCCCGGAGGAGCCGGCGGACCCCACTCCCACGACGGCATTGCGGCTGCTCAGCGCGGGACTGACGGTCCGTCGGGTGCCGCGGGCCGCCATGTCCGACATCGGCGCACTGCGCCGTACCGTCGCCCGCCGCTCCGGACCGCTGCTCTGCTCCGGCCTCCTCGACTCATGGCCCGCCCGCACCGAATGGAACCCCCTCACCCTGGCAGAACGGCACGGCGACCAGCGGGTGACGGCCTTGCTGGACCTCCCGGACACGGGCGTCCTCTTCCCGCAGGACCAGCGACGGTACGAGCGGGAGCTGAGCTTCGCCGAGTTCGTCGAGCGGATCCGCTCCGCGAGACCGTCCGCACCCTGTTATCTGGCCTACCAACGGGCTCACGAGATCTTCGATCCCGCCGACTGCGACTTCGCCTCTCTGCTCCCCTCCGACGGGCACCCCACCGACACCCGGGTGTGGATCGGCTCCGCCGGGACACGCTCGATGCTGCATTCGGATCTCAAGGACAACCTCTTCTGCCAGCTGTGGGGGGAGAAGAGCGTGACCCTGCTGGCCTGGCAGGACAGCAGAGCCGCTTACCCCTTTCCGGACAACCTGGTGAACAGCCAGGTGGACCTCGCGGCTCCGGACATGCGCCGCCATCCCAGGCTGAGGAACGCGGTGCTGCACCATGTGCACATGGGTCCCGGCGACCTGCTCTACATCCCGCGCGGCTGGTGGCACGACATCCGGGCCCGCACTCCGTCCGTCTCGGTCAACCACTGGTTCGGCCGGCCGCTGGGGCTCGCCCAGTACCTGGCCCTGCTCGGGGTCCTCGGACCGACGTACTGGAAGGCCACCGCCCGCGACTTCGTCGTACACGGGCTGCTGCGCCGCGCGGAGCCGACCCGCTTCTTCTTCAGCCCTCCGTCCACCGGCAAGCGGCTCTACGACGCACTGCGCTCCGGCGGCTTCTCCCACGGGAACGACCCCAGCGCGTCCTAGGCCCTGTCGTCAGGGAACACCGCAGCAGGCGGGACCTCACCACTCAGGAGACAAGGCTTGGTAGTGCAGGCTGGGCGAGAGCCGCGACGGGTGCTGGTCACCGGCGGTGCCTCGGGAATCGGCGCCGCCATCGCGCAGCGCTTCGTGCGGAACGGCGCGCGGGTGGCCGTACTGGATCGCGACCGGGACGCCCTCGCGCGATTCGCGAACGACGTCCCGGAAGCGGGGCTGCTGCTCCACGCGGACGTGGCGCAGGAAGAGTCGGTGCAGGACGCGTTCGCCGCGGCGGACACGGCCTGGGGCGGACTGGACGTGGTGTGCAACAACGCCGGGATCAGCATCCGGCGGCCGTTCCTGGAGACCTCACTCGCGGAGTGGGAGCTGACGCTGCGGGTGAACCTCACCGGGGTCTTCCTGGTCGCCCGCGAGGCGGGGCGCCGGATGGCGTCGGACGGCGGAGTGGTCGTCAACACCGCCTCGGTCAGCGGCATGGTGGGCATGCCCGACTACGCCGCGTACAACGTGAGCAAGGCCGGGGTGATCGAACTCACCAGGACACTGGCCCTGGAGCTGGCGCCTCGGGTCCGGGTCAACGCGATCTGTCCGGGCTATGTGCTCACCCCCATGCAACGGGCCGAGTACACCGAACAGCAACTTGCCGAGCAGGCCGGGGCGTTGCCGCTGAAGCGGCTCGGCTCCCCGGCGGAGATCGCCGCCCTGGTGGACTACCTGGCGTCCCCGGACGCCGCGTTCGTCACGGGGCAGACGTTCGTGATCGACGGGGGCGAGACGGCCGGCGGACTGGCCAGTGCCACCCGGCAGCAGGACACATCTGATGGGCATGTGGAGACGGCAGCAGGGCCGCACCGAAGTGGGGGAGCATGACGAACGATGCGAGGCACCCGGACGAGCAGGGCCAGGCACTGCCGCCGGCGGTCAACTCGTACACCGAATGGGACCCGTTGCGGGAGGTGGTGGTGGGGAGTCTGCTCGGCGGGGTCTTCCCCGACTGGCAGGAGTCGATGGCGCACGTCCTGCCCGAGGCCGCCCAGCCGGTCTTCCAGGAGCTGGGCGGATCCCCGTTTCCCGCCGGCCTGCTGAAAGCGGCCGAGGAGGAGCTGGAGGGCCTGGTCGCGGTGCTGGAGGACCACGGGATCGCGGTGGTCCGGCCGGATGCCGTCGAGCACCATGTGCCGTTCGGGACACCGCAGTGGAGCTCCGCGGGCGGGCTGTACGCCGGGATGCCCAGGGATCTGCTGATGGTCGTCGGCGACGCCATCATCGAGGCCCCCATGTCCTGGCGCTGCCGCCAGCACGAGGTGGACGCCTTCCGCTCACTGATCAAGTCGTACTTCCGGCGTGGTGCCCGCTGGCTCCCGGCTCCGCGCCCGCAGCTGACCGACGAGCTGTACCGCGCCGGGGGCGACGCGGGCGACTGGGCGGTCACCGAGTTCGAGCCGGTCTTCGACGCCGCCGACTTCCTGCGCTTCGGCCGCGATCTGGTGGTCCAGCGCAGCCACGTCACCAACGAGTTCGGCATCGACTGGGTGCGGCGGGCCGTGGGGCCGGACTTCGGCGTGACGGTCATCGACACCGACGATCCGCACGCGATGCACATCGACGCCACCCTGGCGCCGCTGGCACCGGGCAAGCTCCTGGTCAACCCCGATCGCTACGTCCACCACGAACTCTTCGACGACTGGGAGATCCTGCCCGCCCCGGCGCCGACGCTGCCGGCGGACTGGCCGATGTACTTCTGCAGTCCGTGGCTGAGCATGAACGTGCTCTCCCTGGACGCGGAGACCGTGGTGGTCGAGCGGCAGGAACAGCCGCTCATCGACGCGTTGAGGGCCTGGGGATTCCACTGTGTGCCGGTGGATTTCCGGCACGTCTACACCTTCGGCGGTTCCTTCCACTGCGTCACGCTGGACACCGTGCGGGAGGGCGGGCCCGCACGGTATCTGTCCCGGCCCGGCGGCCGGTGATCCGGGGCCGTCAGGCGCGGAACAGGATCCGCGTGTAGTCCGGGCGCAGCAGCACGTTGTTGTCGTAGAGGCAGTACTCCACGGCCAGCAGGGGCAGGGCCGGGTCGCCGGGGGCCGCCGCCGCGCGCGCCGCGTCGAGCAGGTCCTCGACGGCGGCGAAGCGGGCGGCGAGCCCGGCGCAGACGTCATAGGCGGTCCGGGCGGTGCGGTCGTCCCAGTAGCCCGGCAGGCCGATCGCAGCGAAGACCGCGCGGGTGCGGTCCAGCTCGGTGCCGACAAGCAGCTCGACGAGGGCCTGTGCGACCGGGCCCGCGCTTTCCTCGGCCGAGGCGCCGGCCGGGGGGCTGTCCCGCAGTCGCTTCAGCAGCGTCGTAGCGCCGTCCGCCGCGAGGGCGGCGCGGACGGTGCGGGCCGCCGGGTCCGCGCCGGACGGTCCCGGCGTGTGCCGGAGGCGCTCGCACCACTCGGCCAGGCGTTGCTCGTCGGTGTGGCGGGCGAGGAACGCCGGCCAGTCGAGGCGGGCCCGATAGGCGCGGGACAGGAAGGTCTTCTCCACGTGGGCGAAGAACTCGTCCACGGCCCGGGCGCTGCCGAGGGCCTCGACCAGCGCTGCCGGGTAGCTGAAGGTGGGATGGACCAGGTCGACCTCGTCCAGGAGCCCTTCCGGGCCGACGGAGTACGCGGCGGCCGCCGTGTCCCCGATCAGACCGTCGCCCAGGTCGAAGACCCGGGTGGCGCGGGTGATGAGCGAGTCGTCGAAGCGCTCGCCCAGGCGCAGCTCGCTGACGGTGCGCAAGGTGGCCGAGACGGTCTCCGGGGTGGCGTAGGTGTTGCCCAGGAACATGTCCAGCCGCCGCGGCGGCGTGGGCAGGCCGTGCGTACGGCGGAACGCCTGGTCCTCTTCCAGCCAGGCGACCTGGGCCTGCACCGCGTGCCGGGCCCGGTAGGGAACCCGTGTCCGCTTCAGGTTCTCGTCGTCGTAGGAGGCGAACTGGTTCCAGCTGGGCTCGAAGCGGGACTCCAGCAGCGTCCGGATCTCGTCCCGCTCCAGGACGGGGTTGGGCAGCAGGTAGCAGGTCCAGCTCACCGGCTTCGGGCGGCCGTGGTTCAGCTTCCTCATCCGCTGGGCCATCTCGAACAGCAGCCCGTTGCTGCCGATGTTGATCTCCGAGCAGACCAGCCACACACGGGAGACGCCCCGGTCGGCGAGGAAGGCGATGTCGGCCATCACCACGTCGAGGTCACGGACGCGATGGCGCCGCCCCTTGACCATCGGCTCGGTGCAGAAGTAGCAGCGGTACGGACAGCCGCGCTGCACCTCGACCGGGACGTGGACGTCCGCGTCCGGTCCGGTGACGCGCTGCGGCCCGTAGAAGTCCAGAAGGTCGCGCAGCACGGCGTCGGTGTACTCGGTGTGGTCGGCGGGCGGCAGGAAGACCCGGGGGTTGAGGGTGTAGCCGTCGCCGGAGCGGTGGGCGAGGTTGGCGATCCGCTCCATGTCGCGATGAGCCAGTACGTCGTCCAGGTGCTCCAGCACCTCGTCCGGCTCGCCGGTCACCCCGAAGTCCGGCTGGAGCCGGTCCAGCAGGTCCGGCGTGCGGGTGGTGAAGCCGAAACCACCCAGCATTATCGGACACTGCGTCAACTCCCGCAGAATGCCTATGAGTTGCCTGGTGTCGTGAAACGGCCAGTAGCTGTTCCTGCGCACCGGCGGGGCGCCCGGGAGGTCGTGGTCGGCATAGTTCCAGATGAAGATGGAATCCAGCTGGCGCAGGTGGATGCCGATGACCCGGGGGTCGGTGCGCTCCAGGGCCCGGCGCAGCGTCGGGCGCCACGATGCTTTGGGCGTGTGCAGCAGGTCGAGGCGGGCTGCCGAGAGGCCGTGGCGGGCGGCCACCGCCGAGACCTGCACGAAGGCGTAGGGGTAGATGGGCAGCGCCGGGTAGTTGGAGGCGCTGAGGAGGAGGATGTCCGCGCCCTGTCGTGCTCGGGCGATCGTGTCGTCGGCCGGCATGCGGGGAATGGTGACACACCGTCGGTTCGCCGTACCAGCGGTCCGTCACGCCCGGTGTCCGAATCGACGCGTTCGGTGGTGCGCGCCCTTGACCGGTCATCCGCCAGCCGAAGAATGGAGTCCGCCGGCCGAAGAACGGAGAAGGCGTCGAAAGGAGAAAGCGTCGCCGCCGTCTGTCCCGCATTCTCCGGACGGCTCTCCACTTACCGCTTTCCGTCATCGCCGCAGGTCACGCTTGCCGACATGTGTCGCGATGGTCCTTACCCCATGGGGAGGAGTGGGTCTGTGATCGACCCCGTGCTGTCGGCGGACTCCCACGTGATCGAACCCGTGCGACTGTGGACCGAGGGGCTGGAACGCCGATACCGCGACCGTGCGCCCCGGATCTCCTGGGACGCCGAGCGACGTGGCTGGTACTTCACCTGCGACGATCTGCGGCCCGCCCTGGTCAACACCCTCTACGCCACCGACACCACGCCCGAGGACTTCGTGGACGGGGCGGACGTCGTCGTCGAGGCGGCCCGCGCCGGGGGCAGCGATCCTGCCGCACGGCTGAAGGACATGGCGCTGGACGGGGTCGCCGGGGAGGTGCTGTACCCCAGCCTGGCCCTGCACCTGTTCTGGCTGGCGGACGGCGACTTCCAGCGCGCCTGCTTCCGGGCCTACAACGACTGGCTCGCCGACTACGCCCGGTATGCGCCGGAGCGGCTGGCCGGCCTCGGACTGATCTCGCTCTGGGACACCGAGGAGGCCGTCAGGGAGCTGCGCCGCTGCCACGGCCTCGGCCTCAGGGGCGCCGCCGTCTGGGCCTCCGCCCCCGCCGAGCGGGACTTCGCCGGAGTTGCCATCGACGCCTTCTGGCGGGCGGCGCAGGAGCTGGGCATGCCCGTCTCCCTGCACTGCCTCAGCGGCTACCGGGACAGCCCCCGGCTCTTCGACTACGCGTCCCCGATGGGCCGCATCCAGCGCAACATGGCCTACCCGGAGGAGCTCCAGCACACGCTGACCGACCTGATCTTCTCCGGCGTCCTCCAGCGCTTCCCCGGCCTGGACATCGTCCTGGCCGAGAACGACATCGGCTGGATCGCCTACCACCTGCTGCACGCCGACCGGATCTACGACAAGCTCGGCCCGGCGTTGCGCACCGACCTCACCATGCCGCCGAGCGACTACTTCCGCCGCCAGGTGCACGCCACGTTCACCGAGGACGAGGTGGGCGTCCTGACGATGCGCCGGCTGGGTGCCGGGAACTTCCTCTGGGGCAGCGACTACCCGCACTACGAGGGCAGTTGGCCGAACTCCCGGGAAGTGCTGGACCGCTGCCTGGCAGACGCCGGCGAGGCGGCCCGCAAGCAGGTGACCTCGGGCAACTGCGCACGCCTGTACCGATTCGATCTCGCGACACTGACCGCCGAGTGAAGGAGATCCGCATGGCGGAGCCGACCACGCACCCCTGGTACCGCTTCATCGACGACGACATCGAGCACAGGACCCGGGCGGGCGTCGGCTTCACGAACCTCATCTCCCCTCGCCCCTACGCACTGGACGGCAGGACCCTGCAGGGCTTCATCGACCGCAACGCCCTGATCCGCGAGTTCCAGCGGATCACCCGCGACGTCTTCCTGGCCAGTCTGCGCGGTGACGCCGATCCCGCCATCGCGGAGACCGTGCTGGCCGGGCAGCCGCCGGAGCGAGGCCGGGAGTTCCATCTGAGGCTGACGGAGCGCCACCTCGCCCTCCCGCTCTACTTCCGTACCGACGAACCCGCCCCGGGGGCCATCGCGGAGGTGCAGTGCCCGGCCTCCGGCTGGGAGATCGCGGACCAGGTGCACGCCCTCTACCGGGCCTTCCCGGAGGACTTCGACGACGCGGAACGGAACTTCGCCCCGCTCGTCGACACCCTCGCGGCCTCCGTGCGCGCCCGGTTCGGCGACGGCCTCGTCATCCACCACCTGACCGGCAACGCCTCCCGGCCGCACGGCGTCCACTACACCGTGCAGCGGCTGCGCGAGGCCGGCATCCGGCACTTCGCCTGGGACGCCGTCCACTGGAAGGACTGCGGGTTCGTCCGCGCCCACGAGTTCTACGACCTCCGGTACAACGGGTTCTTCGACCAGTGGATGGAGGCGTGCGACCGGGGCGAGCTCTTCTTCGACCACCCGCCCACGCCGCTCTACGACGCCAAGGTGACCATGGCCTGGCCGTTCTGGGCGAAGGCCCGGGAGTACTACCCGGACGAGATCCGCGGGATCTTCCCGCACACCGAGATCATCACGCCCGAGGGCTTCCACCTGCCCGACGGCACCTGGGTCACCCTGGACGAGTACTGCCGGCTGGGCCAGGGCAGGCGCCGCTACTACGTGAAGTTCGGCAGCCATCACCCGACGCTGAACTGGGGCAGCCGCGCCGTCTACCACACCGGCAGCTTCTCCGGTCCGGCACTGCGCGCGCTCTTCGACCGCGTCTGTGCCGACACCGCGGCCGGCCACCCCTGGGTCGCCCAGGACGCGCGCCTGCTGGCGGAGCCCGCCGCCGCCGTCTCCAGGAGCGGGGAGGACGTGAAGTTCGACGGCTACACCAAACTGAGCGCCTTCTACACCCCGGAGGGTCTGGCCGGCGTGATGGTCATGCAGGAGCGCGCGCACAAGGTGCACGGTTCACTGAACACCGTGGTGAGCGCCGTCTACTGAGGAACTGAGGAACACCCCCGTGACCGACAGTCCTGGACGAGAAGGGCGAGACGCCATGCCCGGCAAACGCGGCGTGTATTTCGTGGCCAATGACCGTGTGGTGGAACTGGCCACCGTTTTCCTCAACAGCTTCCGTCGCACCAACCCCGACATCCCGCTCCGGCTGATCCCCTTCGACGACGCGTACGGACGGATCGCCGCACTCGGCGACCGGTACGGTTTCAGCGTATGGGAGGACGAACAGCTCCTGGCACGGTGCGACGAGATAAGTCTCTCCTTCCATGAGCACCGGAAAGGGCACTTCAGAAAACTCGCGGCGTGGGAGGGAGAGTTCGACGAGTTTCTCTACATCGACAGCGACACCGCCGTCCTGCGGAACATCGACTTCGTCTTCGACCAGCTCGCGGACTACGGCTTCGTCACCGCCACGTCCCATCTCCCGGGCCGCGCCTGGAAGGAAACGGTCAGAGAGTCCGGGAAACTGACGGCGGAACAGTACGAATACGCCGCCAACACCGGATTCGTGACCTCGCGCAAGGGTGCCCTCACCCTGGCTGGAATCACCGCCGCGCTGCCTGCGGCGCGTGAGCTCACGCCGCATATGAAACTCGGCTACGAACAGCCCTTCCTGAACTATCTCATCGTCACTTCGGGCCTGCCGTACACCAGCCTGCACCGCCTGCGCACCACGACCGGCGACCAGAGCATCCCGGCCGAGGTCTTCGCCTGGACGCCGGGCGTCCGGGCGAAGGACGGCGGGATCGTGCACCCCGCCGTGCCTCCCACCCTGATGGTCCACTGGACCGAGCCGGTCAAACCGACCCAGGCGGACCCGGCGGAGATCCCGCTCTATGACCTGTGGTGTCACTACCGGGACTTGCGCACCCGCACGTAGAGCGACTGCTCATCGTCGTGACGGGGCGGGAACTCCGGGTGCGCGGCTAGCAGTTCGGCCTCCTTGACCGGTTCCACGGCGGGAAAGCCGGCCTGGCCGAGGGCCCAGGTCAGCAGTTCGAGGTCGAAGAGGTTGCGATGCCTGCCGCGGGCCTGGAAGAGGTCGTTGATGAGCTGCTGGACGGGGGCGCCGCCGAGGGAGTAGTCCGGCCAGCGGCGGCAGCGGTCCTCCTTCAGCGCCTGTCCCCGGTCCACTGTGTAGGCGGCGCAGACCTTGGCCAGATCCGGGCAGGAGAGCCAGAGCACGGCGTCGTCCGTACAGACCCGGTGCAGCTCCCGGAACAGGGGGATCAACTGCCCGCGCAGTTCGAGGTGCTCGACGACGTGTTGCATCACCACGACGGTGACCGAAGCGTCCGGGAACGGCAGCCGTCCGTTCGCCAGATCGATGTCGAAATCCGAGCCGGAAACATCGCAGTTGAGCCAGCCCGGAACGCGGCGGTCACCACAGCCCAAATGGATTCTGCGAAATCCGGAGGAGTTCTCCGGCCGTGGCACCCGGCGGCGTTTTCTGAGCCGGGCGAGGAGGCGAGCACAGTCATGCTCGACGAATGTGATGGTACGGGGATCGAAATCCAGCTTGCGCAATGTCCAAGCTATCACGCGCTTTACCATGCCTGAAGAATTATGCCCGGTCAACCACGCCTTCAGGGCACGGTATTCGGGCATGTCTTGCGCAATCGAGATGCTTCCCCGATCGTACTCTGGCCGACACTGCTAAATCCCGTGATGATAGGTGTCTCCGCATACCCCATGGAGGCGTGCATGCGACAGGTGGTCCTACCCGGTCCCGGCCGGTGCGAGATCATCGAACAGGACGAGCCGCCGGGCGGGCCGGGGCACGTCGTGGTCGATGTCGGCGTGAGCGTGCTGTCACCCGGTACCGAACGCGCGATCCTGCTGGACCGTCCGACCGCCGGCTCCCGGTTCCCGGAATTCCCCGGCTACATGGCCGCCGGTACGGTGCGCAGCGGCCCGGGCCTTCCCGCGGGCACCCGGGTGGCGGTGCGCCATGCGCGCCACGCCGACGTGGCTGTCGTACCGACGCGCTATGTGCGCGCCGTGCCCGATCACGTCCGGCCGGCCGATGCCGCGGTGTGGCAGCTCGCCCTCACCGCCCTGCACGGCCTGGAAACCGGAGGGCAGTGCGCGGGCGAGCCGGTGACGGTGGTCGGCCAAGGCCTGCTCGGCGTCATCACTCGCCGCCTGGCGGCGGCCTGCGGCGCGCCGCAGGTGAGGGCGGTCTCCGCATCCACCGCCAAGACGTGGACCTCCAGAACGGAACCCTTCACCGTGTTCGCAGAACCCGGACGGTTCGACGGCGGCACCCCACTCGTCCTGGACGTCACTGACAGCGGCCCTGGCCTGGCCGTCGCCATCGCCGCGGCCGCGGACGGCGGCCGGGTGGTGCTGCTCGGCTCGCCGCGGGCGGAGCAGGCGGACGTGCCGCTGCAACAACTCCACGACCGCCTGCTGCACCTGCGCGGCACCCACGTCTCCCAGCTGACCGAGGCGGATGAGGAACGGCTCGGCGACCTCTTCTTCACCCTGCTGGAACAGCGCCGCTTCACCGTCAGGGACGTCCTGTCCGACTACCCGGCGCACAAAGCCCCGGAGGTCTACCGACGCCTCGCCGCCGATCGCGCCTTCATCAGCGCCGCGCTGCACTGGGACGCCCCGCGCCCCGCCCCGAGTCGGCACGCCCTCTCCGTGCGCCCGATGCGCTTCGGCCTGCTCGGCTGCGGCGACATCGGCATCGAGAACGCCCGGGCGCTCGCCGCAGCGGACGAGGCCGAACTGACCGCCTGCCATGACCCCGTCGCGGAGTTGGCCGAGGAGACCGCCGCCCGGTTCGGCGGCCGGCCGGAGACGTCCGTGTCGGCCCTGCTGGCGCGGCCCGATGTCGACGTGGTCGTCGTCGCCACCCCGCACGACACCCACGAGCCGCTGCTCACGCAGGCACTGGCCGCGGGCAAGCACGTCCTGCTGGAGAAGCCCGTCGCCGAGGACCTGGTTCCGGCGCGGCGGATGGCCGCGCTCGCGGAGGGCAGCCGGCTGCGCACCGGCGTCCTCTTCCCGACCCGCACCGACCCGAGGTTCTGCCGGGCCCGCGCGGCCATCGCGGCCGGGGAGATCGGCGACCCGCTCGGCGTCTGCGGCACATACTTCACGGACAAGCCCGCGGACTACTTCCGCAGCGGCATCAGCGGCCGCGTCTCCACCACCTGGCGCCTGTCGAAGGACCGCGCGGGCGGCGGCTTCCTCATCATGAACCTCATCCACCAGATCGACGCGGTCCGGGCACTCATCGGCCGGGAACCCGACCGCGTCTACGCGGAGACCGCCCCCTCGACGACGGCAGCGGCCCCCGGAATCGAGGACGTGGTCAGCCTCGTCCTGCGCTTCGGCACCGTGGTCGCCACCCTCATCGGCAGCGCCAGCGTGACCGGCGGCCGGGGCATGCGCACCCGGATCTGGGGAGAGAAGGGTGAGGTGGGGCTGACGCCGGACTACTGGCTCACCCACCGTGGGACGCCCAGCCCGACACACAGCCCTGCCGAGGCGGCGCCGACCTCGATCGACCTGCGCACCTGGGCGTTCACCCGCTTCGCGCGGGCGGTTCACGAGGGCTCGCCGGTGGATGTGAGCCTGGCCGACGGACTGCGCACCCAGGCGGTCGTGGCGGCCGCCTACGCCTCCGCGCGCCTCGGCCGCGCCGTCTCCCCGGCCCGTCTCCTCGAAGGCGGTGCGCCATGAGCGACTGGCGGCACGTCATGCGCACTCCCGACGGCCCCCCGACGACCGCGGGCCCGGCCCCGACGACCGCGGGCTCGGCCCCGACGGACGGGGGCTCGGCCCCGACGGACCGGGCACGGTGCGCCGCCGACCCGGCAGCGGACTCGGCGTGGTTCGCCGACAGCCCGGCAGCGGACCTGGCATCGTTCGCCGACGACCCGGCAGCGGACCTGGCGTGGTTCGCCGACGACCCGGCAGCCGCCGAGACCTGGGCATACGGGTACCCGGCGCCGGGCGCCGACGAGCGCGCCGCACGCGCCTGGGCGGCCACCGCCCACGCTGCCGCGAAGTCCGTCGGCGAGGCTGCCGTGCAGGTGGTGGGGCAAGGGGCACTCGCCCGCCTCATCCGGCTGGCCCTGCCCGGCCCGGCACCGGGCTCCGACCCGCAGCCGGAGGTCGTCGTCGAGACGACCGGCAGCGCCGCCGGCATCCGTGGCGCCCTGGACGCGGTCGCCCCCGGTGGACGCGTCCTCCTCGCCGCACGCCCACTGAGCAGCACGACGCCGCTTCCGACCTACCATGCCGTTCACCGACCGGGCATCCGCGTGCTGCCCATTCCCTGGTGCGACGGCGTCGGCGACGTACCCGAACACCTGATGGCGTGTTCCCTGCGCTGTATCCCTTGGATGAGTCACGGTCACGGCGGCACGTAGAACGTACCCCGGCGGCTTGTCGGCAGAGGGTTTCCTTCTCGAAGCGCACGAGCTGACACACAAGGAGACGTGGTCATGCGGATATTCTTCCTGCACGGTGACCCTATTCCCTCACCTTACGCCAACGGCGTCTCGGTGATGCGGTTGTGTGAATCCTTCTGTACCGCAGGGCACGATGTCACGCTCTATGCGTATCCCGGGTGCATCGAGGTCGACGACGTCTACGAGTACTACGGGGTGCGGCACCGCTTTCCCATCCGGTTCATAACACCCCCGATGTTCCAGCGGTATCCACAACTCGAAAAGTGGGCCTGGGCCTTCCGGGTCCGCAGGGACATCCGGCGTCATGGGGTTCCTGACCTGATGTACGGAAGAAACTCCCGAGCCCTCCTCGCCTGCTCCACGCTGGGCCCCTTCGTCTTCGAGGCACACACGGTCAGTGGCAGCCGGGCCGAACTGCTCACACAGCGGCGCCTGTTCGCCAGCCGAAACTCCGCTTACGTCGTCACGATCACCGAGGCCCTCAAACAGGACCTTCTCAAGGCCTTCCCCAGACTTTCAAACGATCACGTAGTCGTGGCACCCAGCGGACACGATCCGGCGGACGGCTCCGGGCCTGCCACCGAACTGCCCGGCCGTGACCACGCGTTGAAGATCGGCTACGTGGGACACCTCTACCGGGGACGCGGCATTGACATCATCTCGGACGTCGCGCGTCTGCTGCCAGAACACGACTTCCACGTGGTCGGCGGAACCATCAGGGACCTCGCCTACTGGACGGCCCAGGATCACCCAGGGAACCTGTATTTCCACGGCCACCAACCGCCCGCCGCCCTACCGTCCTACTACGCGCGTTTCGACCTCATGCTCGCCCCTTACCAGCGGCGAATAGGCGTCTTTGCGGGAAACGCGAACACAGCCCCCTGGCTTTCGCCCAACAAGGTCTTCGAGTACATGGCACACGGAAAGCCGATGATCGTTTCCGATATTCCCGTCCTGCGGGAGGTTCTCGTGGACAGGCAGAACTGCCTCCTGTGCCCTCCTGAAGACCGCCAAGCCTGGAAGGCGGCGATCACCGAGTTGGTCGGCGACGACAGCCTTCGCAAGGCACTGGCCGACGAGGCCAAGCGTCAGCTCATGACCCGATACACCTGGCGGCACAGGGTGGATCGAGTACTGCTTCCCACGCGCTTACCCCATGACCCGAGTGACCCGAGCCGGCGCCGGGAAGACGCCGGCTGACGGCCTTCTCATCCGCCAGGGTTTCCACTCTCTTCGGGTCCGCTGAAGGACGTGAGCGGTTCGCCTCGTACGGACTCGGACGTGAAACCGTCGGGCCCGACGGGGCGGTCCCCCAGGACCAGTACCCGGTACATCCTGCGCCGGTAGTCGGTGTAGTGGAGATCGGCGGGCTGGAGGTGGGCCACCGCGCGGTTGTCCCACACGGCGACATCGCCGGGCGCCCAGTGGTGGCGCACGGTGTATTCCGGACGGCTGAGGTGGGCGAAGAGGATGTCGAGAACGCCGTCGCTCTCCCAGGGGAGCAGTTCGGTAAGGTGGGAGACGGACGCCGGTGGCAGGAAGAGTGCCCTCTCCCCGGTCTCCGGGTGTACCCGCACCACGGGGTGGAGGGACATCAGCGTCTCCCGGGCCCGTTTGCGGATGATCTCCAGGTCCTCTTCGTCGGAGAAGAGCAGCCGTACCCCGGCGTGCAGAGCGTGCTCGGCCCGCAGGCCGTCGGCCAACTGCCGCAGCGGACGGGACAGACCCTCATAGGCGGCGACGAGGTTGGTCCACTGGGTGTCGCCGCCGCACTCCGTGGCCACTTCGCATCGGAGCACCGAAATGGCCGGCGGATTCACGACGGCGGCAATGTCCACGTGCCAACCGGAGTCATGACGTGCCGACTTACGATGCAGCCGCTCCTCGAATCTCAGGCCGTGCCGGGCGTCGTTGACATCCGGGTCGACGACAAGGATCTCCGGGAACCCTTCCGGGTGCGTGCCGTGCTTCGAGCCCGGAAGGCGGGTCACCTCGCCGAAACGACGTGCAAACGTCACATGCTCGGCGTGGTCCAGGTGCTGGCCAGGAAAGAAGATCACTTTGTGACGGAGCAGGGCGGCACGGATCTCTCCCATGGTGTCGGCCCCGTACTCGTCCAGCGCCCGCAGATCGACGCCTCGAATTTCCGCCCCGATTTTCCCCGCGATGCGGCGTACGTCAGTCTTGGACACTACCTCGGCCACGGTGCGCCTCCTCAGTCATGCCCAGCGCAGAATGGTCGTGTCATCGAGCACTCCCATGTTCCACTGGACGGAACAACGCACGGCCTTCTCGGCGTGCCGCTGTCCGACGGCGTGGATGTTCCCCACGTCGAACAGGTAGAAATCTCCGGTACGGACGGGAACAGTGAGCCTCGCGAAGCCGGCGAGAGCCTCTTCCGGGTACCTGGGATCGAGCCCAGAGCGCAGTGCGCGGATGCTTTCCTGATCGGGTGTGATGTTCCAGATCACCAACTCACCACCCGCGTCGTTCTCCAGACAGGCAATCACCGAGTAATAGCGCACAGCCCGCTGGATTTCGAATCCGCTCAGGTGCGGCATGGTCCGGAAGGCCGAAGCGTCTGTATGCGGCGCCAGGGCATAAGCTCCCTCGCTCTCCCGGCTCCGTAGCTTGAACGTCCCCGCCTGACGGCCCTGGTGTTCCGCCACCCGCAGTTGGACGCCCTGCTGTGCCAGGTGACGGGCGTAGTCGTCGACCAGGGCCGGTACGGCGCGGCCGGGCCCCGCGAAGAGCGCGTCGATATAGGGGCGATTACGCTCCACCTCGTCCAGGTAGGCGGACATGCTGGAGTGTGCCACCAGGAGAGCACCGCACACATTGCCGTTGAGGGACACCCCCTCGGCCGAGCCCTTCAGGAGGGGGCTGTTCCAGAAATTTCTCCGGACGCTGTCACACACCTCTGACGTCAGCACGCCCCGGAAGACGGCGCCGGCGATCCGCCCACGGAGGACATCGGACCACACGTCCCAGTCGAGCTCGTCGCGTTCCTCGAAACGGAAGTAGTCAGCCGGGCCGACAACGCCCGTCAGCGCGACAGGGGCGGTACCATCCGCCATTGCTGAAATCCTCTCTGATGTCCTTGCCAGCACGGTTTTTCATGACTTCAACAGTCCAACTGCGCGGAACAAGAGGAAATCAGCAGCCGACCGGTTCGATTGTCGACAACCCTGAGGGACCGTCAAGGGACCGCGATTTCCCCTCCCGCGGATTCGGCCAAGTCCGGGCACGAAGAATTCCACCCCCCTTGCCTCAGGCATCACTTCCGCCCCTTCCATCCCCTTCAGCAGACATATTGGGCCCGTTTCGGACCTGATCTCGATGGCATCACTGAGTCCTGATTCGAGGTGCGCTCTTGCGTTCCGTCCGCGCACCCTCACACACTGGGAAACCATGCGCTATCTCTCCATGGGCACTTCGGGGTTACAGGTCTCCGCGGTCGGCTTGGGATGCAATGAACTGGGGCGTTCTGTCGGGCTCGACCCGGCCCGTGCGGTGGTGAGTGCCGCGCTGGATGCCGGGATCACCCTTTTCGACACGGCCGACGTCTACGGAGACTCCGAGTCCGTGCTCGGCGAATGCCTTCAGGGGCAGCGGGAGCGCATCGTCCTGGCGACGAAGTTCGGGCATCGGAAAATGGAGATGGGGTACGGGCCCGCAGCCGGCGCCAAAGGGGGACGTGCTTACATTCGCCGCGCCGTCGAGTCGTCCCTCCGACGCCTCCGCACGGATTACATCGACCTCTACCAGATCCATACACCCGACCCGCACACTCCCATCGAGGAGACGCTCGCCGCTCTGACCGAGCTGGTCCGGGAAGGCAAGGTCCGCTATATCGGGAATTCCAACTTCGCCGGCTGGCAGATCGCCGAAGCCGCGTGTGCCGCCCGTTCCGGAGGGTTCGAGCCGTTCGTGTCCGCGCAGAACCACTGGTCGCTGCTCAACCGGGGCAGCGAGAACGAAGTCGTCCCGGCCGCACGCCATTTCGGGCTCGGCGTGCTGCCGTACTTCCCGCTGGCGAACGGCTTGCTGACCGGGAAGGTGCGGCGTGGCGAGGCCATCCCGGAAGGGACCCGCATCGCGGAGAGCGCGTATCAGGTGACGGAGACGCGGCTCGACACCGTAGAGGCGTTGATCGCCTGGGGTGGGAAGAACGGTCGCAGCCTTCTGGAGATCGCGGTCGGCGGCCTTGCCGCGCTCCCCGGCTGCAGTTCGGTGATCGCGGGGGCCACGAGGCCGGAACAGGTGAAGGCGAACGCGGCGGCCGGGGAGTGGATTCCCACCGACGAAGAGCTGAGGGAGATTCTGAAGCTGCTGTAGAGAAGCCCGGTCGGCCCCCGGTCGCCCTGTCGACGACGGGGGCTCGGCCCACTCCCCCTCGCGGGCGGCCGCCAGGGCGTGCCGGGCGACCGCGAGCGGAGGGGAATCGTCGTCACTCTCTGCGCGTGGCGACGAACTGGGTAACGGCCGTGCACGCGACCAGGATCACGGCCGCGATCGCCAGCATGCCCCCCGCGGGAGCCAGCAGCTTCGTCGCCTGGGGGGTCGTCGACATCAGAGTGAAGAGCCGGTTGACCGGGGGCATGCCCTTGGCGAAGAGGGCTGCCATCACCAGCGCTACGGCGGACACCACCGCGTACCCCTGGCGCCTGAAGACCGGCCGTGAGCACAACACGCCGATGCCGATGCCCACCAACGCAGTCGTGAACTGGGCCTCGACCCCCAGCAGAAGATCGCCCATGGTGACGTGGTAACGCCCCATCCACAATGGGAAGAGCAGGCCGAAGACCATCAGCACCAGACAGCTCAGCAGAGCCGTGCCGATCGCCGCGAGCAGGACTTTCAACGACCGGCCGCCGGACGCGACGACGACGATCGCCCGCTGGGCCGGTTCGTCCAGGCTCATCAGCGCGACGGTCAGCCACGTCGAGCAGACGAACAGCGCACCGGCGGAGGACGCGTAGGCGGGCGGCAAGGAGCCGCTGCCGTTCACCGTCAGCACGCCCAGCAGTCCCATGAACAGGAGCAGCGGGGCGACGTAGCGCTGTGTGTGCAGCACGGTGGCGAACGTGTAGCGGATGAGGGCGATCACCGCGTGCCTCCGTGCGTGGCGGCACCCTGCGCGAAAAGGTCCACCGCCGTCCCTTCCACTCGCTCCACGGACCAGCCGTGCCGCAGCGCGGTGAGCAGCAGGGCGTCGGTGGTCTCGCGGGCCGCTCTGATCCGGACGCCCGCGGCCGTGCGGCTCACCTCCAGCACACCGTCCAGTTCCTCCCAGACGAGGTCCCGCGGCACGTGGCGGCCCGGGTTCCTGGTCAGGACCACCTCCGCGCAGGGCCGGTGGCCATGCGGCCCTGGCTCCGGCTCGCGGAGCGAGACCCGGCCCTCGCTGACGCGGTAGCTGCGGGTGGCATGGGCCCGCGTCACCGACTCGCGGTGGTCGGTGAAGATCACCGTGCCGCCCGCGTCGGCGACCTCGGTCATGATCTCGACCAGGACGCCATGGGCGTCGGCGTCCAGCCCCGACCACGGCTCGTCGAGGACGAGCAGTCCGGGGTCCACCAACAAGGCCTGGGCCAGCGCGACCTTCTGGGCGTTGCCCTTCGACAGGCTGCGCAGCGGGGCCTGCTTACCGCCCACCAGCGCAAGCCTGTCCAGCAGCCGGTCCGCGCGCGACGAGGCGACCGAGGTGGTCAGCCCGCGCACGCGTCCCACATGGGTCAAGTAGTCCACCGCCGACATGCGTTCGTTCGGGGAAAAGCGGTCGGGTACGTATCCCACGACCGGCGGGCGCATGGTCACGCGGCCGTGGGTCGGCCGGGACAGACCCACGGCGATCCGCAACAGTGTCGACTTCCCCGAACCGTTTCCCCCTGTGAATGCCACGACTTCTCCCGCCGGGGCCTCGACATCGACATCGCGCAGAATCCAGTCGCCACGGCCGTAGCGCTTGCTCACTGCTTGAAGTCGTAACAAGTGAACTCCTCAGTCCGTACCGCAACCTCGGTGCACGCAGGTTACGGCGCCTGCGCTCCGTGCGGACAGGCCGGCTGGGCTTCGGGGCGGCCCTCGGCGTGGGACGGGAGCGCGGCCGAGGATCTGCCGGAGTCGCTGGTCGGCTCCGCGATGCCGGAGTCACCGCTCCGCTCCTGCCCGGCGCACACGGGAATCCCGCCGGGCGCACACTGGAAGCGGAAGGGCATGCGCCATGAGCCGCACGTGGAGGTGAGCCATGAGCACCCTCGAGCTACACGTCGACGTAGGGGTTCCGGTCGACAAGGCCTGGGAGACGCTGCACCTGGTGGAGAACTATCCGCGTTTCGTGCAAGGAGTGCGGGACGCACGTAAGGAGGCGGGGGGCCGAGCACATCTGGACGTCGAGACGGGCGGCCCGGCCCGGGAGGTCGAGGCCGAGGTCAGCGACCGCGGTGAGCGGGTGATGGAGTGGCTCACCACGAGCGCCCCCGAGCTGACGGGCTCCTTCTCGGTCCAGCCGATCGACCAGAACCACACCCGGATCCAGGCACGGCTGGAGTACGACCCGGGCTCGGTCCGGGACGCCTTCGGCGGGCCGAAGGGCTTCGCCCAGACGAACGCGATCGAACGGCTCGTCCGCAGTGATCTGGAGCACTTGAAGGAGTACGTGGAACGAGGCTGACCGGCACAAACACGGCAGGCTCCGCGCCGGCGAGCAGCCGGTACGCCGCTCAGATCTCCAGCACGGCAGCGCATTCGGGACAGACCACGGACGCGTATTCCGCGGGGTACCAGGGCGCTCCGGGGTCTTCGGAGGGCTTCCAGCGGGCCGTCTCCATGGCGAAGGTGTCCTTGCCGCACAGGGTTCGTGGTCCCGCGGTGGTGCGTGACCCCGGGGCCGCGGGGGCTGCGTGCACCTTGCGGACGCGCTGTTCCGCCCCGCTCGGGGATCCCGGGGAGGAGCGCGTCGCCACCGGCTTGTCTACTTCGTAGACGACGATCTCGGGCATGTCTCCACCGTAGGCGCTCCCGAGCCCGAACGGTCCGTATCCGCGACCGCCGTATCCGTGAACGCCGTACCCGTGAACGCCGTGCCCATGAACGCCGTGCCTGGCAAGCCGGACGATCTCGTGCGGGCCCTCGCCGTCGCCGGGATCAGGGACGAACGCCTGCTCGAAGCCGTGCGGACGACGCCCCGGGCGGACTTCGTCCCCGCCGGTCAGGTGTCCTTCGCCTACCGGGACGTCGCCGTCGCGATCGGGCAGGGGCAGGTCACCACGCAGCCTTCGCTGTCCGCCCTGATGATCGAGGGCTTGAGGCTGGCCGGATCCGAGCATGTCCTGGAGGTCGGGACGGGTCTCGGCTTCCAGACCGCGCTGCTCGCCCGGCTGGCCGCGGACGTGGTCAGCATCGAGATACGGCCGGACATCGCCCGCCAGGCACGCGGGAACCTCGCACGTCAGGACGTGCGGAACGTGGAGCTCCGGGTCGGCGACGGCAGCGGGGGCGTGCCGGACCGTGCCCCGTACGACGCCGTTCTCGTGTCGGCCGCGTTCCCGGAGGTGCCGGCGCCGCTGGCCGCCCAGGTGAGGCCGGGCGGCCGCCTGGTCCAGCCGATCGGGCCGGGCGGGAGTGAACAGGTGGTGTGCTTCGAGCGCACCGCGTCGGGGCTGGTGCGGCTGCGGGTGCTGACTCCGGCCTGCTTCGTCCGGCTGCAGGGGCGATACGGCTTCCCGCCGGACGAGACGGTGTGACGGGGAGGGGTGCCGTTCCTATGCTTCCGCTTCCGCGTCCGCGACGCGTACGACCGCCAGCGTGATGTTGTCGGGACCGCCCGCCGCGATGGCCGCCTTCCACAGCTCGAAGGCCGCCCGGCCGTCGTCGTGCTCCCGCATCACCTCGTCGAGCAGATCCTGCGGCACCGGATCGGTCAGGCCGTCGGTGCAGATCAGATAACGGCCGCCGGAGGACAGGGGCTCGGCCGACACATGGGCGCGGACGGCGCGGTACGAGCGGCTGCCGCCCAGGCACTGGGTGACGATGGACGTGGTGCGCTGCCCGGGTTCGAGCGGCGGACTGTCGTCGACGCTCACCTGGCGCAGCCCGTCCGGGGAATCCGCGAAGACCCGGCTGTCGCCCACGTTGAACACCAGCAGGGAGTCGGGGTGTACGACGATGCCGGCGACCGTCGTCCCCATGGCCGCCAGCTCACCGCCCTCGTCGCCGCCGGCGGCCTCGTACACCGCCCGATTACAGACGCTCAAGGCGTCCCGCACGGCGTCCTCGCTGTTCAAGGCGGGTCCGAGGGATGCGATCCGGCGGGCCACCAGGGCGCTGGCCACGTCCCCGCCGGGATGCCCACCGAGCCCGTCGGCGACGGCGACGACCAGCGGCGTGCCGAGCGGAAAGACCAGGGTCTGCGGACTCTCCGTCACCGTGGCGCACAGCGTCCACGGCCCGACCACGAGACTGTCCTCGTTCCGTTCGCGGAGCAGCCCGGGATGGCTCAGCGCACTCACCGCCACGTACCGCATGGAACGCCACCGCCTTCCCGCACGGACCCGAGCAGTCGGTCGGCTAGCGGCGCAGATCCACGGTGGAGCACCGGTCGCTGCCGCTGGTCATGGCTCAAGCGTAGGCGCCCGCCGGTGGTGTCCATTGCCGACAACCGCCCCCTTTCCACCGCCGCACGCAGTCCACATCCGGTACAACCGCCGGATCCCCGCCCGCGCCCGCCGGCGCCCGCCCGCGGAAACCGGACACCGAAACCCGGTGGAGCCGCCGGGTCCGCTGTGCCTATGGTCGCGCAATGAGTACTCGCACTTTCCGGATCACCGTCCGCGGCGCCTTCGCCGGCCTCACCGACGCTCAGCGGGCCACACTGCTGGCCGAGGCCGCCGAACACGACGTGCTGCGCGCCGCGTTCACGCCCGAGGGCACCCTCACCTACGACATCGCCGCCCGGCCGGCCTTCGTCTTCCGCTTCGCCGACACCGGGGAGGAAGAGGCGGACATCCTGGAGGCGACCGAACGGGCCGAGACCGCGGCGCAGGCCTGGCTCACCGAGCACGGCTACGGCTTCACCAACCTCCGCTCCACCGCCGAGGACCTCTCCCAGGCGCCGATGGGCAAGCGGCAGCGACGCGCGGCACGTTCCAACGGCGTATGAAGCGGCATGTTCCCGCAGGTCATAAACTTGAGCACTCAAGGAGAGAGCAATGAGTGACGTGGGGTACGCACCGTGGGCGGGAGGTGAGCGGCGGCGATGAGTGACACCCTGGACGCGGCGCTGCGCCTGGTACGGGCCCAGGCCGCGCTCGTGCGCCGCTTCGACTCCCGGCTGAGCGGCCTGCACGGCGTGAGCCTCGCCGACTTCACCCTGCTGCTCCGGCTGGACGAGGCGCCCGGCGGCCGGATGCGCCGGGTGGACCTCGCCGAGGCGCTGGGCCTGACGGCGTCCGGGGTCACCCGCGGGCTGGCTCCGCTGGAGCGGATCGGGCTGGTGACCCGCGAGGCGGATGCCCGGGACGCGCGCGTGGCCTACGCGTCGCTGACCACGACCGGCCGGCGACTGCTGGCGGAGATGCGCGCCACGGCCGAGGAGACCGCCGCCGAGATCTTCGCCGCACCGTCATGGAATGCCGAGGACACCGGCCTGCTGTCGACCCTGCTGACCCGCCTCGGCGGCACCGGCCTGGCCGGCCGCTGAACCTCGGCGCGCATCGACTCCGCTCCCTCCAGCTCTCAACCCCCGTCCCGCACGGGCGGTTTCAGCCGCCCGCCGACCTGAACTCGCCGTGGCGCAGCTCACGTTGAGATGTGGCC
Source organism: Streptomyces sp. CG4 (assembly GCF_041080655.1). Classification (NCBI taxonomy): domain Bacteria; kingdom Bacillati; phylum Actinomycetota; class Actinomycetes; order Kitasatosporales; family Streptomycetaceae; genus Streptomyces; species Streptomyces sp. CG4. The sequence goes on from NZ_CP163525.1 coordinate 2,716,541, forward strand.
GGTTTGTGAGGGAACCATGCACAGGGGCGTGGCATGCTCATGGATCACATCGAGTTACCGGCCGGTATTACCTCCAAGTAGCCCGTTCGCCCGGTGCCTCACTGCCACCCCCCACTTCACCCGGGACCGACCATGCACAGACGCGTGCGGCACAGACGTGCCCTGCTGCCCGCCCTCGCCGTGACCTCCCTCTTCCTCGCCGCGGCCTGCTCCTCGCCCGCATCGCACGCCGAACCGTCGGCGAGCACCGGACACGGCCGGCAGGTCGAGGTCACCGGCCGGCCCGCCGACGGCACGGACCACTCGCTCGCCGTAGCCGCCGCTCCCGCCACCGCCGCGACCGCCACGGCGGGACCGGCCGGTTCCGGGCAGCGGGCACACCGGACGGCGCTCGCCGTCAGCGCGTACGACAGCCACACCCGGCGGGCCGTCCTCTCCGACAAGGCTGCCCGTCAAGGGAGTTCACCCAGCTCCCCGACCGCCTCTCCCTCCTCTTCCCCCTCCCCCACCGGTGCCCCGCACCGGACCGCCGTCGGCGATGTGATCGCCAGCACGCCCGCGCCCGGCGCACCGCACGGACTGCTGGCCAAGGTCACCAAGGTCATCGGCGAGCGGGACGGCGGCACCGAGGTGCAGACGGAACCCGCCACGCTCAACGCGCTGCTCGGCGACGACAGCGCGAAGGGCGCCGTGCCGGTCGACCCCTCGTCCTTCGCCGTCGACAAGCTGCTGCCCGATGTGAAGGTGTCCTGGGCGAAGTCCGGTGACGTGCACGTCGGCCCGAAGGGGGCGACGGTGCCGCTCGGCAGCCTGCGGCTCGATGTGAGCGCCGGCATCCCGACCGCCCAGGGCGCCCCGGCCTCGGCCTCGGTGCACGGCTTCGTCCAGGTCGCCCCGCGGGTCGACTTCGCCTACGGCGGCACCGGTACCGACGCACCGCCCGGCTCCGCCTACCTCGGCGTGTCCGGTGACTGGACCTCCGGCTGGGCGGTCGAGGGCCGGGCCGCCGCGGCCACCGGCACCCCACTGCGGATCCCGTTCGCCAAGCTGCACGCCGACCCCGTCCTGCAGGTCGGCCCCGTCCCCGTCGTCGTCAACCTCGACCTGACCGCATACGTCCAGATCAGCGGCGACGGGCGGGTCACCGTCGACGTGGAGCAGCACCTCAAGGGCGACTTCAAGGCGGGCGGCACCTTCGGGCTGGCGCATGGCTGGACGCCGGTCAGCTCCGCGCACATGACGAGCACCCCCGTGCACGCCTCCGTCACCACCGCCGGGAACCTGAAGACGGCGCTCGGCGCCGAGGCCTCGGTCGGCCTCTACGGCACCGTGGGCGTCGCCGCCGACCTGGCTCCGTATCTCCGCGGCGAGGCCGCGGGCACGGTCACCGCCTCCACTGCCGACAGCGGGGCGAAGACCAATGCCGCCGAGGCGAAGACCGGGGCCGCCTGGGGCGTGTACGGCGGGGTCGACCTGTCCGGGGCCCTGCGGCTCCAACTGTCCGTCTTCGGCACCCCGATCGTCCAGCGGAGCATCCCCCTGGGCACCCTGAACCGGGAGTGGAAGCTGGCGGGCGGCACCTTGTAGGCATGACAGGCAGACCGGCCGGGCGCACGGCTCCCGGGCGCCGCGGCCAGGCACCCGCCTCCGAGACACTGCCGTCAGCCACCCGGCTCCGAGGCACCGCGGCCAGGCTCTCGGCACGGAGGCACCAAGGCACCAAGGCAGCGCACCTAGGCGCTCGGCTCCGAAGCAGCGCGCTGCGCCGACGCCGGTATCCAGCCCTGGCCGCGCAGCACGGACGACACGTCCGGGGCGCGGTAGTGCTCTCCCTTGAGGACCTTGCCGTCGGCCCGGCGGGCGACCTGCCCGTCCGGGCCGAGCTTGCTCATGTTGGCCCGGTGGATCTCGGCGATCACCTGATCGAGGTCGATGCCGTGGACCAGCGCCGTGCCGTACGCGACGTAGACCACGTCCGCCAGTTCGTGCGCGAGCTTGTCCAGCGGGCCGTCGACCGCGACCTCGGCGACCTCCGCGGCCTCCTCGGCGAGCAGTTCCCCACGGTGCGCGGCCAGTTCGGGGGCCACCTCCGTCGGCGTACTGCGGGCGTCGAGTCCGAAGGCGCGGTGGAACTCTCGGACGAGGTCGGCGGGTGAAGTGCTCATGCGTCGACTCTAACGGCGACCACTGACAGCGCCCGCGGCCCGCTTCCCCGTCCCGGAGTGACCCCTACCCTGGTCAGCGCCGCACCCGGCCTGGCAGGATCGCCGCATGTCCAAGACGTTCCCCCGGATCGGCAGACGCCGGGCGCTGTCGGCCGCGGCCGCCGGTGCCGTGGTGCTCGGGCTCCTGCTGTGGTGGCTGCTGCCGCTGGGCGAGAAACCGCCGAGCGGGACGATCGTCTTCAGCACGGGCACGCCCCGAGGGGTGTACCAGGAGTACGGCGAGCGGCTGCGCGCCGAGTTCGCCAAGGACATGCCCGACCTGAAGGTGAAGCTGCTCAACAGCGCCGGTTCGCAGGAGAACGTGCAGCGGGTGGCGACCGGCAAGGCCGACTTCACCATCGCCGCGGCCGACGCGGTGGAGGCGTACGAACTGGCGCACGGCAGCGGTGCCGAGCGGCTGCGCGGAGTGGCCCGGCTCTACGACGACTATGTGCATCTCGTCGTACGCGGCGACTCGGACATCCGAAGCATCGCGGACCTGCGGCACAAGCGGGTGGCGACCGGGCTGCCCAACTCCGGGGTGCGGCTGATCGCCGAGCGGGTCCTCAAGGCCTCCGGTATCGACCCGCGCAAGGACATCGCCGCGGCCGCGGACGGAATCGACACCGGGCCCGACCGGCTGGCGCAGCACAAGATCGACGCCTTCTTCTGGTCGGGCGGTCTGCCCACCAAGGGACTGGCGGCGCTGGCGAAGAAGGCCGGCTTCAAGTTCGTGCCGATCGAGGGCGACCTCGTCACCAAGCTGCACAACGAGGGCCAGGAGGCGCGCTACTACCGCGCCACCAACATCCCCGAGTCGGCCTACCCGACCGTACAGCTGGGCAGCCAGGTGCCGACGATCGCCGTGTCCAACCTTCTGATGACCCGCACGGACATGGACCCCCGGCTGACCGAATGGGTCACCCGCACGGTCATCAAGAGCCGCGACGGCATCGGCGCCCACGTCCACTCCGCCCAACTGGTCGACCTGCGCACCGCCATCTACACCGACCCCCTCCCCCTCCAAGAGGGCGCCCGCCGCTACTACCGCTCGATGAAGCCGTAGCGGGGCGGACGAGAGCCTGTCGACCCGGGCCGAGCCGTTACCGGCTACCGGCTACCGGCTACCGGCTACCGGCTACCGGCTACCGGCTACCGGCTACCGATGGACGGTGACCAGTGCCCGGTGTGCCCGGGATGCCCGGTGTGCCCGCGCGCCCGCCCGGTCAGTGCTCCCCCTGCCGAGGCACCGTCACCGTCACCCGCAAGCCACGCGGCTCGTGGTGGCTGTAGTCGATGCGCCCGCCGCCCGCCGCGAGCAACGCGCGCGTGATGGACAGGCCGAGGCCGGAGCCCTTGATGTTCTGGTGGCGGCCGCTGCGCCAGAAGCGGTCGCCCACGCGCGCGAGTTCCTCGTCGGTGAGGCCGGGTCCGGTGTCGGTGACGACGACCGAGGAGGTGTCGCCGTCGGCGGCGACGGTGACCTCCACCGTGCCGCCCTCGGGGGTGAACTTCACTGCGTTGTCGATCACCGCGTCCAGGGCGCTGGACAGGGTGATCGGGTCCGCCCAGGCGGTCGTGGGCGGACAGTCCCCGGTCAGCCGGACGCCCTTCGCGTCGGCGGCCGGTGACCAGGCGGCGACCCGCTCCCCCGCGAGCGCGCCGATGTCGGTCAGGCTCAGGTCCGCCGCGGCGTGCTCGGCCAGCGCCAGGTCGAGCAGGTCGTCCAGGACCTGCGCGAGGCGCTTGCCCTCGGTGCGGACCGAGGCGATCTCCTCGTTGCCCTCGGGGAGTTCGAGGGCGAGCAGTTCGATGCGCAGCAGCAGCGCCGAGAGCGGGTTGCGCAGTTGGTGCGAGGCGTCGGCGACGAAGGCGCGCTGCTGCTCCAGCACGTCCTCGACGTTGTCCGCCATCTCGTTGAACGACCGGGCCAGCCGTCTGAGTTCCGGCGGCCCGCCGGCGGCCGCGACCCGGGACTTCAGGCGTCCGGTGGCGATGTCGTGCGTGGTGGCGTCCAGGACCCGCACCGGCCTGAGCACCCAGCCGGTCAGCCGCAGCGCGGCGCCGACGGCCAGCAGCATCGCCGCGATCTCTCCGGCCCCGATCAGCAGCCAGCCGCGCAGGGTCCGCGAACGCATCTGCCCGGTGGGCGAGTCGGTGACCACGACCGCCACGACGTCCCCGTCCCGGATCACCGGGGAGGCGACGATGAGCCGGCTGCGCTGCCAGGGCCACACCTGTTTCGGGTCGTGGCTGCGCCGGCTGAGCAGGGCCTCGTCGAAGGCGTCCCGCACCTCCCCCGTCTGCGGTACGAACCAGTCGCCGGGGGAGTTGGCCATCGCCGAGCTGTTGCGGTAGAAGACGCCCGCGCGGATGCCGTAGACGCCGTAGTAGCTGTCCAGTTCGCTGCGCAGAGCCTCCAGGCGTTCGTCGGTGCTCGTGCGGCGGGAGCCGCTGGGCCCGCTCGTGACGAACTGGGCGAGCGCCGCGAAGCGGGCCGTGTCGTCGATGCGGTCGACGACGACCTTCTGCTGCTGGGCGGCGGCCAGGCTGACGGCGAGCGGAAGCCCGAGGGCGAGGAGTACGGCCGCCATCAGGACGATGAGCAGCGGCAGCAGACGTGCGCGCACCCGTCCCCGCTAGGCGGCCGGGGCGACGAGGCGGTAGCCGACGCCGCGTACGGTCTCGATCAGCGCGGGCATGCGCAGTTTGGCCCGCAGGGAGGCGACGTGCACCTCCAGGGTGCGGCCGGTCCCCTCCCAACTGGTGCGCCAGACCTCGCTGATGATCTGTTCCCGCCGGAAGACCACACCGGGGCGCTGCGCGAGCAGGGCGAGCAGGTCGAACTCCTTGCGGGTCAGTTGGATGGTCGAACCGTCTACGGTGACCTGCCGGGTGGGCAGTTCTATCCGCATCGGGCCGAGCAGCAGGGAGCTCTCGGTACCGGCCCCCGCGTCCTCGTGGACGCTGCGCCGGCTGACGGCGTGGATACGGGCGAGCAGTTCCCCGGTGTCGTACGGCTTCACCACGTAGTCGTCGGCGCCGAGGTTGAGCCCGTGGATACGGGAGCGGACATCGGAGCGGGCGGTGACCATGATCACCGGCGTGCTGGTGCGTTTGCGTATCTTGCCGCACACCTCGTAGCCGTCCTGGTCGGGCAGGCCGAGGTCGAGCAGGACCACGCCGAAACCGTTGCCCTCGGGCACGAGGGCCTGGAGGGCCTCCTCGCCGCTGCGCGCGTGGGTGACGTCGAAACCGTGCCGCGCGAGTACGGCGGACAGGGCCGCGGCGACGTGGTTGTCGTCCTCGACGAGCAGCAGTCTCATCCCGGCCCCCTCCGGTTCAGCGGTCGTACGGTCTAGGTTCTCGTGCGTCAGGTAGCCCGCACGCGCGCGTGCACCCTGGCAGTCACGCTGATGGATAAGGACGGCGTCAAGAGGGTTCCGGTTGCCCGGCGTTTCCGTTATCCGGCCGATACGCACGCGGGCGGCAGGTACTACGACACGTGTCCGATTGCTATCGGATCGTGATGCTCAGATCTCCCTCAGATGTGATGACGCAGGTCACAGCCGCTCACTACTGTCCTCCGAAACCGAGGAGGACGGAGCCTGAGAGCGATGACCAATGTAGCGGTGGCCAAGGAAGGCGGGGCCACGTCCGACGATCTGGTCGTCCTGAAGAGCGTCAACAAGCACTTCGGCGCGTTGCATGTGCTCCAGGACATCGACCTGACGATCGCCCGCGGCGAGGTCGTCGTGGTCATCGGGCCCTCCGGGTCCGGAAAGTCGACCCTGTGCCGCACCATCAACCGCCTGGAGACGATCGACTCGGGCGCCATCACGATCGACGGAAAGCCGCTGCCCCAGGAGGGCAAGGAGCTGGCCCGGCTGCGGGCGGACGTCGGGATGGTCTTCCAGTCCTTCAACCTCTTCGCGCACAAGACCGTGCTCGAGAACGTGATGCTGGGCCAGCTCAAGGTCCGCAAGGCGGACAAGAAGCAGGCCGAGGAGAAGGCCCGGTCGCTGCTCGACCGGGTCGGCGTGGGCACCCAGGCGGACAAGTACCCCGCCCAGCTCTCCGGCGGCCAGCAGCAGCGCGTCGCCATCGCGCGGGCGCTGGCGATGGACCCGAAGGTCATGCTCTTCGACGAGCCGACCTCCGCCCTCGACCCCGAGATGATCAACGAGGTCCTCGAGGTCATGCAGCAGCTCGCCCGCGAGGGCATGACGATGGTCGTCGTCACCCACGAGATGGGCTTCGCGCGTTCGGCCGCGAACCGGGTGGTCTTCATGGCCGACGGCCGGATCGTCGAACAGGCCGCGCCCGACCAGTTCTTCAGCAACCCGCGCAGCGACCGGGCCAAGGACTTCCTGTCCAAGATCCTGCACCACTGACGGTACGAGCGGCCGCCCCAGCATGGGTCGGCTTTTCCAACGGACCTCGTTCCTCTCCATTCATAAGGACGTTCAGCATGAAGCTCCGCAAGGTCACCGCCGTCTCGGCCGTCGCCCTCGCCCTCGCCGTGTCGGTCACCGCGTGCAGCGGCAAGAAGAACGACAGCGGCTCCTCCGGTGGCAAGAAGATCACCATCGGTATCAAGTTCGATCAGCCGGGCCTCGGCCAGAAGACCCCGCAGGGCTACGCGGGCTTCGACGTGGACGTGGCCACCTATGTCGCCAAGAAGCTCGGTTACAGCGCCGACCAGATCGAGTGGAAGGAGTCGAAGAGCGCCGACCGCGAGACCATGCTGCAGCGCGGTGACGTCGACTTCATCACAGCCACGTACTCGATCACGCCGAAGCGTCAGGCGAAGGTCGACTTCGCGGGCCCGTATCTGCTGGCCCACCAGGACGTGCTGCTGCGCGCGGACGACACGAAGATCAAGTCTCCGGCGGATCTGAACGGCAAGAAGCTCTGCTCGGTGGCCGGCTCGACCTCGGCGCAGAACCTCCACGACAAGCTGGCTCCCCAGGCGAACCTCCAGACGTACCCGACCTACTCCGCCTGTCTGGGGGGTCTGCAGAGCGGCGCCATCGACGCCCTCACCACGGACGACTCCATCCTCGCGGGCTACGCCTCCCAGGCCCAGTTCAAGGGCAAGTTCAAGCTGGGCGGCTTCAAGATGACCAACGAGAACTACGGCATCGGCGTCAAGAAGGGCAGCGACCTCAAGGCCAAGATCAACAAGGCCCTTGAGGAGATGGTCTCCGACGGCTCGTGGGAGACGGCCGTGAAGAAGAACTTCGGTCCGGCCGACTACAAGAACGAGGCCGCCCCGAAGATCGGCGACATCAAGAGCTGAGGCAACGCCCCGCCGGTGCGCCGCCTCTGAACACGGCGGCGCACCGGGGCATCCCTACACGCGGAAGCGCGGGAGATCGTGTTCGACTTTCTTGACAAGTACGACGTGCTGGGCGCCTTCTGGACGACGGTGCAGCTCACGCTGCTGTCGGCCGTGGGCTCCCTGGTCTGGGGCACTCTGCTGGCCGCCATGCGGGTGGGCCCGGTACCGCTGATGCGCGGTTTCGGCACCGCCTACGTGAACATCGTGCGGAACATCCCCCTCACGGTGATCATCCTCTTCTCCTCCCTCGGCCTGAACCAGAATCTGAGCATCAACCTCGGTGCAAAAGACTTCGACACGATCAACTTCCGGCTGGCCGTGCTCGGTCTGATCGTCTACACCTCGGCCTTCGTGTGCGAGGCGATCCGGGCCGGCATCAACACGGTGCCGGTCGGCCAGGCGGAGGCGGCGCGGGCCATCGGACTGAATTTCCCCCAGGTGCTGGGCCTGGTCGTACTGCCTCAGGCCCTCCGCGCGGCCGTCGCTCCGCTGGCCAACGTACTGATCGCGCTGACGAAGAACACGACGGTGGCGGCCGCGATCGGCGTGGCGGAGGCAGCCTTCCTGATGAAGAAGATGATCGAGAACGAGGCGCAGCTGCTGGCGATCTCCGCGGTCATCGCCTTCGGGTTCGTCTGCCTGACCCTGCCGACCGGTCTGATCCTCGGCTGGGTGGGCAAGAAGGTGGCGGTGAAGCGATGAGCTCGGTCCTGTACGACGTCCAGGGACCGCGCGCCAAGCGGCGCAACGTCCTGTACACGGCGGTCTTCCTGATCGCCCTCGGGGCCGTCGCATGGTGGGTGTACAAGGCGTTCGACGACAAGGGACAGCTGGCCTGGGCACTGTGGAAGCCCTTCTTCGGCGGCACCGAGGCGTACACGACGTACATCTGGCCCGGTCTGCAGAAGACCCTGGAAGCGGCGGCCCTGGCGATGGTCATCGCGCTTCCGCTCGGCGCCGTCCTCGGTATAGCCCGGCTCTCGGACCACCTGTGGGTACGCGTCCCGGCCACGATCGTGATCGAGTTCTTCCGCGCGATCCCCGTCCTGGTCCTGATGATCTTCGGGCTCGCCCTCTTCGCCCAGTACACCGACGTCAGTTCGGACGACCGGCCGTTCTACGCGGTCGTCACCGGCCTGGTGCTGTACAACGCGTCGGTGCTCGCGGAGATCGTCCGCGCGGGCATCCTCACCCTGCCGAAGGGACAGTCCGAGGCGGCCCTGGCGATCGGCCTGCGCAAGGGGCAGATGATGCGGCTCGTCCTGCTGCCGCAGTCGGTCACCGCCATGCTCCCGGCCATCGTCAGCCAGTTGGTGGTCATCGTGAAGGACACCGCCCTCGGCGGCGCGGTCCTCACCTTCCCCGAACTGATGGCCTCGGCCAACACGATGGCCGGCTACTACGGCAACATGATCGCCTCGCTGACGGTGGTGGCCGTCATCTACGTGATCATCAACTTCTCCCTGACCTCGTTCGCGAGCTGGCTGGAGGGCCGGCTGCGGCGCGGCAAGAAGTCGACCGGCGCGGTGCTCGGCGCCCAGAACGAGGCGAATATCGCGGGTACGGCTGCCACCGGAACCACGGCCTGACTCTCCCTCAAACCCGAATCGCACGACGGTGCGAACCCGAATGCGCGACCCAAGGGCAGTGGTGTGATCGCCACTGCCCTTGGTCACTTGACGCAAACTCTGCCAATGGGTTGCATACGTTGTGTGATCGTGCACCCCGCTCCCCCTTCCTGTTCACTTGTCTCCGTCAGGGCATCGTCACGGGCAGGGGGCGCCGCGTCATGGACCCGGTGATCATCGTCGGAGCGGGGCCCGTCGGGCTCACGCTCGCCCTGGCGCTGGCCCGCCAGCAGGTGCCGACCGTCGTCCTGGACGAGGGCCCCGGCAAGGACGAACCCCGCCCGGCACGCACCGTAGTGCTGCGGCAGGACACGGCTGCCCTGCTGGAGCGGCTGACCGGGACACCGCTCACCGGGCACGGTGTGCGCTGGACCGGATGGCGATCCCTGCGACGCAAGCAGGTGCTGAGCGAGATCACCTTCGACACGTCGGATCCCGCCGCCCCGCTGCACATCGCCCAGCACGTCCTCACCGGCGCCCTGCGCGCGGCCCTCGCCGACGAGCCACTGGTGAAGACGGCCGTGGACAGCCGCCTGGACTCGATCGAGCAGGAGCGTTCCGGCATCACCGCGCACACCCGCGGCGAAAGCGGCACCTGGTGGCGCGGCAGCTACCTGATCGGCTGCGACGGACCGCGCTCCACCGTGCGCAAACTCCAGGACATCCGCTTCCCGGGCCGTACGGCGGTGGAGCGGTACGCGGTCGCCGCGCTGCGCACGGAACTTCCGTGGGAGGGCCGGACGTTGCTCCATCGGATGCCGCCGTGGCGGCAGTCCGGGCCCTCGGCCGGGGAGGTGACCGCCCGCCCCCTCCCGGACGGCGTGTGGCGCCTGGACTGGCTGCTGCCACCGGGCAAGGACCTGGTCACGCCCGAGACGCTGGTGGCCCGGATCCGCGAGACCCTCGCGGGCTGGACGGACAGCTCCACACCGGCGTACGAGCTGCTCGACACCGGTGTCCACATGGTGCACCACCGCTTGGCCCGCCGGTGGCGCGCCGGCCGGGTCTTCCTCGCCGGGGACGCGGCCCATCTGCTCGGCGCGCTCGGCGCCCAAGGGCTGGACGAGGGCCTCCGGGACGTCGACAACCTCGCCTGGAAGCTGGCCGCGGCCTGGCACCACGGCCCGCACGAAGCCCTGCTGGACAGCTACCAGGCCGAGCGGCGCGCGGTGATCACCGCGCGGCTGCGCGCCGCCGACCAGGTGCTGCCGGTGCTGCGCGGCGCCGGCGGGCTGCGCCAGATCGTCCCGGGCAAGGCGCGGGGGCACGACGCGCTCCTCACGGACGGTCACTTGGGGCGCGGGCCGCTGGGTGCGCCGGGGGTGTACGCCGACTCCCCGCTGACGCCCCGGCAGCTGGAGGGCGAGATCCCGGTCGACACCCCGCGCGGCGCGCTGGTCACCGATGTACGGGTCACCGCGGAGGATGGTTCCTTCGTACGACTGCGCGACCGGTTCGGCCGTGGCGCCCTGCTCGTCGTACTGATCGCGCCGGGCACGGGCGTGTGGGACCGCAAGCACTGGATGTCCGCCGGGATCATGCCCCGGCTCGCGGCGGCCGTGACGGCGCTGCCGTACCCCGCCGAACTGCTGGTCGCCGAGAGCTACCCGGGTGCGCCGGCGCACAGCGTGCTGCTCGTGCGCCCCGACGGCCATCTGGTCACCACGCTGAACGGGGTCCGGCCGGCCGAGCTCTACGCGGCGGCGGAGGCCACGGTGGGCGGCCCGGCGAAGGAGAAGGAGGAGGCACAGGCGGCCTCCGGCGCACGCTGACCCGACGGCCTGTCACCCTCTGTCCACATGGTGACAGTGAGTTGACCGAAGTGCACGCACATGTTGTACTCCGGACCATGACCGACACCTGCGTGCGCCTGTGGCGGAGGGTCCACATGGACCTCGTCCGCTACGCGGGCTGCGTGTGTCACCCGTCCTGCTGAATTCGCATCCCTCTTCCTTCCGGGCGCCGTCATACGCCCGTTCCGCGAACACTCTTCAGGACGGTGTACGTGTCTGTCTCCCCTGCTCCCGTTTCCCCTGCCGTCGGCTCGGCGCCCACCCAGGCGGACCTCCTCTCTTTCGTACGGCGTACGGCCGCCGACACCGAGCTGATCGCCTCCCTGCCACTCGACCCGGAGGGCCGCACCTGGGTACGGCTCAAGGGACCGGGGGGCAGCGAGGCCTGGCTGATCGGCTGGCCGCCCGGCACCGGCACCGGCTGGCACGACCACGCCGACTCGGTCGGCGCGTTCCTCACGGCCTCCGGCGCGCTCAGGGAACACTCACTGGCCGCCCGGCTGCCGACCGACGGCTGGAAGACCCTGGAACTCACCGAGGACGTGGACCGCGATCGCCTGCTGCCCGCCGGCGAGGGCCGTGCTTTCGGCCGTCACCACGTCCACGAAGTCCTCAACGACTCCCGCGACGAGCACGCGATCTCCGTGCACGCCTACTACCCGCCCCTGCCCCGCATTCGCCGCTACAGCCGCACCGGCCATGTCCTCCGCCTCGAACAGGTCGAACGCCCGGAGGACTGGCAGTGAGCGGGGCGAAGGAGACACCGGGGGGCGGGGCTTTGGTGACGGCGAACGGCACGGCGCAGACACCGGCGGACGGTGCTGCAGTGACGGCAAGGGGCGTGGAGGAGACACTGGCGGACAGCGCCGTGGCGACGGCAAGCGGCGCGGGGAAGGCAGCAGGCGGGGCTGAACGGCCCGAACGGCCCGTCGGTATAGACGAGTTGCTGGAGCGGGTGCGCGCGGGGTATCGGCGCGTCGAGGCACGGGAGGCGCACGAGACGGCGCGGACCGGTGGGGCGTTGCTGGTGGACATCCGGTACGCGGCCCTGCGCGAGCGGGACGGAGTGATCCCCGGCGCCCTCGTCATCGAACGCAACGAACTGGAGTGGCGTCTCGACCCCCAGGGCAGCCACCGCGTCCCGGAGGCAACCGGCCACGACCTGCGCGTCGTGGTGTTCTGCAACGAGGGCTACGCCTCCAGCCTCGCCGCCGCCTCCCTCCACCAACTGGGCCTGCACCGGGCGACGGACCTGGTGGGCGGCTTCCAGGCGTGGCGGGCTGAGGGGCTGCCGGTGGCGCCGGCGCGGCCCTGAGCGGCGCGGGTCGCCCCTGCGTGCCTGACCAGGGGCGGACTCCCTGACACGCTCGGTCCGGTAGGCGCGAGCACCCTCGCCCCGAGAACTCAGAAGTCCCCCACCCCTCCCCCTCCCCCTCTTCTCAGAAGTCCCCTTCGCCAAGGAACTCCGTGCCCTCGCCCTCTTCCTCCAGGGCCTGGCGTACGACGCGGAGCGCCATGCCCTCGGGGTAGCCCTTGCGGGCGAGCATCCCGGCGAGGCGGCGGAGCCGCTTGTCGCGGTCGAGGCCACGGGTGGCGCGCAGCTTGCGGGCCACGAGCTCGCGGGCCGTCGCCTCCTCCTGCTCGGAGTCGAGTTGGGAGACGGCCTCGTCGATCAGCGTCGAGTCGACGCCCTTGGTGCGCAACTCCTGGGCGAGCGCCCGGCGTGCGAGTCCCCGGCCATGGTGCCGGGACTCCACCCACGCATCCGCGAACGCGCTGTCGTCGATCAGCCCGACCTCCTCGAACCGCGACAGCACTTCCTCGGCGACCTCTTCGGGGATCTCCCGCTTGCGCAGGGCGTCCGCGAGTTGCTTGCGGGTGCGTGGGGTCCCGGTGAGCAGGCGCAGGCAGATCGCCCGTGCCCGCTCAGCCGGGTCCCCTGAAGACTCCCCCCGCTCGGCCCTCGACGAGGAAGGGGGGCCTTCGTCCTCACCGGGCGCGTCCCCGAAGCCGCGCCGCCGCCGGCCACGCCCCTGTCCGCCCCGTGCGCCGCCGCCATCGCCGGAGCGACGACCTGCACCGCGGCCTGAGCCACGGCTGGGCGAGCCACCCCCGTACGGCCCTTCGCCCATGCCGCCCGGATCGCCCTTACCGCCGCCCGGCCCAGCTCCGTCGTCTCCCCCGGTTCCGCGGTAGTCGTCGTGCCCGTCGCGCCCGTCGTACCCCTCGAAGCCGTCGTCACCGCCCGGAGCGGAGTCCGGGTAGCCCCCGGTGCCCCTCCCCCGTGGGGCACCGGGGGTGGCGTACTCGTGCTCGGCCCAGTCGGTTCGTCGTGTCACGGGTCAGCTCTTGGCTGTGGCGGCCTTGGGCTTGGTGGCCTTGGCGGCTGCCGGGGCGGGCACCGTCTTGGCGTCGTCGCCGGCCGTGGTGGTGACCGCGGCGTCCGCGCCGGGCTCGGCGGCGGGCTCCTCCGGCCGGACACCGACGCCCAGCTTCTCCTTGATCTTCTTCTCGATCTCGTTGGCCAGGTCGGGGTTGTCCTTCAGGAAGTTGCGCGCGTTCTCCTTGCCCTGGCCGAGCTGGTCGCCCTCGTACGTGTACCAGGCGCCGGCCTTGCGGACGAAGCCGTGCTCCACGCCCATGTCGATCAGACCGCCCTCGCGGCTGATGCCCTGGCCGTAGAGGATGTCGAACTCGGCCTGCTTGAAGGGCGGGGCGACCTTGTTCTTGACGACCTTGCAGCGGGTGCGGTTGCCGACCGCCTCCGTGCCGTCCTTCAGGGTCTCGATGCGGCGGATGTCGATGCGCACCGAGGCGTAGAACTTCAGTGCCCGGCCACCGGTCGTGGTCTCCGGGGAGCCGAACATCACGCCGATCTTCTCGCGGAGCTGGTTGATGAAGATCGCGGTGGTCTTGGACTGGTTGAGCGCGCTGGTGATCTTCCGCAGGGCCTGGCTCATCAGCCGGGCCTGCAGACCCACGTGGCTGTCGCCCATCTCGCCCTCGATCTCCGCGCGCGGGACGAGCGCGGCGACGGAGTCGATGACGATGAGGTCGAGGGCACCGGAGCGGACCAGCATGTCCACGATCTCCAGCGCCTGCTCGCCGTTGTCCGGCTGGGAGAGGATCAGGTTGTCGATGTCGACGCCGAGCTTGCGCGCGTACTCGGGGTCGAGGGCGTGCTCCGCGTCCACGAAGGCGACCTGGCCGCCGGCCTTCTGCGCGTTCGCCACCGCGTGCAGGGTCAGGGTCGTCTTACCGGACGATTCCGGGCCGTAGATCTCCACGACACGGCCGCGCGGCAGACCACCGACGCCGAGCGCGACGTCGAGTGCGGTCGACCCGGTCGGGATGACCTCGATGGGCTCCTTCGACCGCTCGCCCATGCGCATGACCGCGCCCTTGCCGAATTGCCGTTCAATCTGCGCGAGCGCGGCGTCGAGCGCCTTCTCGCGGTCGGTTCCTGCCATGGGTTCCACCCGGTTTGCTTGAGTCGATCGCTTCACGTCAAAGACGCTAACCCCTGCCACTGACAATGCGCCCCGACGCAGGCCGAGCCTGTGGATAACCGAGGGACTTCCTCCCGCGAAACAGGACGAACCCCACCGCCGAAAGCCTTGCCTGAATCTCCATGAGAATAGATGTTCGATTTTCGTGTCAAGCGCACCACCCGCCGCCGGAAGCCGGGGTCCGGCGGCGCCGGCGGGCCGGAAAGCGGCCCGGGCCGGCCGCCGCACGCCTATCGTCGCTCGGCATGACCCACACCGAGACCGAGATCACCGCGGAGTTCGTCCGGGATCTGCTGCGCGACCAGCACCCGGATCTGGCCGATCGCCCGGTGCGGCTCGGCGCGCGCGGCTGGGACAACCAGCTGTGGCGGCTCGGTGACGACCTGGCCGTCCGGCTGCCCTGGGCGACACGGTCCGCGGACGCGCTGCTGCGCAAGGAGTACGCCTGGCTGCCCGGCCTCGCCCCGGGCCTCCCCCTGCCGGTCCCCGTCCCACAGCGCCTCGGCGAGCCCTCCGAGCGGTTTCCGCGCCCCTGGATCGTCACCACGTGGCTACCGGGTTCGCCCGCCGACCGTGCCCCCGCCACGAGGGGCGCGAAGGCGGCCGACGCCCTGGCCGACTTCCTGACGGCCCTTCACAAACCCGCCCCCGACGAGGCACCGGCCGGCCATGGCCGCGGAGGGCCGCTGGCCGGCTGCACCGAACAGTTCACCCGGCAACTCGCCTCGGCCACCGAGCAGGGGCTGGTCCCCGACGCGGAAGCCGTCCACGCGGTCTGGGAGGACGCTGCCGCCGCGCCTGCGTGGTCGGGTCCGGCCCTGTGGCTCCACGGCGACCTGCATCCGGCCAACGTCCTCACCGACGACGGCACCTTCTGCGGCGTGATCGATTTCGGTGACCTCTGCACCGGCGATCCGGCCTGCGACCTCGCCGCCGCCTGGGTACTCCTGCCGGACGGCGCCGCCGACCGCTTCCACGCCGCCTACCGGCCCGCCCCGGACCCCGCGACCCTGCGCCGCGCCCGCGGCTGGGCGCTGCTGCGCGCCCTCAGCGGCCTCCTCATCGGAGAGGCCGGCGTCCACGGCCGCCCGGGCGGCAAGCCCACCTGGGGGCCACCCGCCCGGGCCGCGCTACGACGTCTCCTCGCAACGGCCCGCCGCTGACCACACTCTCAGCCTTCCAGGGCAAACCCTTGAGCTTCGCTGTCACAAGGCGCCGTTCTCCACCACTCGGCACCGCTACTTCCGTTGGCGTACGGCGGATGCCTTCGGCCGGACGACGACCGCGGCGGCCGCTCCCGGGAGCCTTGGCCCATGGAGAATCCGCGCGTCGTCGACCGCCTCTGTCATGCGACGGGGCTCTTTCTCGTCCTGTCCGGTCTCGTACACGTGGTGGTGTTCGCGGTCGACGGCGGCTCCTGGTACGGCCCCGTCTCCTGGCGCAAGCCCATCACCTTCGGGCTCTCCTTCGGGCTGACCCTGATCGCGATCACCTGGGTCACCTCGTATTTGCGCACCGGCCCGCGGCTGCGTTCGGTCCTGCTGCTCGTCTTCGCCGCCGACTGCGCGGTGGAGGTCGGCGGGATCACCCTCCAGGCGTGGCGCCGGGTGCCCTCGCACCTGAACATGGAGACCCCCTTCGACACGGCGGTGTCCATGACGCTCGCGGTGGGCGGCGGTGTCCTGGTCGCCCTGCTCACGTTCTTCGCCGTCGCGTCCTTCCGACACCGGCCGGCAGGTCCGGTCGGCATGCCGCTCGCGATCCGCTCCGGGTTCGCGTTCCTGCTGGTGGCGCTGGCCTCCGGGGCGGCGATGATCGCGCGCGGGGTGGTGCTGACGCGGACCGGCCACCAGGAGGCCGCCTATCACTCGACGGCCCCGCTCAAGCCCCTGCACGGCGTGAGTCTGCACGCCGTGCTCGTCCTGCCCGCACTGGCCTGGCTGCTGTCCCGCTCGCCCTGGAGCGAACGGACCCGCCGACGGATCGTGGCCACAGCCGTCGGCTGTTACGCGGCGGCCGTCGCGAGCACGGGGGTGTGGGCGGTGCTGACGTACTGAAGAAGGCAGTCAGCCCAGGACCGAGACGGCACCGGCCTGCCGCGCCCTCTGAACCTGACCGGCACCCTTCTGAGCCGACCGCCACACGCCCACGCTCCTCCGGCCTGACCAGCACCCGCCTACGACGACTCCTCCGGCTCCAGCTCGGGCTGCGGCGCCCGCAGCCTGCGTATGCGTGCAAGCACCCCGGGGCGCTCGGCCCACGGCGCGCGGCAGCCTGCGCGGCATGCGACCGCCCGGAACGACGGTGTCGGAGGCCTGGGGCCGGTCGGACGGTGTCGTGCCGGTAGCTGCCGCATTCCGGGTCAACGGCTCGTTGTCCTCGTCAGTGCGTGCCACGCGCCAAGTGTCACCGACGCCACCGACAACCGGTGCCCACCTGCGATCTTCGTGACCGACCGGCGCCCTGGGGCGGGCCTCCTCACGGGTGATCAGGGCGTATCGGGCAGGTGCGTCAGCGTCTCGGCACCCCAGTCCCAGAACGCCTCGGCACCACGGCGCTCGACGCGTCAGCGGCGCTCGCCCGGCACCTCCATGACCGTGCAGACCACGCGCCACACGTCCTTCGCGTCCCAGCCGGCGTCCAGCGCCTCGTGCACCGTGCGTCCGCCCAGTTCCGTCATGACGTGATCGCGCGCGAAGGTGTCGGCGTACCCCGAACCGAAGTGTTCCGCCATCCGCTGCCAGAAGACCGTCAACCGCATGACTCCAGTATCCCGCCCCTGGGGGTGGGCCCCGGCCGGGAGCCCTTGCCGAGACCGCTTTCCGTCCTACGGTCTGACGCATGTCCGAAACCGGAGTTCCCCCACTCCCCTCCACGCCCCCGGCGCGCTCTCCGCTCTTCCGCGCCGAGCAGTTCGTGTGGCTCACCGCGCGCGTGCTGGAGCAGCGCCTCTTCGCGTACCACTTCCTGCACGGCACCCCGGACGCGGTGGAAGCGGCGCTGGACGCCTACCGCAACGAAGACGGCGGGTACGGGCACGGGCTGGAGCCCGATCTGCGCGGCCCGGTGAGCCAGCCCCTGCACACCGCGCACGCGCTGCGCGTCCTGGACGCCATCGGGCGCTGCGGCGGGCAGCGGGCCGAGCGGGTGTGCCGCTATCTGACGTCGGTCTCTGCCGCGGACGGCGCCCTGCCGGCGGTCCGTCCGAGCCAGCGCGGGTATCCGACGGCACCGTTCGTCCCGGTCGTCGACGACCCGCCCAGCGAGCTGCTCGCCACCGGACCGGTGATCGGGCTGCTGCACCGCAACGAGGTGTGGCACGCCTGGCTGTTCCGGGCCACCGACTTCTGCTGGCAGGCGGTGGAGTCCCTGGACAAGTCCCATCCGTACGAGGTGGAGGCCGCCGTGGCCTTCCTGGACTCCGCTCCCGACCGCTCGCGTGCGGAGGCCGCGGCGGACCGGCTCGGCCGCATGGTGCGGGAGCAACGGCTCGTGGTCCTGGACCCGGGCCGGCTCGACGCCGGTCCGGTCGCCTCCGGCCATGCCCCGGGCGAGCACCACTTCCCGCACGACTTCGCCAGAAGTCCGGAGTCACTCGCGCGCGCGTGGTTCACGGACGACGAGATGGCCCGCTCCCTGGACCACCTGGCCGCCGAGCAACAGGACGACGGCGGCTGGCCCGTCCTCCCGCACTGCCTGAAGCCTGGGTGGTACGCCCGGCGCGAGTGGGCCCCGGCCCCCGCACTGGAAGCGCGCGCCCTGGTGACGATCGAGGCGCTGCGGACCCTCCGGGCCTACGGCCGCTTCGTGGGCTGAGCCGGCCTGCGCCGCGTTCTGCGGCGACTCCCCGCCCCACGTCCCGCCGCCACCCGCCCCCCGCTCCCTGCTCCCCGCTCCACGGCGTTTTCCCAGGTCAGCGCGATTGTCAGTGGGCGGGTGCAGGATGGACGCATGGTCAGCTCCGCACACCGAGCCCTCGACGGCTTCTCACCCGCGACCCGCGGCTGGTTCACGGGGGCGTTCTCCGCGCCCACCGCGGCCCAGGCCGGCGCGTGGCAGGCCATCGGCGCGGGCTCGGACGTGCTGGTGGTGGCCCCGACCGGCTCGGGCAAGACGCTGGCCGCGTTCCTCGCCGCCCTGGACCAGCTCGCCTCGGCCCCGCCCCCGGCCGACCCGAGGAAGCGCTGCCGGGTGCTGTACGTGTCGCCGCTGAAGGCCCTCGCGGTCGACGTCGAGCGGAATCTGCGCAGCCCGCTGACCGGCATCCGCCAGGAGTCCGTGCGCCTGGGCCTGCCCGAGCCCGAGGTCCGGGTCGGCATCCGCTCCGGCGACACCCCGGCGGCCGAGCGGCGTGCCCTGTCCACCCGCCCGCCGGACATCCTGATCACCACCCCCGAGTCGCTGTTCCTGATGCTGACCTCGGCCACGCGCGACGCGCTCACAGGCGTGGACACGGTGATCCTGGACGAGGTGCACGCGGTCGCGGGCACCAAGCGCGGCGCCCATCTCGCGCTCTCCCTGGAGCGGCTCGACGAGCTGCTGCCGAAGCCGGCTCGCCGGATCGGCCTGTCGGCCACCGTCCGCCCGGTGGACGAGGTGGCCCGGTATCTCTCGCCGCGCCGCAAGGTGGAGATCGTCCAGCCGGAGTCCGGCAAGGAGTTCGACCTGTCCGTGGTCGTGCCCGTCGAGGACATGGGCGAGCTGGGCGGCTCCCCGGCGGCCGACGCCGCGGAGGGCGGTGAGAAGCCGTCGATCTGGCCGCATGTGGAGGAGCGGATCGCCGACCTGGTCCAGTCCCACCGCTCCACGATCGTGTTCGCCAACTCCCGGCGCCTCGCGGAGCGCCTGTGCAACCGGCTCAACGAGATCGCGTACGAGCGGGCCACCGGCGAGACGCTGGAGGAGCATCACTCCCCGGCCCAGCTGATGGGCGGCTCGGGCGCCGCCCAGGGCGCGCCCGCGGTGATCGCCCGCGCGCACCACGGCTCGGTCTCCAAGGAGCAGCGCGCCTTGGTCGAGGAGGACCTGAAGGCCGGCCGGCTGCCCGCCGTGGTCGCCACGTCCAGCCTGGAGCTGGGCATCGACATGGGCGCCGTCGACCTGGTCGTGCAGGTCGAGTCCCCGCCGTCCGTCGCCTCCGGGCTCCAGCGCGTAGGCCGTGCGGGACACCAGGTGGGCGCCGTCTCCACCGGCGTGGTCTTCCCCAAGTACCGGGGCGACCTGGTCCAGGCGGCCGTGGTCACCGAGCGGATGCGCACGGGCTCGATCGAGTCCCTGAGGGTGCCCGCGAACCCGCTGGACGTGCTCGCGCAGCAGCTGGTCGCCATGACGGCGCTGGACACCTGGCAGTTCGACGACCTGCTGGCCGCGGTCCGTCGCGCGGCACCCTTCGCCTCGCTGCCCGAGTCGGCGTTCACGGCGACCCTCGACATGCTCGCGGGCCGCTACCCGTCCGACGCGTTCGCGGAGCTGCGCCCGCGTGTGGTGTGGGACCGCGTGACCGGGGAGATCACCGGCCGGCCGGGCGCCCAGCGCCTCGCCGTCACCTCCGGTGGCACGATCCCGGACCGGGGCCTGTTCGGGGTCTTCCTCGCCGGTTCCGACCCCAAGAAGGGCGGCGGCCGGGTCGGCGAGCTGGACGAGGAGATGGTCTACGAGTCCCGGGTGGGCGACGTCTTCACGCTGGGCACGAGTTCCTGGCGCATCGAGGACATCACCCGCGACCGCGTCCTGGTCTCCCCCGCGCCGGGCGTGCCGGGCCGACTGCCCTTCTGGAAGGGCGACCAGCTGGGCCGACCGCTCGAACTGGGCCGCGCGGTGGGCGCGTTCCTGCGTGAGGTCGGCTCACTGCCCAAGGACGACGCCCGGCTGCGGCTGCTGGCGGCGGGCCTGGACACCTGGGCGGCGGACAACGTGCTGTCGTACCTGGACGAGCAGCGTGAGGCCTGCGGCCACGTCCCGGACGACCGCACGATCGTCGTGGAGCGCTTCCGGGACGAGCTGGGCGACTGGCGGGTCGTCGTCCACTCCCCCTTCGGCGCTCAGGTCCACGCCCCCTGGGCGCTCGCGCTCGGCGCCCGGCTGTCCGAGCGGTACGGCATGGACACGCAGGTCATGCACGCCGACGACGGCATCGTGCTGCGCCTGCCCGACGCCGACCTGATGGGCCTGGACCTGCTCGACCAGGCTCCCATGAAGGCCGGCACGGAGTACGACGCCGAGCAGGCACCCGTCGGCGCCGCGGACGTCGCCTTCGACAAGGGCGAGGTCGACCAGATCGTCACCGACCAGGTCGGCGGCTCCGCCCTGTTCGCCTCCCGGTTCCGCGAGTGCGCAGCCCGTGCCTTGCTGCTGCCGCGCCGCAACCCCGGCAAGCGCACCCCGCTGTGGCAGCAGCGCCAGCGCGCGGCCCAACTGCTTCAGGTGGCGAGCGAGTTCGGCTCGTTCCCGATCGTTCTGGAGGCGGTCCGCGAATGCCTCCAGGACGTCTTCGACGTCCCCGGGCTCGTCGAGCTGATGGGCGACATCGAGTCCCGCAAGGTGCGCCTGGTCGAGGTCACCACCCCGGAGCCGTCGCCATTCGCCCGCTCCCTCCTCTTCGGGTATGTGGCCCAGTTCCTGTACGAGGGCGACTCCCCGCTCGCCGAGCGCCGTGCCGCGGCGCTGTCCCTGGACTCCCGGCTGCTGGCCGAGCTGCTGGGCCAGGCGGAGCTGCGCGAGCTGCTCGACGCCGAGGTGCTGACCGAGCTGGAGCGCGAGCTGCAGTGGCTCACCGAGGACCGCCAGGTCAAGGACGTGGAGGGCGCGGCCGATGTGCTCCGGCTGCTCGGCCCCCTGACCGACGCCGAGTTGGTCGCACGGGGCGCGGATCCGCAGTGGGCGCGCGAGCTGGCCGGGGCCCGCCGGGCCATCAAGGTCCGCATCGCCGGAGCCGACCACTGGGCGGCGATCGAGGACGCGGGCCGGCTGCGCGACGCGCTCGGCACGGCCCTGCCGGTCGGCGTGCCCGAGGCCTTCACCGAGCCGGTGAAGGACCCCCTGGGCGACCTCCTCGCCCGGTACGCCCGTACACACGGCCCGTTCACTTCGGCCACGGCGGCCGCCCGCTTCGGCCTGGGCGTGGCGGTCACCGAGGGTGCCCTGCAACGGCTGGCCGCGAGCGGCCGGGTCGTCCAGGGCGAGTTCCACCCGGCGGGCATCGGCCAGGAGTGGTGCGACTCGGCGGTACTGCGCCGACTGCGCCGCCGCTCCCTGGCGGCCCTGCGCCATGAGCTGGAGCCCGTGCCACCGGCCGCGCTCGCCCAGTTCCTGCCCCAGTGGCAGCACATCGGCAAGGGGCACGGGCTGCGCGGCATCGACGGACTGGTGCGCGCCGTCGAGCAGTTGCAGGGCGCCTCCGTGCCCGCCTCCGCGCTGGAGAAGCTGGTCCTGCCGTCCCGCGTGGCGCACTACACGCCGTCGATGCTCGACGAACTGACCGCCGCCGGCGAGGTGGTGTGGGCGGGCGCGGGCGCCCTGCCCGGCAAGGACGGCTGGGTCTCCCTCTATCTGGCGGACGCGGCTCCCCTGTTGCTCCCGCCGCCCCACCCCCTGGAGCTGACCGCGCTCCACCAGTCCGTCCTGGACGCGCTCTCCGGCGGCTACGGCCTGTTCTTCCGCCAGATCGCCGACCAGGTCCGTGCCACCACCCACCCCGACGCCACCGACCCCCAACTGGCCGACGCGCTCTGGGACCTGGCCTGGTCGGGCCGGCTCACCAACGACACCCTCGCCCCGATGCGCTCGCTCCTGGGATCCGGTCGTACGGCGGGCGCCACGGCTCACCGCGCCAAGCGCGCCGTCCCGCGCGGGCGCTACGGCTCCCTGACGGCGGCGGCGCGCACCGCGTCCCGTACGGGCCCGCCGACCGTCGCCGGCCGCTGGTCACTGCTGCCCACGGCCGAACCGGACGCCACCGTGCGCGCCCACGCCCTGGCCCGCACCCTCCTGGACCGGCACGGCGTGGTCACCCGCGGGGCGGTCGCCGCGGAGGGGATCGAGGGCGGCTTCTCGGCGGTGTACCGGGTGCTGTCCGCGTTCGAGGAGAGCGGTCAGGCGCGGCGCGGCTATGTGGTCGAGGGCCTGGGCGCGGCCCAGTTCGCCATGGACGGTGCCGTGGACCGGCTCCGCGCAGTGGCCAACGCGCGCGAACGCGGCGAGACCCTGACCGCCCCAGCCCGCCAGGACGGCTTGCCCACCTCGGGCTTCCCGGCCGGCTACCCAAGCTCGGCCTTCCCGAACGGCTTCGCCGACACAGCCTTCACCAGCGGCTTCGCCGATCCTGCCTTCCCGGACCGCCTCGGCACGTCCGACAGCGCACCGCACGTCCCCTCACCGCACACCCCCTCACCACACGACCACGCGCTCCCCGGCGGCGGCGACGGCGGATTCGGGCACCCCGGTCTCGACGGAGACCTCACCTGGCCCCCGGCGGACCCCCTCCCCGCCCCCGGCGACCATGTCTCGCCCCGCGACCTCGCCGACCCCTTCGCCTCCCCCGGCTACGGCGGCCCCCGAGGAGGCGGCACCGGCGGCTACGGCGCACCGGCGCACCGGGCGTACGGCAGTGCTCGTACGGGCACGTCCGCGCCCGACCCCCGTGCCGTGATCCTCGCCGCGGCCGACCCCGCCAACGCCTACGGCGCGGCTCTCTCCTGGCCCGAGCCGCCGACCGATGCCGGGCACAAGCCGGGCCGCAAGGCGGGCTCGCTGGTCGTCCTGGTGGAGGGGGAGCTGACGCTGTACATGGAGCGCGGCGGCAAGACCCTGCTGGCCTGGCCCGTCACCACGGACACCGCGGCCCCGGACGACCCCCGTCTCCGTACGGCCGCCGAGGCTCTGGCCGCGGCCGCCCGCGAGGGCTCCCTCGGCACGGTCACCGTCGAGCGGATCAACGGCGCCCAGGCCCTGACCTCGCCCATAGGCACCCTTCTGGAAGCCGCGGGTTTCGTGGCCACGCCACGCGGCCTGCGCCTGAGAGCGTGACGTACGGCCAGGAGCACCGCGCAGCTGAAACTGCCGCGCTGTGCCGTCGTGCGGCTGCGGCGTCATCGTGGCTGGTCGCGGGTGGCTGGTCGCGCCCGCGCGGCGGTAGCCGCATGTCAAACACAGCCCCGCGCCCCTTCGGGGCGCCCCCCCCCCCCCGAGCAGCCGCTCCCTGGACCCCGCCTCCCCCATGGCACCCTGGACGCATGCCCGAAGGTGACACGGTCTGGCAGGCCGCGCGGCGGCTGCACGAGGCTCTCGCGGGCAAGGCGCTGACCCGCAGCGACTTCCGGGTGCCGAAGTACGCGACGGTCGACCTCACGGGCCGTACGGTGCTCGGCACGATTCCGCGCGGCAAGCACCTGCTCACCCGGTTCGAGGGCGGCCTGACCCTGCACACCCATCTGCGGATGGAGGGCGCGTGGAAGGTGTACGGCACGGGCGAGCGCTGGCGCGGCGGCCCGGCGCACCAGATCCGGGCGGTCCTCGGTACCGTCGATCGCACGGCCGTGGGCTATCGCCTCCAGGTCCTGGAGCTGCTGCGCACCGGCGAGGAAGGGCGGGTCGTCGGCCACCTCGGCCCGGATCTGCTCGGCCCGGACTGGGACCCCGAGCGCGCTCTCGCCAACGTGCTCGCCGATCCCGCCCGCCCGCTCGGCGAGGCCCTGCTCGACCAGCGCAATCTGGCCGGCATCGGCAATGTCTACAAGAGCGAGCTGTGCTTCCTGCTCGGCGTCACCCCATGGCTGCCGGTCGGTGCGCTGCCCGCGGATCGCGCCGAGAAGCTGCCCGGGCTCGCCAAGAAGCTCCTGGAGGCGAACCGCGACCGCCCGGTCCGCCGGACCACGGGCCTGCACCGGCACGACCTGTTCGTCTACGGCCGCGCACCCCGCCCCTGCCTGCGCTGCCACACCCCCGTCCGCGTGGCCGACCAGGGCGACGGCTCCCAGGACCGCCCCACCTACTGGTGCCCGACCTGCCAGCCGGGCCCCGCGCCCGCCCCCGGCGCACCTCAGCGCCGGCGCGATCGCCACCCCCGCCGCACAGCCTGACGACGCGCCACGACACCCCGCCTCCAGGGGTGGTGGACGATCCGCACCGCCCCACTAATTGACGATCCGTCAGAAACGCTCGTACCGTCGCTACATGCCCCTCACGGCGTACGACCTCACCGGACGCACCGCATTCGTCACCGGAGCCGCCGGCGGCATCGGCCGGGCCTCCGCCGTGCTGCTCGCCAAGGCGGGCGCGACCGTGCACTGTGCCGACCGGGACGCGGACGGCCTGCACCGCACGGCGGAACTGATCGAGAAACGCGGCGGCACGGCCCGTACCCATGTCCTGGACGTCACCGACCGGGCGGCGCTGGCCGAGGCGGTCCGGTCCTGCGAGCGCCTGGACGTGATGGCGGCGATCGCCGGGATCATGCACAACAGCCCCGTACTGGAGACCCGCGACGAAGATCTCGACCGGGTGCTGAACGTCAACTTCAAGGGCGTGCTCCACGCCTGCCAGGAGGCGGCCCGGCTGATGCTGGCCCGGGACACCCGGGGCAGCATCGTCACCATGGCGTCCGGCGCGGTCGACACCGGCGGCCCCGGGCTGCTCTGCTACGGCGCGGCGAAGGCGGCCGTGGTCCAGCTGACCAAGACGCTGGCCACCGAGATCGGCCGGCACGGCATCCGGGTCAACGCGATCGCACCGGGCTGGGTCCGCACCCCGATGACCGAGCGACATGATCGTGAGGCGCAGGCGCACACCGAGGGCATGATGGCGCGGATGGCGCCACTGGGCCGGGTCGGCGAGCCGGACGACGTCGCGCACGCGGTGCTGTACCTGGCGTCGGACGCGTCGGCGTTCACGACGGGTCAGATACTTCGCCCGAACGGGGGTGTGTCGATGCCCTGGTGACGTCGTCCCCCGCTCGCCAGGCGGCCACCCAGCGCCCCGTCGGCAACGCCCCGTCCGCCCGTCCCTTGGGCACACAGTGCACCGGGAGCAGGCTCAGGCCCCATCCGCCGGCCGCGACGGCCCCTTCCAGCACGCCCGCGCCCTGCCCGAGGGCGAGCCGCAGCACGGCCCACCACCACACGGCCCCCAGCACCAGGGCGACCCCGTAGCGCGCTGTCCGCACCACCATGGCCGTCACCTCCAGCGGGACGCTAGACCGCCGCCCGCGCAGCGCGGGAGGCGCACCGAGGGCTCACCGATGCAGCACCGGCCACACATCAGCGCACCGATCTCGGCCGCAACGCTTACGTCCCTGCCGCCGCATCCCTCCACCATGACCGCACCACCCGGGCCCGGCAAACGGACGCACAAGCAACGCGAGCCGCACACCCGACGGGCGGGAGACGGCAAGGCGAAAGCCCCGGCCGGCGCTCCAGGTCTTCCTGGAGCAGCCGGCCGGGGCTTCACTCGTCTCGGATTGCTAAGCCGCGCACAGACTCACGCGGCGACCACGTCCACCGCCTCGGCGGGCACCTTGATGGTCACCCGTTCCGGTGGCACACCGGTCACCGACACCGAACCCAGCATCGGACGGACCGGCGCAGGCACGGGCTCGGTGGCCCTGGCGGACTGGGCCAGTTCGGCGAGCGCCAGCTCGTCGCTCACTTCCCGCATGAGTTCCGACATCCGTACGTCCAGCGCGTCGCAGATGGCGGCGAGCAGCTCGGAGGAAGCCTCCTTCTGCCCCCGCTCCACCTCGGAGAGATAGCCGAGTGAGACTCGGGCGGACGAGGAGACTTCGCGCAGAGTACGGCCCTGGCGTTGGCGCTGCCGACGCAGCACGTCACCCAGCAGGCGACGGAGCAGAATCATCGGTGGCTCCCTCCTCGGACCGCGTAGCCGCATCCTTCTCGCCCCACCGTACCGCCTTGCGCCGCGGCCGTGCGGGGAGCGATGTCGTGTTCACTCAGGGCTGCAAACATCAAAACCCCCCGTTCCGTTCCGTATCCTGTGCCCGCTCATTCCCGGTGTGTTCGCCCGCAAGCTGCTCAAGGAGCAGTGTGAGCACGCTCCGTACACTCTCCATACGGATTTCCGCACGGCTGCCGTTCAACCGCAGGGCCTCCACTTTTCCGCCACCGGCAGAACCGGGGCGGTCGGTGAGCGGCCCGTCGACGGCCACGAAGACCGTCCCGACGGGCCTGCCGTCCTGCGGTTCGGGGCCGGCGACTCCGGTGGTCGCGATGCCCCAGTCGGCGTCCAGAGCCTTCCGCACTCCGGCTGCCATCTGGCCCGCGACCTGCGGGTCCACCGCTCCTTGCTGCGCCAGCAAGGTGGCGTCGACGCCCAGCAGCTCGTGCTTCAGCGCCGTGGCGTAGGCGGTGACCGAACCGCGGAACACCTTGGACGCTCCGGGAACCGAGGTGATCTCCGCCGCCACCAGGCCACCGGTGAGGGACTCGGCGACAGCGAGGGTCTCTCCCCTCACAGTCAGTAGTCGCACCAGTTCGGTGGCCTGAGCGCTCACGCTTCCTTCTCCTCCAACGCTGCCGCGCGCGCGGCGATTCCCCGCCGCCGCAGCACAATGGCTTGTCTTACGTAGTCGAGGCCGGTGACAACGGTGAGGACGACCGCCACGGCCATCACCCAGAAACGCAGAGTGGCCAGCCATCCCGTGAGCACCAGGACATACATCCCGACCGCCACGCCCTGGGTGAGGGTCTTCAGCTTGCCCCCACGGCTGGCCGGGATCACGCCGTAGCGAATGACCAGAAAACGCAGCAGCGTGATGCCGAGTTCCCGGCCGAGGATCACGGCCGTCACCCACCACGGCAGATCGCGCAAAGCCGACAGACAGATCAGCGCCGCCCCCATGATCGCCTTGTCGGCGATGGGGTCGGCGATCTTCCCGAAGTCGGTGACCAGGTTGTACGTGCGGGCCAGATGCCCGTCGAACAGGTCGGTGATCATGGCGATGGCGAAGGCCGCCCAGGCCAGTGCGCGCCAGGCCGGGTCGTGGCCGCCGTTCGCCAGCATCAGTGCCACGAAGCCGGGCACCAGGACCAGGCGGAGCATGGTCAGCAGATTGGCCACGTTCCAGACGCTCGCCTGGTTGACGGCCGCGGCCGCGATCTTGCCGCCGCGCGCCGGCTTCGCGTCGGCCGCGTTGCCGGAGCCGGGAGCAGGGGCAGAACCGGAGACCTCGGACCGGGCGCCGTCGGCGGCGGGGCCCCGTGCGCCGTGCGCGCCGGAGGAGCCACCCGCGGCGGATGCCGGGACTCCGGTCATCTGCCCGCCTCCTCACTACACCCGAGCGAACCGGTCAGCGGCTCGGCCACCAGGTCGACACCTTCCGTACCGACCACCTTCGCCTCGACCATACGTCCGACGGTGAGGCCCGCGCCGCTCGTGAGCAGCACCTGGCCATCGGTCTCGGGCGCCTGGTGCGCGGCGCGGCCGTAGACGCCCTCTTCCTCGTCGACCGACTCGACCAGCACGCGTACCGATTCGCCGACGCGCTCCTCGGCGCGCTGCGAGACGAGCTCCTCGGCCAGCCGGGACACCCGCGCCAGGCGCTCGGCCACGACGTCCTCGTCCAGCTTGTCGTCGTACGTCGCCGCTTCCGTGCCCTCCTCGTCGGAGTAGCCGAAGACGCCGATGGCGTCCAGGCGGGCGCCGTTCAGGAAGCGCTCCAGCTCGGCCAGGTCCGCCTCGCTCTCGCCGGGGAAGCCGACGATGAAGTTGGAGCGCACGCCGGCCTCGGGGGCCTTGGCGCGAATCGTGTCGAGCAGATCGAGGAACCGGTCGGTGTCGCCGAAGCGGCGCATGGCGCGCAGCACGCCGGGCGCGGAGTGCTGGAAGGACAGGTCGAAGTACGGGGCGACCTTGGGGGTCGAGGTCAGGACGTCGATGAGTCCCGGGCGCATCTCGGCCGGCTGCAGATAGCTCACGCGGACCCGCTCGATGCCGTCGACCTCGGCCAGCTCCGGCAGCAGGGACTCCAGCAGGCGGATGTCGCCCAGGTCCTTGCCGTAGGAGGTGTTGTTCTCGGAGACGAGCATGATCTCCGTCACACCCTGCTCGGCCAGCCAGCGGGTCTCGTTCAGCACGTCGCTGGGGCGGCGGGAGATGAATGAGCCACGGAAGGACGGGATGGCGCAGAAGGAGCAGCGCCGGTCGCAGCCGGAAGCGAGCTTCACCGAGGCGACCGGTGAGCCGTCCAGGCGGCGGCGCAGGGGTGCGCGCGGGCCGGAGGCGGGCGCGACGCCCTGCGGGAGGTCGGCCGGGCCGTGGCCGGGCAGCGCGACCGCGGCGGCCGATTCCTGCCGCTCGGCGGGGCTGATCGGCAGCAGTTTGCGGCGGTCCCGCGGGGTGTGGGCGGCGTGGATGCCGCCGGACAGGATGGTCTGCAGGCGGTCGGAGATGTCCGCGTAGTCGTCGAAGCCGAGCACGCCGTCGGCCTCGGGCAGCGCCTCGGCCAGCTCCTTGCCGTACCGCTCGGCCATGCAGCCCACCGCCACGACGGCCTGGGTTCTCCCATGGTCCTTGAGGTCGTTGGCCTCGAGGAGGGCGTCGACGGAGTCCTTCTTCGCGGCCTCCACGAAGCCACACGTGTTGACCACGGCGACATCGGCGTCCGCGGCGTCCTCGACGAGCTGCCAGCCGTCCGCCTCCAAACGGCCTGCGAGCTCCTCCGAGTCCACCTCGTTACGGGCGCAGCCAAGAGTGACGAGTGCGACGGTACGGCGTTCAGGCATGGGCTCAAGACTACTTCGTCTCACTGACAGCCCACGTCGACGGGGTTGGCTGATCTTGGCCGACTCCGTCGCACAGGCGCTTCCGAAGGGGCCGGTCAGCCCGCTACCGGATCGCCCTTCGTGTAGGTCAGGCGCTCCACGGCGCCCGGCTGGAAGTTGTCGTCGATCTTCTTGCCGTTGACGTACAGCTCGATCGCGCCGGCGTCGCCGAGGATCAGGTTGATCTTGGAGCTGTCCTGGAAGGTCTTGGACTCGCCCTTCTTGAGCAGCCCGTCGAAGAGCATCCGGCCGTTGTGGTCCTTGGCCGAGATCCAGCTGCGTCCGTTGGGCGCACTGACCTGGACGGTCACCTTGTCCTGGGGCGCCGCCGCGATGGCGCTGTCGGAGGGTTCGGTGCTCGGTGCGGCGGGCTTGTCCTTCTTCGGCGGGGCGGAGGCCGACTTGCTGGCGGCGGGCGTGCTGCCCTCGGCGACCTGCGACTTCGCATCGCTTCCGGAGTCGCCGCCCTTCACCATGGTGAAGCCGACGAAACCGATCACGACGACGATCGCGGCGACCATGGCCGCGGTCCAGTTGGGCCCGCGCCGCTCGGGCCGGATCCGCTCGGCCTCGAACAGAGGTGCTGCCGGGGTGGGGGCGGGACGCCCGCCGTGCTCGGCGTCGAACTGGGCGATCAGGGGAGTGGGATCGAGATGGACGGCCTTGGCCAGCGTACGGATGTGCCCGCGGGCGTACACGTCGCCGCCGCACGGGGTGAAGTCGTCCGCCTCGATGGCGTGCACGATGGCGATGCGGACACGAGTGGCACTGCTGACGTCGTCCACGGTGAGCCCGGCCGCGATCCGCGCCTCCTTGAGGGCGTGGCCCACGGAGACACGGGCTTCCTGGGACTCGTCTCGGAACGGACGCTCGTCTTCAGGGGATTTGCCGATGGACACGGGGGCGCCTTTCGAGCGTGTAGCCACCTGTGCTGGAAGTTCAGTCTAGGGGTGGTACGAAAGGGTGGGGCAACCGGGCGGTGGGACTTTGTACGCCATCGGAATGGCCGGACACGCCGAGGGCTGGACAAGACGTACCCCAGGATGAGATGCCTTCCTGTCCTCTCGCTCAACTTGACGTACGAGAAAGGGAAACGGTTGCCCGCCGATCTCTAACGGGTGGATCACGACGATGAGGCCACCCGGCGTAACCGGCGTCCGCCGGGCGACCCTTCGCCCTATTCCTCCCCCCGAATCAGCGCGAGCACGCCGTCCAGCTCATCAGGCTTCACAAGAACGTCACGTGCCTTGGAGCCCTCGCTCGGCCCCACGATGTTGCGGGACTCCATGAGGTCCATGAGCCGCCCGGCCTTGGCGAAGCCGACGCGCAGCTTGCGCTGGAGCATGGAGGTCGACCCGAACTGGGTGGAGACGACCAGTTCGGCCGCCTGGCACAGCAGGTCCAGGTCGTCGCCGATGTCCTCGTCGATCTCCTTCTTCTGCTTGGTGCCGACCGTGACGTCGTCCCGGAAGACCGGCGTCATCTGGTCCTTGCAGTGCTGGACGACGGCCGCGACCTCGGCCTCGGTGACGAACGCGCCCTGCATACGGGTCGGCTTGTTCGCGCCCATCGGCAGGAACAGGCCGTCGCCCTTGCCGATCAGCTTCTCGGCGCCGGGCTGGTCGAGGATGACCCGGGAGTCGGCGAGCGAGGAGGTCGCGAAGGCCAGCCGGGAGGGCACGTTGGCCTTGATCAGACCGGTGACCACGTCGACCGAGGGGCGCTGGGTGGCGAGCACCAGGTGGATGCCGGCCGCGCGCGCGAGCTGTGTGATGCGCACGATCGAGTCCTCGACGTCCCGGGGGGCGACCATCATCAGGTCGGCCAGCTCGTCGACGATCACCAGCAGATACGGGTACGGCTGCAGCTCCCGCTCGCTGCCCTCCGGCGGCTTGGCCTTGCCGTCGCGCACCGCCTGGTTGAAGTCGTCGATGTGCCGGTAGCCGTAGGCCGCGAGGTCGTCGTAGCGCAGGTCCATCTCGCGGACGACCCACTGCAGCGCCTCGGCGGCCCGCTTGGGGTTGGTGATGATCGGCGTGATCAGGTGCGGGATGCCCTCGTACGCGGTCAGTTCGACGCGTTTGGGGTCCACGAGGATCATCCGGACGTCCTCGGGAGTCGCCCGGATCATGACCGAGGTGATCAGGCAGTTGATGCAGGACGACTTGCCGGAGCCGGTGGCGCCCGCGACCAGCATGTGCGGCATCTTCGCCAGCGAGTGCATCACGTACCCGCCCTCGACGTCCTTGCCGAAGGCGACCAGCATCGGATCGTCGTCCTCGGCGGACTCCGCGAGGCGCAGCACGTCGCCGAGGTTGACCATCTCCCGGTCGGTGTTCGGGATCTCGATGCCGACCGCGGACTTGCCGGGGATGGGGCTGATGATCCGCACGTCCGGGCTGGCGACGGCGTACGCGATGTTCTTGGTCAGCGCGGTGATCCGCTCGACCTTCACGGCCGGGCCGAGCTCGACCTCGTAGCGGGTGACCGTCGGGCCGCGGGTGAAACCGGTGACGGCCGCGTCCACCTTGAACTCGGTGAAGACCTGGGTGAGCGAGGCGACGACCGCGTCGTTGGCCTCGCTGCGCGCCTTGCCAGGACCGCCGCGCGTGAGCAGGTCCAGCGACGGCAGCGCGTAGGTGATGTCCCCGGCGAGCTGGAGCTGCTCCGCGCGCGGCGGCAGGTCGCGGGGCTCCTCGGGGGCCTTCTTGGTCAGGTCGGGGACGGTCCCGGGCTGGATTTGCTCCTGCTTGGGGCGCGCGGCCGGCACCGGGGACGGCGCGGGCGCGGGGGTCGGTACCGGAGTCGTCTCCTCGCGGTCGCCGATGCTGACGCCCTGGGTGAGGTCGGCGACCAGCGGCGAGGGCGGCATGCCGTGCAGCACCGCGCCGTCGAGCGCCGCGGCGGCGGCCGCGGCGACGTCCACGGCGTCCATCTGGCGCTGCGGATCCGGCTGGGGCACCGCGGAGCGCCTGGGGCGGCCGCGGCGCTGCGAGAGGGCCTCTTCCTCGGCGCCGTCGGGGTCGTACGACTTGGGGGCGGACGAGCGCTTGCGGGGGCGCGCGGGCAGCGCTTCGCGCCACTGCTCGTCGTAGCGCTCGTCGTCCTCGCTGAAGTCCTCCGCCTCGTGGTCGTGCAGCACGCCCAGGCGTACGCCGAGCGCGCGCAGTCGCTGCGGGATGGCGTTGACCGGGGTGGCGGTCACCACGAGCAGGCCGAAGATCGTCAGCAGCGCCAGCAGGGGTACGGCGAGGACATCGGTCATGGTGTACGTCAGCGGGGTGGCCGCCGCCCAGCCGATGAGGCCGCCGGCGTCCCTTATGGCCTGCATGCCGTCGCTGCGCGCGGGCGAGCCGCAGGCGATGTGGACCTGGCCGAGCACCCCGATGACGAGCGCGGACAGGCCGATCACGATCCGGCCGTTGGCCTCCGGCTGCTCCGGGTGCCGGATGAACCGTACGGCGATCACCGCGAGCAGTATCGGGACCAGGAGGTCGAGCCGGCCGAAGGCGCCGGTGACGAGGATCTCCACGAGGTCGCCGACGGGGCCCTTGAGGTTGGCCCAGGTGCCGGCGGCGACGATCAGGGCGATGCCGAACAGGAGCAGTGCGATGCCGTCCTTGCGATGGGCCGGGTCGAGGTTCTTCGCGCCCCGGCCTATGCCGCGGAAGAGGGCGCCGACGGCGTGCGCGACACCGAGCCAGAGGGCGCGCACGAGCCTGTACACGCCCCCGGTGGGGCTGGGTGCCGGCTTCGGCGCGGCCTTCCTGGCCGGTGCCTTTTTGGCAGGCGCCTTCTTGGCCGCCGCCTTCTTCGCTGCGGCCTTCTTCGCCGGAGCCTTCGAGGGAGCGGCCGCCTTCTTCGCGGGCTGCTTCTTGGCTGCGGAGGGACGTGAGGCCATGAGTGTGAGGTTACCGGGGGAGACGACGGCGGACACGTGTGCCCACAGCTTCACCCGATCGTGTCGCCCTTGCCGGAGACCGGAGCTGACGCGCACTCATGGGCAACCGCCGTCCGGGCGTAAGTCAGTTCTGCACCGGCACCGAGGAACCGCTCGGGCCCGCGCCCGGCTCCAGGGCGTCCAGTGCGCGCCGCAACCCGGTGAGTTTGCGCTCCAGATGGGCCGCCGTGGCCACCGCGGCCGCGTCCGCCGAATCGTCGTCCAGCTGCTTGGACAGCGCCTCGGCCTGCTCCTCGACGGCCGCGAGCCGCGCGGACAGCTCGGCGAGCAGCCCGGCGGACTCCTTGCCGCCGACCGCGCCCTTGCCGCCGCCCTCCAACTGCAGCCGCAGCAGTGCCGCCTGCTCGCGCAGCTGGCAGTTCTTCATGTACAGCTCGACGAAGACCGAGACCTTCGCGCGCAGCACCCACGGGTCGAACGGCTTGGAGATGTAGTCGACCGCACCCGCCGCGTAGCCCCGGAAGGTGTGGTGCGGGCCGTGGTTGATCGCCGTCAGGAAGATGATCGGGATGTCCCGGGTCCGCTCGCGCCGCTTGATGTGCGCGGCGGTCTCGAAGCCGTCCATGCCCGGCATCTGGACATCCAGCAGAATGACCGCGAAATCGTCCGTGAGCAGTGCCTTGAGTGCTTCCTCCCCGGACGATGCCCGCACCAGCGTCTGATCGAGCGCCGAGAGGATCGCCTCCAGCGCCAGCAGATTCTCCGGCCGGTCATCGACCAGGAGGATCTTGGCCTTCTGCACCATGGCCCGCCCTCCTCGCCCCGGCGGTACACCGGGCGCCGCCCCAGGGGACGACTCCCTTTCGCCGCCCGTCCTTGTGCCGGTCATCGTAGCCGCACCCCGCCTGTCGCCACACCCTGTCACCGCGATGTCACTGTGCTCGTAGCGGAAACGCGGCGGAGGCCGGGATGGTTCCCGGAATACGGCATTCCCATACGTGCGCTGCCACCTTAAGTCGTACGTTCGCACTCACCTCAAGTGGGCAACTCCCGACACACGCCGAGGGTTCCCCGGGTGTTCACATCGCGGTGGACCGATCTCGTCACTTCCCACCCATCCACTGCTGCATCACGGCCAGGAGATGATCCGGGTCGACCGGCTTGGTCACGTAGTCCGAGGCGCCGGACTCGATCGCCTTCTCCCGGTCGCCCTTCATCGCCTTCGCGGTCAGCGCGATGATCGGCAGCCCGGCGAACTGCGGCATCCGGCGGATCGCCGTGGTCGTCGCATACCCGTCCATCTCCGGCATCATGATGTCCATCAGCACGACCGCCACGTCGTCGTGCTGTTCCAGCACCTCGATGCCCTCACGGCCGTTCTCGGCGTACAGCACCGAAAGCCCGTGCTGCTCCAGGACGCTGGTCAGCGCGAACACATTGCGGATGTCGTCGTCGACGATCAGCACCTTCTCGCCGCCGAACCGCACCGGGCGCGCGGAGTGCGGCGCGCCCTCCTGCCCGGGGACCGCCACCCACTGCTCGGTGCGCAGCTCCCCCTGCGGCAGGCCCCGCCGGCGGCGCCGGAAGAGCGCCGCGGGACCGTTCTGCGTCTCCCGGTACGACTTCACCTCGGCCGGCGTCTCGACCTCCACGGCGGACAGTTCCGAGGACTCCTGCGCCTCGGAGGCCAGCAGCTCGCCGGCCTCCAGCTGGGGCACGGACTGCTGGTAGCCCTGCGGCGGCAGTTCGCTCGGGTGCAGCGGCAGGTACAGCGTGAACGTCGAGCCGCGGCCGGGTTCGCTCTGCGCGTGGATCTCACCGCCGAGCAACTGCGCGATCTCCCGGGAGATCGACAGACCGAGGCCGGTGCCGCCGTACTTGCGGCTGGTCGTGCCGTCCGCCTGCTTGAACGCCTCGAAGATCACCCGCATCTTGCTGGCCGCGATCCCGATGCCGGTGTCCGTCACCGAGAACGCGATCAGCGGCGCCGCCGGGTCGGTCAGCGAGCCGGTCTCCAGCAGCTGCTCCCGGATGCGCACCGGTACGTCCGCACCGGCCGGCCTGATGACCAGCTCCACCGAGCCGGAGTCGGTGAACTTCACGGCGTTCGACAGCAGGTTGCGCAGCACCTGCAGCAGCCGCTGCTCGTCGGTGTGCAGGGTCGCGGGCAGCTCCGGGGAGACCCGTACGGACAGATCCAGGCCCTTCTCCGCGGTCAGCGGCCGGAAGGTGGCCTCCACGTAGTCCACGAGCTGTACGAGCGCGATACGCGTCGGCGAGACGTCCATCTTGCCCGCCTCGACCTTCGACAGGTCGAGGATGTCGTTGATCAGCTGGAGCAGATCGGAACCGGCGCCGTGGATGGTCTCCGCGAACTCCACCTGCTTCGGCGAGAGATTGCCCTCGGCGTTGTCGGCCAGCAACTTGGCCAGGATCAGCAGCGAGTTGAGCGGCGTACGCAGCTCGTGCGACATGTTGGCGAGGAACTCGCTCTTGTAGCGCATCGACACCGCGAGCTGCTCGGCGCGCTCCTCCAGGACCTGCCGGGCCTCCTCGATCTCGGTGTTCTTCACCTCGATGTCGCGGTTCTGCCGGGCCAGCAGCTCGGCCTTCTCCTCCAGTTCGGCGTTGGAGGCCTGCAGCGCCTTCTGCCGGTTCTCCAACTCGGCCGACCGCTCACGGAGTTGCTCGGTCAGCTCCTGCGACTGGCGCAGCAGCTGCTCGGTCTTGGTGTTGACCGAGATGGTGTTGACGCTCGTCGCGATCATCTCGGCGATCTGGTTGAGGAAGTCCTTCTGGATCTGCGTGAACGGCGTGAAGGAGGCCAGCTCGATCACACCGAGCACATTGCCCTCGAACAGCACCGGCAGCACGATCACCTGCGCGGGCGGGGCCTCGCCGAGCCCGGAGGAGATCCTCAGATAGCCGCTGGGCGCGTTCTCCACCAGGATCGTGCGCTTCTCCTGGGCGGCCGTGCCGACCAGCGCCTCACCGGGCCGGAACGACGTCGGCATGGAGCCCATCGAGTAGCCGTACGAGCCCAGCATCCGCAGCTCGTAGGGGTCCGCGCCGGCAGCGGCGTCCTTGCCCTCCATGAGCGGCATCGTCAGGAAGAACGCGCCGTGCTGCGCGGACACCACCGGCGTCAGCTCGCTCATGATCAGCGAGGCCACGTCCTCCAGATCGCGGCGGCCCTGCATGAGGCCGGAGATGCGGGCCAGGTTGCCCTTGAGCCAGTCCTGCTCCTTGTTGGCGATCGTGGTGTCGCGCAGGTTGGCGATCATCTTGTTGATGTAGTCCTGCAGTTCCTGGATCTCGCCGGACGCGTCCACGTCGATCTTCAGGTTCAGGTCGCCACGGGTCACCGCGGTCGCCACGCGCGCGATGGCACGCACCTGCCGGGTCAGGTTCCCGGCCATCTCGTTCACGGACTCGGTCAGGTCCCGCCAGGTGCCGTCGACGTCACGCACACGTGCCTGGCCGCCCAGCTGTCCCTCGGTGCCCACCTCGCGGGCCACGCGCGTGACCTCCTCGGCGAAGCTGGACAGCTGATCGACCATCGTGTTGATCGTCGTCTTCAGCTCGAGAATCTCACCGCGGGCGTCAATGTCGATCTTCTTCGTCAAGTCACCCTTGGCGATGGCCGTGGTGACCATGGCGATGTTGCGCACCTGACCGGTCAGGTTGGACGCCATCTGGTTCACGGACTCGGTGAGGTCCTTCCAGGTGCCGGCCACACCCGGTACATGCGCCTGACCGCCGAGGATGCCGTCCGTGCCCACCTCGCGGGCCACCTTGGTGACCTGGTCGGCGAACGAACTCAGCGTCTTCACCATGGTGTTGAAGGTGTCGGCCAGCTGCGCGACCTCGCCGCGCGCCTCGATCGTCACCTGCCGTGTCAGGTCGCCGTTGGCCACCGCCGCCGCGACCTGGGAGATGTTCCGCACCTGCATGGTCAGGTTGTTGGCCATCAGGTTGACGTTGTTGCTCAGGTCCTTCCAGATACCGGTGACGCCCGGTACGTGCGCCTGACCGCCCAGAATGCCCTCGGTGCCCACCTCACGGGCCACCCGGGTCACCTGCTCGGCGAAGCTGGACAGTTGATCAACCATGGTGTTGACCGTCGTGACCAGCTCAAGAATCTCGCCCTTGGCGTCAACCGTGATCTTCTTCGACAGGTCGCCCTTGGCCACCCCCGTCGTGACCTCGGCGATGTTGCGCACCTGGATGGTCAGGTTGTTCGCCATGAAGTTCACGGACTGCGTGAGGTCCTTCCAGGTGCCGGAGACACCCTGCACCTCGGCCTGACCGCCGAGGATGCCCTCCGTACCCACCTCGCGGGCCACACGCGTGACCTCCTCCGCGAACGACGACAGCTGGTCGACCATCGTGTTCAGCGTGTTCTTCAGCTCCAGGATCTCCCCGCGCGCGTCCACGGTGATCTTCTGGGAGAGGTCACCGCGGGCCACGGCGGTGGCGACCTGCGCGATGTTGCGCACCTGAGCCGTGAGGTTGCCGGCCATGCCGTTCACGGAGTCGGTCAGATCCCGCCACACACCCGCCACACCGGGCACCTGCGCCTGACCGCCGAGGCGGCCCTCCGTACCCACGTCACGCGCCACCCGGGTCACCTGGTCGGCGAAGGCGGACAGCTGGTCGACCATCGTGTTGATCGTGTTCTTCAGCTCAAGGATCTCGCCGCGCGCGTCGACGTCGATCTTCTGCGACAGGTCACCGCGCGCCACGGCCGTCGTCACCTGGGCGATCTGCCGCACCTGCGAGGTCAGGTTGCCGGCCATGAAGTTGACGGAGTCCGTCAGCTCCTTCCAGGTGCCCGACACGCCGTCCACCCGGGCCTGACCGCCGAGGCGGCCCTCCGTACCCACGTCCCGGGCCATCCGCGTGACCTGGTCGGCGAAGCTCGACAGCTGGTCCACCATCGTGTTCACGGTGTTCTTCAGCTGGAGCATCTCGCCGGAGACGTCCACAGTGACCTTCTGGGAGAGGTCGCCGTTGGCCACCGCCGTGGTCACCTGGGCGATGTTGCGCACCTGTCCGGTGAGGTTACGGAACGCGGTGTTGACGGAGTCCGTCAGGTCCTTCCACGCACCGGCGGCACCGGGCACCTGCGCCTGACCGCCCAGCTCGCCCTCGACGCCGATCTCCCGCGCGACGCGGGTCACCTCGGCACCGAACGCCGACAGCTGGTCCACCATCCCGTTGACGGTGTTCTTCAGCTCCAGCATCTCGCCCGCGACGTCGACCGTGACCTTCTGCGACAGATCACCGCTGGCCACGGCGGTCGTCACGGTGGCGATGTCACGCACCTGCGTGGTCAGGTTCCGGAACACCGTGTTGACGGAGTCGGTGAGGTCCTTCCAGGTGCCGGCCGCGCCCGGCACGTTCGCCTGGCCGCCGAGCCGCCCCTCCGCGCCGACCTCGTTCGCCACGCGCGTGACCTCGTCCGCGAAGATCCGCAGCGTCTCGGTCATCTGGTTGATCGTCTCGGCGAGCTGCGCCACCTCGCCACGCGCCGGAACCGTCACCTTC
The DNA here is from genome assembly GCF_041080655.1 of Streptomyces sp. CG4. Taxonomy (NCBI): domain Bacteria; kingdom Bacillati; phylum Actinomycetota; class Actinomycetes; order Kitasatosporales; family Streptomycetaceae; genus Streptomyces; species Streptomyces sp. CG4. Next base: position 2,755,241 of record NZ_CP163525.1, read on the forward strand.
TGCGACAGGTCACCACTGGCGACAGCGGTCGTGACCTGCGAGATCCCCCGCACCTGTGCGGTGAGGTTGCCCGCCATCGTGTTGACGGAGTCGGTCAGCTCCTTCCACACACCGGCCACACCCGGAACCTGTGCCTGACCGCCCAGGATGCCCTCGGTGCCCACCTCACGGGCGACCCGGGTCACCTCGACGGAGAAGGACGACAGCTGCTCCACCATCGTGTTGACGGTGTTCTTCAGCTCCAGCATCTCGCCGGCCACATGCACGGTGACCTTGCGTGACAGATCACCCCGCGCGACCGCCGTGGTGACCAGCGCGATGTCGCGCACCTGCGCGGTCAGCCGGTTCGCCATGGTGTTGACGGACTCGGTCAGGTCCTTCCACGAACCGGACATACCGCGCACACGGGCCTGACCGCCGAGCTTGCCCTCGGTGCCGACCTCGCTGGCCACGCGCGTGACCTCGTCCGTGAACGTCGACAACTGGTCGACCAGGTTGTTGACGGTACGGCCGACCTTCAGGAACTCGCCCCGCAGCGGATGCCCGGTGCCCTCGTCCGGGGCCTGCGTGCGCAGCTCCATGCGCGGCGACAGATCGCCCTCCGCGACCGCCGTCAGCACCCGGCTGACCTCCGACACCGGCCAGACCAGATCGTCCACCAGCGCGTTGGAGGCGTCGATGGCGGACGCCCAGGAGCCCTCGCAGGCCCCCGTCTCCAGCCGTTCCGTGAGTTTTCCCTCACGCCCCACCATGCGCCGCACCCGGGACAGCTCACCGGTCAGGTGCATGTTCCGGTCGGCCACCTCGTTGAAGACGGCCGCGATCTCCGACATCACGCCGTCCCCGGACACCGTGAGCCGCTTGCGGAAGTTCCCGTCACGCATCGCGACGAGCGCCGTCAGCAGCCGGTTCAGGGCAGCCGTGTCCACGGCAGTCGTACTGCCGCGCCTGCCCAGGGACGGTCCGCCTTTCGCGCGCGTCTTCGTGCCACGCGTCGCCGCGCCAGACTCCACTGTGTCCCTCCCGGAGGGGTAGACCGTTACTGCTGTGCTCGGCCGCTTCGGCCCGGCCTGCCGGTCATCGGCATACCGGATACTTCCGCGTACCCGTTACTGCTGCGTATTTCTTCCAGACGAGATCCGGCCACACCAGGGGCTGCTGCCCGCCGTACACGGAACACACGCACCCCGACCCGACCTTCATCAGAAGCTTGCCCAGTGTTTCACCCTGCCCGAACCAGGCCATAACAGTTCGGCAGCTTCGCACATCGTCCGCACACCCTCGGGGGTAAACACCTGCGACCGGCATCCGCTCGGACGGCGAAGGTAAGTAACCTTGCATGCGGCTGTCCAGCCGCACCGGTCCGACCGGCCTGGGCGGTGGCACGAGCACGAGCGGGCATCGGAGGGGCGGCCGCAGACCATGACCACCGGAGTCATCCCCGGGGGACAGCCCCCGGAGCCACAGCCGACGGGCGAGCTGATGCCGCAGCAGCGGAGCGAGCCGGCCGGCCATGCAGCCCTGCACGTCGACAACCGGCCGAGGAGTTCTGTGATCACCGCGCGCGCGGCCGCCACTTTCGAGCCCGTCGGGCGATCGGTCGCGACCGCCCGGTCCTTCGTCCGTGACACGCTCCAGGGGTGGGGCTTCGCCGATGTCGTCGACGACGCCGTCGTCCTCACCAGCGAACTGGTGACCAACGCGGTCGTCCACGCGGGCACCCATGCTGACGTGCTGTGCCTGCGCGCCGAGGACGGCGTGCGCATCGAGGTCGCCGACCGCTACCCGGAGCGCGAGGTCCCGCTCCAGAGCGCCCCGGCCTCGATGGGCAGTCCCGACCGCGAGGGCGGCCGCGGCCTGCAGCTGTGCGCGGCCCTGGCCACCCGCTGGGGCGTCGACTACACCCCCACCCACAAGAACGTCTGGTTCCAGCTCAACCTCCCCGAACGCCCGGTCGGCACCCGCACCGCCGGTCCCTCCCTGCCCGCCGACCTGCTCCCGCTGGCCGACGGCCGGGTCCGCGTCGCGGTCCTCCAGGTCGACCGGAAGGGCACCATCACCTCCTGGAACGAGGACGCCGAGGAACTCTTCGGCTACCCCGCCACCGAGGTCGTAGGCCGCCCCCTCACCGAACTGGCGGCCTGGCCGCACACCCCGGGCACCAGCACCGGCGTGGCCGAAGCCCTCCGACTCTCCCGCTGGGAGGGCAGCTACGGCATCCGCGGCGCCGACGGCCGGGTGGCCCCGGTCTACGCCTCCCACCTCAGGGTCCGCGACACCGGCGGCGAACCCTCGACCGTCTGCCTCCTGGTCCGCGACCACGAGCGCGCCGTACTGCAGTCCCCGCCGCGCGTGCCGGCCACCGACCAGACCTCGTCCCCCGACGGCCAGAGCACCGACCCCTTCGAGGTGTTCATCGGCTCCCCCGCCCCGGACGACCTCGACGGACTGCTGCAGCGCACGGTGGAGCGCGCCCGCGACATGCTCGACGGCGACTCCGCGTTCCTGCTGCTCGCCACCGACGACGAGACCGAGCTGGAGGTCCGCGCCTCCACCGGCCTGCCCTCGGCCCGCCAGCGCTTCGCCCGCGTCCCCGTCGAGGCCGGCCCCGGCCGCTACGGCTCCGCGCGCATGCCCGCCGTCCACGACGACCTCACCGCCGTACCAGGAGCCGTACCGCTGCTGTCCGGCACCGGCATGCGCTCGGTCGTCACGGTCCCGCTGAAGGTCGAGGGCCGGCTCACCGGCTCCCTCGGCGTGGCGGCCGAGGCACCGGGCCGGTACTCCAACGAGGAGGCGCTGCGCCTGCAGTTCGCCGCCGACCGCATCGCCCTGGCCGTCGAGTCGGCCCGCCTGGGCGAGCTGGAACGGCTGCGCCGCGGCTCCCTGAGCTTCCTGGTCGAAGCCTCCGACCTGCTCGCCGGCACCCTGGACCGCGACCAGACGCTGGCCCTGATGGCCCAGATGACGGTCCCGACCCTGGCCACCTGGTGCGCCGTCTACACGATCGCCGACCAGGCTTCCGAGCCCTATCTGTCGTACGTCCTGCACGAGGACGAGGAACTCATCGACGGCATCAAGTCGTTGCTGTCGAAGATCGCCCCGCCGGACCCGGTGCCGACCCCGGGCGCCCGCGTGTGGACCATCCCCGCCGAGGTGGCGCACCAGGCGGCCCTGCGCACCTCCATGCGCAGCCTCGGCCTGTCCGGCGGCCCCACGCACCGGGTCACCGCGGGCATCGGCCCGACCCTCGCCACGGCGTCCGCGGTGGGCGGCGAGACGGTCGTCCTGCCGCTCGTAGCCCGCAACCGCGTCATCGGCATGCTCGTCCTCGGCAAGCCCACCGACGAACACTTCCGCCAGGAAATCCTCGAACTGGCCGAGGACTTGTCCCGCCGGGCCGCGCTCGCCCTGGACAACGCCCGCCTCTACTCGGAGCGCACGGCCATCAGCCAGGCTCTCCAGCGCAGCCTGCTCCCGCCCGGCACCCCGCACATCGAGGGCGTCGAGGTCGAGGTCATCTACCGGGCGGCCGGCGAGGGCAACGAAGTCGGCGGCGACTTCTACGACCTCTTCCCCATCGGCAACGGCGCCTACGGCTTCGCCATCGGCGACGTCTGCGGTACGGGCCCGAACGCGGCCGCGGTCACGGGCCTCGCCCGGCACGCCCTGCGCCTGCTGGCCCGCGAGGGCCTGTCCGGACCGGCGGTCCTGCAGCGCCTGAATTCCGCCATTCTCGACGAGGGCGACCGCAGCCGCTTCCTGACGCTCCTCTACGGGGAGATGCGCCCGCAGGAGGACGGCAGCGCCGAGCTGAAGGTGGTCTGCGCAGGCCATCCGCTCCCGCTGCGCCTGCGCCAGGACGGCACGGTGACGCCCGCCGCCGAACCGCAGCCGCTGCTGGGCGTGATCGAGGACCTGGAACTGCACGAGGAGACGGTCACCCTCGACCCCGGTGACGTGCTGCTGTGCGTCACGGACGGCGTCACCGAACGCCGTGAGGGCTCCCGCATGTTGGGCGACGACGGCCTCGCCGACGTCCTCACCACCTGCACGGGTCTGACCGCGGGCGCGGTCGCCGCGCGCATCATGCGGGCCGTGGAACGCTTCGCTTCGGATGCCCCGTCGGACGACATGGCCATCCTGGCGATGCGCGTCCCGGGCCACCACAAGGAGGCGTGAGACACAAAGGAGTCGTGAGACACACGAAAGGCCCCACCCGAAAGGGTGAGGCCTTTTCTGCTGGAGCCCCCAAACGGAATCGAACCGTTGACCTTCTCCTTACCATGGAGACGCTCTACCGACTGAGCTATAGGGGCCTGTCGCTTTCGAGGTTTCCCTCGCGGCGACGAAGAAACTGTACCCCGACCAGGCTCGACTTCCCAAATTCGTTCGGGACCCGCTCAGTAGGCGGGCTGCAGCAATCCCCCGAGCGCATTGCAGGCAGAGACGATCCGCTGCATCTCCCGCTTGGTCAGCGAAGCGTCCACGGGAAGCGTGAGCGTCTCGTCGGCGGCCAGCTCCGTCTCCGGCAGAGACACACACCGACGGAACTCCGGCAGCCGGTGCACGGGCGTCTTGACCGGCACCCGGCACTCAACTCCCTTGCCCCGCAAGGCCATCGCGAAGGCATCGCGGTCCGGCCGGCCGTTCCCGGGCACCCGCACGACGTACTGCTGGTAGGTGTGCCCGTCCCCGCCGTCCGGCGTGCGCACGCCCTTGAGCTTGGCGTCTAGGTAGGCGGCCCGCTCCCGGCGCTGCGCTATCTCGTCGTACGGCGCCTCGGACTCACCCTGCTCCAGCACCAGGAGCTCGTGCCGCTGCCCGAGCGCGCGCAACCGCACAAGGTCGGCCCACCGCCCGAAGCGGTGGACGACAACGACCGCCGCCGTACGCGAAGTTACGGCTGCCTCGACAGCGCCGGGGTCGAGGCAGTAGGTCACCGGATCTATGTCGGCGAACACCGGGAGCGCACCAGCCAGGGTCACGGCCTCGGCGACTTCGACGTTCCCGAAGGCCGGTACGACGACCTCGTCACCCACTCCGACGCCGGCGGCCCTGAGCATTGCAGCAGTTCCCATGTGCTGGATGCTGAGCGCGCAGGGTGAACGACACGTTAAGGACAACGTAAAAAGGCCGGACCCTGAACCGAAGTTCAGGATCCGACCTTTTGGGAAGAATTGTTCGGCGGTGTCCTACTCTCCCACAGGGTCCCCCCTGCAGTACCATCGGCGCTGTGAGGCTTAGCTTCCGGGTTCGGAATGTAACCGGGCGTTTCCCTCACGCTATGACCACCGAAACACTATGAAACTGTGAACGCCACACCACGCTGTGACAACGTGGGGCTGTTCGTGGTTTCAGAACCAACACAGTGGACGCGAGCAACTGAGGACAAGCCCTCGGCCTATTAGTACCGGTCACCTCCACCAGTTACCTGGCTTCCAGATCCGGCCTATCAACCCAGTCGTCTACTGGGAGCCTTACCCCATCAAGTGGGTGGGAGTCCTCATCTCGAAGCAGGCTTCCCGCTTAGATGCTTTCAGCGGTTATCCCTCCCGAACGTAGCCAACCAGCCATGCCCTTGGCAGAACAACTGGCACACCAGAGGTTCGTCCGTCCCGGTCCTCTCGTACTAGGGACAGCCCTTCTCAAGACTCCTACGCGCACAGCGGATAGGGACCGAACTGTCTCACGACGTTCTAAACCCAGCTCGCGTACCGCTTTAATGGGCGAACAGCCCAACCCTTGGGACCGACTCCAGCCCCAGGATGCGACGAGCCGACATCGAGGTGCCAAACCATCCCGTCGATATGGACTCTTGGGGAAGATCAGCCTGTTATCCCCGGGGTACCTTTTATCCGTTGAGCGACGGCGCTTCCACAAGCCACCGCCGGATCACTAGTCCCGACTTTCGTCCCTGCTCGACCCGTCGGTCTCACAGTCAAGCTCCCTTGTGCACTTACACTCAACACCTGATTGCCAACCAGGCTGAGGGAACCTTTGGGCGCCTCCGTTACCCTTTAGGAGGCAACCGCCCCAGTTAAACTACCCATCAGACACTGTCCCTGATCCGGATCACGGACCCAGGTTAGACATCCAGCACGACCAGACTGGTATTTCAACGACGACTCCACACACACTGGCGTGCATGCTTCACAGTCTCCCAGCTATCCTACACAAGCCGAACCGAACACCAATATCAAACTGTAGTAAAGGTCCCGGGGTCTTTCCGTCCTGCTGCGCGAAACGAGCATCTTTACTCGTAGTGCAATTTCACCGGGCCTATGGTTGAGACAGTCGAGAAGTCGTTACGCCATTCGTGCAGGTCGGAACTTACCCGACAAGGAATTTCGCTACCTTAGGATGGTTATAGTTACCACCGCCGTTTACTGGCGCTTAAGTTCTCAGCTTCGCCTGGACGAATCCAAGCTAACCGGTCCCCTTAACGTTCCAGCACCGGGCAGGCGTCAGTCCGTATACATCGCCTTACGGCTTCGCACGGACCTGTGTTTTTAGTAAACAGTCGCTTCTCGCTGGTCTCTGCGGCCACCCCCAGCTCGAGGAGCAAGTCCTCTCACCAGACGTGGCCCCCCTTCTCCCGAAGTTACGGGGGCATTTTGCCGAGTTCCTTAACCATAGTTCACCCGAACGCCTCGGTATTCTCTACCTGACCACCTGAGTCGGTTTAGGGTACGGGCCGCCATGAAACTCGCTAGAGGCTTTTCTCGACAGCATAGGATCATCCACTTCACCACAATCGGCTCGGCATCAGGTCTCAGACTTAATGGCGTGCGGATTTACCTACACACCGTCCTACACCCTTACCCCGGGACAACCACCGCCCGGGATGGACTACCTTCCTGCGTCACCCCATCACTCACCTACTACCAGATTGGTCCGGCGGCTCCACCACTTTCCATTCCCCGAAGGGTCCGGAACGGCTTCACGGCCTCAGCATCACTGGATTCGATGTTTGACGCTTCACAGCGGGTACCGGAATATCAACCGGTTATCCATCGACTACGCCTGTCGGCCTCGCCTTAGGTCCCGACTTACCCTGGGCAGATCAGCTTGACCCAGGAACCCTTAGTCAATCGGCGCACACGTTTCTCACGTGTGTATCGCTACTCATGCCTGCATTCTCACTCGTCAACCGTCCACGACTACCTTCCAGTGCCGCTTCACCCGGCAGACGACGCTCCCCTACCCATCACAGCACCCGTTGGGGCTTATGCTGCAATGACACGACTTCGGCGGTACGCTTGAGCCCCGCTACATTGTCGGCGCGGAATCACTAGACCAGTGAGCTATTACGCACTCTTTCAAGGGTGGCTGCTTCTAAGCCAACCTCCTGGTTGTCTCTGCGACTCCACATCCTTTCCCACTTAGCGTACGCTTAGGGGCCTTAGTCGATGCTCTGGGCTGTTTCCCTCTCGACCATGGAGCTTATCCCCCACAGTCTCACTGCCGCGCTCTCACTTACCGGCATTCGGAGTTTGGCTAAGGTCAGTAACCCGGTAGGGCCCATCGCCTATCCAGTGCTCTACCTCCGGCAAGAAACACACGACGCTGCACCTAAATGCATTTCGGGGAGAACCAGCTATCACGGAGTTTGATTGGCCTTTCACCCCTAACCACAGGTCATCCCCCAGGTTTTCAACCCTGGTGGGTTCGGTCCTCCACGAAGTCTTACCTCCGCTTCAACCTGCCCATGGCTAGATCACTCCGCTTCGGGTCTTGAGCGTGCTACTGAATCGCCCTGTTCGGACTCGCTTTCGCTACGGCTTCCCCACCCGGGTTAACCTCGCAACACACCGCAAACTCGCAGGCTCATTCTTCAAAAGGCACGCAGTCACGAGATACAGCAAGCTGTATCCGACGCTCCCACGGCTTGTAGGCACACGGTTTCAGGTACTATTTCACTCCCCTCCCGGGGTACTTTTCACCATTCCCTCACGGTACTATCCGCTATCGGTCACCAGGGAATATTTAGGCTTAGCGGGTGGTCCCGCCAGATTCACACGGGATTTCTCGGGCCCCGTGCTACTTGGGTGTCTCTCAAACGAGCCGTACAGATTTCGACTACGGGGGTCTTACCCTCTACGCCGGACCTTTCGCATGTCCTTCGCCTATCCATACGGTTTCTGACTCGCCGACCAGCCGGCAGACTGATCAAGAGAGATCCCACAACCCCGTATACGCAACCCCTGCCGGGTCTCACACGCATACGGTTTGGCCTCATCCGGTTTCGCTCGCCACTACTCCCGGAATCACGGTTGTTTTCTCTTCCTGAGGGTACTGAGATGTTTCACTTCCCCTCGTTCCCTCCACACTGCCTATGTGTTCAGCAGTGGGTGACAGCCCATGACGACTGCCGGGTTTCCCCATTCGGAAACCCCCGGATCAAAGCCTGGTTGACGACTCCCCGGGGACTATCGCGGCCTCCCACGTCCTTCATCGGTTCCTGGTGCCAAGGCATCCACCGTGCGCCCTTAAAAACTTGGCCACAGATGCTCGCGTCCACTGTGCAGTTCTCAAACAACGACCAGCCACCCATCACCCCGAACCAGAAGGCTCGAGTGCACTGGGGCCGGCGAACTGAGGAAAGTTCGTTCCCTCAGACACCCAACAGCGTGCCCGGTCATGTCCCGTCCGGAGATCATGCGTTCCACGCTCTTACGAGCAGTACTAGCAGCCCCCGACCCGAGGTCCTGACCGAATAATCAACGTTCCACCCATGAGCTGACCACCGCCAGACATTTGCTGGCGTAGTGGCTCTGGCTGCCTTGCGGCAGCTAGATGCTCCTTAGAAAGGAGGTGATCCAGCCGCACCTTCCGGTACGGCTACCTTGTTACGACTTCGTCCCAATCGCTAGTCCCACCTTCGACAGCTCCCTCCCACAAGGGGTTGGGCCACCGGCTTCGGGTGTTACCAACTTTCGTGACGTGACGGGCGGTGTGTACAAGGCCCGGGAACGTATTCACCGCAGCAATGCTGATCTGCGATTACTAGCGACTCCGACTTCATGGGGTCGAGTTGCAGACCCCAATCCGAACTGAGACCGGCTTTTTGAGATTCGCTCCACCTCACGGTATCGCAGCTCATTGTACCGGCCATTGTAGCACGTGTGCAGCCCAAGACATAAGGGGCATGATGACTTGACGTCGTCCCCACCTTCCTCCGAGTTGACCCCGGCGGTCTCCTGTGAGTCCCCATCACCCCGAAGGGCATGCTGGCAACACAGAACAAGGGTTGCGCTCGTTGCGGGACTTAACCCAACATCTCACGACACGAGCTGACGACAGCCATGCACCACCTGTACACCGACCACAAGGGGGACCCTGTCTCCAGGGTTTTCCGGTGTATGTCAAGCCTTGGTAAGGTTCTTCGCGTTGCGTCGAATTAAGCCACATGCTCCGCCGCTTGTGCGGGCCCCCGTCAATTCCTTTGAGTTTTAGCCTTGCGGCCGTACTCCCCAGGCGGGGAACTTAATGCGTTAGCTGCGGCACCGACGACGTGGAATGTCGCCAACACCTAGTTCCCACCGTTTACGGCGTGGACTACCAGGGTATCTAATCCTGTTCGCTCCCCACGCTTTCGCTCCTCAGCGTCAGTAATGGCCCAGAGATCCGCCTTCGCCACCGGTGTTCCTCCTGATATCTGCGCATTTCACCGCTACACCAGGAATTCCGATCTCCCCTACCACACTCTAGCTAGCCCGTATCGACTGCAGACCCGAGGTTAAGCCTCGGGCTTTCACAATCGACGTGACAAGCCGCCTACGAGCTCTTTACGCCCAATAATTCCGGACAACGCTTGCGCCCTACGTATTACCGCGGCTGCTGGCACGTAGTTAGCCGGCGCTTCTTCTGCAGGTACCGTCACTTGCGCTTCTTCCCTGCTGAAAGAGGTTTACAACCCGAAGGCCGTCATCCCTCACGCGGCGTCGCTGCATCAGGCTTGCGCCCATTGTGCAATATTCCCCACTGCTGCCTCCCGTAGGAGTCTGGGCCGTGTCTCAGTCCCAGTGTGGCCGGTCGCCCTCTCAGGCCGGCTACCCGTCGTCGCCTTGGTGAGCCATTACCTCACCAACAAGCTGATAGGCCGCGGGCTCATCCTTCACCGCCGGAGCTTTCCAGCCTCCACGATGCCGTGGAGGCTCGTATCCGGTATTAGACCCCGTTTCCAGGGCTTGTCCCAGAGTGAAGGGCAGATTGCCCACGTGTTACTCACCCGTTCGCCACTAATCCACCCCGAAGGGCTTCATCGTTCGACTTGCATGTGTTAAGCACGCCGCCAGCGTTCGTCCTGAGCCAGGATCAAACTCTCCGTGAATGTTTTCCCGTGATCGGGATGAACACCACGAGAGCGGAACAGTCGGATGGAATGACCCGACCGTTCACAGCGTCCTCGCTGTGTTTTTCAAAGGAACCTCGACCATCGGAATGTTTCCGACGGACGGGGTATCAACATATCTGGCGTTGATTTTTGGCACGCTGTTGAGTTCTCAAGGAACGGTCGCTTCCTTTGTACTCACCCTCTCGGGCTTTCCTCCGGGCGCTTCCCTTCGGTGTTTCCGACTCTATCAGATCTTTTCTCGATCCGATTTCCTCGGTGCTTTCCAGGCTCCCGCGTTTTTCTCGCGGTTTCCTTTCCGGCGGTTCCGACTTTATCAGAAGTTCTGAGTCGGTTTTTCCACCCGCTTCCGGGCACCTGTGTCCAGCGCATGAAGTGCTGGGGTTCCCGGTTGGGCGGAGCCGTAAACGTACTGGAGCGGGGCGCCTCGATGCAAATCGAGGCGCCCCGCTCCGGGCCCGCACCGACGGGGTGTCAGACCTCCACGACGACGGGCAGGATCATCGGCCTGCGGCGATACGCCTCCGAGACCCACTTACCGAGGGTGCGCCGAACGAGTTGCTGGAGCTGGTGGGGCTCCACGATGCCGTCCTGGGCGGACCGCTCCAGCACCTCCGCGATCTTCGGGATGACCTCGGCGAAGGCCGAGTCCTCGATACCGGAGCCGCGCGCCTGGATGTGCGGGCCGCCGGTGATCTTGCCGGTGGACGAGTCCACGACCACGAAGACCGAGATGATGCCCTCGTCGCCGAGGATCTTGCGGTCCTTGAGGGCCGGCTCGCCGACATCGCCGACGGAGAGGCCGTCGACGTAGACGTAACCGGCCTGGACCTTCCCGGAGATCTTGGCCTTGCCCTCGACCAGGTCGACCACCACACCGTCCTCGGCGATGACGATCCGGTCGTGCGGGACGCCTGTCAGCGCGCCGAGCTCCGCGTTCGCCCTCAGATGGCGCCATTCGCCGTGGACCGGCATCAGGTTCTTCGGGCGGCAGATGTTGTAGAAGTACAGCAGCTCGCCCGCGGACGCGTGGCCGGAAACATGCACCTTGGCGTTGCCCTTGTGGACGACGTTGGCGCCCCAGCGGGTCAGGCCGTTGATGACGCGGTAGACCGCGTTCTCGTTTCCGGGGATCAGGGAGGACGCCAGGATGACCGTGTCGCCCTCGACGATGCGGATCTGGTGGTCCCTGTTGGCCATCCTCGACAGCGCCGCCATCGGCTCGCCCTGGGAGCCCGTGCAGACCAGGACCACCTCGTGGTCGGGGAGGTCGTCCAGCGTCTTGACGTCGACCACCAGGCCCGGCGGGACCTTCAGATAGCCGAGGTCGCGGGCGATGCCCATGTTGCGGACCATCGAGCGGCCGACGAAGGCGACCCGGCGGCCGTATTCGTGGGCCGCGTCCAGGATCTGCTGGATGCGGTGGACGTGGCTGGCGAAGCTCGCCACGATGATCCGCTTGCCGGCGCTCGCGAAGACCTGGCGCAGGACGTTGGAGATGTCGCGCTCGTGTGGGGTGAAGCCCGGGACCTCGGCGTTCGTGGAGTCGGTGAGCAGGAGGTCAATGCCCTCCTCGCTCAGCCGCGCGAAGGCGTGCAGGTCGGTGAGGCGGTTGTCCAGCGGGAGCTGGTCCATCTTGAAGTCGCCGGTGTGCACGGCCATGCCGGCGGGGGTGCGGATGGCGACCGCCAGAGCGTCCGGGATGGAGTGGTTGACGGCGATGAACTCGCAGTCGAAGGGGCCGATGCGCTCGCGGTTCCCCTCCGCCACCTCAAGGGTGTACGGGCGGATCCGGTGCTCCTGGAGCTTGGCCTCGATCAGGGCGAGGGTCAGCTTGGAGCCGATCAGCGGGATGTCCGGCTTCTCGCGGAGCAGGAACGGGACACCGCCGATGTGGTCCTCGTGGCCATGTGTGAGGACGATGCCCTCGATGTCGTCGAGGCGGTCCCGGATGGACGAGAAGTCCGGCAGGATCAGGTCGATTCCGGGCTGCTCCTCCTCGGGGAAGAGCACTCCGCAGTCGACGATCAGCAGGCGGCCGCCGTACTCGAAGACCGTCATGTTTCGGCCGATCTCGCCGAGACCGCCGAGCGGGGTGACCCGTAGGCCGCCTTCGGGGAGCGGCGGGGGCGGGCCGAGTTCAGGATGCGGATGACTCAAAAGACTCTCCTCACCACACGCGCCACGTACCGGTCGGGCACGTGGCGCGCATGACGTTCGTGCAGAAGCAGTTGTCGTTGTGGGATGCGGGCACCGGTGGCCCGCTTTGTTCTGTTGTTCTTCAGTTGTGAAGCTTGTGAACCCCGGGTGGTGCCAAGTCTGTTGTCAGAGCTGTACCCCGCCGGCAGCAAGATCGATCTTGAGCTGGGCGATCTCCTCGGGCGAGCACTCGACCATGGGCGAGCGCAGCGGCCCTGCGGGCAGGCCCTGGAGGGCGAGCGCGGCCTTGGTGGTCATGACGCCCTGGGTGCGGAACATGCCGGTGTAGACCGGGAGCAGCTTCTGGTGGATCTCGGTGGCCTTGACGACGTCACCGGAGACGTAGGCGTCGACCAGGGCCCGCAGGTCGGGGGTGACGACATGGCCGACGACCGAGACGAAGCCGACCGCGCCCACGGAGAGCAGCGGGAGGTTCAGCATGTCGTCGCCCGAGTACCAGGCGAGGCCGGACTGGGCGATGGCCCAGCTGGCGCGGCCGAGGTCGCCCTTGGCGTCCTTGTTGGCGACGATCCGGGGGTGCTCGGCGAGCCGGACGAGCGTCTCCGTGTTGATCGGGACGCCGCTGCGGCCGGGGATGTCGTAGAGCATCACGGGCAGGCCGGTGGCGTCGGCGATGGCCGTGAAGTGCCGGAACAGGCCGTCCTGCGGAGGCTTGTTGTAGTACGGCGTGACGACGAGCAGGCCGTGGGCGCCGATGCGCTCGGCCTCGCGGGCCAGCTCCAGGCTGTGGTGGGTGTCGTTGGTGCCGACCCCGGCGACGACGTGGGCGCGGTCGCCGACCGCCTCCAGTACGGCTCGTACGAGGTCCGCTTTCTCCGCGTCGGTGGTGGTGGGTGACTCGCCGGTGGTGCCGTTGATGATCAGGCCGTCGTTGCCTGCGTCCACCAGGTGGACGGCGAGCCGCTGCGCGCCGTCGAGGTCGAGTGCGCCATCCGCCGTGAAGGGCGTGACCATGGCGGTGAGGACCCGCCCGAAGGGGGTCTGCGGAGTCGAGGTCGGAGCCATGGGTAACACGCTACTCGGTGCTCCATGCGTGGTCTGCCCGTGGGGTGCCGGGAAAGTCAGGACAAATGCGGAGCCCGGCACTGCCTGCTCGGGGGTTCAAGCAGTGCCGGGTCCGTTTGATCAGGCTAGATGAACTTCTCCAAATGCTGCAATACGGACACTTCGCGCGGCTGATCCGTACATCCGTTCCTGGTGGGGGAACAGGGCTTCGTAGGCCTTTTTTACGGGCTTACGGAGCCACGCGCCCGTTCGCGTTGAAGGCGGCGTACGTCAGCGGCATGAGCTTCGCCCACTCCGCCTCCATCTTCTCTCCGACCATCTCGATCTCCCGCTGCGGGAAGGACGGCACCTTGGCCAGCTCGTGCTGGGTGCGCAGGCCGAGGAAGTGCATCAGGGAGCGGGCGTTGCAGGTGGCGTACATCGAGGAGTAGAGGCCCACGGGGAGGGCGGCACGGGCGACCTCACGGGCGACGCCCTCGGCGAGCATCTTCTGGTACGCGCCGTACGCCTGCTCGTACGACTCCCGCAGGGTGCTACTGACCGTCTCCTGCTGGGCCGGGGTGCCCTCGACGAAGACGTACTTGCCGGGGCGGCCCTGCTGCACGAGCTTGCGGGAGGCGTCGGGGACGTAGAAGACGGGCTGGAGCTCGCGGTAGCGGCCGGACTCCTCGTTGTACGACCAGCCGACCCGGTGCCGCATGAACTCGCGGAAGACGAAGATCGGGGCGCTGATGAAGAACGTCATCGAGTTGTGCTCGAACGGGCTGCCGTGCCGGTCGCGCATCAGGTAGTTGATCAGGCCCTTTGAGCGCTCGGGGTCCTTCTTCAGCTCGTCCAGGGACTGCTCGCCGGCGGTGGAGACCCGCGCGGCGAAGAGGACGTCGGCATCTGAGGCGCTGGACTTGACCAGCTCGACGGTGACGTCACTGCGGAACGTGAGCGACTCGGGGAGCGACTCGGGGGTGGTCACGGGGGTTGGGGTCCTTCCCATCACAGCTGTGGTTCGCGCCCACCTTACGGGGCGCTCGCCGGGGCCATGGCAGTAGCTCGCCCCGGAATTCCCGCCATGGATTTTTTCCGACATGGGCACCTTTTGTGTCACTCGAGCGTCTGTACCGGTGAGAGCTGCTCGTTCGACCCGAAAGGAGACGTACCCGCGATGTTCCGTCGGCGTGAGCCCGTACCCTTCGCCTTCATCGCCGAGGCGGACCGGTTCCGTAGCAATGTCACTCCCCCGCCCCGGCACCGGGCGTCCTTCGGGGAGATAGCCGGGCGTTGGCTGCTGGGAGTGACCATCGTCGCCGGGCTGGTGGGGGGCCTGATCGTCGGTATGCCGGCGATGTCGACGCCGTCCAGTACGCCGACGCAGCAGTCCCAGGCCTCCCAGGGGCACTGACCCTTCCGGCCGCCCTCGGGTGGTGAGCCGACACACCGGCGGATAGCCTCACCGGGCACAACCCACGCGAGGATCGAGTGAGGACCCGTCGTGCCCCTGTCCTTCCTGACGGCCGACCGCACCTTCGAGGCCGCTTCCGAGAGCGCGTTGCCGTACGACGACCGGGAGCGCTGGCGGCGCCCCTACCGTCCCGGTCCCTGGCGTGTGGGTGTGGCGGCGCTGGTGCTGCTGCTGGCCGCGTTCGTGCTGTTCGCCGCGGTGCTCATCGCCCTGACCGGCTCGGTGCCCTCGGCGGTGACGGTGCTCGTCCTGGCGCTCCTGGTCATCGCCGGCGCGCTGCGGCTGCTGCGCATGGGTGTGTGGGTGAGCGGGCGAGGGCTGCGGCACGTCGGCTTTCTGGTGACGCGTACGGCGCCGTGGGCGCGGGTGATCTCCGTGCGGACGGTGCAGCAGCCGGTGCGACTGCTGGGGCTGCCGCGTACGGTGCAGGGGCAGGCGCTGACGCTCGTGCGCAAGGACCGGGCGGCCGAGGACACACCACCGCTGCTGACGACGCACACGCTGGACTTCCTGGGCCGCCCGGTCGCGTTCGACCGGGCCGCGGATGTGGTGGAGGCGTGGGCGGCCGAGAACGGTCGCGGGCGCGGCTGACCCCACGGTGCCCTGAGCCGGTGCCGGCCGGCGGGTGGAGTCGGGCGCTGCCGGGCGCTGCTCGCCGAGAGGTGCCGCCGCGCCCGCCCGTGCCGCCCCCAGCGGCCCGGCTGCGCGCGGCTACGGCGGGGATGACGGCTGACGGGACTGCGGCTCCCCAGGGGCGGACATGGCCCGGCGAGCGGGCGCCTCGGTCAGGCCTGGACGGGCCTTCCGTCGTGCAGGGCGATGGCCCGCTGCATGGCCTTGCGGGCGCGTGGGGTGTCGCGGGCGTCGTGGTAGGCGACGGCGAGGCGGAACCAGCAGCGCCAGTCGTCGGGAGACGCCTCCGTCTCGGCCTTGCGCCGGGCGAAGACCTCGTCGGCCGAGTCGCGGTCGATCCGGCCGCCCGGGGTGCGCCGCAGTTCGTCGACGGGCAGCCCGCCCTCGGCGTCGAGTACGGCGGCGAGCTGGTTGGCCTTGCGGACGAACTGGGTGTTCTTCCACAGGAACCACAGCCCGATGACCGGCAGGATCAGCACCGCGACCCCGAAGGTGACGGTGAGGACCGTGCCGGACTGGATGAGCATGATGCCGCGGCTGCCGACCAGGACGAAGTAGAAGACCAGGACGGCGGCCGTGACGAGGTAGGTGATCTTCGCGCGCATGACGTCTTCGGCTCAGCTCAGGTCGAGGAAGTGTTCCAGGCCGAAGGTCAGGCCCGGAGTGGTCACCACGCGGCGGGCGCCGAGCAGGATGCCCGGCATGAAGCTGCTGTGGTGAAGAGAGTCGTGGCGGATCGTCAGCGTCTCGCCCTCGCCTCCGAGCAGCACCTCCTGGTGAGCCAGCAGCCCGCGCAGCCGCACGGCGTGGACCGGGATCCCGTCGACACTGGCGCCCCGCGCGCCGTCCAGGGCCGTCGCCGTGGCGTCCGGCGCCGGGGCGGTACCGGCGGCCCGGCGGGCCTCGGCGATGAGCTGAGCGGTGCGCGTGGCCGTACCGCTCGGCGCGTCCACCTTCTTCGGGTGGTGCAGCTCGACGACCTCGACCGACTCGAAGTACGGCGCGGCGATCTGGGCGAACTTCATGGTCAGAACGGCGCCGATGGAGAAGTTCGGCGCAATGAGCACACCGGTCTGCGGGGACTGGGCGAGCCAGCCCTGCAGCCGCGCGAGGCGCTCCTCGGTCCAGCCCGTCGTACCCACGACCGCGTGGATGCCGTGGCCCACGCAGAAGTCGAGGTTGTCCATGACGGAGTCCGGGGTGGTCAGCTCCACGGCGACCTGGGCGCCGGTCTCCGCCAGGGTCTCCAGCTTGTCCCCGCGGCCAAGGGCGGCGACCAGCTCCATGTCCTCGGCGGCCTCGACCGCCCGGACCGCCTCGGACCCGATCCGGCCCCTGGCACCGAGGACCGCCACGCGCAGCTTGCTCATCTTCTTCGTTCCTTACGGGAGGTGTGTCAGGCGACGGCGTCGTGCAGGCGTGCGGCCTGTTTGTCCTTCAGCGGGCCGATGACCGACAGCGACGGGCGCTGTCCGAGGATGTCGCGGGCGACCGAGCGGACCTCGTCCGGGGTGACCGCAGCTATCCGGTCCAGCATGTCGTCGACGGACATCTGCTCGCCCCAGCACAGCTCGCTCTTGCCGATACGGTTCATCAGCGCGCCGGTGTCCTCCAGGCCGAGGACGGTGGAGCCGCGGAGCTGGCCGACGGCGCGGGCGATCTCGTCGTCGGTGAGGCCGTTGACGGCGACGTGGTCGAGTTCGTCCCGGCAGATCTTCAGCACGTCGTGCACCTGGCTCGGCCGGCAGCCGGCGTAGACCCCGAACAGGCCGCAGTCGGCGAAGCCCGAGGTGTACGAGTACACGCTGTAGGCGAGGCCGCGCTTCTCCCGGACCTCCTGGAAGAGGCGGGAGGACATGCCGCCGCCGAGGGCGGTGTTGAGCACGCCCATGGCCCAGCGGCGGTCGTCGGTGCGGGCGAGGCCCGGCATGCCGAGGACGACATGCGCCTGCTCGGTCTTGCGGCCGAGCAGCTCGACCTTGCCGGAGGTGCGGATCGTCCGGCGGCCGTCGCGCGGGGTGATGGGCCGCGCGTCGGCGTTCTTGAAGGCGCCCGCCTTCTCGAAGGCCGCGCGGACCTGTCGTACGACCTTGTTGTGGTCGATGTTGCCGGCGCAGGCGACCACGAGGTGGGTCGGGTCGTAGTGCTTCTTGTAGAAGCGGCGGATGCGGTCGGCGGTGAGGGCGTTGACGGTGTCGACCGTGCCGAGGACCGGGCGGCCGAGGGCGTTGTCGCCGAACATGGTGTGCGCGAACAGGTCGTGCACACAGTCGCCCGGGTCGTCCTCGGTCATGGCGATCTCTTCGAGGATCGCGCCGCGCTCGACGTCGACGTCCTCTTCGAGGATGAGCGAGCCGGTCAGCATGTCGCAGACGACGTCGATGGCGAGCGGCAGGTCGGTGTCGAGCACGCGCGCGTAGTAGCACGTGTACTCCTTCGCCGTGAACGCGTTCATCTCGCCGCCGACGGCGTCGAGGGCGGCGGAAATGTCCAGTGCGCTACGCCGGTGCGTGCCCTTGAAGAGCAGGTGCTCCAGGTAGTGCGTGGCGCCGTTCAGGGCCGGGGTCTCGTCGCGGGAGCCGACGTGCGCCCAGATGCCGAAGGTCGCGGAGCGGACCGAGGGCAGGGTCTCGGTGACGATGCGCAGGCCGCCCGGGAGGGTGGTCTTGCGGACCGTGGCGATGCCGTTCTGGCCCTTGATGAGGGTTTGGGTACGGGCGACGGCCCGCGCCTCCGAAGAGGGGCGGGCCGTCACCTTGGAGCTACGGGACGTCACTGCTCGGCGTCGTCCTTGTTCTCGTCGTTGCCTTCCTCGCCCTCGATCACCGGAACGAGGGAGAGCTTGCCGCGGGAGTCGATCTCGGCGATCTCGACCTGGACCTTCTGGCCCACGCCGAGGACGTCCTCGACGTTCTCCACGCGCTTGCCGCCGGCGAGCTTGCGGATCTGCGAGATGTGCAGCAGACCGTCCTTGCCGGGCAGCAGGGAGACGAACGCACCGAAGGTGGTCGTCTTGACGACCGTACCGAGGTAGCGCTCGCCGACCTCGGGCATCGTCGGGTTGGCGATGCCGTTGATCGTGGCGCGGGCGGCCTCGGCGGAGGGGCCGTCGGCGGCACCGATGTAGATCGTGCCGTCGTCCTCGATGGTGATCTCGGCGCCCGTGTCCTCCTGGATCTGGTTGATCATCTTGCCCTTGGGGCCGATGACCTCGCCGATCTTGTCGACCGGGATCTTGACGGTGATGATCCGCGGGGCGTGCGGGCTCATCTCGTCGGGCCGGTCGATGGCCTCCATCATCACGTCGAGGATGTGGAGACGGGCGTCGCGGGCCTGCTTGAGGGCCGCGGCCAGGACGGAGGCCGGGATGCCGTCCAGCTTGGTGTCGAGCTGGAGGGCGGTCACGAACTCCTTGGTGCCGGCGACCTTGAAGTCCATGTCGCCGAAGGCGTCCTCCGCACCGAGGATGTCGGTGAGGGTGACGTAGTGCGTCTCGCCGTCGATCTCCTGGGAGATCAGACCCATGGCGATACCGGCGACCGGGGCCTTCAGCGGCACACCGGCGTTCAGCAGCGACATAGTGGAGGCGCAGACCGAACCCATGGACGTCGAGCCGTTGGAGCCGAGGGCCTCGGACACCTGACGGATCGCGTACGGGAACTCCTCGCGCGTGGGCAGCACCGGCACGAGCGCGCGCTCGGCGAGGGCGCCGTGGCCGATCTCGCGGCGCTTCGGGGAGCCGACGCGGCCGGTCTCACCGGTGGAGTACGGCGGGAAGTTGTAGTTGTGCATGTAGCGCTTGCGGGTCACCGGGGAGAGGGTGTCCAGCTGCTGCTCCATGCGGAGCATGTTGAGGGTGGTGACGCCCAGGATCTGGGTCTCGCCACGCTCGAACAGGGCCGAACCGTGAACCCGCGGAATGGCCTCGACCTCGGCGGCGAGGGTACGGATGTCCGTGACCCCACGTCCGTCGATGCGCTTCTTCTCCTTGATCACGCGCTCGCGGACCAGCTGCTTGGTGAGCGAGCGGTACGCGGCGGAGATCTCCTTCTCGCGGCCCTCGAACTCCGGCAGGAGCTTCTCGGCGGCGAGCCCCTTGACGCGGTCCAGCTCGGCCTCGCGCTCCTGCTTGCCGGCGATGGTGAGCGCCTGGGCCAGCTCGGGGCGGACGGCGGACGTCAGGGCCTCGAACACGTCGTCCTGGTAGTCCAGGAAGATCGGGAACTCGGCGGTCGGCTTCGCGGCCTTGGCGGCGAGGTCGGCCTGAGCGCGGCACAGGACCTTGATGAAGGGCTTCGCGGCCTCCAGACCGGCGGCGACGATCTCCTCGGTGGGCGCCTCGGCGCCGCCCTCGACGAGCTTGATGGTGCCCTCGGTGGCCTCGGCCTCGACCATCATGATCGCGACGTCGCCGTCCTCCAGGGCGCGACCGGCGACGACCATGTCGAAGACGGCGTCCTCGAGCTCGGTGTGCGTCGGGAAGGCGACCCACTGGCCGCGGATCAGCGCGACGCGGACGCCGCCGATCGGGCCGGAGAAGGGCAGACCGGCCAGCTGCGTGGACGCGGACGCGGCGTTGATCGCCACGACGTCGTACAGGTGGTCGGGGTTGAGCGCCATGATCGTGGCGACGACCTGGATCTCGTTGCGCAGGCCCTTCTTGAAGGACGGGCGCAGCGGGCGGTCGATGAGGCGGCAGGTGAGGATGGCGTCCTCGGAAGGACGGCCCTCACGGCGGAAGAAGCTGCCGGGGATCTTGCCGGCGGCGTACATCCGCTCCTCGACGTCCACCGTCAGCGGGAAGAAGTCGAGCTGGTCCTTGGGGTTCTTGGAGGCGGTGGTGGCCGACAGCACCATGGTGTCGTCGTCCAGGTACGCCACGGCGGAGCCGGCGGCCTGCTTGGCCAGGCGGCCCGTCTCGAAGCGGATGGTGCGGGTGCCGAAGGCGCCATTGTCGATGACGGCCTCGGCGTAGTGGGTCTCGTTCTCCACTAGCGTTTTCTCCGTTACGTATCGTCTTTCGTCCCTTGGCTGCCCGTGTGGCAGGGGGACGGTGGCGGAGAAGCGCGCCGTCTGGTGCGGGCCGGTCTTCGATCGAAGCACCCGGGGCTCACTTCCCCCCGGGGGCCACTACCGAGGACCGGCGGCGGCGAGGTGCGCCTCTCCATCTTTGTTGTCGTGCTGTGTCGTCCGTATTGCGTTGTGCTACCACACTACAAAGCGTGAGTGACACTCCGCATGTTTCCGCCTGTACGACGGAGATCTCCGCTTGACGAAGGGCTCCGCACGTACGACGAAGGGAGCGGTCCCCGGGTGCTACCGGGAACCGCTCCCCTCACGGCGTCTTACTTGGCGCCCGCCGCACCACGGCGGATGCCGAGGCGGTCGACCAGCGTACGGAAGCGCTGGATGTCCTTCTTCGCCAGGTACTGCAGCAGGCGACGGCGCTGACCGACGAGGATCAGCAGGCCACGACGGGAGTGGTGGTCGTGCTTGTGGGTCTTGAGGTGCTCCGTCAGGTCGGAGATCCGACGGGAGAGCAGAGCGACCTGGACCTCGGGGGAGCCGGTGTCACCCTCCTTGGTACCGAACTCGGAGATGATCTGCTTCTTCGTAGCGGCGTCGAGCGACACGCGTACTCCTCATAGTCTGTTGAATGCCACCGAGTGCCCCCGGTCTACGTCTCGGGGGAGCTTCCGTTACTCGGGAGGCGGGGATCCGCTGCGCGCGGCCACCAGAGCCAGGGGCTCCGGGGGTGCGTACACGAACGGCCGTCAGTCAGGGTACCAGTGCGCTGGGGCGCAGCTGCCCTCGGGCACTAGCCGACCATCGAACGCACCTCGGTCAGGACGCCCACCACGGCGAGACACAGCGGGACCAGGGAGAGCAGGACGGCGCCCTCGGACAGGTCCAGGAACTGGCCCCAGAAGGGGGACAGGCCCTTGCGCGGGACGATCAGGCCGATCGCGGTGATCAGCGCGGCCCCCGCGGCGACAGCCGCCGTGAGCCAGACGGTGCGCAGGTCGAGGGCTCCGCGGTCGTGGTGCAGTACGAAGTCGGTGAGCGCGTCGGACGGCGGGTTCAGCGCGAGGCCGAGCAGCAGCAGGGCGACGGCCGCGATACCGGCCACCAGCACGCAACACACCTGCGAGGTGTAGCGGAACAGGCGCGCGCGCATCATCATGGCGAGGCCCGCGGCCAAGGCGAGGAGCTGTCCCCAGACGTTGCCGGAGAAACCGAGGACGGCCGCGGCGGCGACCACGACGGCCGCGGTACCGGCGACCAGGCCCAGCAGCATCTCGTGACCCCTGCGGGCTTGTGCGGCGATGCGTTCGGCGTCGTACGGTTCGGCGTCCGCGCCCCGGGTGGGGTCCGTCTCGAAGTCGTCGCCGGCGGCGGAGCGTGGCGAGGCGTATCCGATGGGCAACCGCGAGAAGCGCGCGGACAGGCCGGGCAGGAAGGCGACGAGGCCGATCGCCACCGGGGCGCAGACAGAGGCCGCGGCAGTGGCGGACGCGTTCGCAAGGACGGCCGTGAAGGTGGCCAGGGTGCCGGCCGTCGCCAGGAAGGATGCGGCGACGAACGGGGCGTCTCCGCCGGGGGTGACCGCGACCAGGACCACCGAGGCGACCAGGACCACGACGCAGCCCAGCATGAACTGCAGCTTGCCCGGCCCCTGGCCGGCGGCGGGGGCGACGAGCCCGGAGCCCGCGATCATCAGCAAGGGCAAGGCGCCGAGCCCGAGGGCCATGGCGGCGGCCCGGTCGCCGTAGACCCGCGCGCGCACGCCCGCGAACGCCGTCAGCAGCACCCCGAGACCCGCGGCGATGATCCCGGGCAGCCCGTGCATGTCATGGCGGACCGGATCGGCGAACCACAGGACGAACCCGGACAGCAGAGCCAAGAGTGCACCGCCGGCCAGGCCCGCGGTGCGCAGCATGTCGTCGCTCCACAGGTGCCGGTCGCGTACGACGGCGGAGGCGACGGCGTCGGCGATGTCGTCGTACACCAGGGGCGGGAGTGACTCGGCGAAGGGCCGTAGGCTCAGCACCTCGCCGTCAAGGACTCGTTCGTCTGCGAGGGTGCGGCCGCTGTCAAGGACTCGCCCGTCCCGGCGCACGAGGTGGTAACCGGTCGGGGCGCCGACGGCCTGGGCCTGCCCGGCCAGGCGCAGGATCTCCGGATAGATGTCGGCCACGGCGATGTCCACCGGGAGTGCCACGTCGATACGGCTGTCGGGCGCCACGACAGTGACTCTGCAGAACCCCGTCGCCGCTGTCGTACTCACCTTTCCTGACCCCCCTGTTCGCGGATGCGCACGGTGCGGGCGTCACCCTACCGGGGAGTTGGTGTCCGTGGTCACCAGTAGGATCGCCCGACAGGAGGGGGACGACCGTCGCCACGGGGGTGCCGGTGATCAACCGATCGTCCGTACACGAGGATTGATGCTCCGGTGAGCCAGATCGTCATCAAGCGCCCGCCACGCGCGCTTCCACCCGAAGTGTCCTCGGACGAGGTGCACCTCGAGGCTCCTCCCGAGCTGCCGCGTGGGCAGCAGGAGGGCATGCTGATGCAGGTCCTGCCGACCCTCGGCATGGGCTCGTCCGTGGTCTTCTACTTCGCCTCGCCCAACGCCGCTCCGTTCATGCGGATCATGGGTGTGGTGATGATGGTGTCGACGGCCGCCATGGTGATCTCGCAGATCGTGCGGTATCGCCGCGGTACGCAGGGGCAAATGGCCGACGTTCGCCGGGACTACCTGCGCTACCTGGCCCAGACCCGGCGCTCGGTGCGCAAAACGGCACTGCGCCAGCGGGACGCACAGCTGTATCTGCACCCTGCCCCGGACCAGCTGTGGTCGGTGGTCGCCGAGGGAAGCCGGGTGTGGGAACGGCGCATAGCCGACGAGGACTTCGGACAGGTGCGCATCGGTCTGGGGCCTCAGCAACTATCCACTCCCCTGGTGGCGCCGCAGACCGCGCCCGTGGACGAGTTGGAGCCGTTGTGCGCCGGCGCCATGCAGCGGTTCCTGGCGGTGCACGGCCAGATGGACCACCTGCCCGTGGCAGTGTCGCTGCGCGCCTTCTACCACGTGACGATCTCGGGCGACCCCGAATGCGCCCAGTCGTCGGCGCGGGCTCTGGTGGCCCAGGCGGCCACTCTGCTCTCCCCCGACGACCTCGTCGTCGCTCTGGTGACCGCGCCGGGTGCCGTCGCCCGTTGGGACTGGACGAAGTGGCTGCCGCACTGCCAGGTGGCGGGCCAGTTCGACGGCGCGGGCACCCGCCGCCTGTTCAGTGACGACCTGGGTGAACTGGAACAGCTGCTCAGGAGTCGGCTGGACGGCCGGCCGCGATTCAGCCGGGACGGGCAGCCGTTGCTGGACCAGCCGCACATCCTGGTGGTACTGGACGGTGGCTTGGTGCCGCCGACCTCCGCGTTCGCCGCGGCGGAGGGGCTGCAGGGCGTGACGATCGTGGAGGTCGTCCAGGGTGAGCTGGACCAGCCCCGCGGCGACCTCTCGATCGTCGTAGGCCCGGAGCGCCTGCGGCTCGACTCCGGCAACGGGATCGCCTACGAGGGCCTGCCCGACGGGCTCTCGCTGCCGGCCTCGGAGGCGCTGGCCCGGCAGCTCGCGCCGCTGCGCATGGGCGGTGGGGACGATGACGAACCCCTTTTGTCCAACCTGGACTTCACTGACCTGTTGAGCCTCGGTGACGCCGCTTCCGTCGATGTCACGCGTACCTGGCGGCCGCGTTCCGTTCCTGAGCGTTTGCGTGTGCCAATCGGCGTCGGTGAGGACGGCCGACCCGTGATGCTGGACCTCAAGGAGGCTGCGCAGGACGGCATGGGCCCGCACGGCCTGTGCGTGGGCGCGACCGGTTCGGGCAAATCCGAGCTGCTGCGCACGCTCGTGCTGGGCCTGGCGGTCACGCACTCCTCGGAGACGCTGAACTTCGTCCTCGCCGACTTCAAGGGCGGCGCGACCTTCGCCGGTATGTCCCAGATGCCGCACGTCGCGGCCGTGATCACCAACCTGGCCGACGACCTGACCCTGGTCGACCGCATGGGAGACGCGATCCGGGGCGAGCTGCAGCGGCGCCAGGAGCTACTGAACGCGGCGGGCAACTACGGCAACATCCACGACTACGAGAAGGCACGCGCCGCCGGCGCTCCCCTGGAGCCGCTGGCCACCCTCGTCCTGGTGATCGACGAGTTCAGCGAACTCCTGACGGCCAAGCCGGACTTCATCGACATGTTCATCCAGATCGGCCGTATCGGCCGCTCCCTGGGTGTGCATCTACTCCTCGCCTCGCAGCGCCTGGAGGAAGGCCGGCTGCGAGGTCTCGACACCTACCTGTCGTACCGGATCGGTCTGCGGACATTCTCCGCCGCCGAGTCCCGGGCCGCGCTCGGTGTCCCGGACGCCTACCACCTCCCGTCCGTGCCCGGCTCCGGTTACCTGAAGTTCGGCACGGACGAGATGGTCCGCTTCAAGGCGGCCTATGTGTCGGGCACATACCGTTCCGGTGGCCCTGAGGTCACACAGGGCGCCCTGCCCATCGAGCGCCGTCCGGCGCCGTTCACGGCCCTGCCCGTACGCATGGCCTACGCGGAGCCCGATCCGGCGCAGACGCAGGCACGGGCGGCTCGTCCGGAGGACGACGCACTGGCCGACACCGTGCTGGACGTGGTCGTGCAGCGGCTGGAGGGGCAGGGCGTGCCCGCGCACCAGGTGTGGCTGCCGCCGCTGGACCAGGCACCGGCCCTGGATCAGTTGCTGCCGGCGTTGTCCGTGTCGCCGGGGCGCGGCCTGCAGGCATCCGAATACACCCGCTCGGGCGGTCTGGCGGTTCCGCTCGGCCTGATCGACAAGCCGTTCGAGCAGAAGCGCGAGGTGCTCTACCGAGACTTCTCCGGGGCGGCGGGCCACATGATGGTCGTCGGCGGCCCGCAGTCCGGAAAGTCGACTCTGCTGCGGACGTTGATCGGGTCCTTCGCGGTCACTCACACCCCGCACGAGGTGCAGTTCTACTGCCTGGACTTCGGTGGCGGCGGCCTCTCGGCCCTGGCAGACCTCCCGCACGTGGGCGGAGTGGCATCCCGTCTGGACCCCGAGCGGGTCCGTCGTGCGGTCGCGGAGGTGGCCGGGGTCCTCAACCGCCGTGAGCAGTTCTTCCGCGCCAACGGCATCGACTCCATGGCGACCTACCGCAGGCGCAGGGCCGCAGGCGAACTGCCCGGCGAGGCCTGGGGAGACGTCTTCCTGGTGATCGACGGCTGGGGCAACTTCAAGAACGACTACGAGGGCCTAGAGGGCGTCGTCAACGACATCGCGGGGCGAGGCCTCGGCTACGGCGTCCACGTCGTCGTTTCCGCGTCGCGCTACATGGAGGTGCGCTCGGCCCTGAAGGACCAGATCCTGGGTCGGCTGGAGCTGCGGCTGGGCGACCCGATGGACTCCGAGTTCGACCGCAAGGTCGCCGTGAACGTGCCGGCGGGCGTGCCCGGCCGTGGACAAGTGCCGGAGAAGCTGCACTTCATGACGGCTCTGCCGCGTGTCGACTCCTCGTCGTCACCGGGCGACCTCTCTGACGCGACGAGTCAGTTCGTTCAGGCGGTGAAGGCCAACTGGCAGGGTCCGGCGGCGCCGGCGGTGCGCCTGCTGCCCCGCAAGATGCCCGCGGACCAGCTGCCAAAGGGTTTCGAGTTCCCGCAGAACGGGATCGCGATCGGCATCGACGAGGCGAACCTGGAGCCGGTCTTCATCGACCTGGAGACCGACCCGTTCTTCCTCGTCTTCGGCGAGAGCGAGTCGGGGAAGACAAACCTGCTGCGACTGATCGCCAAGCAGATCGCGGAGCGCTACACGCCCGCCGAGGCCCGGATCGTCGTCGGCGACTACCGGCGCACCATGCTGGAGGCGGTCTCGGAGGAGCACTTGCTCGAGTACGCGCCCATGGCGTCGGCCATGGATGTCCACATGGACGCGATCCGCCAGTTCATGGAGATGCGGGCGCCAAAACCGGACATCACCCCGCAGCAGTTGCGTGACTGCAGCTGGTGGAGCGGCCCGCAGCTGTTCGTCATCGTCGACGACTACGAGCTGGTGGCCACCAACTCGGGCAACCCTCTTGGCCAGTTGGTGGAACACCTGCCCTTCGCCCGCGATGTTGGCGTCAAGTTCATCATCGCCCGCAACTCGGCCGGCGCCTCACGGGCCATGTACGAGTCGTTCATGCAACGCCTCAAGGAACTGGGCGCCCAGGGCGTGGTCCTGTCCGGTGATCCGAGCGAGGGCGACATTCTCGGCACCGTCCGCGCCCGTCCGATGCCGCCGGGGCGTGGCGTGTTCGTTTCGCGTAAGCGCGGGACGTCCCTGATTCAAGTGGGATTGCTTCCGCAACGGCACTAAAGTGACTGGTCAAGTACGCGCTTCATCCGAGTGAATGAAGCGCACGGGGAGACGGGGAGGCGTCCGAGGTGAGTTCCTACGGGGGCGCGGGCGGTTCGGACGATCGGAGCGACGCATCCGACACCGGCAAGTCCTTCGACACCTTGTCGGGGGTGAATCCGCAGATGGCGCTGGACATCCAGCACAAGGCCATGGAGAACTTCAAGAAGCGCGTCGACGAGCTGCTCATCGAACTGGACAAGTCGGAGGCGGCCCCGGGCAAGGTCGGCGGAGACCGTCTGACGCGCGCCCAGCTGGGCTCCTCCGACTTCAAGGAAGCACAGTTCCTCTACGACTCGTACACCCTCGTCCACGACGAGTTGGAGAACCTCTCCAAGGCGCTGAGCGCGCAGATCGAGGGGATGGGGCTGGCGGTGCACGCGTCGCGGGTGGGTTACGTGAACCTCGACGAGGACATCAAGGCGCGGATGCGAGCGGTGAATGCGGAGGCGGAGAAGTACTACGACGCGGGCCGGGATCCGTACGCACAGCAACCGGACCAGTCGAACACCTCCGGCTCTGAGGGCACGAAGGAGAAGTGGTGATGGACGGGCAGTCGAAGAATCGAGAACCGCAGCTCGCCCGCACGGACTTCGAATCCATGACGCACGAGCAGCTTGCCGCCATGCTCGACTCCGCGCATACGGCTGGGGCATCGCACCTGTCCAGCAAGCTCTCCAAAGCCGCCTCGACGATCACCAAGATCGGTGACGACCTGATGACGCACGTCAAGGGTCTGGAGTGGCAGGGACAGGCCGGCGACGCGTTCCGCGGCTGGGGCGGTCAGACGGCGAGCGCCACCCTGCGCCTGGGCCAGTACGCCGAGGTGGCGGCCCGCTGGATGGGTACGGTTTCGCAGGCCATCGGAGAAGCGAAGGCGGCCATGCCGGACGTCTCCGAGACGACGCAGGCCAAGGCGGACCTCGCTGACGCCCACACGACGCTCGCGGCGGCCCAGCAGCCGGGTGCGCGCAACGACCCCGCCGCGCGGAAGCAAGTCCAGACAGCGCAGACGGACGCAGCGGCCGCCCAGAAGCAGATCGAAGCGGCTCGCGGCGAGGCGATCCAGCAGATGCGGAAGCTGGGGCAGACGTACGAATTCTCGGCGCAACAGGTGAACAGTGTGACGCCGCCTACGTTTTCGCCGCCGGCAAACCATATGGACTCCAGGGATTGGTTTGGCGATTCCCAGCACATCTCTGTGAGTTCGGGCGGCTACCCAGCACCGTCGAGTGGCAGTCCGGGTCGAAGCGCGGGCGGCAGTATCTCCGGGCAGCCAGGTACAGCGCGGCCTGTGAGCGGCCACACAGTCACTGGCCACGCCGCACCTGTGCACACAAGCCAGCCAATTCCGCACGGCAAGCCTGTCGACATGGGAATCGACGGGACGGACCCACTCCCTCGCGCTCCAGTCCCGAGCACCACAGGGCCTACGGCGTCGCACACGAGTGTCCCTCACCCGGAATTGCCTGTTCCGAGCCAACAGCCGACCACCATGCCGCCGGTATTCACCAGCCGGGGACGTGCACCTGGCACGGCCTCCGGCCCTCGGGTTCCATCGCCCTCGCGGCTCCCGCAGACGACGGGGCCCGAGGGTGTCGCCACCGGGCGGGTACCGCAGATGCCGTCACCTGGCGGCACCGCAACCAGCCGCACACCGCAGTTGCCGCGTGAGACGGGCATCGTCGGCGGCCGTCCCGTGTCCTCTGCGACGGGACGGCCGCAGAGCACCATTCCGCGCGGAACAGTCATCGGCGACGAAGGCGCCGAGGGCCGTACCGGTACAGCTCGTGGGGGCATCGTGCAACCATCCATGGGGGGTGCGGGCTCCGGCAGCGGGATGACCGGTGGCCGTCGTCTGGCATCGGAGACGGGTGGGGTCGTCGGCAACCGACAGGTCCAGCCGGGGCGTACGGGCGGGCGTCCGTTCACACCAGGTGGTTCGGGTCTCGTTCGTTCGTCGTCCGATGAGTCGAATCCGGCGCGTTTCCCGGTGAACGGCCGCACAGAGGCAGCCGCCTCCTCCACCTCCGTCTCGGGTTCCCGCAAGGACCGACGGCAGGAGCAGCGGGCTGACTACCTCGTCGAGGACGAGGAGACCTGGGCGTCCGACAGGCGCCGCTCCGTTCCACCTGTGGTCGGCTGAAGCCCGCGACTCCACATCCAGGAAGGCATATGCGTACCAACAACTGGACACTCCGGTCATTGCCGACGGTGTCAGCTGTTCTCGGCCTGCTTCTCGTGGGCGTCGGTTCCACTCCCGCTTATGCCGATTCGGTCCGGGCACGTCAGTGGCATCTCGATGCCATGCATGCCGAGGAGATGTGGAAGATCAGCACGGGCCGTGGCATCACGGTGGCGGTCATCGACTCCGGTGTCGACGATTCTCTGGCCGATCTCAAAGGCCAGGTTCTGGTCGGCAAGGACTACTCCAGTCAGCACGGTGATGAACACACCGACCTCGACGGGCATGGAACAGGAATTGCCGCTCTCATCGCCGCCACCGGGGCACGGGGACCGTCGAACGGCTCGTACGGTCTCGCCCCGGGAGCGAAGATCCTCCCCATCCGTATGCGCTATGCCACCGAGGACTATGGATCCGTCGACAACAAGGCCGAGTTTTCCCGCATATTGAGCCAGGCCATTCGCTACGCCGCGGACAGCAAAGCCCAGATCATCAATATGTCGCTGGGCAGTTCCGATGCGCCGGGCACCCATAATGTGGAAACCCCGCAGTTGGCTGCGGCAGTTAAGTACGCAATCTCCAAGGGAAAGCTACTGTTCGCCGGTGCGGGAAATACCGGAGACACCTCGAACGTGTTGGAGTACCCCGCAGCTACCCCTGGTGTCGTCGGCGTCGGGGCCGCTGACGAGAACGCCAAGGTGGCTTCGTTCTCCCAGCGAGGCCCTCAGGTTGATCTGGTCGCACCTGGCACTGACATGATTCACGCCTGCCCCGGCGGGAGTGAAATCTGCAAGTCCAACGGAACCAGTGACGCAACCGCCCTTGCTTCTGCCTCCGCCGCCCTCATCTGGTCCGAACACCCCACCTGGACAAACAACCAGGTCCTCCGAGTCATGCTGAATACGGCCAGCAAGCCGGCGGGCGGAGAAAAGCGGAGCGACTACGTCGGATATGGCGGTGTCCGCCCCCGTGTCGCCCTGGAGAACCCGGGCGACCCCGGCCCCGCGGACGAGTACCCTCTCCCCGACTTGGCCGCTGCAGCCGCCAAGTCGCCGTCCGCCAATGCGTCGCAGCCCGCGGGGTCCGCGGATGCCGGCAAGAGCGATGCCAAGCCCCAGACCGCGGCAGGCAAGGCAAGCGACGAAGGCGACACTTCACTGTGGGTCGGCCTGGGCATCGCGACCGCTGCGCTCCTCGGGACGGCGATCACCGTCCCCATCCTCCGTGCGCGCCGCCGTCGAGCGGCTCCGACTCCGGCCGGCCCCCCGACGCCACCCGGGTACCCGCCGCCGTACGCGCCTCAAGTGCCGTACCAGCAGCAGCCCCCGTACCACTCATCCGCGCCGCATGCCCCTTATCAACCGCCGCGCGAGCCCGGGCAGCCCGGCTGATCGATATCTCCCGGTCGTGAGCGCCTGCCGGCCGCGACGATGCAATGAATGAGGTCTCTGTGACGTTCGAAGAACAGTGGGCATCGGCGCGCACGCATGCCGCCGCCAAGTCAGGCCCTTCCGACACATCCGACATGACCCTCGCCTCGGCCAACTCGGGCGAAAGCGGGGGCGGCAAAATGGTCTACGTCGCGTATCCCTGGACCAACGGCGCTAGGGTCCTGGGCGAGTTGAGGACTACCACCAACACCTCAGTGACGCAGTTGGCGGATGAGAAAGCCGGCGCATCCTCAAGCATGAAGGGACTGACGTCGGTCGTGGCTCTGACTGCCGTTCAGGACAGTTGGCACCGTCGGCTCAAGGCGGTTCGCGACGAGTGCGAAAACCTGGAGCCAGCCATGCGTCAGGCCGCCAAGGACCACGGCGAGAACGATGCGAGGATCAGGGCCGCCATTGCCGCCGAGAAGAATGTGGCCAAGCCCTTCGAGGCAGGCCAGTAGCCATGATTCCCCTCAGTCAACTTCGCGATCTCAAGCTGTCGGACCTCACGGACGAAGCTCACGGCTGGGCCACCATCAGCAACAGCGCCTACGCATCCCGGGGCAGGGTCACCAACGAGATAAGCGCCGACCTGTCGGCGACTCAGATCGGTGACGCCTCTTTCTGGGCCCTTGTACGGCTCGGCCGGCTCAGCAACAACTATCAGTACATCTATACCGAGTGCGGGTTGATCAGCGCAGCGCTCACGGGCCTGGCCGAGGAGCTGGCGCCCCTCCAGCAGAAATTGCTGAACGCTCTTGCAGAAGCCAAACACGAGGGTTTCGACGTCAATGACGACGGGTCCGTGCGTTATCCGGAATCGAGCCGCGACGACACGTTCCTACCAGGTGACACCGTCACCGGGAACAGTGGATTCCTCAACCAGGCTGTGGGAGAGGCCGCGGCGACGACAAACCCGAATCCCCACGCCGTCGTCGCGCAGGGCATCGCGGACACCATCGCCAGCGCGCTCTCCCAGGCAACGGAGATCGATGATCAGTACGCGCAGACGCTCCGCCGCCTGAAGGCTGCCGAGGGACTCGATGTCACCGACGCGACGTGGGCCGACGTCAGCCGTGACACGACAGCAGTGCACGGTGCGGTGGACGATGTCCTGAAGCGCAACATCCCCACCGATCAGTCCCCGGCCGACCGCAAGAAGTGGTGGAACGGCCTCAGCGAGGAGGAGCGCAGGGAGTACCTCGCGGTCTACCCGGACACCATAGGAAACCTGGACGGTATTCCGGCGGGGTCCCGCGACGAGGCGAACCGCCTGTACCTTCCGCAGCTCATGGGAAAGCTGGAGGAACAGGGCGACGAGGCCTCCATGACCAAGCTCGACGGCCTACGGAAGATCGACGACCAGCTCAGAGCGGGCCGCCAGCCCCCCATGTTCCTCCTCGGAGTCGGAGACCAGGGAAACGGGCGCGCGATCGTGTCCTTCGGCGATCCGGACACGTCGCAGAATGTCTCCGCCTATGTTCCTGGTCTGGGTACGAAACTCGACGGGGACTTCGCGGACGGCACGGTGAAGCGCGCCAGGGACACCGCCGTCGGAGCACGGGAAATCAACCCGTCCAGTGCCTCGATCGTGTGGCTTGGCTATGACGCTCCGCAGAGCGCGGACGTCGCCTTCACCGACGATGCGAAGAGGGGCGCACCCGCCTACCAGAAGTTCATGAGCGGCCTTGCCGCCACTAACGACAACGCCGACCCACACCTCACTGCCATCGGGCATTCGTACGGCTCGCTGACGGTCGGCACGGCAAGTCAGCAACCGGGCGGCATGCCCGATGTGGACGACTACATCCTGCTGGGCAGCCCGGGTGTGGGAGTGGACCACGCCGAGGATCTGGGCGTGGGTAAGCAGCACGTCTTCGTCGGTGCGGCGGAGAACGACCTCGTCAGCAAGGCTCCTTCGAAGGGGGCGGTCGCGGGCGGATTCGTCGGGGGCGGGATCGGGTTGGTCACGGGCGGGCTGGGCGGTGCGCTGGAGGGCGCCACCGTGGGGGCGGAGCTGGGCGATCCCGATCATGATGACAACTGGTTCGGCAAGGACCCGGCGAGTGACGAGTTCGGGGCTACGCGCTTCCGGACGGAACCGGGGCCGAATGCGTTCACCCATTTCACGATGGAAGCCCACTCGAACTACTTCAATCCCGAGAAGGATCAGATGTCAGCCGACAGCATCGCCAACATCGTCGCCGGCAATCCTGGGGGGATCACTCCGGAGGCACGTCGATGAAAACGCGACTTGTTCTGGCTGCTGCACTGCTCGCGCTCACCACGGCTTGCGGGCTGATCGGAGGGGAAAGCGGGGACAACGAAGGAAAGAAGGCGTCAGACATGAACATGCAAGAAGCGGCAGAACGGGCCGACAGCCTCCTTGCCGGCACCCTGGATGCGATCAAGCCGCAGGTGAAGTGGGCGCACGGAATCTCCACGGACCTCAGCTGCACGGTGTCACGGCGAGTGTCCGTGACGACCGTCATCTCCGCCGAGCGACGGGGGAGCTTCCTGGGCATCGTAGAGCAGTACTGGAAGAAGAAGGGGTTCACCTACCGGGGCTCGAACAAGAGCGAGACGACTCCCGCCACGTACTTCGTGACGCCGGACGAATTCCAGATCCGGCTGCTGTTCGGGTACCAGGGACAGGCTCACTTCGAGGTGACCACTCCTTGCGTGGAGAAGTCCGGAGTCGCACCGCCGAAGCCGAGGGCGGGCGCACCCACGTACGACGGCTCAGAGCCGCCCTTGCCGAGCGAGCACTCCGACTTCTGGTCCGCGAAATCTACGGTCCCGGGGACTTCTTCATCCGGCTGACGGCCGGAAGGCCGTACAGCAGTCTCAGATGGGCTGAGGGGCCACTGCTCTCCCCACGTCCCGTACTTCACCAGCAGGGGGAGGCAGCGCGGCCGCGCTGCCTCCCCCCTGGGTGTTCGGGTCGTCGCTCAGCCCATCAGCATGCGGAAACGCGCCGCATTGCCCTTGTCCGTGTCCTGGTAGCCGACGACCGAGTCGTCCAGGAGCTGCGCGACGCGGCCGAGCTTCTCCGTCATGGCGGCCATTTCCTGCGCGTTGCTCCGCTGGATCTCGCCGAAGGCCGTCTTGGCCTCACCCTCCCAGCTCTCGGCCTTGGCCCTGACGGCGCGCATCAGGGCCTCCAGGTGGTCGCTGAGGTTCTTGGCCGTGCTGCGCACGTCGCTGGCGGCCTGGGTGACGGTGTCGTAGTTGACCGCTGTCCGGTCGAAGCTGCTCGACATGTTCTTCGCTTCCTTTCGAGCGGTTCAGGAGTAGTTGACGCCGACCTGGCCGAGGATCTTGCTCTGGATCTCCCCGGAGTTGTCCACCTTGCGGATCTCCGCGATCCGTTCCTGCTCGTGGGCACTGAACTTGTTGGTGCTCATGCGCACGATGTCCTCCAGGTCAGACAGGTTGTCCTGGAGCTTCCTCAGGTTCTGGTTGATGCCCCGCTGCAAAGAGTCGAACTCCTTGCCCGCGGCGCCCTGCCATCCCGCCTGGACCATGTCGACGACCTGGTTCAGCGAACCGATCCGCTTGCTCAGTTCGACGTTGAAGGACTCGATGTCCTTGGCCAGTTGTGTGCCGCTGTCATGGCTGAAGTCGAACTGCGGCTTCGTCATCGCCTCTTGCCCTCCTGTTGTCCTGATCATGGCGACAGCCACTGGGCCGGGGCCACGAGGTTGTCCCTGAGGTGCCCGACCATGGGCAAGAGGTGTCGCCGTTCCCCGCATGCGCCGACGCGCGGGACGCAACACCGCGCCGCCCCCGTGACGTACCACTCGCGTAGTACCGGAAGCCACTCTAGTCATTTGACGTGGCGCTTCCAACTGCAAAGGCCCTCGGGGGAAGTTCGCCGGCGACTACGCTGGCCGGTGGATTGTTCGTACGTCGGAAAGGGTCGCTGCGGCATGGCAGAGTCGGCAGAGGAGATCAAGGCGCGCAAGGAACGCGAACGGGATGAGCTCTACGCCCTCGACATCTCCGGCGTGGAGTGGCAGTGCGCGCCGGGTACGGAGGAGCACGAAGAGCGGGTCGAGATCGCGTACCTGCCCGGTGGGGCGGTGGCGATGCGCTCCTCCCTCGACCACGACACCGTGCTGCGCTACACCGAGGCGGAGTGGACGGCGTTCGTGCTGGGGGCGCGGGACGGGGAGTTCGATCTGGAGCCCTCGGAGCGCAATGGGGGGCTTGCGGCGCAGTGAGCGGAACGTGAGCGTGAAGGGGCGGCACACGCGTGTGCCGCCCCTTCACGCTTCAGTGCTTGAGCCCCGCGCTACCCACTCCGATCACCGAGAGCACCGGGTCCTTCGGATGGACGTCGTCGCGTTCGAGCTCGCGGCGGGCGAAGAAGGCGTGGCCCTGTTCGTAGAGGATGTCCGAGTCATCGGGGTTGCTGAGTCGACCGTACTCGTCCGGGAGGTGGAACAGGAGGTACGGGGTCTCCTTGCCGGTTTGGGGGTTCCAGTCCACTACGGCCGCGGGCCGGACGTCGTCCAGGGTGCTGCGGTAGATGATCAGGTCGTCACCGTTCGTACGGAGCGGGAGGACCGGCTGGAAGGGACGGCCCTGGAACTTGGCGACGGCGGTGCCCTTTTTGAGGTCGAAGGCCGTGATCTGGTTCTCGGGCTTGGTGATGTCGTCGTTGTCCTTGCTCATGACGAAGACCCGGTCGCGGCCGACCACCATGCCGTAGCACTTGGCGACGACGCCGAAGTACATGTCGATGCTGCAGTCGGGCTTGTACTTCGTCATCGGGATCCTGGTCAGCTGCTCGCCGGTCTTCGAGTCCAGGGAGATCAGGTCGGTGACGGTGTAGTCCCCCGCCTGGATGGCTATCACGGGCGGGTCGGCGGACGGCAGCCAGACCGAGTTGACGCCCTTGCTGACCGGGTACTGCCACACGGTCCTGCCGGTGCGCGGGTCGAGCTTGGCCACGCGGTAGGTGGTGTTGTCGCCCTCGCCGCAGGTGACGAGGGCCAGCAGGGCCCGGCCGCCGGCGAAGCCCGTGTCGGGGCACCGGGACGTGGCGACGGTGGTGTTCCACAGCCGCTTGCCGCCGTCCATGGCGTACGCCACCGACCCCTCCCGCCAGGCGATGGCCACGACGCCCTGGGTCAGGGCGATGTCGGTGTTGGTGACGTAGGCGGAGCCGGCCGACGGCATCGTCTGCTGCCAGAGCTTCTTGCCCGTGTCGAGGTCGACCATGATCACCTCGTCGCAGACGCCGTTCTTGCCGGAGGACTTGGCGCGGGCGGGCTGGACGACGATCGCGGTGCGGCCGTCGGCGGTGACGTCGCGGCTTGTGGCACAGACATGGCCGTCCAGGGTCAGGGTCCATGCCTTCGCGTCCCAGTCGGGATCGGGCTCGATCCTGTAGCCCTCGATGTGGTTGGCGACGGCCCGCGCGAGGATCTTGCCCGTGGCCCAGGTCCCGGGCGCGAGCCGCTGCTGTTTGCCGGTGAGGTTGGGCTCGTTGTGCTGGACGACGACCTGGCCCTCCGGAGAGACGGGGGTCTTCTCCACGGTCTCGCGTATGGCGTCCGGCGCCTGTCGGGCCTGCGTGGTGTCGGTCCGCCTCTTCTCGTGGCCGGCCGAGTCGTACCAGAGCACGCCTGCCCCGAGACATACGACCGCGGACACCGCTGCGGCGGCGCCGAGAACGCGTCTACGGCGCCTGGCCCGCGACCGGTCCGCCTCCAGCGCGGAGTGGGTGTATATCGAGGGTGGTGGGCCGAAGCTCACGCTGACAGATCCTTTCGGTGGCGTCGCCGCAGATCGCGGGTGACAACGGCCGTACCAGCGATGACGGCGACCAGGACGGCTGTGATCCCCAGCGCGTAGACGGCATAGCGCTGGTTGCGTTCCCGTGGGGTCTCGGCCAGGGAGAAAGGCGCAACGTCGGGCTCCGGTGCCTTGGCCAAGCCAGGGTCGGGCGACGGGGAGGAGGATGGATCACTGATGTCCGACTCCTGGACGGCGCGAACCGGGTCGACGACGCCCCATCCGACGAAGTCGTCGTGCCCATTGACAGAGCGCTCGGCCGTCTGCTCGATCTGTGTGACGACCTGAGCGGTGGTCCAGCGGGGGTGCTTCTCCTTGAGCAGCGCCGCGACACCGGCGACGAACGGGGCGGAGAAGCTGGTGCCGTCGTCGGTGCACTGGCCACCGCCGGGAACGGTGGAGGCGATGTCCACACCCGGCGCGGCGACCCCGACGAAGGTGCCGGCCTGCGAGAACGACGCCCGTTCGTTGTTGCGGTCGGAGGCGGCCACGGCCAGAACACCCCGGAACGCGGCCGGATAGGTGTTCTTGTCCTTGCCGTCCAATCCGTCGTTGCCCGCGGAGGCGACCACGACGACGTTCTGGGCGATCGCCTTGCGCACGGCCTCGGCGAGGGCCGAGGTGCCCGACAGCGGCTTGGTCGTGTCCTGGGAGATGTTGATGACCTCGGCACCCTGGGACACGGCGTACGTGATCGCCTGGGCCATCGTGTCCGAGTTGCCGCTGCTGTTGGCGTCGTTCTGCCGGATCGGGATGATCGTGGCGTTCGGGGCGAGCCCCACGAAGCCCGTCCCCTTTCGAGGGCGGGCCGCGATGATGCCGGCGACCTTGGTGCCGTGCCCCACCTGGTCGTTGGTCGGGTCGCCGCCCTTGCCTTTGGTCAGGTAGTCACGGCCGGCCGCCTTGTCCACGGCCGGGGCCAGTTGCGGGTTCTTGTCGTCCACGCCGGTGTCGATGACCGCGACCCGTACGCCCTTGCCCTCGTCGGTGCCCTGCCACAGCTGGTCGAGCAGGACACGTTGCAGGGACCAGGGCGTGCCCTTGATCTCCTTGGCGGGGAAGGTGCATTCGCCGCTGCCGTCCAGCCGGAGCCCGGAGGCAGGCGGGACAGGCGAGGCGGGCGGGGCAGTGCCGAGTGTGGTCAGCAGGGTGGCGGCGGTCAGCAGGGTTGCCTTCGTCGGCAGCACGCGTGCGGCGCTCCTGTTCACATGTCCGTCAGTCACGTCGGGGAGAGGGCGCGTCATGAACCCTGCGGCTGACGGGCGCCGTTGGTGTCGAGACGGGGCCCCTTGGCGAGGAATTCCGACCAGGCCGCAGGCACCTTGGCGGGACGCACGTTCTGGTACCCGAGCTTGACCTGGGCCTCGCTGGGCTCGGGAGTGCCGTCGGAGGTCTTCTTGCCGTCCGCACCGATGTCCGACTTGTGGCTGTCACTGTCCCCGTTGGTCTGGACGGCGTACCGCAGCCCGGTGTCCGTGACCAGGAAGAGCGCTCCGGCGCCGGTCTCGTTGCCCTGGATCTGGGTGTAGAGCAGACCGGTTCCGGGGGTCACGTAGGTTCCCGTGCCATCTGCGGTGATGTCGGCCGGGTAGTCCTTGCCCACCCAGGTGCTGAGTGTGGTGGTGCTGCCAGAGTTGACGCCGACGTCGCGCAGGACACTGCACACGGTGTCGTGATCGGAGGCGGGGGAAGGAGAGTTGACTTGCCGCGCCCGCTGCTCGGGCCAGCCGGCGGCCTGCCCGGCGAAGGGCTGCGGATCGGCGGTGAAGTCCTGCAGACCGACGGTGCGAGCCTCGCCGTTCATGTTCAGCGAGGCGGTCTGGGGCGAGGAGATGAGCAACCAGGCCGTGAACTCGCTGACCGGCCGCACCTTGCCCGGCAGGACGACGTAATACTTGATGCCGTCGCCCGTCTGGGTCTTCAGGACCATGCCGACCCTGTTCTCCGCCTGCGACAGCTGTCCGGGCACATGAGCGGGCGAGCCGACACCGACGGGCAATTGCGGGAACGTGATCGGGTCGCCCTGGTGGAGGGTGCCGAGCCACTCCTTGGTGACGAGTTGCGGCGTGCGCGTGCCGACCAGGGCGGTCGTCAGGGCGTCCGACTCGCTTCCGGTGACGGAGTACGACGTTCCGTGCGCGTCCACGAGATAGCGCGCGCCCGTACGGGTCTTGACGTAGAGCACGTCGCCCGCACCGAGGCGGCCGGAACCGTCCGTCTTCGCGGCGTCCCGCTGCGCCATGACGAACGTGGCCTGCTGGACGGTCTCGCCCTCGCCACCGGGTTGTTCGCACACGGCCCATCGCTTGGCGTTGCCCGCTTCCTCGGCCGAGGGCAGGCGGTCGGGCGCATAGGGGATACCGAGGATCGGGCCACGCGGCAGCTTGCCGGCGTCGAGGAACTTGTCGCTGACCTGGATGACCTGGTAGTCGGCGTCGTTCATCAGCAGGCGCGCGGAAGCCAGGTTCAGGACCGGGTGCAGCCGGGTGGTCCTGCCGGTCTTGAGTACCACGTACCGCGTTGTGGACTGCTTGCCGACGATCACCCGGGTTCCGGGCGTGTCCCATCCGGCGGGCGCGGTGGGCTGGAACATGCCCCAGGCGCCGAACACGGCCAGCGTCAGCGCACCGGCCACGAGGCTGGGCACGACCGCCCGGAGCGGTTTGGGTGCCCCTTCCTCGGACCCCGACGCCGAGGACTGGAGAAAGGCCGCAAGAGTACGCCTCTTCGCGAACGTGTAGGCGTTGAGTTCGTCCCGCTGTGATGCCATCGGCCCCTGCTTCTCCCCCTCGTCGCACCGGCGGGCACCCGTCCCGCGTCGCGATGTCAGACCAGCCCCCTACTATGCATGGTGTCCGCGGGGGCTGGAGGAGCGGGTACGGTACCGGGGCCTCGGCGAGGCACAAGTGTGATGCCTGGACCAGTGAGTTGTGAGCAACGCGGGGGGATGCAGTGATGGCTTCCGGTACGCGGTCCCGCGTGCGCGGCAGGTCGAGGGGCCTGGGCTCCGCGACACCCGCTCCCGGGGCCTTCCACCGGTCGGCCGAGCCGGCGCCCCAAGGACACAGCGCAGGCGCGTTGCACTTCCGGACGCAGTCTGGTCAAGGCAGTTCCTTCCGGCTGCAACGGCTCGTGCTGCTGGAACTGGCCGTGGCCGTGCTGATCGTCGGGTGGGTGATCGCGCCGCTGGCCCTGGCCGTCGCGGCACCGGTGGCGGTGGCTCTCATCCTGCTCGCGGTGGTGCGTCACAGAGGCCGTTCCCTGCCCGAATGGCTGTCCACGGCACGCGCGCTGAAGGCACGTCAGCGGCGTGCCGTCGCCATGCCGATACCGCCAGGTACGGAGCCGTCGCTGGTTCCCGCTCTGGAGTGCGAGCCCGCGCTGCGCACGTACTCCTACGGCAGGCGGGACCAGCGGGCGGTCGGCGTCGTGGGGGACGGCACGTTCGTCACGGCCGTGCTTCAGGTGGAGGCGGACGCGACGGCGCTGCGGGCCGAGCGGAGCCGACAGCCGTTGCCAGTCGCGTTGGTGCGGGACGCGCTGGAGGTGGACGGAATCCGGCTGGAATCCGCGCAGATCGTGCTGCACACCCAGCCGGCGCCCGCGCTGCATCTACCCCAGCAGTCCATCGCCGTCGCCAACTACCTGCCGCTGCAGGAGCAGACGGGCGCCCCGGCGGTGCGCATCACCTGGATCGCGCTGAAGCTCGACCCGGAGCTGTGCGCGGAGGCCGTGGCCGCGCGCGGCGGCGGGCTGCTCGGCGCGCAGAAGTGCGTCGCGCGGACCGCGGACCATCTGGCGAGCCGGCTGACCGGCGCCGGGTTCCGCGCGCGGGTGCTCGACGAGGAGGAGCTGGTCGCGGCACTTGCCACCTCGGCCTGCGCCAACCCCCTGGTCACCGCCGAGGCGGGGCGCAGCGAGACTCGGGAGCGGCGCACCGAGGAGTCCGGGCGCAGCTGGCGCTGCGACAACCGGCGGCATACGACGTACTGGGTCAGACGCTGGCCCCCACTGGGCGGCGGCCGGGGCGAATCGCTGCCGCACTTCGTCGCCCGGGTCACGGCGATACCGGCCCTGGCGACCACGTTCAGCCTCACGCTCGCGCACGGCGAGCGGCAGGAGGTGTCGCTGTCCGCGCATCTGCGGGTGACCGGGCGCAGTGACGAAGAGCTGGTGGCGGCGCGCCGCGCGCTGGAAGCCGCGGCACGGCAGTCCGGGGCCGGGCTCGCCCGCCTCGACCGTGAGCAACTGCCCGGAATGCTGGCCACACTGCCCCTCGGAGGTGCGCGGTGACGACGATGCCGACGACGTCCGCGATGCCGGAGACAGCGCGGACAGGGCTCGGGACGGGGGCGGGTGCAGGTCCGGGTGGGGATGCGGGCGCGTCGGCGGGATCCGGTCCACGGCGGGGGCTCGAGCTGCTTCGGCACGGACTGGGTCTGATCGGGCCTCGGCACGGCCGGCACGGGCTGCCCGTGCAGCAACTGGACGCGCTCGCGCTGCCCATAGGGGATGACGGCGTGGTGGCGGGCATCGATGCCGAGGGGCAGCCGGCCGTACTGGGCATCAATCGGCCGACGCCGTACGACGTCGTGCTGATCGGCGGCCTGTGGACCGCGCAGGTGCTGGCGCTGCGCTCGGCGGCCACGGGCGCCCGGGTCGCGGTGGAGACCGGTCGGCCCCAGGCGTGGATGCAGATGGTGCACGCGATGGGCGGCGGGCAGAACGGCCTGTCCGTGTACGACGTCGGGCGTGTGCCGCCTCAGGGCTCCTCGGCCGGTACACCCATGCTGGTGGTGCGGGACTGCGGTATGCGGCCGCCGCGCGGACGCGTGGTGTCCGGGCCCTGGCAGTCGGTGCTGACCCTGCTGCCGTATCTCAGCCCGGTCGCCCCCCGGCTGCTGCGGCAGGCGCGGCTCGCGGGCATCCAGCGGGTCTCCCCGGACGAGGCCGCCGAGCTGGGGCGCACCATGGGGCTGACCCGGACCGAGGTGGAGTCGCTTCCGGCCCTGCCCGATGGCGTCACCCTGTGGTGCACGGACCGTGACCGGCAGTATGTGCTGACACAACCCACCGACCTCGAAGTCGGATTGTTGGGCGCACCACGACGGATGGACTGAACTGCCTTATATGCCCGTTTTGTTCGACGAATGCTCCTTCTCTGTTCGTCACTTGTCTGCCGATTGCTCCCTGTTTTCCTTGCCCAGGTCATGCGGCCGGTGGGGCGGTTCGGTGCGCTCGCGGTCGCGCTCGAAGGTGGGCGGGCCTGCCGAGGTACGGCTCGTGGTGATTAGGCTGGGAGCGGGCGCGATGCACGACCCGTCGACCGGTCGTCGGTGTCCCAGGGGGAGAACCGCCGGATCGGGCTGCCCCGAACGACTACGGACGACTCGGAACGACACGACATGGTCGCCCCGGCACGGCATGAGGGTGCTCGACCACACCAGGAGGAACTGTGAGCAGCGATCGGGACGGGATGCGCGGGGGCTGGGCCACACCCGGCGATGACCAGCCCGACGCGGAGTCCGCCATCGAGATGACGGGCGAGTTCACCATCGACTACGCCCCACCCGCCTGGTACACGCAGAACGCGTCCGGCGCGTCCGGCTCCGCAGACACGGCAGAGGAATCGGACGGCGAGGACCGTGCCACCGGAGCGGACGGCTCCGGCGACGCGGGCACTCAGGGCGCTTCCGCGAGGCCGGTGTTCCCGTCGAACACACCGGCGCCCGGGCCGGCTCCGCAGCCGCCCGCCGTCCACCCCGCCGGCACCCCGCCACAGGGAACTCCACACGCGCCGCCGCCGGGACCCCCGCACGCACCGCCGCAGGGCGCTCCGTTCGCACCCCCGCAGGGAGCTCCGTACGCGCCTCAGACGCCTCCGCAGGGAGCACCGTACGCGCCCCGGCCGGGGGCTCCGTACACGCCGCCGCCTCCGCCCCCGGCGCAGGGCGCGCCCTACACGGCACCCGTGCCGCCCACCCCGCCCGCCAGTAGCCCCGTGTCGGTGCCACGGTTGCCGGACGGCTTCGAGCTGCAGCGGCCGGAACCCGCCCCGCAGCCCCGGCCCGAGGCCGTGACCCCGCCCGCCGCGGTCGAGCCGGAGACGGGCAACGGGGACCTGGAGAGCGGGGCCACCATGCGGTTCTCCGCCGTGGCCCTGAAGCGCGAGATGGCCGAGATCGCCGAGCGCGCACAGACGGCCGCGCAGCAGCCCGCGTCGGAGGACGGGGGCTCCGCCGAGGTTTCCGGTACGGCTGCGGCCGACCAGGCGGCCGACCGCTCCGCCGGTGCCGACGATGCCGACGGCGACCCGTCCGAGGTGGCCGAGGCGGCCGAGAAGGCCGACACCACCGAGGCTGCCGAGGAGCCGAGCGCCCAGAAGTCGGGTGACGAGGAGTCCGGCGACCCGGTCGTCGCGGAGGACGGC
This sequence comes from Streptomyces sp. CG4, assembly GCF_041080655.1. Classification (NCBI taxonomy): domain Bacteria; kingdom Bacillati; phylum Actinomycetota; class Actinomycetes; order Kitasatosporales; family Streptomycetaceae; genus Streptomyces; species Streptomyces sp. CG4. The sequence goes on from NZ_CP163525.1 coordinate 2,798,217, forward strand.
TCCGGGCGCGATGGCGCTGCCGTCGAGGGGCCTGCGGCCTCCGGTGCCGACGAAGGTGAGGACCACGGCGAGGGCGAGGCCGAGAGCAAGGCCCTGGCCGAGGACGCGACCGACACAGCCGCCACGGTCGACGCCGAGGAGGGCGCCGCCGACAGTGCCGTGTCCGACGACGCCGAGTCCGGCGATGCCAAGTCCGACGCCTCGGAGTCCGCTTCCGCTGAGCCCACGGACGCAGTCGGCGCCGAGGCCGGCCCCCAGGACAGCGTGCCCCGGCCGGGCACTCCGGAGGACGGCGCCCAGCCGAACGGCGCCGCGCGGACCGGCACGCCTCAGGACGCCGTACCGCCCGCTCCTCAGGACGCCCGGCCCGCCTGGTCGCCGCCGGCCGCCGCGCCGCAGAGCGGGGTGCCCCCGCTGCCGCCCTCCTACCAGCCCGCCGCGCCCGCCCCGGCGAGCCAGTGGCCCGGGCAGCCGGCCGCGCCGCAGCAGCCCGGCCCGATGCCCGGTCAGCCGCAGCCGACGGCCGCGCAGGGGCCCGGCGGCGTCCCCGGACAGCAGGCGCCGTTCCAGCCGCAGGCCCCGCAGCCCGCGCCCGCCGCCTGGAACCAGCCGGCCCCGCCCGGCCAGACCGGCCAGACCGGTCAGCCCAACCAGCCCGGCGTTCCCACCGCACCGCAGCCGAACCCGGCGGGCCCCGCCGCCGCGGGCGGTTACGGATTCCCGCAGCCGCCCGCGCAGCAGCACCCCGGCGGCCCCACCCCGCCCACCAGCGGCTACGGCTTCCCGCAGCCGCCCGTACCACAAGCGCCCGCACCGCAGCCGCCCGTACCGCCGCAGCCCGCGGCACCGCAGCAGACCAACCCCAACACCCCCACCCCGCCCAACAGCGGCTACGGCTTCCCGCAGCAGACCAACCCCAACGGCCCCACCCCGGAAAGCGGTTACGCCTTCCCTCAGCCCGGCACTCCCAACGGCCAGGCCCAGCCCGGCGGTTACGGCTTCCCGCAGCCGCCCCAGAGCCCGCAGGCCCCGCAAGCCCCGCAGGGCCCCGAAGGCGCACCGGCGGCCGAAGGCCGGCAGGCGCCACAGGGCCCCCACGCCCCTCACGCTCCACAGGGCCCCCACGCCCCGCAGGGCCAGCAGGCGCCCGTCGATCCGCGGACCGGGGCCGCGTGGCCGCAGCCGCTCCAGCACGACCAGCGGCAGCCGACCAACCCCGGTGCCGCGCCGCTCGGTTACACCGCCGCCGTGGAACTGTCCGCGGACCGGCTGCTCAACAACAAGAAGCAGAAGGCGAGGAGCGGCCGGCCCGCGGCCGCCGGCGGGCGGTTCAAGATCGGCGGCAAGAAGGAGGAGGCCGAGCGGCAGCGCAAGCTGGACCTGATCCGCACGCCGGTGCTGTCCTGCTACCGGATCGCGGTCATCAGCCTCAAGGGCGGCGTGGGGAAGACGACCACGACCACCGCGCTCGGGTCCACCCTCGCCACCGAGCGGCAGGACAAGATCCTCGCCATCGACGCGAACCCGGACGCCGGTACGCTCGGGCGGCGCGTGCGCCGGGAGACCGGGGCCACCATCCGTGACCTCGTCCAGGCGATCCCGTACCTCAACTCCTACATGGACATCCGGCGGTTCACCTCGCAGGCGCCCTCCGGTCTGGAGATCATCGCCAACGACGTGGACCCGGCCGTCTCGACCACGTTCAACGACGAGGACTACCGGCGCGCGATCGACGTGCTCGGCCGGCAGTACCCGGTCATCCTCACCGACTCGGGTACCGGTCTGCTGTACAGCGCCATGCGTGGCGTGCTCGACCTCGCCGACCAGCTCATCATCATCTCCACGCCGTCCGTGGACGGCGCGAGCAGCGCCAGTACGACGCTGGACTGGCTGTCCGCGCACGGGTACGCCGACCTGGTCTCCCGGTCCCTGACCGTGATCTCCGGGGTCCGTGAGACCGGCAAGATGATCAAGGTCGAGGACATCGTGTCCCACTTCGAGACGCGCACCCGCGGAGTCGTGGTCGTGCCCTTCGACGAGCATCTGGCCGCCGGTGCCGAGGTCGACCTCGACATGATGCGGCCGCGGACCCGCGAGGCGTACTTCAACCTCGCCGCGCTGGTCGCCGAGGACTTCGTACGGCACCAGCAGTCGCACGGGCTGTGGACCAGCGACGGCAACCCGCCCCCGGTGGCCGCCCCGCCGATGCCGGGCCAGCAGATGCCGGGGCAGCCCATGCCGGGCCAGCCGTATCCGCAGGCACCGGGCCAGGAGCAGTACGCCGGGCCGCCGCAGCAGCCGTATCCCGCGCAGCCGGGACAGCCGTACCCGCCGCAGGCACCGGGCCAGCAGCCCTACCCGCAGCAGGCCCCCGGTCAGCCGTATCCGCCGCAGCAGGGCTACCCGCAGCCCCCGCAAGGACAGCAGCCGTAGGACGGCATGCAGAAGGGCGGCCGGTGCGTGTTCCGCACCGGCCGCCCTTTCCGTTCGTCTCGTGTGTGGCGTTTACGGCGTTTACGGCGTTTACGGGGAGAGCCCTACGCCTCCTCGGCGATGATCTCCCGGCATCGCTTCACATCCGCGGCGATCTGCTCCAGCAGGGCGTCCAGTGAGTCGAACTTCGCCTGGCCGCGGACGTACGCGAGGAAGTCGACGGCGACGTGCAGGCCGTACAGGTCGAGGCCGACGCGGTCGATGGCGTACGCCTCCACCGTGCGCTCGGTGCCGTCGAACTGCGGGTTCGTGCCGACGGAGATCGCGGCCGGCATGGCCTCGCCCTCGACGTGCAGATAGCCGGCGTACACGCCGTCGGCGGGGATGGCGGTGTGCGGGAGGGTCTCGACGTTGGCCGTCGGGAAGCCCATGTCGCGGCCGCGCTGGGCGCCGCGCACGACCACACCCTCCACGCGGTGCGGGCGGCCCAGGATCTCGCGGGCGCCCGCGACGTCGCCCTCCGCCACCAGGCGGCGGGTCAGGGTCGAGGAGAACGGCAGGCCGCCGCCCGCCTCGCCGGTGACGTACAGGTCGATGATCTCGACCTCGAAGTCGTAGACCTTGCCCTGCTCGGCGAGGAACTCGACGTTGCCGGCTGCCTTGTGGCCGAAGCGGAAGTTCGGGCCCTCCACGACCGCCTTCGCGTGCAGCTTGTCCACCAGGACCTTCACCACGAACTCGGCGGGCGACAGCTTCGAGAACTCGGTGGTGAAGGGGAGGATCAGGAGCGCGTCGACGCCCAGCTCCGCCATCAGCTCGGCGCGGCGGTGGTGCGGGGCGAGCAGCGGTGGGTGGCTGCCGGGGCGGACGACCTCGCTGGGGTGCGGGTCGAAGGTGACGACGACGGCCGGGACGCCCAGCTCGCGGGCGCGGTCCACGGCGTGCTTGATGATCAGCTGGTGGCCGCGGTGGACGCCGTCGTAGGAACCGATGGTGACGACGCTGCGCCCCCAGTCCTGGGGGATGTCCTCCAAGCCACGCCAGCGCTGCACTGTGACCGCTCCTCGAACCCGTGTCCATATCGACGCTTAAGACTTGCGCAGGTCTAAGGGTGCCATGCCGGGTGTCCCGGGCCCGCATCGGTAGGGAGGCTGTGACGGGGCGCACGTTCCCGGCTACCGCCCGCTCCGTCACCAGGCCGGCCGCCCCGTCCCCGCGGCCACCGCCCGCTTCCTCGCCGTGACCGCCGTGCATCGCCGTAACCGCCGTGCATCCCCCATAGCCGTCGTGCAGCGCCGTGGCCGCCGTTCACGCCGGTACGCGGACGCCCGCGAGATTCTCGAGCATGCGCCGGGTACCGGGGCCCACCACGGCGGCCCAGTCCTCCGGGGTGTCGGCCAGCCAGCGGGCCATGCGCGCGGCGAAGCCGGGGACCTGGCGGCCGAGGTCGACCAGGCCGCGGTCGAAGCGGGTGGCGCCCTCGGGGGTGCGGACGAGGAGCAGGCCGGTGCGGTGGACGAGGCCGCGGACCTCCTCCTCCCGTCCGTCGCACTGCTCGGCCGCCGCGTGCAGGACGGCGTCCAGCACGGAGGGGGCCCGTTCCCCGGCGAGGAGGAGTTCCAGCAGCTCGCGGCGGAGCGGACGGCAGGCGGGGGTGCCGGCGGCGGCGAGGACGGTGGCGAGGGCCGCGCGGAGCTGTTCCGGAGCGTCGTCGAGCAGGCCGGTGACCAGGGGCAGCAGGGCGCGCCGGGTGGTGGGGCCCTGGGCGAGGCGGCGGTCGACATGGGCGGCGATGGGTCCGGCGGTCGCCGGGCGCAGCCGTACCGCGTCCTGGAGCAGCGCCGCGATGCGACGGGCGAGGGCCGGGGTGGTGACGTCGGTGAGGGTGCGCAGCGCTTCCCCGGTGTCCGGGCCGCTCAGCCGGGCGCGGAAGGCCTCCAGGACCGGTTCGGGGTGGGTGGTCAGGGCCGGGGCCAGGGCGCTCGGCGGGAACTGCGGGTCGCCGTCGGCGAAGTGGCGCAGCGCCGCGGCGAGGTGTCGGTCACGGGTGTGCGGGTCGCGGACCAGCAGGGCGAGGGCGCTGCCGTGCAGGGTGCAGTCGGCGGGGCGGGCGAGCAGGGCGAGGGCCGCGTAGCGCAGCAGCTCGCGGTCGGCCTCCGAGCGGACGTGCGGGGCCGCGCGCAGGCCGTACGTCACGGCGGCGACCCGGCGGGCGGGGCGCTCGTCGTGCGCCCAGCGGTCGACGGCCCGGCAGACGGCCGACGGCTCGTCCTCGGCGAGGGTGGCGAGCAGTTCGTCGGCCCGCCGGTGCGCGGTCGCGACCAGGATCTCGGTGAGGTCGTCCAGCGCGCCGTGCCGGTGGGTGTGCAGCAGCGCCTGCGCGGCGGTCGCGACGGTGGCGTGCGGGGTCGCGGGCAGCGGCCGTTCGTCGTCGAACCAGCGGGTCAGCCGTGGCTGTACGACGGCGGGCGCGGCGGCCAGCAGCCGGGCGACGGCGTCGAGGTAGCGCTCACCGGTCCGCTCACCTGCCTCCGCGGGCGCCTGGTCGGCCAGCACGAGCCGGCGCAGCAGATCGAGCCGCTCGGTGTCGGAGAGCGGCAGCTCGGCCCAGAAGCCGGGACCGAACTCGCCCGGTACGGGCCGCCCGGCGCCCCGCCAGGCGACGATGCGGTCGGCGAGCAGCCACAGCACGTCGGTGTACGGCGTCGTGTCCGGGACCTGGAGCAGGGTGCGAGCGAGCAGCCGGGCGGCCCACCAGGAGTGCGGGTCCCGGTCGACGGCGTCCATCAAGTCCCGCAGCCGGTCGGCCAGTTGATGGGTGCCGTGCTGCCGGGCGAGCAGCAGCAGGGCCTGGACGACGGGGCCGATGCGGTGGTGCGGGACGGGCACCGGGGCGGTCTCCCGCTCGGCGCGCGGACGGTGGACGAGGGCGCGCAGGGCCTCGTCGAGGTCGAGGTGGGTGCCCTGGATCCAGTCGGCCAGCTCCTCGTGCGCGAAGCGGTAGCCGCTTCCGGCCGGGACGAGGAGGCCCTCGGTCAGTACGGCGGACGCCCACCCCGTGCCGCCGCCGAGCCGGGCCGGCGCGGGCCCCCAGGGGAACACCGCCTCGAAGGAGGCGCAGTCCAGCTCGCCCTGCCCGGGGCCGAGGCTGCGCCGGGCGGCCTCGTGCACCTGCCCGGCCACGCGCGCGGCGAGCCGGCGTACGGCCGCGCCGCGCAGCCCGCTCTCCGCGGCGAGCCGGACCGCGATCCGCAGGCACATCAGGTCCAGGTGGGCCGCGAACACCTCGTGCCGGTCGAGGGGTGCGGCGACCGGGGCGTCCGGGGCGGCGGCCCGCACCTCGGACAGCAGCCGGAGGGTGAGCGGATGCCGTGCGTCGCGGTCGGTGAGAACCCCGTCGGGGATGCCGTACCTGGCACGGGCCGCGCGGGCCTCGTCCGCCGTGAGGTCGGGGAGGCGGAGGCAGGGCGGGAGGGGGGTGGGGATGGGAGTGGGGGTGGGAGGCTTGGTGGCGCGGGCCGCGGTAGCCGACGGTGCCGCCGGTGCTGACGGACCCGGCAGTGTCGGCGGAGCCGGCGACGTCGCCGGGGAGTACAGCAGGTCGGCGGGGAACTCCGCGCCCGCGCGCTCCCAGTACTCCTCCCGGCAGGCCACCACCAGGCGTGCCCCGGTCGTGCGCAGCCAGGCGGCCGTACCCCTGGCCCACTCGGGCAGGCGGTGGGCGAGGACGGGGGGCATCTCCTCCGGGCCGTCGAGGAGGAGCAGCAGCGGACGCCCGGCCTGTGCGGCGAGGCGGGCCAGGTGTTCGAGGCCGAGGTCACCCAGGTCCTCGGGGTCGACGGAACGGGCGGCGGCGACGATGCGGGCGGCCCGCTCCAGAGTGCGGCGGGCCGCGTCGGCCACGGAATCGTCGGCGTCCTCCAGGTCGGCGCCGCGCAACCACAGCGTCGGGGCGGGGCGTTCGTCGTGAGCGCGGCGGGCGGCGAGGGCCGCCAGCTCCGTCGTACGGCCGCTGCCCGCGGCGCCGACCAGCCCGAGCACGGTCCGGTCGCCGGCCGTGAAAGCGGCCAACTCCCGTGCCACACCGTCGCGTTCGACCGGTTCCACGACGCCGGCGAGGAAGCCGTGCGGGCCGTTCTGGCCGACCGAGGTGGCGGTCAGCTGCTGGATCCCGGCCAGGTTGAGGTCGGCGCCGTAGGCGGGCACGGTGGCCGCGTTGCGTGCGAGCACTTCGGCGAGGGGGCCGTCGGCGGGCCGCAGCGGCGCCGCGAAGCCCGTGTCGCGCTGCGTGGAGTGCAGGGCGGTGCCGAGGACGCCGAGGACCGCGCCGGTCTCCGCGTCGAGCACCGGTCCCCCGGCCGCTCCGCCGCCCGGCCGCAGCGCGTCCCGGCCTGCGGTGCCGATGGCCAGCTCCAGTGCGTCCTGGAGGAGGTGGAAGCGGTCGGTGGCGGCGTACGTCACCTCGGTGGCGGCCAGCACCCGCGCCTCCCGCCAGCAGCCCGCCGGGATCCGTACGTACGTCCCCGGTTCGATCCGCTCGCGCACGGTCACCGGCAGCGGCTCCAGGCCCAGGCCCTCGGTGCGGACCAGGGCCAGGTCGAGCGCGGGCAGCGGGGTGACGGCATCGGCGCCGACCACACAGGTGTGGTCCGCCGTGATCTGCAGCACCAGCCGGGCCAGGCCGTCGACCGTCTCGTGGCTGGTGAGCAGGGTGCCCTGGTGATCGACGGGGAACCCGACGCCGCGGGGACGACCGGCGAGGTCGCGGATCTGGACGAGGGACGGGTGGGGGTGGGAAGTGTCGTGGGGTGTGCGGGGTGTGTGGGGTGGCGTATGGGGGGCTTGGGGAGCGGCTGTGGTGCCGGTGGTGTGCCAAGTGCCGGTGGTGTAGCCGGTGTCGGTGGCATCGGCTGTGCCGGTCGCGTCGGCTGTGCCGGTGGTGTGGCCGGTGGCGCCCGTGCCTGAGGTGCAGCCGGCGCCGGTGAAGCGGCCCGTGCCCGTGGTGTAGCCGGTTTCCGCGGCGCCTCCGGGCCCCGTACGGTCCTGATCTGCTCGTCGGACGCCGTCCGCCGTCTCCCCCGTACCGTGCGCCGCCGGGCAAGCGCCCCTGGTGCGCGGGCCCCGTCCCGCCATGGCCCTACCTCCCCGCCCGTACCCGTGTGCCTGTCTCGACCCCTGTCTCGACGGTAGGCGCGCGATGATCGGCGGGACCAGATCGCGTGGTGAACGCGCCCCCTTCCGCTCCCCTGGTTCACTCCGAGCGCCTGCCCGGACGGGTGAATAGCCGGGAGCCCGTGGATAACCCTAGAGGTGGGGGAACCGAGGGGGAGCGTGGAGCGGCGGCTGGGGCCCACCCCGTGGCCGGCCGCCGCTCCACGGACGACCCGCCCGGGGACCGTGCCGGGTGGCTCCGCGGGGTGGTTCAGCCGAAGACGGCCAGGCTCTTGGCCTTGCCCTTCTGCTCCTCGACCAGGGCGAGGAAGCGGCCCTCGGGGTCGAAGACGGCGACGGGACCGGCGCCCGCGTACTCGTCGGGCATCTCCAGCCGGACGCCGTTCAGCAGCAGCCGGGCGCGCCGGGCGTCCACCTGCCAGCGCGGGAACGCGGCCGCGGCGGCCTCCGCGATCGGCATCACGGTCAGCTCCTGCTGGAGCTGGTCCAGCGTCTTCGCCGTATCGATCTTGTACGGTCCGACGCGCGTCCGGCGCAGTGCCGTGAGGTGGCCGCCGACGCCCAGGTCGGCGCCCAGGTCACGGGCGAGGGCGCGGATGTAGGTGCCGGAGGAGCAGACCACGGACACGACCAGGTCGAGGACCGGGGTGCCGTCGTCGGCGACCGCGTCCCGGACGTCGTACACCGCGAAGGAGGAGATCGTCACCGGCCGGGCGGGGATCTCGAAGTCCTCGCCCTCGCGGGCCCGCTTGTACGACCGTACGCCGTCGATCTTGATGGCGCTGACCTTGGACGGCACCTGCATGATGTCGCCGCTCAGCTTGGCGATCCCGGCGTCGATGGCGTCCCGGGTCACCTTGGACGCGTCGGTGGACGAGGTGATCTCGCCCTCGGCGTCGTCGGTGAGCGTGTTCTGGCCCAGGCGGATGGTGCCCAGGTACTCCTTCTCCGTGAGGGCGAGGTGCCCGAGGAGCTTGGTGGCGCGCTCGACGCCGAGGACCAGGACGCCGGTCGCCATCGGGTCGAGGGTGCCGGCGTGGCCGACGCGACGGGTCCTCGCGATCCCGCGCATCTTGGCGACCACGTCGTGCGAAGTGAAGCCCGACGGCTTGTCGACGATGACGAGGCCGTCGGGCGTGGTGTGCTTCTGGGTCATTCCGCGGCGTCGCCGTCCGTCTCGGTCGTCTCGTCGTCGGCCGGCTTGCGGTACGGGTCCGCCCCGCCCGCGTACGCCGCGCCCGCGGAGGCCTCGCGGACCTTCGCGTCGGACTGCCGTGCCTTGTCGAGGAGGTCCTCGATGGTCCGGGCGGTGTCCGGCAGGGCGTCCGCGACGAAGGTGAGCGTCGGCGTGAACTTCACACCGGCCGCACGGCCGACCTCGGAGCGCAGGATGCCCTTGGCGCTCTCCAGGCCCGCCGCGGCGGCCTGCCGCTCCTCGTCGTCGCCGTAGACCGTGTAGAAGACGGTCGCCTCCCGCAGGTCACCCGTGACCCGGGTGTCCGTGATGGTGACGTGCGAGCCGAGCCGCGGGTCCTTGATCCCACGCTGCAGCTTCTGGGCCACCACCTCCCGGATGAGGTCCGCCAGCCTTTTCGCCCGCGCGTTGTCGGCCACTGGTCCGTCTCCCGTTCTTTCTTCTTCTTGCGTTCTGTGGTCAGTCGTCGTCGCCGTGGAAGCGCCGCCGCACGGACAGCAGCTCCACTTCGGGGCGGCCGGCGACCAGCCGTTCACACCGGTCCAGTACGTCGGTGAGGTGCGCCGCGTCGCCGGAGACCATGGCCAGGCCGATGATCGCTCGCCGGTGGAGGTCCATGTGGTCCACCTCGGCCGCGCTCACGGCGTACTTCCGCTGGAGTTCGGCGACGATCGGGCGGACGACGGAGCGCTTCTCCTTCAGCGAGTGGACGTCGCCGAGGAGCAGGTCGAAGGACAGAGTCCCCACGTACATGTGTGTAGCCGGTTCACCCGCCGGTACGGGATCGATGGCCCCGGGTCCGTGTGGCCGGGGACATCAAGAACGGTACCGCGTACCTGCCGGTGACTCGACAGGGTTTCGGCACCGTGGACCGCGGTCCTGCCTGGGGGCTCCGCCCCCAGGAACGGCGAGCTGGCCGGCAGGACCGAGATCCCGCCGGCCAGCTTCAGGCACCGTTGGCCATTACGCCCGCGGCTTCTCCCGCATCTCGTACGTCGCGATGACGTCGTCCACCTTGATGTCGTTGAAGTTGCCGAGGTTGATACCGCCCTCGAAGCCTTCGCGGATCTCGGTGACGTCGTCCTTGAAGCGACGCAGGCCCTCGATGTTGAGGTTCTCCGCGACCACCTTGCCGTCGCGGATGAGGCGGGCCTTGGTGTTGCGGCGCACCTCGCCGGACCGGATGAGGACACCGGCGATGTTGCCCAGCTTGGACGACTTGAAGACCTCGCGGATCTCCGCCGTACCGAGCTCGACCTCCTCGTACTCCGGCTTGAGCATGCCCTTGAGGGCCGCCTCGATCTCCTCGATCGCCTGGTAGATGACCGAGTAGTACCGGACGTCCACGCCCTCGCGCTCGGCCATCTGGGCCGCGCGGCCTGCCGCACGGACGTTGAAGCCGATCACGATGGCGTCGGAGCCCGTGGCCAGGTTGATGTCCGACTCCGTGACCGCACCGACACCGCGGTGCAGGACGCGGATGTCGACCTCTTCGCCGACGTCCAGCTGGAGCAGGGAGGACTCAAGGGCCTCGACGGATCCGGAAGCGTCACCCTTGATGATCAGGTTCAGCTGCTGGACCTCGCCGGCCTTGAGCACCTTGTCCAGGTCCTCCAGCGAGACGCGGCGCGTGCGCTTGGCGAAGGCCGCGTTCCGCTCGCGGGCGGCGCGCTTCTCGGCGATCTGACGGGCCGTACGGTCCTCGTCCACCACCAGGAAGTTGTCGCCCGCACCCGGGACGTTGGTCAGGCCCAGGACCTGGACCGGCGTCGACGGGCCGGCCTCGGCCACGTTGTTGCCGTTGTCGTCGAGCATCGCCCGGACGCGGCCGTACGCGTCGCCGACCACCATCGTGTCGCCGACCCGCAGCGTGCCTCGCTGGACGAGGACCGTCGCCACGGCACCGCGGCCGCGGTCGAGGCGGGACTCGATCGAGATGCCCTGCGCGTCCTGGGCCGGGTTGGCCCGCAGGTCGAGCGAGGCGTCCGCGGTGAGGACCACGGCCTCGAGGAGGTTGTCGATGTGCAGACCCTGCTTGGCGGAGATGTCGACGAACATCGTGTCGCCGCCGTACTCCTCGGCCACCAGGCCGTACTCGGTCAGCTGACCGCGCACCTTGGTCGGGTCGGCGCCCTCGACGTCGATCTTGTTGACCGCGACGACGATCGGGACGTCGGCCGCCTTGGCGTGGTTGAGCGCCTCGACCGTCTGCGGCATGACGCCGTCGTTGGCCGCGACGACCAGGATCGCGATGTCGGTCGACTTCGCACCACGGGCACGCATGGCGGTGAACGCCTCGTGACCCGGGGTGTCGATGAAGGTGATCTTGCGCTCTTCTTCGTTGACCTCGGTCGCGACCTGGTAGGCACCGATGTGCTGGGTGATGCCGCCGGCCTCGCCCGCGATGACGTTCGTCTTGCGGATGGCGTCCAGCAGTCGGGTCTTGCCGTGGTCGACGTGGCCCATGACGGTGACGACCGGCGGACGGACCACCAGGTCCTCCTCGTCGCCCTCGTCCTCGCCGAACTCGATGTCGAAGGACTCGAGCAGCTCGCGGTCCTCCTCCTCGGGGCTGACGATCTGAACCGCGTAGTTCATCTCGTCGGCGAGGAGCTGCAGCGTCTCGTCGGAGACGGACTGCGTGGCCGTGACCATCTCGCCGAGGTTCATCATGACCGCGACGAGGGACGCCGGGTTGGCGTTGATCTTCTCCGCGAAGTCCGTGAGCGACGCGCCGCGGGAGAGACGGATGGTCTCGCCGTTGCCGCGCGGCAGCATCACGCCGCCGACGCTCGGGGCCTGCATGGCCTCGTACTCCTGGCGACGCTGCCGCTTCGACTTGCGGCCACGACGCGCGGGACCACCGGGACGGCCGAAGGCACCCTGCGTGCCACCGCGGCCACCGGGACCGCCGGGACGGCCACCGAAGCCGGGACGGCCACCGCCGCCGGCGCCGGGACCGCCGCCGAAGCCGCCGCCACCGCCGCCGGGACGACCGGCGAAACCGCCGCCACCGCCCGGACGAGCGCCACCGCCACCACCGGGACGACCGGCGAAGCCGCCGCCACCGGGACGACCGCCGCCGCCGGGACGACCCGCACCGCCGGGACCGCGACCGCCGCCACCGGGGCCGGGACGCGGGCCGGCAGCGGGACGCTGCGGCATCATGCCGGGGTTCGGACGCGGACCGGCCGGGCCGGGACGCGGACCGCCGCCCTGCGGCCGGGGCATGCCGGACGGGCTCGGGCGGGAACCGCCGGGAGCCTGGGGACGCGGACCGCCGCCCTGGGCGCCGGGCGCCTGCGGACGGGGACCGCCGCCGGGGCCGCCGGGGCCGGGACGGGCGCCGCCCTGCGGGCGCGGGGCCTGCGGGCGGGCCATGCCGGTGGAGCCACCGGACGTGAAGGGGTTGTTGCCCGGGCGCGGACCGGCCGGACGGGCACCCGGACGCGGGGCCTGACCGGGACGCGGACCCTGGCCCGGACGGGCCGCCTGGCCCTGGCCGGAGCCGCCGGGACGACCACCGGGCTTCGGCGCGCCGGGGCGGGCGCCGGGACGCGGACCCTGCGCGGCCGGACCCTGCGCGGCCGGGGCCTGCGGGGTCTGGGCGGCGGCGGCCGGCGGAGCGGTGAACTCCGGGGCGGCCGGAGCCGGACGCGGCGCGGGCTTCGGACCCGGACGCGGGCCCGGGGCCGGCGCGGGCGCCGAGGGAGCCGACGGGGCGGCCGGCTGCTGGGCAGCGGGCGCCGTCGGAGGCTTGGGGGCAGCCGGCCTCGGGGCAGCCGGAGCCGGACGAGCCGCCTGCGCCGGAGACGGCGCGGCGGGCTTGGGGGCAGCCTTGCGCGGGGCGGGCTTCGCGGCGGACTTGCCGCTGCCGCCGCCCTGGAAGGCGTCAGTCAGCTTGCGTACAACCGGCGCTTCGATGGTCGAAGACGCCGAACGGACGAATTCACCGAGTTCCTGGAGCTTGGCCATGACGACCTTGCTCTCCACACCGAACTCCTTGGCGAGTTCGTAGACCCGGACCTTAGCCACTTCGCTCCTCTGAGGTCCGGGTGAAGCCGGACCGTCGCTAGTTCATGGGCGTACTCATCGCGTACTCATCGAGTGCTCATCGCAATCTCGACCTGCTTTCGACTCGCGAGGTACCAGGCCGCACGGGGTTCCGTACGGCACGCTTTCTTACGGTGTTGCCTGCTCAGCCACTGTCTGCCTGCTCGACGTACCGGCGCAACGCCTTTATGTCGAGCGGTCCCGGGACGCGCAGCGCCCGCGGGAACGCCCGGCGGCGTACCGCCTGGTCGATACAGACGGGGTCGGGGTGTACATACGCACCCCGGCCGGGCAGCGTACCGCGTGGATCGGGAACGCACCGTTCCTGATCCGCTACGGTCCGCAGCAGCTCGTCCTTGGCCGCTCGCTGCCTGCACCCCACACAGGTGCGCTCAGGGCATGCGCGGGCATACGTCCGGCCAGACACCCTTAAGTCTACCTCCCCGTAGCGACCTCACCCCTTTGGGGGAGAAGTCGAACAGTTGCCGCATGCAGCCTGACGTGATCTCAGCGTCGCGCGGCCGAGATCTATTCCCCGGCCTGCTCGGTGTCGGGCCGGATGTCGATGCGCCAGCCGGTGAGGCGGGCGGCGAGGCGGGCGTTCTGCCCCTCCTTGCCGATCGCGAGCGACAGCTGGTAGTCCGGCACGGTCACCCGGGCGGAGCGGGAGGCGAGGTCGACGACCTCCACCTTGCTCACCCGAGCGGGTGACAGGGCGTTCGCCACCATCTCGGCCGGGTCGTCCGACCAGTCGACGATGTCGATCTTCTCGCCGTTCAGCTCGCCCATCACATTGCGCACCCGGCCGCCCATCGGGCCGATGCAGGCGCCCTTGGCGTTCAGGCCCGAACGGGTGGACCGAACGGCGATCTTGGTGCGGTGACCGGCCTCCCGGGCGATCGCGGCGATCTCCACCGAGCCGTCGGCGATCTCCGGCACCTCCAGGGCGAAGAGCTTCTTCACCAGGTTGGGGTGCGTGCGGGAGAGGGTCACGGACGGGCCGCGGACACCCTTGGCCACCCGGACGACGTACGAGCGCAGCCGCATGCCGTGCGGGTAGGTCTCGCCCGGCACCTGCTCCTGCACCGGCAGGATGGCCTCCAGCTTGCCGATGTCCACGAGCACGTTCTTCGGGTCGCGGCCCTGCTGGACCACGCCGGTGACGATGTCGCCCTCGCGGCCCGCGTACTCACCGAGGGTCGCGTCGTCCTCGGCGTCGCGCAGCCGCTGCAGGATCACCTGCTTGGCGGTGGTGGCGGCGATCCGGCCGAAGCCTGAGGGAGTGTCGTCGAACTCGCGGGCCTCCTGGCCCTCCTCGAGGTCCTCGGGGTCCTCCTTCGCCCACACGGTCACATGCCCGGTCTCCCGGTTGAGCTCCACGCGCGCGTGTCGGCGGCTTCCCTCGGTGCGGTGGTAGGCGATGAGGAGGGCCGACTCGATCGCCTCGACCAGCAGGTCGAAGGAGATCTCCTTCTCCCGAACCAAGCCCCTCAGGGCACTCATGTCGATGTCCACGGCTACGCCTCCTCCTCTTCCTTCAGGTCCTTCTCGACCTTGTCGTCCTTGCGGTTGAACTCGACCTGCACGCGCGCCTTGGCGATCTCCGGGAAGCCGAGCCTGCGGGCGGTCGCCTTGCGGCCCTTGACTCCGGGGACCTCGACGTCCAGGCCCTCGTCGTCGACCGTCAGGATCCGCGCGACCAGCTCGCCGCCCTCGGTCAGCTGGAACTTCACGAGCCGGTCGGTGGCGCGCACGAAGTGCCGCTGCTCGGTGAGGAGGCGCTCCGCGCCGGGGGTGCCGACCTCCAGGTCGTACGCCGCGTCGCCCATCGCGTTGGTCTCGTCGAGCTTCGCCGAGAGCGCACGGCTCACATCGGCGATGGCGTCCAGATCCGCTCCGGTGTCGGAGTCGACGACCACGCGCAGCACCCGCTTGCGTCCGACGGAGTCCACGGCGATCTCTTCGAGATCCAGCCCCTGGGAGGTGACGAGCGGTTCGAGCAGCTCTCGCAGCCTCTCGCTCTGGGTGGTGCTCATCCGGGTGACTCCTCGGCCGCGTGTGCTGTTGTGGGATGGGTCGCGTGTCTGGTCAAAGGGTATCCGGTCGCGGGGAGTGTTGCCGTCCACCTGTGGACAACTCGGGACGATCGCCGTGCAGGCGAGGGGGCCTGCCGGGGCGAACGGTGCCGGTGAGTGGCGTGGGACGGGTGCGCGGGTACGGTGATCACGGGCGTGCCGCCCGCCTTCCGGTCTCCCCCCGGTTTTCCCTCCGTACGAGTTCCCGAGGACGTCTGCAGTGCCGTACCCTCCGCCGCCGCGCACCCCCTCGGGTCCGCGCAGAAGATCCTTGCTCGTCTCGGCCGCCGGCGCCGCCCTGCTGGCGGGCTGCTCGGCCGATCCGGACTCCCGTGACAGCGGCGGCTCGTCGGTGACGGACCAGGCACGCGCGCGTGCGGCGCGGGACAGCCGGACCCTGCTGGAGCGGTACGACGCCGTCCTCGCCGCGCATCCGCGGCTGGCCGGGCGGCTGCGGCCCCTGCGCGCCCAGGTCGCGGCGCACGTACGGGCGTTCACGGACGGCACGACGCCCACCGCCACCGTCACCCCCACGGCCACGCCCACGCCGACGGCCGCGAAGTCCTCGGCCTCCGCGGCCTCCGCGGCTGCCGCTCCGGCCGTCCCGGCCGGCGAGAAGGCCGCGCTCGCCGACCTGGCCGGCGCCGAACGCGCCCTCGCCGACTGGCGCGCCAAGGACCTGCTGGAGGTGCCGGGCGAGCTGGCGCGGCTGCTGGCGTCGGTGGCGGCGGCCGGCGCCGCGCACGCCTACCTGCTGACGGAGGGGGCGAAGTGAGCGGCAGGGCGCAGGGCGAGGTGAAGGCGGCCGAGCTGACCGCGCTGCAGGCGGCACTGGCGGCGGAGCACGCGGCGGTGTACGGGTACGGCGTCGTCGGCGGGCGGATCGCAGCGGCGCGCCGGACCGAGGCACGGACGGCGTACGACGCCCACCGGGCGAGCCGGGACGCACTGACCCGCGCGGTCCGCGATCTGGGCGGGCAGCCGGTCGCCGCGGACGCCGCGTACGCGCTGCCTTTCCCGGTGCCGGACTCGGCCACGGCCCTGCGGCTCGCGGCCCGGCTGGAGGACCGGGTGGCCGGCGTCTACGCCGACTTGGTGCGGGCGGCGACGGGCGCGCGGCGCGTCGCGGCGGCCGCGGCGCTCAGGGAGGCCGCGGTGCGCGCGCTGCGCTGGAGCGGGCAGAGCGTAGCCTTCCCTGGGCTCGCCGAGCGGGCCGACGGGGGAACGGGCGCGGCCGGTACCACGCCGTCGGCCGCCGCCTCGGCCACGCCGTGACCCGGTGATCCGGCAGGCGCCCGTACGACAGAACCCCGGACTGGAAGGGAACGACTCGCGCATGGCTTTCGAACCGCCGCCGCGCCTGGTACGGGCGCTCGGTGAGACGGCACCGGCCGGGGACGACTGGCTGGCGCAGCTGCCGGCCACCGCCGAACAGGCCGTCGCCAGGCGCGAGTTGACGGTGGAGCGGGTGCAGGTGCCGGGCGGGCGCAGCAGCCTGGTGGTGCTGGTACGGCGGGCGGACGGCACCCCGGCCGTGCTGAAGCTGGCCCCGCCCAGGGCCCGCCCGGAGAGCGAGCGGGCGGCGCTGGCGCACTGGGGCGGACTCGGCGCCGTACAGCTGCTGGAAGCCGGTGCGGAGGACGGGGCGCTGCTGCTGGAGCGGCTGCACCCGGATGTGTCGGTGCGTTCGCTGCCCGAGGCGAAGGCGCTGCTGGAGGCGGCGGGGACGCTGCGGCGGCTGTGGACGGAACCGCCGGCGCACCATGTCTTCGAGACCGTCACCGAGCGCACCGGGCGGCAGGCGACGGCGATGCGGGCGGGCGCGGACACCGAACCCGGGGTGGCCCCCTTGGTCGACGCGGCGCTTGCGGCCCGCGCGGAGCTGGTGGCCGCGCCGCCCGAGCAGCGGTTGCTGCACGGGACGTTCCGGCAGAGCAAGGTGCTGGCCGGGGAGCGGATGCCGTGGCTTGCGGTGGGGCCGGATCCGGTGGTCGGCGAGTGCGCTTTCGATCTGGCGCGGTTGGTGCGGGACCGGGTGGAGGACCTGATCGCCGCGCCGTCGGGTGCGGGTGCCGTCCGGCGGCGGATCAAGCGGCTGTCGGAGTCGCTGGAAGTTGATCAGGACCGGTTGCGCGCATGGACCCTGTTCCGGGCGGTGGAGTCCGGTGTGCGGGCGCTTCGGGTGGGGCGGCCGAAGGACGGGGAACTCTTGCTGGAGTTCGCCGGGTGGCTTTAGCCGGAGCGGTGCGGAGCAGTGCGGAGTGCGGAGCGGTTGGGGGTGGTGCGGGCCGTCGGCTCACCGCCGGCTCGCCGTGGCTGGTCGCGCGTGTTCCCCGCGCCCCTTCGGGGACGCGGGGAACCGCCCGTGATCAGGCCGTGAGGCGGGCGATCGCGTCCTCGACCGACAGCTCCTCGCGCTCGCCGGTCTTGCGGTCCTTCAGTTCCAGGACGCCCTCGGCCGAGCGGCGGCCGGCGACCAGGATCTGGGGGACGCCGATCAGCTCGGCGTCGGTGAACTTCACGCCCGGGGAGACGCCGGCCCGATCGTCGACCAGGACGCGGACGCCCGCGGCGGCCAGCTTCTCGGCGACGTCGAGGGCCAGTTCGGTCTGCAGGGCCTTGCCCGCGGCGACGACGTGCACGTCGGCCGGGGCGACCTCCTTGGGCCAGCACAGGCCGTGCTCGTCGGCGGTCTGCTCCGCGAGCGCGGCGACGGCACGCGAGACGCCGATGCCGTAGGAGCCCATGGTGACGCGGACCGGCTTGCCGTTCTGGCCGAGGACGTCGAGCTTGAGGGCGTCGGCGTACTTGCGGCCCAGCTGGAAGATGTGGCCGATCTCGATGGCGCGGTCCAGCTTCAGGCCGGTGCCGCACTTCGGGCAGGGGTCGCCCTCCTGCACCACGACGACGTCCACGTACGCGTCGACCTCGAAGTCACGGCCGGCGACGACGTTCCTGGCGTGCGTGTGCTCCTTGTTGGCACCGGTGATCCAGGAGGTGCCGGGGGCCACACGCGGGTCGGCGACGTACTGGACCTTCTCGCCCAGGCCCTGCGGGCCGACGTAGCCACGGACCAGGTCGGGCCGGCCGCCGAAGTCGGCCTCGGTGACCATCTCGACGGTGGCCGGGGCGAAGTGCGCCTCGACCTTGTCCAGGTCGACCTCGCGGTCGCCGGGCACGCCGACGGCGACGATCTCGCCGTCCACCTTGACCAGGAGGTTCTTCAGCGTGGCGGAGGCCGGGACGCCGAGGGAGGCGGCCAGGGTCTCGATGGTCGGGGTGTCGGGGGTGGGGATCTCCTCGAGCGCGGGCACGGCCGAGCCACAGGCCGGCGTCAGCTCGTACGTGATCGCCTCCGTGTTGGCGGCGAAGTCGCAGTTCGGGCAGTCCGCGAAGGTGTCCTCGCCGGCCTCGGCCGGGGCCAGGAACTCCTCCGACTTGGAGCCGCCCATGGCGCCGGCGGTGGCCGCGCAGATGCGGTAGTCGAGGCCGAGGCGCTCGAAGATGCGCTGGTAGGCCTCGCGGTGCAGGGCGTAGGACTGGGCGAGGCCGTCGTCCGCCAGATCGAAGGAGTAGGAGTCCTTCATCTGGAACTCACGGCCGCGCAGGATGCCGGCCCGGGGCCGGGCCTCGTCACGGAACTTGGTCTGGATCTGGTAGAGGATCACCGGCAGGTCCTTGTAGGACGTGCACTGGTCCTTGACCAGGAGGGTGAAGATCTCCTCGTGGGTGGGGCCGAGGAGGTAGTCGCCGCCCTTGCGGTCCTTGAGCCGGAACAGCTCCTGGCCGTACTCGTCCCAGCGGCCGGTCGCCTCGTACGGCTCCCGGGGCAGGAGGGCGGGGAGCAGCACCTCCTGGGCGCCGATGGCGTCCATCTCCTCGCGCACGATCCGCTCCACGTTGGAGAAGACCTTCTTGCCGAGGGGCAGCCAGCTCCAGATGCCGGCGGCGGTGCGGCGGACGTAGCCGGCGCGGACGAGGAGCTTGTGGCTGAGGACCTCGGCGTCCGCCGGGTCGTCGCGCAGCGTCTTCGCCATCAACTGGGACATGCGCTGGACCGGTGCGTTGGCCATGGTTCTCGTACTCCTGCCGGGTAAGGGTGATGGCATAGGAGGTTAGCCGGGCTGGCTGTGCCGGTGGAAATCGGATATGACCGCGCCTTTGTACGCGGCTTTGTACGCGGCTTCGTCCGCCGCTTCATCCACGGCGCAGCGGCAGCGGGGCGCCCATCACCGCGTACGGCCGCGGTGCGCTCGGGAAGTGGACCTGGCGGGCGAGGTCGACATAGCCGAGGGAGTGGTAGAGGCCGCGGGCCGGGCTGTCGGTGTCGATCGCGGAGAGGATCGAGCGGGGTTCGGCGGCGGAGTCCGTGAGGGTGGTGATCAGGCGGCGGCCGATACCGCGGTTCTGGTGGCCGGGGTGGACGTGCAGCTCGGTGATGACGAAGGAGTCGTCCAGCCAGAAGTCGTTGCCGACCGCGCGGAGGTACGGCTCCACCACCGTCGACCACCAGTGGGTACGGGAGTTGGGCATGCCGTACACGAATCCGACGAGCCGTCCGCCGACGGTCGCGCCGAGGGCCCGCGCACCCTGGTACTCCATATGGCGCTGGACGATCTGCCGCCTTACGGCCACTTCGTCCGGGCCGAGCCCGAAGGCGACGGCCTGGACGGCCAAGGCCTCGTCGACGTGGGCGGAGAGGTCCAGGGGGCCGATCACGAGGTCCATGCGGGGAGCGTACAGGGGGCTGCCCGCGGCGGGACCGGCGCGAAGGGCGGGGGCCTAGGTCCTGCGTACGGACCCGGATCGGCCCCGCGGCCGATGATGCCGTCTCGGCGCTCGCCTAGCGTCTTGTGTCATGGACGCTGACAGCACGCTCGACGAGGCCTACGGCCGACTGCACCGTACCGGGCCGGAGTTCGAAGGATGGCTGAGCAATCACGGCCCCATGGCCGTGGAGGCGCTGGTCCGGCACGGGCAGGCACGCCATGTCCATCGCTGGCTGGACCGCTACATGGACCGGCTGGACGAGCTGCCGCGCGGTCTGACGCCGGTCACCGCCGACGACTGGCGCGCGGCGCTCGGCGATGCGCACCGGCTCGCCGACTGGCTCGCGTTCTTCGCGCGGGAGGTCCGGGAGCGGCCCTGGCGCGCCGTACTGGAGACCTGGTGGCCGCGGCTGCTGCCCGGCATCGCGGCCGGCGCCACGCACGGGGTGATCCGTACCGGCCACGCCGTGCACGCCCTGCTGGACCACGAGGACGAGCCCCGGCGGGCCGAGCTGGGCCAGGCCCTCGGCTACTGGGCGGCGCGCTGGCAGCCGGTCCCGCTCACCGCCCCGTCGGGAACCGCCGAGCCCGCCGCCGCCCTGGCCGGCGTACCCCGGGTCCCCGACCAGAGCGCCGGCATCACGCACCGGCTCGGCCAGCTCTCCGGCCTGCCCGGCTGGCCCCCCGCGCTGGCCGCCCTGCGCCCGGCCGCCGACGCCGGCCAGGCCCGCGATCTGCTGGCGGAGGTGACCACGGCGGCGGCGCTGCACTACCTCCCGAACGCGCACGGCTCACCGGTGATGCTGGTGCACGCGGCGACCGCGCCCATGGCCGTGCTGCGCACGCTGCCCGCGCTGCCCCGCACCGAGTGGGTGCCGAGCCTGCACGCGGCGTGGGCGGCGAGTGCGGCCGTGACGGCGGCCTACGCCCCGGCGACGTCCGCTCCCCCGGGCAGCCTGCCCACGGCTCCCGGATCGGCCGAGGAGGTGTTCGAACTGGCGGCTCGGCACGGCGACGAGCACGTCATCAAGCTCGCCGACACCTGCCTGGACGTGCACACACGCACCGGCCGCCCCGAGGCGCTCGCGGCGGTGGTCCGCGCGGCCGGGCTGATCGAGGAGCTGACCGTGTAGCGGTGGCGCGGTGACGGCGGGCCGGACGCGTGGCGGTGCACGGGAGGAGTGGCGGTGGACGCGAGGAGTGGCTAGAACAGCACGCTCATGAACGCGCCGACCTCCTGGAAGCCGACGCGCAGGTACGTCCTTCTCGCCGCCGTGTTGAAGTCGTTCACGTAGAGGCTGACCACCGGCGCCACATCGGCGAGCGCATAGCGCAGGACGGCCGCCATCCCCGGGGCCGCCAGGCCTCTCCCCCGGTATCCGGGGGCCACCCAGACGCCCTGGATCTGGCAGGCCTCGCGGGTCGCCGCGCCGATCTCCGCCTTGAAGACGACCTTGCCGTGCTCGTCGAGGCGGGCGAAGGAGCGGCCGGAGCCGACGAGTTCGGCGACGCGGGCCTGGTACAGCAGGCCGCCGTCGCCGGCCAGCGGGGAGACGCCGACCTCCTCGGTGAACATCGCCACGCACGCCGGCATGATCGTCTCCATCTCGTCCTTGCGGACGCGGCGGACGTAGGGGTCCGGGGCGATGTCGGCGGGCATGCGGTCGGTGACCATCAGGGGCTGGTGCGTGCGGACCTCGCGGGCGGGGCCCCAGTGGGGCTCCAGCAGGCGCCAGAGCGCGGCGGTGGCTTCGGCGGGGCCGACGATGGAGGAGCAGCGGCGGCCGGCCCGGCGGGCGCGGTCGGCGAAGGCGCGGACGGCACGCGGGGTGGCGCAGACCGGGACCAGGTTGGCGCCCGCGTAGCACAGGGATGTGAGCATGCCGTCCTCGTACCAGCCCCACATCTCGCCGCCGAGGCGCCACGGGTCAAGGCCGGCGATCTGCACCCTGGAGGTCACGAAGGCGTTCGCGACCGGCTCGCGGTCGAGGACGGCGAGCGCGGCGTCGAGGTCGCTCGGTTCGAGCACCCGTGAGCTGGTCTGGGTCAACACGTGCGGGACCTCACCCTGGGGTTCTGCTGGTCTCGGCACTATAGCTGCGCTGCCTTGGCCGTGCGCCTTCTAGCTCGGGGGCTGAGGTTCACCGGCGGGCGAGGGTGGGTTGTGGCGGCTCGCGCAGTTCCCCGCGCCTCCGTTCGAGACACGGCGCCACCCGGCGCCGAGAGCCCCGCCAACAGACGGTGACGGGACTCCGACCAAGGTGCGCACGGACTCAGCCGGCCACCGACACCGACAGCTCACCAGCGGTCACACCGTCTACGCCTCGGCCGCGCCCCTTCCAGCTCGGAGGGCTGGGATTCGCCGGCGGGCGAAAGTGCGTTGTGGCGGCTCACGCAGTCCCTCGCACCCCCTCGGGACACGACCCCGCCCAGCGCCAAGAGCCCCGCCAACAGACGGTGACGGGACTCCGACCAAGGTGCGCACGGACTCAGCCGGCCACCCACACCGACAGCTCACCGGAGGCCACGCCGTCCACGCCTCGGCCGCGCCCCTTCCAACCCGGAGGGCTGGGATTCGCCGACGGGCGAAAGTGCGTTGTGGCGACTCGCGCAGTCCCTCGCACCCCCTCGGGACACGACCCCGCCCAGCGCCAAGAGCCCCGCCAACAGACGGTGACGGGACTCCGACCAAGGTGCGCACGGACTCAGCCGGCCACCCACACCGACAGCTCACCGGAGGTCACACCGTCCACGCCTCGGCCGCGCCCCTTCCAGCCTCGGCCGCGCCCCTTCCAGCTCGGAGGGCTCGGGTTCGCCGGCTGGCGAAGGTGCGTTGTGGCGGCTCACGCAGTTCCTCGCGCCCCCGCAGGGCACGGCGCCACCCGGCGCCGAAAAGTCCCGCCATCAGATGGTGACGGGACTCGGACCAGGGTGCGTACGGACTCAGCCCGCCACCGACACCGACGGTTCGCCGGAGGTCACGCCGTCCTTCTCCATCTGCTCGGCCAGCTTCATGGCCTCCTCGATGAGGGTCTCCACGATCTTGGACTCGGGGACGGTCTTGATGACCTCGCCCTTGACGAAGATCTGGCCCTTGCCGTTGCCGGAGGCGACACCGAGGTCGGCCTCGCGGGCCTCGCCCGGACCGTTCACCACGCAGCCCATGACGGCGACGCGCAGCGGGACCTCCATGCCAGTGAGGCCGGCGGTGACCTCTTCGGCGAGCTTGTAGACGTCGACCTGGGCGCGGCCGCAGGACGGGCAGGAGACGATCTCCAGGCCGCGCTGCTTCAGGTTCAGCGACTCCAGGATCTGGATGCCGACCTTGACCTCCTCGGCAGGCGGGGCCGACAAGGAGACGCGGATGGTGTCGCCGATGCCCTGGGAGAGCAGGGCGCCGAAGGCCACGGCCGACTTGATCGTGCCCTGGAACGCCGGGCCGGCCTCCGTCACGCCGAGGTGGAGCGGGTAGTCGCACTGCGCCGCAAGCTGCTTGTACGCCTCGATCATGATCACCGGGTCGTTGTGCTTGACCGAGATCTTGATGTCCCGGAAGCCGTGCTCCTCGAAGAGGGACGCCTCCCACAGGGCCGACTCGACCAGTGCCTCCGGCGTCGCCTTGCCGTACTTCTGGAGCAGCCTCTTGTCGAGGGAGCCCGCGTTGACACCGATGCGGATCGGGGTGCCGTGGTCCTGGGCCGCCTGGGCGATCTCCTTGACCTTGTCGTCGAACTGCTTGATGTTGCCGGGGTTGACGCGGACGGCGGCGCAGCCGGCCTCGATGGCGGCGAAGACGTACTTGGGCTGGAAGTGGATGTCGGCGATGACCGGGATCTGGGACTTGCGGGCGATGGTCGCGAGGGCGTCGGCGTCGTCCTGGGTGGGGCAGGCCACGCGGACGATCTGGCAGCCGGACGCGGTGAGCTCGGCGATCTGCTGCAGGGTGGCGCCGATGTCCGACGTACGGGTCGTCGTCATCGACTGGACCGAGACCGGCGCGTCTCCGCCGACCGC
Organism: Streptomyces sp. CG4; assembly: GCF_041080655.1. Classification (NCBI taxonomy): domain Bacteria; kingdom Bacillati; phylum Actinomycetota; class Actinomycetes; order Kitasatosporales; family Streptomycetaceae; genus Streptomyces; species Streptomyces sp. CG4. Next base: position 2,821,928 of record NZ_CP163525.1, read on the forward strand.
CACGCTTCCGACCTGGATCTGCCGGCTCTTCCGGCGCTCGGCGAGCTTGGTCGGAACGGACGGCATGCCGAGAGAAATCGCAGTCATCTGCTGTGCAACCCCAAGTCGTGGATCTAGGTCCGGTCCCGTCGTCGGGCGGGCTCCAGGCTTCGAGATTACGGCACAGGCCTTGGCCCGAGCACATCCCACCCGTAAACCCACCCATTAGAAGGCGGCCCGGAACACAGCATTCCGGGCCGCCTCGAACGTCACATGGCTACGAGATTTTCACCGGGTTAACCACGTCCGCGATCAGCACCAGGATGGTGAAGCAGACGAAGATCCCGGCCACCACGTACGCCACCGGCATCAGCTTCGCCACGTCGAACGGACCCGGGTCGGGGCGCCGGAGCACCCGGGCCACGTTCCGCCGCAGCGCCTCCCACAGGGCGCCCGCGATGTGCCCGCCGTCCAGCGGGAGCAGCGGGAGCATGTTGAACAGGAACAGCGAGAGGTTGAAGCCGGCGAGCAGCATCACGAACATCGCCACCTGCTGGGAGGCGGGGATGTCCAGGGTGGCGATCTCGCCGGTGACCCGGGCGGCGCCGACGATGCCCATCGGGGAGTCGGGTTCGCGCGGGCCGTCGCCGAAGGCCGCGTTCCACAGCGCGGGGATCTTGCCGGGCAGGGCGGCGAGGGAGTCGACGGCGTCGCCGACCCGGTCGCTCATCCAGGTGACCGACTGGCCGAAGTCCTGGTGGACGACGCCGGTGGCGGAGCCGAAGCCGAGGAAGCCGGCCTTGACGTACTTGCCCTGGACGTACTGCCCGCTGGAGTCCTTCTTGGCGACCAGGTTGGTGGCGATCGTGGCGTGCAGGGTGAGCTGCCTGCCGTCGCGCTCGACGACGATCGGGACGGTTTTCCCGGCGCTGTCCCGGATCAGGTCCGACAGGGTGTTCCAGTCCTTGGTCGGCCTGCCGTCGAAGGAGACGATCTTGTCGCGCTTCTGCATGCCGGCGGCCTGGGCCGGGGAGGGCGCGTCGGACTTCTTGCAGCTGTCGCGGTGCTCGCTCTGCGCGATGACGCAGGGCGAGACGGAGGCGACGGTGGTGGTCTGCTGCTGGATGCCGAAGCCCATGAGCACGGTGAAGAACAGGCCGATCGCGAGGATCAGGTTCATGAACGGGCCCGCGAACATCACGATGACGCGCTTCCACGGCTTGCGTGTGTAGAACATGCGCGTCTCGTCACCGGGCTGCAGTTCCTCGAAGGCCGCCGAGCGGGCGTCCTCGATCATGCCCCGCCACGGGGAGGTCGAGCGGGCTGAGACCCGGCCCTGGTCGTCGGGCGGGAACATCCCGATCATGCGGATGTAGCCGCCGAGCGGGACCGCCTTGATGCCGTACTCGGTGTCCCCCTTCTTCCGCGACCAGATGGTCGGGCCGAAGCCGACCATGTACTGCGGGACGCGGATGCCGAAGAGCTTGGCCGTGGACAGGTGCCCCAGCTCGTGCCACGCGATCGAGACGAGCAGGCCGACCGCGAAGACCACTATGCCGAGGATGAACATCAAGGTCGTCATGCACGCGCCTCCGCGGTCGCCGTCGTGGCAGTCAGTTCACGAGCCCGGGCGCGGGCCCAGGTCTCCGCTTCGAGGACGTCCGACACCGTGAGTGAAGTTCCCGAGTCCGGGGTGCCGTGTTCCTCGACGACCCGGGTGACGGTCTCCATGATCCCGTTGAAGGGCAGCGCGCCGCCCAGGAAGGCCTCGACGCACTCCTCGTTGGCCGCATTGAACACCGCCGGGGCGGTCCCCGCGAGCTGCCCCACGTGCCGGGCGAGGTTCACCGAGGGGAAGGCCTCATTGTCCAGGGGGAAGAACTCCCAGGTGGAGGCCTTGCTCCAGTCGAAAGCGGGCGCGGCGTCGGAAACGCGTTCGGGCCAGCCCAGACCGATGGCGATGGGCCCGCGCATGTCGGGGGGCGTCGCCTGGGCGATCGTGGATCCGTCGGTGAACTCGACCATCGAGTGGACATACGACTGGGGATGCACGACCACCTCAATGCGGTCGAAGGGAATGTCGTAGAGGAGGTGTGCCTCGATGACCTCCAGGCCCTTGTTGACGAGGGTCGCGGAGTTGATCGTGATCACCGGGCCCATCGCCCAGGTGGGGTGGGCGAGGGCGTCCTCGACGGTGACGTTCGCCAGCTCGGCCTCGGTGCGGCCGCGGAAGGGGCCACCGGAGGCGGTGACGACGAGTTTGCGCACGTCGGCGCGGGTACCGGCGGCGAGGGCCTGGAAGAGGGCGGCGTGCTCGGAGTCGACCGGGATGATCTGGCCGGGCTTGGCCAGCCCCTTGACCAGCGGCCCGCCGACGATCAGGGACTCCTTGTTGGCGAGCGCGAGGGTGCGGCCCGCCTGCAGTGCGGCGAGGGTGGGCGCGAGGCCGATGGAGCCGGTGATGCCGTTCAGCACCGTGTGGCAGTCGGAGGCGGCGAGCTGGGTGGCCGCGTCCGGGCCGGCGAGGATCTCGGGGAGCGGCTCCCCGGGGCCGTACTCGGCGGCGAGTGCCTCGCGCAGGGCGGGTACGGCGTCCTCGCGGGCGACCGCCACGGTCCGCACCCGCAGCCGGTGCGCCTGCTCGGCCAGGAGGGCGACCCGGCCGCCGTTCGCGGACAGGGCGGTGACCCGGAAGCGGTCGGGGTGGCGCAGCACGAGGTCGATGGCCTGGGTGCCGATGGATCCGGTGGAGCCGAGGATCACCACGTCCTTGGGGCCGTCACCCGCGACCGGGTCGTAGACGAGGTGCGGGTCGGCGAGGGGTGCCGGATGGGCGAGGCTGTCGGTCATCCCTCCATTGTTGCCGCAAGCGGTGACGGTCCGGACAGGGCATCCCCCGGGCGGGTGCGTTAACAGGTTTCGTCGGCGGATGAAGCAATTTTCTCGCCGTGAAGTACCTGTGAAGATCATGTGAGCGATACTCTGCTCGGCACCCGGCCCGGACGGCGGGGAGCATCCACAGAAAACGTGCACCTTCGGGCGCCGATCATGGCATCCTTTCGTCGGCGCCCGCCAAGAAGGGCCACATAGGGGGAGGAATCACCATCATGAACCGCATGCGTGCGACCGCGACCGTCCTGGCGACGGCCGGTCTGCTCACCGCCGCTCAGCTCGGTCTCGCCGGGGGCGCGTTCGCCGCCGCCAAGGCGCCGCAGAGCGCCGGCTGTCCGGTCGACCTGTTCTACCCGAGCCGCTTCTACATCGACTCGCACGGCTGGGTGACCAACGGGGGGCTGTACTTCGGCATCAAGAACCTGAGCACGACGAAGGCCTTCAGGAACGTCTCGCTCACCATCACGGACATGAAGAACATCCGCTTCGGCTCGGCCAGGGCCACGGGCGGCAAGGTCACCCACAAGACGTCGACGACGGTGACCGTGGGCACGGGGACGCTGAACAAGAAGGCGAGCCTCGGCGTGAGGGTGCAGACGCATCTGCTCAACACCCGCGCCTACCAGGTGAAGTTCACCCTGCGCGGCTCGGGCTGGACCTGCGCCGTGAACCAGGGCACCTGGGGCAACTGACCCCAGGCACCCGGTGGGCCGGACCAGGGGGACTCAGGCGCCGTAAGGACGGCGTTCGTTCTCCCGGGCGGACGGTCCGGGGGTCGCGTCGGCGATCCACGGGCCGTCCCCGGAGGGATCGACGATGCCCTCCTCCAGCCAGGTGTAGGACCCGCCCAGCACGCCCTTGACCACCTTGCGGTCGAGGTCGTCGGTGTTGGTCCACAGCCGGTCGAAGAGTTCCTCGACGCGGATACGGGCCTGCCGGCAGAAGGCGTCGGCCAGCTGGTAGGCCTCGCGGCCGTGTTCGCCCCGGCTGCGCAGCAGTTCGGCGCGGACACAGGCCGCGCTCATCGCGAACAGCTCGGCACCGATGTCCACGATCCGCCCGAGGAAGCCCTGCTTGGTCTCCATCCGGCCCTGCCAGCGGGACATGGCGTAGAAGGTGGAGCGGGCCAGCTTGCGGGCGGTGCGCTCGACATGGCGCAGATGTCCGGACAGATCGACGTCCTGCCTGAACTCGCCGTACGACAGGGGGAGTTGGCCCGGCCCGGCGACCAGCTTCGGCAGCCACTTGGCGTAGAAGACGCCCGCGTGCGCGCCCGCCCTCGCCTTGTCGGACAGGGACTTGTCGGGGTCGATGAGATCACCGGCGACGGAGAGGTGGGCGTCGACGGCCTCGCGGGCGATCAGCAGGTGCATGATCTCCGTGGAGCCCTCGAAGATGCGGTTGATGCGCAGATCGCGCAGCATCTGCTCGGCCGGGACCGCCCGCTCGCCGCGCGCCTTCAGGGACTCGGCCGTCTCGTAGCCGCGGCCGCCGCGGATCTGGACCAGTTCGTCGGCCATCTTCCAGGCCATCTCGGAACCGTAGAGCTTGGCGAGGGCGGCCTCGATGCGGATGTCGTTGCGGTCCTCGTCGGCCATCTGCGAGGAGAGGTCGAGGACGGCCTCCAGGGCGAAGGTGGTGGCCGCGATGAAGCTGATCTTGGAGCCGACGGCCTCGTGCAGCGCCACCGGCTTGCCCCACTGCTCGCGCTCCGCCGACCACTCGCGGGCGATCTTCAGGCACCACTTGCCGGAGCCCGCGCACATCGCGGGCAGCGAGAGCCGGCCGGTGTTGAGGGTGGTCAGCGCGATCTTCAGGCCCGCGCCCTCGGGCCCGATGCGGTTCGCGGCGGGCACCCGGACCTGATGGAAGCGGGTGACGCCGTTCTCGATGCCGCGCAGGCCCATGAAGGCGTTGCGGTTCTCGACGGTGATGCCCGGCGCCGTCGCCTCCACCACGAACGCGGTGATGCCGCCCTTGTGCCCCTCGGACTTCGGCACCCGGGCCATGACGACGAGCAGATCGGCGACCACGCCGTTGGTGGTCCACAGCTTCACCCCGTCGAGGACGTAGTCCTCCCCGTCGGGTACGGCGGTGGTCGCGAGCCGTGCCGGGTCGGAGCCGACGTCCGGCTCGGTGAGCAGGAAGGCGGAGATGTCGGTGCGGGCGCAGCGCGGCAGGAACGCGTCCTTCTGCTCCTGGGTGCCGAACATCTTCAGCGGCTGCGGCACGCCGATCGACTGGTGGGCGGAGAGGAGGGCGCCGACGGCGGGGCTCACGGAGCCGACCAGGGCGAGGGCCTTGTTGTAGTAGAGCTGGGTGAGGCCGAGACCGCCGTACTTGGGGTCGATCTTCATGCCGAGGGCGCCGAGTTCCTTCAGGCCCGCCACGACCTCGTCGGGGATCCGGGCCTCGCGCTCGATGCGGGCCCCGTCGACGGTGCTCTCGCAGAACGCGCGCAGTGCGGCGAGGAACTCCTCGCCGCGCCGCACGGACTCGTCGTCCGGGAGCGGGTGGGGGTGGATGAGGTCGAGCCGGAAGCGCCCGAGGAACAGTTCCTTGGCGAAGCTGGGCTTGCGCCAGTCCTGTTCCCGGGCGGCCTCCGCCACCTGGCGCGCCTCGCGCTCGGTGACGGTGGTGCGTGAAGTGGTGGGGGCGGACATTGAGGCTCACCTCGCCGCGAAAGAGGATGACTGGGACGTTCACTACCGACCAGTGCTACTGGATCGTTCGTACCCGAAACGGGCCCACCCCACCACCCCTCGCGCGGCCATCCGGCCGAAAGCCTGCCACAGCCCCGGCGCACGGGTGTGTACTGCTTCTCGACGGTTACGTCCGAGATATCGGTCAGCCCCCTTGAGGAGCGAAAAGGTGTCGAAGCGCTTCGACGGCCTCTGGACACCCCGCCTCGGCTGAGGCTAGTGTCCCTCTCACCCTCACTCGTCCTTGTCAGCAGCGCGCGTTGTCGAAGCGCTTCACGAAGCTTGGAGCACGGATGGTCACCCTCGCCGAGGTCGCCCAGCACGCCGGAGTCTCGGCGAGCACGGTGAGCTATGTCCTCAGCGGCAAGCGGTCCATCTCCGCGACCACCCGGCACCGGGTCGAGCAAAGTATCCGGGAACTGGGCTACCACCCGAACGCCGGCGCCCGCGCCCTGGCCGGCAAACGGTCGAACATCATCGCGCTGATGGTCCCGCTGCGCACCGACATGTACGTGCCGGTGATGATGGAGATCGCCATCGCGGTGGCCACCACGGCACGCTTCCACGGCTACGACGTCCTGCTGCTCACCGGAGAGGAAGGGCCCGACGCGGTGCGCCGGGTGACCGGCAGCGGCCTCGCCGACGCGATGATCCTGATGGACGTCGAGCTGCAGGACGAGCGGCTGCCGCTGCTGCGGGAGACCGACCAGCCCTCGGTACTGATCGGCCTGCCCGCCGACACAACGGGTCTGACCTGCGTGGACCTGGACTGGAGCGCGACGGGCGCGCTCTGCGTGGAGCAGCTGGCGGGGCTCGGTCACCGTGATGTCGCTGTCATCGGCGAGGCTCCGGCCGTCTATGAACGGCACACCGGTTTCGCCGAGCGCACCCTCGACGGACTGCGTTCCCGGGCCCGCGCGGCGGGCGTCCGGGTGCTGCACCGCCCGTGCGAGGGCGGGTACGACGCGCTGGCCCTCACCCTGGCCCGGATCTTCGACGAGCGCCCGGCGACGACCGGGTTCGTGGTGCAGAACGAGTCGGCGGTGGAGCCGCTGCTCGCGCTGCTGCGCCAGCAGGGCCGGGCCGTGCCGGAGGACGTGTCCGTGGTCGCGATCTGCCCGGACCAGGTCGCCGTCCAGGCCTCGGTGCGGCTGACCTCGGTCGCGATCCCGGCACAGGAGATGGGCCGGTACGCGGTCGAGCACCTGGTGGCCAAGCTGGACGGGCGGGGCAGCGACGAGGTCGTGCTGCTCGCGCCCGAGCTGACGGTCCGGGCGAGTACGGGACCGGCCCCGGCCGCCTCCTGACACCACCACTTCTCATCTGCCTCGTCCATGCGGGGCACCCCTCTGCCTGCGTCCCTGTCTGCACTCCTCACTCCAGGAGCACGCCGTGAATCAGCATGCCGTCGCGCAGCCCAAGGTCGGTCTCGCCCAGTCCTCCCCCACCGTCGGCAGCTTCCGTGAGCGGGACGGGGCGCTGGAGTGGAGCGGCCGGCAGGAGACGGTGCGGTTCGAGCCCTGGGGTCCGGACGCGGTCCGGGTGCGCGCCCGGCTCGGCGGCCCGGTGCTGGAGGGGCTGCCGGGGGCGCTCCTCGACGCCCCGCCCGCCCGGGACGGCACGGTCGAGATCGGTGCCGGGGCAGGGCGGTTGACGGTCGGCGCGCTGACCGTCGAGGTGAGCGCCGAGGGCCTGGTCCGCTTTTTGCGCACCGAGGACCGCAGCGAGCTGCTCGCCGAGGAGCGGGCCCACTTCTGGTGGCCGGGTCCGCGCCTGTACACGGCGGTCGGGGGCGGCCGGCACCGCCTGGAGCAGCGCTTCGCCGCCTACGAAGGCGAGAAGCTGTACGGCCTCGGGCAGCATCAGCACGGGCGTCTGGACCAGAAGGGCCTGGTGCTGGACCTGGTGCAGCGCAACGCCGAGGTGAGCGTCCCGGTGCTGGTGTCCAGCCGGGGCTACACCCTGCTGTGGAACAACCCGGCGATCGGCCGGGTGGAGCTGGCGGGCAACGGCACCCGCTGGGTCGCGGACTCGGCACGGCAGATCGACTACTGGATCACGGCCGGGACTCCGGCCGAGGGCCAGCGCAACTACAGTGCGGCGACGGGCCGTTCACCGATGCTCCCGGACTGGGCGGCCGGCTTCTGGCAGTGCAAGCTGCGCTACCGCACCCAGGACGAACTCCTCGCCGTGGTCCGGGAGTACAAGCGCCGGGGACTGCCCCTGTCGGCGATCGTGTGCGACTTCTTCCACTGGACCCACCTCGGCGACTGGCGCTTCGACCCCAAGGAGTGGCCCGACCCCGCGGCGATGGTCCGCGAGCTGGACGAGCTGGGCGTCAAGCTGGTCGTGTCCGTGTGGCCGTCGGTGTCCCCCCTCTCGGAGAACCACCGGCTCATGGAGCAGCGCGGCCACTTCATCGGCACCCAGTACGGCCCGCTGGCGCACGCCGACTGGCCGGACAAGGAGGTCGCCACCCCGGTCCAGGTGGCCTTCTACGACGCCACGAACCCCGGTGCGCGGGAGTTCGTGTGGTCCCGTGTCCGGGACAACTACCTCGCCCCGTACGGCATCTCGGCCTTCTGGCTGGACGCCTGCGAGCCGGAGCTGAAGCCGGGCTTCCCGGAGAACCTGCGCTACTGGGCGGGCCCGGGTCTGGAGGGTCGGCAATCTCTACCCGCGCGAGAACGCCCGTACCTTCCACGAGGGCCTGCGGGCGTCCGGTCTGGGCGACGACGAGGTGATCAGCCTCAACCGCTCCGCGTGGGCGGGCAGTCAGCGCTACGGCGCGGCCCTGTGGTCCGGTGACATCGGCACCGACTTCGCAACCCTGCGCCGCCAGATCGCGGCCGGCCTCAACACCGCGCTGTCCGGCATCCCCTGGTGGAACACCGACATCGGCGGGTTCCACGGCGGCGACCCGCAGGACCCGGCGTACCGCGAGGTGATGATCCGCTGGTTCCAGTTCGGCGCGCTGTCCCCGCTGATGCGGCTGCACGGCTTCCGCGACCCGGGCATGCCGCTGGGCCCGGAGATGACCGGCGGCCCGAACGAGGTGTGGTCCTACGGCACGGAGGCCGGCGCGATCCTGGAGAAGTACCTGCACCTGCGCGAGCGCCTCAGGCCCTACATCCTGAACGTCATGCGCGAGGCCCACGAGGAAGGGCTGCCGGTGCTGCGCCCGCTGTTCCTGGAGTTCCCGGACGACGAGGCGGCGTGGTCGGTGGACGACGCGTACCTCTTCGGCCGGGACCTGCTGGCGGCCCCGGTGCTGACCGCGGGCGCGACGGCCCGGACGGCGTACCTCCCGGCGGGCGCGCGCTGGACGGACGCGTGGACGGGCGAGCCGTACGAGGGCGGTACGGCGGTGACGGTGGACGCGCCGCTGGACCACATCCCGCTGTTCCTGCGGGACGGCGCGGAGCTGCCGATCACCGGGTGAGCGAGCACGCGAAGGGGACCGGCCCCCTCGTTCCGCGTGGGGCGCAACTGCTGCTGACCAGGTGGGGCCGCCGAGGGAGACGGTGCCCTGGGCGCTACCGAGCGGGCCGACGGCGCCGGTCTTGTTGACCCAGAATGATCTCGTACTTGTGGTGCGCGTCCCAGGTGAGGTCCAGCTCCGCGCCGAACCGGGTCCGGATGCCCCGGAGTTCGCCGGACGGGCAGGCGTCCGGGACGGCGGGCAGCAGCACGAGGCGGTCCGGGGTGGACTGCACGAGCAGCTCCAGGGCGCGGTGGGCGGCGGCGGCCAGCACGCTTCGGCGAACGGACACGGGACACGGCGCAACGGCTGTTGAAGCGCTTCGATGTTGCTGCGAGGTTAAGTGAACACCTGGGCGCGCACAAGGGGTCGCACCCAAGATTCCTGCGCCACCCCGCGCCGCCCCACGTATGCCTTACCATCCTTGCGATGTCGGCCAGATGGGCAACTTCTCCGCGCCCGGTACCTTGACATCTCGGCCTTCGCCGACCGAGCATCGAAGCGCTTCGAAAGCATGTCGTCGCTCCATCCGCAAGGGGAACCGCTCGTGACCGTAGACCCGCCGTCCGCCCTGCCGTTCCGCGATCCGCAGCTGCCGTTCGCGAAGCGTGCCGACGATCTGCTGGCACGGCTCACACTGGACGAGAAGGTCTCCTTCCTGCACCAGTTCGCACCCGCCGTGGAACGCCTGGGCATCGCCGCCTTCCGCACCGGCCAGGAGGCGCTGCACGGGGTGGCCTGGATGGGTCCGGCGACGGTGTTCCCGCAGGCCGTCGGGCTCGGCGCGACCTGGAACCCGGAGCTGGTGCGGCGGGTCGGCGAGGCGGTGTCCAAGGAGGCGCGGGCGATGCGGGCCCGGGACGAGCGGGTCGGCCTCAACGTCTGGTCCCCGACGGTGAATCTGCTCCGGCATCCGCTGTGGGGCCGCAACGAGGAGGGGTACTCGGAGGACCCGAAGCTGACCTCGGCGATCGCCACGGCGTACACGCGCGGCCTGCGCGGCGAGCATCCGGTGTACTGGCGTACGGCGCCCGTCCTCAAGCACTGGCTGGCCCACAACAACGAGACGGACCGGGCCACTTCGTCCGCCTCCGTCCGCCCGCGCGTGCTGCACGAGTACGATCTGCGCGCCTTCAAGGAGACCGTCGAGGCCGGTGCGGTGGCCGGGGTGATGCCGGCCTACAACCTGGTCAACGGCCGCCCCAACCACCTCTCCCCGCTCCTGCGCGAGCACCTGCGCACCTGGACCGACGAGGAGCTGCTGGTCTGCTCGGACGCGGGCGCGCCCTCCAACCTGGTCGACGCGGAGCACTACTTCGCCACCCACGAGGAGGCCACCGCGGCCGCCCTGCTGGCGGGGGTGGACAGCTTCACCGACCACGGCACGGACGGCTCGCGGATCGTCGCCCGCGTCCAGGGGGCGCTGGCGCAGGGCCTGTTGACCGAGGCCGACATCGATACGGCCGTCCGCCGCCAGCTCTCGGTCCGCTTCCGCCTCGGCGAGTTCGACCCGCGCTACGACCCCTACGCCGGCACCACCGAGTTCGACACCCCGGCGCACCGCGCGCTCGCCCGGGAGGCGGCGGAGCAGGCGATCGTGCTGCTGAAGAACGACGACGACCTGCTCCCCCTCGCCCCCGACACCCGGATCGCGGTGGTCGGCCTGCTCGCGGACGAGTGCAAACTCGACTGGTACAGCGGCAGTCTGCTGCACCGCTCCACTCCCCTGGAGGGCCTCTACGAGCGGTTCGGCGCGGATCGCGTGGAGTTCGCGGAGGGCGTGGACCGCGTCCGGCTGCGCACCGCCGCCGGCACCTTCCTGCATGTGCCGGTCACCGACGCGCCGGACGAGGAGCGGGGCACCGAGGGCGCCCTGGATCCGGCCCTGCTCGCCGGCCGCACCGATCTGCCGCCGCTCACCGCCGACGCCTTCGGCACCGAGTTCGCGCTGATGGACTGGGGCGAGGGCGTGCTGACCCTGCGCGCGCCCGACGGCCGCTATCTGTCGGTCGCCGAGGACGGCCGGGTACGCGCCTCGGCCGACCAGCCGGGCGGCTGGGTGGTCCAGGAGACCTTCCGCCTCGAACCGCACCGCGGCGGTCACCTCCTCAGGCATCTGGGCACCGGTCGTCATGTACGAGTCGCCGCCGACGGCCTGAAGGTTGCCGAGGCCGAGGGCTCCGGTGACGTCTTCGAGGTGATCACGGTCGAGCGGGGCGAGGACGCGGTGACCCGGGCGGCGCAGCACGCGGACGTGGTCGTGGTGGTCGCGGGCAACGACCCGCACATCAACGGCCGCGAGACCGAGGACCGTACGACCCTGGAGCTGCCCGCGCACCAGCAGCGGCTGCTGCGCGCGGCCCGCGCCGCGAACCCGCACACCGTGCTGGTCCTGACCTCGGCCTATCCGTACACGGTGGACGTGACACCGCTGCCCGCGGTGCTGTGGACCGCGCACGGCGGCCAGGCGGCGGGTACCGCCCTGGCCCGGACCCTGGCCGGCGACGTCTGTCCGGCCGGCCGGCTCCCTCAGACCTGGTACGCCTCCGACGCCGACCTGCCGGACCTGTTCGACTACGACGTGCTGGGCAGCCGGCAGACGTACCTCTACTTCGACGGCAGCCCGCTCTTCCCCTTCGGGCACGGCCTGTCGTACGCGTCCTTCGCGTACGCCGATGTCCGCGCCGGTGCCGAGGCCGGCTCGGTGCACGTGTCGTGCACGGTGACGAACACCGGGGACCGGACGGCGGACGAGGTGGCGCAGCTGTACGGACGGGCGGCGGACCCTTCGGTGCCCCGCCCGCGCCGCGAACTGCTCGCCCACCGCCGCCTCACCCTCGGGCCCGGCGAGACGGCACACGTCGCGTTCGAAGTCCCGCTGAGCGCACTGGAGTTCTGGGACGTGGCGCAGGGCGGCCGACGGCTGGAGCCAGGGCCGTACGACCTGCTGATCGGCGCGTCCAGCGAGGACATCCGGCTGCGCACGACCGTGCACCTCGACGGCGCGCCCGCGTCCCCCCGCCCGGTCGCCCGGCGCGGGCTGGCGGGAGCCGACTTCGACGAGCAGTCGGGCGTCGCGATCGTGGACCGGACGAGGACGGCGGGCGACGCGGTGACACCGGCGCACGGCGGGACGGCCGAACTGGTCTACCGCGCCTGTGACTTCGGCACGGGCGTGCGCGAGGTGACGGCGCAGGTGGCGGGCGAGGGGGCAGTGGAACTGTCCCTGGACGGCGGCCCGGTGCTGGCCGTGCTGACGCCGGGCACCCCCACCGCCGACGTCTACGCCTACACCACCCTGACCGCCGCCCTCGCCGCCGAGGGTGTGCACGACGTCCGCCTCAGGCTGCGCGGCCCGCTGCGGCTCGCGCACGTCGGCTTCTCCGGTTGAGGGTCCGGAGGAGACCGATGACGGGAACGGGTCCGGCACCGGCAGGCAGCGGTGCCGGACCCGTTCCCCCGCGGACACGCGAGACGGCCCGGGTCGGGGACCCGGGCCGTCTCAGTGGTGGTGCCTACGCCCGTTCGTCAGCCGTGGCTCGCCTTGCCGAGGGCCGGGACGAAGCGGAGGGCGTCCAGGGTGCCGACGCCGGTGGCCATGTCGTAGCCGTTGACGGCCTTGTAGCCCGTGACGCCCTGGTAGCTGTTGTCCGTGCCGTCGTTGACGTCGACGACGCCCGGGTTCTTCTGCTTCAGCAGGGTGTAGAGGGCCGCGTTGATGTCGCCCACGCGGTGGCCTGCCGCCTGGTCGGCGAGCGCGACGATGCCCGAGAAGAGCGGGCTGGCCTCGCTGGTGCCGCCGGAGACGTCCCAGCCGGTGGCGGTCGGGTCGTAGCTGCCGTACACCCAGGCACCGCCGTTGACCGCGGCGGCCATGGAGATGTCCGGGGTGCCGCGGCGGGCGCCGACGACGTTCTTCACGCCGTCCTGGAAGGACGGACGGTTGAACACGTGGGACTGGCCGCCGCCGCCCGCGCCGTTGTCGTTGTAGACGCTGTCCGGCTTGACGCGCTGGCCCTTGTCGTTCAGGTGCAGCTGGGTGCCGCCGATGGAGGTGACCAACGGGTCGGAGGACGGCCAGGAGTTGACGCGGTACTTGTAGAACGTCTTGCCGTCCGCCATGGCGTCGGTGGCGCCGCCGTCACCGGACGAGGCGAGGACCGTCACGTGCTTGCGCTGGGCGTCCTCGAAGGCGTACCGGAGCTTCTTGATGCTGGAGAAGTCGCCCTTGTCGAAGCCCGGGAAGGTGTTCTCGGTGGCGCCGAAGCTCTGGCTGATGACGTCGCCGACCCCGTGGTCGATCATGGACTTCTCGGCGGACATCATCTCCGGCAGACCGGTGGTGCCCTCGGTCTCGGCGACCGCGGTCTCCACGAGCACGATCTTGGCGTCCGGCGCGACGGCGTGCGCCATCTCGACGTCCAGCGTGGTCTCGCCGGCCCAGCCCGTCATGTCCGAGTTCTTCGGGTCGAAGGGCGGGACGTTGCCCCACTTGACGACGTTGACCTTGGTGCTGGGCAGCCCGAACTGCTTGCTGTAGACGTCCAGGTCGTGCTGGACGGTCGGCGAGCCGAAGGAGTCGACGATGACGATCGTCCGCCCCTTGCCCGTAATGCCCTTCTTGTACAGCGGGTTCAGGTTGTACGCGGTGCGGTACTGCAGCGGGTTGTAGCAGTTGATGTGCCACTTGGCCTGGCACTGCTCGATGGGGAGCGGGCTGGCCACGCCGTGGACCAGGGAGTGCCCCGCCACGGCCGGCCGCGCGAAGGTGTGCGGTACGCCGGCGGGCGCGGCGGTCGTGGCGCCGGCCTGGGAGGTGGCCGCCAGTGCGGCGGCGACGAGCGCGACGGTGGCGGCGGACGCCGCGACGCCGCGCCCGGAACGGGCTATGTGCATGTGGTCCCCTGAGTGGTCCTGATCCGTCCTGGTCCGTCCTGAGCAGGACGCACCCGAGTCGGACGAAGTGGTCAGGCGCATCCCATCGGGTGAGTCATGGACAGATCAAGACTTAGGGCACCACTCTTGAACCGCCGATGTCGAATCCTTTACCAGCAAGCAGAAAACAGGCAGAAACGAGGGAGAAAACAGAGAAACGGCCGCAGCCCCCGCACAGTGGGCTGCGGCCGTCTCCGGCTGACCTGTCCGTGGCAGGTCAGAGCGCGAGGCCGGTCAGGACCAGCACGCGCTCGTATGTGTAGTCGTCCATCGCGAACTTGACGCCCTCACGGCCCACACCGGACTGCTTGGCACCGCCGTACGGCATCTGGTCGGCGCGGTAGGACGGGACGTCGCCGATCACCACACCGCCGACCTCGAGGGCGCGGTGGGCGCGGAAGGCGACCTGCAGGTCATGGGTGAACACGCCTGCCTGGAGGCCGTACTTGGAGGAGTTGACGGCGGCGAAGGCCTCGGCCTCTCCCGCCACCTTCTGCACGGTGAGGACGGGCCCGAAGACCTCCTCGCAGGAGAGGGTGACATCGGCCGGTACGTCGGTGAGGACGGTCGGCGCGTACGAGGCGCCGTCGCGGTCGCCACCGGTGAGCAGCGTGGCGCCGGCCTCGACCGCCTCCTTCACCCAGGACTCCACGCGCTGCGCGGCGGCCTCGCTGACCAGCGGGCCGACGTCCGTCTTGGCGTCGGTCGGGTCGCCGGTGACCTGGGCCTCGACGGCGGCGACGATGCGCGGCAGCAGGCGGTCGTACACCGACGCGTCGGCGATCACGCGCTGCACGGAGATGCAGGACTGGCCGCCCTGGTAGTTGGAGAAGGTCGCGATGCGGGTCGCGGCCCAGTCCAGGTCGGCGTCGGAGGCGAAGTCGCCGAGCACGACGGCCGCGCCGTTGCCACCCAGCTCCAGCGTGCAGTGCTTGCGCGGCACCGAGTCCATGATCGCGTAACCGACCTTCTCGGAACCGGTGAAGGAGATGACCGGCAGCCGCTCGTCCTGGACGAGGGCGGGCATCTTGTCGTTGGCGACCGGGAGGATGCTCCAGGAACCGGCCGGCAGGCCCTCGGTCTCGGCGAGCAGGTCGCCGATGATCAGGCCGGACAGCGGGGTGGCCGGGGCCGGCTTGAGGATGATCGGGGCGCCGGCGGCGATCGCCGGGGCGATCTTGTGGGCGCACAGGTTCAGCGGGAAGTTGAACGGCGCGATGCCGAGCACGACGCCCTTGGGGAAGCGTCGGGTGAGGGCGAGACGCCCCTGGCCGCCGAGGTCGGTGTCGAGCCGCTGGGCCTCACCGCCGTTGAACCGGCGGGCCTCCTCGGCGGCGAACCGGAACACGGAGACGGCGCGGCCGACTTCCCCTCGAGCCCACTTGATCGGCTTGCCGTTCTCGGCGGAGATCAGCTGGGCGATCTCCTCGGTGCGCTCGACCAGCCGCTTGCTGACGTGGTCGAGCGCGGCGGCGCGCACGTGCGCCGGGGTGGCGGCGAACTCGTCCCGCACGGCGTACGCGGCGGCCACGGCCTCCTCGACCTGGGCGTCGGTCGGCACACTGGCCTTGCCGACGAGCCGGCCGTCCCACGGGGAGGTGACGTCGAAGGTGTCCTCGCCGGTGACCTGGCGGCCGGCGAGCCAGAAGGCGTGGGTGGAAGTCATCTTGTGAGTCCCGGCCTTTCCGCGTTGGGGGTGCTTGGCTTTCGTGGTCCACGGTAGGGCGGGGGCGGCCGGGGGTCGTTTGTCCGAGTCGTAGCAGTAGTCGGCCCAGGCACTACTGTTTGGACTACTCGGCTTGGACTACTCGGCGCTGGTCGCCTTCAGGGCGAGCCACAGCTCCATCCGTACGTCGGGATCGTCCAGCGAGCGCCCCAGGATCTCCTCGACGCGCCGCATCCGATAGCGCAGCGTGTGCCGGTGCACCCCGAGGTCCGCGGCGGCCGCGTCCCACTGCCCGTGCCGGGACAGCCACGCCCGCAGCGAGGCGACCAGGTCCCCCCGCCCCGTCGCGTCGTGCTCGTGCAGCGCCCGCAGCAACCCGTCGGCGAACGCCTTCACGGCGTCGTCGGCCAGCAACGGCAGCACGGAGCCCGCGGCCAGCTGCTCGTGCTCCACGAGCACCCGCCCGCGCCGGCGCGCCACGGAGAGCGCCTGCTCGGCCTGCTTGTAGGCGGCCGCGGCGGCGATCGGCCCGGCCGGCGCGGACAGCCCCACGACCAGCTCCTCCTCTTCGCCCCCCGCCGCTTGCTCGGGCGCCGCCCGTGCCGCCTCCAGCGCCGCCGCGTACTGCGTGCAGGCGGCCACCGCCGCTCCCCCGTCGGCGGCGAGCACCACCAGCCGCTCCCCGTCCGGCACGACCAGCACGGCCTCCCCGGAGCGCGCGGCGGCGGACTCCAGACTCTCCGCCAGCCCGCCCAGCGGATCACCGCCGGCGTCGGCGACGAGGGCGGCTCCCCCGGACACCGGCTGGGCGACGTGGCCGTGGGCGTCCGCGTGCACCCGGGCGGCGGTTCCGGACACCGACTCGGCGACGATCATCCGGAACGGCGCGTCGAGCAGCCCGCCGTACAGGTCACCGGCGACGGCGCGGGCATGGTCGGGCTCGCCGGCGAGCAGCATGCGCAGCACCGCCGTACCGAGGCGCTGTTCGGCCGCGTGCAGGGAGCGGGAGCGTTCGGTGGTGAGGGTGAGCAGGGCGATGGCGGAGTGCACGGCGTACCGCTCGGCGGTGCCGAGGGCAGCGGCCGTGCCGACGGCGAGCGCGGCGCGCGGCCGTCGTCCCGTCCCGAGGGAGTGCAGCTCGACGCGGTCTTCGTGCTCGGGCCCGCCGACGACGGAGGAGGCGGGTGCGGGCCGCTCCCACAGCCGCTCGACGTCGGCGGTCAGCCGGGCGGCACGCCGCCCCGCCCAGTCCGGCGCGGCGGCGACGACGGCGCCGGAGGCGTCGTAGAGGGCGGCCCATCCGTCGACCTGCGCGGCGAGCGCGCCGAGCAGCCCCTCGGGACCGGCGTTCAGGGCCTGTTTGGTCAGCTCGCGCTGGGCGGCGAAGCCCGCGGTGACGGCCCGGTACTGGTCGGCGGCGATGGCGGCGGAGACAGCCTTGCTGATGGCGAGGAAGGGCGTGCGGCGCGGCACCTCCAGCAGAGGCAGCCCTTCCTCCCGCGCAGCCTCCACAAGCGCCTCGGGGATGTCCTCGTAATTCACCCCCACGGCGAACCCGAGCCCGACGACACCGGCCCCGACCAGCCGCTTCACATACCGCCGCATGGCCTCCCGGTCCTCCGCGTCCAGCTTCAGCGCGGTGATCAGCAGCAGCTCGCCGCCCTCCATGTACGGCACGGGGTCGGCCAGCTCGCTGACATGGGCCCAGCGGACGGGCACGTCGAGACGATCCTCGCCCGCGCGCACGGTCAGCTTGAGCGCGGAGTGGTGGACGAGCGAGGCGAGGGTAGGGGGCATGAGGCCTTCAGGACGAGGGAATTCCGGTGACCGTGGTGACTTTGGTGACCGTGGCGATCGAAACAATCACTGACAATCACTGCAATCTTTGGCCGAACCGTATGAACGACCTACACCGATTCTGCCTCACCGTACGGTCCCCGCGCCCGCCCCTCACCCCCGCAAATCCACCAGCAACGGCGGCGCATGCTCCCCCCGCACACTCGTCAACGACAACACCGCATGCCCGGCCGGCACCCCATGAGCCAACTCCGAAGCCGACCAACGCTCCCGCTCCACCTGACGGACGGTGACGGCCTCCGTCGTCACCGCCTTGCCGGTCACCAGCTTGCGCAGGGCATGGATGGCGCGTGTCATGGGCTGGTCGGCGAAGACGGTGTGCCGGGCCACGTCCCGGGTCTCCACCCACTGCGTGCCCCAGGCCTCCGCGAACCTGCCGCCGTCCCACGTGGTCACCCCGGAGAACGCCATACGGCAGCCGACGGCCGCGTACAGCGGCCCGTGCAGCGCCTCGGGGACGTCGCCGACCGTACGCAGGGCCAGCACCACGCCCGCGTTGCGGGAACGCATGCGCTGGATGCGGCGGACGGACTCGGTCGTCACCGCGCCGGTGGCGTCGTCCAGGACGAGGCAGGTGAAGTGCGTCCGTTCGTCCGTCTGCGCCACGGCGCCGAACTGAGCGAGCACCAGCCGGGTGATGATCCGGCCCGCCTCTTCGTGGCCGCGGTCGGGCAGCTCGATACGGACACGCAGCGGATGGTGGGCGACGGCGCGCAGGGAGAACGGCCGCGCGCTCCCGCCGTCCCCGCCGAAGAACTCGGCGAACGCCGGCCGGTCCAGCACCGCGAGCCGGTCGGCGAGGACCGGCCCGGGATCGCCCGCAGTACCCGACTGCCGGGCACGCGCGTCGAGTTCGCGGCGCTGAGCGGCGTACTCGTCCCCGGCGAGCGCACCGCGCAACGCGGCCAGCGCCGAGGACTCTCCTTCCAGGAGCTCCCGCAGTACGGGCAGCGTCGGGAAGCCTCCGTAGGCCGCCCGGTAGGGCCCGAGGAGCTGGGCGAGCGCGGTGACGGCTCGCTGACCGCTCACCGTGTCCAGGTCGCCGACCAGCCCCTCCGCCAGGAAGGCGGCCGCCTCGTCAGGGTCGTCCGTGTCCGCGTACGGGTCGAGGTCGTACACGGATGCCGGGTCGCCGAGGCGTACGACCACGTCGTAGGCCGAATCGGGACCGAGCGGAGTGCCGGCCCCGCACACGGCGACCACGGCGCACTGCCCGGCGAGCGCCTGCAGGCCGAGCGACTCGACGACGGGCTGGATCAGGTGGCGTGTCTTGCCGGAGCCCGACGGCCCGACGGCCAGCAGAGAGGTGCCCAGGGTGTCCGGCGCGAGAGCCGCTCCGGCGCCACCGTAGGCGAGCGGGGTGCGCTCCGCCGCCACCCACTGCCCGACGCGCACCTGCCCGGCGGCCAGGTCGTGCCGGGCGGCCCGGCCGGGCAGGTCACGCGCACCGGAGGGATGGGTCCAGGCGGCCCCGCCCTCGCGCAGGACGGTGTCTGTGAAGGAGGAGAGCCGGGCCCGGGCACGCGCCACGGTCCACATGTGCCCGACCCTGGCGCAGTCCACGTCGTTCATCCGGCCGGCGTGTACCTCCGCGGCGAGCACGTCCGCCGCCTGATGCTGACCGGCCTCGCGCAGCTCGGGCCACTGCGAGGGCCGCCGGTCGACGGCAGGTTGTGCGGCCTCGGCCGTCCTGGCCCGCGCCCGCGCGGCGAGCGCCTCCTTCGCCAGGGGCCACCAGCCGCCGACGCGGGCGAACGGCCACAGCACCAGCAGGGTGATGAGCGCGTACAGCCCGTCCGTGACCAGCTTCGACGCGAACACTCCGTAGTCGCCGCCGTTGAGCAGGACGATCAGCGAGAACAACGGGTCCTGAACGGGCAGCGCGTCCCAGCCGAGTCCGAACGCACTCGGGAAGACGAAGGCCAGCGCGATCAGCGCACCGAGGGCGGCGATGAGGGCCCCAGCGGGCTGTGCGCGTCGGGTGACGAGGTGCCGGATGACGTCGGACCAGCTGCCCAGGCGTGCCATGGCGAACACGAGGATCGCGAAGAACACGCCGTCGGCGACCGTCTTGACCTCGGCGCCCTGGTACCCCTTGGGCGACGTGGTGCCGGCCCACCACCAGCCGTCGGGGGTGAGCAGCTTGAGGACGGTCCACTGGTAGGGGAGGCTGCCGTGCCGCCACAGTGACCACAGGAGGAGTCCGGCCACGAGCGGGACGACGAAGCCGACGATGGTGACGGGCGCCAGGCGCTGGCCTTGGCGTGCCGCCTTGGGCGCGCTGTAGCCGTAGCGCCAGATACCGGGCTCGACGGCCGGGCGCGGCTGATCGAGCCAGTCGGCGACGGGCGAGCGGGGATGCGACGGGTGGGGAGCGAACCCGGGGTGTGTGGCCGACGGCGGCACCTCCGGCGCCCGCGTCGGCCGTGGCGGCACGGCGGGAGCCTCGTACGGCGTCGCCCCGCCGTCATAGGACGTCGCTTTGCCGCCGTACGGCGTCGCGGGACCGTTCCGGGGTGCCGTGGGCACGTCCGTCGGCTCCGCTGGGCGCGGCACCGGGTGAGCATGCGTGCCCCGCGCGTCCTGCGTCCCGTCGCTGTCCATCGCCCTTGCCCCCTGACCAGCCGCTCCGTCCACCATCAGCGAGTCAATCTAATGCCCTCGCAAGGGGAGTTCAGCGATTGCGTGGCCAGGCGCACGATGAGATGTGCGCACGCCGGCGCGCTGCCCTCCCGATTCCTCTATATCCACTCCGGACAACCGTTCTCCCCGACAACGCCCACATGGAGCATGCCCACCCCCCGCCCCCGGCCCTAGCCTGCGAAGAAAGATAGGTATGCGGCCGAAAACGCACTGCCCGGAATCGTCCGGGACGCCAGATCACCGCCCGGTACGCAAGATCATCAGGGAGCCCCCATGACCGCACTTCCGCAGGAGCGCCGCGTCGTCACCGCCATCCCCGGTCCGAAGTCGCAGGAGCTGCAGGCCCGCCGTACCGCGGCGGTCGCGCAGGGCGTGGGCTCGGTGCTGCCGGTCTTCACCGCGCGCGCCGGTGGCGGGATCATCGAGGACGTCGACGGCAACCGGCTCATCGACTTCGGTTCCGGCATCGCCGTGACCTCCGTCGGCGCCTCCGCCGAGGCCGTCGTACGGCGCGCCGCCGCCCAGCTCGCCGACTTCACCCACACCTGTTTCATGGTCACCCCGTACGAGGGGTACGTGGAGGTCGCGGAGGCGCTCGCCGAGCTGACCCCGGGTGACCACGCCAAGAAGTCCGCGCTGTTCAACTCCGGCGCCGAGGCCGTCGAGAACGCCGTCAAGATCGCTCGTGCCTACACCAAGCGGCAGGCCGTGGTGGTGTTCGACCACGGGTACCACGGGCGGACCAACCTCACCATGGCGCTCACCGCCAAGAACATGCCGTACAAGCACGGGTTCGGGCCGTTCGCGCCCGAGGTGTACCGGGTGCCGGTGGCGTACGGCTACCGCTGGCCGACCGGGGCGGAGAACGCCGGTCCCGAGGCCGCCAAGCAGGCCATCGACCAGATGAGCAAGCAGGTCGGCGCGGACAACATCGCCGCGATCATCATCGAGCCCGTGCTCGGCGAGGGCGGCTTCATCGAGCCGGCCAAGGGCTTCCTGCCGGAGATCGTGAAGTTCGCCAACGACAACGGCATCGTCTTCGTGGCGGATGAGATCCAGTCCGGCTTCTGCCGGACGGGCCAGTGGTTCGCCTGCGAGGACGAGGGGATCGTGCCCGACCTGATCACGACCGCCAAGGGCATCGCCGGTGGGCTTCCGCTCGCCGCCGTCACCGGGCGCGCCGAGATCATGGACGCCGCGCACGCCGGTGGCCTGGGTGGTACCTACGGCGGTAACCCGGTCGCCTGCGCGGGCGCGCTCGGTTCCATCGAGACGATGAAGGAGCTCGACCTCAACGGCAAGGCCAAGCGCATCGAGGAGATCATGAAGGGTCGCCTCACCGCCATGGCCGAGAAGTTCGACATCATCGGCGACGTCCGTGGGCGCGGCGCCATGATCGCCATCGAGCTGGTCAAGGACCGTACGACCAAGGAGCCGAACCCCGAGGCCACCGCGGCGCTCGCCAAGGCCTGCCACGCCGAGGGCGTGCTGGTCCTGACCTGCGGCACCTACGGCAACGTGCTGCGCTTCCTGCCCCCGCTGGTGATCGGCGAGGACCTCCTGAGCGAGGGGCTCGACATCATCGAGCAGGCCTTCGCGCGCATCTGAGCGAGCGATCCGCACCTCTGAACGGCACCGACGGCAGGCCGTGTGAAGAACGTGTGGGAGGTGGATGACGGGACGCGATTCCGTCTGCCCAAGCGCCTCGGCCTGCCGTAGGTTCTACCCAGATGAGAGATACACCCCGTCCACAGGGGACTGTGGGCGATTTCAGGGCGAGGCCTCCCCAGCTTCGACCTGGTCGTGCCCTCGCGCACATCACCGGCGCCTGACGGCTCCGGGATCTCCTCACCGATCGGACGGTCGCCGCCCCAAACCCCCCGGGGCGCGCGACGTTCCGATCCGGACGGCCGCCTCGGAACCACCCCCCCCTGTTCCGGGGCGGCCGACCTCCTTCCCTCCCCGCAAGTCTGCGAAGCTGGGCGCCGTGTCGACCGTTGTCCGCCGCGCCCCGCTGCTGATTCTCCCGGCCCTGCTGTTCGCCCTGTGCACCTGGCAGGTCATGGCCCATGGCCCGCTGCTGCGCCTGGACGCCCGCCTCAGCCGCGCCCTCGTCCATCCGGACCGGTTCTCCGGGCTCCTCTCCGACCTCGGGAACGGCCAGGTCGCCGTGCCGGTGCTCCTCGTCGCCCTCGGCTACGTCCTGTGGCGGGGCCGCAGCAGCGGCACGCCCCGCTGGTGGCTGCCACCGCTCGCCGCGTTCGTCCTGATGGCGCTGGTCCCGGCGATCGTCGTACCGCTCAAGGACTGGACCGCCCGGCCGGGGACCCCCGTGGTGCCCCCGGCCGTCGGCTATTTCCCCTCCGGCCACACGGCCACGGCGGCCGTCGCCTACGGCTCCGCGACTCTGCTCCTGCTCCCGTGGCTGCGCTCCACCGCCGCCCGCCGAAGCCTGGTCACCGTCTGTACGGCCCTGGTCCTCGGGGTGTCGTACGGCCTGGTCCGGCACGGCTATCACTGGCCGCTGGACGTGGCGGCCAGCTGGTGTCTGTGCACCGTGCTGCTGACCAGCCTGTCCCTGGTGATCGGCCGAAGTACGCGTCGAGGTTCTTCCGGAACTCCCCGTTCGCGCAGCGGTCCCGGTTCACCGGCCGCGTCATCGGACCGCGCGGCGCCGGCCAGGTCCCATGGGCCGGATACGAGCCGCAGTCCGTCTTCTTCGTCAGGCAGTCCAGGGGCTTCGTGACCTCGCAGGGCGGCACGTGGCAAAGAGGCTTCAGCCGCCCCCGGCCAGCCGCGCCGCCGCCTCGTGCATCGCCAGCTCCAGCAACGCGGGATCGGTCAGCGTGCCCGAGCCGTCCGGTGGCACCAGCCAGCGCACCCCCCGGGTCACCCGGCCGGGATACGGTACGACGATCCAGGTGCCGGGTCCCGCGGTACGGATGCCGGTGCCGACCCAGCGGGCCGCGGTGCCCGGCGGCACGAAGAAGCCGACCCGGTTGTCGCCGAAGTCGACGAGTACCGGGCCGGGTTGGCCGAGCACCCGGACGAGCACGTCCAGGGTCGGATGGCCGAGGTCGCCCGGCAGGATCAGTACGTCCCAGGCCCTGCCGACGGGCAGCAGCGCGATCCCCAGGGGGTTGCGCTCCCATTCCCAGCGGCAGGCCTCGGGATCCGGTGCGACGGATGCCAGCCACTCGACGGCCGTCTTCGCCCCAGTCATGAGAAGGCCTCCCTCTCTCACCCGACCGTCCGGCGCGGTCGCGTCAGGTGGAGAGAGGGAGGCCTTCCGGAGGCATTACGCGAGTTTCGCGCCGCCTTTCAGGTGACCTGGGTCACATTTCGGTGTCGGCTACGGATTACCACTGGTAGTCCCAGTCCCAGTAGTAGTCCCAGTAGTAGTCCCAGCAGTGGTGGTAGTCGTCCCAGTAATAGTGCTTGTGGTGGTGACCCCAGTGGTCGTGGTCGTGGTCATGGTGGTCATGACGGGGAGCCATGGTCACCGTCGACGCCTGGTGCAGCGGCGCCGCCGAGGCGGCCGCGGCCGGGAGCATGACGCCTCCGGCGACGACCGCGGCGGAGGCCACCGCCGTCGCCAGGGCCCTGCGGCGCTTGGAACGGGATTCGTCACACTTACGGGTGATGCGAGTCATGATCTTCTCCTGCTACTCCGTGTGGAAGCCGGTGCCTCCCGGTGAGGCCCGTGCTTCCAGTACGCCGGAATGCGGGAGCGGGGTCATGCTCCGAGATCTCGTGGCTTGACGCGGCCATAAGCGTCGGGTAAATGCCGCGAAATCC
This sequence comes from Streptomyces sp. CG4, assembly GCF_041080655.1. Taxonomy (NCBI): domain Bacteria; kingdom Bacillati; phylum Actinomycetota; class Actinomycetes; order Kitasatosporales; family Streptomycetaceae; genus Streptomyces; species Streptomyces sp. CG4. The sequence continues at coordinate 2,845,881 of NZ_CP163525.1, forward strand.
AGCAAAGCCCGTGAAAGGGACTCAGCTGTCGAAACCCAGCCCCAGCCGGTCCATCGCGCGCAGCCACAGATTGCGCCGGCCGCCCTGCGCGTCCGCACGGGCCAGGGACCACTTGGTGAGGGCGATCCCGGTCCAGGCGAACGGCTCGGGCGGGAACGGCAGCGGCTTCTTGCGGACCATCTCCAGCTCCGTCCGCTCGGTGCGCTCCCCGTCCAGCAGGTCGAGCATCACGTCCGCGCCGAAGCGGGTCGCGCCCACGCCGAGGCCGGTGTAACCGGCCGCGTACGCGACCTTTCCCTGGTGGGCCGTGCCGAAGAACGCCGAGAAGCGTGAGCAGGTGTCGATCGCGCCGCCCCAGGCGTGGGTGAAGCGGACGCCCTCCAGCTGCGGGAAGCAGGTGAAGAAGTGCCCCGCGAGCTTGGCGTACGTCTCCGGCCGGTCGTCGTACTCGGCGCGCACCCGGCCGCCGTAGTGGTGGATCGCGTCGTAGCCGCCCCACAGGATCCGGTTGTCGGCGGACAGCCGGAAGTAGTGGAACTGGTTGGCCGAGTCGCCGAGCCCCTGGCGGTTCTTCCAGCCGATGTCCGACAGCTGCCCGGCGGTCAGCGGCTCGGTCATCAGCGCGTAGTCGTAGACCGGGACGGTGTAGGAGCGCACGCGGCGCAGCAGGTTCGGGAAGATGTTCGTGCCGAGCGCGACCCTGCGGGCGCGGACCGAGCCGTACGGGGTGCGTACGGACATGCCGGCGCCGTAGTTCTTCAGGGTCAGCGCGGGCGTGTGCTCGTAGACGCGCACTCCGAGCTTCAGGCAGGCCTTCTTCAGGCCCCAGGCGAGCTTCGCGGGGTGCAGCATGGCGACGCCCCTGCGGTCCCACAGGCCCGCCTCGAACGTCGGCGAGTTCACCTGCGCGCGCACCGCGTCGGCGTCCAGGAACTCGATGCCGTCCGCGAGCCCCTTCTCCGTCAACTCCCGGTGCCAGTCGCGCAGTTCCCAGGCCTGGTAGGTCTCGGTGGCGACGTCGATCTCACCGGTGCGCTCGAAGTCGCAGTCGATGTCGTGCCGGGCGATCGCGGCCTCGATCTCGTCGAGGTTGCGCCGGCCCAGCTCCTCCAGTCGCTGGATCTCGTCGGGCCAGCGGGCGAGGCCGTTGGGCAGGCCGTGAGTGAGGGAGGCGGCACAGAAGCCGCCGTTGCGGCCGGAGGCGGCCCAGCCCACCTCGCGGCCTTCCAGCAGCACCACGTCGCGCCCCGGGTCACGCTCCTTGGCGCCCAGGGCGGTCCACAGCCCGCTGTAGCCGCCGCCGACGACCAGCAGGTCGCAGGTGTCGGTGCCGGTGAGGGCGGGCTCGGCGGTGGGCTTGCCGGGGTCTTCCAGCCAGTACGGGACCGGCTGGGCTTCGGAGAGAGAGGCGATCCAGTTGTCTTTGCCACGGCTCATGGCGCTTGGGGCCATGATTTCAACTCCCTACGAGGGCTTTCTTGAAAGGCTTATGCCTTTTGGTTGTTACGGCGATTGTTGATGAGCATCGAGCTCAGCACGAACAGGACGGCGACGAGGAACATGGCCGTACCGATGACATTGATCTGAACGGGTGTGCCGCGCTGCGCCGAGCCCCACACGAACATGGGGAAGGTGACGGTCGAACCCGCGTTGAAATTGGTGATGATGAAATCGTCGAAGGAGAGCGCGAAGGACAGCAGCGCGCCCGCGGCGATCCCGGGTGCCGCGATCGGCAGGGTGACCCGCAGGAAGGTCTGCACGGGACCGGCGTACAGGTCCCGGGCGGCCTCCTCCAGGCGCGGGTCCATCGACATCACACGCGCCTTGACCGCGGTGACGACGAAGCTGAGGCAGAACATGATGTGGGCGATCAGGATCGTGTAGAAGCCCAGCTGGGCGCCCATGTTGAGGAACAGGGTGAGCAGCGAGGCGGCCATGACGACCTCGGGCATCGCCATCGGCAGGAAGATCAGCGAGTTGACGGCACCGCGGGCGCGGAAGCGGTAGCGGACCAGCGCGAACGCGATCATCGTGCCGAGGATCGTGGCGCCGATCGTCGCCCAGACGGCGATCTGCAGGCTGATGGACAGTGAGCCGCACATGTCGGCGACGCCGCACGGCCGCTTCCAGGCGTCCAGGGAGAACTGCTGCCACTCGTAATTGAAGCGCCCCTTCGGCTTGTTGAAGGAGAACACCGTCACGATGACGTTCGGCAGGAGCAGATACGCGAGTGTCAGAATTCCCGCGATGACGACGAGATGGCGCTTGAGCCAGTTGACGAAGGGCATTTAGACCAGATCCTCCGTCCCGGACCGGCGGATGTAGATCGTGACCATGGCCAGGATGGCGGCCATGAGGATGAAGGACAGGGCCGCGGCCGTGGGATAGTCCAGAATGCGCAGGAACTGCGTCTGGATGACGTTGCCGATCATGCGGGTGTCGGTGGAGCCGAGGAGTTCGGAGTTGACGTAGTCGCCGGCCGCCGGGATGAAGGTCAGCAGCGTGCCGGAGACCACGCCCGGCATGGACAGCGGGAAGGTCACCTTGCGGAAGGTGGTCCAGGGCCTGGCGTACAGGTCGCCGGCCGCCTCGTGCAGCCGTCCGTCGATCCGCTCCAGCGAGGTGTACAGCGGCAGGATCATGAACGGCAGGAAGTTGTACGTCAGTCCGCACACCACCGCGAGCGGGGTGGCGAGGACGCGGTCGCCGGCCGTCCAGCCGAGCCAGTTGGTGAGGTCCAGGACGTGCAGCGAGTTCAGGGCGTGCACGACCGGGCCGTTGTCGGCGAGGATCGTCTTCCAGGCGAGGGTGCGGATCAGGAAGCTGGTGAAGAACGGCGCGATCACCAGGATCATGATCAGGTTCCGCCAGCGGCCCGCGCGGAAGGCGATCAGATAGGCCAGCGGATAGCCGAGCAGCAGACACAGGACGGTCGCGGCGGCGGCGTAGAACACGGACCGCAGGAACTGCGGCCAGTACTGGGACAGCGCGTCCCAGTAGGTCGCGAAGTGCCAGGTGACCTTGTAGCCCTGCTCCAGGGAGCCCTGCTGTACGGAGGTGGAGGCCTGGTAGATCATCGGCAGCGCGAAGAAGATGATCAGCCACAGGATGCCGGGCAGCAGCAGCCAGTACGGCGTGAACCGGCCGCGCTTGCGTGGCGGCTTCTTCTCCTCGGCGGGAGGAGCGAGCGGCGGGGGCGCCTCGGCGAGCGTCGACATCAGGCGGCCGCCTCTTCCTCGGTGCCCGCGGAGCCCACTGTCCCAGCAAGCAGGGACTGGGTCGCGTCCAGACCGAAGGTGTGCGCCGGGCTCCAGTGCAGGACGACGTCGGCGCCGGGCACCAGCCGGCCGTCGCGCTCGATGTTCTGGACGTACACCGCCAGCTCGTCGCAGACCGGGCTGTCGATCACGTACTGGGTGGAGACGCCGATGAAACTCGCGTCGGCGATCTTGCCGGTGAGTCGGTTGCGGCCCTCGGGGATGTCGCCGGCGTCGTCGGCGTGGGTGAGGGAGATCTTCTCGGGGCGGATGCCGACCAGCACCTTGCCCCCGGCCTTCGTGGGCGCCGAACATCGCGCCTTTGGCAGCACGAGCTTGCCGCCGGCCGCCTTGAGGACGATGTCGGCGCCGTTCTCCGTGTCGACCTCGGCCTCGATGAGGTTGGAGGTGCCGAGGAAGTTCGCGACGAAGGTGGTGTTCGGGTTCTCGTACAGATCGGTGGGCGAGCCGAGCTGTTCGACGCTGCCCGCGTTCATCACGGCGACCGTGTCGGCCATGGTCATGGCCTCCTCCTGGTCGTGCGTGACGTGGACGAACGTGATGCCGACCTCGGTCTGGATGCGCTTGAGCTCCAGCTGCATCTGACGGCGCAGCTTGAGGTCGAGGGCGCCGAGCGGCTCGTCGAGCAGCAGCACCTTCGGGTGGTTGATGAGGGCGCGGGCGACGGCGACACGCTGCTGCTGGCCGCCGGAGAGCTGGTGCGGCTTCTTGCGCGCCTGCTCGCCGAGCTGGACCAGCTCCAGCATGTCCTCCACCTGCTTCTTCACGCTCTTGATGCCGCGCCGGCGCAGGCCGAAGGCGACGTTCTCGAAGATGTCGAGGTGCGGGAAGAGGGCGTAGGACTGGAAGACCGTGTTCACCGGCCGCTTGTACGGCGGCAGGTGGGTCACTTCCTGGTCGCCGAGGTGGACGGCGCCCGTCGTGGGCTCCTCCAGACCGGCGATCATGCGCAGGGTGGTGGTCTTGCCGCATCCGGAGGCGCCGAGCAGGGCGAAGAAGGAGCCCTGCGGCACGGTCAGGTCCAGCGGCTGTACGGCGGTGAAGCCGTTGGCGTAGGTCTTGCTGATACCGGAGAGGCGGACGTCGCCGCTGTTGTCTGGTGTCGTCATCGTCGTCGTCACGCCCCTGTGAGCTTCGAGAACTTCTGCTGGAAGGCGGTCTCTTCCTGCTGCGTCAGCGCGCGGAAGGCATGGGACTTCGCCTGCATGGCCTTGTCGGGAATGATCAGCGGGTTGCTCGCCGCCGATTTGTCGATCTTCGCAAGGAAGGGCTGCACTCCCGCGACGGGGCTCACGTAGTTGATGTACGCGGCCAGCTCGGCGGCCGGCTCGGGCTCGTAGAAGTAGTCGATGAGCCGCTCGGCGTTCGTCTTGTGGCGCGCCTTGTTGGGGATCAGCATGTTGTCGGTCGAGGTCATGTAGCCGCTGTCGGGGATGACATAGCCGACGTCCGGGCTGTCCGCCTGGAGCTGGACGATGTCGCCGCCCCACGCTATGCACGCGGCGAAGTCGCCCTTGGCGAGGTCCGAGGTGTAGTCGTTGCCGGTGAAGCGGCGGATCTGGCCCTTGTCGACGGCCTTCTGCAGGCGGGCGATCACCGCGTCGAAGTCGTCGCCGGTGAACTTCGCCGGGTCCTTGCCCATGTCGAGCATGGTCATGCCGATGCTGTCGCGCATCTCGGTCAGGAAGCCGACACGGCCCTTCAGCCTGGGGTTGTCGAGCAGGTCGGAGACCGACTTCACCTCGATGCCGTCGAGCGCCTTCTTGTTGTAGGCGATGACGGTCGAGATGCCCTGCCAGGGGTACGAGTAGGCGCGGCCCGGGTCCCAGTCGGGGGCGCGGAACTGGTCCGACAGGTTGGCGAAGGCGTGCGGCAGGACGGAGGTGTCCAGTTTCTGGACGTACCCCAGCCGGATCATGCGGGCGGCCAGCCAGTCCGTGAGGACGATGAGGTCACGGCCGGTGTCCTGGCCGGCGGCGAGCTGCGGCTGGATCTTGCCGAAGAACTCGTCGTTGTCGTTGATGTCCTCGGTGTACTTGACCTGGATGCCGGACCGCCGGGCGAACCCGTCGAGCGTGGGGTGACGCTTGGTCTTGTCGTCCACGTCGATGTACTCGGGCCAGTTGGAGAAGTTGACGACCTTCTCCGTGGCCGAGTGGTCGTCGGCGGAGACGCCGCCCTGGGACTTGTTCGCCGCGGGGATCCCGCAGGCGCTGAGCGCCCCGAGGCCGCCGACCGCCAGCGCGCCGCCCGCGGAGGCGCGCAGCAGCGAGCGACGGGTCATGGCGGCCCGGCCGTTACGGAGACTGCGCCGTACGGCGGCGGCTTCGACCGGCGTCAGGCGGTCGGGCTCGTACTGCTCCATGCGCGTGGTGCCCTTTCGGAGGGAGGGTCGGCCTGGTCGGGGCCGGATCGTCGACCCGGCAGCAGCCGTCTGTGCGAGATGTCCGGCATCACCGGACGACGGTTGCTACCGGTCCCCGAAGATCGTGCGGTGCCAGTCCTTCCGGGCCACCGCCGTATTGTCGAACATTACGTGCTTGACCTGCGTGTACTCCTCGAAGGAGTACGCCGACATGTCCTTGCCGAAGCCGGAGGCCTTGTACCCGCCGTGCGGCATCTCGCTGATGATCGGGATGTGGTCGTTGATCCACACACAGCCCGCCTTGATGTCGCGGGTGGCGCGGTTCGCCCGGTAGACATCGCTGCTCCAGGCGGAGGCGGCGAGGCCGTACGGGGTGTCGTTGGCCAGCCGGATGCCCTCATCATCATCGCCGAACGGCAGTACGACCAGTACCGGGCCGAAGATCTCGGACTGGACGATCTCGCTGTCCTGGGCGGCGTCGGCGATCAGGGTCGGCCGGTAGTAGGCGCCCTTCGCCAGGTCGCCCCGGGGCGCCTCGCCGCCGGTCACCACGCGCGCGTAGCGGCGCGCCCGGTCCACGAACCCCGCCACCCGGTCCCGCTGGACGTGCGAGATGAGCGGGCCGAGGTCGGTTCCGTCAGCGAACGGGTCGCCGAGCCGCACGGTCTCCATCAGCGCGGCGGTCCGCTCCACGAACGCCTCGTAGAGCGGTCGCTGTACGTACGCGCGCGTGGCGGCCGTGCAGTCCTGGCCGGTGTTGATGAGCGCGCCGGCGACCGCGCCGTGGACGGCGGCTTCCAGATCGGCGTCGTCGAAGACGACGAAGGGCGCCTTGCCACCCAGCTCCAGATGCAGCCGCTTGACGGTGGCGGTGGCGACCTCGGCGACGCGCTTGCCGACGGCGGTGGACCCGGTGAAGGAGGTCATGGCCACGTCGGGGTGCCCGACGAGGCGCTCCCCGACCTCCCTCCCGGTCCCGGTGACGATGTTGACGACCCCGTCCGGGATACCGGCGTCCGTGGCGGCCTGCGCGAAGAGCAGCGAGGTGAGCGGGGTCAGCTCGGCGGGCTTCAGCACGATGGTGTTGCCCGCGGCGATCGCCGGGAGGATCTTCCAAGCCGCCATCTGCAGCGGGTAGTTCCACGGCGCGACGGACCCGACGACACCGATCGGCTCGCGCCGGATGTACGACGTGTGGTCGCCCGAGTACTCGCCGGCGGACTGCCCCTGCAGATGCCGGGCGGCGCCCGCGAAGAAGGCGGTGTTGTCGACGGTCCCCGGTACGTCGAACTCGCGGGTCAGCTTCAGCGGCTTGCCGCACTGCAGGGACTCGGCGCGGGCGAAGTCCTCGGCGCGCTCGGCGAGCACGCCGGCGAACCGGTGCAGGGCGTCGGAGCGCTCGCCCGGGGTGGCCGAGGACCAGCCCGGGAAGGCCTCGCGCGCGGCGGTGACGGCCGCGTCGACGTCGTCGGCGCCGGCCAGCTCATAGGTGTACACCTCGGCGCCGGTGGCGGGGTCGACCACGGCGTGGGTGCGTCCCGAGGTGCCCTTGGCCGGCCGGCCGGCGATGAACTGCGCGCCGTCGGCGAATCGCTCCTCGGCGGGAAATCGTTCCGGGGTGGCGGTGCCCGGGTTGTGCATGTCGCTCTCCTCCGCCGTTCGCCCCGTCCCGGGGGGTGGGTGGCGTAGCTCCAGCTCGATTTGAGTGCCGATCCTGACAGAGCAATAGGACTCCAACAAGTGATTCCGTTGTTGCCTTTTGGTTACGCGACGGAATCTGTCGACCAGATGTCGAGTGGAGACGGAAAAGGGCGGACGGAGTGTCAGTGGTGCGTGCCAGACTCGCGTGCATGGGAAAGATCGACGGGGTGGAAGCGCTGATCAGCGAGGTCCGGGCCGGGGCGAAGGTGAAGTACCTGCACTTCTGGGGGCACCGGCCGAGGCCGGACGGCAGGATCGGCGCGAGCTGTCTGAGCCAGTGGTGGCCGTCGCCCTTCGTGGTCGACGGGGTGGAATACGCGACGGCCGAGCACTGGATGATGGCGGGCAAGGCGCGGCTCTTCGAGGACGCGGAGGCGGAGCGGCGGATCCTGGCCGCGAAGGATCCCGCCCAGGCGAAGAAGGCGGGGCGGCTGGTGCGCGGCCTCGACGAGGCGATATGGGAGCGGGAGCGCTTCGGGATCGTGGTCGAGGGCAGCGTGGCGAAGTTCGCGGCCGACGGGGCGCTCCGCGCGTTTCTGCTGAGCACGGGCGATCGTGTGCTGGTCGAGGCCAGCCCGCTCGACCGGGTGTGGGGGATCGGGCTGGCGGCGGACGACGCGGCTGCTTCGGATCCGGAGCGGTGGAGAGGGCCGAATCTGCTGGGGTTCGCCCTCATGGAGGCGCGTGAGATCTTGGCCGCGAAAGAAGCGGTCTAGAGAAGCGGTCCAGCCCTTGGGCTTGCTGCAGCGCCCGCTGTTTCAGGTGTTGACCGCGATGATGATGCCGATGAAGCCCGCGACGATGGCGATGCCCGCGCCGCCGCAGATGAGGCCCGCCAGGGCCATGCCGGGGTTGGTGGCCTCGCCTCGCTTCGCCTTTGCGCGGCCCAGGATGCCGAAGATGATGGCGAGGACGCCCATGATCAGGGCCAGCGGCCAGAGCACGAAGAGGACGGCCGACAGGATGCCCAGCACCAGTGAGGCCGTGCCCATGCCGTTGCTCGGCATGAGCGGCATGCCGGGCCAGCCGTAGCCGTTGGCGGACGGATAAGGGGTGCCGTACGGCGGCTGCTGCTGCAGGCCCGGGTAGGCGTACGCCGACGCAGTGCCCGGGTAGCCGTACGGCACCTGGCCGGGGCCGGTCGGGGCGATGGGCGGCGGGGGCACCGGCTCCGGTCCCGCGTGCTGCGTGGCCGGCGGGGCGTACGGGTTCGCGGGGGGCGTGGCCGCGGGAGGCATGGCCGGCGGGGGTGCGAAGGGGTTCGCCGCCGGGGGTGTGGCGTGGGCGGTCGGCGGGGCCCAGGACGGCCGTACGGCGTCGGCGGGTTCGGCCGGGGTCGCGGGCAGCGAGGTCAGGGTCTGCTGGTAGTGGACGGAGTCGGCACGCGTGCCGGCGTCCGGGCGGGACCCGGGTATCGCGTCCTGCACCGCGCCGGGCTGCTCCCCCGCCCCCTTGTCCAGGGACACCGGCGGTGCCGTCGGGCTCGTGCCGGCAGGCCGGTTCTCCTGTGGCGTGGACTGCGGCACGTGGTCGGACATGGTGATGGACCCCTCTGCTGACTGTGTCGCCATGCTAAGGGCAGGCAAAGGCGGCGCGAGTCGGGGCCTACGATGATCTCGCGCAACCGATCAGCCGATCACCGCGCCCGCACCACGGACCCCGCTCCGCGGGCGCCCTTCCCGGGGAGGACCCCATGACCGACAGTTCCGTATCCGCCGGCGGCTCGGCCGACCGCGATCTGCGGACCTTCATCGCCGGGCTGCCCAAGGCGGAACTGCACGTCCACCATGTCGGCTCCGCCTCCCCCCGCATCGTCTCGGAGCTGGCCGCCCGCCACCCCGACTCCAAGGTCCCCGCCGACCCCGAGGCCCTGGCCGAGTTCTTCACCTTCACCGACTTCGCCCACTTCATCGACGTGTATCTGTCGGTCGTCGACCTGATCCGCACCCCGGAGGACATCCGGCTGCTGACGTTCGAGGTGGCCCGCGACCTGGCCCGGCAGCAGGTGCGCTACGCCGAGCTGACCGTCACGCCGTTCTCCTCCACCCGGCGCGGCATCGACGAGCTGGCCTTCATGGCGGCGATCGAGGACGCCCGCAAGGCGGCCGAGGCCGAGTTCGGGACCGTGCTGCGCTGGTGCTTCGATATCCCGGGCGAGGCCGGCCTGGAGTCCGCCGAGGAGACGGCCCGGCTCGCCACCGACGACCGGATCCGCCCGGAGGGACTCGTCTCCTTCGGACTCGGCGGGCCCGAGATCGGCGTGCCCCGACCGCAGTTCAAGCCGTACTTCGACCGGGCCATCGCCGCCGGTCTGCACTCCGTGCCGCACGCCGGCGAGACGACCGGCCCGGAGACGGTCTGGGACGCGCTGAACGAGCTGCGCGCGGAGCGCATCGGGCACGGCACCAGCTCGGCGCGGGACCCCAGGCTGCTCGCCCACCTCGCCGAGCAGCGCATCCCGCTGGAGGTCTGCCCGACCTCTAACATCGCCACCCGCGCGGTACGCACTCTGGACGAGCACCCGATCAAGGAGTTCGTGCGGGCCGGGGTGCTGGTCACGATCAACTCCGACGACCCGCCGATGTTCGGCACCGACCTGAACAACGAGTACGCGGTGGCCGCCCGGCTGCTCGGCCTGGACGAACGCGGCGTCGCCGGCCTCGCCAAGAACGCTGTCGAGGCCTCGTTCCTGGACCCGGCCGGCAAGACGCGGATCGCGGCGGAGATCGACACGTACACCAGCACCTGGCTCGCTTCCTGACCCGGGCGGTACGCCCACCACAATGGGGGTCATGCAGACCGTGACCGCCGTGGCCCACCGCGGCGACCCCTACCGCTTCCGTGAGAACACCATCGACTCGCTGCGTTCCGCGCTCGACCGGGGCGCGGACGCGGTCGAGATCGACGTACGGCTCACTTGCGACGGCATCCCCGTGCTGCTGCACGACGACACGCTGCGGCGGCTGTGGGACGTCGACCGGCCGCTGGCCGCGCTGTCCGCCGAGGAGGTGCGCGGGCTCACGGCGGGCGGCGTGCCGACGCTGGCGGAGGCGCTGGCGGCCATCGGAGACAGCCGGGTGATGGTGGACCTGTGCGGGCGGGTCGACCGGCGCATGGCGGACCGGGTGGTGGACGTGATCCGGCAGAGCGGGGCCGGCGACCGGGTCTACTACTGCGCGGGCGCCGAGGCCATGCTCGCCGTCCGCGCCGCCGACCCGGCCGCCGAGATCGCCCTGACCTGGACGACCCTCGCCCCGCCCCGGCCCGCCCTGCTGGCCGCGGTGCGCCCCCACTGGCTCAACTACCGCTTCTCCCTGGTCGACCGGGACCTCGCGGCCCGCGTCCAGCACGGCGGCCACCTGCTCTCCGTCTGGACCCCGGACACCCGCCGCTCGATGAGCCGCCTGCTCGGCCTGGGCGTCGACTCGATCACGACCAACCGGGTCGACACCCTGCACGCCCTGCGCAACGGCCGTTAGGAACCGGCGGACTCCGGCGGGGGCGCGCCGGCCTGGGCATCCGCGCCCTCTCCCGCCCGGCGACGAGGTGAGGGCCGCGCAGGAGCGCTACATCCGCGCCGCGATGGTGTCGCGCCAGTGCCGCCCGTCCCGTTCGCCCCCCCGGCCACCATCGCTCCCGTCTCCCGTGTGTGTCTCACGTGTACGTCACCTGCTGTAGAGCAGCGTGCCGAAGCCCAGTTGGTCGTAGCCGCCGCTGTGGGGCCCGTAGTCGCCGCCCCCGCCTTCCGCGCGCACCTTCTCGGCCATGGCCGTGACATACGGGGGGGCTGAGCCTGCGGCGGCGGGCGTAGTGGTTGTGCAGAATCTCCGAGACCGGGCGGATCTCGCCACGGGCCGTGGCGGAGAGCACGCTCTGCTCCCGCCACCGGCCGTGTCCGGTGCCGGACCGCCGGCCGTACGGGGTGAAGGGCACGTCCTTGCCGAGGTTGTAGCGGGCGAAGGCGGCGTGGATGTCGTTGTAGAGGGTGCGGTAGTTCTGGCCGGAACCCGCTCCGCGGTACACGGTGGCCTGCGGGCGGGCCTGCCAGGTGCTCTGCGCGTGCGGGTTGGCGGTCAGCCGCCGCCGGCCGGCCAGGGGTCCCGGCCCGCGGCGACCCGGACCTTGGCGCGGTGCAGGTCGGCGGCGTTGTGCAGGAGCCCGGGGTGGGCGAAGGCCCGGCTCGCCCTCTTCGAGCCGGCCGGTGCGGCATCCGCCCCGGCACCGGTGAACGCGGCGATCCCGCCCCCGAGCGCTCCGGCCGCCGCGAGTGAGCCGCCGAGCGTGAAGAGCCCCCGGCGGCTCGGACGGTGCTTGTTGACGTGCTCGTGGGCAGGGCTGGGCATGCGGGGTGACTCCGTGCGTGAGGAACCGGTGACGCAAGGAGACGGGGCGGAGGGGGCACCGATAACAGTTTCTTACGCGGCGAGAGCCGGGGAGCCCAGCGACTCCAGCCGCTTGATCTTCTTCCGTACGACATACAGCGGGACGACGCCGAAGACCCCGAAGGACATGCCGATCAGGCTCCACCAGAACGGGATTCCCCGGATCGGTCCGCAGACGAGGGCGAGCGGGATGATGCCGGCGCAGGCGATCATCCCGAACTCGACGACCCAGATGTTGCGGACGGGGTCGCGGTACGGCCCGTAGAAGGCGACCGCGATGACGATGTGGGCGAAGGCCAGCCAGTCGGTGCCGTAGAGGAGGAAGGGGTAGTCGGAGTCGGCGGTGTCCAGCCCGTCGCGCACCCGTGAGATCCAGTCCGTCAGTCCCGGCAGGTGGTCGGGCACGTGCAGCGCGGCCAACGCGCTCTCGGTCCAGCGCAGTTCGTGGACCAGGGGGAAGGCGGTGGCCCCGCTGAGCACGAGGCACACGACAAAGAGGACCAACCAGACGCGAATGCCCTTGAGCAGGGCGGCTCTGTCGCTCATGGGATGAGCGTACGCCGACAATTGAACGCGTTCAAAACCACCCCTCTCCCACTCTTCACCCCAGGGGAGCGTCCAGCGGCACCTGCCACACCCCGGGCAGATGCCCGTCCAGCTCGCCGGGCTCGAAGCGGCACATGCCGACCGCGTGCCAGAACTCGCCGGTGACGTCTCCCTCGTGCTTGTAGCCGCCGGACGGGGACAGTGCTGCCCAGCCGCCGGGCATGCCGACCAGGGTGACCCGCAGGGTGGCCGGGGTGTCGGCGGGGACGTTCCACAGCCGTACCGTTCCGTCTTCGCCGCCGCTGGCCAGCAGGGAGCCGTCGGGGCTGAAGGCCACGGCCAGGATTCGGCCGGTGTGGCCCGTCAGAAGAGCCGTCTCCTCACCGGTGTCGGGGTTCCAGAGACGAACGGTACGGTCGTCGCCCGCCGTCGCCAGCAAGGCCCTTGACGGATGCACCGCCGCCGTCCAGAGCTTGCCGGTGTGGCCGGTCAGCCGGTGGTCGATCTCGCCGTCCCGCCAGATCACCGCCGTACCGTCCCAGGAGGCGCTGGCCAGCCAGGAGCCGTCGGGGGCGAAGGCGACGGCGTACACCCGGTCGGAGTGGCCGTCGAGCTCGGCGGTGATGCCGTGGCCGTCCATCTCCACGATCCGCACCTTGCGATCGTCGCAGCCGGTGGCCAGCACCGCGCCGTCGGGCCGGAAGGCGATCGCGCGCACCCGCCCGAAGTGCTCGGTGATGGTGGCGACATGCGCTCCGGTGGTCCGGTACCACAGCCGTACCGTGTCGTCGTCGTTGGCGGTGGCCAGGAGTTTGCCGTCGGCGCTGAACGCCTCCGCCCACACATGGTCGGTCTCGACGTCGAGTTCGCGCTGGTACTCGCCGGTGGCCGCGTTCCACAGGTAGATGTCGCCGTCGCTGCTGGCGGTGGCCAGCAGGGGGCCGACGGGGCCGAAGGCCGCGGAGACCAGGCGGTCGCTCTGGCCGGTGAGTTCGCGCAGCCGCCGGCCGGAGGCGGCGTGCCACACCCGGACGACACCGTCGTTGCCGCCGGCCGCCAGCATCGCGCCGTCGGGGCTGAAGGACAGGGTGCCGATGCGCCGGCCGTGGCCGCGCAGGATGCGCCTGCCCTGTCCGGTGGCGGGCTCCCACAGCCGTACGACGCCGTCGTTGCCGCCGGTCACCAGCAGCGCGCCGGGGCCCTGGGCGGGTGTGTCGCCGTGCGGGCGGAACTTGCACACCCACACCGAGCCGCGGTGCTCAGCGGGCTGCCGGTTCAGTGGTACGGCGACCGGGTCGGCCGCCGGGTCGATCCGCCACAGCCGGACCACCCCGGCGCTGTCCCCGGCGGCGAGCAGGGCCCCGTCGAGGTCGAACAGCACCTGGTACACGGCTCCTTGGCAGCCGCCGAGGAGCCCGGCGGAGCCGCCGGTGGCCAGGTCCCACAGCCGTACCTCGCCCTGGGTGTCACCGCTGACCAGCAGGGTGCCGCCGGGGTGGAAGTCCAGGGTGTAGACGCGGCCGGAGTGTCCGGGCAGCTCGTGGCGCAGTGCCCCAGTGGAGAAGTCCCACACCCGCACCGTGCCGCCGCGCTCGTCGTCGCCCCGGTCGGCGGTGGCCAGCAGGGTGCCGTCCGGACTGAACCGCGCCCGGTACACCACGCCGTGGTGACCGGGCAGCTCGCCGGTCTGCCGCCCGGTGGCCAGGTCCCACAGGCGTACGACGGTGGAGGCGTCCCCGGTGACCAGAGTGGTGTCGCCGGGCCCGAACGCCACGGTGTAGACGGGCGCGGAGTGTCCGGGCAGCCGGTGCAGCGGGGTGCCCGTGGCGGTGTCCCAGACGGTGACGACGCCGTCGGCGTCGCCGGTGGCCAGGCGTGCGCCGTCGGTGTCGAGGGCCACCGGCCACACGCCGTTCCGGTGGATCTCCAGCCGGTGCAGGCAGCGGCCCGAGACCGGGTCCCACAGCCGTACGGTGCCGTCGGAGCTGCCGGTGGCCAGCACGCGTTCGCGGAACTTGACCGCGTAGACCCGGCCGGTGTGGCCCTGCAGGGTGCGCAGCGGGAGGCCGGTGCCGGCGTCGCAGACCAGGACGCCGCCGTCCTCGCTGCCCACGGCGAGCAGTTCCCCGTCGGGGCTGTAGGAGATGGGCTCGGGCAGTCGGATGCGGGCCTCGTAGCCGTAGGGGACACCGACGGTGGAGGGCCGGAAGCCGGCGTCGACGGACATGCCGGGGGCGACGGCCGCACCGGCCAGTTCCGGAGCGCGCGCCACGGCTCCGGTGGTCGCCGCGATCAGCGCGGCCCGCTGCCACCGGCCGCCGTCGACGCGGGCGCCGGTGAGGTCGGTGCCGATCAGCCGGGCCCGTCTGAGGTCGGCGCCGCGCAGGTCGGCGCCGGTGAGGTCCGCGCCGTCGAGCCGGGCGCCGACCAGCCGGGCGCCGCGCAGGACGGCGCCGGAGAGGCCGGCGCCGACGAGCCGGGCGTCGGTGAGGTCGGCGCGGGTGAGGTCGACGCCGGAGAAGTCGCGGTGGGACAGGTCCTCCCCGGCGAGGGCGGCGCCGCGCAGATCGGTGTGGGCGGGCACCCGGAGCCGGCTGAGGATCTTCACCGCGTTGGCGTGGGCGGCGTCCAGTGAGCCGTCCCCGGGCGGGCCGGACAGTTCCCGCTCGGCCCAGGCCTGGCAGATCCGGTGGTCGGCGAGGTCGCACAGGAACTCGACGGCCAGCTGGCTGAGTTGGCGGCGGCCGAGCAGGCTGCTGTCGCCGTCGGTGAGCCTGCGGGCGCACTCGCGGGCGACGAGCCACTCCACCACCGAGCCGTGGATGAACCGGAACACGCCGTCGTCGCTGCGCACCAGCAGGCTGCCGGAGCCGATGGCGTGTGCGGTCTGCGGCGCCGACAGCCGGGTGTCGGCGAGCCCGGTGAGGGTCTCGGCGACGTCGGTCAGCTCGTCCAGGCGCAGTGAGTCCTGGCCGCTCTCCCACAGCCGCAGGGCGAGTGCGGTGACCGCGTCCCACAGCTGCTCCAGGGAGAGTCCGGGCGCCCGGCCGGGGCCGCCGCCGGCGCGCTGCGCCTCGAAGCTCAGCCAGGCGGTGAGCACTTCCTGGTACAGCCCGGCGGGGCTGAGGGCGCGACCGGCGCCGGCGACCGCGCGCAGCTGGTCGTCGTCGAGGTCGGCGACGAAGCCGAGCAGCCGGGGGTTGCGGCACAGGGCGAGCAGGTCGGGGATGGCGTCGAGGAGCCGGAGCCGGTGGTCGGCGGCGCGTTCGTCGCCGTCGTAGCGGTTGACCAGGTAGGCGCGGATCTGCTGCGGGGTGAACTCCTGGACGGCCAGCACCCGGCGGTGCGGGAGCAGGCCGACGCGTTCGCCGAGCGCGGTGAGCACCTGGCCCTGGGAGCGGAAGTGCTGGGTGCGGCTGGAGACCACGATCTTGGCGCTGTCCACGGCGGAGTCCAGCAGCACCTGGAGGCGTTCGGCGGCGCGGTCGTAGGTGACCTGGTTGACGAGTTCGTCGAAGCCGTCGAAGAGCAGCACGATCCGGCCCTGCTGGAGCATGTACCGGAAGGCACGCAGGTCGATGTTGTCGACGCCGTGGGCGGCGAGGTGGCCGGCCACGAGCCCTTCGAACGAGTAGGCCCGGTCCAGGGCGTTCAGCTCGATCAACAGCGGTACGAGGTGCGGCAGTTCGCCGGGGATACGACGGGCCAGCTCGCGCAGCGCGAAGGTCTTGCCGTGCCCGAAGTCGCCGAGGAGCAGCAGGAAGCGCCCCTGGTCGGAGTCGAGCAGCCGCAGCATCTCGTCGACGAGCCCGTCGCGGTCCTCGGCGTCGAGGCGTTCCACCTCGCGGTACCGCTGCGGCAGGTACATGCCCGGGGGATAGCGGAAGTCGGTGCGCAGCCGCTCGCTCTGCGCCAGGACGTAGCCGCGCAGGTCGAGCAGGCCCTGGAACTCGGTGAAGCTGCGCACCCGGACGCCCCGGCGGCGGGCCGCGTCGCGCAGCTCGCGGGCGGGCGGCGGGCCGTCGTGGACGAGTTCGGCCTCGGTCTCGGCGTCGGCGGCGTGCACGAGGGCCACGAACCGGTCGACGTCCTCGCCGGTCGGGGTGCCGGTGTGCACGGCCACGCGCTGCTGGCGGACGAAGCCGGACTGGCTCCAGGTGACGAGCAGTTGGGGCACCGGACCGTCCACCGGGCGCAGCTGGGCGCCCTCGTGCCGGGTGCGGCACACTTCGGCGACCCGTGCGAGCAGTATCTCGGCGGGGGTCTGTACGGCGCGGGGTTCGGGGTCGGGGGCGACGGGGTCCGGATCGGGGGCTTCCCCCGGCAGGGGCGCGAAGGCCCGGTCGGACCGTTGCCACTGGGCCGGCCGCCGCCGCGGCTCCCCCGGCCCCTGCCAGACGGCGAGCCCGTCCCTGCTGACCCGCACCAGCTGGTGCGCGCCGGGCCGGACCGTGCCGATCACCGGCACCTCGCCGGCGGCGGTGGCCAGGTCGGGCTGCGCCGCGCCGGCGTCGGCCGGGCCGTGCAGCAGCAGATGGAGCCGGGGCGCGGTCAGCCGGGTCAGCACATCGGTGTCGCGCAGCGGACCGCTGCCGTCCAGGGCGGCGGTGCCCGGCGCTCCGCCCCGGCGGACGCCGGAGGCGGCGGGCCGGCCGGCACCGGGCGCATGCCGTACGACGCCGATCCGCAGCCATCCCTCGGTCTCGTGCGGCCGCAGCGCCTGCGCGAACCAGGCGGCCTGTTCCCGGCCGATCACCCCGTACTGGTCGTCGGGCCGATGGCTGTAGGCCATGGACGAGTTCAACCCCGCGACGACGGTGTGCAGTTCGGGCACGGGAAAGAGGGTCCACGGCTGATCGCTGTCGAAGACGACGTCCAGCCCCTGGTACAGCTCCTGGAACAGCCGGGCGAAGTGCCGCCACTTGGGCCAGTAGGGCGGCCGGGGCGGCATCTCGTCGGCCTCGCAGGTGCTGAAGTAGGCCTGACAGGCGGCCTGGTTGACGTCCTGACCGCCGGGGACGAGGGCGACCCGGTGCGGTTCGAGCCCGAGCAGGGCCCGCAGCCCGGTGAGAAAGGCGAGGGCCTGCTCGAACTCGCGCCGGCTGCCCGAGGCGGTGAGATCCCCGGTGACGACCAGCAGGTCGGGCGAGGGCGCCCCCGCGTCGGTCAGCTCGACCAGGTCGCCCCAGATCGCGGCCTGCAGTTCGGCGGGGTCCTGCCCCCGCCCGAAGGCGGGCCCGGCCAGCTGGAGCACGGTGACCGCCTCCCGCTCCCGGACCTCCGCGGACACCCGCGGATACGACGGCGCCGCGGCCGGTCTGCGCCGCCCGGCCCAGCCGGGCCCGCCGAGCGGCCGCCCGGGACTCGGGACGGCCGGGGCGGTGGCCGGGGCGGGCTGCCCGTTCGCGCCGCCCGGATATCCGGGCGCGAGGCTGGGCCGGGCCCGCCCGTCGAGGGCCTGCCGGACCCGGGCGAGCAGCAGCTCACGGGCCGCCGCCGGATCGGCGACCGGCACCAGGTCGACGTAGGTGATGGTGGCCAGCAGCCCCTCCACCGGGATGTCCTCGACCCGTACGGTGAGCAGCCGCCGCTCCGGCGCGTCCGGATCGGCGCGCAGCGCGGCCTGCCATTCCATGCGCCCGTACCGGGAGCGTTCGTAGTTGCGTGAGAGTACGGCGATGACGGCGGCGGACTCGCTCACGCCGCGGTCCATGAAGTCGACGAAGTTCGTGCCCGGCACGAAGTCCCAGGCCTGCAGAACCGTCCGGTACCCGGCCTCTTCCAGGGTCCAGGCGATCCAGGACGCCCAGCGTTCGTCGGCGGGTGAGTAGCTGATGAAGAAGTCCAATGGCCCGGTGTCCCCCGGGGCGTTCTGTCGAGCCACCATAGTATTCATGATGCCGTGAGAAGAGAGACCGATACCCGCCGTTTCCAGGCGTTCGACAGCCTCCCGAGTGGCGGCCCGGTCACAGAAGAGCACAACTGTGCGACCCTTCCCACCGTGCGTGCCTTCTTGCGTCTGCATGTCCTCGACCGGGTGGCGATCGGTCTGCTGGCGACCGGACTGCTGTGTGTGGCCACGGGGTTGCTGCCCACCGGTTCCGCTTCCGCCGCGATGACCCGCATCGCACCGCTCCTGGGCTTCCTGGGCACGGTGATCGTGCTGGCCGAACTGACCAGCAGGGCCGAGGTGTTCGACGTGCTGGCGGCCCGGGTGGCGCGGGCGGGCCGGGGCAGTTATCCGCTCCTGTTCCTCCTCTGCGTGGCCTTCGCTTCCGTCACGACGATCGCCCTGAACCTGGACACCACGGCCGTCCTGCTGACCCCGGTGATGCTGGCGCTCGCCTCCCGGGTGGGCATCGCGCCGGTACCCCTGGCGATGACCACGGTGTGGCTGGCCAACACGGCGAGCCTCCTGCTGCCCGTGTCCAACCTGACGAACCTGCTGGCCGCCAACCGGGTCGCCCTGTCCCCGCTGGGCCTGGCGGGCCGCATGTGGGCGCCGCAACTCGCCGCGCTGGCCGTGACCATGGCTTGTTTGTGGCTGTTCTTCTGGCGGCGGGGCAGGCGTGGGGGGCCTGTTGCCGACGAGTCCGGTCTGCCGGCCGCCGTGCCGGTGTCGGGCCCCGGTGCGGCGCGCGCGGCGGACGTCCGCCCCGGCGCGGCCGACCGCTACGCGCCGCCCGCCGTGCACCGCCCCGTCGACCCGGTGCTCTTCCGCGCCTGCGCGCTCGCCTGCGCCGGCTTCCTGATCGCCATCCTGGTGGCCGACGTCCCGCTGTGGATGGCCTCCGCGACGGCCGCGCTGGTCGCCGTGGCGGCCTTCGCGGTGCGCGACCGTTCCGCGATCCGGCTGTCGCTCATCCCCTGGCGGCTGCTGGTGATGGTGCCCGGCATGTTCCTGGTGGTCGAGACGGTCAACGCACACGGGTTGCATGAGCTGCTGGCCTCGGCGGTCGGCGACGACGGCGGCACGCTGGGCCTGTTCCGCGCGGCGGCGGTGGGCGGCGGCCTGTCCAACGCCCTCAACAACCTCCCCGTCTACCTCGCCGGAGAGGCGGCGGTCCCGGTCGCCAACCACGACCAGCTCCTCGCCCTGCTGGTCGGCACCAACGCCGGCCCGGTGATCACCCCGTGGGCGTCCCTGGCGACGCTCCTGTGGTACGAGCGCTGCCATGCGTACGGCGTACGGGTGCCGATGGGGCGCCTGATGGGGACGGGCGCGGTGCTGGCGACGACGACGGTGGTCGCGGCGGTGGCGGCGCTGGCGCTGACGCGCTGAGCGTGTCGCCTTCGCCTGCCCGCCGGCCGGCCGCCATCGCCTCCCGGCCCGGTGTCAGGACTGCCCCTGGAGGAGCAGCTGCCGGAGTTCGGCGGTACACATCATGTAGCCGTCCGGCGCGGGCAGGTGTTCCAGGTAGTGGGCGAGATCCGCACCCAGCGCGAAGACCCGCACCGGGGTTCCCGCGGCACGCGCGGACTCCACCACCCTGCGCATCGCGTCCAGGACGGCGGGGTGCCGGGTCTGGTAGGAGTCGGCGACCAGGTGGTTGGTCCGGTCCGCGGCGAGACAGAACTGCACCAGGTCCTTCGTGCCGACGAACAGTTCACTGGCGCCCGCCGCGCAGAGCGCCCCGGCGGCGTGCACCGCCGCGGGCGTCTCGACGAACGCCGACAAGGGCACCTCCTCCGGCACCTCCAGGTGCGCCCTGATCCGGGTGAACTCCCGCTCATCGGTGAGGAAGGGCACGGACAGGTGCACGCGGCCCGCGTCCGCGCCGAGCCGCTCCCGCAGGGAGCCGAGCACGGTGTGCAGCGCGTCCCGGTAGGCGGTCGAACCCAGGAGCCAGCGAGCGCCGTGCAGACCGAGCTCGGGGTTCGGTTCGACCGGCACCGGGGCCAGCTCGGTGACGCCGGCCGCGTGGTCGGAGCGGAGGTCGAGAAGCCGCAGGACCAGTCGCTGGCCGGGCAGGAGTGCGTCGGCGTAGCCGCACAGCCGGTCCGCGACGGACTGCCCGTAGCCCGCGATCCGGGCGGGGCCGCCGGCCAGGGAGTCCAGCGGACGCAGGGCCGCCGCCAGGCAGAGGAACTCCTCCCGGATGAAGAAGCAGTCGACCCGCTCCGCGACGGGCCCGCACGCGTTGATGGTCCGGACGTCCTGCAGATCCGCGATGACCGCACACGCCGAGCCGAGATCGGCCGGCCCGGGGCCCGGGGCCCACGACCCCGAGGCCTCGGCCCTCGCATCGGGCCCGACGACGATCGTCTGGCTCTCCAGGTCCAGCGTCACTTCGCCGACCAGGTCGGTGAGATCCGCCTCGTCGACGCGGAGCACGGGAATTCCCCTGCCCCGGCAGAGGGACTGCATATGGCCGGTCAGCCCACCCGAACCGCAGACGACCGCCCGCGCCGTCACGATCGCGTCGTACAGCCCCACGTCGAGGCCGGGGGCGACCAGGATGGATCCCTCGCGTGGCCTTCTGGTGCGGTTGCACGTACCGCGCAGCACACTCTGTGCCCCACCGGCCAGCAGGAACCCTTGAATCCGTCGCCCGTTCACCTGGTACTCCAGTGCGGTTTCGTGCCCTGACCAGCAGTCTGGCAGCTGTCATGGCCGGTGCGCGGAAGACCGCGGCGAGCAAATGGCGGATTTCTGGGACTGTCAGTCCCTCGGATCTTCGGCGTCCGCGGCCCCCGGTTCGTTCGCCAACCCCAGTTGCCGGCGCAGTTGCAGTGGTGTCACGGAGACGTCGGTGAGCCGCCCGACGGCCGCCCGGTTGACGACCACCCTCATCAGCCGTTCGCGCCGGAAGGCCTCCTTCGGAAGTCCCGGAAGACCGGGAGGACCGGGAGGACCGGGAGGACCGAGGGGACCGGGGAGGGCCGGGCGTCCGCCGATGGCCCGGATGCAGGCGTCCACCCGGGAATCGAGCAGCTCCCGCTCGCGTCGCGTCCGCGTGGCCAGCCTCCGCACCTCCAGAAGCACCGCCTCCTCGAACCCGCCCCGCGCGGCTTCCCCCAACTCGCCCACGTCGCAGCGGAATTGATCCATGTCCTGTGCCGGCCCGTCCTCCCGCAGTTCCAGTTCCGCGACCACGCGCGCGGCCACCGCGATCGACTGGTTCTTGATGGCGGCGAGATTGAAGGCGAACGCACCGGTCCGGCCGTTCCGCACGAGCTCGTCGCCCTCTCTCGGCACACCGACCGCGGAGATCGGGCCGGCCGGCTCCCCGTCGGGGCCCAGGAGCGTTCCCTGTGCGTCGACCTCCAGGCCGCGCCCGGTGCGCTCATGGGGTACCGCGATCCCCTTCCGGAGGAGATTGCGCCAGAGCGGCCGGCCGACCCTGCTGTAGTCCCACTCCCTGCCGAAGTGGGACACCACCAGGTCGGCCTCGATGGAGCGTCTCCGCTCCGCGGTCGCGACCGAGACGACCAGCCGCCCCGACGCCACCGGCGTGACCCTCTCCACCGCACCGACGACCAGCTTCACCGGCCCGTCCGCGGGGCGCATCGCACGCTCGATGACCGCCATCGTGTACTCCACCGCACCGACCCGGAACGCGGCTATCGCGGTACTGAACTCGTCCAGCAGGCCCCGCAGTTCCGCCGAGGGAATGCGCTCGACGACCTCGGGAAGATACGGCTCCCACGCCTTGGCCACCCGCTCCGCGATCACCGACGGATGCACTCCGGGGTGCTCCCGGGCGACCGTCGAGCACGCCGCCTCCCACTCGGACCAGACCCGGGCGACGAACTCCTCCCGGTTCCGGTACGGCTCCAGCAGCGCGCTCGGGCAGGGCAGTCGTAACACTCGGTGCTCGTGGCCGGCCGGGTACGTCCGGAACACCGTCCCGGTCCTGGAGATCAGATGGATCCTCCCGGTGTGCCCCTGGCGCAGCAGCAGACCCGCCGAGTCGTACGCGCTCAGCACGGATCCGACGATCGCGACGGTCGCTTCGGACGGCAGCGTCTCCAGCTTGCGGACGCCGGCCTCGGAGAACGGATTCCGCACGAAGGAGGGGTGTGTGAGCACCTCGGCGGCGAAGGGCGGTTCCCTGAGTTCGAGACCGGTCGCGAGTACGACGTGATCGGCGGACAGCACGGACAGCAGGGCCGGTTCCGGCCCCGGCCCGGCCCCGAGGCCGCCCGCGGACGGCCGGCGGACCGTCACATCGACACCGGCCGACCGTACGTTCATGTCGACCGCCTCGCCGTCCGCTTCGACGAGTACGACACCGGGACAGGCCTCCCGCCGGGCCTCGGCCAGCCGCTCGGTCAGGTAGTCCTGGAAGATCCTCCTCGGCGCCGGGCCCTGCTCCACGAACTCGTGCTCGGCCCACTGCGCCGGCCAGCCCCTGCGGTCCGCCTCGGAGTTGGCCCAGCGGACGAAGTCGAGAACGTCCTCCCGGAACAGCGACATCCGGCCCGCCTGGATGTTGAACACATGGTCCCAGGGGTTGCCCTCCCGGTGGTACGCGACGCCGGCGGACCGGTAGTCGGGACGCTTTTCGAGAAGCACGACCTCAAGCGGCCTGCGGGCGAAGCGGAGCAGTCGGATCGCCGTGGCGGTACCGGCCAGCCCCGCCCCGACTATCAGCACCCTACTTTTTGACAGCACCGACGAATGCCGCCCAGACGGGCGCCGAGAAGACGACGGCGGGACCGGTCGGGTTCTTGCTGTCGCGGACGGGGACGTGGGTGGGGGCGGCGGTGTCGTTCACTTCGAGGCAGTTGTCGCTGCTGCCGCCGCTGTACGACGACTTGCGCCAGCCGGACAGCGCCGAGGTGTCAGGAATGGTGTGCTCGCTGCACTTCATGTTCGTAACCCTCCGCGACAGACCTGAGTAGGTCCAGGGACTTTCGGCGCGACAAGGCGTCGCCCAATGCTTGATCGTAAAGCTCCTGGCACTCGCGCACCATGGATGGCAGTTCCATGATCCGCCCGTTCTTCACGCCCTCCGCATAAGCAATGGGCGGAAGGTCTTCGAACCACATGAGGGAGAGAAATCCCGCCTGTAGGGCATGGGCACCCACGGAGTACGGGAGCACGTGGACGCGGATACGGCGGCTCTCACTCAACTCCACGATGTGACCCAGCTGCCGGCACATCACGGCCGGACCTCCGACCGCACGCCGCAGTACTGCCTCATCGAGGAGCCAGCAGACCTCGGGCGAGTGGAAGTTGTCGAGAATGCGCGCCCGTTCCAGCCGCGTGGCCATCAGCTTGTCAAGCTCCTCGTCGCTCTTGCGCGGATAGCCGGAGCTGAAGACCTCGTACGCGTACTCCTTGGTCTGCAGGAGACCCGGCACCAGGCTGGGCGCATACTCGCGGATCTCGATCGCCTGGCCCTCGAACTCCAGCGCCTCCTCGAAGTGCTCGGCCACCCTCCTGCCGTCCAGCGTCGGCAGAAACCGCTCGAAGAACCCGCCGGTTTCCAGCACTTGATCCAGCCGCTGCGCATCCTTCACATCCGGCCTGCGCCGCCCCGCCTCGATGTGGGCGATGTGCGTGCGGGACATCAGCGCACGTTGGGCCAGTTCCTCTTGCGTGAGACCCGCCGCCTCCCTCCGCTGCCTGAGTTCCGCCCCGTACTTCTCCCGCGAGATCGGGTTGTCCTCGATGGCCACCTTTCAACTCCCCCTCTTGCAGACGCCGTTGTCACGCTCCGTCATCTTCCGAAGGTACTCCCGCCCACCTCACTCTGTGCACGTATCGCCACGGAAAGTGAAAGGCGCGGGAATGCAGGACAAGCAAGAGGACGGGTTCGTCGGCGTGTACCTCACGCTGGCGGTCTCCCGGGACGGAGGCCGGACGTGGGGCCCGACGGTGACGTACCGGCCGCCGAAGAACGCCGCGCCGCTGGACCTGTCGGGACGGTTCCCCCCATGTGCGTGCCCTCGGTGCCGGGAGAGAAAGGGCTGACGAGGTCGAGGAGGTGCGGCAGCATCTCCGGGCGCCCGGCGACGAAGGAACGCCCCGTGTCGGGGCCGCCGAAGCCGCCGCCGAACTCCGCGCCGTCGAGGTGCCGCAGGGCGACGCCGGCCTCGCGGGCGAGCAGCGCACCGGCGGGGAGGTCGATCGCCTCCGCGCGGTAGCCCACGAAGCCGTCGATGTCGCCGCGGGCCAGCATGGCCCAGGCGACCAGGGGTGCCCAGAGCTGGAGCAGGCGGCGGGAGCGGAGTTCGAGGGTGTGGCGGAGGGCGCAGGCGACGGGGTCGTCGCGGGAGACGGCGTGGCCCTGGGTCCAGGCGAGCAGGGGGCCCGCGGCGGAGAGCGGGCGAGCGCGCGGCGGGACGGCGAGGCGCCCGCCCGGCCCCTGGGCCCCGCCGCCCCGCCGAGCGGACCAGGTACGGGCGGTCAGCGGATCGTGGACGACGCCCACGACGGGCGTGTCCTCGACGCAGAGGGCGACACCGACGACGTAGACGGGGAGCCCGATGACGACGTTGTTGCTGCCGTCGAGGGGATCGATCAGCCAGGTGCGGCCGCCGCCGTCACCGGCGAGTTCGCCGGACTCCTCGGCGAGGATGCGGTCGTGCGGGAAGCGGTCCCGGATCCGGCCGACCACCAGCTGCTCGGCGGCCACGTCCAAGTCGGTGACGACGTCGCCCTGTTGGCCCTTGGCGTGGGCGGCGAACCCGTCGGGGAAGCGGGACCGCAGCAGCGCCCCGGCCTCCTCGGCGGCGCCCACGGCCGTACGGTGCTCGACGGCGTAACCGGCCGACGCGGACGACGGATCGGACGGCGGGTCGGACGACAGATCGGACGACGGGTCAGGGTTCGGGCTCATGGATCCTCCTGAGGGCGGCCCGAGCGATCCGGGCGGTCTGGGTCGCGTCGCACGTCCGGCGGACCATGCGGTGCCCCGGGGCGGACGGCGGGCCCAGCGAGAGGTCCGGCCGGCCGGGCAGGGTGCGCCCCAGGACCAGGGTGGCGGTGGGGCGCCCGTCCGGCACCACGCTGGTATGGAATTCACCCGCCGGGAGGGTGTAGCTCTGCCCCCGCGCGCTGGTCTGTTCCACACCGGGCCGTAACCGCACCAGCCGCCCGGTGGGCCGTAGTTCGTCCACGCCGGAGGGATCGCTGAGTACTTCGAAGACCCGGTGGGTCGGTTCGCCGGTGTCGTCGTCCACGTCGATCCGCCGGTTGTCGAGCCGCCCGAAGAGCACCGTGCTGGTCAAGTCCCAGCTGTGGCAGTGCACTTGGGGCACGGACCGGTCGGGCTCCGCCTCCGGAGTGCCGAAGACGTGGACGCAGACGCCGTCGTCGCCGTCGCGCAGGACGGGCAGGCAGACGAAGCCCAGTGGATGGCGTACCGCTTGCAGGGCGCGACGGCCCGAGGCGATCCGGTCCAGTTCCGACACGGCGTGCCGGATCAGCTCGGCGCCCGCGTGCCGCCGAGCGGCCCGTTCGAGGGCCGGGTAGTCCATGTTCCTTCCCCCTTGGCCGGAACACGGCGCTCACCTGCGGTACGGGTTCTCCGCGCGCAGCGCCTTGTCGATGATGTCGCCGACGTCACGATCGGTGTAGCTCGGCGGGAGTGGCAGGCCGAGGCGGTCGAGCAGGCGTCTGACCTCGTCCACGGTGGGCTCTTCGGAGAGCGGGGAGGCCTCGCGCAGGTCGAGCTTGACGGCTTGTTCGCGGCTCTGGTGCAGCTCGGTGACGTAGTAGTCGTAGAGCGGCCGGTCGCGCGCGACGTAGAGGCTGACCCGGCTGGGGTCGTCCTGGGTGATGATCAGGCACGTGTCGGAGAGGTCGAAGCGCAGTGCCGGGGCCACCGAGGACAGGTGGACGTCGATCTCCAGGGTGTCCAGCCGCTGCCGGTGCCAGCCGGCGGCGACGACGGTGGCGTAGGCCTCCTTGCGGGTGCGCTCCACGGTCCACTCGGCGAGGTCGCCGCCGGACCCTGGCCCGAACGTGCTCCTGAAGCGGGCGTAGGCGGCGCACACGTGGTCGTCGGCGGGGTTGATGATGTCGATCTTCATGCTGAGGGAGCGCCGCTGCCGTTGCCCTTCGAGCACGCACTCGGGCAACGTGACGGCGCGCAGATAGGTGCCGGTGCCGCCCTTGAACACCCAGCGGGTGGTGGTGCGCCGGGCCTGCTCGTGGGCGAGCGCGGTCTCGGCGCCGGAGAGCGCCCGCACCATCGCCAGGTCCTCGATGGCCCGGCTGGTCCCGGCGGTCGCGGCGCGGACGTCGGCCATGCGGCGCCGGCGCTCGGTGAGCGAGCCGTACACCAGCGCCGCCAGCACCAGCAGCGTGGCGCCGGAGACGATGTTCGGGTCCATGTTGTTGTTGAGGACGTCCATCAGCCCGACGACCACGGCGACGACGATGGCAACGATCCCGTCCGCGTTCCGGACCGCCCACGCGATCCCGTTCTCCAGCCGGCGCCCGGCCCCCTGCGGCGTACTGCTCGTCATGTCCACCCTCCCCCGACGGTGGCTTCCATCGTAGGAGCAAGGACACTCCGTCAGCCATGCGTCAATCGGCCGTCAGCACCTCCAGCGCGGCCGACGCGGCTTCGACCACGGCCGACCGGCCGACGGAGGCCGAAAACCGCTCGTCCGGCTGGTCACGGCCGGCCTCGTCCCGTGCGCGCGTGCGTGGCGGCGTGCGTGCCGTGCGCCACGATGATCAATACCGGGATCCCGTGGGCGGAGACGCGGCCGAGTTCCTTCGGACATCGGGGAACCTGCCGACCACGACGGCCAGTTGCCACAGCGGGGCACCGTCGACGGGTGCGCTCACGGCAGGTCGTCGCGGCCCAGCCAGGTCGGCTTGACCGGTACCCCGTCGTCGTACCGCTCGGCCCCCTCGATCCGTTCCGCCGGCTCATCCGATCCGGTACCGGGCTCGCCCGGCGCGTCCTCGGGTTCCGGGGCGGCTGGTGCGGCGGGTGCGGCGGAGTCGTCCAGCAGCTCCGCCACCGTGAACCGGGGGGCGAACGACTGCCACGCCCCGTCGACGACCAGGAGGAATCCGTCACCCTCCCGGAACAACCGACGGCGCCTGGGGCTTCTGGGGTGTTCGGGCGAGTAGCTCCGGGCCCGCCGCTCCAGTTCCGCGAGCGCCTCGGCCCGAGTCCCGTGGACATGTGCCGGTACGTAAGCCTCGACGTGCTTGCGATCACCGGCACTCACGGTCGTCTCGACGACCAGCCCCCATACCGTCATGTCCCCGGCTCCCCTCGCTCGTACGGCCCCGCACGGCGTCACCGCAATCCCCATGCCGGCGAGGACCGCGTGGTCACAGCCCCACGATCTTGTTCCACCGTTTCGCGAACTCCACCCGCTCGGTGGAGGTGATGTCCCGGGCGATGGCGAGGCGCTTGCGCATGGTGGTGTCGGGGAAGATCAGCGGGTTGTCGGCGAGGGCCGCGGTGTCCTTGTCCTTCGAGGCCGCCAGGACCTCCTTGGCGGCCGGGACGGGGCAGACGTAGTTGACCCAGGCGGCGAGCTTCGCGGCGGTCTCGGGGTCGTAGTAGTAGTCGATCAGGCGCTCGGCGTTGGCCTTGTGGCGGGCCCGGTTGGGGATCATCAGGGAGTCCGACCACAGCTCGGCGCCCTCCTCGGGCACGACGAAGCGGATGTCGGGGTTGTCCGCCTGGAGCTGGATGACGTCGCCGGAGTACGCCTGGCAGGCGAGGACGTCGCCGCTGACCAGGTCCTTGGTGTAGTCGTTGCCGGTGAAGCGGCGGATCTGGCCGCGCCGGATCTCGCGCTCCACGTCGTCGCAGACGCGGTGGAAGTCG
The DNA here is from genome assembly GCF_041080655.1 of Streptomyces sp. CG4. NCBI lineage: Bacteria > Bacillati > Actinomycetota > Actinomycetes > Kitasatosporales > Streptomycetaceae > Streptomyces > Streptomyces sp. CG4. The sequence goes on from NZ_CP163525.1 coordinate 2,873,908, forward strand.
TCCGCCGTCCACTGGGTGATGTCCACGCCGTTGCCCTGCATGAGCAGCGCGAAGGACTCGTCGAGGCCGGAGAGGAGGGTCACGCGGCCCTTCAGGTCGCTCGCCCAGAGGTCCCGCACCTGCCGGATCTCGCGGCCCAGCTTCTTGCGGTTGTAGGCGATGCCGGTGATGCCCGACTGCCAGGGCACCGTGCAGAGGCGGCCCTTGTCGAAGGCCGGTGAGCGGAGCAGGGGGTCGAGATACTTCGCCACGTTCGGCTGGTGGGCCCGGTCCATCCGCTGCACCCAGCCCAGCCGGACGAACCGCGCGCACATCCAGTCGCTCATGACGATCAGGTCGCGGCCGGTCGACTGATGGTTCATCAGCGCGGGGCTGATCTTGCCGAAGAACTCGTCGTTGTCGTTGATCTCCTCGACGTAGTCGACCGTGATCCCGGTGCGCTTCTCGAACGCCTCCACCGTCGGCCGCCGGTTGGGGTCCTTGTCGTCGGTGTCGATGTACAGCGGCCAGTTCGCCCAGGTCAGCTTCTTGTCGGCCGTCGACTCGTCGGCGACGGCCCGGTCGCCGGGCGCGACATAGGCGGCGGGCACCCCGCAGCCGGCCAGCGCGCCGAGCGCGGCGGTGCCACCGAGGGCGCGCAGAAGGGAACGGCGGGACAACTGGGGCTTGCGGGAGGGAGTCTGAGACACCCCGGAAGCATGTCGTCCCGCCGGGCACAGGGGCAATCGACGCTGCGTCGAGCAAGGCGGGGCCTGTCGGACACCTTGTCGACGTCGACCGGACAACCCGGAGGCGTGGGGGCTGAATCGATGAGCGACCAGCCCCCACGCACCCGCGGCCGACAAGTGGCCGAACCCGGCGTTGCGTTACTCGCCCAGCGACGTCATCACGTGCTTGATGCGCGTGTAGTCCTCGAAGCCGTACGCCGAAAGGTCCTTGCCGTAGCCGGACTTCTTGAAGCCGCCGTGGGGCATCTCGGCGACCAGCGGGATGTGGGTGTTGATCCACACGCAGCCGAAGTCGAGCTTCTTGGACATGCGCATCGCGCGGGCGTGGTCCTTGGTCCACACCGAGGACGCGAGGGCGTACTCGACGCCGTTGGCCCACTGGACGGCCTGGTCCTCGTCGGAGAAGGACTGGACGGTGATGACCGGGCCGAAGACCTCGTTCTGGATGATCTCGTCGTCCTGCTTCAGGCCGGAGACGACGGTCGGGGCGTAGAAGTAGCCCTTGTCGCCGACCTGGTGGCCGCCCGCCTGGACCTTGGCGTGGGCGGGGAGGCGGTCGATGAAGCCGGAGACCTGCTTGAGCTGGTTCGGGTTGTTCAGGGGGCCGTACAGGACGTCCTCGTCGTCCGGCTGGCCCGTCTTCGTCTCGGCGGCCGCCTTCGCCAGCGCCGACACGAACTCGTCGTGGATCGACTCGTGGACCAGGACGCGGGTCGCGGCCGTACAGTCCTGGCCGGCGTTGAAGAAGCCCGCGACCGAGATGTCCTCGACGGCCTTGGCGATGTCGGTGTCCTCGAAGACGACGACCGGGGCCTTGCCGCCCAGCTCCAGGTGGACCCGCTTGACGTCCTTCGACGCCGACTCGGCCACCGACATGCCCGCGCGGACCGAGCCGGTGATCGACGCCATCGCCGGCACGGAGTGCTCGACCATGAGGCGGCCCGTGTCGCGGTCGCCGCAGATGACGTTGAAGACGCCCTTGGGCAGGATCGAGCCGATGATGTCCGCGATGAGGACGGTGGAGGCGGGGGTCGTGTCCGAGGGCTTCAGGACGACCGTGTTGCCCGCGGCGATGGCCGGGGCGAACTTCCACACGGCCATCATCATCGGGTAGTTCCAGGGGGCTACCTGGGCGCAGACGCCGACCGGTTCACGGCGGATGATCGAGGTCATCCCCTCCATGTACTCACCGGCCGAGCGGCCCTCCAGCAGCCGCGCCGCGCCCGCGAAGAAGCGGATCTGGTCGACCATCGGCGGGATCTCCTCGGAGCGGGTGAGCCCGGTGGGCTTGCCCGTGTTCTCCACCTCCGCCGCGATCAGGTCCTCGGCGCGCTCCTCGAACGCGTCGGCGATCTTGAGCAGAGCCTTCTGGCGCTCGGCGGGAGTGGTGTCGCGCCAGGCCGGGAAGGCCGCGGCGGCGGCCGCCATCGCGGCGTCGACGTCCGCCTGTCCGGACAGCGGCGCGGTCGCGTACGCCTCGCCCGTCGCCGGGTTGACCACCTCGGTGGTCCGTCCGTCGGCGGCGTCCCGGAACTCACCGTCGATGTAGTTGCGCAGACGACGCAGCTCGGTGCTCACTGCCGGCCTCCTGATCAGGTACTCGCTGTCCGATTACTGAGACACCCACCCTAGCCGTCAAGCCCACGTTTTCAACACCCCCACCACCATCAGTTCTGCGAAATCCGCAAGACTCGGACTCTCAAACAACGAATTTCATCGCCTAAGGGTTGCGAAACTGTCGAGACCTCGTGCACAGTGAGGTCGTGGCCAGTCGAAGCGCAGACCAGAGGGACTCGTCCCGCGAGTCCAGGAGCGGCACCCCCCAGCTGGATGCCGTCTCCCTCGCCATCATCCAGCAGCTCCAGGAGGACGGCCGCAGGCCGTACGCCGCGATCGGCAAGGCCGTCGGCCTGTCCGAGGCGGCCGTACGCCAGCGCGTCCAGAAGCTGCTGGACCAGGGCGTGATGCAGATCGTCGCCGTCACGGACCCGCTCACCGTGGGCTTCCGCCGGCAGGCGATGGTCGGGATCAACGTCGAGGGTGATGTCGAGTCGATCGCGGACGCGCTCACTGACATGTCGGAAGTCGAGTACGTGGTGATGACCGCGGGCTCGTTCGACATCCTCGCCGAGATCGTCTGCGAGGACGACGACCACCTGCTGGACGTCATCAACAAACGCATCCGGTCCCTGCCCGGAGTGCGCTCCACCGAGAGCTTCGTCTATCTGAAGCTCAAGAAGCAGACCTACATGTGGGGAACCCGATAACCGTGAGGACCCGATAACCGTGAGCACCAAGGACCTCAGCCGCACCGCGTACGACCACCTGTGGATGCACTTCACCCGCATGTCCTCGTACGAGAACTCCCCCGTCCCGACCATCGTCCGGGGTGAGGGCACCTACATCTACGACGACAAGGGCAAGCGCTACCTCGACGGTCTCGCGGGTCTGTTCGTGGTCCAGGCCGGTCACGGCCGCACGGAACTCGCCGAGACCGCCTTCAAGCAGGCTCAGGAGCTGGCCTTCTTCCCGGTGTGGTCCTACGCCCACCCCAAGGCGGTCGAGCTGGCCGAGCGCCTCGCCGACTACGCCCCGGGCGACCTCAACAAGGTCTTCTTCACCACCGGCGGCGGCGAGGCCGTGGAGACGGCCTGGAAGCTCGCCAAGCAGTACTTCAAGCTGACCGGCAAGCCCACCAAGTACAAGGTCATCTCGCGTGCGGTCGCCTACCACGGCACCCCGCAGGGCGCCCTGTCCATCACGGGTCTGCCCGGTCTGAAGGCGCCGTTCGAGCCGCTCGTCCCGGGCGCGCACAAGGTGCCGAACACCAACATCTACCGCGCGCCGCTCTTCGGCGACGACCCGGAGGCCTTCGGCCGCTGGGCCGCCGACCAGATCGAGCAGCAGATCCTCTTCGAGGGCCCGGACACCGTCGCCGCGGTCTTCCTGGAGCCGGTGCAGAACGCCGGCGGCTGCTTCCCGCCGCCGCCCGGCTACTTCCAGCGCGTGCGCGAGATCTGCGACCAGTACGACGTGCTGCTCGTGTCGGACGAGGTCATCTGCGCCTTCGGCCGCCTGGGCACGATGTTCGCCTGCGACAAGTTCGGCTACGTCCCGGACATGATCACCTGCGCCAAGGGCATGACCTCGGGCTACTCCCCGATCGGCGCGTGCATCATCTCCGACCGCCTTGCCGAGCCGTTCTACAAGGGCGACAACACCTTCCTGCACGGCTACACCTTCGGCGGCCACCCGGTCTCGGCGGCCGTGGGTCTCGCCAACCTCGACCTGTTCGAGCGCGAGAACATCAACCAGCACGTGCTGGACAGCGAGGGCGCGTTCCTGCAGACGCTGCAGAAGCTGCACGACCTGCCGATCGTCGGCGACGTCCGCGGCAACGGCTTCTTCTACGGCATCGAGCTGGTGAAGGACAAGAACACCAAGGAGTCCTTCAACGAGGAGGAGACCGAGCGCGTCCTGTACGGCTTCCTCTCCAAGGCGCTGTTCGACAACGGCCTCTACTGCCGTGCCGACGACCGCGGCGACCCGGTCATCCAGCTCGCCCCGCCGCTGATCTCCAACCAGGAGACCTTCGACGAGATCGAGCAGATCCTGCGCGCCACCCTCACGGAGGCGTGGACGAAGCTCTGATCACGCTCCGGATCACACTCCGGATCACGCCCGGATGATCCTTTGATCCTTCCGGATGATCAACACCGGCCCCGGTGCCCCCGTTCGAGTGAGAACGGCGGCCCGGGGCCGTGTACTGTCCGGCCCTCCGGTAACGGCTGCCTAGCGTTCCAGTGACCGATCAGCCCAGCGTTCGTTCCCCCGCACGAGGGAACAGGCACGGGAATAGCGGATCAGAACCGAGGTGTACGACCATGGAGGCCCCGCCGGACAACGACGTGCTCTGGGCACGCGCGCTGCACTTCAGGCACCCCGACGGGTCGCCCGGGCTCGCCGGGGTCTCGCTCGCCGTACGCGAGGGCGAGATCCTCGCCGTCATCGGCCCGCGCGGCAGTGGCAAGACGACCCTGCTGCGCTGTCTGTCGGGTCTGGTGCCGGTGCGCGAGGGCGAGGTGTGGTTCAACAGCACGCCCCTGCACACCCTGGGCCCGATGCGCCGCGAGCGGCTGCGCCGGGACCGCTTCGGCTGGATCGACCCCGCGCCGGTCCTGGTCCCCGAGCTGAACGCCTGGGAGAACGTCGCGCTCCCCCTGATGCTGCGCGGCGCCGGGCGCCGCAGGGCCAAGGTCGCCGCGCTGGAGTGGCTGGAGCGGCTCGACGTCGGCGACAAGGCCCGCAACCGCCCGCACGCCCTGCACCAGGCCGAACGGCAGCGCGTCTCGATCGCCCGGGCGCTGGCCCCGGCCCCCATGGTCCTCTTCGCCGACGAGCCGACGGCACCGCTGCACCGCGCCGACCGCACCCATGTGCTGCGCACGCTCACCACGGCCGCCCGCTCGCACGGCATCACCGTGGTCCTCGCCTCGCACGAGGCCGAGACCGCCGCCCTCGCCGACCGCACCGTGGCCCTGCTGGACGGCCGCAGTGTGCGCACCCTGCGGCTGCCGGACGTCCCCGACACGGAAGGCCGGGCCGCGTGCTCGCTCTCCGTCTGACCCGTGCGGCCCGGCCCGCCGTCCAGCTGCGCCGCCTGCTGGTGGCCGCGGCGGCCGGCGGCACCGGATTCCTGATGCTGGCCTGCCTCGGCTACGCCCTGGGCCGCCCGGAGCGTGCGGACGCCGCCGCGCTGCGGCTCGCCTGGTCCGTGGTGCCGTTCGCCGCCACGGTGTACTTCGCGCTCGCCGTCGCCCGCACCGACCCCGGCACCCGGCCGCGGCCCGGCCTGTCCGCCGTGGGCCTCGGCCCGGCCCGCCTGATGGCGGTCTCCGCGCTGACCACGGCCCTGTCCTGCACGCTCGGCTCGCTGCTGGCCCTGCTGGCCTTCCTCCATCTGCGCGGCGACCTGACGGGCCTGCCCTTCGACGGCGCGGCCGCGGACTTCCTGGCCGCCGGCCGGCCCCTCCCCGTCCCGGCGGCCGCGACCCTGCTGGCCCTGCTCCCGGCCGCCGCCTCGACCACCGTGGCCGTCGCCCTCCGCCCGAGAGACCCCCGCCCCGCCACCCCGATCCTCCGTATGTACGGCCGCTTCGGCGCGTACGGCCACCCGGCGGCCCGGGAGACCTTCGGCGCGTACGGCCGCTTCGGCGCCCGCCTGGGCCGCAGGACAGCTACCGAGGGCCGGTCGGCGGCGGACCACCGGACCGCGGGCGACGGCGACGGCGACGGCGACGGCGAGCAGCAGGGTCGTGGGTCCGCGGGCGGCCGTGGTGACGCCGGGCCATCGCAACCGCCCGCCGCGGACCGTCGCGCTGCGACGGGAGCGGCCGACGAAGCCGACGACGGCGGGCGACGCAGCCGCCGGTTCGCGGACCGTCGTGCGGCGACGGGAGCAGCCGACCAGGCCGAGGACAGCGGGCAGCACAACCGCCGGATCGCGGACCGTCGCACGGCAACGGAAGCGGCCGGCGAAGCCGAGGACGGCGGGCAGCACAGCCATCGCTTCGCGGACCGTCGTGCGGCGACGTGGGCGGCCGGCGAAGCCGAGGGCGGCGGGCGGCACAGCCGTCGGTTCGCGGGCGGCCGTGCGGCGGTGGGACCGGCCGGGTCGGCCGGCGACGGCGGGCCGACCCAGCCGCAGCCCACGGGCAGGCGCGGCGCCGGCGCGGCTCCCGGCCCGGCGAACGACGGCACCCCGTCGGCGCCGGGCGGCGCAACCGACCCCGAGTCCCCGTCCCCGGACGCCGGCTGGACCGACGTCACCCGCAGGCCCCCCAAGGACGCTCCCGTCGGACTCCCTTGGGGCATCGCCGTCCTCACCACCGGCCTCACCGTCCAGGCCTACGCCGAGCGCTCGAACATCGCCGTGCTCACCGGCTGGCTCCTCGCCGCCACCGGCCTGGTCCTCGCCGCGCCCGGCCTCACCCACCTGTGCGGCCTGCTCCTGCAGTCCACCCGCCCCGGCGCCCTGCGCCTCCTCGCCGGCCGGGTCCTGATGACGGAGGCCACCCGCATCGGCCGCCCCCTGGGCGTCGTCAGCGCCGTCACGTCCGCCGGTTACGCCATGACCACGCTGTACGCCGGCTCGGCACCGTCGTTCGGCCCCCTGACCACCCTCGGCGCCTCGCTGGTCACCGGCTGCACGATCGCCACCGTGCTCACCGCGGCCGTGGAGACCCGCCAGTGCCGGGCCGAAACGACCGCCGCACTGCTGCGGCTGGGCGCTCCGGTCGGGACGCTGCGCGCGGCCGCGGCCCTGCGCGCGGCGGCCCTGCTGGCGCTGTTCGGCCCGCTCACCCTCCTCATCGCCGCCCTGTCGGCCCTCCCCGTGGACCGCTGAGCCGCCCACGGGCCGAAAAAAAGTTCCCGGCGGCCGATGAGTTCTCCCGGGACCCCCGGTCTACCCACCGAACACACTGGCTCCAGCACGAACTCACCACGGGAGAAACCCTCATGTACCAGCAGATGATCTTCGTGAACCTGCCCGTGAACGACCTCGACGCCTCGAAGAAGTTCTTCACGGAACTCGGCTACACCATCAACCCGCAGTTCAGCAACGAGAACGCCGCCTCCGTGGTGATCAGCGACACCATCGTCGCGATGCTGCTCACCAAGCCGTTCTACGCGACCTTCACCCAGAAGGAGATCGCCGACGCCACCACGACGAGCGAGGTGCTCGTCTGTCTGAGCGCCGAGAGCCGCGAGAAGGTGGACGAGCTGGTCGACAAGGCGATCGCGGCGGGCGGCAAGGCCACCGGCCGGACCCAGGACCACGGCTTCATGTACGGCCGCGCCTTCGACGACCTCGACGGCCACACCTGGGAGGTCATGTGGATGGATCCGGCCGCGATCCAGGGCTGACCGGCTCCCTCAAACGTCCCCCTGCTTAATAAGCAGGTAAAGCCAACTGCCAGTGGCGGCATATGCATTGACACTGCTTACGGAGCGCTTATAAACCTGTGAGCCTCCTGGGGAAGTTGGGGCCTCACCTCATCTGTCGCCCCAACCCCCCTCAAACCCCCCGCAGTTATGCACTATGCAAAGGACAAACGTGTCCATAACCCGCCGCAGCGTACGCCGTTCCGTACGCATTCTGGGAGTTGCCTCCGCCTCGGCCGCGGTGGTGCTGGGTCTGTCCAGCTCCGCGTTCGCGTGCGACATCAGTGAGTTCAAGGCCGAAGCCAAGTGCAACGGCGACCAGGGCGTCATCGTCGTCACCGACACCGACGCCTCCGGTACCCCCGCCACCATCACCGTGTTCCGCACGAACAACGGCGGGGTCGAGAAGCAGATCGGCGAGCAGCAGGTCAAGGGCTCCGTCCTGGGCGCCTCGGTCACCTTCTCGGAGAAGTGGAAGGCGAACGCGACGTACCGCGTCCACGTCACGGCCGGCCCGTACGTCGACAAGGACATCGCGGGCGGCCTGACGACCCCGGCCACCGCCTGCACGAGCGAGAGCCCCACCCCGACCACGCCGGCCTCCCCGAAGCCGTCACCGTCGACGTCCAGCCCGGCCGGGTCGGCGACCCCGACTCCGTCGGCCTCCAGCTCCGCCCCGGCGAGCGCCGCGCCGAGCAACGCGCCGTCCCCGGCGGCCGGCAGCTCGAACCTCGCCGAGACCGGCGCCAGCTCCAACACCGGTCTGATCGCCGGCGTCGCAGGCGCGCTGGTCGTCGTCGGCGGCGGCGCGGTCTTCTTCGGCATGCGCCGTCGTGGGACCCGCGGCAACGGCTGACGCCCCGCCCTCGGAGAGCAGCTCCGCTACACACCGCGGCCCGTCCCCCTATCCCCAGGGGACGGGCCGCGGCCGTATGCCCGCATACGGCTGTACGGGGCTCGGTGTGCGGGGCCCGGCTCAGCCGAACTTCGCCCGGTCCACCCAGAACTCCAGCAGCTCGCGCTCGCCGAGGATCTCCAGCCCGGGTGTGTCCAGGGGCAGCCTCTGGTAGAAGGCGAGCAGCACGGAGGTGAGCGGGCCGCGCAGGGCGACCGTGGCCTTCTCGTGCCCGCGCCGCCAGCTGATCGCCTCCTCGCCCAGCTCAACCAGCCACTCGGCGTTCAGTTCGGGGTCGGTGTCGGTGGCGTGCAGATGGATGGAGCCGCCCGGTCGGCTCAGGTCCCGCGCCGGGTCCTTCGGCAGGTTCCGCTGCACCCACTCCACGAGCTGGAGCCACTCGTCCAGCGCGTCCGCGGCGACGTCCGGCGCGACCTCGTACGGCAGCCCGGCCGCGAGCGTGGCGTCGGCGCGGTGCACGGTGATCTCGTGGGTCATCCGGCGCGCCCAGAACCCCACGTTCGCCGATCCGGCAAAGGTCCACACCTCGGTGTCCGGCCCGGCCTCGCGCAGCGCGCCGACGACCAGGTCCCCGGTCTCCGCGAGCCAATGGTCCAGGGCCGCCGCGTCGCCCCGCTTCTCCGGCCCCTTGGCCAGCGGGATCCGCTCGGGCGGGATGTTCTCCTGCGCACGGCTCCGCACCAGGGCGTCGACCCAGCGCAGGGCGCCACCCATATGCCGTACGAGATCCTCCAGCGACCAGTCCGGGCAGGTCGGCACGGTCGCGGAGAGGTCGGCGCCGGAGGTCACCACGGCCCTCAACTGCTCGACCTGGTGGGTGATTTCATCGCAGTAACGGTCATGCGCGAGCAAAGTCATGCCCCCAGCCTAGGGGTCGGATGATCAGTGCAGCACGACGATCTCGGCCGTGTCGAACTCCACGCCGACCGCGTCCTGGACCTCCGGCGCGTCCCGCAACGCACAGGCCGCCTCCAGGCGCGGACCGCCGTCGCCGGGCTGGAGGTGGACGGCCACATGGGTGCCCTTGAAGGTGCGGGCGGTCACCGTGCAGGGCAGGCCGGCATCGGCCGCCACGAGCCGTACCCCGGCGGGCCGGACCAGCAGCGTGCGCGCGCCCTGCGGGGAGCCGTCGGGCACCGGCAGCTTGCCCCAGGGGCTGACGGCGGCCGTACCGGCGACGGTCGCCTCGACCACGTTGTCGAAGCCGAGGAAGCGGGCCACGAAGGCGTCGGCGGGCCGCTGCCACACCTGAAGCGGCGTACCGGACTGTGCGATCCGCCCGTCCCGCATCACCACCACCCGGTCGGCCAGCGCGAACGCCTCCCCCTGGTCGTGGGTCACGGCGAGCACGGTCGTCCCCAACCGGCCGAACAGCTCGCGCAGTTCGACCACCAGTCGCTCCCTGAGCGAGCGGTCGAGCTGGCCCAGCGGCTCGTCCAGCATCAGCAGCCGGGGCTTCGGCGCGAGCGCGCGGGCGAGGGCCACGCGCTGCTGCTCGCCGCCGGACAGGGAGGCCACGGCCCGACGGGCGGCACCGGGCAGTCCGACCAGTTCCAGCAACTGCCCGACCTGCGTGTCCCGTTCGCCCTTGGTGGCGCCCTGCATGCGCGGCCCGAACGCCACGTTCGCGCCGACGTCCCGCTGCGGGAAGAGCTGGTGGTCCTGGAACATCAGGCCGACGCCCCGCTTGTGCGCGGGCACGCCCGTCTGGTCACGGCCGTCGAGCACGACCCGGCCGCCGGACAGGGGCTGGAGCCCGGCGACCGCCCGCAGCAGGGTGGACTTCCCGCTGCCGCTGGGCCCGAGGACGCACACCACCTCGTGCTCGGCGACGTCGAGGTCGACCGCGTCGAGCACGGCCCGCCCGCCGAAGCGGACGGTCGCGGCAGCGAGGCTGAGCAGCATCAGGACTCCCCCGTCGGCTTCTTCGGCATCTAGAACTCCCCGGTCCGGTCGGTGCGCAGCCGCTCCAGGATCAGCAGCGCGGCGGCGCACACCACCATCAGAAGGGTCGAAAGGGCCATCGCCTGGCCGTAGTTGAGGTCGCCGGGGCGGCTGAGCAGCCGGGCCACGGCGACCGGGAGCGTCGGGTTGTCGGGCCGGGCGATGAACACGGTCGCCCCGAACTCGCCGAGCGAGACGGCGAACGCGAACCCGGCCGCGACCAGCAACGCCCGCCGCACCAGCGGCAGATCCACCTCCCGCCACACCCGCCACGGCGAGGCCCCGAGCACGGCCGCCGCCTCGCGCAGCCGTCCGTCGACGGCACGCAGCACGGGCAGCATGGTCCGTACGACGAAGGGGGCGCCCACCAGCGCCTGCGCGAGCGGGACGAGGATCCAGGACTGTCTGAGGTCCAGGGGCGGCTTGTCGAGCGCGATCAGGAAGCCGAAGCCGACGGTCACGGCGGACACGCCGAGCGGCAGCATCAGCAGCGCGTCGAAGCCCCGCACCAGCCGACCGGCGTCCCGGCGGGCCAGCGCGGCGGCGGCGAGACCTCCGATCACCACGGCGATGGCGGTGGCGGCGCCGGCGTACTGCAGTGAGGTCCACACCGCGTGCACGGGCGCCACCAGGAACGTACCGCCGTCGGCGTTCGTCAGTGCGCGGTAGTAGCCGAGGCCGGGTGCGTCGAGGGAGCGGCGGACGAGGACGGCGAGCGGCAGGGCGAGGAGCAGCGCGATGGTGACGAGGACGGCGGCGAGCAGGGTCCACTGGCCCGCGCCACGCGGCCGCCGAGCGGTGATCTCGGCGTCCACCAGCCGCAGGGCGGTCTCCCGGCGCCGTACCGTCCAGGCGTGCACGGCGAGGATCGCGCCGACGGCCACGAACTGGACGAGGGTGAGGACAGCGGCCGTGGAGAGGTCGAAGATCTCGGAGGTCTGCCGGTAGATCTCCACTTCGAGCGTGGAGAAGGTGGGGCCGCCGAGGATCTGGACGACGCCGAAGGAGGTGAAGGTGAACAGGAACACCATCAGCGCGGCGGCGGCCACGGCGGGCGCCAGGGCCGGCAGGGTCACCTTCCGCCAGGCGCCGAGCGGCGAGGCGCCCAGCATCCGGGCGGCCTCCTCCTGGCGGGGGTCGAGCTGGGCCCACAGCCCGCCGACCGTCCGGACGACGACCGCATAGTTGAAGAAGACGTGTGCCAGCAGGATCGCCCACACCGTGGTGTCCAGCCGTACGCCCCACAGGTCGTCCAGCAGGCCGCCCCGGCCGACCAGGGCCAGGAAGGCCGTGCCGACGACGACGGTCGGCAGCACGAACGGCACGGTGACGACGGCCCGCAGCAGCCGCTTGCCGGGGAAGTCGAGCCGGGCGAAGACATAGGCCGCGGGCAGCGCGAGGAGCAGGGTGAGCGCGGTGGAGGCGAGCGCCTGCCAGATGGTGAACCACAGCACGTGCCGGATGTCCGGCTGCGTGACCACGTCCGTGATCCGCCCGAACTGCCAGGCGCCGTCCGCCTTCAGGCCGCGCGCGACGATCGCGGCCACGGGCCAGGCGAAGAACACGGCGAAGAACGCGACGGGCAGGGCCATCAGGCCGAGCCGCGCCGCGTTCCCCCGCCGGGGTCCGGCTGCTTCAGCTGCTTCAGCTACTTCAGTACGAGCGAGGTCCACGACTTGACCCACTGGTCACGGTTGGCGGTGATCTTGCCGGGAGCCATGGTCTCGGGGTGCTGGGCGGCCGGGCCGTACTCGGTGAACTCGGCGGGCACCTTCGCGCCGTCCAGCACCGGGTAGACGTACATGTTCAGCGGCATGTCCTCCTGGAACTCCTTGGAGACCAGGAAGTCGATGAACGCCTGGGCACCCTTGGGGTTCCTGGCGTTGCTCAGCAGTCCGGCGAACTCGATCTGCCGGAAGCAGGTGCCGCTCGCCACGCCGGTCGGGGCGGTGCTGGGCCGCTTCTTGGCGTAGATCACCTCGGCGGGCGGGGAGGAGGCGTACGACACGACGAGCGGCCGGTCACCGCCCGCCTTCTTCCCCTCCGACGAACCGGAGAACTCCTGGTAGTAGGCCTGCTCCCAGCCGTCGACGACCTTGACGCCGTTGGCCTTGAGCTTCTTCCAGTAGTCCTGCCAGCCGTTGTCACCGAACTGTGCGGCGCTGCCCAGCAGGAAGCCGAGGCCGGGCGAGGAGGTCGCGGCGTTCTCGGTGACCAGGAGGTTCTTGTACTCGGGCTTGGCCAGGTCGGCGAAGGACTGCGGCGGGGTCAGCTTGTGCTCGCTGAAGTAGGCCTTGTCGTAGTTGACGCAGATGTCGCCGTAGTCGACCGGCGTGACCCGGTGCTTGTCCTGGTCGAGCTGGTAGGCGGCGCCGACCTTGGCGAGGCCTTTGGCCTGGTACGGCTGGAAGAGGCCGCCCGCGAGGGCGCGGGAGAGCAGGGTGTTGTCGACGCCGAAGAAGACGTCGCCCTGCGGGTTGTCCTTGGTCAGGAGCGCCTTGTTGACGGCCTGCCCGGCGTCGCCGTCCTTGAGGACGTGGACCTTGTATCCGGACTGCTTCTCGAAGTCGCCCAGCACGCTCTTGGAGACGGCCCACGAGTCGTGGCTGACGAGGGTGACGGTCTTGGAGTCCGAGGACGACTTGGTGGCTGTCGATCCACACCCGGTCAGGGCGGACAGCGTGATCAGGCCGAGGCCGGCCGCCACGGCCACGAAGGTCTTGTTGTGCACTGGATGTTCTCCTGGGGGTTGGCCAGGAAGAACGCGGCCCTGCCCGGAGGTCCGGGCAGGGCGCAACAGCTTGAGTGATGACCGAACTTCCTACCCAGAATGACCTGGGCGAGGTTCAGAGGGTCTGCGGCCCTGTCCGCCGCACTCTCAGCGCTGTGGCGCTCCCCTGTCGGAATATGAAGGTGTCCGATATGCAGATGTCGATATGAAGATATGAGTGCCGCCGGCCAGATTACCGCTCGGTGGCCGCGAGCTGACCACAGGCTCCGTCGATCTCCTGCCCCCGGGTGTCCCTGATCGTGACGGGCACACCATGGGCGGCGATCGCCTCGACGAAGGCCTTCTCGTCCTCGGGCCGGGAAGCGGTCCACTTCGAACCCGGCGTCGGGTTGAGCGGGATGAGGTTGACGTGCACGGGCTTGCCCTTGAGCAGCCGGCCGAGCCGGTCACCGCGCCAGGCCTGGTCGTTGATGTCGCGGATGAGCGCGTACTCGATGGACAGCCTGCGCCCGCTCCTCTCGACGTACTCGAACCCGGCGTCCAGCACCTCGCGCACCTTCCACCGCGTGTTCACGGGGACGAGGGTGTCGCGCAGCTCGTCGTCGGGGGCGTGCAGGGAGATCGCGAGCCGGCACTTGAAACCCTCGTCGGCGAACCGGTGGATGGCCGGCACCAGCCCGACGGTCGAGACGGTGATCCCGCGCTGCGAGAGCCCGAGGCCGTCGGGTGCGGGGTCGGTGAGGGCCCGGATCGCACCCACGACCCGGTTGTAGTTGGCGAGCGGCTCACCCATGCCCATGAAGACGATGTTGGACAGCCGCGCGGGCCCGCCGGGCACCTCGCCGTCCCGCAGCGCCCGCATGCCGTCCACGATCTGGTGGACGATCTCGGCGGTGGACAGATTCCGGTCCAGACCCGCCTGCCCGGTGGCACAGAACGGACAGTTCATGCCGCAGCCCGCCTGCGAGCTGATGCACATGGTGACCCGGTCCGGGTACCGCATCAGCACCGACTCGACGAGCGTGCCGTCGAACAGCCGCCACAGAGTCTTGCGGGTGGTCCCCTCGTCGGTCGACAGATGCCGTACGACGGTCATCAGCTCCGGGAACAGCGCTTCCTGCAACTTCCCGCGCGACCCGGCGGGGATGTCGGTCCACTGCTCCGGGTCGTGCGCGTACCGCGCGAAGTAGTGCTGCGAGAGCTGCTTGGCGCGGAACGGCTTCTCCCCGATCTCGGCCACCGCGTCCTTGCGCTCGGCGGGCGAAAGATCGGCGAGGTGCCGCGGCGGCTTCTTGGCTCCGCGCGGGGCGACGAAAGTGAGTTCTCCGGGCTTAGGCATGGCTGTACCAGTGTCTCAGATCGAATCGGGTGACCCTCGCGGTAGCGTTTTCCCGCCCTCGGCATGTGCATGGCCGGGCTCGCCGGCGGGGTGCGCGGGCACGGGCCGGGCGGACTGTGAAGTTCTGCTGACGAACGGTCGGGTTTCCTGGTCGGGGCTTGTCCCGCTCCGGGCGCTGACGTAACCACATGAGCCATGAACCTATTCGGCCGCAACTCCTTCCACCGGCGCGCGCAGCCGTCCGCCGCTGCCGTGGCGACCGCCGCTCCGGTGGCCAGTGCCCGTGCCACCGCCGTCCTGCCCGACCCCGAACTGGCGGACCTCACCGGCGATTGGCTGATCGATCCCGCGCACAGCAGGATCGGGTTCTCGGTGCGGCACGCGATGGTGACGACGGTGCGCGGCGCCTTCACGCAGTACGAGAGCCGCCTGCACTTCGACGGCCGTGATCCGGCCCGCTCCCGGGCCGATCTCGTGTTGTACACCGCCAGCGTCGACACCGGCGTCGAGCAGCGCGACGCCCATCTGGTCGGCCGGCAGTTCCTGGACGCCGCGGCCCATCCGCGGATGACGTTCACGAGCACGGCCGTGCGGCTCACGGGCAAGGACGTCTACCGGATGACCGGCGATCTCACCATCAAGGACACCACCCGCCCCGTGGAGCTGGAGCTCACCTACATCGGTCATGTGACCGACGCCTTCGGTGACGAGCGGGCCGGCTTCGACGGCACGACCACCATCAACCGCCTGGACTGGGGTCTGACCTACGACGCCCGGCTGGCCCAGGGCGGGACGATGGTCAGCGAGACGGTCCGCCTCCAGTTCGACATCGCCGCGATCCGCGCCACCCCCACGGTCTGACGTCCGTCCGCATCACTACGTCCGCATCACTCTGTCCGCATCACAACGGGCCCCCACCCTCCACCGAGGACGAGGGCCCGTAGGCCGTGCGGCACAGGCTCAGGCCGAGCCGACGAAAATCACCAGGAGAAGCCACACCACCGGAGCCGTCGGCAGGAGTGAGTCCAGTCGGTCCATGATGCCGCCATGGCCCGGGAGCAGGGTGCCCATGTCCTTGATGCCCAGGTCGCGCTTGATCATGGACTCGCCGAGGTCGCCCAGTGTGGCGCTGGCCGCGACCGCGAGGCCCAGCAACAGGCCCTGCCACCAGGTGCCGTGGTGGATCAGGAACTGCATGCACAGCGCGCCCGCGACCATCGCGAACAGCACCGCGCCCAGCAGGCCCTCGCGGGTCTTGCCCGGACTGATGCGCGGGGCGAGCTTGTGCTTGCCGAAGCGCCAGCCGACCGCGTACGCGCCGGTGTCGCTGACGACCGTCAGCAAAAGAAACGTGAGGACGCGCCAAGGGCCGTCCTTCGCGGTCAGCATCATCGCGACGAACGTGGCCAGGAACGGCACGTAGAACGCCGCGAAGACACCCGCCGTGACGTCCTTGAGATAGCCCTCCGGCGACTCGGTCATGCGCCAGACCAGGGCGGCCAGGGCGGTGAGGGCCATGGCGACCCAGGCGCCCTCGGCGCCACGGACGTACCCGGCGACCACCATCGCCGCGCCGCCGACCGCGAGCGGCACCAGCGGCGCCCTGATCTCCTTGCGCTCCCGCAGCCGGCTGGTCAGCTCCCACAGGCCGACGACGACGGCGACCGCGATCACGCCGACGAACACGGCCTTCTCGATGAAGAGGGAGGCGATGATCACCACACCGAGCCCGATCCCGACCCCTATGGCCGCGCTCAGGTCACGGCCCGCGCTCTTCTTCTGCGGCACTGGCGCCGGCTGGTGGGCGTCGGGCATGGGCTCCGGATTCTGGTTCGCGGCCGGGACGGTCCGGGTCCGCGCGGACCCCGGGCGGGACCCGGGGCGGAACTCGTCCTGGAACAAGGGACCACTCGGCCGAGCGGCCCCCCGGTCGTCGTCCTGGTCTCGGCCGTACGCGGGTTCGTCGGGCACGATGGGCATGGGGCGAGTGTGCTGGGCCACAGGCGCATCGTACGCGGGACCCGCCGGGGCAGCCCCCTGGACAGGCCCACCCTCGGTGGGCCCCCAGTAGCCGGCCTGCCCCGCCGGTGGCGGCGCCCCCCAGGAAGAGTCGCTCATCAGACTTCGAGCAGCTCCGCTTCCTTGTGCTTCAGGAGCTCATCCACCTGAGCGACGAACTTCGCCGTCAGCTCGTCCAGCTCCTTCTCCGCACGACGGCCCTCGTCCTCGCCGATGTCGCCGTCCTTGATCGCCTTGTCGAAGGCGTCCTTGGCCTTGCGGCGCACGGAGCGGATGGACACCCGGGAGTCCTCGGCCTTGCCCTTGGCGACCTTGATGTACTCGCGGCGCCGCTCCTCGGTGAGCTCGGGGAACGTCACCCGGATGATGTTGCCGTCGTTGCTGGGGTTGACACCCAGGTCGGAGTCGCGGATCGCCTGCTCGATGTTGCGCAGCGCGCTCTTGTCGAACGGCGTCACGACCGCCATGCGCGGCTCCGGCACGGAGAACGAGGCCAGCTGGTTGATCGGCGTCAGCGCACCGTAGTAGTCGGCCACGATCTTGTTGAACATCGCCGGGTGCGCACGGCCGGTGCGGATCGCGGCGAAGTCCTCCTTGGCGACCACGACGGCCTTCTCCATCTTCTCCTCGGCCTCGAGGAGGGTCTCTTCGATCACCACTTGCTCCTGCGTGTCTTGAGTAAGGCCCGGCTGCGATTCCTCTGTCGGGCGGCGGCCGGCTGCGTCGCGTCTTCTTCCTGCACGGTTCCGGACCGGCAGGACATTGTCCATCCCCCGGCCAGGGCGCGTCCCGCCCGTCCCCCGGAAAGGGCGGCGGGTCAGGTGGCGCACCCCGGGCGACGGGGGCCTGCCGGTCAGTCCCGGCTGCCCTGGTCACCCACCAGCGTGCCGATCTTCTCACCCTTGACGGCGCGGGCGATATTGCCCTCCGCGAGCAGCTCGAAGACGAGGATCGGGAGTTTGTTGTCGCGGCACAGCGTGATGGCGGTGGCGTCGGCGACCTTCAGGTCGCGGGTGATGACCTCGCCGTAGCCGAGGGCGTCGAACTTGACCGCGTCCGGGTTGGTCTTGGGGTCGGAGTCGTAGACCCCGTCCACGCCGTTCTTGCCCATGAGCAGTGCCTCGGCGTCGATCTCCAGGGCGCGCTGGGCGGCGGTGGTGTCGGTGGAGAAGTACGGCATGCCCATACCGGCACCGAAGATGACCACGCGGCCCTTCTCCAGGTGGCGCACGGCGCGCAGCGGGATGTACGGCTCGGCGACCTGGCCCATGGTGATGGCGGTCTGCACCCGGCTGTCGATGCCCTCCTTCTCCAGGAAGTCCTGGAGGGCGAGGCAGTTCATCACGGTGCCGAGCATGCCCATGTAGTCGGAGCGGGCCCGGTCCATGCCGCGCTGCTGCAGCTCGGCGCCGCGGAAGAAGTTGCCGCCGCCGATGACGACCGCGATCTGCGCGCCGTCCCGGACCACGGCCGCGATCTCACGGGCGATCTTGTGCACCACGTCCGGGTCCACGCCCAGGCCCCCGCCGCCGGAGAAGGCCTCTCCGGACAGCTTCAGCAGAAACCGGCCGCGTACTTTGCCGTCGTCGCTCTTCTGGGCCTTGGTGGTCATGGGAGATCCCGCCTCTTTCACGTGTTGCACATACGAAGAAGGCCATTGCCGATGGGGTCGCTTTTCGCTCCCATGCGCGGCAATGGCCTCCTCGTCAGTTCTGCTGCCGTCCGCCGCACGCCGGGGTGTGGCGGTGTACGCGGACGACTGCTTACGACCCTATCGGGATTTCACCGGGGATGGTCCCGGGATCTCCTTGTGGGTCGCGAGTCGATCGCGGTACGGACTCAGATGCCGACCTTGATGCGCGAGAAGCGCTTCAGGGTGACACCGGCCTCGTCCAGCACCTTCTGGACCGACTTCTTGTTGTCCAGCGCGTAGGGCTGGCCGAGCAGCGTGGCGTCCTTGAAGAAGCCGTTGATCCGACCCTCGACGATCTTCGGCAGGGCGGCCTCGGGCTTGCCCTCGGCGCGGGTCGTCTCCTCGGCGATACGACGCTCGGCCTCGACGACCTCGGCCGGCACGTCCTCCTTGGAGAGGTACTTCGGCGCGAAGGCGGCGATGTGCTGGGCGACGCCCTTGGCGACCTCGGCGTTCGGCTTGTCCAGCTCGACCAGGACACCGATCTGCGGGGGCAGGTCGGGCATGGTGCGGTGCATGTAGGCGAGCACGTAGCCGTCGGCGAACTGCGCGAAGCGGTCCAGGACGATCTTCTCGCCGAGGTTGGCGTTGGCCTCGTCCACGAACGCCTGGACGGTCTTGCCGGCCTCGATCTCGGAGGCGAGCAGGGCCTCGAGGTCGGCCGGGGAGGTCTTGGCGACGTGCTCGGCGATGGCCTTGGCCACGGCCTGGAACTTCTCGCCCTTGGCGACGAAGTCCGTCTCGCACTTCAGCTCGACCAGTACGCCGGAGGAGTTGTCGTCGGCGATGATGGAGACCACGGCGCCGTTCTCGGCGGAGCGGCCCTCGCGCTTGGCGACGCCCTTCTGGCCCTTGATGCGCAGCGCCTCGACGGCCTTGTCGACGTTGCCGTCGGCCTCGTCCAGCGCCTTCTTGCAGTCCATCATGCCGGCGCCGGTGAGCTCACGGAGCTTCTTGACGTCGGCGGCGGTGTAGTTCGCCATGAGTCTGTGAGTCTTTCTCGAAGTCTGGAAGATCTTCAGATCCGCACGGTTTGCGTTCCACATGTAGTCGAGGACCGCATACGTCGTACCGACCTACGGGTGAACAACGGGGGCGGACTTCACCGCGCCGAAGGCGCTGTTGGATGCAGTACCGCCCCCGCTGTCGACGCCTGCGTCAGGCCTGCTCGCCCTCGGCGGCCTTCTCTTCGCCCTCGGCGGCCTTCTCCTCGACCGGAGCGGCCTCGGCGGCCGGAGCCTCCGCAGCTTCCGCGGCCGGAGCCTCGTCCGCCTTCTTCTCACCCTCGAGCAGGTCGCGCTCCCACTCGGCCAGCGGCTCGCCCGCGGCCTTCTCGCCCTTCTCACCGGCGGCCACGCCGGAACGGGCGATGAGGCCCTCGGCGACGGCGTCGGCGATCACACGGGTGAGCAGGGTGACGGAGCGGATCGCGTCGTCGTTGCCCGGGATCTTGTAGTCGACCTCGTCGGGGTCGCAGTTGGTGTCGAGGATCGCGACGACCGGGATGTTCAGCTTCCGGGCCTCGCCAACCGCGATGTGCTCCTTCTTGGTGTCCACGATCCAGACGGCGCTCGGCACCTTCTGCATCTCGCGGATACCGCCGAGGGTCTTCTCCAGCTTGGCCTTCTCGCGCGAGAGCACGAGAAGCTCCTTCTTGGTCAGACCGGACGCGGCGACGTCCTCGAAGTCGATCTGCTCGAGCTCCTTGAGGCGCTGCAGACGCTTGTAGACGGTCGAGAAGTTGGTGAGCATGCCGCCCAGCCAGCGCTGGTTGACGTAGGGCATGCCGACGCGGGTGGCCTGCTCGGCGATGGCCTCCTGCGCCTGCTTCTTCGTGCCGACGAACATGACCGTGCCGCCGTGGGCGACGGTCTCCTTGACGAACTCGTAGGCGCGGTCGATGTACGACAGCGACTGGAGCAGGTCGATGATGTAGATGCCGTTGCGCTCGGTGAAGATGAAGCGCTTCATCTTCGGGTTCCAGCGACGGGTCTGGTGACCGAAGTGGACGCCGCTCTCCAGCAGCTCCCGCATCGTGACGACGGCCATGGCCGTATTCTCCTTGGTTCTCGGTTGTGCCGCGGATGCCGGACGGCTCCCGCGCCTGACGCCCGCGACGCGCCTTGCCGCTGAGGACCGAGAGGCGCTGACACCGGCCGAATGACGACTCGGTGTCGGGGCGTGCGAAGTCGACCCGGTGACCCGGATCGCCAGAAGAAGTGTACGGGACCGCCGGGGCACCGGGTGACGCCGCTGTCCACAACCGGGGATCGGTCCACAGACTCCGGCCGTGATCGGCGGGAGTGCGGGACGGTTGCGGCATGCGACGACTGACCCGATACGCCCTGCTGCCGGCGGCTCTGCTGCTCGGCCTGGTACTGGCGGCCGTGCTGCCTCCCTGGGCCTGGGCCGCCCCCGCTCCCCCACCCCCCGCACCGGCCCCACAGGCCCCACAGGCCCCGGTCCCGGCCATCGCCCGCACCTGGCCGGTAGGTACACGTCCCCTGGTGTTACGCGGCTGGGAGCCCCCGCCGACCCCGTACAACCCCGGCCATCGCGGTGTGGACCTGGCGGCCCCGGCCGGTTCTCCGGTACGGGCGATCGCACCGGGCCGGGTCTCCTTCGCGGGGCGGGTGGCGGGGAGGGGGGTGGTCTCGGTGGAGCTGAAAGGGACGGACCTTCGTACGACGTATGAGCCGGTGACCCCGTCGGTGAAGAAGGGCGACGAGGTGGGAGCGGGCGATGTGGTGGGGTCGGTCGAGGCGACGGGTTCCCATTGCCCAACCTCCTGCATGCACTGGGGCCTGCTGCGGGGCGAGACCTACTTGGACCCCTTGGCCCTGCTCCCGCCGTGGCTCATGCACAGAGGGCCGTCGAGACTGCTGCCGGTGCTGGGGGTACCGATTCCGGAGTAGCCGGGGGCAGGCGCGCGCGGCCGCGCCCACCTGGTGGTGACCGTCATGGGGCCGCCGCCCCGGCTGGGGGCAATGGCCGGTCTGGCTGCGGGCATGGCCGCGCTGGCTGCGGGCAGTCGTGCCTCCCCCAGCGCCTTGAGGTTCTGGGGGATCCCAGGCGGCACGGATAGGCGCCGCGCCGGTGAGGTCCCCCTCTGGGGGAGGCGCCCCCGTCGGCGCGGGCAAGCGAAACGGTCCGTCGCCCGACGGCAGCACCGGGCACTCGTCGGGCGCCGGCAAGCGAACCCACGCCGCCCCGTCACAGCACAGGGCAGCGGCAAGCGCCGGGACGGAGCCCGGTGCGGCCGGGGTCAGCCCCGCACACCGCGCAGCGCCATCCCCACAGCAGCCTCGGTCACAGCCGCGGGCTCCTCCGCCCCCAGCTCGATCCTCCGCACCGCCGCGTCCACGACCCCCTGCAGCAGCATCGCCGCCAGCCGAGGCTGCGCATGCCCCATCTCCCCGAGCGCCTCGACGATCATCGCGACCAGCCCGCCGTGCGCCGCCCGGATCTTCTCCCGTGCCCCGGCATCCAGCTCACTCGCGGAGATGGCGACGACCGCCCGGTGCCGCCGGTCCCCCACCAGGGCCAGCTGCTGTCGCACATACGCCTCGACCTTGCCCTCGGCCGACGCCGCCCGCTCCATCGCCGCCGCGACCTCCGCCGCCCACACGGGGAAGTCGACCTCGCACAACTCCTCGACCACGGCGGCCCGGGAGCGGAAGTACTCGTACACGGACGACCGCGCCAGCCCCGTGCGCTCGGCGAGAGCCGGGAAGGTCAGCGCCTCCGTCCCGCCCTCGGACAGCAAAGACCGGGCCGCGTCCAGCAGGGCGGCTCGCTGCATCGACCGGTGCTCGGCCACGGAGGCCGCTCGAATCCTTGGCACGTCAACCACTTTACGGACACCCCGTCCCGGAAAGGGAGGACTCAGCGCCCGAAGCTCGCCAGCTTGGCCCGCAGCTGCAGCACCGACTTGGTGTGGATCTGGCTGACCCGGCTCTCGGTGACCCCGAGGACATTGCCGATCTCGGCGAGGGTGAGCCCCTCGTAGTAGTACAGCGTGACCACGGTCTTCTCCCGCTCGGGCAGCGTGTTGATGGCCCGTGCGAGAAACCTCCGCAGCTCCCGGTCCTCGGCCACCTCCACCGGATTGTCGGCGGCGGTGTCCTCCAGCGTGTCCATGAGGCTGAGCCGGTCCCCGCCCTCGCTGCCGACATGCAGCAGCTCCTCCAGCGCGACCACGTTGGCCAGCGACAGCTGGCTGAACACGGCATGGAGCTCATCGACCTCCATACCCAGCTCCGCCGCGACCTCGCCCTCGTGCGGAGTGCGCCGCAGCCGGGCCTCCAGGGTGGCGTAGGCGCGCTCCACGTTCCGCGCCTTCTGCCGTACCGACCGCGGGATCCAGTCCAGCGCCCGCAGCTCGTCGATCATCGCGCCCCGGATCCGGGTGATCGCGTACGTCTCGAACTTGATCTCCCGGTCGATGTCGAACTTCTCGATCGCGTCGATCAGCCCGAAGACACCCGAGGAGACGAAGTCGGCCTGCTCCACGTTGGGCGGCAGCCCGACGCTCACCCTTCCCGCGACGTATTTCACGAGCGGCGAGTAGTGCAGGATCAGCTGCTCCCGCAGCCGGTCGTCACCCGTCGCCTTGTACGACCGCCACAGCTCGTCGAGCGTCGAGGGAGCGGGCGGCCGCTCGCTGCCACCGTCGCGGGCGGCTGGGGGGATCGCCGCCCGGTCGGACCCGGAGGTGTGCTGGGGCATTCGTCGCCTTGTGCCGTTCTGCCGTGAAGTGCCGTGAAGTGCTGTGAAGTGGGTCGGGGTGGGGTTCGGTGAGGGGAGTGGGCTACCTGGGTGAGCTGTCGGTCTGGTGTCGAGTTGGCTGGATCTGCGTCGGCTCCTTTGTGAGCGTAGCGTGACTGAGCTGTCGCGGTGTGCGAACAGTGCGGCTCCACCCGTGCGCGGGGCGCTCCGGCGGGCCTCACGCGCCCGTTGCGCGGCTCGCTCTGCGTGATCGGCCGGAGGGCCAACTCCGGGAAACGTCAAGGGCGTCGGGGGTTCCCCCGGACGGCCGAACACGCTCGGTCAGGACGAACCGCGACCGGTACGGACCGACATCACCGCCTGGCGTGTCAACTTCCAGCCGTCGTCGTGTCGTTCGACGTAACCAAGTGCTCGGAGTTCGTACAGCCTCGCGATGGCCTCGTCCCGCGTGGTCGGCGCGCCGAGCGCGATCTCCTCGACGGAGGCCGCGCGGTTGCCGGGCAGGGCGGCGAGGACGGCGCGGGCGGCGGGTTCCAGCAGGTCGCGCGGGAGCACGGGGCCGTGCCGGGGCGGCGCCAGCTCGCCCATGTCACCCACCAGCTCCACGATCTCCGCGGCATCGGTGACCAGGGCGGCCTCGCCGCGCAGCAGTTCGTGCACGCCGGCCGAGAGTGCGCTGGTGACGGGGCCGGGGACGCCCATGGTGAACCGGCCCAGGCGCTGCGCGGCCCGCGCGGTGGCCAGCGAGCCGCTGCGGCAGGCGGCCTCCACGACGACGGTGCCCCTGGTCAGGGCGGCGATGACGCGGTTGCGGAGGATGAACCGGCTGGGCGTCGGATGGTCTCCCGGGGGAAGCTCGCCGACCACCAGTCCCTGCTCCGCGATCCTTTCGATCAGCGCGGTGTGACCGCGGGGGTAGGGCCGGTCGACACCGCAGGCCAGGACCGCGACGGTGGCTCCGCGGGCGGCGAGGGCGCCTCGGTGGGCGGCGCCGTCGATGCCGTAGGCGCCGCCCGAGACCACCACCCAGCCGCGCTCGGCCAGCCCTGCGGCGAGGGTGGCGGCGGCATGGGTGCCGTACTCGGTGCAGGCTCGGGCGCCCACCACGGCCACGGACCGTAGCGCCCACATCCGCAGACTGGGCCGGCCGCGCACCCACAGCCCGATCGGCCGGGCGTCGCCGAGATCGTCGAGCTGCCGGGGCCACTCCGCGTCATGGGGCCCCACGAACCGGGCGCCGGCGGCCCGCGCCACGGCGAGATCCCGCTCCGGCTCGGCCCGCCGAGCCCGTGCGACCAGCCCACCCCACCGCACCGGACTCACCCCCGGCAACGCCTCGACCCCCTCCCGCAACCGCCGCGCCACCTCCCGCACCCCGAACTCCCGCACCCACCGCCCCCCGACCTCGTCCCCCGGCTCGACGACCCGGCCGAGAAAGACCCGCCCGAGCACCTCGTCTCCGGGCTCCTCGCCCGTGGTCATGCCAGCGCCCCGATGGCCATCGGCACCCCGCGCGGGACTCCGGTGCGCAGCTGCAGGGCCAGGGCCACGTCGGTCCCGTCCGGACGGTCGTGTCCGACGAGGTCGGCGACCGTCCAGGCGACGCGCAGAACCCGGTCGAGGCCGCGGGCCGTGAGCACGCCCCGTTCGAGGCTGCGCTCGGCCTCGTCCATCGCGCTGGCCACGGGTTGGTAGCGGCTGCGCAGTTCCCGGCCCGGCACCTCGCTGTTGGTGCGCCACGGGGTTCCGGCCAGGCGGGCCGCCGAGCGCTCGCGGGCCTGCCGTACCCGCCCTGCCACGGTCGCCGTGGACTCGCCCCGGGCACCGGGTTCGGTGAGCTCGGCCCGGGTGACCGGGTCGACCTCGACGCGCAGATCCACCCGGTCCAGCAGGGGGCCGGAGAGCCGGGACTGGTAGCGGCGGATCCCCGACGGCGGGCATTCGCACAGGGAGTCGCGCTGCGAGAAGCGTCCGCAGGGACAGGGGTTGGCCGCCAGGACCATGAGGAAGCGGGCAGGGAAGCGGACGACACCCGCGCTGCGCGCGATCACGATGTGCCCCGACTCCAGCGGCTGTCGCAGGGCGTCCAGGGTCTGGCTGTGGAACTCGGGAGCCTCGTCCAGGAACAGCACGCCACGATGTGCCAGGGAGACCGCACCGGGTCGTGCGATGCCGGGGCCGCCGCCGACGAGCGACTGCATCGTGGCCGAGTGGTGCGGGGCGCAGTAGGGAGCGACGTCGATGAGCGGCTTGCCCGGCGGCAGCAGCCCGGCCACCGAGTGCACCGCTGTGACCTCCAGTGATTCCGCCCTGGTCAGCCGGGGCAGGACGGCGGGCAGCCGCTCGGCGAGCATGGTCTTGCCCGCGCCGGGCGGCCCTTCGAGGAAGAGATGGTGTCCGCCGGCGGCGGCGACCTCCACGGCCGTGCGGGCCGAGGTCTGGCCGACGACGTCCGCCAGGTCGTGATCGTGGTCGTGCTGGGTGGCGCCGACGCTGTGCATGCCGGTGGCCGCACCCGTGCCGGGCATCCGCAGACCGGCGAGGAGGGGGTCGGGACGTCCCTGCTCGTCCGGCTCCTCCTCGGGGACGGGCTCGTCGGTGAGGACCGCGACGAGCTGCCGCAGACTGCGCACGCCGAGCACCGAGACGCCGGGGACCAGCGAGGCCTCCGCGGCGGCGCACTCGGGGACGACCACCTGGTCGTAACCGGCGTCGGCCGCGGCGAGGACGGCCGGCAGGATGCCACGGACCGGCCGGACCCGGCCGTCCAGGCCCAGCTCCCCGATCATGACGATGTCCGCGAGGACGCGCGGATCGATGCGTTCGGCGGCGCCGAGCACCGCGCAGGCGACGGCCAGGTCGAAACCGGAGCCGGCCTTGGGCACCGACGCCGGGCTGAGTCCGACGGTGAGCTTCTTCTGCGGCCACTCGCCGCCCGAGTTCACCACCGCCGCCCGTACCCGGTCGCGGCTCTCGGTGAGGCTCTTGTCCGGGAGGCCGACGAGGGTGAAGGCCGCGACGCCGGGTTCGAGGTCGGCCTGGACTTCCACGACTACGCCCTCTACGCCGACGAGGGCCACCGAGCAGGTGCGGGCGAAGCCCATTCAGGCCACCCCCCGCGCGTGCTCGACGGACGGGGCGCCGCGCTGGGGCAGCAGGACGCCGACGAGGTCGATGCGGACGCCGCCCGGCGGGGCCCCTCCGTGGGTCTGGATCCAGCGCTCGGCCAGCTCGCGCAGCCGGGCCGCCTTCTCGGGGGTCACCGCGGCCATCGGATGCTCGAAGGAGCCTCCCCTGCGGGTCTTCACCTCGCACACGACCAGGACGTCACCGTCCCTGGCCACGATGTCGATCTCACCGGTCCTGCCGGAACGCCAATTGCGCTCCAGGACCGCCATTCCGGCCTCGGTCAGCCGCCGCGCGGCCAGATCCTCGCCGTACCTGCCGAGGGCACTGCGTGCGTTGCTCATGCCGGCACCACCTCCGGCGCCAACGGTCACGCATCCCGGCCTCAGTTGTTGATCTTGGTGGACGGCTCGGCGGTTGTGGAAAACCTCGTCACCCGCACGGGCGAGAGCGGATCACGGGCCGAGAGCGGATCACAGGCCGGGAAACTCCGGGTCTCACCCGCCCGGCAGCTCCAGGTCGCTCTTGTTCAGCTCCTCGATGTTCACGTCCTTGAACGTGAGGACCCTGACCTGCTTCACGAAGCGGGCGGGCCGGTACATGTCCCAGACCCAGGCGTCGGCCATCGACACCTCGAAGAACACCTCACCCTGGACCGAGTGCACCTGCATCTCGTAGTCGTTGGTGAGGTAGAAGCGCCGCTCCGTCTCGATCACGTATTTGAACAGACCGACGACGTCTCGGTACTCCCGGTAGAGCTTCAGCTCCATCTCGGTCTCGTACTTCTCGAGGTCCTCGGCGCTCATGGCATGTTCCCCTTCAGCCGTGCGATCCCACCATTGTGCGCCAGTCCGCCGACCCCTCAGACGATTTCCGCGTCAAGGGTCACAGGACCGGCCGGGGGACCTTCGTCGAGCAGTGTGCGCAGCAGCCCGGCGAGTCTGGTCGGATACACCGTCTCACGTGCCCGGGCCAGTTCCTGACACGTCCACCAACGCGCTCCGGCGACAGTGCGTCGCTCCAGCTCCGTAAGGCCCGTGGCGGCGGTGGCCGTCTGCGTCGTACGGGCCAGGTAGTACCACTCGTCCTGGTCCCAGCGGCGGCCCGCGAACGGGAACGAGCACCTGCGCTGCCACAGCACCGGGCCCAGTACGACGTCGGTGATGCCGGTCTCCTCGGCCAGCTCCCTGAGCGCGGCCTCCTCGCGTGTCTCGGCGCCCTCCAGACCGCCGCCCGGAGTGAACCACCAGTCGTCGGCCGGATCGTCGGGCTCATGGCCGTGCAGCAGCAGGATGCGGTCCTCGGGGTCGAGGAGGACCACCCGGGCCACCTTGCGCAGACCCCCCTCGTACGCCTCCTCGCCGGTCCGCGTGGCCTCAGCGGACACCGGCCGCCTCCGGGCGGGTGCCCCGGGCGCGGGAGCGGCCCAGGCGGCCCGCGATCGGACCATAGGCACCGCCTGCCAGGACCAGGACGGCGCCGGCGACGATCAGCAGCTCGATCGTGCCCAACGGGCCGGGCTGCGAGAGGGCGCCGAGGGCCTCGAAGCCGGTGGGGCGCTTGAGCGCGCCCGTCCAGGGCCATACGACGGCGTCCACACGGGCGGTCACGGCGTCGCCGGAGACCGTGCCCTTGGCCGCGTCGGTGAGGTGGGCCGTGGAGTCCAGGGAACCCTGGCGCTCGTCACCGAGCAGGAACAGACGGCCCTTGGGGACGGTCACCGTCGGGAAGTTCTGGTTCTCGGCCAGGCTGCCCTTGGGCAGATAGGGCTCGTCGATCTGCTTGCCGTTGACGGTCAGCTTGCCGTTTGTGCAGCAGGAGACGGTGTCGCCGCCGACCGCGACCACGCGCTTGACCACCTTGGCGCCCGTGACCCAGCTCTTGTCCTCGAAGACGACGACGTCACCGCGGCGCACCTCGGCGCCGTCGACCTTCTGCGCCAGCACCCGGTCGCCGGCGTGGATCGTGGGCGTCATGGAGCCGGTGGGCACGGTGAACGGCCGGTAGCTGACCGCCGCCCAGGCGAATCCGCCGAGGAACAGCACCAGGCCCAGGGCCACGGCCGCTCCGGACAGTCGTTGTCCGAGCCGGCTGCCGCCGGGCCGTGCCGTGCCTGTCCCGCGGCTGTGCGGGGCTGTACGCGTCGTGCTCTCGCCACCCATGGCCCCGGACCCTACCCGGCGGTACCTGGGCTTGCCCACCCACCTGCCCGACTCGGCAGACCTGGACACGAGGCCCCGAGCCAGCTGGGTCGGCTGGATCGGGGCCCCGGGGTGTCGTCCGCTCGGATCGTCAGTCGCGCTGCGACTTCACCGCCCGGCGGCGCCGCCACACCGCCACCGGCAGGACCGCCGCGAAGGCCACGCCCTCCGGGGCCACCGTCAGGGCGGCGGATGCCGAGGACTGCTGGGATAGTCCGGGCTGGTCGAAGGTGTCCGGGACCGGCAGGGTGCCCCAGCGGGTGATCGGCCAGGCCTTGACGATCGCGCGGCCCACGACGTCGTCGACCGGGACCATGCCGTGGTGCTTGTCGGACTGGTTGTAGCGCGAGTCGCGGGAGTTCTGGCGGTGGTCGCCCATCACCCAGATGTAGCCCTTGGGGACCTTCACCTTGAACTGGCCGCCCAGGTCGTCATCGGTGCACGGCGTGTTGCCGGGGTAGACGTACGGCTCGTTCAGCGGCTTGTTGTTGACCAGCAGCGGGCCGGTGCCCTTGCACTGGACCGTGTCGCCGCCGACGCCGATCACACGCTTGATCAGGTCCTTCTCATTGGCGGACGGCATCAGGCCGATCCAGCTGAGGACCTGCTGCACGGCGTTCGGGGTCGGCGCCGGCTCGCCCGCCAGCCAGTCGTCCGGGTCGTGGAAGACCACGACCTCGCCGCGCTCGGGCTGGGAGCCGAACCACGGGGTGAGCTTGTCGACCAGCACGCGGTCACCCACCTGGAGGGTGTTCTGCATCGAGGCGGACGGGATGGAGAACGCCTGCACCAGGAACGTCTTGATCAGCAGCGCCAGGACCAGCGCGATCACGACGAGGATCGGCAGCTCCTTCCAGAAGGAGCGCGGCTGCTTCTTCGGCCGGCCGGCCGGCTCGCCCGCACCCGCGGCCCCGGCGGGCGGCCGCTGCTCCTCGCCGGGCCCGTCCTGGCCGCCCGCCGGGTCATTCCCTGAGGTCATGGCGCCGTCCGGCACGGGGGCGTTCGCTTCCACGGGGTGTCCGCGGTGCTCCTCGCCGTCGTGCCCCGACCGTGCGCCAACCGCCACATCCCCCACGCCAACTCCTTACTCTGTGCCGCTGCCTGCCCCGCATGCGGTGCAGGCCCACTACTCCCATAACGAGCGGGAGTTCCGCAGGGGTCGGGAGCTGGGTCAGTCCGTTCGGATTCTCGGGGGCAACCCTATGCGACACCTGGGGACCGGCGGTCGCACCCGACACGGAGTTACCCACGCTTGCGAAGGTTTTAGGTTCCTGCAGGCGTGTCCAGTGGCCGATGGGCCAGCCGATGGCGACGGCCCGGCCGACGACGGACTGCTCGGACACCGTGCCGCCGTAGGCCGTGTTCTGGTGGAAACGGGAGTCCGCGGAGTTGCCGCGGTGGTCGCCCATCACCCACAGCCGGCCCTTGGGGACGGTGATGTCGAAGGACTGAGCGGACGGGGCGTCCCCCGGATAGATGTAACCGCCCTCGGTGAGCGGTACGCCGTTGACGGTGATCCGGCCTTGCGCGTCACAGCACTTGACGTGGTCGCCACCGACTCCGATGACCCGCTTGATCAGGTCTTTCTCGTTGTCGGACGGCAGCAGGCCGATGAAGGTGAGGCCTTCCTTGAGCTGCTTGACGACGACCGGGTCGTGCTTCTTGGCCGTCTGCTCGTCGGCCAGCCAGCCGCCCGGGTCGTGGAAGACGACGACGTCCCCGCGCTCGGGCCTGGAACCGAACCACGGGGTGAGCTTGTCGACCAGGACGCGGTCGCCGATCCGGATCGTCTGCTCCATCGAGCCGGACGGGATCACGAACGCCTGGACGAGAAACGTCTTCAGGACCAGCGCTATCAGGACGGCGACACCGACCAGAAGGGGGATCTCCCGCACGGCTGAACGGCGGCGCTTGCGCTTGACCTTGCGCTGGAGCTTGCGCCGCTCGGCCCGCGTACGGCCGCCGCCGGGCACGGAGGCGCGGCGCGATCCGGTGGGCAGCAGATTGTCGGCGGGGCTGGTGGGCACCCCGCGCGGTTTGCCGCGGTTACCCATGCGCACCCGCCCCGCTCGGCGGCTGCGGCACACGCGCGTAGGCGGAGGGCCGGGTGAGGTGTCTCCAGTGGCCGGAGGGCCACAGGATCCAGTCGGCGCGGCCGATGACGTCACCGACCGGGATCATGCCTCCGCCGGGGGAACCGAGATGGTCCCGGGAGTCGCTGGAGTCGCTGCGGTGGTCGCCGAGGACGAAGAGACGGCCGTCCGGCACGGCGACGTCGAAGGGCACGCCGGAGGCGGTGTCCCCGGGATAGAGGAACGCGGACTCGTCGACCGCGCGGCCGTTCACCTCGATCCTTCCCTTCTTGTCGCAGCAGACCACGTGGTCTCCCCCCACCCCGACCACGCGTTTGACGTAGTCGGCGTGCCCGAAATACCCGTTGCCGTCGAACACGATCACGTCGCCGCGGCGCGGCTGAGCACCGAAACGGTACGCCAACTTATTTACGAGAACGCGGTCCCCGATCCTCAAACCCTGTTCCATGGATCCGCTCGGAATCTGGAACGGCTGCACCACGAACGTGTTGAGGACCAGCAAAAACGCCAGGCAGGCGAAGAGGGTGAGAGTGATCCGGCCGCCCGGCAGCCAGTCGGCGACCCGCGTCACCAACGCGAAACGCGACCGTTCCTCCGGCCCCGGGGAATCCGGGTGGGAGGAGCGGTCGCGTTCCGTCGGCTGTGCTTCGGTGTCCATCGGAGCCAGATGCTATCCGGCTCCGATGTGACGCCGGGAAGGCGCTCAGCTCTCGCGCTTCTCCTTGATCTTCGCGGCCTTGCCGCGCAGGTCACGGAGGTAGTACAGCTTGGCGCGGCGCACGTCACCACGGGTGACGAGCTCGATCTTCTCGACGATCGGGGTGTGCACCGGGAAGGTGCGCTCGACGCCGACGGAGAACGAGACCTTGCGGACCGTGAAGGTCTCGCGGACACCGGAGCCCTGACGGCGGATCACAACGCCCTTGAACTGCTGCACACGGGAGCGGTTGCCCTCGATGACGCGGACGTGGACGTTGACGGTGTCACCCGGGCGGAAGGCCGGGATGTCGCTGCGCAGCGACGCGGAGTCGACGGAGTCGAGCAGGTGAGACATTTCGTCTGCTTTCTTCGCTGATGCCACAGGTCATCAACGGCAACTAGGTGTTTGCACGAAGCCGTGTGCGGGTCGGGGCGGACGTCGTGTCCCCCTGTGGCAGGGGCGCACGCCGGACGGGCGCACAACAGCGGTCTATTGTTCCACGCCCTCGGCCCGCCGCCAAAATCGGCCGTACGGCTCCCCCGCCGGGTCCGGTTCCCAGCCCAGGATGGACAGCATCTCGCGGTCCTTCTTGTCGAAGGCCTTGGGGTCGCAGCGCTCGATGAGGTCGGGCCGGTGGGCGGTCGTACGCCGCAGGGCCTCGTCGCGGCGCCAGCGGGCGATCCTGCCGTGGTGGCCGCTGAGCAGCACGTCCGGGATGTCCCGGCCGCGCCAGACGGGCGGCTTGGTGTAGACGGGGCCCTCCAGGAGGCTCGCCATCGCGCCGGGCGCGAAGGAGTCGTCGCGGTGGGACTCGGCGTTGCCGAGGACGCCGGGCAGCAGCCGGGCGACGGCCTCCGTGATGACGAGTACGGCCGCCTCGCCGCCGGCGAGGACGTAGTCGCCGATGGACACCTCGTACACCGGCATACGGGTCGCGTACTCGTCCATGACGCGGCGGTCGATGCCCTCGTAGCGGGCCGGGGTGAAGATCAGCCAGGGGCGCTCGGAGAGCTCGACGGCGAGTTCCTGGGTGAAGGGGCGGCCGCTGGGGGTGGGCACGATCAGCGCGGGCGCCTGGGCGCCGGTCTCGTAGCCGTCGGCGAGGATCGTGTCTAGGGCGTCGCCCCAGGGTTCGGTCTTCATGACCATGCCGGGGCCACCGCCGTACGGCGTGTCGTCGACCGTGTTGTGCCGGTCGTACGTCCATGCGCGCAGGTCGTGCACCTGGACGTTCAGCTGTCCACGCGCGCGTGCCTTGCCGACCAGGGAGACGTTCAGGGGCTCCAGGTACTCGGGGAAGATCGTGACGACGTCGAGCCTCATGCGCGGTTGTCCCCGGACTCTTCCCCGGACTTTTCCCCGGACTCGTCTCCGGGCTCCTCCCTGGAGGAGTCGATCTCGGCGCGGTCGTCGATCAGGCCCGGCGGGGGCGCGATGACGGCCCGCTGCTCCGCCAGGTCGATCTCGGTGACGATCTGCTCCACGAACGGGATCATCACCTCGGTCCCGTCGGGGCGCTCCACGATGAACAGGTCCTGGGAGGGCAGGTGCGAGATCTCGGTGATCCGGCCGACCTCCGTCCCGTCCTCGGTGACCACGTCGAGGTCGATGAGCTGGTGGTCGTAGTACTCGTCCTCGTCCTCGGGCAGTTCCTCGGGGTCGACCTCGGCGATCAGCAGGGTGTTGCGCAGGGCCTCGGCGCCGGTGCGGTCGCCGACGCCCTCGAAGCGCAGCAGGAGGCGGCCGCTGTGGACGCGGCCGGTGGCGATGGTGAGCGGCCCGGCGGAGGCCGGGTCGGTGGCCAGGACGGCGCCCGGGGCGAGCCTCAGTTCGGGCTCGTCGGTGCGTACCTCGACGGTGACCTCGCCCTTGATGCCATGGGCACGGCCGATCCGCGCGACTACCAGCTGCACGTGTCCAATTCTCCTGTCATCTCCTGCTCACGCATCCTGCGGATACGGCCGGCCCGCGCATACGGCTCGGGCCGGGGACGGCCCAGTGGCCCTCCCCGGCCCGAGCCGGTTGCGATGAAGCGTCAGCGGACGTGGTCCACGTCGACGAGGTCGACGCGGACACCGCGACCGCCGATGGCGCCCACGACGGTGCGCAGAGCGCGCGCGGTACGGCCGTTGCGGCCGATCACCTTGCCGAGGTCGTCGGGGTGCACCCGGACCTCCAGCACGCGCCCGCGGCGCAGGTTGCGCGAGGCGACCTGCACATCGTCAGGGTTGTCGACGATGCCCTTCACGAGGTGCTCAAGCGCCTCTTCGAGCATGCTGCTCAGGCCTCGGTCGAGTCGGACTCGGCAGCCGCCTCGTCCTTCTTCTCAGCCTTCTTCTTCTGGGTGATCGCCTCACCCTTGCCCTCGTCCTCACCGGCGAGGGCCTCGAACGACGGACGGGCCGACTTCGGCTCGGCGACGAGCAGCGGCGCGGGAGCCGGCTCGCCCTTGAACTTCTGCCAGTCGCCGGTCTTCTTCAGGATGGCGAGAACGGGCTCGGTCGGCTGCGCGCCGACACCCAGCCAGTACGCCACGCGCTCGGCGTCCACCTCCATGACCGACGGGTTGTAGGTCGGGTGGTACTTGCCGATCTCCTCGATGGCCCGGCCGTCACGGCGGGTACGGGAGTCGGCGACGACGATGCGGTAGTGAGGCGAACGGATCTTGCCCAGACGCTTCAGCTTGATCTTGACTGCCACGGGAGTGGGTTCTCCTGGATTTGACGTGGTTGGGCACGGCGAGTCTGCCGCGTGGGGTTGCGGTACCCGAGTGCCCGACGGACGCGTCAGCCGGAGGAGAGAGGGGTCCTGTGCGGCTGTCGAGTACAGCTAGCCATTGTGCCATACCCTGCGGGCCGCTTCGGGCCGAGGGGCGTGGACTGCGGCTGGGCATGCCTCGGAGGCACCCGGCGTGGAGGTGAGATCACGTCGGGTGCGCTGCGCGGGGCTCCCCGCGGCACCCCGCGCAGGACGGAGGTCACGTACCGGCACCCACGAGATGCCGGTGATGTGCGGCCGTCCGCCGCTACGCCGCGCCCGCGACCTCCGGGATGCGGAACGGCTTGCCGCAGCCGCCGCAGACGATGGGGGCCTGGGCCAGGACCGAGGGGACCACGCGGACGTTGCGGCCGCAGTCGCAGACCGCCTTGACGCGGACGCCACCGCCGGAGGAGCCGTGCCGGGCGGCCGGGCCACGGAAGGTGCGGGAGGTGTCCGAGGAGGTGGCCGCCGTATGCGCTCTCAGCGCGCGCTGGAGCCGCTCGATGGTCGGGCGGTAGCGCCGCTTGGCCTCGGGGTTGAGCGTGACCAGGGAGAAGCCGCTGCTCGGGTGCGGCTCCTCGGGGTGGTCGAGGCCCAGCTCCTCGGCGATCGCGAGGAAACGGCGGTTGTGGTAACGGCCGGCGCGGGAGGTGTCGCGGATCCCACGGGCGGCGGCGATGCCGTGGACTGCCTCATGAAGCAGTCGCTCGAAGGAGAGTTCGTGACCGCACGCGGACGACGACTCCCCGATCAGGGACTCTGGCGCGGCAAGGTCCGGCAGCTCGGGGTGGTACCGCTGAATGTCGGCCCACGCCTGTGCCAGCTCTGCGGCGAGAACAGGTGGTGTCTGTGTCGTGCTCACGTAATGACAACGAGCGGGGGTGCCGCTGTGTTCCTATTCCGGGGCATCCCAAATAATTTGCACGTACCCGTCAGTTGCCGCTGATGCGTCCGGACGAGGGCGGGTGCGCTGATCTGCGGAGAAGCCTCACAGCTCCTACCAAGCCGGTGCGTAGTCCGCACTACGCCCGCCCGTCGCCCACCACCGCCCTCAACGGAGGCCCTTCGGGCCGCCCCTTCGGTTGGCCAGTACGGCCGGCCCTCTAGCCTTCGGCGCCTGCGCAAGAGCCCTTTCGGTCGCTCTCGGCGCGGGGCCTCACTTGGGTCAGCGTGCGGAACGCGCGGGACGTTACCGCGCGCTGCCCGACCCCCCGGCACCGGCTCGTTCCCCCGAAGCGGACACCGTATGGCCATCCAGATTGCCGGGATGTGAAATCTCGCCACACCGGCGCCCGCACCCCAAGCGGGGCCCCACACCCCCTGGACGGGGTCGCGCGCCGGGAGTTACCTGGCATACGTGGCAAGTGCGCGCGCACGGCGCGCGGAGCCACGCAACCGGGCACAGCGGCGAACTGTCGGCGGATTGGGGCGCTTACCTATGACACCTACGCTCGTGCGGCAGCACGCGTCCCACGCGGATTCCGCACCCCGCGTGGACCTGTGCGCACGCGCGCGTGACTGGTCCGAGATCCAGGAGCGGATGCTGGTGCCGCTCTACGAAGCCGTCTACGAACGACTCGAAGTGGGCCCCGCCACCCGGCTGCTGGGCCTGCGCTGCGGCTCCGGGCTCGCGCTGCTGCTGGCGGCCGGCAGAGGCGCCGCGGTCACCGGTGTCGACGCCGCCTCACCCGAACGGCTCGCTCTCGCCCGCGAACGCCTGCTGCCGGACGCGCCTCGCGACAGAAGCGGCGTCCCCGGCGGACACCGCCACGGTCCGCGCGGTGGAAGAAGGCAGCCACGCGTGCGTGCCGCCGTACGGCTTCTCGACGGGATGGCCCGTGCCGCGGCAGGCGCGGAGACGGTCGCGTACACCCTGGTGACCGTCTTCGAGCCGATCGGGTGCCTCGCCGGGGACTCCGAGGGGCTCGGTGAGCTGCTGGCGGGCGCGCTGCCGTCGGCCGCGAGGGGGGCCGCCGTGGTGCTGGCCGGCTGGGGTCCGCCGGAGCGCTGCGCCACCTCCTCGGTGCTGCGGGTGGCGACGAAACTGGCCGATCCCCTGCGCAGCGCGCGCAGCTGGCGGCCGGCCCGGCGGGACGACCTGGAGGAGGTCGCCCAGCGGGCCGGGCTGAAGCCGGACGGCTCGGGGCGGGTGGCCTGCCCGTTCGGTTACGCCGATGTCGACAGTGCGGTACGCGGGCTGCTGTCGACCGGACTGTTCGACGCGGCGATCGCGGCGGCCGACGCCAAGCAGGTCGACAAGGAGCTGACGGAGGCCCTCCATCCGTACCGGCGTCCGGACGGGACCGTGTGGATGCCGAACGTCTTCCGGTACCTGATCGCGCGCGTGACGTGAAAGTCGTGGCCGATCGCTCCCCCCACGGGGACGCAGCCCACGCTCAGACCTCGGTGTCCTTCGTCAGGCGCGTGATCCCGGCGATCCGGTACGCGTCCGCCTCCTCCAGCGTCTCGTTCGCCAGCAGCGCCTCGGCGAGGGCGTCCAACTGGCCGCGGTGGTCGCGGAGTTTGCGGCACGCCTCCTCGTAGCACTCGTCCACGATCCGCCGCATCTCGGTGTCGATCACGTCGAGGGTCTGCGGGGCGGCGGCGAGGCCGTAGGCCTGCTGGGCGTCGTTGGGGAGCGCGGAGAGGCGGCCGACCTCCTCGCTCATGCCCCAGCGGGACACCATTCCGCGCGCGATGTTGGTGACCTGTTCCAGGTCGCTCTCGGAGCCGGTGGTGATCACGTCGTATACGACGTGCTCGGCCGCCATCCCGCCGAGCGCGCCGATGATCCGGCCGCGCAGATACTCCTCGGTGTACGCGTACTTGTCCGCGTCCGGGGTGGACAGGGTGACGCCGAGGGCGCGGCCGCGCGGCACGATGGTGATCTTGCGGACCGGGTCGGCGCCCGGCTGGAGCATGCCCAGCAGGGCGTGTCCGCTCTCGTGGTAGGCGGTGCGCCGGCGTTCCTCCTCGGGCATCACCAGCGGCCGTTCCGCGCCGAGCTGGACCTTCTCCAGAGCGTCGGACAGGTCGGCCTGGTGCACCCGTTCCTGTTGCCGCTTCACCGCGAGCAGGGCGGCCTCGTTGGCGAGGTTGGCCAGATCCGCGCCGGTCATGCCCGGGGTCGTACGGGCGACCTGGGCGAGGTCGACGTCCGGCGCCATCGGGATGTCACGGGTGTGGATCTCCAGGATGGCCTCGCGGCCGCCGCGGTCCGGGGGCGAGACCTGGACCACCCGGTCGAAGCGGCCGGGGCGGGTCAGCGCCGGGTCGAGGATGTCGGCACGGTTGGTGGCCGCGATGACGATGACGCCCTCCGAACCGGAGAAGCCGTCCATCTCGGTGAGGATCTGGTTCAGGGTCTGCTCGCGCTCGTCGTGCCCGCCCATCGACGCGCCGCCGCCGCGGGCCCGCCCGATGGTGTCGATCTCGTCGATGAAGATGATCGACGGCGCGACCTTGCGGGCCTCCGCGAACAGCTCTCGCACGCGGGAGGCGCCGACGCCCACGATCATCTCGATGAACTCGGACGCGGACGCGGAGAAGAACGGCACGCCCGCCTCGCCGGCGACCGCCCGCGCGAGCAGCGTCTTTCCGGTGCCGGGCGGGCCCGCCAGCAGCACACCGCGGGGCATCTTGGCGCCCATACGGCGGTAGGCGTCGGGGTTCTTCAGGAAGTCGACGACGTCGTTCAGCTCGCCCTCGACCTCGTCGATGCCGGCCACGTCCGCGAAGGTGGTGCGCTTCTCGCCCGGCACCAGCTCGACCGGCTTCGGCGGCGCCTTGCGGCCCAGCATGCCGCCCGCACCACCGCCGAGCCCCGCCCTCATCCGCCGCGCGATGAAGATCCACACGGCGATCAGCAGCAGCATCGGTGCCAGCGAGATCAGCAGGTTGGAGAGGAAGCTGCGGTGCTGGACGACCGGTTCCGCCGTCACCGTGACGTTGTGCTTGGTCAGGTTCGACCAGAGGCTGTCGTTCGCGAAGGACGGCCGCTCGGTGTTGAACTTGGTGTACTTCCCGCCGCCCTCGGGGTTCTTCTGTTCCTTCTTCAGCTGGCCCTGGATCGAGTCGCCCTTGGCGTAGATCTTGGCGACATTGCCGTCGTTCACCTGCCTGCTGAACTCGGTGTACGCGATCGTCGGCTCGGTCTCCTGGTCGAAGTACGACAGCACCAGGTTCGCGATCAGGTACACGATCAGCGCGGTGAGGATCAGGCGCCACCAGCCGCCCCGCATCCCGCGCCCGCCGGGCGGCTGCTGCGGCGGCTCGTCGGGGGCGCCCTCGGTGCGCCAGGGCTGGTCGGGCGACTTGCGTGGCGGCGCGGGGTTGGTCATATGCGGACCGTACGACACCGACCAACCCCTGGCACGCGCAGAGGTGAACCCCGGGGCGACTCGACCCGTGGAGTCCCTGAACCCGTCAGCCCATGAACTTCTTGAACTCGTCCGGCAGCTCGAAGTCCTGGCCGCCCTGCTGCGGCAGCCCGAACGCGCCACCGGCCTGTCCGGCGGCCTCGCGGCGCTGGGCCTCCTCCAGCTCCTGCTGCCTGCGCTTCATCGGGTTGCCGGAGCGCTGCTTGCCCTTGGCCTTCTTCGGCTGCTTCTTGGTGCGGCCGGGGCCGCCGCCCATGCCCGGCATCCCCGGCATGCCCGGCATCCCGCCGCCCTGGGCCATGCGGGACATCATCTTGCGGGCGTCGAAGAACCGCTCGACCAGGTTCTTCACCGCGCTGACCTCGACACCGGAACCCTTGGCGATACGGGCGCGGCGGGAGCCGTTGATGATCGTCGGGTCCTGGCGCTCACCCGGGGTCATCGACTTGATGATCGCGGCGGTGCGGTCGACGTCCCGCTCGTCGATGTTCTGGATCTGGTCCTTGATCTGGCCCATGCCCGGAAGCATGCCGAGCAGCTTGCTGATGCTGCCCATCTTCCTGACCTGCTCCATCTGGGCCAGGAAGTCGTCCAGGGTGAAGTCCTGGCCCTTCTTGGACGCCAGCTTCGAGGCCATCTTGGCGGCCTCTTCCTGGCTGAAGGTCTTCTCCGCCTGCTCGATCAGGGTGAGCAGGTCACCCATGTCGAGGATGCGGGAGGCCATCCGGTCCGGGTGGAAGGCGTCGAAGTCGTCCAGCTTCTCGCCGTTCGACGCGAACATGATCGGCTTGCCGGTGATCTCGCGGATCGACAGGGCGGCACCACCACGGGCGTCGCCGTCGAGCTTGGAGAGCACCACGCCGTCGAAGCCGACGCCGTCGCGGAAGGCCTCGGCGGTGTTGACGGCGTCCTGGCCGATCATCGCGTCGACGACGAACAGGATCTCGTCCGGGGAGACGGCGTCGCGGATGTCCGCGGCCTGCTGCATCATCTCCTGGTCGATACCGAGGCGGCCCGCGGTGTCCACGATCACGATGTCGTGGACCTTGGACTTCGCGAACTCGATGGAGTCCTTGGCGACCTGCACCGGGTCACCGACGCCGTTGCCCGGCTCGGGCGCGAAGACCGCCACGCCCGCGCGTTCGGCGACGACGCTCAGCTGGTTGACGGCGTTCGGGCGCTGGAGGTCGGCGGCGACCAGCAGCGGGGAGTGGCCCTGCTCCTTCAGCCAGCGGCCGAGCTTGCCCGCGAGGGTGGTCTTACCGGCACCCTGCAGACCCGCGAGCATGATCACGGTGGGCGGCTGCTTGGCGAAGCGCAGCCGCCGGGTCTCGCCGCCGAGGATGGTGACCAGCTCGTCGTTGACGATCTTCAGGACCTGCTGGGCCGGGTTCAGCGCCTTGGAGACCTCGACACCGAGGGCGCGCTCCTTGACGTTCTTGATGAACGTGCGCACGACAGGGAGGGCTACATCCGCTTCGAGGAGCGCGATGCGGATCTCGCGCGCGGTGGCGTCGATGTCCGCCTCGGAGAGCCGTCCCTTGCCGCGCAGGTTCTTGAAAGTCGCTGACAGGCGATCGGAGAGAGTGTCGAACACGGCGCTCGCGGTCCTCGGGGTCGGTGACGGTCTTGATGGGAATCGCCCTCCAGGGTATCCCGGCGCCGAAGACACCGGGGAAGGTCGTCCCCCGGCTCATCCGCGCAGGGTCGCCTCCAGCACCCGGGCCAGGGATCCGGCGTCCTCCCCCGGCAACGGCTCCCCCGCCCCCGTGGTGACGTAGAACGCGTCCACGGCGTTGGAGCCCAGCGTGCTCACATGCATGCTCCGTACCCGCACCCCCGCCTTCTCCAGGGCCGTCCCGATGCGGTGCAGCAGGCCCGGGGCGTCCTGGGCGCGGACCTCTATGACCGTGGCGTGGTGGGAGGCGGCCGGGGCCACCGTCACCCGGGCGGGCGGGGCGATCCAGCCGCGTCGGCGGGGGTAGGCCGCGTCGCGCTCGGCGAGCCGGCCGGCGATGTCCAGGGTGCCGTCCAGGGCGCGGACGAGGTCGGAGCGGAGCCGGGCGGCCTGGGGCAGGGAGCCGTACTCGGCGGCCACCCGCCAGTTGAGCAGCAGCACCGCGCCGTCTTCGACGTCGTCCGGCAGCGTCAGGGTGCGCAGCTCCGCCGTGCGCACGGTGAGGCGGTGCACAGCGAGGACACCGGCGACGGCGGGGAGCACGGCGGGCTGGTCGGGTACGGCGATCAGCAGCTCGACGCCGAGCGGTTCCTGGGCGGACTCCTCCTCGGTGACCGGTTCTCGCTGGGCGCGCAGCGCGAGGACCGGGCCGCCGGTGCGGTACGCCTCGATCGCCAGCCGCTCCTGCTCGGCCGTGGGCGCGGCGGGCTCCGGCTCCTCGGGGACGTCTCCGGCGAGTACGGCGGAGACCCGCCGGACCAGGTCGGCGACGAGGGAGCCGCGCCAGGAGGACCAGGCCGCCGGTCCGGTGGCGAGGGCGTCGGCCTCGGTCAGCGCGTGCAGCAGCTCCAGGGTGCTCTGGGTGCCGACCGCCTCGGCGACCGAGCGGACCGTGGCGGGGTCGTCCAGGTCGCGGCGGGTGGCCGTCTCGATGAGGAGCAGGTGGTGGCGGACCAGGAGGGACAGCACGGCCACGTCCGACCGGTCGAAGCCGATCCGCGCGGCCACGTCCTTGGCGATGATCTCGCCGGCCAGCGAGTGGTCGCCGGGCCAGCCCTTGCCGATGTCGTGCAGCAGGGCGGCGACCAGGAGCAGATCGGGGCGGCTGACGCGGCGGGTCAGT
Organism: Streptomyces sp. CG4; assembly: GCF_041080655.1. Classification (NCBI taxonomy): domain Bacteria; kingdom Bacillati; phylum Actinomycetota; class Actinomycetes; order Kitasatosporales; family Streptomycetaceae; genus Streptomyces; species Streptomyces sp. CG4. The sequence goes on from NZ_CP163525.1 coordinate 2,915,011, forward strand.
TCGGAGGCGCGGACGGCCGTCTCGATCAGATGCCGGTCGACCGTCCAGATATGGACGGCATTGCGCTGCGGGCGGCAGCGGACCCGTTCCCAGTCCGGCAGCAGGCGGCTGATCAGGCCCTCCGCCTCCAGCGCCTCCCAGACGTCGACGGTGGGGCGGCCGGAGCCGAGCAGGGTGACCAGCTGCTCGCGGGCCTCGGCGGGCCAGGGCGTGGGCAGGGGGCGCACGGTCGCGGCCATGCGCCGTACGGCGTGCAGGGAGAGCGGGAGGCCGGCCTGCGCGGCGGCGGCCGCGGCGCGCAAAGGGAGCGCGGGGTCGCGATCGGGGCGCGCGGCACGGGCGAGCACCACCTCACCGTCCTGCTCCACCACCCCCTCGGCCAGCGGGGAGCGCTCGACGACCGGCTTGCCGCCGCCCAGCATGGCGCGCAGGCGCGGTCGTACGGCGCGCGCCCGCAACACGCGCCCCACCTCGCGCCAGGTGACGTCACTGGCGTACGCGATGACGCGCGCCGCCTCGTACACCTGCCGCAGCAGCGTGTCCGCGTCCAGCAGGCCCAGCTCGGCCGCCACCTGGTCCTGCTCCTGGAGCGCGAGCCGGTCGGTGGCGCGGCCCGTCGCCAGGTGCAGCGCGTCCCGTACGTCGAGCAGGCGTCGGCGCGCGTCGGCGAGGCCCTCGCGCGGGGCGTCGGCGAGCCAGGACGCGGCGACGGCGCGCAGCGCGGTGGCGTCCCGCAGGCCGCCGCGGGCCTCCTTCAGGTCGGGTTCCAGCAGGTACTGCAACTCGCCCTGCCGGTCGGCGCGTTCGGCGCACAGTTCCTGGAGTTCGGGGAGGCGTTTGGGGGCCTGGTTGCGCCAGTCGGCGAGGACGGCCGTGCGCAGCCCGGCGGTGAGGCCGAGGTCGCCGGCGAGATGGCGGGCGTCCAGGAGGCCGAGCTGGACTTTCACATCCTCTCCGGCGGTCTTCCGGGCCTCCGCGGGGGTGCGCACGGAGTGGTCGAGGGCGAGGCCGAGGTCCCAGATCGGATACCAGAGGCGGTCGGCGAGGGCGGCGACGGCGCCGGGGTCGGAGCCGTCGTGCAGCAGCAGGAGGTCGAGATCGCTGCGCGGGGACAGCTCGCCACGGCCGTAGCCGCCGACCGCGACGAGGGAGGCGCCCCTGAGGTCCTTGGCGGCCGCGGTGAACAGGCCGCCGAGCCAGTCGTCGGTCAGTTCCGCGAGGGCGGCACGGCGCGGCGGCCCGGACCGCGCCCCCTCGGTGAGGAGGCGCAGCCGGGCCGCCGCGTAGCCGCTGGGTCCCGAGTCCTCTGCTTCCGTGCGCACGTCCGTTCCCGTCACCCAGTGGCTCCCGTTCTTTTTCTGCTGTCCGTCAGAGCGCGTCGGGGCCGCGCTCGCCGGTGCGGACCCGTACGGCCGTCTCGACCGGCAGGGACCAGACCTTGCCGTCACCGATCTTGCCGGTGCGGGCGGCCTTGACGATGACGTCGATCAGCTGCTCGGAGTCGTCGTCCTCGGCCAGTACCTCTATGCGGATCTTGGGGACCAGGTCGACGGTGTACTCGGCACCGCGGTAGACCTCGGTGTGGCCCCGCTGACGACCGTAGCCGCTGGCCTCGGTGACCGTCAGGCCGTGCACGCCGAAGGCCTGCAGGGCCTCCTTGATCTCATCCAGTCGGTGGGGCTTGACGACGGCGGTGATGAGCTTCATGCGTCCACCTTCTTGGTCTGCGTGGCGGCGGCCAGGGCCGAGGAGTGCGCGGCGGAGCCGATGACACCGCCACCGGTGCCGCTGAAGTCGTAGGCGCTCTCGGCGTGCTCGGCCTGGTCGATACCGGAGATCTCCTCGTCCTCGGTGACCCGCATGCCGATGGTCTTGTCGAGGAGGAAGGCGAGGATCGCGGAGACGACCAGCGAGTAGGCGAGGACCGCGCCGACACCGGCGCACTGCTTCCACAGCTGGGTGAAGGAGTGGTCGCCGTAGAAGACGCCGGTCGCGGTGGACTGGCCCTTTCCGGTGGCGAAGAAGCCGATCAGCAGGGAGCCGAGGATGCCGCCGACCATGTGGACGCCGACGACGTCCAGGGAGTCGTCGTAGCCGAACTTGAACTTCAGGCCCACGGCCGCGGCGCAGGCGACACCGGCGATGGCGCCGACGGCGATCGCGCCGAGCGGGGAGACCGCGCCGCCGGACGGGGTGATCGCGACCAGACCGGCGACCGCGCCGGAGGCAGCGCCCAGCGTGGTGAACGCGCCGTGCCGGATCTTCTCGTAGGCGAGCCAGGCCAGCATGGCGGCGCCCGTGGCGACCTGCGTGTTGACGAACATCAGCGCGCCGACGCCGTCGTCGTTGCCGAGCCAGGAGCCCGCGTTGAAGCCGAACCAGCCGAACCACAGCAGACCGGCGCCGAGCATGACCAGCGGGAGGCTGTGCGGGCGCATCGGGTCCTTCTTGAAGCCGACGCGCTTGCCGATGACGAGGATGACACCGAGGGCCGCCGCACCCGCGTTGATGTGGACCGCCGTACCGCCCGCGAAGTCGATCACGCCGAGCTTGAAGGCCCAGCCGTCGGCGCCCCAGACCCAGTGGGCGACCGGGACGTAGACGATCGTGGCCCACAGGGCGATGAACAGGCACCAGGCCGAGAACTTCACGCGGTCGGCGAGCGCGCCGCTTATCAGGGCCGGGGTGATGATGGCGAACATCATCTGGAACACCATGAAGACGAAGATCGGGATGGTGTACCCGGGCCACAGCTCCGTCAGGCCGATGTGGCTGAGCCCGAACCAGTCGGAGTTCCAGCCGATCAGGCCGTTGTGCGTGCCGAAGGCGAGGGAGAAGCCGTAGAGCGTCCAGAGGATCGTGATGATGCCCATGGCGATGAAGCTCATCATCAGCATGTTGAGGGTGCTCTTGACCCGGACCATGCCTCCGTAGAAGAAGGCCAGTCCCGGGGTCATGATCAACACCAGGGCGGAAGCAATGAGCATGAAGCCTGTGTTCGCGGACGACAGCTTGGGTGCCTCCGCGGCAAGCGTGATGGCTGGAGCCATCGGCGTCTCCTCGTCGGTTTCTACGGCCCCGTGCGGGCGGTGCCTGGGCGGTCCGGTGGTGGCGGGGGGTGGGCCGGTTATGCGCCATGAGATTGGCGCAGCGCGGTTTCGGTGGACGCCCCTCGTTGTTTCGCCGGAGTGACGAAGACGCCTTGCGTGTTACGCGTACATGAACTGCCGGATCTCGGCCGTGCCGATCGTTATCGTGACGCAACCTCCTCCGGGTGATCCGGCCGGAGCGGCGAACCGGCCGCGGCGGGCCTCTCCGATGACCTGGCGCGGGGGAGCCGAGTCGGGCAGTTCGGGAGGACCGGCCGCGGCCGGGGACGGGTGGCCGGGGGTGTCAGACCGCTTCCGCGGTCTCCGGCAGGTCGACGGCGAGCTGATCGCCGAGGTCGACGACGACCGCGAGGTCGCCGTAATCGCGTACGGCCGTGTCGACGGTCTTTCGAATACGAGTGTTCACACGCTCGGACCGGACCTTCTTGGCGATGTCCATGGCCCGGGTGGCAAAAGCCGTGCTCTCCTCGGGCTCGCGCTGGAGCAGGTGCACGGTGGCCATGCCGATCAGATTCAGCGCATACGACCGCTGGTGCTCACTGTCCTTGGCGAACAGCTCCACCGCCCGCTGCATGAGCGGCTCGGCGAGAGAGGCGTAGGTGGGGCTGCGCCCGGCGACGTAGGCGAGGTCGCGGAAGGAGTGGGAGTTCTCGCCGTACAGCTCGGCCTCGGAGAAGAAGCGGATCCAGTCGGGGTCCGGCTCGTCCCACTCGTCGGCCTCGGCGAAGGTGTCCTCGGCCATGCGGACCGCGCGCTTGGTCTTGCCGGGCTGGCCCATGTTGGCGTAGGCGCGGGCCTCCATCGCATACAGCATGGACTGGGTGCGCGGGCTCGCGCAGTCGCGGCTGCCGTACTGGGCGAGGTGGATCAGCTCCAGGGCGTCGTCGGGCCGACCGAGATGGATCATCTGGCGGCTCATGCTGGACAGGATGTACGAGCCGAGCGGCTTGTCACCGGCCTCCTTGGCCGCGTGCAGGGCCAGGACGAAGTACTTCTGCGCGGTGGGCTGGAGCCCGACGTCGTACGACATCCAGCCGGCCAGCTCGGCCAGCTCGGCGGCGACCTTGAAGAGCTTGCGGGTGGTGGCCTCGGGCTGCGGCTCCTGGAGCAGGTCGGTGACCTCGTGCAGCTGGCCGACGACCGCCTTGCGGCGCAGGCCGCCGCCGCACTGGGCGTCCCACTGCCGGAACATCCGCGTGGTGGACTCCAGCAGGTCCAGCTCGGGCCGGGACAGCCGGCCGGGCCTGCGGGAGTCGAGCACGGGCTCCGGCGCGACGGGGACCGCGGAGGCGGGCGTCGGCACGAGCCAGCGCTGCATGGGCTCGATGAGGGTCGGGCCGGCGGACAGCGCCAGGGAGGTGCCGAGGAAGCCGCGCCGGGCCAGCATCAGATCGCTGCGCGAGAACTCGCTGAGCAGGGCGACCGTCTGCGGGCCCGTCCAGGGCAGGTCGACTCCGGACACGGAGGGTGACTGCCGGGCGGCGCGCAGGCCGAGGTCCTCGATGGAGACCACACAGCCGAAGCGCTCGGAGAACAGCTCCGAGAGGATGCGCGGGATTGGCTCCCGCGGGTTCTCCCCGTCCAGCCAGCGTCGCACGCGCGAGGTGTCGGTGGAGATGTGGTTGGCCCCCAACTGGCGGGCCCTGCGGTTCACTTGGCGCGCCAGCTCGCCCTTGGACCAGCCGCTGCGCACGAACCACGAGCCGAGCAGCTCGTTGGGGCGCTTGTCAGCGTTCACCCCGCTACCGCCGTTGCCGCTCACTGGAACGCCCCCATCCCTGAGACCACTTGTCGTCGTTGCGATCCTGGGTCGCCCGTCAGGGAGACCGCCACGCGCCAAGCCCTATCAGAATGCCGGAAAATACGGCTTCCCGTCCGCCGGTTCTCACCCGTCGAACGAGCTGACGACTCGCCTCCGGCATACCCCTGGATGCATATGCCTCCCGGACTCGCACACTCACAGTAATCCTACGATCACCCGCTCAGCCACGGGGATCCCGGAAACGCCACCATTCGCCACCCCTTCGAATGAACTCACGCCCGCCCGCACGCGATTCACTTGACATAGGACGGCCGGAAGTGGGCGGAGTGACGCGCACTGGGGGCGCACAGGCCCCGACGCGCCACTGGCCGCGCTTCAAGGCGCCGCCTGACCTCGCGTCGGCACGGGCAGGCGGAGCCGTAGCGTTACATTCCGCTTTCGCCTCGTTCCGTGTCGTAACCACCGGCGCGCTGACCCGTTGGAGGGGGCATGGGCTTCACGATCGGAGGCATTCGCGAGATCCGCTCCGGTACGCGCCGGCGCGGCCGTACGTCGGAGTGCACCGCTGTCGCCGAGTTCACCGGGCTGTGGGGCTGGGACGTGGTGCCGGGGGCGCGCGCCGCGGCGGGCGCCTGTTCGTGCGGGCACGCCGACTGTCCCGCGCCGGGCGCGCATCCGCTCGACTTCGCTCCCTCTGTGCCGGCCGGGGCCACGCTGGACGACGTGAGCAAGGCCTGGTCCGAGTTCCCGGGCGCCGCGGTGATGCTGCCGGTGGGCCAGGCGTTCGACGTCATCGAGGTCTGCGAGGCCGCCGGCCGCCGCGCCCTGGTCCGCCTGGAGCGCATGGGCCTCCCCCTCGGCCCGGTCATCGCGACCCCCGACGGCCGCGCCCAGTTCTTCGTCGCCCCCGGCGCCGCCGCCGAACTCCCCCGGCTGCTCTACCGCATGGGCTGGGACGACGCCTCGGCCCTGGACCTGCGCGGCCTCGGCCCCGGTACGCACCTCACCGCGCCGCCCTCCGACCGGGGCGGCCTCGGCCCGGTGCGCTGGCTGCGCCCGCCCGCGCTGGACTCGGCGACACGGCCACCGGCGGCACGGTTGCTGCTGGGCACGCTGGCGTATGTGGCGCACCGGTCGCGGGAACGGGCGTGACTCCGCCGTAGCCCCTCGCAGCAGCCTCTTGCAGCAGCCCCTCGCAGCAGCCCATCCGGAGAAAGCGAAGTGCCCGTCCTCAACTGCATCTTGAGGGCGGGCACTTCTTCGCTGACCGCGACTGACCACCCAGGGAAATTCCCGGGTGGGTGACTAGTCGCCGATAAGGGCATCCACGAACGCCTCCGGCTCGAACGGCGCGAGATCGTCCGCGCCCTCGCCGAGACCGACCAGCTTGACCGGCACGCCCAGCTCGCGCTGGACCGCGACGACGATGCCGCCCTTGGCCGTACCGTCGAGCTTGGTCAGCACGATGCCGGTGATGTCCACGACCTCCGCGAACACGCGGGCCTGCACCAGGCCGTTCTGCCCGGTGGTGGCGTCCAGGACGAGCAGCACCTCGTCGAGCGGCGCGTGCTTCTCCACGACCCGCTTGACCTTGCCCAGCTCGTCCATGAGACCGGTCTTGGTGTGCAGCCGGCCGGCGGTGTCGATGAGGACGACGTCGACCCCCATCTCCTTGCCCTCCTTGACCGCGTCGAAGGCCACGGAGGCGGGGTCGCCGGCCTCGGGGCCGCGCACGGTGTGGGCGCCGACCCGCTCGCCCCAGGTCTGCAGCTGGTCGGCGGCGGCGGCACGGAAGGTGTCGGCGGCACCCAGGACGACGGTACGGCCGTCGGCCACGAGCACGCGCGCGAGCTTGCCGGTGGTGGTGGTCTTGCCGGTGCCGTTGACGCCGACGACCATCACGATGCCGGGCTTGCGGTCCTCGGGCTCGGTCTTCACCGAGCGGTCGACGTCGGTGCCGACCAGCTTGAGCAGCTCCTCACGCAGCAGGCCGCGCAGTTCGTCGGGCGTGCGGGTGCCGAGCACCTTCACACGCTCCCGCAGGCCCTCGACCAGCTCCTGGGTGGGCTGCACGCCGACGTCGGCGGTGAGCAGCGTGTCCTCGATCTCCTCCCAGGTCTCGTCGTCCAGGTGCTCGCGCGAGAGCAGCGTGAGCAGGCCCTTGCCGAGCGCGTTCTGGGAGCGGGACAGGCGGGCGCGCAGCCGGACCAGCCGGCCCGCGGTGGGCTCCGGGATCTCCAGCTCCGGCGCCTCTTCGAGGGCGGGGCCGGCAGGAGGCTCCTCCACGGCGACCGGTGCGGCGCCACCGGGGAGATCCACCTCCTCGATCGTCCGGCGCGGTTCGTCGCGCGGCGTCTCGGCCTCGTCGCCGACGTGCGGCTCGGCCGGGGGCGCGGTGATGTCGGGCGCCTTCGGGGGCGGCGGAGGCAGCGGCTTCCGGCGCCGGGTGCCCACGATCAGCCCACCGAGCGCGCCGATCACGACCACGGCGATGACTACAGCAAGGATGACGGTTTCCATAACCCGTCCAGTATCAGCCATGGGTGACGAGGGGAGCCTCTTTGTGGCTTCCTCTGAGAGACAAAGGCCGCTTAAAGCAGGGAGTCGGAGCAAAGTACGATGGTGGCGACTCTGTTGACGCGCGTAGAGTCCCGATCGTCCGCTGTCCCCCCACGTCTGGCCATTTCTTCATGACCAAAACCGTCGAGACCGAAGGCGCTCTCGAGACCCGAGGCATCGAGCAGGTCCCGGATCACGAGCGCACCGCGAAGACCCGTGAGCTGTTCCCCACCTGGGTCGGCGCCAACATCAGCGTGCTGCTGCTGACGATGGGCGCGAGCCTCGTCGTGGCGTACCACCTGGACATCTGGCAGGCGCTCGTCGTCGCAGTGGCCGCGCCGATCGTGTCGTACGGCCTGGTCGGGCTGATCGGCATCGCCGGCAAGCGCGGCGGCGCGCCCGGCATGGCGCTCTCGCGCGCGGTCTTCGGACAGCGCGGCAATCTGCTGCCCGGCTCGCTGATCTGGGTCGCGCGCTGGGGCTGGGAGACGATCAACGCGGTCACCGGCGCCTACGCGATGCTCACCATCCTGGACATCATGTTCGGCCTCAAGGCGAACAGCGTGCTGGACATGGTGATGCTGCTGGTGTTCGTCGTCGCGACCTTCGCGATCTCCGGTCTCGGCATCAACGCCGTGCAGAAGTGCAACAAGTACGCGACCTATTTCTTCGGTCTGTTCTCGGTGCTGGTGCTGGCGTACCTGGCCGTGAACACGAACTGGTCGAAGGTGGTACACCACGGCGGCGGTTCGACCGCCGCGGTGATCACCGGCATCGGCATGATCGCGGCCGGTGGCGTCAGCTGGATCCCGACCGCGCCGGACTTCACCCGCTACCTTCCGCGCACGGCGTCCTCGAAGGCGATCGTGGGCACGGCGGTCGGCGGCGCCGGTGTGGTCGTGCTCCCCATGGTCCTGATGGGCGCGGTGATGGCGGTCTCCACGCCGGACCTGGCCTCGGCCACCGACCCGGTGTCCTTCCTCGGCGAGATCCTGCCGACGTGGATCGCGGTGCCGTACCTGTTCATCGCGCTGATCGGCATGCTGCTGATCAACTCGATGTCGATGTACTCGGCGGGGTTCACCGCGCAGACCCTCGGCTTCAAGGTGCCGCGGCACTGGGCGGTCTCCGTGAACGCCGTGATCTCGCTGATCTTCGGCGGGGTGCTGATGCTGGTGGCGACGAGCTTCATGGGCTCGTTCATCGCCTTCCTGTCGCTGCTGGCGGTCGCCTTCTCCGCCTGGGTGGGCGTCTTCGGCGCGGACATGCTGCGCCGCACCGAGTACGACGGCCGGGCCATGGTGGACACGACCCGCGCCAGCGCCTACTGGTACAAGGGCGGCTTCTCCCCCGCGGCCGTGGCCGCCTGGGCGATCGGCCTGGTCTCGGGCCTGATGTTCACGACCTCGGACTGGTTCACCGGCCCGCTCGCGAAGAACAACGTCATCGGCGAGTACGGCCTCGGCTGGGTCGCCACGATCGTGATCTCGGGCCTGCTGTACGTGGCCCTGCCGAAGCCGGCGGTCGTGAAGCCGGCGCCGGCCGCCGAGCCGACCGCGGAGCCCGCGACCGTCGACGCGTAGGCCGGCTCAGCCGGAAGGGCAGCGCCCGCTGTCCGCGCCGGCCAGGCCGCTCTTGTGCAGGGTCGCGCTCGCCCGGAACCACAGGTAGGCGCGGCCCTGCACTTCCCGCTCGGCCTCGTCTGGGCAGCGGCAGCGGCAGCGGCGGGCGAGCCAGCGCGGATCGTTCGGATCGAGCCACCGGGCGATCCGGCCCCCGGCCGACCCCCGCGCGCGGATCCGCGGGTACGGCTCCGGCCGCCCCGCGAGCCTGCCTCCGCCTCCCCAGGGCCATCTGGCCATCTGACGCCACGTCAGCTACCGTCCCCCTCCACCGCATCGCACCGGAGGGGGACTTCCCATGCCCGTCACGGTCGTTCGTTTCAACCTCGTCGCTCCCGGCGCCTCCCCGGCCGCCCTCTCCGCCCGCTACCGGGCCGCCCTGGAGATGGCCGCGTACGCGGACGAGCACGGGATCAGCACCGTACAGACCGAGGAGCACCACGGCGCCGAGAACAACTGGCTGCCGTCGCCGTTCGCCTTCGCGGGCGCGGTGTTCGGGGCGACCCGGAACATCGCGGTGACGGTGTCGGCGGTGATCGGCCCGCTGCACGACCCGCTCCGCCTGGCCGAGGAGATCGCCGTACTGGACCTGCTGAGCGGCGGGCGGCTGGTGACGGTGGCCGGGATCGGCTACCGGCCCGAGGAGTACGCCCTGTTCGACGTGGACTGGAAGCGCCGGGGCCGGCTCCAGGACGAGCTGCTGGCGACCCTGCTGACGGCGTGGACCGGCGAGGAGTTCGAGTACCGGGGCCGCAGGGTACGGCTCACCCCGCGCCCGTACACCGATCCGCACCCGCTGCTCCTGGTCGGCGGCTCCTCGAAGGCCGCCGCCCGCCGCGCGGCACGGCTCGGCCTGCCGTTCTTCCCGAGCGCGCATCTGCCGGAACTGGAGGCTTACTACAAGGAGCAGCTCACCGAGTACGGCACCGAGGGCTGGACGATGATGCCCGCCGCCGAGACGCCCCTGCTGCACCTCGCCGAGGACCCGGACCGGGCGTGGTCCGTGTACGGCGAGCACTTCCTGCACGAGGCGCGGACGTACGCCGCCTGGCAGTCGGGGCAGATCCGCTCGGCCGTGAAGTCCGCGGCCACGACCGTCGAGGAGCTGCGCGCGGAGGGCGTGTACCGGATCCTCACCCCGGAACAGTGTGCGACGCAGGGCCTGGACAGCCTCGTCCTGCATCCGCTGGCGGGCGGAATGCCGGTGGCGGAGGGCTGGCGGAGCCTCAGGCTGTTCGCGGAGCGGGTGCTTCCGGCACTGAGGGGCTGAGGGCTGAGCTGCGGCGATATCCGGTGGTCCGGTCGGGCCCGGCGGTGATCGACTGACCTCATGAGTCTGCTGGTGGAAGTGTTCGTCCGCGAGCCGGACGGAGAGATCCGGATACTCGACGTGCCGGACGCCGGGTACCGGTCCGGCGGCTTCGAGTCGTGGCGCACGACGGTGTGGGGACACGAGTTCGTCCGCGCGCTCGGCGCCCGATTCCTGCCCCTGCTGGCCGAGGACGATCTCTATGTGGAGGCCGGGGACGTGCCGGAGTTCCTGCGCGAGGTCGGCCTGCTGCGTACGCGTCTCGACGCGGTCGCACACGGTACCGCCCGGCCGCGGACGGTGGCGGAGCACCGGCATCGGATCGAGACCCGCTTGCGGATCATCGAGGAGAGCGCCCGCAAGGCTCTGGAGATCGGCGGTGGCGTCCTCATCTGGTGAGGACGGGCGGACAACAGACCGCTGCCCCCGCTCGGACAGTGGCCGAGCGGGGGCAGCGGACGGTACGAGGAGAAGGGCAGCGGGGTCTGGGCCCGTCTCCTCGGGACTGCGGGGCCTCAGCCCATCTCCTCCAGCGCCTTGCCCTTCGTCTCCTTGACGAACTTCAGGACGAACGGGATGGAGAGCGCGGCGAAGATCGTGTAGATGACGTAGGTGCCGGACAGGTTCCAGTCGGCCAGCGACGGGAAGCTCGCGGTGATGGCCCAGTTGGCGATCCACTGCGCGGAGGCGGCCACGCCCAGGGCGGCGGCGCGGATCTTGTTCGGGAACATCTCGCCGAGGAAGACCCAGACCACCACGCCCCACGACAGGGCGAAGAAGAGGACGAAGAGGTGGGCTGCGATCAGGGCGACCCAGCCCTGGGTCGTCGGGAGCTTGCCGTCGACCAGGTGGGAGCTGAACGCCCAGGCCTCCAGCGCGAGGCCGACGACCATGCCGACCGAGCCGATGAGGGCGAGCGGCTTGCGGCCGATGCGGTCCACGAAGATCATCGCGATCACGGTGCCGATGATGTTGATGATCGACGTCGTGAAGGAGTAGAAGAACGAGTCCGTCGGGTCGACGCCGACCGACTGCCAGAGGGTCGAGGAGTAGTAGAACGCGACGTTGATGCCGACGAACTGCTGGAAGACGGACAGACCGATACCGATCCAGACGATCGGCTTGAAGAAGAAGCCGCCGCCGAGCAGGTCCTTGAAGGTGGACTTGTGCTCGCTCTTCATCGCGTGCTCGATCTCGGCGACGCGGGCGTCCAGGTCGGTGCTCTGGCCCTCGACCTCGGCGAGGATCTCCTTGGCCCGCTCACGCCTGCCGACGGAGAGCAGGAAGCGCGGGGACTCGGGGATCGCGAAGGAGAGCAGGCCGTAGAGGACGGCCGGGACGACCATGACGCCGAGCATGACCTGCCAGGCCTCCAGGCCCATCAGGTGGCCACGCTGGTTGCCGCCGGCGGCGTTGAGCAGGCCCCAGTTGACCAGCTGGGAGATGGCGATGCCGACGACGATCGCGGCCTGCTGGAAGGAGCCGAGCCGGCCGCGGTAGGCGGGCGGGGCGACCTCGGCGATGTAGGCCGGGCCGATCACGGAGGCCATGCCGATGGCGAAGCCGCCGACGATGCGCCAGAGGGCGAAGTCCCACAGCGAGAAGGGCAGCGCCGAGCCGATGGCGCTCACCGTGAACAGGACGGCGGCGATCTGCATGACACGGATGCGGCCGATCCGGTCGGCTATGCGGCCGGCGTAGGCGGCGCCGATGGCACACCCGATCAGAGCGACCGCGATGACCTGGGCGAGGGCCGCGGAACCGATGTCGTAGCGCCCTCGGATGGCCTCGACGGCGCCGTTGATCACGGAGCTGTCGTAGCCGAAGAGGAAGCCGCCCATGGCGGCGGCCGCCGCGATGAAGATGACGTGCCCGAGATGCTCGGGATGAGCCGTTCTGGCTGCTGACTGAGGTGCCTGCGCTGTGCTGGTCACGTAAATCTCCTCGGGCCGCGGCAACGCTGCCGGGTGGGGGCGAGCCCTGTCAGGTGAAGTGGCGCATGCGAGGGGCTGCGCTCACCCCTGAAGGTAAAAGCAACGTTGCAGAGACTATGCCTTCAAGTTTCGAAGTCAATAGTTCAGCGGCTGTGAGCTTTTAGATATTCCAGCGACCTCGTGATGTTCACTTCTTGAACACAGAGGTGAGTTGATCTTGAATCGGCTAGCGAAGCCGCTGAGAAATGACCTTGGATACGCCGTCGCCCTGCATGGACACGCCGTAGAGCGCGTCGGCGACCTCCATCGTGCGCTTCTGGTGCGTGATCACGATCAGCTGCGAGGCCTCCTGAAGCTCCTGCATGATCCGGATCAGCCGCTGGAGGTTGGTGTCGTCCAGGGCCGCCTCGACCTCGTCCATCACATAGAACGGGCTCGGCCGGGCCTTGAAGATCGACACCAGCAGGGCGACGGCCGTCAGCGAGCGCTCACCGCCGGAGAGCAGGGACAGCCGCTTGACCTTCTTGCCCGGCGGGCGCGCCTCGACGTCCACGCCGGTGGTGAGCATGTTGTCGGGATCGGTCAGGACCAGCCGCCCCTCGCCCCCCGGGAAGAGCCGGCCGAAGACCCCCTCGAACTCGCGGGCGGTGTCCCGGTAGGCCTCGGTGAACACCTGCTCGACGCGCTCGTCGACCTCCTTCACGACCTGAAGCAGGTCGGCGCGGGTCTTCTTCAGGTCCTCCAGCTGCTCGCTGAGGAACTTGTGCCGCTCCTCCAGCGCCGCGAACTCCTCCAGCGCCAGCGGGTTGACCTTGCCGAGCTGCTGGTACGCCCGCTCGGCGGCCTTGAGCCGGCGCTCCTGCTCGGCCCGGTGGAAGGTCCTCGGCTGATTGCGCGGATGCTCGGGGTCCTCGGGCAGGACCTCGCCCTCGGCGGGGAGCGAGGGCGGCACAAGCTGGTGCGGGCCGTACTCCTCGACGAGCCCCGCCGGCTCGACGCCCAGCTCCTCCAGCGCCTTGGTCTCCAGCTGCTCGATCCGCAGCCGCTTCTCGGCGCCGAGCACCTCGCCGCGGTGCACGGAGTCGGTGAGCTTGTCGAGCTCGGCCTTGAGGTCGCGGCCCTGGGTGCGGGCGGTGGTCAGCTCCTGTTCCCGCAGGGCCTTCGCGGCCTCGGCGGCGGAGCGTTCCTGCTCGGCGCGGGCGAGGGACACCTCGATGTGTGCGAGCAGCTGCCGGGCGCCGGAGGCGACGGCCTCGGCGACGGCCGCCTCGTGCCGCAGCCGGGCGCGGCGCTGCTCGGCACGCGTGCGTGCCTCGCGCTCCGCGCGGGCGGCCCGGTCGAGGGAGTCGGCCCGTCCGGCGAGCCCCTTGACCCGCTCCTCGTGGGTACGGACCTGGAGCCGGGCCTCCATCTCGGTCTGCCGGGCGTTGGCGCCGTCGGCGGCGAGCCGGTCGCGTACGGAGGTGTCCGGCTCCTCCTCGATGGGCATCTCCTCGGCGACCGCGAGCCGCTCGGCCAGCTCTTCCGCTTCCTGTACGGCCTTCTCCAGTGCCTCCTGGGCACGGGCGGCGGCCGCGGCGGAGCGCTCGGCCTCTCCGGCGGCGCCCCGCGCCTGCCCGGCGAGCCGGCCCAGCTGCTGGGCGACAGCCGACTTCTCCCGGTCGGCGGCCCGGCGCCGCTCTGCCAGTTCTTCCACGAGGGCGGCGGCCTCGGCACGTCGTTCCGCCGCCGCCCGCTGCTCCTCGGCCAGCTCCGCACACCGCACCGCCAGCTCGGTCAGTTCGGCGGCGGCCTCGTCCACGGAGGCCTGTACCTCCAGGAGGCTCGGGGCACCGGCCGATCCGCCGTGCGCGAAGTGGGCGCCGAGCAGGTCGCCTTCGGCGGTCACCGCGGTGAGTTCCGGGTGCGCGTAGACGAGGTCTTCGGCTTCCGCGAGGGTGCCCACCACGACCGTGCCGTGCAGGAGGCGGCGTACGGCGGGCATGAGTTCGGCGGGGCCGCGGACCAGCTCCGCTGCGGACAGGGGGGAGCCGGGCCCTCGGTCGTGTGCGAGTTCGTCGTGGCTGATCGCGCCGTTCCCCGCGCCCCTTTGGGGGGCTGCCCCTGACGTCGGCCCTTCAGGGGCGCCCGCCAGGAGGAGCGCCGCTCGGCCGCCGTCCTGCTTGCGCAGGAGGCGGATCGCTTCCGCCGCTGATGCCGGGGTCGATACGGCGATCGCGTCCGCCGCCGCGCCGAACGCCGCGGCCAGGGGGACCTCGTAGCCGGGCGTGACCGTCAGCAGTTCCGCCGCCGGGCCGAGGACTCCGGTGAGCCGGTCGCGGGCGCCCAGCAGTATTCCGGTGCCGTCCTTGCGGCGCAGGCCCAGCGCCAGCGCCTCGTGCCGGGCCTGGGTGGCGGCGCGGGTGCGTTCGGCCGCGGTGAGTGCCTCGCGGGCCGCGCTCAGCGCGGCGTCGGCCGCGGCCAGCTGCCGCTTGGCCGCGTCGTGCCGCTCGGCCAGGTCCGCGTCGTCCGCGTCGAGGCCGTCGACCTCGGCCTTGAGCGTCTCGTACTCCTCCTGGGCCCGGGTGGCGCGCTCCTGTGCCTCGTCGCGGGCCGTGGCCAGCCGGTCGATCTCGGCCTGGGCGGAGGCGGCGCGCGAGCGGGCCGCATTGACCTGCCCGGAGAGACGGGCCAGGCCCTCGCGCCGGTCGGCGATGGCGCGGGCGACGTCCTTGAGGCGGCGCTCCTCGGCGGCCAGCTCCCGCTCCAGTTCGGCGCGGTGGGCGACGGTGTCGTCGAGGGCACGCTCGGCCGCCTCCAGGGCCGCTTCCAGCTCGGCCTCCTGCTCGCGGACGCGGGCGGCCTCGCGCTCCAGGTCCTCGGGGTCGCGGCCCCGGCGTTCGTCGGGGGGCGCGGAGGTCGCGCTCTTCACCCGTGCGTCGGCCAGCGAGATCGTGCCGCGGACGCGTTCGGCCAGCTGGGACAGCTCGTACCAGGTCTGCTGGGCGCGCTGCAGGCGGGGGGTGAGCTGTCGTACCTCGTCCTCCAGCAGGCCCTCGCGCTGGAGCGCCTTCTTCAGCTCCTGCTCGGCTGTTTCCTTGCGCTCCTTCAGGGCCGCCTCGTCGGCGACCTCGGACTTGAGCGCCTCGCGCAGTCGGACAAGGTCGTCGGCCAGCAGGCGCAGGCGGGCGTCGCGGAGATCCGCCTGGATGACGGCGGCCCTGCGGGCCACCGCCGCCTGGCGGCCGAGGGGTTTGAGCTGGCGGCGCAGTTCGTCCGTCAGGTCCTGCACGCGCGCGAGGTTGGCCTGCATCGCGTCCAGCTTGCGCAGCGCCTTCTCCTTGCGCTTGCGGTGCTTGAGGACGCCGGCCGCCTCTTCGATGAAGGCGCGGCGGCCCATCGGGTCGGCGTGCAGGACGGAGTCGAGCTGGCCCTGGCCGACGATGACATGCATCTCGCGGCCGATGCCGGAGTCGGAGAGGAGCTCCTGGATGTCGAGGAGGCGGCAGGTGTCGCCGTTGATCTGGTACTCGCTGCCGCCGTTGCGGAACATGATCCGCGTGATGGTGACCTCGGCGTACTCGATGGGCAGCGCCCCGTCGGAGTTGTCGATGGTCAGGGACACCTCGGCACGGCCCAGCGGGGGGCGGCCGGTGGTGCCGGCGAAGATGACGTCCTCCATCTTGCCGCCGCGCAGCGACTTGGCGCCCTGCTCGCCCATGACCCAGCTGAGCGCGTCCACGACATTGGACTTGCCCGAGCCGTTCGGTCCGACGACACACGTGATGCCCGGTTCGAACCGGAGCGTGGTCGCCGAGGCGAACGACTTGAACCCGCGGAGGGTCAGGGCCTTGAGGTGCACGCCGCTGGACTCTACCGGGCGGCGCTATCTCACTCCATGAACCCTCGCAACCGCGCGGTTTCGCCAATGAACATGCAGGGCACACCGTACGTTAAAGACAGTGAAAGGATGCGCGGGACACAGAAAGAAGGGACGCCGAAGCGTCCCTTGCAACTCTGGCGGCCGGGTCTCGGTCGCCCGATCAACTGAGCGGTTGATACGGCAGCCCGATCGCTGCGACTACTGTCGTGGAGCTGATGCAGTGATCAGGTGAGCGCAGGCTCCGCCTGGTGTGCGTCGATGCTCTCCATGATCCTGTCCTGAGAGGCGGCAGCCGTCAGCGCGTCGTTCTCCGCCTGGATCCGTACGAGCTCGGATTCAAGGTCCTGGACACGCTGCTGCAGCCGTCGCATCTCGGCGAGGAGTCGAGGGTCGGAGCCGCCGACGTAACCGAGAAGCGCCTTTGCCATGATGGATGGTCCTCCACACTGAGTGACCGACCGATGCGGTGTGGGTCGTGAGGGATTCGCACCCGCGGTGCTTGGCACATCCGGGTGTTGCTCTGCTGTTGCTCCATGCCAAACAGCTAAGGTGCGCGGGGCTTTCAGCGTCTCACCAAAAAGTTTGACGGTCAACACGATCACGCCCTGTATTGGCGGGCAGACCGGGGCGCGCGGCCGGAAGAACGGCGGCGCTGCGAGTCATCCGGGGCCCTCAGGGCGTGACGATCAGCTGTACCAGCGGAGCCTGCCACGCCGGGCCGTTCTTGGCAACCACCAGGTCGTTTCTGCTTCGTGCAGGTGCCCGCGGCAACTTCCCGCGGGCCGGCCTGCACGGCTTCACAGAACGGGGTCAGCGGATGGCGAAGCCGTCGTAGCCGCCGCGGGGTGTGTCCCAGATCTCGGTGACTCCGTCCACACGTCCGGGCGTGTCGTCACCCTCGAGCCAGTCCAGGAGCCCTTCACAGCCCTCGCGCGAGCCCTCGGCGACGACCTGGACGCGACCGTCGGCCAAATTGAGAGCAAAGCCACTCAGGCCGCCGATCTCCAGTGCCTTGGCACGGGTGAACCACCGAAAACCCACACCTTGCACGCGTCCACGCACCCAGGCGACCAGTCGCACTTCCTCGCTCATGGGTGCAACCTAACCGGCCGATGTCGCTCAGGACACGTCGCCCCTCTGCGGCATGCGGTAGCGTCCGCACCCACTGAATCTCATATGAAAACCACTCGATCGAGTGAGCTTGGTGGGCCAGAGGGAGTCATGCGCCGCGCGGGCTCCGCTCGACCGCGAGGACCGCGAGGACGAGGAAGAGGGCAAGGACATGGGACGCCACCGACGCTCCGCCGCCGGCCGCGCCGCCAAGGGCCGCGCCACGGGGGTCATACACACGCAGAGCTCCGCCACCGGGAGCGGTGACCCGCAGGACTCGTACCCGCGTGAGCTGCCCCCCGGACGGCACGCGTACCCGCGCGAGCTGGGTCCCGGACAGGACTACTACGCGCGCGAGCTGGCCCCCGGACAGGACTACTACGCGCGCGAGCTGCCGCCCGGACAGGACTACTACGCGCGGGAGCTGGCTCCCGGGCAGGTTTTCTACCCCCGTGAGCTGCCCCCCGGGCAGGGCTCGTACGCCGGTGAGCAGGCGCCCCGGGGCATCGCACCGTATCTGAACCCGGAGGCCTACCCCGAGGAGACCGGTCTGCGGCCGCTGGCCTATGCGGATGCGACCGCCAAGGCCCACGCCTATCTGTTCGCGGCCGAGGACGAGGGCCCGGGCGGCCCCGGTGGCGTCGCGCCTTCCGGCGCCTCCTCCCCCGGCCGGCGGCGCCGGAAGCGGGGCTCGAAGCCGGTGCGCGCGAGCCTGATCGGGGTGACTGCCGCGGTCGCGCTCGGTACGGCCGCGGTGGCCACGGGTGTGATGCCGGGCCTGCAGAACTACAAGCTCGGCGGTGACGCGCACACCACCGGCAGCGAGCAGGTGCAGGCGGTGGACACGCCGGGCAACACGGCCGTCGAGCAGGGCGGCACCTCGGGCGGCGCCGACGGCCACGCGGGCGACACCGGTACCAGCCGGGACACCACGCGCCCGGCGTCCCCGAGCCCGTCCGCCTCCGCTTCGACGACCACGTCGCCCTCCCCCACGCCCAGCCCGTCGAAGACGGCGACCGACAAGCCGACGCCCGGGGCGACGCCGTCCGGCGCGCCGCAGAGCACCCCCTCGCGTACGGCGGGCGCGGACGGCAAGGGGGCGCACAAGGCGGGTTCGGCACCGGTGGGGGTGTCGTCGGCGAACGCCGCCGAGGCCGAGGTGCTGGGGCTCGTCAACCAGGAGCGGGCGAAGGTCGGGTGCAGCCCGCTGGCCGCCAACTCCGCGCTGGGCAAGCTGGCCGAGTCGTTCAGCGGGGACATGGCCGCGCGGGGCTTCTTCGACCACACCGACCCGGACGGCAGGACGCCGTGGGACCGGGCCGCGGCGGCCGGCATCACCAGCCTCGGCGGCGAGAACATAGCCCGCGGCCAGGCCGACGCGGCGGCCGTGATGCAGGCCTGGATGAACAGCCCCGGCCACAAGGCCAACATCCTGAACTGCGACTTCAAGACCCTCGGCGTCGGCGTCCACCTCGGCCCGGGCGGGCCCTGGTGGACCCAGGACTTCGGCTACTGACGCTCGGCTACTGACGCTCACAGACTCCGGCGATACGAGAGTCCGGGGCGGCCGCTGAGCCGTGTCGCACCGACGACGGTGAACCCGGTGCGGGCCAGCACGGCCCGCGAGGCCGCGTTGTCGAGGGTGGTCGAGGCCGTCAGGACGGTGAGCCCGTACCGCTCGGCGGCACGCGCGCACACCTCCCGCACTCCCCAGGTGGCGAGCCCCCGGCCGGCGGCGCGCTCCGCGATCCGGTATCCGAGGTCCGCGCTCCCGTCCGTCACCTCGTAGAGGTTGACGCGCCCCAGCATCTCGCCCTCGGCGCCGGTCACCACATGGAAGAAGCCGGCACCCGCCGCCTGGTCGTCGAGCAGGGCGCGCAGCCGCTCCTCGAACCGGGCGAAGTACTCCTCGCCCCGGTCCGGGACGGTCGCGGCGAAGTACGCCCGGTCCTCCCGCTCGAAGGCGAGGAGCGCGGGGGCATGGTCCGGGCGGAGCGGCTGCAGCTCGGGCATGCGGGTACGGTACGCGGCGCGCCCCGCGCACGTCCCCCGGATTTCGGCGGCTTCGGGCCGCGAGCCGCTTGCCCGCTTGCCCGCGGCCTCAGGCCGCGAGCCGCCCGCGCGTGAACACCCGTGCCGTCTCCGTCACGCGGCGGCCCAGGTGTTCGGCCGTGGCGATGTCGGACTTGTGGACGCCCTCGGGACCCTGGTCGTTGTTGCTCTGGGCGGCGGCGCCGGAGAAGAAGCCGAGGCGGTTGAGGTCGTTCTCGGAGCTGGTGCTGGCGTTCCAGCCGGGGAGCAGGCCGAGGTTGACCCAGGTCATGCCGTGCTGGGCGGCGAACGTCTGGAAGAACTGCAGGGTGTGCAGCTTGTCGCCGCTCTTGGAGGCCGAGTTGGTGAAGCCGGCGGCCAGCTTGTCCTGCCAGGCGCGGGTGTACCAGCGGTTGGAGGTGCCCTCGGCGAAGACGTGGAAGGCACCGGAGGCGGTGCCCATGTAGGTGGGCGAGCCGAAGACGATCGCGTCGGAGCGGTCCAGTATCTCCCACTGCTCGTCGGTGATCTCGTCGACCTTGATCAGGTGCACCTCGGCACCCGCGCCGACGGCACCGGCGCGGACGGCCTCGGCGAGGACGGCGGTGTGGCCGAAGCCGGAGTGGTAGGCAAGGGAAACGACAGGGGTGGTCACGAAGACTCCTCGAATGGGCAGCTCGGAAGCAGTGACCTCAGGAAAGCACTAACTTCTGGATAGTGCAACCTAGTGGTTAGCGCTGCACACGGGTATCCTTGGTGTCATGACCGCCACCACTCAGGAGCACGACGACCTCGCCTTCGACGTCTTCGCCAAGGCCTGCCCGTCCCGCGGCACGCTGGAGCACGTCACGGGCCGCTGGGGCGGACTGACGCTCGGCGCGTTGTACGAGGGCTCGCTGCGCTTCAACGAGCTGCGCCGCCGGGTCGACGGGGTGAGCGAGAAGATGCTGTCCCAGACGCTGCACGCGCTGGAGCGGGACGGCCTGGTGCACCGCGAGGCACAGCCGACCAACCCGCCGCGCGTGGACTACGAACTGACCCCTCTGGGCCGCCGGGTCGCCGAGCGGCTGCTCGCCCTCATCCACTGCGTGGAGGGCTCGATGGACGACGTGCTGGCCGCCCGCGCGCGTTACGACGAGACGCGCGACACCCTCTGACACTGCGGGCAGAAGTAGCTGGAGCGGTTCATCCAGGGGCGCCGGCGGATCGGCGTGCCGCACCGCGAGCAGGGCTCGCCCTCGCGGCCGTACGCGTCCAGGGACCGGTCGAAGTAGCCCGACTCGCCGTTCACGTTGACGTACAGGCTGTCGAAGCTGGTGCCGCCGACGGCGAGGGCCGCGTTCATCACGTCCCGGACGTGGCCGAGGAGTCCGGTCGTGACCGGGCGGGTGAAGTTCGCCGTCGGGCGCTCGTAGTGGATGCGGGCGCGCCACAACGCCTCGTCCGCGTAGATGTTGCCGACGCCGCTGATCAGCGACTGGTCCAGCAGGGCCCGCTTGATCGTGGTCCGCTTGCGGCGCAGCGCCTGGTGGAAGGCCTCGTCGTCGAACAGCGGATCGAGGGGGTCGCGGGCGATGTGCGCGATGACGTCGGGCAGGCCGTCGGGGGTGTTGTCGTGCAACGACAGCCCGCCGAAGGTGCGTTGGTCGACGAAGCGGAGTTCCGTGCCGAGGGAGTCGGCGAACCGGACCCGGATGCGCAGGTGCTTCTCGTCCGGCGTCTCGTACGGCTGCACCAGCAACTGGCCGCTCATGCCGAGGTGGGCGAGGACGGACTGGTTCGTCTCCTCCAGCGGCAGCCACAGGTACTTGCCGCGCCGACTGGGGGTGCCGATGTGGTGGCCCTTGAGCCGGTGCGCGAAGTCGTCGGCGCCCGCGATGTGCCGGCGTACGGCGCGCGGGTGCAGCACCTCGACCTCGGCGACCGTGCGGTGAGCGACCCAGCGCGAAAGGCCGCGCCGGACGACCTCGACCTCGGGCAACTCGGGCATCGGGACCCCCGTACAGAGCGGTGGATGAGCGAGCGCCCACCCCGTCGGAAACGGCGGGGCGGGCGCTCGGTACTGCTGGTACTGCTGTGGATCAGGCAGGAGCGGACGACGGGTTGCCGTCCTTGGCGGAGGCCGCGCCGGCCTCCGGAGCCGGAGCCGCCGCGGCGGCCTCGGCGGCCGTCGACCTGGCCGCCTTGGCGCGCTCGTCCGCGGCGGCCTTGATGGCCCGCCAGGCGGACTCGGCGGCCTGCTGCTCCGCCTCCTTCTTGCTGCGGCCGGTGCCGGTGCCGTACGAGACGCCTCCGACGCGGGCGGCAGCAGTGAAGGTCTTCTCGTGGTCGGGGCCGGTCTCCGTGACCAGGTACTCGGGCACGCCGAGCCCCTCGATCGCGGTCAGCTCCTGCAGGGACGTCTTCCAGTCCAGGCCTGCGCCGAGGTTGGAGGACTTCTCGATCAGCGGGTCGAAGAGCCGGTGCACCAGCTCGGACGCCGAGTCGAGGCCCTGGTCGAGATAGACCGCGCCGATCACCGCTTCCAGGGTGTCGGCGAGGATGGACGCCTTGTCCCGGCCGCCCGTGCCCTCTTCACCGCGGCCGAGCCGGATGAAGGAGCCCAGGTCGAGCCCACGGCCGACCTCCGCCAGCGCACGCGAGTTGACCACCGCGGCCCGCAGCTTGGCCAGCTGGCCTTCGGGCAGGTCGGGGTGGGTGCGGTACAGCGTGTCCGTGACGACGAGGCCGAGCACGGAGTCCCCGAGGAACTCCAGCCGCTCGTTCGTCGGCAGACCGCCGTTCTCGTATGCGTAGGAACGGTGGGTCAGCGCGCGCACCAGAAGGGCGGACTCGACCTGATAGCCGAGCCGCCCTTCCAGAAGCGTGTGGGACGAGGCCGTGTGGTCCGTTGCGTTCTTCTTTGGCGTGGACACGGTGCCTCTCACCAGCCCCTCAGACTTCGAGGACCTGGCGCTTGTTGTAGGTGCCGCAAGACGGGCACGCAATGTGCTGCTGCTTGGGCTCGTGGCAGCGCTCGCACGCAACCAGGGTGGGGACCGCAGCCTTCCACTGCGACCGGCGGTGGCGCGTGTTGCTGCGCGACATCTTCCGCTTCGGAACAGCCACGGCTACTTCTCCTGCTTCTCGTCGACGCCCGCTTCCGCTTCGGCGCCGCTCATCTCGTCCTTCTCGCCGTCCTTCATGGAACCGGCGAGTCCCTGCAAAGCCGCCCAACGGATGTCGACGGCGTCGTGATGGTGATCCGGGTCGTCCGCGAGCCGCGCCCCGCACTCGGAGCACAGGCCCGGGCAGTCTTCCTGGCACACCGGCTGCATCGGCAGTGCGAGCACCACCGCATCGCGCAGCAGAGGTTCGAGGTCGAACAGTCCGTCCTCGAGGAAGAACCGGTCCTCGTCGTCCTCGGCGTCGTCGCCCGGTTCCGCGATCACGCGGCCCCGGTCGTCGGCGTCAGGGTACGAGAACAGTTCCTGGAAGTCCGCTTCGAGCTCCAGCCCGACCGGCTCCAGACACCTTACGCACTCCCCCTCGGCCTGTGCACGGGCGGTGCCTGTGACGAGCACCCCTTCCATGACCGACTCGAGCCGGAGTTCGAGCTCCACCGGGGCGCCTTCCGGCACTCCGATGACTCCCTGGATGCCGAGATCCGCGGGAGCGTCGATCGTGCGGGTCAGGCGCTGCAGCGCGCCAGGACGCCGACCCAGCTCGTGCGTATCGAACACGAGAGGGTTGCGGTGGTCGAGGCGGGCGTTGGGAGCCATTCCTGCTTTCGATCTTCGAACTCGGAGGGACGCCGCCCGTCGGTGTTCCGGGCAGCGTTGATCGCGGACGTACGCGCGACCGAAGAGCCAGGATACTGGACCTTTCGCTCACGGCCCAATCCGGTGGTCGGCACGCGCTCCCCCGGGCTCGCTGGAGCTACAGTCCCCGGCCCTGTTCGTACGCCCTGAGCTGCTCCGCGCTGATCATGCCGGTGTCGAAGAGGCTGGTCTCGTCGAGAGCGTAGCCCTGCTGCGGCTGGTGCTGGTGGGGCTGCTGCTGGACCTGCTGCGGGTCGTACGCGGCCTGCTGGGGGTCGTAGGCGCCCTGGTAGGCGGCGTAGGGGTCCGCCTGCTGGTAGCCGTAGGGGTCCTGCTGGGCGTAGGCGGCGGGCTGCTGCGGGAAGCCGCCGTAGGGGTCCGGCTGCTGCTGGTCGTACGCGTAGACGGGCTGCGGCTCGTATGACGGCTGCTGCTGCTGTTGCGGCTGCTGGGCCGGGCGCTCGGCCGGGGTGTCCTGTTCCGCGAGGGCGGCCAGGTCGGCGAGGTAGTCGGCGTCGCTGGAGTGCTGGAAGGTCGTGGTGTCGTCGGCGAGGGCGCCGAGGTCGTCCGTGGCGATCCGGCCGTGCAGCTTCTGCCGGCCGCGCCCGACGGCCTCCAGGGTCTTGGCCAGGACCGCCTCGAAGGCGCCCAGCTTGGCGTCGACGTACTGGTCGGCGGTGTGGCGCAGGGTCTCCGGGTCGTGGCTGCGCTCGGGGGCGTCCTCGTCCTCGTAGCCGTTCTCGTCCAGGCCGGGGCCGGTGCCGAGCAGCTTCTCGCGGCCGCGGCCGACCGAGCCGAGGGTCTTGGTGAGGACGACCTCGAAGTTGGCGAGCTTGGAGTCGACGTAGTCGTCGGCCTCGGCGCGGATCTCCTCGGCCTCCTGGCGGGCCTCGGTGAGGATCCGGTCGGCCTCGCCCTGGGAGCGGCGGGCGATCTCGGTGTCGGAGATCAGGGAGCCGCGCTCGGCGTGCGCGTTCTCGATGATCCGCTCGGCCTCCTGCCGGGCCTGCTCGACCATCTGCTCCCGGCCGCCGATGAGCTCCTGCGCCTGCGCGAGGGAGCCGGGCAGGGCCTGGCGCACCTCTTCCAGCAGTGCGAGCAGCTCGGCGCGGTTGATCACGCAGGACGCCGACATGGGCATGGCCCGGGCGCCGGCGACCGCGGAGACGATCTCGTCGAGCTTCTTCTGCACGTCCACCTGTGCTCGCCACTCTCTACAGCCGGGTTGGAGACGGACGGGACGACTGTAGTCCCATCAGTCCTTGCGCAGGCGCTTGTTCAGGGCCTCCAGCACCGGGGCGGGCACCAGGTGGGAGACGTCGCCGCCCCAGGCCGCGACTTCCTTGACC
Organism: Streptomyces sp. CG4; assembly: GCF_041080655.1. Lineage (NCBI taxonomy): Bacteria > Bacillati > Actinomycetota > Actinomycetes > Kitasatosporales > Streptomycetaceae > Streptomyces > Streptomyces sp. CG4. Next base: position 2,939,459 of record NZ_CP163525.1, read on the forward strand.
AGGGAGGAGGAGAGGAAGCTGTAGGTGGGGTTGGTGGGCACGAACAGCGTTTCGACGCCGGTGAGGCCGTTGTTCATCTGCGCCATCTGCAGTTCGTAGTCGAAGTCGCTGACGGCGCGCAGGCCCTTGACGATGGCCGGGATGTCGCGCTGCTTGCAGAAGTCGACGAGGAGGCCGTGGAAGGCCTCGACCCGGACGTTGCCGTAGTCGGCGGTGACCTCGCGGATCAGTTCGATCCGCTCCTCGATCTCGAACAGGCCCTTCTTGGACTTGTTGATCATCACGGCGACGTAGACCTCGTCGTACAGACGGGAGGCGCGGCCAATGATGTCGAGATGTCCGTTGGTGATCGGGTCGAACGACCCGGGACAGACGGCGCGGCGCACTTGTGATCCCTCGCTCTCCGGTCCTGTCATCGTGCGTCTTCGCACGTAGCGGCGGCGCGACCGTACCAAAACGTTCCCTCACCGTAGCGACGGGACCGCAGGGCCTCGAAGCCGTCCGGCCAGTGGAATGGGCCGCCTCTCGTGCTGCGCTCCACGGTGACGAGGGCTTCTTCGGCGAGCCAGCCTTCCGAGAGGAGTGTGAGCAGAATCTCGCGAAGATCGTCGTCCGTGACGGCGTACGGGGGGTCGAGGAAGACGAGGTCGTACGGCTCGGCGGGGGGTGCGGTTCTGATGACTTGTTCCGCTTTGCCCGCTCTCACCTCGGCGCCGGGGAGGGCGAGGTTCTTCGCGTTCTCGCGGACGACCTTCGCGGCGCGGGCGTCGGCCTCGACGAGAAGGGTGTGGCTCGCGCCTCGGGACAGCGCCTCCAGGCCTACGGCTCCCGAGCCGGCGTAGAGGTCGAGGACCCGTTCGCCGTCCAGGGGGCCGCCGAGGAGCGACTGCCAGGTGGAGAAGAGGCCTTCGCGTGCTCGGTCTGATGTCGGCCGGGTTCCAGTGCCGGGCGGTACTGACAGGCGCCGTCCGCCTGCCCGACCGGCGATCACGCGGGTCATGGGGGGTCCTTCTCCGTGGGCGGCTTTACGGTTCATTGTGGCTGGTCGCGCCCGCGTGGCGGTAGCCGCACAGCCGATACGGCCCCGCGCCTGCGGGCGGGCACGCCTCATCCCTGTTCCGGGTACTGCTCTCATCCCTTTTCCAGGTACTGCTCTCTCTCCTCGTCCAAGAGGGCGTCCAGGGCCGTACGCAGACCCGGAAGGTGCCGCAGCTCCGGATCCGCCGTCACCACCGCCGTCGCCTCCTCCCTGGCCTCCGCGATGACCTCCTCGTCCTCGATGACCGCCAGGACTCGCAGGCTGGTGCGGGCGCCGGACTGGGCCTGGCCGAGGACGTCGCCCTCGCGGCGTTGTTCGAGGTCGATGCGAGAGAGCTCGAAGCCGTCGAGGGTGGAGGCGACGGCGTTCAGGCGCTGGCGGGCGGCGCTGGCCTCGGGCATCTCGGTGACCAGGAGACAGAGGCCGGGGGCCGAGCCACGGCCGACGCGGCCGCGGAGCTGGTGGAGCTGGGAGACGCCGAAGCGGTCGGCGTCCATGATCACCATGGCGGTGGCGTTGGGGACGTTGACGCCGACCTCGATCACGGTCGTGGCGACCAGGACGTCCGTCTCGCCGGCCGCGAAGCGGCGCATGACCGCGTCCTTGTCGTCGGGGTGCATACGGCCGTGGAGGACCTCGACCCGCAGGCCCTGAAGGGGGCCCTTGGCCAACTGGTCCGCCACGTCGAGGACGGCGAGCGGCGGACGCTTCTCGGCCTCGTCCTCCGGGGACTTCTTCGCCTTCCTCGGGTCGGCGGCCTCATCGATGTCGTCGCCGATGCGGGGGCAGACGACGTACGCCTGGTGGCCGTTCGCCACCTCCTCGCGGACCCGCTCCCAGGCGCGGGCGAGGAAGTGGGGCTTGTCGGCGGCGGGGACCACATGACTGGCGATCGGGGAGCGGCCGGCCGGGAGCTGGTCGAGGACGGAGGTCTCCAGGTCGCCGAAGACCGTCATGGCGACCGTGCGCGGGATGGGGGTGGCCGTCATGACGAGGAGGTGGGGAGGCTGCTTTCCCTTGCCGCGCAGGGCGTCTCGCTGTTCCACGCCGAAGCGGTGCTGTTCGTCGACCACGACCAGGCCGAGATCGTGGAACTGAATCTTGTCCTCGATCAGGGCGTGGGTGCCGATGACGACGCCGGCCTCGCCGGTGACGAGGTCCAGCAGGGCCTGGCGGCGGGCGGCGGCGCCCATGGAGCCGGTGAGCAGCACGACCTTGGTGGCCTGCTCGGCGCCGCCCAGCATGCCTCCCTCGGCCAGCTCGCCCATCATCTCGGTGATCGAGCGGTGGTGCTGCTGGGCGAGGACCTCGGTGGGCGCGAGCATGGCCGCCTGACCGCCGGCGTCGACCACGGCGAGCATCGCGCGCAGGGCCACCATGGTGTTGTGGGTCACGGTGAAGTTGTCGGTGACGTAGGCACGGCTGGGGTGGGCGACGCTGATGCACTGGACCGGCTTGCGCCCCACATGTTCGACGGCACGGATCCCGCGGCGGAAGGTGTCGTATTCCGGCCGGGGCCGGACCCGGTCCGCCTTGCGGGACAGCCGAAACGGGGCGTACTCGCCCGGCAGCGCGACGGAGACCTCGAAGGCGCCTCGCTTCGGCAGGACCCGTGCTCTGCCTCCCAGCGAACGCACGAGCCAGGCGACATCGTCCGCGAGCCGGCGTGAGGCCGAGCAGAACGAGATGTCGGGGCCATTCGCCTGAACGGTGCCGTCCGTGTCCAGGAGCCCCTGCAGCAGCGCGAGACGGTTCTTGATCGAGGTGTTCTTGAACTCGGCGGGGATGAACGTGCCGTGCGAGGCCGTCCCCCACAATCCCAGATCACGGAGGGTCTGGATGACGGGGTTGCGCACTCCGCCCGTGCGACGGGCGAGTTCAAGCGTGTAGTCGCATCGAGAGCCCGTGACCGGAACAAGACGGCAGTCGGGAGCCACCGCCGACGCCACGGCGTCGCGGATCTCGGCGTCGGCGGTGGACAGCCTCACGGTGTGCCGGAACGAGCCGTCGCCCAGCAGCAGACCGAACAGGTAGGGGTCGAGCGGAAGCTGCGCATCGCCCCCCAGGTCGACCGGGGCCGCCACGGGGAGATACCACTTCGAAGATCCGTCGGCCTCGACCGTGTCGCAACGGATCTCCCGGGTCGTCATGACCCTGGGGGCCTGGCCACGGTGCCACCCACGGCGCGTGCCGACGATCCAGAGATGCTCGTCGTCGCACTCCACGGAACTTCCGTCAGAGAGGACCAGCCGCCAGACATCGCGCTCTCCCTGCGGGAAGACACCGTCGACCACCGCGATCTCCCCGTCCGGAACGACAACTTCGTCTCCGGCCGCCAGGTCCCCCATACGACGGAATCCGGATGGTGCGAGCACGAGCGAGTCGAGCGGCTGGGCCTTCCCCGAGCCGACCTCGCCCTGCAGCAGGCGGTGCATCGGGTGTTCCGTGGCGAGGTCGTCGAAGATCTCCTTGGAGACCTTCTGCTGACCCTCGGTGAGGGTGAAGGGCAGGCGGTCGTCGAAGGCCGCGAGGAGGCCGTCGGGCGTGGGACGGCGCGGCACGGCGGGGAGCTGGGCGTCCGCGTGGCGGCGGCGGGCCAGGGCGACCTGGAGGACGAAGGCCTCGTCCCACTTCAGGCGGGCACGGGCGCCCGCGATGTCGGCCTTGGTGTGCGGACGGTGGATCTTGAGGATGGCCTCGGGGAGAGGGAGGAGGGCGCGGCCCTCGCGGAGGGACGGCGGCAGCGGGTCGACGGCCTCCTGCGCGGTGGGCAGCACCGTCTGGACCGCCTTGCCGATCTTCCAGGACTCCAGTTTGGCCGTGGCCGGGTAGATGGGGATCAGGGCGCCGGCCCAGCTCTCCACCGTCTCGTCACTGTCGCCTCGCAGCAACTCGTAGGCCGGATGGGCCAGTTGGAGGCGGCGGTTGAAGACGGAGACCTTGCCGGCGAACAACGCGCGCGTGCCCGGCAGCAGCTCCTTGTGCGGCTTGTGGACGCCGTTGCCGAAGAAGACCAGCTGGAGCCGGCCGCTGCCGTCGGTGATCGTGACCTCCAGCCGCTGGCCCTTGCCGCGGGGGGCCTTGGCGGAGGCGAAGGTGTGCAGCCGGGCGTCGGCCACCTGGGCGACCACCGTGACGTGCTCGTCCATGGGGAGGTCGGCGAGATGGGTGAGCTGGCCGCGCTCCTCGTATCTGCGCGGGTAGTGGTGGAGCAGGTCGCCGACGGTGTGCAGGCCGAGGTGCTCGGCCATCACCTTCGCGGTGGCGGGGCCGAGCACTGACTTCAGTGGCTGCTTCAGTGGTTCTTCCAGTGCGGGCACGGGATCCATTGCACACCACGGCACTGACAATGCCGTAGACGCCGCCCGGCGGAACACGGTGGACGCTAGCCTGCGGATTCGTCCGAAAGGCCGTTAACATCCAGGAAACCCCTGGTCAGGTGGGCTGATCCGGCTCTAGGATGGCGCGCTCCGGCCATCCTCCGCGGTCACCGCACGCCGGGACCGCCCGACCCCGCGCCGCACGCACTCCCCCCTCCGGCGCAGTGACGATGGACTCCCAGACCTCACAGTCAGCCCAGGCATCCCAGTCACCTCACTCACCTCACACGTTCCAGGTCGACCTGCGCGGTCTGGTGGACCTGCTCTCCCATCACCTCTACTCCAGTCCCAAGGTCTATCTGCGCGAGCTGCTGCAGAACGCCGTCGACGCCGTCACCGCGCGGCGGACCGGACAGCCGGACGCCCCGGCGCTGATCCGGCTGCACCCGGCGGACGGCGGCCTGCGCGTGGAGGACAGCGGCATCGGCCTCACCGAGGCGGACGTGCACGAGCTGCTGGCCACCATCGGACGCAGCTCGAAGCGGGCCGAGGGCCTGCAGGAGGCCCGCTCGGGCTTCCTCGGCCAGTTCGGCATCGGTCTGCTCGCCTGTTTCCTGGTCGCCGAGCGGATCCGGGTGGTCAGCCGCAGCGCCCGTACACCCGGCGCGCCGCCGGTGGAGTGGATCGCGCGCGACGACGGCTCGTACACCGTGCGCACGCTGGACGGATCGGCGCGGCCCGAGCCCGGCACCACCGTGTATCTGACCGCGCGGGCCGGGGCGGCCGAGTGGCTCGCGCCCGAGCGGGTCCGCACCCTCGCCCGGGACTTCGGCTCGCTGCTGCCGTACGACGTCCGGGTGGGCGAGGAGCCGGTCACCGAGCTGCCCGCGCCCTGGGACCGGCCGTATCCGAGCCCCGCGAGCAGAAGGGTGGCGCTGGCCCGGCACTGTCGCGAGCTGTTCGGATTCGCGCCGCTGGACTCGATCGACCTGGACGTGCCGCTGGCCGGGATCCGCGGGGTGGCGTATGTGCTGCCCGCGGCCGTGAGCCCCGCCCAGCGGGCCACCCACCGGGTGCATCTCAAGGGCATGCTGCTGACCGAGCGGGCCGAACAGCTGCTCCCCGACTGGGCGTTCTTCGTGCGGTGCGTGCTGGACACCGACAGTCTGCGGCCCACGGCCTCGCGCGAGTCCCTGTACGAGGACGAGACGCTGGCCGCCGTGCGGGAGGCGCTCGGGACAAGGATCCGCGCCTGGCTCACGGGGCTCGCCGCCGGTGATCCCGAGCGGCTGACGGCCTTCCTCGCCGTGCACCACCTGGGGGTGAAGTCGCTCGCCCGGCACGACCGGGAGATGCTGCGCACGATGCTGCCCTGGCTGCCGTTCGAGACGACCGACGGACAGCTGTCCCTGGAGGAGTTCGCGCAGCGGCACCCGGTGGTGCACTTCACGCGGACCGTCGAGGAGTACCGGCAGGTCGCCCCGATCGCCTCGGCGCAGGGCGTCGGGGTCGTCAACGGCGGCTACACCTACGACGGCGAGCTGGTCGAGGCGCTGCCGTCGGTCCGGCCGGGGACGGTCGTCGCCGAGCTGGACGCGGACACCGTGACCGCGCACCTGGACGACGTCGACCCGGGCGAGGAGCTCGCCCTGACCGGCTTCCTGGCGGCCGCGCGGGCCAAGCTCGACCCGCTGAACTGCGACGTCGTACTGCGCGCCTTCCATCCGCTGTCGGTGCCCGCGCTGCATCTGGACGACCGGGCCGCCCGGCACGAGCAGGCGCGCGCGGCGGCCGAGGAGCAGTCCGACGACCTGTGGGCGGGCATCCTGGGCTCGCTGCGCGGCAGCGCCCCCCGCGCGCGTCTGGTGCTCAACCACCTCAACCCGCTGATCCGGCGCATCGGTTCACTGAAGGACCCGGAGCTGATCGGCACCGCCACCGAGTCGCTGTACGGGCAGGCCCTGCTGATGGCGCAGCGCCCGCTGCGGCCGGCCGACTCGGCGCTGCTCAACCGGGCGTTCATCGGCCTCCTGGAATGGGCCACACTCGGCGAGTCCACGCATCGGGAGGGTGATCGCTGATGGGCGGGACCGAAAGGATCACGGACTTCGACGCGCTGCGCCGGGCGCTGGCGGACAACGCCGAGCAGCCGGAGGGCCCGGCCCGCAACGCACGCGCGGAGCAGCTGCTCGCCGCGGCCGAGGGGCTGAACATCCCGCTCGCCGTGATCGAGGCGCTCGGACACCAGCTGAAGGTCTACAACTACAGCTCCGAGAAGGGCAAGATGTTCGTCCCGTTCGCGCGGCTGCTGCGCATGTGGGACGAGCGGCCCGAGGATTTCGACGAGTACGAGGCGCATTCGCTGCACTGGGTCTTCAAGTGGATGTCGGCGGGCATGCTGGACCAGCCGCACATCCCGCTCGCCTCGATCGAGAAGTGGCTCGGTGAGATGGCGCACCGCTACCGGCTCGCCGGGTACTCCGAACGGGCCGTGCACGGAGCCGAGTTCAGTGTGGCCGAGCACATCGGCGACCTGGCGCGCGCGGAGCGGGCGTACGCGGCGTGGCTCGCCGCGGACCGGGACGCGATGGCCGACTGCCACGCGTGCGAGCTGCACGGGCAGGGCACCTGGCAGGTCACGCGCGGCCGGGACACGGAGGCGCTGGAGCTGTGGCGGCCGGTGCTGGAGGGCGAGTTCGCGTGCGCGCACGAGCCGCACACCGTGCTGGCCTCCTCGCTGGCCCCGCTGCTGCGCCTGGGCCGCGTGGACGAGGCGCGCGGCCACCATCTGCGCGGCTTCCGCCTCGTACGCCCGATGGAGTCGATGCGCGGCGCGTACGCCGACCATGTGGAGTTCTGCGCGCTGACCGGCAACGAGGCGCGTGCCCTGGAGCTGCTCGCCGAGCGTCCGGCGTACTTCACGGACACCGGGCAGCCGCGCAGCCGGCTGGACTTCCTGGCCGTGGTGGCGCTGCTGATGGACCGGCTGGCCGAGCTGGGGCTCGCCGGACAGCGGGTGCCGGGGCCGGCCGGGCGGGCCTGGACCGCGGCGGAACTCGCCGGGCACGCGCGCGCGGAGGCGCTGGAGCTGGCCGAGCAGTTCGACCGGCGCAACGGCACGGCGTACGTCGGCGAGCGGACACGCGCGCGTATGGCGCAGCGGCCGCTGGCGGACCGGCTGCCGCTGGGCGTGCGTACGGTGCGCCCGGCGCCGGTGGCCGCGCCCCCGGTGCCCCCGGCGCCCCCGGCGCCCGAGGCGGCGGATTCGCCCGGCCTGCCCGCCCTGCTGGCCGAGGCCCGCCGGCTCTCGGAGTCGTTGCTCCCGCACGCGCTCGAGGCCTGGGCGGCGGCCGCGCAGGCGGCGGAGGGCGTGGAACTGGAACCGCGCGACGGCGCGGAGCTCACCGACCACGAGGCGATGGCCCGCGGCCCCGAGGGCGTCGAACTGTTCGAACGGGCGGCGGCGCTGTACACGGAGGCGGGCGACCTCGGCGAGGCACTGGCGGCACGCGCGCGTGGCGCGTACGTCCGTGCCCTGACGGGCGAGGTGGACGCGGCCCTGGAGGCGGTCACCGGGCTGTACGACGAGGCGCTCGCGCTGTACGCCGACGAGGCCACCGGCCTGCGGCAGACCGCCTCGGTGGTGATGAGCCGGGCCCGGATCCTGATGCGGTGCGTACACGAGGGATTCGCGCAGGCGGACGGCGCGGAAGGGCTCAGCCGGGCCGAGCAGGCCGTGCGGGAGGTGCTCGCGCTGGTCGGGGGGCGGGGCGCGGACGATGTGCGGCTGGCCGCCCGGGACGCGGAGGCCCGCGGGATGCTCGCCGAGCTGGCGCTGCTGCGCGGCGACGGCGGGCGGGCCGCGGAGCTGTTCCGGCGGGCGGTCGACGGGTATCTGAGCGCCGGGCTGCCGTGGTTCGCGGTGGAGTACGAGGCACAGCTCGCCGCCCTGGCCCAGCAGGCCGGTGACCTGGCCGGGGCCGAGCGGGCGCTGCGGTCCGCCCTGGAGCACGGCGGGCCGTACCTGGAGCCGGTCGGGCGGGCGCAGCTGCATCTGCAGCTCGCGGAGCTCGTGGGCGGGCGCGGCGAGGTGGCCGAGGCCGCCGAGCACGCGTGGCAGGCCGCGCACTGGGCCGACGAGGCAGGGGCGAGCGGCACGCTGGGCGGCTGGGCACGGCAGCAGCTGGGCGGGCTCCTGCTGCGCCAGGACCGCTGTGCGGAGGCCGCCGAGGTGCTGGAGTCGGCGCTGGCCGACCTGTCCGCCGAGACACACGGCGACGGGGCCGTCGTACAGGCGCGGTGGTGGCTCGGCGACTGCCTGAGCGAGCTGGGCGACCATCGCGCGGCCGCCGAACACCGGCTGCGCGCGGCCGAGATCGCCCGGCTCTGGCCCGAGCAGCAGGACCATGCCACGCTCGCCCATCTCGCCGGCGAGTCGCTGAGCAAGGCCGGACTTGTGGAGGAGGCGGATCAGGCCTACGCGCGTGCGGGCGAGTTGTGGCTCGCGCTGGGCAACGCGCCGTTCCGGGTGCGCTCGTTGCGGGCCCGGGGCTGGCTGGCGCTGCGCGGGGACGGCGGTGCGGAGGATGCGCGCGAGCTGATGGCGCGGGCGGTGCGGGAGTGCGAGCGGGCGCTGGCGGCCGCCGCGGACCCGGTGGCCCGGGACCAGCTCGGCATCGAACTGGCCCACACCCACCGCCAGTTCGGCGATCTGCTGGCCCGCTCGGTGGCCGAGGAGGCCGAAGACGGTGTGATCCAGGCCGCGTTCGAGGCGGCGCTGGTCCAGCTGGACCGGGCGGCCACGCTGTTCGGCACGCTGGGCGCGGACGGGCTGCACGACCGTACCGGCGCCGAACTCGCCGCCGGCTGGCTGGCGGCCGACCTCGGCCGGTCCGCGGAGGCGGCGGCACGCGCGCGTGCCGTACTCGCGGCCTACGAGGACGTCGACGAGGCGGACGACACCGTCCGGGCGCGGCGGGCGGAGGCCGCCCAGCTGCTGGAGCAGTGAGCCGGGGCGGGGTCACTCCACGCCGATGAGCAGCAGGGTCCCCTGCCGGCCGCCCCGGTACACCACGGTGTCCACGGCGAGGTAGGACTCCCGTACCCGTGTCTCCAGGTACTCGGCGATGGTCGCGGGAGCCTCGTCACCGACGACGAGGGTGACCAGCTCGCCGCCGGCCTGGAGCATGCGGTCCAGGACGGTCGCGGCGGTGGCGGTGACCTCGGGGCCGATGACCGCCACGTCGCCGTCGATCAGCCCGAGGACGTCCCCGGCCTGGCAGATGCCGGCCGTCGTCCAGGACTCGTGCTCGGCGACGACGACCTCCGCGTACCGGGTGGCGCCCGCCGCCGCGGTCATCTGGACGACGTCCTCGTCGAACCGGCGCTCCGGCTCGTGCACGGCGAGCGCGGCGATGCCCTGGACCGCCGAGCGGGTCGGGATCAGGGCCACCCGGATGCCCTCGGTGCGGGCCTGCTCGGCGGCCGCGGCGGCCGTGTGGCGCAGCTCGGCGTCGTTGGGCAGCAGGACGACCTCGCGCGCGTGGGCGCGCCGCAGCGCCTGCACCAGCTCCCCGCTGGCGGGCGGCTCCCCGGGGCGCGCGAGGACGGTCGTGGCGCCCGCCTCGCCGTACAGCCCGGCCAGGCCCTCGCCCGGTACGACGGCGACGACGGCCCGCTGGACCCGCTCGCGCGGGAGCCGCTCGCCGGCGGTGTGCGCGTCGCCGAGCCCGAAGTGGGTGATCCGGATCCGGTACGGCCGCCCGGCCTCGACGCCCGCCTCCACGGCGGCGCCCGCGTCGTCGACGTGCACATGGACGTTCCACAGCCCGTCGCCGCCGACCACGACCAGGGAGTCGCCGAGGGCGTCGAGGCGGGCCCGGAGCCGGGCCACGGCCGTGTCGTCGGCCTCCAGGAGATAGATCACCTCGAAGGCGGGCCCGCCGGCGCCGGCCGTGTCGGCGCAGAGCCCGGCATCAGCGTCGGACGTGGGCTCCACGCGCGCGTGCCCGCCGGAAACAGCGCCCGGGGCTCTCGGCGTCACCGGTACCGGGACCGTCGGCGTCTCCCCCGTGAACGCCTCCACCAGCGCCCCCAGGACCGCCACGAGCCCCCGTCCGCCCGCGTCCACGACCCCGGCCCGGCCGAGCACGGCCAGCTGCTCCGGTGTGGCCGCGAGGGCCGTCCGCGCGCCCTCGTAGGCCGCCCGCGCGACCGTCCCGCAGTCGCCCTCGGCTCCCTCGGCGGCCTCGGCGGCGGCCGAGGCGACGGTCAGCACCGTGCCCTCCACGGGGTGGGCCACGGCCTGCCGGGCGGAGTCCGCGGCCCGCCGCAGCGCCAGCCGCAGCCCCGCGCCGTCGATGTGGGGGGTCGCACGCCCGCTGTCGTCGGCGAGCACCTGGGACATGCCCCGCAGCAACTGCGCCAGGATCGTCCCGGAGTTGCCCCGAGCCCCGATGAGCGCCCCGTGGGCCATCGCGTGCGCGGCGTCCGCGAGGGACGGCTCCCCGGCGCCCGTCCCGTATCCGGCGAACACCGCCTCCACGGCCGTGGCCGCCGACTCCAGGGTGAGGTAGAGATTCGTTCCGGTGTCGCCGTCGGCCACCGGATAGACGTTGATCGCGTCGATCTCCGCACGCGCGCGCCCCACCGCCGCGAGTGCCAGACCGCACCAGGTGCGCACCGCGAGAGCATCGAGGAATGTCTGCGGCACCTGCGCCACCTGCGCCTCCCTGAACTGGCTGGACGTGGTCGCAGCGTAGACCCCGGGGTGGTGTCCACCGGAAGAGGGCCGGGGGCGGGGCCCTGAGCTGCCATGGTAGTTTCGTTGTACGGACGCAGTCGTTGTATGCTGCTCCGGTTGCCCGATCCTGATCGGGCCGTTCCCCTGGCAACGCCACTCAGATCTCAGGTCGTACGATCTCGATCCCGGCATGCCGGGATTAACCGTAAGTGCATCTGAAGTCTTTGGAGTGACCCGTGGCTGCCAACTGCGACGTCTGCGGCAAGGGGCCGGGCTTCGGCAACAACATCTCGCACTCGCACCGCCGTACGTCCCGCCGCTGGAACCCGAACATCCAGCGTGTGCGTACCGTGGTCGGCGGGACGCCGAAGCGCGTGAACGCTTGCACCTCGTGCATCAAGGCCGGCAAGGTCTCGCGCTGACGCATCGCTAAGCGCGCGGCCACTGCTGGTTCGCTGCACTGAGCCGGTCCACCCGAGGGTGGACCGGCTTTTTGCCGTACCCAAGACCCCTTTCCACCTGCCAGAATCCGGGGAATGCGCTTCGGCATCCTGGGCCCGCTGGACATCCGTACCGACGACGGCGGCCCGATCGACCCCGGCGGCCCCCGCCCCCGCGCCCTGCTCACGCTGCTGCTCCTGGACGCCGGCCGCCCGGTCTCCACGGAACGGCTGACCGACGGCCTGTACGGCGCCGAGCCGCCCGCCGGGGCGGCGGGTGCCCTGCAGTCGCAGATATCCCGGCTGCGCAGGCGGCTGGCCCCGCACGCGACGATCGAGGCGGGACCGGCCGGTTACCGGATCGATGTCCCCGCCGACCGCGTCGACGCCCACCGCTTCGAGCGGCTGGCCCGGGAGGGCCGCGCGGCCCTCGCCGCCGGCGACCCGGAGGCTGCCGCGGCCCGGCTGCACGAGGCGCTCGCCCTGTGGCGCGGCCCCGCACTGCCCGACCTGCCGGACGCCCACGCCGACACCGCACGCCTGGAAGAGCTGCGGCTGGCCGCCGTACAGGACCGGATCGAGGCCGATCTCGCCCTGGGCGGCGGCCCGGAGCTGGTGCCCGAGCTGCGCTCCCTGCTGGCCGCGCAGCCGCTGAGCGAGCGGCTCCACGGGCAGCTGATGCGCGCCCTGCACACGGCCGGGCGGCCCGCCGAGGCACTCACGGTGTACGAGGAGGCCCGGCGCGCGCTCGCCGACGAGCTGGGCGCCGATCCGTCGCCGGAGCTGGCGGCCCTGCACCTGGAGCTGCTGCGGGGTGCCGGGGCGGACCGGCCGCGGCCCCGGATCCCGGCCCAGCTGACCCGCTTCGTGGGCCGGGACACCGAACTGGCCCGCCTGGGCGCGCTCCTCGCCGACACCCGGCTGGTCACACTGACCGGGCCCGGCGGGGCGGGCAAGACCCGGCTCGCACTCGAAGCCGCCCGCGCCCGCGCCCACGCGGACGCGTATCTCGTCGAGCTGCCCGACTACCCGGCGTGAGCCCCCCGCAGCGCCCACCCGTGGTCCACCGGGCCGATGCCGGCGCCCAGTGCGAACCCGGCCGCGATCGCCCCGGTGACGTACTCCTTGGCCTGCGTGGCCGCGTCCGGCACGGTGAGTCCCTTCGCCAGCCCCGAGGCGATCGCGGAGGCGAGGGTGCAGCCCGTGCCATGGGTGTGCCGGTTGTCGTGGCGGGGGGCGCGCAGCCAGTGCTCGGACGAGCCGTCCGTCAGCAGATCCACGGCGTCCCCGGACAGATGCCCGCCCTTGATCAGCACCCACCGCGGCCCGTACGCCAGCACGGCCGCCGCCGCTCGCCGCAGATCGTCCTCGGACTCGACGTGCACGCCGGTGAGTTGGGCCACCTCGTCGAGGTTGGGGGTGGCCACGGTGGCCGCCGGCAGCAGCTTCGTCCGTACGGAGTCCAGCGCGGAGGCGGCCAGCAGCGGGTCGCCGTGCTTGGAGACGCCCACCGGGTCCACCACGGCCGGCGCGTCCGTGCCGGAGATCAACTCGGCGACCTCCTCGACCAGTTCCGCCGAGGCCAGCATGCCGGTCTTCACGGCCTGGACGCCGATGTCGTCGACGACGCTGCGGTACTGGGCGCGTACGGCCGCCACGGGCAGTTCCCACGCGCCCTGCACGCCCAGTGAGTTCTGCGCGGTCACCGCCGTGATCACGCTCATCCCGTGCACCCCGAGCGCCAGCATCGTCTTCAGGTCGGCCTGGATTCCGGCGCCACCGCCGGAGTCCGAGCCCGCCACCGTGAGAACCCGGGGAATCATGACTCGATGTCCCCGAAGTGGTCCCAGCCGCCCTTGCTGGTCCAGGGCGCCCCGTCGACGGTCACCTGGGGCAGCGCGGAGGGGTTGAGGACCTCGCCGATGACCTTCCAGCGGGCCGGCAGCTTGGTGTCCGACGGGAAGGTCGCGACGATCGCGTGGTCCTCTCCCCCGCTCAGCACCCACTGCAGCGGATCGACGCCCACGGCCTGCCCGATGTCGTTCATCTGCGTCGGGATGTCGATCGCGCTGGATCGGATGTCGATGCGGACCTTGCTGGCCTCGGCGATGTGCCCGAGGTCGGCGATCAGCCCGTCGCTCACGTCGCACATCGCGGTCGCGCCCAGGGCGGCCGCCGCCGGGCCCGCGTGGTACGGCGGCTCGGGACGCCGGTGAGCCTCCACGAAGGCGCGCGGGGAGCGGAAGCCGCGGGAGAGGACCGCGTACCCGGCCGCGGACCAGCCCAGCCAGCCCGTGACGGCCACCAGGTCGCCGGGCTGGGCACCGGCCCGGGTGACGGGCTCCTGGTTGCGCAGATCGCCGAGCGCGGTGATCGACACCATGATCGTGTCCCCGCGTACGACGTCCCCGCCGACCACGGAGGCGCCCGCGACCTGGCACTCGTCGCGCAGGCCGTCCATCAGCTCGCTGGGCCAGGTCACCGGGAGTTCGGCCGGCACGACCAGGCCGAGCAGCAGGGCGGTCGGTACGGCGCCCATCGCGGCGATGTCGGCGAGGTTCTGCGCCGCGGCCTTGCGCCCGACGTCGTACGCCGTGGACCAGTCGCGGCGGAAGTGCCGCCCTTCCAGCAGGATGTCGGTGCTCGCCACCACCCGCCGGTCGGGCGCGGCGACCACCGCGGCGTCGTCGCCGGGGCCGATCCGGACCGCCGGGGTGGTGGTGAGACGGGAGGTGAGCTCCCTGATGAGCCCGAACTCCCCGAGCTCACCAACAGTGCCCTTCATCGTCCTGGCTCCCCTTCTCTGCCATGCCGTGCCCACTCGCGCGTCATCAGTGTCCCCGATACGGTCGAGATGACCGTCGAGACGGTCCTTTACGACCGTCGGTACGGTCACGCGGACCGTCAACTTCCGTGGTGCCTGCACCCTGGCGCGCAAGCCCGGTTCCCGCAGGTCTCCCCGCGGGGAGCGGCGACGCGATACCGTGGCGTTCCTTTTCCCCACATGATCCTCGTGGCCGCCCTGGAGGTTCCGTGGTACAGGCGTACATCCTGATCCAGACGGAGGTCGGCAAAGCGTCGACCGTCGCCGAAGTGATCGCCAAGATCCCTGGAGTGATCCAGGCCGAGGACGTGACGGGTCCGTACGATGTCATCGTGCGCGCCCAGGCCGACACGGTCGACGACCTCGGTCGCATGGTGGTCGCCAAGGTCCAGCAAGTGGAAGGCATCACCCGCACCCTGACCTGTCCGGTCGTGCATCTGTAGCCCCCGTCTACGCTTGGCCGGTGAACATCTTCCGTCACCGGCCCTTCGGCCTGCTCGCGCCCGCGCTGCTGATCACGGTCGCGGGCTGTTCATCTGCAGACGACAGCGCCACGGTGGCGGTTCCCAGCCCCGACGCGAAGACGGCCCCGGTGTGCCGGGATCTGCACAAGGCGCTGCCGCAGCAGCTCGACGGACGAAGCCGCAACGACCCCGAGCCCCGGTCCGCCTACACGGCGGGCTGGGGAAGCCCGGCGATCATACTGCGCTGCGGGGTGGTACGGCCGCCGAAGATGATCGATCCCAAGGTGGCCGAGGGCGGTGACCCCGACGCCATCGCGGGCGGGGTGAACGGCGTCGACTGGCTGATGGAGAGGCAGGGCGACGGCACCTGGCGGTTCACCACCGCGGGCCGCGTGGCTTATGTGCAGGTCAGCCTGCCCAAGGGGATGTCCGCGCAGGACGAGGGCACGGTCGTGCTCACGCACCTCGCGGACGCCGTGAAGAAGGCGATCCCCACGGGGATCGCCTCCATGCGCGGATGATCTGCCGGGTGCTCAGCGCAGCCCGGTCGAGCGGCGCAGCGCCGCCTGCACCAGGCGGTCGATCAGCTCGGGGTAGCTGACGCCGCTGGCCTGCCACATCTGCGGGTACATCGAGATCGGCGTGAAACCGGGCAGCGTGTTGATCTCGTTGATCACGAACTCGCCGTCCTCGGTGAGGAAGAAGTCCGCGCGGACCAGGCCCTCGCAGGAGACCGCCTCGAACGCCTCCACCGCGAGCCGCCGCACCTCGGCCGTCTGCTCCTCGGTGAGCGGCGCCGGGACGATACCGGGCGTGGAGTCGATGTACTTGGCCTCGAAATCGTAGTACGCGTGCGCGTCCGGCGGCGGGATCTCGGCCGGCACGGAGGCGCGCGGCCCGTCCTCGAACTCCAGCACCCCGCACTCGATCTCGCGGCCCCGCACGGCGGCCTCGACGAGGATCTTCGGGTCGTGCGCCTGCGCGGTGGCGATCGCCTCGTCCAGGCCGGACAGGTCGTCGACCTTGGTGATGCCGATCGAGGAACCCGCGCGCGCGGGCTTCACGAACAGCGGCCAGCCGTGGTCGCCGGCGAAGTCGACGATCTTCTTGCGGGCGGCGGACTCGTCCCGCTCCCACTCACGGGGGCGGATCACCACGTACGGGCCGACCCCGAGCCCGTAGGAGGTGAAGATCCGCTTCATGTACTCCTTGTCCTGGCCGACCGCCGAGGCGAGCACACCGGCGCCCACGTACGGCACCCCGGACAGCTCCAGGAGGCCCTGCAGGGTGCCGTCCTCGCCGTACGGGCCGTGCAGCACGGGGAAGACCACGTCGACCTCGCCGAGCGCCTTGGGCACCGAGCCGGGCTCGCTGTAGACGACCTCGCGGTTGGCCGGGTCGACGGGGAGCACCACGCCGCCCTCGGCGGACTCGGCCATGTCCTCGACGGCGGGCACCCGGCGGTCGGTGATGGCCATCCGCTCCGGCTCGTCGGCGGTGAGCACCCAACGGCCCTCCCGCGTGATGCCGATCGGCAGCACGTCGTACTTGGTCCGGTCGATGGCGCCGAGGACGGCGCCGGCGGTGACCGTGGAGATCCCGTGTTCGGAGCTGCGCCCGCCGAACACGACGGCCACGCGGGGCTTGCGCGACGGCTGCTCGGGGCTCTGGGGAAGGTTCTCGGTGCTCATAACGCGTTGAGAGTACCCGTTGGTAGAGCCCTGATACAGCGACGGCGCAGAGGGTTCGCTCAGCGTCGCTCGGGCTTCGCGCTGCGCGACATCAGCTCCTTGAGGGCGACCACCGGCGGCTTGCCCTCGTGCACGATGTCCACGACCGTCTCGGTGATGGGCATCTCGACCCCGTGCCGGCGGGCCAGATCCGCCACCGACTCGCAGGACTTGACGCCCTCGGCGGTCTGCCTGGTGACGGCGATGGTCTCCTCCAGGGTCATGCCCTTGCCGAGGTTGGTGCCGAAGGTGTGGTTGCGGGACAGCGGCGAGGAGCAGGTGGCCACCAGGTCGCCGAGGCCCGCGAGTCCGGAGAAGGTCAGCGGGTCGGCGCCGAGCGCGACGCCGAGCCGCGCGGTCTCGGCGAGGCCCCGGGTGATGAGCGAGCCCTTGGCGTTGTCGCCGAGCCCCATGCCGTCCGCGATGCCGACGGCGAGCCCGATGACGTTCTTCACGGCACCGCCGAGCTCGCAGCCGACCACGTCGGTCTCCGTGTACGGCCGGAAGTACGGCGTGTGGCAGGCGGCCTGGAGGCGCCTGGCGACGGCCTCGTCGGCGCAGGCGACGACGGCGGCGGCGGGCATCCGGGCGGCGATCTCGCGGGCCAGATTGGGCCCGGTGACGACCGCGATGCGGTCCGCGCCGACCTTGGCGACGTCGTCGATGACCTCGCTCATCCGCATGGTGGAGCCGAGTTCGACGCCCTTCATCAGGGAGACGAGCACGGTGTCCGGAGCGAGCAGCGGGGTCCACTCGGCGAGGTTGGCGCGCAGGGTCTGGGAGGGGACGGCGAGGACGGTGAAGTCCGCGTCCCGCAGCGCCTCGGCCGGGTCCGAGGTGGCCTTGAGGTTCTCGGGGAGTTCGACGCCGGGCAGGTAGTCGGGGTTGGTCCGCGTGGAGTTGACGGCCTCGGCCAGCTCGGGGCGGCGGGCCCACAGGGTCACTTCACAGCCCGCGTCGGCGAGCACCATGCCGAAGGCCGTGCCCCATGAGCCGGTGCCCATGACCGCCGCCTTTACCGCCTCGCTCACTTGCTCTGCCCCTCCGGTTCCGTGCCCTGCGTCTGTGCGGCCTGCGTGTGTGCGCCCTGCGTCTGTGCGGCCTGCGTCTGTGCGGCTTGTGTCTGGGCCTGGGTGCGGCGCCGTTGTTCGATCCGCTCGCGGCGCGGGTCGTAGGGGGTCTCGGGCGCCTTCTCGCCGCGGAGCTCCTCGAGCTGGCGGGTGATGGCCGCCATGATGACCTCGGTGGCCTCCTTCAGCAGGTCCGGGGTCATCTCCTTGTCGTAGAAGCGCGACAGGTCCACCGGCGGGCCCGCGAGCACGTGATGGGTCTTGCGCGGGAAGAGGTTCGGCTTCTTGGCGTACGGCGGCAGCAGTTCGTTGGCGCCCCACTGGGCGACCGGGACGACCGGGCACTTGGTCTGCAGGGCCACGCGGGCGGCGCCGGTCTTGCCGGTCATGGGCCAGCCGTCCGGGTCGCGGGTGAGGGTGCCCTCGGGGTAGAAGGCGACGCATTCGCCGCGCTCCACGGCGTCGATCGCGGCGCGGAAGGCGCTCAGCGCGTCCGTGGACTCGCGGTAGACGGGGATCTGCCCGGTGCCGCGCATGGCGGCGCCGATGAATCCCTTCTTGAAAAGCCCGCTCTTCGCCAGGAATCGCGGAACCCGTCCGGTGTTGTACTGATAGTGCGCGTACGCGAAGGGGTCCACATGGGAATTGTGGTTCACCACAGTGATAAATCCGCCCTCGGCCGGAATGTGCTCCATTCCGCGCCAGTCCCGCTTGATCAGAACGACCAGCGGCGGTTTGCAGAGCACCGCGGCGAAGCGGTACCAGAAGCCGATTCTGCGGCGGGGCACAAGGACACCTTCCTCTAGGGGCTGCCACCTCGGCGGGGGCCGCACAAGTGTCGCCCCAGGCCGCCGGTCTGTCGAGAACACCGTACGCCCCGCCGCTCGTGGCGCCCGATGGCGCGGGGACAATGATCGCGAGGAGAGAGGGGCGGTACGCCGGTGCAATGGACGTTGGTCATCCCGCTGAAACCCTTGTCCCGGGCCAAGAGCAGGCTCTCGGACACGGCCGGCGATGGTGTGCGGCCGGGGCTGGCCCTGGCGTTCGCCCAGGACACGGTGGCCGCGGCGGTGGCCTGTACGGCGGTTTCGGATGTGGCGGTCGTCACGGACGACGAGCTGGCCGCGCGTGAGCTGGCCGCACTGGGCGCCCGGATCGTGCCGGACACCCCGGCGGGCGGGCTGAACGCCGCTCTGGCGCACGGCGCGGCCGTCGTACGGGAAATGCGCCCGCGCACACCGATCGCGGCGCTGAATGCCGATCTCCCGGCGTTGCGCCCGTCGGAACTCGCCGTTGTCCTGGGCGCGGCAGCGGAGTTTCCGCGCGCGTTTCTCGCGGATGCGGCTCAGCTGGGCACGACGTTGCTGGCCGCGGGGCCGGACGCGGAATTGCGCCCGGAGTTCGGTCTTGATTCCCGTTCCCGGCATCGCGCCTCCGGCGCCCGGGAACTGGAGCTCGCCGAGGTCGATTCGGTACGACAGGACGTGGATACCGGGGATGATCTGCGGTCGGCGCTGGCCTTGGGAGTGGGCCCGTATACGGCGGCGACATCGGCGGGTTTGCTGATCCCGGGGTCGTAAGGTTCGGGGCACTGCTCGCCGGGAGGTACGGCGGCTGCAACCCCCTGGGGCGCGGGGAACCCCACGGCGACGCCCGGCACCGGAGCTACCCTGCAGCCATGCAAGCCACCGCATACACCTACGACCCCGAAACCCGCAGTGGACAGGTGCTCCTCGACGACGGCACCCCGGTGCCCTTCGACGCCGCCGCCTTCACTGCCGGAGGCCTCCGGCTGTTGCGCCCCGGCCAGCGCGTGCGGATCGAGACCGAGGGCCGGGGCGACACCCTGCGCATCACCCTCGTAACCCTTCAAACCCTGTAACTGCCCTTACACACGCCGCGGGCCGGGCTCCCCAGGGGAGTCCGGCCCGGCGCGTGGGTGCCCGGCGGCCTTACGACGCCGCCTTGCGGGCGGTGGCCTTCTTCGCGGTGGTCTTGCGGGCCGTCGACTTCTTGGCCGGGGCCTTCTTCGCGGTCACCTTCTTCGCCGGAGCCTTCTTCGCCGTCGCCTTCTTGGCGGCGGCCTTCTTCGCCGCGGTGGTCTTGGCGGCCGCCGTGGTCTTCTTGGCGGCGGCCTTCTTCGCCGTGGTCTTCTTCGCGGCCGCCGCGGTCTTCTTCACCGCCGCCTTCTTCGCGGTGACCTTCTTCGCGGCCGCCTTCTTCGCCGTGGTCTTCTTCGCGGCGGCCTTCTTGACCGTCGCCGCGGCGCCGCCGGTCAGGCTGCCCTTCGGCGCCTTCTTGACCGAGACCTCGCCACCGCGCGGCAGCTTCTTCGAGCCGCTCACCAGGTCCTTGAAGCCCTGACCGGCGCGGAAGCGCGGCACGGAGGTCTTCTTGACCCGAACCCGCTCGCCCGTCTGAGGGTTGCGGGCGTAACGGGCGGGGCGGTCCACCTTCTCGAAGGACCCGAAGCCGGTGACCGAGACCCGCTCGCCCGCGACGACCGCGCGGACGATGGCGTCCAGGACATGATCGACAGCTTCGGCGGCCTGCTGACGGCCACCCACCTTGTCGGCAATCGCTTCTACGAGCTGCGCCTTGTTCACGTCTTCCCCTTCGGAGACATCGCCAGAACGAAAGTGTTCAAGCTTTTTCGCACGTTAGGCAGATATATACCGCAAATCAAACACGAAACGGGCTTATCACCCTTGTGCCGCAACGGACTCGGTGATCTCGGGCTGTTCAGTGGTCCTCGTCGGGGATCCGCCCCGCATCGAGGTCCGCGTTGAACTGCTCGAGCCGCCTTGCCGCAGTGGCGAGATCGTGCTTGGCCGCGGCCGTAATGACCAGCAGCTTCCGGGTCAGCGCCATCCGTACGCCCTCCGGGACTTGCAGTGCGCGCACCCTTGCGTGCGCTTCCTTGAGTTGGTTCGCGACCGCCGTATAGAGCTGGAGTTGGCCGTCGTGTTCCATGCACAGATTGTGCCATCTGGGGCGAGTTGTCGCCTGCGCAGGGGGCAACTGCCGCCTCAAATGGCCTTCCAGGCACTTGCGGAGGACGCGATCCCAGCACTCACGTACCCGGGTAACGCCCTTCCTAACGTGGGAAGTTGAGCACGGCGCAGGAGACGTGCGGGGCCGTTCGGGGGCAGACATGGCCGTACCCCCGATCGTGGCGATCGGGGGTACGGACGGGGGTGTTGACGTGGCCGAAACCTGCCCCGCTCAGGGGGGCCGGATCAGGCCTGGAGGGTCCGCGGCTTGTGGGCGGGCCGCTTGGCCTCGTACGCGGCGATGTCGGCCTCGTTCCGGAGCGTGATGGAGATGTCGTCCAGGCCGTTCAGCAGCCGCCAGCGGGAGTTCTCGTCCAGCTCGAAGGAGGCGGTGATGCCCTCGGCGCGCACCTCACGCGCCTCGAGGTCCACCGTGATCTCCGCGGTGGGGTCCGCTTCCGTCAGCTCCCACAGCGCGTCCACGATCTTCTGCTCCAGCACCACCGTGAGCAGGCCGTTCTTCAGCGAGTTGCCCCGGAAGATGTCCGCGAAACGGGAGGAGATCACGGCCTTGAAGCCGTAGTTCTGCAGCGCCCAGACGGCGTGCTCGCGGGAGGAACCGGTGCCGAAGTCGGGACCGGCGACCAGGACCGTGGCGCCCTGCCGCTCGGGGCGGTTGAGGATGAAGTTCTCGTCCTTGCGCCAGGCCTCGAACAGCCCGTCCTCGAAGCCGTCCCTGGTGACCTTCTTGAGCCAGTGAGCAGGGATGATCTGGTCGGTGTCGACGTTGCTGCGGCGCAGCGGCACGGCCCGGCCGGTGTGTGTGGTGAAGGCTTCCATGATCTCTCAGACTCCAGCGGGCGTACGGACGTCGGTCAGGTCGGCCGGGGAGGCCAGATGGCCGAGGACGGCGGTGGCCGCCGCGACCTGCGGCGACACCAGGTGCGTACGACCGCCCTTGCCCTGTCGGCCCTCGAAGTTGCGGTTGGAGGTGGACGCGGAGCGCTCTCCCGGGGCCAGCTGGTCGGGGTTCATGCCGAGGCACATCGAGCAGCCCGCGTGCCGCCATTCGGCGCCGGCCTCCTTGAAGACCACGTCCAGGCCCTCGGAGACGGCCTGCAGACCGACCCGCGCGGAGCCCGGGACGACCAGCATCCGTACGCCGTCGGCGACTTTGCGGTCCTTCAGGATGTCGGCGGCGGCGCGCAGGTCCTCGATGCGGCCGTTGGTGCAGGAGCCTACGAAGACGGTGTCCACGTTGATGGAGCGCAGCGGCTGGCCGGCCTCCAACCCCATGTATTCCAGGGCCTTTTCGGCGGCGAGGCGCTCCGAAGCGTCTTCGTACGAAGCCGGGTCGGGGACGGACGCCGAAAGCGGCGCGCCCTGGCCGGGGTTGGTGCCCCAGGTGACGAAGGGGGACAGCTCGTCGGCCTTGATGACGACCTCGGCGTCGAACTCGGCGTCCGCGTCCGTCTTCAGCGTCTTCCAGTACGCGACGGCGGCGTCCCAGTCCGCGCCCTCGGGGGCGTGCGGGCGGCCCTTGAGGTACGCGAAGGTGGTCTCGTCGGGGGCGATCATGCCCGCGCGGGCGCCGGCCTCGATCGACATGTTGCAGATGGTCATCCGGGCCTCCATCGAGAGTTTCTCGATGGCGGAGCCGCGGTACTCCAGGATGTAGCCCTGGCCGCCGCCCGTACCGATCTTCGCGATGATCGCCAGGATCAGGTCCTTGGCGGTGACGCCCTCGGGCAGCTCGCCCTCGACGGTGATGGCCATGGTCTTCGGGCGGGCCAGCGGCAGCGTCTGGGTGGCCAGCACGTGCTCGACCTGCGAGGTGCCGATGCCGAACGCCAGCGCGCCGAACGCGCCGTGCGTGGAGGTGTGCGAGTCACCGCAGACCACGGTCGTGCCGGGCTGGGTCAGGCCCAGCTGCGGGCCTACGACGTGCACGACGCCCTGCTCGACGTCGCCCAGCGGGTGCAGCCGCACCCCGAACTCGGCGCAGTTCTTGCGCAGCGTCTCCAGCTGGGCGCGGGAGACCGGGTCGGCGATGGGCTTGTCGATGTCGAGGGTCGGGGTGTTGTGGTCCTCGGTGGCGATGGTGAGATCGAGCCGGCGCACCTGGCGGCCGTTCTTCCGCAGCCCGTCGAAGGCCTGCGGGCTGGTCACCTCGTGCAGCAGGTGCAGATCGATGAAGAGGAGGTCGGGCTCGCCCTCGGCGCGCCGGACGACGTGGTCGTCCCAGACCTTCTCCGCGAGTGTCCTACCCATCGCTTTCCCTCCGGCCGGCCACGGTCACGCCGACACAACTAGAGATCTTGAGGAAGCAGCGCCCTGGTTCCCGGTGTCCGGTGATCGCGGGCGCCCCACACCCGGCCCCTTGGTCGGTGGGCCGCTGTGTGATTCCAGAGTGGCGCGTTCCACGGAAAATTGAACTTGCGTTTCACAGAGTGAGACGCAAGTATCGTTTCATGGACAACAGTAGCGGCGTCGGCGTTCTGGACAAGGCGGCCCTCGTCCTGAGCGCTCTGGAGTCCGGTCCGGCCACCCTCGCGGGTCTGGTCGGCGCGACCGGACTGGCACGACCCACGGCTCACCGCCTGGCCGTGGCCTTGGAACACCACCGCATGGTGGCACGCGACATGCAGGGCCGTTTCATCCTCGGCCCGCGCCTCGCGGAGCTGGCGGCGGCGGCCGGCGAGGACCGCCTGCTGGCCACGGCCGGCCCGGTGCTCACCCACCTGCGTGACGTCACGGGCGAAAGCGCGCAGCTCTACCGGCGCCAGGGTGACATGCGCATCTGCGTGGCCGCGGCCGAGCGGCTGTCCGGCCTTCGGGACACCGTCCCGGTCGGTTCCACGCTCACGATGAAGGCCGGCTCCTCGGCGCAGATCCTGATGGCCTGGGAGGAGCCCGAGCGGCTGCACCGCGGCCTGCAGGGCGCCCGCTTCACGGCGACGGCCCTGTCGGGCGTACGGCGGCGCGGCTGGGCCCAGTCCATCGGCGAGCGCGAGCCGGGCGTCGCGTCCGTCTCCGCGCCCGTACGCGGCCCGTCCAACCGCGTGGTGGCCGCCGTGTCCGTCTCCGGCCCGATCGAGCGCCTGACGCGCCATCCCGGCCGTATGCACGCCCAGGCGGTCATCGACGCCGCCGGGCGCCTCTCCGAGGCCCTGCGCCGCACGGGCTGAGCGGGAGCCTTCCGGGAACACCGAGGAGGGCCTGCCTCAACGCCGCGGCAGGCCCTCCTCGCTCCCCCGGCCCCTGGTTCAGCCGGTCTTCTCGGTTCAGCCGGCCTTCTCGGCCACCGGTGCCCGCTGCGACCGGTAGGCGAACCGGTCCTTCGCGTACCGGCCCCGCTTCTCCAGCGGTATCTGCCCATGCGCCGCGGCCAGCCCGAACGCGGGCATGTCGCCGTAGATCGCCTCGTACGACCCCTCCGGCACGACGTACGACTCGTGCCAGATGCCGACCTGACCGCGCAGCTTCCCGGCCCGCTCCTTGCGGTTGAGGCGCGCCCAGGCCTTGTGGTGGAAGGCGTCCGACGCGGTCGCGTAGGCGTACAGCTTGTCCTTGGACTCCCAGTACTGCACGACGTAGTAGGTCCGCGGCGAAGCCGTCAGCAGGACCCGGCTGAGCAGGCCCCGCTCGGGTTCCTTCTGCAGGTCCCTCAGCATGCGGAACATCGCGAGCATTACCGGCAACCACAGGTGCACCGCCCAGAAGCGGTTGATGCGCATGCCGATCAGCAGGACGACGACGTCGCCCTTCGCATCGGCAGTCGTACGGGCCACCATGACGACATCCCCCTCGTTGGCGAGTAAAGCTATCCAACTGGCAATGCTTGGATAGTGCCGTTATCCGAGAAGGAGCGCAAGACATGCGGCTCGCCGAACTGAGCAGACGCAGCGGTGTGTCCACCGCGACGATCAAGTACTACCTGCGCGAAGGCCTGTTGCCGCCGGGCCGCCAGATCAACGCCACCACCGCCGAGTACGACGAGGAGCATCTGCGCCGGCTGCGGCTGGTGCGGGCGATGATCCAGGTGGGCGGGGTGCCGGTGACGAAGGTGCGCGAGGTGCTCGGGCACGTGGACGACGACTCCCTGCCCCGCACGATCCGCCTGGGCGCGGCGCTGTGGGCGCTGCCGCAGGTGCCGGAGCCGGACGAGGACGACGAGTACGTCCAGGCCGCACACCAGGAGGTCGACGCGCTTCTGGACCGACTCGGCTGGAAGAACGCCAAGCGGCTCACGACCATCTCCCCCGCCTACCGCTCGCTGGTGGTGGCGGTGGCCGCGTTCCGCCGGATCGGCTACGACTTCGGGGCCGAACTGCTCTCACCGTACGCCGAGTTGATGTTCCGGACGGCCGTCCTCGACCTGGACAACATGGAGACGTATCCGTCACAGGCGGAGCGGATCGAGTTCGCGATCCTGGGGGCGATCCTCAACGAGCCGGTACTGCAGGCGCTGCACCGGCTGGCCCAGGAGGAGGAGACGGCGCGGCGGTACGGCTTCGAGTAGCCGACGCCGGGCACGACGAAGGCCCCCCGCCGAAGCGAAGGGCCTTCTTCCTGTACCCCCGACCGGATTCGAACCGGCGCTACCGCCTTGAGAGGGCGGCGTGCTAGGCCGCTACACAACGGGGGCGTGGACACTGCGTTTCCGCAGGTCCGAGCTGGTCTACCTGGACTCGAACCAAGACTAACTGAACCAGAATCAGTCGTGCTGCCAATTACACCATAGACCAATGATGGTTTAGACCAGTCAGTACCCCCGACCGGATTCGAACCGGCGCTACCGCCTTGAGAGGGCGGCGTGCTAGGCCGCTACACAACGGGGGCCCTAGCGATCCTGCATCGACGACGGTGGGAGCTACCCGAGCCGTCCTCGCGGGAAGGATCTGTACCCCCGACCGGATTCGAACCGGCGCTACTGCCTTGAGAGGGCAGCGTGCTAGGCCGCTACACAACGGGGGCTTTGCAGATGAGCTCTGCGAGCTGGCCTACCTGGACTCGAACCAAGACTAACTGAACCAGAATCAGTCGTGCTGCCAATTACACCATAGGCCACTGGAACTCAAGCCCCTGCGGGGTTCTCGTTCTAGCGTGCTCCTCGGGGCTCCGGCCTTCCGGCCCGCTCCCCTCGGCGCAGGAAGAACATTACCCGAAGGTGGACGGGGCTCCAAAACGGGTATCCGCGCGGACGAGCGCGGGGAGTTCGGCGAGGGTCGAGATCCGGTGTACGACGGCCTCCTCCGCGGCCCGCGCGGCCGACGTCCCGCGATCGATCCACACGGACATCAGGCCCGCCTCGGCGGCACCCCGCCCGTCGATCTCCGGGTGGTCACCGACGTACGCCACCTCGTGCGGCGGCAGGTTCAGCGTCTCGCACGCCGCCAGGAAGGCGCCGGCCTCCGGCTTGGAGACGCCCAGCTCGGCGGCGCACAGGACGGCCTCGAAGCGGTCGAGGAGGCCGAGGGTGCGCAGCTTGTGCTCCTGGACCGTGAGGCTGGAGTTCGACAGCACCGCATGCCGGTGACTGGCGGCGAGGACCTCCAGGGTGGGCAGGACGTCCGGGAAGAGGCTCCAGGCGGCCTCGTAGTGAGCGACGTAACGCCGGAACCAGGCGTCCGCCTCGTCATCGCTCAGCTCCTGGCCGACGAAGACGCGGACGCGGTCGCGCCGCTGCCCCTCGAAGGAGACCTCCCCGGCCGAGAAACGTGCCCAGTGCCGGTCGGTGATCTCCCGCCACCGCGCAAGCGTCTCCTCGGCGTTCCCGTGTCCCGCAAACAGCCCTTCCGCCACCAGATGCGCCCGCATACCCTCACGGTCCGCGGTGGTGTAGTCGAACAGCGTGTCGTCCACGTCCCAGACCACGGCTCTGATCGTCATACCGCCGACGGTACTGCCCGAGGGTCGGCAAAATGGCGTCCATGAGCGAGTACCGCGTCCAGTTCACCGTCGAGGCTCGTGCGACGTACGACACCCTGCCCGGCTCACGCCAGGCTCAGCTGGACAAGGCCCTGCGGATACTGGCCCGCGATCCGTTCCGCAAGACCTCGACTGCTCCACTCGGCCCGGACGAGCATCTCCGCAAGGCGTACGTGGCTCCAGGCCTGATGCTGGAGTACATGGTTGTCGGCGCGATCATGGTCATCGTCGTCCTGGAGATCTTCGACGAGAGCGCCTACCTGATCGACGAAGCGGACGCTCAGTGAGCAACGCAACAGGGGCGGTACCCGGAGATCCGGGTACCGCCCCTGACGCATGAAGCTGACTATGCGCTCAGCTTGGTCAGCGCCGCGTCGATCCGCGCCAGCGTCTGCTCCTTGCCCAGGACTTCCAGGGACTCGAAGAGCGGCAGGCCGACGGTGCGGCCGGTGACGGCGACGCGGACCGGGGCCTGGGCCTTGCCGAGCTTGAGGCCGTGGGCCTCGCCGGCGGCCAGGACGGCCTCCTTGAGGGACTCGGGAGACGTCCAGTCCGCAGACTCCAGCTTCTCGCGGGCCGTGCGGAGCAGGGCGTCGCTGCCTTCCTTCATCGCCTTCGTCCACGAGGCCTCGTCGAAGACCGGCTCGGCGAGGAACAGGAAGTCGACGTTGTCGGTGATCTCGGAGAGGACCTTGAGGCGGGTCTGGGCGTGCGGGGCGATCGCCTCCCACTTCGCCTCGTCGAAGTCCTCCGGTGCCCAGGGGGCGAACGGGGCCTTCAGCCACGGGCGGCAGCGCTCGGTGAACTCCTTCACATCCAGCATGCGGATGTGGTCGCCGTTGATCGCCTCGCACTTCTTCAGGTCGAAGCGCGCCGGGTTGGGGTTCACGTCGGAGATGTCGAAGGCGGCGACCATCTCGTCGATCGTGAAGATGTCCTGGTCGGCGGAGAGCGACCAGCCCAGCAGGGACAGGTAGTTGAGCAGACCCTCGGGCAGGAAGCCCTGCTCGCGGTAGAGGTTCAGCGAGGACTGCGGGTCACGCTTGGAGAGCTTCTTGTTGCCCTCGCCCATGACGTACGGCAGGTGGCCGAAGGCCGGGGTCTGCTGGGCGATGCCCAGCTCGGTCAGCGCCTTGTACAGGGCGATCTGGCGCGGGGTGGAGGAGAGCAGGTCCTCGCCGCGCAGGACGTGGGTGATCTCCATCAGGGCGTCGTCGACCGGGTTGACCAGCGTGTACAGCGGGGCGCCGTTCGCGCGGACGATGCCGTAGTCCGGCACGTTCTCGGGCGTGAAGGTCAGCTCGCCGCGGACCAGGTCGGTGAAGGTGATCGTCTCGTCCGGCATCCGGAAGCGGACGATCGGGGTGCGGCCCTGGGCCTGGTACTCCGCGACCTGCTCGGCGCCCAGGTCACGGCAGTGGCCGTCGTAGCCGGAGGGCTTGCCGGCAGCGCGGGCGGCCTCACGGCGGGAGTCCAGCTCCTCCTGGGAGCAGTAGCAGTGGTAGGCGTGGCCGGCGTCCAGCAGCTTCTGCGCGACGTCCTTGTAGAGGTCCATGCGCTGCGACTGCCGGTACGGCGCGTGCGGGCCGCCGACCTCGGGGCCCTCGTCCCAGTCGAAGCCGAGCCAGCGCATCGCGTCGAGCAGCTGGTTGTACGACTCCTCGGAGTCGCGGGCCGCGTCGGTGTCCTCGATGCGGAAGACCAGGGTGCCCTGGTGGTGCCGGGCGAACGCCCAGTTGAACAGGGCGGTGCGGACCAGACCCACGTGGGGGTTACCGGTGGGCGACGGACAGAAACGTACGCGGACGGGTGCGCTAGCCACGCTTGACAACCTTGTTGGTGAGAGTGCCGATGCCTTCGATGGTGACGGCGACCTCGTCGCCGACGTTCAGGGGGCCGACCCCCGCGGGGGTGCCGGTGAGGATGACGTCGCCGGGGAGCAGGGTCATGGCCTCGGAGATGTTGACGACCAGGTCCTCGATGGGGTGGATCATCTCGCTGGTGCGGCTCAGTTGCCGCTGCTGGCCGTTGACCGTGCACTGGATGGTCAGGTCGTTCGCGCGCTCCAGGTCCAGGTCCGTCTCCACCCAGGGGCCGAGCGGGCAGGAGGTGTCGAAGCCCTTGGCCCGGGCCCACTGCTTCTCGCGCTTCTGCACATCGCGGGCGGTGACGTCGTTGGCGCAGGTGTAGCCGAAGATCACGTCCTTGACGCGCTCGCGCGGGACCTCACGGCACATGCGGCCGATGACGACGGCCAGTTCGGCCTCGTAGTGGACCTCTTCGGAGAACGGCGGGTACTGGATCTCGGCGCCGGAGGCGATCATCGAGGTGGCCGGCTTGAAGAAGGCGAACGGCGCCTCGGGGACCTCGTTGCCCAGCTCCTTCGCGTGGTCCGCGTAGTTGCGCCCGAAGGCCACGATCTTGTGACCGATGACCGGGGGCAGGAGCTTGACCTTGCTCAAGGGGACCTTGACACCGCTGACCTCGAAGTCGGCGCCGTAGGGAATGCCCTTGACGATGTCGAGGACGAGTTCGTCCTGCTTGTCGCCCTCGACCACGCCGAAGGCTACGTTCCCGTCGATGGAGAACCTGGCGATGCGCACGGGATCCTTGCGCCCCTTACTGAGAACCGGCGTACTGACGCCCCAGGTTAACCGGTCGGACCGTCCGGCGTTCGGCATGGGAATTCACGCAAGGGGTGCGGGGGTATTTCCGGCGGCGATGCGTTCGGCCGCACGGGGGACGGCGGCCGAGGCCGTCCGTGGGCGCCCGCGAGGCCGGTCCCCGGCCCTGCGGCGCGGCGACCGGCGGGCGGGAACCCGTCGGCGCCCTCATGCGTTCCGCCCGCTCTCCCTCGCTTCCCCCGCTCTCGGACGCCTTCCGTCCGCCCTCCCCCGACTTTCGGTTCGCCCCTGAGCCGCTCAGCCGCTGAGCCGCGCCGGAATTCGCAGCCGGGGGCCGGGAAAGGCGGCGTACGAAAACGCGGTCCCGGGAATTCAGCGGAAAAGGTGAGTCGCGGCAGCCGGGCCGGCCGCCGGGCGCGGGAGCGTGATCGGCTACTCTCCGGCCGGGGCCGCCGCACCCACCGGGACGTCCACCAGGACGGTGCGCCGGGGGTTGGCGGTCTGCAGGGGGAGATCGACGGAGTGCTCCGGCAGCTCGGGCGTCTGCAGCTCGTCGGCGTCCTTGAGATGCGCCAGAGTCGTGCGTCGCGGGTTGGCGATCTTGTGGAACATCGTCGTCGTCTTCACCGTTGCGTCCTGTGCCCTCTGGTCGGGTGGGTTTACAGAGCAGCTCCGTTTACAGAGCCATCCCTGTTGTAAAGCGTCAGGCTAAACATCCGATTCCCTGCCGACGGTGCCAACTGCCCTCGATCTTCATGTGAGTTTGCTCACGACCTCGCAGACAATTCGGTCAAATCTGACTCGCAACGTGCCCCAACGAAACGGACATTGACCCCCTGAACCCATCATTCCGCTCCTGATCATGGCGACTCAGACACCTGACGCCGAGCGGTAACTCGCAGAGAAACGCCCGATATGTTCAGGAACGGCTTCCACGGCAGGTGACATGACACTCACAGCCCGTCACGGAGGTCACAGCTCGGACCACGGCCCTTGTTGGAGGTCCGGCACTGTGCTGGAATTCCACGGACCGCCGCGGGTATCGAGCCGGCGCACAAGGGGCGCGACCAGCGCCGACGAGTGGCGGCGAGATGAGGGGAAACCAGCGCCGGTCACTTCAAGACCACCGGAGCGCGCATTCAGGGCGCTCTCCACAACGCCGACACCGTGTCCCTCCGTTCACGCGGAGGGGTGCCTGGTCCAGAGGTTGCGACGCTAGTGCAGGGACGTTTCAAGAGGGATGGCAGCGCTTCGGCGGAGCCGGAGTCGCACAACGGGACTGGCCCCATGAAGGGCAGCCCCTCGCCCCAGCACGCCCAGAACCCGGGCCCGGCCGCGTCCGGTGACGGCGGTCCGCGCAGCGGACGCCCCGGCGTGTCGTCCCCGACCGCCTCCACCGGGTCGGGCACCACCGGCGCCGCCCCCGCGCCGACCGTGAAGCCCCCGAAGGGCCCCTCCGGCCCCGGTTCGCGGATGGCCCTGCGCAACTGGCGCATCTCCACGCGCCTGGTGTCGCTGCTCGCGCTGCCCGTGGTCGCGGCGACCTCGCTGGGCGCGCTGCGCATCGACCAGAACATCACGGACATCCAGCAGCTCGACAACATGAAGCTGCTGACGGACATGACCAAGCAGGCCACCGAGCTGGCCGCCGCGCTCCAGGAGGAGCGCGACCAGTCAGCCGGTCCCCTGGCGCACGGCCTGAGCGCGAACGACTACACGGTCAAGGGCTACGAGGACAAGACCGACCGGGCCCGCGAGAACTTCCTCAACTCCTCCGAGCAGATCGACTCGGCCAGCAAGGACGGCAACCTCCAGGGCGTCCGCGACGCGCTGGTCGGTCTCGCCAACCAGCTGGACGACCTGGCCAAGATCCGCAAGACGGCGTACAAGGCGAACGGCAACTCGACCCAGACGATCGAGTCCTACCACCGGCTGATCACCCAGCTGATCAGCCTGTCCCAGGACATGGCCGAGGCGTCCAGCAACCCGGAGATGATCTCCCGCACCCGCGCCCTGGCGGCCTTCTCCACCGCCAAGGAGTACGCCTCCGTACAGCGCGCCACGATCGCCGCCGCCCTTCCCTCGACCAACACCACCAAGGGCGACCTCTCCGAGAACGACCGCCTGTACGGCCAGTCGGCGTACCAGAGCGAGAACTCGGAAATCGCGATCTTCCGGAAGATCTACGCCAGCAACAACGCCGAGGAACTCCTCAAGCCGATCGACGAGGGCAACCCGACGATCGAGTCCGCGGACACCTACGCCAAGCGCGTCTTCGACTCCCGCGACGGCATCCAGACCCTGAACGCCCGCTCGTACAAGGACTGGGTGGACGACAGCTCGACCAAGATCGAGCAGATGAAGAAGATCGAGCACACACTGCTCGAGGACATGGAGCAGAAGGCCCGCGAGCTGAAGAGCGCCACCCAGCGTGACGCCATCATCTCCGGTGCGCTGATCCTGCTCGTGCTCGGCGTGTCGCTGGTCGGCGCGTTCGTCGTGGCCCGGTCCATGATCCGCTCGCTGCGCCGGCTGCAGGAGACCGCGACCAAGGTCGCCCAGGACCGCCTGCCCGAGCTGGTCAAGCAGCTGTCGGAGTCCGACCCGCAGGATGTCGACACCTCCGTGGAGTCGGTCGGTGTGCACTCCCGGGACGAGATCGGCCAGGTGGCCGCGGCCTTCGACGACGTGCACCGCGAGGCGGTCCGGCTCGCCGCCGAGCAGGCCCTGCTGCGGGGCAACGTCAACGCGATGTTCACCAACCTCTCGCGCCGCTCCCAGGGCCTCATCCAGCGCCAGCTGTCGCTCATCTCCGAACTGGAGTCCCGCGAGGCCGACCCGGACCAGCTGTCCTCGCTGTTCAAGCTCGACCACCTCGCCACGCGTATGCGCCGTAACGGCGAAAACCTCCTCGTCCTCGCCGGTGAGGAGCCGGGCCGACGCTGGACCCGCCCGGTCCCGCTGGTCGACGTGCTCCGTGCCGCCGCGTCCGAGGTGGAGCAGTACGAGCGCATCGAGCTGGCCTCCGTGCCCACCACCGAGGTCGCCGGCCGCGTGGTCAACGACCTCGTGCACCTGCTCGCCGAGCTGCTGGAGAACGCGACCTCGTTCTCCTCGCCGCAGACCAAGGTCAAGGTCACCGGTCACGCGCTGCCCGACGGCCGCGTGCTGATCGAGATCCACGACACCGGTATCGGCCTCTCCCCCGAGGACCTCGCGGCGATCAACGAGCGGCTCGCCTCGCCGCCCACCGTGGACGTCTCCGTCTCCCGCCGCATGGGCCTCTTCGTGGTCGGTCGGCTCTCCCAGCGGCACGGCATCCGCATCCAGCTGCGCCCGTCCGACTCCGGTGGTACGACCGCGCTGGTCATGCTGCCCGTGGACGTGGCCCAGGGCGGCAAGAAGCCCGGTCCGGGCAAGCCGGGCGCGCCCGGTGGCACCGGTGGCCCCGCCGCCGCGCAGGCCGCCGCCGGTGCGGCCGCGGCCCGCAGGCAGACCGGTGGCGGCAACGGCGGTGCCCTCGGCGGCGCGCCGGCCGGTGGCGGTCTGCTCGGTGCCGGTCCCGCTCCGCGCGGCCAGGTCGGCGCCGGCCAGGGTCCCCGCGCCGCGCTGCCCGGTGCGGGCCAGGGCGGCCGTCCCGGTGCGCCGGGCAGTGCGCGTGGTCCCCAGGGCGGTCCCGGTGCGCTCGGTGGCCTGGGCGGTCCGCAGCCGGGCCGGCCGGTGCCCGCGGGTCCCGGTGCGGGCGGTTTCGGCGGTCAGGCACCCGGCGCCCCGCAGGACCTGCAGGCCGCGAACCCGGGCGGCCCGCAGCAGGACGCCTTCGGCGGCCGTGGCCCGCAGCGGCCCGGCGCCGGCTCCGGCCAGGGCCGCCGGCCCCAGCTGCCGCCGCGCGAAGGCCCGCGGGCCGAGCTGCCCGGCGCCGACCAGCCGCGCACCCCGGACTGGGGCGACACCCAGGCCCCGCTGTCGCGTGCCTCGCTGGACACCCCGCGCGGCCACGACGAGCAGGACCCGGCGCACACCGCGCGCATGCCGCGCGTCGACGACCGGCAGGGTCCGGGCTCGACGGCGGAGATACCCAGGATCGACGACCAGGGTCCGTCCGCCACCGGCCAGTTCCCGCGCCCCGAGGCGAACGGCCTGGGCGGTCCCACGACCACGGGCCAGTTCTCCCACCAGGACAACCCGCAGCAGACGGGCCAGTTCGAGCGCCCCCGGTTCGACGCTTCCGGCGGCGACCCGCAGGACTCCGGTCAGTTCGTCCGCTCCGACGTCTTCGGCACGCCGGCCCCGCGGCCGGACGACCTCCCGCAGAACCCGGGCCCCAACACCGGCCAGAACACTGGTCAGTTCGCGGCGCCGCAGGGCTTCGACGGCGGCTACGACGGCAGCTCCACCGGGCAGCACGCCCTGCCCGGACGCCAGGACCCGGCCCGCACCGGCCAGTTCGAGCGCCCGCAGCCGGCCGGCGGGGACGGCTTCGGCGCCCCGCGTCCGCAGGCTCCGCAGCAGCGCCCGCAAGCCCCGCAGCAGCGTCCGGTGCAGCGTGAGCCGGAGGCCCTGCCGCCGGCCACCGGCCCGGTCGACGGCCGTACCCCGCTGTACGACACGCTGGAGACCAACTGGTTCCACGGCGGTTCGCAGGAGGGCGCGCCCGCACCGGCGCAGCCTCAGCAGCCGCAGGCACCCGCCCCGGCGGCCCCGCAGCGCGGCCCCGGCGGCAACCAGAACGGCCTCGGCGGCAACCAGAACGGCCTCGGCGGCAACCAGAGCGGTGGCAACACCAACGCGAACGGCAACGGCCCGGCCACGGGCTCCTGGCGCACCTCGCCCAACGACGAGCTGGTCCGCCAGGCCGAGCGCGTGCGGCAGCCCGCCGCGGGCGGTGTCACCACCTCCGGCCTGCCGCGCCGGGTGCCCCGGGCGAACCTCGTCCCGGGCACGGCGCAGCAGCAACAGCACCAAGCCGGTCCGCAGGTCTCGCGTGCGCCCGATGACGTACGCGGACGGCTGACCAATCTCCGTCGGGGTATCGCTCAGGGCCGGCAGGCCGGCAGCGGCCAGACCGGCAGCTACCCGAGCCCCACTCACCAGCAGGAGCGTTAGTTGAGTCCGATGAGCCAGGCGGCACAGAACCTGAACTGGTTGATCACCAACTTCGTGGACAACACCCCCGGGGTGTCCCACACCGTGGTGGTCTCCGCCGACGGCCTTCTGCTGGCGATGTCCGAAGGCTTCCCGCGGGATCGCGCCGACCAGCTGGCGGCCGTCGCGTCCGGGCTGACCTCGCTCACGGCCGGGGCCTCCCGGATCTTCGAGGGCGGCACCGTGGCGCAGACGGTCGTCGAGATGGAGCGCGGGTTTCTCTTCCTGATGTCCGTCTCGGACGGATCGTCCCTCGCCGTCCTTGCCCACCCCGAGTGCGACATCGGTCTCGTCGGCTACGAGATGGCGCTGCTCGTCGACCGCGCGGGGGCGGTACTCACCCCGGACCTGCGCGCCGAACTCCAAGGCAGTCTGCTGCACTGAACGCCCCCGGCACCACCCACCTCACCAAACCACCGTCCGGCCGCCACAATCCCCCCACCGGCCCTCGACAGACGGCTTGACCGACCGACTTGCTGTCCCGCCCGGAGGATTCATGACCCCGCCCACCGCCCATCACGATCCGTACGCGGACCCGTACGGGGACGAGGGCGACCAGCCGCTGGTCCGTCCGTACGCGATGACCGGCGGCCGGACCCGGCCGCGCTACCAGCTCGCGATCGAGGCGCTGATCAGCACCACGGCCGACCCGGCAGCGCTCATGGGCCTACTCCCGGAGCACCAGCGCATCTGCCATCTGTGCCGCGAGGTCAAGTCGGTCGCGGAGGTCTCCGCGCTGCTGGCCATGCCGCTCGGAGTGGCCCGGATCCTGGTCGCCGACCTCGCCGAGGCCGGCCTGGTCGCCATCCACCAGCCGGGTGGCGACGAGAACAACGGCGGCGCTCCCGATGTGACGCTGCTCGAAAGGGTGCTCAGTGGACTTCGCAAGCTCTGACGCGGGCCGGGCCACCACCTCCGCGAAGATCGTGGTGGCGGGCGGCTTCGGCGTGGGCAAGACCACGTTCGTCGGCGCCGTCTCGGAGATCAACCCGCTGCGCACCGAGGCCGTCATGACGTCCGCCAGCGCGGGCATCGACGACCTCACCCACACCGGGGACAAGACGACCACCACCGTCGCCATGGACTTCGGCCGCATCACCCTGGACCAGGACCTGATCCTGTACCTGTTCGGCACCCCCGGCCAGGACCGCTTCTGGTTCATGTGGGACGACCTGGTACGCGGCGCCATCGGCGCCGTGGTCCTGGTCGACACCCGGCGTCTCGCCGACTGCTTCCCGGCCGTCGACTACTTCGAGAACAGCGGCCTCCCCTTCGTCATCGCCCTCAACGGCTTCGACGGCCAGCAGCCCTACGCCCCCGACGAGGTGCGGGAAGCGCTGCAGATCGGGCCGGACACCCCGATCATCACGACCGACGCCCGGCACCGGGCCGACGCCAAGAGCGCACTGATCACGCTGGTGGAGCACGCCCTGATGGCCCGCCTCAAGTAGCACACCCGTAAGCGATCAAGTACGACGTGTCGTACGGCAGTTGTCGTAAACGCTCCGGAGCCGACTGTGGCCTTTGACACGGTCGGCGCCGGTGTTCATAACAGTTCGGCAGAGGAATCGCCGGGCATCACCACGCGATGCGGTCGCCCCGTGCCGCTGTGCTCACAATCGCCCCGCCTTTTGGCGGGGCTCGCTCTTTATGACCGTTTTATCTGGGGCGCTCAAGGGCCTCGCTCAGAGGTTTCCGCTGTTTGGAAGAGCGCTGGTCCACGTGCTGGAATGCCTGAACTGCCCAATAGTCAAAGACGTACTCAAGGGTCGATGACGAACCGGGCTCTGAGAGACTGCGGCACGACGTAGGTGCCGACCGCCGAGAGGTTGTTGGTCGAGTGAGGCGAAGCAAGAACGGTCCCGAGCCGTCGGCACGGGGCAACTTCACCCCGCCGCCGCGCGCTGCGGCGCCCACCCCTGTCTCCGGCGGGGAGCCGGCGGCCACGCCCGCATCGAGCGGCGGCCGCTTCTCGCCCCGCAACTGGCGCGTGCCGACCAGACTGAACGCGATCCTGCTGATACCCGTGGCGGTCGGCCTCGTCATGGGCGGCTTCCAGGTGAAGAACTCGATCGACACCTGGCAGCAGGCACGCGACGCCGAGAACACCGCCCGCCTGGTACGTGCCGCCCTCACCTACGCCGACGCCCTCGAGAACGAGCGTGACGTCACCGCCGCTCCCCTGCTGCTGAACAAGTCCGACAGCACGAGCAAGGCGACCGTCGCCCAGGCCCGCAAGGCCACGGACGCGGCCGCCGACGGCTTCGACCAGGCCGCGCAGAACATGCCGCAGAAGTCGGGCCTGGTGCGCCGGCTGAAGCTGTTCCGCCAGGCCGAGCCCCAGCTGGCCCAGCTCCGCCAGGCCGCGTACACCTCCAAGATGACCGGCGTGACGACCGAAGAGGGATACGTCGGCGTCGCACACCCCCTGATGGAGTTCGCCAACGAGCTCGGTCTGGGCACCGGCAACATCACCTCCTACGGCCGTACCGTCTACGCGATCTCGCTGACCAAGGCGGCGCTGTCGCTGGAGCGGTCCATCGGCACGCATCTGCTGGTCAAGCCCGGTCCGGACGCCGGGAACCTGGCGACGCAGCGGGTGTCGCTGTCCTCGTACGCCTATCTGGAGCGCATCGCCGTCGAGGAGTACAAGGGCGGTGGCACCGAGGCCGACGCGCAGCGGCTGGCCGAGGAGCAGACGCAGATCGAGTCGCAGGGCGCCGCGATGGCCGCGGCGCAGAAGCAGAAGGACCCGACCTACGTCCCGCCGCCCGCCGACCCGTCCAAGATGGTCGCGGCCCTCGCCACCATGAAGGACACCAGCCTCCTCACCCGGCAGGAGCTGGGCGCCAAGGGCATCACCGCCGACAACTGGTTCGCGGTCAACACGCTGAAGTACAAGGCCTACCGCCAGATCGAGTCGGACATGGCCGACAAGGCCGTGAACGAGGCCTCGTCGATCGCCGACGACGCCAAGAATTCCGCGTTCATCACCGGTGCCGTCGTCGTGGTCGCCCTGCTGCTCGCCTTCATCCTGGCCGGTGCCGTGGCCCGCCAGATGAGCCGCTCGATGCGCCAGCTGCGCAACGCGGCCTTCGGCATAGCCGAGCAGCGGCTGCCGATGCTGGTCGACCAGCTCTCCCGTACCGACCCCGGCCGGGTCGACACCCGGGTCGCCCCGATCCCGATCCACACCAAGGACGAGATCGGCGAGGTCGCCCGCGCCTTCGACCAGGTCCACCGCGAGGCGGTGCGGCTCGCCTCCGAGCAGGCACTGCTGCGGGGCAACATCAACGCGATCTTCACCAACCTGTCGCGCCGCAACCAGTCGCTGATCGAGGGCCAGCTGACCCTGATCACCGACCTGGAGAACAACGAGGCCGACCCGGACCAGCTGGAGAACCTCTTCAAGCTGGACCACCTCGCGACCCGTATGCGCCGCAACGGCGAGAACCTCCTGGTCCTCGCCGGCGAGGAGCCGGGCCGCCGCTGGGACCAGCCGGTCCCGCTGGTCGACGTGCTGCGCGCCGCCTCCTCCGAGGTGGAGCAGTACGAGCGCATCGAGCTGTCCGGCGTCCCGGAGGCCGAGATCCACGGCCGCGCGGTCACCGACCTCGTGCACCTGCTGGCCGAGCTGCTGGAGAACGCGACGACGTTCTCCTCCCCGCAGACGAAGGTCCGCGTCACCGCGACCCGTCTCCCCGACGGCCGCGTGATGATCGAGATCCACGACAAGGGCATCGGCCTGACCGCCGAGGACTTCGCGGACATCAACCACAAGCTGGCCAACCCGCCGACCGTGGACGCCGCGATCTCCCAGCGCATGGGCCTGTTCGTGGTCGGCCGGCTGTCCGACCGGCACGGCATCCGCGTCCAGCTGCGCCCCTCGGGCGAGCAGGCCGGTACCACCTCGCTGGTCATGCTGCCGGACGCGATCACGCACGGCGGTGGCGGCGAAATGCCGCTGGACCGCGAGGAGTTCACCGTCTCGCAGATCATCCCGGAGCAGCAGTTCCAGGGTGAGAACTTCAACCAGGCGCAGCCCCTGCGCACCGCCGCCGAGCTGGGCTTCGACGACAGCCGCTACACCGAGGTCCCCGACGACCTCCGCGATCTGGACCCCGTCGGCCGCTCCCTGATGCGCGAGGAGCGCCGGGCGGCCCTGGAGGCCCAGACGCACGGCCAGCAGCCCGATCTGCCGCAGCGGGATGCCGCCGAGGGCCCCGCGTACGCCGACCCGCTGTTCGACGGGCGGCCTGCGTACCAGGAGCAGCCGCGGCAGGCCTTCCAGGAGCAGGCGTACGAGGAGCCGCAGCCCGCGTACGAGGAGCCGCAGGCCGCCGCGTACGAGGAGCCACAGCGGACTTCGTACGAGAAGCCGTACGAGGACCAGTTCTTCACGCCGAACGGCGGCCATCCGCAGAACGACGGCTTCCCGGCCCCGGGCGGCGGCGGTTACCCCGACCCGGCGTACACGGAGCCGGCCCAGACGCACTCCTACCAGGACGACTGGCCGCAGCAGGACGCCTACCAGAACGGCTATCCGGCCCAGTACGCTCCGGAAACGGAGTCTTCACAGGCCGCTGACGCGAGTGAGCGGAACCGCGTAGGCTTCGACCGTCCGGGACCGGCCTCTCCCGCCTCCCACGCGCTGACCGACGCCGGGCTGCCCCGCCGCGGGTCCGTCGCGAGCGGTTCCAACGGCTCGTCCGCCGCGGGTGGCGCGGCGCGCGGGCAGCAGGAGGCGCCGCAGTCCGCTCCGGAGCCGAACGGCGACAGCGGCTGGCGCTCGGCGAACGACGCGCGGTGGCAGCAGGCGTCGCAGCTCCGGAAGCCGAAGGCGGGCGGGGTCACCGCCTCCGGTCTGCCGCGGCGGGTGCCCAAGGCCAACCTGGTCGAAGGCGCCGCCGAAAGCACCCCTCAGGGAGGCCCCCAGGTCTCCCGCGCCCCGGAGGACGTCCGGGGCAGGCTGAGCAACCTGCGTCGGGGCGTCCAGCGCGGACGCAGCGCAGGCAGTGAAACGAACGGCCAGGGCTTCGGTCCTGACAGCACCTACAACCAGGAGCGTTAGTGTGAGCCCGATGAGCCAGGCGGCACAGAACCTGAACTGGTTGATCACCAACTTCGTGGACAACACCCCGGGGGTGTCCCACACGGTGGTGGTCTCCGCCGACGGACTCCTTCTGGCGATGTCCGAAGGCTTCCCCCGCGACCGCGCCGACCAGCTCGCGGCCGTCGCCTCCGGTCTGACGTCTCTGACGGCAGGCGCCTCCCGGATCTTCGAGGGAGGCAGCGTGAATCAGACGGTTGTGGAGATGGAGCGGGGATTCCTCTTCATCATGTCCATCTCCGACGGTTCCTCACTCGCGGTCCTGGCCCACCCGGAAGCGGACATCGGCCTCATCGGGTACGAGATGGCCCTTCTGGTGGACCGCGCGGGCACGGTCCTGACCCCGGATCTCCGTGCGGAGCTCCAGGGCAGCCTTCTCAACTAGTAATCGGACGGTGCGTTTTCGTGTCCCGGGGCCGTAAGGTTTCGGGACGCGGCGCCACAGCGATGGGTGCCCGGCACAGTCGGAGGAGGAGAAAGTGGCAACACCCCCAGGTGGTTCGCATTCGGGCAACTGGTCGTACGGCCCTGGTCAGGGCCAGGGCGACGGTTCCGCGAACCGGTACAACTTCCCCTCCGCCCCGAGCCACCGGCACCCGTACGCACCGCAGGGCCCCGGTCCCTCGCCGTACGAGCAGCCGCCGGCCCCGCGGATCCAGCCGGTGCAACCGCAGCGCCGCCCCGAGCCGGCGCCCGCGACCGCATCGAACAATCCCTTGGTGCGTCCGTACGCCATGACCGGCGGCCGGACCCGCCCGCGCTACCAGCTCGCCATCGAGGCACTGGTGCACACCACCGCCGCTCCGCACCAGATGCAGGGCCAGCTGCCCGAGCATCAGCGGATCTGCAACCTGTGCCGGGAGATCAAGTCCGTGGCCGAGATCTCGGCCCTGCTGACGATCCCCCTCGGCGTGGCCAGGATTCTCGTCGCCGACTTGGCGGAGGCGGGCCTGGTCGCCATCCATCAGCCCGGCGGCGACGAGAACGCCGGTGGCCAGCCAGACGTGACACTGCTCGAAAGGGTGCTCAGTGGACTTCGCAAGCTCTAGCGGCGGTCCTTCCCGCTCCACCACCTCCGCGAAGATCGTGGTGGCGGGCGGCTTCG
The DNA here is from genome assembly GCF_041080655.1 of Streptomyces sp. CG4. Taxonomy (NCBI): domain Bacteria; kingdom Bacillati; phylum Actinomycetota; class Actinomycetes; order Kitasatosporales; family Streptomycetaceae; genus Streptomyces; species Streptomyces sp. CG4. The sequence continues at coordinate 2,979,996 of NZ_CP163525.1, forward strand.
GCGTGGGCAAGACCACGTTCGTGGGTGCCGTCTCGGAGATCAACCCGCTGCGCACCGAGGCCGTCATGACGTCCGCCAGCGCGGGCATCGACGACCTCACCCACACCGGGGACAAGACGACCACCACGGTCGCCATGGACTTCGGCCGCATCACTCTGGACCAGGACCTGATCCTGTACCTGTTCGGCACCCCCGGCCAGGACCGCTTCTGGTTCATGTGGGACGACCTGGTACGCGGCGCGATCGGCGCGGTGGTGCTCGTGGACACCCGGCGCCTCGCCGACTGCTTCCCGGCCGTCGACTACTTCGAGAACAGCGGCCTCCCCTTCGTCATCGCCCTCAACGGCTTCGACGGCAACCAGCCGTACAACCCCGAAGAGGTGCGCGAGGCGCTGCAGATCGGGCCGGACACCCCGATCATCACGACCGACGCCCGCCACCGCGCGGACGCCAAGTCGACGCTGATCACTCTCGTGGAGCACGCCCTGATGGCACGGCTTCGCTGAACTCGGCCACTGGGCTGCCCCTTGCGGATGTACGCCGCCTGCGGGCAGCCTTCGGCTTGTCGCGCCCACGCGGCGGAGCCGCATACCGGACGCAGCCCCGCGCCCCTTCGGGGCGCACGAAGAAGGGCCCCAGAGGGGCCCTTCTTCTGTGTCCTTCTATGTCCTGCTGAGCGGCGCAGCCTAGCCGTGCCAGCTGTGCGGCGCCCGGAAGCCGCCCTCGCGCTCCAGCCGGCGCCAGCCGGCTTTGGGGCGGCCGCGGTGGGTCTGGGTCGAGGGCTCGGTGCGGGCGGCCGCGCGGGCCAGGAGGACGGCCGTGATGGCGGCGACTTCCTCGGGCTCGGCGTGGCCCTTCTCGACGCGGATGTCAGGAGTGCTCATGGGTGTCAGTCTCCGTGAGAGAGAGGTCCGCAGGGTTGCCGCGGAGGGTCCGCTCGGTTACTGCGGCGGGTTGCCGTGCTTGCGGGAGGGCAGGTCGGCGTGCTTGGACTGGAGCATCGCCAGGGACTTCACCAGGACCTCGCGGGTCTCGGCGGGGTCGATGACGTCGTCCACCAGACCGCGCTCGGCCGCGTAGTACGGGTGCATCAGCTCGGACTTGTACTCCTTGACCATCCGCGCCCGCATGGCCTCGGGGTCCTCGGCGCCGGCGATCTGGCGCCGGAAGATGACGTTCGCGGCACCTTCCGCGCCCATCACGGCGATCTCGTTCGTCGGCCAGGCGTAGGTGAGGTCGGCGCCGATCGACTGGGAGTCCATCACGATGTACGCACCTCCGTACGCCTTGCGCAGGATGAGCGAGATCCTCGGCACGGTCGCGTTGCAGTAGGCGTACAGCAGCTTCGCGCCGTGGCGGATGATTCCGCCGTGCTCCTGGTCGACACCGGGGAGGAATCCCGGTACGTCCAGGAAGGTGACGATCGGGACATTGAAAGCGTCACACATCTGGACAAAGCGCGCAGCTTTTTCCGAGGCCTCGATGTCCAGGACACCCGCCAGCACCTGCGGCTGGTTGGCGATGATGCCGACCACCTGGCCGTCGAGGCGGGCCAGCGCGCAGATGATGTTCCGCGCCCAGCGCTCATGGACCTCCAGGTAGTCGCCGTCGTCGACGATCTCCTCGATGACCTTGACCATGTCGTACGGGCGGTTGCCGTCCGCCGGGACCAGGTCCAGCAGCACCTCGCCGCGGCGGTCGGCCGGGTCGGAGCACTCCACCCGCGGGGGGTTCTCGCGGTTGTTCTGCGGGAGCAGCGAGAGGAGGTAGCGCACCTCGGCGATGCAGGTCTCCTCGTCGTCGTACGCGAAGTGGCAGACGCCGGAGGTCTCGGCGTGCACGTCCGCGCCGCCGAGCCCGTTCTGGGTGATCTCCTCGCCGGTCACCGCCTTGACCACGTCCGGGCCGGTGATGAACATCTGGGAGGTCTCGCGGACCATGAAGACGAAGTCCGTGAGGGCGGGCGAGTACGCGGCGCCGCCGGCGCACGGGCCGAGCATCACGCTGATCTGCGGGATGACACCGGACGCCTTGGTGTTGCGCTGGAAGATGCCGCCGTAACCGGCGAGCGCCGAGACGCCCTCCTGGATACGGGCGCCCGCGCCGTCGTTCAGGGAGACCAGGGGCGCGCCGGCCGCGATGGCCATGTCCATGATCTTGTGGATCTTGGTGGCGTGGGCCTCGCCCAGCGCCCCGCCGAAGATCCGGAAGTCATGGGCGTACACGAAGACCGTCCGGCCCTCGACCGTGCCCCAGCCGGTGATGACACCGTCGGTGTACGGCTTCTTGGCCTCCAGGCCGAAGCCGACGGCGCGGTGCCGGCGCAGCTGCTCGACCTCCTGGAAGGACCCCGGGTCCAGGAGCAGCTCGATCCGCTCCCGCGCCGTCAGCTTGCCCTTGGCGTGCTGCGCCTCGGTCGCCTTCTCGCTGGGGCCTGCCACGGCCCGCGCACGAATGTCGTGCAGCTCGGCGACCCGTCCGCGCGCGTCCGTCGGCTCGCCGGTCGGCTCACCCGTCGTTTCTTCCAAAACGGTCATGTAGCGACCTTACGAAGGACACCAAGGAAAGCGAGCCGTCGACTCCGTACAGTCTCCGGCCCGTTTTCCTGGTGCCAGTGAACAGAACCCTGGCCGTGTGCAGCCTTTCCGACTGCTCACAGGGCATTGGCGTTGTAGGGGGGCCACAAAGGTGTCACCTGAGAGCCACCTCACATTCGTGGCTGGCACATGCCATCCCCGGAGTGACACGGAGCCTCAGACGGGGACCCGCGGACAGGACCGCCACGCCTTCGCCGGCCCGGATCACCGCCCGCACCGGACGGTCCCAGACGATCTCCAGCGGCTCACCCGTTCGGGGCGGCTCGCTCACCCGGAGGGTGGCCGTACGGCCCCGGTGCACGACGAGCACGCTCGCGCCCGCCGAGACGGCCAGATCCCCCACCGTACCGGCCCGCCAGAAGTTCGCCGCCATCAGTCCCCGCCGGGGCACGGCCACCGCCTGGCTCCCGGTGTCGTTGGCGAGGACGGACAGCCAGGAGTGGAGCGCGGCTCGGGCCGCGGTCTGTGCGCAAGAGGCGCCGGGCAGCAGGACGTAGGCGTAGCCGGCGTCGGCCGGGTCGGTGCCGTGGTCGAGCCACAGGGTCTGCCAGCGCCGGGTGCGCCGCTCGGCCGTCCCCCCGCTGTTGATGTCGGACCAGGCGCCGGTGCGGTCCTCGCGCAGGGTGTGCAGTTCGCCTCCGCACGGCAGGATCCAGCCACCGTGCTCGGCCAGGTGCGCCCAGTTCGGGCCGCGCACGAAGGCCAGGGTGCCGCTCTCGCCCAGAGCACGGTTGTCCACGACCGTCTCGACCGGTACGCCGTCGGCGCAGGTGATCCCGGCGCCGAGGCAGATCACGGCGTCGTCGAGGAAGAACCAGGACTTGCGGGCCCGCAGGGTGGAGCCGAGGCCCTTCAGGTGCTGTCCGACGGCCGCGTACCGGCCGTCGGTGACCCCGCCCACCCAGCGCACGTCCGGCTTGGGTGCGCCCCACTCGCCGCCGGCGCGGTCGGCGAGCCGCTTGGTGGAGACGGTGGTGCCGGGCAGCCGGTACCAGTCGACGGTCGGCCAGAACCAGTCCGTGTACTGGTCGGACCGGCCACTACGCCCTTTCGGCCACCAGTAGAGCATTCCGGAACCCATGTGCCAGCCGCGCGGGTTCTCGCCGTTGCCGCACTCGTAGTGGGCGATGCGGTCGCTGGCCATGGAGAGGGCGGCGGTGAAACGGGGCCCGCGGTGGACGGCGCGGTCCATGGCCGGGAAGAGCCGGTGGCCGAGGGGTTCCGGGGCGGGCGGTACGGGCGAGTCGGCGATGGCCCGGAGTCGTGCGAGCTCGGCCACACCGAACTGACCTGCCGTCAGTATCGGTGTCACGGTGTCCCGTTGGATCCACCCCTTCACGAGTCCGTGCCACCGCTCCCGCCGCTCCTCCCCCGCCCCGCCCGCGAGCAGCGTGATCGCGGCGATGAGCGCCTGCCCGTGGAAGTGGTCGCTGCGCATGAGGTGCGGGTCGTCGCCGCGCAGGCAACCCCGGCTGATGGCCCGGCCGTTGACGCAGTCCGCCACCAGGCCGTCATGGATCAGGGGCGCGTAGGCGTGCTCGACGGCGTCGAGGATGTGCCCCCGGGCAGGGTCGGTGACCTCCCACGGCGATCCGGCGAGCAGGGCGAACAGCCGCCCGAGGCCGTCGAGCAGGACCTGGCCGTACGTCCCCGAGTAGGCGACCCAGGTGTGCTGGACGAAGGAGCCGTCGGCGTAGAGCCCGTCACCCCCGGTGACGTACGGGAAGACCGGCGAGAGCGCGTCCCGGGCGAGCGAGACACGGCCGGCGTCCCGGCCGAGGACGCCGCGCAGCGCGACGGAGCGGCACAGGTCGACGCGGTTGGCGCCGGTGGAGGTGCCGGAGTAGTCGGTGAGCAGGGCGTCCGGGATGAAGTGGTCCACGGCCGCGCACGCGGCGGCGACACGGTCCGCACCGAGCCGCTCGTACAGGGCGGCGGTGATGTCCAGGAGCAGGCGCGGGCTGCCGATCTGCCACTCCCACCAGTTGCCGTAGCGGCTGGTCGAGGGGTTGTAGACGGTGGCGGAGAGATGGTCGAGGCCGCGCAGTACGGCGGCGAGGAGGGCGGGGTCACCGGTGGCGCCGGTGGCGGGCTGGACGCAGGCCTGGGTCATGGTCCACAGGCGGTCGTAGCTGAAGGTGATGCCGGACGGCGGGTCGAAGGGGTGCCCGGGCCAGAGGGAGCCGGCGGCCGGGGTCATGGTGGCCGTGAAGTCGCGTGCGCGGGTGCCGAGTTGGGCGAGCCGGGAGGCGTACGGCTCGGCGGCGGGGTCGTAGCCCGTGCCGAGGGCGATGCCGAGCCAGCGGCGGCGCAGGGTGTCGTAGGGGTCGGCGTCGGCCCGGGCCGGGACGGAGGCCAGGGCCGGGGCGAGGGCGGCGGCCAGCAGCAACGCTCGCCGGGACATCCGCAGAGGACCGGTCACCACTCTCTTCGCTCCCTCCGGTACGGCAGCCGCCGCAGTTGTAGCAGAGGGCGCGGTCGCGGCAAAGGGCATACGGCGTCACTCCGTGCGGCGGCGAGGACACGCTGTGGATTCTGTTGAAAACTGAACCGAATCGGTCTACCGTCGACACCACGGATTCGTTTAACGTTCAACAGACACTTTCCTGGAGCACACCATGGGCATCTTCGGCCGCAAGGACAGCACCCCCGAGACCACCGCGGCGCCGGCCGGCGCCGATCTGACCGCGCTGACCGGTGACTACACGATCGACCCGGCGCACACCACGATCGGTTTCACCGCCCGGCACGCGATGGTCACCAACGTCAAGGGCGGCTTCCACGACTTCACCGGCACGCTGCACCTGGACGGAGCCGACCCGAGCCGGTCCACCGCCACGCTGGACGTCAAGATGGAGAGCATCGACACGGGCAACGGCGACCGGGACGGTCACCTGAAGTCGTCCGACTTCTTCAAGACCGACGAGTTTCCGGCCATGACCTTCCGCTCCACCAAGGCGGAAGCCCTGGGCGGCGACGCGTACCGCATCACCGGCGACCTCTCCCTGCTCGGCGTGACCAAGCCGATCAGCATCGACCTGGAGTTCAACGGCGCCGCGACGGACCCGTTCGGCAACGAGCGCGTGGGTTTCGAGGGCAGGGCCGAGATCCTGCGCTCCGAGTGGGGGCTGACCTGGAACGCGGCGCTGGAGACCGGCGGCGTCCTGGTCTCCGACAAGATCAAGCTGAACTTCGACATCTCGGCCATCAAGAACGCCTGACCGTCCGGGGGTTCAGCCGGCTCCGAGCCGTCCGCCCTCCGCCTGCGCCCGACCTCCACTCCCCCGGAACGGGAGGGCGGGCGCAGGCGCGTCGACCGGCAGGAGGCACCACGCCGCCGTGATGGACAGGGCCGCGCCCAGGGCTATCGCGGCCAGCCGGGTCGGGAGGAGGCCGGTCGCGTTCTGGCCGAAGTAGCCGAGGAGCAGGGACAGGGCCGTGGTGATGCCGGCCGCCCAGTAGGCGTAGTTGAGCGGGCGCAGCCACAGGGCGACGGTGAGGATCGCGAACATCACCGCCACCGACGCGGCCCCGGTGATGCCCGCGGCCGCCACACCGGTGGCCAGCAGCGTGCCCACGGTCGCACCGAGGAAGCGTTCGACTCCCTTGCGCGACACGTCCGTTCGCCCCCGGTTGCCACTGGCCACGACGTACGCCGTGAGGACCGCCCAGGGCCAGTGGTCGCCGAAGAGGAGCCGGCCGCAGAGGAACGCCGCGGCCACGGCGGCCGCCATCTGCAGGGCCATGCGGGTGCTGGGCCGCGGGCGGGACAGGGAGACCCTGCGCGGCGCGGGCCGCACGGGATCCGGACGCCCGGGGCCGTACCGGTCGCCGAGGCCCTGGACCAGCCAGACGCCGGCACAGGCCAGGACGCCGATCGCCGCCGCCCAGAACCAGCTCATCAGCCCCCGCTCGGCCGCGGGCGGCAGCGCCGGGCCGGGGACGACCAGCAGGGCCACGAACGGCAGGGTCATCAGCGTGCCCGCCCGGGTCGCCGTCGGGCCGAAGCGGCGGATCCAGATGCCCAGGGAGATGCCGAGCGTGAAGACGGCGGCGCCCGCCGCGTAGTGGTGCATGATCAGGCGGCCCAGGAACTGGGCACCGGCGGCCGCCACGGGCAGCAGCACGAGCGCCGCGAGTCTGCGCCGGGTGGACGCGGTGCGCTGGCTGGAGGACAGGGTGAGGGCCAGGGCCACCGCGAGGACGGGCACATCGGTGTGCAGTCCGGCCGCACCCTCCAGCCACAGGGCGGCTCCCCAGCACAACAGCACCGCCGCCATCGTCAGCAGAGATTCATACGCATTGCGTATCAGTTTCGAGCGCACTCGGTAAGTATAGAGCCGGAAACTGCCAGAACTCCATGAAGTATCGTAAGCGAATGCGTACGATCTCTTTTATGGATCACCTCGACGAAGCCGCCGCCCTCCGGCGCGCCGTCGTCCGGCTCAACCGGCGGCTGCGGCAGGAACACGGGGACGGCGGGCTCAGTTCCAACCAGCTCGCCGTGCTCGGCCATCTGCATCGACACGGGTCGGCGACGCCCGGTGAGATCGCCGCGGAGGAGCGGCAGCGGCCGCAGTCGCTCACCCGGGTCTACGCCGAGCTGGAGGCCGAGGGGCTGATCGCGCGGGAGCGGGGGACGGACGACCGGCGGCAGTCCGTGCTCTCCCTCACCGAGGCCGGGCGGCAGGCACTGGAGCGGGAGATGGCCGAGCGGGACGCCTGGCTCGCCGGGGCGCTCCGGTCGCTCGGCCAGACGGAGCGCGGGGTGCTGGCGCTGGCGGCCGGGCTGCTGGAGCGGCTGGGGGCACTGGAGACGGCGGACGAGGGCGAGCGCCCCTGACGGACACCGCCGACGAACGCGACTACTGACGGAACAGCGGGTCCGGCGGTCAGAAGCCTCCGCCGAAGTCGCCGCCGCCGTCGCCTCCTCCCCCGTCGAACCCTCCGCCGTCCCCGAACCCGCCCCCGAAGTCGCCGGGGTCGAAGTCCGTGCCGGACACGTCGCCGCCCTGGTAGTCGGCCCCGAAGTCGCCGTAACCGGCGCCGTAGTCGGCCGCGTACGACGGGGTCGCCATCATGCTGCCGAGGAGGGTGCCGACGAGCAGGCCGGGCAGAATGCCGCCGCCGAAGTAGCCGCCGGCCCAGGGGCCGTAGGCGGGGCCCGCGTCCCAGTAGGGGCGGCGGCCCTGGTCCGTGTCGACCTCGCGGATCACCGGATCGCGGCCGTCGGCCAGCCGGGTGGCGTCGGCCGCGCAGACGGGGACCTGGCGCGGGGCGCCGCCGGGCGGGGTCCAGGTGGCGTCGCTCACCGAGGGGCCGTGCCGCGGGTCGAAGAAGCAGGGCGGGCGGCGTTCGGGCAGCGGGCGGCCCTCGCGGCGGGCGGCCAGCCGGGCCAGCGAGAAGCGGCCGTCCTCCAGCGCCTCGGTGACCGTGCGGACGTCCTCCGGCCGGGCCGCGGCGGCCATGCGCTGCTTGGCGGTCTCGTAGGCGTCGAGGGCGTGCTCGTAGTCGGCGCGCATCGCGTCGTCGGCGCCGGGCTCCCCCGGCTGGAAGTCGAGGCGGTCCAGTTCCTCGCCGAAGGCGGTGATGTCCTCGTCCACGACCACCCGCAGCCGGTCCAGGGCGGCCCGCCGCTCCTCCTCGTGGCGCCGGCGGTTGCGCTTGACCAGCGCGTACGCGCCCGCGCCGGCGGCCACCAGCAGCGCGCCGAGCGCGATCAGGGCAGCGGTGGGCGTCCCGCCGCCGGAACCGCCGGCGCCGCCCCAGCTCTTCGGGGCGTGGCCGCCCATGTGCGCCAGCGCGCGGTCGGTGAAGTCGGTGAGCTGGGTCTTGGCCGGCTCGCCCCGGACGCTCGTGACCAGGTTCTGCCGGGCCGTCGCCGACATGACGGAGGAGTCGGCGCGGGCGTCGAAGCGGTCGCCGAGGCGGATGCCGTACAGGCCGGTGACGCCGGTCGCCGCACGCAGGCCGGAGAAGAGGTTCGCGGTCGGGTAGCCGGCCGGGAGGACCGCGATGAACAGGGGTTTGTTCGCGTCCTTGATGCGTTTGGCGAGGGCGTCGGCATCCGCCGTCGACAGCTGGGCCGAGGCGGCCGGGTCCACGTAGACCGGGCTCTTGCGGAGGGCCTGGGCGAGGGCGGAGATGCTCGTGTCCGCGCTCGCCCCGGGCGTGAACGGGGTCGCCAGGACCAGGGCGAGGACGGCCAGCAGCAGGGCTGGGAGGCTTCGGATCCGCAGGGCCTTCATATCCCCGAAACTACCCGAAGCCTCCCATAATTCGACATACGGGCTGGGGCTACGCGGCCCGGTACGCCTCCGTCAGCTTCTCCACCGCCTTTCCGTACCGGCCGGTCAGCAGCAGATGGCCGGCGTCGGCGAAGGGCTTCGCCACCGCCTGGGTCATCCGCTCGCCGGCCTGCTGCTGGACGAGCAGCCGCGCCTCGGCCACCAGCGCACGCCCTGCCCGGTCGTCGCCCCTCCGCTCGGCCACCGTCGCCGCCGCGCCCAGCGCCCGCAGGGTGGCCGTGCCGCCGCGCGGCACGTCTGTGAGCGTGGTCAGGCCCCAGCCATAGGGGAACTGCGGATCGTACGACGGGTCGCCCACGTTGATCGGGAGCTGGGACTCGGACTTCGGCCAGGTGACGGGGAGCTGTCCGGTGAAGGGGCGCGCGCCGTAGAGGACGTCGGCGACGCCCTCGCCCTCGGTGCCGGGCAGCCAGGACGCCACCAGTGCGTCGATCTTGCCGAGCCGGTCGCCGACGAGCTGCGGGCGGCCGGAGACGATCAGCACCGCGCACTTCATGGCCGCGCACACCTTGTCCACGGCCGCCTGGTCGGCGGCGGACAGCCGCAGGCTGTGGCCGTTGCCGACGTCGCCGACGCCCTCGGCGTACGGGGTCTCGCCGACGACGACCACCCCGACGTCGTAGCCGCCGGTCGGGGCGGAGGCGTCCTTGGAGTAGGTGACGTTCCCGCCGGCCTCGCGCATGCCCTGGAGGATGGTCGTGCCCCGGGTGTGGGTGCCGGAGGCGCCCTGCCAGGTGAGGGTCCAGCCACCGGTCTGGTTGCCGAGGTCGTCGGCGTTGGACCCGGCGACGTACACCTTCTGGCTCTTCTTCAGCGGGAGCAGTCCGCCGGAGTTCTTCAGCAGCACCTGCGACTCGGCGGCGGCCTGGCGGGCGACCGCCCGGTGGGCCGGAGAGCCGATGGCGGCGGCACCGCTGGTGTCGGCGTAGGGATGCTCGAAGAGGCCCAGCCTGAACTTCTGGGTGAGGATGCGGGATACGGCGTCGTCGATCCGCTTCTCGCTGATCCGGCCCGCCTTCACCTCGCCGACGAGCGTGGCGCCGAAGTCCTTGTAGCCGTAGGGCACCATCATCATGTCGACGCCCGCGTTCACCGCCGTGCGGACGTGGGCCGGGTAGTCGCCGGGGAGCTGGTCGATGGCGTTCCAGTCACTGATGACGAAGCCGCCGAAGCCCATGCGGCCCTTCAGCACCCCGTTGATCATGTCGCCGCGCGCGTGCATCTTCACCGCGCCCTTGCCGTCGCCGGCGATGTCGAGGGAGGAGTACGACGGCATGACCGAGCCGATGCCCCGCCGGACGGCGGTCTTGTACGGCGCCAGGTGGATGTCCTCCAGCTGCTGCCGGGTGACCGTGGTGACGCCCTGGTCGATGGTGTAGGTGCCGGTGGTGGAGGAGCCGTAGGCGGTGCCGCCGTCGCCGGCGAAGTGCTTGGCGGTGGCCAGCACCTTGTCGTTCCGGCTCAGGTCCCGGCCGTCGGCCCGGCCCTGGAGGCCCTGGATCATGGTCTCCATGGACTGCACGAGGGCGGGGTCCTCGCCGAAGGACTCGTACGAGCGGCCCCAGCGTTCGTCGCGGCTCACGCACAGACAGGGCGCGAAGTCCCACGGGATTCCGGTGGCGCGGACCTCGGCGGCCGTCACCGACCCTGTCGCGTAGGCGAGTCGGGGGTCACGGCTCGCGCCGATGCCGATGTTGTGCGGCATGATCGTGGCGCCGCTCAGGTTGTTGTGGCCGTGGACCGCGTCGACGCCGTAGATCAGCGGGATCTGGAGGCGGTTCGCCCGGGTGCGGAGCTGGAAGCCGTCGATCATCCGGGCCCAGGCCCCGGGGGTGTTGGGCGTGGGTGTGGAGCCGCCGCCGGACAGCAGGGAGCCGAGCGCGTACGTCGCGATGTCGCCGCCGCCTCCGACGGCGCCCCGCTCGGCCTGGGTCATCTGCCCGGCCTTCTCCTGAAGCGACATGCGGGACAGCAGATCCGCGACGCGCTTCCGTACCGGCAACTCGGCGTTCAGATACGGCAGTCCGTGGGCGTCGATGACGATCTGCGGGGTCTCGGCGGGAGCCTTGGCTCCGGTGACCGCGAGCTTGAGCGGGATGGTCTTCGCGGCCGCGGCGGCCTTGCTCTCGCGGGTCGGCACCTCGATCGTCCGCGTCGCGCCCGAGGCGGTGCCGGCCGGGAAGGTGAGGGTGCCTTCGGCCGGGGTGTAGTCCCGGCCGGCGGTCGCGGTGCCGCCCTCGGTCGCGTACGTGACCGTCACCGGGTCGTCGACGGGCCGGTCGCCGGTCGTGGCCAGGGTGACCTTCACCCGGACGGTGCCGCCCGCCCTGACCGGACGGACGGGCGCGTCGGTGGTGACGGCGGCACGCAGCGACTGGTCGGCCCTGCCGTACAACTCGACGTCGTCCATGGCGAAGTCGCCCTTGGTGCCGGCCGGGAGGGTGACCGCGTATCCCCACATCCGCGTGAGGCCCAGGACATGGTCGATGCCGCCGACCGGCTGGTAGTCGGTGCGGTAGGCGAAGTCGGTGAAGGGGATCTCGATCCGCTTCCAGCCGGTGAAGTCGTCCGTGAAGGAGGTCGTCCACAGCTCGGAGGCCTCGCCGTTCGCGCCGCCGTCCTTGATCTCGAAGGCGATCTTCCGGCCGTTGTTCCGGCCCTCCCACCAGAAGCGGATGCCCCGGTGGGCGGACCAGTCGTGGGCGGGCCCGCCGGCGGCGAAGTCGTGGGTGAAGCCACCGTAGCCGCTGATGTCGTAGCTGCCGGTGAGGACCTTGGCGCCCTCGGGAGCGTCGGCGCGGTCGGCGAGGTGCAGGGCGGGCGGATCGTCGGCGTCGCCGCCCCAGGTGAAGATGCCGTCGGCGGGCTGGGCGGCGAAGGGGACCTCGCCCTCGAAGCGGTCCACGGGGACCGGGGCTGGGTCGTCGGCGGCGTCGGCGGCACGGGCGGCGCCGGAGACGGCGGACAGGGGCAACAGGGCGGCGAGCAAGGCCCCGGAGACGAGCAGGGCGGTTCTTGGCATGGACCTTCCCTCGGCTCTCATGGTTCACTCATGGCTTAGATCACGCCGTGAGTTAACTGACGGATTCCCAACCCGTCAAGACGGCACGTCAGTTGTGCCGGTCTCTGTCATTCCCCGCTCTGTCGACCCGAGAGGAAGGGCGACGCACCATGAGGAGAATCCCCCGCACGGCCCGGCTGCTGCTGGCCGGGCTGCTCTCCGCCGCCGGCTTCACCGCCGCCGTACCCCCCGCCGCGCACGCGGCCGGTGAGCCGGTCACCCCCTGGCTGACCACGACCGACGACGCCGGCGGCCGGCATGTCGTACGCGGTCTGCAGGCGCAGGCGCCGGTCGCCTTCCAGTCCGGCACGGGCGGCGACGGCACGAACATCACCGTGGACGAGAACACCCGGTACCAGGCCTTCACCGGCGGCGGCGCGTCGTTCACGGACACCGCGGCCTGGCTGATGAACAGCAGCGGCGCGCTGTCCCCGGCCACGCGGGACGCGACCATGCGCAAGCTGTTCTCGCCGGCGGACGGCATCGGGCTGTCGTTCCTGCGCAATCCGATGGGCGCGTCGGACCTCGCACGGTACGGCTACACGTACGACGACGTGGCGTCCGGGCAGACGGACCCGTCCCTGTCCCGGTTCTCGATCGCGCACGACCTGGCGGACGTGGTGCCACTCACCAGGCAGGCGCTTCAGCTGAATCCCTCGCTGACGGTGATGGCCTCGCCGTGGACGGCGCCGGCCTGGATGAAGGACAGCGGCTCGCTCGACGGCGGCTGGCTGAAGGCCGAGGACTACGGGGCGTACGCCGGCTACTTCGTGAAGTACCTCCAGGCCTACAAGGACCAGGGGGTCGACGTCTCGTACGTGACCCCGCAGAACGAGCCGACCTGCTGCTCCGGCTACCCGTCCATGAGCTGGAACGCCAGCGGGATCGACTACTTCCTCAAGAACGACCTGCTGCCGCGGCTGCAGTCGGCGGGCCTGTCGACGAAGGTCCTGGCCCACGACTGGAACTGGGACACCTACGACTCCTACGCGGCCCAGGCCGTCGACGACGCGGCGATCCGCAACCACCCCAACTTCGGCGGGATCGCCTGGCACGGGTACGGCGGTGACGTCGGCAAGCAGTCGGCCGTGCACGACCGGTACCCCTCGCTGGACGCGTTCGGCACCGAGCACTCCGGCGGCACCTGGATCGCCGACCAGCAGCGCGAGGACATGTCCAACATCATCGACTACACCCGCAACTGGGCGAAGTCGGTGACCAAGTGGTCGCTGGCCGTGGACCAGGACATGGGCCCGCACAACGGGGGGTGCGGCACCTGCACCGGGCTGATCACCGTGCACAACGGGGACGGTGCGAGCGGGACGGTGGACTACACGGTCGAGTACTACGACATGGGGCACCTGACGAAGTTCGTACGGCCGGGCGCCCAGCGGATCGCCTCGACGGCGTCGGCCGCCGTGCCGAACGTGGCCTGGCGGAACCCGGACGGCAGCAAGGCGCTGATCGCCTACAACGGCTCCTCCTCCGCCCAGACCATCACCATCGACTGGGGCGCGCAGCACGCCACTTACGCGCTGCCCGGGAAGACCTCGGCGACCTTCACCTGGTCCGGTACGCAGTCGGACGGCGGCGGTCGCAGCGGGGCCTTTGCCGGGCACTTGCGGTAACAGTCCCGCACCAGCGGGCTCCGCCCTGTGCCCACCCACGCGACTATGTGGACAGCCGGCCGGATGTGTGTCGCCGTGCTGCGGTTCGGTGCCCGGCGGCACATGGTATGGGTATGACCACACCGCAGGATCTGTTCCTCGTCAGCCTCGATGTGCCCGGTGAGCACCCCGTCGAGCAGGGTGATCTCTCGCTGGCGCTCGCGGGGGCCGAGCTGATCGACCTTCTCGGGGCGCGGGCGCTCACCTTGGACGGCGAGCGCATCGTGCCCGGTCCCGTGCTGACCACGGGCGACCGGATGCTGGACCAGGCCGGGGCGGCGCTCGTGCGGGGGGAGCCGTACGAGACGGTCGAGGACTGGCTGTGGCGCCGGGGGGAGGGGCTGGCCGTGGCCTACTACGACGCCCTGGACGCCGCGGGGCAGCTCTCCGGGAAGCGGCCCCGCTGGCCGCACCGGGCCGGCAAGGCCACGGCGGCCGACACCCCGGCCCGGCGCCATGCCGCCGACCGCTGGTGGTCCCGTGAGCCGGTGCTCGCCGGGCTCGCCGCCGCCCTGGGCATCCAGGGCGAGCGGCCGCCCGAGGAGGAGCCCGGCGACGAGGCGGTCGTCACCGTCCTGGTGGCGGTCGGCGACGCGGTGACCGAGCTGGGGGCCGTGCGCGAGCGGCGCCGCATCGAGAACGTGGCCTTCGACAACATCTGGCGGGCACCCTGAGCCCGGGACAGCACGTGGACAGCACGTCTAGGGCCTGAAGAAGGGCTCCGGGGACCTGTGGACCGGCTGGCCCACCCCCAGCAGGTTGCCCTCGCTGTCCCGGAACCAGGCGCCTCGCTCCCCGCGCGCGCCCTTGCTCAGGTAGTTGCCCTCGATCTCGGCGATGCCGTCCACGGTGCGCATGCCGGGCACGTCGACCTCCTCGAAGACCACGCCCCGGCGCCGCAGCTCCGCCACGACGGCGTCGAGGTCGTCCACCTCGAAGGCCATCTGGGTGAAGGTGCCCGGTGAGACGCCGGTCGAGCGGAACACCACGAAGTCGATCCCGCCGCACCGGTACAGCAGCCCGCCGGGGCGTTCGTCCACGGGTTCCAGGCCGAGCTTTTCGGCGTAGAAGCGCCGGGCCCGCTCCAGGTCCCCGGCGGGCAGCCGGGTCGCCACGCGGGCCCGGGACAGGAGGTCGTGCGCGTCGTCGCTCATCCCTCCACTGTGGCTACTCGGCCGGCTCCACGCCCGCCCGCAGCAGTCCGTACGTGTACGCGTCCTCCAGGGCCTGCCAGGAGGCGGCGATGACGTTCTCCGCCACGCCGACGGTGGACCACTCGCCCGTGCCGTCGGAGGTGGAGATCAGGACCCGGGTGGTGGAGGACGTGCCGTGCTTGCCCTCCAGGATGCGGACCTTGTAGTCGACCAGCTCCAGCTTGGCGAGCTGCGGGTAGATCTTTTCGAGCGCCACCCGCAGGGCGCGGTCGAGGGCGTTGACCGGGCCGTTGCCCTCCGCCGTGGCGACGATCCGCTCGCTCTTGGCCCACAGCTTCACCGTGGCCTCGTTGGCGTGGGTGCCGTCGGGGCGGTCCTCGACGATGGCCCGCCAGGACTCCACGTCGAAGTACTTCAGGGGCCTGCCTTCGACCTCGGTCCGCAGCAGCAGCTCGAAGCTCGCGTCCGCCGCCTCGTACGTGTAGCCCTTCAGCTCGCGTTCCTTGACCCGCTCGACCACCCGGCCGACCAGTGCGCGGTCGCCGCCCAGGTCGATGCCCAGCTCCTTGCCCTTCAGCTCGATCGAGGCCCGGCCCGCCATGTCGGAGACCAGCATGCGCATGGTGTTGCCGACCAGCTCGGGATCGATGTGCTGGTACAGGTCCGGGTCGACCTTGATCGCGGAGGCGTGCAGGCCGGCCTTGTGGGCGAAGGCGGACACCCCCACGTACGGCTGGTGGGTGGAGGGAGTCAGGTTGACCACCTCGGCGATCGCGTGCGAGATCCGCGTCGTCTCGCGGAGCCTGCCGTCGGGCAGCACCTTCTTGCCGTACTTCAGTTCCAGGGCCGCGACGACCGGGAAGAGGTTGGCGTTGCCGACGCGCTCGCCGTAGCCGTTCGCCGTGCACTGCACGTGGGTCGCGCCCGCGTCCACCGCGGCCAGGGTGTTCGCGACGGCGCAGCCGGTGTCGTCCTGGGCGTGGATGCCGAGCCGGGCGCCGGTGTCGGCCAGGACCGTGGCGACGACCGCGTGGATCTGGGCGGGGAGCATGCCGCCGTTGGTGTCGCAGAGCACCACCACGTCCGCGCCGGCCTCCGACGCCGTACGGACGACCGCCTTCGCGTACTCCGCGTTGGCGCGGTAGCCGTCGAAGAAGTGCTCGCAGTCGACGAACACGCGACGGCCCTGCTCCCGCAGGTAGGAGACGGTGTCCCGGACCATCTCCAGGTTCTCGTCCAGCGTGGTGCGCAGCGCCAGCTCCACATGCCGGTCGTGCGACTTGGCGACCAGCGTGATCACCGGGGCGCCCGAGTCGAGCAGGGCCTTGACCTGGGGGTCCTCGGCGGCCTTGGCGCCGGCGCGGCGGGTCGCGCCGAAGGCGACCAGCTGGGCGTGCCGGAAGTCGATCTCGGCCTGCGCGCGGGCGAAGAACTCGGTGTCCCGGGGGTTCGCGCCGGGCCAGCCGCCCTCGATGAAACCGACGCCGAAGTCGTCCAGGTGCCGGGCGATGGCGAGCTTGTCCGCGACGGTGAGGTTGATGCCCTCGCGCTGCGCGCCGTCGCGCAGCGTGGTGTCGAAGACGTGGAACGAGTCGTCGAGCTCGCTGGTTGCCGTCTCGGTCATGGTCTCAAGGCTCCTGAATGTGGATCTTCGGTCTTACCGGAATGACCGGCTCCACCGTCCCCCCAATGGTCCCTCGCGCTGCGCTCCCCGGCTGATGGTGGGCCGGAAAACGAAAAAACCCCTCGCGGGTGCGAGAGGTCTGCGCGCGGGTCGAGGACGACGATGGCCACCCGTACCTGGTCGTACGTGTGGTCACTGCGGACCGGCGCGCCTGCTGCCGATAATCATGGCGAACGAGAGCACGGGGGCAGTCTGGCACAGCCCGGCCCCCGGCTCACCGGCCGTCTCAGGATGCGGGCGTCAGGCTGGACTCCCCGGACCCCGCCCCGGCTTCCTGACCGGCCCTCACCCGGGCCAGGTCCAGGTCCTTCGTCTCCCGCATGCTGACGTACACCACCAGGGACACCGCGGCGCAGCCCGCCACGTACCAGTAGTAGCCGGACTCGATCCCGGCCTTCTTGAACCACAGGGCGATGTACTCCGCGGTGCCGCCGAACAGGGCGTTGCCGAGGGCGTACGGCAGGGCCACGCCGAGCGCGCGCACGCCGGTCGGGAACAGCTCGGCCTTCACACAGGCGTTGATGGAGGTGTAGCCGGTGACGACGACCAGCGCGAGCAGGGCGAGCCCGAGCGCCGGCCAGAAGCCGCCCGCGTGCTGGAGCAGGGTCATGATCGGCACGGTGAGGAAGGTGGAGCCGACCGCGAAGGTGATGAGCAGCGGACGGCGGCCGATCCGGTCCGACAGCGCGCCGGCGAGCGGCTGCAGACAGGCGAAGACGATCAGCGCGGTGAAGGAGACGAGCGTCGCGGTCTGCTTGGACAGGCCGGCCGAGTTGGACAGGTACTTCGTCAGATAGGTGGTGTACGTGTAGTACGCCACCGTGCCGCCCATGGTGAGGGCGATGACCAGGAACGCCTCCCGCCTGTGCTGCCACAGCGCGCGCAGGGTGCCGCGCTCCTCGGCGTGCGAGGTGTCCTCCTCGTACACCTCCGTCTCCAGCATGGCGCGGCGCAGATAGAAGATGATCGCCGCGCCGAGCGCGCCCACGATGAACGGGATGCGCCAGCCGTAGCTGTGCAGCGCGCTGTCGGACATGGTGCGCTGGAGGACGATCTGCAGTCCGAGCCCGACGATCTGGCCTGCGGTCATGGAGACGTACTGGAAGCTGGAGGCGAATCCGCGCCGCTTCGGGTCCGAGGCCTCGGTGAGATAGGTGGCGCTGGCCGCGTACTCGCCGCCCACCGACAGGCCCTGCAGCAGCCGGGCGACGAGCAGCACGAGCGCGCCGCCGTAGCCGGCGACCGCGTAGGTCGGGGCGGCGGCGATGAGGATCGCCGAGGCCGACATCAGCGAGACGGTCAGTGTCAGCGCCGCCTTGCGGCCCTTGCGGTCACCGACCCGGCCCAGCAGCCAGCCGCCCACCGGGCGCATGAAGAAGCCGACGGCGAAGATGCCGGCGGTGTTCATCAGCTGGGCGGTGGGGTTCCCGCTCGGGAAGAACGCCCCGGCGAAGTAGGTGGCGAAGCTCGCGTACACGAACCAGTCGAACCACTCGACCATGTTCCCCGCGGACCCGACCCAGATCTTCTTCCACTGTTGTCGTCCCATGCCGCGTAACCTGCCCGGCGCCGGAGGAAAGGATTCCTTTGCCCGGTCCGGGTCTCAGGTGCCGGCGAGGAGTCCGTCCGCGATGAACTCCCGCACATGCGCGAGTACTTGGCCACGATCCGTACCGCGCAGCCCAATGGCGACATGGATGGAGAAACCGTCCAGCAGCGCACGCGTCCGCGCCGCGAAGCGATCGGCGTCCACCCTGCGGAACTCCCCCCGCGAAATCCCCTCGGCGATCAGCGCGACCAGGTCGCGATGCCAGGCCCCCTCGATCGCGGCCTGGCGGGCTCGCGCCTCGTCGTCCGCGTTCTGCGAGCGGTTCCACACCTCCAGCCACAGCGTCCAGTGCGGATCGCGGTGACCGTCGGGCACGTACAGGTCGACGTACGCGGACAGGCGCTCCCGGGCCGTCCCGGGACGGGCGAGCAGCCGGCCGCGCTCCATGCCCAGCCGGCCCTCGCTCCACTCCAGGGTCTGCAGCAGCAGCTCGTCCTTGGAGTGGAAGTAGTAGAGGAGATGGCCGCTGCTCATCCCCACCTCACGGCCGAGCGCCGCCATGGTGAGCTTCTCCAGACCGCGCTCGGCGATCATGTCCATGGCGGCGGCGAGTACCTCCTCGCGCGGCGGCGCGTTCTTCCGCGCCCGTGCCGCACCGGCCATCTGTGACTCTCCTACATGTTCATGCCTTCGGCTGCTGCTGGGTGATGCAGTGGATGCCGCCCCCACCCGCAAAGATCGTACGCGCGTCCACCAGGGTCACCGTCCGCTCGGGGAACAGCCGGCGGAAGATGCCGGCGGCGATCTCGTCGCGCGGGTCGTCGAAGCCGCACAGCACCACGCCGCCGTTGCAGAGGTAGTGGTTGATGTAGGAGTAGTCGGCCCAGTGGCCGTCGGCCTCCAGGACGGTCGGCGCGGGCACCTCGACGACCTCCAGCCTGCGGCCGCGCGCGTCGGTCGCCGACTTCAGCAGGCCGATGACCTCCCGGGTGACCTCGAAGTCGGGGTGCGCGGGGTCCGGCTGGTGGTGGGCGACGACCACGCCGGGGCGGGCGAACGCGGCGACGATGTCGACGTGGCCGAGGGTGCCGAAGCCGTGCGGAGGGTAGTCGCCGGTGAGGCCGCGCGGCAGCCAGATCGCCTTCCGGGTGCCGAGGTGGGCGTGGATCTCGGCCTCGACCTCCGCGCGCGACCAGTGCGGGTTGCGCTCCGGGCCCAGCTGGACCGTCTCCGTCAGCAGCACGGTGCCCTCGCTGTCGACGTGGATCGCGCCGCCCTCGTTGACCAGCTGCGAGGCGTACGTCTTCGCGCCCGCGAGGTCGGAGACATACGCGGCGATCTTCGAGTCGTGCTCCCAGCGAGCCCAGTCCTGGGCGCCCCAGCCGTTGAACGTCCAGTCCACGGCGGCCAGTTCGCCCTGGCCGTTGGTAAGGAAGGTGGGGCCGATGTCGCGCATCCAGGCGTCGTCCAGCTCGCGCTCCACGGTGGCGACGGCGGGGCCGAGGAGGGCCTGCGCCTCGGCCGACTGGCCGGGGCCACACACCACCGTCACCGGTTCGAAGCGCGTGATCGCGCGGGCGACCGACGCCCAGGCGGCACGGGAGGCGGCGAGGTCCTCGGGGTCCTCGAAGGTGGGGTTGGGGCCCGGCCACGCCATCCAGGTGCGCTCGTGCGGGGTCCACTCGGCGGGCATACGGAAGCCGTCGGCGGCGGGGGTGGTCATGTGAATTCCCGGATCCTTAGAGGAAGTAGAGGCGGTTGAGGGAGACGGAGTCGGCGGGCGCGGAGCGCAGCGGGTCGCCGTCGAGGGTGACCAGACCGGTGCGCTGGTCGACGTCGACCGCGCCGACACGGGCGTTCAGCCGCAGATCGGCGGGGCCGATGCCCCGGGTGCCGCGCACGGCGACCCTCCTGCGCCGGGTGGGCATCTGGTCGCCCCCCTGGTCGAGGGCGGCCTGGGCGACGAACGCCACGGAGATGTCGGCGGCCGTGGCGCCGTACGAGCCGAACTGCGGTCCCAGGACGAGGGGTTCGCAGGTGTCGGTGGCCGCGTTCGGGTCACCGACGACGCCGTACGCCGGGAAGCCGGACTTGAGGACGAGCTGCGGCTTGGCGCCGAAGTACTCCGGGCGCCACAGCACGATGTCGGCGAGCTTGCCGGCCTCGATCGAGCCGACCTCGTGGGCGAGGCCGTGCGCGATGGCCGGGTTGATGGTCAGCTTGGCCATGTAGCGCAGGACGCGGGCGTTGTCGTCGCCCTCGCCGTCGCCCTCCAGGGGCCCGGCCTCGGCCTTCATCTTGCCGGCCATGGCGAACGTACGGCGGACGGTCTCACCGGCGCGGCCCATGCCCTGGGCGTCGGAGGAGGTGATGCCGATCGCGCCCAGGTCGTGCAGCACGTCCTCGGCGCCCATGGTGCCGGCGCGGATGCGGTCGCGGGCCATGGCGGCGTCGCCGGGCAGGTCGGGCTTGAGGTCGTGGACGGAGACGATCATGCCGTAGTGCTCGGCGACCGCGTCCCGGCCGAAGGGCAGGGTGGGGTTGGTGGAGGAGCCGATGACGTTCGGGACGCCGGCCATCTTCAGCACGTTGGGCACGTGCCCGCCGCCGCAGCCCTCGATGTGGAAGGCGTGGATCGTCCGGCCTTCGAGGACGCGCAGGGTGTCCTCGACCGACAGGCACTCGTTCAACCCGTCGCTGTGCAGGGCCACTTGGACGTCGTGCTCCTCGGCGACCCGCAGGGCCGTGTCCAGGGCCCGGGTATGGGCGCCCATGTCCTCGTGCACCTTGAAGCCGCTCGCCCCGCCCTCGGCCAGCGCCTCGACGAGCGGGGCGTCGGACGAGGACGAACCCCGGCCCAGGAAGCCGATGTTGACCGGCCAGGCGTCGAAGGCGTTGAAGGCGTGCCTGAGCGCCCAGGGCGAGTTGACGCCGACGCCCCACACCGGGCCGAACTCCTGCCCGATGATCGTGGTGACACCGGAGGCGAGGGAGGCCTCCATGATGCGCGGCGACAGCAGATGGACGTGGGTGTCGACGGCCCCGGCGGTGGCGATCAGCCCCTCACCGGAGACGATCGAGGTGCCGGTGCCGACGACGACGTCCACGCCGTCGAGGGTGTCGGGGTTCCCGGCGCGCCCGATGGCGCGGATCCGCCCCTCCCGGATGCCGATGGAGACCTTCCGGATGCCCTGCACGGCGTCGATCACGACCACGTTGCTGATGACCACGTCACAGGTCTCGCGGACGGCGGCGGCCTTCAGGTGCAGTCCGTCCCGGGCGGTCTTCCCGAAGCCGGCCAGGAACTCGTCGCCGCAGCGCTGGGAGTCGGACTCCACGCGGACGGTGAGCCCGGAGTCGCCGAGGCGGATGCGGTCGCCGGCGCGGGGGCCGTGGGTGGCGGCGTAGGCATGCGGGTCGACCTGGATCGCCCGGCTCACCTCGCGTCCCTTCGAGCGGCTCATCGCTCCTCGCCTCCTTCCGGCGTCGTTCCCAGGTATCCGCATGCGGCGGCCCGGCGCAGGGCCTCTTCCTTCGCTCCGGGCGCGTCCAGCGGCCCGTCGACCAGTCCGGCGAAGCCGATCGCGATGCGCTCGCCGCCGATCGGCACGAGGCCGACCTCCTCGCTCTCGCCCGGCCCGAAGCGGACCGAGGATCCGGCGGGTACGGCGAGCCGCATGCCGTAGGCGCGGGCGCGGTCGAAGTCGAGGCGCGGGTTGGCCTCGAAGAAGTGGAAGTGGGAGGTGACGGAGACCGGCACGGTCGCGGTGTTGGTGACCGTGAGCCGGAGCGCCGGCGCGGGGTCGGTGTGCTGGGGTCCGGGCAGCAGCGCGCCCGGTGCCCGCTCGCCGAGGCCGCCGCCGATGGGGTCGGAGACCACGGCGAGCCGGGAGCCGTCGTCGAAGACGGCCTCGACCATCACCTCGGTGACGACGTCGGCGACGCCCGGCAGCACGTCCTCGGGGCCGAGCACGGACCGGGCCGCCTCGATGGCCTCGGCGAGCCGTCTGCCGTCCCGGGCGCCCTCGCACACGGTGTCCGCGATCAGCGCGGTCGCCTCCGGCACGTTCAGCCTGAGGCCGCGCGCCCGGCGGGCCCGGGCCAGCTCGGCAGCTCCGAAGAGCAGCAGCCGGTCACGTTCCGTGGGGGTCAGTCTCATGTCGCGGCACCTCCTTGCCATCCCCAGGTTAGAGCATCACTCTAAACACGGAATTCATGAAACAGAAGCATTGACTGCAGGCAACGCTTCACGGACATTGAACGTCGCTCTAACCCTCTGGCGGTAGTCGAAGGAGACCCACCCATGCCGATCGAACAGCGCGGAGTCGACACCATCCCGGACGAGGAGCGGACCAGTGGTCCGCGCGACCTCGTCTCGATCCTGCTCGGCTCCAACCTCTGCCTCGGGGTGATCATCTTCGGCTGGCTGCCGCCGTCCTTCGGGCTCGGCTGGTGGGCGTCGGTGAGCGCGATCGTCGCGGGCACGGTGATCGGCACCCTGTTCACGGCGCCGCTCGCGCTGGTCTCGCTGCGCACCGCGACCAACCTGTCCACGTCCTCCGGGGCCCAGTTCGGCGTCCGGGGCCGGCTGGTCGGCTCGGTCGTCGGCCTGCTCCTCGCCCTCGGCTACACGGCGCTGACCGTGTGGATCGGCGGGGACGTGATGATCGGCGTGCTCGGCCGGATGACTGGGCTGCCCGCGGACGGGGTGTCGTACGCCGTGGTCTACGCGGTGCTCGCGGCGGCGACCGTCGCGGGCGCGGTCTACGGCTACCGGGTGCTGCTCGCCATGTCCCGCGTCCTCGCGATCGGCATGACGGCCCTGCTGGTCCTCGGCATCCTCGCCTACGCCCCGCACTTCACGACCTCGGCGCTGTCCGGCACGGGCGGCTATCTGCTGGGCTCCTTCTGGCCGACCTGGTTCCTGGCGGCCGTGGCGGCGGGCCTGTCCGGCCCCATCGCCTTCATCACGCTCCTGGGCGACTACACCCGCTACATCTCCCCCTCACGCCACGCCGACCGCCGAGTGCTGCACGCCACCTGGCTGGGCCTGATCCTCGGACTGCTGGTCCCGCAGCTCTTCGGCACCTTCACGGCGTACGCGGCCCGCGCGGCCACCGACTACGCGGGCCCGCTGGTCAGCGCGTCCCCCACCTGGTACCTGATCCCGCTGCTGCTGTCCGCGTCCGCGGGCTCGGTCGGCAACGCCGGTCTGATGCTGTACTCCATGGGACTGGACCTGGACGCGATCCTGCCCAAGGCCTCCCGGGCGCGGGCCACTTACACGGTCGCCGTCGTCGCCACGGCTTGTGTCTTCGTCGGCCACTACGCCTGGAACGCGCAGTCCGCGATGACGTCCTTCGTCCTGCTGCTCACAGCGATCGGCACCCCGTGGGCCGTCATCACCCTCATCGGCTTCGCCCGCTGCCGCGGGGTGTACGACGCCGACGCCCTGCAGGTCTTCAACCGCCGCTCACGGGGCGGGATCTACTGGTACCGCGCGGGCTGGAACGTCCGGGCCACCGTCTCCTGGGCCCTGGGCGCCGGCGTCGGCCTGCTGGCCGTGTCCCTGCCGACGTACCAGGGCCCGCTGCTGCCGCTGACGGGCGGGGTGGACTGCAGCTTCCTGCTGTCGGGGGCGGTCGGCGGGGCGGTGTACGTGCTGCTGACGCTCGCCGAGCGCACCGAAGGGGCGCGGGGAACCGCGCGATCGGCCACGACCGACCCGCAGACGCCCGACGCCCCTTCGCGGCACCTCGAACCGCGCGCTTAACCGATCTTGTGCATCCAGCCGTGCCGGTCCTCGGCGGTCCCCCGCTGGAGGTCCAACAGGGCCTGGCGCAGGCGGACGGTGACCTCGCCGGGGGCGCCGTCGCCGTGGGTCCACTCGTCGGTCCGGGTCTTGACGTGACCGATCGGGGTGACCACGGCGGCCGTGCCGCAGGCGAAGACCTCGGTGAGGGCGCCGGAGGCCGCGTCCGCGCGCCACTGCTCCAGGGTGATCACACCTTCCTCGGCGGTGTAGCCGAGGTCACGGGCGACCTGGAGCAGCGAGTCGCGGGTGATGCCCTCCAGGATCGAGCCGGTCAGCTCCGGGGTGACGATCCGGTCGCCGTAGACGAAGGCGACGTTCATGCTGCCGCTCTCCTCGACCTTGGTGCGGGTGACCGCGTCGAGGTAGACGACCTGGTCGCAGCCGTGCGCGGCGGCCTCGGCCTGCGGCAGCAGGGACGCGGCGTAGTTGCCGCCGGTCTTGGCGTCGCCGGTGCCGCCGGGGACGGCGCGGACGTGGTCCTCGGAGACCCAGATGGTGACCGGCTTGACGCCCCCGGCGAAGTACGCGCCGGAGGGCGAGGCGATGAGCATGAACAGGTACTCGTTCGCCGGGTGGACACCGAGCGCTGCCTCGGTGGCGAACATGAACGGGCGCAGGTACAGAGACTCCTCGCCGCCGTGCGGCGGGACCCAGGCGGCGTCCTGGGTGAGCAGCGCGTCCAGCGCGGCGATGAACAGTTCCTCGGGCAGCTCGGCCATCGCCATGCGGTGGGCGGAGCCCCGGAAGCGACGGGCGTTCGCCTCGGGGCGGAACAGCGCGATCGAGCCGTCGGGCTGGCGGTAGGCCTTCAGCCCCTCGAAGATCTCCTGGCCGTAGTGCAGGACATGGGTGGAGGGGTCCAGGGAGATCGGGCCGTACGGGACGAGCTGGCCGTCGTGCCAGCCGCGGCCCTCGGTCCACTTGATCGTCACCATGTGGTCGGTGAAGTGGCGGCCGAACCCCGGGTTGGCCAGGATCGCCTCGCGCTCGGCGGCGGCGAGGGGGCTGGCGGAGGGCTTGAGCTCGATCATGGGCGTCGTCATGAGTGATGTGTCCTTCACCGGTCGTTGTGACGGGCCGCGCTCACGCCCCGTCACTGCGACTCACCAGTGTTAGGACGTCCGAGCTTTCCCTCATACCGCGGCTCCGCGTTCGATTATCGCGCGGGGGCTGCGGCGGACGGAATGGGGGTGACAGCGGCCCAGGGGTCGATGGTGGCACCCGGCGGGGACATGCGAAAGCCGCCGGGTGGTCGTCCGACCCGGCGGCTTCTCGTACGGGAGCGCCGGGTCAGCCGGCTACTCGGGCGGCGAGCGCGTCGCCGATCTGCGAGGTGCTGCGGGTCCCCAGCGCGGCGCGCTCGGTGAGGTCGGCGGCGACGGCCGCGTCGATGCGGTCGGCCTGGCCGGCGTAGCCGAGATGGCGCAGCAGCAGGGCGACGGACAGGACGGTGGCGGTCGGGTCGGCCTTGCCCTGTCCGGCGATGTCGGGCGCGGAACCGTGGACCGGCTCGAACATCGAGGGGAACTCGCGGGAGGGGTTGATGTTCCCGCTCGCGGCCACGCCGATGCCGCCGGAGATGGCCGCGGCGAGGTCGGTGATGATGTCACCGAAGAGGTTGTCGGTGACGATCACGTCGAAGCGGGCCGGGTCGGTGACGAGGTAGATCGTCGCCGCGTCGACGTGGATGTAGTCGGTGGTGACCTCGGGGAACTCCTTGGCCACCCGGTTGAAGACGTCCGTCCACAGATGCCCGGCGAAGGTCAGCACGTTGTTCTTGTGGACCAGCGTGAGCTTCTTGCGCGGGCGGGCCTGGGCGCGGGCGAAGGCGTCGCGGACCACGCGCTCGACACCGTAGGCCGTGTTGACGGAGACCTCGGTGGCGACCTCGTGCTCGGTGCCCTTGCGGATGGTGCCGCCGTTGCCGGTGTACGGGCCCTCGGTGCCCTCACGGACGACCACGAAGTCGATCTCCGGCTGGCCGGCGAGCGGGGTCGCCACACCGGGGAGCAGCTTGCTCGGCCGCAGGTTGACGTGGTGGTCGAGGGCGAAGCGGAGCTTGAGCAGGAAGCCGCGCTCCAGGACGCCGGACGGGACGCTCGGGTCCCCGATGGCGCCGAGCAGGATGGCGTCGTGCTGCTTCAGCGCGGCGATGTCGGCGTCGGTGAGGGTCTCACCGGTGGCGTGGTAGCGCTGGGCGCCGAAGTCGTACTCCTTGGTCTCCAGCTTCACATCCTGCGGGAGCACGGCGGAGAGGACCTTCAGACCCTCGGACACGACCTCCTGGCCGATGCCGTCACCGGGGATCACTGCGAGATTGATGCTGCGAGACATGCGGGCACCCTACTCCTCGTCCCAGGTGATGACATGCGGTGTCCGCGATGCGGACACCGTGTCGGTACTCCCGGCGGCCGGTCTCAGTGGCCGGTCTCGCCGCCGTTGTCCCGGCGGTCGAGGGCGCGCTGGAGCGCGTCGGCGGCGTTCTTGCGGTCGGACTCGCTCGCGCGGGACACATGACGGACGCGGCGGCGGATGGTCGTCTCGGCCATGGGGATCGACTCCTTTTTGCAATCACCGGAGTGCGCAATGACGGGATACGAGACTCCCCCACTGCCTAATGGGCGTGGGAGGTGCCCCCAGAAGGGGCGGGGAGCGCCGGCCGCAGGGGTTGCCTGCACGGGGCCCGGCTCACGACCGTCATTCGCTTGATCGAGCGAGACGTTCGGCTCCTACAAAGCTAAGGGAGCGGCCTGCTTCTGTCTGCACAACTACTCGGACTTCCTACTATCTGAGACGGCGGCTCCCGTCACACCGCCCTGAGCTGCGCCTTCGTGCGTTCGAGGGAGGGCTGTCCGAGGGAACGGAGGGTGCGGATCAGGGCGCGCACGGCGGTGGTGGCGGCCAGTTCTGCACGGCGGCCGGCCGCTTCGCCCGGCTGCTCGGCGCGGGCCGCGTGCTCGGCAGCGCGGGCTCCCCGGAGAAGGGTCAAGTACCTGACGGAACAGGTGGGTTACGACGCGGCCTCCGACTACCGCACCGGCGCGGCCATCGGCGCGTTGCGCGAGCGGGGCCGGGTGGTGCGGGTCGGCACGATCAGCCGGTACAACAGCCCGGCCGCCCCGCCCGTGCTGTTCCACCACGCGGACGTCGTGGAGAAGAGCCTGCGCATCGAGGGCTTCCTGGTGAAGGACCACCGGGACGCGCAGGACGAGCTGTACGACTTCGCTGGTCCGCGCGGTCTGAGGGACGTCAGGCCACGTCCCCGTCCCGCCAGTCGAGGACGAACTCCTCGGCGGGGTCGAGCGCCCCGGCGAGCGCGGGCCGCACGTACATGCCCCCTTCCTCCTCCGGCAGCCGTACGATCCCGTCCGGGGACAGGCCGTGCACCCGACCGCCCCACTGCTGCCAGCCCCGGGCGGTGTAGAGCAGGGCCCCCTCCGGGCTCGCCGAGAGCGCGCCGAGGTCGTACGCCCGCCCGATCACCCGCTCCAGCTCCCCCAGCACCCGCCCGCCGAGCCCCCTGCGCCGCGCATCGGGACGTACCGCGACGGCCTCCACGTATCCGGCCCGCAGCCAGCGCCCCCGGTGCCGGATGCGCCGCATCACGACGGCCCCGTGCGCGGCGAGCCCGGTGCCGTCATGGACGAGGACGTGCAGCCCGCCGAGCCCGTGCTCCCAGTCCTCGGCGGAGAAGCCACCGTCGAACGCCGCTTCCAACAGGGCGCGGGCGGCGCGGAGTTCGGCGCGGTCGAGGTCGGCGGTGTGGGCGAGACGCAGTCCGGTGCTCATGGCTCCAGTGTGGCCGACGGACGACCGGCGGGACGGGAAACGGGCCGGGGAGCCTGCTCGTGGCAGGCTCCCCGGCCCGTCGTCCGGGAGGCCGGGGTCAGCCCATGTGCGGGTACGTGTAGTCGGTCGGCGGGACCAGGGTCTCCTTGATGGCCCGGGTCAGGGTCCAGCGCAGGAGGTTCTGCGGGGCGCCGGCCTTGTCGTTGGTGCCGGAGGAGCGGCCGCCGCCGAAGGGCTGCTGGCCGACGACGGCGCCGGTCGACTTGTCGTTGATGTAGAAGTTGCCCGCGGCGAAGCGCAGCTTCTCCATCGTGTGGGCCGCCGCGGCGCGGTCGTTGGAGACGACCGCCCCGGTCAGGGCGTAGTCGGAGACCGACTCCATCTGCTCCAGCATCTCGTCGTACTTGTCGTCCTCGTAGACGTAGACGCCGAGGAACGGGCCGAAGTACTCCGTGCGGAAGATCTCGTTCTCCGGGTCGGTGGAGACCACGACCGTCGGACGGACGAAGTAGCCGACCGAGTCGTCGTAGCTGCCGCCCGCGACGATCTCGCAGGTCGGGTCCTCCTTGGCGCGGTCGATCGCGGCCTTGTTCTTGGCGAAGGCACGGTCGTCGATCACGGCGCCGATGAAGTTCGACAGGTCGGTGACGTCACCCATGGTGAGGTAGTCGACCTCGGCGGCGAACTCCTCCTTGAAACCCGAGTTCCAGATGGAGGCCGGGATGTAGGCGCGCGAGGTGGCGGAGCACTTCTGGCCCTGGTACTCGAAGGCACCGCGGGTCAGGGCCGTCTTCAGAACGGCGCGGTCGGCGCTCGGGTGGGCGACCAGGAAGTCCTTGCCGCCGGTCTCACCGACCAGCCGCGGGTACGAGCGGTACTTGTCGATGTTGTTGCCGACCGTCTTCCACAGGTACTGGAAGGTCTTGGTCGAACCGGTGAAGTGGATGCCCGCGAGATCGCGGTGCTCCAGGGCGACCTTGGAGACCTCGATGCCGTCGCCGGTGACGAGGTTGATGACGCCCTTGGGCAGGCCCGCCTCCTCCAGCAGCTGCATCAGCAGCACGGCGGCGTGCGTCTGGGTCGGGGACGGCTTCCACACGACGACGTTGCCCATGAGAGCCGGAGCCGTCGGCAGGTTGCCCGCGATCGCGCTGAAGTTGAACGGCGTGATCGCGTAGACGAAGCCCTCCAGCGGGCGGTGGTCGAGGCGGTTCCAGACGCCCGGGGAGTTCGCCGGGGGCTGCTCGGCGAGGATCTGGCGGGCGTAGTGGACGTTGAAGCGCCAGAAGTCGACCAGCTCACAGGGGGTGTCGATCTCCGCCTGCTGGGCGGTCTTCGACTGGCCGAGCATGGTGGAGGCGGCGATCGTCTCGCGCCACGGGCCGGCGAGCAGCTCGGCGGCGCGCAGGATGATCGCGGCGCGGTCGTCGAAGGCCATCGCACGCCAGGCCGGCGCGGCGGCCAGGGCCGCGTCGATGGCGTCCTGCGCGTCCTGCTGGGTGGCGTTGCGCAGGGTGCCGATGACGGCCTTGTGGTTGTGCGGCTGGACCACCTGGAACGGCTCGCCGCCGCCCATCCGCTTCTCGCCGCCGATGGTCATCGGCAGGTCGACCGGGTTCTCGGCCAGCTCCTTGAGCCTGGCCTCCAGCCGGGCACGCTCGGGCGAGCCGGGGGCGTAGCCGTGCACCGGCTCGTTGACGGGGGTGGGGACCTGGGTCACAGCGTCCATGAGATCCTTGACTCCTTGATCTTGAGCGGGTGTTCGGGCTCAGCCCTTGCTGACCATGCTGCGGAGGAAGAACCGCAGGTTCGCGGGCTTCTCCGCCAGACGGCGCATGAAGTAGCCGTACCAGTCGGTGCCGTAGGCGGTGTAGACGCGCATGCGGTGGCCCTCGGCGGCCAGCCGGAGGTGCTCGTCGCTGCGGATGCCGTACAGCATCTGGAACTCGTACTCGTCGAGCTTGCGGCCGGCCTTGTGGGCCAGCTCCTGGGCGATGGCGATCAGGCGCGGGTCGTGGGACCCGATCATCGGGTACCCCTCGCCCTCCATGAGGATGCGCAGGACCCGGACGTACGCCTTGTCTATCTCGTGCTTCTGCTGGTAGGCGACCTCGGCGGGCTCCTTGTAGGCACCCTTCACCAGGCGGACGCGGCTGCCGGCGGCGGCGAGGCGGCGGGCGTCGGCCTCGGTGCGGAAGAGGTAGGCCTGGATGACGCAGCCGGTCTGCGGGAAGTCCTTCCGCAGTTCCTCGTGGATGGCGAACATCGAGTCGAGGGTGGTGTGGTCCTCGGCGTCCAGCGTCACGGTCGTACCGATGGCGGCGGCGGCCTCGACGACCGGGCGGACGTTGGCGAGGGCGAGCTCGTGGCCGCCGGGGAGCGCCTGGCCGAACATCGACAGTTTGACGGACATCTCGACGCGCTCGCCGAGCTCCAGCTCCTTGAGGTGGTCGATCAGCGCCAGATAGGCGTCGCGGGCGGCGCCGGCCTGCTCCGGGGTGGTGATGTCCTCGCCGACGACGTCCATCGTCAGCTCCAGGCCCTTGGCCGTGAGGTCCTTGATGATCGGCACGATGTCGCCGACGGTCTCGCCGGGGATGAAGCGGTCGACGACCTGCTTGGTCACCGGGGCCGCCGAGATCAGGCGTCGCATCCGGTCGCTGCGCGACGCGGCGAGAATCACGGGACCCAGCACGGGGCACCTCCACAGACAAGCACCAAATACGGCCGTCACCCGACGATTCGGGTACGGCACGGAGAACCACCGTGAAACCTAAGGATCTCTCCGATCGTGAGCCATCGACAGCTGTCACGCATCCGTGCCCTGGATCTCAGACAGCTGTATGAAGGCCGCCGAGAAATGAGGGAGAATGCCCGAGTGGCGGCGGATTTCAAGGCTTTCAAGGGTGACTACCAGGAGCTCGTCGACGAGATCTCGGAGCTGCTGGGCGTCCCGGCGACCCTGGAGAACCGCGACTTCGAGCTGATCGCCTTCGGCGCGTACGACAGTGACGACGAGCTGGATCCCAGCGCGCTGGACCCGGTGCGTACCCGCTCGATCCTGACCCGGCGCTCCACGGCGGCCGTCCGGGCGTGGTTCGAGGGCTTCGGCATCACCCGCGCGACCGGCCCGGTGCGGATCCCGCCGAGCACGGAGGCCGGTGTCTACCGCGGCCGGATCTGTCTCCCGGTACGCCATCGGGGCGTCGTGCTCGGCTACGTCTGGCTGCTGGAGGGCGACCCGGGGCCGACGGACGCCCAACTGGCCGCCGCGATGGAGGTGGCCGGCCGGATCGGCGCGCTGCTCGCGGACGAGGCTCAGGCCGGGGCCGGGCTGAGCCGGGAGCTGCGGGCGGTGCTCACCGCGGAACGCGGCTGGCAGCAGGACATGGCGGTGGCCGAACTCCGCACCGCGCTCGGCTCCCGCGCCGACGGCCCCCTCACCCTGGTCTGCGTCGCCCCCTGGCCGTCGGCCGACCCGGACGACGCCCCGGCCGCCCGTACGATCCCCCATGCCGCGGCGCTGTGCACACTGCCTTGGGGAGCCTCGGAGCAGAGCCTCGCGCTACTGCTGCGGCTGCGGACCACGGAGGTGGGCACTCCCGCGCAGACGGCGGCCGCGCGGTTGCTGAAGGAGGCCGAGGGGGCGCGCGGGGCCGGGGCCCGGACGGCCGCGGGTGCCGCATGCGCGGCCGGCATCGGAGATCCCCGCGTCGGTCTCGCCGAGCTGGGGACGGTGTGGCAGGAGGCGACCGCCGCGGCGCGCGCCGCGCTGGCCGAGCCGCGGTTCGGGCCGGTCGCGGAGTGGGCGCGCATCGGGCCGTACCGGCTGCTGACCGCGCTGCCGCCGCAGGCCGCGCACGATCCCGTCGTCGGCGCGCTCCTCTCCCCCGCCCATCGGGAGCTGGCCCGCACCGCCGAGGTCTACCTCGACTGCGCGGGCCAGGCCGGCCGCGCGGCCGCTGCGCTGGGCATCCACCGGCAGACGCTGTACTACCGCCTGTCCCGCGTGGAGCAGCTGACCGGCCTCGACCTGGACGACGGCGAGGACCGACTGCTGCTGCACATGGCACTGAAGCGGGCGCGGCTCTGACTTCTCACCCACGACTGGCCGACATGAACTGTGGCTGCGGCTCGCAGAGTTGGAGGGCGGCGGGTTGCTCGTGGACGTGTCCGGCCCGGTACGGGCGTTCCCCGAACCGGGCCGCGCGCACGCCGGAGGCGAACGTGGTCGGGGACTGCTGGTCGTCGCTCAACTCGCGGAGGAGCTGGACTGGTTCCTGAGGGCCGAGGTCGGCAAGACGGTTCGGGCCCGGCTGGGTACGGCTTGCCCGGTCTCACCTCCGTCCGTCGAGCAGGTCGGCCACCGTCGCGATGCCCTCCGTGATCGCCCGCTCCGGAACATCGCCGAAGCCCAGGACCAGTTGGGGCGGATCGGGCGCCCGTGAGGCCCGGCAGGCGCTCATGCCGTACAGGCCGACACGGCGGGACAGGGACTCGGTGAGCACCCGTCCTTCCCCGGTCCCGTCCGGCAGGTGGGCCACCGCGTGGAAACCGGCGGCCAGCCCCGTCAGCCGTACCCGCGGCGCGTGTGTGGCGAGGGCCGCGACCAGGGCGGTGCGGCGGGCCGTGTACGTCGCGCGCATGCGGCGCAGATGGCGGTCGTAGCGGCCGGACTCGATGAGCAGGGCGAGGGCCAGCTGGTCGAGGGTGGGGGTACCGCGGTCGGCGATGTGCTTCAGCTCGGTGAGCGGTGCGCTGAGCGCGGGCGGGCACAGCAGCCAGCCGATGCGCAGGGCGGGCGCGAGGGACTTGCTGACCGTGCCGATCGAGATCACCCGGTCGGTCGCAAGGCCCTGGAGGGCGCCGACCGGCTCCCTGTCGTAACGGAACTCGGCGTCGTAGTCGTCCTCGATGACGTAGGCGTCGCGCCGCCGCGCCCAGGCAAGGAGTGCTTGGCGGCGTTCCGGTGCGAGGACGACTCCGGTCGGCCACTGGTGGGCGGGGGTGACGATCACCGCGCGCGCTCCGGTCGCGTCCAGGGCCCGTACGTCGATGCCGTGCGCGTCGACCGGGACCGGAACCGGGGTGAGGCCGGCCGCCCGTGCGCAGGCCGTCACGGTGGCGGGGCTGCCGGGGTCCTCGTAGGCGACGGCGCGGACACCGGTGCGGGCCAGAACCTGGAGGGTGAGGCCGAGGCCCTGGGCGTAGCCGGAGCAGACGAGAGTGTGGCCGGGATCGGCGGCGGCTGCGCGGACCCGGCGGAGGTAGGCGGCGAGGACCGTCCGCAGGGCCTGGCTGCCGCGCGGGTCGCCGTAGTCGAGGTCGGCCGTGGGCATACGGCGGGCCGCCTCCCTGATCGCCCACAGCCAGTCGGCGCGCGGGAAGGAGGCCAGGTCGGGGACGCCGTGCCGGAAGTCGGCGATGAGGCGCGGGGGTTCGGGGTCCGGTGTGGGGGCGGGCGGTGCGGGGGGTTGCGCACAGGGAGCGACGCGGGTGGCCGAGCCGACGCGGGTGACGAGGTAACCCTCGGCCTGCAGCTGGGCGTAGCAGTCCTGGACGAGGCCGCGGGACAGGCCCAGGGTGCGGGCGAGTCCGCGGGAGGAGGGCAGGCGTTCGTCCTCCCGCAGCCGTCCCGTGCGGATCGCGTCGCGCAACTGCCGTTCCAATTGCACGCGCAGCTGTTCGCCGCTGCTCCGGTCGACGGTCAGCAGCAACTCGGGGGACAGACCGGCCCACTGCACAGGCATGGAATCGGAGCTTACCGGGGGTCCGGTCGCCGCCTAGCGTCGACGGCATGACAACGCCCGCCAACTCGCCTGCCAGCAAGGCGATTTCCTGCCCTCAGCCACCGTTGCTGACCCGTCCCCTGCTGCTGCGGTTCGTGAGCATGGTCGGCGCCTTGGTGAGCTTCTTTCTGCTGCTGTCGGCGGTGCCCGCGCAGGCCGGCCGCGGCGGGGCGGGTCTCGCCACCGGCTCGATGATGCTGTCCACGGTGCTCGGCGAGCTGGCCGGGCCCTGGATCGTCGCCCGGTGCGGCAACCGGGGACCGCTGATGGCCGGGCTGGTCCTGCTCGGCGCGCCCGCGCTGGCGCTGCCCGCCGCCGACGGCCCGGCCGGGATCGTGACGGTCTGCCTGGTGCGAGGCCTGGGGTTCGCCCTCACCATGGTCGCGGGCGGCGCCCTGACCGCGGCGCTGATCCCGGCGCAGCGCAGGGGCGAGGGACTCGCGCTCGTCGGCCTGGTCGGGGGCGTCCCGTCGCTCGTCGCTCTGCCACTGGGCGTGTGGCTGGCCGGGAACGTCGGCTACGGGCCGGTCACCGTGGCCGCGGGCGTGGCGGCGCTGGCGGCCGTCCCCTCGGTGCCGGGGCTGCGGGAGGGCGAGCCGACGCCGGACACGCGGCCACCGGGCGGCATGCCGAAGCCGCTCGGCATGGTGGGGGCCGTGCGTCTCGCCGGACTGCGGCGTCCCGCGGTGGTCTTCGCCGCCACCGCGCTCGCCGCCGGGATCCTGGTCACGTTCCTGCCGCTGGCCGTCCCGCGCACGTCGGCCGGTACGGCGACGGCGGCCCTGCTGGTGCAGAGCGTCGCCTCGACCGCGGCCCGCTGGGCGGCGGGGCGGTACGGCGACCGGCGCGGCTCCGGGCAGCTGGTCATCCCGGGGCTGCTGCTGTCGGCCACCGGGATGTCGGTCATGGCGGCGGTCTCCAGTCCGGTCGCCGTACTCGGGGGTGCGCTGGTCTTCGGAACCGGTTTCGGCGCCGCCCAGAACGCGACCCTCACACTCATGTACAGCCGCGTCCCCCGCGCCTCGTACGGCACGGTCTCCGCGCTGTGGAACCTCGCCTACGACGGCGGCATGGGCGTGGGCGCCGCGGGCTTCGGCTTCGTCGCGGGACACACGGGATACGCGTGGGCGTTCACGCTGACCGGGCTGCTGATGCTGGGCGCACTGGCCCCGGCGCTGCGTGACCGGCGGGCGGGACGGGCCCTGGGGTGACCGGCGGGCTGCATGCCTACAGCTACGCACCCATACTCGTCAGCATGACGGGCGGTCAGCTGGTCAGCTCTCGCTGACGCCGTCGATCACCCGCCGCAGCCCCTCCGTGAGCTGCTCGGCCGTGGTCGCCGAGTCCGGGTCGAAGAGCCACTGGACCATGAGGCCGTTGAGGAGCGTCTGGTAGAGGCGGCCCTCGGTCTCGACCGCCTCCTTGTCGAGGTCGGCCTCCGGGACACCGCTGAACATGGCCGCGAGCCCCGAGCGGCCCTCCTTCTGCGCCTCGGCCAGGAGCTTGCGCACTTCCTCCAGCCGCTCGTCCTGGAACATCAGCTCGAAGCTGAGCAGCCAGATCGCCCGCGACTCGGGCACCGTGCGGATGATGCTCGCCCACACCTCCTGGAAGCGCTCCAGCGTCCCCGGGGGCTGCGTCACCTTCCCGCCGGGCTCCGGGTCGAACCGCTCCCCCACACCCTCGATCAGCGAGATGTAGGCCTGCACCAGCAACTCGGCCTTCGACCCGTAGTGGTAGCCGATCGACGCCAGGTTGGTGCCCGACTCCTTGACGATGTCCCGCGCGGTCGTACGCAGAAACCCCTTCTCCAGCAGGCAGCGCTTGGCGCCTTCGAGCAGATCCTCACGGTGTCCCATGCGCACCACCCTACCGCCGATCCATACAGCCGTCCTAGACAGATGACCTATACGACTGACTTATACATTCGTTCTAGACAAACGTTTAAGACGTCCGTACAGTCGCTGGCATGACGACGAACTCGACGGGCACCACGCCCTCCGTCGGCGCCGACAGCGCCGCCCACGCCCGCGCCGGACGGCGCGAGTGGACCGCTCTCGGCGTGCTGATGCTGCCGCTGCTGCTGGTCTCCATGGACGTCTCGGTCCTGTACTTCGCGACCCCCGCGATCAGCGCGGACCTGCACCCGAGCGGCACCCAGCAGCTGTGGATCTACGACATCTACGGCTTCGTCCTGGCCGGCCTGCTGATGACGATGGGCTCGCTCGGCGACCGCATCGGCCGCCGCAAGCTCCTCCTCATGGGGGCCGCCGCCTTCGGCGCCGCCTCGCTCCTCGCGGCCTACGCGAACAGCGCCGAGACCCTGATCGCGGCCCGCGCGGTCCTCGGCATCGGCGGCGCGACCCTGATGCCGTCCACGATGGCACTGCTGCGCACGATGTTCACCGACCCCGGCCAGCGGGCGAAGGCGATCGGCCTGTGGTCCGGCGTGATGACCGGCGGTATCGCGCTCGGCTCGGTGATGAGCGGCCTGCTCGTCGAGCACTTCTGGTGGGGCTCGGTCTTCCTCGTCAACCTGCCCGCGATGGTCCTGCTTCTGCTCCTCGGCCCGGTGCTGCTGCCGGAGTCGAAGAACCCGGACCCGGGCCGCTTCGACTGGCTGAGCGTGCCGCTGTCGATGGCCGCCGTGCTCCCCGTGATCTACGGCCTCAAGGAGATCCCCTCGGAGGGCTGGCACCCGCTGTACATCGTCTCGATCACCGTCGGCCTGCTCTTCACCGCACTGTTCGTCCGCCGGCAGCGCACCAGCGCCTCCCCGCTGATCCCGCCGGCCCTGCTGAAGGGCCGCGGCTTCGCCCCGGCGCTGGTCCTGAACCTCGTCGCCGCCCTCGCCATGCTGGGCTCGGCCATCTTCACCACGCAGTACCTGCAGTCGGTCCTCGGCAAGGGCCCGCTGGCCGCGGCCCTGTGGAGCCTGCTGCCCTCGGTGTTCATCGGCTTGGCCGGTCCGGTCACCGCCCAGCTCGTCCAGCGGGGCGTCAGCCGGGGGTACGTCGTCGCCGGCGGCTTCGCTGCCATGGCGGGCGGCTTCTCGATGCTGGCTTCCCTCGGCACCGACTCGCTGTGGCTGGTGCTGACCGGGGCGGGCGTCCTCGCCTGCGGGATGGTCGCGATCACGTCCCAGCTGGTCGATCTGGCCATGAGCAGCGCCCCGGTGGAGCAGGCGGGCACGGCCTCCTCACTGCTGGAGACCGGCACCGAGTTCGGCGGCGCGCTCGGCATGGCCGTCCTCGGCTCCATCGGTACGGCGGTCTACCGCCACGAGATGCCGACCTCCGCTCCGGCCGGGGCCCGCGAATCCCTGGGCGACGCCCTCTACACGGCCGCACATCTCCCCGGCGGAGCCGGCGCGTCCCTCCTCGCCACGGCCCGGCAGGCGTTCACCGACGGCTTCCAGGGCGCGGCGATCGCCGGGGCGGTGGTGGTGACGCTGGCGGCGGTGGGTGCGGCGGTGACGCTGCGCAGGATCGAGGTGCGGGACGAGAAGTAGGGCACGAGAAAGCCGGACGGGCCGAGATCGCTCTCGGCCCGTCCGGCGTTTTGAGGATGTTTCAGGCCAGGTTCACCGACCGGGCCGACGCAGCACCGATCTCCGCGGCAACTTCGGCCAGCACACCGGCGGCCACCGTGTCATCGACAGTAAGCACAGCCAACGCTTCGCCGCCCACCGCTGCGCGAGCAACTTGCATGCCGGCGATGTTGATGCCCGCCTCGCCGAGGATGCGGCCGACGGTGCCGACGACACCGGGACGGTCCTCGTAGCGCAGGACGACCATGTGGTCGGCGAGCGCGAGGTCGACGTCGTAGTCGCCGACCGCGACGATCTTCTGGAGGTGCTTCGGGCCGGCCAGCGTGCCGGAGACCGACACCTCCTCGCCGCTGGCGAGGGTGCCGCGCACGGTGACGACGTTGCGGTGCTCGTTCGCCTCGGAGCTGGTGGTCAGCCGTACCTCGACGCCGCGCTCCTGCGCGAACAGCGGCGCGTTGACGTACGACACCGTCTCGTCGACGACGTCCTCGAAGACACCCTTGAGCGCGGACAGCTCCAGCACCTTCACGTCGTGCTGGGTGATCTCGCCGTAGACCTCGACGTCGAGGCGGTGGGCGACCTCGCCGGCGAGCGCGGTGAAGATACGGCCGAGGCGCTCGGCGAGCGGCAGACCGGGCTTGACGTCCTCGGCGATGACACCGCCCTGGACGTTGACCGCGTCCGGCACCAGCTCGCCGGCGAGGGCGAGACGGACGGACTTGGCGACCGCGATGCCCGCCTTCTCCTGGGCCTCGTCGGTGGAGGCGCCGAGGTGCGGGGTGCAGACCACCTGGTCGAGCTCGAAGAGCGGGGAGTCCGTGCAGGGCTCCTTGGCGTACACGTCGAGGCCGGCGCCGGCGACCCGGCCCTCCTTCAGCGCCGCGTACAGCGCCTCCTCGTCGACGATGCCGCCGCGCGCGGCGTTGACGATGCGCACGCTCGGCTTGACCTTGCGCAGCGCCTCGTCGCCGATCAGGCCGAGGGTCTCGGGGGTCTTCGGCAGGTGGACGGTGATGAAGTCGGAGACCTCGAGCAGCTCGTCCAGGGAGAGCACCTTGACGCCCATCTGCGCGGCCCGCGCGGGCTGCACATAGGGGTCGTAGGCGACGACCTTCATGCCGAAGGCGGACATCCGCTGGGCGACCAGGGCGCCGATGCGGCCGAGGCCGACGACACCGAGGGTCTTCTCGGCCAGCTCGACGCCCGTGTACTTGCTGCGCTTCCACTCGCCGTTCTTCAGCGCGGCGTTGGCCTGCGGGATGTTGCGGGCGGTGGCGAGGAGCAGACCGCAGGCCAGCTCGGCGGCGGTCACGATGTTGGAGGTCGGGGCGTTGACGACCATCACGCCGGCCTTGGTGGCGGCGGAGACGTCGACATTGTCCAGGCCGACGCCGGCGCGGGCGACGACCTTGAGCTTCTTCGCCGCGGCGACGGCTTCGGCGTCGACCTTGGTGGCGGAGCGGATCAGGATCGCGTCGACATCGGCGATGGCGGGGAGCAGTTCGGCTCGATCCGCTCCGTTGGTGTGCCGGATCTCGAAGTCCGGGCCGAGTGCGTCCACGGTCGCGGGCGACAGCTCTTCAGCGATGAGTACGACAGGTTTCGAGCTCACGTGAGGTCCTCACAAGTCCAATGCATGCGGACGGCCGTCCCGACGGCCGCAGGCGGAGGAGGGGCAAGCCGCGGAAGACGCACGACGCTGTGGGCCTGACGCGTGTTGTGCAGCAGTGTAGTGGCGCGACAGTGCTCGTCCTGCGCCTCTGCGGAAGGATCACCCGTCCGGTGCTGGACGGGGTGGACAACAAACGGACGACGGGGGCCGGAGCAGTCTGCCCCGACCCCCTGACGTGAGGCTTACGCCTCTTCGTTCACCCAGCTCATCAGCTTGCGCAGCTGCTTGCCGGTGGTCTCCAGCAGGTGCTCGGAGTCCTGCTGCTTGTACTCGTTGTACTTCTTCAGACCGCCGTGGTACTCGTCCATCCAGTTCTTGGCGAAGGTGCCGTCCTTGATCTCGGCGAGGACCTTCTTCATCTCGGCCTTGGTGGCGTCGGTGATGATCCGCGGGCCGGTGACGTAGTCGCCCCACTCGGCGGTCTCGGAGACCGACCAGCGCATCTTCTCCAGGCCGCCCTCGTACATGAGGTCCACGATCAGCTTCAGCTCGTGCAGGCACTCGAAGTAGGCGATCTCCGGCTGGTAGCCGGCCTCGGTCAGGGTCTCGAAGCCCGCCTTGACCAGCGCGGCCGTGCCACCGCACAGCACGGCCTGCTCGCCGAAGAGGTCGGTCTCGGTCTCCTCGGTGAAGGTCGTCTTGATGACGCCGGCGCGGGTGCCGCCGATGCCCTTCGCGTACGACAGGGCCAGCTTGAAGGCGTCGCCGGAGGCGTCCTGCTCGACGGCGGCGATGCACGGAACGCCGCGGCCCTCCTCGTACTGACGGCGGACCAGGTGGCCCGGGCCCTTCGGGGCGACCATGCAGACGTCCACGCCGGCCGGGGGCTTGATGAAGCCGAAGCGGATGTTGAAGCCGTGGCCGAAGAACAGCGCGTCGCCGTCGTTCAGGTGCGGGGCGATGTCCTTCTCGTAGACCTGGGCCTGGATCGGGTCCGGGACCAGGATCATGATGACGTCGGCCTCGGCGGCCGCCTCGGCCGGGGTCACCACGCGCAGGCCCTGCTCCTCGGCCTTGGCCTTGGACTTGGAGCCCTCGTGCAGACCGACGCGGACGTCGACACCGGAGTCACGCAGCGACAGCGCGTGGGCGTGGCCCTGGCTGCCGTAGCCGATGACCGCGACCTTGCGGCCCTGGATGATGGACAGGTCGGCGTCAGCGTCGTAGAACAGCTCGGCCACTTTGGGTTCTCTCCTTGGTGTGCAGGTTGTGCGTCCCACCGTATGCCGGTGAGGGGAAGGGAAGCTTCGGGATCTCGGAATCCGGGCGGACGGAGTGTCGCCGACCCCCCGGATTCAGCCGTGCCTCGGGGTCACGCGGTCCGGTCGAGCGCGCGCAGCGAGCGGTCGGTGATCGAGCGGGCGCCGCGGCCGATGGCGATCGTGCCGGACTGCACGAGCTCCTTGATGCCGAACGGCTCCAGCATCTTGAGCATGGCGGACAGCTTGTCGCCCGATCCGGTGGCCTCGATCGTGACGGCCTCCGGGGAGACGTCGACGGTCTTGGCGCGGAACAGCTGGACGATCTCGACGATCTGGGAGCGGGTCTCGTTGTCGGCGCGGACCTTCACCAGGACGAGTTCGCGCTGCACGGCCTGACCGGGCTCCAGCTCGACGATCTTCAGCACGTTGACGAGCTTGTTGAGCTGCTTGGTCACCTGCTCCAGCGGCAGGTCCTCGACGCCGACCACGATGGTGATGCGGGAGATGTCGGGGTGCTCGGTGACGCCGACCGCGAGCGAGTCGATGTTGAAGCCGCGCCGCGAGAACAGGGCGGCGATCCGGGCGAGGATGCCCGGCGTGTTCTCCACCAGGACGGAGAGCGTGTGCTTGGACATGGTCGTTTTACGTCTCTCTCGCTCAGTCGTCTTCGTTGTCGCCGAAGTCGGGGCGGACGTCCCGGGCGGCCATGATCTCGTCGTTGGAGGTGCCGGCGGCGACCATCGGCCACACCATCGCGTCCTCGTGGACGATGAAGTCGATGACCACCGGGCGGTCGTTGATGGAGTTCGCCTCTTCGATGACCTTGTCCAGGTCCTCCGGGCGCTCGCACCGCAGGCCCACACAGCCCATCGCCTCGGACAGCTTCACGAAGTCCGGCACGCGCGTGCCCTTGGCCTCCGGGTTGATGTCCTCCGGACCGCTGTGCAGCACGGTGTTGGAGTACCGCTGGTTGTAGAACAGGGTCTGCCACTGGCGGACCATCCCGAGGGCGCCGTTGTTGATGATGGCGACCTTGATCGGGATGTTGTTCAGGGCGCAGGTGGTCAGTTCCTGGTTGGTCATCTGGAAGCAGCCGTCGCCGTCGATCGCCCAGACCGTCCGGTCCGGCTGTCCGGCCTTGGCACCCATGGCGGCCGGGACCGCGTAGCCCATCGTGCCGGCGCCGCCGGAGTTGAGCCAGGTGGCGGGCTTCTCGTACTGGATGAAGTGCGCGGACCACATCTGGTGCTGGCCGACGCCCGCCGCGAAGATCGTGCCCTCGGGGGCGAGCTGCCCGATGCGCTCGATGACCTGCTGCGGGGAGAGCGAGCCGTCCTCGGGCTGGTCGTAGCCGAGCGGGTAGGTCTCGCGCCAGCGGCTGAGGTCGCTCCACCATGCGGTGTAGTCACCCTTGTGGCCCTCGCTGTGCTCCTTCTGCACGGCCTGGACCAGGTCGGCGATGACCTCACGGGCGTCACCGACGATCGGCACGTCGGCGGCGCGGTTCTTGCCGATCTCGGCCGGGTCGATGTCGGCGTGGACGATCTTGGCGTACGGGGCGAAGCTGTCCAGCTTGCCGGTGACGCGGTCGTCGAAGCGGGCGCCGAGGGCGACGATCAGGTCGGCCTTCTGCAGCGCGGTGACGGCGGTGACCGCACCGTGCATGCCCGGCATTCCCACGTGCAGCGGGTGGCTGTCGGGGAATGCGCCGAGCGCCATCAGCGTGGTGGTGACGGGCGCTCCGGTGAGTTCGGCGAGGACCTTCAGCTCGGCGGTGGCGTGTGCCTTGAGGACACCGCCGCCGACGTAGAGGACGGGCCGCTTGGCGGAGGTGATCAGCTTGGCCGCCTCGCGGATCTGCTTGGCGTGCGGCTTGGTCACCGGGCGGTAGCCGGGCAGGTCCATGGTGGGCGGCCAGAAGAAGGTGGTCTTCGCCTGGAGGGCGTCCTTGGCGATGTCGACCAGGACCGGGCCCGGGCGGCCGGTGGAGGCGATGTGGAACGCCTGCGCGATGACCCGGGGGATGTCCTCGGCCTTGGTGACGAGGAAGTTGTGCTTGGTGATCGGCATGGTGATGCCGACGATGTCCGCCTCCTGGAAGGCGTCCGTGCCGATCGACTTCGAGGCGACCTGACCGGTGATCGCGACCAGCGGCACCGAGTCCATGTGCGCGTCGGCGATCGGCGTGACCAGGTTGGTGGCACCCGGACCGGACGTCGCCATGCACACGCCGACCTTGCCGGTGGCCTGAGCGTAGCCGGTGGCCGCATGGCCGGCGCCCTGCTCGTGGCGGACCAGGACGTGGCGCACCCGGGTGGAGTCCATCAGCGGGTCGTACGCCGGCAGGATCGCGCCGCCGGGGATACCGAATACCGTCTCAGCGCCGACCTCCTCGAGGGAGCGGATGAGGGACTGCGCGCCCGTGACGTGCTCGACGGGGGCGGACTGCTGTCCTCCGGATCGGGGCCGCGGCTGCGGATGGGCCCCGGTGGCCTGCTCGGTCATCGGCATTCTCTTCTCGATGCTGAGGGTTTTTTCGACGCTGAGGGTTTTTGCGAGGTTTCTACGACGTGCGGCTCGGGCTCGGCCGGAGTTCGGCTGGTGCCCGTGCAACAAAAAACCCCTCGTGCCCTAGGGCAAGCGAGGGGAGCGCGCCGGTGAGGTCGCTGGGGATTCCGGATCGTGGTCCGGTCGATTCCCAGCTCAGCCGACGCGCTGTCCAAGTACGAG
Source organism: Streptomyces sp. CG4 (assembly GCF_041080655.1). Lineage (NCBI taxonomy): Bacteria > Bacillati > Actinomycetota > Actinomycetes > Kitasatosporales > Streptomycetaceae > Streptomyces > Streptomyces sp. CG4. The sequence goes on from NZ_CP163525.1 coordinate 3,022,563, forward strand.
AATTCGGGTGCGCATGGCACTGACCCTCCCCCCGACGCGCACCAGGTGTCAAGTGGGTGGGACAGGAGTCTCAGAATGTGAACGCAGGGCACTGCCGCCTCCCAGGACAGCGGGTACACCCCCTGTGTACACCCCCGCACGCCCCTGTGGCTCCCTGAGACTGCCGGCGAAGGCCGGTTCCGCCGGTGCGTGCGGCACCGGATAGTGGCCGGTACCCAGCGCCCGGCGCAGCCGGTACTCGTCCAGCGGCCCGGCGAACGCCATGCCCTGCCCGTGCGTGCAGCCCATCGCGCGCAGCGCGACCACCTGCTCCGGCAGATCCACACCCTCGGCCATGGACTGCAGCCCGAGATCCCCGGCGATCCGCAGCAGACCACTGGTGATCTTGTGCAGCCGCGCGGACTCCACGACACCCTCGACCAGACTGCGGTCGAGCTTCAGGATGTCGACGGGCAGCCTTCTGAGGGCCGTGATGGCCGCGTGGCCGCTGCCGAAGCCGTCCAGCGCGATCCGCACCCCGAGCCGGCTGAGCGCGGTCAGCCGGCGCTCCAGCTCGTCCAGGGAGATCCGCGGATCGGTGTCGGACAGTTCGACGACCAGCGCGCCGGGCGGCAGCCCGTGCCGGGTCAGCAGCGCCTCCACCGAGCCCAGCGGCATGGAGCGGTCCAGCAGCCGCCGGGCGCTCATCCGTACGGTCACCGGGGCGACGACCCCGATGGCCGCCCGCTCGGCGGCCTGCTCGACGGCCTCCTGCAGGATCCAGCGGTCCAGTTCGGCGGTCTTGTCACCGTCCTCGGCCACCCGCAGGAACTCCGCCGGGGTGAACAGCACCCCCTGCGAGGAGCGCCAGCGCGCCTGCGCCGAGACCGCCGCGATCCGGCCACCCGTCAGGCACACCACCGGCTGGTGCAGCAGCGCGAACTCGCCGTCGTGCAGCGCGGCGCGCAGCCGGGTGGCCAACTCCGCCTTGCGTACGACGTCCTGCTGCATCTGCGGCTTGTACAGCTCGACCCGGCCCTTTCCGGCCGATTTCGCGCGGTACATCGCCAGGTCGGCGTTGCGCAGCAGCTCGCCCGCGCCGAGGCCCGGCTCGGCGAAGGCGACGCCGATGGAAGCGTTGACCCGGACATCGTTGCCGTCGATCGGGTACGGCTGGGAGAGGGTCACCCGCAGGCGTTCGGCCAGCTCCAGGATGTTCCGCTCCCGGGCGGCACGGTCCCGGGTGCCGTCTCCGACGATCAGGGCCGCGAACTCGTCGCCGCCCAGCCGGGAGGCGGTGTCCCCCTGCCGGACCGCGTCCTGCAGTCTGCGGGCGGCCTGGACGAGCAGCTCGTCCCCGGCCTGGTGCCCGATCGTGTCGTTGACGGCCTTGAAGCCGTCCAGGTCGATGAAGAGCACGGCCGTGTTGCGCAGCGCCGCGCCCCGGTCGGTGGCCCGGCGGCCGGACAGGGCCTGCTGCACGCGCCGGGTGAACAGCGCGCGGTTGGGCAGGTCGGTCAGCGGGTCGTGCTCGGCGTTGTGCTGCAACTGCGCCTGCAGGCGCACGCGTTCGGTCACGTCCCGGCTGTTGAAGATCAGGCCGCCGTGGTGGCGGTTGACGGTCGACTCCACATTGAGCCAGCCTCCCCCGCTCTCGGCTTCTCCCCCAGCCTCCGGCCGGGAGGTGCCCCCAGAGCGGGAGGTGCCCCCACCGCCGAACCGGAAGCGGCACTCGATGCGGGTGGTCGGTTCCTCCAGTGGGCTGGCGGCGAGGAAGCGGCGCACCTCGTGCACCACGCAGCCCAGGTCCTCCGGGTGGATCAGACTGGCCAGCTCGCTGCCGACCAGTTCCTCGGCGGGCCGGCCGTAGACCCCGGCGGCGGCCGGGGAGACGTAGCGCAGGATGCCGTTGGGTGCGGCGATCATGATCACGTCGCTGGAGCCCTGCACCAGGGAGCGGAAGTGGTTCTCCTTCTGCGCCAGTTCCTGGGTGAGGGTGATGTTGTCCAGCAGCATGATGCCCTGGCGGATGACGAGTGCGAGCACGACGGCGCCCGCGGTGATCAGGACCACGTGGTCGGGCCGGCGGCCGTTGAGGACGTTGTACAGGATGCCCAGGGTGCACACGGCGGCGGCGAGGTACGGGGTGAGTGCGGCGATGGAGCCGGTGAGCGGCCGGCCGGCCGGATACCGGCTGTGCTCACCTCCCGGTGCGGGCACGGACACGTGCTGGTGACCCGTGCCGCGCTGTCCGGGCAGGTGCTCGTGGACCACGCGGGTGTGCCCGTCCGGTACGTGCGCCTCCTGCGCGCCCGTGGCGCGCGGTGCGGCCCAGGGGGCGTAGGCGAGCAGCAGCGAACCGGCGAACCAGCCGGCGTCCAGCAGCTGTCCGGAGCGGTAGCTGCTGTGCAGCAGCGGCGAGGTGAACAGCGCGTCGCACATCACGGTCAGCGCGAGCGCGCCGATCGCGGTGTTCACCGCGGTGCGGTTGCCCGGGGCACGGCGGAAGTGCAGCGCGAGCACCATGCTGACGAGCGCGATGTCGAGCAGCGGGTACGCCAGCGACAGCGCGGTGTGCGCCACGCTCGGTCCGTCGAAGCGGGCCGCCTGGGCGAGCGCGAGGCTCCACGACAGCGTGAGCAGCGAGCCGCCGATCAGCCAGGCGTCGAGCCCCAGGCAGATCCAGCCGGCCTTGGTCACCGGCCGTTTGGCGAGCACCAGCAGGCCCACGATGGCGGGCGGCGCGAAGCACAGGAAGAACAGATCGGCGTAGGAGGGGCTGGGCACGGGCCGTCCTAGGACCACCTCGTACCACCCCCAGACGGCGTTGCCGAGGGCCGCCATCGCCGAGGAGAGGGCGAACAGCAGCCAGGCCGAGCGGAAACGAATGCGCGGATTGCGGGCGTACAGGAAGCAGGAGACGGCGGCGGTGCCCGCGGCGGCGCTCAGCCCGAAGTCGCCCATGATCAGCGCCATTTCGCCCGCACCCCAGTCGAACGCGGCCCCGACGGCGTAGGCCGCGCAGACCAGGGCGAGGACGAGTTGCTCCAGCGTGCGGGGGCCCTCGCCGACGCCCGGCCGGCGGTGCGGCGGCGCCTGCTGTGGAAGCGGTGCGCGCACCGCTCCGTCGAGGGCGGTCGTCATCGAGGGCGGCGCGCTCACCGGGGCCTCCCGGTGAGCGCCGCTCCCGGGTCCCGACGGTCCCGGTGCGCTGGGTGCGTGTGCCTCCTGCGGGCGCTGTGCCTCCGCTGGTGATGGCTGGTGTGGTGGCCGCGTCTGCGCGTGGCCGTGCGCCAGGGCCGCCGTCGGCGGCTCCGCCGCGTCGGATCGTTCGTCCATAGGCCGTGCATCGCCCGTCGCCCCCCTCACAAAATCTGAAATGTCCATCCCCGGCGCCGTACGTCGACGGCGCAGCCCCTGTCGGGACGATACACCAGGATCGTCACTCAGGGACATAGCTTCTCTACGCTCCGTGACGACCAGCGGGGATGCGGGTACGGCCCGCGTCCGAGGGGTTGCGGAGGGTGCTGGACGAGGGGTCCTTCCGCTCTAACGAGGCCGCGAGCGAAGCGATTACGGCCCTGTCGTCAAGACCACGTTGCGCAGGGGCTCGTGGCGCACGAACCGGGTCAGCTGGTCGGCGAGGAGCCGCTTGGCGCGCGGCAGGAAGGCCGAGGAGGGCCCGCCCACATGCGGGCTGATGAGCACGCCCGGGGCCTGCCAGAGCGGGTGTCCGGGCGGCAGCGGCTCGGGGTCGGTGACGTCGAGGGCCGCGCCGATCCGGCCGCTCTCCAGCTCCGTGAGCAGCGCCTTGGTGTCGACGACGGGCCCGCGCGCCACGTTCACCAGCAGCGCCCCGTCCTTCATCCGCGCCAGGAATTCGGCGTCCACCAGCCCCCTCGTCTCCTCCGTCAAGGGCGTGGAAAGGATCACGACGTCGGCGTGTGGAAGCAGGGAGGGCAAATCGGTGAGCGGGTGCACCGGACCGCGCGCCGTGGTGCGCTCAGAGCGCGCGACGCGCGCCACCCGCGCGAGCTCAAAGGGCGCGAGCCGGTCTTCGATGGCGGCGCCGATCGCGCCGTAGCCGACGATGAGGACGCTCTTGTCGGCGAGGGCGGGATGGACCGCGCTCTCCCAGCGCTCCTGTTGCTGGGCACGGACGAATCCGGGGATGCCGCGCAGGGAGGCGAGGGTCAGGGTGAGGGCGAGTTCGGCGGTGCTCGCCTCGTGCACCCCGCGCGCGTTGCACAGCTGGACGCCCGGCCGGATGACCGACAGCTGCGTGGTGACGTCGTCGACGCCGGCCGTCAGCGTCTGGATGACCCGGACGTTGGCCAGCCGCTCCAGCGGACGCACTCTGACCGACAGCCGCTTCATGTACGGCACCACGTACACGACGCAGTCCGCAGGGTCGCCGGGAAAGGGCTGGTTCCCGTCCTCGCCTCCGTCCCAGAACAGGTACCGGGGCCCCTCGGGAAGCCCCTCGATCTCCTCCGGCGCTATGGGCAGCCATACGTCTGCAGTCATGGCATGGAGGCTATGTCCTGCCCGGCGCGTCCGGTCGGACCGGCCGGAGAAAATCCGCGGCAGCCGGTCGGCACGGGTGAACGAGGGCCACGGGGTCCGCCGCGCGCGTCAGGCACGGTGCCCCCCGCGCGCGTCTTCGGCCGGGGGGTCCGAGCAGGCCCTACGTCGGGTACGCGCGCGTGCAGAGGTTAGGTTGGGGTCCGGGCAGAGGGAGGGTCACGAGCAGGTGGAGCGCAGGACGATCGGCGCGGGGGCGCTCGCGGTGGGGGCCATCGGACTCGGGTGCATGCCGATGAGCTGGGCGTACAGCGGGTCACGGCAGCGGGGCGACACATCGGTCAAGGCCGTGCACCGGGCGCTGGACCTGGGCTCGACCCTCCTCGACACGGCGGACATGTACGGCCCGTTCACCAACGAACTGCTCCTCGGCCGGGTGCTGAAGGAGCGGCGCGCGGACGCCTTCGTCTCCACGAAGGTGGGGCTGCTGGTGGGCGAGCAGCACATCGTGGCCAACGGCCGCCCCGGGTATGTGAAGCGGGCCTGCGACGCCTCGCTGCGGCGGCTGCAGACCGACGTGATCGACCTCTACCAGCTGCACCGCGCCGACCCCGAGGTCCCCGTCGAGGAGACCTGGGGCGCGATGGCCGAGCTGGTGCGGGCCGGCAAGGTGCGGGCGCTGGGCCTGTGCGCGGTGGGCGCGCGCGGCGGCCGCCGCTCCGGGGGCGGGCTGCACGACGCCACCTTGCGGCAACTGCAGCGGGTGCAGCAGGTGTTCCCGGTGGCCGCGGTGGAGGCGGAGCTGTCGGTGTGGTCGCCGGAGGCCCTGCAGGCGCTGCTGCCGTGGTGCGAGGCGCGGGGCGTGGGCCTCCTCGCGGCGATGCCGCTGGGCAACGGCTTCCTGAGCGGCACGCTGACGCCCGGCGAGGGCTTCGAACCGGACGACGTCCGGGCCCGCCATCCCCGCTTCACCGCCGAGATGATGGCAGCCAACCAGCCGATCGTCGCGGGCCTGCGCCGCATCGCGCGCCGCCACGGCGACCACGTCACCCCGGCCCAGGTGGCCCTGGCCTGGGTCCTGTCCCAGGGCCGCCATGTGATCGCCCTCCCGGGCACGAAACAGGAACGCTGGGCGACGGAGAACGCGGCGGCGACCGAGGTACACCTGACCGAGCAGGACTTGACGGAGATATCGGGGCTGCCTGCGGCACGGGGGTCTTGGGACTGAGGGGCGTGGGACTGAGGGGGTGTGGGGGCCGGGGGCCAGGGGCCAGGGGCCGGTGTCCGGGGGCCGCGGGCTGGGATCGAGGGCCAGGTTCCTGGATTCGGGGCCCGGGGATTGGGACCCCGGCCCCACCGGGCAGGCCCTGGACCCCACCCGGCCGGTGTATGAGAAGTGGTACTCGTAAATCCGTCGCCGGACCGCCGCCTCGAAGGGACCCTGATCGTGCAACGTCGAGCTGTGCCTGCCGTGTTGGCCGTGGCTGCCCTCCTGCTCGCGGCCGGGTGCTCCTCCGGCGGAGGGCACTTCCCCCTCGCCCCCGGGCGGACGGCGTCCCCGGGTACGGCGGCGGGCGCGTCCCCCTCCGGCCGGGTCGCCGATCCCGCCCCGCCGGCCAAGGGCTCGGTGAAGGTGCTGCGCACCGTCGCCGAGGGCCTGAGGACGCCGTGGGGACTGGCCCCGCTGCCCGGCGGCGGTCTGCTGGTGTCCTCGCGTGACGACGGGACGATCGTCCGGATCGACGAGAAGACGGGCCGCACGACCGTGCTGGGCAAGGTCTCCGGGGTCGCCCCGGCCGGTGAGGGCGGTCTGCTGGGCATCGCCCTCTCCCCCGACTACGCCGCGGACCACATGGTCTACGCCTACTTCACCTCCGCCTCGGACAACCGCATCGCCCGCATGCTGTACGACGAGCGCAAGCCCGCCGGTGAGCAACTGGGCGCTCCGGACACGGTGTTCAAGGGCATCCCCAAGGGCACCGTCCACAACGGCGGCCGGATCGCCTTCGGTCCGGACGGGATGCTGTACGCGGGCACCGGCGAGAGCGGCACACGTGGCCTGGCCCAGGACAAGAAGTCCCTGGGTGGCAAGATCCTGCGCCTGACCCCGGAGGGCGAACCGGCTCCGGGCAACCCCTTCCCCGGCTCGCCGGTGTACTCGTACGGCCACCGCAACGTCCAGGGCCTCGCCTGGGACGACCGACAGCGCCTGTTCGCCTCGGAGTTCGGCCAGGACACCTGGGACGAGCTGAACGCGATCAAGCCGGGCGGCAACTACGGCTGGCCGCAGGCCGAGGGCAGGTCCTCCGACGCCGCGTTGCAGAACCCGATGGCCCAGTGGCACACCGACGACGCCTCCCCCAGCGGCATCGCCTACGTGAAGGGCGTGATCTGGATGGCCGGTCTGAAGGGGCAGCGCCTGTGGCGCATCCCGCTGCGCGGCACGGAGACCTCGGCGGCACCGCAGCCCTTCCTCACCGGCACGTACGGCCGGCTGCGCACGGTGGTCGCGGCGGGCGGCGACCGGGTGTGGCTGGTGACGAGCAACACGGACGGCCGGGGACATCCGAAGCAAGGGGACGACCGGGTGCTGGAGGCGCAGGTGAGGTAACGCCCACCGGACGCCTCACGTCTCCCTGCCAGACGCCTCCCACCTCACGCCTCACGCCCCTTCGGCGGCCTCTTGGCGGCTCTCCGCCTGCTCCTCCTCCTGCTCCTCCTCCTGCTCCTCCTCCTGCTCCTCCTCCTGCTCCTGCTCCTCCTCGTCAGGCGACGGGTCGGGAAGACGTATGACCGCCTTCCCGGACGTCAGGTCGATGGGGCCGCGCCCTGGGTCGGCGTCGCCCACGTCCTCTCGGGTCAGTTCCAGACGGTTCTGCTCGTCCCGGGTGTGTTTGCGGCCGGGCGCGAACAGTTCCTCGAAGGCGTTGAACACGGCTGCTCCCCCGCTTTCTCCCCTTTGCGGCCTTACGGCTTGTCCCCAGCGTAGGTCTCAGCCCGTCGTTCCGGCACCGAGGGTCTCGGCCGGGAAGAGGCCCAGCCGGTGTGCCAGCGCCGCCGCCTCGCCCCGACCCGAGACGCCGAGCTTGCTCAGGATGTTGGAGACGTGGACGCTCGCGGTCTTCGGGGAGATGAACAGCTCCTCGGCGATCCGGCGGTTGCTGCGGCCGGCCGAGACCAGGCGCAGCACGTCCCGCTCCCGGCTGGTGAGGCCGAGGGCCGCGGCCGGGTCGACAGGGGCGAGGCTGTCGCGGGAGGCGCGGGTCAGGGTGAGGCGGGCGCGCTGGGCGAGCCGGGCGACGGCGTCGGCGAGCGGGCGGGCGCCGAGGTGGGCGGCGACCGCCGCGGCCAGCCGGAGCAGTTCCAGCGCGCGGTCGCGCTCGTCGTCGCCGCCGTCGGCTTCGGCGAGGAGGGCTCCGGCGAGGCGGTGGCGGACTCTGGCGAGGTCGTAGGGGCGGTCCAGGCACTCGAAGGCGGTGACCACCGGCGTCCAGGTGTCGGCGGTGTCCCGGTCCTGCGCGCGGAGCAACTCGGCGCGCGTCCACCGTTCGTAGGCCTGCCACAGCGGGGCGCGGGTGGTGAGCCTCCGGGCCGTTTCGAGGAGGCGGTCGAGGATCTCTTCGCGGCCGGGCTCGGCGTCGGGCAGGGCGCGGGCGTCGGCCTCGGCGGTGGCGGCGGCCAGCAGCACGGGCCAGCCGTAGCGGTGGGTGCCCGGCGGGAATCCGGCCTCCAGGACCTGGAGCAGTTCGGCGCGGGCGTCGGCGATACGGCCCTCCGCCGCGGCGACGCCGATGGTGATGCGGGCCAGCGGCAAGGACTGCTGGGGCATGGGGTCGTGCGTGCCGTAGTGGGCGCGGGCGGCGGCGAGGTGCCGGCCGGCCTCGGCGAGGTCGCCACGGGCCAGCGCGAGGTGGGCCAGCTTCAGGGCGCCCGCGCCCCGGGGCTTGGCGCTGTGGCCGACCCGGGTGGCGTGCGCCGCGGCCTCGACGGCCTCCTGCCACTGACCGAGCGAGTACAGCCCGTCGGACAGGTTGCTCCACATCCACGCCTCGGAGTCCAGCTGTCCGTACGTGCCGGCGAAGGCGATGCCCTCGCGCAGCAGGGCCACCGCCTCCCGGTCCCGGCCGACGCTCTGCAGCTCCGACGGCAGGTTCACATAGGCGCGGCCCGCGACATCGTGCACGCCCTCGGCGAGGGTGTCCGTCAGGACCTGCCGCATCTCCGCGAGCCCGCCGTCGAAGTCGCCGGCGTCCACCATGAGGCCGCCCAAAGTGAGGCGGGCGTGCAGTTCGATGTCGCGGGCGCCGACCATGCGCGCGTACTCCACGGCGCGCTCGGCGGCGGCGAAGGCCTCGGGTCCGGGCCGGTGCAGCATGGACCAGCCGGCGGCGAGGGCCAGCACCTCGGCGTGCACCTCGGACGGGGGCAGGCCACGCACCAGGTCCTGCGCGGTGCCCAGTTCCTGCCAGCCGTCGCCGCGGGCCTGGGCCTGGACGAGCCGGGAGCGCTGTACCCAGAACCAGGCGGCGCGCAAGGGGTCCGGGTCGTCCTCAAGGAGGCGCAGTGCCCGCTTGGTGATCTTCAGGGCGCGTTCGCGTTCGCCGCCGAAGCGGCCCGCGACGGCGGCCTCGGCCATCAGGTCCAGGTAGCGCAGTGGGGTGGTGGCCGGGTCGCAGCCGCACGGAGGATAGACCTCGGTGTAGTCGACCGGGCGCAGGGCGGAGCGCACCTCCTCCGGGACGCTGTCCCACAGCTCCATCGCCCGCTCCAGGAGCCCGAGTTGCTCGGTGTAGGCGTGCCGGCGGCGGGCGACGACGGAGGCGTCCAGGACGGCGGGCAGGGCCTTGGCGGCGTCGTGGGCGTGGTACCAGTAGCTGGCCAGCCGCATCACGCGCGCGTCGGCCGGGACGAGCGTGGGGTCGGCCTCCAGGGCCTCGGCGTAGCGCCGGTTGAGCCGGGAGCGTTCGCCGGGCAGCAGGTCGTCGGCGACGGCCTCACGGACCAGGGAGTGCCGGAAGCGGTAGCCGTCGCCGGCCCGGGTGGCGGTGAGGAGGTTGGCGCCGACGGCGGCTCGCAAAGCCTCGATGAGGTCGTCCTCGGTGAGCCCGGCGACGGCCTCGATCAGCCGGTACTCCACGGTGGAGCCGCCCTCGGCGACGATGCGGGCGACCCGCTGGGCGCTCTCGGGCAGCGCCTCGACCCGGACCAGCAGCAGGTCGCGCAGGGAGTCGGTCAGGCCGGTGCGGCAGCCCTCCGAGGCGGCGACGGCGAGTTCCTCGACGAAGAAGGCGTTGCCGTCGGAGCGTTCGAAGATCTCGTCCACGCGCGCGGGGTCGGGTTCGGCGGCGAGGATGCCGGCGATCTGACGGCCGACCTCCTCGCGGGTGAACCGGGCGAGTTCGATACGGCGGACGGTGCGCAGCCGGTCGAGTTCGGCGAGCAGGGGGCGCAGCGGGTGCCGGCGGTGGATGTCGTCGGAGCGGTAGCTGGCGAGGACCAGAAGCCGGCCGGTGCGCAGGGTGCGGAAGAGGTAGGCGAGGAGGTGGCGGGTGGAGGCGTCGGCCCAGTGCAGGTCCTCCAGGACCAGCACGACCGGCTGTGCGGCGGCGACCTGTTCCAGCAGGCGGGCGGTGAGTTCGAACAGGCGGGCCATGCCCTGCTCGTCGTGGCGGCCGGCGCCGGCCTCGCCCAGGTCGGGCAGGAGGCGGGCCAGTTCCTCCTCCTGTCCCCGCGCGGCGGCGGCGAACTCCTCGGGCAGGGCGTCGCGCAGGGCGCGCAGCGCGGTGGAGAACGGGGCGAACGGCAGCCCGTCGGCGCCGATCTCCACACAGCCGCCGACGGCGACGACCGCGTGCCGGGTCGCGGCCGTGGCGAACTCCTCGACGAGGCGGGTCTTGCCGACCCCCGCCTCGCCGCCGAGCAGCAGCGCCTGCGGCTCGCCGGCGCGGGCGCGGGCGAGCTTGTCGTTCAACGTGTCCAGCTCGTCGGTGCGGCCGACGAACACGGGACTGACGGACCTGGTCTCCACGGGCCCGAGCATCGCACGAGGTCCGGACAGCGGGGGACTCGTTTTCCACAGCTCTGGTGTGATCGTCGTACCGGCGGCCGGGAGGGTCGTGTCCACAGACGGGACAGTCGTACGGCCGCGCCGGGCGGTCGTACGACCCTGGCCGGGAAGGCCCGGAAGGCGGCCGACCCCCGTGCGGCCACCTTCCGAACGGCTCTCTTCCGAACGGCTCTCTTCCGGGCCGGGGCCGCCCCGGTCCGGCGGTCCGGGGTTCACGCGGTGCGCGGGATCCGGCGCCGGCGGGGGCGGTCGCTATGGGACTCGGCGGCCGCGTTGTCGTGGCCGGCCGCGGCCTCGTGGCGGGCGGCGCGCCGGGCCCGGGCCAACTCGCGGACCAGGCGCTGCTGCTCGGCCTCGCGGATCAGCTCGGCGGAGCGCATCTTGTGGTACTCGATCTCGATCATGGCGGGTCCTTCTGGGAGGGTCGGTGTGGTGCGTCGCGTTCTGCGATGCCTCCACCTTCGTCTCCCCGGGGGGTGCGCCACATCGGGAGAGTTCCGCATCTTCGGGCGGCGTACGGGCCGCACGCGCGCGTAAGGGGCCTCAGGGAGTCCATAAGGTGCTCATGGATTCCCTAAGGCCCCGGTGGCCTGGGGGTTCTCAGCCGGTCGAGGGCAGGCCGAGCAGGGCGTCCGAGTACTTCAGGACGGCCAGCAGCAGGCCGATGACACCGAGCGAGACGCCCGCCCAGGCGACCGACTTGATCCAGGGGGCCTGCGGGCGGCCGGGCGCGCCGAAGGCGGGCCGGGCGAGCACCACCGCTCCGGTCAGCAGCGCCGCCAGCGCGAACAGGCCGGCCCACAGGGCGGTGCTGTGCCAGGCGTTGCCGTAGACCGCCTTGATCTGGGTGGCGACGCTCGCCGTGGAGGAGGTCCGCAGCTGGCCGACGAGCTGCTCGCGGGCGCCCGCCACGGTGCCGATCCAGCCGCCGCTGAGCGAGACGAGTCCCAGTGCGGCGGAGACGACGGCGCCGGCGCCCTGGCCCACCCCGGAGGGCTCCTTGGCCTCCGGCTCGACGGCGTCCTCTTCGACGGCGTCCTCTTCGGCGGCCTTCTCCTCGCCGGGCTCCTCCTGCTCGGCGTCCTCAAGAGCCTCCGCCCGCGCGGCCTCGTCCTCGGTGGCGGCCTCCACCACCGTCTCGTCGTCCTTGCGCGCCTCAGCGCCTGCCTCTGTCTTCGTTCCCATGCCCGGCACCGTACGGACGCTGTCTGAGAAGTCTCTTAATGATCGTTCTGCCCGCTACGCGCGCGTGCTGCCCGCCACTCCGGGGCGAGCACGGACCAGATCTCGGTGCTGGCCCGCACGCCCCGGTGCGGGTAGTTCTCGCGGAGGACGCCCTCGCGGGTCATGCCGAGCCGCCGAGCCACGTTGTTGCTGGGGTCGTTGGCGGAGGACGCATACCACTCCACGCGGTGCATGCCGCGCTCCTCGAAGGCCCAGTCCAGCAGCACCCGCATGCCCCGCGTGACCAGCCCGCGCCCGGCCGCCGCGGGCTCCAGCCAGCAGCCGGCCTCGCACACGCCGCTCTGGGTGTCCCAGACCCGGAACAGCAGACCGCCGACCAGCTTCCCGTCGAGCCAGATGCCGTGCAGGCTGCCCGCGTCGACGGCGCGCTTGTCGGCGTACGACTTCACCCAGGAACGGGCGCCCGCCAGGTCGGACACCACGTCCGGCAGCCCGATGTGCCGGCCGATGAACTCCCGTCCCCGGTCGATGTTGGCGAGCACCTCCTCGGCGTGCCAGACCTCCAGGGGCCGCAGCTCGGCGCCGTCGTCACCCAGGGATATCGCGTACATCGGGGTGCCCTTCCTCCCGCAGTTCCTCCACCGACACGCTGCCGAGCCTCTCATGCGCGGCGCGGCACTCGGGCGGCTCGATGCTGACGCGGGGCAGCCGGCGCTCCAGCCAGGCGGGCAGCCACCAGTTGGCGGCGCCGAGGAGATGCATCAGCGCGGGCACGAGCAGGGTGCGCAGCACGAAGGCGTCCAGGGCGACGGCGGCGGCCAGCGCGATGCCGAACATGGCGATGACCCGGTCGCCGCTGAGCACGAAGGCGAGGAAGACCGAGATCATGATGACCGCGGCGGAGTTGATGACCCGGCTGGTCTCGGCGAGGCCCACGCGGACGGCGCGCCGGTTGTCGCCGGTCTCCAGCCACTCCTCGTACATCCGGCTGACCAGGAAGACCTGGTAGTCCATGGAGAGGCCGAAGAGCACCGAGACCATGATGACCGGCAGGAACGGCTCGATGGGTCCGGCCCGGCCCAGTCCCAGCAGTTCGCTGCCCCAGCCCCACTGGAAGACGGCGACGACGACGCCGAACGCGGCGGCCACGGCGGCGATGTTCATCGCGGCGGCCTTCAGCGGGATGCCGAGCGAGCGGAACGCGACGAGCAGCAGAAGGCAGCCGAGCGAGATGACCGCGCCGACGAACAGGGGCAGTTTGCCGACGATCACATCCGCGAAGTCGTCGTAGCCGGCGGTGACCCCGCCGACCTGGATGTCGAGGGAGGTGCCGGTCTCGGCGCGCGGCAGCACGTCGGTGCGCAGCCGGTCCACGAGGTCGCTGGTGTCCTGCGACTGCGGCGCGGACTCGGGGACGACGGTGAGGTAGGCGGTGTCGCCGCCGGTGTCGTAGGTGGCCGGGGTGACGGAGGCGACGCCCCGGGTGTCGCGGAGGGTGTCGTCGAGGTTGTCCAGGGCGAGCCTGTCGGCGGCGCCGGCCACCCGGGTCACCAGGGTGAGCGGCCCGTTCACGCCGGGTCCGAAGCCCTCGGCGAGCAGGTCGTAGGCCTTGCGGGTGGTGGCGGTGCGCGGGTCGTTGCCCTGGTCGGAGGTGCCGAGGTGGAGGGAGAGGGTCGGCAGGGCGAGTACGGCGATGACGGCCATGGCGAGTGCGCCGAGCAGCTTGGGACGGCGTTCGACCAGCGCCGACCAGCGGGCGGCGAGACCGGTGGGCAGTTCCGGGCGCGGCCCGTGCCGGTCGAGCCGGCGACGCTCGCGGCGGCTGAGCGCGCGGGGGCCGAGGTACGACAGCAGGGCGGGCAGCAGGGTGACCGAGGCGGCGACGGTGAGCACGACCGTCAGCGAGGCGGCCACGGCGACCCCGTTGAGGAAGCTCAGCCGCAGGGTGAGCATCCCGAGCAGGGCTATGCACACCGTCGCACCCGCGAACACGACCGCGCGCCCGGTGGTGGCCACGGCGTGCACGGCGGCCTCGGTGACGCTCAGGCCGCGTTTCAGACCGCGCCGGTGCCGGGTCACGATGAACAACGCGTAGTCGATGCCGACGCCGAGACCGATCAGCATGCCGAGCATGGGCGCGAAGTCGGCGACCGTCATGGCGTGGCCGAGCAGTCCGATGCCGGCGTAGGCGGTGCCGACGCCGACCAGCGCGGTGGCGATGGGCAGCAGCGAGGCGGCGAGCGAGCCGAAGGCGAGGAACAGGACGACGGCGGCGACGAGTACGCCGACCAGCTCGGCGGTGTGCTCGTGCGGGGACTCGGTGCGCCCGATCGCGGTGCCGCCCAGCTCCACCTGGAGTCCGTCGCCCTCGGCGGCCTTGGCGGTGCGCACCACGGCCCGCGCCTCGGCGGCGCCGATGTGCTCGGCGGACTGGGTGAGGGTGACGGTGGCGTAGGCCGTGTGGCCGTCGGCGCTGATCCGGTGCCCGCCCTGGCCGCGGTAGGGGCCGGTCACCGAGGCGACGCCGGGCAGCGCCGCGATCCGGTCCAGGGTCTGGGTCATGGTCTGCTCGACGTCGGCGGCGCGGACGGTACCGGCGGCGGTGTGCCAGACCACGGTGTCACTGTCCCCGCCCAGTCCCGGGAACCCCGCTTCGAGCTGCCGGGTCGCGCGGCCGGACTCGGTGTCGGGGACCTCGTAGTCGTTCGAGTACGCCGAACCCGCCACCGCGGCGGCAGCGGTGGCCCCGCCGAAGGCGAGCAGCCACAGCAGGACCGCGATCAGTCGATGCCGGACACACCAACGGGCGAGGTCTGCCACGGACGTGCTCCCAGAGACGATGTGTGGATCTTTGGCCGGGAACAATCGTCCAAAACTGAACAGCCCGCAAAGAAGGTATGAGTAATCGCAGACACTCTTGCAGGCGAAAGTGATCGTTTGCCGTGTTCGTGGGCTTATTCACAGGAGTGGGAGAGACGTCACAGGACATTCCGGCGAACTCTGTCGCCCCGAGCGGCACTTCGCGCGCTTCGCCCGGCACTTCGCGGGATTCAGTCGGACTGGTCTCCGAACGCCATGACCATGGTCCCCGCGATCAACAGCCACAGGGCCCTGCGGGTACGGCCTTTGGCCCCGAGCACCGCGGCGAAAGCGCACACGGCGGCGCCGAGGGCAAAGGCGGCGGGGACGCGGACCGGCGCGGCGCCGGTGAACCGCACCAGGGCGGCGGCCAGCCCCGCGAGCGCGAGCAGCACCCCGGTCGCGGCGGCGATCCAACGGGCCCGCCGGGCCTCCCCGACCGACTGCTCCCCGACCTGCTCCTGCGCGTCCTCCCCGTTCTGCTCGTCCGGGTCCTCCCCGACCGGCCGCCCCGCGTCCTGTCCGATCGGCCGGTCTCCCGTCTGTTGCTCCGCGTTCTCCGCTATCGCGGGTCCGGCGTCGGAATCGGTGCGTCCACTCATGGCGGGCGAGCGTAGTGCCTCCGGGTGCGAGCAGGTGCGGCGGGGCGCCCGGACATGCGTACGGCCCCGGCGGACATGCCGCCGGGGCCGTACGGTGCGCGGTGCGGGCTCAGCCCTCGCTCACGCCCAGCTTCTCCAGGATCAGTTCCTTGACGCGAGCCGCGTCGGCCTGGCCCCGGGTCGCCTTCATGACCGCGCCGACCAGGGCGCCGGCGGCGGCCACCTTGCCGCCGCGGATCTTGTCCGCGATGCCGGGGTTGCCGGCGATGGCCTCGTCGACGGCCGTACCGAGGGCCGAGTCGTCGGAGACCACCTTGAGACCGCGCTTCTCGACGACCTCGTCCGGAGTGCCTTCGCCGGCGAGGACGCCCTCGATGACCTGGCGGGCCAGCTTGTCGTTCAGGTCACCGGAGGTCACCAGCTCGGTGACCCGGGCGACCTGCTGCGGCGTGATGGCCAGCTCGTCCAGCGCCGTGCCCGACTCGTTGGCGCTGCGCGCCAGTTCGCCCATCCACCACTTGCGGGCGGAGGCCGCGTCGGCACCGGCGTCGATGGTGGCGACGATCGGGTCCAGCGCACCGGCGTTGAGGATCGCCTGCATGTCGATGGCCGTGATGCCCCACTCGGCGAGCAGCCGGGTACGGCGGGCCAGCGGCATCTCCGGCAGCGCGGCGCGGATCTCCTCGACCCACTCGCGCGACGGCGCGACCGGCACGAGGTCGGGCTCCGGGAAGTACCGGTAGTCCTCGGCCTCCTCCTTCACGCGGCCCGAGGTCGTGGACCCGGTGTCCTCGTGGAAGTGGCGGGTCTCCTGCACGATCGTGCCGCCGGACGACAGCACGGCCGCGTGCCGCATGATCTCGAAGCGGGCCGCACGCTCCACGGAACGCAGCGAGTTGACGTTCTTCGTCTCACTGCGCGTGCCGAACTTGTCGCTGCCCTTGGGCATCAGCGACAGGTTCACGTCGCAGCGCATCTGGCCCATCTCCATGCGGGCCTCGGACACACCGAGGGCACGGATGACCTCGCGCAGCTCACGGACGTACGCCTTCGCCACCTCGGGGGCGCGCTCGCCGGCGCCCACGATCGGCTTGGTGACGATCTCGATGAGCGGGATGCCGGCGCGGTTGTAGTCCAGCAGCGAGTGGGACGCGCCGTGGATACGGCCGGTGGCGCCGCCGACGTGCGTCGACTTGCCGGTGTCCTCCTCCATGTGGGCGCGCTCGATCTCCACGCGGAAGGTCTCGCCGTCCTCCAGCTGCACGTCGAGGTAGCCGTTGAAGGCGATCGGCTCGTCGTACTGGGAGGTCTGGAAGTTCTTCGGCATGTCCGGATAGAAGTAGTTCTTCCGGGCGAAGCGGCACCACTCGGCGATCTCGCAGTTCAGCGCGAGACCGATCCTGATCGCGGACTCGACGCCGGTCGCGTTGACGACCGGAAGCGCGCCCGGCAGGCCGAGGCAGGTCGGGCAGGTCTGCGAGTTGGGGTCGGCGCCCAGCTCGGTCGAACACCCGCAGAACATCTTGGTCTTGGTGCCGAGTTCGACATGGACCTCAAGGCCCATGACAGGGTCGTACGACGCCAGCGCGTCCTCGTACGACACCAGGTCGGTCGTGGTGGTCACGGTGAAAACTTCCCTCTCAGCCCAGCAGGACGTCGTCGTCGCCCAGCCGCTTCAGCTCTCGGTAGAGGATCGCGAGGCCGGTCACGATCGCCGCGGCGGACAGCGTCGCGTCGATCAGCCGCAGCGTGTCGTGCTCGGCGCGGGCCTTCTTGATCTGCTTGGTGACACCGATCGCGCCGAACGCGGTGGTGGCCATCGACAGGTACGTACCGGACTTGGACTTCTTGAAGTCCTTGGCCTTGGACAGCTTGCTCACAGCGACGGAGCCTCCTCAAGGAGCGGGTGTCCCCACTTTTCCACGAAGGCGGCCTCGACGGCGGCGCCCACCTTGTACAGGCGGTCGTCCTGCATCGCCGGGGCGATGATCTGCAGGCCCACCGGGAGGTTGTCCTCCGGGGCGAGACCGCAGGGCAGGGACATGGCCGCGTTGCCCGCCAGGTTGGTCGGGATGGTGCACAGGTCCGCGAGGTACATCGCCATCGGGTCGTCGGCGCGCTCGCCGATCGGGAAGGCGGTGGTGGGCGTCGTCGGCGAGACGATGACGTCCACCTGCTCGAAGGCCTTCTCGAAGTCACGCGTGATGAGCGTGCGGACCTTCTGCGCGGAGCCGTAGTACGCGTCGTAGTACCCGCTCGACAGGGCGTACGTGCCCAGCATGATCCGGCGCTTCACCTCGGGGCCGAAGCCGGCCTCGCGGGTCAGCGAGGTGACCTCCTCGGCCGAGTGGCCGCCGTCGTCGCCGGTCCGCAGGCCGTAGCGCAGGCCGTCGAAGCGGGCGAGGTTGGAGGAGCACTCGGAGGGCGCGATCAGGTAGTACGCCGACAGGCCGAGGTCGAAGGACGGGCAGTCCAGCTCGACGATCTCGGCGCCCAGCTCCTTGAGCAGTTCGACCGACTCGTCGAAGCGCTGGATGACGCCGGCCTGGTAGCCCTCGCCGCGGAACTGCTTGACCACGCCGACGCGCATGCCCCGCACCGAGCCGTTGCGGGCGGCCTCGACCACCGCCGGGACCGGGGCGTCGACGGAGGTGGAGTCGAGCGGGTCGTGCCCGGCGATCACCTCGTGCAGCAGGGCGGCGTCCAGGACCGTACGGGCGCAGGGCCCGCCCTGGTCGAGGGACGAGGAGAAGGCGACCATGCCGAAGCGGGACACCGCGCCGTACGTCGGCTTCACGCCGACCGTGCCGGTGACGGCGGCCGGCTGGCGGATGGAGCCGCCGGTGTCGGTGCCGATGGCGAGCGGCGCCTGGAAGGAGGCGAGCGCGGCGGAGGAACCGCCACCGGAGCCACCGGGGATCTTGGTGAGGTCCCAGGGGTTGCCGGTGGGCCCGTACGCGCTGTTCTCGGTGCTGGACCCCATGGCGAACTCGTCCATGTTGGTCTTGCCGAGGATGACGACGTCGGCGGCCTTCAGCTTCTTGGTGAGGGTGGCGTCATATGGCGGAATCCACCCTTCCAGGATCTTCGAGCCGACGGTCGTGGGCACGCCCTCGGTGGTGAAGATGTCCTTGAGCGCGACGGGCACGCCGGCGAGCGGCCCGAGCTTCTCCCCCCGCGCGCGCTTCTCGTCGACGGCGCGGGCCTGGGCGAGGGCGCCCTCGCGGTCGACGTGCAGGAAGGCGTGCACCTTCTCGTCGACGGCGTCGATGCGGGCGAGGTGGGCCTCGGTGACCTCGACGGCCGTCAGCTCGCCGGAGGCGATCTTCTCGGCGATCTGCGCGGCCGTGAGCTTGATGATGTTGCTGTCCGTCATGTCGGTCACTCCTCTCCCAGGATCTGCGGCACCTTGAAACGCTGCTGCTCCTGGGCCGGGGCGCCGGACAGCGCCTGCTCGGGGGTGAGCGAGGGACGGACCTCGTCCGGCCGCATGACGTTCGTCAGCGGGAGCGGGTGCGAGGTCGGCGGTACGTCTTGGTCGGCGACCTCGCTGACGCGGGCGACCGCGCCGATGATGTCGTCCAGCTGTCCCGCGAAGTGGTCGAGTTCTTCGGGCTTCAGCTCCAGACGCGCCAGCCGGGCGAGGTGGGCGACCTCCTCGCGCGTGATGCCAGGCATGCAGCGATCCTCTGGGTGAGTGTGTGTGGTTTGGGCTCAATCCTATGGGGCGGGGAGCCGTGGCCGTGAAACGGTTTACCGAGCCCCCCGCCGCCCCCGTTCGTCAGCCGGTTCACCGGGCCCTCGCTCGTCAGCCCCGGCGGCCCTCCCAGACCTCGCTCCTGAGGAAGTGGTTGTCGTACCGCTCCTGCACCTCGAGGATGCTCTCCGGGGTGGCCTCGCCGAGGCGGATGCGCTGGAGGTGGCGGAAGTACTCGAAGCGCTCGATGCCCGGGGTGAACACGATGAGGATGTCCGCGGTGGCCTCCGGGACGGCGGCGAAGGCGTGCGGCTTCTCCGGCGGGACGACGAGATCGCCGCGCTCGGCGGTGACGATGTCGTCGCCGGAGAGGATCTCGGCGCACCCGTCGAGCAGGTAGAACATCTCCGCCCCGGTGTGGTGGAGGTGGGGCCGAGCGCCATCGGCGCCCTCCGCCAGGGTGACGCGCACGGCGGACAGCGCCCCTCCGGTCGCGCTGTGGTCGGCCAGCAGCTGGACGCCGACCGGGGTACCCCCGACCACCTCGGCATCGGCGCCGCGCACGATCACGGAATCACCGGACTCCGGCACGAACAGTGACATGACCTTCCCCCTCGCTGATGTCGTGTGGTGTCGTCGGTCGTCAGACCGCGAAGAGCAGTCCCACGCCGATCAGGACAACGACTGCCGTGGCGAAGTGGATCCCGAAGGCCACGGCCTTCGTGCCGCCGTGACGCAGCACCGTCCACGTGTCTCCCAGCGGTACGAGTGCCACGGCGAGCATGAACCACGCCTCGGCACGGGCTCCGGCGAAGGCCAGCAGGACGAGGCCCAGCACACCGAACCAGGGAGCGCGAACGAGCGGAACGTGAGCGGCTGATCGTGACGGCCGCCCGGGAGCTGGCCGAGGCCGAGGGCTGGGACGCGGTGACCACCCGCCGGCTGGCCGCCGAGATCGAGTACAGCCAGCCGGTCCTCTACAGCCACTTCAAGGGCAAGGACGCGATCATGGCGGCGGTCTCGGTGCAGGGCTGCGCCGACCTGGCGACGGAGCTGCGCCAGGCGCGGACCGCCGTACACGGCACGCGGGAGGAGCTGACGGCGGTCGCGGAGACCTACACGTCCTTCGCACGGCGCCGGCCCGCCCTCTACGACGCGATGTTCACCCACCTGGTGGACCTGCCGTTCGCCACGGAGGAGTCCCCGGCGCCGTTGCGGGAGGCGTTCGGTGAGCTGCTCGCGGCCGTCGAGCCGATCACGGCCGAGGGCGAGGACCCCGGCCTGCTGACGGAGACGTTCTGGGCGGGTCTGCACGGCTTGGCCACGCTGATGAGAAGCGGCCGCTTGCCGGAAAGGGCCCACGAGGAGCGCGTGGCGCTGCTGATCGCCCACTTCGCGGGAGCCTGACGGCACACGCCTCACACCGCACACGCCTTGTGGGGGCGCGGGACCGCACGGGCGGGCGGGTGGGAGAACTACTCGGCGGCAGGCAGCGCGGCGCGCGGCCTCTGCCACCCGCGAGACCCGCGCGCCCGCAACCACGCCGTGGTCTCCTCGGGAGGCATCGCCGCAGCGACCAGCCACCCCTGTACGGCGTCACACCCCAGATCCCGCAGCCGCTCCCACGTCTCGTCGTCCTCCACGCCCTCGGCGACGACCAGCAACCCCAGCGAATGCGCCAGATCGACCGTGCAGCGCACGATCTCGGCGTCCTCGTTGTCCACGGCCAGCCGCGCGACGAACGATCGGTCGATCTTCAGCTCGCTCACCGGCAGCCGCCGCAGATGCACCAGGGACGAGTACCCGGTGCCGAAGTCGTCCAGCGACATCTTCACGCCGTGTCCGGTCAGGCCCGCGAGGGTGTCCGCGGCGCGCTGCGGGTCCTCCAGCAGCACATGCTCGGTGATCTCCAGCTGCAGGGCGCCCGCGGGGACCCCGTGCCGGGCCAGCCGGGCCGCGACCGACCCGGCGAAACCGGGCGTATGCACATCGCGCGGCGAGACGTTCACCGCCACCGGCACCCGCAGCCCCTGGGCGCGCCACTTGGCGACCTGGCCGAGCGCGGTCTCCAGCACGTACTCCGTCAGATGGGGCATCAGCCCGGAGGACTCGGCGATGGCGATGAACTCGTCCGGCGGAACCTTCCCGCGCTCGGGATGGACCCAGCGCACCAGCGCCTCCAGGCCCGCGACCTGTCCGTCGAAGCGGACCTTGGGCTGGTAGTGCAGCTGCACCTCGTGAGCGTCCAGCGCCCGGCGCAGATCGCCCAGCAGGCCGAGCCGGTCCGGGGTGTTGGAGTCCCGCTTGGACTCGTACACCTCCACGCCCGTACGGTCCCTTTTCGCCTGGTACATCGCCACATCCGCCCGCCGCAGCATGCCTTCGGCGTCCAGGGCGTGGTCGGGGAAGACGGCGACGCCGGCGCTGGCCTCCAGGACGAGGGTGAGGCCGTCGAGGTCGAGAGGCGAGCTGAGCGCGGCGACAAGGCCGCGGGCGACCCGGGTGGCCGACGTGGTGGAGTCGGCGACGGGCAGTAACACGGCGAACTCGTCGCCGCCGAGCCGCGCGGCCTCCGCTCCGCGCGGCAGGGCGAGCCGCAGCCGGTCGGCTATCTGGAGCAGCAGCCGGTCGCCGGCGAGATGACCGAGGGTGTCGTTCACCGAGCGGAACCGGTCGAGGTCGATCAGCATGAGCGCGGAGCGGGCGCCGATGCGTTCGGCGTCGTCGAGGGCCGTCCAGATCCGCTCCAGCAGCCATTGCCGGTTGGGCAGGCCGGTCAGCGGGTCGCGCAGTTGCTCCTCGGCACGCGCGCGGGCCATCCACAGTGTGGAGTCGAGGGCGATGAGCGGGATGGCGAACAGCGGGAGCAGGATGGGCTGTGCGTCGGCGACGACGCACAGCAGCGGTGCGATGCCGAGCAGCGCGACGGCGAGCAAGCCCTGTCTGACCAGGGCCGTACGGGCCACGGTGGGCACCTTGCCGCTGCGCGGGGCGTACAGATACCACTGCAGGCCGCGGCTGACCGCGAGATAGGCGACGGCGGCGAGGACGACCTCGGGTGCGGTGGCGATGCTCCAGCTGTCCGGCCGCCAGGGCGTCTCCACACTCGGGACCCGGCCGAACGCGCCGAGCAGCAGCGCTCCGGCGCCGATGCCGAGGATGTCCACCGCGCCGTTCAGCACGCCTTGCCGCCAGCGGTGGCGCCGGGCGATGCCGACCAGGACGACGACGGTGAGGCTGACCATGCCGGCGGGCACCCAGCCGTACAGGAGGAGCACGGCGAGGGTGAGGGCGGCGCCGGAGCCGGTGCCGCCCCACCAGCGGGCCCGGCCCAGCATCACGAGGTGGCCGACGATGACGCCGGTGAGCAGGGCCAGCGACCAGCCGACGGTGCCGCTCGGGAAGAGGGCGTGGTGGCCGCTGAAGCCGCGGTAGAAGCCGGCGCCGAGGACGAACGCGGCGGCGGCCACGACGGCCGCGGGCAGCGCGGGCCAGGACAGATGCCGTTCGGAGTCGGCGCCGTTCAGGCCCTGGGCGGGCTCGATGGCCAGGGGTATCGGCGCGTGGGCGTCGGAGGTGGCGCCCGGTCCGGACGCGCAGGGCTGCGCCCCCGTACGGCCGTGGCTCCGCGCCGTCCACCGGGTCCCCCGCCAGGTGCCCGCGCGCCGGCGCAGGCGTAGCCGTGAGTCCGGGGCGACGCTCTCGGTCGGTTCCATTCCGTCCCTCTCACAGCCGGCGGTGCCCACGCCACGCGGCCCGATGTCCGACACCCATCAGCAGCTCCGCGTTGAAGAACCCTTCCCCGCGCCCTGGGAGCGCACGGGGATGCCCCAACCGCAGCTGGGCACGGCAGGTGCACACCTCAACAGTAGGCCGCGGAAGGCTTCCACGGGCACCGGTCGTCGACGGTTGCCCGAATGCGCCCGGGCCACCCGTATGCAACTGATATGCGCCGAACGGGTGGCCTTCAACCGCTACTCCTCGGTCGGAAGCGCGACTTCGGCCGCCGCTTCGGGGCCCTGCTCCAAGAGGACGGTGAAACCGTCCTCGTTCAGAACCGGAACCTTCGCCTGCACGGCCTTGTCGTACTTCGATCCGGGATTGTCGCCCACAACGACGAACGAGGTCTTCTTCGATACCGATCCGGTCACCTTCGCGCCCCGGCTCTGCAGGGCCTCCTTGGCGCCGTCCCGGGTGAAGTGCTCCAGCGTTCCGGTGACCACGACCGTGAGACCCTCCAGCGGGCGGGGGCCCTCGTCCTCGCCGGTCGACTCGTCCTCCAGCGGGACTCCGGCCGCCTTCCACTTGCGGACGATCTCGCGGTGCCAGTCCTCGGCGAACCACTCCTTGAGCGCGGCGGCGATGATCGGGCCGACGCCGTCGGTGGCCGCCAGCTCCTCCTCGGTGGCCTGTTCGATGCGGTCGACGGAGCGGAACTCGCGGGCGAGGGCCTGCGCGGCCACCGGGCCGACGTGCCGGATGGACAGGCCGTTCAGGAACCGGGCCAGCGGGCGCTGCTTGGCCGCCTCGACGTTCTCCAGCAGGGCGAGGGTGTTCTTCTTCGGCTCGCCCTTCTGGTTGGCGAAGACCGTGACGACCTTCTCCTCGCCCGTCTTCGGGTCCCGCTTGGGCAGACCGCTGTCCGGGTCGAGGACGTAGGCCTTGATGGGCAGCAGCTTCTCCACCGTCAGGTCGAAGAGGTCGCCCTCGTCCACCAGCGGCGGGTCGGCCGGCTCCAGCGGGCGGGTGAGCGCGGCGGCGGCCACCGCGCCGAAGCCCTCGATGTCCAGGCACTCGCGGCCCGCGAGATAGGACACGCGCTCGCGCAACTGGGCCGGGCAGGTACGGGCGTTGGGGCAACGGAGGTCGATGTCGCCCTCCTTCATGGGCCGCAGCGGGGTGCCGCACTCGGGGCACTCGCCCGGCATCACGAACTCCCGCTCGGTGCCGTCGCGCAGGTCGACCACCGGGCCGAGGATCTCCGGGATGACGTCACCGGCCTTGCGGATGACGACCGTGTCCCCGATGAGGACCCCCTTGGCCTTGACGACCTCCTGGTTGTGCAGGGTGGCGAACTCCACCTCGCTGCCCGCGACCGTGACCGGCTCGACCTGGGCGTACGGGGTGACGCGGCCCGTGCGGCCGACGCCCACCTTGATGTCGACGAGCTTGGTGTTGACCTCTTCCGGCGCGTACTTGTACGCGATCGCCCAGCGGGGCGCACGCGCGGTGGAGCCGAGGCGGCCCTGGAGCCGGATCTCGTCCAGCTTGATGACGGCGCCGTCGATCTCGTGCTCCACGGAGTGGCGCATCTCGCCGTCGTAGTGGGCGATGAACTGCCGTACGCCGTCGAGGTCGTCGACCACGCGGTTGTGCGCGGAGGTGGGCAGGCCCCAGGTCTTCAGCAGGTCGTAGGCCTGGGACAGCCGGGTCATGCCCGTGAAGCCCTCCAGGGCGCCGATGCCGTGGACGACCATGTGCAGCGGGCGGGTGGCGGTGACCCGCGGGTCCTTCTGGCGCAGCGAACCGGCGGCGGCGTTACGGGGGTTGGCGAACGGCTTGTCACCGGCGGCGACCAGGCGTTCGTTCAGTTCGAGGAACTTCTCCATCGGGAAGTAGACCTCGCCGCGGATCTCGACCAGGTCGGGGACCTTGTCGCCGCGCAGCCGGTCCGGGATCTCGCTGATCGTACGGACGTTGGGCGTGATGTCCTCGCCGGTACGGCCGTCACCACGCGTGGCCGCGCGCGTCAGGCGGCCGTGCTCGTACGTGAGGTTGACCGCGAGGCCGTCGACCTTCAGCTCGCACAGGAAGTGGTACTCCTGGTCGCCGAGTTCGCGCGCGATGCGCTCGGCCCAGGCGGCCAGCTCCTCGTCGTTGAAGGTGTTGTCGAGCGACAGCATGCGCTGGCGGTGCTCGACCGCGGTGAACTCCGTCTCGTACGACCCCGCGACCTTCTGGGTGGGCGAGTCCGGGGTGCGCAGCTCCGGATACTGCTCCTCCAGGGCCTCCAGAGTCTTCAGGAGCTTGTCGAACTCGGCGTCGCTGACGACGGGAGCGTCCTTCACGTAGTACCGGAAGCGGTGCTCCTCGATCTGCTCAGCGAGCTGCGCGTGCTTCTCCCGTGCCTCGGCGGGCACTGCCGTCTCCGCCTGCTGCTTGTCGCCGGCCACCGTGTTGTCCTCCCGTTACTCTGGGTTGTCCGCGAGGGATCTCGCCGCCCGGACGCAGTGGGCGAGGGCCTGGCGTGCGTACGCGGGGGAAGCGCCCGCGAGGCCGCACGCCGGGGTGACCGTGACCGCCTCCGTGAGCAACCCCGGATGCAGCCCCAGCCTGCGCCACAGCGTTCTGACACCCATGACGCTACCGGCAGGGTCTGACAATGGGCCGTCCGTGCCCGGCACGACACCGGCGAACAGCCGCGTGCCGCCCTCGACGGCCTCGCCGATCGCGTCGTCGTCACGCTCGGTGAGAAGCGAGAAGTCGAAGGAGACGGCTGCCGCGCCGGCCCGCCGCAGCAGCGCGAACGGCACGTCGGGGGCGCAGGAGTGCACGATCACGGGTCCGTCGCCATGGACTGCGATGACCTCCCGCAGGGTGGCCTCCACGACCTGCCGGTCCACGGCGCGGTGCGTGCGGTAGCCGCTGGCGGTACGGACCTGTCCGCGCAGTACGGCGGTGAGGGAGGGCTCGTCGAGCTGGAGGACGAGCCGGGCGCCGGGGATACGACGGTGGACCTCGGCGAGGTGGAGTCGCAGCCCCTCTTCGAGCGAGGCGGCGAGGTCACGGCAGGCGCCGGGGTCGGAGAGGGCGGCCTCGCCGTTCTTCAGCTCCAGGGCGGCGGCCAGGGTCCACGGCCCGACCGCCTGCACCTTGAGATCGCCCTCGTACCCCTGGGTGAACTCCTCCAGGGCGTCCAGGTCCTCCCCCAGCCAGGACCGGGCCCGCTTGGTGTCCCGGCCAGGCCGGTCCCCGATGCGCCAGCCGCTGGGCTCCACGCGCGCGTACAGCTCGACGAGCATGCCCGCCGTACGGCCGATCATGTCGGCGCCGGGGCCACGGGCGGGCAGCTCGGACAGGACCGGGAAGTCCTCGAAGCTGCCGGTCACCGTCTTGGCGGCCTCGCGCGCGTCGCCGCCCGGCATGGACCCGACCCCGGTGGCCCCGGGGAACCTGAACTGGCTGTTCTCACTCACCCCGGCAGGGTATGCCGAACACCCGCCCCCCGGCTCCGCCGATGCGGCGGTCAGCGCCCCGGTCGTACCGTGAGGTCGTTGATCTCCGCGTCCCTCGGCAGGTCCAGGGCCAGCAGGATCGTCGTGGCGACCGACTCGGGGTCGATCCACTTCGCGGCGTCGTAGTCCTTGCCCTCCTGCTGATGGACCTTGGCCTGCATGGGGCTGGCCGTGCGGCCGGGGTAGACCGAGGTGACGCGGACGCCGTTGCCGTGCTCCTCGTGGCGGAGCGCGTCGGCGAGGGCCTTGAGGCCGTGCTTGGAGGCCGCGTACGCGGACCAGCCGGCGTGGGCGTTGAGGCCGGCGCCGGAGTTGACGAAGATCACATGGCCGCGGGCGGCGCGCAGTTGGGGCAGGAAGTGCCGGGTCAGTTCGGCGGGGGCGATCAGGTTGACGTTGAGCTGGTGGCGCCAGGACTTGGGGGTCAGGTCGCCGACCTCGCCCAGGTCGACGACACCGGCGATGTGCAGCAGGGAGTCCACCCGGTCCGGGAGGCTCTGGTGGGAGAACGCCCAGGACAGCTTGTCCGGGTCGGCCAGGTCGCCCACCAGGGTCCGGGCGCCGGGGAACTCGGCCGCCAGTTCCTTCGCGCGGCCCGCGTCGCGCGCGTGCAGGACGAGTTCGTCCCCGCGCGCGTGCAGACGGCGGGCGACGGCCGCGCCGATGCCGGACCCGGCCCCGGTGATCACATGAGTAGCCATGACCGCCATGCTCGCATCAGCGGCCCGCGACGGACTCCTCGAGGTACGCCAGCGCGGCCACCGGCTCCTCGGCGAAGAACACCAGCTCGGACAGCGGGCGGGGCAGGAAGCCCTCGTCCTCCATGCGGCGGAACTGCTCCTTGAGACCGTCGTAGAACCCGGCCGTGTTCAGCAGCACCACCGGCATCTCCGTGTGGCCGTGCTTCTTCAGCTCCAGGATCTCGGTGGCCTCGTCCAGCGTGCCGGTGCCGCCCACCATGATCACCACGGCGTCGGCCTTCTCCAGCAGCAGCTTCTTGCGTTCGGCGAGGTCGGCGGCGATGACCATCTCATCGGTGCCGGGCCGCGTCTTGTCGGCGAGGAACTCCACGGACACGCCCAGCAGCCGGCCGCCCGTCTCCTGCACCCCGTCGGCGACGACCTTCATCAGACCGACGTCGGAACCGCCCCACACCAGGGTGTGACCGCCTTTGCCGATCAGTTCCGCGAACTCGCGCGCGGGGCGCGTGTACCGCTCGTCGAGGTCGGCCGCGGACAGGAAGACGCAGATGTTCATGGCCCCTACCGTACGGCCGGGCCCTGCCGAACGGATCCTGCGGTACCCGGAAAGAAGCGCCGTATCGGGGAAGAAGCGCGGGCCCGCCCGTGCTGTCCAGATATGAGCCAAGGACACACGATCACCATCGAGAAGAGCGAGCAGCACGTGCGCGTGGTGCACGACGGCCAGGTGCTCGCGGAGACCGACCGGCCGCTGGTGCTGCGCGAGACGGGCAGCCCGGTGCGGTACTACCTCCCCGCCGAGGACGTACGGCTCGACCTGCTGACCCCCTCCGAGACGCACACCGTGTGCCCCTTCAAGGGCACCGCGTCCTACTGGTCGCTGCCGAACGCCGCGGACCTGGTGTGGGCGTACCCGAACCCGAAGGCGGAGGTGGCGGAGATCAAGGATCACTACTGCTTCTACGACGTCGACGTGTCGTGAGCGATGAGTTCACGCCGGTACGGCAGTCTGCACCGGCATGGACAAGAAGACGACTTCGCGCGACGGAACCGCCCTCGCGTACCAAGTGACCGGCCAGGGGCCGACGGTGATCCTGGTGAGCGGCGCGATGTCCACCGGGGGCACCATGGCGCCCCTGGCCCAGCGGATCGCGGACCGCTGCACGGCCGTCGTCCACGACCGCCGGGGCCGCGGCGCGAGCGGTGACACGGCGCCGTACGCGGTCGAGCGCGAGATCGAGGACCTGGCCGCGCTGCTCGACGCCGTGGGCGGTGACGCGGTGCTGTTCGGCGTCTCCTCGGGCGGTGCGCTGGTGCTGGAGGCGGCGGCGAGCGGGCTGCCGGTGCGCCGGGTGGCCGTCTACGAGGTGCCGTACGCCGACTTCCTCCAGGGCGGCGCCGAGCGCGAGGCCGCATACAAGGAGGCCCTGACGGAGGCGCTCGCGGACGGCCGCCGGGGGGACGCGGTGGAGCTGTTCCTGCGGCTGACCGGGCTCGGCGAAGAGATGATCCAGGGCGCCCGGCAGTCGCCGATGTGGGCCGGGATGGAGGCCGTCGCGCCGAGCCTGGCGTACGACGACGCCGTCATGGGCGACGGCCTGCTGCCCCGCGAGCGGCTCGCCGCGATCTCCGTACCGGTGCTGTCGGTCGCGGGCGGGGCGAGCCCGGAGTGGATGCGCGAGGCGTCCCGCGCGGTCGCGGAGACCGTGCCCCAGGGCGCCTGCCGGGTCCTGGCGGGGCAGACCCACATGGTGGAGCCGGAGGTCCTGGGGCCGGTGCTGGCGGAGTTCGTCGCGGGGTGAGCGGCGGCGCGGCGGCTACACCGCCGCGGCCGGCGCGCGCGTGGTCGTCGCGATCGTCGCCGAGCCCACCACGCGCGTGCCGTCGTAGAGGACGATCGCCTGGCCGGGGGCCACGCCACGGACCGGCTCGGTGAAGCGCACGCGCAGCCCGCCGTCGACCGGCTCCGCGACGACCTCGGTCTCGCCGCCGTGGGCGCGCAGCTGAGCGGTGTACGTGCCGGGGCCCGTGGGGGCGGTGCCGCACCAGCGGGGCTTGATCGCCGTCAGCCCGGTGACGTCCAGGGCGGCGGCCGGGCCGACGGTCACCGTGTTCGCCACCGGCGAGATGTCGAGGACGTAGCGCGGCTTGCCGTCGGGGGCCGGGGTGCCGATGCGCAGGCCCTTGCGCTGGCCGATGGTGAAGCCGTAGGCGCCCTCGTGCGTGCCCACCTTCGTGCCGGACTCGTCGACGATGTCGCCCTCCGCCTTGCCGAGGCGATTCGCGAGGAAGCCCTGGGTGTCGCCGTCGACGATGAAGCAGATGTCGTGCGAGTCGGGCTTCTTGGCGACGGCGAGGCCCCGGAGCTCGGCCTCGGCGCGGATCTCCTCCTTGGTGGTGACCGTGTCGCCGAGCGGGAACATCGCGTGGGCGAGCTGCTTCTCGTCCAGCACACCGAGGACGTACGACTGGTCCTTCGCCATGTCGGAGGCGCGGTGCAGCTCGCGGGAGCCGTCCTCGCGCACGATCACCTGGGCGTAGTGGCCCGTGCACACCGCGTCGAAGCCGAGGGCCAGCGCCTTGTCGAGCAGCGCGGCGAACTTGATCTTCTCGTTGCAGCGCAGGCACGGGTTGGGGGTGCGGCCGGCCTCGTACTCGGCGATGAAGTCCTCGACCACGTCCTCGCGGAAGCGGTCGGCGAGGTCCCAGACGTAGAACGGGATGCCGATGACGTCGGCCGCGCGGCGGGCGTCACGGGAGTCCTCGATGGTGCAACAGCCCCGCGCGCCGGTCCGGAAGGACTGCGGGTTCGCGGAGAGCGCGAGGTGGACGCCGGTGACGTCGTGGCCGGCTTCCGCGGCGCGCGCGGCGGCGACGGCGGAGTCGACTCCGCCGGACATGGCGGCGAGGACGCGGAGGGGGCGCTGCGGGGTCTCAGTCATAGCCCTTCCAGGGTACGGGGCCCCGGGAGGCGGCTCCGAAAAAATCAAGGCCCGACCTCTTTCCGTCTGGTTCGTCCCGATTTACTCTGAAACTAGACCTGCGAGACGAGTGAGGGAGTTCAAGCGGAGTAGCCGACGTCAGCGAGAGATACATGTTCTCTTCAACGAGAGGTACACCGTCTCCGCTGGTGCCGACGTCGACGCTCGGGCTGAGAGGCCGGAAGGTCGCAAGGACTGGACCGGAAGGCGACCCCCAACTACCTGATCCGGACAATACCGGCGAAGGGAACCCGCCTCGTAGGTCGCCTCATGTCACGACGGCCGCTCTTCATCTCAGCTGCCTCAGCTGTCTCGGCCGTCTCGACTGTCTCAGCTGAGGCCCGCGACGCGTGCCCTTTCCACCGCCGGGCCTATGGCTTTCGCGACCGCTTCCACGTCCGCCTCGGTGGAGGTGTGGCCGAGCGAGAAGCGCAGGGTGCCCCGGGCCAGGTCCGGGTCGGTGCCGGTGGCGAGCAGCACATGGCTGGGCTGGGCGACGCCCGCGGTACAGGCGGAACCGGTCGAGCACTCGATGCCCTGGGCGTCCAGCAGGAGCAGCAGCGAGTCGCCCTCGCAGCCGGGGAAGGTGAAGTGCGCGTTGGCCGGAAGGCGGCCCTCGGGTGCCGGGTCGCCGCCGAGGATGGCATCCGGGACGGCCGTACGGACGGCGGCGATCAACTGGTCGCGCAGGGCGCCGATCTCGCGGGCGAACCACGCGCGCCGCTCGATGGCGAGCCGGCCGGCGACGCCGAAGGACGCGATGGCGGGGACGTCGAGGGTGCCGGAACGGACATGCCGCTCCTGGCCGCCGCCGTGCAGCACGGGTACGGGGGTGTGGTCGCGGCCGAGCAGCAGCGCGCCGATGCCGTACGGGCCGCCGATCTTGTGGCCGGAGACGGTCATCGCGGCGAGGCCGGAGGCGGCGAAGTCGAGCGGGACCTGACCGAGGGCCTGGACCGCGTCGGCGTGCATCGGGATGCCGAACTCGGCCGCCACGTCGGCGAGTTCACGGACCGGCAGGATCGTGCCGATCTCGTTGTTGGCCCACATCACGGTGACCAGGGCGACGTCGTCGGGGTTGCGGGCGATGGCCGCGCGCAGGGCGTCGGGGTGGACCCGGCCGTAGGAGTCGACCGGGAGGTACTCGACCGTGGCGCCCTCGTGTTCGCCGAGCCAGTGGACCGCGTCCAGGACGGCGTGGTGCTCGACGGGGCTGGCGAGGACGCGGATGCGGGCCGGATCGGCCGCGCGGCGGGACCAGTACAGGCCCTTGACGGCGAGGTTGTCGGCCTCGGTGCCGCCCGAGGTGAAGACGACCTCGCTGGGGCGGGCGCCGAGCGCTTCCGCGAGCGTTTCGCGGGACTCCTCGACCGTACGGCGGGCCTGGCGGCCGGATGCGTGAAGGGAGGAGGCGTTGCCCGTGATGCTCAACTGGGCGGTCAGTGCCTCTGCCGCCTCCGGGAGCATGGGGGTTGTCGCGGCGTGGTCGAGGTAAGCCATGGTGTGCCGATTCTACGGCGCCGGGTCCCTGCGGTTGGCTTCGGCCGTGCAGGTTGGCTGGGCTTGCCGTGCACCTTGCGTTGGCTGCGCCTGGGCTTGGTGGCGAGATGCCCGGCACTGTCGGCCGTACCCACCCGTTCCGCCCTGCGGAACGACTGCCCACGGCGGTGGCGGTTGGGTTGGTGGCGGTTCGGCTGCACCCCGGTGGGGACGGGGCGGTGATCCCTGTGGTTCCGGCCGGGTGCCCCGTCGTCCTCGGGGGCCGGTCGGTCCGGTGGAGCTCGGGCGGGTCACAGGCTCCAGGACAGCGTGTGGGAGACCTGCATGGCGATGACCAGGACGGCCAGGTCGGCCACGCCCAGGGTGAGGCCCAGCCAGGCTCGGCCGCGGCGGGTGGTGCCGCGCCACAGGGACACCGCGGCCAGGACGATGGAGATCGGGCCGAGGAAGATGTTGAGGACGAGCAGACCGAGCAGGCCGAGGATGAAGGACGCGACGGCCATGCCGTCGGCGTCCCGCGGGGCCGGACGAGTCTCGTTGCCGGTCGTGACCGGTGCGGTGAGTTGCATGATGTTCAGCTCCTGGAAGTCGTGGCGGGCGGTCAGTTGGCCTGCGTACGGCGTCGGCGGCCGTGGCGCTCGCGGAGCGCGAAGACGCCGAGCCAGACGGCGATGACCGCGGCGACGGCGGCGGTGACGGTCAGCGGTGCGTGGGCCACGGTGCCCAGGACGACGCCGAGCAGCATGAGTGCGGCGACGAGGAACAGCATGGGATCGGATCCCCCTCCGGGATGCCAGGTGAATCAGGCGGGTGTGAAGTTTCGGTGAACAGTTGTAGTAACAGTTGTTCACTGACTTCTACTCTAGCGCGCCGCACGGCTTTTCAATTCCAGAGAACAGTTGTTAACTGGATGACATGAGTCACACCCTCGGCATCCGGCAGGCGCAGAAGCAGAAGACCCGGCAGGCGTTCCTCGACGCCGCGCTCGCGCTGCTGGAGGAGCAGAGCCTGAGCAGCCTGGGTCTGCGCGAGGTCACCCGGGCCGTCGGCGTCGCCCCCACCGCCTTCTACCGGCACTTCCGCTCGACCGCCGACCTCGGTGTCGCGCTGGTCGACGAGGCGCTGGGCAGCCTGCACCCGATGGTGCGGACGACGGTGTCCACGGCGGGCGGCAGCGAACAACGCATCACGCGCGCCATCGAGTTGATCGCCCGGCACGTGGACACGCACCCGGCGCACGTCCGGTTCATCGCCCGGGAGCGGCACGGCGGGGTGCAGCCGGTGCGGGAGGCCATCCGGGACCAGCTGCTGCGGTTCGCCGAGGAGGTGAAGGCCGAGCTGGCCAAGGATCCCGAGGCCACCGGCTGGAACGACGACGACCTGATGATGCTCGCGCACCTCTACGTCGACCAGATGCTCATCACCGCCTCCCTGTTCCTGGAGGCCCTGGAGGCCCCGGCGGAGGAGCGGGAGCGGGTCACCCAGATGGCCACCCGGCAGCTGCGGCTCATCACCATCGGCCGCGGCCACTGGCTGGACTGAGCCGCCCCTGTGGCCGTACGGCCGTACAGCCCGGCCTTCGGTCAGCCTTGCCGGGCCTGCCCGCCGGCCCCGCCCCCGCCCGGACCGCCGCAGCCGCCGCCCTGGCCGCCCCCGGGCCCGCCCTGGCCGCCCTGAGCACCGGGCGCGCCGCTCGCCATGCCCGAGGGCATACCGCCGGGCGTGCCGGTGGGCATGCCGGAGGGCCGCTGACAGCTCTGCCGCTGTCCGGAGCCGCCACTGCCGGAAGAGCCGCCGGAGGACGACGAGTCGCCCTGAGAGCCGCACTCAACCAACGGTGCCTTGGCGGTACTTGGGCCCGCCCTGTCCGCCGGCTGTCGATTCAGGGTCCTGAAGCCTCCTGGTACAAGGCCGTGACAGAAGCGGCCGCGGCCAGCAGTTCCGTGCGGGCCTCGGGCGGGTCCAGCACCTCCACCCGGTCGGAGAACGCGAGGAGTTGACGGACCGCGGCCAGCACCGGGTAGGCCAGCCGGACGGTGATCCACTCGCTCTCACCGTCGTCGTCCGGCGGAGCGGCCAGATGCGCGGCGGCCACCCGCCGGAACATGTCCAGCCGCTCCCGCCGTACCCGCACGGTCACCTCGATCCCGCCCTCCCGCTCCTCCACCTGGCGGCGCAGCACCTCCCAGGCGTCGGCGAGTTCGACGCCCGGACGCCGTCGTACGGGCTCCTCCAGCGGCCGGGCCGAGCGGATCCGGTCGGCCCGGAACAGCTGCGGCGCGCCGCGCCGGTCGGCGACCAGGTACCAGACCCCGGCCTTGGCGACCAGGCCGTAGGGATCCACGGTGTACGTCCGCGGCTCGCGCTCCCCGCTGTGCCGGTAGCGCAGCTTCAGGCGCCGGTCGGAGAAGACGGCGTCCTGGAGCACGTCCAGGTCGACGGCCTGCCGGGGGCCGCTCTTCCAGCGGGTGGCGTCCACCAGGATGCGGCGGCTGGTCACCTCGGCCGCGGGCCGGTGCGGCGCCGGCAGAGCGGCCATCACCTTGCGCAGGGCCGAGCCGAGGGCCGCGTCGAGGCCGAGGGCCGCATGGGCGCCCTGTGCGGCCAGGATGAACAGGGCGCGGGACTCGTCGGCGGTCAGTCCGGTGACGTCGGTGCGGAAACCGGCGAGGAGTTCGATGCCGCCGTGCCGGCCGCGCTCGGCGTACACCGGGACGCCGGCGGCCGACAGTGCCTCGATGTCCCGGTAGATGGTGCGGACCGACACGTCCAGCCGGTCGGCGAGTTCGGGTGCGGGCACGCGGCCCCGGGTCTGCAGGAGCAGCAGGATCGACAGCAGCCGGTCGGATTTCACGGGCCCAGAATCCGCCGTCGGCAAGCTCTTCGCAAATGTTGACGGAGGTTGTCAGGTTATTCCGCGAGGCTCGCCCCATCGACCCACGGAGAGGCACACCATGACCAGCACCGAGTTCATCGACCCGCGCCCCGTCTACACCCGCGCCACCGAGCAGGCGGCGGCCCTGATCAGGACCGTCCGCCCCGAACACCTCACCGCCCCGACCCCCTGTTCCGAGTACGACGTAAGGGCCCTGCTGAGCCACGTCGTCGGCGGTACCCGGCGGATCGCGGTGGTCGGCGAGGGTGGGGACGGGCTCGCGGTCCGCCCCGTCGCCGACGAGGTCACCGACGAAGGCTGGGCGGAGGCCTACGACGAGGTACGCGCCCGGGTCGTGAAGGCCTGGGAGAGCGACGAGCGCATGACGGCCCCGGTGCGGGTGCCCTGGGGCGAGGTACCCGGGCACGCGGCCCTGGCCGGCTACGTCATGGAGATCGTCACCCACACCTGGGACCTCGCCCAGGCCATCGGTCACACCGGCGAACTCGACGCGGAACTGGCCGAGTTCGCGCTGGCCAACGCCCGCAGGGTGCTGCCCGACTCCCGTCCGCGCGACGAGGAGACGCCCTTCGACAGCCGCCGGGAGATCCCCGAAGGGGCCGGCGTCTACGAGCAGCTGGCCGCGTGGCTGGGGCGTGCGCCGCTCAGCCGAGCCTGACCCGGGCCAGCTGCCGGGACTGGGCGACCAGGCGGTCTTCGCTGTCCCAGACCTCGGCGTCCTCCTCCAGGAAGCCGCCGGCCAGGTTGCGGGTGGTGATGGACACGCGCAGCGGGCCGGGGGCCGGGCGGTGGCGGACGTGGACGGTGAGTTCCACCGTGGGGACCCAGCCCTGGATGCCGATCTCGAAGGCGGTGGGCGGCAGGGCGTCCACCGCCAGCAGCAGCGAGAGGGGGTCCGCGTCGCGGCCGTCGGCCAGCCCGAACCAGGCGCGCATCTCGCCCTTGCCGGAGGGCGCGCCGAGCGCCCAGCCGAGGGTGGCCGGGTCCAGCTTGATCATGAGCCGGTCGGCGATGGCGGAGCCGCCGTCGACCGGGGCTGGCCCGTCGTCGGGGCCGAAGCACTGCTCCAGCGGCGGGAACGCGGGCGGCGTCGCCGTCGTACGGACGTCGGCGGGGAGGGCGGCGAGGTCGCCGTAGGAGGCGAGGACGCGGATGCGTTCGACCTCGTTGCCCTGCTCGTCGTACTGGAAGAGCGAGGCCTGGCCGGTGGAGAGGGTGCGGCCGGTGCGGACCGTTTCGGTGCGCACGACCGCCGGGCCGGGCCGGGAGGCGGTCAGGTAGTGCGCGGAGATGGTGAACGGGTCCGGGTGCGGGAGGGTGTCCGCGAGGGCACGGCCGAGGACGGCCAGCAGAAAGCCGCCGTTGACGGCACCGAAGATGGTCCAGTCGGCGGACAGGTCGATGTCGTAGACACCGGGCTCGCGCCGGACGACCGCGCTGTCGCGGTCGAACTCGCTGTCGCCGATCACGGCCCGCGCGGCAGGGACGGAAGCTGCTTCTGGCATGGATGAACGGTACAACAGGAAACTACTAAGCGGTAGCTTTGTAGATGTCCGGCAGGTTACGAGCTACCATCGGATCCCTCGGACGAGTGAGGTTCCGGCAATTTCTAGGTAAGTGTCCGGAGACGTCCACAACCTCGAAGCCCTGATTCCCCTCTATGGGGACATGAGCCTCACCGGGACTCCGTTCCTCTACACGACCATCGTGCTGGCCGTGGTCGCACTGATACTGCCGCTCGCCCTGTGGTCGCGGGTGCGCGGGCCCAAGGCCCTG
The DNA here is from genome assembly GCF_041080655.1 of Streptomyces sp. CG4. Lineage (NCBI taxonomy): Bacteria > Bacillati > Actinomycetota > Actinomycetes > Kitasatosporales > Streptomycetaceae > Streptomyces > Streptomyces sp. CG4. The sequence goes on from NZ_CP163525.1 coordinate 3,058,565, forward strand.
CGTGCCGCAACCCGAGTGCTGATGCTGCTGTTCGCCCAGGGCACAGCCGTCACGCTGATCTTCGTCCTGGTCAACAACCAGAACAACCTGTACGACAACTGGGCCGACCTGCTCGGCACCGGCAACCACGTCAACCAGGCCCAGGACCTGGGCAAGGACGGTACCGGTGGCATAGCGGTGAAACGGTTGCCCAAGGTCAAGCAGAACTTCACACAGGCCGACGGGCCCGGCATGCACGCGGCCGGCGGAGTGAAGGTCACCCAGCTCAAGGGCCGGGTCTCCGGAGTGAACGCCGAGGTCTATGTGTGGCTGCCGCCCCAGTACAACGACCCGGCCTACAAGGACAAGAAGTTCCCGGTGGTGGAGCTGTTGCCGGGCTATCCCGGTTCGGCCAAGGCCTGGTTCGGTTCCATGAAGGCGCACGAGCAGCTGCTGCCGCTGATGAAGAGCGGCCAGGTGGCGCCGTTCATCCTGGTCGCCCCGCGCACCAACCTGCTGGCCGGCGTCGACACCGGCTGCGCGAACATCCCCGGGCAGGTCAACGCCGACACCTGGCTCAGCATCGACGTGCCGAAGATGGTCATGGACAACTTCCGCGCCGAGCCGGCGCCGAAGGGCTGGGCCACGGCCGGGTACTCGGCGGGCGCCCACTGCGCGGTCAAGCTGGCCGTGGCGCACCCGGACCGGTACCGGGCCGCGGTGAGCCTGTCCGGCTACAACGACCCGATCGGCGAGCGCAACTCCCTCGCCGCGCAGAATCCCACCGTGCGCAACGACAACAACCCCTACATGATCCTGAAGAAGCAGCCCGTGCCGCCGCCGGTCGCGCTCTACATCTCCGGTGAGTCCGGCGACGGCTACCAGGCGGGCGTGGCGCTGGAGTCGATCGCCAAGGCGCCGACGACCGTGCACGTGGTGTTCCTGCCGCACAGCGCGGGCGGCCACAACATGGCGCTGTGGCGGCCGCAGGTCGACACGGTGTTCCGCTGGCTGACGCTGCAGATGGGCCAGAACCACGCCAAGGGGCAGGACGGCGCTCTTACCGGAACCCATGGTTCCCTTACCGGGAACGCCGCCGGAACGACCGGGTCTACTCCTCGGAAACCGTCGAGCGGCGGTTCCATGCACGCGGAGCTCGCCAGTGGAACCGCATCGCGAGCAGGCGCAGCACGAAAGCCGTGACGGCGGCGAGCCCGCTGGTGAACGGGGTGAGGACGTCGTAGCGCAGGCACAGCACCACCATGGTGGCGCCGACGATCGCTGGGACCGCGTACAGATCGCGGTCCCAGCGCAGCAGTGAGGGCACCTCGTTGGCGAGCACGTCCCGGAGCACACCGCCGCCGACGGCGGTGGCGAGGCCGAGCGTCGCCGACGCGGTCAGGTTGAGGCCGTAGCTGTACGCCTTCGTCGTGCCGCTGACACAGAACAGGCCGAGGCCGGCCGCGTCGAAGACCAGCACCGCCGACTGGATGCGTTCCACGTGCGGATGCAGGAAGAAGACGACGAGCGCGGCGATCAGCGGGGTCACGAAGTACCCGAGGTCGGTGAAGGCGGCCGGGGGCACGGCTCCGATGACCAGGTCGCGGAACAGCCCTCCGCCCAGCGCGGTCACCTCGGCGAGTACGGCGATGCCGAACACGTCGAAGTTCTTCCGGACGGCCAGCAGCGCGCCGGAGATCGCGAACACGAAGATGCCGATGACATCGAGCGCGTGCTGGACGGAGGGACTGAAGATCTGCTGGAGCTGCACCCCGACATTCTCACTCGCCGGGGTGCATGAACCTTACAAAGCCAGGCTCACAGAGCGGGTTGCCCCGGCGTGAACAGCCAGGTCCGGAAGAGGTCGTCCAGCTGCTGCCCACTGACGCGCTCGGCGAGGCGGATGAAGTCGGCGGTGTCCGCGTTGCCGTACCGGTGGAGCTTCGTCCAGGCGGGCAGCAGCTTGAAGAAGGCCTGGTCGCCGATCCGTTCCCGGAGCATCTGCAGCGTCATCGCGCCGCGCTGGTAGACGGCGGAGGCGAACATCGTGTCGCGCTGCGGGTCGGCCACCTCGGTCTTCCAGAAGGACGAGTCCGCGGGGACGGACTTGTAGGCGGCCAGGAAGGAGTCGTGGGCCGAGCGGGTGCCCTGGTGCTCCGCCCACAGCCACTGGGCGTAGGTGGCGAATCCCTCGTTGAGCCAGATGTCCTTCCACCGGTCGACGCTCACCGAGTCGCCGAACCACTGGTGGGCCAGCTCGTGCACGATCGTCGTCTCGTTGCGCACCGCCGAGTAGGCGGGCTTGCTCTGCACCTCCAGCGAGAACCCGGCCTCGGGCATGTCGTCCACGATGGCGCCGGTCTCCTCGAACGGGTACGGCCCGAAGATCTTCGACCAGTAGTCGGTCGCGGCGGCGGTGACGGCGTACACGTCGACCTTGTTGCTGTTCTTCAGGACGGGGTCGATCGCCACGTAGATCGGGATGCCGCCGGGGGTCCGCCCGGTGCGTACGTCGAACCTGCCGATGGTGGCGGTGGCGAGGTAGGTCGCCATGGGCTTCGACTCGCGCCAGTGGGTGTACGTCGAGCCGCCCTTGTCGTACGTCGACACGAGGCGGCCGTTGGAGACGCCGGTCAGGCCCTGGGGCGCCTTGATCCGGATGTCGTAGGTGGCCTTGTCGGAGGGGTGGTCGCTGGACGGGAACCAGGTGGAGGCGGCGTTGGGCTCACAGGCGACGAAGACGCCGTCGGCGGTCTTCATCCAGCCGTACTTGGAGCCGAACACGATGGGCCCGCCGAGGGGCTGCGGTGTCCCGCCGTAGGTCACGGTCACCCGGAAGGTGCGGCCCCGGGCGAGACTGTGCCGCGGGGTGATGACGAGTTCGTCCCCGGTGCGCGTGAACTCGGCGCGTCTGCCGTCGACTTCGACGCGGCTGACATCCAACTGCTGCAGATCCAGGTCGAAGGAGGACAGGTTCTGCGTGGCACGGGCGGTGAGGGTGGTACGGCCGTCCAGGCGGCCGGTGCCGGGCGCGTAGGCGACGTCGAGGTCGTAGTGCAGCGCGTCGAAGCCGCCGTTGCCGAGCTGCGGGAAGTAGGCATCGCCGATGCCGGGGGCGCCCGGAGTGGGGGCGGGAGCGGCGGCGATGAGGAGGACGGAGGCCGCGGCGGTGACCAGCGCTCCTGAGCGTGCCGAACGGGAGAGTGCCATGGTCGTCCCTTTCGAGCGTGTACCGATCAGTGGTCGGACACGGACGACTCTGCACTCTCCCGTTCAGGCATGTACATGACTTTGCCGGACCGTCATGTGCTACTTGTCGGTTGACTCCTGGGAGCCGCCCTCCTCGGTGCGCTCTTCGGAGGCGCTCGCATCGGAGGTGCCCTCCCCCGCGCTCTCCGCGCTCTCCTCCGCGCTCTCCTCCGCCAGCTCCGCCGCCACCGCCGCCGACGTCTCCGCCGACTCCGCGAGGACCTCGTCGGCGACCAGCTCGGCCGCCTCCTTCGCGGCGGTCAGCAGGACCGTGTCCTGCGGGGCCTGGTCCTCGAAGTTCTCCGGGTGGTGGCAGGCCACCTGCTGACCGGGCTTCAGCTCCAGCAGCGGCGGCTCGACGCTCGCGCAGATCTCCGTCGCCTTCCAGCACCGGGTGTGGAAGCGGCAGCCCGAGGGCGGCGAGATCGGCGAGGGCACATCGCCCTTGAGCAGGATGCGCTCGCTCTTCGCGTTCTTCCGCTTCGGGTCCGGGATCGGCACCGCCGACATCAGCGCCTTGGTGTACGGGTGCATCGGCGCCTTGTACAGCGACTCCCGGTCGGCCAGTTCGACGATCTTGCCGAGGTACATCACCGCGATGCGGTCCGAGACGTGCCGGACCACCGAGAGGTCGTGCGCGATGATCACATACGTCAGGCCCAGTTCCTCCTGGAGGTCGTCCATGAGGTTCACGACCTGCGCCTGGATCGACACGTCCAGCGCGGAGACCGGCTCGTCCGCGACGACCAGCTTCGGCTTCAGGGCGAGCGCGCGGGCGATGCCGATGCGCTGGCGCTGACCGCCGGAGAACTCGTGCGGATAGCGGTTGTAGTGCTCGGGGTTGAGGCCGACCACCGACAGCAGCCGCTGGACCTCCTTCTTGATGCCGCCCTCGGGCTCGACGCCCTGCAGCCGGAAGGGGGCCCCGACGATGGTGCCGATGGTGTGCCGCGGGTTCAGCGACGAGTACGGGTCCTGGAAGATCATCTGCACGTCGCGGCGCATGGGCCGCATGCCGCCCACGCCGAGGTGCGTGATGTCCTTGCCCTCGAACTCGATCTTCCCCGCGGTCGGTTCGAGCAGCCGGGTGATCAGCCGGCCCATCGTCGACTTGCCGCAGCCCGACTCGCCCACGACGCCGAGGGTTTCGCCGGAGCGGACCTCGAAGTCGAGTCCGTCGACCGCGCGCACGGCACCGGCCTGCCGCTGGAACAGGCCCTTCTTGATGGGGAAGTGCTTCTGCAGCCCGGTCACCTTCAGCAGGGTCTCGCCGGGCGCGGCGTCCTTGCTGAGGGTGGCCGTACCAGAGGCCTTCACTTCTTTGTCCTCTGTGTTCTCACTCACAGCTTCGGCGCAATCTCTTCGGTCCAGATCCGTTCCCGCTGCTCCTGCGACATGTGGCAGGCGGCCCAGTGCTTGTCTCCGACCTCGGACAGCTCGGGGCGGACCGTGCGGGTCAGGTTGTCCTTCGGGAGGTCGGCGTACGGGCAGCGCGGGTTGAAGGCGCAGCCGGACGGGACGTTGATCAGCGAGGGCGGGGAGCCCTTGACCGGGATCAGGCGCTCCTGCTGGTCGCGGTCCAGCCGCGGCATCGAGCCGAGCAGACCCCAGGTGTAGGGGTGGCGGGGCTCGTAGAACACCTTCTCGGCCGGGCCGCGCTCGACGCAGCGGCCGCCGTACATCACCAGGATGTCGTCGGCCAGTTCGGCGACGACGCCCAGGTCGTGGGTGATGATGATGACCGCGGAGCCGAACTCCTTCTGCAGATCGCGGATCAGGTCCAGGATCTGCGCCTGGACCGTCACGTCGAGCGCGGTGGTCGGCTCGTCCGCGATGAGCAGTTCGGGGTTGTTCACGAGCGACATGGCGATCATGGCGCGCTGGCGCATACCGCCGGAGAACTCGTGCGGGTAGCTGTCCACCCGCTTGTCCGGCTGCGGGATGCCCACGCGGTCGAGCATCTCGATCGCGCGCCTGCGGGCGGTCTTCTTGTCGACGTCGTGGTGGATCCGGTAGGCCTCCACGATCTGCGCGCCGATCGTGTAGTACGGGTGCAGCGCGGACAGCGGATCCTGGAAGATCATCGCCATCTCGCGGCCCCGCAGCTTGCGCACGTGGTCGGGGTCGGCGGACAGCAGCTCGGTGCCGTTCAGCCAGATCTCGCCGGAGATCTGCGCCTTGCGCTTGCCGTACTGGCCTGCGGTGTGCAGGCCCATGATGCCGAGCGAGGTCACGGACTTGCCGGAGCCCGACTCGCCCACGATGCCGAGGGTCTTGCCCTTCTCCAGCTGGAAGCTGAGCCCGTCAACGGACTTCACCAGACCGTCGTCGGTCGGGAAGTGCACCTTCAGGTCGCGCACTTCCAGGAAGGAGGCCGGCGCGGGCGAGGCGTCCGTGGGCTCGCCCACGGCCGCTCCGGTCTTGCTGAGTTCGGTCATGCGAGCCTCACTCGGGGGTCGATCACGGCGTACAGGATGTCCACCGCGAGGTTGGCGAGGAGCACCGCGAGGGAGGTGATCAGGGTGACACCCAGGATGATGGGGAGGTCCTGGTTCTTGATGGCGGTCAGCACGGCCTGGCCGAGGCCGGGGATGCTGAACGTGGTCTCGGTGAGGATCGCGCCGCCGATCAGGGCGCCGAGGTCCATGCCGAGCATGGTCAGGATCGGGGTCATCGTCGAGCGCATGGCGTGCTTGCCGATGACGACCTGCTCCTTGAGACCCTTGGCGCGGGCGGTGCGGATGTAGTCCTCGCCGAGGATCTCCAGCATCGTGGCGCGGGTGATACGGGCGTACATCGCCGCGTACAGGAAGGCGAGGGTGATCCAGGGCAGGATCATGCCGCCGAGCCAGCCGGAGAAGCTGTTGCTGATCGAGACGTACTGGCCGTTGATCCAGTTCAGTCCGTAACTGAAGATCGCCAGCGAGAGCAGACCCGTGAAGTAGATCGGCAGGGAGACACCGCTGAGGGCGACGACCATCGCGCCGCGGTCCCACAGGCTGCCCCGCTTGAGGGCGGAGAGCACACCCGCGGCGACACCGAAGACCAGCCACAGCACGGCGGCGCCGAGCGCGAGACCCAGGGTCACCGGGAAGCGGTCGGTCAGCACCGGCCAGACGGCCTGCTCACTGCGGAAGGAGTAGCCGAAGCACGGCGCGGCACAGTGGGTGACATCGCCGCCGGCCGCGTAGGTGCGACCCACGAAGATGCCCTTGAAGAAGTGCCAGACCTGCGAGTAGATCGGGTCGCTCAGACCGAGCTTCTCGCGCACCGCCGCGACGGCGTGCGGGTCTGCCTGCTTGCCCACGAAGCTCGTGGCGATGTCCACGCCCGCCCACTTGGGGACGAGGAAGAAGATGCTGAAGACCACCAGGATGATGACCACCAGCATCACTACGGCGGCGAACAGCCGCCTGATGAGGTAAGCGAGCACAGCTTACGGCCCGCCGCGGACCGCGGGCCCCGGAGATCTTCCGGTGGGCCCGCGGCTCGCCGCGCCGGCCTTCACCTGCCTTTCGTGCCGTTCGGCGGGTGTGCCGGGACTACTTCGTGGACTTCAGGCCGAGGTTGACGAAGTCGTAGAAACCGCTGTACGCGTTCGTCGTGTACACGTTGGCCAGACGCGAGGAGCGGATGTTGAGCAACCGCTCGAAGGTGAAGGGCAGGTAGTACGCGCCGTCCATCACCTTGTGGTTGATCTCCGTGGAGATCTGGGTCTTCTTCGCCTCGTCCAGCGTGGTGGTGTACTGGTCGAAGAGCCCGTCGATCGTCTTGTCCTTGATCAGGGCGTAGTTGTTGTTACCGCTCTGCAGGATGTACTTGCTGTCCCACAGCGGGATGCCGTAGCCCTGGACGGTCGGGAAGTCCGGACCCCAGCCCATGATGATGATGCCGAGCTTCTTCTTCTCGACGTTCGAGGGGGAGCCGATGATGCCCGGGCTCTGCGAGCCGTCGTACTGGTAGATGTCGGCGTTGATGCCGATCTTCTTCAGCGCGGCCTGCAGGGACTCGGCGGTGGCGACTTCCTGCGCCTTGTTGTTGCGGACGGCGATGGTCGTCGTGAAGCCGTTCGGCTGACCGCAGGCCTTGAGCTCCTGCTTGGCCAGGTTGACGTTGCCGTTCTTGTTCGCCCCGGAGATCTGGTACGGGTCGTACTTCTGGCCCTCGCCACCGGCGACCGACGGCGGGAGCATGTTGGTGCCGATGTCACCACCGGCGACCGGGCCACCGCGCGCGGTCTGCAGCGACACGTGGTCGGCGGCGTAGATCACGGCCTTGCGGCAGTGGAGGTTGTCGAACGGCTTGACGCTCTGCGGGAAGACCGCGTAGCGGATGAAGCCGGAGACCGGGTTGTCCAGGTTGTCCTTGTGCTGCTTCAGGGCGATCTGGCGGCCCTGCGAGCCCAGACCGGTCTGCGAGGCGTCGATGTCGTAGTCGCCGTTGATCAGACGCTGGTCGGCGTCGGCCTGGTTGGTGGAGATGTCCAGGGTGACCTGGTCCGGGTACGCCTTGCGGACCGGGTCCGAGGACGCCTTCCAGTTGGGGTTGCGGACGAGGACCAGGTTCTTGCCGGGGGCGTACGACTGGAACTTGTACGGGCCCGAGGAGAACGGGTGCAGGCCGTACTTGGACTTGGTGTCCTTGTCCTGGCGCACGGGCGAGGCCGCGGTCATCGCCAGCACCTGGAGGAAGTCCGAGTTGGGCGTCGGCAGATGGAAGACGATCGTCTTCGCGTCCGGCGTGTCGATCGCCTTCAGGCCCAGGTGGTCCTTCGAGGTGTCCTTGTACGGACCCTTGTAGGTGTTGCTCGGGTCCAGCATCTGCTGGAGGTAGACCGGACCGCCGGACAGGACGTCCTGCGCCCAGGAGCGCTCGATGCCGTACTTGACGTCCTGGGAGGTGATCGGCTTGCCGTCCTCCCAGGTGATGCCGTCGCGCAGGGTGAACGTGTAGGTCTTGCCGTCGCCCGAGACCTTGCCGCTGTCGGTGGCGAGGTCCGGGGTGAGCTTCGCGCCCTCGGCACCCGGCTCCGTCTTGTAGGTGAGCAGCTGACGGCTGTAGTAGCGGGAGAAGTCCCACATGAAGCCGTAGTAGCCGCGCGTGGTGTCCCACGAGTCGGCGTCCTGCGTGCTCACGAACTTCAGGGTGCCGCCCTTCTTGGCCTGGTCGGCCTGGGCCACCTTGTTGTTCGCCGCGTCGAAGCCGGCTGCTCCGTCCTTCGAGCCGCCATTGCCTCCGCCGCACGCCGCCGTGGTCAGCAGCCCGGCGACCACTGCGGCAGCGGCAAGGGCCTGCTTGCGCCGCCCTGAGGTGCGTTGGGTAGTCACGATCTCGGATCCTCCGAATTTGATGAGAGACCCCGTGGAAGAACTCACGGGACGCTTGGGGTACGGCACTTCAGCGGGAGCCCTTCGGGTCGAGCGCGTCCCGCACGCCGTCGCCGAAGAGGTTGAAGGCAAGAACCGTGATGAAGATCGCCACGCCAGGGATCACCATGTACATGGGATCCGAGTCGTAGTAGTCGATCGCACTCGAGAGCATCTGCCCCCAGGAGGACGTGGGCGGCTTGACGCCCACACCCAGGAAGCTGAGCGCCGCTTCGGTGAGGATGTTCGTGGGGATCATCATCGTCGTGTACACGATGATGGGCGCGACGAGGTTGGGCAGCAGTTCCTTGAAGAGGATGTAGAGCTGTCCGGCGCCGAGCGAGCGGGCCGCCTCGACGTACTCGCGCTCACGCAGCGACAGCGTCTGGCCGCGCACGACACGGCCGATGTACGGCCAGCCGAAGAAGCCGATGACCAGGATCATCACGAACACCCGCACGCCCGTGCCGGTGAGTCCCAGCATCTGGTTGGGCATGACGGAGACCAGCGCGATGATGAACAGCAGCTGCGGGAAGGCGAGCAGGCCGTCCATGACGCGGCTGATGAGCGAGTCCACCCAGCCGCCGAAGAAGCCCGCCAGGATGCCGAGGACGGTGCCGAGGACGACGGCGACCACGGCGGACAGGAAGCCGACGAGCAGCGAGATCCGGGCGCCGTACAGGATGCGGGCGAAGATGTCGCGGCCGTTGACCGGCTCCACACCGAGCAGGTGGTCGCCGCTCATGCCGCCCATGGAGCCCTTGGGGGTGCTGAACAGCGGGTCGATCAGGTCCTGGTGGTAGACATCCGGGTCCTGGCCGACGAGGTTCGTGATCACCGGCGCGAGCAGCGCGATCACGATGAGGAGAAGCACGACTACACCGCCCGTCAGGGCGAGTTTGTCCCGCTTGAGCCGCTCCCAGGCGATCCGGCCCAGGGACCGGCCCTGGACGGCCTTCGCGCCGGAGGCCGCGACCGCGGCTTCTTCCGCCGCGCCCGGGGCGGCTTCCGCGGCCGGCTCGTGCAATGGTGCCGTCATCAGGCTGGGACCCCTCTCAACCGGCGGTAGCCGGCCCGCACTTGCCGCTGGTAGCGGCATCAAACAGTCCGTCGTACACAGGGGCGAACCCCTTGAAGGGGGAGTCTTCAACGCTGGCGCGATCAGCCGCCAGCCTTGACAAGGAATGGATGCGCAACCGTGATGCAAGCTGGCGTTTCCTGTTATGCGGACAGGAAGTCACGGCGAACGGACGGGACAGACAGGGACAGACGGGGGCGAAAAAGCCGCGGTGGAGTCCCGGACAAGTCGCGGCAAAACGGTGCGCTACGGCCCGCAGGCCCAGGTCAGTGAATGCGGCCGGCGGCCACGGTCAGTAGCTGCCGTGTACCGGCGGATAGCCGTATCCGGCGGCCGGGGCCTGCTGCGGGGACGCCTGGAGCTGGGGCTGGGGCGCGGCCGCGTGGGCCTCGCGGTCGTAGAACGGGCGGGCGTTGGCCCGCATCCAAATCACCACCGGGTCGTAGTCGTCGGTCATCGCGACCGTCGACACCGGCAGGCCCTCCGGGACCGCGCCCACGGACTGCTGCATCATCGCGCGCACCGAGTCGACCGCGGCCGGCGAGGTGTCGTACACATCCAGGCCGATCGCGAGATACGGCGCGCCGAGGGCGGGCTGCACCCAGGCGCGGCGCAGGGCGCGCAGGGCCGGGGTGCGGTGGGCGTTCTGCGCGAGCAGGGCGTAGAACTGCGGGATCTCGATGCCGGGTTCGGTCAGCCGGAGGGGTCCGGCGGGCTGGCGGTCCAGGCCGGTGGCGATGCGGCGCAGGTCCAGCCAGGGGATGCCGACGCCGCCGCCCGGGGCGTGCGGGTTGAGCCAGAGGCCGTAGTGGTCGGGGTAGAGGGTGCGGGCCACGTCGAGCGCGTCGACGACCTCGTACGACCGGTTCCAGCCGCTGGCCGAGAGTTCCTGGGCGGAGGTGACGCAGGGGGCGTAGTGGAAGCCGTCGACTTCCATGTTTCCGTACTGGGCGTCCGGGGAGCCGGCCTGGCCGTGCCACAGGAGCATCCAGATCTGACCGGAGGAGGGGGTGGCGAGGGCGCGCAGCAGGGCCTCGTAGGCGTCGTAGCGGCCGGGGGTGACCTGGCGCAGCATGTGCGTCACGCTGCCGCTGTGGGTCGCGCTCACCTCGTGCCCTTCTTGTCAGTGCCCTGCGTTGGGAGACAGCTTATGCGCCTAGTAGCCCGGGGCCTCGTGTGCGTGCGCGGGTGCGGGGTCGTGGGGGGTACTCGCGCAGTTCCCCGCGCCCCTTCAGGTACTTCAGTGGCCGTATTGATAGAAGGGGCGGACGGTCGACTTGAGCCAGGTGGCCACCGGGTCGTCGGTCACGTCCAGGAGGACCAGGTTGACCGGCCACGTGACCGGGACTTTCCCGAGGGCTCTGCCCAGGGCCTGCAGGGGGAGGTCACGGAGGTCGCCCTCCCACCGGGAGAGTTCGACGCCGATGAACATGACCGGGTCGTCCGTCTCGATGGCGGCCAGGCAGCGGCGGGCGGTGAGAACCACGCCGGTCTCGGCGAACTCGGCGGACGCGGCGGAGAGGAAGTCGACCGGGTCGTCCTGCCAGTCGGGCTCGAAGAGGCGGACCCGGCCGCCGGAGGCGGGGCCGTCGAGCGGGGTGCGGCCGGACCGGCACAGCTCGGCCACCGCCTCGGGCCGCAGCGGGATGCCGACCATCGCGTCGGGGTTCACCGCGATGCCGACCTGCGCGGGCAGACCGCGGGCGAACTCCACGGCGGGGGCGATGGTGTACGACATGTGGGAGCCGACCGCCCGGCGCAGCTGTTCCTCGGAGCTGAACACCGGGACGTACACCTGGCCGTCGATGTCGAGCGTGGGCAGGTCGAGCGGGCCGCTGCCCGGGCCGCCGCCGCTGGGCAGCGGGACCCAGAGCAGGCTTCGGCCCAGGACCTCGATGATCCGGCCCGCCGCCGTGGGTATGCCGAGGGAGGCCGAGAGCACCTCCTCCAGCTCGTTGCCGGGCCAGCCGCTGTGCGGCTGGGAGTGCGCCTGTGCCGGGAAGTCCGCGGGAATGTCCGCCGGGAAGTCCATCTGCCTACCGCCTGCTGGGAACCACTGCTGTGACCATGAAGGCTAGCGGGTGGCTGTGACAAGACCGCATCGCGCGCATCAGGACCGCGCCTCGTGGGCACGGCCTTCGGGGCTCAGCCCGTGAACGCGATCCGCTGCAGGGTGTCCGCCGCCGGCCGGTCCAGCAGTACCGCCGAGCCGCAGCCCGCGGGCAGCTCGCCCCGGCCGACCGCGCGGAGCAGCCGGGCGGTCGTACGGCGGTGGCGGCCGAAGGCGTAGCGGGAGACGCCCCGGCCGCGCTCGCGCTGGCCCTCGCGGGCGGTCACGGGGGTGACGTCGAGCAGCAGCAGGTGCAGGGTGCCGCCGCGGCGGCGGGCCGCGCGGGCGAGCCAGGCGCGCACCCAGGGCTGGGTGCCGCAGTCGTGGACGACCACGCCCTCCCCGCCGCGCAGGGCGCCGCGCAGGGCGGCGTAGTGCGCGAGGCGGACCAGGGGGCGGTAGACCGCGTAGGGGAAGAAGAGGGGCAGGCGGGCCGCGAAGCGGTCGCGGGTGTCCTGGGAGTCGATGCGGCGGCCGGGGACCGCGCGCCGCATCAGGGTGGACTTGCCGCCACCGGGCAGGCCGGTGATCACCACCAGGTCCCGCGGGCCGAAGAGCAGGGCGCGCGGGCTGCGGCCGGCCCGGTCGCGCAGGTCGCGGACGACCGGGGCCGGGCGCCCGGCGCAGCGTTCGCGCGCCGGGGCGGTGGGCTGCTTGGGCACCGCGATGCCGGTGGTGGCGGCGCTGGCGTACGCCGGGGTGCTGTTCACCGTGATCGTCCTCCCCTGTCGGCTCGGTAATCCCCATGCCCGGTTAATGTAAAGGGAAGGTAATGTACGACTGTCGGCGGTTCCGTGTGCGTACTGCCACAGGTCGGTTACAAAAGCCAGGCTCTGGCTGGCGGGGGTACGGCGTGCAATGATGTGGCCGCCAACTGCATACCGGCCGCTTGAATCCGCGCGGGAGAGTCCCCAGCAGCCTTCGCTGGGGCGCCGAAGGAGCAAGTCCCTCCCTTGAATCTCTCAGGCCCCGTTACCGCGCGGGCGAGGCACATCTGAAAAGCGGGCCGCTGTGTCAGTGGCTCCACCCAAGGTGCAAGCCGTGATCGTCCCCGTGGCGGTCCTGGCGAACCTCTCAGGTTCCGATGACAGATGGGGAGGAACGTTCCTCGCCCGTCCTGTTTGTCCTGGGAGACGACCGTCCGATGAGCAGCACTGAACTCCGACACACCGCGCTCGATGCCGTGCATCGCTCGCTCGGTGCGACGATGACCGACTTCGCCGGCTGGGACATGCCCCTGCGCTACGGCTCCGAGCGCGACGAGCATGTCGCGGTGCGGACGAAGGCGGGTCTGTTCGACCTCTCCCACATGGGCGAGATCACCGTCACCGGCGCCGAGGCCGCCGCCCTTCTGAACTTCGCCCTGGTCGGCAACATCGCCTCCGTCGGCGTCGGCCGCGCCCGCTACACCATGATCTGCCAGGCCGACGGCGGCATCCTGGACGACCTGATCGTCTACCGCCTCGCCGAGACCGAGTACATGATCGTGGCCAACGCCTCCAACGCCCAGGTGGTGCTGGACGCCCTCGTCGAGCGTTCCGCCGGCTTCGACGCCGAGGTGCGCGACGACCGGGACGCGTACGCGCTGCTCGCCGTCCAGGGCCCGGAGTCGCCCGGCATCCTGAAGGCCCTCACCGACGCCGACCTCGACGGCCTGAAGTACTACGCCGGTCTGCCCGGCACGGTCGCCGGCGTCCCTGCGCTGATCGCCCGCACCGGCTACACCGGCGAGGACGGCTTCGAGCTGTTCGTGAAGCCCGAGCACGCCGTGGAGCTGTGGCGGGCGCTGACCGAGGCCGGCGAGGGCGTCGGCCTGGTCCCGTGCGGCCTGTCCTGCCGGGACACCCTGCGCCTGGAGGCGGGCATGCCGCTGTACGGGCACGAGCTGACCACCTCGCTCACCCCCTTCGACGCCGGGCTCGGCCGGGTGGTGAAGTTCGAGAAGGAGGGCGACTTCGTGGGCCGCGAGGCGCTCACCGAGGCCGCCGCCAAGGCTCGGCAGAACCCGCCGCGGGTGCTCGTCGGGCTGATCGCCGAGGGCCGCCGGGTCCCGCGCGCCGGCTACGCCGTCGTCGCGGGCGGCGCGGTGATCGGCGAGGTCACCTCCGGCGCCCCCTCCCCCACCCTGGGCAAGCCGATCGCCATGGCCTACGTCGACGCGGCGCACGCGGCGCCGGGCACCGCGGGCGTCGGCGTGGACATCCGGGGCAGCCACGAGCCCTACGAGGTCGTGGCGCTGCCGTTCTACAAGCGCCAGAAGTGACACCGTCGTAGCCCCGAGCCGTACCCCAGGACGTGACGTCGGGCACATCACCGCTGCTCGCGTGCGTTTCCAGCGGTCCCCCTTCATCAGCACACACGCGCGTACAGGAGAATTCAGGCCATGAGCAACCCCCAGCAGCTGCGCTACAGCAAGGAGCACGAGTGGCTGTCGGCCGCCGCGGACGGCGTGTCGACGGTCGGCATCACGGAGCACGCGGCCAACGCGCTCGGCGATGTCGTCTTCGTCCAGCTCCCCGAGGCCGGCTCCACCGTGACCGCGGGCGAGACCTGCGGCGAACTGGAATCGACCAAGTCGGTCTCCGACCTGTACTCGCCGGTCACCGGTGAGGTCACCGAGGTCAACGAGGACGTCGTCAACGACCCGTCGCTGGTGAACTCCGCCCCCTTCGAGGGCGGCTGGCTGTTCAAGGTACGCGTCGCGGAGGAGCCGGCCGAGCTGCTCTCCGCCGACGAGTACACCGCCTTTTCCGCCGGCTGAGGAGTCGTAGCCGTATGACTGTCCTGAACACGTCCCTGCACGAGCTGGACCCGGAGATCGCCGCCGCGGTCGACGCCGAGCTGCATCGCCAGCAGTCCACGCTGGAGATGATCGCCTCCGAGAACTTCGCGCCCGTCGCGGTCATGGAGGCCCAGGGCTCGGTCCTCACCAACAAGTACGCCGAGGGCTACCCGGGCCGCCGCTACTACGGCGGCTGCGAGCACGTCGACGTCGCCGAGCAGATCGCCATCGACCGGGTCAAGGAGCTGTTCGGCGCCGAGTACGCCAACGTCCAGCCGCACTCCGGGGCCTCCGCCAACCAGGCGGCCCTGTTCGCGCTGGCCCAGCCCGGGGACACCATCCTCGGCCTGGACCTCGCGCACGGCGGCCACCTGACCCACGGGATGCGGCTGAACTTCTCCGGCAAGCAGTTCAACGTGGTCGCCTACCACGTGGACGCCGAGACCGGCCTGGTCGACATGGCCGAGCTGGAGCGGCTCGCCAAGGAGCACCGTCCGAAGGTGATCATCGCGGGCTGGTCGGCGTACCCCCGTGAGCTGGACTTCGCCGAGTTCCGCCGGATCGCCGACGAGGTCGAGGCGTACCTGTGGGTCGACATGGCGCACTTCGCGGGCCTGGTCGCGGCCGGCCTGCACGCCAACCCGGTGCCGTTCGCGGACGTGGTCACCTCCACGACCCACAAGACGCTCGGCGGCCCGCGCGGCGGCATCATCCTCGCCCGCAACAAGGACTTCGCGAAGAAGCTGAACTCGGCGGTCTTCCCGGGCTTCCAGGGCGGCCCCCTGGAGCACGTGATCGCGGCGAAGGCGGTGTCCTTCAAGGTCGCGGCCTCGGAGGGCTTCAAGGAGCGCCAGCGTCGTACGGTGGAGGGTGCCCGCATCCTCGCCGAGCGGCTGACGGCGCCGGACGCCCGCGAGGCCGGGGTGAACGTGCTGTCCGGCGGCACGGACGTGCACCTGATCCTGGTCGACCTGCGCGCGTCCGAGCTGGACGGCCAGCAGGCCGAGGACCGCCTCCACGAGGTCGGCATCACGGTCAACCGCAACGCGGTCCCGAACGACCCGCGCCCCCCGATGGTCACCTCGGGCCTGCGGATCGGCACGCCCGCCCTCGCGACCCGCGGCTTCACGGCCGAGGACTTCGCCGAGGTCGCGGACGTGATCGCCGAGGCGCTGAAGCCGTCCTACGACGCGGAGGCCCTCAAGGCGCGCGTGAAGGCGCTCGCCGACAAGCACCCGCTGTACCCGGGCCTGAACAAGTAGGTCCGGCCAAGTAAGTCCCCGGTGGGGCACCCGACGCAGAGCGCCGGAAGGTGCCGGAAGGTGCCCCACCACCCCCCTGTTTCCTGAGGAGTGACCGTGGCCATCTCGGTCTTCGACCTGTTCTCGATCGGCATCGGCCCGTCCAGCTCCCACACGGTCGGCCCGATGCGCGCGGCACGGATGTTCGCCCGTCGGCTGCGCAACGAAGGCCTGCTGGAAAGGACCGCCTCCGTCCGCACGGAGCTGTACGGCTCCCTGGGCGCCACCGGGCACGGCCACGGCACCCCGAAGGCCGTCCTGCTGGGCCTGGCCGGCGACTCGCCGCGCACGGTGGACGTGGAGACGGCGGACGCGCGCGTCGAGGCGATCAAGGCCGAGGGCCGGATCAGCCTGCTCGGCGAGCACGAGATCCCCTTCGACTTCGACAAGGACCTCGTGCTGCACCGCCGCAAGGCGCTGCCGTACCACGCCAACGGCATGACGGTCTGGGCGTACGACGGTTCCGGAGCGGAGCTGTTCTCGAAGACCTACTACTCGGTCGGCGGCGGCTTCGTGGTGGACGAGGACGCGGTCGGCGCGGACCGGATCAAGCTGGACGACACGGTCCTGAAGTACCCCTTCCGCACCGGCGACGAGCTGCTCCGCCTCACCCGCGAGACGGGCCTGTCGATCTCCTCGCTGATGCTGGAGAACGAGCGGGCCTGGCGCACCGAGGACGAGATCCGCGCGGGCCTGCTGGAGATATGGCGGGTCATGCGCGAGTGCGTCCGGCGCGGCCTGTCCCGCGAGGGCATCCTGCCCGGCGGTCTGAAGGTCCGCCGCCGCGCGGCCGTCTCCGCCCGCCAGCTGCGCGCCGAGGGCGACCCGCTGGCCCACGCCATGGAGTGGATCACGCTCTACGCGATGGCGGTGAACGAGGAGAACGCGGCCGGTGGCCGGGTCGTCACGGCCCCCACGAACGGCGCGGCCGGCATCATCCCGTCGGTCCTGCACTACTACATCAACTTCGTGCCGGGCGCCGACGAGGACGGCGTGGTCCGCTTCCTCCTCGCGGCGGGCGCGATCGGCATGCTCTTCAAGGAGAACGCCTCCATCTCCGGCGCCGAGGTCGGCTGCCAGGGCGAGGTCGGCTCCGCCTGCTCCATGGCCGCGGGCGCGCTGGCCGAGGTGCTCGGCGGCTCCCCGGAGCAGGTCGAGAACGCGGCCGAGATCGGCATGGAACACAACCTCGGCCTGACCTGCGACCCGGTCGGCGGCCTGGTCCAGATCCCGTGCATCGAGCGCAACGGCATGGCCGCGGTGAAGGCGGTCACCGCCGCCAAGATGGCCATGCGCGGCGACGGCTCCCACAAGGTGTCCCTGGACAAGGTCATCAAGACCATGAAGGACACCGGCGCGGACATGTCCGTGAAGTACAAGGAGACGGCCCGGGGCGGACTTGCGGTGAACATCATCGAGTGCTGAGGGAACAGGCCCTGACCAGCGCGTTCGTTTCTTTCAGCGCTGTCGGGGCCTTCCCTTCTTACGCGGCGGAAAGTCCCTGGAGACTCCCTGAGGCAGACGTGAAAGTCCCTGGGAAGTCCCCATGGAAGGGGCTCTTGACCTGTGGGTTCGCGGTATGTGATCAACGCCGGATACACCACTCGCCCACCACTGGGCGTATTAAATCGATCCCCTGGGTCCACCTGAGGGGTACCATTCGATACATGGACGCTGCGGAAAACTCGCGCCTGGAACAGCGGCTGGCCGGCCTCTCCCCCACATTCACGACGGCGCAAGCACGTCAGGCCCTGCTCTCCCCTCGCGATCTGGCGCACTTGGTCACGGAAGCGGAGATAGACGAACTGTCCCGTGGGGTGTATCGGCGGGCAGACGCCCCGGAGACCGCGCACGCGGATCTGCTGGCCGTGTGCGCACGGGCCCCTCGCGCCGTCGTGTGCGGTGAATCCGCCCTGGCCCTGCATGAGCTGATCGACGACATCCCCGCAGCCGTACACATCGCCGTGCCGCGCGGTACACGCCGCCCGACGATTTCCTACCCGCCGACCGTGGTGGCGCAGTACGCCGCGAAGACCTTCGACCTCGGTATCGAACGGTTCGAAGCAGCCCCGGGAGAGACCATCCCCATGTACAACGCAGCCCGCAGCGTCGTCGACGCGATGCGCCACCGCAGCCGCCTCGGCGAGACCCTCGCCCTCTCCGCGCTTGGCCGCTACCTGCGCCGGAGCGGACGCGGCGGGGTCGGCGAACTCCAGCACATCGCACGCGAGTTGGACGCTCTCTCCGTCGTCCGCCCCGCCGTAGAGGCGGTGCTCGCCTGATGGCCAACCCCACCCGCGACACCACCGCCGGCCGCGTCTACAACGACCTGCGCAACCTGGCCCGCCGCAACAGCCGGTCCACGGACGAGGTCATGGTCGAGTACGTCCTCGAACGGTTCCTCTACCGCCTGGCCTCATCGCCCCTTGGCCGGGAACACTTCGTCCTCAAGGGCGGCCTGCTGCTCGCCCAGTTCGGCGCACGTCGAATGACCCGCGACATCGACATCCTCGGCCGCTCGTTCCCAGGCACCGAAACCGAGATCATCCACAGAATCGCGGCCATCGCCGCCACCGAGATCGACGACGGAGCCGTATTCGATCCCACGACGCTCAAGACAGTCCCCATCCGCGAGGAGGACGAGTACCACGGTCTGCGCCTGTCCATGGCTGCCTCTATCGCCCGGGCCCGACTCAAGCTCCAACTGGACGTCAGCTTCGGCGACCCCGTCACGCCCGGCCCCCGGCTCATCGACTACCCACAGCAGCTCACGGAGGAAAGCTTCCAGATCTTCGGCTACCCACTGACCACCGTCATCGCCGAGAAACTCTCCACCGCCGTCTCACTCGGCGACCTCAACACCCGCGACCGCGACTACGGCGACCTCTACCGCTTGCTCACCCTCAACGACCTGGACGGCCAAGAACTCACCAAAGCACTGACCGCCACCGCCACACACCGCGGCATCACTCTGAAACCGCTCAACTCCACCATCACCGACCTCGGCGATCGCCGTCAGACCTCCTACACCGCCTGGCGCCGCCGACAAGGCCCCGCCGCAACCAACTACCCCGAACGCTTCACGGACGTCGTCCGGCAGGTCACCGCCTTCGCAGACACACTTCTCAACGGCGACGCGATCACCCTCACTTGGAGTGCGGCGACCCTCACGTGGTCATGAACCGGACCTGACCGACCGACCAGGCCTTCGGGGCGAACCCGAGACCGACGCATTACGAGTACGGAGCTCACCGAAGCCCTCGGATGCCGCCCGAGCTTCAACGGCCCAACCCCGCAGGCGTCTCACGCAGCATGGGATACGTTGTCATCAGCTCTCGACAAGAAGTCCCCAAAAAGTCCCTGTCGTGATTCAAGGCAAGCCTGGGCATACCAAAACTGCAGGTCAACCCCATGATCAACAGCCGTCCGCATGTCCGTCAAGTACAAGGAGACGGCCCGGGGCGGACTTGCGGTGAACATCATCGAGTGCTGAGGTGAACCGCGTGACGGGTGGGGCGACGACGGGCGGGGCGGCACGGGTGCGGGTGCCGGTGGGCGAGGACGCGCAGCGGTGGGTCACGCGGGTGGGCTGCCGCCGTGTCCTGTTCGTCGTGCACAACGTGACGTCGGCGACGCGGCTGCTGGACGTGCTCCCGCTGTTCCACTCCGACGTCCGGGTGCAGATGTTCGCCACCTGCACCGGTTCGTCCCCGTTCCTGGCCGGAGTGCCCGAGCTGCTGGCGCGGGCGGGACTGCCGGTCCTGCCCTGGGAGCAGGCCAAGGACACGGCGTTCGATCTGGTGGTGTCGGCCAGCTACGGCGGTGAACTGGCCTCTCTGCAGGGCAGGTTGGCCGTGCTGTCACACGGGGTCGGATACAATAAAAGGCTGGCCACACCGGACACCGGACACCGGACACCGGACACCGGACACCCGTCGCCCTCGCCCTCGCCCGTCTTCGGCCTGTCGCCCGACTGGCTCCTGGACGGCGGGCGTCCCCTCGCCACCGCCACGGTCCTCTCTCACCCCGAACAGCTGGAGCGGCTGCGCTCGGCCTGCCCGGAGGCAGCGCCCACCGCGGTGCTCGCCGGGGACCCGTGCTACGACCGCATCCTCGACGCACTCCCCCAACGCGACGCCTTCCGGCGCGCGTTGGGCGTGGAGCCGGGCCGGCGGCTGATCGTCGTCAGCTCGACCTGGGCCCCGCGTTCCCTCTTCGGCGGAGAGCCGGGGACGGACGATCTGCTGCCCTGGCTGCTGTCCGGCCTCTCGGCCGAGCTGCCGGCCGACGAGTACCGCACCGTCGCGGTACTGCACCCCAACATCTGGTACGGCCACGGGCCCGGGCAGGTCCGGGCCTGGCTGGACAACGCGCGGCGAGCCGGTCTCGACGCGATCCCTCCGCTCGACGGGTGGCGCCAGGCGCTGATCGCCGCCGACTGCGTCCTGGGTGATCACTCGAGCGTCACGTACTACGCGGCGTCCATAGGTGTCCCCGTGCTCCTCGGGGCGTTCCCGCAGCAGGATCTCGACCCGCTCTCACCGGTCGCCGCCCTCGGCCGTACCGCTCCCCGTCTGCTGCGTCGAGGCAGTCTCCGCGCACAGATCGACCAGGCCGTCGCGGCGCACGACCCGGGCCGGTTCAAGGAGCTGGCGGAGCAGACCAGTTCGTCCCCCGGGGAGTCGGCCGCCCTGCTGCGCCGCCTGTTCTACGACCTCATGGACATCCCGGAGCCGGGACACCCGGCGCTGCTCGACCCGCTGCCGCTCCCGCCCTACCGGCCGGCCCGTCGTACCGCGCCGGTCCGTGTGCTCGCCGGCGTGGTCGGGGTGGATCCGGCGGAGGTCGCCGTGGTCCGGTACGCCGTCCCCGATGACGGATCCGACCCGTCGGACACCCCCGCGTGGGTCGACTCCGCCCACACGCTCGTCGACGAGGAGACGCGGGACACCGGCCGGCTGCGCATCGCCGACATCGTCGTGCGGTACGCGGACGCGGACGACCCACGGCTCGGGCCGCCGGCCGTCTGGACGGCGGAGGCGCTGGACCGCCACCCGTACTGCGGGCTGGTCGCCTACGTGGACGGGCCGGACCGCTGTGTCGTACGCACCCGCGCCGGAGAACTGGTACGGCTGTCCGCCGCCGCGGGCGCCGACGGGCGAGCCGATCTGTGCGATCCGGCGGCCTACGCCTCCGCGCTCCACGCCTGGCTCGCGAGCGGCAGGAGCCTTGAGCGCGCGGTCCCCGGGATCACCGTACGCACCGGTGCCACGGCGCATCGCGTCGCCGTGGAACCGCTCGCACCGTGAGCCGGGGCTTTCAGCTTTTGGGCCGTCAGCTCAGCGTCAGCCGTCAGCTCGGCCTCAGGCCGTCAGCTCGGCCAGCCGCGACCTCACCTTGTCCAGGCCGGCCTGGTTCCCGTGCTCCTCGTAGCAGGTGGCGGCGGCGCGGAGGTCTTCCGCCTCCTCCGCCGGGCGGCCCGCGCGGCGATGGCACCGGGACCTCGCTTCGAGGGCGTCGGCGAGTTGCAGCGCCGCGTCGGCCTCGGTCATGGCCTCGACGGCCTTGTCCAGGCACACGCGCGCGAGTTCCGCGTCTCCCGCGTCCAGGTGCGCGTCGCCCAGACTCATGTAGACACGGCCCACGTTGTAGGGGTCACCGCCCGGCAGCCGGCGGAACTGCGCCAGGGCGTCGTTCAACCGGGCGACGGCGGCGGTGAAGTGGCCCTGCTTGGTCTGGGCGCGGCCGATGTGGTGTGCCAACAGGGCGGTGGCGCGCGGTACGTCCGTCCAGCCGTCCTGGCCCGGGCCGATGCGGCGGAGGATCTCCTGTGCCTCCTCGAAGCACCGCTGGGCCGCCACGAACTCCCACTGCTTGAGGTGGAGCAGGCCCAGGGACTCCACGGCGGTCGCCTCGCCCCGGTGGTGGCCACAGGCCTGGTCCGCGGCCCTCGCCTCCTCAAGGGCACGGGCCGCCTCGTCCGCCCGGCCGACTCCCATGTAGGCAAAGGCCAGTTGGGTCAGCATGCGGCCCACGGCGCGCGGGTCGCCGAACTCCGCCGCGCTGCGCCGGGCGGCCTCGGCCCCGAGCAGGTGGGTGTCGATCCACTGGGCGTGGAAGCCGAGCAGCAGATGGAGGGCCCACAGGGCCTCGCACAGCTGCCAGACGAGGTCGTCGAAGCCGTGGTGCGCGGCGGCCCGGACGACGGCCGCGAGGTTCTCCCGTTCGGCGCGCAGGTCGGCCAGCGCGTGCTTGCCGTCGGCGGGGTCGCGGTGCTCCGGGAGGGCGAGCCCCCGATAGGCGGGGCCGAGCCGCCAGCGCAGCGGCATGACCCGGAAGTCCCGTCCCGCCGCGAAACGCAGCTGCGCGACCGCCACCCGGCGGACCGCGGCGGCCATCCGGCCGTGCCCGTCCTCGGCGGCCGCGAGCGCGTGGGCGTGGGCCCGGGTGAGGTCGTGGAAGCGGTAGCGCTCCGCCCCGACCTCCTCCAGCAGATGCACTCGGGCGAGCTGCTCCAGCAGCGCCCGCGCCTCGTCCTCGTCGATGCCGGCGGCATGCGCGGCGCACCGTACGGTCACGGTCGGCCAGGGCCACACCGCGATCGCGCGGTACAACGTGGCGCAGTCGGGGCCGAGTTCGCCGTAGGAGACATCCTGGACGGCGCGGACGGGGTCGGCCGGGGCGTCGGGGGTCGGTTCTCCCATGGCGGCGCCTCCCGCGTCGTGGCCGTGGATCCGGTCGGACAGCTGCCGCGCGACCCGCTCCCACGTCAGGTGTTCCCGGACGGCCAGCCCGGCGCCCGTGGTGCACAGGGCGAGGGGGATCCCGCCCGTGCCTTCCGCGACGGCCCGGACGACGGCGTCCGGAGCCGGCGCGCGGTCGCTGCCGGCGACCCGCCTGATCAGGGTGACGGAATCCGCGAGGGACAGCGGCCCCAGGGAATGCGGCCGTGCCCCGTGCTCGGACACGAGAAGCCCCGGCCGGTGCCGGCTCGTGACCAGCACGAGACACTCCGGGGACGCCGGGAGCAGCGGAACGACCTGGGCGTCGCTACGGGCGTTGTCCAGTACGACGATCATGCGCCGCCCTGCCGTGCAGTCGAGGTACAGATCCCGCTGCCGTGCCTCGTCGCCGGGCACCATGGCGGCCGGAACCCCGAGCCGCTCCAGGAACCGCGCGAGCACGTCGGAGGGCTGGAGCGCCGTACCGTCCGACGCGCCCGCCAGGTCCGCGAACAGCACGCCGTCGGGAAACCGGTCCATCAGCTCGAACGCGCACCGGACGACGGCGGCGGTCTTGCCGATGCCGCCCGGCCCGGTGAGCACGGCGATCGTCGGCGCACCCGGGGTACGGCCCTCCTCGTCCAGCAGCGCCGTGAGCCAGGCGAGCACCTCCGCGCGGTCGGTGAACACGGCCGTCGCCGGCGGCAGCATCTGCGGCCGGGAGGCGCCGTGCGCCACGGCGGGTACGGTGCGGGGCGACAGCCACGAGGCCTCGCGGACCCACTCGGTCACCTCGCGGGCGAACTCCGGTGAGCTGCGGGCGAGTTCCAGCAGGAGCCGGGCCGCCTCGGCCTGCTCGGACTCGGTGACGGGCAGTCTGGGCCGACTCGAACCGCACGCTGGGGAGCCGGAGTTGCCCGCACCGCCGGCCCCGGCACGGCGGCCTCGGCTCAGCAGGTCGTAGAGCCGCTCGGAGGTCCGCCGGCCCGCCTCGCCGCCCGCTCCGGAGAGGGCACCCGAAACGACCGTGCCGACAGCCGAGAGCGCCATGCCCATCAACGCTTCCACCTGGACTCCCCCAACTCGCCGTTCCGGCCATGGTATCGACGCGTCGGGGGCGTCAGGCCGCGGCGGCGGGCGGCGGATGTCAGGTGGTGGCCAGCAGCAGGTCCTCCCCCGTCGACGGGCGCAGTCCGTCCGGGCGGCCGCTGAAGTACCGCTCGGCGAGTGAGCCGCCCGAGACATGCCGGACCTGCGGGAAGCCCGCCTCGCGCGCCAGGTGCAGCATCTCCTCGGGCGTGTAGAAGCTGACGAACGGCGTACCCGAGTCGCGGGCGCCCGCCGTACTGGCGCGCAGGCCCGGGCGGTCGGCCTCGGCCACCAGGTCTTCCGGCAGCAGGAAGGTCATGGCGAGGGTGGAGCCGGGGGCCAGCCGGGCGAGCCGGCGCAGGGTCGCGGCCGTGGCCTCCCTGGTGAGATACATCGTGACGCCGCTGGACGCGACGACCGACGGCCGGCCGGGGTCGAATCCGGCCGCGGTGAGCTGCTTCCCCCAAGCCCCGCCGTTCGCCTCGAAGTCGACCGGCACCAGGTGCAGCCAGTCGGGGATGTCGTAACCGAGTGCGGCGAGACGGCCGCGTTTCCACTCCTGCGGGCCGGGGCGGTCGACCTCGAAGACCTGCAGCCGGGACGCGGTCCCGGGGGCGCGCTGGGCGAAGGTGTCGAGGCCGGCGCCCAGCAGGACGTACTGGTCGACGCCCCGGCCGGCCTGCTCGGCGACCAGGTCCTCGATGAACCGGGCGCGGGCCACGACGGCCGCCCGGAACCCGCGGGTGGCCTGCGGGTCCATGTCGGGACGGGCGCGCCAGCCGGCGCCGGGGTCGGCGATGCGCAGGCCGATCTCGTCCCGCAGGACGTGCGGGGGCGGGTCGGTCTCGACGTGCATCGCGCGCCACAGGGCGCAGCGCACGGCGGTGTTGTCGGGTCCGGTCCGTTCGCTCGCCGTCACGGCTGTTCCTTCCCGGGAACCTGGGGAGCCTGGGAACTCTGGGGAGCCTGGAGGCTCCACAGCCGTCCGTCGGGGTCGCGGACCGTCATCAGCCGGGTGCCGAAGTGGGTGTCCTCGAACGGCGTGACCACCTCGACGGCGGGATCGGCGCGGAACGCGTCCGCGTCGGGCACCTTCAGCACGATCTGCGTCTGCGGCTCGCGGTCCTCGGGGATCTCGGCGATGAACACGTACGGTCCGTCGCCGCACCGGAACTGGCCCGAGTTGTGGTCGGTCGCGAACTCCAGGTCGTAGCCCAGCGCCTGGAAGAACTTCGCCGCCCTGCCCCAGTTGTGCGTCTCCAGGAACACGGCCTCGATGCCTTCGGTCGCCATGTCAGGTCTCCTTCTCGGTCGACTGCTGTTCTCGCCCCTGGGCGTCGTCGAGGTAGGCACGCAGCGCGTCTGCGACCAGTGCCGACAAGGACGAGCCCGACTCGATGGCGCGGTACTTGACCTGCTTGATCAGTCCGATCGGCAGGTACACGTTGAACTGCTTGACTTCCTCGTCTCCCACGCCTTCGAGGCTAGCATGCTAGCAATCTAGCCGCCAGCCGCGACATGCCGTACGACGACCGGAGTGACTGATGTTCCTCCGGGAGCTACCGTGCAGTAACCGCTTGCCCCTACGCTGCCGCCAACTCGACCGAAACGAAGGGAAGTTGGGCGATGGGCGCAGTGGGACGGGTGGCGGCACTGCTGGGGGCGGCCGCTCTGCTGATGGTGGGGCCTGGCACCGCGCACGCGGCGGCGCCCAGGTTCTCCGGGACGACGGCGATCGGCACGCACAACGCGTACGAGAAGGCCAAGTACGCGTACTTCGCACAGGCACTGGACTCCGGCGCCTCACTGCTGGAGCTGGACGTGTACGTGGACAGCCTGAGTCACCGCTGGCGGGTCAGCCACAGCAATCCGCTGGGCAACGACAACAACTGCGAGGCCGCGAAGACCCCGGGCGAGCTGTACAGCAAGGACCGCAACCAGGACCTCGGCAGCTGCCTGGACAACATGGCCGCCTGGAACCAGCTCCACCCCGACCACCCGCCGATCGTCATCAAGGTCGAGATGAAGGTGGGCTTCAACAACAACGCGGGCATGGGACCGGACGCGTTCGACGCGCTCGTGTCCCAGAAGCTCGGCAGCGGCGTCTACAAGCCGGCCGATCTACTCGGCGGCACCTACAGCTCGCTCGACGCGGCCGCGAAGGCGAACGCCTGGCCGAGCCGCGACTCCCTCAAGGGCAAGTTCGTCTTCGAGACGATCCCCGGCACGGTCGAGATGGCCAATCCGTTCGACCACTACTGGACGGACCAGGAGTACGGCGACCATCTGCGCGACCTGTACGCGGCCGGGAACATCTCCCGGGCGGTGGCCTTCCCCGCGGTGCTGGGCGCGGCGGGCGGCGACCCGCGGGCGAGCCGCTGGGCCTCCGACACCTCGATCCGGCCCTGGTTCGTGTTCTTCGACGGTGACGCGGCCACCTATGTGAACAACGGCTACGACACCTCGTTCTACTCCACGAACCACTACATCTCGATCATGACCGACGCGTACAACGTGTCCCCGGCCATCTCCTCCACCGACCCGACGGACGCCGAGGTCGCCGCCCGGCTGGCGCTGCTGGCCAAGGGCCACGCGAGCATCATCACCTCGGACTGGTCGGCGAAGCCGGCCTCGGTCCTCAGTTCGGTGGCCGACCGAAGCTGAGGTTCCTGCGCGCGGGGCGGATCGGGCGTGCCATCGTGGGGCATCACTCAACCAGCAACGCCTTTCCCCCCATTGGCACTCCAAGGAGTCCCCCACATGCTCCGCGGCATCGACGTCAGCGCGTTCCAGTCGTCCTCCTACGACACGAGCGGCCTCTCCTTCGCCTTCATCAAGGCGACGGAGGGCCATTCGTACGTCAACCCCCACGCCGGCGCCCAGGCGAAGACCGGCCGTGACGCCGGTCTGGTCGTGGGCTTCTACCACTTCCTGTGGCCCGGCAGCCTCACCGCTCAGGCGGAGTACTTCGTGACCAAGGCCCCGTCGCGGGCGGGCGACATCCTCGCCGTCGACTGGGAGACCACCGGCGACGGCACCCGCGCGAGCACCTCGGAGAAGGACACCTTCCTCAGGAAGGTGAAGGCCCTGCGCCCCGGCCACCGGGTCATCCTCTACACGAACCGCGATTTCTGGCTCAACGTCGACGACACCTCGTACGCGGGCGACGGCCTCTGGATCGCCGACTACGTCACCGCCGGCAAGCCCCGCATCAAGGCGAAGTGGCGTTTCCACCAGTACACCAGCACGCCGCACGACGAGAACGTGGCGGACTTCGCGAGCAAGGCCGCTCTGCAGCAGTGGGCCCACGGCGCATGACGGCCGACGGAGCGGGCCGGCAGCGCCCCTGACGGCCTTCCCCCACGCAGCGCCTCCCGGGGAGTGTCCCCGACTCGGCGGCGTGCGTGGGGGCACGGAGCCGTCGGACTCGGCCCCGGAAGTCCGCCGGCTCAGCCCCGGAAGTCCGCCGGGCGCTCCCGGGATGCCTCGGCGAGGGCCTTCTTCACTCCTTCCACGCCTGCCCGCAGGCCGTAGACCGGGGTGCCCGGCTGCTGGCGCCAGGAGTCGTCGAGGCCGCCCGCGTCGACCGTGTCGAAGCCGAGTTCGTCGACGAGGGCGCGGACGGTCCGCTTGGCCTGCTCGTCGTCGCCGGCGACCGGGACGGCGAGCCGCTCGGGGTCGCCCGCGGGACGGGGGCGGTCCAGGATGTCCTGGGCGTAGGTGCCGTTGAACACCTTGATCACCGGGTGCCCGAGATGCCGTTCGGTCCAGCGGCTCTCGGTGATGCCCTCGTCCTCGATGCCCGCGATGCGGCCGTCGCGCTCCCGCGGGTAGTAGTTGCCGGTGTCGATCACCGCCGCGCCCTCGGCGGCGCCGTCCAGCAGGCCGGAGGGGAGGTTCGGGACCGCCTTGACGGGGACGGTGACGACGATGACCTGGGCGCCCTTGGCCGCGTCCTCGGCCCGGACCGCGGTCGCACCGGTCTCTTCCGCCAGCGCCTTGAGCGTCTCGGGGCCGCGGGAGTTGGCCACGGAGACGTCGTGGCCGAGGGCGGTGAGCCGTCGGGTGAGGTTGCCGCCGATGTTGCCCGCGCCGATGATGCCGATCTTCATGACAGGCCTTCCGGATGAGTGACGCTTACATGCACGCGCATGCTTCTGTTGTCGGGCGTCAACCCCGGCCGCGCGGGGACTATTCCTGCCGCACGGCGATCGGGTGAGGGCAGGCACGGACAGGCCGGCGGCGTACGACGATCTTGCCGCGAAGGCGGTGACCGCCGATGAAGGCCCTCTGGGACCCTTCAGCTTGGAATTAAACCTTCAGTGATCGTCTGAGGTTCGAGTCGTTCACTCACACGGGGATCTGCCGGACATGGCGACGACCTCCGCTTCACGCTGTGTGATGTCGAGTCGCACAACGGGCCGGGAGGTCGTCGGTGTCGAGTGTCGTCCATGGAGCCGCTGATCGGCAGGCACTTGCAGAACTGTCGTCCTTTCGGATGGAGTTGTACGCGGCAATGCCGCGCCGTGCCGATGCGTTGTTCGAGTTGACGGACGCGGTGCTGTGTGCCGACGGCCCGGTGGTGTCGCTGCCGGAACTGTCGCTCCAGGTGGTGCACCGGCGCGGGCACGGGGCGATGTACGACGCGCTGGCCCAGGGCCGCCTGGATGTGTCGCGGCTGCGGTTGGCGCTGGCCAGCCTGGAGCTGTCGCGTGGGACGGACGGGCAGATCTCGATCGCGCTGGACGTGACACCGTGGCCGCGCCCGGATGCGGAGTGCTCGCCGGACCGGCTGCACTGCTACCGGCCATGTCGCTGCGACGGGGTGCGGCAGACGATCCCGGGGTGGCCCTACCAGGTCGCCGCCGCGCTGGGCGGGGGCCGGACCTCATGGACCGGGCCGCTGGACGCAGTCCGCCTCAGCCCGGACGATGACCTAACTGACGTCACCGCCACCCAGGTCCGGGACCTGCTCGCGCGTCTGCGCGAGGCCGGGCAGTGGCGCGAGGGCGACCCCGAGGTGCTGTTCGTGCTGGATTCCGGCTACGACATCGTGCGTCTGACGTGGCTGCTGCGCGACGAGCCGGTCCGCCTGCTCGGGCGGATCCGCGCCGACCGCGTCATGCACCACCCACCCGGGCGCCGCAAGGGACCCACCAAGGGCCGGCAACCGCGTCACGGCGAGCCCTTCCGGCTCGCTGACCCGGCCACCCACCCCGCGCCCGCCCAGGAGTCCACTACCCGCCACGACCGGTTCGGTGCCGTGACGGCCCGCTGCTGGGGACGCCTGCACCCCAAGCTGGAGCGCCGCCAAGGCGGTTGGGCCGACCATCCCGGCGCCCTGCCCAACGTCGAGGGCACCCTGGTCCACCTCGCGGTCGAGTACCTGCCCGGCAATCGAGATCCCAAGCCGCTGTGGCTGTGGCACTCCGTCCCCGACGCCGCCACGCACGACGTCGACCGGTTGTGGCGGATCTTCCTCAGAAGATTCGACATCGAACACACATTCCGGTTCTTCAAGCAGGCCCTCGGCCTGACCCGCCCCCGCCTGCGCACGCCAGAACAGGCCGACCGATGGGTCTGGCTGATCCTCGCCGCCTACACCCAGCTCAGCCTCGCCCGCCCCCTCGCCGACGACCTGCGCCGGCCCTGGGAGAAACCCCTCACACCGGATCGGCTCACCCCCGGCCGCGTCCGACGCGGCTATCCCCGGATCCGCCGGATCCTGGGCACCCCCGCCAGACCGCCGAAAGCCACCCGCCCCGGCCCCGGCCGCCCGCCAGGCCGCACCACCAGCCCCGCACCCCGCCACCCTGTCGGCAAACATCCCCAAAAACAGGACACCCCCCGACCCTGAAGACCGAGGGGAAACCTTTAATTTCAAGCTCAGAGCCCCAGCCCCATGCCGTAGCCCCATGCCGTACCACCGCTACCACCCTTACCATGAACGGGTGAAGGCCCCTGCTGCCAACCGGAGTTGGCCCCGACCCGGATCGCACACACGCCTGTGCGGGCGGTGCTGTCCGCGGTGAACCGGGGGGTGGCGAGGTGAGCGAGGTGCTGCGTGCCGAGGGTGTCGATTTCGTCCGCGACGGGCGGCCCATCCTCCAGGAGGTGTCCCTGACGGTCCGGGCCGGTGAGCACTGGGCGCTGCTCGGTGCCAACGGCGCGGGCAAGTCCACCCTGCTCGGGCTGCTCGGGGCGGTGGTGCATCCGACGCGGGGCACGGTCGAGGTGCTCGGGCGCCGGCTGGGCCGGGTCGATCTGCGGGAGCTGCGCGCGCATGTGGGGCACGTCAATCCGCGCCATCCGCTTGCCTCGCCGCTCACCGTACGGGAGGTGGTGCTCACCGGGGTCACGAACTCGGTGGAGCCGGTGCCGAGGTGGCGGCCGTCCCGGGAGCAGGAGGAGCGGGCCGAGGCGCTGATCGGGACGCTGGGGCTCGCGGCGCTGCGGGAGGCCCGCTGGCCGACTCTCTCACACGGGCAGCGCGGCCGGACGCTGATCGCGCGGGCCCTGATGCCCGAGCCCCGGCTGCTGCTCCTGGACGAGCCCGCGACCGGCCTGGATCTGCCCGGCCGGGAGCAGCTGATCGAGGCGCTGGAGGAGCTGCGGTCGGCGCATCCGCGGCTGGCGACCGTGCTCGTCACCCACCACCTGGAGGAACTGCCGACCGGCACCACCCACGCCGTGCTGCTGCGGGACGGCCGGGTGATCACGCAGGGGCGGGCCGCGGAGGTCCTCACCAGCGACCAGGTCGGCAAGTGCTTCGAGCTGCCGCTGACCCTGGAGCGGCACGGGGGCCGGTGGAGCGTGCGGATCCGGCGGGTGTGACAGCCAGGGCACGGCAGGCGGGCGTGACAGCCGGGCACGACAGGCGGGCATGGCAGGCAGGCAAGACAAAGGGGCCCTCCCTGCGGAGGGCCCCTTTCGGCACGTCACTTGTTCAGGTAGGCCCAGAACTCGTCGAACGACAGGACCTTGTCGCCGTTGAGGTCCCGCTGCTTGATGATGGACTCCGCCACCGCCTCGGTGACGTTCCAGTCACCCTCCTGGGCCAGAGCGGACTTGAACTCGGCAGCGGTGATGAATCCGTCACCGTTCGCGTCGATCCGGTCGAACTGCTTGCGTGCTTCCTCGATGTCCGCCACCGATCCGCCCCTTTTGCTCGTGTTTCTACTGCCGTGCTGGCGTACTGACGCAGGTCAGATTAACGGCCCGGCCAGGCCTGCAGCGCGGCGACCACCCAGGCGAACTCCTCCTGGAACCTCGGCGGCTCCGGCTCGCCCTTGATCAGGGCCGCCAACTCCCGGTAGCGGACGACCTCGTTGCCGAGGTCGATCCGGTGGAGCACGGCCGCGCGGTCGGCGTCCGCGCCGAGCAGTTCGGTCAGGACGGCGTCCGCCTCGGGTGACTGCGGGGTCACTCCGCGTTCGCGCGCGGCGCCGGCGAGCTCGACCAGCCGCTGGAAGAACATCGCCGAGGCACCCGACGGGGTGTCCGGAGTGCGGTCGGCGGCGTTGAACTCGATCATCCGTCGCATCGTGGCCCGGAAGTCCGGGTTCTGCAGCAGTTCCGCCAGCTCCACCCAGGCGTCGACCTGTTCCGGCGTCGGGTCGTCCGGCAGCTGCACGCCGATGCTGCGGGTGCGCTCCCGGATCCAGGGGTCGGCGGTGTCCAGGCCGTGGAAGATCTCCGCCACGAAGTCGTCCACGATCCGCTGCCGCTCCGCGGCGGACAGCCGTGCGAGTTTGTTCATGAGTGCCGTCTCCTCTGCGTCGGAACCTCGTCGGGCGACCGTCGACAGCACCGCGCGGGTCACCTTCAGCGCCCGGATCTGCGCGTCCAGGGCCGCGACATGGGTCGCCGCGACCTCGGCGACGGTCCGCTCCCCGGCCAGCACCTGCCGTACGTCGTCCAGGCCGAGCCCCAGCTCGCGCAGGGTACGGATCAGCTCCAGGCGGGCGACGGCGGCACTGTCGTAGAGCCGGTAGCCGCCGGACGAGCGGGTCACCGGGGTGAGGACGCCCTCGTCCGACCAGTAGCGGATGGTGCGCACGGTCAGTCCGGTGGCCCGGGCCAGCGCGCCGATGGTGAGCAGTCCGGTGCCGTCTTCGGTCATGTCCCCGAGTCTGGGCCTTCCAGCGGGTGGAGACTCAAGGAGCGGGCCCGAGCGGCCCGCTCCCCGAGGCGTCAGTGCCAGGGCTGGTAGTACGGGTTGCTCACGCAGTCGCTGAGGATCTCCGTCTTGGTCGGCTTGTCGACCGGGCAGGCTCCGACGATGTACTGCCGGGCGATGCCGCCGGGGAAGGCGACCTCGACCTGGTCGGCCCACTTGTGGGTGTCGCCGATGGTCTTGTTGACGTCGATGCCGCCCGGAGCGTCGATGTAGTAGTTGTACTTCGACTTCCAGGTCTTGTAGAGGTCGTGGTCGTACGTCGTGGAGACGTACGGCGAGGGCTGGTTGACCAGGACGTACTTCTCGATGTCGTACTGGCCGTGGACCACGTCCCGCGGGAAGAAGCCCTCTTCGAAGATGGCGGCCGGGGCCCGGTTGTCGTTGCGCCACAGCGTGCCGCAGGTGGTGCGCCAGGCGGGCGTCGGGGTGATCCGGTCGAGGTCCACGTTGCGGTCGGCGGCGGCCTTCAGCTTGTCCTCGAACCGGGGACAGGACGGCGCGGCCTTGGCGGCTGCCGCCGCGGCGGGGGACGGGGGAGCGGTGGCGGCCGTCGAGGCGAGGACGGCACCCAGGGACAGGACGGCGGCAACGAGCCGCCGCCGCAGGCGAGTTGAGATCATGCTCAGCACGATCCCCACTCCGCGGCGGCGGCACGCGGATCCTCACCCGAACGGCGGCGTGTCCGGCTGACCTCGGTTCAGGCGTCCCTGGTCCGGCTGCCTCCGGTTCAGCGGAAGATTCCCGTGTGCCCGAGCGAGTAGCGGCCCGGCTGCGGATAGACCGCGAGGCCGTGCGGGCCGCTGCCGACCTTGATGCGGGCCAGTTCCCTGCCCGTCTGCGTGTCGATCGCGTACACCTCGGAGTTGTACCGCCCCGACAGCCACAGGACCTTGCCGTCGACCGAGACGCCGCCCATGTCGGGGCTGCCGCCGCCGGGCAGGTGCCACTTCTTGGTGACCCGGTTCTGTGCGAAGTCGAAGACGGAGATGGAGCCCTCGCCCCGGTTGGAGATGTACATCTCGCGGGAGTCGCGGCTGATGTAGAGGCCGTGGGCGCCCTTGCCGGTGTAGAGGAACCGCGGCTGGGTGAAGTTGTCGCCGTCGAGGATCCACATGCCGTTGGCGACCATGTCGGCGATGTAGTACAGCTTGCCGTCCGGGGAGATCTTGACGTCCTGCGGCATCGCCCCGCGGTGCGGCAGCCGCTGCTGGCCGATGACCTTCATCTGCGCGGTGTCGACCTTGAGCAGTTCGCCGCTGAACTCGCAGGAGACGATGAAGTAGCGGCCGTCCGGGGAGAAGTCGGCGTGGTTGACGCCGTAGCAGTGGACCGGGACGGCCTTGACGACCTTCATGGTGTGCGCGTCGCGGAAGACCAGCTGGCGGTCCATGGAGGCCATGACGACGGCGTACTTGCCGTCGGGCGTGAAGTACAGGTTGTACGGGTCGTGCACGGCGACCGGCCTGCCGGCCTTGCCGGTGCTCGGGTCGATGGGGGTGAGACTGTTGCCGAGGTCGTTGTTGACCCAGAGGGTCTTCAGGTCCCAGGACGGTACGACGTGCTGGGGCTGGCGGCCGACCGGGAACGAGTCGATGACCTTGTAGGTCTCCGGGTCGATGACGGTGACGGTGTTGGAGTTGGTGTTGGGGACGTACACCCGGGACGGGAAGTCCTTGACGACCGGCGACAGTTGGTTCGGCCGGTCGGCGGAGTAGAGGTCCTCGGGGTGCTCGACCGGCGGCATCCCGGGCAGTACGTTCACCCGCTGCGCGTTGACCTGAGGCCGCGCCGGCGCCTTGCTGCCGAGGTGCTCGTTCTTGTGGTGCTGGGAGCCGGAACCGCATGCGGACAGCAGCGTCAGTGCGGTGAGGGCGGCGCCGGCGGCCAGCAGGCGGGCGGCTTTCTTCGTTCTCATCAGCTCAGCAGCTCCGTGGTGGTGACCGCGTGCAGTCCGCGGCGGTCGAGTTCGTGGAGGAGGTCGGGCAGGGCGGCGACGGTGTCCGGGTACCCGAAGTGCAGGCTCACCACCGACCCGTTGCGCACCTCGGCGAGAACCTTGCGGGTGACGGCGGCGGCGCCGGGGCGGGTGTAGTCGAGCGAGTCGA
The DNA here is from genome assembly GCF_041080655.1 of Streptomyces sp. CG4. Taxonomy (NCBI): domain Bacteria; kingdom Bacillati; phylum Actinomycetota; class Actinomycetes; order Kitasatosporales; family Streptomycetaceae; genus Streptomyces; species Streptomyces sp. CG4. Next base: position 3,092,525 of record NZ_CP163525.1, read on the forward strand.
CGTCGTACGACAGCACGTGCGGGTAGCCGGCGGCGCGGGCGAGCCGGGCGACCAGCGGGGACGCAGTCGGTGAGCGGGAGGGGCGGAACCAGGTGCCGATGGATCCGGTGAGCCGCTTGAGCCGGTCCGCGCAGTCGGTGATCTCCTTGCGGGCGTCGGCCTCGGCCAGGGTGTTGACGGAGATGTGCCGCTGGGTGTGGTTGCCGAGGTCGTGGCCGCCGTCGAGGATCCGGCGGGCGATGTCGGGGTGTTCGTCCAGCCAGGTGCCGACGGCGAGCACGGTGAGGTGGGAGCCGTGCTTCTCCGCGGTGTCGAGCAGGGAGTGGGCGATGGCGGGATCGCCCTGGCCGTGGAAGGTGAGGGCGACTCGGGGGCGGGTGCGTGGGCCGTGGGTGATCTGGGCCGGCTGCCCGGGGTAGGCGCGCGGGGCGGGGGCCGCCTGTGTGCCGGCTCCGGAGGCACTGGCCGCGGGGTGGCCGGAGGGGGCGGCGGACGGGGACTCGGAGTCGGGGGCGTGGGGCGGGGCGGCCTGGCCTGCGCCGCAACCGGCGGCGAGCGCGCCGCCGGCGACGAGCCCGGCGCCAGCGCGCAGCACCCCGCGTCGGTTGGTGGTGGTCACCCGCATCATTTAAGGGGCGATAGGTAAGAAAACCACTGATTGGTCCGAAAGAGGGATGATTTCGGGTCGCCGTAAGGACGATTCCACGTCCTCGCTACCGGTCGGCCACCCGCATCTCGAACCAGGTGGTCTTGCCGCGGGGCAGCAGGTCCACGCCCCAGCGGTCGGAGAGTTTGTCCACGAGGAAGAGGCCGCGGCCGCTGACGTCCAGTTCCTGCACCGGCATCAGGCAGGGCAGGCCGCGCGAGGGGTCGCGGACCTCCACCCGGATCCAGCCGGGGCGGCGGCGCATCCGCAGGCCGAAGACCCGGGCGCCGGTGTGCCGTACGGCGTTGCCGACGAGTTCCGACACGAGTAAGACCGCGTCTTCGGTCAGTTTGGGGGTCAGCCGCCAGGTGCGCAGAACGACGACCTGGGCGAGCCGGCGGGCGGTTGCCGCGGACTCCGGGCGGGACGGCAGCGGCACCTCCGCCTCCGTGGGGTTGCCGAACAGTTCGAGCGCCTTCAGCGCCTGTTCGTCCTCGACCCCGGGCGACCAGCGTGCCGCGGCCGCACGACTGTGTCCCCGCGGCTGTTCGATGCCCTCCAGCCCCGCCATGCCCCCATGATGGCGGCCCGGAGCCGTGTTGGGGGCCGTTCCGGCGGAATACGCCCCCCGCACGCCCCCGTTCCACACAGCGCGACCGGCATATGCCGACGTCATGTCACCGGCCAGTAGGGGTCGGTTGACCTGCGAGAACGGCTCACTTCCGGGCAAGCGTCAGGCTCCCTCGACAGCGCACGCTTAAGGCTGCCTTAAGGCTCCCATAAACCGCTCCATCGAGGGACCCGGATGAGACGAGGCGTCAATTGCAAGGGGGTCCGCAGAAGTTACCGGGAAGTTCACCCGGTTGCCGGTCAGCGGAATTTGGCCTTCCCCGGGCCCTCCTCGACGAAGCTGCGCATGCCGGTCTCGCGGTCCTCGGTGGCGAACAGGCCCGCGAACCAGTTCCGTTCGACGGCGAGTCCGGTGTCGATGTCGGTCTCCAGACCGGTGTCGACCGACTCCTTGGCCGCCCGCAGGGCGATCGCCGGGCCCTGGGCGAGCTTCGCGGCCCAGGCGTGCGCCTGCTCGTAGACCTCGGCGGCCGGGACGACCCGGTCCACCAGGCCGATCGCCAGGGCCTCGTCGGCCTTGACCTGACGGCCCGTGAAGATGAGGTCCTTGGCCTTGGAGGGGCCGACCAGCCGGGGCAGCCGCTGGGTGCCGCCGGCGCCCGGGATCAGACCGAGCAGGATCTCGGGCTGGCCGAGCTTGGCGTTGTCGGCGGCGATGCGGTAGTCGGCGCACAGGGCCAGTTCGCAGCCGCCGCCGAGGGCGTAGCCGGTGATGGCGGCGACGACGGGCTTGGGAATGCGGGCCACGGCGGTGAAGGAGTCCTGCAGGGCACGGGAGCGCAGCACCATCGCGGTGTGGTCCATGTCCTGCATTTCCTTGATGTCGGCGCCGGCCGCGAACACCCGCTCGCCGCCGTAGATCACCACGGCGCGCACGTCGTCGCGGCGCGTGGCCTCCTCGGCGAGTTCCTTCAGCCGGTCCTGGGTGGCGACGTCCAGCGCGTTCATCGGCGGCCGGTCCAGAAGCAGGGTGCCGACGCCTTCGGCGACTTCGAGAGTGACGGTCATGCTCCGCAGGTTAGCGGCCGTTCACGCGGAGGGGACCACCGGTATGTCGCCGAGTGCGGGCCGTCGTGGTTGCTCGCGCAGCTCCCCGCGCCCCTTACGGGGCGCGGAGCGCCCCTACTTCGTCCAGTCCGCCCAGGACATGTTCCAGCCGTTCAGCCCGTTGTCCGGGCCCACCGTGCCGTCGTGCGCGTTCTTCACGACCACCACGTCGCCGATGATCGTGTGGTCGAACATCCAGGCGGCCGGGGTGGAGTTGTCGTAGCCGCCGCGTACGTCGCTCAGGCCGACGCAGCCGTGGCTGGCGTTGTAGTTGCCGAAGGCGTCGCCGCCCCAGTAGTTGCCGTGCAGGAAGGTGCCGGAGCTGGTCAGGCGCATGGCGTGCGGGACGTCCTTGATGTCGTACTCGCCGCCGTAGCCGACGGTCTCTCCGTTCATCCGGGTGACCGCGAGCTTCTCGCTGACGACCATCTGGCCGTTCCACGTGTCGTAGCCGGGCTTGCCGGTGGTGACCGGCAGGGTCTTGACGACCTTGCCGTCCTGGGTGACCTGCATCGTGTGCTTCTTGGCGTCCACGACGGAGACCTGGTTGCGGCCTATCGTGAACTTGACGGTCTTGTGCTGCTTGCCATAGACGCCGTCGCGGCCCTCGACCCCGTCGAGGTCGAGGTCGACGGTGACCTTGGTGCCTTCCTTCCAGTACTTCTCGGGGCGGAAGTCCAGACGGTCGTTGCCGAACCAGTGGCCCTCGACGTCGACGGCGGGCTGCGTCGTGATCTTGATGGACTTCTCGACGGCCCCGGGGTTCGTGATGCCCCGGGTGAAGTTGACGGAGAACGGCATGCCGACGCCGACGGTGGAGCCGTCCTCGGGGGTGAAGTCGCCGAGGAAGGTGTTCTTCGGGGTCAGGGTGGTGAACGTGGAGTCCTCGGCGGCCTCGCGGCCCTGGGAGTCCTTGGCGACCGCGTGCACCGTGTACTTGGTGGCGGCGGCCAGATGGGCCGACGGCGTCCAGGAGGCGCCGCCGCCGGTGACGGTGCCGTCGACCTTCTCGCCCTTGGCGTCCTTGACGGTGACCTCGGTCAGCTTGCCCTTGGCGACGGCCACCTTCAGCGCGCCGCTCGTGTCGACGCCGGTGGCACCGGACTTGGGCGTGATGGTGACGGCGGCGGCGGACTGCCGCTCGGCCTGCTGGGTGCCGTCCTTGCCCTTGCCGTCGTCCGCACCCTTGCCGCCGCCCCCGCCGCACGCGGCGAGCGAGAGCACCAGAGCCCCGGCCATGAACCCCAGTCCCTTACGACCTCGTCGCCCCGCCGCCGACGCCCCCGGTATAGGCCGCACGTTCAAGTCGTTCTCCCCTCGCCGGGCCTGGTCAGACCCGCTCCCCACCACACTGGTGCGCGCATATTAACCGTCTGGTTCTGAGCGGGGTGTCAGGTGAATGTCACCGTTCCGTCGCAATGTGCGCGAGGCGCGGTCGCCCCGGCCCCCGTCCCTGGAACGTCTACCCGCCCTGGGCCGAAAGAGTGCCGGTGCGCGGCGACATGGCCCGGAGCAGCTCCGCGCCGGCGGTGCCGGCCGGAAGGAACGCCCGATGGCGGTCTCGTCCGGCGTCACGTCCCGGGAAGACCCCGGTGGAGAGGTGGGCGGCCAACGCGACGTCCGGCTGCGGGCGGCAGCGGCGTTCCCGCCGGCGTCGTACCAGCGGTCCGACGGGTTCCGTGCCGACCGTGCCCCGAGGCCGGCCGGTCACCGCGCAGACGGCGAGGACGCGGCACTTGGCCGCGGCGGTGTGCACCGAGGACGTCCGGTGCTACGCCCTGACGGGGGCGCTCACCGGGCCGTCCGCCCTGATCGGCCTCCGGGAGCAGCGCACCGGACATCCGGGCACCGTCGTCCCCGGCAGCCGGCGCAAACCGGAGATCCTGCACGGCCGCGCCCGGCCGAAGTCCCGCCTCCCCGTTGTCACTTGGCCGCGGGGTTCGCCGTCCACTCCTGCCACGTCATGTTCCAGCCGCCCAGGCCGTTGTCGGGGGCGACGGTCTTCTCTGCGCTGTTGACGACCTCGATGACGTCGCCGACGAGGCTGCGGTCGAAGAACCAGCCCGCGGGGGTGTCCGAGCTGCCGCCCCTGACGTCCCTCAGGCCCACGCAGCCGTGGCTGACGTTGGCCCGTCCGGGCGCGTCCGGCGACCAGTAGTTGCCGTGCAGGAAGGTGCCGGAGTCGGTGAGCTTCATGGCGTGCGGGACGTCGGGGATGTCGTACTCGCCGCCGAAACCGACCGTGCGGCTGTTCATGCGGGTGACGTCCAGCATGTCCATCACCACCATCTTGCCGTTGTACGTGGGGTTCCGCGGGGCGCCCGCGGTGATCGGCACGGTGGCGAGCAGCCGGCCGTCCCGGCGGACCTCCATGGTGTGCCGGGCCGCGTCCACCCGCGAGACCTGGCTGCGGCCGACGGTGAAGGCGAAGGTCTTGTCCTGCAGCCCGTAGACGCCGGGCGCCCCCTGGACGTCCCGCAGGTTCAGGTCGACGGTGACCTCGGTGCCGGGTTTCCAGTACTGCTCGGGGCGGAAGTCCAGCCGGGTCCGGCCGAACCAGTGCGGGCGGATCTCGACGGGCGGCCGTGCGCTGACCCGGACGGCGCGGGCGACGGCGGCGCGGTCGGCGATCTCCCGGTTGAAGGCGAGCGAGACGATCATGCCGGTGCCGACGACGGCCCGGTTCTCGGGGGTGACGTAGCCGATGAACCGCTCGTCGGGGACGAGCGTGGTGAAGGTGGTGTGCCGGGCCGAGCGGTGGCCCTCCGCGTCCTCGGCGACCACGTCGACGGTGTACTGGGCGGCGAGCGCCAGCCGGTCGTCGTCCGGCCGCCAGCTGCGGCCGTCGGCGCCGATGTGCCCGGGGACGGCGGAGTCCTGGGCGTCCTGCGACTTCACGACGGTCACCCGCTCCAGGCGCCCCCGGGGCACCCGGACCCGCAGCCGCCGGCCGGGGCGGACGGCCTTGCTGTCGTCGGCGGGGGTGACATGGATGACGTCCTCGGGTGCCGGAGGTGCGCCGGGCTGCCCGGCCGGGCCCAACGGGCCGGCGCACCCGGCGAGCAGGGCCGCCCCGGTCATGACGGCGGCCAGCGCGGCTCCCGCGCGCCGTGCGCATCCTTCTACGTGCCTCACGACGGGCTCAACGACCGGGCCCGCTCCGGGGAAACGTGAGTGCGACGCACGCACTGGGCAGAAGACAGGGAAGGACGACACGCTGGGGAGCCGCCGCGCCCGGCAGGAGGGGCGCCTTCCGGATCAGCCGACTGCACGGGACGGAACGGGCGACGCCGGTCCGATCGGGAAGGCACCCCCTCCTGCCGGGGCGCAGCCGTACCGGGTGGCCGGGATGCCGTGGGGCACACCCGGCCCTTCGGCACGGCCGACTGCGCCGCCCGGAGGCGAGCCACTGAAAGAGGGGCCGACAGGTGACGAGCGCAGCCGAGCAGCGGGCACCGGCCGGGGAGCCGGCCGCCGGGACCGGGCAGCAGCCGGCCGTGGTGAACGGCGTCCGGCGCGCCGCGGTGCCGGCCCCGGTGGTGTGGCCGGGCGTGCCGACCCCGCTGGGGGCCCGGTTCCGGGTCGGCCCGGACGGGGTCGCGGGCACCAACTTCGCCCTGTGGGCGGCCGGCGCGGAGGCGGTCCGGGTGTGCCTCTTCGACGAGCAGGGCCGGGAGACCCGGCTCGCCCTGACCGAGCTGACGCACGAGATCTGGCACGGCTTCGTGCCGGGGGTGATGCCGGGGCAGCGGTACGGCTACCGGCTGGACGGCCGCTGGGACCCGTGGACCGGCGCCCGCTGGAACCCGGCCAAGCTGCTGCTGGACCCGTACGCGCGGGCGGTGGACGGCGAGTTCGGGCTGCCGCCGGAGGTGTACGGGCACGTCCGGGACTGGCCCGAGCAGTCCGTCGCCGACACCGTCCGCGACGACCGGGACTCGGCGCCCCACGTCCCGAAGGGCGTCGTCGTGCACGATGACGACGACTGGTCCGACGACCGGCGGCCCAAGACGCCCTGGGCGGACTCGGTGATCTACGAGCTGCATGTGCGCGGCTTCACCAAGCTGCACCCGGGCATCCCCGAGGAGCTGCGCGGCACGTACGCCGGTCTGGCGCATCCGGCGGCGATCGAGCATCTGGTGAAACTGGGCGTGACGGCCGTGGAGCTGCTCCCGGTCCACCAGTTCGCGCACGAGGACCATCTGCTGCGCCGGGGCCTCAGGAACTACTGGGGCTACAACTCCATCGGCTACTTCGCCCCGCACGCCGCCTACGCCGCCTCCGGTACGACGGGCCAGCAGGTCGGCGAGTTCAAGCGGATGGTGCGCGCGCTGCACGCGGCCGGCATCGAGGTCATCCTCGACGTGGTCTACAACCACACGGCGGAAGCGGGCGAGTTGGGCCCGACGCTGTCCCTGAAGGGCATCGACAACCGCGGCTACTACCGCCTCCAGGACGACGCCCGCCGGTTCGCCGACTACACCGGCTGCGGCAACACCCTGCATGTCGTCCAGCCCCAGGTGCTGCGGCTGATCACCGACTCACTGCGCTACTGGGTGACCGAGATGGGCGTGGACGGCTTCCGCTTCGACCTCGCGGCGGCGCTGGCCCGCTCGATGCACGACGTCGACATGCTCTCCCCGTTCCTCGCGGTGATCGCCCAGGACCCGGTCCTCAGGCGTGTCAAGCTGATCGCCGAGCCGTGGGACGTCGGCTCGGGCGGCTACCAGGTGGGCGCCTTCCCGCCGCTGTGGACGGAGTGGAACGACCGCTACCGCAACGCGGTCCGGGACTTCTGGCGGCACGCCCTGCCGGACGTCCGCGAGATGGGCTACCGCCTGTCCGGCTCCAGCGACCTGTACGCCTGGGGCGGCCGGCGCCCGTACGCCTCGGTCAACTACGTCACCGCGCACGACGGGTTCACGCTGCGCGACCTGGTGTCGTACGGGCGCAAGCACAACGAGGCCAACGGCGAGAACAACCGCGACGGCACCGACGACAACCGGTCCTGGAACTGCGGGGCGGAGGGCGAGACCGAGGACGAGCGGATACGGGCCCTGCGCCGCCGTCAGCTGAGGAATCTCCTGACGACCCTCCTCCTCTCCACCGGCGTGCCCATGCTGGTGGCCGGTGACGAACTCGGCCGCACCCAGCGCGGCAACAACAACGCCTACTGCCAGGACAACGAGATCGGCTGGCTGGACTGGTCGCTGCGGGACGACCCGGCCTGGCGCCCGCTGTTCGAGCTGACCTGCCGGCTGATCGACCTGCGCCACCGGCATCCGGTGCTGCACCGCCGCGCCTTCTTCTCCGGCCGCGCGCACTCCGCGGACGGGCTGCGCGATCTGGCCTGGTTCACCCCGCGGGGCACGGAGATGACCGAGGCCGACTGGTACGCCCCCGCGGCCACGCTCGGGATGTATCTGTCCGGGCGGGACATCCCGGGCCGGGACGAGCGGGGTGCGCCGGTCGTGGACGACAGCTTTCTCGCGGTGCTGCACGCGGGTGACGGCCCGGTGGGCTTCGTCCTGCCCGGTCCGCCGTGGGCCGAGCGGTACGAGGTGGTCGTGGACACCTCCCGGGAGGACCAGACCGAGCCGCCGGGCACGGTGCACGGGGCGGGGACGGAGATCACGGTGCCGGAGCGGGCGGTGCTGTTGCTGCGGGTCGTCTGAGCGGCACCCCAGGGGACCAGGCGGGAGGGCCGGGTCCTCCCGGACGGGGAGGACCCGGCCCCGCGGTGAGGGAAGGTTTCAGCTCAGACCGAGGCTGGCGAGCGCGGTCGTCCAGTCCTTGATCAGGGCGTTCTGCGCGGCGGAGAGGCTGACCTTGTTGGCGCAGACGGCCGTCTTCAGCTTGTTCTCGACGGAGTCCTTGTCGGCGGAGGTCTTGTTGCCGTAGTGCGGCTCGGGCCAGAGGTTCTGCTCGCTCTTCGGGGAACCGCCGAGTTCGAGCGGGACGAAGTGGTCCTCCTCGTAGTCCGAGAGGCTGGTGTCGGAGTAGCCGTACTCGACGATCTGCTTCTTCTTCAGCGCCGTGGTGTAGGAGCTGGGCGGCCGTACGGTGGAGGTCCAGCCGGAGACGCAGATGGTCTTGCCGATGGTGGACTGGGTGACGTCGGGGTTGAGGGCGCCCGGCGTACAGGCCGGGTCCGGCAGGGGGAGGTAGGACTGGCTGCAGCTCGCGGCGTGGGCGGAGCCGGTGGTGACGATGAGGCCCGCGGCCGCGAGGGCGAGGGCGGAGAGGGTGGTCACCAGGGGGCGTGAGATTCGGGACATGTGGGGGTCTCCCGGTGGGGGTACGCCCGGCGGAATTTCCGGGCGGTCATGGGCATGACAGCACCGGGATCATCTATGCGAGTAGACCCCTTTGCCCGACCGAGGGCTCCCTTGATTGAACGTTTGTCCACGCACGAACGGCGCGAAACGAAGCCTTGACATGGCCTTGACGACGGGCCCGGAAGGGGCCTCGGACACGCGGGCAAGGTGGCGTGACGTCTCGTCAACCATCCACCATAGCCCGCGTGAACGCACACTGAACGACGGTTTCCCGGGTCGGCCGGATCACCTCGGTCAGGCGACCTCGTGATCCCGCAGCTGCCGCTCATGATCAGGCGGCGTTGTCACGAGGCTGTGGAACCCGCACCTCCGGTCCTCAGGCCAGGCTGTCCCGCCACGCCCTGTGCAGGTGTGCGAACCGGCCCGTGCCGGCGATGAGTTCGGCCGGGGGGCCGTCCTCGACGATGCGGCCGTGTTCCATCACCAGGACCCGGTCCGCGATCCCGACCGTCGACAGCCGGTGTGCGATCACCACGGCCGTACGGCCCCGCAGGACCGTCGACATGGCCCGCTGCACGGCCCGCTCGCCCGGGACGTCCAGCGAACTGGTCGCCTCGTCCAGGATCAGCACCGCCGGGTCGGCGAGCAACGCGCGGGCGAAGGCGACCAGTTGGCGCTGCCCGGCGGAGATACGGCCGCCGCGCTTGCGGACGTCGGTGTCGTAGCTGTCGGGCAGGGCGCTGATGAACTCGTGCGCGCCGATCGCCTTCGCCGCCTCCTCGATCTCCTCGCGGGAGGCGTCGGGCCGGCCGATGGCGATGTTGTCCGCGACCGTGCCGGAGAACAGGAACGCCTCCTGGGTCACCATGACCACCCCGCGCCGCAGTTCCGGCCCGGACAGCTCGCGCACGTCCACCCCGTCCAGCAGCACCCGGCCGGCGGAGGGGTCGTAGAAGCGGGCGAGGAGCTTGGCGAGGGTGGACTTGCCGGCGCCGGTGGCCCCGACCACGGCGACCGTCTGCCCGGCCGGCAGGGTCAGATCGAAGCGGGGCAGCACCTCGCCGCCGGTGCGGTAGCCGAACCGGACCCGGTCGAAGACGACCTCACGGCCCGGGAAGTCCCCCTTCAGCGGCGGGAGTTCACGGGGAACCTCCGGCTCCGGCACGGACGGGGCCTGCGCCAGCAGCCCGGCGATCTTCTCCAGGGAGGCGGCGGCCGACTGGTACGAGTTCAGGAAGACCCCCAGCCGGTCGATCGGGTCGTACAGCCGGCGCAGATACAGCACGGCCGCCGCCAGCACGCCCAGCGCCAGCGAGCCGGACGCCACCCGGTAGGCGCCCCACAGCACGATCCCCGCGACGGCCGTGTTGGCCACCAGCCGGGAGCCGACCACATAGCGGGCCATCTCCAGCAGCGTGTCGCCGTTGGTGCGCTCGTGCCGCCGGTTGAGAACGGCGAACTCGGCGTCGTTCGCGGTCTCCCGGCGGAAGGCGCGCACCGGGCGGATGCCGTTCATCGTCTCCACGAACTTCACGATCACCGCCGCGATCGCCGTGGACCGCGCCCCGAACACCCGTCCCGCCCGCCGCTGATACAGCCGGACGAGCAGATACAGCGGCCCGAAGGAGGCCACCGCGACCGCGCCCAGGCCGAGGTCCAGCCACAACAGCAGCGCCGAGATGTAGACGAAGGACAGCACGACGGTCACCAGCTCCTGCAGACCTTCGTTGAGCAGCTCGCGCAGCGACTCGACGTCCGCGGTGGCACGGGAGATCAGCCGGCCGGACGTGTACCGCTCGTGGAAGTCGATGCTCAGGGCCTGCGCGTGCCGGAAGATCCGGCCGCGCAGATCGAGCAGCACGTCCTGGCTGACCCGGGCGGAGGTCTCGATGAAGGCGAACTGCAGCACGCCGGAGAGCAGCGCGGACAGCAGACAGCCGACGGCGACCGCGACCAGCGGGCCGTACCGGTGCTCCCGGAACGCCGGTACGGCGTTGTCGATGGCGTACGCCACCAGCAGCGGGCCCACCTGGACCGCTGCCTGCTGGAGCAGCAGCAGGAGCGTGGTCACCACGGCGCGGGCCTTCAGGGGCGCGAGCAGGGAGCGCAGCAGGGCCGTGGTGGCGCCGGGCGGGGCGGGCAGCACGTCACGGTCGAAGGCGTCGCCGGCACCGTCGCCGGCGTCGTACGATCCGGGCGGGCCGGGGAGTTCGTCGTCCCCGGCGGTGGGCGTGGCGGCGGTCGTGGTGGTCAACGGGAGTCCTCCGTATCCCCATCCCCGGAGTACCCGGAGTCCCCGGAGTCTCCGGACATCAGATGCGCGTACTCGGCGTTGCTGCGCAGCAGTTCGTGATGGGTGCCGACGGCGGCGATCCGGCCGTTCGAGAGCAGGGCGACCCGGTCGGCGAGCAGCACGGTCGACGGCCGGTGGGCCACGATCAGCGCGGTGGTGTCGGCGAGGACCTGCCGCAGCGCGGCCTCGACGGCGGCCTCCGTGTGCACGTCCAGGGCGGACAGGGGGTCGTCCAGCACCAGGAACTCCGGTCTGCCGACCACCGCGCGGGCCAGCGCGAGGCGCTGCCGCTGGCCGCCGGAGAGGCTGAGGCCCTGCTCGCCGACGCGGGTGTCGGTGCCCTGGGGGAGGGCGTGCGCGAAGTCGGCCTGGGCGACGGCCAGTGCGCGGTCCAGGTCCGCCTTTTCGGCGCCGTCCGCCGCGCCCATGAGGACGTTCTCGCCGACGCTCGCGGAGAACAGGGTCGGTTCCTCGAAGGCGACGGCCACCTTGGCGCGCAGCTGCTCGCGCGGCATGGCGGATATGTCGACGCCGTCGAGCGTGATCCGGCCCGAGGTGACCTCGTGCAGGCGGGGGACGAGCGCCGTGAGCGTCGTCTTCCCGCTGCCGGTGGCTCCGACCAGGGCCATGGACTCGCCGGGGCGTATGTGGAGGTCTATGTGGTGGAGCAGGGGCGGGGAGTCGGGGGGTGCGTCGGGGTAGCGGAACTGGACGTTCTCGAAACGAAGTCCGGTGCCGGTGCCGGCCGGGCGCGGGATCGCCGGCCCGCGCTCGCGGGGTGCCGCTGTCCGCGGGACGGGCGCCGCCCCGGCGGCACGACTGCCCGCGGCCGCGCCCTCCGGCTCCTCGTCCATCACCTCGAAGTACCGCTCGGTCGCCGTGGCCGCCTCCTGGCTCATCGCCAGCAGGAAGCCGATCGAGTCCACCGGCCACCGCAGCGCGAGTGCCGTGCTCAGAAAGGCGACCAGCGTGCCCGCCGACAGTCCGTGGCCGGCCACCCGCACCACTCCCAGCACGAGCGCCGCTCCGATCGCCAGCTCCGGCAGGGTCACGATGACCGCCCAGATGGTGGCGAGCAGCCGCGCCTTGCGCAGCTCGGTGCCGCGCAGGGTGACGGACAGCGCGCGGAACGCCCGCGCCTGGCTGCGGTGCCGGCCGAAGCCCTTGATGACGCGGATGCCGAGGACGCTCTCCTCGACCACCGTCGTCAGATCGCCGACCTGGTCCTGCGCGCGCCGCGCCAGCTCGGCGTACCGCCGCTCGAAGACCGCGCAGGTCCACATCACGGGAATCGCGGGGCCGAGGATGACCAGCCCCAGCACCCAGTCCTGCATCAGCATGATCGCCACGCCGACGACGATCGTGACGCCGTTGACCAGCAGATACGTCAGTGGAAAGGCGAGGAACAGACGCAGCAGCGCCAGATCGGCGGTGCCCCGGGACAGCAACTGGCCCAAGGGCCAGCGGTCGTGGAAGGCGACGGGCAGCCGCTGCAGCCGGCCGTAGAGACTCGCCCGCATCTCCGCCTCGACGCGCGACAGCGGACGGGCCACCAGCCAGCGCCGTACACCGAACAAGACCGCCTCGGCGATCCCGAGGAGGAGCAGATACAGCGCACCGAGCCAGACGCCGGCCGGGTCCCGGTGGGCGACCGGTCCGTCCACGATCCACTTCAGGACGAGCGGGATCACCAGCCCGGTGCAGGAGGCGACGACCGCGATGAACGCGGCCGTGAACAGCCGCGCCCGCACGGGGCGGACGTACGGCCACAGCCGCAGCAGGGTACGGACGGCGGAGCGGTCCTCGGTGGTTGCACGTGTCGTGGCCATCACCGCGAGCGTACGGATCGGCACGGGCATCGCCCACCGAGTTTCGGCCCGACCCTCCCTCCTCCCTTGGTCCTACGACCTGCCTGTTCGGCCCCTCGCACACCGGCACGCCCCGGGGGTCGTGGCCCGGCATCAACCGATCGGACGATGGCGCTTCGAGCGGCCCGGCCGATGTGTCCGGCCCCGCCCGAACGGGATTCTCCAGGCATGCCATCCGTCACCGAAGTCACCGATCTGCGCAAGTCGTACGGCGGCCGGGCCGTCGTCGACGGCGTCTCCTTCGCCGTCGAGGAGGGCGGGATCTTCGGGATCCTCGGCCCGAACGGCGCAGGCAGGACCACCACCGTGGAGTGCGTCGAGGGGCTGCGGGTCCCCGACGGCGGCCGGGTCCGGGTCGCCGGTCACGACCCCGTCGCCGACCACGACGAGGTCGCGAGGATCCTCGGCGCCCAGCTCCAGCAGAGCGAACTCCAGGCCAGGCTCACCGTGCGGGAGGCGCTGGAGCTGTACGCCGCCTTCTACCCGGACCCGGCCGACTGGCGGCCGCCGGCCGAACGCCTCGGCCTGGCACCGAAGTTGGCCACCCGGTTCGGCAAGCTGTCCGGCAGGCAGCGCCAGCGCCTGTCCATCGCGCCGGCGCTCATCGGCAGTCCCCGGGTGGTGGTGCTGGACGAGCTGACCACCGGCCTCGATCCGCGTGCCCGCCGGGACACCTGGCAGCTCATCGAGGACGTCCGCGCCGCAGCCGAGGGCCGCACGGTCCTCTCCCCCGCGGTCGCCTCCCGCCTGGTCCACGCGGCACGCGGCCTCTTTAATCGATGGAGCCGCCGTCCCCGGTCCCGATACGTTCGACGTTTGCCGGCGGGGCCGAGCCGATCGGGGGACGGATGATCGACGCGTACGAGGAACCGGGGACGCCCGACACCCGTGGCGGCTGGCGCTATCTGTGGTGGCTGGTGCTGCGCCAGCCGGGCCGGGCGGTGGCCGGGGCGGTGCTGGGCACTGTGTGGATGGTGCTGATGGCCGCGCAGCCGTATCTGATGGCGCGGGCCGTGGACGACGGGCTGGTGCCGGGGCGGCTGGGGGTGCTGGCCGGGTGGACCGGGGTGATGTTCGTGCTCGGGTCGGTGAACGCCTGGCTGAGCATCATGCGGCACCGCACGATGACCCGGATGCGGATGGACGCCAACTTCCGCACGGTGAAGGTGGTCATGGGGCATGTGGTGCGGCTCGGGGCCGCGCTGCCGCGCCGGGCGGGGGCCGGTGAGGTGGTGACGATCGGGGTCGGCGATGTGCAGACCATCGCGCAGGCGCTGACCGTGGTCGGTCCGGGCACCGGCTCGGCCGTGGTCTACGTGGTAGTGGCCGGGCTGCTGATGACGATCTCGGTTCCGCTCGCCGCCGTCGTGCTGCTCGGGCTGCCGGTGATCGCGCTGGTCACCGGGCCGCTGACGGTGCGGCTGCAGGGCGCGGAGAGCGCGTACCGGGAGCGGCAGGGGGTGCTCACGGCGCGGATCGGGGATCTCGCGGGCGGGCTGCGCGTGCTCAACGGCCTGGGCGGCAAGGGGCTGTTCGCGGATGCCTTCCGCGGGGACTCGCAGCGGCTGCGGGCGCAGGGCTACCGGGTGGGCGCGGTGGCCAGCTGGGTGCAGGCGCTCGGCGTGGGCCTGCCCACCCTGTTCCTCGCCGTGGTGACCTGGCTCGCCGCCCGGCTCGCGGCCGAACACTCCATCAGCGTCGGCGAGTTGGTGTCGGTGTACGGCTATGTGGCGGTGCTGATCGGACCGGTGGCCTTCTTGGTGCAGGTGACCTATGACATGAACCGGGGCGTGGTGGCCGCGCGCCGCGTCGTACGGCTGCTGCGGCTGGCACCGGAGCCGGACGAGGGCACGCTGCCGGCGCCCGACGGCCCGGCCGAGCTGCACGATCCGGCGTCCGGGGTGCGGGTGGCACCGGGCCGGCTGACCGCGCTCGCCGCCGCCCGGCCCGCCGAGGCCGCCGCCGTGGTCGACCGGCTCGGCCGGTTCGGGCCGACCGATGCCACCTGGGGTCCGGTGAGGCTCGACGCGGTCCCGCTCACCGACGTACGGCGGCGGATCCTGGTCGCGGACAACGAGGCCGATCTGTTCGCCGGGCCGCTGCGGGAGGCCGTGGCGGCCGGGCGTCCGGCCGGGGAGGCGGAGTTGCGCCGGGCGCTGTACGCGGCCGCCGCCGAGGACGTCGTACGCGGGCTGCCGGACGGGCCGGACTCGGCGGTGGCCGGACAGGGCCGCAGCCTCTCGGGCGGGCAGCGGCAACGGGTGCGGCTGGTACGGGCGTTGCTCGCCGACCCCGAGGTGCTGCTCGCCACGGAGCCGACCTCGGCGCTGGACGCGCACACGGAGGCGGTGGTCGCGCACCGGCTGCGGGAGGCGCGGGCGGGCCGTACGACGCTGGTGACGTCCACCTCGCCGCTGGTGCTGGACCGCGCGGACACGGTCCTGTTCCTGGTCGACGGGAAGGTCGCGGCGAGCGGCCCGCACCGTCGGCTGCTGGCGGCGGAGCCGGGCTATCGCGCGCTCGTCGCCCGGGACATGGAACAGGACAGCGAACGGGACGCGGAAGGAGCCGTACGGTGACCGCGGGCCAGGGACTGCTGCCGGTCGCGGACCGGGGCCGGGTACGGCGGGCCGCACTGCGGCTGGTGCGGGCCGACGGGCGGGCGTTCACCGCCACGCTGCTGCTGAACTCGCTCGCCGCGGGCGCGGGACTGGTCGGGCCGTGGCTGGTCGGACGGATCGTCGACGAGGTGCGGGGCGGGCACGGGGCCGGTGCGGTGGACCGGCTCGCGCCGTGGATCCTGCTGTGCGCGCTGGCACAGGTGCTGCTGGCCCGCTGGGCGCGCCTGGTGGGCTACCGGTTCGGGGAGCGGACGCTGGCCCGGGTGCGCGAGGAGTACGTCGAGCGGGTGCTGGCGCTGCCCGCGTCCGTGGTGGAGCGGGCCGGCACCGATGATCTGACGGCGCGCGGCACGGCGGACGTGGCGATCGTCGGCACCACCCTGCGGGACGTCGGCCCGGAGCTGCTGGTCAACACCGTGCAGGCGCTGTTCGTCCTGGCCGCCGTGTGCGCGCTCGACCCGCTGCTCGGCGCGTTCGGGCTGCTCGGGCTGACGCCGATCTGGCTGGCGCTGCGCTGGTATCTGCGCCGGGCCCGGGACGGCTATCTCGCCGAGGGCGCGGCCACGTCGGAGGTCGCCGAGATCCTCGCCGCCACCGCGGCCGGGGCGCGCACCGTCGAGGCGTTCGGGCTGCGGCAGCGGCGGATCACGGCGAGCCGGGACGCGCTGGAGAAGTCCCGCCGTACCCGCTTCTACACGCTGTTCCTGCGCACGGTGTTCTTCCCGGCGGTCGAGGTGACGTACACCGTGCCGGTGGCGGGCGTGCTGCTGCTCGGCGGCTGGCTGCACCAGCGGGGCGCGGTCGGGATCGGCGCGGTGGTGGCCGCGGCCCTGTATCTACGGCAGTTCACCGAACCGCTGGACCAGATCCTGATGCGCGTGGAACAACTGCAGAGCAGCAGCGCGTCGTTCGCCCGCGTGGAGGGCCTGGCACAGGCGCCTCGGGGAGAGAGCGGGGCGGGCTCCCCCGTCCCCGTCCCCGTCCCCGTCCCCGCAGACGACCGTATCGACGTGCGCGGAGTCCGCTACGCCTACGAGCGCGGTGGCGAGGTGCTGCGTGGGGTGGATCTGACGGTACGGCCCGGGGAGCGACTCGCGGTGGTGGGGCCCTCCGGTGCCGGGAAGACGACGCTCAGCCGGCTGCTCGCCGGTGTCGACCGGCCCGGGACCGGCGCGGTGACGGTGGGCGGAGTGCCGGTCGCCGAGCTGGAGCCGGAGGTGCTGCGCCGCCAGGTCGTCCTGGTGACACAGGAACACCATGTGTTCCTCGGCACGGTCCGTGACAACCTGCTGATCGCCGAACCGGAGGCCACGGACGCCGACTTGTGGGCGGCGCTCACCGCGGTCGGGGCCGACGAGTGGGTGCGTGAGCTGCCGGACGGCCTCGACACCCGCCTCGGCGAGGGCGGCCCTGCCACCGACGGCTCCCAGGCCCAGCAACTCGCCCTGTCCCGCGTGGTCCTGGCCAACCCGCACACCCTGATCCTGGACGAGGCGACCGCCCTGCTGGACCCCACGACGGCCCGGCACGCCGAACGCGCGCTCGCCGCCGTACTGGAGGGCCGTACGGTCATCGCCATCGCGCACCGGCTGCACACGGCCCACGACGCGGACCGGGTGGCGGTCATGGAGAACGGCCGCCTGACGGAACTGGGCACGCACGACGACCTGGTGACGGCCGACGGCGCCTACGCGGCGCTGTGGCGGACCTGGCACGGGGACACCGCCGAGCGGCCATGACCCCCAACTCCCTGGTGACCCGACCGTCCACCCTGGTGACCGCGGGCCCTCCTCAGTAATCGGTTCGCATATCGAACATGAACATCCGGTCAACGGACCATTTCCGGCCAACTTTGTGACGCAGTCCTGACAGGTGCGCTGATCCCCTGTCACTCTTCCCAGGCCGACTCACAGCAACCCCACGTTTCCATCGCTGTACACGAGCGGCCTGCACGTGGTTCCGCGAATGCCCTGTTCTGCCCGGACGCCCCAACCCACCGTCCGGTCTCCCCTGGCCGCGCGACCCGCGGTCACGCAGAAGGAGTCAGTGTGAGCAGCACTTCCTCTCGCAGACGCACCTCCCACACAGCACAGCGCGCCATGGCGCACCGCCGTACCGCCGCCGTCGCCCTCGCCGGTGTCGCCGCCCTGATCGCCGCCGCCGTCCAGTCGGGCGCGGCCAGCGCCGCACCGGCGAAGCCGCAGGCGGGCAAGGTGAATCAGGCCCACGCCGCGGTCCGGCTGACCGCCTCGCAGCGGGTCGAGCTGATCCGCCACGCCGACAGCACGAAGGCGACCACCGCGCGGTCGCTCGGCCTCGGCGCCCAGGAGAAGCTGGTCGTCAGGGACGTCCTCAAGGACGGCGACGGCACCGTCCACACCCGCTACGAGCGCACCTATGCCGGCCTCCCGGTGCTCGGCGGCGACCTCGTCGTCCACACCTCCGCGTCGGGCAAGACCATGGACGTCATCAGGGCCACCCGCGCCACGGTGAAGGTCGCGAGTCTCACCCCGGCCGTGTCGAAGGCCGCTGCGGAACAGCAGGCCGTCAAGCAGGCCAAGGCCCGCGGCGGCAGCAAGTCCGCGGCGAACAGCGTCCGCAAGGTGATCTGGGCAGCGAGCGGAAAGCCCGTCCTCGCCTACGAGACGGTCGTCGGCGGCCTGCAGGACGACGGCACCCCGAACCAGCTGCACGTCATCACCGACGCCACGACCGGCAAGAAGCTCTACGAGTACCAGGGCATCGAGACCGGCGTGGGCAACACCCACTACAGCGGGCAGGTGAACCTGACGACGACGCAGTCGGGTTCGTCGTACACGCTGACCGACGGGGCGCGCGGCGGGCACAAGACGTACAACCTGGACCACGGCACCGACGGCACCGGAACGCTGTTCTCGCAGAACAACGACACCTGGGGCGACGGGACCACGTCGAACGCGGCGACCGCGGGCGCGGACGCCCACTACGGCGCGCAGGAGACCTGGGACTTCTACAAGAACACCTTCGGCCGCAGCGGCATCAAGAACGACGGCGTCGGCGCCTACTCCCGCGTCCACTACGGCAGCAGCTACGTCAACGCCTTCTGGGACGACGGCTGCTTCTGCATGACCTACGGCGACGGCTCGGGCGACCAGGACCCGCTGACCAGCCTCGACGTCGCCGGCCACGAGATGAGCCACGGCGTCACCGCCAACACCGCGGGCCTGAACTACAGCGACGAGTCCGGCGGCCTGAACGAGGCGACCAGCGACATCATGGGCACCGGCGTGGAGTTCTACGCCAACAACGCCTCCGACCCCGGTGACTACCTCATCGGCGAGAAGATCAACATCAACGGCGACGGCACCCCGCTGCGCTACATGGACAAGCCCAGCAAGGACGGCAACTCGGCCGACTCCTGGTACTCGGGCGTCGGCAACCTCGACGTGCACTACTCCTCGGGCGTCGCCAACCACTTCTTCTATCTGCTGAGCGAGGGCAGCGGCGCCAAGACGATCAACGGCGTCAGCTACGACTCCCCGACGGCGGACGGGCTTCCGGTCACCGGCATCGGCCGGGACAAGGCGCTGCAGATCTGGTACAAGGCGCTGACCACCAAGTTCACCTCCACCACGAACTACGCCGACGCCCGCACCGGCACCCTCGCGGCGGCCGGTGAGCTGTACGGCACCTCCAGCGCCGAGTACAACGCGGTGCAGGACGCCTGGGCGGGCGTGGCGGTCGGTGCGCGCTCCGGCGGCGGCAACACCGGTACGTCGTACGAGAGCCATGTCCAGGTGGCCATCCCGGACAACGGGCCGGCCGTCACCTCGGACATCACGGTCTCCGGCCGCAGCGGCAAAGCACCGAGCAACCTTCAGGTGAGCGTCGACATCACGCACACCTGGCGCGGTGACCTGGTGATCGACCTCGTCGGCCCGTCGGGCAAGACCTACCGGCTGAAGAACTTCAGCTCCTCGGACTCGACGCACGATGTGAAGCAGACCTACACGGTCAACGCGGCCGCCGAACAGGCCAACGGCACCTGGAAGTTGCGGGTACAGGATCAGGCCACGTACGACAGCGGAACGATCAACGGCTGGAAGCTGACGTTCCCGTAAATCGCCTGCAAAAAGCCCGGGAATTGGGCGCCGTCCGAGGGTCTGGCACCCTCGGGCGGCGCCGCTTAACACACCTGAAACGTTTCTCGGACAGTCGCTTTCCGGCCAACATCACTTCAGGGCCCTGACATGTACGCGCCCTAGATGTCACCCTTCCTTCACCCGCCGCAGAGCTTCACCACATCACTCCGGTCAGTATCCCCACGCCGACCGGACTCCCCCACGAGAAGGAGCTTGCGTGAGCCCCCTCTATGCGCGTCACAAGCGTGCCACTCTGGCCGTCGCCACCGCCGTCGCCGCCGGAGCCCTCATCTCCACGAGTCTGGCCTCCAGCGCCTCCGCCCAGACCCCGGCCGGTACCGCCGCCAAGCCCCTGGCCGCCCCGAGCGCGCTGTCCGCCGCCGCCCGCATCTCCCTGATACAGAAGGCGCAGGCCGGTGCCGCCGCGACGGCGCAGCAGATAGGCCTCGGCGCCAAGGAGAAGCTGGTCGTCAAGGACATCGTCAGAGACGCCGACGGCACCGTCCACACCCGCTACGAGCGCACCTACGCGGGCCTCCCGGTGCTCGGCGGCGACCTCGTCGTGCACACCGCCAAGTCCGGCAGGACCGAGGGCGTCACCAAGGCGACCAAGGCGACCATCAAGGTGGCCTCGCTCAAGCCGCAGATCACCGCCGCCAAGGCCGCGCAGCAGGCGGTGTCCGCCGCCAGGACCCTCGGCTCCGCCAAGTCGTCCGCGAACGGCGCCCGCAAGGTGATCTGGGCCGGCTCCGGCACGCCCGTCCTCGCCTACGAGACGATCGTCGGCGGCCTGCAGGACGACGGCACCCCGAACCAGCTGCACGTCATCACCGACGCCGCCACCGGCAAGAAGCTCTTCCAGTACCAGGGCATCGAGAACGCGACCGGCACCGGCAAGACGCTGTACTCGGGCTCCGTCAGCCTCACCACCACGCAGTCGGGCTCGTCGTACAACCTCACCGACGCCTCCCGCGGCGGTCACAAGACCTACAACCTGGCCCGCAAGACGTCCGGCAAGGGCACCCTGGTCAGCAACTCGACCAACACCTTCGGCACCGGCACCGCCTCCACGTCCGCCAGCGACCAGACGGCCGCCGCGGACGCCGCCTACGGCGCCCAGGAGACCTGGGACTTCTACAAGAGCACCTTCGGCCGCAGCGGCATCAAGAACGACGGCGTCGGCGCCTACTCCCGCGTCCACTACGGCAGCAGCTACGTCAACGCCTTCTGGGACGACAGCTGCTTCTGCATGACCTACGGCGACGGCCAGGGCAACAAGGACCCGCTGACCTCGCTGGACGTGGCCGGCCACGAGATGAGCCACGGTGTCACCGCCAACACCGCGGGCCTGGACTACAGCGGTGAGTCCGGCGGCCTGAACGAGGCCACCAGCGACATCATGGGCACCGGCGTGGAGTTCTTCGCCAACAACGCGTCGGACAAGGGCGACTACCTCATCGGCGAGAAGATCAACATCAACGGCGACGGCACCCCGCTGCGCTACATGGACAAGCCCAGCAAGGACGGCAACTCGGCGGACTCCTGGTCCTCCTCCGTCGGCGACCTCGACGTCCACTACTCGTCCGGTGTCGCGAACCACTTCTTCTACCTCCTGTCGGAGGGCAGCGGCGCCAAGACGATCAACGGGGTCTCGTACGACTCCCCGACCTCCGACGGCTCCAAGGTCACCGGCATCGGCCGGGACAAGGCGCTGCAGATCTGGTACAAGGCGCTGACGACGTACTTCACGTCGACCACCAACTACGCGGACGCCCGCTCGGGCACCCTGAAGGCGGCGTCCGACCTGTACGGCGCCGACAGCACCGAGTACAAGACGGTGGCGGCGGCCTGGTCGGCGGTCAACGTCGGCTGACCCTCACGCGCTTGAGGACGGGCGACACCCGGGAGGAAGACGTCCCGGGTGTCGCCCTACGCTTGTGACCCATGTCCTCGGCGCCCTTCACCTACGAGCCGGCCGGCGCGACCCGCGACGACCTGACGTACTGCCCGCCCGGCTTCCATCCTCTGTACGTCCGCGCCCGCCTCGGCGAGGGCCAGAAACTCTTCCACCGGGCCGCCGAGGCGGTCCTCGGCTGGGAGATGCACCGCGCCCTCGGCGTGGGCATCGACGCCGGCGCCGACCGCGCGGCCCCCGGCATCGACGTCACGGTCACCCTGGCCGCCCTCGTCAAGGCCCCCTGCCGCATCATCTGGACCACCGAGGAACCCCGCCGGTCCGGCTGGGCCTACGGCACCCTCGAAGGCCACCCCGAATGCGGCGAGGAGGCCTTCGTCGTCGACCGCACGGGCGACGGCACGGTCTGGCTCACGGTCGCGGCCTTCAGCAGACCGGCCAAGTGGTACGCGAAGGCAGGCGGCCCGGCGACCCGAGGCCTCCAGCACGCCTACGCCCGCCGCTGCGGCACGGTGCTGCGCAGACTCTGCGCCGAGTTCGACGAGAGCTGACCGAAAAAGCACTACCGCACTACCGCAGCAACATCCCCGCCCCCTCCACCCCCTCACCCGAAGGCATGGCCACCAGGCCCGGTTCGGCGCTGGAGGCGAGGAGGGGGTGGGTGGGGAGGATGCGGACCGTGTAGCCGTAGGAGCCGGTGCGGTCCAGGGCGAGGGGGCCCTCGTACAGCAGGCGGCCCTCCAGGTCCGGGGTGCCGGCCGGCTTCAGCGGGACGACCGTCGCGTCGGTGATGCGGTCCTCGGCGTCCACCCGGCCGGACACCGCCTGGACCTCCACGTCGTCCGGGGTCAGCTCGCCGAGGCCCACCCGGACCCTGAGGCCCACGGTCGTGCCCAGTTCCGCGGTGACCGTCGTCGCGCTCGTCTCCACATGGTCGACGCTCACCCCGGGCCAGGCCGCCCGCACCCGCGCCTTCCACCCGGCCAGTTCCCGCGCCGCCTCGGGGGTCAGCGCGCGGTGCGCCTGCGCGGCGGGGACGTAGAGCCGCTCGACGTACTCGCGGACCATACGGCCGGCCAGCACCTTGGGGCCGAGCAGGGTGAGGGTCTGGCGGACCATCTGGATCCAGCGGTCGGGCAGTCCGGCGCGTCCGCGTTCGTAGAAGCGGGGGGTGATCCGCTGTTCGAGGAGGTCGTACAGGGCCGCCGCCTCGATGTCGTCGCGGCGGTCCGGATCGGTGCCGGCGCCGTCCGCCGTCGGGATGGCCCAGCCGAAGTCCGGCTGGAACCATTCGTTCCACCAGCCGTCCAGGACGGAGAGATTCAGACAGCCGTTCAGCGCCGCCTTCATGCCGCTCGTGCCACAGGCCTCCAGCGGGCGCAGCGGGTTGTTCAGCCAGACGTCGCAGCCGGGGTAGAGCTTCTGCGCCATCGCCATGCCGTAGTCGGGCAGGAAGACGATGCGATGGCGGACGCGCGGGTCGTCGGCGAAGCGGACCAGCTCCTGGACCAGGCGCTTGCCGCTGTCGTCCGCCGGGTGCGCCTTGCCGGCGACCACGATCTGCAGCGGGCGCTCCGGGTGGAGCAGGAGTTCCATCAGCCGGTCGCGATCGCGCAGCATCAAGGTCAGGCGTTTGTACGACGGGACCCTGCGCGCGAATCCGATCGTCAGGACGTCCGGGTCCAGCACCCCGTCGATCCAGCCCAACTCGGCGTTCCCCGCCCCGCGTTGCCGCCAGGACACGCGCAGCCGCTCGCGCACCTCCAGCACCAGCTGTTCGCGCAGGGTGCGGCGCAGCTCCCAGATCTCCTGGTCGTCGATCTCCGCGACCGAGTCCCAGCGCTCGGAGCCGCCGACGCTCAGCGCGTCCTCGGCCCGCGCGGGGCCGACCTGCCGGGCACCGAGCCGCAGCACCTCGGGGGCGACCCAGGTCGGCGCGTGCACCCCGTTGGTCACGGAGGTGATCGGCACCTCCTCGGCGTCGAATCCCGGCCACAGCCCGGCGAACATCTCCCGGCTGACCTGCCCGTGCAGCAGCGACACCCCGTTGGCCCGCTGGGCCAGCCTGAGCCCCATCACGGCCATGTTGAACAGATTCGGCTCGCCGCCCGGGTAGGTCTCCATGCCGAGGCGCAGCACGCGGTCGACCTCGATGCCGGGCAGCTCGGCGTCCGCCCCGAAGTGCCGGGCGACCAGCTCCCGGTCGAAGCGGTCGATGCCGGCCGGGACGGGGGTGTGCGTCGTGAAGACCGTGCCGCCGCGCACGGCCTCCAGCGCCGCGGCGAAGTCCGAGCCGTCCGCGCACAGTTCGGCGATCCGCTCCAGGCCGAGGAAGCCCGCGTGCCCCTCGTTGGTGTGGAACACCTCCGGCTCCGGGTGCCCGGTGAGCCGGCAGTACGTCCGTACGGCCCGCACACCCCCTATGCCGAGCAGCATCTCCTGCAGCAGCCGGTGTTCGCTGCCGCCGCCGTAGAGCCGGTCGGTCACCCCGCGTTCGCCGAGGTCGTTCTCCTCCACGTCGGAGTCGAGCAGCAGCAGCGGCACCCGGCCGACCTGCGCCAGCCAGATCCGGGCGTGCAGCGCCCGGCCGCCGGGCAGGGCGAGCGAGAGCTGCGCCGGGCCGCCGTCGGGCTCTTTCAGCTGGGAGAGCGGCAGCTCGTTGGGGTCGAGCACCGGATAGTGCTCCTGCTGCCAGCCGTCCCGGGACAGGGTCTGCCGGAAGTATCCGTGCCGGTAGAGGAGACCGACACCGATCAGGGGTACGCCGAGGTCGCTGGCCGCCTTCAGATGGTCGCCGGCGAGGATGCCGAGCCCGCCGGAGTACTGGGGCAGCGCGGCCGTGATGCCGAACTCCGGGGAGAAGTAGGCGACGGCGGCGGGCAGACCGCCGGCCTGGGTCTGGTACCAGCGGTCGCCGGTCAGATAGTCGTCGAGGTCGTCCGCGACCGCGGTCAGCCGGCGCAGAAAGCGCCGGTCCCCGGCCAGCTCGGCCAGCCGGGCGGGCCGCACCCGGCCCAGTATCCGCACCGGGTCGGCCCCGGCGGCGGTCCAGGCCTCGGGGTCGACGGACTGGAACAGATCGCGCGTTTCCGCATGCCAGGACCAGCGCAGATTGCGCGCCAGGTCGCTCAGCGGCCGGAGGGGTTCGGGGAGAACGGGACGGACGGTGAACCGACGGATCGCCTTCACATTCCACCTCGGGCGCGTTACGGGGCGAGACGTACGGCGCCGTACGTCTCCTCGTCATCCCCGACGGTAGTGGTTACCCGGGCGTCGGTGGGGAGGCGCCCGACGGGGGTGTCGGGGGTGTGCGGAGGCTGCCTGCGGGCACCTGGAAAATGGGGGCCGGTCTTCCGGGTGGACATACGCGTGAGTAGTTAACAAAGTTCCGGATTGCCCACCCGAACAGGGTGGGAAGGCTCCTCCGGTACACACCCCACAGACGTCCCACAGCACCTCCGCAGGACCCACCTCCCCACATACCTCCGCCCACACCCACGTTGACGCGGACAGGAGCGGTCATGCCCGCCACGCACCATTCGTCAGCACCTCCGAACAGCAGCGAGCCCACGGCAGAGGCAGAGAAGGAACCGGCCGGGAAAGAGCCGGCAAAGAAGACAGCGGCGAAGAAGGCAACGGCAAAGAAGACAACGGGCAAGAAGGCCGCGAAGCCCGCCGCCCGCGTGCCCGGTCCGCCCGGTCCGCCGGGCCCCGCCGGCACCCGGCCCGCCGCCGCCGCGCAGACCACCCTCGGCCGTATCCCCGTCCTCGACGTGCGCCCCGTGGTGCAGCACGGGCGCAGGCCGGCCAAAGCGGTGACCGGTGAGTCGTTCGAGGTGTCCGCCACCGTGTTCCGGGAGGGGCACGACGCCGTGGGCGCCAATGTGGTCCTGCGCGACCCGAAGGGCCGCGTCGGCCCGTGGACACCGCTGCGCGAACTCGCCCCGGGCACCGACCGCTGGGGCGCCACCGTCACCGCGGGCGAACCGGGCCGCTGGACCTACACGGTGGAGGCCTGGTCCGACCCGGTCGCCACCTGGCGGCACCACGCTCGCATCAAGATCCCCGCGGGCATGGACACCGAACTGGTCCTGGAGGAGGGCGCGCGGCTGTACGAGCGCGCGGCGGCCGAAGTGCCCGCAGGGCAGCGGCCGGTCCTGCGGGAGGCGGTCCGGGCCCTGCGGGACGAGGACCGGCCGGCCGCCTGGCGCCTCGCGGCGGCGCTGGCCCCGGACGTGGAAGCGCTGCTGGCTCGTCACCCGTTGCGGGACCTGGTCACCGCCTCCGACCCGATGCCGCTGCTGGTGGAACGCGAACGGGCCCTGTACGGCTCCTGGTACGAGTTCTTCCCCCGCTCCGAAGGCACCGCCGAACAGCCGCACGGCACCTTCCGCACGGCCGCGCGTCGGCTCAAGCCCATCGCGGAGATGGGCTTCGACGTCGTCTACCTCCCCCCCGTCCACCCCATCGGCACGACCTTCCGCAAAGGGCCCGACAACACCCTCACCGCCGGCCCCGACGACGTGGGCGTGCCCTGGGCGATCGGCTCTCCCGAGGGCGGCCACGACAGCGTCCACCCCGCTCTCGGCACGATCGAGGACTTCGACTTCTTCGTCGCCGAGGCCCGCAAGCTGGGCCTGGAGGTGGCGCTGGACTTCGCGTTGCAGTGTTCGCCCGACCATCCCTGGGTGCACAAGCATCCCGAGTGGTTCCATCACCGCCCCGACGGCACGATCGCCTACGCCGAGAACCCGCCGAAGAAGTACCAGGACATCTACCCGGTCGCCTTCGACGCGGACCTGGACGGGCTGGTCGCCGAGACGGTACGGATCCTGCGGCACTGGATGGGGCACGGGGTGCGGATCTTCCGGGTCGACAACCCGCACACCAAGCCCGTCGTGTTCTGGGAGCGGGTCCTCGCCGAGGTCAACGGCCGCGACCCGGACGTGATCTTCCTGGCCGAGGCGTTCACCCGCCCGGCCATGATGCACACCCTGGCGCAGATCGGGTTCCAGCAGTCGTACACCTACTTCACCTGGCGCAACAGCAAGCAGGAACTCACCGAGTATTTCGGTGAGTTGGCGGGTGAGGCGGCGGCCTACATGCGGCCGAACCTCTTCGCCAACACCCCGGACATCCTGCACGCGTATCTGCAGCACGGCGGCCGGCCCGCCTTCGAGGTCCGCGCCGTGCTCGCCGCGACCCTCTCCCCCACCTGGGGCATCTACAGCGGCTACGAACTGTGCGAGAACACCCCGCTGCGCGAAGGCAGCGAGGAATACCTCAACTCCGAGAAGTACCAGCTCAAGCCACGCGACTGGGAGGCCGCGGCGCGCGAGGGCCGCACCATCGCACCGCTCATCACCAGGCTCAACGCCATCCGGAGGCAGAACCCGGCCCTGCGCCGGCTGCGCGATCTGCACTTCCACCACGCCGACAAGGACCCGGTCATCGCCTACTCCAAGCGGAGTGGCTCGAACACCGTTGTGGTGGTCGCCAACCTCGACCCCCACCACACCCAGGAAGCCACGGTCTCGTTGGACATGCCGCAACTCGGCCTGGACTGGCACGAGTCCGTGCCGGTGCGCGACGAGCTCACCGGCGAGACCTACTACTGGGGCAGGGCCAACTACGTGCGCCTCGAACCGGGTCACAGGCCCGCGCACGTCTTCGTCCTGCGACCGTCCAACCCGCAGATCGGAGGGTCACCCACCATATGATCGTCAACGAACCCGTCCCGGACACCTTCGAGGACACTCCCGCGGGGGACCGGGACCCGGACTGGTTCAAACGCGCCGTCTTCTACGAGGTCCTGGTCCGCTCCTTCCAGGACAGCGACGGCGACGGCATCGGCGACCTGAAGGGTCTGACCGCCAAGCTGGACTATCTGCAGTGGCTCGGCGTGGACTGCCTGTGGCTGCCGCCGTTCTTCAAGTCCCCGCTCAGGGACGGCGGTTACGACGTCTCCGACTACACCGCCGTGCTCCCGGACTTCGGTGACCTCGCCGACTTCGTGGAGTTCGTGGACGCCGCCCACCAACGCGGCATGCGCGTCATCATCGACTTCGTCATGAACCACACCAGCGACCAGCACCCGTGGTTCCAGGAGTCGAGGCGGGATCCGGACGGTCCGTACGGGGACTACTACGTCTGGGCCGACGACGACAAGCAGTTCCAGGGCGCCCGCATCATCTTCGTCGACACCGAGGCCTCCAACTGGACGTACGACCCCGTACGCAAGCAGTACTACTGGCACCGCTTCTTCTCGCATCAGCCGGACCTCAACTACGAGAACCCGGCCGTGCAGGAGGAGATGATCTCGGCGCTCAGGTTCTGGCTGGATCTCGGCATCGACGGATTCCGGCTCGACGCCGTGCCGTACCTGTACCAGCAGGAGGGCACCAACTGCGAGAACCTGCCCGCGACCCACCAGTTCCTGAAGCGGGTGCGCAAGGAGATCGACACCCAGTACCCGGACACCGTGCTGCTGGCCGAGGCCAACCAGTGGCCGGAGGACGTCGTCGACTACTTCGGCGACTTCGCCTCCGGCGGCGACGAGTGCCACATGGCCTTCCACTTCCCGGTCATGCCACGCATCTTCATGGCCGTCCGCCGCGAATCCCGCTACCCCGTCTCCGAGATCCTCGCCAAGACACCAGCCATCCCCTCCGGCTGCCAGTGGGGCATCTTCCTGCGCAACCACGACGAGCTGACCCTCGAAATGGTCACCGACGAAGAGCGCGACTACATGTGGGCCGAATACGCGAAAGACCCACGGATGCGCGCCAACATCGGCATCCGCCGCCGCCTCGCCCCCCTGCTCGACAACGACCGCAACCAGATCGAGCTGTTCACCGCCCTGCTGCTCTCCCTGCCCGGCTCGCCGATCCTCTACTACGGCGACGAGATCGGCATGGGCGACAACATCTGGCTCGGCGACCGCGACGCCGTCCGCACCCCGATGCAGTGGACCCCCGACCGCAACGCGGGTTTCTCGTCCAGCGACCCTGGACGCCTGTTCCTGCCCACGATCATGGACCCGGTCTACGGCTACCAGGTCACCAACGTCGAGGCCTCGATGTCCTCGCCGTCCTCGCTGCTGCACTGGACCCGCCGCATGATCGAGATCCGCAAGCAGAATCCTGCCTTCGGACTGGGGTCCTACAACGAGCTGCAGTCCTCCAACCCGGCGGTGCTCGCCTTTCTGCGCGAGTACGAGGACGACCTGGTGCTGTGCGTCCACAACTTCTCGCGCTTCGCCCAGCCCACGGAGCTGGACCTGAGCCGGTTCTGCGGGCGGCACCCGGTCGAGCTGTTCGGCGGGGTCCGCTTCCCGGCGATCGGCGAGCTGCCGTACCTGCTCACCCTCGCGGGGCACGGCTTCTACTGGTTCCGGCTGCGGCCGGACGCGGCTTAGGGCGCTGCGGGTGGGGCGGTTTCCACCGTCCCACCCGGGGCACGCATCAGTAACACCCCGACGATCCGGGGAAAGGACGTGCCACCCATGGCGGAAACGGTCACCCCTTCCGACAGCTCCCGTACGACCGGTCACCTCCTCGCTTCGCTCGATCCCCTGCTGCGCGAGTGGCTGCCCCGGCAGCGCTGGTTCGCCGGAAAGGGGCGCCCGGTCACCGGGTTCACGCCCGTGGCCGCCACCGAACTGCTTCCGCCCGATGGCCGGTTGGGGCTCTACCATCTGCTGCTGCGCGTCCACCAGCCGTCCGTACTGGGCGCCGAGCCCCACCCCGGTGACTGCTACCAGCTCCTCATAGGCGTGCGCGAGGCGCTGCCGCCCCGGCTGGCGCCCGCGCTGATCGGACATGTGGAGGGCGGGCCGCTCACCGGACGCACGGTGTACGAGGCCCTGTACGACCCCCGGCCCGCCGAGCTGCTCCTGGAGGCCCTGCGCACCCAGGCCCGCATCGGCGGGCTCTGTTTCGAGCGGGACCCGCGCCAGGAGATCCGCGAGGGCCTGGTGGCCCGGCTGATGACCGCCGAGCAGTCCAACTCGTCGGTCGTCTACGGCGATACGTTCATCCTGAAACTGCTGCGCCGGGTCGTGCCCGGCGTCAACCCCGATCTGGAGCTCCCGCTGGCGCTGGCCCGGGAGGGCTGCCCCCGGGTGCCCGCGCCGACGGCCTGGCTGCACACCGAGATCGGCACCGAGCCGTACGTGCTGGCCGTGCTGCAGCCGTTCATCAGCGGGGCGAGCGACGGCTGGGAGCTGGCGCTGCGCGAGCTGGCCAAGGGCGAGGACTTCGCCGTGGCGGCGCGTGAACTGGGCCGGGCCACCGCCGAGGTGCACACCGCGCTCGCCCGCGCCCTGCCGACGGTCACCCTCGGCCACCCCCAGCTGCGGTCGCTGGCCGACGGGATGACCGAGCGGCTGACGGCGGCCGTCCAGGCGGTGCCGGCGCTGCGGCCGTACGAGAGCGGGCTGCGCGCGTCCTACCGGGCGCTGGCCGGACTCGCCGGCGAGGGGCGCACCTGGACCGCGCAGCGGATCCACGGCGATCTGCACCTCGGTCAGTGTCTGCGCTCGCCGTCCGGAGCGTGGTCGCTGATCGACTTCGAGGGCGAGCCGGCCCGGCCGCCGGCCGAACGGCGGCTGCCGCAGCCGCCGGTGCGGGACATCGCGGGCATGCTGCGCTCCTTCGACTACGCGGCCCACTCGGCGAGCCCGCCCGCGCCGGACTGGGCGCGCGGCTGCCGGGCCGCCTACTGCTCCGGGTACGCGGAGGTGGCCGGCCGCGATCCGCGCACCGATCCGGTGCTGCTGCGGGCCTTCGAGACCGACAAGGCGGTCTACGAGGTCGTCTACGAGGCCCGGCACCGGCCCGACTGGCTCCCCGTACCACTGTCGGCGATCCGTCGCCTCGCCGCGTCCGCCCTGGAGGCCCGTTCGTGACGACCAAGAAGTCAGCCACCTCGAAGAAGACCCCGAGGACCCCGGATGCCGCCGTCTCCGCCGCGCTGGAGGCGGCCGACCGCGCACGGCTGTCGGACGGCACCCAGCATGATCCGCACGCCGTCCTGGGCGCCCACCCGGTGCCCGGCGGCGTCGCCTTCCGGGCCTTCCGGCCGTACGCGCTGTCCGTCACGGTCGTCACCGGCGAGCTGCGCGTCACGCTGCACGACGACGGCGAGGGGTTCTTCTCGGGGCTGCTGCCCCTGCGGGCCGTACCGGAGTACCGGCTGCTGGTGGAGTACGAGGGGACGGTCCTGGACACCGAGGACCCCTACCGCTTCCTGCCCACCCTCGGCGAGCTGGACCTGCATCTGATCGGCGAGGGCCGGCACGAGCAGCTGTGGCGGGCGCTCGGCGCGCACGTCACCACCCACCAGGGCGTGCCGGGCACCCGGTTCGCGGTGTGGGCGCCCAACGCGCGGGGCGTCCGGGTCACGGGCGGCTTCAACTTCTGGGACGGCACCGGTTTCCCGATGCGCTCGCTGGGCTCCTCGGGGGTGTGGGAGCTGTTCGTGCCGGGGATCGGCGCGGGCGAGGTGTACAAGTTCGAGATCACCCGCCCGGACGGCTCGCGCACCCTGCGCGCCGATCCGCTGGCCCGCCGTACCGAGGCGCCGCCCGCCACCGCGTCGATCGTGGACGCCTCGCACCACGAGTGGGCCGACGCGCAGTGGATGGCGCACCGGGCCGGCACCCCGGTGCACGAGGCCCCGTTCTCCGTGTACGAGGTCCACCTGCCCTCCTGGCGGCCCGGCCTGACCTATCGCGAACTCGCCGAACAACTTCCCACCTATGTAAAGGAGTTGGGCTTCACCCACGTGGAGCTGATGCCGGTCGCCGAGCACCCCTTCGGCGGCTCCTGGGGCTACCAGGTCACCGGTTTCTACGCCCCGACGGCCCGGCTCGGCACCCCGGACGACTTCAAGCACCTGGTGGACCGGCTGCACCAGGCCGGGATCGGCGTGCTGATGGACTGGGTCCCGGCGCACTTCCCGCGGGACGACTGGGCGCTGGCCGAGTTCGACGGGCGTCCGCTGTACGAGCATCACGATCCGCTGCGGGCCGCCCATCCCGACTGGGGCACCCTGGAGTTCGACTTCGGCCGCCGCGAGGTGCGCAACTTCCTGGTCGCCAACGCGGTGTACTGGTGCGAGGAGTTCCACATCGACGGGCTGCGGGTGGACGCCGTCGCCTCGATGCTCTACCTCGACTACTCGCGCGAGCCGGGCCAGTGGCAGCCGAACGAGCACGGCGGCCGGGAGAACCTGGACGCGGTGGCCTTTCTGCAGGAGATGAACGCCACCGTCTACCGGCGCTGCCCGGGCGTGGTGACCATCGCCGAGGAATCCACGGCCTGGGACGGCGTCACCCGCCCCACCCACCACAAGGGCCCGAGCGGCTTCGGCGGGCTCGGCTTCGGCCTGAAGTGGAACATGGGCTGGATGCACGACTCGCTGCAGTACATGGCCCACGAGCCGGTGCACCGCAAGTACCACCACCACGAGATGACCTTCTCGATGGTGTACGCGTACAGCGAGAACTACGTGCTGCCGATCTCCCACGACGAGGTCGTGCACGGCAAGCAGGCACTGGTCTCGAAGATGCCCGGCGACTGGTGGCAGCGCCGGGCCAACCACCGCGCCTATCTCGGCTTCATGTGGGCCCACCCCGGCAAGCAACTCCTGTTCATGGGCCAGGAGTTCGCCCAGGGGGCCGAGTGGTCCGAGGCGCACGGCCCCGACTGGTGGCTGCTCGACCCGTCCTACGGCGCCGCGGCCGACCACCGGGGCGTACGGGATCTCGTGCGCGACCTGAACACCCTGTACCGGGACACCCCGGCCCTGTGGCAGCGGGACACCGACCCGGCGGGCTTCCAGTGGATCGCCGGGGACGCGGCGGACGACAACGTCTTCGCGTTCCTGCGCCTCGACGCCGACGGCAACCCGCTCCTCGCGGTCTCCCATCTGTCCCCGGTGGTCCGCCACGACTACCGGCTCGGCGTCCCGGAGGACGTACCGGCCTGGCACGAGAGCCTCACCACGGACGCCACGCGGTACGGCGGCAGCGGCGTCACCAACCCCGATGTCGTCAAACCGGAACCCCGGGCCTGGCACGGCCGCCCGGCCAGTGTGCGGCTGACCCTGCCCCCGCTGGCCACGGTCTGGCTGAAGCCCGCCTGCCCGTCCGGGCCGGGACGCGCCCTATAGTTCCCCCCAGGTCAACTTCAGTGCGCTACGGGGGGATTGAGGCACGTGCGACCCTACAGACCGGTGACCGCCCTGCTGTGTGCCGTCGCCGTCCTGCTCCTGGGCGGCTGCGGCACCCGGGCGGCCGGCGGGACCTCTCCGGCGCGGACCGGGCCGGTCCCGTGGACCGTCTTCGGGCCCTCCGGAGTCACCGGCGCCCGGCTCGGCGCCGACCACCGCACGCTCAGCGTCGACGCGCGGATACCCAGCGGCAAGGACCCCTGCGTGCGGAACCTCAGGGCGGCGGTGACGGACACCGGGCCGGAGCACATGTGGGTGCAGGTCACCTTCGAGTCGCCGAACGGGGACCGGCGTTCGGGATGCACCGGGCAGCGCACCGCCACGGCACAGGTCCGGCTGCCGCAGCCGCTGGGCAAGCGGGATCTGATCGTCGACAACGACACGGTCTTCACCGCCGACGGCACCAAGCCGCCCGCGCTGCGGCTGTGCGGGCGGCTCGGCTGCCACCCGCCGGCCACCGGCTGCACCACGGCCTCCTACGAACAGGCCATGATCGCCGTCGACGCGCCCCTGCACTCCTACCGTGACGACCAGCACTGCGACGGCACGTGGCTGGTGCTGGACTTCTCCTGGCGCACGGGACCGGCGGCCTGCGGCGACGGCGGCGGCGAGAACTCCGGCTGCTCGCCGTCCCTGGGCGACCGCTGGTTCTTCCGGGCCGAGCGCTCCGGCTGGAAACCGTTCTTGGAGAGCACGGGCGGCGGCTGCCGGGCCGTGCAGCGCAGAGAACCGGCCTTCCCGACCGCGCTGTGCGCGCAGCTGGCCCCGCTGTCCTCCGCGCTGCACCCGAGCTACCCGCCGCCGTCCGCCGCACCGACCCGTACGACGGCCCCTACGCCCCGGTGACGCCCGCCGCCAGCGCCCCCGGCAGCCGGTCCGTGTACAGCACCCCGAGCCGCTGGGTGGCCCGGGTCAGGGCGACGTACAGGTCGCTGGTGCCGTAGCGGGCCGGTTCCACCACCAGGACCGAGTCGAATTCGAGGCCCTTGGCCTGGCGGGGGTCGAGCAGCACGACCGTACGGGTCAGATCGGGCTCGGCACCCGCCGTGACCCCGTCCAGCCGGGCGGCCAGCGAGCGGTGCAGCTCGCGCGGGGCGATGACCGCGAGCCGGCCCTCGTCCGGGGTGAGTTCGGCGACCGCCTTGGCCACGGCCTCGGGCAGCTCGCCGTGCGCCTGCCGCACCCAGGGCCGTACGCCCGTGGAGCGGACCGAGCTGGGCGGCTCGAAGCCCGGGTGCTCGGCGCGGACCACGGCCGCGGCCAGCTCCATGATCTCGGCCGGGGTGCGGTAGTTGACGCCGAGCCGGGTGTGCTCCCAGCGGTCCTCGACATAGGGCGCGAGGATGTCCGCCCAGGAGCCGACACCGGCCGCCTCGGCGGTCTGGGCGGGGTCGCCGACCAGGGTCATCGAGCGGGTCGGGCTGCGCCGCATCAGCAGCCGCCAGGCCATCGGCGACAGCTCCTGGGCCTCGTCGACGATGATGTGCCCGAACGCCCAGGTCCGGTCGGCCGCGGCCCGCTCGGCGGCGCTGCGGTGGTCCGCCTCCTCCTGCCGCTCGGCGAACCGCTCGGCGTCGATGATGTCGTGCGCGGACAGCACCTCGGAATCGTCGTCGTGCTTGTCCTCGAACTCGTACGTCCGGGACGCGTACGACACGTCCAGCACGCCCTGCGCATAGGCGATCTGCGTCTCGCGCTCACGCTCGGCACGCGCCCGTACCAGCCGGTCGTCCTCGCCGAGGAGTTCGGCCGCCTCGTCCAGCAGGGGGACGTCGGCGACGGTCCAGGCGCGGGTCACCGGGCGCCGGACGGCGTCCGCGTCCGCCTGCGGCAGATAGTCGTGCGGCTCGGCGAGGAAGTCGGCGACCAGCCGCTGCGGGCTGATCCGCGGCCACAACTGGTCTATGGCGGACCAGACTTCGGGGTTCTCGGCGAGGTCGTCGCGGATCTGGGTGATGTCGGAGGCGTCGAGCAGACTGCCGCCGTCGTACGGGTCGGTGCCCACGCGTTCGGCGTACAGCTCGGTGAGGGTGTTGAGGATGTGGCCCTCGAAGTGCTCCCGGGCCGTGTTGTGCGGCAGCTTGGCCGCGCGGGTGCGCTCACGTGCGACGCCGACCAGCCCGTCGTCGAGCATCAGCACCTCGCGGTCGTGCTCGATCGCGATCACCGGGTCGGGCAGGGCCTGCCGGTCGCGTACGACGGCGGCGAGCACCTCGGCCATGTCGGCGCGGCCCTTCACGGCGGCCGCCTCCGGGGTGTCGGTCGCGGTGGCCTTCACGCCGGGGAACAGCTCGCCGACCGTGGCGAGCAGCACGCCCGTCTCACCGAGCGAGGGCAGCACCTCGCCGATGTAGCCGAGGAAGGCCGGGTTGGGGCCGACGATCAGCACGGCCCGGCGGGCCAGCAGCTCGCGGTACTCGTAGAGGAGATAGGCGGCGCGGTGCAGCGCGACCGCCGTCTTCCCCGTACCCGGCCCGCCCTCGACCACCAGCACCCCGCGGTACGGCGCCCGGATGATCTCGTCCTGCTCGGCCTGGATGGTCTGCACGATGTCGCTCATCCGGCCGGTGCGTGCGCTGTTGAGCGCGGCCAGCAGCACGGCGTCGCCGTTGTGGTCCTCGTACCCGGTGCGGGTCGCGTCGCCGAGATCGAGGATCTCGTCGTGCAGCGAGGTCACGGTCCGGCCCTCGGTGGTGATGTGCCGGCGCCGCCGCAGGCCCATCGGGGTGTACCCGGTGGCCAGGTAGAAGGGGCGGGCGACATCGGCCCGCCAGTCGATGAGGACCGGCGTGTGCTCGGCGTCGTCCTCGCGCAGCCCGATCCGGCCGATGTGGTGGGCGGTGCCGTCGGCCAGGTCGATCCGGCCGAAGCAGAGCGAGCCGTCCACGGCGTTCAGCGCGGCGAGCAGCCCCGAGCGCTCGGCCACCAGGATGTCCCGCTCCAGCCGGGCCTGCATGGGCTTGTCGCCCTGGGCGAGCGCGTCCGTGACCGAGGTCTCGGTCTCGCCGCGCAGCACGTCCACGCGCGCGTACAGTCCGTCGATGAATTCCTGCTCGCGCCGCAATTCATCGTCCGGAAATTCGGTGTTTGACAATTCCGCTCCCGCCCGGATATACTGTGCCCAGTGAACTTCTCCGCGACCTAATTCGAAATGAAGTCGCGAACCACTGAATATACGCACAGAAATCCCCCGAGCGCAATTGCTCAGGGGATTTTTTGGTGGGCGGCTCCGCTTCAGAGCACGTCGGCGAGCTCCTCCAGCAGTCGCCGCTTGGGCCGCGCCCCCACCATCGACCGCACCGGCTCACCGTCCCGGAAGACCATCAGGGTCGGCGTCGACAGCACGCCGTAGGCGATGGTCGTCCGCGGATTGCGGTCCACATCCAGTTGCACGATCTTCAGCCGGTCGCCCTCCTCGAAGGCGATGTCCTTCAGCACCGGTGCGAGCTGCCGGCACGGCCCGCACCAGTCGGCGGTGAACTGCACCAGCACCGGAAGACCGGAGCCGATCACCTCCGCCTCGAAATCGGCGTCCGTCACCTGCGACAGTCCGCTCGTCACGCTCATCGCGAAAGCCCTCCCAGTTCGCATACGGGCTCCGGGCCCCCCGGAACCAGCGCCTCGGCGGCCAGCGCGTCCCGGGCCAGCTCGGCCCGCCGCAACTGCCCCGCGACCGTCTCCCGCACCGCCGCGAGCTGCCCCATGAGCGCGTCCAGCTCGCCCAGCTTGCGCCGGTAGACGTCCAGCGAGGCCGGGCAGGAGTCGCCCTCCGGGTGCCCGGCGCGCAGGCACTCCACGAAGGGCCGCGTCTCCTCCAGCTCGAACCCGAAGTCCCGCAGCGTCCGGATCTGCTCCAGCAGCCGCAGGTCGGCCTCGTCGTACGTGCGGTGTCCGTTGCCGTCCCGCCGGGCCGGCAGCAGCCCGCGTGCCTCGTAGTAGCGCAGGGTGCGGGTCGTGGTCCCGGCCCGTGCGGCCAGCTCGCCGATTCGCATGCCTGCGACGGTAGGCGTTGACGTCGGCGTCAAGGCAAGGCCGGGGGCAGCAGCGGCTTGCGCCGCACCGGTGAGGACAGCACGATCGAGGTCGTCGTACGGCCCAGCGCCGAGGTCTGCTCCAGGATCTCGTCCAGGTGCGCGGTGTCGGTGACGGCGGCCTTCAGGATCCAGCAGTCCTCGCCGACGACGTGGTGCACCTCGATGATCTCCGGCCGGCCGGTCAGCTCCAGGGTCCTCGGATGCTTGAGGGTGTAGCCGCCGTGCGGGCTCACCCGGATGAAGGCCTGGATGCCGTAGCCGAGGCGGCCGGGCGCGACCTGGGCGCCGTACCCCTCCACCACGCCCGCCGCCTCCAGCCGGCGCACCCGCTCGGCCACGGCCGCCGGGCTCAGACTGACCCGCCGGCCCAGCTCGCTGAGCCGGATCCGCCCGTCCGTCTGCAGCAGTTCGAGGATCCGCCGGTCCACCCCGTCGAAGGCCACCGATGTTTCGCTGGCGACGGCCCGCAGCTGCCGTGGTTCTTTCGGTGCGGTGGCCGTATCTCCCATGACTCCCCCTTCTTGGACCGCTGTGCCGCCCGGAGAATTATGGACATGGGAACGGCGCGAGACGTACTGGTGATCGGCGGCAACCGCTATTTCGGCAAGCGGCTGATCGGGCGGCTGCTGGCGGCCGGTGACCGGGTGACGGTCCTGAACCGGGGTTCGACGGCCCCGCCGCCGGGCGCGGTGCACCTGATCGCCGACCGGAACGACGAGAACGCCCTGGCCGAGGCCATCGGGACGCGGACGTTCGACGTCGTCCTCGACCAGGTCTGCTACACGCCGCGCCAGGCCGCGATCGCCCGCCGCGTCCTCGCCGGGCGCACCGGCCGCTATGTGCTGACCTCGACGGTGGAGGTGTACGAGCACGAGGACTCCGGGCTGCCCGTACCGGAGAGCGCGGTGGACCCGGCCACGTACGCGGTGGACCTGGACCTGCCCTGGGACGACCCCGGGTTCCTGGAGTCCCACTACGGCGAGGGCAAGCGGCAGGCAGAGGCGGTGCTGCACGGCTCCGGCCTCCCGTTCGTGTCCGTCCGGGTGGCCCATGTCCTGGGCGGTGACGACGACTTCACGGGCCGTCTCCAGCACTACGCCGACCGCATCCGCACGGGTGCCCCCATAGCCGTACCGCCGGTCGCGCGTCCGGCGACGTACCTCCACGTCGAGGAGATCGCGGACTTCCTGTTCTGGGCGGCGGGCGAGGAGTTCACGGGCCCGGTCAACGCCGCCTCGCACGGAGAGCTGGGTGTCGAGGAGCTGTGCGCGGAGGTGGCGGCCCACCTCGGCGCGGCCGGGCCGGTGTTCGCGGTGACCGGCTCCGCCGAGGTCTCCCCGTTCGCCTTCCGGCGCCACTACGCCATGGACAACTCCCGGGCCGTACGGCTCGGTTTCTCCTTCGGGACGGTACGGCAGTGGCTGCCGAACGCCGTCGCCGAGACCCTGGGAAAGGACAACTGACGTGCACTACCGCACCCTTGGCGGGCTCACAGTGAGCGCGGTCGGGCTCGGAGCCATGCCGCTGTCGATCGAGGGCCGCCCCGACGACGGACGCGCCCTGGCCACCGTGCACGCGGCGCTGGAGGCGGGCGTGACCCTGCTGGACACGGCCGACTCCTACCATCTGCCGGGCCAGGACCCCGGCCACAACGAACTCCTGGTCGCGCGTGCGCTCGCGACCTACGGCGGTGACACCGACGGCGTGCTGGTGGCCACCAAGGGCGGCCGGGGCCGCCCGGCCGACGGCAGCTGGACGGTGACGGGCACGCCCCGGCACCTCAAGGCGGCCGCCGAGGCCTCCGCGAAGCGACTCGGCGTCGAGGCGATCGGGCTGTACCAGCTGCACAAGCCCGACCCGGCCGTGCCCTTCGAGGAGTCCGTAGGCGCGCTGCGCGAACTGCTGGACGCGGGCACGATCCGCCTGGCGGGCCTGTCCAACGTGACCACGGACCAGATCCACCGCGCCCGCGCGATCCTCGGCGACCGCCTGGTGTCGGTGCAGAACCGCTACTCCCCCGAGGTGCGCGACAGCGAGCCGGAGCTGCGGCTGTGCGCGGAACTGGGGCTGGCGTTCCTGCCCTGGAGCCCCCTGGGCGGGATCTCGCGCAGCTCCCTGGACGGGCCGTCGCGACCGGCGCGGCGCGCCGCACGGTTCGCGGCGTTTCACGAGGTGGCGCACGAGCGCGGGGTGAGCCCGCAGCAGGTCTGCCTGGCCTGGCTGCTGTCCCGTTCCCCGGCGGTGATCCCGATCCCGGGCGCGAGCCGGCCGGAGACGATCCGGGACTCGGCACACGCGGCGGACCTGCACCTGACCGACGCGGAGCTGGCGAGGCTGCCCTAGACGGTCACCCCGGCCGACTCCTCGACCTCCATCAGCGAGGCGCTGTGCCGTTCCTCCTCGAACTTCTTCCGGCCGCCGCGCAGCCCGAACAGCCGCTTCGCGAGGGCGATGTAGAGCACGGCGAGGATGTTCAGGACCAGGGTGACGATCTTCAGGTAGCTGACCTTCTCGGAGAGTTCGTAGATCTCCAGCGGGAGGAAGGCGGCCGTCGCGACCACGGTCAGGTACTCGGCCCAGCGCTTGGCGTACCAGAGGCCGCCCGCCTCGACCAGCTCGATCAGCGCGTAGGCGAGCAGCAGGGCGGCCACCAGCAGCAGCGTGGAGTGCTTGTAGCCGAAGGCCTTCTGGATGGAGCCGACGACCGGGGAATGGTCGAGGTCGTAGTGGAAGTGCCGGAAGACCGGGCGGAAGACGTCCAGGTTCTGGTTGAACAGCCGGCGCACGGCATCCTGGCTGTTGCTGAACTTCCACACCGCGACCGCGACGAGCACGATGAACACCCCGCGCACCGCCCGCTCGATCGCCAGGAAGCGCAGGATGAACAGATCCCGCAGCACCTTTCCGCGCGCCACCAGCGGGGCGTCGTCGGCCGGCCCCGAGCCGTGCGGCTCCCCGAGCACGAAGTCACCACAGCGCAGACAGCGCCACACGTCCCCGAGCGCGGTCTCGGCGTGCAGCCGCAGGCGCAGGCGGGGGTCGTCGGGCGCGTAGGTCACATGGCCCTTCCGCGCGCAGGTCCGCCGGTCCCAGTCGATCTTCATCCCCCGTGCCTCCGTACAGGTGCTGACTCACACGTATTGACGCCATACACGAACGTGCCGTTCCGAATGATCCGGAGCGGCACGTTAGTGGATCGGAGCAAGGGATGCTCAGCCGGCCGAGCTGTTCGCCAGTTCCCTCTCCTCGGTCTTCACCTCAGGTGCGGCCTTTTCACGGCGTGGCAGCAGAACGGCCACGAGGATCGTGCCGGCGCCGAGGATCACCGCGCCGACCAGGCTGGTGTGGGCGACGGCGTCGGAGAAGGAGGAGCCGACCGCGTGGGCCATCTGCCGGGCGCCGGCGGCGAGTTCGGCGGCCTGCTGCTTGAGCTGGGCGGCCTGCTGCGGGTTGGTGGCGTGGGCTGCCTGCGTGCCCAGCTGGTTCGCCTTCTCGACGATGCCCTGCGCGACGGCGTATCCGGCGCCGACCGAGTCCTGCGCGGTGTCCAGGGCGCTCGCGGGCAGCTTGCTGCCGGCGGTGGCGTCGCGCAGGTGGTTGCCGTACGACGTGGCGAGCAGTGAGCCGAGGATCGCGATGCCGAGCGAGCCGCCCAGTTCCAGCGAGGTGTCGTTGACCGCGCCGCCGACGCCCAGCTCGGACTCCGGGAAGGCGCCCATGATGGCGTCGGTGCAGGGCGAGAGGGCGAGGCCGATGGCGAGGCCGAGGATGATCAGCGGGGCCACGAAGTCGCCGTACGTGGAGCCCGCGTCGACCCGGGTCAGCAGCGCGAGGGCGGTCGTGCCGCCGACCATGCCCGCCGTGACGGTCCACTTCATGCCGACGCGCGGGGTCAGGAAGCCGGTCAGGGCCGAGCCGACGAAGACGGCGCCGGCCAGCGGCAGCATCCGTACGCCGGTCTCCAGGGCGTCGTAGCCGAGGACGAACTGGAGGTGCTGGGTGAGGTAGTAGAAGGCGCCGAAGACGGCCAGGAAGAACAGGGCCACGGCGAGGTTGGAGCCGGCGAAGCGGCGCTGCGCGAAGCGGCGGACGTCCAGGATCGGGCGGGGGTGGCGCAGCTCCCAGGGGACGAAGGCGACCAGGCCGGCGCCGGCGACGACCGCGGCCGTGACCGCCTTCGCGCCCCAGCCGAAGTGCGGGCCCTCGATGATCATGTAGATCAGCGAGCCGGTCCAGATCACCGACAGCAGTCCGCCGACGTAGTCGATGCGGTCGTGGTGCCCGGCCTTGGACGGCGGGATGAGCACGAAGGCGGCGACGATCGCCACGGCTGCGATGGGCACGTTGATCAGGAAGGTCGAGGCCCAGCCGTGGTCCCGCAGCAGCGCGCCCGCGACGACGGGACCTGCGGCGATGGCGAGGCCGGCCGTCGCGGTCCAGAGCGTGATCGCCTTGGCCCGCTCGGCTCGCGGGAAGGTCGCGGCGAGCAGGGAGAGCGTGGCGGGCATGATCAGCGCCGCGCCGACGCCCATCACGGCGCGGGCCGCGATGACGGTCGCCGCGCTGTCGGCGAGGTAGCCGAAGACGGCGCCGCCGCCGAAGACGACGAGGCCGAGGACCAGGGCGCCCCGCCGGCTGTACTTGTCGCCGATCGCGCCGAGCAGCAGCATCAGCGCGGCGTAGGGGACGGTGTAGCCGTCGATCACCCACTGCAGGTCGGAGCTGGAGAGCCCGAGGTCCTTCGTCATGTCGGGTGCGGCGACCGTGAGGGCGGTGTTCGCCATCACGATGATCAGCAGGCTCAGACAGAGCACGAGCAGTGCCCACCAGCGCCGGGCGTACGGGCGCTCCATCTTCTCGACCGGTTCGGTCATGACGAGTCGCATGGCAGGGGTCGCCTTCCTCAAATGCGCGACGAGAACTTCACGGGTTGCGCTCGGTGGACCCGCACGGGACTTGCACAGAACCGTGGAATTGCACAACCATGTGCAATGTACGCCGTTGCACAGGACTGTGCAAGTCGGCCGGGGAAGACCGAGCGAAGGCAGAGGGAAGGCACAATGACGGCCATGACCACGGGTAACATCAGCCGCGCCGACGCCAACCGGCGCCGCATCCTCGACGTCGCCCTCGCTGAACTGCTGCGCGATCCCGACGCCTCCATGGACCAGATCGCGCGCGCCGCGGGCGTCGTACGGCGGACCGTGTACGGCCATTTCCCCAGCCGTGAGGCGCTGATCAGCACGCTGGTCGACGGGGCCGTGGAGGCGCTGGCGGACGCGGACGCCCGGGCGCGGGAGGGGGTGACGGATCCGGCGGAGGCGGTGGCCCGCTCGGTGCTCGCGCTCTGGGAGATCGCCGACCGCTATCGGCTGCTGGTGGCCCTGGCCCAGCGCACGGTCACCGTCCAGGGCATCCGCGAACGCCTCGCCCCGCTGCGCGCCAACAAGGTCGAGGTGCTCCAACAGGGCCTGGCGGCAGGCGTGTTCAGCTCACCGCTGCCGGCGCCGGCGCTGGCGTACGTGCACGAGCAGCTGCTGTTCGCGGTGATGGAGGCGGTGAACGACGGCCTCCTGGCAGCGGACGAGGCGGGCCGCTCGGCCACGGTCACGGTGCTGACCGCGGCGGGCATGCCCGCCTCGTCGGCCACGGCGCTGGTGGCCAAGGTGAGTGAAGAGCCGTCGCCGCATCAGTCGTAGGCGAATCAGCGGTCCGCGCATCAGCCGTAGGCGAATCAGCGGTCCGCGCATCAGCCGTGGGCGCATCAGCCGTGGAAAATGCCGGATGCCCGGCCCCGGTTCAGGCGGGGCCGGACATCCGGTGATCTTTGCAGGTCAGGCCTTGGCCAGCGCCTTCTCCTGCGGCTCGGGAACCTCGGTGACCGTCCCCTGGGGCTCGTCCAGCAGCGTGGTCTCGTCGAACGGCAGCTCACCGGCGAGCACCCGGTGCACCCGCTCCTTGTCGATCTCCTTGGTCCACGTGCCCACCAGCACGGTGGCGACGGCGTTGCCCGCGAAGTTCGTCAGGGCGCGGGCCTCGCTCATGAAGCGGTCGATGCCGACGATCAGGCCGACACCGTCGACCAGCGCGGGCTTGTGCGACTGGAGGCCGCCGGCCAGGGTCGCGAGCCCGGCGCCGCTGACGCCCGCCGCGCCCTTGGACGCCAGCAGCAGGAACAGCAGCAGCGGGATCTGCTCGCCGACCGACATCGGCGTGCCCAGCGCGTCCGCGATGTACAGCGACGCCATGGTCATGTAGATCATCGTGCCGTCGAGGTTGAAGGAGTAGCCGGTCGGCACGGTGATGCCGACGACCGGCTTGCTGACGCCCAGGTGCTCCATCTTCGCGATGAGCCGCGGCAGCGCGGACTCGGAGGACGAGGTGGACAGGATCAGCAGGAACTCCCGCGCCAGGTACTTGCAGAGGGAGAAGACGTTCAGGCCCGCGACGATCCGCAGGATCGCGCCGAGTACGACGAAGACGAACAGGACGCAGGTGACGTAGAACCCGAGCATCAGCACGGCGAGGCTCTTCAGCGCGGCCAGGCCGGCCGAGCCGGTCACGGCCGCGATCGCGCCGAAGGCGCCGATCGGCGCGGCCCACATGACCATCGACAGGATGCGGAAGACGAGCCGCTGGATGTGCTCGACGCCGCGCAGCACGGGCTGCCCGACCGGGCCCATGGCCTGCAGCGCGAACCCGGCGAGCAGGGCCACCAGCAGCGTCTGGAGGACCTGGCCCCCGGTGAAGGCGGAGACGAACGTGGTCGGGATGATCGACAGCACGAAGTCGACGGGCGGCAGGGCGTCGGCGGACACCTGGGCGTGGCCGGTGTGCTTGATCGCGTTCGTCAGGTGCAGTCCGTCGCCGGGGTGGAGCACGTTGCCGACGACGAGCCCGATGGCGAGCGCGACGAGCGACATCACGAGGAAGTAGCCGAGGGCGATACCGCCGACGGCACCGACCTTCGCGGCCTTCCGTACCGACCCGATACCGATCACGATCGTGCAGAAGATGATCGGCGAGATCATCATCTTGATCAGGTTGACGAAACCGGTACCGAGCGGCTTCAGCTGGACGGCGGCGTCGGGCCAGATGAGTCCCACGGCGATGCCGAGCGCGACCGCCACGATGACGGCGATGTACAGGTAATGGGTTCGGTCCCGTTTCACACGGGGCACGGCAGGTGCCGTATCGGGGGTGCTGGCGGCCACGGCTGCCCTCCTTGACGTCTTCGTCGGCATCACCGGCGTGCGGCTCACGTCCGGGGGTTGTGGGGGATGCCGTGACTATCTCCCGCCCTGTGAGGGCGGTCACCCTTCCGTTCATTTAGTTCACGCTTAACCGACGAGACACACGAAGAGGCACACTGCTGGCATGCGCGTCCCCCGTCTCCCCCGGCCCCGCAGCCTGGCCGGCCAGCTCTTCGCCATGCAGGCCGTGCTGATAGCGGTGGTCGTGGCCGGGTACGCGCTGTTCACCTACGTCAGCGACCAGCGGCAGGCCGAGGACGCGGCGGTCCGCCAGGTCACGGCGGTGGCCCGCTCGATCGCGGACGCGCCCTCGGTCCGCTCGGCGATCCACACCGCCGACCCCTCGGCCGCGCTGGAGCCGTACGCCCTGCAGGTCATGCGGGACACGGACGTCGACTTCGTCACGATCATGAACCCGGACGGGATCCGCTGGACCCACCCCGACCGGAACCAGATCGGCAAACGCTTCCTCGGCCGTATCGACCCCGCCCTGCACGGCCACACCTTCACCGAGACCTACACCGGCACCCTCGGCCCGTCCGTCCGCGCGGTGACCCCCGTCGAGGAGAACGGCCGGGTCATCGGCCTGGTCAGCGCCGGCATCAAGGTGGAGGAGATCAGCGCCCGGGTCCAGGAC
This sequence comes from Streptomyces sp. CG4, assembly GCF_041080655.1. Classification (NCBI taxonomy): domain Bacteria; kingdom Bacillati; phylum Actinomycetota; class Actinomycetes; order Kitasatosporales; family Streptomycetaceae; genus Streptomyces; species Streptomyces sp. CG4. The sequence goes on from NZ_CP163525.1 coordinate 3,137,103, forward strand.
CAGGTCACGGCGCTGCTCGGGGTGGCCGGCGGCACCCTGCTGCTGGGCGCGGTCGGCACGTACGTCGTCAACGCCCGGCTGCGCCGCCACACCCACGGCATGAACGCCGCCGAGCTGAGCCGGATGCACGACTACCACCAGGCGGCGCTGCACGCGGTCCGCGAGGGCCTGCTGATGCTGGACGGGCAGTACAGGGTGGCGCTGATCAACGACGGCGGACGGGAACTGCTGGGGGTGGGCCCGGAGGATGACGTGATCGGCCGCTCGGTCGCCGACCTCGGCCTGCCGGCCCCCCTGACCGGCGCGCTGCTGTCCTCGCAGCCCCGGGTCGACGAGGTGCATCTGACGGCGACCCGGGTGCTGATGGTGAACACGTCCCCGGTGTCGGGAGGTGAGCAGCGAGGAACGGTGGCGACCTTGCGCGATGTCACCGAACTCCAGTCGCTGATGGGCGAGTTGGACTCGGAGCGCGGCTTCACCCAGGCCCTGCGCTCCCAGGCGCACGAAGCGGCGAACCGCCTGCACACGGTGGTGTCGCTGATCGAGCTGGGCCGGGCCGAGGAGGCGGTGGCGTTCGCCACGGCGGAACTGGAGCTGGCCCAGGCGCTGACCGACCAGGTGGTCGCGGCGGTCGGCGAGCCGGTGCTCGCGGCCCTGCTGCTCGGCAAGACGGCCCAGGCCAACGAACGGGGCGTGGAACTGGTGGTGTCCCCGGACAGCCGCCTCGACGACGGCCTGCTCCCCGAAGGGCTGTCCGCGCGGGACCTCGTCACCATCCTCGGCAACCTGATCGACAACGCGGTGGACGCGGCGCAGGGCAGCGCGCGGGCGCGGGTGACCGTGACGGCGTACGCCTCGGACGCCGAACTGGTGCTGCGGGTGTCCGACACCGGCCCCGGTGTCGACCCGGCCCATGCCGACCTGGTATTCCAGCGGGGGTTCTCGACGAAGCCGGCCGGGCCGGGCGGCCGGGGTCTCGGGCTGGCCCTGGTCCGGCAGGCGGTGACCCGTCACGAGGGCACGTTGACGGTGGCGGAGTCGGACGAGGACGGCGAGGGCGGAGCGATGTTCGAGGTGCGGCTGCCGCTGCGGCCGGCGGCGGGTGACGGCGGATGACCGCGGACCAGCAGCCGATCCGGGTCCTCGTGGTCGAGGACGACCCGGTCGCCGCCGACGCCCATGTGCTGTACGTCGGCCGGGTACCGGGCTTCGTCGCGGTCGGCAAGGCCCACACGGGCGCGGAGGCACGCCGCGTCCTGGACCGTACGCCCGTGGACCTGCTGCTCCTGGATCTGCACCTCCCCGACGTCCACGGCCTGCAGTTCGCCCGCTCCCTGCGCGCGGCCGGCCATCACGCGGACGTCATAGCGGTCACGTCGGCACGCGATCTGGCGGTCGTGCGGGAGGGCGTCTCGCTGGGCGTGGTCCAGTACGTCCTGAAGCCCTTCACCTTCGCCACACTCCGGGACCGCCTGGTCCGCTACGCCGAGTTCCACGCGGCGGCGGGCGAGGCGAGCGGCCAGGACGAGGTCGACCGCGCCCTGGCGACGCTCCGGGCACCGTCGCCCGCGGCGCTGCCGAAGGGGCTGAGCGGGCCGACGCTGGAGCGGGTGACGGGCACCCTGCGGGAGGCACCGGCCGGGCTCACCGCCGCCGGCGTGGCCGAGGCGGTCGGCATCTCCCGCATCACCGCACGCCGCTACCTGGAACACCTGGTCGACACGGGCCGCGCCGACCGCAGCCCGCAGTACGGACAGGTGGGGCGCCCCGAGCTGGTTTATCGGTGGGTTCCGCAGGGGCGGTGAGCCGGTGAACGGCGCCGGGAGGATCCGCGTACTCCAATTGCGCGCACACGCATTGACCTGACTAGACCACTCCTCTTACCTTCGCACGGCAACCACCTGGCCACGTTGAAGTGCGCCCTCAGGAGGTCATGCCCGTGCGCCCCACCGCCGCTCTCTCCGCCCTCCTCACCGCCGCCCTCGCCGCCACCGCCCTCACCGCGTGCGGCTCGGGCTCCGGAAGCAGCCCGAACACCCTCAAGGTGTCCTACAAACAGTCGACCGACAACTCGGTCAAGGTGATGGACGCATTGACCTGACTAGTCTTACCTTCGCACGGCAACCACCTGGCCACGTTGAAGGATCGTGCGCCCCACCGCCGCTCTCTCCGCCCTCCTCACCGCCGCCCTCGCCGCCACCGTTCGAGAAGAACACCCTCAAGGTGTCCTACAAACAGTCGACCGACAACTCGGTCAAGGTGATGGACACGTATCTCGCCGGGATCAAGAAGGAGTTCGAGAAGAAGTACCCGGGAAAGAAGGTCGAGTTCGTGCCGATCAAGGCCCCGGACTCCGAGTACTACACCAAGGTCCAGCAGATGATGCGCTCGCCGAGGACCGCGCCGGACCTGGTCTACGAGGACACCTTCCTCATCAACTCCGACATCACCAGCGGGTACTTGAGGCCGCTCGACCCGTATCTGGCCCAGTGGCCGGAGTGGAAGCAGTTCATCGACACCGCGAAGGCGTCGGCCAGGGGGCAGGACGGGAAGACGTACGGCGTCCCGGACGGGACCGACACCCGGGGGCTGTGGTTCGACAAGCGCGTCTTCCGCACGGCCGGACTGCCGCTGGACTGGCAGCCGAAGAACTGGGACGACGTCCTCGCCGCCGCCCGCACCATCAAGCAGAAGGTCCCCGGTGTCGTCCCGCTCAACGTGTACACCGGCAAACCGGCCGGTGAGCGGGCCACCATGCAGGGCATGGAGATGCTGCTCTACGGCACGGGCGACGGAAAGTCCGATCCCCTGTACGACAGCGGCAGCAAGAAGTGGATCGCGGGGAGCCAGGGGTTCACGGACTCGCTGAAGTTCGTCGAGAGCGTCTACAAAGAGAAACTTGGGCCCGACGTCTCCGACGCCCTCGACCCCAACTACGCCACCACCGTCATGGGCGAGCTGCTCCCCCAGGGCAAGCTCGGCATCGACCTCGACGGCTCCTGGCTGCCGCAGACTTGGCTCCCGGGCAGCGGGCGCGACTGGCCGGACTGGTCCCAGCAGCTGGGGCTGGCGTACATGCCGACCCAGCATGGGCAGGCGCCGGGCAAGGTGAGCATGTCCGGCGGCTGGACCTGGGCCGTCCCGGCCAAGGCGGGCAACCCCGGCCTCGCCTTCGACTTCATCAAGGCCATGCAGAGCGAGGCCAACGCCAAGAAGTGGTACATCGCCAACTCCGGCATCTCGGTCCGCAAGGACGTCGCCGCCGACCCGGCGTACGCCACCGCCCAGCCCGGCATCAAGTTCTTCACCGACCTGGTCTCCAGCACCCACTACCGGCCCGCCTATCCGGCGTATCCGAAGGTGTCGACCGCGATCCAGGAGGCGATGGACAGCGTGACGACCGGTGACTCGTCCGCACAAAAGGCAGCAAACGGGTACGACTCGACCCTCAAGGACGTCACCGGCGGCCAAGTGGTCCGGAAGTGATGCACCACCGGCGCCGGATCGCCCGGGCCCTCCCCCTCTCCCCCGCCGTCGTCCTCCTGCTGCTCCTCCTCGCCGGGCCGATCGCCTACTGCGTCTACATCGCCTTCACCGACCTGCAGTTGACCGGGCAGGCGCACGCGTCGTTCGTCGGGTTCGCCAACTTCCGGCGCGCCTTTAAGGACCCGGAGTTCCGCAACGCCGTCTGGCTGACGCTGGTGTTCACCGTGCTGTCCTCGCTCGTCGGGCAGAACACCCTGGGGCTCGCCCTGGCCGCGCTGATGAAGCGGGCCTCGAAGCCGGTGCGCACGCTCACCGGCGGGGTCGTCATCACGGCCTGGGTGCTGCCCGAGGTGGTGGCCGGGTTTCTGCTGTACGCGTTCTTCCGGCGGGAGGGGACCTTGAACGCCATCCTCGACTGGCTTCATCTCCCCCGCCAGAACTGGCTGTTCACCCTGCCCGTCCTCGCGGTGTCCTTCGCCAACGTCTGGCGCGGTACGGCGTTCTCGATGCTCGTCTACTCCGCCGCCCTCGACGAGATACCGGGCGAGATCACCGAGGCCGCCGAGGTGGACGGGGCCGGCGGGTGGCGGCGGATGTGGCACATCACGCTGCCGATGATCCGGCGGTCCATCGGCACCAACCTCATGCTCAACACCCTGCAAACGCTGTCCGTCTTCGGGCTGATCTGGGTGATGACCCGGGGCGGGCCCGGCAACAAGAGCCAGACGCTGCCGCTGTTCATGTACGAGCAGGCCTTCCAGAACAGCATGATCGGGTACGGCACCGCGGTCGCCCTGCTCCTGCTGCTCGTCGGGTCCCTGTTCTCGGTCGTGTATCTGCGGCTGCTGCGGACGGAGGTGTGAGACCGAGATGCCCCGCAAGCGCGCCTCCCGCCGGCTCGCCGCCGACGTCTCCCTGCTGGTCGTGGCCGTCGCCTTCGCGCTGCCCCTGGCCTGGGTGGTGCTGTCCTCCGTGGATCCGCACGCCGGTCTGCGGGTCAGGGTCCCGGACGGCTTCACCCTGGGCAACTTCGACGCGATCCTGACCCCGGACATCACCTACACCCCGCTGCTCAACAGCCTGGTCCTGTGCGGCGGCGGCACCGCGCTGACCGTCGTGTGCGCGGCCCTCGCCGCCTATCCCCTCTCCCGATTCCGGTCCCGGCTCAACCGGCCGTTCCTGCTGACGATCCTGTTCGCGACCAGCCTGCCGATCACCGCGATCATGGTGCCGGTGTACGCGCTGTTCGTGCGGGTGAACCTGATCGACACCCTGCAGGGCACGGTCTTCTTCTTCGCCGCCTCCCAGCTCCCGTTCGCCATCTGGCTGATGAAGAACTTCATGGACGGGGTACCGAAGGAGCTGGAGGAGGCGGCCTGGACGGACGGGGCGTCCTCGCTGCAGTCCCTGGTCCGGATCGTGCTGCCGCTGATGGGGCCGGGTCTCGCCGTCGTCACCGTGTTCTCGTTCGTGATGATGTGGGGGAACTTCTTCGTCCCGTTCATGCTGCTGCTCAGCCCGGACCGGATGCCGGCCTCGGTCAGCATCAACGACTTCTTCGGCAACCGGGGCATGGTCGCCTACGGACAGCTGGCCGCGTTCTCCGTCATCTATTCGACGCCGGTGATCCTTTTGTACGTTCTGGTGGCACGCAGACTGGGCGGCGGCTTCGCGCTGGGCGGCGCGGTGAAGGGGTAACGTTGAGTAACCCCAGGTGACGGGCGTGACACCAAGTGCCATGACAAGGGGGGCGATCTAGACGTACGAATCTACGATGTGTGATCTCGTTCGAACGGACCGTAGTCAGCACGGGAGAGCACCCCTAGCTTGTGCGGGGTGCGCCAACCCTCAGCTCCTCCGTTCAACGCCGCGGCCGCCCGCAGGCTGCGTGCCGCGCTCGGCATGGGCCCCGAGCATGTCGCCTACGGCATGCGGGCCTCGTACGGCCTGCCCCATGTCACGCCCGATCTCGTCATCGCCTGGGAGCGCGGCCTCGCCGCCCCGAGCAGCCCCGAACTCACCGCCCTCGCAGGGGTGTTGTGGTGTTCCGCGGGGGATCTCATCGGCCGGCCCCGGACCCTGCGCGAGCATCGCATCGCGCGCGGGATCGCGCCGGAGGACGTGGCCCGGACCATCGGCACGGACCTCCCGGCGTATCTGCGGATGGAGGAGAGCGGAGCCTGGCGCGGCAACGAGCGGCAGTCGGCCGCGCTGGCGGAGCTGCTGCAGCTGGCGCTGCCCGACTTCGTGACCGTCACCGGGCGCGAGGCCAAGCTCGCCGAGCTGCTGCACAGCGCGGTGACCACCCGCTGGCAGGCCTATGTGCGTCCGGTGGCGAAGCTGGCGCCCGTGGACCGCGGTGTTCTGGAAGAGGTGCTGCTGGAACTGCACCAGGACTATCAGGGGCACATGGCCGCCACCCTCAGCTGGGGTGGCGGCAGCAAGGAGTCCGGCGAGCCCGGCGAGGAGTTCCTCGACCGGATCGTGGAGAACTTCTGGACGGCGGTCGAGAACAGGACCGCCTGAAGTCCCCTAGAAGACCGACTCCGCCTCGTCCATGCGGTCCTTCGGCACCGTCTTCAGCTCGGTGACCGCCTCCGCGAGCGGCACCATCACGACGTCGGTGCCGCGCAGCGCGGTCATCCGGCCGAACTCGCCGCGGTGCGCGGCCTCGACGGCGTGCCAGCCGAAGCGGGTGGCGAGGACGCGGTCGTAGGCGGTCGGGACGCCGCCGCGCTGGACGTGGCCGAGGATGACCGGCTTGGACTCCTTGCCGAGGCGTCGCTCCAGCTCGAACGCGAGCGCCGTACCGATGCCCTGGAAGCGCTCGTGGCCGTACTGGTCGATCTCGCCCTTGCCGTAGTCCATGGTGCCCTCGACGGGGTGGGCGCCCTCGGCGACGCAGATGACGGCGAACTTCTTGCCGCGGGAGAAGCGCTCCTCGACCATCTTGACCAGGTGCGCGGGGTCGAAGGGCCGCTCGGGCAGGCAGATGCCGTGGGCGCCGGCGGCCATGCCGGACTCCAGGGCGATCCAGCCGGCGTGCCGGCCCATGACCTCGACGACCATCACCCGTTGGTGGGACTCGGCGGTGGTCTTCAGGCGGTCCATCGCCTCGGTGGCGACGCCGACCGCGGTGTCGAAACCGAAGGTGCGGTCGGTGGAGGAGATGTCGTTGTCGATGGTCTTGGGGACGCCGACGACCGGGAGGCCCGCGTCGGAGAGCATCCGGGCCGCGGTCAGGGTGCCCTCGCCGCCGATCGGGATCAGCGCGTCGATGCCGAACTCCTCGACCATGTCGGCGGCGCCCTCGCAGGCCTCGCGCAGCCGGTCGCGCTCCAGCCGGGAGGAGCCGAGGATGGTGCCGCCGCGGGCCAGGATGCCGCTGACGCCGTCCAGGTCGAGGGAGCGGTAGTGACGGTCGAGCAGACCCCGGTAGCCGTCCTCGAAGCCGATGACCTCGTCGCCGTACTGCGCCACCGCCCGGTGCACGACCGACCGGATCACGGCGTTCAGGCCGGGGCAGTCGCCGCCTGCGGTGAGAACTCCGATGCGCATCGTGCTGTGTCTCCTGCTCGCTGTCGGTGCCGGTGAGCCAGTGTCGATTGTTCCACGTCCGCCGGGACCGTGAGCCACTTGACGGGCGCCTTATCCGGCGGCAGGGGTATTGTCAAGAGGGTTCAGCTCACCTTGGTGGGCGATTTTTATGCCGAAGACGCGACCTTCTATCCGGTACGCAGACATACACCGACATACAGACATACAAGACATATGGCATGAGGAACGGAGTCGACGCGTGACGCGCAGCGTGTACGTGACCGGGATCGAGCGCGGTGACGGCCGCCAGGTCGTGGAGCTGGGAGTCATGGAGCTGCTGACCCGGCAGGTCGACCGGGTGGGCGTCTTCCGTCCGCTCGTGCACGACGGCCCCGATCGCCTGTTCGAGCTGCTGCGGTCGCGCTACCGCCTCGCGCAGGACCCGGCGACGGTCTACGGCATGGACTACCACGAGGCCTCCGCGCTCCAGGCCGAGCAGGGCACCGACGAGCTGGTCTCGGCGCTGGTCGACCGCTTCCACCTGGTGGCGCGCGACTACGACGTCGTCCTCGTCCTCGGCACCGACTTCGCCGACACCCAGGTACCGGACGAGCTGTCCCTGAACGCCCGCCTCGCCAACGAGTTCGGCGCCTCCGTGATCCCGGTGGTCGGCGGCCGCAAGCAGTCCGCCGAGTCCGTGCTGGCGGAGACCCGCAACGCCTACCGCGCCTACGACGGCCTCGGCTGCGACGTCCTCGCCATGGTCGCCAACCGGGTGGCCCGCGAGGACCGCGACGAGATCGCCGAGCGGCTCGCCACCCGGCTGCCGGTGCCCTGCTACGTCGTCCCCGACGAGCCCGCGCTGTCCGCGCCGACCGTCAGCCAGATCGCCCACGCCCTCGACGCCAAGGTGCTGCTCGGCGACGACTCGGGCCTCGCCCGGGACGCGCTGGACTTCGTCTTCGGCGGCGCGATGCTGCCGAACCTGCTCGCCGCCCTGACCCCGGGCTGTCTGGTCGTCACCCCGGGCGACCGCGCCGACCTGGTCGTCGGCTCGCTGGCCGCGCACAGCGCCGGCACCCCGCCGATAGCCGGCGTGCTCCTCACCCTGAACGAGGTGCCGAGCGAGGAGATCCTCACCCTCGCGGCCCGGCTCGCCCCGGGCACCCCGGTCCTGTCCGTGACCGGCAACAGCTTCCCCACCGCCGAGCAGCTGTTCTCGCTGGAGGGGAAGATGACCGCGGCCACCCCGCGCAAGGCGGAGACCGCGCTCGGCCTGTTCGAGCGGTACGCCGACACCGGCGACCTGGCCCGCCGGGTCTCGGCGCCGAGCAGCGACCGGGTCACCCCGATGATGTTCGAGCACAAGCTCCTGGAACAGGCCCGCTCCGACAAGCGACGCGTCGTCCTCCCCGAGGGCACCGAGGCGCGGGTGCTGCACGCGGCCGAGGTGCTGCTGCGCCGGGGCGTCTGCGATCTGACCCTGCTCGGGCCCGAGGACCAGATCCGCAAGAAGGCCGCCGACCTCGGCATCGACCTCGGCGACACCCAGCTGATCGACCCGGCCGGCTCCGAACTGCGCGACTCCTTCGCCGAGAAGTACGCGGCGCTGCGCGCCCACAAGGGCGTCACGGTCGAACTCGCCTACGACGTCGTCTCGGACGTCAACTACTTCGGCACCCTGATGGTCCAGGAGGGCCTGGCCGACGGCATGGTCTCCGGCTCGGTGCACTCCACCGCGGCCACCATCCGCCCCGCCTTCGAGATCATCAAGACCAGGCCGGATTCGTCCATCGTCTCGTCCGTCTTCTTCATGTGCCTCGCCGACAAGGTGCTGGTGTACGGCGACTGCGCGGTCAACCCGGACCCGAACGCCGAGCAGCTCGCGGACATCGCCATCCAATCGGCGGTCACGGCCGCCCGGTTCGGGGTGGAGCCGCGGATCGCGATGCTGTCGTACTCCACCGGTACGTCCGGCTTCGGCGCCGATGTCGAGAAGGTGCGCGAGGCCACCGAGCTGGCGCGCTCACGCCGGCCGGACCTGAAGATCGAGGGGCCGATCCAGTACGACGCGGCCGTGGAGCCGTCGGTCGCGGCCACCAAGCTGCCGGACTCGGATGTCGCCGGGCAGGCAACGGTGCTGATCTTCCCGGACCTCAACACAGGCAACAACACGTACAAGGCCGTGCAGCGCTCGGCCGGCGCGATCGCCGTCGGACCGGTCCTGCAGGGTCTGCGCAAGCCCGTCAACGACCTGTCCCGCGGCGCCCTCGTCCAGGACATCGTCAACACCGTCGCCATCACGGCGATCCAGGCCCAGACGCCCGCCAACTGACCACCAACTGACCACAGAGAGCAACCGAATCACCGTGACCGCCACCCGCGTCCTCGTCCTCAACTCCGGCTCCTCGTCGGTGAAGTACCAGCTCCTCGACATGCGCGACGCCGACCGGCTCGCCGTCGGCCTGGTGGAGCGCATCGGCGAGCAGACCTCCCGGCTCAAGCACACCTGTCTCAGCACCGGCGAGACCCGTGAGCACACCGGGCCCATCGCCGACCACGACGCCGCGCTCAAGGCGGTCGCCGAGGAGCTGACCCGGGACGGCCTCGGCCTCGACTCGCCGGAACTGGCCGCGATCGGGCACCGGGTGGTGCACGGCGGCCTGTTCTTCACCGAGCCGACCGTCATCGACGACGAGGTGCTCGCCGAGATCGAGCGGCTGATCCCGGTCGCCCCGCTGCACAACCCGGCCAACCTCACCGGCATCCGCACCGCCCAGGCGCTCCGCCCCGACCTGCCCCAGGTCGCCGTCTTCGACACCGCGTTCCACACGACGATGCCGGAGTCCGCGGCGCGCTACGCGATCGACCCGAAGATCGCCGACCGCCACCGCATCCGCCGCTACGGCTTCCACGGCACCTCGCACGCGTACGTCTCCCGTCAGACCGCGCGGCTGCTGGGCAAGGACCCGTCCGAGGTCAACGTGATCGTGCTGCACCTGGGCAACGGCGCCTCCGCGTCCGCGGTCGAGAAGGGCCGGTGCGTGGACACCTCCATGGGGCTGACGCCGCTGGAGGGGCTCGTCATGGGAACGCGCTCCGGTGATCTGGATCCCGCCGTCATCTTCCATTTGGCGCGGGTTGGGGATATGTCCATGGACGAGATCGACACTCTTCTCAACAAGAGGAGCGGCCTGTTCGGTCTGTGCGGGGACAACGACATGCGGGAGATTCGCCGCCGGATCGACGAGGGGGACGAAGAGGCCGCTCTCGCGTTCGACATTTACATTCACCGGCTCAAGAAGTACATCGGCGCCTATTACGCCGTCCTCGGCACGGTGGACGCGGTGGCGTTCACCGCCGGGGTCGGCGAGAACGCGGCGCCGGTGCGCGAGGCCGCGATCGCGGGCCTGGAGGGGCTGGGCCTGGCGGTCGAGCCGGAGCTGAACGCGGTGCGAGCGGACGAGGCCAGGCTGATCTCTCCGCGGGACGCGCGTGTCGCCGTCGCCGTGGTGCCGACGGATGAAGAACTGGAGATCGCGACCCAGACCTACGCACTGGTCGGAAAGAACAACTGAATAGCACCTGAGCGGTGTGCCACTCATTTGTATCTTCCGCCAGACGGAATATTCCGTAGCGAAACAAACCGATAGGATCGCCCCATGCGCCGTTCGAAAATCGTCTGTACTCTCGGCCCCGCGGTCGACTCCCACGAGATGCTCGTCTCGATGATCGAGGCCGGCATGAATGTGGCCCGGTTCAACTTCAGCCACGGCACCCACGCCGAGCACCAGGCGCGGTACGACCGCGTCCGGGCCGCGGCCAAGGAGACCGGCCGGGCCATCGGTGTCCTCGCCGACCTGCAGGGCCCGAAGATCCGTCTGGAGACCTTCGCCGAGGGGCCGGTGGAGCTCGAGCGCGGTGACGAGTTCGTCATCACGACCGAGGACGTCCCGGGCGACAAGCACATCTGCGGTACGACGTACAAGGGGCTGCCGGGCGACGTCTCGCGCGGCGACCAGGTCCTGATCAACGACGGCAACGTCGAACTGAAGGTCCTGGACGTCGAGGGCCCCCGGGTCAAGACGATCGTCATCGAGGGCGGTGTCGTCTCCGACCACAAGGGCATCAACCTGCCCGGCGCGGCCGTCAACGTGCCCGCGCTGAGCGAGAAGGACGTCGAGGACCTGCGCTTCGCCCTCCGCATGGGCTGCGACATGGTCGCGCTGTCCTTCGTCCGGGACGCCAAGGACGTCCAGGACGTGCACCGCGTCATGGACGAGGAGGGCCGCCGGGTCCCGGTCATCGCCAAGGTGGAGAAGCCGCAGGCGGTGCAGAACATGGAGGACGTCGTCGCGGCCTTCGACGCCGTGATGGTGGCCCGTGGCGACCTGGCCGTCGAGTACCCGCTCGAGAAGGTCCCCATGGTGCAGAAGCGCCTGATCGAGCTGTGCCGGCGCAACGCCAAGCCGGTGATCGTGGCGACCCAGATGATGGAGTCGATGATCACCAACTCCCGCCCGACCCGCGCCGAGGCCTCCGACGTGGCCAACGCGATCCTGGACGGCGCCGACGCGGTCATGCTGAGCGCCGAGTCGTCGGTGGGCGCCTACCCGGTCGAGACGGTCAAGACCATGTCGAAGATCGTCCAGGCGGCCGAGGGGGAGCTGCTCTCCAAGGGCCTGCAGCCGCTGGTGCCGGGCAAGAAGCCGCGCACACAGGGTGGTTCGGTGGCCCGCGCGGCCTGCGAGATCGCCGACTTCCTCGGCGGCCGGGGCCTGATCGCCTTCACCAAGTCCGGTGACACCGCGCGCCGGCTCTCCCGCTACCGCGCGACCCAGCCGATCATCGCGTTCACCACGGACGAGGCCACCCGCAACCAGCTCACCCTGAGCTGGGGCGTGGAGTCGCACGTCGTGCCGTTCGTGAACACCACGGACGAGATGGTCGACCTGGTGGACCAGGAGGTCGCCAAGCTGGGCCGCTTCGACGCGGGCGACACGGTCATCATCACCGCCGGCTCGCCCCCCGGCGTCCCCGGCACCACCAACATGCTCCGCGTCCACCACCTGGGCGCGCAGGCCAACTGACAAGCCCCACAAGGGCCTTGAACGGCGCTGAGGGCGCCCCCTGGAGCAGGGGGCGCCCTCAGCTGTGTTGCGGCTCCCGAACGGGCTTGCGGGACCGGTCAGCCGGTCGTGTACACATGCATGCCGGGCACGTGCAGGTTGCCGCCGAACTGGGCGGCCTGGACCACCTTCACATGGGTGAAGTAGATCAGCGGGAGGTTCAGCGGGGGCGGGCTGTCGGGGCTGAACGTCATCGGGATCAGACCGAACAGATTGCCCGAGATCTTCTCGGTGTACATCACGGTGTCGCCGCCCCGGATGGTGGACGTCGAACCCTGGGCCGCCTGCACGTGGTAGGTCTTGCCCGAGAGCTTGTCCTTCACCGTCTGGTGCAGGTCGCCGATGTCCGTACCGCTGGAGATGACGAACTTCAGCACCTTCTTGGTGGTGCCGGAAGCCGTCTTCACCTCGACGATGCCCTTGTAGTCGGAGCCCTTGAGCAGCAGCGAGCTGGCGTCCAGGTACCAGGGGTCGTCCGCCACCGGCACCTTGTTGTCGACGCCGCCCTGGTCTTTCGTGGCGGCCGGACAGTTCGCCGGGGCCGACGAGCTCGCGGACGGGCTCGGCGTGGCCGACGCGGCCGCCTTGGCCGTGTCCTGCGCCGTCTTGGAGACCGAGCCGGTGGTGTTCTTGACCGAGTCGGTGGCCTTCTTGACCGTGTCGCCGACCGCCGTGCCGGCACTGGAGACGGTGTCGGAGGCCTTGGAACCGGACGACGACGAGTCCGACGGGGACGCCGAGTCCGAGGACTTGCTCGCCGACGGGGTCGCGGACGGCGTCGGGCTCGCGGACGGGGAGCCGGAGTCCTTGCTGCCGCCGCCGAGAATGCCGCCGAGCGTGTCGCCGATGGTGTCCAGCAGACCGCCGCCGCTCTTGGACGCCGACGGGGTCGGCGTGGCCGAGTCACTCGACGAGGCCGACGAGCCGGAGCCCGAGCTGGAGCTGGAGGGCTCCGAGGTCGCGGTCGGCTTGGGCGAGGCCTTGTCGCCGGAACCTGAATCCGGCGAAGAGGTCTTGCCCGAGTCGCCGGACTTCGTGTCCTTGGACCCGCCGGCGCCGGTGCTCGCCGAGGGTGTCGGCGTGGCCGAGTCCCCGGACGCGCTCTTCGAGGCGGAGGGCGACGGCGACGCCGAGGCGTCCTTGGAGCCGTCCAGCGCCTTCACACAGTCCTTGTACTCGTTGGCCGTCAGGCTCTTGGACGTGGTCGACGGGGACGGGCTGCCGCCGTTGTCCGCCAGGGCGAGCGTGGACGTGAAGCCCATGCCCATCAGCACCGCCGTCGGCATCGCCACGGAGGCGATCGCCTTGCCGGCGGGCATGTGGAACCTGGTGAACAGCGGCTTTCTGGGGGCCGCGTGGCGGGGCCCGGTTCTCACGCGGGACCCGTCCTCGTCGGTCCCGCGGGTCACCTCGTCAGCCGGCACTGTGCCTCCCGTTCGCCCCGTTGGCCGGGCTCGTTCCTGACAGGTCGTTCTCCCCGAACATGTCCGCGTGCTGGTCCGGCAGCGCCGCGGACTGCGGTGCACCGCCCTCGCCCGGAGCCGCCTCGGCAGGCGGCTGCTGCTGCGGAGGCGCGCCCGGCGCCCAGGCCACGGCCATCGCTCCGCCGATGAGGGCGAAGAGGAAGCCCATGACGAAGCCACCGAAGTTGGACACGGGGATGGACACCAGCGCGAGCAGGATCGCGGCGACGCCCGCAAACGTGCGGACGTGCTTCTGGAACCAGAGACTGATGCCCAGGACGACGAGCAGCACGCCGATGATCAGGGATCCGGCTCCCGCGGTGGTCGCCATCGCCAGCGTCAGATGTCCGACCTGGAGATGGGCGTACGGGAAGTACATGATCGGAAAGCCGCCGAGCAAGACGAACAGACCAGCCCAGAACGGACGGGTGCCCCGCCAGGCGCGGAACTGCAGCCTCCGGCGGGTGAACTGGCCGGATGCGGCGGCAGGAGTCTCGGCGCTCATGGAAAACAGCTCCCTGGTGCGGCGTTGCTGTGGTGGTGATGTGGACCGCGTGTGAAGCACGGCCGGAGAGTGCGCGGGCGGGGGCGCCACCGGCTCCCCCGCCCGTCAGCGAGTGCTCAGTAGCACTCGTGCGTACCCGTCTGCACCGACATGTGCAGACCGCTGAGCTTGAAGGTTCCGGCCGTGGTCGCCCAGGCCGTCTGCTTCACACCGGTCAGCGTGGCCGAGTCGGCCTGCTGCGCGAAGCCGTACGGGTTGGACTGCTCCTTCCCGCCCTTCATACCCGGACCCTTGTTGGCGTCCTTGGCAGCCACACCGATGTCGATGTTGTTGAAGGTGGCGTCGGCGCTGAGGTCGTCGAGGTCGATGTAGAGATTGTCGGCCTCGACCGGCTTGTCGCCGCCCGCCTTCAGGACCAGGCTCACCGAGCCCAGCACCGGGATGTTCGGCGTGACGACGGACTGGCACATGTTGCTGATCGAGGCGCTCTTGAAGGCCGAGACCGCGACCGGGTGAGCGGTCTGCTGGCCGCTCAGGGTGTAGCCGTTGTCGATCGCGCCGTACTGCTCGAAACCCTGGCCGACCAGTTTGTCGGCGGTCACCTTGAAGGACTGACCGGACACGCTGAACGAGGCCGCGAGAGCGCCCTGAGCGAGGGCGACACCTATACACGCCGTGGCGGCCACGCTGGGCACCATGACCACAGCGAACCGCTTCCATCTGGTCCCGCCACGCACCTGGGACTCCATTTTTCCTCCTTCTCGGACGTACATCTCCTGGCCCGGAATCGCGCCAACAGGCGACTCATCCGGGCAGGGATGGGAGAAGTGCTACGTCCTCGGGAAGGAGAACGCCCGCGCTCGGTGGCGCGAACCGCGCCCGAATCACCGGCGATCTTCCCCGAGCGACAACCACTGGTCGCGCCTGACACGCATCACGCACAACCTTGCTGGACAGGCTTCGCCGGGTAGGCGAAGACCCCCCTGCCCAAGAGCCGGCACCACTGCTGCCGGCTCTGCTCGGTGGGGACCCAGAGTCTCCCGCGACCCGACCGGATGTCGGGGTACGGGAATGGACCGAGCGTCGCCGATCGTGGTGCATTCTCGCGCCGGGCACAAGGGGGTTCGTTACTGGCTAGTAACGGCTGGATAACCGGAGTACGACCGACCGGTCTCGGAGTGCGACTCTGGGTGGCATCCGTAGGCAGAGCAAAGCCGTTGACCTCTGGACAAATCCAGACAGATCAACGGCTTCGACTTACTCGGAGTAACAGATCGCGCTCTTACCAAGATTTGGCAAAGCGGGGGCGCCCTGACGACTCGTCGGCAAATCTTTCACCCCGGCATCACAAGCCGTGGCGTTTAGTGACTGGTCAGAACAAGGCGCGCGCGAGCGCCCTGCGCGCGCCCACCACGCGCGGGTCCTCGGGACCCACGACCTCGAACAGCTCCAGCAGCCGGCGCCGCACCGCGTCCCGGTCGTCACCGACCGTGCGCTGCACGGCCTCGATCAGCCGCCCGAAGGCGTCCTCGACATGACCGCCCACCAGATCCAGGTCGGCGGCGGCGATCTGCGCGGCGGCGTCCTTCGGCTTCTCGGCGGCCTCCCGGCGGACCTGCTGCGGATCGAAGCCCTGCACCCGCTGCAGCAGCTCGGCCTGCGCCAGGCCCAGCTTGGCCTCGGGGTGGCCCGGGTCGTCGGCCAGCACGTTCTGGTACGCCCGGACGGCACCGGCCAGGTCACCGGCGTCCAGCGCGTCGGCGGCCGCGTTCAGCGCGGCGTCGTACGGGCCCTCCTGGGCCTCGGCGGGCGCGGCACCGGGCTGGGCGTCCGGGTCGACGGTCAGGCCGGTGAGCCCGAACCGCTGCTCGGCGACCTGCACCAGCTGGTCCAGGGTCTGCCGGATCTGCTGCTCGTCGGCCGCGCCCTGGAACAGCGGCAGCGCCTGGCCGGCGACGACGGCGAAGACAGCCGGGATCCCCTGGACCCCGAACTGCTGCATCAGCATCTGGTTGGCGTCGACGTCGATCTTGGCGAGGAGGAAGCGCCCGTTGTACTCGACGGCGAGCCGCTCCAGGACCGGGCTCAGCTGCTTGCAGGGCTGACACCACTCGGCCCAGAAGTCGATGACGACGGGAACCTCGGCGGATCGCTGGAGGACGTCCCTCTCGAACCCCACCTCATCGACGTCGATGACGAGATCGGCCGGGGCGACCGCCCCCGCGCCGCCCTTCCGGGCGGCCTCGGCGCGCGTCTGCTCGGCCTTGGCCTTGGCCTCCTGGGCCGCCTTCACGGCGGCGAGGTCGACGACGCCGCTCATGGACATGTTCCGTGGCTGCATACGTCTATCCTCCCCCGTTACCGCGCCGGAATGAAAAAGTCGTCTGTGCGGGCGCCGGGTCCCCACCCCACACCCCGTGGTCGTCGCTCGCGTACGTCCGTCACGAGCTCTCACGAGCTTTCGCTACGACTCGTAGCGTAATGCCATCGGGACCCCGCACGACACCACCCCCCGGTGATCTCCCTCACGACCGCACAGTTCCCGCCGGTTATGGTCAAGGGATGCAGAGCCGCACTCCCGCCAGCCGTACCGGACGTCCGCGCAGCGCCGCGGCGGACACCGCGATCCTGGCCGCGACCCGGGAGGCGCTGGTGGAACTGGGCTGGTCCAAGCTCACCCTGGGAGACGTGGCGACGCGCGCCGGGGTTGCGAAGACGACGCTGTACCGCCGCTGGGCGGGCAAGCCGGAGCTGGTGTGCGACGCGGTGGCGGAACTCTTCGACGAGCTGGAACTGCCCGACCGGGGCAGCCTCGCGGCCGACATCGAGGGCGTGGTCCTGCAGTTCGCGGCGATCCTGGCCCGTCCGGAGGCGAAGAGCGGCCTGATGGCGGTGGTCGCCGAGTCCACCCGCGACGACGCGCTGCGCGAGCGCATCCGCGCCTCCATCGTGGAGCGTCAGATGCGGCTGGTTCTGGAGGGCCGCGCCCGCGCCCAGCGCCGCGGCGAACTCCCCCCGGAACCCGACCCGGAGGCGTCCGCCCGCACGGTGGACCTGATCTTCGACATGGTCGCGGGCGCGGTGGTCCACCGCACCCTGGTCAGCGGCAAACCGGCGAACGAGGACTGGGTCCACAGTTTCACGCGGGTACTGCTGCTGGGCCTGACGGGGGCAGCACAGCAGCCGGAGCCGTAACCCCGTACGGCCCCCGGCGGGCAGCGGTGCCTAGAAACCGGCGGGCTCGGTGTACACCCCCCACTCCTCGCGGAGCACCCCGCAGATCTCGCCCAGCGTCGCCTCGGCCCGCACGGCGTCCAGCATGGGCTCGATCATGCTGGAGCCGTCCCGGGCGGCGCTCAGCATCGCCGCCAGCGCGGAGCGCACCGCCGCCTCGTCCCGCGCCCCCTTCCGCTCCCGCAGGATGCGGACCTGCTCCCGCTCCACCTCATGGCTCACCCGCAGGATCTCCAGATCCCCGGTGACCGACCCGGTGGCGACGTTGACGCCGACGACCTTCTTGTCGCCCTTCTCCAGCGCCTGCTGGTAGCGGAACGCGGACTCGGCGATCTCCCCGGTGAACCAGCCGTCCTCGATCCCGCGCAGAATCCCGGACGTGACCGGCCCGATCGGGTGCTGTCCGTCCGGGTGGGCCCGCAGGCCCCGCTCCTTGATCTGCTCGAAGATCTTCTCCGCGTCGGCCTCGATCCGGTCCGTCAGCTGCTCGACGAACCACGAACCGCCCAGCGGATCGGCCACGTTGGCGACCCCGGTCTCCTCCATCAGCACCTGCTGCGTGCGCAGCGCGATCTCCGCCGCCTGCTCGCTCGGCAGGGCCAGCGTCTCGTCCAGCGCGTTGGTGTGCAGCGAGTTGGTCCCGCCGAGCACGGCGGCCAGCGCCTCCACGGCCGTACGCACCACGTTGTTGTACGGCTGCTGCGCGGTCAGCGACACACCCGCGGTCTGCGTGTGGAACCGCAGCCACTGCGCCTTCTCGGACCGGGCGCCGTAGACGTCCCGCATCCACCGTGCCCAGATCCGGCGCGCCGCACGGAACTTGGCGATCTCCTCGAAGAAATCGACGTGCGCGTCGAAGAAGAAGGAGAGGCCGGGCGCGAACACGTCGACGTCCAGGCCGCGGCTGAGCCCCAGCTCGACGTAGCCGAAGCCGTCGGCCAGCGTGTACGCCAGCTCCTGCGCGGCCGTCGCCCCGGCCTCGCGGATGTGGTAGCCGGAGACGGACAGCGGCTTGTAGGCGGGGATGCCGGCCGCGCAGTACTCCATCAGGTCGCCGATCAGGCGCAGATGCGGCTCGGGCTGGAAGAGCCACTCCTTCTGCGCGATGTACTCCTTGAATATGTCGGTCTGGAGCGTGCCGTTGAGGACCGACGGATCCACGCCCTGCCGCTCGGCGGCGACCAGGTACATGCAGAAGACGGGCACGGCGGGCCCACTGATGGTCATGGAGGTGGTGACGTCGCCGAGCGGGATGTCCTTGAACAGGATCTCCATGTCGGCGGCCGAGTCGATGGCGACACCGCAGTGCCCGACCTCGCCGAGCGAGCGCGGGTCGTCGGAGTCCCGCCCCATGAGCGTCGGCATGTCGAAGGCGACGGACAGCCCTCCGCCGCCGTTGCCGAGGATCATCTTGTACCGCTCGTTGGTCTGCTCGGCGTTGCCGAACCCGGCGAACTGCCGGATCGTCCAGGTGCGCCCGCGGTAGCCGGTCGGATGGAGCCCGCGCGTGAAGGGGTACTCCCCGGGCCAGCCGATCCGCTCGAATCCCTCGTACGTGTCGCCCGGTCGGGGCCCGTACACCGGCTCCACGGGATCACCGGAGAGCGTGGTGAAGTCAGCGTCGCGCGTGCGCGCGGCGTCGTAGCGGGCCTGCCAGCGCCGGCGGCCCTCCTCGATGGCGTGAGCGTCCATACCATCGAATTTACTAGGACGTCCAAGTAAATGTCGATGGCCGACCGCCGCACGATGCCGTACGGCGGTGTGACGCCGGTCGCCCCTACGCCTCGGCGACGGCCGGGGCCCGGTCGGCGACCTTGGCCTCCAGCTCGCGGCTGATCCTGCGCTCGACGAAGAAGGCGGCCGTCGGGATCGTCCCCGCGACCAGCACCCACAGCTGCTTGCCGATCGGCATCTTCGTCTTGGAGCCCAGGTCGAAGGCGACGACCAGGTAGACGACGTACAGCCAGCCGTGGGCGATGGCCACGACCCGCGTGAAGTCCGCGGCACCGCTGATGTCCAGCCCGTACTTGGCGATCATGCTCAGGCACAGCAGCACCAGCAGGACACCGGTGGTGTAGGCCATGACGCGGTAGCGGGTCAGCACGCTTCGTTTCATGGGGTCGAGCGTAACCACCCGTTCCGGGAGATCTTGGCCGGGGTCGCCCCTCGTCTCAGTCCTCGTCGAAGTCCCGCGCAGCGATCCGCAGCGGACGCAGCATCGCGAAGATCTCCGCGCACTCGTCCGCGTCGTACGCCCCGAGCCCGAAATCCATGGCCATCAGGTCGCGGGTGGCCGCGTCGACCACCTCGCGGCCCTTGTCGGTGATGACGGCGAGGGTGCCGCGGCCGTCGTTGGGGTTGGGCCGCTTGGCGACCAGCCCCGACTTCACCAGGCGGTCCACGGTGTTCGTCACGGACGTGGGATGCACCATGAGCCGCTCACCGATCTTGGACATGGGCAGCTCGCCGGCCTTGGAGAAGGTGAGCAGCACCAGCGCCTCGTACCGCGCGAACGTCAGTCCGTACGGCTTGACCACCGCGTCCACCTCGGCGAGCAGGATCTGCTGGGCCCGCATGATCGAGGTGATCGCGGCCATGGACGGCACGTTTCCCCAGCGCTGCTTCCAGAGCTCGTCGGCACGGGCGATGGGGTCGAAGGGGAGGCTGAGTGGCTTGGGCACGTCATCAGACCCTACCGGCCAGTCATATTCCGGGCAGCCCCGTCTCGGCTTTCGGTCGCCGCGCCGCTCGCGCACGCCGCCCCGCCCCCGGCCGCCGCCCCGTTCCCGCCCGCTCCCGGCCGCCTTGCCCCTTCGCTCCTCCGGGCCGCGACGGCGAGCGCACCGCAGCACAGCACCCCGGCCAGCCCGGCCCCGGCGACCGCGGTGCGCACCCCGACCGCTTCCGCCGCCACCCCGGCCAGCGCCATGCCCACGCCCTGGACGGTCATCAGCCCGGCGCTGAGCAGGGTCATGGCCCGCCCGCGCAGCTCCTCCGGCACGGCCTTCACGAACCACTGGTCCAGGCCCAGGGTGTACGCCGACCCGGCCCCGGACACCAGCAGGAGCAGCAGGGACACGACGAGCCCGGGGCGCAGGGCGAAGCCGAGGTACGGCAGGAGCGTGCCGCAGACGAGCGGGAGCGCCACGCGTTCCCGGCTCGCGGGCTTCAGCCGCGCTCCGGCGAACAGCTCGCCGGCGATGGTGCCGACGGGCAGCGCGCACATCAGCAGCCCGAGCCCGGCGGACCCGCTGCCGAGCGCGGCGGCGTACGGCGCGGCCAGCGCCTCGGGGACGACGGAGAAGGCGGCCGGTACCCAGAACAGCAGGAGCAGGACGCGGATCCGCCGCTCGGCGAAGAGGCGGCGCAGCCCCGGCGGGGTCCCGGTGCCGCTCTGCCGGGTGCGGGCGGGGCGGTGCCGGGTGCCGTAGCGCAGCAGGGTGGCGGAGGCGAGGAAGGTGCCGACGGTGATCAGCAGGGCGTGGCGGGGCGCGACGACCGTGAGGAGCAGCCCGCCGAGGCCGTAGCCGACGAGCAGGGCGCTCTGGGCGACGATCCGCAACAGGGAGCGGCCGAGCACGAACAGATCGCCGTCGCCGAGGACGTCGGCGAGGGTGGCCATGCGGGTGCCGGCGAACACCGGGGAGACGACGGCGAGGCAGCACCGCAGCGCCAGCAGCAGGCCGAAGCCGGCCCCGGGCACGGTCATCGCGGCCACACAGCCCGCGCACACCAGATCGCAGACCACCAGCACCCGGCGGGCCGGGAAGCGGTCGGCGACGGGCGCGAGCAGGGTGCCGCCGACGGCGTACGGCAGGAAGCCCAGGGCGAAGGTGAGCGCGCTCAGCAGGGGTGAGCGGGTGAGGTCGTAGACGAGGAAGGTCAGCGAGATCTCGCTGACGATGATGCCGAGCATGGACAGCACATGGGCGGCGAAGACGGCCCGGAACTCGGGCACGGCGAAGACACGGCCGTAGCCGGCGGATGCCGGGGCGGCCTGGGACGGTGCGGACATGCGGGGAGCGTGCCCGGCGGCGGGGGGAAAGCGTAAAGTTTCGGCTCCAGCCGAATCCTGGCTGCCCTCTTCTCGCCGAGTCCTCCGGAGGTGGCCGGTGCCGTCACAGCTGCGCTTCGGTGACGAGGACTTCCTGCGCTGCCGGTTCGCGATCTCGCCGCTGTGGGAGACGCAGGAGGCCGTGCGCACCCTGAAGCGGCCGGACCGGCACGCCTATCAGGCGCCCTGGCTGCGCCGGATCCGCAGGGCGGCGGCGGGGCTGGACCTGGCCTCGCTCTGGCTGCTGATGCCCCGCCGGGGGCACGCCCCGGACTGGCTGGGACCGCCGCCCATCGGTCCGGCCGCGACGTTCGAGGAGGAGATCGCGGCCGTTCGGGCCTCGGACCCGGAGGCGGCCCGCGAGGACACCGCCCTCTCCCTGGCCTGCACACCGGGCGCGCCGGACTCGGCGCGGGGCCGGGCCTGGCTGGCGGATCCGGCCCGCATGATCACGGAGCTGGCGGACGCCGTGGAAGAGGCGTGGCGGGTGCTGATCGCACCGGACTGGCCCCGGCTGCGGTCCCTGCTGGAGGCGGACGTGGCCTTCCACTCGCGCCGGCTGGCCGAGGTGGGGCTCGGCACGCTGCTGCCGGAGCTGGACCCCCGGCTGTCCTGGGACGGCCGTACGCTGACGCTCGCGCAGCACATCGAGTACGCGCGCGACCTGGCCGGCCAGGGCCTGGTCCTGATGCCGAGCGTGTTCTCCTGGCCCGACGTGATCACGGGCTTCGAACCCCCGTGGCAGCCCACCCTGGTCTACCCGGCCCGCGGCATCGCCGGCCTGTGGACCGAACCGGGCACCCGCACTCCGGACGCGCTGGTACGACTGCTGGGCGCCAACCGGGCGGCGGTCCTGTCCGCGCTGGACGAACCCGCGACGACGACCGCCCTGGCACACCGCCTGGGCCTGGCCCCGTCCTCGGTCTCGTCCCATCTGACGGTCCTGCGCGACGCGGGCCTGCTGACGTCCCGCCGCTACGGCCACCAGGTGATGTACGAACGAACACCGCTGGGGATGGCACTGACGGCGGGAGCGCCGGCCTGAAGGGGCGCGGGGCCGAAACCTACGCCAGGTGGCGTTCGACCGTTTCCACCTTGGACGTGAGTCCGTCCGTCACGCCCGGGCGAATGTCGGCCTTGAGCACCAGGGAAACCCGCGGCGCCCGGTCCTCCACCACGGCGACGGCCCGCCTGACGACGTCCATCACCTCGTCCCACTCCCCCTCGACGGAGGTGAACATCGCGTCGGTCCGGTTGGGCAGCCCCGACTCGCGCACCACGCGCACGGCGTCGGCGACGTACTCCCCCACGTCCTCGCCGACGCCGAGGGGCGTCACGGAGAAGGCGACGATCATGCGTTGACGACCCCTTCCTTGCGGGCGCGGGCGGCGATGACCTCGTCCTCGGCGGCGCGCTTGAGCTTGCGCTCGGCGAAGAAGCCGCCGGTGGGCAGCACCGAGAGGACGAAGTACAGGGCGGCGGTCTTCAGCGGCCACTTGGCGCGGTTCCAGGCGTCCGCCCAGAAGATCACGTAGAGGACGAAGAGGACGCCATGGACCGCGCCCATGACGGGGACCGCGTTGAAGTCCGTGGTCCGCTTCAGCACCGAGCAGACGAGCAGGATCAGGAAGGACACGGCCTCCGGGGCCGAGACCAGGCGGAGGCGGCGGAGGGCGGTGGCGGTCTTGATGTCCACGGGTCACCTTCGGTGGGAGTTTTCGCGACGGTCTGCCGGTTACGGTCCGTCGGCTGGGGGCTGCCGTTTGTGAATGCACGCACAAGCGTCACCCATTGTGGCAAACGGCAACCCTAGGGGTCCGCTCAGGGTCGGTATCCACCTACGGGGCCTGTTCCGTCCACCCGCCGCGCCGCTACTTTCGCTGCGTGGCGATGTTCCGACTTCAAGGCAGCAAGGTGCTGGCCGTCGAGATGACCGGGGATGCCGTGAAGGCGAAGAACGGCTCGATGGTCGCGTACGACGGACAGATGAGCTTCAAGAAGCTCACCGGCGGAGGTGAGGGACTGCGCGGGATGGTGACCCGGCGGCTCACCGGCGAGCAGATGACGGTGATGGAGGTGAAGGGGCAGGGGACCTGCTGGTTCGCGGACCGCGCCTCGGAGATCAACCTCGTGAGCCTCCAGGGGGACAAGCTGTACGTCGAGTCGAGCAATCTGCTCGCCACGGACGCGGGGCTGCGGACGGGCACGACGTTCACCGGACTGCGCGGCGCCTCGCAGGGCAACGGGCTGTTCACGACGACCGTCGAGGGACACGGCCAGGCGGCGATCATGTCCGACGGTCCGGCGGTGGTGCTCCGGGTCAGCCCGCAGTACCCGCTGATCGTCGACCCGGGTGCGTACATCGCCCATCAGGGCAACGTCCGGCAGTCCTTCCAGTCCGGCGTGACGTTCCGCACGTTCCTCGGCGAGGGCGGCGGCGAGGCCTTCCAGATCCGCTTCGAGGGCGACGGACTGGTGTATGTGCAGCCGAGCGAGCGGAACACGATCGCGGGGGATCTCTGACATGACGTTCCGGGAGATCAACTCCAAGATGGTCGAGGCGACCGTGCTGCCCGGGCAGCGGCTGTACAGCCAGCGCGGCGCGATGCTCGCCTACAAGGGGGACGTGTCCTTCACCCCGAACATCCAGGGCGGCCAGGGCGGCCTGATGTCCATGATCGGGCGCCGGGTGTCCGGCGAGGCGACCCCGCTGATGACCGTCGAGGGCAGCGGCACCGTCTTCTTCGGGCACGGCGGCCACCACGTCCATGTCATCGCCCTCACCGGCGACACCCTCTATGTCGAGGCCGACCGGCTGCTCGCCTTCGAGGGCACGCTCCGGCAGGGCACGATGTTCATGGGCTCGCAGGGCGGGGTGATGGGCCTGGTCCGGGGCCAGGTCACCGGGCAGGGCCTGTTCACCACCACCCTCCAGGGCCAGGGCGCGGTCGCCGTGATGGCGCACGGCGGCGTCTTCGAGATCCCGATCACCCCCGGGCGCCCGGTCCATGTCGACCCGCAGGCGTACGTCGCCCATCACGGCGACGTACGCAACAAGCTGTCCGCCGCGCTCGGCTGGCGCGAGATGGTCGGGCGCGGTTCCGGCGAGGCCTTCCAGCTGGAGCTGAGCGGCAGCGGCACGGTGTACGTCCAGGCGTCGGAGGAGAAGCTGTGAGCACCTACGGAACTCCGGGCGCAGGGGCGGGACCGGTCGTGTACGACCCGATGACCCTGCCCGCCGACGACAACGTGAACAGGTACACGTTCTCCGTCGAGCTCAAGAGCGCGCAGTGGTTCCTGCAGAAGGGCAAGATGATCGCCTACTACGGGGCGATCGAGTTCAACGGCATCGGACACGGCCGACTCGACCGAATTGTCCGCACGTCTTTCCATTCGCCACTGCACGCGAGCGACTGGGTCGTGGCATCCGGCTCGGGCAAGATGCTCCTCGCCGACCGGGCCTTCGACGTCAACTCCTACGACCTGGACGACGGGAACTTGACCATTCGCGCGGGCAATCTGCTCGCTTTTCAGCCAAGTCTCGCACTCAAGCAATCGATCGTGCCGGGTTTTCTGACCCTTATCGGAACCGGAAAGTTTGTGGCCGCGTCTAACGGGCCGGTGGTGTTCATGGAGCCTCCGATCCGGGTCGACCCACAGGCGCTCGTCGGGTGGGCCGACTGCCCGTCGCCGTGCCATCACTACGACCACGGCTATCTGACGGGTGTGCTGGGCGGTCTACGTGCGATGACGGGCCTCGGCGGGGTTTCCGGGGAGGAGCACCAGTTCGAGTTCGTGGGTGCCGGGACGGTCCTGCTGCAGTCGACGGAGACCCTCATGGAAGAGACGGCGACGGGGGTCGTACCGTCCGAACCAGGGGTACCCGGAGGTGGCGGTGCGGCACCGGGCGGACACGGTCCGCAACCGTCCGGCGCACCGCGCCTTCCCGGACAGCTGGGGGACCTCCAGCGTCGCTTCGGGCTGTGAGCGGTAGTCTGCGGAGTGTGACGTCGAACGCGTGCGCACTGTCACACCATCCAAAGTAGTTCGCCATTCAACTTCTTAGGTAGACTTCATTCATGGAGACTGAGACGGCCACGCACTGGCTGACCGATGCGGAGCAGTGCGCCTGGCGCACCCACCTGGAGGTCAACAGGCTGTTGACGTACCAGCTGGAGAAGGATCTGCAGCCGTTCGGCCTGACGATGAACGACTACGAGATCCTCGTGAACCTGTCCGAGTCGGACGACCTGCGCATGCGGATGAGCGACCTCGCCTCCGCGACCCTGCAGTCCAAGAGCCGGCTCTCGCACCAGATCACGCGCATGGAGAACGCGAATCTGGTGCGCCGCGAGAACTGCGAGTCCGACCGGCGGGGGCTGTACGCGGTGCTGACCGAGCACGGCATGGAGACGATGAAGAAGGTGGCGCCACATCATGTCGCCTCCGTGCGACGGCACTTCATCGATCTGCTGTCGCCGGAGGCGCTGACGGAACTGGACAAGGCCCTGAAGCCGATCGCCGACCACCTGAGAGGGCAGCGGGGGCGTCCCTGAGCCCCTGAGAGGCCGAGGGTCGCGGTAGCTACGCGGGGGCCGGGTCGCTCACCGGCGCCGGCAAGGTGCCTCCTCCAGAGGAGGTACCCCAGCGCCGACCCGTGCCGCCCCGGCTGCACGACCGCCCGCAGCCAGGGCGGCCACGAAGGCCGCCGCGCCCGCCAGCAGGAAGCACACCCCCAGCGGCAGCCGCCCGACGAGCACCCCGACCACCATCACACCTACCGAACTCCCGGCGTTGACCCCCGTGTTCACCCACGCTCCCGCCCGAGTCCGCGAAGCGTCGTCCGCTGTCTCGTCCGCCAGCAGGTACGCCGTCGTCAGAGCGGGAGCGATGAACGCACCGGCGCAGGCCATGGCCGCCGTGAGGGTCCACAGGCCGGGAGCCAGGCCCGCCACGGCGACCACCAGCCCCAGGCCCACGGCGAACCAGCACAGCCGGACGCGGGCCGACGCACGCCACCGCACCGCCCCGTTGGCCAGCCCGCCCAGCGCGCTGCCCGCCGAGAGCGCGCCCAGCACCCAGGGGACCACGTCGGGGTCGTAGGAGTGCTGCGCGGCGAAGGCCATCACGAGCAGGTCCACGCCGCTCAGGGCGAGCCCGGCGCCGGTGGCCACGACGACGGGAGCCCACAGGCCGCGCAGGGCGCCGGCCCGTTGCCGCCCCGCAGCCCTGGGCCGGGGTCCAGGCAGTGCCGGGGACAGGGTGAAGACGCCGGTGCCGGTCACGATCAGGAACGCGCTGAGCAGGATGCCGGACGCCGGCGGCGCGAAGCCCACCAGCACGCCGATCAGCACCGGGCCGGAGACGTAGAGCAGTTCCTCGGCGACGCCGTCCAGGCTGTAGGCGCGCTGCAACAGACCCCGGTCGGGGACCAGTTCGGACCACAGGGCGCGCATCGTCGGCCCCAGCGGGGGCGCGCACGCGCCCGCGAGGGCCGCCGCGGCGCCGATGACCACCGGCGATGCCCCGGGGCGCCAGGTCAGGGCGGCCAGCGCGCACAGCAGGGTGCCGTAGAGCATCGACATGGGCAGCAGGGCACGGCGGGGGCCGTAGCGGTCGATCAGGGACGCCCGGAACGGCATCAGGAAGACCGTCGCCGCGCCGAACAGCGACATGACCGCGCCGGAGACGGCGTAGGACCCGGTGGCCCGGGTGACGGACAGCAGTGCCGAGAGCGACACCGTGCCGTAGGACAGACGGGCCGCCAGGGCGGAGACGAAGGCGCGGCGGGCGTGCGGGACGCGCAGGACGGCGGCGTACGAGGGCCGCGAAGGGGCATGCGTGGACATGCTGAAGTTCCTCTGTGGGAGGCGGAAGAGGGGACACCGAAGGACGCGAGGGCCTGATCGGCTCTCTCGCGGTCCGGTGTGCGCTCTACGCCAAGGTGAGGAACATGCTCGTCAATCTAGCACCGAGATCGCCCGGTTGAGGGAACTCAGCTCTGCGTCAGGCCCGCCACCAGTTCGTCCGCCGCGCGGTACGGGTCCAGTTCGCCCGCGACGATCCGCTCCGCGAGGGCGCTCAGGCGGCGGTCGCCGTGCAGGTCGCCGATGCGCTCGCGCAGCGCCGTGACGGCGATGGTCTCCACCTCGCGGGCCGCGCGGGCCCTGCGGCGCTCGGCGAGCACACCGCGCTCCTCCATCCAGGCGCGGTGCTTCTCCAGGGCCTCCACGACCTCGTCGATGCCCTCGGCGCGGGCCGCGACGGTCTTCACGATCGGCGGGCGCCAGTCGCCGGGGCCGCGGGACTCGCCGAGGCCCAGCATGTGGTTCAGCTCGCGGGCCGTGGCGTCGGCGCCGTCCCGGTCGGCCTTGTTGACGACGTACACGTCGCCGATCTCCAGGATGCCCGCCTTCGCCGCCTGGATGCCGTCGCCCATGCCCGGGGCCAGCAGGACCACCGACGTGTCCGCCTGGGAGGCGATCTCCACCTCCGACTGGCCGACGCCCACCGTCTCGACCAGGATCACGTCGCAGCCTGCCGCGTCGAGGACCCGGATCGCCTGCGGGGCCGCCCAGGCGAGGCCGCCCAGGTGGCCGCGGGTGGCCATCGAGCGGATGTAGACCCCGGGGTCCGACGCGTGCTCCGACATCCGCACCCGGTCGCCGAGCAGGGCGCCGCCGGAGAACGGGGAGGACGGGTCGACGGCCAGGACGCCGACCCGCTTTCCCTGTTTGCGATAGGCAGTCACGAGCGCCGAGGTGGAGGTCGACTTGCCGACGCCCGGGGAGCCCGTGAGACCGACCACATAGGCGTTGCCGGTCAGCGGGGCCAGGGCCGCCATGACCTCCCTGAGCTGCGGGGACGCCCCCTCCACCAGGGAGATCAGCCGGGCCACGGCCCGCGGCCGGCCTTCCCTGGCCCCGGCCACCAGAGAGGAGACGTCCTGCATCCGACAACTCCGTTCACTTCAGCAACGTACAGATCGACGAGGGAACACTCAGGCCTTCGGCACCCGCACGATGAGCGCGTCGCCCTGGCCGCCACCGCCGCACAGCGCGGCCGCGCCGACACCGCCGCCGCGGCGCTTGAGTTCGAGCGCCAAGTGGAGCACGAGACGGGCGCCGGACATGCCGATCGGGTGGCCCAGCGCGATCGCGCCGCCGTTGACGTTCACCCTTTCCGTGGACACGCCGAGGTCCTTCATTGACTGCACGGCGACCGCGGCGAAGGCCTCGTTGATCTCGATGAGGTCGAGGTCGGAGACCTCCAGGCCGTCCTTCTTCAGGGCGTGCAGTATGGCGTTGGACGGCTGGGACTGCAGGGAGTTGTCCGGGCCGGCCACATTGCCGTGCGCGCCGATCTCGGCGAGCCAGGTCAGGCCGAGCTCCTCGGCCTTGGCCTTGCTCATCACGACCACGGCGGCCGCACCGTCGGAGATCTGCGAGGAGGTGCCGGCGGTGATCGTGCCCTCGCGGGAGAAGGCCGGGCGGAGCTTGCCGAGGGACTCCACCGTGGTGTCGCCGCGGATGCCCTCGTCCTTGCTGAACAGGACCGGGTCGCCCTTGCGCTGCGGGATCTCCACCGGGGTGATCTCGGCCTCGAACAGGCCGTTCTTCTGCGCGGCGGCGGCCCGCTGGTGGGACAGGGCGGCGATCTCGTCCTGCTCGGGGCGGCCGATGCCGAGGCGGGTGTTGTGCTTCTCGGTGGACTCGCCCATGGCGATGCCCTCGAAGGAGTCGGTCAGGCCGTCGTGGGCCATCGCGTCGAGCATCTCCACGGCGCCGTACTTGAAGCCCTCGCGGGACTTCGGCAGCAGGTGCGGGGCGTTGGTCATGGACTCCTGGCCGCCGGCCACGACGATGTCGAACTC
Organism: Streptomyces sp. CG4; assembly: GCF_041080655.1. NCBI lineage: Bacteria > Bacillati > Actinomycetota > Actinomycetes > Kitasatosporales > Streptomycetaceae > Streptomyces > Streptomyces sp. CG4. Next base: position 3,166,384 of record NZ_CP163525.1, read on the forward strand.
GCCGGCGCGGATCAGCTGGTCGGCCAGGGCGATGGCGTCGAGGCCGGAGAGACACACCTTGTTGACGGTGAGCGCCGGGACGTTCATCGGGATGCCGGCCTTGACGGCGGCCTGGCGGGCCGGGATCTGACCGGCGCCGGCCTGCAGCACCTGGCCCATGATCACGTACTGCACCTGGTCGCCGCCGATCCCCGCACGGTCGAGGGCGGCCTTGATCGCGAAGCCGCCCAGGTCGGCCCCGGAGAAGGACTTGAGGGAGCCGAGAAGTCGTCCCATGGGCGTGCGAGCGCCCGCGACGATCACGGAGCTGGTCGTTCCAGAAGGCATGAGCTGCGATCCCCTTACCGGCCTGCACAGCCGAGGAGTGAACGAGGGTTTACTTCGAATGTACTGATGGCACTCCGTGCCGTCACCGGGCCGTCGGTGTGATCGCGCGCACGTTGCGTAACCATGCGCGGCGCGCTGCACTGAATCCATGCTGACGCGAATCGACCACATCGGGATCGCCTGCCACGACCTCGACGCGACCGTCGAGTTCTACAAGGCGACGTACGGCTTCGAGGTGTTCCACACCGAGGTCAACGAGGAGCAGGGCGTGCGCGAGGCCATGCTCAAGATCAACGAGACCTCGGACGGCGGCGCCTCCTACCTCCAGCTGCTGGAGCCGACCCGCGAGGACTCCGCGGTCGGCAAGTGGCTGGCCAAGAACGGCGAGGGCGTCCACCACATCGCCTTCGGCACGGCCGATGTCGACACCGACTCCGAGGAGATCCGCGGCAAGGGCGTACGCGTGCTGTACGACGAGCCCCGGCGCGGTTCCATGGGGTCGCGGATCACCTTCCTGCACCCCAAGGACTGCCACGGCGTCCTGACAGAACTGGTCACTTCGGCCCCGGTTGAGTCGCCCGAGCACTGACCCCCGTACATAAGGGCCGGTAGGGTTGGGGGCGGTCGTCCCTCAGGACCGGGGACGACCGCATGCCGGGGTCCGGGTTTCGGGGGACGAGCGTCGGGGCAGCAGCCCGTGCTCCGCCGTTGATCTGACACCATTCCCCGGGGGCCCCGTTCGGCGGATGGACGGAGCTCGTTGGAGAAGCTGACCAGGGGACGGATGGGACCGCGCAGTGCGGGGCTACGAGAGCCAGGAGCGAGAGCCGGCGGCTGACGTCGACCACCTCTCTCGGTTCGAGGCCGAGATGAAGCGGCTGAAGACCGAGCGGGAAAAGGCGATCCAGCACGCCGAGGACCTCGGCTACCAGGTCGAGGTGCTGCGCGCCAAGCTGCACGAGGCGCGCCGCACCCTCATGACCCGGCCCGCCTTCGACGGCGGTGACATCGGCTATCAGGCCGAGCAGTTGCTCCGCAATGCCCAGATCCAGGCCGACCAGCTGCGCCAGGAAGCCGAGCGGATGGCCGCGGAGGCCCGCGCGCAGACGCAGCGGATCCTGCAGGAGCACGCCGAGCAGGCCGCCCGGCTCCAGGCCGAACTGCACCAGGAGGCGGTCACCCGGCGCCAGCAGCTCGACCAGGAGCTGGCCGAGCGCCGCGCCACCGTCGAGTCGCACGTCAACGAGAACGTGGCCTGGGCGGAGCAGCTGCGCGCCCGCACCGAGCAGCAGGCCCGCCGGCTCCTCGACGAGTCCCGCGCCGAGGCCGACCAGGCGATGGCCACCGCCCGCGCGGAGGCCGAGCGGCTCACCCGGGAGGCCCGCGAGCGGCTGCAGAACGACGCCGAGGCGGCTCGCACCGAGGCCGAGCAGATCCTGCGCCGCGCCCGCACGGACGCCGAGCGCCTGCTGAACGCGGCGTCCACGCAGGCCCAGGAGGCCACCGACCACGCCGAGCAGCTGCGTACCAGCACGGCCAGCGAGTCGGACGCGGCCCGCCGGCAGTCCGCCGAGCTGAGCCGGGCCGCCGAGGAGCGGATGACGGCGGCCGAGGAGGCGCTGCGCAAGGCGCAGGCCGAGGCCGAGAAGCTGGTCACCGAGGCCGAGCAGGCCGCCGCCAAGACGCTGGCGAGCGCCGAGGCCGCGGGCGAGGCCCGCACGCGCACGGCGAAGGAGCAGGTCGCCCGGCTGGTCGAGGAGGCCACCAAGGAGGCCGAGACCACCAGGGGCGAGGCCGAACAGCTCGTCGCCGACGCGCGGGCCGAGGCCGAGAAGATCGTCGCGGAGGCCTCCGAGAAGGCCCGCACGGTCACCGCCGAGGAGAGCGCGACCCAGCTGTCCAAGGCCGCCAAGACGGCCGAGGACGTGCTCAACAAGGCGTCGGAGGAGGCCAAGAACACCACCAAGGCCGCGGCCGAGGAAGCCGAGCGGATCCGCACCGAGGCCGAGGCCGAGGCGGACCGGCTGCGCGCCGAGGCGCACGACATCGCCGAGCAGCTCAAGGGCGCGGCGAAGGACGACACCAAGGAGTACCGCGCCAAGACGGTCGAGCTGCAGGAGGAGGCCCGCCGGCTGCGCGGCGAGGCCGAGCAGCTGCGCGCCGACGCGGTCGCCGAGGGCGAGTCGATCCGCGCGGAGGCCCGCCGGGAGGCGGTGGCGCAGATCGAGGAGGCGGCCAGGTCCGCCGAGGAGCTGCTGGCCAAGGCCAAGGCGGACGCCGACGAGCTGCGGCAGACCGCGACCACCGACAGCGAGAAGGTCCGCACCGAGGCCATCGAGCGGGCCACCGGCCTGCGCCGGCAGGCCGAGGAGACCCTGGACCGCGCCCGCAAGGAAGCCGAGCGGCTGCGCGCCGAGGCCGACGAGCAGGCCGAGACGGTCCGTACGGACGCCGAGACCGCCGCGCGTGAACTGCGCGAGGAGACCGAGCGCGGCGTCGAGGCCCGCCGTGCCGAGGCCGCCGAGGAGCTGACGCGGCTGCAGACCGAGGCGCAGGAGCGGCTCGAGTCGGCCGAACAGGCGCTGACCGAGGCCCGCGAGGACGCCGGCCGGATCCGCCGTGAGGCCGGCGAGGAGAGCGAACGGCTGCGCGCCGAGGCGGCGGAGCGGATCCGCACCCTCCAGGAACAGGCCGAGGCCGAGGCCGAACGGCTGCGCTCCGAGGCCGCGTCCGACGCGTCCGCCTCCCGCGCCGAGGGCGAGGCCGTCGCCGTACGGCTGCGCTCCGAGGCTGCCGCCGAGGCCGAGCGGCTGAAGGCGGAGGCGCAGGAGACCGCCGACCGGGTGCGCGCCGAGGCACAGGCCGCCGCCGAGCGGCTCGGCGCGGAGGCGTCCGAGACGCTGGCCGCCGCCCAGGAGGAGGCCGTCCGGCGCCGCCGTGAGGCCGAGGAGACGCTCGGGTCCGCCCGCGAAGAGGCCGACCAGGAGCGGCTGCGGGCCCGCGAGCAGAGCGAGGAGCTGCTGGCCTCCGCCCGCAAGCGGGTCGAGGACGCACAGGCCGAGGCGGTCCGGCTGGTCGAGGAGGCCGACCGGCGCGCCACCGAGATGGTCTCCGCCGCCGAACAGCACGCCCAGCAGGTACGGGACTCCGTCGCCGGGCTGCACGAGCAGGCGCAGGAGGAGATCACCGGGCTGCGCTCGGCCGCCGAGCACGCCGCGGACCGTACGCGGCGGGAGGCCGAGGAGGAGGCGGACCGGGTCCGCACCGACGCCTACGCCGAGCGGGAGCGGGCGAGCGAGGACGCCGCGCGGATCCGGCGCGAGGCGAATGAGGAGACGGAGGCCGCCAAGGCGCTGGCCGAGCGTACGGTCGCGGAGGCGATCGGGGAGGCCGAGCGGCTGCGCGCGGACACGTCCGAGTACGCCCAGCGGGTGCGCACGGAGGCCTCGGACGCGCTCGCCGAGGCCGACCAGGCGGCGGCCCGCACCCGGGCGGACGCCCGCGAGGACGCCAACCGCATCCGCTCGGACGCGGCGACCCAGGCCGACACCCTCATCACCGAGGCCCGTAACGAGGCCGAGCGGCTCACCACCGAGACGGCCGCGGAGACCGACCGGCTGCGCACGGAGGCGCTGACCGAGGCCGAGCGGCTCACGACGGAGACCGCGGCCGAGGCCGAGCGGGTGCGCACCGAGTCCCTCGCCGAGGCGGACCGGGTGCGCACGGAGGCCCGGGCGGCCGCCGAGCAGCTCATGGGCGAGGCCACCGGCGAGGCCGAGCGGCTGCGTGCCGAGGCCGCCGAGACGGTCGGCTCGGCCCGGCAGCACGCCGAGCGGGTGCGGGCGGAGGCCAGGCGGCTCAAGGCGGACGCGGAGGCGGAGGCCGAACGGCTCGTCAGCTCCGCGCGCGAGGAGTCCGAGCGCACCCTGGACGAGGCCCGCAAGGACGCCAACAAGCGGCGTTCGGAGGCGGCCGAGCAGGTCGACACGCTCATCACCGAGACCACGGCCGAGGCGGACAAGCTGCTCGGTGAGGCGCAGCAGCAGGCGCTGAAGACCACCGCGGACGCCGAGTCGCAGGCCGACACGATGGTCGGCGTGGCCCGCAGCGAGGCCGAGCGGATCGTCTCCGAGGCGACCGTCGAGGGCAACTCGCTCGTGGAGAAGGCCCGCACGGACGCCGACGAGCTGCTGGTCGGTGCCCGCCGGGACGCGACCGCGATAAGGGAGCGGGCGGAGGAGCTGCGCGACCGCATCACCACCGAGATCGAGGAGCTGCACGAGCGGGCCCGCCGCGAGGCCGCGGAGACCATGAAGTCCACCGGCGACCGCTGTGACGCGCTCATCAAGGCCGCCGAGGAGCAGCTGGAGAAGGCGGAGGCGAAGGCCAAGGAGCTGGTGTCGGAGGCGAACTCCGAGGCGGGCAAGGTGCGTATCGCCGCCGTCAAGAAGGCGGAGGGGCTGCTCAAGGAGGCCGAGCTGAAGAAGGCCAGCCTGGTCAAGGAGGCCGAGGAGCTCAAGGCCGAGGCGATCCGCGAGGCGCGGCGCACGGTCGAGGAGGGCAAGCGCGAGCTGGAGGTCCTGGTGCGCCGGCGTGAGGACATCAACGCCGAGATCTCCCGTGTCCAGGACGTCCTGGAGGCGTTGGAGTCCTTCGAGGCCCCGTCGTCCGGCAAGGACGGCGGAGTCAAGGCCGGTGCGACGGTGGGTGCCCCCCGTTCGGGTGGCAAGTCGTCAGAGGGCTAGCGCGAGAGGCACGTTCCGGTGTCTTCTGGGGGCTTTGCCCGACTCTTTTGGCAAGCCCCCCGGCCATCCGCCACCCGAAAGAGGTCTCATTCTCCAGATCAAACACGTATCCGCTCGATGACACACCGCTTCGGCCCCTAGGATTCCCCCTATCACCTCACCGGTCTCATTCGACAGGAACCCCATGAGCGACACTTCCCCCTACGGCTTCGAGCTTGTGCGGCGTGGGTACGACCGCGCTCAGGTGGACGAACGTATCTCCAAGCTCGTCTCCGACCGTGACAGCGCTCTCGCCCGCATCACCGCCCTGGAGAAGCGCATCGAGGAGCTCCACCTCGAAACGCAGAACGCCCAGGCCCAGGTCGCCGACGCCGAGCCGTCGTACGCGGGTCTCGGTGCGCGGGTCGAGAAGATCCTGCGCCTGGCCGAGGAAGAGGCCAAGGAGCTGCGTGAGGAGGCCCGGCGGGCGGCCGAACAGCACCGCGACCTGGCCGAGTCGTCGGCTCAGCAGGTCCGTAACGACGCCGAGGCCTACGCCGCCGAGCGCAAGGCCAAGGCCGAGGACGAGGGCGTCCGGATCGTCGAGAAGGCGAAGGCCGACGCCTCCGGACTGCGTGCCGAGGCGCAGAAGGACGCGCAGTCCAAGCGCGAGGAGGCGGACGCCCTCTTCGAGGAGACCCGCGCCAAGGCCGCGCAGGCCGCCGCCGACTTCGAGACAAATCTCGCCAAGCGCCGCGAGCAGTCCGAGCGCGACCTGGCCTCGCGTCAGCAGAAGGCCGAGAAGCGGCTGGCGGAGATCGAGCACCGGGCCGAGCAGCTGCGCCTGGAGGCGGAGAAGCTGCGCACGGACGCCGAGCGCCGCGCCCGCCAGACGGTGGAGACGGCCCAGCGCCAGGCCGAGGACATCGTGGCCGACGCCAATGCCAAGGCGGACCGCATCCGTTCGGAATCCGAGCGCGAGCTGGCGGCCCTCACCAACCGCCGCGACAGCATCAACGCCCAGCTGACGAACGTCCGCGAGATGCTCGCCACGCTGACCGGCGCGGCGGTCGCCGCCGCGGGCACGCCGGGCGACGACGAGCCCATCTCCCGTGGGGTGCCGGCGCAGCAGACCCGGTGACGTTGGTTCGTGGGTAACCGCGGGCCGGCTGTGGCCGGTCGCGCCCACGCGGCGGAGCCGCATATCGACTCAGCCCCGCGCCCCTTCGGGCGCGCTGTGGAGCCCCCTGTCCTCAAGTGGCAGGGGGCTTCGGCTCGTCTTAGCGTGGCCGCATGATCGAGCTGGAGGGGCTGACCAAGCGGTACGGCGAGAAGGTGGCGGTCGACGGGCTCAGCTTCGCCGTCCGGCCCGGCATCGTGACCGGATTCCTCGGACCCAACGGTGCCGGGAAGTCCACGACCATGCGGATGATCCTCGGGCTCGATCACCCCACCGCCGGCGACGTCCGGATCGACGGCAAGCACTACGCGCAGCTGAAGGACCCGCTGACGTACATCGGCGCGCTGCTGGACGCCAAGGACGTGCACGGCGGGCGCAGCGCCTGCAACCACCTGCTGTGTCTCGCGCAGAGCAACGGGATCCCCAGGCGCCGGGTGGCGGAGGTGCTGGACACCGTCGGGCTCGGCGCGGTGGCGCGCAAGAAGGCCAAGGGGTTCTCGCTGGGCATGGGGCAGCGGCTGGGGATCGCCGCGGCGCTGCTCGGGGATCCGCGGATCCTGATGTTCGACGAGCCGGTGAACGGGCTCGACCCGGAGGGCATCCACTGGATCCGCAACCTGATGAAATCGCTGGCCGCGCAGGGCCGGACGGTGTTCGTGTCCAGTCACCTGATGAGCGAGATGGCGCTGACCGCCGATCACCTGGTGGTCATCGGGCAGGGGCGGCTGCTCGCGGACACCTCCATGCCCGACTTCATCCGGGAGAACTCGCGGTCGTACGTGCGGATCCGCTCCCCGCAGCGCGAGCGGCTGCTCGATGTGCTGCACGAGGGCGGGATCACCGTCGTGCAGGCGGGCGGCGGGGTGCTGGAGGTGGAGGGCGGCAAGGCCGAGCAGATCGGCGAGCTGGCCGCGCGGTACGGGCTCGTGCTGCACGAGCTGAGCCCGCAGCACGCCTCGCTGGAGGAGGCGTTCATGCAGCTGACGGCGGAGTCGGTGGAGTACCACGCGCACGCCGGGCCCGGGCCCGCCGCGCAGGACTGGGGCGCCGGCTGGAAGGGGGTGTGAGGGATGGCGGCCGTACAGGTCATCCGGTCCGAGTGGACCAAGATCCGGTCGGTGGCGTCCACGGTGTGGACGCTGTCGCTGGCCGTGGTCGTCACCATCGCCCTCGGGATGCTGATCTCCGCGCTGTCCCGGAGCCAGCTCGACTCGATGCCGGTGCGGGACCGGCCGGCGTTCGATCCGACCTATGTGTCGTTCGCGGGCATGAGCCTCGGTCAGCTCGCCATGATCGTGTTCGGTGTGCTGGTCGTCTCCAACGAGTACAGCACCGGCATGATCCGGGTCTCCCTGGCCGCCGTACCGCAGCGCGCCACCTTCCTGTTCAGCAAGATCGCGGTGGCCACCGGGCTCGCGCTGGTGGTCGGCATGTGCACGAGCTTCGCCGCGTTCTTCCTCGGCCAGGCGATGCTCGGCCCCCACCGGGCACGGATCGGCGACCCCGGGGTGCTGCGCGCGGTGCTCGGCGGCGGGCTGTACATGACACTGATCGCGATGTTCTCCATGGGCGTCGCCGCGATGCTGCGCTCGCCGATGCTGTCGCTCGGCGTCCTGATGCCGTTCTTCTTCCTGATCTCCAGCATCCTCGGCGGGGTGGACGCCACGAAGAAGATCGGCCGGTTCCTGCCGGACCAGGCGGGCAGCCGGATCATGCAGGTGGTGCCGAGGGCCGACGACGTCCCGTACGGGCCCTGGGGCGGGCTCGGGATCATGGTGCTGTGGGTGCTCGGCGCGCTCGCGGGCGGGTACGTCCTGCTGCAGCGCAGGGACGCACAGTAGCCCCCTTCGTCACGCAGCGTAGCGATATGACTTTACTTTCTTTTGGGCGGAACCGTCAGCGCCCCGATATCCTCCTAACCCTTACGGGGGCGTGCGCCCCGCTTTCCTGAACCTTTCGATGGGTGCGGAGCATGATCGAGGCTGTCGGCCTGACCAAGCGCTACGGCGACAAGACCGCCGTGTACAACCTTTCCTTCCAGGTGCGGCCCGGCGCCGTCACCGGCTTCCTCGGGCCGAACGGCTCGGGCAAGTCGACGACGATGCGGATGATCCTCGGGCTGGACAACCCGACGTCCGGGTCGGTGACGATCGGCGGCTACCCCTATCGCAGGCTGCCCAACGCCCCCCGGCAGGTCGGTGCGCTGCTCGACGCCAAGGCCGTGCACGGCGGCCGTGCCGCCCGCAACCACCTGCTGAGCCTCGCCCAGCTCTCGGGCATCCCGGCCCGGCGCGTGGACGAGGTGCTCGGGGTCGTGGGCCTGCAGGACGTGGCCAAGAAGCGCTCCAAGGGCTTCTCGCTCGGCATGGGCCAGCGCCTCGGCATCGCCGCCGCGCTGCTCGGCGACCCCCAGGTACTGCTGTTCGACGAGCCGGTCAACGGCCTCGACCCCGAGGGCATCCTCTGGGTCCGCAATCTGATGAAGGCGCTCGCGGCCGAGGGTCGTACGGTCTTCGTCTCCTCGCACCTGATGAGCGAGATGGCGCTGACCGCCGACCACCTCATCGTCATCGGACGCGGCCAGCTGCTCGCCGACATGAGCGTGAAGGACTTCATTTCGGCCAACTCCGCCGACTTCGCGCGCGTGCGCACCCCCGACACCGAGCCGCAGCTGCGCGAGAAGCTGGGCAGCGCGCTCGCCGAGGCGGGCGGCCATGTGCTGCCGGAGCAGGACGGCGCACTGCGGGTGACCGGGCTGCCGCTGCCCCGGATCAGCGACGTCGCGCACGAGGCGGGCGTCCGGCTGTGGGAGCTGTCCCCGCACCAGGCCTCGCTGGAGGAGGCGTACATGCGGATGACGCAGGGCGCGGTGGACTACCGCTCGACCGTCGACCAGCGGGCGGGCCTGCAGCAGCCGCTGCCGCCCGGCGCCCAGCCGCCCGTGCCGGTGCCCGGCCAGGGCCAGCCCGGCTGGTACGCCCCGCCGCCGCCCCAGCAGGGCGGCCAGCCGTTCGCGATGCCGGCCCCCGGTCCCGGGGCGCCCGCCGGGCCCTACGACGGCGCCCAGGCGGGCGGCTACGGCGCTCCCGGCGTCCCGGGCGCCGGTGCCCCCAACCCGTACGCCCAGCAGGCGCAGGGGGCTCCTCAGGCCCCGCACGCGCAGCCGGCACCTCAGGCCCCGCAGGCCCAGCCACCGGTCCCGGCCGCCGTGGCCCCGCCCGCGCCGCGGCAGGCGCCCGCCGCCGCTCCGGCTCCGGCCGCCGCTCCCGCCCCCGCTCCCGCTCCCGCCGACCTGACCAAGCCCGAGGACGCCCGATGAGCACCCACCAGCCCCCGATGCCGCAGGCCCCCGCACCCGCGCCCGACTGGCAGGCGGCGCCCGGCGGGTCGTACCCCGGTTACACCTCGCCGATCCCGGTCGTGCGCACCCACCTCGGGCACGCGCTCGCCTCCGAGTGGACGAAGATCAGGTCGGTCCGGTCGACGATGTGGACGCTCGGCGTCTTCGTCGTGCTCGTCTTCGGCATCGGCCTGCTGTTCGCCTCGGTGGTCAGCGCCCACTCCGGGTCGGAGAGCCTGTCGAACGAGACCCCGATCCAGTTCGGCTTCTTCGGCCTGCTCCTCGGCAGCATGTGTATCATCACGCTCGGCGTGCTGACCACGGCCTCGGAGTACGGCACCGGCATGATCCGTACGACGATGACCGCGTGCCCGAGCCGGGCCCGGGTGCTCGCCGCCAAGGCGATCGTGTTCTTCGCCGTCGCCTTCGTCGTCACCCTGGTCACGTCCGGCCTCGTGGCCATGTTGCAGGCGTCCATGCTCGAAGGCGTCGGCGGTGCCAAGACCCCCTCCGGCAGCGAATGGTTCAAGGCGACCGTCGGGATCAGCCTCTACATCGCGCTGCTCGGGCTGTTCTCGCTGCTCATCGGCTCGATCATCCGGCACTCGGCGGGCGCCATCACCATCATGATCGGCGCGGTGCTGGCCCCGCTGGTGATCGCGCTGTTCATGGCCACGCAGTCGCTGGAGAAGGTGCGCCAGTGGCTGCTGGAGTACTCGATCCCGAGCCAGATGAGCGTCTTCTACGACAACTCCCTGAGCCGCTCCGGCCCCACCGGCTGGGACCCGCTGTGGATCATGCTGGGCCTGTCGGCGGCCGCGTTCGCCGGTGCCTACGCGCTGCTGCAGAAGCGGGACGTGTAGCTCAGGGAGTTCGGCCGGCTCTAGAACTTCGGCGCGTTACGGGACCGCTGCACCCGCGTGGTGCGGCGGTCCTTCGCGTTCCAGCACGCCTTGTGCCAGTGGCGGCGGTCGTCGACGCCCGCGAACTCAGGCCAGGCCACCACGTGCGGGACAGCGGAGGGGATCAGCTGGTCGCAGCCCGGACAGCGGTACGTCTTGCCCTCCGCGCTCGCCCCGGCGACATGGCGCACGCTCCACTCCTCGCCCTGCCAGCTCTCGGTCGACTGCCAGCCGCCGTACCGGCCGGCCGGGTCGTCCCCGGGGCTCCGGTCCGACGATCCGGCTGCCTTCGGTCGGTTGCGACGCGGGGACACGGGACACCTCTCGGGGCTATACAGGAAGCAGGGGCTGCAGCCAGCCTACGCGCCGCCGAGCGGGGTACTCGTACGGAACCAAAACCGCACAAGTCCCCCTCCGGGGCCAGCCATTCTGCAGACAATCGGCAAATCTCTCCGCCAGGCCGTGTCCTGGGCACGTGTCAGACGGTTATGCCGGGTGGGGGAGCTCCGGGTCGGAGCCGAGGAAGCAGGAAAAGACACGATGTACGTAGGAAGTTTTGTGCTGGGCGCCCAGTTCCCGGGCCAGGGCCCGGGGGAGGCCCTGCACCGCGCGGTCCGCTCGGCGGAGGTCACCGAGGAGGCCGGGCTGGACTCCGTATGGCTGGCCGAGCACCACTTCGTGCCGTACGGCACATGCCCGTCCGCCGTCACCCTGGCCGCGTTACTGCTCGGCCGCACCCGCCGTATCCGCGTCGGCACGGCGGTCAGCGTGCTGCCCACCGCCCACCCGGTCGCCCTCGGCGAACAGGCCGCGCTGCTGCATCTGACGAGCGGCGGACGGTTCACGCTCGGCGTGGGCCGCGGCGGCCCCTGGGTGGACCTGGAGGTGTTCGGCACCGGCCTCGCGGCGTACGAACAGGGGTTCCCGGAGTCGCTCGATCTGCTGCTGCGCTGGCTGCGCGAGCCCTCCGTGGCGGCCGACGGCGAGCACTTCTCCTTCCGTGAGGTGCCGGTCGTACCCCGCCCGTCGGAGGCGCTGACGGAGACCCCGGGACCCGAGGTCGTCGTCGCCTGCACCTCCCCGGCGAGCGTACGGCTGGCCGCCGAGCGCGGGCTGCCGATGCTTCTCGGCATGCACGTCGGGGACGAGGAGAAGGCCGAGATGGTCACCCTGTGGCGGCACTGCGCCCGCGCGGCCGGCCGGCCGGCCGAGGAGATCGCGGGCGCCGCGCATGTCTCGGCCGGCGTGTGCCAGCTCGCGGACCGGCGCACGGACGCGGCGGAGGCACTGCTGAAGGCGATGCCGGGCTGGCTGAGGCAGGGCCTGGAGGCGCATGTGACGGTCGACGGCCGGGCGCGCACCATGCGCGACCCGCACGCCTACACCGAACTGCTCTGCGGCCTGCACCCGGTCGGCACCCCGCGGCTTGCCGCCGACCGGCTCGCGGCCACCTCCGAGCGCACCGGCATCTCCCGGTTCGCCCTGTTGGTGGAGGGCTCGGGCGACCTCGCGGCGACGGAGGAGAACCTGCGGCGCCTCGGCGCCGAGGTACTGCCCCAGCTGCGCTGAGCGCCCCTGCAACTCCCCTGTCGCCTCGGGGGCTTGCCGCCCCAGTGGTGCATGCACCTCCCGCGGGTGGAGCGGCAAGCGAGCGGCTCACTGCCTGCGCCGTGCCGGGGCAGCGCGTCAGCAGTCCCGGAATTCCGGCGACTGGTTCAGCAGCTGGCTGCGCACGGACGTGAAGCGGGCCAGTGTCTCGTCCACCGAGGAGTCCGGCGGGAACACCGCCACCCGGTGGCAGTTCTGGAAGGCCAGCCGCACACCGAAGTGCCGCTGCAGGGCGCTGCGGATGGCGTCACTCGCGAGCGCACGCAGCAGCTGGCCGCGTGCCTGCTCGTCCGGCGGGGGCGTCTGGTTGTCGGCGAACGGTCCGCCGTCGACCTTCAGCTGGGCCACCAGGGAGCTGATCATCTCCCACGCGTAGGGCAGGGAGGTCCGGACGCAGTCGACGAATTCTGCTTCGTCGACCTCGCCTCGCTCGGCCTGTTCGAGTAGGGCCGGTGAGACGTCGAGCGACATGGGTTCTCCTCTCGCACCCCCGAAGAGCAGGGGTTGCCGGACAGGTCAGGGAGTTCGCGATTTCGAACACGCTCAGTACATGGGCGGCGACCTCCCGTTCCCTACGGTAGGCAACCGTAGGTGACCACACCAGCAGAATGCGTATATGGAACGGTCCCGTTACGGGCACAATCGGCCAGGGATGAACAAGAGTTTCCAGGGGCAATTGGGGCGTTACCCGGGGAGCGCGATGGGCGAATCGCGTGCACCGGCGCGCGTCGAGTAGCGTTGCCGACCATGCGTCTCGTCATTGCCCGGTGCTCGGTCGACTACGCCGGCCGGCTCACCGCCCACCTGCCCTCGGCACCCCGTCTGATCCTGGTCAAGGCGGACGGCAGCGTCTCCATCCACGCCGACGACCGGGCCTACAAGCCCCTCAACTGGATGTCGCCGCCCTGCACGCTGAAGGAGGGGACCGGCGAGGACGAGGGGGTGTGGACCGTCATCAACAAGACGGGCGAGAAACTGATCATCACGATGGAGGAGATCCTCCACGACTCCTCGCACGAACTCGGCGTGGATCCGGGTCTGATCAAGGACGGCGTGGAAGCGCACCTGCAGGAGCTGCTCGCCGACCGCATCGAGACGCTCGGCGAGGGCTACACGCTCATCCGCCGCGAGTACATGACGGCCATCGGCCCGGTGGACATCCTGTGCCGCGACGCGGACGGCCGGACGGTCGCGGTCGAGATCAAGCGGCGTGGTGAGATCGACGGCGTGGAGCAACTCACGCGCTATCTGGAGCTGTTGAACCGCGACCCCCACCTGGCGCCGGTCCGCGGTGTCTTCGCCGCCCAGGAGATCAAACCCCAGGCCCGCGTCCTCGCCACCGACCGCGGCATCAACTGCCAGATCCTCGACTACGACGCCCTGCGCGGCATCGAGGACGACAAGCTCCGCCTGTTCTGAGCGGCGGCCTTTGACCTGGCGGCCTTTGATCTTTGTCCCGCCGCCGCACAAGCCCGGCGGCGGGACCGGGACAGGGCCTAGATCACCGAGCCCGGAGACTTCGACGCGCTTCCCGAAGTCTGCGGCGTCGTCGGGCCGCTTGCCGAGTTCGTCGTGGTCGGGGTCGTGCCCGTCTGGGTCGGAGTCGGTGACGTGGGCGTGGGGGAGGTCGGCGACGGCGAGGAGGACGTACTACCCGAGGGCGTCGGCTTCGTCGGCGTCGGGGAACCCGGCTTGGTCGTATGGGACTTGGACGGGGTCGGGGACGTGTCTCCCCCGCTGCCCGTGCTCCCGGTGTCGCTCGGGTCCGCCGAAGGCGTCGTGGCCGGACCCGACGGCGCCGGGTCGCCCGTCGTGCCGTGCGTACCGCCGGGACCCGCATGCGTCGTGCGGCCGTGGGCCGGGGCCGGACCGGTGCCCGCCGCCGGGTCCTGCCTCGGGTCCGCGCCGAGACTGCCGTCGCCCGTGCCCTGGCTCGCCGACGGGTTGACGTCGACCTTCCCGGCCGGGTTCTTGTCGGCGTTCTCGTTGGACGTCATGCCGAGCGTGACGACCGTACCGAGCACGGCGGCGAGCAGCGCGCCGGAGCCGACCGCGACGAGATTGCGACGGGCCAGCCGCTTGAGGCCCGCGACCCGCGACGGGGCGGCGGGGAGCCGCTGCGTGACCAGGGGGTCGCCGAGGGGCACGTACGGCGGCGGCGCCGACTCCTCGTGCCGTATCTCCGGCGGCTCCTCCCCCGGCGTCGCCGCGATGCCGGGCAGCTCGCCGGAGCGGTCGGCGACCAGGGCGAGGGCACGGCGTCCGGCGACGGTGCCCCGCTTGTCGGCGAGTGCGCCGCGCAGCCCGATGGACGCCTCCAGCTCGGCGCGGGCCCGGTCGAGCTGCCCCGCGCACAGCGCAAGGACGCCCAACTCGTGGTGAAAATAGGCCTGTTCATGCACCTCACCGGCGAGCCGGGAGGCCTCCGCGCCGGCGCGCAGGGCCCGCTCCCAGGCGCTCCAGTGCAGTCCGGCGGCGAAGGCGGGCGCGGCCGTGCGGGCGAGCCGTACCGCGCGGTGCGTCTCCCCCTCGGCGGACGGGACCGTCTGCGGGACGACCGCGGCGAGCGCGGCCAGCACCGCGTCGGCCTCCGCGCACACCCGCTCGGGCGTGACCGAGGGATGCCCGGCCCACCAGGCGTAGTGCTCGGCGACGGCCAGTGCCTCGGCCCCCGCGTCGTCGCCGTACCCGGCGGCCTCCAGCTGGGTCTGTACGCCGGCCGCGAGGCGGTAGCGGGTGCCGACCGGGGAGACCAGTCCGCAGCCCGCCAGTTCGCCGAGGGCGGCGTCGGCGTGGGTGTCTCCGATCAGCGCCGGCAGATGCGCCTGGTGCGGCACCTCGCCGCCGAGGGCGACGGCGAAGCGCAGGGTGGCGCGGGCGGAGGCGCTGAGCCGGGAGGCGAGCAGCGGGGCGGGCGCGGCGGCCTCGCCGAGGGACGGCAGCGGGACTGCCTCCGCCGCCAGGGACGGCTCGGCCGGTTCGCGTACGTCCTCGAAGACGCCGTACTCGTCCACGGCCTCCGCGTCGGCCCGCAGTTCGTCCCGCTGTTTCAGCAGGGCGCCGGCCTGGACGAACCGCAGCGGCAGTCCCTCGGACTCGAACCACAGGTCGCCGGCCCAGTTGGACTCCTCCTCGGTGAGGACGCGGCCGACGGTCCGCTCCAGGAGCTCCACGCCGGCGGCGCGGTCGAGACCGCCGAGGAAAACCTCCTCGACGGCGGACTCGGCGGAGGGCGCGGGCACCTCGGGGGTGGCGCCGATCAGGAAGGCGCACTCGGGGGTGGCGTCGAGCAGTTCGTCGAGGGCGGCGCCGCCGAACTCGATGTCGTCCAGCACGACGACCGCGCCGATCTCGCGGACGCGGGCGCGCAGCTCGTCCGGGTCGAGGCGGTGCTGCGGGGCGTCGTGGACGGCGTGGAAGAGGTCGTGCAGGAGGTCGGGGGTGGTGCGGTGGAAGCCGGTGAGCCGGACCACGCCGTCGGGCGCGAGGTCCACGCAGTCCTCGGCGACGAGGTCCAGCAGGGCGGTGCGGCCGGAGCCGCCGGGGCCGGTGAGCCGGACGGTGCGGCCGCGGGCCAGCAGCCGGACGAGGCGCTCGCGTTCGTCCTGCCGCTCCAGCAGGGCGAGCGCCGGCTGGGCGGGGCCGGGCGGCACGGGCGGCCGGGCGGCCCGCTCGGCCTCGGCGCGCTCGGCGGCGGTGCGCTTGCGGGGCGCTTCCGGCCGCTGGGCCGGCGGGCAGGGTTCGATCTCGCTGCCGTCGACGGGGTTGACGGTCAGCAGCAGGTCACCGGCGACGAGTTGCGCCGTACGGGCGAGCGCGGGCGCGCTCTGGCCGAAGTCGGAGGTGAGGGATTCCCGGGGCGGGCGGCGGCTGTGCGCCTGGCCGTGCTCCTCGGGTCCCGCGTCGATCGGGTCCATGGGTTCCATGCGTTCCATGGGTTCAGCCCCCCAAAAAGCGTTGTGTGCCCGTGATTGAGGCCCCTCCCGGCCTTGTCGCACACCGCGCTGTCGCTTCTGGTCCGGGCCCGCTCGGTCGAGGGTTGCGAGGCGGCGGGCGACCGAACCCTAAACCTTTGCACAGTATCTCCGACAGGGCGGGGTGCCGTGCGGTCCGAGACGTCACAGTCCGGTGAGGATTGCCCGCGACGTGCGCTTCGGCGGCTGCGCCCGGTTCTCGCCCGTCGCCCGTGTCCCCTCGTCACCCCGCACCCGCGCCCCGGTCGTTCGCCGGGTCAGGCCCGGGGCAGCGACTCGACCCCGATGCCGCCCTCGATGGCGAGGATGCGGTGCAGCCGGGTGGCCACCAGCAGGCGCTGCATCTGCGGCGGGACATCGCGCAGCACCAGACGGCGGCCGCAGCGGCCGGCCCGCCGATGGGCACCCATGATCACCCCGAGCCCGGTGGCATCCCAGGAGTCCAGTTCGGACAGGTCGAGCACCAGGTCACCGACGCCGGTGTCGACGGCCGAGTGCAGGGCCGTACGGGCGTCCGCCGCGCTCCGGACGTCGAGGCGGCCCCCGACGACCAGCTCGGCATGGTCGCCCCTGATGTGCATATGCGCTCCCCGTTGAATGCGGTTGGCGTACTCGGTGACGATGGTGACGATGCTGTGCACCGTCTGACTGCGTGAGTGGTGATGCGGTTGCTGCTTGTAAGCGAACCGATACCGAATTCACCCCGGGGGGTGATGTTCCCGGGGTGAATGTCCGGCGTGTGTGCGTACGGGTGGGTCTCGCTGGGGCGTGCTGATGAGTCTCGGTACGACGTACTGACGGAACTCAGTACGTGTAAAAGCCCTGCCCGCTCTTGCGGCCGATGTCACCGGCGTCCACCATCCGGCGCATCAGCTCCGGCGGCGCGAACTTCTCGTCCTGGGACTCGGTGTAGATGTTGCTGGTGGCGTGCAGCAGGATGTCCACGCCGGTGAGGTCGGCGGTGGCGAGCGGGCCCATGGCATGGCCGAAGCCCAGCTTGCAGGCGAGGTCGATGTCCTCGGCCGTGGCGACACCGGACTCGTAGAGCTTGGTCGCCTCCACCACGAGGGCGGAGATCAGGCGGGTGGTCACGAAGCCGGCCACGTCGCGGTTGACGACGATGCAGGTCTTGCCGACGGACTCGGCGAACTCCCGTGCGGTGGCGAGGGTTTCGTCGCTCGTCTTGTAGCCGCGGACCAGCTCGACGAGCTGCATCATCGGCACCGGCGAGAAGAAGTGGACGCCGACGACCCGCTCGGGGCGCTCGGTGGCGGCCGCGATCTTGGTGATAGGGATGGCGGAGGTGTTGGAGGCGAGCACGGTGTCCGGGCGCACGATCTTGTCGAGCGCGCGGAAGATCTCGTGCTTCACCTCCAGCTTCTCGAAGACGGCTTCCACGACGACGTCCGCGTCGGCGGCGGCGTCCAGGTCGGTGGTGGGGGTGATGCGGCCGAGGGCGGCCTCGGCGTCCTGCGCCGCCAGCTTCCCCTTGCTCACGAACTTGTCGTACGAGGCCTTGATGCCGTCGGTGCCACGCTTCAGTGCCTCGTCGGTGACGTCGCGCAGGACGACGTCCCAGCCCGCCTGCGCGGCGACCTGAGCGATTCCGGACCCCATGAGACCGGCCCCGATGACGGCGAGCTTCCGTGACACTGACGACTCCCTCGAACGCGCTCCAAGTCTGCTTCTCCGGCGGACCATAGCGCTCCGGAGCCGCTGTGTGACCGGTAAGTAACGCGCGTCACGTCTCATTTGGCGGACATCACACCGGCAGGGGTACGAACGCCCCCGTCAGGCCCCGATCGAGCCGCGCCCGCGGCCTCTTCCTGCGGGGGTGATACAGGCCGCCCCTGCGGTCATTGTTCCGTAACTCCATGATCACGTGGCGTGGCGGACGGAAGCGGGGTCATGCTGGCTGCCCCTCTTGATGGTGCTTCAGTACTGCTTGACGGAGGGGCAGTTGGAGTGAGACCTGCTCACAGAAACGAAGCGCGTGATGTCGAGTAAGAAGGTGTGGACCGTCGCCGTGCTGGTGACGGTCCTCACGTGGAGCACGGTGATGACCGTGCTGGGACAGGTCGCCGCCATGGCCACCCTGCTCCCGTCCCTGGGCCTGCTCGTGCAGCAGACGGTCCAGGCCCTGACCGGTCCCGACGGCCCCCGGGCACCCGCCGGCCCCACCACCGACCGCACCCCCGGCCCGGACCCCGACCTCGCACCCACCTCCACCGCCGCCAGGGAGGAGCAACCCCGATGACCTCACCCCTCGGCAATGGCCAACCGGCTCCTTCGGAGACCGGCGGCAGGCGCGGCCGGAAACCGGCCCCCATCTCCGCGGCGGCGGGAGTGGCGCACCGGGCCTGGCTGGAGCCGGTGCGCCACCACGTCTTCCGCACCGGCCTGACCCTGGACGACCTCGTCCTGCGCTCCGGCTACTCCAAGACCCGGATCAGCGAGCTGCTGCGCGGCAACGGTTACTACCCCGTCTGGGAGATCACCTTCAGCGTGATCCGCGCGCTCGGCCTGCCCGTGCGGCCGATGCGGCGACTGTGGATCGCCGCGGCACGCGAAGCCCGCAAGGAACAGTGGTGGATAGAGCAGTGCATCGAGCAGGTGGCCTGCGAACCGGAGCCCCCGCCCCTGGCCCACCAGGCCTTCACCGAGTCGATGCACGCGCCCTACACCGCCTACGCACGCGCCTTCCTGCTGGCCGAGGACCGCGTCCGCTGGGCGGTGGGCGAGACCTTCGACCTCCTGTGGCTGTCCTGGAACACGGTCGCGAGCAGCGAGAACGTCCGGCGCAGCGCCTGGCTTCTGCTGCGGTCCCGCGTGCTCGCCCGGGCCGCCCGCCGCGACGGCCGCCCCGACCTGCGTGCCGCCGTCTTCTCCACCGAGGAGGTCAGCGACAGCGTGCCGGGCCATCTCGTCATGATGACCGACCTGGTGGACCTCTTCGACGCCATAGCCCGCCTGCCCCAGGACCAGATGGACGTGGTCGTGCTGGGTCACCTGTGCGGCCTGGACCCGGAGGAAACGATCCCCTACGTCACCGGTCTGAGCCCGGCCATCACCCACGCCGTCGACCACCACGCCCGCGCGGCCCTCGAAGACCTGGTGCCCCGCGCCGGCATCCGGGAGTGACCCCTACCGCCATGATCGACATAGACGCCCTCCTCGCCCGCGCCCGCCTGCGCCGGAGCCCCGACGTCCCCGCCGACACCGTCCCCTACGAGGACAGCGCCTACCCCGGGTACGGCGAGGACATCACCTGCGTCGCCGACGCCCGCCCCGCCGACCCGGCCGCGATCCGCGACCTGCGCACCCTGTGCGACTCCCTCCTCGGCGCGCTCGCCCCCGGCTCGCTCCGCTTCCTCACCGACCAACTCCCCGAGCCCGAGTGCGCCTGGCTGCTCGGCTGCGCGCTGCACGTCGCCGGGATCGACGAGGGAGCCCGCTTCTGGTGGCAGTACGCGGCCGGCGCCGGCCACGCCCCGTCCGCCTACTGCCTCTCCCTGCACCATCGCGCGCGCGGCGAGGCCCACGCGGCCGCGTTCTGGTACGACCAGACCGGCCTCGACGCCGTGACCGACCACGACACCATCCCCGTGACCGGTGTCCGCCCACCGGTGAGCTGCACCTTCGACGCGTCCGTCCCCACGGTGCTCAGAGTCCTCAGCCGTCTTACGTCTCCGGGCGCGCGTCGGCGGCCCCGGCGCACCGACGTCGTCACGTCCTACGTGGCCCACGCGGTCCGAAGCGGCTACGCCCGGTACCCCGGTGTCGAGATACCGGTACCGGGCCCCTGTTTCGCCGACCGGGTCAGCTCACTTCTCACGGAAGCGGCGCGGTGAGCGGGCCTCACGCATGTCGTTCCCTCTGGCTCAGTCGGTTGGTGTCCGGTAGGCGATGCCGATGCCCGCCGCGCGGAGATGTGTCTCGATCAGCACGGTCAGCCGGGCCCAGGCCGGCTTCTTGTCTACTCCGTGGCGGGTGAGCAGCTCGTACCGGATCGCGCCGTCGTCGCGGTCGTCGAGTACGGTCAGGACGGGCAGCAGCGAGGAATCGGCGAGGAAGTGGCCGGCCAGGGCCGCGGCGAGTGCGTCGATCCGGGGGTCGTCGGGTTCCCCGTCGCCGGCGCGCCGGCAGCGCTGGATCAAGGCGGCGTACCGGGGATCGTCGAGGCCGCGCTCGATCTGGGCGAGACAGCTGTCGAACCTTCCGGGACCAGGGCCCTGACCAGCACCAGGGCCTCGCGGACCGTGGTCACGTCGTCCGCGGTGTATCCGAGGCCGGGCATCCGCTCCAGGAACGTGCAGGCGCGGTCGGGCAGCAGGGCCCGGTCGCCGGCCGCGAGCCGGTGCAGCGTGTCGCGCCGTGCGATCAATTCGTCGATCCGGCGGGTGAGTTGCCGTTCGACGTCGAGGAGCGCGGCGGCGAACCGGTCCGGATCGGCGTCCAGTACGGCCGTGATCTCGGCCAGCGGTACGCCCGCGCCGGCCGGCGTCCGGCCTTGGGCCTAGTCGTGCCCACGTACCGCATAGCCGAGGACCTTCTCGCTCAACAGGTCCTCCATGTCATCGAGGAGGGCGAGTACCTCTCGGGACACTTCGCGCGGTTCGCGGCCCTTGGCCATCTCGCGCCCGATGACCGCGATGACCGTGCCATGGATCCAGCTGATCTGACCGGCCATCAGATGGGGCAGTTCGCCCTCTTCGCCCGCGCCGGTCTCCTCGCGCAGGACCTGCTCCAGGTTGGCCTGGACCTCCTGGGCGACCGCCCACAGACGGGAGCGCAGGGCGGGGGCTTCCTCGATGACCTTCATGAAGGTCGCGTAGTCGGACAGCAGGCCGACCCGGGGGGAGATCGACTCGACCTCCTCGCGCAGCTCGCGCAGGACGGCGACGGCGGCCGACTCGCCCTCGCGGCGGCCCCGGACCCAGCGCGCGAGGCGGTCGACCATGCCGGCGGAGCGGTCGAAGAAGAGGTCCTCCTTGGCCGGGAAGTAGTTGTAGACGGTGTTGACGGAGACGTTCGCCGCCTCGGCGATCTCCGCGACCGTCACCGCGTCGAAGCCGCGCTCGATGAAGAGCCCCGTGGCGACATCCGAGATGTACTGCCTGGTCTGCCGCTTCTTCCGCTCCCTGAGCCCCTCTGCCATGTCCGCATCCTAACTTCGCTGGGCCCGTTCAAAACTTGAAGCCATAGAAAACTTACAACGAGATGAAACTTGGTGTCGTTGCAAAATTTCAGAGACTCTGTTTTTCTGTGGGCATGGCAGCAGTCATCAGCGCGGCGGGACTCGCCCGCACCTTCCACACCAAGTCCGGGCCCGTGGCGGCCGTGAGCGGCATCGACCTCACCGTCCGGGAGGGTGAGATCCTCGGCTTCCTCGGACCCAACGGCGCCGGCAAGACGACCACCCTGCGGATGCTCACCACCCTGCTGAAGCCGACCGGCGGCGCGGCCACCGTCGCCGGGCACGATCTGGCGACGGATCCGGCCGGGGTGCGCGCGGCGAGCGGGTACGTCGCCCAGTCCGGCGGCGTCGATCCGCAGATCACCGTGCGGGAGGAACTGGTCACCCAGGCCCGGATGTACCGCCTGACGAAGGCCCGGGCAGTGGCGCGGGCGGAGGAGCTGGCGCGCGAGCTGGACCTCACCGGCTTCCTCGACCGCAAGGCCGGCGCCCTCTCCGGCGGGCAGCGGCGGCGGCTGGACATCGCGATGGCGCTCACCCACCGGCCGAAGGTGCTGTTCCTGGACGAACCGACGACCGGGCTCGACCCGGGCAGCCGCGCCGACCTGTGGGACCTGGTCCGCCGACTGCGCGACGAGCACGGCACGACCGTCTTCCTGACCACCCACTACCTGGACGAGGCCGACGCCCTCGCCGACCGTCTGGTGGTCGTCGACCGGGGCACGGTCGCCGCCGAGGGCACGCCGAGCGCGCTCAAGCTGCGGCACGGCGGCTCGCTCGACGCCACCCTCCAGGACACCTTCCTCGCCATCACCGGCCGCGGCCCCTCCCCGGCCGACACCGCCCCCATAGCCGTATAGGAACGCCCGCATGCTGCTTCACGACACGGCCCTCATCTACGGCCGCTATCTGCGCCAGTCCCTGCGCTCCCGCTTCGCGCTGCTCTTCGGCGTGCTCACCCCGCTCCTCTATCTCCTCTTCTTCGGCCCCCTGCTCACGGGTCTGCCGCTCGGCGGCACGGGCAGTTCCTGGCAGGTGCTCGTGCCCGGCCTGCTGCTCCAACTCGGGCTGTTCGGTGCTCTGTTCGCCGGCTTCACGGTGATCATCGAGAAGGGGCAGGGGGTGGTGGAGCGGATGCGCGTGACCCCCGTCAGCCGCCTCGCCCTCCTGCTCGGCCGGGTGCTGCGCGACGCCACGGTCTTCGTGTTCCAGGCGGTGCTGCTGGTGCTGGCCGCACTGGTGATGGGCCTGCGGGCGCCGCTCGCGGGCATCCTGATCGGCTTCGCGTTCGTCGCGCTGCTCACGGTCTCGCTGGCCTCGCTGTCGTACGCACTCGGCATGACGGTCCGCACCCCGCAGGAGTTCGGCCCGCTGATCAACATGGTGTCGATGCCGTCGATGCTGCTGTCCGGCCTGATGCTCCCGATGACCCTCGCGCCCACCTGGCTGAACGTGCTCTCGCACTTCGTGCCGTTCCGCTATCTGGTGGACGCGGTCCGCGACGCCTACATCGGCCACTACGCCGGCGCCCACATGCTCTACGGCGTCCTCGTCGCCGTCGGCTTCGCGGCGCTGGCGGTGACGGCGGGCACACGAGTGTTCCGGACGGCCGGGGCGTAACTAGGCTGGCCTTATGGTCAATCTGACGCGCATCTACACCAGGACCGGCGACAAGGGCACCACCAACCTCGGGGACATGAGCCGGGTGCCCAAGACGGACCTCAGGATCTCGGCGTACGCGGACGCCAACGAGGCCAACGCGGTGATCGGTACCGCGATCGCGCTGGGCGGGCTGGACGCGGAGGTCGTCACGGTCCTCACCCGCGTCCAGAACGACCTGTTCGACGTGGGTGCGGACCTGTCGACGCCGGTGGTGGAGAACCCCGAGTTCCCGCCGCTCAGGGTGGAGCAGTTCTACATCGACAAGCTGGAGGCGGACTGCGACCGCTTCAACGAGCGGCTGGAGAAGCTCCGCTCCTTCATCCTGCCCGGCGGCACCCCCGGCGCGGCCCTCCTCCACCAGGCCTGCACGGTCGCACGCCGCGCCGAACGCTCCACCTGGGCGGCCCTGGAGACCCACGGCGACACGATGAACCCGCTCACCGCGACCTACCTCAACCGCCTCTCGGACCTCCTCTTCATCCTGGCGCGGACGGCGAACAAGGAGGTCGGGGACGTGCTGTGGGTGCCGGGCGGGGAGCGCGGGTGACGGCGTCTCCCGGGAGCGTCAGCGCTCGCGCTTCGGGAACAGCGTGTAGCTGCCGGCGATGATCACGTTGATGCCGATCAGCCAGAGCATCCGCACCTGCCACTGGCGCAGGGAGCCGGTGTCGCCGGTGGAGCCCACGTACCAGATGGCGGACTGCAGCAGGGCGAGGGCGACCACCGAGGCCAGGATCCAGCGGCCCGCGACCTTCCATTCGTGGACGGCGCGGGCCGTGCCGTAGCGGGGCGGCTTCACCGGGGGCGGGCCCCCGGCGAAGCGGTGGGCGACCCGGGCGTCGGCCCACTTGATCGTGGAGTGGCCGAGCCCGACCGTGAAGCCGATGTAGACGGCGGCCAGGCCGTGCCGCCAGTCCGGCTGGGCGCCGTTCTTCAGGTCGATCGCGGTCACCGCGAAGAGCACGACCTCCAGGAGCGGCTCGCACAGCAGCAGCGCCAGTCCGGTCCGCGGCATCCGCAGCCCGTACCGGAAGGTCAGTCCGGCCGCCAGCAGCACCCAGAACGCCACCTCACAGGCGATGATCAATCCGACAACCATGGTCCGCTCCCCTCGCTCACCTCTCCAGGGTCCCGGCGACGGGGGCGCGGATCGTCGTCTGCGGGGGCGAACCCGGCGTAAGCGAAAGTTGCAGTGCAGGACCCTGCCAGGGGAGCACGCGGGCCGGTCGTGGGCCGTGTTGGATGGACGCATGACCCTCGCGCTCCCCCGGCCCCACCGTGACGACCTGCGCATCGCCGTGGGCGGGCTGCTCGGCGGGATGCTGCTGTGGCTCCTCGGGATCCATCCGCGCGTGCCCTCGGACCCACTGGTGCTGTGGCACGCGTCCTGGGCGCCGCTGGTGCCGCTGTTGGCGACCGCCGCGTGCGAGCTGCTGCGCCGCGTCCGGCCCCGCATCGCCCTGGTCGTCGGCACGCTCGCGCTGACCCTGGACACGGTGACGTTGGGCAACGTCGTCACCATCGTCATGTACACCGACCTGATGTACGCGGCCGTCCTGTACGGCAGCCCCGCCTCGGCCCGCCGCATCCCCTGGACCACCGGGATGCTGACGGTGGTCGGCGGGGTCGTACCCGCCGCGCTCTGGCGCGATCCGCAGGGGCTGCTGATCGGCGTGGGCATCGGCGTCGTCGCGCTCGCGCCCGCCGCCACCGGCTGGGTGGTGCGCAATCATCGCGATGCCGCCGAGGCCGCCCGGCTGCGCGCCCAACAGACCGCGCTGCTCGCCGAGATGGACCGCACCCAGGCGGTCACGGCCGAACGGGCGCGGATGGCAAGGGAGTTGCACGACATGGTCGCCAACCACCTGTCCGCCATCGCGATCCACTCCACGGCCGCGCTCTCCCTCGACGATCCGCAGACCTCCCGCGACGCGCTGAGCGTGATCCGGGAGAACAGCGTGGAGGGGCTGGCCGAGATGCGCCGGCTGATCGGTATCCTGCGGGACAGCAGCGGCGATCTGGAACCGGCCGCGACACCGACGCTCGACGGCCTCGCCGCCCTGGTCAAGAGCGCGTGCGCCAACGGGCTCGACGTCCGCCTGGAGGCCGGTCACGGCCGGGTGCCGGCACCGGTGGAGCTGGCCGCGTACCGCATCGTGCAGGAGTCGCTGACCAACGCGCTCAAGCACGCGGCGCCGGGGCCCGTCCTGGTCACCCTGCGGCAGGCCGACGGCGCCCTGCGCGTCGAGGTCAGCAGCCCCTACCGGCCCGGTGACACCCCGCGCGCCCCCGGCTCGGGCTCGGGGCTGACCGGGATGCGGGAGCGGGCGACGCTGCTCGGCGGCGGCTTCACGGCCGGGCCGGAGGCGGGGCGGTGGGCCGTACGCGCCACGCTTCCCCTGGCCGAAACCGCAGCCGAAACCGCAGCGGCAGCCGCAGCCGCGACCGAAGGAACCAAGACGACCGCAAGAAGCGAAGGAGACCCCTCGTGATCCGTGTCCTGGTCGCCGAGGACCAGTCCGCCGTACGCGCCGGACTGGTCCTAATCCTGGGCAGCGCGCCCGACATCGAGGTGGTCGGCGAGGCGGCGGACGGGGAGCGGGCGGTGGAGCTGGCCCGGGAACTGCGGCCGGACCTGGTGCTGATGGACATACAGATGCCGCGTCTGGACGGGGTGTCGGCGACCCGGCAGATCGTGGCGGAGGGGCTCGCGGACGTGCTCGTGCTGACCACCTTCGACCTGGACGAGTACGTGTTCGGGGCGCTGCGGGCGGGGGCGGCCGGTTTTCTGCTGAAGAACACCGAGGCCCGGGATCTGCTGGAGTCGGTGCGGACGGTGGCGCGTGGGGAGGGGATCGTCGCGCCGGCCGTGACCCGGCGGCTGATCGCCGAGTTCGCGGCCGGTCCGGTGCGGGAGCCGAAGGCGGATCCGGCCGTCCTCGACGGGCTGACCCGGCGCGAGCGGGAGGTGCTGTCCTGTGTCGGCCAGGGGCTGTCGAACGCCGAGATCGCCGAGCGGCTGCAGATGGCGGAGGGCACGGTGAAGACGCACGTGAGCCGGTTGCTGGCCAAGCTGGGGCTACGCAGCCGGGTCCAAGCGGCGGTCCTGGCCCAGGAGTTGGGGGTCTAGTCGGGCACGAGGCGGATTGGTCCAGACCTATTGACCCGTGGTCCAGACCTTTCTACTCTCACAGCACCGTGGGCGTAAAGGCTCCGTCATGCCCTCGACTCCCCAACATCCCCCATATCGAGGAGGCGCACATGCGCTTCGGACTCGGACGCAGAGCCGCGGCGGGCCTCGCGACCCTGTTGCTCCCCCTGGCCGGCCTGGTCGGTCTCGCGAGCCCCGCCCAGGCCGCGGCCACCGCGACGGCGAGCTTCACCAAGACCAGCGACTGGGGCACCGGCTTCGGCGGCCAGTGGACCATCAAGAACACCGGCACCACCGGCATCAGCTCCTGGACCGTCGAGTGGGACTTCCCCTCCGGTACGTCCGTCACCTCCGCCTGGGACGCGGACGTGACCAGCTCCGGCACCCACTGGACCGCCAAGAACAAGTCCTACAACGGCACCCTCGCCCCCGGCGCCTCCGTCTCCTTCGGCTTCAACGGCGCGGGCCCCGGCTCCCCGTCCAACTGCAAGCTGAACGGCGCCAGTTGCGACGGTACGACGGTGCCCGGCGACAACCCGCCGAGCGCCCCCGGCACCCCGACCGCCTCGAACATCACCGACACCTCGGTCAAACTCTCCTGGGGCGCGGCCACCGACGACAAGGGCGTGAAGAACTACGACGTCCTGCGCGACGGCAAGGTCGTCGGCACGGTGACCACCACCTCGTACACGGACGGCGGCCTGAGCGCCGGCACCGACTACTCCTACACCGTGCAGGCCCGCGACACCGCCGGCCAGACAGGCCCGGCCAGCGGCGCGGTCAAGGTGCACACCAGCGGCGGCACCACCACTCCCCCGACCACCGGCGACAAGGTCAAGCTCGGCTACTTCACCGAGTGGGGCATCTACGGCCGGGGCTACAACGTCAAGAACCTGGTGACGTCCGGCTCGGCGGCGAAGATCACGCACATCAACTACGCCTTCGGCAACGTGACGAACGGCCAGTGCGCGATCGGCGACTCCTACGCCGACTACGACAAGGCCTTCACCGCCGACCAGTCGGTGAGCGGTGTGGCCGACACCTGGGACCAGCCGCTGCGCGGCAACTTCAACCAGCTGCGTGAGCTGAAGGCCAAGTACCCGAACCTCAAGGTGCTGTGGTCCTTCGGCGGCTGGACCTGGTCCGGCGGGTTCGCGCAGGCCGCGGCCAACCCGACCGCGTTCGCCGACTCCTGCTACAACCTGGTCAACGACCCGCGCTGGGCCGATGTCTTCGACGGCATCGACATCGACTGGGAGTATCCGAACGCCTGCGGCCTGTCCTGCGACACCAGCGGGGCGGCGGCCTTCAAGAACGTGCTGGCCGCGCTGCGCGCCAAGTTCGGTGCGAGCAAGCTCGTCACCGCCGCGGTGACCGCCGACGGCTCCTCCGGCGGCAAGATCGAGGCCGCGGACTACGCGGGCGCCGCGCAGTACGCCGACTGGTACAACGTGATGTCGTACGACTTCTTCGGCGCCTGGGACGCCCAGGGCCCGACCGCCCCGCACTCCCCGCTCACCTCGTACTCCGGCATACCGAAGGCCGGCTTCGACACGGCCGACGCGATCGCCACGTACAGGTCCATCGGGGTCCCCGCGTCCAAGCTGCTCATCGGCATCGGCCTCTACGGCCGCGGCTGGACCGGCGTCACCCAGGACGCCCCGGGCGGCACGGCCACGGGACCGGCGGCCGGCACCTATGAACAGGGCATCGAGGACTACAAGGTGCTCAAGACGTCCTGCCCGGTCACCGGCACCGTCGCGGGCACGGCGTACGCCCACTGCGGCAGCAACTGGTGGTCGTACGACACCCCGTCGACCATCGCCGGGAAGATGAGCTGGGCCAAGTCCCAGGGGCTCGGCGGCGCGTTCTTCTGGGAGTTCAGCGGCGACACCAGCGACGGTGAGCTGGTGAACGCCATCAGCGGCAACCTGTAATACCGGTAAGTGAGCCCTTAAGCGACGTTGACGCGCTGTCCGGGCGGGGCTGCCTCCAGCCACGCGAGGAATCCGGTCAGCGCGTCTTCGCTCATGGCGAGTTCGAGGCGGGTGCCCCGATGCGTACAGGCGAGGACCACGGCGTCGGAGAGCAGCGCCAGTTCCTCCTCGCCCTCGGGCAGCCGGCGGCCGGCCACCTCGATCTGCGCGCGCTCCAGGGTGCGGCGGGGGCGGGGGGCGTAGGAGAAGACCCGGTACCACTCGATGCGGTCGCCGTTGTAGCGGGCGACGCCATAGCTCCAGCCCTTGCCGTTGGCGTCCGGTTTCTCGGCCACGTCCCAGCGCAGGGAACAGTCGAAGGTGCCGCCGGAGCGCTGGATGAGTCTGCGGCGCAGCCCGAACAGGAACAGTCCCACGACCACGAGCGCGACCACGATCCCGGACACAGTCAGAGCGAGGACCATCGGCACCGACCTCCTCGTCTGCTAGGTACTGGAACTGTGACTGTCACTGAGTAATGAAACCGGAAAAACACCCACATCTGCCTCAGCCGCGACCGGCACCGGATTGCTCCGGGCCGGCCGCGGCTGAGTGACGTCATACCGCTCGCTGGACTCAGCGAGCCGCCGCCGCACGCAGGCGGACGTCTGCGCGGCGCTCGGCGGCGGCGTCGCCCTCCGCCTTCGCGCGCTCCAGCTCCCGCTCCGTGCGCTGGACATCGATCTCGTCCGACAGCTCGGCGATCTCGGCCAGCAGAGACAGCTTGTTGTCCGCGAACGAGATGAAACCGCCGTGCACCGCGGCGACGACCGTTCCACCTTCACTCGTACGGATGGTCACCGGGCCCGACTCCAGCACACCGAGCAGCGGCTGGTGACCGGGCATGACGCCGATGTCGCCGGACGTGGTGCGCGCGACGACCAGGGTGGCCTCGCCGGACCAGACCTGGCGGTCCGCGGCGACCAGCTCGACGTGCAGCTCAGCAGCCAAGGGTGGCTCCTCGGGTCACCACCCGGCGGTTCTGCCGGGTGTTGGGGTCAATTCTAGTAGGCGTGGAGAGAGGGGCTGGACGCACCCCGGAAGGGATGGGCCCGCGCCCCTCTCACGAACTCAGGGAGTTCAGGAGACGCCCAGCTCCTTGGCGTTGGCCTTGAGGTCCTCCAGGCCACCGCACATGAAGAACGCCTGCTCCGGGAAGTGGTCGTACTCACCGTCGATGATTGCGTTGAACGCGGTGATCGACTCGTCCAGCGGCACGTCCGACCCGTCGACGCCGGTGAACTGCTTGGCGACGTGGGTGTTCTGGGACAGGAAGCGCTCCACGCGACGGGCACGGTGGACGACGAGCTTGTCCTCCTCGCCGAGCTCGTCGATACCGAGGATCGCGATGATGTCCTGGAGGTCCTTGTACTTCTGCAGGACCGTCTTCACGCGCATGGCGGCGTTGTAGTGGTCCGCGGAGATGTAGCGCGGGTCCAGGATCCGGGACGTGGAGTCCAGCGGGTCCACGGCCGGGTAGATGCCCTTCTCGGAGATCGGACGGGACAGCACCGTCGTCGCGTCGAGGTGGGCGAAGGTGGTGGCCGGAGCCGGGTCGGTCAGGTCGTCCGCGGGGACGTAGATCGCCTGCATCGAGGTGATCGAGTGACCACGGGTCGAGGTGATGCGCTCCTGGAGGAGACCCATCTCGTCGGCCAGGTTCGGCTGGTAGCCCACCGCGGAGGGCATACGGCCGAGCAGGGTCGACACCTCGGAACCGGCCTGCGTGAAGCGGAAGATGTTGTCGATGAAGAACAGCACGTCCTGCTTCTGCACATCGCGGAAGTACTCCGCCATGGTCAGACCCGCGAGGGCCACGCGCAGACGGGTGCCCGGGGGCTCGTCCATCTGGCCGAAGACCAGCGCGGTCTTGTCGATGACGCCGGAGTCCGACATCTCCTCGATCAGGTCGTTGCCCTCACGGGTGCGCTCACCGACACCGGCGAACACGGAGACACCGTCGTGGTTGTTGGCGACACGGTAGATCATCTCCTGGATGAGCACCGTCTTGCCGACGCCGGCACCGCCGAACAGGCCGATCTTGCCGCCCTTGACGTACGGGGTGAGCAGGTCGATGACCTTGACGCCCGTCTCGAACATCTCGGTCTTGGACTCGAGCTCGTCGAAGTTCGGGGCCTTGCGGTGGATCGGCCAGCGCTCGCCGTCGTAGGACTCGTCGACGTTCAGCACCTCACCGAGGGTGTTGAACACCTTGCCCTTGGTGAAGTCGCCGACGGGGACGGAGATGGCCGCGCCCGTGTCGGTGACCGGGGCCTGGCGGACCAGACCGTCGGTCGGCTGCATGGAGATGGTGCGGACCAGGCCGTCACCCAGGTGCTGGGCGACCTCCAGGGTCAGCGTCTTCTTCTCGCCCGCGTTCGCCGGGTCGGCGACCTCGACGTGCAGGGCGTTGTAGATGTCCGGCATCGCGTCGACGGGGAACTCCACGTCGACGACCGGGCCGATGACCCGGGCGACGCGGCCCGTAGCCGTCGCGGTCTCAACAGTGGTGGTCATTATCGGTCACTCCCCGCGGTCGCGTCGGCCAGGGCGCTGGCGCCACCGACGATCTCGCTGATTTCCTGGGTGATTTCGGCCTGGCGGGCCGCGTTGGCAAGACGGGAGAGCGTGTTGATCAGCTCGCCCGCGTTGTCGGTGGCCGACTTCATCGCGCGCCGCGTGGCGGCGTGCTTCGAGGCGGCCGACTGGAGCAGCGCGTTGTAGATACGGCTCTCCACGTAGCGCGGCAGCAGGGCGTCGAGGACGTCCTCCGCCGAGGGCTCGAAGTCGTACAGCGGGAGGATCTCGCCCTGGGGGGCGGCCTCCTGCGCGACCTCTTCGAGGCGCAGCGGCAGCAGCCGGGCGTCGAGCGCCGTCTGCGTCATCATCGAGACGAACTCGGTGAAGACGATGTGGAGTTCGTCCACACCACCCTCGGCCGTCTCCTTCTCGATGGCCTCGATCAGCGGCGCCGCGACCTTCTTGGCGTCCGCGTACGTCGGCTCGTCCGTGAAGCCCGTGAACGACTCCGCGATCTTGCGCTCGCGGAAGTTGTAGTGGGCGACACCGCGGCGGCCGACGACATACGTGTCGACCTGCTTGCCCTCGCGCTCCAGGCGCTCGGTCAGCTGCTCGGCCGTCTTGATGGCGTTGGAGTTGAAGGCGCCGGCCAGACCGCGGTCGCTCGTGAGGAGCAGGACCGCGGCACGGGCCGGGTTCTCCGCCTCCGTGGTGAGCGGGTGCTTGGTGTTCGAGCCGGTGCCGACCGCCGTGACCGCGCGCGTCAGCTCGGTCGCGTACGGCGTGGAGGCCGCCACCTTGCGCTGCGCCTTGACGACGCGCGAGGCGGCGATCATCTCCATCGCCTTGGTGATCTTCTTGGTCGCGCTGACGGATCGGATGCGACGCTTGTAGACCCGGAGCTGAGCTCCCATGAGTCAGGTCCCTTCCTTACGTCACTTGGCGGCAGCGGCAGGAACGTCCTCGCCGAGCAGCTTGCCGTCCGAGGTCTCGAACTGCTTCTTGAACTCGGCCACGGCGTCGTCGACCGCCTGGATCGTGTCGCTCGACATCTTGGCGCCCTCCTTGATGGAGGTCATCAGGCCCTGGTGCTTCCGGTGCAGGAAGTCGATCAGTTCCTTCTCGAAGCGGCGGATGTCGGCGACCGGGACGTCGTCCATACGGCCGTTGGTGCCGGCCCAGACGGAGACGACCTGGTCCTCGGTGGCCATCGGCTGGTACTGGTCCTGCTTCAGCAGCTCGACCATGCGCGAACCGCGCTCCAACTGCGCCTTCGAGGCCGCGTCCAGGTCGGAACCGAAGGCGGCGAACGCCTCCAGCTCACGGAACTGGGCGAGGTCCACACGGAGGCGGCCGGAGACCTGGCGCATCGCCTTGTGCTGGGCGCTGCCACCGACTCGGGAGACGGAGATACCGACGTTCAGCGCGGGGCGCTGACCGGCGTTGAACAGGTCCGACTCCAGGAAGCACTGGCCGTCGGTGATGGAGATGACGTTGGTCGGGATGAACGCCGAGACGTCGTTGGCCTTGGTCTCGACGATCGGCAGACCGGTCATCGAGCCGGCGCCCATGTCGTCGGAGAGCTTGGCGCAGCGCTCCAGCAGCCGGGAGTGCAGGTAGAAGACGTCACCCGGGTAGGCCTCACGGCCCGGCGGGCGGCGCAGCAGCAGCGACACGGCGCGGTAGGCGTCGGCCTGCTTCGACAGGTCGTCGAAGATGATGAGGACGTGCTTGCCCTCGTACATCCACTGCTGACCGATGGCCGAACCGGTGTACGGCGCAAGGTACTTGAAGCCGGCCGGGTCGGACGCCGGGGCGGCGACGATGGTCGTGTACTCCAGGGCGCCGTTCTCCTCCAGCGCGCGGCGCACGCCGGCGATGGTGGAGCCCTTCTGGCCGATGGCGACGTAGATGCAGCGGACCTGCTTCTTCGGATCGCCGGTGCGCCAGTTGTCGCGCTGGTTGATGATCGTGTCGACGGCCAGGGCGGTCTTGCCGGTCTGGCGGTCACCGATGATCAGCTGACGCTGACCACGGCCGATCGGGGTCATCGCGTCGACGGCCTTGTAGCCCGTCTCCATCGGCTCGTGCACCGACTTGCGCTGCATGACCGTGGGTGCCTGCAGCTCAAGCGCACGGCGGCCGGACGTCTCGATCTCGCCGAGGCCGTCGATCGGGTTGCCGAGCGGGTCGACGACACGGCCGAGGTAGCCCTCGCCGACCGCGACGGAGAGGACCTCACCGGTACGGGTGACCGGCTGCCCCTCCTCGATGCCGCTGAACTCACCGAGGACGATGGCACCGATCTCGCGCTCCTCGAGGTTGAGGGCGAGGCCGAGGGTGCCGTCCTCGAACTTCAGCAGTTCGTTGGCCATGGCCGAGGGCAGGCCCTCGACCTTCGCGATGCCGTCGCCGGCAAGGGTGACCGTACCGACCTCCTCGCGCGAGGCCGCGTCCGGCTTGTACGACTGGACGAAGTTCTCCAGCGCGTCCCGGATCTCCTCCGGCCGGATCGTGAGCTCCGCCATCTGGGTTCCCTGCTCTCCTTGTTGGGCCCGAAGTTTCACTTGGGGGGATGGGGACTCCCCCCATAAAGAGGTGAATCCTCTGCACGGCCCAACCAGGGCCGTAGGTACGTACTGCTTCTTGAGTTGCTGCTAGCTCGCCATGCGGCGGGCGGCGTCGTCCAGCCGGTCCGCGAGGGAGCCGTTGATGACCTCGTCGCCGACCTGCACCCGGATCCCGCCGATCACGTCGGGATCCACGTCCAGGTTGAGGTGCATCCGGCGGCCGTAGAGCTTCGCCAGGGCATCGCCCAGGCGCTGCTTCTGCCGGTCGCTCAGCGGCACCGCCGAGGTGACGATCGCCACCAGACGGTCCCGGCGCTCGGCGGCGAGCTTGGACAGGGACTCCAGTCCCGCTTCCAGGCTACGTCCACGCGGCGCGGTGACGAGACGCGCGACCAGACGCTCGGTGGCGGGCTTGGCCCGGCCGCCGAGGAGTCGGCGCAGCAGCTCGGCCTTCGCCGAAGCGCTCGCGGCGCGGTCGGTCAGCGCGGCACGCAGCTCGGTGCTGGAGGAGACGATCCGGCCGAACCGGAACAGCTCGTCCTCGGCATCGTCCAGCGTGCCCGCCTTCTCCGCTGCCGTGAGGTCGGCGATGTTCGCCAGCTCCTCCAGCGCGTCCACCAGGTCGCGGGGCTGCGACCAGCGGGAGCGGGCCAGTCCGGACACCAGGTCGGCGGTCGGGCCGCCCACCTGGCCGCCGATCAGACGCTGGACCAGCTCCGCCTTGGCCTCTCCCGGCTGCGCCGGGTCGGTGAGGACCCGGCGCAGCCCGGCCTCGCGGTCGAGCAGCGCGGTGACGGCCGCCAGCTCGTCGGCGAGCTGCACGGCATCCACGGACGTGGAGTCCGTCAGCGCGTCGAGACGCTCACGCGCGGCCGCCAGGGCCTCGCGGCTCGCGCCGTGCATGGCCGTCATCGAGTCGCCTCGGCCTTCTCCTCGAGCTCGTCGAGGAAGCGGTCGATCACACGGCTCTGGCGAGCGTGGTCCTCAAGGGACTCGCCGACGAGCTTGCCGGCCAGTTCGGTGGCGAGCTTGCCGACGTCCTGACGCAGCGTGGACGCGGCGACCTTGCGGTCGGCGTCGATCTGCGCGTGGCCGGCGGCGACGATCTCCTCGCGCTGCCGCTGACCCTCGGCACGCATCTCGGCGATGAGCGCGGCACCCTGCTCCTGCGCCTCCTGGCGCAGGCGCGCGGCCTCGTGCCGGGCCTCGGCGAGCTGTGCCTTGTACTGCTCAAGGACGCTCGCGGCCTCCACCTTCATGGCGTCGGCCTCTTCGATACCACCTTCGATCGCCGCGCGGCGCTCCTCCAGAACCTTGTTGATGTTCGGAAGCAGCTTCTTCCAGAAGAAGAAGAACACGATGGCGAAGGCGATGGTGCCGACGACCAGCTCAGGGCTCTCGGGAACGAGCGGGTTCTGCTCGGTCTCGGCCGCCAGCTGTACCAGGTTGGCGATCACATCAGTGCCTTTCGTCGATTCGTGTCGGGTAAGGGGTGATTACTTACCGAACACGAACGGCATAACGATGCCGATCAGGGCGAGCGCCTCACAGAAGGCGAAGCCCAGGATCTGGTTGGCGCGGATCAGACCGGCGGCCTCGGGCTGGCGGGCCAGGGCCTGCGTACCGTTACCGAAGATGATGCCGACGCCGATGCCGGGGCCGATCGCAGCGAGGCCGTAGCCGATCGAGCCGACGGAGCCGTGGACACCAGCGGTGGCGGCGAGGGTCTCAAGAGCAGCGGACATGCCGGTTCTTCCTTCTCTTTCATGGACCGGTGGGGGTTGGCCACCGGACGTCTGGGGGTTGGCGGGGGTGGTACGGCTCAGTGGTGCTCGGCGAGAGCGCCCTGAATGTAGGAGCAGGCCAGCAGCACGAAGACGTACGCCTGGACGGCCTGGACGAAGAGCTCGAAGCAGATCATGGCCATCGTCATCACGAAGGAGACGCCGGCGCCCACGACCAGCCAGCTGTTCAGCAGGTACCAGGAGGCCACGGTGAACATGACCAGCATCAGGTGACCGGCGAACATGTTGGCGAAGAGTCGCACAGCGTGCGTGAACGGGCGCACCAGCAGGTTCGAGAAGAACTCGATGACCATGACGAGCGGCAGCACGCCACCGAGCGACTTGTCGTAGCCCGTGACGTTCTTGAAGAAGCCGACGAAGCCGTGCTTCTTGAAGGTCAGCGAGACCCAGGTGATGTAGACGATCGCGGCCAGCACCGCCGGGAAGGCGATGACCGAGGACACCGGGAACTGCGCCAGCGGGATCACGGACCAGACGTTCATGATCCAGACGAAGAAGAACAGCGAGACCATGAACGGGACGTACTTCTCGCCCTCGCGCTTGCCGAGGGTCTCGTAAACGATGCCGCGGCGCACGAAGTCGTAACCGGCCTCGCCGACCATCTGGAGCTTGCCCGGGACGACCTTGGCCTTGCCGAAGGCGGCCCAGAAGAAGCCGACGATGAGCAGGGTGGTGACGAGCGCGAGCAACATCACCTTGTTGAACTCGAAGCCCCCGACCGTCACGAGCGGCTTGAACAGGAAGGACTGCAGGCCCGGGGCCGGGAATCCGCACCCGTTGTCGGACATGACCCGACAACTCCAGTCAAAGGCGAGCTGGGTCTGGTCAGCACTCACCGCGGGCTCCTTCGGCGTGACGCATGGGTACGGCAACCTCGTTGTGTCGGCGCGGCGCGCGGCCGCGGATCGGCACCGGACTGGTGTTACGGATGTGGGGGCGGCTGGGGGGCATCGAGCCTCGCGATCGAGCAGGCGTCAGCTCAGGTGCCCGCGCCCGCGATGCCGCAGTTGGCACCGGACGATAGCAGGAGATCTCACAGCCCTTTATCCCGCCCCTACCCCTCACGACGGCGGCCCTGTCTTCTCGGGCTTCTCGCTCTTCTCAGGGGCCGGATCGATGTAGAAGATCTTGGCCTTGATGTGCGCACGAGCCTGCGCGGCCATCCACACGACGGTCGCGACGACGAGCGACACGGCGAACGTCTTCGCGTTGAAGAGAGAGGTGTCCTTGAAAACAGCGACGAAGATCAGGAGGAGCAGCAACTGGGCTACGTAGAGCAGCAGCCCCATCATCTGGAAGAGCTGGGGGAGCGTTTTTGCCGTCCACTGCAGCACGTACAGGCCGATTCCCATGAACAGGATGGCCAGCACCGTGCCGACCGCCGCGCCGAGCGCACCCTTGCCCCCCGCGACCGCTGCGCTCACGGCGACAGCGATCACGCCTGCGATCGCTGTGGGTACAGCGATCTGCAGTAGGTTCCGGGCGTCTTTGGACGGCATGGCGGCAACTCCGCTTTCACAAGGGGGCAGGGTGTCGTCATGGACGAGCGTAGTCCCGGGCTGAGTGATCGAGACCTCACACCAATGGACCGTCGCACTACGGTCCTTCGGCTCCATCCCGGGTTCTCGTGAACCGTATCACAAACTATTTGATGAGGTCTTTACCTGCTCGGTGTGCTTGCTGTCACACATGAGAGTGACGGTGCACGCCTGAGCTAAAACCGCGCCCATTTGTCTGGTATAGGGAATTTTGCACCCCCATGAATGGGCAATGCTCTAGTCAGATTCTTACCTTGTTCGCCTCAGTGGCGATCAACGAAACGCGAACGAGGGCCGATGGCGGTCGCCCCGTTGACGCTTGAGAATCCGGCGGCGACGGGGGCGCGATCCTTCGTCCCCTGCGTCTCCTCCGGCTCGCCGGCCTCCCTCACCACGGCCACCGCGGCCCTGGTACGGCGCTGCTGGCGGTACCGCGGCGGCAGGAACCGCTGTGTCCACCTCGGCACCCGCGGCGTGTAGCGCGGGAGCAGCAGGAGGACCAGGCCGACCGCGCTGAGGAACACCACGCCGAGCACGATCCACATCGAGGCCGAGTTCACCGAGTACGCGAGGGCGCCGAAGGCGATCAGGGCCGACCAGAAGTACATGATCAGCACGGCCCGGCTGTGCGAGTGGCCGATCTCCAGCAGGCGGTGGTGCAGATGGCCCCGGTCGGCGGCGAACGGGGACTGGCCGCGCCAGGTGCGCCGGACGATCGCGAGCACCAGGTCCGCCGTCGGGATCGCGATGACCGTCAGCGGCAGCAGCAGCGGGACGAAGACCGGAACGGTGGCCTGCACGGTCTGCCGCTCGCTGCCGTGGAAGAACAGCCGCATCGCGTCCGGATCCACCTGGCCCGTGAGGGAGACGGCGGCTGCGGCGAGCACCAGGCCCAGCAGCATCGAGCCCGAGTCGCCCATGAAGATGCGGGCGGGATGCATGTTGTGCGGCAGGAAACCCAGACACATGCCGATCAGGCAGGCGGCGAAGAGCGTCGAGGGGGCGGCGGCCTCGATGTTGTAGCCGTACCAGATCCGGTACGCGTACAGGAAGAAGGCCACGGACGCGATGGCGACCATGCCGGCGGCCAGGCCGTCGAGTCCGTCGACGAAGTTCACGGCGTTGATGGTGATCACGACCATCGCGACGGTGAGCAGCGTGCCCTGCCACGAGGTCAGCGCGACGATGCCCACGCCGGGTACCGGCAGCCACAGAATGGTCAGACCCTGTACGACCATGACGCCCGCGGCGATCATCTGGCCGCCGAGCTTGATCAGCGCGTCGATCTCGAACTTGTCGTCCAGGACGCCGATGAGCCAGATGAGGGCGGCGCCGGAGAGCAGCGCGCGGGGTTCATTGGAGGTCTTGAAGATCTCGCCGACGTTGGTGAGATGGCTGGCCACGAGCAGACCCGCGCACAGCCCGAAGAACATCGCGATACCGCCGAGCCGGGGCGTAGGTTCCCGGTGCACGTCACGGGCCCGGATCTCGGGCATCGCACCGGCCATGATGGCGAACTTCCGCACCGGTCCGGTCGCCAGATACGTGACCGCGGCCGTGATGAGCAACGTCAGCAGAAATTCACGCACAGATATGCCCCACGAGTTCCGGTAGCCGACCTCAAGCTCACACAATAAACCCCCGGCTCGTGCCCCAGAGCTGCCGGCGACGGGATGGACACAGGCTTGTTTCCGTACGCGGACACGCACGCGAGGCGTCTGCCGGGCGCCCCGTGCCGTGTCCCGTCAGACCGGATACGGCGGGAAGGCCTCCGTCAGTTCCCGGACGGCCTGCCGGACCTCGGGCGTCTCGGCGTCGCCTCTCAGGACACCGGCGATCAGCGAGGCGATCCGGGCCATCTCCGGCTCCCCCATGCCCTGCGTGGTCACCGCGGCCGTGCCCAGGCGCAGGCCGCGGCCGTCTCCGTGCGGCAGCACACAGCAGTCCAGGACGATCCCGGCGGCGATGAGCCGGCCGCGGGCGCTGCGGCCGTCCACGCCGAGCGGGGCGGGGTCGGCGGTGATCAGATGGGTGTCCGTGCCGCCGGTGCTGACGACGAGGCCCTCGGCGGCCAGCCGACCGGCCAGCACCCGCGCATTGGCGACCACCTGATGGGCGTACACGCCGAAGGCCGGTGTCGCCGCCTCGCCGAACGCCACGGCCTTCGCGGCGATCGTGTGCATCTGGGCGCCGCCCTGGGTGAAGGGGAACACCGCCCGGTCGACACGCTCGGCCAGCTCGCGCCCGCACAGGATCATCCCGCCGCGCGGACCGCGCAGCACCTTGTGGGTGGTGGCGCACACGACGTCGGCGTACGGCACCGGGTTCGGCGCCGCTCCCCCGGCGACCAGCCCGATGGGATGTGCGGCATCCGCGATCAGATAGGCGCCGACCTCGTCGGCGACCTCGCGGAAGAAGGCGTAGTCGAAGTGGCGGGGGTAGGCGATGGAGCCGCACACGATCGCCTTCGGCCGGTGGCCCAGGGCGAGGTGGCGAACCTGGTCGTGATCGATGAGCCCGGTCTCCGCGTCCACCCCGTACCCCACGAAGTCGAACCAGCGGCCGGAGAAGTTCGCGGGTGAGCCGTGGGTGAGGTGACCGCCGTAGTGCAGGCCGAGGGCGAGGACGGTGTCGCCGGGGCGCAGCAGGGCCGCGTAGGCGGCCAGGACGGCCGAAGAGCCCGAGTGGGCCTGGACGTTGGCGTGCTGGGCGCCGAAGAGTGCCTTGGCCCGGTCGACGGCGAGCCGCTCGGCCACGTCGACGAGTTCGCAGCCGCCGTGGTACCGGGCGCCGGGGTAGCCCTCGGCGTACTTGTTGGCGAGCGGCGAGCCGAGCGCTTCCAGCACGGCGGGCGAGGTGAAGTTCTCGGCGGCGATCAGCTGCAGGGAGGTCGACTGCCGGTGCAGTTCGCCGAGCAGGATCTCGGCCAGCTCGGGGTCCTGTTGCCGCAGGACGCCGGTCTTGAGGGTAGGGGTGACCGACATGGCGGGCTCCCGGGCGGTCGACGGTGACGTATGCCCAATGTAGGCCCGGGACAGCCGGGGCGCCCGGTGTCGACGTGCCGACGTGCCGTCGTGCCGACGTGCCGTCGTGCCGTCGTGCCGTCGTGCCGCCTACATCCGGGCCGGAACCCCGGTCAGCGCCGTCACCACCGGATCCAGCGCCTCTCGTATCTCGTCGCCGATGGACCGGAAGAAGGTGATCGGCGCGCCGTACGGGTCGTAGACCTCGTCCGCCTCAGCGGTGGGGGCGAGGAGCCAGCCGCGCAGGGCCGCCGCCGCGCGGACCAGGGCGCGGGCGCGCAGGACCACGCCGTCCTCCAGGGGCGGCAGCGTGGTCGGGTCTATGGCGCGGACCAGGCGGGTGAACTCCTTCAGGGTGAAGGTGCGCAGGCCCGCCGAATGGCCCATGGAGATGACCTGGGCGCGGTGGTCGCGGGTCGCGGTGAGGACCAGGTCGGCTCTGATGACGTGCTCGTCCAGCAGCTCCCGGCCGGTGAACCCGGAGGCGTCCGCGCCGAACTCGGCCAGTACGGCCTCCGCGTTGGCCTCCATCGGCGCGCCCTCGTGGCCCCAGGTGCCGGCGCTCTCCACGATCAGCCCGCCGCCGAGCACGCCGAGCCGCTCCGTCACGAAATGGCGGGTCAGCCGCTCGGTGATGGGCGAGCGGCACACATTGCCGGTGCTGACGTGGAGGATGCGGAAGGTGTCACGCGGAAAGCCGAACGTCGTCGTCTCCTCCGCGAGACGCTCCCCGATGCCTATGCCACGCCCCGCTTCAGGGGCCGTCAATTCGCCACCTCGAGGTCGGGTACGACCTTTCGCAGCTCGTCCGGGGAGATCGCGCCCTCGCGCAGCAGCACCGGCACCCGGCCGGTGACGTCGACGATGGACGACGGGACGTTGGCGGGGGTCGGGCCGCCGTCGAGGTAGACGGAAACGGAGTCGCCGAGCATCTCCTGCGCCGCGTCGCAGTCCTCCGGCGCCGGGTGGCCGGTGAGGTTGGCGGAGGAGACGGCCATCGGGCCGACCTCGGTGAGCAGTTCGATCGCGACGGGGTGCAGGGGCATGCGGATGGCCACGGTGCCGCGGGTGTCGCCGAGGTCCCACTGCAGGGACGGCTGGTGCTTGGCGACCAGGGTGAGGGCGCCCGGCCAGAACGCGTCGACGAGTTCCCAGGCCAGCTCGGAGAAGTCCGTGACGAGGCCGTGCAGGGTGTTCGGGGAGCCGATGAGGACAGGGGTGGGCATGGTGCGGCCCCGGCCCTTGGCCGCGAGCAGGTCGGCGACGGCCTCGGAGGAGAACGCGTCGGCGCCGATGCCGTACACCGTGTCGGTCGGCAGCACCACCAGCTCGCCCCGGCGGACCGCGGACGCGGCCTCGCGCAGACCCGTCGCACGGTCGGTCGCGTCGTTGGTGTCGTATCGCCGTGCCATGTCTAGCGGGCCTCCTCGTACACGTAATGCGGGACTTCGGAAAACACTGCCTGGGGGGTGCTCACGGCAGCGCCCTGCGGGCGGTCGCGAACCGGGGGCGGTTGTTGAGGTCGGGATGGTCGGCCGCGTCCGCCCAGCCCCGCTCCTCGGTGAAGATCCACGGCACCTGGCCGCCCTGGGTGTCGGCGTGCTCGATCACGACGACGCCGCCGGGGCGCAGCAGCCGGTGTGCGGTGCGTTCCAGGCCGCGGATGAGGTCGAGACCGTCCTCGCCGGAGAACAGGGCCAGCTCGGGGTCGTAGTCGCGGGCCTCGGGGGCGACGTACTCCCACTCCGTCAGCGGGATGTACGGCGGGTTGGAGATGACCAGGTCGACCTGGCCGTCCAGGTCGGGGAAGGCGGTGAGGGCGTCGCCCTGGCGCAGGTCGACCCTGGAGCCCGCGACGTTCTTACGGGTCCACACCAGGGCTTCCTCGGACAGCTCCACGGCGTGCACCCGGGAGCGCGGGACCTCCTGGGCGAGGGCGAGCGCGATGGCGCCGGAGCCGGAGCACAGGTCGACGATGCACGGCTCGACGACGTCCATGGCCCGTACGGCGTCTATGGCCCAGCCGACCACGGACTCGGTCTCCGGCCGGGGCACGAAGACGCCGGGCCCGACCTGCAGCTCCAGGTACCGGAAGTAGGCCCGGCCGGTGATGTGCTGCAGCGGCTCGCGCTGTTCGCGCCGGGCGATGACCTCCCAGTACCGGGCGTCGAAGTCCGAGTCCTTCACGGAGTGCAGTTCGCCGCGCTTCACGCCGTGCACGAACGCGGCGAGCTCCTCCGCGTCGTTGCGCGGCGAGGGCACGCCGGCGTCGGCCAGCCGCTGGGTGGCCTGGGCCACCTCCGCGAGCAGCAGGTTCACGCAAGTCCTCCGTGTGGTACTCGTACGTGCCTTTATGCAGCTGCCAGCTTCGCCGCCGAGTCGGCGTCGACGCAGGCCTGGATGACCGAGTCGAGGTCGCCGTCCAGGACCTGGTCCAGGTTGTACGCCTTGAAGCCGACGCGGTGGTCCGAGATGCGGTTCTCCGGGAAGTTGTAGGTGCGGATCTTCTCGGAGCGGTCGACCGTGCGGACCTGGCTGCGGCGGGCGTCGGCGGCCTCCCGCTCGGCCTCCTCCTGCGCCGCGGCGAGCAGCCTGGAGCGCAGGATACGCAGCGCCTGCTCCTTGTTCTGCAGCTGGCTCTTCTCGTTCTGGCAGGAGGCGACGACGCCGGTCGGCAGGTGCGTGATGCGCACCGCGGAGTCGGTGGTGTTGACGGACTGGCCGCCCGGTCCGGAGGACCGGTAGACGTCGATCCGGAGGTCGTTCGGGTTGATCTCGACCTCGACCTCCTCGGCCTCGGGGGTCACGAGGACACCGGCGGCGGAGGTGTGGATACGGCCCTGGGACTCGGTCGCGGGGACGCGCTGCACGCGGTGCACACCGCCCTCGTACTTCAGCCGGGCCCAGACGCCCTGGCCGGGCTCGGTGGCGCCCTGGCCGCCCTTGGTCTTCACGGCGACCTGGACGTCCTTGTAGCCGCCCAGCTCGGACTCGGTGGCGTCGATGATCTCGGTCTTCCAGCCCACGCGCTCGGCGTAGCGCAGATACATGCGCAGCAGATCGCCGGCGAACAGGGCCGACTCGTCGCCGCCCGCGCCCGCCTTGATCTCCAGGATGACGTCCTTGTCGTCGCTCGGGTCGCGCGGGACGAGCAGCAGGCGCAGCTTCTCGGTCAGCTCCTCGCGCTGCTTGTCCAGCTCCTTGATTTCCGCGACGAACTCAGCAGCGTAGTCGGGGTCGTCGGCGGCAAGCTCACGGGCGGTCTCGATGTCGTCGCCGGCCTGCTTCCAGGAGCGGTACGTGGCGACGATCGGGGTCAGCTCGGCGTAGCGCTTGTTGAGCTTGCGCGCGTTCGCCTGGTCGGCATGGACCGACGGGTCGGCGAGCTTCTTCTCCAGATCGGCATGCTCGGCGACGAGTTCGTCGACGGCCTCGAACATCTTGGGCTCCTGATACTGCGGGTGAAGGGCTGGCGGGCGACCAAAAACGCCGGTCCCGGGCACACCCCCACAAGGGCGTGGCCGTGGACCGGCGAATTGGGGCTCGCTACTTCTTGGAGCCGGCGGCAGCCTTGCCGAAGCGGGCCTCGAAGCGGGCCACACGGCCACCGGTGTCGAGGATCTTCTGCTTGCCCGTGTAGAACGGGTGGCACTCGGAGCAGACCTCGGCCCGGATGGTGCCGGACTCGATGGTGCTGCGGGTGGTGAACGACGCGCCGCAGGTGCAGCTGACCTGCGTCTCGACGTACGCGGGGTGGATGTCGCGCTTCAAGGTGTCTCCTAGGTTTCGGGAGGGCGCCGGGTCGCCGCCGCGGGGTGCGGGAGCGTGAACCGGAGCCGACGTACCAGTCTGCCAGGACTGGGGCCATCCACCCAAACCGGGGGTGCGGATGTTCTATTCCTGCGGGTGAGGGGGCGCCCCTCAGCCGCTCACCACGCCCTTGGCCTCACCTGTGGCCGTACCCTCTGTGGCCGACTTCGGGATCGGGCGGTCGTGCTTCAGGGCGTCCCAGACCAGCTGGGCCTTCGTCTTCTCCAGGAGGACCCGGTTGGGGTCGGCCGGGTCGTACTGGACCGGCATGGTGACCATCGTCATGTGGTTCGCGCCGATGCCCTTGAGGCCGTCCGTGAAGTCGATCAGGGAGTTGACCGAGCCGAGGTCGGAGTCGGTGGTGACGGTCTTGGTGGCGGTGTCGGCGAGGTCGTAGAGCTTCTTCGGGTTGGTGAACACGCCGACGTGCTCGACCTGGTTGATCAGTGCCTTGACGAAGGCCTGCTGGAGCTGGATGCGGCCCAGGTCGGAGCCGTCGCCGACGCCGTGCCGGGTGCGGACCAGGCCGAGGGCCTGCCGGCCGTTGAGCGTGTGGGTGCCGGCCTGCAGGGTCAGGTGGCTGTGCGGGTCGTCGATGCTCTTGGTCGTCGTGACCGGGACGCCGCCGAGGCCGTCTATGAGCTTCTGGAAGCCCGCGAAGTCGACCTCCAGATAGTGGTCCATGCGGATGCCGGTGATCGACTCGACGGTCTTCACCGCGCAGGCCGCGCCGCCGGTGCCGTAGGACTCGTTGAACATCGCGCCGGACGCGGCCGGGTGCTTGGTGCCCTTGGCGTCGGTGCAGGCCGGGCGGTCGATCAGGGTGTCCCGCGGGATGGAGACCACGCTGGCCTTCTTGTGGCCCTCGTAGACGTGGACGATCATCGCCGTGTCGGAGCGGGCGCTGCCGTCGTCGACGCCGCCGCCGAGCGTCTTGTTGGAGCCGGCGCGGCTGTCCGAGCCGAGGACCAGGATGTTCTGGGAGCCGTTGTCGATCTTCCTGGGCCGGTCGTTGCCGAGGGCCTGGTCGATGTCGACGCTCTTGAGGTTGCCGTTGAGCTTGAAGTACACGTACCCGATGCCGGC
Organism: Streptomyces sp. CG4; assembly: GCF_041080655.1. Classification (NCBI taxonomy): domain Bacteria; kingdom Bacillati; phylum Actinomycetota; class Actinomycetes; order Kitasatosporales; family Streptomycetaceae; genus Streptomyces; species Streptomyces sp. CG4. The sequence continues at coordinate 3,210,777 of NZ_CP163525.1, forward strand.
GCCGCCCAGGACCACCACGCCCGCGAGGGTCCAGGCCGTGACGCGCAGAGCCCTGCTCCCCTTGCTGGGGGCCTTGCGGCGGCGGCCCTTGCCACCCTTGCGGGGACCGGTCTCGCCCGGCTCGGGTATGACGGGCTCCGGAGTGCTCTCGGCGGACACATCGCTCCTAGGTCTCGCGGTCGATTACCCCCTGCTTTCAGGGTCGGGCGCGGTCAGTACCGCTCCATCGTCGCTCCGCAATGTCAGACGGAGAAACTTGGGAAAGAGTTGCACAACGCAGCGTGCCCACCGCGTACAGCGACGGGCACGCTGTGTAGTCGTCCCGTACGGGGGCACCCCGCTCACCTGCGGATTCAGCCCCGGATGTCGTACGCCCGGAAGCCGGTACCGGCGGAGATTCTTGTGGCAAAGATCTCGCTTGTGGCCTTTCCGGTGGCCTTGCGGCAAAAGCCCGCCCCCCGTCACGTGCAGACAGGGGGCGGGCATATCCAGCTAGGGACGCGGGGAACTGCGCGGCCGGCCGCGAACGACCCGCAGCCGGCCAACCACAGTCACCTCAACGGTGATTGGCCGCTCAGTCTCCGTTGCCCGGCGTCGGCGTCGTCTTCTGGATCTGCATCAGGAACTCGACGTTCGACTTCGTCTGCTTCATCTTGTCGAGCAGCAGCTCGATCGCCTGCTGCTGGTCCAGTGCGTGCAGCACGCGCCGCAGCTTCCAGACGACCGCCAGCTCCTCGTTGCCGAGCAGGATCTCTTCCTTACGGGTGCCGGACGCGTCCACGTCCACCGCCGGGAAGATCCGCTTGTCGGCGAGCTTGCGGTCGAGCTTCAGCTCCATGTTGCCGGTGCCCTTGAACTCCTCGAAGATCACCTCGTCCATGCGGGACCCGGTGTCGACAAGAGCCGTGGCCAGGATGGTCAGCGAACCGCCGTCCTCGATGTTCCGCGCCGCACCGAAGAACCGCTTCGGCGGGTACAGCGCGGTCGAGTCGACACCACCGGACAGGATGCGGCCGGAAGCGGGCGCGGCCAGGTTGTACGCACGGCCCAGACGCGTGATCGAGTCGAGCAGCACGACGACGTCGTGGCCCAGCTCCACCAGACGCTTGGCGCGCTCGATGGCGAGCTCGGCGACCGTCGTGTGGTCCTCGGCCGGGCGGTCGAAGGTCGAGGAGATGACCTCGCCCTTGACCGACCGCTGCATGTCGGTGACCTCTTCCGGACGCTCGTCGACGAGGACGACCATCAGGTGGCACTCGGGGTTGTTGTGCGTGATCGCGTTGGCGATCGCCTGCATGATCATGGTCTTGCCGGTCTTCGGCGGGGCCACGATCAGACCACGCTGGCCCTTACCGATCGGCGACACGAGGTCGATGATGCGGGTGGTCAGCACGCCCGGGTCCGTCTCCAGGCGGAGGCGGTCCTGCGGGTAGAGCGGGGTCAGCTTGTTGAACTCCGGGCGGCCACGGCCGTGTTCGGGCGCCATGCCGTTGACGGAGTCGAGGCGGACGAGGGCGTTGAACTTCTCGCGGCGCTCGCCCTCCTTCGGCTGGCGGACCGCACCGGTGATGTGGTCGCCCTTACGCAGGCCGTTCTTGCGGACCTGGGCGAGGGAGACGTACACGTCGTTCGGACCCGGGAGGTAGCCGGAGGTCCGGATGAACGCGTAGTTGTCGAGGATGTCCAGAATGCCCGCGACGGGGATCAGGACGTCGTCCTCGGCCAGCTGCGGCTCGGCGACGTCGTCGCGGCCACGGCGGCCACGGCGGTCGCGGTAGCGGCCGCGACGGCCCCGGCGGCCGCCCTCGAAGTCGTCGTCGTCCTGCTGCCGGTCCTGGCGGCCGCCCTGCTGCTGGCCCTGCTGCTGACGCTGGCCGCCCTGCTGGTCGTCGCCCTTGCCGCGGCGGTCACGGTCGCGGTCGCGGCCACGCTCACGGCGGTCGCGGCGGCCACGGCCCTCGCCGTCACCGGCGTCGCCCTTGGCGGCCTCGCCCTGCTGGGCCGGCGTCTCGGCCTTGGGCTCGGCCTTGGCCTCGGCGGCGACGGTCTCGGCGCCGCTCGCGGCGGGGCTGCCGGCGTCGGCGGTGGCGCGGCGACGACGGCGCTCGGTCGGGGCGTCGTCGGAGGCCGGCTGGCCGGGGATCTCGATCTGCTGCTGGGCCACGGCCTTCTCGGCGGGGGCCTCGGCCTTCTTCTCGCCGTCGACGGCGGCCTCACCCGTACGGGCCTTGGAGGTGGCGCGGCGCTTGGGCTTGGTCTCGGTGGCCGGCTCGGCCTTGGGGGCGCTGCCCCCGGCGGCCTGGGCCTCCTTGATGACCTCGATCAGCTGGCTCTTGCGCATCCGCGCGGTGCCCCTGATGCCGAGGCCCGAGGCGACCTGCTGCAGCTCGGCCAGCACCATGCCCTCGAGGCCGGTACCGCGGCGCCGCCGGGAGCCGGCACCGGTGGCAGGCGCGGAGGCGTCCGTGGCGGGCGCGGCAGCGGTCTCCTCGACACGTGCGCCCATCAGATCGGTGGTGTCGCTCACGAAGGGTCCTTCCCTGGAGCGGACGTCGGCCTGTCTGGCTCGGCGACCGGTTGTGCTGTCCGACTACGGTCCTGTCTTCCGTGAACCGTGCCGGGGCGGTGGTCCGCCAAAGCGGCGGAGGAAATGTGCGGTGATGGCGCTTCCGCGAGCCGTGACACCCAGTGTCACTTGGCGTGGTAGCACCGATTCCGAAGCGTGCCCGGCGGCCCGCTCAATGTCCGCATACGACGTACTGCCCAGGTACGGCGCACGGAACACGGAGTGGCGTGGGAGGCTCCCGGAAGAATGTCTGTCCCGGACTGGGACACGAGGCACCTCGCCATGGTGGGGTCGGGTGCAGACTTGAGGTTAACACTACCGGATCCAACAAACATTCCCCCTCTCGAAATCCGGCAACCGTGTGTCAGGTCGCAAGCGGCAGCACGCTCGCTCCCTGGACATCGAGGTCCAGCCGGTTCGCCGCCCAGCCCGCGCCTGCGAGGTGGGCGACCTTGTCGGCACTGGCAGGGTCGGCCAGCGCCATGACGGTGGGTCCCGCGCCCGAGATGACGGCCGGGATGCCGTCGGCGCGCAGCCGCTCCACCAGCGCGGCGCTCTCCGGCATGGCCGGGGCGCGGTACTCCTGGTGGAGGCGGTCCTCGGTGGCGGGCAGCAGCAGCTCGGGGCGCCGGGTGAGGGCCTCGACGAGCAGCGCGGCACGGCCCGCGTTGGCAGCCGCGTCGACGTGCGGCACGGTGCGCGGCAGCAGGCCGCGCGCGGTTTCGGTCAGCACCGGCTTTCCGGGCACGAAAACCACCGGAACGATGGAATCATCGGGCTCCATCCTGATCGCCCGGGCGGCGCCGGACTCCATCCAGGACAGGGTGAATCCGCCGAGCAGACACGCGGCCACGTTGTCCGGGTGGCCCTCGATCTCCGTGGCCAGTTCCAGCAGCGCCGCGTCGTCCAGGCGGGCCTCGCCGCCTATGGTCACCGCGCGGGCGGCGACGATGCCGGCGCAGATGGCGGCGGAGGAGGAGCCCAGGCCCCGGCCGTGCGGAATGCGGTTGGCGCAGACGATTTCCAGGCCGCGGGGCTGTCCGCCCAGCAGATCGAAGGCGGTGCGCAGGGAGCGGACGAGGAGGTGAGACTCGTCACGCGGGAGGGTCTCGCTGCCCTCCCCCGCGATGTCGATGTGCAGCCCGGAGTCGGCCACCCGGACGACCACGTCGTCGTAGAGCCCCAGCGCGAGGCCGAGGGCGTCGAAGCCCGGGCCGAGATTGGCGCTGGTGGCGGGAACGCGCACCCGGACGGCGGCGGCGCGGAACGCTGGACCGGCCATCGCTCGTTGACTCTCCTTGAGCTGCGTGACTGTCGAAGACATTCGATACGTACGGGGAGACCCTCGGGTCGCGCAGACGGCGCGACGTCACCCATATGCGCAGGCATATGCAATGGGCGGGTTCAGTACAGCCTATCGAAGGAAGGTTCTGTGGCGACATAGGGCGCACAGGAGGCGCACGATGCGTGTCGTAAGCCCCCTGTGCACCCCTCGCGAGGCGGATCCGCTCAGCCCAGGCCGAGGCGCTCGGCCGCGGCGGCCGCGTCGACCGGCACGGTGACCGGCTGCGGGGCGCCGGCGACGGCCCAGTCGGGGTCCTTCAGGCCGTTGCCGGTGACGGTGCACACGATGCGCTGCCCCCGGTCGACCCTGCCCTGCTCGGCGGCCTTCAGCAGACCGGCCACGGACGCGGCGGAGGCGGGCTCCACGAAGACGCCCTCCTGTGCGGCCAACAGGCGGTAGGCGCGCAGGATTTCACGGTCCGTCACCTCGTCGATGGCACCGCCCGACTCGTCGCGCGCGGCAAGGGCGTACTGCCAGGAGGCCGGGTTGCCGATGCGAATGGCGGTGGCGATCGTCGAGGGGTCCTTGACGACCTCGCCGCGCACGATCGGCGCACTGCCGGAGGCCTGGAAGCCCCACATGCGCGGGGTCTTCGTGGCGATCCCGTCGGCGGCGTACTCCTTGTAGCCCTTCCAGTAGGCGGTGATGTTGCCCGCGTTGCCCACCGGCAGGACGTGGATGTCGGGGGCGTCGCCGAGCATGTCCACGATCTCGAAGGCGGCCGTCTTCTGGCCCTCGATACGCACCGGATTGACCGAATTGACCAGCGCCACCGGGTAGTTCTCGCTCAGCGCGCGCGCGAGCGTGAGGCAGTCGTCGAAGTTGCCGTCGACCTGGAGGATCTTCGCGCCGTGCACGAGGGCCTGGCCCATCTTGCCGAGGGCGATCTTGCCCTGCGGGACGAGAACGGCCGAAACCATCCCCGCGCGCACGGCGTAGGCGGCGGCACTCGCCGACGTGTTGCCGGTGGAGGCACAGATGACGGCCTTGGCCCCCTCCTCCTTGGCCTTGCTGATGGCCATGGTCATGCCCCGGTCCTTGAAGGATCCGGTGGGGTTGGCCCCCTCCACCTTCAGGTGGACCTCGCAGCCCGTGCGCTCGGAGAGCACCTGCGCGGGCACGAGGGGCGTACCGCCCTCGCGGAGCGTCACGACCGGCGTGGTGTCGGATACCGGCAGCCGGTCCCGGTACTCCTCGATGATTCCGCGCCACTGGTGGGTCATTGCTGGTTACTCTCCTTCAACCCGCATGATGCTGGCGACACCCCGCACGGTGTCGAGCTTGCGCAGCGCCTCGACGGTCCCGGAAAGGGAGGCGTCGAAGGCACGGTGGGTGACGACGACGAGGGAGGCCTCGCCGTCCTTGCCCTGCTGGCGCACCGTATCGATCGACACCCCGTGCTCGGCGAACACGGTCGCGACCTGGGCGAGAACACCCGGTTTGTCCGCGACGTCGAGGCTGATGTGGTAGCGCGTGACGACCTCGCCCATGGGCGAGACGGTCAGGGCGGCATACGACGACTCACCGGGCCCCGTTGCGCCGTTGAGCCGGTTGCGGCAGACGGCGACGAGGTCGCCGAGCACGGCGGAGGCGGTGGGAGCACCGCCCGCGCCGGGGCCGTAGAACATGAGCTGCCCGGCCGCGTCGGACTCCACGAAGACGGCGTTGTACGCGCCGCGCACGGAGGCGAGCGGGTGGGTCAGCGGAATCATCGCGGGGTGCACGCGCGCGGTGACGGACTCCCCGTCCGCCGCCCGCTCGCAGATGGCGAGCAGCTTGATGGTGCAGCCCATCTCCTTCGCCGAGCGGAAGTCGGCGGCGGTGACCTCGGTCATGCCCTCGCGGTGGACGTCGTCGAGGCGCACGCGTGTGTGGAAGGCGATCCCGGCGAGGATGGCGGCCTTGGCGGCGGCGTCGAAGCCCTCGACGTCGGCGGTCGGGTCGGCCTCCGCGTACCCGAGGGCGGTGGCCTCGTCCAGCGCCTCCTGATAGCCGGCGCCCGTGGAGTCCATCTTGTCGAGGATGAAGTTGGTGGTGCCGTTGACGATGCCCAGCACCCGATTGACCTTGTCCCCGGCGAGGGACTCGCGCAGCGGGCGGATCAGCGGGATGGCGCCGGCGACGGCGGCCTCGTAGTAGAGGTCCTTGTCGCTCTCCTCCGCCGCGGCGTGCAGGGCGGCCCCGTCCTGGGCGAGCAGTGCCTTGTTGGCGGAGACGACGGAGGCGCCGTGCTCGAAGGCGGTGGTGATGAGGGTCCGGGCGGGCTCGATCCCCCCGATCACCTCGACCACGACGTCAATGTCCCCGCGTTTGACGAGGGCGGTGGCGTCGGTGGTGACGAGTTCCTGCGGAATGCCCTCGCGGACCTTGGAGGGCCGTCGTACGGCGACGCCCGCGAGCTCCACCGGGGCGCCGATCCTCTGGGCGAGGTCGTCGGCGTGCGTCGTCATGATGCGCGCCACCTCTGAGCCGACCACTCCACAGCCCAGCAGCGCCACCTTCAGCGGACGCGTACGCATCATCCGACCTCGTTTCCTCTTACCGTCTACGGTTGGACCAGTCTCACTCACCGGACGGGAGTTTCTACCCTTCGTCCGGATCGTGAGACATCTATTTCATGTGTGCGGGGGTGGATGACCGCAGATCTTCCACCCCGGTGTTCCGGGGACCCGGGGGATCACCCGACGTCGAGACGCAGCAGGTCCTCCTCCGTCTCGCGCCGGACGATCACCCGGGCCTCGCCGTCCTTCACGGCGACGACCGGCGGCCGCAGCACATGGTTGTAATTGCTGGCCATGGACCGGCAGTACGCGCCCGTCGCCGGTACGGCGATGAGATCACCCGGCGCCAGATCGGCGGGCAGGAACGCGTCCTTCACGACGATGTCCCCGCTCTCGCAGTGCTTGCCGACGACACGCGCGAGCATCGGCTCTGCGTCGCTGGCCCGCGAGACGAGGGCGACGCTGTACTCGGCGTCGTACAGGGCCGTCCGAATATTGTCGGACATACCGCCGTCGACGGAGACATACGTGCGCAGCCCGTCCAGCGGCTTGACCGTGCCGACCTCGTAGAGCGTGAACGCGGTCGGCCCGACGATGGCCCGGCCGGGCTCGACCGAGATGCGAGGGGTACGCAGCCGGGCGGACTCGCACTCGCGCGTGACGATCTCGGTGAGCGCCTTGGCGATCTCGTGCGGCTCGCGCGGGTCGTCGTCGCTGGTGTAGGCGATGCCGAGCCCACCCCCCAGATCGATCTCGGGCAGCTCGACCCCGTGCTCGTCCCGGACGTCCTTGAGCAGCCCGACGACGCGGTGCGCGGCGACCTCGAAGCCGGACATGTCGAAGATCTGCGACCCGATGTGGGAGTGGATCCCGATCAGTTCGAGCCCGTCGAGCTGCAGCGCCCGCCGCACGGCTTCCGCCGCCTGCCCGCCGGCGAGCGGAATCCCGAACTTCTGGTCCTCGTGGGCGGTGGCGATGAACTCGTGCGTGTGCGCCTCGACGCCGACGGTGATCCGAATCTGGACCTTCTGCCGCTTGCCGAGGGACTGCGCGGTGTGGGCGACCCGCACGATCTCCTGGAAGGAGTCGAGCACGATCCGCCCGACACCGGCCTCGATGGCCCGCTGGATCTCCTCCGCGGACTTGTTGTTGCCGTGGAAGGCGATGCGCTCGGGGGGCATCCCGGCGGAGAGGGCGGTGGCCAGTTCCCCGCCGGAGCACACGTCCAGATTGAGCCCCTCGTCGTGCAGCCACCGCACGACGGCCCGGGACAGGAACGCCTTGCCGGCGTAGAACACGTCGGCCCCGGCCCCGAAGGCGGTGCGCCAGGCGCGCGCCCGGGCCCGGAAGTCGGCCTCGTCGAGGATGTAGGCGGGGGTGCCGAACTCCTCGGCGAGCCGGGTGACGGTGATCCCGCCGACGGTGAGGACACCGTCGGCGTCACGGGCGACGGTCTGGGCCCAGACCTTCGGGTCGAGGGTGTTGAGGTCGGCGGGCGGCGCGGCGTAGTGCCCCTCGGGCAGGACGTCGGCGTGACGGGGCCCGGCGGGATGGGCGGAACGGCTCATGTCGGTGACTCTCAGACTCTCTGTCTCTCTCCGGGACGTCTCTCGCGAGGATCCTCAGAGGTGTTCGGGTGCGTCGATGCCGAGCAGGGACAGGCCACCGGCCAGCACCGTCCCGGCGGCTTCGGCGAGGGCGAGCCGGGCGCGGTGGGCGGCCGAGGGTTTCTCCTCGCCGCGCGGAAGCACACAGGGCAGGAAGGGCAGCACGGCATCGGCGACGGTGACGAGATGCCGGGCAAGCCGGTCCGGGGCACGGTGGGTGGCGGCCGCGGCGAGGATGCGGGGGTGGTCGGCGAGGGGGGTGAGGAGAGGGTGGGAGGCGCGGGCGTCGCCGGTGTTGGCGTTGATGTTGGCGTTGGTGCCGGTATTGCTGACGCCGTCGGCCCCGATGACCCTGTCGCCCGCGTCGATGGGGGCGGCGCCGGGCGCGTCGGTGACACCTGCACGGGTGTCGTTGCCCGTGCGGGTGTCGATGTCGATGTCGAGCGGGCCGGGCTCGGCCGTGAAGCCCAGGCGGGCGGCGTTGCGGCTGAGGGACCGGATGCGGGCGTGGGCGTACCGCACCCGGAACAGCGGATTACTCTCCCGCTGGACCAGGTGATCGGCGGTGATCCGGGGCCGGTCGCGCGGGGCGGGGTGGAGCAGGGCCCACTGGGCGGCGTCGGGCCCGAGCGGCGCGGGGTCCTCGGGCGCGGGCACGGGCCGCAGATTGACGGGCTCCCCGTGCTCGACGGTCCCTCGCGCGCCTTGCGTGGCGACGATCCGTACGACGGCGTCGGCGACCACCTCGGCCCGGACCTCGTACGGCACGCGCAGCGCGACGACCTGCCCGGCGAGGGCGTCGCCGTGCCCGTACGCGGCACCGCGGTCCCGGATCTCCCGGACGAGCCCGGTGACGGGATCCGCCTGCGCATCGAGGCTGATGTTGAGAAAGCCGGGCCCGGTGATGACGACGTCGCGGATACCGTCGGCGCCGATGAGCCGGGGCCGCAGAATCTCGGCGACCCGCCGCGGCGACTGCCCGGCCGGCCGGGCGAGTTGCAGGGCGACATTGGTGGCGAAGTCCCCGCATCCCCCGGGCCCCGGCTCGGTCACCACGACCCGCTCGGGCACGGCCACACTCAGCTCCCCGTCATCGACAGCACGACGCACCGCGTGCAACACGGTGCGGGACAGCTCGACGGGGGTCACGAGACAAGCGTAGGGGAGGGTGGGGGTGGGTAGACGAACTGGTTCTCAGTGTGGGACAGGGGGGAGGAGGGAGGAGGGAGGGGAAACCCACCCCGATTCCACACACCCGGACAACTGCCCTGAAAGCGACCTTGACCAGCGGGGACCAGCGGGCAAACGCGAGGCTCCATTCCCTGGGCCGAACGGCAGGCCTCAACCACCGGCTCGAACGCCAGGGCTCCATCCACTGGGCCTGACCACCAGACCCGACTGACGACCGGCCGCCCTCACCGCCAACGACCGGGCCTAACCGCCGGACGGAATCCGCCCGGGTAGGCCATCGGAGACTCCGCCGGAAACCTCACCGACGCCCTCGATCGGTCCTCCGCCATTGTCATTGTCGCCGTCCCCGCCCTCATCCCCCTCTCCATCCCCGCCTCCGCCGCCGCTCCCGCCTCCGCCGCCCCGGTGCCCTTCTCCCCCGTCTTCGCTGCCTCCGCCGTCGTCGCCGCTTCCGCGTTCGATGAGCTGCTTGACGAGCCGTACGAGTTCGGAGGGTTCGAAGGGCTTGGCGAGGAAGGCGTCGACACCGACGTCGAGGCCCGTGTCGACCTCGTACTGCGTGCACGCGCTGATGATGGCGAGGGGCAGATGGTGGGTACGGGGATCGGCGCGAAGGCGCGCGGCGGTGCGCAAGCCGTCCAGGCGGGGCATGACGACGTCGAGCGTCACGACATCGGGCCGCACCCGGTGCACCACGTCCAGACATTCGGCACCGTCGGCCGCGGTCACGACCTCGAGCCCTTCCAGCTCGAGATTGACCCTGATCAACTGCCGGATGACCTTGTTGTCGTCCACAACAAGCACCCGACCCGAGGCGCCTGGCACAAGTCGAGAGTAGGTCCGGACCGGCCACCGCGTCCGGGTTTTCCCCACTTCCACCCCGTACAGGGGAACCGCTCTCGCCCCGAAGCGAACCCGCCCCGCCCGCGAGCAGCTCCGCTCCGCCCCGCGCGGGGAGCTGCCCTGCTGCCCGCCCAGGGAATCAGGTTCCTGATCACCCCTCCGGACCTGCTAGTGTTCTACCCGTCGCCGCGAGCGAAGAGCTCCGCAACCGACACGCCCCCGTAGCTCAGGGGATAGAGCAACGGCCTCCGGAGCCGTGTGCGCAGGTTCGAATCCTGCCGGGGGCACTCCGGATCAAGGCGCTGAACTGCAGAAATGCAGATCAGCGCCTTTCTTGTGCATGCCAAAACTGCAACGGCCAACCTGGCCATGCCCACTCGGTCCAGCAAGCCTTCGACCTGCGACTTTATTGCGCCAGGCGGACGAAATCCCAAATGTCTGATCCCACACAATGACTTCGCGTGGGACATTCGTGGGACGGGAAAGCCGCGAGGCGGAGCCAACACCGGAGGGAACCCGCTGTGACCTGCGCGTTTGCCGACAAGGACGGTCGGAAAACATACGGACGAGCAGGCCGTTTGACTTTCCCGGGTCAGTGCTGGATACGGCTGTGATCAGGCGTTTCATCGCGCGTCACGCTCACTGCTCACGCGGATGCTGGAGTCGGCACCACGACGCGACCGGTTACGGCATGCTGGGCGTATGAGCAGGTACGCAGCCGCGAGGATCTACGCCCTCCCGGAGTCGCTCGACGAGTTGGTCGGGCCGACTTCCGGCACCGTCACCCTGCCCCGGCACATCGACTGGGGCCCGCACTACGAGTACGACCTAGCCGACGAGGCCGACCTGCTCCTTATGTACGAGCGGGTCATCCGGGAAGCCCAGACCGCAGCCGACCTGCGGGCATACCTGAGCGCCGATCTGTTGCGCCGGCACTGGGCGGACCTGTTCCTGCCCGCCCCGGTCCGTGCGTCCTGGCAGGCCCGCTTCCCCGAGCTCTCACCTGCGGCGGCCGCAGCGTAGTGGACGAGCTGCACCGCTTCCTAATCCTGTTGTCAAGCTGCCGTAGTCACCGGCGGTGTCACTTCGTAGCACCGCCGGTCACGGATCAGAGCCCAGATGACGTTGACGCGTCGGCGGGCGAGGGCGAGCACGGCCTGGACGTGCTTCTTGCCCTCGGCGCGTTTGCGGTCATAAAACTTCCGTGAGTTCGGGTCGTAGCGGACACTGACCAGTGCGGAGGTGTAGAAGACGCGCTGGAGTCTTCGGTGGTAGGCGATTGGCCGGTGGAGGTTGCCGCTGACCTTGCCGGAGTCACGAGGAGCTGGAGCGACGCCGGCGAAGGCCGCCAAGGCATCTGGGGAATCGAAATCGTCCAGGCTGCCGCCGACAGCGGCGATGAACTCGGCACCGAGAACGGTGCCGATGCCCGGGACGCTCAGGACGATGTCGGCGAGCTCGTGTTCGCGAAACCGGCCCTCGATGAGCCTGTCCATCCCGGAGATCTGCTCGTTGAGGGCCATCACCTCCTCGGCCAGGGTGTGGACCAGCTTCGCGATGGTCTTCTCCCCGGGGACGGCGGTGTGCTGCCGCTCGGCGGCCTCGACTGCGGTTTCGGCCAGGGCTCTGGCGCATCGGACCTTGCGGTTGGTCAGCCACTTCGTCAGCCGCGCGACCCCGGCCCGGCGGATCGCGTCCGGTGTCTGGTATCCCGTCAGCAGCCTGAGCGGACCGGTGTTGGTCACGTCCAGGGCCTTTTCCAGGGCCGGGAACATGCTCAGCAGGGTGCCGCGCAGGCGGTTGACGACGCGGGTGCGGTCCTCGACGAGGTCGGCCCGGCGTCCGGTCAGCAGCTTCAACTCGATGGCGGCTTCGTCGCCGGGTTGGATGGGCCGCAGGTCGCGACGCATCCTGGCCTGGTCGGCGATGACGTAGGCGTCGCGGGCGTCGGTCTTGCCCTCGCCGCGGTAGCCGTCGGAGGCCCGGTTGACCAGGCGGCCAGGCATGTAGAGGACCTCCTGGCCGTGGTTGACCAGCAGGGCCAACAACAGTGCGGGTTCCCCGCCGGTCATGTCGATGGCCCAGGTGACCTGGCGGCCGTCGGCCAAGTCGAGGGCGTCGCCGATCAGCTTCAACAGCTCGGGCTCGTCGTTGGCCACCCGCCGCGACAGCAGCGTCTTGCCGTCTGCGTCCAGGGCGAGGGCGTGATGGTGGCCCTTGCCGCTGTCGATCCCCGCCCATATCCGGCTCATCGCGCTCCTGACGTGCGTGTTCATTCTGTATGTGCCACGGACGACCTCGCCGGCATTGCTCTACACAGCGACTTGTTCGCACTTCCTAATCGGCGGCCGAGTCGTCGTGGGGTGCCGGGCGGCGAAGCGATGCAAGCCACGAGGCGGCAGCCAACTGATAGCCACACCCAGCACCCCTGGGCGACCCAACCCTACGAATGGCTCGATCAACCCGATCAAGAAGGTAGAGCCGACTGATCCGCATCGGGCTCGACGCTCTCGCTGACGACTTCGGCTATGCCCTGGCAGGCGGCTACGCCGTCCAAGCCCACCAGATCGTCAACCGAGTCAGTGACGACGTCGACCTCTTTGCTCCGATCGACCGGGCCACGGTGGAGATGCCAGCAGCCACGGAACGCGTCATCGCCGCATACGAAGCCGCGGGCTTCACTGTGGAACTGGCCCACCAGAACCCCGAGCGCACCTACACCCGGCTGAGCGTCACCGACCCCGTCAGCGGTACCCAGAACAAGGTGGAACTCGTCGCCGAGTTCCTCAACCACCCACCCGTGCCCTCCGAGCTCGGCCCCGTCCTGCACCCCGACGACGTCGCCGCAGGGAAGACCACCGCCCTCGACGGCCGGGCCGAGGTCCGCGACGCCATCGACGTCGACGGCCTCCTCAAGGCCGGATACACCCGCGAACGCCTGATGGAGCTGGCCAAGCAGAACGACGACGGCTTTGATCCGCGGATGTTCGCTGACTCACTCGCCCGTATCCAGCGCTACACCGACAAGTAATTTGCCGCCTACGGCCTTACCGCCGCCGAAGCTGCATCCCTGCGTGAGAGATTCGGCGACTGGCAACGCGAACTCGTCGCTCCGCAGAACGAGAAGCCCGCGGAGTAGCGAGCCACAGCAGCAGCGACCGTTTCGTCGTCTTGCCAGCAGCCATGCGACAGAACCCGACCGCCAATGCGAACCCTCTGTAGCCTGGCCGTATTTCTCTCGAACGATCACAGCTGCGTGGTGGTTGCAGGAGCTGGTCCCCGTCCGGGGCTACGGCACAGCGACCAGCCGCTGTGCCTGCTCTAAAGGATGCTCAGTCGTACTCGTCCAACAGTGCCTGGATGCGCTGATTGGCGATCGCGACCCGCCCGTACAGGCACTTGGCGTACTTGGTCATGAGGACCTCCACACTGTTGCCGGCGCGTTCCGCGACCTCTGCGGGGTCGACACCGGCATTGAGCCAGGTGGAAAGGGCTGAGTGGCGCAGGTCGTACGGGCGAGCCGCGAGTGGGGTGTTCACCAGGTCGGATGGAAGGCCCAGTTGCCGGGCTTCGTGCCAGACGGTGTCGTACGTGCTGAAGGCGAGGATGCCACCCCGTTCATTGAAGAACAGCCGCCCGTCGCTGGCCGTACCGAAGGTTTGGATACTCTCTCGCCACATCGCCACCAGACCGGGAGGAAGCGGCACGGGGCGGGTCTCCCCCGGCGGACGCCCCTTCAGACCACGCTCATCATGGAGTTGTCCGGTGTCGGTCCACTTCTTGCCCGCCTGGGGTCGAGTGACGTGCAGAATCACCCTGCCCCAGCCCTCCGCAGGCAGGACACAGTCCGGCAGGGTCACCGCGACCGCCTCCTCTGGCCGCAGCCCGGCGTAGTACATGCCGGCGAATAGCCCGACCAGCCGCCGTCCGCGGGCCCGCCGGTAACCGCCTACGTAAGAGACGGCGCAGAGCAGGGAGCGAGCCTGGGCGGGGTTGGCGACCACCCGAGGGTCGATCTGCTTGACGGTCTTGGCGATCCGCCAGTTGATGTTGGCGATCGGATCGCTGCGGAGCGTGCCCTGCTCGATGGCGTACCGCACGGCATTCACGAGGGTCATGCGCTTATGCCGCTGGGTCTCGGCGGCTGCAACCGTACCGTCCTGTTTCAGCTGCAGGACTTGCAACACGGCCCGCATCACGGCCGCATCCATCAGGTCGGTCAGCGGGCGGGACGCCTTCTCCACCCAGCGCAGAGCAAGCCGCACGTCCGGGGGTGCCGTGTGCAGCTCCGGCCGGGGCAGGACGAAGGCCCAGTCCCGCAGTGCACGCCGCAGCAACTCGTCATTCGGGCGGCCTCGCACGTCGCGAAGCATTGCCTGGGTGATCGCGCAGAGCGCGGCGTTCGTCTCGTTGCGGGTCTTCGCCGCGATCTGCGGCCAGCGCATTGCCAGGTAATCAAGAGCAAAGGCGTACCAGCTGATGGTGACCGAGCCGTGGCCCGTCCCTGCAGTGGACGGCGCATCATCCGCGCCCTGCCGGACTGCCCGGACCAGCGCGGCACCAAGTTCCTCGGCCAGCACCGTGACGTCCGTCGCGCCTCCCGCGGAACGGCTTTTGCCAGACCTAGCCGCGATCACCGTCCTTCCACCACGTCTGCTTCTGGGGACGCCGCGTGTATGCGATGCCGAACTCCTCATCACGTCCACCACCCTTCCGGCCAGGTAAACGCAGAAGAACCCGGAGACAATGGCGCCCTTGAGCGGCAGCACTCTGGCTCTTGAAACAACAAGGGCCGACCAAGGCTGCTCTGCGTGACCACACGATCACCAAATGCCCACTCTGGCGCGCACCGACAACCTACGAGTGGTCGAGTGGTCACCACTACGGCCCCCTGGCCGAGGGGGCTCACCCTCGGATCAATCGCCCGACCCTGGAGCGGACCCTCTCCCGCTTCGTCGAAACGGTCACCAAACCCACCACCAACCCGGCATCGCCCTCTTCGCCGATGCTGGCCTGCACAGCCACAAGCTTGCCCTCGCCGGCCCCGAACACGTCACGATCCTCACCCTCAGGCCCCGAGGACCTGTCCCCCGTGCGTCGGACGGGTCACCGTCGAGGTCTGATCCGGTCCTTCCGGCACTGTGAAGCCGCAGGCCAGGGCGTTGTTCAGGCAACCTGCAATGTCTGAAGAAGAGGACAGTCCATCGGCTGGAGCAACACAGCCGGCGCAGATACCTCCGGCCAGGGCCGAACTGACGCCACTTGTTTTGCCGTAACACTCCCACAACAGGCGGTTACGGCAGCACAATAGTCAAGTTCCGAAAGACTATGCCGATTTGGGCCATTGGTCTCCATCTGGCATGCCAGCACCACCGGGGATGGTTCATGGGCGCGTCCAGCAGCAAGAGACCGTCGACCGCTGCCGCCCCTTTGATCCAGCTCGTTGCCGCACACCCTCGAGGCATCGCCGTCGACGATCTGATCGCAGCGGCCCGAGGCCGTTTCAAGCGGGTGCCGCCCCAGCGCCTGATGATGCTTCTCGACCAGGCACTGTCCACAGGACAGTTGTACGAGCGGGATGATCTGCTGTTCACCGGAGAGAGCGGAGGTCGCCAAGAACCAGAGCCCAGGAGCGGAGACACCAACTCCCGGAGCTACATGCGTGCCGTCGCCATAGACGTCGAGAGTGTGGTACGCACAACGACCACGCCCCCGTACGTGGACCGCCGCATCTTCCAAATCGGTGCCGTACGGACAGGGACGGATGCGGCCTGGATTGCGGAGCAACCACGACTACAGGTCTTTCTGTCCTTGCCCAGTGATGATTGGGCCATCCACGACGAGGGGCTCCGGGAACAGCAGCGGGCCCGGGCATCAGATCCCCGCGCGGCGCTGGAGCGCGTCCGTGAGTTCTGCACCCATACAGACGTACTTGTCGCGTACAACGGCACCGCAGCGGACTTCCCTCTCCTCGACGAAGCCTGCGAGCGCGAGGAGTTACCCCCGCTCCCGGGCGACCGCGTGGACTCGCTCTACTTGGCCCACTGCCTGTGGCCTCTCGCCCCCAGCCATCGGCTCGCAATGCTGTGTGATGCCTGTGGGGTGGATCGTTCGGACCTTCGATGGCACGACGCTGCAGATGACGCGGAGTTGTTGGTGCGGCTCCTGTCCCGATGCGCCAGCGAAATCGCCTCATGGCCCATAAACCTGCGCGCCCTCGTCGCTGCTGCGTGCCCTGATTCCCCCGCATGGAGCCTGCTCCACAACCTTGCCCGCGGGACCGCAGGCACAGCATGGACAGTCGATGCCCCCTTCGCCTGGGACCGGCCGACGGTCTCGGCCACACTTGCCGGTTGGCTTAGGGACCACGCACCACGGCGCAGCGGACCACCCGCCGCCGCACCCGGCCGCAGACCACTCGCCGTCCCAGAGCGGCTGTGCACTGACGACCGGGTCGATCCAGGGGAATTGGCCAAGGTGGTCCATGGCGCCGCGGCCCGTCCGCGGCCTGCGCAGCAGCAGATGACTGCGGGCCTGCACGCTTGGGTCGGCGCCGGTGTTTCCGCTCTCGTGGAGGCACCGACCGGTACGGGGAAGAGCTTCGCCTTGCTGGCCGCCGCGATGGACTGGCTCGGCGGCGGGGAGGCTCGCAGCGTTGTCATAGCCACGTACACCAAGCAACTGCAGAGCCAGATCGCTCGGGACGTCGACACTCTTGGCCGTGCCATGCCCGGCTTGCTGCAGGCCACCGACCTGGTGAAAGGCAAGACGAACCGGCTCTCCTTGCGCGCCTTGGCCGCTGCCCTGTCCGACGCGACCACCCTCGGTACGGACCCGGGCTCCCGTGCCCACTCACGGTTCGTCGAGCATCCAAGGTTCCGTGAGCTGGTAATCGCCCTACTGCTGCGGCTGATTGCGGCTCCGTCTGCCCCCGATGCATGGACCGCCCGTTCGGTGGACCCCGTCGACGTGCCCGCCTTCCTCGACGAATACTGCGGGCCGGTCCTGTCCCTCTGGCTTCAGTCGCTCTCCCAAACCGGCGGGGACTACGCGGCCACAGCAGCCACACCGCTCGCGGCGCACACAAACAGCGTGCGCGAAGCGATCGCCTCTCACCGGCTGATCCTGGCCAATCATTCGGTGCTCCTGGCTCATCTGGAGGATCTGCGGTCTCTCCCCGGTGAGACGATGCTGATCGTCGACGAAGCTCACTTGCTTGAGGACGCCGCCACCTCGGCCTTGACCGTTTCCCTGGACTATGGTGCGGTGGAGCAGCTTGTCGCGTCCGTCCGCACCTGGCTGAAAGACGCGGCATCAGGGCTGGCCCGGGATCGGGTGGCGGATGCTATAGCGGAACTTGAAACGCTTCTCGACCACGAGTCCTTCCCCCAGGCTGCCAGCCGTGCGTTCGACACATTGGGCGGTCAGGACGCATCCGTCATTGGCTCGCGCTCAGTCACCCTGGCCAGTCCCTATGGCGGGGGAACCGGACTCGGACAGGTCCGGACGCTATCTGTGCTTATCCGTAGGTTGTCCTCAATAGCCCTCCGTCTGGAGCGGGCGTTGGCCGCCTTCGCACAGGCTCACGCACCTGCACTGGACTTCTTCTCGTTGGACGCGCTCTCCGCGATGCAGACTCAGGTGTCCGAGCTGCGGGAGACGGCTGAGGTGCTGCTGGCGGACATTCAGAACGTTCTCGGTGCACTCCCCCCGGAGGGCTCCACGGCCGACCGTACCCAGCCCTGCGTTGAGCCTGTTACGGCTGTAGAAGAAGAGGAGGAAAGGCAGGAAGAGGAGCCCGAGGGCGAAACCGATGCAGGTGACGCGACAGAGGACGTGTCCCTAACCGACGACGTTCCTAATGCCCAGGCCAGCCTACTTCCCCCGCCGCTGCCCAACCGGATCGTCTACGCCGAAGAGCTCGCCATCCCCCTCGCAGGGCTGCGCCACTACCGGTTTCGCATCTCTTCCAGCCCCGTGGAACTGCCGGGTGACGCCCGATGGAGGCGGTTCCTGAGCTCGTTCCCTCGCACGTATTACGTGTCCGCGACACTGCGCGTCGCCGGCGACTGGGACTTCATCATGGGGCGCCTGGGGCTGGCCGGACTCGCGACCATGTGCGTGGACACCCCGTTCGACCTGCGCCGCCAAGCAGAACTGGTCTGTTTCTCAGACTTCCCGTCCTGGGCGGAGCAGCAGGAAGGAGCCATGCGAACCGTGGCTCACCAACTCGGCGGATACGCCACGGAGCTGGTGCGCCCCGCCACCGGCGACCGGGGGGTGGACGGTGGCGCGTTGGTCCTGACCACGGCGCGGTCCACGGCAGCCGGGATCGCGGAGTTCCTGACGGACGAGCTACGTCGGCGCGATGCCCCCACCTACGTGGTTAACGCACTGGCCCTGGGCAACTCCCGTGCGTTCGACCAGTTCACCAACCCCGGCAGCGGCGGCGGATTCCTGGTCGGCACCAAGGGCCTGTGGCAGGGCGTGGACGTCTCGGACGAGCACCGACTACGGCTCGTCTGGATCAACAAGCTGCCCTTCGCACCCTTCGCGGCACCGCTGGTGGAGGCCCGGCGCGCTGCCGTACGCGCGCGGGCGGAAGCCGCAGGCCGAGAGGACCCGGACGCCCATGCGACGGAGCACTACTACATCCCGCTTGCGGCCCTGCAGTTACGCCAGGCCGTGGGGCGTCTGATTCGCTCTGAGCGGCACCGGGGCGTGGTTGTGATCAGCGACCGGAAGCTGGCCGGGTACACAGCCTTGCGCCGTGCCTATCGCCGGGCCTTCCTGGGGAGCCTGGACGAGGGTCTGCTCCGCACCGACCCGCGCACCGGGGAGCAAGGCGCCGCCAACGTCGTAACCATGGCTGAGGGATGGGCCCGGATCTGGTCGTTCTTCGCTCGACACGGCCTGCTCTCCCCTGAACGGGCGAAAGAGCTGTCGGAGCTCGACACCCTACAGCGGCACACCCTGCTGCCGCAGACCCTCCGGATCAGGCAGCTCGAGCTGTCGGCTGAAGACGTCCAGAAGCTCGCGTCCGATGATCAGCTGGAAGAGGAGGTCCTCCGGCGCGCCTCGGAAGTGGCCGGGCTACTCCGCCTGATGGACGATCCGAGTCAGTTCCGACTCAAGCCCGCCCAGCGGGCAGTCATCGGGGCGGTGGCACAGGGACACAATGTTCTCGGCCTGCTCCCGACCGGATACGGCAAGAGCTTCACGTTCCAGCTCCCTGCCCTGGTGCTGCCGGGCGTCACGCTTGTTGTCAGCCCGCTCGTAGCGCTGATGCAGGATCAGGCCCTGGAGCTCAACCGATCAATCGGCGGTGCCGTTCGGGCGCTGATCGCACCGCTGCGCGAGTCGAGCAGCAGAGCGGGCAAAACAGAGGTCGCAGACCAGCTGCTGGGGCGGGCGAGCCACGGCATCAAGATTGTGTACGTCAGTCCGGAACGGCTCTGTCAGCGCCGCTTCCGTGAACTGATACGAGCCGCAGCGGCGGCGGGCACCCTCAGCCGGATCGTCCTGGACGAAGCTCACACGATGGTCCAGTGGGACGACTTCCGGCCTAGCATGCAGCGCGTCGAGCAGTTCCTCCGACAGCTGCGGCACTCGTACGCGGTTCCGGTGACAGCTTTGACGGCCACCGCAAACCAAGCCGTGCACACCGGTCTGCGGACCGGAGTCTTCGAAGTACCCGAGGAACCCCCGCTGTCGGAGAGTGAGGCCGCTAGCCAGGAAGCCGCGCGGGCGGTGAATGACGGCGGCCTGGTGACTGTACGTGAGAATCCCATCCGACCAGAGCTTGCGATATTCCGGCGCTCCCTCAACCAGTCGAGCCCCGCCGTGGTGGCCGGTCTCGCCCGGCACGTCTTGGAGGCGTTGACGGGGCATGCAGTGTTCTACTGCCTCACCGTCAAGGAGGTGGTCGCGCTCCATGCCTACCTCCAGGAGTACGTCGGTGACCTGGGAGTCCGGGTACGCCGCTTCCACGGCAGGCTGACGCAAGCCGAAAAGTCGGCGGTCATGACAGAATTCCGTGAGGCCCCATGCCTGGGCGAGGAGGGTTTCGCCCCCCTGGTCGTCGTGGCGACCTCCGCCTTCGGACTGGGCATCGACCGCGCTGACGTGCGCACCGTGTTCTGTGTGTCGGCCCCGACTGACTTGGCCTCGCTCTACCAGCAATTGGGACGAGCCGGCCGTGACGTCGCAGGAAGTGGTTCGTCCACCGTGCCCGAGGCTCCGGCCAACACGGCTCTGGCGTTGCTGACCTCCAGAGGGTTGCGCACGGTCGCCTTCATGACCGGGCAGGATCTACACCCTGACCTCGTCAGACGCATGGGGCGTGCGGTGCTGGCCTGCGACGGGGTGCTGGACGCCCGGGGCATCGCCGACCGGCTGATCGGCGAAGATGTGCAATCGGGGCGGATCAGCGTCCAGGAAGCACGTTCGGCTCGCGTAACAGACGCCTATGTGGCTGGTGCGATGCGTGCGTTCAGTCAGCTGGCCCGGCTGGGCGCGGTCACCGACCACGGCGACTTTCCACCGTTGTGCAGGGTACGGCGTGGCGAGTTGCTCCCCGAGGACGACGAGGAGTCGGTCGTTCGCGACGTCCTCGGGGTGGTGAACGGCCTCCCGGGGTCGGAGCCGTCGGCACAGGGCCTCACCAGGGCACGGCTCAACGTGGCTTCACTGGACGGTCTGCTGGCGGGCCGAGTCTCCGGATACCTGGAGCTAGCGGAAGGTCCCGCGAGTACCTGGCAGTTACTCAGTGACCTGCACGACCGCGGACTGCTGGACGTCTCGGCCGCGCCAAGCCGTCACTGGGTCAGCGGAATCGAGGTCCACCGCGCCGAACTACCGGCAGGCTTCCTCACTGCCATGTCCGGAAAGGCCAGGCGAGCTGCCACGGAGATCGCCCGGCTGCGCGACTTCTTCGATGACTCGGCCACCTGCGCGCACCGCAAGTTCGCCGACTACTTCGGCGTGACCGAGTTACCCGAGAGCTGCTGTACCACTGAGGCGAACCGCTGCGGCGCCTGCTGGGGCAGACCGGACTGGCCGGCGGGCGAGACCATGCCGGTGTCGGCGAGGGCCCTGCTCACCCCTCGGCCTCGGCCGATCGACAGCGGCACCCAGCCAGAGTCGCGGCTGCGGCGCCTGGACGAACAGGTGTACCGGCTGATCTGGGCAGTACCGCGCGGGGTGCACGCACGAAGTGTCTGGCGAGCGCTGCGCGGCGAGGACAGTTCGTACTCGCCGAAGCTCGGTCGGCGTGTGCGGCTCCCCCAGGGGCTCGTCGGCAGCCGGTATTTCGGAGCGCACGCGGACGTTCCGTTGCGCGCTGTGGAAGAGAGCGTCGAGCGACTGGCGCAGGCCGGGCGTGTGACGTCATCGGGGGGATGGTGGCGCGCGGTGCCGCCCGGTGGCACGGGGTCTCCGATGGCGCGGATGGGGGGAACTGCATGACGAGTGCGTTGCATGTTGCCGATCGTGTGTGGCGGCCGTACGACGACGATCCACTGATCACGCGAGACATGATCATCGGCCTGCACGCCTGCGAACCGGCGGCGCGAGAAGCGCTGCTGGCTCATCTGGCCGCGGCCATCGCCCATCGTACGACTCCGGTGCACACGGCTGTGGCCTTCAACGCTGTCTACTTCGGTTACGACGTGGAAGCCGGTGGCTACGTCGGGGGTCCACTGGACTTCGAGGACTTTCCGTCCGTCGCCCTCGGCGACAGGGTGGAGGCGCTGCCGGTCGGCGCGATGATCAACATCCGTACGGGTGGTGACCTGCTCCCCGCAGAGATCGTCTACAAGGAGGGCGCCCACGTCGACCTCGGCCCGTACGGCGAGACGCCGGGCTGGGTGTCCGGAGCGCCGGCTGGTGCCCGGGGCGCCGGTCTCCTCGCTCCCGACGAGACACCCGTGCTGCGTGAGCGGCTGGTCTTCGACACCTCCGCCTTCGGTCAGGACCTGGCACCCGCGACGCAACGGCTCCAGCGACTGCGCCGCCAACGACGCACTGACGACTTCGGACACCTCGTCGTGGAGGCCCAGTACGAGTGGGCGGACGCGGACCTGAGCGACGCCGACTACTACGCGCGCTACCTGGTCACTCGCGGCCGGGATCAGCTCACCAGCGCCTTGGTGCCGACGCCGTTGCCGACGCTGCTCGCGCCAGGAGGCGGGGACGCCGAGTTGCTGGCGGCCGTGAGGGGGCTGATGAACACCTTGCGTCAGGCTCTGGTGGAGCTCAACACGGCGAGGATCTGGGGCGATTACGCCTTTACTCGCGCTTCACTGGCCCGGCGGCTGGCGGACCCCGGGCCGCTGGGGCGCGACGACCTGGCCCGACTGGCCGATTCGACGGTGCGCCATGCGATACCCCGGGCCGGACGCCGGACCGGGGTCCTGCAGCCCAGACCTGCCTACACCGCGCTCGGCACCGCGCTGCGCTCGCACCCTGAGTGGCAGGACCAGCTCCACGGCACGGCCTATCCAATAGCTGTCTGCCATGCCAACTCCGTTCTGTCCGACTACGCGCGGCGTGAGCAAGACGAGACGACGGGGCTTCTTCCGACCGGCGTCCGGTTGAGCCTGGACGATCGATGGCAGGGAGGAGGTGTCTGGCGGGCCGAGTTCGTGGAGAGCGCCGGCGATCTCGCGCCCCCGTCCGGCACTGTGGACAAGCCCGCCGGCCGGGGCTGGGCGGACAGCCTCCCGCACCGGCCGGACAACCAGGCTCCGCCATCCCCCATGCCCACGACACCGCCGTATCCCAAGTCGCAGGGTGGCCACTATGACCGCCCCAGCACCGCACCCTCCCCGGAACTCGGTGTAGATGCTCCTCCGGCCATGTCGGACGGAGCGCTCCCGACCGGAGAGCAGACACCGGCTAGTGGGGAGGAAACGGCACGTCCGCCTCTGTGGCCTGACGACAGTAATCTCGGCTGCCCCATCGACCTAGCGGTGAACGACAGCCAGATCGAGTGGGCTCAGCCCCTTCGGCTGTTCCACGTCCTCCAGGAGTGTCTGCCGCTCCCCGACCATGTCGCCGCCGAACTTTTCTCGCCCGGTGTTCCGCAGGGCTCCGTCAGGATCGTCCTCCACCACGATGGTCGGGTTTTGGCGACCGATCAGTGCTGCCATGACGCGTGCGTCACGGTGGACCGACAGAGAACACGGCTCGACGGCGTCGAGTGGCCGCTGGACCTGTTCCCCGGTATATGGCTGACGTTCACCTGGCAGCGCGGGAGCAGAGTGATCCACGCGCGGACCACCCTTCTGCCGCAGCCGGTGACCGTCGACGGTGAGCTGATTGAACACCGTTACGACCCGAGAGTGCTCACCCGTGACGGATCGAACGGGCTGAACGCCGGGATGGAACCGGCCGGTGAAACTGTTCCGGCCCACCGGGCCATGACCACTGTCCAGCTCCTGACCGCGATCCGCAGACTGGGGCTTCTCGACCGGTTCGGCTGTGCGCTGCTGGCCAGGGTGGATCTGCCCGCGGCTGTCCGCGCCGTCACGGGTGAAGATGTCATCGAGACCGCCAGCATCGAGACAGTCCTCACCGAGTTGCTCGGCTCCGAACGGCTCACGGTCGCCTGGGGCAGCCGGGGTGCGGACGACAGCACACACCATCCGCCCCGGCAGGGGGAACCGACCGTGGAGCTCGTCTGCTACCGGCCGCACCGCGTCGATGTTCCGGACGCTTCGCCCGCCGAGGGAACGGACCACGTCCCGTCGGCTTCGGCTGACCGGGCAGTGCGCGAGCACAACGTGGCCGGATTCCTGCGCCGCATCGGGCACCTCAGGAAAGAGGCCACTCCAGAGCAACGCGCCCTGTACCGCGAGGACCACCGAAGGTTCCGGCTGACCGGCCCACCCGAGCTGCCGGACGGATTCACTTACGTACGACCACACAAGCGGAGCCGATAACTCCGCGATGTAGCCGCAAGACCCGCATCAGCCGTTGGAGCCCGTATGAGCCATCCTCGCCCGTCCCACGCCGTACCAGGCGGGGAGAGCGACACTCCTTACCCTGTCGACCTCGGCACCCGCGACCGGCAAGAGGTACCTCCCGAATTGCTCGCGGCTCTAGAGGAGCTGTCCGCCGCGCTCACCCGGTCCCTGGACGCGCGCCCGTCCCCGACGGCTGACGCCCTTCTGCGCCTCAGCGAGGCAGACGTCGAATATGCCCTCAACTCGACGCGCGTATCGTGGCGGCGCCACCTGCTGCACGCGCTGCGCATTCCTATGGACGGGACCAAGGTCAACCGTGCCCTGTGCCACGACGTCCTGACCCGCATCCGGCGCGACCCTGAAGCGCCCCGCGGCCGTCAGGCGGCCTGGCATCTGAGTCTTCCCGTCCTCGACGACCTGGCCCGGGCTGGCCGACGGCACGCTGTAGGCCAGTCCGACGACGACCTTGGTCCGCTCACCCACCGATGGACCCCCGCCCTGCTGCAGTTGACGGTCTGGTCGCACCTCAGAGCGAGCGCTGAGGACGCTCCCCTGTGGGCGTGGGCTCTGGAGCAGCCGTGGCTGGCGGAGACGGACGTCCCGGTCCAGGTGGTACGGGAAGCCGCACACCGGGTCGTTGAGCTGGCTCAGCAGACGCCCACTGCGCCCGAAGACGACAACGCGACCGCTGCCATCAACGCCACTGCTGCGGATGCGTCGGCCGCCCTACCCACCGACCCCCCTGACGCGGACCAGCTGAAAGCCGCGCTCGCACGCATTACTGATGCGCTGACCGCCGCGGCCGAACCGGCCCGCCGGACGGCGGAGGCCGTTGCCGCCCAAGCCCGACCGTCCACCGACGATCTGAACGTGCTGTGCGAGGTAACCGAGGCTTTCGACTCCGCGGCGCGAAGCCTAAAGGCGCACGGGGCGACACCCGCTGTGGCCGATCTGCCCCACTTCCGGCAGGCGACCGACACAGCACTGGCCCGATTGTCCACCGGGCGCCTGCGCCAACGACTCACCAGGGTGGCACAGTTGGAGTGCGCGCCGGGCGATCCGGCGCTCGCCCAGGACCTGGAAACGGCCCGCGATCGGGCAGGCGCCCTGGTGGGGATCGACGACTGGGGCCCCACGGACCAAGTGGACGCCGAGGCCCTCGACGCGCTGTTGACGATGGTGGAGCGGCACGAAGCAGACCAAAACCCCAACGACATCCTCACGTTGCTGCCCACAGCCGTGAAAGGCCGCTGTGCGGCATATCCGGCTGGGCGCTACAGCGAACTTCGGCTCGGAGCAGCCGCCCAGAAGGCTGCCGCGTCGGCTCCCCCTCGGGCCAAGTCTGCGCCGCCTATACCAGTCCCGACCCCCCGCCCGCCCGCGGCAGCCACGCGAGACGCCTCCCCCGCTCCCTCCGCGTCGGGACACGACATAGCGCAACAACGGCCCGCGGCCCCGGGCGACAACGGCCACCCTGCCCCCGAGCCCCGCGAGGCAGGCTCCCCTGAGATCCTCCCCACCGACCTCGCCCCTCGGACGCCGGCACCCGAGCCCCGGACCCCCAGCCCCACCCCGACGCGTCCTTCCTCGACCACGAGCGCTCCAGAGGGCCAGACGTCTCCCATTGCACCGCCGCACAAGTCCCTGGCAGACAAAGCCCAGACCGGACAGTCGAAGACCCGCACCTCTCTGGCAAAGCTCATCTCGGCCGAGCAGTATGGCCTAGCCGCCGCCCTCGCCGTCCGCCTCGGCGAACCACCGCATAGGATCACCGCGCTACAGCTCGCTGCCTGCGCGGCTGCCGTGCACTCGCCGAGCAGCGAAAGCCTTACCGAGATGCGCGGCCTGCTCTCAGGTCACGCCATCGACGAGTTGACGGGCGACCGTCCCGACGCAGCGCTCACGACCGCGGCGCTGCTGCGTACTGTCCTTGTGACGGGTGACCCCGAAGTGGGCGCCTCCCTGAGCCGGGTAGCGAACGGCGTGCCACGGAGCCTGGCCCGTGTAGCGGATGAAGTGGCCCAGCGGGCCCTGAAGTCGCTTCTCCTGCACTCCCCGCCCCTGGCTCTGGCACGCAACCGGGCGGAACTCGAAAGAGCCCTGGAGGACGCACGCGACGAGTGCCGGCGGAGCCTCGAACAGGTGCCCACCATCCGGTTCCCGCGTGGGCAGAAGATCGCCCACAACTGGTGGGATTCCGAAAAAGGACTAATCGGTTCGCTGCTGCGACAGGCGGCGGACAACAACAGGCACGGCCTCGACGCGCTCGCGCAAAGGGTTCGAGAGCTGCGCGATCCCTCCATCCTGCAGCCCACGCTGGACAAGGCGGACCGAGAATTCATGGCGCCCGGGGCTCGAACGAGGCTCGAGGGCTCGTCCCGCCACGACCTGTTGCGCCAGACCGCGAAGAGCCTCACCGTCGTTGACCGGTGGGTCCGGCAGATGCAGCAGTTCACTGCACGGGACACGGACTGGAGCGTCGACCAGGTGCAGGAGATGCGCATCGTGGTCCTCAGGTTCCGCGAGGACGTCCTGCGTGACGTGCGGGAACAAGGGGTGGCGGCCGACGTGCTCACGACTGCCGCGCTGGATGCCACCGTCGCCTCGCTCTCCACGACCTTCGCCCTGCTGGCGGGGGAAACGCAGCTCGACGAAACCGAGCTGTCCGTCGAACTCGCCCTGCGGTCGGAGCTCCTCAAGATACCCGGAACTGTGATCGACGAAGCCGGCGCCATTCAGCCGCACGCCGAGGTGTCCGTCCGCGAGCTGGTGGAGGCGGGCGGCCGTTCTTGGGAGGAGGCAGTGCGGGCTCAGGCATCCGGCGAGGTGTTCGCCACGGCGCACAGGATTCTCGATCTGTGGGCGAAACAGCAGCTTCCCTTCCTGCCCCCGCAGAGCGTGCCTTCGGAAGGGTTGTGCGCCCACGTCGAGGAAGCCGGTCGGCGGATCGCGCGGGAGCTGCGCGACACGCGCGAACGGTTGGAGGAGATGCTGCGTCACGCCCGCGTTGACGGAGCACTCAACGAGGAGCAGGAGCGCCTGTTCGAGCGGCGGCTGCGGGACGCCGTCCCCCGCCCGGACGGTGATCTCACACATGTGCGCCGGGCCTTGGTAGCCCTCTCCGAGGAACTGAACCGGGCCCGAGCGGGCCACGCCGCCAAGTTGCGTACCCGGCTCGGCAACATCGAGGGGTTGTCCCCCGAGGACCAGGACCGCGTCGAGCAACTGATCGATGCCGGTGATTTGCTCACCGCCGACGAACTGGTCTCCCACCTGGTGAACGGTGAGAGCATTCCCGACATCGAGTCGTCCGACCGCAGCCTCGCCGCCTTCTTCCCGGATGTCCCGAAGGCCATGGCCGACATGGGAGTCTGCGGCGCTCTGATCGATGCCATTCGACAGCGGACGCGCTACCTGGGGTTGGAAGCGCTCGACTATTCCTCTCTGTCCCCCGAGATCGCGGAACAGACCGCACAGGCACTCGCAGGCTGGGCTAACCTCGCCGCTCGCAAGGGCCGGGAGCGTACTCACGGCGTTCGTGAGAGCGAGCTGTTGATGCCCGCCCTTCGCCTGATTGGGTACGGCAGCAAAAAACTCCCCCAACGGATCGACACGCCCCGCTCCCTCAGCTACCGCTTCATCGACGTGCCCGCGATCGAGTACACCGGGTCGGCCCTGGTGCCGGCGTTCGGATCTGGGCTGCGTGGCAGCCTGCGTGTGATGCTGGTGTGGGACCGGCCGTCGTCCGAGCGACTGATGTCCTGGATCCAGCAGGATCCGAACGACGACAGTCTGCTTGTCGCGTACTTCGGCACGTTGCCGGTGCGTGATCGCGAAGTGTTCGCAGCCCAGTGCGCGGGCGGACGACGTGCCCTCGTGGTGCTCGACGATGCGGCCCTGGCCCATCTGGCCGCCTGCGGCAACCAGCGCCTGGACTCCGCCATGCGCGTGCTGCTCCCCTTCTCCGCGGTAAATCCGTATGTGATGGGCAAACGTGCTCCGGTGGCCGAGGAGATGTTCTACGGCCGTGACACGGAGCTCGACGAGGTGCTGAGCGCCACAGGAGAGCAGGTGGTGTTCGGCGGGCGCGGCCTCGGAAAGTCGGCACTTCTGAAGGCCGCTGGACGCAAATACGAGGCGCAGTTGCATGGTGCGCGGCTCAGTCTACTCATCTCCCTGGACTCGACGTTCACCGGCACCAACGCTCCATCATCCGTCGTCTGGGATCGAATCGGGCGTCGCCTGCTGGAACGCGACGAGTTCACTCCGTCTCGCAAAGTGAAGGCGAGTTCCGTCCTGACCCGCGAGCATGTCCTGGCCGACATCCAGGAGTGGCTGCGTGTGGACCCAAAGCGCAGACTCCTCATCATGCTCGACGAGGCGGACGGCTTCTTCGAGTCCGACTCACCACAGTTCACCGAGACCAGGTTCCTTCGCGATCTGGGTGCCGACACGGGTGACCGGGTCAAGGTGGTCTTCGCCGGCCTGCACTCCGTTCAGCGCTACGCGAAAATCGCCGAGAACAGCCCGTTCGGCCATCTCTCCCAGAACCCCACGGCAATCGGCCCGCTGCCCCCGCAGGACGCGGTCGACCTGCTCACAAAACCACTGGAGGCTCTGGGGTACCGCTTTGAGGAGCCCGTGCTGGTGCACCGCATCCTCGGCCACTGCTCGTACCAGCCGTTCCTGCTCCAGATGTTCGGACACCG
Source organism: Streptomyces sp. CG4 (assembly GCF_041080655.1). Lineage (NCBI taxonomy): Bacteria > Bacillati > Actinomycetota > Actinomycetes > Kitasatosporales > Streptomycetaceae > Streptomyces > Streptomyces sp. CG4. The sequence continues at coordinate 3,239,506 of NZ_CP163525.1, forward strand.
CCTGGTGCAGACCATGCACGGCAAGCGGACCGGTTCAGCCTCGGGCCCGCCGTACACCATCACCCGGGCCGATGTGGAGACGGTCCAGTCGGACAAGGATCTGCGGTTCAGCATCACTGAAGCCTTCCACGACACACTGCGGCTCGATCCCCGCTACAACGTGATCGCGAATGTGGTCGCGCACCATGCGCACCACTACGGCTTGGACTCCCGGCTCAGCCAGGTGCAGTTGCGGGAGGAGTGCACATACTGGTGGCACGAGGGCTTCGAGAACCTGGACACTGACCGGTTCCGCGCCTATCTGTCGGAGATGGAAGGGCTCGGGGTGCTCGCACCTGACGCCGACCACCGTGGCTGGCACCTGCGCAGCGCCAACGCTCTCAGCATGATCGGGAATCTGGGGACGGTGGAGGCCGAACTAGCGCAGGCATCCAACCGTAAGGTGCCAGAGCACTTCAGCAAGTTCGAAGCACGCCGCCAGTCACGCAACGGCTACTCCTATTCCCCCCTCACAGCCGACCAGGTCGCGGACGTGCTGCCCGGACATGGCAACCAGGCACGCCTGATCATCGGAACGCCCGCCACTGGCGTTGACAGAGTCGCCGAAGCCCTGAAAGACGTCGCCGTGGCAACTGGCTGGGACCTGCCTCAGGTGTCCAGCCGCTCAGACTTCGACCGCCGCCTCCAAGAAGGCACCCCTGGTCGGAAGCGGGTCGTGGTGTCGGATCTCACGGAGAAGGCCCCCCGTGACGACGCCTGTCTGAAAACGCTGGAGAGCGCAGTCAGCCTCATCCCGGACCGGTCCGGTGTCACTCGCTCGGCCGTGATCGTCGCAGGCCCCAACCAGCGGGCCCTGTGGTCCCTGGCCGCTAGTGGCGAACTCGAGGACGGTATGGGGATCGAGGTACTCGTACTACGGCGATTCAGCCCGGACGGACTGCGCGCCTGGGCCCAGGACAAGGAGGCATTCACCTCCGATACCCAGATGGAGCAGCTCTGGGAGACCACCGGAGGTTGGCCCCTCCTCATCGACCGGCTCGCCGCCAGCCTGTTCGCCAGGCTTCCCGAAGATGAAGCCCTGCGCCAGGTGGTGGCCGGTCTGGAGGAAGCCGAGGAGGCGAAAAAGTTCCTAGCGGAGGCTGGCCTTGTTCCGCGCACGCCGCAGTGGATCGCCTACCGCGCGGTCAGTGAGTTCATGACGGATGAAGGCATGAGTGCCGGTGATCTCCTGGCGGCGGTGGAAGCCGCCACGGACGGTGACCAGATCGACGCTGCGGAGGCGCTCGGCGCGCTGCGGGCCCTCCAGGTCTTCGATTCGAACGCGGCGGGCAGGCACCGTCTCGAGGGCGTGCTGCACGCATGCTGGGATCGGGTTCACGCAGCCTGACCGAGAGCACGGAGCGCCACTGCGCACCAGACAGGCGGTGCGCAGTGGCGCTCCGAAGCGCCGTTCACGCGACGTGGCAAGGTCCGGCATAGGGGATGTGCCGGGCTCAGACGCTCTTCCGGACAGCCTGACCGCCCTGTGCAACGGGCACACCACCGGTGGCCTTATCTGGACGACTGGCCGGCACGGGAGAACGGCTAGCTACGCAAGTACTGCCCTCCGGGCTTAGCGAACCTCACTACGACGCCACGGTCCCAGCGGAAAAGGCCATCTCGTGGGTGCGGTCTCTGCAAGAGCGCTCCGCCGTCGGTACCGAATCACGCTTAAAAACGATCTCGGACCTGTTGCAACAGACGCTCTTCGGGGCCGAAAGCGCCCCAGATGCGCGGCTGCCCGAGCTGATGCAGCCGCGGCACGACATCGAAAAGGTTTGATCTAAGGTGCTCATCAGTAAACGAACTACGGGGATGGGGGGTTCGTCGCATGGCCCGGGTCGTCGCGGTCCACGGGGTTGGCAAGCAGATGCTGGGCGAGGACAGCCTGCTCAAAGAGTGGTGTCCCGCACTGCAGGACGGTTTGCGTCGCGCTGGCCGACCACCGCTCTGCGAACATGAGTTGGCCATGGCGTTCTACGGCGACCTGTTCCGGCCGGCAGGCAAGATGCTCGCGGTCGGCGACCCGTTGTACACCGCAGCCGATGTGGCCGCCGGGTTCGAACAGGAGTTGCTGCTGTCCTGGTGGCAGGCGGCGGCAGATGTGGACCCAGGTGTCTCCCCGCCGGGGCTGGACACTCTGGCACGCACGCCACGTTCAGTGCAGGCCGCCTTGCGCGCACTGTCGAACTCGCGGTTCTTCTCCGGGATTGCGCTGCGGGCGATGATCTTCGACCTCAAGCAGGTCCGCCATTACCTAACAGATAATCAGCTTCGGCGGATGGCCAGGGAGCGGGTCGCTGCGCTGATTGGTGCGGACACCCAGGTTGTCGTCGGACATTCCCTGGGAACCATCATCGCCTACGAGGCGCTGTGCGCCCTACCCAACCACGGGGTCCGGGCGCTAGTCACAATGGGGTCGCCGTTGGGCATTCCGATGATTTTCGATCGGTTACTGCCCAAGCCCGGCCGCTGGCCCGGGGCCGACACTCTGGCCTGGACAAACATCGTCGACAGCGGTGATGTTGTAGCCCTGGTCAAGGACCTACGGCCTCAGTTCGGCCAGCAGCTCCGCTCTGCGCTGGTGCACAACGGTTCCCATGCCCATGACGCCACCATCTACCTCACCAGTTTCCTCACTGGTAGCGCGATCGCCGAGGGCCTCGATGCCGGCTGAGCCACGCAGGTATTTGATCGCCACCGCAGTGGCCCACTACAAGGAACAGCCGGATTGGGACCGTCCCGGGCTGGTCGAGGCGCGGCAGAACATCATCGACCTGTTCACTGACCGCTTCGGCTACCAGCATGTCAGCGATCTCGGTCTTGACCCGACCGAGAATCAGTTGACAGAAAGACTGCGGGCCTTCTGCAAGTCACCCGAGCGCCACGAGGACGACTTGATCGTCGTCTACATCGCGGGCCATGGAGAGGTCCTGGACGAGGAAGACGGCGGTGGTCACGTTCTCTTGACCTCAGAAACCGATCCGGATGACATCGCGGACGCACTACCCACGGAGACATTGGCCCGCAAAATGCTCGCGGGTACGCGAGTGCGCCGCCTGCTGTTGATGCTAGATACCTGCTATGCGGGACAGGGTGGCAACGAACTCGCCGCTGTGGCGTTGGAACGGACAAGCCGTCAATGGAGCGCACAGCCCGGCTCCGGACTGATCATCCTCTCTTCCGCGCAACCTCTGCAGCAGGCCGAGGCTGGAGCGTTCCCACGGAGGCTGGCCCGGGCCGTTGACAGCTTGATTACTGCTGGTCATGGTCCCCGCGCGCTAGCGTTGGACGCGGTCGCCCAACAAATGAACGCGACCCCTGGCTACCAGCACGTCAGCCTCCTCCAGGTCGGACTTGCTGGAGAGATTCCTCCGTTCCTGCCTAATCCCCGGCATGATCCCTACCTGACCGAAGTCGACCTCTCCGTACAGCAGGAATCAAGCTGGAGGCGGCAGGCTGACCTACGCGATACCGAGCTGCAGAGCCGCTTCCTCGTGCGTGCCAGAGCCAGCCGAGATACTGACCCAACGGCCTGGTGGTTCACCGGGCGCAGCACAGCGCTGGCCGACATCGCTACATGGCTCAGACGCCCCCTGAGTCAGATGACTACGCCAGCTCTGGCAGTCACCGCCGGCCCCGGATCGGGTAAGACCGCCCTGCTAGGGCTCCTGGCCACCCTTGCCCACAGAGAGCTGCGCCACACCGTACCCACTCACGCTTTGGGTCTCGACCACTGTGTAGAGCAGGCGGCCAGTGATATCGACGTCGCCATTTACGCCCAGAGTCAGACAGACCAACAGGTGCTCGCTGGCATCAGCTCCGCCGCGAAGGTTAGCGCCGCCACGGTCGGGCGACTTCTCGAGGCCCTCAGCGGACGAGACAGGCCCATCACCGTGATGGTGGATGCTCTCGACGAGGCAGCATCGCCCGAAACCCTGTGCGCCACAATCCTACGCCCGCTTATCAAGCACTCGAACGGGCGCATCCGTCTACTCCTGGGCGCCCGCCCCCACCTGCTTCCGCAACTGGGACTGCAACGTCATGAGCAGATCGACCTCGACGCAGAGCGCTATGCCGACGCCGAGGCCATCCTCGCCTATACGATCCGCAACCTGGTCAGCACCAATCCAGAATCCCCCTACCGCAGGCATTCCCTTTCCGCGTGGCTACCGATCGCCACTGAGGTCGCAAAGGCAGCAGGTCACTCGTTCCTCATCGCACGCATCACCGCTGGGACCCTCGCCGCCACCCCGCACATCCCCGATCACCGCGACCACAACTGGCGGAGCAGCCTGCCCCGGCATGCTGGTCATGCCATGGCCCACGACCTCAGCGTTCGGCTCGACGTGGACGCGGACCGCGCCACAGATCTGCTGCGCCCACTTGCCTATGCATATGGACAGGGTCTCCCATGGGAGGACGTGTGGGCTCGCTTGGCGACGGCAATAAGTGGACGCTCTTATACAGACGAGGACATCCAGTGGCTGCGTCGGGTAGCCGGTTCTTACATCGTTGAGTCCGTCGAAGATGACCGCTCCGCCTACCGTCTTTACCACCAAGCCCTCGCTGAATACCTGCGCGGGGGCATCGATTCCGCTGCTGTCCACGCCGCCTTCGCGTCGACGCTGACCAGCCGCGTTCCGCAGACCGTCGATGGCCACCTGAACTGGAGCCGTGCTCACCCTTATACACTTCGTAATCTCACTGCTCACGCCGCTCAAGGCACGGCACTGGACGACATTCTCGCGGAAACAGAATTCCTCGTCCATGCCGCTCCGGATGGCCTTGCCCCTTATCTACGCCAAGCTCGGACTGAACTCGGCGAATTGAGCTCCGCGGTATACCTCGCTTCTATCGGGGCCCATCGATACCTGGCACCGAATGCTCGCCGTCACCTCTTGGCTATTGATGCGGTGCGCTACAATGCTCACCAGCTCGCCTCAGCCCTAAAGAGCCGAATGGGTTCGGAGACCTGGCGGCCTGTCCACGCTACCGGCGGAGACGTGTCTCCGGCACTCATTAATACTCTGGTTAAGCATGAAAGTTCCGTGTACCGGGTAGCATGCACCGAGCTGGACGGGCGTCCGGTCGCTGTCACCACCACTGACGGGGAAATTTGGGTCTGGGACCTGATCTCCGGGCAACCGAGAGGAAACCCCCTCACCGGGCATGCCGACGCGATAGTAGATGTGCTGGCGGTCCTTGGCGTGGACGGCCGGCTAGTTGCCGTTACAGGCGGGCACGACGGCACCGTCCGGGTATGGGACCTTATCACTGCGCAACAGATCGGCGAGCCGCTGATTGATAAATACTGGGTGAGTGACATTGCGTGTGCGATGACTAATGGGCGGCCGATCGTCATCGCGGCAGGCGATGATGGGACAGTGCGGATATGGGATCTAACAACCAGAAAACCGATCGAAACCCACCTCTCAGGGCATCACAGTAATGTGTCGTCGATCGCGTGCACGACAGTCAATGGGCGGTCCATCGCCATAACTGGAGAGGAAAATGGCACGATTCAAACGTGGGATCTCACGTCAGGGAGATCCTTCGGTCGACCGCTCATAGGAGAGAATCGCCGGCTGTCCTCAATCACGTGCGCAACGCTGGATGGCCGGGCGATTGCCGTCTCAAGCGGAGGTGGTATCACAGAGGTTTGGGACTTGGATGCGGGACGGCTGATCGGCGAGCCGTTCATCCCCCACCACGACAATTCTGGGCCGATGGTGGCAACTATCGATCTTGACGGACAGTGTATCGCTCTGACCAGCGGAGATAACGGCACAGTACAGCCTTGGAATCTGGCCACGAGACGACCCATCGGTGAACTCCTCGTCGGACACGAGGATTTCTTGAACGACATCGCGTGCACCGAATTAGAGGGTCGTCCTGTTGCCGTTACTGGTGGTTCTGACGGCACGGTTCGAGTATGGGACCTCGCGCGTAGGCATTCGGTGGGAAGTCCGCTCACCGGGCACCGTGATATTGTTTTCGCGACAGCGTGTGCAAACATCGAGGGCAGACCGGTCGCCATCACCGGCGCTCGAGACGGTGTGGTAAGGCTGTGGGACCTAACCTCGGGAAATTCTATCGGTGAACCGCTAACCATCGCGCGCGGTGAGGTACAGGCGGTGGCGTGCGCCGTAGTCGCTGGGCAGCCGTTGGCCGTTACCTGCTCGTATGGCGGCACGGTTCAGCTGTGGGACCTGACCTCCAGGAGGTTCGTAGGTGAGCTGCCCGGTACTGGCCGCAGTGGTGTGTCGGCAGTGGCGTGCGCCACGGTCGAAGGTCGACCAATTGCCATCACGGGTGGACGAGACGGCGTAATACGACTATGGGATCTGATCTCGAGGAAATCCATAGGAAAGCTGCCAACGACCGCGCGCGGTGGGGCACGGGCAGTGGCGTGTTCCATGGTCGATGGGAAGCTAGTCATCGTCGTCTGCGGAACGGACGAACAGGGGCGGGTGTGGTCATTGCTTTTCCAACAAGCCATCGACGATATCCTGAATGACAGCGATGGCACGGTGGATTGGTGCGACAGCATGTTTCCGGATGAGCAATCGATCACTGACTCAGACCTTGAACACAAGGTACTAACCCTCGACCTAGCTTCGAAGGAGCCACTCGGCCATGGCAAATCATTGAATGATGTCACCTGCACCATAATGTGTGGCCGCCCCGTAGCTCTCACCGGAGACATAGACGGCACTGTGCGCCTATGGGATTTGATTACTCAACGCTGCTTGGACACGTTCCTCCTGCCCGCTACGTGCACAAGCCTGGCAGCAAATGACAAATATCTCATTGCCGCCTTCGGGGCGGATATTGCAGCCTTCGAGAAATTTCAATGAATGAGCGTTTTCAGCGCTGCCTCTCCAGAGTGAGGATGCCGGGTCAATTGACGTCATTCGATTGGGGCTACTGCGTGACCTGGGGAAGATCCGCCGGCACTCGCTGTCGCCAACCATCAACCCGAGAATTTCGCAGTGACCGGTGGCGGAGGTACTGGTGGCGATGACCACAGCCTGGGACACGATCCGGTGGTTGCCGCAAGAACAGCCGACCGCACCGAAGGTGGCCACGCTCTCGCGCCACAGAGCTACCAAATACGTTGACAAGGACACCACCCTGATCGCTCACAGCGGCCGGTTCTTCAGGCCGAACTCCCCGCGAAGGCGGCCAGTGGCGGTCCACCCGTTGCTCACGTGCGGCAGAGTGCAGTGCACGATCAACCGCCCCCAACCGGTCCTGGGCAGGCGGCAGTCCGGCAGCGCCACCGCGACCGCCTCCTCCGGACGCAGAGCCGCGTAGTACATGCCCGCGGAGAACCCGACCAGCCGCCGCGGCCCCGAGCCCTCCGGTAGCCGCCCACGTAGGCGACGGCGTTCAGCGGATCCCGTGCTGCCGCGTGGCGAGGGATGCACCAGCTTGCCGAGGCCCGGTGTAGCACCATCGTGATGCTCTTTGAGGTCCATGCCTGCCTCTTCGTGATCGAGGCGGGCATGACGGCCCGGACTATCCATTCGAACATCCCCCGACAGGAGGGCACTCGGGCCGCGCCCGGTTGACGAGTGCGGATCATCGGACGTTCGGCACAGCTCCGGTTGGTGCCCTACTCGTACGTGGACCCGGCGTGGCCGGTTGTGGTCCTTGGCGCACCATGCGCACTTGCATGCGCCCCAATGCTCCGAACTACGGTTCCCGGCCGGCCAGAGCACGCGGACACGGTGGGGGACGCATGGCGAGAACCGCGCGACAGATCCTGAACTCACTCAGCCGCTCGACGAGCGTTCACATCCGGTCAACGACAGAACTGGCCGCGCACGTGGACTCCGCGGCGGCGGCCATCGACAAGAAGCGCCGGGAAAAGGGACAGGAAGCAGCACGCAGGAAACCCGACCTGCGGCCCGTCCTGCTGGCAGAACATGGCAGGTCCATCGATCTGAGGCCGTGGCAAGTACTGCACGGCGTGGCGCGCGGCTACGTGCTAGCTGGCCAGGGAATGGGCCGCGGGCTGGCAGAACACTGGCTCAGCCTGAAGTTCTGCGAGGCGCTGGACGCCAATCGCGCCGGTTCCATGGATCTCACCGACAAGGGCCGCTCTTCCGAGCGCTGGTACAAGGGCATGCAGGCCAGGGAGCTGGCCGTCGGTTTCGGACTCGCCGTAGCTGAACACATCGTGCAGCAGCGCTACCCCGACCACATAGTGTCGGTCGTGGACACGAACACGGTACTGCGAGCCGGCTGGCCCCTGAGCGTCTCGCAACGGAACAAGGGCTCACGCCCCCGGCCCGACTACCTCATCGAGGCATGGAAGCCCGGCGAGCCGTCGAAAGTCACCCTCGTGGCCTGCCGGGGAAACCACCAGAAGCCGAGCAAGCGGACCGGCCGAACCCGCAGCACCACAATCCAGCAACTGGTCAAGGCAGCCGAACTGACCGAGGGCATGCAGATCGGCCTGTGGAACACCACACCGTGCCTGATGCTGTCCACCGAGCTCATGGGCCAGGGCGGAGTGGTGGTCAACGCCCTGCAATCCCCCGGCGAAGCGCTGCTCCCCCTCCGCATTCCTGGCGCCCCGGGGAACGCCGACGAGGAGATAAAGGACAAACCCGGAATCCCCTACCCCAACGCCATTCGCATACCGGCCCGCGACGGCAGACGGGCGCGGACGGTCGACGGTTTCCAGGTGGGCGAGGACGACCTCGCCTGGTTCGGCCAGCTCCTGGCCCGTACCGCAGCTGCCGGCCTGACCGCTTTCTCAGGCGGAGGAAAACATGCGGTCCGGTATCTCACCGACCGCCAAGGGCGAGAACACTACAACGTGCCTGCGTTCGCTGCGACATCGAGCATTGATGACGCGGACATCGAGGTCGGCGACACGAAATATGTGGGCACGGACAACGTCTTCCGTATGGGGGCCGCGCGCATCGAGGCATTCTCCGGAATGGACTCAGAACTGTACGAACTGATCAAAGACGGGTGTGTCGAAGAGTACCGGCAAGCGGCCTACGAACTCCGCTCCAAACGACGCGACCCCCTTGAAGCCGCGAAATGGAACGACCCGATCTCATTCCAGGGCGACGGCACCGCCATGGCCCTGAGCATCCTGCCCATCCGCAAACGACGCACGCTCTGAACCAACAGCTCACGAGACCATGATTCTCCTGCGCTCGCCATTTCGCGCCACGCAACATAGCTCGGGATCGCCGGTTGGCCAAACCGGCGATCCCCCGAATCATTGACAGTCCACCGCCACTGCCTACCCGCACGTCGAAAGGCCGCAACCCAAGCTCGACTCGCAACGCCACACGACGGCCGCCCGTAATCACGAGCAAGCGGGCAGAACCGCCGCACGACGTCCAGGACCCGATCAGCTCAGTCCGTGTTCCGTCTCCCACGGCTTTCGCAAGAGGTCGCACCCTCCACGCCGAGCACCTCCACGGGTAGCCGGAGGCCGGTGTCACTTTGCCCTGGTGTACGCCTCGCCAGCCTTCACCCGTCGATCCATAGCCGTTGGCAACCCTGCCCAGCGCCCGACGGGCCTGTTCGCTGTCGCGGCTCGTGAGGCCCCGCCCCTTCCGACCAACGCCGATCACCGCGCAGGTCGGCGCGCGGTGCCCACTACGGCACCGCGTCAGCGATGGGCCCCCACCGAGCCCGCCGGAAGCCCAGCACGGGCACATGCCCTCAGGGCATCCGAACGAGAGGCGGCGGGACACGCCCGCCAGCCACCGCTCGCCCTGACACCACATGGGAGCACCCCCGGCGCACAACCGGCTCGCCTGGCATGCCCGCGCACTCCGGTCAGCCTCCCTGTTCGATTGAGGGGCGCACCATATACCCCCTACGCTTGCCCGAGGAAGTCGTGATCTACGTCATGATGCATGGATCGACCGCCACGGGGAACGATCCGGACAAGACGAGCGAATAGGCCATTTCATTCTCACGGGACATGCGCGGGACGGTCGGCCTGACAACCTGTCAGGTAGTTCGCTGACCTGCGAGAACGTGTGAGAATCGGACGGCCTCCGGAGCCGTGTGCGCAGGTTCGAATCCTGCCGGGGGCACTCGCCCAGGATCAGCAAGAATCAAGCGCTGACCAGGGCGGATGCCGACACGAAAGAGCGGGAGACAGTCTCACTGTCTCCCGCTCTTTCTCGTTGTTGCGCACCGATCGCGTGTGAGGAGCGTGTGGGCGACACGCCTGCCGGCCATCCCCCTTCCTCGTGGCACCTCGCTAGATCTGGCACGAGTGCGGCACGGGAAGCTTCTGATCCATAGCTTCATGCGGACCGGTCACCGGCGGCCACACCGGCCACCGGCCTCGCACCGGTCCTGAGCTGGCCCACTCGACCCGCCGCTACCCCGGGAAGGAGGGACCACCGCACCCTCGGTCGGTGGAAGCCGACGCCCGCGGCGACGAGACGCGGCATACCAGCCTGCCCCGCAGCGATCACGCGGCAGAGCGAACCAGCAGAAACCGGATACCCCAGCCGACCCGCTCACCTCGGCGCGCACACTTGAATGATCGAGGCCCGGCCAGCTACTCCCTCGCTACTGGACCGCCGCGCGCTGATGGGTTGCCGGGCCCGGAGGACGTGGATACCGCTGGCACTGTGCCCGAGCCTCTAACGGATCCGCATTCAGCTCCGCTGCGGCCAGCGGCTACGGCTCTGGAAGTACTCGAGAGCGGCGGGTTCCTCCGTGAACTCAAGCAGGCCGCCTACTTTATCTGCCAAGAGTGCTCGAACCTCGGATGGTGTGGCGAAGAAGAACTCGCGTCGCTCGTTTACGAAGTTGACGCGTCGATCGGCGAACGCCTTGTGGAGTTCGGACTCCAGTGTCACGGCGTCCTCGGAGAAGAACATGGCATGGACGTCGTACCGGAACGGCACTGAAGCATCGCCGAGCTCCCTGACGCGGTCCATCGGTTCAAGTCGGCGGGTCATGCCGATCTTGACGATGTTCGGGCCGAATGCACCAATGTTGGAGATGACGTATACGTAGCCGGCGCGGATGTTGGCGATGCGGTAGTCGTTGGCTGCGATGGCATTTTCGATGTCCGCGAGGCGGCGGGAGAGTTCGGTGACAGCGGCGTCGTCTCCTTTGGAGCGGAGGGATTCCAGGACGCTGATGTAGTGCGCTCGCTCTTTCTCTAGTCGCTCCTTCTCAGCGGCCAACTCCTGCTCAGCCCGGCGCTGTTCGCGGAGAAGCTGGCGCTCCTGGCGGGCGCGTTCGCGCTCTTCCTGCACCTTCATCTGGAAGTCGGCGGTCAGTTCGAGCTCGGCGATTCGCAGAGCGTGATACTCGGGGCTGATCCGCATCTCCATGATCGCCCCTAGCCTCTCAATCGCGGTGACCGCCGACTCCAGCCGCTTCTGCGCGGTGCGCACGTTCCCTGATCTCAGCGAGCGCACACAGTTGTCGGCCTCCGCGTTGTAAGCCCGTAGCATCAGCTTGGACAGATCGCCAATCAGTTTCCGCCCTCGTGCCAGAGATCCATCGAACGTGAACAGGTCGGCGGCGAGGATCGCGCGCCCGCTCTTGATGACGTCATCGATTTGGCCCTCGAGGCTGCGGAGCCGGTCCTTGTAAGCCGCCGCGCTCTCCAGAGGATGGTGGTAGCGATAGATACCGACGTCCTGCAAGGCGCGCTGATCGCTGAGATCGATCACATCGGCGCCACTTTGTGCAGTGGCGAGCGCGGCTTCGAGATCGGCGATACGGGCCAACAGCGGCGCGGGGTCGACTCCGCCCAACGGTAGTGCAGTCGGGGGGCCAGCAAATGTCTGGTCTGGCCTAGCTCCCGGTGTCCCTTGCGCCGCGCCGGTGGGGGCTTCGGCGGTTGACGCGGTGGCGGACTCGCCGACGTCGTAGTCCGATTCGGACTCGTCGTCGGACACGAAGAGGTGCCAGCCAGGTGGTGGGGCCGGCCAGGCCGGGTCGGGCTTCCATCCTGGCGGAGGAGTCCAGCCCTCGGGCGGCGTCGGCCACCCTGGAGGTGGGTTGAACCGCATCGTCACTTTCCTCGAACGCGGACACCGCGACTGGTGTCTGCTGGTGCTAGGTCGAATGGTGACTTCGACATCGCGGCACCGAGGTGCTGCAAAGTGGCCTGCGGGACAACTCTTGCCAGATCGAACCCGTTGAAGGTCTCGCGGTCCGCAGCGACGACGGCAAGAGGAACGGTGATCGGAAGGCCCGTGGCGGGGGCGATTGTATTGACGCCGACCGTTAGCGCCATCGAGTGGATTTTGCCAGCACGGTCCGCCTCGAAGACTTCATGCAGACTGCGAACTGCAACCTGCCAGACCGCGTTCGCGTACCGCTCCTTCTTTTCGCGAATCGGCAGGGAAGTTGAGGTTATTTCGTCCTTCGCCTTCACGTACCGGTAGCCCTTCACTGAGGGTACGACTGAGGGCTCTGGAACACTGACTGTAAGCGTGAGTTCTCGCGATGCGAGATTGAACGCATGCTCGTGCTCGACCCGGAAGACCTCGGGGTAGAGCGAGTTGGACAGGACGATGCCGACATACTCCTCGATGGCGGATTCGACATCGAAGGCAAGATCGTTGATGAGCTTGGTGAGCTCGGCGTTGTGATCTGACGCCTCAGCCTCGCGCCTCTCGCATTCCTGCTTGTATTTCTCCTCGGCGACAGATAGTTCTGCCACGCGCTTGGCTTCCTTCTTCTCGCGCTGGGCCACTGCCGTGACGTAGCGGTTGTGGAGAGCATCCCTGGAGAGCTCCCAGTCGCCATGCGCCTTCTCAAAAGCGGCCTTGGCCTCCTCGATGGCTCGTTGGTGCCGCTTCTTCCCGCCAAGCACGGCTGAGAGTCCGCTGGGTGCAGTCGGCTCCTGATACACGGGCTCAGGGGAGTACTTCGGCTCCGCGACCTCGGGCGTTGGGAGAGCCAGGCCACCAGGCTCGAACCGAGGATGCTCAACCTGCGCGATCTTCAATGATTCGAGATCGACGTAGTCGTCCATGTCCAGGGCCCACGCGAGCAGACTGTCGATATCGGCGAGGTCGCTGGCCAGATCGGTGTTCATGGACTCGACCTCGGCGAGCCGGGACTCCACCTGGAGCCGTGCGGCCTCACGCTCCGCGGCCTTCTTCTCGGCGGCAGAAGCTCTTGCTGCCGCCGCCTGCGCGCGCTCGTGTGCCTTCCTGGCTCGTTCGGCTTCGCGCTGCGCTGCAAGGTGAGCACGATGGGCGGCGGCCTCCTGCTGCCGTCGACGCTTCTCCGCCTGCTGTGCCTGGTAGTTCAGCTCCGCGATGAAACCGCGACGTCTGCCCATGACGTCCCCCCAGAAGACCCGGTGCCTAGGGCTCAACCCCTGTGCGTTTCACCGTAGCGATGATCACTGCCGCTGGAAAGTTGATCCAGGATTTAGGGCTGAGTCGCCGCAGGTCCCGGGCCCGTCCCTGGGTCAGGTGTTGTCCGCTGCCTTCGTGGTGCAGGCTGCCTCGGCGGAGACCGAACATCTCCAGCACCACTGGCGGCCGGTGTTCCCCACGACCGGTCTCTGACAGCGCCCTGCGCCTCGCCCAGGTCGCGGCCCGGGCAAAATGCGGCCCTGTATCGGCGCGCCATAGCTGGTGCAGCAGCTAGACCGCCCCAGCCACGGCGTGCCCCCCGGGAGCGCCCTGCTGTCAGCAGCGACACTCGGTCCGTCGGACAGCGCCTAGCTAGGCACTCCCCGCCAAGGGGTCCTCCCATCCCATCGTCTTTTCGATCTTCTTGTTGTTCTCCGTCTCGCTGTCGTCGATGACGCCCGCGTATCGGCGGTGGATGACCTCCGGCGAGTTGCCGGCGCGCCTGGCCACTTCAGCTACGGGGAGGCCCGCCCGGAGCCAGTTCGTGATGCACGTCGCCCGGAGGTGGTACGGCTTCCGGGCCAAAGGCGAGGTCACCTTGTCGGGCGGAAGCGCCAGCGGTCTGGCTTCCTGCCACACGCGCCAGTAGCTGGACGTACCGAGCAGATCCCCCCGTTCGTTGGGGAAGAGCCGTCCGTCCTTGGCGGTGCCGAACTCCTTTAGGTGCGCGCGGAGCATCGCCACCAGCACGGGTGGAATCGGTACCGGCCGGTCCGCGCCCGGCTCCCGTGACTTCAGCCCCCGCTTGTCGTGCCGCTCACCCGAATCGGTCCACTTTTTACCCGAGATCGGACGGGTCTCGCAGAGAGTGAGCGTCCCCCATCCCGTGTCAGGGAGATGGCAGTCAGACAACCGGAGTCCGACCACTTCGGCCGGGCGCATCGCGGCATACAGGATGCAGCCGAAGAATGCAACTAGTGTCTCGTAATCCTGTTCATGGAACCTGAGGCTACTGTGATCGTTGAGTCTGGTGTGGATCTCACCTCTGAACAGATGGCAGAACTGCGGGAGTTGGCCGGGTCGCGGGATGTTCCGGCCGATGTGGCGCTTCGCGCACGGATCGTGTTGTGGTCCGGCGAAGGACGCCGGCGCAAGGACATTGCCGAGCTCGCCGGTGTGGCGCCGCTGACGGTGGACCGCTGCAAGGCCCGTTATGCCGCGCGGGGCCTTGCGGGTTTGGGGGAAGCGCCGCGGCGGGCCGCGTACCCAGGTGCCGCCGCAGGTGCGGGCTCGGGTGATCGCTTTGACGAGGATGTCCCCGCCGGCGGAATCCGGTCTGTCGCACTGGTCGACGCGGACACTCGCCGACCACCTGAAGCGGCGGGAGGGCATCTCGGTGTCGTGGCATTACGTCGCCCGCATCTGGCGTGAGGAGAATCTGAAGCCGCACCGCTCGGGCACCTTCAAGATCTCGAAAGACCCGGCGTTCGCGGACAAGGTCGCCGATGTCGTCGGTTTGTACCTGGCCCCGCCCGGCGGCGCCGTGGTGCTGTCGATTGACGAGAAGACGCAGGTGCAGGCCCTGGACCGGACCCAGCCAGTGCTGCCGGTGACCTTCGCGGCCACCGAGAAGCGCACCCACGACTATGTGCGGCACGGCACCACGAACCTGTTCGCCGCGCTGAACGTCACGACCGGTGAAGTGCTGGGCGAGTGCAGGCCGAACCGGAACGGCGCGACCTTCCTGGCGTTCCTGAAGAGGGCCGCCAAGCCACATACAGGGAAGGAAATCCATATCGTCCTGGACAACCTCTCCACGCACACCACCCCGGACGTGAAGGCGTGGCTGGCGAAGAACCCGCACGTCCACTTCCATTTCACCCCCGTCGGGTCCTCATGGTTGAACCAGATCGAGATCTGGTTCGGGATCATCGCCCGGCAGTCCATCCGCCGCGGCACGTTCGCGAACGTCAACGTCCTGGTCAAACAGATCCGCGACTACATCGACTCCTGGAACGAGAACGCGAAACCCTTCATCTGGACCGCCACCACCGACGAGATCCTCGTCAAGGTCCGACTCGTCCAGACCAGCGTGAAGAAACTCGTCAATAACAACGCGAAGTAACACAATCAGGATCACGCGATACTAGGGTCACCTGATAGGCCATTCGAGGAAGACAAATCACGCACTGCGCTACCGAGCGAGCTCATGCCTGAAATTGCGGATCCTATGACCAGATTACTCTACCTGGCCACAGCCAGCCGCGATGAGGAAGAATATATCGCGGATGCACTTCGTCCCGTCGGGCCGCTGGTCGCCGTCGGCACCCCTGGTGAAATCCTTCCCTTTGCGGGAGCAGCGCGCATGTATCTGCCGGAGGAGGAGGAAGTCTGGCACCAGCCGGTCAGTCGACTAATTGAGCGAGCCCGTCTGGTCACTCTCACATTAGGCTCAAGCGCCGGAACGATGTGGGAACTCACTGAAGCCATGCGCATTCTCCCGCCGCAGCGTCTCCTACTCATGGTTCCCGGAATGACAGGCCGGGCAGAGTACGAGGCGATCCGGACGAAGAACGAGAGGGCCCTGAAGGCTCTGCCGGAAGCCGCCAGGAACCAGACATGGAAGAGCAACACCCCGCCGTCCCTCCCTAACCCCCCGTTCAAGGAATGGTCTGGCCCGGAGATCGGTCTCATCCACTTCTCTCCGGACTGGGAACCTACCTTCACCCGAACTGGCAGCAGCGACCTCCCTTGGGAGAACCTGTGCACCAGTCTCATCCGGGGGCTGCGGCCAACCTTCGATCAGCTGGCCGCACATGAGGAGAAAACCCGCTGGCATTGCAGCTGATCCGGATTCTCAGCAACCTACATAACAACCGCCGCCTAATCGTTTCAAGACGGCGAGTTCGACGGCGAGTTCGCCGACCGGACCACCGCCCTGACTGTCGCGGCCGGGACCCCACCTCCGAGCGCACCTGCGAAGCCTGCGGCGGTTCCGGCCGCATCCGCCTGCGCGGCGACGGCCAGCGGGCCTGGATGCAACCCGCTGCGACTCCTGTCGCACCCTCACCTCGCTGTGTCCCGCTGCAATCCGGGCCAGAGGACAGGCACAGCCACCCGTCTTCCCCTCACGGGTGAACCTCGCGCGGAACACTGTGACGCTCCTACACCGCAGATCACAGGGCCAAGACGTCAACTCGGCCCCGTCCGCCGCACGCTGAGTACGTAATTGTGGGTTGTCTTCTGATTACACTGCGCGCCCGTCGAACTGACTGCGATGGGACATTCGCATGAGCTACACCGATCAGGACGTGCGCGAGGGCCGCAGGCTGATGGACAACGGCCGCGAGAACCGGCTGGTAATCGGCGACAAACTTCTGTCCGTGACAGTCCCGGGACAGGACGCCGCCTTCGACCGGTACTGCGACGAGATCAGCCTGAACCAACGCACCGCTCGCGAGTATCGCCACACCGCCCGGATGTGCACCCCGCCGGTACGGCAGTTCGTGTCCGACAGCGGCGTCCACGTCAGCTACAGCGCGCTTCGCGAGGGGGCCCGCCTGGCGCCCTCCGGCAAGCCGTACGACGAGGGCTACAGCACGCTCCGCTCGCTGCTGAAGGAAGCGCGCGAGGCGGGCGCCGGCCGCGTCAGCGTGCCCCAGTACCGCCGTGCCCTGGGGATGGAGCCGTGCCCGCCCACCGTGAACCGTTCCGGGTTCGGTAGGGACTCCGGACTGCCCTGAGTTCGGTGCAGCCTGACGGTTCGGCATGCGAGAAGGTCGCGTGGAGGATGCCGAGGGGAGGGTCGGGCAGTTGTCAAGCCACGGATCCCAGGGTTCCTCCTGCCGGATCCGCGACATAGCGTGGTCGGCGTGCCGGGTTGAGGCGGTAGGCCGCGTCGAACGTGGTCGCCTCGTACTCCTTGAGCTCGGCGAAGGCGTCCTGCGACAGCCGCCCGTCGTGCGCGAGCAGATCGCGTACGAGCAGCTCGCCGTAGGGCGTGTCGTCGTGTGCCGGCAGCACGACGAGGTCCGGCAGTAGCCGGTGCAGCCACTGCATCCGCCGTACGGAGTCGATGAAGAGGTCGTCGGCGCCGGTCTGCATCTGTCGCACGTCGTCCACCGCCAAATGCCGCACGGTGTACAGCGCGTCGCCGGTGAGCAGCACGCGCCGTTCGCCGAGCGAGACCAGGGCGCTGGTGGAGCCGGGGCTGTGGCCCGGCGTCGGCAGCAGCACCACCGAGCCGTCGCCGAACAGGTCGTAGGAGCCGCTGAAGCCTCCGACCTCCGGGCCGGCGAAGTCCACCGGCCGCCACCTCGTCACTCCGGCCACCGAGCGCTCGTACGCCAGTGGCACCAGGCCGAGGATGAGTGAGTCGCGGGCCTCGTATTCGCCGCGGCCCAGCACCACTTCGGCGTGCGGGAAGAGCGGCAGTGAGCCGATGTGGTCCTCGTGGAAGTGTGTGACAATCACCCGGGAGATGTCCTCGGGGCGGCGGCCGTGCAGCGCGAGCTGGGCCTCGATGCGCTGGCCGGCGGGCAGGTCGTACTCGTCGTCGTCGGTGAAGTACTCCAGCACCGTGCCGCCGTAATAGCCGGCGTGGCCCTCGGCCTGGGCGGGGCAGATGCCGGTGTCGAGCAGGACCGGGCCCTCGCTGGGGTGCTCGATCAGGTACGCGTGGATGGGGACCCAGATAAACGCGGACTTGTCGGTCACGAGGTCCAGTCCGCTGTAGCCGTCGAGTCCGCCGTAGAACTGGCCGTAGGGAACCTTCGTGCGGCCGACGCGGAGCGGTATCACCTGCACTGCCGTGGAGCTGTCCATGCCCCCTCCTGGGTGAGGATAGACGAAAACTCGGAACCAATGCGTTTCGGGTTATGAAGTGACCGTAGACCCTAAAAAACCAGGAACGCAAGAGTTCCGCGTTTCCGGTACCGTAGAGACATGCCGGAGATCGCAGATGACGACACCCTCGCCCCGGGCCGCCGCCGCGGCACCCGCGGCCCCGCCCAGGACGAGGCCGTGTCCGCGGCCATCGAGGCGGCGGCCTTCGATGAGTTGGCGGCGGCTGGCTGGCGCCGCCTGGCCATGGACGCGGTCGCCAGGCGCGCCGGCGTCGGCAAGGCCGCGCTCTACCGGAGGTGGATGTCCAAGGAGGCCATGCTGCTCGACCTGGTGGCTCGCCTGGTGCGCCGGGAAGTCCCCGAGGTGCCCGACACCGGCACCCTGGCGGGGGATGTACGCGGCTTCCTCGACCTGACCGTCACCCAGACTGCCGACCCCCGGGTGGTACGGATCGCCGTCGACCTGCTGGGCGAGTCGGTACGCAACCCGGCGCTCGCCGAATCGCTGCGTCTCGCCGTCCTGGCTCCGCGCCGCGAGGCCGCCGCCGCCATTCTGTGGCGGGCCGTGGGGCGCGGTGAACTGCCCGCCGGACTCGACCCCGAACTCGGCACCGACCTGCTGATCTCGCCCCTGCTGCTGCGGCTGCTCCTCCCCGGCGCCCCGCCGGTGGACGGCGTCTATCTGGACACCCTGACGACCGTGATCGTCGCCGGGCTCACCTCCGCCGCCCCAGGTACTTCGCCCGCCCGGAGATAGACGGAACGCGGGCCAAGTTCAACGCCATGGCCACCTTGTGTAACCCGGACGGGGTCTCGATCAGAAACGGACTTAACGCCCTCTTTCGCCGGGATCGAAGTCCGGTAGCCCGAACAACCAGACCACGCGGAAACACACTGAATCACGCCCTGACCGTCACTGCGGAGTCATCCTGTCAGCGCTGCTGGCTGCGGTTGTCCATGACCGGGGAAATTGCGAGGCGCCGTCCAGTCTCACCACGACCCGCTACACCCTCAACAACCCGCCAACCCCAACAAGTTGACGATCTCGCCTCACCGCGCTACGCAACGCAGGTCTGGTGAGTGCCCACCGCGCCGGCCTCTGCGCCCGCACCACCGTCGCCGAAACCCTCCTCGCAGCCGGGCTCCCCTTGAAGCTGCAGATCCCAACCCCCCGAAGGTCTTCCGGAGCCGACCGCTTAGCCTGGTGGGGTCATGAGCAGCCACCCATGCGCGAACGGGGCATCCGTGTACACGTCGCCCTGGCGCGGCTCGGCAGTCCCCAGGTACCTGAACCCGCGAATCGGGAGGACCAGCCGGGGCCGACGCCCCGGTACTGGTCCCGCCCACACGCAGCCGGGGCGGGTGTTCCCGCTCGTCCAGCGACTCACTCGTCGCAGGTGCACCGATGACGGTCATCTTCCTGGGCTCCCCTGTGGCCCAGGAAGAATCCCGCTGCTTGCGCAGGTGAAGGTAGCTTCCCGTCAGCCGCAGCGTCAACTATAGTTTAGCCACGTCAAGAGAGAGCAGCGCATCGTGCCCCATGCAGGCGAGACAGCGGACCGTGAGACGCCGTTGCCGGTGCCCCCGGTTCCCGTACCCGGTCCCGGCGCGTCCTTCGCCGACCGTCTGAACTACCTGTTCGACAGGGTCCGGGCGCCAGGCGCGGACGAGTTCAGCAACGCCCACGTGGCGCGGACGATCTCCTCGTACGGCCAGGAGAGCATCACCGGCGCGTACATCGGCCAGCTCCGCAAGGGCAGCAAGACGCCCACCGTCAAACTCGTCCCGCTGTTCGGCCGGTTCTTCGGCGTAGAGGCCGGCTTCTTCGTCGAGGACGAGGTGACCCGCAAGGTCGCCGAACAGTTCGAGCTGCTGCGCAAGCTCAGCCAGGCGGGTGTGAAACAGATCGCACTTCGTGCCATCGGACTGTCCCCGCACAGCCTCAACGAGGTCATGCAGAAGATTGATTCCGTGCGGGAGAAGGAGGGCCTGCCCCCCTCCCCCGAAGACGACCTTTCCTGACCAGCCACTACGCTCAACTCCCACGGGGCTCTTGAGAGGAACACGCATGTGGCATCGCCGCCGTGCGCGCCGGCCCGTCGACCGAACCGAAGAAGTCGAGCGGCGCAGCAGAGCGTTCGTCGAGGAACTTGAGCTTCCCGCCGTCAACAGCGTCCTGGAGTTGCGTCCGTTCATCGAGCGGAAGCTCAACCGAGAGATCCAGTTGATGCCGTTCACGCCGGACCTCTCGGACCCGGCCTCCTTGGACCCCTCGACGCCGTGCGGTCTGTGGCTTGCCACCGTCGACACGGACTACCTCTTCTACGACGAAGGGGTCAGTGCGGCATACACCGAGATCGTCGCCGGCCACGAGTTCGCCCACATGCTCAAGCACCGCCACAAGAAGGAGTCCTTGGACGTCGCCGGCCTCGGCGGTCTCATCACGGACATCGACCCTGCCACCGCTCAGTTGGTCCTCGGCCGGACCCAGTACGACGAACCCGACGAGTTCGAAGCGGAGATGATCGGCTCCCTCCTGCAGGAGCACGTGTCCAAGGCTCGGGCGGCCTCCGCCCGAGGCTCCCAGGCCGACGACCCCATAGCCCGCACGCTGCTGCGCTGACCGGAACAGACCACCGTGAAAGACATACTCCACCCCCTGTGTCTTGCGATCGCCGGCACAGGGTTCCTCCTCCTGCTCCGCGACCTGGGCAAGCGGAGACGCGACCCCGCCCTGGTGGTCCTCGCCTTCACGTTCGGGTTCTCCGCGCTCAGCTACTTCATCGCACTCACCTGGGTGTGGGTGCGCATCGACGGCATCCTCGGCGTGCCGAACATCGCTGTGCCGCTGGCCCAGAGCTGCGTCGTCCTCGTCTTCGCCCTCCAGGCCACGGTCCTGGCCTACTGGTCCAGGCCCCTCGACGCGGCCCGGCGCCGCGGCCGCCAGTTGCTCATCACAGCCGGCTGCGTCATCGCGGGCATGGCCTCGCTCTTCGCGCTCCTGGCCCCCACCGTCGAGCGGCCCTTCGATTTCTCGCTCTACTACGCAGGCAATCCGTACTTCCAGGCGTACCTGTGGCTCTACATCGGCGCCTACACGCTGGCCGAGATCTACCTCGCCCGGTCGTGCTGGAAGTACGCCCTCGCGACCGCCAACCGGTCGATCGCCGTCGGCCTGCGCCTCGTGGCCGTCGGCGCGGCCATCACCCTTGGCTACAGCGCCATCCGCATCGGGGCCGTCCTCGGCGCGGTCTTCGGATTCAGCGTCAAGGGTCTCGACCCCTACGCGTGGATCTGCGGCGATGTGGGTGCCGCCCTCACTCAGATCGGCTACTTCCTCCCCACGCTCGTCCGCCGCGTGGAAGACGGCAGGAACTGGGCATCCGCGCACGTCGGCTATCGGCGCCTGCGGCCTCTGTGGGCCGCCCTGGTCCAGGCACACCCCGGAATCACCCTGCTCCGACCGGACCCGCAGCGCGGTTCCATCCTTCACGGCCGCAGCGCGCACTTTCCCCTTCTGCGACGCCGCACGGAGATCCGCCACGGCCAGAAGCTGCTGCGTCGCTACCTCGACCCCGCTGTACGCACCGAGGCCGAGGCACGGCGCGCGGCCGAAGGGCTGACCGGCGCCGAACTGGTCGCGGCCGTGACCGCCGACCAGATCCATGCGGCCCTCACCCGTGTCCACACGGACGCCCCCGTCGAGGCGCCAGTCGAGTACGTGGACGCCCACCTGCCCCTGCCGACAGCCGAGGACGAACAGCTTCACCTCGAACGCGTCGCCCGCTTCTTCACTCCGCCCGACCCAGCGACACCCACCACCGATCTCCCCAGCACCGCATCAGGAGCCCATTCGTGATCCTCCGCCGCACCGTGCTCGCCACCACGCCTGCCCTCGCCACCGTCACCGCCGTCACCGCCCTGAGCGCCTCCGCCAGTGCGGGGCCCCACACCGGCACGAGCCGGCGCCGCGCTGCCCCGCTGCGCCTCGCGTCCGCCGGCGACCAGCTCACCGCCCTGCGCGAGGGCAAGATCACAAGTCGTGACCTGCTGGAACAGCACCTGGAACACATCGAGCGAGCGAACCCCGAGCTGAACGCCGTCATCACGCTCGACCTGGAAGGTGCCCGAGCGGCCGCCGACAAGGCCGACCGGCACCTCGCCGAGACCGGGAACGTACTCGGCCCGCTCCACGGCCTGCCGATGACGGTGAAGGACGCCCTCGAGGTCGAGGGCATGCGCACCACATGCGGGACGCCCAGCCTCTCGGGCCATGTCCCCGACAGCGACGCCGACGCGGTCGCCCTCCTGCGCGCCGCCGGCGCCGTCATCATCGGCCACACCAACGTCCCGACCATGTGCCAGGACATCCAGACGTCGAACCCGATCTTCGGCAGGACCCTGAACCCCTTCGACTCCGAGAAGACCGCCGGCGGCTCCTCCGGCGGCCCGGCCGCCGCGGTCGCCGCGGGCTTCACCAGCCTGGAGGTCGGCTCCGACCTCGCCGGCTCGCTGCGCCTGCCGGCCGCGTACTGCGGTGTCTACGCGCTGCGGACCTCGCGCGGAGCCAGCCCGATCGTGCCCACCCGCGGTCACATCCCCCGCCTGCCCGGCTGGGCCACCAGCAGCGACATGATCACGCTCGGCCCGATCGCCCGGACCGTCGAGGACCTCGGTCTCCTCCTCGACGTCATCGCCGCGCCCGCCCCCGCCGACCGCGGCGGATGGAAGATCGACCTGCCGACCCCGGCCAAGACCGAGCTGGGCGACTACCGCGTCGGCATCTGGGCGGACGACGCGTACTGCCGCATCGACGCCGACAGCCGCGCACTCCTCGCCCAGGTCGCCGAGCTCGTCAGGGGACTGGGTGCCACTGTTGACGACTCCACCAAGCCCGTCGACTTCGCCGAGAGCGACAAGCTGTTCCAGCGCCTCATGTACGCCACCGCCTCGGCCACCGCCACCGACACCGCGTTCGCAGCCGACGTCGCGGCTGCCGAGAAGATCACCGCCGACGACCCCAGCGGGTTCTTCCTCCGATCCCGCACCATGCGTCACCGCGACTGGTGCGTAGCCGACGAAGCACGGCAGAAGCTGCGCGGCGCCTGGGACGCCTACTTCACGGACCACGACATCCTGATCACCCCCGCCACGCCGACTGCCGCCGTCCCCGACCAGAGCAGCACTCCCCTCCCGCAGCGGTACATCACGGTTGACGGCACGAAGCGCCCGTTCTTCGACCAGACCAGCTGGCTCAACCTGGCCAGCCCGGTCGGACTGCCGGCCATCGTCCTGCCCGCCGGCACGACCAGCGACGGGCTCCCGCTCGCCGTCCAGATCATCGGCCCCTACCTCGCCGACCGCACAGTTCTCCATGCGGCCAAGCAGCTCGCACAGCGGCTCCCCGAGCCGGCTCAGCCGTCCGTGTTCTCGACGTAGCCGAATCTGCAGCTCGCTTCGCGGAGTTCCGGGCCGGGTCGGTCCGGAACGTCCGTGAGCCCGGGAAGTCGGTCACCCAGCGTCGC
Source organism: Streptomyces sp. CG4 (assembly GCF_041080655.1). Taxonomy (NCBI): domain Bacteria; kingdom Bacillati; phylum Actinomycetota; class Actinomycetes; order Kitasatosporales; family Streptomycetaceae; genus Streptomyces; species Streptomyces sp. CG4. The sequence continues at coordinate 3,263,245 of NZ_CP163525.1, forward strand.
CGCCCTGACCATGGTCGTCAGACTCGTAGAGTCCGCGCGGGAGCGGTGAGCGGTGGCGGGCCGTGAACGTACGTGCTGACCCACCTGGCCCGTAATGCCGACGGCGGCCGGAACCTGCTGGTCTGGGCCCGGACCGGAGTGGAGACGCCGGAGTATCCGAGTCCGGCCGCCCGGGACGAGCAGGGTTCCTGACCATTGCTCACGGCGATGCCCTCCCGGGCCAGATCGGTTCACCCGATACGGCACATCGCGGCGTTCGCCGCGATGATGAAGAAACTCGACGGCCGTCTGCTGCCTCGCTGGATGAAGGCGGCCCAGGGCAGCGAGCTGCCACCCCTGCGCGGTTTCGCCCGCAACCTCAGCAAGGACCTCGACACCGTCACCGCCGGCCTCACCCAGCCCTACTCCAGCGTCATGGTCGAGGGCCACGTGAACCGGGTGAAATACCTCAAACGTCAAGGGTATGGACGGGCCAACTTCGATCTCCTGCGGCGCCGCATTCTGCTCACACCGTGAACCGATCACGCACGGTCATCCCGAAATGTTGATCAGAGCCAATTGCGACGTCCGCCCACAAGCCGTCTCACCGACAGCCAAGGCAGCGCTGCCGCCCTCCGTCGCATAGACAGTAGGCGCCGCGAGCAGGACGGCCGGAGCTATGACGGCCGTCGCGGCAGCGAGAGCCAGAGCAGAGAGCGGCGAAGCTCCATGCGAACCTCAGGGGCGTGAGTGGCCGAAAGTGTAGGCAGAGACGACCCGCAACGGCCGGAATGGGTCGTCCCAAATTCAACGACGCTTATGTGGCCTGAATCACGCTGACGTGGCGTATAGCGCTGGCCATCTGGATCCTGCCTGCTTCCGGCTCCGGCGGAGCAGACCGGTGAGCGGCCGAGAGGCCAGTGCCCGGACGGTCCCGTGACATGTCATGTGAGTTTGGTCGTGCGGGTGAAGTGCCAGAGGCTTCCGGAGAGAAGCAGAGCGCACCATACAGCGGCGGACAGGGCAGCCGGTGCCCAGTGCGGATCGGAGGCGAGTCGAGTGAGGGAGGAGCCCGGCAGCCAGCCGGACACGGTCCAGCCCCGCGCCGCGGCGACGGCGGTGAGGACGGACTCGGCCACCAGGACCCACGTGAAGATGACACTGAGTGCGGCCCCGGCGCTGCGCATCAGCAGACCAGCCGCGGCGCCGTAGACCGTTGCGGCGATCAAAGCCGCCAGCACCCGCAGGGTGACGGAAACGCAGCAGCTCCACGCCGCGCCGGTTGCCCAGGCCGAGGTGTCCAGATGGCGAACGCCGGCAGCGATCCAGGCCGTTGTCCCAGTGGCCAGGCAGGTGGTCAATGCCACGAGGATGGCGAGCATGGCCAGCCCGGCGACCTTGCCCAGCAGCAGTGCGGGACGGGCGGGCACCCGGATGAGCAAGTTGCGCCATGTGCCGTAGCGGTATTCGTTGGTGACGGAGGTCGCCGCCACCGCCATGAGGATCAGGCAGATGACGGACGTGGCCGTCTGCAATGGTTTCAGTGGCCCACCGTTGCCTGCTGTCCCAACGTGGGTGAGGGCGACCATCGTCGCCGCCGCGACGGCAGCCACTGCCCCCGTACCGGTGAGCAGAGGCACCAGTACGCGGGGGCGAAGGGTCTTCACGCGTTCGCTGCGGTAGGCGTGCACGAGGGCGTTCAGCACTGCGGTTCCTGACCGAGGACGGAGAAGAAGGCTTCTTCGAGCGTGGGGCGACGCACCGCGAGGTGGGCCAGGGTGATGCCATGGGCCGCCGCGACGCGGTTCAGATCTCCGGCCTGTTCCGGAACTGTGTCGACCAGCAGGCGGTCCTCGTGCCGTCGGACGCCGTGGCCCGCCGCTTCGAAGGCGTCGATGAGGGGCGCCAGTTGCTCTGCACGTTCCGGCGCCACTTCGACGAAGGCCTGCTGGCAGGCGGCGAGTGCCTCCCGGTCTCCTTGGAACAGCGTGGTGCCCTGGTGAAGGAAGACGAAGTGGTCGCAGAGGGCGTCGAGTTCGTTGAGCTGGTGGCTGGAGATCAGCACCGTGGTCCCGTCGGACGTCAGACCGTGCAGCAGTGCACGCAGTTGCGCGGTGCCGACCGGATCGAGGCCGTTGGTCGGTTCGTCCAGGACCAGCAGGCGCGGCTCGGTCAGGAGGGCCGCGGCGATGCCGAGCCGTTGCCGCATGCCGAGCGAGTAGGTGGCCACCTGGCGGTCTGCCTGCTCTTCCATGCCGGTGAGGGCCAGGGCTCGGTGAATGCTGTCGCCGCCGACGCCTGCGAGCTCGGCCAGAACTCTCAGGTTGGTACGGCCGGTGAGACGGGGGTAGAGCGCAGGCTGCTCGATGAGAGCGCCCACCGCCGGCAGGTACCGGGCGGGGTGGGTGAGGGGAACGCCCAGCACGGTGCCCGCCCCCGTGTCGGGGCGGTCCAGCCCGAGCAGGATGCGCATCGTGGTGGTCTTGCCGGAGCCGTTGGGACCGATCAGAGCGGTGAGCGATCCAGCAGGCACCGTGAGGTCGAGGTGACGCAGGGCGGTGCGGCCGGGATACGACCGGCGCAGACCCGTGACATGTATGGCGGGGTCGGCTTGAGGAGTCAGCGGGGAGAGCGCAGTACGGGATCTCGGGACGGTCGAGGTCATCAGGTGGCCTCCGCGTGGGTCGGCTCGGCGCGGGTGAGTGCGCCGGTGGGATCCAGACGTCGCAGGGCGGCGGTGACGGTCTCGTCCGCCAGGCGCACGTCGTGCAGGATGCGGCCCCGCTGGAGAACCAGGAGGCGGTCGGCGAGGTCGTCGGCCCAGGCCAGGTCGTGGGTGCACAGGACGATGGTTCTGCGCTGGGCGTGCCAGTCCCGCACGGTCGCGCGCAGGGCGCTGACGGCCGTGGCGTCGAGGGCGTTGGTCGGTTCGTCCATGAGGACGAGGGCGGGGTCGTGGAGGGTGGCGGCGACGAGTCCGAGTTGCTTGCGCATGCCCAGGGACAGTTCGCGGACCAGTGCGTCGTGGCGGTCCGACAGCACTGTGTCTTCCAGTCGCTCCAGAGCGGCCCGCAGGGAGGTGCCGTGCAGTCGGCAGACGAACGACAGCTGTTCCCGGACCGTGAGGTAGTCGTACAGGGGTGGCTCGGCCTGTACGAAACCACGGACGGTCCGGGCGGCGAGATCGGTCGCGGCGTGACCGGCGACGCGTACCCGGCCGGTGCTGGGCTCGGCCAGCCCGGCCAGCAGCCTCAGCAGCGTCGTCTTGCCGGACCCGTTGCGGCCCACCAGGCAGACGAACTCGCCGTCGGCCGCGGTGAAGCACGCCTCGCTCAGGGCTGTGTGGTCGCCGAAGCGTACGGTGACGGATTCGACGTCGATCACGGTGTTGCCTTCCTGAAGTGCGGGTCACCGCGGGCCAGGACTCCCAGGCCCGCGCAGAGCACGAGCAGGGTGGCGAGGTCGGCCCCGGTGTCGATGGCGAGCGCGCTGCCGCCCCGGGCTTCGGTCGCGGTGCGGAGCAGGGGGCCGAGCGCGGTGGGTGAGGCCAGCAGTGCGGCGAGTATGCCCTCGACGGTCTCGGCGACGCCCGAACGGCTGGCTCGCTCGTCGTCGAACCGTTCCGGCGGCGGTACCAGGAATGCCGTCGCCACGACCGCGCAGCTTCCGGCGAGCAGCGCGACCGGCAGCGCCAGAAACGTACTGGGGGCCATAGGGCCGCCCCCGGCGAGCAGCAGCCCGAGATAGGCAGGCGCCACCAGGAGCGCCGCCACCGCGGTGCAGGCAGCGACCTTGCCGACGAGGACGCGGCCGAAGGGGACCGGCGCCTGGCGCAGTACCTCGATGGACCTGTGTTCCGCCTCCACGCCCGCGACCTGGGCCACGACACCGGACACGGCGAGGTACATCGCGACCGCTGCCGCGGTGCCCCAGGTGTGGGCGGGCAGCGACCACGGGAGGTGGGCGCCGTAACGGACCCGTATGCCGCAGCCGAGCGCGGTCAGGCCGAGTCCGAGCACGCACACACGGTAGAGGGGACCTGTCACCGCTGCGGAACGGCGCCGTGCGGACAACAGGTCCTTGGCGACAACAGCGGTGATGAGTCCCTTGGTGTGCAGAGGGCGGGACCTGATGCGTTCATCGGCCGCCGGTGACGCCGGACCGCGCGGGTGCAGGGCGCTGTGCCGTTCGGCGCGTCGCAACAGGTAGCGGGCCAGCACGCCCAGTACGGCGATCAAGGCCGACCAGGCCACCAGCATCCAGCCCAGGTGTCCGGGACGGAACAGTTCGTCCCACAGACCGGGGCGGATGTCGGCGGCGATGCGCCGCAGGGAAGCGGACACCTCTTCCGGCCGGACGGATGAGGACGGGGCGATACCTGCCAGAAGAGGGGAGACCAGGTAGCCGACAGCGAACCCCGCCGTCGCCGCGCCTGCGACCCTGCGGCCCGGTGAGCGCACTGCGCGGGACGTGGCCAGAGCCGCCGTCGCGCAGACGTGCAACAAGGCTCCCGTCAAGGCTGCGCCCGCCGCCGTCGCCAGGACGGTCGGCAGCAGGCGTGCACCGGCCTCGGACGCCGACAGCCACGGTACGGCGACCAGCACACCCGCCGTGAACACTGCACATGTCCCTGCGACTTGGGGCGCCCACAGGCGGGCCAGGAAGACCGCCCTGGGCGGGACGTGCCAGGCCAGCAGCATGCCGCGGTCGGGCGGTTCCAGCAGCTGCCGGGTCTCGGAAGGCCTGGCTGCCAGGACATGCGCGAACAGAATCGCCAGCACAGTGATCCAACAGAAACCGGCCACTGCAGGGCCGTCAGACTCGGCTGGCGGGAATGCCCGGCCCAAGGCCGTACTGATGCCCCAGATCAACGTGGCGACGATCAGCAGCCCGCCCGCGCCGACGACCAGCACGAAGGTCCGCAACGGGGCCGACAGGTCGCGGTACCCCGGAAGCCGGTTGCGTCGGCGCCGTAGATCCACCTCAAGCACGGCCAGTCCGGCCCGCCACACATACCCCCGACCGGGCACCGACCGCCCGACCGGTGTTCCGACAAGTGTCTGTTGCTTCATTCCTCAGCCCCGGTCGCTCAAGCGGGTCGACGCCACAGCAGGGCGACAGCGCTTGCCGCCACCACGCACGCGATGAAGGCCAGTGCCACGACGTCCAGTCCCTGCGCCGCCGGAAGCCGCCAGCCGGCCACTCCCAGGGGGACACACACGAGAGCCGAGAGCCCGAACAGCAGCCAGGTCCCGAACGACGCCAGCCCGACCAGAATCGCGAGAACCACCAGCAGCACCGCGACCGCGAACCATCCCCAGTTCAGCAGGTCCTGTGTGCGCAGCACCCCGGCACGGGCATCGACAGAGATCTGCGGGGCCTGCTCGATCGCGGTCTTCGTGGCGTCCCGTGTCATCCGGTACCAGACACCGCGCACCACAGCCAGCACGGCGGCTGTCGCGGCCAGGCCACCCGCGAGAGCCATCGTGGAGCGCGGGTTCCGCTGGGGAGACGCCGACATGGGAATCCTTTCGAGGGAGAACCGCGTGAGGGAAAGAGGGGGATCGCGGAACGGCGGGCCGTCTGGCCTCTCAGGCGATCAGACAGGCAACCGTGAAGAAGCCGGTGGGCGCCAGAGCGCAGGCCATACTGCGCGGCCACGACAGCCGCGCGGAGTGCCGTACCGCCAGCGTGCAGACGCCGGCCAGCACCGCCAGAGACGGATCCGTTCCGCCCAGGACCGCCACGATGTGATCGGTGGACGGCAGGGAGAACAGCACCGAACCGAGCGTCACTACAAGGAGCTTGCCGAGGAGGAAGCCCGAGACGGAGAGCCCGAGGAAGGTCCGGTCGTCGGAGAAGGCACCTCGGCTTCCGGCGAGCCGGCATGCGGCCGCGCCGGCAGCACCGGCGATCAGCACGACGAACAGCATGCCGAGCGCGTTGAGCACCGAGCCGAAGACCCACGCCGAGGCGATGCCGACTCTGGCCGTTGCGGCGTCGGCGTCCGGGACTCGCTGGACCACGCCGTCGCGGTACTGGCCGAGCAGGGTGAGGTTGGCCAGCGGCATCGTCAGCATGAGCAGAAGCGTGAGGAGCCGGAAGGTCCGGCGCGAGGTGGCCGAGGACCGGTTCGGTTCTGCGGCCGCATCCTCTTCCGGGGCCATGCCTGGCAGTGCGTCACTGTGCCGACTGGCCGGTGCCGGTTCGGAGTTCACCTCGTACTCACCCACGTTTCCACGCAAGCGGCCACGACGAGCATGGCCAGAGACAGCCCGAGCAGGGCTGCCGCATCGACAAGACTTTCACTGATCCGGGCTCTACGACCGGCCAGCAGGGAGCGCACCAAGGTCGTCGCGGGGACCAGCCCGGCGGCTATGGCCACACCGAACGCGGGCAGTTCCAGCACCGCATGGGGCAGCACCGTCCGCGCGAAGGGCCCAACGCCGAGGGCGTAGGCGTGCGCCATGAACAGACCGCCACTGAGCCCGGCGAAGAGCGAGACCGCGACCGCGCCGAGTCCAAGGGTGACGACTCCGCTGAATGCCACAGCGGCAATTCTGCAGTTGTTCGTCAGAATGTCAGCGAACAATTCCACGCCAGGTTTTTTTGGCGCAACATGGACGGGCTGCGACTTCATATCGGCGAAGAGAATTCCGCACAGCAGACAGCCCAGCCACAGGACCTCACCACAGAGAAGGGTCAGTCGTTGGCGTCGCAGGATCGAAGCCATAAAGGCCGTCACGGCACTCCCCGTATTTCTCGGATGCGCACCAGGTTTCCCAGGCTGCGTGACTCGGAGAGCGCGGCCCCGGAGCGCCGGGGCCGCACCACGGTTCACCTGTTCACTGAGATCAGGCGATGACGACCTTCTTGCCGCCGTTCGCGATGGCCTTCTTCAACATCCACAGACCGAGGCCGCCGGCAGCAGTGACGCCGCCCAGCACGGACAGCGCGGTGGCGACGTCCGTGCCGGCCTCGATGGCATCGAACACGCGGTTCGCCGTCACGGTCGAGAGGCCGAAGTAGCTGCCCAGGGCGTCCGGAACGGACAGCGCCAGGGTGAAGGGCGCGGCGAGACCGGCGACGGCGGCACCGGCCGCGGCCAGGCGCTTCTTGGAGGTGGCAACAGCAGACATGTATTCTCCAGTAACTGCTCTGATTGAGTGGTCGGGGTGCGTCAGTCTTGGTAGGGCGGCGCACCCCTTTGTCATGCCGTCAGTGAACGGCACCTGATGAAAAGACGAGATCTCCTGCGGTGACGTCCCGACAGGGAATGGTTCAGGAACATGACAGTCGCGAGGCTATGGATGCTTCGCCTCGAGCTTCACCCCCGATTCGCTCCCCCGTGACGGCTTGATCATGTAATCAGGTCTCCAAGTCACCGTCAAACTACGGTCAATGATTCATCACGTGTGATTCACATGCGCACCCTGAGGTCAATTCCAAGAAAGAGGGGGAAAGAGGGGTGTTGGTTTCGTGAGGCGCGTCACACGGAATCGGCGTTCGCGAGCATGACAAGCGCTGCAATGAACGGTCAGCAGACTTGGCGCTGACACGTGAACAGTTGCACGTCCGGGGACGGAGCGGATGTCTGTCCTGAGGAGGTTCGCCGACACCGCCCACACTGCGCTGGGTCACGTCCGCTGAAGTGGTGTATCGACGGCCACTCGGTGATCTCTTCTTTGAGGCTATGCGGTGAGTTCGGTGGGCAGGGCGGTCTCGTCGGTTTCTGACTCGATCGGGTGGAGGCGGGCCTTGGCGAGCAGGTCGAGTCCCATGTAACGGCGGGCTTCGGTCCACTCGTCGTTCTGCTCGGCCAGGACCGCGCCGACCAGGCGGATCAGGGCGGTGCGGTCGGGGAAGATGCCGACCACGTCGGTGCGGCGGCGGATCTCCTTGTTGAGCCGTTCCTGGGGATTGTTCGACCAGATCTGCCGCCAGATCTCGCGCGGGAACGCGGTGAATGCCAGCACGTCGCCCTGGGCGGCGTCCAAGTGGGCTGCGGCCTTGGGGAACTTGGCTTCCAGGGCATCCAGCACGTGCCGCATCTGGGCACGGACGGCGTCGGTGTCGGGTTGTTCGAAGACGGTCCGCAGCAGCGCGGCCACCCAGGGCTGGGCCGACTTGGGGACCTGGCTCAGCAGCGCGCGGGCGTAGTGGGTGCGGCATCGCTGCCAGCTCGCGCCGGGCAGGGTGGCGCCGATCGCGTTGACCAGGCCCATGTGCGCATCCGAGATGACCAGTTGGACGCCGGACAGGCCGCGGGCGATCAGTGAGCGCAGGAAGGCCGGCCAGCCGGCGCCGTCCTCGGCGGTGGCCACGTCCAGGCCGAGGATCTCGCGGTGGCCGTCGGCGTTGACGCCGACCGCGATCAACGCGTGGACGTTGATGATGCGGCCGCCCTCGCGGACCTTCTGCGTGAGCGCATCCACCCAGACGAAGGCGTAGGGGCCGGCATCCAGGGGTCGGTTACGGAACGCGGCGACTTGTTCGTCCAGGTGTTTGGCCATCGCGCTGACCTGGGACTTCGACAGCTGGGTCACCCCGAGGGACTCGGCGAGCTTCTCGACCCGGCGCGTGCTCACGCCCAGCAGGTAGGCGGTGGCGACCACCGAGATCAGGGCCTGCTCGGCACGCCGACGGCGTTCCAGCAGCCAGTGCGGGAAGTAACTCCCATCCAGGTTCCCGGCGAGACCGCCCGCCTGCTGGACTGCGCCGTTGCCGACGGGCCCGTGTGGTGGACCGTGGCCGCGCCTCCACCGCCGTCGTCGAGGCTCGCCTGGACGGTGCTCACGCTGGCGGCGACGCCATCAACACCGAGCCACGCTCAGCCACTACCGCCGCCGCGGCCACCGGCCCCCCATAACTGGGGCTGCAGTACGACTCAAGACGCTAGATCTCCACGGGCAGGCTACGTAGTCCCCGCTTGTGGAACGACGGCCACCACTGCAGCTCATCGGCCGGTACTGCCAGTTTGAGGGCAGGGAACTGCCGCAAGAGGGATCGTACGGCGATCTCGGCTTCCAGCCGTGCGAGCGGGGCACCGAGGCAGTAGTGGACTCCGTGACCGAAGGCCAGGTGAATTGGTGCGCGACCGGGGTCGAACACCTCGGGAGATGGAAACTCTCGTTCGTCCCGGTTCGCCGAGGCTATGGAGATCCAGACTCGGCTTCCGGCCGGGATGACAGCGTTTCCGATGCTCAGATCCTCAAGGGCAAAGCGGCGTACCCCGAGTGTGAAAGGCGGGTTCCAACGTAGTGTCTCTTCGATTACTGCTCGGGTGGAGAGGGCCTTACCTCGTACTGCGGACAGTAGTTCTGGGTGTAGTAGCAAACCGAGTGCCGTGTTGCCGATGAGGTGTACGGCGTTGTCGTAGCCGGCAAAGAGAGTGAGGAAGGCAAGGGCAAGAAGTTCCGGCTCGGTGAGTGCGTCACAGTCGTCCCGCGCGTGCACGAGAGCAGACAAGAGGTCTTCGGCCGGCTCTTTCCGCTTGTCTTCCATGACACCCCGAAGGAAAGCGTGCATCTGCCTCATCGCAGTACGCGACTCCGCTGCTGCGCCCGGCGTCGGCGAGAAAAGGGTGTCCGTCCAGGCTCGAAAGTCATGCCTCGCTGTCTCCGGGATGCCGAGCAGTTCGCAGATAACGCCCATCGGCAGCGGGACGGCCAGGGCGTGGACGAGGTCCACGCGAGGGCCGGTCAACGTGGAGAGGAGTTCGTCGGTCAGCTTCTGGATGCGCATGCGCAAGCCCTCGACGCGACGGGGAGTGAATGCCTTGGCGACGAGCCGGCGCAGGCGAGTGTGCTCGGGCGGATCCATGTTGAGCAGGTGAGCGTCGAGCTCAGGGGGCATGGAGGATCTGTACTCGCCGCTGGTCTTGGCGTTTGCCTTGTTCAGGGAGAGCCGGGGGTCTGCCAGAGCCGCGCGGGCCTCGGCATACCGAGTGATCAGCCACACGGCTTCGCCGTCAGGAGTGGTGGTGCGGTGGACCGGGGCGGTTTCGCGGAGCTGGGCATAGGCGCCATGTGGGTCAGCGACGAGGGCTTCACTGAGCAGTGACGACACGCTGCCGGTCCGTTTGGCGCTGCTCATGCGTCTGTTGTCGCCGGCTGGAGCCGCTTGAGGACGGCGGGGATGACGGTGGACGTGCTGAAGGCGTCGGCGAGCTGGGTCAGACGAGCACCTTCCTTGCTGAGGTCGCCGTTGGCGGCATCGTCGAAGTCCGTGCCGTGCCCCTGTGATACCTCATGGCCGGCAGCCCGAGCCTGCAGTGCTGCAGCGATTTGCACGGCTTCTACTACGGCATCCGCCTCGTCACCGGTAATGCTTTGGGTGGCTGCTATTTCTCGTGTCATGCGACTGATTTCTGCGTCATGGTGGGGACGAAGCCTCATTTCGCCGTCGAGCATCTCGATCACCTGGCGGCCAAGGAAGAACCGGAGGTCGCGTGCCAGTTCCCTGCGGGAAGCCGGCGGGGCGACGAGGACGACTTCGGGGAAGGTGCGGGTGATCGCCTGCCAGAGCGGGTAGCGGCGGTGGAAGGTGCGGTAGTCGGAGATCCATGCCATGGCCCTGCTGAGGCCGACGCCCCAGGCAGGCATGGTGAACCCTACGGCGAAGAATGCTGCCGAGACGCTGGCGCACATGGGGGCGACAACGGAGTTGACGAAGCCGAGTGGTGAGATGCCGAGCTTGTCCCAGATGAGGGAGATTGCCTTGGGTAGGCAGTAGCCCAAGCCGGCGGCTGCTCCCACGGTGACGATTCGCAGGCCGCGGCGCAGCCAAGGCTGGCCGACGATCTTGGAGTAGCGCCGACAGAGGCGGATCAGGCCGATCATGCTGACCGTGAACAGGGTCTGGTGGACGAGGAGGAACTCCCAGATGTAGGCGGTCTTGGCATAGTGAACGTCGAAGTCAAGGGCGTGCGACGCGTCGGTGGCGTCCCCCAGGAAGAACAGCACCCAGTTCGTAGTGACCGTGGCGATCGCGTATCCGAGGATCAGTCGGTGACGGAGCCGGACCTTCGACTGCGCAGACGACCAGCTGACGAGGAGGGCCAGGAACGAGCTGAGGCAGACCTCCACAGTCGTGTAGATGATCAGCGAACTGATGTTTGGCGTGCCGAACAGGGCATCGACACGTACGTACACCGCGGGGGTGGCGAAGCCGAACGGTGCGGCGAACGTGGCGATCGCCAGGCAAAGCCGCTGCAGCTCCTTGTTGCGCCAGTCGCGGGCGAGGTCTCTCAGTTTGAAGGCGAATGCGCTCCAGGTGATCAAGGAGAGCATCCCGTAGACGACGTTGAATAACACTCGGCTATGTCCTTGGTGTGGAACTGCGCCCCAGGGAGCGCTCGAGGTGGCTGACGAGGTTGACCACGTCTTCCGAAAGACTTGTTGTCGGCCGGGGAGCGGCGTTGGTGGCTTGCAGGGGGATCAGTGAGGCAACGAGCTCGGCAGCCTTCTCCTCGCTCCGGTCGTAGCAGGTGCGCCCGAGGACGGTGCGCACGAGCGCAGGGTCGATGTTCGGCAGAAGGAGTCGGGAGACCTCTTCCTCCTCTGCCGGGGTGGACTCGTGCTCACAGAGCATGTGGCCGATCTCGTGGAGAACAATGTGGCCTTGGTGGGCTTTTCTGGCCTTCGCCTGATAGACGACGTAGTCCACGTCGGGGGTAGCGACCCACATGCCGCACAGGCCTCGGTCGGCGGGAAACGGCATCGGTACGAGCGAGATGGGTCGTCCGCGGCGTTCCTCTATCTGGTCGACGAGAGCGTTGATGTTGAACGGCTCGGGGAGATCGAGTTGCCTGACCAGATCGGCGCAGTAGCGACGCAGTTCCCTGTCGTTCATCCCCGCTCCCCCCGGGTCGGCCCACTGCCACTGAACAAAGACCACTCTCGTACTCCCCCTCGCCACCGCGGCGGCTCTCTCGCACGGCAGCAGTGGAAGCCCGAATGAACCGCCGGACCCAACCCGGTTGGCTGCAGTGGCGCATCTCCAAATGCCGCCCTACCAGCAGCTCACATCCGTTGCCTCTTGCTTGCCCGCTGCAGGTGCTGGATCACCGGGACAAGGGCAGCAAGCGCCTCCTCGTCCAGGTCGGCGACTGCCCGTAGAGCGATCTGGCGGGGGCCGATGCCCTGGGACTTCAGTGTCTCCACCAGGTTGAGATCCGCGGAGACCTGAGAAGCTACTTCGTCGTTGACGAAGTAGCCGACGGATACGCCGAAGAAGCTGGCGAGCGCATCGAGTTGCTCAGGACTCGGCGAAGTCCAAGTGCCGAGTCGCAGCTCCTCGACTTGTGCTGCTGTGATCTTGACCCCGCGCGCAGTGATTGTCTCGGCAACCTCGTGCGAGGTGTACGTCTCACGCCCCCTCGGGTGCATGGCCGCGAAAAGGCGGTTCAGTCTCGCCGAGAGCTCCGAGACGGCGGACGGCGGCTGTGCAGCCCTCGGCGGGTTCTCGGCGTCCGCCTCCCGGGGTGAGGGCACCGCCACTTCGCGCTCTGCCGGCGAAGTGGCCGAACCATCGACCTCCGGCCTCCCTGACGTCTGCTGCAGTGCGGCCAACATGGGCAGCAGTACGCGGTTGAGAGCCTCAGCAGCTGGCGCGGTGAAGAACGCCTCGCCCCCCTCGACCCCGAAGAATCCCACCAGACCGTGCAGCAGTTCAACACTGGGCACTTTGTCGCCCGAGCACACCTGGCGTGCCCAGAAAGAGGAAACACCTAGCTGTCGGGAAATGCTGCCAGCCAGGTCCGACATGGGCTTTCCGGTGCGTGCCAAGTAGGCATCTGCGAGGGTCTTAATGCGTGCGCTGACCCGGGCAGCAACGGTGTCGGCCGGAATTTGACCGCCTTCCAACAGGACGGCGATGGTGTCTTCGGGCAGCGCCGTCTTGGCCGCTAGTTCCCTGATGTTGAGCAGTTGCGATCGCTGCATGCTTCGTTCTTTGAGCAGTGCCTCGAGACGCGCAAGCGTCATCGGCAGGGGTGAGGCAGAGCCCACTGCGATACTCCCAGACTACGGGGGGATTGGCTTGGTCCGTGCATGGCACCTTACAGTGCGCAGGTCACAGGCCTCAACGATCATTTATCGCCGAAAAGGGCTCGCTGCACATCGGTCCGCTCGTGCCGACAGGACGTCGCGAGCCCCTCGTGGCTACTCGACATCTGTCACGACAAGCGTTGTTGGCGCAGAGTTCGGAACGCAGGAACCGCCGCTGGCAGGAGGCGCTCGAGGCGGCCGTGGGCTTGATCCTGAGCTGGCCCGCCAAGGCGCATGGCTGGGCCGGTCACCGTCGGCGCGGCCTGTGACCTACCCCGCGAAGTTCGCGGAATGGGACGCGGTCGAGTCCGTCGCGTCAGGCAGCGCCGGTAGAGCCGGGCTGTGTCGTCTGAACGCCCAGGTGTGCAACACCAGCGGGCGTTGCACACCGCACGGTTTCAACGATCCTTTAGCCGAAAACGATCGTTGACATGGCGCATTGCGCCTAGCACGATCCTGGCGAGTGGAGCCGTGTCCGACGGGCGACTACTCCTGACGGACGCAACATGATCCGTTTGTTTTTCAATCTTTGAATCGGAGACTTGCGTATGCGTGCGCCAACTGTTCTGACGGTGCTTCAACTGACCGGCGAGGACTTCACCAAAGCGGATGTGGCTGAATTTCATTGCTTGATGGCGGAGATTGTCGTCGTGTGCAAGGCGATTGGGGAGCGGTACGCGCTGGGTGACGAATGGGTTGCGACCGCCCCCGACCTCCTTGAGCAGTTCGAGGAATCCATGCAGGTCACCGCGGATATTTCCCGGCAACTCAACAAGACGCGTAAGGGTATCCGGAGAATCACTGCCAGGGCCCGTACGCGTCGGGATGGCGGCCGCTGCGACCATTCGTGGCGGTCCTAGGAGGCAATGCCTCGTCACGGCCGGCCCGGCTCCCGGCGCACATGGGGGGCGCCACCTTATGGGTGGCTCGTGCGCTGTCTGACGGCGGCTGTCCCAGTCCCTGTCCAGCCTCGGACGTCGCTCGGGAAAGCGATCCATCCGTAATGAGTCAGGCTAGGGGAACTGTCAGCCCAAAAAGGGGTTAACGGAGCGACGCCGGGGCCGAGTCATCAGAATCCGCTGCTTATGTTGGCTTCGGTGCTGCAGTGGGATCAACTGCGGTAAAACGAGTGCTATCCCCGGCCGCACCTGTCCAGCTGCCGCTGCCAGATTCAGAAAGCCTGTCAAGTCGATGCCCGAGCGTCACGCCGACTGCCCACCGGCGGACGTGTGGCGCGGCAACCCTTCGACGACTCTTCGAAGTGCGTCTGCGCCGCACAGGCGCACTGAAGGAAAAGCCGAAATCTAGCGACTAACCGGGGACCGAAAGCTGGATTTGCGCAAACCTTCTTGGAGGCGGCCTTGGATGACTGCTCGGTCACGGTTCACCGCACCGTTTCCTATGCCCCGTGCGCGCCGGGAATACCGTTGCAGCGGGCGCGAGCCCATGTGGGGCTAGGTTTATTAATTTGCTATAAGGATTTCAGGGAGATACCTATGGACTTGCCGTTAGCGGCGTTGTCCGCAGCGCAGGAGCAGACGTGCGAGGAGACGGGTCCCTGGACCATCCTCGTCGCGGAGAGTGACGAGGAGAACAGGGAGATCCTCGTGGCCGAGCTATGCCGGAGCGGACAACACGTGCGAGCCGTGGAAAGCGGCCAGGAGGCGCTGGAGAGGGCCACGGAATCCGACCTCATACTGCTCGGAACGAAACTGAAAGATCTTGACGGGCTCCATGTGTGCCAGTTGCTCCGTGCCGTCACCGACACTCCCGTCATCTTCATCGGCTCCACCGCCTCGGAGCTGGACACCGTGCTGGCCTTGCGGGCCGGCGGCGACGACTACCTGGCGCGGCCGTACGGGATCCGTGAACTCGTGGCACGGATCGGTGCGGTCATGCGGCGGGCCCACGCCTGCAGGCAGACGCCTTCTCGGTTAGAAAGGGGGCAGCTGATAATTGACATACAGAAACGGGAAGTGAATTATAGCGGGCACTCCCCGAGACTAACGCTCAAAGAATTCGAACTTCTACTTCTCCTCGCGAGGAATCCCGGGAAAGTCATCTCGCGAGACAAGATAGTCGGCGAAGTATGGGGGAATTCCCTGTCTCAGCGCACCATCGACACACACGTGAGCAATCTGAGATCCAAGCTGGGCGACCGTGG
Organism: Streptomyces sp. CG4; assembly: GCF_041080655.1. Classification (NCBI taxonomy): domain Bacteria; kingdom Bacillati; phylum Actinomycetota; class Actinomycetes; order Kitasatosporales; family Streptomycetaceae; genus Streptomyces; species Streptomyces sp. CG4. The sequence continues at coordinate 3,278,437 of NZ_CP163525.1, forward strand.
CCTGATAGTTTCGGTGCGGGGTGTGGGATTTATGCTGGCCAAGACTTGATGGGAAAAACCCGCGGGTGCGGCCCTGGTCCCATGCAGGCCCCATGCCGATTAGTAGATAGCAGGCGATCTTGGGCGCTTTGGTGAGGGGAGGAACGCGACGGTCCGCGGTCCGCTGTGGCGGGTGCCTCGGGCTGGGCCTCGACGTTCGGGACAGCTGTTGTGGTGTCGACGCTTCACCGTGCGCGGGCAACTGCGGTGGCGGTGTCGAGGGTTGCGGGGGCCTGCGATGCGTTCCAACACCCCGGCAGGAGCGCCGTGTGGCACTCAGGTGGGAGGGTGACCGAGCGGTGGACGATGCGGAGGGTGCCGAGGAACTTGATCCGGTCCGGATCGAGATCAGCGCGGAGACCGCCCAGTGCGTCAGCAGGTAGGACCAGATCTCCTGGTACGCCCGCTCCGCAGTGCGCCACACACGAGCCAACTGCTCTGTGGAGGCATCGGCAGGATCGCGGATGCTGGTGACGAGCGGGAACTCCTCACCGCCCTGGTCGAGGACCACATGCTGCACCACTCGCACCACGACGGCATCTGCCCGGCCCGGGCTGCGGCGCGCTGCAGCCGCTTGCGTGGCTGGCGTTGGCCTGCGCGGGAGGCCAACGCCAGCCACGACCCGTCGAGGGGATCAGGTAGGTGGTGGTCGAAGTGGAGGTTGGCCTGCACCCGCCACAGCAGCTGCGTGCGGATCGGCGGGGCCTGCTCCCAGGTATAGAAACTGTAGAAGCCGCGGTCGGCCGGCAGCAGCATGTTGGGGCCAGGTGCTCGTACAGCGAGTAGGCCGAGGTCTACTCGCCCGCCCAGCAGCCGGCCCCGTCAGCGGCGGCAGAGCGTGGGGGGTGCACTCGCTGATCGCCACCACGCGGGCCTGCGGGTAGACAGTCGCGTCGCCGCCGTGCCCACGGCCGAACTCGGCGACATGCGCCGCGGTGTCGCGCAGGTCCAGCACGAACCCGTCGATCGCCAGCAGCCGCCACCGCCCGGCCCCGGGCGTCGCTGAGGTCGCCGTCGACCTCGCCAGGTAGGTGATGATCTCGCGCAGCACATCAGGCCCGAGCCGCTACCTGGCCCGGGTGATCGGACCGCGCGACAGGGCCTGCCACCGTGCGCCCGGCACCGCCTCGAGCATCCCAGTCAGCTTCCCGGCTACCTCCTCGTAGTCGTCGTCGGGGACCAGGCACAACGCGATCAGCAGGGATACGACCCGGTGGCAACCGTGGGCTTCGATCGCCTCATCCAGCAAGCCGCGCGGCACCAGCGACGTCAACGCCCCCAGCGAAACCAGATCCGTCAGACGTCCCGCAGGCCCCATCGACATGAACGGTGGCTAACAACTCCCGTCTGCCACACGGCATTGGCCGGGCGGGCCGGAGACGCGGGTCCCAGGTACGCGTTCCTACTCCGCGGCGACGGCTGCGGTCTTCCGGTTGGCCTTGGTCCCGAAATCCGCCCAGCCGTACCGCAACCGCTCGAAGACCGCCTTCAGATCTGCCAGTGAGTAATCGCCATAGATGGCGAGGAAGTTGGCGTCCAGCACAAAGCGGGCGAGCGTCGTCGCGAGCAGGTCGCGCTCGGGGCGCCCGGCCTCCTGTGCGAGCGTGGCGGCAAGGCTCGCCTCCCAGTGACGCCGCACCCGTCCGGCGTACTCCAGCAACGCCGGTGTGGATTTGACGAGTTCGACAAAGTCCTCGCCGGACGGGCCGTCCGCTACGGGCAACGCCGCAGGCACCAGGTACGCCTCCAGCGCGTCCAGCATCGAGACGCCGGGGTCGCGGTCGCGCACAGCTGCCGTCAACGCGCGCTCGTACTCGTCCTCCGCGTCGAAGACCAGCGCCTCCTTGCAGGGGAAGTAGGCAAACAGTGTGCTCACAGCCACTTCCGCGGCGTCAGCGATCTCTGCAACGGTCACGTTCTCGAACCCGCGCTCGCGGAACAAGGTGAACGCGGTGTCCGCCAGGCGCTTTCGCGTCTGCGCCTTCTTCCGTTCTCGCAGTCCCGACACTCAGGCACCCTCTCGCAATCTAGGGACGTCTTGCTCCAATTGTCCGGCGACGACCCCGACCGGCCCAAACTTTTCCAGCGGAACGGGCAAGCAGGCTCACCGGCGCTCGAAAAGGACCTCTGACCTGCAAAGATGCGAGTGTTCAGATTGTACTCGGCGCGGAATCAGCGGCGCCTTTCCGCCGAGTGAGCGTACAGGGCCGATCGCGATCTGTCTGTGATCGTCAGCGAGAAGAGGCTGGTCGGAGACCAGTGCCTGCGGTCGCGGGTCCGTCAGCCAACCCCGGCGTCGCCGCCCTCGCGGCCTGCCCGCTCGACCTGGCGGAGCCTCGCCACATCGGGCCACACCCCGTTTGACGTGCGACGTCACAAGATCATGCAGCTCTGAGAGCTACCCCTTCCAGCGCCGGTCCGGAAGTTGAGCCCCTCGGTATTGACATGCACCATAACTTCATATCTACTCTGAACTCGTAGTCACTTCGGAATTTTGGGGAACTCGTGGAAGTAACAGCCACGCGCCGATGGCTAGCCCTCGGCGCACTCGCTCTCGCGATGCTGACCGTCGGGCTCGACATGACGGTGCTCAACATCGCCCTGCCCACGCTTGCCCGCGACCTGCACGCCGGCACTGCCGCGCTCCAGTGGTTCAGCACGGCCTACACGCTGACGCTGGCGGGCGTCATGCTGCCGGCCGGTGCGCTCGGCGACCGGTTCGGGCGGAAGAAGTTCGTGTTCGGGGCCCTGGCTCTGTTCGGCGTCGCCTCGGTCTGGTGCGCGTTCGCCTCGTCGTCGGGCGAACTGATCCTGGCCCGCGTACTGCTCGGTGTCGCGGCGTCAGTGCTGATGTCCCTGTCGATGGGAATGATCCCGGTGTTGTTCCCCGACCCGGCGGAACGCGGTCGTGCCACCACCGTGTGGATCACGGCGGTGACACTCGGAATGCCGCTGGGCCCCATCGTCGGCGGCCTGCTGCTCAACCACTTCTGGTGGGGCTCGGTTTTCCTGGTGAACATTCCGACCGTTGTCATCGGGGCGCTCGCGGTGGGCCTGCTGGTGCCGGAGACCCGCAGCCAGATCCGTCGGCCCATCGACCTGGTCAGCGTGGTGCTCTCGGCGGCCGGCCTGGTCGGTCTCACCTACGGTCTGATCCGGTTCGGCGACAAGGGCTGGGGGAACGGCACAGCCTGGGTGACCTTCGCGCTGGGCCTCGTCCTGATCGCGGGCTTCGTCGCCTGGGAACGAACCCGGGAACACGCCCTCGCGGATCTCAATCTCTTCGGGGATCACGGATTCCGCCTGGGCACCTTCTTCCAGTTGACCAACGCCTTCGCGATGTTCGGCCTGTTCTTCACCATCCCGCTGTACTTCCAGTCGGTACTCGGCGTCGATTCGCTCGGCAGCGGCCTGCGCATGCTCCCGATGATCGGTGGCCTGCTGGTGGCCTCGAATCTCCTGGAGGGCCTGCGCGACAAGATCGGCATCAAGCTGACCCTGGTGATCGGCTTCGGAACTCTCGCGGTCGGGATGGGACTCGGCGCGTCGACCGACCTACACACCTCGTACGGGTTCGTCGCCACCTGGATGGTCATCGTCGGCCTCGGAATCGGCCTGGTGCTGCCCACCTCCATGGCCCTGGCCGTGGGCGCGCTCACCCCCGAGCGGGCGGGTGCCGGATCGGCCCTGCTGTCGGCCCTGCGTCAGGCCGCCGGCACCACCGGCGTGGCCGTGCTCGGCACGGTTCTGTCCACTCGGTACCACTCCGAACTCGGCACGCTCAACCACAAGCCGATCTCCGACGGCGTCGGGCCCGGCGTGGCCGTCGCCAATTCACTCGGTGACCAGTCGATGCTCCACCACGTCAAAACGGCCTTCATGAGCGGCATGGACCTTCTGATGGTCGTCTGTGCCGGAATCGCGTTTCTCGGTCTCCTCCTGTCGGCGGTCGCCACCAAGAGCCGCACTGGCGAATCCGACACAAAACTGCCCGAGTCGGAGACCGCGCCGGTCGCGTAGCAGAAAACCGATACTCTCCCACGAGGAAGGGATGAACATGCGCAGCATGGTTACCGTCTCGAAGATGGATCGGAACTCCATTCCTGAGGTTTCGAGGCTTATGGCCGAATTCGACAGCACGGAGATCCCGGGCCTGATCGGACTGCACCGCCGCCAGCTGTTCATTCACCATGACATCTCGGTCCACCTGTACGACTTCGTCGAGAAGTCCGACCCGGCCGCGCTGGAAAAGGTCAAGTCCGACCCGCGGATGGCTCAGCTTTCGATCGATCTCCAGCCGTTCGTCGCGCCCTATGAACCCGAGACGTGGAAATCCCCGGCCGATTCCGCGGCATCCTGCTTCTACGGCTGGGAGGGCGAGCAGGTCGAGGACCCGGGGCCGACGGGGACCACTGTCACCATCACCCGGATGGACCCGGACGCAATTCTTGACGTCCAGAAGACCTTCCGGGAGTTCGACGCCACCGCCCAATTGCTGGGAATCCGTCGGCGGCAGCTGTTCGCCTTCAAGGATCTGTGCATCCACATCCAGGACCACGCAGGTATCAATGGCGCGGATATTGCGCATAAGGCCGCATCAGACATCTGGTGCAAGGTGCTCCAGGACCTGTCGCAGCTCGCCTTCCAGGAGCTGACGACGGACGGCAACGCGAGCCGCTTCTACGGCTGGGAGGCTTCCTGACGCGATGAGCTGCTGACAGCGACGGCTGGGCAGGTGTGAAGCTCCTGGTGCGGGGGAGAGCCGGTCGAGCGAGACCAGGTCCGCGTTCCCGGGCTTCTTCACCTGTGGACGGCAGTCGGCATGAAACCCATCCCTGCCCGGCTTCGCGGCACCCCGTCGCCGCGAAGAACCGGGCCGTGCGAAAGAAGGTAGGGCGGCATGAGGCTCACGTGGTTCAAGCAGCGGGTCGTCGATGTGTACCGCGCCGCACAACCACAGAGCTGCCAAGCCCCTCCGGCGGCATGCAAGGGGCAGTCGGGCCTCGAGCGCCGTGTTCTGGAGGTGTTGATCGAGTATGCCCGGGACGTCGAGCCCCTGGACGACGGGGTACTGGGCCTGCGGGCGGCTTCGGCAGGCCCGGTCTGTCTGCACGTGGACGCGGAACCATCCCTCGTCGGCTACCTCGTCCACCGGCTCACCCCCGCCGTCGTGCATGTCGGCGAGCAGTTGGTCGGCGTCCCCGGACTGCGGCTCATGCCCGGCCGGCCGGGCCGCCTCGAACTGTGCCGCCACGACGGGCACGGGCAGCTCGTCTTCCACCTGGACCCCGCCGCCGAATGCGCCCTGCGCGAATGGGATCGGGACCGTGCCACCGTCTACCGGGGCGGCCGAAGTGCCCCTGGCGCGACTGTCGCCTCCCCCTGCTGCGAATTGCGCGGCATGGAACGGCTCCATCCGTCCGAACAGGAAGCACTGCGCAGCGGTGTCGACACCGTCCTCGATGAGGTGGGCAGCCGGGAGCTGCGCCGACTGGTGCGCCATCTGCCCGCCGTCCCCGACGCACATGATCGCTCCGTGTCCCTCCTGATCGACCGAAAAGCCCCTTGACCTGCGACAGCTAAGGACGAGGCACCACAAATTCGTAGTCGCAAGACTTAGAGAGCAACTTCGATTCCGATGCGACTCCGATTCGTGTACGCTGACCTTGCCCGGGTGCGGCAATACCGGGGGCGCGTCGACGATGCGCCGCGCATGCGCCTGACGAGGTATGGATGGGTCGACCTTGCCGTCCGCATGCGCACCCGCAAGCTTGGTTCGGTTTTGAAATAGCTCAGGTGTGATCGACATGGCCTCGATGTCGCGATGGCTGCATGCGGAACGTCAAGAACAATTAACGAACCCATGTAGTTCATGAAGTTTGCAGGCGGGGTCGACACACAGAAATCGATCCGTGGTGATGCCAATCACATAGATCCAGTTGTGCTTGCGTAATCAACGGGGAAGCTGGAGGGTGGAATGGTGGACACGAGATCAGCGAACAGTGAAATAGGCAGATTACTCGACCGCTATGTCCTCGGGCTCGACTACGACAAACTCGACAACGAGTGGGCGAATGGACTCTTCACCGCAGACGTGGTCATCGAGTTCCCCGTCAGTCGGCACACGGGAATCGACGGTCTTGTCGAATATCATCAGAGGGCGCTGGCGATGTGGGCTAGAACCCATCATGTGAACACGCCGTCGATCGTGAGCGTCACGGGGGATCGTGCGACGCTTCGCGCCAATATGACGTCCGTGCATGTGCACCATGAGCGAGAAGGCGAGATGCGACCGCACTACGTTTCCGGGACCTGTGTCACCGGCGACGCGGTGCGCGCCGAACGGGGCTGGCGCCTTTCCCGTCTTTCGTTCGATCTGATATGGAGGACCGGCAACCCGCCGGACTGAGCAACGGGGGAAGCAATGCGATCAGTGCAGATGGAAGCGAGTTCTCGACCGGAGACATCCGAAACCCGTGGCACCGAGCACCATATGGCGGTCCGAGTACCCTTAGGCAGCCGAGACGGTGCGGCGACGGCGCCGTCGGCGCCCGTTCGAAACATCTCGGACGCCTGGCGGATCCTGGTCGTCGAAGGCAGCAAGACCGATCGCACGACGCTCAGTGCGGCGCTTGAGCGTCATGGTCACCAGGTCGATGCCGTCAACTCGGGTGGCGAGGCGCTGGCCTGGTTCGAGACCGCGGACCTCGTGCTCCTCGACCTCGACCTTCCGGATCTGGACGGCCTCGAAGTGTGCCGCGAGATCAGGGTGGTGAGTGACACCCCGGTCGTCACTGTCACCGCACGGGCGTCCGAACTCGACTGCGTTCTCGCACTGCAGGCCGGAGCGGACGACTACGTCATCAAGCCTTACAGATTCCGGGAACTCATGGCCCGGCTGGATGCTGTGATGCGGCGTGCGCGCCGCACCCCGTACCCAGAGGTGTGCGCCGACAGCGGGGCGGTGCTCGAACTCGGCCCGCTCCGGATCGACAGCGACTCACGCGAGGTCGAGGTGAGCGGCCGGCCCATTGCAGTGACGCGCAAGGAATTCGACCTGCTCGCGCTGCTGGCCAGCTCTCCGGGGCAGGTGATCTCCCGGGAATCCATCATGCGCAAGGTCTGGGGCGAATCCTGGTCACGCCGTACCGTCGACACCCATGTCAGCAGCCTCCGGGGCAAATTGGGCGGACCGGAATGGATTGTCACCGTCCGTGGAGTCGGCTTCAAACTCCGCAGCATGCGCTGACAATTCATTGCCATTGAATTGACGTTCGCTGAACCCGGGCCTGTAGCTTCCCCGGTTATCGTGAGTTCGCAGAAGCGGAAACTCCGATCGAGGGGTCGCATGACAAACACCGATATCGACGAGACCAACGAGCTCGTCAACTTCCCCATTCAGCGCACGTGCCCTTTCGCAATTCCGCCGGTCTACACGCAGTTCCGGGAGGAGTCTCCGGTCAGTCAGGTGGTCCTCCCGGACGGCGGAAAAGCCTGGCTGGTCACCAAGTACGAAGACGTGCGGGCCGTGATGGCTAATCCCAAGCTCAGTTCGGACCGCCGTAAGAAGGATTTCCCGGTCGTGGTGCCCGGACAGAACGCGGCACTGAACAAGCACGCCCCATTCATGATCATCCTCGACGGTGCGGACCACTCGGCGGCACGGCGGCCTGTCATCAGTGAATTTTCGGTGCGGCGCGTTGCCTCGATGAAACCGCGGATCCAGGAGATCGTCGACGGATTCATCGACGACATGCTGAAGCTGCCGAAGCCCGTCGACCTGAACCAGGTCTTCTCCCTGCCGGTTCCGTCACTGGTGGTCTCGGAGATCCTCGGCATGCCCTACGAGGGCCACGAGTACTTCATGGAGCTGGCCGAAGTACTGCTGCGCCGCACCACCGATGAACAGGGCCGGATCAACATCTCGATCGAGCTGCGCAAGTACATGGACAAGCTGGTCGAGGAGAAGATCGACAATCCGGGCGACGACCTGCTCAGCCGACAGATCGAACTCCAGCGGCAACAGGGCGGTATCGACCGACCGCAGCTCGCCAGCCTGTGCCTGCTGGTGCTGCTGGCAGGGCACGAGACCACGGCAAACATGATCAATCTCGGCGTGTTCTCGATGCTGACGAAGCCCCAACTGCTCGCGGAGATCAAGGCGGATCCCTCGATGACCCCGAAGGCCGTCGACGAGCTGCTGCGGTTCTACACGATTCCCGACTTCGGCGCGCACCGGCTGGCGATGGACGACGTCGAGATCGGTGGCGTCCTTATACGCAAGGGCGAGGCCGTCATCGCCTCGACCTTCGCGGCGAACCGCGACCCCGCGATGTTCGACGATCCGGAGGAACTCGACTTCTCCAGGGACGCGCGGCATCACGTGGCCTTCGGCTACGGGCCGCACCAGTGCCTGGGGCAGAACCTCGCCCGCATGGAACTGCAGGTCGTGTTCGACACACTGTTCCGGAGGCTGCCGGATCTGCGCCTGGCCGTGCCGGTCGAGGAACTGTGCTTCAAGAGCGACGCGCTGGTCTACGGCCTGTACGAACTCCCCGTGACCTGGTGAAAGAGGTGGCCATGAAGGTCGAGAAGAATCACGACCGCTGCATCGGCGCCGGGCAGTGTGTGCTGACCGAGCCGAGGATGTTTGATCAGGACGACCGAGGCCTGGTCCGCGTCCTGATCGAGCGCCCGCAGGGAGCCGACGAGGCCGCCGCCCACAAGGCGGCCTTCATCTGCCCCGCGAAGGCTCTGTCCATCACGGAGGAATGATCTCCTGAGGAGCCGCGCCGGTCCCCTTCACCGCGGTGAAGGGGACCGGCGCGGCTTCGCCCCGTCGGTCAGCCGTTGTGCATGCCCTCGTCGTCGCCCGTCGTCCACACGGGTTCGATCTCGATCCGGGACAGCAGCCACGCCCCTTCGGTCCGCACTGCGGTGAAGGTGTAGCGAGCACCCAGATCGAAATGCCTGCCCGACCCGTCCCGGCTCACATGCACTGCCGTGACGTTCGCGTGGACGGTCGCGCTGTCGCCCTCTGGTTCGGGGACCACATTCGTCATGGAGTGCATGGTGGCCGCCCAGATCAGGTCGTCGCGCAGCATGCCGGCCAACGCCTCACGGCCGTCTATCCGGATGTCCGGCGCCAATTTCATGGTCACAGTCGGAACGAATACGGTGGACAGCGCCTCGTAGTCGCGAGTGTCGACGGCACGCGCGAATCGTGCCACCAGAGCCTGTAGTCGAATAATGTCTTCCATGCGTTTGACCGCAGCGATCGAATCCATCTCATCCATAACTGTGATGATGCGGTGAGAAAGGCGGTGACGTCTCGGTTTCGGAATCTTCTGACGAATCCCTGACGAAGACTTCTCACTGAGTGCAGAGTTCTGTGCAGAGTTCTGAAGTTGTCCGTATTGAAACCTGTATCGCGCACCGGAAGACTCTTTCTCATCAGGCTTCCCGAAGACCGATTCGGAATTCAGTGGACTTGCGTTACGGAGAAGGATATATGCACAGCAGTGTCATCGTCGCCCGGATCAAACCCGGATCCACTCAGCAGGTCGCCGGCTCCTTTGCAAAGCTGGACGGTAAGACGTCCGGTACCCGGAATCTCCTGCGCCGCCAGCTCTTCGAGTACAAAGGTGTGTACATCCACCTCCAGGACCACACCGCCGAGAATTCGACCGAGGTCGTGGAACACGGCAGTGACGAGGCTTTCGCCCCGTTCCTCGACATCCACGACCCGGCAACCCGCACCGCGCCTTCAGACATGATCGCGCGCCGGTTCTACGAATGGCGCGGACAGCCGGTGACCGATCCGCACCTGATGTACAGCACCGTGATCGTGGCCCGGCTCGCCCCGGCCGACATCGACACCGTCGCGAAGTTGTTCGCAGACTTCGACACCGGCACCGAACTGCCGCACACGATGGGCACGCGGCGCCGGCAGCTGTTCGCCCACAAAGGGCTCTACTTCCACATCCAGGACTTCGAGTCCGACAACGGCGGTGAGCTGATCGAGCGGGCAAAATTGGATCCGCGCTTCGTGAAGATCCAGCAGGACCTGTTGCCGTACATCACCGTTTTCGACCCGGCGACCTGGCGCTCACCTTCCGACGCCATGGCGTCGCGCTTCTACACCTGGCAGGTCGCGGCATGAGCGAGCGTCGCGTGGTCGTCACGGGGATGGAGGTGCTGGCCCCTGGCGGTGTGGGCACCGACAACTTCTGGTCCCTGCTGAGCGAAGGCCGCACGGCCACCCGGAGTATCACCTTCTTCGACCCCACACAGTTCCGCTCGCGCGTGGCCGCGGAGATCGACTTCGATCCCTACGCGCACGGCCTGACCCCGCACGAGGTACGGCGCATGGACCGGGCTGCACAGTTCGCGGTGGTCGCGGCGCGCGGTGCCGTCGCCGACAGCGGTCTTGAGACGGATGCGCTGGACCCGTACCGGATCGGTGTCACCATCGGGAGCGCGGTGGGCGCCACCATGAGCCTCGACGAGGACTACCGCGTCGTCAGCGACGGCGGGCGGCTGGATCTGGTGGATCACACTTACGCCGACCCCTTCTTCTACAACTACTTCGTGCCGAGTTCCTTCGCCGCGGAGGTCGCCCGCGCCGTGGGTGCTCAGGGGCCGAGCAGTGTGGTGTCGGCCGGGTGCACGTCTGGGCTCGACTCCGTCGGGTACGCCGTGGAACTCATCAGGGAGGGCGCGGCGGACGTCATGGTCGCCGGGGCCACCGACGCGCCGATCTCGCCGATCACGATGGCTTGCTTCGACGCGATCAAGGCGACCACGCCTCGCTTCGACGAGCCGGAGCACGCCTCCCGGCCGTTCGACAGCACCCGCAACGGCTTCGTGCTGGGTGAAGGCGCGGCGGTGTTCGTCCTGGAGGAACTGGACAGCGCACAGCGGCGCGGCGCGCGCATCTACGCCGAGATCGCGGGATACGCGACGCGCAGCAACGCCTACCACATGACGGGGTTGCGCCCCGACGGCGCCGAAATGTCCGAGGCGATCACGGTCGCGCTGGACGAGGCACGGATGAACCCCACAGCGATCGACTACATCAACGCGCACGGCTCGGGCACCAAGCAGAACGACCGGCACGAGACCGCCGCCTTCAAACGAAGCCTCGGCGACCACGCGTACCGCACCCCCGTGAGTTCCATCAAGTCCATGGTCGGGCACTCGCTGGGAGCGATCGGTTCGATCGAGATCGCGGCGTCCGTACTGGCGATCCGGCACAACGTCGTCCCGCCGACGGCGAACCTGCACACACCCGACCCCGAGTGCGACCTCGACTACGTCCCCCTGACGGCACGCGACCAGATCGTCGACACGGTGCTCACGGTCGGCAGCGGCTTCGGCGGATTCCAGAGCGCGATGGTGTTGGCCCAACCGGAAAGGAACGCGGCATGACCGCCTCAGTGGTGGTGACCGGCCTGGGGATCACCGCCCCCAACGGCCTCGGCACAAAGGACTACTGGAGTGCGACCCGCGTAGGCAAGAGCGGCATCGGCCCGCTCTCCCGCTTCGAAGCGGCACCGTACCCTGCGAAGCTCGCCGGCGAGATCAACGGTTTCGCGGCGGCAGAGCATCTGCCCAGCCGCCTGATGCCGCAGACCGACCAGGTCACCCGGCTCTCGCTGGTCGCGGCGGACTGGGCACTCGCCGATGCCGGGGTCAGCCCAGCGGACCTGCCGGCCTTCGACATGGGCGTCATCACGGCCAGCTCGGCCGGCGGCTTCGAGTTCAGCCAGAACGAACTGAAGAGCCTGTGGAACAAGGGCAGCGAGTACGTGAGCGCGTACCAGTCGTTCGCCTGGTTCTACGCGGTCAACACCGGCCAGATCTCCATCCGCAACGGCATGAAGGGCCCCAGCGGTGTCGTCGTCACCGACCACGCCGGCGGCCTGGACGCGGTGGCGCAGGCCAGGCGCCAGATCCGCAAGGGCACCTCGCTCGTGGTCGCCGGAGCCGTCGATGCCCTGTTGTGCTCGTGGGGCTGGGTGGGACTGCACACCAGCGGCCGGCTGAGCACGGTGAACGAACCCAGCTGCGCCTACCTGCCCTTCGACGACCGGGCAGCCGGTCATGTGCCGGGCGAAGGTGGTGCGCTGCTCATACTGGAGGCCGTCGATGCCGCCCGCGCCCGCGGGGCCAAGGTGTACGGCGAGATCGCCGGATACGCCGCCACCTTCGACGGTCGCGAGCCGGGGCTGCGCAAGGCGGTGGAGCTGGCCCTCGCGGACGCCGGTCTGGCGCCTTCGGACGTGGACGTGGTCTTCGCGGACGCCGCGGCCGAGCCCGAACTCGACCGGATCGAAGCGGAGACGCTGGTCGACGTGTTCGGTCACCGAGGTGTCCCGGTCACGGCGCCCAAGACGATGACGGGCCGCCTGTACGCCGGCGCGGCCGCCCTGGACCTCGCCACCGCCTTCCTCTCCATGGAGGAAGGACTGATACCTCCGACCGTCCACACGGAGCCCGCCGAGCGGTACGGCCTTGACCTGGTCAGCGCGCAGGCGCGGGCAGCCGATGTCCGTGCAGCGCTGGTTCTGGCCCGCGGCCACGGCGGTTTCAACTCGGCGATGGTCGTACGTTCCTGAACCCCCGATCCACACCCTGTCAATGAAAGGCAGAACCCTCATGTCCCAGACCACGTTCACCCTCGACGACCTCAAGCGCATCCTCCTCGAAGGCTCCGGCGCCCCCGAGGGCGGAGGGTTCGAAGCGGACGTCCTCGACACCGAGTTCAGCGACATTGGCTACGACTCGCTCGCACTGCTGGAGACGGCCAGCCGGATCGAGCGGGAGTACGGGACCGACCTCGACGAGTCCGTCATCGGCGACGCCACGACACCGCGCGCCTTCATCGACGCCGTCAACAACCACCTCGCCGTACCGGCCGCCTGAAGGGAAACAGGAAGAGATGACACAGCGAGAGCAGCGCGTCGCCCTGGTGACCGGCGCGACGAGCGGGATCGGCCTGGCCGTGGCACGGCTGCTGGCCGCACAGGGCCACCGTGTGTTCATCGGTTCACGTACCGAGGACAAGGTACTGACCACCGTCAAGCTGCTTCAGGAGGAGCAGCTGGAGGTGGACGGTGCGGTCCTGGACGTGCGCTCGGTGGACTCGATGCGTGGCTACGTCAGGGCCGCGGTCGATCGGTTCGGGACGGTGGACGTGCTCGTCAACAACGCGGGCATCAGTGGAGGTGGGGTGACCGCCGACATCACCGACGAATTGTGGGACGACATCATCGACACCAACCTCAACAGCGTGTTCCGGCTGACCCGGGAAGTCCTCACCACGGGGGGACTGCGTGAAAGGAACTGGGGCCGCATCGTCAACATCGCCTCCACCGCCGGCAAGCAGGGAGTGGTGCTCGGCGCCCCGTACTCGGCCTCCAAGCACGGCGTCGTCGGTTTCACCAAGGCGCTGGGCAACGAGCTGGCTCCCACCGGCATCACCGTCAACGCCGTCTGCCCTGGGTACGTCGAGACGCCGATGGCCGAGCGCGTACGACAGAACTACGCCCGGCTGTCGGGATCGTCGGAGACCGCGATTCTGGAAAAGTTCCAGGCCAAGATCCCGCTGGGCCGCTACTCGACCCCCGAGGAAGTGGCCGGTCTGGTTGGCTATCTGGCCTCCGACACGGCGGCGTCCATCACCTCCCAGGCCCTGAACGTCTGCGGTGGCCTCGGCAACTTCTGACCGCACCGCGCCCGTCCCCATCCGAGGAGCCCCATGCCGTCCGAACTGCGCACGTCCGAACACGAGATCAAGATCGCGGCGCCCGCCGCGGACATCTACCGGCTGCTGGCACAGGCGGAGAACTGGCCCCAGCTGTTTCCGCCGAACATCCACGTCGACCATGTGGAGCGTGGTCAGCGCGAGGAACGTATCCGTATCTGGGCGACGGCCGGCGACACCGTCAAGAACTGGACCTCGCGGCGCACTCTGAACCCGGAAGCGTTACGTATCGCCTTCCGCCAGGAAATCAGTTCGCCCCCCGTCGCCGCAATGGGGGGGACCTGGCAGATCGAGGATCTGCCGTCCGGAGAGGCACTGGTGCGCCTCGGCCACGACTTCCGGGCCACCGACGAGAGCAGTCTGGCCTGGCTCGAAGAGATCGTGGACCGTAACTCCCGTGCCGAGCTGGAGTCCCTCAAGGCACTCGCCGAGTCGAAGGAGGCGACTGACGAACTGACGTGCTCCTTCGAGGACACGGTGCAGGTCATGGGCGAAGCCCAGGATGTCTACGACTTCATCTACGAAGCGAACCTGTGGACCGACCGGCTGCCCCATGTGGTCACGGTGCGCCTCGACCAGCCTGCGCCGGGGCTCCAGGCCTTGGAGATGGAGACGTTGTCCAAGGACGGCAGCACACACACCACGAAGTCGTACCGCGTGGGACTCGCACCCCATCGGATCGTCTACAAGCAGATCACACTGCCGGCGCTGATCACCTTGCACACGGGTCGCTGGACCTTCACGCCGACCGACGACGGAGTCGAGGCGTCCTCGCAGCACACTTTCACGGTCAACACAGCCGCCATCACGAAGGTGTTGGGAGAGCAGTCGACCGTGCAGGACGCGATCGAGTACGTGCGCGCCGCGCTCAGCACCAACAGCATGACGACGCTCACCCTCGCCAAGGCACACGCGGAAGGTCTCGCCAGGGCAGGCCGGCCATGACAACGGCACCCCCCGCCCCGCCTCCGGAACGGGTGGTCGACCAACGGCACATCACCCTGGACGCGGACGGCATCACGTTGTCCGCCCGCCTCGCCCAGCCGGTACACGTCCCGCCGAGGGCGACGATCGTCGCCCTGCACGGGGCCGGGATGAGCTCGGCGTACTTCGACGGACCGGCCCACCCGGAGACTTCGCTGTTGGCGGTCGCCGCAAAACTGGGCTTCGCGGTTGTGGCCGTCGACCGGCCCGGATACGGGGCCTCGGCCGAGCAACTCCCTTACGGGCAAGGGATCGTGGAGCAGGCCGCCACCTTGACCGTGGCGTTGCGCAGCCTGTCGGCGCACTGCGAGGCAGGCGCGGGGATCTTCCTCATGGCCCACTCCTTCGGAAGCAAGCCCGCGCTGCTGATGGCGGCGGACGGTACGGTTCCCGGGCTGTTTGGCCTCGACGTGTCCGGTTGCGGTGACGAATATGTGGTCTCGCCCTCCGCGCCGGGTACGCGGGCCGGGAGCTGGAAGCTCAACTGGGGGCCCCTGAGGCTGTATCCGCCGGGAACATTCCAGTCCAGCATTGGTATTGTCGCGCCGGCGCCGCGGCATGAACTCGACGACGTCGCGCACTGGCCCGATGTGTTCGCCGCGCTGGCGGGCCGTATCCGCGTTCCCGTCCGGTTCACCTTCGCCGAACACGAGGCATGGTGGCGCCGGGACCAGTCGGCACTCGCCCGGCTGCGTAACCGACTGGGAGCGGCGCCCCGGGTGCTGATCGACCACCAGCCCGACGCGGGCCACAACATCAGCCTCGGCTGGACGGCCCGGGCCTACCACCTGCGGGTCCTCGGCTTCGCGGAGGAGTGCCTGCGTCAGCAGGCGACCGGGAGGGGGCAGCGGAGATGACCGGGAACCGGTACGAGGTCAGTTGGCAGCAGGGAGAACGCTGATGGCTTGCGCGGCGAGCACACCCCCGCCGTTCGTTGCGGACGCGGAACACCCTTTGGTCGCGGCACTGAGCATCTTCGTCCCCGGCATCAACGGCGCACCCGGGAGTGCGGAGCGTGAGACGGAGGACGACGCGGACCTCTGTGAAGCGGTGGCTCGGCACTTCACCCGACGGGGGGCGGCATGAACGCGAGGACGGCACAGGACCCGTCACCCAAGAGCCTCGTCCTCGCCTGCGATCTACAGGAACCGGGGACCGAGGCAGCAGCCCGGGCAGTACTCCGCCGGCTTTCCACGAACGACCAGGAACGGATCGCACGCATGCACCGTTCCACCGACCGGACACGTTCTGTGATGGCCCGGTGGCTCGCCCTCCGGGCCGCTTCCCAGGTGCTCGGAACACCGTGGACCGGCCTCCAGCTCAGGCGGCATCGCCAAGGGCTCCCCTATGTCGTGGCGCGGCCGCACCTGTCCGTCAGCATGGCGCACAGCGGACGCTACGCGATGGCGGCCGTGGCGCTCGGCGGGCGAGTGGGCGTGGACGTGGAGGAGATCTCCCGGGTAGCCGCGCTGCCGGACAGTGCCTTCCTCACCCCTGCGGAGATCTCCGCCCTGCCTCCAGCGCGGCAAGGAGGGGAGCCCAGGGCAATGCTGTGGGTGCTGAAGGAAGCCGCGACGAAACTGACCGGCGAGGGACTGCGCGCGGGCATGAAGCAGATCGGGTTTCGCTGGCGGAGTGGAGCGCGGGGGCTGTGTGCCGCCCGAACCACCTACACCACCGGTGAATTCACGGTCTGCCGTCTTCCCGGCGGTTATGTCTGTGCGGTGGGGATGTCGGCGGGCACACCGCCTTCGACCCCATTGTTCCTCGCCGCCGGTCACCGACCATGGCTGGAAACAGAGAGGAGCGACTTCTCCATGCAACTCATGTCCAGGCGGCCCGTCCACGAGAACAGCGGCCCGGAGCCCGACGGCACGACCGACGGGGGCGGCCCCGCCATGGCACCTCGGGTGGAACCGGACCTGGATGAGGCCGAACCGCACATCTGGCTCAGCGTCAATTGAGCACCTCCGTCGGCACCCCATGAGACCGGTCAGGGCAAGCGGGCAGTTGCTCTGACCACCCGGTCCCGACGGCTCGCGTGGTCGTCATCTGTCGTGTCCTTCTCGCCATGGCGACAGGGAAGGAGCGACGCTCACCCAGGTGTGAACGGCATGCGTGTGAAATCCCCCGTTCACCGCAGGCACTGCACCCGGGTGCGACGAGCGCGGGCCGTCGGCGTTCACGTCCGCTCTGTCACCGGCCGACACGCCTTCCATGTACCCCCGCACCAGCGCCCCCTTGGTCCTGCGTCCACCATGCCGGCACAGGGCAGGCTCCGAAGCCCGCGACCAGGACCTCTACGTCTCCTCCATGCTGGCGATCTCCGCGCCGATGCAAGGCGGCCGGTCGCCGCGTTGGTCGAGGGCGAACCAGTAGTCCCGTAGCGGACCCGATCGGTCGAGCAAGGCGTGTCACGAATCGTCGACCAAGTCCGTGAAGTCGTTCTCTTCCCGGGCCGTCAGGAGATGGGTCTCGACGAGAGCACCCAAGCGGGGCTTCTCGGCGACCATCGTCCATGCGGAGCGCTCGGCGTCGGGCAGGGGCAGCCAAACGAAGGCGACGTCCCCGTCCCCGGCCTCGCGGGCCAAGACAGGCAGGGGCGTTCAGTACTTCCACAACCCGAAGTGCGACTGAGGCTTCCAGCCCGGGCATCTACAGGGTCGAAGCCTCCAGGTGCTGACTTCCCTGCGGCTGTGGAGGCGAGTCCCTCCCGCTTCCACAGCCATTCTTCTACCTGCGCTCCCTGCGATCTGGTGCCTCCTCACGAGAAGGCCGATCCCCTCGGTGCAGGACGGCTCGACCGACTCCCGCGGCGGGTACGTCGCATGGGGCACCGGCACCGGTCGGCGCCATGTCCGGCTTCCTCGGAGCCCTCTCTGGCCGTGACCCAGTCAGCCCCACCGCCCTCCACTTGGCAGGGCCCTTCCCCGACCGGGACATCATCGTCTTCGTCGCCGCCGCGGTCGCCCTGACCACTGCGGTGGCAGGGCGCACAATCGCCCGGGAACTCCTGGGAAACCGCAGGTACAAGCGGAAACCCCAGCCAGACGCACCTGGGTCCGAACCAAGCCGTTTCTCTTGGTCAGAGCCTCAGCGGCAGACGAATCGGGCCGTACGCCAGGTTCAGAGCGAGACGGTCGCCGTCACCAACGTCCCGCCCCGTGTCCGCGGCGATTCCACTTCCCGTGGTCCCCGACTCTGTCGGGGACCCGAACCTGCGACCGCTGCCAACCCACTACCGGTTCAGCCGGACAACGGTCTGGATCACGAGCTGGCCGCTGCCAACCGGCGATTTTCCCCGTTCCCATGTTCTGAGTCCCCCGCCGGGGGCACTCGCCCGACCACCTACGGAAATCCGTACGTGACCAGGGCGGATGCCGACAGAGGAGGGCGGGAGTCAGTCTCACTGGCTCACGCCCTCTCTCGTTGTCTCGCACTGTTCGCGACGCACCTTCGATGCACTCCGAGGCGAACGAGTCGGGTACCTGTTGTTTCGCCTGCGGCCGGGCCGCTCTCCCTCCCGCGCTTTCAGGCCCCGGCGGTCGTGCCGCTCGCCTGAGTCGGTCCACTGCTTGCCGGAGACGGCTGCGGCCCCCTGAGGGGCGCGGGGAACTGCGCGATCAGCCACGGCGTGCCGGTACGAGAATGACCGGCTGCGCGCCTACGGCGCCCGGAAGTCGCCCTCAAGCCGACCGCTTGCGGGACGTGGTCTTCTTCGCCGCGGTCTTCTTCGCCGTCGACTTCTTCGCCGCTGCGGTCTTCTTCGCCGCGGCCGTCTTCTTGGCCGCAGGGGTGGACGCGGTCGCCGGCTTCTTCTTGCGGGGCAACGGTCTGACCTCGGCCTCGGCGCCGGGCGGCGATTCGCGGGACTCTCGGGCCGCGCGGACGCTGTTCTCCAGGGCCGCCATCAGGTCCAGGACCTTGCCCCCGGCGGCCGGTGCGGGGGCCTCCGGTGGTGCCTCGCCGGAGGCCTTCGCGGCGATGACCTCCTCCAGCGCCGCCCGGTACTCGTCGTGCAGATCCTCCAGGTCGACCTCGCCGAGCGTGTCCATCAGGGCGTCCGCCAGGTCGAGTTCCTTGTCCCGGATGGTGACGTCCGTGTCGGGGGCGACGCCTTCGGGGGCGCGGACCTCGTCCGGCCAGAGCAGGCCGTGCATGGCGATGGCGTCGCCGACCACCCGCAGCATGCCGAGCCGTTCCCGGCCGCGCAGCGCGTACTTGGCGATGGCGACCTTGTTGTTGCGCTTGAGGGCCTCGCGCAGGAGGACGTACGGCTTGGCGGCGGGCACGCCGCTGGCGGCCAGGTAGTACGCCGCGTCCATCTGGAGCGGGTCGATCCGGTCGGCCGGGACGAAGGCCACGATCTCGATCGTGCGCGCCGTGGGGATGGGCAGGTGGGAGAGATCCTCGTCGGTGATCGGGATGATCGTGCCGTCCGCGTCCTCGTACCCCTTGCCGATCTCGGTCTGGGTGACCTCGCGGTCCTCCAGTTCGCACACCTTGCGGTAGCGGATGCGGCCGTTGTCCTCGGTGTGGATCTGGCGGAAGGAGATCGAGTGGCTCTCCGTGGCGTTCACCAGCTTGATCGGGATGCTGACGAGACCGAAGGAGATGGCGCCGTTCCATATGGATCGCACGTGCCGCACCCTTCCTGCGATTTCACCGGCTTGTCTGGGATTGTCATCGTATGACGCCTATCACAGAGGTGGAGGGGCGGCGGGTCGCGCTCAGCAACCTGGAGAAGGTGCTGTATCCGGAGACCGGCTTCACCAAGGCGGAGCTGGTGCACTACTACGCGACCAGCGCCGATGTACTGCTGCCGCATCTGCGCGACCGGGCCGTGTCCTTCCTGCGCTATCCGGACGGCCCGGAGGGCCAGGTCTTCTTCACCAAGAACGTGCCGCCGGGTACGCCCGAGTGGGTCACCACCGCCGAGGTGCCGCGCTCGGAGGGGCCGGCGCGGATGGTCGTCGTACAGGATCTGCCGAGCCTCGTCTGGGCGGCGAATCTCGTGACCGAGTTCCATACGCATCAGTGGCTCGTACAGGACCCCGGCCAGGCCGACCGGCTGGTTTTCGACCTCGATCCGGGGGCGCCCGCGCACATCGTGCACTGCTGCGAGGTGGCCCTGTGGCTGCGCGAGCGGCTCGCGCGGGACGGCATCACGGCGTACCCGAAGACGGCCGGGTCGAAGGGGCTGCATCTGCTGGCGGCGGTGCGCGGAGGTTCACCCGAACGGGCGAGTGAGTACGCGAAGGCGCTCGCCGTGGAGGCGGAGCGCGCGATGCCGCGGCTGGTGGTGCACCGGATGACGAAGAGCCTGCGGCCGGGGAAGGTGTTCGTCGACTGGAGCCAGAACGCCGCGCGCAAGACCACCGCCACGCCGTACACGCTGCGCGCCCGCCCGGTTCCGCTGGTGTCCGCGCCGGTGACCTGGGAGGAGGTGGCGGAGTGCCGGAGCCCGGCGCAGCTGGAGTTTCTGGCCGACGACGTCGCTCCGCGGGTTCAGCGGTACGGGGATCTTCTGGGCGGGTTGCTGGATCCGGGGTCGGCCGGCTCGCTGCCCTTGCCCTGAGCCGTCGAGGCCGTCGGAGCCGCTGCCGGGGGCTGCCGCCCCGGACCTAGACCCTCCCCCACATGTTCCGGTCCCGGGCCATCGCGTGCAGGGCCTCCACATCCGCCGGCTTCAGCACCCCGCCCAGCCGGGCCAGTCCCGTCAGCTCGGTGTCCTGGAGGATCCGTACCGTCCGTGGCGGGGCGGTGACGGTCAGGTCGGCCGGGCCGGCCAGGGCCAGTACCGGGCGTACCTCGGCGGTCAGGGCGTAGGAGGCCCGGTCGGCGAGGGAGCGCAGTCGGCGCAACAGGGGCTCGGCCTCGCGGCGGCCCACGGTGACCATGGGGTCGGCGACCAGGACGCGGGTCTTGCGGGCGTACAGCGCGTGGACGGCGAACAGGCCGCCGGAGCCGAGCAGCAGATGGTGGATGCGGTCGCCGCCGGGGAGGGGGATGGAGTGCAGGGTGTGCCAGCCGGCGCCCTCCAGGGCGTCCAGGGTCCTGCCGACGGTCTCCTCGGCGGCCAGGGCGCGGCGGCGCGGGTCGGGGCGCAGCCGGTGGGTGGGGCCGGGGTCGCGGTCGAGGGCGACGAGCAGGGCCTCGCCGGGGCGGTTGGGTGCCAGGTCGTCGTCCGGGTGGAGGGTCAGCCGGGCGAGTTCCGCGGGGGTCGGGACCGGGGGCGGGCCCACGGTCACCGGGCCGGTCAGGAAGGGTTTCAGGGCTTGGAGTACGTCGTCTCTGCTGTCCTCGGCGAGCAGGTTGACCCGGCCTGTCTCACGGTCGAACCAGGCGACATGGGATCCGTCCGGGCGGCAGACGTACAGCCGTTCCCGGCCGTGCCGATTCGCCGGCACCACGCGCAGTGCGCTCATGCGCCATCACCCCTCGACCATGGGAACAGGCGGGGTGGTCCCGGGGCAAGACCGGTTACCGTGGAGCGGTCCGGCGAGGGGGAGTTGGTGAGGCGCCGTTGCGGGTAGGCGGGAGGCGTTCCGGCGCACCGGCCCCGGAGAGCCCTTGGAGACGGCCGCGCGGCACCGGTCGTCCGGTGCGGGCCGCCGGAGGCACCGAGCATACGACCGAGTAGCCTCTCCTCGAAGACCACCCCGACGGGTGCAAAAAGGACGTACATACGAAATTCTTCGTCTACGAATAAGGTGTACGGGGCCCCCACCGACCCCGACGCCCCAGGAGTACCGTGCCAGCCCGCCGTCCCCTGCGCGCCGCCCTCGCCGCGGCAGCCGTCGCCCTGCTGTCGGCGACCGCCGTGGCCTGCGGGGACGCCGGTGGGCTGCGGGGCGCGGGCGCGACCCCGACCGCCGTCAGCCCCGCCAAGCTCTGGCCCGACCTGCGCCCGGCATCCAGCCCCGCCTACCCGTACTCCGTGGCGACGAGAGCGGTCGTCAAGGGGATCACGGTCCCCGGCGACGACATCCACAAGGTGGACCCGGTGAGCGTGGTCGAGGCCGAGGTCAAGGCGCATCCGGACGACTACGGCTCGAAGGGGGCGTATCACGCGACCGTGGACCGGCTGAAGGACTGCCGGCCCGGCGGCGACAAGGCCCGGTGCCCGCTGCTGACCCCGTACTACCGGGACCTCACGGGCGACGGCCGGGACGACATGACGCTCGGCTTCCGGCTCTACCCGACCAACCAGACGGCCGTACGGGTCTACACCGTCGAGAAGCACAAGCTGGTGCAGGTGCTGGCCGACAACGACGCGATCATCGGCGTGGAGCTGGCCGGCCGGGCGCTGATCGAGCGCTCGCCGGCCGACATCTCCGGCTACGAGTACCGCACCACCTGGGTGTGGGACCCGGGGCAGCGCGCGATGGTGTTCTCGCGCGACGAGTATCTGCACACCGGTAGCGGCCGGCACCCCGAGAAGCACTCGCCGTCGTCGTCCGTCTCGCCGTCCCTCACGCCGTCCGCCTCAGCGTCCACCACGCCGTCCCTCACACCGTCCGCCGTTCTCTCCGCGAGCGCGCGATGAGGATCGCTCTCCCCCGGTGGGCCGGGCCGCTCGCCGTGAAGGCGGCCGCGTTCATCACGGTGATGTGCTGCGCGCTGGCCGCGCTGCTCGGCGTCCTGGTGCATGTCTCGGTGACCGACCAGACCGTCGGCCAGGCCCGCGAACTCGCGCTGTCCCGCCTCGCGGACGCCACCGAGGCGTACGAGGCCGGGGACACGCTGCTGCCGAGTGCCGGAGTGGATCCCGCCGGGCTGCCCACGCCGCTGCGGGCGCTGGCGGCGGGCGGGCGGCGCGGCACGATGGTCTCCGCGTACCAGGGGCGGCCGACGATGTGGGCGGCGGGTCCGGTGGCCGGGCATCGGGCGCTGGCCGTGGCGGTCGACTACTCGCAGCAGGCCCGCACCATCGCCGGGCTCGACAAATCGATTCTGTGGTCGTCGGGGCTCGCGATCGGGGCGACGGTGCTGGTCGGTGTGTTCGGGGTGACCCGGGTGACCCGGCGGCTGCACGGCACCGCACAGGTGGCCCGGCGGATCAGCGGCGGCGACCTGGACGCACGCGTCGACGACCCCCGTACGAAGGACCCGTCCCGGCCGCAGGACGAGGTGGCCGCGGTGGCGGCGGCCCTGGACACCATGGCGTCGACCCTGCAGAGCAAGCTGCTGAGCGAGCAGCGGTTCACCGCGGACGTGGCGCACGAGCTGCGCACCCCGCTGACCGGGCTGCACGCGGCGGCGGAGCTGCTGCCGCCGGGCCGGCCGACGGAGCTGGTGCGGGACCGGGTGGCGGCGCTGCGCACCCTCACCGAGGACCTGCTGGAGATCTCCCGGCTGGACACCGGGCGGGAGAAGCCGGCCGTGGACACCGAGGAGCTGGGGGCGCTGGCCCGGCGGGTGGTACGCGCCTCGGGCACCGACACGGAGGTGCGCGTCCTCGCCGACGCGCGGGTCGAGACCGACCGGCGGCGGCTGGAGCGGGTGCTGGGGAACCTGGTGGCGAACGCGCACAAGCACGGGGAGCCTCCGGTGGTGGTGACCGTGAACGGGGCCGTGGTGACCGTGCGGGATCACGGGGGCGGGTACCCGGGGTACCTGGTGGCCCATGGGCCGCAGCGGTTCCGCACGGAGGGCGGGGCCACCGGGCACGGGCTGGGACTGACCATCGCGCTCGGGCAGGCGGAGGTGCTGGGGGCGAAGCTGTTCTTCGCCAACGCGATCGACGGGGGCGCGGTCGCCACGCTGGTCCTGCCCATGGCGGAGAGGCGGTAGCGGGCTCGGGGACGCCCCGCGCCACGCTGGTGCCGGGGCCTGCGCACAAGGGGGCCTATTTGGGTAGGTTCCGGGCATGACCAAGGGCGGAACCACCGTGGCGGCGGCGCAGGCCCGCGCTCCCGCCGTACGCCTTCCCCGGCGCCGTGGCATCGAACTCTCCCTGATCGTGCTGGCCGTGCTGCTGTCCGTGTCCGGCTACTGCGCGGTGGGGGTGGCACGGACGGGCACCGTCCCGCCCGGTGCCGCCGGTTACGGCGCCGGGCTCGGCGTGCTCGCCCTGTTGGCGCACCTCGTGGTGCGCGTCCGGGCGCCGTACGCCGATCCGCTGTTCCTGCCGATCGCCGTGCTGCTCAACGGGCTGGGGCTGGTGCTGATCTACCGGCTGGACCTGGAGACCCCGCACGATCAGGCGGCCCCGGCCCAGCTGGTGTGGTCCACGCTCGGGGTCGGGCTGTTCATCGCCGTGGTGCTGGTGCTGCGCGACCACCGGGTGCTGCAGCGGTACTCGTATGTGTGGGTGGCCTCCGCGCTCGGACTGCTCGTGCTGCCGATCCTGTTCCCGGCGGTCAACGGCGCCCGTATCTGGCTCAGGCTCGCCGGATTCTCCATCCAGCCGGGCGAGTTCGCGAAGGTGCTGCTCGCGGTGTTCTTCGCCGCCTATCTGGCCGCCAACCGCAACGCGCTGGCGTACACCGGCCGACGGCTGTGGGTGCTGCAGTTCCCGACCGGGCGGGTGCTGGGCCCGATCGTGACGATCTGGCTGCTGAGCGTCGGGGTGCTGGTCCTGGAACGGGACCTCGGCACCTCGCTGCTGTTCTTCGGGCTGTTCGTGGTCGTGCTGTACGTCGCCACGGGGCGGACCGGCTGGATCGCGGTGGGGCTGGTGCTCGCCGTGCTGGGGGCCGTCGCCGTGGGACGGCTGGAGCCGCATGTGAACCAGCGGATCGAGGACTGGCTGCACCCTTTCCGCACCATCGAGGCCGGGCAGGGGCCCAACCAGCTCTCGCAGTCGCTGTTCGCCTTCGCGGCGGGCGGGGTGCTCGGCACCGGGCTCGGGCTCGGGCACTCCATCCTCATCGGCTTCGCCACCAAGTCGGACTTCATCCTGGCCACGGCGGGCGAGGAACTGGGGCTCACCGGGCTCGCGGCGATCTTCCTGCTGTACGCCCTGCTGGTGGAGCGCGGCTACCGGGCGGGCCGCGCCCTGCGCGAGCCCTTCGGCCGGCTGCTCGCGGTCGGGCTCGCCTCGCTCCTGGCGCTGCAGGTGTTCGTGATCGCGGGCGGGGTCACCGGGCTGATCCCGCTGACCGGCATGGCGATGCCGTTCCTCGCCCAGGGCGGCTCCTCGGTGGTCACCAACTGGGCGATCGTGGCGCTGCTGATCCGGGTGAGCGACTCGGCGCGCAGCCAGTACGACGGGCGGGAGGCACCGTGAGCGAGTACGGCGGCGGGCGGCCGATGGCCCGCTACATCCGGCACGCCTGCGCGTTCTGCGCGCTGCTGCTCGCGGCGCTGCTGGTCAACGCGGCCCGGGTACAGGTGGTGCAGTCCCGGCTCTACGACGACAGTCCGGCCAACCGGCGCGGCGCGATCGCCCGGTACGGCCGGCCGCGCGGCGACATCCTGGTCGGCGACGAGCCGGTCACCGGCTCCGTGGACACCGGCGAGCAGCTGCGCTACGAACGCAGCTACAAGGACGGCCCGTTGTACGCCCCGGTCACCGGCTTCGCCTCGCAGTCGTACGGCACGACGTTCCTGGAGCACACCGGGGACGGGGTGCTCTCCGGCACGGATCCCATGCTCACGCCGCTGCCGCTGTGGAGCGGCGTGACGCGCGGCCCCGGCCGGGTCGGGAACCTCGTCACGACGCTGCACCGGGGCGCACAGCAGGCGGCGTACCGGGGGCTGGCCGGGCGCAAGGGCGCGGTGGCCGCGATCGAGCCGGAGACGGGCCGGATCCTGGCGCTGGTGTCGAGTCCGTCGTACGACCCCGGGGAACTGTCCGGTAACGGCGAGGCGGTGGCCTCGGCGTGGGCGCGGCTCAACCACGACCCGGAGAAGCCGATGCTCAACCGGGCGGTACGGCAGACCTATCCGCCGGGTTCGACGTTCAAGGTGGTCACCGCGGCGGCGGCGCTGGACGCGGGTGTGGTCACCGACCTGGACGCGCACACCGACTCCCCCGACCCCTACCGGCTGCCCGGCACCACGACCCGGCTGACCAACGAGGGCGACGGCTGCGACGACGCCTCGCTGCGGTCGGCGTTCGAATGGTCCTGCAACACGGTGTTCGCCAAGCTCGGCGTGGACGTCGGGGCGAAGAACATGGCCGCCACGGCGGCCGCGTTCGGGTTCAACGACGCCGGGCTGCGCATCCCCTTCGCGGTCGCGCCCAGCACCTTCGACACCCGCGTGGACCGGGCGCAGCTGGCGCTGTCGTCGATCGGGCAGTACAACACGCGGGCCACGCCGCTGCAGATGGCGATGGTGTCGGCGGCCGTGGCCAACGGCGGGCAGCTGCGCACGCCGTACCTGGTGGAGCGGACGACCCGGCACGGCGGTGAGACGGTCGCCGGGAGCGGGGCGCATCCGCTGCGCCAGGTGATGAGCCCCGCGACGGCCGCCCGGCTGAAGGAGCTGATGACGGACGTGGTCCGGGAGGGCACCGGCCGGCGCGCGGCGCTGCGCGGCGCCCTCGTCGGCGGCAAGACCGGCACCGCGCAGCACGGGGTCGGCAACTCCGGTGCGCCGTACGCCTGGTTCGTCTCCTGGGCGCAGGCCGACGACTCGCCGCAGCCGCAGGTGGCGGTCGCGGTGGTGGTGGAGGACGCCTCGGCGAACCGGGGCGAGATCAGCGGCGGCGGGGTCGCGGCGCCGATCGCGCGGGGGGTGATGCGGGCGGTTCTCGGCCTGTGAGACGGGGGGTACCGGCGCCGACCGAGCCCGGCCTACCGTTCGGCCATGACGGATACGGCAGCGGCGTACGAACTCGCCGAAGTGAACATCGCCCGCCTCAAATTCCCTTTGGACTCGCCCCAGTTGAAGGACTTCACCGACGGGCTCGACCCGGTCAACGCGACGGCCGACGCCGCGGACGGCTTCGTGTGGCGGCTGCAGAGCGACTCCGGGAACGCCACCGACATCCCCGTCCTCGGCGACGAGTGGCTCATCATCAACATGTCGACATGGCGCGATCTGAGCGCGCTCACGGCGTTCATGTACCGGGGACTGCACCGGGAGTTGCTGGCCCGGCGCCGGGACTGGTTCGAGCAGCTCGACGAGGCGGTGACCACGCTGTGGTGGGTGCCGGCCGGCCACCGCCCGACCGTGGCCGAGGCGGAGGACCGGCTGCTGCACCTGAGGGCGCACGGCGCGACGCCGTACGCCTTCACGCTGCGGACGTCGTTCCCGGCGCCGCGGTCGCCACAGGAGGCGGCGGTCAGCCGATCGGCTTGACCGACTCGGACCGGATCCGGAGGGTGTTCTTCGCGAGCGCCCGCAGATCGACGTCCGCCGGGTTCTGCGACGCGAGCGGCGTGTCCAGGAAGGCGACCGTGGCGCTCGTATTGCCGTCGACCCAGGCGCAGACGGGCACGGTGATCCTCGCGCCCATCTGGTCCTGCGTCACCACCTCGCAGCTGATCGTCACGCCGCCCAGGTCGAAGTCCTTCGCGGGGACGGCGACCTTGGCGCCGTCGGGCTGGGCGGCGCCCTTCATCACCCTCTCGCGGGCCACGTCGGTGTGCTTGAGCCGGCCGTACACGCCCGAGACCACCAGGGTGCCCTTGGCCGCTTCGCCGTCGAGGTGATAGGCGCCGACCACCGCGTGGACCTCCCTGGCGTCCCAGGCCCCGTCGGCCTTGCCCTCGATCTTCTTGCCCTCGGAGCCGGAGAGGTCCTCGGCGAGCCGGTACTTCCCGGCGAGCAGCGTCGTGGGCAGCGTGAGCTTGTTCTTCGCCGCCGGGAAACCGCTGCCGGCCGCCGCCATCCCGATCAGGACGAGCGCCACGACGACCGCCGCGACGGCCCCTCCCACGATCCCGAGGATCATCCAGACCCGCCGCCCCTTCGGCAGCGGGACCGGCGGCGGCGCGCCCCAGGGGTACGGCTGCTGACCGTAGGGCTGCTGGGGCGGATAGGGCTGCTGCTGCGGGTAGGGCTGCTGCTGCGCATAGGGGGTGCCGTACGGGCCGGGGGCGGCCTGCGGAGGCTGCCGGCCGTACGGGTAAGGCGGCGGCTGGGGGCCGTTGGGATACGGCTGCGGCGGCGGAGGCATGGACACGCACGGAATCTACTGCACCCCAGTGAACGTCCCGGCGCCCCGCCCGAGCCCTCGACAGCACTCGGCCGCCCCGGCCCTGGACCGCCTCAGTTCTCCTCCGCCCCCGACTCGATCGCCTCGCGCACCTCCGCGACACGCTCCCGCTCCTCGGCGGCGAAGCGCTGTGCGTCCAACTGCTCGGCCAGTTCCTCGTCCTGGGCCATGAGCAGGTCCAGACTGGAGTCGCCCATCTCGAAGACGCCCATGTCGACATAGGCCTCCTGGAGCCGCTTGCCCCACAGGCCGATGTCCTTGACGCAGGGCACGATCCGGCTGAACAGCAGCCGGCGGAACAGCTGGAGGAACTCGGAGCGCTCGCTCAGGGCCTCCGCCTCGGCCTTGGGTATGCCGAAGTTCTCCAGGACCTCGACGCCCCGCAGCCGGTCGCGCATCAGATAGCAGCCCTCGATGACGAACTCCTCGCGCTCGCGCAGTTCGGCGTCGGTGAGCTGCTTGTAGTAGTCCCGCAGGGCCAGCCGGCCGAAGGCCACGTGCCGGGCCTCGTCCTGCATGACGTAGGTGAGGATCTGCTGGGGCAGCGGCTTGTTCGTGGTGTCCCGGATCATCCCGAACGCGGCCAGCGCCAGGCCTTCGATGAGCACCTGCATACCCAGATAGGGCATGTCCCAGCGGCTGTCGCGGAGCGTGTCGCCGAGCAGCGACTGCAGATTGTCGTTGATCGGGTAGAGGAGCCCGAGCTTCTCGTGCAGGAACCGGCCGTAGATCTCGGCGTGCCGGGCCTCGTCCATCGTCTGGGTCGCGGAGTAGAACTTGGCGTCCAGGTCGGGCACCGACTCCACGATCCGCGCCGCGCAGATCATCGCGCCCTGCTCGCCGTGCAGGAACTGGCTGAACTGCCAGGAGGCGTAGTGCAGGCGCAGCTCACCCTTGTCCTTTTCGGTGAGCTTGCCCCAGTACGGGGTGCCGTACAGGGACAGCGACTCGTCGGGCGTGCCGAGCGCGTCGTACGGGTCGACCTCCAGGTCCCAGTCGATGCGCTGCTGCCCGTCCCACTGCTTGTCCTTGCCCTTCTGGTACAGGGCGAGCAGCCGTTCGCGGCCGTCGTCGTACTCCCAGCTGAACCGGGCTGCGCCGCTCGCGGGCACCTGCCAGGGGGAGTCTTTCGGATCGCCTGCGTACAGGTCATGGGTCGGCATACCTCGCAGGCTCACACGTAGACGCGGAGTCAACAAGTCATGCGCAAGGGATTGACGGCCTTGCTGACAGGCAGTCTCATAAGAGAGAGAGCGATGTACCCCCGGTAACAAGGTGAGGGAGCCATGACGACCCTGACGGAAGCGGACGCGCTGGACGGTCTGCGCGACGCGCTCGGCCTGCTCAAGGACCGGGAGCAGGTGGCCGAGCGGCTGCTCGTCTCCTCCGCCAAGCACTCCTTCGACCCGGACCGGGAGCTGGACTGGGACGCGCCCTTCGAGGAGGGCAAGTGGTTCTGGCCGCCCGAGCTGGTGTCGCTGTACGGCACGCCGATGTGGAAGCGGATGAGCGAGGAGCAGCGGATCCTGCTCTCCCAGCACGAGGCGGCGGCGCTGGCCTCGCTCGGCATCTGGTTCGAGATCATCCTGATGCAGCTGCTGGTGCGGCACATCTACGACAAGGCGGCGACGAGCGCGCACGTCCGCTACGCCCTCACCGAGATCGAGGACGAGTGCCGGCACTCGAAGATGTTCGCCCGGCTGATCTCGCACGGCGACACGCCCTGGTACCCGGTCAGCAGGGTGCACCTGAACCTCGGCCGCGTCTTCAAGACCGTCTCCACCACGCCCGGCTCCTTCACCGCCACCCTCCTCGGCGAGGAGATCCTGGACTGGATGCAGCGGCTGACCTTCCCGGACGAGCGGGTGCAGCCGCTGATCCGCGGCGTCACCCGCATCCATGTGGTCGAGGAGGCCCGCCATGTCCGGTACGCCCGTGAGGAGCTGCGGCGCCAGATGGTGACGGCGCCGAAGTGGTCGCAGGAGTTCACCCGGGTCACCTCGGGCGAGTTCGCCCGGATCTTCTCGGTGGCCTTCGTCAATCCCGACGTCTACACGAACGTCGGCCTCGACAAACGGGAGGCCATGGCCCAGGTGAGGGCGAGCGCCCACCGCAGGGAGGTCATGCAGACGGGCGCGAAGCGACTGACCGACTTCCTGGACGACATAGGCGTGCTGCGGGGGGTCGGCAGGCGGCTGTGGAGGTCGTCCGGCCTGTTGGCGTAGGTGAGCTCTACCGACAGAAGGGGCGCGGGGCCGTGCCTGATGTGCGGCTCCGCCGCGATGGGGGTCCCCCCGGGTTCGAGCGAAGCCGAGAACTTGGGGGAGCGACCAGCCACGACGTACCCGAAGCCGGGACGACTACGCTGAACCCCATGACCCCCGCCGCCCCTGCCTACCGCAGGTTGAGTGTCGAGGAGCGACGAAGTCAGCTCCTCGAAGCCGCCCTGAAACTCTTCGCGCACCGCGCCCCCGAGGACGTCTCGCTGGACGACGTGGCGGAGGCGGCCGGAGTCTCGCGCCCCCTGGTGTACCGGTACTTCCCGGGCGGCAAGCAACAGCTGTACGAGGCCGCGCTGCGCTCCGCCGCCGAGGAGCTGCAGCACTGCTTCGACGAGCCCCGCCAGGGCCCCCTGCTGTCCCGTCTGTCCCGCGTCCTGGACCGCTATCTGGCCTTCGTCGACGGGCACGACACCGGCTTCAGCGCGCTGCTCCAGGGCGGCAGCGTGGTGGAGACCTCGCGGACCACGGCCATCGTGGACGGGTGCCGCCGGGCCGCCGCCGAGCACATCTACCGCCACCTCGGCGTCGCCGACCCCGGCCCGCGGCTGCGCATGACCGTACGGACCTGGATCACGGCCGTCGAGGCTGCCTCCCTGATCTGGCTGGACGAGGACAAGCAGCCCCCGGTCGAGGAGCTGCGCGACTGGCTGGTGGAGCAGTTCGTGGCCGTACTCACCGTCACCGCGGGCCGGGACCCGCAGACGGCCGCCGTCGTCGGCGCACTCGCCGAGGATGGCCGAGACTGAAGCCGTGAAGAGCCAGGACACCCCCTTCGAGGGCGGCCCGATGGACGGGCGCGTGCTGCCCGTCATGGTCGGCCCCACCGGGCACCCCCCGAAGACGTACCGCATCCCCGTCCCGGACCCGGAGGGCGGACCGCCCACGGTGCTCGTCTACCGCCGGGTGCCGCGTGGACACAGCAAGCGGCTGGGGCTGATCCAGGGGTGGAAGTACCAGTACGACCCGGACGACACCCTGGGCGGACGGCTCCGGTGGCCCTGGTCGAAGCCGGCCGCCCCACCAGCCGTCCCGCGATCCGGCAAGCCGGACGGTGCGAACGGGTGACAGACGTACGCCAGGCGCGCGCCCCGCACGGATTACATCTGATTATCGCGGTGCCATAGGAGGCGAACAGCCCGCCCTCCTCCCCGCACCCGAGGTGATGACGTGTCAGGAACGCTTCCGCGCCTGGCCTGTACGGCCGCGCTGGCGGCCCAGGCCGTCCTCGCGCCGGTACCCGCCGCGGCCGCACCGGACCCGCAGCGGTCGGTGTCCCAGCTGCTGACGGACCTTCAGCAGCTGTACCGGCAGGCCGAACAGGCCACCGAGACCTACAACGCCACCGCGGAGAAGCTGAAGCGGCAGCGCGCCGAGGTGGACCGGCTCGACGGTGAACTGGCCCGTGCCCGCCTCGCCCTGCAGGACGGCCGGACCGACGCCGGCCGACTGGCCCGCCGGCAGTACCAGAGCAGCGCCGGCGACGGCCTCGGCCCGTACGTCCGGGTGCTGTTCGCGCCCGACCCGCAGCACGCCCTGGACGAGGGGCATGTCATCGGCGAGCTGGCGCGCGAGCAGGCCCATGCGGTGACCCGGCTGACCGCGGCGGAGCAGCGGAACGACGCCCTGGCCCGCGCCGCCCGCACGGCCCTGGACACCCAGCTCAACCTCGCCGACCAGCAGAAGAAGCAGCGCGACGACGTCCGGACCAGGCTGGCCGACGTGGCACGCCTGCTGGCCTCCCTCACCCCGGCCCAGCTGGCCGCGATCACCGCCATGGAGCGGCAGAGCGTCACCGCGGCCCAGCAGCAGCTCACCACCGCCGGCGCCCTGCCCGCGGACCGCCCCGCCTCGTCCGCGGGCGGCCGCGCGGTCCGCTACGCCATGGACCAGCTCGGCAAGCCGTACGCGTGGGGCGCGCAGGGCCCGGACGCGTACGACTGCTCGGGGCTGACCTCACAGGCCTGGAGCCACGCGGGCAGCCCCATCCCCCGCACCAGCCAGGAACAGTGGCACCGGCTCAGGAGGATCCCGCTCGGTGCGCTACGCCCCGGTGACCTGGTCGTCTACTTCCCCGAGGCCACGCACGTGGCGATGTACGTGGGGAACGGCGAGGTCGTACAGGCGCCGAGACCGGGCGAGACGGTGAAGGTCTCCCCTCTGGCGTCCTTTCCGGTACTCGGCGCCGTACGCCCGGATCAGGCCCCGGAGACCGAGGCCAGGTAGGCGCCCGTCTTCTCCGGGTCGTAGAAGAAGTTCTCGAAGTCGGCCGGGTCGTCGAACGCGTTGGCGAACCGGTCGGCCACCGGCTGGAGCCGGCCGGCCGCGCCGATGAGGTTCAGGATGTGCTCCGGCGGCGGCGCCAGCATGGCGTTCGTCCACTTGGTGACGTGCTGGGCGGTGTTCCAGTACCGGTCGAACGTCGCCTGCATCCAGGCCTCGTCGAACTCCTTGTCCCCGTGTTCGAGGATCGAGGCGAGGTACGCGGCGGCGCACTTGGCCGCCGAGTTGGAGCCCTGGCCGGTGATCGGGTCGTTCGCGACGACGACGTCGGCCACGCCGAGGACCAGGCCGCCGCCGGGGAGCCGGCCGATGGGGTTGCGGACGGTGGGCGCGTAGCGGCCGGCCAACGTGCCGCCCGCATCGGTCAGTTCGACCTTGGTCGCCCGCGCGTACTCCCAGGGCGTGAACTTCTCCATGAGTTCCAGGGTCAGGGAGAGGTGCTCCGCCGGGTCCTTGACGCCGTTGAAGACATCGAGCGGGCCGCCGGGGATGCCCTCCCAGAACAGGATGTCGGCGCGGCCGGAGGTGGTGAACGTCGGCATGATGAACAGCTCGCCGACACCGGGGACCAGGTTGCAGCGGACCGCGTCGAACTCGGGGTGCTCGGGGCGCGGGCCCAGCCCGTGGACGTACGCCACCGCGAGGGCGCGCTGCGGCTCGCTGTACGGGGAGCGCGAGGCGTCGCGGCCGAACATCTGGACCAGCTCGCCCTTGCCCGCCGCGACCAGGACGAGGTCGTAGGTGCGGGAGAAGTAGTCGAGGTCGCCGACCGCCGCGCCGTGGATGACCAGCTGGCCGCCGCGCTGGGCGAAGGTCTCCATCCAGCCGGCCATCTTCACCCGCTGGTCGACCGACTGCGCGTACCCGTCCAGCGTGCCCACCCAGTCGATCGCCCGCTGGGTGGGGCCCGGGTCGTGCGAGCCCGGGGCCGCGACCGAGACGCCGAGTCCCTCGATCCTCGGGGCCTGGGACTCCCAGAAGTTCAGCTGGAGATCGCGCTCGTGCCGCAGTGCCGTGTCGAACATGCACTGCGTCGACATGACCCGGCCGGTGCGGATCTCGTCCGCGGTCCGGTTCGACATCAGGGTGACCTCGTAGCCGTGCGACTGCAGGCCGAGGGCGAGCTGGAGGCCGGACTGCCCGGCTCCGACGACGAGTATCTTCCGCATGCGGGTGGGGACTCCTAACGGGTACTGCTCGGGGACTACTCGGGGGTTTCGTCCAGCGCGTGGCCGACCAGGGCCAGCAGTGTCTCGATGGCCGAAATACGACGCCGCGCATCCATGATCATGACAGGGATGTGCGCGGGGATCGTCAGCGCCTCCCGTACGTCCTCCGGCTCGAACACCTCGCTGCCGTCGAAGTGGTTGACCGCCACGACGTACGGCAGCCCACAGCTCTCGAAGTAGTCCAGCGCCGGGAAACAGTCCTTCAGCCGGCGGGTGTCGGCCAGCACGACCGCACCGATCGCGCCACGCACCAGGTCGTCCCACATGAACCAGAACCGCTGCTGGCCCGGTGTGCCGAACAGATAGAGCACCAGGTCGTCGTCGAGCGTGATGCGGCCGAAGTCCATGGCCACGGTGGTGGTGAGCTTGCCCGGCGTGGCGGTGAGGTCGTCGGTCTCCTCGCTCGCCTCGGTCATCAGCGCCTCGGTCTGCAGCGGCGTGATCTCCGAGACGGCGGTGACCAGTGTGGTCTTGCCGACGCCGAAGCCTCCGGCCACCACGATCTTCGTGGCGATGGGGGCCCGGGTGCGGTCCGTCTGCCAGGACTTCAGGTCGTCGTCGGGCTCGGCGAAACCGGCGACGAGGGGGGTGCCTCCTACGGCGGAGGCGGCGGCGTCAGAGACGGCGGAGTCCACTCAGCACCCTTTCCAGCAGCGCACGGTCCGGGCGGCCGGTGCCGTGACCGGTGCCGGTGCCGTACACACGGATCTTTCCCTGGTCCGCGAGGTCGCTCAGGAGCACGCGGACCACGCCGAGCGGCATCTTCAGCAGCGCGGCTATCTCGGCCACCGTGCGCATACGGCGGCACAGTTCGACTATGGCCCGCATCTCCGGCATGACCCGGCCGGTGAGGGACCCGTTCGTCAACTCCTTCCGCTCCTCCGGGGCTTCGAGTGCCGCAACGAACGTCTCCACGAGCAGGACATGGCCGAAGCGGGTACGGCCGCCGGTGAGCGAGTAGGGGCGGACGCGGGCGGGTTTGCGGTCGCCGCCGCGCACGGGGAGCTTCATGGGCCCGCTCATCGGGTACTCCCGGTCGACTCGGCTTCCAGCGATTTACGCAGCTCGCTGCGGAGTTCGGGGGTCAGTACATGGCCGGCGCGGCCGACGAACAGCGCCATGTGGTACGCCACGACGCTCATGTCGCACTCGGCGGAGCCGTGCACACCGAGCAGCGAGCCGTCGCTGATCGACATGACGAACAGGCTGCCCTCCTCCATCGCGATCATCGTGTGCCTGACCGCGCCGAACTCCATCAGCCTGGCGGCGCCGATGGTGAGGCTGCCGATGCCGGAGACGATGGTGGCGAGGTCGGCGGAGGAGCCCCTGGGGCCCTTTGCCGGGCGCTTTTCGCGGAATGCGGCGGTGCGGGCGGGGTCGGACGAGAGCAGGAGCAGGCCGTCGGAGGACACCACGGCGACGGACTGGATGCCGGGGACTTCCTCGACCAGGTTGGTCAGCAGCCAGTGCAGGTTGCGGGCCTCACTGCTCAGTCCGAAGGTACTGGGCGCGGTCAACTGCTTGCCTCCTCGACGGTGCCCCCCGTAGCTGGTGTCCTGAACTGGCCGGTCTGTTCGGCGATCTCCGCCTCTACATCGCGGTAGCCGGCCTGGGCGCCGCGGCGGAAGCCGCCGAGTCTCCTGCGGAGGGCTTCGGCGTCGACGCTGCCGGTCCGCCGGCGCGGGGTCTGCGATGGTGCGGTGATCTTGGGCGTGCGCTTGGGCAGGCCCTTCGCCGTGACCGGCTCGGCGGATTCCTGCGGAGCCTCGGCCCGTACGGCGTCCGCCTCGGCTCCGCCTTCGGCGTCCGTGTTCCCACCCGCACCACCCGTGCGAGTCTCGTCGTCGAGTGCGGGTGGCCCCTGTGGGGCGTCCCCACCGTCGGCGGCCGCCGGAGCCGTGGGTGCCAGGTCCGTTCGGCCGGGTGTCTCGGGCGCCTCGGGTGTCATGGCCGGCATGGCCGCCATGGCCGTGATGTCCGGGAGCAGGAGCTCCATCGTCGACTCGGCGAACGTTTCCGCCGGGGCCTTCGGGCGGGTCTCCGCGTCCTGGGCGACCGGGGTGGCCTGTTCATGGACCGGTTCGTGGACCGGCTGCTCCGCCGGGTCGTCGTCGGCCGCGTCCCGTACCGCATGTTCGGCGTGAACCACGCCCCCCGCCAAACCACCCGAGGCAGACACGGGCCCCCCGGTCACGTCATCGGCAGCCGCTCGGACCGCATGTTCGGCCGGACCGCCGAAAGCATCGCGGACCATGCCCTCCGCCGGACCGCCGGAGGCAGACGCGGACTCCCCAGCCGCGTCATCGGCAGAGTCCCGTACCGCATGTTCAGCCGGACCACCGAACGCATCGCCAACCACACCCCCCGCCGAACCGCCGGAGGCAGGCGTGGGGGCCTCGGTCGGGTTGGCGGTGGCGGATCGGACTGCCCGTTCCGCCAGCGCCACCAGTGGGTCCGTGTCCTTGGTGCGGCCGTGCAGGACGTTGGAGTTGACCTCGGCGTCGGCGCCCGGGAGGGAGAAGGTGGCCGTGGTGCTCATGGAGGTGGGCTGCGGGGGCAGTGCGGTCGGCGGGGCCTCGGCCAGGAGGGTGGCCGGCAGGACCACGACCGCGGCGATGCCGCCCTGCTTCTGCTCGCGCAGCTGCACCCGGACGCCATGGCGGTGGGCGAGGCGAGCGACGACGTACAGGCCGAGGCCGAGACCGTCCTCCGCCTCCTGGTCGTACGGCGACTCCGGGTCGAAGTCGGCCAGGCGGGTGTTGAGGCGGTGCAGGCGGTCGGTCGCCATGCCGATGCCCTCGTCCTGGACCGACAGCATCACCTCACCGCTCTCCAGCAGCCAGCCGGAGACCTCCACCGGCAGCTCCGGCGGGGAGAACGAGGTGGCGTTCTCCATCAGTTCGGCCAGCAGATGGGAGAGGTCGTCGGCGGCGAAGCCCGCCACGTGGGCGTGCGGCGGGAGCGCGGCGATACGGACGCGTTCGTAGCGTTCGATCTCGCTGACGCCCGCCCGGACGACGTCGACCAGCGGTACCGCGCCGTGGTGCTGCTGGACGTGCTCGGCACCGGCCAGGACCAGCAGGTTCTCGCTGTGCCGGCGCATGACCGTGGCGAAGTGGTCCAGCTTGAAGAGCGTGGCGAGGCGCTCCGGGTCCTGCTCGCGCTCCTCCAGTCCCTCGATGACCGCGAGCTGGCGCTCGACCAGGCCGAGGGTGCGCAGCGAGAGGTTCACGAACGTGCCGCCGACGCTGGTGCGCAGTCGTTCCAGCTGCTCGGCGGCCTGGCTCAGCTCGGCCTGCAGGGCCTCGCGGGCGTCGGCCATCTTCTGCCGCTGTCCGACCAGGTGCTTGCGGTCGGTCTCCAGCGTGCTGACGCGTTCGTGCGCGGCGGCGGTCTCCTCGCGCAGGGCGACCGCGTGCGCGTGCAGGGCGTTGACCGAGCGGACGACCTGGGCGAACTCGTCGTTGCGGCCGGTGAAGCCGATCGGCTCCTGCGTGGTCGGGTCCGCGGACTCCGCCAGTCGGGCCGAGCCGCGCCGCAGGACGGACAGGGGGCGGGTGAGGGTGCGGGCCATGGCGGTGGCGAGGCCGACGGCCACCAGCATCAGGGCGCCGAGCACGGCGATGCGGATCTCCAGGGCCGTGACGTCGTCGTCCCGGAGTGTCGCCAGGTCCTTGGTGCGGTGGTCGTAGAGGGCCGCTTCCGCGCCGCGCATCAGGTCGATGCGGGCGGAAAGGGCCGCGTCCAGTTTCTTGGTGCTGGTGGTCAGCTCGCTGTCGGCCAGCGTCGGCTGGCCGGTGAGCGTGGCCAGGTACTTGTCCGCCGAGTTGACGTCGGAGCCGGTGACCGTGGAGTCGTAGGAGTCGACGGCCGCCTT
Organism: Streptomyces sp. CG4; assembly: GCF_041080655.1. Classification (NCBI taxonomy): domain Bacteria; kingdom Bacillati; phylum Actinomycetota; class Actinomycetes; order Kitasatosporales; family Streptomycetaceae; genus Streptomyces; species Streptomyces sp. CG4. The sequence continues at coordinate 3,316,010 of NZ_CP163525.1, forward strand.
GGGGGCGGTCGCGCGGAAGTCGGCGAGGGCCGCGTCGGCGCGCAGCCGAGCCTGCTGGGCGGCGGCGGTCAGTTCGTCGCGCTGCTTCGCATCGGCCGCGGAGCCGGTGGCGGTCGTGGTGGGCAGGCCGGTGACGGGGCTGATGACCGTCCGGGTGGTGGACGGCACGTTCAGCGCGGCCAGCAGCAGCCCGCGGGCGGCCGCGGACTGCTGGACGGCGGAGTCGAGTTCGGCGAGCGCGTGGGCGCCGGAGCCGGCCCGCGGCGGTGTCCGGTCGGCGAGCTGCTCGGCGAGCCGGTGCAGTTCGGTGATGGCCGCCGAGTAGGCCTGGTGGGCCTGGAGGGCGCCGCTCTGGCCGGTGAGGGCGTCGTGCCGGACGGCGGCGATGCCGTCGAGGTCGCCGCGCAGGCTCGCCGGGGTGTCGCCCTCGGCGCGCAGGTCCTCGATCTGCCGGTCGACCCGTGCGCTGCGGTCCTCGGAGGGGGCCTTCGCCTTGGGCCGCCCGGCCGCGATGTAGGAGGTGACCTGGTCGCGCTCGTCGGCCAGGGAGTGCGCGAGGGCGAGCGCGTCCTCGGTGCGGCCGGCCAGCGTCACCAGGTCCTGGGAGTCACTGACGTCCTGGGAGGCGGTGAGCAGGGAGGGCACGCCGGCTCCCGCGACGGCGGCGGCCACCACGGCGACGGCGACGATCAGCCGGGTGCGCACATGGGTGGGGCGACCGCTGCCCACGGGGGTCTGCGGGGCGGTCCCTTCGGGGGCCGTCTGCCTGACTGTGCGCCGAGGCCGCTTCATCTGCACCGGTGCTCGCACTCCTGAACTCGTCTCCCCAAGGGCCCGGGTGGCGCCCTGTCATCCCTGTGCCACGTGGTGCCTACGCCCGGTTCGTACGGTTCCCGACCCTCCCAGCGCCGATGGGCAGGGGTCGTGCATCACCTGACCCGCCACCCGAAGGAGTGAACATCGGAGGAGAGTTGGCGGGCAAGTTCCCGTGGCGCGCGCGGGGCCCTTGTGCGGCAGGCCGGTTGGACGCGCGCGGCAGGCTTTGGCAGTATTCGCCACCACGCCTTCCCGGAGTGTCGTATTCCCTCCCAAACCAGGCGTCTGACCTGCGAGGTCGTAGCAATTCAAGGGCGGTTGCCAGCCTTTGGCGCATCCTGTGAAGGGCTCGTGCAGACTGGCCGAATGCGAACTGATCTCGTTTCGGAACCCGGTGACGCGAACCGCCCCAACGAGGACTTCGCCGGTGTCGGACTACCCGCCTCCGGACAGGGAGGTTGCGTGATCGTCCTGGACGGAGTGACTCCACCGAGGAGTGCGACGGGGTGTCTGCATTCCGTCCCCTGGTTCACGGCGCGGCTCGGCGGCGCGCTGACCGAACTGACCGTTTCGAGGAGAGATCTGACGCTCTCGGAGATTCTCGCGCAAGCCATCGGCCGCACCGCCGAGGCCCATGCGCAAACCTGTGAACTTTCTCACCCGCGAACCCCTCAGGCAACTGTCGCCCTGGCGCGCTGGTCCGCCGACACGGTCGAGTTTCTGGTGCTGTCCGACTCCGCGCTGCTGCTGCAGGGTCCCGGCGGGACGGTGACCCCGGTCCTGGACGACCGGCTGGACCGGCTGCCGCGCTCCGCGCTCGCCACCGAGGCCCTGGTGGACGCCACGCTGCGCAACAAGGAGGGCGGCTTCTTCACGGCCGCCGCCGATCCCTCGGTGGCCGCCCGTGCGGTCGCCGGCACCGTGCCCCGGAGCGAGGTCCGCGCCCTGGCCGCGCTGACGGACGGCGCGACCCGCTGGACGGAGAAGTTCCACGAGGGCGACTGGCGGGCCCTGTTCGAGGTGGTCGCGAAGGAGGGCGCCCGGTCGCTGGTGGACCGGGTGCGGGAGCTGGAGACGGCGGACCGGGAGGAACGGGCGTACCTGCGGCGCAGCAAGACGCACGACGACGCGACGGTGGTGTACGTCGAGCTGTGAGCCTCCGCGAACGGCTTCGAAGGCTCCGGACGGGTTCGTACGGCTTCGAGGGCTTCGCACGGGTTCGCGGGCTCCGAGAGGCGCCGAGAGGCTCCGGGGAGCTACTTCTCCATGACGCCGTTCAACTGGTGCAGCAGCCGGGCCAGTTCGGCCACCTCTCTGCGGTCCCAGTGGGCGAGCTGGCTGACGTAGCGGGCGCGGCGCGCCTCGCGGACCTTGCCGACCCGGCCGCGTCCCTCGTCGGTCAGGGTGACGAGCCAGGCCCGGCCGTCGGCGGGGTCGGGTTCGCGGGCGATCAGGCCCAGCTCCTCCAGGGCCCGCAGCTGGCGGGACATGGTGGCCTTGCCCACGCCGATGTAGCCGGCGAGTTCCGTGGCCCGCTGGCCGCCGCACTCGTCCAGCCGGATGAGCAGGCCGTAGGCGGAGGACTCCAGGTCGGGATGGACCTCGCGGGCCATCTCGCCCTGGTTGGCCCGGGCCCGCCGCAGCAACACGGTCAACTCCCGTTCCAGCGCCAGGAATTCCTGGTCTGCGCCACTGGGCGTCACCTGGTGGGCGCCGCAGTGTGCGTCGCCGTTTCCATCCTCGTGCACGTCAGCACCCCTGCTCGGTTTCGCGGTCCTGAAAGTTTCTGCCAAAAGTCGTCATTGCCGCAGCTCCGTCAGTATTTCGCAGGCGTAGACCAACGGCGCCGCCCGGACCCCCTTCCCACGCCGTCGTCTACGTGCGTAGCTTCTTTATCAGGCAATAAATGGCATGCCCACGCCAGTGCGGCATCCGGTCCACGGTCACTGCCACGTCCCCCCACCCCACTCCCCGGAGGCACGTCATGTCCGTGCACAGACCCGGCTCCGACCGTCCCGTCCGCCCCCGCCCCCTCGCCGTCCTCGTCACAACGCTGCTCACGGCACTCTCCCTCACTCTTCCCCTCACCGCGGCCCGTGCTGCGACCACTCCCAGCCGCGGCTCCGCCCACATGGGCATGGGCGTCCTCGCGCACGACGGCGGCCACGGCTCCCCCGCGCCCGCTGCCGTCGCCCAGACCGAGGGCGTGGACGTCTCCGCCTACCAGGGCAACGTCGCCTGGCCGGCCCTGTGGAGCAGCGGGGTGCGCTGGGCCTACACCAAGGCCACGGAGGGCACGTACTACACGAACCCGTACTTCGCCCAGCAGTACAACGGCTCCTACGACGTGGGCATGATCCGTGGCTCCTACCACTTCGCGACCCCGGACACCACCAGCGGCGCCGCCCAGGCGAGCTATTTCGTCAGCCACGGCGGCGGCTGGTCCAAGGACGGCAAGACCCTGCCGGGCGCGCTCGACATCGAGTGGAACCCGTACGGGGCGGCCTGTTACGGCAGGACCGCGAGCCAGCTGGTCGGCTGGATCGCCGACTTCATCACCACCTACAAGTCGCTGACCGGCCGCTACCCCGTGATCTACACGGCGACCAGCTGGTGGACGCAGTGCACCGGGAACTACGGCGGCTTCGCGGCGAACAGCCCGCTGTGGATCGCCCGCTACGCCTCGGACCCGGGGACGCTGCCGGCCGGCTGGCCGTACTACACGATGTGGCAGTACACCTCGTCCGGCCCGGCCGTCGGCGACCACGACACGTTCAACGGCGCGATCGACCGGGTGCAGGCGCTGGCGAACGGGTAGCCCCGGCCGGGGTGGCCCGCGGCCGTTGCCCCGGTGACTGCGTTGGTGCTCCGCGCCGCTCGGGATCATGCTGGTCAGGAGAGCCTGCCGAGCAAGGGCGAGATGATCGGCGATGGAGCGACAGTCGACATACACGGCCACGGCCACCATCGATGAGCACGGCATCCTCACGAGCTGGAGCGAAGGCGCGGAGCGGCTGCTCGGCTACGACTCCCCGGCCGTCGTCGGCCGGCCCGCGACCGCGCTGCTCGCCGCCGACGGCTCCACGGCCCGGCGGATCGTCGCCGGGCGCGAACGCTGGAACGGCACGGTCCCGCTGCGGCACCGCGACGGCCGGCTGCTGGAGCTGGGCGTGCTCGCGCACCGCCGGACGTCGGCCGCGGGGGTCACCGACTGGCTCGTGGTGAGCGCCGTGACGGCCCGGCAGCAGCCGCCGCGCGGCGAACCGCTGGAGGAGTGGACCTTCCTGCAGTCCCCCTTCCCGCTGGCCATCTTCGACGCCGATCTGCGGCTCGTCCGCGCCAACCGCCGGATGGAGCACGCCCTCGCGCTGCCCGAGGCCGCCGTCCGCGGACTGCGGCTGCCGCACATCGTGCCCGGCGTCGCGAGCGAGGAGGCCGACCGGTCGATGCGGCAGGCGCTGGAGTCCGGCCGGCCGCAGGAGGCCCAGGCCCGGCTCGGCCCCCAGTTCGGCCGTACCGCCGTGCTCACCCCGCTGAAGGACGCCGGCGGCCGGGTGCACGCCGTCTGCCTGTCCGCGCAGGTGCCCGGCCCGGACTCGGCCGGCCGCTCCCGCCCCTCGGGCGAGATCGGGGTGCGCGCCGGCACGGCGGCGGACCAGGCCCGCGCCGCGCAGGAACTCGGCGAGGTCACGGTCCCCCGGCTCGCCGACGTCATGGCGGTCGACCTGCTCGACTCCCCGCGCGACACGGACGAGGACTCCGCCCCCGGACCCGGCCCGGTCGTCCTGCGCCGCGCCGCGCTGCGCGTCGTCCCGGACGACGCCGGACCCGCCTACGGCACCGGCGTCGGCGAGGCGATCGTCTGCCCGGCCGACTCCCCGCCGGCCCAGTGCCTGGCGGCGGGCCGGCCGCTGCTGTACGAGACGACGGACCCGGTCGTCACCGAGTGGGCGGCGGCGGATCCGGGCGCAGCCTGGCTGCGCGCCTCCGGAGCGCGCGCCGTCCTGGCCGTACCGCTGCTCGTCCAGGACAGCGCGCTCGGCGTGGCGCTCTTCGGCCGGCGCCCCGGCCGGGGGGACTTCGACCCGGAGGACCTGCGGCTGGCGCAGGAGTTCACGGCCAGGGCGGCCGCCGGCATCCGGCAGGCCCTCCCGCACCGCCCGAAAGGCGAGGGAGGCGCCCCCGCCTACCCGCGGGCCCGCACCACCACCATGGCGCTGCAGCAGAGCCTGCTCCCGCACACGCTGCCCGACCAGGCGGCCCTGGAGATCGCCACCCGCTATCTGCCGGCCGCGACCCGGGCCGGGGTGGGCGGCGACTGGTTCGACGTGATCCCGCTGTCCGGGGCGCGGGTGGCGCTCGTCGTGGGCGACGTGGTGGGCCACGGCATCCGCGCCTCGGCCACCATGGGCCGGCTGCGCACCGCCGTACGCACCCTGGCCGACGTCGATCTGCCGGCCGACGAGCTCCTCACCCACCTCGACGACCTGGTGCTGCGGCTCGCCGCCGACGAGGGCAGCACGGACCCGGCCGCCGAGACCGCCGGCGGCATCGGCACCACCTGTCTGTACGCGGTCTACGACCCGGTCTCGCGCCACTGCACCCTGGCCCGGGCCGGTCATCCGCCGCCCGCCGCGGTCAGCCCGGAGGGCGCCGTGCGCTTCCTGGACGTGCCGGCGGGGCCGCCGCTCGGGCTCGGCGGGCTGCCCTTCGAGGCCGTCGAGACCGAACTGCCCGAGGGCAGCCTGCTCGTCCTCTACACCAACGGGCTGTTCGAGGCCCGTGAGCACGACATCGACGAGGCGCTGGACAAGATGTTCGCGGCGCTCGGCCGGCCCGCGAAGTCGCTGGACGCGCTCTGCGACCGTGTCCTCACCGCGCTGCTGAGCCACCGCCCGGACGACGACATCGCCCTGCTCGTCGCCCGCACCCGTGTCCTGCACGAGGACCGGGTGGCCGCCTGGGAGCTGCGGCACGACCCCACGGACGTCTACCGGGCCCGCCATCTGGTCCGCGACCAGCTGACCGTGTGGGGCCTGGAGGAGGCCACCTTCCCCACCGAACTGATGGTCAGCGAGCTGGTCACCAACGCCATCCGCTACGGCCGTCCGCCCATCCAGCTCCGGCTGATCCACCAGGACTCGACCCTGCTCTGCGAGGTGTACGACTCCAGCGGCACCACCCCGCACATGCGGCGCGCCCGCATCTTCGACGAGGGCGGCCGGGGCCTGCTGCTGGTCGCCCAGCTGGCCGAGCGCTGGGGCACCCGGCACGACCGGGTCGGCAAGACGGTGTGGGCGGAGCAGTCGCTCTCCGGGGCCACCGGGTGAGTCAGCCATTGCCGCCGTTGCCCCCGCGGCCGCCCTGACCGCTGCTCTCGCAGCCGACGCCGAGGCAGATCCCGCCGTTGCCGCCCCGGCCGCCGTCGCCGCCGTCGCCGGTGCCCACCGCGCCGCCGCCGTTCCCGCCGTTGCCGCCGTTGACGCTGCCCGAGCAGACGCCGGCGCAGATCCCGCCGTTGCCGCCCCTGGTGCCGGCCCGGCCCGGTGCGCCGTTGGTGCCGTCGCCGCCGTTGGCGCTGCCGTTGCAGAGCCCGGCGCAGATGCCGCCGTCGTGTCCGCCGGTGCCGTTGACGGTGCCGTTGCAGTTGCCCGCGCAGATCGTGTCGCCGATGCGGACGCTGCCGTTGCCGACATGGATGCTGCCGCTGCCCGTACGGAGGCTGCCGAGGCCGGCAGGGCTGCTGCCCGGTCCGCTGCCGACGGGGCCGGTGTCGGCCATCGCGGCCGGTGCCATCGCGCCCCCGGCGATCACGAAGGTGGAGACCGCGAGCCCGAGACCGAATTTCCAGGAGTGCCTGCGCATGGGATTTCCTTTCGCTGAATTTCTCACGCAGATTCCGGCTGCAGAAATGCGAGCCAGTCGCCGTTCAGGAGCTGGCGTTCCCATGTGCTGATTTCCTGCTCCGAGATCTTGTACTTCTTGGCCGCGTCGGCCTGGGTCACCCGGCCGGTCAGCACGGTCAGCGCGATGCGCGCCTTGTCCAGCTGGGAGAGTTCCGACTTCGGTTTGTCGGGCAGGTCCTGCGGGCCCTGGAACGGGGCACAGCCCGGCTTGCCGGGCTGGCCGGGCTCCCCCGGCTGACCGGGCGCGCCGCCCTTGCCGCCTTCGCCGCCTTCGCCGCACTGGGAGGACTGCTGGGCCAGGGCCGAGTAACCGGTGGCGGCCGGGGCCGCGTGGGTGACCGCTTGGGCGCCGCATGCGGTGACGGTGACGAGAGCGGCGGAGGCCGCCGCGAGGAGGAAGGGGCGCTGCCAGAGGTTGGTGGACATCGGGGGCTCCGAATGTGATCAGGGGGGTGTGGGATGAGGGATGTGCGATCAGAGATGAGGGGTGTGTGGTCAGGGATGAGGTGAGAGGTGCCGGATGCGGGCCGAGAGGTTTCGGGAGCGGGCGCGGTGGCCCGGGCAGGGGGTGGAGGCCCGGAGCGGCCTCCACCCCGTCGACGGTCAGCGCAGACGATCAGAAGAGGCTGAGGCCGCCGGCCCCGCCGTTCCCGCCGGCGCCGCCGAACAGGCCGCCGATGCCGCCCTTGCCGCCCTTCCCGCCGTTGCCGCCCTGGAAGATGCTGTTGCCGCCCTTCCCGCCGTTGCCGCCCTGGCCGCCGACGAGGGTGCCGTCGCCCCCGCCGCCGCCGGAGCCGCCGCCACCGCCGGAGAAGATGCCGAAGCCACCGGCACCGCCGTCGCCGCCCTTCCCGCCGACGACGCCTTCACCGCCGCCACCGCCGCCACCGCCGCCGCCCCCGGCGAGGACGCCGTCGCCGCCCTTGCCGCCGGCGCCGCCGTCACCACCGGTGCCGAGGAGGCTGGCGCCACCGGATCCACCGGCGCCACCGCCGCCGCCGACCAGCCCGGAGCCGCCGTCGCCACCGGCCCCACCGGCGCCGCCGCCGTGCACGAAGGCCACGGTCGACGTGGGCATCGGGGCCGCCATCGCGCCGGACACGGGAAGGAGGACACCTCCGGTGACCAGTGCGGCGGAGGCGACGGCGGTCGCCAGCCGGAGACCTCGGCGCTTCGGACGGATGTCGTCGCGGGTCTGAACATTTCGAGTCATGAGTCTTCTCCCATGGATGGATGTAAGGAATTCCGGAGGGAATTTCCACCCTCCGTGCCGCCTCATTTCCTTTCCGGTGTCTCCGGTGAGGCCGCACTTCAAGTAGGCCCGAAACGGAAATCCGGGTCATGTTCCGAGGACTCGGGACTTGACGACACCACGGGGGTCGGGTAAAGCCCGCGTAAGCGCGACGGGGCTGGGCTCAGGCGAGGAACGGCCGGGCCCAGGCGGGCGGATCCGGTGGCGGCACGCGGTCCACCACGGTCGGCGTACGGCGGCGGGAGACGGGGGCGGCGGCCACCTCGCGCAGGGCGGCCACGAACTCCAGGCAGGAGTCGTAGCGGTCGCCCGGGGCCTTCGCCAGGGCGCGGCCGAGGACCTCGTCGGCGGCCGCCGGGATGTCCGGCCGCTCCGCGCTGAGGGCGGGCGGCGGGTCGTACTGGTGGGCCCAGAGCAGTTCGAGCTGGTCCTCCCGCCGGAAGGGCGGGGCGCCCGCGAGCATCTCGTGGACCACACAGGCCAGGCTGTACAGATCGGACCGGCCGTCCACCGGGCGCCCGGTGATCCGCTCGGGCGCCACATAGTCGAGGGTGCCGACGAACTCGCCCGCGGTGGTGAACCCGGTGAGCGACAGCGACTTCTTGGCCAGCCCGAAGTCGGTGAGGTAGACGTGCTCGGGGTGGTCGCTGTCGACGCCCTTGGCGACCATGACGTTGGCCGGTTTGACGTCCCGGTGCACCAGCTCGCGCGCATGCGCCGCGTCCAGGGCGGACGCCAGCTGGGCCGCGATGCGCAGCGCGGCCGCGACCGGCAGCGAGCCCTCCTGGTCGATCAGCGCACGCAGGTCCAGGCCCGCGACGTAGCACATGGCGATGTAGAGGATCCCGTCCGCCTCGCCGGCCTCGAAGACGGGGACGATGTTGGGATGGTCGATGGCGGCCGCCACCCGCGACTCCTGGGCGAAACGGCGGCGGAAGGCGTCGTTGCGGGTGTACTCGGGGGCGAGCAGCTTGAGCGCGACCGTCCGCCCCAGCCGCAGGTCCTTGGCCTGGTAGACGACGGCCATGCCACCGCGGCCGAGTTCGCGTTGCACCTTGTAGCCCGCTATCTCGGCCCCGATCAGCCCGGAGGGGCTCCTGGGGGGCCAACTCACGCCTGAATTCTACCGAGCCACACCGATTTGGGGGTCGGTACGGGCGCATGGCGAAGGCCCGGGCCTCCCTCACGGGACCCGGGCCTCCGGCTATCCGGCAGCGTCCGTCACGCCGCGACCGGAATCTGCGGCGCCGCCCCGTTCGTCGCGGGGGCGAGCGCCAGCTCCAGGACCTGGCGGACGTCGGTCACGGTGTGGACGTCGAGCTTGTCCAGCACCTCGGCCGGGACGTCGTCCAGGTCGGGTTCGTTGCGCTTGGGAATGATCACGGTGGTCACCCCGGCACGCTGGGCGGCGAGCAGCTTCTGCTTCACCCCGCCGATGGGCAGGACGCGGCCGGTCAGCGAGACCTCGCCGGTCATCGCCACGTCCGTGCGCACCAGGCGGCCGGAGAGCAGCGACGCGAGCGCCGTGGTCATCGTGATGCCGGCGCTCGGGCCGTCCTTCGGGACCGCGCCCGCCGGGAAGTGGATGTGCGCACCCCGGTCCTTCAAGTCGCCGACCGGCAGCTCCAGTTCGGCGCCGTGGCTGCGCAGGAAGCTCAGCGCGATCTGTGCCGACTCCTTCATCACGTCGCCGAGCTGACCGGTGAGGGTCAGCCCCGCCGCGCCCGTCTCCGGGTCGGCCAGGGACGCCTCGACGAAGAGGACGTCGCCGCCGGCTCCGGTGACCGCGAGGCCGGTCGCCACACCGGGGACGGACGTACGCCGCTCGGCCGGGTCCTGGGCGGACTCGGGCACATGGTGCGGGCGCCCGATCAGGCCGCGCAGATCCTGGTCCCGGACGGTGAACGGCAGCTCCCGCTCGCCGAGTTCGTGCTGGGCCGCGACCTTGCGGAGCAGGCGGGCGATGGACCGCTCCAGGGTGCGCACGCCCGCCTCGCGGGTGTACTCGCCGGCGAGCTTGCGCAGCGCGCCCTCGTCGATGGTGACCTCGTCCTCGCCGAGTCCCGCCCGCTCCAGCTGGCGCGGGAGCAGGTGGTCGCGGGCGATGACGACCTTCTCGTCCTCGGTGTAGCCGTCCAGCCGGACGATCTCCATCCGGTCGGCGAGCGCCTCCGGGATGGCCTCCAGGACGTTGGCCGTGGCCAGGAAGACCACGTCCGACAGGTCGAGTTCGACCTCCAGGTAGTGGTCCCGGAAGGTGTGGTTCTGCGCCGGGTCCAGGACTTCGAGCAGGGCGGCGGCCGGGTCGCCCCGGTAGTCCGAGCCCACCTTGTCGATCTCGTCCAGCAGGACCACCGGGTTCATCGACCCGGCCTCCTTGACGGCCCGCACGATCCGGCCGGGCAGCGCACCGACGTACGTACGGCGGTGGCCGCGGATCTCGGCCTCGTCCCGGACGCCGCCGAGGGCGACACGGACGAACTTGCGGCCCATCGCGTGCGCGACGGACTCGCCGAGCGAGGTCTTGCCGACGCCGGGCGGGCCGACGAGGGCCAGGACGGCACCGCCGCGCCGGCCGCCGATGACGCCCAGGCCACGGTCGCCACGGCGCTTGCGCACCGCGAGGTACTCGGTGATGCGCGCCTTCACGTCCTCCAGGCCGGCGTGCTCGGCGTCCAGGATCGCCTTGGCGCCCTGGATGTCGTACACGTCCTCGGTCCGCTCGTTCCACGGCATTTCGAGCACCGTGTCCAGCCAGGTGCGGATCCAGGAGCCCTCCGGGGACTGGTCGCTGGACCGCTCCAGCTTGTCGACCTCCTTGAGCGCGGCCTCGCGGACCTTGTCCGGCAGGTCGGCGGCCTCCACGCGGGCGCGGTAGTCGTCGGACTCCTCGCCGTCCTGCTCGCCGTTCAGCTCGCGCAGTTCCTTGCGGACGGCCTCCAGCTGGCGGCGGAGCAGGAACTCGCGCTGCTGCTTGTCGACGCCCTCCTGGACGTCCTTGGCGATGGTCTCGGCCACGTCCTGCTCGGCGAGGTGCTCGCGGAGCTGCCGCGTGGCGAGCCCCAGCCGGGCCACCGGGTCGGCGGTCTCCAGCAGTTCCACCTTCTGCTCGGTGGTGAGGAACGGCGAGTATCCGGAGTTGTCGGCGAGCGCGGAGACTCCCTCGATGGCCTGGACGCGGTCCACGACCTGCCAGGCGCCGCGCTTCTTCAACCAGGTGGTGGCGAGCGCCTTGTACTCCTTGACGAGGTCCGCGACCTGGCCCGGCAGCGGGTCCGGCACGCTCTCGTCGATGCGCGCGCCCTCGACCCACAGGGCCGCGCCGGGACCGGTGGTGCCGGCGCCGATCCGCACCCGGCTCCGGCCGCGGATCAGAGCCCCCGGGTCACCGTCGGCCAGCCGGCCGACCTGCTCGACCGTGCCCAGCACACCGGTCTTGGCGTACGTGCCGTCGATGCGTGGCACCAGCAGCACCCTGGGCTTGCCCGGCTCCGACCGGGCGGCGGCCTGTGCGGCCTCCACCGCGGCGCGTACGTCGGCATCGCTCAGGTCCAGCGGAACCACCATGCCGGGCAGCACGACCTCGTCGTCGAGCGGCAGCACGGGCAGTACGAGCGTGAACGCCGTGGACTCAGTAGCCATGATCTCCCCTTCGGCAGTCAAGTTGAGCTATGCCGACTCAACCGCTGGGGATGGGCTGGTGTTCCCGGGGGTTGTTCGCTGTGAGCGATCACTTGTAGCCAAGGGGTGCCCGGGAGTTGCGCCCGAGAGTGGGGGCTGCTTCTCAGGCCGAGGCCGGCTGCGCCCAGCGGCGGACCAGAGGCCAGGTCGACACGCCGATCGTCAAGGCGATGAGGTGGCCCCAGTCCGTCATCGGGTCCGCGAACTCGATCAGGTCGCTCACGAGCAGCGAGCCCATCAGGCCGAGGACGGGCCAGCCGAGCCAGGGGCGGAGGATGCCGCACAGGGAGCCGATGCTGGCGGCCACGCCGAAGCTGATGCCGTAGTCGAGGCGGTGCAGTGAGGTGGTGGGGAGGTGGCCGAACAGGACGGCCAGGCCCACGGGGATCTCGGTGGCGAGGGTGGCCAGGACGTGGCCCGCCAGGAAGACGCAGGCGGTCCGCGCGCCGCCTATGCGCCGCTCCAGCGCGGTGAGCACCAGCACGAACGCGAGCGAGTACGGCGACAGGATGCCGCCCGCGATCCACAGCGCACTCGCCAGCAGCACCACCACGGGGGAGCGCACCAGGTGGGCCACGTCCGTGCTGGAGGCCTGGTAGAGGGCGTCCATCAGAGTGGGGGCCGCCACGGCCGCGATCACCGAGGTGACGGCCAGGACGGCCATGTAGACGAAGGTGAACGGGGTGCCGACCGGAGTGGGCAGCAGCCGCCAGACGCGCGGGATCCGTACGGCCTGGCGCGCCCCGACGGAGACGGGGGCGGGGACGGAGACGGAGACCGGGACGACGACGAGGTCCGCAACGGGGACGGGAGCGGGCGCCGTGGCGTGCCGCTGGCGCGGCATGCCGTCCAGCAGATCGGCGAGCACGGGGGCCGGGACGACGGCGGTGCCGTCGGACATGGGCAGGCCCCCCAGGGGTGGCGTCGCGGCCGCCGCTGGGCCCGTCACGGTCCGTTCCACGTTGCGGGACTCCTTCCGTCGCGCCCAACCCTTCGGGTTCCGGGGCCCGCTGTCTATGACCGACGCCACGCGAGAGCGGATTCACAGCAACCTCTCACGCTCCGCCGACGTCCATGCCCCGTACAAACCACCCAAACACATGCCCTACTCACAAAACTACGTGCGAGCCGCCGTGCCGCCATCCGCAATTCCCATGAACGACAGGACTCGTTCAAGCAGGATGGGGGCATGACTGCCGTGTACGACTCCCCCGAGGTCCTCGACCGGCGCGACGGCCCCTATGGCGAGGTGGTGCTGCGCCGACACGGAGTGCTCTTGCAGATCATCGCCAACGGCTGTTTCCTGATGGACACCTCCGACGGCCGCTCGGAACGGCTGCTGGTCGACGCCGCGTACGACGCGCTGGACGGCCGCCCGGAGCCGACCGTGCTGATCGGCGGCCTGGGCGTGGGATTCTCACTCGCACATGCCGCGGCCGACCCCAGGTGGGGGCGGATCACCGTGGTCGAGCGGGAGCCGGCCGTCGTCGGCTGGCACCGGGACGGGCCACTGGCCGAGGTGTCCGCCGCCGCGCTCGGCGATCCGCGCACCGACGTCGTGGAAGGCGATCTCGTTGCGTTCATCCGTGAGACTTGCGACACGTTCGACGCGATCTGCCTGGACATCGACAACGGCCCCGGCTGGACGGTCACGGATGACAACCACACGCTGTACTCGCCGGCCGGACTCGCGGCCTGCGCAAAGGTGTTGAGGCCCGGCGGGGTGCTCGCGGTGTGGTCCGCCGAGCCCTCTCCGGAATTTGAAGGAACCTTGCGGAATGCCGGGTTCCGGCAGGTGCGTACCGAAGAGGTGCCCGTTGCCCGGGGCGTTCCGGACGCCGTGCACCTCGGCGTCAGACCTGGATAGCGACAGCACGGTGGATCCCCGTAATGTGCTGCCCTGACGCGGATCATTCAAGCGTCAATCGCAGACATGGGATCACCCCACGGGTTCCGGAAAGCAACAATCAGGGGCGGGCGATGGAGCAGACACACACCTCCCAGAGCGGCGCGGCGACGACCACCCCGGGCGCACAGCGCCGGGTACTGGTCGTCGAGGACGATCCCACGATCGTCGACGCCATCGCGGCCCGGCTCCGCGCCGAGGGATTTCTCGTACAGACCGCGTCGGACGGCCCGGCCGCCGTCGACACGGCCGAGGCCTGGCAGCCCGACCTGCTGATCCTCGACATCATGCTGCCGGGCTTCGACGGCCTGGAGGTCTGCCGGCGGGTGCAGGCGCAGCGCCCGGTACCGGTGCTGATGCTGACCGCGCGCGACGACGAGACGGACATGCTGGTCGGTCTCGGGGTCGGCGCGGACGACTACATGACCAAGCCGTTCTCGATGCGGGAGCTGGCCGCGCGGGTGCATGTGCTGCTGCGCCGGGTGGAGCGGGCGGCCCTGGCCGCCGCCACGCCGCGCTCGGGCATCCTGCGCCTCGGTGAGCTGGAGATCGACCACGCGCAGCGCCGGGTGCGGGTGAAGTCCGAGGACGTCCACCTGACGCCCACCGAGTTCGATCTGCTGGTGTGCCTGGCGAACACCCCGCGCGCGGTGCTCTCCCGGGAGCAGCTGCTGGCCGAGGTGTGGGACTGGGCGGACGCCTCCGGCACCCGTACGGTCGACAGCCACATCAAGGCGCTGCGCCGGAAGATCGGCGCCGAGCGGATCCGCACCGTGCACGGCGTCGGGTACGCCCTGGAGACGCCTACTCCATGAGCAGCGACGGGCGCCCGGCCGCACGGAGGAGCCCCGGGGAGGACCCCTGGGGCGGCGTACGCCCGTTCTCGATCAAGACCAAGCTGGGCGCGCTCGTCGTCATCGCGGTGCTGATCACCACCGGACTGTCGATCGTCGCGGTGCACACCAAGACCGAGCTGCGCTTCATCACCGTCTTCTCGATGATCGCCACGCTGCTGATCACGCAGTTCGTGGCGCACTCGCTGACCATGCCGCTGGACGAGATGAACGCGGTGGCGCGGTCGATCTCCCAGGGCGACTACACCCGCCGGGTGAGCCAGGGCCGCCGGGACGAGCTGGGCGACCTGGCCCAGACGATCAACGTCATGGCGGACGAGCTGGAGGCCCAGGACCGCCAGCGAAAAGAGCTGGTGGCGAACGTCTCCCACGAGCTGCGCACCCCCATCGCCGGGCTGCGCGCGGTGCTGGAGAACATCGTCGACGGCGTCACCGAGGCCGACCAGGAGACCATGCGGACGGCCCTGAAGCAGACCGAGCGGCTCGGCCGGCTGGTGGAGACCCTGCTGGACCTGTCCCGGCTCGACAACGGCGTCGTACCGCTGAAGATGCGCCGTTTCGAGGTGTGGCCGTATCTCTCGGGCGTGCTGAAGGAGGCCAACATGGTGGCTTCGGCGCGCGCGGGCATCGCCTCGGGCTCGGGAAGCCACACCCGTACCGACGTCCATCTGCACCTGGACGTCTCCCCGCCGGAGCTGACCGCGCACGCGGACCCGGAGCGGATCCACCAGGTCGTCGCCAATCTGATCGACAACGCGGTCAAGCACAGCCCGCCGCACGGCCGGGTGACGGTGAAGGCGCGCCGCGGGCCGCAGCCGGAGTCGCTGGAGCTGGAGGTGCTGGACGAGGGCCCCGGCATCCCGCGGTCGGAGTGGCACCGAGTGTTCGAGCGGTTCAACCGGGGCGCGGTGACCCGGCCGCACGGGCCGGGCAGCGACGGCGGTACGGGGCTCGGGCTGGCGATCGCCCGCTGGGCCGTGGATCTGCACGGCGGCCGGATCGGTGTGGCCGAATCCGAGCGGGGCTGCCGGATCATCGTCACCCTTCCGGGACTGACTTCCGTCCCGGGTTGACGTAAAGTCCGAATCGGAAGCACAAGATCCACGAGTTTCCGCGCCGCAGGCGCGCAGCTGGACACGTGTGATCAGGGGCAGGCCCGCGCGATCCGCACAGGAGTGGCGCGCCGGGCCGGGGCCGGTGCACCCAGTCACCGCGGAACCACGCTTGTTTCCCGCCATATCAAGCCCCGAAACAAGATTTCCGATGTGACTTACGCGACGATGACCTTGCTCGACCTGACCTTCCCGCCCGCAGAGGCGTAGCCTTTATTCCCGCTGTCCATCACCTTGTGAAGCGGAAGAGGGCGGTTGCCGCCGTGTCGCCACAGTCCCCCAGTAACCCGAGCGTCTCCACCGACGACCAAGCCGGGAAGAACCCCGCTGCCGCGTTCGGTCCGAACGAGTGGCTCGTCGACGAGATCTATCAGCAGTACCTCCAGGACCCGAATTCGGTAGACCGCGCCTGGTGGGACTTCTTCGCCGATTACAAGCCGGGGGCTCCGGTCACCCCGGCTGCGGCGGGTACTGCGGCCGCGGGGGCCGCAGGGACCACCACCACGGCCCCGCAGGCCCAGCCCGCGGCCCCGGCCCCCCAGGCCGCCGCCGCTCCGGCGCCCGCCGCCCCGAAGCCCGCCGCGGCCCCCGCGCCGGCTCCCGCGGCGCAGGCCCCGGCCCCGGCCAAGCCGGCGCAGCCCGCACAGGCGCCCGCTCAGCCGAAGCCGAAGGCCGCCGCGCCCGCCGCGCCCGCCCCCGGTGGCCCCGAGCTGGTCACGCTGCGCGGCCCGGCCGCCGCGGTCGCGAAGAACATGAACGCCTCTCTGGAACTGCCGACGGCCACCTCGGTCCGCGCGGTCCCGGTGAAGCTGCTGTTCGACAACCGCATCGTCATCAACAACCACCTCAAGCGCGCCCGCGGCGGGAAGATCTCCTTCACGCACCTGATCGGGTACGCGATGGTGCAGGCCATCAAGGCCATGCCGTCGATGAACTGGTCCTTCGGTGAGAAGGACGGCAAGCCGACCCTCGTCAAGCCGGCGCACGTCAATCTCGGCCTGGCCATCGACCTGGTGAAGCCCAACGGCGACCGCCAGCTCGTCGTGGCCGCCATCAAGAAGGCCGAGACCCTGAACTTCTTCGAGTTCTGGCAGGCCTACGAGGACATCGTCCGTCGCGCTCGCGACAACAAGCTGACGATGGACGACTTCACCGGCGTCACGGTCTCCCTGACCAACCCGGGCGGCCTCGGCACGGTCCACTCGGTCCCGCGCCTGATGCCCGGCCAGTCGGTCATCATGGGCGTCGGCTCCATGGACTACCCGGCGGAGTTCCAGGGCACCAGCCAGGACACCCTGAACAAGCTCGGCGTCTCGAAGGTCATGACGCTCACGTCGACCTACGACCACCGGGTGATCCAGGGCGCCGCCTCCGGCGAGTTCCTGCGCGCCGTCGCCAACCTCCTCCTCGGCGAGAACGGCTTCTACGACGACATCTTCGAGGCCCTGCGCATCCCGTACGAGCCGGTCCGCTGGCTCCGGGACATCGACGCCTCGCACGACGACGACGTCACCAAGGCCGCCCGCGTCTTCGAGCTGATCCACTCCTACCGGGTCCGCGGCCATGTCATGGCCGACACCGACCCGCTGGAGTACAAGCAGCGCAAGCACCCCGACCTGGACATCGTCGAGCACGGCCTCACCCTGTGGGACCTGGAGCGCGAGTTCGCCGTCGGCGGCTTCGCCGGCAAGTCGATGATGAAGCTGCGCGACATCCTCGGCGTGCTGCGCGACTCGTACTGCCGCACCACCGGCATCGAGTTCATGCACATCCAGGACCCCAAGCAGCGCAAGTGGATCCAGGACCGCGTGGAGCGCCCGCACTCCAAGATGGAGCGCGAGGAGCAGCTGCGCATCCTGCGCCGGCTGAACGCGGCGGAGGCCTTCGAGACCTTCCTGCAGACGAAGTACGTCGGCCAGAAGCGCTTCTCCCTGGAGGGCGGCGAGTCCGTCATCCCGCTGCTGGACGCGGTCATCGACTCCGCGGCCGAGTCCCGCCTGGACGAGGTCGTCATCGGCATGGCCCACCGCGGCCGCCTGAACGTGCTGGCGAACATCGTCGGCAAGTCGTACGCGCAGATCTTCCGCGAGTTCGAGGGCAACCTCGACCCGAAGTCGATGCACGGCTCCGGCGACGTGAAGTACCACCTGGGCGCCCAGGGCACCTTCACCGGCCTGGACGGCGAGCAGATCACGGTCTCGCTGGCCGCCAACCCGTCCCACCTGGAGACCGTCGACCCGGTCATCGAGGGCATCGCCCGCGCCAAGCAGGACATCATCAACAAGGGCGGCACGGACTTCACGGTCCTGCCGGTGGCGATCCACGGCGACGCGGCCTTCGCGGGCCAGGGCGTGGTGGCCGAGACCTTGAACATGTCGCAGCTGCGCGGCTACCGCACCGGCGGCACGGTCCACATCGTCATCAACAACCAGGTCGGCTTCACCGCGGCCCCCGAGTCCTCGCGTTCCTCCATGTACGCGACGGACGTGGCCCGCATGATCGAGGCCCCGATCTTCCACGTGAACGGCGACGACCCCGAGGCCGTGGTCCGCGTCGCGCGGCTGGCCTTCGAGTTCCGCCAGGCGTTCAACAAGGACGTGGTGATCGACCTCATCTGCTACCGCCGCCGCGGTCACAACGAGTCGGACAACCCGGCCTTCACCCAGCCGCTGATGTACGACCTGATCGACAAGAAGCGCTCGGTGCGCAAGCTCTACACCGAGTCCCTGATCGGTCGCGGCGACATCACCCTGGAAGAGGCCGAGCAGGCCCTGCAGGACTACCAGGGGCAGCTGGAGAAGGTCTTCACGGAGGTCCGCGAGGCCGTCACCGCCCCGCAGGGCACCGGCCCGGTGCCGGACCCGCAGGCGGACTTCCCGGTCGCCGTGAGCACCGCGATCTCCTCGGAGGTCGTCAAGCGCATCGCCGAGTCCCAGGTCAACATCCCGGACACCTTCCACGTCCACCCGCGTCTGCTGCCGCAGCTGCAGCGCCGGGCGACGATGGTCGAGGACGGCACGATCGACTGGGGCATGGGCGAGACCCTCGCGGTCGGCTCCCTGCTCCTTGAGGGCACCCCGGTCCGGCTGTCCGGTCAGGACTCCCAGCGTGGCACCTTCGGCCAGCGCCACGCGGTCCTCATCGACCGCGAGACGGGCGAGGAGTACACCCCGCTGCAGTACCTCGCCGAGGAGCAGGCACGTTACAACGTCTACAACTCCCTCCTCTCCGAGTACGCGGTCATGGGCTTCGAGTACGGCTACTCGCTGGCCCGCCCCGACGCGCTCGTGATGTGGGAGGCGCAGTTCGGTGACTTCGTCAACGGCGCCCAGACGGTGGTCGACGAGTACATCTCGGCGGCCGAGCAGAAGTGGGGCCAGACGTCCGGCGTCACCCTGCTCCTGCCGCACGGCTACGAGGGCCAGGGCCCGGACCACTCCTCGGCCCGCGTCGAGCGGTTCCTCCAGCTCTGCGCCCAGAACAACATGACGGTCGCCATGCCGACCCTGCCGTCGAACTACTTCCACCTCCTGCGGTGGCAGGTGCACAACCCGCACCACAAGCCGCTCGTGGTCTTCACCCCGAAGTCGATGCTGCGTCTGAAGGCCGCCGCGTCGAAGACGGAGGAGTTCACCTCGGGTCAGTTCCGTCCCGTCATCGGCGACGCGACGGCGGACGCGGCCGCGGTCCGCAAGGTCGTCTTCGTGGCCGGCAAGCTGTACTACGACCTGGAGGCCGAGCGTCAGAAGCGCGGCGTCACGGACACGGCGATCATCCGTATCGAGCGCCTGTACCCGCTGCCGGGTGCCGAGCTCCAGGCGGAGATCAAGAAGTACCCGAACGCCGAGAAGTACCTGTGGGCGCAGGAGGAGCCGGCGAACCAGGGTGCCTGGCCGTTCATCGCGCTCAACCTGATCGACCACCTGGACCTGGCGGTCGGCGCGGACGTCCCGCACGGCGAGCGCCTGCGGCGCATCTCGCGCCCGCACGGCTCGTCCCCTGCGGTGGGCTCCGCCAAGCGGCACCAGGCTGAGCAGGAGCAGCTGGTGCGAGAAGTTTTCGAGGCGTAGGTCTCCGGCGGTTCAGCCGACAAAAGGGCCCGGCCCCGAGTTCACAGTGACTCGGGGCCGGGCCCTTTGCTTACCCGTGTCGATCAGATCGGCTGGGGCTCGAAGTCCCAGTACGGGCGGTGGCGTTCCAGGATGTGGCGGGTGTGGGGGTGGTCGGCGCCCAGGAGGGTGGTGAGGCGGGTCACCGCGTCCTGGTGGAGGGCCTCGGATTCCTCGCGGCGGCCCAGGTCGGCCAGGTCCAGGGCGAGGCCGGCCCGTAGGCTGATGGTGAGCACATGGGCGTCGCCGAGCACGGACGCGGAGCGGTCGGCGGCCTCCCGGCCCAGCGCTGCCGCCTCGTCGGTCTCCCCCACGGCGGCCAGCGCGGCGACCTCGTTCTTGGCGCAGCCGATGGCCCACGGGTGGTCCTTGCCGACGGCCCGCCGCATCTGCCGCGCGGCCTGCCGGGACAGGTCCAGCGCCACCCGGTGCTCGCCCAGGTCCCGCATGATGGTCGCCACGTTGTCCCGGGCGCCGATCGCGTACGGGTGGCGTTCGCCGAGCTGGGCGGCGTAGTGGGTGGCGGTGGCCTCGGCGAGGTCGCGGGCCTCCTCGGTGCGCTCCAGGTCGCGCAGCATCATCGCGTAGTCGCAGGAGACCATGAGCGTCTCCGGGTGCAGCGGGCCGCGCCGGCGGATCAGCTTCTCCCGGACCCCGCGCAGCATGGCGTGCGCGAACTGCAGGTCGCCGACGCGACGGGCGCACAGGGCGAGATTGTGCTCGGCGAGCAGGGTCTGGCTGTGGGTGCGGTCCAGCACCTGGCTGTGCACCCGGGAGTTGTGGCCCTGGATGGCCAGCGCCTCCCGGTAGCTGCCGAGCAGCCGCAGCATCCAGGCGGTGTGCAGCGCGGAGTTGAGGGTGAGGGCGTCGCGGCCGCCGAGGACGTCCAGTCGGGCCTCGAAGACCTTGCGGTGCAGGGCGAGCGACTCGGCGTAGCGGCCCTGGAGGCCGAGGGCGACGGCGAGGTTGCTGCGGATGGCGAGGGTGCGCGGCACCTGCTCACCGCCGAGTTCCGCGGCGGCAGCCCGGGCGGCCTCCTCGAACAGGGTGCGGGCCTCGGTGTACCGGCCGAGCGCCATGAGGGTGCCGCCGAGGCCGTCCTTGGCGCGGATGATCTCGATGGGCCGTACGTCCTCGGCACGTTCGAGGCGCCCGAGGGTCTCCTGGCCGACGATCTTCGCGTCCTCGTAGCGGCCGAGGCGGCGCAGCATGTTGCCGAGCTGGTGCGCGGCGACGAGCACCGCGCGGTCGGTGTCGCCGGAGGTGGCCCGCCAGTGCTTGACGGCCGTGCGGCTGAGCCACCAGCCGTCGTGGTACTCGCCCCGCATCCGCAGGTATTCAATGCAGTTCAGGACGAGTTCGCGGGCGTCGTCGTCGGGTGACTCCAGGGCGCCGGACGGTTCCAGGTGCGGGATGAGGGCGGCGTAGCGGGCCCAGTTGCCGGCCGAGGAGGAGTCGCGCGGGTCGGCGGAGACGAGGACCCGGCGGGCGGCCGCCGCATAGCGCTCGGCGTCGGCGGGTGACTGGATGGAGCGGACGAAGCGGTGGAAGAGGCGGTGCATGCGCAGGGTGCCGACGGTCTGGGTGTCCATCCGCGGCCCGGGTTCGTACTCGATGCGCATGGAGGTGATCTCCGAGAGCCGGCGCAGCGCGGTGTTCCAGCTGCTGGGCTCGGTGATCAACTCGGCCAGTTCGGCGGGCAGATCGCCGTGCCGGGCCGTCTGCAGCAGCCGTACCGGCACCACGTCGTGCGAGAAGCACACGAGCAGGTTGAGGAGCTGCCAGGCGGACTCGGAGCCCTCGCGGAGGGTGTTGACGAGCTTGGCCCAGGCGACCTCGAAGCTCTCCGGGTACTGGCCGGAGGGCATCACGCCGAAGCGGTCCGGGCGGCCGTCGCGGATGTCCCGGATGTAGTCCTCGACCGGCACGGTCGGGTTGATGTCCAGCCAGGCGGCGGTCTGGTCGAGCAGCAGCGGCATGTCCTCCACGGCCTCGGCGAGGCGGGCGGCCTGCGTGTCGCTGAGCCGCTCCGTGCGGCGCGAGACGAAGGCGACGCTCTCGCTACGCTCGAAGACGGGCACGGCGATGTTCTCGGCGTGGGCGCCCCACTCGCTGCGGTGCGTGGTGATCAGGACGTGCCCGCGCCCCTCGGGCAGCAGGTCCGCCAGCCGCTCCGGGTCCCCGGCGCCGTCCAGGACGAGCAGCCAGGGCCGCTGGGTGCGGTCGAGGGCCCGCCGTACGGCCGTGATGGTGGCCGCGAGATCACCGGCGTCGCGCAGCTCCAGCGCGGGCGCGAGTTCGGCGAACTGCTGGCGGGCGGTGACGCGTTGGTGTGCGCTGACCCACCACACGACGTCGTACTCGCCCGCGAACCGGTGGACGTACTCCAGCGCGAGCTGGGTCTTCCCGAAGCCGCCCGGACCGAGCAGCGCCACGGCGGCGCCGTCGGGCCCGGCGGCGGAGAAGGCGCCGTAGACCTTCTCCAGCAGTTCGGTGCGCCCGATGAAGCGGCGGTTGCGGCGCGGGACCTGCCACACGTCTGGCGGGTCGTCGGGGAACCGGGGGCCGCGGCGCAGGTCGATCAGGGTGCCCGGGGCCGGGATGCCCGCGCACTCCAGGACGCGGCTGCGCGCGATCTCCGGCCTGAGGCCACGCAGCTCGACGGGAGCCAGGGCGATGACGGCCTCCGGCATGGGCCGGGCGGTGATGCTGACGGCGGCGATCCGGTCCTGGTACGCGGGCAGCACCTGCCGCAGGGCCTCGGCCCAGGCGTCGAACCGCTCGGCGCCGAGCCGCTCGTACCAGTCGTCGATCACCAGCAGCACGCGCCCCGGCGCGCTCAGCAGCTCGGCGAACGCCTCGGCGGACGGCGGGCGCCGCAGCGGGTTCCACCTGATCAGAGTGGTGCCCCGTCCCGCGGCCCGGATCTGGTGGTCGATCCACTTGGCCCAGGACTCGCTCTGTCCGGCGAACACCACCGTGACGTGTCCGAGTTCCGCCGCCATCTCGCCGTATCCCCTCGACTGAACCTGGTCACGAGTGTGCACAGGTTATTCAATTGTGCGTCAAATCGGCTTCCGATGTGTTGAGTTGAGCACGGTACCGGTCAGCCGATGTGCGATGTGGCGGATGAGCCGTTCCAGGTCGGCGCAGTAGACACTGGGGTGCCGGAACCCGGTCCCAGGAGCGTACCGGTGCACATAGTTCCCGCCACCGCACACCTTCCCCACGGGACAGCTCAGACACTCGTCGGCGAGCGCCCGCTCGCGCAACTGGCGTGCGGCGATGCCGGGGTGGCGAAGGGCGTCGTCGAAGGAGTGCCGGTGGACGTCCAGCCCGGTTTCGGATGCTCCCTCGTACGCCGACCTGAGGGCGTCGACCTGCTCGATGGCACCGTCGGTCTCCACGACGACGGCCGCCATGGGGGACAGTCCCACGGCCTCGGCGCGGCTGGGAGCGCCGAGGAGGAGAGCGGCGATCTCCTGGAACAGACGGATGCGGACGGGGACTTCGGTGCGGTTCATGTCCCACCAGGCGTCGAAGACGACGGTGAGCCAGTCGCCGTAGGGGGTGGGGGCGGGGCGGCACCGTCCCGGGGACCGGCCGTATGTGCCCCAGTTGGCGTGCGGGAGGAGGAAGTCGACCCCGGGCGGGCGGAGTTGGAGCAGGGAGCCGTAGACGTCGAGCGGATCGGCGGCCAGGTCGATCGTGCAGAGGATTCCGGCGTACGACTCCGGGTGCTCCGCGAGGCGTAGCGCTGCCGCGCGGGCGGCGGGCCAGGCGGGCCGGCCGGCGCGGTCGACGCGGCGGGCGTTGTGCGCCGGGCCGCCCCCGTCGAGGCTGAGGCCGACACGGATCCCGGCGTCGGCGAGACGGCCGAGGGTCCTGGCCGTCAGCCGTGTGCCGTTCGTCTGGACGGTGGCGGTGACCTGGCAGTCGACGGCCTCGCGGACCGCGTCGGCGTAGGCGAGGACCGGGTCGGGCCCGGTGAGGAGGGGTTCGCCGCCGTGCAGTTCGATGCGGATGGCGTCGAGGCGGTGGGTGCGGACATGCTCGGCGATGCGGTGGGCCGTACGGCGCATGGTGCGGGCGGAGGCGCTGCGTGGGCGGTCGCGCCAGCCGTGGTCGGGGCCCTGGTAGAGGTAGCAGTAGGTGCAGTCGAGATTGCAGCGGCCGTGCACCTTCAGCACGAACTGCCGGAACGGCACGGGCTCGTGGCCGCGGGTGTCCAAGGTGTCGTACGGCCATGCCGGGTGGGTCCTCATGGCGCGTCCTCGTAGTGGGCGACGACGACGGGCTCCCCCTCTCGTGCCCGCTCGCGTTCCCGGAGTTCGGCGAGGATCGCGGCCAGTACCGGGTGGTCGGTGTGGTCGGGCGGGGCGATCTCCGGGAGGGGTATGTGGGTGTCGTCGATGGGGAGGGTCACTCGGTGGCCGTTTCGGGGGACGGGCGGGAGGGGCGCTGCTGGGTGTCGCCGGCACTCGCGGGGTTGGTCAGACGTCGGGCAGCTTCGTAGTCGCTCCGGGCCGTGGCGGGTCTCCCCTGCCGCTCCCGTGCTCGGGCACGTCCCCTGAGGGCCTCGGCCATCAGTGCGTCGTCGCCCGCCTCCTCGGCGTACTCGACGGCCTTGCCGAAGCAGTCGATCGCCCCGTGCAGGTGGGTGACCGCCTCGGTGCGCTCGTACAGCGCCAGCATCAGGTTCGCGCGGCTGATCCAGCACTCGGCGAGGAGCACCGGGTCGTCGGAACCGCGCACGGCCTCGCCGAGCAGCCAGTCGGCCTCGTACAGCTCGGTCAGTACGCCGGTCCTTTGGTAGCGCGTGCTGTACGCGTCGGCCAGACTCCGGCGCCGCATGGGCAGCCGGGGATCGTCGGGCAGGGAAAGCTCGACCGCGCGGCGCAGCACGAGGACGGCCCGGGCGAGGTCATCCGGCTCCTCCGCCCGTCCGAACCGTTCGAACAGGGCACGACCGAGCTCGTCCATCGTCTCCGGCCGCCGGGGGTCGTCCATGCCGAGCTGCGATCCGGCCTGCGACCACGCGTCGACAGCGCGGTCCAGCTGGGCCGGATCGCCGGAGCGGTCGTAGCGGTCGCGGTGGATCCCCGCGGCCCACGCGTGGCACGCGAACCTGAGCTCCTTGTCGTCGCCCGCGGCCCGCAAGGCCTCGTCCACCCCGTACAACCGGCCGTCCTCGCTCCCGGGGCGCCAGATCTCCATGACGGCCGCCACGTCCAGCCAGACCCGGCAGGCCACCGCGTCCGGCGCGGACTCGTGGCCGGTCGCCACGACGAGGTCACCACTGGCCCACTCGGCCCAGTACTCGGCACGCCTCCGGTCGGGGGCGGACCGGGCGACCGGCCCCTTCCCCGCGTACTGCCGGGCCAGGTCCAGCCGCAACCGCCCCCGCACGACGAACACGTCCGAGCCCAGCCACAGTTCCGCCGCGTCGATGGCCCGCTCCAGGTGACGGACGTACCAGTACTCGGCGTCGATCCCCTCGTCCGGTCCCAGCTCCGCCATGGCCCGCCGCACGCCTGTCAGCGCGTCCGCGAGGACGCTGCGTCGCTGCGAGAACGCGTCCGTCGCGTCCACACCCGCCACGAGGCTCGCCTCGGCCACGTACAGCAACACGCGCAGAGCTCGCTCCCCGGCCCGCCGCGGCTCCTGACGGGCCCACTCCCGCAGGCTCTCCGGGATACCGTCGAAGTCGACCCCCGCGTACCGCACTTCCTGCGCCTGCGCCCAGCACACCAGGCCCCGGACGAGTCGCCCGGAGTCGGACGAAGCGTGCTCGACCGCCTCCCACGCCTCCCTGAGGTCGTCCCCCACGCGCCGCACCCGCCACCGGGTGAGCAGCGCGTCGGCCAGGTCCTCCAGGGCGGAGTCCCGCTCCGTGTCCGGCCGGTCGTCGGTCGCCGCCATCCCGAAGTACCCCACCGCCGCGTCGAGTTCCCGGGTGAGGCCCTCCTCGTGGAACCGGGCCAGCGCCCGCCGCCCCAGCTCCAGCAGCTCCCCGGGCGTCTGCCCGGCCGCCGCGGCCACCGGCACCGGCCGCAGCCGCGCCCCCAGATCCCGCAGCACCTCCGCCGACACCTCGGCGAACGCCCGCAGCCCGGCCGGTTCCCGCTCCTCCGCGCCGGCCGGCAGCTCCCCGTCCGGCGGCACCGCTCCCCGCAGAAACGCCCCGGCCAGCGCGGGGAAGTTCCGCGCACTTCGCCCGAACTTCCGTTCCACGTACGCGGAGCAGTGCTTGAAGAGCAGCTCCGCCTCGTCCAGGGACAGCCGCGAGCGCAGCTCGGACGCGACATCCGGCAGGAAGTCGTAGCGCACGGCCCGCGGATCGTCCGCGTCCTCCCGCCGCCGCAGCAGCCCGCTCAACAACACCTCGGAGAGGACGTCAGGACCGCTCCCGGCGAGCATCGCGTGCTGCACCAGCTGCATCACCGGCAGATACAGCGGCACCGCCGACAGATACACCGCCAGCCGCCGCGCCTCGGAGGACGCCTGCCGCCAGAACGCGCGGACCCGCTCCTCCCCGCTGCGCTCCTCGGCCGCCCGCACGGGCGCCCCGGACGCCGGGTGATCGGCCCGCACCCACCCGGCCGCGGCGGCCAGCGACTGTCCCGTGGCACCGGACACCAGCCGCGCCCAGCCCTCCACCGACTCCCGGCGGGGCGCCAGCACCGGCACCGGCAGCGCCCCGGCCGGCGCGGGCCCCCGGTCGGGCAGGAACCGCAGCGACCCGGCGGGCCCCTCCTGCCGCCGCAACAGCCCACGCCGCGCGGGCAGATGCGTGCGCAGCCACATCCGCTGCGGCAACGGCTGTACGACGGCCACGGGCGCCGTGGCCGCCCAGCGGTGCAGCAGCCGCTGCACCCGGCCGCTGCGCCACATCGGCCCGGCGCAGTCGCTGAGGACCAGCGTGACGCGCCGCCCCGTCGGATCGCTGAGCTGCTCCGGTGCGGAGAGCGGGACACCCGGCTCCGGGGCGACCGCACAGCCGGGCAGTCCGCCGGGCGCCTCGTGCAGATAGCGCACCTGCACCTCGCGGAAGGCGCCGGCGCGGGCGCAGACCTGGCGCAGTTCGTCGAGGGCCTGCTGCCAGACGGCCGTCGAGGTGGAGACGTCCATCAGGAGGAGCAGGCGGGCCTCCCGGCGCCGGTCGGTGCGCAGGACGGGCAGGACGAGCCCGGACTCGGCGGCGCGTTCCGCGGTGGCCTGCTCGTCGAGCGTGCGCGGAACCGGCCGTACCGGCGCGCGGTAGCGCTGGAGGGGCCGTAACCCCCGTTGCAGCGCGAGGGGTTCGGGCAGCGCGGGTGCGGCGGGGACGCGGACCGGGGTCATCCGGGTGTCGGTGCCGTCGCCGCCCGGACCGGGGGCGAACAGGCGGGCGTGGTCGGGCGGCCGGGGCGCCTCGTCCTCGGTGGGCAGGGGAAGGGACCGCGGTGGGCGCGGGGACGGCGGGCCCGTGGCCCCGGACGGTTCCGGGCCCACGGAGGGTACGGGGCCGGGCCGGGCGGGTTGTCCCGCGGGCAGCCAGCGCGCCAGCCACAGCGCGTCGGCCAGCTCCTCGACCCCGGGCGCGATCCCCGCGTCCCGCAGACGCGCGACCAGCGCCGTGAGCACCGGGCTCACGCCGCTCGTCGGACCACCGGGAGCGCGGGAGGTCATGGGTCAGCGCGGTCCTCGGTCGAGGGGCTGCATCAGCAGCTCCGAGATCTCCGTGCGCCGCTGACCTGTCTCCCGGGCAGCGTGCTGGGCGAGGAAGATGGCGTTGAGGAGCTGGTCGGTGGGGCGCAGCGCGCCGTCCGCCTCGGCCTGGGTGAACCGGTCGACGAGATCGTGGTTGGCGTCGTAGGCACCCTGGCCGAAGTGGGCCTGGACGAGGGCGGCGAGGCGCTCGTCGCGCGGGGCCTTCAGGTCGAGCGGGATGCAGCGGCGCAGCAGGGCGGCGGGGAACTCGCGCTCGCGGTTGCTGGTCATGATGACGAACGGGAAGGCCCGGCAGTGCACCTGCCCGTCCGTCACCGTGACCCGGCGGCCGTCGTCGGTGAGGACCCGCACCTCGGGGGTGCGGTCGGCGATGCGCTGCAGCTCGGGGATGGCGAAGCGGCCCTCCTCCAGGACGTTCAGCAGGTCGTTCGGCAGGTCGATGTCGCTCTTGTCGAGCTCGTCGATGAGCAGCACCCGGGGTTTGTCGGCGGCGAGCAGCGCGGTGCCGAGCGGGCCGAGCTTGATGTACCGGCCGATGTCCTGGGCGGTGACCTCGCCGGGGAGCTGGGCGTCCTGGAGGCGGCCGATGGCGTCGTAGGTGTAGAGGCCGTCGCGCAGTTCGCTGCGGCTGACGATCGGCCACTCCAGGACGCGGCCGAGATCGAGTTCGTAGGCGACGGAGTGGGCGAGCGTGGACTTGCCGACGCCGGGCTCTCCGGTGACGAGCAGGGGGCGCCGCAGGTACAGGGCCGCGTTGACGAGTTCGAGGGCGTCGGGGTCCTGGACGGGCAACGGGACGCTGCGCTCGCCGAGTCTGCGGTGGGTGGCGGAGTCGAGCGCCGGGACCTCGTAGTCGACGGCCGGCGCGTCGAACTTCCGCCAGGGCGGCGGTTCCGGCAGCGCGTCGATCCTGGCCGGATCCGGCTGCCCGATGCCCTGGTAGACGAACCACTCGCTCATGCTGTGCTCCTCGCCGACGGTCGGTGGTGGTCCACGTCCTGGCCGGCGGGGGCGTCGTGCGCCCGCAACGGGCCCCTGGGAACATACCCGCAACAGCCCTGGTACACAGGTGGTTTCGGCCAGCCTTCGAGGGTGTTCACGGCGCGTCCACCGGGTCGGTCTCCTCGCCGGGCAGGGGCCGGCGGGGGTCGTCGTAGAGCAGGGCGAGCGGTTCGGCCCAGGCGCTTTCGGGGCGCTGTTCGCTGATGTCCTGGCGGACGAGCCGCAGCCGGTCGGGGAGTTCTGCCAGCGAGCCGAGCGTCTCCAGAAACGCCTCCACGCGCGCGTGCAGGGTGTCGCACTCCGGCAGATGGGCGCCGCGCTCCGGGTGCGGGCCGATGTGCCACAGCGCGACGGCGTGGCCGCTGTGCAGCGCGTGCTGCATGGCGACGCGCCCGGGTCCCTGTCCGGCCGGACGGCACATCACGGGGATGCGGTCGCGCCCGGCGCCCCGGTAGCCGGAGGGGTCCACCGCGCCCGGCGGGGGCATGCGCCAGCCCTGGAAGCGGTGCCCGGCCGCCATGCCCTGCCAGCGGTCGAGCCAGAGATTGTCCGGATCTCCCCGGCGCTCGAGGGCGCGCAGCACCAGCCGGCGGCGCGCACCCAGGTGCCCGGGGTCGTACAGCGCGGCGATGTCCGCGAACCGCCAGCGGTGCACGGCGGTGTCGAAGTGCTCGGCGGGCAGGGCGACTTCGAGCGGCACGGGGTGGCCCTCGCGGTCCTTGGACTCCAGCAGGGCGCCGAGCGGGACACGGAGCGCCTGGACGAGTTCGTCGGGCCGGTAGCCGTGCACCGAGGAGTCGGTCTCGTGCACCTCGGGCAGGCCGTCGCCGTCGTCGTACCAGATCTGCCAGAAGAACCGGACGGGCTGCGCGCCGATCACCGGGTCGAGCAGCAGGGCCACCACGGAGCCCTCGCCGGGGCCGGGGTAGGAGATCACGACGCGTTCGGGGCCGTGGTCCTCGGCGGGCGGTTTCAGCTCGTCGGGGAGGGTGGCGTCGCGGACCATGGCGTGGAAGTGCCGGCGGGTGTCGTGCCGCAGCCGTTTGGTGATCCAGCCGGCGAGCAGGGGGCTGCCGGCGTCGCGCGCGCACGCGTGGGCCTCCACGAGCCTGAGGAAGCGCAGGAAGACGAGCGGGTCGAGCGGGGTGGTGCCCTCGTACAGCAGGCCGTGGCCGTCGCGCCAGGTGCGCAGTTCGGGGGTGGTGCCGGGCCACTGGTTGCCGCTGCGGGCCTCCTTGGCGATGAGCTTGACGGTGGGCTCGTCGGGCGGGTGCGGCAGGGCGGCGAGCAGGGCGAGCGCCTTGCGGCGGTCGCGCGGCGTCCAGACCGTGTCCGAGCCGGCCGCCGGGCCGCACTGCAGGTCGATCCAGTTGTCCCCGGTCTCCGCGACCGGCTCCTCGCCGTGCCAGCGGTCGTGGGCGGTCATCACCTCGCGGTACGTCTCCCCGAACCGGCGCAGCGCGGCGATCGCCACGGCCTTGCCGCCTTCCGTCGGGGTGCCGTCCCTGGTCGTGCGCCGCGACTTGATGAGTCCTACGACCGCACCCGTCTCGGGGTCGAGCAGCGGACCGCCCGACATGCCGCTCGGGAAGTCGACGTCGGGCTTGATGATCAGCCCGTACGTGTCCTCGTGGCCGTTGATCTCGGCGTCCACGATGCGGAAGTGGGCCTCGGGCGGCACCGGGTAGTAGCCGCAGGCCTTGAGGGCGCCGGAGTGGCGGGCGGCCCGGTCGGTGAGCCACACGCACTCGTGCGGGCACTCGTCGGTCAGCCGGACCAGCGCCAGGTCCTCGGCCAGCGGGACCTTGGGGTTGCGCGGGTCGGTGAGCAGCCACCGGGCGAGGCGGGCCTCGGCGTCGACGCCCTCGCCGCGCACCCGGAAGGCGGCCTGGCGGTCCGCCGCGAGGTGCGGGCGCAGCACATGGGCGGCGGTGAGCACCCAGCCGGGCGCGACGAAGAAGCCGCTGCCCCACAAGGGGCCGTCCTTCCCGGCGGCGGGAAGCAGCTGGACGGTGGCGGCCCGGACGAGGTCGAAGAGACGGTCCTCGCGCTCGCTCATGCGCCCACCGCTCTCCCCTCGCCCTCCTCCGTGGTGCCCCGGTCGAACTGCCAGGTGAGGGTGACCTCCAGGGACGCCTTGGCCTCCCCGCGGGCGAGCACGGCGACGGCCACGCCCTCCTTGGCGGTCAGTTCCACGCCGAAGGTGATGGCGGCCTCGTGCGGCTTGGCCGCGCGGGCGGCGTCGAGAACGGTGCCGCCGACAGCCCTGATCAGTTCCTGGAGCTGTTCGACCTTGGCGACGGCGGCCTCGGTGAAGCCGACGTCCTCCTGGTCCCCGTAGGCCTCCCCCGCGCCGATCCGGGCGGTGACCACCGTGCCGTCCGGCAGCTCGATGTCCTGGATGTGACTCATTCCGCTCCCCCCGCAGAGCCCTGGCCGTCAGGTCAACCGGCCCCCGACGACGCCCACTTGGACAGTGACGAGGCTAATACCCAGGTTGGTTGCAGAACTATGCGCCCGGCCTACTCGCCACCGCCTGGCCGGCTCACCGCCGCTCGGCTTGCGCGCCGCCTGGTCCGCTCGTCGTCGCCCGGGCTACTCGTCGTCCTCGTCGTCCAGCCGAGCCAGCCAGGTCGCCAGCCGCTCCACCGGCACCTCGAAGTCCGGGTTGAGATCGACGAACGTGCGCAGCTGCTCGGCGAGCCACTCGAAGGTGACCTCCTCCTCGCCGCGCCGCTTCTCCAGTTCCTCGATGCCACGGTCGGTGAAGTACAACGCTCACTCCTGATGGGGACGGATCTACTCCCCCAGGGTAGGCCGTGTCCCGCGGGGCAGGCCGTGTCCCGGTCGCGGGAGTGCGCGAGACCGATGCCGGCCCTGTCACGCGATGACGCCCGCCCTCTCACGCGAAGACGTCGGCCCTCTCACACGAACGGGTGTCTTGACTTCCGGCATCCACGATATATCGTGTTTGACACAGGACGCGATATGGCGTGTCGCGGCCGTGCCTGCCGAGGAGGTCCCCCATGCCCGAGTGGTCCGTCACCGAGCCCCAGAAGCTGACCTTTGACTCCCATGTGAGCGACCTCCAGGTCCGCATCGTCAACGGAACGGTGAACGTGGTGGGCACGGACGAAGGTTCCGCCCGCCTGGAGATCTCGGAGATCGAGGGCCCGCCCCTGATGGTCACCCAGCAGGGAGACACGCTCACCGTGGCCTATGACGACCTGCCCTGGAAGGGCTTCCTGAAGTGGCTCGACCGCAAGGGCTGGCGCCGCAGCGCCGTGGTCTCCCTGGCCGTCCCCGCCGACACCCGCGTGGAGGTGGGCGTGGTCGGCGCCGGTGCGGTCGTCTCCGGCATCAGCGGCCGGGCGGTGGTCAAGGGAGTCACCGGCGACACGACCCTGGTCGGCGTCTCGGGCCCGGTCCAGGCGGACACCGTCTCCGGAAACCTGGAGGCCCAGGCCGTCACCGGCGACCTGCGGTTCAAGTCGGTCTCGGGCGACCTGACGGTGGTCGAGGGCTCCGGGCGCTCCGTGCGCGCCGACTCCGTCAGCGGTTCCATGATCGTCGACCTGGACCCGGACGGCCCGACGGAGGTCAGCCTCACCAGCGTTTCCGGCGAGATCGCCATCCGTCTGCCTCATCCGGGAGACGCCGAGGTGGAGGCGAACACCGCGAGCGGCACGATCTCCAACGCCTTCGACGGACTGCGGGTGCACGGCCAGTGGGGCGCCCACAAGATCACCGGCCGCCTGGGCGCGGGCACGGGCAGGCTCCGGGCCACCACGGTCTCCGGTTCGATCGCCCTGCTGCGCCGCCCGTCGGGAGAGGATGAGCCGGACACCCCCTGGGAGACCGAGCCCACCGCCCCCGCCGAGCCGTCGCAGACCCCCGGCACCGACCCCACCACCGATGCTCCGGCCGCCGGCCAGACCGACGTCACCGCTGGCACGACCGACAAGAAGGTGCTCTGACATGCCCCCCGTCTTCGCCCATGGGCGCCTGCGCCTGTACCTGCTCAAGCTGCTCGACGAGGCCCCGCGCCACGGCTACGAGGTGATCAGGCTCCTCGAGGAGCGCTTCCAGGGCCTGTACGCCCCCTCGGCGGGCACGGTCTACCCCCGGCTGGCCAAGCTGGAGGCGGAGGGCCTGGTCCGGCACACCACGGAGGGCGGCCGCAAGGTGTACGCCATCACGGACGCCGGCCGGGCCGAACTGGCCGACCGCAGCGGTGAGTTGGCCGACCTTGAGCTGGAGATCCGCGAGTCGGTCGCGGAACTGGCCGCCGAGATCAAGGCCGATGTACGCGGCGCGGCCGGCGATCTGCGCCGGGAGATGCGCGCGGCCGCGTCCGAGGCCCGCCGGGCCACGAAGACGGGCGCCGGCGCGGCGGGCCCCTTCGCGGAGTACGGCGACGTGAGCGACAAGGAGGCCTGGCGGGCCGCCAAGGAGGAGATGCGCCGGGTCAAGCAGGAGTGGAAGGAGCAGGCCCGCCGCGCCAAGGACGAGAGCCGCCGGGCCCGCGAGGAGGCCCAGCGGGCCCGCCATCAGGCCCAGGAGGCACAGGCGCGGGCGCGGGCCCAGGCGCAGGAGGAGATGCAGCGCATCGCCCGCCGGGTCCAGGACCGCGTCCAGGACCACTTCACCCACGGCGACTGGCCGACGGGCGTCCGCGAGGGCTTGTCCGAACTGGCCAGGGAACTGGGCGACTTCGGCAAGAGCTGGAACGGCTCCACTCGCCCCGCCGAGGAGCCGGCCCCCGAGCCCACCACCCCCTCGGACCTGCACTACGTCTCCCCCACGGAGGACTTCTCCGTCGCGTACGAACCGTCCTGGGCGCACGAGGACCCCACCGGCGACCCGACCCGCGACCTGGACCGTCTCCTGGACCGTTTCCGCGACGACATCCGCGACGCGGCCCGCGACCACGGAGTCACCCCGGACCAACTCCGCGACGCCCGCCGCCATTTGTCGACGGCAGCGGCCCACATCGGGGTGATTCTGCGGTCACCGAAGGCCTGACGGTGACCGCGGCCTGACGGTGACCGCGGCCTGACGGTGACCGCGGTCTGAGGCGCCGGGGTCCAGGAGGCTGCGCGAGGTCCGCTCGTGGCCTGTTCGGAGGCCTGACCGGGTCATTAGAAGGCCTGGTCGAGGTGGCCGGGCACGGCGGAGGCGGCGGGGCGCGGCAGAGACGGCCGGGCACGGCAGAGACGCGCCTGCGGCCGGACGGCGGGGTTCCCCGGCCGTGACGGGTCCGTTGGCCGTGACGAGTCCGTTGCGGCTGGTCGCGCCCACGCGGCGGAGCCGTATGCGGAGCCGCATATCGTTACAGCCCCGCGCCCCCAAGGGGTTGCGGTTGCCGCACTCGCGTACGCACCGTGGCTGCAAGCAGCCGCGCCTCCGACCGGAGCCCGACGAGCAGGGAGCCGGACAACGAGTGCCGCAGACCGGCGAACGGACGGCCGAAAACGGACGGCCGCACAAGAGTGCCGGAGCCCCACGAGGACCGGCCGGGGCGACGACCAGCCGGCACCGCCCCGGCCCCTCGGCCGGCATCGCCCGCCCCTCAGCCGCCCCGGCCGCCCGGGCCGCCCCGGTCGGAGCCGCCCTGGCCGCTCAGTCGAAGGCGCCCCGCCGCTCAGCCGGCCTTCGCCTGTTCGCCTTCGTCTCCGTACAGGACCCGGGTCACCGACTCGTACGTCACGCCGTGGTCGGCCAGCACCTCGGCCGGCACGCCCGGCAGGACGGTGAGCGCCAGTAGTAGGTGCTCGTCACCGATGTGACGGTCGCGGCGGGCGAGGGCAACCCGCAGGGACTTCTCCAAGACGTCCTTCGCGCCCCGGCTGAAGCTCGGCCGGCGCCCCGACCAGCCGCCTCCGTCCTTCCGGTCGCCGGACATCGCCCCGACGCCGTGCACCTCCTCCACCCGTGCCACGATCTCCGACACGTCGATGCCCAGCCCGGCCAGGGCGTCCGCGTCGGCCCGGGTCAGCCCGGCGTGCCGCCGCGCCTGGGACAAGGCGCCCCGTACCGACTCCCGGCGCTCCGCGAGCCCGAGCGCGGCCAGGGCGAAGGACGCGCGGCTGCCCTCACGCTCCAGAAGGGCGAGCAGCAGATGCTCGGCATCGATCGTCCGGGCTCCGGTGCGCCGGCCGTCCATGACCGCGCCCTGCACGACCTCACGCGCATCCTTGGTGAAGCGTTCGAACATCATTGCCTCCCGTACTTCTTGTGCACGGCCTGCCTACTGACACCCAGCTCCGCGGCGATCTCCTGCCACGACCAGCCCTGATTGCGCGCACTGCGCACCTGTACCGCCTCCAGCTGCTCCAGCAGCCTGCGCAGCGCGGCGACGGCCCGCAGTCCGACCCGCGGATCACGATCACCGGCACGCTGTGCCAGCTCGGTTGCCTCGCTCATGATGTCAACCTACGTTGACGCGACACCCCATGTCAACCAACGTTGACATCCTCGGCGTGCGAAGGGGCGGGCCCGGACACCCGAACCCGCCCCACGACACCCCTCGCGCAGGAACTGCGGGAGGGCGGACACCTCAGGAGTTGGCGAGCACGATCTTCCCGAACTGCTCCCCGGACGCGAGCCGTTCGAAGCCCTCGCGGGCCCGGTCCAGCGGCAGCTCCTCGTCGATGACGGGCCGCACCCCGGTCGCGGCGCAGAAGGAGAGCAGGTCCTCCAGCTCCTCCTTGGTGCCCATGGTGGAGCCCACGACCTTCAGCTCCAGGAAGAAGATCCGGGTCAGCTCGGCATGCGAGGGCCGGTCCCCGCTGGTGGCACCGGAGATGACGATCGTGCCGCCCGGCCGCAGCGACTTCACCGAGTGGGACCAGGTGGCCGCGCCCACGGTCTCGATGACGGCGTCCACCCGCTGCGGCAGCCGCGCCCCGGACTCCACGGCCTCCACGGCCCCCAGCTCCAGGGCCCGCTTCCGCTTCGCCTCGTCCCGGCTGGTGGCGAAGACCCTGAGCCCCGCCGCCTTGCCGAGCACGATCGCGGCCGTGGCGACCCCGCCGCCCGCGCCCTGCACGAGGACCGAGTCCCCGGGCCGTACCCCGGCGTTGGTGAACAGCATCCGGTACGCCGTCAGCCAGGCCGTCGGCAGACAGGCGGCCTCGGCGAAGGACAGTTCCCTGGGCTTGGGCAGGACGTTCCAGGTCGGCACGGCCACCTGCTCGGCGAAGGTGCCCTGGTAGCGCTCGGTGAGGATGGAGCGCGGCTCGTCCGGGCCGACGCCGTGGCCGGTCTGGCCGATGACGGAGTGCAGGACGACCTCGTTGCCGTCCGCATCGACCCCGGCGGCGTCGCAGCCGAGGATCATCGGCAGCCGGTCCTCCGGGAGGCCGACGCCGCGCAGGGACCAGAGGTCGTGATGGTTGAGGGAAGCGGCCCGCACATTGATCGTGCTCCAGCCGGGACGGGCCTCGGGAGCCGGTCGCTCCCCCAACTCAAGGCCGGTGAGCGGCTGGTCGCGGTCGATTCGGGCGGCGTAGACAGCGAACATGCTGCCGACGATAGGTGCGCCGTGCAGCCGACGGAACCGGACCGCCCTGTGACACATGCCCTCTTGTGCAACGGCACCCATGCAGCGCAGCAAGGGCACCCGTGCGACACAGGCCCGCGCCGACCCCAGGAAATGAAATGGCCCCGCCCAAACGGACGGGGCCACTCCACGCAACGTCAGCGACGAGCGACGCCCTCGGCACGAGCAGCAGCCGCAACCGCCGCCGTGACAGCCGGAGCGACCCGCTCGTCGAACGGCGACGGAATCACATAGTCGGCGGCGAGGTCGTCCCCCACCACCGCGGCCAGCGCCTCCGCCGCAGCGATCTTCATCCCCTCGGTGATCCGGGAGGCCCGCACCTGCAGCGCGCCCGCGAAGATGCCCGGGAACGCCAGCACGTTGTTGATCTGGTTCGGGAAGTCGGACCGCCCGGTCGCGACGACCGCCGCGTACTTGTGCGCGACGTCCGGGTGCACCTCGGGGTTCGGGTTGGCCATCGCGAACACGAAGGCGCCCTCCGCCATGGAGGCCACGGCCTCCTCCGGGACCGTACCGCCGGAGACGCCGATGAAGACGTCGGCGCCCGCGAGCGCGGCCTCCAGCGAGCCGCTGAGGCCGGCCTTGTTGGTGAAGCCCGCGAGCTCCCGCTTGACCGGGGTGAGGTCCTCCCGGTCGGCCGAGACGACGCCCTTGCGGTCCGTCACCGCCACGTCCCCGATGCCGGCCCCGATCAGCATCTTGGCGATGGCGACACCGGCCGCGCCGGCGCCCGAGATGACGGCCCGCAGCTGCCCGATCTCGCGTCCGCTGAGCCGCGCCGCGTTCCGCAGCGCCGCGAGCGTCACGACGGCCGTACCGTGCTGGTCGTCATGGAAGACCGGGATGTCGAGGCGCTCCTGCAGCCGGCGCTCGATCTCGAAGCACCGGGGCGCCGAGATGTCCTCCAGGTTCACTCCGCCGAAGGACGGGGCGAGCCGGACGACGGTCTCGACGATGTCGTCCACATCGGTGCAGTCGAGCGCGATCGGGACCGCGTCGACGCCGCCGAACTGCTTGAACAGGATCGCCTTGCCCTCCATCACCGGGAGGGAGGCCTCGGGACCGATGTCCCCGAGTCCGAGCACGGCCGTACCGTCGGTCACGACGGCGACCACCGACGACTTCCACGTGTAGTCGTTGACGAGCTCCGGCTGTTCCGCGATCGCGGTGCACACGCGCGCGACGCCGGGCGTGTACGCGAGGGAAAGGTCGTCCTTGTCGCGGACCGGCACGGTGGCCTGCACGGCCATCTTGCCGCCGCGGTGCAGCGCGAACACGGGATCGAAGGAATCGAGGGGCTCGGCCCCGCTGTCCTGGTCCGCTTTGCCGTCGCTGCGAGGATTGACGATCTCCGCTGCCACTTTGTATTACCCCTTAGGTATGCATGGTTTGAGGGTCGACCACTCCTGGTGAGGGGTGGGCGGGCACCGCGCAAGGCCCGAATGCCGATACGTACGGACACGTACGAGCACTTGCACGACGGGCGCGCCGCACACGCGCCCTGAGCCCCGGATGAGGGGTGTAAAGAACCTTCTTACCGGACGGACGGTGCCCACGACGAGTCCATTAGGTGCAAGGTCACATCTCGGAACCACAAAGCCACAGAGAGATGACACGCGGCTGACAACCGCGAGGAGCGCCCGAAGCCGCTGGTACGCGGACACAAGCGCCGACCACATCGTGAGACGCGCTGAAGGTTTTCCGGCCGGATGGCTGGATTCCCGCAGATGGT
The DNA here is from genome assembly GCF_041080655.1 of Streptomyces sp. CG4. Taxonomy (NCBI): domain Bacteria; kingdom Bacillati; phylum Actinomycetota; class Actinomycetes; order Kitasatosporales; family Streptomycetaceae; genus Streptomyces; species Streptomyces sp. CG4. Next base: position 3,353,657 of record NZ_CP163525.1, read on the forward strand.
TCGGTGGCCAAGGGCCAAGGATGTACCGACCTGATGCGGTTCGGGGGTGACCCGTTATGTGATTTTGACATGGCGACGCCCCTGATTGGTGCAGTCCGAATGGCAAGATGCCGTAAACCCCACGAGGTCGCGACACCCGAAGGTGTGTGTTCTCGTCGACCCCATCGGCACCTCTTTCCATCCGCCGGAGGAACCACGATGACGACCGCAAGCCCCACCCGTCGTACGACCGCCGCACGCTCCCGTCTGGCAGCGGCCGGTGCGATAGCGGTCGCGGGCGCGCTGCTGCTCACCGGCTGCGGTGACCAGACCAAGGACAAGAGCAAGGACTCCGGCAGCGTCGGCAGCGCCCCGCTGGCCGCCAAGCTCCCCAAGGACATCAGGGACAAGGGCAAGATAGAGGTCGGTTCGGACATCGCGTACGCCCCGGTGGAGTTCAAGGACTCCGCCGGCAAGGCCGTCGGCCTGGACCCGGACCTCGCCGCGGCCGTCGGCAAGCAGCTCGGCGTCACGCTGGAGTTCCAGAACGGCACCTTCGACGCCCTGCTCACCGGTCTGCGCTCGGGCCGCTACGACATCGCGATGTCGGCGATGACGGACAACAAGAACCGCCAGCAGGGTGTCGACCCGGACACGGGCAAGAAGGTCGGCGAGGGCGTCGACTTCGTCGACTACCTGACCGCCGGTGTCTCGATCTACACCCGCAAGGGCGACACCCAGGGCATCAACGGCTGGTCGGACCTGTGCGGCAAGAAGATCGCCGTCGAGCGCGGCACCGTCTCGAACGACCTGGCCAAGGCGGAGGCCAAGAAGTGCCCGAGCGGCAAGAAGCTCACCATCGAGCCGTTCGACGACGACCAGCAGTCCCAGACCCGGCTGCGCTCGGGCGGTGTGGACGCCGCCTCCTCCGACTTCCCGGTCGCCGCGTACGCCGTGAAGACCTCCGGCGGCGGCAAGGACTTCCAGATGGCCGGCCAGCAGGTCGAGGCGGCCCCGTACGGCATCGCCGTGGCCAAGAAGGACACCCAGCTGCGTGACGCGCTGCAGGCGGCGGTGAACGCGATCATCAAGAGCGGCGAGTACCAGAAGATCCTCGAGAAGTGGGGCGCCCAGGACGGCGCCGTCAAGGAGTCCGTGATCAACGGCGGCAAGTGACCCGCGGAAGCAACCCGAGCAGAAGCGGCCACGAGAGGCAACACCCGTGACTCACATAGAGAAGACGGCCGGAGACGACCCCGGCCCCGGGGAGAACTCCGCGGAGGGCTCCACTTCCGCCGCGGGCCCGGAGGCCATCAAGGCCGTCCCGGTGCGGCACTACGGGCGGTACGTCTCCGCCCTCATCGCCCTCGCGATCCTCGTCGCGATCATCTACGCGTTCAGCCAAGGCAAGATCAACTGGCACGCGGTACCGGACTACTTCTTCGACGACCGGATCATGACCGGTGTCGGCAAGACCCTGCTGCTGACGGTCCTGTCGATGGTGATCGGCATCGTCCTCGGCATCATCCTCGCGATCATGCGGCTGTCGAAGAACCCGGTGACCTCGTCCATCGCCTGGTTCTACATCTGGTTCTTCCGCGGCACGCCGGTCCTGGTCCAGCTGTTCCTGTGGTTCAACCTGGGCCTGGTCTTCGAGTACATCAACCTGATGCCGATCTACAAGGACTACTGGTCGAACTTCATGACGCCGTTGCTGACGGCGCTGCTCGGCCTGGGTCTGAACGAGGCGGCGTACATGGCCGAGATCTGCCGGGCGGGCCTGCTCGCGGTGGACGAGGGCCAGACCGAGGCGGCCCACGCGCTCGGCATGAGCCACGGCAAGACGCTGCGCCGGGTGATCATCCCGCAGGCGATGCGCGTGATCGTGCCGCCGACGGGCAACGAGGTCATCAACATGCTGAAGACGACCTCCCTGGTGGCGGCCGTCCAGTACCCCGAGCTGTTCCGCTACGCCCAGGACATCGGCCAGAACTCCGGTGCCCCGGTGGAGATGTACTTCCTCGCCGCTGCCTGGTACCTGATCATGACGTCCGTCCTGAGCGTCGGCCAGTACTACATCGAGCGCTACTACGCCCGCGGTTCCAGCCGCCAGCTGCCGCCGACCCCGTGGCAGAAGGTGAAGGCCGGCATGTTCTCCCTGGGCCGGCCGAAGGGAGCGGTGAGCGCATGACCGACAAGCCGAGCAAGACGACCGAGGACGCCCCGCGGAAGGCGACCGTCCCGATGGTCAGGGCGCAGGGCGTGCACAAGTCCTTCGGCCATGTCGAGGTGCTCAAGGGCATCGATCTGGAGGTCAGGCCGGGCGAGGTGTTCTGCCTCATCGGCCCCTCCGGCTCGGGCAAGTCGACCTTCCTGCGGTGCATCAACCACCTTGAGAAGATCAACGCCGGCCGGCTGTACGTAGACGGCGAGCTGGTCGGCTACCGGCAAAAGGGCGACAAGCTGTACGAGTTGAAGGACAGCGAGGTCGCGCGCAAGCGCCGGGACATCGGCATGGTCTTCCAGCGCTTCAACCTGTTCCCGCACATGACGGCCGTCGAGAACGTCATGGAGGCGCCGGTCCAGGTCAAGGGCGTGAGCAAGGCGCAGGCCCGGGAGCGGGCGCTGCAGCTGCTGGAGCGCGTGGGGCTGGCCGACCGGGCCGGGTACTACCCCTCGCAGCTCTCCGGCGGCCAGCAGCAGCGGGTGGCCATCGCGCGGGCGCTGGCGATGGACCCGAAGCTGATGCTGTTCGACGAGCCGACCTCGGCCCTGGACCCGGAGCTGGTCGGTGACGTCCTGGACGTCATGCGGGACCTCGCCGAGTCCGGTATGACCATGGTGGTCGTCACCCACGAGATGGGCTTCGCCCGCGAGGTGGGCGACAGCCTGGTGTTCATGGACGAGGGCGTGGTGGTCGAATCGGGCCATCCGCGCGACGTCCTGACGAACCCGCAGCACGAGCGGACGCAGTCGTTCCTGTCGAAGGTTCTCTGACCGCGTGCCGGCGCGGGGCGGTACAGCCATCCGTACCGCCCCTTACGGCCGCTTCGCCTACTTCACCGCGAGCAGCAGCGTGTCCGACGGGGAGCACCACACCGGCCGTGCCTCCCCGAACCCCTTCTCGCGCAGCACACGCGCGTGCCACGCCGCCGAGGGCATGTCCCCGTCGGCGTGCTCGCCGTAGATCTCGAACCGCCGGGCGGTCGGCTCGGCGAGCACGGGGTCCTCGGCGGCGACCTGCCACCACTCCGCCCAGTCCAGGGCGCCGTCCCGGCTGGCCTGATCCATGCGCGCGTGCCGCTGTGCGCGTTCGGCCGCGTTGATCCGGGGCGTGCTGTCGTCGATCATGTGGTCCGCGTTCATGAAGACACCGCCGTCGCGGACCAGCTCCGCGACCTGACCGTAGAGGGCCGCGAGGGGTTCGCTGTGCAGCCAGTGCAGGGCCGTGGCGGTCAGGACGCAGTCGTAGGAGTCGTACGACAGCCGCGCCCGCCAGTCGGGGTCCTTGAGGTCGGCGGTGACGAAGGAGACGCGGTCGTCGCCCTCGAAGGTGCCGCGCGCGATGGTCAGCAGGGCCGGGTCGAGGTCGACGCCGGTGCTGGTGGCCTGCGGGAAGCGGTGGAGCAGCCGGTCGGTGATGCTGCCGGTGCCGCAGGCGAGGTCGAGGACGCGCGGGGCGGTCCCGACGAGCGCCTCGACCATGTCGAGCATGATCTCGAAGCGCTGCTCGCGGTCCGGCATGTACCACTCCTGCTGCCGGTCCCAGCTCTCCTGCCAGGCCGCCCAGTCGGTTCCGGTACTCGTGGTCATGGAACCCCGTCTCCCCTCATGATGCGTAATACCCTGAATGCACGACCGTCTGTTACCCGACCGCTGACACGACCATAAAGCGCCCTCGTAAGGACTACAAGTGGAACTGGCCTATTACTCGGATTACGCCGTCCGTCTCGTCAACAGCGAGGAGCCGGCCCGGGGCAAGGACTCGCTGACCTCGGTCGAGGCCGTCCGCGACCTCTTCGGCGCCAACTCCTCCGCGGCCCGGCGCGCCACCGACGCCGACGTCACCCGCTTCCGCTCGGTACGGGGCAGGCTGCGCGCGGTCTTCGAGGCGGCCGACACGGCCGACGAGACCCTGGCCGTGGACCTGCTGAACTCACTCCTGCTGGAGTTCCCGGTGTCGCCGCAGATCTCCGGCCACGACTTCCGCGACGAGGACGGCCGCCCGCTGTGGCACATGCACCTGGCCGACCACCCGTCGAACGCGACGGCCGGCTACGCGGCGATCGCGGCCATGGGCCTCGCCTTCCACCTCACCGAGTACGGCGTCGACCGCCTCGGCCTGTGCGAGGCAGCCCCCTGCCGCAACGCCTACCTCGACACCTCCACCAACCGCTCCCGGCGCTACTGTTCGGACCGCTGCGCGACCCGCGCCAACGTGGCCGCCTACCGGGCCCGCAAGCGCCTGGAGGCCGACCGGTCGGGCAACAGCGGCCTCGCGGCCGAGAGCGCCCAGCACACCAGCGCGAGCGGCGAGCGCTGACCGGCGGGGAGCGGCCGGAACCGAAAGCGCGCCTTGCCCAGCATCAACTCGTCCGGTACGACCCCGTAGTCCGTGCTGTCCCCGCCCGCGTAGGGGTTGTCCCCGAGCACCCACCAGCCGCCGTCGCGCCGCTCCACGGCACGCTTGACGACCAGCAGGTCCTGCTGGAAGGGATGACGCAGGACGACGACGTCCCCCGGCCTGACCGAGGCCCCGTACCGCACCAGCAGCCGGTCCCCGTGTCGGAGCGTGGGCACCATCGACGGCCCGGTCACTTCCGCCACTCCGAAGGGCGCCACAGCCCTCCCCCGCTCGGTCTCCTGTGACAGCTCCGGCATCCCGGCACCTCCCCGGTCCGTTCCTCCACCAGTCTCAGTCTGACCCTGGACTTTTGTCCTAAGCCCTAGGGGGCACCCGAGAAATCGCCTTCCTCAGGGAGTAATGTCGCACCTGAGAAGACGATCACGAGGAAGGAATGCTCCATGCTTTCCCGCCTGTTTGCCCCCAAGGTCAAGGTCAGCGCCCACTGCGACCTGCCCTGCGGCGTGTACGACCCGGCCCAGGCCCGCATCGAGGCGGAGTCGGTGAAGGCCGTCCAGGAGAAGATGGCCGGCAATGACGACCCCCACTTCCAGGCACGCGCCACCGTCATCAAGGAGCAGCGCGCGGAGCTCGCGAAGCACCACGTCTCCGTGCTCTGGAGCGACTACTTCAAGCCCCCGCACTTCGAGAAGTACCCGGAGCTGCACCAGCTGGTCAACGACACCCTGAAGGCCCTCTCGGCCGCCAAGGCGTCCACCGACCCGGCGACGGGCCAGAAGGCGCTGGACTACATCGCCCAGATCGACAAGATCTTCTGGGAGACCAAGAAGGCTTGATCTTGATTCACGCCTTCTGACCTGCGGTTTCTTTGATTGCAGTGTCTACCTGTCCGCACCCGGTCCGCAGGCCGCCGAGCACGGCGTCCATGACGGATCGGGTGCGGTCCTCTTCGCCCGGCCACAGGTGGGCGTAGATCCGCAGCGTGATGACTGCGGACGCGTGACCGAGGACGAGCTGGACCTGCTTGACGCTCGCGCCGCCGGCGATGAGGGCGGAGGCGAAGAAGTGGCGCAGGTCGTGGGTCACCATGTGGGACAGCTCGACGGGCTTACGCCCCTCGCGCTCGGCTGCCTCGTTCTCCGCCGCCTGGAGCGCCCTGCGGGCGCAGTTCCACTCCGTTTTCCAACGGCGATAGTTGAGGGGCTCGCCCTCCTCCATCGTGAACAGCCACTCCTTGGAGGAGCGTGCGGCGAGGTGTTCGAGGAGGGCGTCGGTGACGACCTCGCCGACCGGGACGGTGCGACGGGACTTGGCGGTCTTCGGCGGACCGATCTTCCCCGACTGGAGGCGCTGCCGCTCGACTCGGATGGCGCCGGCCTTGAAGTCGACGTCCGACACCTTGAGGCCGAGCAGCTCGCCTATGCGCAAGCCCGATCCGGCAAGTGTCACGATTGCTGCCCGGATGTACGGCGGCATCACGCGGGCCATGGCCTCGACCTGCGCGACCGTGGGCGGGGTGACCTCTTCGTCCGGCACGGGCGGGAGGGTGATCCGGCGGCACGGGCTGGCCGGGATGACCTTGTCCTCGACGGCCGCGGTCATGACGCGCACTAGGACGTCGTAGACGTTGCGCACGCTGCCGGGGCCGAGCAGTTCGGACAGGGCCTTGAACAGCACCTGTATGTCGTTGCGGCGTATCGCCGCCATGGCGCGGGAGCCGAGCGCCGGGACCAGGTGCAGCCGTAGCGCGTTGTCGGTGATGCGCTCGGCCGCCTCGCTGACGATGAGCGACTCTTCCCATTTCTCCGCGTACTTCTGGAACGAGATCTTTCCGGCGCGCGGGTCGACGTAGAGGCCCGTGACCATGCTGGTCGTCACCTCGTCGAGCCAGCGCTGGGCGTCGATCTTGCGGTCGAAGTGGCGGGCGTGCTCCTTGCCGTCGAGGTCGCGGTAGCGGCCCCGCCATTTGCCGTTGGGGCGCTTCTGGATGTTGGCCAAGCCGGTTCTCCTTCAGGTTGGTTACTGGTGGTAGTAGCCGCCACCCTCGATGTACTCAGTAAGGGCTCGGGCGTCGCGCTCTTCACCCATGAGGCGAAGGCACTGCTCGTGGATGGCTCGCGAGCCATCAGGGTGGGCCTCGATGTACTCGGCAGTCGCGACCACCGCCCGATGGAGGCGGTCCTGGGCGTCACGGGACTCGTAGAACGCCTCGACGGCCTCCTGGACGAGGCGCCGCCCCTCAAGGTCGATGCCCTCCAGCGGCGGGGACATCAGCTCTTCGAGGGGCAGCTCGAAGACTCTGGCGAAGCCGAGGGCTTCATCGACATTGATGCGGCGCCGCGGGTTGCCGTTTTCGATCCGCCAGACCGCCGTCTGGTTCATCCGGACGCCGGCCTTGGTGACCCGATCCGCCAGCTCCGTCGTGCTCCACCCCCTGACCTCGCGTTCCATAGCCACCCGCGCCGCGATGTTGCCCTCGCTGTACAGCAGTGGCACATCGCCACCGCCTAGCCGCCCGTCACTCATGCCGTCCTCCCTCGTCGCCGCCACCAGGTCGCTTTTCAAATTGAATCATACACTTCCCCATTTGACTCGTCACCCTCCGTCGGGTACAACTATACGTAATGACTTACCGTCTATCCAAATAGGAAAACGACTTGGAACGCTTCTTCACCACCGCCGAGGTCGCCGAGCGCTACCGCACGTCCGAGAGCACGGTCCGGTACTGGCGCCAGATCGGTAAGGGCCCGCGCGGGGTCAAGATCGGCAAGAGGGTGCTGTACAGCGCCACAGAGCTGCAGCGCTATGAGGAGGCACTGGCCCAGGGCCTGGACGAGTGGGGGATGGCCGTATGACGCGAGCCCATCCCAGAAATGACGACGGCCCTCGGTGCGCCAACACCAAAGACCGTCTGAAGTCCCACGAGATCGCCCGCTTGAACGACCAGCCTGAGTGGTGCGGGGCCTTGCCCGCCTCGCAACCGCCGGTGAGGACTTGCCGTGCACCATCGTAGTGCCCCGCCCGCTCACGCGTCACCCGAGTCGCCCGAGCACGGTGACGCGCAGGGGAACATGCCTCGCGACGCGGCCGCCGAGCGCGCCGTCCTCGGTACGTGCATGCACCGCCCCGAGGAGATCGACGAGGTCCGCCTGGTGCTGGACGGGGCCGACTTCTACGAGCCACGGCACGAGACGGTCTGGGCTGCCCTGCTACAGCTTCGGCGTGACAAGGCACCCACCAGCCCGGTCTCGGTCACCGACCTGCTGCGCCAGCAGGGCGACCTGAAGCGCGTCGGCGGGGCGGTCTACCTGCACGGCCTCGCCGATGGGTACGAGCCCGGCCGGGCCGCGTACTACGCCGAGATCGTGCGCCGCCTGGCCGGGCTGCGAGCGGTCCAGGCCGCCGCGCTGCAGGCCGTCCAGCAGGCCAGCGACCCAGGTGCCGACCCTGACCAGGTCCTCACCACAGTAGAGGACTTGGTTCGCGCCCAGCGCGAGCGTTCCTGCACCACGGGCAGCTCGCGCCTGGACCGGTACATGAGCGACGGGTGGGACTTCGTCGACGAGATCGGTGCGCCGGCGGACCCGCTATGGGGTACTCAGGAGCAAACCGCCTGGGCCAAGGGCGAGAGTCTGATGATCGTCGGTCCTCCGGGCGTCGGCAAGACCACGCTCGCCCACCAGGTCATCCTCGCCCGCCTCGGCGTGTACCAGGCAGTCCTGGACCTGCCGGTGACCGAAGGCGAGCGCGTGCTGTACCTCGCCCTGGACAGGCCACCGCAGATCGCCCGCGCCCTGCGCCGTCACCTCAACCCGAAGGACGAGCCGACCCTTCGTGACCGGCTGCGCGTGTGGTCCGGTCCGCTGCCCACCACCCTCGACAAGGAGCCCCACCTACTCGCCGAACTCGCCGCCCACCACAAGGCGGACACCGTCGTGATCGACAGCCTCAAGGACGCGGTCAGCCGCCTGACCGAGGACGAGGCCGCCATCGCGTACAACAACGCCCGCCAGCACGCGCTGCGCGAGGGCGCCGAGGTCCTGGAGCTGCACCACCAGCGCAAGTCCACCGCCGAGGCACCACGCGACCAGCGCCCCGTCCTGGACCGCGTGTACGGCTCGACCTGGTTCGTCGGCGGCGCGGGCAGCGTGCTGTTCATAGCCGGCGAAGCCGGTGACCCGGCGGTCAAGATCCACCATCTCAAGACCCCGACCGGCGAGATCGGCCCGCTGCCCGTGATCCACAACCACGTGCGCGGTACCTCCCACGTCGAGCAGGCCCTCGACCCACTCGCCCTCGTGCGGGCATCGCCCGAGGGGCTGACCCCACGCGAGCTGGCCTCGCATCTGACCGAGGAGTCCAAGCCCAGCCGCGCGGACGTGGAGAAGGCCCGGCGCAAGCTGGACCAGCTCGCCCAGGCTGGACATGTAGAGAAGGCCCAGGGCAGCGCCGGCGGAGCCGGTGGCGGTAGCCAGGCCCGCTACCGCGCCCGCCGCCTGGTCGCCGTGTCCTGACCGTCACCACCACCGGCCCGACCGCAGGCATCGTCCGCCTGCGGTCTCGCCCTCTTCCCGTGACGACTTCCGGTGGTGATCGCGACTTCCGGTCACCGCCAAGGCTTCCGGTCAACCGGCGGAGGTCAGCCGGATTCCCTCCTGATCAACGGTGACAGGGTCCGCTTTCCGCCCTCTGCCAAACCGAACCGAGCGTTCACGGGAGCGTTCACGCGGCCCGTGCAGCTGACACCCCTCACGGAGCGATCACGCCGTTCACGATCCACACGAAACCACAGGTCAAGCGATCACGGCAGCGTGCACGCCGTTCACGCGCCAGGCCGTTCACGCGCGGGCCCTCTCTTAGAAGGGGGCCCGCGTGAACGCCCCCTCCGTGAACGCTCGAAGCACAGCCATCCCCACCCCCTCAAAACCACCACTCGAAGCCCGACATGTACGACCCCGTCGACATCACCAACGCCACACGGCACGATGAACCTCAGCCCGTCGATCGCCCTCGGCGCCGCTGGCAACTGTTCAGCCGGCCCAACCACACAGCAGCAAGCTGGAGCGTTCGAGCCCCTAACGGGGCTTCGTCCGCGCTTGCCCCCGCCCCTGGGATGGCGGAGGAGGAGGCCGGGCGCCAGCGGGCGCCCGAGCCGGGGGAGGCGACGACCGAGCCCAACACCGCGTCCGTCGCCGACGCCCCCGCCACGAGCGACGAGCTGCCCGCCGACACCGCTGCTCCGCAGCCCGAGCCGTCTGCCCGCCCTCCGTTGCCCGTTGAGCAGCCCTCGTGGCGTGAGCCCGACGCCCCCACTCTGCCCGCGCGGATGAACCGCAAGCGCACCACCGAGAACCGCGACCAGGAGAAGAAGATCCGCTTTACCCCGACCGCGGTCCGGATCATTGACGAGGCGGCCGAGCGGCGCCGTCTGACGTTCGCCGGGTTCGTCGGCGACGCCGCCCTGGCGGTCGCGGTCGGCAAGGCGAACATGGCGGGAAGTCCGGAGGACGATCCGATCCGCCCGCTGGTGGAGGCCGTCGAGGCCCACATCAAGGCGCTGAACCGCATCGGCACCAACCTCAACCAGATCACCACGGCCATCAACAGCGGAGCCATCCCTGACCAGGCCGAGACCGTCCTCTCCCACGTCGACCAAACCGTCCAGCGCAGCTACCAGCTGATGGACGAGCTCGTGGCGGGAGGCAGCAGTCATGGTTCCTGACGTCTCCGCCGGCTCCGACACCCTCGGCCTGATCAACTACCTCTTCGGGCCGGGGCGACGCGACGAGCACACCGACCCGCACATCGTGGCCGCCTGGGACATGGCCGGCGCCCCCGACCCCAACGCCACCTACACCCAGCTTGCCAAGCGCCTCGACCACCATGTCGACCTGCGCACCCGCGAACTGGGCGGGAAGAAGCCGCCGAAGCACGTGTGGCACTGCCCGGTGCGCACCGCGCCAGGTGACCGCTACCTGACCGACGACGAGTGGGCCGAGGTCGCTCGCCGCGTCGTTGCCGCCACCGGCATCGCGCCCGAGGGCGACGACCAGGCATGCCGGTGGATCGCAGTGCGGCACGCGGACGACCACATCCACATCCTGGCCACCACCGTGCGCGCCGACGGGCGCCGCGCGCGCACGAACCGCGACGGCTGGCGGGCGCAGAAGGAGTGCCGCAAGATCGAGGCCGAGTACGGATTGCGCCAGCTCAAGTCCGGTGACCTGACCGCGCCCAAGACGCCCACCGGGGCGGAGCGGGCCAAGGCCGAGCGCCTGGGCCAGGAGGTGACCGCGCGAGAGTGGCTGCGGGAGCGCGCGTACGCGGTCGCCGCCGCCGTGCGGAACATCGACGACTACTTCACCGTGCTGCAATCGCTCGGCATCCAGGTCAAGCCGCGCGTCAGCGCCAAGACCGGCGAGGTGGACGGCTACAGCCTGGCCGCCCCTGGCGACGCCATCTTCTTCGGCGGCTCCAAGCTCGCCCCCGATCTGTCCTACAGCCGCCTGCTCGAACGCCTCACTACCCAGGACGTAGCCGACCGCCCACAACCGGTTGCCGACCCGACCTTGCCGTGGCGTCGGACGGAATCCGCTGTGCGTACAGCTCTCACCGCGCTCGATTCGGGCGACGATCCCGTGGCCCAGGGCCACCTGGACGCCTTCGCCGACACTCTGCACAACCTGGCTCGCGCCACCCCCGGACCGCACCGGGCTGAACTGCAAGCGGCAGCCATGGCGTTCAACCGGGCTCGCCGCTCGGCGATCCGGGCAGACCACCAAGCCGCCACCGAACTACGCCAAGCCGCCAAGGAACTCGCCTACGCCCCCACCATTCCCGGCGGCCTCACCATCGCCCTCATCTTCACCGCCCTGCGCCTTGCCCGCGCCGCCGCCAAGTGGCACGAGCAGCGCGGCCACGAGCAGCAGGCGGCAGCGGCCGAAGAAGCCTTCCGCCACCTCCAGGAGAGCTACCGCCACGCCGCCGAGCCCGTCCTGGCGGACCTCGCCCGACGCGCACCCCGCCCCCAGACCGTCCAACGCTTCGAGGCCACCGTGTGCCAGGCCGTCCCCGACCACGCCGACCGCATCCTGGCCGACGCCGCCTGGCCAGCCTTGGCCACCACCCTCGCCCGCGCGGAATCCGCCGGCCACAACGCCCGGCACCTCCTCGTGGAGATGGCTGCCAGCCGAGAGCTCGACACTGCCGAGCGCCCCGCCGAGGTCCTCAACTGGCGCATCACTGCCCAGCCGAACCGGCGTGCACAAGCGGCCCGCGCACAAAGCACCCGCCGCACCATGACGGTTACGCCGGCACCGCAGCCCGTCTCCACCCCGACGCACGGGCACCAAACGGAACGTGCCCGCCGCCGCTAACGGCGGCAGACGAGGATGCCTCCCCGGCAGCGGATCTCGAACGCCCCATGCCGGGCGATGTGTTCGTCCAGGATGGTGCGGGCTCGCTCGATCGTGGCCTCGAAGGGCACGTCGTGCTGGTCCGCCCATGCCTGGTACGAGACCATGTGCGCAACCACGGGTTCGGCGTCGCGGACGGTGATGGTGCCGGGCAGTTCAATCGTCTCGACGCGGCCGAACTCCTCCCCCAGGAAGGCCGGAGCCTTCTCCAGGGAGAAGCGGGCGCTGAGCGAGATGCGGGCCGGGCCGCGTCCGGTGCCGAGCACGTGGCCGGCGGCCCGCTGCCACAGGTCGTCGAGTTCAGCTTTGTCCCGATCGCTGTTGGTGGAGGCGATCACCAGCCCGTCACGGGCGACCACGCGAGACAGCTCCCTGACCGCCTGAGGGATGTCCGGGACGTGGTAGAGCATATGCAACGCCAAGGCAGCATCGGCGCTCTGCGTGGCCAGCGGCAAGCGGGTGGCGTCCGCAACGGCGACCAAGCCCTGGACACCGGCGAGGATGCCAGGAGCGATGTCCAGGCCCAGCAGAGTCAGGTCGGGCCGGTCCTGGCAGAGCCGCTGGATGAACTTGCCGTTGCCGCAGCCGACATCGACCACGCGCCCGTTCACGCCCCTCAGTTGCTCGGCGACGATGCCTGGCAGGTCGTAACGGGGCGTCTGCCACCGATAAAGCGACTGGCGGGCAGCCAGATCCCGGTCACTGCTGTAGGCACTTCCGGCGAGACGGCCCCGGTCGGTGACGGCGGCGTCGTGTGCGGCGGACAGTTCGGTCACGTCGGCAGCTCCGGAGGATGGGCGGCGGGTGCGGCCGCAAGGACGGCCGTGTGCTGGAGTCGTTCGCGCAGGTGTACGGCCCGCGCGGCTCCACCGTACTGCGGCCCGCTCAGCTCCTGGCCCAGAGCGGTGAGCCGGCGCACGATGCTGGCCGACATGCGCTCCGGCGGGGAGCCGAGGACGAAACCGAGCATCGCCTCGGTACCGTCCAGGTCGCCGAGGAGCATGTGGCCGCGGGCGAGATCGACGTGGGCGGCGAACAGGTCACCGACCGACTGGTCGTCGTCTTCGGCGCTGCGGTAGAGCCGGATAGCGGTGTCCGCGCTGGCGATGGCCTGCTGGACGTGCTCCCGCCCGCCCACGGCCAGGTGGCTCGTCCCCGCGTACGCGAACTGCTTGGCGGCCGGGAAGGCGAAGATGCCCGGCACCTCGTCGTGGCCACGCATCGCCTCGCGGGAGCGCTCGGCGCCCGCCAGGGCGGCTACGGCACCTGCCCGGTCTCCGGCTATGGCCAACGCCCGCGCCTCCAGGCTCGCCAACCGAGCCCCGATACTCCCGCCCGCCCGGTGCTGGCGACCGGCCTGCGCCAGCCGAGCCGCCCGCTCGTAGTGCCCGGTCCAGTAGGCGATCAGGGACTCCACAGCGCGTACCCAGGCCAGCATCCCCTCGTGGCCAGCCGCCTCGGCGCACGCCCTGGCGGTACGGCTGTGCGTGGCGGCAGAGTCATAGGCGCCCAGGTCCAAGCAGACGTGCGCGGACAGCCCGCACAACCGAGAGGCCGCGACGTACAGGTCGGTGGTCTGCCGGGGATGCTGCCGCCCGCGCAGCAGCTCGAACACCCCGTTCCGAAGCCGCTTGATCTCGACGTACACCTCCAGCAGCGGATGGCTGACATAAGTACGGGCGAGCCGAGCGACATCGGCCTCCAACTGCTCTACGACGAACTCGTCCGCGTTGCGCTGCGCGATGAACCGGGCGAACTCCGCCGAGGCCACCGCATCCGCCGACACAGCTCCGGCGACGGTGCGTGGACGCGCCGTGGGCCACGCGAGCGGTGCCTGTCCCACCTCATCCTCGCCCTCCCCACCCCGTTGGCTCTTGCTGACAGCGACCGCCTGGTCGAGCACGGCGGCATCGACACCGAAGACCTGCGCCAGGTACTTCCGCGTGTACGGCACCGGGATGCGCACCTCGCGCTCGTAGCGCCCGATCTCCTTGCCCGTCTTGGTGGCCCGCCCCTCCAGGGTGTTGCACTCGTCGGCCACCCTCTGCTGGGACCACCCACGCTCTGTGCGCAGCCGGACGAGCAGAGCACCGATCCCTGTGTCGCCCATCCCCTCACCCCGCAGCACACGAACTCTGGCCCCCATAGTGGCCCCCGGCATGGCCCCCACGCTGGCTCCCGACCCAAACGAGCTACAGCGGTTGGCTGTTGGCCATGCCCAGCACGCCGCCCGACAAGCCAGTCGCTCTCGCCCCGGCCCCCGGCGGGGCCATCGAGCACCACACGAGGCTCTTCGACCGGCGCCGCATCACACCAGGTGCCGCCCGGACCTTCGTCGCCGAGACCCTTACCCAATGGGGCCGGACCAAACGCCTCGACGACGTAAGGCTGTGCGTCTCCGAGCTCACCACGAACGCCATCCTGCACGGAGTCCCCACAGGCGGGCTGGTTCTGGTACGCGTCACGCTCAACGACATCCAACTCCGCATCGAAGTACACGACCGTGTCGACGCCCCACCTCGCAGACGACATGTGCCAGCCACCGCCGAGACCGGCCGCGGCCTACTGCTCGTCTCGGCCCTCGCCGACGACTGGGGCGTGGAGGAACGCCGGGGCCCCGGCAAGTGCGTGTGGGCCGCCTTCCAGCACAGCACGGTGCCGGCATGCTGACTCCCGCCAGCACCAGATCGCTCACGATCCCCGCAGGGCTGATCGCTTCCCTGGCCACCGTCACGTGGCTGGACACCGCCCCGACCGGCGCCACTCTCTGCTGCCTTCTGCTGGTGCCCCAGCGGCCGCGAAGCCGGTGCGAGGCGCAGACCGTCATCGAGCAACGCATGCGGACAGTCGCCGAGACCCTCCACCTCGGCCCGGCCACCGCTCCCCCACCGGACATCGGACCACGCCTGCGCCCGATCACACTCACCGAGGTCGCCCTGCGCTTCGACAGCACCCCCTACCGCAAGCGCATCCTGGCAGGCCGTTCCTGGATGCTCCTGCTCGGCCGACGCACCCCGGTGACCCTCGTCCTCGGCCTGGACCCGCTCTCCCGCAGCGCCACTCCGGCCGAGATCGACAGCTACCTCGACCTCGGCACCCTCCGCCAACGTCTCCTCTTCGGCCACACCCGAACCGAATGAGCCCCAACCCACCCCAGGGGGACATCCCGTGACGACTCACCCGGTCTCACCGAACACCGTCCTGGCCAACGCCCTCCACCATGCTGAGGACGTCCTGACCCCGCGCATCCTGGCCACCCCACCCGAGCGGGTCGTGCTGGCCGTCGGCACGCAGATCAACGGCGCCCCACACATTGGCACCTCGCTCGTGCAGTCCCTGGCCTTCGCCATGGCCGCCCGCCTGCGCGACCGCTTCGGCCTGCCCACCGAGGTCCATTTCAGCGCCCTCGACAACGCTCCCTATGAACTGTCCACTGACCCCACAACCGGCCACCGCTACCAGCGCGCCTACGCCCAGGCCCTCGGAGACCAAACCCTCCGCGACCTCGTCTCAGCCCTCTACCAGCCCCTGTTCACCGCGCTGTCGCGACGCCTGGGCATCCCCTTCCGAGTCGAGACCTACACCCAGCAGCAGGCCGGAGAGCACTTCCGCCGCACCTGGCTGCGACTCCTGCCCCGCCTCGACGCGGCCCGCTGGTGGCTCGCCCCCTCCACCGGCACCCCGCACCTCCGCATCCCTTGCCCGCACCCCGGCTGCGGCTGGGCCGAGAAATACGCCGAACGCACCCACGTGCACCTCACCGACCGCGAGGCCGCGCAGGTGGCTGCCGTGTGCCTCCACCACGGCCCCTGCCTCTCCACCGTCACCCCGACGGGAGGCGCCTACCTGGACCTGGCCACCCTGTATCGCAACATGGTCAAGGAACTCGCGCTGTCCAGCCCCCAAGGCACCCTGCACGTCATGGTCAAGGGCGGCGACTGGGTCTTCGGCTCCCACCTGGTCGACGAGGCCCTCCAGGCCGTCGGCCTCACCCGCGGACAGCTCCCGGCCCGCCTGTTCTGCCCCCAGGTCGTCACCGGCACCGGCGCCAAGCTGTCCAAGTCGCTGATCCACGAAGGCCGCGCTCCCCTGCCCGCCGGCGCCGCCGACTGGATGCTCGACACCCGGCAGTGGCCCGGCACCATCACGGACTATGCCGAGCAACTGCTCGCCATGACCGATACCTTGCTGTCCGACCCCCGGCACTTCTTCCGCGCATACTCGGCCGCCGAGATCGGCCGCATGATGACCGCACCAGCCACCAGGAGCGTTCCCGCCCCATGACCGACACCACCGCCCGCGTCCACGGGCTCAACCTCTACCGCCAGTACTTCGACCTTGTCGCCGCGGGCACCAAGACCATCGAGGTGCGGGTCAAACACCCGCACCTGGCCAACCTGGCAGCCGGCGACAGCATCCGCTTCCGCATCAAGGACACCGACGAGACCTGCGACGTGAAAGTCAAGCGGGTCACCGAGTACCCCGACTTCGAAGCCCTGCTCGACGGCGAGGAGCCGGCCAACGTCAACCCCACCGCCTCCCGCGACCAACAGCTCTCCAATATCCGCGCCATCTATCCATCTGAGAAGGAAGCCCTCGGTGCCCTTGCCATCGAGATCGAACGCACCACCCCGTGACCCGTCCGCACACGGCAACGGACCAGCCGTCGGCGGCGGCATCGGGGGAACTGATTCCAGCGGGCCGTCCGCCTGCCCACCGAGCAGCTCGAAGTCCAGCTCGCATTCCCCGCCGTCCTCGACCCGGTGGTCTGGGGCACCGAGACCTCGATGACCACCGAAGCCTCCCCGCTGCGGACCCGGCCCGTCCGCAGCGACGAGGGTGAGCTGCGGCAATTCACGTGGATCACGACCACACCCGTACTGCACGCTCGGTACCGTCTTGAGTGGCGGTTCCGGTCCAGGCCCGACCGCGACCAGATCAAGGGGAGTTCAGGTGATTGACGGGCGGCCCAGCCAAGGAACCTCTGGGCGCCCTCGCCATCGAGATCACTCACCGCTGATCACCCACAGCTCCGGCGGCTGTCCCGACAGGAAGCACAGAGTCTGTGACAGCTACACAATGGGATTGAAAGCCATCTGTCCTGATCACGTATGACATGCCACGTTTGACGTAATGGGCACTTTGGGTTGGTCGGCCGCGTCACTCTGGAAGGGTTGATCACGGTCGTGTCAGGAGCCCTGTGTACGGATCACGTGAGAGGGCCGAGCGGATCGGCCATGACCGCCGGACGGCCCCGAGCGTGTCGCTTCGGGCGCTGCATCCGCGGCACGAGGTCAGTAGGAACATGGTGACCGAGACTTTGAGGACACCGGTGCAAGGGCGCGACCATGGCACAAGGTGAGCGGCGACCGGACAACGGCATGACGGACCGTTCGGAACGGTTCGGTGAGCGGCTGCTGGGGGTGCTGCTGGACCGGGCACACGAGATGCCGCCGCAGCTGATCGCCCCGCTGGTCGTGGACGAGGTGGCCAGGGTCGGTGGTCGCGATGTGTCGATCCTGCTGCAGGACTACGGCCAGCTGGTGCTGGTGCCGCTGCCGGGTCGGCGGCTGATGGTCGGCGAGCCCGAGCCGATCGGTGACTCTCCCGCCGGCACCGCCTTCCTGCAGGCGACCACTGTCGAGGTGCCGCAGCCCGACGGCGTCCGGATGTACGTACCGTTGCTGGACGGCAGCGGCCAGGTGGGAGTGATGGCCCTCACCCTGGACACCGTCGATGACGACGACCGTCGGCTACTGCGCAGGCTCGCCAGTCTGGTCGCCTACATGCTGGTCACCAAGCACAGCTACACCGACCAGTTCTTCTTCGCCCGGCGCCGCGAACCGATGAGTGTGGCAGCGGAGATCCAGTGGTCCCTGCTGCCGCCGCTGGCGATGTCCGTCCCACGGGCAGCAGTGGCCGGAATCCTGGAGCCTGTCTACAGCGTCGCAGGCGACAGCTTCGACTACGCCCTCAACGAGGACATCCTGCACCTGGCCATCGTCGATGCGATGGGCCACGGCCTGGACGCCGCCACGATGGCCACCGTCGCCGTCGGTGCCTACCGGCACGCCAGACGTGCCGACATCGGCCTGTCCGAGATCTACGCGTTCATGGACCGGGCCATCGCGGAGCAGTTCGGGCCCGAGCACTTCGTCACCGCGCAGATGATGCGCCTGAACATCGCGACGGGCCAACTGCAGTGGGTCAACGCGGGCCACCCCGCACCGTTGTTGATCCGCAACCACCAAGTCGTGCAGCAACTGACAGGCCCGACCACCTTGCCGGTCGGCTTCGGCGGTGAAGAGCCCCAGATCAGCGAGCAGACGCTCCAACCCGGCGACCGGGTGCTGTGCTTCACCGACGGCCTGATCGAGGAGCACGAAGCCGGTGAAGAGCAGTTCGGCGAGGGGCAACTCATCCACTGGGTCAACCGCATCGAACACACAGAGAAGGGAGTACGCGCGGTGGTGCGCGCACTCTCCCACGCTCTGAAGCAGCAACGGGGCGGCCGCACCAGCGACGACGCGACCCTCTTCCTGATCGAATGGCGCGGGGGCGCCGCCGACCACCTCGCCCTCCTGGAGTGAGCCGGCAGCCGCACCACCATGGACATGGCCGACGGCACGCTGACCGTTCCACTCCCGCCGCTGCCCGCGAACGCCCTACCGGCGGAGCCCGCTCCGCGGATCCTCCTTGGGGCGGGTTCACTTCTCTCTCTGTGTGCGGCGCCATGGCGAGAACCGCCACCGCCGGGTAGGGCCGGAGGCCAGGGTCTCCATGCGATCATCGTGGCTCGCGGTGAACAGCTGAATCACGATCACACCAAAGACGATCACCGCGAGGAGCACACTCACCGTCACGAAGGTGTGTCCATGTCCCTCACACTCCTGCTGCCGGGGTCGGCACGTGGCACATGACCGCTTCAGCAGGAGTACGTGAGGCCGGGTGGCGGGCGTCGTGTCCGCCTTCGGATTCCCAGACCGCCTCCCGGAGCGAGTCCGAGTCGGCCTCGTCCTCTGCCATGGCCCGGAAGCTTTCGGCCTCCTGCATCAGGCCGCTCGCCGTGAGGTTCCGTGACGGGTCGGTGGCCGTGACCATGAGCCGGGCCGCGGTGGCCGGGTCTGTCTCCGGTGGGATCACCAGCAGGTTCCAGCAGCCGAACGTGTAGGACAGCAGCAACAGCTTGTGCGGGTCTTGCCCGGCGTTGGACCAGCCGACGCGCACCATGTGGCCGTGCGCAGGCACTTCTCCTGGAATGACCGGCCAGAACGTGCGGCTCACCGCTACCCGGGTGATCCGTCCCCACAGCGGGTCGAGACATTCGACGAGCGCCGGGAGTTGCTCCGTCAGGTTGCGCGAACGAGGCCACCAGGCACCGTCGATCAGGGCCGGAGGGGCGACGGCCGGCGCCAGCGTGAGTCGGAGGGGTGACGAGGAAGGGGCCCGGGCTTCGACTGCGGGTGTGAACGGAATGGTCGCGGTCATGGCGCGGACCCAACCCCGGGCCGGTCACGGCCGGCTCGGTTGTCATGAATCGCCGAGAACGACCCGGCGTGGAAGCCGGTGTACGAGATGCTCTCGGTAATCACCAGGATACTCCTCGCCGACGCCCGGCGGACTGATGCGGAGCGACGGGCTGAACGGAACACGAGGAACACCCCCCACATAACACAGCCAAGGAGTGCTGGGCCAGGGCACGCGAGCCCTCGTGGGGGAGACCGGTCCGGGAGCCGACATACGAAGTGCCCCTGCGTCCTCGGCCCACTCAACGCCGGTGTCGACAGCCGCTTCGCGGAATGCCATGCCGCGTCGACTCCACAACCGCCCCGGCGTCCGCGGAGTACGGTGGACAACACCGAGGGCATTTCGCACGCCGGCTTCCACGCCGGGTCGTTCTCGGCGAGAGATGAACCCCGGTTCGCCGCGAAGGCGGCCCGGAGACGGGTCCGCATCATGTCGGCGACCTTGCACCAACCCCTGCCACACCACGAGCCCGTCGCAGCCCCGGCCGTGCGTCTCGCGCTGAAGAGCGACGGTCCGCCCCGCGGCCTCCTGGACGGTGCCTGGTGGCCCCGCTCCCGGGACCTGCTGAGCGAGCTGCCCGCACTGACCGATGTGCTGGACCCCTTGTGGGGCCGCATCACCCGCATCGCCGTCAACCCGAAGTGCTGGCCGGTCATCCCGCACGAGATTCCCGTGGGCGGTCATGTCGTCAAGGTCGGCTGGTTCACCCCGGAGATCGACCCGCACAAGCTGCTGCTGCTCTCCTACGGCACCGGCCGCTGGGATCTGCTGGTCATCCCACCCGAGACCGAGGCTGAGTCGGCGGCCCGCCTGATGGCGGCCGCGTCCGACTACGACGGTCCGCCGCTGACCGCAAGCGCTCTCATCGCCGCGGACAAGACCCGGCACGCCGTCGCCGCCGCCGACCGGCCACTCGAACCGGACGAGGCAGGGAAGCACGAGGACGGCCCCTCCCCTGCGGCCGTTCCGGCACGGACCGGCCGCGTCAGTCGCCTGATCATCGGCATGTGAGACAGCCGCCATGAACACCTTCCTGACGACCGGCGCCTTCCTGGTCCTCATCGCGGCGGCGGCATTCGTGATCCACCGGCTCGACATCGAGCACGCGGAAAGGATCGCCGTGCACCGGTACAGTCGCGCCCTGCCTGGCAGCCCGCGCCGCGGCACCGACGCGGCACAACCCCCTGCGGGACCACCACTGTCCAAGTCGCCGACGGTCGGCGAACGACGTGACCACCGTGACGGGGGCCGCGGCCGCTTCCCACCGCGCCGCCGCCGCGACCGCACCACTCACCACGGGTGACGAGGCGATGTCCCCGGCCCCACGCACCGACCGTCTGCGCGGCCCGTACCGACGGGTTTCGGCCCTGCCCCACGAACCGACGCAGGCACATGCAGGGATCTCGACCGGCGGGTCCCCGCACCACGTGGCCATGGGCCTCGTCCCGAGGAGCAGCACATGCAAGCCCTGATCGTTCTCATCGTCGTGATCGGCCTCCTGGCCGTCCTGGCCCTCGCCCTGTCCGTGAAGGTCGTCAAGCAGTACGAGAAGGGAGTGCTGTTCCGCTTCGGCCGACTCGTCGGAACACGCTCCCCGGGGCTGCGGTTCATCATCCCGTTCGTCGACGCCCTGCACCGGGTGTCGCTGCGGGTCGTCACCATGCCGATCCAGTCCCAGGGCATCATCACCCGGGACAACGTGAGCGTGGACGTGTCGGCGGTCGCCTACTTCCGGGTCGTCGACGCCGTGAAGTCGGTCGTCGCCGTCGAGAACGTCAACGCGGCGATCAACCAGATCGCCCAGACCACCCTGCGGAAGGTCGTCGGCCGGCACACGCTCGACGAGACGCTGTCGGAGACGGACCGTATCAACCTGGACATCCGCCAGATCCTCGACGTCACCACCGTCGACTGGGGTGTGCAGGTCACGCTGGTCGAGCTCAAGGACATCCAGCTGCCCGACACCATGAAGCGCGCCATGGCCCGCCAGGCCGAGGCCGAGCGGGAGAAGCGAGCGAAGATCATCAACGCTGAGGGCGAGTCCCTGGCCGCAGCCGCGCTCGGCGACGCCTCGGACACCATGATGGCCCACCCCCTGGCGCTTCAACTGCGCAATCTCCAGAGCCTGGTGGAGATCGGTGTCGACCAGAACACCACCGTCGTCTTCCCGGCCCCCCTCATGAGCACGATCGGCGAGCTCGGCTCCTTCCTCGCCCGGGAAACCGCGGCCGCTGCACCCGCCGCGGCAGCGCCACCGGCCGGCACCGGCCGCACCGACAAGTCCCTCAGCCCGGCCGACAACGCGCCCGGCACCGCGGCGTGACCCGACTACGGCCCGAGCGATCCGTGCCGCCAAGGCGGACTCGTGGCCGACGTCTGTCGCGCGCGTCCTCCGGGCATCGGCTGATGATGGGAGTACGGCTGAACACGCGGAGCTGATCATGACGGGTTGGCGGGTCAGGAACTATACCCAGGACGATCTCGAAGCGCTGATCCGAGTCGACATGGAGAGCAGCACGACCGAGGAGCCGCCGCTCTTCCCGCTCTCGGACGCCGTGACGGCCCTCCAGGCCCGCCACCCGGCTGTGGTGGCCACGGCCGACGACGTGCTGATCGGCGCCGCGGTGAGCAGGGTGGAGGGCGAACGGGCATGGCTCCTGCGCATCTGCATGGCGCCCACCTGGCGGCAGCGCGGGCTGGGCAGTGCCCTGATCACTGCCCTTGACCAACGGCTCTTCGCCGCCGGCGTCCGAGCGGTGCACGCCGTCCTTCCCGAGGGCGAGACCGGTGCCACCGCCCTGCGCAACTGCGACTTCGGCGCCCGCCCCGGGCTCGTCTTCTTCGAAAAGCGCGGGCCGGTGACCCCGCAGTCGGCCGGCACGCTGTCCTCGCTCGGAGCGGAGCTGCCGCCAGGGGGACTGTGGCAGAAGGTCGCGGGCATGCAACGGGAGAAGCAGCTCATCGAGCGGCGCCTGGTCCTGCCGCTGGCCCATCCCGAACTGGCCGCCCAGCACGGAGTGGAGCTGCCACGGGCGGTGATGCTGTTCGGCCCGCCCGGGACCGGCAAGAGCACGTTCGCGCACGCGATCGCCAGCCGCCTGGGATGGCCCTTCCTCGAACTGTTCCCCGCCCGTCTGGCCGCCGAGTACGGCCTGGCGACCGGGCTGAACCGGCGCTTCGACGAGATCGCCCGGCTCGACCACGTCCTCGTCTTCATCGACGAGGTCGAGGAGATCGCCGGCGAACGCGGCGGCGCGGACGCGACCGCTGTCGGCGTCGTCAACGAACTGCTCAAGGCGATCGTCCGGTTCCGAAGCCAGGACGGACGGCTGCTCGTCTGTGCCACGAACAACGTGACCACGCTCGACTCCGCGTTCCTGCGGCACGGCCGCTTCGACTACGTGCTGCCGATCGGCCCTCCCGACCACACCGCCAGGACCGCACTGTGGGAGAGCTACCTGGCCCGAGCGGGCGCGCGGGCCGACAGCGCGGTACTCGCGTCCGCCAGCGAGGGGTTCACCCCCGCCGACATCGCCCACGCGGCGCGAACCGTCTCCCAGGCCCAGTTCGAGCGCACCTTCGACACCGGATCCCGGACCACCCCCACCACCGACGACTACCTGGACACGATCCGCGACACCAAGCCCACGGTCAGCTCTGCCATGGCCCAGGAATTCGCCCAGCAAACGGAAAAGTACGCCCGCATCTAGCGTCCAGGCCGATGGGGAGTCGATCTGCGACGGACGTGTCAGGCCGGCGCAGGAGGCATGCCGCCGCCCGTATCGATGAGGATCTGTTTGGCCTCGGTGACGTTGTCGGCCCGTACGGCCCTGGCCATCGCGGCGCGTGCCGCGTCGGGCGACGTGTCCGGAGGGACCAGCATCAGGGAGAAATGGTCCTGGTCGCCCCGGGTGATGAGGACGGTGTCGTCACCTACCGGGAAGGAATCGATGTGGACGACTCGGCCGTCGACCATCACCCGGGTCGGCAGTTCGTCCCAGGCGCTGCCGTCCAGACCGACCCGGATGACAGGTCCGAGGTGCTCGGTCAACGCGGAGATCAGCGAGGGGAGTTCGGCGCCGATGTCCCGGGACCGCGGCCACCATGCGCCGTCCAGGACTCCCTCGCGTGAGTGTGTCGTCTCCAGCCTCAGCAGGGCCGTGCCGGGTTTCACCGACCGGTGGACGGCGTCCGGCAGGAGCCTGGGGAGGTCGGGGGTGTCTGAGTCGGCCATGGTGTCCGCCCGTCCGCAGAGAGCAGTGCCATCGCAGAGCATGCGACCGCGATACGGCCCTGCTACCTCACGGTACTCCGCACGACGCTCGCGCGAGCGCTTCGCCGCAGGGCGCGGTTACGGAAACAAGCAACGGCTCCGGCGTATACCCGCCGGAGCCGCCCTTCCAGGTCATTGCACGTGAGCGTGCGCCGACCCGCTTTCCACGTTACGCCAAAGGGATTAATCCGACATGAACAATCCTTGCGGAAGTTCACTTCGGACCGAGAAACCGACGCGGCGGCTCAGCCACGCCCTTCTTCTTCTGTCTCCATCTGCCGGATCCCCTGGTGCGTCAGCGTGATCATCGCGGGCGTGTTGCCCCTCGCCCAGTCCACGACGACCCAGCCTTCGCCCGCCAGGTACATACAGGCAGCGGCCATGTCCTGCTCAGGGATACCGAGGTCGTTGCGGAGCTTCGCCCCATCGACGCCCAGGAGGCGATTGCCCTCGACGGCTTGGTACAGAGCCTGCATGATCCTCTCGCGGTACGTCTTCCGGTCTCGCAATATCGCCATGACGCGCCTTCCTCCACCGCCCCCCAGTCGGGTCCGAGTCGATTTCATCCGCGGTCGCTGTCGCCGTTGGGCGCGTCGGCGGTCCCTTCCGCAGCCCGTCGGCGGTGCCTCCGGAGCCGGCGGCCGATCCCCGGCAGAGCATCGCTGTAGTGGAAGGCAGCGATCCGTTCGTTGTGCTGAGCGTTGAGCCGGTGGATGAGAACGACTCCGACGGCGATCACGACAAGCAACACAGCCACGGCGATGAGAGTCATGGTCCTCTCACCTCCGTTGGCCGGCGGGCAAACGCCCTGTCGAGCCGATGGGCCGGGGCAGGGACGACGGCCGACCTGCTCCGCCGTCGGTCTCCCACGCTTCTTCCCTGATCCGGGCGTCGATCCTGTCTGCTGCTTCCTTCCGGGCCGGGGCATCGATACCGTCGCCCGCCATCAGCTGCGCGGCGGCATCCGCACCGGTTTCCGGCGGAATCACCAGCACATCCCGGCGGCCATCGGCGGAGAAGAAGGTCAGTCTGTGCGGATCCTGCTCTTCGGTGGACCAGCCCACACGCACCGTGCGTCCGGCGACGGACACCCGACGCGGGATCAAGGGCCAGTAGGTCGGGTTCACCGTGATACGCGTAATGCGACCCCAGAGGTCGCCCAGTGCGGCCGTCAAGGGTGGCAGCTCACGCGTGAGGGCACGGGAACGAGGCCACCACGTGCCGTCCAGCCCGCCCGGCGCGGGCGTCAGGGACAGGCGAGCTGGCAGCGACGGCGCGCGCCTGCCCGATGTCGTACGGTCGATGGTCACGGACATGGCGCGAACCTGCCCCCGGGCTCGTGAGCGGCCCAGCGTTGTCGATCGCCGGAAACGGCACCCGCAGCGGAGCCGGTGCGCGAAGAACTCCCGGTGCCTTCACACTACTCCGGCCGCTGACCCAAGAGGCTGCAGATGACCTGGCATTTTCCTGCCTTCGGGACCTGGTCCCGGGTGCCCGAGGCGCACCTTGTCAGAGCCAGTCCTTGCGCTTGAACGTCAGATACAGCACGGCGGACAAGACCACGATGACGGCTGCCGAGGTGATGAATCCGGACTGGCGGCCGAAACCGGGGAAGGGGAGATTCTGGCCGTAGTAGCCGGTGATCGCGGTGGGTACGGCGATGATCGCGGCCCAGCTCGTCACCTTCTTCATGATCAGGTTCATGCTGTTGGCCTGGACCGAGAGGTTCGTCTCCATGACCGAGGCCACCAGGTCCCGCAGCGATTCCGTCCATTCGGTGGCACGCAGCACGTGGTCGTAGACGTCCTGGTAATACGGGACGAGAGGGTCGGTGATCACGTGCAGGCCAGGGCGCATGAGGGTGTTGACCACCTCCCGCATCGGGAGCACGACGCGGCGCAACTGGACGAGCGATTTGCGCAGCGCGAAGGCCCGGCGTTGCACGGCTTCGATCTCACGGCGCCCGGCCACGAAGAGCAGACCCTCCAGCTCCTCGATGCTGTCGTCCAGCTGCTGGACCGCGACGAAGTGGCCGTCCACGAGATGGTCGAGCAGGCCGTGCAGCAGGAATCCGACACCGTGGCCGGCCAGGTCCGGGCTCTCGTCCCAGCGGCTGACGACGTTCTCGATGTTGAAGCCGTCATCCTTGCGGACGGTGATCACGGCCTGGCTGGTGAGGAATACGGCGATCTCGCTGTATGACAGTTCCGCATCGTCCGGGCTGACGGTGACGGAATAGGCGCTGAGGAACTCGTGGGTGCGATAGCGGTCGAGTTTCGGCCGCTGCCCACGCTGTACGGCGTCCTCCAGAGCGAGTTCGTGGATGCCGAACTCCTGGCCGAGCATGGTGAACTCGGCAGGCCCGGGCCGGTACAGGTCCAACCACAGGACCGACGCCGGGTCGGCGAGATGCGCGGAGACGTCACTGGCGGGAAAGTCCTCCAGGACGAGAGTGCCGTCGTGATACAGCCGGGTGCGCGTCACCATGACCCGAGGCTAGTCTCTCGCGCCTCGATCACCCCGCTTCGTCCCGATTGCCAGCGCGGCAGACTCTGGAGATCACCGGCAGTCGGCGCACCCCGCAAACATGCCGGCTCCGGGCCGCCGGGGTTCCGGTCCGCCGAGGGTCCGACGTCGTCCGCCTACCCCCCCCCGGGCGGGACAGCAGTCCGCACACAGTCCGCAGGACACCCGATCAGGACCGTCGCACCCCATCGCCACCAATCGCCAAAAGGCCAGGTCAGCGACCCACAGCGAAGATCCCCGCAGGTCACCGACCCGGCCCGTTACTAGGAGACCAAGAAGGCGTGATCTCCTTTTACGCCCTCTGACCTGCGATTTCTTTTATTGCAGTGTCTCCCTGCCCGCACCCGGTCCGCAGGCCGCCGAGCACGGCGTCCATGGCGGTCCGGGTGCGGTCTTCTTCGCCCGGCCGCAGAGGGGCGTAGATCCGCAGCGTGATGACGGCGGATCCGTGGCCGAGGACGAGCTGGACCTGCTTGACGCTCGACGCGGATAGTGCCGGCCTTGAAGTCGACGTCCGACACCTTGAGGCCGAGCAACTCCCCTCTTCGCAAGCCTGAGCCGGCGAGCGTGACGATGGTCGCGCGAAGGTACGGCGGCATGACCCGAGCCACGGCCTCCACCTGGGCGGCCGTGGGCGGAGTGACCTCCTCGTCCGGCATGGGCGGGAGGGTGATCCGGCGGCACGGGCTGGATGCGATGACCTCGTCCGCGAGCTCAACCTCTACCGCCAGTACTTCGACCTCGTGGCAAACCGGGTCACCGAGTACTCCGACTTCACTGGCCACCGTCACGTGGCTGGACACCGCCCCGACCGGCGCCCCGCCGGCGGGGTTCCAGTCGGATGGTCAGGCCAGGCCTGACTCGTAGGCGGCGATGACGAGTTGGACTCGATCGCGGGCATCGAGCTTGGTCAGCAGGCGCGCCACATGGCTCTTGGTGGTGGCCATGCTGATGTACAGATGGGCGGCGATCTCGGCGTTGGACATGCCGCGTCCGATGAGGGTCAGCACTTCGCGTTCGCGTTCGGTGATCCCCTTGATCTCACGTCGGCGCCGGGCGGGCGCAGCACCCCGGCCGGTGAACTCCTGGATGAGGCGCCGGGTGACGCCGGGTGCGATCAGGGCGTCGCCGGCGGCGACGACGCGGACCGCCGTCACGATGTCGTCCAGCACCATGTCCTTGATCAGGAAGCCGCTCGCGCCGGCGTGCAGCGAGGCGTAGACGTTCTCGTCGTCGTCGAAGGTCGTGAGGATGATCACGCTCACCGAGGTTTCTGCCTTGATGAGCCGGGTGGCCTCGATGCCGTCCATGACAGGCATCCGGATGTCCATCACGACGACGTCGGGGTGGAGATCGCCGGCCAGCCGGACCGCCTCGGCGCCGGTTCCGGCTTCCCCGACGATCTCGATGTCCGGGATGTCGTTGATCAGCATGCGCAGTCCGGCGCGGACCACCGGCTGGTCGTCGGCAAGGAGCACACGGATCGTCATATGGGCAGCCTAGCCGCGACGCGGAAGCCGCCTTCGGTCCGCGGTCCGGAGCTGAAGTGGCCGTGAAGCAGGGCGATGCGCTCGCGCATTCCGGTGATTCCGTAGCCGCTGCGCGGGTTCGTGGTCGCCCTTGCGTGTCCGTCGTCGGTGATCTCGATGGACAGCTCCTCCTCCTCGTACTCGACGCGGACGAGGCAGTGGGCGCCGCCCGCGTGACGTACGACGTTGGTCACCGACTCCTGGATGACGCGGTAGGCGGCGAGCTCGATCTCGGGGGCGAGCGGGCGTCGTCGGCCATGCCACTGCACCTCCAGCCGCACTCCGGCGTCCGCCGCCGTCGCGGCCAACCGGTCGACGTCCTGCAAGCCCGGCGCCGGGGTGGACGGCGCCGGTTCCGATTCGGCCTCGCGCAGGACGCCGAGCATGCGCCGCAGCCCGGTCAGCGTCTCCCGGCTGGTCTGCTCGATGATGCCCAGCGCCTCGCGCACACCGTCCGGTTGGCTGTCGACGGCCCGCTTCGCCGCACCGGCCTGGATCGCGATGGCGCCGATGCTGTGGGCCACCGTGTCGTGCATCTCCCGGGCGATCCGCAGCCGCTCGGCCTGGACTGCCTGCGTCGCGGCCTGTGCTCGCAGGGCTTCGGCGTGGTCCTGCCGCAGTCGGATCCAGCTGCCGAGGAGCCAAGCTACGGCGGTGGCCACGACGAGGACCGACCACGGACCGGTGAGAACCTCGAAGGCCGCCGCTCGCGGGACGAGGGCCGTCGCGACCAGGGCCCAGACGGCCAGCACGCCGGCCACCGCTGCGACGGCGGCCCGACGCGAACGGGTGACGGCTGTGTAGAAGACCAGCACGTCCGCCGCGAGGAACAGGGGCCACGTCGTGTCCCCGCACACCCGGGCCATGACCGCTTCGGTCAGCAGCACCGCGAGGACCGGCAACGGTCGGCGACTCCCCCAGCCGACCGGCCATGCCATCAGCAGAGCCAGCCCCACCAAGGCCCAGCGCCCGATGTGAACGAAGTGACCGGACGGCAGGAAGACCGGGTGCGTGGGTTGAGGCATCTCGGTGTACAGAATCAGTGCGAACACGGGGACGGCGCACCAGCCGAGTGCCGTCAGCGGGTCCGGCGACAACCGGCGCAGCAGGGCCGCAGGCGTGAGGAGGCGGGGTCGCACCCGGCGATGCTATCCACCGAGGCCGACGGTCGTATCGGACCGTGGTCTGCATCCCGTGGGCTGACAAGGCGGGAGCCCGCGGACTGATGTGACACCGACCCGGTCGACGACAGCCTGGACAGCGTGATCGAAATCAACGAGCTGACCAAGCGCTACGGCAGCGTATGGGCCGTCGACGGCCTGACCTTCTGCGTCCGGCCCGGGCACGTGACCGGGTTCCTCGGGCCCAATGGCGCCGGCAAGACCACCACGATGCGCATGCTTCTCGGCCTGAACGCCCCCACCAGTGGCACGGCCACCATCAACGGCCGTCGCTTCCAGGACTTCGGTACCGGCCTGTGCCACGTCGGCGCCCTGCTGGACGCGGGTGACGTCCACCGGGGGCGCACCGCGAACGCGCACCTGGCCGCACTGGCCCGCAGCAACGGCCTGCCCCGCCGCCGGGTCCAGGAGGTGCTGGAGATGGTGGGTCTGGGCGAGGCGGGCCGTCGGCGGGTCGGCGGGTTCTCGCTCGGCATGCGCCAACGCCTGGGAATCGCCACCGCCCTGCTCGGCGATCCCCCGGTGCTGCTCTTCGACGAACCGGTCAACGGCCTGGACCCCGAGGGCATCCGGTGGGCCCGCGAGCTGTTCCGCCGCCTGGCCGCCGAGGGACGTACCGTCTTCGTCTCCAGCCACCTGATGAGCGAGATGGAGCACACCGCCGACCACCTTGTCGTCGTCGGCGGCGGCAGGCTGCTCGCCGACGAGCCCCTCGCCGACTTTGCCGCCCGCGCCACCACCGCAGGCGTCACCGTGCGAACCCCCGACCCGGCTGTGCTGGCCGAGAGGCTGCTCAACGCGGGTGCCTCGGTGCTGTCGCAGGGCCGTGACGTCCTCACCGTCACCGGCCTCACCGCGGCCCGCATCAACGAACTCGCCTTCACCCACCGTGTCCTGGTCCACGAGGTCACCGCGCACGACGGAACGCTGGAGGACGCCTTCATGGAACTGACAGCCGCCAGCGTCCAGTACCGCGCCTCAGCCACGCCCGCAAGGAGCAAGGACCGATGACCACCCTCTCGACGCATCCCGCGGCTGCCACTCGACGCGGCGCTGCCGGGCCTGCCCGTTGGCGCGATCTGCTCGGCGCCGAATGGATCAAACTCTGGTCGCTGCGCTCGACCTCCGTCGTGCTGGGCATCCTCCTCGTCTTCTACCTCTACCTGGCCTACCGCGCCGCCCAACTCGCCCACGACTCCTACCCGACGTGGCCCGCCTTCGCCAAGCTCGACCCCGACCCCGCGCACGACGCCTTCGACTTCCCGAAGTTCCTCCTGCTCATGGCCACCGCCGGCACGATCGGCTCGATGACCGTCGCCGGTGAACACGCGAGCGGACTGATCCGCACCACCCTCATCGCTGTGCCGGCCCGAGGCCGCGTGATGCTCGCCAAGGTCACGGTGGTGAGCGCCGTGCTGGCCGTCCTCGGCCTGCTCATCGGCATCGGGTGCTGGGGCATCACCCTGGCCGTCGTCTCGGACCGGATCACCGGCTTCTCCTTCAGCACCCCTGGCATCTGGCGTCTCATCGCAGGCACCACGGTCATGGTCCCGGCCTGCGGCCTGATCGGCATGGCCGCCGCCACGCTCATCCGCAACACGGCCGGCACCGTCTTCGCCGTCCTCGTCTTCTTCCTCGTCGGTCCGCTGGCCGTCAAGGCGCCCCTCCCCTTGCTGTCCGCCAACCAGCGGGCAGACCTGGGCAACACCCTTCCCGCGTATGCCTGGGGCCGCCTGGCCATCATGAGCCACGGGCACCTCGTCGAACGCGTCTCCTCCGTTCCGGCGGCCTGGATCTCGCTCAGCGTCTGGGCCGTCGTCTCGGTCGCCGTCACCGTGACGGTCCTGCGCCACCGCGACGTGTGACGGCGCCACCGACGCCGGACACCCGACCGGACACGCCCCCTCCCGTTCTGACATATGCGACAAGGGACCCTGATGGCCACAACCACCAAACCGACGACATTCGCAGTCGGCGACGAACTCCGCGGCCGGTTCCGCGACCTGCTCGCCGCCGAGCGGATCAAGCTGTTCTCACAGCGCTCGGCCTACGTCCTGCTGGCGCTCGCTCCGGTGATCACCGTCTGCGGTGAGTGGTTCACCTGCTCGGGTGTCCACCTTGTCGGCGCGTCGGCGCATGCCGCTTACGATCCGCTGAGAGGCTCCTTCAACTCCGGCACGTGGGGCTTGCTCATGATCGGCGCCGGCATGCTCGGTGTCCTGGCCATGAGCAGCGAGTACTCCAGTGGACTGATCCGCACGACCTTCCTCGCCGTCCCGAACCGCCTGCGCGTCGTACTCGCCAAGGCGGTCGTCGTCGCGAGCGTCACGTGCGTCGTCGGCCTCATCACCGCGATCGCTTCGTGCATCACCGCCCGGACGATCCTGTCCGGCGACCAAATAGGCATCTCGATCAGTCAGCCCGGTGTCCTGCAAGGCTTCGTGGCATCCGCCGCAATCCTGCCGGTGTGCGCCGTCATCGGCATGGCCATCGGCACACTCGTCCGAACCTCCGCGGCTGCCCTGTTCACAGCCGTCCTGGCCCCGGTCCTGCTGGGCGCCGTACCTTCCGGCAGCAACCGGTTGACGGCCGCCCTGAGCAACTCGGCACCCCAGAACGCGTGGAACACCCTGACCAGCCTCGGCACCGCGTGGGACAACGTCGGTCCCTTCCCTCCCACGGCACTCCAGTCCTGGACCGCGCTCGCCTTCTGGCCGCTCCTCACGCTTCTCGCCGCCGTCATCGTCGTGCGCCGCCGTGACGTCTGACCGGTCCACGCGGCCGCACCCCATCACCACCCATCGCCAAAAGGCCAGGGGCCTCAGCGGCGGGACATGTAGAGGTCCAGGGCCTTGTGCAGGAGCTTGTTGAGCGGGTAGTCCCACTCGCCGAGGTATTCGACGGCCTGGCCGCCGGTGCCGGCCTTGAACCGGAGCAGTCCCAGCAGGTGGTTGCTCTCCTCCAGGGTGTCGGTGATGCCGCGGAAGTCGTAGACGCGCGCGCCGAGTTCGTAGGCGTCACACATCATCCGCCACTGGATGGCGTTGTTCGGCTGGACCTCACGCCTGCGGCTGGTGGAGGCGCCGTAGGAGTACCAGACGTGGTCCCCGACGGTCAGCATCGTGGCGGCCGCGAGGACCTCTCCCTCGTGATGGGCGAGGTAGAGGCGCATGCGGTTCTCGTCCTCGGCCCGCAGCACGGTCCACATCCGCTGGAAGTAGGCCGGCGGGCGCGGGATGAACCGGTCCCGCTCAGCGGTCTCGGCGTAAAGGTCGTAGAAGGCAGGCAGGTCCTCGTAGCCGCCCTGGACCACTGTGACGCCGGCCTTCTCCGCCTTCTTGATGTTGCGCCGCCACTGCTGGTTGAAGTCGCGCTGGACCTCCTCCAGTGTGCGTCCGGCGAAGGACACCTGGAACACGTGGCGCGGCTGGCCTGCGGCGAAGCCGTCCTCGCCGCCGGGCTCGGTCTGCTGCCAGCCCATCCGGCGCAGCCGGTCGGCGATGCCGAAGGCCTGCGGCTCGTGCGCCGTGGGCGCCACGTCCCGCAGCCGCGTGGCCCGCGGGTCGGCGATCGCCGCCTTGACCGCCTCGGCGCTCCAGCGACGGGTGACCACGGGCGGCCCCATCTTCACCGAGAAGGCGCCCTGTTCCTTCAGGTACGCGAGCATCGGCTCCAGCCACTGCTCGAGATCCGGCGCGGCCCAGTCGATGACGGGGCCCTCGGGCAGATACGCGAGGTACCGCTTCACCTTCGGCAACGGTCGCAGCAGGACCAGTCCGGCCCCGACCAGGCGACCGCCCTCGTCGAACCAGCCCAGACTCTCCGCCCGCCAGTCCGGCTTCACATCCCCCCACGAGGGAACCTGCATGTGACTCACGGAGGGGCGGGCCGTGACGAAGGCCAGATGCTCCTCGCGGGTGATCGCCTTCAGGCGACAGCTCATGCGCAGCGCTCCTTTGTCCGGCGCACAAGCCTACTGAGGCGTACGTCGGCGACGTCCCGGTGGCCCCGGTGCCGGGCCGGTGAGACGGCACCGTCGCTCATGGTGTCCCTCCCCCTCGGTGCCCGTTCGCGCTGTGCGTACGCGTCGTCAGTGGAACTGCGGCACGATCAGGTAGATCCCGTACGCCACCACCGCCGCGCAGGCGAGGAAGCACAGGGCCGCCTGGGCCCGGCCCGCGGTGGCGGAACCGGAGCGGCCGGCTTCGGCTCGGGACAGGCCGAGGACACCGAAGGTGAAGACGACGACCACGGCGACCGTGACACCGAGGCTGACCGCGGCGACCTTGCCGAGGGCGGACCAGTCGACATGCATGGGGGGCTCCCGGAGGGTCAGGCGGCCGTGCCGACGTGCGTCGGGGCCTGGTTGCGGAGGGTGACCTCGTGGTGCTCGTTGACGTTGTCGGCGCGCACCGGGTTGCGGCGGGACGCGGCGACGATGACGGCGGCGAGGGCCAGGGCGACCAGGGCGATGACCGCTGTACCGATGTTGCCGCCGTGCTTGACCACGCTCGCCGCGAGGCCACCGACCAGCGCGGCGGACGGCAGGGTGATCAGCCAGGCCAGCACCATCCGGCCTGCCACGCCCCAGCGGACCTCCGCGAGGCGGCGGCCGAGACCGGCGCCGAGGATGCTGCCCGAGGCGACCTGCGTGGTGGACAGCGCGAAGCCGAGGTGGGCGGAGGTGAGGATCACCGTCGTGGAGGCCGTCTCCGCGGCGAAGCCCTGCGGCGACTGGATCTCCGCCAGCCCCTTGCCCATGGTGCGGATGATCCGCCAGCCGCCCAGGTAGGTGCCGAGACCGATGGCCACGCCCGCCGCGCCGATCACCCACACCGGCGGGCCCGCGTCATGGCCGAGCGCGCCCGCCGAGATCAGCGTCAGCGTGATGACACCCATGGTCTTCTGGGCGTCGTTGGTGCCGTGCGCCAGGGACACGAGGGACGCCGAGGCGATCTGGCCGAGGCGGAAACCCTTGGTCACCGAGTCCTGACGGGCGCGGGCGCTGAGCTTGTAGGCGAGGTAGGTGGCGACCAGGGCGGCCAGGCCGGCCACCACCGGAGAGGCCACGGCCGGGATCAGAACCTTTTCGACAACCTTGTCGAAGTGCACGCCGTGAGAGCCCGCACCGACCCAGACGGCACCGATCAGACCGCCGAAGAGGGCGTGGGAGGAACTGGAGGGCAGCCCGGCGAGCCAGGTCACCAGGTTCCACAGGATCGCCCCGACCAGCCCGGCGAAGATCATCGCCGGGCTGACCAGTGTGTCGTCCACGATTCCGCCGGAGATCGTCCTGGCCACCTCGGTGGACAGAAAGGCGCCGACGATGTTGAGGATTCCGCTGACCAGAACCGCGGTGCGCGGTTTGAGCGCGCCGGTGGCGATGGAGGTCGCCATCGCGTTCGCGGTGTCGTGGAACCCGTTCGTGAAGTCGAACGCCAGTGCCGTGACGATGACGACCGCCACGAGGAACGTGATGTGGTCCATTCCCCAAGGCAAGCAAGGGCAGGCCAATGCGCGGCTAACTGAAGGCGAACGAAGTGTCGAAGATGGGGGACTCTGTTGTGCATTCCTGTGCGGACTCGTTCCATCCCGCCATGTCGTCGCCCCATCCCGCCATGTCGTCGCCCCATCCCGCCATGCCGTCTCCCCCTCCCGCCATGCCCTCGCCTCGACCCGCGATGTCAGTGCCCTGTGCCACGCTGTGGACGTGACCCTGGACGACCTCAGACGGCTGCGGCGCGTGCGCGACCGCATGGACCGCGAGTACGCCGAGCCGCTCGACATGACCGAGCTGGCCCGCGGAGCCCACATGTCGCCGGGCCACTTCCAGCGCAGCTTCCGCAAGGCCTTCGGCGAGACGCCGTACAGCTATCTGATGACGCGCAGGATCGAGCGGGCCAAGGCGCTGCTGCGCCGGGGCGACCTCACCGTGACCGAGGTCTGCCTCGCCGTGGGCTGTACGTCGCTCGGCTCCTTCAGCTCCCGCTTCACCGAGCTGGTCGGCGAGACCCCGAGCGCCTACCGGGCCCGTGACCACGAGGAGAGCGCAGTGATCCCGTCCTGCGTGGCCCGTACGTTCACCCGCCCGCGCCGCCGCCCGTACTGACCCGTGCGTCACCTGCCCGCGCCGCCACCCGTACCGACCTGCACGGCACCGAGTCGCGCGCGTCCCGGCCCGGATGGGCCTAGCGTGACTGCATGGACGTGAAACTCAAGCAGTGCTTCATCGCGGTGGACGACCACGACAAGGCGCTCGCCTTCTACCGCGACGTGCTCGGCCTGGAGGTCCGCAACGACGTGGGCTTCGAGGGCATGCGCTGGGTGACCCTGGGCTCGCCGCTCCAGCCGGACGTCGAGGTCGTGCTGGAGCCGCCCGGCGCGAACCCGGACGCCTCCCCCGCCGACCGGCAGGCGATGGCCGAACTGCTCGCCAAGGGCATGCTCCGGGGTGTCATCTTCACGACCGAGGACTGCGACGCGCTGTACGAGCGGGTGCGGGCGTCCGGCGCCGATGTGCTCCAGGAGCCGACGGACCAGCCGTACGGGGTCCGCGACTGCGCCTTCCGGGACCCGGCGGGCAACCAGCTCCGCTTCCTCCAGCGCCCCGCGGAATGACGGATCCGCGCCATGAACGGCCCGCGTGAATTCCCCGGGCCCGCCAGGGAATTCACGCCTACACTCCCGGCATGATCATTCGCTGGACGTACGCCTTCGCCGACCGTCCCGCCGACCGGCTGCCCGGGGCCCGCGTCTTCTGGACCGCCGTCACCGGCACCCGCGCATCCGAACCCCGCGGCGAACAGGGCGAGTTCCTGACCCTGCGGCCCGAGGAGGCCACCGGGGCGGACGCGTGCGTGAAGCTCCAGGGCGTCACCGACGGCGACGGTGGCGCCCACCTCGACCTCTGCGTCGAGGACATCCGGGGTTTCACCGGGACGGCCCGGGAACTCGGCGCGACGGTGGTGGCGGACCACGGCGACTGGGTCGTACTGCGCTCTTTGGCGGGGCAGTTGTTCTGCGC
Source organism: Streptomyces sp. CG4 (assembly GCF_041080655.1). NCBI lineage: Bacteria > Bacillati > Actinomycetota > Actinomycetes > Kitasatosporales > Streptomycetaceae > Streptomyces > Streptomyces sp. CG4. The sequence goes on from NZ_CP163525.1 coordinate 3,389,696, forward strand.
CGTGCCCTGGCACGGGGAGACGGTACGACCGCCGGTGGTGGCGGGCAGCCGGCTCGACCAGGTCTGCCTCGACACCCCGCCGTCCGGATACGCCGCCGAGTCGGACTTCTGGGCCGCCCTCACCGGCTGGGAGCGGCGGAAGGGGTCCCGCCCGGAGTTCGAGGTGCTGCAGCCGCCCGCGGGGCTTCCCGTGCGGATCCTGCTCCAGCGGCTCGACGAGGAGCGCCCGGCCTCCGCCCATCTCGACCTCGCCTGCGCGGACATCGCCGCGGTCCGCGCCCGGCACGAGAAGCTGGGGGCCGTCGCGGTGTCCCACGGCCCGCACTGGTCGGTGATGCGCGATCCGGCGGGCGGCACCTACTGCCTGACCGGCCGCGATCCGGAGACGGGCGGCCTGCCGAGCGCCGCTCGGCACACGGCCGGCGCGTAGGCCCGCCGAACCCACGGGACAGGGGTACCGGTCACCCCCAGGACTCCACCTCCACCACGGCAGCGGCCGGCAGCGGCCCGTACACATGCGGGAACTCCTCCCCGCCCGGCTCCACCGCCTCGTACTTCACCGGCACGCCCACCAGGGCCGGGTCCACGACCAGGACGACCAGCTCGTCCGGGCCGTCGTAGTCGCCGTACAGGAACGCGGCGATGCGCGGGAGTTGCTCGCGGGTGGAGAAGTGGAGGAAGCCCTCCTCCTGGAGGGTGCGGCCGCGGGTCGACACCTCGTAGGCGCCGCGCTCGCGGGCCGCTTCCCACAGGGAGCGTTCGGTGATGTGGAAGATACGGGGCAGTTTCGGCATGCGCCCACGCTACGGCGTCCGGTACGGCGTCGGCGGCGGGCTCAGCGCTTCCTCGTGTAGGTCCGCACGAGCGCGCCGTTGCCGAAGGCGCGCACCCCGTCGAGGGTGAACTCCTTGATGTCGAGGCCGCTGCCGAACATGGGCATGCCCTTGCCGTAGACGAGCGGATAGGTCTTGATGACGAGTTCGTCGATCTCCTCCAGCAACTCTCCGGCGAGGTGCGAACCGCCGCACAGATAGATGCCCAGGCCGCCCTCCTCCGCCTTCAGCGCGCGCACCTTGCCGATCAGGTCGGCGGAGATGATCTCGACGTTCGGGTCGGGGGACTCGGCGATGCTGCGGGAGGCGACGTACTCGCGCAGATGGGCGTAGGGGCTGGTGATGCCCTCCTTGAGGGCCAATTCGTAGCTGGCCCTGCCCTGGATGACGGTGTCGAACCGCTTGTTCTCCAGGTGGTCGAGGCCCAGCGGGGTGCGGCCGTGGGTGGGCAGGGTCTCCGGGAACTCCGTCTTGAGGAAGTCGAAGTACTCCTCGTCCATGAAGCGGAGCATCGCGGTGCCGTCGCCCTGCTCGTCTCCGATGAAGCCGTCGAGCGAGCAGGCGATGAAGTAGGTGAGCTTGCGCAAGCTGGTCTCTTTTCTGCACGGACTCGGTGCGGCCGAATGACCACTCCATTCGTAGTGGTTTATTTGTAGTACTCCAACCGTAGTGGTCGCAAGGGGTTTTCGTGGCCGGTCGCAAGTGGGAGAACCGATTCCGCATGCGCGCATGCGGCGGGCCCGCACACAGTGGGGGTGTGCGGGCCCGCCTGGCCGGAGCCTCGATGCCCGTGCGGGGTCAGGGGCCGCGCGGGCCGCGCGCTCCGGATTCTTCCCGGCCGCCGGTGCCGGTGGCGCTCAGCCGGTGCGCCGGGTGACGAACTCGGCGAGCGCCAGCAGACCGCCCGCCGCCTCGGGGACGGGGATCGCGCGGGCCAGCTCCTGCATGGCGCGGGCCATCCGGTCGGCCGCCTCGGCCTGCGCCCAGTCCCGGCCGCCGGCCCGCTCCACGGCCAGTGCCGTACGGGCGATGCCCTCGGCGTCCCCGGAGACGTACGGCTTGCCGTACAGCTCGGCGAGTTCGGCCGCCGCCTCCGTGCCGGAGGACAGGGCCGCCACCACGGGCAGCGACTTCTTGCGGGCCGCGAGATCCGCGCCGGCCGGCTTCCCGGTGCGTCGCGGGTCACCCCATATGCCGATGACGTCGTCGATCAGCTGGAAGGCGAGCCCGGCCTGGCGGCCGAAGCCGTCCAGCGCGGCCACGTCCTCACCGTCGGCGCCCGCGTACAGAGCGCCGAGGGCGCAGGCACAGCCCAGCAGCGCGCCGGTCTTCGCCTCGGCCATGGCGAGCGCCTCGTCCAGGGTGACCTCGTCCGGGCCGCGCCGTTCCATGTCCGTGTCGGTGTGCTGACCCGCGCACAGCTCCACGACGCAGTCCGCGAGCCGGGCCGCGGCCGGACCGGAGGCCGGGTGCGGGTCCTCGGCGAGCAGCCGCAGGGCCAGCGCCTGCAGGGCGTCACCGGCGAGGATCGCGTCGGGGACGCCGAACACGGTCCAGACCGTGGCCCGGTGCCGACGGGAGGCGTCCCGGTCCATCACGTCGTCGTGCAACAGCGTGAAGTTGTGGACCAGTTCGACCGCGACCGCCGCCCGGACCGCCGCCGCACAGGCCGCCGGTCCGCCGAGGGCGGTGGCCGCCGCCAGGACGAGCGCGGGCCGGATCGCCTTGCCGGCGTTGTCCCGCGCCGGGGTGCCGTCCGCGTGCTGCCAGCCGAAGTGGTAGAGCGCGATCCGGCGCATGGAGCCGGGCAGCGACTCCAGGGCCGCGCGCAGCTCCGGGTCGACCAGGGTCCGGGTGCGCTCCAGCAGCGCCGCCGCCTCCTGTCCGTCGAGCGGACCGACATCCGTGTCGCCGGTCCTCCCCCGCCGTTCCCCCGCCGAGCCGGGGTGCGGCACGGTGGGGGAAGGCTGTTCGGTCTCCGTCATGAACTCGGCCATGTCTCCCCCTCGCCAGGTCCGCGGACACCGGCGTAGCCGGCCCGGCCGGACGCATATTCCGAGGGTCTACCCTCCCGGGCGAGCGGGGACACGGCCGCGAAGTGCGGAAACGTCACCTCCACCGGCCGATCTCGACGTTCTCCAGCACGCCGAGCGCATCGGGCACCAGCACGGCGGCCGAGTAGTAGGCCGTCACCAGGTACTTGATGATCGCCTGTTCGTTGATGCCCATGAACCGCACCGACAGGCTCGGCTCGATCTCGTCCGGGATGCCCGACTGCCTGAGGCCGATGACACCCTGGTCCTGCTCGCCGGTACGCATGGCGATGATCGAGGTCGTGCGCTCCGGGCTGACCGGGATCTTGTTGCAGGGGTAGATCGGCACTCCGCGCCAGGTCGGGATGCGGTTGCCGCCGATCTCGACGGTCTCCGGGACCAGTCCCCGCTTGTTCAGCTCGCGCCCGAACGCCGCGATCGCGCGCGGGTGGGCCAGGAACAGCTTGGTGCTGCGCCGACGGCTGAGCAGCTCGTCCATGTCGTCCGGGCCGGGCACGCCGTCGTGCGGCTGGATCCGCTGGTCGTACTCGCAGTTGTTCAGCAGGCCGAATTCGCGGTTGTTGATCAGCTCGTGCTCCTGGCGCTCCTTGAGCGCCTCGACCGTGAGCCTGAGCTGCTGCTCGGTCTGGTTCATCGGCTGGTTGTACAGATCGGCCACGCGCGTGTGGATGCGCAGCACGGTCTGGGCGATGCTCAGCTCGTACTCGCGAGGCCGGGGCTCGTAGTCCACGAAGGTGTGCGGGATGTCGGGCTCGCCGGAGTGGCCGGCCGCCAGCTCGACCTCCTTCTCGCCGTACTTGTTGGTCCGCTGCTCCGGCACCGAGCGGAGCTGCTCCAGGTGTTCGCGCAGGGTGTCCGCGCGCTCGGCGACCTGCTCGAAGTCCTGGCGGCTGAGGATCAGCACGGTGGTCGCGGTGTCCGCGCGGGCGGTGAACTCCCAGATGGCGTCGGGGTCCAGCAGTGCCTGCTCGCCGAAGTAGGCGCCGTCGGCGAGGACTCCGAGGACGGCGTCGTCGCCGTAGGGGCCGGTGCCGATCTTCTCGACCCTGCCGTGCGCCAGCAGGTACACCTCGCTCGTCCGGTTGCCGAAGTCGGCGATCACCTCGCCGGGCGCGAAGTCGCGCTGGCGGCAGCGGCGGGCCAGCTCCGTCAGCACCTCCTCGTCCTCGTACGAGCGCAGGGCCGGCAGCTCGCCGAGTTCGGCCGGGATGACCTCGACCTGGTCCCCGGTCTTGACGAAGGTGATGCGACCGTCGCCGACGGTGTACGCCAGTCGCCTGTTGACCCGGTACGTGCCGCCGTGTACGTCGACCCACGGGAGCGTGCGCAGCAGCCAGCGGGAGCTGATCTCCTGCATCTGCGGAACGGACTTGGTTGTGGTGGCCAGGTTCCGCGCTGCCGCCGTCCCGAGGGACTGCTGCGGCTTGCCCTGATCCGTGCGGACCTCTTCGCCTACCGACATAGAGAATTGCCTCCCAGGTATTCCCGGTGCCGAATCGCAGGGTGCACCGGCCTCGGGATCCGAGCCTTCCATCACGGACCGTGGTCGCACCATTACCCGAATGAGCGGGAATGGATCATCGGATTACCGGGCATGGAGAAGGCTCCCGTCCCGTGCTCGTCCGTCGCCGCAGTACGTCGTCCGCAAGGTGCCGTCGCCGCGCCAGGGGGCGCGCCCGCCCAGCCCCCGCACCGGGTGACAATGAAGCCGTGACCAGCCCCGACGCGCTCGTGCCCCGGCTCCCCTCGCCCCTCCAGGACGTGCGGGACGACCGGTTCGAGCGGCACGGGCTGCGGCTGTCGCTCAAGCGCGACGACCTGATCCACCCCCACCTCATCGGCAACAAGTGGCGCAAGCTCGTGCCGAACATCGAGGCGGCGCGGGGCCGCCCGCTGGTCACGTTCGGCGGGGCCTACTCCAACCACCTGCGCGCCACCGCCGCCGCGGGCCGCCTCCTCGGGCTCGCGACCACCGGCGTGGTCCGCGGCGCGGAACTGGCCGGCCGTCCGCTCAACCCCTCCCTGGCCCGCTGCGCGGCGGACGGCATGCGGCTGCACTTCATCGACAGATCGACGTACCGACGCAAGACCGAGCCGGAGACCCTGGCCGCGATCCTGCGCGCGGCCGGCGCCGAGGAGGCGTACGTCGTGCCCGAGGGCGGCAGCAACGGCGCGGCCGTGCACGGCTGCCGGGCGCTGGGCGAGGAGCTGCGCGGGCACGCCGACGTCGTCGCGGTCGCCTGCGGCACCGGCGGCACGCTCGCGGGGCTGGCCGCCGGGCTGACGGCAGGGCAGCGGGCGCTCGGCGTACCGGTGCTCAGGGGCGGCTTCCTGGAGCGCGACATACAGGCACTGCAGGAACGTGCCTTCGGCGGCCGTACCGGCGCCTGGTCCCTCGACGAGCGCTTCCACTTCGGCGGTTACGCGCGTACGACACCCGAACTGCACGCGTTCGCCGAGGACTTCGAGGACCGCCACGGGCTGCCCGTCGAGCGTCTCTATGTCGCCAAGTTGCTCTACGGACTTGTCGTCCTGGCGGACGAGGGTGCCTTCCCGCGCGGGACGACGATCGCCGCCGTCGTCACCGGGCGGCCGTTCCCGGCGGGCCGACCCGCCTCCACCGGGGCTAACCCGCCTCCCGGAAGGCCGCCGCCTCCTCCAGGTCCAGCCGTCTGAGGAGCGCGCGCAGCATCTCGTCGTCGATGTAGCGGTGGTCGCGGAGTCTGACGAAGACCTCGCGTTCGGCGCTGATCATCTCGCGGGACAGCCGGCGGTAGGTGTCGTCGAAGGACTCCCCGGTGACCGGGTTGGTCTGGCCGAGGCGCTCCCAGACGGCGTTGCGGCGGCGCTCCAGGACCGTGCGCAGCCGGTCGGCGAGCGGCGGGGGCAGAGCGTTGCGCTCGTCGGAGAGAAGGTCGTCGAGGCGGCTCTCGGCGGCCCGGGAGGCCTGTGCCTGGGCGTTGGCCTCGGCGAGCGTCTCGGCCTGCGGATCGCGGCCGGGGAACCGCATCAGACGGATCAGTGGCGCGAGCGACAGCCCCTGCACGACCAGCGTGCCGATGACCGTGGTGAAGGTCAGGAAGAGGATCAGGTTCCGCTGCGGGAAGGGGGCGCCGCCGTGCACCGTGAGCGGGATCGAGAACGCGATGGCGAGGGACACCACACCGCGCATGGCGGCCCATCCGGTCACGACCGGCGCCCGCCAGGTGACGTCCCCCTCGCGCTCCCTGATCCGGCTGAAGAGCGCGCGGGGCAGGAAGGTCGCCGGGAACACCCAGGCGAAGCGGGCCGCCACGACCACGGCGAAGACCGCGATCGCGTACCAGGCCGCGTCGCCCCCCTGGTATGCCCCCAACCCCTTGAGGACGGTGGGCAGTTGCAGCCCGATCAGCGCGAACACCGCCGATTCCAGCAGGAAGGCGACCATCCGCCACACCGCGTCCTCCTGGAGCCGGGTGGCGAAGTCGACCTCCCACGCGCGGTGCCCGAGATACACCGCGACCACGACGACCGCGAGGACGCCGGAGCCGTGGAACTGCTCGGCCACGCCGTAGGCGACGAACGGGATCAGCAGTGAGAGCGTGTTCTGCAGCAGCGCCTCCTTCAGATGGGTGCGCAGCCAGTGGATCGGCACCATGAGCACGAGTCCGACGAGCACCCCGCCGACCGCGGCCCGCAGGAACTCCCAGATCCCCCCCGACCAGGTGGCACCTTCGCCGACGGCCGCGGCGAGGGCCACCTTGTAGGCGGTGATCGCGGTGGCGTCGTTCAGCAGGGACTCGCCCTGGAGGATGGTGGTGATCCGGGACGGCAGGCCGACCCGGCGCGCGATCGCCGCGGCCGCGACCGCGTCCGTCGGGGCGACCACCGCGCCCAGCACCAGCGCGGCGGTCAGCGGCAGTCCGGGTACGACGAGATAGGCGGCCCAGCCGACGACGAAGGTCGCGAAGAGCACGTACCCGATCGACAGCAGCCCCACGGGCCGCATCTGGGCCCGCAGATCGAGGTACGAGCTCTCGGTGCCCTCCTTGTAGAGCAGCGGGGGCAGCACCAGCGGCAGGACGACGTCCGGGGCCAGTGTGTAGTGCGGGATCCCGGGGACGTACGAGACGGCCAGGCCGACCGCGACCAGCAGCAGGGGCGCCGGCACCGGGGTGCGCCGGGCGATCCCCGCGATCCCCGCACTGCCCGCCACCAGCAACAGCAGCGGCATCACGTCCATGATCCTCGCCCACCCTCGTTTTCCGCGCGGCCACCCGCACACCCGTCGTAATCTGGCAATCATGAAACAGTGCACGCACGCCGACGCGCTGCCGCACCCGGAACCGGACCCGCTCGCCCCGACCTGCCCGGAGTGCCTGCGGGACGGCACGCACCCGGTGCAGCTGCGGCTGTGCCTCAGCTGCGGCCATGTCGGCTGCTGCGACTCCTCTCCGGGAAGGCACGCGACACAGCACCACGAGACGTCCGGCCACCCGGTCATGCGGTCCTTCGAGCCCGGCGAGGAATGGCGGTGGTGCTTCGTGGACCACGTTCTCGTCTGAGCCCCTCGCGTCGCGCGGGTTCTGGCGTGGTCGCATTCCCGTCCGACCGCGTTCTCGTGTGACACTGCATGCGGCGGCGGCCGCACGACGGTTCGAGCGTCTGACGTCTGGGTACGTCAACCCGGCGCGCGCTCTTCCCATTTGGGCCCGCAAACCCTCTAGACACGGAGCGTATACACAGCTTTACTGTGAGTGACGCAAGGGGGGTTGGGATCCCGGGACAGGAACGTTCGGAGCGCGATAGCGTCACCGCCGAACCACGTACGCGTTACCCCGGGGGGCGACCCTCGGCCCCGTAAAGCTTGTACCACCATGGAGGTGAGGGTGTCCCAGATCGCAGGCGAGCCCGCGGCGAATCAGGACTTCGTGGAAGTCCGGCTGCCGGCCGCGGGTGCCTACCTGTCGGTGCTGCGGACGGCCACGGCCGGTCTCGCGGCCCGCTTGGACTTCACCCTGGACGAGATCGAGGACCTGCGCATCGCCGTCGACGAGGCTTGCGCGATCCTGCTCCAACAGGCCGTGCCCGGCTCCGTGCTCAGCTGTGTCTTCCGGCTCGTCGACGACTCGCTGGAGGTCACGGTCTCGGCGCCGACCACGGACGGTCATGCCCCGTCGCGGGACACCTTCGCCTGGACCGTGCTGTCGGCCCTCGCGGGCAAGGTCTCGTCCGCCGTGGACGAGGACAAGACCGTGTCGATCAGCCTCTACAAACAGCGCGGCGCGGGCCCCGGCCCGGCGTGAGGAACGGGGACGGTCCGGTGCGGGACGAAGAGCGCGGCACACGCGAGCTGCCGACCGGGGACGGGGGTGCCCCCTGGTCGAGCGCGGGCGAGATCTCCGGGGAAGCCCCCAGAGACGGTTCCCGGCGCATGGCGGACGGCATCGACGGCATCCCCGAGCAGGCCAGGCCGCACCCGCAGGACGATTCCGCGGGTGCCGGAGGCGACGCTGCCGTGCAGGGCGTACGGCCGGAGGGATCCGGCGGCGCCGGACCCGCCGTCCACGCGGGGGCCATGGCTCGGGGAAGGGCTACGGGCGGGACGATGAGCGAGCACGAGCGAAACGCCGAGGACGAGGCGCCGGGTGCGCAGGCCGTGCAGGCCGCACAGCACGGCCCTCAGGACCGCAGCGGTGCGCGGGCGATGTTCGTGGAGCTGCGCAAGCTGAACGCGGGCAGCGCGGAGTACGCCGAGCTGCGCAATCAGCTGGTCCGTATGCATCTGCCGCTCGTGGAGCACCTGGCGCGCCGGTTCCGCAACCGCGGTGAGCCGCTGGACGACCTCACCCAGGTCGCCACGATCGGTCTGATCAAGTCCGTGGACCGGTTCGACCCGGAGCGCGGCGTCGAGTTCTCCACGTACGCCACCCCGACCGTCGTCGGCGAGATCAAGCGGCACTTCCGCGACAAGGGCTGGGCGGTCCGCGTGCCACGCCGGCTGCAGGAGCTGCGGCTCTCGCTGACCACGGCGACGGCCGAGCTGTCCCAGCTGCACGGCCGCTCCCCCACGGTCCACGAGCTGGCCGAGAAGCTCGCGATCTCCGAGGAGGAGGTCCTGGAGGGCCTGGAGTCCGCCAACGCGTACTCCACGCTGTCCCTGGACGTCCCCGACACCGACGACGAGTCCCCGGCGGTCGCCGACACCCTCGGCGCGGAGGACGAGGCGCTGGAGGGCGTGGAGTACCGGGAATCGCTGAAGCCGCTGCTGGAGGATCTCCCGCCGCGGGAGAAGCGGATCCTGCTGCTGCGCTTCTTCGGGAACATGACCCAGTCGCAGATCGCGCAGGAGGTCGGCATCTCCCAGATGCACGTCTCCCGGCTACTGGCCCGCACGCTGGCACAGCTGCGGGAGAAGCTGCTCGTCGAAGAGTGACCTGTCCGGAGTGACCTGTCCGAGTGATCCGTCCGGAGTGATCTCTTCGGAGTGATCTATTCGGCGCGACCCGGTCCCTTGATGCCGAGGGCCCGGGTCGTCTCGCCGTTGACGAGCAGCACGAGCGCCGCCACGGCTACGACGGCCAGGGCGATCCCGGCCGGGATGGCCATGCTGTCGGCCTGGAGCAGGTTGTAGGCGATCGGCAGCGCCAAGAGCTGGGTGATCACCGCAGGGCCACGGCTCCAGCTGCGCCGCAGCAGCAGTCCGCGCGCGGCGAGCAACGGCAGCAGCGCGAGCACCACCAGCGTGACGCCCAGGGTCACGGCCTGCTGCCGGTCGTCCGGGGCACCGGTGGCCCCGAGGACGAGCACCCACAGCCCGCCGACCACCAGCGCGCCGCCCTCCAGGGCGGCCAGCAGGGCGGCGTACGTCAGCCGACGGGGCCGGGGTTCCGGGGCGGGGTTCTGCTCACTGCTCACCCCAGCAGGGTAGCCGCAGGGCTTTGAGGAACACGGGCGGGTGTGGCGGCCGCCACCCCCTGGGGGGCGCGGGGGCTGCGCGACCGGCCCACCGCGGAACCGCACCCGGCAACGGTGAGATCCCCAACGGCGAAGGCCGGCGCGGCGCCACGTGTCCGGGCTCGTACCCCCGCCTCTTACCCGTTCCCTACCTCGGTGTAGGCCGGGTACCCCCGGGTAGGTACGCTGCCATCCATGCGTGCACTTCTCGTGGTCAATCCGGCGGCTACCACCACCAGCGCACGCAGGCGCGACGTCCTGATCCACGCACTGGCGAGCGAGATGAAGCTGGAGGCGGTCACCACCGAGTACCGCGGCCACGCGCGCGACCTCGGCCGGCAGGCGGCGGACAGCGACGACATCGACCTCGTGGTGGCCCTCGGCGGCGACGGCACGGTCAACGAGGTCGTCAACGGCCTCCTGCACGCCGGCCCCGACCCGGACCGGCTGCCCGGCTTCGCCGTGGTCCCCGGCGGCTCCACCAACGTCTTCGCCCGCGCCCTGGGGCTGCCCAACGACCCGGTGGAGGCCACCGGCGCCCTACTGGACGCCCTGCGTGAGGGCAGCGAGCGGTTTGTCGGCCTCGGCCTGACCTCGGGCACGCCCGGCACCATCGACGAGGCGGTCCCGGACCGCTGGTTCACCTTCAACGCCGGACTCGGCTTCGACGCGGGCGTGGTCGGCCGGGTCGAGCAGCAGCGCGAGCGCGGCAAGAAATCGACCCACGCGCTGTACGTACGGCAGGTGATCCGGCAGTACCTCGGCGAGCCGAACCGCCGGCACGGCTCGATCACCCTGGAGCGGCCGGGCGCGGACCCGATCTCCGATCTTGTGGTCGCCATAATCTCGAACACGTCCCCTTGGACGTATTTCGGCAATCGCCCCATGTACACGTCGCCTAAGGCCTCGTTCGACACGGGCGTCGACATCCTGGGTCTGCGCCGCCTGTCGACGGCCGCGGTTGCCCGGTATGGCACCCAGTTGCTCACTTCGTCCCCCGAGCGCGGACCCCATGGCAGGCACGTAGTCTCGCTGCACGACCAGGACCAGTTCACCTTGCATTCGAAGGCGCCTCTCCCCCTCCAGATGGACGGCGACCACCTCGGACTGCGTACTAGCGTGACGTTCACAGGCGTACGCCGTGCACTGCGTGTGATTGTGTGAGCAGAAGACGCGAAAGTCCTTTCACTCGAACGTTTAGGCCAGGATCCACCCCATGGAAGTACGGCTGTGACCTAGTCGACACCGAGGAATCAAAAAAAACTTTCCTGAAGGGGTTGTATCCGCCGCTGAGGTTTGCGAGTCTCTACGTGGCGATCGGGACGGCCCGCAACACCGGCCTCCACTGATCACCAGAACCCCTCTTCAAACCAAGGACCACGCCGGGTAAAGACTCGGCGGTCGGCCCTTCACTTGTTGAGGGATTCGTGAAAGCGTTCACATTCACAAGCAACCTGTACGTCATACGTTCAGAGAAACCAAGGAGAGGTAGCAGCCATGGACTGGCGTCACAACGCCGTTTGCCGCGAGGAAGACCCCGAGCTCTTCTTCCCCATCGGCAACACCGGTCCTGCGCTGCTGCAGATCGAGGAAGCCAAGGCCGTCTGCCGTCGCTGCCCGGTGATCGAGCAGTGTCTGCAGTGGGCGCTCGAGTCCGGCCAGGACTCCGGCGTCTGGGGTGGTCTCAGCGAGGACGAGCGCCGCGCCATGAAGCGCCGCGCCGCCCGCAACCGGGCCCGTCAGGCCTCCGCCTGACATACCCACCCCTGCTGACAGCCTGAGCTTGGCGGCGCGTGCAGCACGCACGCATCTCCCGCCCCCGAGCCGCAGCGCGCAGTATCCCCCGATGCCGCTAGCGATTTAGCAGAGCAGCAACGAGCACGAGCCTCGGACCCATGACGGTCCGGGGCTTTTTGCTGTCCGCAAAGGCCCGCCGGTGTACGGCAGTTGGGTTACTTCTGCGCCTGCACCGGAATGTCGAGGATCACCCGGGTCCCCCGCTCCGGCGCCGGGACCATGTCGAAGGAGCCGCCCAACTCGCCCTCCACCAGGGTCCGTACGATCTGCAGGCCGAGGTTGCCCGAGCGGTGCGGGTCGAAGCCCTCGGGCAGGCCGACGCCGTCGTCCTGGACGGTGACGAGGAGGCGGGCCTCCTTGGTGGTGCCGCCACGGACCGCGGAGACCTCCACCGTGCCGGTGTCGCCCTCGCGGAAGCCGTGCTCCAGGGCGTTCTGCAGGATCTCGGTGAGGACCATCGACAGCGGGGTGGCGACCTCGGCGTCGAGGATCCCGAAGCGGCCGGTGCGCCGGCCGGTCACCTTGCCCGGTGAGATCTCGGCGACCATCGCCAGCACCCGGTCGGCGATGTCGTCGAACTCCACGCGCTCATCCAGGTTCTGAGACAGCGTCTCATGCACGATCGCGATCGAGCCGACCCGGCGGACGGCCTCCTCCAGGGCCTCCCGGCCGCGCTCGGACTCGATGCGCCGGGCCTGCAGCCGCAGCAGCGCGGCGACCGTCTGGAGGTTGTTCTTCACCCGGTGGTGGATCTCCCGGATGGTCGCGTCCTTGGTGATCAACTCGCGCTCGCGGCGGCGCAGTTCGGTGACGTCCCGGCACAGCACCAGCGAACCGATCCGGGTGCCCTTGGGCTTGAGCGGGATCGCCCGGAACTGGATCACCCCGTCGTTGGCCTCGATCTCGAACTCGCGCGGCGCCCAGCCGCTGGCCAGCTTGACGAGCGCCTCGTCCACCGGGCCGCGGGTCGGGGCCAGCTCGGCGGCGGTCTGGCCGAGGTGGTGGCCGACCAGGTCGGCGGCGAGGCCGAGCCGGTGGTAGGCGGACAGCGCGTTCGGGGAGGCGTACTGGACGATTCCGTCGGCGTCCAGCCGGATCAGTCCGTCGCCGACGCGCGGCGAGGCGTCCATGTCGACCTGCTGGTCGGGGAAGGGGAACGATCCTGCAGCGATCATCTGCGCGAGGTCCGAGGCGCTCTGGAGATAGGTCAGCTCCAGCCGGCTCGGGGTGCGCACGGTGAGCAGATTGGTGTTGCGGGCGATGACGCCGAGGACACGGCCCTCGCGTCGTACGGGGATGGACTCGACCCGTACGGGGACCTCTTCGCGCCACTCCGGGTCACCCTCGCGCACGATCCGGCCCTCGTCCAGCGCCACGTCCAGCAGGGGCCGGCGGCCGCGCGGGACGAGGTGGCCGACCATGTCGTCCTGGTAGGAGGTGGGGCCGGTGTTGGGGCGCATCTGGGCGACCGACACGTACCGCGTGCCGTCGCGGGTGGGGACCCACAGGACCAGGTCGGCGAAGGAGAGGTCCGAGAGCAGCTGCCACTCCGAGACCAGCAGATGGAGCCACTCGAGATCGGAGTCGTCGAGGGCGGTGTGCTGGCGGACCAGCTCGTTCATGGAGGGCACGGTGCGAGCGTACCCGCGGGCCTCGGTGGCCGGAAAACACCCGCGGGCCGCGGCGCCTGGAAGGGACCCTCAACCCTCCCGGCACCGCAGCCCGGAGCATCATCGGCCGTGGGGTGTGCGGTCCCGGTCGGCCGAAGGTCGAGGAGCCGGGGCAGTCAGGGCAGAGAGCGCCGGTTCCTCGATCCGTCTTCCTGTGCGGGGAAGACGGAGGCTTGTTCCTTTTGATTCTGGACTAGACCACAAGGGTGTGTCCATGCTCTTGTCAGCATGCACGACTGATGGCACCCGATGCCACGAAGCCTAGCCCGCCTCGGTCAGTCGCGGGGCCAGATGGACATGGCAATTTCCGCGAGTGCCTCCAACTCCCCCCGCTTCGCTCCGTCGCGCGCCTGCTGGGACATGCCCTGGATCATGGCACCGGTGTGCCGGGCGAGGGCCGCGCCGTCGGTGCCGGCGGGAAGCAGCCCGGCCGCGATGTCGGCGCCGATGCGGGATTCGAGAGCGGCGATGTTCGCGTTGCGCCGCTCGCGCAGCAGCCGCTCCACCTCGGAGCTGGTGCAGTTGGTGGCGGCGTGCACGACCAGGCAGCCATAGGGGTGCGCGGGGTCGGTGTACTCGGCGGCGGCCTCGCGCAGCATCCGCTCGACGGCGGCGCGGGCGGTGGGTTCCTCGGCGATCGCGCGGTCGCCGAAGGCGCCGTGGGTGTCGGAGTAGACCCGGACGACCTCCTCGAACAGGGTCCGCTTGTCACCGAAGGCCGCGTACAGGCTCGGGGCGCCGATGCCCATGATCCGGGTGAGGTCGGAGACCGAGGTGGCCTCGTAGCCGTGCTCCCAGAAGGCCATGAGTGCCTTCTCCAGGGCGGTGGCCCGGTCGAAGGAGCGCGGCCGGCCGCGGCCCTTCACCGTGCTGACCTGCTCTTTCGTCTGCCCTTGTCCCTCCATGGGGTGCATTTTATAGCGGACCCTAGAGAAATGTCGGCGGACTGTTGTACGGTTTTTCTGTAGCGATCGCTAGACAAATCTGGAGGGGTGGCGGACATGGGCGTGCTCACGGGGAAGACGGCGCTGGTCACGGGCGCGAGCCGGGGTATCGGACGAGGGATCGCCGAGCGGCTCGGACGGGACGGGGCGCGCATCGCGGTCCACTACGCCGGCGACGAGACGGCCGCGAAGGAGACGGCCGCGGCGATCGAGGCGGCCGGCGGCTCGGCTTTCACGATCGGGGTGCGGCTGGGCGCGCCGGGGGACGCCGAGCGACTGTGGCAGGAGTTCGACCGGCACGCGGACGGCCTGGACATCCTCGTGCACAACGCGGGCATCGGCACCGCGCGGCCGTTCACGGAGATCGACGAGGAGGAGTACGACAGGCTCTTCGCGGTGAACGTGAAGGCGCCCTTCTTCCTGACCCGGCTCGGGACGGAGCGGCTGCGCGACGGCGGGCGGGTGGTGAACATATCGTCGGGGCTCGCGCGGACCGCCGCGATGCCCGAGCTGATGGCGTACGCGATGACGAAGGCAGCGCTGGACGTCTTCACCCGGGACCTGTCCAAGACGCTCGGCCCGCGCGGGATCACGGTGAACTCCGTGGCGCCCGGCATCGTGGACACCGACGTCAACGCGGCGTGGCTGCGCGCGAGCGAGGAGGCATGGCGGGGTGCGGCCGCACTCTCGGCGCTGGGCCGGGTGGGCACTCCGGCGGACATCGCCGACGTGGTGGCCTTCCTGGTCTCGGAGGACGGGCGCTGGGTGACGGGCCACTGGCTGGACGCGACGGGAGGTTCCCTCACCTGAGGTTTTCCCGGGCCTTCTCCTTCTCTTTCCTGGGCTGCCGAAGGCCGATTCTGTTAGATTGGTCTAAACCACATAGACGCACCGAGCCCACTTCAGAACGGCAGGCCCAGCGTGGAAGTTGTCATCGTTCCGGACGCCGCGGCGGGCGGCGAGCTGATCGCCGAGGCCATGGCCCAGCTGCTGCGACGCAAGCCCGACGCCCTGCTCGGCGTGGCCACCGGCTCCACCCCGCTGCCCATCTACCAGGCACTGACCGCGAAGGTGCGCTCCGGCGCCGTCGACACCTCGCGGGCCCGTGTAGCCCAGCTCGACGAGTATGTGGGGCTGCCCGCAGACCATCCCGAGTCCTACCGCTCGGTGCTGCGCCGCGAGGTGCTGGAGCCGCTCGGCATCGGCATGGGCTCCTTCCTCGGCCCCGACGGCACCGCCGAGGACATCCAGGCGGCGTGCGAGGCGTACGACCGCGCGCTCACCGAGGCCGGCGGGGTGGACCTGCAGCTGCTCGGTATCGGCACGGACGGACACATCGGCTTCAACGAGCCCTGCTCGTCCCTCGCCTCACGCACCCGGATCAAGACACTGACCGAGCAGACCCGCGTCGACAACGCCCGCTTCTTCGACGGCGACATCGACCAGGTGCCGCACCACGTCATCACCCAGGGCATCGGCACCATCCTGGAGGCCCGGCACCTGGTGCTGCTGGCGACGGGCGAGGGCAAGGCGGACGCGGTCGCCGCGACCGTCGAGGGACCGGTCGCGGCCGTCTGCCCGGCCTCCGCACTCCAGCTGCACCGCCACGCCACGGTGGTCGTCGACGAGGCAGCCGCATCCAAACTGAAGCTGGCGGACTACTTCCGCCACACCTACGCCAACAAGCCGAACTGGCAGGGGATCTAGCGGGGAGCGCCGAGGGCCGACAGGGGATCCAGCGGGCTCGACACAGGGGCCGGCCGGGAGCCGGCAGGGTTGGGCAGGGCTTGGCAGGACTCGGCAGCGAAGCCGGCCGGGGCTCGGCCCGGGATGGGGCCGGTGCAGGGGGTCTGACGGCGGAGCCCGCTGGGACCAGCAGGGCTGCAGCGAAGCCGGCCGCGACTCAGCCCGGGGCGGAGCCGGTGGAGGGACGGGGCTGACGGCGGAGCCCGCTGAGATCAACAGGGGCTCGGCAGCAGATCCAGCAGGGTCGGCCGGGGACCCAGCCGGGGCACGGGTCTGGCAGCGGAAGCCGGCAGCGGTCAGGAAGGGGACGGCTGAAGGGGACGGCTACGGATCCAGGCGGGATCGGCCGGGCGCCGGCCATGGTTCGAGGCGGGCTCGACACAGGGGCCGGCCGGGAGCCGGCGGGGCTCGGCAGGGGGCGTGGCGGGGCCTCCGCGGCTGCCTGGGCGTGCTTCCTGGGTGCCTGATGGACTAGACCAAGGGCGGGTGCGACGGTATATAGAGGGGATCACGGAGCGTGCGGGGGACTCCTGACCCGCGAAGCCGTGCCACGATGTGAGCCGTGGCCGATAGCAGGTCGGTCGCTTTCGGCATTCGGAGCCGGGAAGGCAGAGCATGAGCACCGACGTCAGCAGTGCGGAGAACGAGGCCGGGACGACCGTCCGTACGGCGCGCGTGCCCAAGTACTACCGCCTGAAGAAGCACCTGCTCGACATGACGGAGACGCAGGCTCCGGGCACGCCGGTCCCGCCCGAGCGCACGCTGGCCGCCGAGTTCGACACCTCCCGCACCACCGTCCGCCAGGCCCTGCAGGAGCTGGTCGTGGAGGGCCGGCTCGAGCGCATCCAGGGCAAGGGCACGTTCGTCGCCAAGCCCAAGGTCTCCCAGGCGCTCCAGCTCACGTCCTACACCGAGGACATGCGCGCCCAGGGTCTGGAGCCGACCTCGCAGCTGCTGGACATCGGGTACATCACGGCCGACGACCGGCTCGCCGGGCTGCTCGACATCAGCGCCGGCGGACGCGTGCTGCGCATCGAGCGGCTGCGCATGGCCAACGGCGAGCCGATGGCGATCGAGACCACGCATCTGAGCGCCAAGCGCTTCCCTGCCCTGCGCCGCTCCCTGGTGAAGTACACGTCCCTCTACACCGCCCTCGCCGAGGTCTACGACGTCCACCTCGCCGAGGCCGAGGAGACCATCGAGACCTCGCTGGCCACCCCGCGCGAGGCGGGCCTGCTCGGCACCGACGTGGGCCTGCCGATGCTGATGCTCTCCCGGCACTCCCTGGACCGCGAGGGCAAGCCGGTGGAGTGGGTGCGGTCCGTGTACCGGGGGGACCGCTACAAGTTCGTGGCGCGACTGAAGCGGCCCGCCGAGTAAGTCCCGGCACGAGCGCGGCCCGTGGACGTTCGCTGAATCGATATACCGATATGCGGACGAGGTCTTCCACTGCCACGACACCGTCACCTAGATTGCCTGCGCATTACACAGGTGATCAGCGAGGGGACGGAGAGCCGTGGCATGTCCGATACGCCTGAAGTGAGACCACCGATCGTCACACCGGTCAGGGTGATCATCGCCCTGTGTCTCGGCGCGCCCTTCGTGGCGCTGCTCTGGGTCGGCTCCTACGCCAAGACGGACCCCGCGTTCATCGGGATCCCGTTCTTCTACTGGTACCAGATGCTCTGGGTGCTGATCTCCACCGCGCTCACCGTGACCGCCTACAAGCTGTGGCAGCGTGACCAGCGCGGCCGTGCGGCCCAGAAGGGCGGTGCGGACAAGTGAAGAACGGCGTCAACGGCGTCGCGCTCGGCGTCTTCATCTTCTTCTTCCTGGCCGTCACGGTCATGGGCTTCCTCGCCGCACGCTGGCGCCGGGCCGAGAACGAGCACTCGCTGGACGAATGGGGCCTGGGCGGACGGTCGTTCGGCACCTGGATCACCTGGTTCCTGCTCGGCGGCGACCTGTACACGGCGTACACCTTCGTCGCCGTACCGGCGGCGATCTACGCGGCGGGCGCGTCCGGCTTCTTCGCGGTGCCGTACACGATCCTGGTCTACCCGCTGATCTTCACCTTCCTGCCTCGCCTGTGGTCGGTGTCCCACAAGCACGGCTATGTGACGACCTCGGACTTCGTGCGCGGCCGGTTCGGCTCCAGGGGCCTGTCGCTGGCGGTGGCGCTGACCGGCATCCTGGCGACGATGCCGTACATCGCGCTCCAGCTCGTCGGCATCCAGGCGGTGCTGGACGTGATGGGCGTCGGCGGGGACAGCAGCAGCAACTGGTTCGTACGAGACCTGCCGCTGCTCATCGCCTTCGGCGTGCTGGCGGCGTACACCTACTCCTCCGGGCTGCGCGCGCCCGCCCTGATCGCGTTCGTGAAGGACGGGCTGATCTACCTCGTCATCGCGGTGGCGATCATCTACATCCCGATCAAGCTGGGCGGCTTCGACGAGATCTTCGCCAAGGCGGGTCACGCCTTGAGCCAGGTCAACCCGGTGACGGGCAAGCCGCGCGGTGCGCTCGCGCCACCGGAGGCGGGCCAGTGGACGTACGCGACGCTGGCGCTGGGCTCCGCGCTCGCGCTCTTCATGTACCCGCACTCGATCACCGCGACCCTGTCCTCCAAGAGCCGTGACGTGATCCGCCGCAACACCACGATCCTGCCGCTGTACTCCCTGATGCTCGGCCTGCTGGCCCTGCTGGGCTTCATGGCGATCGCGGCCGGAGTGAAGGTCAAGAACGGCCAGTTGGCGATCCCGCAGCTGTTCGAGGACATGTTCCCGAGCTGGTTCGCGGGGGTCGCCTTCGCGGCGATCGGCATCGGCGCGCTCGTACCCGCCGCCATCATGTCGATCGCGGCGGCGAACCTCTTCACCCGCAACATCTACAAGGACTTCATCAAGCCGGACGCCACCCCGAAGCAGGAGGCCCAGGTCTCCAAGTCCGTGTCGCTGCTGGTGAAGGTCGGCGCGCTGGTCTTCGTCCTCACCATGGACAAGACGGTCGCGATCAACTTCCAGCTGCTGGGCGGCATCTGGATCCTGCAGACCTTCCCGGCCCTGGTCGGCGGCCTGTTCACCCGCTGGTTCCACCGCTGGGCGCTGCTCGCCGGCTGGGCGGTCGGCATGGCGTACGGCACGGTCGCCGCGTACGGCGTCGCCTCCCCGACCCAGAAGCACTTCGGCGGCTCGGCCAAGGAGATCCCCGGCATCGGGGAGATCGGCTACATCGGCCTGACGGCGTTCGTCCTCAACGTCGTCGTCACCGTTGTCCTGACCCTGATCCTGAAGGCCGTGAAGGCTCCTGAGGGCATCGACGAGACCAAGCCGGAGGACTACACGGCGGACGCGGGAGAACCGGGCGTCCAGAAGGAACTGACGCCCACCGCAACCCCCTGAGAGGCGCGGGGAACTGCGCGAGCAACCCGCAGCGGGCCGCCGAAAGCAAGTGCTACGGCGGCCCGCTCACTTGCACACTCACACCATGGACATCCTCATCCGCCCCGCCGAACCCACCGAACACGCGGAACTCGGCGAGATCACAGCGCATGCCTACCTCGACGACGGCCTCCTCGACTACGGCGGGACCGACCCGTATCTGCCCGCCCTCAAGGACGTGGCCGCTCGCGCGGCCGCGGCCGAGGTCCTCGTTGCCATGGCGGGCGAACGGCTCGTCGGCGGCGTGACCTTCGTCCCGTCGGGCGGCCCCGTCGCCGATATCGCCGGTCCGGGCGAGGCCGAGATCAGGGCGCTCGCGGTCGCACCCGACGCCCGGGGCCGGGGCATCGGCGAAGCCCTCGTCCGTGCCTGTCTCGACCGCGCCCGGCGCACGGAGGGCTGTACCGCCGTCGTCCTGTCGAGCTCTCGCCGTATGCACGCCGCCCACCGGCTCTACGAACGCCTCGGCTTCGTCCGTACACCCGAGCGGGACTGGAATCCCGTGCCGCACCTGGACGACATCACTCTGCTCACCTACGAGTTGACGCTCCGAGACCGTCGCGACACAACATCTGGTGGTGCCACGACAGCCCGGCACTAGATGTATGCTCGTCCTCGCTGTCGCCACAGGGGAATCCGGTGCGAATCCGGAACTGTCCCGCAACGGTGTACTTGTGCATGTCCGCCCCCGAGGCGGAGCGCATCGCACAGGAGTCAGTCCGAGGACCTGTCGACAGCGCACCCGACCGTCCGGTCCGGGTGCCCTGAGACGTCCGGGCCTCGTGGAATGGGCCGGTGGACGCGACGCGTGCGCGCTCGTGGCTGCCCCCTGTCCTCCGCAGGCCCCCGTGCCGAGCGAGGGAGAGCCCCACGTGACCATCGCGCCAGCAGATCCGGCTTCAGTCGGCGAAGTCAGCGAGCTGAAGACCGACGGTCCCGGTACCGCGCTGCTGCGGACCCTGACCGAGCTGACCTCCGACCTCCCCGACGCCGACCCCGGCCGGGTCGCCGCCGCCGCGCTGCGCGGCCGGTCCGCCCGTGCCGACGAGGCGGAGTTGCGCGAACTGGCCACCGAGGCCGCCGCCGGGCTCATCTCCGAGGACCCCGCCTACTCGAAGCTGGCCGCCCGGCTGCTGACCCTCTCCATCCGCGCCGAGGCCGCCTCGCAGGGCGTGACGTCCTTCACCGAGTCCGTCGCCGTCGGCCACCGCGAGGGCCTGATCGCCGACCGCACCGCGGAGTTCACGCGGCTCCACGCGGCCCGCCTCGACGCCCTGGTCGACCGGGCGGCCGACGACCGCTTCGGCTACTTCGGCCTGCGCACGCTGCACAGCCGCTATCTGCTGCGGCACCCCCTCACCCGCAAGGTCATCGAGACGCCCCAGCACTTCATGCTGCGGGTGGCGAGCGGCCTGGCCGAGGACGACACCCCTCGCTCCGTGGACGAAGTCGCCGCGCTCTACGGGCTCATGAGCCGCCTCGACTACCTCCCGTCCTCCCCCACGCTCTTCAACTCCGGCACGCGGCACCCCCAGATGTCGTCCTGCTACCTCCTCGACTCCCCGCTGGACGAGCTGGACTCCATCTACGACCGCTACCACCAGGTGGCCCGGCTCTCGAAACACGCCGGCGGCATCGGACTGTCGTACTCCCGGATCCGCAGCCGCGGTTCGCTGATCCGCGGCACCAACGGGCACTCCAACGGCATCGTCCCGTTCCTGAAGACCCTGGACGCCTCGGTGGCCGCGGTGAACCAGGGCGGCCGGCGCAAGGGCGCCGCGGCCGTCTACCTGGAGACCTGGCACTCCGACATCGAGGAGTTCCTGGAGCTGCGGGACAACACCGGTGAGGACGCCCGCCGTACGCACAACCTGAACCTCGCGCACTGGATCCCGGACGAGTTCATGCGCCGGGTGAACGCCGACGCGCAGTGGTCGCTGTTCTCCCCCGCCGACGTGCCGGAGCTGGTGGACCTGTGGGGCGAGGAGTTCGACGCCGCCTACCGCAAGGCCGAGGCGGCAGGTCTGGCGAAGAAGACCCTGCCGGCCCGTGAGCTGTACGGCCGGATGATGCGCACCCTCGCGCAGACCGGCAACGGCTGGATGACCTTCAAGGACGCCGCCAACCGCACCGCCAACCAGACGGCCTTGCCGGGGCATGTGGTCCACTCCTCCAACCTCTGCACGGAGATCCTGGAGGTCACGGACGACGGCGAGACGGCGGTCTGCAACCTGGGCTCCGTCAACCTGGGTGCCTTTGTCGACACAGTGACCGGCGGCCTCGACTGGGAGCGGCTGGACGAGACCGTCCGCACCGCCGTCACCTTCCTCGACCGCGTGGTGGACATCAACTTCTATCCGACCGAGCAGGCGGGCCGGTCGAACGCCAAGTGGCGCCCCGTCGGCCTCGGCGCGATGGGGCTGCAGGACGTCTTCTTCAAGTTGCGCCTGCCCTTCGACTCGCCGGAGGCCAAGGCCCTGTCCACGCGGATCGCCGAGCGCATCATGCTCGCCGCGTACGAGGCCTCCACCGACCTCGCCGAGCGCAGCGGCCCGCTGCCGGCCTGGGAGAAGACCCGTACGGCCCAGGGCGTGCTGCACCCCGACCACTACGGCGTCGAACTGACCTGGCCCGAGCGCTGGGAGGCGCTGCGCCGGCGTGTCGCCGAGACGGGCCTGCGCAACTCGCTGCTCCTCGCCATCGCCCCGACGGCCACCATCGCCTCCATCGCGGGCGTGTACGAGTGCATCGAGCCGCAGGTGTCGAACCTGTTCAAGCGCGAGACCCTGTCCGGTGAGTTCCTCCAGGTCAACTCCTACCTGGTGCAGGACCTGAAGAACCTCGGCGTGTGGGACGCGCGCACCCGCGAGGCGCTGCGCGACTCGGGCGGCTCCGTGCAGGAGTTCGTCTGGATCCCCGAGGAGGTGCGGGCCCTGTACCGCACCGCGTGGGAGATCCCGCAGCGCGGCCTGATCGACATGGCCGCCGCCCGCACCCCGTTCCTGGACCAGTCCCAGTCCCTGAACCTGTTCCTGGAGACGCCGACCATCGGCAAGCTCTCCTCGATGTACGCGTACGCCTGGAAGTCGGGCCTGAAGACGACGTACTACCTGCGCTCCCGCCCGGCGACCCGGATCGCCCGCGCCGCCCAGGCTCAGGCGCAGACCCAGACCCCCATCCCCGCGCAGGCGGTCGCCGACCCCGACGCCGTCGCCTGCTCCCTTGAGAACCCCGAGTCCTGCGAGGCCTGCCAGTAATGAGCACCAGCACCACCCGAAACACCAATCTCCTCGACCCGGGCTTCGAGCTGACGCTGCGTCCCATGCGCTACCCGGACTTCTACGAGCGCTACCGGGACGCGATCAAGAACACCTGGACCGTGGAGGAGGTCGACCTCCACTCGGACGTCGCCGACCTCGCGAAGCTGACCCCGGCCGAGCAGCATCTGATCGGCCGGCTGGTGGCCTTCTTCGCGACCGGCGACTCGATCGTCGCGAACAACCTGGTCCTGACGCTGTACAAGCACATCAACTCCCCCGAGGCGCGGCTCTACTTGAGCCGTCAGCTCTTCGAGGAGGCCGTGCACGTCCAGTTCTATCTGACGCTGCTGGACACCTACCTGCCCGACCCGGAGGACCGGACGGCGGCCTTCGCGGCCGTCGAGAACATCCCCTCCATCCGCGAGAAGGCCGAGTTCTGCTTCAAGTGGATCGACTCGGTGGAGCAGATCGACCGGCTGGAGACGAAGGCCGACCGCCGGCGCTTCCTGCTCAACCTGATCTGCTTCGCCGCGTGCATCGAGGGCCTGTTCTTCTACGGCGCGTTCGCGTACGTCTACTGGTTCCGCAGCCGGGGTCTGCTGCACGGTCTCGCCACCGGCACCAACTGGGTGTTCCGTGACGAGACGATGCACATGTCCTTCGCCTTCGACGTGGTCGACACCGTCCGCAAGGAGGAGCCGGACCTCTTCGACGACGAGCTCCAGCAGCAGGTCGTCGACATGCTGAAGGAGGCCGTCGAGGCCGAGCTGCAGTTCGCCCGCGACCTGTGCGGCGACGGCCTGCCGGGGATGAACACCGAGTCGATGCGGCAGTACCTGGAGTGCGTCGCCGACCAGCGGCTCGGCCGCCTCGGTTTCGCCCCGGTGTACGGCTCGGAGAACCCGTTCTCCTTCATGGAGCTGCAGGGTGTTCAGGAGCTGACGAACTTCTTCGAGCGCCGCCCGTCGGCGTACCAGGTCGCGGTCGAGGGCACCGTGGACCTGGACGAGGACTTCTGAGCCGGTAGCCGGTCTCCCACGCCTACCGGCGCGCGTTCCGGGCCCGCGGGCCGTCTGAGCGCGCGCCGGTACCAGGTCACCTACCAGGGCTGCGCCCGCAGTCGCAGATCGTGCGGGCGCAGCGTGATGCCCACCCGGGTCGTGTCGTTGGACCCGCTGACCTGCTCGAAGCGGTACTTCGCCGAGATCGCCGCGGTGATCAGGCTGAGCTGGGTCATCGAGAAGTGGTCGCTGGGGCACTTGCGGTTGCCGACGCTGAAGGGACTCATGGCGTACTTCGGTACGTCCTTGACCCGCTCCGGCAGCCAGCGGTCGGGGTCGAAGTCGAGGTGGCGGTCGTACGAGTGGGCGTCGCGCTGGATCGCGTACGGGCTGTAGACGATGTCCGCCCCGGCCGGAATGCGATACCCGCCGAGTTCGGTGTCGGTCACCGCGCGCCGGGTCAAAATCCATACGGCGGGCCGGAGCCGCATGGCCTCGACGACGACATTGTTGGTGTGCCGGAGTGCGCGGACGTGCTCGAATCCGACCGGCCGGCCACCCGTCACCGATTCGACCTCGGTCCGTACCTTCTCCGCGTGTTCCGGGTGTTCCGCGAGCACCTGCAGCAGCCACATGATCGTGGACGCGACTGTTTCGCTGCCGGGGGTGAGTATCGCGACGACCTGGTCGTGGATCTCCTGTTCCCCGATGGGGTCGCCATTGTCGTCCTTTGCCTCCAGCAATGCCGTCAGCAAATCGTCCGGCTTTTGACCAGATGCCCTCCGCTCGGCGACGATCTCGTCGACCAGTAGATGCAAATCGGCCAGCGCCCGGTTGAATTCGCGGTTCGCCGGGAACGGCAGCCGGTACAGCGGCCCGAGCGGGATGACCATGCGCTGGTACATACCGCGGAAGACGGCGGCGAGGTCGATGCTGAGCCGCTCGGCGCGCTCGTCCATGTAGTCGCCGCGCAGCAGGCAGCGGGCGGCGATGCGGACGGCGACCCGGAAGGACTCGGAGGTGCACTCGATGGTCTCGCCGGGCCGCCAGCGCTCGGTCAGCGCATGCGCCTCCTCCTCCATGATCGGCCCGTAGCCAGGGATGGCGTCCAGCCGGAACGCGGGCTGGATGGTGCGGCGCTGGCGGCGGTGCCGGGGCCCGTTGGCGGTGGCCACGCCCTCCTTGCCGAGCAGCCCTTCCAGGGACTCCCACAGGGGTCCGTCGATCTTGAAGTCGGGGCTGAGCGCGAGCGCTCCGGTCAGCGCCGGGGTGGTCACGGCGTACACCGTCTTGGGGCCGAGCTTGAGGCGTACGACGTCGCCGTGCTCGCGGAGCCGGGACATGAAGGCGAGCGGGTCGCGGACCAGCTTCAGGCCGTGCCCGAGGCCCGGCACGGCCCCGCCGGCCAGCGGCGGTTCGCGCAGTTCGGCGGTCTCGGAGGTCAGGGGCTGCGCAGACTCGACGGTCATTTCTCTCCTGCCACTTCGTTCGTGACGTACGGGGGCGTGGACCGGTCGTCCCAGGTGTCGACCATGTAGCGGCCGGACTCGTGGTGGAACCAGTAGACGGAGCTGAACCAGTTGCGCATATTGCCGACGCAGGCGCGCACCGCCGCGCTCAATTCCTTTCCGTGGACCGTGCCGTCGGCGAGTTGGTCGGCGAACCGCAGGGCGACCTGCTCGGCTTCGAGGAATTCGCTGATGCATTCCTCGACGCGCCGCCTCAATTCGTCCACCGCTTCTTCGAGACTCAGTCCCTCATGGGTGATGAGACTGATTCCTAGATTGTGGACCTCGTCGCCCGCGATTTCTTTGGGCAGCGAGCACAGATCGTTGTACCAGGCGGCGAATTCCTGGCTGAGCAGCGCCGGCCGGCGGTAAGCCGGGTTTTTCCGTACGGCATCCGGGAGTTCGTGCCCCGCGCTCGGTTCGAGCAGGTCCGTCCATATCCAGTGCGCGAAGGTGTGCCGGCGCAGGGCCAGATATTCCTCGACACCGGGTATGTAGCCCGTGGTGCGGTTGCGGAACTCGCGGTCGTAGGCCTCGATCACCGTGTGGAAGTGCCGGGCGAACCGCTGGTTCCAGGTGCGCGGCAGGAAGCCGTACAGCCGCAGCACGCTGTCCGCGAACCCCGCGACCAGGCGGTCCGGGTGGTGCAGATGGTGCCGGGGTGCGTCGAGGGCCGCGTGCAGGCGGTGCCGCAGCCGCCGCCAGTCGCCGACCCGGCCGTGCACCCTGTCCCGGTCGTGGCGGTCGTCCCAGACGAAGAACCATGCGCTGTAGTCGGCGATGGCCTGCAGGACCTCCTCGGGGGCGCCGAGGTAGTAGCCCGCCATCAGGTCGGTGTAGCAAAGTCCATCGGCATATTCATGCACCTTGTCCGCCGGCATGAACCGTTTTTCCAGCAGCCAGCGTCGTGTCTTCTGCTGGAGCTGCGGCCAATACGGATGCAGTTGCCGGGGAAAGGCGGACTCGATCACCGGAAGTGCCAGTGAGGGTGGTACTACGACCGCCGTCGGCGTCGCGGTGGTGCTGTGTGGGAAAGCTTGCACGGACAAACCCCTCTCAGCCGCCTGAAGCGCACACCCCTCCGGTGTGCCGGGCGTGCGCCGTTGCGTTACCCCGCCCTTCCCATTCAGCACCACAACTGACCGCCATGGGAACGGATTTGCTTCACTCACTACCCCAAGGTGCCGAGAATCTCCCCTCACATGACCGATTAGGGAGCACAACAAGCACAGAGGAAACGGGTTGTACGAAGCACGGACGGACACACGCACGAGCGGGGCGCGGTCGTGCGAAGGGCGCCCGACCGGGAGTGATCTCCGTCGGGCGCCCAGGCGGGCCGCTGCCGGCTAGTCGTTCGCGACCACCGGATAACGTGGCTCGTTCTCGGCCATCTGACGCAGCGCGTCCTTGCGGTCCCGCTTGGACAGCCGGTCGATGTACAGGTAGCCGTAGAGGTGATCCGTCTCGTGCTGCAAACACCGTGCGAAGTAACCGGTGCCGCGGACCTTGATCGGGTTGCCCTGCTCGTCCTGGCCGGTGACCTCGGCGTAGTCGGGACGGGCGAGCGGTGCGTACGCCGTCGGCACGGACAGACAGCCCTCGTTGCTGTCGTCCAGCCGGCGCTTGTCGGCCGGCAGGTCGACCAGCTTCGGGTTGCACACCACGCCCACGTGCCGCACGCCCTCGTCGTCCATGCAGTCGTAGACGAAGACCTTCAGGTCGGCACCGATCTGGTTGGCGGCGAGGCCCACGCCCTCGGCGGTGCGCTGGCTGGCGAACATGTCGGCGACCAGCTGCCGCAGCTCCTCGCCGAACTCGGTGACGTCCTTGCACTCCTTGTGCAGCACCGGGTTGCCGACGACCGTGATCGGCCGCGAGGTCCCGCGCTCCCGCCAGGCCTTCTCGCGCTCCTCGCAGTCCTCCGTGTCGACGACATAGCCCTCGTCGTCGACGGGGAGCACGCCCGCGTGCTGCTGATCGGTGTCCTGCTGCGCCATGACCGACGTACGCCTTCCTGCAAACCTGGGAAAAGTCTCGGGTACAGCCTAAAGGCGGCTGGTCATCGGCGGCTCAGCAAACCTCTTCCAGATCCCGCCAGTCCCGCGAGTCCGGGCTGTCCGCGACCCACCCGTCCAGCAGCCCCCGCACCAGCGAAGCCGGCGCCGCGATGCCACACTCCCGCTCCGGCACCCACAGCTGCCCGTCCGTCCGATGGCCCAGCGGCCCCGGATGACCGGGCTCACTGTGGTCATGCGGGTCCAGGTGCACCCCTTCGCCCTCGTCCGAGGGCATCCGCGACTCCGAGCACATGCGGCACAGCAGTCGCACCGAGGAGGACCAGTCCTCCGCCGCGAACCCCGCGTCCGCGGCCAGCTGCTCCAGTGCGTCCCGGTCCGCCTCCGTGGCCGCCTCCAGCAGGACCACCCAGGTCGGCACGGGTGAGGGCGCCCACAGCTCGATCTCGTCGAAGACCGGGTAGGCATGGCCGGTGGACGTGGTGCGCTCGCCGTGCGGGACACCGTCGTGCAGCACGACCTCGCCCCAGCGCCGCCCGGACGAGGGAAGCGGGATGGACAGCACCTCGATCCGCGCCGGGTCCAGCCTGCGGCCCCAGACGACCTCGGCCTCACCCTCCGGGGAGAGCCGTACGGCCGCGCTGCCCAGCTCCATGCCGGCCGGTTCCGCGGCCACGGTGGCGCCGCCGGGCACCTTCAGCCCGTAGGCCTGCCAGGCGCGGCGGGCCAGCGGCCAGTCCTGCAGGGCGGTGGCGGCGATGCCGACGTTCCACCAGTCGGGCGCCCCGGTCTCCCGGTCGAGCAGCGCGACCGCGCGCAGCCCGGCCGCGCGGGCCTGCTCCCAGTCGTGCCGGAACTTGTGCAGCAGGGCGAGGTTGAACCAGGACTCCGACAGCCAGGGCTCCAGGTCGGCGGCCCGTGTCAGCAGCTCGCCCGCGTCCTCGTACCGGCCGTCGCCGATGAGCGTGAACGCGCGGTCGGTGGCCTGCCGCCAGGAGGCGGAGGGCCGGTGCCGTCCCTTGCCGAAGATCCTCACGATTCCCGCCTGCCAGTTCCGTTCCACACAGTGGGCTGGCTTGTGCCCCCGGACACCCTCTCCCTCGCATCCAACCACGTACGGCGGGAAAGGCGCTCATTACCCATGGGTTACCCAGCGGCGGGCGGGGTCAGACAGTGCCGTACCTCTCCCCTCGTCGTCCACCGGCGCGCTCCGGGGCAGGGCCCCCGGCCGGGCCAGCACCCGGGCGAGGGACTCCACCACCTCCGGAGCGTAGTCACCGGCGGTGCCGAGGCGCAGCTCCTCCAGTGCCCGCAGCGGTCCTTCGGGACCGGCGTCCCGGCTCTTCTCCTCGTAGGCGTTCACCGCCCGGATGATCCGTGCGGCGACCGGCTGTTCGCGGTACGCGTCCGCCTGCCGTTCCACCATCACGGCGACGGCGGCGGCCACCCCGGTCTGCCGGACGACGGCCCCGCCGAGCAGCGCGATGCGCCGCTGTTCCGCCGGGGGCAGTTCGGCGGTGGCGCCGGCCGGGACCGGGTCGAGCAGGCTGAGCTGGCCGATGTCGTGCATCAGGGCCGCGTACTCCAGAACGGTCAGGTCGCTCTCGGTCAGGCCGAGGTCCCGGCCGACGGCGATGCTGAGCGTGGCGACCCGGCGGGCGTGCCCGACGGGGGTGCAGCCGGCGATCTCGGTGGCGCGGGCGAGGGAGGCGATGGTCTGCCGGTAGGTGGCGCGGACGGCCGCGTACCGGCGCACGGACAACTGGGTGAGCAGCAGGGGCAGGCAGAACACGGGCAGCGCCCACAGCCCGACCACGGCGACCGCGAGCGCCATCACCGCGCCGGTCGCGCAGACGGCGGAGCCGATGCCGAGCAGCCCGCGCAGTTCCTCGCGCAGCAGCGGGCCGAAGGGCCAGCGGGTGCGGGAGCGGGCGAGGGCGGCGGCCAGGACGGCGTCGCACAGGGCGGTGAGGCCGAGCAGGGTGACCAGGAGGAGGGCATGGGCGGGACCGCCCCAGGAGGCGAACAGGCCCTTGTGGTAGAGGGGTTGGAAGCAGACGGCGGTGAAACCGACAGTGAGCACACGGCGCGCCAGGTGGTCGAGGGTGGGGGTGCGTCCGGACCAGATGTGCGGTACGGCGCCGAGCAGGGCGGCGGCGAGGACGACGGTGACGACCTGCGCCGGGCCGGCTTGTGTGGGCCGCCCGGCGTCCGCTCCGAGCAGGGCGTACGACAGCGATCCCGCGGTGCCGAGGGGCGCGGCCTGCCGCACCGGGGCGCCGCTCCACCGGGTCAGCTCGCCGACGGCTATGAGCAGCCCGAAGGCGAGCGCGACGCCCCGGTCGTCGAGGCCGGTCCACAGGGTGACGGCGAGGGACCCGGCCGCGGCGAGGGCGGCGGCGCCGTGGACGATCCGCAGGGCGGTCACCGGGGTGCCCCGGAGATCGGCTGTCCGCCGCGCGTCTCGTACGGCGTCTCGTCGGCGGTGACCGTGGGATGCCAGCCGTGGCGGCCCAGCGCCCGGGTGAGCGCGCCGACCATCCGGGGGTCGAACTGTGTGCCCGCGCAGCGCTCCAGCTCGGTGACGGCCGCCTGGACGGGCCGGGCCCTGCGGTAGGAGCGGGTGGAGGTCATGGCGTCGAAGGCGTCGGCGACGGCGACGACCCGGGCGCACTCGGGGATCTGGGTGCCGACGAGGCCGTACGGGTAGCCGCTGCCGTCGAGGCGTTCGTGGTGGTGCAGGATCGCGGCGCGGGCCTCGCCGAGGAAGGAGATCCCGCGGACCATCTCATGGCCGTACTCGGGGTGCAGTTCGATGATCCGGCGTTCCTCGGGGGTGAGCGGGCCGTCCTTGCGCAGCAGCCGGGTGGGGACGCCGAGCTTGCCGACGTCGTGCAGGATGCCGGCGAAGCGCAGCACCTCGACGCGGTCGTCGTCCATGCCGAGTTCGCGGGCGATCATCACGGAGGCCTGGCCGACGCGTTCGCTGTGGCCGCGGGTGTAGCCGTCCTTGATGTCGACGGCCTGTACGAGGGCGCGGATGGTGGCCTGGTGGGCGGCGCGTTCGCGGTGGTACTGGGCGAAGACCCACCAGGAGACGCACATCGGCAGCAGCACGAGCAGGGCGGCGACCGGGCCGTACGGGCTGCGCCACAGCACGGCCATCATCAGCCCGGCGAGTCCGTGCACCGCGACCGGCGCGAGCGAGCGGGACAGCAGCCCGCGCCAGGCCCGGCCGAGCGGGACGCCCAGGGCGACCGCGCGGATACCGCCGTCGAGGACGGTGAGGATCAGGCAGAAGGCGAGCACGGCCGCACCGGCGGGCAGCAGCGCGTACGGGAAGTCACCGGCGACCACGGCGTCCCGGCCGCCGAGTGCCCAGTGCACCTCGGCGGCACCCCAGACGGCGAGCGCGGGCCGCGCGGCCCGCCAGACGCGCCGGGGCAGTGCGGGCCCGTGCTCGACCGGGGAGAGCAGCGCCGCGGGCAGCGGGACGAGCGCGGCGGCCGGCGGGGGCAGCAGGAACGCCCCGGCGAGCAGGACGGGGTAGAAGGTGCCGCCGAAGCGCCGGCGTACGACGTGCTCGCAGCCGGCGTAGAGCGCGGAGAGCAGGCCGAGCGCCCACCAGGGGGTGCGGATCGTCGGCAGCGGCAGCAGACAGAACAGCGCCAGCAGGGCGACCGCGGCCACATAGCCGCGTGCCCGCGCCGAAACCGCCTCCATCGCCCGCCCTCCCCGACCATGCCTGTCCAGGCTCGGAGCCTAGGGCGGGAATCGGGGGCGCAGGGCTTATGACCTGAGGATTAGCACGTTCGGGTGACGGGAACGGTGACCCGGTGCTCAGCCGTCCTGCGGAGTGACGGTGACGTCGTGCTCCGGCACGGCCTGGCCGGAGCGGATCAGGTCGATCCGCCCCATGACCTTGGCCCGCAGGTCCGCGGGCACGTCGTCATGCCCGCAGCACCGCTTGACCAGCTTCTTCACGGCCTGCTCCAGGCCGTACTTCTCCAGGCACGGAGAGCATTCCTCGAAGTGGTGCTGGAACTTGTCCCGGTCGACGTCCGGCATCTCGCTGTCGAGGAACTCGTACAGGTGGTCGAGGACCTCACTGCAGTCCGTCTCGTGCGGATCTCCGCAGCTCATGAGCCCGAGCCTTTCGCTTCGTCCGACTCTCCGGCGCCCGCCGGGACCAGCCCGCGGTCACGGGCGTAGTCCTCCAGCATGCCGCGCAGCTGACGGCGGCCCCGGTGCAGCCGGGACATCACCGTACCGATGGGTGTCCCCATGATGTCCGCGATCTCCTTGTACGCAAAGCCCTCCACGTCCGCGAGATAGACGGCGATGCGGAACTCCTCGGGGATCGCCTGCAGCGCTTCCTTCACGTCCGAGTCGGGCAGGTGGTCGAGCGCCTGCGACTCGGCGGAGCGCAGACCGGTCGACATGTGCGACTCGGCGCGGGCGAGCTGCCAGTCCTCGATCTCCTCCGCGGCGGAGCGCTGCGGCTCGCGCTGCTTCTTGCGGTAGGAGTTGATGAACGTGTTGGTGAGGATCCGGTACAGCCAGGCCTTGAGGTTGGTGCCCTCGCGGAACTGGTGGAAGGACGCGTACGCCTTGGCGTAGGTCTCCTGCACCAGGTCCTCGGCGTCGGCCGGGTTGCGCGTCATGCGCAGCGCGGCCGAATACATCTGGTCGAGGAATTCGAGCGCGTCCCGCTCGAAGCGCGCACTGCGCTCCGTCGTGGACTCGGAGATCGCCTCCGCGCTCACGCCCCGGCCCTCGGGCTGCTCCGCCTGGCCGTTGTCGGTCCCTGCGTCGGTACCGGTGACCGGACCCACCTCCTCAAGATCCCGGGCAGGACCGAGACCGGTCCCACTCGATTCGGAGGATAGAACACGACCGGTGCCTGCCGCCGCTCGAATAGGCGCGGTCTTGGCCGCGTGCAGCACCGTCCAGTCCAGGTCGGAGCGGTTGCTGCGGGAATCGGGAGAGGCCTCGCGCAGCGCGTCGCCGGAAGGGCGGTGGTGGGCGACGAGCGGGCAGATGGTCGAACCCATGCGGCGGACTTCCTCTCCTACGACGTCGGTGCCGAGGCCTCAGCACTTCTGTCCGCCACAACAGCGGTCCGGCACCGCGCATTCCCGGGCGTCACCCGAGTGACCCGAGCCACTGTGCGACACCGTCGGTGATCAGCTCCAGGGCCCGCTCCTGGGTGATCTCCGCGCGTTTCGGCACGGCGAACCCGTGATCGCCGTACGGCACGTCGATCAGCTCGAAATCGCCCTCCGGGAACTCCGCCGGCTTCCCGAAGGGGTCGTTGCCGCCCTGCACGACGAGCGTGGGCACCCCGGCCCCGAGCAGTTCCCCGGCGCGGGACTTCTCCGGCTTGCCCGGCGGGTGCAGCGGGAAGCTCAGCGCGAGCACGGCGTGCGCGCCGAGCTCGGCCGCGGTGCGGCAGGCGACCCGGGCCCCGGCGCTGCGCCCGCCGGAGATCACCGGCAGCTCCATCCCGGCCAGCGCGGGCCAGATCCCGCGCCACCCGGCGTCCAGGGTCTTCGGCGCGGGCGCGACCTTCCTGCCCGCGACCCGCCAGGGCTGCTCCACAAGGGCCACGGTGACGCCGTGCGCGGGCAGCGCGTGGGCGAGGGCCTGGAGGTCCCGTGCCTCGACGCCCCCGCCGGCCCCGTGGCTCACGGCGAGGACGAGCTCGGGCTTCTTCGCCTTGTGCCAGGTGATGCGTGCGGTCCCGGCATCGGTCTCGACAATCTCGATCACGCTAGAAGAGTGTGCCCTCTTCCGGCGCCGCCAGCTCCTTCAGCAGCTCCGGTCCGTTGTTGCGGACGTTGCTGACGGCCGTGGAGACCGGGTAGGCGCGCTTCAGGCCGGGCGGGGGCGGGGCCAGCAGTTCGCGCAGGTCGTCGGGGTCGGTGCGGCCCGGGTCGAGCCAGGCGTCCCAGCGGTCCGGGGTGAGCATCAGCGGCATCCGGGGGTGGATGTCGGCCAGGGTGTGCGGGCCGTCGGCGGGGGCCACGGCCAGCGGCGTCTTCTCGGCCTCCGTGGTGATCACCGAGCAGGTGACCCACCAGGCCTGCGGGTGGTCGTCCGGCAGGGTCCGGTCGCGCCAGAACTCGTAGAGCCCGGCCATCGCGAACACCGAGCCGTCGGCCGGCAGCACGAAGTACGGCTGCTTGCGCGGCCGCTTCTTCCTGCCCTCGACCTCCAGATCGCGCTCGTCCTTGCCGGTGACCCACTCGTAGTAGCCGTCGGCGGGGACGATGCAGCGCCGGGCGGCGAAGGCGCGCCGGTACGACGGCTTCTCGTGCACGGTCTCGGCGCGCGCGTTGATCATCCGGGCTCCGCCCTCGGGCGTCTTGGCCCAGGACGGCACCAGTCCCCACTTCAGCTTGCGCAGCTGGCGAACCGGACGCGGGGAGTCCGCGTCTTTCACGGGACGGTCGAGGACGGCGTAGACCTCCTTGGTCGGCGCCACGTTGTAGTCCGGCTCCAGGGTCTCTTCCGGCTCCCACTTCTCGATCTCAAAGACTCCTGCGAGATCCTCGGGCCTACGACTCGATGCATACCGTCCGCACATACATGTCACACTGCCAGACTCCGTACCGCCACAGGGAGCCACTCGGACATATGGACAGCCTCGCCGCCACCTCGCTGACCGGCCTCTGGGACCGGCTCACCGGCACCCAGCCCGACCCCGCCCTGTGGGTGGTGCTCGCCACGCTGGCCGCCGCCCTCGCCGTCGTCGTGCCGCACACCCTGTGGCGGATATCGCGCAACGCGATCACCATCGCGCACGAGGGCGGCCACGGGCTGGTCGCGCTGCTCACCGGCCGGCAGCTCACCGGCATCCGGCTGCACTCCGACACCAGCGGCCTCACCGTCAGCCGGGGCAAGCCGTACGGACTGGGCATGATCCTGACGGCCGCCGCCGGATACACGGCGCCCTCGCTGCTGGGCCTCGGCGGCGCCGCGCTGCTGGCCGCCGGCCGGATCACCCTCCTGCTGTGGGCGGCGACGGCGCTGCTCGTGGTGATGCTGGTGATGATCCGCAACGCGTACGGCGTGCTGACCGTGGTGCTGGCCGGGGGCGCCTTCCTGCTGGTGTCCTGGCTGGCGGGACCCCAGGTGCAGGCGGCGTTCGCGTACGCGGTGGTGTGGTTCCTGCTGTTCGGCGGGGTACGGCCGCCGTTCGAGCTGCAGCTGAAGCGGTCCCGGGGTGGAGCGGGCGACTCGGACGCGGACCAGCTGTCGCGGCTCACGCACGTACCGGCGGCGCTGTGGCTGTTCCTGTTCCACGCGGTGACCCTGTGCTCGCTGATCGGCGGGGGCCGCTGGCTGCTGCAGGTGTGACGGGTTCCGGCGCTTTTGGCCGAGATCCACGGTCGCCCCCAGCCACTAAAGTGGGGCGCATGACCGTTAACCCCGCACACTCCGCCCTCTGGCCCGCCCCGCACGCGAGCGGGGCCGTCGACGCGACGGTCCACGTGCCCGGGTCCAAGTCGGTCACCAACCGCGCACTGGTGCTGGCCGCCCTCGCCTCCGAGCCCGGCTGGCTGCGCCGCCCGCTGCGCTCCCGCGACACCCTGCTGATGGCCGGTGCCCTCAGGGCCATGGGCGTGCAGATCGAGGAGACCGTGTCATCCAGCTCCTCCGTCGCGGGCGGCCCCGACGGCACCGGCGAGGCCTGGCGGGTACTGCCGACGGGGCTGCACGGCCCGGCCACGGTCGACGTCGGCAACGCCGGCACGGTGATGCGCTTCCTGCCGCCGGTGGCCGCGCTGGCCGACGGCCCCATCCGGTTCGACGGCGACCCTCGGTCCTACGAACGGCCCCTGCACGGCGTGATCGACGCGCTGCGGCAGCTCGGCGCCCGGATCGACGACGACGGCCGGGGCGCGCTGCCGCTGACCGTGCACGGCGGCGGGGCCCTGGACGGCGGCCCGGTGTCGATCGACGCGTCCTCGTCCTCCCAGTTCGTGTCGGCCCTGCTGCTGTCCGGCCCGCGCTACAACCAGGGCGTCGAGGTCCGCCACACCGGCGCGAGCCTGCCCTCCCTGCCGCACATCCGGATGACCGTCGACATGCTGCGCGCGGTCGGCGCCCAGGTCGACACCCCGGAGTCGGGCGGCGAGCCGAACGTGTGGCGGGTGACGCCGGGCGCGCTGCTCGGCCGGGACCTGACGATCGAGCCGGACCTGTCCAACGCCCAGCCGTTCCTGGCGGCGGCCCTGGTCACCGGCGGCAAGGTGCTGATCCCGGACTGGCCGGAGCGCACCACCCAGCCGGGTGACCGGCTGCGGGAGATCTTCACCGAGATGGGCGGCTCCTGCGAACTCACCGAGTTCGGGCTGGTGTTCACCGGTTCCGGCGCGGTCCACGGCATCGACGTGGACCTGAGCGACGTCGGCGAGCTGACCCCCGGCATCGCGGCCGTCGCGGCCCTCGCCGACTCCCCCTCCACCCTGCGGGGCGTGGCGCATCTGCGGCTGCACGAGACGGACCGGCTGGCCGCGCTCACCAAGGAGATCAACGAGCTCGGCGGTGACGTCACCGAGACCGCCGACGGCCTGCACATCCGCCCGCGCCCGCTGCACGGCGGCGTCTTCCACACCTACGAGGACCACCGCATGGCGACCGCCGGCGCGATCATCGGCCTGGCGGTCGAGGGCGTACGGATCGAGAACGTGGCGACGACGGCGAAGACCCTGCCGGACTTCCCCGAGCTGTGGACCGGGATGCTCGGGCAGTAGGGACACGTCATGCGCCGCTACGGCAAGCACACCGACGAGGACGACATCCGCACCCGTCCCAACCGCAAGGGCAACCGGCCGCGTACGAACATCCGGCCCAAGCACGAGGACGCGGCCGGGGGCATGGTCCTCACCGTCGACCGGGGCCGGCTGACCTGCCTGGTCGAGGACCGGACCGTGCTGGCGATGAAGGCCCGCGAGCTGGGCCGCAAGGCGGCGGTGGTCGGGGACCGGGTGGCGCTGGTCGGCGATCTGTCCGGCAAGAAGGACACGCTGGCGCGGATCGTCCGGATCGAGGAGCGCGCCTCGGTGCTGCGCCGCACGGCCGACGACGACGATCCGTACGAGCGGGTGGTGGTGGCGAACGCGGACCAGCTGGCGATCGTCACCGCCCTGGCCGACCCGGAACCCCGCCCCCGGCTGATCGACCGCTGTCTGGTCGCCGCCTACGACGGTGGCCTGGAGCCGCTGCTGGTGTTGACCAAGTCGGACCTGGCCCCGCCGGACAAGCTGCTGGAGCTGTACGGCGACCTGGACATCCCGTACGTCGTCACCAGCCGCGACGAGTTGGAGAACGGGGACGCGGCGGACCGGGTGCGCCGGCATCTGGACGGCCGGATCACCGCGTTCGTGGGCCACTCGGGCGTCGGCAAGACGACGCTGGTCAACGCGCTGGTCCCGGAGGACCGGCGGCGTTCGACGGGTCGCGTCAACGCGGTGACGGGCCGTGGCCGTCACACCACGACCTCGGCCCTCGCGCTGCCGCTCACGATCATGGACGGCTGGGTCATCGACACCCCGGGCGTCCGCTCCTTCGGCCTCGCCCACATCGATCCGTCCCGGGTCATCCACGCGTTTCCGGATCTGGAGCCGGGCACGGAGGGCTGCCCGCGCGCATGCAGCCACGACGAGCCGGACTGCGCACTGGACGCGTGGGTCGAGGAGGGGCACGCGGATCCGGCGCGGCTGTACTCGCTGCGCCGGCTGCTGGCCACGCGGGAGCGCACGGAGGGCGACTGAGGGCCTCCGCGTTGTTTGCCGGGGGTCCGGTCCGGTAAGTGCATAATCGCACCGAGCCGGAGATCCGGATCAACGGGAGGACACCACATGGCGTGGCTGCTGGTCATCGTGGCCGGGATTCTGGAGACCGGTTTCGCCGTGTGCCTGAAGCTCTCGCACGGGTTCACCCGGCTCTGGCCGACGGTCGCCTTCGCGTCGTTCGCCCTCGGCAGCTTCGGCCTCCTGACCCTCTCCCTGAAGAAACTCGACGTCGGCCCCGCCTACGCGGTCTGGACCGGCATCGGCGCGGCCGGCACCGCGATCTACGGCATGGTCTTCCTCGGCGACCTGGTCTCCACCCTCAAAATCGTCTCCATCAGCCTGGTCATCATCGGGGTGATCGGCCTCCAGCTCTCGGGCTCGGCCCACTAGGGCCCACTGGGAAGGAACTGCCGCAGCGGGAGGGAACTGCTACAGCACCTCCCGCACCCTCGCGAAGTGGCAGGCCGCACCGTCCCCCGCGAACTCCGGCACCTCATGCGCACACCGCTTGCGCTCGTCGTCCGTCAGCGAAGCGACCAGCGGGCACCGCGCCCGGAACCGGCACCCGTCGTAGCGCAGCGTAGGGCTGGGCGGATCCCCGGGCAGCAGAATCCGCCCGCGCCGCCGCTCCCGCTCCCGTGCCGGATCCGGCACGGGCACGGCGGACAGCAGCGCCTGGGTGTAGGGGTGCCGGGGCCGCGCGAAGACCTCGTCGACGGGCCCGGCCTCGACGGTACGGCCGAGATAGACCACGCTCACCCGGTCGGCGATGTTCCGCACGACGGCGAGGTCGTGGGAGACGAACAAGTACGCGAGCCCCAACTCCCGCTTCAGCCGCCGCAGCAGATCCAGCACCTCGGCCTGGACGGAGACGTCGAGCGCGGAGACCGGTTCGTCCAGGACGAGCAGCTCGGGCCCGACGGACAGCGCACGGGCGATACCCACACGCTGGCGCTGCCCGCCGGAGAACTCGTGCGGGAAGCGGTCCGCGTGGCCCGGGTCGAGACCGACCTGGGCGAGGAGTTCGGGCACCCGGCGCGCCACGGAGGCCTTGTCGGCACCCTGGGTGCGCAACGGCTCGGCGATGATGTCGCCGACGGGCATCCGGGG
Source organism: Streptomyces sp. CG4 (assembly GCF_041080655.1). Classification (NCBI taxonomy): domain Bacteria; kingdom Bacillati; phylum Actinomycetota; class Actinomycetes; order Kitasatosporales; family Streptomycetaceae; genus Streptomyces; species Streptomyces sp. CG4. The sequence goes on from NZ_CP163525.1 coordinate 3,427,813, forward strand.
ATCGAGAGAGGCCATCGGATCCTGGAAGACGATCTGGATCCGGCGGCGCAGGGCCCGCACCCGGTCCTTGGTGAGCGTGCCGAGCCGCTCCCCGAACAGCTCGGCCGTTCCCCCTTCCGGCGCGGCCAGTTCGAGCAGTTCGAAGAGGGTGGTCGACTTGCCGGACCCGGACTCGCCGACCAGCGCGAGGGTCTCGCCGCGCCGGATGTCGAGGTCGACCCCGTCGACGGCGTACACGGTGCCGGTGCGGCGCCTGATGAGGCCGCCCGCGTGGACGGGGAAGGTGCGGGTGAGGCCGCGCACCTTCAACACCGGTTCGCCGGAAGGGCGTTCGGGCCGGCGCGGGGTGTCGATGCGGGGGACGGCCGCGAGCAGCTGCCGGGTGTAGGGCGCGCTCGGGCGGTGGAAGACCTCGGTCGCCGGCCCCTGCTCGACGATCCGGCCGTCCCGCATGACGGCGACCCGGTCGGCGAGGCCGGCGATGACGCCGAGGTCATGGCTGACCAGCAGGACGGCGGCGCCGGTCTCCCGTTGGGCGGTGCGCAGCACGTCGAGGATCTGGGCCTGGATGGTGACGTCCAGGGCCGTGGTGGGCTCGTCGGCGAGGATCACGTCGGGTCCGGCCGCCATCGCCATGGCGATCATGGCGCGCTGGCGCATCCCGCCGGAGAACTCGTGCGGGAACGCCCGGGCGCGCAGCGCGGGTTCGGGGATGCCGACGAGGTCGAGCAGGTCCACGGCGCGGGCGCGGGCCTGTTCGCGGGAGACGTCCCGGTGGGCGCGGACGGCCTCGGCGATCTGGTCGCCGATACGGTGGACGGGGGTGAACGCCGAGAGCGGGTCCTGGAAGACCATCGCGATGCGGCCGCCCCGGATCCGGGTCAGCTCCCGCTCGCTCGCGCCGAGGAGTTCGGTGCCGTCGAACCGTATCGAGCCGCGCGTGGTGGCGTTGCCGGGCAGCAGTCCGAGGACGGCGAGGGCGGTGGCGGACTTGCCGGAGCCGGACTCCCCGACCAGCCCGAGGACCTCGCCCCGCTCCAGGGTCAGCCGCACGTCCCGTACGGCCGCCGTACCGTCGAAGTCGACGTCCAGGCCGGTCACTTCGAGCAGCGGGCTCATCGGGGCGCCCCCTTCGAGGTCGGGTCCAGGGCGTCCCGCAGTCCGTCGCCGACCAGGTTGACGGCGAGTACGAACACGACGAGCAGTCCGGCGGCGAAGAAGAACATCCACGGGTAGGTGAGGGCCGCGCCGGTGCCGGAGGCGATCAGGGTGCCCAGGGAGACATCGGGCGGCTGTACGCCGAAGCCGAAGTAGGACAGCGCGGTCTCGCTCATCACCGCGCCGCCGACCTGGATCGTCGCGTCGATGATCAGGAAGGAGGCGACGTTCGGCAGCACATGCCGCCAGATGATCCGCAGCGGTCCGACGCCCGTGTAGCGGGCGGCGCGCACGAATTCCCGCTCCTTCAGGGACAGCGTCATGGAGCGTACGACGCGCGCGGTGATCATCCAGGCGAAGACGGCGAGCAGCCCGACGAACGCGATCCAGCCGGCGGAGCGCAGCCGGGGCGAGACGATCGCGATGACCAGGAAGGACGGGAAGACCAGCAGCAGGTCGACGCAGAACATCAGCAGCCGGTCGGTCCAGCCGCCGAAGTAGCCGGCGCAGGCGCCCACGAGCGAGGCGAGCCCGGTGGCCAGCACGGCCACCAGCAACCCGATGACCAGCGACTTCTGCAGTCCGCGCACGGTCTGTGCGAAGACGTCCTGCCCGATGCGGTTGGTGCCCCACCAGTGCTGGGCGCTGGGCCCGGAGCGCAGTGCGCCGTAGTCGATGTGGTCGTAGGACCAAGGGGTCAGCCAGGGTCCGGCGAAGGCGAGCAGGAAGAGCAGGACCAGGACGACGGCGCCGGCGAGCGCGGATCTGTGGCGCAGGAACCGGCGCAGGACGAGGGCGGAGCGGCCGCTCGGTGCTTTCGTGAGGGTCGCGGTCGTCATGCCGCCCGCCGGATGCGCGGGTCGAGGGCGGCGTGCAGCAGGTCGGCGACGAAGCCGGAGAGCAGCACGGTGACGGCGGCGAAGATGTTCACGGCGACGACCGAGTTCACGTCGTTCTTTCCGATGGAGTTCACGAACCACTCGCCCATGCCGTGCCAGCCGAAGATCGTCTCGGTGAAGGTGGCGCCGGTGAACAGAGCGAGGAAGCCGTAGGAGAAGTAGGTCGACATGGGGATGAGGGCGGTGCGCAGCCCGTGCCGGAGCAGCACGGCCCGGCGGCCGAGCCCCTTGGCGCGGGCGGTGCGCAGATAGTCGGAGCCGAGGACGTCGAGCATGGTGCTGCGCTGGTAGCGGCTGTAGCTCGCGACGGCGAACAGGGCGACGGAGACGGTGGGCAGCAGCAGGTGCACGGAGCGGTCCTTCAGGACCGTCCAGAATCCGCCGTGCAGCCCCGCGCTCTTCTCACCGGTGAACTGGATGAGATCGGTGCCCGTGGTCTGGTCGAACCAGACCGCGCCGGTCTTCAGCAGGATCGCCAGCAGGAACACCGGCGTGGACAGCAGCGCGAAGGAGACGACGGTGACCGCGCGGTCGCTGAACCGGTACTGCCGTACGGCCGTCCAGGCGCCGGCCAGGACGCCGGCCACCGTGCCGAGGGCGGTACCCGCGAGCAGCAGCCGCAGGCTGACCCCGATCCGCCGGCCGAACTCGGCATTGACGGAGGTTCCGTCGATGGTCTCGCCGAGGTCGCCGTGGCGGACGGCCCGGTCGGCCCAGTGCAGGAAGCGTGCGCGCAGCGGCTGGTGGTCGTTGACGCCGAGCGCGGTGAGGTGGTGGTCCACGGCGCTCGGGGACAGCGGCGGCTGCCGGCCCGCGTAGTAGGCGCGCGGATCGAGCGCGAGCGAGGCCAGCAGGTACGACAGGCAGACGGCGGCCAGCAGCAGGACGGCGTGGTAGCCGAGACGTTTGGCCAGGTAGAGAGGCACGCCTCAAATGGTCCAGTCCTCTTGTTGCAGCGACATGAAGAGAACATGTCAGTAATCGCGGAGCCCTCCCCCGCCCGACCTGCGGCGTTCTACGTTCGGCGCATCCCACCGTCGACCTCGCGAAGGACACCGACATGCGTCCCACCCCCGCCGCCGCATGGATCGCCGCCACCGCGGCCACCGCGCTTCTGGTGGCCGGCTGCGGCTCCTCGGACCAGGACGGCGCGCCCAGGAAGGCGGCACCCAGGGCCGACGGCCAGGACATCAACGCACACCCGGTCGCCGACCTGAGACAGGGCGGCACGCTGAAGGTGGCGATCGACCAGTGGATCACCCAGTACAACATCAACAACGTCGACGGCCAGCAGGGTGACGCCCAGGAGATCGCCAAGACCGTCCTGCCCGACCTGTTCGACTCCGACGCCCAGGGCGCGCACCACATCAACCCGGACTTCCTGCTCTCCGCGAAGGTGACCTCCACCAGCCCCCAGGTCGTCGAGTACGAACTCAACCCGAAGGCCAGGTGGTCCGACGGCACACCGCTGAGCTGGCGCGACTTCCACGCCCAGTGGCAGGCGCTGAACGGCACGGACAAGGCCTACGAGGCCGCCGACACCAGCGGCTACGACCAGATCGCCGAGGTCGGGCAGGGCACCGGCGCACACGGGGTCAAGGTGACCTTCAGGACGCCGTACGCCGACTGGCAGCGGCTGTTCGACCCGCTGTACCCGGCGGCGTACTACGACACCCCCGGCAAGTTCGGCAAGGGCTGGGCCGAGAAGGTGCCGGTCTCCGGGAACGCCTTCAAGATCGGCCAGTACGACAGGACCGGGCAGACGGTCACACTCGTCCCGGACCCCAAGTGGTGGGGCCCGCGGCCCAGGCTGGACTCGATCGTCTACCGCGTCCTCGACGCGTCCGCCCGCCCCGACGCCTATCTCGACAAGGAGATCGACTACACCACCGCGCTGCTGCCCGAGGACTACCGGCGGCTGGTCAAGGCCCCGGACACGGACATCCGGCGGGGCGCCCGCTGGGACGAGGTGCACATCACGCTCAACGGCGGTCGCGGCCCGCTGAAGGACCTGCGGGTACGGCAGGCGATCCAGCACGCCCTCGACCGCAAGGGCATCGACGAGGCCTTCGCCAAGGACCTCTCCTTCGAACTGAAGCCGCTCGACAACCACTTCTTCATGCCCAACCAGAAGGGCTACCGGGACACCTCCGGCGGAAACGCCGACTTCGACCTCGCCCAGGCGAAGAAGCTCCTCGACGCGGCCGGCTGGAAGGACAACGGCGAGGGCGCGCCGCGCACCAAGGGCGGCAAGCAGCTCGCCCTCGACTACGTCCTCAGCGCCGGCGGCAACGCCGCCCAGACCGACCAGGCCGAGCTGGTGCAGCAGCAGCTCGCGCAGGCCGGGGTGCGGGTCGAGCTGAAGAAGGTGCCGGCGAACGACTACTTCAACCAGTTCGTGAACCGCGGCAACTTCGACCTGACCAGCTTCCGCAACGTCGACGCCGTCTACCAGTCCCTGCTCACCCCGGTCTTCGTCCGGCCCCGGGGCGGCAACCTCTTCCAGAACTTCGGGTCGGTCGGCTCCCCGAAGATCGACGCGCTGCTGAAGCAGGCGGGCGAGACCACCGATCCGTCGGCGGCGGCCGCCCTCTACAACCGGGCCGACGACGAGATCTGGCGCCTCGCCCACTCCGTCGAGCTCTACCAGCGCCCCCAGATCGTCGCCGTCCGCTCCGGCCTGGCCAACTTCGGCGCGGAGGGCCTGGCGGACATCGACTACACGAAGGTGGGCTGGCTGAAGAAGTAGGCAGGCGGCGGGGGCGCCGGACGGATCACACCGACTCGCGGGGGACGATCACCCGGACCATCTCCGCCATGCCGCCGCCCTCCGCCGGCGGTGCCGCGACGCAGGACAGGGCGAGGCGCACGACCAGTTCGCAGGGGCGGGTCAGCTCGGCGGTGTCGGCGGGGCCGGCGGTGGGTCCCGTCAGGACGGTGACCGCGCGGTCCCGCACGATCCGCACGAAGTCGCGGGGCGTCGGCAGCGGCCCGTCCGCGCGGCGCTGCGCCGGCACCGAGGAGGGGGACGGCACGGCGGCGAGCGGCGGGGCGGGGAGCCGTTCGCTCCAGCAGCCGGTGAGCATGGCCCGTACCAGCGCGTTCTCCCGGGCGGCGGAGCTCGTCCACTCGACCACGGCGGTGAGCCGGTCCCGCGGCTCGCCCGGACCGGCCAGCGCCCGCTCGACCCCGGCCAGATAACCGTCGGCCTCCCGCCGCACCAGGGCCCGGGCCAGCCCGTCCTTGCTGCCGAACTCGTTGTACAGGGTCTGCCGGGACACTCCGGCCGCCGCGGCCACGTCGACCATCCGTACCGCGACCCACGGCCGGCGCGCGAGAGCCGTATAGGCGGCGTCCAACAGGGACTCCCGGGCAGCAGGCATCATCGCCTCCCTGGGCTGAGCGACTCTGCGCCCAGATTTGACGCGCCGGCATGCACTGTCAAGGGTCCCGTACCCCGAGCGCACGTATCTGTACGCCGCCAGCAGCAGCGCACGACACCAGTCAGCGCGCCACCCCCGCCGCTAGTAGCTCACGCACCCACCCGACAGATACCGTGCCCTACATGCCGGACTACCTCGACGACCTGCGCCTCACCCACGTCCTCGCGGACGCCGCGGACGCCGCCACCATGGCCCGCTTCAAGGCCCTCGACCTGAAGGTCGAGACCAAGCCGGACATGACCCCGGTGAGCGACGCGGACAAGGCGGCGGAAGAACTCATCCGCGGCCAGCTCCAGCGCGCCCGCCCGAGGGACGCGATCCTCGGCGAGGAGTACGGAGTCGAGGGCACCGGCCCCCGCCGCTGGGTGATCGACCCCATCGACGGCACCAAGAACTACGTCCGCGGCGTCCCCGTCTGGGCGACGCTCATCTCCCTGATGGAGGCGGGCGAGGACGGCTTCCAGCCCGTCGTGGGCCTCGTCTCCGCCCCCGCCCTCGGCCGCCGCTGGTGGGCCGCGAAGGGGTACGGCGCCTTCACCGGCCGCAGCCTGACCTCCGCGACCCGCATCCACGTCTCCGGCGTCGGCAAGCTCGCGGACGCCTCCTTCGCGTACTCCTCCCTCTCCGGCTGGGAGGAGCAGGGCCGCCTCGACGGCTTCCTCGACCTCACCCGCCAGGTGTGGCGCACGCGCGCGTACGGCGACTTCTGGCCGTACATGATGGTCGCCGAGGGATCCGTGGACATCTGCGCGGAGCCGGAGCTGTCGCTCTGGGACATGGCGGCCAACGCGATCGTCGTCACGGAGGCGGGCGGCACCTTCACCGGCATCGACGGCCGCCCGGGCCCGCACAGCGGCAACGCGGCGGCGTCCAACGGCCTGCTGCACGACGAGCTGCTGGGGTATCTCACCCCGCGCCCGTGAAGCCGGGCGGCCGCACCGGGACCGGTGCGGCCAGGTGATGGGGATGCATGTCCCGATATCTCGTGACTTGACACAGTCGAGGTATGCGCGCGCACGCCCTCAACTGGCCGCACGCGCCCCCTTGTTGACCCCTCCTTTACCTGGCACTCTGAGGCCACCCCCACTTGTGAACTTGTGAATCCAGGAACTTGCTCCGTGGATTCCTAGGAGGTGGCTCCACCCATGCTCGTACGTGACGCCATGAGCACGGCGATCCTCACCGTCGGCCCCGCCCACACCCTGCGCCAGGCAGCCGCCCTGATGTCCGCCCGCCGTATCGGCGCCGCCGTCGTCCTCGACCCGGACGCCGGCGGCGTAGGCATCCTCACCGAACGCGACATCCTCAACTCCATCGGCCTGGGCCAGAACCCGGACACGGAACGCACCCACGCCCACACCACCACCGACGTCGTCTTCGCCGCCCCCACCTGGACCCTGGAGCAGGCCGCCCGCGCCATGGCCCACGGCGGCTTCCGGCACCTGGTCGTCCTCGACCGCGGCGAGGTCGCCGGCATCGTCTCGGTCCGCGACATCATCCGCTGCTGGGCCCCGGCCCGCCAACCGGCGCCGGCGCTCTGAACAAGCCGGCGCCCTGAACAAACGGAACGGGCCGGACCCCGAGCACCAGGGGATCCGGCCCGCCCTGGGGGCACCCCCAGGATCTTGAGGCACTGGAGGAGGCACGGGCAGTGCCGCCGGCCAGTGACGCGGCTCAGCCGCGCAGTGCCTGCACCGCCGCCTCCAGCCGCTTGCCGAAGTCGGCGTCGGCCTTGCGGAAGTTGCCGATCGCCCGCTCGGCGATGTCCTCGCGCGAGACCGGCGCGATCGCACCCGCGAGACCCGCGACCAGCCGCTCCCGCTCCTCCTCCGACATCAGCCGGTAGAGGTTGCCCGCCTGCACGAAGTCGTCGTCCTCGGTGTGCGCCGGGGTGGGGTGGTTGCCCGTGGCGCCATCGGCAGAGGCGGCCTGCCAGAGCACACGGCCCGTCTGCTGCGGCCCGCCGAAGCTGTTCGGCTCGTAGTTCTTCGCGCCGCCGTGCCGGCCGTCGTAGAGGAAGCCGTCCCGGGCGTTCGTCCGCGCCTCGGTGGCGTGCGGACGGTTCACCGGCAGGTGGTCGGCGTTGATGCCGACGCGGTAGCGGTGCGCGTCGCCATACGCGAAGAGGCGCCCCTGGAGCATCTTGTCGGGCGAGGGGCCGATCCCGGGCACGAAGTGCGCGGGCGAGAAGATCGACTGCTCGACCTCGGCGAAGATGTTCCGCGGGTTGCGGTTGAGCTCCAGCCTGCCGATCTCGAGGGGCGGGTAGTCCTCGTGCGGCCACACCTTGGTGAGGTCGAACGGGTTGAAGCGGTACGCCGCCGCGTCCGCCGCCGGCATGATCTGCACCTGCACGGTCCAGCTCGGGAACTGGCCGCGCTCGATGGCCTGCCGCAGATCCCGCTGGTGGGAGTCGGGATCCTCACCGGCGATCCGGTTGGCCTCGGCCTGGGTGAGGTTCTTGATCCCCTGGTCGGTCTTGAAGTGGTACTTGACCCAGAACACCTCGCCGGCCGCGTTGTTCCACTGGTAGGTGTGCGAGCCGTAGCCGTTCATGTGCCGGTACGACGCGGGGATGCCGCGGTCGCCGAAGAGCCAGGTCACCTGGTGGGTCGACTCGGGGCTGAGCCCCCAGAAGTCCCACACGTTGTCCGCTTCCTGGCTGCCGCTGTACGGGTCGCGCTTCTGCGTGTGGATGAAGTCCGGGAACTTGATCGCGTCCCGGATGAAGAACACCGGCGTGTTGTTGCCGACGAGGTCGTAGTTGCCCTCCTCGGTGTAGAACTTCAGCGCGAAGCCCCGCGGATCACGGACCGCGTCCGCCGCGCCGAGGTTGCCGGCCACGGTCGAGAAGCGCAGGAAGACCTCGGTCTCCTTGCCGACCCCGGAGAGGAAGGCGGCACGCGTGTACGGCGTGACATCGGCGGTCACCGTGAAGGTGCCGTAGGCGCCCGCACCCCGCGCGTGCACGACCCGCTCCGGAATGCGCTCCCGGTTGAAGTGGGCGAGCTTCTCCAGCAGCAGCTGGTCCTGGACGAGGACCGGCCCACCGACGCCCGCCGTCTCGCTGTTCTGGTTGTCGGCGACCGGGGCACCGGCCTCCGTGGTGAGCGGTCCCTGCGTCACGTGCGCCTCCTGCGTCATTGCTGACCAGTCCTGTCCCAGTCCCGCCCTAGTCCTGCCCCAGGGCCAAAGCCGTCATCGATCCTACATTGGACATTGTCCAAGTCAACTCAGGATCCAATCTCACACCTATTCCCGTCCTGGTCCCCCTTGCTGTTAGGCTGATGGCCATGAGCGACCTTCTGGAACGGCTGCGTGGACGCGGATGGCGGATGACCGCGCAGCGGCGCGTCGTGGCCGAGGTCCTCGAAGGCGAGCACGTCCATCTGACGGCCGACGAGGTCCACGCACGGGCTGTCGCGAAGCTGCCGGAGATCTCCCGGGCGACGGTCTACAACACGCTGGGTGAGCTGGTCTCGCTCGGCGAGGTCCTGGAAGTCGCCACGGACAAACGCGCCAAGCGCTACGACCCGAACGCGCACCGGCCGCACCACCACCTGGTCTGCGCCCGCTGCGGCGCGATCCGCGACGTCCACCCGACGGGCAACCCGCTCGCCGACCTCCCCGACACGGAGCGCTTCGGCTTCACGGTGTCGGACGTCGAGGTCACGTACCGGGGGCTGTGTCCGGACTGCGCAGGCGCGTGAACCGTGAGCGGGAGGGGGCGCAAGCCCCCTCTTTTTTGTGCCCTGATTCTTTATTCGCGCCCTGACACCTGATTTTCTGCCCCGGCATCTGGAAACGACCGAGGGCCGGAACCCATTTCTGGATTCCGGCCCTCAGCCTTCAGTAGCGGGGACAGGATTTGAACCTGCGACCTCTGGGTTATGAGCCCAGCGAGCTACCGAGCTGCTCCACCCCGCGTCGGTGAACACGACATTACGTGAGGGAGGTGGGCGGAAGCAAATCGGTTACCGGCGACGTGGCCGGGGTCACTTGTTCACGCCGAGAGTTCCTCTCGCAGCGCGTCCCTGAGCCGTCCCGCCCGCTCCGACACCTCCGCCGGTCCCAGCGCGACCGCCCGGTCCGCCCAGCGCTGCCCCTCCGCCAGCTCTCCCCGACGCGCGTAGACCAGCGCCAGCCGCAGCGCCGCCCGCCCGTGCCCGGCATCCGCGGCCCGCGTCCACCACACCGCCGCCTCCGGCTCGCTCCCCTCCCGCGCCAGCAGCAGCCCGAGATTGAAGGCGCCGTTGCGCGACCCGGCCTCCGCCGCCGCCCGGTACCAACGCGCCGCCTCGACCACGTCCCCGCGCGCCGCCGCGAGCATGCCGACCCGCACCTGCGCCCGCCGGTGCCCCTGCGTGGCCGCGCGCTCGTACCACTCCTCGCACTCGGTCTTCTCGTGCACGATCTCGCCCAGCTCATGCGCCGGCTCCGGCGGCCGGCGCGCATCGAGCAGGGTGGCCAGCCGGTACGCCGCCTCCGCGCTGCCGCCGCCCGCCGCGCACCGCAGATGCCGCTCGGCCTCCGGCTCGTCACCGTCGCGCAGCCGGGCGATCCCGACCTGGAGCGCGGCCTCGGTGTGCCCGGCGGCGGCCGCCCGCTCGTACCAGCGCAGCGCCATCTCCGCGCCCTGCTCCGTGCCCCGTCCGGCGTAGAGGATCCCGAGGTTGAACGCGGCGTCCACGCTGCCGGCCTCGGCGGCCTTGGAGAACCACGGCTCGGCGCCGGTGGTGTCGCTGCCCTGGAGCAGCAGGATGGCGAGCGCGTTGGCGGCCTCCCGGTGCCCGGCGTAGGCCGCGCGCCGGTACCACTGCTCGGCCTGCGCGGTGCGCCCCTGCTCGGCGCAGAGCAGCCCGAGGTTGTACGCGCCGTTGTCGTCGCCGGCGTCCAGCGCCGCCCGGTACCAGCGCTCGGCGGTCTGGGTCTCACCGCGCTCCGCGTGCAGCGCGCCGAGCGCGTTGGCCGCGTTGCCGTCGCCGTGCTGGGCGGCGCGCAGCCACCACACGGCCGCGCTCTCGGTGTCCCCGGCGTCGCGCAGCAGAAAGCCCAGCGCGCAGGCGGCCCGGGCCTCGCCGTCCTTGGCCGAGGTCAGGTACCAGCGCCCGGCCTCCTTCAGCTCGCCCCGCTTCTCCAGGATCGCCCCGAGGTGCAGCGCGGCGCGCCGGTGGCCGCGCGCGGCGGCCTGCCGATACCACTGCTCGGCCTCGGCGACAGCGTTGTCAGCCCCGTTCTCGTCCTCGGGTCCGGCCGGACGGTCGAGCGCGCGCGCCAGCCGGTACGCCGCCTCCCGGTGGCCGCGCTCGGCCGCCGCACGCATCCAGTGTTCGGCGCCGACGTCCCCGCGGTGCTCCAGCAGATCGGCGAGCGCGTAGGCGCCGAGGACATGGCCCTGCTCGGCGGACTGGCGCAGCCAGTACTCGGCGGCGGGCTCGTCCCCGCGCTCGCGGTGGTAGCGGCCCAGTGCGTGCGCGGCGGCGGCCGAGCCGGCGACGGCGGCGATGCGCCACCAGCCGGCGGCCTCCTCGGGGTAGCCGCGCTGGTGCAGAAGGACACCGAGGTTGTTGGCTGCGGCCCGGTCACCGGCCGCGGTGGCGGCCCGCAGATGGGGTTCGGCTCCGTCGAGGTCGCCACGCCGCAGCAGCACCGCGCCGAGGACGCTCGCCGCCTCGGCGTCGCCGTTCTGCGCGGCGAGCGCGAGGCGCACCTCTTCGGCGGCGTCCGCCATGTCACTCAACTCGTCGCGGGTCGGCTCCTCAACGGAAGGCTGCACAAATCGCCCTGACTCGAACAGAGTTGCCTTGTCCCCCATAACGTCCATCGTCGCACCACCTGCAACCTGGGTACACCCGGTATACCGCAGCCCGTGAGGTCACTTCAGCGTTTTGTCGACATGCCCACAGGACGACAAGTCAAACACACCCCACTCAACTCCCCACGGCGGCGCGGCCGTCCCTCCCCTCAGTACATGAGTTCGCACACCACGAAGGCCCGGATCCCAAGGGATCCGGGCCTTCGATCGCAGTAGCGGGGACAGGATTTGAACCTGCGACCTCTGGGTTATGAGCCCAGCGAGCTACCGAGCTGCTCCACCCCGCGCCGTTTGCCTGGTAACAGTACCACGGCGCGGAGGGGACTTGATCAGCCCTTCTTCCCGCCCCCGTTTCTGCCGGCGGCGGCCTCCGCGTCCTGGGCCCGCTTCAGCGCGGCCTTCAGGTCCTTCTGGGCCTTGTCGTAGGCGGTCCAGTCCGGCCCGTTCGGCGCCTGCAGGGCCTTCTGGCCGGCGTCGTACGCCTTCTGGGCGTCGTCCAGGGCCTGTTGGACGGTCGGGTTGGTGGACGTGGGCGGATGGGTGGTGCCGGTGTCCGGGGGTGTGGTGGTCGAACCCGTCGTGCCGAAGACCTTGTCCAGGGCCTCGCCGAGCGTGTTCTCGAACGCCGTCTTGCCCTCATAGGTGACCAACACCTTGCGCAGCAGCGGGTACTTCAGCCCGCCACCGCGCACGTACACCGGCTCCACATAGAGCAGTCCATTGTCCAGTGGCACGGTCAGCAGGTTGCCGTACTCGATATCGGAGTCGCCGCCCTTGAGGAGCTTGATCGCGGCGGCGATGTCCTGTTCGGAGTTGAACTGGCTCTGCACCTGTTTCGGCCCGTCGACCGTCGTACTGGTCGGCAGTTTCAGGATTCTGATCTTGCCGTAGTCGCTGCTGCCGGCCTCGGCGTCGATCGTCATGAACGCGCTCAGGTTGTCCCGGCCGTTGGGCGTGAACGTCGTCGACAGCGAGAACGCCTGCCGGCTCTGGTCGGGCATCTTCATGCTCAGGTAGTACGGCGGCACCGCATTGCCCGACTTGTTCGTCGGGTCGTCCGGCACCTGCCACACCTCGCTGCCGGTGAGGAACGTCTGCGCGTCCGTCACGTGGTAGCGGGTGAGCAGCTCGCGCTGGACCTTGAACAGGTCCTGTGGAAAGCGCAGGTGGGCCATCAGCTCCGGGGAGATGGCACTCCTCGGCTGCACCGTGCCCGGGAACGCCTTCATCCAGGTCTTCAGTACCGGGTCCCTGGTGTCCCACTGGTACAGCTTGACCTCGCCGGTGTACGCGTCGACGGTCGCCTTGACCGAGTTGCGGATGTAGTTGACCTGGTTCTGCTGAGCCACCACGGTGCGGTTGTTGTTGGTGGCGGTCAGCGAGTCGGCCGTCGTGTCCCCGAGGGTCGTGCGGGAGGAGTACGGGTAGCCGTTCGACGTCGTGTAGGCGTCGACGATCCACTGGATGCGGCCGTTCACGACCGCCGGGTAGGCGTCGCCGTCGATGGTCAGCCAGGGGGCGACCGCCTCGACGCGCTCCTTGGGCGTGCGGTTGTACAGGATCCGCGAGCCCTTGCCGATCGCGCCCGAGTAGAGGATCTGCGGCTCGTTGAAGACCACCGCGTACGCGGCCCGGTTGATCGGGTTGTCGAGGTTGACCCCGCTCTTGCCGGGGTAGCTGGTGGTCTTCTCGCCGTTGTTGTCGGAGTAGTCGATCTCTTTCTGGGGACCGCCGACGATCGAGTACGTGGTCGTCTTCTCGCCGTAGTAGATCGCCTGCCGGTAGGCGCCGAGGTCGCCCGTGGACGGCATGTCGTACTCGGTGAAGACGGGCTGGCCCTGGGAGTCGGCCTCGGTGCCCTTGGCGGCGACCACGCCGTAGCCGTGGGTGTAGCGGAAGTGGTCGTTGATCCAGTTGTTCTTCGGGATGCCGTCCAGGTTCAGCTCGCGCAGGCCGATGACCGTGTCCTGGTCCTTGCCGTCCTTGGAGCGGTACCGGTCGACGTCCAGGTTGGTCGGGAAGCCGTAGTAGTTCTTCATCTGCTGCAGCTGCTGGAACGTCGGCGAGACGATGTTCGGGTCCATGATCCGGATGCTCGCCGCGTCGTTCGCGTCGTCGCGCAGCTTGGTCTTGTCCTTCGTCGTGGACTGACCGGAGTACTCGGTGACCTTGGCGTCGTCGATGCCGTACGCCTCACGGGTCGCCCTGAGGTTCTTCTGGACGTACGGCGCTTCCTTGGCCTGCTCGTTGGGCTGGACCTGGAACTTCTGCACGATCGCCGGGTACAGCCCGCCGATCAGGATCGCCGAGAGGACCATCAGGCCGAAGCCGATGACCGGCAGCTGCCAGGTGCGCCGCCACAGCGTGGCGAAGAAGAGCAGCGCGCAGATGACGGCGATGCAGAACAGGATCGTCTTCGCCGGCAGATAGGCGTTGGCGTCGACGTAGCGCAGGCCGGTCCATTCGCCGGTCGCCTTGAAGTCGCTGGACTTGACGGCCAGGCCGTACCGGTCGAGCCAGTAGGCGACCGCCTTCAGGGCGACGAAGATGCCGAGCAGCACCGACAGATGCCCGGTCGCCGCGGCGGTGGCCCGGGCGCCGGGGCTGGTGACGCGCAGCCCGCCGTAGAGATAGTGCGTGAGCGCGGCGGCGATCAGGCACAGGATGGCGGTGGCGAAGCCGAAGCCGAGCAGAAAGCGGTACCAGGGCAGGTCGAAGGCGTAGAAGGCGACGTCGAGGTGGAACTGGGGGTCCTTCTGGTGGAAGGGCACGCCGTTGACCCACATCAGCCAGGTCCGCCACTGGCCGGCCGCCGAGGCGCCGGCGAGCAGCCCGACGAGCGCGGTGACGGCGAGCAGCAGCCACTTCTTGTACGGCGCGATGCCCATCCGGTAGCGGTCGAGGCTCTGCTGCTCCATGGACATGGCGCTCAGCGGGGGCCGCAGCCGGTGCGCCAGCCAGATGTTGACCCCCACCGCGACCGCCATCAGCAGGCCGAAGACGAAGAAGAGGCCGATCTTGGTCCACAGCATGGTCGTGAACACCGACGAGTAGTGCACCGACCGGTACCACAGCCAGTCCGTCCAGAAGCCCGCGAACATGGTGAACGCCATGCCGAGGACGGCCAGGACGCCCAGTGTCATGAGCAGGGTCCGGACCCGCCGGGACGGGCGGCCCGCTCTGATCCGCGGCCCCGTCGGGCCTCCGCCGCGGTCCGGCATCTGGAAAGCCAAGGTGCGCACCTCGAAGTTCGCTGTCGATCCGTCAGGCCCTCGTGTTCGCGGGCCCTCCGTGGCCCCCCGTGATCGCGGGCCAACACATATGCAACTTACTCACGCCGCACTCGGTTCCCGATTCAGGCGGGGAACGAGGCAGGATTGTGACCATGTCCAACACTCCCATGGCAGCGAGCCCGCTCACCCGGGCCGTACTCGAGATCGACGAGTACGTCTCCGGCCTCGGCTGGGACCAGCCCGCCCGTCTCTTCGCCCTTGTCGACACCGCACGGCTGCGGGCTCAGGAACCCGCGCTCGCGGCCCAGCTGGGCCTTCAGGACGCGTCCGAGTCCGCCGGTCTCACCCCGATCGAGCAGGACGAGCTCCCGTCCGGCAAGCCGCTGGACGAGTTCCTCGGCACCATCGCCTGGCCCGACGCCGTGGCCGGCTGCGCACTCTCGGTGGAGCGCCTGATGCTGCCGCCGTCCGCCGAGGCGCAGGTCCCACAGAACCTGAGCGAGGCCAAGCTGACCAGGTGGGTCGCCGAGCACCCGGAGCGCCAGGAGGTGCGCATGACGGTCGCGGTGCTGCGCGACGGCGGCCGTGAGTCGGCGGTGCGGCTGCGCGAGAAGGACTCCCCGACGGAGGTCCTGACCGGCCCGGACCTGGTGCCCGGCCTGGCGGAGGCCCTGGCGGCGACGTTCGCGGACTGACGCCCGCCGTCCTCGGCACGTCCTCCTCTGTGACGTCTCCCGTGACGTCCCTTCCGGTACGGCGATGGGGGCGTCCCTGCCTCGCGGGGCGCCCCCAGCCGTGTCAGGGGCGGCTCAGCCCTTGGTGCACTGGGGCAGCACCGCGGTGTTCCCGCTGCGGATGTCCTTCAGCGCGTCCAGCGCGTCCCCGATCGTCTTGACCTTCACCAGCGTGAGCCCGCTCGGCGTGTCCTTGGCGGCGGCCGCGCAGTTCTCGGCCGGCGTCAGGAAGTACTGGGCGCCGTTGTCGCGGGCGCCGACGGTCTTCATCTCGATGCCGCCGATCGGCCCGACGGTGCCGTTGTCGTCGATGGTGCCGGTACCGGCGATGAACTTTCCGCCGGTCAGGCTGCCCGGGGTCAGCTTGTCGTAGATGCCGAGGGCGAACATCAGACCGGCGCTCGGCCCGCCGACGTCGGCCAGCTTGATGTCGATGTCGAACGGGAAGGTGTGGTCGGTCCCGGCGGAGATCCCGACGATGGCGCGCTTGGCGCCGCTGTCGTCGGAGGTGGTCGTCGTGATCGTGACGTCCTGCGTCTTCGTTGCCGTCCTGTGCGCCTTCACGGCGGCGGCCTGCTCCTTGGCCGGGACGACCGTGAAGGCGACGTTCTGACCGGGCTTGTGCTTCGTGACGAACTTGGCGACGTCGGCGGGCTGCTTCACGGCCGTGCCGTCCACGGCCTTGATCACGTCACCGGCGTGCAGCTTGCCCTCGGCCGGCGAGCCCTTGACCACGGTGGAGACGATCACCCAGGACGTCACCGGGACGCCCAGCTCCTTCAGGGCGGCGACCTTGGCGCTCTCCTGGGACTGGCTGAATTCCTCGGCGTTCTGCTGCGAGGACTGCTGCTCCGTCGTGCCGTTCGGGTAGAGCGTGTCGTGCGGGACGACCTTGGTGTCGTGGTCCAGCCAGCCGTAGACCGCCTCCACCAGGTTCATCCGGAAGTCCGCGCTGGTCACCCGTACGGTCGTCATGTTCAGGTGGCCGTCGGTCTGGTACGTCTTGTGCCCGGTGATCTGCAGCACCGGCGCGCCGTCGTGGTCCCCCAGCGTGTTCACGGTCGGGCCCGGCGACATCTCCGCGTACGGCACGGGGATGAGCACTCCGGCGCACAGGAGCGCGATCAGCATCAGGGTGGAGGCGAGCATCGTCGCGGTGCGGCGTGGCATGGCACGACAGTACGGGACGCCTCTGTCAGCGCACCGTCAGGGCACCCCGTCACGCGCCGCCGGGACCCGTGTGGGACTTCTCCATGGCCGCACGGAACCGCGCGTAGCCATCCAGCTCAGGGCCGTCGCCGCGCACCTTACGGGTCCGGCTGGCCCAACTGCCCCACAGTCCGCCACCGATCGCGGCCACAAACGGAATCAGCAGCCAGACAAGCGCCCCCATTGCCGACCTCCCAACGCCATGAGCGTCCGCAACTGACTGATCAGCAGATTAACCATCCGCACTGACAACGCTCGCGCCGGGGGGCCGGTTACGCAACCGGAGGTGCGGGGGTGCTCCGGGTGACGGACCTCAGCAGGCCCCCACCCGCCCTCCCGTCGCCCGGCCACCACCCCTCGAGGACGGCGCTACGCCCCGACCCATTCGTCGGTGCCGTCGGAGAACTTCTGGTGCTTCCAGATCGGCACCTCGTGCTTGAGGTCGTCGATCAGCTTGCGGCAGGCGTCGAAGGCCTCGGCCCGGTGCGGACAGGCCACGGCGACGACCACGGCGAGGTCCCCGACCCGCAGGTCTCCCACCCGGTGCACGGCGGCCAGCGCCCGCACCGGATACTCGGCCACGACCTTCTCGGCGATCCGCCGCATCTCGGCCTCGGCACTGGGGTGGCAGGAGTACCCGAGGGCGTCCACGTCCGCGCCCCCGTCGTGGTTGCGCACGGTCCCCACGAACAGCGCGACGCCGCCGGCCGCGGCGTCCCCGACCGCCTGGAACACCTCGTCCACGGAGAGCGCGGTCTGCCGGACCCCGATCAGCTTGATGGGATCCTGCGCCGCCTGCTCGCCGGGGTACTCGTTCGCGTGTGCCATACCCCCATCGTGCCGCACGCCTGTGACACGGGGGAATACGAGATTCACCAGGCACGCGCGTGGAGCGTTTTGGAGGCTCGTACGACGTGGCCGCGCCGGCGGGCGGTCCCACCCGGCGCTCTCACACGCGCCGCCGGGCCTTCCGGGCCCGCCGTACGACGGCCGCGGCGCCCAGCAGGGCGACCGTCGCCCCGGCGGCACCCGCGGCCGTGGCGTCCTTGCGGCCGAGCCGCCGCCCGGCGACCGTGTGCCGCCCGGACACCTCTTCCAGCAGCTCCGCGAGCACCTCCTCGTTGGTCCACCGCGGCCGCCACCCGGCGTCGTGCAGCCGGCTCCCGCTGATCACCCAGGGGTACATCGTGTACGCCAGATCGCCCGCCGGGGACGGCGTGAGCCCGATCCGGTGCAGCCGGGCCGCCGCGCCCAGCGCGACCGCCGAGGGCAGCTCCATCCGCCGGATCCCGCTCAGCTCCTCGACCTCCTCCTGCTCCAGCCAGCCGTCGCAGCCCACCGCCAGCTCCCCGTCGACCTTCTCCAGGACGGCGTACTCCAGCGCACCGCACAGGTCCTCGACGTGGCAGAACTGCCACGCGGGCCGCGACCCGGCGACGACGAGCAGCCGCGGCGACTCGAAATACCGGGTCAGCGCCGTGTCCGTGCCGCCGACCAGCACCGCGGGCCGTACGACGGTGACGTTCAGCCCCGGATGCGCCCGCGGCGCCCGGCGCGCCAGCCGCTCGATCTCCAGCAGGTCCCCGACCCCGGTGGCCTCGGCGGTCGCTCGCAGCTCGGCGTCCTCCGCAAGGGGCAGCTCGTTGTCCGGCAGCGCGCCGTAGACCATCGCCGAGGTGCACAGCACGACCCGGTGCACGCCGGCCGCCGCGGCGGCCGTGAGGACGGTCTGGGTCCCCCGGACGTTGTAAGCGGTGCGAGCCGCCGGATCGGTCTCCAGATCCAGGTCGAGCGCGAGGTGGACGACCACGTCGGCACCGCGCAGCTTGTCCGCGATGGCGGGGTCGCGCACGTCGAGGATGTGCCAGGTGGCGGCCGCGCACTCGCCGCGCCGCTCGTCGATGGCGACGACCTGCCTGATCTCCTCGGAGGCGGCGAGCCGCTCGGTGAGCAGGGCGCCGACCCCGTCGGCGGCGCCGGTGACCGCGACGACGGGTCCGCGCACGGCGGACGGGGTTGACGGGTTTCGCGCTGCGCGAACCTGTGGATCTGGGGAACTCACCGGGCGTCTCCAGCGGTTGTCTTCAATACGAGCGCGAGTGACGCGTACGTACCAGGTGCATCCATCCTGCCGCAGGCCTGCTGTGGGCGAAGCACCGAGGCCCGATCGGGTCCGGGTGTCTACGCTGGGTGGTGTTGTCGGGCAGCCGTGCCGCCGGAGAGAACCGGTGGCCTTACCAGCCGAGGATTCCCGTGAGTGACACCCCATTCGGTTTCGGCCTTCCGCCGGAGGAGCCGGAGGACGGCGACGAGGGCAAGAAGAAGGACCAGCAGAGCGGTGGTGGGCAGGGACAGGCCAACCCGTTCGGCTTCGGCGGCCTGCCTGGAGCCGGGGGCTTTGGCGGCCCCGGCGCCGACAATCCGCTCGCTGCCATGTTCGGTTCCCTGAACCCCACCGACCTGGGCGCCGCCTTCCAGCAGCTGGGCCAGATGCTCTCCTACGAGGGCGGTCCGGTGAACTGGGACATGGCCAAGCAGATCGCCCGCCAGACGGTCGCCCAGGGCGCCCCGGACGGCACGAAGGACGCCAGCGTGGGCCCGGCCGAGCGCAAGGCGGTCGAGGAGGCCGTCCGCCTGGCCGACCTGTGGCTGGACGACGCGACGTCCCTGCCGTCGGGCTCCGCCTCGGCGGTGGCCTGGTCCCGCGCGGAGTGGGTCGAGGCGACCCTGCCCGCCTGGCAGGAGCTGGTCGACCCGGTCGCCGAGCGGGTCGGCGCGGCCATGGGCGACGTCCTGCCGGAGGAGATGCAGGCCATGGCGGGCCCGCTGATCGGCATGATGCGCTCGATGGGCGGCGCCATGTTCGGCACGCAGATCGGGCAGGCCGTCGGCGTGCTCGCGGGCGAGGTCATCGGCTCGACCGACATCGGCCTGCCGCTCGGCCCGGCCGGCAAGGCCGCGCTGCTCCCGGCCAACGTGGAGGCCTTCGGCAAGGACCTCGGCGTGCCCCAGGAGGAGGTGCGGCTCTACCTCGCCCTGCGCGAGGCGGCCCACCAGCGCCTCTTCGCACATGTGCCGTGGCTGCGCTCGCACCTGTTCGGCGCGGTCGACGGGTACGCGCGCGGGATCAAGGTCGACACGGCCAAGCTGGAGGACGTGGTCGGCCAGTTCGACCCGCAGAACCCCGAGCAGCTGCAGGACGCCCTTCAGCAGGGCATGTTCCAGCCGGAGGACACGCCCGAGCAGAAGGCCGCCCTGGCCCGTCTGGAGACCGCTCTGGCGCTCGTCGAGGGCTGGGTGGATGCGGTGGTCCACGCGGCCGCGAAGCCGCGTCTGGCGTCCGCCGACGCGCTGCGCGAGACCCTGCGCCGGCGCCGCGCGACCGGCGGCCCGGCGGAGCAGACGTTCGCCACGCTGATCGGCCTGGAGCTGCGCCCGCGCCGGCTGCGCGACGCCTCCCGCCTGTGGGCCTCGCTCACGGACGCGCGCGGTGTCGACGGCCGGGACGGCCTGTGGGCCCACCCGGACATGCTGCCGACGGCCGGCGACCTGGACGACCCGGACGGCTTCGTCCACCGCGAGCAGCTGGACTTCTCCGAGCTGGACAAGATGCTCGGCGAGGCGGCGGACAAGCCGGACCTGCACAAGCCTGACCTGCACAAGCCCGACGTGCACAAGAAGGACGACGACGCCAAGGGCGACGACACCGAGTGAGCCTGTACGACGACGCGGTCCTCGTGCTGAAGGCCTACGAGGACCAGGAAGAGCTGCGCCAGTCCTACCTGGACCATCTGGCGGCCCACCCGGACGGCATGTGGAAGGCCTGCCACACGGGCCACGTCACCGCCAGCGGGCTGGTGATCGACCCCGAGCGCGACCGGGTGCTGCTCACGCTGCACAGGAAGCTGCGGATGTGGCTGCAGATGGGCGGCCACTGCGAGCCGGGCGACGCCACGCTGGCACAGGCCGCCCTGCGGGAGGCGACCGAGGAGTCCGGTATCGCGGGCCTGACCCTGCTGTCCGGCGGGCCGGTCCGCCTGGACCGCCACCACACGCCCTGCGCCTGGCACCTGGACGTCCAGTACGCCGCCGTGGCGCCGGACGGGGCCGTGGAGGCGATCAGCGACGAGTCCCTCGACCTGCGCTGGTTCGCCTACGACGAGGTGGCCGACGTGGCGGACGAATCGGTCGTACGCCTGCTGGAGGCAACGCGCGCCAGGCTCTGACCGAGTCACCGGGCTCCGACCGAGCAGACCGAGTAAGGGGTGACCGTCCTCGCGGTCACCCCTCACCTGCGGCTCAGTTCCAGACGTTCCCCTGGTTCTGCGCGTGTGCCCCGTGCTGCCCCATGCCGAACTGGGCGGCGATGCCCTGGCCGATCACCGCGTTCTGCGGCGGCAGCAGCTCGCTGGGCTGGACGAGCGCGAAGCCGGTGCCCATGAAGCTCAGCTCCCAGCCCTCACCGGTGTTCCCGCGCCGGCGCCACACCCCGGAGGAGTGCGTCTGGGCCTGCATCTGCACGCGCAGCCCCGTGGACCAGGCGACGATCGCGTCCGCGTCGCAGTTGACGTACTTGTCGGGCGTGACCTGCATCAGCAGCGGCGCGCCCGAGGTCATCAGGGCGACCCGGCCGCGCCCGGTGATGTTCAGCTGGTACTTCCCGGAGCCGGAGATGCCGTAGAGGCTGTCGACGGCGACGACCTCGTAGTGCAGCGAGGAGTCCATGGCGAGGACGTAGGAGCTGTCGACGGTCAGCCCGTCCTGCTCGACGTCCATGATGTGCACGTGCTGGGCGAGGTTGGCGAGATACACCGTGCCCTGCCCGTGACAGCGCATCAGGTCCAGGCCCTCGCCGGTGTACGCACGCGCGCGTGCCTGGTTGTTGCTGGTGTACTCGGCGTCGAACTCGACCAGGCCCTGATAGGCGACCATGGCGCCCTTGCGGGCCAGGATGTCGTCGTGGCCCTCCAGGACGACCCGGAGCAGCTGCGAGTTCTGCAGGCTCCAACGCTCCTGCGTCTGGAGGTCGTTGTGCGCGAAAAGCGGGCTCTGCATGACTTACTGACTCCCCCTCAGCCCCGGACCCGGATGCGGTCGGTGCTGTCCTCGCTGGGCTGGACGACGACGATGCCCTGGCCGGAGAAGGCCATCTGGTAGGCCTCACCGCTGCCCCGGCCGATCAGCGACTGCGCCTTGAAGCTGCGCTTGCCCTTCACCTTCAGGTTCGGCGACCAGGCGACGAGCGCGTCCGGGTCGACGTACGTCTCGTCCTCGCCGCCGCCGCAGTCGACGACGATCGGCGTGCCCCGGGAGGTCAGCGCGACCCAGCCCTGCCCGGAGATCTTCGTGTTCCACAGCCCCTGACCGGCGAACTTCGCCAGTCCCTTGACCCGTTCCACGCCCCAGCTCAGATGCGCGTCGAAGGCGAGGAGATTGGTGGCGTTGACGGAGATGCCGTCGCCGTTGAGGTTGATGACGACGACGTTCGCGCCGTAGTCGGCGAGGTAGAGCAGGCCGTCGCCGGAGCACTTCATCAGCGGGGCGCCCTCGCCGGTGATCCAGTCGCGGGCGATCTGGCGGACGGCGGGCGGGTTGGGCTCGTACTGGATGAAGCCTTCGTAGGCGACCATCGAGCCCACGCGCGCGAGGAGGTCGTTTCCGGTCTGCATGGCCACCTTCAGCATGTGGTGGCCGTGGTTGTCCATGCGGGCGGTGACGGGTGCGGGGGCGTAGCCCGCGAGCGGCTGGTTCATGACGGGCTCCCTCAGACCTCGTACGGCTGGACGACGATGAAGTTGCCGGGCGCGCCCCGGAACTGGAGGTTGACGCTCTCGCCGGTGTCGCCCGGGTAGGCGTTGCGGCGCATGCGGACCTGGCTGGAGACGATCACCTGGGAGGCGGCCGACCAGGCGACGACGGCGTTGCAGTCGGCGAAGGTGGTCGGTGTGACCGGCAGGACCACGGGCGTGCCGTGCGTCTTGAGGACGATCGTGCCGGTGCCCTGGAACTGCATGGTGAACAGCGCGCCGCCGGGGATGCCGTGGCCCTCGATGCGGCGGACCTCGTACTGCAGGCCCTCGTCGAAGGCGAGGACGTTCTCCGCGGACACGCAGATCGCGTCGCCCTGCAGCTCGACGGGGTGCAGTTGGGTGGCGTTCTCGGCGAGGAACACCTGGCCGTTGCCGGTGCAGCGCATCAACTGCATCTCCTGGCCGGTGGCGTGGCCCACGATCCGCCCGGCGAAACCAGCGCCCTTGTAGCCGAAGTCGACCTTGCCCTGGTAGAGCACCATGCTGCCCTGCCGGGCCAGCACGGGCTGTCCGCCGATGCCGAGGTCGACACGCATGAGCTTCTTGTTCTGCTGCGTCCAGCGCTGCCCGGTGGGCGTCTCCTTGTACATCTGGAGCGCGCCGGCCACACCCGCACCGCCCTGCGGGGCGCCTTGTGGTACCCCGTAGCCGGCGGGCTGCTGGCCGGGGACCTGGCCGTAACCGGGCGGCATGGGCGCGGTGGGGTGGCCGCCGTAGGAGGGCGGCTGCTGACCGTAGCCCGGGGGCGTCGGCGCGGTGGGGTGGCCGCCGTACGGCTGCTGCTGGGGCGGCAGGCCGTAGGGCTGCTGCTGGGGGTGGCCGTACGGCTGCTGCGGCGGCTGGCCGTAGGGCGCGGGGGCCGGGGCGGGTGGGTGGACGGTGCCGCCGACGGGCGGGGTCAGGGGGGCGATGACCGTCGGCGCGGCATGCACGTTCGGGGCCGGAGCCGGCGCCGGGGGCGGGGTCT
This sequence comes from Streptomyces sp. CG4, assembly GCF_041080655.1. NCBI lineage: Bacteria > Bacillati > Actinomycetota > Actinomycetes > Kitasatosporales > Streptomycetaceae > Streptomyces > Streptomyces sp. CG4. Next base: position 3,451,081 of record NZ_CP163525.1, read on the forward strand.
GACCGGGCGGGATGTGATTGGGCGACGTCTGGCCGGGCGGCGGTGTGAAGCCCTGCGGGGGCGTGCTGCCGGCGGGCGGTGTGAAGCCCTGGGCGGCGGCAGGTTGCGGCGCGGGGGCCGGGGCGGGCGCGGGAGTTGGTGCGGGTGTGGCCGGGGCGGCGAACGCGGGCGGGGCGAAGCCGGGGGCGGCGTCGGGCCGCGGCTGCGGGGGCTCCTCCTCCAGCACCTCGCCGCCGAAGTTCCTGAGCAGGGCCTCCAGACCGCCGTCGAAGCCCTGTCCGACGGCGGCGAACCGCCACACGTCCTTCAAGTAGATGTCACCGAGCATCACGGCCCGCTCGGTGGAGAACTCCGCACCGTTGAACGAGTACCGCGCGACCTCCTCGCCGCCGGCCACGATGCGCAGATAGCCGGGGGCGACCTGCGCCATCTGCCCGGCACCGTCGATGGTCGCCGTGAAGGACAACTTGCGGATGTGCGACGGGATCCGGTCCAGTGTGACCCGGAACGACTCCGTGTCGCCCGCCTGGGCACCCAGCAACTGGAGGGACTCCTCGGGCGACTTCGGCTGGTTGAAGAAGACGAAGTACCGGTCGTCCGAGAGGCGCTCGTCGGCGTCCAGCCCGAAGCAGCTGATGTCGAAGGTCAGCCCGGGGGCGGAGATCTGCACGCCTACGTACAGATCCGTGCCCGCCGTCAGGTCACTGATCCTGGCCTTGTGGCCGCGTTGGAATTCCCTGGCCATGCGTTACGACCGTCCCCCATCCCGAATGTGAGTGCGTCGCGCCAGGCTAACGGCTGGGACCGACATCGGACGCAGCCGGTACAGACCCGGTACACAACCGCGCCGGAAGGCGGACGGACGGCGTCCGGCTCACTCCCCGCGCGCTCCGGGCAGATGCGGCAACCGTTCCGCGGCGACGACCCCTTCGAGGTACCCGCGGGCCCGCTCCGTGCGCGGGTACGCCTCCAGCAGCCGCCAGAAACCGGGCCCGTGACCGGGGACCAGCAGATGGGCCAGCTCATGGCAGAGGACGTAGTCGACGACGTACTCGGGCATCCCCTGCAGCCGGTGCGAGAGCCGGATGCTGCCCTCGGCCGGAGTGCACGAACCCCAGCGGGTGTTCTGGTTGGTGACCCAGCGCACGGAGGCGGGGCGCGCCCGGCCGTCGAAGTACTGCTCCGACAGCCGCTCGGCGCGCTCGGCCAGCTCGGCGTCCCCGAGCACCCGCTTGCTCTCCTGGGCGGCGAGTTTGTCGAGCATGACGGTGATCCAGCGCTGCTCCTCCGCCTTGGACATCCGGGCGGGGATCAGTACGACGGTGCGATCGCCCTCGCGGTACGCGGAGACCGTCCGGCGGCGCCGGGAACTCCTGCGGACCTCGATCGCGCTCGCCCCCGAGCCGCCGGGCGGCTGGCTCGTCGTGCTGCGCTGTGGCTTTCCGGCGCGGTGCAGTGGGTCGGCGGGCACGCCCCGACGTTACCCGCTGGGCCCGGCCAAAGTCCCGGCTCCGGGAGGGTTCGATGCCGATCCCCCACCATGCGTTTGATTCCTATGATTCCTACGACTGATCCGCACATCCGGTTTACCGGGCTCCGCCCGACCGGGGTGCACGGCTCCGATCGGCCGGTTGGCGCGGTTCATTTTGGCCGGTTGACGCGGCCCATCTAGGGTGATTTGAGGGAGTTTATTCGCCCAACTTATATGACAAACACCCCTAGCCTGTGGATAACTCTCGGCGTCGAAGCGGCAGGCACGGCATGCTGGCAGACGTCGGCGGAGCGTGACCGGCTCCACCGGCGACGCGATGTTCCGCGGATGCTTTCAACGGATTCGACGGAGCGGATTCAACGGAACGGATACGACGGATACGGGGGACAGTCATGCATCCGGTGATGAAGCCCGCGCTGCGGCGCGGCTGGCGTGACAGCGACACCGTGCAGTTCGGAATGACTCCGGCGCACGCGCTGACGCTGGGACCGATGGACCCGGCGACGCGCGGCTTCCTGGATCTGCTCAACGGCACGCGCGGGCTGCCGCTGCTGCGCGAGGAGGGCCGCCGCATGGACCTGCAGGCCGGCCAAGTCGACACCCTGCTGGAGCAGCTGACGCGCGCCGGCCTGGTCGACGACGCGCGCGGCGGCGGACCCGCCGCGGACGCGCTGCGCGCGAAGGAGCACGTCCTACGACGGCTGCGCCCCGACCTCGCCGCGCTCTCCCTGACCACGTCCGAGCCGGGCGGCGCGCTCGCCCGGCTCGCCGCCCGCCGGGCACTGCGCGTGCGGGTGCACGGCGCGGGGCGGGTCGGCGCCGTGCTGGCGTCGGTGCTGTCGGGCGCCGGAGTCGGCGAGGTCGATGTGCGCGACACGGGACGCGTGGAGCCGTGGGACGTGGCTCCGGGCGGGCTGCCCGCCGAGTCGATCGGCGAGCGCCGGGACACGGCGGCGCGGGCCGCTGTGCGCCGCGCGGCACCCGACCGCGCACCACGCCACGCCCACTCCCCCGGATCCGGCGCCCAGGACGCCGGGCTCTCCCTGGTGATCCTCACTCCCCGGGACGATGTGACCGTGCACGCACCCGATCCGGCCGACGCCGAGCCGCTCATGGCCTCAGGAACGCCGCATCTGTACGCCGGTGTCGTCGAAGGCACCGGTGTCGTCGGTCCGCTGGTCCTGCCCGGTGAGTCGGGATGCGCGGGCTGTCTGCATCTCGACCGCGCGGACCGGGACCCGGCCTGGCCGCGGCTCGCCACCCAGTGGCGGTGCCCCGGAGCCCGCCGGACCGGGGCCTGCGATCTGACGCTGGCCACGACGGTCGCCGGACTGGCCGCAGCGCATGCGCTGGCCTTCCTCGACGGGCAGTCGCCGTCCAGCACGGGCACCCGCTGGGAGGTGTCCATGCCCGGACTGGGCTGGCATGCCCGACCGGTCCCGCCGCATCCGGCATGCGGGTGCGGAGCGGCGGAGAGAGGTGAAGCACCGGCTGAGAGAGGTAAAGCGGAGCACTCCTCAACCGACGGCGCACCGCGCGAGACAATGGCGGTGCAACGGCCGTCGACGAAGCGACGCAAGGCAGAAGCGGCGCGGCCGACTGGGACTTGGAGGGCGCATGTCTGATCTTCCCCGGAAGGCGGTCACCCGTACCGCCAAGCTCGCCGCGCTCCCGCTCGGCTTCGCCGGCCGGGCGACCTGGGGGCTGGGCAAGCGGATCGTGGGCGAGTCCGCGGAGATCGTCGGCCGTGAACTGCAACAGCGCACGGCGGAGCAGCTGTTCAAGGTGCTCGGCGAGCTGAAGGGCGGCGCGATGAAGTTCGGGCAGGCCCTGTCCGTCTTCGAGTCCGCGCTGCCCGAGGAGGTCGCCGGGCCCTACCGCGCGGCCCTCACCAAGCTCCAGGAGGCGGCGCCGCCGATGCCGACGCGCACGGTGCACGGGGTGCTCCAGGAGCGGCTGGGTCCGGACTGGCACGATCTGTTCGAGGAGTTCGAGGACAAGCCGGCCGCCGCGGCCTCGATCGGGCAGGTGCACCGGGCCATATGGCACGACGGCCGCGAGGTGGCGGTCAAGGTGCAGTACCCGGGCGCCGGCGAGGCCCTGCTCTCCGACCTGGGCCAACTGAGCCGTTTCGCCCGTCTGTTGGGGCCGCTGATTCCCGGCATGGACATCAAGCCGCTCATCGCGGAACTGAAGGACCGCGTCTCCGAGGAACTGGACTACGGACTGGAGGCGCAGGCCCAGTCCGCGCACGCGGAGGAGTTCGCCGACGACCCGGACGTGGTGGTCCCGGCCGTGGTGCATCAGTGCGAGCAGGTCCTGGTGACCGAGTGGATCGACGGTGTCCCGTTGTCGGAGGTGATCTCGGACGGCACCCAGGAGCAGCGCGACCGCGCCGGCCAGCTGCTGGCCCGGTTCCTCTTCTCGGGCCCGGCCCGCACCGGCCTGCTGCACGCCGACCCACATCCCGGCAACTTCCGGCTGCTGCCCGGCGGCCCGGACGGCGAGGACGACTGGCGCCTCGGCGTCCTGGACTTCGGCACGGTCGACCGGCTGCCCGGCGGACTGCCGTTGCCGATCGGCGCGTCACTCCGCATGACCCTGGACGGCGCGGCCGAGACGGTCTACGAACTCCTCTGCGAGGAGGGATTCGTGAAGGAGTCCATAGAGCTGGACCCGGACGCGGTCCTCGACTACCTGCTGCCGATCATCGAACCGGCCCGGGTCGAGGCGTTCACCTTCACCCGCACCTGGATGCGCAACCAGGCCACCCGCGTCGCCGACCCCCGCTCCCCCGCCTACCAGCTGGGCAAACGCCTCAACCTGCCGCCGGCCTACCTCCTGATCCACCGGGTGACCCTGAGCACGATCGGCGTCCTGTGCCAACTGGGTGCCACGGTCCGCCTGCGCGAGGAACTCCAGGAGTGGCTACCGGGCTTCGTCTCCGGCGTACCCGGCGACGACCTGCCCGAGGAGGAGCCTGCGGCGGAGGCGTGATCCGGGGTGCCTTGAAAGTGAACGGGGGAGGGAGGGGGCGGGGGGGGGAGGGGGGAGGGGAGGGGCCCCGGAGAAGGGGCTCTCACCACCACGCCGAGTCCAGTCGGCCCTCGATCGCTCTGAGGTTCTCCCGGGAGCAGGCGTCGCAGAAGTACTGGCGGGTGCCGTTCTCCACGGAGCAGGTCCAGGTGGCCGGCTGGGGGTCGTCGGCGTGGGTGCCGCAGCGGGCGCACACGAGCGCGCGGGGCTCCGCGGTGGAGCCGCCCTGATCACTTCCTCCGGGAAGACTCGTCACCTGGTGACGATAACTCCGCCGGCGGCGGATCGCCGTGCACAACGCACCGCGGGGACCGGTCCGTTCGGCTGGACCGGCCCCCGCGCAGAAAGCTTCGCCTCCCCGGGCCGGGAGGCCGCCGCTTCTCAGGCGTGATCGTTACTGCATGACCGCCAGGGCGAGCGCACGACGGGCGCGCCGCGAGGCGCGCTCGGCCCGGCGTTGCATCCGCTGGGCGACCGCCAGGCGCATGGCCCGGCGTTCCCGCGCGGCGTCATGGAGGCGCTCGTGCATATGCGCACGAGCCAGGGCTTCTTGCATGAGTTGCATCTCTCGGGTCCTGTTCTGGCGCGCTTCGGTCGCGCCGGTGGTGGTGAAGTCTGTGGTCGCGGAGCCGGCGGGCTCGCTGGTGGACGGCTTCATCGGGGCCTGCTTCTTGGGGTCGTGCGTGAGGGGGCGGTCGATCGTTCCTGCGATGTTCATGCCGTGACCGGGTTCTTCCGCGGGCGACCACGCGGCCGCTTCCGGGCGACGACGACACCCTGGACGAACAGCTCGCCACCCCAGACGCCCCAGGGCTCACGCCGCTCCTTGGCGCCGGCGAGGCAGGCCTCCATCAGCGGGCAGGTGCGGCAGAGGGACTTGGCGTACTCGACGTCGGCCGGCGACTCGGCGAAGAAGACCTCCGGGTCGTAGGAACGGCAGGGGACGGGTACGCCGAGGTTCTCGATGGCGTCGTCGAGCGCGGTGAGCGCGGTGAGGGGGGTCAAGGTGGAGTCCTCCGTGAGGCCGGGCGGGGGGATCGTCTGTGAAGGCGGTACGGACGGGGCGTGCGCTTCGAGTTGCACGGTTGGTCTTCCTCGTCTGGTCGTTCCGGCCGGTTGACCGGGTGTCGGCTTGGTACCGGGTTCTTTCTGGTCCCGAGGCCCCTTCGCTCTGCTGTCCCCGGTCGGGGCAAACAGAAGGGCCGCGGATCCCGGATGGGGTTCCGCGGCCCTGAAGGCGCCGGCCTGATCGGATCAGGCTGGATCACTCCAGGGTTTTGGCCCACGGAAGGCCCACATCAGGTGGTGCTGCGTCGTCTGCTTCCGGAATCCGGCACCGGCCGCCGCAAAGGCATAGGCCTGCGCCTGTGCCGCTACCGCTTCCAGTGCCTTGGTCGGTCGCTCATTGCGCTCACGGACGGGGAGGCCCGCGAGAGCGAGGGAGGACGCCGGACGGACGGCACGGATGCCGGACAGACCGGTGCTCCGGTGGGAGGCGCCGAGCATGCACAGGGAGACGGTCGAGCGATCGGTCAGTTTGGCCGTGCTGATGGTGGTGCTGGTGTTGATGCTGATCACTGGACTCGCCTCCTCTCGGCGTCTTGGGGACTGGGGTGAACCAGTCCGTTCGGATATGCAAGTAGAACACGGAATCGGGGTCTTGGAGAAGGCCGCCGCTTCCGTGCCTAGAACCTATGGGGATTGCTGGGGCATGCGCAAACTATTTTTTCGACGAGTTCGTATCAGTCGTCCTCGTCGGCCTCTGCAATGTCGTGGCCTGCGCAGATGGACAGAACATCGGTTCCGTAGCTGCGGAGCTTGCGGCTCAGGACGCCGGGGATGCGGGAGAGTTCGGCGGGGCTCTCCGGCCGGGCCTCGGCGATGGCCATCAGGGTGCGGTCGGTGAAGACGCAGAAGTCCGGCTGTCCGCTGCGCTCGGCCTGGACCGCCCGCCACTCGCGCAGTCGTTCGTAGAGCCCTTCGTCCATGTCCGAGGGGCAGTCCTCACAGCGCATCAGTTTCATCTCGCCCGCGTCGGTGAGCGTGCGGCCGCAGACGCGGCAGCGGGCGGGGGTGCGCTGGGCACGCCGGGGAACCGCGGCGACGGCCCCGGCGATGCCGCGTTCGACGCCTCCGGTGGCGCCGCTGCCGGTGCGGCCGACGGTGGCGGTGGTGCCGGGGCGCAGTCCGTCGAGGAAGCGGCTCGGCCGGCGGTTGGGGCGGCCGCCCGGCGAGCGGGACAGGGCCCAGGAGACCTGGAGCCGTTCGCGCGCACGGGTGACGCCGACGTAGAGGAGCCGGCGTTCCTCCTCGATCTGCTCGTCGGTCCTGGCGTAGGTGATGGGCAGCATGCCCTCGGCGATGCCGACGAGGAAGACGACGTCCCACTCCAGGCCTTTGGCGGCGTGCAGCGAGGCGAGGGTGACGCCCTGGACGGTCGGGGCGTGCTGGGCGTTCGCCCGCTCGTCGAGTTCCGCCACGAAGTCACCGAGGGTGGCTCCGGGCTTGGCGGCGGCGAGGTCGTGGGCGAGGTTGACCAGGGCGGCGAGGGACTCCCAGCGCTCTCTGACGGCGCCGGAGCCGGCCGGAGGCTCGGTGGTCCAGCCCTCCCCGGAGAGCACGGCACGCACCTGGGAGGGCAGGTCCACGGCCTCGTCCAGAAGCGAGTCGTTGCCGCCGAAGCGGGCCGCGCCGCGCAGGGCGATGCCGGCCTTGCGCACCTCGGGCCGGTCGAAGAAGCGCTCGGCGCCGCGCAGCTGGTAGGGGACGCCGGCGTCGGCGAGGGCCTGTTCGTAGGTCTCGGACTGGGCGTTCGTACGGAACAGGACGGCGATCTCGGCGGCCGGGACGCCCGCGTCGATCAGCTCGCGGATGCGGCGGGCGGCGCCCTCGGCCTCGGCGGGCTCGTCGGTGTACTCGGTGTAGACCGGCTCGGGGCCGGGGGCGCGCTGGGAGACGAGTTCCAGCCGGTGGTCGGCTGCGCGGCCGTGGGCCTGGGCGAGCAGGCCGTTGGCGAGGTGGACCACCTGGGGGGTGGAGCGGTAGTCGCGGACGAGTTTGACGACGGTGGCGCCGGGGTGCCGGGCCCGGAAGTCGAGGAGATGGTCGGGCGTTGCTCCCGTGAACGAGTAGATGGTCTGACTGGCGTCGCCGACGACGCACAGGCTGTCGCGGTCGCCGAGCCACAGCTCCAGCAGCCGCTGCTGCAGGGGGCTGACGTCCTGGTACTCGTCGACGACGAAGTGCTGGTACTGGGTGCGGACCTGTTCGGCGATGTCGTGGCGGTCCTGCAGGATGGCGACGGTCAGCAGCAGGACGTCCTCGAAGTCGATCACCGCGCGGTCGCGCTTGAGGTCTTCGTAGGCCGCGTAGAGGTGGGCGATCTCGGCGGGGTCGCGCGGGGCCTCGCGGCCGGCCTTCGCAGCCGCGTACGCATAGTCGGCAGGGACGGTCTGGGTGACCTTGGACCATTCGATCTCGGCGGTGACGTCCCGCAGCTCGCCCCGGTCCAGCCGGGTCCCCAGGCTCGCGGCCGCATCGGCGACGAGCTGGATCTTGCGGTCGACGAGCCGGGGCATGCCGCCACCGATCGCTTTCGGCCAGAAGTACTGGAGCTGGCGCAGGGCGGCGGAGTGGAAGGTGCGGGCCTGGACGCCATGGGCCCCGAGCTGGCGCAGCCGGCCGCGCATCTCTCCGGCGGCGCGGTTGGTGAAGGTGACGGCGAGCACGCTGGACGGCTGGAGGATGCCGGCGAGCACTCCGTAGGCGATGCGGTGTGTGATCGCGCGGGTCTTGCCCGTCCCCGCTCCCGCCAGGACGCACACCGGGCCGTGCAGGGCGGTGGCGACCGCGCGCTGCTCGGGGTCGAGCCCGTCGAGCACCGCGTCGGCCCCGGTCGGCGCCGCGTACGGCGAACCGCCCGGGCCCTGCGGGAAGAGGGTGGAGTGCGTTGCTGCTGTCACACCGCCATGCTGCCAGGTCGCCCGGGACTGCCGTGTCGGTTGTCCACAGGCGGGCCCCGATAGTCGTATGAATGCGGCAGGTGTCACAGCTGCCTGTGGATACCCCGGTCGGGAATGGCGGGCGGATCGCGTACGTTCCTTTCTCGGACGACCTTTCCGAGCTGCCTGAGGAGCGCGAGAGACATGCAGGGCACTGTGACGATGTACAGCACGACTTGGTGCGGCTACTGCCGGCGGCTGAAGAGCCAGATGGACCGGGAGGGCATCGCCTACACCGAGATCAACATCGAGCAGGACCCCGAGTCCGCCACGTTCGTGGAGAAGGCGAATGGCGGAAACCAGACGGTGCCGACGGTGCTCTTCCCGGACGGCTCGACGCTGACGAACCCGTCGCTGGCCCAGGTGAAGCAGAAGATCGGCGCGTAGGCGCTCCGCGGGTTTCCGCGGTGACCTCGGCAGGGCGGCCCCTGATCCCTCAGGGGCCGCCCTGCCGTGTCTTGTCCCAGACCACGACGTAGCGCCACAGCAGCCGGCCGCCGGGCGCGACCGGCCGGGTCAGGGCGCCGATCGTTTCCTCGAAACGGGTGTGGTGCACGACCGCGACCGCGCTGACGAACGCGTAGGCGCTCTCGGGCAGCGCGGTGCCGTTCAGGTAGTCGGCCTCCACGAACGTGATGTTCGCGGGCTGCTGTGCGCGGGCCTGCCGGATCATCTCCGGCGAGCGGTCCACGCCGGTGACCGTCACCGCTCTGGCCGCGAGCTCACGGGCCGGCAGCCCGTCGCCCCAGCCGACGTCCAGGGCCGTGCGGCAGCCGTCGGGTACGGCGGCCGGCACGGCCCGGTGGTAGTGGACGTTGTGGTTCCCGTACGGATCGCCCGCCCCTCGGCGCCGCTCAGACGAAGCTGCGCGTGGGAAGCGGCTTGCCGTACCACATCTCGATCAGGCGGGCCGCGATGGAGATGCCGTAGGGCGGCAGCACCTCGCCGGACTCGAAGGCCTCGTGCAGCTCCTCCCGGGAGAACCAGCGGGCCTCGTGGATCTCGTCGCCGTCGACGTCGATCTCGGTGGAGGTGGCGCGGGCGGTGAAGCCGAGCATCAGGCTGGACGGGAACGGCCAGGGCTGGCTGGCCACGTACTCCACGGGGCCGACGGTCACGCCGACCTCCTCGAACACCTCGCGGCGCACCGCCTGCTCGATGGACTCGCCGGGTTCGACGAAGCCGGCGAGTGTGGAGAAGCGGCCTTCGGGCCAGTGGACCTGGCGTCCGAGCAGGATGCGGTCGTCCGCGTCGGTCACCGCCATGATCACGGCCGGGTCGGTGCGCGGGTAGTGCTCGGCGCCGCAGGCCGCGCAGCGGCGGATGTGGCCGGCGGCGGCGATGACCGTGCGCTCGCCGCAGCGGGAGCAGAAGCGGTGGGTGCGCTGCCAGTTCTCCAGGCCGACCGCGTGCACCATGAGGCCGACGTCGCGCGCGGAGAGCAGCAGGCCCGCCTCCCGCAGCCCGGCGGGGCGTGCGGACTGGTCGATACGGCCGGGCAGCGAGTCCTTCTGGAGCGCGAAGTAGCTGACGCCCTCGTCGTCGGTACCGAGGAAGTAGCGGTGCGCCTCGGTGAGCGGGGCCTCGAAGGAGGGCGTCATGACGAGTTCGGTCCGGCCGTCCGGTGTCTCGTCGATGAGCACCTGGCCGCCGGAGACGACGAAGCACCGGGTCGTGGGGTGGCTCCACGCCGCCGCGAGCCAGGCCTCGTCGAGCCGGTGGTGGGCGGCGCGGTCGATGCCGCTCGGGGCGGTCAGTGAGATGGGTCGATCGGCTGTGTCGTCGGTCCAGGTGGTCACGGGTGCTTCCAACTCCCCCAGTGCAGCGGTTCGTTCGGCGGGCGGTTCGGCGGGACGTACGGCGGAAGGCACCGGGCCGGGCGCGGGCGGGGCGGACGGGGCGGTCCCTCCAGTGTGCCCCGCGCGCCATGCCCTTCCGTACGGCGCCTGCCGGTCAGGTCGTGGGACGCCAGTGCTCGGCCAGGTCACCCCACAGATAGGCGCTGGTCTCGACGCCTTTGAGGAGGAGATCCAGCTCGACCTTTTCGTCGGGGGCGTGCCAGCCGTCGGACGGGACGGAGATGCCCAGGAAGAGCACGGGGGCGCCGAGGACCTCCTGGAGATCGGCGGCGGGTCCGGAGCCGCCCTCGCGGGTGAAGCGGACCGGCTTCTCGAAGGCGCGGCCCATGGCGCGGGCCACGGACTGCAGCGCGGGGTGGTCGAGCGGGGTCAGGCACGGGCGTGTGGCCGCGCCGAAGCTGATCTCGTGCCGGATCCCGGCGGGCAGCTGTGTCTCGGCCCAGGCGCGGACGGCCTTCTCGATGTGCTCGGGGTCCTGGCCCGCGACCATCCGGAAGGACAGCTTCACCATGGCGGTGGACGGGATGATCGTCTTGCTGCCCGGGCCCTGATAACCACCGCCGATGCCGTTGACCTCGGCGGTCGGGCGGGCCCAGATGCGTTCGAGAGTGCTGAATCCGGCCTCGCCGTGAGGGGCGTGGGACTTGGCGGTGCGCAGCCAGCGCTCCTCGTCGAAGGGCAGCTCGGCGAAGAGCTCTCGCTCGCGGTCGGTCAGCTCGACGATGCCGTCGTAGAAGCCGGGGATCGCCACGCGTGCGTGCTCGTCGTGCAGGGCGGCGACCAGGCGGGCGGCCGCGGTGGCCGGGTTGGGTACGGCGCCGCCGAAGGAGCCGGAGTGGATGTCCTGGTCGGGGCCGTACAGCCGGATCTCGCACTCGGCGAGGCCGCGCATGCCGGTGCAGACGGTCGGGGTGTCCTCGGACCACATGCCGGTGTCGGAGACGATCACGGCGTCGGCGGCCAGCCGTGCCGCGTGCTCCTCGACCAGGGCCCGGAAGTGCGGGGAGCCGGACTCCTCCTCGCCCTCGATCAGCAGCTTCAGGTTGACCGCGGGGGCTGTGCGGCCCGTGGCGGCGAGGTGGGCGCGGACGCCGAGTGTGTGGAAGAACACCTGGCCCTTGTCGTCGGCCGCCCCGCGCGCGTACAGCCGGTTTCCGCGGACGACCGGCTCGAACGGGTCGCTGTCCCAGCCGTCCTCGCGGGCGGCGGGCTGCACGTCGTGATGGCCGTAGACGAGGACGGTGGGCGCCTCGGGGTCGTCGGAGTGCCACTCGGCGAAGACGGCCGGAGCGCCCGGGGTCGGCCAGATCTCGGCGGTCGGGAAGCCGGTCTCCTTGAGCTGGGCGGCGAGCCAGTCGGCGCTGCGCCGTACGTCGGACGCGTGGTCGGGCTGGGCCGACACGGAGGGGATGCGCAGCCATTCCGTTAGGTCTTCGAGGAAGGCGGCGCGGTGCTGCTCGATGTACGTGCGGACGGCGCTGTCCGGGGTCTGGCTCATGCTCACGAGCCTATCGGCCCGCACCGACAACCTCGGCGGGCGGTTCGTCAGACTCAGCTTGTCCGATGTGTCACTCCGGCGTCTTCCGTTCCGGCGCCTTCCGTTCCGGCCTCGCCCGTCAGGAGCCGTTCCAGGGCGGCCCGGTCCGGCAGGTCCGGCGGTCGTACGACCTCGCCGCTGCGCACGTAGAGGAAGGCGGCCGTGACCGACTCGGGCGGCACGCCCTGCTGCTCGGCCCAGGCCAGCCGGTACACGGCGAGCTGGAGCGGGTCGGCGGTGCGGGTGCGGCTGGTCTTCCAGTCGACGATCTCGTACGTCGTCTCGTCGCCGTCGCCGTGTTTGTACACGGCGTCGATCCGGCCCCGCACGACGCGACCGGCGAGGGTGAGCTGGAAGGGGGCCTCGACCCGGTGAGGGGTGCGCCGGGCGTACTCGCTGCGTTCGAAGGCCTCCTTCAGGGCTTCCAGGTCGTGTTCGTCGGCGATCTCGGCGTCGCTGCCGGGCAGCTCGTCCGGTTCCAGCAGGGGCAGGGTCAGTTCCTCGAAGCGGGCTTCCACCCACGCGTGGAATCGGGTGCCACGGCGCGCGGCCGGTTGCGGGGGGCGTGGCATGGGGCGCGCGAGTTCCTGCGCGAGCCCGTCCGGGTCCTCGGCCAGGCGCATCAGCTGGGTCGCGGTCAGCGTGGCGGGCAGCGGGACGTCGGTGACGGCCTGCCGGGCGCGCAGCAGCTCCCCGGTGAGCGCGTCCAGGTCACGGTCCCAGGAGGCGATGGTGCGGGTTTCCTCCGGGGTGAGATCGGCGGGGTACTGCGGGTCGGCGGGGTGGGGGCGGTGCCGCGGGGCGGCTGCCTGGTGCGGGATCGCGGGCCGGTCGACGCCCCGGGCGCCTCGGCCGACGGGGTCGGCCGAGGTGGGGGCGTGCGGGGCGGGGGCGCCTGGGGCGGGGGCAGCGAAGGTGGGGGCGTCCGAGGCGGGGTCGGCCAAGGCGGGAGCGTCCGAGGCGGAGCCAGCCAAGGAGAGCGCGTCCGAGGCAGGGTCGCCCGGGGCAGGGTCGGCCAAGACGGGAGCATCCGAGGCGGGGCCAACCAAGGGAAGCGCGTCCGAGGCGTAGGTGCCCGAGGCGGGGTCGGCCAAGGTGGGAGCGTCCGAGGCGGAGACGCCCGAGGCGAGAGCGCCCGAGGCAGGGTCAGCCAAGGGAAGCGCGTCCGAGGCAGAGGCGCCCGAGGCAGGGTCAGCCAAGACGGGAGCATCCGAGGCGGAGGCGTCCAAGGCGGGGTCGGCCGGAGCCACGGCGTCCGTGTCGTACGGGGGCTCGTCGTCGGCGAAAGGGTCCTCGTCGTATGGGAAGTCCGCGCCGTGCTCGTCGTACGGCTCGCTCTCGTAGGGGTCGTCGTAGGGGGCTTCGTCCGGGGGCGGGGGCCAGTCCGGGTCGTCGAGGGCGGCGGGGTCGTGGGCGGCCGGTGGGCGGCCGGGTTCCTGGGCGGCGAGGGTGTCCAGGTGGGCGAGGACGGTCTCGGCGGCCGCGCGGCGGCGGGCCAGGGCGGCGTCGTCCAGCGGGAGCGGCCACACCTGGTCGGCGGCGGCCGCGTGCAGGGCGGGATTCTCCGCGTCCTCGGCGGGCTCCTCCGCCCAGGCCTCGATCTCGCCGTAACCGGCGGCGCAGTGGTCGTGCAGGGCCTGGAGGAAGTCGGAGGGGCCGCGCGGCTTCTTCTGGCTGGGGCCCCACCAGTGGCCGGAGCCGAGCAGGAGGGAACGGGGGCGGGTGAAGGTGACGTAGCCGAGGCGGAGCTCCTCGGTGTGCTGGTGGTCCTTCATGGCCTCGTGGAAGGCCTTCATACCGCGCGCGTCCCAGCTGCCGACGTCGGGCAGGGTGTCGGTGTCGCCGCGCAGGGCGTGCGGCACCACCTTGGCCTGCGCGGTCCACTTCTCGCGGCCCTGTGCGCTGGGGAACGTGCCCTTGACCAGTCCGGGGACGGCCACGACGTCCCACTCCAGGCCCTTGGACTTGTGGGCGGTGAGCACCTTGACGGTGTTCTCGCCGCCGGGCAGGGCGTTGTCGAGGCCCTTCTCGTACTGCGCGGCGGTGCGCAGGAAGCCGAGGAAGGCGAGCAGGGTGGCCTCGGCGTCGCTCGCCGCGAAGGACGCGGCGACGTCCAGGAAGTTGGACAGGGTCTCGCGGCGGCGGGCGGCCAGGGCGTGCGGGGACGCCGACAGCTCCACCTCCAGGCCGGTGACGGCGAGGACGCGGTGCAGGACGTCCATCAGCGGGTCGGACAGCGAGCGGCGCAGGTCGCGCAGCTCGGCGGCCAGGCGCGCGAAGCGCACGCGCGCGTCCGGCGAGAACGGCAGCCCGTCGTCATCGCCCTCGTCGTCCGCGGGTGTTTCGAGGAAGGTGTCGAGGGCGTCCGCGAGCGATATCACCTCGGCCGGATCGACCCCTTCGACGGCTGCGGCGAGCCGGCGGTCCGGGTCGTCGGTGTCGTCCATGCGCGCGTGGGCGACCAGCAGCCGGGCGCGGCGGCCCAGCAGGGCGAGGTCGCGGGGGCCGATGCGCCAGCGCGGGCCGGTCAGCAGGCGCACCAGGGCGGCGTTGGCGCCGGGGTCCTGGAGCACCTCGCAGACGGCGACGAGGTCGGCGACCTCGGGCAGATGCAGCAGCCCGGACAGGCCGACCACCTCGACGGGGATGTCCCGGGCCACGAGGGCGCCCTGGATCTCGGCGAAGTCGGTCGCCGTGCGGCACAGTACGGCGATCTCGCCGGGGGCCGTGCCGGTGTGCACGAGGTGGGCGAGGGAGTCGGCGATCCAGTCGATCTCCTCGGCGTGGGTGGGCAGCAGGGCGCAGTGGACCGTGCCGTCGTGCTCGGCGCCGGGGGCCGGGCGGAGGGCCTCCACGCCCGCGTGCATGGCGCGCAGCGGCTCGGCGAGACCGTTGGCGAGGTCGAGGAGGCGGCCGCCGCTGCGGCGGTTCTCGCTGAGCGCCTGCCGGGTGGCGGGGCGGCCGTCGGTGTGCGCGAAGTGTGCGGGGAAGTCGTCCAGGTTGGCGACGGAGGCGCCGCGCCAGCCGTAGATGGCCTGGCAGGGGTCGCCGACCGCGGTCACCGGATGGCCCGCACCACTGCCGAACAGGCCTGCCAGCAGGACGCGTTGGGCCACGGAGGTGTCCTGGTACTCGTCCAGGAGCACCACGCGGAACTCCTCGCGCAGCAGCCGGCCCACCTCGGGGATGCCGGCGAGCCGGGCGGACAGGGCGATCTGGTCGCCGAAGTCGAGGAGGTCGCGCTCGCGTTTGGCCGTCCGGTAGCGCCGGACGAGGTCGGCCAGTTCGCGGCGGGCGGTGGCCGTCTCGGGGACCTTGCGCAGATCGGCGTTGGTGAGCTTGGCGCTCTGGAGGGTGCGCAGCAGGTCCGTGTCCCAGGCGCGCAGTTCCGCGGGGTCGACGAGGTGTTCGGCGAGTTCGGAGTCGAGGGCGAGCAGATCGCTGACGAGGTCGGCGAAGGAGCGGGTCAGCGCGGGGTACGGGCCCGGCGCCTCGCGCAGCACGCGCGCGGCCAGCTGGTAGCGGGTGGCGTCGGCGAGCAGCCGGGAGGTGGGCTCCAGGCCGAGGCGCAGGCCGTGGTCGGTGAGGAGGCGGCCGGCGAAGGCGTGGTAGGTCGAGATCACCGGCTCGCCGGGCGGGTTGTCCGGGTCGATGACGTCGGGGTCGGTCACACCGGCCTTGATCAGCGCCTTGCGGACGCGTTCGGCCAGCTCTCCGGCGGCCTTGTTGGTGAAGGTGAGGCCGAGGACCTGTTCCGGGGCGACCTGGCCGGTGCCGACCAGCCAGACCACGCGGGCGGCCATCACGGTGGTCTTGCCCGATCCGGCTCCGGCCACGATCACCTGCGGGGCGGGCGGCGCGGTGATGCAGGCCGTCTGCTCCGGGGTGAACGGGATGCCGAGGAGCTCTTTGAGCTGCTCGGGGTCGGTGATACGGGCGGGCATGTCGGAAAGGCTAGTGGCGAGCACTGACAGTCGAGCGCGGATCGACCCCTCGGGACGGAAGACGCGCAGGTCAGCACGTGTGGTGCCGTCCGTCACTCCCGCGCCTGACGGTGGCTCACTCGATCACGTGCCGCCCCTCGGGCCGGGCGCTGCACGAGGAGCGGAACGCGCAGTGCGTGCAGTGCTGGCCGGTGTTCGGCGCGAACCGCTCGTCGAGGACCTTGCCGGCGGCGGTGGCCAGCAGCTCGCCGACCCACTCCCCCGACAGCGTCTCCTGGGTCTGCACCTTGGGCAGGCTGTCGCCGCCGTCGCGCTGGGCGGCGCCCTGCCTGAGGTGGACCAGTTCCGCGCCGCCGGGTTCGGGACGTACGCCGTCGAATGCCTCGTCGACGGCGCCTTCGTGGACGGCGAGCTGGTAGACGGCGAGCTGGGGGTGGCGGGCGACCTCGGCGGCGCTGGGGGCCTGTTTGCCGGTCTTGAAGTCGACCACGTAGGCGCGGCCGTCGCCGTCCGTCTCCACGCGGTCCATCTGGCCGCGGATGCGGACCTGGTAGTCGCCCGCTTCGAGGGTGACGTCGAAGTCCTGCTCGCTGGCCACCGGGGTGCGCCCGGTGCGGTCCAGCACATGCCAGTTCAGGAAGCGTTCGAGCGCCACGCGCGCGTTGTCCTTCTCCTGCTGCGACTTCCAGGGGGCGTCGAAGGCGAGCGCGTTCCACACCGAGTCCAGCCGTTCCATCAGGACGTCGAGGTCGGCCGGAGTACGGCCGGAGGCCACCTCGTCGGCGAGGACGTGGACGACGTTGCCGAAGCCCTGCGCGGTCGTGGCCGGGGCGTCGGCCTTCACCTCGCGGCCCAGGAACCACTGGAGTGCACAGGTGTTGGCGAGCTGGCCGAGGGCGCTGCCAGAGAGCACGACCGGCTGGTCGCGGTGGCGCAGCGGCACCTTGCTCTCGGTCGGGTCGTACATGCCCCACCAGCGGTAGGGGTGAGCGGACGGCACCAGCGGGCGGCCGTCCTCGTCGGCGAGGGCGGCGAGCCGGGCCAGCCGGCGGGCGGCGGCCTCCCGCAGGGCGGCGGACACGCGCGGGTCGACCGTGGTGGCGCGCAGCTCTGCGACGAGCGCGGCCACGGACAGCGGGCGGCGGGGGCGGCCGGTGACGTCCCGGGGTTCGACGCCGAGTTCGGTGAGGAAACGGGACGGCTGGTCGCCGTCGTCGGCGGGCGCCTTCACGGCGGTCACGACGAGGCGGTCACGCGCGCGTGTGGCGGCGACGTAGAACAGGCGGCGCTCCTCGGCGAGCAGCGCCCCCGGGGTGAGTGGTTCGGCGAGGCCGTCCCGGCCGATGCGGTCGGCCTCCAGGAGCGAGCCACGGCGGCGCAGGTCGGGCCACAGGCCCTCCTGGACGCCGGCGACGACGACCAGCCGCCACTCCAGGCCCTTGGCGCGGTGCGCGGTCATCAGGCGGACGGCGTCCGGGCGTACCGCGCGGCGCGTGAGCGTGTCGGCGGCTATGTCCTCGGCCTCGATCTCCTCCAGGAAGTTCAGCGCGCCACGGCCTCCGGTGCGCTCCTCGGCACGCGCGGCGGTGGCGAACAGCGCGCACACGGCGTCCAGGTCCCGGTCGGCGTTGCGGCCGGCCGCGCCGCCGCGCCGGGCGGCCCGCTCCAGCCGCGCGGGCCACGGCGTGCCCGCCCACAGCTCCCACAGCGCCTCCTCGGCCGTACCGCCGTCGGTCAGGCGGCGGCGGGCCTTGCCGAGCAGTGCGCCGAGGCGCTGTGCCCCGCGCGCGTACACCGGGTCGTGCACGGCCAGGCGCTCCGGTTCGGCGAGCGCCCGTGCCAGCAGTACGTCGGAGGGCGGCGGCAACGGATTGCCCGCCGCCCGCTCCTCCTCGCGCAGGGCACGCCCGAGGCGGCGCAGATCGGCCGGGTCCATGCCGGCGAGGGGGGAGGCGAGCAGGGTGAGCGCGGTCTCGGTGTCGAGCCAGGAGGTGCCAGGGGTGTCTTCTGGGACTTCGTCGGGGGCCGGTGGGCTCTCCGAGCCGAGTGCGGTGGCGTCCGCCTCTCGGCCGTGTGCCTCCGCCGTGGCCACCGCGCGCAGGGCCGTCAGCAGGGGGGCCACCGCCGGCTCGTGGCGCAGGGGCAGGTGGTCGCCGTCCATGTCCAGCGGGACGCCGGCCGAGGAGAGGGCGCGGCGGAGGGTCGGCAGGGTGCGGGAGCCGGCCCGGACCAGGACGGCCATGTCGCTCCAGGCGACGCCGTCCTCCAGGTGCGCGCGGCGCAGGATGTCCGCGATGTTGTCCAGTTCCGTACCGGCCGTCGGATACGTGTAGACCTCGACGCGGCCCCCGTCCCGTACGGCGGCCGGCTCGCGGTGTGCGCGGACCTTGTCGGCCGGCAGCCGGGTCAGCGGCATGCGCTGGGTGATCAGGCGGGTGGCGGCCAGCAGACCGGCGCCGGAGCGGCGGGAGGCGCGCAGCACCTCGACGGGGGCGGGGCGGCCGTCCGCGCGCGGGAAGTCCGCCGGGAAGTCGAGGATGCCGTTCACATCGGCGCCCCGGAAGGCGTAGATCGACTGGTCCGGGTCGCCGAAGGCGACCAGGGTGCGTCCGCCGCCGGCCAGTGCGTGCAGGAGCCGCACCTGGGCCGCGTCGGTGTCCTGGTACTCGTCGACGTACACGGCGTCGTACTGGGCGGCGAGCCGTGCGGCGGTCTCGGGGCGGCGGGCGAGGAGGACCGCGCGGTGGACCAGTTCCGCGTAGTCGATCACGCCCTGCAGGTCGAGCACGTCGAGGTACTCGGCGAGGAACGCCGCGGCAGCGCGCCAGTCGGGGCGGCCGATACGGCGGGCGAACGCGTCCAGCGCGTCGGGGCCGAGGCCCAGCTCGCGGCTGCGGGCGAGGACCGCGCGGACCTCGTCGGCGAAGCCGCGCGTGGTCAGGCAGGCGCGCAGTTCGTCGGGCCAGCGCACATGGGTCAGCCCGAGCCGCTCCAACTCGGGCTGGCCGGCGAGCAGTTCACGGACGGCGACGTCCTGCTCGGGGCCGGAGAGCAGGCGCAGCGGCTCGGCGAACAGGCCGCTGTCCTGGTGGGCGCGCACCAGGGCGTAGCAGTACGAGTGGAACGTGGTGGCGCGGGGCGCGCGGGCGGCGCCGATGCGCAGGGCCATGCGGTCGCGCAGGTCGACGGCGGCCTTGCGGCTGAACGTCAGCACCAGGATGCGCTCGGGGTCGCCGCCCCGGGCGATCCGCGCGGCCACGGACTCGACGAGCGTGGTGGTCTTGCCGGTGCCGGGGCCGGCGAGGACGAGGAGGGGGCCGCTCCGGTGGTCAACCACGGTGCGCTGTGCGGCGTCCAGACGAGGGGGGTCCATGGCGGCCGGCGGGGTACGGACCAGTCGGTAAGCGCCACGGCCCCCTGCCGCACCGGAGGGTGCGGCAGGCGACTGGTGGAGGAAGAGGAGCTCACGTGGTTGGCCGGTCCTGGTGGTTGTGCTGGTGGGCGGGCGGTCACGCGTGCGTGACGGTGGCCGCGGGGTGAGGGGGACGCGTGCCGCCGACGCTACGCCGCCGCAACGGACGGAAGCAGGGCTTCCACTTCTTCCCTCGCGGCGCTTGTGGCGCTCGCGCCACGCGCGTCCCACACCCCACGAACGTACGTCATGCCACGGACGTCCCCCATGTCACCCATACGGGCCACGGGCTCTCCCCGACGGCATCCGATGGCGGAAGCTGTCAGGTGTGACCCTCCGCGCCCGCCCCGCCGTCCCAACGGGCCCGCCGCATGTCGAGTCGCGGCAGATGCCCCTCGGCGCTCCGGGCCGCCTCCTTCAGCGGCGTGCCCTCGGCGCGGTAGTGGGCGAGCGCGCTCAGCTCGTGGCCGGGCAGCAGCACCCCGTCGGCTCGTACGACCCGCCACCACGGGACGGCGCCGCCGTACAGGGACATCACCCGGCCGACCTGGCGCGGTCCCCCTTCCTCGAGCCACTCGGCGACATCGCCGTACGTCATGACCCGCCCCGGCGGAATCCGCTCCGCGACTTCGAGGACCCGCTCGGCGTACTCCGGCAGCGCGTCCGCGTACTCCTCGCGGGTGTCCTCGACGGGGCTCTGCTCGCTCATTCGTCCCATCCTGCCGCACCCCACCGACATCGCGGCGCGGATCGCGAGGTACGGCCCCCTCGCCCCGGGACGGCGCTTCCGGCAGACTGTGCGCCCGCGCATCCGCACCCTGATGCCCGCGTGGGTCGGTGGGGCATGCCACCATCGTGCGGGCGGTGACTGGTGATACGAGACCAAGAAGAGACCATGAAGCAGCAGGGCGTGCACCCCGAGGGCGGGGCGGGCAGCCCTGACGCCCCAGCGCGTCCCGGCACCGCCGGCGGCACGGGCTCCCGCCGCGACGACACGCGGCGGGAGGGCGCCGACCCGCGCGAGCACGACCGTGCGGGAAACACCGGCACCCCCGGGCACAACGGCGCCGAGGACGCCGGCACGCCCAGGAACAGCGGCACGGAGAACACCGGCACGTCCAAGAACACCGGCACGTCCAAGAACAGCGGCACGGAGAACACCGGCACGTCCGAAGACGGCGGCACGCGCGCGCGTGAGAACCATCACCACGAGACCGAGGGGGCGCACGTCCCGGAGAACACACCCCCCGACCACGGTCCGGGCGCAGACGACGATCCGCGCGCCGAGGCCGTGGAGGGCGACGAACCGCTGCTCCCCGCGCGCGTGCACCGCCCCTCCGACCTCATGCGGCTGCTGGTGGGCCTGCTCGCCATCGTGGTGCTGCTCGCGATCGCCGCGTTCGCGCACGGCACCACCTCGGGCCTCGAACAGGACATCAACAAGGGCACCGGGCAGGCCCCCGACCTGCTGATCAAGATCGCGGGACTGGCGTCCAGCATCGCGATCCTGCTGGTACCGGTCGCCTTCGCGATCGAGCGGCTGATCAAACGGGACGGGCTGCGCATCGCCGACGGCGTCCTCGCGGCCGTCCTCGCCCACGGAGTGACCCTGGCGACCGACCTGTGGGTCGCGCGGGCCGCACCGGACTCGATCCAGCAGGCGCTCACCCAGCCCTCGCCGGGCGACATCCACGTCCTGACCGACCCCGTGCACGGCTATCTGGCCCCCGTCATCGCCTACATGACGGCCGTCGGCATGTCCCGCAGACCCCGATGGCGCGCGGTGCTGTGGATGGTGCTGCTGCTCGACGCGTTCTCGATGCTGGTCACGGGCTACACGACCCCGTTCTCGATCATCCTGACGGTGCTGATCGGCTGGACCATCGCCTACGGCACGCTGTACGCGGTCGGCTCCCCCAACATCCGCCCCACCGGACAGACCCTGATGGCGGGCCTGCGACACGTCGGCTTCCACCCCGTCAGCGCGGCCCGCGAGGAGGCCGTGGAGTCGGAGAACGGCGACCGGGGCCGGCGCTATTTCGTCACCCTGGAGGACGGCCCGCCGCTGGACGTCACGGTCGTGGACCGGGAACAGCAGGCCCAGGGCTTCTTCTACCGCGCGTGGCGCAATCTCACCCTGCGCGGCTTCGCCACCCGCTCCAGCCTGCAGTCGCTGCGCCAGGCCCTGGAGCAGGAGGCGCTGCTGGCGTACGCGGCGATCGCGGCCGGAGCCAACGCGCCCAAGCTGATCGCCACCTCCGAACTGGGCCCGGATGCCGTGATGCTCGTCTACGAGCACTCCGGCGGGCGCACGCTGGACTCGCTGGCCGACGCGGAGATCACCGACGAGCTGCTGCGCAACACCTGGCACCAGGTGCAGGCGCTGCAGTCGCGGCGCATCGCGCACCGCCGGCTCGCGGGTGACGCGATTCTGGTGGATCGTTCCGGCAGGGTGATCCTCACCGAGCTGCGCGGCGGCGAGATCGCGGCCGGCGAGCTGCTGCTGCGCATGGACGTGGCGCAGCTGGTCACGACGCTGGGTCTGCGGGTGGGCGCCGAACGGGCCGTGGCCTCGGCGGTCGGCGTGCTCGGCCCCGACGCCGTCGCCGACTGTCTGCCAATGCTCCAGCCGATCGCGCTGACGCGCTCCACGCGCGCGACGCTGCGCCGACTGGCCCGCGAACGCTCCCAGCGCGAGCGGGAAGCGGTCCTCGACGCGTCCCGGCAGGCCAAGCAGGCCCGTCTGGAGGAGGCCGCCGAGACCAGCGGGCCCACCACCCTTGAGGAGCCCGGCAAGAAGCTGGAAAAGCCCGACAAGAAGACGGTCCGCGCCGAGCAGCGGGCCGAGCGGCGGGCCATCGACGAAGCCCTCGAAGAGGCCCGCGAGGAGGATCTGCTCACCCAGATCCGGCACGAGGTGCTGCGGATCAGGCCGCAGGCCCCCGTGGAGCCGGCCCGGCTGGAGCGGGTGCGGCCGCGCACCCTCATCAGCTTCATCGCGGGTGCGATCGGCGCGTACTACCTGCTGACGCAGCTCACCCACATCCAGTTCGGCACGCTGTTCGCGCAGGCCCAATGGGGCTGGGTGTGCGCCGCGGTGGCGTTCTCCGCGCTCAGCTATGTCGCCGCGGCGATGGCACTGCTGGGATTCGTGCCGGAGCGGGTGCCGTTCCTGCGGACCGTGGCCGCCCAGGTCGCCGGGTCCTTCGTGAAGATCGTGGCGCCTGCCGCGGTCGGCGGTGTCGCCCTCAACACACGCTTCCTGCAGCGCGCCGGCGTGCGCGCCGGGCTCGCGGTGGCGAGCGTCGGCGCGTCGCAGTTGTTCGGGCTCGGCTGCCACATCCTGATGCTGCTGTCCTTCGGCTATCTGACCGGTACCGAGAAGACGCCCTCGCTGTCGCCGTCCCGTACGGTCATCGCCGGTCTGCTGACGGTGGCGGTGCTGGTGCTCGTGGTGACCTCGGTGCCGTTCCTGCGGAAATTCGTCGTCACGCGCGTGCGGTCGCTGTTCGCCGGTGTCGTACCGCGCATGCTCGACGTGCTGCAGCGGCCGCAGAAGCTCGTCACCGGCATCGGCGGCATGCTCCTGCTGACGGCCTGCTTCGTGATGTGCCTGGACGCCTCCGTCCGGGCGTTCGGCGGCGGCACGGTCTCGCTCAGCATCGCCAGCGTCGCCGTCGTCTTCCTCGCCGGAAACGCCCTCGGGTCCGCGGCGCCCACCCCGGGCGGCGTGGGCGCGGTGGAGGCGAGCCTCACACTCGGCCTGATCGCCTTCGGCCTGCCCAAGGAGGTCGCCGCGCCGGCCGTGCTGCTGTACCGCCTGCTGACGCTGTGGCTGCCGGTACTCCCGGGCTGGCTGGCCTTCAACCACCTCACCCGCAAGGGAGCCCTGTAAGCGCAAGGGAACCCTGTGGTGAGAGCCCTGTGGTGAGAGGACGGGCCCCACGTAGGCGCCCCGCGTAGGCACCCCGCGTAGGCAGGGAGGCGTGCGCCCCGTAGGCACCGCGTGCGCGTACCTCGTACGGCCCGCGCCCCGCGCGCGGTGGCGTGCGCGCCGCCAGGATGGGGAACATGGCGAATCCCTCCCGGCTGCGCGCCGCCGCCCTGACCACCACCGCTCTGTTGCTCTCCGCCCTGCTGGCCGGTTGCGGCGACGGCGCCGGCCAGGACGGCGACCTCTCGGCGCAGCAGCTGGACTGGAAGGACTGCCCGGCTCCGTCCGAGGCGGAGGGCGGCGGCGCCGCCCCGTCGCCGCTGCCGGGCGGCGGCGCCTGGCAGTGCGCCACCATGAAGGCGCCGTTGGACTGGAGCCGTCCCAAGGGCGACACCATCGACATCGCCCTGATCCGCGCCAAGGCCAGCGGCCCCGCGAGCCGGCGGATCGGCTCGCTGGTCTTCAACTTCGGCGGGCCCGGCGGCAGCGGTGTCACCACGCTGCCCGCGTTCGGCGAGGACTACGCCGCCCTGCGCACCCGCTACGACCTGGTCAGCTTCGATCCGCGCGGGGTCGGCCGCAGCGCACCGGTGAAGTGCGAGAGCGACGCCCAGCTGGACGTGTACTTCCAGCAGGACGCGACCCCCGACAACAACGCCGAGCGCACCGCGCTGGTGAACCGCACCAAGCAGTTCAACGCGGCCTGTGAGAAGAACTCGCAGCAGATCATTCCCCACGTGGCGACCACGGACGCGGCCCGCGACATGGACCTGATGCGCCAGGTCCTCGGCGACGACAAGCTGCACTACTTCGGCATCTCCTACGGCACCGAACTCGGCGGCGTCTACGCCCACTTGTTCCCCAAGAACGTCGGCCGTGCCGTGCTCGACGGCGTCGTCGACCCCACGGAGAACGCCGAGCAGAGCGCGCTCGGACAGGCCAAGGGCTTCC
Source organism: Streptomyces sp. CG4 (assembly GCF_041080655.1). NCBI lineage: Bacteria > Bacillati > Actinomycetota > Actinomycetes > Kitasatosporales > Streptomycetaceae > Streptomyces > Streptomyces sp. CG4. The sequence continues at coordinate 3,475,247 of NZ_CP163525.1, forward strand.
AGCTCGCGCTCGACAACTTCGCCCAGGACTGCACCTCGAAGACCTCGGAGTGCCCGATCGGCAACACCGCGCAGGACGTGAAGGACCGCATCGCGAAACTCCTCAACGACCTGGAGAAGAAGCCGATCCCGGGCATCGCGCCCCGCCGGCTCACCCAGACCGCCGCGACCAACGGCATCGCGCAGTCCCTGTACTCCAAGGATTTCTGGGAGTACCTCACCGAGGGCCTGGAGCGGGCGTACGAGGGCGACGGCAAGATTCTGATGCTGCTGTCCGACTCGATGAACGGCCGGAGCGAGAACGGCGAGTACAGCAACATCACCGCGGCGAACACCGCCATCAACTGTGCCGACGAAAAGCCGCGGTACACCGCCGACTACGTACAGCAGAAGCTGCCCGAGTTCCGTGCCGCCTCCCCGCTGTTCGGGGACTATCTGGCCTGGGGCATGGTCAGCTGCACCGACTGGGCCGTGCCGGGCGCCGCTGACCATCCCGACGTCAGCGCCCCCGGCTCGGCGCCCATCCTCGTCGTCGGCAACACCGGCGACCCGGCCACCCCGTACGAGGGCGCGCAGAAGATGGTCGAGGCGCTCGGCAAGGGCGTCGGCGTCGAGCTCACGTACAAGGGCCAGGGGCACGGTGCGTACGACAGCAAGGACAAGTGCGTACAGAGCGCGGTGAACGACTACCTGCTGGACGGCAAGGAGCCGAAGACCGGCGCGGTCTGTTCCTGAGGCACACGGGAGCCCGTGTACGGCGTCACTTCTCGGCCCGCTGGGTGATGGCCGCCTCGGTACGGTCTCCCAGAAACTCGTACCAACGGCGTTCGAGGCAGACGTAGCGCACGTCCGCTTCGACGAGGCTGAGGAAACCCGACACGGTCTCGCTGAGACGTTGTTGCAGCCCCGGATCGGCCAGCGTTCCGTCTTCGGCGAAGGCCTGGTAGCTGTTGGCCACGCTGAACATGTCCGGGTAGACACGGGTGCCCAGGTGTTCCAGGGGAATCCGCAGAGCCCACAACCCGCGGTTGCCGCCGACCAGCGACGGCGAGGCGGAGACGAGCAGCGCGTGCTTGGTCTTGAACGGCTGCGGCCGGACACGCGAGACCCAGTCGATCGCGTTCTTCAGCACTCCCGGCACGGAGGCGTTGTACTCCGGCGAGGAAATGACGAGGGCGTCGCTCTGCTCTAGCCGGTCGCGCAGGGCGAGGGCGCCGTGCGGCAGCCCTTCGCCGGTCTCCATGTCACCGTCGTACAAGGGCATGTCGAAATCGCGCATGCTGGCGAGGTCGACGGCGGCACCGGTGTCGGAGATGAGCCGGGCCACGAGGGAGGCGAGACGGGCGTTGGTCGAATCGGCCCGCAGGGCCGCGCCGAAGATCAGGAACCGCAGCGGGCCGGGAAGCGAGTCCGTGGGCATGGGTCCGTCCTTCCATCGCGGGCAAGCGCCTCCAGCAGGGCGCCCCACCGACCAGTGTGGTTCCCCGACGGACATCACGCGACAGGGGAGGACCGCAGCTGTGCCGTCCTGGGACCGTCCGCGGCCAGCCGACGCCAACCTCACCGGCGCTGGCCGGCATTACCTCGATTCTTCTCCTGTCCAAACCAAGACGAGGCTCATCGACTATGAGCTACTAAGAGTGCGAAACGAAATAACCCACGGCCAATATCTAAGTGTCGACGCGGATTCATATGAAGAGTTGCATTTAGAAGTTCTCGGGATCATGGGTTTCGTTCGAAATACCGTTGGCGCCGCAGCGGAGAACCAGACATACCGAAGACGCAAGGAACTCTAGGTTTTACTTCAAGCGGGTATTGGTAATGCCATCCTGGATGGCCCCGCTCACCGACCTGAGCCCACGCCATTTCGGCAAGCTGGTCACCACCCTGGCCGTGCGCCAGACCGTCTCAGTTTCCGTCTCATTCGCCGCCGTTCAAGCGCGACCATCCGCATGGGGTCGTCCCAGCACTGCCCTGCCCATGAACTCAGGTGAACGAGCCTGCACTCCGCCCAGCAGGGGACCAACAGACTTGGAAAGCCTGCACTCGGCGAAGTGTGCTCGACGTACTGACCCGCGTGCGCCCGGGTCGCCTAGTGCCGTCGGCCATGCGCCCTGCCCTGTGCAGGCAAGGTGCGCCAGGCTGGATGTTCAGACGCAGGGCTGACCAACGGGAGGGGCGACCGTGGGTGAGTGGAAGCAGGGGAAGTGCGGTTGGCCGACGGTGACTGGGAAACGTTGCCAGAACAAGACGGTCAAGGGCACGTCGCGCTGCTACCTCCACCAAGGTGACTGGACGAAGCGCGGCCAAGCCGAGCTGAAGAAGAGGGCGAGCAAGCGCCGCAAGAAGTGATCCGGAGCCGCGGGGGTGAGTGTCTGACTGCGTGACAACCCCGACGAACAGCAGCGGACGAGCGCAGACGCCCACGGACGATTGCCGCAGGTGAGTGCCACACCAGCCCGAGGCAGCGCCCCCACCCAAGTTGCTTCGGGACGAAGAGGTCAGTGCCAGCCACTGTGCGCGCCGATGGATCGAGCGACGATGGTGCGCAACAGGTAGGTTGACCATGGTCGTTCAGAACGCGGTGGCTGGCTTGGGGGACTCCGTGGATGAGGACGAAATCAGGCGTGCGGTTGCGCGAGGGATGCGGGACTACGAGAAGTCCCGCCCGAAGCCCAAGGGGATCGTCGCGGAGGCGGAGAGCGCCATAGGTGGTTGCGTAGCGATGTTCTTCGTGGCCTTGGTGATTCTGGGCATCGTCGCTGCCTGCAGCAGGTGACGCACCTTCCCGGCACGCACCACCGGCGCGATTTCTGGGCCGTCCCTGGGCCGTGCGAGGCCGACCGACGCCAACCAACAACGACAGAAGCCCACGGCATCCGAGCAGCTCAGAGCCGTGGGCTTCGTCAGTCCCGCTGGTGAGCGGAAGCGGCGGTCAGTAGACCGGCTTGTGGGGTTCGATCTGGTTGACCCAGCCGATGACGCCGCCGCCGACGTGGACGGCGTCGGCGAAGCCCGCGGACTTCAGGACGGCGAGGACTTCCGCACTGCGGACACCCGTCTTGCAATGCAGGACGATCTTCTTGTCCTGCGGGAGGGTCTCCAGGGCGGCGCCCATGAGGAACTCGTTCTTCGGGATCAGCTTGGCGCCCGGGATGGAGACGATCTCGTACTCGTTCGGCTCGCGGACATCGATGATCTCGATGTTCTCGCCCTCGTCGATCCACTCCTTGAGCTGCTTCGGAGTGATCGTCGAGCCGAGGGCGGCCTCCTGGGCCTCCTCCGACACGACGCCGCAGAAGGCCTCGTAGTCGATGAGCTCGGTGACGGTCGGGTTCTCGCCGCAGACCGCGCAGTTCGGGTCCTTGCGGACCTTGACCTGGCGGTACTGCATCTCCAGGGCGTCGTAGATCATCAGGCGGCCGACCAGCGGCTCGCCGATGCCCGCGAGGAGCTTGATGGCCTCGTTGACCTGGATGGAGCCGATGGACGCGCACAGCACGCCCAGCACGCCGCCCTCGGCGCAGGAGGGGACCATGCCGGGGGGCGGGGGCTCCGGGTAGAGGCAGCGGTAGCAGGGGCCGTGCTCGGACCAGAAGACGGAGGCCTGGCCGTCGAAGCGGTAGATCGAACCCCATACGTACGGCTTGTTCAGCAGCACGCAGGCGTCGTTGACCAGGTAGCGGGTCGCGAAGTTGTCCGTGCCGTCGACGATCAGGTCGTACTGGCTGAAGATGTCCATCACGTTCTCGGCCTCGAGCCGCTCTTCGTGAAGGACCACGTTCACGTACGGGTTGATGCCCTTGACGGTGTCACGGGCGGACTCGGCCTTGGAACGGCCGATGTCGGACTGGCTGTGGATGATCTGGCGCTGCAGGTTCGACTCGTCGACCTCGTCGAACTCCACGATGCCGAGGGTGCCCACGCCCGCGGCGGCCAGGTACATCAGCGCCGGCGAGCCCAGGCCGCCGGCGCCCACACAGAGCACCTTGGCGTTCTTCAGCCGCTTCTGCCCGTCCATGCCCACGTCGGGGATGATCAGGTGGCGGGAGTACCTGCGGACCTCGTCTACGGTGAGCTCAGCAGCCGGCTCAACCAGGGGTGGCAGCGACACGGGGACTCCGTTGGTCGGTCAATCACTACGGTTGTTCTCCCCGTAACACTGCCACGGCCTTCTTCATTCCGAGACACCTGTTCCGATACGCGAGACGATTTCGTCCCAGTAGCCGGGCATCGTCTCCCAGGGGTCGGCGCGGCCGCGGCGGTCCGTGCGGTCTGTGAAGTAGATCGTGGCCGCTCCCTGCCAGCGTGCGATGCGCAGCGCCTCCTCCAGGTGGCCGCGGGGCACGCTGTGCACGAAGTGGCAGAAGCGGTCGGGCGGGTAGTCGGCGGTCCACTCGGCGGCCTGCGACCAGCGGTAGTCGGACCAGGCGCCGGCGAAGGTCACCAACTGGTCGGCGTGGTCCGCGTACCCGGGGTGCGGGTGGCTGCCGTGGCCGAGGACGATGTGGGCGGTGTCACTGATCGCCCGGAGCGTGGTGACCGCGCGGCGGACCTCGGGCAGCGCGGTGCGGTCGCTGGGGCAGCGGTCCAGGAAGAAGCCGTCGGCCCGGTACCAGTCCAGGTGGCGTTGGGCGTCGGCGACCAGGTCGCCGAAGGCGCGGGCACCGTGGGTGAGGTCCAGGTGGCCGAGGACGCGGACGCCGGCGCCCCGCAGCCGGCCCGCGGCTTCCAGACAGTGCGGGTCCGGGCGGGTGCCGGGGCCCGCGGCGACGTTGAGGACCACCCAGTCCAGCGGGGTGCCCGGGCGGGAGAGCTCGGCCCACTGGGCGGGGGCGACGAGCGGGTGGGCGAAGCCGGGGATGCCGAGGGTGGTGCGCAGGCCGGTGCTCGTGGTGCCCGCTGTGGTGCTGGTCAGATGCGGCATGCCGCCTCCATCCAGATGTCGGCCAGGGATTCTTCGAGGTTGATGCGGGGCCGCCAGCCGAGCCGGTCGCGCGCGGTGCGCACATCGGCCTGCTGCCAGCTGCCGCAGCCGTCCGGGTACGGGTACGCCACCGGGGCCGCGTGATCGGAGTCGGGGCGCGGGTGTCCGATGGCGCCGCGCAGCGGGCCGGGCGGGGCGTCGAGCTCGTGCAGGGCACCGCTGTACCCCGCCACGCGCGCGAGGACGGCGGCGGCGTCGCGCAGGCGCACGGCGCGGCCGGAGCCGATGTTGATGACGCCCTGGGCGGCGGAGAGCGAGGCGGCGTGCACGGCGCGGGCGACGTCGCGTACGTCGATGAAGTCGCGCTGGACGCCGAGGCCGCCGAGCTTGAGTTCACCGTCGCCGGACTGCATGGCCCGCCGCATGGCCTCGGCGAGCCGGCCCAGCGGGGAGCCGGCCGGGGTGCCGGGCCCGGCCGGCGAGAAGACCCGCAGGACGACCGCGTCCAGGCCGGAGCCGAGGACCAGTTCGGTCGCGGCGAGCTTGCTGACGCCGTACGGGCCGCCGGGGCGCGGTACGGCGTCCTCGGCGGTGGAGGAGCCGGGCTGGCTCGGCCCGTACTCGGAGCTGCACCCGATCTGCACCAGACGGGCGCCGCAGCCGCTGCGGCGCAGGGCCTCGCAGACGGTGGCCACGGCCACGGTGTTGTGCCGGGTGAGTTCGCGGGCGCCGCCGCGGATGGCGCCCGCGCAGTTGATCACGACCCCGGGGTGCACCGCGTCCAGGAAGCGGGTGAGTGCGCCGGGGCTGCCGGTGGCGAGGTCGAAGCGGACGTCGGCGTCGTCGCCGCGGCCGAGCGCGGTGAGCTGGACGGCCGGGTCGGCGAGCAGACGGTCGGCGACGAAGCGGCCGAGGTATCCGTTGGCTCCGATCAGCAGAACCCTCATCGGGCGGCTCCCGGGGTGTGGGCACTGACGTGACGGGCGGGGCCGGTGTGCCGGGCACGGGTGGCACGACTGACGAGGCTGCCGATACGACTCGCAGGAGCGCCCTGTCCGGTCGAGCCGCTGTGCCCGGCGAGGCCGACCGGCGCGGTGGGCCGGAAAGTCGCGGTGGGCCGGGAAGGCGCGCTGGTCCAAGAAGGCTCGGTGAGCCACGAAGGCGCGGTGGGTCCGCCCGCTCTGACGGGGCCGGCGGATCCGGTGAGTCCCCGGACTCCGGCTCCGGCGGTCCCGGCGGCTTCTGCGCCCGCGGCTGTGACAGCTGCGGGCGCGCCGGCGGTTCCGGGGGCTCCGGACGCTCCGGGTCGGGAGGTGGTCATCTGGCGTTCTCCTTCAAAAGGGGTGGTGCGACCGCCTGCGGCGGTGATTGGGGGTGGTGCGGCCGCCCACGGCGGTGGTGCGGGCCGGTGGCGGAAGGTTCACTCGGGGGCTCCCGTGGGCGCGTGTGCCGAGGCCTGGGTGAGGGTGCGGCCGGCGTGGACCAGCAGGACCAGCGCCGCGATGCCGCAGCCGAGGGCCGGGACGGCGGCCGCGCCCCAGGCGTTCACGAGGGTCCGTACAGGGGTCGCCAGGACCACACAGCCGGGCAGCCGCGCGGCCAGCGGCAGGGCGACGGCCACCGCCTCCGTGGCCGCCGCCGCGCCCAGCACCACGGCCGGGGCGTGCCGGTGGTGGTGCACGCTGAGCAGCCGGGCGAGCAGCAGCAGGGCGCCCAGGGCAAGGGTCTGCGGGCAGGCCGGGCTTTCCCGCAGGACGGTGCCGCACACCACGAGCAGTGCGGTGAACGCGCCCACGAACAGGGCGAACGCGCCGAACAGCAGCGGTTTGGCGGCGGCCGTGAAGTCCTCCAGGCCCCGGCTGCCGGCGAGCCTGCGGCGGGCACCCGCGGCGAGCAGATGGGCGCACCAGGCGGCCGGGGCGCAGGCCAGCGTGAGGGCGAGGGCGGGCGCGGTGGCGGTGGGCCAGGAGCCGTTCGGGGTGCCGGTCGGCAGGGCGTCGGGGCCGCCCGTCACGGCGGCGTTGAGGAGACCGTCGCCGAGGACGGCGTACCCGAGCAGCCAGAGGGTCCACGCGCGCGTGCCGTTCGCCGCGCGCCACGCGTGCGTGCCGGTGCTTCCCGCGCACCATGCGTGCGTGCCGGTGCTCGATGCGCGCCACGCGTGTGTGCCGGTGCCGGTCGGGCCGGCGAGGGGTCCGCGGCGCAGTGCGGCACGCAGGGCGAGGGCGACGGCCAGGACACCGGTGCAGGCGACCAGGACGCGAGGGTGACCGTGGGTGAGGCGGAGTCCGGCCACGGTGGCCGCGCCGAGGGCGCCGGGCAGGAGGGTGAGCAGGATCCAGTCCGCGCGGACGCGGGGTGCGGGCGGGGGCTCGGTCCTGGGGCCCCGCTCGCCGCCTCGCGGCACGCGCGCGTACAGCTCCTCGGCGAGCGAGAAGACGTCGCGGTGGCGGAAGCGGGCGGCGGTCCGGTCGGTGACGCCTTGCGCCTCCAGCCCGGCCACGATCTCCAACGGGTCCACGGCCCGCTCGCACAGGTCGCGGTGCCGGTGCAGCAACGCTTTCACGGGGTCGGCGGTCCCCCTCCGGGGCACGGCGACGCGCCGCTTGCCCGGCTCGGGGCTGCTCGAATCCCGGTCGCCGGAAGGCGAGTTGAGCGACAGCGGGTCGTCCGGTTCCGCCCGCGCCACGACGCTCGCCGCAAGCGATCCGGGGCCGGTCCGGTCGGCCCAGCCAGTCTGGTCGGTCCGGTCGGTCCTGTCGGTCCATCCGGTCCAGCCAGTCCGGTCGGTTCTGTCGGCGTGACCGGCAAGGCTGTCCGCGCCGGGCACGGAAGCGGTCGGCGCGGAAGAGCCCGCGCGATCCGACGAGGTTGCGCCGGACCAGGCCGCCCCGTCACCCCGGTCTCCCTCGCCACCCCGGTCTCCCTCGCCCCACTCCCACTCCCCCGACCGCGAGTCCCAGGGTTCCGCCCCCCTGGGCATCCCCGGCAGGTCCAGCGCGCCCGGCGCACTCCCCGCGCGCGCCCCGTCACCGGAAGCCCCCGACACGGCGGCCGAACCCGTGCCTTCCGGCTTCCCCGGCGCCGCCCATCCGCTCAACTCGCCCACCGCGCACTCCCCGTCCCCGTCGGCGCGGTCGTCCCGAACGCTCATCACGCCCCCTCCGCAGCGGTCAGCGGTGTCGTGCGCACCGGTGGGGCCGTGGCCCAGCCGGGGACGGTCCGGGGCAGGACGCGGGCCGTGGGGCCGGTCCAGCGGCCGGGGACGTGGGACTCGGCGGGGGTGGCGAACGGCAGGGGCGCGCCGGCCTCGTCGAGGACGACCCGGCGGACCGGGCAGTGCGAGACGATCTCCAGGTAAATGCCGTGAAATGCCGCGATGTTCTGCTCGACGGTGAACAGTTCGAGCGCGCGGGCGCGCGCGGCGGCGCCCAGGCGCTCACGGCGCTCGGGGTCGCGCAGCAGGGCCACGCACGCCTCCGCGAGCGCCCGCGGATTGCGCGGGGGCACGACGAGCCCGGTGCCCCCGATGACCTCCACCACCGCGCCGACGTCGGTGGAGACCGTGGCCCTGCCGCAGAACATGGCCTCGATCAGGCCGATCGGGAAGCCCTCGACCACGCTGGACAGCACGACGACCGCGCCGGCGGCGTACGCGTCGGGCAGCGTGGGGGCCTCCGGGCCGCCGATCTCCTCGAAGGAGACCGGGTTGTCGCCGACGGCGTGCACGCCCTCCGCCTCGTCCGGGAAGAGCTGGGCGGCGAGCGCCCGGCAGTGGCCGAGGTAGGCCGCGCCCTCGGGTCCGCAGGGCGCGCCGACGATCCTGAGGCGCGCCTTGGGCTCCTCCTTGCGGACCTCGGCGAAGGCGTGCAGCAGCGAGATGAGGTCCTTGGCGGGTTCGACGCGCCCGACCCAGATCAGGGTGTCCGGGTCGGCGCGGTCCGGGGCCTCGCCGACCTCCGCGAAGCGGCCGGCGTCCATGCCCGGGTGGACGGTGCGGATCCTGGCCCGCTCGGCGCCGCACCGTTCCTGCCAGCGCCGGGCGTGGGAGTTGCCGGGCGTGAGGAGCTCGGCCCGCCGGTAGACCTCGGCGGCGAGCCGGCCCTGGAAGGCGCCGAGCAGCGCGCGTACGGCGGGGGCGGCGGTGTCGGGGCCGAGGGCCAGGTAGTGCGAGCGGAGTTGCACGCCGTACTCGGTGACGAGCAGCGGCACGCCGGAGAAGTGCCGGGCGAGCAGCCCGGGGAGGGCGGCGGGGCCTCCGGCGGCGGCGTGGCAGAGGTCGGCCGCGCCGAGTCCGTCGTCGCCGTACCAGTCGAGCGAGAGGGGGCGCAGGGCGCGTTCGAGGTGCGCGGTGACGGTGAGCAGATCGGGTACGCGCGCCTCGTGCGCCGTGCGCAGCGCGCCGGGGGCGCGACAGGCGCGTTCGAGGGCGTGCACGGCGGCGTCCGAGCGCAGGGCGCCGACCAGCCCGCCCTGTTCGCGGGCGAGTTCGGCGAGCCCGTAGAGCGCGCTGCCGAAACGGTCCGGCAGATCGGTGGCCGCACCCTCGGAGGCGGCGTCGACGCCGGCTCCGGCGCACATCGCCCCGACGAGTTCGCCGTAGCACTCGGTGAAGCGCCGGCGCGCGCGCCGCCCGTAGGCGACCCCGTCGTCCTCGGACGTCCACAGCGGCGCCGTGCGCACCCGGCCGACCTGTGGCGGCAGCGGGACCCAGCCGTCCTCCTCCTGGCGCCGGCTGCGGCTGAGCGCGTAGATGTCGAACTCGTGCTGCCCGAGCCCGCGCACGAGCCGGTCGCACCAGAGCCCGGCGTCACCGCCCACATACGGGTAGCCACCCTCGGTAAGCAGTCCGATGCGCACGTGTGCACCCCCGATCTCCCGTCTGGGGAGCCACCGTTGTCCCGGCGGCTCGCAGCGGTGACGAACGTAAGGGGACAAGGCGGTGGTGCGACGGACGGTTGTCCGTCGCACCACCAAAAGGGGTGAACGGTCGTAACTTTCGCGTGCGGGTCGCGTTCGGCCGCGCTAAGGCCTCACACGGCGATCAACCGAGCACGAAACGTTACGCCACGGCCGGCTCGCGCCGGGCCTCGCGCCGCCGCGCCGCCAGCTCCGGGTCGAGCGCGGGTACGGCGGCCAGGAGCTGCCTGGTGTACGGCTCGCGCGGGCTGTCGTACACCTCGTCGGCCGGCCCGTACTCGACGATCCGGCCCCGGCGCATCACCGCGACCCGGTCGCTGACCTGCCGTACGACGGCGAGGTCGTGGGCGATGAAGACCAGCGCGAGGCCGAGTTCCCGCTGGAGTTCGCCGAGCAGCTCGACCACCTGCGCCTGCGTGGTCACGTCGAGCGCGGAGACCGGCTCGTCGCAGACGATGACGCGCGGTTCGGCGGCGAGCGCCCGGGCGATGCCGACGCGCTGGCGCTGGCCGCCGCTGAACTCGTGCGGGTAGCGGTCGTAGTGCGCCCTGTCGAGCCCCACGCGCTCCAGCAGTTCCGTCACGCGCCCCCGGATGTCCTGCTCATCATGTTCGCCACGCGCGCGTAGCGGGTCGGCGATGGACTCGCCCACGCTGCGGCGGGGGTTGAGGGAGGAGACGGGGTCCTGGAAGACCATCTGGACGGCCGGGTTCACGCCGGTGTGCGGGTGGCCCGCGTAGCGGAGCGCGCCGGCCGTCGGCTCCAGCAGCCCGACCAGCATCCGGCCGAGCGTGGTCTTGCCGCTGCCGCTCTCGCCGACCACGCCGAGGGTCTCGCCCCGGCGTACGGTCAGCGAGACGTCGTCCACGGCCGCGAAGGCCCGCTTGCCTCGCCCGAACTCGCGCCGCAGTCCGGCGGCCTCCAGCACGACCTCGTCGGATGCCTGGGAACCGGTGCGGCGGGCGTCCACGCGCGGGACGGCGTCGAGGAGTTCCCGGGTGTACGCCTCGGCGGGCGCCGCGAGGACCGTGCCGACGGGGCCGTGCTCGACGGCCCTGCCGTGCCGCATCACGAGGACGTCGTCCACGCTCTCGGCGGCGACACCCACGTCGTGCGTGACGAGCAGCAGGCCCATGCCGGTCTCCTCGCGCAGCGTGTGCAGCAGGTCGAGGATCTGCGCCTGGACGGTGACGTCGAGGGCGGTGGTCGGCTCGTCGGCGATCAGCAGGTCCGGCTCGCAGGCGAGCGCCATGGCGATGAGGGCGCGCTGGCGCATGCCGCCGCTGAACTCGTGCGGCCGGGACCGGGAGCGCCGTACCGCGTCCGGAATTCCCACCCGCTCCAGCACCTCCACGGCACGCGCGCGTGCGGTACGACGCGACACGCGCGTGTGTACGCGATGGACCTCGGCTATCTGGTCGCCGATCGCGTAGTACGGGTCGAGCGAGGACAGCGGGTCCTGGAAGACCATGGCGGCCTTCGCCCCGCGCAGCCGCCGCAGCTCCTCGTCCGGGGCGGCCTGTACGTCCGTGCCGGCCACCCGCACCGAGCCGGTGACCCGGGCCCCGGTGCCCCGGTGCAGGCCCAGCAGGGCGCCCGCGACCGTGGACTTGCCGGAGCCGGACTCGCCGACGAGGGCCAGCGCGGCCCCCTTCGCCAGGCTGAAGGAGAGTCCGTCCACGGCCCGCAGGGAGCCGAACTCGACCGTGAGGCCGGTGACGTCGACCAGGCTCATACGAGCACCACCCGTCGGTCGGCCACCGCGTACAGGACGTCCGCGACGGCGTTGGCGAGGACCACGAAGAAGCCGATGACCAGAACCATGCCGACCACCACCGGCAGGTCCACGACCTTCACCGCGTGCACCAGCTCCTGGCCGACGCCCGGCAGGCCGAACAGGGTCTCGGTGAGCACGGCACCGCCGACGGCCGAGCCGAAGGTGACGGCGTTGAGCGCGACGACGGACGCGGTCGCACCCCGCAGCGCGTGCCGGGCGATGATCGCGCGCTCTCCGACGCCGTACGCGCGGAAGGTGCGGATGTGGTCCTCGGCGAGGGTCTCCAGCATCGACGCCCGGGTCAGCCGGGCGAAGTTGGCCGACTCGATGAGGGCGAGGGAGAGCCAGGGCAGCAGCAGGTTCCACGCCCACTGTTCGGGGTCGTCGGTGAAGTTCACGTACTCCGGGAAGGGCAGCAGCTGCAGCTCGCCGCAGACGACGATCATCAGGACCAGGCCGATGACGAAGACGGGCGTGGCGACACCGGCCAGGGTGAGCGCGGTCAGGGCGCGCTCGCTGAAGCGGCCGCGCCGCCAGGCGGACAGCACGCCGGTGCCGACGCCGAGCAGCAGCCAGATCACCATCGCGCCGAGCACCAGCGAGAAGCTCACCGGCAGCCTGGTCAGGATGATGCCGGTGACCTGCTGGTCGGTCTGGTACGACTGGCCCAGGCAGGGCGCCGCGCAGTGCTCCACGGATGTGCCGGTGGAGAAGTCCTGGCCGACGAAGAGGCCCTGCAGGAAGTGCCAGTAGCGCACGTACAGCGGGTCGTCGAGGTGGAGTTGCTGGGCCACCTGGTGGACCTGGGCCGGGGAGCAGCGCGGGCCGCAGGTGATCTGGGCGACGTTGCCGGGGGTGACGTAGAAGACGACGTAGATGATCACCGAGAGCGCGAACAGGGTGACCACGGCGCCGATGACACGGCGCAGGACGAAGCCGGTGAGGCCGTTCATGCCCGGTCCTCCTTGTTCTGCTCCGGTCCGGAGGTCTCCGCGTTCTGCTCCGGTCCGGAGGTCTCCGCGTTCTGCTCCGGTCCGGAGGTCTCCGCGCGGGCCTCGCGCTTGCGGCCGGTGCCGATGCGCAGGCGGGAGGCCGCGCGGGGGTCGAGGGCGACGCGGACGCCGTCGCCGAGGACGGTCAGCGCGAACACGGTCACGAACAGGGCCGCGGCGGGCAGCAGCAGATACTGCGGGGCCGCCTGGTACCAGACGTCGGCGGAGGTGAGCATCTGTCCCCACGACGGCGTCGGCGGCTTCACCCCGACGCCGAGGAAGGACAGGGCGGCCTCGGCGCTGATGTTCGACGGGATCAGCAGCGCCGCGTAGGTGATGACGGGCGCGGCGAGGCCGGGCAGCAGTTCGCGTACGGCGGTCCGCCAGGTGCTCCAGCCGCTGAGCCGGGACGCGGCGACGTAGTCGAGGTTCTTCAGGGTGAGGGTCTGGGCGCGCACCATCTTCGCCGTCGTGCTCCAGCCGGAGACCAGGGAGATGACCAGCGCGACCAGGACGGGCCGCGGGAAGCCGTCGGGCACGATGGCCAGCAGCGCGAGTGCCATGACCATCAGCGGCATCGCGACGAAGATGTCGGTGATCCGGCTCAGGACCAGGTCGGCCCAGCGGTTGCCGAGGCCGGACGCCACGCCCATGGCGACGCCCAGGACCACCTGGACCACCGTGGCCGCCAGCGCGACGCCCAGCGACACCCGCGCCCCGTAGACCAGCCGGGCGAACATGTCGCGGCCGGTCTGCGGTTCGACGCCCAGCCAGTGGTCGGCGCCGATGCCGCCGAAGGAGCCGAGGGGCACGCCCCCGCGCGCGGAGTCGATCAGGGACGGGTGGTACGTGGTGGGGTCCTGGCCCTCCAGGGCGGTGAGCAGCGGCGCGGCGAGCGCGATCAGGACGAGCAGCGCGACGACGGCCGCGGCGACCAGGGCGGCGCGCTGCGCGCGCAGCCGCCGCCAGAACTGACGGGCCCCGAGACCGCCGGGGCGGCGGTGTCCGCCCCGGCGGTCTCGACGGCGACAAGTGCCTCGCTCACGACGCTACTTCACCGCGACCTGGGAGATGTCCAGCACGCCGGTCCAGTCGCTGATGACGATGTTCTTGACGTCCGAGCCGTACAGACGCTTGTAGACCGGGTGGAACAACGGCACGACGAGGGCCTGCTCGCCGATCTTCTTGTCCAGGGCACCCCATCGCTTGGCGGCCGCGTCAAGGTCGGTCAACTTGTTGATCGCGTCAATCTCGTCATTGACCGACGTGTCATTGAGCAGGCCCGTGTTGAAGTTCGCGCCGTCCTTGACGATCTGCCGGCCGTCGAAGATCGGGGCGAGGAAGGGACCGCCGGAGGGCCAGTCGGCACCCCAGTGCGCGAGGAAGAAGCCGGGCTCGGTCTTCACGCTGTGGATCTTGTCCCGGTAGTCGTTGTCCTCCAGGCCCTGCAGCTTGACCGTTATGCCGGCCTTCTTGAGCGCGTCCTGGACGGCGGTCGCGATCTCCGGGCTGGTCTCGAAGTCCTTGGCGTTGGAGTGGGTCAGCGTGATGGTGAGCCCGCTCTTGTAACCGGCTTGGGCGAGCAGTTCCCGGGCCTTCGCCGCGTTGCCGGACGCGCCCGCCGGGAACGGGTCGTACGGCGTGTAGCCGAAGGACTTCTGGTTGGGCAGGAAGGTGGTGGCGGGCTCGGCGAGCGCGCTGCCGCCGGCCGCGTTGACCACCGAGGACCGGTCGATGGCGTACGCGATCGCCTGCCGCACCCTGGGGTTGCCGAACGGCTTCACGGTCGGGTTGAACGCGAGGTAGTTCGTGTAGCCGAAGTGGCCGGTGCCCACGCGCGCGGCGAGTTGCTTGTCCCCGCTGACCTTGGCGAGTTCGGCCGGTCCGAGGTTGGTGTCCGTGGTGACCGCGGCCGCGTCCGCCCCCTGGGACGCGGACAGCCGCTGGTTGATCACGGAGGAGTCGAGACCGGAGCGGACGTCGACGGTGTCCGGGTACGCCTTGCGCTCGGCGTCGGTCGCCGTGGACCAGTACGTGTTGCGCTCCAGCACGACATGCTCGCCGTCGTTCTCGTTCTTGACGACCTTGTACGGGCCGGACGAGATCGGGTGCGCCTCGTACTTGGTGCCGTTGTCCTTGCTCTGGGGCACCGGTGCGAACTGCGTCTGCGTGGCGAGGAACGGGAACTCGCCCTCGGGCTTGTCCAGATGGAAGACGATGGTCCGGGCGTCCGGCGTCTCGATCGCCGAGAGCCCCTTCTTGTCCTTGTACGGCCCCTGGTAATCGGCGGCGCCGGACAGCCAGTCACGCAGGTACGGCGCGCCGCCGGACAGCTCGGGCGCGAAGGAGCGCTCGATGCCGTACTTGATGTCGGCCGAGGTGATGGGCGTACCGTCCTCGTACTTGAGGCCCTTCTTCAAGGTGTACGTCCACACGGTCGCGTCCTTGTTGGGGCGTCCGGTGTCGGTGGCGAGGTCGGGGACGACCTTGGAACCGGCCGCGCCGTTCTCGCGGTTGCGCGTGGTGAGGGTGCGGAAGACCAGCGAAGGGACGTTTCCGCCGCCGGAGGTGTAGAGGCGGGCCGGGTCGAAGTCGGTCTGCGGCTGGGAGTTCAGCACCGTCAGGGTGCCGCCCTTGTGAGGCGTGGAGTCGCCACCGGAGCCCTTGGCATCGTTGTCCTTCGGGCCGCAGGCGGCGACGCCCGCTGCCACGACCAGGCTGACGGATGCCGCTGCCACGCGGCGCGCTCTGACGGACGGTTGACGCATCGGAATGACGACCTCTCGGGGAAATGATCGAGACCCTGATCAGGGACTTCTCGAAAAGTGAGACATGCGGACGAGGAGTGAGACGACTGCGAGCAGACGTCGGCCCCGGGCTTCGGGTCGCCGAAAAATCCGTGACACGGTCACGGACGGAGGAGAAGAGAAGGTCGCGACGCGAACGCCGGGGAGGCGGCGTCAGCGACAGTCGATGTCGGCCACGCAGAGCGCGGTCACGCCGATGAGCGCCAGCTCGATGGCTGCGCTCTCACGGACGGCATGACTAGACCACATGCGCAGAAATATGAACGACCATGCGCCTCGTGTCAATGTGACGTAAGCGGCGCCCGTCAACTCCCGGGATACGGCCAGGGATTGGGCAGACAGTGGATTCCGTCATGGTCGAGGAACTTGGTCTGCTGCTGCATGACGGGAGCGAGTTCGCCGTTCTTCTGGCAGCTCACATGGCCGTATCCGAGCCGGTGGCCGACCTCATGATTGATCAACATTTGCCGGTAAGGGTAGATTTTGTCCCCGTATGTCTTGCTGCCCTGGGCCCACCTGTATGCATTGATCATCACTCGTTCGGTGGAGGCGGAGTCGCAGGAGACGTTGTCCTCCGTGGTGTCCAGCCCGGACTTGGCGCACCACTGGGCGGTCGTACCGGGGCTCGCCAGCGTGATCACGAAGTCGGGCCTGCCGGAGGAGATCCGCTCGAAGGTACGGGCGCCGCCGTGGGCCCAACTGCGGTCGTCGTTCAGGGTCTTCTGCACGGCCTCGGCGAACAGCTCGCCGTCCAGGCCCATGCCCTGCTCGATGTCCACACGGTAGGTGTACTTCCGTCCGGTGCCCGGCGCCTTGGCGAAACCGGGCACCACGGCGAACTTCCCCGAGCCCTTCAGCGTGGCGCTGAGCGGGTACGTCCGGTCCATCTTCTGCTCGTACGACAGCGTGACCGTGCCGGGCAAGGAGGACGGGGCCCGACCGCCCCCGGTGCGCGCGTCACCGGCCTGGTCGGGCACGGACCGCGACTGCGTGCCGCCGGCGTCCTTCGACTCGGCCACCTGTCCGGCGACGACCACCGCGAGCACGGTGGTGACGGCGGCCGCCGCGATCCCCGTGAGGGTCCGGCCGCGAAGCACTCCCTGGGAGGTGGCTCCGTCGTCCCGCGACTGCGGGTGCGCGGTGGCTGCTCGCGCGGTTCCCCGCGCCCCTTCAGGGGCGTCTGCCGCAGGCGCGTCGGCCGGGTGCTCCTCGGCGGGGCGCGGCTCCCCCGTGCGGGGCGCGAAGACGTCGATGTCGTCGTCGAGCCCGACGGTGCCGTCGAGTCCGACGGTGCCGTCGAGTCCGACGGTGCCGTCGCGCCCGTCGGTGAAGGCGTCGAGATACTCCTGCCGAGGCCCGCCTCCGGGCCCCGGCCCCGGCCCCGCCGACCGCTGCCGCGGAAGGACGACCCCGGGCCCGCCGGCCCCCACGAACTCACCCCAGCCACCACCGGCTTCCCGCTGCTCGGGATGCCCACCACGAGCGACAGCACCCTCGTGGAAACGGGGCACGCCGCGCGCGGGGGTGCCGTCGGGGAACCTCGGAACACCGCGCGCCGGAGTCCCGTCAGGGAACCGGGGCACGCCGCGCGCCGGGGTGCCATCGGGGAACCTCGGCACACCATGAGCCGGAGTCCCGTCAGGAAGCCTGGGGACACCGTGTGCGGGCGTGGCGCCCATCGGCGCCTGTCGCTGCCCCGGCAGCAGCGGCTGCCCGCCTCGCGGCGCAGCGGCGCCGAACGGACCGGTCGCCGCGCCGGACGCACCGGTCGCCGTTCCGGGCGCGCCCGGAACGCCCCCACGCCCCTGAGCGTGCGGTGTCCCGGCCGCGCTTCCCTGCCCCGGGATGTCCCTGCCGTCTCCCGGGCGGGTCCCCTGCCGGGGGGTGCGCTGTGCGGTTATGTCTGCGGAGTCGTCCTTGGGGGCCGGGCCCCGGCGACTGTGGCGTCCCACGCGGGCCTCAGCTCCCCGCACCCGGGACGGTGACGGGGTCTTCGCGATCCGCGCCCGGCTCCCCGGTGTCCGTGAGGAGTTCGCGGAACGCCGTCGCCACCACGTTCGGGTACTCCATCATCGCCACGTGCCCGGCGTCCGGCAGGGACAGCAGGCGGGAGTCACGGAAGGAGCGGGCGGCGCGGCCGGCCATGCGGTAGCCGACGAGCTGGTCGCGGCCGCCGTAGATGAGCAGGGTCGGCGCGAGCACGCGCTCGGCCTGGCGCCACAGCCCGTGCTGTCCGCCGAGCGTGTACGCGTTGACGATCCCGCGCGCGGAGCGGGCCATCGCGTCCCAGAAGTACGGCAGCCGCAGCCGCCGCTCCAGCTCCTCGACGGCGTCCTGGAACGCCTCGGGTGACACGCGCGAGGGGTC
This sequence comes from Streptomyces sp. CG4, assembly GCF_041080655.1. Classification (NCBI taxonomy): domain Bacteria; kingdom Bacillati; phylum Actinomycetota; class Actinomycetes; order Kitasatosporales; family Streptomycetaceae; genus Streptomyces; species Streptomyces sp. CG4. The sequence continues at coordinate 3,493,036 of NZ_CP163525.1, forward strand.
GCCGTAGCAGAGCGCCATGACCCCGCGCACCCGCTGCTCGGCCGTCCACTCCTTGGTGAGCCGGGTGAACAGGGCGGCGACCCCGGGCACGCCGAGCAGTGCGGTCGGCGCCGCGGTGCGCTGGATGCGCAGCTCCGGCAGGGCGGGCGACACGAGGGTGAGCGTACGGACGAGATCGGGGCGTACGGCGGCCACGCGCGTCGTGACCGCGCCGCCGAGCGAGTTGCCGAACAGATGGACCGGGCCACGCCCTGCCGCGTCGAGATAGCGGATCACCGCGCGCGCGTGCCCGGTGACGGAGTAGTTCCCGTCGTCAGGGGGCGGCGAGTCGCCGAAGCCCGGCAGGTCGAGCGCCTCGCTGTCGACGACGCCGTCCAGCTGGGCCATCAGCGTCGACCAGTTCTGCGAGGAACCGCCGAGCCCGTGGACGTAGAGCGCGGGCGGCAGGCCCTCGTCCGCGGGATTGCGGGACCGGATCGACAGGGTGACTCCGGGCAGCCCCACGGACCGCAGCCGCTCGCCCTCACCGACCCGGACGGGCGGCGCCACCTCCGGAAGCACACTGGCGGCCGGCACGGACGGCGACTCGGTCGAAGACATGCGGCAATGTTACGAGGTGATCACGCCGGGGTTCGTGTGTTCGCGGTCACAGAGTGAACGCTGAGTGACGAGTGAAACGGACGAGTGCGCGCGGAACGTACGTGATCGGCGACACCGGTGTGGACCGGTGAACAAGGGCGACGAACGGGCGAGACGGCATGGCGTCCGGGATGGCTGTCTCATAGGCTCATACCGAGGGCACCCGTATGTGGCCCCTGCCGCTTCCAGGGACGTTCGTAGGAAGGGAGCCCACCATGGCCTATGACCCCACAGAGCCCGACGCGACCGAGGATCTGGAGGCGGACCCGGCCGAGATCGACGTCGAGGCCCCCGAGGTGGACGCCGCCGAGCAGCACGCCGCCCTTTCACCGGACACCGACGACCCGCTGACGGGCGTGGACCAGGACCGTGCGAACGTGGCCGATCTGGTCGAACAGACGCGTGTCGTCACACTCGACGAGGACGACTACCGCTGACCTCCGACCTCGGCCACCACCGACCTCGACACGGTCCCGCGGCCGCGCGAGGAGCAGGGTGCCGCTTCCGCCGCCGTCCGGTACGTGAAATTCTGCGCTCGCACCGCGCACACCACGGTTACCGAAAAGTACGATGGCCGCGCGGCTGAGACCGCGAAATGGACGACTTTGGGAGGCGGCGTGACAGCCATCGAGCAAACTGAGGCGGCCCGCCCGCGTGGCACCCGTCTGCCGCGCCGAGCCCGACGGAACCAGCTCCTGGGCGCGGCCCAGGAGGTCTTCGTCGCGCAGGGCTATCACGCCGCGGCGATGGACGACATCGCCGAGCGGGCCGGCGTGAGCAAGCCGGTGCTCTACCAGCACTTCCCCGGCAAGCTCGACCTGTATCTGGCCCTGCTGGACCAGCACTGCGAGGCGCTGATCCAGTCGGTGCGGGGCGCGCTGGCCTCGACGACCGACAACAAGCAGCGCGTCCGGGCCACGATGGACGCCTATTTCGCGTACGTCGAGGACGACGGCGGCGCCTTCCGGCTGGTCTTCGAGTCGGACCTGACGAACGAGCCCGCGGTCCGCGAGCGCGTCGACAAGGTCACGAACGACTGCGCCGAGGCGATCTGCGAGGTGATCGCCGAGGACACCGGTCTGTCGCGCGCGGAGTCGATGCTGCTCGCCTCCGGCCTCGGCGGTCTCGCCCAGGTGGTGGCCCGCTCCTGGCTGCACAGCGACCGCAGCGTGCCGCGCGACCAGGCGGTTCAGCTGCTGGCCTCGCTGGCCTGGCGGGGCATCGCCGGCTTCCCGCTGCACGGCACCCAACACCACTGACGGCCTTTTGTTCCCGCGCCCTGTTCGCTGACGGCGTTCCGGCCCGCAGCGTGTGCGTCCCCTCACCGGACTAATGTGTGCTGGGTACGGCGCGGAAGATCGCGCACATCAGTGACCGTCGGAGGGACAAAGCCGTGGAGGTCAAGATCGGCGTGCAGTACGCGCCCCGCGAGATCGTTCTGGAGAGCGGTCAGAGCGTCGAGGAGGTCGAGCGTCTGGTGTCCGACGCCCTGTCCGGCAAGACGCAGCTGCTGAGCCTCCAGGACGAGAAGGGCCGCAAGGTCCTGGTGCCGACCGACCGCCTGGCGTACGTGGAGATCGGCGAGCCGACTGTGCGCAAGGTGGGGTTCGGCGCCCTGTAGGCCGTCGTAGTGAAAAGGGCCTGGCGGCCGCGTGCCGCCGGGCCCTTTCGCATGAGGCGGGCACCCGGTCCCCCCTAGGCTTCTCCATGAACTGTGCGCACAGTTGGCGCACAACTCCTCCACAGCGGAGGATTGCAATCCGCAGGTCACGGGTATGACGGGCTACGACCGTATCTGGGCAGACCGGCCGTGGGAGGGACCCCGACATGATCCTGGAAGCACTCGGATCCGCAGTGCTCGGTCTGATCCTCGCCGGGGCGGCGGTCTACCGCCTGTCCCACCGGCTCCCGGCCCGCCCGCTGGTCCTCTCGACAGGCGTGGCCGGCGCCCTCTTCGGCGACTTCGTCACGCACACCGCTCTGGGCCCCGGCGCCGCCTGGCTGAGCCTCCTGGGCGCCGCGGTCATCGCCGCGGCCTCCCTGTCCCTCCTGCTGCGCCCGTCAGCGGGCCTACGCCGACGATCAGCGACGGCGTAGCACCGGCGCCTCTACAACGGGCGCAAGGACACCCCGGACACCCCCTAGGGGCGCGGGGCTGTGCTTGATATGCGGCTCCGCCGCGTGGGCGCGACAAGCCACAACAGACCCGCAGCCGCGCAACTCCCCGCAACCACCCCCACAGGGCGCTACGCCGCCAAGCCCAGCGCAGCCATCCGCTTCGTGTGCGCCTCGGTGATCCGCGAGAACATCCGCCCGACCTCCGCGAGATCGAACCCGTCGGCCACCCCGCCCACGAGCATCGTGGACAGCGCGTCCCGGTCGGCGACCACCCGCTGGGACTGCGACAGCGCCTCGCCCATCAGCCGCCGCGCCCACAGCGCCAGCCGGCCGCCCACGCGCGGGTCGGCGTCGATGGCGGCCCGCACCTTCTCCACCGCGAACTCGGCGTGCCCGGTGTCGTCGAGAACGGCCAGAACCAGTTCCCGGGTGTCGGAGTCGAGCCGGGCCGCGACCTCCCGGTAGAAGTCGCTCGCGATCGAGTCGCCGACGTAGGCCTTGACCAGGCCCTCCAGCCAGTCCGAGGGCGCGGTCTGCTTGTGGAAGCCGTCGAGCGCGGCGACGAACGGGTCCATCGCGGCCGTCGGCTCCTCGCCGACCTCGGTCAGCCGGTCCCGCAGCCGCTCGAAGTGGTGGAACTCGGCCGAGGCCATCTTCGCCAGCTCCGCCTTGTCCGCGAGGGTCGGCGCCAGCTTCGCGTCCTCCGCGAGCCGCTCGAACGCCGCCAGCTCCCCGTACGCGAGCGCGCCGAGCAGGTCCACGACGGCGGCGCGGTAGTGCGGGTCGGCGGAGGCCTGCGCCCAGTCCTGGGCGGCGACGCCCGTGGGCGCTGCGGAGTCGTTCTCAGGCTTGTCAGAGCTAGTCATGAGCCGCACAATAGTCCGCTCGCGTGGCCCCGGAAGGTGCTGGTGGATCAGTGTGACCACCATGACGTGACCAAATCGGCCATCGCATGTGCGTGAATCCGGGGTATGGTGGTAATGCGCCTGCCAGAGTGCGTCGACGGTGTTCGACGTCTCCCGACAGGGCGCACGCATGAGGATGCCCGGTCGGTGGCCCGATCGGCTCCGACCCGACAGCCCTCCCTGGCCGTACGGCGAAGACCGTACGACGACAGGAGGGACCCTCAGCGGTACGAGCGCTAGAGCGTCGGCAGAGGTCCCGTGCTTTACGGCTTGCCCGAGTGGTTCGCCCGTACGGCAGCCGACGTCCCCGGCACGGTCAGTCATGACCCCCGCGCTCGCCTCGCACCGCGCACACAGAAGAGGCATGACCCTGACTACGACGTTTCGAGAACTCGGAATCCTTCCCGAGACCGCCGAGGCCCTGGAGGCCGTCGGCATCATCACTCCCTTCCCCATCCAGGAGATGACGCTCCCCGTCGCCCTTTCCGGCACGGACGTCATCGGCCAGGCCAAGACCGGCACCGGCAAGACGCTGGGCTTCGGTCTTCCGCTCCTGGAGCGCGTCACCGTCCCCGCCGACGTCGAGGCCGGACGCGCCGCCCCCGAGGCCCTCACCGACGCCCCGCAGGCCCTCGTCGTCGTCCCCACGCGCGAGCTGTGCACCCAGGTCACCAACGACCTGCTGACGGCCGGCAAGGTCCGTAACGTACGGGTGACCGCGATCTACGGCGGCCGGGCCTACGAGCCGCAGGTGGAGGCCCTGAAGAAGGGCGTCGACGTCATCGTCGGCACCCCGGGCCGGCTGCTCGACCTCGCGGGCCAGAAGAAGCTCAACCTGAAGCATGTCAAGTGCCTGGTCCTCGACGAGGCCGACGAGATGCTCGACCTGGGCTTCCTGCCCGACGTCGAGAAGATCATCGACATGCTGCCGGTCAAGCGCCAGACCATGCTGTTCTCGGCGACCATGCCGGGCGCGGTCATCGGCCTCGCGCGCCGCTACATGTCCCGGCCCACGCACATCCGCGCCACCGCGCCGGACGACGAGGGCGCGACGGTCGCGAACATCAAGCAGTTCGTCTACCGCGCGCACAACATGGACAAGCCGGAGATGGTGGCCCGCATCCTGCAGGCCGAGGGCCGCGGACTGGCGATGATCTTCTGCCGCACCAAGCGCACGGCCGCCGACATCGCCGAGCAGCTGCAGCGCCGCGGGTTCGCCTCCGGCGCGGTCCACGGCGACCTTGGCCAGGGCGCCCGCGAGCAGGCGCTGCGCGCCTTCCGCAACGGCAAGGTGGACGTCCTCGTCTGCACCGACGTCGCCGCTCGCGGCATCGACGTCGAGGGCGTGACCCACGTCATCAACTACCAGTCCCCCGAGGACGAGAAGACGTACCTGCACCGGGTCGGCCGTACCGGCCGCGCGGGCGCCAAGGGTACGGCGATCACGTTCGTCGACTGGGACGACATCCCGCGCTGGCAGCTGATCAACAAGGCGCTGGAGCTGGACTTCAACGACCCGGTGGAGACGTACTCGAGCTCCCCGCACCTGTTCTCCGACCTCGACATCCCCGCGGGCACGAAGGGTGTTCTGCCGCGTTCGGAGCGGACCCGTGCGGGTCTGGAGGCGGAGGAGCTGGAGGACCTCGGCGAGACCGGTGGTCGCGGTGCGCGCGGTCGCGGTGGCCGGGGTGAGCGCGGTGGCCGTGGCGGCCGCGCCGAGTCCGGCGCCGCCTCGGCGGAGCGCGAGGGTCCGTCCCGCACGCCGCGCCGGCGCCGCCGCACGCGCGGTGGCACTCCGCTGGATGCCACCACCGACGCTACGACTGCTCCGACGCCGGTCGCCGAGTCCGGCCCGGCGGACGAGTCCCCGACGGCACCCCGCGCCCTGCGCCGCCGTCGCCGCACGCGCGGCGGGGTCACGCCGCAGCCGGTGCCGGCCACCGAGGCCGCCGACTCTGCCGTGGAGACGGTGGACACGGTGGAGGCTCCGGCCCTGCCGGACGCCCCGGAGAAGCCGCGCCGCCGTCGTACCCGCAAGTCGGCGGAGCCGACGGTGACGGCGCCGGTCGAGACTGTGGTCGAGCCCGCGGCGGAGCCGGTGGCCGAGACGACGGTGACGGTGACGGAGGCCGTGGCGGCGTCCGACACCGCGACCGTGGAAGCACCGGAGGCGAAGCCGCGTCGCCGCACCCGCAAGACCAGTGCGGAGACGGCCGTAGCCACGGCCGAGTCCACCGAGAACACGGACGAGGCCACCCCCGCGCCCAAGCCGCGCCGCACCCGCAAGACGGCGGCAGCTGCCGAAGCCGCGGTGGACACCGCCGAAGCCACGGAGACCAAGCCGCGCCGCACCCGCAAGACAGCGGCAGCTGCCGAAGCTCCGGAAGCCCCCGAAGCGGAAGCCAAGCCCCGCCGCACCCGCAAGACGGCAGCAGCGGCCGAGGCCGCAGTGGACACCGCGGAAGCGACCGAGGCCAAGCCGCGCCGCACTCGCAAGACCGCGGCAGCTGCCGAGGCTCCGGAAGCCACCGAAGCCGAGGCCAAGCCCCGCCGCACCCGGAAAACGGCCGCCACCGCGGCCGTGGACACCGCCGAGGGCACGGAAGCCAAGCCGCGCCGCACGCGGAAGACGGCCGCGGCCGCCGAGGCTCCGGAAGCCGAGGCCAAGCCCCGCCGCACCCGCAAGAGCACGGCAGCCGCCGAGGCCACCGACACGGCCGAAGCCACCGAGGCCAAGCCCCGCCGCACCCGCAAGACCGCGGCAGCTGCCGAAGCCCCGGAAGCCGAGGCCAAGCCGCGCCGCACCCGTAAGACGGCTGCTGCCGTCACGGACGTGGACGGTGCCGCCGAGGTGGCCGTGCCGAAGGTGCGGCGGACTCGTAAGGCCGTCGCCGAGACGGCCGGTGCGGAGATCCCGGCGCAGGCCACCGAGGAGCCGGAGGCCAAGCCGCGGCGCCGTACACGCAAGGCCGCGGCGGCCGTCGAGGTCACCGAAGGCTGATCCGGCACCCCGTCACCGACGGCCCGGCCCACTCTCTGTGGGCCGGGCCGTCGTGCATTCGGCACACCGCCACCCCGACGACACCCGGAGCCCCCACCGCGGCCCGCCACAACCCGCCTCCCGGCACGGCCAACTCCTTTCCCTACCGCGCCCACAGCCGCCCGTCATCCCCTCCTCCCGCACGCCCCCTACGGCCGGACACGGCCCGCATCCCCACCGGCCCCCATCGCAGCCGAACGGCCTCCCCTCCTGCCGCGCCCCCAGCCCGCCTCGGTCACCTCCCCGCCATCCACACCGCGCCCGGCGCACCTCCCCCTGCCCCGCCCACACGAGCCCAGCCCGGGCTGCCCCCTACCGCACCCACCGCAGGCTGCCCCAGCCGCCTCCTCACCGCCCCCATCGCAGCCGAACGGCCTCCCCTCCTGCCGCGCCCCCAGCCCGCCTCGGTCACCTCCCCGCCATCCACACCGCGCCCGGCGCACCTCCCCCTGCCCCGCCCACACGAGCCCAGCCCGGGCTGCCCCCTACCGCACCCACCGCAGGCTGCCCCAGCCGCCTCCTCACCGCCCCCATCGCAGCCGAACGGCCTCCCCTCCTGCCGCGTCCCCAACCCGCCTCGGTCACCTCCCCGCCATCCACACCACAGCCCGGCACACCTCCCCCGCCCCGCCCACCGAGCCCAGCCCGGCTGCCTCCCCACCGTGCCCACCGCAGGGCCGCCCCGGCCGCCTCCTCGCCGCCCCCAGCGCACCTGCCACGGCCCTTCCCCTGCCGCGCCCCACCCCGGCCCACCTCCCCACCGCGCCCACCGCACCGCCTCCCTGCCGTCCCCCCTCACCCCAGCCGCCTCCCAGCCGTCCTCCCTCGACCGATAGCCTCTCCCCCATGAGCAGGCCCGCCACCTTTGTTCCGCCGCCCGGTGCTCGTGCGTACTCCTTGGGGACCGTGCGTGGGGAGTTCGCCGTGGTCGACTCTCCCGTGGCCGACGGGGTCGAGCCGCGGGGGGTCGCGCTGTTGTTGCCGGGGTTCACCGGGAGCAAGGAGGACTTCAATCCGCTGCATGTGCCGCTGGCGCGGCGCGGGTATCGGACCGTGGCCGTCGACGGGCGCGGGCAGTACGAGTCGGACGGGCCCGACGCCGATGAATCCGCCTATGCGCAGCGGGAGTTGGCGCGGGACGTGGTGGCGCAGGCCGAGGCGCTCGGTCGGCCGGTGCATCTGCTGGGGCACTCCCTGGGCGGGCAGATCTCGCGCGCGGCCGTGCTGCTCGACCACGCCCCCTTCCGCTCACTGACCCTCATGGCCTCCGGCCCCGCGCAGATCTCGGAGTCACAGCAGCAGCGCGTGAAGCTGCTGCGGGACGCGCTCGCGGTGATGAGCATGGCCGACGTGTGGGACGCGATCCAGGCGATGGAGACGCCCGAGGAGACCGAGACGGCGGCACTCGACGACGGTCTCGACGACCGGGACGACCTGCGGCGCCGCTGGCTGGGCACCAAGTCCGCCCAACTCCTCGCCACCGGGCGACAGTTGTGCACGGAGCCGGACCGCGTCGCGGAACTGGCCGCCGTACCGCTGCCGTTCCACGTCCTGTCGGGTGCGCGGGACGACACCTGGCCGTTGCCCCTGCTGGACGACATGGCCCTGCGGCTGCGCGCGCGGCGCACGGTGATCGAGGACGCCGAGCACTCCCCCAACACCGACCAGCCCCTGGCCACGGCCCGCGCGATCGCCGACTTCTGGGACACCGCCGCCGTCGAACGCCGCTAGCGACGCCGTCAGTACTGCCCCTGCAGATGGTCCCAGAAGCCGTCCCTGAGGGCTCGGCGGAGGTCCGCCTGGCCGCGCAGGGAGTACTGCAGCAGACCCTCGGCCTCGACCAGCAGGTCCTGGTCGACGGAGCCGGGGAGGTAGGGGTGACCGGGCAGGAGGTCGGCCAGGGACTCGCGGCCCCGGGCGGCCAGCCATTTCGCCGCGATCTGGGCGCCGACGAAGCGGACGTTCTCGCGGGTGGGGCGGGTGCCGGTGGTGGCCTCGTAGGCGGCGGCCGTGCGGCGGGAGACGTACGGCTTGAAGAAGTCGAGGTCGAGGGTGCGCTGGCTGTCGACCTCCCAGAGGAGGGGTTCCGCCTGGTTACGGCCCTCGGGGGCCTCGATGCCCCAGAGGTGGACCCGGGCGCCGTACCCCTGCGCCGCCTCGACCGCCGAGACCAGGTCCTCGTCGCCGCCGAGGAGCGCCGCGTCGCTGATGGCGCGGTGCCGGGCCAGGGACTCCAGGTCGGAGCGGATCAGTGAATCGACGCCCTTCTGCTGGTTGTTGGCGTTGAGGTTGCCCAGGCGGACCTTGACGTCGGGCAGTTCGGCGATGGTCTGCTGCTCGGCGGTGTGGATGCGGCGGCGGGCGCCGTCGTACCAGTAGACGCGCAGCAGGCGGCTGTCCGCGAAGACCGAGCGGGCCCGGTCGATGAGGGCCTCGATCAGGCCCTCGGCGTCGAGGTCGAAGGCCCGGCGGTCCTCGGTGCCGGCGACCAGCCGGCCGGCGGCCGCGTACAGATACCCCGCGTCCACGAAGATCGCGTGGGTGGAGGGCGTCTTCGCCACCTCGGCGAGCATGCGTTCCAGCAGCTCGTTCGTGCGGTCGATGCGGGCGCCCAGGGCGGCCAGGTCGTCGTTCATCGCCTCCATTGTCCCGGTGGTCACGCTGTGGACACAACCGATCCCGGTCGGTCCGGCTCGCGATGCTTACCGGTCGGTAATTAGCCGTTCGAAAAATTTCTTTAGCGTAGGGAATGTTTGTAACATGCAGCTCGTTGACTACCTACGAGACCGGAGACAGCTCCGGCACACCGAGTAGTTCTCCTCAGGAGGATGACCAGACGAAGGGAGAAGCCCATGCGCTTCGAAATCATGCGACTCGACGAGGTCAACGGCACCACCGTGGACAGCACCGTCGTGGACGCCGCCTCCGTCAACCGGATCGTTCAGCAGGCCGCCGCCATCGGACAGCGCCTGTGGATCCGCCCGGCCGAGACCCAGGCCTCGTAACGCTCACGCGTGGCGCGCCACTCAAGCTTTCCGGGGGAGCCGAGCCGACGAGGGCTCAGCTCCCCCGGATCACCTGAGTGATCCCGTTGATGATCTGCTGCACGGCGATCGCGGAGAGCATCATGCCCGCGAGCCGCGTCACCAGCACGACACCGCCGTCCTTGATGACCCGGATGATCAGCAGCGAGTAGCGCATCACCAGCCACAGCACGACATGGATCGCGAGGATCGCGCACCACACCGAGATCTGCGCGGACACGCTGCCGGCCTTCTGCACGGCCAGGATCACGGACACGATCGCACCGGGCCCGGCCAGCAGCGGCATACCCAGGGGGACGAGTGCGACGTTCACGTCCTTGGTCTGCTTCGGCTCGTCGGTCTTGCCGGTGAGCAGGTCCAGCGCGATCAGCAGAAGCAGCAGACCGCCCGAGATCATCAGCGCGGGGACGGAGACGTGCAGATAGTCGAGGATCCGGTGCCCGAGCACACCGAACGTGGCGATGACCCCGCCCGCCACACACACGGCCTGGAAGGCCATGCGCCGCTGCACCTTGGCCGGCCGGCCGGCGGTGAGGGCGAGGAAGATCGGGGTGATCCCTGGGGGATCCATGATGACAAAGAGGGTCAGAAACAGAGAGCCGAAGACAGCGACGTCGAACATGGTGAACCTTGCAGGATGAAGCCACCGCCGTGGGCCGTCGTCGCGCAGGGCGGGACGGACACAGCGGGACGGACGGGCACGGCGGACAGCGCCGAGTGAGCGGAAAGCAGGAGGGGCTGGGCTGAGAGAGGGGCTGGGCTGGAGAGGGGACTGCGTCAGATCCCGCCGGTGCCCGGGACGGGGAACGCCCCGGTGGCCCGTCGCGTGATCTCCCCGTACACCTCGGGGTCGGTCGTGTACGCGCCCAGGGACACGGCCTTGCGGCTGCCGTGGTAGTCCGAGGAGCCCGTGACCAGCAGATCCAGGTCCTTGGCCAGGGCCCGCAGCCGGTCGCGCGCGTCGGCGTCGTGGTCCATGTGATCGACCTCGATGCCGTCCAGGCCGGCCTCGGCCAGCTCCGCGATCCGGGACTCCGGGACCGTACGGCCGCGCTTGGCGGCCGCCGGGTGCGCGAACACACAGACCCCGCCCGCGCTCTTGACCAGCCGGATCGCCTCGAACGGGTCGGTCTCGTGCTTCTCCACGTAGGCCCGGCCGCCGTCGGCCAGCCAGTCCTCGGTGAACGCGTCGCTCACGGTCGGTACGACGCCCAGCTCGACCAGGGCCGTCGCGACATGCGGGCGCCCCACGGAGCCGCCGGCGGCGATCCGCTCGACCTGCTCCCAGGTGACCGGCACGCCCAGCGCGTTGAGCTTGGCGATCATGGCCTGAGCCCGCGGCACCCGGTCGTCCCGCACCAGCTCGCGCTCGGCGAGCAGAGCGGGCTCCTCGGGGTCGAAGAGGTAGGCCAGCAGATGCATCGAGATGCCGTCGACACGGCAGGACAGCTCGGCGCCGGTGACCAGGGTGAGCCCCTCGGGCAGCGCGGCAATCGCCTCGGCGTACCCACGAGTCGTGTCGTGATCGGTCAGCGCGACGACGTCCAGCCCACCGGCGGCGGCATGGCGCACCAGCTCGGCGGGGGTGTCCGTACCGTCGGAGGCCGTGGAGTGACAGTGCAGATCGATGCGCACGCGAACTCCAGGCAGTGACGGACGGAAGGGGACACCTAAGGATAGCGGGATTTTCAAGCACCACTGTCACACCCGAAACCACTCAGTGCCCCCTACTGGAACTGCCCAAGGGGCGCGGGGCTGTGCTCGATGTGCGGCTCCGCCGCGCGGGCGCGACCAGCCCACAACGCACCCGCACCGCCCACGGCGAGAACCCGGCACCAGTGGGCGCTACGGCCGAAGCAAGCGCGGCGACAACGCTCCGCACGGCACCAGATCCAGCTCCGCCCCCGCGTCCCGCAGATCCGTCAGCACCAGCTCGTCGTACATGAGCAGCCCCGCCTGCTCGGGCCACATCACCGCCCACACCCACATGCCGAGCGCCTCACCGGCGAAGACGGCGCGGTCGTCGGGGGTGCGGTAGACATGCCAGAGCGGGGTCGGGCGGCCGGCGGCGAGGACCTTGGCCTGGGGCGGCTTCTCGACGTTCATGTACGACCCCGGGTCGGGGCCGTCGATGCCCGCGTACCGCGCGCCGAGGCCGACGCCGAGTTCTTCCGCGACCAGGATGAGTTCACCCGGGCCGCCGAGCGGGCCGGGCCCGGAGCAGGCGACGGCGGTCGCGCGGCCGCCGCTGCGGTCGTCGCCCGCGTAGGCCACACCGGTGAAGAGCCAGCCGACGGGCAGCGGCCAGGGCATCCACACCGGGACGTGGGTGCGGTGCACGACGGCACCGAGGGCTTCGACGCTGGGCGGGATCACGGGCTGCAGCGGATACACCGTGCCGTGCACATCGCACTGCCACGAATCGGCGAAGAGACCGGGAGCCCTGACCCGGCCACCACACCTCGGGCAACTGGGTTCGCCCCTCATAGGGCCCCACGGTCCTACCCCTGCCCGCCCACGTCAAGGACGATCACCCGTCCGGACGGAACCCTTGACCACGCCGAGATGCATGCATCTCGCATTTATTAGAGGAGCTAAATTGAAAGGGGGGAATGCATGGACGTTCTGCGACGCCCTGAGGCGGTCCGGGCCGTGGCCCGGCGTCACCGCCTTCACCAACTGGCCGAACACGGCCGGGGTTTGGTGAGCTTGCTCACTCCAGCGGGACGGACTTACGGGCGGGATCCCTCAGATCCGTCCCGCTGGCGAGCCAGCGCTCCTGGAGCGCCTGCGCGCCGTGCACCCGCTTCCAGGCGGCCTCGTTCGGGGTCATCGGCAGCAGCGGCAGGAACCGTACGGGCTCCATCGGGTCGTCCAGCTCCAGGTCCTCGACCAGACCGCCGGGCTCGCCCACCAGGACCGAGGTGAAGGGGGCGCCGGGCCACAGCGGATCACCGACGTCCAGGGAGGCCCCCGGGGCCACGATCAAGCCCTCCACCTGCGGGGACGCGGCCAGCACGGCGAGCGGACGGAGCACCTTGTCGGTGTCGGCGAGGCCCGCGCGGACGGAGAGGACCAGCTCGGCGCGGGGGCCCTTGACCGGGTCGGCGAGCACCGCGGTGGGGTCGGCCATGGGGTGCGCGGACATGCCGAGGGTGGCGTACCGCAGGACGTCCCCCTCCTGGAACCGGAGCACCTCGATGCGGTCCGTACCGAGGAAGGTGACGGCGGCGCGCGCGTTCGGCGTGCCCAGCGCGGTGGTCAACCGTGCCTCGACCAGAGGGAGAACATCAACCATGCCGCGAGCATAGAACTCGTCAGCAGCGGGCAAAGCGGCGCCTTGACAGTTCGGGCGACTGCTACGCTGAGCCGATGGTTCGGGACAGTGCGCAGAGCGTGCTTGTCAAGTCCCGACACAGGGGACTCCCTTACGAGGGACCGGCCGGAGGAGGTGGGGCTGTCATGGATCGAAGTCGACCGTGCAGTACCACTCGCTCTTCCGCCCGCTGATCCGGTCACTGGCTGGTTTCCGGCTGAATGCCGCCTTCCCGTGCGTATCGCCCATCGGAAGAGCACTTCGTCTCGCTTTGCCTGATCCGTCTGATCACTCGGTCTGCCTGATCTGAATCAGTTCCGCATCAGTAGCGAAGTCGCCACCGCGACGGTGCGGTGCTCCCCGCTTTGCGGACGTGCCAAACATCCCGCAGTCAGGACGTCCCCATTCCGGGTAGTTCCACCCGTTGCCGTGCGGTCTTTCGTTGCCTGTCGCGAAGGAGCCTGCCCATGTCGATGATCCGCGACCTGCGCGCCGCGGTCCGTCCGTCCCGTGTCTCGCCGCGCAAGAACGCGAGCACGGCGTCGTACGACACCACGCGTGACCCGGCCACGCCCTCGGCCGTCGTGGACTGCGCCGTCTACCGTGACGGCACCCGCGTCGAGAGCGCGGGGCCGCTGAGCCCGCACGAGGCGATGCGGCTCGTGCGCCGGGACGGCGGCTTCGTGTGGATCGGGCTGCACGAGCCGACCGAGGCCGAATTCGCCGGTATCGCGGGCGAGTTCGGGCTGCACCCGCTGGCCGTCGAGGACGCGGTGCAGGCTCACCAGCGACCCAAGCTGGAGCGCTACGACGACTCGCTCTTCACCGTCTTCAAGACCATCCACTACGTCGAGCACGACCGGCTCACCGCCAACAGCGAGGTCGTCGAGACCGGCGAGGTCATGTGCTTCACCGGCCGGAACTTCCTCATCACGGTCCGGCACGGCGGCAAGGGCTCGCTCAGGGCGCTGCGGCACCGCCTGCAGGACGACCCGGAGCTGCTCGCCAAGGGCCCCTCGGCGGTGCTGCACGCGATCGCCGACCATGTCGTGGACGGCTACATCGCGGTCGCCGACGCGGTGCACGACGACATCGACGCCGTGGAGACCGAGGTCTTCTCGCCGGGCCGCAAGGGCGGGGTGTCCCGTGGTGTGGACTCGGCCCAGATCTACCAACTCAAGCGCGAGGTACTGGAGTTCAAGCGCGCGGTGGCTCCCCTGCTGCGCCCGATGCAGCTGCTGAGCGAGCGGCCGATGCGGCTGATCGACCCGGACATCCAGAAGTACTTCCGGGACGTCGCCGACCATCTCGCCCGGGTCCAGGAGCAGGTGCTGGGCTTCGACGAACTCCTCAACTCCATTCTCCAGGCCAACCTGGCGCAGGCGTCCGTCGCGCAGAACGAGGACATGCGCAAGATCACCGCCTGGGCCGCGATCATCGCCGTACCGACGATGGTGACCGGTGTGTACGGCATGAACTTCGACCACATGCCGGAGCTGCACTGGAAGTACGGCTACCCGCTCGTCCTGAGCCTCACCATCGCCATGTGCGTGGGCATCCACCGGGTGCTCAAGCGCAACGGCTGGCTGTGACCAGGCGCTGGATAGGCTGGGCACATGACAAGCGAGCTGCTCGACCGGGCCCTCATCGAGGAGGCCGCGAAGAAGTCCGGGCTCATCTGGGTCCGGGGCGCCGGGGCCCCAGCCGCGCGTGCGCTGTGGCATGTGTGGCACGAGGGTGCGGTGTGCCTGGTCGGTGACGGGCCCGGTGAGCAGCCGCTGGAGGGGCTGGTCGACGGGGGCTCCGCCGAGGTGACCGTGCGCAGCAAGGACAAGGGCGGCCGGCTGGTGACGTTCCCGGCGGCCGTGTCCGAGCTGCCCGCCGGCTCGGCCGAGTGGGAGGCGGCCGTCGCCGAGCTGAAGGGCAAGCGCCTGAACGCGCCCGACGGGGAGCAGATGCCGGCGCGCTGGGCCCGGGAGTGCCGAGTGCTGCGCCTGACTCCGGCCGGGGCTGTCGTTCCGTTGCCTTCCGGCAGCTTGGCGGAGGTTCCGGTGGCGACTGCGGCGACCACACGGCGACCGGTGCCCGCGGGCCTGCCGAAGCTTCTCGTGAAGCGCCGGAAGCGAAAGTGAGTGCGGAGCGAGGAGTGCACCGCAGCAGCGGAGAAAAGTTTCGCTACGACGTCGGCAGCTGCTTGCCGTAGTCGACGGTCTCACCCTTTGCGGGTTCGGACACGGCGAAGTCCTTACCCCAGTCGGAGAAGCTGAGCGTGCCGGCTCCGCCGGCGCGAACCAGGCGGAGTGGATACGGCGTGCCCTCCAGGGAGACGTCGAGGCTGCCGCCGGAGCCCTTGTCGCCGGTGATGCGGATGGTGCGGGTGCCGGCGTCGTCGTGATGGCCGTCCGTCGCCAGCGAGCCGTGCAGTGTGAGCAGTCCCTCGAGGAGGACGTCCTTGTCCGTGAAGCCGCTGAACTTCTTGTACGCGGGATCGCCCTGCGGCACCTTCACGTACTTGCCGTTCAGCGTGAGGGCCGCGTCGCCGCTCTGCCCGCCCGCCTGGTTCCAGAAGTCCGCGTCGGCCTTCAGGTACAGCTGCTCGCCGATCCGCAGCAGCTTGAAGGTCGACCCCTTCGAGGTCACCGAGCCGGTCCCGCCGTCGGCCTTGAGCCGCATGTCCAGCTGGTACGTGCGGCCGCTGGTGACCACGGTCCCGGACAGCCGTACCGCCGGTGCCCCCTGGGCGGCCGCCCGGGTCTTCGCCTGGATCTTGTCGGCGGGCAGCTTGCCCACGCCGTTCGTCCCCGCGTCCGGATCGTCGCCCCCGCACGCCGTCAGTACCGCCACCCCGGTCAGGGCCAGTGCGCACAGGGCGGTCGCCCGCGCGGCCCGACGGGTACGGCCCTGGGGAATCGCAGTCACAGAGAGCGCTGCCTTTCTGAGGGTTCCTGAGCGGCGTACGGCAGCGTACCCGTGCCTCGGCCGCCCGGCGGAGCCAGTCCGTCCGGACCGCCCACCAGGGCGTATCCGACCGGTAAGGGCTAGCCTGAAGCGCACCCGAGCGAGCAAATCCGAGCAATTCACTGATCTATTCACAAAGAAAGCGGAACACCCCAGAAAGGGGCGATTCCCAGGTCACGTCAGCAGAGGAAGCACAGCCATGGCAGCCGGCGCCCCCCGGATCTTCGTCTCGCACCTCGCCGGGGTCCCCGTCTTCGACCCGAACGGCGACCAGGTGGGCCGTGTGCGCGATCTGGTCGTGATGCTGCGCGTGGGCCGCCGGCCGCCACGGCTGCTCGGGCTCGTCGTCGAACTGACCACCCGGCGCCGTATCTTCCTGCCCATGACCCGGATCACCGGTGTCGAGTCCGGCCAGGTCATCACCACCGGCGTGATGAACGTCCGGCGGTTCGAGCAGCGGCCCACCGAGCGGCTGGTCTTCGGGGAGCTGCTGGACCGGCGCGTGACGCTGGTGGAGACCGGCGAGCAGGTCACCGTCCTCGACGTCTCCGTGCAGCAGCTGCCCGCCCGCCGGGACTGGGAGGTCGACCGCGTCTTCGTCCGCAAGGGGAAGAAGGCGACCACCTTCCGGCGGGCCAAGGGCGAGACGCTGACCGCCGACTGGTCCGCCGTCACCGGCTTCTCCCTCGAAGAACACGGACAGGGCGCCGAGAGCCTGCTCGCCACCTTCGAGCAGCTGCGCCCCGCCGACCTCGCCAACGTCCTGCACCACCTCTCCGCCAAGCGGCGCGCCGAGGTCGCCGCAGCGCTCGACGACGACCGCCTGGCCGACGTCCTCGAAGAGCTGCCGGAGGACGACCAGATCGAGATCCTCGGCAAGCTGAAGGAGGAGCGCGCGGCGGACGTCCTGGAGGCCATGGACCCCGACGACGCGGCCGACCTGCTGTCCGAGCTGCCCGAGGACGACAAGGAGCGGCTGCTGAGCCTGATGCAGCCGGCCGACGCGGCCGACATGCGCCGTCTGATGTCGTACGAGGAGCACACGGCCGGCGGTCTGATGACCACCGAGCCGATCGTGCTGCGCCCGGACGCCACCGTCGCCGACGCGCTCGCCCGGGTCCGCAACCCCGACCTCTCCCCCGCGCTCGCCGCCCAGGTCTACGTCTGCCGCCCGCCCGACGAGACCCCGACCGGCAAGTACCTGGGCACGGTCCACTTCCAGCGGCTGCTGCGCGACCCCCCGTACACCCTGGTCAGCTCCCTCGTGGACGAGGATCTGCAGACCCTGGCCCCGGACGCCGCCCTCCCCGTCATCGCCGGGTTCTTCGCCACGTACGACATGGTGGCCGCGCCCGTGGTGGACGAGTCCGGGTCGCTGCTGGGCGCGGTGACCGTGGACGACGTACTGGACCACATGCTGCCCGAGGACTGGCGGGAGACCGAGTTCCATCTGGACGAGGGAGAGGGGGCGGCCACGCATGGTTCCTGAGCGCGAGAGCACCCGCGAGCGCACTCCGGCGGGCGCCACGGCGGCCACCCGGCCCCGTACGCCCCGCCTGGACCAGCCGCGCCCGCCGCGCCACCGGTTCCTGCCCGAGTGGGACCCGGAGGCCTTCGGGCGGCTGTCGGAACGGATCGCCCGCTTCCTGGGCACGGGCCGCTTCATCGTCTGGATGACGGTCGTCATCGTCGTGTGGGTGGTGTGGAACATCGCCGCGCCCCAGCACCTGCGCTTCGACACGTACCCGTTCATCTTCCTGACCCTGGTGCTGTCCCTGCAGGCCTCCTACGCCGCCCCGCTGATCCTGCTCGCGCAGAACCGGCAGGACGACCGCGACCGGGTCAACCTGGAGCAGGACCGCAAGCAGAACGAGCGGTCCATCGCCGACACCGAGTACCTGACCCGGGAGATCGCCTCGCTCCGCATGGGCCTCGGCGAGGTCGCGACCCGGGACTGGATCCGCTCGGAGCTGCAGGACCTGGTCAAGGAGCTGGAGGACAGACGGCGTCACGACGGGCATGTCGTATTCCCGGCGGAACGGTCAGAACGGTCTCCGCGACGTGACACAGACGACCGCTGAGGGGCATCCCGAAGGCCCCTCACGGCGCCGTACCATCGTGCTTATGGCTACGGAAGACGCGGTGCGCGAGGCACTGGCGACGGTGAACGACCCCGAGATCAACCGACCCATCACCGAACTGGGGATGGTCAAATCGGTGGAGATCGGGGAGGACGGCGCGGTCGCGGTCACCGTGTACCTGACGGTCTCCGGCTGCCCCATGCGCGAGACGATCACCCGGCGCGTCACCGAGGCGGTCTCCCGGGTCGAGGGCGTCACCCGCGTCGACGTGACGCTGGACGTGATGAGCGACGAGCAGCGCAAGGAGCTGGCGACGGCCCTGCGCGGCGGCCAGGCCGAGCGCGAGGTCCCCTTCGCCAAGCCCGGCAGCCTGACCCGGGTCTACGCGGTCGCCTCCGGCAAGGGCGGCGTCGGCAAGTCCTCGGTGACGGTGAACCTGGCGGCCGCCATGGCCGCCGACGGCCTCAAGGTGGGCGTGGTCGACGCCGACATCTACGGCCACAGCGTGCCGCGCATGCTGGGCGCCGACGGCCGTCCCACGCAGGTCGAGAACATGATCATGCCGCCGTCCGCGAACGGCGTGAAGGTCATCTCCATCGGTATGTTCACCCCGGGCAACGCGCCGGTGGTCTGGCGCGGCCCGATGCTGCACCGGGCTCTGCAGCAGTTCCTGGCGGACGTGTACTGGGGCGACCTGGACGTCCTGCTGCTGGACCTCCCGCCGGGCACGGGCGACATCGCGATCTCGGTGGCCCAGCTGGTCCCGAACGCGGAGATCCTGGTCGTGACGACGCCGCAGCAGGCGGCGGCCGAGGTGGCCGAGCGCGCCGGCTCCATCGCCGTCCAGACCCACCAGAAGATCGTCGGCGTGGTCGAGAACATGTCCGGCCTGCCCTGCCCGCACTGCGACGAGATGGTGGACGTCTTCGGCACGGGCGGCGGCCAGCTGGTCGCCGACGGCCTCACCCGCACCACGGGTACGACCGTCCCGGTCCTCGGCAGCATCCCCATCGACGTCCGCCTCCGCGAGGGCGGCGACGAGGGCAAGCCGGTCGTCCTGACCGACCCCGACTCCCCGGCGGGCAGCGCGCTCAGGGCGATCGCCGGGAAGCTGGGCGGACGGCAGCGGGGGCTTTCGGGCCTGTCGCTGGGGATCACCCCGAAGAACAAGTTCTGAGAACTGTTCGGCAGGGGACCAGCGCGGGGGCTCTTCAGTGCAGGGGGCTCTTCAGCGCGGGGACCCCAGGGGAGTCGCCAGGGAGTCTTCAGCAGGGGCGAGGAGCCCTACGGGGCGGGGCGCCGAAACGCTTCGGCGCCCCATGGTCACGCGTAAGCGGCGATGTCCTTCACCACGGCGAACCCGAGACCGTACGCGCTCATGCCCCGCCCGTACGCCCCCAAGTGCACCCCCGCCTCGGTCGTACCGGCGAGCACCCACCCGAACTCGGACTCCCGGTAGTAGAAGGGTGCCGCGGCGCCGTCCACGGGAAGAGAGAGCTTGGACCACTCCGGCCCGTCGAGATCGTCGGCCAGGGCCCACGCCGTCTCCGTCTGCTGCTCCAGCCAGTCGTCCCGCAGCGTGTGATCCATCTGCCCGGGCCAGGTGCACGTCAGCAGCCCCACCCCGGCCAGCCACGCCGCCGAGGAGACCGAGGTGGCCTCCAACAGCCCCGTACCGTCGGCACTCCGCCGCGACGGCTGCGCGGAGACGGTCACGACCACCGCGAACTTCTCCCGCGGCTCCCCCGCGGAGCCGGTCTCGCCCCGTACGGTGGGCTCGTCCCCGTGCCCGATCGAACCGTGCTCGACGGCGCCGTCGGCCGCCGTACCGACCTGCATCAGCCAGCGCGGCCCGGTGAAGGCCTCGTCGAGGCCGTACCAAGGGAAGGGCGCCTGCAGGTATCCGTCGATCGCGCGCCGGGCGGAGGCCAGCTGCTGTTCACCCGCCGCGACCGGCGCCTTTGCGCCCACCTGACTCGTCGTCTCCATCTGCCGGACGCCTCCTCGCTCTCGTCGGACCAGCGTGGCCCGCCCCCCTTCGGGCGTAGTCGTCCGGTCCGCACAACAACTCGGCAGCATAGCCACACCGCTGAGAGCCGCAGGGCAGGCGCTGGATGCGTGGGTCGTATGAACGGCCTGTTCGGGCCGTGTGCGACGGGTATGTGATATGACACGCGTCACGTGCGGGGCATACGCCCCCGTGCGCGTGTCGGTGCAGACCGGGCGCGGGCACGGCTCAAGGGGGCGCACAGGAGCAGGTGGCCCAAGGGATCAGGCGGCGTACCCGATCACGTGGCGTCGGCGTCGAACGGCGGCCGCTCGTCCTTGCCGAGTTCCTCGGGCTTCTTGGTCATGTCCACGCGCCCCGCGGCAGCGGCTCCCGAGGCCGAGGAGCCCGAGGACGACGAGGACGCGGACACCTCGCTCTCCCGGCCGTTGACGGCGTCGGTGACCTCGGCCATCTCCTGCTTCAGATCGAATCCGTTGCGGATCTCCTTCAGCCCCAGTTCGTCGCTGTCCAGCTGCTTGCGGATGAACGTCTTGGGGTTGAGGTCCTCGAACTCGAAGTCCTTGAATTCCGGGCCCAGTTCGCTACGGATGTCCTGCTTGGCGCTCTCCGAGAACTCGCGGATCTTCCGGATGGTGCGCGTCACGTCCTGGATGACCTTCGGGAGCTTGTCCGGACCGAAGACGAGCACGGCGATCACCACGATCGTCAGCAGCTCCAGTGGCCCTATGTCATTGAACACCTGACGCTCCCATTGCGATGTCCTCGGTCGCTCAACGGTACCCGGCGTTCCTGTCCGACCGGTACCGTCCCGAGGTGAGACTTCTGTCAGTTCTGTTCCGCCGCGCCCAGCCGGAGCGTGACCTCCTGGTCGGTTCCGCCGCGCCGGACGGTCAGCCGTAGCGAGTCGCCGGGCCGGTGCGCGCGGATCTTGACGATCAGCTCCTCGGCCGTGTGCACGGGCTGCCCGTCGACCTCGGTGATGACGTCGCCCGCCTTGAGTCCGGCCTGCTCACCGGGGCCGCCCCGGGTCACGGCGGGGCCGCCGCCCGCGCTCTTGTCGTCGATACGGGCACCGTCGCCGGTGTACGCCATGTCGAGGGTGACGCCGATCACGGGGTGGGTCGCATGACCGTCGTTGATCAGTTCCTCGGCGACGCGCTTGGCCTGGTTCACGGGGATGGCGAAGCCCAGACCGATGGAACCGGACTGGCTGCCGCCCGATTCGGTGCCGCTGTCGGCGGAGCGGATGGCGGAGTTGATGCCGATCACCTGGGCGCGGGAGTCGAGCAGGGGCCCGCCGGAGTTGCCCGGATTGATGGCGGCGTCGGTCTGCAGCGCGTCCACGTAGCTGACGTCGCTCCCGTCGCCCTTCTCGCCGCCGGCCGTGATGGGCCGCTCCTTGGCGCTGATGATGCCGGAGGTGACGGTGTTGGCGAGGTCGAAGGGGGCGCCGATGGCGACGACGGGGTCGCCGACGCGGACGTCGTCGGAGTTGCCGAGGGTCAGCGGGGTGAGCCCGTCCATGCCGCGGACCTGGACGACGGCGAGGTCGTAGCCGCTGTCGTGACCCACCACCGCGGCCTTGACGCTGTCACCGCTGCTGAACGTCACGGATATCTCCCCGCCCGATCCGGCGGGCGCGACGACGTGGTTGTTGGTGAGGATGTGGCCCTGGGCGTCGAGCACGAAGCCCGTCCCGGTGTCCTGCTGGTCGGTCCCGCTGACATGCAGCGTGACGACACTGGGCAGCGCCCGCGAGGCTATCCCTGCCACGCTGTCCGGCGCCCGCCCGGCGGGCACACGCCCGCCCTGCGGCAGCCGCACATCACCGCCGAACCCCTCCCGCTCGACATAGGCCCCCACCACCCCACCCACACCGGCCGCAAGAAGGGCGACCACAAGACTCCACACAACGAGAAACCGCCGCCTACGCCGCGCACCGGCCGACCCCTCTCCCTCGCCCTGCCGCAACACCCCCACCTGCTCAACAGGCGAACCACCGCCCCAGGGGTCATAACGCCGCACAGCATCCCCGACGGCCTCGGGCGGTGACGGTGTCCCTTGGGTGGTGGGGGTGGGGCTGGGGAGGGGAGCGGTGGAGCTAGGGAGGGGGGTGGTGGGGCTGGAGGGAGGGGCGACGACGTCGGGGAGAGGGGTGGTAGGGCTGGGCAGGGGGGTGGCGGCTGGGAGAGGGGTGGCGGCGGGGTCGGGGTCGGGAAGACCGGCGGCGGGAGCGCCGGGGGACGGGGTGCCGACAGGTGCCGGAGCGCCGCCAGCCGCTCCGCTGGTGGCAGGACCAGTGACCAGGGGAGCGCCGGGGGCGGGGCTGTCGGGGGTTGATCCACCGAGGGCCGGTCCACCGGGGGCCACACCATCGACAGCCGCGCCGCCGCCAACCTGCCCGCTGACGGCACGATCAGTGGTGGCCGGAGTGCCGGGGGCCACACCGCCGACAGCCGGAGCGCTGGGGGCGGGGGCCCCGGGGGTCGCCGTGGGAGTGCCGGGGGCGGGTGCGTCGGGGGCGACGGGGTGCGGCCCGGGTACGGGTGCGGGAACCCCCGGTGCAGGGGCAGGAGCCCCGGGTGCTGAGGCCATGGGCCCCGGTGCCGGAACACCCGTGGGGGTGGGCATCGACGCACCGGGGGCAGGAGGGGGCATCGGCACCGGGGCGTGAGCCACAGGTGCCGGGGGCGGCGGAGCCGTCGGGGCGGGCATGGGTGTGCCCTGCGCCGGAGCTGCCGCCGGGTGCTGTACGGGCGGTGCGGGCGCCCAGGGGCCCGGCTCGCCGTAGGGCGGAGTGCCGTAGGGATCGGGGTCGTGCAAGGGCTTCGGCCGCTCGGTGGGGGCCGCCCAGGCGGTTTCTCCGCGCGCGGACGCCACGCCGGGCGCTACGCTGCCGTCCTCCTCGGCCCCAGCCGTCGGCCCCGACACCGGCTTGGCCAGCTCGAAGTCCCCGTCGGCTACGGCCTCGGCCCCGGCCGCCCGAGCAGTCTCGGCGTCCCCGGAGACTACGACGTCCACCTTGTCGGACCCTGCACTCTCCAACCCGGCCGCGCGAACAGACGACGCGCCCCCGTCGACAACAGGCTCCGCCCCATCCGACCCTGCACTTTCCGACCCGGCGCTCCCCGACCCAGCCGTCTCCACCTCAGCCGTCGGCACGGACGCGGCCACGGTCACCGGACGCGCCAACTCGAAGTCCGCCGACCCGGAGCCCGTCGGCTCAGAACCGGTCGACTCGAAGCCCGCCGCCCCCGAATCCACCGGCTCGGCTCCCTTCCGCCCGCAGCCCATCCGCTCGGAATCCGTCAGCCCAGAACCCGCCGACCCCGAACCCGCCGACTCGAAGCCCGCCGTCCCCAAACCCACCGGCCCAGAACTCGCCATGGACTCAGCACCCGCCGCACCCCGATCCACCGGCCCGGAATCACCCGGCTCGGAGCCCATCCGCTCGGCCCGCAACGGCTCGACGGCGCCCGGCAATTGGCCGCTGCCGGCGCTCGTCCACTCCGCAGCGTCGGTTCGGTCAGCCGGTGTCGGTGCTGTCCCCGCCGCTTCCTCCGGTCCCTCCGGTTCTTCCCCCGGCGGGACACGGTTGCCCTCGTTCATGCTCTCTCCACGGCTGGCCGCGGTCGCGCGGTTCGGCGGCGGCCACGGAACGTCGGCTGTGTCCGCGGGTCGCCGCGGACACGATCCTCACAGGATTCAACCAGGTTCGCGGGCCGTGGCGAAGTGGCCGGTCAGGGCGTTTGGCGGGGTACGGAGGCCGACGGTGAGGGAGTGGGGGTGGCGGCGCCGGGGACGGGGGCGGTCAGCAGGCTCGAGCCGGTGGCTCCGGGGAGCGTGGACGTCACTCCCGGGACCGTGGGCCAGGCGGTGAGGGGGTAGACCACGGTGTCGTCGAGCGGGCGTATCAGCGGGGAGACGGCGGCCGCACCGGCCATGACCGGCGCGGTCAGGCCACGCACGGCATCGCCCTCGGCCCGGCTCGTACCGGACGGCAGTCCGGGCACCAGCGGTGCGGACATCGACATCGGGACGACCGGTGTCTGCCCGAACTGGCTGCCGCCCGAGGCGAGCAGCGGCCCCACGGCACGACGGCGCTGGCTGTCGGGCGTGGCTGCGGCGCCCGCACCCGTGCCGGCCGAGCGCGCCGGGATGACGTTGCTGCCGGTGCCTCCGCCGCCGCGGGCGTCCGCGGTGGTGTCACCGGGGACGGCGGTGGTGACGCCCCCGAGGGCGACCGCGGCCAGCGACACGGCGCCGGCGGCGGCCACGGCGAACCGCAGCCCGCGCGAGGCGGAGCGGCCGTCGTCCGGGCGGCCGACGGGATGGATGCGGAACCCGCGTTCTTCGGCGGCGGGGACGGGGCTCTCC
The DNA here is from genome assembly GCF_041080655.1 of Streptomyces sp. CG4. Taxonomy (NCBI): domain Bacteria; kingdom Bacillati; phylum Actinomycetota; class Actinomycetes; order Kitasatosporales; family Streptomycetaceae; genus Streptomyces; species Streptomyces sp. CG4. The sequence continues at coordinate 3,517,525 of NZ_CP163525.1, forward strand.
GGGACGGCCGGGCCGTGCGGGCGGGCGGGGACGTATCCGAACGCGAAGCGGTCGGCGCGCCTCGTTCCGAAGACACCGAAGACGCCGAAGCCGCCGAGGACGCCGGAGGCACCGGGGGCCGCCGCGGTCTCGTCGTCGGGGCCGCGTCCGAAGAGGCCACCGCCGGGCGGCGACGTGCCGTCGTCGTCCAGGTCGCCTCCGCCGGGAAGGCCCTGGAGGCGGGCGAGCAGGCTCGCCGAGGGCGGCGGCGGGGCCGCCTCCGCGAACACGTTCTTCAGTCGGCGCTGGGCGTCCGCCTCCGCCTTGCACCGGGCGCAGGTGGCCAGGTGCGCGAGGACCCGCTCACGCGACTCATGACCGAGCTCGCCGTCCACCAGGGCGGAGAGTCGGTCTCCCAGGTGCTGCTCTGCGAGGTGGGCCCCCGCAGGTTTCGGCCGGGTTCCACTCACGCGGTCGCGCCCCCTCCCCCCAGAGCGGGCACACGGGTCAGGAAGGAGCGCCGCTCGGCCGCGCGCGCCTCCGGGGACCGGTGCGCGAGGGCCTTGCGGAGCTGGGAGCGGCCGCGGTGGATACGGGAGCGCACCGTGCCGAGCTTCACGCCCAGGGTCGCGGCGATCTCCTCGTACGACAGTCCCTCGATGTCGCACAGGACGACGGCGGCGCGGAACTCGGGCGCGAGGGTGTCCAGGGCCTGCTGGACGTCGGCGTCGAAGTGCGCGTCGTTGAAGAGCTGCTGCGGGGTGGGCTCGCGGCTGGCCAGGCGATCGGCCGCGTCCTCGCCGAGGGCGTCGAAGCGGATGCGCTGCTTGCGCCGGACCATGTCCAGGAAGAGGTTCGTGGTGATGCGGTGCAGCCAGCCCTCGAAGGTGCCCGGCGAGTACGTCGACAGGGAGCGGAAGACACGGACGAAGACCTCCTGGGTGAGGTCCTCGGCGTCGTGCTGGTTTCCGGTCAGGCGGTAGGCGAGGCGGTAGACCCGGGCACTGTGGGTGCTGACGATCTCCTCCCACGTGGGCGGAGTCCACGCCTGCCCGTCCGCGTCGGTGGAGAAGGTCGCGGTCTGGGCCTCGCCTGCGGCGAGACCGGCGTGGTGGTCAGCAGCGGTGTCGGTCACGGATTTCGGCCTGCCCGCCGACCCGAGGAAGCGCCGCAGCACTCCACCCCGATCCCCGGGCGCAGCCGCACCTCCCCTGTCGGCTCTGGTGGTGTCCAGTGGAGCCCCTACCATAGCCACCTCGCCCGTTAGCTCCGGATAAGCGGTTTTACGAGAATTTGATACACGCTGACACGGCTCATGCGGCTGCGTCAGCAGTTGCTCGGCGTCCTGATCCACCTCTTACCCCCCGTCGCACATCCGGCCACCGTCTCAACCCGGTAAACGTCCAGTCCCATCTGCGGGTTCCCGACGGCAACGGATACAGTCACGCCCAGGCATTCACGGGGACAGGAGAGGGTCATTACCGGCAACCGGCAGACGAGCTGGGCCTTCGCCGACGCCTTTGTCGCCGAGGACGAAGCGCTGCGCTGGGCCCGTGACCGGGCCCGCGAGGCAGGGCTGCGCTCGGTGTCGCCCGGCACGGGCGCCGCGCTGCGACTGCTCGCCGCCTCCGTGGACGCGAAGGCCGTCGCGGAGATCGGCACCGGCTGCGGAGTGTCCGGAATTCATCTGCTGCACGGCATGCGCCCGGACGGGGTGCTGACCACGGTCGACCCGGAGCCGGAGCACCAGCAGTTCGCCCGGCAGGCCTTCCGCGCCTGCGGGTTCGCCAGCAACCGGGCCCGCTTCATCCCCGGCCGCGCCCTGGACGTCCTGCCCCGGCTCGCGGACGCCGGCTACGACCTCGTCTTCTGCGACGGCGACCGGCTGGAGTACCTGGACTATCTCGCTGAATCGTTGCGCCTGCTGCGACCGGGCGGTCTGGTGGTCTTCGAGGGCGTCTTCGCGGGAGGCCGTACGGTCGGCTCGGGGCCTCAGCCCACGGAGGTGCTGCGGCTGCGGGAACTGCTGCGCGCGGTGCGCGAGAGCCAGGAGCTGGTCACCTCGCTGCTGCCGGTGGGCGACGGCCTGCTGTGCGCCGTCAAGCGCTGACCGGTTCGCCGCAGAGCGGGACCACGGGGCTCGATACGCGGCTGCCCCGGCACCGCGTACGATGCCGGGGCAGCCGTGAGGACTGGGTCGCTGACGCGTCAGACGACGACGTTCTTCAAGGCGTCGGCGAGCGCCGCGGCCTCGTCAGGGGTCAGCTCGACGACGAGTCGACCGCCGCCTTCGAGCGGAACGCGCATGACGATGCCCCGCCCCTCCTTGGTCACCTCGAGCGGGCCATCACCCGTCCGCGGCTTCATGGCCGCCATGCTCGTTCCCCTTCCTGAAACCAGCTCATCGTCTGCCGAGAGCCCTCGGAGGGCATCCGCGGTTCCGGTACGGACACGCGACACCGGCATCGAACACATTGCTTCCCGGCCATTATCCCGCATGGCAGGACCCGATGACCAACATCAGTCGGCATCGCTTGGGCAACGCGCGCGAGCAAAACCACTCAATTCGGGGATGTGGCTGCGATACTGCGCCACCGCACGGACACCCGCCGGCCGACTCCGCTCCGGTTTTCTTTGACGCAGGTCACACGTGCGCTCCGGCCCTTGGCCGGCGATCTCCGCCATGCTGTCCTTCACACAGGGACGTACTGAGCGGTACGTCATCCCGATACCGGAGGGGATGCGCCATGGCCGACACCGTGCTCTACGAGGTGAGCGACGGACTCGCGACGATCACGCTGAACCGCCCCGAAGCGATGAACGCGCTGAACATCGCGACCAAGGTCGCCCTCCGTGAGGCGGCGGAATCCGCGGCCGGGGACACCGCCGTACGGGCGATCCTGCTGACCGCGGCCGGGGACCGGGCGTTCTGCGTCGGCCAGGATCTCAAGGAGCACATCGGGCTCCTGGCGGCGGACCGGGAGACCGGGTCCGGGCAGACCATGTCCACGGTCAAGGAGCACTACAACCCGATCGTGAAGGCGCTGGCCGGAGCGCCGAAGCCGGTGCTCGCCGCGGTGAACGGCGTCGCGGCCGGAGCCGGCTTCGGCTTCGCACTCGCCGCGGACTACCGGCTGGTCGCCGACACGGCCGCCTTCAACACCTCCTTCGCGGGCGTGGCGCTGACCGCCGACTCCGGCATCTCCTGGACCCTGCCCCGGGTGATCGGCCCGAGCCGCGCGGCCGACCTGCTGCTCTTCCCGCGCAGCATCAGCGCCCAGGACGCACTGGAGCTGGGCATCGCCAACCGGGTCGTACCCGCCGCCGAGCTGCGCGCCGAGGCCGAGAAGACGGCGCGGGCCCTGGCCGAGGGGCCGACGGTGGCGTACGCGGCGCTCAAGGAGGCGGTGGCCTACGGGCTCTCGCACTCCCTCGCCGAGACCCTGGAGAAGGAGGACGAACTGCAGGCCAGGGCCGGGCAGTCCGAGGACCACGCGATCGCCGTGCAGGCCTTCGTGAACAAGGAGAAGCCGAAGTACCTGGGCCGCTGAACCCGTCGGCCGGCCGGATCCACGGCGTGATGAACCGTGATGAACAGGGCCTGCCCGCCCCGCCACGCCCGTCGACCGGCCGGCCCCAGGAACCTAGGGCGCGATGAGTAGCGCCTCCGCGCCCACCGGCCGGTAGCCGGCCGCCTGGAAGGCGCGCACGCTCCGGGCGTTGCCGGCGGCCTGCTGCGACCAGACCCACTCCCCCGCGGGTACGAGGTGCCGGGCGGCCGAGGCCAGGGCCCGGCCCAGGCCCCGGTGCCGTACGTCCTCGTCGACCTCGATCGCCGTCTCCCAGCGGCCCGCCACGCCCCGGCCGAGGACGAGCACCCCGCCCTCCGTCGCCCAGACGCGCACGTCGTCCCGGCGCCCCCGCGCACTACGCACGCGCGGATGGTCCGGGTCGGCCAGTTCCCGCAGCTCCAGCGAGGGTGGGCCGGGCAGCGCCCCCGCCACGGTGAGCAGGTCGACGGTGTCGGTCGACCGGCCCGTGCGGTCCAGGAACGCGGCCAGGAAACGAGGGTTCATCGCGGCCGCCAGCTCGTCGCAGTCGAGGGAGGCGAGCGTGCTCCGCACCCACTGCGGATCCTCGTCGGTGAACACCACCGAGTGCGCGGTGAACGCGATCACGCCGGCGTCGCGGTGGCTCGGCTGCGGCACCACGGTCGTACCGCCGTCGGGCGGCGGGAAGTGCCCGCGGGCCGCCGCGTCGAGGATGCCGGCCAGAGCGGCAGGGGTCATGGCGGTCAGGAGCCGGCCCTTCTTGCCACGCATGCCTCCAGGTGGTCGTTGACCAGGCCGCACGCCTGCATCAGGGCGTACGCGGTCGTCGGGCCGACGAATCTGAGGCCCCGTTTCTTCAGGGCCTTGGACAGGGCCGTCGACTCCGGGGTCACGGGCGGGATGTCGGCGGCGGTCTTCGGGACCGGACGGGTGGCCGGGTCGGGCGCGTGGGACCAGATCAGCTCGTCCAGCTCGCCCTCGGCCCAGTCGGCGAGCACGCGCGCGTTGGCGAGCGTGGCGTCGATCTTGGCGCGGTTGCGGATGATGCCCGGGTCCGCCAGCAGGCGCTCGCGGTCCTCGTCGGTGTACGCGGCGATCTTCTCGATGCGGAAACCGGCGAAGGCCGACCGGAAACCCGGGCGGCGGCGCAGGATCGTGATCCAGGACAGGCCCGACTGGAAGGCCTCCAGGCTGAGCCGCTCGAAGAGGGCGTCGTCGCCGTGCACCGGGCGGCCCCACTCCTCGTCGTGGTACGCCACATAGTCCTCGGCCGACAGGGCCCAGGGGCAGCGCAGCGCGCCGTCGGGCCCGGCGACGGCGGCTCCGTCGCTCATCGCTGGTCCTCCGGGTGCTCGGGCTTCTCCATGTGGACGTGTGCCGCCGCGGCTCTGGCTCCGGCCAGTGCCGACTCCAGGTCGGCGATCCGGGCGTCCCGCTCGGCCAGTTCGGCGCCGAGCCGGCCGAGGGCGTCGTCGACGTCCGCCATGCGGTAGCCGCGCGGGGCGACCGGGAAGCGCAGGTTCTCCACGTCCGCCCGGTCCACCGGGCGGTCCGGGGGCAGCGGGTCCTGCAGCCGCTCCGGCGCCACCTCGGGCAGCGGGGCGCTGTCGCCGCCGCCCACCACGGCGAGGGTCACCGCGGCGACCACGACGGCCAGCGCGACGACCAGGAACAAGAACATCACCATCGCCAGGGGTCCCCACGCTCTCTGCCGGACGCACTACCGGACGTCGAAATGTATCCGCTGAATCTCTTGACTCTTTCAGGGTCCGATCGTGCCATGCGGGTCTGACACTAACGGTCTCAGGCGCCCGTACCGCGGGACGTCCAGGGAGGGGTCACAGCGGATGCTCAGGCTGCGCAGACGGGAGTTCGGACCCCAGGAGCCGGTGATCATGGCGATCGTGAACCGGACTCCGGACTCCTTCTACGACCAGGGGGCCACCTTCCTCGACCAGCCCGCCCTTGCGCGGGTGGAGGAGGCGGTGGCCGAGGGGGCCGCGATCATCGACATCGGCGGGGTGAAGGCCGGGCCGGGCGAGGAGGTCACGGCCGCTGAGGAGGAGCGGCGCACGGTCGGCTTCGTGGCGGAGGTACGGCGGTGCTTCCCGGACGTGATCATCAGTGTGGACACCTGGCGTGCCTCGGTCGGCGCGGCGGTGTGCGAGGCGGGGGCGGATCTGCTGAACGACGCGTGGGGCGGCGTCGATCGGGGGCTGGCGGAGGTCGCGGCGCGGTACGGGGTGGGGCTGGTGTGCACGCATGCGGGGGGTGCGCTGCCGCGGACGCGTCCGCACCGGGTGACGTACGACGACGTCATGGCCGACATCCTCGCGGTGACCCTGGGGCTGGCCGAGCGGGCGGTGACGCTCGGGGTGCCGGCGGAGTCGGTGCTGATCGATCCCGGGCACGACTTCGGGAAGAGCACGCGGCACAGCTTGGAGGCGACCCGGCGGCTCGGCGAGATGGTCGCCACGGGGTGGCCGGTGCTGGTGTCGTTGTCCAACAAGGACTTCGTGGGCGAGACCCTGGACCTGCCGGTGAAGGAACGTCTGATCGGTACGTTGGCGACGACCGCGGTGTCGGCGTGGCTCGGGGCGCAGGTGTATCGCGTGCACGAGGTCGCCGAGACCCGCCAGGTACTGGAGATGGTCGCGTCGATAGCGGGCCACCGGCTCCCCGCGGTGGCCCGCCGGGGTCTGGCCTGACCCCCAGGGGCTCCCCCCGGGGTCAGTGCGGCGCCGGATGCCGGAGGGCGGCGGCACACGCTCCGTGCTAGCGGGCCGCCTCCTTCGAGACCAGGGCCACCGCCTCGTCCACGTCGTCCGTGACGTGGAAGAGGAGGAGGTCCTTCTCGGCGGCCTTGCCCTGGGCGACCAGCGTGTTCTTCAGCCAGTCCACCAGGCCGCCCCAGTACTCGCTGCCGAAGAGGACGATCGGGAAGCGGGTCACCTTCTGGGTCTGGACCAGGGTCAGCGCCTCGAAGAACTCGTCGAGCGTGCCGAGGCCGCCGGGCAGCACCACGAACCCCTGCGCGTACTTCACGAACATCATCTTGCGGACGAAGAAGTAGCGGAAGTTGAGCCCGATGTCGACGTACGGGTTCAGCCCCTGCTCGAAGGGCAGTTCGATGCCGAGTCCGACCGAGACACCGCCCGCCTCGCACGCGCCCTTGTTGGCCGCCTCCATCGCCCCGGGGCCACCACCGGTGATCACCGCCCAGCCCGCCTCCACCAGGCCACGGCCGAGCCGCACCCCCGCGTCGTACTCCGGCGAGTCCAGCGGAGTCCGGGCCGAGCCGAACACGCTGATGGCAGGCGGGAGTTCGGCCAGTGTGCCGAAGCCCTCGATGAACTCCGACTGGATGCGGAGCACCCGCCAGGGGTCGGTGTGGACCCAGTCCGTGGGGGCGCGCTCGTCCAGCAGGCGCTGGTCGGTCGTACTGGGGGTCACCTGTCCCCGCCGCCGGAGGACCGGTCCGAGCCGCTGCTCGTCCGGCGGGATCTTCTTCCCCTCGGGGTTCCCGGTAGCCATGTGCGCTCCCTCCGTCTGCCAGTCGTTCCACCTCAGCGTAGATCCACGCAGGTTACGGAGGGGGTACATGCGCATGTCCCCCATGCGTGCGCCGTGCGGGATCCTTACGCCGTCAGCCAGTCCCGCAGGCGTTCCTCGCCCGCGAGGATCTTCGCCGTCTCCACCCGCTCGTCGCGCCTGTGGGCCAAGTGCGGGTTGCCGGGGCCGTAGTTGACCGCCGGGACGCCGAGCGCGGAGAAGCGGGAGACGTCGGTCCAGCCGTACTTGGGCTTCGGGGTGCCGCCCACCGCCTCGATGAAGGCCACCGCGGCCGGGTGGGAGAGACCGGGCAGCGCACCGGGGCTGTGGTCGTCGACCACGAACTCCGTCACATCGCAGTCCGCGAACACCTCGCGGACGTGCGCGATCGCCTCCTCCTCGGTGCGGTCGGGGGCGTACCGGAAGTTGACCTTGACCACGCACTCGTCGGGGATGACGTTGCCGGCGACCCCGCCGCTGATGCCGACCGCGTTCAGGCCCTCGCGGTACTCCAGCCCGTCGATCAGCGGCCAGCGCGGCTCGTAGGCGGCGAGGCGGGCCAGGATGGGGGCGGCGGCGTGGATGGCGTTGGAGCCCATCCAGCCGCGCGCCGAGTGGGCCCGCTCGCCCTTGGTCTTCAGCAGCACCCGCAGGGTGCCCTGGCAGCCGCCCTCGACCTCGCCGTCGGAGGGCTCCAGCAGGACCGCGAAGTCGCCCCGGAGCCATTCGGGATGGGCCTCGGCGACGTGCCCCAGACCGTTGAGCTCGGCGGCGACCTCCTCGTTGTCGTAGAAGACGAAGGTCAGGTCGCGGTTGGGGGCGGGGACCGTGGCCGCGATGCGCAGCTGCACCGCGACGCCCGACTTCATGTCGCAGGTGCCGCAGCCCCACAGCACGCCGTCCGCGTCCAGGCGCGAGGGCACGTTGTCCGCGATCGGGACGGTGTCGATGTGGCCGGCCAGGATCACGCGCTCGGCGCGGCCCAGGTGGGTGCGGGCGATCACGTTGTTGCCGTAGCGGTCGACCGTCAGGTGCGGCAGGGCGCGCAGGGCGGTCTCGATCGCGTCCGCGAGCGGCTTCTCGCTGCCGCTCTCGGAGGCGAAGTCCACGAGCCGCGCGGTGAGCGCCGCGGCATCCAGCGTGAGGTCAAGCGAGGTGTCGGCCATGGCTCCGACCCTAGCGCGCCACCCGCCGAGGCCGGGGGCGCCGCCGCCCGGACCGGGGGGTAAGCGCTGTCCGGCGGCCCGCCCGGTGAGGGCCCGGCGGGCCTCCAGTACCTTGTAGGAGTGCCAGAGCCGTCCCCCACCCGTCCCAAACGTCGCGGCCGCCTCTTTCGTTTCGGCGCGGCCCTGTTGGTCCTGTGCGGTGTCGCCGCGTACCTCGTGGTGCAGTACGTCACCGGCGGCGGAGCGCGCGGCTGCAAGGTGGTGTCGTCCTCGGGCGACGGAACGTCGTACGAGTTCACGCCCGAGCAGGCGGTGAACGCGGCGACGATCGCGGCCGTGGGCACCGGGCGCGGGATGCCCGAACGGGCCGTGACGATCGCGCTGGCGACCTCCCTGCAGGAGTCGGGGCTGCGCAACATCGAGCACGGCGACCGGGATTCGCTGGGCCTGTTCCAGCAGCGGCCCTCGCAGGGCTGGGGCACCGCGCAGCAGATCATGGACCCGGCGTACGCGGCCGGCATCTTCTACGCGCACCTCGCCAAGGTGCCGGGCTACGCCGATCTGCCGCTGACCGAGGCGGCCCAGGAGGTCCAGCGCAGCGGCTATCCGGAGGCGTACGCCAAGCACGAGCCGGATGCGACGCTGCTGGCGGCGGCGCTGACCGGGCGTGCGGCGGCCACGCTGACCTGTGACGGGCGCCAGGAGCCCACGGACTCGGCGACGGGCCCGGACGCGGTACGGGCCGCGCTGGTACGGGACTTCGGGCGGGACGCGCTGCAGGAGACCGGTGCGGAGGTGGGCGGCACGCCCGTGCCGTCGCCGTCCCCCTCGCCGAGCGTGACCGCGACCGCGCAGGGGCAGACCGTGACCGTGCCGGTGCCGCAGGGCACGAAGGTCGATGCGATCGGGCGGGGCGAACGGGAGCGCGGCTGGCAGGTGGCGCAGTGGGCCGTGGCCAACTCCTCGGCGCTGCACATCCAGCGGGTGTCGTACGCGGGCCGGGAGTGGACGGCCGGCAACGGCGGCCAGTGGAAGCCGGCCTCGTCGGACGGGGCCGACGGTGCGGAGACGTCCGCGGGGACCGTTCGGATCGTGACCGGGCAGTAGACCGGACAGTAGTACGGGAACTCACCCCGGCAGGTGATGCGACGACGGGCGGGCCCACCGCACGGGCGGGACGCGCGCCGTCGCCAAAATCCCTTGGAAATCAAGGGCCGTAAGGATTCTGCAGGATTTCCGGGAGACGTTCTTTGCCCGTTTTTATCCCCACCTGATAATGCGATGCGTTATCCATTCTTTACCTGGGGCGTCCGCAACCTTCGCGGGCTTCGAGCGGTAGTCACGGCGTCCGAGCCCGGAGCCGGGTCCGGACACAGACACCGTTCTCTCCCATCGAATGGAGCATCATGTCCCTCCCTCTGACCCGCCGGATCGCCCGTGCCGCGCTGCTCGTCGCAGCGGGAGCGGCAGCCGGGGTCGGTGCGGCCGGCTCCGCCGGTGCGGCCACTAACCTGCCGGCGGCGGCCCCGAACCTGAGTGGTGTGACCACCCCGGACGCGACGACTGTCGGCACCGTTGGCGAAGCCGCGCAGAACGTCAGCTCGGTCGCGACCACCACGGGCGGCAACGCGGTCGGGCACACCCTGCCGGGCGTGACCAAGGCCAGCAGCAGCACCCTGAACAAGACGACGCCGGTGGCGGGGAAGGCCGCGGGGCAGACGGCCAGGACGGCGGGCAGCGTCATCGGGGACGCCGCGAGGACCGGGGCGCCGGAGCTGCCGTCGGTGCCGGGCGGGGCGCTGCCGCTCGGCTGAGCGGATGAGCGTCCGGCGGTGACCGCCGACGGGGTCCAGGGAGTTCCCTGGGCCCCGTTTCCTTGTGCCGCACGCGGCACGGGAGTACGCCAGCGATCAGCCAGTGATCAGACCGTCAGGCGGGACACCGCCGCCTGGACGCGTTCGTCCGTCGCCGTCAGGGCCACCCGTACGAACTGTTCGCCCGCCTCGCCGTAGAAGTCGCCCGGGGCGACGAGGATGCCGAGGTCGGCGAGGTGGGCGACGGTGGTCCAGCAGGACTCGTCGCGGGTGGCCCAGAGGTAGAGGCTCGCCTCGCTGTGCTCGATGCGGAAGCCGTGGCCGAGCAGGGCCGCGCGCAGGGCCGCGCGGCGGGCGGCGTAGCGCTCGCGCTGGACGCGGACGTGCTCGTCGTCGCCCAGGGCCGCCACGACGGCCGCCTGCGTCGGCGCCGAGGTCATCATGCCGCCGTGCTTGCGGATCTCCAGCAGCGGGCCGAGGACGGCCGGGTCACCGGCGATGAAGGCCGCGCGGTAGCCCGCCAGGTTGGAGCGCTTGGAGAGGGAGTGGACGGCGACGATGCCGTCGTAGGAGCCGCCGTTGACGTCCGGGTGCAGGACCGAGACCGGGTCGGCCTCCCAGCCCAGTTCCAGGTAGCACTCGTCGGAGAAGAGCAGGACGCCGTGGGCGCGGGCCCAGGCGACGATGTCCGTCAGCTCCTGCTTCGAGAGCACCTTGCCGGTGGGGTTGGAGGGCGAGTTCAGCCAGAGCAGCTTCAGGTTCGCCGGGTCCAGGTCGCGCGGGTCGTCGTAGACCTCGTGGTCCGCGCGGGCCAGGCGGGCGCCGACCTCGTACGTCGGGTAGGCGAGGCGCGGGTAGGCCACTGTGTCGCCGGGGCCGAGGCCCAGCTGGGTCGGCAGCCAGGCCACCAGTTCCTTGGAGCCGACGATCGGCAGGACATGGCGGTGGGTGAGCTCACGGGCGCCCAGGCGGCGCTCCAGCCAGCCGGTGATCGCGTCGCGCAGCGCCGGGGTGCCCCAGACGGTCGGGTAGCCCGGTGAGTCGGCCGCGTCGATCAGGGCCTTCTGGATCAGCTCGGGCACCGGGTCGACCGGGGTGCCCACGGACAGGTCGACGATCCCGTCGGGGTGCGCGGCGGCCGTCTTCTTGTACGGCTCCAGCTTGTCCCAGGGGAAGGTGGGGAGCCGGTCGGAGACTGCGGACACGGGAATCAGGCTCACTTTCGTACGGTGCGGCAAACGCCTCGGTCCCGTGCGGCGGTGATCGGGGTGATCGGGCCGTACGGGACCGAGGCGGCGCGCTCGCGGGCGGCCGCTTGGCTCTTAGACGGTCACTCGCCCTGCGGCGGCAGCGCGGCGATGAAGGGGTGGTCGCGCTCGATCAGCCCCAGCTTGCTGGCGCCACCGGGAGAGCCCAGCTCGTCGAAGAACTCGACGTTCGCCTTGTAGTAGTCCTTCCACTCCTCCGGAGTGTCGTCCTCGTAGAAGATCGCCTCGACCGGGCAGACCGGCTCACAGGCACCACAGTCGACGCATTCGTCCGGGTGGATGTACAAGGACCGGGAGCCCTCGTAAATGCAGTCGACCGGGCACTCCTCGATGCACGCCTTGTCCTTGACGTCGACACAAGGCTGCGCGATGACGTAGGTCACGCTGTCGTTCCTCCTCGATAGGGCGCTGGCGGGCCTCCTCAGGCTCCGCCGCCTGGCGCGCGGGAGCGCGGCGTCGTCGATGCCCGCCCCTAGTATCTCCGTTCCGGGGCATGATCCATACAGGAGGGGTGAACTGACCAGTGGAAATATCGGCGGCAGGGCGGCTGGAAGTCCGGATCACCCCGGCTGACGTGGGAAAACGTGTCTCCGTACGGCGCTTGAGCGAACCTGGAACGGCGAAGGAGAAGTTCACCGACACGGTGGGTGTTCTCACATCATGGGATAATGGCGTGCTCATGATCACACGACGGGACGGGCGAAGTGTCCGAATCGCCGAGTCTGCCCTGGTCGCGGGCAAGGTCGTACCGGCCGCTCCGGCACGCCGCCGCGGGCCCGCCGCCTCGTACGACGAACTCGCGCGGGTCACCTCCCGCGGCTGGCCACCGCTGGAGACCGAGCGGCTCGGGGAGTGGGAGCTGCGGGCGTCCGGCGGGTTCACCCGGCGGGCCAACAGCGTGCTGCCGCTCGGCGACCCCAGTCTCCCCCTCGACGCGGCCCTCACGGTCGTACGACGCTGGTACCGCGAGCGTGGCCTGCCCGCCTACGTCCAGCCGGCCACCGGGGCCGAGGGCACGCAGGAGCTGCTCTGCGCGGAGCTGGAGCGACGCGGCTGGGTGCGGGAGGTGACCGCCGAGGTGTGGACCGGTGCCCTGGCGCCGGTCGCGGACCTGGCCGAGGGCGCGGGCGTGACCCTCTCCCGGCGGGCGGACGAGGCCTGGCTCGCCCGGTACCAGCGCAAGGGAGTGAGCGAGGTGGCCCTGCGGGTGCTCGGCGGCGGCCCGTCGGTGTGGTTCGCGACCATGCCGGGGGCGGAAGGTGAGCCTCCGGCGGCGATCGGGCGGTGTGTCGTGGACGGGCGGTGGGCCGGGTTCGCCGCGGTCGAGGTGGATCCCGTGCGGCGCCGGCAGGGCCTCGCCACGGAGGTGATGGCCGCGCTCGCCCGCCGGGCGCTGGCCGAGGGCGCGTCGGCGGCCTGGCTGCAGGTCGAGACGGACAACGAGGGCGCCCGCGGCCTGTACGCCCGCCTGGGCTTCGCCCCGCACCACAGCTACCACCACTACCGGGAGCCGGACGACTCCGGCCTGGCCCCGTCGTAGAACCGTCGTGGAAGGGCATGAGCCTCGCATGCGTCACCCGTATCTGCCGCCGCCGTATCCGCCCCCGCCGGAGCGGTCGGCCGAGCTGCGCCGCCGGTTCGCCGAGGAGGCCCGGTCCGAGCGGCCGGACCTGTCGGCGCTGTGCCTGCTGATCGGCGCCGTGGCGGACGGCTCGCTGGACGAGGCCGGGATCGATGCCGCCCAGCTGGAGCTGGACCGGCTCGCGGGCGAGCTGCCGTACCGGCCGGGCGGGCCGCACGCATGGGCGGAGGCCGTACGACGGCTGCTCGGAGCGCGCTACGGCTTCCACGGCACACCCGGCGACTACCAGCGGCTGGAGTCCTCCCTGCTGCACGAGGTGCTGCGGCGCCGACGCGGGCTGCCGATCCTGCTGTCGGTGGTGTGGCTGGAGGTCGCACGGCGGGCGGGAGCGCCGGTGTACGGGGTCGCGCTGCCGGGGCACTTCGTGGTGGGGTTCGGGGCGGCGGACGAGCAGGTGCTGGCCGATCCGTTCGACGCGGGGCGGGTGCTGACCGGCACCGATGCGGAGATGCTCGTGGTGGGGGCGACGGGGGCGCCGCTGGACGCCGCCATGCTGGAGCCGGCGGCGCCGCTGGAGGTCGTCCAGCGCATCCTGAACAACATCCGCGCGTGGGCCGCCGCCCGGCCCGAACGGTCGGATGTCGCCCTGCGGGCCGTGGAGTTGGCGCTGCTGATCCCCGCGCATCCGGCCCGGCTGCGGTACGAGCACGGGCAACTGCTCGTGCAGCGGGGCGAGTTCGTATCGGGTGCGGAGGAACTGGACGCCTATGCCGACCTGATCGAGGTCGTCGACGAGTCCGCGGCGCGGAAGGTGCGGGAACAGGCGCACACCGCTCGCGCGATGCTCAACTGAAGCCCCGGTCCGCCTACAGCCAGCCCTTCTCCCGCGCGATCCGCACCGCCTCCGCCCGGTTGCGTACCGCCAGCTTCTGGATCGCCGTGGAGAGGTAGTTGCGGACCGTGCCCTGGGAGAGGTGCAGGGCCTTGGCCAGCTCGGCGTTGGTGGAGCCGTCGGCCGCCGCGCGGAGCACCTCGCGTTCGCGTTCGGTGAGGGGGTTGGCGCCCTCGGCGAGCGCGGCGGCGGCGAGCGTGGGGTCGATGACCCGCTCGCCGGACAGCACCTTGCGGATCGCCTCGGCGAGCTGGGCGGCCGGGGCGTCCTTGACGAGGAAGGCGTCGGCGCCGGCCTCCATGGCGCTGCGCAGATAGCCGGGGCGCCCGAAGGTGGTCAGGACGACCAGTTTGACCTGCGGGAACTCCCGGTGCACCTGGGCGGCCGCCTCGATTCCGGTGCAGCCGGGCATCTCGATGTCGAGCAGTGCCACGTCCACGCCGTGCGCGCCGACGGCCGCCAGTACCCGGTCCCCGCGCGCGACCTGGGCGACGACCTCGATGTCGTCCTCCAGGCCGAGCAGCGCGGCCAGGGCCTCGCGGACCATCGACTGGTCCTCGGCGAGAAGGACCTTGATCGTGCTCGTCATGCCCCGGATCCTACGTGCCCCGAAGTGGCCGTAGGTACGTGGGCGACCAGCCGGAATCCATGCCTGACCCGGCCCGCCTCCAGGGTGCCGCCCGCCTTCTCCAGACGCTCGGTCAGCCCGGTCAGACCGTTGCCCGGACCCTTCCCCGAGCCGCCGGATCCGTTGTCCTCGACGCAGAGTTCGAGCATCGGGCCGTCCAGGGTCTGGCGGTGCGTGAGCCGGATCAGGCACTTGTCGGCGCCGCTGTGCCGGACCACGTTGGTGACGGCCTCGCGCAGCGCCCAGGCGAGCGCGGACTCGGACTCCTCGGGGACGCCGGTGAGGTCGGGCTCGGCGGGCACGTCGGCGGTGACGCCGGCGGCGGTCAGGGCGACCTGGGTGCCGGCGAGTTCGGCGGCCAGCCGCGGGCGCCGGTAGCCGGAGACGGCCTCCCGGACGTCGACCAGGGCCTGCCGGCTGACCTGTTCGATGTCGGCGACCTGCTGGGCCGCCTTCTCGGGCTGGTCGGGCAGCATCCGGCCGGCCAGCTCGCTCTTCAGCGTGATCAGGGAGAGCGAGTGGCCCAGCAGATCGTGCAGGTCGCGGGCGAGCCGCAGCCGCTCCTCGTTGGCCGCGAGATGGGCCACGGTGGCCCGGGCCTTGCGCAACTCGATGGTGGTGCGGACGAGTTGGCCGACGCCGACCATCGAGAACCCGATCATCACGACCAGGAACAGCAGCCCGCGGGCCTCCTTCTCGCTGGAGTGCAGACCGACGAGGTACATCGCCGCGCCCGACACCGGGATCGCCCAGTAGGCCGCCCGGACCGGCAGGGTCGCCCCGCAGGCCACCGAGAGGTAGACGAACAGGCCGAGCCAGGCGCTGCCGAGGCTGTAGGCCAGCGCGGGGGCGAGCACGCCGAGGATCGTGATCATCGAGACGGTCAGGCGCGGCGAGAACGGCCGGCCCATGCGGCGGAAGACCAGCGAGAGGTAGACACCGACGAACGCCGCGAGGCCGAGGGCGCCGGCGACGGTGGCGCCCGTGGTGTGGCGGCCGCTCGTGAGGTCGCTGATCGGCGAGCTGAGGAAGATCAGCCAGACGCCGATCCACAGCATCTTCACCAGCAGCTCGCGCCGGTTGCGGGGCGGCCGGCCCATGGGGGTGTCCCCCGCGGCTGTGGCCGTCTGGTCTTCCGTCATCGCGCTCACGCCTTCAGCGTGTCCTTCCGGTACAGCCAGGCCGCACCGCCCGCGAAGAGAACGAAGTAGACGGCGAGGATGGCGACGTCCGTCGCGCTGGGAGCCTGGCTCTGTTCGATGGCCCGTCCCAGTGCAGCGTACGCGTGGGTGGGCAGCCACTTCGCGATGTCCTGGAGGACCTTCGGGAAGGTGGTGGACGGCATCCACAGACCGCCGAGGATCGACAGACCGAAGTAGACGATCATCGTGATCGGGCGGACCGCGTCACCGGAGGCGACGTAGCCGATGGCGACGCCGAGCGCGGCGAAGACGAGGCTGCCGGCCCAGATGACCCCGGTGAGGGCGAGCCACTGCCAGGCGTCCAGGTGGACGTGCTTGACCACCGCGGCGACGAGGAACACCACGATGATCGACGGCAGGCTCACCACGGCGGCGCTGGCGGTCTTGGCGAGGACATATCCGCGGCCGGGCAGCGGGGTCAGCCGCAGCTGCCGTACCCAGCCGCTCTCGCGCTCCTTGGCGATGCGCTCGCTGTTGCCCATGAGGACGGCGGTCAGGGCGCCGAAGGAGGCCATGGAGACCATCAGGTAGGTGGCGACGGTCAGGCCGGTGCCGTCGACCTTCTGGTCCGAGCCGGAGCTGCTGGAGAAGATCAGGTAGATGAACGAGGGGTAGAGCACCGAGAAGAACAGGAACTTCTTGTTGCGCAGGACGCGGGCCAGTTCGAGCTTGATCAGGGCGTTCATGACTGCTTGGCCTCCTCGGCCTCCGTGATGGCGACGAAGGCCTGCTCCAGACCGAGGCCGGCGACTTCGAGATTGCGGGGGAAGACACCGAGGCCGTACAGGGCGTGGACGGTGGCGTCGGCGTCGGACGACTGGATGCGGACGGTGTGCCCGGAAATATCGATCGAGGTGAGGAAGGGCAGCCCGCGCAGGGCCGTCTCCTCGATCTCGCCCTCCAGGTCGAAGGAGACCCTGCGGGCGCCCGCCTTGGCCTTGATCTCGGCGGCGGTGCCGTCGGCGAGGAGCCGGCCGCGGTGCAGCACCAGGACCCGGTCGGCGATGGCGTCGGCCTCTTCGAGGTAGTGGGTGGCGAACAGGACGGTACGGCCCTGGTCGGCCTGCTCCCGCATGGTGGCCCAGAAGGCCTGGCGGGCGGAGACGTCCATGCCGGTGGTCGGCTCGTCCAGGATGATCAGGTCAGTGTCGCCGGCCGTGGCGAGGGCGAAGCGGACCCGCTGGGCCTGGCCGCCGGAGAGCTTGTTGACCTTGCGGTCGGCGATCTGCGCGATGCCCGCGCGGGCCATGACGTCGGCGGGCTTGTACGGCTTCGGGTGCAGCGAGCAGCCCAGCTTCACCAGCTCGGCCACGGTGACCTCGTCCATCAGGCCGCCGCTCTGCAGCATGGCCCCGACCCGCCCGGCGGCGATCGCCTCGCGCGGGGTGCCGCCGAAGAGACTCACCGTGCCGCTGTCGGGGTTCTTGAGGCCGAGGAGCAGATCGAGGGTGGTGGACTTGCCGGCCCCGTTCGGGCCGAGCAGGGCGACGGTCTCGCCGGGGTGCAGCCGGAGCGAGATCCCGTCGACGGCCCGCACATTGCCGTAGGTCTTGGTCACCTGGTCGAAGCCGACCACCGGGGTGGTGGTGGCCGGTGCCGCAGTTGTCGTCATGCCCTCCATGCTGGCGGCGAGGGCCCTTGACCGGGCAGTGTCGGCGGTCCTCAGTGCCGGATGACAGATGTCATGCGGATCGGGTGACAGGCATGCCGAAGGGGGCGCCCGCCGAACGACGGACGCCCCCTTTCGGCCAGGACTTCTCTCGGCTACGACTTTTCTCGGCTACGTCGGGTTCGTGGAGATGACCGCGACCCGGTTGGTCCTGCTGATCAGGGCCTGGCGGAGGGCGATGTAGACCTCCTGCGGGGTGACCGGTGTCTTCTTGCCGTTGGCGCGGGTGATCAGTACGCCGTCGAAGGTCCCGCCGTAGAGCTGCTTCAGGGCGTTCAGGTCGGGCTTGTCGACCAGCTTGCCGTCCGCGGTGGGCACCACCTTGAGGAACTTCCAGAGCGATTTCGCCGGGCTCATCACCACCACGTGCCCCGCGCCCGCCGACACCGTCACCTTGCCCGACATCGCCGGCTCCGCGAACTTCTTCATCTCGTCGTCGACCGCCGCATTCGACACCGTCGGCTGCTTGGTGGTCGACGGGACGGTGACCGCGGACGCCGTGCCCGTCTCCACCATGTGGCGGTAGGCCTGTTCGACCGCGTCGGTCGACTGGCTCGCGTCGATGGCCTTGCCCGCCTTGCCGTAGACGGCGACGGCCTGGCCGGGCTTGAAGTCGATGCCGCCCTCGACGACCGAGCCGGAGCCGCCGCCGGTCTGCGCGAGCGCGGCTTGCAGCTTCTCCTCGTCCACCGGCATGTCGGGCTCGATCACGCGCTTCTGCCCGAAGAGGGAGCCGACGACATGGACCGGGTTGTAGTCGCTGGTCGCGGCCTTGCTCACGGTGGCCTGGAAGTCGAACTGCAGACCGGCGTTCTCCGGGGTGAGGGTGACCGTCTTGCCGCCGACGGCGAGCTGCAGCGGCTTGTTGACCCGGCTGCCGAAGGCGTCGTCGAGTTTCTTGACGGCGTCGTCACGGGTGCCGCCGCCGATGTCGACGCCGAGGACCGTGGTGCCCTTGGGGACGTCGGTGTGGTTCATCAGCAGTCCGGCGCCGTAGGCACCGCCCACGACGACGACCACGCCGACGCCCAGCAGCACCAGCTTGCTACGGCCCTTCTTCTTCGGCTTGGCCTGCGCCTTGGGCGCCGTGGCGGCCGGCTCCGGCCTGGCCGGGGTCTGGGTGGCCGGGCCGTCGGAGGAGCCGCTGCCGAACGGGGAGGGGCCGGCGCCGGGGACGACCGGGATGCCGCTGGTGACGGTGTGTCCGGAGACATTGTCGGGGCGGAAGGCGGGCGTGCCCGGTTCGGGGGCCGGCTTCTGCGGGGTGAGGATCGCGGTGTCGTCGCTGAGGCCGCCGCCGGGGCCGAGACCGGTGGGGCCGCTGCCGGAGCCCGGACCGGTGGGGCCGACCGGGCCGCTCGGGCCGGCGAAGGGGGCGGCGGGCGACGGGGCGAGGGGGCCGTCGCCGGTGACCGGGCCGCTGGTGGGGCCGGCCGGGCCGCTCGGGCCGCCGGGTCCGCCCTGGCCGCGCGGGCCGTTGAAGCCGCTGGGACCACCGGGGCCACCGAGACCGCCGAGACCGCCGAGCCCGTCCGCTCCGCTCGTGCCCGCCGTACCGCCGAAGCCGTCGGGACCGCTCGGGCCGCCCGCGCCGGGGCCGGGGAAGCCGTTGTGGGCGTTCCCGCCCGGGGCGCCCGTACCGCCGAAGCCGTCGGGGCCGCTCGGGCCGGCCGTGCCCGTGCCGCCGAAGCCTTCCTGCCCGGCGTTCTCCGAGAAGTACGGCAGGTCGTCGCGGCTCGGCTCGCCGCCGGACGCGCCGGGGCGGGAGCCGCCGCCCAGCGGGCCCGCGGCCAGTGCCTCGGTCACGTCGAAGGAGCCGGTGCCGCCACCGTGCCCCGGGGCGACGGGGCCGCCGGTGGCGCCGGGCAGGCCCTTGCCGTTCGTGGTACCGGAGCGGGACGCGCCCGGGACGCTCATGGAGCCGACCACACCGCCGGGACGGCCACCGCCAGGGCGTGCGCCGGTGCCACCGGGGCTGCCGGATGCTCCCGAACCACCCGTACGGGTGCCCGTTACGCCGGAAGCGGGGGTGGATCCGCCAGAACCACCGGAACTGCCGGAAACGCCCGAACCACCCGGCATTCCGGCCCCGTTCGTGCCCCCGCCGCCCGGACCGCCCTTGCCGCCGCCGGACTTGCGGGGCGCGAACCAGTCGCTGGTCTTCTCCTCGGCCTGGGCCGCCGGCTCCGCGGCGGGCTCGGCGGGGCGCGGAGCCGCACCGTCGGCGGAGGGGCGCGGGTCGCCGGCGGGCGCCTCTTCCCGGGCGCCGTCGGAATCCCCGACGGGCTTGCGCACGACGACCGGCGGGATGGGCCGGGATCCGGGGATGTTGATCCGGATCCGGGTCGTCAGCGTGGTCTCGGTCTTCTTCTCCTCCGGTCGCGTGGCCGAACGGCCTGCGTCCGTAGCGTCGTCGGAAGCCATGGGGGTCCCGTACGGCGGCGTGCCGGAGGGGTATGCGGCTCCGCCGCGCCCGTTGGGCCCGGAGGACGGAGTGTCAGTTTCACGACTCAAGGCAGGTTCTCCCAGTTGGCTCCACCGCCCGTTACGACCTGACTGCTCGGGCGGCTCGGCGGCGCGCACCACCATACTGGCCACTTCTGGCGCTTATCCCAGGACCGCCGAGGAAACCCACACCGGACTCGCACGCGCGCCGTATGGCGAAGTGGTACGTCACTTGCCAAGTCGGGCAGCACCGTCACGAGGTTGCCGCCCGGCACCGACGGTGGCGCAGATCACAGCGAGAGCCATGCCGCCGAGCAGAAAGAGATAGGAGCTGCCTCCGGCGGCGAACAGGAAGTCGCCTTCGGGGCGCGCCGTGGTGAGCAGGATGACGGCGACGATCCAGCCCACCACCGGTGCGACCGCCCCGCCCCGGCCGCGGGTGACGTACGCCCCACCGAGGAACAGCCCCGCCGCGCCCGCGAGGGCGAGCAGCAGCCCGCCGGGGAACCAGGCGGCCTGCACCAGGGTCCCGGCGAGACCGACGACGGCACCGAGCAGGAAGAGTCCGGCATAAGCGACGACCCGTGCGGCCGACGGCCGTTGCAACGGCTGGGCGAGCAGCGAGCCCGGTCCGGAGTTGCTCATGAGGCCTCCTCGATGTCGACGCCGGAGCCGATGCCGGGTCCGGGTCCGGACCCGATGCCGGGTCCGAGGCCGACTCCGGCGAACAGGTCGGTCTCCCCGGGCTCGGCCGTACCGCGCACCAACTCGTAGTACTCGGTGGTGAACAGCGGCTGGGCGAGTTCGTTGGAGAGCGCGAAGTACGGCTCGGCCACGTCGATCTGGGTGGCGTGGGCGCGCATCGCGGCGGCCTTGGCGGCGGCGAAGGCGGCGCCGTCGACGCTGGTGGTGACCCGCTCGTCCTCGACCACACCCGGAACGTCGGCCACGGACGCGCTCTTGTCGAACGGCAGCGCGGACAGCTCGTCCTGGAGCCGCTCGAAGGCGGCCTCGGCGACGGAGCGCGGGACGCGGTTCCAGTAGACCTTGTCGATCCGGTGCCCGCGCCGGTCCGCCAGCTCCACGGCACGCATGGCGACGCGGTGGGCCTGGATGTGGTCCGGGTGGCCGTAGCCCCCCTGGTCGTCGTAGGTGACGAGCACCTGCGGCCGGACCTCCAGAATCACCTCGGCGAGGTGGCCGGCGGCCTGGTCCAGATCGGCCTGCCAGAAGCACCCGGGGTCGTCATTGTCCGGAATGCCCATCATCCCGGAGTCCCCGTACCGGCCCGCCCCGCCGAGCAGCCGGGCGTCACTCACGCCCAGCGCGCGCACGGCCTCGGCCAGTTCCCCGCGCCGGTGCAGGCCCAGCGCGGCACCCGTCAGATGCCGCAGCCCGGGCGGGATGACCTCGCCGCGCTCCCCGAGCGTGCAGGTGACCAGGGTCACGTGCACACCCTCGGCCGCGTACCGGGCCATCGTCACGCCGTTGTTGATCGACTCGTCGTCCGGGTGCGCGTGCACCAGCAGCAGACGCCGATCGGGCAATTCCGTCATGGGGACCACCCTACGAGGCCGCTCCCTCCTCCACGCCACGGCTCGCGTCCTCGCGGGGCGGTTTCGGACGTCGCGGCAACGGACGCTCACGCCGACGCCGGATGCGCGGGCTCGCTTCCTGTCGTACGCGCGCGCCGGCCGACCAGCGGTCCGGCGAGCAGGACGCCGGCGGCCACGTACACGTACCAGAGGTGGCGGGGGTGGACGACGGCGGAGAACAGCGCCGAGCCGATCACTCCGCCCAGGTGCTGGGTCGCGATGAGGGCCGCCGACGCCCCACCGGAGTGCCCCGGGGCGAGGGCGTCGGTCGCGACGGCGAAGACCAGCATGAAGGCGATGCCGAGGCCGAAGCCGATGACGAACAGGGCGGGCAGGTCAGCCGCGGCGCCTCCGTCCGGCGCCCCGCCGGACAGGATCATGGTCAGGTAGCGGCCGACCAGGGCCACGACGAGGGGGTCGGTCCAGCCGGCCCGCGCGCCCTGGCCCAGGCCGTAGGTGAGCCCGGCGACTCCGGCGAGGCCGAGCACCGTACCGAGTACGTCGAAGCGGGCGCCGGGACGGACCGAGCCGTCGCGCACCAGGGTGACCGTGCCGACCAGGGCGAGCACGGCCGGCGGAACGGCGGCATAGAGGCAGATGCGCCAGCTCAGCGCCTCCAGCAGCCCTGCGTCCGGCAGCGCCATGAGTGCCGCTCCGCCGACGCCGAACGCGGCATGGTTCCCGAACGCCCTGCGGCGTTCCCGCGGATCGGTGAAGCCGGTGCTCACCAGGGCGAGCAGGGACGGTGTGATCAGCGCGGCGGAGACGCCCTGCAGGGCGCGGGCGGACATCAGCCGGCCCGCATCGGTGGCCGTGCCGCCGAGCAGGGCGGCCGGCACGGATCCGACCAGGCCGGTGATCAGTGTCCGTCTGGGCCCGATGCGGTCCGCGAGCTGCCCGCCGAACAGCAGCAGCCCGCCGAAGAAGAGGCCGTGGACGACCGGCAGCGCGGCCGGGCCCGTGGGTCCCAGGTGCACTTCACGGTCGAGGAACAGCCATGCCGTCCCCAGGTTCGCTTCGGGCACCAGCGCCGCCGGCCCCCACCAGCGCCTCGGGTGCGGACCCGAGGGCGAGACGGCATGCGGGGCGGGAGACGGCGTCAGGGTGTACGCGGGCGGCGCAGGCAGCGGAGCCGGCGGCCCGGGCTCCGGCCGGGACCGGGTCTGCCGGAGCGCGATACGCGGGTCCGGCTGGGCGGCCGGGGCGTCCGCGACCGGCTCGGCGCGGGGTACGGAGGCGAAGTCCAGCAACTGGGCGGCGTGGCAGCCGAGTTGGACCAGTACGGCCCCCGGCGGGCGGCGGCCACTTCACGGGCGAGGCGTCTGCGGAACTCCTACGGGCCCCTGCGGGTCGGGTCACCGGCGAGCAACTGGTCCACGACTGGCAGGACTGGAAGACAGTGCAACTATCCAGACGGGCGCGAGGCCCTCTCCGAACTTGGCTCCGCCGACCCGGAACTTGACGCCGCCGGCTCAGAACTTGATGCTGCCGATCATGCTCGCGACGTTCGTCGTGAGTTGACTGATCGTGGGCGCGATGGTCGACGAGGCGAGATAGAAGCCGAGCAGGATGCAGATCACGGCATGGCCGCCCTTCAGTCCCGACTTCTTGATCAGCAGGAAGACGATGATCGCCAGCAGCACCACCGCCGAAATCGAGAGTGCCACGGCGGCTCACCTCCAAAGATCGCCAGATCTAGATCAGTAGAGCAAATCCATGCAGACGCCAGCAGGTTCATACCCACACAGCGGTAGTGATCATAACTATCC
Source organism: Streptomyces sp. CG4 (assembly GCF_041080655.1). Taxonomy (NCBI): domain Bacteria; kingdom Bacillati; phylum Actinomycetota; class Actinomycetes; order Kitasatosporales; family Streptomycetaceae; genus Streptomyces; species Streptomyces sp. CG4. The sequence goes on from NZ_CP163525.1 coordinate 3,540,637, forward strand.
GTGCTCGCGCATCGCGCGGCGCACGGCCGCACAAGGGGGCGCATGGCCAATATGGTCGGGGTATGACGACCGAGTCTGACTCCTTCCCCCGTCGGCACGCCAGGACCCAGCGGTTCACGCTCGGCGCGCCGCGTGCGTTCACCGTGGCGCCCGACGGTTCGCGGGTCGCGTTCCTGCGCTCCGCCTCCGGCACCGACCGCGCCAACTCCCTCTGGGTCATGGACCTTCCGGAGGGCACGGAACGCCCGGCGGCCGATCCGGGCGCGCTGCTCGGCGGCGCCTCCGAAGAGCTCTCGACCGAGGAGCGGGCGCGCCGGGAGCGCAGCCGGGAGGGAGGTGCGGGCATCGTCGGCTATGCCACCGACACGACTCTGGAGTTGGCATCTTTCGCCTTGTCAGGGCGGCTTTTCACGGCCGAGCTGCGGGCCGGCACGACGCGTGAACTCCGGGTCCCGGGACCGGTGATCGACCCGCGCCCCGCCCCCGACGGCCGGCACATCGCGTACGTCGCGCGGGGTGCGCTGCGGGTCGTGGGCGCCGAGGGCGAGGACGACCGGGCGCTCGCCGAGCCGGAGTCGGAGCAGGTCACCTATGGCCTCGCGGAGTTCATCGCGGCCGAGGAGATGCAGCGTTCGCGCGGCTTCTGGTGGGCGCCGGACGGGCGCCGGCTGCTCGTGGCGCGCGTGGACGACACGCCGGTACGGCGGTGGTGGATCGCGGATCCGGCCCGTCCGGAGCGTGAGCCACTCAACATCGCGTACCCGGCGGCGGGTACGCCGAACGCGGACGTGCGGCTCTTCGTGGTGGGCCTCGACGGGGCGCGCACGGAGGTGGCGTGGGACCGGTCCCGCTTTCCCTATCTGGCCCATGTGCACTGGTCAGAGGCGGGTGCACCGCTGATCCTCGTGCAGGCGCGGGACCAGCGCAGCCAGCTGTTCCTGGCGGTGGACCCGGACACGGGGGCCACCCGGATGGTGCACGCCGACGAAGATCCAAGTTGGCTTGAATTGTTCGCTGGAGTGCCCTGCTGGAGCCCCTCCGGACAGCTTGTCCGCATCGCGGACGAGGGTGGCGCCCGGGTGCTGACGGTCGGCGAACGGCCTTTGACCAGCGGCCAGTTGCAGCTGCGGGCGGTGCTGGACGTGGGTCCGGAGGACGTACTGGTTTCCGCCTCGGCGGGCGAGGAGGCCCAGGAGCCCGAGATTGGCGAAGTCCATGTGTACCGGGTGAACGAACTGGGCGTGGAACGGGTGTCGCAGGAGCCGGGGGTGCACACGGCGGTACGGGCCGGGGGCGTTACGGTACTCGTGTCCGCGACGCCGGACCGGCCGGGCACCCGGGCCCAGGTGCTGAGTGACGGAAAAGCGACGGCAACTGTCCGGTCGTTCGCCGAAGATCCCGGTTTGTCCCCACGAGTGACCCTCACTCAAGGGGGCGCACGCCGAATTCCGTGCGCCGTGCTTATGCCACGGGACTACCCCGGTGACACTCCCCTGCCCGTCCTCATGGACCCCTACGGCGGCCCGCACGGCCAGCGGGTGCTCGCCGCGCACAACCCCCACCTCACCTCGCAGTGGTTCGCCGACCAGGGGTTCGCGGTGGTCGTGGCCGACGGGCGGGGCACGCCGGGATCCTCGCCGGCCTGGGAGAAGTCGGTCCGGGACGAGCTGGCGGCCGTCGTACTCCAGGACCAGGTGGACGCGCTGCACGCGCTCGCCGAGCGGTTCCCGCTGGACCTCGGCCGGGTGGCGATCCGCGGCTGGTCCTTCGGCGGCTACCTGGCGGCGCTGGCGGTACTGCGCCGCCCGGACGTCTTCCACGCGGCGGTCGTCGGCGCCCCGGTCACCGATCTGCGGCTGTACGACACCCACTACCAGGAGCGCTATCTCGGCCTCCCGGACGAGCAGCCGGAGGTCTACCGCCGCAACTCGGTGATCGACGACGCGGGCCTGGTCGACCCGGCCGAGCCGCACCGCCCGATGATGATCATCCACGGGCTGGCGGACGACAACGTCGTCGTCGCGCACTCCCTGCGGCTGTCCTCCGCGCTGCTCGCCGCGGGCCGCCCGCACGAGGTGCTGCCGCTGTCCGGGGTGACGCACATGACCCCGCAGGAGACCGTCGCGGAGAACCTGCTGCGGCTGCAGCTGGACTTCCTGCGGCGTTCGCTGCCAGACGGGGACAAATGACCGCCAACTGCGTTAACACACCGGCAACTTCGCCGAAGTGGTACCGATATACGGACACGGGAGGCTGATCAGCGTACGGCCGTGCGGGTGCCGTGAACGGGCCGGGACGCGGCATGTCGTCCCGGCCCGTTGCCATGCGCTCCGCTCCCCCTCCGCTACTGCCCCTCCGCTACTCCCCCTCCGCCCGGACCACCTGCATCTCCTCGGCGAAGTGGCAGGCGGAGTCATGGGCCGCGGGCCCGGGCGTGCCCCGGAACACGGCCGGGACCGCCAGGGCCGGGACCTCCACGACACACCGCTCCTGCGCCTTCCAGCAGCGGGTGCGGAAGCGGCAGCCGGAGGGGATGTTCGTCGGGGACGGCACGTCCCCGGTGAGGATGATCCGCTCGCGGTGTTCCCGGGCCTCGGGGTCCGGGACCGGGACCGCGGAGAGCAGCGCCTGGGTGTAGGGATGGGTGGGGTGGTCGTAGATCTCGGGCTCCCGGCCGATCTCCACGATCCGCCCGAGGTACATCACACCCACCCGGTCGGAGATGTGCCGGACGATGGACAGGTCGTGCGCGATGAAGACGTACGACAGCTCGAACTCCGACTGCAGCCGGTCCAGCAGGTTGATCACCTGGGCCTGGATCGAGACGTCCAGCGCGGACACCGGCTCGTCGGCGACGATCACCTCCGGGCGCAGCGCCAGCCCGCGGGCGATGCCGATGCGCTGGCGCTGGCCGCCGGAGAACTGGTGCGGATAGCGGTTGACGTACTCCGGGTTGAGGCCGACCACGTCCAATAGTTCCTGGACCCTGCGGCGGCGGTCGCCCTTGGGCGCGACCTCGGGGTGGATCTCGTACGGCTCCCCGATGATGTCGCCGACCGTCATCCGGGGGTTGAGGGAGGTGTACGGGTCCTGGAAGACCATCTGGATGTTGCGGCGTACCGCCTTCAGCGCCCGGCCGGACAGCCGGGTGATGTCCTCGCCCTTGAACTTGATGGAGCCGGCCGTCGGGCGCTCCAGGTTGCAGAGCATCTTGGCGACCGTCGACTTGCCGCAGCCCGACTCGCCGACGATGCCCAGGGTTTCGCCCTTGCCGAGCGTGAAGTCGACGCCGTCGACGGCCTTCACCGCGCCGATCTGCTTCTTGAAGAGGATGCCCCGGGTCAGCGGATAGTGCTTGACGAGCCCGGTCACTTCGAGGATCGGCTCAGCCATGGAGGCACTCCCTCCAGAAGTGGCAGGCGCTGCCGCGCACGTCGGAGACCTCGTACAGCGGGGGTTCGTCGGTGCGGCAGACGTCCTGGGCCATCGGGCAGCGCGGGTGGAAGGAGCAGCCGGGCGGGATGTCCATCAGGTTCGGCGGCAGGCCCTTGATGGCGTACAGCTCCTGTCCCTTCTGGTCCAGGCGCGGGATGGAGTCCAGCAGGCCGCGGGTGTAGGGGTGGGCGGGCGTCTTGTAGAGGTCACGGACGGGCGCGGACTCGACGATCTTCCCGGCGTACATCACGGCGATCCGGTCGGCGACGTCGGCGACGACCCCCAGATCGTGGGTGATGAGGATGAGCCCCATGTGGAACTCACGCTGCAGTTCCGCGAGCAGGTCCATGACCTGGGCCTGCACGGTGACGTCCAGAGCGGTGGTGGGCTCGTCGGCGATGATGAGCGCCGGCTCCAGGGCCAGCGCCATGGCGATCATGATGCGCTGGCGCATACCGCCGGAGAACTGGTGGGGATAGTCCCGCACGCGCTGGGCGGCGGCCGGGATCCGCACCCGTTCCATCAGCTCGACGGCCCTGGCCCGCGCGTCCTTCGCCGACATCCCCCGGTGCACGACGAACATCTCTCCCAGCTGGTCCCCCACGGAGATGACGGGGTTGAGGGCCGACAGGGCGTCCTGGAAGATCATGGCCATCCCGGCGCCCCGGATCTTGCGCCGTTCCTCTTCCCTCAGCTTCAGCAGATCCTGCCCCTGGAACAGAATCCGTCCGCCGGTGATCCTGCCCGGGGGCATGTCGAGGATCCCCATCACGGCCTGCGCGGTGACGGACTTGCCCGACCCGGACTCCCCCAGCACGGCCAGCGTCTCCCCCGCGTCGACCTCGTAACTCACCCCGTTGACGGCATGCGCGACCCCGTCCCGCGTCCGGAACTCCACCTGCAGATCCCGCACTTCGAGCAGCACGCCCCCGTCACCTCGCCCTCGGATCAAAAGCACCGCGCACCCGCATCCACGGCCCACCGGAAGCAGAACGCCGATCGGCACCGCGACCGCACGCCACCGCGCACTCCCCCCACACACCTCGCGCCTCCCACCGCACGCCGTCATCACCTCAGCTTCGGATCGAGGGCGTCGCGGACCGCGTCGCCGAGCATGATGAAGGCGAGCACCGTGACGGCCAGGGCGCCCGAGGGCCACAGCAGGGCGTGGGGGGCGTTGCGGACGTAGGGGGACGCGGCGGAGATGTCGATGCCCCAGGAGACGCTGGGCGGTTTGAGGCCCACGCCGAGGTACGACAGGGTCGCCTCCAGTGCGATGTACGTGCCCAGCGCGATGGTCGCCACCACGATCACCGGGGCCACTGCGTTCGGGGCGATGTGGCGCAGCAGGATGCGGGAGTCGGAGGCGCCGAGGGCGCGGGCGGCCTGGACGTAGTCGTTCTGTTTGGCGGTGATGACCGAGCCGCGCGCGATCCGGGAGATCTGCGGCCAGCCGAGCAGCACCATGAACCCGATGACCGGCCAGACGGTGTTGCTCGTCACCACCGACAGCAGGACCAGACCGCCGAGGACCACCGGGATCGCGAAGAAGATGTCGGTGACGCGGGACAGGATCGAGTCCCAGATGCCGCCGAAATAGCCCGCCAGGGCCCCCAGCACCGACCCGACGGCGGCCACCCCGAGCGTCGCCAGCACGCCGACCGTGACGGACGTACGGGCGCCGTACACGGTGCGCGTGTAGACGTTGCAGCCCTGGCCGTCGTAGCCGAAGGGCGCACCCGGGCCCGGGCCGTCCTGGGCCTTGGCGAGGTCGCACTTGAGGGGGCTGCCGGAGGCGATCGCCGAGGGCCACAGCGAGATGAGGACCAGGAAGACGATGACCAGTCCGGAGACGAGGAACACCGGGTTGCGGCGCAGGTCCCGCCACGCGTCCGACCAGAGGGAGCGGGGCCGGCCCGCCGGGCCCGTGCCCTGCGGTCCCCCGGGGGTGCGCTCCAGGGTCGCCGCCTCGCTCGCGCCCAGGTCCATCGCCCCGCCCATGCCGGTCCCGGCGATCGCCCCCTCGTGCTCGTGCGGCTGCTCAGGCATAGCGGATCCTCGGGTCGAGTACGGCGTACAGGAGGTCGACGAGGAGGTTGGCGACGAGGAAGACGAGGACGAGGACGGTCACGAAGCCGACGACCGTCTGGGTGTTCTGGCGCAGGATGCCCTGGTAGAGCTGGAAGCCCACGCCGTGGATGTTGAAGATCCGCTCGGTGACGATCGCACCGCCCATCAGCGCCCCGATGTCGGCGCCGATGAACGTGACCACGGGGATCAGGGAGTTGCGCAGCAGGTGCCGGACGATCACGCGGTGCCGGGGCAGGCCCTTGGCGACGGCCGTACGGACGTAGTCGGACCGCTTGTTCTCCGCGATGGAGGTGCGGGTCAGCCGGGTGACGTAGGCGAGGGAGACGGAGGCGAGGACCAGGCCGGGCACGATCAGCTCGTCGAAACTGCCGTAGCGGACGGACGGGCTGATCCACTGCCACTTGATGCCGAGCAGCAGCTGGAGCAGCAGACCGGTGACGAAGGTGGGCACGGAGATCACCACCAGGGTCCCCAGCAGCACCCCGGTGTCGATGGGCCGGCCGCGCCTGAGGCCCGTCAGCACGCCCAGCGTCACGCCGATGACGATCTCGAAGAGGATGGCGACGATCGTGAGCCGGATGGTGACGGGGAACGCCGATCCCATCAGCTCGGTCACCTTCTGGCCGTTGAAGGCGGTGCCGAAGTCGCCGGTGAAGAGGTTGCCCATGTAGGTCGCGTACTGCTGCCAGAGCGGCTTGTCCAAGCCGAACTCCCGGCGCAGCTGGGCGGCCGTCGCGGGGTCGCAGGACCGCTCGCCGCACAGGCCCGCGATGGGGTCGCCCATCACGTTCACCATGAGGAAGATCAGCAACGTCGACCCGATGAACACCGGGATCATCTGCAGCAGCCGCCGTGCCACATAGCGCGCCATGTCGCTCAGCCCACCTTGATCTCGTTGTAGACCGGCACGCTGAACGGATTGAGCGCCACATGGGAGAGCCGGGCGGAGTAGCCGGCGCTGCCGTTCTGGTACCAGAGCGGGACGGCCGCCATGTTGTCGCGGACGACCTCCTCGGCCTGCTGGAAGAGCCGGACGGCGGCGCCCCTGCCGGTCTCGGCGTTGGCCCGGTCGACGAGCCGGTCGAACTGCTCGTCGGACCACTTGCCGTCGTTGGAGGAGGCGCCCGTGTAGTACAGCGGCTGGAGGAAGTTCTGGATCAACGGGTAGTCCATCTGCCAGCCGGCCCGGAAGGGACCGGACATCTTGTGCTGGGTCATCTGGTTGCGGAAGTCGGCGAAGGTGCCGATCGGGTTGCCGACGCAGGCCTGGTCGTTGTCGAGCGCGTTGTTGATCGAGTTGCACACGGCGTCCACCCACTGCTTGTGGGAGCCCGTGTCCGCGTTGTAGGTGATCTTCAGCCGGCCGCCGGGGATGCCGCCGCCCTCCTGGATCAGCTTCTTGGCCTGGGCGGGGTCGTAGTCGCAGGCGTGGCCGCACAGTCCGGCCCGGTAGCCGCCGGCCGCGCCGAGGACCGGCGAGGTCCAGTCGGTGGCCGGGGTGCGGGTGCCCCGGAAGATGGTCTCGGTGATCTGCTTGCGGTTGATCGCCATGGACAGGCCCGTGCGGACCTTCCGCGCCCCCGGGGTGTTCCACTTCGGGTCGTAGTACGGGAAGGCCAGGGTCTGCAGGATGCCGGCCGGGGTGTTGATGTAGCGGCCGTTCAGGTCGGTGTCGACGTTCTTGAGCTGGGTGGCGGGCACGTCGTCGACCAGGTCGAGGTTGCCGGCCAGGACATCGGTGTAGGCGGTGTTGCTGTCGGTGTAGACCAGCAGGGTCACGCCGGCGTTCTGCGCCGGGTCGGGGCCGTGGTAGGCGTCCCACTTCTTCAGGGTCATGGCCGAGCCCTTGGTGTACGACTCGATCCGGTAGGGCCCGTCGCCGATCGGCTTGCTCACCCAGGCCGCGTGGTCGGTGAAGAAGGCGCGCGGGAGCGGTGCGTAGGCGGCGTAGCCGAGGGTGTCGGGGAAGCTGGAGAACTTCTGGCCCAGCCGGACGGTGAAAGTGTGGTCGTCGACCACCTTCAGCCCCGACAGGGTGTCGGCGGTCTGCGGGCCGCTGTCGGGGTGGACCTTGTCGTAGCCCTCGATGTAGCCGAAGAAGTACGCGTTCTTCTGGTTGTTCCTCAGACTGGCCCCGTAGTTCCAGGCGTCCACGAAGGAGCGGGCGGTGACCGGTTCCCCGTTGCTGAACTTCCAGCCGGTCTTGAGGGTGACGGTGAAGTTCCGCGAGTCCGGGGTGTCGATCCGCTGGGCGAGCATGTTCTGGGCCTTGCCGGTCCGCGGGTCGTACTTCTTCAGGCCCCGGAAGATCATGTCGAGGACCTTGCCGCCCTGTACCTCGTTGGTGTTGGCCGGCTCCAGCGGGTTCTGCGGGTCGCCCCAGGAGGAGGTCAGCACCCCGGCGCCGCCGAAGCCGCCGCTGCCCCCGCAGGCGGAGGCCAGCAGCCCCGCGGCGATCACACAGGCGGCCCCTCGGGCGGGCGTGCGTCCCCGCATGGCTGCCTCCTCCGCGATCGCAGATCCGATACCGGTCAATATCGACTCATGCGCCGCGTATCGCATGCCCGCCGCCGGATTGAGGGGCCTTTAGAGGGACACGTCATACGAATGCAGGCGGCCGGAGGGGGTGAACGCGAGGAGCCGGGGGAAGGCCTCTCAGACGATCTTCTGCGCACCGCGCAACAGATCTCCGCGTAACGATGCCGAAACGTTGGATTGCGACGTGCCGATGTACGCATTTCGGCACACCACCGTCCGCATATCGAACTCATTGCCCGATTGATCCGGTAAGTCCAATGTGAAGCACGGATTGATTACGGCGCGCTACCCGCGTAGCTACGGAATGGTCAAGGCAGAGTAAAGAAGGTAAATAGGCAACCAAGGGCGTCGAGAATTTATTGACCTTGAATGAATTGCGTTGAAAAAGTCCGGCGTAGCCCGTAGGGGAGCGCCCTGCGGAGTCATCAGACCCTCCCTTGGGCCAGGAGCACCATGACCCCCCCAACTCCATCCGCGGCCGCCCCGCTCGAGGTGACCGACGAGGCCGCCCAGAAGTCGACCACTTCCGGCGGTGCGCAGGGCAGCGAAGGCCGCTCCCCGGGACGACTCGCGTGGAAGCGCTTCAAGCGTGACAAGACGGGCGTTATTTCCGCCTATGTCGTGATCTTCTTCTTCGTGATCGCGATCGCTGCGCCGCTCATCGCGAAGCTGTACGGCAAGAACCCGTACACCACGTACGCGAGCCAGGACCCGAGCCTGCTCGACGCCTTCTCGTACCCCGCAGGCCCCAACGGCGGCATGAGCCCGGACTTCTGGTTCGGCATCGAGCCGCAGCTCGGCCGGGACGTCTTCACGTTCCTGCTCTACGGCATCCGGACCTCGCTGGGCATCGCCCTGGCCACCACGGTCCTCACCGTGACGCTCGGTGTCGTCGTCGGCATCACGGCCGGCTACCTGGGCGGCAAGACCGACTACATCGTCAGCCGGATCATCGACATCCTGCTGTCGTTCCCGTCCACGCTGTTCTTCATCGCGTTCATGCCGGTCGTCTACGCGATCTTCGTCGCCCCCGACGACAACATCCCGACCTGGCTGCGCGCCACCGCCCTGATCGTGGTGCTGACCGCGTTCGGCTGGTCCACCATCGCGCGTCTGCTGCGCGGTCAGGTACTCGCCCTGCGCGAGCGCGAGTTCGTGGAGGCGGCCAAGGTCACGGGCGCTTCCCCGATGCGCATCGTGTTCAAGGAGCTCCTGCCGAACCTGTGGACGCCGATCATCATCCAGTCCACGCTGCTGCTCCCGACCATGGTGACCACCGAGGCCGGGCTCTCCTTCCTCGGCGTCGGCATGATCGACCCGACCCCCGACTGGGGCGTGATGATCGCCCGAGGCGCCTCCTTCTACTCCCAGGACATCACCTTCATGCTCTTCCCGGGCATCTCGATGGTGATCTTCGTGGTTGCGTTCAACCTGCTCGGCGACTCCGTGCGCGACGCGCTCGACCCCAAGTCCAAGCGCTAGCACCCCTCTTTCCACCCGGTCCGGCTCGATGGCGTCCGGCTGGCTCCCACCGTCCGAATCGACCCCTCTAGGCAGGCTCAGCATGTCCTTTTCTCGCAGAAACTTCCTGATCGCCACCGGTGTGGCCGCGGCCTCCACGACTGTGCTGAGCGCCTGCAGCAGCGGCAAGAGCTCCACCGGCAAGGGCATCCCGTCGGTCGCCAACGCCAAGACCCTGAACATCCCGGTCGGCACCAAGGCCGACTCGACGGGCCCGGCCCCCGAGACCCCGGGCGCGGTCAAGGGCGGGACGATCTACTCGCTCGACCAGTTCGACATGGACCACCTGGACCCGGCGCAGATCTACGTCGCGACCGAGCAGGCCATCACCCGCCCGATCCTGCGCGGCCTGACCGGTTACAAGGTCGACGACAAGGGCGGCTGCACGCTCGTCGGTGACTGCGCCACCGACGCCGGCACCATGAAGGACGGCGGCAAGACCTGGTCGTTCACGATCAAGGACGGCATCAAGTGGGAGGACGGTTCCGACCTCTCCATGGACGATGTCCAGCACACCTTCGAGCGCCTCTTCGCCTCCTTCGTGACCGAGGGTCCGCGCTACGTCCAGAACTGGCTGATCGGCGGCGACAAGTACAAGGGCCCGTACGACGGCAAGCACCTCGACTCGCTGGAGATCTCCGGCAAGACGGTCACCTTCCACCTGACCGAGCCGCGCGCCGACTTCAACTACACGCTGGCGATGGCGGGTTACAGCTTCGTCAACAAGAAGAACGACACCAAGGAGAAGTACGACAAGCGCCCCTTCGCGCTCGGCCCGTACAAGATCGGCAGCCGTGACATCGGCAAGTCGCTGACCTACGTGCGCAACGAGCACTGGGACCCGAAGACGGACTCGATCCGCAACGCCTACCCGGACCAGTACGTCTTCCAGTTCGGCTTCGAGCTGGTCGCCTCCACCGACCGCTACATCGCGGACCGGGGCAACGACCAGTACACCATGTCGATCTTCAACGAGGTCGCGCCCGAGCGCGTCGCGCAGGTCATGACCAACGCCGCGCTCAAGAAGCGCGTGCTCACCCAGCTCGACACGGTCACCTACTACTGGCCGATCAACACGACCCGGATCAAGGACGTCAAGGTCCGCCAGGCCATCAACTACGCCTGGCCGCACCAGCAGATCCAGACCATCAACGGCGGCCCGGCCGCCAACGTGATCGCCAGCACCATCATGAGCCCGGTCACCCCCGGCTACCAGAAGTTCGACCTCTACGAGGCCACCACGAAGCCCGGTGGCGACCCGGACAAGGCCAAGGCCCTGCTGAAGGAGGCCGGCAAGCTCGGCCAGAAGCTGGTCATCGCCTACCAGCAGTCGGACACCTCGGTGAAGATGGCCGTCGCCATCAAGAACGCGCTGGAGGCGGCCGGCTTCCAGGTGGTCAACAAGCAGGTCGACAAGACCACCTTCTACACGCAGATCGGCAAGGTCAACAACGGCTTCGACCTGTTCGCGGCCGGCTGGAGCCCGGACTGGCCGAACGGCTACTCCGACTTCTACCCGTGCTTCAGCGGCAAGAACATCGGCGACGGCCGCAGCAACTACGCCCAGCTGAACGACCCGAGCGTGAACAAGGCGATCGACGCGGCCGCCGCGCTCAGCGACGTCACCGCCGCCAACAAGGCCTGGGGCGCCATCGACCGCCAGATCATGGAGCTGGCGGCGTGTGTCCCGGACTACAACAAGATCCGCAACTGGATGTACGGCTCCAAGGTCGGCAACGTCGTGTACGACGCCGGCAACACCTGCGTCGCGCTCTGCAAGCTGTACGCGATGAAGTAAGCGCGCCAGACCCTCGGGGGGCGGCCATGACCCGGCCGCCCCCTCCGGCCCACCCCCCTAGCCCCGGCGACGGCGCCCCGTCCGGAAAGTCACGCCCCCATGCTCCGCTTCCTTGTCCGTCGAGTTCTCGGCGCGCTGGTCATTCTCCTGATCATCAGCGCCGTCACCTTCTGGCTCTTCTACGCCGTTCCGCGTGACCCTGCCATCATGTCGTGCGGCAGGAACTGCACGCCCGACATGCTCAAGCAGGTCCGGCACAACCTGGGCACCGACCACCCGATCCCGGTCCAGTACTGGTACTGGCTCAAGGGCATCTTCGTCGGACGCAGCTACGGCGACTTCGGCAACTGCAACGCCCCCTGCCTCGGCTACTCGTTCGCCAACCGCCAGCCCGTCCTCGGCACGATCCTGGACCGGCTCCCGCTGACCCTGTCGCTCGCCTTCGGCTCCGCCGTGGTCTTCCTGATCATCGGTGTCGGCTCCGGCATGATCGCGGCGGTCAAGCAGGGCAAGTGGCAGGACAAGGTGGCCAGCTCGGGCTCGCTGATCGCCTCCTCGCTGCAGATCTACTTCGTCGGCTACATCGCGATGTACTTCCTCGTCGCGAAGGCGAACGTCCTCGACAACCCGTCGTACACCTCCCTCACCGACGACCCCGTCGCGTGGGCCTCCGGACTCCTGCTGCCCTGGCTGGTGCTGTCGCTGATCTGGACCGCCAACTACACCCGTATGACGCGTTCCCAGCTGGCCGAGACGCTCACCGAGGACTACGTGCGCACGGCACGCGCCAAGGGCCTGTCCCGCCGCACGGTCTTCTTCCGGTTCGCCTGGCGCGGCGCGATGGGTCCGATCGTCACCATCTTCGGCATCGACCTCGCCCAGCTGGTCGGTGGCGCGATCATCACCGAGTCCGTCTTCAGCCTCCAGGGCGTCGGCCGGCTCGCGGTGGACGCCGTGAACAAGAGCGACCTTCCGATGGTGCTCGGCGTCACGCTGCTCGCGGCCAGCGCGATCGTGGTCTTCAACATCGTCGTGGACGCCGTCTACGCCCTCATCGACCCGCGGATCCGGCTCGCCTGACCTCCGCCCACCCCCTACCCCTCGCATCACCCCCAGGAGCGTCACCGTGACGAGCACCGATCAGCAGCCGTTCCTCTCCATCCGGGATCTGAAAGTCCACTTCTCCACCGAGGACGGCATCGTCAAGGCAGTCGACGGACTCAGCTTCGACCTGGCCAAGGGTCAGACGCTCGGCATCGTCGGCGAATCCGGCTCCGGCAAGTCGGTCACCAACCTGACGATCCTGGGCCTCCACGACCGTGCGCACACGGCGATCGAGGGCGAGATCCTCCTCGACGGCAAGGAGCTGCTCACCGCCTCCGAGAAGGAGCTGGAGCGGCTGCGCGGCAACAAGATGTCCATGATCTTCCAGGATGCGCTGGCCTCGCTGTCGCCGTACCACACCATCGGCGCACAGATCGGCGAGACCTACCGCAAGCACACGGGCTGCTCCAAGTCCGAGGCGCGCAAGCGCGCGATCGAGATGCTGCGCCGGGTCGGCATTCCCCAGCCGGACATGCGGGTCGACGACTACCCGCACCAGTTCTCGGGCGGTATGCGCCAGCGCGCGATGATCGCCATGGCGCTGGTCTGCGACCCGGAGCTGCTGATCGCCGACGAGCCGACGACGGCCCTCGACGTGACGGTCCAGGCCCAGATCATGGACCTCCTGAAGGACCTCCAGCAGGAGTTCGGCACCGCGATCATCTTCATCACCCACGACCTCGGTGTCATCGCCGACATCGCGGACGACGTACTCGTGATGTACGGCGGCCGGTGCGTGGAGCGCGGCACCAAGAAGCAGGTGCTCAGCACCCCGGACCACCCCTACACCCTGGGCCTGCTGAACTCGATGCCGAGCCTGGACGGGCCGGTGGACGTACCGCTGACGCCGATCCCCGGTTCGCCGCCCTCGCTGCTCAACCCGCCGTCGGGCTGCCGTTTCCACCCGCGCTGCACCTTCGCCGAGAAGGTCGCCGACGGGCTCTGCTCGACGGAGCGCCCGCTGCTGGAGGTGGCCGAGGGCCGCGGCTCCGCCTGCCACCTCACCTCGGGACAGAAGCAGGACCTCTTCGCCGACTTCGCCGCAACCCGGCACAACTGACGGAAACCAGACGGGACTTCACGACCATGAGCAACACGAACCCCCTCCTGGACGTCTCCGGCCTCACGAAGCACTTCCCGATCAAGGGCGGCTTCCCCATCCGCCGTACGGTCGGCGCGGTGCAGGCCGTCGACGGCCTGGACTTCCAGGTGGCCGAGGGCGAGAGCCTGGGCCTCGTCGGTGAGTCGGGCTGCGGCAAGTCGACCACGGGCCGCCTGATCACCCGCCTGCTGGAGCCGACCGGCGGCAAGATCACCTACCGCGGCCAGGACATCACGCACGCGGGCCGCAAGGATCTGGCGCCGATCCGCTCCGAGATCCAGATGATCTTCCAGGACCCGTACGCCTCGCTGAACCCGCGCCAGACGGTCGGCAAGATCATCTCGGGCCCGATGGAGATCAACGACATCAACCCGGAGGGCGGCCGCGAGAAGCGGGTCCGCGAACTCCTGGAGATCGTCGGCCTGAACCCGGAGCACTACAACCGCTTCCCGCACGAGTTCTCCGGCGGCCAGCGCCAACGCATCGGCGTGGCCCGCGCCCTGGCCCTGGAACCGAAGCTCATCGTCGCCGACGAACCGGTCTCGGCCCTGGACGTCTCGATCCAGGCGCAGGTCGTGAACCTGCTCCAGAAGGTCCAGAAGGAACTGGGCATCGCGTTCGTCTTCATCGCCCACGACCTCGCGATCGTCCGTCACTTCTCGCAGCGCGTGGCCGTGATGTACCTCGGCAAGATCGTCGAGATCGCCGACCGCGAGGACCTGTACGGCAACCCGCGCCACCCCTACACCCGGGCCCTGCTCTCCGCCGTGCCCGAGGCGACGGTGGACGCGGAGCCGCGCGAGCGCATCCGCCTGGCCGGCGACGTCCCGTCCCCCATCAACCCGCCCTCCGGCTGCCGCTTCCGCACCCGCTGCTGGAAGGCGACGGAGAAGTGCGCGACGGAGGCCCCGCCGCTGGTCCAGGTGGAGGGCAACAAGCCCGGCCACCTGACGGCGTGCCACTACCCGGAGACGGCGGACACGGTCCCGGCCCCCCGTGCCTCCAAGGACCCTCTCTCCAAGGACCCCGAGGCGGCGGCCTGACACACCCCTTTTCCGTCAGCCGCCCCTTGCGGAAGGGACTGTCACCGGCCCATTGACCCGAGCCCCTGATCGTCCGCTTCCAGGGACGAAGGCCCGCGTCTTCCCGGACGCGGGCCTTCGGCACACCCAAGGGACCGGGCTGCTCACTCCGTGCCGAACAACCCCGCCGCGTCTGTGGCGTGTACGGCGCGCTGGGCCCAGACCTCCAGTTGATCCAGGTCCGTGCAGGCGGTGACTCGCTCACGGGCCCCGTCGGTCACCGGGATGCCGCGCCACTCCAGGATGCGCAGGATCATCTCCCTGCGACCCTCGATACGGCCCTCGGCTCTGCCCTCTTCCCTGGCTTGTTCCCTGCCTTGTTCCCTGCCTTCCGCGCGCACCTGCTCCGCCAGGGGGTGTCGCCAGAAGTACTGGATCGCCATCCTCGTCACTCGGCGTCGAACAGCGCCGCAGCGCTCGTGGCGTGTACGGCGCGCTGGGCCCACACCTCCAGCTGGGCCAGGTCAGTGCAGGCGCTCACTCGCTCGCGGACAGAGTCGGGCACCGGGACAGCGCGCCATTCCAGGACGCGGAGCACCATCTCGGCCTTGGCCTCGGCCCGGCCTTGCTCCCGTCCCTCTTCGCGGCCTTCTTCGCGGCCTTCCTCCCGCACCTGCTCTGCCAGCGGGTGCCGCCAGAAGTACTGGATTGCCGTCATCAAATCCCTCCACATCTGCTTCGCCTGGGGATCGGCCAGGCAGGAGTCGACAAACTGCACGAAGACCGCGGCAGTCTCTGAGTCAATGGTCCGCAGGGCGGCTGCCAGCGATTCCAGTATGGCGTCGGCCTGCGGTCCACGCCCGTGTGTCATGGCCGAGAGCACCGCAAGAGGTACGTCCCGTTCGGCCTGCCGCTCGTCCGAGATCACCGGCACGTTGTCCGGACCCAGCACCAGCGGCCGTACCGTCATCGAGTCCCAGCCCGGGAAGCCGAACCGGATCGGCTTCGATGCCCACTGCGCCGTCCTGCTGCTCTGGGTGATGACGATGAGCACGGGCTCGCAGCGGTACTTCTCGTGCAGGTAGGACAGGTAGTAGGGCCAGCTGCCCCGCTTGCGCTCGTCCACCTTCCCCTGCGACTCCACGACCAGCAGGTACGTGCCCTTGTCCGTCTCCGCCCGCAGCAGGGTGTCCACCCGGCGCTCGACCGGTTCGATCTCGGTGAGGTCCACGTTCAGCGCGGCGATCTCCCGAGGCTCGGGGAACGGCACGTGCAGCACCTTCTGTAACGCCTTCGTCAGCAGCGTCGGATCCTTCTGAAAGATCCGATGCAACGCCTCATGCGACGAGCCGACCATCAGCTCTCCTTTCCATCGCGGTGATCAACGAGCTACGCCGCCGCAAGTTCGCACCACACGTACTTCCCCCGGTCCCCGAACCGGGCCGTAGGCTGCCACCCCCAGTACTCCGCACACGCCTTCACCAGCCCCAGCCCCCGCCCGTCCTCCAACTCCGCCACCTGCTCCAGCGGACGCAGCGGATCCGGCGGAGCGGGATCGGTGTCCCACGCCCCGATCCACACCGTGCCCTCCGGGGTACGACGCACCCTCAACGCCGCCGGCCCCTTCGTATGCCGCACGGCATTGGACACCAGCTCAGCCGCCAGCAACTCCGCCGTGTCCACGATCCCGATCAACCCATGCAGGGTCAGGATCAGACGCAGAGTGCGACGGCACACCGTCACGGCTCTGAGGTCGTTGGGGACGTAGAGCGTGTAGTCCCAGGCTTCGTTTTCGGGCATGCGTCATCAACTCCAGTACAGAGAGAGGGATTTGGCACGCGGTGGCCTTGCCGCAGCCGTCACGGCAGGACAGCGCGGTGCGCTTCCGCTGCGTGTGCATTGCATCACCGACGGTAAGGCTTACTGTTAATGCATCGCAAGCTGGTCGCGTAATCTGACGCCCGAACGAGTCGAGTTCACGGACGTGTTGAGAGGATCCGCCGATGGCATTGAGGGACGAGCCGACGGCACGTCAGATGCGCCTGGCGACAGAGTTGCGCAGGCTCCGTGACGCGGCAGGCCTCAGCGCACGGGAGGCGGCGAGACTACTCGGAGTGAGCCCTCCCCACATCAGCCAGATCGAGGCCGGCTACACGGGTGTGAGCGAGAACCGGCTACGTCGCCTCGCCGCCAACTACGCCTGCTCTGACCCCGAACTCATCGAGGCCCTGGTGGCCATGGCCACGGACCGCACGCGAGGCTGGTGGGAGGAGTACCGGGGCCGCCTGTCTACACCGTTCCTGGACCTGTCCGAGCTGGAGCACCACGCCAGCTACCGGTGGGACGTGGACTTCCTGCACGTCCCAGGTCTTCTCCAGACCGAGGATTACGCCCGAGGACTCTTCTCGTACGTAAACCCGGATCACCCCCAAAGCGAGCTGGAGCTGTGGGCCGAACACCGGATGCGGCGCAAGGTCGTCATCCAGCGTGCCGACCCGATTCCGTACGAGGCCCTGGTCCACGAAGCGGCGCTGCGCATCAGAGTCCGCGACCGTGCCGCGGCGCGGGCTCAACTCGCCCATGTACTGGAACTCTCCGAACGCGACCACATCACCGTGCGCGTCATCCCCTTCGACCTGGACGACTTCGGCGGAGCCGGAAGCGCCATGGTGTACGCGGGTGGTCCGGTGCCCAAGCTGGACACAGTGGTTCGCGACGGCCCCCACAGGACTGGATTCATCGACGCCGAAGCACAACTCAACCGCTTCCGCGCACTCTTCCGTAGGCTGGAAGCGGTGTCGCTCGAACCCGGACGTTCACGCGACTTCATCCACGGACTGGCGAAGGAACTGTGAGGCACTCATGGCCATCCGCGACCACTGGCGCAAGTCGTCCTATTCCGGCGGCGGTGAGGGCAATGCCTGCGTGGAGGTCTCCATCCGCCCCGCCAACATAGCAGTCCGCGACTCCAAGGCCCCGGCAAGAGCCACCCTCACCTTCCCCCCCAGCACCTTCACCCCCTTCATCAACACTCTGAAGCAGCACCGGAGTTGAGAGACGCTCAAGAAGTGCACCGGAACCTGACACACCGTTCAACATCGTGTGTCAGACTGCCGCGGTGGTAGATCATTCGTTCACCGATCTCGCGCTCGCCGCGCTCTATGACCACCTCAACCCCTGGGGACCGGGTGACGACTTCTACCTCGGTCTGGTGCGGGAGGCCCGCTCGGTGCTGGACATCGGCTGCGGCACCGGGCGGCTGTTGCGGCGGGCCCGGGCCGAGGGGCACCAGGGCCGGCTGATGGGTCTGGATCCGGCCCCGGCCATGCTCGTACAGGCGCGGCGGGCCCGGCCGGACGTCGAGTGGGTGCTCGGTGACACCCGAGTGCGGCGCTGGGACGGGGAGTTCGACCTCGTCGTCATGACCGGGCACGCGTTCCAGGAACTGGTCGGCGACGAGGAGATCCGGTCGTGTCTGCGCGCGGTCCGTGCGGCCCTCGGCGCCGACGGACGGTTCGTCTTCGAGAGCCGCAATCCGGCCGCCCGTGCCTGGGAGCGCTGGACACCCGAGCGGATCTACGAGATCACCGCCGATGACGGCACTCCGGTACGGGTGTGGCACGAGGTCCAACAGCCGCTCATCGGGGGCCGGGTGCGCTTCACGGAGACCTACGCCGGCGCCCCCTGGCCGACCCCACGGGTCTGCCACAGCGTCCTGCGCTTCCTGGATCCGGACTCCCTCACGGCCTTCCTGGCCGAGGCCGGGCTGGCCGTCGTCGAACAGTACGGGGACTGGGGCCGGAACCCGCTCACCCCCGCCAGCCCCGAGATCATCACCGTGGCCCGACGAGCCCAGCCGGGTTCTGCCCGGCGGATCATGTGACCACTAGGCTGCTGCGACAATGGAACGCTTAACCGACGTACCCGAGAGTCTCGCCCGGCCTGCGGATCCGGCCCGGGCGAACGACTACGACCGCTTCGCCGAGGCGTACTCGGCGGAGACCGAGAACAACCTCGTGAGCCGACGCTGGCCGAGATACGGCGCGTGCTCAGGCCCGGCGGCCGGCTGATCGCGTCGGTGGACCACCCTGTCGTGGCCTACACGATCGAGGATCCTCGGCCCGACTACTTCGCGACCACCAGCTATACCTTCGACTGGACGTTCAACGGGCAGTCCTTCCCTATGCGGTTCTGGCGCAGGCCGTTGCACGCGATGACCGATGCCTTCACCACCGCCGGCTTCCGCCTTGCCGTCATCAGCGAGCCGCGGCCCGACCCGGCCGCCCGTGAACTGTTTCCCGACGGCTTCCACGACCTTTCGACCAAGCCCAACTTCCTGTTCTTCGTCGTCGAGGTACCGCCGTCGGCTGCCGGGTGGTGAGAGCACCCCGCTACGGGGGCTCACCGCGGGGACGATCCGCATAGGCTCGTCAGGGAATTGACGGCAGTCGGTGGAGAAACCGGGGAGCCATGTCCACGAACAGCGCCGCTCTGACCATCGCGACCATCGCCGAACGCTTCCTCACCGCCTTCCAGGCCCGGGACTGGGAGGCGCTGCGGGGTCTGCTGGCTGACGACATCGCCTGGAGCATGCCGGGAACGGGCACGATCTCCGGCACCGTCCACGGCGCCGAAGCGGTCGTGGACCGGGCTCGGCACATCGCGAGCAGGGGACTGCACACCGAGCTGCTGCATGTACTCGTCGGCGCGCACGGCGCCGCCCTCTCGCTCCACAACACGGCAACCGCCCCTGACGGCCGTCGGCTCGACGAGTACCTCGCGACCGTGCTGACCACGCACCACGGACGTATCACCGCCATCGACAGCTATCTCTCGGACGTCGACGGCATGAGTTCCTTCTTCACCGCGCCCTGAGGTCAAGCCCGGATTGATCTCAGGGCGCCGGAGTCTCGGGTTCTAAGATCGAACCATGCACATTCGTCCAGTAGATCCCAGGGATATGGCCTGGGAGCAGGACCGTGCCGTCTACCGCGTCTACTTCTGGGACACGGCCAGTAATCAGTCGCACGAATACCAAGTGTCAGAGGCCGATGTCGACGAAGTGCTGGACTGGACACGGCGCGAAGCGGAGTCGCAGGGATGGACGTACACGGTCTATGCGCAGGTCAGTGACGAGGGACGGCCGGGGCTCGTGCGGCTCTGTGGTGTGATGGGTGATCCGTTTGCCGCGTGAGGCGAACAGCTCAGGGCCATACGCCTAGTCCGTCCCCTCCTCCTCCAGCGCCGCCAGCGCCGGATCCAGCACGATGTCCTCGTCCCGCGCCTCGGTCGTCGGCTCCTCCGGGAAGTGGCAGGCCGTCAGATGGCCCTCGTGGTTGCCGGAGAGCTGGATCAGCGGTGGTTCCTCGGTCGCGCACGTGTCCTGGGCCTTCCAGCAGCGCGTACGGAAGCGGCAGCCGGAGGGCGGGGAGATCGGGGACGGGACGTCGCCGGCCAGGCGGATGCGCTCGCGGCCGCCCGTGTCCTCGTCCGTGAGGTTCACCTCGGGGACCGCGGACAGCAGGGCGTGGGTGTACGGGTGGCGCGGCCGGGTGTAGATGGATTCGCGGTCGCCCACCTCGATGATCTTGCCGAGGTACATCACGGCCACCCGCTGCGAGAAGTGGCGGACGATCGCGAGGTCGTGGGCGATGAAGACGAACGCGATGCCCAGTTCCTTCTGGACCTTCTGGAGGAGGTTGACCACCTGGGCCTGGATCGAGACGTCCAGGGCCGAGACCGGTTCGTCCGCCACGATCAGCTTCGGTTCCAGGGCCAACGCCCTTGCCACGCCGATGCGTTGGCGCTGGCCGCCGGAGAACTCGTGCGGGAAGCGGTTGTAGTGCTCCGGGTTCAGGCCGACGATCTCCAGGAGTTCGCGGACTCGCTTCTCCCTCCCGCCCTCCGGCTGGATCCCGTTGATCTCCATCGGGCCGGAGATGATCTTGCCGACCGTCTGGCGCGGGTTCAGCGACGAGTACGGGTCCTGGAAGATCATCTGGATCTCGGAGCGGATCGGTGCCAGTTGCTTGCGGTTCGCGTGGCTGATGTCCTGGCCGCGGTAGGTGATCGACCCGGACGTCGGCTCCAGCAGACGCGTGATCAGCCGGCCCGTGGTCGACTTGCCGCAGCCCGACTCGCCGACCAGGCCGAAGCTTTCCCCGGCGTGCACGGTCAGGTCGATGCCGTCCACGGCCTGCACCGCGCCGATCGTCCGGCGGATCGGGAAGCCGCCCTTGACGGGGAAGTGCTTGGTCAGACCCGAGACCCGCAACAGCGGCTCCCCGTCCGCGCCGCTGCTCTTCCCTCGCGGGGCCGTGAGGACGTTCTCCTCTGTCATGACACTGTCCTCCTAGCCCAGCCGGGGCTTGATCTCTTCGATGAAGACGGTCCGCTTCTGGTCCTCCGTGAGATGGCACGCGGAGGCCCGGTCCGGCGCCAGCAGTGGGCGCTCGCGCACACAGCGGCCCGTGCCCTCGACCCGGTCCTGGAAGGTGCAGCGGGGATGGAAGCGGCAGCCGGAGGGCGGGGTGAGCAGCGAGGGCGGGGTGCCGGGGATCGGGGACAGCCGGCCGCCCAGGTCGGAGTCCAGGCGCGGCATCGAGTTCAGCAGGCCCCAGGTGTACGGATGCCGGGGCGAGCGCAGCACCTCGTCGGTCGTGCCCCGCTCCACCGCGCCGCCCGCGTACATCACCATGATGTCGTCGGCCATGTCGGCGATCACCCCCAGGTCGTGGGTGATGAAGATGATGCCGGATCCGAACTCCTGTTGCAGGTCCTTGAGCAGATCGAGAATCTGGGCTTGGACCGTGACGTCGAGGGCCGTCGTCGGCTCGTCGGCGATGAGCAGGTCGGGGTCGCAGACCAGCGCCATGGCGATCATCGCGCGCTGGCGCATTCCGCCGGAGAACTGGTGCGGATAGTCCTTCGCCCGCTCCTTGGGGTTCGGGATGCCGACCTTGCCGAGCATGTCCACGGCGCGATGCCAGGCCTCCTTCTTGGCGGCGCCGGTGTGCTTCATGTACGGCTCGGCGATCTGGCGGCCCACCGTGTAGTACGGGGAGAGCGCGGTGAGCGGGTCCTGGAAGATCATGGCGACCTTGTTGCCGCGCAGCTTCTCCAGTTCGGACTCGCGGGCCGTGGTCAACTCCCGGCCGTCCAGGAGGATTTCGCCCTCGACCGTGGTGAACATGGGGTTGTGCAGGCCGAGGATGGTCAGGTTGGTCACCGACTTGCCCGAGCCGGACTCGCCCACGATGCCGAGCGTCCTGCCGCGTTCGAGGTCGAAGGAGAGCCCGTCCACGGCCCGTACGACGCCGTCCTCCGTCTTGAAGCTGACGTGCAGGTCCCGCACGGAGAGCAGGGGGCCGGAGCCGGCCGGGTCCGGGGTTCCGGCTTCCTTGGTCAGAGTGGTCACGACAGTCTCACAGTCTCCTCATGCGGCCTAGGACAGCCGCACGCGCGGGTCGATGAAGGCGTACGCGGCGTCGACGATGATGTTGAACAGCAGGATCATGCTGGCGGAGAAGAGCATCACGCCGAGCAGCAGCGGCAGGTCGCTGAAGAAGACGGACTGGACGGCGAGGTTGCCGAGACCGGGCAGGCCGAAGGTGTACTCGGTGATGATGGCGCCGCCGAACAGCGAGCCGAGGTCGATGCCGAAGATGGTGACGATCGGGATGAGCGAGCCGCGCCAGGCGTAGCGGAAGAAGACGTAGGCCCGGGACATGCCCTTGGCGCGGGCGGTGCGGACGTGTTCCTCCTGGAGCTGTTCGATCATCGAGGAGCGCGCCATACGGGTGTACTGCGCGGCGAAGATCGTGGACAGCACCACCCAGGGGATGATCAGCCCGGCGAACCAGGAGAGGGGGTCGTGGGTGAACTCGTTGTAGGCGGGCTTGTCGAACCAGTGGGTCTGGTAGACGAGGATCGCCAGGGCCAGCGGGCCGAGGAAGTAGATCTGCAGCGAGCTGATGACCATGGCGCCGGCGGTGGCCGTCTTGTCGATCAGCGTGCCGCGCCGCCAGGCGGCGAGCAGCCCGGTGCCGAGGCCGACGAGCAGGAAGCACAGGGCCGCGCCCAGGGTGAGGGAGACGGTGGTGGGCAGCCGGTCCATCAGGGTGGCCCAGACCTGCTCGTTGGTGTGGTACGAGTAGCCGAAGCAGGGGGCGGGGCACGGTCCCTGGGCGAACTGGCTGCTGCCCACGACGAGGTTGTGCAGGAAGATCCAGTACTGCTCGGTGATGGGTTTGTCCAGGCCGAGCACATGGTGGATGTTCGCGATGCTGTCCGGGTTGCAGGTCTTGCCGCACATCAGCAGCGCCGGATCCCGGGGCACCCCGAAGAACAGCACGAACGTGACCATGCTCAGCAGGAAGAGAATGACGACGGCACCGATGAACCGGCGCACGAGGAAGCGCAGCATGACAGGGCAGCTCTCAGACGTCGGCGGCCCGGGCGGTACCCGGCGCGCTCCTTCCGCTGTGGCGGGGGCGCGCCGGGTGCCGGACGGGGACGGTTACTTGATGAAGAGGCGGCGCGGGTCGACGCCGCCGATCACGTCGTCGTAGACGAGGCCGCCGACCTTGGAACCGGCGATCTGGCTCTGCTTGTAGTACGCGGTCGGGACGACGTTGACGCTGTCCTTCACGATGTACTCGTCGAGCTTCTCCCACTCGGCCGCCGCCTTGACCGGGTCGGTGATCTTGGTGATCCGGTCGATCTCGCTGTTGATCTTCGGGTCGTTGACCTGGGAGTAGTTCTGCGCGCCGTCGGCGATCACCCGGCCGTCGTACAGCGGCGGGATCACGGTCAGGGAGGACGGCCAGTCGGCACCCCACGCGGTGTGGAAGATGTCGTAGTTGTTGTTGAGCTTGGAGACCTGGTCGTAGTAGGTCTCGGCCGGGATCTCCTGGCGCTGGACGTTGAAGCCGGCCTTCTGCAGGCCCGCTGCCATGGCGGTGGAGTACTGCTGGCCCTCGGGGGTGTTGATGTAGCCGAAGGTCAGCTTCATGCCCAGCTTGCCGGCCTTCTGCAGCAGCGCCTTGGCCTTGGCCGGGTCACCGGCGGGGTTCTTCTTCTTGCCCCACGGGTCGAAGGAGGGGTCGTAGCCGGAGACGGTCGGGGAGATCAGGCCGCCCGCGACCTCCATCGCGTCGGTGCCGCCGTAGGCGCGCACGAACGGGGTGATCGGCAGGGCGTAGGCGATGGCCTCGCGGACCGTCTTGTCCTTCATGGCCGGGTGGCTCATGTTGATGTTCATCTGGCCGACGTAGGGCTGGTAGCCGGAGACCGTGCGGGACTTCATCTTCGGGTCCTTGAGGACCTGGGACAGGTTGCCCGCGTCGACCTGGTTGTTGAAGCTCAGGCCGGCCTGGTCGGCGCCGCTGTCGGCGAGCAGGGCCTTGGTGGAGGTCTCGAACTGCTGGTTGAACGTGATGTTGAACTGGTCCACGTACTGGTGCCGGATCGGGTCCGTCTTCGGGTCCCAGTTGGTGTTCTTGACGAGCACCATCGACTTGCCGGACTTGAACGACTGGATCTTGTACGGGCCGGACACCACCGGATTCTTGTCGTACTTCTCCTTGGTGTCGCCCTTCTCCGAGACCGCCGAGTAGCCGGCCATGGCCAGCGCGTAGGGCAGGTCCGGGTGCGGGGTCTTGAAGTGGAAGACGATCGTCTTCGCGTCCGGGGTCTGCAGGACGGAGTCGGGCAGGTGCTTGCCCTTGTACGGCCCGTCCGGCAGCAGCTTGCGGTAGGCGGCGCCGGAGGTGTCCGCGAGCCACTGCTGGATGTAGGTGGGACCCTGGTTGATGAACGGCGCGAAGAGCCGCTCGAAGGTGTGGCGTATGTCCTGGGACGTGATCGGCGTGCCGTCCGCGAACTTGATGCCGTCCTTGAGCGTGTACTTCCAGGTCTTGCCGCCGTCGGTGGTGGTGCCGGAGTCGGTGGCGAGGTCGCCGACCACCTCGTGCTGGTGGCCGTCGTCGCTCGTGGCCTTGTAGCCGGTCAGGCCTCTGTGCAGCAGTTGTGCGACGGACATCATGTCGGAGACGTAGATCTGGCCCGGGTCGAGGTGTGCGTACGAGTCCCGCTGCAGCACCTCCATCGCGCCGCCGGACTTGGCGCCGGGCACGGGCGTCGCCGGGCCGTTGGAGTCGGCCGCGCCGCCGAACTTGATGGACGCCTGCTGCCGTTTGGCGTCCTGCTGGTCCTTCTTGCCGTTGCCGCCGCTGTCACTGCCGCCCTTGCTGCAGCCGGTGAGCACGAGTGCTCCGGCCGCGAGCACGGAGAGTGCGCCGTATGCGTGGCGTCCGCCCCTACTCATCACGAAGATTCCCACCCATCTGTGAAAGTGACGATCCGTGTGGTTGACGTGGTGCCGGGTCAGCGCGCGGTCTTGGGATCGAAG
The DNA here is from genome assembly GCF_041080655.1 of Streptomyces sp. CG4. Classification (NCBI taxonomy): domain Bacteria; kingdom Bacillati; phylum Actinomycetota; class Actinomycetes; order Kitasatosporales; family Streptomycetaceae; genus Streptomyces; species Streptomyces sp. CG4. The sequence goes on from NZ_CP163525.1 coordinate 3,565,659, forward strand.
GCGTCTCTGACCGAGTCCCCGAGCAGGTTGAACGCGACGACGAAGATGATCATCGAGACGCCGGGGAAGAACATGTAGGTGATGTCGTTCTGCATCACCAGTTCGGTGGACGCCTTGGAGAACATCTGCCCCCAGTCCGGCGTCGGTTCGACGATGCCGACGCCCAGGAAGGACAGACCGGCCTCGGCCGTCACGAACCCGGGCAGCAGGTACGTCGCCTGCACCAGCAGCGGCGTGACGACGTTCGGCAGGATCTCCCTGCGGATGATCCGCCAGGACGAGGCACCGCTGACCCGGGCCGCTTCGATGAACTCCCGTTCCCGCAGGGCGAGTGCGGTGCCGCGCAGGATACGGCCGAGCCCCATCCAGCCCAGGAACCACTGGACGATGATCAGGGCCACCACCCGGACATAGGTGGGGGTCTCGTCGCGGGGGCTGACGAACAGGGAGACCACGACCGGCATGCTCGCGATGAAGAACAGCTGGGCCGGGAAGGCAAGCAGGAAGTCGATGACCCGGCCGATGAAGTAGTCGGTCCTGCCGCCGACATAGCCCGCGGTGACGCCGAGCAGGATGCCGGTCAGGACGACCGCGACGGTGACGGCGACCGAGATCATCAGCGAGGTGCGGATGCCGTAGATCAGCTTGGTGAAGACGTCGTAGCCGTTGCCGGGTTCGAGGCCGAACCAGAAGTCGCCGCCGATACCTCCGTTGGGCTGCACCGGCACACCGGCGCTGTCGAAGAGCTCCGGACGTTCGTCCGCGTACACCGTGTACGGGTTCTTTCCGTACAGCTTGGCGATCAGCGGGGCGAGCAGTCCGATCAGGAAGAAGAAGCCCACGACGTAGGCCGAGATCACGCCTGTGCGGTCGCGTTTGAAACGCAGCCACATCAGCTGGCCGGGGGACCGGCCCGCGAGCTTGACGGCCTCGCCTTGTGTCTCCGGCCCTGGTTCTCCGTCGACGTCGACCGAAGTCCCGCCACCCTCAATGTCGATAGGACTTGTCACGGTTCGTCCGTTTCAAGGTATGAGTGACTCCACGCGTTCACCAACAAGAAGAGGGTTTCTGCCTTCCCTCCGACACCCCTGACGGAGGGTCAGACACCCCCTGGTGCTTGCTCGTGAGTCGGCGCACTGTCCCCACAGTGCGAGACCCATTGACCCGAGCGCTTCGCGGCTAACTATCTGCCATGGGTCCACTACCGACCACTGCCGGTAGATCTCAATTCAGTCACGGATCGCGGCTGGACCTTCCAAAATCTGGACAAACTGTTCGATGAAAGAAGCCACGAAACGGACTTGTTACATGGGTATCGGGCAGCGATGTCCGCATGCCGGACATAGGGCGCCAGAAAATGGGTTGCAAAAAGCCCGGGCACCCCCACGATGGGGGCACCCGGGCTCAACTGCCGGTGGATCAGCCGTGCTTGGCGCGGCTCGCGGCGCGCGCCCGCTCCCGCTGGTCGAGGTTGACCTTGCGGATGCGAACGGCCTCCGGGGTCACCTCGACGCACTCGTCGTCGCGGCAGAACTCCAGCGACTGCTCAAGGGAGAGCTTGCGCGGCGGCACGATCGCCTCGAACGAGTCGGCCGAGGACGACCGCATGTTCGTGAGCTTCTTCTCCTTGGTGATGTTCACGTCCATGTCGTCGGAGCGCGAGTTCTCGCCGACGATCATGCCCTCGTACACCTCGGTGCCCGGCTCCGTGAAGAGCACGCCGCGCTCCTGGAGGTTCGTCATCGCGAACGCGGTGACGGCACCGGAGCGGTCGGCGACCAGCGAGCCGTTGTTGCGCGTCTGCAGGGTGCCGAACCAGGGCTCGAAGCCCTCGTGGATCGAGTGGCCGATGCCGGTGCCGCGGGTCTGGGTCAGGAACTCGGTCCGGAAACCGATCAGACCGCGGGACGGCACGACGAACTCCATGCGGACCCAGCCGGAGCCGTGGTTCGACATGTTGTCCATGCGGCCCTTGCGGACGCCCATGAGCTGCGTGACGGCACCCATGTGCTCCTCGGGCACGTCGATCGTCATGCGCTCGACGGGCTCGTACGTCTTGCCGTCGACATCCTTGGTGACCACCTGGGGCTTGCCGATGGTCAGCTCGAAGCCCTCGCGGCGCATCTGCTCGACCAGGATGGCCAGCGCCAGCTCGCCACGGCCCTGCACCTCCCAGGCGTCGGGGCGCTCGGTGTCCAGGACCCGGAGGCTGACGTTACCGATCAGCTCGCGGTCGAGCCGGTCCTTCACCTGGCGGGCGGTGACCTTGCGGTCCTTCACGGCCGCCTTGGCGTCCGCGCCCTTGCCGGTGCCGCCCCGGCCGACCAGCGGGGAGGTGTTGGTGCCGATGGTCATGGAGATCGCGGGCTCGTCGACCGTGATCAGCGGCAGCGGGACGGGGTTCTCGGTGTCGGCGAGGGTCTCGCCGATCATGATGTCCGCGATACCGGCGACGGCGCAGATGTCACCGGGGCCGGCCTTCTCGGCCGGCTTGCGGGTGAGCGCCTCGGTCATCATCAGCTCGGAGATGCGGACGTTGCTGATGGTGCCGTCGCGCTTGATCCAGGCGACGGTCTGGCCCTTGCGCAGCTCGCCCTGCTCGACGCGGAGCAGCGCGATACGGCCGAGGAAGTTGTCGGCGTCGAGGTTGGTGACGTGGGCCTGGAGCGGGGCGGCCTCGTCGTAGGTCGGGGCCGGGATGTGCTCCAGGATCGTGGAGAAGAACGGCTCCAGGCTGTCGCTGTCGGCGGGGACGGTGCCGTCTTCCGGCTTGGTCAGCGAGGCGACGCCGTCACGGCCGCAGGCGTAGACGATCGGGAACTCGATCTGGTCCTCGTCCGCGTCCAGGTCCAGGAAGAGGTCGTACGTCTCGTTGACGACCTCGTCGATGCGGGAGTCCGGGCGGTCCGTCTTGTTGATGCACAGGATGACGGGCAGGCGCTGCTGGAGGGCCTTGCGCAGCACGAAGCGGGTCTGCGGCAGCGGGCCCTCGGAGGCGTCCACCAGCAGCACGACACCGTCCACCATCGACAGACCGCGCTCGACCTCGCCACCGAAGTCGGCGTGGCCGGGGGTGTCGATGATGTTGATGGTGATCGGGTCCCCGCCGTCCTTGGGGTGGTACTTCACCGCCGTGTTCTTGGCGAGGATCGTGATGCCCTTCTCACGCTCCAGGTCGTTCGAGTCCATGACCCGGTCGTCGACCTGGTCGAGCTGGTGGGCGGCGAACGCGCCGGCCTGCTTCAGCATGCCGTCGACGATGGTGGTCTTGCCGTGGTCGACGTGAGCGACGATGGCGACGTTGCGGATGTCGTGGCGCGTGGCCATAGGTTGCCGTACTCCCGGAGTGTGAGGAAAGCCTGCGCGTACGTCTGCGTTACGCGGGCCTTGCCGGGCTTGACATGCCACGGCCTCACCCCATGTTACGTGGCCTCGGCAGCTGGGGCTCGCCGGGCCGAACGATCCGCTCTACCCCTTGGTGGGAGCCGCCGAAACCTTCGCCCCCTTCTTCAGGAATCCCATGTCCTCGTACACGGGCGTCTGAAAACCGAACGCACCCACGTTGACCAGGTTCTTCCGCACTGCCACCAGCTGGGGCCGCTGATACAGCGGAATCGACCCGGCCGCCGCCCAGATCCGTGCGTCGGCCTTGCGGATCAGCGAGACCGCCTCGCCCTCGTCCAGGGTCGCCGCGGCCTGGTCGAGGAGCTGGTCGACCTGGTCGGTCCCCACGCGTGTGTAGTTCTGTTCGACGTTCACCGAGCCGTCCGCGGCCGGCACCGGCTTCGCGAAGACCGGCCGGTCGTCCGTCGCCGGGAACGCGGAGGACGGCCACGAGTACAGCGCGAGGTCGTAGTCGCCGGAGGCGATGTGGTCCTTGAAGTAGCTCTCGTCCGAGACCTTGATGATCGTCGTCCGGATGCCGAGCCGGTCCAGCATGGCCGAGATCCGCTCGGCGACCGAGTTCAGCGTCTCGGAGCCGGAGCCGGACGGGAGCACGAAGCGCAGCGCGAGCGCCTTTCCGTCCTTGGCGAGCGGGGCCGCCGGCGCGGCGCCGGGCGCGGCCGTGCCCTTGGGGGCGTACGCGCCGGGCGCTCCCCCGTGCCTGCCCTCCTGCACCAGATGCCGGTCCCCGTCGTCACCCCGGCCCCCGTTCTTGCCGTCCCCGTTCTTGTCGTCCTCGCCGACGATGTACTCGCCGTCCTTGCCACCGTCGGACTTGTCACCCTTGTCCCCCTTGCCCTCCTCGCCGCTCCTGCCCCCCTGGTCGCTCTCGGAGCCGGCGGCCTTCTCGCCCTTCTTCGCCGGCTTGACCGGGCCGCCCGGCACCCAGCCGGCGTCGCCGAGCAGCGCCTGCGCCGACTTGGCGTCCTGGCCGCCGACCGCGCCGCTGTTGTCGGCGTAGGCGGCCTGCCCGGCCAGCGCGAGATGGCTGCCGACCGGGACGGCGGGCAGGCCCAGCGGGGTGAGCACCAGCCGGGCCAGCTCCTTGCGGTCCAGGGCACGGGCGACGGCCCGGCGGACGCGCTCGTCGGCGAGGGGACCCTCGGAGCCGTTCAGGGCGAGCTGGGTGTAGGCGGGCTCCAGCGACCTGCGCACCTCGACGCCGCGCAGCGCCAGCTGCTCGTCCAGGTACGCGGCGATGGCCTTGCGCAGCTCCTTCTTGCCGGCCTTGGCCGAGTCGGCGCCGAAGTCGTGCGCGAGCGCCCAGGCGCGCAGCTTCTTCACGGACGTCCGGCCGGAGCCCTGCAGCGGGTTCACGGTGCCGTGGGCGGCGAGCCCGATCCGCTGGGCGTCGGCGGGGTCGACGTCGGCGACGTCCACGCTGCCGTCGGCGAGCGCCGCGGCCCGCTTGTCGCGGGGTACGGCGTGCAGCACGATCTCGGACAACTTGGCGGACCTGCCCCACCAGCGCGGGTTGCGGGTGAGGACGACGTCCTTGCCGGCGGTGTCGACCTTGTCCACCGTGAACGGGCCGGCGGTGACCTTCAGCTTGCGGCGGGCCTCGTCGTTGAAGGCGGCCGGGGTGCCCATGACCTCCTTCGGGTACAGCGGCGAGAACAGCGACTTCCAGTCGGCGTAGGGGCGGGAGAAGGTGACCCGGACCTGGAGGTCGCTGGCGCCGCGCTCGATCTTCTCGATGCGGTCGTAGCCGGCGTTGCGGGCGGTCCAGTAGGCGCTGTTTTTGCCGGACAGGGCACGCCACTGGGCGAGGAAGTCGGCGGCCCCGATCTCCCGGCCGTCGCTCCAGACGGCCTGCTGGTTCAGCTTGTACAGCACGACCTGGCGCGGCTCGGTCTCGATGACCTTGGCCGACTCCAGGTAGGCGGGGTTGGGCACCGGGCGGCCCGCGGCATCCAGCCGGAACATCGACGGCAGCACGGCCTGGGCGATGCGGTTGGTGCCGGCGTCGGCGTCGGCCTGGAAGGCGTTGAGGGTCTCGGGGACGGCGTCGACGGCCCACTTCAGGACGGCGCCGTCGGCGACCAGGTCCCGGGCGGCGGGGACGATGTCCTGCCCGGCGAGGGGCTTGCCGGCTTTGTCCTCGTCCGCGCCGCAGCCGGCGAGGAACGGCACGGCCAGCACGCCCGCGGCGAGAAAGGCGGTGACGCTCCGCTGGAGGCGCGGTGAGGGGTGGTGCCGCGATGCGCCGTCGGTCGTCCGCGGGCCCGTCGTGGCCGCTCGCGCAGTTGCCCGCGCCCCTTGGGGGCGCTGCCCTGCCCTCGCCGACTGGGCGCCGACGCCGTCGTGGGACATCTCTGCTACCTCCGGGAAGCCGCGAGCGTTATGATCACGTTTGGCGGTATATGGAGCTGATCAGATCTATGCGGCCCACTGAAGAGGAAAGGATCCGGCAACAGCGGGCGACACGACGACGACGGGCGGTAACCCCACCCGTGTGGCGCAACACAACCGGTGATGCACCCATACGCCTCCGCCAATCGCTGCACATGACTTCACACCGGCAGGTGTGAAGCGCAACACTCCAAGGCGCATGAACGTTGCCGCCCAGGGCCCGCCGGACCCGCGGAAGTGAGGGCAAGTCATGTCCGTGCACGACGACATCACCTCGGTCCAGCGCTCTCTCGACGACCTGTACCGGTCGCTGGGGCGCCTGGAGCACCAGCTCGGCAGCGGCGGCCTGGAGATGCGCCGGGTCCGACTGGACGCCGACCATCTGCGCGAGAGCGTGGCGCTGCTGCGCGCGACCGCCGACACCTCGGACGCGCCCCGCCGCCCCGACCTCGTCACCATCTCCGACGCGCCCTACGACATCAGCCTGTGGACGGACACGGACGACGAAGGCCTGGGCGCCCGCGACCGCCGCGCCCCCTGACCCCCGACCTACCGGAGTCCCGCCTTGGCCACTGGTACGGAACCCCAACAGAACAGCGGCGGCGTACGGACCGGTACGCGCGCCGCGATCACCGCCCCGCATCTGCGGACCGACCGCTGGTGGCTGGCGCCCGCCGTCACCGCGGCCGGTCTGTTCGCCTTCGTCGTCTACTCGACCTGGCGGGCCTTCGCGGACGCCGACTACTACGCGGCGCCGTACGTCTCGCCGTTCTACTCGCCGTGCCTGGCGCAGAACTGCAAGACCATGCACGCCGGCCCGAACGCCGACCTCTTCGGGAGCTGGTGGGGCATCTCCCCCGCGATCATCATCCTGATCTTCCCGCTCGGCTTCCGGCTGACCTGCTACTACTACCGCAAGGCGTACTACCGCAGCTTCTGGGCGTCCCCGCCCGCCTGCGCGGTGGCCGAGCCGCACAAGAAGTACACCGGCGAGACCCGTTTCCCGCTGATCCTGCAGAACGTCCACCGGTACTTCTTCTACGCCGCCCTGCTGGTCGCCGGCGTGCTGTCCTACGACACGGTGCTGTCCTTCCGTGACACCCACTACCGGTGGGGCCACATGGGTCTCGGCACCCTCGTCTTCCTGGTCAACATCGTGCTGATCTGGGCATACACCCTGTCCTGCCACTCCTGCCGGCACATCGTCGGCGGCAAGCTCAAGCACTTCTCGAAGCATCCGGCGCGCTACAAGGCATGGCAGTTCGTGGGCAGGCTCAACGCCCGCCATATGCAGCTGGCCTGGGCGTCGCTGCTGAGCGTGGCGCTCGCCGACTTCTACGTCTATCTCGTCGCGTCCGGGGTCTTCGCCGACCCGCGCTTCTTCTAGAGACCCAGTGAGGATCTGAGCCGATGTCCGTGGTCGACCGCCAGGAGTGGGACGTCGTCGTGGTCGGTGCCGGCGGCGCCGGGCTGCGCGCCGCGATCGAGGCGCGCGAGCGGGGCGCCCGTACGGCGGTGATCTGCAAGTCGCTGTTCGGCAAGGCGCACACGGTGATGGCCGAGGGCGGCATCGCCGCGGCCATGGCCAATGTCAACGAGCACGACAACTGGCGGGTCCACTTCCGCGACACCATGCGCGGCGGCAAGTTCCTCAACCAGTGGCGGATGGCCGAGCTGCACGCGCAGGAGGCCCCGGACCGGGTGTGGGAGCTGGAGACCTGGGGCGCGCTGTTCGACCGTACGAAGGACGGCCGGATCTCCCAGCGCAACTTCGGCGGCCATGAGTACCCGCGCCTCGCCCACGTCGGCGACCGTACGGGCCTGGAGCTGATCCGCACGCTCCAGCAGAAGATCGTCGCGCTGCAGCAGGAGGACTTCAAGGAGACCGGGGACTACGAGTCCCGGCTGAAGGTCTTCCAGGAGTGCACGGTCACCAGGATCTTGAAAAACGGCGATCGTGTTTCCGGCGTCTTCGCCTACGAGCGCGAGAGCGGCCGCTTCTTCGTCCTGGAGGCCCCCGCGGTCGTGGTCGCGACGGGCGGTATCGGCAAGTCCTTCAAGGTCACCTCGAACTCGTGGGAGTACACCGGCGACGGCCACGCGCTCGCGCTGCTGGCCGGAGCGCCCCTGCTCAACATGGAGTTCGTGCAGTTCCATCCGACGGGCATGGTCTGGCCGCCGTCGGTGAAGGGCATCCTGGTCACCGAGTCGGTGCGCGGGGACGGCGGGGTGCTCAGGAACTCCGAGGGCAAGCGGTTCATGTTCGACTACATCCCGGACGTGTTCAAGGAGAAGTACGCGGAGTCGGAGGAGGAGGGCGACCGCTGGTACGAGGACCCGGACCACAACCGGCGCCCTCCCGAACTGCTCCCCCGCGACGAGGTGGCCCGCGCCATCAACGCCGAGGTGAAGGCGGGCCGCGGCTCGCCGCACGGCGGGGTCTTCCTGGACGTGTCCACCCGGATGCCCGCCGAGGTGATCCGGCGCCGGCTGCCCTCCATGTACCACCAGTTCAAGGAGCTGGCGGACGTCGACATCACCGCGGAGGCGATGGAGGTCGGGCCGACCTGTCACTATGTGATGGGCGGCATCGCGGTCGAATCGGACACGGCGGCGGCGCGCGGGGTGCCGGGCCTGTTCGCGGCCGGCGAGGTGGCCGGCGGTATGCACGGCTCGAACCGCCTGGGCGGCAACTCCCTCTCGGACCTGCTGGTGTTCGGGCGCCGGGCGGGCTGGCACGCGGCGCAGTACGCGCAGGCACACGAGCGCCCGCCGGTGGACGACGCCCAGGTGAACGCGGCGTCCGCGGAAGCCCTGCGGCCCTTCTCGGCGGAGGCGGACCGGGCGGCCGAGGAGGGCCCGCCGGAGAACCCGTACACCCTGCACCAGGAACTCCAGCAGACCATGAACGACCTGGTCGGGATCATCCGCCGCGAGGGCGAGATGGAGCAGGCCCTGCACCGGCTCGGCGAGCTGCGGGCACGCGCCCGCCGGGCAGGGGTCGAGGGCCACCGCCAGTTCAACCCGGGCTGGCACCTGGCCCTCGACCTGCGGAACATGCTGCTGGTCAGCGAGTGCGTGGCCCGCGCGGCGCTGGAACGCACCGAGTCGCGCGGCGGCCACACCCGCGAGGACCACCCGACGATGGACCGCGCCTGGCGCAATGTGAACCTGCTCTGCGCGCTCGCCGACCCCGCCGGCGGCCTCGCGGCGACCGACCCCGGCCGCGGCCAGATCCGCCTCACCCGCGAGAACACCGACCCCATCCGCCCGGACCTGCTCGCCCTCTTCGAGAAGGAGGAGCTGGTCAAGTACCTCGCCGAAGAGGAGCTGTACGAGTGAGCAGCTACGAGGCCCGCTTCAAGGTGTGGCGGGGCGATGTCGAGGGCGGTGGCCTCGACGACTTCACGGTCGAGGTCCACGACGGCGAAGTGGTCCTGGACATCGTCCACCGCCTCCAGGCCACCCAGGCGCCCGACCTGGCCGTGCGCTGGAACTGCAAGGCCGGCAAGTGCGGTTCGTGCTCGGCGGAGATCAACGGCCGCCCGCGCCTGATGTGCATGACGCGCATGTCGGTGTTCACGCGCGAGGAGACCATCACGATCACCCCGCTGCGCGCCTTCCCGGTCATCCGCGACCTGGTGACCGACGTCGGCTTCAACTACCAGAAGGCCAGGGAGGTCCCGGCCTTCGTGCCGCCGGCCGGTGCCGGTCCCGGCGAGTACCGGATGATGCAGGAGGACGTGGACCGCTCGCAGGAGTTCCGCAAGTGCATCGAGTGCTTCCTGTGCCAGGACACCTGCCATGTGGTGCGTGACCACGAGGAGAACAAGACGGCGTTCGCGGGCCCGCGCTTCCTGATGCGGATCGCGGAACTGGACATGCACCCCCTGGACGCGGCGGCGGAATCCGGCCTGGACCGCAAAAGCACGGCCCAGGACGAACACGGCCTCGGCTACTGCAACATCACCAAGTGCTGCACGGAGGTCTGCCCCGAGGGCATCAAGATCACCGACAATGCCCTGATCCCCCTGAAGGAACGCGCGGTCGACCGCAAGTACGACCCGCTGGTGTGGCTGGGCTCGAAGATCAGGAGACGGTCTTCGTGACGGCACGGCCGGGTCGCTGGGCCAGCATCTGCAGGCCCAGCCCGGCCATGAAGCCGAGCCAGCCGAGCCAGGGCAGGAAGCCGTACTGCTCCGGGGCGAGCGGACCCAGGGAGCCGAGCGGGCCGAGGTAGAGGAACACCGGCCCGCCGGAGGCCGCGAGGAGACAGCCGTAGCCCCACAGCCTGGGGCGCAGCACGCGGGCGCGACTCCAGGGCACGACCCAGCCGGTCGTGATGCCCGCGATCCCGGCCGCGCCGAGCAGCCCGTAGACGACGGCGGCAGCCGGCGCCAAGAACATGTCCATGGCGATCATGTTCCCACCAGGCCGAGCACCGCCGCCAGATTGTGCCCGGCGATACCGCGCATGGATTCCGCAAAGGGAAAGTTCGGCTCCGCTCAGCGAACCCAGTTTTCCCGGTAGGCCCGCCAGTCCGCCTCCGTCGCCGCGAAGTCGACGTACAGGGCGACGCCGAAGCGGACGCGGTCGGCGTCGGTGCGGGACAGGCCGAGGCGGACACCGCGTACGGCGGCCGGGACGGTCTCCGCGTGGGCCCAGTGGCCGAAACGGTTCTCGTGGTAGAAGGGCAGGCCCATGAGCAGATCGGTGGTGTCCGGCGTGACCTCCAGGGCGAGGCTCGTCTGCTGGGCCACGTAGCCTCCGTAGAGACTCCGCAGCGGCTGCATGGTGTCGTACGACATGACGGCGATCTGGTCCACCCGGCGGGCCACCTGCCCGAAGAAGGCCTGCGACCACCACTTGGGGTGCCCGGTGGTCGCGCCCCAGAAGGAGTGGAACGCGGGCAGCGGGTCGATCTGGTGGGCGGCGACGGAGAGGACGGCGTGCCGGGCGTGGGTGAGGGCGCGCAGGTCGTCGAGGAGGGCGAGGTAGTCGCGGTCGCCGGAGTGCAGCGGCTCCAGGTCGAAGTGCACCCCGTCGAAACCGGCGGCGAGGACGTGACGGGTGGAGCCGAGGATCGCGGCTCGGGTGGCGGGTCGGTCCAGGTGGAGCCCGTCGGGGCTCTCGGTGGCCAGCTTGTCGCCGAGCCAGGCCTGGACCCGGACGCCGGGTGCCGCGCGGTGCAGCGCCGATATCAGCCGCCGGGCCTTCGGGTAGGCGGAGCCGGGGAGCGTGCCGTCGTGCTCCAGCGGACCGGAGTGGACGTACAGGTCGCGGATACCGGTGTCTTTCAGCCGGCGGGCGAGGGCCTGGACGTCCTCGTCCGTCTTACGGCCGTCGACCCAGGCGTGGCCCAGCCAGAGGGCGTCCTGGTGGCGGGTGGTGGTGCCGGGTTCCGGGGTGCCGGTGTAGTTGAGGCGGAGGGCTGTTTCGGCGGTGAGGAAGGGGAGGAGCAGGAGGGTGAGGGCGGCGAGGGTGTGACGGAGGGGGCGGCGGCGGACGCGGTGCAAGAGGGCGCCGACCACTCCTCGGGGATCCACTCCTCTGGAGTCCGCTCCACTGGGATCCACCCCTCTGCTGTCCACTCCTCTGCTGTCCACTCCTCGGGTGTCCATTTCTGACCGCCTGTCCGTCTCGTCCCCCACCCGTATCCGCCCCGCTCGCGAAGGCGCCTACCTGCCCATACGCTCCGAAATGTGACGTCCTCCCTGATTCGGGGCCGACCTCGGAGCGCCACGGCGCACATATGGGTGCGGGTGGCGTATGCCGTGCTGGGCACCGTGGTCGGGGTCGGCTGGCTGGTGTTGCCGGTGATGACGGTCGGTGCGCGAGATCCGGTTCCGGCGGCGCCCGCCGGGACGGTCGCGGGTGCCGCCGCCGTCTCCGCGCCCTCCGTCTCCGCCCGCGCCTCCACCGTTGCCGCGCCGCAGCAGGGCGGGACGTCCGCCGCCGACCTGGTGCTGCCGCTCGTCGCGGGGGTGGCGGCCGTGGTGCTGGCCGGATACGGCTACCTGCGCCGCACCCGCCGTGCCCGCACCCGTACGACCCCCGGAACCGTCTCCCCCGCCCCGCCGACCCCCACCCCGGCCGACTTCGAGCGCCAGGCCCGGGCGGCGCTGGTCCTGGCCGACGACTGCGTACGGACGAGCCGGGAGGAACTCTCCTTCGTCCAGCAGAGGTTCACGGACGCCGAGACCCAGCCCTTCGTGCATGCCCTGCGCGCCGCCGAGACCGAACTCACGGCCGCGTGCGCGATCTGGCGGCGGTACGAGCAGGGGGTGCCGCAGGACGCCGCCGCGCGCCGGCAGGCGCTGGTCGGCGTGGTCGGCCGGTGCGCGGAGGCGGGCCGCCGGCTGGACGCGGAGGCCGCCGCGCTGGACGTGCTGCGGGAGCTGGAGGGGCCGGGGCTGGCCGGGGCGCTGGAGACGGCCGAGGGACGGTTCCGGGAGCTGACGGCGCGCACGGTGACCGCCGAGGAGACCCTGACCGCGCTGCACGGCCACAGCACGCCCACGGCCACCGCGCCCGTCACCGGGTACGTCGAACAGGCCAAGGACCGCCTGGTGTTCGCCACGGTTCAGCTCAACGAGGCCCGCCAGGCGGCCGACGCGGACGCCGGCGAGCGGGCCGCCGGGCAGCTGCGCGCCGCCGAGGGCGCGGTGGCCCAGGCCGAGATCCTGGTGACCGCGGTGGAACGGCTCGCGACGGAGCTGCGGGAGGCGGCGCGACTGGTGCCGGCCGCCCTGACCGGCGCCGAGTCGGTGCTCGCGGCGGCCCGGCACGGGGGCGCACACAAACCTCTGACCAACGGCGAACTGCGGGCCCGGCTGGCCCACGCGGACGCCGTACTCGCCGCCGTACGGGAGGAACTGACGACGGGCCCGTACGACCCGCTGGACGCCCTGCGCCGGATCGCGCGGGCCGTGGAACGGCTGGAGACGGGCCACTTCGGCGCGCCGGCCGCAGCGGCGCTGCTCGTGGCGCGGAGCTCCGTCGCCGGGGCGGACGACTTCATCGCGGTGCACCGGGGCGCCGTGGGCCCGGAGGCGCGGGTCCTCCTGGCGGAGGCGGAGCGGGAGCTGGGCGCGGACCGCGCCGAGGGCGCCGACTCCCTGGCCCGCGAGGCCCGGGACCTGGCCGAACGGGACGTACGAGCCCACGGCAACCCCTACGCGGGCACCGCCGGAACCGAGCCCGGACTGGCCGGTGCGGTCCTGGGCGGCGTACTGCTGGCGGAACGACAGGACGGAGGCCCCCCGACAAGCTTCGGCGGCCCGACCACACGAGCACGTCACGACGCACCACGCCCCTGACTCCCCGTAAGTGCAGTTGGAGAAGGATTACGGTGCGCTGAAGAAGGACGCCGGGAACATCCGCTCCGCGGGTGAAGCTGGCGGATCTCAAGCGTGAGGCCACGTCGTTCGTCGACTCGGTCAAGGATGATCACGACTGGGAGTACGACGAGGACAAGGTCAAGAAGAACAACCAGCTCCGTGACGATGTCACGGCGGCGGTGGCCGCGTTCTGGGCGGCGGCAGCGGCCTGGGCGACCACCTGCCCGGCGGCACCGCCGACCACCTGCCGGGCGGTCGGGCCGACGCCCACACGCCGACGAACAGCGTCGACACCCACGCCCCCGCCGGCACCGGCGACCACGCGGTGCCCGCTCCCGGGTCGGGCGACCACGTGCCCGGTGGCCACACCGGCGACGTCAACACCCCCGGCCACGGGCTGCCGGGCCACGGCGGCGACACCCACCTGCCCGGCCACGGCGCCGAACCACACACCGGTCCGGGCGGTGCCGGCGGGATCGGCAATGACGCGCTCGACCACGCAGGAGGTGCCGGCGACGACGCGACGCACGGCACACACGGCCCCGCGCACCATGCGGACGAAGCGGCACGGCACCGTGCGGAATACGAGGCGGCCCGCGAGAAGCCTGCCGAGCAGCGGACGGCCGACGAACGGGCAGCGATCAGCCGCGAGCACGTCCGGCTCGCCAACGAGGACCCGGCCTGGCGCGCGGAGCACTACGACAAGTGGGGGCCCGGCAAGCGCGACAGCGTCGACAGGCTGGTCGACGGCCAGGAACTGCCGCAGCTCACCGAGAAGCCGGGCGGCGGCTGGATGGCCGCCCACGACATGCCGCACGGGCCGTCGGAAACCAAGTTCAACCCCACGCCTCTCGGCCCGGACTCGGCCCCCGAGCACAGTCGTCCGGACCTCAACGAGGCGGCGCGGAACCGCAGGCTGTCACTGAACCTGCTCAACGCCGAAAAGGCCTTCGACGCACTGCCGTCGACGCCGATCCCGATCCGCTCGACCCGACCGCCCATGACGGCGGAGCCCAGGGTATGAAGGTGAAGCAGGGAACCAGGCCATATATCCGCACGATCCTGGCCGAGATGACCAATCGTGGTGGAAAGGATGCGGAAATCGCCTCGAAGCTCCGTACCGCGCTGCGTGAGGGCAAGCTGCAGTACGTGCTGGTGAAGGCGGTTGACAACACGGGCCACACCTACGCCGGAGCCGTCATGGAACACTTCACGTTCCAGTCCGAGGAGAGCAAGTGGTCACCCGCATCCCCCGCCATGAGTTCCGCACAGACAACGCGGAGGAGCTCATGGCGCCGATCATCAAGGGCACGAAGGACGTACTCGACCACGTCGAGACCTCGGAGGACGATCGTTACGACGCGCTGCCGGCCACGCTCACTCTCGCGAAGTGGCGCTGCCTGACCAACCCAACGGCCGGTGAGTTTCCGACCTGGGAAGCATGGGTCACCGCCATGCAGGTCGGCTGCGGGCTCTTCGCCGCCGGTACGGCCGCCGAGGGGCCCGTGCCCTGCCGTGTCGGCAGCACGGGCGAGGTGAAGCACCTTCCCGCCACCGGCCCCCAGGACTATCTCCACGCGGGCAACTGGCTCACCTCCTTCTCCCTCGCGGTGATCTGCCGCGAGAACGACCGGGTCAACCAGCTGGCCCAGGTGCCCGTCTCCTTCCTGCGTGCGTCCGGCGCGGAGTTCGACGAGTACCTCTACGCCTGGGTGGAAACCCTGCAGAACTTCTGGTTCGGGCGACAGGAGACCTGGGACACCCTGACCACCGCCATCAACGGCACAGCCCCCGAGGCCGCCCGGATCGCCGGCCCGGAACTCATGCTGAAGATCCTCTACCCGCCACTCGAACTCTTCCACCGCTATCTGCGCCGGGAGACCGAACAGTTCAACGCGTCCCTGGTGGACGCCCTCACCTGGCACAAGGAGTACTGGACCGCGAACGAGGCCCGCTCCCTGAGCGGCGAAGGGCTGGTCGCCCTCGCTCCGCTCGCCATCGCGTGCATGGCCCACGACGCCGACATGCCGATCGACGTCGAGTCCGAGTACCTCCCGAGGGCCCTTCTGAAGCGCTCCTGGGTCGGCGAGTACCAGACCTGAAAGCGCTGAGGGGCCCCGGATCCCGGAGCTCCTCCGCGCCCTCAAGGGTGCTCATCCGCACGTCAGAAGAGACTCAGCAGCGCCTCCGCCGGGTCGGTGAGCCCCGTCTCGCCCCCTGGCAACGGCAGCTCGAACCACACCGTCTTGCCGCGCGGCGTCCGGCGGGAACCCCAGGCCGCGCTGAGCAGGCCGACGAGTTGGAGGCCCCGGCCGCCCTCGTCGGTGTCCCGGGCGCGCCGGCGCCGGGGCTGGACCAGCCCGGAGTCCCAGACCTCGCAGACCAGGGTGCGGTCCAGGAGGAGCCGTAGGCGGATCTCGCCCTCGCCGTACCGCAGGGCGTTGGTGACCAGCTCGCTGACCAGGAGTTCCGTCGTGTCGACCAGGGGCTCCAGGTCCCAGCTGAGCAGTTGGGCGCGGGCGTACTCGCGGGCCCGGCCCACGCTGCGTGGCTCGCGGGGGAGCGTCCAGTCGCCGACCGAGTCGGCCGGCAGGCCCTGCACCCGGGCCATCAGCAGCGCGATGTCGTCCTCGCCGTGGTGGGTGTCGAGGGTGTTGAGGACGTGGTCGCAGACGTCCTCCAGGGGACGGGAGGGGTCCGTGAGGGCGCCCACGAAGGCCTGCAGGCCCTCGTCCAGGGGATGGTCGCGGGATTCGACCAGGCCGTCGGTGTAGAGGGCCAGCAGCGCGCCCTCGGGGAGTTCCACCTCGACCTCTTCGAAGGGCTCGCCGCCCACGCCGAGCGGCATGCCGGGCGGCACGTCCAGCATCAGGGCCGGCTCACCGGGCTCGACCAGGACCGGTGGCAGATGGCCGGCGTTGGCGAACGTACAGCGTCTGGTGACGGAGTCGTACACGGCGTACACACAGGTCGCCAGGTAGACCTCGGAGAGGTCGGCGTCCCGGGACTGGCGGGCCGTGCGCGTGGCCTGCTGGACGCCGCCCGGGGTGCCGAGTCCGCGGGCGATCTCGTCCAACGCCGAGAGGACTTCGGCCGGTTCGAGGTCCAGCAGGGCCAGCGTGCGGACCGCCGTGCGGAGTTCGCCCATGGCCACCGCCGCGCGCAGACCCCGGCCCATCACGTCGCCGACCACCAACGCCGTACGGTGGCCGGGCAGTTCGATGACGTCGAACCAGTCGCCGCCGACCTCGGTCGCCGCGTTGCCGGGGAGGTAGCGGCAGGCGATGTCCAGGCCCGAGGCCTCGGGGGCGCCCGGCGGCAGGAGTGACCGTTGCAGGATCAGGGCGCGCTCGTGTTCCCGGCGGTACAGGCGCGCGTTGTCGATGCAGACGGCCGCACGCGCGGCCAGCTCCACGGCCAGGTCCCGGTCACGGTCGCCGAACGGCTCGCTGCCCTTGGTGCGGGCGAACCGGGCGAGGCCGACGACGGTGTCATGGGCGACCATCGGAACCGCCAGCGTGGACTGCACGAGGCTCCCGTCCTCCGCGGGGACGCGCTGCGGGCGGGCGGTGCGCAGGGCGTCCGCGCAGGGCGAGTTGAAGGGGAAGTGGTGGACCGCGCCGACCGCGACGGGGTCGCCGGAGTCGCTGAAGGGCGCGTCGGACACGGCGCTCGCGAAGGCGACGCGGCGCAGTTCGGCGCTGCCGTCGGTGAGGCCGGGCGGGGTCTCGTCGCCGGTGAGCAGGCCCTGGTAGAGGTCGACGGTGGCGAGGTCGCAGAAGCCGGGGACGACCACGTCGAGGAGTTCCCGGGCGGTGGTCTCCAGGTCGAGGGAGTTCCCTATGCGGGCGCCGGCCTCGTTGAGCAGGGCGAGATTGCGCCGGGCGTTGGCGGCCTCGCGGGCGGCGGCTCGGCGGGCGGTGATGTCGGTGCCGAGCCAGGCGATGCCGATGGGGCGCCCGGTACCGCCGTGCACCCGGTAGAGGTTGACGGACCAGTGCCGGCGTTCCTCGGAGCCGGGGACATGACCCGTGACATGCATGTCGGTGATGGACTGGCCGGTCTCCAGGACCCGCCGCAGCGTGGCCGAAACCCGCTCTGCCTCGCCGCGCGGCAGATAGTCGTGCACGCCGTTGCCCCGGTGGTCGTCCGGGGTGCCGCCGAAGATGGAGGCGAACCGCTCGTTGGCCCGACGGACCCTCAGATCGATGTCGATCAGCAGGAATCCGAACGGGGACTGCCCGAAGATGGCCTGCGAGGCGGCCAGATCGGTCTCGATGCTGCGCAGGGTGCGGACGTCCACGACGATGCAGACGGCGGCCTTGTCCCCCTCGGCGGTGCGGGTGGGCATGACGTAGACCTCGGCCAGGCCCTCCTCGCCGCGCGAGCCGTCGGCCTGGTCCGGCATCCGGAAGGGCACGACCCCGGTCCACTCCCGCCCGTCGAGAATCTCGGCCATCTTGCGCTGGCCGCGCTCGCGCAGATCGGGGTCGATGAAGGCCTCTATCGGATCCATGCCCACGGCGCGTGCGGCGGGGATGCCGAAGAGCTGCTCGGCGCGCAGACTCCACTGGTCGACCAGCCCACCGGGGCTGATGGAGAAGGACGCGACCTTGATGTAGTCGTAGATCGAACCGGGCGGACTGCTCTGCCACATGGCGTCGCCGGGTGCCGCGGCGGCCTCCGCGGCCGGGTCCCTCGCGCCGTCCGACGGGTCCTCGGACTCCGTGGCCTTCGCTGGTATCTCGCTCACGCGAACCGTCCCCTCCAGCTCACCGCACCCGGCACCGGTCACCGGAGGCGGCTGCCCGCAGTATCCAGCACTACGGCGCCGCACGACACGGTGTTCACGATCACAGCTCGGTCCAGATGATTTCAGGACCGTTCCGCGACAACACTTCCACTCTTCTAACCAGGGAACACGCCCTCGAATCACGCACTCCGGGGTCGACCGTGCGCCCGGGGCGCACGAGGGGCTCACCGCCGTCCCCCGTACACCCCCTGCTCCCCTCGTGCTTCCGCGGATGCTCCCGGCTCAGCCCGGCACCGCCAGCTCGAACCAGACGGTCTTTCCGCTCGCGCCGGGCCGGGTGCCCCAGCGGCGCGAGGAGCCGGCGACCAGTTGCAGACCGCGCCCGCTCTCGTCCTCGTCGCGGGCGACGCGCTCGCGCGGCGGGTCGGGCAGCGGGTCGGAGACCTCCACCAGCAGGGTGTCGGCCAGGCCCACGGGGCGTACGAGCCGTACGCCGATGGGGCCGGTGGCGTGCCGCAGCGAGTTGGTGACCAGCTCGCTGACCAGCAACACGGCAAGGTCGGCAAGGCAGTCGAGGTCCCAGCCGTGCAGTTGCCCGCGGACCGCGGCGCGTGCGGTGCGTACGGCGCCCGGTTCCGCGGGAAAGCTCCACTCGGCGCAGTCGCCATCGGTGTCGATCACGCCGATCACTTCCCAGGCCAGCGAGCCCACCCATGTCCGGTTTCATGGGGTTAATGGGCACATACCCGATATCCCGGGGGCAGTACCGCGCGGGAGGGCGCACAGTGGCACGAATGGCTCCGCGGGTTCCGCCGTGCGCCCAAGAGCCCGGGGGGTGCGGGTGATGCGGGTGCTGTGCGGGTGCTGTGCGACTGCGGGTTCGTCTCGGCCGGCCGCGGCCCGCGCCCCTAGCGGGGGCTTCGCCCCGCTTTCGATCGGGCGGTTACCTCCTGGACCGCCGGGACGTCCTGGTCGAGCCAGTTCACCTCCCAGATCTGGTCCGGGGTCAACCAGCGCAGCTCGTCATGGTCCTGGAGGGGCCGGGGCGGGGGCGAGCCGGGGCGCAGGCGGGCCGTCCACACCTGCAGGACGTACGGCGCCCGCAGCGGCCACTGGCCGGGTACGCGCTCGACGGGTTCGGCGTCGATGCCCAGTTCCTCGCGCAGTTCGCGCACCAGGGCGTCCTCGGGCCGCTCGCCCGGCTCGGCCTTGCCGCCGGGCAGCTCCCAGCGTCCGGCGAGGTCGGCGGGGGCGCTGCGGCGCGCGGCGAGCAGCCGGCCGCCGTCGAGCAGGGCGGCTCCCACCACCACGATCCGGTCCGCCTCGGGTGTCATCCGGTCCGTCATGGGCGTCATGGGGCGGAGCCTACGGGAGGGTCCGCGGGGTCAGTTGCGGCCGCCGTCCCCGTTCTGACCGATGCGCTCGACCCAGTAGAGCTGTTTGTGGCCCCGGTCGTCGAGGCTGTCGGCGATCTTCTGAGCCTCGGCGCGGGTCGCGTACCGCCCGACGCGATAGCGATTGCCGTTGTCGTCCTGCCGTATGACGATCCAGGGCAGGGAGACCGTCCCCTCACTCATGGCCCCCACCGCCCGCGTTGCCCCTTCTTGCACCGCCCCGCCCTCCCCCACGCTCGGCCGAGCTCGCCCGCGGGGATCCCCGTCCCGTCCCGGGCCCCGGTCGCGCCCCGTATAAGGAAACCGCAATCCGCATATGCCCGAGCGTACGCCCAACCTTTACGCAGCGAATACGCCTTTTCACAAAGAGGTACGCAACCAGCCAGAACACCGGGGGCGCACGGGAGTGAACGCGCCGTTGTGAGCGCCGCCCTCCCGAGTCGTAGGCATATCCGAGTGACCCGTGTTCACCTGGGAAAACGGCCGGATTGCAGCACCCGTCCGACCCGCGACCGAGGCCGCGCGACCGGGACATGGGGCCCGGGCGCGCCAGGGTGTGCGCTACCTCACTCAGCGAGGCGCGCGCACCGGCGCGAAAGACCCGGCGGCCACTTCGCCGGCAGACTCGGCCGTACCCCCTGCCTCGCGAACCCGGCCGTCACCTCACCGGCAAGTGGTACGCCACCCGGTACCGGTCGGCCGGGATGACCACATCGGCCGTCTCCACCGGGCGGCCGGAGGCGTAGTACGTGCGCTGGACGACCACGACCACATGGCCCGGGACCCCGCCCAGCACATGCAACTCCTCGGCGAGGCCGGGGCGGGCGCCGACCTCCTCGGTGACGTTGTCCACGATGACGTCGATGGCGCGCATGCGCTCGACCACACCCATCCCGCCGAGCGGCCCCTCCTCCGGCAGCATCACCGGGGTACGGCCGGTGACGGCGAGCGGCTCCCAGGACGTGGAGAGCATCATCGGCTCGCCGGCCTCCCGGAAGAGGTACTTGGTGCGCATGACCCGGTCGCCGACCTGGATGGACAGCCGGTCGGCGATCGCGGTCCCGGCCTCGGCCTGCTCGCTGCTCGACTCCCAGGTGCCGCGCACCGCCGCGTCGGCCTGCTCCTGCCGGAAGGGCGTGGCACCGCCGGTCGGGCGGTACCCGGAGCGGGCCACCCGCCGGGGCACGGGCCGCTCGCGCACATACGTCCCGGAGCCGGAACGGCCCTCGACCAGCCCCTCGGCCATCAACACCTTGCGCGCCTCCAGCGCGACCGTGTCCGAGACGCCGTACTCCTCGCGGATACGGGCCTGGGAGGGCAGCCGGGTGTGGGGCGGCAGTGAACCGTCGACGATCTTCTTGCGGAGATCACCCGCGACGCGCAGGTACGCCGGCTGCTCACCGAAAGTCACTGGCCGCTCCCATCAGGTTGTACAGACAGCAACAGCCTGGCAACCGTGGGTTGTGCCACGCAAGCAAAGGCCAGAGAATCACTCGATGTGATGACAAGGGGGGTGGGAGGGCTTTACCCAGGCACTTTCTCCCCCGTATAGGTGCGCTCACACCTGACGTCGCGTGGCCGAAAGGGCCGTGGCCCCGTGTCGATGGCCGCTACGGCGGCAACACCCGGGGACCGCCCGGCTGTTGGGGGTACGGCGGTGACACCGACGGGCCCCGCGGGCGCGGGCGGAGTGGCCGAAACGGGGCTTCTGGCTGGTGGGGCCGGAGGGCGGCGGCAGGGACACCGGTACCGTGCTCCTGGGCCGGGCGGCGACAGCCCGGGACCGCTGAACGGCCGGTGGCCCGGCGGACGTACCACTGGGCGCAGGGCGAGCGGGGCGGAAACGGGGGCGGAATGAGGGTGGGGACCCTGACCGGGGGCCGGACGGGCGGCAACGCCGGTACCGGGGGCCGGGCGGGCGCCGAGGTCGTCCGGGCCGTGAACGGACTCACCCGGCGCTGGGCGGCGACCGCGCGCGGCGGCACGGTCTTCTCGGCCGCCGGGGTCTGGCCCCTGCTGGCCTTCCTGGCCGACGGCGCGACGGGCCCGGCACGGACGGAGCTGAGCGAGGCCCTCGGCCTGCCGGCGGATCAAGCGGCGGGCGCGGCCCGGGAGTTGCTCGGCGCGCTGGCCGCCCTGCCCGGCGTGGACACCGCCGTGGGCCTGTGGACCAAGCGGACGCTGAAGCTGGTCCCGGAGTGGAAGGCGGGGCTGCCCGCCGAGGCGCACGGGGTGCTCACCGGGGACCTCGCGGCGGACCGGCGGGCGCTGGACGCCTGGGCGGCGGAGCGGACCGGCGGACTGATCGGCGCGATGCCGGTCGCGCCGATCGAGGACACCGAGCTGGTGCTGGCCGGGGCACTGGCGCTGCGGACCCGCTGGCTGCGGCCCTTCACGGAGGTGCCGCTGGAGACGGCGTACGCGCCCTGGGCCGACGTCGAACGGCTGGGCCTGCGCCGGACCAGCGCCGTACTGGACCGGGTCGGGGTCGCCGGCACACCCGACGGCTGGGTCACCGAACTGAAGGTGCTCGGCACGGGCGGGCTGGACGTCCATCTGCTGCTGGGCGAGGAGGGGATGGCGCCCGGCCGGGTGCTGGGCGCCGGCGTGGACCTGCTGCACCGGCCGCGCACCGTCGTACCCGGCTCCCGGCTGCCGTACGGCGAGGCGGGCCCGGGGCTGCGGGTGGTCAAGGAGCGGTCCGCACGGCGCGAGCCGCCGACCCTGGACGTGGTGACGGCGGCGTACGACGTGACGGCGGACCACGATCTGCTGGCGCGGCACGAGCTGTTCGGCCTGACGGCCGCGCGGGACACGAGCGCCGGGCACTTCCACGGCGTCAGCGCCGCCCCGCTCGCCGTCGGGGCGGCCGGGCAGAGCGCCCTGGCCCGGTTCGGGGCACTGGGCTTCCGCGCCGCCGCGGTCACGGCGTTCGGGGCGGTCGGGGCCGGCCTGCCGCCTGCCCTGCGGTATGTCACGACACGCATCGACGCCACCTTCGACCGGCCCTTCGGCTTCCTCGCCCTGCACCGGCACTCACGACTGGTGCTGGCAGCGGGATGGGTGACAGATCCACTGCCGTTCCCGCAGTACCCGGACGGGAAGCACATGAACAACGCGTGGGAGAACGACGAGTGAGCAAGGTGACCGCCGAGACGGTACGCCAGGTGAACGGGCTGACGAGCCGCTGGGCACAGACCCTGCCCGAGGGCACGGTCTTCTCCGCGCCCGGGGTCTGGCCCCTGCTGGCCTTCCTGGCCGACGGCGCGGCGGGCCCGGCGCGCGCCGAGCTGGCCGGTGCGCTGGGCGTGCCGGCCGAGCAAGCGGCCGGTGCGGCACGGGAGTTGCTGGTGGCGCTCGCCTCGGTGTCCGGCCTGGACGCGGCGCTCGGCCTGTGGACGTACCAGGGGCTGGCGCTGCGCGACGAGTGGCGGGCCGGGCTGCCCGCCGGGACGTACGGGGTGTTCGGGGACGACCTCGTCACCGCGCAGGAACGGCTGGACGCCTGGGCCGCCGAGCGGACCGGCGGGCTGGTCGAGCGCATGCCGGTGACGCTGACCCGGGACGCGCGGATGGTGCTCGCCAGCGCGCTCGCGCTGCGCACGACCTGGCGACAGCCCTTCGACGAGCAGCCGCTCAGGCCTCAGGCGGGCCCCTGGCAGGGCCGTACCCTGCGTGGGCTGCACCGGCGCAGCCCACGGCCGGACCGGGTGGGCGTGACGGGCACGCCGGACGGTTTCGTCACGGCGCTGACGGTGCCCGGTGACAACGGCATCGACGTCCATCTGGTGCTCGGCGAGGAGCACATGACGCCGGGGCAGGTGCTGCACGCCGGGGTGGGGATCGTGGAGCGGGCGCTGCCGCTCACCGGGGGTGGCGGGCTGCCGCACGGGCATGTGGGGCCGGGCCTGTACGTGGAGCAGCAGCCGGCCGTCGAGCCGACGCCGCTGACGCTGGATGTGCGGACGGTGGCGTACGAGGTGCGCGCCGATCACGATCTGCTCGCCCTGGCCGGGCTGTTCGGGCTCACGGCGGCCGCCGACACCCACCACGGCCACTTCCCCGGCATCAGTGACCACCCCCTCGCGATCGGCCAGGCCCGCCAGTCGGCGCTGGCGCAGTTCGGTCCGCTGGGGTTCCGGGCGGCGGCGGTGACGGCCGTGGCGGTGCCGTACGGCAGCGCGCCGCCGCAGTACCGCTACGAGTCGACGGTCGTGCGGGCCGTCTTCGACCGCCCCTTCGGCTTTCTCGCCGTCGACCGGGAGTCCCGGCTGGTGCTGGTGGCGGGCTGGGTGACGGATCCGGCGCCGGAGCCCGTCATGAACTTCCCGGGCGCTGTTCCTCCAGGACTCTGACACAGCGGGCGATCAGCCCGGTCAGCGCGTCCCGCTCCGCCTCGGTGAACTCCGCGCCGAGGGCCCGCTCGACGCGTACGGCGGCGGTGTCGGCCGCAGCGAGGACGGCGCGGCCGGCGTCGGTGAGGCGGGTCTCCAGGACGTTCTTGTGCCACTCGTGCGGGCTGCGGGTGATCAGACCACGGTCCTGGAGGTTCTTCAGGACCGTGTTCATGGTCGGCGGGGTGACCCCGCACAGCCGGGCGAGGGCGGCCGCGGAGATGCCGGGGTTCTCGTCGAGGTGGAGCAGCGCGGCGTACTGGGCGACGGTCACGCCCGCGGGCTTCAGGACCGCCGCCTTGGTCGCGTTGAGGGCCTGCTCGGCCCGCTTGAGATGGGAACCGAGGCGCTCGGACGCGGGCATGGAGGTCACCGGACCACATTAATGCCTTGGCCAGGATGAATACTCTCCGGGCGATTAATGCACTAGCGATGATTAGAGTACTAATATAGCTTTGCCTTCGCCATCCAGTGAGTAGCCGAACCGAGAGGCGCCTGTCGTGTCCCGTTCGATCCACCGCCGTACCTTCCTGACCGGCGCCGCCGCCGCGGCCGTCGCCGTCGCCGCGCCCCGGGCGGCCGCGGCCGCCGGCCCCCGCATCTCCACCGCCTTCACCCTCCCCGACGACCGCGCCTACCCCGAGGGCATCGCCCTCGACCCCCGCACCGGCGACGCGTACGTCGGCTCCTACACGACCGGCGCGATCTACCGCGCCACCGCCGGCAGCCGCGCCGCCGAGGCATTCCTGCCGGCCGCCGAGATCTTCCTGCCGGCCGGCACGGACGGCCGTACGACGGCCAACGGCCTGAAGGCCGACCGGGCGGGACGCCTCTGGGTCATCGACCACACCACCGGGATCGACGTGTACGACCTGCACGACCGCTCCCTGCTGGCCCGCTTCGAGGCACCGGAGGGCGACCAGCACTTCCTGAACGACCTCGTGATCACGGCGGACGGCACGGTGTACGCGACCGACAGCGTGCGTCCGGTGATCTACCGGATCACCCCGGCCGACCTGGCCCACGCCCGGGGCGGCCGGGCACCGCTGACAGCGACGTACGACCTGAGCGGAGCCGTCCCCTCGCACGGGCCGAACGCCTACACCCTCAACGGCATCGCCGCCGACGCCACCGGACGCCTGCTGTTCGTCGTCGACATGACCGGCGGCGGCCTGTACCGGGTCGACGTGACCGACGGCTCCGTACGCCAAGTCGCCCTGCACGGCGGCAACTTGCTGCACGGCGACGGCCTGGACCTGTCCCACCGCACCCTGTGGGCCGCCCACAACGCGAGCAACACCCTGACCCGCTGGCACCTCTCCCCCAACGGCACCGAGGCCCACCTGACCCGCACCCTGACCACCCCCACCCTCCAGATCCCCACCACCCTGGCCCACACCCCCCACGGCCTCCTCGTCGTCCGCTCCCAGTTCGACAAGGGCGGCCCGATGGGCCAGGGCACACCGACCCCGCCGTTCACGGTGGCGCGGGTGACGGGGATGTGACGCGGCGAGGGAAGGGGGGCGGACTCGGCGGGGCTGGTTCCTCCTGTGTCGCTCCGCCGGCGGCTCCTCGCATGCGTCGTGGCACCACCGGTGGGGCGGCCAGGCCGCAGGGGAGGGCGCATGCCGGGTGGCGACGACGCCGAGGACCGAGAAGCTGCTCTGGCCGCGTTACGCGAGGAACTGCGCTACGCCCTCGGTCCCCTCAACAAGGCCGGGCTCGGCTTCCTGGCCCGCTCCCTGCAGCGACACGGCCAGCCGGAATCGCTCGACCGGCTCGCCCGGCGAGCCATCACCACCGCGAGTTCGCTGACGGGCTCGTCGTTCCTCGGTCTGCTCCAGGTGTTCCGCGCGCACGGCTGGACCCACTACGCGCAGGCCCTGACCGAGCAAGCCGCCGAGCACCTGGAGCAGACCGAGGCCGCCGAGCGTCTCAAAGCCATGGCACCACCGAGCCGCCCAAGCCCACCGGCTCCCGACGCGAAACCGGCATCGCCACCTGCACCGCCACGTGCGCACAACCCGTACGGCTTGAAGACCGACGGTGCTCCGGCCCGCCCCTGGAGCTGGCGCGACCTCGACCGCCCCGCACGTCCCTCCCGAACGCAAGCCACCGCCCTCCGCAGGCCCGCGCCGCCCCGGCCCCGTGGCCCGCGTGGGAGCGCTACGCCCACAACTGACCTGTAGACGAGACAGTGCCCGTCATCGATCCGCCTCGACCACGCCCGAGGCAAGTGATGCCCCTCGCCTACTGAGAACTTGACAAAGCCCCTAGCTCGCAGCAATGAACCACTCACGCACTGAAGCGGAACGCCGGTGGCGGTGCTCCAACCTGCGAAAACACGCTACTGGGAGATTCAAGTCAGCTCAGAATCAGCACCGACGGCAAGTCTGGGGCTTCAGGACGTCAGAAGGGCAGCGCCCCGGTGACGATCTCGTGGCCCGCGCCTCGTCGAATCGCTACGGTTCAGCCATGACCGCACTGCCCGACTGGATGCGCCCGCCGCGCGAGGAAGGCTGGTTCGCGGAGGACCTGGACCGCCTTCCCGAGGCACCGCGCCACACCGAGCTGATCGACGGAGCCCTCGTCTTCATGATGTCGCCCCAGCGGTCCTGGGACGGCCGCCTCGTCACCTCCCTCACCACCACACTCATGGCCACCGCGCCCGCCGGTTTCGAGGTCGAACGGGAGATGACGATCCGCCTCGACGAGCGAAACCGGCCGGAGCCGGATCTGCTCGTGACGACCGCACCCTACGACCCGGACCGCACGTGGTACGCGCCGGAAGAGGTCCGGCTCGTCATCGAGGTCGTCTCACCGGAATCCGCCCACCGTGACCGCACGGTGAAGCTGCACAAGTACGCAGAAGCCAAGATCCCGCACTATTGGTGCATCGAGGAAGAGGGCGGCGCTCCTGTCGTGCACGTCTACGAACTCGACGAACCGACTGGCGTCTACGCGCCCGCAGGCATCTTCCGGGGCACCCTTGAGCGCCCTGTGCCCTTCGAGATCAACGTGGACCTCGACAAGCTCACCCCATCGCGGGGCAACTGAAGTCAGCACCAAGTCAGTACAAGAACGCGAAAGGGGCCTGGCTCGCCAGAGCCCGGCCCCTTCTGACCTGCGCGCTCGACGAATCAGTTAGCGCTCAGTGAAGCAGCGATCACACATTGAACCGGAACTCCACCACATCCCCATCCTGCATGACATAGTCCTTGCCCTCCATGCGGGCCTTGCCCTTGGCTCGGGCCTCGGGGACCGAGCCGGTTTCGAGGAGGTCGGCGAAGGAGATGACCTCGGCCTTGATGAAGCCCTTCTGGAAGTCGGTGTGGATCACGCCGGCCGCCTCGGGAGCCGTGGCGCCCTTCTTGATCGTCCAGGCGCGGGACTCCTTGGGGCCGGCCGTGAGGTAGGTCTGCAGGCCGAGGGTGTCGAAGCCGACGCGGGCGAGGGTGGCGAGGCCGGGCTCGTGCTGGCCGACGGACTCCAGCAGCTCCAGCGCCTCCTCCTCGTCCAGTTCGGCGAGGTCGGCCTCCAGCTTGGCGTTGAGGAAGATCGCCTCGGCGGGGGCGACCAGGGCGCGCTGCTCGTTCTTGAAGTCCTCGTCCACCAGTTCGTCCTCGTCGACGTTGAAGACGTAGAGGAAGGGCTTCGTCGTGAGCAGGTGCAGGTCGTGGAGGAGTTCGTTGCGCTCGGTGCCCTGGACGATGCCGTGCGCGAAGAGCGTGTCGCCCTTCTCCAGGATCTCCTTGGCCTCCTCGACCGCCTTGACCTTGGGGGCGACATCCTTCTTGATGCGCGACTCCTTCTGGAGGCGCGGGAGGACCTTTTCGATCGTCTGGAGGTCCGCCAGGATCAGCTCGGTGTTGATCGTCTCGATGTCGTCCTTCGGCGAGACCTTGCCGTCGACATGCACGACGTTCTCGTCCTTGAAGGCGCGGATGACCTGGCAGATCGCGTCGGACTCACGGATGTTCGCGAGGAACTTGTTGCCGAGGCCCTCACCCTCGGAAGCGCCGCGCACGATGCCGGCGATGTCGACGAAGTCGACCGTGGCCGGGAGGAGGCGCTCCGACTTGAAGATCGAGGCCAGCTGGGCGAGACGGGCGTCGGGGACGCCGACCACGCCGACGTTGGGCTCGATCGTGGCGAACGGGTAGTTGGCCGCCAGCACGTCGTTCTTGGTCAGGGCGTTGAACAGGGTCGACTTGCCGACATTCGGCAGGCCGACGATTCCGATCGTGAGCGACACGTTGCGACTTCCCGTAGATGAGTGGGCCAGAGGGTGCCAGGGGCCAGAGACCGACACTGGCCGATCCCCCAGTTTACGGCGTCCACGTCACCGGGCCCACGGGAGCTTCGAACGCCTGCCCAAGCTCTTCCCACCGGCGTGTCTGATGGGTGATTCGGCACATAAACAGACCTAAGTTGGTCCAGTGGAGCAACACAGATCGCGACCCTCGAACGACGGACCGCGACGTGGCACGCCGCAGCCCGCGCACCTGCCCTCACAGGGCCGGCGCCGGCCGGGGGACGAGGCCAGATTCGGGGCAGGGGCAGAGCGGTCGGAGCGCGGCGCGCGGATGATGCGGGGCACCCGGCAGGGGCCGGGACCGCGCCTGCCGAACCCTCGGCTCACCGGTCTCGGCAGCGGGCTGTTCTGTGTCGTCGTGATGTTCCTGCTCGGCTGTCTGGACGCGCTGCTGTTCGGCGGGTACCTGCCCGTGTACGGCGTGCTGTTCCTGCCGGTGTGTGTCCTGACCGCGCTGTGGGTGCGGGTGGGGGACGCGCTGACCGCCCCGGTGGTCGTACCGATCGCGTTCGCCTGGGGGCTGATCCCCGTCGTCGACGGCAACGGGGGGCTGCTCGGCCGGCTGATGGGGCTGTTCACCGGGCTCGCCACCCAGGCAGCCTGGCTGTACACCGGGACGCTGTTCGCCGGAGTGATCGTGCTCGTACGCCGGGCGCAGTGGGTGCGGCGGCGCCGACGGCGGACCTGAGCCGATTCCCGGCGCTCTGACGGGCCCTGGCGCCGGCTGTCGCTGTGCGGGCGCTACACCAGCTGGGCCGCTCTCATCGCCGCCCCCACGATCCCCGCGTTGTTCTGCAGCTGGGCCGGGACGATCTCGGCCTTGATGCCGTCGAGGAAGTGCAGGAACTTGTCGGCCTTGCGGCTGACCCCGCCGCCGATGATGAACAGCTCCGGCGAGAACAGCATCTCCACATGCTCCAGATACTTCTGGACGCGCTGCGCCCAGTGCTCCCAGCTCAGCTCGTGGTCTTCCTTGGCCTTGCTGGAGGCCCGCTTCTCGGCGTCGTGGCCGTTCAGCTCCAGGTGGCCCAGTTCCGTGTTCGGGACGAGGACGCCGTCCACGAAGACGGCGCTTCCGATGCCGGTGCCGAAGGTGAGCAGGATCACCGTGCCCTTGCGGTCCCGGCCGGCGCCGAACTCCATCTCGGCGACGCCCGCCGCGTCCGCGTCGTTGAGGACCACCACCGGCAGGCCGCCCAGTCTGCCGGTGAACAACGCGCGCGCGTCCGTGTCGATCCAGCTCTTGTCGACGTTCGCCGCCGTACGGATCGTCGCGCCGCCCGTGACCACTCCGGGGAAGGTCAGTCCGACCGGGCCGGTCCAGCCGAAGTGGTCCACGACCTGCTTCACCCCGTCGGCCACGCCGTCCGGTGTCGCCGGGTGCGGGGTGAGCACCTTGAGGCGCTCCTGGGCGAGGTCGCCCTTGTCCAGGTCCACAGGGGCACCCTTGATCCCGGATCCGCCGATGTCCACGCCGAAGATCTGCATGGCACTACGTTACGACGCGGGACTGACAGTCACGCCTCGGAAGGACCGGTGCCGCCTCGCTCGGCGACCAGGGTCGTCGCCTCCTCGCGCAGGTCGCGGCGCAGCTCCTTGGGCAGCGAGAAGGTGATGGACTCCTCGGCCGCCTTGACGATCTCCACGTCGCCGTAGCCGCGCTCGGCGAGCCAGTCCAGGACCTGCTCGACCAGGACCTCCGGGACGGAGGCGCCGGAGGTGACGCCGACGGTCGTCACGCCCTCCAGCCAGGCCTCCTCGATCTCGTCGGCGAAGTCCACCAGGTAGGCCTCGCGGGAGCCGGCCAGCTTGGCGACCTCGACGAGCCGCTTGGAGTTGGAGGAGTTGCGCGAGCCGACGACGATGACGAGCTCGGCCTCGGCGCCCATCTGCTTCACGGCGAGCTGACGGTTCTGCGTGGCGTAGCAGATGTCGTCGCTGGGCGGGGAGACGAGCCCCGGGAACTTGGTCTTCAGGGCGTCGACGGTCTCCATGGTCTCGTCCACGGAGAGGGTGGTCTGGGACAGCCAGACGACCTTCGACGGGTCGCGGACCTCGACCTTGGCGACGTCCTCGGGGCCGTCGACGAGCTGGATGTGGTCGGGGGCCTCGCCGGAGGTGCCGATGACCTCCTCGTGGCCCTCGTGGCCGATCAGGAGGATGTCGTAGTCCTCGTTCGCGTACCGGACGGCTTCCTTGTGGACCTTGGTGACCAGGGGGCAGGTGGCGTCGATGGTGGCGAGGCGGCCCTGCTTGGCCTCCTCGTGCACGACCGGGGCGACGCCGTGGGCCGAGAACATGACGATGTTGCCCGGCGGCACCTCCTCGGTCCGTTCGACGAAGATCGCGCCCTTCTTCTCCAGGGTCTGCACGACGTACTTGTTGTGGACGATCTCGTGCCGGACGTAGACGGGGGCCCCGTACTGTTCGAGGGCTTTCTCGACGGCGATGACGGCGCGGTCCACACCGGCGCAGTAGCCCCGGGGGGCGGCGAGCAGGACACGGCGGCCAGGCGAAGCGGTCATGCGTCCCATCGTACGGCCGCGTTCGGCGGCGCCGAGATCGCGTCCCCGGTGCCGTGCGGGGGAACGCTGGGTGCCATGTCCGACACGGAAACCACGGCCTCTCCGGCGGATGAGCGGCACCGGCTGCGGCGCAGCCTCGGTTTCCGGGACCTCGTGGTCTACGGACTTCTCTTCATCGCGCCCATGGCGCCGGTCGGCGTCTTCGGCACCCTGGACGCCAGGTCGCACGGCGCGGTGGCGCTGGTCTACGTGGTGGCGACGGTCGCCATGGGATTCACCGCATTCAGCTATGCGCAGATGGTGCGGGTGGTGCCGCAAGCCGGGTCGGTGTTCGCCTACGCGCGCGTGGGGCTCGGCAGCAAGGCCGGGTTCATCGCGGGCTGGATGGCGATGCTGGACTACGTCCTCATCCCGGCCGTGGCCTGTCTCTTCTCCGGCATCGCGATGAACGCGCTGGTCCCGCAGGTGTCCCGGTGGGTGTGGACCGCGCTGGCCGTCGTGGTCACGACACTGCTGAACCTGTGGGGCGTACGGGCGGCCGCGCTCGTGGGTTTCCTCGTTCTGGCTCTGGAGATCGTCGTCCTGCTGGTGTTCGTGGTGGCGGCGCTCGTGGTGCCGGCGCGGGACGGGGCGGCGCGGGGGCCGTGGTCGCCGCTGTCGGACGATGGCACGCAGGGCCCCTTCGCGGTGTCGGCGGTGATCGGCGCGGTGTCGGTGGCGGTGCTGTCGTATCTGGGCTTCGACGCGATCGCGACGTTCGCCGAGGAGGTCACCGGCGGGTCGGCGAAGGTGGCGCGGGCGCTGCTGTTCTGTCTGGCGCTGGCGGGGGTGCTGTTCGTGGCGCAGACGTATCTGGTGGCGCTGCTGGAGCCGACGACGTCCGCGCAGCCGGCCGCGGATCCCGGGAAGCAGGGCTCGGCCTTCTACGACGCCGTGGACGCCTCGGTCGGGGGCTGGCTGCACGATCTGGTGGCCGTGAGCAAGGCGATCGGGGCGGCGTTCGCGGCGCTGGCCGGGCAGGCTGCGGCGGGACGCCTGCTGTTCGCGATGGGCCGGGACCGCCGGCTGCCCCGGGCCCTGTCCCGCACGGATGCCGGTGTGCCGCGGGTCGCGCTGCTGTGCTCGGCGGTGATCACGCTGGTCGCGGCGGGGTGGGCGGCGCGCCGGGACGACGGTCTGGACAGACTCGTCTCGGTGGTCGACATCGGAGCGCTCACGGCGTTCACGTTGCTGCACGCGAGCGTGGTGGGGTATTTCGCGGTACGGCGGCGGGAGGGGCGGGTCGGCTGGTGGCGGCATGTGCTGGTGCCGGGGGTGGGGGCGGCTATCACGGCGGGGTGATCGTGGAGGCGAGCGGGGTGGCGCAGGTGGTGGGGGCGGTGTGGTTGGTCGTGCGGGTGCTGGTGTTGGTGGGGCAGCGGGGACGCGTGGCGGCCTCCGAGTAGCTGAGGCCGGCTGGTGCCGGGCCCGTGGGGTTTCCCTTGCCCGCGCCGACGGGGTGCCCGTCGGCATGACGGCCGACGGCAGTGCAGCTCCCCGGGGGCGCGGGGACCTGCGCGACCCGCGACACCGGACCCGCACCCGGCCCGCGGCCGCAAGCCCGGCGGCGCTCCGGACAGCACGCGGCCGCAAACCCGGCGGCGCTCCGGAGCCGGGTGTCAGAGGGGACCGTTACGCTCGGCGCATGGCTGCGAACACGACTCCCGAGGCACCCCTCCCCGTGGGCGAGGTCTCCCGGCTGATCGGTGGGTGGATCGACCGGCTGGGGGCGGTGTGGGTCGAGGGGCAGATCACGCAGTTGTCGCGGCGGCCCGGTGCCGGGGTCGTGTTTCTGACGCTGCGGGATCCGTCGTACGACATCTCCGTGAGCGTGACCTGCTATCGGCAGGTGTTCGACGGCGTCGCGGACGTCGTCGGCGAGGGCGCCCGCGTCGTCGTGCTCGCCAAGCCGGAGTGGTACGCCCCGCGCGGCCAGCTGTCCCTCCGCGCCGCCGAGATCAGACCCGTCGGCGTCGGTGAGTTGCTGGCCCGGCTGGAGCGGCTGAAGAAGGCGCTCGCGGCCGAGGGCCTGTTCGCACCGGAGCGGAAGAAGCCGCTGCCGTTCCTGCCGCAGCTGATCGGGCTGGTCTGCGGCCGCGCCTCCGCCGCGGAGCGCGACGTGCTGGAGAACGCCCGGCACCGCTGGCCCGCCGTCCGCTTCGAGGTGCGCAACGTCCCGGTGCAGGGCGTGCACGCCGTCCCGCAAGTCGTGCAGGCGGTGAAGGAGCTGGACGCGATCGACGCCGTGGACGTCATCATCGTCGCGCGCGGCGGCGGCAGCGTGGAGGATCTGCTGCCGTTCTCCGACGAGCAGCTCGTACGGGCCGTGGCCGAGTGCCGTACGCCCGTCGTCTCCGCGATCGGGCACGAGCCCGACAACCCGCTGCTGGACCATGTCGCCGATCTGCGCGCCTCCACGCCCACCGACGCGGCCAAGAAGGTCGTGCCGGACGTGGGCGAGGAGTCCGAGCGGGTGCGGATGCTGCGGGACCGGGCCCGGCGGTGCGTGGAGGCGTTCGTGGCGCGCGAGGAGCGGGGGCTGGCCCACGCCCTGGCCCGCCCCTCGATAGAGGATCCGCACCGGATGATCGACGAGCGCGCGGACCAGGTGGACTCCCTCGCCGAGCGGAGCCGGCGCACCCTCGGCCATCTCCTGGACCGCGCGGACTCCGAGCTGACTCACACGCACGCGCGCGTGGTCGCCCTCTCCCCCGCGGCCACGCTCCGGCGGGGCTACGCGGTGCTGCAGAAGGCCGACGGGCATGTGGTGCGCGGCCCGGACGAGGTGACCGGCGGCGAGACGCTGCGGGCGCGGGTCGCCGAGGGCGAGTTCTCGGTTCGAGTCGACAACTAGGGTTGGGTGAATGACCGGCAAGGTGGAAGAGGCGCTCTCCTACGAGCAGGCGCGGGACGAGTTGATCGAGGTCGTACGGCGCCTGGAGGCGGGCGGTACGTCGCTGGAGGAGTCCCTGGCGCTGTGGGAGCGCGGCGAGGAGCTGGCCAAGGTGTGCCGGCGCTGGCTGGAGGGGGCGCGGGCCCGGTTGGACGCGGCGCTCGCCGAGGAGGCCGAGGAGGAGGACGCCGAGTAGGCGTCGACCCGAGGTTGTGAAGCGAGTCACCGCACCCCGACATTTGTTGAAGGTTGAACTTCACTGGCGTAGGGTCGCCCTGTCAGCCGATCCGGACCGCGGTCCGGTACGTCGGATCAAGGCGCCACCAGAAAGTTCACGCATGTCTCTCGTTCTTGACCCTGCCGCCCAGGACCTGCTGTTCCGCGAGGCCCGCACCGCGAACACCTTCACCGACGAGCCGGTGACCGAGGAGCAGGTCCAGGCGATCTACGACCTGGTCAAGTACGGCCCCACCGCCTTCAACCAGTCCCCGCTGCGCATCACCCTGGTCCGCTCTTCCGAGGCCCGTGAGCGCCTGGTGCGGCACATGGCCGAGGGCAACCAGGCCAAGACCTCCACCGCCCCGCTGGTCGCGATCCTCGCCGCGGACAACGAGTTCCACGAGGAGCTGCCGGCCCTCTTCCCGCACTTCCCGCAGGCCAAGGACGTGTTCTTCAGTGAGCGTCCGGCCCGTGAGGGCGCCGCCGCGCTGAACGCCGCCCTGCAGGCCGCGTACTTCATCATCGGCGTCCGCGCCGCCGGCCTCGCCGCCGGCCCGATGACCGGCCTCGACTTCGAGGGCGTCCGCAAGGAGTTCCTGGACGACGACCACACCCCGCTGATGGTCGTCAACATCGGCCGGCCGGGCCCGGACGCCTGGTACCCGCGCTCGCCGCGCCTGGCGTACGACGACGTCGTCACGACCGTCTGAGCCGGCTCCGCCGGAAACACGACGAGGCCCCCAGCACCGCCGGGGGCCTCGTTCGCGTGCGCGGGCATCCCGCGTGCGCGGGCGTCCCATGTGCGCGGGCTCACCGCATCTTGAGCGCCGTCACCATCGTCGTCAGGTCCGCGAAGGACCCGGTGCCGGCCACCACCGTCGTGGCGCCCTGTGCGCCGTTCAGGACGAGGGCGTCGTAGCGGCCGCCGGTGTAGCGGGTCCAGGTGCGGCCGTCGATCGTCTCGGTCTGCTGCGTCGCCGACGCGCCCTGGCTGGCCTCGTCGATGAAGGCGGCCCGCTTCTCCGTGGACTGCTCGATCTGCACGTACTGGCTGTCGGGGGTCTGGAAGCCCAGGTGCCAGCGGTCGCCGCTCTCGCCCTGGAACCGCACGGAGGTGGCCTTCCAGGTGTTCGGCAGGCCCTCGGGGGCGGCCACCGGGTAGCCTGCCGCGCGGCGGGCCGTGAGCAGCTCGACCTGGTAGTCGACCCGCTTGAGGTCGGGGGCGTGATCGTTGTGCGGGATGGCGAAGAACCAGACGACCATCGCCGCGATGCCGATCAGGGCCAGGGAGAGAACCATGTCCCGGGCCGTCTTCTGCTTGCCGTTCGAACCTGCCACGCCCTCCATCGTCGCAGGTGCCCCGGGTGCTCATCCGTGGGGTCCCCTGCTCATTTTGTCTGCCTAACGATAGAGTCAGGGCCAACACCCTCATCCGGCCGTCGTCGTATCAGAAAGGTGCGCTCCGATGACCGAAAATCATCATCTGCCGTCCGAGCTCGATGTTCCCTCCGAGGCTCCCGACCGCAACCTCGCCCTGGAACTCGTCCGGGTGACCGAAGCCGCCGCCATGGCCGCGGGACGCTGGGTGGGGCGCGGTGACAAGATCGGCGCCGACGGCGCCGCCGTGCGCGCCATGCGGACCCTCGTCTCCACCGTGTCGATGAACGGCGTCGTCGTCATCGGCGAGGGCGAGAAGGACGAGGCCCCGATGCTCTTCAACGGGGAGCGCGTGGGCGACGGCACCGGTCCGGAGGTCGACATCGCGGTCGACCCGATCGACGGCACCACGCTGACGGCCAAGGGCATGCCGAACGCGATCGCCGTCCTCGCCGCCGCCGAGCGGGGCGCCATGTTCGACCCGTCCGCCGTGTTCTACATGGACAAGCTGGTCACCGGCCCGGAGGCCGCCGACTTCGTCGACATCGACGCGCCCGTGGCCGTGAACATCCGGCGGATCGCCAAGGCGAAGAAGGCCACGCCGGAGGACGTCACCGTCGTCATCCTCGACCGGCCGCGCCACGAGGGCCTGATCAAGGAGGTCCGGGAGGCGGGTGCGCGCATCAAGCTGATCTCCGACGGTGACGTCGCCGGGTCGGTCTACGCGCTGCGCGAGGGCACCGGCGTCGATCTGCTGCTCGGTGTCGGCGGCACGCCGGAGGGCATCATCTCGGCCTGTGCCGTGAAGTGCCTGGGCGGCACGATCCAGGGCAAGCTGTGGCCCAAGGACGACGCGGAGCGGCAGCGGGCGATCGACGCCGGGCACGATCTGGACCGGGTGCTCACCACGGACGACCTGGTCTCGGGCGAGAACGTGTTCTTCGTCGCCACCGGGATCACCGACGGCGAGCTGCTGCGGGGTGTTCAGTACGGGTCGGAGAAGGCACTGACCGAGTCGATCGTGATGCGGTCGAAGTCGGGGACCGTGCGGAAGATCTATTCCGAGCACCGGCTCAGCAAGCTGCGGGCCTACAGCGCGATCGATTTCGACCGGGCCAAGTAGTTCCGGGGCGGACAGCGCCCAAGTGAACAACCGCAAGTGAACAAGGGGCGCCCCCTGTGCGGAGGGGGCGCCCCTTGTGCGCTTATCCGGCTATGCGGTTCGCCGCCGTCGCTCGTGCCGCCTTCTTCAGTTCCATCTCGCGGCGGCGGCGCCTCGCCAGGACCACGCGGCGTTCCGCTGCCGTGAGGCCGCCCCAGACGCCGTACGGTTCGGGCTGGAGGAGGGCGTGTTCGCGGCACTCGACCATCACCGGGCAGCGGGCGCAGACACGCTTGGCCGCTTCCTCACGGGACAGCCGGGCGGCGGTCGGCTCCTTCGAGGGAGCGAAGAACAGGCCTGCCTCGTCGCGCCGGCACACCGCCTCGGTGTGCCAGGGTGCGTCTTGATCCCTGTCTCGCTCTGGCACCCGCTGGGCTGGAACGGCAGCTACCTGCAGGGACGAATGCGGCGGTTGCAGCACGGTCTACTCCTGACGACGGCTTCGCGAGCGAGAGACGATGCAGCAAGGCCTACCCGCTGTGCGCGCGCCTATGCACAGCGTTCCCAACGGCAGGCGCGCGGCGGCTCGTTCGCGCCCCTACCGCGGCGACAGGGGCGGAGCGGAACCTTCCGGTCACCGGCGGATTCGCGACCGTCAACGGCCCAGGTGTTTGCGCAGCTTCCGGTCGACCTTGTCCTGGACGCGATCCAGGATGTCCGCCACGCGCTTGCCGCGCTTGGGGCGCGCCTCGACATTGCCGAGCACGGACCAGCCGTCGACGTAGACGACCGGCGCGTCGGGCTCGACCGAGTCCAGCGTGTCCACCTCGAAGTTGCCGAGGACGCCGCCTCCGGTGCCGCGCAGCGTCACGTTCTCCGGGACGCGGATCTGGACGTCGCCGAAGACCGATATCGCCTTGATCACGACCTGCTGGTACTCGAAGATCGCCTCGCTGAGGTCGATCTCGACGCTGCCGAAGACCGAGTACGCGTGCAGCCGGCGGCCGGGGCGCCAGCGGCCACGGCGGACCGCGCTGCTGAGGACCGCGACCACGTTGGCATCGGCCTCGGGCGGGATCGCGCCCGGGGCCGGGCGGGGCGGCACCGGCGCGTAGGCGGGGGCGGCGGGGCGCTGGTGGGCGGCGGGCAGGTCGCGGATGAAGACCTCCAGCTCGCCCACCGTCTTGGCGTGCAGCACTCCTTCGACGCGCTCGGCGTGCTCGTCGGCGGTCAGCCGGCCCTCGGCGAGGGCCTCGCGCAGGATGTCGGCGATCCGGTCGCGGTCGGCGTCCGAGGCGCGCAGTTCGGTGACGCCCGGTGCGGCGTCCTGGGTACGGGCGGGCTTCTGAAGGTCCACGACAGCAGCGTACCGAAACGCGATAGATCGCGACTAGGGGTGTGGAAAACCAGGGCGTGTCGAACTGAGCCTTACCTCACAGGTTCCGTGTCGGCGGCAGGTTCTAGGCTGGTGAGGCCCGCCAGCGTCGGCGGGCGGCCGTCCGTCAGAGTGAGGAATGGGCTGAGATGCCTGAGTTCGCGTACACCGATCTGCTCCCCCAAGGAGAGGACACCACCCCGTACCGGCTGGTGACGTCCGAGGGCGTCTCCACCGTCGAGGGGCCCGACGGCCGTACGTTCCTCAAGGTGGAGCCGGAGGCGCTGCGCAAGCTGGCCGAGGAGGCCGTCCACGACATCCAGCACTATCTGCGGCCCGCGCACCTGGCCCAGCTGCGGCGCATCATCGACGACCCCGAGGCGTCGGGCAACGACAAGTTCGTCGCGCTCGACCTGCTGAAGAACGCGAACATCGCGGCGGCCGGTGTGCTCCCCATGTGCCAGGACACCGGCACGGCGATCGTGATGGGCAAGCGCGGGCAGAACGTCCTCACCGAAGGTGAGGACGCCAAGCACCTGTCGCACGGCATCTACGACGCCTACACGAAGCTGAACCTGCGCTACTCCCAGATGGCTCCGCTCACCATGTGGGAGGAGAAGAACACCGGCTCCAACCTGCCGGCCCAGATCGAGCTGTACGCGACCGACGGCGGCGCCTACAGGTTCCTGTTCATGGCCAAGGGCGGCGGAAGCGCCAACAAGTCCTTCCTCTACCAGGAGACGAAGGCGGTCCTGAACGAGGCCTCCATGATGAAGTTCCTGGAGGAGAAGATCCGTTCGCTCGGCACGGCCGCCTGCCCGCCGTACCACCTGGCGATCGTCGTCGGCGGCACGAGCGCCGAGTACGCGCTGAAGACCGCGAAGTACGCCTCCGCGCACTACCTGGACGAGATCCCGGCCGAGGGCTCCCCGCTCGGCCACGGC
Organism: Streptomyces sp. CG4; assembly: GCF_041080655.1. Taxonomy (NCBI): domain Bacteria; kingdom Bacillati; phylum Actinomycetota; class Actinomycetes; order Kitasatosporales; family Streptomycetaceae; genus Streptomyces; species Streptomyces sp. CG4. Next base: position 3,604,125 of record NZ_CP163525.1, read on the forward strand.
TTCCGGGACAAGGAGCTGGAGGAGAAGGTCTTCGAGCTGACCCAGAAGATCGGCATCGGCGCGCAGTTCGGCGGCAAGTACTTCTGCCACGACGTCCGCGTGGTCCGGCTCCCCCGGCACGGCGCGTCCTGCCCGGTCGCCATCGCCGTCTCCTGCTCGGCCGACCGCCAGGCCGTCGCGAAGATCACCGCCGAGGGCGTCTTCCTGGAGCAGCTGGAGACCGACCCGGCGCGCTTCCTGCCGGAGACGACCGACGAGCACCTCGACGAGTCCTCCGACGTGGTGCGGATCGACCTCAACCAGCCAATGGACACGATCCTCGCCGAGCTGACCAAGTACCCGGTCAAGACCCGGCTTTCACTCACCGGCCCGCTGGTCGTCGCCCGTGACATCGCGCACGCGAAGATCAAGGAGCGGCTGGACGCGGGCGAGGAGATGCCGCAGTACCTGAAGGACCACCCGGTGTACTACGCCGGTCCGGCGAAGACCCCCGAGGGCTACGCCTCCGGTTCCTTCGGTCCCACGACCGCCGGGCGCATGGACTCCTACGTGGAGCAGTTCCAGGCGGCGGGCGGCTCCAAGGTGATGCTCGCCAAGGGCAACCGCAGCAAGCAGGTCACCGACGCGTGCGGCACGCACGGCGGCTTCTACCTCGGCTCCATCGGCGGCCCCGCCGCCCGCCTCGCCCAGGACTGCATCAAGAAGGTCGAGGTCCTGGAGTACGAGGAGCTGGGCATGGAGGCCGTCTGGAAGATCGAGGTCGAGGACTTCCCGGCGTTCATCGTGGTGGACGACAAGGGCAACGACTTCTTCCAGGACCCGGCCCCGGCGCCGACGTTCACTTCGATCCCGGTGCGTGGGCCCGGCCTGGCGTAGTGCCTCCGGGGCGGCGGGAATGGATCTCGCCCCCGCCGCCCCTACCCGTCCCCTCCCCAGGGGCTCCGCCCCTTCGACCCCGCTTCGGCATCAGCGGCCTCGTCCTCGAACTCCCCCAGAGGGGGCACCCCCGGACAGGCAGGCTGGTCCCGTCGGACGAACAAGTCGAACGACTTCTTCTGCAGAGCCCCTGGCCCGCCGCCAGGGGCTCTGTCCGTTCCGGCGCGGCTGAGCGGCTCGGTCGCCACACCCGGATCGGAAGCGCTTCGGAAGCGGGGAAACCGGCTCCGGCCCGGCGGTTGTCGGGCAAGGTAACTCCGTTCGTACCGAAGAGACGAGCGAGACCCGGCGGTCTGCCGGGAGCTGCGAGGACCCATGAACCACATCTACAAGCCGCCGAGCCTGTTACCCTCCGCCGGCCAGGAACGGACGTACGCACTGATCATCGCCGGCGTCCCGCTTCTGCTGATCCTGCTGACCACCGTCCTGCCCCAACTGGCCTCGGACGGCGGCGGATCCACGGGCACCGCCGTGACCGGTCAGGGAGGCTACTCCTACCAGCCGCCCTACGACCCCTCCCTCTCCCCCTCCCTCCAGCCCTCCTACGAGCCCTCCTCCACGGAACCGGCGACACCGGACATCTCCACGGCCTTCGGCGCGACACCCGAGGCGCCCAGCACCGGCACCGACGCCACCACCGACCTCTCCCCGAGTCCGACCGACACCGGGAGCACGACGGGCACGGCCGGTACGGACGGTCCCGGCGCGACGGTCACCAAGTACTTCGAGGCCATCAACAGCCGTGATTTCCAGACCGCCTGGGACCTCGGCGGCAAGAACCTCGACGCGTCCTACTCCTCCTTCGTCGCGGGCTTCCAGGGCACCGAACGGGACGACGCCACCGTCGACTCCGTGGACGGCACGACCGTCGCGGTGAGCCTGGTCGCCACGCAGACGGACGGCACGCGGAAGTCGTACCGCGGCCGGTACACGGTGGTCGACGGGGTCATCACCGGCGCCTCCATAGCCCCGGCCGGCTGAGCAGAGCGGAGCAACGAAGACATGGCCAGTGACATCCTTTCCCGCTCCGCTCCGCCGCCGGAGCCGACCGGGCCCGCCCCGGGCCGCCCGTCCGGGGACGCCACGAGCAACGCCACCCGGCTGCTGTGCGCCGGGACCTATCTCGACCCGGTCTACCGGGCCACCGTCATCCGCGAGCTGCTCACCCACCGGTTCCGGGTGGTGGCACCGTCGTACGGGTACGACGCGGTGCCCGTGCTCGCGCACGCGCTGACCGCGCGCCGGCTGCACCGCGCCCGGCTGGCCGTCCTCGGCGCGGGTCTCGTCCTCACGGTCGTCCTCATGGCCGCCGGTGTCCTCGACGCGGCCGCCGGCTGGCCGGCGGCGCTGTGGCTGGTGTGGGTCACCGCGTATCTGCGCCGGGTCGTCACCCTGCAGACCCTGATCACCCGGCTGCGCCGCCGTACCGACCCGGCGGGCAGGGCCGGCGCCTTCGACGGTGCCTACCCCGAGCATCCCGCGCTGACGGCCGAACTCGTGGCCAAGATCGACCGGGAGCAGACGGCCGACGGCAGCCTGATCCGCTACGGCGGCTACAAGCCGTTCGTCGGCGCCGGTGAGCCGGTGCGGCGCTGGTCCACCGCCGAGCTGCTGATCGGAGCGCCGGCGCCCGTGTTGGAGCAGCACCACCGCTTCCCGGGGATGCCCCCGGCCCCCGCGGCGAACGGCCAGGAGCCGAAGCGGAAGGAGGTCGTCGCCTTCACCGCCGACGAGATCACCGCCTATGTCGCCGAACGCATGACCGCGGATCTGCGCGACCGGGCCCGCCAGTCGGAGCGGATCGCCGGACTCGCCGTCGAGCGCTCCACGTTCACCACGGACGTCACGACCCGGCGCGGGGTGTGGGAGCCCGTCCGGGACAAGCGCGACGGCCACTGGGAGGACGGCTACGGCGCACCGCGCGCCTACCTGTGCGTCCGGGTCGGCACCTGGAACCAGGAGCTGGTCACCACGGCGTTCGTCGGCTTCGACCTCAAGGGAAACACCCTGCACACCGAGTTCTACTCGTATGTGCTGGCGCCGATCCAGGCGAGTTTCCACCTGGTGGACCGGCTGCCCGCCGCCCTGAACGGCCGGCTGCTGCTCAAGGTGGCGTGGCACACCCTGCGCGCCACGCCCGAGGCGACGCTGCGCCCCGTCCTCGCCCAGCTGCGCTCCCGGCTGCCCGGCCTGCTGCCCTGGCGGTGGGGAAAGACCCGGATCCAGGTGCTGCAGCCGCTCGACACCAGCGAGTTCCGCCTCGGCCGCTACGCGGACACCGTGCTGAACCGCGGGGCGCTCACCAGCATCCGGGAGATGGCGACCAGCGACGACTTCCACGTCTTCTTCCAGGAGACGGACACGATCAAGTACACGCAGATCCTGGAGCGCCAGCTGCTGCAGGTCATCCGTGACTTCCTGCACGAGCACAACGTGGACGTGGCGGAGCACGAGGCGCGCCAGACGAACATCCTCAACTCCTACGGGAACAACAACAACTTCGTGAACAACAACAACGGCGGCAACGTCAACTCCGGGGCGCAGAACTTCCACCACGGTCCCGAGGGCGGACAGGGGGCGGGAACCTCATGAGCGGCGGTCCTGACTTGGGGCACCACAGCAACTACGTGAACAACAACAACGGCGGCAACGTCAACTCGGGGACGCAGACCTTCCACGGCAGCACGGCGGCGGCCGCCACGCCGGCCGCCACCCCAGCCGGCACCCCAGCCGCCACTGCGGCCGGCGCCCCGGCCCAGGGCGGTCTCGGGCCCGCCCCGGACCGCAGCCGCAACGTCTTCGTCGTCCACGGACGCGACGAAGAGGCGCGGCTCAAGGTGTACGACCTGCTGCGCCTGCTCGATCTGCGTCCGCTGGAGTGGGAGGACCTGGTCAGAGCGACCGGCAAGACGGCGCCGTTCCTCGGCGAGGTCATCGCCCAGGCCCCCGCGCAGGCCCAGGCGGCGCTCGTGCTGCTCACCCCGGACGACATCGTCCAGCTGCATCCGGATCTGCAGGGCCCGAACGAGCCGCCGTACGAGAGCGAGCCGACCGGGCAGCCGCGGCCGAACGTGCTGATCGAGCTGGGCATGGTGCTGATGGCCTACCCGGAGCGGACGCTGCTGGTGGAGATCGGCGCGGTGCGTCAGATCTCCGACATCGGGGGCATGAACATCATCCGGTTCGACGGCTCGGCGACCGCGCTGGGCAAGATCGTCGAACGGCTGAAGCTGGCGGGCTGCCGGGTCAACGACACCGGCTCGGACTGGCGCCAGACCTGGCCGTACCGCCATCTGTCGGCGTACGCCCGCTCCGGGCGGTCGGTGCCGCCGGCCCGCTGAAGCCGCGGTACGGGCCCGCTGGCCGGGGGACGGGCCCGTACCGCTCCGGCACTCCCCGGCGGGTGCCCGGCGTCAGACGTGCCGCCGGGCACCCGCCGCGAGGCCCGCCAGGAACGCGCCGGTCTCCGGCAGGTCGATCCGGTCCAGCTCGCCGGGGCGGACGACGACGTGCAGTTCACGGCAGACCAGCCGCTCCCACGAGTGCGTGACGAACGACAGCAGGATCAGCCGCAGCAGGCTGTCCTCGTCGAGATCGTGCAGCCGGGCGAGCCCCGCGCCGGTCAGCGGCATGGTGACCCGCTCCAGCTGGGCGTGCCGGTGGATCGCGTCCCACAGCCGGTCCAGGCCGAACCACAGGTCGTGGACGCTGGAGGAGGCCACGCAGTCGTTGCCCATCCGGCTGTAGGCGACGGCGAAGACCAGCCGGGGCCTGCCGCCGAGGACGGCGACGGTCCCGGCCGGATACCTCTCCCGTTTGCCCCGCGGCTTGTCCTCCACCCGCTCCCGCGCCACCGGAGCCGTCCCGTCGAGCGCCGCGGCCAGCTCCGCGTCCAGCCGCCCGGCGTCCCCCGCGTAGTGACGGTCGAGCAACTGCCCTTGCACACTACCGTCGTTGATGACGACACCGTCGTCCACGACGGTGTCGAAGGTGTCGGTGAACCCCACCACCAGATGGCCCGGCTGGTCGAAGAGGTCGCCCTCCTCGACCACCACCGTCATACCGGGGCGCCCGAACTCCTGCCGTACCGCGGACTGCGGGCGCGCCCGGGCCAGTCCCCAGGCCAGACACAGGGCGACGGAACCGGCCAGGACCGGCCCCGGAGGCGACACGGCGGCCGGGAACAGCTGCCCCACGAACTGCACGAGGGCCGACACGGCGCCGAAGGCCGCCAGCACGTTGCCCGCGAACGCCCGCCGTCCGCGCCGCGACCATCGCGAACCGGCCGGCCGCGAAACGGACAATCGCATGATTCCCTCCAGGTCCTGTTGCTACGCTGACGCACAGTCACGCGGCGGAGGGGGCGAAGCGCGTGCAGATCCGCATATCCCCGGTACGCGTGAGTGTTCTGGGTCCTGTACGGCTGGATGTGAACGGCACTCCGGTGCGCCTCACTCCGCTGACGGCCCGGCTGCTGGTCCGGCTGGTCGCCGCCGACGGCGAGGCCGTGACCGCCCGCCGGCTCTACCAGGACGTCTGGCAGCAGACCGTCGAGCTGCCGCGCCAGGAACTGCGCAACCGCAACGAGGTGCAGAAGAGGATCCTGGAGCTGCGGCGCGCGTTCGACCTCGCCGGGCCGGGGTACGGCGCCCGGATCATCCGCACCGGACAGCTGCCGTCCGCACGCGGCGCCCAGAGCACCTACCAACTGGACCTCACAGAAGACGAGTTGGACAGCGCCGAGTTCACCCGGCTGGTCGGCGACGCGCTGCACGCGGCACCGGCCTCGGCCGTCCGGCTGCTCGCGGACGCGCTGCGGCTCTGGCGCGGCCGACCGCTGACCGAGGTGCACGACGAGGAGTTCGCGTACGCACCGGTCCGGCGGCTGGCCCAGCTCCGGGAGACCGCGCTGCGCGAACTGATCCACGGACACACCGCGCTGGCCCGCTACGACCTTGCCCTGCCGGTGGCCGAACAGACCGTACGGGAACGGCCCGACGACCCCGAGGCCGCCGCCGTCCTCGCCCGGCTGAACGCCCGGCTGCGCGAGCGGCACGGCGACGAGTTGCTGCGCCACACCCTGCGCGGGCTGCGGGTGGACGTGGTCGTGGTGCGCGGCGACCTGTTCGAGCAGGCGGACGCCAACCTGGTCGTGGGGTTCTCCGACACCTTCGACACCTTCCCCGACGACGTCGTGATCAGCCGGGAGAGCGTGCAGGGCCAGCTCGTCGACCGTCTCTTCCAGGGCCGGCACCGGCTCCTGGACGACAAACTGCGCCGCGGTCTGGGCGAGTTCACCCCGCTGGGCAGGGAGAGCGTCCACACCAAACGGCGCGGCCGCCGCACCCGGTTCCCCATCGGCACGGTGGTGGCGGTGCCCGTCGGCAGACGCCGGGTCTTCGCCGTGGCCTACTCCCGGCTGGGCAACGACCTGCGGGCCCGGTCCGGCCCGGCGGACCTGCGCCTGAGCCTGGAGCGGCTGTGGCCGTCGGTCGCCCGGCACGGACTGTTCAAGCCGGTGGCGATACCGCTGATCGGCGCGGGCCTGTCCCGCATCGTCGAGCTGGACCGCACCCAGCTTCTGCTCCTGATCGTCGAGACCTTCACCGAGAGCCTCCGGCAGGACCCGGCCGTCTCCCCGGAGCTGCGGGTCGTGATCCGCGCCGACGAGCTGGAACGGACCGATCTCTCGGCGGTCGAGGCGTTCCTGCGCGGCGTGGACGAGCGGGGTCCGGCCTCCCCGCCGGCGGCGGTGCGCTGATCCGGTCACTCCCCCAGGAAAGGCCGGAGCTCGCTTCCACCGACAGCCGTGGCCCGCTTCCGAAACGCTTCCGGAAGCGGGGGCCAGAGGGCGGACCCCCCTGGCAGGTCAGCTGAAGCTCTGGGCAGCCGATCCGTCGCAGCTCCGCAGCCGCATCCGGTCCCTCGGCGCCGCCTGCGTCACGCACAGCTCCGGTGCCGCCGCCGGCCGTATCGTCCCCGACTCCCGGACGAACTGCTGGTTGGCGCCTCCGTGGCAGTTCCAGATGATCAGGCCGGTACCAGCGGTGTAGGACGCACCCGGCACGTCCAGGCACCGGTCGTGGGTCAGCTCCACATGGAAGGACCGCTGCCCGGGGTCGTACCACCAGCCCTGATTGCGGCCGCCGTGGCAGTCCCAGCCGAGGATCTCCGTACCGTTCGCGCTGGAACCCCCCGACGCGTCCAGGCAGTTGCCCGTGGCCCGGTCGGTCAGCGGCCGGAACGCGTCGTCCCAGGCGCCCGGGTACAGCTTCGGGCTGCCGGTGCTCGCCGGGTCGGCGCAGCCCGCCTCGCGGTAGCCGGAGTCGTAGAGCTGGGTGAGGCAGGACGCGAAGGCGCCGTGGCCCCGGTAGTCGGGGTGGACGGACTGCCGTACCGAGTTGGAGTCGGGCGGGAAGGGGTTGGTGAGGTCGACGTACAGGCCGCGCGCCCAGGTGTCCTCCATGCAGACCTCGTGGCCGTGGAGGAGGCGGGAGTCGTCGAGGTAGTACGCGCCGCTCCGCTCGGCGGCCTCGCGCATGCCGCGTTCGAAGAGCGGGACGGCGGTGTTCCGGCCCCAGGCGGCGTCGGAGTCGTAGCCCATGCAGCCGCCCGGGAGCTTGCCCGGGAAGTTCGGGTTGTCGTGGATGTCGGGGCCGATGGGGCTCGGGTAGCCCATGAGGACGAGCTTGTAGTCGTCGTCGCCGTAGCCCGCGTCCCGCATGACCGTCTTCAGGTCGGCGACCGTCGCCTCCACCTTCGGGACCAGGCCGTCGACACGGGCCTGCCAGCCGGGCGCGTACGTGGGCTCGCAAGGGCCCTGGAGGGTGACGTAGCGGGTGACGCAGTCGGTCATGACAGGGCCGAACTGGAGGTCGTCGTTGGCGCCGACGACCAGCACGATCATCTTGATCCGGGTGTTGCGGGCCTTGATGGCGAGGCTGTCGCTCTGCACGAGTTCGTCGGCGTACTGCTTGCTGCCGCCGATGCGGATGTTGCCGGTGGAGGCACCCGAACAGGCGACGTTGTAGGTGAGATCCGCGGGGATGCCGGTGCGGTGGATGGCGGAGTCGGGCGAGCGGTGGCACCAGTTGTCCGGGCCGTTCGTGCCCGGTTCGTAGGTGCCGACGCCCTCGCCGGAGATCTCGCTGTCGCCGAGGGAGATCAGGGCGGTCCTGCGGTCGGCCAGGGGCCGCTCGGCCGGGTCGCCGTAGAGGGCCCTGGCCTCGGCGGCGCGGATGCGTTCCAGGTCGGGCGGCAGCACGGTGGCGGTCTGGGCCGCGTGGGCGGCGGGCGCCGTGAGGCCCGCGAACACGGTGGCGGCCGCCGCGACGGCGACGGCCGTGGATCTGATTCTGGATCTGACGCGCTGCATGACGCCTCCCCGAAGCAGAAACAGGTGTTACCCCCGGTATTTACTGGCCGGTAGTCGCAGAGGGAATACACATGCGGCGACATGTGCTCACTTTTTCGGAGGTACGACGATGACGACGGAAGAGCCGCAGTACCGGATCGAGCACGACTCGATGGGCGAGGTCCGGGTCCCGGCCCATGCCAAGTGGCGGGCGCAGACCCAGCGCGCCGTGGAGAACTTCCCCGTGTCCGGACAGCGGCTGGAGCGGGCGCACATCGAGGCGCTGGCGCGGATCAAGGCGGCCGCCGCGAAGGTGAACGCCGAACTGGGCGTGCTGGACAAGGACGTTGCCGAGGCGATCCAGGAGGCGGCCGCGGAGGTCGCCGCGGGGACGTGGGACGAGCACTTCCCGGTGGACGTGTTCCAGACCGGTTCCGGCACCTCGTCCAACATGAACACCAACGAGGTCGTCGCGACCCTGGCGAGCGAGCGGCTGGGCCGGGACGTGCACCCCAACGACCATGTCAACGCCTCGCAGTCGTCCAACGACGTCTTCCCCTCCTCGATCCACATCGCCGCCACCGCCGCCGTCACCCACGATCTGATCCCGGCCCTCGCGCATCTCGCCGACGCCCTCGCCCGCAAGAGCGTGGAGTTCGCCGATGTCGTGAAGTCCGGGCGGACCCACCTCATGGACGCGACCCCGGTGACACTGGGCCAGGAGTTCGGCGGGTACGCGGCCCAGGTGCGCTACGGCATCGAGCGGCTGGAGGCCTCCCTCCCCCGCCTCGCCGAGCTGCCGCTGGGCGGCACCGCCGTCGGCACCGGCATCAACACCCCGCCCGGCTTCTCCGCCGCGGTCATCCAGGAGGTCGCCCGGACCACCGGGCTGCCGCTCACCGAGGCCCGCGACCACTTCGAGGCGCAGGGCGCCCGGGACGGGATCGTGGAGACCAGCGGGCAGCTGCGGACCATCGCGGTCGGGCTGACGAAGATCGCCAACGATCTGCGCTGGATGGCGTCGGGGCCGAGGACCGGACTCGCCGAGATCCGGCTCCCGGACCTCCAGCCGGGTTCGTCCATCATGCCCGGCAAGGTCAACCCGGTCGTGCCGGAAGCCGTGTTGATGGTCGCCGCACAGGTCATCGGCAACGACGCCACCATCGCCACCGCCGGCGCCGCCGGCAACTTCGAGCTGAACGTCATGCTCCCGGTCATCGCCAAGAACGTGCTGGAGTCGATCCGGCTGCTCGCCAGCGTCACGCGGCTGCTGGCCGACCGGACGGTCGACGGCATCACCGCCGACCGGGAACGGACCCGCGAGTACGCCGAGTCCTCCCCGTCCGTGGTCACCCCGCTCAACCGGTACATCGGCTACGAGGAGGCCGCGAAGGTCGCCAAGAGGTCCCTCGCCGAACGGAAGACGATCCGGGAGGTCGTCCTGGAGGGCGGGTACGTCGAGCGCGGTGATCTGACGCTGGAACAGCTCGACGAGGCGCTGGATGTCCTGCGGATGACGCGTCCGTAACCGCGAGCGAACATTTCCGGCCACCGGTCGCCCGGCCGCCCAGAACCGTGACGTGCACCGCAGCGTCGTATGCCTACGGCACCTAATATCTGTCCATGACGGACGACGGAGCGATGACACGCGTGGACGCGGGACCTGCGACGCACTGGGCCCCGGGGACCAGGATCCTGTGGCGCTACCGGGAGAACGCCGGCGAGCACTTCCACATCGCCCGGCCCGTCACCGTCGTACGCGACGACGAGGAACTGCTCGCGGTCTGGCTGGCCCCCGGCACCGAGTGCATGAAGCCGGCCCTGGCCGACGGCACACCCGTGCACCTGGAGCCGCTTCAGTCCCGCTACACCAAACCGCGCACGGTGCAGCGGGACCGCTGGTTCGGCACCGGCGTGCTGAAGCTGGCCCAGCCCGGCCGGCCCTGGTCGGTGTGGCTGTTCTGGGACCCGGGCTGGCGGTTCAAGAACTGGTACGTCAACCTTGAGCAGCCCCTGGTCCGCTGGGCGGACGGGGTGGACTCCGAGGACTACTTCCTGGACATCTCCGTGCACCCCGACCGCAGCTGGCAGTGGCGCGACGAGGACGAGTTCGCGCAGGCCCAGCGGGACGGGCTGATGGACGCACGGACCGCCGAGCGGGTCCGGGCGGCCGGCCGGGACGCGGTGGCGGCGATCGAGGCCTGGGGGCCGCCGTTCTCGGACGGCTGGCCGCACTGGCGCCCGGACCCGTCCTGGGCGGTACCTTCTCTCCCCGAGGACTGGGACCGTACGCCCGCGCACGTGTCCTCATGAGACCCTTGATGCGCCCCCGGGCATAAAACGTAGGATCGTCCTCCGCAAGGGCGCACGCAAGCAACGACCGGAGCATGCACCGGGCCTGACCGATCGTCACCGAGGGGCGGCAGCACGTGAGCGAGGGGTACGACGGCGTCACCACCGCGATCGGAGGCGGCACAGAAACCTCTGAGCACGCGGCAATTCCGTTCCTGGGGCACGTATTGCGGGTATCGGGACTTCTGCGGGAGCAACTGCGCGCCCGGCGCGCAGTGCCGTACGGATGGATGCGACACGCGTGACGGAGCAGCCCACCTCTTTCGAGCGCCCCCAGGGCGCCGACCCCGCGGAGGGCCGCGGGGCGCTCCGGCATACCCCGAAGCAGCTCGGTGGGTCCGCCGCCTTACCGGTCCAGGCCCGGACCGACGGCACGCCCTCCGGTCCGGGGACGAGCACGCCCTGCGGCAAGGGGAACAAGGGGAAGGAGCCCCCAGTCAACGGCCCCGAGCACTCCCAGCCCGCCGCCGCCGAGCCCGGCGCACACCGCCCGCGCCCCGCGCCGGAGGGCATTCCGCCGCAGCCCGGCGCCGAGCAGGAGCGGGCGCCGGGCGGTCCGGACCGCCGTACCGGGCGCGCTCTGCCGCCGGGCCGGCCGACGCCGATGCGGCGCGACGGGGACCGGCTGAGATTCGTGGGCGCGGCCACCCGGCGGATCGCGCGCGGCCTCGATCTGGACGAGATCGTGATGGGCCTGTGCCGGGCGACCGTACCCACGTTCTCGGACGCGATCCTGGTCTATCTGCGCGACCCGCTGCCGGTCGGCGACGAGCGGCCCACCGGGCCCGTGGTGCTGCGGCTGCGCCGTACCGACCGGATACCGGAGGAGCGGGACACCGACGGGGTGCTGCTGCCGCCCGCCTTCGAGCCGGAGCCGGAGCCGAGCGCGCTGGCCGAGCTGTCCTCCCTCACCACCGAGCTGTGCGAGGTGCGGCCCGGCGGCGCGCTGAACGAGGTGCTGCGCGGGGTGCGGCCGGTGTTCGCCGAGGCGCCCGCAGCCCGGGCCGCGCTGCCCGAGCTGCTCGGCGAGGACAGCGAGGCGGTCGTACCCTCCGGGCAGCACGCGATCCTCGCGCCGCTGCGCGGCCGGCGCCGGGTGATCGGCGCGGCCCTCTTCCTGCGCCGCCCGGAGCGGCTCGCGTTCGAGGCCGACGACCTGCTGGTGGCGGCCCAGCTGGCCACGCACAGCGCGCTCGGCATCGACAAGGCGGTGCTGTACGGCCGGGAGGCCTACATCGCCGACGAGCTGCAGCGCACCATGCTGCCCGAGACCCTGCCCCGCCCGACCGGGGTGCGGCTGGCCTCGCGCTATCTGCCGGCCGCCGAGACCGCACGGGTCGGCGGCGACTGGTACGACGCGATCCCGCTGCCGGGCAGCCGGGTCGCGCTCGTCGTCGGCGATGTCATGGGGCACTCCATGACCTCGGCGGCGATCATGGGCCAGCTGCGCACGACCGCGCAGACGCTGGCCGGGCTCGATCTGCCGCCGCAGGAGGTGCTGCACCACCTGGACGAGCAGGCGCAGCGGCTCGGCACCGACCGCATGGCGACCTGCCTGTACGCCGTCTACGACCCGGTCACGCACCGCATCACCATCGCCAACGCCGGCCATCCGCCGCCCGTGCTGCTGCACCTGGGCGGCCGGGCCGAGGTGCTGCGGGTGCCGCCGGGCGCGCCCATCGGGGTCGGCGGCGTCGACTTCGAGGCGGTCGAGCTGGACGCGCCCGCCGGGGCCACGCTGCTCCTCTACACCGACGGCCTGGTGGAGTCCCGGCTGCGGGACGTGTGGACCGGCATAGAGCAGCTGCGTGAAAAGCTCGCCGCCACCGCCCAGTTGACCGGGCCCGACCATCCGCCGCCGCTGGAAGCCCTGTGCGACGAGGTGCTGGACATGCTCGGCCCCGGCGACCGGGACGACGACATCGCGCTGCTCGCGGCCCGCTTCGACGGGATCGCGCCGAGCGATGTCGCGTTCTGGCGGCTGGAGCCGGAGGAGACGGCCCCCGGCCAGGCCCGCCGGCTGGCCCGGCGCGCGCTCGCCCGCTGGGACCTGGAGGACCTGTCGGACTCGGTGGAGCTGCTGGTCAGCGAGGTCGTGACGAACGCCGTACGGTACACGTCGCGGCCGGTGACGCTCCGGCTGCTGCGCACGGACGTGCTGCGCTGCGAGGTCGGCGACGACGTGCCGCAGCTGCCGCGGCTGCGCCAGGCGCGGGCCACGGACGAGGGCGGGCGCGGACTGTACCTGGTCAACCGGCTGGCCCGGCGCTGGGGCGCGACCCGGCTGTCCACCGGCAAGGTGGTCTGGTTCGAGCTGAACCGTAGCTGAGCCGCTCCGGCGGAGCTGTGCCGTGAGGGGCGCCCGGGATTCCCCGGGCGCCCCTCACGTGTGCGCTCCTACTGACCGAAGTTCTGGCCGCCGCCCGGATCGAGCGGGTTGTCCGAGACCCCGCCCGTCGGCGACTGCGTCGGCGACTGCGTGGGGGACTGCGTCGGCGACTGCGTGGGCGACTGGGTCGGCGACTGGGTCGGCGTGTGCGACGGCTTGTGGGACGGCGACGTGGAGGTCGACGGCGAGTGCGACGGCGTGCGGGACGGTGTCGCGGAGGGCGTCGGCGTGTAGGTCGGCTGAACGGCCGCGCCCTGCGTGGTGTTCAGGTCGAACTTGCTGACGTCGCCCATCGCCTCGAAGGTGTAGGCGGCCCAGATCTTCGCCGGATAGGTACCACCGTTGATACGGCCGCCGCCCGTGGTGATGAGGCCCGTGGCGCCCGTCAGCGGAACCTGGGCATGGGACGTGGCGGACTCGCCGAACAGGCCGACCGAGGTGACCAGGCCGGGCGTGTAGCCGGTGAACCAAGCCGACTTGTTGTTGTCGGAGGTACCCGTCTTGCCGGCCACCTGCTGGCCGTTGCGCGCCGGGTTGTCCGCCACCGACTGGCTGGCCGTGCCGTCGTCGACCACGCCGGTGAGCACCGAGGTGACCGTGTCGGCGGCCTCGCGGGGGATCACCTGGTCACCGATCGGGTCCGGCAGGGTGACACTGCTGTCCTTGTGGTCGGCCGACTTGATGATCGTCGGGGTGACCTTCTCGCCGTGGTTGGCGAGGGTCGCGTAGATGCCGGCCATCTCCAGCGGGCTCGCGCCCATGGAGCCCAGCGTCTGCGCGGGGACCGCCTGCATGCCCTTGGTGTCCATGCCGAGCTTGCCGGCCACGGACATCACCTTGTTCATGCCCACGTCGACGCCCATCTGTGCGAAGACGGAGTTGACGGAGTCGTTCATGGCCTTCTGGACGGTGACGGGGCCGTAGTCGGCGTGGTCCTCGTTGGGGGGACCGAAGCCGACCTTGCTGCCGTGGTCCACGACCTGGCGGCCGCTGGTGCCGTCGTAGACCGTGCTCGCCGTGATGGGCTGGCCGTCCTGTGTCTGGGCGCCCTCGGCCAGCGCGGCGGCCAGGATCACCGGCTTGAAGGTGGAGGCGGGCTGGTAGTCGCGGCGGGTCGCGTTGTTGGTGAAGTGCTTGAAGTAGTCCGCACCGCCGTACAGGGCGAGGACCTTGCCCGTCTTCGGGTCGACGGACACGGCACCGGGCTGTACGTCGCCGTCGACGGAACGCTTCTTCGGGTCCAGCTTGCTGGTCAGCTGCTCCTTGACGGCCTGCTCCAGCTGGCGCTGCTTCTTCTTGTCGATGTTGAGCGTGATGGTCCAGCCGCCCTTTTTCACCAACGCCTCGGCGTCCCCGAGGGAGTTGGCCCTGCCCTGGGCGACCAGCTGCTTCTCCAGCTGCGCGTTGGCCGCGTCCACCAGGTAGCCGGTCTGGCCCTTCATGCCGGGCGCCGCCTTGGGCGCCTTCGGCTGCGGGAAGGTCATGGCCTGGCGCTTGCTCGCGTCCAGCCAGCCCTGCTTGACCATGTTGTCCAGGACGTAGTTCCAGCGGGCCTGCGCCAGCTTCTTGCCCGTGTCGGTGGCGAGCGCCCAGTCGTACTGGTTCGGTGCCTGGAGCAGCGCCGCGAGGTAGGCGCCCTCCTGGACGGTGAGGTTCTTGGCGTCCTTGTGGTAGTACGCCTGTGCCGCGGCCTGGATGCCGTAGGCGCCGCGGCCGTAGTAGCTGGTGTTGATGTAGCCCGCGAGGATGTAGTCCTTGGACTTCTGGCGGTCCAGCTTCAGCGAGATGACCAGTTCCTTCAGCTTGCGCGTGACGGTCTGGTTCTGGTCCAGGTAGTAGTTCTTGACGTACTGCTGGGTGATCGTCGAACCGCCCTGTGTGCCGCGCCCCATGACGGTGTTGAGCACACCGCGGGCGGTGCCCCTCAGGTCGACGCCGGCGTCGTGGTAGAAGGACTTGTTCTCGGCCGCGACGAAGGTGCGCTGGACGTCCTTGGGGACGTCGGCGAGGTCGACGCTCTCACGGTTGAGGTCGCCGGTGCGGGCGAGCATCGTGCCGTCGCTGTACTTGTAGATGTTGCTCTGCAACTGGGCGCTGGCGTTCCCCTCCGGGATGTCCACGTACAGGTACAGCCCGATGAAGGACGCGATCACCAGCAGACAGAGCCCGAAGAACGTCCCGAGGATCTTCTTCCAGGTGAAGAGCCTGCGTATGAGGCTCTTCCGCGCGGGTTTGCCGGCGGGGCCGGCACCGGCCGGGCTTGCCGTGGGTGCGGAGCGGCGGCGCCTGGGGGCCGCGCGGTGGCCACCGCGCTGTCGCGCTCGTCTCTCTTCCGCTCGTCCCATCGGTTCCTACGCTCACTTCCGTCTCGGGGTCAGCTCCGAAAGCTAACACCCCTCTATATGACAAAGGTCGTCCGATCCGTTCTTTTACGGACGTGACAATCAGCACCTGCTCCAAGGGAACCGACGACTCTGGAGGCCACAGGGTTGCTTCGGGCGCAAAAAGTGATATCACTTGGATAGAAGCAAGCTAGGCCTGCCGCGGCAGGCCTCATGAGAAACGGGGACCCCATGTCCGCACACGAACCGGCCGGCACCGCCGACGTACCCGAGATGCCCGCGCCACAGGTCCGCGAGTTCACCGCGCACAGCATCGGCGGCGGGCTCGCCCTGCTGCTCGGCCTGCTCGGGCTCGGTGCCACCGTCGCGCTGTTCGCCGGCGCCTCGGCCGCCTCGGCCACCGGCGCCAAGGCCGGGCTCATCGTCACCGGGGTCGTCGTCTTCCTCGCCGCGATCATCTCGCTGCGCGGCCTGAACACGGTCGCGCCCGGCGAGGCCCGGGTCGTCCAGCTCTTCGGGCGCTACCGGGGCACGATCCGGCAGGACGGCCTGCGCTGGGTGAACCCCTTCACCTCGCGGACCCGGATCTCCACCCGGGTGCGCAACCACGAGACCGCCGTACTGAAGGTCAACGACGCCTACGGCAACCCGATCGAGCTGGCCGCGGTCGTGGTCTGGAAGGTCCAGGACACCGCGCAGGCCACGTTCGAGGTGGACGACTTCACCGAGTTCGTCGCCACACAGACCGAGACGGCCGTCCGGCACATCGCGATCGAGTACCCCTACGACGCCCACGAGGACGACGGCCTCTCGCTGCGCGGCAACGCCGAGGAGATCACCGAGAAGCTGGCCGTCGAGCTGCAGGTGCGGGTGGAGGCGGCCGGGGTCGAAATCATCGAGTCGCGCTTCACGCATCTCGCGTACGCTCCCGAGATCGCCTCGGCGATGCTCCAGCGGCAGCAGGCGGGGGCGGTCGTGGCCGCGCGGCGGCAGATCGTGGACGGCGCGGTCGGCATGGTCGAGGCGGCGCTCGCCCGGATCGCCGAGCAGGACATCGTGGAACTGGACGAGGAGCGGAAGGCGGCGATGGTGTCCAACCTGATGGTCGTGCTGTGCGGGGACCGGGCCCCGCAGCCGGTCCTCAACGCGGGATCCCTCTACCAGTGACGGATCCCTCCGGGGGTTCGGCCCCCCGCCGTCGGCCTCAGCAGCGCAAGCAGGTGCTGCTGAGGCTCGACCCGTCGGTGTACGAGGCACTGGCCCGATGGGCCGGGGACGAGTTGCGGTCGGCCAACGCGCAGATCGAGTTCCTGCTGCGCAAGGCGCTGGCGGACGCGGGGCGGCTGCCCCGGGAGGCCGGTCCGCTGCCGCGCCGGGGGCGGCCGCCCGGGGGTTCCGCCCCCGAACCCCCGTCGACCTGAACGGCCTCGTCCCCCGTCGCCGGACGGACCGTCTTTCATCGCCGGACGGGCTGTCTTTCATCGCCGTACGGGCTGCCTTTCGTTACCGAACCATGACAATGACCTCCCACCTGCACCACCGCACTACGGGCCATGATCTGCACACTCCGCGTATACATGGGGCGTATACACCGTGTGTAGAGTGCTGCTCATGTCCATCGGTCACACTCTCCTGGGGCTCCTGGAGTCCGGCCCGCGTCACGGTTACGACCTGAAGCGGGCCTTCGACGAGAAGTTCGGTCACGACCGGCCGCTGCACTACGGCCAGGTCTACTCCACGATGTCCCGGCTGCTGAAGCACGGCCATGTGGAGGTCGACGGCATCGAGGCGGGCGGCGGCCCCGAGCGGAAGCGGTACGCCATCACCGACGCCGGCATCACCGACGTCGAGCGCTGGCTCGCGACCCCGGAGAAGCCCGAGGAGTACCTCCAGTCGACCCTGTACACCAAGGTCGTCCTCGCGCTGCTGACCCACCGGAACGCGGCCGACATCCTCGACGCCCAGCGCTCCGAGCACCTGCGCAGCATGCGGATCCTGACCGACCGCAAGCGCAAGGGCGATCTCGCGGACCAGCTGATCTGCGACCACGCCCTGTTCCACCTGGAGGCCGATCTGCGCTGGCTGGAACTGACCGCCGCGCGCCTGGACAAGCTCCGTGAGGCGGTGGCCAAGTGACCCCTCCCCCCGCCGGCTCCCTGCTCACCGCCGAGAACCTGCGCAAGGCCTACGGCCCCACGGTCGCGCTGGACGGCGCCGAGTTCTCCATCCACCCCGGCGAGGTCGTCGCCGTGATGGGCCCCTCCGGCTCCGGCAAGTCGACGCTGCTGCACTGCCTCGCCGGCATCGTGCCGCCCGACTCCGGGTCCATCGTCTACGACGGCCGCGAACTGGCCGGCATGAGCGACGCCGAGCGCAGCGCCCTCCGGCGCTCCGAGTTCGGCTTCGTCTTCCAGTTCGGGCAGCTGGTGCCCGAGTTGACCTGCGTGGAGAACGTGGCCCTGCCGCTGCGGCTGAACGGCACCTCCCGCAAGCAGGCCGAGAAGGCCGCGCTCGCCTGGATGGAGCGCCTGGAGGTGGACGACCTCAAGGGCAAGCGGCCCGGCGAGGTCTCCGGCGGCCAGGGGCAGCGCGTCGCCGTGGCGCGGGCGCTGGTCACCGAACCGCGCGTGGTGTTCGCCGACGAACCGACCGGCGCGCTCGACTCCCTCAACGGCGAGCGCGTGATGGAGCTGCTGACCGACGCGGCCCGCTCCGCCAACGCGGCCGTCGTCCTGGTCACGCACGAGGCCCGGGTGGCCGCCTACTCCGACCGGGAGATCGTCGTACGTGACGGCAAGTCGCGGGACATGGAGCGCGCGCTGTGATGACACGTCGATGGGCACGGGACCTGTCCATGGGCGTCCGGTTCGCCGTCACCGGCGGGCGCGAGGGCTGGATCCGGATGCTGCTGACGGCGGTCGGCGTCGGCCTGGGCGTGGCGCTGCTGCTGCTGACGACCGCGATCCCGAACGCGCTGGCGGTACGGGACCAGCGCAACGACGCCCGCCAGGACTACACCTACGGCCAGCACCGGCCGAAGGCCGCGAACACCCTGGTGATATCCGACGCCGACACGACGTACCACGGCAAGGACGTCCGCGGCCGGCTGGTGCAGCCCGAAGGGCCGCGGGCACCGCTCGCCCCGGGCCTGTCGAAGTACCCGGCGCCGGGCGAGATGGTCGTCTCCCCCGCCCTGAAGGACCTGCTCGGCTCCGGTGACGGCAAGCTGCTGCGCGAGCGACTGCCGTACCGGATCACCGGGACGATCGGCGAGAGAGGGCTGGTCGGTTCGCAGGAGCTCGCCTACTACGCGGGCGCGAAGAACCTGGCCCCACGCATCGACACCTACCGGACGGCCCGGATCACCGCGTTCGGGCGCCCGGACACCTCGCCCTCCACCAACCCGATGGACCCGGTCCTGATCCTGCTGGTGCTGGTCGTCTTCGCGGTGCTGCTGATGCCGGTCGCCGTGTTCATCGCCACCGCCGTACGGTTCGGCGGCGAGCGGCGCGACCGCAGGCTGGCCGCGCTGCGGCTGGTGGGCTCGGACAGCCGGATGACCCGGCGGATCGCGGCGGGCGAGGCACTCGCCGGAGCGCTCGTCGGACTCGCCTTCGGCACCGGCTTCTTCCTGCTCGGGCGCGACCTCGCGGGCTCGGTCGAGGTCGTCGGCATCAGCGTGTTCCCCAGCTACCTCAACCCCTCGCCCGCGCTGGCCGCCCTGGTCGCGATCGCCGTTCCGGCGGCGGCGGTGCTGGTCACGCTGTTCGCGCTGCGCGGGGTGGTCATCGAACCGCTGGGCGTGGTCCGTGCGGCCAAGCCCACGCGTCGCCGGCTGTGGTGGCGGCTGCTGCTGCCGCTGGGCGGACTGGCGTGCCTCACGCCGATGGTCGGACAGGGCCGGAACAACGGCAACTTCAACCAGTACCTGGTGATCGGCGGCGTCCTGCTGCTGCTCGTCGGCGTCACCGCGCTGCTGCCGTGGGTCGTCGAGGCGGTCGTGGCCCGGCTGGGCCGGGGCGGTGTCGCCTGGCAACTGGCCGTACGGAGGCTGCAGTTGAGCAGCGGTACGGCGGCGCGCATGGTGAACGGCATCGCCGTCGCGGTGGCCGGGGCGATCGCGCTGCAGATGCTGTTCGCGGGCGTCGAGGGCGACTACACCAAGTCCACCGCGCGGGACACCGACCGGGCGCAGATGCAGGCCAGCCTGCCCCGGGGGGTTCCCTTCCTCCCGGCCGCCGAGAAGTTCGCCGCGACCAGGGGCGTACGGAAGGCCATTGCGCTGGGCAGCACCGAACTGGGCGACCGGCGCTGGAGCCCCGACAAGGGGCCGGACAACAGCGTCGGACTCACCGTCGGCACCTGTGCTTCGCTGCGTGCGATGGCCGACCTGCCGACCTGCCGTGACGGGGACGTCTTCGCGGTGACCGGCGGGGACCGGGACGCCGACGTGGCGAAGCTGGCCCGGCCCGGCCGCACGCTCCACCTCGACGCGAGCAACGGCACGGGCGGCGGCCCGGACGTCGTGTGGACCGTACCGGGCGACCTGAAGCGGGGGCGCGCGCTCACCGGTCTCACCGGGTACAAGGAGAGCGGCGTGCTGATGACACCGGCGGCCGTGTCCCAGCGGATGAGCGCCACGCTGACCGGATCGGTGTTCCTCTCGATGGACATGTCGCTGCCGGACGCCGGCGAATACGTCCGCAACACGGCCGCGCGGATCGACCCGCTGGCGGACGCGATGGTCTGGTCGGCCACCGAGCGGTCGCAGCGGTTCACCTCCATCCGCACCGGTACGTTCGCCGGCGCCATCTGTGTGCTGGCGCTGATCGGCGCGAGCCTGCTGGTCTCCCAGCTGGAGCAGCTGCGTGAGCGCAGGAAGCTGTTGTCGTCGCTGGTCGCCTTCGGCACCCGGCGGCGCACGCTGAGCATGTCGGTGCTGTGGCAGACGGCGATCCCGATCGCCCTGGGCCTGCTGCTCGCCTCGGCCGTCGGACTGACACTGGGCGCGGTCCTGCTGAATATGGCGGGCGCGACGGTCGGCGTGGACTGGTCGAGCGTGCTGTCCCTGACCGGCGCCGGCGCGGCGGTGGTCCTCACGGTCACGGCACTGAGCCTGCCGCCGCTGATCCGGATGATGCGCCCGGAGGGGCTGCGGACCGAGTAGACGGAGTAGGCGGCACAGCCGCCACTCCGGAATCACCCTCCCCGGAGTGCTAGTCCAGCACCCGCACCGGAAGTGAACGCAGCGCTCCGCGCAGGGCCGAGGCGAGCTCCTCGTACTCCGCGGAGCGCGCCGCCCCGGCTCTCATGGCGAGGGCGACCCGGCGGCTCGGGGCGGGTTCGGCGAACGCGCCGGTGAGGAGCTGGCTGCTGCGGGTCGTCTCCAGCTTCAGCGCCGTACGCGGGAGCAGCGTGCAGCCGAGACCGCCGGCGACGAGTTGGACGAGGGTGGAGAGCCCGGCGGCTGTCGTGGTCACCGGCGCGCCCTCCCGTCGCCCACCACCACCCTCAACCGAGGGGCTTCGCCCCGCCCCCTTGATTTCCCGCCCGGCCTCCCGGCAGATGTCGAGGGCCTGGTCGCGCAGGCAGTGGCCCTCGTCCAGGAGCAGCAGGTTCAGCTCCTTCAGGGCCTCGCGCGGGATGCCCTCGCGGCCGCCGAGCCAGTGGTCGAGCGGGGTGACGAGCACGAAGTCCTCGTCGAACAGCGGGAGTTCGACGACCCCGGGCACCCCGAGCGGGACCGCCAGCAACAGCAGGTCCAGGCGGCCGGAGTTGAGCCCTTCCAGCAGGCTGGCGGTCTGCTCCTCGTGCACCTGCAGGTCGAGATGCGGATAGCGCTCGTGCACCAGCCGCAGCACGGTCGGCAGCAGATACGGCGCGACGGTCGGGATCACCCCGAGGCGCAGGACGCCCGTGAACGGCGCCCGGACCGCCTCGGCCTCCTCCAGCAGCGCCCCGACCGCGTCCAGCACCGCCTTCGTCCGCACCGCGAGGCGCTCACCGGCGGGCGAGAGCAGCACCTTGCGCGTCGTACGCTCGAGAAGGGTCACCCCGAGGATCTCCTCCAGGGCCGAGACCGCGCCCGACAGGGCGGGCTGGCTCATCCCGATGGCGGCCGCCGCGTCCCGGAAGTGCAGATGCTCGGCCACGGCGGCGAAGGCCCGCAGCTGGGCGAGGCTCGGCTGCCTCCGCTTGCCGTTACTGATGGTCACTGATAACCACCTCCGATCAACATGACCGAGTATAGCTATTTCCCTAATCAATCCAGCCTGTGCCACCATCGACACCGTCCAACCCATGGGAAAGATCCTCAAAAGGGGTCTTTCTTCGCTGCAAGGAGAGCGTGTGCTCACTGTCGGTGACAAGTTCCCCGAGTTCGAACTGACCGCCTGCGTCTCGCTGGAGAAGGGCAAGGAGTTCGAGCAGATCCACCACAAGTCCTACGAGGGCAAGTGGCTGGTCGTGTTCGCATGGCCGAAGGCAAGCTAAATACACTTCTAGCTTGTCGAACCTGAGTGCGATACTGGCGCTCGGGGAAGCTGCTTGTAGGCCGCTGACCAGCATGGACACCTGCGTCAGCGCAGCAAGCAGACAGGGAACACACCGTTGGTAGTTCTCCAAGAGATCGTCTCGGACACCTGCATACCTCTCGGCATGTACCGCCGAGTCTCCTTCGACAAGGCCCTTGCAGGCGTCGAGTCAACGTGGCGTGAGGTCCAGGAGCAGGTCAAGGAGCAAGAGCAAGCGATCCGCTTCCTTGCAGAGCATGACCCCGAGCTGGTTCGTAAGGGCGCTGTCATCGTCCGCGACTACTGCGACAACGACACGCCAGCCTCCGATCCGTTCATCGTGCGGGAAGACTTCGAGGCCATGCTGCGGGACCTCGAAGCGGGAGTGATCAAGGGATTCCTCTTCCTCCACTCCGACCGGTTGGCCCGCCTCGTCTACGATGCCGCTCGCATCTGCCGCATCTTCGAGATGCACCCCGACTACATCGGCCGCTCCGTTGAGGGCAGCGTCGACCTCTCAACCATCGAAGGCCGAGGCATGTTCGTCATGCAGGCCACCATGGGCAACATGGAGATCGGCAACATCAAGCGCCGAACCAGCCGGACGAACCGTCGCATCGCCAACAAGGGCGTCATGCACGGGGCGCCCCGCCCCTTCGGATGGAGCGAAGACAGGAAGACCCTGCACGAGACAGAGGCCCCCTTCCTACTCAAGGCGATCAAGGCCGTCCCTGGCGGCCTGAAAGTCGGGACTTTCCGCAGGCAGCTCACGGAGTTCGGTTACGAGCCTCGGACGACTAAGCGATCTCGCACAGAGGGAGGCCGAGAGATCCAGCACAGTGCCGCCGAAGCGATCCTGACGAACCCGCGCAACGCCGGGTTCCGCATGTACGCCCCTCAGGAAGAGCGGCGGGCTGCTGGCCGCCTGTGGCTCCCGGACTACATCGTTCTCGACTCCGAGGGACACCCGGTCACAGGTGACTGGGAAGCCGCGTGCACACCTGCCGATTACTGGGCCTGCGTCAACGAGATCAAGCGGCGCAAGGACGGGAACAAGGAAGGCAAGCAGGAACCCCACGACACCAGCACCAAATACTTCCTCTCAGGCATCGCACGATGCGGGAAGTGCCTCACGCCGATGTACCAGAACCCTTACACCAAGGGAACAGCCAACTATGAGCGCTACGGTTTCCGGTACGCATGCCTGAGCACCTACGGTGGTTGCGGCGGAGTCACGCGGGTTGGCCCGCCCGTTGACGATCTGGTTGAGTCCGTGTTCCTCCTGGGGACCCGCGAAGGACTCGGTGAGGCTGTCAAGAAGCTGGCGGCCGAAGAGATCGATGAGACGATCCATGACGCGCGCCTGGATGAGATCGCCAAGGAGATGGACGACGTACGGCAGCGCCGACGCGAGAAACGCATCTCCATGGGTGAGTCTCTGGACGCCATCGAAGAGCTTGAGGCCGAGCGGACAGAGCTTCAGGCCAAGCGCGGGAAGCTTGCACTTCGTAAGAAGAAAAAGAAACTGCTGTCTTCCGATGCCCTGGCCGACTGGAACGACCTGGCCATGGAGGAGAAGCGGACCCGACTCCTTCAGAGCATCAGGTCTGTAGTCATCCACCCAGTCGGAAGAGGCAAGAGGTTCGATCCCGAGTTCATCGAGATCGTATGGCACGAGGAACCAGAAGAAGAAAAGGCCGACACCTAAAGTGAAAAGAGAGCCCTCCCTGAGAAGGGAGGGCTCTTCTTATTTGGCGACCGGCTTCAGCCCCCACGTCTTCATCACACGTGCGCGCCAAGCCTCGCTGCGTTCAGGCATCTTGGCTAGTTCGCGCGCCAACCATTCTTCCTTCGTCAAGGCCCCCTCCCACGAGCGATGGGCACAGCGGTCACAACCCATCCAGCCAGCCACTCATCCGGATGAGTTGGACGATCATCGTCGCCCTGCCACTGGATCCAGGTCAACCACATATCCGGATGAGTTGCTGAGTGACTGGTCAGGTGGTCAACCACATATCCTCATGAGTGGCCGCGCCTGCCCCACCGGCCACTGACAAGCAACGCCGCACCCATGCCATCCCGGAAGGGCACAAGCCATGGCAATCCGAGAGCACATCGAACGCGCACCGGCCATGTATATGCAGGTAGCCCAGCGCATCGCCGATGACATCCGGCGAGGCCGCTACAAGCCCGGTGAGTTGCTGCCGTCCGAGACTCAGATGGTGGCGATGTACGGGATCGGTAAGCACACCGCACGGGCCGCCGTCGCCGAGTTGCGCCGCATGGGACTGGCCGAGTCCCAGCAGGGCAAGGGCAGCATCGTCCTTCCCTCCGCAGGTGTCCTGCCCGCCACCCAGGTTGTTCGCTCCATCCACCGTACGACAAAGGGGAGTTGGAGCCTGCCGGAGGCAATCGAGGCGGAGCCGCCCGCCGTCAGCAGGACCACACTCGACGGGCCTCCGGCACTGCTGTTGGACCAGCAGGACCAGGACGCCATCAGTGTGGACCGCCTGATCCACGATCCGGCCACCGGCGCCCGCATGGCCCACCGTGTTCTGATCCCGATGGCCACCGCAGCCGACGTTCCTTCACTCGCCGAGCAGCCCGACGCCGAGGTAAGCGACCTGTACCAACAGCTTGCCGACGCTGGACTCAGCTTGTCCTTCACCGAGCATGTCACCGCCCGCACTCCGTACCCCGATGAACGGACGGCGCTCGGACTCAGCGACGCCAGCCCTCTCCTGATCACCTACCGCGTGACCGGCGATGCGGACCAGGACCGCCCGCTGCTGTGCGAGGAGCTGAAGGCCCCCGCCAGTACATGCCAGCTCACCTACCCCATGACGCCGACGAAGGCAGCCGCCGGACGCGCCACCCGACGCCGATCCCAATCGGAGTAACTTCTCTTTACTTGCTCAAGGGCGCGCCTTCGGCGCGCCGGGCGGCTCTGGCCGCCTCGGCCGGGCATGCGGCCTTCGGCCGGTCCCGTCCGGTCGGCCAGCCGCCCGACACCGCCACCGCACCCGACCAAGCAGCGAAGTCTCCCGCGGAATCGTCGCGAGGGACTTCGTCGTCTGCCCTGTCGGTCATTGGGGAGGCGAGCTGCATGAAGGCGAAGTCCTTACTCCCCGCCGCCACGGGCTCTGACTCCGCTCACCGGTTTGCCCGTTGATCCTGTCCCGTCCGGCATCGCACAGCTCGACCCCGCCGACGACCACCGGCGGACTCTGAGCGGAGGTTCACCCCTCTGTGGCCGGGGCCGACGGCCTCCGAGGATTTTAGGCAGCCACCATGGGGCGAGCCTCGAAGAACAGGGGGCCGATCGGGCTATTGCGGGCAGGTCCCAAAGACTGCCCGATCCGCTGGCGAGCGTAAGGCCCCCTGTTCACTCGCCCCATGGCAGCTCCAGCCCAAAATCCTCTACGGCCGGCGGCGTGCCCACGCGCAACGTCACGCCACTACAGGCTCAAACAGCAGAGAGCCCCGCCCATGACCACCGGGGGGAGGTCACAGACGGGGCAGCCGACGCACTGAGGCATGATTCGCCGTCACTCAGCGCGCCGGGGTCTACTCCTCGCGAGTCACGCGGGCGTGATCGGCCACGACACGGCCGTCCGGCGCCGTCTGGACGCGCGCAGGCGACGCCATCAGATGCGCCGCCACCCTCTGCACCACGTCAGCGTTCCACGTTCCCATGGCTACCATCGGACGGCCGTCCGGCGCTACGCGAGGAGCCAGCCAGCCAAGGTCCCGGTTCGGAATCCCGATGGCCAGCAGTGCCTGTCGCAGCTTCTCATGCGCGTCAGCAGCGGCCTTCTTGCTGCTCTTGTAGTGCTCCATGGGAATCACCGCCCCGTCTCCTTCGGTGCGCATGCCGTGTGCCAGTAGGCCACGATCGGAGAAGCATCACGGCGGGAAAGCATCCCCCGGCGGCAGCTCTCAAGGGTCTTGATCGGCACGCCGCATGCCGGGCACGTCTCACCGGCGGGGGCGTAGGTCGTGTATTCCCACTGCCGTGCGTCGGTGCCCGCTGGCCCCTGTCGCAACCTGAGGAGTGTGGTTGTAGCTTTGGGCACTGTCGTCAACCCCCTGGTGGTTGGTGGCCACGCCCCCGGACGTTCGCCGCGTCGCGGGGGTCTCTGTTCTGCGGCCTCTCGGCTTATCACCGTTCGTAGTCACATCGTTGCCGTCCGGCGGTACGCTCAACAGGGGCTTCGCGGTGACAGATACGCTGGTCACCGTGACAACGCGCCCTGTCACACGGAGGGTTGGGGATGACGATCGAGGAACAGGACCTGAAGGAAAGGGACTCGATGCTGACCTTCTTCGGGTCCGAGGTGCAGCGGCTCCGAGGCAAGAAGGGGGTCTCTCAGGACGCGTTGGCCAAGGCCACCCACTGCACGAGAACCCTGGTCAACAAGATCGAGAACGCGGTCCGGGTGCCTTCGAAGGACTTCGCCAAGTACGCCGATGCATTCCTCGACGCTGACGACCACTTGAGTCGGCTGTGGCCGCTCGTCATCCTCTACGCGTACCCGAAGTGGTTCAGGCCGTTCGTCGAACTAGAGAAACAAGCGACTGTCATCCGTACGTTTGAGCCGACCCTTGTGCCCGGTCTGCTACAGACGCGGAACTACGCCAGAGCGACCCTGACGGTCCGCCGTAACAACGACGTGGACACGCTGCTCGATGCTCGCATGGAGCGACAGACCATCCTCGAACGCGACGACCCGCCTGAGCTGTGGACCGTCGTACACGAAAACGCGTTGCGGCTGAGGGTGGGTGACGACAGGGCCATGCGCGAGCAACTGAAGCACCTGATGGATATGTCCGAACGGCCGTCGATCGTGATTCAGGTCGTCCCGTGCAGCATCGGCGCCCACGCCGGTATCGCTGGGGCCTTCCATACCCTCACCTTCAAAGAAGGCATCAAGGACGCTCCGGCGCTGCCAATCGTCCATGTCGATGGCTTCTTGCGAGGTCAGCTTTTGGCGGATCCTGCCGACTTCAAAGCGGCTCAACGGGCCTATGATCTGCTCATGGGCGACGCCCTGTCCGTGCAAGCGTCGATCGATCTGATCGCCGACGTCATGAAGGAAACAACGTGATCCGCGCAAACAGTCTGCCCGAGGCGGCATGGCGCAAGAGCAGCTACAGCGCCGACAACGGTGGCGCCTGCGTCGAGGTCGTTGACGGACTGTCGGCCGTGCCCGTCCGGGACTCGAAGAACAAGGAGGGCGCTGCCCTGGTCGTCAGCCGCTCGGCCTGGGCTACGTTCATCAACTCCGTGAAGTAGATACGCAAGGCGCAGCTGAGCCCCCTTGCCCCAGTTCAGGTCGGGGCAAGGGGGCTTCCGCATGCATAGCTCCACATTGATCGGCATCGCTGATCAATTAGCCCAGGTTGATCGATTTCACGTAAGACAGGAGCGTCTGACAGGGTTACGCCTGTCCAACCCAAGTAACACCTGAAGGGCCACTACGTGCTTACTGTCGGTGACCAGTTCCCTGACTTCGACCTCATGGCGTGCGTCTCCCTGGAAAAGGGCAAGGAGTTCGAGCGGATCGACGCCGAATGGCTTAAGCTCAACCGCGAGAAGAAGGGTTGGTTGGTGGTCTTCGCGTGGCCGAAGGACTTCACCTTCGTCTGCCCGACCGAGATCGCCGCGTTCGGGAAGCTGAACGACGAGTTCGCCGACCGCGACGCCCAGATCCTCGGCTTCTCCGGTGACTCCGAGTTCGTCCACCACGCCTGGCGCAAGGACCACCCGGACCTGACCGACCTGCCGTTCCCGATGCTGGCCGACTCCAAGCACGAGCTGATGCGCGACCTCGGCATCGAGGGCGAGGACGGCTTCGCGCAGCGCGCCGTCTTCATCGTCGACCCGAACCGCGAGATCCAGTTCACCATGGTCACCGCCGGTTCCGTGGGCCGTAACCCCAAGGAGGTCCTGCGGGTCCTGGACGCCCTGCAGACCGACGAGCTGTGCCCCTGCAACTGGAGCAAGGGCGAGGACACTCTGGACCCGGTCGCGCTGCTGGCCGGTGAGTGACCCATGTCGCTCGACTCGCTGAAGTCCCGCGTCCCGGACTACGCCAAGGACCTCAAGCTCAACCTGGGCTCGGTCATCGGCAACTCCGAGCTGCCGGCGCAGCAGCTGTGGGGCACCGTACTGGCGACCGCCATCGCCTCGCGT
Source organism: Streptomyces sp. CG4 (assembly GCF_041080655.1). Taxonomy (NCBI): domain Bacteria; kingdom Bacillati; phylum Actinomycetota; class Actinomycetes; order Kitasatosporales; family Streptomycetaceae; genus Streptomyces; species Streptomyces sp. CG4. The sequence continues at coordinate 3,632,206 of NZ_CP163525.1, forward strand.
TCCCCGATCGTGCTGCGTGAGCTGGAGCCGGAGGCGAAGGCGCAGCTGTCGCCGGAGGCCTACACGGCCGCGAAGGCCGCCGCCGCGGTGATGGCGATGAACAACGTCTTCTACCGGACGCGTCATCTGCTGTCCGACCACGAGTACGGCACCCTGCGCGCGGGTCTGCGGATGAACGTCATCGGCAACCCGGGCGTGGAGAAGGTCGACTTCGAGCTGTGGTCGTTCGCGGTCTCCGCGATCAACGGCTGCGGCATGTGCCTGGACTCGCACGAGCAGGTGCTGCGCAAGGCGGGCGTGGAGCGCGACGTGATCCAGGAGGTGTTCAAGATCGCCTCGGTGGTTCAGGCCGTGGGCGTCACGCTGGACGCGGAGGCCGTGCTGGCCGAGTAGGCCGAACTGCCCGGACCCCGCTCACCCTTGGTGGGCGGGGTCTTCCGCGTTCTCCCCCACGGGCGCGTCCGCGAGCGGGGCGAGCGCCTTCTGCTGCTGCAGCTCTTCCGAGTACTTCTTCAGGTATCCCACCACCGTGTTCGTCACCGCCACCAGCGGTACGGCGACCACCGCGCCGCCGATGCCGGCCACCATGCCGCCGGCCGCGACGGTGAGGACGACCGCCAGCGGGTGGACGCGGACGGCGCGGCCCAGGATGAAGGGCTGCAGGACATGACCCTCGATCTGCTGGACCGCGAGGACGACCACCAGCGTCATGACGGCCGTGAAGACGCCCTGGGTCACCAGCGCGACGATCACCGCGAGCGCGCCGGAGGCGACGGCGCCGACGAGCGGGATGAACGAGAACAGGAAGATGAACACGGCCAGCGGGACGGCCATCGGCACGTCCAGGAAGTAGATGCCGATCCCGATGAAGGTCGCGTCGATCAGGGCGACCAGGACGGTGCCGCGGACGTAGGCGGTCAGGGTGCGCCAGGCGCGCGGGCCGGCGCCGGCCACGCCCGGGCGGGCCGCGGCGGGCACCAGCTTCAGGAACCACTCCCAGATGCGCTTGCCGTCGTAGAGCAGGAACAGCGTCGAGAAGAACACCAGCAGGATGCCGGTCAGGGTCTCGACTATGACCTGAACGCCCTCCAGGCCGAAGGACGTTATCTGGTCGGCGTTGGCGCCGATCGCCTCGCGCAGGTTCTTGGCGATCTGGTTGATCTGTTTGTCGGTGACGTGGAACGGGCTCTTCAGCAGCCAGTTGCGCAGGTCGTCGATGCCGGACTGGATCTGGGAGGAGAGGGAGTCGATGTTCTCCATGACCTGCCAGGTCACGAACCAGCCCATGAGCCCTATGACGACGAACCCGCTGATCGCGGTGAGCGCCGTGGCCGGGCCGCGCGGCACTCCGCGGCGGGTCAGCCGGGCGACCGTCGGCTGCAGCAGCGCGGTGACGAGCAGGGCGATGACGAAGGCGAACACCACCAGCTGGATCGCGCTGATGACCCGCATCAGGACCCAGACGGTGCCGGCGAGGACCAGCAGCCGCCAGCCGGCCTCGGCCGCCACCCGCACGCCCCAGGGCACGGCCTGGGCGGGGTCGGGACGGGGGCCGGCCGCCGGCGCGGGCCGCTGGGCGGGCGGTGCGGCGGCTTCGGCCGCGGCAGCTTCGGCCGCGGCGGCGGGGGCCGTGTCGACCGGATCGGCCGGACCGGCCGGCTCGGGTGCGGGGGGCGGGGCGTCCGGGGGCTGCGTGGTCTGCTCGCGCTCCACCTCCGCACGCCGCTGGTCCAGGCGCTCGCTCATCTCGGTGAGACCGGCGCCCAGCCGGCCGAGCCACCCTGGCACTCGCGACATGATCCGTCCTCTTCCCCCGCGTCCCCGGGTGCTCGCCACCTCTCCTCCCCCTGGAGGTACTTCGGTACGACCGTACAGGGCGAAAGCCCCTCCCCTGAGGACGGGGAGGGGCTACGCGAGGTTGAGAGCGGCGGCGCGGCTCAGTAGTTGCCGTTCGCCTGCCAGTACGACCAGGCGTCACAGGGGCTGCCGTACCGGTCGTTCATGTAGCTCAGACCCCACTTGATCTGGGTGGCCGGGTTGGTCCGCCAGTCGGCACCCGCGGAGGCCATCTTGCCGGCGGGCAGGGCCTGGACGAGGCCGTAGGCGCCGGAGGAGGCGTTGACCGCCTGGTAGTTCCAGGTGGACTCGTGGTCCACGATGTTGCTGAAGCACTGGAACTGGCCGGCCGGCACGATCTGCCGTGCGATGGCCTGGACCTGCTCCACCGTGTAGCTGCTCTGGACCGGGAAGTCGCTGGAGTCGCGGGAGCTGTCACGGCTGGCCGCGGCGGACTTGGCCTCGGCACGCTGCTTGGCGTCGTCGGCCGCCTTCTTCGCGGCCTCCTGCTTCGCGATGGCCGTCTCGGCGGCCGCCTTGCGGGCTGCCTCCTCGGCGTCCTTCTTGGCGCTCGCATCCGCGGCGATGGCCTGGGAGTCGGCCTGCTGCGTCAGGGACGCGGACTGGACCTGGGCCTGCTGACCCGCGGGTATGTCCGCCAGGAGCGTGGTGTCGGCTGCCGTCGCCTCGGCGTCGTTGTTGTTCTGCTGCGCGACGCTGCCCGAGGCAACTCCGACGACGCTTCCGACGGCGGTGACCGCGGTGGCCGAAGCCACTGCGAATCCCCGGACCGAAATCCGGCTCACACGGTTTCCTTCCAGCATCGCCCGCTTCGGTGACCCTGGCGGACGCAATCGTGCCCCTGACACTGGCCTCCCAACTGCGGGGTCACGGGAGGCACGGGCCCGGTGGGCAACTCCCCCTCGGGGAAGCGCCGCGTGGTGCTCGGGCGGCATACGACGAACTGTATGGAGTTGGTGGTGCTGCTGTGGCGCTGTACCGCTGGCGGTACTGCTGTGTCGTATGCGGGGCCTGACAGGAGTGAGACTCTGCCGCAACCGGACGCCGCGTGGCAATTCTGCGTTGAGTGTGAAAGCTCACATCTCGTTTGCCCCTGGGGATTTCTGGAAAGCTCCACACGCGACGGCGCCGCCCGGATAGGCTCTTGGCCTTTGCCGGACGGCGCCAACTGCTGTGCGAGTGAGGTCAGATGTGACCGTCCTCCAGCATTTCGGTCACAAGCGCGGCAATCTGGGACCTCTCGGACCGCGTCAGCGTGACGTGCGCGAAGAGCGGGTGTCCCTTCAGCTTCTCCACGACGGCGACCACACCGTCGTAGCGACCGACCCGCAGATTGTCCCTCTGTGCCACGTCATGGGTGAGAACGACCCGTGAATTGGCGCCGATCCGGGACAGAACGGTCAGCAGGACATTCCGCTCCAGGGACTGCGCCTCGTCCACGATCACGAACGCGTCGTGCAGCGAGCGGCCGCGGATGTGAGTGAGCGGCAGCACCTCCAGCATCCCGCGCGCGGTGACCTCCTCGATGACCTCGCGGCTGGTGACCGCGGAGAGCGTGTCGAAGACGGCCTGCGCCCATGGGCTCATCTTCTCCGCCTCGCTGCCCGGCAGATAGCCCAACTCCTGCCCGCCGACCGCGTACAGCGGCCGGAAGACCATCACCTTCTGGTGCTGGCGGCGCTCCAGGACCGCCTCCAGACCCGCGCACAGCGCCAGCGCCGACTTGCCGGTGCCGGCCCGGCCGCCCATCGAGACGATCCCGACGTCCGGGTCGAGCAGCAGATCGAGCGCGATGCGCTGCTCGGCGCTGCGGCCCTTGATGCCGAACGCCTCCCGGTCGCCGCGCACCAGCCGGACATTGCCCTCGGCGCTCACCCGGCCGAGCGCCTTTCCGCGCTCGGACTGGATGGTCAGGCCCGTGTGCACCGGGAGGTCGGAGGCCTCCGGGACATACACATGGCCTTCCTCGAAGAGGATGTCCACCTGCTCGCCGGAGAGGGTCAGTTCGGACATCCCGGTCCAGCCGGAGTTCTCCGTGATGGCGAGCTCGGCGCGGTACTCCTCGGCGAGCAGTCCGACCGAGGACGCCTTGATCCGCAGCGGCAGATCCTTCGACACGACAGTGACGTCGTACCCCTCGGCCTGCAGATTACGGGCCACCGCGAGGATGCGGGAGTCGTTGTCCCCCAGGCGGTAGCCGGTGGGCAGCACGCTGGGGTCCGAGTGGTTGAGCTCGACCCTGATGGTCCCGCCCAGTTCCCCGATCGGGATGGGGGCGTCGAGGCGACCGTTCTTCACCCGGTAGTCGTCCAGCAGGCGCAGGGCCTGGCGGGCGAAGTAGCCGAGCTCCGGATGGTGCCGCTTGGCCTCCAGCTCCGTGACCACCACGATCGGGAGCACGACCTCGTGCTCGTCGAAGCGGGTCAGGGCGTTCGGGTCGGCCAGCAGGACGCTGGTGTCGAGAACATAGGTGCGCCGGTCTGGCTTGTGGCGCTTTGTGCTGGTCACCACGGAAGGACGTACCCCCTCGGATGAGGTCGGGGAGCGACGGAGTGGAAGCCGGTCCAGGAGGGTGGGGATGCCACGGCCGGTGTCCGGCCCCCGCGTACGGCGGGCCGCGAACCGGCCCTCCGCGGCTGCTTCCGTGCAGTGACCGCACGATCGGGCTGGTGCAAAGGGCCTCCCGGGCGGACGGCCCCGTGCCGTCCGCTGAGATCCGACACCCGTGGTTCGGGCGTCGACCTGTCTGCCTTATGCCCTCGAACATGCACTGCCATGCAAAAGCAGCCAACAGCGCGCCGGTGAACTCCTTGTTACATCCACCCTAACCGGGGTATACGGAGCACCCCGCTGCCGTGGTGGTCAGCGGGGTGTCCGATGGAGCCTCAGCCGCCGTAACGGCGGTGACGTGCGGCGTAGTCGCGCAGGGCGCGCAGGAAGTCGACTTTGCGGAAGGCGGGCCAGAAGACCTCGCAGAAGTAGTACTCCGAGTGCGCGGTCTGCCAGAGCATGAATCCGGACAGCCGCTGCTCTCCGCTGGTGCGGATGACGAGGTCCGGATCGGGCTGGGCGCCGGTGTAGAGGTGGCGGCCGATCATGTCGATGTCGACGGACTCGGCGAGGTCCTCCATCGGGACGCCCTTGTCCTTGGCGTCGAGGATCATGGAGCGCACGGCGTCGGCGATCTCCTGCCGGCCGCCGTAGCCGATGGCCACGTTGACCAGTATTCCGTCGACGTGGGCGGTGGACTCCTCCGCCTCCTTCAGGGTGTGCTGCATGGCGCCCGGCAGCAGGTCCATCGCGCCGACGTGGTGCACGCGCCAGCGGCCGTCGGCGGCGAGGGTGCGGACGACGTTCTCGATGATGCCGAGCAGCGGGCCGAGTTCGTCCTGCGGCCGGTCGAAGTTGTCCGTGGACAGCAGCCACAGGGTGACGACCTCGACATCGGTCTCGGTGCACCAGCCGAGGAACTCCTCGATCTTGTCCGCACCGGCGCGGTGGCCGTGGACGGTGGTGGAGCCGGACGCCTTCGCCCAGCGGCGGTTGCCGTCCATGATGACGCCGATGTGCTTGGGCACCTGATCGTGGTCCAGGTGGCCCTCCACCCGGCGTGCGTAGAGCCTGACGAGCAGGCTGCGCAGGTTGTCGCGCAGGTTCACGTGGCCCTCCGGGGGATTGGCGGGGGATTTCGGTGCGGTGGGTGCCGGAGCCGTTGAGCCTACCCCCGCTGGAAGCTTGGTTCCGGCCCGGGGTTTGGGGAGTGAGGTGCGAAGGCGGTGCGGTTCCGCCGTCGAGTGCGGCCGGGTGGGGGGTGAGCCTGCCCGCGCGGCGGGACCGCGTATCGGGCGCTGCCCCGCGTCCCTCCCAGCCCCTCCTGATGAGGACGCCGGGCCCACGCCGGGCGGTTCCCGTCGGCCGCATGAAAAAACGGGCCGGTCCGTGGGGGGGAGACGGACCGGCCCGAGGGGGGGTTTCCACCATAACCCTTCGTAAGGGATGGTGGGTGCATCGGCGGCACACAACTACTCTCCGGAATCGTCCGGCGACGCCCCGGTGGGCGCGGAACGCTGGATTCAGGGGTGCCGCATGGCCGATTCACAGCGGAATCTCAGGGAGAACCGGTCGGATACGAAGTGATTCGGAGGGATCCACGCGGTTTGGGCCGTCTTGGGGATGTGTCGGCGAGTTGCCCCGGGGTCCCCCCGACGGGCTACCCGGTCAGCGAATGGTGACTTGACCATTCCGCTACGCGGATGCGGGGACGTCGCCGGGTTTCACGGCACCGCGCAGCCCCCTCCACTGCGCGGTGCCGCCCGCGCAGCTTTGCGTGCGCGAATAACCTTGGTCTGAACTTACGTGACGGGTGGGACAGATGTGAACCTGGCTAGATAACAATGCGGAAACCCGAGGGGAATGCCGGGTGAATCGCAACGGTTTTCAGCCGATATGTTCCTCACGCCCGGTTCGTCAGTGAGCCGGCTTGCGAACGTCGAAGAGCTGCCGGGTGCTGTGCGCGACGAACGGGCCCTGCCGCTCGATCCGTTCGTGCAGCGCACGGAGCCGGGGCTCGTACGCCGCCACCGTGAAGCCGGGGACCATCCACACGACCTTGCGCAGGAAATGGACGACTGCGGCGATGTCGTGGAACTCCATCCGCAGCCGCTCCGCCCGCAGCCCGGCCACCTCCAGGCCCGCCGCCTCGGCGTCGGCCCGCTCACGCTCGGGGTCCCGGGCGGTGCGCACCTCCGCCGGCTGTGGCCCGAGGAAGTACCCGACCAGCTCGAAGACGCTGGCCGGCCCGACATGCTGGGCGAAGTAGGTGCCGCCGGGCCGCAGCACCCGTGCGATCTGGGCCCAGTGCGGGCGTACCGGATGCCGGCTGAGCACCAGGTCGAACGTCTCGTCGGCGAACGGCAGCGGCGCGTCGTCCGGGGCGGCGACGACCACCACGCCGCGCGGCCGGAGCAGGGCGGTGGCCTTGGCCACGTTCGGCGGCCAGCCCTCCGTCGCGGCGGCCAGCACCGGCCGGGCAGGCGCGGCGCGACCCAGCGCGAATTCCAGCACCTCGCCGCCACCGGTCTGGATGTCGAGCGCGGCCTCCGCCCGGGCCAGCCGCTCCCCCGCCGACACGGCGTACCCCCACGAGGGCCGCGCCTCGCTCGCCCGCCCCTCGAACCAGGAGAAGTCCCAGCCCTCGGTCGGTACGGCGGCGCCCTCGGTCACGAGGTCCTCGAAGGAACGGTGAGCTGCCATGCCGGTCATGATCGCAGGACACCACTGAGCCGGCCTGCTAATTTCCGCCCGTATGACGCCTTACTCCGCCGGAGAGAAGCAGACGCTGCACACGAGCCTGAACCGGCACCGGCACGCCGTGCTGTGGAAACTGCAGGGCCTCGACGACGAGCAGCTGCGCCGCCCGATGACACCGACCGGCACCAACCTGCTGGGCCTGGTGAAGCATCTGGCCTCGGTCGAGTACGGGTGGTTCGTGGAGACGTTCGGGGGCGAGGCGGAAGCCCTGTGGTTCGACCCGTACGAGAACGAGGACCTGCGGATCGCCCCCGACGAGACGACGGAACGGATCATCGCCTTCTACGGCCGTGCCCGCGCCGCCGCCGATGCCATGATCACCGAGCTGCCCCTGGACGCCCAGGGCCACCCGACCTGGCGCGACATCACCGTGAGCCTGCGCTGGACCCTGGTCCACATGATCGAGGAGACCGCCCGGCACGCCGGACACATGGACATCCTGCGCGAACTGATCGACGGCACGACGGGCGACCACCCACCGGTCACCGGCACGGGCTGACCAGAACCGGTGCGGCCAGGTCATACGCCGCACGTGCGCTCGGCGCGTCGAGCAGCCCGGCGTCCGGCAATCGCGGGGCGGGAGCTTCGGCCGGCACCCGCTCCGGCCGGTGCAGCGCCTCCCAACACCTCCATGAGCAGCCCGCCGAACCGCGCAAGCGGCCGCAGCGCCCCCGCCAACGACCCCTCACACCGCACCCACCGTGCGGCGATCGCACCACCGGCCTGCGGGACCCGCCCGAGGCTGCGATTGCGCGCTGCCGCGACGTCGTCGCCCTCCGGGGCGTAAGCACCGCGCCGGCGGGGCGGCTGCCGGCCCGCAGTGCTTCCCAGGCGAGCTCGAAGGGCAGTTGCCAGGGAGCGGGCAGGGCGACGAGGTCCGGCGTCGTCGTCAGCCGGCGTCGTGCTGCTCGCGGAGGACGAGCAGGATGTGGCCGTCGGTGCCGTGCCGGACGGTGCCGGCCTGCTCGAAGCCGTGTCTTTGCAGGAGCCGGACGGAGGCGGTGTTGGCGTGGAACGGGTCGGCGTACAAAGGCCGTACCCGCTCCAGTTCCAGGAAGTGGCCGAGGGCGCGGGTGCCGATGCCGCGGCCCCAGTACGGCCGGCCCAGCCAGTACCCGACGAACCGCCGCTGCCCCTCCGCCGTCCAGGAGACGACGCTCCCGGCGACCTCGCCGCCCACGGTGACCGCCCGCACGAGACAGTCGGAATCGCCCAGCACGCGCTCGCGCCAGTGCTTGAGGAAGGCGTCCCGCGGCCGGGGCGTGAATCTCGACCGCCGGACGGCTTCCGGGTCGTGCTCGTAGGCGAGGAGGACGAACAGGTCCTCGTCCGTGACACCTCGCAGGCTCACTTCGCTGTGCTCCTCGGTCATGCAAGGCAGTGTGGCAGCCGCCACTGACAACGCCTCCCCACCGACTCACACCACCAGCGGCCGGACCTCCTCGGCGGCGAACCGCACGAACCCCTCCGGGTCGGGCTCGTCCCCGGTCGGCTGCAGTACGACGGTGTCGGCACCGGCCTCGGCCAGCCGCCGTACGGCCGCGGCCACGACGCCCGCATCGCCCGCCACGCCTACATCCGCGGCCGGCGCCAGGCCCTCCGCGACGCGTTCGGCCCGCAGCCGGGCCTCGGCGTCGGCCCCCGTGGCGGCCAGCAGATGGACGACAAGCTGGTGCGGCTCGCCGCGGCCCGCCTCCTTCGCCCCCTCCTCGATGAGTTGCCGGGCCTGCCGTAAGCCGTCCGGGGAGGTGGATGCGGTGAGGAGCGTGCCGTCGGCCCTGGCGCCGGAGAGGCGGAGCGTACGCGGCCCGGTGGCGCCGGCGAGCACGGGCGTCGCCCGCTCCGGCGGCCAGTCGAGGGCGACGTCGTCCAGCGAGACGTACCGGCCCCGCACCGTGAGCCGTTCGCCGCGCAACAGGGCGCGCAGGGCGTCGAGATGCTCACCGAGGAGGGTGAGCGGGGAGCCCGCACGGGCGCCGACCTGCCCCATCCAGTCCTGCACGCCATGGCCGACGACGAGGGTCGCGCGGCCGGGGAACATCCGGTGCAGGGAGGCCGCCTCCATCGCGGTCAGAGCCACGTTCCTGAGGGGCACGGGCAGCAGTCCCACGCCGACGCGCACCCGCTCGGTCCACGCGAGCGCCGCGGCGGCGGTCGCGATCCCGCCCTCCCGGAAGCAGTCCTCCCACAGCCACAGTTCCTCGAGCCCCACGTCGTCGGCGACGCGAGCGACCGCCCGCAGCCGCTCGGGCGGAAGCTGGGGGCGGAACACGACACCGAGTCCAGTCATGGACCCCTTCCTAGTGGGGAGGAAGTGGGGTGACAACTGGTTTTGGCCGACCGGCAGTTGGCGGCGCGGCGCCTGTGCGGGAGGGGACGAAGGGGACATGGGGAGACGCTGGCGGGACGGGACCGGGAAGTTGATCGTGCCGAGGGAGACCCCGGTGGCTCTGCCCCTGGAGATCGCGGTCTCCTACCGGGCCCGGACCAAAGGGCTGCTGGGCCGGGACGCGGTCGACGGGGCGCTGCTGCTGTCACCGGCGAGCGGGGTGCACACGTTCGGGATGCGGATCCCGATCGACGTCGCCTACCTGGACCGCCGGCTGACCGTTCTCGCCGTCCGCACGATGCGACCGGGCCGCCTCGGCCTGCCCCGGCTGCGCGCACGGCACGTCCTGGAGGCGGAGGCGGGAACCATGGCCGGGTGGGGGCTGCGGGCGGGGATGCGGGTCGGTGTCGAGGTGGACGCCGTTGTCAGTGGCACGTCCTAGCATCGCGGCATGAGAGCTTCAGGGACGTTCAAGGTCGAGGGGTTCACTCCGGCTGAGGTGCGGCTGCCGGAGCCGGTGGTCGAGACGGCGGTGCCGGTCGGCGTGGCCACGATGCGGAAGCGGTACGAGGGTGAGGTCGCCGGAGCGTCGGCGACGCTGTTCACCGCGGCGTACGACCAGTCCAGTGGGACCGGCACCTATGTCGCCATGGAGTCCTTCGAGGGGACGCTGGGTGAGCGAAGCGGCTCCTTCAACTTCGCCCACTCGGCGACGACCCTCGGGGAGGGCAGACAGGCCGAGTTCTTCGTGATCGTGCCGGGGAGCGGTACGGGCGCGCTGGCCGGCATCCGGGGTGCCGGCGGTATGGCGGTCGACGCGGACGACACCCATCGGATCTGGTTCGAGTACGAGGTGGCTGAGTAGCGGGCTTTCGCTGCGAGGTCACCCCTGGCTGCGGGGGAAGGAGACCTCGACGCGTCGGTTCTTCCTCCGGCCCTCCTCGGTGGAGTTGTCGGCGACCGGGTACTGCTCGCCGTAGCCGCGGACCTCGAAGGTGACGTTCGGGTCGTTCAGGTCCTGGTCCAGGACGGCCTGGACGGCGTTGGCGCGTTGCCTGGAGAGGATGTCGCCGTGGGCGGCGGAGCCGAGGTTGTCGGTGAAGCCGAAGACGCGGATCCGGGTCGCGTTCTGCTTCTTGACCTCGTCGGCGATGGTGGCGATCCGGGCCTTCGCGTCGTCGCTGAGCTTGGCGCTGTCCTTGCTGAAGAGGACTTCGGCCTGCAGCGCGAAGGTGACATCCGCGTTGGTGTCCTCGCGCCGCTCGTCCCCGCTCTGGTCTTCGACGACCGACTTGATGTCCAGCACCTTGGGCGGGGCGAGGGTGGCTCCCTCGGGGAGCTTGAGGTCCGGGTCGGTGGGGTCGATCTTCACCGGGGCGCCGGCGGAAGGCTCGGTCACGGGGGGCTGACTCGGGTCCGTGTCCTGGGCCTGGGCCGACGTCGTCGCGAGGAGGAGGGTCATGGCGGTGAGGGCGAGCGCGAGACGGGCGGTGGTCACTTCGGCCTCACCCGGAGATCTTGATGGTGGCGGAGGAGAAGGTCGGCAGTTGGAGGGCCACCTCGGAGACGTCCGCGGGCGGGGAGGGGAACTGCATGAAGACAGCAAGCGACTGACCCGCCTTGAGCGTGTCGAAGCCGGTGGTGGTCAGCGGGCCGCCATCGGTGTCGCGCAGGACGTAGTAACGCTTCTTGCCCTTGGAGTCGACCAGGGTGGCTCCGCCCAGGGACGGGCCGTGCTTGGTGATCTCGGTTTCATTGCCGCTGAGCGCGGACGGGATGAGCAGTTGCTTGGCCCCGTCGTTCTTCAAGGTGCCGTTCACGGTGACGAAGCCACCGGAATCGCGATGCGCGGAGGTGATCTGCAGCAACAGACCGTCCGTACCCTTCAGTTCGGCCAGAGGCTGGTCCGACTGCCCCTCCTGGCTGCTCGGGTCGGGGCCGGCTGACCGGGAAGCGGACGCCGAACGGTCCGGCTTCTTGCCGTCCCCGCCACCGCTTCCGCCGCAACCGGCTACACCGACGGCCAGACCAGCCGCAACGGTCAATGCGACCATCCCCCTGCGGGCCTTCGCAGTGAACCGAATGCTCATCGCTCCGCTTCCTTCGTCATTGATCGTTCGCCGGTGAGTCGGCCAGATGGACGTCGAAGAGGTCTTCGGGCTTCGGGAGCCCTGTCGTGTCGTCCGGCTTCAGATGCCAGACCTTGCCCTTGCAGGTGAGTGGGGGCAGGTCAGCGCCCTTGGCACCGGCATCGGGGGGCTTGATGCAGAGGGGTTCGATCACGGCAGTGGCCTGCGCTACGGATTGCTTGTCCTGCACACCGGGGACGACGGAATTTCCCACCCGCTTGTCGGTCTTGACCGAGACCGTGATCTTCAAGGCCTGGGAATCGTCGCAGGCTTCCACATGGCCGTCGTTCTGCGCGGCCAGTTCATCGGCTCGCCAGCACGACGGGCCGAAGTCCACCTTGCCGTCGAAGATGTCCTGCCACTTGGCCGGATCCTTCAAGACCACCAGCCACTGTCCCGCCAGGTCGCCTCGGCGCTTCTGGGCCGCTGCCAGCGCTGCCGCATCGGCCGCCGTCTGGGCGCCACTTCTGTTCACCGCGGCCTGGCCGACCGCAAGGTAGGCCAACGCGAGAAAGAGCAGACCCGCCACCACCGTGATGTAGATGGGGAAGGCCTGCCCTGTGTCGCGATGTGGAGGAATCAGCCACCGGTGACTTGGGTGATCTTGTTCCGGATCGCATCGAAGATCGTCTGCCCAATGCTCGTCCCCGTGATCGCCAGGACGATCGCCACCACCACCGCGATGATGCCGAGGTACTCCACCGCAGTCTGCCCCCGGTCGCTGCGGGCAACCCGGGCCTGCAGGTGTGCGACGGTGGTGTTGAACCAGTTGCTCATGGTGGTCCCCTCCGGGTTCGCCTCCGATCCGCACAACGTAGGCCGCAGCGCGGCCAGCGCCGGAGGGCCCCAGGGCCCAACGCCGGGCCCATTCCCCGTCCTTGGCACTCCCGCGCGCCCTCACCTCACGCCACCCCCAGCCACTTCGCGGCCGCCTGGGACCTGGTGGTGGACTGGAGTTTGGCGAAGATGCGGTTGATGTGGTTCTTGACCGTCTTCTCGGAGATGAAGCAGGCGGCGGCGATCTGCTGGTTGGTCATGCCGGACGCGATGAGGTCCATGATCTCCGCCTCCCTCGCACTCAGCCGGAAACGTGAACGGAACGACTGTCCCACAGAGGATTGCAGTTGCGAAAGCGCTTGAGGTGAGTTTTCGCCTAGAAAATAGGGGACTTGCGGTTCTGTGTGTGCAGATGCATTTGTACGCAGCGCTGTCAGCAACGCCTTCGCCGCCCCTGGCGTCACATGCGGCCGCCCCTCGCGGACATCCCGCACCGCCCGCACCAACTGCTCCGTCGTGAACTCCCCGTGCACCAGGTATCCCCCCGCCCCCAGCCGCAACGCCTCCCGCACGGTCTCCGTCTCGTGGCTGTAGGTGAGCATCATGACCGGCGCCAGCCGCACCAGGTGCGGCAATGCCGAGATTCCGTCGACTCCCGGCATACGGACGTCGAGGAGGATGACGTCGGGGCGGTGCCGTAGCGCGGCCTCGTACGCCTCGCGGCCGTCCGTCGCCTCCGCCACCACCGTCGTGTCCGCGCGACCGGAGAGCAGGGCCGTCAGGCCCGCCCTGACCACGGGGTTGTCGTCGGCCACCAACAGCCGCAGGGGAGCAGGGGCCGACGGCGAGGCGGCCTCCGGCCAAGGGGGACTGTGCTTCATGGTGCCTCCTCTCGGGACTCCGGGTGGGTGCGGTCGGGGCGGTTCAGGCACTGCAGAGGTATGTCCACGCGCACCTCCGTGCCCCGTTCATGCCCGCCTCGGCCGATACGGATCCGCGCGCCCATCTGTGCCGCCCGTTCCACCATGCCGAGCAGGCCGAAGTGGCCGGATTCGCGGAGCCGTTCGAGCGTGGTGCCGGGCGGCAGGCCTCGGCCGTCGTCGTGGATCGACAGGCGCAGCAGGTCGCCGTGGACCGCGGCGCGTATGTCCACGTGGGTCGCGGACGCGTGCCGGTGGGCGTTCTCCAGCGCCTCCGCCGTGATGGAGAGCAGGTGTCGGGCCAGGGCGGAGGGCAGGGCAGGGATGCCGGGGGGCGGGAGGGCGGTGCAGGTGACCTTCAATGCGGTGCGTGCCGTGAAGTCCCTTGCACAGGTGTGCAGTTCGGACCACAGGGGTGTCTCCGGCTCCTGCGGCGTCGCCTCGCGGCGCAGGTCCCTGAGCAGTTCCCTCGACTCCGCCGCCGCCCTGCGCGCCGAGCGGGACACCAGGTCCGCCTGGGCCCTTATGCGGGCCGGATCGGGGGCCTCCGTCGAGGCCGTGGCCGCCAGGCCGTCCGCCGCCAACGCCACGCCGTACAGGGTCTTGGCCACGGAGTCGTGCATCTCGCGGGCCAGCCGGGCGCGTTCCGCGCTCACCGCCTCCGCCGCCGCGAGGCGCGCCTGGACGCTCGTCAGGGCCTGGGTCGCCGCGCCGAAGCGGAGCATCAGGTTGCGCAGGGTCGAGCCCATGGCGCCGGCGATGACGCACAGGCCGGGCAGGAGGAGGGCCTCGGCGACGGGGGCGTGCCGGTCGGCCTTCAGGGTGGCGTGGACCAGGAGCAGGATCAGCGACTGGAGGGAGGCGAAGAAGGCCGCGCCCCGCCAGCTGTAGACCAGGCCCGCGAGCAGCGGGGTGCAGACGCTGACGTAGGCGAGGGTGGTGTCCGGACCCGCCGAGATCAGCAGGAGGGAGCCGAAGAGGGTGTCCGCCGCGAGGAGGGACGGGTGGCGCAGCAGGAGCGGGCCGAAGCGCTCCCAGTCGCGGAAGAGGACGTACGACACCATGAACGTGACGACCACGGCCGCGCCGACCAGACGGACGCCCAGGCCCGGGGCCGCGTGGAGCAGCGCGGCGGGGGCGGCTACGGCGATCATGGCCAGACGGAAGCCGAAGACCTGCCGGCACATCGCCTGCAACGCGCTGACCTGGATCTTCATGGAGGGTTCGGGCAGGGTGGCCGCCGTGACAGCCGGCGCGGCGGCCGCCGTGGCGCCGGTCGGAGCGGCATGCGCAGCACCTGACGGGGCGGCGTGCTCGGCCCCCGCCGCGGGTGCCCTCGTAGCGCCCGTCGCCTTCACTCGGCCCAGGAACCGGCCGGTGATCCCCTTCAGCCTCGGCCACGCACCGAGAGACCCCCCGCCCCTCCCGGTCATCCCGGCCACCGCCATCGCCGCCTCACTTCCCCGTGAGTGAGCCGAAGTCCACCCCGGAGCCCAGGATCAGGCCCGCGGCCAGCAGCAGCATCGTGGCCGGGACCATGAACGTGGTGATCATCAGCGTGGCCTTGGGCACCGCGCGGGCGGCCTTGCGACGAGCGTTCTGGGCGTCGGTGCGGCGCATGTCCTTCGCCAGGGAGACGAGCGTGTCGACGATCGGCGCGCCCAGCTCCTCCCCCTGCTGCAGTGCCGTCACGAACATCGCCACCTGCTCGGAGTCGTTCCTGCGCCGCAGCTCCGCGAAGGCCTGGCGGCGGCTCATGCCGAGGTCCATCTGGCGCAGGGTGATGCGGAGTTCGTCGGCCCAGGGGCCCTCGTAGCGGGTGGCCACCCGGTCCAGGGCCTGGCGGAAGCCGAGCCCCGCGCTCACGACCACCGCGAGCACGTCCAGGAAGTCCGGCAGGGTGCGCTCGATGACGTCCCTGCGGACCCGGATCGCCGACCAGATGCCGACCTCCGTCCAGAACGCCCCGAAGAGCAGCAACAAGACCGCCACGAACCACTGGCCCCGGAGCAGGAACACCAGGAAACCGACCGCGCCCAGCGCGCCGTAGACCGCCCGGCGGGCCGCGTAGCGGTCGATGGTCAGGCCGCCGGGGTTGCCGGCGGCGTCGATCTTGCGGCGGTACTTGGCGACCAGGCGCGGGCCCATCAGCCGCAGTACGGCGGGGGCGTAGCGCATGCCCATGCGGTCGATGACCGAGCCGACCGCGCCGGTGCGGGTGGCGCCGACCTCCAGGGCGACGGCGAGGTCTCCGGGGAGCTTGGCGTCCGCGCGGTACATGCGGATACCGGTGAAGGCGCCCCCGACGGCGAGGCCCATCAGCAGCGCGAGCAGGAATGCCATGGAGTCCGAGCCCCCTTCAGACGTCGATACGGCTCAGGCGGCGGATGAGGAGGAAACCGACGGCGTACAGACCGAACGCGATGATCACGCAGGCCTGGCCGACCGGTGAGCCGGTCATCCGCGCCAGCGCGCCGTCCTTGACACCGTTCATCAGGAACAGCGCGCCGACGCCCAGGACGGGGACGGCGTACGACGTCATGGTCACCTGGGAAAGCTGGGTGCGGATCTCGCGCCGGGTCTCCTTGCGCTCCTCCAGCGTCTCGGTCAGGTTGCGCAGGGCGCCGACCACTTGGCCGCCGGCCCGGTTGGACAGCACAAGCGTCGTGACCAGGACGACCAGTTCGCGGGAGGGGAGGCGGTCGGCCAGCTCGCCCAGCGCGTCGTCCAGAGACTGGCCGATGGCCAACTGGTCGGCCACCTTGCCCAGTTCCTGGCCCGCCGGGGCCTCCAGCTCCTCCGCCGCCATGCCGATCGCGGTGCGCAGGGCCAGGCCCGCCTGGGTGGCGTTGGCCAGGATGCGGGCCAGTTCGGGGAGTTGGTTGATGAAGCGCTCGATGCGTTTCTGACGCTGCCAGTTGAGGAACTGGACCGCCGCCCAGATGCCGAGCACTCCGGCGAGGGGGCCGAAGAAGGGGGCCAGGGTGGCCTGGCCGATCAGCCAGAGCGCGGCGACCGTGGCCAGCATGTAGACGAAGAACTCGCCCGGGGTGACGTCCAGCCCGGTCGCCGCGAGGCGCAGTTCCAGCCAGCGGCCGAAGCGGGTGCGGCGCAGCCGCCGGTCCAGATCGCGGAAGCGGCGCCTGCGGCCGCCCGCCGGCACCGGGCCGGTGTGCGTGAGGCGGTCCACGAGGGCGGCGCGCTGGGCCCGGCCCGAGGCGTAGGTGTGCACGCCGGCCACCGCCAGGACGCAGGTCAGCAGCGCCACGCCGGTGGTGAGCTGGACGAGGGTGTGGAGTTCCATGGTCCTGGACCTACCTGGCTTCTCGGGTGGTGAGTTGGGCCGCCGTGTGAGCGACGCCGAAGGCCTGCGGGATGGGCTGGCTCGCCATGTAGAGCCGGTCGGCGGTGCGGCGGGGCAGCGGGAAGTACTGGAAGGCGCCGTACACGCGGCCGTCGGGGGTCATGGGCTGGGCGTCGAACCGGGCCACGGTGGCGAGCCGGTACGGCTCCCCGCCGTGGCTGTCGAGGAGGGCGATCTCGGTGATCCGGCGGGCGCCGTCGGCGAACCGGGTGAGCTGGACGATGACGTCGACGGCGCTGTTGATCTGGTCGTGCAGCGCTACGAAGGGGACCTCGACGTCGGACATGGAGGCGAGGGTCTGCAGTCGGGTCAGCGCGTCCTCCGCGCTGTTCGCGTGCACGGTCGCCAGCGATCCGTCGTGGCCGGTGGACATCGCCTGCAGCATGTCGAGGGACTCACCGCCGCGGACCTCGCCGACCACGATCCGGTCCGGGCGCATCCGCAGGGAGTTGCGGACCAGGTCGCGGATGGTGACCTGGCCCTTGCCCTCGACGTTCGGCGGCCGCGACTCCAGGCGGACCACATGCGTCTGCTGGAGCTGGAGTTCGGCGGAGTCCTCGATGGTGATGATGCGTTCGTGGGACGGGATGAGCCCCGAGAGCGCGTTGAGCAGGGTCGTCTTCCCGGTGCCCGTGGCGCCCGACACGATGATGTTGAACTTCGCCTGCACCAGCCCCGCCAGCAGAAACACCAGGTGCTCGTCCAGCGAGCCGAAGGAGATCAGCTCCTGCAGGGTGAAGGAGCGCGGGAAGCGGCGGATGGTGAGGATCGGTCCGGTCAGCGACAGCGGCGGGATGATGACGTTGACGCGTTCGCCGGAGGGCAGGCGGGCGTCGACCATCGGGTTCGACTCGTCGACCCTTCTGTTCACCGTCGACACGATCCGCTCGATGGTCTGCATCAGCTGGTCGGCGGAGGCGAACCGGATCGGCAACTGCTCGACGCGGCCGCCGCGTTCCACGAAGATCGCGTCGGCGCCGTTCACCATGATCTCGGTGATCGAGGCGTCCTCCAGCAGCGGCTCCAGGATGCCGAGGCCGAGCGCCTCGTCCACCACCCGGCGGATCAGCTGTGAGCGCTCGACCGTCGACAGCACCGGGCCCTCGCGGCTGATGATGTGCCCGAGCACCCGCTCAAGGCGCGCGCGGCGGTCGGCGGCGGCGAGCGAACTCATCTCCGCGAGGTCGATCTCCTCCAGCAGCTTGGCCCGGTAGGAGGCGACCAGATGCCCGTCCTCGCCCCGGCTGCCGTGCTCCTCCGGAGTGCTGATGCGTGCCCGCAGACTCATGGCTCCTCGCTTAGTGGTCGAGCGGCATGGTGGCGGACTTGGTGGCGTAGCCGAAGTCCCAGACGATCTTCGGGATCTTCACCCTGGCGGTGACGGTGACCGAGCCGCCCCCTCCCCCGGTCTCGCCGCACGTCACGGTGAGCGCGCCGCTGACGGCTCCGGCGCACGCCTGCTGCGCGTCCTGCCGCAGAGAGGCCGCCCGCGCCCCCGCCCGCGCCGCCGTACCGGCCTGCTCGGCGGCGTACGCGACGGCGCCGATCTGGATGCCCGCCATGCCCACGATCAGCAGCACCGGGATGAACCCGAGGTACTCGATGGCGACCTGGCCCGCGTCGCGCCCTCTGCGCCTCTGCGGCATCTCAGTGCTTCACCTCCTCGACCGCGCCCGCGTGGCCGTGCACGGTGGCGGGCAGGGAGAACACCCCGGGAAAGAGCACCGGGACCCGGAGCGAGACGTCGGCCGTGACATAGCCGGACGGGCTGCAGTTCACCGTCGCGTCCCCCTTCCACGCCGCCGACAGATGCTTCATCCCCGCCGCCGAGCAGGCCGCCTGTCGCGCGCCGCCCGGCGCCGCGGCCGTACCCGCCCGCACCCCCTCGTCGGCAGCATTCCCGGCGAGCGTGAAGGTGTACCCCACGAGCACGGCCTGCCACACGAGCACCAAGGTCAGAATGATCAGCGGTGTCATCCCGAGGAACTCGATGCTGACCTGTCCCCGGTCCCCATCCGGCTTTCTCACGGCCCGCTCACTCCTTCCGCCGCCGGAATCCGACCGTGCCCCGGCCCGGGCCCCCGCGATGGCCGCCCTCGCCGGCCTTCACCAGCCCCAGTTCCCCGGCGAGCGCCCACAGCGCCTGCTTCACGGAACTCCTGCTGTCCAGTTCATGGACCCGCCCCGCGTCCACGACGCCCTGGAGTTCCTTGAAATTGGCGGGTACGGCGGTACGCGCGAGCGCCGTACCGGTGATGCGCTGCACCAGCGCGGGCTGGATCTCCGTATGGCGCGAATGCCGGTTGACGACGGTCGTCGTCTCCTCGGCCTTGCGGATCTGCAGCCGGTCCCACATCCGTACCGTCCGCTTGGCGGCGCGTACGGAGATGACGTCCGGGGTGGTCACCAGCAGGGCGGTGTCGGCCATCTCGATCACGGCCGCCCCGGCCCCGCTGAGCTGGGCGCCGCAGTCGACCACGACCACCTCGTAGCGGGAGCGCAGGGCGCTGACGATCTGGCGGGCGGCGCGGTCGGTGACTTCCTCGCCGCGTTCGCCCTCGGCGGGGGCGAGGAGCAGCACGAGCCCGGTGTCGTGGCGGAAGACGGCGTCGGCGAGGACGCGCGGCGAGATGTCGGTGATGGTGGCGAGGTCGACCACGGACCGCCGGAACTGGATGTCCAGGTAGGAGGCGATGTCCCCGGTCTGGAGGTCGAGGTCGACCAGGGCGGTGGGCCGCCCGGATGCCTGCGCGGCGAGGGCCAGCTGGATCGCGGCCAGCGTGGCTCCGGCACCCCCCTTGGCGCCGCTGACCGTGACGACCGTACCGCCGACGCCGCCGAACACGTCGGCGCCGTGGCCGAGATGGCGTCGTACGCCGGTCGACCACTGGGCGACGGCCTGGACCCGGCTGGCGAGTTCCTCGTACGACAGCGGGAGCGCGACCAGGCCGCGGGCGCCGGAGTCCATGGCGGCGGAGAACAGGCCGGGGCTCGCGTCGGTGGTGACGAGGATGACGCCGACGGCCGGGAAGCGGAGCGCGACCTCGCGGATCAGCTCCAGGGCCGGTACCGGGCCGATCCGCTCGTGGACGACCACGACCTCGGGCAGTTCGTCCACGGACTCGGCGGCGAGGTGGGCGAGGGTGTCGACCAGCTGGGTGGAGTCGCCGACCGGTGGCTGTGGTTCGGCGTCGGGGAGCTGGCTGAGGAGGGTGACGAGGGAGCGGACCGCGTCGGGGTCCGCGCCGGCCGGGAGGATCCTGGTGGGCATGCGGGCCGCCTCTCACTTGTCCGTCGCGAGTTCGTAGGTGCGGTCCTTGCCGGGGACGCTGGTCTCGCCGCCGGGGCCCACCAGCGCGAGCCGGACGCGCTGGGCGAAGGACTCGGCGTAGGTGAGGCGCTGGGCGTCGAGGGTGGACAGCGCGAAGGTGATGGGGACGGCCTGGCTGGGCTGCTGCTGGTTCTTGCTGTTGGCGGGGTCCAGGGCGGTGATCCGGCCGACGTCGAGCACGCGCGCGTTCGTCACGATGATCTTCGACTGGTCGGCGTCGGCGTCCTTCTTCCCGGCGAAGGTGGCGTAGACGTTGACCCGGGACCCCGGAGTGATCTTGCCCGCCACGCCCGTCGCCGCGTCGATCATGATGGCGACCTCCTGCTCTCCGGGCTGGAGGGCGGGCTGGTCGACGATCATGTCGGACTGGAGCAGGGACCCGGCGCGCAGCGTGGTGACGGCGATCTTGCCCTGGATCTGGCGGAGATCGGTGACGGCCGTACCGGACAGCCACCGCCGGGGCATCCTGACCTTCTCGAACTGGCCGGTGTCCAGCGCGGTGTACGGCTTGACGTCGGACCTGACCCGATAGGCGGTGACCTCGGGCCCGACCTTGGAATTCACGTCGTGGACGACGGAGAGCACGCCGGCGAACGCGCCGAGAGCGCACAGGACCGACAGGATCAGGAGTATCACGCCGCGGCGCTGACGGGAGTTCATGAACCGTGCAACCTCATTGGGGGGAATCGGTCGAGCGGGATGCGGATCAGGTGCGGGCGGGTCAGGCGGGCGTGCGCTGTTCCAGGGCGCGGAGCGGGGCGGGTTCGTGCACGGGCGGGGTGGCGGAGCAGAAGACGCATCTGTCGCCGATGACGTCCATGCCGCACCAGTGGCAGCTGGTCTGCCGTACGGACGTGACCAGTTGGTACAGCACGGACAGATCGGCGAGGTAGCTGCAGAACTCGGTCATGCGGCCGGTCCCCCACCACACCGGGGACTCGGCGGGCAGCGGGACTTCGCGCAGTCCGTGCACGCTCCACTGTCCCGCGAGCCCGGCGACCCAGTCACCCTGCGTCTGCTGCCCTCGGGCGACGAGCATCCAGGTGTTGAACTCGGGCCCCTTGAGGGTGGCGCCGGGACCGACCTTGACGAGCTGCGGCTCCGGATGCGCGAGGACGGCGAACTGGCTGCCGGGCATCCAGGACTTGGCGTGCGCCTTCAGCCCGACCGGCACCCGGTCCAGCCGGGCCACGGAGCCGAGCACGGCCCCGGCGTGGATGTAGTGGGTGAGCAGCCGTCCGGCGGAGGCGAGCACCCCCGGACTCAGATCGCAGGAGGCGAGCTGGCGCAGCTGCCGGGCGAGTACGGCGATGCCGAGGGGCGGCAGATCGGGCCGGAAGAACGCAATGCGGTCGCTTTCGAGCAGCGAGCGCAGGGTGTGCAGCCGCCGCAGGACGGGCTCCGGGGTGGCGGCGGAACAGACGACCACCACATACCCGTACTGCTCGGTCAGGGTGTGGAGTTCGGTGAGCGCGTGCTCCAGCGGCCGCTGGTCGAGGCCGCTGAGCACGACGGCCGGCATGGTCCGTTCGTCCTGCGCCGGCAGTGCCATGTCGGCACTGGTCACGGCAATGGCAGTTGGCACGCGCAGCTCCCCGCTCTTCACACCCGCCGGTCCACCGGAGCAACTCCCGCGGCCCGGGACGACTTCACTGCGTGACTACGTGAGCACTGTATCCACGGCCGAATGACCGGAGAACAGCGTTTGTGAAGCTCGCGTGGAACTCGCTCTGCGCAAGTCCCGCCAAATCCGGACAGGTTGAGCGAGCACACGGTAACGCGTCTGGCCTGGACCTCTTGACACCCCGATTGGTCTGGACCAACTTGTACGCCAACGGTGGCCACCGTCTCTCACCCCTCCCCGCGCGCTCAAGTGCCGCGAAGTCGATGTATCGCGAAGCCCATTCGATTCCGGCCCCCCAGCCGAACTCCCCACCGGAGGCCCCAGTGGACCACGCACCAGGCATACCCCGACCCCGCGGACGGCGAATCACCCTGTGGTCCGCCGCCACCGCGCTCGCCCTCTCCGTCGCGGGCCTCACCGCGGCCGCCGGCCCGGCCTCCGCGGCGGACGTCAACAACGTCAGCAACGCGGGCTTCGAGTCGGGCCTGTCCGGCTGGACCTGTACGGCGGGCAGCGGCACGACGGTCTCCTCCCCGGTGCACAGCGGGAGTGCCGCCCTGAAGGCGACCCCGGCCGGCCAGGACGACGCCCAGTGCACCGAGACGGTCGCGGTCAAGCCCAACTCGACGTACACGCTCAGCGCGTGGGTGCAGGGCGGCTACTCCTACCTGGGCGTGACGGGCACCGGCACGACGGACGTCTCGACCTGGACTCCCGACACCACGGCCTGGAAACAGCTGTCGACGACCTTCACCACAGGCGCGTCCACGACCTCCGTCACCGTCTACACCCACGGCTGGTACGGCCAGGCGGCCTACTACGCCGACGACGTCTCGGTCTACGGCCCCGACGGCGGCTCGGGCGGCGATCCGGCCCCGACGGTCCCGGCGACGCCGTCAGGCTTGTCCGTCTCCGGTACGACGTCCTCGTCGGTGTCGTTGGCGTGGACCGGGGTCTCCGGCGCGACGGGCTACAACGTCTACCGCGACGGCACGAAGGTGACGGCGGTGACGGGAACGTCGGCCACGGTGAGCGGACTGTCCGCCGCCACGTCGTACACCTTCTCCGTGACGGCGGCGAACGCGGCGGGCGAGTCGGCGAAGTCGGCGTCGGTGACGGGCACGACGGCGTCCACCGGCACCGGTGGCGGCGGAACCGGAGCGGCCCTCCCCAAGCACGCGGTGACCGGCTACTGGCAGAACTTCAACAACGGCGCGACGGTCCAGAAGCTGTCGGACGTCCCGTCGTCGTACGACATCATCGCGGTGGCCTTCGCGGACGCGGCGTCGACGCCGGGCGCGGTGACCTTCACCCTGGACTCGTCCGGTCTGGGCGGCTACACGGTCGACCAGTTCAAGGCGGACATCAAGGCGAAGCAGGCGGCCGGCAAGAAGGTCGTCATCTCGATCGGCGGCCAGAACGGCACGGTGTCGATCAACGACTCCGCCTCGGCGACGAACTTCGCGAACTCGGTCTACTCGCTGATGCAGACGTACGGCTTCGACGGCGTGGACATCGACCTGGAGAACGGCCTCAACGCGACGTACATGACGCAGGCGCTGCGCGACCTGTCGGCGAAGGCGGGCTCGTCCCTGATCATCACGATGGCCCCCCAGACGATCGACATGCAGTCGACGTCGAACGCCTACTTCCAGACGGCGCTGAACGTGAAGGACATCCTGACCGTCGTCAACATGCAGTACTACAACAGCGGTTCCATGCTGGGCTGCGACGGCAAGGTGTACAGCCAGGGGTCGGTGGACTTCCTCACGGCCTTGGCCTGCATCCAGCTGCAGGGCGGCCTGGCCCCGTCCCAGGTGGGCCTCGGCCTCCCGGCTTCCACGAGCGCGGCGGGCAGCGGCTACGTATCTCCCTCGGTGGTGAACAACGCGCTGGATTGCCTGACGGTGGGCACGAACTGCGGTTCCTTCAAGCCGTCGAAGACGTATCCGGACCTGCGCGGCGCGATGACCTGGTCCACGAACTGGGACGCGGCGGCGGGGAACGCGTGGTCGGGCTCGGTGGGGGCGCATGTGCACGTACTGCCGTGACATGAGAATCGGCTGACGACGAGCCCGGGTCCGCAACGGCGGCCCGGGCTCTGTCATTTCAGTGGCCCGGACGGCCGCACATTGCGATCATGAACCGACGCCACCGACACACGACCAACCACTGAGGAACAGCCCGCCATGCCCGTACCCGCCGACCCGACGGTCCTCCATCCGATGCCCGAGCAGCCGCGGGTGGTGCTGCTCAAGCCGCTGGTGAAGTCCCCGCTGATCGAGGTCGGGGAGTACTCGTACTACGACGACCGGGACATCGCCCGCCTGCCGGCGGTGGCCTGGTGGGACTGGCCCGTGGAGCACATCACCGAGCACGTGCGCACGATCATGTCCGGCAGCATCGCGGATCTGGCGGCCGCGGCCCCGGACCGGGGAACGGTGCGGCACGCATGACCGACCACGCCTGTATCTGCCCACCCGGCAGCCGGCGCCTGAGCAGTTCGTCTCCGTCGGGAGTGCCGACGACGTCCTGCGCCGGATGGTCGATGCCGTCGCCCCGCAGGAGGCGGAGACCGACGGCATGGACTGGGGGCCGCCCTCGCTCGCGTGCCCGGGCAACGGCGACCGGTGCTCCAGCCGGAGCTGTCGATCACCGCGATCTGCTCGCCGGCGACCTCGACCGTGTCGAGCGGCGCCGGTCCTGAGGATGCCTCCCACCGCCCGGGTGGTCAGTCGCCGTCCTCGAAGTACGCGTCCAGCACCGCGTCCAGCTGGTCGTCCCACTCCTTGAAGCGGGACCTGGCCGTCGCCTCGATCTCGATCGGGTACCAGCGGCGGTCCGGGGTGTGCACGGTGATCGTGTAGCGCTTGCCGAAGCGGGGGGACTCGGTCTCGACCGCGGCGATCTCGTCCCAGGTGAACTCGCAGGACTCCTCGTCCAGGCGGAGCCGGACGCCCTTGCGGTCGGCCGCGATCTTCGCTCGGCGGTCGGAGGCCTCGAAGACCGGGCCGTCGTCCGGGCCGTCGGCGTCCGGGCCGTCGTCCTCCGTGGTCTCCTCGGGCTCCTCGGGCCCCTCGGACCCCTCGGACACGGTCGCGTCCTCCGGCTCTGCCGAGGCCTCCGTGTCCTGCGGCTCCGGCTCCTCGCGCTTGGCCTGGGACGGGACCGTGAGTCCGGGGATGAACGCCGGGTCGAAACCGGCGCCCGTCACGGGCTCGGCCTTCATCGGCTCGGCCTCGGACGGCTTGCTGTTCGCTCCTATGCGCTGCTCCACGGCGGCAGTATGGACGACATCCCTGTGCCGGAACCAGTCAGCCCGCCCATCCCAGGGTGCACTCACGTCACGTTCACACGAACACGCTCACCACCGCCGCCACCGCGAACCCCGCCACCGACAGCACCGACTCCAGGACCGTCCAGGTCCTCAGGGTGTCGCGTTCGCTGATGCCGAAGTACTTCGCCACCATCCAGAAGCCTCCGTCGTTGACGTGCGAGGCGAAGATGGAGCCCGCCGAGACGGCCATGATGACCAGGGCCACGAATGGCTGAGAGTGGTCGCCCTCCGTCAGGAGCGGGGCCACGATGCCCGCCGTCGTGACGATCGCCACCGTCGCCGAGCCCTGCGCCACCCGCAGGACCAGTGAGATCAGGTACGACAGGACGATCACCGGCAGGCCCACGCCGTGGAACGTGTCCGACAGCGCCTGGGCCACCCCGCTCGTCTTCAGGACCGCGCCGAAGATCCCGCCCGCGCCGACCACCAGCAGGATGTTGCCCACCGGCTTCAGGGATGAAGTGGACACCGTTTCCAGGGACTTGCGGGACCAGCCGCGGCGGAGTCCCAGCAGCCAGTACGCCAGCAGCAGGGCCAGTGTCAGGGCCACGAACGGGCTGCCGAAGAACTCCAGGACCGAGCGGGTGGGGGACGGGGCCAGGGCGATCGAGGAGAAGGTCGCGGCCAGGATCAGGATCAGCGGCGTTCCGATGATGAGCAACACCGTGCCCAGCGGTGCCGGATGCTCCTGCGGCTCCACGCCCTGCGCGCGCTGCTCGGCCACCACCGCCCGCTTCGCCTCCTCCGCCGCCTCGGCCATGTCCTGCGGTACGGCGACGAAGATCCGCTGTCCGATCCAGGCCGAGAACGCCCAGGCCGCCAGCACGGCCGGGATGCCGCAGACGATGCCCATGAGGACGACCCAGCCGAGCTGGACGTGGAGGAGACCGGCGGCCGCCACCGGGCCGGGGTGCGGTGGCAGGAAGGCGTGGGTCATCGACAGGCCCGCCAGCAGGGGCAGGCAGTAGAGCAGGATCGACTTGCCGCCGCGCTTCGCCGCCGCGTAGACCAGCGGGGCCAGGACGAAGATGCCCACGTCGAAGAAGACCGGGATGCCGAAGACCAGGCCCGTCAGGCCCATGGCGAGAGGGGCGCGCTTCTCGCCGGACAACGCCAGCAGCCGGGCCGCCAGCACTTCCGCTCCGCCGCTCACCTCCAGGATCGCGCCGAGCATCGTGCCGAGGCCGATGATGATCGCGACGTGGCCGAGGATGCCGCCCATGCCGGACTCGATGGTGGAGACGGCGTCGGAGCGCTGGACCGTGCCGAAGAGTTCGGTGACCGACAGACCGGCCAGCAGGCCCACGGCTATGGAGACGGCGAGGAGGGCCACGAACGGCTGGAGCCTGACCTTGATGATCAGGAAGAGGAGGAGGGCTATGCCCAGTGCCGCGACCGTGAGGAGGCCGGGGGTGCCGTCGAGGAGGAGGAGCAGGCCTCCGGTGTGGGGTGGTGGCGGTGCGGTGGGGGTGGCTGCGGCAACGTAGTGGGACATACGGGGGTCCTCTTCTTGAATGCATCCTGCTTCTGGGTAGGGGGGAGCGCGGCACGGCACCTCGGAAGGCGCCGTGCCGTGACAGACGTACGGAGTGCGGGAGTTGACCGGCCGTCAGCCGAGTACGGCGAGCGCGTCGATCTCGATGAGGAGGCCGGCCGGGAGACCGACGTAGACCGTGGTCCGGGCGGCGGGCGGCTGGGTGAGGCCCTGCTCCTCGAAGTAGCCGTTGTAGATCTCGTTCATCTCGGCGAAGTGGTCCACGTCGGTCAGATAGACGCGGATCATCATCACGTCGTCCCAGCTCGCGCCGCCCTCTTCGAGGATCGCCCGGACGTTGGCGAGGGTCTGCAGGGTCTGTGCGCGCAGGGTGGGACCGGCCGGCGTCGGGGGCTTGCCCTCCTCGGCGGGCAGGAAGCCGACCTGGCCGGCGACCTGGAGGATGTTGCCCTTCTTCACGCCGTGCGAGAACTTCGCGGGCGGGGTGGTGTGGGTCTTCGGGGTGAGCGCGATCTTGTCCGTCATTCGGGGTCCCTTACTGGCGTTCTTCCGGAGTACTCCCCGCTGATCGCGTCCGCGGTGCGGCGGACCTGCGGGAGCAGGGTGAGGAGTTCCTCGGCGGTGACGACGACGTTCGGCGCGGACACCGACATCGCGGCGACCACCCGGCCATCGGCGCCGCGGATGGGGGCGGCGACGCAGTTGATGGACTCCTCGTGGCCGCCGAGGTCGGTGGCCCAGCCCTGTTCGCGGACCTTCTCCAACTCCCGCAGGAACGCGGGGGCGTTGGGGGTCGAGCGGGCCGTGTACAGGGGGTAGTCGAGCTTGTCCGCGAGGGCGTGGCGCTCGGGTTCGGGCAGGTCGGCGAGGAGGAGTTTGGCGACGGCCGCGACCGTGATGGCGACGGGCTTGCCGATCCGCGAGTACATGCGGACCGGGTAGCGGCTCTCCACCTTGTCGATGTAGAGGACCTCGCCCTCCTCGTACACGGCGAGGTGCACGGTGTGGCCGCAGGCCTCGTTCAGCCGTACGAGGTGGGGGTGGGCGATCTCGCGGATGTCGAGGTTCTCCATCGCCTCCTGGGCGAGGGCGAAGAGGCGGGCGCCGAGGCGGTAGCGCTGGTCGGACTGGCGGTAGACCAGGCCGTGCTCGTGCAGGGTGCGCAGGAGGCGGAGCGCCGTGGACTTGTGCACGCCCAGGCGGTCGGCGACCTGGCCGAGGTCGGCGGGGCCCTCGGCGAGCAGCGGCAGGATGCTCAGGGCGCGGTCGACGGTCTGACTCATGGGGTGTTCGCCTCCTCGGTGACCCGCTCGGCCTGCGTCCAGCCGGGGGCGAGTCGAAGTCTCCCCCATGCGGTGCCGTCCAGAGCGGTCAGGCGGTCGGCGTGGTCCCGGGTGGGGGGCGGGGCCACATCGCCGGGGGTGGTGAGGGCGGCGGCGGCGAAGAGGTGGCCTTGGCGAAGGCGGGCTGCGAGGGGGAGGCCGCGCAGGGTCGCGGAGAGGAATCCCGCGGCGAAGGCGTCACCCGCGCCGGTGGCGGCCACGACGTCCACGGCCGGGGCCGGTTCGGAGGCGGGCGGCCGACCGCACGCGAACGCCGTCGCTCCCTTCGCCCCCTGCTTCACCACCAGAACTCCCGGCTCGGGCAGCGCTTCCCGGATCGCCTCCGGTCCGCCGCTGACGCCCCAGGCCTCCGCCGCCTCGTCCTCGCCCACGAAGACCAGATCCGCGCGCCGGGCCAGTTCCAGCAGCGCGAGGGGTCCCTCGGCCGTACGCCACAGGTCCCGTCGGTGGTTCACGTCGAAGGACAGCAGGGGGCGGTGCGGGCCAGGAGCCGTCAGTTCGCGCAGCAGCGCGTGGCACTCGGGCGACAGCGCCGCCGTGATGCCGGACAGATGCAGGACCCGCCCGGCCCGTACCGCCGCCAGGTCCACGTTCCGTACGCTCATCGCGGATGCCGCCGAGCCCGCCCGGTAGTACGCCACCTCGTGCTCGCCCGTGCCCCGGTCGGCGGCCGTGCGGAAGTACACCCCCGTGGGCCGGGCCGGGTCCCGGTCGACCGACATGACGTCGACGCCGTACCCGGCGACCGCCTCCACCAGGTGCTGCCCGAACCCGTCCGCCCCCACCCGGCTCACCCACCGCACGCAGTGCCCGGCGGCGGCCAGCACGCAGGCCACGTTGGACTCGGCACCGCCGATCGCGCGGTCGAAGGAGGGCACGTCCGCGAGGCGCCCCGGGCGGCTGGGCAGGAAGGTGACCATGGACTCGCCGAGCGCTACGACGTCCACCCACGCGTGCGCAACGATCCCGGCGTAAGCAGCGTCGTCGATGATGGCTCCTGTCGATGTCCGGGTGACGGCTCCGTTGACCCGGTGTTCGCGAGATGCTAGACACCAGTTAGCAAGACATGCAATGACCGTTGCACATATTGCAACGATCAGGAGAGGGGCTCCATGCGCACCGAAGCGCTCGCCCGACTGGCCGGGGAACGTGTCGACCACCGCTTCAAGGGCCTCCCGCCCGACGCCGACGGCCTGACCGTCGGCGAACTGGCCGCCCAGCGCCGCAACCTCTTCCGCCCGGCGGACGGCTTCACCACGCCCGTCCTCGCCCTGTCCGCCGAGCGCCTGGAGCACAACCTCGCGCTCATGGAGACCTACACCGCCCGGCACGGCCTCGCGTTCGCCCCGCACGGCAAGACGTCCATGGCCCCGCGGCTCTTCCAGCGCCAGATCGAGCACGGCGCCTGGGGCATCACGCTGGCCGTGCCGCACCAGGTGCGGGTCGCCCGGGAGTTCGGGGTCCAGCGGATCTTTCTCGCAAACGAGGTCGTGGACGCCGCCGCCCTCCGATGGATCGCCGGCGAGCTCGCCGCCGACCCCGGCTTCCGGTTCATCTGCTACGTCGACTCCGTCCGCGGCGTCGAGCTGATGGACGCGGCCCTCGGGGACACCGGGCGCCCGCTGGACGTCGTCATCGAGCTGGGCGCCGGCGACGGCGCCCGTACCGGTGTGCGCACGGAGGCGGATGCCCGCGCCGTGGCCGATGCCGTGGCCCGGACGCGGACCCTGCGGCTCGTGGGTGTCGCGGGGTACGAGGCCCAGGTGCCCGGCGCCGACACGGAGCTGGTGCGCGAGTGGCTGGAGAGGCTGGTCGCGCTCGCCGTGGAGTTCGACAAGGCCGGGCGGTTCGCCGGCGCCGGCGAGATCGTGGTGAGCGCCGGCGGCAGCGAGTGGTTCGACGCCGTCGCCGACGTCTTCGCCCGGATCCCCGGCCTCTCGCTGCCCGTCCTGAAGCTGCTGCGCTCCGGCGCCTACGTCTCCCACGACGACGTGCACTACCGCAGGCTCACCCCGTTCAACCGGGTGCCCGCGGAGGGCGCGCTGGAGCCCGCGTTCCGGCTGTGGGCCCAGGTCGTCTCCCGGCCCTCCGCCGACCAGGCGTTCCTCAACGCCGGCAAGCGGGACGCGGCCTACGACCTCGACCTTCCGGTGGCGCACGTGGTACGCCGGGACGGCACCGAGCGCCCGGCGACCGGCATCGAGGTGAGCGCCCTGTCCGACCAGCACCTGTGGCTGCGTACCGCCCCGGACGCGGACGTCGAGGTCGGCGACTGGATCGGCCTCGGGCTGTCCCACCCGTGCACGTCCTTCGACAAGTGGCAGCTGATCCCGGTGGCGGAGGCGGACGGCACGGTCGTCGACTACATCCGTACGTTCTTCTAGCAGCCGGGGAATTACAGGAGCCCGGGAAAGGGAGCCGGGGAAAGGGAGGCGGGGCATGGAGGACCTGGTCATCCGGGACGCCGATGTCGTCGACGGCAGCGGGGCACCCTCGTACCGGGCCGATGTGGTGCTCGACGGCGGCCGGATCGTCTCGATCGTCAAGGAGGCCGCTGCGGCCGGCTGCCAACGACCGCGTGCCGTACGCGAGTTGGATGCCGAAGGCCTGGTCCTCTCCCCCGGCTTCATCGACATGCACGCCCACTCCGACCTCGCCCTGCTGCGCGACCCGGACCACAGCGCGAAGGCCGCGCAGGGGGTCACGCTGGAGGTCCTCGGCCAGGACGGGCTGTCGTACGCGCCGGTGGACGACCGCACGCTGGAGGAGGTGCGGCGGGCGATCACCGGGTGGAACGGATACGGCGACGACCTCGACTTCGACTGGCGGTCGGTCGGCGAGTACCTCGACCGGCTGGACCGCGGGATCGCCGTGAACGCGGCCTATCTCGTCCCGCAGGGCACGGTCCGCGCCCTCGTCGTCGGCTGGGAGGACCGCCCGGCGACCCCCGAAGAGCTGGACCGGATGCGGCAGTCGGTGGC
Organism: Streptomyces sp. CG4; assembly: GCF_041080655.1. Taxonomy (NCBI): domain Bacteria; kingdom Bacillati; phylum Actinomycetota; class Actinomycetes; order Kitasatosporales; family Streptomycetaceae; genus Streptomyces; species Streptomyces sp. CG4. The sequence goes on from NZ_CP163525.1 coordinate 3,663,003, forward strand.
CGAGGGGATGGCGCAGGGCGCGGTCGGGCTGTCCTCCGGGCTCACCTACACGCCCGGCATGTACGCCCCGGACACCGAACTGACCGAACTGTGCCGGGTGGTGGCGTCGTACGGCGGCTATTACTGCCCGCACCACCGCTCCTACGGCGCCGGCGCTCTGGAAGCGTACGCCGAGATGGTCGCTCTCACCCGGGACGCCGGCTGTCCGCTGCACCTCGCGCACGCCACCATGAACTTCGGCGTGAACGAGGGCCGGGCGCCCGAGCTGCTGGCCCTGCTCGACCAGGCGCTGGACTCCGGCGCGGACATCACCCTGGACACCTATCCCTACACCCCCGGCTGCACCACCCTGGCCGCGCTGCTGCCCAGCTGGGCGAGCGAGGGCGGCCCGGCGGAGATCCTGGCCCGGCTCGCCGACCCGGCGACCGCCGAGCGGATCCGGCACCATCTGGAGGTGACCGGCTCGGACGGCTGCCACGGCGTGCGCGTGGAGTGGGAGACGATCGAGATCTCCGGCGTCCGCGACCCCGCACTGGGGGACCTGGTGGGCCGTACCGTCCGGGAGGCGGCGGAACTGCGCGGCGACTCCGCCTGGGAGACGGCCCGTCGGCTCCTGATCGAGGACCGGCTCGGTACGACGATCCTCCAGCACGTCGGCCACGAGGACAACGTCCGCACGATCATGCGGCACCGCGGCCACACCGGCGGCTCCGACGGCATCCTCCAGGGCGACAAGCCGCACCCGCGCGCCTACGGCACCTTCCCGCGCTATCTCGGCCACTACGTACGGGAGTTGGGCGTGCTCTCGCTGGAGGAGTGCGTCGCCCACCTCACCGCACGGCCCGCGGCCCGGCTGCGACTGCCGGACCGCGGTCTGGTGCGCGAGGGGTACCGGGCCGACCTGGTGCTGTTCGACCCGGCGACGGTGGCGCCCGGCGCGACCTTCGCCGCGCCCAAGGCGCTGCCCACCGGGATCCCGCACGTCCTCGTCGACGGCCGGTTCGTCATCGAGGACGGGAAGCGGACGGACGTGCTCGCGGGCCGGTCCGTCCGCCGTACACCGGTGTGACGGCTGGCCCTTACGGCTTCGGCAGGGTGCAGCCGGCCGCGTCGAGGTTCAGCTTGTTGCCCGTGGTGAAGCAGGCCGGGATCTGGTAGATCTCCTCGGCGTAGTTGATGCCCTGGTGGATGGTGACGTTGCCGTTCTCGTCCACCTCGCAGGGGTTGTTCTCGGTGCAGCGCTCGCCGTCCTCGTTGCCGGTGTTGTTGACGGCGACGACCTTGCCGGTGCTGGTGTCGATCACCGGGGAGCCCGAGGTGCCGCCGATGGTGTTGCACGCGGAGGTGTAGCGGACCGAGTCCTTCCAGGTCCAGTCGCCCTCCTTCAGCCGGTACACGAACCCGTCGACGCTGCAGCTGTAGGTGCGCTTCCAGTAGCCGGAGACGACCTTGATGGCGGTGCCGGCGGTGGGGTGGCTGTCGTTCACGGTGAGCGGGCTGATGCCGTACGCGCTCTTGATCTTCGCGTAGGTGGTGGTCAGCTGGTAGATCGTGACGTCCGTGTCCGTCATGGTCGAGTAGACGACCTGGTTGGCGCGGAGGGTGGCGACCTTGCTGCCGGAGGAGTTGAGCAGGCCGAAGGTACGGCTGGAGGACTGGCCGGTGATGACCTGGCCGGGGTCCGGGAAGCCGGTCTCCAGGCAGTGGCCGTTGGTCAGCACGAGCGCCGGGTCGCTGTCGGCCGAGTTGGGGAAGCGGATCACGGAGCCGGAGCAGTTGCTCAGCGCGACGGTCCCGGCGAAGTCGACGGTCGCCTTGGGCTTGACGGCGGTGTGCGGCGCGGCGACCGCGGGGGCGGCGCCCAGCCCGGCCAGGGCCAGGGAGGAGAGCGCGGCAAGGAGAGGCTTGTTCATGTGGGGGTCCCCTCTTGTGACGACTTGGGCGACCGGAGATCTTCCGGCCGCCCGCTCGCTTGTCATGCGCATTGTCGAGGTAGGAAGCGGATGCGAACAAGAAGCCGGCTCAGGCCGTAGGGGTTTCCCTGTGCGCCACGGGCCGGGTGACGCGCCTCCCCCCTGACGTCGACGTCGATGTCGTCCGGCACAGCGCGAAACGGGATGTGGGCGCCGCGTCCACCACCAGGGAGTCCCTGGGCCCCGGTTCGGGCAGCCCGCGGGCGGCGACCGCCAGTTCGCCGAGCGTCCGCGCCCCGTGGACCTGACCGAGCCGGTCGTCCAACTCGCCCAGCGGCAGACGGCCGTCCGCCACGGCCGCCTTGACCCGCTCGACGACGCGCTAGCGATCCTCGTCGGAGGCGAGCAGGTCGGAAGGAGCCGAAGAGGACGCCGGCTTGCCGACGGGAGAGGAAGCAGAGTGCTCGGTCATACGGGCCACTCTCACCCGCCGGCCGACCCGCCACCGCACGCCGGTCGGCCAAGTGGCCGGTAACGAACCACGGTTGACGCGAAGCCACCTCCCGCCGCCCGCCGTTCAGTGCTGGTGCCGTCCGGCACCGTGACCGTGCCGCCAGCCTTCGGGGAAACCGGACGCGGAGGCCGTCGGGCTCGCCGTCGTACCGGTGGACGCGGGCGGGCGGGACGCGGTGGGGGGCGGGGTGGCCGGGCCGGCGGTCACCGAAGGTTGGGACTTACGGGCCGCCGGGTTGACGGTCGTGCGGGACGGCGCGGCCGACGGGGACATGGCGGGGGCGGCCGGGGAGCCGGTGTCCGTGCGGGGGCTCGCGGTGGCGGAGCGGTCGACGGCGACGCGTCCGCCGCCGGCCCGACCCGATCCGTCCGGGGCGGCGGAATCCGAGCCGCCCGCGAGCGCCGCGATCACCGCGACCGCACCGGCCGCCCCCAGCGCCCCGGCGACGGCCACCACCCGGCGGCGACCGCCCGTGCGCCGCTCGGCCCGCCGACGCGCACCCCGCCCCTCGCCCAGCCGGGACGGCTCAACGAACCCTGCCGCGGGCCCGACCGGCCTTACGGGCTCAGCAAGCCCTGTCGGCCCAGTCGGCTCGGTCGGCTCCGTCAGCTCCGTCGGTTCGATCAGCGGGGGCAGCTCGCGCGTGTCGTCATAGGCGCTCTGCCAGCCGTGAGCAGCAGCGGGGTCGGCATACCCCTCGTACGCCGGGGCGGGGGCCTGCGGGAGGTAGACGTTCGGCCGGGCCGGGGACGAGAGCTGAGCGCGGGGCGCGTACGGCTGGGCCGAGGACGACGACTGCTCGCGGGACACGCACGGCTGGACCGAGGACGACGACGGCTCGCGGGACACGCACGGCTGGCCCGGAGACGACGACCGCTCGTGGGACACGCACGGCTGAGCCGAGGACGACGACGGCTCGTGAGACACGCACGGCTGGCCCGGAGACGACGACCGCTCGTGGGACACGCACGGCTGAGCCGAGGACGACGACGGCTCGTGAGACACGCACGGCTGGACCGAGGACGACGACGGCTCGCGGGACACGCACGGCTGGCCCGGAGACGACGACCGCTCGTGGGACACGTACGGCTGGTCCGGAGACGACGACCGCTCGTGGGACACGTACGGCTGGGCCGGAGACGACGACTGCTCGTGGGGGGTGTCCGGGTGCCCCCGGAGTGCGTCGCCCCGCTTTCGCGTGCCGCGCGCCCCTGACTCGTACTCCCGCTCGGTGGCCATGACGGCGGATTCTAGGGACGCAAGTGGCTCCTGAGACAGCTTACGGCGATATCCGGGCAGACCTCCGCGTCTCGCGTGGCGGGAAACACCCCCCGGGAAGCGAATTCGAGCCGTAAGCTCACGAGCATGCAGGTGATCCAGTCGACCAAGCTCGCCAACGTCTGTTACGAGATCCGGGGTCCGGTGCTCGAGGAGGCGATGCGGCTGGAGGCTGCCGGTCACCGCATTCTCAAGCTCAACACCGGCAACCCGGCCGCCTTCGGCTTCGAGTGCCCCCCGGAGATCCTGGAGGACATCCTCCGGAACGTGTCGACGGCACACGGCTACGGCGACGCGAAGGGCCTGCTGGCCGCCCGCCGCGCGGTCGTCATGCACAACCAGACCCTCGGCATCGAGACGGACGTCGAGCACGTCTTCATCGGCAACGGCGTCTCCGAGCTGATCGTGATGGCGATGCAGGGCCTGCTGGACGACGGCGACGAGGTCCTCGTACCGGCCCCGGACTACCCGTTGTGGACCGCCGCCGTCTCCCTCTCCGGCGGCACGGCCGTGCACTACCGCTGTGACGAGCAGGCCGACTGGATGCCCGATCTCGCCGACATCGAGCGCAAGGTCACCGACCGCACCAAGGCGATCGTCATCATCAACCCGAACAACCCCACGGGCGCGGTGTACGACGAGGCGGTGCTGAAGGGCCTGACCGACATCGCCCGCCGGCACAATCTGCTGGTCTGCTCCGACGAGATCTACGACAAGATCCTCTACGAAGGCGCCACGCACACCCCGACCGCGAAGGTCGCCCCGGATCTGCTCACCCTGACCTTCAACGGCATGTCGAAGGCGTACCGGGTGGCCGGCTACCGGGTGGGCTGGATGTCGATCTCCGGGCCACGCGCCCATGCCGACTCCTACATCGAGGGCCTGACGATCCTGGCGAACATGCGCCTGTGCGCCAACATGCCGGGGCAGCACGGCGTGGTCGCCGCGCTCAGCGGACGCCAGTCGATCAACGACCTGGTGCTGCCGGGCGGCCGGCTGAAGGAGCAGGTGGACACCGCGTACGAGCTACTGACGCAGATCCCGGGCGTGAGCTGCGTACGGCCCAAGGGCGCGCTGTACCTCTTCCCGCGCCTCGACCCCCAGGTCTTCAAGATCAAGGACGACCGGCAGATGGTCCTGGACCTGCTGCGCCAGGAGAAGATCATGGTCGTCCAGGGTACGGGCTTCAACTGGCCCGAGCCGGATCACTTCCGCGTGGTGACCCTGCCCACGGTCGGCGATCTCCGGGACGCCATCACCCGGATCGGCACCTTCCTGGACGGATACAGCCAGCCGTAGCCGACGGATTCCATTGACTCCATTCCGTGATCCAACTCAACTTTAGACGGAATCCAAGCTAGGATGGCTTCCTGTCAGAGCACAGGAGGCCATCCCCCATGTACGAACCGATCCGCACCAAGTCGGTCCACAGCACGGTGGCCGACAGCGCCTCCGAGTTCCCCCACCGGTCGCGCGGGGAGGAGCTGGACATCCAGCTCGCCGGCCACCTCGCCGCGTTGCTGGCCGTGACGGACGAGCTGCGCGGACTGACTCCGTCGGCCGACCTGGACACCGCGGCGGAACGTCTGGCGGGCGAGCTGAGCCGGCTCCGGGGCAGCCACGCACCGGCGCGTGCGGTGCCGGCCGCGGCCGGTGACCCTGCGGCGCTGCACCAGCGGGCGCACGCCCTCGCCGGCCGGGCCCTCGTCGTCGCGGCGTCCCGCGCGGACACCGCGGCAGCGATCCTCGCCGCCGAGCGGATGGACGCCCACACCGCGGCGCTGGCCGACCCGAAGGAACTCAGCGCCACCCACTGACCCCACCCGGGGTCCCCTTGTCGGCCCCGGTCCGCGTGCACCCGCAGCGACGCGCGGACCGGGAGCCATGGCACTGCGTTTGCTTTGGCCGGCTCCTTGGGGGCGGGGCGTTTCTTCGGTGCGGTGGGTCGGGCCCGCGTCTCGCCGTGGTGGCTCGTGTCGTCCTGCGACTGCCCGTCCGCCGTGGCTGGTCGCGCAGTTCCCCGCGCCCCTTGGACAGGCGAGGGCCTGCCGTCGTGTTCCCCGCAGGCGAGCGGGAAACGTGACGACAGGCCCAGGACCCCCACTCCGTTGTGCGGGCCTCGCCGGCATGTCACCACGGCCGGCCGGGACGATCGCTGGTCAGGGCACGGCGGCCGGCCGTGGAGTCCGTGTCGGGACTAGCCCAGGCGCGCCACCAGCGCGTGGTACTGGTCCCACAGCTCCTTCGGGGTGTGGCCGCCGAAGGTGTTGAGGTGGTCGGGGACGAGCGCGGCCTCCTCGCGCCAGACCTCCTTGTCGACCGAGAGCAGGAAGTCCAGGTCGGAGTCGGCCAGTTCGAGCCCGTTCGTGTCCAGGGCGTCCCGCGTCGGCAGCACGCCGATCGGCGTCTCCACGCCCTCGGCCCGGCCGGCCAGCCGCTCCACGATCCACTTCAGGACACGGGAGTTCTCGCCGAAGCCCGGCCAGACGAACTTGCCCTCGTCGTTCTTGCGGAACCAGTTGACGTAGTAGATCTTCGGCAGCTTGGACTGGTCCTTGCCCTTGGCCACCTCGATCCAGTGGGCCATGTAGTCGCCCATGTTGTAGCCGCAGAACGGCAGCATCGCGAACGGGTCGCGGCGCAGCTCGCCGACCTTGCCCTCGGCGGCGGCGGTCTTCTCGGAGGCCACGTTGGCGCCGAGGAAGACGCCGTGGTTCCAGTCGAAGGACTCCGTCACCAGCGGAACGGCGGTGGCCCGGCGGCCGCCGAAGAGGATCGCCGAGATCGGCACGCCCTTCGGGTCCTCCCACTCCGGCGCGATGATCGGGCACTGGGAGGCCGGGACGGTGAAGCGGGCGTTGGGGTGGGCGGCCGGCGTCTCGGACGCGGGCGTCCAAGCGTTGCCCTTCCAGTCGGTGAGGTGGGCGGGCTGCTCCTCGGTCATGCCCTCCCACCACACGTCGCCGTCGTCGGTGAGCGCGACGTTGGTGAAGACGGCGTTGCCCCACAGGGTCTTCATCGCGTTGGCGTTGGTGTGCTCACCGGTGCCGGGCGCGACGCCGAAGAAGCCGGCCTCGGGGTTGATCGCGTAGAGGCGGCCGTCCTCGCCGAACCGCATCCAGGCGATGTCGTCGCCGATGGTCTCCACGGTCCAGCCGGAGATCGTGGGCTCCAGCATGGCGAGGTTGGTCTTGCCGCAGGCCGAAGGGAAGGCCGCCGCCACGTACTTCGACTCGCCCTGCGGCGGCGTGAGCTTGAGGATCAGCATGTGCTCGGCCAGCCAGCCCTCGTCACGCGCCATGACGGAGGCGATGCGCAGCGCGTAGCACTTCTTGCCGAGCAGGGCGTTGCCGCCGTAGCCGGAGCCGTAGGACCAGATCTCGCGCGACTCGGGGAAGTGCGAGATGTACTTGGTGGAGTTGCACGGCCACGGAACGTCGTCCTGGCCCTCTTCGAGCGGGGCGCCGAGGGAGTGCACGGCCTTGACGAAGAAGCCGTTGTCGCCGAGTTCGTCCAGGACGGCCTGGCCCATGCGCGTCATCGTGCGCATGGAGACCGCGACGTAGGCGGAGTCGGTGATCTCCACGCCGATCGCGGACAGCGAGGAGCCGAGCGGGCCCATGCAGAACGGGACGACGTACATGGTGCGGCCCCGCATGGAGCCGCGGAACAGGCCCTTCTCGCCGCTGAAGATCTCCCGCATCTCGGCGGGGGCCTTCCAGTGGTTGGTCGGGCCCGCGTCCTCCTCCTTCTCGGAGCAGATGAAGGTCCGGTCCTCGACCCGCGCGACATCGGTCGGGTCGGAGGCGGCGTAGTAGGAGTTGGGGCGCTTGATCGGGTCGAGCTTCCTGAAGGTGCCCTTGGCTACCAGTTCTTCGGCAAGCCGCTCGTACTCGGCCTCGGAGCCGTCACACCAGACCACGCTGTCCGGCTGGGTCAGTTCGGCGATCTCGTTGACCCACGAGATCAGTTCCTGGTGGTTGGTGGGGGCGGGAGCCGCGATGTCGCGCGCCACGATTGCTCCTAAATGAGGGATTTTGCCCTGGTGAGGGATTTGTCCTTGGGCCCCGTGGGGGCTGCGGCCCGGATGCTTCGCAGCCTGTTCGGCTGTGGGCGCTCATCCGGTGCCGACCGCACTCATTTGATCATCCGTCCCGAGTGCCCATATGTCCAGGGGGTGTCACAGGTGAGCGGCGTGAGGAAGGCCACGGTTTTCACGTCTTTCCTGCGTATCTCCACGTTCCTTTACGTGCACGTTGAGTTCGCCTGAAAGACTTTTTGAACACGTCGGCCAGGTCGCTCATGAGACGATGGCCACTCCGGACCACTCCGGGGTGCGAGACTGATCCGTAACTTACGGTTCCGTAGGTACGATGCGGCTCATGACTGCGTCCGCTCCCGACGCGCCCATGGACCCGCCGGCCGCCGGCCGCGGTCCCGTCGCGCTCTCTTTGCCGCACCCGGTCAAGCCCAGGCTCCGCGGCTGGCTGCACCTCGGCATGTTCCCGGCCGTACTCATCGCGGGCCTCGTGCTCACCGCCCTCGCCGACTCCACCAGAGGCCGTATCGCCTGCGGGATCTACGTCCTGACGGCCTGCCTGCTCTTCGGTGTCAGCGCGCTGTACCACCGGGGCAACTGGAGCCCCCGGATGGACGGCGTCCTGCGCCGCCTGGATCACGCCAACATCTTCCTGATCATCGCGGGCACCTACACCCCGCTGACCATGCTGCTCCTGCCCGGCGCGAAGGGGCAGTGGCTGCTGTGGGGCATCTGGGCCGCCGCCGCGGCCGGCATCGTCTTCCGCGTCTTCTGGGTCGGCGCCCCGCGCTGGCTCTACACGCCCTGCTACATAGCGATGGGCTGGGCGGCCGTCTTCTTCCTGCCCGACTTCCTGCGCACCGGCGGCATCGCGGTCCTGATCCTGGTGATCGTCGGCGGCCTGCTCTACAGCGCCGGCGGCGTGATCTACGGCATCAAGCGCCCGAACCCGTCACCGCGCTGGTTCGGCTTCCACGAGGTCTTCCACTCCTTCACGCTCGCCGCGTTCATCGTCCACTACGTCGGCATCTCGCTGGTGGCGTACCAGCACGCATAGCTCCTCCGCTCCCCACCCTCTCCACCCCTCCCACCCCAGGCCACGGCTCGCGAGCCGTGGCCTTTCGCTGTTCCGACAGAAGAATTCGATTGACAGATACTAGCTTTTGAGAGCTACTCTCATTTTATGACTGTCACGCATACCGACGACACTCGGCACGACCGCCGCCGCTGGTGGGCCCTCGGGGCCCTGGTCGCGAGCATGCTGGTGCTCGGCTTCGACATGACGATCCTCAACGTGGCCCTGCCGACCATGGTCGGGCAGCTCGGCGCCACCACCGGCCAGCAGCAGTGGATGGCGGACGCCTACGTCGTCGTCTTCGCGGCCCTGATGCTCCCGGCGGGCCTGCTCGGCGACCGGTTCGGGCGGCGGCTGATCCTGATCACCGGGCTGGTGATCTTCCTGGTTGGTTCCGTGCTCGGCGCCCTGGCCGGCGAGGTGAGCCTGGTGATCGCAGCCCGCGCGGTGATGGGCGTCGGCGCCGCGCTGGTCACCCCGCTGGCGATGTCCGTGCTGCCGTCGCTGTTCACCCCCGACGAACAGGGCAAGGCCCTCGGCCTCGTCTCCACCGGCTCGGCACTGGGCCTGCCGCTGGGACCGATCATCGGCGGCTGGCTGCTCGACCACTTCTGGTGGGGCTCGGTCTTCCTCATCAACATCCCCATGGTCGCGATCGGCGTCCTCGCCTGCGTCCTGCTGCTGCCCGAGACCCGCGACCCGGCCTCCCCCAGGGTCGACAGCCTCTCCACCGCGTTCACCACCGGTGGGCTCGGCGCCCTCATCTACGCGATCATCGAGGCCCCCGACCGCGGCTGGGGCGATCCCCTGATCCTCGGCATGTTCGCCGCGGCAGCGGTCCTGATCACCGGGCTGGTGCTGCGCTCGCGCCAGGTGCGGCGCCCCATGCTCGACATGAGCCTGCTCGCCCAGCGCGGCTTCCTGTTCAACACCGTCGCCGCGACCCTGGTGATGTTCGTGCTGTCCGGCCTGATGTTCGTGCTGCCGCCCTATCTGCAGGCCGTCCTCCGCAACGACACCCTCGGCACCGGCGTCCGTATGCTGCCGATGGTCGTCGGCCTGTCCCTCGCCGCGAAGTTCGCTCCCCCGCTCGCGACGCGCTTCGGGGCACGCGCCGCGGTCACCGCGGGCCTGGTCGTGCTGGCCTTCGCCGCCCTGCTCGGCAGCCGTACGACGACCGGCTCGGGCTACGGCTTCACCGCCCTGTGGCTCTCCGTCGCGGGCCTCGGCTTCGGCCTCGCGCTCGTGCCTGCCATGACCGGTGCCCTCGCGACCCTGCCCCGGGACCGGGCCGGCAGTGGCTCCGGCCTGCTGATGACCCTGCGCCAGGTCGGCTCCGCGATCGGCATCGCCCTGCTCGGCAGCCTGCTGGCCAACGTCTTCCGCGACCGGCTGGACGTGACCGGCCTGCCCGCGCCGGCCGCCCGCACCGCCGGGGACTCGGTCGTCGCCGCGCGTCTGATCGCCGAGAAGACCGGATCCGCGCACCTCGCCGCGTCCGCGAACGGCGCGTACGTGCACGGCATGACGGTGGTCCTGCTGGTGTGCGGCATCGCGGCCCTGGTCTCGGCCCTGGCGGCCGCCGCGTTCCTGCCGAACACCGCGGTCGCGCGACGCACGGAACGCGAGGAGACCCCGGTCGTGGCCGAGCCTGCGGGGCATGCCGGACAATGACGGGCATGACGGCCGCACAGTCCTCCGCTTCCCCCGCCGACCGGCCCCGTCTTGGCCTGCGCGAACGCAAGAAGATCAAGACCCGGCAGGCGATCCGCGCGGCGACGTACGCCCTGATCGAGGAACAGGGCTACGACGCCACGACGATCGACCAGATCGCCGAGCGGGCGGAGGTGTCGCCGTCCACCGTCTTCCGCTACTTCCCGACCAAGGAGGACATCGTCCTCACGGACGAGTACGACACGATCCTGCTGGAGGAACTGCGCGCCCGCCCCGCGGACGAGTCGCTGACGGACTCCCTGCAGTACGTGATGCGCAAGGCCGTCACGCTGGGCATGAGCGAGGAACCCGAGGTGACCCGGCTGCGGACCAGCCTGACCGCGAAGGTCCCCGCCGTGCGCGCCCGCATGATCGAGAGCATGTCGGCCACCGGCCTGCTGCTCCGCCGGGCCATCGCGGAACGCTCGGGTCTGGCGGAGGACAGCCTGGAGGTGCGGGTCTATGCGATGTCCCTCATCGGCGGTCTGATGGAGGTCTCCATGTACTGGGCGGAGAACGACCACCAGGGCGACCTGTCGGACCTCATGATCCGTGCCCTCGGCGTCCTGGAGCACGGCCTGCCCGCCGGAAATCCCTGAGGTTCCGGCCGCCGGCCGTGCCATGCTGACCAGGTGAACGGAGTCGAGATCCACGTCGAAGTCGCCCCCGCGCTCCACCTGTTCGTGCCGGCCGCCCGACGGGCCGGCGCCACGCCGCTCGGCACGGACGGCGTCTCGACGCTCGGCCATGTCATCGAGTCCCTCGGCGTCCCGCTGACCGAGGTCGGCTCACTGGTCGTGGACGGCAGCGCGGTGCCGGTCTCGCACATCCCGAAGGCGGGCGAGACGGTGAGCGTCCGGGCCGTGGAGCGCCCCCAGCGGGTCCCCGGCGCCCCGCTCCGCTTCCTCCTCGACGTCCACCTCGGCACCCTGGCCCGCCGACTGCGGCTGCTCGGCGTGGACGCGGCCTACGAGTCGACCGACATCGGCGACCCGGCGCTGGCCGCCCGCTCGGCGGCCGAGAAGCGGGTCATGCTCAGCCGCGACCGGGGCCTGCTGCACCGCCGTGAACTGTGGGCCGGTGCGTTCGTCTACAGCACCCGCCCCGACGACCAGTTGCACGACGTCCTCGACCGCTTCGCCCCCGCCCTCGCCCCCTGGACCCGCTGCACCGCCTGCAACGGCCTGCTCAGGGAGGCCACCAAGGACGAGGTCGCCGCCCAGCTCAAGCACGGCACCCAGCGGTCGTACGACGTCTTCGCCCAGTGCACGGACTGCGGCCGCGCGTACTGGAAGGGCGCGCACCACGACCAGCTGGAGGCCATCGTGGAGCGCGCCCTGGCGGAACACGGCTAGCGCCTGCTCCCACCGCCCTTCACATCGCCCTTGTCACAGGCGATTCCGTTCCGGTCCGGGTCCAACCCCAGTGGATCGTCCGCACCGTTGACCTTCAGGCGGCCGTAGTCGTTCCGCTGCAGCCAGGAACAGCGTGCCGCCGTCGTCTTCTTCACCTGCGCCGGGAAGGCCGTCGGCACGCACACGTTGATCGAGCCGTAGTGCCGGTCGCAGCCGGACAGGGTCGGGCTGACCTGCTGCGACGTGCGCTTCTTGGCGGGGCCCGACACCTTGCCGGTGAGGCCGTCGGCGAAGGCGTGGATGTGCGGGGAGGCGGTGGCGGCGGTGAGGGCCGCCGGGCCCGTCAGATGCACCCACTGGGCCACCGAGGGCACCCCGTTGGCGTCGACCGCGAAGAGCATGTACCAGCCGGGCGGCGCCAGGTTGGGGTTGTTCGTCACGTTCAGGTCGACGTTGTTGCCGTTGACCGAGAGCGGCAGGTCGACGAAGCGCTGGTTGGGATCGGAGGAGTGGGTGACCGCCGCCGGACGGATCAACTCCGCCTTGGCGATGGGGCGGTCGACGGTGATCCGCTGGGTGTCGCCGTACTTCCACTCCTGGCTGATCACCGAGGTGATCGTCGGGCGCGTGCCCTTGTAGAGGTAGGGCGGGGTGTAGATCGACACGTTGTGGTTCCAGCTGCCGTTGCCCGGGTTGTCGCCGGTGGCCATCACCCGGCCGTCGGGCAGCAGGAACGCCGAGGAGTGGTAGCCGCGGGCCTCGGGGTCGGCGGCCACCTGCTGGAAGGTGTTGGCGGCCGGGTCGTAGAGCGAGGACTCGTACACCGGGTTGGCGCGGTTGTGCAGGGCGCCGCCGGTCTCCAGCACCTTGCCGTCGGGCAGCAGCACGGTGGAGACGTACATCTTGCCCTGGCTGCCGGTCTCCGGGACCTTGCCGTTGCCCAGGTCGACCGTGCCCTGCGGGATCGGCGGCCCGGCGACGTACGACGGGTTCGGCTGCTTGAGGTCGATCACGTCGGTGAGGCGGTTCGCGTCCGGGTTGGAGTCGATGTTGCCGCCACCGACCGTCAGCACCCGCTGATCCTGCGCCGGAGGCAGCAGCACGGACGACGACTGGTCGCGCTGGTCCTTGTTCTGCAGGCCCGGGATCTGGGTGATCGTGTTGGCGCCGTAGTCGTAGACCGCCGAGCCCGTGCCCGGGATGTTGTTGCCGAAGACATGGCTGCCCGAGTAGAAGAGGCGGCCGTCCTGCATCAGGATCATCGCCGGGTACAGGCCCCAGAACGACCAGGTCTGGTTGACCTTCCACGTCGGCAGCCACTGCTGGTCCTTGTCGGACCAGCGCTCGGCGGTCACCGACCCGGTGGAGTCCTCGCGGAGCCCGCCGAAGGTGATGACGTCACCGTTGCCCAGCTCGGTCGCCGACGGGTACCAGTGGCCGTCGTTGAGGTCGTTGGTCCTGGTGTACGTCTCGGTCTTCGGGTCGAAGAGGTACGAGTCCTTGAACCCCTCGTAGCCGTGGGTGCCGTTGGGGTCCGGATAGGACTTGTTGCCGCTCAGCACGAGCACCCGGCCGTCCTGCAGCTGGACGTGCCCCGCGCAGAACATGTCCTTCGGCGTGGGGATGACCTTGTAGGTGCCGGCGGCGGGGTCGTACACCGCGCTCGTGAACGTGCCCGCGTTGAAGGCGTCCTGGCTGTTGCCGGAGCCGGCGATCAGCAGCACCTTGCCGTTGCTGAGGACGACGGAGTGCATGGAGCGGACCGGGTTCTGCGTCGGCAGGACGGACCAGCTTCCGTTGGCGCACTGGTCGTTGGTGCCGGTGCACTGGGCCGGCGGGGTCACGTCCGGGACCTGGTCCATGGTGTAGTCGTCGGTGGTCGCCGAGCCGGTGCCGTAGACGGAGACACCCCAGGTGATGCGGTCGGTGCCGGGCGGGATCTCGGGGGTGCGGACGGTGGCCTGCGTCCAGGCCGAGGCCATGTCGAGGGTCTTGACGTCGGTCCAGTACTGCCAGCCGGCGGTCGCATCGTGCCGGAACAGTGTGACGTTGGCGTCCGGGGTGGTGGTCTTGTACCAGACCCCGAGGTCGTACTGCTTGCCGACGGTCACGGCCGGTGCGCAGTCGGCGGACTCGGTGAGCATCGCCTTGCGGTCGCCGTCGACCCGGCGGGTCAGCGTGACCTTCATGGCCTTCGCCCCGGAGTGCGCGTCCGAGGTCGTCTCGAAGCTGAAGTCGTTGTCGCCCCAGCCCGACTTCTCCCAGCAGTACGGCATGCCGTCCGTACCGGCGGTCTCGAAACCCGGGTTCTTGATCAGGTTGGCGGCCTCGGCGCTCTGCGGCGTGGCCAGGAGCAGACCGGCGGTCAGGGCGCCCACCCCGATCAGCGCGGTCCGTCTGCGGTACTTGCTCAAGCGGCTCTCCTTGCTCGGCTCCCCCGGCGGCGGGGGAGGTAGACCAGCGCTTCGGTCCCGACGAAGCGCAGGACGAACGTCATGACCAGCGCGAGTGCGGTGGCCGGCAGGGCGCCCATGCCGAACCGGCCGACCAGCAGCGCGATCAGCGGGATGCGCAGGACAAGGTCGGCGTTGGCCAGCAGGGCGAACCGGCCGAGCCGGTCCCACCAGCGGCGGTGCGCGCGCCGGTCGCGGAACAGCAGCTGCTCGATGAGCAGGAAGTTCCAGGCGACACCGAGCTGGTTGGCGAGGATCTCGGCGGGCAGGTAGTGCATGCCGAGGGCGGTGAGCGCCCAGAGTCCGACGAGGTTCGGTACGAAGCCGCTCGCGCCGATCAGCCCGAAGCCGGCCAGGCGGGCCACGGGGGACGCGGTGCGCAGGCCCGCCAGGTGGCGCAGGAAGCGGAAGCCCTCCCGCGCGGTCGACTTGGACTCGCCCGCGAACCGGTCCTCGAAGACGAACGGCACCTCGGCGACCCGGCGCGGACGGCTGCGGACGGCCAGCTCCAGGAGGATCTTGTAGCCGAGGGGCTTCAGCACATCGGCGGTGACGGCGCTGCGCCGGATGGCGAAGAAGCCGCTCATCGGGTCGCTGATGCCGTGCAGCCGGCGCGGGAAGAGGGCCTTGGCGAGCCAGGTCGCGCCGCGCGAGACGGCCACCCGGTAGCCGCCGGCGAGCCCGGCCCGGCTGCCGCCCTCCATGTACCGGGAGGCGACGACGAGTCCGGCGTTCCCCCGCTCGCCCGTGGCCACCAACTCCGGTATCAGGGACGGCGGATGCTGGCAGTCGCCGTCCATGACGACGATCCACTCCGAGGTCGCCGCCCGCAGCCCCTCGACGACCGCCCCGCCGAGCCCGCCGGCGGGTTCCTCGCGGTGCAGTACGGCTACCGGGAACGGGCAGTCCTGGGCGGCCGCGCGGATCACCTCGGGGGTGTCGTCGGTGGAGTCGTCCACGAAGAGGACCTCGCAGGGCAGCCGCGCGGGCACCGACTCGGTGATCCGGCGCAGCAACTGCCGGATGTTCGCGGACTCGTTGAAGGTCGGGACCACGACGGTGACGGCGCCGGGCTCGGCTATTTCCGCGGCGTCCAGGCCGGGTATCGGGGCGGTGTACTCGCTCATCGGGCGCCTCCCGCGGCCTGGATCCGGCGGATCTCGATGCGGTCCGGGCCGCTGCCAAAGGTGGCGACCGGCGTGGAGTGCCGGATGGCGGCCCTGACGTTCGGCAGGTCCTTGGCGTCGCGGCGGACCGTCGGCGAGGCGACGACGTAGTCGAGGTCCCGGTAGCCGTGCGGCAGGGTCTTGGTGACGGCCGGGTCGAGGTCGGCCTTGTAGAACCAGATGGCGCCGAGTCCGGGCCGGTATCCGGCGTGCACGAGGTCCAGCCAGAGGGCGTCGTCGACGAGGACCCGGGTGTCCTTCGGGTCCGCCACCTTCGTGCTGAGCCAGTGGGAGGCCTGCCGGTAGGGCTTGTTGGCGTCGGCGGTGACGGCGGTGCGGTCGCCGTCGTACCAGTGCGGTACGACGTAGCCGCCGGCGGCGAGGGCGAGCACGGCGGCGAGCGCGTACCGGCTGCCGGTGAGGTACCTGTTCTCGCTCTCGGCCCGCCACCTGCGGACGACCGCGTGTGCGACGGAGGCGGCGCCGCCGGCCAGCACCAGCGCGAGGAAGGGCAGCGCGCCGATGACGTACATGGCGGGCAGATAACCGTTCGGGCGCAGCGCGACCACCGCCAGGACGGCGACCGTCAGCGCCGGTCCGGCGAGGGCGCGGGCGGTGACCGACCAGCGCCAGGTGAGCAGCAGGAGCAGGGCTCCGGCGAGGCCTCCGAGGGGCAGGACACGGTCGTAGTACAGCCAGGAATGCAGGACGCCGTACGAGCCGGAGCCCTGGTCCAGGATGAAACCCGAACCCGGCCTGGACATCTGGTACGTGATGCCGTCCCACAGCGAGACATGCCCGGCGCCCGGGAGCAGCTCCCCCTTCAGCAGGGCGAACAGCGGGTAGGAGAAGCCGATCAGGACGCAGGCGGTGACGGCTCCGGTGAGGGCGAACTTGCGGGTGTCGCGGTGGCTGTGCCGCCACATGGTGACGAACAGGGCGGGCAGGACGACGAGCATCGTCTCCTTGGTGAGCACGCCCGCGGCGGCGGCGAGGCCGGCGCCGAAGTGGTGCCACAGGTGGCGGCTGGGCGAGGCGGCCAGGCAGAACGCCAGCAGCAGCCACATCACGGCGATGTTGTCGAGGAAGATCTCCCGGCTGAGCACGACCGCGAGCGGGGAGAGCCCGAACAGGGCCATGCCGAGCCCGGCGGCCCAGCGGGGCAGGGAGAGCCGGCGCCCGAGGACATAGACGAGGACCGCGCTGACCCCGCCGACCAGCAGCATCGTGATCCGCATGGTGCCGACGGTCATCGAGCCGGGGCTGAGGGCCGAGGGTATCCAGCCGGCCAGGGCTATCTGGATCCAGCCGAGCGGCGGGTGGTCGTACCAGTAGGTGTAGTGGGCGAGGCCCCGGCCCTGCTGGACGGCCCAGGCCTGGGCGAGGTAGGTGCCCTCGTCGTCGCTGAGGGTCGGGTAGTCGGCGATGTTCCAGCCCTGGACGACCAGGATCGCGGTGAGCAGAGCGCCGCAGAGCAGCAGGTCGGGGCGGGAGGAGCGGAGTCGTACCGGAGGCTGCGTTCGACCGGTCGAACAGGTCGTGGGCGCAGCCTGGCGCTGCGCGGGGACCGTCGCTGCGGTCACCGCGGGAAGTGTGGAGGTCACGCAGGAAGGTCCTCTCGAAGGGACTCGGCCGCGGTGAGGTGCGCGCCGACGTGCGAGGTCAACTCCCAGTCATTCCGGCCGCGTTGCTCGCGCCACACGGCGCGGATCGCGGCTCCGGCGAGGAGGACCTGGTAGAAGGGGCCGCCCACGATGAGCTTCACGTAGTGGGCGAAGCGGACCCTCAGGCCGTACTGAACGCCGAAGTCGTGCAGTCCGACCACCTCGAAGACGAAGGTGACGACGGCGGTGACGAGCGGAAGGAAGGTGAGGAAGGCGACGCCGACGGGGACGTCGAGGAAGAGCGCGACGGCCGCGTTGAGCGGGATGATGACGCCGGAGAAGGCCTGCATGAACGGGGTCATCAGCGTGTACCGGGCGAGCAACCGCTGCCCGAATCCCGGGAGTTGCCGCCAGTCCTTCTTCCGGTACACCTGCAGGAAGCCCTGATTCCAGCGGGTGCGCTGCTTGAGCAGCGACATGAGGCTGCCGGGCGTCTCCTCGCGGGTGACCATGTCGGAGTCGTAGGCGACGACGACCTTCTTGCCGACGGACGAGAGCCGGACGCCCAGGTCACAGTCCTCGGCGAGGCAGTCGGGGTCCCAGCCGTCCGCTTCCCTGAGGACGTCGGTCCGTACGAAGACGGTGTTGCCGCCGAGCGGGATGAACCCCTTCTGCGCGTGCAGGTGCAGCCGGGAGCGGAACCAGAAGAAGTACTCCAGACAGTTGCGCAGGCTGTACCAGCTGGAGTGGAAGTTGATGAGCTGGACGCCGCCCTGGACGACGTCCGCCCGGGTCGTCCGGAAGGCGTGGTCGACGTGGGCGAGCAGCTCCGGATGGACCTGGTCCTCGGCGTCGAAGACCCCGACGACATCGCCGCGGCAGTGCGGCAGCGCCGTGTTCATGGCCTTCGGCTTGTTCTTCTTCTCGTGGGTGTCGACGACGACCCGGACCCGCCCGTCGCGTGCGGCGGCTCTCTCGGCCACCTCCGTGGTCTCGGGGTCGTCGTGCCCGACGATCACGATGATCTCGAAGTCGGTGTGTGTGGATTCCAGCATCCGCTGGATGGTGTGGTCGAGCACGGCTTGCTCGTGCCGGGCCGGCAGGAGCAGCGAGAAGGACAGGTGCTCGCCCCCGTCCGGTCTGCCGAACCGGGTGGAGGCCAGCACCTCGGGCGTGCGCCACGCGTGCATCTGCCACCACAGGGTGAAGGCCGCCATCCAGAACAAGGCCAGTGAGACGGCAGCGATGAAGACAGACGTCAGCAAAAAGATCCCCCCAGATCCCCTGATATCCCCCAGCGCACGCGACAGTGGGTCACATCCGTCGCGTCGCTGTGGAGAGCGTAGGGGGGATCTGTGAAGTGCGGGAGCTCTTCCGATAAATAGCTTGTTTCGGAACGGTGGTATGGGAAGCGGTATCTATCCGAACACCCGCTCACTTTCGGACAGTTCGCCCATCCTTTTACTCCTGCGTTTGCGCAGCTCAGTGACTGTTGAGCAGGGCCCGCAACCGTTCCGGATCGGTCGTCGGCGCGTCACAGACGAAATGACGGCAGACGTAAACCGCAGGTTGACCGCCCACCAGTGGACGGCCGGCAACGAGCGGGAATTCATCACTCTCCGCAACACCCATGGCCACGACTGCGCCGGGGGCGGTGCCCAGAAGTGCCTTACGGTGCAGGGCCGTTGTCCTTTCGTCCGCGGGATCGGATCCGACGACGGCGATCTCCTTCGGCCCGTCGAGCAGCGCCTCCGCGACGGCGAGCCCCCAGCCGATGAACCGGGGCACGCGCGGCCCGAGGGTCTTCACCACGCCCAACGCCCGCTCGGCGGCGGTCCGATGCGGCTCGGAGCCGGTGTGCGCGGCATAGCTCAGCAGGGCTCCGGCCGCGGCGGTCCAGCCGGACGGGGTGGCGTTGTCGGTGGGGTCCTGGGGCCGGCGGATGAGCTGTTCGGCGTCGGCGGCGGTGTCGTACAGGGCGCCGGTCTCGGGGTCGGTGAAGCGGGCGAGCACATGGTCGAGGAGCAGCCCGGCGAAGTCCAGCCAGACGCCCTCCCCCGTCACGGACGCGAGCGCGAGGAAGCCCTCGGCGACATCCGCGTAGTCCTCCAGGACACCGGCGTTGGGGCCGACCCGGCCGTCCTTGCTGGTGCGGGCGAGCCGGGCGTGTTCGTCGAGGTGCACGCGGACGAGCAGGTCGGCGGCGCCGAGGGCGGCCTCGATCAGATCGGGCCGGTCGAAGTAGGCGCCGGTCTCGGCGAGCGCGGCGACGGCGAGGCCGTTCCAGGCGGCGACGACCTTGTCGTCCCGGCCTGGTGCGGGGCGCTGCCGCCGCTCATCGAGCAGCCGCTCCTTGACGGAGGCGATCTTCCGGGCGTCGAAGAGGGTGTCCTGCTGGGGCAGTTGGAGGACGGACAGGCCGTGCTCGAAGGTGCCCTCGTCGGTCACGCCGTAGTACTGGGCGGCGAGGTCGCCGTCCGCGTCGCCGAGGACGGCGCGCAGCCGCTCGGGCGTCCACACGTAGTACGCGCCCTCGACATGCCGCCCGCTGCCGTCGTCGCTGTCGGCGTCCAGCGCGGAGGCGAATCCGCCTTCTTCCGTGCGCAGTTCGCGGACGAGGAAGTCGGCGGTCTCCAGGGCGACGCGCCGGGCGAGATCCGATCCGGTGGCCCGCCAGAGGTGGGCGTAGACCCGGCACAGCAGCGCGTTGTCGTAGAGCATCTTCTCGAAGTGCGGCACGACCCAGTCCCGGTCGACGGAGTACCGGGCGAACCCGCCGCCCAGCTGGTCGTAGATCCCGCCGCGGGCCATGCGCTCGCAGGTGTCCTGGGCCATCTGCAGCGCGCCCTCGGCGCCGGTCCGGGCGTGCTGGCGCAGCAGGAACTCCAGCACCATGGACGGCGGGAACTTCGGCGCCCCGCCGAATCCGCCGCGCTGCGGGTCGTACTCGCGGGTCAGCCCGAGCAGCGCCTGCGCGAGTTCCTGCTCGCCGGGCGGCTGCGCGGCCTGGTGGCTGATCTCCCGCTGGGAAAGGTCCCGGACGATCTTCCCGGCGACCTCGGCGACCTCGTCACGACGGGTGTCCCAGGCCTGCCGCACACCCTCCAGCACCTGCGGGAAGGACGGCATGCCGTGTCGCGGCGCGGGCGGGAAGTACGTCCCGAAGTAGAAGGGCTCGGCGTCCGGGGTGAGGAAGACGGTCATCGGCCACCCGCCCTGCCCGGTGGCGGCCTGTACGGCTTCCATGTAGACGGCGTCGACGTCGGGGCGTTCCTCACGGTCGACCTTGATGCTGACGAAGTGCTCGTTGAGATAGCGGGCGGTGGCGTGGTCCTCGAAGGACTCGTGCGCCATGACATGACACCAGTGGCACGCCGAGTAGCCGACCGACAGCAGAATGGGTACGTCGCGCCGTCGTGCTTCCTCGAAAGCCTCCGGCGCCCAGGGCCACCAGTCGACCGGATTGTCAGCGTGCTGAAGCAGATAAGGCGAGGTCACACCAGCCAACCGGTTCATACGGCCCAGCCTCTCACAACGCCCGGCCCCGTCGGCCTATGCGTCATGACGTGGTGGACGACCGGTGCGCTCTTCCGGAATCGGGCGTCCCGGCATCGCGGGACAGTAGGCTGAGCCCAGCAGCGCTGGGACTGTCGAGGCTCCTCGAAGGAGGCACACCATGACCGCCGAGATGGTGGCGCCCGCGTGGATGCACACCCAGATCACTGCGGAGCAGTACGACTCCTGGTCCGAAGAACAGTGTGCCGGCATTGAGATCGTGGACGGGATGGTCGTCGTGAGCCCGAGCGCCTCCAAGCGGCACAACCGGCTGGCCCGGATCCTGGCCAATACCCTCGACGCCGCCGCAGGCACGGACTGGAACGCCGACACGGACTTCGACGTCCGTCTGCAGGACGTTCCACTCACCAACCGCCGTCCGGACGTCATCGTCTACCGGGCGGAGACCATCGACCTCACGCCCACCCGCCCCGAACACGTACTCCTGGTCGTCGAGGTCGTGTCGCCCGGCTCGGAGACCACGGACCGGATCGTGAAGGTGGACCAGTACGCCAAGGCCGGCATCCCCTTCTACTGGCGGATCGAGCAGGCCGCCACCGGTGTCCCGATCGTCTACACCTACGTTCTCGACCCCGCCACCAAGGCCTACCGGGACGGCGAGATGTTCACCGGCGTGATCAAGGCTGCCGCACCCTTCCCCGTCACCGTGGACCTGGCAGCCATCTGACGACATTCGTGGGCGCCCGTCAGGAAGTCGACACGAAACCCTCACCGCACCCGCTGATCGCCAGCCCCTCGCCATCCCGTCTCCCCCGAAGGACACTCATAGGCAAGGAAGTTGACGCCGGAGGGGGGACGGGACATGCAGGACGGCCATCGGGCGGAGGCCGAGCGGCTGCTCGCGCGCGCCGTCGAGGAGGAGGTGCGGCGCTCGGGCGGGCGGATCGACGGGCAGGTGCTGCTGTCGCGGGCGCGCGGCGCGCTGGACGCGATGGCGGGCGCGGCCGGCGAGGAGTACGAGGCGTACACCCGGGCGCTGGACGAGGCCGAGGCGGGCCGGCTGACCTTCGGGCAGCGGTACGCCCGCGCGGGCGCCGGCACCGCCCTGCTGGTGGCGGCCGTCGCCGCGGTGGCCGCCGCCGTGGCCGACCTGTCCCTCGGTACCGGTACGGGTACGGCCGTCGGCGCGGGCGTCGCCGCGGGCGTGGTCGGCGCCGCCGCCTCCGTGGTGAGAGTGGCCGGCTCCCATCTGCCCGCCGCGCACCACCACGCGGGCGCGGCCGGCCAGCCCGGCGGGCCCCAGCAGCTGCGGCTGCAGTGGCTGACCGCCCTGGAGGTGCGCGGCATCCGCCCCTTCCTCGACCAGCAGCGGGTGCTCAGCGCGTCCACGGGGCCGAAGAAGACCGGCGGCCCGGCGCTGCGCGGCACGGACAAGAGCGCGGCGGCCCGCCGGCGTACGGTGCTGGAGCAGTCGTTCGGTCAACTCCCCGACGCGGAGGGGCCGTTCGCGGGGCGGCGGGCGGAGGTGGCGCGGATCCGGCAGTGGGCGCAGGCGGCGCGGGCGGCCACGGAGACCCGGCCGACGGTGGTCGTGCTGCACGGCGAGCCCGGCTCCGGCCGGACCACACTCGCGGTACGCGCGGCCCACGAGCTGCGGGACCACTTCCGCGGCGCGGTGGTCGTGGATCTGCGCGGCGGCAGGCGCGAGGAGGCACCGCTGGCGACCCGGGACGCGCTGCTGCATCTGCTCAACCGGCTCGGCGCGCCCCGCGAGCAACTGCTGTTCCGGGAGCGCTCCGCCCCCGACCAGCAGGTCAAGCGGCTCGGCGAGCTGTATCACCGGCATCTGGCCGGCCTGCCGGTGACGATCGTGCTGGACGACGCCTCGGACCCGGAGCAGGTGCGGGCGCTGGTGCCCGAGCGCTCCGACAGCCTGGTCCTGGTGACGGCCCGTACGGCCCTCGATCTGCCCGCGGACCTGCCGGCCTGGGTGCACCACCTGCCGGTCGAGGCGCTGGACGCGGTCGGTGCCGAGGAACTGCTCGGCGCGGCCGCCGAGGACGCCTCGGGTCCGTACGACGCCGAGTCCGCCGAGCGGATCCGCGTGTTGTGCGCGGGGCTGCCGCTGGCGCTCAGGATCGCGGGCTCCGCGCTCGGCCCGCGCTCACCCCGGCAGCTGGCCTCGGACCTGGCGGCGTACGGCCCCGTGGAACCGGTGGAGCGGGCCCTGTGGCTGCGCTACACCGATCAGCCGGAGCCCGCGCGCCGGCTGCTGCGCAGGCTGGCGCTCGCGGGCCGCGCCTCGCTGGGCACCGCCGCGGCCGCCGCCCTGCTCGCGACGGACGAGGCGGAGGCCGCGCGCCATCTGGCCGCCCTCGCCCGGGGCGGCCTCCTCGACCATGTGCGGGGCAGCCGTTACCGGCTGCACGACCTGGTGCGCGCCTTCGCCCAGGCCCGGCTGCTGGACGAGGAGGACCCGGCCGAGCGCACGGCGGCGCAGGAACGGCTGATCGTGAACTACGCCGAGCTGGCCGACTCGGTGCTGCGCCTGGTCGATGGCAACATGTCGACGCGCTCGCACCAGTTCGGCTCGCACGGCTTCCCCTCGCTGGACGAGGCGCTGCGCTGGCTGGACGACGAGTCCAGCTTCATCACCGCGGCCCTGCGGCACGCGGAGGGCGTGGACCAGTCGGCGGTGCAGAACCTGCTGGGCGCACTGTGCGACTACTGCCTGCTGCGCGGCGACCTGTACCGGCTCGGCGAGATCAGCGAGCTGGCACAGTCCGTGGACCAGGGGCTGCTGGTGCGCTCGGTGCAGTGGCGTACCGGTATCGCGGCCCGGCAGCTGGGCGAGCTGGACAAGGCGCGCACCACGCTGGCCTCGGTGGTGGACCTGTACCGGCAGGCGCACCACGACGCGGGAGCGGCCCGCGCCCTGTGCTCGCTCGGCATCACCCTGCACCACCAGGGCAACCTCACCGAGGGCGCGGCCAAGCTGCAGGAGGCGCTGGAGCTGCAGGCGCCACCGGAGCTGGCGACGGACCGGGCCTGGACGATGCACGCGCTGGCCGCCGTCCAGCGCGACCGGGGCCGCCTCGCGGAGGCGCTGGAGCTGCTCACCCGCTCCCTGGTCCTGCACCGCGAGGGCGGCTCGGTGCACGGCGAGGCGTGGGCGCACTTCCAGCTCGGCCAGCTGGCGCTGCGGATGGGCGACGTACCGCGCGCCCGGACGGAGCTGCGGGCGGCCCTGGAGCGGTACGGCCAGACGCACGACGCGCGCGGCGAGGCCTGGGCGCTGACCCAGCTGGCCCGGGCCCGTCTGGTGGCCGGCGACGCCTCACCGGCCGCCGAGGAGCTGCGGCAGGCCGCCGCCCGGCACCGGGAGAACGAGGACGCGCGCGGCGAGGCCTGGAGCCTGTACTACCTGGGCCAGGCGCTGGAGGAGACCGGCGATCTGGACCAGGCGGTGCGCGATCTGGAGCGGTCCCGCACGATGTTCTCCCGGATGCGGGACGTCTACGGCCTGGCCTGCGCCCGGCACCACTCGGCCCGGGTCACCCGCGACCAGCGGGCCGCGCAGACCGGCTCGCTGCGCAACTCCGGCTTCGCCCGGCAGCTCCTCGTGGACGCCCGCGCCGACTTCCAGCGCATCGGCGTCGCCCACGGCGAGGCCTGGACCTGTCTGGAGCTGGCGGTGGTCGACGCGGGCAACGCCCGCACCCAGCAGGCGCTGGCCCTGTCCGACGAGGCGCTGGACCTGTTCGTCTCCTACGGCGACCGGCGCGGCGAGGACTGGGCCCGCTTCCTGCGCTGCACCCTGCTGCCGTACGCGGCGCCGGGCGGGGTGGAGGTGGGCACGGCCGTCGCCCAGGAGGAGCTGTCCCAGCTGTCCCTCGCCGGCCATCCGCTGCGGGACGAGAAACTGACCGACTACGTCTCGGCGTACACCCTGCTGCTGGAGCGCGGCATCAGCCTGGAGGACGGCTGGCAGGCCTGGCGCCTGCACATGACTCCGGACCGCCACGCCCGGGATGTGATGGGGGTGGCGGTACCGGCGGGGCGCTGACGCCGGGGTCAGCCCCGCTTCGCCGCGGAGTCGGCCTTCTCGGCCTGGTTCGCCTCGGCGTCCGAGGACTCCGATGACTCCTTGAAGTCGACCTTGTTCATGTGCTTGCTCATCGACTTCATCAGGCCCCACACCGCCAGGGCCATCACCGCGAAGACGATGAAGCCGAGGACGCCGGGGGTGACCTTGTTCTGGTCGACCTCCTTGGCGAGGGGAACGAGGTGCGTCACTGCCAGGCTCACGCTTGCACTCATGTCAGGCATTGTCGCGGATGCCCGCGAAGAGGTCGTCCTCGGGGAGGGAGGTGTCGACGAGAGACTTCGCCAGTTCGTACTCCTCCGTGGGCCAGACCTCCTTCTGCAGCTCCATCGGCACCTTGAACCAGCCGCCGTCGGGGTCGATCTGCGTGGCGTGCGCGATCAGCGCCTTGTCGCGGATCTCGAAGAAGTCCGCGCACGGAATGTGCGTGGTCAGCGTGCGCTCGGCACGCTCGAACTCGCTCCAGCGCTTGAGCCACTCCCCGTACGGCGACTCCAGGCCGCGGTCGAGCAGCGCCTGGTGCAGCGCCTCGGTGCGGGGGCGGTTGAAGCCCTGGTTGTAGTAGAGCTTCAGCGGCTGGTAGGCCGGGCCGAACTCGCTCTCCGGGTACTTCTCGGTGTCCGCCGCGCCCTCGAACGCCACCATGGAGATCTTGTGGGTCATGATGTGGTCGGGGTGCGGGTAGCCGCCGTTCTCGTCGTAGGTGGTGATCGCCTGCGGGCGGAAGGCGCGGATCTTGCGCACCAGCTCGCCGGCCGCCTTGTCCACGTCCTCCAGGGCGAAGCAGCCCTCGGGCAGCGGCGGCAGCGGGTCGCCCTCGGGCAGGCCCGAGTCGACGAAGCCGAGCCACTCCTGCTTGATCCCGAGAATCTCGCGGGCCTCGTCCATCTCCTTCTTGCGCACCTCGTGGATGTGCTCCTCGATGTACGTGTCGCCCTGGAGCTTGGGATTGAGGATGGACCCGCGCTCTCCGCCGGTGCAGGTCACCACCAGCACGTCCACCCCCTCGGACACGTACTTCGCCATGGTGGCCGCGCCCTTGCTCGACTCGTCGTCGGGGTGCGCGTGAACGGCCATCAGTCGCAGCTGGTCAGTCAAGACTCAATCCTCGGTAACTCGGCGCCCCGTGGTCTCGGCGCGATCGGCGGCTTCTATAGTGACGGAATCGGGGGGCGAATAATTCCGGACCGGTTGCTGCCGAGAGGACGATCATGAGTACGGCGAGCACGCGGCTGCCCGAGGGCCGCTACGGCCGCTCCTCGGACGAGCGTGCCGACCGCAAGCTCAAGATCGCCGGTGCGGTGCTCGGCGCCGCCCTGCTCGCACTGGTCGGCTACTTCGCCTACCACTATGTCGTCGAGAGCAGGATCAGCGCCCAGGTGATCACCTTCGACGCCACGGACAACGCGGTCAAGGTGCATCTGGAGGTCCACAAGGACTCCGGCACCGACGGCTACTGCACCCTGCGCTCGCAGGCGGCGGACGGCTCCGAGGTGGGCCGGGCCGACTTCCGCTTCACCGGGTCGGCCACGCGCATCGACCAGGTCGTCACGCTCCGTACGACGGCGAAGGGCACGACGGCCGAGCTGCTCGGCTGCCACACCGGGTGACGGCAGCGGCACACCGGGGGACGGCAGCCCGAAACGGCTGACGGCAGCCGGACACTCCCCGGCCGTCACCCGGAATACGTACACGCTGACCTGCGTTGATGTAATTCTGATGCCTTATGTCCTCCCCCTTCCGGCCTTGAATTGTTAGGCTCGTGGTTTCGCCCACCCGAGAGGGAACATTCTTCTGGGTAGGGCGATGCTTTGTATTCCCAGTACCGACGAGGAGCACCCTGTGACCCAGACCAGCGAGAACGTCACCTGGCTGACCCAGGAGGCGTACAACAAGCTCAAGGACGAGCTTGAGCACCTTACTGGTCCTGCGCGCACGGAGATCGCCGCCAAGATCGCGGCCGCGCGCGAGGAGGGCGACCTGCGTGAGAACGGCGGGTACCACGCGGCCAAGGAGGAGCAGGGCAAGCAGGAGCTGCGTGTGCGGCAGCTGACCCAGCTTCTTGAGAAGGCCCAGGTGGGCGAGGCTCCGGCCTCCGCCGACGGTGCCGTCGCGCCGGGCATGGTCGTCACGATCGCCTTCGACGGTGACGAGGACGACACGCTGACGTTCCTGCTCGCTTCCCGCGAGTACGCGAGCGCCGACATCGAGACGTACTCGCCGCAGTCCCCGCTCGGTGCCGGTGTCATCGGCCACAAGGTGGGCGAGGACGCGGCGTACGAACTGCCCAACGGCAAGACGGCCTCGGTGAAGATCCTGAAGGCCGATCCGTACTCGGGCTGACCGAGCCCCAGTGACCCCCGAGCCCCCGGTGCCCGCCGATCCGGCCGGACACCGGGGGCTTCGCCATGCCCGAGCCCGTCCCGCGGAGGACGGCATCCAGCGGCCGGCCTCGGGAACGGTCACGGACTAGGCAGCCGACTTCACGGTCACGTCACCGTTCGTCGTGGACAGGTCCAGGCCGTACGTGCCTGACGGGTCATTCGCGAACGCCACGTGCTTCTCGCCGTTGGAGTCGTTCACCGAGATCCGGTACTTGGCGGACGGTGCCGTGACCGTGAGGTTGCCGCTGGTCGTACGGGCCTGGATGTTCTGCGGGGTGGCCGTCCGGATCGTCACCTCGCCGTTCGATGTCTGCGTGTCGATGCCGCCGCCCTTGACGTCCTTGACGTCGACGTCACCGTTGGACGTACGCAGCTTCACCGGGCCGGTCGCGTTGGTCACCGCGATCTCACCGTTGCTCGTGTGCACGTCGACCGTGCCGACTTCGCTCAGTGTGAGGTCACCGTTGGAGCTGCCTCCCGTCACCGGAAGACCGGCAGGCACCTTGACGATGTAGTCGACACCGCAGTTCCTGCCGCAGCCGGAGAGCGTCAGGACGCCGTTGCTGACGCGGAAGGACGTACCGCTCGGCTTGTCACCGCGGTAGTTGACCTTGCGGTGCACGGAGACGGTGGAGGCGTCGGCCGAAGCGTCCACCTTCACATCCCCGTCCCTGCTGTCGACACGGATCGAGGTGACTCTCTGCGACACCTTGGTGTCGTCCTTGAAGGTCTTCTGGCTGAGCGTCGAGCATGCGGACAGCCCGCCGGCAGTGAGAGCAGCCAGAGCCACCGCTGTGAGAATGCGCGTCTGCGGGCGTCGCATGAAAGTCCCCCGTGTGGAGCGAGTTGAATCGTCGATCGGTCACCGGGATCCTACGGAGCCGCACTCCCGCTCTCACTGGGGAAAACCCCCCAATGCGCGCCCAGATCGGCGAGGCCGGCACGGGGTGCCGCAGGGGCCAGGCGCCGGGAGAGCCATCAACCGGCCGCCGAGCGGTACTTGCGGACCGCGAGCGTGCGGAAGACCGCGATGATCGCAATCGAGTAGAGGAACGAGGCCCAGACCGGATGCTCCATGGGCCAGGCGTGCGAGGGGGAGACGCCGGGGTCGCCGAAGAGCCGACGGCACGCCTGGACGGTGGCGCTGAAGGGGTTCCACTCGGCGATGTGCCGCAGCCAGGGCGTCATCTTGCTGGAGTCCACGAAGGCGTTGGACAGGAAGGTCACCGGGAACAGCCAGATCAGACCACCCGAAGTCGCCGCTTCCGGGGTACGCACGGAGAGCCCGATGACGGCGCCGATCCAGGTGAAGGCGTACCCCAGGAGGAGCAGCAGACCAAAGGCGGCGAGCACCTTGCCGACGTTCGTGGAGCCGACCGATCCGGCCCGCCAGCCGACCAGCAGGGCGACCACGGCCAGCACCACCATCGTCACCGCCGTCTGCACCAGGTCGGCGAGGGTACGCCCGGTGAGCACCGCCCCGCGCGCCATCGGCAGGGAGCGGAAGCGGTCGATGAGGCCCTTGTGCATGTCGTCGGCGATGCCCGCACCGGCGCCCGCCGTGGCGAACGTGACGGTCTGCGCGAAGATCCCCGCCATCAGGAAGTTCTTGTAGACGTCCGGGTCGGTGCTGTTGCCGATCTTCATCGATCCGCCGAAGACGTACGTGAAGAGGACCACGAACATCACCGGCTGGACCAGGCCGAACAGGACCATCTCAGGAATTCGGGTCATCCGGATCAGGTTCCGTCGGGCGATCACCAGGGAATCGTTCACGGCACTCACTTCGCGGCCTCCTCGCCGTTCTTCGCGTGACTCGCGTCCTGGCCGTCCTGGCCGTCCTGGCCCGCGGCTTCGGCCACGTGCCCCGTCAGCGACAGGAAGACGTCGTCCAGGGTCGGGCGGCGCAGCCCGATGTCGTCCATCTCGATCCCGCGGGTGTCCAGCTCGCGGATGATCTCGGCGAGCAGCTTGGCGCCGCCGGTGACGGGGACCGTGAGTTTGCGGGTGTGCTCCTCCACCGTGACCTCGCCCTTGCCGAAGCCGCGCAGCACCTCGGCGGCGCTCGCGATGTGGTCGCGCTCGTGCACCACGACCTCGACGCGCTCGCCGCCGGTGCGGGCCTTGAGCTGGTCGGAGGTGCCCTGGGCGATGACCCGGCCGTGGTCGACCACCGCGATGTCGTGAGCGAGGTGGTCGGCCTCCTCCAGATACTGGGTGGTCAGCAGCAGGGTCGTACCGCCGGAGACGAGCTGTTCGATGACCTCCCACAGCTGCTGGCGGTTGCGCGGGTCGAGGCCGGTCGTCGGCTCGTCCATGAACATCACCGGCGGCGAGACCACGAGGGCCGCGGCGAGGTCGAGGCGGCGGCGCATGCCTCCGGAGTAGGTCTTGGCGGGGCGGTCGGCGGCGTCCGCGAGGTTGAACTGCTCCAGCAGCTCCGCAGCGCGCGCCTTGGCCGCCTTGTGCTTCATCTGGTAGAGCTGCCCGACCATCTGCAGGTTCTCCCGGCCGGTCAGATACTCGTCGACCGCGGCGAACTGGCCGGACAGGCCGATCGAGCGACGCACTGTGTCGGGATGCTTCAGCACGTCCACGCCCGCCACGACCGCCTTGCCGCTGTCGGGGCGCAGCAGGGTCGTCAGGCAGCGGACGGTCGTCGTCTTGCCGGCGCCGTTCGGCCCGAGCAGGCCGAGGACGGTGCCCTCGGGCACGTCAAGGTCTACGCCGTCGAGAGCCCTTACGTCACCAAAGGTCTTGACCAGGCCTTCGGCATGGATGGCGCCTGGCATGTCTGCCTCCACGTCCTTGGGGTTCGTCGCCCGGTATCTCAGTCGTCCGGGATTCTGTCGTCCGGGATTCCTCGGAAAGGCCAGGTTTGCGGGCGCGGAGCCGCCCCTGATTTACGGGTGCGGGAAAGCGCCGCGACGGCCACGCCACACACCATAACGCGATGTATCGCGTTCCTCAATGGGTTTGTCCGGTGTTGACTCGAACGAGTGTCCCGGACCTGCGATGCGAGGGGCCAAGGGTTGTGGGGCGGGGCGGGGCGGGGGGCGAAGGCTCTAGCTAGACGATGACCGTGTAACCGGCGTCCCGCAGGGCCTGGCCGACCTCGGCGCAGTGTGCCGGGCCCTTCGTCTCGAGGTGCAGCTCCACCTCCGCCTCCGTGAGCCCGAGCCGGGGGTCGGTTCGTACGTGGCTCACGTCGAGGACATTGGCGTCGACGACTGACAACACCCCGAGCAGCGTGGCGAGGGCGCCCGGGCGGTCCGTGAGCCGGAGCCGAACGGCCAGGTAGCGGCCCTGCGCGGCCATGCCGTGCCGCAGCACGCGCTCCATCAGGACCGGGTCCACGTTCCCGCCGGAGAGCACCGCGACGACCGGCCCCTCGAAGGCGTCCGGCGCGGCCAGCAGCGCCGCGACCGGGCTCGCCCCGGCCGGTTCCACGACCAGCTTGGCCCGCTCCAGGCACAGCAGCAGCGCCGCCGACAGCTGGTCCTCGCTGACGGTGCGCACCTCGTCGACCAGATCGCTGATGATCCCGAACGGCACCAGACCCGGCCGCCCCACCTTGATGCCGTCGGCCATCGTCGCCGGATTCTCCACCGACACCGGGTGCCCGGCGGCCAGCGAGGGCGGGTAGGCCGCCGCGCCCTCCGCCTGCACACCGACGATCCTGACGTCCGGCCGTATCGCCTTCACCGCCACCGCGATCCCGGCCGCGAGCCCGCCGCCGCCGATCCCGACGACGATCGTGCGCACCTCCGGGCACTGCTCCAGGATCTCCAGGCCGACCGTGCCCTGACCGGCGATGATGTCCGGGTGGTCGAAGGGGTGGATGAACACCGCGCCGGTCTCGGCCGCGTACTCCTCGGCGGCGGCCAGCGTCTCGTCGACCACCTGGCCGTGCAGACGCACCTCGGCGCCGTAGTCCCGGGTCGCGCTGATCTTCGGCAACGGCGCGCCCTTCGGCATGAACACGGTCGAGTGCACGCCGAGCAGCGCGGAGGCCAGCGCCACGCCCTGCGCGTGGTTCCCGGCGCTCGCGGCCACCACCCCGGCCGCCCGCTCCTCCGGCAGCAGCCCGGCGATCCGGATGTAGGCGCCGCGCAGCTTGAACGAGCCGGTCCGCTGAAGGTTCTCGCACTTCAGCTGCACCGGTGCACCGATCAGCTGGGACAGGTACCGACTGCCCTCCATCGCCGTCACCCGTGCGACGCCCGAGAGCATCTTCCGGGCTCCGCGCACATCGTCGAGAGTGACGGAACGCAAGGAGTCAGTCGTGCCGTAGCTCATGACTCCAGCATCGCAGTTCACGGTCGTACACGACGGGTGTGACCAAGCTCCGAGACCGGTTTGTGCAGCGCCGGTACGGCCCGCCGCCGGGCCGCGTACCCTGTCCCCCAACCCAGCAGCCCTTCATGAAGCGAGCCTCCGGCCATGCCCACAACACCTGAAATGTCGATGGACATGACGACCGTCGGTGACACCGGTCTTCTCGACACCCTCCAGCACGAGGTGGCGGTGTTCGCCCGCCGTGCCGAACAGACGCGGCTCGGGGGTGTCGGGCAGGTGCGCAACTCCATGGACCGGGCGGCCTATCTGCTGCTCAACCGCCTCGACAAGGAAGGCCCGATGGGCGTCAAGGCGCTCGCCGCGAGCATGGGCATCGACTCCTCCACGGTCACCCGCCAGGTGGCTCCGCTGGTCGACACCGGGCTCGTCAAGCGCACCTCGCACCCCGAGGACGGGCGTGCCGTGGTGCTGCAGCTGTCCCCGCGCGGGGTGGCCCGGCTGGAGGAAGTGCGCTCCTCCCGGCGTCAGCTGATGGCCGAGCTGACGCAGGACTGGGCCCCGGAGGAGCGCGAGCAGTTCTGCACGCTCCTGACCCGCTTCAACCGCGCGCTGTCCGCCCGGATGACGGTGCAGGGGCCCGTGTCGGACCAGCCTCCGGCGTCCTGAACCGCGGCGGCCGCCACAGCCACTGCGGCCACACGCAGCCGCCACACCGGCCGCGGCCACTACGGCCACAACGGGCACCGGCCGCCCCGGCGCCTCCCCGCCCGCACCGGTCGGTGCCGGAGTCTTGACCCCGGGCCCGCCCTGGCCTCATATGAGACCGGGTCCTGTGTCGTACGCGGTTTACCTGTCCCGTACCGGACAGGGCTCCGCAGGGGGAGGCGCGGTGCGTGATCGGCAGGTGTCCCGAGGTACCCGCCGGGCCCGGGAGTTCGAGGCGTTCGTCGCGGGCGCGGCCGGGCGACTGCTGCATGCCGCCACACTGCTCACGGCGGAGGCGCCGGACGCCAACCCGCGCGCGCGGCGTCTGCTGGCACACGCGCTCGCCCACACCTACGCGCGCTGGGACCGGCTGCACGGCGAGGACCCGTACGACTGTGCCCGCCAGTACCTCGCCACGCGCTTCGCACGCGCGACCTGGCACCAGTACGTGCACCAGTACCTCCACCCGTACGTCGCTTTCGGCCGCGCCCGCCCGGATCCACGCAGCCCGCTCGCCGCGCTCACCCCGCAGGAACGACTGATCCTCGTACTGCGCCTCTACGAAGGCGTCGCCGAAGAACAGACGGCGGCCCTCCTCGGTCTGCCGACGGAACGCATTCACACCATGTGCGACCGCGCGACAGCCACCTTGCTGCATCCGGCCCGCCCGACGCCCCCGAGAACAGCGGGCCCGAAGGTGGCACCGTCGTGACGGGGTGGGGTGCCGTGAGGAGATGGGAGGCCAGGGGGGAGCCGGGCGTCATGAGGGGTCCCGGCGCAGAGAGCCTCAGGGGCGTCGCGGGTGCCTTGAGCGTGGACGGCCCTCGCGGCACGTACGGCCCTCGGGGCGCGGTGATATCGGGCCCTCGGCGTATGTGGAGGGCGGGGTGAACCGGGCCGAGCGGGAAGCTGCGGCGCGGCAGATCATGGAGCGGACGCCGGCGCCGGTGCCGCCGGACCTGTGCGCCGAGGCGGTGCGCCGTGGCGAGCGCCTGCTGCGGCGCAGGCTGCTCGTCCGCCGGGTGCTGTGGCTGCTGGCCTGTGCCGCGGCCGTCGCGTTCAGCGTGTGGGCGGCCCGGGTGCACCCGTGGGTGGAGCCGCCCTCCCAGACGACACCGCCGGTCACCGGCTGGTGAGCCGAGCCGCCGGTCCGACGGGGTATGCCGTCGGACCGGCGACCGGCCACCGCCCGGCGGGAACCGGGTCCGTTCGGCTAGCCCAGGGCCTGCTGCAGGTCTGCCAGCAGGTCGTCGACGTTCTCGATGCCCACGGACAGGCGGACCAGGTCGCCCGGGACCTCCAGGGCGGAGCCCACCACGGAGGCGTGGGTCATACGGCCGGGGTGCTCGATGAGGGACTCGACGCCGCCGAGCGACTCGCCGAGGGTGAAGACCTTGGCGCGGTTGCACACCTCGACCGCCGCCTCCTCGCCGCCCTCGACGCGGAAGGACACCATGCCGCCGAACGCCTTCATCTGCTTCGAGGCGACCTCGTGGCCGGGGTGCTCGGGCAGGCCCGGGTAGAGCACCTGCGTCACGCGCGCGTGCCGGGTCAGCATGTCGGCGATCTTCGTGGCGTTCTCGCTGTGCCGGTCCATCCGCACCGCGAGGGTCTTGGCGCCGCGCAGCACCAGCCAGGAGTCGAAGGGACCGGCGACGGCGCCCATCGCGTTCTGGTGGTACGCCAGCTCCTCGCCGAGACCCTGGTCGGCGGTGATCAGCGCGCCGCCGACCACGTCCGAGTGACCGCCCATGTACTTGGTCAGGGAGTGGACGACGACGTCCGCGCCGAGCGACAGCGGCTGCTGGAGGTACGGCGTGGCGAAGGTGTTGTCGACGACGAGCTTCGCGCCCGCGTCGTGCGCGACCTGAGCGACGGCGGCGATGTCGGTGATGCCGAGCAGCGGGTTGGAGGGGGTCTCCACCCAGACGGCCTTGGTCTTCGGGGTGATCGCGGCACGTACGGCGGCCGGGTCGCTGGTGTCGGCGACCGACCACTCCACGCCCCAGCGGGTCACGACCTTGGCGAAGAGGCGGAACGTGCCGCCGTAGGCGTCGTTCGGGATCACCACGTGGTCACCGGGGCTGAGCAGCGTGCGCAGCAGGGTGTCCTCGGCCGCCAGGCCGGACGCGAAGGCGAGGCCGCGGCGGCCGCCCTCCAGCGCGGCGAGGTTCTCCTCAAGGGCGGTGCGGGTGGGGTTGGCGCTGCGGCTGTACTCATAGCCGCCGCGCAGCCCGCCGACGCCGTCCTGCTTGTAGGTCGAGACCTGGTAGATCGGCGGGACGACCGCGCCGGTGAGGGGATCCGCGGTGTTGCCCGCGTGGATCGCGAGGGTCTCGAAATGCTGACTGATGTGCCTGTCGCTCATGTGCACCGAGCGTAGCCCGCTCGGCCGGTCGCTGACGTCCCCGAGGCGAGGGGAGCTCCAGACGGAGGGATTTCCCTGTGTGGGCCGAGCCTTGTGCGGGCCGGGCCTTGTCCCGGGCGGCCCGGCCGTCGGGCCTTCCTGCGATGACCTTCCTGCCATGACCTTCCTGTCATGGCCTTCCTGTCATGACCCGGACCGGAGTTTTCCACAGCCTGGTGGCGGGGTTCGCCATTTGTCGGCGGCGTCTGGTTCGCTTGGTGCATGGCGATTCTCTGGCTGCTGATGGCGCTGCTCATGCTGAGCTTCGTGCTGCTCCCGCTCATGCGGCGCAGGCGCGGGGTGATCGAGCAGGTTCCCCCGGGACACCCGGACGCCGCCGACCCGGCGGCCTACGGCTTCGTGCGCCAGGAAGAGCTGGACGTGCGCATGCCCGGCCCGGACCAGGACCTGCTGGACGTCCTGGAGTTGGTGCAGCGCACACAGGATTATCGCGCGGCCTCCCAGCTGCTGGCCGGCACCGAGTCCGCGGGAGAGCGGCGCTGGCAGCGGGTGCAGGCCTTCGCGGGAGCCGCGGCGCTGGAGCTGCAGCAGCGGCCCGGCGGGGTGCACGAGACGCCGGGTGGCCAGTGGCTGCGGGTGTGGCGGGCCGAGCAGCCCAAGGACGCGGGCGCCGCCGCCGTCTACGCGGAGTTCCTGGTGCAGCAGGCCTGGCGGACGTCGACGCCGGGCACGGACGACTTCCGGATCATCATGGAGGAGGCCAGAGACGCGTGCGGGCAGGCGGCGCTGCTGGCCCCCGGCGACCCGGTGCCGTACATCATCGAGCTGTCCATCGCCCGCGGACTCGCCTACTCGCAGGCCGAGTTCGACCAGCTGTGGCTGAAGATCCTCGACCGGGCCCCGCATCACATGGGCGCGCATCTGGCCGCGCTGCACTACTGGTGCGAGAAGTGGCACGGCTCGCGCGAGCAGGCGTACTCCTTCGCCGAGGCCGCCGCGGCCCGCGCCCCGCAGGGCTCGCTGCTCGCCGCGCTCCCGCTGTTCGCGGTCTACGAACACCTCCCCGAGGTGAACCTGGTGGCGAGCTTCTACCAGAGCGAGGTCGTCACCAAGGCGATGCACGGCGCCCTGCACGCGGTGCACGCCGCCCGCCCCGACGACCCGATGCTCGCGCACGTCCGCCATCTGCTGGTCTTCTTCCTGGTCCGCGCCGAGCGCTGGCAGGAGGCCATGCACCAGCTGATACACGTCGACGGGCACATCGGCGCGCTGCCCTGGATCCTGTCCGCCGACCCGGCCGCCGAGTTCGCCGTCTACCGCGCCCTGGCGGTGGCCGGTTACGAGGCCAACGGGGGCAGCCCGGCCACGCTGCCCGGCTGAGCCACCGGCGCCGGCCCGCGGCCACCCTGCCCGGCTGCCCGAACAGCGGCAGCCGGGTGCCCCGCCCCTCCCTGGCCACGAGCGGCACCCCAGCGCCCCTCCCCCACCGGGCCGCCGACCGCCGCCCCGGTGACCCATCCCCCTGAGCCACCAGCTGCCACCACCGGCGTACCTCGTCCGTCCCACCCGGTGCCCCAGCCGCTGTGAGCCCGGTGCCCCCGCCGCCCGGCGCCGCCCGGTCTCGAATCCGCGTTGCCCTGCTGACCTGCGGTAGGGCATACTCCGGCATCCCCCCACACCGCACCACACACACCGGCCGCCGTCGCCTCGGCACGTGCCGCGTGGTGTCGGCTGCACCGTTGTCCTGGTCCTGTGTTTTCCGAGGTCCTGTGGGGGGATCTGCCCGATGGGCGCAACTCTGCGCGCGCTGCGTGCTCTCGTTCTGCTGCTCGGTTTCCATCTGCTGAGCCTCGTACTGCTTGCGGCACTGCTCGGTCTCGATGTCGTCGCGTTCAGCTGGGGGCACGGCCTGGTCGCCGTGAAGATCGCCATCGTGTCGGTGCTGCTCGCCGCCCCCGTCGTGCGCGGCATGTTCATGCTGCGCACGCCCAAGGGCGAGGGCGAGCCCGGCATCCCGGTCACCGAGGCCACCGAGCCCCGGCTGTGGGCCCTCGTCCGGGACGTCGCGGCCGCGGCCGGCACCCGAGTCCCCGACCGGATCCTGCTCACCGGCGACGTCAACGCGTCCGTCAGCGAGGAGCCGCGGCTGCTCGGCCTGCTCCCCGGACCGCGCCGCCTGCACCTCGGCGTTCCGCTGATGACCGGCCTGACCGAAGCCCAGTTGCGGGCCGTACTCGCCCATGAATACGGCCACTTCACCGGCGGCGACACCCGGCTGTCCGCGCTGGTCGTGCGTGGCCGGGTACAACTCGCCCGGGTCATCGGGCAGTTCCACGCCCAGGCGGACGGCAAGGTGGCCGCCGAACGGGCCCGGCAGGAGCAGGCCGCGGCCAGGCGGATCGCCAAGGGCAAGAAGGCCAAGCAGGTCGACGCCTCCGGGTCCGGGGCGACGTACCGCCTGATGGCGGCGATCTACACCGCGTACGCCAAGCTCTACATGCGTGCCTCGCTCTCCACGGCACGCGGTCAGGAGTTCGCCGCCGACCTGTCCGCCGCACGGGTCGCCGGACGCGACGCGACGGCGTCGGCGCTGCGCGAGATCCCGGTGTTGTCCGCCTCCCACGGCTTCTACCTCGACTCCTACGCCACCCTGGGTCTGCAGGCCGGACTGCTGCCGCCGCGCGGCGAGTTCTTCGGCGGCTTCGGAAAGCTGCTGACGGCCCGTGAGCCGGAACTGGTGCGGCTGCGCACGGAGTTGCCGGAGGAGCCGACGTCGCCGTACGACTCCCACCCGCCGATCGCCGAACGCGTGCGCCGGATCGAGGCGCTGCCCGCCGACGGACGCACCGAGGATGCCAAGGGCGCGGCGCTCGCCCTCCTCACCGACCCGGAGCGGACCCTGGCCGCGCTGGAGGAGGCCGTGCTGGTCGACGAGGTGCTCGCCTTCCGGCGCACCGCCGACTGGGCGGAGCTGCTGGACGCCTCGATGGCGGCGGGCCTGTCCTCGGCGAACACCCCGCTGCACCGGGCCCTGGCCGCCTGCACCGGGCAGCGGCCGACGCTGGCCTCGCTGCTGGAGGTCATCGACGAGGGCCGGTTGTGGCAGCTGGCCGAGCAGCTGCCGCTGTCGGAGGAGGCGGCAGCGGCGAAGGGGCGGGCGTTCCGCGAGTTCGCACGGCCCGTGATGCGCGGTTCGGTGCGGACGATGGTGCTGGCCGAGTTCAGCGCGCGTGCGCTGCTGCACTGGGAGTTCTCCTGGTCCAGCCCGGCCGCCGTACGACTGCCGGGCTGGGGCTCGCAGACCACGCGGAACGACGGCCCCGAAGCGGCACTGGACGCGGCGGTGGCCGCGGCACTCGCCGACCACCCCGACACCGCGCCCCTCAGGGCCCTGCTGCCACCGGCGACACAGAACGCCTGACCAGCACGTATCCGACCAGCACGTTCACGCCGCCGAACGACGCACAAGCGCGCCGCACGACCACCACCGCGCGACGTGACGACTCTCGACGAACAACTGTCGACGAACAACCGACGACGAACAACTGTCGACAACGAAGAACGGATCGAACCGCCGATGACCGTCCTCCTCTGGATCCTGGGGATCCTGGCTCTCCCCGTCGTGATCGCCGCCGTGTGGTTCACCGGCGCGTTCGTGAAGGAACTCTTCTCACCGAGCCCTCCCGGCCCGGACGAGGCGGCGCAGACGGCGGAGCGGCTCGGCCTGTTGCCCGCCGAGCGGCAGGACACCGAGCACTCCGCGCCGCTGCCGGACGAGTGGTCGGCCACTCTCGCCGCGGTGCGCGGCGGCGACTGGCAGCCCGCGGCCGAGTTGCTGCGGGCCGTCGGCCGGGACTGGGAGCGCCGTTCGACGGTCACCGGTCTGCTGGGCACGGCCGCGGCCGAGGAGGACGCCTGGTTGCTCGACTGGGAGGCGGCACGCCCCGAGGACCCGGACGCGGCGGTGGTCCGGGCACAGAGCACGGTGTATCTGGCCTGGGAGTTGCGGGGTGCGCTGCGGGCCGAGAGCACGACGCGTGAGCAGTTCGACGGCTTCCACCGCACACTGGCCGCCGCGCGGGAGGAGATCGCACGGGCGGCCGCGCTGCTCCCCGACGACCCGACGCCGTACATCACGGAGATATGGGTGGCGCTCGGGCTGGGCTATCCGCACGCGGAGATGGACAAGCTGTGGGCGGAGATCACGACCCGCGCCCCGCACCACTACGGCGCCCACCACGCGGCCCTGCAGTACTGGTGCGCGAAGTGGCGGGGGTCGAAGGAGCTGGCTTTCGACTTCGCCGAGCGGGCGGCGGCCGAGGCGCCGGTGGGCAGTCTGCTGACGTCGCTGCCGCTGATCGCGCACTTCGAGCACGACAGGTCGACCGATGTCGCGGCCGACGGCACACCCGAGATGGTGGCCCGGGTCGACGCCGGTCTTGCGGACGCGGCCGCAGCGGCAGCCGCCGATCCCGGCCGGCCGGGCCTCGCGCAGCTGCGCCATCTGCTGGCGTTCTATCTGCATCTGCAGGACCGGCACGAGGCCGCGCTGGAGCAGTTCAGGCTGGTCGACGGGTATGTGGACGCAGTGCCGTGGCGCTACCGGGGCGACGAGGCGGCGACGTACTACTGCCGGGTCCGCAACGAGACGGCACAGGCGGCGGCGAGGGCGTCCTGACCCCTGACCGGACGACCGGCCCCCGTCCCGGTCGTCCGGAACCACCCCCCGAACGTCTGCCGACCGGATGAGGCACTCGACGCCGGCTGTCGCCCGAAGGGCCGATCAACAGGTGCGTCACCCGTACGGCAGCCCCGGCATGCAGCCGGTCGCCGCAGCCGGAAGCCTAGGATCCGTCATGGGATGTCGAGAGAAATGCGCGCTTTGTCAAGGTATGGCGACTTCGCGCCATGACCGAAGGAGACGGGATGTCGCACCGTGCCGGCAAAA
This sequence comes from Streptomyces sp. CG4, assembly GCF_041080655.1. Lineage (NCBI taxonomy): Bacteria > Bacillati > Actinomycetota > Actinomycetes > Kitasatosporales > Streptomycetaceae > Streptomyces > Streptomyces sp. CG4. The sequence goes on from NZ_CP163525.1 coordinate 3,702,438, forward strand.
CCCGTTGGCGGCGCTTCGCGGCAGTCCTGGTACCCAGCGTCGCAGCCTGCGCAGCCCTGGGCATCGCCATGGGGCAGGGGGCACTGGCCGCGTCGTTCCTCATTTCCGGCCAGAAGTTCCAGGTCACCGCGGACAAACTGACCGCTCGCGGACTCAGCATCTACGGCATGCTGGACGTGACCAGGCAGGGCGAGCGGGTGCCGGTCCAGGTCACCGGATCCCGGCACACGACGATCACCAGGCTGTGCCAGTCCGTGCTGATCGAGGTCCCGGTGCTGGGCCCGCAGACGCTGAAGATCACCGGCGGAAACGAACGACCGGTCGAGGCGTCGAACCTGTTCCTCGACACGACGTTCCAGTCGGCCGGCCAGGCGGATTTCAAGGGCCTCGACCAGGGGATCGCGCAGGGGCAGATCTCCAAGGGGCCGATCAACCCGGGCGACGGCAACTCGCGCTTGTTCGACCCCAACGGCTTCGCGCAGCAGGCCACGTCGGTCACCCTGACCGACGTGCACGTGACCGCGGTCGCGCTCTCCGCCGGTACGTTCAACATCCCCGGCCTGCGCGTGCAGATCGAGCGAGGCCGCCACGAATGCTCCTGAGCCCCGGGCGGGCCGAACCTGCCGAATGCCCCCGCATCCGCCGCACACGGCCCCTGCGCTCGCCGCACCGCTGATCAGGAAGACACGTGATCACCAATCTCTTCGGCAGAGGAACCCGATGGCGCGTCACCGCGGCGCGCGCCCGGCACAGGTTCAGAGACTGGCGTGGCGAACGCCCCTTCTGGGCCGGGCTCTTCACCTCGATGGCGGGCCTGCCCATCCTGTACTGGCCGTACGCCCGTCTGGACCTGGGCGGAATTCCGCTGGCCATGTCGACCACGTCCGGTGCCGGAGCCCTGGTCATCGGGGTCCTGCTCATCGCCCTGGGGCTCATCCTCTGGTACCAACCGCACCTCCGCGTGTTCGCCGGGATCGCCACTCTCCTGCTCACCCTCCTCTCCTTCCCGGTCGCGAACCTCGGCGGCCTCTTCCTCGGACTGATCGCCGGTCTGATCGGCGGCTCCCTGGCCTGCTCCTGGACTCCCGCCCCCACCGAACCGCCGACGGCGCCTTCGGACTGCGCGTCCACGGACGATCCGCCAGGAGAGACAGGAGAGACAGGAGAGAGCCGACCTGGCACCTGACCACGCCAACGGGGAGCTCCGGACAGAGAGGAACAGGAGAGTCGCGGGCGGAGAACGCAGGGAGGAACATCGGAGTCACGGAAGCAAGGTGGTGGCTATGGGGACGCCGTCGATGCATTTCAGCGAGAGTCCCGAGGATCCTTTCGCCCTCGGCCGTGGTGCCTCGGCCGTGCTCGACGATCACGGAACTGTGGTCGGCTGGACCCCACGTGCGCAGGAACTGCTCGGCTATCCGGCCAAGGAAGTGCTCGGACGCGCGTGGCAGGACCTCCTGGTCGACGCCCGTGACCTGCCCGTCGTACGGTCCGTCGTCGTGGACGCCATGAAGGCGGGGGGATGGTTCGGCGTCCTGCCGGTCCGGCACCGCGACGGACGCCGTGTGGAGATGGGTTTCCGGGCCCGTGCGGTCACCAGGAAAGGGGGCGGTCAGGAGTGGCTCCTGGTCGGTGCTCCCGCCGCGCAGGTGATCGCCTGGCAGCGGGACCGTGCGCTGCTGGACGGCCTGTACCACCGGTCCCCGATCGGCCTCGTCGTCCACGGCACGGACAGGAGGGTGATACGGGTCAACCGAGCGGTCGAAAAGGCGAGCGGCGTCCCGGCCGAGGCGCCGGTGGGCCGTCGCCCCCGCGAATTCATGGTCGACGAGGACGCAGGTCCGGCAGAGGAACGGGTACGGCACGTCCTGGAGACCGGCGAGCCGTTGATCTTCACGGAGCAGTCCGCCCGGGCACGCCACGATCCGGGGCGGGAACGGATCGTGTCCGTCTCGGCGTTCCGGATGGAGGACCCCTCGGGCCGGGTTCTCGGCGTGGCCGAGACGATCGAGGACGTGACGGATCGCCACCGGGCGCAACGCAGGCTCGCCCTGCTGAACGAGGCGAGCGCCCGGATCGGGACCTCACTGGACGTGACACAGACCGCTCGGGAACTGGCCGAGGTGGCCACCCACGGCCTGGCCGACTACTGCTCGGTGGACCTCCTCAAGCCGGTGACACTCGGTGACGAACCGGTTCCCGGTACGGCGGCTCCGCTGCTCCGGGTCGCCTTCTCACCGCCGGAACAGCGCGTCCCGTTCCGGGAGGGCGATGTGGTCCCGCTGCTTCCGGAATCTCCGCAGGCCCGGTGCATGGCCGAGCGTCGTCCGATCCTCGAAGGGCTGCTGGCCCTGCGCCCCGAGTGGTACGCCATGGACCGGCGGCGGGTCGAGATCGCCTTGGGGCTGGGCGTTCATTCGCTGATCGCGGTGCCCCTGGCCGCGCGCGGCCTGGTACTGGGCGTGGTGAGCCTGTGGCGGTCACGCAACGCGGAGCCTTTCGAGGACGCCGATGCCACGGTGGCCCAGGAGCTCTCCTCGCGCGCGGCCGTCTGCATCGACAACGCGCGCCGCTTCACCCAGCAGCAGAGCGCCGCACTGACGCTTCAGCGCAGTCTGCTGCCGAGCGCGGCGTCCGACCTTCCGGCCGTGGGGGTGGCCTGCCGGTACCTCCCGGCCAGCGGTGAACCGGGCATCGGCGGCGACTGGTTCGACGTGATCCCGTTGTCAGGGGCCCGGGTCGCCCTCGTCGTGGGAGACGTGGTCGGCCACGGGATCCACGCCGCGGCCTCGATGGGCCGCCTGCGCGCCGCCGCGCGCACCCTGGCCAGCCTCGACCTGGAACCGGACGAGGTGGTGGCGCGGCTGGACGATCTGGTCAGTCTGCTGGCCGCCGAACAGGAGGCGAACGACGACAGCAGCCAGTCGGCCATCGAGCAGGTGCTCGGGGCCACCTGCCTCTACGCCGTCTACGATCCGGTCTCCCAGCGCTGCTCCCTCGCCCGCGCCGGCCACCCGGCGCCGGTGGTGACCACCCCCGACGGCGAGGTGACCGTGCTCGATCTGCCCGCGGGTCCGCCGCTGGGCCTGGGCGGACTGCCCTTCGAGACGTACGATCTGGACCTCCCCGAGGGCAGCCTGCTCACGCTCTACACCAACGGCCTCCTGGAGGCACGCAACGGCGACATAGACACCGCGCTGGAGAACCTGCGCGCGTGTCTCACCCGCACCACGGAACCTCTCGACCACACCTGCGACATGGTGGTCGAGGCGCTGCTGCCCAAGGACCACCTCCCCACCGACGACATCGCGCTGCTCATCGCCCGCACCCGGGCGCTACGGCCACGGAATGTCGCCTCGTGGCAGCTGCCCCTGGAAGCGACCTCCGCCGCCCGTGCCAGGGAGTTGACCACGGCGAAACTGACCGAATGGGGGCTGTCCGAGCTGGCCTTCACCACCGAACTGGTCGCCAGCGAACTCGTCACCAACACCTACCGGTACGCGGCCGGCCCCGTCACCCTGCGCCTCATACGTACGCATTGCCTGATCTGCGAGGTGTCCGACACCAGTCACACCTCCCCGCACCTCCGACGGGCCCTGAGCACGGACGAGGGCGGACGCGGACTCTTCCTGGTCGCCCAGCTCACGGAGCGGTGGGGCACCCGCTACACCCACGACGGCAAGACCGTCTGGACGGAGCAGTCTCTGCCGCCCGCATGAACACATCCGTTGATCGCCAGACGAGCGAGTTCACGTTCGAGGGACATCTGGAGCCGGCTGGGGGGCGAGGGGAGCAGTGTTCGGCGGTCGCTCGTCACGGTGTGTGGAAGCCGACCTCCGGATAGGCCGAGGTGGGTCCGTTCAGAAGGGGCTCCGCGACGCCCCGCAGGTGGAGGTCGAAGAAGGCCGCGACGTAGGTGCGGGTGTCGAAGTGACGTCCGTACAGAGAGGGAAGTGACATCCCCTCGGAGATGTACAAGGACGACCTGCACACCTCCGGGAGACGTAAGGGTCACGTCCCGCACCACCCGCAGGCCGGCACGCACCTACACCCCTGTGGTTACGGGGGTGTCCCACCCGGTCGGTCAGCGCCAGACGCGTACGTAGTCGGCGTTGAAGATGATGGGGGTGGATGCGGGGGCGGGGTGGTAGGTGCCGTCGGAGATGGAGAGGTTGAGGATGATGTTGGGTGACCAGGTGGAGCCGACGCCGGTGTGGTCGGAGTAGATCAGGGTGCCGTTCACGTACCAGTCGTCGTTGGTCTCGCCGTAGTGGACGCCTACGGTGATCCACGCTCCCGGATAGACGCTGTTGGCGTTGGTGTAGTAGATGGCCGCCGGGTGGACGTGGTTGGTGATCTCCAGCAGGTTCGGGTTGTCGGGGTGGTACTCGAAACTGTCGACCTCGTTGTTCCCGTCGAGCCAGGTCCAGCCGGCGGGCCAGGCTCCGATGGCGCTGGGCAGCTTGACGCGCATTTCGGCGTAGTCGCCGGGACGAGTCCGGAAGTTCTGCGTGGTGCCCTCGGTGGTCAGCAATCCGGTGTTCCACGACCTCATGCCGTTTTCCAGGATGTTGCTGCCCGGTGTGGCCGTGAAGGTGCTCAGACCACCGGTCACGGTGATGGCGGAGGGGGACAGCCAGTCGAGTTTGCTGTCTTTGGGGTTGTGGTTGCCGTACTCGTAGGCGCTGGTGGTGGAGCCGTTCCAGCGGGTGCCGAAGGCGATGGGGCCGTCGAATTCCTCGTCGAATGCGAGGGACTTGCCCGAAGCGGGTGAGCCCGGCCCGGGGCCGGTGATGGTGAGGGTACGGGAGGGCAGGCTGTGATAGCCGCTGGACGTCTTGTAGTAGCCGAACTCGGTGTAGGTGCCCGGCGCGAAGGTACGCGGAGCGGTGGTCATGGTCAGGCCGTTGCCGCAGATCGTGGTGGTGCCGCGCGAGCCTGGGAAGTCGAGGTTGTTGCCGGCCGAGTCGCGTACGGCCACGCCCAGTTGCTGGACCGTCAGGCATCCTCCGATGGTGTGGACCCGCAATCTCGCGCTCACCGGTGTGGTCGTCGAGGCGGTCGTGGGGGTCAGGGAGTCCTCGATGACCCTGGGTGCGGCCCAGGCAGGGCCGGCGGGGACCAAGGCCAGCAGCATCGCCGTCGCAAGGAGGCCGACACGATGGCGGAACGACAGGCGGAACGAGAGGACGGCGCGCGGAGTGGTTCGGCGGCGGATCACCATCACCCCACCCGCACGGCGTAGGACGCCGTGTTGTTGCCGGTGTTCGTGTCGTCCGGGCTGCTCACCATCACCCTGCCGCCCATCAGGACGGACCCGTGCGCGGCGGTGGACTGAACGTGGACGGGGATCTGCGCGGTGGCGGTCTTCAGCAGGTAGAGCCCCGGGGCAAAGGTGCACACGACCCTGCTCGCGTTCGCGTTGGGTGTGCAGGACGAGGGGAAGAACGGCCCCACGGCCGAGGCGCCGCTGGGCACGGTGACAGTGACGGTGACAGGGGAAGCCGTCACGTCCGGCCCCAAATTGGCGATGAGTACACGCAGCTTGGTCGTGCCGCCGGGCTGTGCGCCGCCGATGCTGACGGAGACGACGGCCAGATCCGAGTCGGATGGATCGTCGAGGGCACGCTGGGACCTCGGGGACTCCTGCCGCACGGTCGTTGTGCGCGGGTGGGGCCGTAGCTGGTCGGCGGCGGCCGGTGCCGCTCCCGCCGCACACAACGCTACGACCAGAGCGACTCGCGACACGATGGAGGCTCGGATCCTGGGCACCTGTGGTCTCCTCTTCGGGGCAGGGTTGAACGGGGACGGATGGAGCTGAACGGGTCCGGACAGGGCCGGGTGCGGCCGACCGGGCCGGGTGCGGCTGGGTAGGGCCAGGCAAGGCCGGATGAGGGCGGTGAAGCCGGATGGGGGCGGGCGGCGTTACGGACAGTGACATTGCATACCGGCAGTGCCCGGCCCCCGCCCCGACAGCACGTGCCGTCGGCCTCAGGACCACTCCAACAGCCCAGGCCGACGACCGGACGGCTCGCGAGAACCGAGCCCCTTCACTCCGGTGAGCCGTCGGCGGGAGTCCGTCGGCTCGGTCGGCCGGGCCGGGCACGCCGGGCGCGCCGCTGAACTCAGCCCCGCTCAGCCCCTATGCCGCTGAACTCCGCCCCGATGCCCTGCTCGCCCCCGACCGCCTGCTCACGCCTGCCTGGACCCGCGAGGGTGAGGCCCGGAATCCGGGGCCGCTCCCGTCAGATCCGCGAGCAGAAAGCGGAGTTACGCCCGCTCGGTCGCCAATCGGGCCGCCCTGTCGTCCAGTTCGGCCAGTCGGTTGCGCAGCGCCTCGGGGACGCCGGGGCAGGGGGCGAGGGCGGGGCCCGTGCCGCTGTCGGCCGTGCAGGGGAGCAGGGCGGCGACCACCCGGGTCGGCAGGCCCGCGGCCGTCGCCAAGGACGTGGTGGGGCGGGGGCTGTGCGGGATCGGGGAGTTGACGCCTGCGCCGGGGCCGGCGGACCGGCTGGAACCAATGTTGCGGTCCGCCGCCGACCACGGCGGGCTGCCGGTCGTCGTGCACGGGTTCGCGCCCACCACCGCCGAGGACCTGCGCACGCTCGCCGCGCCCTCCCGCCGCCACCCGCGTGTCCCGCTCGTCGTCGGCCGGCTGGGCGGACTGCACTGGATGGAGGCCGTCGAACCGGTCCGGGCCACGCCCGCCCGGGTCGGGGAATGCGGGCTTCGCCCGGGGTCCGGCGTCGCACGACACGGCGCCGCCGCGGCGACCGTGCTCGCGCTCGCCACCGGCATGACGAAGTCCCCCGGCGCCCTGCCCGCCGTGTCCGTCGCCGGCGGACTCGCGGCCGCCGCGCTGGTCTACGCGCTGGTCTACGCGCTGGTCTACGCGCTGGTCTACGCGCTGGCCTGGCGGCGCGGCATCCAGGCCGGCCGGTTCATGCTCGTCGGTGTCGGCATCGGCGTCGTCCTGTCGGCCGTCGTACAGCTGTATCTCGCGGACAGCGAGCTGGACGCGGCCGAGCAGGTGAAGCTGTGGCTGACCGGTTCCCTCAACGGGCGGAGCTGGGAACAGGCCGGGCCGCAGGCCGCCGTCCTCGCGCTGTGTCTGCCCGGGCTGATCTGGGCCGGCCGGGCCGCCCGGCCGCCGGCGCTCGGGGACGAGACCGCGGCCGGGCTCGGGGTACGGGTCGACCGGACCCGGCTCGCGCCGACCGTGCTCGGTGTCGTATTCGCCGCCACCGCGACCGGCGCGGCGGGCCCGATCGGGTTCGTCGCGCTGACCGCGCCGCAGCCGGCCCGCCGCCTCGCCCGCACCCCGCACCTGCCCCTGCCCTTGCCCCAGCCCCTGCCCCTGCTGTGCTCGGCGCCGACCGGCGCGCTGGTGCTGGTGACCGCCGACCTCCCGGCGCGCACACTGCCGTCGCCGCTGGACCTACCGGTCGGCGCACTCACCGCGCTGGTCGGCGGCCCGTACCTGCTGTGGCTGCTGGGCCGCGGGCCCCGGCAGGCGTGACGGCGTCAGATCGTCGCCGTGTCGATCACGAACCGGTAGCGGACGTCGCTGTGCACCACCCGCTCGTACGCCTCGTTGATCTGGTCGGCGCGGATCAGTTCGATCTCTGCGCCCAGGTGGTGCTCGGCGCAGAAGTCGAGCATTTCCTGGGTCTCGGGGATGCCGCCGATGCCGGAGCTGCTCAGGCTGCGGCGGTGGCCGAAGACCGAGGAGAGCGGGATGCGGACCGGCTCCTCCGGGATGCCGACGTTGACCATCGCGCCGTCCGTGCGCAGCAGCGACAGGTACCCGTCGAAGTCCAGCGGCGCCGACACCGTGTTGAGGATGATGTCGAAGGTGCCCTTGAGGTCCTCGAAGGTCTTCGGGTCGCTGGTCGCGTAGTAGTGCGTGGCGCCCAGCTTCAGGCCGTCGTCCTTCTTGCGCAGGGACTGGGACAGGACGGTGACCTCGGCGCCGAGCGCCGCCGCGATCTTCACGCCCATGTGGCCGAGACCGCCGAGGCCGACGACCGCGACCTTCTTGCCCGGACCGGCGTTCCAGTGCTTCAGCGGCGAATACGTGGTGATGCCGGCGCAGAGCAGCGGCGCGGCCACGTCCAGGGGGAGGCCGTCGGGGATGCGGACGACATAGTTCTCGTCCACGACGATCTTCTGCGCGTAGCCGCCGTAGGTGGGCTGCCCATCCTTGCCGACGGCGTTGTACGTCCAGGTCGGGCCGCCGCCGGTGCAGTACTGCTGCAGACCGGCCCGGCAGTTGTCGCACTCACGGCAGGAGTCGACCATGCAGCCGACACCCACCCGGTCGCCGACGGCGTACGTGGTGACACCCGCGCCGACCTCGGCGACGACGCCCGCGATCTCGTGGCCGGGCACCATCGGGAAGATCGCCGTGCCCCAGCCCTCCCGGGCCTGGTGGATGTCGGAGTGGCAGATACCGGCGAACTCGATGTCGATCAGGACGTCGAACTCGCCGACCGCGCGCCGCTCGATGGTGGTCCGCTCCAGCGGAGCCTTCGCGGCGGGCGCGGCGTAAGCAGCAACAGTGGTGGTCATGCCGGGTTCTCCTAGCGATGTTCAGCGTGCCCGGTTGCCTTCCACCGGGTACGCGACCAGCCTCTCCCACGCTACGACGGCCACCCAGACCACGCTTCTGCGTACGTCCCCCGTGCCTACCACTGGCGGGGTCAGGTTCCTGCGCGTACGACCGTGAATACTGGATGTATGGAAAACCAGCCCGTGCCCTCCTCCCCGCCCCTGGACCGGCGGGCCGAACTGAGCGAGTTCCTGCGCAGCCGGCGGGCCCGGCTGAAGCCGGAGGACGTGGGCCTGCCCGACTTCGGCCGGCACCGCCGGGTGCCGGGGCTGCGCCGCGAGGAGCTGGCGCAGCTGGCCGGGGTGTCGGTGGCGTACTACACCCGGCTCGAACAGGGCAACGGGCGGAACGTCTCGGCGGAGGTCCTGGACTCGATCGCGCGGGCGCTCCGGCTGACGGACGCGGAGCACGCGCATCTGACGCACCTGGCCAAGCCGAAGTCGCACAAGAAGAAGCCGGCGGCGCGGCAGCAGCAGGTCCGTGTCTCGCTGCGCCAGCTGCTGGACACGATGGAGGGCGTACCGGCGTACGTCGTCGGACGCCGCTCGGAGATCCTCGCCTGGAACCGGATGGCGGCGGCGCTCTTCGGTGACTGGGCGGAGCTGCCGCCGGGCGAGCGCAACTGGGCCCGGCTGGTGTTCCTGCACCCGGACTACCGCGATCTGTTCGTCGACTGGGAGCAGAAGGCGATCGACATCGTCTGCGCCCTGCGCATGGACGCGGGCTGCTATCCGGACGACCAGCGGCTGTCGGCGCTGGTGGGCGAACTCTCCGTGAAGAGCGAGGAGTTCCGCCGGCTGTGGGCGACGCACGACGTCAAGGAGAAGAACCACGGCGTCAAGCGGTTGCACCACCCCCTGGTGGGCGACCTCTCCCTGAACTTCGAGTCCTTCCGCCTGACGGACGGCTCGGACCAGTCGCTGCTCACGTACCACGCCGAGCCGGGCTCCCGGTCCGCCGACTCCCTCCGCCTCCTGGCCAGCTGGGGCACGGACGCGGCCCACACCACCGTGCCCTCGCCCTAGCCGGTCGCCGTACGACAAGGGGCACCCGGAGATGTCCTCCGGGTGCCCCTCGCCTCGTCAGAAGGTGCTACGCGCTCACTGGCCGAAGTAGGCGTCGTAGATCGTGATCTCCGACGTGTTGCCCTTCTTGTCGGTGATCTGCGAGCGCAGGGCGACGGACTTGCCCTTCGCCGGGCTCTTCACCGTGATCCTGCCGCCGCGGACGTCGGCCTGCTGGAAGGTCTTGCCGTCGTAGGAGACGTACACGGTCAGCGACTTGAGGTTGCCGCCCGCCGCCGCGCCCTCGACGGTGACCGGGAAGGTGAGCGTCCGGCCGGCCGGGACCCGGCTGTCCAGGCCGGTCGTGATGCCGTAGCGAAGCGCGGAGGCGGGGAGTTGCACGGGGGTGCCGGATTCCTGCCGGGAGCGGAAGGTCCAGGTCGCGTCGATCCGGGAGGAGGCCCGGGCGACCTTCGCCGCGCGCCTGACCGAGGTGGTCAGCCGGTACGCGGCGTCACCGGCCGGGACCTTGAAGGTCGCCTCGCCGAACAGCGGGTCGTCGTTGGCACCGGCCTTGGCACCGTCGCGGTACAGGGTCGTGTGCACCGAGCTGAAGTCCGAGTACCCGGTGTGCTGGGCGGCGTCGGCGAACAGCGGCAGTGAGCCGTAGATCTCGTTGCCGCTGCGGAAGAGGCCGAGGTCCTTGCCGATGTGCGGGCCGAAGACGGCGGTGCCGACCGTCTTGGTGTAGGTGTGACCGGCCCTGAAGGAGGACTCGCCGAGCGAGTAGCCCGCGTCCGGGACCGGGAACCCGTCCTGGTCGGTCCCGCCGTACTGGGTGAAGTCCAGGTTCCACAGGACCCCGCCGCCGGCGGACAGGTGCAGGGTGCGGGCGCCGGGCAGCTGCTGCGGTACGTCGATCGAGGAGGCGCCCAGGCTGCCGGGCAGCCAGCCCGCGGCGCTGATCGAGCCGGTCTTGCCGCTCGCGGAGGCACCGAGCCGGGCCTTGACGGTGGCCAGCTCACTCGCCTTGTAGTGCTTGGTGTAGCCGGTGGCGAGCTTCTTGACCGGGCCACCGGTCGTCACGTCGTACTGCTCGCCGGTGCCCTTGATCCAGTGGCCGTCCCACTGCTGGAACAGCAGGCCGGCGGGCAGCTGCGGGCCCAGGTGGGCGCTGCGGAAGCCCTGGTAGGAGTCCAGGATCCAGTTGTAGCCGTACTGGTTGCCGCCGATCGTGACGGCGTACCCGGGCGCGGCGAACCGCGACGTCACGCCCGCGGCCGGGACGGTGACGTCCACCGGCCTGGCCTTGCGCGCGTCGATGGTGACCGTCTGCTTCTTGCCGACGGTCAGCTTGGGCTGGGCGATCCAGTCGACGCCCTTCGTGCCGTTCCGGTCCACGAAGACGGAGGAGTTGAGGATGTACGTGCCCTTGGGGGCGCGCACCTTCACCGAGCCGGACGGGTCGTACGGGCTCACCTCCACGCCGTTCGCCGCCCCGGACACACCGCTGAGGTCGGCGTTGTAGAACGTGGCCGACTTGCCGTCCCGGCCGATGAACTTCAGCGTGACGTCGTACGACTCCACTTCGCGCTGTACGGCGGCGGCCGTGCGGACGGTCTGGCCGGCGCCGGTCGCAGTGACATACCCGGAGTAGGCGCCGTCGAGGGTGCCGCCCAGCCTGGTGTCGACGGTGAGGCCGACGGAGGCCTTGCCGTGCGCCGGGACCGTCAGCTTGCGCGCGCCGAGCCTGAGGAAGCCGACCGGGGCCGCGTGGCCCTTGGGGTCGAGGGCGGTGCCGGCGAGGGTGAGCGTGACGTCCTTGTCGCCGAGGTTGCGGTACGTGACCTGCTGGGTGACCGGCTTGTCGTCGGTGTGCGGCCACGCCTGCGTCCCGAAGTTCACCGACACCGGGTCGGCGATCACGGTCTGCCCGATGGCCCTGTCCACCGCGATCCGGCCCGAACCCTGCTGGTACGGCGTGTAGTTGCCGCCCTTGGCGGAGCCGGTCAGCGCGCCCTTCAGCTCGGCGTAGCCCCAGTCGGGGTGCTCCTGCTTCAGGATCGCGGCGGCGCCCGCGACATGCGGGGTGGCCATCGAGGTGCCGGAGAGGGTCAGGTAGCCCTCGGGCTTCTCGCCGACCTCCTGGTCGAGGACGCTGCCCTTGGCCGCGGCGGCGGTGATGTCCACACCGGGCGCGGTGACGTCCGGTTTGACGGCGCCGTCGCCGAGGCGCGGGCCGGTGGAGGAGAAGTCGGCGAGCTTGTCCTGCTTGTCGACGGCGCCGACGGTGAGCGCGGCGTCCGCGCTGCCCGGCGAACCGATCGAGTGGGGGCCGTCGTTGCCCGCGGCGATCGTGAACAGGATGCCCTTGGTGGCGGAGAGCTTGTCGACCTCGGCTTCGAGGGGGTCGGTGCCGGGGGTGTCGGTGCCGCCGAGGCTGAGGTTGACGATGCTCGCGCCCTGCGCGGCCGCCCACTCCATGCCGGCGAGGATGCCCGAGTCGTCGCCGGATCCGGTGTCGTCCAGGACCTTGCCGTTGAGGATCTCGGCGTCCGGGGCGACACCCTTGTACTTGCCGCCGGACCCCGCGGGAAAAGCGGCGCCGGTGCCCGCCACGATGGAGGCGACGTGGGTGCCGTGCCCGTAGTGGTCGGTGGCGTCGGCGGCGGAGGTGAAGTTCCTGGACGCGGTCACCTGGTCCTTGAGGTCCGGGTGGCGGGTGTCCACACCGGTGTCCAGGACGGCGACCTTCACGCCCTTGCCGGTGTAGCCGGCCTGCCAGGCGACCGGGGCGCCGATCTGGGGCACGGACTTGTCGAGGGAGGCCTTGCGGACGCCGTCGAGCCAGACGTGCGCGATACCGGAGGCGGTCCGGCCGCCGTCGGTGACGGCATGCCACAGCTTGGCGGTGTCCTGGACCGGCGTCTGTACGGCGTCGGCGTCGAGGGCGGACAGGCTGCGGCGCAGCCGGCCGGCTGCCCGGACGTCCGCCTTGGCGGCCGCTGCCGAGCCGGTGTAGCCGACGATGACCTTCAGGCCGTTCTTCTGGGCCCTGCGGGTGGCGGCCTTGGTCAGCTCGGTGATGTCGAACAGCCGCTGGTCCAGCGTGCCGGAGGCCACCAGGTGGGCCGCGTCGACCGGGATGACCAGCGTGTGGCCCGCGGTCCGGCGGACCTGGACAGGTATGCGCTCACGGCCCTTGGCCCGCTCCAGGCCGACGATCCGGCCCCTGGCGTCGAGGGCGACCCGGTCACCGGTGATCAGGGTGACGTAGGTCTTCGTGGCGAGCGCGGCGGCGGCGGTCGGGGTGCGCTCCGCGGGCTTCGCCGACGCCGGGCTGGTCATGCCCGAGGCGAGGGCGAGGACTGCGGCCGTGGCCACGCCGGCCGCAGCAGCTCTTTTCACTTGTCTGCGCAAGTTCTCCCCCTGGAGATGGAGGTACCGGGCGAATTCCCCCGTTCGACCCGGTCGGGGGCGTTCTCGTGCGTCCGTCCGGCGCGTCGCCCCCCGGGAGCACGCAGTATGCCGGGGGGTCGTCGGACGGCTCAATGGACAAAAGGAGGGTAAGAAAGAGCGAAGGAAAACTGTAACACCGTGGCCGGGACACCGTTACAGACCCGCGAAACGCGCGGTGAACAAGCGGTGTTGACCGCGCTCAGGCGCCGGCGTTCTCCTTCACCGAGATCTTGCCTTGGCGTGCTCCTTCCAGAGCCGTTCGAGTACGTCCATGATCTCGTCGATCTCGTCGCGCATGCCCTCGTCGAGGTTGCCGGTCGGCTCGTCGGCGAGCAGCACCTTGGGCTTCTTGACGACGGCCCGGACGATCGCGACGCGCTGCTGCTGCCCTCCGGACATTTCGCCGGGGAGATGGCCCAGGCGTTCTCCGAGGCCGACGGAGTTCAGCGCGTCGGCCGCGAGTTCGCGGCGCTCCTTGGCCTTGATGCCGAGGGGGACGAGGGCCGTCTCGACGTTCTCCTGGGCGGTGAGGGTGGGGATGAGGTTGAAGGACTGGAAGACGAAGCCGATGTTCTCGCTGCGGACCCTTGTCAGCCTGGCCTCACTGAGCTTGGCCAGGTCGGTGCCGTCCAGGACGACCTCGCCCGAGGTGGGGCGGTCCAGGCCGCCGGGCATCTGGACGGCGGGAGACCGCGGAGGAGGTCAGCAGGCCGGCGACCAGGAACGCGGCCACCAGGACGGCGACCGACAGCCACCTGCCGACCTTGATGGCGAAGTCGGCGCCGCCGCCCCTGACCTCGCCCTGCGGCTGGCCTTCGCCACGCTGGAACCCGCCGGCGCCGCCGCTTCCGTTCTGCTGGAACTGGCCGCGGGTGAACTGGCCGTCCACCCGGAAGACGTTGAGGCTGAGCCCGCCGACGGCCTGCGAGACGCCCGTCTGGCTCGCGACCTTGCCGACCGTCGAGGAGGCCAGGGTGGTGAAGCCCTGCACCATGACCCGGTCGCTGCTCTGGGTCGACGTGTCGTCGTTGCCCCGCGCGTCGAACCGGAAGCGGGGCCACTGCGAGCTGCTGCCGCTCGGCGACTGCGCCTTGGTGACGGTCATGTCCGTGCCCAGGCCGTACAGCGACTGCAGGACCTTGTCCTGGGCCTTCCCCATGCCGCTGGACACGGAGTTGACACGATGACCAGCGCGATGCCCGGCGCGCGTCAGAAGGCCCTGGCCGGGCCCGGAAACACCGGTGCCGCCCCGAAGGGCGGCACCGGAGGAGCTGTGAACCGGCTGTCGGACGGACCGTCAGACGGCCGAACCGGCCTTCCACTGGGCCCAGTCCATGTTCCAGCCGTTGAGGCCGTTGTCCGGCGCGACCGTCTTGTCGCCGGTGTTCTGGACGACCACCACGTCACCGATCAGGGTGTGGCCGTAGAACCAGGCGGCCGGGGTGTTCGGGTCGCCCGCGCCCTTGGTGTCCTGCAGGCCGACACAGCCGTGGCTGGTGTTGACGTTGCCGAACACGGACGACGCGCCCCAGTAGTTGCCGTGGATGAAGGTGCCGGAGCTGGTCAGGCGCATCGCGTGCGGCACGTCCTTGATGTCGTACTCGCCCTTGCCGTCGGAGTCCTTGAAGCCGACCGTCGCGCCGTTCATCCGGGTCTGGGTGAACTTCTCGGAGATCACCATCTGCCCCTCGTACGTGGTGTGCTCGGGGGAACCGGCGGAGATCGGGATGGTCTTGACGACCTTGCCGTCCTGCGTGACCTTCATCTGCTTGGTCTTCGCGTCGACGTACGAGACCTGGTTGCGGCCGATGTGGAAGGTGACCGTCTTCTGCTGGACGCCGTGGACGCCGGGCGCGCCCTCGACGCCGTCGAGCGCCAGCTTCAGCGTGACGGTGGAGCCTGCCTTCCAGTACTGCTCCGGGCGGCAGTCCATGCGGTTGGCGTCGAACCAGTGGCAGGCGACCTCCTGGCCGCTGCTGGTGCTGACCGTGACGCCCTTCTGCACGGCCGCCTTGTTGGTGATCGCCTTGTCGAAGTTGATCGAGACGGGCATGCCGACACCGACCGTGGAGCCGTCGTCCGGGGTGTAGGTGCCGATGAAGCTGTTGGCCGGGGAGACCGTGGTGAAGGAGGCGTTCTCGTGGGCTATGCGGCCCTCGGAGTCCTTGGCCTCGGCGGCGACCTTGTAGGTGGTGGAGCGGTCCAGCTGGGCGCTGGGCTTCCAGCTCGCCTTGTCGGCGGAGAGCTGGCCGGCGACGGCGGTGCCGCTCTCGGTGGTCATGGTGACGCCGGTGAGAGTGCCCTTGCTGACGGTGACGGTGCCGGAGTTGTTGATCGACGCGTTGTTGGAGCCGTCCTTCGGCGTGATCGTGATCTGTGCCTGGGAGGACTTCTTCGCCGCCGCCGCGTCGGCCTGGGCCTGTGAGGAGTCGCCCTTGCCGTTGCCGGAGGACTTGTCGTCGCCGCCGGAACAGGCCGTGAGCACCAGCACACCGCCGAGCAGAGCGGACGCGGCCATCAGGCCCTTGCGCCGCTTACTGACCGTCATCACACGCTTCTCCATCATCGCCGATCGCCAAAAACCCCGAGTGCCCCCGTAAGAACCTTCAACGCTACGGCCGTACCGCCCCGTTCCCCATCCGCTGGATCTGTGGGGCACACCACGTCCACCGTGCGCGCGTGGTGCGGGAATCGGTCCGTGCGTTTCCTGAGACGACGAAACCCCGGACGGCGGTTGCCGTCCGGGGTCGGGAAGAGCCCCCCGGAACGCTCAGCCGACGCCGCCCCCGCCTTCGTCCTCGTCCTCGTCCTCCTCATCATCCTCGTCCCGCTCCCAGTCCGGCGAATCCGGGTCGTAGTCGATCCGCTCGCTCGACCAGGACGCCTGCTGCAACTCCACCCCGGGCACCTCGCTGACCAGGTCGAACGGGTCCACGAGATAGGCGAGGGCCTCCGCGGTGTCTTCCGTCACAGCCCCCTCGGCCTGGCTCCGCTCGGCCTGCGGCAGCTCCGGATCGGCGGCGATCCGGCGCAACGCGGCCTTGGCCACCGCGTCCTCGTCCTCCACTTCGAGGACCAGCTCCACCCGAAGCCGTACAAAACGTGATGTCTCTTCAGCGTTCATGGCGCGAGCGTACGACCGAAACCTCCCGTGACTTTCCTGTGACCCGCGACTTTCACTAACATCGCTCCACACGGCCAATTCGCCAGCGTCACAAGGGGATCGATATTCCGTGTCATCCGCTCGCCGTCCGCTGCTGACCGCCACCGCCGCGGGCACCCTGCTCTGCGCACTGTGGTTCGTCCCGTCCGCGAACGCCTCGCAGGACTCCACGACGAGAGCGAGCGCATCCGGTTCCTCGACTTCCGCGGCTTCGTCGGCCTCCTCGACGACACAGCTCACGCAGGTCACCCAGCAGGCCAGGGCGGTGTCGCAGGCGACCGCGGAGACCGCCCGGGAGGCCGCGGAGGACACCCAACTCGCCGACACCGGAAGCCCCGACACCACGCCGTACGTCGTCGGCGGCACCCTCTTCCTCGGTGTGGGCGCCGGCTTCGTGCTGTATTCGGTGCGCCGCGAACGCATGGGCTTCTGAGCCGACACAGGAACAGGGGCCCCGCGCATGGCAGGGCCCCTGTTTCCGTACGGGCGTCACTGCAGCGGGCCGGTGACCTTCTCCGCCGCGGCGACGAGGTGACCGGCGCGCACGAACGCGTCGGCGGCGGCCAGGTCGGGCGCCAGGAACCGGTCCGGTCCCGGACCCCGCACACCGGCGGCGCGCGCGGCCTCGATGACGGCCTGGGAGGCGGGCGCCGGGGTGAGGCCCTCGCGCAGCTCTATGGCGCGGGTGGCGGCGTACATCTCGATGGCGATGATCCGGGTGAGGTTGCCGACGGCGGTGCGCAGCTTGCGCGCGGCCGACCAGCCCATGGACACATGGTCCTCCTGCATGGCGGAGGACGGGATGGAGTCCGCGGAAGCCGGTACGGCGAGCCGCTTCATCTCACTCACCAGCGCGGCCTGCGTGTACTGGGCGATCATCAGCCCGGAGTCGACGCCCGCGTCGTCGGCGAGGAAGGGCGGCAGCCCGTGGCTGCGGTTCTTGTCCAACAGCCGGTCGGTGCGGCGCTCGGCGATGGAGCCGAGGTCGGCGGCGGCGATGGCGAGGAAGTCCAGCACGTAGGCCACGGGCGCGCCGTGGAAGTTGCCGTTCGACTCCACGCGGCCGTCGGGCAGCACGACGGGGTTGTCGACCGCTGAGGCCAGCTCGCGCTCGGCGACGAGCCGGGCGTGCGCGACCGTGTCGCGTCCGGCGCCGGCGACCTGCGGGGCGCAGCGCACCGAGTAGGCGTCCTGGACGCGCGGGGCGTCGTCCTGGTGGTGCCCGGTCAGGCCGGAACCTTTCAGCACGGCCAGCATGTTGGCGGCGGAGGCACCCTGGCCCGGATGCGGCCGGATGGCGTGCAGCTCCGGCGCGAGCACCTTGTCGGTGCCGAGCAGCGCCTCCAGGCTGAGGGCGGCGGCGACGTCGGCGGACTTGTAGAGGGTGTCGAGATCCGCGAGGGCCATGATCAGCATGCCGAGCATGCCGTCGGTGCCGTTGAGCAGGGCGAGGCCCTCCTTCTCGCGCAGCTCGACCGGCTTGATCCCGTGCGCGGCGAGCAGTTCCCCGGCGGGCCGTACGACCCCGTCGGGCCCTTCCGCGTCGCCCTCTCCCATGAGCGCGAGGGCGCAGTGGGACAGCGGGGCCAGATCGCCGGAGCAACCGAGGGAGCCGTACTCGTGCACGACCGGGGTGATCCCGGCGTTCAGCACGTCCGCCATGGTCTGCGCGACCTCGGGCCGGACACCGGTGTGCCCCGAGCAGACGGTCTTGAGCCGCAGGAACATCAGGGCCCGTACGACTTCCCGTTCGACCCTCGGCCCCAGGCCGGCGGCGTGCGAGCGGACGATGTTGCGCTGCAGCTGGGCGCGCAGTTCCTGGCTGATGTGCCGGGTCGCCAGGGCGCCGAAGCCGGTGGAGACGCCATAGACCGGGTCCGGCTTGGCCGCCAGGGCGTCCACGATCTCCCGGGCCGCCGCGAGAGCCGCGACCGCCTCCGCCGACAGCTCGATGCGAGCACCGCCGCGCGCCACGGCGAGAACGTCGGACGCCGTGACACCGGACGTCCCCACCACCACAGTGTGCATATCCATATTCAGGAGCGTACGCATTGAATGCGGGGATGTCACTAGTGGGAACTGGGGGCAACCCTTACCACCCGGTGTGCTTCGGGTCACGCCCCGCAGCACCACGACCCTCAGGGCAGTCGGCCCCGGAACCGGCGCCGCTCGGCGCGCGAGGGCGAGGGCTCGTCCGCCAGCCGCACGACCGGATCCTCCGGCCCCTCCCGGCCCGCGACCACCGGCCGCCCGGCGCCGAGGGCCTTGGCCCGGTACTGGGCGGCGTCGGCGAGCCGGAACAACCGCCGGGCGTCGCACACCTCCCCGATCGGGTCCTCGGTCGACGCGACCCCGCACGCCACCCCCTCCCCCAGCTCCAACTCCCCGGCCCTGCGGCACAGTTCGTCGGCGGCCTTGACCACGTCATCGGCCGCCGGCCCGACGGCCAGCAGACAGAACTCGTCCCCGCCGAGCCGCGCGACCAGCGCGCCCGGCACCATCGCCCCGCACAGCGACAGCACGGAGCCGAAGCGCTCCAGCAGCCGGTCGCCGACGGCGTGCCCGAGGGTGTCGTTGACCCGCTTCAGCCCATTGAGATCACAGACGACGAGACTGACGACCGCACCCTCCCTGCGGTGCCGCTCGACGGCCTCCTCCAGGCGTACGTCCACGGCGCGGCGGTTGGCGAGCCCGGTGAGGGCGTCGGTGTACGCGAGCCGGCGGGCCTCCTCCAGCCGCTCGGCCTGCGCAAGCCCGGCGGCGACGACGGCGGCCAGCACGGTGGCGAAGTCGGCGTCGGACCGGTCGAACACCGGGGCCTTGACGGCGCGGGCGACATACAACTCGCCCCAGGCCCTGCCGTGCAACACGACCGGGGCGACGACACAGCAGCCGCGCCCCCGGCGACGCAGGGCGGCGACCCGTCGATGGAAGTAGCCGGGGGTGCCGGCGGCGGTCCCCTCGGCGGTCTCCACCCAGGCGTTGGGCCCGCCCCCGCCGGCCCACCGTTCATGCAGGAACTCGGTGATCTCCGGGAACTGGTGCACCGGGTAGGCCTCGGCCGCGGGGAACTCCTCCTCGTCCGGGCGCCGGTCCCCCACGTTGACGAGGACGCGCAGCCGGCCCAGCTCCCGCTCCCACACCGACAGCGCGGCGAAGCTGCCGTCCAGCGCCCGGCAGGCGCCGAGTGCGGCGGCCTGCCACGCGTCCCGCGGGGTGCGTGCCGCGGCCATGCCCTGCGCCAGCGCGACTACGGCCGCGAGCCGCTTGTCCTCACCCATTACTCCAGGTTAGGGACGATATGGGGTGATGGGGAGATGGGCATGGCGAACAGGTGGATACGCGCGCGCCCACCAGCTTGAGCAGGCATCTCCGTTGCCAGGCGCAGATTACGTCGGTGGGGAACCGCGATGGCGCCGACTACTCCCCCGGCCACTGCGGCGTGCGCTTCTCGTTGAATGCCGCCACGCCCTCCGCCCGGTCCGCAGAGAAGGCGACCGTTCGCCAGGCGGCGTCCTCGACCTCCAGGCCGGCGCGCAGATCGAGCCCGTGCCCCAGCCGCAGCGCCCGCTTGGCGGCCCGGAGTCCGACCGGGGAGTTCGCGGCGATCCCGGCGGCCAGCGCCAGCGCCTCCTCCCGGTCGCGGCCCTCGTCCACGAGCTGGTCGACCAGCCCCAGTTGGGCCGCCTCCGCCGCCTCCACCCGCCGCGCGGAGAAGATCAGTTCGGCCGCCCGGGCCGCACCCACGCGCCGGGGCAGCAGCTGCGTACCGCCACCGCCCGGGATCACCCCCACGGACACCTCCGGCAACCCCACCACCGCCGTACGGTCGGCCACGATCAGGTCGCAGGACAGGGCCAGTTCGAAACCGCCGCCCAGTGCGAACCCGTGCACCGCCGCGATCGTCGGCATCGGCAGCTCCAGCACTCCGGTGTACGCCCCGCGCGTCACCGGCCGCTGCCGCCGAAGGTCCGCGTCACTGAAGGAGTTCCGCTCCTTCAGATCCGCCCCGACGCAGAACGCCCGCTCATGGGACGAGGTCAGGACCACCACACGCGCCTCCCGGTCGGCGGCCAGCGCCGTGCACGCAGCCACGAGCGATCGGGCCATCTCCGTCGAGACGGCGTTCATGGCCTTGGGCCGGTCCAGCACCAGCTCCGCGACCGGCCCGTGCCGCCGTACCAGCACGAACTCCCCGAACCGCTCCTCGCTCATGACACCCTCCGTCACGTGTTAACGCCGGTTAACGCCCTGTCGGCCCGATCATCGCAGCCGTACCCGAGCTCGGGAAACCCCAGGGGGCTACGCCCGTTCGAGTGACATCCCACCCGTCTCACCCCACATCGCCCACAGGACCGCATAGCGTGCGTCCGCCACGGCGCGCCCCGGGCGCGCGGCGGGGAGGGGAACCATGTCACCGATACCTGCACAGTCCGGTCCGGACGATCCGGAAGGCGGCGCATCCGGCGTACGGCGCGGACGTCACCGCAAGCCGCGCCCGCGCAAGGTGCTGCTCGCCGCGGGCGGTCTCGCCCTGGCCGCGGGGGTGCTCAGCCTGGTCCGGGTCACACCGGATCCGGGCGCCGGCTCCCCGGGCACGGCGGAGGCCGAGCCCCGCCTGGGCACGAGCACGAGCGACGGCGGCACGGACCACGCGGCGAACACCGCCGGCACGGCCGCCACCGCCCCGACCGCACTGTCCTCGGCGACGTCGGCCATGGGCGGCAGAAGCCTCGCGCCCACGACCGGCACGCGACCGAGGAAACCGCCCGCACCATCCGCCGGGACCACTACGCCGCCCCCGACCACGCTCCCGTCCGGGCCGCCCGCCACGACCCCACACTCCCCGGAGCCGACATCCGCCCCGCCGACGCCCCGGCCCACGCCGACGACCCCGGCGCCCAGCCACAGCACGACGCCCCCCGGTCCGGGCGGGTTGTGCGTACCGATGCTCGGCATCTGCGTGAGCCTGCGCGACGGCACCAGCCACTAGGAGCCGACCAGACTACGACTGCCCCTCACGGCGGTTCAGCAGCCAGGGCTCGACCACACCGAGCCCGCGCACCGGCCGCTGCCACATCGGCTGGAGCGCGAAGCGGTACACCGGCGGCTCCTCGCCCTCCTTCTCGGCGGCCGCGGCGGCCTCGGCCGCCTCCGCCTCGGAGACGGGCGCCTCACCGCTGCGGATCAGCTCCTCGGCGAAGGCGCTGTCCACCAGCACGGCGTCCCGGGGCGCTATGGACGTCAGCCGGGAGGCCAGGTTCACGGTCGTACCGAACACATCACCCATACGAGTGGTGACCGTGCCGAACGCCATGCCGACCCGCAGCTCCGGCATCGTCTCGTCGTTCGCCAGGGTCTCGACGAGTCGCATCGCGATGTCCGCGGCCGTACCGGCGTCGTCCGCCGCGTACAGCACCTCGTCGCCGAGGGTCTTGATGAGCCGCCCGCCACGCGCGGCCACCAGATCCGCCGCGGTGGTCTCGAAGGCCTCGACCAGCTCGCCGAGCTCCTCCTCCTCCATCCGGCGGGTCAACCGCGTGAACCCCACCAGATCGGCGAAGCCGACGGCGAGCCGCCGGTCGACCATCTCCTCGTCGTCGGCCGACTGCACGACCCGCCCGGCCGAGGCGGCGAGCTGCCGCCGCCACACATAGACCAGGAACTCCTCCAGCTCGGGCAGGAGCAGCTCGACGATCGGGTACGTCACCTCCGTGCGGGTCATGCCGGGCTCGGGCGGCTCGGTCAGGCCCTCCAGGAAGGAATCCATCTGCCACTCGGCCAACCGGGCGGTGGTCTGCCCCGTGGACCGGGCCACCTGCACCGCCATGGCCTCGCTGAGCAGCCCCGCCTCGACCAGACCGGCGAGCCGGCGCAGGGCGAGCACATCGGCCTCCGTCAGCGCCTTGGCCTGCCCGATGTCGGCGAACCCCATGGCCCGCCAGAACCGTGACGCCAGCTCCATGGAGACACCGGCGCTACGGGCCGCCTGGAACGGGGTGTAGCGGCGCTCGGCGCCCAGGATGAGCTGTTCGAGGCGCAGGGCCAGCGGGTCCTCACCGGGATCGGCGGCATGGGCGTTCCCCCCGTCCTGGGGAGGGTCCACCCGGCCGTCCGCGTCCGCGCCGGAGCCCGTGTCGTCGACGGTCACGCCTGCTGCCCTTCCGATCTGCCGCGGTCAGGTATCGACCGGCCTCAACTCTACGGCAGGTGTGCGCCAGCTCACTCCGTTGGGTTCGGCCGACGACACGCTCCCCGGTGCCGGGCGCGCACACCGCCGTTGC
This sequence comes from Streptomyces sp. CG4, assembly GCF_041080655.1. NCBI lineage: Bacteria > Bacillati > Actinomycetota > Actinomycetes > Kitasatosporales > Streptomycetaceae > Streptomyces > Streptomyces sp. CG4. The sequence continues at coordinate 3,724,959 of NZ_CP163525.1, forward strand.
CGCTGGCCACCCCGGGGGCTGCCGCCCCCAGACCCCCGCATCGGGCCATGCCCGGGGACGCCTCCGCCATCGCCGAGCGAGGGCCCACGGTGGCCGGTCGCGCAGTTCCCCGCGCCCCTTGGGGAGCTGCAGTGCCGTCGACCGCAAGGCACCGCAGCCACCCACGGCGGGAAGACGGATCGACGCGCCCCGACGGCGATGGCGCGGCGGCCGCGCACGGCGGGAAGGGGACGTGTCGGGGGGTGTCCGCCCGCAGCGGTTGGCGCGTCAACACAGGGCCCTGGACAGCCAACCGATTCCGCGCCGTTCCGAGGACGGACACCCCCCGGCGCGGCCCCGACCCCAAACCCCGCACTGGGCGCTACACGCACCCCCACCCACCCGCAGCGGCGCCGCAGGCATCCACACACCCGCCGCAGCGACACGACGACGCCCCCGCCCCCTCACGCAGGCCGCAGATGGACGATGTCCCCCGCCCCCACAGGCTCCTGCACCCCCTCCTCCGTCGCGATGACCAGGCGCCCGTCCCCGTCGACCGCCACAGCCTCGCCCACGATCGCCCGCTCCCCAGGCAGCTCGGCCCGCACAGCGCGCCCCAGCGTCGCGCACCCGGCCGCGTACGTCTCCTGCAGACCGCAGGCCACCGGGTCACCTGCCACCGCCCGCCACCGCCCGTACCACTCCTCCAGCGCCCGCAGCACGGCCCGCAGCAACGGATCCCGGTCCGTCTCCACCGCCCCGGCCAGCGCCAGCGAACCCGCCTGGGGCACCGGCAGCTCGTCCGCCCGCAGCGTGACGTTGATGCCGACGCCGATGACCACGCCGTCCTCCCCGGCGCGTTCCGCGAGAATCCCGCCGGCCTTGCGCTCCTCGCCCCCGACCGTCACGAGCAGATCGTTCGGCCACTTCAGGGCCGTGTCGACGCCCGCCGCCCGGGACAGCCCGGTCGCCACGGCGACCCCGGTGAGCAGCGGCAGCCAGCCCCAGCGGGCCACCGGCACCTCGGCGGGCCGCAGCAGCACGGAGAAGAAGAGCCCCGAGCGCGGCGGCGCCGTCCACCGCCGGTCCAGCCGCCCCTTGCCCGCGGTCTGCTCCTCGGCCACCAGCACGACCCCCTCGTCGGCCTCGCCGGCCTGACCGGCGACGGCCCGGGCGGCCAGGTCGGAGTTGGTGGAGCCGGTGCGCTGCACCACGTCCACCGCCCGGTACAGACTTCCTTCGCGGATCAGCGCACGCCGCAGCGCCGCGGCGTTCAGGGGCGGACGATCCAGATCGGACCAGCGACTCTCACCCTGGGGGTCGCCCCGGCGGTCGCCCCGGCCGTCATCTGATGCATTGTTCGGCGTCATGCAAGTCACCCTAGGTGTGGGAAACGCCGCACTGCCGACCCGAAGCCCCAGCACTACTCTACGGATGAGTAACCGTCCCCCCTTTTGAGCAGGCAGGGAGCCGCATCCCGATGTCCGAGCCGGAAGAGATCGACATTCACACCACCGCGGGCAAGCTCGCGGACCTGCAGCGCCGTATCCACGAGGCGACGCACGCCGGCTCGGAACGCGCCGTCGAAAAGCAGCACGCCAAGGGCAAGCTGACGGCCCGTGAGCGCATCGAGCTCCTCCTCGACGAGGGTTCCTTCGTCGAGCTGGACGAGTTCGCCCGGCACCGCTCCACCAACTTCGGGCTGGAGAAGAACCGCCCGTACGGCGACGGCGTCGTCACCGGCTACGGCACGGTCGACGGCCGCCCGGTCGCCGTCTTCTCGCAGGACTTCACCGTCTTCGGCGGCGCCCTCGGCGAGGTCTACGGCCAGAAGATCGTCAAGGTCATGGACTTCGCGCTGAAGACCGGCTGCCCGGTCATCGGCATCAACGACTCCGGCGGCGCCCGCATCCAGGAGGGAGTCGCCTCCCTCGGCGCCTACGGCGAGATCTTCCGCCGCAACACCCACGCCTCCGGTGTGATCCCGCAGATCAGCCTGGTCGTCGGTCCCTGCGCGGGCGGCGCGGTGTACTCCCCCGCGATCACCGACTTCACGGTCATGGTCGACCAGACCTCGCACATGTTCATCACCGGCCCGGACGTCATCAAGACCGTCACCGGCGAGGACGTCGGCTTCGAGGAGCTGGGCGGCGCCCGCACCCACAACGCCACCTCCGGCGTGGCGCACCACATGGCGGGCGACGAGAAGGACGCCATCGAATACGTCAAGCAGCTCCTCTCCTACCTGCCGTCCAACAACCTCTCCGAACCCCCGGTCTTCCCGGAGGAGTCGGACCTCGCCGTCAGCGCCGAGGACCTGGAGCTGGACACCCTGGTCCCGGACAGCGCGAACCAGCCGTACGACATCCGCACGGTGCTCGAACACGTCCTGGACGACGCCGAGTTCTTCGAAACCCAGTCGCTGTTCGCGCCGAACATCGTCACCGGCTTCGGCCGGGTCGAGGGCCACCCCGTCGGCATCGTCGCCAACCAGCCGATGCAGTTCGCCGGCTGCCTGGACATCGACGCGTCCGAGAAGGGCGCCCGCTTCGTGCGCACCTGCGACGCCTTCAACATCCCGGTGCTGACGTTCGTCGACGTACCCGGGTTCCTCCCCGGCGTCGACCAGGAGCACACCGGCATCATCCGCCGCGGCGCCAAGCTGATCTACGCCTACGCGGAGGCGACGGTCCCCCTCATCACGGTGATCACCCGCAAGGCCTTCGGCGGGGCGTACGACGTCATGGGCTCCAAGCATCTGGGCGCCGACCTCAACCTGGCCTGGCCGACCGCCCAGATCGCCGTCATGGGCGCCCAGGGCGCGGTCAACATCCTGCACCGCCGCACCATCGCCGAGGCGGAGTCCGCCGGAAACGGCGCGGACACCCGGGCCCGGCTGATCCAGGAGTACGAGGACACCCTCCTCAACCCCTACATCGCGGCCGAGCGCGGCTACATCGACGCGGTGATCATGCCGTCCGACACTCGCGCCCACATCGTCCGCGGCCTGCGTCAGCTGCGCACGAAGCGGGAATCCCTGCCTCCGAAGAAGCACGGCAACATCCCCCTCTAGTCCCCTCCAAGCCGTGCTGCCCCTGGGAGCGTCATGAACATCAAGGTCGTACGAGGCAACCCGACCCCCGAGGAGCTGGCCGCCGCCCTGGCGGTGGTCCGCGCCCGCGCCGCGGCGGCAGCGGCAACGCCGTCCGGCGCGGAGCCCCCGCGGGACGCGTGGTCCGACCCGTCCCGGATCGCGTCGGCCCACCTGCCCAAGCCCGGTCCGACGTCCTGGACCCGCACGTACTGGCCGAGCTAGCAGGACAACACGGGGCGCCAATTGAGTACCGCTACTCAGGCGCCCACCCCCCACCGGGCCGCACGCTGGATGGATGCTGTGGTCAGACCCGGACGACGAGCCGCCGAAGGACCTGCGCGAAGCGCAGGACATGCTTCGGCGGCTCGGCCTCTTCATGGCCGTGGCGATGATCCTGACGATGCTGGTGATCGGCCTGAGGTGAGCCGGCAGGCAGCCGTGGCTAACCTGACCGCATGACTGCAACGCACCGCCGCCGCCTGATCCTCGCCTCCGCCTCCCCCGCCCGCCTGGGCCTCCTGAGGCAGGCCGGCCTCTCACCGGAGGTGATCGTGAGCGGGGTCGACGAGGACGCCCTCACCGCACCCACCCCGGCGGAGCTGGCGCTCGCGCTGGCCGAGGCGAAGGCCTCGGTCGTGGCGGCGAAGCCGGAGGTGCAGGGCGCCCTGGTGATCGGCTGTGACTCGGTGCTGGAGCTGGACGGCCAGGCCCTCGGCAAGCCCGCCGACGCCGAGGAGGCGACCGCCCGCTGGAAGGCGATGCGCGGCCGGGCCGGAACCCTCCAGACGGGCCACTGCATCTGGGACACGGCGGCCAAGCGCTACGTCTCCGGGACCGCCTCGACCGTCGTCCACTTCGGCGAGCCGACGGACGAGGAGATCGCCGCGTACGTCGCCTCCGGCGAACCGCTCTACGTCGCCGGGGCCTTCACCCTGGACGGCCTTTCGGCGCCGTTCATCAAGGGCATCGACGGCGACCACGGCAATGTGATCGGCATCAGCCTGCCCCTGGTGCGCAAGCTGCTGGCCGAACTGGGCATCGGCATCACGGAGTTGTGGTCGCCGGCCGAATGAGCTGACCGGACACGGAGCCCCGCGCCCCCTCGCCCCCGCCCGTACGCTCCGCACGAGGCACCGCCCCGGCCACCCCACCCGAAGCCGCACCCGAAGCCGTCCCCAGGCCCGCACCCGGGGCCACGCCCGAAACCGTCCCCAGGCCCGCACCCGGCATCCCACCTGAAGCCGCACCCGAGGCCTCACCCAAAGCCGTCCGCAGGCCCGCACCCGGGCCCACACCCGAAGCCGCACCCAGGCCCGCACCCGGAGCCGTCCCCCGGCCCTCACCCGGGGCCACCGTCCCCAAGCCCGCACCCAGCATCCCACCCGAAGCCGCACCCGAGGCCTCACCCAAAGCCGCCCCCAGGCCCACACCCGAAGCCGCCCCCAGGCCCTCACCCGGGGCCACACCCGGTGTCGCACCCGGGCCCGCACCCGGCATCTCACCCGAAGCCACGCCCGGGGCCTCACCCGAAGGCCGCCCCCAGGCCCGCACCCGGGCCCTCACTCGAAGCCGCACCCGAGCCCGCACCCGGGCCCGCGCCCGGTGCCGTGGCCGCCCCGGGCCCGGTCAAGGTGTCCGGGGCGCCGCCCTCCCCCGCCCCGCCGCCGGAGGCACCCGGCTGGGGTCCGCCCTCATGGTCGTACGTCATCAGGAGCAGGACGACGAGACCGAGCACCACCATCAGGAACAGGAACGCCGTCCAGCCGACCATGCTCCAGGCGAACGCGCCGAGCAGGCCGTGCACGACGGCCACGCTGATCAGCAGGACGCGGCCGAATCCGGCGGGCGCGCGGTTCCGTATCGCGACCAGGACGGCCACCAGCGCGCACAGCGCGAAGTAGAGGCCGAAGACGACGCCGCCGATCTTCGAGGACGTCGCCATCACGGACGGGTCGAGGCCGGCCAGGGACATGTCCTGACGGTCGACGACCACGCCGAGGAACCAGTTCAGCGCCGCGATGAAGAAGGCCTCCGCCAGGAGGACGATCGCGACGACCCACGCCACCGGTCTGCGCACCACCGGTCCCCACCCACTCTCAAGCCAGCGCCTGTTACCCCAGGTACGTACGGGACATCACGAACGCTACTAACGGGTAAACCCCGGGACAAGGGTTCGTGCGGCAGCAAAGAATCATTGGGCCATTCGTAGGGACTCGACAAAGAAACAGAGTGGGCCGCAGCACGCCCTCACAGAGACCTTGACCACACGACGGGGCTAGGGTTTCCGGGAGGAGAGCTGCGTACCGAGGTGCGACAAGGCTTTTCGCGGGTCGAGCGAGCCTCGAATCACGCTCCGTGTGGGCAAGCTCACCATTGGGGACGGGTCGAAGTGCCGTGTCGGCAGTCCCTAAACTCGGCTTGTTTCAAGGAGGGAGCCTCAATCGTGCGCAAGGTGCTCATCGCCAACCGTGGCGAAATCGCTGTCCGCGTGGCCCGGGCCTGCCGGGACGCAGGGATCGCGAGCGTGGCCGTCTACGCGGACCCGGACCGGGACGCTCTGCATGTCCGCGCCGCGGATGAGGCGTTCGCCCTGGGCGGTGACACCCCGGCCACCAGCTACCTGGACATCGAGAAGGTCCTGAACGCGGCGCGCGAGTCCGGCGCGGACGCCGTCCATCCGGGTTACGGCTTCCTCTCGGAGAACGCCGACTTCGCGCAGGCGGTCCTGGACGCCGGTCTGATCTGGATCGGCCCCCCGCCGCAGGCGATCCGCGACCTGGGTGACAAGGTCGCCGCCCGCCACATCGCCCAGCGCGCCGGCGCCCCGCTGGTGGCCGGCACCCCCGACCCGGTCTCCGGCGCGGAGGAGGTCGTGGCCTTCGCCGAGGAGCACGGCCTGCCCATCGCGATCAAGGCCGCCTTCGGTGGCGGCGGCCGCGGTCTGAAGGTCGCCCGCACCCTCGAAGAGGTCCCGGAGCTGTACGAGTCGGCGGTCCGCGAGGCGGTCGCCGCCTTCGGCCGCGGCGAGTGCTTCGTGGAGCGCTACCTGGACCGTCCGCGGCACGTGGAGACCCAGTGCCTGGCGGACAAGCACGGCAACGTGGTCGTCGTGTCGACGCGTGACTGCTCCCTGCAGCGCCGGCACCAGAAGCTGGTCGAGGAGGCCCCTGCGCCGTTCCTCTCCGACGAGCAGGTCGCCGAGCTGTACCACGCCTCGAAGGCCATCCTGAAGGAGGCCGGCTACGAGGGCGCGGGCACCTGCGAGTTCCTGGTCGGCCAGGACGGCACGATCTCCTTCCTTGAGGTCAACACCCGCCTCCAGGTGGAGCACCCAGTGACGGAGGAGATCTCCGGCATCGACCTGGTCCGCGAGATGTTCCGCATCGCCGACGGCGAGGAACTGGGCTACGACGACCCGCAGTTGCGCGGCCACTCCTTCGAGTTCCGCATCAACGGCGAGGACCCGGGCCGCAACTTCCTGCCCGCCCCGGGCACCGTCACCACGTTCCACGCGCCGTCCGGCCCCGGTGTCCGGCTGGACGCGGGCGTGGAGTCCGGCTCGGTCATCGGCCCGGCCTGGGACTCCCTCCTGGCCAAGCTGATCGTGACGGGCCGTACCCGCAAGGAGGCCCTGCAGCGGGCCGCGCGCGCCCTGGACGAGTTCCGGGTCGAGGGCATGGCCACCGCGATCCCGTTCCACCGCGCGGTCGTGAAGGACCCGGCGTTCGCCCCGGAACTCACCGGCAGCGAGGCCTCGTTCACGGTCCACACGCGCTGGATCGAGACCGAGTTCGTCAACGAGATCAAGCCCTTCGCCACCCCCGCCGACACGGAGGCGGAGGAGGACACGAGCCGCGAGACGGTCGTCGTCGAGGTCGGCGGCAAGCGCCTCGAGGTCTCCCTGCCGGCCTCCCTCGGCATGTCCCTGGCCCGCACCGGCCTCGCCGCGGGCGCGAAGCCGAAGCGCCGCGCGGCCAAGAAGTCCGGGCCTGTGGCCTCCGGCGACACCCTCGCCTCACCGATGCAGGGCACCATCGTCAAGGTGGCCGTCGAGGAGGGTCAGGAGGTCAAGGAGGGCGACCTGGTCGTCGTCCTGGAGGCCATGAAGATGGAACAGCCCCTCAACGCCCACAAGGCGGGCACCATCAAGGGGCTGAGCGCGGAGGTCGGCGCCTCCATCACCTCGGGCGCGGCGATCTGCGAGATCAAGGACTGACGGCACGCTTCACAGTGACGCCCGGTGGACCGACCGCTTTCGGTCCACCGGGCGTCACTTTTTCGAGTACGCGAGGGGCAGCCGACCCAGGGGCGCGGGGAACTGCGCGACAAGCCACGGCGAACCCGCACCCGCCCAACAACCCGGAGTCCTACGGCGATTGGGCACCGAGAGTCGGCCGAGCCCGACAGCTACCGGCGCCGCAGATCAGCGACGCGCCCCCGCTCAGCCCCCGTCGGCTGATCCCCGAGCACTCCACGCAGCCCACTTCCCGGGGCACCCCGCCTGGGCCCCGGCAGGGACGCACGCCGCGCCGGGGCCTGCTCACCCCCCGGAGGGGCCCCGCTCGCCCCGGCCACGGCGATCTGCACCCCCTGGTCGGCGAGGGCCTGCAACTCGGTTCCGGCGCGGTCGTCGTGCGGCGGGGGCTCGTCGGTGACCAGGCGGGTGATGACGTCCGTCGGCACGGTCTGGAACATCGTGTCCGTGCCGAGCTTGGTGTGGTCGGCGAGGACGACGACCTCGGCGGCGGCCTGGACGAGGGCCCGGTCGACGGACGCCGAGAGCATGTTGGACGTGGACAGACCCCGCTCCGCGGTCAGGCCGCTCCCCGAGAGGAACGCCTTCGACACTCTCAGCCCCTGCAGGGACTGCTCCGCGCCGGAGCCGACGAGGGCGTAGTTGGAGCCGCGCAGGGTGCCTCCGGTCATCACGACCTCCACCCGGTTGGCATGGGCCAACGCCTGGGCGACCAGGAGGGAGTTGGTGACGACGGTCAGGCCGGGCACCCGCGCGAGCCGGCGGGCCAGCTCCTGTGTGGTGGTACCCGCGCCGACCACAATGGCCTCGCCCTCTTCGACGAGACCCGCGGCGAGATCGGCGATGGCCGTCTTCTCGGCGGTCGCGAGATGGGACTTCTGCGGGAAGCCCGACTCGCGGGTGAATCCACCCGGTAGTACGGCACCGCCGTGCCGGCGGTCGAGGAGTCCTTCTGCCTCCAGTGCCCGCACGTCCCGCCGTACGGTCACTTCGGAGGTCTGGACGACGCGGGCGAGTTCACGGAGCGACACGGCACCGTTCGCTCGCACCATTTCGAGGATCAATTGGCGACGTTCAGCAGCGAACACGAAACTGACAGTAACCCCAGCGACCGTCTGCTTTCAGCAGTTTGCGCCGAATAACAGAAGTTGTTCGCATGGCGGGGCGGGAAGTGGTATAGGACCGATCCGCCCCGACTATGCCGTACGCACGCGCGGCAACTCCCCGTGACCAGCGGGAAGTCGGATCCGGCCGTCAGGCCTCCGCGCTCGTCTTGCGGGTGTGCAGCTGCCGGGCCACCTCCGCGATCGACCCCGAAAGGGAGGGGTACACCGTGAACGCGTTCGCGATCTGCTCGACCGTCAGATTGTTGTCGACGGCGATCGAGATGGGGTGGATCAGTTCCGAGGCGCGGGGCGCGACGACCACACCGCCGACGACGATGCCCGTACCCGGCCGGCAGAAGATCTTGACGAAGCCGTCCCGGATGCCCTGCATCTTGGCGCGCGGGTTGCGCAGCAGCGGCAGCTTCACGACCCGGGCGTCGATCTTGCCCGCGTCGACGTCGGCCTGGGTGTAGCCGACCGTCGCGATCTCAGGGTCGGTGAAGACGTTGGAGGACACGGTCTTCAGGTTCAGCGGGGTGACCGCGTCGCCGAGGAAGTGGTACATGGCGATACGTCCCTGCATGGCGGCGACGGAGGCGAGCGCGAAGATGCCCGTCACGTCACCGGCCGCGTACACGCCCGGGGCGGTCGTACGCGAGACCTTGTCGGTCCAGATGTGACCCGAGTCGCGCAGCTTGACGCCGGCCTCCTCCAGGCCGAGCCCCGCGCTGTTCGGGATGGCGCCGACGGCCATCAGACAGTGCGAGCCGGTGATGACCCGGCCGTCGGCCAGCGTCACCTCGACCCGGTCGCCGACGCGCTTGGCGGACTGCGCGCGGGAGCGGGCCATGACGTTCATGCCGCGGCGCCGGAAGACGTCCTCCAGGACGGCGGCGGCATCCGGGTCCTCGCCGGGCAGCACCCGGTCGCGCGACGACACCAGCGTGACCTTGGCCCCCAGCGCCTGATAGGCGCCGGCGAACTCGGCACCGGTCACACCGGAGCCGACCACGATCAGCTCTTCCGGCAGCTCGGTGAGGTCGTAGACCTGGGTCCAGTTGAGGATGCGCTCGCCGTCGGGCTGGGCGTCGGGCAGCTCACGCGGGTGACCACCGGTGGCGATGAGGACGGCGTCGGCGGTGAGGGTCTCCTCGGCGCCGTCGGCGGCGGTGACGACGACCTTGCGGGACCCGTCGAGGGCCTGCATGCCCTCCAGGCGGCCGCGCCCGCGCATGACCCGGGCGCCGGCGCGTGTGACGGAGGCGGTGATGTCGTGCGACTGCGCGAGCGCCAGCCGCTTCACCCGGCGGTTGACCTTCCCCAGGTCCACGCCGACCACCCGGGCGGCCTGCTCCAGCGGCGGCGTGTCGTCGGCGACGATGATCCCCAGCTCTTCGTACGACGAATCGAAGGTGGTCATCACCTCGGCCGTGGCGATCAGGGTCTTCGACGGCACGCAGTCGGTCAGCACCGACGCTCCGCCCAGACCGTCGCAGTCGACGACGGTCACCTCCGCACCGAGCTGTGCGGCTACCAGGGCCGCTTCATATCCGCCGGGTCCGCCACCGATGATCACGATCCGAGTCACGTACCCCATTGTCCCGCACGCTTCAAGGTGCTACTGCCCGGGGGCGCACAAGAGTGTCTGCCGGGGCACGAGTGACGGGACTTTCCCTACTATCCCTGCCGTACCCTCTCTCCATGTCGCTCTATGCCGCGTACGCCGGCAATCTCGACGCGCGCCTGATGGCCTTCCGCGCGCCGCACTCCCCGCTGCGTGCCACGGGCTGGCTGAACGGCTGGCGGCTGACGTTCGGCGGCCAGCAGCCGGCCGGGGAGGGCGCGCTGGCGACGATCGTCGAGGACCCGCTCGCCCAGGTCTTCGTCGGGCTGTACGACATCGCACCGCTGGACGAGGAGTCCCTCGACCGGTGGGAGGGCGTGGGCGACGACCTCTACCGCCGGGTCCGCGTGCGCGTGCACACCCTGGACGGCGAGGAAGCGGCGTGGACGTACGTCCTCAACGGCTACGAGGGCGGTCTGCCCTCGGCGCGCTATCTGGGCGAGATCGCCGACGCGGCGGAGTCCGCCGGGGCGCCCCACGACTATGTGATGGAACTCCGCAAGCGCCCCTGCTGACGCGCCGCGCCGATCAAGCGGGCTCTTTCGTTGGAAACGACAAGACAACGATCGCCATCCCGTGGGCTCTGTCATCTACGCGCGTAGGCGAAGACGAGCTACTCTCGTCGGCGTGAACGCATCTCTTCTTCCGGACGACATCCAGGGCGACCCCTACGCCGCCGCCGACGCCGCCGCCGCGCGCCTGCGCGAACTCACCGGCGCCGAGACCCACGACGTCGCCCTCGTGATGGGCTCCGGCTGGGCTCCGGCCGTCGACGCCCTGGGCGCACCCGACGCCGAGTTCCAGGTCACCGAGCTGCCCGGCTTCCCGCCGCCGGCCGTCCAGGGGCACGGCGGCAAGATCCGCTCGTACTCCTTCGGTGAGAAGCGCGCCCTGGTCTTCCTGGGCCGCACCCACTACTACGAGGGCCGTGGCGTCGCCGCCGTCGCCCACGGCGTGCGCACCGCCGTGGCCGCCGGCTGCAAGACCGTGGTCCTCACCAACGGCTGCGGCGGCCTGCGCGAGGGCATGCGCCCCGGCCAGCCGGTCCTCATCAGCGACCACATCAACCTGACGGCCACCTCCCCGATCGTCGGCGCGAACTTCGTCGACCTGACGGACCTCTACTCCCCCCGTCTGCGCGCCCTGTGCAAGGAGGTCGACCCCACCCTGGAGGAGGGCGTCTACGCACAGTTCCCCGGCCCGCACTACGAGACCCCGGCCGAGATCCGCATGGCCCGCGTCATCGGCGCGGACCTGGTCGGCATGTCCACGGTCCTGGAGGCCATCGCCGCGCGTGAGGCGGGCGCCGAGGTGCTGGGCATCTCCCTGGTCACCAACCTCGCGGCCGGCATGACCGGCGAGCCCCTCAACCACGAGGAGGTCCTCCAGGCGGGCCGCGACTCCGCCGCACGAATGGGCGAGCTGCTGACGCAGGTTCTGGGCAAGCTGTAAGAGGGCCGTGGTGTCGCTGCGCTGCGGGGCGTGGGCGGTTGTGCTGCTGCGCCGCTGTACTGCGGGGCGCGGGATGACTGCACTGCGGGGCGCGGGGCGGCTGCACTGCGGGGCGCGGGGCGGCTGTACTGCGTGGCCCGGGGCGGCTGTACTGCTGCGCTGCGTGGCGCAGGGCGGTTATTACTGCTGCACTGTGGTGACGCAGGGCAGTTGTACTGGCTGCACTGCGGTGGCGGTGGGCGGTCGCCCTGCTGCAACCGCGGCGGCGGTGGGCGGTCGCGGATGATGTGGTCACACGTGGCCATGGCGGACGCTGCGGGTAGCCCGGGGCAGTCGCGGACGCTGCGGTGGCGCGGGGCGGTCGCGGAGGCTGCGATGGCAAAAGGCGGTCGCGGACGCTGCGATGCCGAAGGGCAGTAGGGCAGTAGGGCAGTAGCAAACGCTGCGGTCACACATGGCCAAGGCGGACGCCACGGTCACACACGGCCGAGGCGGACACTGCGGTCGCCACGGCTCAGGCAGACGCTGCGGGTAGCCACGGCGCTCGCGGACACTGTGGGTAGCGCAGGGCAGTCGCGGATGCTGCGATGGCGAGAGGCGGTCGCGGACGCTGCGATGCCGAAGGGCAGTAGGGCAGTAGGGCAGTAGCAAACGCTGCGGTCACACATGGCCGAGGCAGAAGCCACGGTCACACACGGCCAAGGCGGACGCCAAGGTCACACACGGCCGAGGCGGACGCCGCGGTGGCGCAAGCCGACGGTGCGCGCCGCGGTGGCGGTAGTGCGATCCTGCCCGCCCGCTTTCCAGCCGACCGAGTCGGGTGGGCGGGTGGGCCGAGCGGGGGTCTGGGGGCGGAGCCCCCAGCGGAGACTAGGAGAGGTTGATCCCAAGGTGCACGACGATCTCATCGCCCGGGCCAAGGCGTGGCTCGCCGAGGACCCCGACACGGAGACCCGTGACGAACTCGCCGAGCTGATCGACGCCGGGGACGTCACGGAACTGTCGGCCCGCTTCAGCGGCACGCTCCAGTTCGGCACCGCCGGCCTGCGCGGCGAGCTGGGCGCCGGCCCGATGCGCATGAACCGCAGCGTGGTCATCCGCGCCGCCGCCGGCCTCGCCGCGTACCTGAAGAAGAACGAGCCCTCCCAGAGGGAAGGACGAGCCGGCCTCGTCGTCATCGGCTACGACGCCCGCCACAAGTCCGCCGACTTCGCCCGGGACACCGCCGCCGTGATGACCGGCGCCGGTCTGCGGGCCGCCGTACTCCCCCGCCCCCTGCCCACCCCCGTCCTCGCGTTCGCCATACGGCACCTCGGCGCGGTCGCGGGTGTCGAGGTCACTGCCAGCCACAACCCGCCCCGGGACAACGGCTACAAGGTCTACCTCGGCGACGGCTCCCAGATCGTGCCGCCCGCCGACGCGGAGATCGCCGCCGAGATCGACGCGATCGCCTCCCTGCACGACGTACCCCGCCCGGACGCCGGCTGGGAGATCCTGGACGACTCCGTGCTGGAGGCGTACCTGGCCCGTACGGACGCCGTACTGGCCCCTGATTCCCCCCGCACCGCCCGCACCGTCTACACGGCGATGCACGGCGTCGGCAAGGACGTCTTCCTCTCCGCCTTCGCCCGCGCCGGCTTCCCCGAGCCGGTACTGGTCGCCGAACAGGCCGACCCGGACCCGGACTTCCCGACGGTCGCCTTCCCCAACCCGGAGGAGCCGGGCGCGATGGACCTGGCGTTCGCGCAGGCCCGCGCCACCGACCCGGACCTGATCATCGCCAACGACCCCGACGCCGACCGCTGCGCGGTGGCCGTCAAGGACGGCGCCGACTGGCGGATGCTGCGCGGCGACGAGGTCGGCGCGCTGCTCGGCGCCCACCTGGTCCGCCGGGGCGCGACCGGTGTGTTCGCCGAGTCGATCGTCTCTTCCTCCCTGCTCAGCCGCATCGCCGAGAAGGCGGGTCTGCCGTACGAGGAGACGCTGACCGGCTTCAAGTGGATCGCCCGCGTGGAGGGCCTGCGCTACGGCTACGAGGAGGCCCTCGGCTACTGCGTGGACCCCGAGGGCGTGCGCGACAAGGACGGCATCACGGCCGCGCTGCTGATCACCGAGCTGGCCTCCGTGCTCAAGGAGGAGGGCCGTACCCTCCTGGACCTCCTCGACGACCTCGCCGTACAGCACGGCCTGCACGCCACCGACCAGCTCTCGGTGCGCGTCGAGGACCTGTCCGTCATCGCGGACGCGATGCGCCGCCTGCGCGAGCAGCCGCCGACCGAGCTGGCGGGCCTGGCCATCACCCGGGCCGAGGACCTCACCCGGGGCACGGACAGGCTGCCGCCCACGGACGGCCTGCGCTACACCCTCGACGGGGCCCGGGTGATCGTCCGCCCGAGCGGCACCGAGCCGAAGCTGAAGTGCTACCTGGAGGTCGTCGTACCGGTCGCCGCGCACGCCGGCCTGCCGGCCGCCCACGCGCACGCGGCGAAGCTGCTGACCGCGCTGAAGCGCGACCTGTCGACGGCCGCGGGCCTCTGAGCCGTACACACGTCGAACACGTCAAAGGGGTGCCCCCAGCCCGGGGCACCCCTTTCTTCCGCCGCGTACACCCCGCGCACGCCGCGTACTCCGCGACGAGGCCGTCGGCCCGCCCGTTCAGCCGGTCGCCAGCAGAATCACGAGCAGCACCGCGCCCGCCACCGCCGGTGCGATCACCTCGTACGCCCAGCGCACGGTGACCTCGCCCTGTGCCGTCTCCTCCGTGCCGCGCCGTTCCAGCAGCTCCCGCAGCTCGTCCATGACCTGGTCGGTGTCCGCGCGGGTCGGTCCGCCCGCCGCGCCGGAGCCACCGGAGCCGCCGAAGGCACCCAGGCCGCCGAGCCCCCGGCTCGACGCCGCGCCACCGCGTGCCGCCTCCGCCGCCGCCCGCGACCTGTGCAGCTCCGCCTTCTTGCGGGCCCGCAGCGAGACGGGGACGGACCACAGCTGGTACTTGCGACCCGACTTGGCGACGACCTCGTTGGAGTAGCCGGAGCGCAGCCCGGCGACCTCGCCCCAGGGCAGGCCGATCACCCGGAACGGGTTACGGATCCGCAGCCGGTCCTCGCCGGCGAAGACCGCCGGGCGGAGCGTGAAGGCGATCACCAGCGGCACGATCAGGATCATTCCGGCGAGCGCCAGCCACGGCGTGCGGCCATGGCCCTGGAACAGCGCGTCGAAGCCGAGCCAGCCGACGACGAGCAACAGCAGCACACCGCCCACGAGCGCCATGGGCGAGCGGTAGATCCGGTCCTTGGCGGCGGGAGCCGGCGGCGGTGACGCGGGGGACGGGTGGTCCGGGGTGCTCATGGCCCAAGTCTGCACGACACCGGTGGCGGCGCCGCCATGCGCCCCGGAACCGGCGCTCAGCTGTGATCTTCCGAGTGGATATGAGCGCCGGGGGTGTACAGCCGCTACGCGCGTAGATATGCTCGTCTGGTGACCATGCCCACTACCGCACCCACAGCTCACGCTCTCTCGGACGTCACCGCGTCCGACAGCACGCTGCGCCGCTTCCTGCACGGGCTGCCCGGCGTCGACGCGGTCGGCCTGGAGGCGCGCGCCGCGTCTCTCGGCACCCGTTCCATCAAGACCACCGCGAAGGCGTACGCCATCGACCTCGCCATCTCGATGGTCGACCTGACGACGCTGGAAGGCGCGGACACCCCGGGCAAGGTCCGGGCGCTCGGCGCCAAGGCGGCCCACCCGGACCCGACGGACCGGACGGCCCCCACGACCGCGGCCGTCTGCGTCTACCCCGACATGGTGGCCGTCGCCAAGGAGGCCGTCGCCGGCTCCGGCGTCAAGGTCGCCTCCGTCGCCACCGCCTTCCCGGCCGGCCGCGCCGCCCTCGACGTGAAGCTGGCCGACGTGCGCGATGCCGTCGCCGCGGGCGCCGACGAGATCGACATGGTCATCGACCGGGGCGCGTTCCTCGCCGGCAAGTACCTGAAGGTGTACGACGAGATCGTCGCCGTGAAGCAGGCCTGCGGCGACCGCGCCCGGCTGAAGGTCATCTTCGAGACCGGCGAGCTGTCGACGTACGACAACATCCGCCGCGCCTCCTGGCTCGGCATGCTCGCCGGCGCCGACTTCATCAAGACCTCGACGGGCAAGGTGGCGGTCAACGCCACGCCCGCCAACACCCTGCTGATGCTGGAGGCCGTGCGGGACTTCCGCGCCCAGACCGGCGTCCAGGTCGGCGTGAAGCCGGCCGGCGGCATCCGCACCTCCAAGGACGCCGTCAAGTTCCTGGTCCTGGTCAACGAGACCGCGGGCGCGGACTGGCTGGACAACCACTGGTTCCGCTTCGGCGCCTCCTCGCTCCTGAACGACCTGCTGATGCAGCGTCAGAAGCTGGCCACCGGCCGCTACTCCGGCCCCGACTACGTGACGGTGGACTGATCGACATGGCTTCCGTATTCGAATACGCACCGGCGCCCGAGTCCCGCTCCGTCGTCGACATCGCCCCCTCCTACGGCCTCTTCATCGACGGCGAGTTCGCCGAGGCGGCCGACGGCAAGGTCTTCAAGACCGTCAGCCCCAGCACGGAAGAAGTGCTGTCCGAGGTCGCCCAGGCCGGCGAGGCGGACGTCGACCGTGCGGTCAAGGCCGCCCGCAAGGCCTTCGAGAAGTGGTCGGCGCTGCCGGGCTCCGAGCGCGCCAAGTTCCTGTTCCGCATCGCCCGGATCATCCAGGAGCGCAGCCGCGAGCTGGCCGTCCTGGAGACGCTGGACAACGGCAAGCCGATCAAGGAGACCCGCGACGCGGACCTCCCGCTGGTCGCCGCGCACTTCTTCTACTACGCGGGCTGGGCCGACAAGCTCGACCACGCCGGTTTCGGGGCGAACCCGCGTCCGCTGGGCGTGGCGGGCCAGGTCATCCCCTGGAACTTCCCGCTCCTCATGCTGGCCTGGAAGATCGCCCCGGCGCTCGCGACCGGCAACACGGTCGTCCTGAAGCCCGCCGAGACGACCCCCCTGTCCGCCCTGTTCTTCGCGGACATCTGCCGCCAGGCGGGCCTGCCCAAGGGCGTCGTCAACATCCTTCCGGGCTACGGCGACGCGGGCGCCGCCCTCGTGGCGCACCCGGACGTCAACAAGGTCGCCTTCACCGGCTCCACGGCCGTCGGCAAGGAGATCGCGCGGACCGTCGCGGGCACCCGCAAGAAGCTCACCCTCGAACTGGGCGGCAAGGGCGCCAACATCGTCTTCGACGACGCCCCGATCGACCAGGCCGTCGAGGGCATCGTGACCGGCATCTTCTTCAACCAGGGCCAGGTCTGCTGCGCGGGCAGCCGGCTGCTGGTCCAGGAGTCGATCCAGGACGAGCTGCTGGACTCCCTCAAGCGCCGCCTGTCCACGCTCCGCCTCGGCGACCCGCTGGACAAGAACACCGACATCGGCGCGATCAACTCCGCCGAGCAGCTGGCCCGGATCACCGCGCTGGCCGAGCGGGGCGAGGCGGAGGGCGCCGAGCGCTGGTCCCCGGCTTGCGAACTGCCGGGCTCCGGCTACTGGTTCGCCCCGACGCTGTTCACGAACGTCACCCAGGCGCACACCATCGCCCGCGACGAGATCTTCGGCCCGGTGCTGTCGGTCCTCACCTTCCGTACGCCGGACGAGGCGGTCGCCAAGGCGAACAACACGCAGTACGGCCTGTCGGCGGGCATCTGGACCGAGAAGGGCTCGCGGATCCTGGCCGTCGCGAACAAGCTGCGCGCCGGTGTCGTCTGGTCCAACACGTTCAACAAGTTCGATCCGACCTCGCCGTTCGGCGGTTACAAGGAGTCGGGCTTCGGCCGCGAGGGCGGCCGCCACGGCCTGGAGGCGTACCTCGATGTCTGAGAAGACCGAAAAGACCGAACCGCGACTGTCGGTCTTCAAGACCTACAAGCTGTACGTCGGCGGGAAGTTCCCGCGTTCCGAGAGCGGCCGGGTGTACGAGGTGACCGACTCGAAGGGCAAGTGGCTGGCCAACGCACCGCGGTCCAGCCGTAAGGACGCCCGTGACGCGGTCGTGGCCGCGCGCAAGGCCTTCGGCGGCTGGTCCGGGGCGACGGCGTACAACCGCGGCCAGATCCTCTACCGCGTCGCGGAGATGCTGGAGGGCCGCCGCGAGCAGTTCGTGCGCGAAGTGGCCGACGCGGAGGGCCTGACCAAGCCGAAGGCGGCCGCGGTCGTGGACGCGACCATCGACCGCTGGGTCTGGTACGCAGGCTGGACCGACAAGATCGCCCAGGTGACCGGCGGCGCCAACCCGGTCGCGGGCCCGTACTTCAACCTCTCCTCGCCCGAGCCGACCGGAGTGGTCGCCGTCCTGGCCCCGCAGGAGTCGTCCTTCCTGGGCCTGGTGTCGGTCGTCGCCCCGGTGATCGCCACCGGCAACACGGCGGTCGTGATCGCGAGCGAGCGGTCCCCGCTCCCGGCGCTCTCCCTGGCCGAGGTGCTGGCCACCTCCGACGTCCCCGGCGGCGTGGTCAACGTCCTGTCCGGCCGTACGGCGGAGATCGCGGCCCCGCTGGCCGCGCACCAGGACGTCAACGCGATCGACCTCGCGGGCGCCGACGAGGCGCTGGCGAAGGAGCTGGAGATCGCGGCGGCCGACAATCTGAAGCGGGTGCTCCGTCCACAGGCTGTGGATTACTTCGAGACGCCCGGCATCGAGCGGATGACGGCGTTCCTGGAGACCAAGACGGTGTGGCACCCGACGGGCTCGCTGGGCGCGTCCGGCTCGTCGTACTGAGTTCACACCGAGCCCGCACCGAGGCCGCACCGCGGCCCGCACGACCGAGAGCCGCGCCTTCCCTCCGTCCGGGGAAGGCGCGGCTCTCTCGTCTGCGGTCGCCCACCGACGCCTGCGGTCGGCTATTCCATTCCGGCCATGCCGCCCAGCACGCCGCTGAGCCCCTCCGCCACCGGGGCGACACCGATCGGACCGGTCCGGGCGAGCGGACCGGTCAGGCCGCCGAGGTCGCCCTCGTCCACCGGGAGGACCCGGGTGTGGGCGACCGGGGTGTACTGCAGCGCCTGGAGGGGAACGGCGGCGTAGTCGGTCACCCCCGGCACCTGGGCGCCGCCCTGCGGGGCCATCGACCCGAGCGGGGTGCGGGCCGGCGCGGCCGTCGCCCCGAACGAGCCGGGCAGCCCGGGTGCCTCCGCGGCGGGAGCGGCGTCCGTGGCGCGAGGCGCGTCCGCGGACGCCGTCATCGCCCCCGCGCCCAGCGTCGCCGAGGCGGTCGCGAGGACGATCAGGGCGCGTTGCGCGGTGCGGTTGAGGGGGGACGCGTGTCGTGCCATCTGGGGCCACCTTACCTGTGCACTGGGTAACGACTTCGACACGAAGAGTAGTTGAGGTGAGGGTCACGCTCAAAAGCCGACCCGCGGGGTCGGCAGGCGGCCCCCCATGCGTCAAACTGGTGTTCCGTGAGCCTTCATCTCCCGTCCCCCGCCCGTGTCGTGCTGCTGTGCGGCCCCTCCGGCTCGGGCAAGTCACTCGTCGCCGCCCGTTCCGGGCTCCCCGTGCTGCGCCTCGACGACTTCTACAAGGAGGGCGACGACCCGACGCTGCCCCTGGTGGCCGGGAGCGCGGACATCGACTGGGACCACCCCGAGTCCTGGGACGCGGACGGGGCGGTCGAGGCCATCGCCCGGCTGTGCGCCACCGGTTCCACGCCGATACCGGTGTACGACATCGCGCTGAGCGCCCGCACGGGCGAGGAGCAGCTGCACATCGGCCGTACCCCGCTGTTCGTCGCGGAGGGCATCTTCGCCGCGGAGATCGTCGAGCGCTGCCGTGAACGGGGCATGCTGGCGGACGCGCTCTGCCTGACCCGGGGCCCCGTCACCACCTTCCGCCGCCGCTTCCTGCGCGACCTGAAGGAGGGCCGCAAGTCGGTGCCGTTCCTGCTGCGCCGCGGCTGGCGGCTGATGCGCACGGAGCGGTCGATCGTCGCCCGCCAGGTGTCCCTGGGCGCGCATCCGTGCGGCCGGGACGAGGCGCTGGGCCGGCTGGCGGCGGCAGCGGCGGGCCGTCAGGCACGTCAGCAGACGGCGGCGTAGAAGCCGCCGTAGAAGCAGCAGCGGCGGACACGCAAAGCGGGACTGGACAGGCCCCCCAGCCCTCCAGTCCCGCTCCTGGTGCTCCCCCGTTTCCCCGTTCCCCTCCCTCGTTCCCCTCCCTCGTCCGTCCCCCGTGGGCCCACCCCCCGGTGGCCCCCGTTTTCCCCCGTGTCCCCCCGCGGGTCACCCCCCAGTGACCCCGGACCTTCAGGCGACCAGTTCGCCGAAGGCGTTCTCCTCGTCACGGCCGAAGCTGAGGACCTCGTCGTCGCGCAGCCGGCGGAGCGACCGCCAGATGCTGGACTTCACCGTGCCGACACTGATGTCGAGGATCTCCGCGATCTCCGGGTCCGTACGGCCCTCGTAGTAGCGCAGGACCAGCATGGTGCGCTGGAGCTCGGGCAGCCGGGCCAGCGCCTGCCACAGGACCGCGCGCAGCTCGGTGCCGCGCATCGCGTCCGTGTCGGAGGGCGTCTCCGGCAGTTCCTCGGTCGGGTACTCGTTGAGCTTGCGGCGCCGCCAGGCGCTGATGTGCAGGTTCGTCATGGTGCGGCGGAGGTATCCGCCGACCGCCGCCTTGTCGCTGATCCGGTCCCACGCCCTGTACGTCGAGAACAGCGCGCTCTGCAGCAGGTCCTCGGCCTCGAAGCGGTCGCCCGTCAGGTGGTAGGCGGTGGCGTACAGGGAGGCGCGGCGCTCCTGGACGTAGGCGGTGAACTCCGCCTCCGTCAGGGAGCGGCGCTGCTCCCCCGAGTCCTCCCTGTACGCGGTTCCCCCGTGCGTTTCCCCCGTGTGGCCGTCAACCACCGTCATGTACGTGGTGTGCTGACGCCCGGTGCCGCGAGCGCACCCCCGCCCTCCCCCACGCTCGAACACGCTCGCGCGGGAGGGACCCCCATCGGCACCGGACTTCTCGGAACCCCGGTGCACGTCGTGCAGACGCGTGATTACGGCGCTGGTGCTGATGCTGTGCAGCGTGTTCATCTCGCGCTCCCCGTCGTGGACTTGCGGTGGTTCGGTCTTGCCGGGCCGGTTCGGTGGGCCGCCCTGCCCGTGACCAAAAGACTGCCGGGGCCAGTTCATGGCCGTGTCCGTCGACTGTCACAGACCTGTCACAGGGGCCCTGCCCAGGGCTGTCACAGGAAGTGCGCAGTGGGTGGCGGCAGGAAAGGCCTGGTGCGCGCAGGTCGTACGACACCCCGTCCATGGGCCAGAATGAGCCCGTGCCTTCCCTGTTGCTGATCGAGGACGACGACGCCATCCGGACGGCCCTGGAGCTCTCTCTGACGCGCCAGGGCCACCGGGTGGCGACCGCTGCCAGCGGTGAGGACGGACTGAAGCTGCTCCGCGAGCAGCGGCCCGACCTGATCGTGCTGGACGTCATGCTGCCCGGCATCGACGGCTTCGAGGTGTGCCGGCGCATCCGGCGCACCGACCAGCTGCCGATCATCCTGCTGACCGCGCGCAGCGACGACATCGACGTCGTGGTCGGGCTGGAGTCGGGAGCCGACGACTACGTCGTCAAACCCGTCCAGGGCCGGGTGCTGGACGCCCGGATCCGGGCCGTGCTGCGGCGCGGGGAGCGCGAGTCCAGCGACTCGGCGACCTTCGGCAACGTGATCATCGACCGTTCGGCGATGACCGTGACGAAGAACGGCGAGGATCTGCAGCTGACCCCGACCGAGCTGCGGCTGCTGCTGGAGCTCAGCCGGCGGCCCGGTCAGGCGCTGTCCCGCCAGCAGCTGCTGCGGCTGGTGTGGGAGCACGACTATCTGGGTGACTCGCGCCTGGTGGACGCGTGTGTGCAGCGGCTGCGCGCCAAGGTGGAGGACGTGCCCTCGTCCCCGACCCTGATCCGTACCGTCCGTGGTGTCGGCTACCGCTTGGACACGCCTCAGTGACGGAAGAGCACGGCGGGCTGCGCGGCTGGGCCGCGGGGCGTGCGAAGAGTCTGGCGCGACTGCGCTTCACCAGCCTCAGGCTGCGGCTGGTCGTCGTCTTCGGGCTGGTGGCGCTGACGGCGGCCGTCTCGGCGTCGGGCATCGCGTACTGGCTGAACCGGGAGGCGGTGCTCACCCGCGCCCAGGACGCGGTTCTGCGTGACTTCCGGCAGGAGATGCAGAACCGCGCGGGCGCGCTGCCGGAGCATCCGACGCAGGACCAACTGCAGCGTGCGGCGGGCCAGATGGCGGCCAGCAGCCAGCGCTTCAGCGTGCTCCTGGTCGCCCAGGACGCCCACGGCAAGACGGTGTACGGCAACTCGGGCGGCATCAACGGCTTCTCGCTGGAGGACGTGCCGAAGTCGCTGCGCAAGGCCGTGAACAAGCAGCAGGCGGTGTCCGACACCAACAAGGACCCGTACCACCTGTACTGGCAGCGGGTCGTGGAGCACGGCACGCCGTATCTGGTGGCCGGTTCGAAGGTGATCGGCGGCGGTCCGACCGGCTACATGGCCAAGTCCCTGGAGCCGGAGGCGAAGGACCTCGACTCGCTGGCCTGGTCGCTGGGCATCGCCACCGGGCTCGCGCTGATCGGCGCCGCGCTGCTCGCGCAGGCCGCCGCCACGACCGTACTGAAGCCGGTGCACCGGCTGGGCGTCGCCGCCCGTCGGCTCGGCGAGGGCAGGCTGGACACCCGGCTGCGGGTGTCCGGCACGGACGAACTCGCCGACCTCTCCCGGACGTTCAACAACGCGGCCGAGGCGCTGGAGCAGCGGGTCGCCGAGATGGCCGCGCGGGACGAGGCGTCCCGCCGCTTCGTGGCGGACATGAGCCATGAGCTGCGCACCCCGCTGACGGCGATCACCGCGGTGACGGAGGTGCTGGAGGAGGAGCTGGAGGCGGAGTCGGGGTCGATGGACCCGATGATCGAGCCCGCCGTCCGGCTGGTCGTCAGCGAGACGCGCCGCCTCAACGACCTCGTCGAGAACCTGATGGAGGTCACCCGCTTCGACGCGGGCACCGCCCGGCTGGTCCTGGACGACGTCGACGTCGCCGACCAGATCACCGCCTGCATCGACGCCCGCGCGTGGCTGGACGCGGTCGAGCTGGACGCCGAACGCGGCATCCACGCCCGCCTCGATCCGCGCCGCCTGGACGTCATCCTCGCCAACCTGATCGGCAACGCGCTCAAGCACGGCGGGTCGCCGGTGCGGGTGTCGGTGCGCGTGTCCGACGCGGAGGACGCCGACATGGTGATCCAGGTCCGCGACCACGGCCCCGGCATCCCCGAGGACGTCCTCCCCCACGTCTTCGACCGCTTCTACAAGGCGAGCGCCTCCCGCCCGCGCTCCGAGGGCAGCGGCCTGGGCCTGTCCATCGCCATGGAGAACGCCCACATCCACGGCGGCGAGATCACCGCCGCCAACTCGCCCGACGGCGGCGCGGTGTTCACCCTGCGGCTGCCGCGGGACGCCTCCCGGCTGACGGAGGAGCCGGACGACGGCGAGAACGGCGGGAACGGGAACGGCGGGAACGGCGGCAAGGGCGCCGCAGGAAATCCAGCGGCTCCAGGAGACGCAGGCAACGCAGGCAACGCAGGAAATTCGGGAAGCTCGGGATGTTCAGGGAAGGAGGGGTCGTGACCGTACGACGCATGCTGGCGCTGCCCCTCCTGGGCCTGCTGCTCAGCGGCTGCGGCATCCGCTCCACGCAGGTGCCGACCGACTTCGGCGCCGCGCCCTCGCGGGTGCCGTGCTCGCTGGCCGGACCGGAGCGGTCCGCCCAGGGCACGCAGGGCGTCCCCGTGCAGGTCTTCCTGCTCTGCGGGGCGTCCCTGGTGGCCGTCGACCGGACGGTACGCGTCCCGGTGGGCACCCCGGACGCCCGGCGCCGGGTGATCGTGGCGCAGGGCCTGCTGGACCAGCTCGCGGCGTCCCCGTCGCCCGCGGAGCGCTCCGCGGGCTATACGACCTATGTGCCGGGCGCGCTGAGCGTGACCGGACCGCACCCCAGGGACCCCGAGGACGCGCTCCGCCTGAGCACGGCCCCGTCCCGTCTCACCTCCTACGCCCTCGCCCAGCTGGTCTGCACCCTGTCCGACTCGGCGGCCACGGAAGGCGACGGCTCGGTCATCCTGGGCGGCCCCGACACCGGGCCCCTCCACCGCTACGAATGCACCACGGACGTCCGCGACCGCCCGGGCACCAACGCGCCGCCCACCAGCGGGGTCGCGGGCAGGTAGCAGGGGTCCCGGGCCGACGGCACGGCAGCTCCCGAAGGGGCGCGGGACTGTATCGACGCGGGCTGTATCAATATGCGGCTCCGCCGCATGGGCACGACCAGCGGGTGCCCAAGAAGCGCAGGCTCCCCCGGAACCGCCAAGGCCCGGCGCCGCGTCTTGGGTGGCGTGCAGCGTCAAGGCTCCATCGGCGGCAGCGCCGCGATCCGCATCCGGGCGACCGGCGGCATCCTCCTCGCCGCCCATCTCGCCCTCGTCGCCTGGCTGATGCTGCGCCCTCTGGACGTGCCCTGGGTGACACCGCCCAACGTGCACCCCCTGGCCGGCATCCGCGCCGACCTGGCCCTGGGCTGGCCGCAGGCCGCCCGGCCCCTCGGCGAGGGCCTCGCCCTGCTCGCCCCGCTGGGCGTGCTGCTGCCGATGGCCCACGGCAGGCTCGACGTCTCCCCGCTCGCCTCCCTGATCCGTACGACCGCCGCCGGCGCCCTGATCTCCGCCGGTATCGCCCTGCTGCAGACCGGCGTACCCGGCAGGGTGGTCGACGTCGACTCGCTGCTGCTCAACACCGCCGGCGTGCTCCTGGCCCACCTGCTCGTCGTGCCCGCGGGCCGCGCCCGGCTGCGCAGGCGGCGGGAGCCGGGCGACGACGCCGAGGCCCGGCCCGGCACCGTCCAGGAGGAGCTGTCTCAGGGGCGCACCCCGACGATTCCCAGGGTCGGAATAGCTCCGTAGAGTGACGCTTCGCCCGGTTCGTCTCCGTATCGTCGAAAGCAGCTGAAGGACAGCGAATCGACGACCACGGAGGAGCCGTCATGACCGCCCTTGCCCGTCCCACCCACGGCCGCATGATCGGTGGAGTGTGCGCAGCGCTGGCCCGGCGCTTCGGCACCTCCGCGACGACGATGCGGGTGATCTTCCTGCTGTCCTGCCTGCTGCCCGGCCCGCAGTTCCTGCTCTACATAGCGCTGTGGATCCTGCTGCCGGCCGAGGACAAGACCCGCACCGCCTGGTGACCGCTCTGCGCACTACGCCGTCGGGGCGCTCCCGGACCGGACCGGAGCGCCCCGACGGCGTAGTGCGGCAGGCGGTGGACGTCAGCCGAGCGTGACCCCCTTCGGCAGCCCTGGCGTGGGCAGCCCCTGCGTCGGCAAGCCCTGCGCGGGCAGGCTCGGCGCCTGCAGTCCGCCGATGCGGCTGTGGAGCGGCGCGGTCGGCCCGCCCTGCAGCGCGTTCTCGACGGCCGGCCGCGTGGCGGCCACCCCGGCGCCCAGGGCGTCCTGGCCACGGCTGAGGGCGTCCTGCCCACGGGTCAGGGCGCCGGCGGTGCCCGGCTGAGCCGTGGCTACGTTCTCGCCCGGCAGAGTCTGGGTGACGGTGTCCAGCGCCGGGGGGGTCGCGTCCGGGACGGCCGTGGCCGCGCCCGCCGCGCCCGCGCCGAGGGCGGCGAAGGCGGCACCGAGAGCGGCGACACCGAGAGTCCTGACAGCGGAGTGCTTCATGGTAAATGCATCCTTGAAACGAGGGGGCGGGGGAACAAAAACGATGAATGGTCCTCGACCGTAAACACGGCCGAACACTCGCCGCAAACACCGAAATGCGGACGGGTTGTGAACGCGCTGTTCACAACCCGAGCCCCCTCGCACCGCCCCTATCTCTCAGTCCCGCCAGATGCCCTGGTGGAGGCCGTCTACTGAAACAGCCATTCGGATTTCAGCTCCGCATATCCGGGTTTGACGACGTCATTAATCATCGCCAGCCGTTCATCGAAAGGAATGAACGCCGATTTCATGGCATTGACGGAGAACCACTGCAGATCCTCGAGCGTGTAACCGAAGGCGTCGACGAGATGCGCGAATTCCTGGCTCATGCTCGTGTGCGACATCAACCGGTTGTCGGTGTTCACGGTGGCCCGGAAGTGCAGCCGGCGCAGCAGCCCGATCGGGTGCTCGGCGTACGAGGGCGCGGCCCCGGTCTGCAGGTTGGAGCTGGGGCACAGCTCCAGCGGGATCCGCTTGTCACGGACGTACGACGCCAGGCGGCCGAGCCGCACCGAGCCGTCCTCGCGGACCTCGATGTCGTCGATGATCCGCACACCGTGCCCGAGCCGGTCGGTGCCGCACCACTGCAGCGCCTGCCAGATGGACGGCAGCCCGAAGGCCTCTCCGGCGTGGATGGTGAAGTGGTTGTTCTCGCGCTTGAGGTACTCGAAGGCGTCCAGGTGCCGGGTGGGCGGGTAGCCGGCCTCGGCGCCGGCGATGTCGAAGCCGACGACGCCGGCGTCCCGGTAGCGGTTGGCGAGTTCGGCGATCTCCAGGGAGCGGGCCGCGTGCCGCATGGCGGTCAGCAGGGCACCGACCCGGATACGACGGCCGTTCTCCCGGGCGAGCCGCTCGCCCTGCCGGAACCCTTCGTTGACGGCCTCGACCACCTCCTCCAGGGTCAGCCCGCCCTCCAGATGCTGCTCGGGGGCGTAGCGCACCTCGGCGTAGACGACCCCGTCCTCGGCGAGGTCCTCGGCGCACTCCCGGGCGACGCGGACGAGCGCCTCCCGGGTCTGCATCACGCCGACGGTGTGTGTGAAGGTCTCCAGATAGCGTTCCAGCGAGCCGGAGTCGGCGGCCTCGCGGAACCAGATGCCCAGCTTGTCCGGATCGGCCTCGGGAAGCTCCGAGTAGCCGGATTCCCGGGCGAGTTCGACGACGGTTCCGGGGCGGAGCCCGCCATCGAGATGATCGTGCAGCAGAACCTTGGGTGCGCGGCGGATCTGGTCCGGCGTCGGAACGTGCGCCGGGACACTCGCCGAGACGGTCCCGGTCGGTGCGGTCTCGCTCGTCATCTCCGCACTGTAACGCCTACGCGCGTAGAGGGCCCGGTGAACGCGTCGGCTCGTTCACAGCACTTTTCCGGCGCTTTCCCGTCGATACGCAACGGTGACCGCATGTACGGGTTTCGTACACCGCCCCTTCTGACACTGTTCTGTCATGGGACAGCAAGCGACACCGGTCCGCACGGCCGGGCTGGGGAAGGCGGTCGGCCCGGCGCCGACGGCGGTGAGCGGAGCGGTCCTGCTGCTCCCCGGCGGGGAGGAGGTCTCCGCCCGCAAGCCGTCCCCCGTATGGGCGACGATCACGCTGCGCTCGCTGAGCCGCCGGCTCGCTCGCGCCGGGCGGGCCGAGGGGCTGGCCGTCCATACCGTCCACTACCGGTACCGCGGCTGGAACGGCAGCGAGGCCCACCTGGCGGCGGACGCGGAGTGGGCCGCCGACGAGGTCGTACGACGGTACGGCGACGTCCCCGTATGCCTCGTCGGAGTGGACATGGGCGGACGGGCGGCACTGCGGGCCGGCGGGCACGAAGCCGTCAACTCGGTCGTGGCGCTTGCCCCTTGGCTCCCGGAGGACGATGTGGCCGCGCCCGCCGAGCCGGTGCGGCAGCTGGCCGGGCGCCGGGTGCTGATCGTGCACGGCACGAACGACGAACGGACCGACCCCGAGCTGTCGTTCCGCTACGCGGCGCGGGCGAAGAAGGCGAACCGGGAGGTGTGCCGGTTCGAAGTGCACTCCGACGGACACGGGTTCAACGGGCATCGGGATGAAGTCGCCCATCTGGCCGTCGACTTCATGATGGGGGCGCTGTTCGGGCACCATGTGTCGCGGCCTGTCGAGGATGCGCTGGCGGCTCCGCCGCCCATCGGGCTTCGGATGCCGCTGGCTGTGGGATTCGGCCGGTCTTTGCGGTGGTAGGGCCCGGGGATGTCGTCTTCGCCCCTCAGGTGGGCAGCAGGTTGCCCCTCAGGTGGGCAGCAAGTTGCCCCTTCTTGACAGCAGGAACTTCTTGAAGGCCGCCACCGGGGGTGTGTCCGGGCGGCCCGCCAGCCAGGCGACACCCACCTCCCGGACCGCCCTCGGGGCTGTCACCGTCAGTTCCACCACCCCCGGCCGCGGGACCGTGGGCGGGGGCAGGAGGGCGACCCCCAGGCCCGCCGCCACCAGGCCCCGCAGGGTCTCGGCCTCCTCGCCCTCGAAGGCGACTCGCGGGCGGAAGCCGGCCTCTCGGCACAGGGCGTCGAAGATCCGGCGGAGGCCGTAACCGGGTTCCAGGGTGACGAAGGTTTCCTCGGCCGCCTCGGCGAGGCGGATGCGGCGACGGGCGGCCAGGCGGTGGTCGGCGGGGACGACCAGGCGGAGTTTCTGCTCGTCGAGGCGGCGCGCGACCAGGTCGGGGGCGTCGGGCACCGGCGAGGTCAGACAGAGGTCCAGCTCACCGGCGCGCAGGCGCTCCAGCATGGCCTCGCCGTAGTTCTGGACCAGGCTGAAGCGGACGCGCGGGTGGTCGGCGCGGAAGGCGTGGAGGAGGCCGGGGACGGTCTCGGCGCCCATGGTGTGCAGAAAGCCGAAGGCGACCTTGCCGGCGGCCGGGTCGGTGTCGGCGCGCACTTCTTCGACGGCCCGCTCGACCTCGGCGAGTGCGCGTTCGACTGAGGTGAGGAAGGTGCGCCCCGCGGGGGTCAGCGAGACCGTACGGCCGTGCCGGGCGAACAGGTCGACGCCCAGGTCCTGCTCCAGGCGGGCCATCGCACGGGAGAGGGTGGACTGCGGGACGTTCAGCTCGTGGGCGGCCCGGGTGACGTGCTCGGTGCGGGCCACGCCGGCGAAGTAGGCGAGGCGGGGCGCGAGCACCCTCGACATCTCAGACATGTCTTCTGTGTCACTGTTCGATGACAGGCGAGCCTGTGAGCTTTGCTGATGCGCCATGGGAACGATTATGGCCAGTCCATGCATTGGACGGATGAGTGGCCCGTCCATACGGTCGAGGTATGTCTCCCGCCAGTACCGGGGCGTCCACCACCGTGGGCGCCACCCTGCCCGTCCCGTCCGTCGACGCCACCGACTCCGACACCCGTATGACCCCGGGCGGCCCCGGCTATCGCCGGATGAGCCTCGCCCTCTTCCTCGCCGGAGTCGCGACCTTCGCCCTCCTGTATTCGACCCAGGCCCTGCTCCCGCTGATCTCCGGTGAGTTCGGGGTCGCGCCGGGCGAGGCGAGCTGGACGGTGGCGGCCGCGACCGGCGGACTGGCCCTGTTCGTACTGCCGATGAGCGCCCTGTCCGAGCGCTACGGCCGCCGTACGGTGATGACGGCCTCGCTGGCCGTCGCGGTCACGGTCGGCATGCTGGTGCCGTTCGCGCCGTCGCTCGGCGCGCTGGTGGTGCTGCGGGCGGTGCAGGGCGCGGCGCTCGCCGGTCTGCCGGCCTCGGCGCAGGCCTATCTGGCCGAGGAGGTCCGGCCGAAGGCGCTGATCACGGCGATCGGCCTGTTCGTCGCGGGCAACAGCGTCGGCGGCATGAGCGGCCGGGTGATCACGGGCTGGGTGGCCCAGGAGTGGGGCTGGCGGGTCGCCGTCGGGGCGATCGGCGTGATCGCGGTCGGCTGTGCGGTGGCGTTCCGGTTGCTGCTGCCGGCTCCGCGGCACTTCACGGCGGGCTCGCTGCGGCCCCGCGTCCTGCTCGGCACGGTCCGCGACCATCTCGCGAACCCGCTGTTGCGCAGGCTGTACGCGATCGGCGCGCTGTTCATGACGGTGTTCGGCGGGGTCTACACGGTGATCGGCTACCGGCTGACCGAGGCGCCGTTCGGGCTGCCGCAGGGCATCGCGGGCTCGATCTTCCTGGTCTATCTGGTGGGCACGGTCTCCGCGTCCGTGGCGGGCCGGCTGGTGGGCCGGCTCGGCCGCCGGGGCGCGCTGTATCTGGCGGGCGGTACGACGGCGGCGGGCCTGCTGCTCTCGCTGGCTCCCGCGCTGCCGCTGGTCCTGCTGGGCCTGGTGCTGATCACGGCGGGCTTCTTCGCGGGCCACGCGGTCGCCTCCTCGGCGGTCAGCAAGACGGCCACCGAGGGCCGCGCCCAGGCCTCGGCCCTGTACCAGTCCATGTACTACATCGGCTCCAGCGCCGGCAGCATGGTCGGTGCGACGGCCTTCCACACGGAGGGCTGGAGCGGCACGGTCGGCGTGGGACTGCTGGCGGTGCTGGGCGTCGTCACCATCACGGTGTTCGGCACCCGGGCGGCCCGGGTGGCGGCCCGGAGTTCGCTGGTGGCCAACGCACACTGAGGCGCCCTCGGGGGCGCGGGCCGTATCGATGGGCGGCTTCGCCGCGTGGGTGCGGGCGACCACGCGGCGAAGCCGCGGCCGCCCGCGGACCGCACCACCCGAGTTCTCCGGCACACCACCCCTCACCTGCACTTCTACGCACTCCGGGCGCCATTGTCAGTGCCCTGCGGTAGCTTCCCAAGTGGCGCGAAGGAGCGTCACAGGACCGGCCACAGGGGTGGGTGGACGATGGGCAAGGGCACGGCGACGGCGGACCTCGACGTCGCACTGGAGAAACACCGGACCGAGCTGACCGGGTACTGCTACCGGATGCTCGGCTCCTCCTTCGAGGCCGAGGACGCGGTGCAGGACACCCTGGTACGGGCCTGGCGGAGCTACGAGAAGTTCGAGGGCCGCTCCTCGCTGCGCTCGTGGCTGTACCGGATCGCGACGAACGTGTGCCTGGACATGCTGACGGCGGGCAACAAGCGGGCGCGGCCGATGGACCTCACCGAGTCGACGCCGCTCGCCCAGGTGGCCCTGTCCCCCCGCCCGGACAACACCTGGCTGGAGCCGGTGCCGGACGCACGCGTACTGCCGTCGGTCGACGACCCGGCGGAGGCGGCGGTGGCCAAGGAGTCGATCCGGCTGGCCTTCATGGCGGCCCTGCAGCAACTGCCGCCCAAGCAGCGGGCGGTGCTGATCCTGCGCGAGGTGCTGGCCTGGAAGGCGAGCGAGGTCGCCGAGCTGCTGGGCACCTCGGTCGCCTCGGTCAACAGCGCGCTGCAGCGGGCCCGGGCCACGCTCGCGGAGCGCGCGGACACGGGTGACGAGGGCGCGGTGTCCGACCCGCTGGACGAGGAGCAGCAAAGACTCCTGGAGCGGTATGTCAAAGCCTTCGAGGGCTACGACATGACGGCGCTCACGGCGCTGCTCCACGAGGACGCCGTCATGACGATGCCGCCGTTCGACCTGTGGCTGCGCGGCCCGGGTGACATCACCGGTTTCATGACCACCCTCGGTGCCTCCTGCGCCGGTTCCCGTCTGCTGCCGGTGCAGGTCAACGGCCTGCCGGGGTTCGCGCACTACAAGCCGGACGAGGAGAAGGGCGGTTTCAGCCCCTGGGCCGTGCAGGTGCTGGAGCTGTCAGACGGCCGGATCACCGGTTTCCACTGCTTCCTCGACACCAAGCGGTGGTTCCCGCTCTTCGGCCTGCCCCTCCACCTGGAAGCGGAGCCCGACGAGGCCGAGCAGGCCGAGTAGCGCGGGATCGGGGTCCCGCAGCCGGATCCGCCCGCCACTGCGGCGGGCGGCCAGCTCCAGCCGGGCCAGGAGATCCACCACCCCCAGCCCCGGCGGCCCGACCCCGGCCACATCACACACGGCGACCCGCTCCCCGTCCCCCGCCACCCTCGTCCGCACCTGCTCACACAGCGCCGCCACCGCGTCCCGGGCGACGGGGCCGGCCGGCACGAGCACGGCGGGAGTTTCGGCATCCACGTGCGGTAGACCGACGGGGCACACCGAACTCATCGCCTCGGCAAGGGCCCGAGGTGAGGTCAGTCGACGGGGAACTCGCCGGTGTCGATCGTGACGTCGAACGGCGCCGGGAGCTTGATGGGATCGCCGAACTTCACGGCGCTGAGGACCCGGTAGACATCGCCCTTCGGTTCCCCGTAGAGGGTCGCGGTGGGGCCTCCGGGGGCCCAGCGGTCGATGAGGAGGTAGAGCGGGATCCCGGCGGTGGCGTAGGCGGCGGCCTTGCTGACGCGGTCGTGGCGGGCGTTGGACTTGGAGGTCACTTCGACGACGAGTTCGGCGAGGGCGGCGGGGACGTAGGAGTCCGTCTCCAGGTGCTCCTGCACCGGCATGACCAGCAGGTCCGGGACGAGCATGCCCAGCCGTGACGGTACGGCGATCGACAGTGTCTGGAAGATCCCCCAGTCGTCCGGAATCACGGAGTAGAGGCGACGCTGGATACGTTCCGCGATCACGTTGTGGCGGAACGCGGGAGAAGGTGACACGGTGATGATCCCCTCAATGATCTCCACCTTGCTGCCCTCGGGCCATTCCATCTCCTCCCAGTACCGGACGAGGTCGTCCCAGTTCTGGTCGGGGTCCTGGCTCACGGTGAGTGCGCTCATGGCGGTCTCCTATCGGTGCGTCACCGATCCCAGCATGCCGAAGGGGACCGGTGCGGGTCCACCGATCCCCTTCACCCGAACGAGAAACTACCTGTTCAGGCGATGCGCTCCAGCACCACCGGCGATGCCGTGAAGTCGGTGCCGGGGGCCGCGATGTCGTACGAGCCCTCCACCGACTGCAGCGCGTACTCGAAGCGCTCGGGGGTGTCGGTGTGGAGGGTGAGGAGGGGCTGGCCCTCGGTCACGGTGTCGCCCGGCTTGGCGTGCATCTCGATGCCTGCCGCCGCCTGCACCGGGTCCTCCTTGCGGGCGCGGCCGGCGCCCAGGCGCCAGGCGGCGACACCGATGTCGTAGGCGTCGAGGCGGGTCAGGACGCCGGAGGACGGGGCCTTGATCACGTGCTGTT
The DNA here is from genome assembly GCF_041080655.1 of Streptomyces sp. CG4. Classification (NCBI taxonomy): domain Bacteria; kingdom Bacillati; phylum Actinomycetota; class Actinomycetes; order Kitasatosporales; family Streptomycetaceae; genus Streptomyces; species Streptomyces sp. CG4. The sequence goes on from NZ_CP163525.1 coordinate 3,757,388, forward strand.
CGCGGGACGTGGGCAGCGCCGCGTCCGGGTCGCCGCCCTGGGCCGCGATCATCCGGCGCCAGACGTCCATCGCCGAGCCGTCGGCCAGGGCCTTCGCCGGGTCGGCGTCCTTCACGCCCGCCGCGTCCAGCATTTCGCGGGCCAGGGCGATCGTCAGCTCGACCACGTCCGCGGGGCCGCCGCCGGCCAGGACCTCCACCGACTCGCGGACCTCCAGCGCGTTGCCCGCCGTGAGGCCGAGCGGGGTCGACATGTCTGTCAGGAGGGCGACCGTCTTCACTCCGTGGTCCGTGCCGAGGCCGACCATCGTCGACGCCAGTTCGCGGGCGTCGTCCAGCGTCTTCATGAAGGCGCCGCTGCCCACCTTCACGTCCAGCACCAGCGAGCCCGTGCCCTCGGCGATCTTCTTCGACATGATGGACGAGGCGATCAGCGGGATCGCCTCCACCGTGCCGGTCACATCCCGCAGCGCGTACAGCTTCTTGTCCGCCGGGGCCAGGCCGTCGCCCGCCGCGCAGATCACCGCGCCCGTCGTGTCCAGGACGTGCAGCATCTCCTCGTTCGAGAGCAGCGCGCGCCAGCCGGGGATCGACTCCAGCTTGTCCAGGGTCCCGCCGGTGTGGCCGAGGCCCCGGCCCGAGAGCTGCGGGACCGCGGCGCCGCAGGCCGCGACGAGCGGGGCCAGCGGCAGGGTGATCTTGTCGCCGACGCCGCCCGTAGAGTGCTTGTCGGCCGTCGGGCGGGACAGGGCCGAGAAGTCCATGCGCTCGCCGGAGGCGATCATCGCCGCCGTCCAGCGGGCGATCTCGCGCCGGTTCATGCCGTTGAGCAGGATCGCCATGGCGAGCGCGGACATCTGCTCGTCGGCGACCTCGCCGCGGGTGTACGCGTCGATGACCCAGTCGATCTGTTCGTCGGTCAGCTCGCCGCGGTCCCGCTTGGTGCGGATGACGGAGATGGCGTCCATGGCCATGGCGTTCCCTTCGAAGAAGTGCGAAACGTACGGCCCCTCCGAAGGCGAAACCAGCGCTCGGAGGGGCCGTACGGCGTTACTTGGTGAGATGGTTCGGGCCGAAGGCCTGCGGCAGCATCTCGGAGAGGGGCAGGACGCCCGCCGGGGTGTCCATGAGGAGGTCCGGGCCGCCGAACTCGTACAGCAGCTGGCGGCAGCGGCCGCACGGCACGAGCAGGGCGCCCGTGCCGTCCACGCAGGTGAAGTGCGTGAGGCGGCCGCCGCCCGAGCGCTGCAGATCCGAGACCAGGCCGCACTCGGCGCACAGTCCGAGGCCGTAGGAGGCGTTCTCCACATTGCAGCCGGTGACCGTGCGGCCGTCGTCGACCCGGGCCGCCACACCGACCGGGAAGCCGGAGTAGGGGGCGTAGGCGTGGGACATCGCCTCCCGCGCCACCTCCCTGAGCGCCTCCCAGTCGAACTCGGCGGCTTGCTGTGTCACTTGCCCTGGCCCTTCCGGTAGCGCATACCGTCCGCCTTCGGCATCCGCAGGCGCTGCGCCGACAGGGACAGCACCAGCAGGGTGACGACGTACGGGGTGGCGCCCACGAAGTCGCTCGGGACCGTGTCGGTGAGCAGGTACCAGACCAGGATCACCGCGGCCATGACGAGACTGATCAGGCCCTGCAGCATCGCCTTGCGGTACAGCTTCCAGCCTGCCAGGGCCACGAGCAGGACCACCAGCAGGAGCAGCAGCGCGTGCACGGTCGTACCGCCGTTGCGCAGCTGGAGCGCGTCGGAGTAGCCGAACAGGCCGGCGCCCATCGCCAGGCCGCCCGGACGCCAGTTGCCGAAGATCATCGCCGCGAGGCCGATGTAGCCGCGGCCACCGGTCTGGCCCTCCAGGTAGGTGTGCGAGGTGACCAGGGCCAGGAAGGCGCCGCCGAGGCCGGCGAGGCCACCGGAGACGGCTACGGCCACGTACTTGTACGAGTACACGTTGACGCCGAGCGACTCCGCGGCGGTCGGGTTCTCGCCGCAGGAGCGCAGCCGCAGACCGAACGGCGTGCGCCACAGCAGCCACCAGCTGCCGACGAACAGCAGCACGGCGATGATCGTCACCACGGACAGGTTGGTGACCAGGCCGCCGAGGATGCCGGCGAGGTCGGAGACCAGGAACCAGTGGTGCTTCTCGATCGAGTTCAGGCCGCTGGACAGGCCGGGCACGGTGACCTGGGGCAGCGAGTCGACCGGCGGGGACTGCTTGGGGTTGCCGCCCGCGTCGGCCGCCTTGCCGGTGTTGAAGAACAGCTTGGCGAGGTACTGGGTGGCGCCGAGCGCGAGCAGGTTGATCGCGACACCGGAGACGATGTGGTCGACGCCGAAGGTGACGGTGACGACGGCGTGCACCAGACCGCCGAGGACACCGAAGGCGATGCCCATCAGCAGGCCGAGCCAGGGGCTGGACTGCCAGCCGATCCAGCCGGCGCCGAAGGTGCCGAGGATCATCATGCCCTCGAGGCCGATGTTGACCACACCGGACCGCTCGGACCACAGGCCGGCGAGACCGGCGAGGCCGATCGGCACGGCGAGACCGAGGGCGGCGCTGATCTGCCCGGCGGAGTCGAGCGAGTCGGAGCCGGTGATCATGCGGACGGCGGAGACGAGCAGCAGGGCGCCGGCGACGATCATGAGGATCTGGCCCAGCGACCGGCCCGTGCTCTGGGGGGCGCCCGCCGCCTTGGGGGCCGCGGGGGGCGGCGTGTCGGTCATCGTGGCAGTCATCACGCCACCTCCTGCTTCTTCGTCGCGGCGGCCTGAGCGGCGAGTTCCGCGCCGACCTTCTGCTGCTGGCGCTTGAGGCCGTAGCGGCGGACGACCTCGTAGGCGATCACGACGCAGAGGACGATGACGCCCTCGATGACGCCGAGGATCTCCTTGTCGTAGCCCTGGAACTCCAGGTGGTTGGTGGTGCGCTCCAGGAAGCCCCACAGCAGGGCGCCGAGTGCGATGCCGATCGGGTTGTTACGGCCGAGCAGCGCGATGGCGATGCCGGTGAAGCCGATGCCGGTGGGGAAGCTCGCGTCGTACTGGTGGCTCTCGTTGAGCAGGGTGGGCAGGCCGACCAGACCGGCCACCGCACCCGAGATGATCATGCTGGTGGCGACCATCTTCTTCACCGACACACCGCTCGCGGAGGCCGCGGACTCGGACTGGCCGACGGTGCGCAGGTCGAAGCCGAAGCGGGTGCGGCCGAGCACGAACCAGTACGCGAGACCGACCACCACGGCGACGATGATGAAGCCGTCGAGGATGCCGGCCGGGCCCGTGTTGATGGTGAAGAAGTACGACGACGACGGCAGCGGCTTGGTGGAGACCAGGGTGCCGCCCTGCTGGAGTTCGCCGAGCCTTCCGGGCTGGAGGAGGTAGGCGATGATCGCGGTGGCGATCGAGTTCAGCATGATGGTCGCGATGACCTCGCTGACGCCCCGGGTCACCTTGAGGATGCCGGCGATGGCGGCCCACAGGGCGCCGGTCCCCATGGCGCAGATCATGATCAGCGGGATGGCGATCCAGCCGGGCATGGTCAGCGCGCCGCCGAGGACGCCGGCGACGAACGCGGCGAGCCGGTACTGGCCGTCGACACCGATGTTGAACAGGTTCATCCGGAAGCCGATGGCCACCGAGACACCCGCGAGGTAGTACGTCGTCGCCTTGTTCAGGATGTAGACCTGGCTGTCGCTGGCGAAGCCGTAGGTCACCATGTCGCTGAACGCGCTGCCGGGGTTCTTGCCGGTCGCGAGGATCACCAGGGCGGTGACGACGAGCGCGGCGACGACCGCGAGCAGCGGCGCGGCGATGCCGAGGAGCAGCCGCTCCTTGTCGATGCGTTGGGTCAGCTTGTTCATCGCTCGTCGTCCTCTGTGTGCTCCAGGTGGCCGGTGGCCGCACCCGTCATGGCGGAGCCCAGCTCTTCGGGGGTGATCGTGGCGGGGTCGGCGTCGGCGACCAGACGGCCGCGGTACATCACCCGCAGGGTGTCGGAGAGCCCGATCAGCTCGTCCAGGTCGGCGGAGATCAGCAGGACGGCCATGCCCTCGCGGCGGGCCTCGCGGATGTAGTCCCAGATGGCGGCCTGGGCGCCGACGTCCACACCGCGGGTGGGGTGGGCGGCGATGAGCAGCTTGGGGTTGTGGCTCATCTCGCGGCCGACGATCAGCTTCTGCTGGTTGCCGCCGGACAGCGAGGCCGCGGTGACGTCGATACCGGGGGTGCGGACGTCGTACGCCTCGACGATGCGCTCGGTGTCGGCGCGGGCGGCCTTGATGTCGATGAGCCCGCCCTTGGAGTTGGGCTTCTCGGTGACGTGGCCGAGGATGCGGTTCTCCCACAGCGGGGCTTCGAGGAGCAGGCCGTGGCGGTGGCGGTCCTCGGGGATGTAGCCGATGCCGGCCTCGCGGCGGTGGCGGGTGGCGGCGTGGGAGATGTCGGCGTCGTCGAGCGTGATCACGCCCGCGTCCGGGTGGCGCATGCCCATGATCGCCTCGACCAGCTCGGACTGGCCGTTGCCCTCCACACCGGCGATGCCGAGGACCTCGCCCTTGTGGATGGTGAAGGAGATCTGGTCCAGGATGATCCGCTCGATGCCCTCGAGGTCGGTCTGCGCGAGGTGCAGCGCGTCCACCTTCAGCATCGGGACGTCCGTGACGGTGGACTCCGCGGTCTCCGGGGTGGGCAGCTCGCTGCCGACCATCAGCTCGGCGAGCTGCTTGGGAGTGGTGCCCCGCGGCTCGACCGTGCCGACCGTCGTACCGCGCCGGATGACGGTGATCTCGTCGGCGACGGAGAGCACCTCGCCCAGCTTGTGGGAGATGAAGATGACGGTGAGGCCCTCGGCCTTCAGCTCGCGCAGGTTGGCGAAGAGGGCGTCGACCTCCTGCGGCACGAGCACGGCGGTCGGCTCGTCGAGGATGAGGGTCTTGGCGCCGCGGTAGAGGACCTTGAGGATCTCCACGCGCTGGCGGTCGGCGACGCCCAGCTCCTCCACGAGGACGTCCGGGCGGACGTTCAGGCTGTACGCGTCCGAGATCTCCTTGATCTTGGCGCGGGCCTTGCCGCCGATGCCGTACAGCTTCTCCGCGCCGAGGACGACGTTCTCCAGCACGGTGAGGTTGTCGGCGAGCATGAAGTGCTGGTGCACCATGCCGATGCCGCGGGCGATGGCGTCGCCGGGGTTGTGCAGGACGACCTGCTCCCCGTTGACCGTGATGGTGCCCTCGTCCGGCTGCTGCATGCCGTAGAGGATCTTCATCAGGGTCGACTTGCCGGCGCCGTTCTCACCGCACAGGGCGTGGACGGTTCCGGTGCGGACGGTGATGTCGATGTCCTTGTTGGCAACGACACCGGGGAAACGCTTGGTGATGCCGCGCAGTTCGACGGCAGCGGGAGGGCTGGACGCGTTGATGGCGCACTCTCCTCGGGGAAAAGGGGCTGCATAGGGGAGGTGGCAGGCGTCGGCGACGCTAGCGCGGCAACTCCACGCTACACGCGTAGAGTTGACACATTGTTATGGCTCGGCGAGGGGCTCCCTGAGGGCGCCCCGCGCCGAGCCTGTGTCCGTCGGATCACGGGGTCACGGGGTGGTCTTGACCTTGATCTGGCCGGAGACGATCTTCTGCTTCGCGGCGTCCAGCTTGGGCTGGATGTCGGTGAGGAAGCCGCCGCTGGTGGCCAGGGAGACACCGTTCTTGGCGAGCGAGTAGACGTTGTTGCCGGTCAGCGGCTTGCCGTTGTGCACGGACTGGACCAGGTCGTAGACACCGACGTCGACGTTCTTGACGGCCGAGGTCAGGATCGCGTTCTTGTACTTGGCCAGACCCGGGATGTTGTACTGGTCGGAGTCCACGCCGATGGCCCAGGCGCCCTTGACGCCGCTGACGGCCTCGATCGCACCGTTGCCGGAGGAGCCGGCGGCGGAGTAGATGACGTCCGCGCCGTTGTCCAGCATGCCCTGCGCGGCCTCCTTGCCCTTGTCGGGGCTGGCGAAGCCGGAGGTGTCCGAGCCGTGGCTCAGGTACTGGGTGTCGACCTTGACCTTGGGGTTGGTGTCGTGCACGCCCTGGACGTAGCCCGCCTCGAACTTCTTGATCAGCGGGATGTCCACACCGCCGATGAAGCCGACGTGGTCCTTCTTGGTCTTCAGCGCGGCGGCGACACCGGCGAGGTAGGAGCTCTGCTCCTCGGTGAAGGTGATGTTGTCGACGTTGGTGCCGTTCACCACGGAGTCGACCAGGCCGAAGGAGGTCTTCGGGAACTGCTTGGCGACCTTCTCCACGGCGGGCGCGTAGGTGTAACCGATCGCGATGACCGGGTTGTAGCCGGCCTGGGCGAGGTCCGTGAGGCGCTGCTCGCGGTCGGCCGGGGTGTCGGAGGTCTTCGCGGTCAGCTCCTTGATGGAACCGCCGAACTCCTTCTCGGCCTTGTCGGCACCGCGCGCGGCGGAGTCGTTGAAGGAACGGTCACCACGGCCGCCGACGTCGTAGGCGAGACCGATCTTGACGCCCTTGCCGCCGCCCGAGGAGGAGGAAGAGGAAGTGTTGTCAGAGGACGTGCTGCCACACGCGGTGGCAGTCACGGCGAGTGCTGCGGTCGCGATACACGCAGCGGAAAGCTTGGCTACCCGGCGCACGGGAGGCTCCTTCACCTGACCTGAGCGCCCTGGAGGCGCTTGATGTGAGCACCATGCCAGTGCTCGAGCCGAAACGCCCCTTCGGCGTCGGCTTCGCGGCATCGTAACGCGCGTAGATGTCGCAAAAAACCCTCTCTCGAAGCCGTTATCGATTCGAGGCAAACAGCACCTGAACTCGGGGTCTTAGCCCTGCCGCGCCGCTATTGCGCACGATGTGCAAAAGGCTTATGAGCATGTTGCGCCGAACGGCGGAGCAGCCCACGTCAGGACCGCCCGCTCTCAGCGTCCGCCCTCACCGTCCATCCTCAGCGCCGCCCCGGCTTCCCACCTCGGGAGCGGTGCGGGAGCGCTGCGGGCAGCGGCTCCGCACGGAGTGATCACGGACTCACGGACGCACGAACTAACGGCCGTCGGGACGTCACGCCAATAAATATGACTTTTGAATTCCCGTAAGACCGGGCGCCCCACGCCACCGCCTTTTGAGTCGGGCCGAACGGCGTGACGCCGGACCGCCCGACTCGTGGGGCCGAACGTGGCTCAGCCCTGAACGCCGTTCGGTTCCAGGAAGGCCGCCGCCGTGAACATCTCCACGCCGACCTTGATCGCGTGTTCGTCGGCGTCGAAGTCACCCTGGTGGAGGTCGCGCACGGTGCGCTCGCCGGGGCGCCGTACCCCGAGGCGGGCCATGGCGCCCGGCACGTGCTCCAGATACCAGGAGTAGTCCTCGCCGCCGAGGCTCTGCTCGGTGCTCTCGACGGAGTCCCGGCCGCGCCGCGCGACCATCGCCCGGCGCAGCAGCTCGGTGGACTCCTTGTCGTTCACCACCGGCGGCACCCCGCGTACATAGGTGATCTCGGACTTGGCCCGGTGCAGGGTCGCGACCTCGTCGATGGCCGCGTGCACGATGTCGGGCGCGTCCCGCCAGGCCTCCAGGTCCAGGCAGCGCACGGTGCCGGACAGCTCGGCGTGCTGCGGGATCACGTTCGGCGCGTGGCCCGACTCGATCCGGCCCCAGGTGAGGACGAGGCCGACGCGGGCGTCGACGCGGCGGCCGATCACGGCGGGCACGTCGACGGCGACGCGGGCGGCGGCGTTCACCAGGTCGGTGGTCAGATGCGGCCGGGCGGTGTGCCCGCCCGGCCCGTCCAGGGCGACTTCGAGCCGGTCGCACGCGCTGGTGATCGCCCCGTGCCGCAGCCCGATCCGCCCGGCGTCGACGCGAGGGTCGCAGTGCACGGCGAGGATCCGCCCGACCCCCTTCAGCACCCCGTCCTCGATGGCGTCCAGGGCGCCGCCGGGCAGCACCTCCTCGGCGGGCTGGAAGAGCAGCCGTACCGGCCGGGGCAGCAGGCCCTTGGCGTGCAGGTCGGCGAGGACCAGCCCGGTGCCGAGTACGACGGTCGTGTGCACGTCGTGACCGCAGGCGTGCGCCCGGTCCGGCACGGTCGACCGATAGGCGCAGTCGGTCTTGGTGTCCGGGATGGGCAGGGCGTCGATGTCCGCGCGCAGGGCCAGGAGAGGCACGGCCGGGCGCTTGCCCTCGGTCAGGCCGATGTCACAGACGAGTCCGGTTCCCTTGGCGAGCACGCGGGGCCGAAGCCCTGCCTGCTCCAGCCGCTCCTTGATCGCGGCGGTCGTACGGAACTCCTGATTGCCCAGCTCAGGGTGCATGTGCAAGTCGCGACGGAAGGCGACGAGTTCGGCGTGCAGGGCTTCGCTCAGCACGCCGGGGAGCACATCCCCCGCAAGACCGGCCTCGGACTCTAGGGACATCAATTGCTTCACCCTCTGAAGGGTAGGACGCCCGGATGGTCAACTACCCCTCGATCAACAAAAGTTCAGCCCGTTAGGGGAAGAAAATCTGACCGGCGGACGCATGGCGGCGGACTCTGGTGGGTAAAACCTCTGTTTCTCCTTCCACGCATACCACGCCTCGCCATAGTCCCGCTCGACTTGTCCAGGTACCGGACCGCGTCCACGCTCCGGATCCACCCCACCCCGGACCGCTGACCTGGGCCGTAGCCCCACTCCGCCGAACCGGCCCCCGCCGAACCGGCCCCGTGCCGAGGTCGCCGCCGGTAGGGTCCGCACCCGTGACCGACGCGACCGAGAACGTCCTGACCGGCCCGACCGAGGCCTCCGCCGCGGCCGAGACCTTCCTGCAGACGACCCGCACCTCCTACGACACGATCGCCAAGGACTACGCGGCCCAGTTCCCGGCCGGCGGCCGGCACCCACTCGACCGCACCCTGATCACCGCCTTCGCCGAGCTGGTGACCGAGCACGGCTCGGCCCCCGTGGCCGACCTGGGCAGCGGCCCCGGCCACGTCACCGCGCTCCTGGACGAGCTGGGCGTGCCCGCCTTCGGCGTGGATCTCTCCCCCTCGATGGTGAGGCTGGCCCGCGACGCCTACCCCCAACTACGCTTCCACATCGGCTCGATGACGTCGCTGGACCTGCCGGACGCCACCCTGGGCGGCATCCTCGCCCTGTACTCGACGATCCACGTCCCCGACGCCCACCTGCCGGCGGCCTGCGCCGAATTCCACCGCACCCTGCTGCCCGGCGGCCACGTCCTCCTCGCCTTCCAGACCGGCACGGAGCCCGGCCGTCTGCACCTGCCCGAGCGCTTCGGCCACGAGATCGACCTCGACTACTACTGGCGCACTCCGGACCAGGTCAGCGCCGCGCTGACGGAGGCGGGCCTGGAGCTGGTGGCGACCGTACGCCGGGAACCGACCGGGGAGGAGAGCCGGGCGAGGGCGTTCGTGCTGGCCCGCAGGCCCGCCGGCGAAGCCTGAACCAGTCCGGCGGTCACGAGCCGGAGACGAGATTCGTGGCCGCTTTGGCGCTCTGGAGGGTTCGGGCCAGGGCGACGGCGTCACCGACGGCCCAGAAGTGCAGGTAGAAGAGGCGGGGCTGGTCGTCCAGAAAGTGATTGTGCAGCTCGACCACGCCGATCCCGCCGGTTCGCAGGATCTTGATGACCCGCTGCACCTCGCCGGCGATCATGACGAAGTCCCCGGTGGCGGCGGCACGCCCACCCCCTGTGGGGAAGAAGGTGACAGCGGTCGTGACTCCCATGGCGCCCGGCACGACACGGCCGCCGTCGCTGACCGTCTCCCGGCGGGCGAAGGAGAAACGGTAGCCGTCCTCGCTCCTTCCCTTCGCACCCAGCACGGCGTCGATGGCGGCGGTGTCGAGACCGGCCGGCGGCGATGTGTCGGGCTCCCGGGGCCCGGGGGTGGCCGTGGCGTCCAGCCCCGCTCGCATGGCGCGGGCGAGGGACAGCGGATCGGCGGAGACACCGTGGACATGCGTCCACCACAGTGGCGGCCGATGGGCGGGGAGATGCTTGTGAATCGCGGTCTGCGCCAGATCATGGGCCTGCAGGGCGTCGGTGACACTCTGCAGCTCGTCCTCGGTGGCGACCACGTCGCCCATGAGCATCGTGCTGCCGTCCGGGTAACGGGCGAACGCCGCGAACGACCCCTCCACCAGGCCACCGACCCCGTGCGAGGTCAGATTCAGGTCGTAGCGGGGAAAGGTCAGGCGGAACACGAGTCCGTCCGCACCCAGCCCACCCACCCCGCGCAGCGCCTCGGCCACGGGCTGCCAGTCCGCCGGGAGCGTCGCCACGGGCCGCTGGAGCGACTCGGGCACGTCACCGCGACCGTCCTCCCCGAGCCGGTCGAGGGCCTGCGCCACGGGAGCCTCGGCCAGAGCGGAGCCCAGTACGCCGCCTGCCACGAGGAACCCACGCCGCGACGTGCGCAGCGTGCTGCCGTTCGACTCCATGCGCCGTCCCCTTGCCCCTCGACCGACTGTTCGGATCAGACAGGATGAACGACTCGCACCACCGGGCCGTGGACGCCACGACCGGGTTTCGCCTGGTCGCGGGACCGGAGTACGGCGTTTGCCACGGTCACGCGGCCCCGAGCTCACACCACACGTACTTCCCGCGATCCCCGAACCGCGCCGTGGGCTGCCACCCCCAGTACTCCGCACAAGCCTTCACCAGCCCCAGCCCCCGCCCGTCCTCCAGCTCCGCCACCTGCTCCAGCGACCGTGGCGGATCCGGCGGAGCGGGATCGGTGTCCCACGCCCCGATCCACACGGTGCCCTCCGGGGTACGGCGGACCCTGAGGGCTGCAGGCCCCTTGGTGTGGCGTACGGCGTTGGAGACCAGCTCAGCCGCCAGCAGTTCTGCGGTGTCCACGATCCCGATCAGCCCGTGCAGGGTGAGGATCAGGCGCAGGGTGCGGCGGCAGACGGTGACGGCTCTGAGGTCGTTGGGGATGTAGAGGGTGTAGTCCCAGGCTTCATTTTCGGGCATGCGTCATCAACTCCGGTACAAAGGAGGGGATTTGGCGCGCGGTGGCATTGCCGCAGCCGTCATGGCAGGACAGCGCGGTGCACTTCCGCTCTGCGTGTGTTACGTCACTGACGGTAGACCTTTATTTGCAGACCGAGCAAGCGGATCGCGTAATCTGCCCCTGAACGAGTCACACACTCAGGCGTGTTGGACCGAGGAGCAGTTGATGGGCTTGAGGCGCGAACCGACGGCACGCCAGATGCGTCTGGGTGCCGAACTGCGCAGACTTCGCGACGCGGCCGGTCTCAAGGGTCGTGAGGCAGCAGACCTGCTCGGCGTGAGTTCCGTCCAGATCAACCAGATCGAGTCGGGACTCGCAGGCGTCAGCGAAGCGCGGCTGCGCCGGCTTGCCACTCACTACATGTGCACTGACGAGGAGCTGATCTCAGCCCTGGTGGCCATGGCAACCGACCGGACACGCGGCTGGTGGGAGGAGTACCGATGGCTACTGCCCAAGCCGTTCCTCGACCTGTCCGAGCTGGAGCACCACGCCACCTGCCTGCGGGAGGTCCAGTTCCTCTTCGTCCCCGGCCCCCTCCAGACGGAGGACTACGCGCGTGCCGTCTTCTCCGACAGAGTTCCAGAACTCCCCTCTGAGGAGATTGAGTTGCGCGTCCGTCACCGGATGCAACGCAAGACAGCCATCGTAGGTACCCCATATGAGGCGGTCATCCACGAAGCCGCACTGCGGATCATGGTTAGCGACCGCACCGCCTCACGGGCTCAACTCGCGCACTTGGTGGAGCGTTCTGAAGCAGGGCACGTCACCGTACGTGTCATCCCGTTCCGCCTAGAGGGTTTCACCGGTGCCGCGAACGCGATGACGTACGCAGGGGGCGCCGTACCCAGGTTGGACACGGTCGTGCGCGACGGCCCCTATGGAGCGGCTTTCATCGACTCAGAAGCCCAGCTCAGCGCCTTTCGAACGCTCTTTCATAAAATGGAGACCGTGTCGCTCGACCCCGAGCGCTCACGTGACTTCATCCACAGGCTGGCGAAAGAGCTGTGAGGCACCCATGGGCACCCCCGACAACTGGCGGAAGTCGTCCTACTCCGGGCCCGGCGATGGAGACTCCTGCGTGGAAATCGCCCCCCGCCCCACCCACATAGCCATCCGAGACTCCAAGGACCCCGCCCTCGGCACCCTCACCATCCCCACCGAAGCCTTCACCCCCTTCATCCAAGCCCTGAAGGAGGCGCAGCGCGCCTAGGCACCGTCCTGGCGAGGCATCGGCGCTCGTTGCATACGTCGAGTACGCCACGTGTGTGAAGGAGGTGGCTGACGCTGCGAAACGACCCGGTCCACCACATGGCGAAGGAGCTGCGATGCCCGCACCTGACAACTGGCGGAAGTCGTCCTACTCCGGCGGCAACGACGGAGCCAACTGCGTGGAAATCGCCCCCCGCCCCACCCACATAGCCATCCGAGACTCCAAGGACCCCGCCCTCGGCACCCTCACCATCCCCACCGAAGCCTTCACCCCCTTCATCAAGGCCATCCGTACCGGCGCCTGCCACTGAGACTTCTTTCTGGAACCTCCCTGGAAGGGTCCGCATCTCTCCGTGCGGTGGGGCTGGAGCGGTGACACCGGGTCCCGTGGGGATGTCTTCACCAGGGGGAAGTCTCATGGCGCGGCGGACACGGGCGGTCTGCGCTCTCAGCCTGGTGGTGCTGCTGGGTGCCGCTGCCTGCGGCAAGGAGCACGACACCGCCACCCAGCCGTCCAGAGGCTCTTCGGACGCTCGTCCCGCCGTGTGCGGATCGTCCCAGCTGAGCTGGAAGCTGACCCTTCTGCCGGGCAAGCCGCACAACACGCCGACTGCGATGCTCAGCGCCGCGCACAAGGGAGCGAAGCCCTGCGCCTTCGACGGTTACCCGGGGCTCGAATACTTCGTCGGCAAGGGACCGGCGAGCGACGCGAAGCCGAAGAAATCCACGCCGGTCCATCTGGTACTGAAGCCGGGCCACAGCATCGCGTTCCCGGTCTTCTACGACGCGGTCGGCTCGCCGTCCGAGAGCTGCGACATCTCGGCGGAGTACGACCCGAGCATCTCCGTGACGCCACCGCACCGCGCCCCGCACGACGACTACGGCTCCCTCGTGCAGCTGACCGACACGCGGGGGCACCATGTGCGGGCGCAGGTGTGCGGCCCCGACGACCCGCTGTTGGGCCCGCCCCAACTGCACTGAACCGCCTCCGGTCCACCCCGCCTGAACCCGGGCGCCGGCGCCCGTCACCCGCCGTTCCTCCTCGGTGCCCTCGGCCGACCCGACAAGTCGAGCAGTTGGATCGAATCGGCTGTGCCGCCCCCCTCCGATCCGCAACAGTGGGTGGGACGAAGTCCGGGAGGAACGTATGGAGAAGCACGAGCGCCGGCGGTTTCTCGGCGAGGTGCACGCCGAACGGGACCGGCTGCTGCCGCTCCGCGCGGAGGCGACGCGGACCACGATCGAAATGGTGCGGACGAGCGGGAGACAGGCCGCCGAGCCCGATCTCGTGCCCTATCTGAACCTGGCCTACCTGCTGGCGGTCAAGCGCACTCGCAGTGAGGACGAAATGCTGGCCTTCGCCCTGTCGTTGGCGAACTGGGCGGTCGCGGCGGTCGCCGACCTCGCGAAGTACACAGACCGGACCGTGGAGCAGGTCGTCGACGTGTACGAGACGGCGATCATGGCCGCGGCGGAAGCCGACGAAGAGGACGAAGCCGACGAAGAACCGGCCTGATGCGCCGTACGGCCCTCTCCCTCGCCGCGGCACCGGCTACGCCGGGCTCACCGCCGCCAGCCTGTGTACGTCCCGGGCCGTCCCGGTGACCCCCGCCAGGAAGCCCTGGGCCCGGGGGGAGGCGTTCTCGGTCAGCCATGTCGGGTCGATGTCGCAGACCGCCACCCGCACCCCGGTTCCCACCAGGGCCAGCGGCAGGGTGTGGACGACCGTCGACGGGAAGCTGAGGATCGTACGGCCGATGGGACCGCGGCGGGCGATCAGTTCCAGGGGGAGGTCCGGGCGGACGATCTGCAGGCCGGTCTCGGCGGCCAGGCGGTGGAGTTTCTCCGCGCTCTCCCGGCGGTGCGCGAAGTAGCGGGTCGCGCCGTGGGCCTTGGAGAGGGTGCGGACCGCTTCCACGTAGCGGTCGCCGTCCACGACGCCCGTTTCCACCAGGGACGTGCCCACCATGTCCGCGCCCTTGGTGATGCGCGGCGGGCCGAAGCGGGCCCGGGTCCAGGAGAAGTCGTTCACCGTGACCGTCACGCCCTCCGGGGTCTCCGTCACCGGCATGGAGGAGAAGACCTCCACCCGGCGGTGGGCGCTCGGCGTGAGGCGGCGGCGGGCCGAGGATGACACCGGCGCGAAGAGCAGGTCGCGTGCGCCGGGGCGGCCGCCCTTGCGGTGCCAGCGGACCAGGCGTTCGCCACGGGCGAGTTGGGCGACGAACTCCATCGTCGCCGTGCCGTCGTCCACCACGACCAGGTCGCGGGCCCGGGTGATGGTCAGCAGCAGTTGTACGTAGCGGGAGAACGGGTCTCCCATCACGATGCGGTCGGCCCGGCGGAGCGCCCCCGCCAGGCCGCCGATCGTCGAGAAGGGCGCGGTCGTGCCGCCCCGCGCGTTCTCCCAGCGCACCCGGTACCCCTCGTCCCGGGCCAGGTCCGCCATGCGGCGCAGCTGGCCCCGGCTCATGGGGTCGGTCGGGGACAGGACGACGACCGTGAGGTCCGCGCCGGCCGGTGGCGAGTCGCCGGTCACCGTCCGCCTCACCTGCGCGGGCACGGAGCCCAGCGGCTCCGGGTCCGCGCCGCGCAGGCCGTACAGATGCGCCCACTCCAGCACGTTCAGCAGCTGGACCGGGCTCTCCACGAAGGCGAGCGTGCGGGGAGGGTGGCCGGCCTGACCGGCGCGGGGGCTCATCGGCGTACGACCGTCCTGTCGTAAGGGAACCCGTGAGGGAACCGGTAAGGCGATCAGAACACTCAGACCGTGACCGGCTCGCCCGCGGCCGCGGCGATCTCCGCCTCGGCGACGACACCGGCGACGCGGCGCAGCTTCTTCATCGGGCCGAGCTCGGAGTCGTAGACCTTCTTGACGCCGTCGCCGAGGGAGGCCTCGATGGTGCGGATGTCGCGGACGAGGCGCGTGAGGCCCTGCGGCTCGACGGAGGCGGCCTGGTCGGAGCCCCACATCGCGCGGTCGAGGGTGATGTGGCGCTCGACGAAGGCCGCCCCGAGCGCGACCGCGGCGAGGGTGGTCTGCAGGCCCGTCTCGTGGCCGGAGTAGCCGATCGGGACGTTCGGGTACTCCTTCTCCAGCGTGTTGATCACGCGGAGGTTCAGCTCCTCGGCCTTCGCGGGGTACGTCGAAGTGGCGTGGCACATCAGGATGTTCTCCGAGCCGAGGACCTCGACCGCGTGGCGGATCTGCTTCGGGGTCGACATGCCGGTGGAGAGGATGACCGCGCGGCCGGTCGCGCGCAGGGCGCGCAGCAGCTCGTCGTCGGTCAGGGAGGCGGAGGCCACCTTGTGGGCGGGGACGTCGAACTTCTCCAGGAAGGCGACGGCCTCGGTGTCCCACGGGGAGGCGAACCAGGCGATGCCCTTCTCCTTGCAGTACTCGTCGATCTGACGGTACTCGTCCTCACCGAACTCCACGCGGTGGCGGTAGTCGATGTAGGTCATCCGGCCCCAGGGGGTGTCGCGCTCGATGTCCCACTGGTCGCGCGGGGTGCAGATCTCCGGGGTGCGCTTCTGGAACTTGACGGCGTCGCAGCCCGCCTCGGCGGCCACGTCGATCAGCTTGAACGCGTTCTCCAGCTCACCGTTGTGGTTGATGCCGATCTCGCCGCAGATGTAGACGGGACGGCCCGGGCCGACCTCGCGCGAACCGAACGTACGCAGACGGGAGTTGGTGCTCATCAGGGGATGTCCTTACTTGGGGAGGGAGTCGAGAGAGGGGCCGAGGATCCAGCTGGCGATCTCTCGGATCGCGCCGTCACCGCCGGGGACAGTGGTGACCGCGCGTGCGGCGCCGCGTACGACGTCGTGGGCGCTCGCGACCGCGACGGGCCAGCCGACGAGGGCGAAGCACGGCAGGTCGTTGACGTCGTTGCCTACGTAGAGCACGCGCTCCGGCGCGATGCCCTGCTCCTCGCACCACTGCTTCAGGGCGAGGTCCTTGCGGTCGATGCCGTGCAGCACCGGGAGTTTCAGCTTCCGGGCGCGGGCGGCGACCACAGGGTTCTGTTCCGTGGACAGGATCAGCATCTTCAGGCCGCTCTTGCGCAGGGCCGCGATGCCGAGTCCGTCGCCGCGGTGCACGGAGACGAACTCCCGTCCTTCGGAGTCGATCAGCACCCGGTCGTCGGTCTGGGTGCCGTCGAAGTCGAGTACGACCGCGTCGATGTCGTCGGCGGTCGGGAGGGCGTCGGGGCGGTCCGCGTCGAAGAGGGGCGCGAGGGCCCGGGCGCGGGCGAGGTCGTGCGGGTCGTCGATCTCCAGCACACGCGCCGGGTCGGTGCGGACCAGCTCGGTGTGGCCGAAGAAGCGGTGCTGGTGCTTGCGGAAGCCGGCCGCGGCCATGGCGTAGGCGGCGCCGGTCTCCAGCAGGTCCTGCGGCCGGTCCTGGCGGCGGGGGCGGTAGGACTTGTCGTGGTTGACGCCGAAGCCGCCGGCCGGCGCGCCGGGGGTGTCCGCGCCGTCCCGCCAGATGAAGCCGTGGAAGGGGGCCACCGTGACCGCCGTGTCCGCGCCGTTGTCCACGACCGCGCCGACCACCCCGTCGATGTCCTCGCGGACGAGGAACGGGCTGGTGCACTGCACGAGCAGGACCACGTCGACGGCCGCGCCGTGCAGCGCCTCGTGGGCGTCCATGGCGTGCAGGACCGCGGCCTCGGAGGTCGCCGTGTCGCCGGCGATGGCGGCCGGGCGCAGCACGACCTCGGCGCCGGCCTCCCGGGCGGCGGCGGCGATGGCCTGGTCGTCGGTGGAGACGACGACGTCGGTCACCAGCCGGGTCGCCCGGCACTCGCGGACCGCGCGGGCCACCAGCGGGATGCCGCCGACGGGCGCGAGGTTCTTCGCGGGCACGCCCTTGGAGCCGCCGCGTGCGGGGATCACCGCGAGCACCCGGCGCACCGTCGCGCCCTGTCCCGCTTCCGAGTTGGACATCCGATCTCCTTGAGAGGTCACAGCTCCCCCATCCGGCGGATCACCGGGGCGACCCGCTGCACGCCGTGGCGGTAGGCGCCACGCGCGGCGCGGCGCACGATCTGGCGGACCGCTCCGGGCTCCTTGTCGGCGGCGGGCGCGCCGGGCAGCGGGACGCCGTCGGGGCCGAGGTGGTGGCGGGCGAGGATGCCGGGCAGGTAGCCGGGCGCGGTCTCGGGGGTGTAGTAGGGGGTGAGGGGCGGCAGCCCCCCCGGTCGGTCCAGCAGCTTGGCGATGCGTTCACGCGCGGTGTCGAAAGCGGTGGCGTAGGTGCCGTCGGCGGCGACGCCCTGCCGGGACACCCATTCCGCGTCGGGCGTCGGCCGGTGCCCGGCGTCGAGCTGGTCCCAGGAGGCCAGGCAGCCGGAGCCGGTGAAGTGGTGGTTGCCGAACACCTCGCGCACGCCCAGGTCGGTCAGGACGACCGTGGGGATACGGCGGTGCAGGGCCTCCAGGGCGGCCGTGGAGCTGACCGTGACCAGCAGGTCGGTGCGGTCCAGCACCTCGCCCATATGGCCGTACACGAGGCGGAAGTTGGCGGGCACGCTCTTGCCCTGGACCAGCTTCTGGTACGGCAACTCCTCGATGTGGGTGGTGTGTTCGCCCGGCTTGGAGCGCAGCTTGAGCAGCACCTCGCGCTCGGGGTGCCTGCGGGCGTGCTGGATGAGCCGGTTCAGCAGGTACGTACGGTCCTTGCGGCTCTCCGGGACGGACGGCTGGGCCGCGAACACCACGGTGTACGGCTCATGTTCACCGGTGTACGGCGCCCCGCCGAGGAAGGGCAGCGCGACCTCGGTGACCGAGGAGGCGTCGGCGCCCACGCCCTCGTACACGGCCCGGAACCGGTCCGCGTCGTGCCGGGAGTTGGCGAGGACGAGGTCCGCGCCGTGCCGCAGCAGCAGTCCGTCGGCGAGCTTCTCGTAGACGACTCCGACGTAGCCGGTGACGACGACGGGGCGCTTGCCGGCGCCCGCCCAGGTGGCGCGCAGGCCGTGCAGCATGGCCTGGACGCCGCCGCCGACGAGCGCGAGGATGAGAACGTCGTACGGGTCTTCGGCGGTGCCGCCCATGGCGCGCAGGAACTCGACGCCGGTGACCTCGCGCAGGGAGTCGGCGCGGACGCCGACCTCCTTCAGCTGGCGGGCTGTGGGAGTGGCGCGTCCCCGCAGGAGGTAGCCGTCGAGCCGGATCCCGGCGTCCGTGGGAGCGAGGCGTTGCGCGGTGAGCGCGCCCCACTTCCACCGGGTGTCGGAATCGGCGAGGACGGCGACCCGCAGGGACTTCGTAGCACTTGCTGGCACGCCGAAGACGCTAGAAAGCCATTCCGAGGTTCGGCCCAACCCGAATGCAACAAACGGTTAACAGCACATCGCCGAATGGCGAATCGGGCCGTCCGGGCACGCGAAAATAACCTGGTTCACAGCTTCGCCACGTGCCGTTCACTCAGCATCAAGCAGACGGTCAAGACGAATGACGGGCTTCCCCCTAACGTCCCTGACGTGGTCAAGCTCTCCGTCATCGTGCCGTTCTACAACGTGCAGCAATACGCGCCCGACACGCTCAGGAGCCTGAGGGCGAACGCGCGTGAGGACTTCGAATTCATTCTCGTCGACGACTGTTCCCGCGACGGGACACCAGAGATTCTCGCGCGCGCGGAGCGCGAGTTGCCGGGGGCCGTCTTCGTCCGGCACGAGCAGAACGGAGGCCTCGCGACCGCCCGCAACACCGGCATCGACCGGGCACGCGGCGAGTATCTGACCTTCCTGGACGGCGACGACTGGCTCGCCCCCGGCTACTTCCCGCAGCTGGTCTCGGCCATGGAGGAGCTGGGCTGCGACTTCATCCGCACCGACCATGTGCAGTGCACGGCGCGCACGCGCCAGGTGTTCCGGGTCCCGGTCGGCCGGCGGCACACGGTGCTGAGCCCGCGCGAGGCGATCCTGCCCGCGGACCGGTCGACGTCCGTGGACTACGCCTACGCCTGGGCCGGCGTCTACCACCGCCGTCTGGTCGACAAGGGCCTCCTGCACTTCACCGACGGGCTGCGCACGGCCGAGGACCGGCCGTGGATCTGGAAGTTGCACCGGGAGGCGGAGTCCTTCGCCGCGGTGAGCCTGCTGGGCGTTTTCTACCGGCGCGGGGTCGCCTCGTCACTCACTCAGATCGGTGATGTCCGGCAGCTCGATTTCATTCGGGCATTCGATCAGGTTGTCGCAGAAACCGCCCAGGACCGGGACGCGGACGAACTGTTGCCGAAGGCGGTCCGCACCTATTGCGCCATCATTTCCCATCATCTGGGATCCATCGAAAGGTTCGAGCC
Source organism: Streptomyces sp. CG4 (assembly GCF_041080655.1). NCBI lineage: Bacteria > Bacillati > Actinomycetota > Actinomycetes > Kitasatosporales > Streptomycetaceae > Streptomyces > Streptomyces sp. CG4. The sequence goes on from NZ_CP163525.1 coordinate 3,776,926, forward strand.
CCCGGTGGCGAGAAAACTGAAATCCATGAGTGCCGCGGCCCTGCGGCGCATGCCGCAGGACGTGCTGGACGACGCGCTGGACTCGATGGACATCCAGCGCGCCGGCAAGCTGCGCCGGCTGCGCCGCCGTCCCGCCGCAACGGGGGCCGCCGCGTGACCACTCAGATCTTCCAGGCCTCGACCCTGTACGGCACGGCCACGCTCGCCGCCGCCCTGGACTCCGGCTGCTTCGGCCCGGCCGACCGGCGGATCCTGCTGGTCTGCAACAACGCGGCCGCGCCCGAGACCACGCCGGCGCTGGACGAGGCACCCGGCTTCGAGAAGCTGCGCGACCGCTTCGACGAGGTGATCTCGTACAACGAGACGATCTTCCCGTTCCACCCGGGCGGCTGGGCGCCCCGCGTGGACGACATGCCGCTGTGGGAACGCTTCCTGCGGCACGAGTGGCAACTGGGCGACGACGACGTGGAGTTGGCCGTCGAGTCGATCCAGGTCAACCCGTCCCAGGCACTCGCGCAGATCTTCACCGGCGCCCCGGTGACGGTCTACGCCGACGGGCTGATGAGCTACGGCCCCACCCGCAACAAGATCGATCCGCTGGTCGGTACCCGGGTGGACCGGGTGCTGCACCTGGACCTGGTGCCGGGCCTGAAGCCGCTGCTGCTCACCGAGTTCGACGTGCCGGGCGAGCTCGTGCCGACCGCCGCCTTCACCAAGGTGCTCGCCGCACTCGCGCCGTCCGGCGCCGAGGTGCCGGACGTCGAGGAGCCCGCGCTGCTGCTCGGCCAGTACCTGTCGGAGCTGGAGATCCTCACCGCCGAGCAGGAGGAGAACCTGCATGTGCGGATGCTGAGGGGCGCGGCCGCGCTCGGGCACGGCAAGGTGGTGTTCAAGCCGCACCCGTCCGCCCCGGCCGGCTTCACCCGCTCCCTGCGGCAGGAGGCGGAGAAGCTGAAGGTCGAACTGACCGTGGTCGACACGCCGGTCCTCGCCGAGGTGCTGTACCAGCGGATGCGTCCCGCGCTGGTCGTCGGCTGCTTCTCCACCGCCCTGCTCACGGCGAAGGCGCTCTACGGCCTGCCCGTCGCCCGCATCGGCACCGAGACGCTGCTGGAGCAGCTGGCGCCGTACGAGAACAGCAACCGGGTCCCGGTGACCATCGTGGACGCGCTGCTGCCCGCACTCGGCGACCGGGCCGCGGTCACCGAGCAGCGCTCCGGCATGGACGTCGAGGTGCTCGGTGCGCTGATCCGCGCGGTGGGCTTCGCGATGCAGCCGAAGATCTACCCGAGCCTGCGCTCGCACGCCGAGACCTGGCTCACCAAGAACCTGAACGCAAGCACCGTGCGCTACTTCAAGCGCCGGCGCCTGTCCTCGCTGGCCCTGCCCGGCGGGGTGCCCGCCCAGCTGGCGTTCATCCCGCGCAACGCGACGGTCCGCCGGGTGGCCCGCACCGCGCGCAGCCTGGGTCGGCGCGTACGCGGCTAGCGGCTAGCGGCTAGCCGAGTTGGAGCGTTGCCACGGCCGGAGCCGTCGGCGGCCGGACCGTGAAGACCCGAACCAGGAAGGAAACCGCACATGGCTGCTTCACCTCCCGGCGTCGCCACCGCACCCGGCCCCCTCATACCCCGTGCGGCGCCAGGCCCCGCCACCGGCGGGCGTGGCAGCCGTCTGCTCGCCCTGGACGGTCTGCGGCTCGTCGCCGCGCTGATGGTCTGCCTCTACCACTACGTCGGCCGCGGCGGCACGGTCTCCGCGTCCTGGCACGGGAGTCCGGGCCACCTCTTCCCGGCCCTGTCCCGGGCTGCCGTCTACGGCAATTTCGGCGTGGAGCTGTTCTTCGTCATCAGCGGTTTCGTGATCTGCATGAGCAGTTGGGGCCGCACCCTCGGCGACTTCTTCCGCTCCCGGGTCGCGCGCCTCTACCCCGCCTACTGGGTCGCGCTGGTCCTGATCACGGGGGCATCGCTCGCGCTGCCCGCCGTGGTCCACGCGGTCCGGCTGGACGAGTTCCTGGTCAACCTGACGATGCTCCAGCAGCCGATGGGCGCGACCCGCGTCCTGGGCGTGTGCTGGACGCTCTGGGTCGAGGTCCGGTTCTACGTGCTGTTCGCGCTGCTCGTCGTGTTGCGCGGGGTGACCTACCGCCGGGTGGTGCTGTTCGCCTGCGTCTGGACGCTGGCCTCCGTGCTCTGCCACAGCACGAACGACAACCTGCTGAACCAGGTGATCATGCCCCAGTACGCCCCCTTCTTCATCGGCGGGCTGGCGCTGTATCTGATCCACCGCTTCGGCAGCGACCTGCTGACGTGGGGCATCGTCGCGATGTCCTGGCTGCTGGCACAGCGGGAGGCCACCCTCGGACTGTGGGGCCCGCACCCGCACCGCGACCCGTACGTCGTCATCCTGATCGTCACCGTCGCCTTCGCGGCCGTCGCCGTCGTGGCGCTGGGCTGGACGCGGTGGGCCTCCTGGCCCTGGCTGGTCACCGCGGGCGCGCTGACGTACCCCTTCTACCTGATCCACGAGCACCTGGGCTGGTTCGCGATCCGGGTGCTGCACCGGGGGCTCGGCCTGCCGGCGTGGCCGACGCTCGGCGTGACCGTGCTCGGGATGCTGGGGCTGGCGTGGCTGATCCACCGGTTCGTGGAGCGGCCGTTCGGCCCGCGGCTCAAGAGGGCGCTGAAGGAACGGAAGTTGTCCAGTCGTTCATCTGGGCTTGGGTTTTGAACGGACCCTGCGGGCAGGCACCGTAGAGCCCACGCCGCACAGGCCCCCCGCAGGGATCCCACAGACGCCGCACAAGGGAGTGCCCACTCCGCATGGCCACCATCCAGGAAACGACGCGACCGCCCCGATGTCTCGATGACGTCCCCGGCTGGTTCCCGGTGCTCGACCAGTTGCTCTTCGACTGGTTCCTGAACCGGCAGGAATCGGCCGGGATGCGGGGTGACCTGCTGGAAGTCGGCGTCTATATGGGCAAGAGCGCGATCTTCATAGGGCGGCACCGGCAGCCCGCCGAGCGGTACACCGTGTGCGACCTGTTCGAGGGCGACGCCCCCGACGACGCCAACCAGGCCGAGTCGGCCAAGTCGTACAGCGCGCTGACCCGGCGGCTCTTCGAGGAGAACTACACCTCTTTCCACGACGACCTCCCCCGGGTGCTCCAGGGACCCAGCTCCGTGGTGCCCGCCGAGGTCGAGGCCGGCTCCTGCCGGTTCGTGCACATCGACGCCTCGCATCTGTACGAGCATGTGCACGGCGACATCGGGGCCGCCCATGATCTGCTGCTCCCGGACGGCATCGTCGTGCTGGACGACTTCCGCTCCGAGCACACCCCCGGTGTCTCGATAGCGACCTGGGAGGCCGTACTCAACCGCGGCCTGCGCCCCATCTGCCTGAGCACCCAGAAGCTGTACGGCACCTGGGGCGACCCGGAGCCGGTCCAGGAGGAGCTGCTGGCGATGGTGCGGGAGCGGTCCGACTGCGATCTGAGCGTCCAGGAGGCCGCCGGGCACCGGATCGTCCGGCTGAAGTCGAAGGGCATGCGGGCACCGGAGTTCCCGCCCGCCAAGCACGCGGAGGCCGCCGAGGAGCCGGTGCCGCAGGAGCAGGCGGCCCCGGCGCCCGCCGCGACTCCCGCGCCGTCTCCGGCTCGGCCCGCACCGCGCCGGAGCAGGAGCCGGGCCCGCAAACTCGCCGTCGACCTCCTCCCGCCGGTGGTCACCCGGGCGATCCGCAACGCCCGCGCCGCCCGGAAGTGACGGCTCAGCCGATCCCGTACCGCGCCCCGACACCCGCGACGACGATCGCCAGTCCCTCCTCGAACTGCGCGTCGTAGCCGTCGAAGAGCAGTTGCCCGGCCTCGGCGGCCAGCGGGTACTCGGCCAGCCGCCGGGCGCGTTCCGCCACGTCGTACCCCTCCCGGCGCTCGCCCGGGAGGGGCTGCACGCCCTGTTCCTCGATGACGAAGCCGACGGTGTACGCGCTCGCCGTACGGCCCGCGTGGACGGCCTGGTCGAGGGTGAACCCGGCCTCCGTCAGCAGCCGCAGGTTCGCCTCCAGCGCGGGGGCGTGCTCCGTGCCCGTGAAACGTGAGCCGCTGAAGACCTTCGCCCCGTCGCGGTAGCCGAGCAGCGCGGCCCGCAGCCCGCGGTTCGACCTCAGCAGCCGCTCCTGCCAGGTGTCGGCGGGATCGAGCGCGGTGCCCGCGACCATCCGGCGGTACATCTCCGTCGCCATCTCGTCCAGCAGCGCCTGTTTGTCCTTGAAGTGCCAGTAGAGCGCGGGCGCCTTGACGTCCAGCTCCTTGGCGATGGCACGCAGGGTCAGACCCTCCAGGCCGACCTCGTTCAGCAGCCGCAAAGCCGTGTCGGCGACGCGGCGGCGATCCAGCGGGGCACGTTTCTCGGGGCTCACACTTGACAGCTTAACAGCGTTAAGGGCAAGCTCATGGGCGACGGCACTTAACAACGTTAAGGGGATAAGTCATGGATGTCCTGATCGTGGGCGCGGGTCCCACCGGCCTGGCCCTCGGTATCGACCTCGCGCGGCGCGGCGTGGACGCACGGGTCGTGGAGCGGTCCGAGGCCCTGTTCCCCGGCTCACGCGGCAAGGGGATCCAGCCGCGCACCCAGGAGGTGTTCGACGACCTCGGCGTAGGGGAGGCGATCCGGGCGGCCGGCGGCCCCTACCCCAGCCAGATGGTCTGGAAGGACGGTGAGCGGGCCGACGAGCAGGTGCTGTTCGAGCCGGTGGCTCCGGACGAGGGTGCGCCGTACGCCGAGCCGCTGATGGTCGCGCAGTGGCGGACCCAGGAAGTCCTGTACGAGCGGCTGGCCGAGCTGGGCGGCGAGGTGGCCTTCGGGCGGGAGGTGACGGGCCTGGCGCAGGACGCGGACGGCGTGACCGTCCGGTTCGCCGACGGTACGTCCGCCCGTGCGCGGTACGTCGTCGCCGCCGACGGCGGCCGGTCGGTCGTCCGGCGTGCGCTGGGCGTCGGCATGGCCGGGGAGACGGTCGACCCGGCGCCGTTCGTGGTGGCGGACGTGTGGGTGCAGGGGCTGGACCGGGACTACTGGCACACCTTCCCCAAGGACGACGGCAGCGCCGTGGCTCTGTGCCCGCTGGCCGGCACCGACGTCTTCCAGATGCAGGTGCGGCTCCCGGAGGGCACGGAACCCGACGTGTCCCTGGACGGCATCCGCGCACTGGTGGCCGCGTACACCCACCTGGCCGCCGAGGACGTCACCGGAGTGCGCTGGGCCTCGGACTTCCGGCCCCGTACGGCACTGGCGGACCGCTTCCGGGTGGGCCGGGTCCTCCTCGCCGGCGACGCGGCCCACCTCCACTCCCCGGCCGGCGGCCAGGGCCTGAACACCAGCGTCCAGGACGCCTACAACCTGGGCTGGAAACTGGGCGCGGTGCTGCGCGCCGGAGCACCGGATTCAGTCCTCGACACCTACGAGGAGGAGCGCCGGGCGAACGCGGCGGCCATGCTCGACCTGTCGACGGGCGTACACCACGGCGAGGTGACCCGCGGACGGAAGACGACACAACTGGGGCTGGGCTACCGGGAGTCGTCCCTGAGCGTGGAGATGCGGGACAACCCGTCGGGCGTCCGGGCAGGCGACCGCGCCCCGGACGGCACGGTGGACGGCGTCCGCCTCTTCGACGCGTTCCGGGGACCGCACTGGACCCTGCTGGGCGCGGAAACCTCCCTCCCCGGCGTCCGAGCCCTCCCGGCGGTCCCGGAGTCCTACGGCCCGGGGGTCTTCCTGATCCGCCCGGACGGGTACGTGGGCTGGGCGGGCGAGTCGGCGGAGGGGCTCAGGGAGTATCTCGGGCGCTTCTCGGGGTGAGACGGTCAGTCGTCGCCGTCGAGGAGGGTGTCCACGGAGAGGTCCAGGGTGACGCCGACGGATTCGGGGATGGGGATGGTCTGGCCACGCTTGAAGCGGACGGGGTCGGGGTACTTCCCGTCGGTTGGGCCGGTGTACAGCAGGACCTCCTCGTGCTTGCGGTCCGCGATGAGGTAGACGGGGAGGCCGGCCTGGGCGTAGCACTCGACCTTGGGACCGAGGTCGTCGGACCAGTTCGAGGACGTCACTTCCACGACCATGCGGAAGACGTTCGGTGCGTAGTAGTTCTTCGTGACATGGGCGTCGCGGAAGTCCGGGTCGACGACGGAGAAGTCAGGGATCGCGAAGTCTTCGGGCAAGGTGGGCAACCAGAGCCCGACGCCCTGGACGTACTCATACCCCGCCTCAACGAGCCCCGCCCGATCGAAAGCCCTGCCCAGTTTCGTCAGCGACAGAGCGTGCGAACCATCCGGCGGCGGTGTCACAGTGAGCCTCCCCTGGAGAATCTCCACGCGGTGGCCAGGCAGTGCACGGGCAAGCTGGTCGGCAGCCTCGCCCAGAGTCAGCTCCTGCTGCAGTACGGCCATGGCGTCCTCCTCTTCGGGGCCCACTTTTCACGAGCGTAACCGGGTACGTGCCGCTTCCGCTCGTGATCACTCATACGGAGTAATCGCCCAGCTCAGAAAGCATCCGCCGGCACATGACTCCCCCACACCTCGCGCAGCGCGTTGCACACCTCCCCCACTGTCGCCCGCCCCCGCAGCGCCTCCCTCATCGGATACAGCACGTTCTCCTCCCCCTCGGCCGCCTTCTTCAGCGCGTCCAGTGCCGTGTCCACCGCGCCCTGGTCCCGTTCGGCCCGCAGCTTGGCCAAGCGGTCCGCCTGCCGGGCCTCGATCGCCGGGTCGACCCGCAACGGCTCGTACGGTTCCTCCTCGTCGAGCTGGAAGCGGTTGACGCCCACGACGACCCGTTCGCCGGCGTCCGTCTCCTGGGCGATCCGGTACGCGTTGCGCTCGATCTCGGCCTTCTGGAAGCCGTGCTCGATCGCCGCCACCGCCCCGCCCAGGTCCTCGACCCTCCGCATGAGGTCGACGGCCGCCTCCGCCACGTCGTCCGTCATCCGCTCCATCGCGTAGGAGCCCGCGAAGGGGTCGACCGTCGCGGGCACGTCCGTCTCGTGCGCCAGGACCTGCTGGGTGCGCAGGGCCAGTCGGGCGCTCTTGTCCGTCGGCAGGGCGATCGCCTCGTCGAAGGAGTTGGTGTGCAGCGACTGCGTGCCGCCCAGCACCGCGGCCAGGGCCTGGACGGTCACCCGGACCAGGTTGACCTCCGGCTGCTGGGCCGTCAGCTGGACGCCGGCCGTCTGGGTGTGGAAACGGAGCATCAGGGACTTGGGGTTCCGGGCGCCGAATTCCTCGCGCATCACCCGCGCCCAGATCCTCCTCGCCGCGCGGAACTTGGCGACCTCCTCCAGCAGCGTCGTACGGGCCACGAAGAAGAAGGACAGGCGGGGCGCGAAAGCGTCGACGTCCATGCCCGCCGCGACCGCCGTACGGACGTACTCGATGCCGTCCGCCAGGGTGAACGCGATCTCCTGAACGGGTGACGCGCCCGCCTCGGCCATGTGGTAGCCGGAGATCGAGATCGTGTTCCACTTCGGGATCTCGGCGGTGCAGTACTTGAAGACGTCCGCCGTCAGCCGCAGGGAGGGTTTCGGCGGGAAGATGTACGTCCCGCGTGCGATGTACTCCTTCAGCACGTCGTTCTGGATCGTGCCGGTCAGCTGCTCGGGCCGCGCCCCCTGTTCCTCCGCCACCAGCTGGTAGAGCAGGAGGAGCAGGGCCGCCGGTGCGTTGATCGTCATCGACGTCGAGACCTGGTCGAGCGGGATGCCGTCGAACAGCACCCGCATGTCCTCGATCGAGTCGATCGCCACCCCCACCTTGCCGACCTCGCCGTGGGCGAGGGGCGCGTCCGAGTCGTGGCCCATCTGGGTGGGCAGGTCGAAGGCGACCGACAGGCCGGTGGTGCCGTGGGCGATCAGCTGCCGGTAGCGGGCGTTGGACTCGGCGGCCGTACCGAAACCGGCGTACTGCCGCATGGTCCAGGGGCGGCCGGTGTACATGGTGGGGTACACCCCGCGGGTGAAGGGGTACGCGCCCGGTTCGCCCAGTTTCTCGCCCGGGTTCCAGCCGTCCAGCGCCTGTGGTCCGTAGACCGGCTCGATCGGCAGCCCCGACTCCGACTCACGCGCCATGGATGCCTCCGCAGTACGTCCTGTCACCCCTCACCATGCCCCGTCGTTCGACAGCGGTCACGCGGGGAAGCATCCCCGGCATGAGGATCTCGGGAAGACCCGCCGCCGTACTCGCCTCGGCCGCCGCCCTCGCCGCCCTCTGCGGCTGCACCGTGCAGCCCACGGACGCCAGGGCCCCCGACGCCAAAGCCAGGGCGCCCCTGCACGTCCAGACCCCGCAAACGCTGCCCGCGGACCCCACCCGGACGGCCCAGCCCGCACCGCCCGCCCTCGCCCCGGCTCCGGCCCCGGCTCTCACTCCCGCTCCCCGCGTCCTGTGGTCGCGCGGCGACAGCGGGCCCGGCGTACGGGAACTGCAGGCGCGGCTGCGCCAGCTGGACTGGCTGTCCGAGGGGCCGTCCGGCTCGTACGGCGCACTGACCGAGCACGGCGTGCGGGGCTTCCAGGGCAAGCGCGGGCTGCCGCAGACCGGGCGGACGGACACCGTCACCTGGCAGCGGCTGGTGTCGATGACCCACCCGCCCGGCACCTGGGAGCTGTATCTGATGGGCGGTCAGCCGGCCGGCGCACCCGACCGGCGCTGCCTGACCGGCCGCGTGCTGTGCATCGACAAGACGACACGGACGCTGCGCTGGATGGTCGACGGCCGGACGGTGACGACGACGGCGGTGCGGTTCGGGACGCAGTACACACCGACCAGGGAGGGCGTCTTCCACATCTACTGGAAGGCACGGAACTGGGTGTCGACGCTCTACCACTCGCCGATGCCGTACGCGATGTTCTTCAGTCGCGGCCAGGCCGTGCACTACTCGTACGACTTCGCGGCGCGCGGCTACGCAGGCGGCTCCCACGGGTGCGTGAATGTCCGGGACCAGGCCGTGATCCAGCAGCTGTTCGCGCAGGTGCGGGTGGGCGACAAGGTCGTCGTCCACTGGTGAGGGCCGGCTGAGAGTCGTCCACGGGCGAACGCCGTCGTCCGGCGAGCGAGGGGGGGAAGAGAGCGGGGCGCGGGCGGGACCGGGGGAACGTGTCCCGCCCGCGCCAGGTGCACGAGCCGTGGGTACGGGGGGAACCCCGGCTCAGTGCGATGGCCGATGACCAGTCGGCTCACTCAGTACTGCGTACCGGGCTCGAAAAACGTCACACCCCGCGCGAATTATTTTTCGCGGACCACGAAATCGCAGGTCAGGTGGGTGGGAGGGGGCGCGCTTGAGGGGGCGCGGGCTCAGAGCGCGGTGTCCGTCGGGCCGGGTGCCGGGACGAGCGGGGTGCCGGTCGCGGGGAGGGAGTGCGCCGGAGCGACGGCCGAGGAAAGGGGCGGAAGGGGCGGGATGCCGCCGAACCAGCCCGTGCCGCCGACGGACGTGCCCTTTCCGCCGCCGTCGCCGAAGTGACCGCCGTCACCGCCCTGGCCGTTCTCGTTGCCGTCGCCCTTGCCCTTGCCGCCCTTGCCCTTGCCGTTGCCGCCGTTGCCGCCGTTCTCGTCGCCCTGGCCGCCGTTCCCCTGGCCGTCGACCGAGCCGACGGCGGTCAGGACGACCTTGCAGAAGCGGCTCACCCGGGCGCTGCCGCCCGCCAGGTTCTCCAGCGCACGCCGGCGCCCGGCGTCCAGGCTCTTGCCGTCCCGCATGTCCTGGCAGGCCGCGGCGGCGTCCTTCCATCGGCTGCCGGGCGTGCCGGAGGGGTCGCCGGCGCCCGGCGAAGCGTTCTTGCCCGGCGGGTTGTCCGGTCCGGTGGCTTCGCCGGAGGCGCCGCCGCGGCGCGTGCCCGCGCCGCGGCTCGGGGTGCCGGGGCTCGGGGTCGGGCCGTGGCTGCCCTCCGGCGAGACCGAGGCGGGCGGCCCGTCGGAGGGCGCGCCGGCGGAGACGGAGGAGGCGGGGTGCGCGGGCCCGAACGGCGTGGGCAGCATCCCGGTCCCGGCGGCCATGGCGACCCCGCCGAGCGTGCCCACGGTCAGCGCGGCGGCGAGCGCCAGGCGCACCGGCCGGGCCCAGCGGGGCCGCCGGGCCGGGATTCCGGTACGGGCCGGGGCGCCGATGCGGACCAGGCCGGAGTCGGCGCCGGGCCTCGGCAGGGCGGGGGCGCCGTCGGCGTGGGCGACGGCGCTCCGTTCGGCGTCGGCGGCCTCACGGGCCTTGCGGAACGCGGCCAGGGCGGCCTGTTCGCCGGGGAGTTCACCGGTGGCGGGGGCCGCCTCCGCGGACAGCGCGCCGAGCACTCGGGAGAGGCGTTCGGCCTGGTCACGTGCGGAGGCGTCGACGGCTTCCAGCGGCTCACCGCGCAGCAGACGGTCCGCCGTCTCACGGTTCAGCCACTTGTCCTGCTCGTCGGCCATCACATGTCCTTCTGCGTCCGCGCACGCGTATCCGTCACAGTCGCGGACGACACCGCGCGACCGCGCGGTTCTCTCTGGGGTGGGAGCGCATCCAGCACGCCCGCCGATTCCGGATCGTCGCCGAGCAGCTCTGCCAGGCGTTTCAGGCCGCGGTGCGCCGCGGTGCGTACGGCACCGGCGCGTTTGCCGAGGGTCTCGGCGGCGGTCTTGGCATCGAGGCCGACCACCACGCGCAGGACGACCGCCTCGGCCTGGTCCTGCGGGAGCCGCGCGATGAGGGAGAGGGCGCCGTCGGTGGCCAGGGCCTCGATGGCCTCGCCGGCCGTGTCGGACTCGGCGGCCCGGCCGGTCAGCTCCGTCTCGTCGCCGCCTATGACGGGGCGGCGGCCGCGCATCCGTATGTGGTCCAGGGCGCGGTTACGGGCGATCCGGGCGGCCCAGCCACGGAAGCGGTCGGCGTCTCCGCTGAACCGGTCGAGGTCGCGGGCGATCTGCAACCAGGCCTCGGACGCGACGTCCTCGGCGTCCGGATCACCGACCAGCGTGCGGACATACCCGAGCAGCCGCGGTTGCACGGCGCGATACACCGTACGAAATGCGGCCTCGTCTCCGTCCTGGGCCGCACGCACCGCGGCGGTCAGCTCCGCGTCGTCCCCCAGCACCTGACTCCCTTTACGCCTGTTTCCCGGTCCGGCGCGAAAGGCACGTTACGGCGTGAAACCGCGCCTCGTCCATGTCCGTAGAAGATGCAACTAACTGTTGACAAGGTGCGGGTGTGCGCAGGGTAAGGGCCGAGCGTGGTCGGGGTGTGACAGAAAACGCACTCCCGGCGCTGAAGGAAGTACGGGTCGCGCGCGGCCCGTCAGCGCGACGGCCGGGGCCTCTCCTGTGGGGGGTGGCGGCCCCGGCCGTTGCCCCGGCACCTACCCCTCTGACCTGCGACGATGCGGGGTGCCACCCGTCGCCGTGCCCAGCAGCGTGACCAGCGCGTCCGGCACTTCACGCGATGCCTCCCAGGCCGATGCGCCGAGCCGTCCCGGTCGCGGGCCTGCCGGTGAGTGATGCCTCACATTCGCGGAGACCTCCACGGGGTCCTCCCCCGCGTACGACGGCGAAGGGTGTCCTCGCGGCAGGGGCCCGGCATGCCCTGCAAGATCTCCACCAGGTAGCCTCATCCCCGAGCACCGCTCAGCAAGGAGAAGACCGTGGCGCGTTCTGCAGCTGGTTGAACTGCACATGTCGAAGGCCAACTTAACCACCCGGCGGTCCTTCGTGCTCGGGTGCGCGGCGATGGTGCCCGCCCTGGCACAGGGCCTCTCACCGTCACACTCTGCGGATCGCCCTGCCAGCCTCGATGAGGAGACCGTAGCCTTGACGACGCCCACCGCAGGCCTTGTGCGCTTCCCCGCCGGGTTCCGCTGGGGCTCCTCCAGCTCGGCCACCCAGACCCAGGGTGCGACTCCGGCAGACAACTGGTGGGGCTGGGAGCAAGCCGGCAAGGCGCCCGCCAGCGGCGACGGAAACGGCTTCGGCGACCGGTACGCGGCCGACTTCGCCCTGCTGGCCGACTGGGGATTCGGCGACTACCGGCTGTCGCTGGACTGGGCTCGGCTCGAACCGCAACCAGGCCGGCACGACGCCCGGGCCATCGAGCACTACCGGCACATCCTGCAGGCCGGCCGCCGGTCGGGGCTGAGCCTATGGGTCTGTCTCCTGCATACCGCCCTGCCGAAGTGGTTCGCCGCCGACGGCGGATTCCTCGCTCCCTCGGCCCACGCCACGTGGGCCCGCCACGTCGACTTCATCGGCGAGACCTTCGGCGACCTGGCCGACGGCTGGATGCCGGTCAACAACCCCTTCAGCTACGCGCTCAAGGGCTACCTGGCCGGCACGTTCCCGCCGGGACACACTTCGCGCGACGAGTTCCGCACGGTCCTTCGGGCCATCCACCAGGCCGACTTCGAGGCGGCCCTGCGCCTGCGCCAGGGCGGTCGGCCCACCGCCACGAACGAGTCGCTGGCCGTGCCGCACCCGGCCGACGACAGCGCGGCCGCCGCGGCGGCGACGGCCGATCTGGATGCGGCCGTGTGGGACTCGTGGCTCTCCCTCGCACGCACGCCGCGGTACGAAAGCGCATTCGATCTCTACGGCTTCAGCTACTACTACAACCCGGCCATCACCGCCGAGGGGAAGATCATCCCCTATCCGGCCGGTGAACCGGTCGGCCCGCAAGGCTACGTCGTCTGGCCGGAGGGCTTGGGCCAGGTCCTCACCCGCCTGCGCACAGAACTGCCGGGCAAGCGCTACCTGGTGGCCGAGATCGGCTACGGCGGTGACGACGACACCCAGCGCATCGCCTACCTGACCGCCGCGCTTCGCCAGGTCGCCGATGCGCTCGCCGGCGGTATGGACATCGCCGGCGTCCACCTGTGGACAGCGGTGGACAACTACGAGTGGCTGAACGGATTCTCCGTCCCCTTCGGGCTGTTCGACCACAACCGCGAGCCTCGCCCCAGCGCCACCGCCATCCAGGCTCTGATGCGGGCCTAGCCACCTGCGGCCGACCTCCCCATCCCGGTGGCCGGGGAGGGCCCGATGACCGACCGGCCGAATAAGTTACCGAAGACAACAAAACGTTTCGATAACGCCTTGGCCGTGTGTCACCTCTTGGCCATCACCGGGTACCCGACAGCTGCTGTCTCGCAGTTGCGTGGCGACGCGAAAAGACCAGGTCACTGCAGTGATCACCTGAAGCGGCAGGTGAGGGAGCGTCTCACGTGAGGCGACCAGCCGGGGGTGGGTCGTCATTTCGACTGTGTACTGTCCTCTTCGCCAGTTCCGGCGCGAAACCGACAGGTCAGCCCGGGTACTGCGTGGGTGCGGCCGCGCTGATGGCTGGCCCGTGTCCCAGGGCCTTGCAGGAGGAGCACATGTGGTGGCGCAGCAAAGCGCCGTTGTCGCCTCGCGCGTTGCACAAGCGGTGTGTGCGGCTTCTTGCTGATCTGCCCATGCCCAGCCCTTTCAGTGTGGACGCGCTGGTGCGGAACATGGAGGATGCGCGGGGTCGCTCCATCCACCTGGTGGAGCTTGCCGAGCCCGAGGGCGGGCTGCGCGCCGCGTGCGGTCTGCGCGTCAGGACCGACCAGGTCACGTACGTGTTGTACCGGCGCCGGCCGACGCAGACGGGGACCGAGCACACGATCCTTCACGAGCTCTGCCATGAGTGGTTCGACCACGGCACCACCTTGGGCCGGCAGGAGATCGAGCAGTACATCCCGGGCGATCTCTACCAAGGGCTCCTCGGCCGTCTCGGTCCCGGTGCGGTGGTCCAGGCGCGGGCCCGCTACGACACCCCCGAAGAGCAGGAGGCGGAGCTTTCGGCCTCGCTCATCAAGCGGATCGTCCGCCAACAGCCCTCGGCGGGCGAGGACATGGTCAGCCTTCTTGAGGACTCCCTGTCCCACCCCGTCGCCCCTCCGCGCCTCCGCGGGACGCGGTAACTGCTTTCGGGCCCCGGCCGAGCCGGGGCACCCCCCCCTCGTCAGGAGTCTCCTTCGCCGTGCTTGCCTTGCTTGAGTACCTTGCTGCTCTGGTGTTGACGGTTGTCGCCGTGTGGCGGGTCCCCGCTGTCCGTTACGGCGACGCCTACCGACTGTCCCTGTGGGGCATTTACGCGGGTTTCGCCGTGACCTTGTGGCTCAGTACACCAGGGGTGATGCGCCTGCTGGACGCTGTGCCGGTTGTCGATCTGTCGGTCCTGCTCAAGCACTTGGTCGGCGCCGTGGCACTCATGGCCATGGTGACGTACGTCGCGACCAGCTACGGCAAGACCAGCGAACCTGTGGTCCCCCGGCACATCGCCGCCTCGCGCTGGATGGCTCGTGTCGCCCCCAAGGGCGCGTTGATTGTCATGGTCCTGATGACCGTGCTCTTCTTCACCGTGGTCGACCGGAAGAGACCGAGCACCGACTTCGTGACCGACCACACGGGTCAATGGGGAGCGGCGGCCTACCTGAGCGTCTTCTACCTCTACACGATCGCTGTCGCGACGGCATCCGGCTACCAGTGGACCGGCGCCTTCCGCCGCGCGGAGACCAGGCTCCTGCGCACGGGCCTGCTGCTGATGGCCGTCTCCATGTGGATGGGTGTCCTCTACACGGCCGCCCGCATCGCGTTGATCTGGATCGACGTAGCCGCTCCGCTGAGTCACGCCGCCGATCAGCAGGTGGTCACGTGGACCGCGGTGTGGTTCCAGGTGTTCTTCCTGATGCTCGCCCTGGGGACAAGCGTCCCCGCCACCCGTGCGGTCGCCGCGCGTTGGCGCGCCTGGAACGCGTTGCGCTGCCTCCACCCGCTGTGGCGCGATCTGGTGACGGCCTTTCCGGGCACGTCCTTCGCCCCGCCGGCTCCCCGGCTGCGCGAGCTCACCCGTTTCTCGCTGCCGGTCGACGTCCGCCTCGACCGCTGGGTCGCGGACATCACCGACGTGGAGGACAAGCTGCGCCACTACGCGCCGCCGGAGTTGCTGTCGGTGGCCGAGGATGCCGCGGAGGACCTCCCGGACCCGAAGCCCGCCGCCGAGGCCTACTGGATCAAGGCGGCACTGCAGGCCGCGACTGCCGGGCGGCGACTGGAGGTCGCCTCCGCCGCGCTGCCCACCAAGCCGATCGTGGACACCAGGGCCCAGGAATCGTGGCTTCTGCGCGTGCAGAAGGCCTACGCCTCGATCACGGCGGCCCAGGCCGAGCAGTTGCTTGCCGAGGCCGAGCAGGAGCCCGCCGTATGAACATCGCTTGAGCATCGCTCGGGCCGTCGCCGATGTGCCGCAGCGGCGCGAAGGCAGGCTTCAGGTGAGGTGCGGTGCCAAGGTTGCCGGAGTGGGGCCGTCGGGGCGGACGGTGATGCCGTACGCCGCCTTCGTGGGGGTGGACTGGAAGGCGACGGTGTGGGCCGGCAGCAGGTGTTCGAGCAGGACGGTCGATTCGCGGAGCGCGAATTGCATACCGAGGCAGGCGCGGGGGCCGATGCCGAAGGGGAGGTAGGCGCCCGGGTGCGCGGGCCGGCCGTCCGGGGTGATGAAGCGCCGTGGATCGAAGTCCTCGGGTGCCGGCCACAGTTCGGCATCGCGGTGCGTGAGGTACGGGCAGATCAGCAGGTCGGTGTCCGCCTCGATGGCGTAGCCGGCGAGGGTGTCGTCCTCGGCGGCGTAGCGGGGCAGGATCCAGGCGGACGGGTAGAGCCGGAGCGTCTCGTGGACCAGGGCCTGCATGGCCTGGCGGCGTTGGGGTGAGCCTTCGCCGCCGGCGGCGAGAGCTTGTTCGCGGGCGGCGGGGTACCGGTCGAGGAGCAGGTAGAGCCAGGTCAATGTGGTGGCGGTGGTTTCGTGCCCGGCCACGAGCAACGTGACCAGCTCGTCGCGGATCAACTGGTCGGTGTACTCGGGGTGTTCGGCAGCGGCGTCGATCAGGACCTGCAGCAAGCCGGGACCGTCGGGGCCGGCCGCCCCGCCGCGGGCGGCCTCGATGGCGTGCCGGGCGACCGCATCGATCCGGGCGAGATCGGCGGCAACGGCGTCCCGGGCGTCGCCGGCATCGGCGGGCAGGGTCGGAAGGGCGGCCGCCACGGCTGCCACGGCGGCCAGTTCACGCTCGGTCTCGTCATCGAGGGGATGCCCGGTGAGGGAGCGCCAGATGGCGTCGAGGGCGAAGCGGCGCATCTCCTGCCCGACATCGAGGGTCTGCCCGGTCCGGGCGTATCCGGCCCAGCGCCCGGCGGTGGTCCGGGCGGCCGCGGTGATCCGCTGTTCGTAGCGGCGCATCCCGGTACCGGTGAACTGGGACTGCAGCAAGCGGCGTTGTCGCTTCCACGGCTCGCCGGTGGCGGCGACGACGCCGTCGCCGATCAGCAGGCGGGCGCGGTGGGAGCGCTTGACGTACCGCTCGGGGTGCCGGGCGAGTACGTGCTGGACCGCCCGCGGGTCGGTGACGAGAACGGTGGGAGTCGGCCCGAGGCGGAAGGCGGCGATCCCGCCGAGCCGTTCACGTACCTGGGTCAGCAGCTCGACCAGTTCGCCTCCCTGCGCACGCCACCGCTCCACGAGTCCGGGCTCGGCTTCGGGGACCGGCCGCCCCGTTCCAGGGACGTACGGCAGGGAGCCGGGACCGGCTTCGGTGTCCATGGTTCTTCTCCTGGTAAACCGCTGACGGAGCGCTGGTACGACGGACTGCTGGTACGACGGACTGTACGGGAGTGGCAGCCGCCCTCGCCTCGGCACTGATGCGACCCGGCCACCGGGGTGCTACCGGTCGTCGCCCGGGATGGTGCCCGTGCGGATTCCAGCGGCCAGATTGGCCACGACGCTGATCATGTCCGGCGACAGGCCGTCCTCGTTGCCGCGAGCGGCGAGAGCGAGGATCTTGCGGTCGTTGATCGCCTTCAGCAGCTCGGCGACCTCGGTGATCTGTCGGGCCGCCTGTTCGTTTGGCTGGAAATACATCACCGGCACGCTGAACACCTCGGCCAGGCCTTCGAGTACCGCGGGGTCCTGCGGGCCGACGACGGTCTGCGCGCCGGTCCGCAGCGCCCGGACGACATCCGCCGTGACCAGATCCTGTCCGGCCTTCGTGTTGATGGCCTGGGCGATCTCCGCGTCCTGCGGGGGCTGGTTGCCCGGCGGATAGGTCGTCATCATGTAGGTGATCTTCTCGGCGAGGGTCCGCGGGATGGGCCACTGCCCGGCCGGCGGCTCGTCCGGCGCCAGGTTGCCGAAGGAGCGCTCCTGCGCCGCCAGCAGTTCCTCGGTGCTCGCCTTGTACGCCTTCGCCAGGGGCTCGATGTACGCGTCGTTGAGCTTGCGCTTGCCGCGCTCGGCGTTGCTCAACGGCACGCGACTGGCGCCGATGGCCTCAGCGGCTTCCCGCTGGCTCAGACCGGCGTCACACCGCAGGTCCGCCAGGTCCGGCACTCCGTCCCGGGGGAACAGGACATCGATCGGCTCCCCCAGCACCGCGGCCAGGGCGGGCAGCTTCTCACCCGGAGGAAAGTCCTCGCCGCCCTCCCATCGCGCAACTGCCGTGCCGGTGACGCCGACTGCCGCGCCCAGCTGCTTCTGGGTGAGGTCCTTCCCCCGACGTGCGGCGCGCACGCGCCTGCCGTCGAAGAGGCGTGGGGGCATGTGGGACTCCTGCCACTGATCGACCTCGGGAAGGGAACAGGGGAACTTTAACCTCTCACTTGATACCGCGCCGCATCTATCGTAAGTTCCGGTATCGGCGAGATCAACCGCCGCTCCTGCCCGCCTGGTGACGCACGGGGGTCGCCACCAGGCGGGCGCCATCATCTCTGCTGCGCCAAACGCCACGCATTCGTTGCCCTTGCGACAAGTGAGCAGCGCTAAGATCCAGCCACTTGCATGGGTGGGGCCCCAGCCGGCGTTTTCTGCTTCGCTTTTCGCAGTCGCGCTGTGCGCTGTGCGCTGATTGTGACGGTACGGGGCCATTGTGATCCAGCCATGCGCTGCCTTTTGGGGAGGGATGGGTGGCTCAACGCGCCCTCAGACGCGGCTTGGTGGCCGCGTCCGCAGCATTCAGCCTGGTTCCGGGCCTCGGGTTCGCAGCAGGGCCCGCGCAGGCGGACACCTCCGGCGAGGTCGTGCTACCGGCCGATGCCGCATACCTGCCACCCGAGGACACCGTGAAGGCGGCGGGTGACACCGGATATCTGCACACACAGCAGGGCACGTCCGGGACGCAGTGGACCGACGACGCCTCGGGGCAGTCCTACACCGTCACGCCCGCGGTCGAATCCCCCCACGACGGCCTGGGCATCGTGCCGGAGTCGGGAACCACAGTCGTACACATCGAGGACCTGGCGACCCGGGCCACCACGTCCATCCAGCCGCCCGCGGGACAGGTGTGGACGCACGCCTACACCGGCTCGTCCATCCTCACCCACGCGCAGCAGAGCGGCCCGCAGGTGCTGCACCTGGTGCGGTCCGCGAACGGCCAGGTCACCGACACGCCCATCCCGTGCCCGCCGGAGGTGACCGGTTTCGCCGGAGTGCTGACCCAGGACGACGCCGGTGCCGTGCTGTATCTGCGCACCGCCTCCGGAGTGCTGCCGTTCCTGGTGGACTACGCTGCCGCGACCGTGCACGAGATCTTCGCGGGGACGGACATCACCTCGGTGAAGATCGGTCTTTCGGCGGGCCAGGTGTACGCCCATCCGAACTCCTGGCCCACGTACGTCGACACCGTCCCCCGGGACGATCCCGGCGCGACGCCGACGCGGACGCCCCTGCCGGCCGCCGCCGCGAACAATGACGCTGGGGTTGCCGACATCGCCGTGACCGGTGGCTGGATCCTCGTGAACCACCTGATCACCACGACCTACACGGCCCCCGGCGATGCCTTGCAGGCGGTACCGATCGGCGGCGGGGCCACGCAGAAGCTGTTCCCCTGGGCACAGCCGGACCTGGTGACGGCGCCCGACGGCAGCGTGCTGGTCACCGCCGGAACCAGCTCCGAGGACTGGGCGGTCCGCAGGATCACCGCGGCTTCCGGCCAGGTGCCGACAAGCTCCGTCGTACGCCAGGTGCCGCCGCTTCCCGCGCAGGTGCGGGATCTTTCCTTGGGCGCGGGCACGTTGGCCAATGACGACTGGGTGTCCAACTCGGCGCTGCCCGACCCCGTGTACGAGCGCGACATCAGCTCCTCCCTGCAGGCCGGGCCGCGCACCACCGTCACGCAGCACGGCACCGGGGTCATCGCGCGCGGCAACGGGCAAGTGGCCTACCAGACATCCGACGGCATCGTTTCGCCGGGCGCCGGCGGATCCTCCCAGCACCTCTACGCGACCGGCGCCGCGGTGGCCGCCTCCGGGCGCTACATCCTCCAGCACGACAGCGGATACTTCTTCGTCCAGGACTTCGAGGCCCCCAGCGCGCTCCCCTACCAGTCGACCACCGAGGCGGCGTCACTGTGGGGCCGGAAGGTCTGGGAGGAGGACCCGGGCCACCACGGTGCCGTCCGGTCCTACGACCTGGTCTCGAAGCGGTACACGGCGGATCTCCCGGTGGACCCGGCGTGCGGGAACCTGTCCGCGGTCCAGGCCGTCGGCCGCTGGCTGTACTGGTCCTGCGTGCACGTCGACGGAGTCACCGACAAGGCCGGGGTGTGGGACCTGACCGCGGGCAAGAACATCCCGGTCCGCTACGGGCAGGCTCAACTCGGGGACGGCTACCTGGTCCTGCGCGACCCGGCCACCGGCGCGTTGATGCTCACCGACTTCCACAACGGCGCGGGAACAGCACCGGTGACCACCGGGTTCGCCGGCGCGGCCACCGGGGTCTGGACGGTCGACAGGTTCGGCGGCCCCGCGGCCTATGTCGACTCCCAGCAGCGCGTCCATCTGGTGCCGGTCTCCGTGCCGCGTTCCCCGATCGCCGTGATCGACCCGCGGACGAGCGGCAGAAGGCTGACCGTTCAGCTGTCGCGTCCCGCGGCCTCGGCGACGGTGACGTTCAGCGACCCCTTCGGCCACGTACTGCGCACCCAGACGGCCGACGTCGCAGGGGCCTCGGTCGACGTGACGTGGAACGGCCGCACGGACAGCGGCGCAGCGCTCCCGAACGGCACCTACACCTGGAAGATGACGGCCAGGGCGGCCGACGGCACCGGCGCGGTGGCCACCGGCACCCTGCGGCTGACCGGTGCCGCGGACACCTACCGGGACTACAGCGCGAGCGGCCTCGGCTCCCTGACCACGCTGACCTCGACGGGCCGGCTCACCGCCCACTTCTCGTCCCGCGCGGACGGCACGTTCACCGGCACGAGCGGCAGCAGCGGCTGGCCGAGCGGGATCACCGCGGTGCCCTTCGGCGACATCAACGGGGACGGCTGCGACGAACTGCTGGTGCGCATGCCCGGCGGTGAACTGCGCGCGTACCGTGCCGGATGCGGGCACTGGCCCTCGCCGAACACCCCGTACGCCTCGCTGGGCACCGGCTTCCATCAGTACAAGTGGCTCTCCTCGCCGGGTGATCTGAACGGCGACGGCACCCCGGACCTGGTGGCGTGGAGCGCCTCGACCGGTGACCTGTATGTCGTCCCCGTCACCCAGCGGGGGACGCTGGGAGCCCGGCAACTGATCCGTTCCGGGCTGACCTACACGAAGCTGATCTCGATCGGTGACGTGACCGGCGACGCGATCGGGGACCTGCTGGCCTACGACCACTCCGGCAGCCTGTGGCTGATGGCAGGCGACGGCCACGGCAACTTCCGGTCCCGCAAGCTGGTCTTCGGCAACTGGGGCACCGGGTACAACGCCGTGATCGGCGCCGGCGACCTCACCGGCGACGGCAAGCCCGACCTCGTCGAACGGGACTCCTCCGGCACCATGTGGGTCAACCCGGGTCTCGGGAACGGCTCCTTCGGCGGACGGATCAAGGCAGCGACCGGCTGGAACTACACCGGTATGTCCTGATCTCCGGTGGACCGCAGGCATGCCGCGAGTTCACCGTGGCGTGGCGGTAAGCGGTAGAAACCGCCCCGGTTCAGCCGCCGTTGGCGGCCTTGGCGCGTGCGTCGCCCGGCTTCGCGGCCCCCGGGGCGGACTTCCCGCTCCCCGTCTCCGGCTTCGCGCCCCCCGCCACCGGCTTGGGCTTCGAGTTGTCGCCGTGCGACTCCGGCCCGGCACCCGACTCACCCGACTTGGCGTCCTTTTTGACCTTCCGTCCGTTTCCGGTTGTGCCGTTCGTCACCTGGGTCGCGCAATAGGACGCGACCTTGTCCGAGCCGCCCGCCGCCGCGACGAGCCGCTGCCAGGCCGTCGCGTCCAGCGCGCCGCCCCGCTCCCCGGACCGCTCGTAGGCACGGCAGTGGGCCACCGTGTCCCGCGCGGTGGCCGGGTGGTGCGGGCGGCCGGCCGGGCTCGCCGAGCCCGGCCCGGTGGTCCCGGCCGAGGCGCCGGGAGCGGCCGACCGGTGCGGGCCGCTCGCCGACGGGCGGGCCGGCCGCGGGGTGTCCGGCCGGGCGTCCGGGCCGGACCGGGCGGAGCCGATCGCCGCGACGGCGACACCGCCCAGCGCGAGGCTCGCGAGCGCCACCGAGAGCGTGGTCCGCAGCGAGCGCCGCCCGCGGCGCGGCACGGCGGGCCGCCAGTCGTCCCGGCGCCGGGTGCGCGCGGCGGACAACCGGGGCTCGCGGGCGGCCCGGAAGGCGGCCACCGCCCGGCGCTCGGCCTCGGCGTCGACGCCGCCGGCGCGCAGCGCGGCGGCGAGCCACGCCTCGCATCCGGAGGCCGTGAGATGCCCGTACCCGTCGACGTGGTCCGGTGCGGAGAGGGTGCCGCCGGGGTGCCCGTGCCGACGGCCGAAGGGACCGTCGCCGCTGTGCCGTTCACCCATGTCTGTTCCCGTCCTCGTCCGGCGTACCGGAGACGCACGACCCCCTTCCGGACCTCGTACCGGGTCCGGAACCGATGTGTTCCCCGTGTCCGTACGGGGGGCGGTCCGCGCCGTTCATGTCGACTCACCCAGCGTGCGGGGGCCGTCATCCGTCACACCTTCACCACCGTCGTCCGCGGCGCCCTGGACACCCAGGTTCCGGGCGAGCCGCTTCAGCCCCCGGTGGGCGGCCGTGCGGACGGCGCCGGGGCGCTTGCCGAGGACGCGTGCGGCAGCCGGGCCGTCGAGGCCGACGACCACCCGCAGCAGCACGGCCTCGGCCTGGTCGCGCGGCAGGCTGCGCACCAGCTCCAGCGCCCGCTCGGTGGAGAGCGACTCCAGGGCCTGGTCGTGGGTGCTGAGCCGGCCGGGCAGCTCCAGCGCGTCCTGTTCGAGCGGCGCGCTGCGGGGCCGTACCCGCCGACGGCGCAGATGGTCCAGGGCGCGGTGCCGGGCGATGGTCGCGGTCCAGCCGCGGAAGCCGGCGCCGTCGCCCTTGAAGCGGCCGAGGTCGCGGGCGATCTCCAGCCAGGCGTCACCGGCCACGTCCTCCGCGTCCTCGCCGACGAGGCCCCGCAGATAGCCGAGCAGGCCGGGCTGCACGATCCGGTAGGCCACCGCGAAGGCGGACTCGTCGCCGTCCTGGGCGCGCGCGACGGCCGCGCCCAGCTCCCCGTCCCGCGGCTGCGCGCGCCGGGGTTCGCCTCCCTGGCCCAAGACGTCCTCGTTCGTGCCGAGTTCATGGCCACTGCGTGGCGCGTCCGTCACGGTCCGACACGCTCCGGCCGTGTCTCCGCCTTCCACGATCATCTGCGCCGGGCCTCACAGAAGTGTCACAGCGATACGGCGGCCCCGGCCGACGGGACGGTGACGTTTTCGTGGACGGTTGCGCTGGGAAGTGTCGCCCGGCCCCGTGACGCTCCCACCCCGATCAGTGGGGGGCGGTCGCGTCGCGGCAGAGCAGGCGCAGCGAGCCGTGGCCGCCGTAGGCGCGGCGGGCCTCGTCGATGGGGTCCCAGAGCCGGCCGTCGGGGGTGCGCACCCAGTGGTCGCCGCCGGTCGTCCACCACTCGGCGCCGGTCTGGCGGACGATCACCTCACCGGCGTAGGCGCCGAAGCCGCGCAGCACGCTGTCGACGGCGGCGTACGGCGGCCCCTCGCGCCGAATCTCCTCGATCATCCGGTCGACCCGCCACAGGCTCTGCGCCGAGTAGTCGAGCCGGACCCGGGCGCCCTCGCGCATCGTCGCCACGGTGTCCGCGGCCCATCGCACGGGCTTCGCCGCGGCCTGTGGCCGGGTCTCCTGCTGGGGTGTCACGTACTGGGCTGTCACATAGGGAAGAGCGATGGGTTCCGCCCATCCGTCACGCCTCAGAGATACGTTCCGCCAACCGTCGCAGGACTACCCCAGCTCCACCGCACGACAGTCACAGGACTTGCTCATGCAGGGGGTTTGACCGGGAGACGCCCCCGCATCCGGTGCCCGTCACTCCCCGGACCCCGCCTCGACACGTGCCCGGCGTGACACCACCGCACGCAACACCCGACGCCCCTCGACCGACAGGTCCAGCGCGCGACGCAGACCGTGCGGCCCGTGCTCGGCCAAGAGGTCCAGTACGGCGGTCTGCCGCCGCAGCTCGGCCGCGACCAGCGGCGGCAGGTCCGCCGTGTCGCCCGCCCGCCCCGCGTCGAGGCCGGCGGCGTCCGGCGTGCCGTCCGCCGCCGGGTCCAGCAGCCGGTGCACGCGCAGCGCGGCGACCGAGCAGGCGTCCGCCCAGGGCCGTACCGCTTCGGCGGTCCGGTCGGCCGGTGCCGCCTGCAGCATCCGGCGGACCAGCCGTGCCGCCTCCTCGTCGCCGGGCTCCTCCGTGCCGAGCGCCCCGCGGGCCTTCTGCAGACTTCCGCCCCAGTCGGAGCCGTCGGCGAGGCTCGCCCACAGGGGCCGCAGCAGTTCGTCGTCGGCACCGAGCAGAGGCAGGCACCGGTCCAAACAAGCCAGTCCGCTGGCCGCCAGTCCGCGTTCGTCGGCCTGTGCGATTCGTTCCACCAGGCTCATGAAATGTCTCCCTCGCCGGGGCGCCGACCGGTACGGAGCCCGCACTTCCCCTTACTGCGTGCGAAACCCTCCGGGTGTCACAGGGGGCGGCTACTGGGATGGTGGGTGTCTGTTGTATGCCGGGTGGTGGTGGTTTGTGGGTGGTCGCGCAGTTCCCCGCGCCCCTTGGTGGGTTCAGCCGAGCTTGGCTGAAAGTTGCTGGAAGTCCAGCCAGGACAAAGGCGGCTTGCCCGGATCCCACAGCTTCTGCACGGTGGCTCGCAGCGGCATCCGTATCCCTGCCGCGACCTGGTCCTCGGTCTGCGCGTCCGGGAAGTCGCACCACACCGCGAACGTCCCGCCGAGGACCTGGCCGTCGTAGCTCGCCGGTACGGCGGTCGTGCCGCGCAGCACGAGCGGGCTCCACTGCTCGTAGATCCGCTGCCCGGTCGGGTAGACGAAGGTCTGCGGCTGCCCGAGGACGTAGTAGAGGAACTCGTCGTTGTAGTTGACGAGCTTGCGGCCCGCGCTCAGGTACTCCACGGGCTGCCGGGCGCCGAGCTCCTTGCCGGTCCAGTAGGCGGCCTGGAGGTCCTTGGCCGCCTGCACGGACGTACCGCGGTAGAAGCCGTCGTTCCACGCCCGCATGGTCCTGCCGTGCGCGCGGACGGTTGCGGCGCGGTCGTTCAGCCAGCCGGTGGTGAGGTCGGCGACGGTGCCGCCGGAGCCGTACTTCTGCCGGGCGGCGGCCGCGAGCTGCGGATAGGAGGCCTGCGGGTCCTTCACGGTCAGCGCCTGGTACTCGTCGCCGCCGAGGTGCCACTGACTGCCGGTGAACAGCCCCGCGTACTCGTTCAGCAGATCGTCGACGAGCTTCGCGGCGGCGGGCTTGGAGATGTCGACGGCGCCCTTGGTGGCGACCGCGCTCGCGTTGCGCAGCTGCAGGTCGGGGTGGGCGGCGAGGACCGCGCCCAGATGCCCCGGCGAGTCGATCTCGGGCACGACGGTGATGTGCCGGCTGTTCGCCAGGTCCACGATCTTCTTGACCTGCGCCTTGGTGAGGTGGTCCTTGGAGACGATCTCGGGATGGCTGGTGGACTCGATCCGGAAGGCCTGGTCGTCGGAGAAGTGCAGCCCCAGCTCGTTGAACTTCAGGTCCCCCAGCTCGCGTATTCGGTCCTCGATCCAGGACTCGCTGAACGGCTTGCGCGCGATGTCCAGCATGAACCCGCGCACCGGCTTGGCGGGCTCGTCCCGTACGACCCCCTCCGGCGCCGTACCGCCGCCGTGGACCTCCTGCTTCAGCGTGCGGGTGCCGTAGAACACCCCCGCCTCGCCCGGCCCGCTGATGTCGACGCGCCCGTCGCGGACGGTCATCGTGTACGACTCCTGGTTCCCGCCCCCGCCGCCGAGCGCGAGCCGGACGTCCCCCGCCCGCACATCGTCCTTCTGCCCGGCATAGGTCAGCCCCAGCTCCCCGGCCACCAGTTCCCCCGCACCGGCCAGCTCCCCGTCGCTGACGACCACCCGGTCCGCCTTCTGCGGTCTCCAGCCGGGTCCGCGCGCCGCGGTGTGCGAGCGCACGGCGGGTATCGTGCGCGGCGCCGGGGAGAGCGGATAGGACCGGCCGGTCGAACTCGCCGAGGGCGTGGCCGCACCGCCGGTCTCGGCCACCCGGCCGGACGACGACTGCCGCGCGCTCCCGTCCCCCGCCCCGCCGTCACCGCCCGACGAGGCCCACACCCCGACGCCCGTGCCGAGCGCGACGGTCCCGACGAACGCGGCGGCCACGACCGTCCGCTTACGCATCACCTGCTGCGCCATAGCCCGGCGCTTGTGCTGGGTCACTCTGCCAACGTACGACCGATCCGCGCGTCGCCCGTCATCCAGCCCTTCCGAAACTCTGCCGTTCGGGTGAATTTCAGGCATCACACGGACACACAGTGACCACTCTCGATAACCTGACGACACACCTTTCACAGCATCCCCTGCCACGCCACATGTGACGCGAGGAACCACGCTGCCCGCCCACCGCCTACCCTCTCTCCCCAGGCCCCTCGACGCGTTCAACACCGCACCCACCGACGAGGCCCGCTCCCTCCTGCTGCACTGCCTGCACAGCCTGCGCTGGTCCCACCGCATCGCGGACCACCGCCCCTATCCCGACCTGGAGTCCCTCCTGGCCGCGGCGGACGAGGCGGCGTACGACCTGTCACCGGGCGACCTTTCGGAGGCCCTGGCGGGAGAATCCCTCCCCGAACTGCCCGAGGGCACCTACTCCGCGGCCCACATGGCCCTGAGCGCGGCCCACGCGGCCTACGAGGCCCGATTCGGGCACGCGTTCGTCATCTATCTGGGCGACACCCACCCGGACGAGTCCCTCGACCGCATCCTCGAAGCCATCCGATCACGATTGACAAACGATCCGGAGGAGGAACGGGTGATAGCGGCGGAGGAACTCCGGCAACTGGCAAACGAGCGGTTGGCGCAACTCCTCAGGGGCGCGGGACCCTGTCCATCAGCGGCTCCGCCGCGGGGCACGACCAGCCACAACGCACCCGCACACGGCAAATAAGAGGACACACCACCCCGGTAGCCGCCCGGCCGTACCCCATCCGGTGCCAGTTTGATCACACAGCCAGGCCCCCCGTAAGCGGCAGCGCACCGCATGGATACGATGCTGGGGGCCGGTGGACCGTACCCGGCCGGGCCCGACCGACAGAGAAGCCGGCGCGGCCCCAATCCCCGCTCCCGGAGGGACTTCCGTGCCGGCTGGAACGCTGTACCGCGGCCGGGAAGGAATGTGGTCGTGGGTGGCTCACCGAGTCACCGGTGTCCTCATTTTCTTCTTCCTGTTCGTTCACGTCCTGGACACCGCTCTCGTGCGTGTCTCCCCCGAGGACTACGACAAGGTCGTAGCCACGTACAAGACCCCGATCGTCGCGCTGCTGGAGTACGGCCTCGTCGCCGCCATCCTCTTCCACGCGCTCAACGGCCTGCGCGTCATCGCCGTCGACTTCTGGTCGAAGGGCCCGCGCTACCAGAAGCAGATGTTCTGGACCGTGATGGGTGTCTGGGTCGTCCTGATGGCCGGTGCGATCTACCCCGTGCTCGGCCACGCCGCTCGTGTCCTGTTCGGGAGCTGACGCAGATGTCCACGACTGAAACCACCGCGTCCGGCGTCGGCCCCGTCGAGGGCGCCCCGCTCTACGACGTCGACAACCCGGCCCCGCTGATCGAGGCGCCACGCAAGCGCACCAAGAAGACCCCGAAGTCGACCCGGGGCAACTTCGAGCTGGCGGCCTGGCTGTTCATGCGCCTGTCCGGCGTCGTGCTGGTCGTCCTGGTCCTCGGCCACCTGCTGATCCAGCTCGTGCTGGACGGCGGTGTCTCCAAGATCGGCTTCGCCTTCGTGGCCGGCCGCTGGGCGAGCCCCTTCTGGCAGGTCTGGGACCTCCTCATGCTCTGGCTCGCGATGCTGCACGGCGCCAACGGCCTGCGCACGGTCATCAACGACTACGCGGAGCGCGCGAACACCCGGCTGTGGCTGAAGGGCCTGCTCTACACGGCCACGGTGTTCACCATCCTGCTGGGCACGCTGGTGATCTTCACCTTCGACCCGAACATCCGCTAGGCACGGGGCTGCGAGAATCATGAAGATCCACAAGTACGACACCGTCATCGTCGGCGCCGGTGGCGCGGGCATGCGCGCGGCCATCGAGTCGACGAAGCGCAGCCGCACCGCCGTGCTGACCAAGCTCTACCCCACCCGCTCCCACACGGGCGCCGCGCAGGGCGGTATGGCCGCCGCGCTCGCCAACGTGGAGGAGGACAACTGGGAGTGGCACACCTTCGACACGGTCAAGGGCGGTGACTACCTGGTCGACCAGGACGCCGCCGAGATCCTGGCGAAGGAGGCCATCGACGCCGTCCTCGACCTGGAGAAGATGGGCCTGCCGTTCAACCGGACGCCCGACGGGACGATCGACCAGCGCCGCTTCGGCGGTCACTCCCGCAACCACGGCGAGGCCCCGGTCCGCCGGTCCTGCTACGCCGCGGACCGCACCGGCCACATGATCCTCCAGACGCTGTACCAGAACTGCGTCAAGGAAGGCGTGGAGTTCTTCAACGAGTTCTACGTCCTGGACCAGCTGATCACCGAGGTCGACGGGGTCAAGCACTCCGCCGGTGTAATCGCCTACGAGCTGGCCACCGGTGAGATCCACGTCTTCCAGGCGAAGGCAGTCATCTACGCCTCCGGCGGCACCGGCAAGTTCTTCAAGGTGACCTCCAACGCGCACACCCTGACGGGTGACGGCCAGGCCGCGTGCTACCGCCGGGGTCTGCCGCTGGAGGACATGGAGTTCTTCCAGTTCCACCCGACCGGCATCTGGCGCATGGGCATCCTGCTGACGGAGGGCGCCCGTGGTGAGGGCGGCATCCTCCGCAACAAGGACGGCGAGCGCTTCATGGAGAAGTACGCGCCGGTCATGAAGGACCTCGCCTCGCGTGACGTGGTCTCCCGCTCCATCTACACGGAGATCCGCGAGGGCCGTGGCTGTGGTCCCGAGGGCGACCACGTCTACCTCGACCTGACGCACCTCCCGCCGGAGCAGCTGGACGCCAAGCTGCCGGACATCACCGAGTTCGCGCGGACCTACCTCGGCATCGAGCCGTACACGGACCCGATCCCGATCCAGCCGACCGCGCACTACGCGATGGGCGGCATCCCGACGAACGTCGAGGGTGAGGTCCTGTCGGACAACACCACGGTCGTCCCGGGTCTGTACGCGGCCGGCGAGGTCGCCTGTGTCTCCGTGCACGGCGCCAACCGCCTCGGCACCAACTCGCTGCTGGACATCAACGTCTTCGGCCGCCGCGCCGGCATCGCCGCCGCCGAGTACGCCCACACGGCGGACTTCGTCGAGCTGCCGGAGAACCCGGAGTCGTTCGTCGTCGAGCAGATCGAGCGGCTGCGCGAGTCCACCGGCAACGAGCGGGTGGCCACGCTCCGCAAGGAGCTGCAGGAGACCATGGACGCCAACGTCATGGTGTTCCGCACCGAGCAGACGATCAAGACGGCCGTCGAGAAGATCGCCGAGCTGCGCGAGCGCTACAAGAACGTCTCGATCCAGGACAAGGGCAAGCGGTTCAACACGGACCTGCTGGAGGCCATCGAGCTGGGCAACCTGCTCGAACTGGCCGAGGTCATGGCCGTCTCCGCCCTGGCCCGCAAGGAGTCCCGCGGCGGTCACTACCGCGAGGACTACCCCAACCGCGACGACGTCAACTTCATGCGCCACACCATGGCGTACCGCGAGGTGGGCGACGACGGCGCCGAGTCCATCCGTCTCGACTACAAGCCGGTCGTCCAGACCCGCTACCAGCCGATGGAGCGTAAGTACTGATGGCTACCCCCGTTCTGGACAAGGTGGAGGCGGAGTCCGCCGCGTCCCCTTACATCACCGTCACGTTCCGCGTCCGCCGGTTCAACCCGGAGGTCTCCGCGGAGGCGGTCTGGGAAGACTTCCAGCTGGAGATCGACCCCAAGGAGCGCGTCCTCGACGGCCTCCACAAGATCAAGTGGGACGTCGACGGCACTCTCACCTTCCGCCGCTCGTGCGCGCACGGCATCTGCGGCTCGGACGCGATGCGGATCAACGGCAAGAACCGCCTTGCCTGCAAGACGCTGATCAAGGACATCAACCCCGAGAAGCCGATCACGGTCGAGCCCATCAAGGGCCTGACGGTCCTGAAGGACCTGGTCGTGGACATGGAGCCGTTCTTCCAGGCGTACCGGGACGTCATGCCGTTCCTGGTCACCAAGGACACGAACGAGCCGACGCGCGAGCGGCTGCAGTCCGCCGAGGACCGTGAGCGCTTCGACGACACGACGAAGTGCATCCTCTGCGCGGCCTGCACGTCCTCCTGCCCGGTGTTCTGGAACGACGGCCAGTACTTCGGTCCGGCCGCGATCGTGAACGCCCACCGCTTCATCTTCGACAGCCGGGACGAGGCGGGCGAGCAGCGCCTGGAGATCCTCAACGACCGTGACGGCGTGTGGCGTTGCCGGACGACCTTCAACTGCACGGACGCCTGCCCGCGCGGTATCGAGGTCACCAAGGCGATCCAGGAAGTGAAGCGCGCGCTGATCACCCGCCGTTACTGATCTTCACGGGATCTTCACCGATCCTTCCCAAGTGGGCCGAGGGCCCTGCTTCCGATCCTCTGGAAGCAGGGCCCTCGGGCGTTTTTGCCGCATTTCGCCACGCTGTTGACGGGTTTCCCTGCTCGACGGTTCTAATCTGACGACATGTCAGACAAAGAGTCGTACGAACTGCTCGGCTTCGACAACGTGCTGCTGCCCGTCGGCGACCTCGGCGAGGCCGTCGACTTCTACGAACGGGCCGGGTTCACCGTGGGGTTCCGGTTCGACGAGGCCGGGATCGCGCTGGTGAAGGTCGGCGCGGAGACGCCCGGAATCCTGCTGCGCGCCGAGGCGGCACTGGGGCACCGGACGCCGCCGTGGCACTCGCCGCGCATCTGGCTGGAGGTGCCCGACGCGCGGGTGGCGGCGCGGGAGCTGGCCGACGCCGGCATCACGGCGCTGGACGAGGCGTTCCAGGAAGCCACCGGCTGGACGGTGGAGATCGCCGACCCCTGGGGCAACGTCCTCGGCTTCACGGACTACACCAAGCGCCGGGAGCTGGGCCGCAGGGGCTGAACCGACCTGGTCGGAGAGTGCCCTCGGCACTCGTTAGGCTCATTGGCGTGCCCGCGAACAACGACGGTCCCGAGGCGGCCGGTCTCCCCAGCAGCAAGTCCGAGCAGACCCGTGCGCTGATCCTCCAGACCGCGATGCGGTTGTTCCAGGAGCGCGGGTACGACAAGACCACCATGCGGGCCATCGCCAAGGAGGCCGGCGTCTCCGTCGGCAACGCCTACTACTACTTCGCGGGCAAGGAACACCTGATCCAGGGCTTCTACGACCGGATCGCCGCCGAGCAGCAGGCGGCCGTCCGCGAGGTCCTGGACCGGGAGACCGACCTGGAGGCGCGGCTCGCGGGCGTGCTGACCGGCTGGCTCGACATCGCCCGCCCCTATCACGAGTTCGCCGTGCAGTTCTTCAAGAACGCCGCCGACCCCGACAGCCCGCTCAGCCCCTTCTCGCCGGAGAGCGAGCACGCCCGCGAGCAGGCCATCGCCATCCACCGGGAGGTGCTGGCCGGCTCCAGGTCCAAGGTCGCGCCCGAACTGCGGGACGTCCTCCCGGAGTTGATGTGGCTCGCCCAGATGGGACTGGTCCTGTACTGGATCTTCGACCGCACGGAGGGCCGCGAACGCAGCTACCGCCTGGCCCGGCGCGGCGCCCGGCTGACCGCCCGCGGAGTGGCGCTCGCCCGCTTCCGCGTCCTGCGCCCCCTGGTCCTGGAGATCCACGAACTGTTCACGGACTTCCTGCCCGGCATGACGAAGGCACTGCCGGATCCACGGACCAGGGGGACCGGGGAGACCAGGGGGACCAAGGGGCGCGAGCAGGAAGACGGCTGATCAGATCCACTGCAGACGCCACAGGCGGAAGACGCCCGTGCCGTCGTCCAGGTACTGGCTGCCGCCCACGTCCTCGGTGCTGACCACGTACTCCTTGCGCTGCCACAGCGGGACCAGCGGGACGTCCTGGGCGACGTCCCGCTGGATGTCCCTGAAGTCGTTCGCGGCCCGGCTGCGGTCGGCGTACTGCTGGCTGTCCAGGATGAGATGGTCGACCAGCTTGTTGCTGTAGCCGGTGCTCATCGTGGAGCCGGAGCCGACGAGCGCGGCGCCGAAGGTGTCCGGGTCGGGATAGTCGGCCACCCAGCCGACCGCCCAGGCGTCCATCTTCCCGGCGGCCCAGCGCTTCTGGAAGTCGGTCCACTCGTACCCCTGGACGTCCACCTGGAACAGGCCGCCCGCCTCCAGCTGCTTCTTCAGCGCCGCCGCCTCCTCCTTGCCCGTGCCCCGGCCGATGCCGTAGCCGAAGGTGAAGCGCACCGGCAGGCTCACCCCGGCCTGGGTGAGCAGCGCGCGGGCCTTGCTGACGCTCTGCGTCGGATAGCTGTCGAAGAACGAGGTGGTGTGGCCGGTGATGCCGGTCGGGATCAGCGAGTACAGGGGGTCGACGGTGCCCTGGTAGACCTGCGCGGCCAGCTGCTCGCGGTTGACCAGCCAGGCCAGCGCGCGGCGCACCCGTACGTCGTGCAGCGGGGAGCCCGTGCGGGTGTTGAGGTACAGGTTGCGGGTCTCGGCGCTGTCGGACTCGGTGACGCGCTTGTTGGGGTCGCTCGGGTTCAGCGCGGAGAGCACGCCCGGCGACAGGGTCCGGGTCGCGACGTCGATCTCCTTGCCCTTCCAGGCGCCGTCGAGCTTCTCGGAGTCGGTGTAGTAGCGCAGCTCGATCGGGCGGCCGATGCCGCCGAGGTAGCCCTTGTAGCGCTTGTTCGGGGCGAGTTCGGCCCGCTGGTCCTTGGTGTACGACGTCAGCGTGTACGGGCCGGTGCCGTCGGCACCGGTGCCGGTGCGCAGGGAGTCCGCCGGATACGCGTCCTTGTCCACGATCGACCCGGCGCCGGTGGCGACCTTCAGCGGCCAGGTGGCGTCCGCCGAGCCGAGATGGAAGGTGACCGTGGTGGCGTTGTCGGCGGTCACCGAGGTGAGCGTGGCGAACAGCGACGCCGGGCCGACATCGGAGTTGATCCTCTTGACCCGGTCGAAGGAGTACTTCACGTCCTCGGCGGTCATCTGCCGGCCGCTCGGGAAGGTGATCCCGGGGCGCAGGGTGCACCGGTACGTCCGCAGGCCCGCGCCCTGGAAGTCGCAGCTCTGCGCCGCGTCCGGGACCGGAGCGACACCGCCCGGCTCGAACGTCAGCAGCGACTGGAAGACATTGCTGAACAACGCCCAGGAACCGGCGTCGTAGGCACCGGCCGGGTCGAGGTCCGTGACGGCGTCCGTCGTACCGACCGTGATCGTCTTGTTCTTGTTCTCCTGCGACGGCAGCAGTTGCCAGCCGCCGATTCCCACGACCGCGAGTGCGAGCAGCGTCACGAGAATGCGCATGCGAACAGATCGCATGGTGGTGCCCTCCCCAGGCCCTTCACAAGGCCCTACCCCTGGCCAGCACGATTTCGCCACTCCCCTAGTGGCGCGGCTCACCTAATCACACCTGTTTCAGCCGGGGGAAGGGCTTTCTGAACCAGTTGTGCAAGAACTTACCGAGGCGCTGTTCCGGCCGGTTCCACAGCGCCTTCACAGGTGTGGGAGCGGTTCCCCGCTCGGGGTGGGAGAGGTTCGCGCCGCTATGACATCCGGCGCAGTGCGCGCAGTCCGCGCAACCCGATGACCCCGATGACCGTCCCCAATACGAAGGAAACGACCGCCAGCAGCAGGTGGACCCAGAAGTACGCGGTCGGGTGACCGTGGTCGAAGGCGAGCCCGCTGCTGTCCTTGACGAGGTTCTTGACGAAAGTGACCCAGATGACCCAGCTCCACACCCCGAAGGCGAGCAGGAACCAGGAGACGGGGCGGCTGAGCTTCATGAGGCCAGTATCGCTGGCCTCTGTCCGGTTCCGTGTCGGGGGTGGGGTCGGAAGCGGGACTTCACGGTCCGCGCCGGGTACGTTCTCGTCCGTGCCCGCTCCGAAGCAGACCGGCCGTCGATCCCTGCTGGTCACCTCCGCCACCCTGCTGTCCCTGTCCGTCGGTACGCCCGTCGCGCTCGCCGCCCCGACCCCCTCGACGAGTGCCACGGCCACTCCCCCGGCCCGTATGTCGACGGTGGGCGGCGAACGGCTCGGTCAGCCCGGCACCCAGGTCAATGCCGCTCCGGGCGTGCCCGACCTGCCCAAGGACATCACCGCCCGCTCCTGGATCGTCACCGACGCCGAGTCCGGCGACGTGCTCGCCGCGCACAACGCGCACTGGCAGCTGCCGCCGGCCAGCACGCTGAAGATGCTGTTCGCGGACACCCTGCTGCCCCGGTTCCCGAAGACCATGCAGCACAAGGTGGCGCCGTCCGACCTCGCGGGCATGGGCGAGGGCTCCAGCGTGGTCGGGATAAAGGAGGGCCTGACCTACAACGTCCACGACCTGTGGCTCGGTGTCTTCCTCCGCTCCGGCAACGACGCCGTGCACGTGCTGTCCGCGATGAACGACGGGGTCGCGCAGACCGTCAAGGACATGCAGGACCACGCCGACGAGCTGCAGGCCCGGGACACCCACGTGATCTCGCCCGACGGCTACGACGAGCCGGGTCAGCTGTCGTCGGCGTACGACCTGACGCTGATCGCCCGCTCCGGGCTGCAGAAGAAGGACTTCCGCGACTACTGCTCGACCGTGAGCGCCAGGTTCGGGGACCACGAGATCCGCAACACCAACCGGCTGCTGAGCGGCGACCCCGACGTGCCCGTGTACCAGGGCATCGCGGGGGTGAAGAACGGCAACACCACCAACGCGGGCGCCACGTTCACCGGGGTCGCCGAGCGGAACGGCAGGGTGCTGCTGGTCACGGTGATGAACCCGGCGAAGCACGAGCACAACGAGGTCTACAAGGAGACGGCCAAGCTGTTCGACTGGGGCTTCCAGGCGGCCGGCAAGGTCAACCCGGTGGGTGAGCTGGTGCCGCCGAAGAGCGCCCTGCCGAGCCCCGGCGCCTCGGCCGGGCAGTCCGCGCGGAACCACGGGTCCGGGTCCAGGCCGGTGGCCGGCGACACCACCGGCTCCGGCGGCGTCGGCACCGCCGCGGCCATCGCGGGCGGGGTGCTGGTCCTGCTCGCGGGCGCGGCGTTCCTGATCAATCGCCGGTGGCCGCTGCCGGACCTGATGCGCCGTCGGCCGCGTCCCTGAGGCCGTTCCCGCCGTTCTGCGTCGCCGTCCATGCGGCGCAGAACAGGACCAGTTTCGCGGTGAAGTTGATCCACAGCAGCAGGGCGACGGGGACGCCGAACGCGCCGTACATGCTCTTCGCGGCGACCCCCTGGATATAGCCGCTGAGCAGCAGCTTGAGCAGTTCGAAGCCGACCGCCCCGAGCAGTGCGGCCACCACCAGGCGGCGACGCGGCGGCTCGACGCCGGGCAGCAGGGTCAGGACGTAGACCAGCACCAGGAAGTCGGCGAGCACGGCGACGGCGAACGCGGCGATCCGCAGCAGCACACTGCCCCAGCCGTACGCGGCCAGGCCGAGATGGCGGGAGACGACGCCGACGGCGGCCGAGGCGAACGTGGACGCGGCGAGCGTGACGAGCAGCGCCCCGCCGAGGCCGAGCAGGATGCCGGCGTCCTTGGCCTTGGCCACCACCGGGTTCTGCTGCCGGTCCGGCAGCTGCCACACCGCGCGCAGACAGTCCCGCATCTGACCGACCCAGCCGATGCCGGTGAACAGCAGCACGGCGCCCGCGATGACACCGACGGTGCCGGCGTTGTGGACGAGCGAGGTGAGGTCCAGCTGGTCGGAGACGACGCCGGGGAACTGCTCGGAGATCTTGAGCTCGACCGTCTTCTGCCGGTCCGCGCTGAGCGTGGCGGCGCTGACCGCGGCGACCAGGGTCAGCAGCGGGAACAGCGACACGAAGCTGATGAACGTCATGGCCGCGGCCAGCCGCGTCCACTTCACCCGGTCCAGCCGCTCGTAGGCGTGCCACGCATGCGTCTCCATCAGCCGGACGACGAGCGGCCCGATGCCGGGGAGTCTCTTCAGCCAGTCCATGATCCGTTCCTGCCCCTGACGGCACACTCGTAAGACATCCCACTAATCACCCATTGTGTGGAGCGGGCGAATGTTCAGTAACTAACCACTCATATCAGGGCGATACGGTCACCGTCATGCCTGCATCCTCAGCCGCCCTCCGGCTTCCCCAGTCGCTGCTCGTCCTCGGCGGCACGTCCGAGATCGCGCTGGCCACCGCTCGCCGGCTGATCGCTCGCGGCGCGCGCACGGTGTGGCTGGCGGGCCGCCCCTCGCCGGCCCTGGACCAGGCCGCCGAGCAGCTGCGCACCCTCGGTGCGGACACCCGCACCGTCGCCTTCGACGCCCTCGACCCCGAGTCCCACGAGAGTGTCCTCGGCAAGGTCTTCGCCGAGGGCGACATCGACCTGGTGCTGCTCGCCTTCGGCATCCTCGGCGACCAGGCCCACGACGAGCGCGACCCGGTACGCGCCGTCCGGGTCGCCCAGACCAACTACACCGGCGCCGTCAGCGCGGGCCTGGTCGCCGCCCGCGCCCTGCAGACCCAGGGCCATGGCTCGCTCGTGGTGCTGTCCTCCGTCGCCGGCGAGCGGGCCCGCCGCGCCGACTTCATCTACGGCTCCAGCAAGGCCGGCCTGGACGCCTTCGCCCAGGGCCTCGGCGACGCCCTCCACGGCACCGGCGTGCACGTCATGGTCGTACGCCCCGGACACGTCCGTACCACGGGGATGGCCGGCCGGGACCGCATCCCCCTCGCCACCACCCCGGAGGCCGTCGCCACGGCCATCGAGCTGGGCCTGCGCCGCCGTTGTGAAGCGGTGTGGGTACCGGGCGCGCTGCGCGTGGTGATGTCGGCGTTGCGGCACATCCCGCGGGCGCTGTTCCGCAGGCTGCCGCTGTAGGGGGCTACAGGCTCGCGATCGTCCCGCGTTCGATGTCCGCGTGGCCCGGCTGAGGCGGTACCACCGACACTCCGAACGTGTACTCCCGCAGCTTGCGCCAGATCAGGTCGGTGCCCTGTTCGTAGAGCGCGAAGCCGGTGCACGGCCACTGTGCGTCGAAGCCGGCGAGCTCCGCGAAGGCGCGGTCCATCGCCGCCTCGTCGATGCCGTGCGCGACCGTGACATGCGGGTGGTACGGGAACTGCAGCTCGCGCGCCAGCGGCCCGGACGCGTCCCGCACCCGCTGCTGCAGCCAGGTGCAGTCCTCGGCGCCCTGGACGACACGGACGTAGACCACCGGGGACAGCGGACGGAACGTGCCGGTGCCCGACAGCCGCATCGGGAACGGCCGGCCGGCCCCGGCGACCTCGGTGAGATACGCCTCGACGGCCGGCAGCTCCGGCTCCTCGATCTCGGTCGGCGGCAGCAGCGTGACATGCGTGGGGATGCCGTGAGCCGCGGGGTCGCCGAAGCCCGCGCGCCGCTCCTGGAGCAGGCTGCCGTGAGGCTCCGGGACCGCGATCGACACGCCGATCGTTACGGTCCCCACGTCGTCTCCTGTCGTCGCGTCTGTGGTCTTCTCGGCCGTCTCACCGGGCCGTCGGCTATCGACTGTACGGCTATGGATGTCCTGTGGGCAGGCGCAGCGGAAGTGATGTGCAGCGCTCCGCCCACTCGGACGTGTGTACGGTCGTGCGCCGCAGCGCCGGTGTGTGCGTCTCAGTGCTTCGCCGGCAGGAAACCGACCCGCTCATAGGCCTGCGCCAGCGTCTCCGCGGCGACCGCGCGCGCCTTCTCCGCGCCCTTGGCGAGGATCGAGTCGAGCGTCTCGGAGTCGTCCAGGTAGTGCTGGGTGCGCTCCCGGAACGGCGTCACGAACTCGACCATGACGTCGGCGAGGTCGGTCTTGAGGGCGCCGTACATCTTGCCCTCGTAGTCCTGCTCCAGCTCGGCGATCGACTTGCCGGTGAGCGTGGAGTAGATGGTGAGGAGGTTCGACACGCCCGGCTTGTTCTCCGCGTCGTAACGGATCACGGTGTCGGTGTCGGTGACGGCGCTCTTGACCTTCTTGGCGGTGGTCTTCGGCTCGTCGAGCAGGTTGACCAGGCCCTTCGGCGTGGACGCCGACTTGCTCATCTTGATCGACGGGTCCTGCAGGTCGTAGATCTTCGCCGTCTCCTTCAGGATGTACGGCGACGGGATCGTGAACGTCTGGCCGAAGCGGCCGTTGAAGCGCTCGGCCAGGTCGCGGGTCAGCTCGATGTGCTGGCGCTGGTCCTCGCCGACCGGCACCTCGTTCGCCTGGTACAGCAGGATGTCGGCGACCTGCAGGATCGGATACGTGAACAGGCCGACGGAGGCCCGGTCGGCGCCCTGCTTGGCGGACTTGTCCTTGAACTGGGTCATGCGGCTCGCCTCGCCGAAGCCGGTCAGGCAGTTCATGATCCAGGCGAGCTGGGCGTGCTCGGAGACATGGCTCTGGACGAAGAGCGTGCAGCGGTCCGGGTCCAGACCGGCGGCCAGCAGCTGGGCCGCGGCGAGCCGGGTGTTGGCCCGCAGCTCCTTCGGGTCCTGCGGGACCGTGATCGCGTGCAGGTCGACGACCATGTAGAACGCGTCGTGGGACTCCTGCAGGGCCACCCACTGGCGGACGGCGCCGAGATAGTTGCCGAGGTGGAACGAGCCGGCGGTGGGCTGGATGCCGGACAGCACGCGGGGTTGGTCAGCGGTGGCCATGTTGCCCATTCTCTCAGAGGCTCGGGGTGGGATTGGCCCGTGAGGTGGGGGGTGGCTCGGGGGCGTGGGGGCTGCGGACCGTGGTGGGCTGGTCGCGCCCCGCGGCGGAGCCGCACATTGATGCGGCCCCGCGCCCCTGGGTCGGCTGCCCCGCAGGGCGTCTATCAGCCCAGGTCGATCTCCGGGTAGAGCGGGAAGCCTGCCACCAGGTCCGTCGCCCTGTGGGAGATCTCGTCCGCGATCTTCTCGTCCAGTACGTGGGCGGCCTTGCTCGGGGCGCCCGACTTGGTGGTGCCCGGCTCGGTGGTGGTCAGGACGCGGTCGATGAGGCCCGCCACCTCGTCCATCTCCGCCGTGCCCAGGCCACGGGTGGTCAGGGCCGGGGTGCCGATGCGGATGCCGGAGGTGTACCAGGCGCCGTTGGGGTCGGCCGGGATGGCGTTGCGGTTGGTGACGATGCCGGAGTCCAGCAGGGCGGCCTCGGCCTGCCGGCCGGTGAGGCCGTAGGAGGTCGCGACGTCGATCAGGCTGAGGTGGTTGTCCGTGCCGCCGGTCACCAGCGTGGCGCCGCGCCGCATGAGGCCTTCGGCGAGGGCGCGGGAGTTGTCGACGATGCGCTGGGCGTAGTCCTGGAAGGCGGGCTGCCGGGCCTCGGCCAGGGCGACGGCCTTGGCGGCCATGATGTGCGGCAGCGGGCCGCCGAGGACCATCGGGCAGCCGCGGTCGACCTGGTCCTTGAGGGAGTCGTCGCACAGCACCATGCCGCCGCGCGGGCCGCGCAGCGACTTGTGCGTGGTGGTGGTGACGATCTGGGCGTGCGGGACCGGGTCGAAGTCGCCGGTGCAGACCCTGCCGGCGACCAGGCCCGCGAAGTGGGCCATGTCGACCATCAGGGTCGCGCCGACCTCGTCGGCGATCTCGCGCATGATCCGGAAGTTCACCAGCCGCGGGTAGGCCGAGTAGCCGGCGATGATGATCAGCGGCTTGAACTCGCGGGCCTGGGCGCGCAGCGCGTCGTAGTCGACGAGGCCGGTGGCCGGGTCGGTGCCGTAGGAGCGCTGATCGAACATCTTGCCGGAGATGTTCGGGCGGAAACCGTGGGTGAGGTGGCCGCCGGCGTCCAGGGACATGCCGAGCATGCGCTGGTTGCCGAAGGCCTGGCGCAGCTCGGCCCAGTCGGCCTCGGAGAGGTCGTTGACCTGGCGGGCGCCGGCCTTCTCCAGGAAGGGGGCCTCGACCCGGTCGGCGAGGACGGCCCAGAAGGCGACGAGGTTGGCGTCGATGCCGGAGTGCGGCTGGACGTAGGCGTGGCGGGCGCCGAAGAGCTCGCGCGCGTGCTCGGCGGCCAGCGTCTCCACGGTGTCGACGTTGCGGCAGCCGGCGTAGAAGCGGCGGCCGATGGTGCCCTCGGCGTACTTGTCGCTGAACCAGTTGCCCATCGCCAGCAGGGTCGCCGGGGAGGCGTAGTTCTCGGAGGCGATCAGCTTGAGCATCTCGCGCTGGTCGGCGACCTCCTGACCGATGGCGTCGGCGATGCGCGGTTCGACGGTGCGGATGACGTCGAGGGCGGCGCGGAAGGCGGTGGACTCGGTGGAGAGGGATTGCTGCTCTGGCATGAGGACCTCCGGACGGCGTGCGTACAGCGTTCACGTTGCGTACTGCGTTCACGTTCGGCCCAGGCGCACGGCACACATCACACTAGGGCCGCTCCCCGATGGTCCGTCCCATCCTGGGCTCTGCCGTCACGGCAGAGCCCCGCGCGCCAGTCACGGCCCGCTGGTCAGCCTACCGGGCGTGCCCGGCGTGGCAGGCCCTCGTCCACCATGCGAGCGAGGATAGGAAGGAGCCCACCGTCGTGTTCCCGCCGGATCCGGGAGAGGCCATGACCGCTGCTGAAGACCTCGTCGCCGCCGCCGAGGCGCACTGCGCGCCCACCTACCGCCCGCTGCCGGTCGTCGTGGCCACGGCCGAGGGGGCGTGGATGACCGATGTGGAGGGGCGGCGGTATCTGGATCTGCTGGCCGGTTACTCGGCGCTGAACTTCGGGCACGGCAACCGGCGGCTGATCGAGGCGGCGAAGGCGCAGCTGGAGCGGGTGACGCTGACCTCCCGCGCCTTTCTGCACGACCGGTTCGCCGCGTTCTGCTCGGAGCTGGCCGAACTGTGCGGGATGGAGATGGTGCTGCCGATGAACACCGGCGCGGAGGCGGTGGAGAGCGCGGTGAAGACGGCCCGGAAGTGGGGGTACCGGGTGAAGGGGGTGCCCGCGGAGATGGCGAAGATCGTGGTCGCGGGCGGCAACTTCCACGGTCGTACGACGACGATCATCAGCTTCTCCACCGACCCGGAGGCGCGGGCGGACTTCGGGCCGTACACGCCGGGGTTCCAGATCGTGCCGTACGGGGATCTGACGGCGATGCGGGAGGCGCTGACGGAGAACACCGTCGCGGTGCTGCTGGAGCCGATCCAGGGCGAGAACGGGGTGATCGTGCCGCCGGCCGGCTACCTCCCGGCCGTCCGGGAGCTGACCCGGCAGCGGAACGTGCTCTTCGTCGCCGACGAGATCCAGTCGGGTCTCGGCCGGACCGGGCGGACCTTCGCGTGCGAGCACGAAGGGGTGGTCCCGGACATGTATGTGCTGGGCAAGGCGCTGGGCGGCGGGATCCTGCCGGTTTCGGCGGTGGTGTCGAGCGCGGCGGTGCTCGGCGTGTTCCGGCCGGGCGAGCACGGGTCGACGTTCGGCGGGAATCCGCTGGCCTGCGCGGTGGCGCTGGAGGTGATCGCGATGCTGCGGACGGGCGAGTTCCAGGCGCGGGCGGCCGAGCTGGGGGCGCGGCTGCACCGCGAGCTGGGCGGGCTGCTCGGCACCGGTCGGGTCACGGCGGTACGGGGGCGCGGGCTGTGGGCGGGTGTGGACATCAACCCGAGGCTCGGCACGGGGCGGCAGGTGTCGGAGAAGCTGATGGACCGGCGTGTGCTGGTGAAGGACAGCCACGGCTCCACCATCCGGATCGCTCCGCCGCTGGTCGTCTCCGAGGAGGACCTGGACTGGGGGCTGGCGCAGCTGCGGGCGGTGCTGGAGAGTTAGGGATCATCGTGTGTCCCGGGGGAGACGGAATGGCCATGAATGACGCGGTGCCACCCACGGTGCCCACCGCACCCGCGTCCACCGCGCGTCTGGTCGGCGCGGTCGTCTGCGGCGTGCTGGCGGCGCTCGAACTCGCCTGGATGGTCAAGGACTTCGGCGACGTCGGACTGCACGACACCGTGTGGACCTGGTCCGGGGGGATGCTCCCGGGACAGCACCACGGGCTGCTGGCGACCAACCACCTCGACGTGGTCCTCCTGGCCGTCTACGTCATCGCCTGTTGCACGGCGCGGAAGCCCGTGGGTCCCAGCACCCTGCTCATGGCCGCCCTGCTCACCCTCGCCTTCCGGACCCCCACGGTGTGGATCTTCAGCACGGACTGGGCCGACGGCGCGCCGGACCACACCCGGCTGCTGCTCACCGCCCTGGCGGGGGTCCTCGGGGCGATCGCTCTCCTCGTCATCGCGCTGACGGACCGCCGGCTCACGGGGAACGCAGCCACCGCCGCGCCGCCGCGGCTCGGCCCCGCCGTCACCGCGGGAGTCCTCCTGGCCGTCTACGCGCTCGTGTCCCTTGCCTGGCAGCTGTACTACATGCACGAGTACACCGCCGACCGGTACGGACCGGGGTCCTACTGGAACATGTTCATCGGCAAGGGCCCCCTCAACTCCCTGCTGGCGCCTCCGCCGTTCTGGACCGGCTGGGCGATCGCCGTACTGTGCGTGGTCAGCGCGGTCCTGGCG
Organism: Streptomyces sp. CG4; assembly: GCF_041080655.1. Classification (NCBI taxonomy): domain Bacteria; kingdom Bacillati; phylum Actinomycetota; class Actinomycetes; order Kitasatosporales; family Streptomycetaceae; genus Streptomyces; species Streptomyces sp. CG4. The sequence goes on from NZ_CP163525.1 coordinate 3,819,088, forward strand.
TTCATCAGGACCCCGCTGGCGAGAGCTTTGGGGATGGCTCTCGGCGCGACGCTGATCGTCATCGGCGCGGCGACCCTCACGCTGTTGGCCACGGCGCACGTGCCGTTCGCCTTCCACGGCGTGCCCACACGGATGATCCTGGAGCACGTCACCATACTCATGGAGATCGCCGTAGGCGTCGTGGTCCTCTGCCTGCTCGCGCCCGGCGACCGCCGCCCGGCCATGACCGGCCTGCCCGGCCTGCAGCCGCCCGCCCAGGCGTACGGCGGCTGGAACCCTCCGGCGCCGTAGCCCCCGGCGCCGTAGCCTCCGGAGGACCGCCCCCTCCGCCGGATGGATCACCCCATAGAGTCACTTCGTGCTCTTCGGAATGATGTGCGCCCTCGGCGCGGCGGTCTGTTTCGGTACGGCGACGGTGTTGCAGGCGATGGCCGCGCGCACCGCGGGCGACGACGGAGGTGGTGGCGGGGACGCCGCGCTGCTGCTGCGGGCGCTGCGGCAGTGGCGGTACATCGCCGGGCTGGCGCTGGACGGGGTCGGGTTCCTGTTGCAGATCGCGGCGCTGCGGTCGGTGCCGATCTACGCGGTGGGCGCGGCGCTGGCGGCGAGCCTTGCGGTGACGGCGCTGGTGGCGGCGCGGCTGCTGCGGGTACGGCTGAGCGGGATCGAGTGGGCCGCCGTGGGGGTGGTGTGCGCGGGGCTGGCGATGCTCGGGCTGGCCTCCGGCACGGAGGGTGACCGGAGCGCTCCGGGCTGGCTGAAGTACGCGCTGGTCGCGGCGGCGGCGGGCGTACTGCTGCTCGGCGGAGTCGGCGGCCGCCTGCGCGGGCGCACCCGCGCGTTGCTCCTGGGGCTCGGGGCCGGGTGCGGGTTCGGCGTGGTCGAGGTCGCGGTCCGCCTCATCGACTCTCTGCACCCGGCCGACCTGCTGACCAACCCGGCGACGTATGCGCTGCTGCTCGGCGGCGGCGCCGCGTTCGTGCTGCTCACCTCGGCGCTCCAGCGGGGGTCGGTCACGACCGCCACGGCCGGCCTCGTCATCGGCGAGACGATCGGCCCCGCGGCGGTGGGGGTGGTGTGGCTCGGGGACCGTACCCGCGAGGGCCTGACCTGGCTCGCGGCGCTGGGGTTCGCCGTGGCGGTGGCGGGGGCGCTGCTGCTCGCGCGGTTCGGGGAGGCGCCGGTGGCGGAAGAAGGCTGAGGCCGCCTCCTCGAACCGGCCACTCGGTGGGTGCCCAGGACGACACCTGGACACCCACCTCTGCACCGTCACTCCCGGTCCGCCACGATCATGCCGACGCATTCGTCGAGCGCCGCATGCAAGGGCGGTACGAGGGCGGCGAGTTCGAGGTCCGACGCCTCCCCCGCCTCCAGTACGGCACCGACGACTGCCACCAGGACGGCGGCGGTCTCCAGGGCCTGCGCGTCGGCCGGCGCCTCAAGGGGACCGCCGGGGCGCGCGACCACGAGTGCCTCCTTGCCGGTGGCCGGGTCTACACCGATGCTGCGGAAACGCGGCATCCTCATGCGGCGGCCTCATGCGGCGCGTAGTCCTGGCCCAGGGGCGCGAGCACCGCCGCCCGACGCCGCTTCCGCTGAAGGCGCCGCCGGTCACGTTCGTCACGCTCGCGTTCCCAGACGGCGAGGTACGGCCGGACCAGGGGCAGACCGTCGGCGGCGATGACGTCCGCCGGGTACGGCCTCGGCCGAAGCGCAGGTGCGAGGCAGCGTGCGGGAACGGCCTGAGGGGCGGCGAGGGGCGGCGGCGTGTCGGCACGGTGCGCTCCGTGGGGAGGCAGGAGAAGGCTCAGGAACGCGGCCAGTAGTCTGCGGACCAGCGCAACGGCCCCTACACCTTCGCCACGCTGTTCCTCTCCCCCTCCTACCTCACCGCTGGCTGACGCAGCAGAGCCCCCGCCCGCTCCTCGCACCCCGAGCAGCGCCCTCAGGGCAACACCCTGCACAGCGCGTCCAACGCCCCCGCCCAAGCGCTGTCCGGTGGTGTCGCATAGCCCACGACCAGGGCGTCCAGGGGCTCGGTGGCAGCGGTCTCGTGGCGGTGGGCGGAGAGGCCCTGCAGGGCCAGGCCCTGCCAGGCGGCGGCCTGGATCACGGACTGTTCCAGGCCGGCCGGGAGGCGGAGCAGCGCGTGCAGGCCGGCGGCGATCCCGGTGACCGTGACCTCGGGGGCGCGGGCGGTCACGGCGGCGGCGAGGGCGTCGCGGCGGCGCCGGTAGCGCAGCCGGGCCGAGCGGACGTGGCGGTCGTACGCGCCGGAGGTGAGGAACTCGGCCAGGGTGAGCTGTTCGAGGACGCTCACCGTGTCGCTGCTGCCCTTGGCCGCCGCGGCCTCCGACGCCAGGGCCGGGGGCAGCACCATCCAGCCCAGCCGCAGCCCGGGCGCCAGGGACTTGCTCGCGGTGCCGAAGTAGAGCACGCGGTCGGGGTCGAGGCCCTGGAGGGCGCCGACGGGCTGGCGGTCGTAGCGGAACTCGCCGTCGTAGTCGTCCTCCAGGACCAGTCCGCCGGTGCGCCGGGCCCAGTCCACGACCGCGGCCCGCCGGTCGGGGTGCAGGGGTGTGCCCATGGGGAACTGGTGGGCGGGGGTCAGCAGGACGGCGCCGGCGTCGCCCGGCTCCCGGGTGTCGGTGCCGAGTTCGTCGTAGGGCAGCGCGGGGGTGGCGAGGCCTGCCTGCTGGAGCAGGCCCCGGTAGGCGTCGAGGCCGTACGACTCGACCGCCACCGTGCGCACCCCGCGCGCCGCGAGCACCGTGCCGGTGATGCGCAGGGCGTGCGCGAAGCCGGAGGTGATCAGGATGGTCTCCGGGTCGGTCCGGACGCCGCGCACGCGGGCGAGGTAGCCGGCGAGGGCGGTGCGCAGTTCCGGGCGGCCGCGCGGGTCGCCGTAGCCGAGGGCGTGGTACGGGGCGGTGGTCAGCGCGCGGCGGGCCGCCTTGAGCCACTCGGCGCGCGGGAAGGCGGCCAGGTCGGGACTGCCGGGCAGGAGGCTGTACGTCGGCCGGGCCGGTTGCCCCTGGCGGGGTGCGGCTCCCGCGCCGGGCGGCGTGGCGGTGGACGGCGGCGGCACGGCGGCCCGTTCCGCCACCCGGGTCCCGGAGCCCTGGCGGGCGGTGAGCCAGCCCTCCGCCACCAGGTCCGCGTAGGCCTCGGCGACGGTGTTGCGGGCGATGCCGAGGTCGGCGGCGAGGGCGCGGGAGGAGGGCAGCCGGGTGCCGGGGGCCAGCCGGGCGCTGCGGACGGCGTCCCGCAGCGCGTCGGTCAGGCCCCGGCGCAGCCCGCCCGCGCCGGTCGGTTCGAGGTGCAGGTCGATGCCGAAAGTGGCCCAGGATTCCACCATGGAAATGGACCATACCCCTGGGCTGCCCGGCTCCTAGGGTCGAAGCCATGAGCGTTGAAGAAACCGTTGAGTACGCCCCCGAGCACACCCCCCGCATGCACTGGGCCCAGCTGGCGCCCGACGTCTACAAGGCGATGATCCGGCTCGACGCGGCGGCCAGGCAGGGCCTGGACCCCGCGCTGTACGAGCTGGTGAAGATCCGCGCCTCGCAGCTCAACCGCTGCGCGCTCTGCCTCGACATGCACACCAAGGACGCGCTGGCGGCGGGCGAGACCGTCCAGCGGATCGTGCAGCTCAGCGCCTGGGAGGAGTCGAAGCACTTCTACACCGCGAAGGAGCTGGCGGCGATCGAGCTGACCGAGGCGATCACCGTCCTGACTGGGGGCACCTCCCAGGCTTTCGGCTCTGGGGGAGGCTTCGTGCCGGACGAGGTGTACGAGAGGGCGGCCGAGCACTTCGAGGAGGCCGAGCTGGCCCAGCTGATCGCCGGGATCACGGTGATCAACGCGTGGAACCGGTTCGGGGTGACCACCCGCGCGATGCCCGGCCACTACCAGCCGGGACAGTACAAGTGAGCCGTACGCGGATACTGGACCGCGAGGTCGCGGGGGCGATGTCCGCGCTGAGCGCGGCCGCGAAGAAGGGGCTCGGTGATCCGGTCCTCGCCGAGCTGGTGATGATCCGCGCCTCGCAGCTCAACCACTGCGCGTTCTGCCTCGACATGCACCTCCAACTGGCCCGTAAGCACGGGGAGTCGGAGGATCGCGTGCAGATGCTCAACGCCTGGGAGGAGACCGAGGACCTCTACAGCGAGCGGGAGCGGGCCGCGCTGGCACTGACCGAGGCGGTCACCCTGCTGACCGACGGCGTGCCGGACGAGGTGTACGAGCGGGCCGCGCGACACTTCACCGAGGCCGAACTCGCCCATCTCATCGGCCTGATCGCCGTCATCAACGGCTGGAACCGCCTGATGGTCAGCCGTCGAGTCCCGCCAGGGGGTTACCGGCCGTGAGCAAGGTCGAGGAGTTCCGCGCACTGCATCTGGGGCGCGCCCAGGACGATCCGCTGGTCCTGCCCGGCCCCTGGGACGCGGCCGGCGCCCGGGTGTTCGTCGAGGCCGGGTTCCCGGCGCTGGCCACGCCGAGCGCAGGGGTGGCCGCGTCGCTCGGGTACGAGGACGGGTCGACCCCGGCCGATGAGATGTTCGCGGCGGTCGCGCGGATCACCCGGTCCGTGGACGTGCCGGTGTCGGCGGACATAGAGCGCGGGTACGGACTCGCGCCGAAGGAGATCGTGGAGCGGCTGCTGGAGGCCGGGGCCGTCGGCTGCAACCTGGAGGACTCGGCCGGGGGCGTGCTGAAGGACCCGCGCGAACAGGCGGAGTTCCTCGCCGAGTTCCGGGCGGCCGCCGGCGACCGGCTGTTCCTCAACGCCCGGGTCGATGTCTTCGTGCACGGCGACAAGGACCCCGAACGGGCCATCGAGCGGGCCGCGTTGTACGTGGCGGCGGGCGCGGACTGCGTCTATCCGATCTCCGCCCCGGCGGACGTGCTGCCGCTGCTGCGGGCCGGGATCGAGGGCCCGGTCAACATCAACGCCCGCCCGGACGGCGAGGGCCCCTCGCTCACCGCACTCGGCGAACTCGGGGCCACCCGCATCACGTTCGGGCCGGGACTCCAGCGGATGGCGACGGCCGCCCTGCGGGACATCGCCGACGCCCTGGCCCGATAGGGCCGTTCAGGACAGCCATCGCTTCCATACGTCGGGGTGGCTGTCCACCCACTTCTTCGCCGCGTCCTGGGGCGACAGCTTCTCGTCGGCGATCATCAGGGAGACCTGGTTCTGGTCCTCGGTCGTCCACTGGAACTTCTTCAGGAAGGCCGCCGCCCTGCCGCCGGACTTCGCGAAGCCGGCGTTGAGGTACTTCTGCAGCGGGGTGTGCGGGTAGGCGCAGGTGATCTTCGCCGGGTCCGCGTCGCAGCCGTCCTTGTACGGCGGCAGCTTCACCTCGGTCATGGGCACCTTCTTGAACAGCCACTGGGGTGAGTACCAGTAGGTCAGGAAGGGCTTCTGCTGCTTGGCGAACTGTTTCATCTGGGTGATCTGGGCGGCCTCGGAGCCGGCGAAGACGACCTGGTAGTTCAGCTTCAGGTTGTTCACCAGGGCCTTGTCGTTGGTGACGTACGACGGGGAGCCGTCCATCAGCTGGCCCTTGCCGCCGCTCTCCGCGGTGCGGAAGAGGTCGGCGTACTTGTTCAGGTTCTTCCAGTCGGTGATGTCCGGGTGCTGCTTGGCCAGGTAGGTGGGGACGAACCAGCCGATGTGGCCGGTGACCCCGAGGTCGCCGCCGTGGGCGATGGTCTTCTTGTCCTCGACGTACCGCTTCTCCTGGTCCGGGTGGCCCCAGTCCTCCAGGATCGCGTCGACGCGGCCCTGGCTGAGCGCGTCCCAGGCGGGCACCTCGTCGACCTGGACGGTGTCGACGCGGTAGCCCAGCTTGTGCTCCAGGAGGTACTGGGCGACGGCGACGTTGGACTGTGCGCCCACCCAGGACTGCACGGACAGGGTCACGGACTTCGTGCCCCGGGCGTTGGCGAAGGGCGACGCCTGCTTGGTCATGTCGGCGGCACCGCAGCCGGTCACCGTCAGCAACAGCAGCGAGCCCACCGCGAGTGTCGTACGTGCGCGCATGTCACGCTCCCTTCTTCGCGCGTCGCTCGGTCGGCTGGGTCACCCGGTCGAGCATCAGGCCCAGGCAGACGATCGCGGCACCGGCCACCAGACCGGTCGCCAGGTCGCCCTGGGCGAGGCCGAAGACCGCGCTGTAGCCGAGGGCGCCGCCGCCGACCAGGCCGCCGATGATGACGACGGCCAGGACCAGGACCACGCCCTGGTTGACGGCGAGCAGCAACGACCGTCGGGCGAGGGGCAGTTGGATCTGCCACAGCTGCTGGCGGCCGGTCGCGCCGAGCGAGCGCGCCGACTCCAGCGCGGCCGGGTCGACCTGGCGCAGGCCCTGCGCGGTGATCCGCACGACGGCCGGCAGGGCGTAGACGACGGCCGCGGCGACGGCGGGCGCGCGGCCCACACCGAACAGGGCGACGACCGGGATCAGGTACACGAACTGCGGCATGGTCTGGAACACGTCCAGGACCGGGCGCAGGGCGCGTTCGACGCGGTCGCTGCGGGCGGCGGCGATACCGGTCGCGAACCCGAGGACCAGGGTGACGGCGACGGCGGCCAGCACCTGGGAGAGCGTGTCGAGGGCCGGTTCCCACGCCCCGAGCACACCGATCGCGGCCATGGCGAGGACGGCGGTCAGGGCGGTGCCCCAGGTGCCGATCGACCAGGCCAGGGCGGCGACGATCAGCAGCAGCGCCCACCAGGGCAGCCACAGCAGTCCGGAGCGGACGGGGTCCAGCACCCAGGTGGTGAAGTGGCCCGCCCAGTCGGCCGTACCGCCGACGACCGGGACACCGGTGTACAGGTGGTTGGTCATCCAGTCGACGGCGTGGTCGACCGGTTCGGCGATGTCCAGGGTCCAGCCGGCCGGCCAGTCCAGACTGCCGAGGAGGCGGGTGGCCAGGGCGACGGCCGCGGTGACGGCGAGCGCGTACGGCCAGCCGATCGTCCTGGGCCGCGGCTCTGCGCCCGCTGAGGCCCCGGCGGCCGCGGTCACCCGGTCCAGCACGATGGCGAGCAGTACGATCGGGATGCCGGCGGCGAGGGCGGCGCCGACGTCGACGGAGGCGAGCGCCTGGTAGACGCGGTCGCCGAGGCCGCCGGCGCCGATGACCGAGGCGATGACGGCCATGGACAGCGCCATCATGATCGTCTGGTTGAGGCCGAGGAGGAGTTCGCCCCGGGCCAGCGGGATACGGGCGGTCAGCAGCCGCTGGCGGCGGGTCGCACCGAGCGACTCCACGGCCTCCAGGACCTCGGGGTCGGCGCCCCGCAGGCCGAGCGCGGTGAGGCGGGCCATCGGCGGGGCGGCGTACACGACGGTGGCGAGGACGGCCGCGGGGACGCCGATGCCGAAGACCAGGACGACGGGGAGGAGGTAGGCGAAGGCCGGGAGCACCTGCATGGTGTCCAGGACCGGGCGCAGGGCGCGGTCCAGGCGGTCGGAGAGACCGGCGGCGAGGCCGAGCAGCACACCGACGATCACGGAGGCGAGGACCGCCACCACCATCAGCGCGAGGGTCTGCATCGTCGGGACCCACATGCCCAGTGCGCCGCAGGCCAGGAAGGCGATCGCCGTGCCCGCGGCCAGCCGGGCACCGGCGACGCGCCAGGCGACGAGGGCGCCGAAGACCGTGACGCCGGTCCAGCCCGCGGCGAGCAGGGTGAGGTAGACGGCGCGTACGGAGAGGACGACCGCGTTGCTGATGTAGCCGAAGAAGTACAGGAACAGCGGGTGGCTGTCCCGGTTGTCGATGACCCAGTTGCTCGCCGAGGCGAGGGGCTTGGACAGGCTGACGGTCAGGTCGTGCGGCCAGGTGGCGCCGGGCCACTGCGTGGCGGCCCAGGGGGCCAGGACCGCGGCGACGAGGGCGAGCAGGAGGAGCTTGCCCGCGGCTCGGCTCTTGAGGATGCGGGGTTTGGCCGTGCCGGTGGAGGTCGGGACGGTGATCGTTGCCATCAGACGGCCTCCGGGCTGGTACGGGGACCGGGTACGCCGGCGACCACGCCGAGCAGGCGCTCGTGGTCGACCACGCCCAGGCACTTGCCGTTCTCCGTCACGCAGGCCGCGGTGCCCAGGCCCGCCACCGTCCTGATCGCGTCGGCCACCAGGGCGCCCGGGTCCAGCGCGCCCGGATGCTCGGATCCGCCGCAGTCGCCCGGCTTCATCGCCGTCCGGACCGTCATCACGTGTTCGCGCGGGACCTCGCGGACGAACTCGCGGACGTAGTCGTCGGCCGGGGAGCCGACGATCTCCTCCGGGGTGCCCAGCTGGACGACCTTGCCGTCGCGCATGAGGGCGATGCGGTCGCCGAGTTTCAGGGCCTCGCTGAGGTCGTGGGTGATGAAGACCATCGTGCGGCCCTCCTCGCGGTGCAGGCGGGCCACCTCGTCCTGCATGTCGCGCCGGATGAGCGGGTCGAGGGCGCTGAAGGGTTCGTCGAAGAGGAGCACCTCGGGGTCGACGGCCAGCGCCCGGGCCAGCCCGACACGCTGGCGCTGGCCGCCGGAGAGCTGGGCGGGCCGGCGGTGTTCCAAGCCCTCCAGGCCGACCAAGGCAGCGACCTCGGCGGCCCGCTCGCGCCGCTCGGCCTTGCCGACGCCCTGGATCTCCAGGCCGTAGGCCACGTTGTCGAGAACGGTGCGGTGCGGGAGCAGGCCGAAGTGCTGGAAGACCATGGCGGCGCGGTGCCGGCGCAGTTCGCGCAGCCGGGCCTTGTCCATCGCGCGGACGTCCTCGCCGTCGATGGCGATCGTGCCGGACGTCGGCTCGATCAGCCGGGTCAGACAGCGGACCAGGGTCGACTTGCCGGAGCCGGACAGGCCCATCACCACGAAGACCTCGCCCTTGCGGACGTCGAAGGAGACGTCCCGGACGGCCGCCGTGCAGCCCGTGCGGGCGCGCAGGTCGGCGGGGTCCAGTGCGCCGAGTTCCGGGTCGGTGGGTATCCGCTCCGGCTTGGGGCCGAAGACCTTCCACAGGCCGGAGACGGAGAAGACGGGGGACTCCATCGCCTTGCTCATCACGCATCACCACCGATCAGTTCGACGGCCTTCTCCCCGACCATGAGCACCCCGATCATCGGGTTCACGGCGGGCATGGTCGGGAAGACGGAGGCGTCGGCGATCCGGATGCCGTCGAGGCCGCGGATCTTCAACTCCGGGTCCACCACGGCGAGTGGGTCGTCTGCGGCGCCCATCTTGCAGGTACCGGCCGGGTGGTAGACGGTGTGCGCCACCTTGCGGGCGTACTCGCTCAGCTCGGCGTCGCCGAGGACCTCCGGGCCGGGGCAGACCTCGCGCTTGAGCCAGCTCGCGAGCGGCTCGGTCCTGGCGATCTCACGGGCGATGCGGATGCCGTCGACCAGGGTCCGGCCGTCGTAGTCGTCCTCGTCGGTGAAGTACCGGAAGTCGAGGGCGGGCTTCACGGACGGGTCGGCGCTGGTCAGGTACAGCCGGCCGCGGGACCTGGGCTTGGGGATGTTCGGGGTCATCGACACCCCGAACTCCGGCCGCTGGTAGCCGAGGCGCTCCGGGTTGTCCGTGAACGGGATCTGGTAGAAGTGGAACATCAGGTCCGGGCCCGCGTGCTCGGGGTCGCGGTGCACGAACAGACCCGCGTCGGAGTCCATCGCGGAGTTCTCCGGGATCGGGCCGTGGGTCTCCCAGACGATGACCGACTCGGGGTGGTCGAGCAGGTTCTCGCCGACGCCCGGCAGGTCGTGTACGACGGGAATGCCCAGCTCTTCGAGGTCTCCCCGGGGTCCGATGCCCGAGTGCATCAGCAGGCGCGGGGAGTCGACGGCGCCCGCGCACAGGACGACCTCGCTCCGGGCGCGGATCAGCAGTTCCTCGCCGTCCTTGGTGCGCACGTGGACGCCCTCGGCGCGGGTGCCGGTCAGCTCCAGCCGGTACGCCCAGGTCTCCAGGAGGACGGTCAGGTTGGGGCGCTCGTCCATCACCGGGTGCAGGTAGGCCACGGACGCGCTCGACCGCTTGTTGTTCTCCGGGTGGTAGGCGAGGTCGAAGAAGCCGACGCCCTCGGTGAACGGCTTCTTGTTGAAGCCCTCGACGCGGGGCACCCCGAGGGCCGCCTGGGCGGCGTCGACGAAGTCGCGGGCGATCGCGTTCCGGTCCTTCTCGTCGACGGAGACGATGTTGTTCTCCAGGCGGGCGAAGTAGGCCTCCATCGGGACGGCGCCCCAGCCCTCGGCGCCGGCCGCCTCCCACTCGTCCCAGTCGGACGGCAGCGGCTTGAAGGAGATCAGGGTGTTGTGCGAGGAGCAGCCGCCGAGGACCCGGGCGCGGCTGTGCCGGATGTGGGAGTTGCCGCGCGGCTGTTCCACGGTCGGGTAGTCGTAGTCGAGGTCGCCGCCGAGCAGGCCCATCCACCGGCGCAGGGTGAGCACGTCGTCGCGGCCGACATCGCTCGGGCCGCCCTCGATGACGGCGACGGTGACGTCCGGGTTCTCGGTGAGGCGGGAGGCGATGACGGAGCCGGCGGTGCCGCCGCCGATGACGACGTAGTCGTAGATGTGGGGGGTCTCGGGCATGGGGGTACTACTCCAGGGGGTGTGGAACGAAGTCGAGGCTCAGCCGGCGAACCAGCGCACGGGCTTCGGCGCGAGGTTCTGGTAGACGTGCTTGCTCTCGCGGTACTCGGCGAGTCCGGCGGGCCCCAGCTCGCGGCCGGTGCCGCTCTTGCCGAAGCCGCCCCACTCCGCCTGCGGCAGATAGGGGTGGAAGTCGTTGATCCAGACGGTGCCGTGGCGCAGCCGCCCCGCGACGCGGCGGGCCCGGCCCGCGTCGGTGGTCCAGACGGCGCCGGCGAGGCCGTACTCGGTGTCGTTGGCGAGGAACACCGCCTCGTCCTCGGTGCGGAAGGTCTCCACGGTGAGGACCGGGCCGAACACCTCCTCGCGGACGACCTTCATCTCGCGGTGGCAGGCGTCGAGCACGGTCGGCTCGTAGAAGTAGCCGGTTTCCGGGCGGGCCTCGCTCGGTTCGGGCCGCTTGCCGCCGCAGCGCAGCACCGCGCCCTCGGCCAGCGCGGAGGCGACGTACGCCTCGACCTTGGCGCGCTGCTGCTCGCTGACCAGCGGGCCGCACTCGACACCGTCGGCGGTGCCGCGCCCGAGCTTGATCTTCTGGGCCCGGCGGGCGAGCTCGGTGACGAAGCGGTCCCGGATCGACTCCTCGATGATCAGCCGGCCACCGGCCGAGCAGACCTGGCCGCTGTGGATGAAGGCGGCGTTGAGGGCCTGGTCGACGGCCGTGTCGAAGCCTTCCTCGGTGGCGCAGGCGTCGGCGAAGACGACGTTGGGGTTCTTGCCGCCGAGTTCGAGGGCGACCTTCTTCACGCTCGGGGCGGCGGCCTGGGCGACCTTGACGCCGCTGACCAGGCCACCGGTGAAGGAGACCAGGTCGACGTCGGGGTGCTCGGCGAACCGGGCGCCGACGGTGTGGCCGGGGCCGGTGACGATGTTGGCGACACCGGCGGGAAGCCCGGCCTCGGCGAGCAGCTCGATCAGCGCGATGGTCGTCATCGGCGTGATCTCGCTGGGCTTGACGACGAAGGTGTTGCCGGCGGCGAGCGCCGGGGCGATCTTCCAACTGGCCTGGAGGAGCGGGTAGTTCCAGGGGGTGATCAGTGCGCACACACCGACGGGCTCGTGCACGACCACGCTGTGGATGTCGGGCGAGCCGGCGTCCACGACCCGGCCGGGCGCCTCGGCGGCGACCAGGTCGGCGAAGTAGCGGAAGGCGTCGGCGACACAGTCGATGTCGATACGGCCCTCTTCGGCGGTCTTGCCCGCGTCGCGGCTCTCCAGCAGGCCGAGCTCCTCGCGGTCGCGCACGAGGAGATCGGCGACGCGGCGCAGCAGCGCGGCGCGTTCGGCGACCGGGGTGCGGGGCCAGGGCCCCTGGTCGAAGGCCTGCCGGGCGGCGGCCACCGCGCGCTCGGCGTCCTTCTCGTCACCCTCTGCGACCACGGCGAACGGCCGGGCGTCCGCGGGGTCGAGGATCTCGCGCGTCGCGCCGGAGATCGCTCCCAGCCACTCGCCGCCCGCGTGGATGGTCGCCTGGGCCTGTCGTGCCGTTCTGTCCGCCATGTTCGGTGTTGCCTTCCGTTCCTGATCCGTGCCCCTGTGTCACACACGTGTCACCCTTGGGGACCGCGTCCGCCTGCCCCGCCCCGGTGGAGGGCATGCGTAATCGATGGCCGAAAGTGCGGCTCGTCACTGAAAATATGACGGAAAAGGGACAAAGGGGGCCGGATGTCGGTGCCGCTTGAAAGAGGCACGCCAAGCCTGGGCGGGACGGCCGGTCAAGAACACAGGACGCGGGCGGTCAGGAATACAGGTCGGGCGGTCAGGAGTACAGGTCGGCGGGGCCGCCGAGGTTGCGGATCATCCGGCGCAGGACCTCCAGCGTGATGGCGTAGTCCTCCTCCGGGATGCCGTCGTGGATCTCGGCGCGCACCCGCTTGAGCAGTGCCATGGCGCGCCGGGTGGCCGCCCGGCCGGAGTCGGTGGCGCGCAGCCCGCCGGCCTCGTCGACGGTCAGCCACTGGCGGGCGGTCAGGGTGTCGACGGCACGACCGATCACCTCCGGGCCGGCGTCGAGGTGCGGGGCCAGCCGGTTCTGGAGCTCGGCACGGGTACAGGGGGCCGGTTCCGCGGCGATTTCCTTCAGTACCCACCACTGCGGCTGGGTGAGATCGATTCCGGCCAGGGCGCCGCGCAGATGACCTACGACGGCCTGATGGGCGACCCAGGTCCAGTAGCCGACGGGCTGGACGGTCGACGGGGAGGGGGCTGAAACAGGCGTCATGAGGCCACGGTAGGAGCGGCCGCGGCCGGGCGCCCGGCGTGGACAGCGAACGAGTGAGACCCGTACGTGGCCGCCCACCACCCCCGGCTGGAGCGCGCGGCCGGGCGCGCGGCACCTGCGCCGCCCACTGGCCCGAGAAGCGGCTCCAGGGTCTATCGGGCGCCCGGCGCCTGGAGGATCAGCTCCCGTACACGGTCGCGCAGCCAGGCGTGGGCGGGGTCCGCGTCATGGCGCGGGTGCCAGGCGAAGCCGACGCCGACCGGCGGGAGCGGCAGCGGGACCTCGAAGGTGACCAGGCCGAGGATGGCGGCCAGCGGGCTCCCCCAGTGACTGATCAGTCCGACCAGATCGGTCTCGCGCAGCACGAACAGCGAGGCGGGGTAGGTGCCGACGCTGCCCACCACCCGGCGCTCCAGGCCCCGTTCGGCGAGCGCCTCGTCGATCGGCCCGTGCTGCTTGCCGCGCCGGGAGACGATCAGATGACCGGCCTCCCCGGCGAACCGCTCGGCCGTCAACTCCCCGGTGAGCAGCGGATGTCCGGCCCGTACGACGCCCAGCATGCGTTCCTCGTACACCGTCTCCACCCGCACCTCGGGCGCGCTCGTGTCGATCACCCCGACCTCCAGGTCGGCGGTGCCCTGGCGCAGGAACGGGGCGTCCACATGGCTCTCGGAGAGGAAGCGCAGCCGGATGCCGGGGGCCTCGCGGGCGGCGCGCTCGAAGAGGGCGGCGCCGAGCGTGGCGGCGATCGAGTCGTGGCCGAGGATCGTGAACGTGCGGGTCACCGTGCGCAGATCGGCGTCCCGGCCCGGCGCGAACAGGGCGCGGGCCCGCTCCACCACCGCGCTCACCTCGGCCCGTACGGCCAGCGCGTGCGGGGTGGGCACCATCCGGCGTCCGGCGCGCACCAGGACGGGGTCGCCGAGCGCCTTGCGGATCCGGCCGAGGGTGCGGCTCATGGCGGGCTCGGACAGATGCAGCCGGTGCGCGGCGCCCTGCACGCTCTGCTCCTCCAGCAGCACGTCGAGCGCGACCAGCAGGTTCAGGTCCAGTCTCGGGTCCGGCCCGGTGGATTGCGTCATGTGCAGGCATCCCTTGCAAAGATTGCACTGGAAAGCAGGTCAGCGGCGAGCCTACGGTGAGGGCGATCCCGACACCACTTCCTGGATCCCGACACCACTTTCTCGAAGCTCCCGGGAGGAGCCGTGCCCACGCACGCCCTGAAACGCCCCACCCGGCTCGCGCTGTGCGCCTGTGTCCTGGTCGCACAGAGCATGGTCGCCGCCATCAACCTCCTCATCCCGCAACTGAGTTCATCGCCCCTGCACCCCACGCACACCGAGATCCTGTGGACGGTCGACGCGTATGTCATCGTCTTCGCGGGCCTGTTGATCCCGGCCGGCGCGCTCGGTGACCGATACGGCCGCAAGGGCGCCCTGCTCGCCGGGCTCGCCCTGTTCGCGGCGGGCGCCGCCACGAGTGCCCTCGCCACCGGCCCGGCCGCGCTGATAGCGGGCCGGGGCCTGTCCGGCGCCGGAGCCGCCCTGATCACACCGGCGACCCTGTCGATCCTCATGCACCTGTCCGCACCCGGGCACCGGGCCCGTTCGATGGGCGCCTGGACGCTGTCGATCGGCCTGGGCGGCGCAGCGGGCAACCTGGGCGGCGGCCTGGCCGGTCAATTCCTCGGCTGGCGCGCCCTGTTCGCGGTCATGGTCCCGCTCGCGGCCGTACTCGCCGCGTCCGTCGCGATCACCGTCCCGCGCACCGAACGCCCGGCCCGCAGCAACCCCGACCTGCTCGGCACCCTGCTGCTGACGGCGGGCCTGGTCGCCGTCCTGTTCGGCATCATCGAGGGCTCCACCTACGGCTGGGCCTCGGCCCGTATCCTCGGCGCCTTCGCGACGGGCGCGGTGCTCGTGGCGGCCTTCACGGCACACGCCCTGCGCGCACCCGCGCCTCTCTTCGACCCGCGCGTCTTCGCCTCCGCCCGGCTGCGGGCGTCCTCCCTCGGCACGGCCACCGGCTTCTTCGGCCTGTTCGCCCTGTTCTTCGTCAACTCGCAGTATCTGCAGGACCTGAAGGGCTTCGGCGCGGCCGTCACCGGCGTCGCGATCCTGCCGCTGCCGGTCGGCATGGCGGTCGCCCAGCGGCTGGCCACCCGCTGGGCGGGCCGCCCCCGCGCGGTCATCGGCACCGGACTCACCCTGATCGGCCTCGGCCTGCTCAGTGTGTCCACCGCCGACGCGGGCACCCCCTACGCGGTGTACGCCTGCTGGCTGCTGGTCATCGCGGCCGGTACCGGCCTGTCCATGCCGGCCCTGACCCTCGGCGTGGTCACCTCGCTCCCCGCCCACCAGGCGGGCCTCGGCTCGGGCCTGGGCACCACGGCCCGCGAGACCGGCGCGGCGCTGGGCGTCGCCGTCACCGGCACGGTCCTGTCGGCCCACACCGACCTGACGCACGGCATGGGACCGGCCCTGCGCACGGTGGGGGTGGTGGTGCTGGTGGCTACGGCGCTGGTGGTGGCGGGCTACGGAACTCGGGCACCCAGTCCCACGGTGGCGGAAGATCGGGAGCGGGAGCTGTCCCGTGCGAGTTGAAGGACCGGCTCCTGCGAAGCAGTGGCTCGGCGAGCTGCTCCAGGTGCCGGGCCTCCCGCTCGGCACCTACTCGTACCAGCCCATGGAGGGCGCCGGGCAGGCCCCGGATGTCCGGGGCGAGATCGGCCCGGGTCCATCCGAGGATCTGGGCCAGCACGCCGGAGACCGGGCGCATGTCCGCAGTACCCAGCAGATACACGTCGGCGACGACGAGCCCCACGGTGATGTCGTCCCAAGGCCGGTCCGCGCCGGGCAGGGTGAGCAGCAACTGCAGGGACTCCGCGAGGGCGTGGGCGCCTTCCTCTCGCCGGCCGGTTTCGAAGAGGAACCGCGCGATACGCAGGCGGATGCCGGACAGGCGCCGGTGGACGTTCCCGGCAGAGGAGTGCGAGGCGGCTTCGAGGCGGGCGGCCTCGTGTTCGGCTTCCCTGGCCAGGCGGTCGATCTCCGCCGGGATGTCGAGATCCGCAAGGCGGGTCGGCACAGGGGCATCGGTGCCGCCGGACGTGCGGAACGCGGGATCGAGGGGCTCGACGTCGTACACCGTCCAGCCGCCCAGCAGCAGATCGAGGGTCTGGTCACGGCTCCAGACCGGCTTCCGGTAGTACTGGTTGAGCTGGTAGAGGCGGTAGGCCGCGTTCGTGCGATCGGCCACGCAGAGCAGGAACACCCCGTTCACGTCGATTTCCAGGGTCACTTCCAGCCGCACCTCCGCCTGTGCCGCCGGGAAGGACACGGTGCCGATCTCGACGTCCTTGTCCGATGTCTTGGACCTCTCGACGACGGGCAGGACGATGTCGGCGCCCTCGGCACCCACGAACGTGAAGTCGGCGCCGCCTCTGGTCGGGATGGACGACAGCCGCCCGACCAGCACCTGCGTGGGACCGTCCGCGTCCGGAGCCTTCCTCGTCCGGCCCGAGGACGGTCGTCCCCGATCGGAGAACACCTGATGCCGATCCCCCGGTGGCTGAGATCCAGGAGCAGGGGGAACGGTCCGGCCCGCGTTGCCGATGCGCCGGCGAGGAGCGACGAGTACAGGGCCAGACCGTGACCGACCGCCAGATCCTGGTACTGCTCGACGAACTCGACGTCGTCGAGCATGTCCTCCAGGCTCTCCCGCACGGTGAAGATCTTGCCGCCGAGCCCGGTGAGCAGGACCACGCCGAGGGGACCGCTCACCAGCCCGCTCTCGTACGCGTCCTCGACGGCCGTCCGCACCACGCCGGCGAAGCGCGCGGTCAACTCGGCGCATGCTTCGCGGAATTCGGCGCGGCCGACGGTGAAGCGGTAGGACAGCACCTGGCTGCCGATCTCCATGTCCTGGATCACTACGGCGGCCGACTCGTCCTCGGTGAGCACGTGTTTGGCCCGTTCCGCCTCCCTGAGGATCTGGGCCCCCAGCTCGACGTCGAAGATCACCGCGCTGTTCCACGCGCGCAGCCGCCGGCGGAACAGATCGGCCAGTGCCTCGTCGAAGTCGAGCCCGCCGAGGGCGTTGTCGCCGTACACGGACCTGATCTCGTAGACCCCTTCGCCGACGTCGGTGACCGCCACGTCGAGCGTGCCGCCGCCCAGGTCGACCACCAGGGCGACCCCCTCCCACTCCGGCCGGTCCAGATGCAGCAGGAGGCAGGCGATATTGGGCTCGCCCACCATGCGCCGCACCTTCAGCCCCGCCAGCTCGAAGGCGCGCAGCAGGCTGTTGTTCTGCCGGATGCTGAAGTTCGCCGGGTACGAGATCATCACCTCGCGCGGCAGCGTGCCCAGCACGTCCTCGGCGTTCCCGCACAGGCTGCGGATCACCAGCGACGACACCAGCTCGGGCGGCAGTTCCCTGCCGTCGAGGGGCACCGTGTGATCCGTGCCCAGGTGGCGTTTGACCGCCCGTACCGTACGGCCCGCCGAGTAGCGCTCCAGGTCGACCGCGCGCGAGCCGACCAGGTAGTCGAGGCCGGGTGCGAAGGTGACGACGGACGGCACCAGCCTGCGCCCGTCGCCGCCGGGTATGAAGTGGACCTCCGCGTCGTCGTCGGCCACCGCGATGACGGAGTTGGTGGTGCCGAAGTCGATGGCGAAGAGGGGCCGTTCGGGGAACTTCACCCGGCTGGTGCGCAGCACCGACCGCTGTCGCAGCTCCTCCCCCACCCGCGCCGACGCCCGCCACTCGTTGCGCTTGCGCGATGAGACGACCTCGAGGTCCAGCAGGGCCGCCGGCTCCAGCCGGGAGTACGGCTGCTGCCGTGGCTTGCCGTACTCGCGGGCCAGCCGCGGCACATGGGCGGTCAGATAGCCGTCGAGCTGCCCGACCGTGATGCAGCGGCCGTCGTCGCCGAAGGCGCCGCAGAGCGCTTCGGTGAAGATGCCCGACTTCAGCCGGTCGCTCTCGTAGGAGCTGGTGCCCGGCGCGCACGAGCAGAAGGAGACGACTCCGGGCGGGCAGAGCCGTTCGACGTCGACCTTCCGGGTCGCGGGGAAGAGGGACTTGCCGCCGGCGAGCGGGGTGCGGCAGGCGTCCAGGAGCAGTACCACGTGCCGGGCACCGGTCGCCCGCAGCATGCGCAGGAGGAACGCGAAGTTGAGGCTGGTGGGCGCCAGGGCGTCGGTGAGGGTCTCCCGGGTGATCAGGTAGTCCTCGCCGTCCGCCGTCGAGTGGCAGCCGTGGCCGCTGAAGAAGAAGTACAGCCGGTCGATGGGGGCCGCGGCGTACTTGGCCAGCCTGGACAGGGTGTGGATGACGTTGTACCGGGTGGGCTCGGCCTCCGGCAGCCCGTCGGCGAAGGTGAAGACGGCCTCGTCGGACACGTCCATGGCGTCCAGGAACACCTGGCGCATGCGCTGTGCGTCGAGGTGGGCGAACCTCAGGTCCGCGATGTCGTCGTCCTCGTAGTGAGAGCAGCCCACGGCCAGGGCCACGTTCACGGCGTGCCGCCCTGCTTTCGCTGGAAGATCAGCTTCATGCCGCCGTTCACCTCGGCGGAGGCGGCGCCGACCAGCCGTACCTCACCCTTGCCCGTGACCTGGACGTGGACCTCGAGGCCGGTCAGTTCGAGGGTGTCCGACGCGGTGGAGGCCTGGTCGAAGACCCCGCCGACGTACTGGCAGAGATCGGCGACACCGCGGGCGAGGACGTCGGAGCTGATCCGGGTCACCTGCGTGACGGCCGCCCTGGTACGGCCGAAGACGGATTTCTCACCGTCGTCCACTCCGTAGTCGACGGTGATGACGGGGAGTTCTGGACCGGGCGGCTCTGCACCGGAGTGTGCGCTGCTCATGAGCTCAGTCTGCTGAGCGATGACCCTTCAGGACCCCGGAACGCCCAACTCCGCACGGGGAGGCGGCCGGCGGCCGAACGCACGCGGGCCCCGCTCCGAAGAACCGGAGCGGGGCCCGTGGCCGTCCTACGCCGTCGGCGCCGGACGCGTACTCAGATCAGGCCGAGCGCGCGGACCGCCTCGCGCTCCTCCTCGAGCTCCTTCACCGACGCGTCGATGCGGGCGCGGGAGAACTCGTTGATGTCCAGGCCCTGGACGATCTCGTACGCGCCGTCCTTGGTGGTGACCGGGAAGGAGGAGATCAGGCCCTCCGGGACGCCGTAGGAGCCGTCCGACGGGATGCCCATGGAGGTCCAGTTGCCCTCGGCCGTGCCGTTGACCCAGGTGTACACGTGGTCGATGGCGGCGTTGGCGGCGGAGGCGGCCGACGACGCACCGCGGGCCTCGATGATCGCGGCACCGCGCTTGGCGACGGTCGGGATGAAGTCCTCGGCCAGCCACTTCTCGTCGTTCACGACCTCGGCGGCGTTCTTGCCGGCGACCGTGGCGTGGAAGATGTCCGGGTACTGGGTGGCGGAGTGGTTGCCCCAGATGGTCAGGCGCTTGATGTCGGCGACCGTGGAGCCCGTCTTCTTCGCGAGCTGGGTCAGCGCGCGGTTGTGGTCCAGGCGGGTCATCGCGGTGAAGCGCTCGGCCGGGACGTCCGGCGCGGCGGCCTGCGCGATGAGCGCGTTGGTGTTGGCCGGGTTGCCGACGACGAGGACCTTGATGTCGTCCGCGGCGTGGTCGTTGATGGCCTTGCCCTGCGGCTTGAAGATGCCGCCGTTGGCCTCCAGCAGGTCGCCGCGCTCCATGCCCTTGGTGCGCGGGCGGGCGCCCACGAGGAGGGCTACGTTGGCGCCGTCGAAGGCGACGTTCGGGTCGTCGCTGATCTCAATGCCCTGGAGGAGGGGGAAGGCGCAGTCGTCCAGCTCCATGGCCGTGCCCTCGGCGGCCTTCAGCGCCGGGGTGATCTCCAGAAGGCGAAGCCTGACCGGCACGTCCGCGCCGAGCAGCTGGCCGGAGGCGATGCGGAAGAGCAGGGCGTAACCGATCTGGCCGGCCGCGCCGGTGACGGTGACGTTCACGGGAGTGCGGGTCATGGCGTTCTCCGTATGACAGCTGGCGGTGGGGCGTCCCTGCCCCGGGCGGATGATCGATCTCTTGGCGTCAAGAGAGATCCAGCGGTCAGGCTATCGCGCATCCGGCATGCGAGACGTACGGGGCCCTGTGGCTCACCCCACAAGGCGCAACGAGGGCGCACGCGTGTCGAACGAAAGGGCGGCCGCCCGTCCGGGAGAGGGGGAGAGGACGGAGGCGGCCGCCGGGTGGGGGTACCGGATCGCCGGACTCCCGTGGGGGTATCCCACGCGTGCCCAGGATCCGCCCTCCCATGCGCCCGTGCCCGGAATTTCACCCACCAGTTTTCCGGCCCCTTTTCCGGCCCCTTTTTCGGGCCCTCTTCCAGCCCCGCGTACCGCCACGTACTCCCTCATGCACCCCGTCCGCGTCCTACTGCGTGCACCCCGTCCGTCCGGACGCCAGCGTCGCGCAGGCCTTGGCCTGGGCCGCGTCCTGGACGGCGACCATCGGGGTGTAGGCGATGGTGTCGCCGACGCCGCTGGTCCGGCCCGTCTGGCGGACCCGGCCGGCGGAGACCTGGACCGTGTCGCCCTGGGCGGCGCCGGTGATGCGGCCCCAGGCGGTGCCGCAGGCCTTGCTGTAGCGGACCTCCAGGGTGGTGGTGCCGATGGCGGCGGTCCGGGCGGTGGTCACCAGGTCGCCGCTGCACCCCATGGCCTCGGCGTCCTTGCCGTCGCAGGCGGAGCCGGTGCACTTGACGCCGGGCGGCGGGCTCGCCTGGGTCGCACTCGGCGAGGGCTTGGCGGCGCTCTCGTGCCGCGCACCGCTCCGGTCGGTGAAGTAGAAGACGGCGGCGATGACGACGAGCACGCCGACGAGCCCCGCGACGAACATGATCACCCGCTGCCGGCCGCCGCTCCCCCGGGCCGGTGTGCCCCCGGCGGGCCCGGCCGCCGGCGGTTGTCCGTCGTACGGGTTCGGGGTGTTCGGCGGCCGGCCGGGACGGTCGGGCGAGGCGGCGGGCCGGGCACCGTCCGCGGCCCCGTCACCGTCACCGTCACCGGCACGCGCGGCCGCCCCGCTGCCCGTGCCCGCGGCTGCGCCGCCGACGGGGCGCGCGCTCGCCTGGGACGGGCCCTGATATCCGGCCAGGCCCCAGGAGTTGCTGTCGCCCGAGGTCCCGGCACCGTCCCGGTCGGCCGCAGCGCGGCCCGCGCCCTCGCGGGCGTCGGCGTCGGGGGCCGTCGGCTGAGGGGGAATCGTCGGGGAGACACCGGCCGGGCCGGCGATCCCCGTGGTCGCACCGATTCCGCCGCCCGTACGACCCGACGAGCCCCCGCCGGTACGTCCGGAGGGCCCGGGGCTCGTACGGCCCAAGGGTCCGGCGCCCGTACGACCGGACGAGTCGGCGCTCGTACGGCCGGACGGCCCCCCGGTGGCCTCCGCCGCCCCGAACTCCCCGAGCGCGGCGCGCGCCTGGGAGATGCGGATCGCCTCCATGGTGCGGTCGTGCCGCATCTCCGCCCGGCTCCAGGCGCGTTCGGCCAGCTCCCACATCGTGGTCAGATGCACCGGATTGGTGCCGGTGACCTCGGCGAGCGCGACGATCGCGCCCTTGGGCGCGAGAAGCCGGCCGCCCAGATAACGCTCCCAGGACGTCTTGCTGTAGCCCGTGCGGTCGGCGAGTGCCGCGACGCTCAGGCCGCCGCGGTCCACGAGCCGGCGTACCTGGCTGACGAACTCCTTGATCTGCGGGTCCAGATCATCGGGCAGGTCCTTCCAGCGAGGCATGGATTCCCCCTCTTCCCCCGGTTTCAATGCTCTTGGTCTCGCTCTTGGTCTCGCGCCCGGCCCCCGGCCCGTCCCCGCGTTCCGGTACCCGTGCTGGCTACCCACAGGGATGCGCTGCCTAAGGATCCCAGTTCCCGGAGTGGGGGCGCACGGGTGCATCGACGGGGGCGCGCGGGCACCGCAGCGGAACGGTCACTTCCGTGCCACAGCGCAAGAACAGGCGTTGACCAGGCAGTTCACAGGGCGAAGGCTGATTCCGGGCGGCGGTTCGTCCTTCCTCGGGGGAGAGGACGAACCGCCGTTCAGCGCGGGCGCCGCTGCGTGGTCGCGGGCACCGCTACCTGTTGCTGCTGATCGTGAAGTGCAAGGTGCCCTTCAGGAACGGGATCACGAGCCACGGCTTGGGCTGGGCCATCATCGCGAGCAGGACGATCGCGAGGCCGAGGATGCCGTAGGTGACGATGTCCGTGAACCGGGAGCGGACGGCGAGCATGCCGACGCTCGGCAGGGTCCAGCGCATGACCGCGCCGGCCAGCAGGGCGGCGCCGATCAGCAGGGTGCCGAAGCGGAACATGTCGAGCGCGGTCAGCAGCAGGCCGAGCGCGACCGCGCCGAGCACGACGAGCAGGGGCCACTGCCGCGCCGGGGCCGGGGCGTCGCGGCCCGCGGCCCGGCCGCCGCCCTCCGGCCGGGCGGTGTCCCGGGTGATCCGCGGGAAGCGGCGGGTGGGCCGCTGGAGCTCCTCCGCACCGTGCCGCGTATTACCGCGGGTGACCGCTCCCGCGCCCTGCGCTCCGCGGGTGACCGCCCCCGCGCGGGCGTCCTCAGCCGGCACTGCGCTCCGCCGCCTCGACCACGTTGACCAGCAGCTGCGCCCGGGTCATCGGGCCGACACCGCCGGGGTTCGGAGAGATCCAGGCCGCCACCTCGGTCACGTCCGGGTGCACATCGCCGACGATCTTGCCCTCGGCATTGCGCGAGACACCGACGTCCAGCACGGCGGCGCCCGGCTTGACGTCCTCGGCGCGGATCAGATGCGGGACGCCGGCCGCCGCGATGATGATGTCGGCCCGCTTCAGGTGGGCGGACAGATCGCGGGTGCCGGTGTGGCACTGGGTCACGGTGGCGTTCTCGCTGCGCCGGGTGAGCAGCAGCGGCATCGGCCGCCCGATGGTCACGCCGCGCCCGACGACCACGACCTCGGCGCCCTTGATCTCCACGCCGTGCCGGCGCAGCAGGGTCAGGATGCCGTTCGGGGTGCAGGGCAGCGGCGCGGGCTCGTTCAGCACCAGCCGCCCGAGGTTCATCGGGTGCAGCCCGTCGGCGTCCTTGGCCGGGTCCATCAGCTCCAGGACGCGGTTCTCGTCGATGCCCTTGGGCAGCGGCAGCTGGACGATGTAGCCGGTGCAGGCCGGGTCCTCGTTCAGCTCGCGGACGACGGCCTCGATCTCTTCCTGGGTCGCCGTGGCGGGCAGTTCACGCTGGATGGAGGCGATGCCGACCTGCGCGCAGTCGCGGTGTTTGCCGGCGACGTACTTCTGGCTGCCGGGGTCGTCCCCGACCAGGATCGTGCCGAGGCCGGGCGTGACGCCCTTCTCCTTCAGCGCCGCCACGCGGGCGGTCAGATCGGACTTGATCGCGGCTGCGGTGGCCTTGCCATCGAGAATCTGGGCGGTCATGTTCCCATCCTCGCGGATGACCGGGCCACGGTTCCAATCCGGGTGCCCCGACGCCGCACCCCCATGTCGGCGAATGATCGATGATGTTGCACTTGCACAACACCTGCGGCTTCCGGCTGGACAAGTCGGTAACCGGTCAAGAACCATGAGCAGCACAGTGCAGCGGGCAGCTCAAGGGGGGACGGACCGCATCTGTAGAAACTCTCCTCCGTGCAGTGCCGCGCCTCGTCCCCAGCACTCGAACCAACGGAGGAAAGACCGCCATGAGCTTCGGCGACCCGAACAACCCGTACGGCCCGCCGCAGGGCCAGCAGCAGGCCTACGGCTACCCGCAGGGCCAGCAGCCGGGGTACGGCTACCCCCAGGCGCCGCCCGTCCAGCAGCCGTACGGTGTCGGCGCCCCGATGGCCGCCATGCCGGGCAACGTCAGCGCGGCCCGCGTGATGCTCTGGGTGATCGTCGGCCTCCAGGTGATCGGTGTGGCGCTGTTCGCGTTCTACGCGGCGGTCGTGAACCACGCGAAGAACGACAGCAGGCTGCAGGACGACTCCTCCTTCCAGCGGGTCGCCGACTACGGCACCGGCGTGCTGCTGGCCATGGCGGTGTTCGCGCTCGCCTGGGGCGTGTTCGCGGCCGTGCTGGCGGCGAAGTTCAACACCGGCGGCAACGGCGTCCGCGTCACCGTCCTGGTGTTCGGCATCATCACCGCGGTCCTCGGTCTGTACCCGTTCGTCGTCGTGGGCCTCGTCCACACGGTGCTGGCCATCCTGATCGCCTGCTTCGTGGGCGGCTCCGGCGGCAAGGCCTGGTTCAACCGCGCGCGCTACTGACCCCGCCGCGCGACAGAACAGTTCGCGCCATTCCCGGTCGAGGGCCGTGTCTCACCCGTCCAGGGGAGGCACGGCCCGGGTGTCTCCCCCTACTCTGACTGGCGTAGCCGTACCGGCCGGGGTGGCCGTCAGGCTCGGGGAGACGCACCTTGTACAGCATCATCGTCGTACCTCCGCCTACCCCGGAGGACCGACCGCAGCGCAGCCAGATCCAGCTCGCCCCCGGCGAGCGCCTCACCTTCGGGCGGGCCTCCGGCAATGATCTGACGATCCCGCACGACGGGGTCTCGCGCCGGGCGGGCGAGCTGAGCGCGCAGGGCGCGTTCTGGATACTGAGCAACCTGTCCGCGCACCAGACGTACGTCGTGGAGAACCCGGAAGGCGCCGGCGAGCACATCAAGGTCGGCCCGGGCCGGCTGGAGGCGCCCATCCCGTTCGAGTTCTCGCGGATCGTGCTGCCCGCCGCCGGTGATCTGCTGACGATCGAGGTGTGGGCGCCGCGCCACGACTATCTGCGCGACGGCGGCGGGCCCGACGGCGAGCCCACCGCCCCGGCCTTCTCCGTCGACCGCACCAAGCGCTACTTCGCCGTCCTGGCCGCCCTGTGCGAACCCCGGCTGCGCGGCGACCCGCACGCCCCGCTGCCCACCGTCGACCAGGTCGTCGACCGGCTGCGCCCCGCCTGGCCGGCCGCCTCGCGCACCTCGGTGCAGTGGAACATCGACTACCTGGCCGTGAAGCTGCGGCTCAAGCCCGGCCCGGACACCGCGGACACCGGTCCCCGCCTCAACGGCAAGAAGGAGTCCCTGGTCTCCCTGGCGCTCCGCTTCGACCTGGTGCGGGAGGACGATCTGGTCGTGCTGTCCGAGACCGGGTCCCCGAGCCGGACGGCCCGATGACCGAGCCGTACGCCGTGCCGGTGCCCAAGGGCTACCGGGTCGGCGACTGGGAGGTGCGCGAGCCGATCGCGACGGGGGCCTTCGGCAGCGTGTACACGGGCCGGCGCACCGGCGCCTCCGCGGAGCTGCCCGGCACCGCCGCGCTCAAGTTCCTGCCCACCGGCACCGGCACCCCGCGTCAACTGACCCATCTGCGCGAACTCATCGAGCGCGAGGTCGGCCTGCACCGCAGGCTCAGCCGGCCGCGGCTGATCCGGATGTACGAGACCCTCGTCGTCGACGACCAGGCCCGCCCGGAACTCGACGGCGCCACCGTCCTCGTACTGGAGAAGGCGGAAGGCTCCGTGTCCGCCCTGCTCGCCGCCTCGCCCCGCCCGGCGGGCGGGCCCGCCCTGCTCGCGCAGATCTGCGAGGGCCTGGCTCAGCTGCACCACGCCGGCTGGGTGCACGGTGACCTGAAACCGGCCAACGTGCTGCTGATGAAGGACGGTTCGGCGCGGCTGACGGACTTCAACATGGCGGCGGAGCTGGAGGGCACGCACGCGTACACGCCCGCCTTCTCCACGCCCGACTACACACCCCCCGAACTCCTCTGGTCGGAGATCGGCGAACGCGGCCGTCGTATCCGCCCGTCGGCGGACGTGTGGGCCTTCGGTGTCCTCGCGCATCTGGTCCTGACGGACTCCTATCCCCTCCCCGGCGGCACCCCGACCGCCCGCCGCGACGCGGCCGCCGCCTATGCGCGCGGCACCGACGAACTGCGTCTGTCGCCCGAACTGCCGGACGTCTGGCGGGAGATCGTGCGCGACTGTCTGGCCCGTACGCATGCCGACCGGATCGGCACGGACGCACTGCTGCGCCGTGTCGAGGCGGCGGCCGGCACGGGTCGCTCGCCGCGGCTGCCCCGGTCCCTGCTGCCGCGCCGGCGCCGGACGGCGGTGGCCGTGGGCTCGGCGATCGCCACCGTGGCCATGGCGACACTCGGCTACGCCCTCAGCGACTGGGCCGGCACCGCCGGCGCCGGGCATTCGGCCGCCGCCTACGGCGCCTCCGACCTCCGCACGGACCAGGGCATCCCGGTGCAGTACCGCCGGCTGATCGTCGACTCGGCCCACGCATGCCTCCAACGAGAAGTGACCCCGGCGCTCATCGCGGCGATGCTGAAGACGGAGAGCAACTTCGACCCCGATCTCTCGGACCCTTCGGTGCCGGGCGGGGGCGAGTACGGCATCGCCCGCTGGACCCCGGGCGTGCTGCGCTGGTGGATCCGCGCGGACGGTGTCCCCGCCTCCGCGACCCCCACCCCGCCCCTGTCCCCCGCCGTCTCCATCCCGGCGATGGGCCGCTACCTCTGCTCCATCGACCCACGTCTGAAGACCTCCCTGAAGGGCGACCGCCGCATCCTGCTCGCCGCCTCCTACCGGACGTCGTACGAGAAGGTGAACGACACGGGCGGAGTTCCCCCGAAGTACCGCGACTACTGCGCCCGCGTCGCTCACTACCTCAAGGAGTACACCCCGCCGGGAAAGACGTGACCCTGAGAGTTCCGAGGTACCGGCGGACGGGATACGGCGGCACGGTGGGACCACTCCGCCATGCGGTCCGGAACGTCACGGGGGCCGGGGCGGAGCGACCGACACCACTCGTTCACATGGGGGAATCGTGAACATCGCCAAGCCCGCCGCGCTGCTCGTCGCGGCCACCGCCCTGCTCGCCGGCTCCACGGTGGCGGCCACCGCCGCCACACCCGACGGCGTCCGGGTCACCGGCGTCCAGCAGGTGGCCGACCAGGTGCTCGCAGGGCACCCGAAGCCGCTGTCGGCCACCTCCGACCAGGTCCGGTACGAGGGCCTGACCCTCACCGAGGCCCCGAAGGGGAAGGTCACCGCCAAGGACCTGGACTGCGCCTACGGTCACCTCTGCATGATCGTCAAGGGCACCAAGTTCGACTTCTACAAGTGCCAGACCTGGACCGTGAACAACTGGACCGGGGACGGCCCGTTCACCAACAACCAGACGCCGGGCACGGTCGCCAGCTTCTACAACCAGGACGGCAGCACCCGCTGGACGTCCACGGCGTACGAGGCCGGCACGGCGACGTGGGACCCGATCTACTCGCTGCGCCCCTGCTGATGCCGTAACAGAACGGACGGCCTCCGGCTCCCTCGGGGGAGGGCCGGAGGCCGTCGGCCTTCTGCCGGCAGAGCGAACCCCGCTGCCGGCTGGACGTTCAGTGCTTGCCGATGACCAGGACCGTCGTGTTGCCGCTGCCGCTGATGTGGCACACCGGGTCCGCCGCCACCACCCGCACCGCGGCGTCCGGCAGCCCGGCGGCCTTCACCCCCGCCTTCACACGGTCCACCGCGGGCCTGCAGTCGCCGCCGGTCGTGGCCGCCTCCAGCCCATAGAGATCGCCCAGTACGTGCAGGCCGTGGTCCCGGCGGTCGGCGGGCGCCGCGCCCGCCATGAACTCCTTGGCGAAGGCGTCGCTCCCGTACTGCACCGCGTGTGCCGAGGCGACCTTCTGGTGGTACCGGAGCTTGTCCTTCACCGCTCGCGCCCACACGTCGTACGCCGTGTCCCGCAGCTGCCGCGACATGATCGTCGCGTTGGCCGTGCTCATCCGGCTCTCGTACACGACGAAGTCGAGGGCCGAGTCGTACAGCGAGCCGAACTCCTCGGGGTCCCTGACCGCCGACAGCCGCTTCATCAGGTCGACGAACTTCTCCAGGTCGGTCTTGCGTGTCCTCGCGCCCCCGCCATTGCCGTATGCCATGTTCGTCACCCGCAGCCGCATTTTCAGGCTCAGCGGCTTCGAGCGGAAGGCGAACGGCACGTCCTCCTCCGACGTGTATTCCTTCTGGTTGGCGATCCGGTGGAGCTCGGGCCTGAGCGCCGCGTCACCCATGTGGAAATCCGTGCCGCTGCGGTTGAGAAACAGCTCGATGCAGAACGGGTCTCCCGTGCCGTCGCCCGCGTACCGGTGACGGCTCGTCGGCGGCGGGAAGATGCTGCCGTCGTGGCTGATGTCGCCGCGCTTTCCGTCGAGCTTCAGCCAGTAATTCCGCGTCATCTGCTCGGTCAGGCCCAGGATTTCCAGCTTGAGGTCGAACACCGCGGGCTCGTAGCGGATTTCGTCGTACGCCGTCGTCTCGCTCATCCGCGCCGGGATGTTGGTGTCGAGCGTCTTCAGCACGAAACCCATGGGGGCGTAGTCGGCGAGGCTCGGCAGTTCCTTGAAGTAGTCCGGGAGGGAACGGGTCTGGAGGAGTTCGTGCACGGCCTTCGCGCTGCCGCCTACGCTGACGAGCGAGATCTGCGCCTCGCGAATGATCTTCTTGTACTTGAGCTCGAGTTCGGCATCGACCTTGATCGCGGAGTTGTAGCCGAAGTTGAGCGCGGCCGTGATGTCCGTGATGCTCTCGGAGGACGTGAACGTGAACATCAGGATCCTGCCGTAGGTCACGGAGGAGACGACCAGCGGCGGATTCTCCACACCGATGCGGCCCGCCTTCTTCAGGTCCTCCAGCACCCGGTAGGTGAAGGCGTCGTTCATCCAGTCGTTGGGCAGGCGGTTGGTGTCACAGGACGCGGTGAACGCCGTCTCCTTGAGATAGGCCACGACGGTGTTCATCGTTTCCCTGCGGCTGGCCGAGACCTTCGTTCCTCCGGTGAATCCACCGTACGACGCAGAGAAACCGAAGTTGAGGGCGATCTCTTCGTCGCTGAACGCCTCGCGCGAGGTGAAGACCTGGCTGCGGTAGCCGCCGGAGACATCCTGCACCATGCTCTTGATCGCGTCGGTCACCGTGCCGGTGTCCGGGTTCTCCACGAGTTGCGAGGGCTTGGTCGCGAGATTGTCGATGGTGATGCGGACGGGCCGGCGCTTGTCGGCCGTGATGCCGATCTCGCGCAGCAGACCGTTCACGGCGGTCTGCCCGGAGACCAGCGCACCGGGCCACAGCCCCTCCACATTGGGGTGGAAGGTGATGATCTCCTCGGGCGTGCGGGTGAGCGAGTACGAGGTGCGCACCTCGGTCACGTAGCCGCGCGGTGACGTCAGGTGAGTGTGCTGGGGCTCGCACGTGCGGCTCTGCTCGTCGGGCTGCTGCGGCGCGATCGCGTCCCAGGCCCGGAGGGAGGCCAGGTACGCGCCGAGGTCCACCGGGTCCTCGGGCGGGCCCGGGCTGACGCTCTCGATCCTTTCCGGCACTCCGGAGCGGGTGAAGGCGACGCGGACGTACTCCCCCGGTCCCCGGTCGTCGTACTCGGGGCCGGTGGTCGCAGGGTCAAGAGCGGAGTCGGTCCCCGGCTGGGAGTCCACCGGCTCGGGCAGCCCCTCCCCGGGAATCCACCACAGCTGGTACTTGTTGGACTGGGCGCCCGACGCCGCCGTGTCGTGTTCCGTCACAGGCCTCACTCCTCGAACTCTCGAAACTCTCGGAGAAGGAAGGGCAGCACGAATCGTTCATGCTGCCCTTTGATGGCTCAGGCGGCGCCGTTACCGCCGCCGTTGCTGCCGCCGTTGCTGCCGTTCGGCCTCGTCCGCACGTCGGCGACGATGAGGGTGATGTCCTCCCTCTCGCTCGAACCGATGAACCCGTCGAGAGTCGCGATGATGTCCGGGTGGGACGTCTCCACGTTCACGATGCTCGTGGTCCCGGAAATCCCCGGAATGTCCCAGCCGATCTTCACCCAGGCCGCCTCGTCACTTCCCAGCTGGTATACCGCCTGCCCCTTCAGGTACGGGGAGCGCGCCTGCGGGATGACGCCGATGGCGGTCGCCTCCTTACGCCCCGGAACCGGCTCCGGAGGCATCAGCCAGCGCCCCATCGACAGCGTCGAACTCTGCATCCGTAGTTCGTCGTACGCCCTGTTGGCGATGGTGCACGAGAATGGGATGTCGCTCACGAGTGACTCCTTCCGCCGGTTTCTCGGTGCTCGATCACTTGATGCGGCCAACCGTGATGGTCACCGATTCCGTGCTGCCGCTTCCGACGAAGCCCTCCATGGGCGCGAGGATGTACTTGTTCGAGGGCGTCACCCGCACCGTATTGCTCGAACCGGAGACCCAGGGAACGTCCCAGTAGATCTCGACCGTAGCCGTCTGCTCGTCCCCGATCTGATAGACGACCTTTCCCTCGGTGCCGGAGGCACTGCTCTGCCTGCCACTGGTCCGGAACGCCTGGCGTCGCTCACCCGCGGGGATCTCGATCGGCTCGTGGTTTCCCCGGTCGACCCACTTGCCCCAGTAGAGTTCTTTCGATTTCACCTTCAGCGGGGCGGCCGTCAGGTTCTCGATGGTGCACACGAATATCAGTGTTTCGGCCATCGGCTCTCCTTCCAGAATCGGATTCGCCGATGCCAACGTAGGTGCGCGGTCGCACGACCGGATACGGCACGGTCCGGCCACGCATACGTTTCCTGGCTAATCCGGCCAGTCCGAAAACGGGCGGCGCCCACCTGGGGATTCACCGTGACCGGCCCAAACTTATCGAAGGGCCTTTCGTATGTTGACCGGGAGGCTTGCCACGGGCAACTCCGTGACCATGGGGGAGACGTTTCGCCGTACGCCTGGCCGAAACCGCGCCACGGGGACCAGTCGGGGGCGCCCCGCGGCAGCGGGTGTCCTACAGTTCGCCGGTCTTGACTTCGGCGAGGAAGGGGGCCCAGGCGGGGGTGAGGAAGAGGAGTACGGGGCCGTTGGGGGTCTTGGAGTCGCGGACGGGGACGACTCCGGGGAGGGTGTCGGCTACTTCGACGCACTCGCCGCCAGTTCCACTGCTGTAGCTACTCTTGCGCCACTGCACGCAACTCGGATCGATGCTGCTGCGCTTCATTCCGGTACTCCTCTGCCGCTTCCGCGATCATGGCCAGGGACGCCTCTGGCGGCTGTGCGGCGGCCCTAAGCAGATCGTACGACTCGCGGTAGGCCATCACGAGCGCTGGATAATCAACGAGTTGGCCGCTGTGCAGACCCTCGGTGTACACCAGCGGAGGCGCGTCAACGAAGGTCATGATGCGGGTCAGGCCCATCATGAACGGGTGAGCCGGAGCAGTTGCCGGAACGATCTGCACGATGGACCGCGTTGCGCTGATCACGCTGACAATGTGGCCCAATAGCTCGGCCATCCCCGCAGGTGACAGCGTCCGCCGTCGGATGACCGACTCGTCGAGGATCGCCCAGAACTTCGGCGGATCCTCCTGCGCAAAGAGCCTCGCTCGGTCCAGACGAGCACTCACGACCTCATTGACCTCGGTGTCCGAGGCTCGTGGCATTGCCGACCGGGCAATCGCCGTAGCGTACGCCTTGGTCTGGAGCAGACCGGGCACCAGCAAAGGAGCCCAGTCCTCGATGGTCCGCGCTGTCTTCTCCAGGTCGGCAGCGTCTGCGAAGTGCTCGGCAATACCGACCCTACGGGCCTTGGCCGCGTCTTCACACCTCCGCTTGAAAAACCCGTCTGTCCCCAGCTTCCGATCCACATGCACGGCCAGATCCATCGGCATCCCCCGCTCCCCGCGCTCGATCTGGCTGAGGAACGAGATCCCCCGGAAACTCCCCTCGGCCAACTGCTCCAGCGTCAGCCCGGCCGCCTCCCGCTTGAAGCGCAACTCGGCGCCGTAAAAGCAAGGGACGCTGACCGATGCGTCGGGATCCTTCTTCGCAGGCACAACTCACCACCGCCGTTTACCAGTTACCCAGCGCAACCGAAACCCCTTCCACGCTAGGGCAACCGACGCCACTCTGTGAGCGCTTCGTCACAGAAAGGCACATGGCCATGCTCCCCCGACCCCACAAAGACACCGAAACCAGCGTCGTACAGCTCCGCGACGCTCTGGCCGAGGTTCTGCGCAAGGCATCCGACCGGTGAAGCCGCTGATCCTCGATCTGCTCGCGCTGCCCAAGGCCGTACCGGAGGTGCGGCGGGCCGTGCGCGCGCACCTGAACCACACCCCGTGCTCCGAACTCCAGCTCTGTGTCAGCGAGTTGTTGGCCAACGTGATCAACCACGTAGGCGAGGGCACACCGGTCACCGTACGGCTGGCCCGACTGGAAGGCGGCCGTACCCGACTGGAGGTGAGTGACCCGGACGCCCACGCCTGGCTCGTACGACGACGCCCCGGCGCGGACGAGGAGTCCGGCCGGGGCCTGTTACTGGTCGACGCAGTGGCCGTGCGCTGGGGCGTGGAGCACTGCCCCGGCGGCAAGACCGTATGGTGCGAGCTTCCCGGCGAAAACGCCGGAGGCATCAGCGTCAGTGGAAGAAGTGGCGCGTTCCCGTGAAGTACATCGTCACGCCCGCCTTCTTGGCGGCCTCGACGACCTGCTCGTCACGGATCGAGCCGCCCGGCTGGACGATCGCGCGGACACCGGCGTTGATGAGGATCTCCGGGCCGTCGGGGAAGGGGAAGAAGGCGTCGGAGGCCGCGTAGGCACCGCGGGCGCGCTCCTCGCCGGCCCGCTCGACCGCGAGCTTGCAGGAGTCGACGCGGTTGACCTGGCCCATGCCGACGCCGACCGAGGCGCCGTCCTTCGCCAGCAGGATCGCGTTGGACTTCACCGCGCGGCATGCCTTCCAGGCGAAGGCCAGGTCCTGAAGCTCCTCGGGCGACAGCGCCTCGCCGCTGGCCAGGGTCCAGTTCGCGGGGTCGTCCCCCTCGGCCTGGAGCCGATCGGTGACCTGGAGCAGGAGACCGCCGTCGACCTGCTTGGCCTCGACCCGGTTGCAGGGCGCGCTCGGGGCCTTCAGGACGCGGATGTTCTTCTTCTTGGCGAGGGCCTCCAGCGCCCCCTCCTCGTAGTCCGGCGCGACGATGACCTCGGTGAAGATCTCGGCGACCTGCTCGGCCATCTCCTTGCTGACCGGGCGGTTCACGGCGATCACACCGCCGTACGCGGAGACCGGGTCGCAGGCGTGGGCCTTGCGGTGCGCCTCGGCGACGTCCGAACCGACCGCGATTCCACAGGGGTTGGCGTGCTTGATAATCGCGACACACGGCTCGTCGTGGTCGTACGCGGCACGGCGGGCGGCGTCCGTGTCCGTGTAATTGTTGTACGACATCTCCTTGCCGTGCAGCTGCTCGGCCGCCGCGAGTCCACCGCTGCCGTCGACGTAGAGAGCGGCGGGCTGGTGCGGGTTCTCGCCGTAGCGCAGGGTGTTGGCGCGCTCGAAGGTGGCGCCGAGGAAGTCGGGGAAGTGGGACTCGTCGACCGGGGCGTACGAGGACGCGAACCACGAGGCGACGGCCACGTCGTACGCGGCCGTGTGCTGGAACGCCTCGGCGGCGAGCCGCTTGCGGGCGGCGAGGTCGAAGCCGCCGTCCTTGACGGCCGCGAGGACGTCCGCGTATCGCTCGGGGCTGGTGACCACGGCGACCGACGGGTGGTTCTTGGCGGCGGCGCGGACCATGGACGGGCCGCCGATGTCGATCTGCTCCACGCACTCGTCGTCGCTCGCGCCCGAGGCGACGGTCTCGCGGAACGGGTAGAGGTTCACGACGACGAGGTCGAACGGCTCCACGCCCAGCTCGGCGAGCTGCTCGCGGTGGCTGTCCAGCCGCAGGTCGGCGAGGATGCCCGCGTGCACCTTCGGGTGCAGGGTCTTCACCCGGCCGTCCAGGCACTCGGGGAAGCCGGTCAGTTCCTCGACCTTGGTGACGGGGACGCCGGCGGCGGCGATGCGGCCTGCCGTGGACCCGGTGGAGACCAGTTCCACCCCGGCCTCGTGCAGCCCGCGGGCCAGCTCTTCCAGCCCGGTCTTGTCGTAGACGCTGACGAGCGCGCGGCGCAGGGCCCGCTTGCCGCTCTCGGCCGTGACGGTGCTCTCGGCGGTCACAGGATTACTACCTTTCGTCCCTCAATGCGATGGCCGTTGCGGGCGATCCGCCCCACGACCTCGACGAGCAGCCTTCGCTCGACTTCCTTGATGCGCTCGTGCAGCGCGCTCTCGTCGTCCTCGTCCCGGACCTCGACCACGCCCTGAGCGATGATCGGGCCGGTGTCGACGCCGTCGTCGACGAAGTGGACGGTGCAGCCGGTGACCTTGGCGCCGTACGCGAGCGCGTCGCGGACGCCGTGGGCCCCGGGAAAACTGGGGAGGAGGGCGGGATGGGTGTTCACGAACCGCCCGCCGAAGCGCGCGAGGAACTCCTTCCCCACGATCTTCATGAACCCGGCGGAGATCACGAGGTCGGGCTCGTACGCCGCCACGGCCTCGGCGAGGGCGGCGTCCCACTCCTGACGGCTGTCGTAGTCCTTCACCTTCCGCACGAAGGTCGGCAGCCCGGCCCGCTCGGCACGGGCGAGGCCCTCGATGCCGTCACGGTCGGCCCCGACGGCGACGACCCGTGCGCCGTACCGCTCGGCTCCGGTGCGCTCGATCTCGTCCAGGAGCGCCTGCAGATTGGTGCCGGATCCGGAGACCAGCACGACGAGGCGCTTGACCGCGGGGCCAGCGGGGGTGGCGGCCACGATGGGGCCCTTTCTCGGGTGGCGACGGTTCCGGCCGGCGCTCTGTACTGCGCTCTGTACATTCATACGAATGCTTCGCGCCCCGCGATACGGGGAAGTCTACGAAGCGGCCGACCGTCAGCAACGATACCGGCACACGGGAAGGCCCCCACGGGACGGGGGCTTGGCCGGAAGGTAGCGTTCGCAAGGAATCACGAAGGGGCAGCCTTGGGAACGCGGTGGTCGTGCGGTGCGTTGTCGGGGTGGAAGCTCATATCGGACAGCCGTATTCGCCTAGGGGAAGACGCTCTTTTGATGCCCGATCGCAGCCTGCGACTGCTCACGTTCCCTTCCTACCCACCCCGGGGAGGCGAGCGCGGCTCCGCCCTGCTGCGAGAACACCCGACCTCACCTCCGGAGGCCCGGCGGGACGGGTCCGACGACGCCGGGGGGCCCGCCGGCCAAGGCGGGCAGGGCGGGCCTGCGGGGCAGGGCGGCCGGGACGACAACGGACCAGGCGACAACGGACCAAGTGGCGGGCAGCGAGGTAACGGTCGCGGGGGCGGGCAGCGAGGCGACGGTCGCGGGGGCGGGCCGCAGGACGACAACCCGTTCGCGCCGCCGCCCGAGGGCGCCCCGGATCGGCCCTGGCAGCCCCGGCACCCCGAAGGATCCCAGGGGCACGGTCAGGGTCAGGGCTCCGGTCCCGGGGGCGGCTCCCCGTGGGGCGGCCAGTGGAGCGACCGCCAGCCCGGCCGCTCCCCCGGCGGCTTTGGCGAGCGGCCCGGCGGCGGCCCCCAGGGGCCCGGTGGACCGGTCGGCCCCGGTATGCGGTGGGACCCGACCGACCCCGCCCAGCGCCGCGCGCGCTACGCCCTCCTGTCCGGCATGTGGGCCGTCTTCTTCGCGCTGTTCAGCTGGCCGTACGTGGCTCTGCTGCTGGGTGTGCTCGCTCTGTACTGGGGCGTCAGCGCGCTGCGCGCCAAGCCGCGCGGCACGAGCCCGGACGCCCCGCCGGCCCCCGCCCCCGGCGCGAACCGCCCCCAGACGACAGCGGCCGTCGGCGGTCTCGTCACTGCCTCCCTGGCCCTGGTCCTGGTGGCCTCGACCTTCACGGTCCAGTTCGTCTACCGCGACTACTACACCTGCGTCAACGACGCCCTCACCCACGAGGCCAAACAGTCCTGCGACCGCCTGCTCCCGCAGCAGTTGCGGGGGGTCCTGGGGGTGGGGAACAGCTGAGGCCCCGCCCATGTAGGGCAGCGCAGCGCAGCGGCAGTCGTCGTACCCGCGTAGCTGCGGGCAGTCGTACCTTCCTCCCCCCAGTCGTGCCTTCCCCCGTGTCTCAAGGGCCTGGGGTGACCCCGGTGGTGTCTGGGGGCTCCTGGGTGTCCGACGGCGGGTCGGTGAGGGGCGGTCGGGGCTCGGCCGGAGGTGGCTCGGGGGTGACCGGGCTTGCCGGGGCTTCGGTCGGGGCGTGCGCGTCGGCGGGTTCTCGTAGCGCCGACCGGTGGGAGACGCGCGCCAGGTCGTCGTCCAGGTCCGAGGGGAACGGGTCGTCGGCCGGGAGGAAGTCGTACAGCTCCTCCGCGTCGGCGGCGGTCGTCCCCGGCGCCGTACCCGGGCGCGTGGAGTGCTCGCCCTTGCCCGAGTCCCTGCCGTTCGCGCCCTTGGTGCCCTTCGTGCCCTTGGTGGTCTCCTTGCCCTGAGCCGTTTCCTCTCCTGCGCCCTCGCCCTCGGCCTCGCCGCTGGCGGTCTCCTTGCCCGGGAGCGTGTCCGTGGCCTTGGCCGGATTCCCCGTCCGCCGCTCCCCCTCCGCTGTCCGGTTCCGCGCCCGTACACCCCACACCCGCCACCCCCGCACCACGAGCGCCACCGGCATCGCGAACGCCGCCGTCCACATCCCCACCGCTCCCCCGGCCTGCCACCACACCGGCCCAAAACGGGTCAGCGCGGCAACGCCCAACGGCCCGCCCGCCAGCTCGGCGAGCAGGGCGAAGGCCGCCGCGCAGACCACCGCCGTCAGCAGCACCTCCCCGGCGGTACGGAGGACCGACCAGCGCGCCGACACCGGTGCGCCCGGCTCCGCCCGGTACACCGCCCCCCGCGCCACGAACCACCCCGCCGTCACCCCGGCCGCCGCCGGCACCACCCCCGCCGCCCAGTTCAGCGGCGTCCCGACGCCCGGGTCCGGCACCGCCGCCAGCAGCGGGAACGGCGGCAGCATCGGGGCCGGATGGGAGGCGAACGGGTGCACCAGATGCCCGGCGCCGAGAAAGAACCCGGGGCCGAGGGCGTAGGACGCGGCCCACACCGCCGCGTTGGGGATCAGCGCGATGCCGAGCATCAGCACCGCGCACCGCCCCGTCCACCCCTCCGTCAGCTGGAGGAAGGACACCCGTGCCGCGGCGCCGTGCCAGATCAGTGACACCCCGAGCAGCAACGCCCCACCGCCGCAGAGCACCGCCGTAGCCGCACCGGTGGCCCGTACGGCCGTACCCAGCCGGGCCCGCGCGTCCGCGCCGAACACCAGCCGCCGCACCGGCCCCGGTACCACCACCAGCGCACGCAGCACCGGCTCGCGCGGGCTGCCGTACGCCGACCACACCCCGGCCGCCGCCGAACCCGCCGCGACCAGTGGCAGACACACCGCCACCCCGGCCCATGAGGGCCGCAGTTCACCGTCCGAGCAGTACAGCGCGACCGCGACGCCGACGCCGAGGTAGCCGAGGACGACCCCGGTCCACACCGTGCGCGCCGGTACCGGCGGCGGGCCGTCGGCGTCGTCGGGCGCGTCCACCGCGTCCCTGGCCGCCCGGTACACCCGCCACACGGGCAGCGTCAGCAGCAGCAACGGCGTCACCCCCACCGGCATGGGCGCCCCGGAGGGCGTGTCGGTGCGGACCAGTTCGATGCCGTGCGCCAGCAGCCACAGCGCGGCCGCCGTGTGCAGCGCGCCGCCCGGACCGCTGTCGGGATACGGCGAGCTGACCCACAACACCATCAACAGCGCGGCGAACGAGGCGACACCGAGTCCGGCCGCGACGGCGCCGGCCAGGAAGCTCGCGGCCAGTCCGGGCTCGCGGTCCCGCATCCGGGCCAGCAGCGCCGCCGGCGAGGTGCGGTGAACGGTCATCAGATTCACGCGCTCCATGCTCCCAACGACACGCGCTTTCCCGGCGTAACAGGCAAAATACCGATGTGTCGCTCAATATATGTTTATCTGCTTTTTCGTACGAAAGGGTGCACAGTGACGAGCCCGACGCACGACGAGCCCCTGACGCCGCCTCAGGCCTTCGACGCGCTGTACGCGTTCTGTGCCCCCGCCCTCGTACGCCAGGCCTATCTGCTCACCGGGCGCCGGGAGCTGGCCCGCGCGGCCGTGGAACGGGCCTTCCAGCTGGCCTGGCAGCGCTGGCCCGAGGTGGCACGGGACCGCGATCCGGGCGGCTGGGTACGGGCGATGGCGTACGACTGCGCGCTCTCGCCGTGGCACCGCTTCCGCCCCCGGTACCGGCACGCCGAGCCGCCGCCGGCCGACCCTGCCGACCGGGCGCTGCTGCACGTCCTGCTGAACCTGCCGCCGTCGTACCGGCGCACGCTCGTCCTGTACGACGGCGTGGGCCTCGATCTGCCGGAGACGGCGGCGGAGACGGAGGCCAGCACGCCGGCCGCCGCGCACCGGCTGACCCACGCCCGCGAGGCGGTGGCCGCGCGGCTGCCGGAACTGGCCGACCCCGGCGAACTGCACCGCCGGCTGCTCGGACTGGCCTCGACGGAGCGGTTGCGCGCGGCCGGGGCGGAGCCGGTGCGGTGCGAGGGCGAGCGGCGGAGTGTGTTCTGGACCCGGGCGGCGATCGCGTTCACGATGACGATCGCCGGCGCGACGGCGCTCACGCTGTGGACGGCACCGACACACTTCGAGGCGCCGATCGCTCCGGCCCAGGCCGTGGAGGGGGTTCCGCCGGTCGGGGTCCTTCCGCCGCTCGGGCTCATGGGTCCGCCGCCCCCGAAGGAACAGGTGCGGCGGGCGAAGATGCGGAAGGTCGCGGCGGGGGGACCGGAGAGACTGGCTCCGGAACTCCGGTGAGCGAAAACGCCGGCAGGCCCGCCCCAGCCAACGGGACGGGCCTACCGGCAGTCGGAGCTGAGACGCTCAGCCGCCCAGGATCTCGCGGGCGAGCTTCGCCGTCTCGGTCGGGGTCTTGCCGACCTTGACGCCCGCGGCCTCCAGGGCCTCCTTCTTGGCCTGTGCGGTGCCGGAGGAGCCGGAGACGATGGCGCCGGCGTGGCCCATGGTCTTGCCCTCGGGCGCGGTGAAGCCCGCGACGTAACCGACGACCGGCTTGGTCACGTTCTCCTTGATGAACGCGGCCGCACGCTCCTCGGCGTCGCCACCGATCTCACCGATCATCACGATGAGCTCGGTCTCCGGGTCGTCCTGGAACGCGGCCAGGGCGTCGATGTGCGTGGAGCCGATGATCGGGTCGCCACCGATGCCGACGGCCGTCGAGAAGCCGATGTCACGGAGCTCGTACATCATCTGGTACGTCAGCGTGCCGGACTTCGAGACCAGGCCGATGCGGCCCGGCTTCGTGATGTCGCCCGGGATGATGCCGACGTTCGACTGGCCCGGGGTGATGATGCCGGGGCAGTTCGGGCCGATGATGCGGGTCTTGTTGCCCTTCTTGCCGGCGTACGCCCAGAAGGACGCCGTGTCGTGCACGGCGATGCCCTCGGTGATCACGACGGCCAGCGGGATCTCGGCGTCGATGGCCTCGACGACCGCGTCCTTGGTGAACTTCTCCGGCACGAAGATGACGGAGACGTCGGCGCCGGTCTTGTCGATGGCCTCCTTGACGGTACCGAAAACGGGTACCTCGGTGCCGTCGAACTCCACGGTGGTGCCCGCCTTCCGCGGGTTCACGCCGCCCACGACGTTGGTGCCGTCCCCGAGCATGAGCTTGGTGTGCTTCATGCCGGTGGCACCGGTCATGCCCTGGACGATGACCTTGCTGTCCTTGTTGAGCCAGATAGCCATGGTGTGTTGTGTCCTCGTCCTGAGTGCTTACTTGGCGGCGTGGGCCAGCTCGGCGGCCTTGTCGGCCGCGCCGTCCATGGTGTCGACGCGCTGCACCAGCGGGTGGTTGGCGTCCGTGAGGATCTTGCGGCCCAGCTCGGCGTTGTTGCCGTCGAGGCGGACGACGAGCGGCTTCTCGACCTTCTCGCCGCGGTCCTCCAGGAGCTTCAGGGCCTGCACGATGCCGTTGGCGACCTCGTCGCAGGCGGTGATGCCACCGAAGACGTTCACGAAGACGGACTTGACGTCCGGGTCGCCCAGGATGATCTCCAGGCCGTTCGCCATGACCTGGGCGGAGGCGCCACCGCCGATGTCCAGGAAGTTGGCGGGCTTGACGCCACCGTGGTTCTCACCGGCGTACGCGACGACGTCCAGGGTGCTCATGACGAGACCGGCGCCGTTGCCGATGATGCCGACCTCACCGTCGAGCTTGACGTAGTTGAGGTTCTTCTCCTTGGCGGCGGCCTCAAGCGGGTTGGCCGCGTCCTTGTCGTGGAGCTCCTCGTACTCGGGGTGGCGGAACTCGGCGTTCTCGTCGAGCGACACCTTGCCGTCGAGGGCGATGACGTCACCGGAGGCGACCTTCGCGAGCGGGTTGACCTCGACGAGGAGGGCGTCCGACTTGATGAAGGTGTCCCACAGCTTGACCAGGACGTTCGCGACCTTGTCCGCGACCTCGGCGGGGAACTTGGCGGCCGCGACGATCTCGCGGGCCTTGGCCTCGTCCACACCGTCGATCGGGTCGATCGACGTCTTGGCGACGGCCTCGGGGCGGGTGGCCGCCACCTCCTCGATCTCCACGCCGCCCTCGACGGAGGCGATGGAGAGGAAGGTGCGGTTGGCACGGTCGAGGAGGAAGGAGACGTAGTACTCCTCGAGGATCTCCGGAGCGGTCTCGGCGATCATGACCTTGTGGACCGTGTGGCCCTTGATGTCCATGCCGAGGATGTCCGTCGCACGGGCGACGGCCTCGTCCGCGGAGGCGGCCAGCTTGACGCCACCGGCCTTGCCGCGACCACCGACCTTCACCTGCGCCTTGACGACGGACTTGCCGCCCAGCCGCTCGGTGATCTCGCGCGCCGCCTCAGGCGTGTCGATGACTTCACCGGCCAGCACCGGTACATCGTGCTTGGCGAAGAGGTCCCTCGCCTGGTACTCGAACAGGTCCACGCGCTTCCGTCCCTATCAGTGATCTCGCGGTTCGTTGGATGCGTGGGCGTGCCGCGAAGGGCAACGTGACGTCCGCTTGTCACAAGGGAGGCGCACACGGTGTCCGAGCGCGCGGCATGTCCGTCTCGCAGGTTATCGCCGCTTGCGGGGGCTCCCTAAATCGAGGGTCACACGCGAGCGGTGATACCTGTCACATGATGCCGGATTTCCTGGCACGGCGTGCCGATGGATCAGGGCGGAACGGGTGCGGATCCGGGGCTTCGGGCTGAAGTGTGAGGCCTCACCGGGCTGGGGTTGACCCGGTGAGGCCTCGGGGACGACCCCGGTGGTTCCGGGGCCGGGGCGGTTGATCCCCACCCCAATGGGGACCACGCGCCCGGGCCGCGGGACCCCGGCCGGACGGACCGACGGAATTCGGCCGTCCGGGTCCGGACCCCCACGGAGCGAATCGGGGCGCTCAGCCCTGGTACCGGATGCCCGATACGACGTCCTGCACGCCGTACGAGCCCTGGACCACGGCACCCTGCGCCAAGTTCCGGACAACGCCGCCCCGCACGCCGTACGGGTCGTGGGCAACGGCCTGCTGCACGCCGTACAGGTCCTGGCCAGCGGCCTCCTGCACGCCGTACCCGTCCTGGGCAGCGGCCTGCCACACGCCGTACCCGTCCTGGAAATGCGTCGTCGGTACGGCCGTACGGGCGATCCCCTCGGCCCCGCCGGCGGCGTGCCCGGCGAGCGGGCCACCGGAGTACCGGACCGTGCCGTCGAGGTCGTGCGCGAAGGCTCCGGTCTGCTGAGCGAGGGGAGCCTCGGTGCCCGTGAGGTTGTCCGTGACGCCCGCCGCGAAGGGCCCGGTCTCGCCCGCGACGCCGTGGGCCAGGCCGGCCGTGCTCGCGCCGACCCCGCCGGCGACCGGCCGCACGGTCCCGGTGACCTGGCCGGTCACGGGCGCCACGGTGCCCATGGCGGTGCCGACCGCCTGGTGCACGGCCCCGGTGGCGGTGCCGGTGAGGGGCGTGGTCGCGTCCGTGACCCCGGCCGCGAAGGGCGGCACCTGGGCGGTCACGCCCTCGCCGAAGGCTCCGGTCTGCGCGGTCACGCCGTACGCGAGCGGCG
Source organism: Streptomyces sp. CG4 (assembly GCF_041080655.1). Classification (NCBI taxonomy): domain Bacteria; kingdom Bacillati; phylum Actinomycetota; class Actinomycetes; order Kitasatosporales; family Streptomycetaceae; genus Streptomyces; species Streptomyces sp. CG4. The sequence goes on from NZ_CP163525.1 coordinate 3,860,975, forward strand.
GTACGGCACCGGCCACGCCTCCCGCGAAGGGCTGGACGTCACCGGCCACGCCGTGACCGAGGGCGCCCGCGTCGGCGACGGCCTGCCCGCCGACCGGCACGACCCCGTGCACAGCCGCGCGCACGGCCGCGTGCACGGCTCCGGTGGCCACCGGCGGGAGCACGGCCTCCGTGGTGTTCCGGGCGACCTGCCCGACCAGCCCGCCGGCGTACGACGCCGCGTCCGCGGCCACCGGCCGCACCTCACCGACGGCCCCCGTGGCGACCCCGTGGACCCCGGAAACGGTGCCCTCGGCGGTCCCGTATCCACCGGACACAGCGCCCTCGGCGACGCCCAGCGCCCCGTAGACAGCGCCCCCGGCAACCCCGTGCACACCCGAGACGGTGCCCTGGGCGGTCCCGTATCCGCCCGTCACGGCATGCCCGGCCGTGGCCCGTACGCCCGTCACCGCCTGGCCGGCGACCGGTACGGCGCCGTCCAGCGCCGCGGAGGCCACCGGCGGGACGGCGGCGGCGGTCGTCTCGTCCACCACCGGCGTGACCGCGCCGGGCACGGCCCGGACCGTGCCGACGACCCGCTGCTCTACACCCGTGGCCGTACCGGTGACCTGGGCGGGCACCCCGGCGACGGAGGCCTCGGCCGCGCCGGTCGCCTCGGCGGCCGTGCCACGCGCGACGGCCGTGGCACCGGCGGTCCGGCCCTGCGCGCCGGCGACGATCTGCTGCGCCGTCGTCCGTACGGCACCCTCGGCGCCCTGCGCCTTCGCACGGGCGGCCGCCTGCGTGGCCTGGAGCTTGGTCTGGGCGGCGGCCAGGGCCTCCTGCACCTCGGGGGCGAAGGAGGTGAGCGGGCCGAAGAGGTAGTCGATCTCGTCCTGCGCGGTGCCGAGCGGAGCGACCTGGGACACGGTCGACGCGGCGTGCGCGGCCGCGTGGGCGACATGGCCGGTGAGGTGCTGCGCGCCCTCGGCCTCGACACGGGCCTGAACGTGCACCGGTACCTGCCCGTTCGCCCGCTGCTGCATCGCGCGGGCCGCCCGGGCGCCCCTGACGGCCTCGGCGCCACGGATCTTCGCGGCGGCCGGAACCTTGGCGTCGACGTAGCGGCGGGCGTGGTCGGCGGTGCCGGTGAGGGAGACGGTGGCGCCGGTGGCGCCCGAGACGGTCGACGTGCCCGAGGCGGCCGCACCGGCCGGGTCGACCAGGTCGGAGACGGTGTTCTGAACGCCGGAGACGGTGTCGTGGACACCGGTGAGGACGCCGTCGACCGTCCCGGCGACGGAGTCGGTGCCGGTGCCCGCGTCCGGCGCGGACACGGAGGTGGTGGACAGTTCGTCGGCGCTGGCGGCGGCCGAGCCGAGCGCCCACGCGCCGGTGACTCCGGCGGCTATCACGATCGAACGACGGATGTTCTTGTTCATTGCGTGCGTCAAGTCCTTCGGAAACAGCTGGAAACGGCTGGAAACGGCTGGAAGCAGCCGGAAAACGGCTGGGGGTTCCGTCCGGGGACCGCGGAACGCGCACCATGCGAGCGCGGCTTGCGTGCATGCCGAACGCGGATCACATGAGCGCGGATCGCTCTGATCAGTGGGGGTCCGGACGGGCGGGCGGACCTGTTCCGCCCCCGCGCGACAGGTCCGTGGCGGGGAGCTCGGCCCTGCTGTCTAGCCGGGGAAGACGGGGATGTCCCGGTGCCGTTCCCGGGTGCGAGGCGCGTCGACGCGCGCGGTGGCGCCGGGCGCGAGCCGCAGGGGCGCCCGGTCGTCGAAGGCGACGGCATACGCGTCACCGTGCCGGGACGCGGTGCCGTCGGCGGCCTGCTTGCCGAGCACACCGCCCGGATCCCCGGTGGGCGCGGGCCGGTCGGGAACGCCGAGGGGGGTGCCGCGCCGCGCCGAGGTGTGCGCCATGGGCTGCGGCACGGAGGTGATCTCCGGGCCGGACCAGGCGCCCGGCGCCGATGCGCCCGCGGCGGTGCGGGCCGCCTGGGCGTGGACGCGGCCGCCGGCGTGCCGCTGCTTCTGCTCCGCCGGGGCGAACGTCCTCGCGTCCCCATGCCGCTGCGGGCCGGACGCCGCGGAGTGCGCCGCCGACGTCAGCTGCTCGGGCACGTCCGGGACTTGGCCGAGACCGGGCAACGGCAGGGCGGGCGCGGAGGTCCGGGGCCTTTCGGCAGCTCGGCCGGCTGAGACTTCGAGGGACCGGGACACGGTGGTCACCGCGTCACGTACGGGCGCGACGGCCTGGTCGCCGACCTGGTGCACAGGGGCGACGACCTGCTTGGTGACCGCGCCTACCGGATCCTCGTGGCCGGTCACCGCGGGCCGCGCCGAAGTCGCCTTCACCGGCAGCGGCACTCCCTCGGCCGCGTGCGCCTGCTCGCCGCAGAGGAATCCCAGCGCGAACAGCCCGCCCACCAGCAGCGCCAGTTGGAGCGCACGCCGTCCCGCCGCCGTACGCAGCATGCGCACAGCAGTACCAAGGAGGGCTGCTGGGAAGGTCAAGGAGGCGGACTTCCTCGGGTCGGCACGGTACGGGCTCCGCCGATCCTTGCACGGCCCGCCCGAGGCCGCGCAACCCCCCTATTGCCGATGGGTATTCATGCCGTTTTTCCCCTCTTCGCGGCCTTCCTCTTCCGTGCCCTTCCGTGCCCCTCCTCTTTCGTACTCCTCTCTTCGTGTCCGGCGTCACACGGTGTCCGGTATCGGCAACGGCCGCTTCTCGAGTGCCGCGGCCATGACCTCGGGGAACAGATCGGGCGTGCAGGCGAAGGCAGGTGCGTCGAGCGCGGCGAGCGCCGCCGCGTGTTCCCGGTCGTAGGCGGGCGCGCCCTCGTCCGACAGCGCGAGGAGCGTCACGAACTGCACCCCGGACGCCTTCATCGCCGCCACCCTTTTGAGCATCTCGTCGCGGATACCGCCCTCGTAGAGGTCGCTGATCAGCACGACCACGGTCTCGGCGGGCCGGGTGATCCGGGACTGGCAGTAGGCGAGCGCCCGGTTGATGTCCGTACCGCCGCCGAGCTGGGTGCCGAAGAGGACGTCGACCGGGTCGTCCAGCTGGTCGGTGAGATCGACCACCGCCGTGTCGAAGACGACCAGCCGGGTGCTGATCGACCGCATGGAGGCGAGGACCGCGCCGAACACGGACGCGTAGACCACCGACGCGGCCATCGACCCGGACTGGTCGATGCAGAGCACGACCTCCTTCTTCACCGACCGCGCGGCGCGCCCGTATCCGACGAGCCGTTCCGGCACCACCGTGCGGTACTCGGGCAGATAGTGCTTGAGGTTGGCCGCGATGGTGCGGTTCCAGTCGATGTCCTGGTGGCGCGGCCGGCTGATGCGCGCGCTGCGGTCGAGGGCGCCGGTCAGGGTGGCCCGGGTCCGGGTCGCGAGCCGCTTCTCCAGGTCCTCGACGACCTTGCGCACGACCGCGCGTGCCGTCTCCTTCGTCGTCTCCGGCATCGCCTTGTTCAGCGTGAGCAGCGTGCCGACCAGGTGCACGTCCGCCTCCACCGCCTCCAGCATCTCCGGCTCCAGCAGGAGTGAGGCGAGGCCGAGCCGGTCGATGGCGTCGCGCTGCATGACCTGGACGACGGAGGCCGGGAAGTACGTACGGATGTCACCGAGCCAGCGGGCCACCGACGGTGCGGAGGCGCCGAGTCCCGCCGAACGCTCCCGGCCGGCCTGGGGTTTGTCGCCCTTGCCGTAGAGCGCGGCGAGCGTGCCGTCCATCGCCGCGTCCCGGCCGGACAGTGCGCATCCGGTGCCGTCGGCCTGGTCGCCGCCCAGCACCAGCCGCCAGCGCCGCAGTCGCTCCCGCGCCGGATCGTCCATGTCCACCGGCATCGACTCGCTCCTCATGCACCCACCCCCGCAAGGCTGTTGTCGTCCGTCGTGCCCAACACGTCGTCGTCCAGTCCGAGCAGCAACCGCAGTACCGGCAGTACGGCGTCGGCGCGCCCGGTGTCCGGCTCGGCGGCGAAGCCGGGTGTCACGACGCCGTGGGCCACCCGCCCGGCCGCCCGGTCTCCGGGGCCGCGGCGGACCAGTTCGCCGAGTGTTCTGCGCACCCCCGGCTCGTATGCCGCGAACGTGCGCCGCAGCAGCGGCAGTACGTCCGTGAACGCCTCCGCCGAAACCCCGGTCAGCCAGCTGTCCACCAGACCGAGCAGCCGCTCGTCGTGCACCAGCAGCAGCCCGCCCCCGCCACCGAGGAACCCCTCGATCCAGGCGGCCGCGTCGGCGGGCGGCGTCCCCGGCGACAGCGCGAGCCCCATCAGCCGCGCGGCCTCCTCCGGCCGCAACGCACCATCGTCCAGCAACAGCCGCACCGCCCGCCCCCGGAGCACACCGGCCACGCTGTCCCGCACCGACAGCGTCCGCAGCACGGCCCGCCAACGGTCCCGCAGATCGCCTTGTCCGGCACCGGGGCCGTCGTCGTGGCTGCGGGCGGTCGTGCCGCGCCGACCAGGCAGCGGCACGTTGTACGCGGCTGCGGGCAGTCGTGCTGCTGGTGCTGGTGCCGCTGGTGCCGTCGGCGATGTCGCCTGCTCGCGCGTGCGGGGTGGCGCAGCGGCACCGGCCGGCGTCTCCGACAGGAGCCCCACTGCCGTGTGCACCGCGTCCACATGCCCGCGCATCTCGTCCGCCGCGTCCCTGTCGAGCGCCGCACACGCCGGGGGCAGGCCGACGAAGACGCGCTCGGCGAGGCCCGCGGCGACGCCGGCCAGCGCACCGGTGTCCGTGCCGCGCACATCGCCGTAGCGCAGGGAGCGGACGAGGGCGGGCAGGGCTTGGGCGAGATGGCCGACGTCCGCGTCGAGCGCCGCCCGGTCGGCGAGCACCCGCATGACCACCGGCAGCGCGTCCGGCAGGCCAGCCAGCAGGCACTGCTCGGCGAGCGCGGTGACGTCGGCGAGCGTGCCCGCGGCGGCCGCGTCCGCCTCGGCCTTGGCCTTGGCCTGCGCCGCGGCCAGTACGGTCGTCCCCCACACACCCGCCTCGGCGACCCGCACCGACAGCTCCGGCTCCCAGCGCAGCCGCCAGGTCTCCCGGAACGTACCCGTGCTCCCCCGGGACCGCGCGGGCTCGCCCCAGCCGACGCCGAGCAGCCGCAGCCGGTGCAGCAGCCTGCTGCGGCCGGCGTCGGTGTCCCCCCGCAGGTCCAGCTCCAGTTCGCGCTCCCGTGCCTCCGGTTTGAGTCGTAGCGAACGCTGTTGCCGGGCCAGGTCGCGCTGGAGCGGCACCGCCGGCGCCGACTCCGGGACCTCGCCGAGGACGTCCCCGACCACCAGCCGGTCGTGCACCAGCGCCAGCGGCACGTCCGAGCCGTCGCTCATCACCGCGCGCACCGCGTCGGTGGTCTCGCCCAGCCCGGGCAGCGGGCGGCCGCGCAGCGCCGCCAGGGTCTCGGCGAGCCGGACGGCCTCGATGACGTGGGCGGCGGAGACGACCCGATCCTCCTCGCGCAACAGTCGGGCCACCTTGGTCAGCCACCGCTCGACCGGCCGGTCCTGGGCGTGGAACAGATGGCCGTACCAGCCCGGTGAGTCGATGCCCGCGCCGTATCCACTGGACCGGGCGAGCCGACGGTGCGTCCAGGGCACCCAGGTCAGATCGGTCCTGACCTTGGGCAGCCCCTTCAGCAGGGCCCGGTCGGCGGCGACGGTGGTCTTCTCGCGCAGCGCGGGCACGTGCCAGGCACCGCAGACCACGGCCACCTCGTCCCCGAACTCCTTGCGTGCCGCCCGCAGCCGGAGCCGCATGTGCGCCTCGCGGACGACGTCCCGGGCGTGCCCGCCCGCGCCGTACCGTTCGCGCAGCGCGCCCATGGCCTCCGCCAGCGCGGCGAACGGGGCGAAGGGGTCCCGCTCCCCCGGGCCTCGGTGCTCGACGACGTCCTCCCACCAGCGTTCGGGATCGTCGTATCCGGCAGCCTCGGCGAGCGCGGCGAGCGGATCGACACGGACCTGCGCCTCGCCGTCCCGGCTCTCGTCGCTGTCCCGGCTCTCGTCGGCGTCCGTGCTCTCGTCGGCGTCCTGTGGACCCGCGGCGGTCTCCTCGGTGCCGGGTCCAGCGGGCGCTCCGGAACCGGTGGGAGCCTCCCCGAGCCCCTTCTCGCCCTCCTCCCAGGCGAGCGTGTGCGCGGCCGGCAGGTCGATGAAGTGGGCCGGGACGCCGTGGTCCAGGGCCCAGTGGATCGCCACCCATTCGGGGCTGAACTCGGCAAAGGGCCAGAACGCCGAGCGTCCTGGCTCGTCCACGGCGTGGGCGAGCAGGGCGACCGGGGGCCGCAGGTCCGGGTCGGCGGCCAGCGGGATCAGCGCGTCGGCCTCGGGCGGGCCCTCGATCAGGACGACGGCCGGCCGGGCGGCGTCGAGCGCGGTGCGTACCGCGCGGGCGGACCCGGGACCGTGATGCCGCACCCCCAGCAGGAGCGGCCCGGAGTCGTAGGCCTGGGGCCGGCGCGTGTCGTTCATGCGCTCACCTCCCGGCACGCTCGGTAGAAGTCGGTCCAGCCCTCGCGCTCGCGGACGACGGTCTCCAAGTACTCCTGCCAGACGACCCGGTCGGCCGCTGGGTCGCGCACGACGGCGCCGAGGATGCCGGCGGCGACGTCGCCCGGGCGCAGCACGCCGTCGCCGAAGTGCGCGGACAGGGCGAGGCCGTTGGTGACGACGGAGATCGCCTCGGCAGTGGAGAGCGTGCCGCTGGGCGATTTCAGCTTGGTGCGGCCGTCGGCGGTGATGCCGTCGCGCAACTCGCGGAAGACGGTCACGACCCGGCGGATCTCCTCGATGCCGTCGGGCGCGGCCGGCAGGTCGAGGGAGCGGCCGATCTGGTCGACCCGGCGGGTGACGATGTCGACCTCGGCGTCGGCGCTCTCCGGCAGTGGCAGCACCACGGTGTTGAAGCGGCGGCGCAGTGCGCTGGAGAGGTCGTTGACGCCTCTGTCCCGGTCGTTGGCGGTGGCGATGAGGTTGAACCCGCGGACCGCCTGGACCTCCTGGCCCAGCTCCGGAATCGGCAGGGTCTTCTCGGACAGGATCGTGATGAGCGTGTCCTGCACATCGGCGGGGATACGGGTCAGCTCCTCCACGCGGGCCGTCATGCCCTCGGCCATGGCGCGCATGACGGGGCTCGGCACGAGGGCGTCGCGGCTCGGTCCGTGCGCGAGCAGCCGCGCGTAGTTCCAGCCGTAGCGGATCGCCTCCTCCGGGGTGCCGGCCGTGCCCTGCACCAGCAGGGTGGAGTCACCGCTGACGGCGGCGGCCAGGTGCTCCGACACCCAGGTCTTGGCGGTGCCTGGCACGCCGAGCAGGAGGAGGGCGCGGTCGGTGGCGAGCGTGGTGACCGCGACCTCGACGATCCGGCGCGGGCCCACGTACTTGGGTGTGATCACCGTGCCGTCCGGCAGGGTGCCGCCGAGCAGATACGTCGCCACCGCCCACGGCGACAGTTTCCAGCGGGCCGGGCGCGGGCGGTCGTCCTGCGCGGCGAGCGCGATCAGTTCGGCGGCGAAGGCGTGCTCGGCGTGCGGGCGCAGCGCGGCTGCGTTTTCGCCGTGGCTTGGTTCGGCGGTGGTCGGTCGCACGGACGTAGACGCGGCAGACGCAGACGCGGCAGACGCAGACGTGGCAGACGCAGACGTGACAGGCATGGCGGACATGGCTGAGGCCCCCTCCAGCTCGGCCGGTTCGGATCTGGCATCCACCGTGCACCACGCCACTGACAATCGCTCTGACCTGCGCAAACGACCGCTCCGGACCGATTGTCAGTGGCGGGACCTACCGTCGGTGGCATGACTGAGCAGGGGGTGCGCTGGAGCACGGAGCAGGTGCTGTCACTGGCGCCTGACGCCGCGTCACGCAAAGCGGGAGGCAGGCTCGGCACGGCCGGTCCGTGGTCCGAGGCGGGGAGCGGAGAGGGGACGGTGTGGGGGCTGTGCAAGGGCAGTGGCAGCAGGCCGTATCAGACGGTGGTCGATCTCGCCGACGCGGCAGGGCCGGCGTACAAGTGCAGTTGCCCGAGCCGTAAGTTCCCGTGCAAGCACGCGCTCGGACTGCTTCTGCTGTGGGCGGGCGACGACGGCTCGGTGCCGGCGTCCGCCGAGCCGCCGGACTGGGCCGCGCAGTGGCTCGCGGGCAGACGCGAGCGCGTCGAGGGCAAGCAGCGGCGGAGCGAGGGGAGTTCCGGGACCGGGACCGCCGATCCGGAGGCGGCGCGGCGGCGGGCCGAACGCCGAGCCGAGCGGGTCACCGCAGGCGCGACCGAGCTGGAGCAGCGCCTCGCCGACCTGCTGCGTGGCGGACTGGTCGCGGCCGAGCAGGCGGGGTACGGCCTGTGGGACGAGACGGCGGCCCGCATGGTCGACGCACAGGCGCCCGGACTCGCGGCGCGGGTACGGGAGTTGGGAGCGATCCCGGCGTCCGGCGCGGGCTGGCCGTCCCGGCTGCTGGAGGAGTGCGCCCTGCTGCACCTGCTCGACCAGGGCTGGCTGCGCCGCGACCGGCTGCCGGACCCCCTCGCGGCCACGGTCCGCTCCCGGCTGGGCCTGCCCGCCACGGCCGACGGAGCACCGGTCCGCGACCACTGGCTGGTCCTCGCCCAGTACGACACCGTGGACCCGAAACTGACGACCCGGCGGATATGGCTGCACGGCAACGCATCGGGCCGCACCCGGCTGCTGTTGTCCTACGGCGCGGCCGGCCGGGCCCCCGAGCTGTCCCTGCCGGTCGGGCTGACCCTGGACGCGGAGCTGTCCGCCTATCCGGGTGCCGGTCAGGCCCGGTCCGCCCTCGGCGAGCGGTTCGCCCCGCCCGCACCGGCCGCGTTCCGCCCACCGGGCACCACCACGGCCGAGGCGGCGGCCCGGTACGGCGAGGCGCTGCGCGACGATCCCTGGCTGGAGTCGGTCCCGGTGACGCTCGACCGGGTCATACCGGTCCCGGACGGCGACCTGTGGCAACTGGCCGACGCGGACACGGACTCCGCCCTGCCGCTGACCCGGGCAGCCCGCTCCCGCCCTGGCCTGTGGCGGCTGGTCGCGCTGTCCGGCGGCGCCCCGGTCACGGTCTTCGGCGAGTGCGGCCACCACGGCTTCACCCCCCTCACGGCCTGGCCACGGAGCACGGACGAGGCGGTACCGCTGTGCTGACCCTCCTCCAGGAAATGACGCCGACGAAGCGACACCGGCACCCCTCGGACACCGCGCAGGGAAAGGGAACGCGATGAACGCGACGTCCTCGACCGACTCGGCCGCATCAGCCACCGCGGCTGCCCCCAGCTCCTGGGAAGACCTCGTCACGACCGCTCTCCTCGGCACCGACCGACGCCCCGCGCTATACGGCGGATCGGGCCGGGAGGCTCCCCTGGCGCTGCTCGACGAGGCCGCCATGGCGACCGTACGGCGACGGGCCGGGCTACGCCCCGCACGCGCGGCCCGCCGGCCGGAGCCGGCGCCCGAGGACCCGCGCCCGGCCCTGCCCGCCGCGGCGACCCGAAGGCTGGCCACGCTGCTGGCCGACCGTTCCGGCGGCGGGACGGGTGGCCGCCGGGGCAGCTCCCCGGACCTCACCGAGCTGCTCCCGCAGTGGCTGGCGACGGCCAACGCGCATGGGTACGCGGCGCCCCCGCAGGCGCTGCCCGCCCTGCTGGACGCGGCCCGGGGCCGTACGGACCTGCGCCCGGCGGCGCTGGCGTTCGCGGGCCCGCGCGCACTGTGGCTGGCCCGGCTGAACGCGGACTGGCGGTTCGCCCTGCGCGCGGCCCCCGGCGGCGGCACCGCGCTACCCGGCCCCGAGGACACCGAGGCGGTACGCCGGCTCTGGCAGGAGGGCCTGTTCGCCGAGCGGGCGGCCCTGCTGGGGGCGCTGCGCACCGGCACACCTGCCCGCGCGCGCGAGCTGCTGGCGTCGACCTGGGCCACGGAACGGGCGGAGGACCGGCTGATGTTCCTGGACTCGCTGCGCACGGGCCTGTCCGCCGCGGACGAGCCGTTTCTGGAGCAGGCGTTGGGCGACCGCAGCCGCAATGTGCGGGCGACGGCGGCGGAACTGCTGTCGGCGCTGCCCGCTTCGGCGCTCGCCGCGCGCATGGCCGTGCGGGCCGCGGCATGTGTGGCCCTCGACCGTACGGACAACGCGCCGGCGATCGTGGTGGAACCGCCGCTCGAGTGCGACTCCGGCATGGAGCGGGACGGTGTGACGGGCACGCCCCCCGCGGGCAGAGGGGAACGGTCATGGTGGCTGGGGCAGTTGGTGGAGTCCGCTCCGCTCGGCACCTGGCCGGGGCGGCTCGGCGGGCGGACGGCGCGCGAGATCGTGGCGCTGCCGGTGACGGACGGCTGGCAGGACGAGCTGCATGCGGCCTGGTGCCGAGCCGCGGTGCGGCAGCGGGACGCCGAGTGGTCGACGGCACTGCTCGGCTCGCCGTCGGCGCCGGAGGCCGGCGGGCCGGGGGCGGTGTCGCTGGCCGAGCGGGCGAAGCTGCTGGCCGCCCTGGAACCGGTGGAGCGGGCGGACTGGGTGGCCGGGTTCATCGCGACGCACGGCCTGTCGGAGGCGTTCCAGCTGCTCGGGGTGTGTGCCGTGCCCTGGGCCGCGCCGCTGGGCCGGGCGGTCGTGGACGCGCTCAACATCGCGCGCGACGCGGGCAGTTACCCCTGGAGCTTCAGCGGGGTGATGGGTCTGGCCGAGCGCTGCCTGGACCCCGCGGAAGCCGTCCGGCTGGAGGTGTTGCTGGCGATACCCGACGAACGGGAGGACTCCGCACCGGGGTCCGGCGGGTACTGGGCGGAGGCGTTCCAGCGGCTGGTCACCACGTTGCGGCTCAGGGCGGAGATGGCCGACGAACTGGCACCGGTCGGCACCGTCGGCCCGGCGGGGGATGCCCTCTCCGGGAGTGTTTGAGGACGAGGCCGTTCAGGCCGAAGCGGGGGTCCGGGGGCAGCAGCCCTCAGGGACACCAGCCGCCGCCCACCGCAACCGTCGGCTCGACCGCCGCAGGCATCCGCTCAGCTCCCGGACGCGGCCGCCTGACGGACGTTCTCCCGCACCCACTCCACGATCGAGGCGGTCGTCGCACCCGGCGTGAAGATCTCCGCGACGCCCTTCTCCTTCAGCGGCAGGATGTCCTCTTCCGGGATGATGCCGCCGCCGAAGACGAGGATGTCCGCGGCGTCGCGCTCCCTGAGCAGCTCGATCACCGCGGCGAACAGCGTGTTGTGCGCGCCGGAGAGGATGGACAGTCCGATCGCGTCGGCGTCCTCCTGGATGGCGGTGTCGACGATCTGCTCCGGCGTCTGGTGGAGCCCGGTGTAGATGACCTCCATACCGGCGTCGCGCAGGGCGCGCGCGATGACCTTGGCCCCGCGATCGTGGCCGTCGAGCCCCGGCTTGGCGACCACCACGCGGATCGGACCGGCTGCCACACCCATCACTGCCTCCATCACACGACCACGGAAGCGATCGCTTCCGTCCGTAACGACAAGTACCGCACTTTTGGCGCGTTCCGCCACCCGTCGCGAAGTGAACGAACGTTATCTCCAGCATCCCGCAACCGGCAGTTTTACGGTGCGCAGCGAGGGGGAAATCACATGATGGGACATGAGGGCACACGGGGGATCGAGCCGTCCTTCGGCGTGCCGACAGGAGGTCGGCCATGAAGGTCACCGGGGTACTGCCGCTTTTCCTCCCGTTCTGCCGCCGGCTGTGGCCCGGCAGACTGACCGGACTGTCCGTTGCGCTACTCAAGGCGACCGCCCTCGAAGCCGCGATCCTGGCCGGCCACCTCCTGCTGTATCCGACCGGCCTCACCCAGGAGCGCCGCTCCCCCGCCCTGCCCGCCCAGGGCGGCACCGCCCAGCTACCGGTGCGGTCCGGCCCGCCGGTGGTGCTGCTGCACGGTTTCATCGACAACCGTTCGGTGTTCGTGTTACTCCGCCGCAACCTCGCCCAGCACGGCGGGCAGCGCGTCATATCGCTCAACTACTCCCCGCTGACGTGCGACATCCGCGCCGCCGCCGAGCTGCTCGGCCGGCACATCGAGGAGATCTGCGAGCGCACCGGCAGCGACCGGGTCGACATCGTGGGGCACAGCCTGGGCGGACTGATCGCCCGCTACTACGTGCAGTGCCAGGGCGGTGATCTGCGGGTGCGCACACTGGTCACGCTGGGTACGCCGCACTCCGGGACCAGCGCGGCACCGCTGGCCAACGCCCATCCGATCGTGCGCCAGATGCGGCCGGATTCGGAGGTGATCGAGGAGCTGGCCGGGTCCGCGCCCGGCTGTCGTACGCGGTTCGTCAGTTTCTGGAGCGATCTGGACGCCGTGATGGTGCCGCTGGAGACGGCCTGCCTGGAGCACGCCGATCTCGACGTGCAGAACGTGCGGGTGACCGGTATCGGGCATCTCGCCCTGCCCGTCCATCCCGCCGTCGCGGCCGGGATACGCGAGGCTCTCGACACCGCGCGCCCCGGGGACCGGATCGCCGGCGGCCTGACGGTGGCGTGACGTACGGGTGAAACACAGTCGTCGCACGTCGAACGCCAATCGAACTCTCGGCCAAACTCGTGTCCGGCGCCCCCCGAAACACCGCCGAATGCCCGTTTCCCGCCAACGCGAAACCAGCTGAAGATTGTCGCGCCCAGGTACCGGCGGGTACAGTCACCGCACTGCTCTGGCAGCCCCTGTTGTCGAGGCGAAAGAGAAGTTGGTGAACGACCGTCACCCGTCGGGGATCATGACGACCCCGGCCCGGGCTTCCGACGCCTCCGCCGCGCACTACGCGCCGTACGGAAGCCATGAAGCCCCCTACGGTGACTTCACCACGTACGGCGACTACGGCACCACCGGTTTTCCGGACGGCACCGGCTCCTTCTCCACCGATCCGCTCTTCGGCAGCCTGCCCGGCCAGCAGAGCACCGGCGCGTACGACACCACGCAGTGGCAGACCAGTCAGACCCCGCACTACGACCCGTACGCGGCCCACCACGCCGCCTACGGCACCGGCGCCCACGACACCACCGCCTGGACGGTCCCCGCCCAGGCGACGGGCAACGACACCAGCGGCTGGGGGTCCCCCCTCTGGGAGAGGGACGCGACCGCGTGGCTGGAGCCCGACCAGTCCGGTGTCGCCGAGCCGACTCAGCAGTGGGAGTGGGGCACCCAGACCTTCGAGACGGGCACGTACGACGCCACGCAGTGGAACTCCGGCGGCCAGACCGTGCCCGCGCAGGCTGCCGAACCGTTCGACCAGCACGCCACCGGTGCCTTCGACCAGGTCGGCGACCCACAGGCCACCGGCGCCTTCGCGCACGTGCCGTACGAGCAGCCGGTGCCTTACGAGCAGCAGGTGCCGTTCGACGACCAGGCGCCGTACAGCGACGGGACGCCTTACGAGGGCGGTGTCTTCGGTGAACAGCCGTCCGGGGCCGACGAGTCGGCCGCCACGGGCCTGCTGCCCGCCGCGACCGATCTGCTGGACGACCAGGAAGAGGCCGCTCCGGCGCCGATGACCCGGGCCGGCTCACGCAGCGCCGCGCGTTCCCGCCGTCGTACGCCCGCCAAACGCTCCGCGCTGCTGACCGTCGCCGTGCCCTCGGTCTGTGTGATGGGGGTCGCCGGGATCGCCGCCGCCTCGGTCGGCGCCCTGACCGACGACTCCAAGGACGTCACCGCCTCCGCCTCGGACGCGCAAGCGGTCCAGCCGTCGGCCGCCAACAGCAAGCTGGACTCCCAGCTCACGACCCTCTCCGCGGGCGCCGAGAACTTCGCCGGCCGGGCGAGCCGGACGCAGGAGCGGATCGACCTCAAGAACCAGCAGGCGCTGGAGAAGAAGAAGGCGGCCGCGGCGGCCGCGCTCAAGGAGCGGCTGCGCCCGAAGTTCGTGCTGCCGGTCACGCAGAAGGGGCTCAGCGCTTTCTTCGGCCAGGCGGGCGTGAACTGGATGTCCGTGCACACGGGCATCGACTTCCCGGTGTCGTACGGCACCACGGTGATGGCCGCGACCGACGGCGTCGTCTCCACCAAGTGGAACAGCGCCTACGGCAACATGTTGATAGTGACGGCGAAGGACGGCACGCAGACCTGGTACTGCCACCTGTCCAGCTACCGCGTCACCTCCGGTACGAGCGTCAAGGCCGGCGATCCGATCGCCTACTCCGGCAACTCCGGAAACTCCACCGGCCCGCACCTCCATTTCGAGGTACGTCCCGCGGGCGGGGCGGCCATAGACCCGCTGCCGTGGCTGAGAAGCCACGGACTCGATCCGACCTGAGTATTCAGCGGGCCCTCGCCGACGGCGAGGGCCCTTGAAGTTACAGCTTCTCCACCGGCGCGTACCGCAGCAGCAGCCGCTTCGGCTTGGTGTCACCGAAGTCGATCGTCGCCTCCGCGTTCGCGCCCGTGCCCTTCACGGCGACGACCGTGCCGAGTCCGAACTGGTCGTGGGTGACGCGGTCCCCGACGGCCAGCGCGACCACCGGCTTCTCCGCCGTGCGCCGCGTGGCGAACCCGGAGGCGCCCGATGCCGAGGAGCGCGAGCGGGACGAGGACAGCGAGGCCGCGATCCCGGAGGCCGGGCCGGAGGACACCGGCGCCGCCGCGCCCGTCCGCTTCCACTCCACGTGGGCAGGCGGGATCTCCTCCAGGAAGCGGGACGGCGGGTTGTACGACGGCTGGCCCCAGGCGCTGCGCATCGCCGAGCGGGTGAGATAGAGCCGCTCCCGCGCGCGCGTGATGCCGACGTACGCCAGGCGCCGCTCCTCCTCCAGCTCCTTGGTCTGACCGAGGGCGCGCATGTGCGGGAAGACGCCGTCCTCCATGCCGGTCAGGAAGACGACCGGGAACTCCAGGCCCTTGGCCGTGTGCAGGGTCATCAGGGTGATGACGCCGGAGCCGTCCTCCTCCTCGTCGGGGATCTGGTCGGAGTCGGCGACCAGCGCCACCTGCTCCAGGAAGTCGGCGAGCGTGCCCGCCTCGCCTTCGCCGCGCTCCTGCTCGAACTCCAGGGCCACGGCGGCGAGTTCCTGGAGGTTCTCGATGCGGGTCTCGTCCTGCGGGTCGGTGGAGGCCTGCAACTCGGCCAGATAGCCGGTGCGTTCGAGTATGGCCTCGAGGACGGTCGTCGGTCCGGCGCCGGACTCGACGATCGTACGGAGGTCCTCCATCAGCGTGTTGAACCGCTTGACCGCGTTGGTGGAGCGCGCCGCCATGCCGTACGCCTCGTCCACGCGCTTGAGCGCCTGCGGGAAGCTGATCTTCTCGCGCTGGGAGAGGGCGTCGATCATCGCCTCGGCGCGCTCGCCGATGCCCCGCTTGGGCACGTTGAGGATGCGGCGCAGCGGCACCGAGTCCTCGGGGTTGGCGAGGACGCGCAGGTAGGCGAGGACGTCGCGGACCTCCTTGCGCTCGTAGAAGCGGACACCGCCGACGACCTTGTAGGGCAGGCCGACGCGGATGAAGATCTCTTCGAAGACACGGGACTGGGCGTTGGTGCGGTAGAAGACCGCGACATCGCCGGCCTTGGCCTCGCCCGCGTCGACCAGGCGGTCTATCTCGTCGGCGACGAACTGGGCCTCGTCGTGCTCGGTGTCGGCGACGTATCCGGTGATCCGCGCGCCCTGGCCGGCGTTGGTCCACAGGTTCTTCGGGCGGCGGGACTCGTTGCGCTCGATGACCGCGTTGGCGGCGGACAGGATGGTCTGCGTGGAGCGGTAGTTCTGCTCCAGCAGGATCGTCGTCGCGTCCGGGTAGTCCTCCTCGAACTGGAGGATGTTGCGGATCGTCGCGCCTCGGAAGGCGTAGATCGACTGGTCCGCGTCGCCCACGACGCACAGTTCGGCGGGCGGGATGTCGTACTCGCCAGGCGGTACGTCCACGTCCTCGGCGGCCCGCTCGCCGGTGCCGACCAGCTCGCGGACCAGGGCGTACTGGGCGTGGTTGGTGTCCTGGTACTCGTCGACCAGGACGTGCCGGAAGCGGCGGCGGTAGTGCTCGGCGACGTCCGGGAAGGCGCGCAGCAGGTTCACCGTCGTCATGATCAGGTCGTCGAAGTCGAGTGCGTTGGCCTCGCGCAGCCGCGACTGGTAGAGCGCGTAGGCCTGGGCGAGGGTCTTCTCGAAGCCGTCGGCGGCCTGGGCGGCGAAGTCCTCCTCGTCGATCAGCTCGTTCTTCAGGTTGCTGATCTTCGCGCTGAACGACTTCGGCGGGAAGCGCTTGGGGTCGAGGTCCAGATCGCGGCAGACCAGGGCCATCAGCCGCTTGCTGTCGGCGGCGTCGTAGATCGAGAACGACGAGGTGAAGCCGAGCTTCTTGCTCTCCCGGCGCAGGATGCGCACGCACGCGCTGTGGAAGGTCATCACCCACATCGCGTTCGCGCGCGGGCCGACGAGGTGCTCGACGCGCTCCTTCATCTCGCCCGCGGCCTTGTTGGTGAAGGTGATCGCGAGGATCTGGCCCGGGTGCACATTCCGCTCGGCGAGCAGGTGGGCGATGCGGTGGGTGAGCACACGGGTCTTGCCGGAGCCGGCGCCGGCGACGATGAGCAGCGGGGAACCGGCGTGCACGACCGCGGCGCGCTGGTTGTCGTTCAGCCCCGCCAGGAGGGCCGCCGGGTCGATCGCGG
Source organism: Streptomyces sp. CG4 (assembly GCF_041080655.1). Taxonomy (NCBI): domain Bacteria; kingdom Bacillati; phylum Actinomycetota; class Actinomycetes; order Kitasatosporales; family Streptomycetaceae; genus Streptomyces; species Streptomyces sp. CG4. The sequence continues at coordinate 3,877,606 of NZ_CP163525.1, forward strand.
GGCGGGGGGCGCCGTCGCGGTAGTAGGCGTCCCGGTCCGGCGGCACGTCGAACTTCCCGCCGAACAGATCGTCCGGAAGCGACTCCGGAGCGTGATCGTCCTCGGGCGGCGGCGGGGTCTCCTCCTCGCGCCCGCGAGGGGTCTGGAGGTCCGCCAGGAAGCTGTCGTCAAAGAGGCTGCTCATCGCTCTCCGAGTCTAGGGCGCCCCACCGACAACCGTTCGCCGTCCCCGGAACATGGCCGGTTCGAGCGAGAGCCGGTCTTCACCGCCGAGGGACCCATCACCCACTCACGCTGCGGAACCGTCCGATGACACAGCCGTGAAACCGCCCTCAGGTCACGAAAATGTATCGGACATATCGCGCACCAACCTTCACAGGAGTCACACGAGTTGGCTAGCGTGCGGTCGGGCCGTACGACCCCTACCGGCGAACCCCGCCGGGCCGCGCGGCCTCCGCCGAGTCCGGCGTGCCCGCGTGGCGCCCGGAGCCGGGGACCCACCGATCCCGGGGTGAATCGGCCGACTCCCGCCCGGGACGACGCCGTAGGGCAACCCTTCCGAACCGCCGCCCGAACCCGACAGCTAACCCGGTAGGCGGTCCATTGGAAGGAGTCGCCTCCCTTGGCGTCGCATCGCAAGCCGCGCCCCGGCGGGACCATCGGCGCGGGCTTCCGCACCCCCGCTCTCGCCACCGCCGCCCTCACCTCCATGGCCGTGCTCTCGCAGAGCGCCGAGGCCGCCCCGGGAACCGATCACGCCAAGCCGAGCCTGGAGGAGGTCGAGAAGAAGGTCGATGACCTCTACCGCCAGGCCGAGTCGGCGACCGAAAAGTACGACGCGGCCAAGGAACGCACCGGCAAACAGCGGGGACGCGTCGACTCGCTCCGCAACGACGTCGCCCGGCGCACCGAGCGCCTCAACAAGGCCCGCGAGGAGCTGGGCTCCTTCGCCGCGGCCCAGTACCGCTCCGGCGTGGCCGCTCCTCCCACGGCCACGTTCCTGCTCGCGAACAACCCGCAGGACTACTTCGACCAGAGCCAGTTGATGAACCGGCTGACCACGCGGGAGAAGAGCGCGGTCGACGCCTACATCGGCGAGCAGGCCTCGACCATGAAGATGCGGCGGGAGGCCGCGCAGAGCCTGCAGACCCTCACGGACTCGCAGCACGACCTGCAGACCGCCAAGACCACCGTCCAGAAGAAACTCGCCTCCGCGCGCGAGCTGCTGTCGCAGCTGACGGCCCAGGAGAAGGCGCGGCTGGCCGAGATCGAGCGGCAGAAGCAGGAGGAGGCGGCGCGCAAGGCGGCCGAGCTGGCGAAGCAGCAGGCCGATCAGCAGGCCGGCTCGTCGTCGTCCTCGTCCACGGGATCCGGCTCCAGTTCTGGTTCTGGGTCCGGTTCCGGTTCTGGGTCCGGTTCGACGGGTTCCGGCTCCGGCGGCTCCTCGACGTCCGGCTCGTACGACACGAAGGCGGAGAAGGCGATCGCCTTCGCCCGTTCGCAGATAGGCAAGCCGTATGTGTGGGGCGCCACCGGGCCGGGCTCCTACGACTGCTCGGGCCTGACCCAGGCCGCCTGGAGAGCCGCCGGCGTCTCGCTTCCGCGCACCACGTACGACCAGGTCAACGCGGGCACCACGGTCTCCCTGGCGAATGCGCGGCCGGGTGACCTGGTCTTCTTCTACGACGACATCAGCCACGTCGGCGTCTACATAGGCAACGGCATGATGATCCACGCCCCGAAGCCGGGCGCGTACGTCCGCGAGGAGTCGATCTACTACGGCGGCGAATCGATCATCCACAGCGTGGTCCGACCGGGCTGATCGCCGCCGGGCCGGGGTACGCCCCGGCCTTCCGCGCTCCACGCGCGCGTGCCGCGTCTTTTGAACGCCCACGCGCGCGTGCCGGCGTCTTTGCCGCCCACGCGTGGGCAGCGGGTTCTTGCGCCCCATGCGCGTGTGGGGGCGTCGTGCTCCCCACGCGCGCCTGGCCCCCTTTTGCCACCCACCGCGCCTTGCGGTCTTTTGCTCCCGTCGTGCCTGGCGGCGTTCTTGCGGCTCACGCGCGCGTACCGACGTTTTCGCTGTCCACGTTTTCGCTGTCCACGTTTTCGCTGTCCACGCACGCGTGCCCTTCCCGGGCAGGGATCGCGTGGCTTCCGGCATCGGGCGCATGCCCGGCATCTCGGGTCTGCGTGCGGGGGTGGGTGGACCGGCTTCCCGCGGCCGGGGCCGCCGTGAGCAGTGTTCCTGTGTTGTGTGACCACACAGGGGCTGGCCGTGCTGGCGGCCACGCTGGCCGCGGCCGAGCGCACGGTGTGGCTCGCGCACACGGCGCTGGTGCTGTGCCGGCTGGGCCTGGTGCTCTACGGCTTCGCGCTGGCGCACTTCGACGTGCGGCAGGTGCTGGAGGGGACGGGCGACCACTGGATACCGGGCGGGGCGCTCGCCATCTCGGCGCTGACCGGGGGGCGAGACTGCTCATCGCCGGGGACGATGCGGGCCTGTATCTGTGGGACGACGACGATCGCGGTGTGCTGCGCGCCGTGACGGTCCTGCTGCTCGTGCTGGATCTGGCCTGGTGTCCGGTACTGCCGGCCGCCGAGGCGGCGCGGCCCCGGCTCGGCCACGACGAGCGGCGGTGGTCGACGGTGTTCCCGATGGGAATGACGGCGGCGGCACTGTCGGTCGCGACCGCCGTCGGTGTCCCGTGGCTCAGCCGGCCGGGACAGGTGCTGTTGTGGGCGGCCGTGGTGGTGTGGCTCGTGCTCGCCGCCGATGCGGTGCGCGCGGCCCGCGCCGGCGGCGGGGTCGGATGACCGTCAGGTCCACAGCACGGCCGTCAGGTCCACAGCACGGCGATGAAGATGTTCGCCATGGTCAGCAGGCCGACCGCGCCGAACGCGCCCTTTTCGATCTTCTCCTCGTCGCGCTTCACGTAGACCAGCCCGAGGATCACGATCAGCAGCGCCAGCTTGGCGCCGATCTTGATGGCGTTGACGTGGTGGTGGTCGGCCTGGTTGAGCCCGACCAGGATCACGCCGGTGACCAGCATGGTCACCGCGCCGTGCAGCATCCCGGGCACGAACCGGGCCGTGCCCTGGCCCATCGCCTTCATCTGAGTGAGGAAACCGCCGAGCAGCGCGGCGATACCGATGATGTGCAGGCCGACGAAGAGATGGATGAGTACGTCCATGAGGCCGGAGCCTAACCATGGGCACAGGGGCCTTGTGTCACCGGGCCCGGCCGCAGCCTGACGATCTTGTGGTGGAGGCCTTTCATCGGGCTCGCTCCGGTCTTGCATTTATGCGCCCCATAGCACCCCGCACCTCCCGCCCGTCCCGCTTTCCGCGGTTCGGTCACCACGCTGCGTGAAGGCGACGACTCCAGAACGGGCTCGCGGTCACATGCGGTCACATCTCGTTCTGTCGGGGCCAGTTCCGTACACCCCGTTACCTGCTCGTCACAGACAGGCCTAGCGTCCTCCCCCAGGTGACCGGCTCCCCACCGCCGCCCGGCCAGGGGCGGCAGTCGGCCACCACCGCCGAGAAAGGTCCGGCGGTGGCCCGTTTCCCCTGTGCGGGCCGCCGCCGGACGTGACGTACGCACCACTCGGTCGGACCGGCCGGTCGGACCCCTCGGTCGTACGAGTCGCACGGAAGGACGTGACGGTCCAGGTGGCAGCGCACCGCAAGCCCCGGCAACGCTCGCTCGGTGGCCATACGGCCCGGACGGCCGCCACGCTCGCCCTGGCGGGCGCGGCCACCGCGACGGGGTTCGACGGGACGGGACACGCCGAGCCACAGCTGACGCCGACGCAGGTGAAGGCGAAGGTGAACCAGCTGTACCAGGAGGCCGAGGAAGCGACCGAGAAGTACGACGGCGCCAAGGAGGACGCGGACGCGGCGCAGCAACGGCTGAACGCGCTGCGCGACGAGACCGCCCGCAAACAGGGCAAGCTCAACTCGGCCCGGGGCACGCTCGGTTCGTTCGCGGCGGCGCAGTACCGCGACGGCGACTTCGCCCCGGCCGTACAGCTCGCCCTGTCCAGCGACCCCGACCGGTATCTGGACGCCGCCGCGTTCACGGAGCGGGTCGGCGACCGGCAGGCCGCCGCGGTGTCGCAGGTGCGCGAACAGCTGCGGGAGATCGAGCAGTTGCGCGGCGCCGCGCGCGTCGAGCTGACGTCGCTGCGGTCGCGGCAGGCGCAGCTGAGACGGCAGAAGAAGACCATCACCACCAAGCTGGACGCGGCCCGGCGGCTGCTGGCGGGACTCACCGCGCGACAGCGGACCGAGGTCACCGGTGGCGGCGCCACGCCGGGGCGAGCCTCCCGGTCGGCCCCGGACACCCGGCACACGCAGGCGCAGGCCAGGACGGCCACGGCTCCGAACGACCGCGTCGCGGCGGCCCTCTCCTACGCCTACGCCAAGCTCGGCAGCCCCTATGTGTGGGGAGCGGCAGGCCCGGACGCCTTCGACTGCTCGGGCCTGGTCCAGGCCGCCTACCGCTCGGCCGGCATCTCCCTGCCCCGCACCACCTACGCCCAGATCGACGCGGGCCGACGCGTCTCCCGCTCCGAACTCCAGCCCGGGGACCTGGTGTTCTTCTACTCCGGGGTCAGTCACGTCGGCATCTACGTGGGCAACGGGCAGATGATCCACGCCCCGAATCCCTCGGCCCCGGTCCGGTTGGCCCCGGTCGACCTGATGCCGTTCGCGGGGGCGACCCGGGTGGCGTAGGGGCGGGTCCGCAGGGGTCAGACCAGGCGGCGGGCCGTCGCCCAGCGGGTCAGTTCGTGGCGGTTGGACAGCTGAAGCTTGCGCAGGACCGCCGAGACATGGGATTCGACCGTCTTCACCGAGATGAACAGCTGCTTGGCGATTTCCTTGTAGGCATAGCCGCGGGCGATCAGGCGCAACACCTCGCGCTCGCGCTGGGTGAGGCGGTCCAGGTCCTCGTCCACGGGCGGGGCGTCGGTGGAGGCGAAGGCGTCCAGGACGAACCCGGCCAGCCGCGGGGAGAAGACGGCGTCGCCCTCCTGGACACGGAAGATCGAGTCGACCAGATCGATGCCCGTGATGGTCTTGGTGACATAGCCGCGGGCGCCGCCGCGGATCACGCCGATCACGTCCTCCGCCGCGTCCGACACGGACAGCGCGAGAAAGCGGACCGGCCGCTCGGCGCCCGCCGTCAACGCCGCGCACCGGCGCAGCACTTCGACACCGCCGCCGCCCGGCAGATGGACATCGAGGAGGACCACCTCGGGCCGGGTCGCGGTGATGACCGTGACCGCCTGGTCGACGTCCGCGGCCTCGCCGACCACCTCGACACCGGTCTCGGCGGTCTGCCCGATCTCGGCCTGGACGCCGGTGCGGAACATCCGGTGGTCGTCCACGAGCACCACCCGTACGTGCCGTCCGCCCGCGCCGCCTCCGGCAGCCCCGGAACCGGCCCCCTCGCTGGCTCCCGCCGTGCCGTTCGTCTCGGTCGCGTCGCTCATGACGTCTTCTCCGCCCTCTCCATCTCCAGCTCGACCTCCGTGCCGCCGCCCGGCACCGACCGCAGCCGTGCCGTGCCGCCGTTGCGCTCCATGCGGCCGATGATCGATTCTCTGACGCCCATGCGGTCGGCGGGTATCGAGTCGAGGTCGAAGCCCGGGCCACGGTCCCGCACGGACACGAAGACCGTCTTTCCCTCGACTTCGGCATAGACCTGTACGGCGCCGCCCTCGCCACCGTACTTGGCGGCGTTCACCATCGCCTCGCGCGCGGCCTGCATCTGCGGGCCCGTCCGCTCGTCCAGCGGGCAGTCACCGACGACGACGACCTCGATGGGCACACCGTGCTTGTCCTCCACCTCGGCGGCGCTGCGCCGCACCGCCTCGGCGACCGTGCCCGGCTCGTCGGCCTCGTCCTTGCCTGTGCCCTCCGGCTTGTACAGCCAGGTGCGCAGGTCTCGTTCCTGGGCACGGGCGAGGCGGCGCACCTCGTTCGCGTTGTCGGCGTTGCGCTGGATCAAGGTCAGGGTGTGCAGCACGGAGTCGTGTACGTGGGCGGCGACCTCGGCCCGCTCCTGGGCACGGATGCGCATCAGGCGTTCCTCGGACAGGTCCTGGGTCATGCGGACCAGGTACGGCCCGGCGAGGAGGGTCATGCCGACGATGACGACGAGAGCCGCCTGGAGGACCGCGCCGAGGTGGGCGGCCGAGCCCTGCAGCACGAAGATGGCGGAGACACCGGCCGTGACCAGCAGGACGCCGGCGGCCGCGCGCAGCAGGGTGAGGGTGCGGCGCCGGCGGCCGACCTCGACCCAGCGGGCCCGCCGGGCGTTGTCCGCCTGGCGCCAGACCAGGGCGACACCGGCTGCCACGAGGACGGCGGGCACCAGATACGCCTTGGCCGCGCTGCCCAGATTGACGCTGCCCACGAAGACCATGGACACGATGACCATGAGGAGCAGCGCGACGATCTGGCCCTTTTCGGGCTTGCGGGCCACGAGTCTGCGGCGGCCGTCCGGCGCGGTCGCGGTGCCGACGAGGGACTGCTTCTGCTCCCCGACACCGCCGACGCCGAGCGGGACCCAGAACCAGAACGCCGCGTACAGCAGCGCGCCGAGGCCGTTGGCCATGAACAGGCCGACGAAGGCGAGCCGCACCCAGATGACGGGCAGCCCGAGATGCCCGGCGAGGCCCCGCGCCACTCCCCCGAGCCAGCGTCCGTCGCTGCTGCGGTAGAGCTTGCGCGGCGGCCGCGGGTCGTCGACTGGCAGGCTTGCGGCTTCCGGCATGCCAACGATGGTCACATGGCCGGCGGGGCCAGGCATCAGGGTCGGCCCCCGAGACACCCCTGATCTTCGGCGGGGCCGGGTCGGGGAGCACCGGAGCGGGGCGGTGCCGGGCCGCTCGAACGCTTCCCCGGCCCGTCTCAGGGCCGATTTCAGGGTTCGCCCAGGGTCGTCCCGACTGCCGCGGCGGCGGCCGGGCCGTCACCATGGACGCATGACGGATCACGAGCACGCCGCGACGGGTCCGGGACCCGGCCCCGGCCCGCGCCCGGCCCCGGGCACCGGACCGACGGATGCCGCGCCCGCCGCGACGGAGAAGAGGGGAGCGGCCGGCGCCGGCACCGACACGCATGCCGACGAACAGCGGCATGACCAGGACCAGTCGGCCGCCGCAGCCCCCGAGCGGTTCCGGCGCGACCGCCGGCACAAGATGATCGCGGGCGTGTGCGCGGGCCTCGGCCAGCACACCGACATGGACCCGGTGATCTTCCGGATCACCCTGGCCGTGCTGTCCGCGACCGGCGGCATCGGCCTCATCTTCTACGGCTTCGCCTGGCTCCTCGTGCCGTACGAGGACGAGGAGGAGAACGAGGTTCGCAAGCTGCTGACCGGCCGGGTCGACGGCCAGGCGCTCGCCGCCGTGCTGTTCGCCCTGGTCGGCTGCGGAATCTTCCTGACCATGCTGAGAAACGGCGGGGTGCTGGCCTTCGCCGCGGTGCTCTCCCTGCTGCTGGCGGGCACCGGGTACTGGTCGCGGCGCCGTGGCGCCCCCGACCCCGACCCGCTGTCCGCGCAGGCCGCCGCCGACGCCCCGCCGGAGGCCCAGGCACCGCCGATCGTCGCCATCTACCCGTCGTGGTGGCGGGACCCGATCGTCAAGGACGGCACCCATGTCGGCGGCACCGGCTATCTCTGGGGACCCGGCGACAGCCGGGACCGGGACCTCACCTCGGTCATCGACATCGGCATCGCGACCCCCTGGACCCACCCCGGCTCCCTACGGCCGCAGACCCCCGCGCCCCCGAGACCGCGCGGCCCGCGCTGGATAGGCGGCTGGGTGTTCCTGCTCGCCCTGACAGCGGGCGGCCTGGGCACCGGGCTGACCTGGGACACGCATCCACTGGGCACCAGCTTGCAGGCCGGTCTGGCATGCGCGCTGGGAGTCTTCGGACTGGGCCTCATGGTCAGCGCGTTCCTGGGGCGCACGGGAGCCGGGACGGTGTTCCTGGGGATCGTCACGGCGGCGCTGCTCGCCGGGGCGTCGGCCCTGCCCAAGGACATCACCACCCACTGGAGGGACACCTCCTGGACGCCCGCCGCGACGGCGCAGGTGCAGCCGGCGTACGACCTCGGCACCGGGCGCGGCACCCTCGACCTGAGCCGGGTGCGGCCGGGCAAGGGACGGACGGTCGCGACGGACGCCCACGTGGGTGCGGGACAGCTGAAGGTGATCGTGCCGGCGGGCGCGACCGTGCGGATGAAGATCGATGTGGGAGTGGGCGACATCCGGTTGCCCGGGGGGAACGGAAAGGACGTGGACGTGCAGCCGGGCAGGCACAAGAGCGTGACGCTGGCTCCGGCCAAGGGCGTCAAGGACGCGGGCACGCTGGATCTCAAGCTCGGCGTCGGTCTGGGAGATGTGGAGGTCAGTCGTGCTGCGTCATGAGTTCCAGCCCGGGAGGCTGGTCGCCGGGCTTTCCCTCATCGCCACCGGTGTGGTTTTCGCCGGGGACGCGGGCGGATGGTGGGAGACGCCGTGGTTCGCGGTCGTGCCGTTGATCGTGGGCGGCTTGTGCCTGGCCGGTGCCACCGCGACGGTGGCGCGGGGCATACGCAGACGGGGCGGCGCGGAGGGCGGCTAGCGGTCCGGCCCGGATCAGGCAGCCCCTGAAGGGGCAGCCCCGGTAGGAAAGGCCTAGCGGTAGCCGCCCAGGCGGTGGCGGCGGCGGGCTCGCCAGGCCGCGTCGACGGAGAGGTAGGGGGCGCCGGCGAGGATCAGGGGGAGCCAGGCCATCAGGTAGGCGAGGTCGTTGCCGTAGTAGTAGGGGGTCGTCGCCCAGCTCACCGTCATCCACAGGCTGAACGAGATCAGCGCGCCGCCGAGGGCGGCCAGCCGGCCGAGCAGGCCGAGCAGGGTGCCGATACCGACGGCCAGTTCGCCGACGGCGATGGCGTAGCCGAAGCCGACCGGGGCCTTCAGGGCCAGGTCGACCAGAGCCGGGATGGCGGCGGAGTCGCGGGCCGCGCGCATGGTCTCACCGATGGACCCGGCGCCGCCGGACTTCATGAAGGCGCTGTCGGTGAGCTTGTCCAGGCCGGCGTAGATGAAGGTGACGCCGAGGAAGACGCGGAGCGGCAGGAGGGCGTAGTGGGCGGCGGTGTCGCGCAAGCCGTGCGGGCCGTTCAGCCGGTCCATGTGCGTGTCGGTCCGCATACCGTGAGTCATCATCGCCAACCGCCTCTCGCCCGCCGTCCCACCCCTCACCTGACCATACGTACGGCTGGGGGGCGCGGTTCAATCCCTTCCCGGACGTTTTTCCGGAGTTCGGCCCCGTGTGCGATCTCTCGGGCGAGGAGGGGGCGGGCGGGGTGCGTCGGATGCGATCGGCATGCAGGGGTCGTCGGGCGGCGGGGGCGTTCGGCCGGGTACGCGGACGGGTCAGTCGGTCACCTGGACGATGCACCGGTTGGTCGCCACCCCGGCCGCGGTGACCACCTGCACCTCGACCGCTCCGGGCTCGACATCGGCCGGTACGGGCACGGTCAGGACGGTGTCGGTGGGGTTGCTGAAGCCGCCCGCGACGGGGACCAGCGGCACGTGCACGTCGACGGTGCCGATGCGGACCACCATGCGGGAGAGCCGGTCGGCGCTCCGGGCGCCGGGGGGCACGAAGCCGGCGCCGCGAATCTCGATGTCGTCGCCGGTGCGGATCGGCCCGTCCAGGTCGCCGGGTTCGCGGACGCGCACCACGGAGAGGACGACCGGGCGGCCGCCCTCGGCGTACTTGCCGGCGAGATAGGTCGCCGCCGAGATCAGCACCACCACGCCCAGCCCCCAGGGCAGGTCGGGCAGCTGGTCGGGGCGGCGGGCCAGCCGTACGGCGGCGAACAGCAGGGCGACGGCGCTGATGGCGACGTACTGGATGTCGGCGAAGGCGCCCCGGCCGGAGTCGTCGGTGAGCAGGTCGGCGGCGCGCGGCCGGTGCGCCGACACCTTCTGCAGCCGCTGCGCGAGGACCCGCAGGCCCACCACCCGGCGGACCAGTATGGCGATGCCGCACACCACGGCGAGCACGGTCACCATGCCTGCGCCGCGCGCGAGATCGAGGCCCGAGATCAGCGCGTCGCGTTCGGCGTGGTCGGAGGCGCCGGCCAGCCGGGCGGCCAGCAGCAGCACGGCGTAGGCGACGAACAGCACCCAGCAGGCGGCGACCGTACGGGAGGTGGACATCCGGTTGTCCTCACCGATCACCGGGGCCAGCACCCCGCCGCGCGCCCGGTGCAGCCAGGAGGCGGCGCTGAGCGTGCCGGCGACGACGAGCGCGGCGGCCAGGGCCCCGGTGCGGGCGCCGGTCCAGCCCGCGCCGAAGGCGGTGAGCGCCTCGCCGAGCAGCAGCGCGAGAACCGCGCCCCACACCGCCCACACCGTGCGCAGCCACAGCCGGGCGAGCCGGGCCGCACCCTCCGCGCGGCCGCGTTCGGCAACGGCCTCCGCCCGCTGGGTCAGTTCCTCGGACACCCACTGGCGGGACGCCGAGGCCGAGTACGCCACGGCCGCCGGCAAACCCTGTCCGGCCGCGAACTCGTCGCGCCGGCGCAGAAACGCGGCAACGGCCCGCCGGTGCCCCTCGCGGACGCCGTGCGGACAGTCCCCGCAGGTGCAGCCACCTCCGTGCATCCCCTCGACATCCGTGCCCAGTCCCGCCTCCTGTACCGCCACGCCCGGCGCCCTCCTCCCACGACTCACCGGCCCGGTCGGCGGCCCCGGGATAGAGGGCTTCGCCGCCGTGCAACTCCCTTGCATCGAAAGCGAATTGTGCCCTACGACAGGCCGTCCGGGACCGTCGGGCCGGGTCACGGCGGGTGAAGTACGGGCCGCCGTGTTGACCCGGCTGCGAGAATTCCCTTATGGCCGAGATCATCCAGCGGGACGGGACCTGGGCCTTCGACGGCAGCACGATCCGGATCACCCCCGGACTGCACCGCTGCGTGCCGCTGTTCCGGCAGACGTACGGGGAGATCTCCGTACCGCTGGAAGCGGTCTCGGACGTCGGATACGAACCCGAGCGCAGGCGCGGCCGGTTGCGGCTGCGGCTGCGCGAGGGCGCCGATCCGCTGCTGCAGGCGACGGGCGGGCGGCTGCCGGACCCGGCCGACCCGTACCGGCTGACGGTGGCCGCGGATCGCGGCGGGGTCGCGGAGTACGTCGCGGAGGAGATCCGGCACGCCCTGCTGCTGGAGCGGATCCCCAAGGTGCCCACGACCGCCTATCTGCTGCCGGGCCCGCCGGTGCCGGTGTCCGTGCGGACCTCCGACGGCACGGTCTCCTTCGACGGCACGCAGGTGCGCATCGACTGGGCCGACTCCTCCGACCGGGTCAAACGCGCGACCGGCCCGCGGATCATCGCCCTGCGCGAGCTGCTGCAGGTGGAGTGGCTGCCCAACTCCGGGTTCGAGGACGGCTTTCTGCGGTTCGTGACGCCGGAGACGGTGTTCTCCAAGCTGCCGCCCGAGCGGGACCCCTACACCCTGGATCTGTGGGGCAGCGTGCGGCGGGATCTGCTGACCGCGCTGGTCGCGACGGCCGTCACCACCCGGCTGCCGCATCCCTCCACGCGTGCGGGCGGCGCCGCGGACGGCCGGGGCCGGCAGCGGCCGGTCGTACCGGCGCAGACCGACCACCATGACGTACTGCTGCGCCGGCTGCGGGAGTTGGGCGCGCTGCACCGGGACGGGGTGCTCACGGACGAGGAGTTCACGCGGACCAAGGCCGCCGTGCTCAGAGGCTTCGGCTGAGCGGGTCCGGTCGGCCGCGGGCTTCGGGTCAGCTGAGCAGGTCCGGCTCGCTGCGGCTGATGTCCTGCCACAGGGGCTGGTAGTTGATCCAGGCCACCAGGTCGCCGCCGAGCTGTTCGCGGGTGGCGACGGCCAGTTTGTGGTCGATGAGGACGGGGCGGCCGGCCGCCCTCGCCATCAGCTGCACCTGGCAGGACCGCTCCATGGACAGGAACCACCAGGCGGCCGCGTCCACCGAGTCGCCGACGGTGAGCAGTCCGTGGTTGCGCAGCACGAGCGCCTTGCGGGAACCGAGCGCCCCGGCGATCCGGCGGCCTTCCTCGATGTCGACGGTGACACCGGTGTAGCCGTCGTAGAGGGCCACGTCCTCGTAGAAGGCGCAGCTCTCCTGGGTGATGGGGTCGATCAGCTCGCCGAGCGCGGCGAGGGCGCGGCCGTGCACCGAGTGGCAGTGGGCCACGGCGACGACGTCGGGGCGGGCGGCGTGGACCTGGGCATGCACGGTGAACGCGGCCTGGTTGACGTGATAGCGGCCCTCGACGACCTGCCCGTCCTGGTTGGCGAGGACGAGATCGCCGACGGTCACGTGCTTGAACGGCATCCCGAACGGGTTGACCCAGAAGCAGTCGGTGTGTTCCGGATCGCGTGCGGTGATGTGGCCGGAGACCCCGTCCTCGAGCCCGGCCCGCCCGAAGATCCGCAGGGCTCCAGCGAGCCGCTCCTTGCGGTGCCGGCGCTCGTCCTCGACCGAGTCGTGCATCGGCGGCATGGCGAACTGCAGCTGGTCGGTGGGCAGCGGCAGGGGCGGGGTGGGCCCGTGCATAGGTCCTCCAGCGGGGGGATAGCCGTACGGGCCGGAAGTTACCGCCGGTCAGCGCAAAAGGGCAGAGCTGTTTTGTAAAGATGACGTACACGCCGTAAACACGACAGAGCCTGTCTGGATTTCCGGTGAGACTGGCCGGTATGACCCATGTGAACTGGGCGGCCTTCACCACGGCCGCACCCGAACTGGCCGCGATCGTCGAGAAGCGCTTCGGCGCCTTCCGTCATCACGTCCTCGCGACCCTGCGCAGGGACGGCTCGCCGCGCACCAGCGGCCTGGAGGCCGACTTCCGCGCGGGCGAGCTGTGGCTCGGCATGATGGACGGTTCCCTCAAGGCCCTCGATCTGCGCCGCGACCCGCGCTTCGCGCTCCAGGCGAATCCCGGCGACGGCGCGGACATGGCCGGCGGGGACGTGCGGATCGCGGGACGGGCGTACGAGGTCGTCGGTACGGCGGTGAAGGAGGCGTACGTGAAAGAGGTGGAACCGCCGCAGCCGTTCCACCTCTTCCGCACCGAGTTGACGGAGGTCGTACGGACCTACGTCGAGGACGAGAAGTACCTCGTCGTCCAGGTCTGGAAGCCCGGAGAGCCGGTGCGGACTCTCCGGCGGACCTGAGCCCCGTAGGTAAGGGGGCTCACTCCCACTCGATGGTGCCCGGGGGCTTGGAGGTCACGTCGAGGACGACTCGGTTGACGTCCCGGACCTCGTTGGTGATCCGGGTCGAGATCCGGGCCAGGACGTCGTACGGCAGCCGGGACCAGTCGGCGGTCATGGCGTCCTCGGAGGACACCGGGCGCAGCACGATCGGGTGGCCGTAGGTGCGGCCGTCACCCTGGACGCCCACGCTGCGCACGTCCGCGAGCAGGACCACCGGGCACTGCCAGATGTCGCGGTCGAGGCCGGCCGCGGTCAGTTCCTCGCGGGCGATGGCGTCGGCGTCGCGGAGCAGGTCCAGACGCTCCTTGGTGACCTCGCCGACGATACGGATGCCGAGGCCGGGGCCCGGGAACGGCTGGCGCTGGACGATCTCCTCCGGCAGGCCCAGCTCCTGGCCGACCATCCGGACCTCGTCCTTGAACAGCTTGCGCAGCGGCTCGATCAGCTGGAACTCGAGGTCCTCGGGCAGACCGCCGACGTTGTGGTGCGACTTGATGTTGGCGGTGCCGGTGCCGCCACCGGACTCGACCACGTCGGGGTAGAGCGTGCCCTGGACGAGGAACTCGACCGCCGGGCCCTCGTCGGCGATGATCTCGGCCTGCGCCTGCTCGAAGACGCGGATGAACTCGCGGCCGATGATCTTCCGCTTCTCCTCGGGGTCCGAGACGCCCTTGAGCGCGGTGAGGAAGCGCTCCTCGGCGTCCACGACGACCAGCTTGACGCCGGTCGCGGCCACGAAGTCCTTCTCGACCTGCTCGGTCTCGCCCTTGCGCATCAGGCCGTGGTCGACGTACACGCAGGTCAGCTGGTCGCCGATGGCGCGCGCGACGAGGGCGGCGGCGACGGCGGAGTCCACGCCGCCGGACAGACCGCAGATCGCGCGCTTGTCGCCGACCTGCTCGCGGATCGCGGCGACCTGCTCCTCGATCACATTGCCCGTGGTCCAGGACGGGGTCAGGCCCGCGCCGCGGTACAGGAAGTGCTCCAGCACCTGCTGGCCGTGCGTGGAGTGCATGACCTCGGGGTGGTACTGGACGCCGTAGAGCTTCTTCTCGTCGTTCTCGAACGCGGCGACCGGGACGACGTCCGTGGACGCGGTGACCGCGAAGCCCTCGGGGGCGGCGGAGCAGGCGTCGCCGTGCGACATCCACACGTGCTGCTCGGCCGGGGTGCCCTCGAAGAGCGTGGAGGACGTCCTGGAGACGTGCAGGTCCGTACGGCCGTACTCGCGGGCGCCGGTGTTGTCGACGGTGCCGCCGAGGACCTGTGCCATCAGCTGGAAGCCGTAGCACATGCCGAAGACGGGGACGCCGGCCTCGAAGAGCGCGCGGTCCAGGCGGGGGGCGCCCTCCTCGTACACGGACGAGGGTCCGCCGGACAGGATGATCGCCGCCGGGTTCTTGGCGAGCATCTCCGCGACCGGCATGGTGCTCGGCACGATCTCGCTGTAGACCCGGGCCTCGCGGACGCGACGGGCGATGAGCTGGGCGTACTGCGCGCCGAAGTCGACGACCAGGACGGTGTCGGGGGCGGCGGCAGCGGGAGTCGCTGATGACACGGGGTGCCTTCCGGCGGTCGGGCGGGGGTCTGTGGTTCCGATTCTAACGGGGTGCGGGTGGGACGGTCCCGGTCACCGGGCACTCGCCCCCGGACCCCCGTGGCATACTGACGCCATGCTCACGCACTCGACCTTCGTCTTTACCTATGGCAACCGGCCCGCCGGCTGCCATGGTCGTGCTGCTTGAGCCAACCGCCAAGCGACTTCCCAGGCGCCCCGGGCCGACAAGGCCCGGGGCGCCTGTCGTTTTCCGGGGTCTGTCGTTCCGGGGCATCCACCTTCCCGATCAAGGAGCCCCACGTGACCACCACCACCGCGGAAGCGACCATCGCCGACGCCCGCGAGCGCATCGACGCGCTCGACGACCGGATCATCGGCCTCATCCAGGAGCGGATGGCCGTGTCCACCGTCGTGCAGGAGGCCCGTATCGCCTCGGGCGGCAGGCGGGTGCACCTCTCCCGTGAGATGGAGATCCTCGGCCGCTACCGCGAGGCGCTCGGCAAGCCGGGCACCGGCCTCGCGATGACCCTGCTGGAGCTGTGCCGGGGTCGCGTCTGAGCGTCCGGTTCCGCCCGTCCGGGGACCCGGGCCCTAGTGCCGGATCTGAGTTCGACCGCCGTCTCACCCGTACGGCGCGTGACCGGCCAGCGCATCGCTTCGTTGAGCCGGGTGTCCGTGCCAGCCAGGGGCGGGCCCGAACAGAACCACGCGTGGCTCACTGGGGCGATGAGGCGTACGGGTCGTGCCGTACGCCGTGGGACCTCGCTCCAGGGAAGTGACCGGACGGCAGGGGACAGCAGCCCGGTCACCCAAGAGAACGGTCGGCCCCGGGGACGCCCGGGGCCGACCGGCGGAACATGCATAGATGCACCAGTGCCGGGTCGAACGGTTGCGGACGTGTTGCCCATCCCGCACGATGCGTAGAAGCCCCAAGTCCCCGCGCGGACAACGGCATTGCTGTATCCCGTCCGTCCGCCCCGAGGCGGAGGACCCCGGAACCAGCGGCGCACCCCCCGGCGCCGCCCCAGGCACCGACGCTGCCCTGACGTCGGTGCTGACTGAAAGAAGGGCCCCGCGGCCTCTCCGTCCCGCGGGGCCCTTCGTCATGACCGGGGAAGCGGCAGCCGGGGGGCGTGACTCACGTCACACGAAAATGAGGTGTTGCTGGAGCAACTGTCGAAGGTCGTCGCTGATCAAACCTGCACGTCGGAAAGACGGCGAGAGGGACCTGCCTTCGGAGGGGGATGCAGGTCCCTCTTCACTGGCCCGCGCCGGGCCTGTTCGCTTCCCCGGAGCGGGGGCCTACTTCTTCGGCGGTACCGCCGGCATCCCCAGGAACGGCAGGCGCAGCGCGCCGAACGCCTCCGCCGGGACCGCCGGGGCCTGCGGCTCCACCGGCTTCAGCCGCTCGTACGCCGCTCCCGGCGCCGGACGCGGATCCTCCTCGCCCTTGTTCGGCCAGAAGGACATCGCGCGCTCGGCCTGCGCGGTGATCGTCAGCGAGGGGTTCACGCCCAGGTTGGCCGAGACGGCGGCGCCGTCCACGACCGAGATGCCGGGGTGGCCGTAGACGCGGTGGTACGGGTCGATCACTCCCGTCTCCGCGGAGTCGCCGATGGGGCAGCCGCCGAGGAAGTGCGCGGTCAGCGGCGTGCCCATCAGCTCGCCCACGTTGCTGCCAGCGAAACCGTTGATCTCGGCGGCGAGCGCGGTGGCCGCCTCCGTGGCGGCCTTGATCTGCTTCGGGTTGGGGGCGCCGTGGCCCTGGCGGGCCGTCAGCAGGCCCTTGCCGACGCCGCCGGGCTTCAGGTACGTCGTCAGGGAGTTGTCCAGCGACTGCATGACCAGGCCGATGATGGTCCGCTCGGACCAGCGCCGGTTGGAGAGGGAGCGCAGGACCAGGAGCGGGTGCCGGGCCGCGTTCGCCAGCCAGGCCAGGGCCCGGGAGGAGCCCTCGGCGTAGGGCACCTGGAGGATCGACAGGCCGCCCATGGAGTTCGAGCCCTTGCCGTAGCGGACCGGCTCGATGTGGGTGTTCTCGTCGGGGTGGATCGAGGACGTGATGGCGACACCGCGCGTGAAGTCGGCCCGCGGCTCGCCGGTCGCCCTGCGGTAGCGGCGGTTGTCGGTCTGCGCGCCGACCAGGGCCTCGGAGTTGGTGCGGGTCAGGTCGCCCAGTCGCTCCGACAGGTACGGCAGCTGGCCGCCGGCCTTCATACGGTGCAGCAGGGTCTGCGTGCCGTAGGTGCCGGCGGCGAGGACCACCCTGCGGGCGGTGAAGAGCCGGCCCTCGCCCTTCTTCTTCCGGTCCGTCGGCAGGGTCGCCACCGCGTACCCGCCCCGTGAGTCGTCCGTGACGGACACGACCGTCGTCATGGGGTGGACGACCGCGCCCGCCTGCTCGGCGAGGTGGAGGTAGTTCTCGTTCAGGGTGTTCTTCGCACCGTGCCGGCAGCCGGTCATGCACTCCCCGCACTCGGTACAGGCGTTGCGGGCCGGACCGGCTCCGCCGAAGTACGGGTCGGCGACCTGCCCGCCCGGCTGCGCCTTCGCCGTACCGTCCGAGTCCTTGCCGTCGCCGAAGAACACGCCGACCGGGGCGAGGTGGAAGGTGTCGCCGACGCCCATCCGCTGGGCCGCCGCCTTCAGGTGCACGTCGGAGGGGGTCATGGTCGGGTTGAGCCGTACGCCGAGCATGCGCTGGGCCTGGTCGTAGTACGGCTTCAACTCCTCCTGCCAGTCGGTGATCTCCCGCCACTGGGGGTCGTCGAAGAAGGCCTTCGGCGGTACGTAGAGGGTGTTGGCGTAGTTGAGCGAGCCGCCGCCGACGCCTGCGCCCGCGAGGACCATGACGTTGCCCAGCAGGTGGATCCGCTGGATGCCGTACATGCCGAGTTTCGGGGCCCAGAGGTAGTTCTTCAGGTCCCAGGAGTTCTTGGGCAGGGCTTCACGGGTGAAACGGCGTCCCGCCTCCAGCACGCCGACTTTGTAGCCCTTTTCTGTCAGGCGGAGGGCGGACACCGATCCGCCGAAGCCGGAGCCGATGACGAGGACGTCGTAGTCGTAAGCGTCCTGGGGCACGGGGTCTCCTCGTTGAGTTTCGCGGGCGGGCCGTCTGTGGTTGATCGCGCCCCTGCGGCGGAGCCGCATATCAAATGCAGCCCCGCGCCCCTGGGGAATTACCTGAACCGGAATGCCTTCATCAGGCGGAGACTCGTGCTCATGAAGCGGGCGTAGCCCTCGTCGTCCATGCCCAGCGACGGCGCCATCGGCAGCAGGCGCTGCTGGGCCACGGTCTGGGCCTCGGTGTACTTGAGGATGCCCTCGGAGCCGTGGCGGCGGCCTAGGCCGGAGTCCTTCATGCCGCCCATCGGGGACTGGACGCTGCCGTAGGCGGGCGCGTAGCCCTCGTTGACGTTGACCGTGCCGGTGCGCAGGCGGGCGGCGACCTCGCGGCCGCGCCGGGGGTTCTTCGTCCAGACCGAGGAGTTGAGGCCGTACGGCGTGCCGTTGGCGCGCTCGACCGCCTCGTCCTCGGAGGAGAAGCGGTAGACCGACACGACCGGGCCGAAGGTCTCCTCCTCGCACACGGCCATGGAGTCCTCGACGCCGTCGAGGATGGTGGGCTCGAAGAAGTACGGGCCGATGTCCGGGCGGGCCTTGCCTCCCGCGACCACCTTGGCGCCCTTCGACACGGCCTCCTCGACGTGCCGTTCGACGGTCTTCAGCTGGCGCTCGCCGACCAGCGAGCCCATGTCGGCGCCGTAGGCGAGGGAGTTGCCGAGCCGCATGGCCCGGGTGCGGGCGGCGAAGCGCTCCAGGAAGGCGTCGGCGACCGACTCGTGGACGTACAGCCGCTCGATGGAGATGCAGAGCTGTCCGGCCGAGGAGAAGCAGGCGCGTACGGCGCCGGCGGCGGCCTTCTCGATGTCGGCGTCGTCCAGCACCAGCATGGCGTTCTTGCCGCCGAGTTCGAGGGAGACGCCGACCAGGCGGGCCGCCGCGCCTTGCGCGACCTCGCGCCCGGTGCGGGTGGAGCCGGTGAAGGAGACGTAGTCGGCGTGCCGGACGACCTCCGGGCCGACGACCGGGCCCTCGCCGAGCACGACCTGGAAGACGCCCTCGGGCAGGCCGGCCTCGATCAGCAGGTCGCGCGCCCAGAGCGCGGTGAGGCAGGTCTCGGTGTCCGGCTTCATCACGACCGCGTTGCCGGTGACGAAGGCGGGCAGCGCGTCGCCGACGGACAGCTCCAGGGGGTAGTTCCAGGGGGCGATCTGGCCCACCACCCCGCGCGGGTGGCGCAGTTCGGTGACCTTCGTGAGCGTGGGGACGGCGCCGGTGTGCCGCTTGGGCCGCAGATAGGCGGGGGCCTTGCGGCCGTAGTGGCGGGCCGCGACCGCGACGGCCTGCACCTCCTCGTGCGCGTGCAGGCGGGCCTTGCCGGTCTCCAGCTGGATGAGGTCGAGCACCTCGGCCTGGCGTTCCAGCACCAGGTCGTGGAAGCGGAGCAGGACCGCGGCCCGCTGCCGTACCGGGGTCTTCTCCCACACGGCCTGGGCGGTGCGCGCGGCCTCGAAGGCCTGGAGCACGTCCTCGGGCGTGGACTCGGGCAGGTCGGCCAGCTTCTCGCCGGTGAACGGGGTGTGGTTGGCCGTACGGCCGGAGCCGACGACGCCCTTGGTGAGCTGGGCGACCAGCTCCGGGGTGACCACGTCGGCGGCGGTGCGGGCGCCTTCGGGTGCGGGCGCGAGGGGGTTGGTGCCGGTGCTGTCCGGGGCCTGCGTGTCCGTCATGACGCGCAGGGTATGCCGGAGCGCAGGCTTTGTGTACCCGTCGGTAACGCGGATTCACCGACTGCTCACATACTGCCAGTGATCACTGGCAGTGAATGTGCTGATCAGGGCGTCGGCACGGCGGCGAGCAGAACGATCATTCGAATCCGGCTTTTTTCGCCAGCAGCAGCCCGAGCGCGGTGCGCGGGGTACGGCGACGGGGGGCGGGTGCCGGTGCAGATCCGGACGCGGGTGCCGGTGCGGGTGCGGATCCGGAGGCGGGGTCGGATGCGGCTTCCGGCTCAGGAGATGTGGCTTCCGGCTCAGGATCCGGGGCGGGGGCCTGCGCCGGGTCCGGGGCCGGATCTCGTACGGGCCCGACGCCCAGGTACGTCCGCAGTGCCGCCGTGACCTCCTCCGCGCCGGGACGCGCCGCCGGCTCGTCGGCGTGCAGTCGGTCCAGCAGGGGGCCCAGTGGGCCGGGATCCGTGTCCCCCAGGGCGGCGCGGAGCAGGGCGCCCAGGGACCACAGGTCGGCGGCGGGGCCGGCGCCGGGGCCCGTGCGCTCGGGGGCGACGAAACCGGCGGGCGCGTCCCCCGGATGTCCGTCACCGGTCCCGAAGTCGGTGACGACCACCCGCCCGGTGCCGGACTCCAGCAGGACGTTGGCCGGCTTCACGTCCCGGTGCACGATGCCGACGGCGTGCGCGGCGCGCAGCGCACCGAGGACGGCGAGCCCGATCCGGGCGGCCTCGGCCGGCGGGAGGGGGCCGCGGCGCAGGGCCTCCTGCAGCGACTCGCCCGCCACCAACTCCATGACGATCCAGGGGACTTGACCCTCGGTGACGACGTCGCACACCGCGACGGCGGAGGGATGGCGCACCCGAGCCGCGGCGCGGGCCTCGCGGTAGAGCCGGTGGGCGATGCGGCGGCAGTCCTCGTCGGCGGCCGGATCGCCGGGCAGCAGCGGCTCCTTGACGGCGACCTCGCGGCCCGGCACCTGTTCGTCCCGGGCCCGCCAGACGGTCCCGGCGGGCCCGGCCCCGAGGCGCCCGGTGAGCCGGTAGCGGCCACCGATCAGACGTGCGTCGGGCGGGTGTTCGCCGTCTCCACTCATGTCACATGAGTACCGTGTACACCACACCCTTGTCGAAACGGGGGTTCAGAGCTTGTCGATGCCCAGGTTCGCGATCGCCGCCTTGGCCACCTCACGGCCGCGGGCCGTGAAGTCGCCCCTGCCCGGGTAGCCGACGGTGAGTCGGTACATGTCTCCGGCAGTGGTCCGGTAGTAGAAGATCCGGAGTTCGCGCGGGCGGGGGTTCTGGCTGTCGTTGGTCGTGTACACGGCGGTGTTCTCCGCGGCCTCCTTGCCGTGGTACGTCGCGGTGTCGTCCGGGTGTGTCCGCGCACCCGCGGGCATGGCGAGGGTGTACTCGCCCGAGCTGCGGAACTTCTCGTCGTCGGCGTACATCTGGGACCGCGCGCTGTTCTTGATCTCGTTCAGGGAGTCCTGCGACTTCCTGGCCAGCGACAGCGTGATCCAGACGCCACCGCTCCAGTCCTCGTACGTCACCCAGTTCTTGTCGGGGGCGTCCTTGGCGGGCCGGACGGCCCGGTAGCCCGCGGGCACGGCGACGGTGGCGCCCAGCCTCGCCTCCGGCTGCTGCGCCCAGCCGGCGGGCAGCGGGCCCGCGAAGGGATCGGCCAGCACCAGGTACGCCGCCACCGCGGCCGCGGCCAGCAGCGCGCCCGCGCCGAGCCACACGGCACGGCCGAGGCGCCGGACGGGCGCGGCGGGGGCGGACACCCGGACGACCTGCCGGGTGGGCACCGGGGGGCTCGTCGCCTCCTCCAGCAGCGCGCGGACCCGGTCCGCCGGGAGCCGGTGCGCGGGGTCCTTCCGGAGCAGCCCCTCGATGACCTCGGCCAGCGGGCCGGAGGCGGACGCGGGCGCGGCCGGGGTGGAGTTGAGCACGGACTGGAGGGTGGCCGGGGTGTTGCTGCGGCGGAACGGCGAGACGCCCTCCGTGGCCGCGTAGAGCAGCACCCCGAGGGACCACAGGTCGCTCGCCGGCCCCGGCCGCTGCCCCAGCACCCGTTCCGGGGCGATGTACTCGGGCGAGCCGACGAAGCCGCCGGTGTCGGTGAGCCGGGTGTCGCCCTCGATCCGGGCGATCCCGAAGTCCGTGAGGACCACCCGGTCGTACCGGCCGAGCAGGACGTTGTCGGGCTTGACGTCCCGGTGCAGGACGCCCGCCGCGTGCGCCGCCTGCAGCGCGCCGAGCACCTGGAGGCCGATCCGGGCCGCCTCGCGCGCGCCGAGCGTGCCCTCACCGAGGACGTCGCCGAGGCTGCGGCCGTGCACCAGCTCCATCACGATCCAGGGCCGGTCGTCGACCACCGCGACGTCGTGGACGTTCACCACCGCCGGATGGTCCAGCCGGGCCGCCGCGCGGGCCTCGCGGCGCATGCGCTCGAAGGCGTTGGCGCGTTCCTGTTCGGGAAGGTGGTCGGGCAGCCGGGGCTCCTTGACGGCGACCTCCCGGTCCACCGTCTCGTCCTGGGCCCGCCACACGGTGCCCATCCCGCCGTGGCCCAGCTTGCCCAGCAGCCGGTACCGGCCGGCGATGAGCCGCCCGTCGCCCGCCTCCTGCCGCTGGGGCGGGAGGGGGCCGGGCCGGACGTCCGACGGCGCGTGCGGCGCTGCGTCCGGGTCCCGCTTCGGCGGTTGCAGAAGGTAACTCGTCGTTTCGTCGGCTCCCTGGCCGGCTCCCCCGTCACTGCTCATGCGTCATCCCTATCGCGCCCTGCGCCGCCCAGCCACAGGGATGGGCAACCGGTCACGAACCCGTGACCGAGCGGCCGTCAGGCCCCCGCCCGGAAGGTGTCGAGCGCCACGTCGAAGTACTCCCGCGCCTCCCGCACCTTGCCGAGCGGCGCCGACACCCACACGTCGTACATCCGCCCGGACTCCTCCCAGCACAGGTCGTAGGTGTGGCGCGGGCCCTCCGCCGCGCTGTAGCCGTCCCAGGTGAACTCCCAGAGCGCGGCCGGGTGTCCGTCGTGCGTGGTGCCGGTGACCCTGCCGTCGTGGTAACCGGGGTTGGTGGCGGGCCCCTTGGCGGCCGAGCGTGCCATCACGCCCTGCGGGCCGCCCGGTTGGGGATCGGCCACCTTGACGCCGAGGCGGAAGGTGTTCCCCGGCGAGAGGTAGAAGACGCGCTCGCCCTGCGGACTGCGGCTGAAGTCCTGCGGTACGGCGAGGGAGAAGCCGGCCGGGTCCCGGGAGGTGCGGTAGCCGGAGGGCGCGGTACGCGAGCCGGCCGAGGTCTTCGAGCCGGTCGGCGTCGGACCGCCGGTGGTGGGCGAGGGGGACGAGGACGGCGGCATGGCCGGGCTCGTGCTGGTCCCGGTGGCCGGGGAGGTCGCCGTACCGCCGGGGCTGCTGCCGCCCCCGTCCCCGCTTCCGTGCAGCAGCAGCGCCGCCGCCGACACGCCGGCCCCCGCCAGGGCGGCGACGAGCAGCGCCGCGAGCAGCACACCGCGCGTGGAGGTGCGGGCCGGAGCCTCCGTTCCCGCCCCGGACGCGCCGGCCGGCTGCGGTCCGCCGTGCGGAACGTCCCGCTGGGTCGGCGTGTACGCGGCGTTCGGCGTACGGCCTCCCGCCGCATCGGGTGCCGGCGTACGGCTCCCCGCCGCTCCGGACGCCCCCGGCCTCGGCACGAGGCCTCCGACGATCCGGTGGCCGAGCCCGGGGGCCGGCGCGCCGGGCGTACCCGGTGCCTCCGGGGTCCGGCCCGTCTCCAGGAACGTACGCAGCATCTGCTCGGCCGCGGCCGCGCCGAGCCGTCGGTCGGGGTCGCGCTCCAGCAGCCCTCGTACGACCGGCAGCAGCGGCTCGGCCTCGGCGGGCGGCCGGATGTCGGCGGCGACGACGGCGTGCAGGATGCCGCCGAGCGAGTCCCGCCGGAACGGCGACTCGCCGCTCAGCGCCGTGCACAGCAGCGCGCCGACCGACCACAGGTCGGACTCCGGCCCGGTGCGCAGCCCCGACATCCGCTCCGGCGCGGTGTATTCGGGCGAGCCGACGAAGGAGCCGGTCTCGGTGAGCGTGGTGGCGCCCGCGACCTGCGCGATGCCGAAGTCGGTCAGCACGAGCCGGCCGCTGCCGGACTCGATCAGGACGTTCGCGGGCTTGATGTCCCGGTGCAGCACCCCTGCCGCGTGCGCGGTGTGCACCGCGCCGAGCAGGGCGATGCCGATCCGCGCGGCCTCGGCGGCGTCGACCGGGCCCTGCCGGGAGATCCGGTCGGCGAGCGAGCCGCCCTCGACCAACTCCATGACCAGATAAGGGCGTTCGTCCTGTTCCACCACGTCGTGCACGACGATGATGTGCGGATGCCGCAGCTGGGCGACCGCTCGCGCCTCGCGGAAGGTGC
This sequence comes from Streptomyces sp. CG4, assembly GCF_041080655.1. Classification (NCBI taxonomy): domain Bacteria; kingdom Bacillati; phylum Actinomycetota; class Actinomycetes; order Kitasatosporales; family Streptomycetaceae; genus Streptomyces; species Streptomyces sp. CG4. The sequence continues at coordinate 3,901,657 of NZ_CP163525.1, forward strand.
GGTCCCGGCGGCGCCGCGCGTCGTCCTCGGACAGGGAGTCGTCCGGCAGGAGTTCCTTGACCGCGACGAGGCGCCCCAGCAGTTGGTCGGTGGCCCGCCACACCACGCCCATGCCGCCACGCCCGATGCGTGCCTCCAGGCGGTAACGGCCCGCGATCACCCGGAAGTCGGCGCTCTCGGTCCCCATGCGCCCCATCATGCCGCACCGGACCCATGCGCTCCGGGGCGCCGATCGGCCAAGCCGGGCCGTTCAACCAGCGATTTTCGGCCGAACAGGCCGTCGGCAGCGGTCGTTCGGCCGCATCAGCGTCGCATCAGCCGACGCGTCGGCCGTCGCATCAGCCCTCGCGTCGGCCGCCGTTCGGTCGCCGCACCCGTCGCGTCACCCGTCGTTCGGCTGCTGCCAGCTCTGCAGCACCCACTTGAACTGCTTGCTGGTCTTCGCCCAGTCCTCCGCCGGCGTCGACATGTAGAGGGCGTACTCGATGCCCGCGCGCGAGAAATACGTCTCCTCGATGGCGTGCCGCGGACCGGCGACGTGCGGCGGGTCCTTCTTGAGCGCGGTCCAGGTGTACTCCCACAGCGAGCCGTTGCGGTCGCGGTAGATGTTCGCCTTCAGGGTCACTCGCCTGTAGTCGACCAGCCGCTGCAACTGCTGTTCCAGATCCGTCTGGTGCTGGAAGGCGTTGGCGAAGTCCGGCGAGCTGTCGATGGCGATACGGACGAAGTGCAGGCCGCCGTCCGGGCTGTAGTCGATCTGCTTGAGGTTGCCCAGGTTCTGGTAGACCGTCCGCTTCCAGCCCTTGGGCAGGGAGAGGCTGAAACCGAGCGGGTCGTGGTACAGCTGCCAGTCGGCGGGGACCCCGCCCTCGGGGCCCGGGGGCGTGCTGCCGCTCGCGGACGGTGACGTCGCGGGGCCGGCGCCGCCCCCGCTCGCCCCGGTGTCCTGCGCCGTGCCGCCCCACTCCTGGAAGGCCACCGCCGCGCCCCCGCCGAGCACGGCCGCGACGGCGACGACCAGGGCGAGGGTGCGCAGCCGGCGCCGGGGCTTCGGTCTGGGCCGTACCGGCGCCGGGCCGGCAGGCGCGGGGGCGACAGCCGTCTGCCCGGTCGCGGACCGGCCCGGTGCCGCCTGCGCTCCGGGGACGGTGGCACCCGTCGTATAGCTGTGGGAGCCGTAGCCCGAGGTGCCCGCCCCGCCGGTGCCCACGCCCGAACTCTGGGTGGGGACGAACGCCTGGGCCGTGGACGGGCGGCGGCCCTCCGCCGCCTCGGCGAGCATCTGCTCCGCCTCCTCCGCGCTCGGCCGCCGGTCCGGTTCCTTGCGCAGCAGGGCGGATATGACGGGGCCGAGCGCACCCGCGTGGCGCAGCTCGTCGGCCTCCTCCTCGACGACCGCCTGCATGGTGCTCAGCGGTGAGGTACGGCGGAACGGTGAACGGCCCTCGACCGCCGTGTACAGGGTGGCGCCGAGCGCCCAGAGGTCCGAGGACGGGCCCGGATCGTGGCCGCGCACCCGCTCGGGCGCGAGATAGTCGACCGAGCCGACGACCTCTCCGGTGCGGGTGATGGTGGAGTCGCCCTCGATCTGGGCGATGCCGAAGTCGGTGAGCAGCACCCGGCCGTCCCGGCCCAGCAGGACGTTGCCGGGCTTGATGTCCCGGTGCAGGACGCCGGCGGAGTGCGCGGCACGCAGCGCCCGCAGCACCCACAGCCCGATCCGCGCGGCCTCCCGCGGCTCGACGCGCCCGCGCTCCTTGACCGCGTCGGCCAGCGAGTTGCCCTCGACCAGCTCCATGACGATCCACGGGCGGCCGTCGTGCTCCAGGACGTCGTGCACGGTGACGACGGCGGAGTGGCTGATGCGCGCGGCGGCGCGGGCCTCGGCCCGGGTGCGGGCCAGCAGCACGGCCCGGTCGCCGTCGGAGACGTAGAGCGCCGCGGTCAACTCCTTGACGGCGACCGTCCGGTGGAGCACCTCGTCGTGGGCACGCCACACTCGGCCCATGCCGCCGCTGCCGATGGATTCGGCGAGTCGGTAGCGGCCCGCTACGAGCAGGCCCTGCATCTGATTCACGTTGCCCCGCAATGCTCTTGACAGGGTCAGATTAAGGACCGGTCTGCCATCAGGGAACCAGCGGGGTACCAAGGTGACAGCACTGTGACGGTTGCCGCCGCCGGAAACCGGCCAGACCCGGCCCGCCCGTATACGGGGCGCTCAACGCGTGTAGCGGTACGTCGCCGTGGCCTGCTCGTAGAACCGGGTCACCGCGTCCCGTTGGGACTCCGGGCCGCGGACCTGGACGATGTGGTAGCGGCCGTTCAGCAGGATCGCCATGTTCCGTACGAACAGGTCCTGTCCCTGCCCGTCGGTCCAGGTGAACTGCCCCTCGGCCATGGTCCGTCCGCCCACCTCGATGGTTCGCAGACCGGTCGCCGTGGCCCAGCTGGAGCTGCGGTACGGCTGGAGTTCGCTCTCCTTGTCCCGCTGGTAGGCCATCGGGTCACTGCCGTACGTCGCGGCGCCGTCCCGTCCGGGTACGACGATCAGCTCGAAGTTCCCCTGGCCGTAGACCACCTGGCCGCTGCCGTTCTTCGGGGTGCGGTCCCAGCCCTTGGCCACGGCGATCTCGAAACCCTCCGGATCCTTGCGCAGGGTGAAGCCGTCGGCGACGGACGGGTCACCGTCGGTCTGGGTATCGGTGGCGGGGGCACTGCTCTGTGGCGTGCCCTGCCCGGAGGAGGGCTCCGGGGTGCGCGAGGGCGCGGTACTCGCCTCTCCCGCGCTGCCGGTGCGCTCGCTGCCCGCGGCCCCGCTCTCGCCCTGCTTCGGCATGAACAGCATCGCGTACGCGATCGCCCCGGCGAGCAGGAGCAGTATCACCAGGAGCAGGGTCCGGCCGAGGCTGCGCGGCGACGACCCCGCCGCTTCCCGGGCCCGCTGCTCCCGGGCCCGCTTGTGCCGGCCGTGCGGATGGCTCTCGGGCACGCCGGAGCGGCGGCGGCGCAGCCGTACCAGCTCGCCGCGGCGCCGGACGATCGGCAGCCGGCGCGGATCGGCGGACGGCACGGGCACGACATGCGTACCGGCGTCGGGCTCGGGCGCGGACCGCACCAGCGAGCGCAGCCAGCCGTTCAGCTCCTCGAAGTCCAGGCGCTCGGTGGGGTCCTGGCGCAACAGCGACTCCACGACCGGGCGCAGCGGACCGCACTCCTCGGCGAAGGCGGGCGGCTCGGCACACACCAGCTGCACCAGCTCGGCCGTGGACTCCTCCGGGTACGGCGCGTGCCCCTGTACGGCCCGGAACAGCAGCGCGCCGAGCGCCCACAGGTCGGTGGCGGGCCCGATCGGCGCCGCCAGCTGCCAGTTCTCGTGCACGGGCCCGGCCTGTTCCGGCGCCCATCGCTCGGTCACCGGCCCCACGACGGTCATCCGCACCTGCCGCGCCCGCTCGGCGGCCAGGGCGGTCCCCGGTCCCCGCCGGGGCGCGGCGGGATCTCCGGCTTCGTCCCAGTGGGAGAGGGCGGCGGGTTGCTGTGGGAGGGGGATCCGCTCGGGGGCTTGGGAGAACTCCGGGGTGTGGGGGTGCGTGCTGCGAGGGGCCGGGGCCCGGCCGGGGAGACCGGGGCCGGCACCGGTGCGGTGGGCGGGGCCCTGGGCGTGCGTGCCGTAGGGGTCGCCCGGGACCGGCGGGCGGCCGGGGCGGGGGTCCGCCGGGGGCGGCCCGGGGCGCTGCGTGGCGCCGTCCAGCGCCGCAGAGGCGCCGGAAGCGGTGCGGGGCGAGGCGCCGTGCCAGGGGGCGCCCTGCACATCGTGGGGGTCGGCTGTCCGCCCGGGGGGCGTCGTGGGTCCGCCGGGGTACGACGCGGGTCCGCCGGGGTACGACGGCTGGGGCGCGCCGTCGGCCCGGTCGGCGCCGGTCCCGTTCTCCGCGGGTGGCCGGGCGCCGGGCAGCGCGGGGCGCCCGTTCTCCCGGGACTCCTGCACCCGGGCGGCGGCACGCGCGCCCGCGCGGTACGCGGCAATCGCCCCGGCGCGTGCGGCACGGATGTCCGCGCCGCTCTCCAGGGGGCGTTGGCCCGCCGCACCGGGCATCCCGGGTCCACCGGACGCTCCGGTCCCGCCCGGCGCCCCGGTTCCACCGGGCATCCCCGGTCCGCCCGGCGCCCCGTTCGCTCCCGGCACCGGCAGTCCGCCGGCGGCCCTCGCCTGGATCGCGGCCCGGCGGGCAGCCTCGGGGTCGACGTCGGCGGAAGGAACACCGCCGACCGGGCCGCCGGAAGAGCGGGCACCATCCTGCGCACCGGGTCCACCGGCGAACGTACCGCCGCCCGAGCCACCACTCGGTCCGTCGGCGGCTCCCGGGCGGGCGGCTCCCGGCTCCGCTCGTTCCGCTCCGGCTGCCGCCCCCACGGGCCCCGCACCGGACTCGTCCGGCACCGGGTCGTACCCGCAGAGCGCCTCCTCCGCGGCGCCGACCGCGAGGCCGGTCAGCATCACCCGGCCGTCGTCGCAGACCAGCACCGTACGGGCGGTGATGTTGCGGTGCACCCAGCCGTGGGCGTGCAGCACCCGGAGCGCCATGAGCACGTCGGCGGCGACCTCGGCCGCCCGGTACGGCGACAGCGGCTGCTCGGCGAGGAGTGCGGCCAGCGGGCGCGCGGCCACCGACTCGCTCACTATCCACAGCGACCCGCCCTCGGCGAACACGTCGAAGACCTGGTCGAGCCGCGGATGATCGGGGATGCGGGCCGCCGCCTGCACCGCCTCGACGGCGCGCCGCACGGCGGGGTCCGCGGGCCGCCGGGTGGCGGTCCGGGCGTCCGGCGTCCGCCGGGTGGCGCGCTCACGCGCGGTGAACCCCTCGGGCAGTCCCTCCGCGTCGAGCACCTCGGCCTCGACGACCTCCGGCAAGGGCACCTGCCGGACGAGCACTTCCTGGCCGCTGTAGGTGTCGAAGGCGCGGGTCTCGGTGAGTTCGTACTCGTCGGAGGGCGGCAACGGCAGGCGGTAGCGGTCGGCCAGCACCCGACCCGCGTAGTCGTCCACGTTGCCTCCCCCGGCCGCCCGGTCGGTCACATCCGTTCGCCTCGCGACCCGTTTCGCACACACATCCGGCTGCGTACGGTCCGCAACCATTCACGATACGTGCCGGAGGCAACCCGCATCGCGTGGATGACGGATTCTCACGCCCCAAAACCGGCGGCCGGATCCTACGACTTGGGCTCGAAGGACTGCGTCAACGTCTTCCAGGTGTCCTTGCGCAGCGCGCTGTCCCAGTTCGCGCTCTTCGCGGTGTACATCAGCCCGTAGCCCTGGTGGTCGTCGACGACGAAACCCCGGTCGATGGTGCGGTACCCGGTGCCGCCGTCGACGTAGGTGAACTCCCAGTCGGCCGTGTTCCAGCCGCGGTAGTCCACCTTCTCTATGCGGATCTTCCGGTACTGCGAACGGACCATGTAGCGCTCCTGGTTCCTCCAGTCCGCCACCGGGTCGTCCTTGGGGCTGCCGGTCCAGCCGACGAGCAGCTTCTGCCCGTCGGGACCGGTGTAGCGGTCACCCGCGTCATCGCTGGACTGGTACGACCATCCCTTGGGCAGCCCGATCGAGTACCCCTGGCCGCTCTTGCGGGTCGACACCACCGGCGCGCCTCCGCCGCCCTTCGCACCGGACGAACCGTCGGTGGAGGCGCTCGCGTCGACGGCGGTGCCGGAACCGGCGCCCGAACCGGTGCCGGCCGACGACGGGCTCGCCCCGCCGCCCTTGGCCCTGCCGCCCTTGTCCTGCTTGGTGGACGCGCTGGCGCTCGCCGCCGCCTTGGCCCCGCTGCTCTTGCCGTCCTTGCCGTCGTCGCCGTTCAGCGCGAGGGCCAGGACGGTGCCGAGGACCGCGAGGGCGACCACCACGGCGATGATCACCAGCGTGCGCTTGGGTACGACGTCGGTCAGCGGCGCCCGGGGCACCGGCCGCGGCGGCAGGTCCAGGTCCGGCGGCGGCATCACCGGCCAGCCCGAACTCGGCTTGTTCGCGATGGAGTTCGGCGTACCGGTGCTGCCGGCGGTTCCGGCGGCGCCGGAAGCGGACCCCGTCCGTCTCCCGGCCGGTCCGGCACCGGTCCCGGGGGAGGCGCCGGGCCGCGCCCCACCGGAGGAGACACCGGGGGTCGCCGGGCGGGCGCCGCCGGGGGCTGCCTGACGTGCCCCGCCAGGAGTGGCCGGGCGGGCGCCGCCGGAGTTGGCCTGGCGTGCCCCGCCGGCGGTGGCACCGCCCTTGCCACCAGCGCCCGTCGCGCCACCTGCACCACCCGCGCCCGCCGCACCACCCGCACCTCGTGCGTTCGGTGCGGTCGGTGCGTTCGGTGCGGCCGCGTCCCCGGCGTTCTTCGTCCGTGCCGACGCCGCGGCACCGGCCGCCCCGGCCGCCTTGCGGACCGAACGCAGCGCGCCGCGCAGCTTCTCCCCGGCCTCCTCGCCCCGCCGGCCCTCGGACGACCCGGGCAGCGCCGGCAACGGCACCACCCGCGTGGCGTCCATCGGCTCCGGCTCGGGTGCGTGGATCACCGCCTGGAACATGGCGCGGGCCCCGGCGTCGTCGAGCCGCTCGGCCGGATCCTTGGCCAGCAGGCCGTAGATGACGTTCTTGAGCGGGCCCGCGTTCTTGGGCTCCTCCAGGGGCTCGGTCATCACCGCGGTGAGCGTGGCGATCGCCGACCCCTTGTCGTACGGCGGCACGCCCTCGACCGCGGCGTACAGCAGGCCGCCGAGCGACCACAGGTCGGCCGCAGGGCCCGGCTTGTGACCGCGGGCGCGCTCGGGCGCGATGTAGGAGGGGGCGCCGACCAGCATGCCGGTGGAGGTGATGGACGGGTCGCCCTCGACCTGCGCGATACCGAAGTCGGTGAGCACGACCCGGCCGTCCTCGGCGATCAGCACGTTGGACGGCTTCACGTCCCGGTGCAGGATGCCCTCGCGGTGCGCGGAGCGCAGCACGTCGAGGACGGCGAGGCCCACCTCGGCGGCGCGCCTCGGCTCCAGCAGACCGTCCTCGCGGATGACCTCGGCGAGGGACTTGCCCTCCACCAACTCCATGACGATCCACGGCCGGTCGTCCTCGTCGACCACGTCGAAGACCGTCACCGCGCTGTTGTTGCGGATCCGGGCGATCGCCTTGGCTTCGCGCAGGGTACGCGTGATCAGGCGCCGCTTCTCCTCCTCGTCGATGTTCGACGGGAACCGCAGCTCCTTGACGGCGACCGTCCGGCCCAGCGTCTCGTCCTCGGCGCGCCAGACCGTGCCCATGCCGCCCCGGCCCAGCACGTCTCCCAGCCGGTACCGCCCGGCGAGGAGACGACGCTCGCTCTTGTCCTGACGAGTCTCCTGACGAGATGTACCCGCCCGCTCCGTCTCCGACATGCGTCCCCTCATACAACCCGCCCTGACAGAGCCTCCATTGTCTCTCACTCGACAAGTGCCCCACGCCCAGGGGGCCCCTGGCCGCGGCCCGGTCTTCCGCGGTGGCGGGCGTCAGTTGAGCGGCACGATGTCCGGTGCCCCCAGCCGTGCCGCGTCCGCCGTCTGGTCGTCGGGCTGGAGCTGGGACTCCCGCTCGGCCTCCACCCGCTTCTCGTAGTGCTCGACCTCGCGCTCGATCTGGTCCTTGTCCCAGCCGAGGACCGGCGCCATCAGCTCGGCGGCCTCACGGGCGCTGCGCGTGCCCCGGTCGAAGGTCTCGATGGAGATGCGGGTACGGCGGGTGAGGACGTCGTCCAGATGGCGGGCGCCCTCGTGCGAGGCGGCGTACACCACCTCGGCGCGCAGATAGTCGTCGGCGCCCTGCAGCGGCGCGCCCAGGGCGGGGTCGGCGGCGACGAGGTCCAATACCTCCTCGGCCAGGGAGCCGTAGCGGTTCAGCAGATGCTCGACGCGGGCCGCGTGCAGTCCGGTGCGGGCGGCGATGCGCGCTCTGGCGTTCCACAGCGCCTGGTATCCCTCCGCGCCCAGCAGCGGGGTCTCCTCGGTGACGCAGTCGGCGACCCGCATGTCCAGGCCGTGCACCGCCTCGTCGACGGCGTCCTTCGCCATCACCCGGTAGGTGGTGTACTTGCCGCCCGCCACGACCACGAGGCCCGGCGCCGGGTGGGCGACCGTGTGCTCGCGGGACAGCTTGCTGGTGGCGTCGGACTCCCCGGCGAGCAGGGGGCGCAGACCCGCGTACACACCCTGGACGTCGTCGCGGCCGAGCGGCACCGCCAGCACCGAGTTGACGTGCTCCAGCAGATAGTCGATGTCGGCGCTGGACGCGGCCGGATGCGCCTTGTCGAGGTCCCAGTCGGTGTCGGTGGTGCCGATGATCCAGTGCCGGCCCCAGGGGATGACGAAGAGGACAGACTTCTCGGTACGCAGGATCAGGCCGGTCGTGGAGTGGATGCGGTCCTTGGGCACGACCAGGTGGATGCCCTTGGAGGCGCGGACGTGGAACTGGCCGCGCTCCCCCACCATGGCCTGCGTGTCGTCGGTCCACACGCCGGTCGCGTTCACCACCTGCTTGGCGTGGATCTCGTACTCCCCGCCGCCCTCCACGTCCCGCACCAAGGCGCCCACCACGCGCTCGCCCTCGCGCAGAAACCCGGTCACCCGCGCGCGGTTGGCCACCTTGGCGCCGTAGGACGCGGCCGTGCGCACCAGCGTGGCCACGAAACGGGCGTCGTCCATCTGGGCGTCGTAGTACTGCAGGGCGCCGACCAGGGCGTCCTTCTTCAGGCAGGGGGCGACGCGCAGGGCGTGACGGTGGGTCAGATGGCGGTGCAGGGGCAGGCCCCGGCCGTGCCCGCGCGCCATGGACATCGCGTCGTACAGGGCCACGCCCGAGCCGGCGTAGAGCCGCTCCCAGCCCTTGTGCTGCAGCGGGTAGAGGAACGGCACCGGCTTGACCAGGTGCGGGGCGAGCCGCTCCAGCAGCAGCCCGCGCTCCTTCAACGCTTCTCTTACGAGGGCGAAGTCGAGCATCTCCAGATAGCGCAGCCCGCCGTGGATCAGCTTGCTGGACCGGCTGGACGTGCCGGACGCCCAGTCACGGGCCTCGACCAGCCCGGTGGACAGGCCACGCGTGACGGCGTCCAGCGCCGTGCCGGCACCGACGACTCCGCCGCCGATCACGAGCACGTCCAGCTCCCGCTCCGCCATCGCCGCCAGTGCCTCGGCGCGCTGCACCGGACCCAGAGTCGCTGTCCTCACCGCTGCCTCCCGCTGTCGCAGACCCGCTCGCGTCGGCCGCACCCGGTGGGCGAAGCCCGGTTCATCCCCTCCTCATGCCCAAATTCTGACCGGGTTGCCCGACTTCAGCCACCACGGGCTCGCACGCTGTGGACAACTTGCGTACAACCCTCGGAAGACACACGAACACAATCACACATAACTGTCATATGTGTACCTAGTCTGGCAGAGCATTCGCTCAGCAGAGCTCTTGCTCAACCTGTCGACAGCGGTTGCGCACCTGTCCCGCTTCGGCTACTGGAAGGACGGCCCACGCATGCCCGCAGACCTCGCCGTCATCGGACTCGGCTCCTACGGCTTGCCGCTGGCCCAGGCCGCCGTCGCCGCAGGCATCTCCACGCTCGGCTTCACCACGGGGCCCGAGGCGGGCTCCCTCAGTCCGGCCGAGTTGCGCCGGATGCATCTGGCCGGCTTCCGGCCCGGTACCGACCCGGCCCAGCTCGGCCGGGTGCGCACCGCCGTGATCTGCCCGTCGACCGCAAGCGACACCGACGGCGGACTCGACCTCGGCCAGGTGGAGGCGGCGGCCCGCGCGCTCGCCGAGCGGCTGCGCCCGCACACCACCGTCATCCTGGAGTCGCCGGTGCTGCCCGGCACGACGGAGGAGTTCCTGCGGCCCCTGCTGGAGGAGGGCTCGGGGCTGCGCGCCGGGCGGGACTTCCACCTCGCCTACTCGCCCAGCCGGGTCGACCCCGGCAACCGCGACCACACCCCCGCCGGCACCCCCAAGGTGATCGGCGGCCTCACTCCCGCGTGCACCGAGTCCGCCGCCGCCTTCTACGGCCGGCTCACCGACAAGGTGGTACGCGCGCGTGGGCTGCGCGAGGCGGAGACCGTGCAGCTGCTGGAGACCAACTTCCGGCACGTCAACATCGCGCTCGTCAACGAGATGGCCGTCCTCTGCCATGAGCTGGGTGTCGACCTGTGGGACGTCATCCGGTGCGCGGAGACCAAGCCCTTCGGCTTCCAGGCGTTCCGGCCGGGACCGGGCGTCGGCGGGCACGGCGTCCCGCAGGACCTGACCGGCCACGCCACCCGCACCCTGCGCATGGTGGAGCTGGCCCAGCAGGTCAACCACCGGATGCCGCGCTATGTCATCCAGCGCGCCGCCACCCTCCTCAACGAGCACGGCAAGTCCGCCCGCGCGGCGCGCGTTCTGCTGCTCGGTGTCACCTACAAGCCCGACGTCCCCGACCAGCAGGGCACGCCCGCCCGGGAGATCGCGATCCGGCTGATGGAGCTGGGCGCCTCCGTGAGCTACCACGACCCGCTCGTGGCCTCCTGGACCGTCCTGGACCGCCCGGTGCCGCGCGCGGACGCGCTCTACGACGCCGCCGCCGACGCCGACCTGACGATCCTGCTGCAGAACCACCGCACGTACGACCTGCAGGCGCTGTCGGTGAAGGCCCAGCTGCTGCTGGACACGCGAGGAGCGACACCCGCGGGGGCGGCGCACCGGCTCTGAGCCTGATCACGAACGGAAAACAGCCAAGGGAGTTGTCGCCCCTGGCTGTTAATCTCCCCCGGACTCACCGCACTCGTCGCACACGCGCGTGCGAGGGTTTTCCGTTTCCGTCATTCAGGTGTGCTCCACCTCGGGGGGATCTCTGTCATGAGCCAGTCAGCTCCATCGCCGCAGCCGCCGCAGTCCGGTCCGGTCGGCGGCAACCCGTACGCCCAGCAGGCCCCGGCCGGCGCGCCCTACCCGCCGCAGCCGGGCGGGTACGCCGCCCAGCCGGGTGCCTTCGCGCCGCCGGCGCCGCCCGCGCCGGGCCGGAACAACCTCGTCCTCGGCGTGCTCGCCGCGGTCGTCGCCGCCGTGGCCGCCGCCGCGCTGTACGGCGTCATCATCGGCGCCACCAAGCACGAGATCGGCTACGCGGCCGTCGGCGTCGGTTTCGTGATCGGTCTGGCGGCGGGCAAGGCGGGCGGCCGCAATCCGGTCCTCCCGATCGCCGCCGTCGTCCTGGCCCTGGCCTCCGTCTACTTCGGCCAGCTCGTGGGCGAGGCCATGATCGGCGCCAAGGACACCGGCCTGAGCTTCTCCACGGTCTTCTTCGACCACTTCGACGTGGTCCAGAAGGCCTGGAAGGAGGAGGCCGACCCGCTCACCTTCCTCTTCTTCGGCATCGCCGGGTTCGCCGCGTTCTCGGGCACCAAGAAGGCCGCCCGATAGCAGGGCGCACGCGCGCGAAGGGGCCCGCCCACCGCACCGGTGGACGGGCCCCTTCGGCGTCGTACGGGGTCAGCGGCGGTGCTGGCTGTCCGCGACCGTCACCTCGACCCGCTGGAACTCCTTCAGCTCGCTGTAGCCGGTGGTGGCCATCGCGCGGCGCAGGGCGCCGAAGAAGTTCATCGAGCCGTCGGGCGTGTGGGAGGGGCCGGTGAGGATCTCCTCGATGGTGCCGACCGTGCCGAGGCCGACCTTCTTGCCACGGGGCAGCTCCTCGTTGACCGCCTCCATGCCCCAGTGGTGGCCCTTGCCGGGCGCGTCCGTGGCGCGGGCCAGCGGGGAGCCCATCATCACCGCGTCGGCGCCGCAGGCGATCGCCTTGGGCAGGTCGCCGGACCAGCCGACACCGCCGTCCGCGATCACGTGCACGTACCGGCCGCCGGACTCGTCCATGTAGTCCCGGCGGGCCGCCGCCACGTCCGCGACCGCCGTGGCCATCGGGACCTGGATGCCCAGCACGTTGCGCGTGGTGTGCGCCGCGCCGCCGCCGAAGCCCACGAGGACACCCGCGGCACCCGTGCGCATCAGGTGCAGGGCCGCCGTGTACGTGGCGCAGCCGCCGACGATCACCGGGACGTCCAGCTCGTAGATGAACTGCTTCAGGTTCAGCGGCTCGTGCGAGGACGAGACGTGCTCCGCCGAGACCGTCGTACCCCGGATGACGAAGATGTCCACGCCCGCGTCCACGACCGCCTTGGAGAACTGGGCGGTGCGCTGCGGGGAGAGCGCGGCCGCCGTGACCACGCCGGAGTCGCGCACCTCCTTGATGCGGGCGCCGATCAGCTCCTCCTTGATGGGCGCCGCGTAGATCTCCTGGAGGCGGCGCGTCGCCTGCTCGGCGGGCAGCCCGGCGATCTCGTCGAGCAGCGGCTGCGGGTCCTCGTACCGCGTCCAGAGGCCTTCGAGGTTGAGCACGCCGAGGCCGCCCAGCTCGCCGATGCGGATCGCGGTGGCCGGGGAGACGACCGAGTCCATGGGGGCGGCCAGGAACGGCAGCTCGAAGCGGTAGGCGTCGATCTGCCAGGCGATCGAGACCTCCTTCGGGTCCCGCGTACGGCGACTGGGGACGACGGCGATGTCGTCGAAGGCGTACGCCCGGCGGCCGCGCTTGCCGCGCCCGATCTCGATCTCAGTCACGATGGTGGCCTTTCCCTATGCGTTGCAGCGCCTCCCAGTATCGCCGACGGGTACGACAAGGGCGGCCCCGGATGCTCCGGAGCCGCCCTTCCACTGCCGTCACGCGTGCGTGTGTGTCACTTCTTGCTGTAGTTCGGCGCCTCGACCGTCATCTGGATGTCGTGCGGGTGGCTCTCCTTCAGACCCGCCGAGGTGATCCGCACGAAGCGGCCCTTGGACTCCATCTCCCCGACGGTGGCGGCGCCGACGTAGCCCATGGTCTGGCGCAGGCCGCCGACGAGCTGGTGCAGCACGTTGGAGAGCGGACCGCGGTAGGGCACCTGGCCCTCGACGCCCTCGGGCACGAGCTTGTCGTCGGACGCCACCTCGGCCTGGAAGTAGCGGTCCTTCGAGTACGACCTGCCCTGGCCGCGGGACTGCATGGCACCCAGCGAGCCCATGCCGCGGTACGACTTGAACTGCTTGCCGTTGATGAACATCAGCTCGCCCGGCGACTCCTCGCAGCCGGCGAGGAGGCTGCCCAGCATGACCGTGTCCGCACCGGCGGCGAGCGCCTTGCCGATGTCGCCGGAGTACTGCAGACCGCCGTCGCCGATCAGCGGGATGCCCGCCGGACGAGCGGCGAGCGAGGCCTCGTAGATGGCGGTGACCTGCGGGACTCCGATCCCGGCGACCACGCGGGTGGTACAGATCGAGCCCGGGCCGACGCCCACCTTGATGCCGTCGACCCCGGCGTCGATGAGCGCCTGGGCGCCGTCGCGGGTGGCGACGTTGCCGCCGATCACGTCGACGTTCACGCTGGACTTGATCTTCGACATCCAGCTGAGCGCGTTGCTGTTGTGGCCGTGCGAGGTGTCGACAACCAGGAAGTCCACACCGGCCTCGGCGAGCGCCTGGGCGCGCTCCAGCGCCTCGGGGCTGGCGCCCACGGCCGCACCGACGAGCAGGCGGCCCTCGGCATCCTTGGCGGCGTTGGGGTACTGCTCGGCCTTGACGAAGTCCTTGACCGTGATCAGGCCCTGGAGGACGCCCGCGTCGTCGACCAGCGGAAGCTTCTCGATCTTGTGCTTGCGCAGCAGCTCCATGGCCTCGGGCCCGGAGATGCCGACCTTGCCGGTGACCAGCGGCATCGGGGTCATGACCTCGCGCACCTGGCGCGTGCGGTCGCTCTCGAAGGCCATGTCACGGTTGGTGACGATGCCCAGCAGCTTGCCGGCCGGGTCGGTGACCGGGACACCGCTGATGCGGAACTTGGCGCACAGGGCGTCCGCCTCGGCGAGCGTGGCCTCCGGGTGCACCGTGATCGGGTCGGTGACCATGCCGGACTCGGACCGCTTCACCAGGTCGACCTGGTTGACCTGGTCCTCGACGGAGAGGTTGCGGTGCAGCACGCCGACGCCGCCCAGCCGGGCCATCGCGATCGCCATGCGGGACTCGGTCACCTTGTCCATCGCCGCCGACAGCAGCGGGATGTTGACCCGGACGTTGCGGGAGATGCGGGACGAGGTGTCGACCGCGTTGGGGAGCACCTCGGATGCGCCCGGCAGCAGCAGCACGTCGTCGTAGGTCAGCCCGAGTGTCGCGAATTTACTGGGCACTCCGTCGACGTTGGCAGTCATGACACCTTCCCCAAATGGCCTTGATCGGTGCGGATGTCCATGCTAACGGGAAGCATCGCTAGCAAATTCCACGGTAGGGGGTCAGTTCAGGCTTCGTATGTTCGTACGGGAACGGAAGCATGCCTGTTCAACCAAGGGAGCTTCAGAGGCTCCGCTCAAGGGGGTTACTGCTCGGCGAGTGCCCGCAGGCGGCTCAGCGCTCGGTGCTGGGCGACCCGGACCGCGCCGGGTGACATTCCCAACATCTGCCCCGTCTCCTCCGCGGTCAAGCCCACGGCGATGCGCAGCAGGAGCAGTTCGCGCTGGTTCTCCGGGAGGTTGGCCAGCAGCTTCTTGGCCCACTCGGCGTCGCTGCTGAGCAGGGCGCGCTCCTCGGGGCCGAGGGAGTCGTCGGGCCGCTCCGGCATCTCGTCCGACGGCACCGCCGTGGAGCCCGGGTGGCGCATGGCGGCGCGCTGCAGGTCGGCGACCTTGTGGGAGGCGATGGCGAAGACGAACGCCTCGAAGGGGCGGCCGGTGTCGCGGTAGCGGGGCAGCGCGAGCAGGACGGCCACGCAGACCTCCTGGGCGAGGTCCTCCACGAAGTGGCGCGCGTCGCCGGGGAGCCGGGACAGCCGGGTACGGCAGTAGCGCAGCGCCAGCGGGTGGACGTGCGCGAGCAGATCGTGCGTGGCCTGCTCGTCCCCGTCGACGGCACGATGCACGAGGGCACCGATCGCCCCCTGGGCCGTGCCCGCATCGTCGTCGCGCATCGGTCCATGGTGCCTTGCGGCCGTCCGGTCCGTCGCATCGTGCCCGTGGTTGTGCACCGAAGCGTTATGAGCAGGCGCGCCGGCACTCATCCCCTGCGCCCTCCCCTTCACCTCGACCGACTCGTCCCCGAGAGACTCCACATCTCAAGGATGCGGCATCCGCGCCGAAACGAGCATCGCGCGTCCGGCGGGCCGCCTCGTACAGTGCCCGCCGAAGCGTCCGACGGAGTCGTACGCCGGGGGCGCGAACAGCCCTCCCGCGGCCGCCTCGGCGCTCGTCGCGCGGCTCCGACCACGGGTGTTCATCATGTGGATCTCCGTGCCCGCGCGCGGGCGGCCACCCGGCCGACGGCCCACCGCACGGCTCCCCGAGTGTGACCGGGTCCACCCCTGGAAGCCGCCTCACGGCCGCGTCCACGGGCAACCGGAACACCCGTCAAGGCATTTCACGGGCACCCACCTCCGCGGCGAACGAGGACGCGTACGAGACACGCACGCGTGCGTGCACCGCTCTGACGGACGGACCGGGACACGGCGGTACGACCCCGGAGCCGCAGGGCACCTCCGGCAGCCGTAGGACGCCTTCGGCCACCCCGCGCGCGGCCGCGGCACCTCACGGCGACACCGCCCCGCACACGCCGAGGCACATCGGAATACCGCGCCACGCACGCCCGAGGCGCATCGACGCACCGCCGCGACACGCCTCTGGTGCAAGGAGCGCACTCGTCCGGCCGGTACCCCGTCGCACCCGGCCGTACCCCGCACCCGCCAAGCCCCGGCCCGTCGGCACCTGAAAAGCCCGGCACCGAGCCGCGAGCGGGCAGGCGGATGGGCGGGTCGTGGTGCGGGGGGCCGTACGGGCCCGGACACTCCCGGGTGGGCGGACGGCCCGGACACCCCGTGGGGCGTGCCGGGTCTGCTTCCGTGGACGGTTCGGGCGCCGATGGCGCGCCCGGCTGCTGCCAGGTGAGGCGGACACGCGTCCGGCTCCGGGTGTGGTGCCCGGTGACGGCCGGTCCCGCCTGCCCCGCAGGGCTGGGCACCGCCTACCGGACCAGTCCCCAGCGGAAGCCGAGCGCCACGGCGTGGGCCCGGTCCGAGGCGCCGAGCTTCTTGAACAGGCGCCGCGCGTGCGTCTTGACGGTGTCCTCGGAGAGGAACAGCTCGCGGCCGATCTCGGCGTTGGAGCGGCCGTGGCTCATGCCCTCCAGCACCTGGATCTCACGCGCGGTGAGCGTGGGCGCGGCGCCCATCTCGGCCGAGCGGAGCCGGCGCGGGGCCAGTCGCCAGGTCGGGTCGGCGAGGGCCTGCGTGACCGTGGCCCGCAGCTCCGCGCGCGAGGCGTCCTTGTGCAGGTAGCCACGGGCACCGGCGGCGACCGCGAGGGCCACGCCGTCGAGGTCCTCGGCGACGGTGAGCATGATGATGCGCGCGCCGGGGTCGGCGGACAGCAGACGGCGCACGGTCTCCACGCCGCCCAGGCCGGGCATGCGCACGTCCATCAGGATGAGATCGGAACGGTCGGCGCCCCAGCGGCGGAGGACTTCCTCGCCGTTGGCCGCCGTCGTCACGCGCTCGACACCGGGCACGGTCGCCACCGCGCGGCGGAGCGCTTCTCGGGCAAGCGGGGAGTCGTCGCAGACGAGGACGGATGTCATGACCGCCCTCCGCAGCTGATGCGCGTCACCTTGAGCCTCCAGGCTGGTACGGAATCGTCACCTGTGCGGTCGACCGTCTCGGACGCCTGCCCGAGCGCTTGTGTTTTCAACCGCCTCCGCACTCTCAACGACGGTCACTCGAAAGAGTTACGGGGCTACATGCCGTCTTCGGCACTCTACGTGAGGGTCTCGACACGGTGCAGACATGGCCGACAGACCCTCAACTTTTCATCACAACTATGCCCCATTTGGCCGCTTTTCTTCCCGTTTCATGGTGTCCGAGGCTAGATTCGCAATGAGTCATATTTTCATCTCCTTAGACCGGAGATGTACGGTCGATGGCACCGTATCCGCTCAGAACGGCTACAAGGGGTCACGTAATGGCAGATTTCTCCCGCCTTCCCGGACCGAACGCGGACCTGTGGGACTGGCAGCTGCTGGCTGCTTGCCGCGGTGTGGACAGCTCGCTCTTCTTCCATCCGGAGGGCGAGCGCGGGGCGGCTCGGAGCGCTCGCGAGAACTCGGCCAAGGAGGTCTGCATGAGGTGCCCTGTGCGCGCACAGTGCGCGGCGCACGCGCTGGCGGTGCGCGAGCCGTACGGCGTGTGGGGCGGCCTGACCGAGGACGAGCGTGAGGAGTTGATGGGGCGCGCACGCAACCGCCTGGTGACGGCCTCGGCCGCCGGTGCGGACACCGCCCCGAACCACTGAAGGAACGTTTCTGCAATTCCTGGCGTGTCGAGTGACTCCCCGGCGCGCCGGGTGCGCTCTTTCCCTCCACCAGGGCACGCCGCATCACCACGCGCGTGCCCTCGTCTCTGCCGCTGCGCTCTGCCGCCGCGCGCCCGCTGCCGCGCCCTCCTCTAGGAGCGACCGGCCGCGCGGGCCAGCTGTTCCAGCGTCGCCGCCACGGCCGGGACCTGTGCCAGGTCGGGCAGGGTGAGGCCGACGATCTCGCGGCGCACCGCCGGCTCCAGCCGCACCGTGCGCACACCCCTGGGCCGTACCGACTCCACCGCCAGCTGCGGCAGGACCGCGACTCCGAGGCCCGCGCCGACCAGGCCGACCACCGCCGGGTAGTCGTCCGTGGCGAAGTCGATGCGCGGGGTGAAACCGGCCCCCTCGCACACCTCGACCAGCTGGCCGCGGCAGCGCGGGCAGCCCGCGATCCAGGGCTCCTGGGCCAGCTCGCCGATGGCGACGGCCTCCGCGCGGGCGAGGCGGTGCCGCTCGGGCACCAGCGCGACCAGGCGGTCGGTCAACAGGGGCCGTACGACCAGGTCGTCCCAGTCCTCGGCGACCGCCGCTCCCTCGTAGCGGAAGGCCAGGGCCAGGTCGCAGTCACCCTCGCGGAGCAGCTCCACGGACTTCGGAGGCTCGGCCTCCTCCAGGGAGACGCGGGTGCCGGGGTGGGCGGCGCGCAGGGCGGCCAGTGCGGTGGGGACCAGGGTGGAGCTGCCGCTGGGGAAGGAGACCAGCCGGACCCGGCCGGCCCGCAGGCCCGCGATGGCGGCGACCTCCTCCTCGGCCGCGGTGAGCCCGGCGAGGATGCCGGAGGCGTGCCTGACCAGGGCCTCCCCGGCCTGGGTCAGCCGCATCTCGCGGCCGTTGCGGACCAGCAGCGGGGTGCCGACCGAGGTCTCCAGGGCCTTCATCTGCTGGCTCACGGCGGGCTGGGTACAGCCCAGTTCGCGCCCCGCCGCCGAGAAGGAGCCGGTGGCGGCGACGGCACGCAGGACACGGAGATGACGGGCCTCGATCACCCTTCGAGTATAAGACTCGCTTGGAGATGGCGCGCGATATTCGGTCGGCGCTTTGAGGCGGGGTGTCGTACCGTGCGGATATGAAGGTTCTCTCGGTCAATCTGGGCCGGCCCCGGCCGGTGGCGTACACGGACCAGGCGGACGGTGTGACAGGCATCGACAAGCGTCCGGTCGACGGGCCGGTGCGGGTGACGGCGCCGGGTCCCAAGGGCGTGGGGGCGAGCGGGCTGGCCGGGGACGCGGTGTGCGACCTGCGGCATCACGGCGGGGACGACCAGGCGGTGTACGCCTATGCGCGCGAGGATCTCGACGCCTGGGAGCGCGAGACGGGCCGGCCGTTGGGCAACGGCTGCTTCGGGGAGAACCTGACCACGGAGGGCCTGGACCTGTCCGGGGCGCTGATCGGCGAGCGCTGGCGGATCGGCGCCGAGGTGGTGCTGGAGGTGACCTCGGGCCGGATCCCGTGCCGCACGTTCCAGGGCCATGTGGGCGAGCGCGGCTGGGTCAGGAGATTCACGCAGAAGGGCGCAACGGGCGCCTACCTCCGGGTGATCGAACCGGGCGAGGTGCGGGCGGGGGACCCGGTCGAGATCGTGCACCGGCCGGACCACGGGGTGACGGTCGCGATGCAGTTCCGCGCGGTCACCACCGAGCGGGAACTGCTGCCGCGACTGCTCGCGGCGGGCGAGGCGCTGCCCGCGGAGGCACTGGCGAAGGCGCGCAAGTACGTGGCCGAGCAGGAGGGCTGAAAGGCCGTCGGCCGGACGGCCGCCCGGGCCCCACGGACAGCGGACGCGCGCGCGGCGCCCGGGCCCGCGGGCAGCGGACGCCCCGGCTCCGGGTCACTACCCTTGGGCCATGACAACGGCTCTGATTACGGGATCGACCGCGGGGATCGGTGCCGCGTTCGCGCGGCGGCTGGCGGCTGACGGGCATGACCTCGTCCTGGTGGCCCGGGACACCGGACGGCTGCGCGAACAGGCGACCGAACTGCACGACCGGCATGGCATCGAGGTGGAGGTGCTGACCGCCGACCTGTCCGAGGACAAGGGCATCGAGACGGTGGCCGACCGCCTCGGCGACCGGAAGAACCCGGTCGACCTGCTGGTCAACAACGCCGGCTTCGGCAACAAGGGCCGCTATCTGGAGGTCCCGATGGCCGACGAGCTGAAAATGCTCAAGGTGCACTGCGAGGCGGTGCTCCGGCTGACCTCGGCGGCGTCCGGGGCGATGCGCGAGCGCGGCCGGGGCGGGATCGTCAACGTCGCCTCCGTGGCCGCCTTCGTACCGCGGGGCACCTACGGCGCCTCCAAGGCATGGGTCGTGCAGTTCACCCAGGGCGCGGCCAGGGACCTGGCCGGCAGCGGTGTCCGGCTGATGGCGCTGTGCCCCGGCTTCGTGCGCACCGAGTTCCACCAGCGGGCCGGGATGGGCACCGACAACATCCCGGGCTGGATGTGGCTGGACGCCGACAAGCTGGTCGCGACGGCCCTGGCCGATCTGGCGCGCGGCAAGTCGCTGTCCATCCCCGACCCCCGTTACAAGGCGCTGATGGGCCTGGTGAAGGTCGCCCCGCGCGGGCTGATGGGCGGGATCTCCTCGCGCACCGGACGCAAGTACGGGCCGCAGTAGCGAACGGGTGGCGCTGCCGTCCCGGTGCGAAGATGGGGGTGGACATCCGGGTCAGGGGGGCCGGGAGGCGGCGTCATGACCTTCGTGCAGCTCATCGAGTGCAGGACGAGCCGGCTGGACGAGATGAACCGGCTCATGGACGACTGGGTCGCACAGACCAAGGGGAAGCGGACGGCGACGCACGCGCTGGTCGGCAAGGACCGCTCGGACGCGTCGCACATCGTCGAAGTGGTGGAGTTCCCGTCCTACGAGGAGGCGATGCGGAACTCGCACCTCCCGGAGACCGACAAGATCTTCCAGGGATTGGTCGCCCTGTGCGACGAGACACCGACGTTCACCGATCTGGACGTCGTACGCGACGAGCGGCTGGCCGAGGACACCGTACGGCGGTTCTTCGCGGTGCTTCAGGCGCCGGGTGAACTGCCGCCGCTCAACGATCTGCTGGACGAGGACATCCACAGCCACGACCCGGTGAATCCGAGCGACACCATCGGGCTGGACAACACCCTGAGCGAGTACCGGATGTGGCGCGGCGGCTTCGACTTCACGTTCACGGTCGAGGACGTGTTCGCGCTGGGCGACCGGGCCTGCGCGCGGTGGACCTGGAACGCCACGCACAAGGGTGACTTCCTGGGGATCCCGGCCACCGGCCGGCTGGTCACCATGACCGGGATGACGCTGTTCCGGTTCCGCGGCGACGGCAAGATCGCCGAGACCTGGTGGCAGCACGACCAGCTCGGGCTGATGCAACAGCTGGGCGCACTGGACGAGTTGGAGCACTAGGGCTGGACGGACAGGGCGAAGGCCCGGCACCCCGCAAGGGGCGCCGGGCCTTCGCTCAGGAGCGCTTGGCTCAGTGGGCGTGGCCGTGGCCGTGGCCCGCGGCGGCCGGCTCTTCCTCTTCCTTCTTCTCGACGACCAGGGTCTCGGTCGTGAGCAGCAGGGAGGCGATGGAGGCGGCGTTCTCCAAGGCGGAGCGGGTCACCTTGACCGGGTCGATGACGCCGGCCTTGACCAGGTCGCCGTACTCGCCGGTGGCGGCGTTGTAGCCCTGGCCGCTGTCCAGGTCCTTGACCTTGGAGACGATGACGTAGCCCTCCTGGCCGGCGTTCTCGCCGATCCAGCGCAGCGGCTCGACGACCGCGTTGCGGACCACGGAGACACCGGTGGCCTCGTCGCCGGTCTTGTCGAGGTTGCCCTCAAGGACCTTGGAGGCGTGGACCAGCGCGGAGCCACCACCGGAGACGATGCCCTCCTCGACCGCGGCGCGGGTCGCGGAGATGGCGTCCTCCAGACGGTGCTTCTTCTCCTTCAGCTCCACCTCGGTGGCGGCGCCGACCTTGATCACGCACACGCCGCCGGCCAGCTTCGCGAGGCGCTCCTGGAGCTTCTCGCGGTCCCAGTCGGAGTCGGTGTTCTCGATCTCGGCCTTGATCTGCGCAACGCGGCCGTGGACGTCCTCGGACTTGCCGGCGCCGTCGACGATCGTGGTGTCGTCCTTGGTGACGGTCACGCGGCGGGCGGAGCCCAGCACGTCCAGACCGGCCTGGTCGAGCTTGAGGCCGACCTCCTCGGAGATGACCGTGGCGCCGGTGAGGACCGCCATGTCCTGCAGCATAGCCTTGCGGCGGTCGCCGAAGCCGGGGGCCTTCACCGCGACGGCGTTGAAGGTGCCGCGGATCTTGTTGACGACCAGGGTCGACAGGGCCTCGCCCTCGACGTCCTCGGCGATGATCAGCAGCGGCTTGGAGGCGCCGGCCTGGATGACCTTCTCCAGCAGCGGCAGCATGTCCTGGATGGAGCTGATCTTGCCCTGGTTGATGAGGATGTACGGGTCGTCGAGGACGGCCTCCATGCGCTCCTGGTCCGTCACGAAGTACGGCGACAGGTAGCCCTTGTCGAAGGCCATGCCCTCGGTGAAGTCCAGCTCCAGACCGAAGGTGTTGGACTCCTCGACGGTGATGACACCGTCCTTGCCGACCTTGTCCATCGCCTCGGCGATCAGCTCGCCGACCTGCTGGTCCTGGGCGGACAGCGCGGCGACGGCGGCGATGTCGGACTTCTCGTCGATCGGGCGGGCCGTGGCCAGCAGCTCGTCGGAGACAGCCTTGACGGCGGCGTCGATGCCCTTCTTCAGGGCGGCCGGGGAAGCGCCGGCGGCGACGTTCTTCAGGCCCTCGCGCACCAGCGCCTGGGCGAGCACGGTGGCGGTGGTGGTGCCGTCACCCGCGATGTCGTTGGTCTTGGTCGCCACCTCCTTCACCAGCTGCGCGCCGAGGTTCTCGTACGGGTCCTCGATCTCGACCTCACGGGCGATCGTGACACCGTCGTTGGTGATGGTGGGGGCACCGAACTTCTTGTCGATGACGACGTTGCGGCCCTTGGGGCCGATCGTCACCTTCACCGTGTCGGCCAGCTTGTTGACGCCGCGCTCGAGGGCGCGACGGGCGTCCTCGTCGAACTTCAGGATCTTCGCCATGACAGCGGGAGCCCTCTCGGAAAGCTAATGGGTGGAAAGACAACTGCGCCCCGGACGCCCGGCTTCGTTATCGGTCGCGGGGGCCAGGGGCGCAGCTCAGGAGCAAAGGTTTGCTCGAGGTGATTACTTCTCGATGATCGCGAGCACGTCGCGAGCCGAGAGGACGAGGTACTCCTCGCCGTTGTACTTCACCTCGGTGCCGCCGTACTTGCTGTACAGGACGACGTCGCCGACCTTGACGTCGAGCGGCAGGCGCTCGCCGTTCTCGAAGCGGCCCGGGCCCACGGCGAGGACGGCGCCCTCCTGGGGCTTCTCCTTCGCGGTGTCCGGGATGACCAGGCCAGAGGCGGTGGTCTGCTCGGCGTCGAGCGGCTGGACCACGATGCGGTCCTCAAGCGGCTTGATGGCAACCTTGGAGCTGGTGGTCGTCACGATCCGACCTCCCCCTTCGGAGATCTCACGGGGTTTGACTGTCTGAGGTGGCGACCAGGTCGATCCGTCGTCGCGGGTGCCGGACCTGCCCGTCGCGTTTTGGCACTCTCACCTGCGGAGTGCCAGAGCCGAGACTATGGCGGGAGTTAGCACTCGGTCAAGCGGAGTGCCAATCCCTGCGGCGCGTCGGCCGAAGATTGTCGGCGCGCGGTCCCTTTTGGCGCACGGTGCCGCCCCGCCGTCGCCGGGGGCTGCCGCCGCCACACCCCCGCTTCGGCCTGAACGGCCTCGCCCCCAGCACCGGGCAGGCCGGTTCTTGCGGGCCTGCCCCGGAAAGCGCCCTACAGATAGTCCTCAAGCCTGCCGACCGTCAGCCCCCGCCGCTGCACCCTCCGCAGGACCCGGGTCGTGCGCTCGCGCGACGACACCCCCGTCGTCTCGTCCGGGCCGACCAGGATGATGTCGCCGGGGCGCAGGTGGTGTGTGCCGTGGGTGTAGACGAGGTCCGTCGGGGTCATCGCGGCGCGCCACAGGACGATCGCGGAGATGCCGCAGTCGGCCGCCGCGCGCAGCGTGGTGGTGTCGTACGAGGCGTACGGCGGGCGGAAGAGACGGGCGCGTACGCCGAGGCGGGATCTGAGCCTGCTCTGCTGGCCGCAGATCTCGGCGCGCTGTCCGGCGTACGGCAGTCCGGCCAGCGTGCGGTGGTCGAGGGTGTGGTTCTGGATGCCGGCGCCCAGCTTGCGCAGGCGGGCGAAGTGGCCGTAACCGGGGCCGGCGGCGCTGTCGGTGAGGAACATGCTGACCGGCAGCCGGAGTTCGCGGACCATGTCGACGAACCGGGGGTCCTGCTCGGCGCCGTCGTCGTAGGTGAGGAAGACGACCCGGTCGCGGGTGGGGACGTGGTCGACGACGCGGGGCAGGGCGCGGCCGCCGGTCTGCGGGGCGAGGGCCAGGGCGCGGGCGGCGGGGCGCGGCGGGCGGGCGAGGGGCTCGGCCAGGCCCCAGCGTCGGAAGCTCTGGTCGGGGGTGGGGCCGTGCGGGCGTACGCCCTCGGCGGCCTTCTTGCCGAGGCGTTCGATGGGGTCGACGGACTGGGCGCAGCCGCCGAGGAGGAGGGCCGAGGCGAGGAGTGCGGCCAGGCGGCGGCACGGGCGGCGCCCGCAGCCGGTCCGCGTGCGCGCCGCCCGCGGGCGCCTCCCCGGCCTCACAGGTAGTCCTCCAGGCGGGCCACGGCGTAGCCCTCGCGCGTGACCTTGTTCAGGAAGCGGCGCATGTCGTCGATCATCGTGCCGTTCCAGTCGGAGCGGCCGCGGAAGTGGGTGAGGACGATGTCGCCGCGGCGCATCTTCTGGTCGTCCTCGCGGTACTCCCAGTGGTCGACGAAGACCTCCTCGTTCCAGATCGGCGCGTACTTGATGCCGCAGGACTTGGCGGCGCGCAGGGTGTCCTGGTTGTAGTTGCCGTAGGGCGGGCGGAAGACCGTCGGGCGCTTGCCGAACTGCTTCTCCATGATGTCCTGCATGTCGCAGATCTCGGTCTTCTGGTCCTCGTAGGACAGCGCCGGCAGGTAGGGGTGGTGCAGCGTGTGGTTGTTGAGGGTGTGGCCGTAGGACTGCATCGTGCGGAAGTACCCGTAGTCGTCCTCGACCAGGTAGTTGCTGAGGAACGCGGTGTACGGGATCTTCAGGTCCTGCATCATCCGCAGGAACCTGGGGTCCTTGTTCGAGCCGTCGTCGATGGTGAGGAAGACGATCTTCTGCTGGGTGGGGATCGTGGTGAAGACCGGGGGCAGATTCCAGTCCTCCTGGTGGTCCACCTCGAAGCCGGACCGGGCGGTGATCCGCGGCTTCTTCGCGGGCGGCGGCGGGGGCGCCAGCGGCGCGCGGTCCAGCCCCCAGCGCTTGGCGGCGGCGACCAGCTGGGCGTGTGCGGCAGTCCGCCGGGCCTCGGGGCTCAGGGCCTGCCCGGGGCCGCCATGGCCGGGCGCGGGGCGGGATGCAGCGGGGCCGCCCTGGCTGGGACCGCCCTGGCCGGAGCCGCCCTGGCTGGGCGCGGGGTGGGATACGGCGCCGCCGGCGCAGCCGGAGAGGAGGGCGGCGGAGGCAAGCGCGACGGCTCCGCAGCTCCGGACCAGACGACCGAAAAATGACCTTCTTGTAGCGTTTTCATCGTCTTGTACGACTGCTCGCATGGTGCCGGATCCTCCCAGCCCGGACTCCGGCGGCCGGGCCGACACCGCCGCCGGAAGGCGACGATCCACCGACTGGCCCACAATGACCCGGTGAACGACCTCGCTCTGCTCCTCACCCCCGAAGGCCGCGCCCTCCTCGACGAGGTCCGCGACACCGCCCCGGCGGACGAACTCGCCGTCGCCACCCGGCTGCGCCGCGACCACCCCGCCGAGCTGGTGTCGGCCGCGCTCGGCCAGGCCCGGCTGCGGCAGCGGGCGGCGGCGAAGTTCACCGCGGCGGACGCGGGGCGGATGTTCTTCACGCCGAACGGGGTCGAGCAGTCGACGCGGACCACGGTGGCGAGCTACCGAGCGGAGCGGTTCAAGGGCCTGGGTGTGACCTCCGTGGCCGACCTGTGCTGCGGGATCGGCGGGGACGCGATCGCGCTCGCCCGCGCGGGCATCCGGGTGCTCGCCGTGGACCGGGACCCGCTGACGGCGGCCGTGGCGCGGGCGAACGCAGAGGAACTGGGGCTGGGCGAGCTGATCGAGGTGCGGGAGGCGGACGTCACGGAGGTGGACACCGGCGGCTACGACGCCGTGTTCGTCGACCCCGCCCGGCGCGGCGGACGCGGCAGGATCTTCGACCCCGAGGCCTACTCCCCGCCCCTGTCCTGGGCCGTCGAGGCCGCCCGCGCAGCACCGCACGCGGCGCTGAAGGTGGCGCCCGGCATTCCGCACGAGGCCGTGCCCGCCGATGCCGAGGCCGAGTGGATCTCGGACGGCGGGGACGTGAAGGAGGCGGTGGTGTGGTTCGGGACCGGGGCGCCGGGCGCCGTACGCGCCACGCTGCTGCCCGGCCCGCGCACGCTCCTCGGCAAGCGGCTGCCCGATCCCCCGGTCCGGCCCGTCGGGCGGTATCTGTACGAGCCCGACGGCGCCGTCATCCGCGCCCATCTGGTCGCCGAGGTCGCCGAGGAGGTCGACGGCGGCCTCGTCGACGCGACCATCGCCTACGTCACCGCCGACGCGCTACGGCCCACCCGGTACGCCTCCGCCTACGAGATCACCGACCAACTCCCCTTCAACGTCAAGAAGTTGAAGGCCCTGCTGCGGGAGCGCGAAGTCGGCACGCTGACCGTGAAGAAGCGCGGGTCGGCCGTCGAGCCGGAGGAACTGCGCAAGAAGGTCAAACCGCAGGGGCCGAACGCGGCGACCGTGTTCCTCACCCGGGTCGCGGGGGCACCCACGATGCTCGTGGGACGTCCCGCCTAGGTCCTGTCGTCAAACTCCCGTCGTTCGCCCGTAGGGCGGGCCCGGCGGCGGCGATGGGGGTCCCCCCGCGCGAGCGAAGCCGAGCGTGGGGGAGCGTGCGATCGCAAGGCGCCGGGCAGGCGGGAGTTTGACGACAGGGCCTAGGTCCTAGGACGGCAGTTCAGCGGCCCGGCGCCGCAGCAGTGCGCGCTCCTTCTCGTTGCGGGCCAGGCCGGCCGCCCGCTCGAACTCCGCCCGCGCCTGAGCCGTACGCCCGAGCCGGGCCAGCAGGTCGGCACGGACGCTGGGCAGCAGGTGGTAGTCGCGCAGGGCCGGCTCGGCGGCCAGGGCGTCCACCAGCTTCAGGGCCTCGGCCGGGCCGTCGGCCATCGACACGGCGACCGCGCGGTTCAGCTCGACCACCGGCGACGGGGCACGGACGGCCAGCAGGCCGTACAGGGTGGCGATGGCGCGCCAGTCGGTGTCCTCGTAGGCGTGGGCGTGCGCGTGGCAGGCGGCGATGGCCGCCTGGAGGGCGTACGGGCCCGGGGCCCCGGTCGCCGTGGCGTCGGCGCGGTCGAGGGCGCGGATGCCGCGGGCGATCAGCATGCGGTTCCAGCGGCGGCGGTTCTGGTCCTTGAGGAGGACGGGCTCGCCGTCGGGCCCGGTGCGGGCAGCCGTGCGGGACGACTGGAACTCCAGCAGCGCGGTCAGGCCGTGCACCTCCGCCTCCTTGGGCATCAGCGCGGACAGGACGCGGGCCAGGCGCAGCGCGTCCTCGCACAGGCCGGGGCGCAGCAGATCGTCGCCGGCGGTCGCCGCGTACCCCTCGTTGAAGATCAGGTAGATGACGTCCAGGACGGAGCCCACACGGCTCTCGCGGTCGGGGCCGCAGGGCACCTCGAAGGCGATGTTCTGCTTCGCCAGGGTGCGTTTGGCGCGGACGATGCGCTGGGCGATCGTCGGCTCCGGGACGAGGTAGGCGCGGGCGATCTCGGCCGTGGACAGACCGCCGAGCAGACGCAGGGTGAGCGCGGTGCGGGCCTCGGCGGACAGCACCGGGTGGCAGGTGGTGAAGACGAGCCGCAGCAGGTCGTCGTCGATGTCGTCCGGGTCGGCGGGCGCGTCGTACGACGGCGGGGCCGTCTCCAGGTCCCGGCCGAGCTCGGCGAGCTTGCGGGCGTAGGTCTCGCGGCGGCGGATCAGATCGACGGCGCGGTGCCGGGCGGTGGCCATGAGCCAGGCGCCGGGGTTGTCGGGCACACCGTCGCGGGGCCACCGCTCCAGGGCGGCGACCAGCGCGTCCTGGGCCAGCTCCTCGGCGATGCCGACGTCCCGGACGATCCGGGCGACACCGGCGACGACGCGGGGCGACTCCAGGCGGAAGACGGTCTCCAGGGCGAGAGCCGCGGGGGCCGCGGGGGCCGCGGGGGCCTGCGGTGCGGCGGAGCGCGGCGCGGTGGGCTGTGGTTCCACAGCCCACCATGCAACACCCTCCGGGGCTACGGAGCCACCGATCACTCGGCCTCGGCGATCTCCCGCACCTCGCAGGTCACCGTCCAGTACTCCTCATGGGTCCGGACGAACCGCTTGGTCCACTCCAGGGCCTCGTCCATGTCCTTGCACTGCATGAGGGCGTACCCGCCGATGACCTCCTTCGATTCGGTGAACGGCCCGTCGGTGACGCTGAGCTTCCCGCCCTCCCAGTTGACCCGCTTGCCCTGGCTCTGCGGGGTCAGCCCGGCGGTGTCGAGCATGACGCCGGCCTTGGTGATCTCCTCGATCAGGGCGCCCATCCGCTCCATCAGCTCGGGGCTGGGGCCCTCCGGAGGGACGGTGCTCTCGTCGATCTTCACGATGGAGAGGTAACGCGGCATGGTGACTCCTTCGGTGCGGGCGGGGCCGTTCCCCGCTCTCACCCCTTGCGTCGAACGACAGACACCCGGATCGACACACACGCCGGACTTCTTCGAAGAATTTTTCAGCAGACCCTTGCGAGGAACCTCCATGGCTTCAAGCACTTCGCCGGGTACGCGTCCTCGGCCGGGGCCCGGAATCCGGCCCCGGTGCGGGCGGGCGTGCGGGAGTTCGCGGACATCACCCTGCCCCCTTTCGAGATGGCGCTGCGCGAGGGCGGGGCCCGTTCGGTGATGGCGGCCTACACCGAGACCGACGGCGTGCCCGCCTCCGCCGATCCACGGCTGCTGACCGAACTGCTGCGCGAGGAGTGGGGTTTCACCGGCACGGTGGTCGCGGACTACGTCGGCATCGGTTTCCTGCAGACCCTGCACCGGGTCGCGGCGGACGAGGCGGCGGCGGCTCAGCTGGCGCCGGCCGCGGGCGTCGACGTCGAGCTGCCGACCCCGAAGTGCTACGGCGCACCGCTCGTCACCGCCGTACACCAGGGCCGGATCCCGCACGCGCTCGTGGACCGGGCGGCCCGGCGGGTCCTGACGCAGAAGTGCGAGCTGGGTCTGCTGGACGCGCGACCGCGCGGGCGCCGAGGTCGTCCAGCTGTACCTGCACGACCCGGTGGCGAGCGTGACCCGCCCCGACGTCCGCCTGATCGGCTACCGGCGCATCACGCTCTCCCCCGGCGAGTCCCGCCGGCTGACCTTCCGCTTCCACGTCGATCTGTCTTCCTTCACGGACCGCACGGGGGCCCGGGTGGTGGAACCGGGCGCACTGGAGCTGCGGCCGGCGGCGTCGAGCACGGACGTACGGCACACGGTCCGGCTCCGGCTGACCGGGCCGGTACGGGTGGTGGGCGCGGACCTGCGGCTGCGGTGCGAGGTGGAGGTGTCCCGGGGAGCCGATTGAACGCCTGGGGCCGGGTGGAACGTATTGAGCCACGGCGGAAGCACACCGAACGTACTTCCGCAAGACCCCTGACGCGGGCGTTCAGGAAGGTTTCAGGTTGCCCCTGGCAGGGTCGGGCCGTAAACGATCACCCCCCACACCCGGCAGGAGCACCTTTGACGACGACGAAGTCCGTGACGACGAAGTCCGTCATGAAGAAGCTGCCCGAGGTCACCCTCGCGTTCTGGATCATGAAGATCGCGGCGACGACCCTGGGCGAGACCGCGGGCGATCTGTTCGCCCAGACGCTCAAGCTCGGCTATTTCCTCACCACCATCGCCCTGTTCCTGGTGTTCGTGGTGACGCTGGTGGTGCAGCTGCGCTCCCGGCGCTACAACCCGTTCTTCTACTGGACCGTGATCCTGTCGACCTCCATGGCCGGCACCACCATGTCCGACTTCATGAACCGGGACGCCAGCGCGAAGTTCCTCTCGAACGGCGCCACACACCTCGGCTGGGGCCCGCAGGGACTGGGACTCGGCTACCCGGAGGGCGCCGCGATCCTGATCTCGCTCCTGCTGCTGATCTTCCTCGGCTGGAAGCTGAGCGGGATGACCTTCCAGATCACCGAGATCGTCACGTTCCGGGGCGAGGCCCTGTTCTGGGCGGCGATCCTGGTCTCCAACACTCTCGGCACCTCGATGGGCGACTTCCTGTCCGACAGCTCGGGCCTGGGCTATCTGGGCGGTGCGGCCCTGGTGACCGGCGTCCTGCTGGTGCTGGTCGCCCTGATGAGGGTCCCGGCGGTGCCGAACGTCCTGCTGTTCTGGATCGCGTTCGTGCTGACCCGCCCGCTGGGCGCCACGGCCGGTGACCTCCTGACCAAGCCGGTCGCCAAGGGCGGTCTGGATCTGGGGACGCAGGGCTCCTCGGCGGTGCTGCTCACGGTGCTGTTCGGCCTCATGGGGTACGCGCACCTCAAGGAGCGGCGGGCGGCGACGGTCCCGCAGGCCGCGAGCCCGGAGGCGGCCCGTCCGCAGGAGGCCGGACGCCGCTGAACGCGAAACCCCGCCCCGGAGAACCGGGGCGGGGTTTCTGTGGAGCGCCGGGCAGGCCTTGCACCTGCATCTCCCCGCAGGAAGCGGGACGTCTTTCCTTGGACCACCAACGCACTGCGTCCGGGGCGGTTTCCGGTTTCCCGGTTCCGGCCGTTCGCTGTGTGATGATCATAGCCCAGTCGAGCCGGGGCCGCCAAACCTCAGCCGTCCGCCACCGTCTCGAACCGCCAGCGGTGCACGGCCCGGGTCACCAACTCACCGTCGGGCTCCGGCAGTTCGGGAAGCTCGGCCTCGTACGACGCGTCCCACCACGTGATGACCAGCACCCGGTCCTGCGGCGCCCGGAAGGTCTCGCGCCGCAACGGCTCGGCGGCCAGCGGCTGTTCCCGCGCCCAGGCGAGCAGCTCCGCACCCCGGCCGACGACCGCCCGGGCCTCCCACATCAGCGCGACGGTCACGAGTACAGGTTCTCCTTGCTGACCTCGTGCACATGGTCGTGGGCCGGCACATGCGGGTCGGTGACCGGCAGGGAGGAGTCGGCGGACAGGTCCCAGCCGGAGGCGGCCCGGTTGCGGGCGACCATCTCGGCGCCGAGGGCGGCCACCATCGCGCCGTTGTCCGTGCACAGCTTGGGGCGCGGGACCCGCAGGCGGATGCCGGCCGCCTCGCAGCGCTCCTGGGCGAGGGCGCGCAGCCGGGAGTTGGCCGCGACACCGCCGCCGATCATCAGGTGGTCGACGCCCTCGTCCTTGCAGGCGCGGACGGCCTTGCGGGTCAGCACGTCGACGACGGCCTCCTGGAAGGACGCGGCCACATCGCGGACCGGGACCTCCTCGCCGGCCGCGCGCCTGGCCTCGATCCAGCGGGCCACGGCCGTCTTCAGACCGGAGAAGGAGAAGTCGTAGACCGGGTCGCGCGGGCCGGTCAGGCCGCGCGGGAAGGCGATCGCCGCCGGGTCGCCCTCGCGGGCGTAGCGGTCGATGACCGGGCCGCCGGGGAAGCCCAGGTTCAGCACGCGGGCGATCTTGTCGAAGGCCTCGCCGGCCGCGTCGTCGATGGTCGAGCCCATCGGCCGGACGTCGGAGGTGATGTCCGTGGACAGCAGCAGCGACGAGTGGCCGCCGGACACCAGCAGGGCCATCGTCGGCTCGGGCAGCGGGCCGTGCTCCAACTGGTCGACGCAGATGTGCGAGGCGAGGTGGTTGACGCCGTACAGGGGCTTGCCGAGGGCGTAGGCGTAGGCCTTGGCCGCCGAGACACCGACGAGGAGGGCGCCCGCGAGACCGGGACCGGCGGTGACCGCGATGCCGTCGAGGTCCTTGGCGGAGACGCCCGCCTCCTTCAGCGCGCGGTCGATGGTGGGGACCATCGCCTCCAGGTGGGCGCGGGAGGCCACCTCCGGGACGACACCGCCGAAGCGGGCGTGCTCGTCGACGCTGGAGGCGACGGCGTCCGCCAGCAGGGTGGTGCCGCGGACGATGCCGACGCCGGTCTCGTCGCAGGAGGTCTCGATGCCGAGGACGAGGGGTTCGTCAGCCATGGTTCTTCTCTTCGGTTGCTTCTGAGGTTGCTTCTGAGGTTGCTTCTTCGGGGGCTTGGCTGGTGATCAGGCGCATCACGAGCGCATCCACGTTGCCCGGCTGGTAGTAGCCGCGGCGGAAGCCGATGGGCTCGAAGCCGTAGCGTTCGTAGAGCTTCTGGGCGCGGACGTTGTCGACCCGGCACTCCAGCAGCACCTCGTGGCACTCGAACGCGGTGGCCGCGCGCAGCAGCTCTTCCAGCAGCCGGCCGCCGAGGCCGGTGCCCTGGAGGTCGCGGGCGACGGCGATGGTCTGCACATCGGCCTGGTCGCCGGAGGAGGCGAGGCCCGCGTACCCGACGATCCGGCCCTCCCGCTCGGCGACCAGATAGCGCCGGGTCGCCTCGGCGCCCCGGGCGTGGGCCAGTTCGGACCAGAACATGCCCCGCGACCAGGCGTCCTCGGGGAACAGGTCCTTCTCCAGCTCCAGGACCGGGTCGATGTCCCACCAGCGCATCTCGCGCATTCGCACGGTCACTTCGGGGTGACCACCTTGTAGTTCTTGGGGACCTGGGCGTCGGGCCGGCGCAGGTACAGCGGTCTCGGCTCCGGCAGCTCCGCACCCGCGGCCAGCCGCTCCGCGGCGAGCGAGGCGAGGGCGGCGGCGGAGACGTGCTCGGGCTCGTGGACGTTCGGGAACGTGTCCGGGTAGAGCAGCGCGCCCGCGCCGACCGCCGGGAGGCCCGCGACCCGCTCGGCGATGTCGGCCGGCCGGTCCACGGCGGGGTCGGTCAGCCGGGTGCGGGAGTCGGCGTACGTCGCCCAGTAGACCTCCTTGCGCCGGGCGTCGGTCGCCACGACGAAGGGGCCCTTCTCGATGTCGGCGGCATAGGCGAGGCCGTCAAGTGTGCACACGCCGTGCACCGGGACGCCCAGCGCGAGGCCGAAGGTGTCGGCCGTCATCAGGCCGACGCGCAGGCCGGTGTAGGGGCCGGGTCCGGTGCCGACGACGATGCCGGTGACGGCGTCCAGTCCGAGCCCGGCCTCGGCGAGCACACGGTCCACGGCCGGCAGCAGCAGCTCTCCGTGCCGGCGCGCGTCCACCTGACTCGACGAGGCGATGACGTCCGTGCCGTCGTGCAGCGCGACGGTGACGGCGGGGGTGGCGGTATCCAGAGCGAGCAAGAGCACGCGAACAGCCTACGGCGCTCACGGCTCGGGCAGCGCCGTCCGGGTCGTACGGTCACTGACTGCTACGGTCTGTACGAAGTACGACATATCGCATCAGTCGATACGAGGGAGAGGTGGACGCGCGTGGCAGGGACCAGCTCGGGGATCGTGGCCGGCCTCACCGCGGTGGCCCTCGGAGCCGTCGGCTTCCTCGCCTTCCAGGCCCAGGCGACCGTACCGGCGAGCCTCGGCGGCAGGGCCGGGGCGAGCGCGTCCCCCTCGACGACCGCCACCGGCACGCCCGGCTCCGACCCCGGCTCGACGGCCCTGCCGGGCGGCTCCGGTACGGGCGAACGGGTCGTGTATTCGCTGGGCGCCAACCGGGTCTGGCTGGTCGACCGCAGGAACCAGCTGGAGCGCACCTTCAAGGTCGCCCCGGGCACGGTCGACCCGCTGCCGGGCATGTACTGGGTCACGTCCCGGTCGAGCGCGATCACCGGCACCGACGGTGTCCCCATCGAGCATGTCGTGCGGTTCACCGAGGTGGACGGGCTGGCGGTCGGCTTCAGCGCGGCGGTGAGCAGCCCGGTGCGCCCCGCGGGCGACCCGAACGTACGGACCGGGGGGATCCGGGAGACGCGGGTGGACGGCGAGGCAATGTGGGACTTCGCGACCATCGGGGTGCGGGTGATGGTCATCCGCTAAGCGGCGGCTCGGGGGTGCCGTGAGGCATGCGATGAGAGGTTGTCGGCCGTGTGCGGGTCCGTTGCGGCTGGCCGCGCGGTCCCCCCCGCCCCTGGTGCCCCTTCGGGGCGTTCCTCGGGCCGCGGCGGCCTGGAGACCGCCTCCGCCGCCGCGCATGCCGCCAGCAGGTCGTGCATGGAGATGCCGGTGGGACCAGTGGGGCCGGTTGCGGGCATGGACGCCTCCTGTGGTGCGGGGGCGGGCATAGTTAGGCACACCTAACTACGGGCTGGGTACCATGTGACCACGCCCGGGACGTCCTGCGCAATAAGTTGCCGACGGCCTGTCGGAATCCTGATGCCGAGGCAGCGCTCAGGCGGCGAGCGTGTCCAGGCCGGCCTCGGCCCAGCGCGTGCCCAGCCCGGTCAGCGTCACGTGCCGTACCTCGTCCGTGGTGTCCCCGACCGCGCGGTGGATGACGACCTGGAGGCGGTCCTCGGTCAGTTCCTCGACCTTGCCCTCGCCCCACTCCACGACGATCACCGAGTCGGGCAGCGAGACGTCGAGGTCCAGGTCCTCCATCTCGTCCAGGCCGCCGCCGAGGCGGTAGGCGTCGACGTGGACGAGGGGCGGGCCGCCGCCGAGGGAGGGATGCACCCGGGCGATCACGAAGGTCGGCGAGGTGACCGCGCCGCGCACACCGAGGCCCTCGCCGAGCCCGCGGGTCAGCGTGGTCTTGCCGGCGCCCAGCTCACCGCTGAGCATCACCAGGTCACCCGCGCGCAGCAGCTTGGCCAGCCTGCGGCCCAGCTCCCGCATCTGCTCGGGCGAGGTGATCGTCAGCCGGGTCTCAGCGGGGTCGTGCGGTGCTGCTGGTGCTTCCATAGCCACTAACCGTAGCTCCTGCGGGCACCGCGCCCGCGCGGGTGAGCAGGTCGGCGAGGCGGTCGGTGACCGCTTCCGGATGCTCCAGCATCACCAGGTGCCCGGCGTCCGGGACGAGGACCAGCTCGGCGTCGGGCAGCAGGTCGGCGATGACCTCGCTGTGCTCGCTGGGCGTGACCAGGTCCTGGACGCCGGCCAGCACGAGCACCGGCATCTCCCGGAAGGAGGGGAGCGCCTCGGTCTTGTCGTGGTCGGTGAAGGCCGGGTAGAACTCGGCGACCACGTCGATCGGCGTGGACTCGATCATCCGCTCGGCGAACCGCTCCACGGCCGGGTCGACGTCCCGCCCGGCGAACGAGTAGCGCTTGATGACCCCGGCGAACAGATCGGCGGTGGCCCGGCGCCCCTTCTCGACCAGTTCCGCCTGCTGTCCGAGCGCCTTCAGCACGCCCGGCAGGATCCGGCGCACCGCGTTGACGCCGGCCAGCGGCAGCCCGAAGTCGACCTCGCCGAGCCGCCCGGACGACGTACCGACGAAGGCGGTGGCGACGACCCGGTCCCGGATCAGCTCGGGGTACTGGGCGGCGAGGGCCATCATGGTCATGCCGCCCATCGAGTGCCCGACCAGCACGATCGGCCCGTCCGGTGCGGCGGCGTCGAGGACGGCCTTCAGATCGCGGCCGAGCTGGTCGATGGTGAGCGGCACCCGGTCCCGGGTCTGGGCCACGCCCCGCCCGGACCGGCCGTGGCTGCGCTGGTCCCAGTGCACGGTCCGCACGACCCCGCGCAGGGCCGCCCGCTGGAAGTGCCAGGAGTCCTGGTTGAGGCAGTAGCCGTGGCTGAAGACGACGGTGACCGGGGCCGGGGCCTTGCGGCCGAACAGCCTTCGCCTGCGCGGGGAGACGTTCGGGCCCGGGTCGGGCTCGACCTCGTCGACCTCGTAGTACAGCTCGGTGCCGTCGTCGGCCCGCGCCTTGCCCGGGGTGCCGCGCAGCGTGCCGTAGGGGCCCGCGGAGTCCAGCGCCAGCCGGGCCTTTCTGCGCATGCCCCGGCCCACCGTCATCCGCTCGATGGCGACGCCGGCCGCCGCGCCCGCGGCGAGCACGCCTATCGCGGTACCGGCGATGCCGGTCGCCCTGCGCCAGCTCCCGGCCGCCCCCGCGGCCGAGGCGGCGGCCGCCGAGGCGACGGCGTCCGCCACGGCCTCCGCACTGCTCTCGCTCACGTACCGCTCCTCTTCGCCGTACTGCAGTTCGCCTGGGTGGTGAAACCGATGGAACCGATGGTGCCCATGCAACTGGTGTCACAGGTGAAGTCTGCGACGGGTGTCACAGGTGAGCCGGGTCGCTCTCGACCGGCTTACCCGAGTTCTTTCCCGTTCACATAGACGCGAGGAACCCGGGTTCCGATGCGCGTGACGATTTCATACGCGATCGTGCCGCAGGCCTGCGCCCAGTCCTCGGCGGTGGGCTCACCGCGGTCGCCGGGCCCGAACAGCACGGCCTCGCTGCCCACCGCGGGCTCGTCCCCGCCGAGGTCCACCACGAACTGGTCCATGGCGACCCGTCCGGCGACCGTGCGCCACTTGCCGTCGACCAGCACCGGGCCGGTGCCGGAGGCGTGCCGGGGGATGCCGTCCGCGTAGCCCACCGGCACCAGGCCGAGGGTGGTCTCGCCGGGCGTGACGTAGTGGTGGCCGTAGCTGACGCCGTGCCCGCCCTGGACGTGTTTGACCAGCGCGAGCGAGGCCCTGAGCGTCATCACCGGGCGCAGCCCGAAGTCGGCGGGGGTGCCCAGCTCGGGGCTGGGCGAGATGCCGTACATGGCGATGCCCGTGCGGACCAGGTCGAAGTGGGTCTCGGGGAGGGTGAGCGTGGCGGGCGAGTTGGCGATGTGCCGCACCTCGGGCCGCACGCCCTGCTCCTCGGCGTACGCCGTCATCTCCCGGAACCGGGCCAGCTGGGCGGCGATGGAGGGGTGCCCGGGCTCGTCGGCGCAGGCGAAGTGGGACCAGAGGCCGGTGACGCGGACGAGCCCGGCGCGCTCGGCCCGCAGGGCCTCCCCGACCAGCTCGGCCCAGTCGTCCCCCGGCTGGCAGCCGTTGCGGCCGAGCCCGGTGTCGGCCTTGAGCTGCACCCGCGCGGTGCGGCCGGCCTCGCGGGCGGCCGCGACGGCCTCGCGCAGGGCCCACATCCCGCTCAGGGAGAGGTCGATATCGGCCTCGATCGCCTGCCGCCAGGGGCCGCCCGGCACCCACAGCCAGCACAGGACGGGGCCCGGCAGCCCGGCCGCGCGCAGGGCGAGCGCCTCCTCGGGCGTGGCCGTGCCGAGCCAGGTCGCGCCCGCCGCGAGGGCCTCGCGGGCGCACGGCACGGCCCCGTGGCCGTAGCCGTCGGACTTGACGACGGCCATCAGGGCCGCGCCCGGCGTCCGGGCACGCAGGGCACGCACATTGGCCCGCAGGGCACCGAGATCGATCTCGGCGCGGGCGCGCAGGGGGGCGGTCGGCACAGTCGCAGTCTCACTCATCGCGCCCCCAGTGTCTCAGAGGGCCCCGCGGGCCCCGGTCGCAGTCTCAGCTAGCCGGTCGCTTCCCCCATACGTAGACGTGGTCGCCCGTCTTCAGTACGTCCCACAGTTTGCGCGCGTCACCGAGCTTCATGTTGACGCAGCCGTAGGAGCCGACGGTGGTGTAGATGCTGCCGTAGACGGCATGGAAGGCCTCGCCGCCGTCGAAGAACTGGGCGTACGGCATGGGCTCGTTGTACAGGGTCGACACGTGGTTCTTGTGCCGCCAGTAGACGGTGTGCCAGCCCTTGCGGGTGAGATGCCCGGTGCGCCCGCTGCGCATGGGGACGGGCCCGAACACCACCTTGGAGTCCTGCTGCACCCAGGTGAGCTGGCGGTCCAGATCGACGCAGGCGACCTTGTACGAGCGGACGGGACACTTCTTGGCGGCGTTCGGATCCTTCTTCGCCCCGATGAGCATCATGGTCGACCAGGTGACGGGCCCGGCGAACCCGCTGGCGGGCTTGATCTTGTGCTTGGTCTGGAAGGCGCGGATCGCCTCGCAGTCACCGGCGGACTGCTTCCCGTCGGCCTTCAGCTTCAGCCAGCGCTCCACCTGCCGCTGATAGGGCCCGGTCTTCTTGCTGCAGCTCACCTTGGCGACGGCGTCGGAGAGCGGCACGTACTCGATGAGGTCGTAGGCCCCCGGAGCCGCGTCCTTCGGCTCTACGGCGTCCTCGGCTTCGGTCGGGGTGTACACGTCCGGCGGCAGCGCCTGGTCGGGCGTGTCGATCTGCCAGGGCTGACCGGGCCCGAGGGCGACTCCGGGGACCAGGTCGGGTTCCAGGGCGGGGGCGGGGGCCGGGGCGGGCGGCGCGGGGGCGCCGGCCGCTGTGTGCGCGGTCGCGGGGAGGGCTGTCACGGTGGCGAGCAGCACCGTGACCGCCCGGGACGCGATTCGTCTGCTGATCATGCAATCAGCCAACGGGGTGGCTCCGCCGGATCAGCGGTGGCGCGCGGGAGGGTCACCCGAGGGGTGCAGTCGTTCACCTGCGGCGCCGTCAGGGCCGGTCGCGCCCGCGCGGCGGCAGCCGCACATCAACAGAGCCCCGCGCCCCCTAGGGAACCGCAGTGCCCCCGGCCCAGTCCCGCACGTTCCGCCACGCGTCCGGAATCCGCGCCGCCACGTCATGCGCCCCCGCCGGTGCGCCGTCGGCCGCGAAGCGCCCGGCCAGGCCGTGCAGGTACGCCGCCGCGCTGCCCGCGTCCCGGGCGGAGAGCCCCGCCGCCAGCAAGGACCCCGCGAGCCCCGACAGCACGTCCCCGCTCCCGGCCGTGGCCAGCCAGGAGGTCCCCGTGGCGTTGACCCGCACGGGCCCGCCGCCCGCGTCGGCGACCAGCGTCGTGGACCCCTTCAGCAGCACCGTCGCCCGGTACACCGCCGCCAGCTCCCGCACCGCGGCCAGCCGGGCCGCCTCGACCTCCTCGCGGCGCACCCCCAGCAGCGCGGCCGCCTCCCCGGCGTGAGGGGTCATCAGCGTCGGCGCCGTACGCCCGCGCACCGCGTCCCGCTCGGCCAGCCGCAGCCCGTCCGCGTCGAGGAGCACCGGCACGTCCGCGTCCAGCACCTCGGCCACGGTCGCCGCGTCGTCCCCGGCGCCCGGCCCGGCCACCCAGGCCTGTACGCGCCCCGCCTTGGCCGGCCCCCGATCGGACACGAGGGTCTCCGGGAAGCGGGCGATGACCGCCTGCGCCGCGGGCCCGACGTACCGTACGGCCCCCGCCCCGCCCCGCAGCGCCCCGGAGACGGCGAGTACGGCGGCGCCCGGATAGCGCGCGGATCCGGCGGCGATGCCCACGACGCCGCGCCGGTACTTGTCGCTCTCCGCGGCCGGCACCGGCAACAGCCGTGCCACGTCCGCGTGTTGCAGGGCCTGCAGGTCACCCTCGGCGGGCAGTTCGAGACCGATGTCGACGAGCCGGACGACCCCGGCGTACGCGCGCGCCGGATCGATCAGCAGCCCGGGTTTGTAGGTGCCGAAGGTGACCGTGAGGTCGGCCCGGATCGCGGCCCCCCGTACCTCCCCGGTGTCGGCCTCGACCCCGCTGGGCAGGTCCACGGCCACCACGGCGGCCCGGGACCGCTCGGCCACCCCGGCCGGCGCCGCGGCCTCGGGCCGCAGCCCGCCCTTGCCGCCGATCCCGACGATCCCGTCCACGACGAGATCGGCCCGCTCGATCAGCTCGTCGACGGCCGCGGACGCGGCGACGGATCCCCCGGCCCTGCGCAGCGCGGTGAGCCCCCCGGCATGCGCCCGCTCCGGCGCCAGCAGTACGGCCGTGACCCCGGCCCCCCGCCGCGCCAGCCGCGCCCCCGCGTACAGCGCGTCCCCGCCGTTGTCGCCGCTGCCGACGAGCAGCACCACCCGGCTGCCGTACACCCGCCCGAGCAACTCGGCGCAGGCGGCGGCCAGCCCCGCCGCGGCCCGCTGCATCAGCGCACCCTCCGGCAGCCGTGCCATCAGGGCCCGTTCGGCCGCCCGCACCGTCTCCACGCTGTACGCACTACGCATGCCACCGAGTCTGCCCCGGATCCCCCACGGCCCACACCCCAGGTCCTGTCGTCAGACTCCCGTCGTCCGCCCGCAGGGCGGGCCCGGCGGCGGCGATGGGGGTCCCCCCGCGCGAGCGAAGCCGAGCGTGGGGGGCGTGCGATCGCAAGGCGCCGGAGCGCCCTCGATGGGGGTCCCCCCGCGCGAGCGAATTCGAGCGTGGGGGAGGCGCCACGTGGGCGCTTCGGCAACGCGGCTGGGGGTGCCCCCTCTGGGGGAGTGCGTGCCAGGCGTCGCCGGGCAGGCGGGAGTTTGACGACAGGGCCTAGGCTTCAGCCCTCGGCGACCACCACGGCCGAGGCGACGCCCGCGTCGTGGCTGAGGGAGACATGCCAGGAGCGCACGCCCAGTTCGGCGGCGCGTGCGGCCACGGTGCCCTTCACCCGGAGCCGGGGCCGGCCGCTGTCCTCGACGTAGACCTCGGCATCGGTCCAGTGCAGGCCGGGCGGCGCGCCCAGAGCCTTCGCCAGCGCCTCCTTGGCGGCGAACCGGGCCGCGAGCGAGGCGATCCCGCGCCGTTCCCCGCTGGGCAGCAGCAGTTCCCGCTCCACGAACAGCCGTTCGGCCATCGAGGGTGTCCGCTCCATCGACGCGCGAAAGCGGTCGATCTCGGCGACGTCGATCCCCACTCCGATGATGCTCATGCCCGGAAGCCTACGGTCGCGCCCCGTCCCACCTGCCGAAACCCCCTGCCGAGCCGCATACGTGCCGTCTACGCTCCGTCCATGACGTCCCAGGCCTATCTCTCCGAACTGTTCTCGCTGGACGGCCGTGTCGCCGTGGTGACCGGAGGCAGCTCCGGCATCGGCCGGGCCATCACCGGAGCGCTGGCGCGGGCCGGCGCGGGGGTGGTGGTCGTAGCCCGCGGCAAGGAGCAACTGGCGGAAACCGTGGGCGAGTTGACCGACGCCGGCTGCCGGGCCGCCTGGGTCGCGGGCGATCTGGGCACCCGTGACGGGGTGCGCGCGGCGGCCGAGGAGGCGGCCGGTGTCTTCGGCGAGCCCGACATCCTCGTCAACTCCGCCGGGATCAACCTGCGGCCGCCGCTCGCCGAGCTGGGCGAGGACGTGTGGGACGCCACCATGGCCGTGAACCTCCAGGCGCCGTTCCTGCTGGGGCAGCGGTTCGGGCCCGGCATGGCCGAGCGGGGCTACGGCCGGATCATCCACATCACCTCCCAGCAGGCCCACCGCGCCTTCGTGCAGAGCGGGGCCTACGGCGTCTCCAAGGGCGCGCTGGAGTCGCTGGCCCGCTCGCAGGCCGAGGCCTGGTCGCCGTACGGCGTCACCGTCAACACGCTGGTGCCGGGCTTCGTGATGACCCCGCTCAACCAGCGGCTGTCCAGCGATCCCCAGAAGGTGGCGGCGCTGGCCGCGCGCACGATGACCGGCCGCAACGGTCTCGCCGAGGACTTCGAGGGCGCGGCCGTCTTCCTCGCGAGCCGCGCCTCCGCCTATGTCACGGGCCAGTCGATCCCCGTCGACGGGGGCTTCTCGGTCCACTGAGCAAAAACCGGCCCACGACCACCCCAAGATCGCGGCAAGTTCAGGCCCCCCGTAGTCTTCCGCGCGACCCGCGACCGGTGATCCGTTTTCCGACGGACGCCCTCGCACACCACGGGAGGACACCGCCTTGAAGTTGAAGTCCCTGGGCAGCGCGCTCACCACCGCGGCCCTCGTCGGCACGGCCCTCACCGGCGTCGTCGCCACCGCCGGCACCGCCACGGCCGGCACCGCCGCCGCTGCCAACCCGCCGCAGGACTGCAGCAGGTACATCATCAACGTGCCGGCCAAGGAGACCGTCAACGTGCGCACCGCGCCGAGGACGTCCGCCACCGCCATCGGCATCTGGGCCAAGGGCAAGAAGGGCGCTCTCTGCAACACCGGCAAGGCCTACAAGGGCGGCTCGTACAAGGCCTGCGGCAAGACGAGCACCATGTGGCTCTACGGCGGTGACAAGAGCACCGGCTGGGTCCCCGCGACCTGCATCAGCTGGTAACGGCCCGACCCGTCAAGGGGCGAACGGCAGGCTGCCGTTCGCCCCTC
The DNA here is from genome assembly GCF_041080655.1 of Streptomyces sp. CG4. Taxonomy (NCBI): domain Bacteria; kingdom Bacillati; phylum Actinomycetota; class Actinomycetes; order Kitasatosporales; family Streptomycetaceae; genus Streptomyces; species Streptomyces sp. CG4. The sequence goes on from NZ_CP163525.1 coordinate 3,943,341, forward strand.
TTCGTCATTCCACCGTCACCGACTTCGCCAGGTTCCGCGGCTGGTCCACCTCGTTGCCCCGGGCGGTGGCCAGCTCGCAGGCGAAGACCTGCAGCGGGACCGTGGCCACCAGCGGCTGCAGCAGGGTCGGGGTGGCCGGGATGCGGATCAGATGGTCGGCGTAGGGGACGACCGCCTCGTCGCCCTCCTCCGCGATCACGATCGTGCGCGCCCCACGGGCCCGGATCTCCTGGATGTTGGAGACGATCTTGTCGTGCAGGACCGAGCGGCCGCGCGGCGACGGTACGACGACCACCACCGGCACGTCCTCCTCGATCAGCGCGATCGGGCCGTGCTTCAGCTCGCCCGCCGCGAAGCCCTCGGCGTGCATATAGGCGAGTTCCTTGAGCTTCAGGGCGCCTTCGAGGGCGACCGGATAGCCCACGTGCCGGCCGAGGAACAGCACGGTGTTCTTCGCGGCCAGGGTCCGCGCGAGCTCCCGTACCGGCTCCATCGTCTCCAGGACCCGCTCGACCTCCTCCGAGATCCGGGCGAGGTCCTTGATGACGGCCTGGATCTCGTCGCCCCACTTGGTGCCGCGCACCTGGCCCAGATACAGCGCCACCAGATAGCAGGCCACCAGCTGGGTCATGAACGCCTTGGTGGAGGCGACGGCGACCTCCGGGCCCGCGTGCGTGTACAGCACCGCGTCCGACTCACGGGGAATCGTCGAGCCGTTGGTGTTGCAGATGGCCAGCACCTTGGAGCCCTGCTCGCGGGCGTGCCGCAGCGCCATCAGGGTGTCCATGGTCTCGCCGGACTGGGAGATGGCGATCACCAGGGAGCGCCCGTCCAGGATCGGGTCCCGGTAGCGGAACTCGCTGGCCAGCTCCACCTCGCACGGGATGCGCGTCCAGTGCTCGATGGCGTACTTGGCGATCAGGCCGGCGTGGAAGGCCGTACCGCAGGCGACGATGACGACCTTGTCGATCTCGCGCAGCTCGGACGGGGCGATCCGCACCTCGTCCAGGGTGAGGGAGCCGGACGGGTCGATACGGCCCAGCAGCGTGTCGGCGACCGCCTTGGGCTGCTCGGCGATCTCCTTGAGCATGAAGTAGTCGTAGCCGCCCTTCTCGGCGGCCGACGCGTCCCAGTCCACGTGGTAGCTGCGGACCTCGGCCGGGCGGCCGTCGAAGCCGGTCACCGTGACACCGTCCCGGCGCAGCTCCACGACCTGGTCCTGGCCCAGTTCGATCGCCGAGCGGGTGTGGGCGATGAACGCGGCGACGTCGGAGGCGAGGAAGGCCTCGCCCTCCCCCACGCCCACCACGAGCGGCGAGTTCCGGCGGGCGCCCACGACCACGTCCGGCTCGTCGGCGTGCACCGCGACCAGCGTGAACGCGCCCTCCAGCCGCCGGCACACCAGCCGCATGGCCTCCGCCAGGTCGGCGGTCGCCGAGAACTCCTCGGCGAGCAGATGGGCGACGACCTCGGTGTCCGTCTCCGAGGTCAACTCATGGCCGCGCTCGGCCAGTTCGGTCCGCAGGACCGCGAAGTTCTCGATGATGCCGTTGTGTACGACGGCGACCCGGCCCGCGTTGTCGAGATGCGGGTGGGCGTTGCCGTCGGTGGGGCCGCCGTGTGTGGCCCATCGGGTGTGTCCGATGCCGGTCGCGCCCGTCGGCAGCGGCCGTTCGACCAGTTCCTTCTCCAGGTTGACGAGTTTCCCGGCCTTCTTCGCCGCGGCCAGTCCGCCGTCGGCGAGGACGGCGACGCCCCCCGAGTCGTATCCCCGGTACTCCAGTCGCTTCAGCCCGGCCATCACGACATCGAGCGCCGACTGCGACCCTACGTATCCCACGATTCCGCACATGAGCCGCAGCCTACGGCCCATCAGGCGACAGAAAACGCTTCCGTCTGCCCGGATTCGGAAATTCCCACCGCCATACGAACGCCGAACACGGCCGCACGACCGGCTGGCGCGGCTCCCAGCGCACCTGGAGCGGCACCGCGCGGGCGCCGATCGTGCACCGCGGATCCTCCGCCGGCTCCGGGCCGGAGCCCCGGAGCCGCCCCGACCTGCGCCACCCTCCTCAACAGCGCCTTCTCCAGCCTCCGGGCCGACCTGCTGATCACCGGCGACCGCGAGCGCGTCGAAGCGGCCCTGGCTGCGTGACCGGGCTGCGTGACGGACCCCACCCACCACGGAGTTCAAACTCCGTTAACAATGGAATGTGATCTCACCGGTCTCCCCGATGCCCCGGAGCGCTCACCGGCACAGGCCGGAGGCGACTCCCTACGTCGACCTCACCCGCGCCGAGTGGAGCGCGCTGCGCGACAAGACGCCGCTGCCGCTCACCGCCGAGGAGGTGGAGAAGCTGCGCGGTCTGGGCGATGTGATCGACCTGGACGAGGTGCGGGACATCTACCTCCCGCTCTCCCGGCTCCTCAACCTCTACGTCGGCGCCACGGACGGCCTCAGAGGCGCCCTGAACACCTTCCTCGGCGAGCAGGGCTCCCAGTCCGGCACCCCGTTCGTCATAGGCGTCGCCGGCTCGGTGGCCGTGGGAAAGTCCACGGTCGCCCGTCTCCTCCAGGCCCTGCTCTCCCGCTGGCCGGAACACCCGCGCGTGGAACTGGTCACGACGGACGGTTTCCTCCTGCCCACCAAGGAGTTGGAGGCCCGCGGCCTGATGTCGCGGAAAGGATTCCCCGAGTCCTACGACCGCCGGGCCCTCACCCGTTTCGTCGCCGACATCAAGGCGGGGAAGGACGAGGTGACGGCCCCCGTCTACTCCCACCTCATCTACGACATCGTCCCGGACCGGAAGCTCACGGTCCGCCGCCCCGACATCCTGATCGTCGAGGGCCTCAACGTCCTGCAGCCCGCCCTGCCCGGCAAGGACGGCCGTACCCGGGTCGGCCTCGCCGACTACTTCGACTTCAGCGTGTACGTCGACGCGAGCGCCGAGGACATCGAGCGCTGGTACCTCAACCGCTTCAAGAAGCTGCGCCAGACCGCCTTCCAGAACCCGGACTCGTACTTCCGCAAGTACACCCAGGTCTCCGAGGAGGAGGCCCTCGACTACGCCCGCACCCTCTGGCGGACGATCAACAAGCCGAACCTGACCGAGAACATCGCCCCCACCCGAGGCCGGGCCACCCTCATCGTGCGCAAGGGCCAGGACCACAAGGTGCAGCGCCTGAGACTGCGCAAGCTGTAACCACCCGGGGGCCCGGGACTGTGTCGATGTGCGGCTCCGCCGCGATGGGGGTCCCCCCGGGTTCGAGCGAAGTCGAGAACTTGGTCGAGAACTTGAGGGGAGCGACGAGCCACGACGAACTCGCGGCCCGCAACGCACAGTTCCCGGCACCCCGGACCCGGATCTCAGCCCAACGCCGACTTCACGGCATCGGCCAGCCGCCCGGCAACGGACCGAGCCTGCTCGATGTCCGCGGCCTCGACCATCACCCGAACCAACGGCTCGGTACCCGAGGGACGGAGCAACACCCGCCCCGTCTCGCCGAGTTCACGCTCCGCCTCGGCGACCGCCGCGGCGAGATCCGCCGACGTCTTCACCCGCGACTTGTCCACATCCGGCACGTTGATGAGGACCTGCGGCAGCCGCTCCATCACAGAGGCGAGCTCCCGCAGCGAACGGCCGGTCTCCGCGACCCGCGCGGCCAGCAGCAGACCGGTCAGCGTGCCGTCACCGGTCGTCGCGTGATCGAGGATGATCACGTGCCCGGACTGCTCGCCGCCGAGGGCGTACCCGTGCTGCTTCATCTCCTCCAGCACGTACCGGTCGCCGACGGCCGTCTGCACCAGCCGGATCCCGGCCCGCTCCATGGCCAGCTTGAAGCCGAGGTTGGACATCACGGTGGCCACCACGGTGTCCGCCCGCAGCGCGGAGCGCTCCCGCATGGCCAGCGCCAGCACGGACAGGATCTGGTCGCCGTCGATCTCCTCGCCGGTGTGGTCCACGGCCAGGCAGCGGTCGGCGTCGCCGTCGTGCGCGATGCCGAGGTCCGCGCGGTGCTCCACGACCGCGGCCTTCAGCTGGTCGAGATGGGTCGAGCCGCACCCGTCGTTGATGTTGAGCCCGTCCGGCGCCGCACCGATCGTGACGACCTCGGCGCCCGCCCGGGAGAACGCCTCCGGCGAGACCCCCGAGGCCGCGCCGTGCGCTTCGTCCAGGACGATCTTCAGCCCGTCCAGCCGGTTGGGCAGCACGGACAGCAGGTGGCCAACGTACTGCTCGAAGCCCTCGCCGTACGAGCGGACGCGCCCCACGCCCGCGCCGGTCGGCCGCTCCCACGGCTCCCCGTGCCGGTGGGAGTCGTACACCGCCTCGATCCTGTCCTCCAGTTCGTCGGCGAGCTTGTGGCCGCCGCGGGCGAAGAACTTGATGCCGTTGTCCGGCATGGCGTTGTGGCTGGCGGAGAGCATCACGCCCAGGTCGGCGCCGAGCGCGCCGGTCAGGAACGCGACCGCCGGGGTCGGCAGCACGCCGACGGTCAGGACGTCCACGCCGGCACTCGCGAGGCCGGCGACCACGGCCGCCTCCAGGAACTCCCCGGACGCCCGCGGGTCCCGTCCGACCACCGCCTTCGGCCGGTGGCCCTCGAAGGTGCCCGCCTCGGCCAGCACGTGCGCCGCCGCCACGGACAGGCCGAGCGCCATCTCGGCCGTCAGGTCCGCGTTGGCGACACCGCGCACGCCGTCCGTACCGAAGAGTCGTCCCACTTGTCCTCCTGAGGAAGCGTCCTTGCTGCCATGCATGGTGGCAGACGCCGGGTCATCCGATCACACCAGCCTTTGAGCGTCTTTTGTCGTTATACGCCCTTGACCGGGATAAACGAGCGCCCCGGCAGCACATGTGGCGTGCCGCCGGGGCGTTCGGAGTACGTAGGGGCCGTAACCCGTAGAACGTACGAGCAGGCAGCGAAGCTTAGCGCTTGCTGTACTGCGGGGCCTTGCGGGCCTTCTTCAGACCGGCCTTCTTCCGCTCGACCGCGCGGTCGTCGCGGCGCAGGAAGCCGGCCTTCTTCAGCGGGCCACGGTTGTTGTCGACGTCGGCCTCGTTCAGCGCGCGGGCGACACCGAGACGGAGCGCACCGGCCTGACCGGAGACGCCGCCACCCGCGATGCGGGCGATGACGTCGTAACGGCCCTCGAGCTCGAGCACCTTGAAGGGCTCGTTGACTTCCTGCTGGTGCACCTTGTTCGGGAAGTAGTCCTCAAGGGTACGACCGTTGATCTTCCACTTGCCGGTGCCCGGGACGATCCGGACACGGGCGATGGCGTTCTTGCGGCGGCCCAGGCCGGCGGCGGGCTGGGGCTCACCGAAGCGCGAGGCGAGGGACTCGGAGGTGTACTCACCCTCCACCGGAACCTCGGACTCGGTGGTGTAGCTCTCGATGTCTTCGATCTCTTCGATCGGCTGCTCGGCAGTGGTCTCGGCCACGATTCTCCTCAGATTCTCTTCAGTCTTAGGGGGTGGCCGGACTTACTGCGCGACCTGGGTGATCTCGAACGGAACCGGCTGCTGGGCAGCGTGCGGGTGGTTCTCGCCGCGGTAGACCTTCAGCTTGGAGAGCATCTGACGGCCCAGGGAGTTCTTGGGGAGCATGCCCTTGACGGCCTTCTCGATGGCCTTCTCGGGGTTCTTGTCCAGCAGCTCGTCGTAGCGGACGGAGCGCAGACCACCCGGGTAGCCGGAGTGGCGGTACGCCATCTTCTGGGTCCGCTTGTTGCCGGACAGGTGCACCTTGTCGGCGTTGATGATGATGACGAAGTCACCAGCGTCGACGTGCGGCGCGTAGATCGGCTTGTGCTTGCCCCGGAGGAGGGTCGCTGCGGTGGTGGCGAGACGGCCCAGGACAACGTCCTGAGCGTCGATGACGTGCCACTGGCGCGTCACATCGCCGGGCTTGGGGCTGTACGTACGCACGGTTCGTAGCCTTCGCTTCGAGTGAATGGTCCTGAACAGGTCACCGAAACGATCACGACAGCCTTGACCGCACCGCGGTGACGCAAACCGCGTGCTGGTCGCTGGTCATCGGCCCGGCGGACCGGTGTAAGGGCCCGTCCCGTGAGAATGAGCAAGCCAATACACAACGAAGAAGCAGAATACCTGGGCCTCCCCGGACGGGTCAAAACGGCGCTCTTCCCGCTCGCGCCGGGGGACAAACGCGGCATGCCGCCGGACGCGCTCCGGCACCCCGCGCGCCCCGTCTAAGATGCGCCCCATGAGTTACGGGCAGGGGGGACCCCAGTCTCAGTGGGATCCCTGGAAACCGCATTCCCAGCAGCCCTGGAGCAGCGGCGACGATGACGGGACCCCGGACTGGGCCGCGCTCGCCGAGGCCTCGGAGTCCCGGAACAAGCGCCGCAAGCTGCTGTTCATAGGCGGCGGCGCGGTCGCCACGGTCGCGATAGGCACGGCGGTCGCCATGGCCGTCGTCTCGGCGAACAGCGGCAACGACGCCCACGGCACCCCCACCAACCTGCCCGCCAGCGCCTCCGTGCCGAGCGGCTCGGCCACGCCGTCCTTCGCGCCCACCAGCGCCCCGCCGCCGCTGGACCCGAAGGAGTTCATCGCCAGCGCCAAGAAGGACACCGCCCCGCTCAGCGCCGACAGCCTCTTCCCCGGCACGCAGCTGACCATGGGCGACACGGTGTACAAGAAGGGCGCCACGGACGACACCACGAAGTGCGCCACCGTCGCGGGCGGCACCCTGCCGAAGATCCTCGACGCCAACCGCTGCACCCGCCTGATCCGCGCGACCTACACCAACGGCCAGGGGATCGCGATCACCGTCGGCGTCGCCCTCTTCGACGACCAGGCACAGGCCGCGAAGGTCAAGGCGCAGGCCGCCAAGAAGGCCGTGGTGCGCTCCCTGCCCGGCAAGGGCGTCAAGAACTTCTGCGACGCCGCGATCTGCCTGACCACCACGAACGCCGTCGGCCGCTACGTCTACTTCACGACCGGCGGCTTCCTCAACGGCAAGGACGTCACCGACAAGGACACGAAGGTCTTCCGCGTCGGCGACGACCTGCAGCAGTTCACCTTCAACCAGATCTACCGCCGCGGCCAGGCCGAGGCGTCCGCGGCGGCGAACCGGTAGGGCCCGACCCGCCGGACGGTCCCCCGCTCAGCAGCACCCCGCCGACGGCAGCGAGCGTTTGTTCCGCGCCTCCTTGTTGCGCGCGGCCAGCAGCTCGTCGGCGGGGTAGCCGACCTCCTCCAGGGTCAGCCCGTGCGGCCGTACGACATGCACGGCGGAGTCCCGCACCCCCGCGGCCAGCACCTTCCCGGGCCACTCCGGGCCGCGGTGGCCGTCCCCGACGAACAGCAGCGCCCCGATCAGCGAGCGCACCATGTTGTGGCAGAAGGCGTCGGCGCGCACGGTGGCAGTGACGATCCCGTCGGAGCCGCGCACGAGGCTCAGCTCCTGGAGCGTACGGATGGTGGTCGCGCCCTCCCGCCGCTTGCAGTAGGCCGCGAAGTCGTGCTCGCCCAGCAGCTGCCGGGCGGCCTCGTTCATGGCGTCGACGTCGAGCGGCCAGTCGTGCCAGAGGACGTGGTTGCGGAGGATGGGGTCGACACCACCGGGATTGTCCGTGACCCGGTACGCGTACCGGCGCCAGACGGCGGAGAAACGGGCGTTGAAGCCGCTCGGCGCCGGCCTGAGGGCCCACACCCGCACATCCTTCGGCAGCCGCCCGGCGAGCCGCTTGAGCAGCTTCTGGTTGTGCTCCCGCCAGACCTCCTCCGGCAGATCCACGTGCGCCACCTGCCCCCGCGCATGCACCCCGGCATCGGTCCGCCCGGCGACGGTCAGTTCGTACGTCTCCCTCGACCGCGTCACCGTACGCAGGGCGTCCTCGATCTCCCCCTGCACGGTCCGCTTCCCGCCGGCCTGCTTGGCCCAGCCGTGGAAGTCGGTGCCGTCGTAGGAGATGTCGAGGCGGACCCGGACGTACCCGGGCAGTACTTCGTCACTCACTCCTGGATCCTCTCAGGAAACGCGGAACGGGCCCGCCCCGAGGGGCGGACCCGTTCACTGCAAGGCAGAGCCTCAGGCGTCCTTGTCGCCTTCACCAGCCGCTTCCGCGGCGGGCTCAGCCGGAGCCGCGTCCTCGACGACCTCGTCGGCCTTGGTCTCCTCGACCTTGGCCTCCTCGGCCTCCTTGACCGCACGCTTGGTGGCGGCCTCGGCCTCGCCGGTCGCCTGCTGGGCGACCGTCAGCGCCTCGACCAGCTCGATGACAGCCATGGGCGCGTTGTCGCCACGGCGGTTACCGATCTTGGTGATGCGGGTGTAGCCACCCGGACGGTTCTCGTACCGCGGGCCGATCTCGGTGAAGAGCGTGTGGACGATGCCCTTGTCCGTGATGACCTGGAGCACCTGGCGGCGGTTGTGAAGGTCGCCCTTCTTCGCCTTGGTGATCAGACGCTCGGCGTACGGCCGCAGGCGGCGGGCCTTCGCCTCGGTGGTGGTGATACGGCCGTGCTCGAAGAGCGCCTTCGCGAGGTTCGCGAGGAGCAGCTTCTCGTGCGCGGCGCTGCCGCCCAGACGGGCACCCTTGGTGGGCTTCGGCATTGTTCTTCTCCTGTGTGTCTGCCCCGGCCGTGTCAGGTACCGGGGTCAGTATCCGAGCGGGCGGTTGCCCGTCGGAGATCCGGGCGTCCCCGAAGGGGCGCCCGGAAGGGGCGCGGGGAACTGCGCGATCAAGCACAGCGCACCCGCACCCAAGTACGGACCGTCTGGCCCGAGCTCTTAGTACTGCTCGGTCTCGACGAAGCCCGCGTCGGCATCGTCGTCGGCGCCGAAGGCGTCCGCGGCGGCCGTGGGGTCGAATCCGGGCGGGCTGTCCTTCAGGGCCAGGCCCATGCCGGCCAGCTTCGCCTTGACCTCGTCGATGGACTTCGCACCGAAGTTGCGGATGTCCAGCAGGTCGGCCTCGGAGCGCGCGACCAGCTCACCCACGGAGTGGATGCCCTCGCGCTTGAGGCAGTTGTACGACCGAACGGTGAGCTCCAGCTCCTCGATCGGCAGCGCCAGGTCGGCGGCAAGGGCGGCGTCCGTCGGGGACGGGCCCATGTCGATGCCCTCGGCGTCGATGTTCAGCTCACGGGCGAGACCGAACAGCTCGACCAGCGTCTTACCGGCGGAGGCCATGGCGTCACGCGGACGCATCGCCTGCTTGGTCTCGACGTCGACGATCAGCTTGTCGAAGTCGGTGCGCTGCTCGACACGCGTGGCCTCGACCTTGTACGTGACCTTCAGAACCGGCGAGTAGATCGAGTCGACCGGGATACGGCCGATCTCCTGGCCCACCTGCTTGTTCTGCACGGCGGAGACGTAACCGCGACCGCGCTCGACGGTCAGCTCCATCTCCAGCTTGCCCTTGCCGTTGAGCGTGGCGAGGACCAGGTCGGGGTTGTGCACCTCGACACCGGCCGGCGGCGCGATGTCGGCGGCGGTGACCAGACCCGGGCCCTGCTTGCGCAGGTACATCACGACCGGCTCGTCGTGCTCCGAGGAGACGACCAGCTGCTTGATGTTGAGGATCAGGTCGGTGACGTCCTCCTTGACACCCGGCACGGTGGTGAACTCGTGCAGGACACCGTCGATGCGGATGCTGGTGACAGCAGCACCGGGGATCGACGACAGGAGCGTACGGCGCAGGGAGTTGCCGAGGGTGTAGCCGAAGCCCGGCTCCAGCGGCTCGATCACGAACCGGGAGCGGAACTCGTCGACGACCTCTTCGGTCAACGAGGGACGCTGAGCGATCAGCATGTGTGGATCAGATCCTTCATTCGTGGGCGCCCGCTATTTGACGCCCGACGGAAACCGCGCCCGTGAAAAGCGCGGGTACTGCAAGGGTACGGGCGGCACGGCCCGAAGGAGCCGTACCGCCCGCAACCGCAGACCGTGAAGCGTCAGACGCGGCGACGCTTCGGCGGACGGCAGCCGTTGTGCGGGGTCGGGGTGACGTCCTGGATGGAGCCGACCTCGAGGCCCGTGGCCTGCAGGGAGCGGATCGCGGTCTCACGACCGGAACCCGGGCCCTTCACGAACACGTCGACCTTGCGCATGCCGTGCTCCTGGGCGCGGCGGGCAGCCGACTCGGCGGCCATCTGCGCGGCGAACGGCGTGGACTTGCGGGAGCCCTTGAAGCCGACGTGGCCGGCGGAGGCCCAGGAGATCACGTTGCCGGACGGGTCCGTGATCGAGACGATCGTGTTGTTGAACGTGCTCTTGATGTGCGCGTGGCCGTGAGCGACGTTCTTCTTTTCCTTGCGGCGCACCTTCTTGGCAGCGCCCTGACGACCCTTGGGGGGCATCTACAAACTCCTACGGGGAGGTGGTCGGTCCTACAGCGAAGACCGCTGATGAAGCGTTGTCCGCTGCGGACTACTTCTTGCCCGGCTTCTTCTTGCCGGCGATGGCGCGACGCGGGCCCTTGCGGGTACGGGCGTTCGTGCTGGTGCGCTGACCGCGGACGGGCAGACCGCGACGGTGACGGAGACCCTGGTAGCAACCGATCTCGACCTTGCGGCGGATGTCGGCCTGGATCTCGCGACGGAGGTCACCCTCGGTCTTGATGTTGTTGTCGACGTACTCACGAATCGCGACCAGCTGCTCTTCGGTCAGGTCGCGGACGCGGGTGTTCGGGTCGATACCGGTCTCGGCCAGCGTCTGCTGCGAGAGTGTCCGGCCGATGCCGAACACGTAGGTGAGGGCGACCTCCACGCGCTTTTCGCGCGGGATGTCAACACCGGAAACGCGTGCCATTCAATGGCTCCTGGTGATCTTCGGAGGTCTTCCGCAGAACCGGCTCCCGGCCGCCGTACCAGGTACGAACCGGGTCCCCGGCCTCCGAACCGGGGGTGTCGAGCTGGATGGCTCGGGCTCTGCGTATGAACATATTCAGCTCGCGTCGCGCGAATCTCTGCGATAGAGGTGCAGAGGGTGATGGTCGTGCGTCAGCCCTGGCGCTGCTTGTGGCGCGGGTTCTCGCAGATGACCATGACCCGACCGTGACGGCGGATCACCCTGCACTTGTCGCAGATCTTCTTGACGCTCGGCTTGACCTTCATGGGATTGAGGTTCTCCGGGTCAGTGCCATCACCCCGCCGAGGCGGGATGCGGGCAAGATCTACTTGTACCGGTAGACGATCCGGCCACGCGTCAGGTCGTACGGAGACAGCTCCACCACGACCCGGTCGTCAGGGAGGATGCGGATGTAGTGCATACGCATCTTGCCGCTGATGTGTGCCAGGACCTGGTGGCCGTTCTGGAGCTCGACCTTGAACATGGCGTTCGGAAGAGACTCGACGACAGTGCCCTCGATCTCGATGGCACCTTGCTTCTTGGCCACGCTTCGCCCTTCGAATCGACTACCCTGATCGGCTCCCGTGACCGTGCATGCATGCAGGCATGAGGGTGCACAAGAGCCGACGAGTCAGTCTACGTCGGCGTACCCGGAAAGGCGAATCGAGGAATTCTGCCCCACCGGGAAGATCACTAAGCGAGCGGATCCGGAGCGGCGGTGATGCCGTGCTCGGCGAGCTTCGCCTTGCCGCCGTCGGGCGCGGTCAGTACCAGCGGGCCCTCGGGGGTCAGGGCGACCGAGTGCTCCCAGTGGGAGGACCAGGTGCCGTCGGTGGTGATGACCGTCCAGTCGTCGGAGAGGACCTCGGTCTTCGGGGTGCCGAGCGAGACCATCGGCTCGATCGCGAGGCAGAAGCCGGGCACCAGCTTGGGGCCCTTGCCGCGGCGGCGTTCGACGTAGTTCAGCAGATGCGGGTCCATGTGCATCTCGGTGCCGATGCCGTGGCCGCCGTAGTCCTCGATGATCCCGTACTTGCCGCCGCCCGGCTTCGGCTGGCGGCGGATGTACGTCTCGATGGCGCGGGAGATGTCGACCAGGCGGTTGCCCTGCTTCATGGCCGCGATGCCGGCCCACATCGACTCTTCCGTCACCCGGGACAGCTCGACCAGCTCCGGAGCGTGACCGGAGCCCACGAAGGCCGTGTAGGCCGCGTCGCCGTGCCAGCCGTCGATGATCGCGCCGCAGTCGATGGAGATGATGTCGCCGTCCTTCAGGACGACCTCGTCGGAGGGGATGCCGTGGACGACCACGTCGTTGACCGACGTGCAGATCGTGGCGGGGAAGCCGCCGTAGCCCAGGAAGTTCGACTTCGCGCCGTGCTCGGCGAGGACCTTGCGGGCGACCTCGTCCAGGTCCTTGGTGGAGGCGCCGGGCACCGCCGCCTCACGGGTGGCCGCGTGGATGGCGGCTACGACCAGGCCCGCCGCCCGCATCTTCGCGATCTGCTCGGGCGTCTTGATCTGCACCATGGGGGCCTGCGCTCTCCATCACTCACGTCGGCTGGGTTTACCTGTACAACACTACGGCCGCGGCGCCCGGGGAAGGGCACCGCGGCCGGGCGGGCCGGGCTCTACTGCTCGGCCTTCTCGCGCTTGAGTGCCCCCAGCGCCCGCTGCGTGATCTCGTCCACGGGACCCAGGGCGGAGATCGTCACGACCAGGCCCTGCGTCTTGTAGTAGTCGATGATCGGCTCGGTCTGCGTGTGGTAGACCTCGAGCCGCGTGCGGACGGTCTCCTCGCGGTCGTCGTCGCGCTGGTACAGCTCACCGCCGCAGACGTCGCACACGCCCTCTTTCTTCGCCGGGCTGTACGTCACATGGAAGACGTGCGAGGAGTCGTTGCGGCAGATACGCCGGCCGGCGATCCGCTTGACCACCTCGTCCTCGGGGACCTCCAGGTCCAGGACGGCGTCCAGCCTGATGCCCTCGGTCGTGAGCAGCTCGTCCAGCGCCTCGGCCTGCTGCACGTTCCGCGGGAAGCCGTCGAGCAGGAAGCCGTTCTCGGCGTCCGGCTGCTCCATGCGGTCCTTGGCCATCGCGATGGTGACCTCGTCCGGGACCAGGTTGCCGGCGTCCATGTAGGACTTCGCGAGCTTGCCCAGCTCGGTCTGCTGGCTGATGTTGGCCCGGAACAGGTCGCCTGTGGAGATGTGCGGGATGGCCAGCTCCTTGGCGAGCCGGACGGCTTGCGTTCCCTTACCGGCGCCCGGCGGCCCGACGAGGACGATACGCATCAGCGGAGGAACCCTTCGTAATTGCGCTGCTGGAGCTGGCTCTCGATCTGCTTCACCGTCTCGAGACCGACACCCACGATGATCAGGATGCTGGTACCGCCGAACGGGAAGTTGTTCGTCGCCCCGAACCCGACCAACGCCATTGTTGGCACGAGAGCAATCAGACCCAAATACAGCGAACCCGGCCAGGTGATCCGGTTGAGCACGTAGCTGAGGTACTCAGCGGTCGGTCGGCCAGCCCGGATGCCCGGGATGAAGCCACCATACTTCTTCATGTTGTCGGCGACTTCCTCGGGGTTGAAGGAGATCGCCACGTAGAAGAACGCGAAGAAAACGATGAGCAAGAAGTACAGAGTGATGTAAATCGGGTGGTCGCCCTTGGTCAGGTTGTCCTTGATCCAGATGGCCCAGTCCGATTTGCTCCCCGCGAACTGCGCGACGAGCGCCGGAATGTAGAGCAGCGACGAGGCGAAGATGACGGGAATCACACCCGCCTGGTTCACCTTGAGCGGGATGTATGTGGACGTACCGCCGTAGGAACGACGGCCGATCATGCGCTTCGCGTACTGCACCGGGATACGGCGCTGGGCCTGCTCGACGAAGACCACCAGCGCGACCATGACCAGGCCGACCAGGATCACGGTGCCGAACTCGATCCAGCCGCCGGCCAGGGTGCCCTGCTTCTTGATCGCCCACAGCGCGGACGGGAAGGTCGCGGCGATCGAGATGAACATCAGGATCGACATGCCGTTGCCGATGCCGCGGTCGGTGATCAGCTCACCCAGCCACATCACGACACACGTACCGGCGGTCATGCAGACGACCATCGTGATCGTCGTGAAGATCGCCTGGTCCGGGACGATGCTCGCCGCGACCGAGCAGCCGTTGAAGAGCGCCCCGCTGCGGGCGGTGGCGACGAGGCCGGTGCCCTGGAGGATGGCGAGCGCCACGGTGAGATAACGGGTGTACTGCGTGATCTTCGCCGTGCCGGCCTGGCCCTCCTTCTTCAGGGCTTCCAGACGCGGGATGACCACGGTCAGCAGCTGAAGGATGATGCTGGCCGTGATGTACGGCATGATGCCGAGCGCGAAGACCGTGATCTGCAGCAGCGCGCCGCCGCTGAACATGTTCACGAGGCCGAACAGGCCCTGGTTGGCCCCCGCCTCGCTCACACACTGCTGGACGGCCTTGTAGTTGACGCCGGGGATCGGGATGTGGGTGCCTACCCGGTAGACCACGATGATGGCCAGCGTGAAGAGCAGCTTCTTGCGCAGGTCGGGCGTCCTGAACGCCCGGGCGAACGCGGTGAGCACGGTGCCTCCTGCGACCCCCGCGCAACTGCGTCAAGGGTGACGGTCTTGAGGTTCGACGAATGGACGAATGGATAACGGTCAACTGCCGCTCAGGGTGCCCCATGGGAAGCACCCGATGAAAGTAGGCAGTGCTGGCCACCTTACCGGCGAGAGCACCGCCCTAGGAACGACCAACCGGGGATACCCCTTTTGTGGGGTATCCCCGGTCGGGATCGTTCACGTCATCGAGGGACCTGAGGGGCTCAGACCAGCTCGGTGACCGTACCGCCGGCGGCGGTGATCTTCTCCTTGGCGGAGCCGGAGACGGCGTCGACCGTCACCTGCAGCGCCACGGAGATCTCGCCCTGGCCGAGGACCTTGACGAGGCTGTTCTTGCGAACGGCACCCTTGGCCACCAGACCCTCGACCGTGACCTCGCCACCCTCGGGGTAGAGCGCGGCCAGCTTGTCGAGGTTCACGACCTGGAACTCGGTCTTGAACGGGTTCTTGAAGCCCTTCAGCTTCGGGAGGCGCATGTGGAGCGGCATCTGGCCACCCTCGAAGCGCTCCGGAACCTGGTAACGAGCCTTCGTACCCTTCGTACCACGACCGGCCGTCTTACCCTTCGACGCCTCACCACGACCCACACGGGTCTTGGCGGTCTTGGCGCCCGGGGCGGGACGGAGGTTGTGGATCTTCAGCGGGTTCTGCTCCGCCATGATCAGTCGACCTCCTCGACCGTCACGAGGTGGCGGACGGTGTGCACCATGCCGCGGAACTCGGGGCGGTCCTCCTTGACGACCTGCGTGTTGATGCCCTTGAGACCAAGGGAGCGCAGGGTGTCACGGTGGTTCTGCTTGCTGCCGATGTACGACTTAACCTGCGTGATCTTGAGCTGAGCCATTACGCACCAGCCCCGGCACGCGCACGCAGCAGGGCCGCGGGGGCGACGTCCTCCAGCGGCAGACCGCGGCGGGCCGCGACCTCCTCGGGACGCTGCAGGCCCTTCAGGGCCTCCACGGTCGCGTGCACGATGTTGATCGCGTTGTCGGAGCCGAGCGACTTCGACAGGATGTCGTGGATACCGGCGCACTCGAGCACGGCACGCACCGGACCACCGGCGATAACACCGGTACCCGGGGACGCGGGCTTGAGCAGCACGACGCCGGCAGCCTTCTCACCCTGGATCGGGTGCGGGATGGTGCCCTGGATCCGGGGGACCTTGAAGAAGTGCTTCTTGGCCTCCTCAACGCCCTTGGCGATGGCGGCCGGCACCTCCTTGGCCTTGCCGTATCCGACACCCACGGTGCCGTCACCGTCGCCCACCACGACCAGCGCGGTGAAGCTGAAGCGACGACCACCCTTCACAACCTTGGCGACGCGGTTGATCGCGACAACGCGCTCAACGTACGCGGTCTTCTCGGCGGCAGCAGCGCCGCCGTCACGGCCCTTCCGGTCCCGCCGCTCGCCGCCACCGGCACCGCCACCGCGGCGCTGGGGTCCAGCCATTGGAATTACCTCTCTCTGTTTCCGCTAGCTACGGCAGGCTCAGAACTTGAGCCCGGCTTCGCGGGCGGCGTCCGCCAGGGCGGCGATGCGCCCGGCGTACTGGTTGCCACCACGGTCGAACACGACAGCCTCGACGCCGGCGGCCTTGGCACGCTCGGCGACCAGGGCGCCGACCTGCTTGGCCTGCGCGGACTTGTCGCCCTCGCCACCGCGGATCGAGCTGTCCAGCGTGGACGCCGACGCCAGGGTGTGGCCCTTCAGGTCGTCGATCACCTGCGCCACGATGTGGCGGTTGGAGCGGGTTACGACCAGACGGGGACGCTCCGCCGTACCGGAAAGGTTCTTGCGGATCCGGATGTGACGGCGCTTGATCGCGGCGCGCTTGTAGGCGTCGCCCTTGAGGATCTTCTGCCCGTATGCCATGGCTTACTTACCCGCCTTTCCGACCTTGCGGCGGATGACTTCGCCCTCGTACTTGACGCCCTTGGCCTTGTACGGGTCGGGCTTGCGCAGCTTGCGGATGTTGGCCGCAACCTCGCCGACCTTCTGCTTGTCGATGCCCTCGACCGAGAAGCGCGTGGGCGCCTCGACCTTGAAGGTGATGCCTTCGGGGGCCTCGACCAGGATCGGGTGGCTGTAACCGAGAGCGAACTCCAGGTTCGAACCCTTGGCGGTCACTCGGTAACCGACACCGCTGATCTCGAGCTTCTTCACGTAACCCTGGGTCACGCCGGTGATCATGTTCGCCACCAGCGTGCGGGACAGGCCGTGCAGGGCCTTGTTCTGACGCTCGTCGTTCGGGCGGGTCACCTGGAGGGTGCCGTCCTCGCCCTTAGCGATGTCGATCGGCGCGGCAACGGTGTGGGTCAGCGAGCCCTTGGGGCCCTTGACCGAGACCGTACGGCCGTCGATGGTGACGTCCACGCCGGCGGGAACCGTGATGGGGAGCTTGCCAATACGCGACATAGCTGTTTCCTCCGTTCCCTTCCGTTACCAGACGTAGGCGAGGACTTCCCCACCCACGCCCTTCTTGCCGGCCTGCTTGTCGGTGAGGAGCCCGTGGGACGTGGAGATGATCGCCACGCCGAGGCCGCCGAGCACCTTCGGCAGGTTGGTGGACTTCGCGTACACCCGGAGACCGGGCTTGGAGATCCGCTTGATGCCCGCGATGGAGCGCTCACGGTTCGGGCCGAACTTCAGCTCGAGAACGAGGTTCTTGCCGACCTCGGCGTCCTCGACCTTCCAGCCCGTGATGAAGCCCTCCTGCTGGAGGATCTCCGCGATGTGCGACTTGATCTTCGATGCCGGCATCGTCACGGAGTCGTGGTATGCCGAGTTCGCGTTCCGCAGACGCGTAAGCATGTCTGCGATCGGATCAGTCATGGTCATGAATTGGCCTTCGGCCTCTCTCGCCGGGGTTTCCTGGTGCGCCATCCCTCTCCCCGATCCGAGACGGGACGGGTGCGGCGCGGTGGACCTACGGCGTAGTAAGTCGTACGGGCGCGGCAGACGCCCAACCCCACAAGCCTACGGCATGTGGAGAAGGGCCCCTGCCGACCCAGATGCTTACCGAGAGCTTCAGGAATCCCTAAAAGTGGGATTACCAGGAGCTCTTGGTCACGCCCGGCAGCTCGCCACGGTGAGCCATCTCACGAAGGCACACGCGGCACAGGCCGAACTTGCGGTACACGGAGTGCGGACGGCCGCAGCGCTGGCAGCGGGTGTAGCCACGCACACCGAACTTGGGCTTGCGAGCAGCCTTGGCAATCAGAGCCTTCTTCGCCATCTCGCTCACGCCTCCTTGAACGGGAAGCCGAGGTGACGAAGGAGCGCGCGGCCCTCAGCGTCGTTGGTCGCCGTGGTGACCACGGTGATGTCCATGCCCCGGGTACGGTCGATCTTGTCCTGGTCGATCTCGTGGAACATGACCTGCTCCGTGAGACCGAAGGTGTAGTTGCCACGGCCGTCGAACTGCTTGGGGGACAGACCACGGAAGTCGCGGATGCGCGGCAGCGCGAGCGACAGGGTGCGGTCCAGGAACTCCCACATGCGGTCGCCACGGAGCGTGACGTGGGCACCGATCGGCTGGCCCTCACGCAGCTTGAACTGCGCGATGGACTTGCGGGCCTTGGTGACGGCCGGCTTCTGACCGGTGATGGTGGTCAGGTCGCGGATCGCGCCCTCGATCAGCTTCGAGTCACGGGCGGCGTCGCCGACACCCATGTTGACCACGATCTTGACGAGGCCGGGAACCTGCATGACGTTCTCGTACTTGAACTCGTCACGCAGCTTGCCCGCGATCTCCTCGCGGTACTTCTGCTTCAGACGCGGAGTGGTGGTGGTAGCCATCAGATGTCCTCACCCGTCCGCTTGGCAACGCGGATCTTGTTGCCTTCGTCGTCGAAGCGGTAGCCGACACGCGTGACGACCTTGTTGCCGTCCTTCTCAACGACCAGCTGGACGTTGGAGACGTGGATCGGCGCCTCGGTCGTGACGATGCCGCCGGCCTGGGAACCGCGAGCGGTCGGACCGGCCTTGGTGTGCTTCTTGACCCGGTTGACACCCTCGACCAGGACACGGTCCTCGCGGGGGTAGGCCGCGATGACCTTGCCCTGCTTGCCCTTGTCCTTACCGGTGATGACCTGGACCAGGTCGCCCTTCTTGATCTTCATGCTTACAGCACCTCCGGCGCGAGCGAGATGATCTTCATGAACTTCTTCTCGCGCAGCTCACGGCCGACCGGGCCGAAGATGCGGGTGCCGCGAGGGTCGCCGTCGTTCTTCAGAATGACGGCGGCGTTCTCGTCGAAGCGGATGTACGAGCCGTCCGGACGGCGGCGCTCCTTGACGGTGCGAACGATGACCGCCTTGACGACGTCACCCTTCTTCACGTTGCCACCGGGGATCGCGTCCTTGACGGTGGCGACGATGACGTCACCGATGCCCGCGTAGCGGCGACCGGAGCCACCGAGCACACGGATGCAAAGGATTTCCTTCGCGCCCGTGTTGTCGGCGACGCGCAGTCGCGACTCCTGCTGGATCACGTCTATCTCCTGTTTGTCTGCCGGTTCCCGGCAGGGGCCTCAGTACGAGCGCCCCTGCCGAGCCTGGCGGAACTGACCTGCGAGGTTAGCCCCGCAGGAAATTACTTGGCCTTCTCGAGGATCTCGACGACGCGCCAGCGCTTCGTCGCGGACAGCGGCCGGGTCTCCATCAGGAGGACGCGGTCGCCGACACCCGCGGCGTTCTGCTCGTCGTGCGCCTTGAGCTTGTTGGTACGGCGGATGACCTTGCCGTACAGCGCGTGCTTGACGCGGTCCTCGACGGCGACGACGACGGTCTTGTCCATCTTGTCGCTGACGACGAGACCCTCACGGGTCTTGCGGAAGCCGCGGGCCTCTGCGTTCTCAGTCACGTTCTTCTCGCTCATCAGGCGTTCTCCACCGTTTCGATGCCCAGCTCACGCTCGCGCATCAGGGTGTAGATCCGCGCGATGTCCTTGCGGACCGCCTTCAGACGGCCGTGGTTCTCGAGCTGACCCGTCGCCGCCTGGAAGCGGAGATTGAACAGCTCTTCCTTGGCCTCGCGGAGCTTCGCCAGAAGCTCCTCGTTGCCCAGCTCGCGCAGCTCGGACGCCTTGGTACCGGCCGACATCACGCTTCACCTGCCTCGCGCTTGACGATCCGGCACTTCATCGGCAGCTTGTGAGCCGCACGCGTCAGGGCCTCACGCGCAATCTTCTCGTTGGGGTACGACAGCTCGAACATCACGCGTCCGGGCTTGACGTTGGCGATCCACCACTCCGGGGAACCCTTACCGGAACCCATGCGGGTCTCGGCAGGCTTCTTGGTGAGGGGACGGTCCGGGTAGATGTTGATCCAGACCTTGCCACCACGCTTGATGTGACGCGTCATGGCGATACGAGCGGCCTCGATCTGACGGTTCGTCACATACGCCGGGGTGAGCGCCTGGATGCCGTACTCGCCGAACGCAACCGTCGTGCCACCCTTGGCAGCGCCGGAGCGCTTCGGGTGGTGCTGCTTGCGGTGCTTGACCCTACGGGGGATCAGCATGTCGGTCAGGCCTCCGTTCCGGTGCTCTCAGCCGGAGCCTCGGCCTTCGGAGCCTCGGCCTTGGGGGCCTCGGCGCCGGCAGCCTGCTGCGGCTTGCGACCGCGCCGCTCGCCACCGCGGCCACCACGGGCCGGGCGGTCGGCACCACCACGGGCCGGGCGGTTACCCGCACGGGCCGCAGCGTTCTCGGCGCGGACCTCGGCGATGTTCTTGACGTCGCCCTTGTAGATCCAGACCTTCACACCGATGCGGCCGAAGGTCGTCTTGGCCTCGAAGAAGCCGTAGTCCACGTTCGCGCGGAGCGTGTGCAGGGGCACACGGCCCTCGCGGTAGAACTCCGAGCGGGACATCTCGGCGCCGCCGAGACGGCCACCGCACTGGATCTTGATGCCCTTGGCGCCCGCCTTCATCGCCGACTGCATGCTCTTGCGCATGGCACGGCGGAAGGAGACGCGGGAGGACAGCTGCTCGGCGACGGCCTGGGCCACCAGCTGAGCGTCCGTCTCCGGGTTCTTGACCTCGAGGATGTTCAGCTGGACCTGCTTGCCGGTCAGCTTCTCCAGGTCACCGCGGATGCGGTCGGCCTCGGCGCCGCGGCGGCCGATGACGATGCCCGGGCGAGCCGTGTGGATGTCCACACGGACGCGGTCACGGGTGCGCTCGATCTCCACCTTCGAGATGCCGGCGCGCTCCATGCCGGACGTCATCATCCGACGGATGGCGACGTCTTCCTTGACGTAGTCCTTGTACAGCTTGTCGGCGTACCAACGCGACTTGAAGTCGGTCGTGACACCGAGCCGGAACCCATGCGGGTTAACCTTCTGGCCCATTACCGGGTTCCTTCCTTGCTGCTGACGACCACGGTGATGTGGCTGGTCCGCTTGCGGATCCGGTAGGCACGGCCCTGGGCACGCGGACGGAACCGCTTCAGGGTCGGGCCCTCGTCGACGTACGCCTCGGAGATGTAGAGGCTGTCGGCGTCGGTGTGGTCGTAGTTGTGCGCGGCGTTGGCGATGGCGCTGTCGAGCACCTTGCCGACCGGCACGGAGGCTGCCTGCGGAGCGAATCGCAGAACAGCCTGAGCCTCCGTGGCGTCCATGCCACGGATCAGGTCCACCACGCGGCGGGCCTTCATGGGCGTGACGCGGATGTACCGCGCCTGGGCCCTGGCTTCCATGGTTGTCCCTCTCAGTTACTTACGTGTCTGAATGCGATCCGCTACTAGCGGCGCTTCGACTTCCGGTCGTCCTTGACGTGACCCCGGAAGGTGCGCGTCGGCGAGAACTCGCCGAGCTTGTGGCCGACCATCGACTCGGTGACGAACACCGGGATGTGGGTCTTGCCGTTGTGCACCGCGAGCGTGTGGCCCAGCATGGCCGGGACGATCATGGAGCGACGGGACCAGGTCTTGATGACGTTCTTGGTGCCGGCTTCGTTCTGGGCGTCCACCTTCTTGATCAGGTGGTCGTCGACGAAGGGCCCCTTCTTCAGGCTACGAGGCATCTCAACCCGTCCTTAGCGCTTCTTGTTCGTCTTGCGGCGGCGGACGATGTACTTGTTCGACGCCTTCTTGGGCGAACGAGTACGGCCTTCCTTCTTGCCCCACGGGGACACAGGGTGGCGACCACCGGAGGTCCGGCCCTCACCACCACCGTGCGGGTGGTCAACCGGGTTCATCACGACACCACGGACGGTCGGGCGAACGCCCAGCCACCGCTTACGGCCGGCCTTACCCCAGTTGATGTTGCTCTGCTCGGCGTTGCCGACCTCACCGACGGTGGCGCGGCAGCGGACGTCGACGAGACGGATCTCGCCGGACGGCATGCGCAGGTGGGCGTAGGCGCCCTCCTTCGCGAGCAGCTGCACGGAGGCACCGGCGGAGCGGGCGAACTTGGCACCGCCACCGGGACGGAGCTCGATCGCGTGGATCGTGGTACCGACCGGGATGTTGCGGAGGGCCAGGTTGTTGCCCGGCTTGATGTCGGCCCCGGGACCGTTCTCCACGCGGTCACCCTGCTGCAGGTTGCGCGGGGCGAGGATGTAGCGCTTCTCGCCGTCGGCGTAGTGCAGCAGCGCGATGCGCGCGGTGCGGTTGGGGTCGTACTCGATGTGCGCGACCTTCGCCGGCACGCCGTCCTTGTCGTGACGACGGAAGTCGATCACTCGGTAGGCGCGCTTGTGTCCGCCACCCTGGTGGCGAACGGTCACACGACCGGCGTTGTTACGGCCGCCCTTGCTGTGCAGGGGGCGGACCAGCGACTTCTCCGGCGTGGACCGCGTGACCTCGACGAAGTCGGCGACGCTGGCGCCACGACGGCCCGGCGTAGTCGGCTTGTACTTGCGGATTCCCATTTCTCAGTCCTCGTCCGATATCGGACGATCCGGACCGCCCTTAGGCGGTCGGACCGCCGAAGATGTCGATACGGTCGCCCTCGGCGAGGGTCACGATCGCGCGCTTGCTGCCGGCACGCTGACCGAAACCGGTCTTCGTGCGCTTGCGCTTGCCCTGGCGGTTGATCGTGTTGACCCCGGTGACCTTGACGTCGAAGACCGCCTGGACGGCCTGCTTGATCTGGGTCTTGTTGGCGCCCGGGGCGACGACGAACGTGTACTTGTTGTCGTCGAGGAGCGCGTAGCTCTTCTCGGAGACGACCGGCTTGAGCAGCACGTCACGGGGGTCCGTGAAGGACTTGCTCAGCGGCGTCTCGACGGTGTTCTTGCCCTCGGCGGCGTGACGACGCGCCTTGGCGACGCGCGCGGCCTTGGCGGCCTTGGCGGCCTTCGAGGCGATAGCGGGGTGACGGATGGCCATCAGACCTCGCTCCCTTCGGTGTCGGTGGCCTTCGGGCCGGACACGAAGGACTCGAAAGCGGCCTGGGTGAAGACCACGTCGTCCGAGACGAGAACGTCGTACGTGTTCAGCTGGCCCGGCTCCAGGATGTGGACCTGGGGCAGGTTGCGGGCGGACAGCCACGCGGCCTCGTCGGCGCGGTCGACGACCAGGAGCAGGTTCTTGCGCTCCGAGATCTTGCCGAACAGCGACTTGGCGGCCTTGGTGCTGGGGGTCTCGCCCTCGACCACGCCGGAGACGACGTGGATGCGGTTGTGACGCGCCCGGTCGGTGAGGGCACCGCGCAGGGCGGCGGCCTTCATCTTCTTCGGGGTGCGCTGCGAGTAGTCACGCGGCTGCGGGCCGTGCACGACGCCACCACCGGCGAACTGCGGCGCGCGGGTCGAACCCTGACGGGCGCGACCGGTGCCCTTCTGGCGGTACGGCTTCTTGCCGCCACCACGGACCTCGCCACGGGTCTTCGTCTTGTGCGTGCCCTGACGGGCAGCGGCCAGCTGCGCGACGACGACCTGGTGGATCAGCGGAACGCTGACCTTGGCGTCGAAGATCTCCGCGGGGAGCTCGACGGAACCGGCCTTGTCGCCAGCCGGCGAAAGGATGTCAACAGTGCTCATCGGTTACCTCAGGCCCCCTTGGCCGCGGTGCGGACCAGGACGAGGCCGCCGTTCGGACCGGGAACCGCGCCCTTGATGAGCAGCAGACCCTTCTCCGCGTCAACGGCGTGGACGGTCAGGTTCTGGGTGGTGACCCGCTCGTTGCCCATGCGACCCGCCATGCGGAGGCCCTTGAACACACGGCCCGGGGTGGCGCAGCCACCGATGGAACCGGGAGAGCGGTGCTTGCGCTGGGTGCCGTGTCCGGCGCCGAGGCCACGGAAGTTGTGGCGCTTCATGACACCGGCGAAGCCCTTGCCCTTGCTCTTGCCGGTGACGTCGACCTTCACGCCGGCCTCGAAGACCTCGGCGGTGATTTCCTGACCGAGCGTGTACTCGGCGGCATCGGCCGTCCGGATCTCGACGAGGTGACGACGGGGGGTGACGTCGGCCTTGGCGAAGTGGCCCTTGAGGGGCTTGTTCACCTTGCGCGGGTCGATCTCGCCGAAGGCGATCTGGACCGACTCGTAGCCGTCGACGTCGTTGGTACGGACCTGGGTCACGACGTTGGGGCCGGCCTTGACGACGGTGACCGGAACAACACGGTTGTTCTCGTCCCACACCTGCGTCATGCCGAGCTTCTCGCCCAGGATGCCCTTGATCTGCTTAGCCATTCTCAGCCCACCAGCCTCAGAGCTTGATCTCGATGTCGACACCGGCCGGGAGGTCGAGTCGCATCAGAGAGTCAACGGTCTTGGGGGTCGGGTCGAGAATGTCGATCAGGCGCTTGTGCGTGCGCATCTCGAAGTGCTCGCGCGAGTCCTTGTACTTGTGCGGCGACTTGATGACGCAGTACACGTTCTTCTCAGTGGGCAGCGGCACCGGGCCCGCGACCGACGCACCAGTGCGGGTCACCGTCTCGACGATCTTCTTCGCCGAGGAGTCGATGACCTCGTGGTCGTAGGCCTTGAGCCGGATGCGGATCTTCTGTCCCGCCATGGCTACTCAGTAGTCCTGTCTCTTCTAACGCTCTGGAACCCGGCGGATTCCTTCTGCTGCCTTCGCTTCTCCGACCCACGCGGTCGGGCGTGTCGCGCTCTCGCTGACACAGATGTCCCTTGTTCGAACATCCCTGCCGGGAAATGCGACGGCCCTTCCGGAACCGCGGACCGGGGACCTCGGGCCCACCGGGCGCCTGGCCGGTGCCGCGCTCACACTTCCCGGAAGATTCCCGTACGTCCGCCCCAGTGCTGCCCGAGGGCAGTTAGGACGACGAGTACTGTGGGACTCGCTTCCGGTCCTCCCGGCGGGAGGCGCGCAGCATCAACACTCGACCGAGCAACTCCGACAGTCTGCCATATACGGCGGGGCCTCCGCCAATCGAGCCGGAGAGAATACCCCCAGGGTGACGTAGGTCAAACCGGGGCCGCGGTCGATGCGAGCCACGGCGCGGAATGGACCTCTCCCGGTGCGCGGAATTGGATCTTGGGATGGGGCCAGGAGCTGCCTAGCGTCCCTGTCATGACGATTCCCGCCCCGGCCGATAGGGCAGACCCCGGCCGGTCGCCGCAGCCGGCCGACCGGGCCGCGATACCGGCCCCGCCGCACCCACGCCTGATCGGCCTCCTGGCGGCGGCCTGCGGCCTGATCGCCGCCTGCCTCTACTACTGCCAACCCCTGCTCCCCCGGATCGCGGACTCCTACGACGCCTCCCCGTCCGCGACCGGGATGCTGGTGACCACCACCCAGGCCGGTTACACGCTGGGCCTGCTGCTGATCGTGCCACTCGGCGACATCGTGGCGCGCCGCCGCCTGGTCGGGATCCTGCTCGGCACGGCCGGCGCCGGAATGCTCCTGTCGGGGTCGGCCCCCTCGCTGTGGGTGCTGCTGGCCGGAGGCGCGGCCGTGGGCGCCGGGGCGGTCGTCGTGCAGGTCCTCATCCCGTACGCGGCCTCCGTCGTCCCCGCCGAGGAGCGCGGCCGGGCGATGGGCACCCTGCTCACCGGCGTCCTGCTCGGCATCCTGTTCTCCCGCACCGCGGCCGGCCTGGTCGGCGGGGCGTTCGGCTGGCGGGCGGTGTTCCTGGCCGCGGCCGGGACGCTGGCGGCCGTGGCCCTGTTCCTCGTCCGGGTGCTGCCGTCGTCACCTCCGGACGTGCCGATCGGCTACGGCGCCCAGCTCGCCGCCACGCTACGGCTGGCGGCTGCGGAGCCGGTTCTGCGTCGGCGCTCACTGATCGGGGCGTGCTGCTTCGCAGCCTTCAGTGCCTTCTGGGCGACCTCGGCGTTCCTGCTGGCCGGCCCGCACTACGGCTGGGATGCCTCCGCGATCGGGCTGTTCGCGCTGGTGGGCGCGGCGGGCGCGATCGCGGCCAAGGCGACGGGCCGGCTCGCCGACACCGGCCGCCAGGGCGTGGCCACCGGCGTGCTGCTCCTCCTCGGTGTGGCCGCGTTCGCCGCGATGTGGCCGGGCGGCAGCAGCCTGGCCTGGCTGGTGGCCGGGGTGCTGGTGCTGGACGCCGCCGTCCACGGCGTCCAGCTGCTCAACATGAGCGTGGTCTACGGCCTTCCGGACCACCCCCGGGCCCGGATCGCCTCGGTCTACATGACGTCGTACTACCTCGGCGGCGCGGCGGGCTCCGCCCTCGGCATCACCGCGTACCGGTTCGGCGGGTGGGGTGCCGTCCCGGCGACAGGGGCCGCGCTGCTGACCCTGGCCCTGCTGGTGTGGGGTGTCGGCCGTCGGCGAGGATCACCCCGCAGCGGGTGGCGGGCGTGATGGCAGGATGAGGGGATGATGGCGAATCAGCCGTGGTCGGGGCTCCACTGCGACCTCCTGGCAGCGAAGTCACAGGTGTACGACCCGTGCGGCTTTGCCTGCTCGCAGCCGGTGCCCGAACCGGAGAGCGCCGAGTACGCGGCTCACCGATTCACGCTCGACGGGCTCCCTGTCAGGTTCCGCGTGGCCAAGACGACCCCGACGAAGGTGGGCCAGTTCGTCACCGTGTGGCAGCGGTCCCCGGAGGGTCCGATCAGGCCCTTCGATGCCGACGACGGGGTTGACCTCGTCGTGATCAGCAGCCGCGACAACGACCACTTCGGACAGTTCGTGTTCTCGCGCGAGGTGCTGTGCGAGCGCGGGATCATGTCACGGAACGGCTCCGCCGGGAAGCGAGGATTCCGCGTCTACCCGCCCTGGGTGACCACGACGAATCGCCAGGCACACAGCACGCAGGCATGGCAGGCGAACTACTTCCTGCACCTCGGCGAGGACGCGCGTGCAGACCTGACGCGCGCCCACGCCCTCTACCACCCGTAGGGCCCTCAGGGACGGGGAGTCTCGGTCGCGTACGGCAGGAAGTCGGCCCAGGCCGTCGGAGTGACGGCGAGGCGGGGGCCTTCGGTGTTCTTGGAGTCGCGGATGTGGATGGTGGTGGGGGTGGGGGCGACTTCGAGGCAGGAGCCGGGCTCACCGCTGTCGCTGTAGCTGCTCTTGAACCAGTGGAGTTCGGCGGTGCTCATAGTCTCCCCAGTGCTCGCTCGATGAAGGCTTGCGACTCCCTCGGCGTGAGAGCCTGCGCCCGGATAATGCCATAGCGCAGTTCAAGGATCCGAAGATCCTTTGGGCTTGAGACCGGACGGCCGTTGAACGCACCGTCGGAACGTCCGATCGACGTGCCATCGGCGAACTTCAACACCCGGATCTCGCCCTGCGTTCCGGCGTGTTCCTCCCGGCCGGTCGGCATGACCTGAAGCGTGACGTTCCGCAACTTCGCTACCTCCAAGAGGTGTTCGAGCTGTCGGCGCAACACCATCTTCCCACCGTAGGGACGTTCGAGAGTCACCTGCTCCAGGACGAAACTGAGCGTCGGGGCCGGCTCGCGTTCAAAGACGGCCTTGCGAGCCATACGTGCGGAGGTCTCCCGCTCCACGACGTCTTCGGTGAGTGCGGGCTGCGTCATCTCGAACAGCGTGCGCGCGTACTCCGGCGTCTGAAGCAAGCCATGGATGTTGTGGTTGCCGTACGCCAGCATCTCCACCGCCCGCGCCTCCAAGTCCGCCAGCTCCCGCACCTTCTTCGGATACCGGGCCCTCTTCATGTCCTCCATGAACGCCCGCAGATGCCCCTGCGCCCTCAGGAGCTGGTCCGCCCTGTCCAGGAACTCCGGTCGGGGGATGCGGGCGCCCCGCTCGATCTTGCGGATCATGTCCTCGCCGTACCCCATGGCCTCGGCCAGCTCGGACACCGTCAGCCCGGCCGCCTCCCGGCACACCCTGAGCAGTCGCCCCACCGCCTGAACCACCGGCTCGATCTCGTCGCCCGGCTCGACATCCCAACCCGCCTCGTCCACACCCTCGCCCATGGCTCCTCCTTCGCCGCGCAGTCGTACCCGTACAACGCCTGAGACAGCCGAGACAGCCGAGACAAAGACGGGACAGTCACCGGCCGTAAGGGCCTTGTCGCTCACCCAGGGAAGCAGGCTCCGACACGCTGAGTGACATGAATCAGGAAACCGCCGCGCCCCCGGCCGAACTCCCCAGCCCCATCCCCAACTTCACGGTGCTCCTGTCCCCCACGCCTCGCGGCGCCCGCCTGGCCCGACTACTCGCCACCGAACAACTCCGCACCTGGGGGCTTCCGTTGGACGCGGCGCAGCACATCGTGGCCGAGCTGGCGGCCAACGCCGCGACCCACGGCAGGGTTCCCGGGAGGAGTTTCCGCCTCACGCTCTACGTCGTCGGCGACACACTCCGCATCGAGGTGACCGACACGCGCGGTGACCGCCTGCCCCGGATCCAACTCCCCTCCGCGGAGGGCGACTCGGGGCGGGGGCTGGTCGTCGTGGAGGCGCTGGCCGATCGCTGGGGCGTCGCGTCGGGCCGGACTCCGCGCAAGACCGTATGGGCCGAGATCACCGTCCCGGCGCCGGAACGCGGCCGCCCGTGTTCCGGTGCGCCAGGCGGTCTTTCCCAAGGAACACGAGGGTGAAAGAACCCGACCAAGCCCCACCCCTCCCGCCCGTGGCGCCACCTCACCCTCACGGGTGAACATCGCCAACTCAGCTGGATTTCCAGCCCGTTGCCTGTCTTACGCTCAGCGCAACACAACCCAGACATGCGACGGCCCTCGCCGGGACTGGCATCCCAGTGCGAGGGCCTGACCACCGAGGAAGAAGCAGCTTCCTGATGGACACCCAGCACCCTAGCGTGCCCCCGCACGCCCAGCCCCCTGTTGCGGGCAACAAGCACCCGAACCGGGGCCCCGAAGTCGCACACTCCGGCGGGCTCGTCCACGACCACACCCGCCACACCACCCGTTTCACGGTGATCGGCAACCACCTCACCCAGCATCCGGACCTCTCCCTCCTCGCGATCGGTCTGGCCTGCCACATCCAGTCGCTGCCGAAGGGCGCCCGCGTCGACATCAAGACGCTCACCGCCCGTTTCCCCGAGGGCGCGACCCGCATCGCCGCCGCGCTGCGCGAGCTGGAAGCCCACGGCTACCTGCGCCGCGAGCGCCAACGCGTCCCCGGCGGCCGTATCGTCACCCACACCATCTCCTGCAACCAGCCCGGCGGCCGGAGGGACGCTCACGGGCCCAGGGCGGCCACGGCTCGGAAGATCCCCGCACCGCGCAAGGCGCTCCCGGCGGTACCGCGCCCGGCCTGCCCCTCCCTCGCGCTCCTCCGGACGGCCACGGACCTGCTCGCGGGCCTGCGCCGTCAGGACCCCCGCCTGCTGCTCTCCGAGATCGACGCGGCTCACCTGGCCCCTGGCGTCGCGGCCTGGCTGGAACGCGACGTCAGCCCCACCGCCGTAGGCCGGGCCCTGACCACCGACCTGCCACCCGAGGAGCTACGCCGGCCCGCCGCCCTGCTGGCCCACCGCCTGGCCACGCAGCTGCCGCCCCCACCGCCGTTCCACGTACCGGCCGCTCCGCCACCCGTACGGCACTCGCTCCAGACCTGCGACGGCTGTGACCGCGCCTTCCGGGCGCCCCGACCCGGCCGCTGC
The DNA here is from genome assembly GCF_041080655.1 of Streptomyces sp. CG4. Taxonomy (NCBI): domain Bacteria; kingdom Bacillati; phylum Actinomycetota; class Actinomycetes; order Kitasatosporales; family Streptomycetaceae; genus Streptomyces; species Streptomyces sp. CG4. The sequence goes on from NZ_CP163525.1 coordinate 3,972,793, forward strand.
CGCGACTGCCGAACCGATCTCCTGGAGGCCGCCTAGCATGAAAGCGACGATCCTTGCCCCTGGGCACAGACGAGGAGCGAGCGCCATGACCATCGCACCGGACGACGCGCGGCAGGGCGCCTCCCACGCCTATCGAGCCATGCGGGACTTTGTTCAGTCCGTGGAGGACACCCTCCCTGGCAAGTTCGAGATCACCAAGGAAGGACTCGTCCACGACATGATGTCGCCCGTGAAGCAACACGAGCTGACCGCGTTGTATCTCCGGAAGCGCCTGGAGAAGGTCATGCCGGAGGAGATCGTGGCCCACACGGGCGAACCCGACGTGGAGGACGAACCCGAGACTATCTTGCGGCACCCCGACGTGATGGTGATCGCGCTGGCCGATATGGAGGGTGATGGCTCCTTCGATCCCCGCACACTCATCGCCGCCGTCGAGATCGTCTCTCGCTCCAACCCCGACAACGACTGGGTCGGCAAGATCCGCGACTATCCCCTGATGGGCATCCCCGTATACGCCATCTTCGACCCCCGCACCGGCACCGGCGCCGTCTTCACGGACATCCACTCCACCCCGGCCGGCCCCCGCTACGCCACCCGTAAGGACTTCGTCTACGGCGAGGACGTCACCATCGGCGACTGGACGATCTCGACGGAGGGGCTACCGCTCTACGGGTGACAAAACGCCGAAGAGGCCCGTACGACCGGAGTCGTACGGGCCTCCCCTTAGGTCAGATGACCCTCAAGCAAGCGGAGCTTACTTGGTGATCTTGGTGACCTGGCCGGCGCCCACGGTGCGGCCACCCTCGCGGATGGCGAACTTCAGGCCCTCCTCCATGGCGACGGGCTGGATGAGCGCCACCGACATCTCGGTGTTGTCACCCGGCATGACCATCTCGGTGCCCTCGGGGAGGGTCACCACGCCGGTCACGTCCGTCGTACGGAAGTAGAACTGCGGGCGGTAGTTGTTGAAGAACGGCGTGTGGCGGCCACCCTCGTCCTTGGACAGGATGTAGGCCTGCGCCTCGAACTCGGTGTGCGGGGTGACCGAGCCCGGCTTGATGATGACCTGGCCGCGCTCGACGTCCTCGCGCTTGATGCCGCGGAGCAGCAGACCGACGTTCTCACCGGCCTGGCCCTCGTCGAGCAGCTTGCGGAACATCTCGATGCCGGTGACCGTGGTGGTGGTCTTCTCGGTCTTGATGCCGATGATGTCGACGGTCTCGTTGACCTTGAGGACACCACGCTCGATACGACCGGTGACGACGGTGCCACGACCGGTGATCGTGAAGACGTCCTCGATCGGCATGAGGAACGGCTTGTCGACGTCGCGCTCCGGCTGCGGGATCGACTCGTCGACGGCGTTCATCAGGTTGAGGACGGAGTCCACCCACTCCTTCTCGCCCTCAAGGGCCTTCAGAGCGGAGACCTTGACGACCGGAACGTCGTCGCCCGGGAACTCGTACTCGGAGAGGAGCTCACGGACCTCGAGCTCGACGAGCTCCAGGATCTCCTCGTCGTCCACCATGTCGGCCTTGTTCAGGGCGACGACGATGTACGGAACGCCGACCTGGCGGGCCAGGAGCACGTGCTCCTTGGTCTGCGGCATCGGGCCGTCGGTGGCGGCGACCACCAGGATGGCGCCGTCCATCTGGGCGGCACCGGTGATCATGTTCTTGATGTAGTCCGCGTGACCCGGGCAGTCGACGTGGGCGTAGTGACGCGCCTCGGTCTGGTACTCGACGTGCGCGATGGAGATGGTGATACCGCGCTGGCGCTCCTCGGGCGCCTTGTCGATGTTGTCGAACGGGGTGGCCTCGTTCAGGTCCGGGTACGCGTCGTGCAGCACCTTGGTAATGGCGGCCGTGAGGGTCGTCTTACCGTGGTCGATGTGACCGATGGTGCCGATGTTGACGTGCGGCTTAGTCCGCTCGAACTTCGCCTTCGCCACTGGGGTCCTCCTGTGGAGTGGTTCTGTACGCCTTGGTTCGTCGGCGCCAGGTGATCTTTGCTGTTAAGTCCCGGGCCCCGGGTCATTCAGCCACGAACGCGGATGAATGACCCGTGAGGCTCCGGAGTCAAGCCTAAAGCGTGTGAACGCGGTGCGTTACTCGCCCTTGGCCTTCGCGATGATCTCCTCGGCGACGTTCCGCGGAACCTCGGCGTAGGAGTCGAACTGCATCGAGTAGCTTGCGCGACCCGACGTCTTGCTGCGGAGGTCGCCGACGTAGCCGAACATCTCCGACAGGGGCACGAGGCCCTTCACGACGCGGGCACCAGCCCGCTCCTCCATGGCCTGGATCTGGCCACGGCGGGAGTTGATGTCGCCGATGACCTCACCCATGTAGTCCTCGGGCGTGGTGACCTCAACGGCCATCATCGGCTCGAGGAGCACGGGCGAAGCCTTGCGCGCGGCCTCCTTGAAGGCCTGCGAACCGGCGATCTTGAAGGCGAGCTCGGAGGAGTCCACCTCGTGGTAGCCACCGTCGATCAGGATGACGCGCACGCCGGTCATCTCGTAGCCGGCGAGGATGCCGAACTGCATGGCCTCCTGCGCACCGGCGTCCACCGAAGGGATGTACTCCTTCGGGATGCGGCCACCGGTCACCTTGTTCACGAACTCGTACGAGGCGTCGCCGCCCTCGATGGGCTCGATCGCGATCTGCACCTTGGCGAACTGACCGGTACCACCGGTCTGCTTCTTGTGGGTGTAGTCCACGCGCTCGACGGCCTTGCGGATCGTCTCGCGGTACGCGACCTGCGGCTTGCCGACGTTGGCCTCGACCTTGAACTCACGGCGCATACGGTCGACCAGCACCTCGAGGTGCAGCTCGCCCATGCCACCGATGATGGTCTGGCCGGTCTCCTCGTCCGAGTGGACCTGGAAGGACGGGTCCTCCTCGGCCAGGCGCTGGATCGCGACGCCCAGCTTCTCCTGGTCACCCTTCGACTTGGGCTCGATGGCGACCTGGATGACCGGCGCCGGGAAGTCCATGGACTCCAGGATGACCGGGTTCTTGTCGTCGGACAGCGTCTCACCGGTGGTGGTCTGCTTCAGGCCCATGACGGCGACGATGTCACCGGCGCCCACCGACTCGATCTCCTCACGCTTGTTGGCGTGCATGCGGTAGATCTTGCCGATGCGCTCCTTCTTGCCCTTGACGGAGTTCAGCACCGAAGAGCCGGACTCCAGGCGGCCCGAGTAGACCCGGACGAAGGTGAGCTTGCCGAGGTGCGGGTCGCTCATGATCTTGAACGCCAGCGCGGACAGCGGCTCGTCGTCGGACGGCTTGCGCTTGACGACCGTCTCCGGGTCCTTGACGTCGTGGCCTTCGATGGCCTCGATGTCGACCGGGGACGGCAGGTAGCGCACGACCGCGTCGAGCAGGGGCTGGACGCCCTTGTTCTTGAACGCGGTGCCGCAGAACACCGGGGTGACCGTGGTGTCCTTGGACTTGCCGGACGCGATGGTGATACGACGGATCGCGGCGTACAGCTGCTCCACGGAGGGCTCGGTGCCCTCCAGGTACAGCTCCATGATCTCTTCGTCGTTCTCGGCCACGGCCTCCAGCAGCTTGCCGCGGTACTCCTCGGCAGCCTCGGTGTGCGTGTCCGGGATGTCGACGACGTCGTACATCTCGCCCTTGGTGGCCTCGGCGGACCAGACCAGGGCCTTCATCGTCACCAGGTCGACGACGCCCTTGAAGTCGGCCTCGGCACCGATCGGGAGCTGCATGACGATCGGCTGCGCGCCCAGGCGGTCCGAGATCATGTCCACGCAGCGGTGGAACTCGGCGCCCGTGCGGTCGAGCTTGTTGACGAAGCAGATACGCGGCACGCCGTAGCGGTCCGCCTGACGCCACACCGTCTCGGACTGGGGCTCCACGCCGGCGACGCCGTCGAACACCGTCACGGCACCGTCGAGCACGCGCAGGGAGCGCTCCACCTCGACGGTGAAGTCGACGTGACCCGGGGTGTCGATGATGTTGATGGTGTGGTCGACGTCTTCCAGCGGCCAGTGACAGGTGGTGGCAGCAGAGGTGATCGTGATGCCACGCTCCTGCTCCTGCTCCATCCAGTCCATGGTGGCGGCGCCGTCGTGGACCTCACCGATCTTGTACGACACACCGGTGTAGAACAGGATCCGCTCGGTGGTGGTCGTCTTGCCCGCGTCGATGTGGGCCATGATCCCGATGTTGCGGACCTTGGCCAGGTCAAGTGAAGTGGTAGCCATAAGGCTTCAGTCTTCTCTCGGTCTCGATGTGGGTAGCGACTACCAGCGGTAGTGCGCGAAGGCCTTGTTGGACTCGGCCATCTTGTGCGTGTCCTCGCGCTTCTTGACGGCCGCACCGAGGCCGTTCGAAGCGTCGAGAAGCTCGTTGAGCAGACGCTCGGTCATGGTCTTCTCGCGACGGGCGCGGGAGTAACCGACCAGCCAGCGCAGCGCGAGCGTGTTGGCACGACCGGGCTTGACCTCGATCGGAACCTGGTACGTCGCACCACCGACACGGCGGGACTTGACCTCGAGGGTCGGCTTGATGTTCTCCAGCGCGCGCTTCAGCGTGATGATCGGGTCGTTGCCCGTCTTCTCACGCAGACCCTCCATGGCGCCGTAGACGATGCGCTCGGCGGTGGAGCGCTTGCCGTTCAGCAGCACCTTGTTGATGAGCGACGTGACCAGAGGAGAACCGTAGACCGGGTCGATGATGACCGGGCGCTTCGGGGCGGGGCCCTTACGAGGCATTCTTACTTCTCCTTCTTGGCGCCGTAGCGGGAACGGGCCTGCTTGCGGTTCTTGACACCCTGGGTGTCGAGGGAGCCACGGATGATCTTGTAGCGAACACCCGGCAGGTCCTTCACACGGCCGCCGCGCACGAGCACGATGGAGTGCTCCTGCAGGTTGTGTCCCTCACCCGGAATGTAAGCGGTGACCTCGATGCCGCTGGTCAGACGCACACGCGCGACCTTACGCAGGGCCGAGTTCGGCTTCTTCGGGGTGGTCGTGAACACACGCGTGCAGACGCCACGACGCTGAGGGGAACCCTCGAGTGCGGGCGTCTTGTTCTTCTCGACCTTGTCCTGCCGGCCCTTGCGGACCAGCTGCTGGATCGTAGGCACTACTTCTCCGGTTTCTGTGTGCCGATGGGTACAGCTAACCTGGAACGTCGCCGACCCACGCGGTCGGGTGTGTCGAATCCCGCGGACCTTTGCCGCCAGGCAAAAAGGGCGCAGATTACGGTGGCCGGTCGAGGCTCGCAATGCGGTTTGAAGGCACGCACGAGAGCCAGGGCACACCCCAGGCACAAGGTCTGAGCGTACCTACCTCACGGACTTCGGTCAAAACAAATGGAGCGGCCCCCGACACGCCGGACTTCTCACCTCGTAAGCCGGGTTTGGTCCCAGTTGTCCGGCGCCTGCCGAGAGGGCGCCCGAGTGCCACGTCATCCCTGGTCGGAGCGGTCGCAGACGTTCTTCGGACATTTCTGGCCGGTTTCCACTCTTGCCGGGGAGAGGAGCGGTGCGCTTTCAGTACGTTGATCCGTCCGGTGCGGGTGAACGATTCGGGGGGCCGGCATGACGAGCACGTGGACCACGCCGTATGCGCGGGACGACGGCGGTCTGGACGACCGGGTGCCGTTCCTGGCGCGGCTGGAGGCCGAGGACCGGGCGGCGCTGCTCGCGCTCGGCCGGGAGCTGGCCTTCACCGCCCGCACGGTGCTGATCCACCAGCACGACCCGTCCTCGCACGTGATCTTTCTGCTCACGGGCTGGACCAAGGTGACCGCGGCGGCCGCCAACGGCTATGAGGCACTGCTCGCGCTGCGCGGCCCCGGTGACATCGTCGGCGAGTCGGCGGCGCTCACCGGGCGGCCGCGCTCGGCCACGGTGACCGCGCTGGAGCCGGTGCGCTCGCTGGCCGTGGAGCACGAGCGGTTCCGGGACTTCCTCGGGCGCTCCCCCGCCGCCTCGCTGGCCCTGCTGGGCCTCACCTCCGACCGCACCCGCGCGGCCGACCGGCGCCGCCTGGAGTTCGCCTCCATGAACGTGCGCGAGCGGCTCGCCGTACTGCTGCTGGACCTGACCCGCACGCACGGCCGCCGCACCGCGGAGGGCATCGAGGTGTCCGTCCCGCTGAGCAAGCAGGAACTGGCGGGCTCGGTGGGCGCCTCGCGCGAGGCGGTGCAGCGGCTGCTGAAGGAGCTGCGGGAGCGTGACGTGGTCCGCACCGGCCGCCGGGCGCTGGTGATCGTGCGGCCGGACGTGCTGCGCACGATCGCGCGGGTGCAGCCGCCGCGGTGAAGGGCGCGCACCAAGTGCCTGCGGCGCCCTGCCTGGCCTGAGGCGCCTTCTGTGCACACGGTCACAGTTCGAGTGGTTCATCCGTCCTCACGTCCCTGCGACCCCCCGCGTCACCCTTCTGACGGCGGCGCGGCCCGCTCCGCCAAGGCCCCGCTCCGCCAAGGCCCCGCTCCGCTACGGCCCCTATCCCCTGCGGCACTCACCGAGAGGCGCTCATGAACGACCCCGTGAACCGGACCATGCTCCTGCTCGACATCGAGAGGTACAGCGACCGGGACGACGTGGAGCAGGCGTATCTGCGACGCGTTCTCTACAACATCGCCGACCGGACCCTGGAACAGGCCGGCATCGACGAGACACGGCGGCTGCGGGCCGACCGGGGCGACTCGGTCATGGAGCTGATCGACGCGGACGCCTCCGTCACGGCACTGCTGCGGGCCCTCCTCACCGAGGTGCCGGCCCAGTTGCACGGTTACAACCGGCTGGCGTCGAGTTCGGCCCAGATCCGTCTGCGAGGCGTGGTCGCCACCGGCTACGTGGCCGTCGACGAGCACGGCGGCTGGGTCGGCTCCGACCTGAACCACGCCTGCCGGCTGCTCGACGCCCCGCTGCTGCGCGCGGCCCTGCGGGAGCGGACCGGCGGCTTCGCGCTGTGCGTGTCGGAGGGCGTGCACACGGGGATCGTGCGCCACGACCACCACGGCATCCCGGCCGAGGCCTTTCACGCGGTGACCGTGACCAGCAAGAACGGGCCGTTGCGCGCCTGGCTCCACGGGCCGGTACCGCACGGCGCCACGAACCACAGTGAGACGGGGGCGGGGGAAACCCCGGTGCCGGGCACGTCGGGGGACGTCCCGGCACCGGGGTCGCCGGCCGAGGAGCCGACCGCCCACGCCCAGGTCTCACCGACCGCGGGAACGCCCACGCCCGCACCGCCCGCGTCCGCGCCGCCCGCGTCCGGTTCACCCGCGCCGCAGACGTCGGCCGCGCAGCCCCCCGCGGCCGCCGGTGGCGTCGTGTTCAACTTCGGCAGTGGCTCGCTCCGCTTCGGCGGCAGCCTCGTCGCCGGTGACCAGCACGGTGTGTCGGGCGGACAGGTCACCGGGGACGTGCACCTCGGCGGAACGGCGGGTGAGGAGTCGTGACGGCCGCGGCGGCAGCCGCCCCCGACGGCGGTGCACCCGGCGCCGCTCCGTTGAAGCAGCCTCCACCCGGAGAACCGCCCAAGGGCCCGCAGGCGTCCGCCGAGGATCCGCTGTCCGACGCCGGTATGGAGCCGGAGGCGGAGGGCACCCAGGAGGCACGGGCCGCCCAGCGGGAGCTGTTCGCGCACACCCCCGGCTTCTTCCTCGGTGACGAGGCCCGCTTCGGCGGCAGCCTGGTCGGCGGCGCCCAGCACGGTGTGTCGGGCGGACAGGTCACCGGGGACGTCTACCTGGGCGGCCGCACCGAGATCCACCACCATGGCGCCCCCGGCAGCACGCCCGAGACCTCCGGCGAGATACCCCGCGAGCAGATCGAGGAGCTGGCGGCCGTCTTCGCCGAGGGGCCCGCCTTCACCACCGCGCTGGAGCGGTTACGCGAGGAACGGGTGCTGGTCCTCTCCGGCGCCCACGCGACCGGCCGCAACGCCGCCGCCCTGATGCTGGTGCACCGGCTGGGCGTCCCCGCCGTCCACGCGCTCAGCCCCGAGACCCCGCCCGCCGCCCTGAGCGGCGCGCTCGCCCGGCCCGGCGGCCACGTCCTGCGCGACCTGCCCCTCAGCCGCAACCGGCCGCTGCGCGACACCCACCTGTTCGCCGCCCGCGACCAGCTCGCCAAGGCCGGCGGCTATCTCGTCGTCACCGTCGAGAACTCACCACACCTGCCCGGCGTCACCCCCTGCCCGTGGACCGCGCCGCCCGCCGAGGACGTCGTACGGGCCCTGCTGGCCCGGCGCAGACCCGCCGACGCCGATGCCCTGCTCGCGCTGGAGCCGGTGACCGACTTCCTCGCCGACACCGGCCGTCATCCGGCCGAGGCCGCCGCGTTCGCCGAGGCGCTGTCGGCGTACGACGGCACCCCTCAGGCGCTGGCCCGGCTCGCGGACTTCGGACAGGCCGCCGTGGAGAAGCAGTGCCGGGACTGGCTCGGCGATCCGGACACCGGGCTGCGCGACAAGGCCTTCCTCATCTCACTGGCCGTCTTCGACCAGGCGCCCTACGTCCTGGCCGCCGAACTCGCCGACTCGCTGTTCGTGCACTTCGAACGGTTGCAGCACCCCGACACACCGCCGACCATCCCGGTCTTCGGACCGACCGCCGAGGACCGCCTCGCTCTTGCGCGTGCCGACGGTGAGATACGGCAGGAGCAGACCGACTGGGGTCCGGTTCCGCAGTTCATGGCCGCCTTCCGCGACGAACGCACCCCCCAGGTGCTGCTCACCGAGGTGTGGACCAGCCACCCCTCGGCCCGCCCGGCCGTGGTCGAGTGGCTGAGACGGCTCGCCCGCGACGGCCGTCCCCTGGTCCGTACCCGAGCCGCCGCGGCCACCGCGCTGCTCGCCGCCGCCGACCTGCCCTCCACGATGGCCCTGCTCGTCGACGGCTGGGCGACCGCACGTACCGTCGGCCCGCGCGTCACCGCCGCCAACACCCTCACGCTGGCCCAGCTCCTCGGCGCGCCGGTCGTCCTGCGACTGCTGAGCCAGTGGTGCAACGACGGCCACTGGGGGCGGCGGTGGACCGCCATCCGCGCCTTCGGTCTGCTCGCCCCGCTCCGCCCCGACCTGGCCGGGCCGGCCCTCGACGCGCTGGCCTCCCGTGCCCGGGTCGCCGCCAGCAGCCAGGCCGAACAGAACAACCTCACCGAGTCCGCCGCCCTGCTGCTGTCCGCCGGCCAGCGCCGCGGAGAGGTGCTCGCCGAGTTCGTACGGCTGCTGTACCGGGACACCCCCGCGGTCCGCGACCTCGCCCTGGCCGCCTTCGCCCGCGCCTGCGACAACGACGAGGACGGCTCGCTCGTCGGCTGGTACGCCGAGACCGGCATGTACCAGGCGGACACCGCCCGGGACATGGCCACCCTGTGGCGCACCGCGCTGGGCGACCGCGCCCACACCCGGCCGGCGCTGAACGCCCTGCAGACCTGGGTGCACGTCGCCGCCCGGCGTGCGGACGCGGCGCGAGCCCTGGAGCTGTTGCTGCCCGCGCTGGTCGTCACCGCCGAGGACCGCAAGCGCCTCGACCACGAGCTGCGCACCATGCGGGCCGAGGACGGCAGCCCACGCCCGCCGATGGCCGGGCACCTGCTCACGGTGCTGCACCCGGTGCCGGCCGCGAACTGAACAACCCTGGGAACAAAAGGAGTTGAGCCATGGCGGACTTCCGCCGACCGCCGGAGTGGACACAGAACGCCGACCGGCACACCGCGCTGATCGACCCGGTGCTGACCGTGCGTCCGATCTCGCGGTTCGACTACACCGTCCGCCGCCAGGTCGGCGCGATCGACCACGCCCTGGTCTTCGTCACCGCGAGCGGCTCGTACGACGTCTATATGCCACCGCACCGCCCGAGCCGCACGGACGCGGCGGCCCGTCGCTACACCTCCGTCTACGAGGTGGACATGGGCAGCCACCCGGTACAGCTGGACCTTGAACTGCCCAGCGACGACGACGCGTTCTCCTTCGGCGCCACCGCCGACTTCACCTGGCGGGTGGCCGATCCGATCGCTTTCGTGGCGAGCGGCGAACGGGACGTGCCGACCCGGCTCACCCGCGAACTGCAGCAGGCGGCCCGGCCGGTCACCCGGCGCTTCACCATCGAGGACAGCCCCGCCGCCGAACGGGCCGTGCAGCAGGCGGTCGAGGAGGACACCTTCGCCGCGGGCACCGGCCTGAACGTGTCGTGCGTGGTGCGGCTGCGGCTGGACGACGACGCGATCGCCCACCGGCGGCGCAAGCGCACCCTGCGCTACGAGTCGGAGATGCTCGACCCCGAGCACGAGTACCGGATGCGGCAGGCACAGCTCCAGCACCAGCTGGACGTTCTGCGCGAGCAGCAGTCCCAGGAACTGATCGCGCAGAAGATCGCCTTCTATCAGTACTGGCTCCAGCACGGCGGGGTCGCCACCTGGGCCCTGCACCTGGCGGCCCATCCCACGGACACCCGAATGGTCGTCAGCACCCTGCAGAAGGACCAGCTCGGCGCCATCCGCAAGGAACTGGAACTGATCGCCGGGGACACCCTGGAGGACTATCAGAAGGCCGAGTCGGCCCGCTCCGTCCTGCGTTCCGTCGACGAGTTCATGCGGGAGCAGGCGGCGCCACCCCAGGCCCTGCCCCCGGGCATGTCCCCGCAGCAGCCATACGCCCCACCGCAGTCCTATGCCCCGGGCCCGCCGCCCACCCAGCCCCCGGCCCCGTACGCTCAGCCGCCGCAGACACAACTGCCGTACGATCAGCCGCCGCAGGCACAGCCGCCGTATGGCCAGGCGCCGCAGGCACAACCCCCGTACGGCCAGGCACCGCAGGCGCAACCCCCGTACGGTCAGGCGCAGATGGGACAACCGGCGTACGAGCAGGCGCCGTTGGGGCAGCCGGTGCCCGGTCAGCCGTCGTACGGGCAGGCGGTTCACGACCAGGTGCCCTACGCCTCCCCGACGCCTCCCCCGCCGCCCGCACCCGCCGTGCCTCCTGCGACGCTCGTGTCCGACGGGCCCGCACCGGCCGTACCGCCCGCGCCCGGCGCAGCCCGGGAGGAGTCCGGCGAGGCGGGTCCGGCATGACCTCCCCCGACAGCACCGCGTCCCCGGCCGTCCCCGCCCTCTTCGCCCCCCAGACGGCGGAACGGCTGCTCGCCGAGCTGCGCGACGAGATCGCGCGGGCCGACACCAAGGCCTCCGTCCTGGTGGCGGCGCTGGGCATGGCGGCCGGGGTGTTCACCGGGCTGGTCGCCGGCAAGAACTGGTCGCCGAGCCGGCTGTCCGCACCCGGTACCGCTCTGTGGTGGGCGGGGTCGACGGCGCTGGCCCTGTCACTGGTCGCACTGCTGCTCGCGGTCCTGCCCCGCTTCCGCTCCGGGGCGTGGGCCGAGGGACGCCCCCTGTGCTATTTCGGCGACATCCTGCAGGCGGTACGGGCGGGCCGGCTGGCCGAGGCGCTCGCCGACACCGACCGGGACCCCACTGCCGCCGTGCTCGCCGCCCTCGCCGAGAAGAGCCGGATCGCCTCGTCCAAGCACCTCTGGATCCGTACCGGCCTGATCGCCTTCTGCGTCGGCACCCTGCTGCTGCCCACCGCCGCACTCATCGGCTGACGTCCCCGTACTCGAAGGAGCCCCGCTCATGTCCCAGCCGCCGGACCCGTCCGTACCACCCCAGTACCCGGAGCCGCCCGCACCGCCTCAGTACCCGGAGTCGTCCGCACCGCCCCAGTACCCCGAGCCGACGTACCCCGAAGCCACCGCTCCGACGCCGCCCGTCCACCCCACACCACCCGCCACACCACCCGCCACCCCGCCCTCGTATCCGGGCGAGCCGACCTATCCAACGGCCGCGCCGCAGTACCCGGCCGCTCCGGGTCACCCCGCACCGTCCGCCACCCCACCCCCGTATCCGGGCGAGCCGACGTACCCCACGGCCGCGCCGCAGTACCCGGCCGCCGCTCCGGGTCACCCCACGACGCCCCCGGTCCCTCCGGCATACCCCACCGCCCCGCCGGCACCCGCGGACCAGCCGGCCGCGCATCCGGCCGGGGGCCCGGCCCACCCCGGGCACATACCGCCCCAGCCCCCGCAGTACCCCGCTCCCGGCTACCCCGTGCCTCCACAGACCGCCGCGGTGCCGCCTCCGCCGTCGCATGCCCCGGGCGCCTCGGCGCCGGTGCCGGAACCCGCTCCCGACGATCTCGACTACCGTCACCGCGGCGCCCGCCTGCACGTGGCCGAGTATCAGCGCGGGGCCGACGCCACGGCGATCGGACGGCTCGCGGTGCAGCTGCCCGGGGCCCTGGTGAGCCTCGCGCTGGTCAGCTCCCTAGCGCTCGGTCTGTTCGGGAACGTGGTGGGAACGGTGGTGGTCGTGGCCTGGGTCGCCTCCGGACTGCTCGTCTTCCACCGGCCGACCGAGCTGGCCTTCGCCCGGTATGTGCTCAAGCTCCGCCCGCCCACTCAGGCGGAGCGCTTCCGCCTGGAGCCGATCTGGAACGAGGTGACCGCCCGCGCGGGCATCGAACCGGGCACGTACGAGCTGATGGTGGAGAACAGCGACGAGCTGAACGCGGTGGCGGTGGCCGGCCATGTCGTCGGCGTCACGACCTACTCCCTCAACCGGATCCCGACCAGCAACCTGGCGGCCGTACTCGCGCACGAGCTGGGTCACCACACCGGCGGCCACGCCTGGGCCGGTCTGCTCGGCTACTGGTACTCGCTGCCCGGCCGGATCGCCTGGGCGGTGACCCGCGGGCTGGCCCGGTTCGCGATCGCAGTCGCCAGCGTCTTCTCCATGGCGGCGACCGGGATTCTGGTCCTCTTCATGGCGGTGGTGGTGATCGCCGCGTTCCTCACCGCCTGGTACCTCGCGATCCCACTCGTGCTCGCCCCCTACCTGCTGGCCTACGCGGGCCGGCGCGGCGAGCTGCGTGCGGACCAGCAGGCCGCCGAGCTGGGCTTCGCCCGGCAACTGGCGGAGGTCCTCCACCACTCCCAGGCCGAGGAGGCGGCGGCGAAGGCGGCCCTGGCCGCGCAGGGCCAGAGGCTCAAGGAGCCCGGCACCCTGGCCAGGCTCCTGTCCAGCCACCCGGACGACCACACCCGGCTGAGCGCCCTGGAGCCCTACCTGGGCCTGCACCGCTGACGGTCCCCGAGCACGCCGAAGGGCGGCCACCCCCACGGGGTAGCCGCCCTTCAACTCATGCTGCTCGCCTACTGGTTGTACGGACCGTAGTCGTAGTCCTCCAGCGGAACGGCCTGGCCGGAGCCGGTGCCGAACGGCGAGTAGTCGATGTCGTCGTAGCCGACGGCCGAGTACATCGCGGCCTTGGCCTCCTCGGTCGGCTCGACCCGGATGTTGCGGTAGCGGGACAGACCCGTACCGGCCGGGATGAGCTTACCGATGATGACGTTCTCCTTGAGGCCGATGAGGCTGTCGGACTTGGCGTTGATCGCCGCGTCCGTCAGGACTCGGGTCGTCTCCTGGAAGGAGGCGGCCGACAGCCAGGACTCCGTCGCCAGCGAGGCCTTCGTGATACCCATCAGCTGCGGACGACCGGAGGCCGGGTGACCGCCCTCCTGGACCACACGACGGTTCTCGGTCTCGAACTTCGAGCGCTCGACCAGCTCGCCGGGCAGCAGCTCGGCGTCACCGGACTCGATGATCGTCACACGGCGGAGCATCTGCCGGATGATGATCTCGATGTGCTTGTCGTGGATCGACACACCCTGCGAGTTGTAGACCTTCTGGACCTCGCCGACCAGGTGGACCTGGACGGCACGCTGGCCCAGGATGCGCAGCACGTCGTGCGGGTTGGTGGCACCCACGGTGAGCTGCTGGCCCACCTCGACGTGCTCGCCCTCGCTGACCAGGACCTTGGCACGCTTGGAGATCGGGAAGGCCGTCTCGTCGCTGCCGTCGTCCGGGGTGACGACGAGCTTCTTGGTCTTCTCGGTCTCCTCGATGCGGACGCGGCCACTCGCCTCGGAGATCGGGGCGACACCCTTCGGGGTACGGGCCTCGAAGAGCTCGACGACACGCGGCAGACCCTGGGTGATGTCGTCACCGGCCACACCACCGGTGTGGAAGGTACGCATCGTCAGCTGGGTACCGGGCTCACCGATGGACTGGGCGGCGATGATGCCGACCGCCTCACCGATGTCGACCAGCTTGCCGGTGGCGAGCGAACGGCCGTAGCACATCGCGCAGGTGCCGACGGCGGACTCGCAGGTCAGGACCGAGCGGGTCTTGACCTCCGCGACACCGTTCTTGACCAGCTCGTCGATGAGCACGTCGCCGAGGTCGGTACCGGCCGGGGCCAGCACCCTTCCGTCGACCACGATGTCCTCGGCGAGGCAGCGCGCGTACACGGACGTCTCGACGTTGTCCGTCTTGCGCAGGACACCGCCCTCGCCCCGCTCGGCGATCGCCAGCTTGAGGCCACGCTCGGTGCCGCAGTCCTCCTCGCGGATGATGACGTCCTGCGAGACGTCCACCAGACGACGGGTCAGGTAACCCGAGTCGGCGGTACGCAGGGCGGTGTCCGCGAGACCCTTACGGGCACCGTGCGTGGAGATGAAGTACTCCAGCACGGAGAGGCCCTCACGGAACGAGGCCTTGATCGGACGCGGGATGGTCTCGTTCTTCGCGTTCGACACCAGACCACGCATACCGGCAATCTGACGCATCTGCATCATGTTGCCTCGTGCACCCGAGTTCACCATCATCGAGACCGGGTTGGTCTTCGGGAAGTTCGCGTTCATCGCCTCGGCGACCTCGTTGGTCGCCTTGGTCCAGATCGCGATGAGCTCCTGCGTGCGCTCTTCCTTGGTGATCAGACCGCGCTCGTACTGCTTCTGGACCCTCTCGTCCTGCGCCTCGTAGCCCTTGACGATCTCCTTCTTCGCCTCGGGAACGACGACGTCGGAGATGGCGACGGTGACGCCGGAACGGGTGGCCCAGTAGAAGCCGGACGCCTTCAGGTTGTCGAGCGTCGCCGCCACGATGACCTTCGGGTAGCGCTCGGCGAGGTCGTTGACGATCTCGGAGAGCTGCTTCTTGCCGACCTCGTAGTCGACGAACGGGTAGTCCTCGGGCAGCAGCTCGTTGAAGAGCGCGCGGCCCAGGGTCGTGTTCAGACGGAACGAGTCACCCTGCTGCCACTCCGGCTCGCCCTCCTCGCGGGCCGGCGGGGTCCAGCCGCGCGGCGGGATGGTGCCCACCGGGAAGCGGATGTCCACGCGCGACTGCAGCGAGAGCTCGCCGGCGTCGAACGCCATGATCGCCTCGGCCACGGACGCGAACGAGCGGCCCTCGCCCTTGACGTCACGCATCTCGCCGTCGGTGGTGAGGAAGAACAGACCGAGGACCATGTCCTGGGTCGGCATCGTCACCGGACGGCCGTCGGCCGGCTTGAGGATGTTGTTCGAGGACAGCATCAGGATGCGGGCCTCGGCCTGCGCCTCCGCGGACAGCGGCAGGTGCACGGCCATCTGGTCACCGTCGAAGTCCGCGTTGAACGCGGTGCAGACGAGCGGGTGGATCTGGATGGCCTTGCCCTCGACCAGCTGCGGCTCGAAGGCCTGGATGCCGAGGCGGTGCAGGGTGGGAGCACGGTTCAGCAGGACCGGGTGCTCGGCGATGACCTCTTCGAGGACGTCGTACACGACCGTGCGGCCGCGCTCCACCATGCGCTTGGCGGACTTGATGTTCTGCGCGTGGTTCAGGTCGACCAGGCGCTTCATCACGAACGGCTTGAACAGCTCCAGCGCCATGGCCTTCGGCAGACCGCACTGGTGCAGCTTGAGCTGCGGGCCGACGACGATGACGGAACGCGCCGAGTAGTCGACTCGCTTACCGAGCAGGTTCTGCCGGAAGCGGCCCTGCTTGCCCTTCAGCATGTCGCTGAGGGACTTCAGCGGACGGTTGCCGGGGCCCGTGACCGGGCGACCACGACGGCCGTTGTCGAAGAGCGCGTCGACGGCCTCCTGGAGCATGCGCTTCTCGTTGTTCACGATGATCTCGGGCGCACCGAGGTCGAGAAGCCGCTTCAGGCGGTTGTTGCGGTTGATGACACGGCGGTACAGGTCGTTCAGGTCGGAGGTCGCGAAGCGGCCACCGTCCAGCTGCACCATCGGACGCAGGTCCGGCGGGATGACCGGGACGCAGTCCAGGACCATGCCCTTGGGGCTGTTGGACGTCTGCAGGAACGCGGAGACGACCTTCAGGCGCTTCAGGGCACGGGTCTTCTTCTGGCCCTTGCCGGTGCGGATGATCTCGCGGAGCCGCTCGGCCTCCTCCTCCAGGTCGAAGGACTCCAGGCGCTTCTGCAGCGCCGCGGCACCCATCGAACCGTCGAAGTACGTGCCGAAGCGGTCACGCAGCTCGCGGTAGAGCAGCTCGTCGCCCTCCAGGTCCTGGACCTTGAGGTTCTTGAACCGGTTCCACACCTCGTCGAGGCGGTCGATCTCGCGCTGCGCACGGTCGCGCAGCTGCTTCATCTCGCGCTCGGCACCCTCGCGCACCTTGCGGCGCACATCGGCCTTGGCGCCCTCGGCCTCCAGCTCGGCCAGGTCGGCCTCAAGCTTCTTGGCGCGGCCTTCCAGGTCGGCGTCGCGGCGGTTCTCGATCTGCTGGCGCTCGACCGAGACATGCGCCTCCAGGGAGGGCAGGTCGCGCGTACGGCGCTCCTCGTCGACGTACGTGATCATGTACGCGGCGAAGTAGATGACCTTTTCGAGGTCCTTGGGCGCCAGGTCCAGCAGGTAGCCCAGGCGCGACGGGACGCCCTTGAAGTACCAGATGTGCGTGACGGGGGCGGCCAGCTCAATGTGGCCCATCCGCTCACGGCGCACCTTGGCGCGCGTGACCTCGACGCCACAGCGCTCGCAGATGATGCCCTTGAAGCGGACGCGCTTGTACTTGCCGCAGTAGCACTCCCAGTCCCGGGTCGGACCGAAGATCTTCTCGCAGAAGAGTCCGTCCTTTTCGGGCTTCAGGGTGCGGTAGTTGATCGTCTCGGGCTTCTTGACCTCGCCGTGGCTCCACTGACGGATGTCGTCAGCGGTGGCCAGGCCGATCCGGAGCTCGTCGAAGAAGTTGACGTCGAGCACTATGCGTCAATCCCTCTCAGGGTCGTAAGTCTGTGGTCTGAAACGGGGGCCTGGGGGTCGGCGGGCCTCCTGGTCAGGAGGCCCGCCCGACTCCCGTCAGACCTCTTCGACGCTGCTCGGCTCGCGCCGGGACAGGTCGATACCGAGCTCCTCCGCAGCGCGGAAGACGTCCTCGTCGGTGTCACGCATCTCGATGGACATACCGTCGCTGGACAGCACCTCCACGTTCAGGCAGAGCGACTGCATCTCCTTGATGAGCACCTTGAAGGACTCGGGGATGCCGGGCTCCGGGATGTTCTCGCCCTTGACGATGGCCTCGTAGACCTTCACGCGGCCGGTGACGTCGTCGGACTTGATGGTCAGCAGCTCCTGGAGGGCGTACGCGGCGCCGTAGGCCTCGAGGGCCCACACCTCCATCTCACCGAAGCGCTGGCCACCGAACTGCGCCTTACCACCCAGCGGCTGCTGGGTGATCATCGAGTACGGACCGGTCGAACGGGCGTGCAGCTTGTCGTCGACCAGGTGGTGCAGCTTCAGGATGTACATGTAGCCGACCGAGATCGGGTCCGGGAACGGCTCACCGCTACGGCCGTCGAACAGCCGCGCCTTGCCGGACGGGAGCACCATGCGCTCGCCGTCGCGGTTCGGGATGGTGTGCTGCAGCAGACCCGCCAGCTCGTCCTCGCGGGCACCGTCGAAGACCGGGGTCGCGACGTTGGTGCGCGGGGCGACCTGGTCGGCGCCGATGACCTGCAGGCGCTGGGCCCACTCGTCCGCGAGGCCGGAGACGTCCCAGCCGCGGCTGGCGAGCCAGCCGAGGTGGATCTCCAGGACCTGTCCCGGGTTCATTCGGGACGGCACACCCAGCGGGTTGAGGATGATGTCGACCGGGGTGCCGTCCTCCAGGAACGGCATGTCCTCGATCGGCAGGATCTTGGAGATGACACCCTTGTTGCCGTGCCGGCCGGCGAGCTTGTCACCGTCGGTGATCTTGCGCTTCTGCGCGACGTAGACGCGGACCAGCTGGTTCACGCCCGGCGGCAGCTCGTCGCCCTCCTCGCGGTCGAAGACGCGCACGCCGATGACCTTGCCGGTCTCGCCGTGCGGCACCTTCAGCGAGGTGTCACGGACCTCACGGGCCTTCTCACCGAAGATCGCGCGCAGCAGGCGCTCCTCGGGGGTCAGCTCGGTCTCGCCCTTCGGGGTCACCTTGCCGACGAGGATGTCGCCGGCGATGACCTCGGCACCGATGCGGATGATGCCGCGCTCGTCGAGGTCGGCGAGGACCTCCTCGGAGACGTTCGGGATGTCCCGGGTGATCTCCTCGGGGCCCAGCTTGGTGTCACGGGCGTCGACCTCGTGCTCCTCGATGTGGATCGAGGAGAGGACGTCGTCCTGCACGAGGCGCTGCGACAGGATGATCGCGTCCTCGTAGTTGTGACCCTCCCACGGCATGAACGCCACGAGCAGGTTCTTGCCGAGGGCCATCTCGCCGTTCTCGGTGGCCGGACCGTCGGCGAGCACCTGGCCCGTGATGATCCGGTCGCCCTCGTTGACGATGACCTTCTGGTTGACCGAGGTGCCCTGGTTGGACCGGGAGAACTTGGCCAGGCGGTACGTGATGTACGTGCCGTCGTCGTTGGCGGTGGTGATGTAGTCCGCGGAGACCTCCTGGACCACACCGTCCTTCTCGGCCTTGACCACGTCGCCGGCGTCGACCGCGGAGCGGTACTCCATGCCGGTGCCGACGAGCGGGGCCTCCGACTTAATCAGCGGCACGGCCTGGCGCATCATGTTCGCGCCCATGAGGGCACGGTTGGCGTCGTCGTGCTCAAGGAAGGGAATCATGGCGGTCGCGACCGACACCATCTGGCGCGGCGAGACGTCCATGTAGTCCACGTCCTCGGGGGCGACGTAGTCGACCTCGCCGCCACGGCGGCGGACCAGGACGCGGGCCTCGGCGAAGCGCAGCTCGTCGGTCAGCGGCGCGTTGGCCTGCGCGATGACGAAGCGGTCTTCCTCGTCGGCGGTCAGGTAGTCCACCTCGTCGGTGACCACACCGTGCTCGTCGACCTTGCGGTACGGCGTCTCGATGAAACCGAACGCGTTGACCCGGCCGTAGGAGGCGAGCGAGCCGATCAGACCGATGTTCGGGCCTTCGGGCGTCTCGATCGGGCACATGCGGCCGTAGTGCGAGGGGTGCACGTCACGGACCTCGAAGCCGGCCCGCTCACGGGAGAGACCACCCGGGCCGAGGGCGTTCAGACGACGCTTGTGCGTCAGCCCCGACAGCGGGTTGTTCTGGTCCATGAACTGGGACAGCTGCGACGTACCGAAGAACTCCTTGATCGACGCCACGACCGGGCGGATGTTGATCAGGGTCTGCGGCGTGATCGCCTCGACGTCCTGGGTGGTCATGCGCTCGCGCACGACACGCTCCATACGGGCGAGACCCGTACGGACCTGGTTCTGGATCAGCTCACCGACGCTGCGGATGCGGCGGTTGCCGAAGTGGTCGATGTCGTCGGTCTCGACCATGATCGTGCGACCGGACTCGGCCACCGTCTCGGTCTCGCCGGCGTGCAGCTTCACCAGGTACTTGATGGTGGCGATGACGTCGTCGGTGGTGAGCACACCGGCGTCCAGCGGCTCGTCCGCACCGAGCTTCTTGTTCACCTTGTAGCGGCCGACCTTGGCGAGGTCGTAGCGCTTCGGGTTGAAGTAGAGGTTCTCCAGCAGCGTCTGCGCGGCCTCACGGGTGGGGGGCTCGCCCGGACGCAGCTTGCGGTAGATGTCGAGCAGCGCGTCGTCCTGGCCCTGGGTGTGGTCCTTCTCCAGGGTGGCGCGCATGGACTCGTACTCGCCGAACTCCTCGAGGATCTGCTCGGTCGTCCAGCCGAGCGCCTTCAGCAGCACGGTGACCGACTGCTTGCGCTTGCGGTCGATACGCACACCGACCATGTCGCGCTTGTCGATCTCCATCTCCAGCCAGGCACCCCGGGACGGGATGATCTTGGCGGAGAAGATGTCCTTGTCGGACGTCTTGTCGATGGTGGAGTCGAAGTAGACACCGGGGGAACGGACCAGCTGGGACACCACGACACGCTCGGTGCCGTTGATGACGAAGGTGCCCTTGTTCGTCATGAGCGGGAAGTCGCCCATGAAGACCGTCTGGGACTTGATCTCACCGGTCTCGTTGTTGGTGAACTCGGCGGTGACGAAGAGCGGGGCGGCGTACGTGAAGTCGCGCTCCTTGCACTCGTCGATGGAGTTCTTCGGCGGCTCGAAGCGGTGGTCCCGGAACGTCAGGGACATCGACCCGGAGAAGTCCTCGATCGGGGAGATCTCCTCGAAGATCTCCTCCAGACCGGACTTGGTGGGGACGTCCTGACCGTTCTCCAGAGCCTCCTCGACCCGACTCTGCCAGGCGGTGTTGCCGAGCAGCCAGTCGAAGCTCTCGGTCTGCAGCGCGAGCAGGTTCGGAACCTCGAGAGGCTCCTTGATCTTTGCAAAGGAGATGCGCAGCGGGGCGGTGCTGGCGCCGTTGTTCGTATTCGCGGTCGAGGCATTGCGCGAGGCGGCCAAGAGGGGGTCCTTCCGAGGGCTCGGACTCACTACGCGCGTGCCGGCCCCTCCCCCGTACACAGAGACAGAAACCCCAGGTCAAGGGAGCTTTTGTCATCCGTGCTCGAGTGAGGGCAGACCCCTGGTGACGGGCAGGGGACAGCTAACAGGCAGCGCAAAGGGTCAGTGTAGCCACTTGGCACACTGATGTCCAGTGCGGGTTTCTCGAGACCCTCGCTGTCCTCACCGCTCTTGTCAACGCCCTCGGCATGCCTGCCCTCAACGCACGTTGATACTGCCCTCTTCGCCGTCGATCCATGCCTCGGATTCGGATCCTTGTGACGACGCGTCCTGAGAATTGCGCGCTGCGTGCGGTTCGTCAAGGCCCCCCAGTCCGAAGCGGACCGTCCGGAGACAGAACGAAGATCACCATACCCCTCGCCGAGGCGAGTTCAAGGCAACCGCGGTCGGGCCCGCCGGATACGCCGAAGAGCGACCACCCGGATGGATGATCGCTCTTCGGTGCGTTCGCGTTACAGCCCTACGGGGCGCTTTTCACGGCGCCACGAGGCTGTGGTCGGCGCGCGTTCGAGTCCGTGTGCGGACCCGGAAGGTCTTACTTGACCTCGACGGAGGCGCCGGCGGCCTTGAGGGACTCGGCGGCCTTCTCGGCGGCCTCCTTGTTGACCTTCTCGAGGACCGGCTTCGGGGTGCCGTCGACGAGGTCCTTGGCCTCCTTCAGACCCAGCGAGGTCAGCTCACGCACGACCTTGATGACCTGGATCTTCTTGTCGCCGGCGCCGGTGAGGATGACGTCGAACTCGTCCTTCTCCTCCTCGGCCTCGGCGGCGGCGCCACCAGCGGCACCACCGGCGACGACGACCGGCGCGGCAGCGGCGGCGGTGACGTCGAACTTCTCCTCGAAGGCCTTCACGAACTCGGAGAGCTCGATGAGGGTCATCTCCTCGAACTGGGCAAGCAGCTCGTCCTGGGTGAGCTTCGCCATGATGGCGGTCCTTCCACTCAATCGGCAGGTGCCGGATGTACTGGGTAAGGCGGGCGTACGTCGGCCCGCTGCGACCCTCGCCGCGTCAGGCGGCCAGGATCAGAAAGCGAGCCGAATTACTCGGCACCGCCCTGCTCGGCCTGCTTGGCGCGCAGCGCGTCCACGGTGCGGACGAGCTTCGACGGCAGCGCCTGGAAGACGGAGGCAGCCTGGGACTGCTTCGCCTTGAAGGCACCGGCCAGCTTGCTGAGCAGAACCTCGCGGGACTCGAGGTCCGCAAGCTTCTTGATCTCGTCGGCGGACAGCGCCTTGCCGTCAAGGACACCGCCCTTGATGACGAGATTCGGGTTTTCCTTGGCGAAGTCACGGAGACCCTTCGCCGACTCCACCGGGTCACCGGTGACGAAGGCGACGGCCGTCGGACCAGCGAAAAGCTCGCCCGGCAGCGTGATCCCGGCCTCGTCGGCCGCAATCTTGGTCAGCGTGTTCTTCACCACGGCGTACTGGGCGTTCTCACCGAGAGAACGACGCAGCGTCTTGAGCTGCGCCACGGTAAGACCGCGGTACTCGGTCAGCACGGCGGCGTTCGAGTTGCGGAACTTGTCCGTCAGCTCGGCAACCGCGGCAGCCTTGTCGGGCCTCGCCATAGAGCCTCGGCCTCCTTCCGGGTGATTCGGACCGCGCGGACCCGAAGGAGGACTGGGTAAACGAAACGCCCCGGCGCAGGCGCACGGGGCGGACTCGACCGGCCGCACACGCGCTCGGCGCGCGCACTCCGGGAGTTCTTCCACTGACACCTGCGCGGGTCGCCCACTTTTCAGCGGATCCTTCGGCCACCGCACCCTCGTTCAGAGCGCACGGCAACGACCAGCGGTCTTTGGCTTCTGCAAGAGAGTACGGGACCGGGGCGCCGCCGAGCAAATCGGGCTCTACGGCGCCCCGGTCCCGCTGCGTCCTGGGGCTAGGAGCTGGTGTTCACAGGGCTCAGGAGCTGGTTGCTCACAAGGCTCAGGAGCTGGTGTTCACGAGCCTCAGGAGCTGGTGCCGGAGCCGCCCGCCACGGTGCCCGCGCCGGTGCCGGTGCCGCCGGACATGCCACCCGTCGTGCCGCCGGTCATACCACCGGACTTGAGCAGGTTCGCGAAGTCGGTGGTGTCGCCGGCCGGCGGTGCCTCGGCGGAGACCTTCACGCCGTAGTCGCTGTAGTAGGCGGTGCTGGTCATCCTGCCGTTCGCCGTGTCGGCCTTCTCGGACTTCTTGACCAGCAGATTCTGGTCGTTGATCCAGATGTCGATGGTGTCGGTGGTGACGCCCGCCTGGTCGAGCTGCTTCTTCAGGGCCGCCAGCTGGTCCGCGCTGAGATTGCTGCTCTTGCCCGCGAGGTCGGCGACGTTCACCGTGCCCGCGTAGTGCGTGGTGTGGGCGCCGGAGACCGTCTCCTCGCCGACCTTCTTGACGTCACCGGAGGCCAGCAGCATCTTCACGGACTGCTTCGGCGTGGAGTTCTGCAGCTGGTCCTTCAGGTACGAGCCCGAGGCGCCGCCGAGCTTGGCCAGCTCGTCGTACGAGTACTTGATCCAGTGCTTGCCGCCCGTGTGCTGGGCGTAGGCCTCGCTCATGTGCGCGTAGTAGGCGTCCGGCAGATAGCGGGCCTCCATCGACGACGTGCCGGCCTGGCGCATCATGTCGGCCATCTTGCCGCCGGTGTAGGTGATGGTGAGGTTGCCCTTGAGGCCGTCGCCCCAGGTGAGCGCGCCGTTCGCCGTCATCGCCATCAGGTCGCCGATGGAGGTGGTGGAGCGCACCTTGGCCGAGTCCGCCTTGTCGGTGGACTGCTCGGCGGAGCGCAGCGCGGCGATGGGGCTGACGTGGATCGCGGCATCGCCGGCCGCCTTGTCGCCCTTCCTGGAGTCCGAGGAACCGCAGGCGGCCACCCCGGTCAGCGCGGCGACCACCGCCACGGAAAGGCTCATCCGGCGCGCCGTCGTGCTCTTCATCGTGTCCTACCCCCATGCAAGTCGTGTGCCCGCACCGTAGCCCAGGCCACTGACAGTCGTGCGACAGCTCGTACGAAGAAAGGACGGGCCCTGCACCTGGAAGGTTGCAGGGCCCGCCCTCTACTTACGCGTACCTGACGCGGCTACCGGGTGAGCGGGAGGCTCAGACGGCGGCCGGGTCCTCCTCGACGAGGAGGTTGCGGGTGCGGTTCGGGTCGACCGGGATGCCGGGGCCCATCGTGGTGGTGATGGCGGCCTTCTTGATGTAGCGACCCTTGGCGGCGGACGGCTTCAGACGGAGGATCTCCTCCAGCGCGGCGCCGTAGTTCTCCACCAGCTTGGCGTCGTCGAAGGACGCCTTGCCGATGATGAAGTGCAGGTTCGAGTGCTTGTCGACGCGGAACTCGATCTTGCCGCCCTTGATCTCGGTCACGGCCTTGGCGGTGTCCGGGGTCACGGTGCCGGTCTTCGGGTTCGGCATCAGACCACGCGGGCCGAGGACGCGGCCGAGGCGGCCGACCTTGCCCATGAGGTCCGGGGTGGCGACGACGGCGTCGAAGTCCAGACGGCCCTTCGCCACCTCGTCGATCAGCTCGTCGGCGCCGACGATGTCGGCGCCCGCGGCACGCGCGGCCTCGGCACGGTCACCGGTCGCGAAGACCAGGACCCGGGCGGTCTTACCGGTGCCGTGCGGGAGGTTCACGGTGCCACGGACCATCTGGTCGGCCTTGCGCGGGTCGACACCCAGACGGAAGGCGACCTCGACGGTGCCGTCGAACTTGGTCGTGGAGGTCTCCTTGGCGAGACGGACGGCCTCGAGCGGGGCGTAGAGCTTCTCCCGGTCGACCTTGGCGTCCGCAGCGCGGAGAGCCTTGCTGCGCTTGCTCACAACTTGCTCCTGTGTGTTCTGAAAGGAGTCGTGGTCTCTGGGCCGAGCAGGCCCTGCCACGTGCGACCGGCTACGGCCGCATGACTGCTGGGGGGTGAGGTCAGCCCTCGACCGTGATGCCCATGGAGCGGGCGGTGCCGGCGATGATCTTCGACGCGGCGTCCAGGTCGTTGGCGTTGAGGTCGGGCATCTTGGTCTGGGCGATCTCGCGGACCTGCGCCTCGGTGATCTTGGCGACCTTGGTCTTGTGCGGCTCGCCGGAGCCCTTCTCGACACCAGCGGCCTTGAGGATCATCTTCGCGGCCGGCGGGGTCTTGGTGACGAAGGTGAAGGAACGGTCCTCGTAGACCGTGATCTCCACCGGGATGACCCAGCCACGCTGCGACTCGGTCGCGGCGTTGTAGGCCTTGCAGAACTCCATGATGTTGACGCCGTGCTGACCGAGCGCGGGGCCGACCGGCGGGGCCGGGTTCGCCGCACCGGCGTTGATCTGGAGCTTGATGAGCCCCGTGACCTTCTTCTTCTTGGGAGGCATTGCTCTCCGGGTCCTTTCATTCGGGTCCATGCCCGCGCGAGGATCGCGATCCTGACGCAGGCATACCGCACAACGATAACGGGTATGGATGCGCGGCCAAAAACCGTGCAGGTCAGGCGGACCGGGACGGCCTGCCTGACCTGCGCGGAAGCATGAAGTCCAAAAACGGACCAGCTCTTCTGGATCAGTTCTTCTGGATCTGGTCGAAGGACAGCTCGACCGGGGTCTCCCGGCCGAAGATCTCCACCAGGCCCTTGACCTTCTTCGAGTCGGGGTTGATCTCGTTGATGGTCGCCTGCAGCGTGGCGAACGGGCCGTCGGTGACCGTGACCGAGTCGCCGACCTCGAAGTCCAGCACCTGGACCTCGACCTTGCGCTGCGGGGCGGGCTTGCCCTCGGCCTCGGCGGCCTCGCGGGCGGCCTTCTCCTCGGCCTCCGGGGCGAGCATCTTGACGATCTCGTCCAGAGTCAGCGGGTACGGGTCGTAGGCGTTGCCGACGAAGCCGGTGACACCCGGGGTGTTGCGGACGACGCCCCAGGACTCGTTGGTCAGGTCCATGCGGACCAGGACGTAACCCGGCAGCTTGTTCTGCTTGATCGTCTTGCGGTCGCCGTTCTTGATCTGGACGACCTCTTCCTGCGGCACCTCGGCCTGGAAGATGTAGTCCTCGACGTTCAGCGAGACGGCGCGCTGCTCCAGGTTGGTCTTCACGCGGTTCTCGTAGCCGGCGTAGGTGTGGATGACGTACCACTCGCCGGGCAGGGTGCGCAGTTCCTCGCGCAGGGCCGCGATGGGGTCGACGGGCTCGGCCGGCTCTTCCTCGCCGGCCTCGGCGTCGGCCTCCTCGGATGCCTCTTCGCTCTCGTCCTCGACGTGCAGGGCCGCCTCTTCGGCCGGCTCCCCCGCCTCGGCCTCGGCAGCCTCGAACTCGTCCTGCTCGTCCGCGCCCTCGACGATGTCGAGCTCGTCGTCCACCATCTCGGCGGCGGTCCCGCGAGGCTCGGTGGCGTCGTCGTTCAGGTTCGGATCAGACACGATGGCTGCTTCTTCCTGGATACATAGGGGTGGAACATGCGAAAACGGGCGCCGGTGCCACGGCGCCCTTCGCTCTTGGCTCAGCCGAAGACGTACTTGGCCGCGTGGTTGAGCCCATAGTCAATCACGGTCACCAGCGCGATCATGATGGCGACGAAGAAGATCACCACGGTGGTGTACGACGTCAGCTGGTTGCGCGTCGGCCAGACGACCTTGCGGAGCTCCGCGATGATCTGGCGGTAGAAGGTGGCGAGGCGCTTCAGCGGGCCCTTCTTGGCGCGCTTACCACCCTTGCGAGCCTTCTTCTTGGACTCCGACACCTCGTCCTGGGCATCAGGCGTGTCGATGGAGCCCACGGCGTCCGTCATTCGTCCTCACCTGATCCCGGGTCGTGGCCGTGCCGCGCCCGGTTCCTGAGCCGCACGGCGGTGCATTGCTGTACGTACATGCGCACACATCTTGGCGGTGTGTGTAGCAGGGCCGGAGGGACTTGAACCCCCAACCGCCGGTTTTGGAGACCGGTGCTCTACCAATTGAGCTACGACCCTTTGTGTGTCCCCCAACGTACCGCATCCGACCGGGTGCGCGGTGTGCACCGGTTTCGGCGGTGGCTGCTGAAGGCCAACGAGGTGAGAGTGTACGTGGTCCGGGGCCCGGCGTCGAACAGAAAGTGCCCGTCCGGAGCCACTTGACCAAAGATCGTCCTGGCCGGAGCCCGGATTCGGATCCGTGTTCATACCCCGCCCCCTGGCTGTTCAGTCCGTGAAACCCGCGTGCCGGAGAAGTTTCCGGTCTGGAACGATGGGCTCCATGAGCGCTGCAACCCCTCCCACCGAGCGCCGGGTCTCCGCCCGAGTCGGCGCGATCTCCGAGTCCGCCACCCTCGCCGTGGACGCCAAGGCCAAGGCCCTGAAGGCCGCCGGGCGTCCGGTGATCGGCTTCGGCGCGGGCGAGCCCGACTTCCCGACCCCGGACTACATCGTCGAGGCGGCCGTCGAGGCCTGCAAGAACCCCAAGTACCACCGCTACACCCCGGCCGGCGGCCTGCCCGAGCTGAAGGCCGCCATCGCCGCGAAGACGCTGCGCGACTCCGGGTGGGAGCCCGACGTCTCCCAGATCCTCGTCACCAACGGCGGCAAGCAGGCCATCTACGAGGCGTTCGCCGCGATCCTCGACCCGGGCGACGAGGTCATCGTCCCGGCGCCGTACTGGACGACGTACCCGGAGTCGATCCGGCTCGCGGGCGGTGTCCCGGTGGAGGTGGTGGCCGACGAGACCACCGGCTACCGCGTCACGGTCGAGCAGCTGGAGGCGGCCCGCACGGAGCGGACGAAGGTCGTGCTCTTCGTCTCCCCGTCCAACCCGACCGGCGCGGTGTACTCCGAGGCCGAGACCGAGGCGATCGGCCGCTGGGCCGTGGAGCACGGTCTGTGGGTGCTCACCGACGAGATCTACGAGCACCTGGTCTACGGCGACGCCTCCGCGGTGTCCCTGCCGGCGCTGCTGCCCGAGCTGCGCGACAAGTGCGTCGTGGTCAACGGCGTGGCGAAGACGTACGCCATGACCGGCTGGCGCGTGGGCTGGGTCATCGGCCCGAAGGACGTCGTCAAGGCCGCCACCAACCTGCAGTCGCACGCCACGTCGAACGTCTCCAACGTGGCCCAGGTGGCCGCGCTGGCCGCCGTCTCCGGTGACCTGGAGGCCGTGGCGAAGATGCGCGAGGCCTTCGACCGCCGCCGCAAGACCATGGTGCGGATGCTCAACGAGATCGACGGCGTGCTCTGC
The DNA here is from genome assembly GCF_041080655.1 of Streptomyces sp. CG4. Classification (NCBI taxonomy): domain Bacteria; kingdom Bacillati; phylum Actinomycetota; class Actinomycetes; order Kitasatosporales; family Streptomycetaceae; genus Streptomyces; species Streptomyces sp. CG4. The sequence goes on from NZ_CP163525.1 coordinate 4,000,698, forward strand.
CCGGAGCCCGAGGGCGCGTTCTACGCCTATCCGTCGGTCAAGGCCCTGCTCGGCAAGGAGATCCGCGGCAAGCGCCCGCAGGACACCGTCGAGCTGGCCGCGCTGATCCTGGAGGAGGCCGAGGTCGCGGTCGTCCCGGGCGAGGCCTTCGGCACGCCGGGCTATCTGCGGCTGTCGTACGCGCTCGGTGACGAGGACCTCGTCGAGGGCGTGAGCCGTATGCAGAAGCTGCTGGCGGAGGCGCGGGACTAGTTCCTGCGCGACACGCGTGTGTGCGGGCCGTTTCCCTTCGGGGAGGCGGCCCGCTTCTGTGTGCGAGCAAGACCACGTTCAGGGAAATGGCTTCCGGGAATTCGGGGACGTACGGCAGGATCCTTGGATGGAGCGTGTACGTGACCTCTCTGAGCTGCCGAAAGCCCATCTGCACCTGCACTTCACCGGTTCGATGCGACCCGGGACCGTCCTGGAACTGGCCGACAAGTACGGCGTACGGCTGCCCGAGACCCTGACGGAAGCACTGACCAGCGGCGAACCGCCCAAGCTGCGGGCCACGGACGAACGCGGCTGGTTCCGTTTCCAGCGGCTGTACGACGCGGCGCGCTCCTGCCTGAGGCAGCCGGAGGACATCCAGCGCCTGGTGCGGGAGGCCGCCGAGGAGGACCTGAAGGACGGCTCGGGCTGGCTGGAGATCCAGGTGGACCCGACGTCGTACGCGCCGAGGCTGGGCGGGCTGATCCCGGCGCTGGAGATCATCCTGGACGCGGTGGAGACCGCCTCCCGGGAGACCGGCCTCGGGATGCGCGTGCTGGTCGCCGCCAACCGGATGAAGCACCCGCTGGACGCCCGGACGCTGGCCCGGCTGGCGGTGCGGTACACGGACCGGGGCGTGGTCGGTTTCGGGCTCTCCAACGACGAGCGGCGGGGCATGGCGCGGGACTTCGACCGGGCCTTCCACATCGCGCGCGAGGGCGGTCTGCTGTCGGCCCCGCACGGCGGCGAGCTGACCGGCCCGGCCTCGGTGCGCGACTGCCTGGACGACCTGCACGCCTCCCGGATCGGGCACGGCGTGCGCGCTGCGGAGGACCCGCGGCTGCTGAAGCAGCTGGCCGACCGGGGCGTGACCTGCGAGGTGTGCCCGGCGTCGAACGTGGCGCTCGGTGTGTACGAGAAGCCCGAGGACGTGCCGCTGCGGACCCTCTTCGAGGCCGGCGTCCCGATGGCTCTCGGCGCCGACGACCCGCTGCTGTTCGGCTCCCGGCTGGCGGCCCAGTACGAGATCGCCCGGCACGCCCACGGCTTCTCGGACGCCGAACTCGCCGAACTGGCCCGCCAGTCGGTGCGGGCCTCGGCCGCCCCGGAGGACGTCAGGGCGCGGCTGCTGGCCGACGTCGACGACTGGCTGGCGCGCCCGGCCGTCTGAAGTGGGCGTAGGGCGGATACGCCGTGAAGCAGACCAGGACCTCGACCGGGTGCCCGCCGCCGGGCGGCTGCTCGAGCCCCCGCAGCCCGGACACCACAGACGCGTGTCCCTTGGGCGCGTTCTTCTCGCGCGGCCCCTGGCCGGCGGCGTAGGCCAGGGACATGGCGGCCTCGGCGAAGACGTCGCGGCTGCCGAAGAGGAAGAACGTGTTCGCGTGGGTGGTGTGGCGCAGCTCGTCCCGGCAGTCGGCGCGCTGTTCCCGCGCGCGCCAGGCGGCGGCGTCCCGCGCGGTGCGCGCCTCGTCGGTGCGGACGGTGAGCGGGGAGCCGCCCTGCCGCAGCCGGCGGCGCACTTCGGGCCATTGTGAGGCGCGCAGGCCCAGCGAGTGGTGGGCCAGGACGAGATCGACGAGCGGCCCCTGGCCCTCGTCGGGCGGCAGGCCCTCCCGCAGCGGCACATGGACGATCGTGTGCCGCGCATGCGCGGCGAACGAGATCAGCCCGGCGAGCCGGTTGAGTCCGTCGTGGTCGCCCATGAGCGTGCCGATCGGCGCGGGTGCGCGCAGCGAGGTGTGGCGCAGCGGCTGCCAGGGCTGGACGACCCGGTGTTCGCAGGGCCCGATCCGGGGCCGGAACTCGCGCAGTCTCAGCCGCATGGGGTCGTGACCCCGGAGGCGCTTGTCATGGCCCCAGCATGCGGTTCACGCGGAGCCCGGCGCAACGGAGATTCCGCCCAGCAGCGTCTTCGCGAGCCGCGCGGCGAAGTCGTCGACCGGCGGCCGCTCCCCCGGGTCGGTCGCTTCGTAGGCGAACACGCGCTGCGCACAGGCGCCCAGCAGCAACGAGGCGGCCGCGAAGGTGTCGGCGTCGGCGCGCACCCGGCCGAGGGCCTGTTCGGCGCGGAGGTAGGCGTCCAGCTCCTGGATGGGCCGGTGCGGGCCCGAGCCGAGCTTGCGCAGGGCCTCGAAGTGGCGCCGCTTGAGCTGGGTCTCGGCGTACAGGGAGGCGGCGATCGGGAAGCTCTGCTCGTAGAAGAGGGCGGCCTCGCGGGCGATCTCGGTGAGGTTGCCTTCCAGGGTGCCCGGTCCCGGTTCGGCGGCGAGGCGGCCCAGCAGCGGGGTGAGCTGCGGCAGGCGCTCGGCGAGCACCCGGACGAACAGCTCTTCCTTGCTGTCGAAGTACTTGTAGAGGGCCGCTTCGGAGCAGCCGGCCGCACGGGCGATCTCCTTGGTGGTGGCGCGGGCGAGTCCGACGGTGAGCATCAGCTCGTGGGCGGCGTCGAGGATGCGGACGCGCGCCGGCTTCGGGTCCATGGGTCGTCCCCTCAGGCTTGACGAGTGGGTGAGTACTTACTCACTCTAGAGGGAAGCAGAGGTGAGTGAATACTCACCCACCTATCCCGAGTACGGGAGCACACATGAACCTCACCGTTTTCGGCGCCACCGGCGGCATCGGCCGGGAGATCGTGCGTCAGGCGCTCAACGCCGGCCACCGGGTGACCGCCGTGGTCCGCGATCCGGCCCGGCTGGACGTCACGGGGGACACGCTGGAGGTGTTCCGCGCCGACCTGACCGACCCCGAGGAGCTGCGCGCCGCCGTCCGGGGCCGCGGCGCGGTCCTCTCCGGTCTGGGCGCGCGCAGCCGCAAGGACGCCGGGGTCGCCACCCGGCTGACCCGCACGCTCCTGCGTGCCATGGAGGCGGAGGGGGTACGACGGCTGCTCGTGGTCAGCGCCGCTCCCGTCGGCCCGGCTCCCGAGGGCGACGGTCCCCTGGACCGGGCCATGCGCGGGGTGGTGTCGGCCGTCCTCAAGGACGTCTACACCGACCTGCGCAGGATGGAGGCCGAGCTGGCCCGCAGCAGCACGGACTGGACGTCCGTACGGCCGCCACGCCTGCAGAACAAGCCGCTCACCGGCCGCTACCGCACCGTCGTCGGCGGCTTCCCGCGCAAGGGCCGCTTCATCGCACGCGCGGACGTCGCGCACGCGATGCTGGCGATGATCGACGACGAGGGGACGGTGAAGCAGGGGGTGGGGGTGGCGTACTAGGCCAAGGTGTGTCGTCCCGGGACGTCACACCCAGGGCCTGGATGCCGCGAGGTGGGCACCGGCCCTGCCGGCTCGCCCACCGGCCCTACAGGCTCGTCATATTGGCTCTACAGGCTGACGCCCACCGTCACCGGCTCGTTGACGAGGGTGATCCCGAAGGCCTCGCGGACGCCCGCGACCACCTCGCGGGCCAGCGCCAGCAGGTCCTCGGTGGTGGCCTCGCCCCGGTTGGTGAGGGCGAGGGTGTGCTTGGTGGAGATACGGGCCGGCCCGCTGCCGTAGCCCTTGGTGAAGCCCGCCTTGTCGATCAGCCAGGCCGAGGACGTCTTCGTACGGCCCTCCCCTGCCGGGTAGGCGGGCGGCTCGACGCCGTCGCCCAGCCGTTCGCGCACGCGCGCGTGGAACGCGGCGAACTGCTCGTCGGTGAGGATCGGGTTGGTGAAGAAGGACCCGGCGGACCAGGTGTCGTGGTCCTCGGCGTCGAGGACCATGCCTTTCCCGGCCCGCAGCTTGAGCACGGTCGCGCGGGCGTCGGCCAGCGGCACCCGGTCGCCCTGCTCGACGCCGAGCGCGCGGGCCGCCTCGGCGTACTTGAGCGGCGCCGACAGCCCGCCCGCGTCCTCCAGCTCGAAGCGGACACGCAGCACGACATGGCGATCCGGGTCCGCCTTGAAGCGGCTGTGGCGGTACGAGAACGCGCACTCCTCGTTCGTCAGCGTGACGGTCTCGCCTGCGCGCCGGTCGTAGGCGACGACCTCGGTGAGGGTGGAGGAGACCTCCTGGCCGTAGGCACCCACGTTCTGGATCGGCGTGGCTCCCGCCGATCCCGGGATGCCTGCCAGGCACTCGATCCCGGCGAGCCCGGCCTCGACCGTGCGGGCGACGGCATCCGTCCACACCTCGCCGGCCGCCAGCTCCAGTGTCGTGCCGCGCAGCTCGACACCGCGCGTGGCGATGCGTACGACGGTGCCGTCGAAGCCCTTGTCGCCGATGACCAGGTTCGATCCGCCGCCGATGATCAGCAGCGGCGTCCCGCTGTCGTCGGCAGCACGGACGGCGGCGATCACCTCGGCGTCGGTCACGGCGGTGACCAGCCGCGTCGCGGGACCGCCCAGCCGGAAGGTGGTCAGCGGGGCAAGAGGGGCGTCATGGAGTACCTGCACGGGCCCAAGACTACGAGACGGCTCCGACAGCACCGCATCCGCGCGGGCGGCGCTCACTCGCTGCCCTGTGGGGACACACGTGTACGCGCGCGTGGACTCTTCTCGAAGCCCACGCGCGCGTATCGGGAAGTGAAGGACGGCCGGCCCGCGGTCTACGCGAGCCGCCGCTCCGCCTCCTCCCAGCTCACCGGCAGCTGATCGCTGGATGTCTGCCAGGTGGCGAACGCGGCGTCGCGCATCCGGCCGGCCAGGGCACGCGAGGTGGGCCGGTGGGCGCCGGAGCGGGCGAAGGCCTTCAGCGCGTCGGCGGACTCCCAGGCCGACAGCGTCCAGAACGTCTTCCGCAGGGGCTGTGCCTTGAGGGAGGCTCCGTAGGCGCCGGGCGCCCGGCCGACCTGCCGCCACACGGCCGGGGTACGGACGAGGAAACGGAGCGCGCCCCACAGAGTGCGGGTCTCGAAGCGCGAGGCGAAGACGTGCACCTCGGTGTCCTGCGGCGGAGTGTTCGGCACGATCCAGGGAAGTGCGGGAATGCCGGGCATCGCGATCTCCTTGTGGCGAGCTTTCCGGGCGAGTTCCGGGGCGAGGTTCCGGGCGGGCTTCAGCGGGCGGTGGTCTCCAGGGCAGTGGTCCGCGTAGCGGCGGCCGACGAGGCATCGGCAGGCGCCTCCACTGCGGGAGCCTCCGTGGTGGGCATCTCCACGGCGGGAGCCTCCGTGGCCGTGGCCCCTGGGCCGGTCGTGGGCGTCCGTCCGTCCGCCGCGGCGAGCCGGACGGTGTTCCGCCGGGCCGGGATCACCAGGGCCGCGAGCGCGGCGAGGGCGACGACTGCCGAGCCGGTGACCAGGGCGGGCCGCAGGCCGTCCACGAAGCTCTGCGCGCTCTCGTAGCCGCCCTGCGCGGAGAAGATCGACGACATCACCGCGATACCGAGCGCACCGCCCACCTCGCGCAGCGCGTTGTTGGCGCCGGAGGCGATGCCCTGCTCCTGCGGACGGACGCTGGACATGACCAGGTTGGCGGCCGGCGCGAAGTACAGGGCCATGCCGACTCCGCTGATGATCAGGGCGGGCAGCTGGGCGGCGTAGGACGCGTCCGCGGTCGCCACGACGGCCATGCAGCCGAGACCGACGGCCTGCAGCAACAGGCCCGCGGCGACGACCGGCCGGCCGCCGATGCGGTCGGAGAGGATCCCGGCCACCGGCGCGACGAGCATCGGCATGCCGGTCCAGGGCAGCATCCTCAGTCCCGCCTCGGTGGGCGAGTAGCCGAGCACGCCCTGCATGTACTGGCTGAGCAGGAAGATCGAGCCGAACATGCCGACGAACATCAGCAGGCTGGCCGCATTGATCCCGGAGAAGGCACGGGACCGGAACAGCCGCATGGGCAGCATGGGGTTCTTGTTGTGGATGCCGTGGTGCACAAAGCCGGCGAGCAGCGCGGCGCCCACGGACAGCGCGGTGAGCACCACGACGTCGGTCCAGCCGTCGGCGGGCCCGCGGACCAGGCCGTACACGATCCCGAAGAGGCCGCCGCTGGCGAGGAGGGTGCCGGGGAGGTCGAGCGGGGCTCCGGTGCCGTAGGACTCGGCGAGGCGCAGCCGGGCGAGCGGCAGCGCGATCAGGCCGAGCGGGACGTTCAGCCAGAAGATCCAGTGCCAGGACACGTGCTCGGTGAGACTGCCGCCGATGAGCGGTCCGGAGGCGACGGCGAGCCCGTTGACGGCGCCCCAGATGCCGTACACCGTCCCGCGTTTGGCGGCGGGTACGGCCGCCGTCAGCAAGGTGAGCGTGAGCGGCATCATCACGGCCGCGCCGACGCCCTGGACCGCGCGGGCGGCGATCAGGGAGCCGATGCCGGGTGCCATGGCCGCGGCGGCGGAGGCGCCCGCGAAGACGGCGAGACCGGCTATGAAGAGCCGGCGGCGCCCAAAGCGGTCGCCGAGCGCGGCGCCGAACATCAGCAGGACGGCGAAGGTGAGCGTGTACGCGCTCACGGTCCACTCGAGGTCGTCCAGCGCACCGCCGAAGTCCTTGCGGATGGAGGGCAGGGCGGTGGTGACGACGAGGTTGTCGAGCGCCGCCATGAATCCGGCGACACTGGTGATGACGAGAGCCCAGGCGGCGCTTCCGCGCCGCGCGCTGCCCTGCGCTGTCTGATCCGACATCTCTCCCCCAGAGAGCATCTCTAGTTAGTTATTGATGACTAACTTTTTGGGCCATGTTCGAGCCATGAATTGGGCCATGAAAGAGGCGGGGCCACCGCCTCGATGCGCTACTTCTCCAGCCGCGCGCTACTTCTCCAGCCGCCCGGTGATCCGAGCCGAGGGATACATCCCCTGCCAGACCCGGTGTTCGGGCGGAAACCCCATGGCGGCCAGGGTGTTGATGAGCATTCCGTACGCCAGGAAGGTCGTGGTCTCGCTCTCGTCGGCCCCGAGCGGCAGATGAACCGTGTCCCAGAGCTTCAACCAGGCGGCCCGTACGGCCTCGCCGAACTCGCGATCGCCCTCCGCCTCGGCCGCCGCGACCGTGATGTACGTCTGCATCTGCATCTGGAGCTTCTCGGGCTGCTCCGTGATCAGCCGCACATAGGCGTTCGCCATGGCGTGCAGGGCCTCCTCGCCCTCCAGCCCCTCGGCCGCCTCCTCGAAGACCCGGCACGTGTCCTCCACACACCGCAGCGACGCGGCGGCGAAGATCGCCTTCTTGCCCGCGAAGAGCCGGAAGAGGTACGGCTGCGAGACACCCACGCGGGTCGCGATCGCTTCCGTGGACGTGCCGTAGAAGCCCTTCTGTGCGAACTCCTCGATCGCCGCGCGGATGACGCTCTCGCGTCGCTCCGCTGCGCTCATTCTGACCATGCATCGTAAGTTAGTACTCAATCACTAACTTGGCAATCCCTTGGAGAGCGGCCGCAAAAGCCTTCCCGGTCAGGGGCAGGTGACGCAGACGCAGGTAAGGGGCGCCCCACCAGGAGGACGCCCCTTACCTCTGCACTTCGTTCGCGCCGTCAGGCCAGTCGTACGACCGCCCGGGACATGCCCAGCACCTTCTGGCCGCCGCTGGTCGCCGTCAGGTCCACGCGTACGGCGTTGTCGTCCAGCTTGGCCGCGACCTTGCCGCTGACCTCGATCAGCGCGCCCTGGTCGTCGTTCGGCACGACGACGGGCTTGGTGAAGCGGACGCCGTACTCCACGACCGCGCCCGGGTCCCCGGTCCAGTCGGTGACCACACGGATCGCCTCCGCCATGGTGAACATGCCGTGCGCGATGACGTCCGGCAGGCCCACCTCCTTGGCGAACTTCTCGTTCCAGTGGATCGGGTTGAAGTCCCCGGAGGCGCCCGCGTACCGCACGAGCGTGGCGCGGGTCACGGGGAAGGTCTGTGCCGGCAGTTCGGTGCCGACCTCGACGTCGTCGTATGCGGTCTTCGCCGTCATCAGGGTCCTCACGCCTCCTCGGCCGCGCGGGCCACGAGCTTGGTCCAGGCGGTCACGACGTGCTCGCCCGCCTCGTCGCGCACCTCACCGCGGATGTCCAGGATGTCGTTGCCCGCGAGGGACTTGATGCCCTCGATGGTGGAGGTGACCGTGAGCCGGTCGCCGGCACGCACCGGGCGGCTGTAGGCGAACTTCTGGTCGCCATGCACCACGCGGCTGTAGTCGAGGCCGAGTTGGGGGTCCTCGATGACCAGTCCCGCGGCCCGGAAGGTGATCGAGAACACAAAGGTCGGCGGGGCGATCACATCAGAATGACCGAACGCCTTCGCGGCCTCGGGATCCGTGTACACCGGGTTGGTCTCACCCACCGCCTCGGCGAACTCGCGGATCTTCTCCCGGCCCACTTCATAGGGCGCGGTGGGCGGGTAGGTCCGTCCTACGAAGGACTGGTCGAGCGCCATGGCCCGGCACCTCCTGATCTTTGCTGTGCTGGCCCCAAATTAGCCGGATCCCGGCTGGGAATTGCGCGGGGGGACGGGCGGGCCGACCAGCGGTTGCGCCGGTGACCGCCCAGCGGGCAGCCGGTGAAACGACGCGAGGCCGTCCCCCCGGAAGGGGACGGCCTCGCGTACGAGCCTGTTTATCGCGTTTCGCGGTGCGCGGTGTGCGCATTGCAACGCGGGCAGTGCTTCTTCATCTCAAGACGATCCGGGTTGTTACGCCGGTTCTTCTTGGTGATGTAGTTCCGCTCCTTGCACTCCACGCAGGCCAGCGTGATCTTCGGGCGGACGTCGGTGGCAGCCACGTGAGTGCTCCTAAGACGAACGGATGGACTAATTCAACGCAAGAAAGAGTAGCCGATCGAAGGACCGACCCCGCAATCGGCTACTGTCAGTAGCGGTGACCGGACTTGAACCGGTGACACAGCGATTATGAGCCGCTTGCTCTACCGACTGAGCTACACCGCTGCGATGCGATCGGGCCCCGCCTTGCGACGGGAGCCTCTCACACCAGAGCCCCAAAACGGAATCGAACCGTTGACCTTCTCCTTACCATGGAGACGCTCTGCCGACTGAGCTATTGGGGCGAGCGATGAAGACATTACACGGTCCGCCGCCGTTCACCCAAATCCGTATCCGGCCGCCCACCGCACCTCCCATCCCGGCCCGCGCAACGGCCTCATGAGCCGCAGCGGTGGCCGACCGAGACCGGGGAAAACGAAGCCTGGCCGGTCAGGACGAGGGCCTGCGCATCGCTCGCCGGGCGCCGAACATCGAGCATCCGGCGCGGGAAGCGGGCACACGCGCGTGGACAGCGGCACACGCGCACGGACGTCGTCGGGGAGGGCCGGGCCACACGCAGGGGGCGTTGCCGAATCAGGTGTGGCCACGCGCGCGTGGGGGTCGAGCGGAAACGACTCGGCGGGGGTCGTCGACACGAGCGGGAACGACTCGGGAAGCCACAGCCGAGGTCGGCCGCGGCCACGCGGCTGGGCGACAGACGTACCGCCAAGGGCGGGCCACACCGGTACGACTATTGCGCTCCTGCGCGCCCCGCGCGGCTCGTCACCCTAGGCTCGACTCACTCTGTGTGATCTTCGGGCGTCCGCGCCCCGATCCCTGACGCGGGAGCCCGCCCGAGCCCCCGGCACCGACCCTGGAGCGCGATGCCCGACAGCCAGCCGCAACCCCACCCGCCGTCGAACTCCTCGGGCTCCTCGGGATCCTCGGGACAGTCCGACCCGGCCACCCTGCTGCTCTGCGGGGCGCGGCTCACCGACGGCCGGACCGTGGACGTACGGCTGGGCGGCGGACGCATCGAGGCGGTGGGCACGGCGGGCAGTCTGGCGCCGGGCCCGGCCCGGTCGGGCGCCACGCGCGTGGACCTGAACGGCTACCTGCTCCTGCCGGCCCCCGCCGAACCGCATGCCCACGGTGACACCGCGCTCTCCGCCGAACACTCCGGCCCGGTGTCGTACGCCCCGGAGGACGTCCAGCGCCGTGCGACGGAGGCGACTCTGCTGCAGCTCGGTCACGGCGCGACGGCGGTACGCGCGCACGTGCGCGTGGGCGATGTCCAGGGGCTCGGGGCGCTGGGTGCCGTCCTGCACGCCCGGCGCTCACTACGGGGGCTCGCGGAGCTGACGACGGTGGCGATGCCACGGCTGCTGACCGGCGCGGCCGGGGCCGACGGGCTGGCGATGCTGCGCGACGCGGTCAAGATGGGCGCCTCCGTGGTGGGCGGCTGCCCCGACCTGGACCCCGACCCCACGGGCTATGTCGAGGCCGTCCTGGACGTGGCCTCCGAACACGGCTGCCCGGTGGACCTGCACACGGACGCCTCCGACCCGGCCCGGTTGTCCCGGCTCGCGGCCATGGCGGGCGGCTTGCGCCCCGGCGTGACCATCGGGCCGTGCGCCGGTATCACACGCCTGCCCGCCGAGGCCGCGTCCCGCGCCGCGGACCAGCTCGCGGCGGCCGGTGTGACGGTCGTGTGCCTGCCCCAGGGCTGCTGCGGCGGCGCCGACCGCCGGGGGACCGCTCCGGTACGGCTGCTGCGCGCGGCCGGGGTGCGCGTGGCGGCCGGCAGCGGCGCGCTGCGCGACGCCTCCAACCCCGTCGGCCGCGGCGACCCCCTGGAGGCCGCCTACCTCCTCGCCTCCGCCCACGGCCTGCGCCCGGAGGACGCCTACGAGGCCGTGAGCGCCTCGGCCCGCGCGGTGTTGGGCCTGCCGGAGGTACGCGTGGAGGCGGGCTTCCCCGCCGACCTCCTGGCCGTGCGCGGCGGCGGCCTGCCCGGCGCCCTGTCCCTGGCCTACAGCCGGATCGTGGTCCACCGGGGCCGGGTGGTGGCGCGTACGAGCGCGGTGCGGGAGTACTGCAACTCGGCGGCCTCGGTGGAACTCGGGTTGCCGCGGCAGGGGCGGGGCGAGTTGTCGTGAGGTGGCTGAGCCTGTTGTGAGCCGGTCCCGGGCGTGGCGAGGCGGCACGGGGTCGCGAGGCAGCTCGGGGTCGCGAGGCAGCTCGGGCAGTCGTAAGGTCGCCTCGGGCGCGTGGACACGTGAACGCGTTCGTGCGCCTCGCACCCGCCCCTGAGCGCGCGCCCTGCGTGTGCTGTGCGCGCCCGGCGCGTGCCTCTGTGTGTGAGCCCGGCGCGCTCCGGCCATGCCGGTTAACTCGTGCGGCGGATGCGCCCCTTCCGGCGTACGGTCGGAATCATGCGCATTGTCATCGCTGGTGGTCATGGTCAGATCGCGCTGCGGCTGGAGCGCCTGCTCGCCGCGCGCGGAGACGAGGTCGCGGGGATCATCCGCAACGCCGAGCAGGGCGACGATCTACGGGCGGCCGGCGCCGAACCGGTCCTTCTCGACCTTGAGTCCGCCTCGGTGGAGGAGGTCGCGGCGCACCTGCAGGGCGCCGACGCGGCGGTCTTCGCGGCCGGCGCGGGCCCGGGCAGCGGAGTGGGCCGCAAGGCGACGGTGGACAGAGGCGCGGCGGTGCTGTTCGCGGACGCGGCCGTCCGCGCGGGGGTGCGCCGTTTCGTGGTCGTGTCCTCGATGGGCGCCGATCCCGCGCACCAGGGCGACGAGGTCTTCGACGCGTACCTGCGCGCCAAGGGCGAGGCGGACGCGCACGTCACCCGCCAGGAGGCCCTGGACTGGACGATCCTGCGCCCCGGCTCGCTCGTGGACGACGCCGGCACCGGTCTGGTCCGTCTGGAGGCGCACACCGGGCGCGGCGCGATCCCGCGGGACGATGTGGCGGCCGTCCTCGCGGAGTTGGTGGACACCCCGGCGACGACCGGCCTGACGCTGGAGCTGATCAGCGGATCGACGCCGGTGTCGGTCGCGGTGAAGTCGGTGGCCGGGAACTGAGACCGACCACCGGCCGTTGACCGGTTACCGGCCATGGCCACCGGCCACCGGCCACCGAAAAGTCACCGGCAGTTGAACGGTCGGACCCGTCACGAACCCCTTCAGCGCCGCCGGCCGCCGCCCCGTCAGATCCCGTAGTCCCGCGTCCCACACACCTCCGGCATGCCGCACCCCGCGGCTCAGAACAGGGCCAACTGCCCGGGGAACTCCGGTACGGCGTAACCGTCCAACGTCGGCTGGACAGACCCGAGTTGTGCTTGCCGCCGTGATCCCGCGCAGGAGACGAGTTCACTGTTCTCCCGCGCCCCGGGCGGGTCGTGCCGCGCGAAGCGTCCCGCGACGACTGCGATGTCGCGGTGGCACACGGGGCAGGTTCTGCGTCGGGAGGACATGCCGTCAGTGTGCCCGCACCGAGGCGGCGGCGACACCGCCGTCAGGTGCGGGTCTCGGCTTCCCAACGGTCGGGGCCCACGCCACGCCAGTCGATCAGCGGCGAGTCGGCCACCTGCTCCGGCTCCATCTCCAGCCCCGCCCGGCGCAGGAACTCCACCAGGTCCCGCACGCTGTGCGCCAAGCCCAGGATCTCGCCGCCCACCCGCACCCGGCGGCCGCCGGTCGGGGACCGCAAGTGCACGATGATGGGTCGCTTCCCGGCCATGGCTCCAGCATCGTCCGGACCACCGGGGCCCGCACCCGGACCGGTCATTCCAGAGTCCCCGACGCGGTGCCGAGGCGGCACAACGGGCGAAAGGTGGGTCGGAAAGTGCGGCCGGCCGCATACGCCTCAGCGGATTTCCGGGCAACGACCATCGCCGCTGAGACGCGGGTCACATCCGCCGCTGTCACAACGCGCGGGGCTGTTCGGTCTAAGAGGCGTAACCATCGGACAACGAACGCAGGAGCACACCGTGGAAGCTCGTCTGAACGTCATGGCCAGCCCGGTCGCCGCCAAGGCCTTCAAGCACATCATCGCCGCGGGCAAGGCGCTCTCGGAATCCACCGTGCCGGCCTCGACGCGCGAACTGATGATGCTCCGCGCCAGCCAGATCAACGGCTGCGCCGGGTGCATCGACATGCACACCAAGGAAGCCGCCGCGGCCGGGGAGACCGCGGTGCGCCTCCACCTGGTCGCCGCCTGGAGGGAGGCCAAGGTCTTCACCGACGCCGAGCGCGCCGCGCTGGAACTGACGGAGCAGGGCACCCGTATCGCGGACGCGTCCGGTGGCGTCCCGGACGAGGTCTGGGCGAACGCGGCCAAGCACTACGACGAGGAACAGCTCGCCGACCTGGTGACCCAGATCGCCGTCATCAACGCCTTCAACCGCGGAAACGTGATCACCCAGCAGCCCGCCGGGGACTACGAGGCCGGCATGGTCGCCAAGTTCCACTGACGACCCGCCGCCGCACGGAAGGCCTCACGGAAGCTGTGGGGGCGGCCGTGCGGGGCGGCCGCACGACGACGAGAGCCCGGTGATCTGCTCTCACAGATCACCGGGCTCTCGTTCCCGTGTGGCGGCGCCAGGATTCGAACCTGGGAAGGCTGAGCCGGCAGATTTACAGTCTGCTCCCTTTGGCCGCTCGGGCACACCGCCGGGTTGGCCACCAGACGGACCGCTTTGTGGCGGCGCTCGCTGGCGACGTCGTAAACGATACCCGATACACAGGGGTGCTTCGCCACCCGGTTGACCTCCACCCCTTGGCTCGTGAGGTGACTAGGCTGGTGCGGATGAGGCTCGGCGCCAGGCCGGGCCCGGCCGCCGCCGCGCACGCCGGCACGCACCCGATTCGCACCCCGATACAAGGAGCCACAGGACATGGCCGACTCCAGTTTCGACATCGTCTCGAAGGTCGAGCGGCAGGAGGTCGACAACGCCCTCAACCAGGCCGCCAAGGAGATCTCGCAGCGCTACGACTTCAAGGGCGTGGGTGCCTCGATCTCGTGGTCCGGTGACAAGATCCTCATGGAGGCGAACTCCGAGGACCGGGTGAAGGCTGTCCTCGACGTCTTCCAGTCCAAGCTGATCAAGCGCGGCATCTCGCTGAAGGCGCTGGACGCGGGCGAGCCGCAGCTGTCCGGCAAGGAGTACAAGATCTTCGCGTCCATCGAGGAGGGCATCTCCCAGGAGAACGCGAAGAAGGTGGCGAAGATCATCCGCGACGAGGGCCCGAAGGGCGTGAAGGCCCAGGTCCAGGGCGACGAACTGCGCGTCTCCTCCAAGAGCCGGGACGATCTGCAGGCCGTGATCGCGCTGTTGAAGGGCAAGGACTTCGACTTCGCGCTGCAGTTCGTGAACTACCGGTAAGAGACCGGCAGGACGGCCACAGGACAGGACGGCCACAGGAAGCGAGAAGCAAGAAGGGTGGGCATCCCCGAGCGGTGCCCACCCTTGCGTGCTGCCGGCCCATGCTGCCGGCTCCGCGCTGTCGACTCCTCAGTCGCGTGAGTTGCCGAACAGAATGCGGTAGATGATCAGCAGCACCAGGGAACCGCCGATGGCCGCGGCCCAGGTGGCGCCGTCGTAGAAGCTCTTGGTGACCGGGTGGTGCAGCCAACGCGCCGAGATCCAGCCGCCGATGAAGGCGCCCGCGATGCCGATGAGGGTCGTGCCGATGAAGCCACCGGGGTCACGGCCCGGCAGCAGGACCTTGGCGATGGCTCCGGCCAGCAGTCCCAGGATGATCCAAGCGATGATGCTCATGCCGTGAACCTGCCCTTCCGCGTTGTGTACGAACTGTCCTGCCGCTGAAAATCCGGTGAGGACCCGCTGTACACGCGCGCGTGTTCGTGCCGTGTCGTCGAAGAGGACGCCACAGGTCCATCACACGGTTGCCGCGCTCAGTAGGGTGCGGCGCATGACGCCTTCCGGTACGGAACTGCGCCGCACCCTGGGCGTGCGGGACGCCGTGGCCGTCGGTCTCGGATCGATGGTCGGGGCCGGCGTCTTCTCGGCCCTGGGGCCCGCCGCGCACGCGGCCGGAACGGGGCTGCTGCCGGGGCTGGCGCTCGCGGCCGTGGTGGCCTACTGCAACGCCATGTCCTCGGCCCGCCTGGCGGCCCGCTACCCGGCCTCCGGCGGGACGTACGTGTACGGGCGGGAGCGGCTGGGCCCCTTCTGGGGGTATCTCGCGGGCTGGGCGTTCGTGGTCGGCAAAACGGCGTCCTGTGCGGCCATGGCGCTCACCGTGGGCGCCTATATCTGGCCGGGGCAGGCGCACGCGGTGGCGGTCGCGGCCGTGGTGGCCCTGACCGCCGTGAACTACGGCGGCATTCAGAAGTCGGCGTGGCTGACGCGTGTGATCGTGGCGGTGGTGCTGGCCGTTCTCGCGGCCGTGGTGGTCGTGTGCCTGGCCTCCGGGCGGGCCGCCGCCGGACGACTGGACGTCGGGCTGTCGTCGGACGTGGGAGGGGTGCTCCAGGCGGCGGGACTGCTGTTCTTCGCGTTCGCCGGGTACGCGCGGATCGCGACGCTCGGGGAGGAGGTGCGGGATCCGGCGCGCACGATTCCGCGCGCGATCCCGCTGGCCCTGGGGATCGCACTTGTGGTGTACGCGTGCGTGGCCGTCGCGGTGCTCGGTGTCCTCGGCGCGGACCGGCTCGGGCACGCGACGGCTCCGCTGGCCGACGCGGTACGGACGGCCGGCGTGCCGGGGCTGGTGCCGGTGGTGCGGGCCGGGGCGGCGCTGGCGGCCCTCGGCTCGCTGCTGGCGCTGATCCTCGGCGTCTCCCGTACGACGCTCGCCATGGCCCGGGACGGGCATCTGCCGGGGGCGCTGGCGGCCGTACACCCCCGTTTCCAGGTGCCGCACCGGGCCGAGCCGGCCGTGGGCGTGGTGGTCGCCGTACTGGCCGCGACGGTGGACGTACGCGGCGCGATCGGCTTCTCCTCCTTCGGCGTGCTCGCCTACTACGCCGTCGCCAACGCCTCCGCCTGGACCCTCGGTCCCGCCCCGACGGCCCGTGCAGTGCCCGTGGTCGGCCTGCTGGGCTGCGCCGCGCTGGCGTTCGCGCTGCCGGCCGTCTCGGTGGCCGGCGGGGCGGGCGTACTGGCGGTGGGGGCGGCGGCCTACGGCGTACGGCGATGGGCCCGGCGGCGGAGCGAGTGACGCACCGTCAGCGCGGCTACGGCCACACGCGCGTGCCCTGTCCTGCGTACACCGGTGCGCTCAGCGGGTCGCGAACGGCTGGTCCGTGGGGACGCTTTCGCGGCCCAGCGGCAGCAGGGAGACGGGGATCAGCTTGAAGTTGGCGATGCCGAACGGAATCGTCTCGGAACGTTCCCGATCGCGCTACAAGGGCCCTCCGGTTCCGCCTGGACGTCTGATCAGCTGATACTTGTGGAAGCAGGCCCTGCCGACGGAGTGACCTGGAGAAGGATCGATCATGAAGCTGCTCAACCTGCTGCTCAACCTCCTGTGGCTCTTCTTCTGCGGCCTCTGGATGGCGATCGGCTACGTGATCGCTGCGGTGATCTGCTTCATCTTCATCGTCACCATCCCATTCGGCATCGCGTCGCTGCGTATCGCCGGGTTCGTTCTGTGGCCGTTCGGCCGGACCACCGTGGAGCGGCCGGACGCTGGGGCGCCGTCGTGCATCGGCAACGTGATCTGGGTGATCTTCGCGGGATGGTGGCTGGCGCTGGCCCACCTGATCACGAGCATCCCTCTGTTCCTGTCGATCATCGGGATCCCCTTCGGCTGGGCAAACCTGAAGCTCATCCCCATCTCGCTCATGCCTTTGGGACGTGAGGTCGTCCCCACGGACGAGGCGTTCGGCGGGCGCTGACCACGCCGTAGTGACCTGCGGTGACTGAAATTGTGTCTGCCCGAGCCACGCGTCCCCTGGCCAGAGGCGACGGCCCGCAGCGAAGCCCCCTCCAAAACATGGAGGGGGCTCTTCTCATGCCTCTGACGGCCTTATGCCTGGCGAGTCGCGTGCGATCGACTCCGAGTGGTCGAAGAGGTCAGCCGCGCGGGCTGCGCCAGCGCCAGAACTGGTCCGAGTACGGTCCGACCTGGTCGACCTCCAGGGTGGCCTCGGCCGACTGGCAGCTCTCGACCGGCGAGATCACGAGTCGTTCGTCCAGCGCCGAAGCGATGACCACGTCGGCTTGAGCGGGGTCGGCCTGGACCATTCGCCAGAGCTGTCCTTTGTTGCTGTCGCTCCACGGGTCTTGGTAGACGACCGCCTTCGGATGCTTGTCCCGGACCGTCAGGTAGAGATCGTCCTGCCCGTTCTTGATCCGCCACAGTCCTTGTTCGTCGGCGGCCAGAAACTCCCACATGTCCTGCTTGTTGCCGGTCCTCAGACCTCCTCGCCACAACCGGACCTCCCCGGACGCGTGCGTATGGCCGACCGGCGTGATGAACAGGCCGCTGACCGAGTGCACGATCACCTGTGGGGCGTCTGAGGGGGGTACAGGGCGTACGGGTGTGATGGGCATGAGGCTCCTCCGTGTTCGGCAGGGCTACAGACGACTGGTCTGACGCTGGCAAGTGCCAAAGGCATCGCCGCTTTCGCCTCCATCCTTTTGCCACCAGACGTCGGTCCGCGACCGGAACGAGTCGAATGAGTGATCGGGCCGGACACTCTTGGGAGCTGGTCGTTCCTCGCTCCAGATGACATGGCACGGCAGGAGGCATTCGTCCTCCGGGGTGAACCGGAGTGATCTGCCGGCGCCTCGTTGACTCACCGGGAACTCACCCGATGGGAGTGGTTGCATATGCCGAGGGCACGCCCTTGTGTCGATTCTGGTGACGTCGTCGCAACCCGCGAGGCACGAGAAGCAAGGAGGCCCCCCTGCCGGACACCAGCACCGATTTCCAGAAGCAGCTGATGGATCAGATCACCCGGCTGCAGGCAGAGAGCGACCAGCTGAAGAAGGAAAAAGAGGAGCTGAAGAAGAAGCAGCAACAAAACGCGACCGACAAGGACGGTCAGCACGGGGGCAGTCAGGACGGCCAGGCACGGGCATCACCGATAGCAACGGCAATGCGGAAGTGAACTCCGGAACCTACCTGGGGGATCCCGCGTTCTGGTTCAAGGCGGTCACCACGGGATACAAGGCTGTCTACAACGGCAACACGAAGTATTCGCCTGCTGAGGGGCACGCCAACGTGACACCCGCCCTCGCGTGAGAGGGAAGTCCCGGCTGGAGCCGACCCGCCGCAGGTAAGTGCAACAACTGCCGCCAGAAGACCTCGGCTTCCCAAGCTCAGAGCGCGGGTTCGATTCCCGTCACCCGCTGCATAGCGAAAGCCCCAGGTCGGCAACCTGGGGCTTAGTTGTTGCCTAGACCATTTTTGGGGTGCGTGCCATTCGCCAGAGGTGCGCTGCTACCCCTGGCGCTTGACGAACGTCATCGGGACGGAGTTGCCCGGTGCCTGGATCAGGACGCGGGCCGGGATCAGGACCATCTTCTGCTTCCGGTTGCCGCTGCCGTCGGTGAAGTCGAGCTTGTAGACGATGTACCCGATGTACTTACCGCCGTTGGCGCGCCCCTCGACCCAGCCGTTCACGCGGTCGGGGACCTCGTACTTGTTGGTCTGCTCCACCATGGTCGTCCACTTGTTGGTGGTGGTGGTCGACTCGCTGTAGGTGAAGTTGAGCTCCGTACCGGCGTTGCCGCCGCCCGGACCACCGGGGGTGTTCAGTTGCGAGGTGACCTTTCCACCCACGGACCAGCCACTGGTCTGGCTGGTGTCCTGGCCGACGGTGGCCCCGTACTTGTAGTCGAACGACGCCTTGCCCATCACCCCTGCCGAGGTCTGCATGATCGGGTACTTCTCGTCGAGTACACCGACGAAGCCGCAGGGCATCGGCTCACCGCCGGGGTTGTGGCTGGGCTGGCCGCACATCGACTTGGCGTCCCAGTTGCTCAGCCACGGCTCCTTGTCGTCGCTGCTGCTCTTGCGGATGTCGGGATCCTCGGTGGGGATCGACGCCGGGAGGTCGAATCCGCTGCCCAGCTTGGACGAGACGTCGTTGAGCGCCTGGTCGTGCGGGTAGACCTTCTCGACGTCGTCGAGCTTGATCTGCTGCGAGTCCTGACCGTTGGCCGGGTAGCCCTTGATGGCTTCGTTCCGGTTCAGGGGCGCGCTCTGGCTGAGGAAGTCGATGACTTCCTCAGGGGTCTTGAAGTAGGTGTTGCCGTCGTCGGCGTGGGCCGAGGTGGAGGAGCCGATCAGCGATATGCCGGTGAGGAAGGCGGTGGCGAGGGCGCCTGTCACCAGCGCGCCCTTTCGTGAGTGTCGACGAGCAGGGGCGGTGCGAAGTGTGGACACGCGGATCTCCATTTACTTGCCGGGAACTGCTCGGACGTCGGCGGCCGGTCGGCTGCGCCGGTATTCAGAACGGGAGCCGAGGCTGCCGGTCGGCCCGTCCGCAAAGACCATCTCCGGTCGCGGGCGGCGGCGCCGAAAGAGGCCGAAGGCCGTAGGGCGGGGTTGCGGGCTGCGACATGAGTGCTCCTGCAAGGGGTGCAGGACTCCCGACCATCGTGGCCGCGGGGCACCCCGTATGCGTCGCTCTCAAGGCGGGTATATGCCGCCTGCCCATGGGCAGACCCGCCGCGGACGTGTCCCTCTCACGGTCTACCGCTCCTCTCCCCCAAGGCAGAGGCTCTTCAGAATCCTCATAGCAGGGCGGCGGCGCCGTCAGTCCGTGGCCCCGGGCTTCACCGACGGCCGTCGAACTGTCCGCCGCACACCCACAGCCCGTCGGTACCGGTGGTCACCGTGTTCCTGGAGCCGGGCGGGTAGGCGCGGACCAGTTGCGCCGTGGACCAGCACGGCGTGTCCGAGACACCGTCGTTGACGGTGTGCAGCACGGCGTGTGCGCTCTGTCCGGGCTTCAGTCGGACGGTGCCGCCCGCGGCGCCCGAGCGGGTGGCGGCCTCGTCTGCTGGTGCACGCCCCATCCCGGGACGGGGGGGCACGGTCGGTCCGTTGTGCTTCGAGCGTGATCCGAGGCACTGCCGGACCGCTGATGGGGAGCTGATGCACCGCTCATGCCGCAGCCGCATGGGGACGGGTTCGTCGCATGTGGCCGGTCGTACCCCGCCGCACCGGCGGATGTCCCTCTGCCTTCCGGTAGAGGGACAGTCCCCCGTAGGTCGCAGGATTCCAGCGCGAGCGGGCCTGACAATCGGTGGTATGTCGTTCAGCGCTCCACCAGCCTCCGCACCGCGTGCGTCTGCCCGGGGCCCCTTCGCCGGGCCGGGAGAACAGGGGTGGCGGCTGTGGCGGACGGTGGGTGAGGCGGTCCTCGGCGGGCTGTTGGTGCTGCTCACCTACCTGGTGCTGGACTGGTACAGGGGTGTGCCGTCGATGCTCGGCATGACGCTCGACGGCTGGGTCATGGTGGTGCTGGCGCTGGCCGGGATCGGGCTGGTGCTGGTGCGGCGCCGGTTCCCTGCGGCGAGCGTGCTGGGGCTGTCCGCGCTGATGGGCGTGCTGCCTCCCACGGGGCTGCTGACCGCAGTGGCCTCCTACACCGCGGCCCGGCAGACGGAGTCGCGGCGACGGCGTATCGCGCTGTTGCTCGCGGGGCTTGCGTCGGCCATGCTGGCCTGCTTCGCGTCGGCTCCCGTCACCGGGCTCGGCAGCAGGTCGTACGGGCTCGGGCTCGGTGCGGTGCTCGCCGCGACCACGGTCCTGGTACCGGGCTTGGTCGGCACCGCGCGCGGGCAGCAGGACCAGCTGGTGCGGGCACTGCGGGAGCGCACGGCCGCCGCCGAGGAGGCACGGCGGCTGGCCGACAGCGAGTCGCGGATGCACGAGCGGTCGCGCATCGCGGCGGAGATGCACGACCTGGTCGGGCACCGGCTCAGTCTGATCTCGCTGCACGCGGGCGGCCTGGAGATCGCACTGCAGCGGAAGGCCCCCGAGCTGCAGGAGGAGGCGTCGCTGGTGCGCTGTGCCACCCGCGATGCCATGCGGGAACTGCGTGAGGCGCTGGGGGTCCTGGGCCCCCTGGGGCGGGACACCGGCACCGACGCACTGACCGACGCCACCGGCACCCGTTCCGACATCGAGGCACTGGTGGCGGAGTCACGTGGTGTCGGCGTTCCCGTCGAGTTCTCCTGGGAGGGGGACGATCTCTACGCGCTGCCTGCCCGGGTGCGGCGGGCGGTGCACCGGGTGGTGCGCGAGTCGCTCACCAACGTGCACCGGTACGCGACCGGGGCCCATGTGACGGTTGCGGTCATCCACACCGCAGAGCGGGTGGAGGTCCGGGTGCGTAACGGCGCTCCGCCCGTACCGCCCACCGCCGCCACGGGGCTGGGCTCCGGACGCGGGCTGACCGGCCTGCGGGAGCGAGTGGACCTGCTCGGCGGCACCTTCGATGCGGGCGCGACACCGGGCGGCGGATTCAGCGTGACGGCCGACATCCCCGCCGACCCGGCAGACGCCGCGCGCCCGGCCCCGGGAGATCGGGCGGCGGACGCGGCACCGGACGAGGAACGACTGCAGGGCGCGGCCGGCCGGCCCCGGCCCGACCGACGGCACCGGAGCCTTCAGCAGGGCCTGACGAGGGCGGCCACCGGGCTGCTCGGCCTGGTGGGCGTGGGGGCGATGATGCTGTTCGGGGTCGTCCTGGCGGACAAGGCGAAGCCACACCCCGAATACCGACCCTTCGAGCCCCGGGTGGGCATGCCCCGGGGCCAGCTGCAGAGCAAGGGGATCTCCGACTACAACGTGGTGCGGGCGGCCGCCGCCGGCCGGGAACCGCGACGCCCTCGGTCCGCCCAGGACTGCATGTACCCGTGGGACGACGAGCAGGCCAAGGGCGGGCGGCTGCAGATGGTCCGCTACTGCTTCCGCTCCGACATCCTGATCTCGATCGACCGTTTCACGGTGCCTTTGGTCACCGAACCGCGACCGCCGCATGGGAGCAGGACACATGACTGACCAGGCCGACTCCACCACCTCCGCGGCCGGCTCGGCGATCCGGGTGCTGCTCGCCGACGACGAGCAGATGATCCGGCACGGCGTCCGGCTGATCCTCCGGCACGCGGAGGGCATCGACGTGGTCGGCGAAGCCGCCAACGGAGCCGAAGCCGTTCAGCTTGCCGCCGAGCGCCGGCCCGACGTGGTGCTCCTCGACATCCGCATGCCGGTACTCGACGGCCTCGCCGCCATCGACCGGCTGTGCGTGCTCGACCCTGCCCCGCAGGTCGTCATGCTCACCACCTTCGGAGACGAGGAGAACGTCCTGCGGGCCCTGGCGGCCGGCGCCGCCGGCTTCCTGCTCAAGGACGAGGGCCCGCAGGAGCTGATCAGCGCCGTACGGGCGGCCGCCGCCGGGGACGCGGTCCTCTCGCCCGGAGTCACCGGGACCGTCATCCAGCGGATGCTGCGCGGCGACGCAGCATCCGTCACGAACAGCGCAAAGAGCCTGAACGGCCCAACGGACCAGCGGCTGGCGGGACTTACCGCCCGCGAGCGCGAAGTGCTGACCATGCTGGGAGAGGGACTGTCCAACCTCGGCATCGGCAAGCGGCTGGGCATCGGCGTCGGGACGGTCAAGACGCACGTCCGGTCCATCCTGGACAAGACGGGGTCGGACAGCCGGGTCCAGGCGGCGCTGCTCGCACACCAGGCGGGCCTGATGGGCTAGGGGCACCTCTACGGCCCGACCGTGGCTGTCCCCCACAGGACCGTGGGGGACAGCCGGCGCTGACGGGCCTCGTTCGAGGCCAACGAGCGGTGGAGCAGTAGCTGTTGGTCTCCTCGGGCGTCGTCGGTGACTCGTCGGTGACGAGGGAGGGCTCACGTTCCTGCATGGCGGCGAAGACATGGTCGAGCAGGTGGTAGCCCTGGAGGCCGACGCCGCTGAGGTTGTACCGCGTGACGAACAGTGAACCCTCGACCGATTTCATGTGCTTGACGCGGTGCGCCGGAAGCGGCGGAGGACGGGAGTTGGGGCGCGCCGACAAGGCGGACGACCGCCCCGACATGCCGCCTACCGCGCGGGCGCCCGGACTGCGGGTCTTTCTCCGGACAGAGGCTCCGTCGTTCACGCCTTCCTTTCGGTAGAGGCGCTGTCTCCCTCGGGGCATACGCACGTCCGGCGGCTCTGCCCTTTGGCAGGCCGTTGATTCGGGACCTGAGGGCGACGGATCCGGGCCACCTGCGCGACCACGATGGAGGCGAGTCGAGCACCCCTTCCAGGAGTCCCCGGAGTCCCCATGCCGCAGTCGTCCATGTCGTACACAGCCGCCACCCCTGCACCCCCGCGTGTCCCGGCATCCGCCCCGGCCGCCGCACGCGCCGCCGGACTGAGCAAGATCTACGGCGAGGGCGAGACCCGCGTCGTGGCGCTCGACTCGGTCTCCGTGGAGTTCGGGCGCGGCCGGTTCACCGCGATCATGGGCCCGTCCGGCTCGGGCAAGTCGACCCTGATGCACTGCATGGCGGGGCTCGACACCATCTCCGCGGGCTCCGCCCGGGTCGGTGACACCGAGCTCTCCCGCCTGGGCGACCGGCAGCTCACCAGGCTCCGCCGAGACAAGATCGGCTTCATCTTCCAGGCGTTCAACCTCCTGCCCACGCTGAACGCCATCGAGAACATCACGCTGCCGATGGACATCGCCGGCCGCAACGCCGACCAGCAGTGGCTGGACCTCGTCGTAGGGACCGTCGGCCTGGCCGAACGGCTCCGGCACCGCCCCTCACAACTCTCCGGCGGACAGCAGCAGCGGGTCGCCGTGGCCCGCGCGCTGGCGAGCCGGCCGGAGATCATCTTCGCGGACGAGCCGACCGGCAACCTCGACTCCCGCTCGGGAGCCGAAGTCCTGGGCTTCCTCAGGGACTCCGTACGCGAACTGGGCCAGACCATCGTCATGGTCACCCACGACCCGGTGGCCGCCTCCTACGCCGACCGCGTCATCTTCCTCGCCGACGGACGTCTCATCGACGAGTTGCCCGCCCCCACCGCCGAAGACGTACTCGACCGGATGCGGCGCTTCGACACCAGCGGCCGGACGAGCTGACGCGTTCCTCCGCCGCACGACTCCAACTTCCCGCCGCGTACCTCCAGGACTGACACCACCACCATGCTGCGTACCGCCCTGCGCAACGTCCTTGCGCACAAAGGCCGATTGATGATGACCGCGCTCGCGGTCCTGCTCGGCGTCGCCTTCGTCTCCGGCACCCTCGTCTTCGGCGACACCACCGCGAACGCCTTCCGCAACGCCTCCGCCCAGAGCCTCAAGGGCGTCGCCGTCGCCGTCCAGGCGGGGGAGTCCCCCGGCGACGAGACACAGGCGCCCCCCGGCGCCGGCACCGCCGCCGGCAAGGACGGCGGGCGCACCTCTGTCCTCGACGCCGCGCTGGCACAGAAGATCCGCGCGCTGCCGGGCGTCGACTCGGTGCGGCCCACCGTCAACGGCCAGGCCACGCTGGCCGGCAAGGACGGCCGCCCGGTCAACGCCGACAGCAGCCGGCAGAACCTGGCCACCAACTATCTGCCCGGCAACGACGGCAAGGACAGCCGCTTCCCGCTGCAAGCGGGCCGTGGCCCGGCCACCGATGGTGAGCTGGCCCTGGACGCCACGACCGCCGAGAAGGCCGGCTACCGCGTCGGTGACACCGTCCGCTTCGCCACCGACGGGCCCGCGCTGAACAAGAAGCTGGTCGGCATCGTCACCACCGACGACCCGCGCGTCACCGCGGGCGGCACGCTGACGCTGTTCGACACCACGACCGCGCAGAAGCTGTTCCTCACCCCTGGCCGGTTCGACGCGATAGCGGTGGCGGCCAAGCCCGGGACCGACGAGCGCGCGCTGACCGCCCAGGTGCGGTCCCTGCTTCCCGCCAAGGGCGCCAGGGCCACCAGCGGCGCCGACCTGGCTGCCGAACAGTCCCAGCAGATCGCCGAGAACACCACGCGGCTGACCAAGACGCTGCTGGGCTTCGCGGGCATCGCGCTGTTCGTCGGGGTGTTCATCATCGTCAACACCTTCACCATGCTGATCGCCCAGCGCAGCCGTGAGATCGCCCTGCTGCGGGCCGTGGGCGCCTCGCGCCGCCAGGTCGTCCGCTCCGTCCTCATCGAGGCCGCCCTCGTCGGACTCGGCGCCTCCGCCGCCGGATTCGTACTCGGCCTCGGCATCGCCACCGCCCTGCGCCCCCTGCTCAGCACCGGCGGCGCCGAGTTGCCCGACGGCCCCCTGGTCGTCTCGCCCACCGCCCCGCTGGCATCGCTGGCGGTCGGCGTCGCCGTGACCGTCCTGGCCGCCTGGCTGCCGTCCCACAGGGCCGCGAAGATCGCGCCGGTCGCGGTGCTCAGCAGCGCCGGCCTGGCACCGCCCGCCCGCACCCTGAAGGTCCGCAACGTCCTCGGCACGCTCCTGACCGGACTCGGTGTCGCGGTCATGCTGTACGTCTCCACGCTGAAGACCAGCAAGGAGTCGAACCTGATGACCGCCATGCTCGGCTCCGCCCTGACCCTGTGCGGCATGATCGTGCTGGCCCCGCTGCTCTCCCGGCCGCTGATCACCCTGGCCGGCAAGGTCACCGCGCGCTTCGGCGTCAGCGGCAAGCTGGCCAAGGAGAACGCCCTGCGCAACCCGCGGCGCACCGCCGCGACCGCCTCGGCCCTGATGATCGGCCTCACCCTGATCACCGGTCTCGCCGTCGGCGGGTACTCCACCCAGCGGGCCCTCGACGAGGAAGCGACCCAGGGCCTGGCCGCCGACTACAAGGTTTCCAACGGCGCCTACCGCGGCCTCGACACCGCCGCGGCCGACGACATCGCCAAACTGCCGGGCGTCGCGGCGGCCGCCCCCGTCACCTCGGCAAACTTCGACACCCAGGGCGCCTTCGCCACGATCACGGGCACGGACCCGAAGACGTTCGGCAAGGTGGTGGACCTGAACTTCCAGGCCGGCTCGCTGCGTGACGTCGGTCCCGGGAGGATCGCGGTCTCCGACGAGTTCGCACGGCAGGCCGGACTGCATGTCCGCGACACGATCGACGCCGACATGAACACCGGCGGGGGCACGCCGAACACGCCGAACACGCCGAACACGAAGAACAAGAAGAAGCTGACGGTCGTCGCCGTCTACGCCAAGACCCGTGCCGCGTACGACGCGCTGGGCACCGTGGCCGACGTCCTCCCCTCCGCCGAGACCCACAAACTCGACAACGTCCTGGTCAAGGCCGAGCCCGGCAAGGCCGCAGGACTGGAGCAGAAGATCCGCCAGGCGCTCGGCAACAGCCCGCTGCTGAAGGTCCAGACCCAGGAACAGCTCATCAAGGCCGGCAGTGGATCCATGACGACCGTCCTCACCATGCTGTACGGGCTGCTCGCCATGGCCGTCGTCATCGCGGTGCTCGGCGTCGTCAACACCCTCGCCATGTCGGTCTTCGAGCGCACCCGGGAGATCGGGATGCTGCGGGCCATCGGCCTGGACCGCTCCGGGATCAGGCAGATGGTCCGGCTCGAATCGGTGGTCATCTCCCTCTTCGGCGCCCTGCTCGGGATCGGCACGGGCACCTTCCTGGCCTGGGCCGCGGGCAGCCTGACAACAGCGTCGATGCCGCTGTACGAGACGCTCCTGCCCTGGGCCGAGCTCGGGCTCTTCCTCGCGCTGGCCCTGCTGATCGGAGTACTCGCGGCCATCTGGCCGGCCCGCAGAGCCGCACGGCTGAACATGCTCCGGGCGATCCAGGCGCACTAGGGCCTGTCCGGTGGGTCAGGCCCCAGGACCCGCAAACGCCATGGCTTCCCCGCACATGCCTGCACATGCCCGCACCGCAGAGACGAAACCGACCGAGAAGACATGAACTCGACGTACCTGCTGCCGATCCGTACGGCCGCGCTGCTCTTCCCCGCGCTGGCGCTGCTGATGTTCGTGCCGACGGCGATCGTCCTCTACCGGCGGCACGGCGTGATGACCCGCTGGCGAGCACTGTCGCTGTACGGCGGCGTGTACTACGCGCTCACCGCCTTCTGCATGACGATCGTGCCCCTGCCGAAACCCTCGGTGGACGTCTGCAAAGCGTATCCGGCCTTCGCCCACCCCCAGCTCACACCGGGTGTCGCCGTCACCGACATCTGGAAGGAGGCACACCACCACGCCACACTCGACGCACTGGTACTGCACAACCCCGCCTTCTGGCAGAACGTGTTCAACGTGCTCCTGCTGCTGCCGCTCGGGGTCTTCGTACGGATCCACTTCCGACGCGGCCTCACCGCCGCCACGGCAGCCGGGTTCACCACCTCACTCTTCTTCGAACTGACCCAGTACACCGGGCTCTGGGGCCTCTACGCCTGCCCCTACCGCCTCTTCGCCGTCGACGACCTCATCGTCAACACAGCGGGCGCCGCACTCGGCTGGGCCATCGCCGGACCGCTCGCCCGATCACTGCCCGAGCTGGACACCCTCGACGACCTGGCTCTCGCCTCCGGCAAGGTCCCCTTCGGCCGCCGTCTCGTCGCACTCATCCTGGATACGACGGGCGTCACCATCATGAGCTGGCTGATCGGGGCCATCACGTACCGCGAACTCGGCGAGTGCACAGTACTGTGCGCGCTGCCGTCGGCCTTCGCGCTCTGGTTCGTCGTCATCCCATGGCTGACGGGCGCGACACCGGGCAAACACGTGCTGCTGCTACGGCTGGCCACGCCGGACGGCGGACGGCCGAGCCCCGCCAGGCTCGCTCTGCGCGCCCTGGTGCTGAGTCCTCCCCTCGTGCTCGCATGCCTCGCCACGGGCGCGGTCCTCGCCATCGCCGCCGACCCCTCCCTGCTGATCAAGATCGCTGACGAGGTCGTCCATCGAACCCTCTCGGCAGACCCTGCGTCAGCGTTCGTCCTGCTGCTGCCCCCAGCCGCCTGCCTGACCCTGATCGCCGCATACGTGAAATCCGTCCGCCGCCACCCGCAGAGCCTGGGCCCGCACGAAACCCGCTCCGGCATCCGCAACCACACCCTCCCCCACACCCGAGCGCGTACCCCCGCCACACCGTCAACGCCGTCCAACCCAGCCGATCCACACGTGTCATGGCCGATGGCGCCGTCCGACGGCCCCCAGACGATCCGGTGGCCCTCTCTGCCCCTGCAACCCACCCGAGCCTCTGAGCACGGCGTGACGGGGACGGAATCGCCAGAAAGGGCAGCCGTCCCACCCGTGAGGGGCACCTGAGCAGACGTTTCCGGCGCGCTGTGGACGGCGTGACGACGCCCGCAGCCGTGCGGAGCATGTCCCAGCGGCAGCTCCGCATAGCGAGCCGGACAGTGCGATTGGTCCCGGACCGAGCGCCGGGCGTGGCCGAGTCCGCGCTGCCGGCGGAGTACCAGCGCATCCTCGCCGCGGTGCGGCAGGCCGCCGCTCCGGTCGCGGTCCGGCAGATCGGCGAGGTGCTGGGCCTGGACACGGAGGTGCGGGGCAAGCCGGAGCCGCTGCGCGGGAAGCTGACGAAGCCGGCTGACCGTGGCTACCCGCCCATCACCAGGCCGGGCACCCCAAAGCCCACGCACGCCAAAGCCATCACCAGCAACTTCACGATGCACGGTGGCGGTTGCCGGTCAGGCCGTAGGCGGTGAGCCCGTGCGTGAGGGAGTCACCGCGGTTGCCACGAGTCGGCGGGCGTAAGAGGCGTCGAGCCCGTCCGGGCGGAAGAGGATGCGGTACATCAGGGGGGCGATGACCTGGTCGATGACCGTTTCGGTGTCGGGTGTGTTCTCGTCACGTTCGGTTGCGCGGGTGAGGATGACGTCGATCTGCTCGGCGGCGTAGGCGGAGCACTGGCCGGCGTTGCTGCCGTCCGGGTCGCCGAGCAGGGCGTCGCGGACGTAGGCACGGCCTGCGGGGGAGGCCATCTCTTCGAAGAACTGCTCGGCCCAGGCGGTCAGGTCGGACGCCAGGTCACCGAGGTCCTTGGGCGCCGTGTCGGGGCGCAGACGCTCGACCGCCACGTCCGACATCAGTTCCTGTAGGTCTCCCCAGCGGCGGTAGATGGTCGACGGCGTTACGCCCGCGCGCTGGGCGACCAGCGGTACGGTCAGGGCGTCCCGGCCCACCTCCGAGGCGAGTTCGCGGACGGCGGCGTGCACCGATGCCTGGACTCGGGCGCTGCGCCCGCCGGGGCGTACCATCTCGCGACTCATGACACCAGCTTAAAGCAAATCTGTTGCGTCTAAAGGGTGTGGAGTCAAAAGGGTGTGGAGTCAAAAAGGGTGTGGAGTCAAAAAGGGTGTGGATGCACACCTCTGAAGCGACCTGAAGCGAGCCGCCTTCGATGCCGTCATCCCGCCGACTGCACTGCTGTGACCTCACGTCCCGCCCGGCCGACGGCCGGGGAATGGGCCCGGCGGATCGCTCCGCCCGGGCCCACACTCTTGCTCAGGCCACCGGCGCGAGTTCGCGGGCCGGCTGGGTCTGCTCGTAGGCGCGACCGACCCGCAGCAGCACGCTTTCCCCGAGGGGAGGGCCGAGCAGTTGCATGCCTACCGGCAGGCCCGCCGCGTCGAAGCCGACCGGGACGGACAGGGACGGCACGCCGGTGATGTTGGCCGGGGACGAGAGGCGTACGTAAGCGTCGGAGACGCTCTCGACCGTGCCGTCGGGCCAGGTGATCACCTCCTTGTCGGCTGCCACCGCGGTGGCCGGGACCGTGGGGGCGGCGATGACGTCGACCTCGTCCAGCAGGCGGACCCAGGCCTGCCGCATGAGCGAGCGGGAGCGTTGGGCGTGCAAGTAGTCCCCGGCGGGCATGAGTTGACCGGCCTCGAGGAGGATGCGGACGTCCGCCTGGTACAGCTCGGGAACCGTCCGCAGGGTCTGCTCGTGGTAGGCGGTGGCCTCCGGCACCATCAGGCCCCACTGGGTGGGCTGGATGTAGCGCGTCATCGGGATCTCCACCTCGACGAGCCGCGCACCGAGGGCTTGAAGCTGGTCGATGGCGTGCCGCACGGCGGCTTCCACCTCTGCGTCGACATGGTCGAAGTAGTAGTTGCGCGGCACGCCGACGCGCAGCCCGGTCAGGTCCGTACCCGGCCCGGGCCGGTAGTCCACCTGGGGCGCGACCAGCGAGGCGGGATCGTGGGGGTCGTGGCCGGCGAGGACGGACAGGACCAGGGCCGCGTCCTCCACGGTCCGGGTGATCGGGCCGACGTGGTCCAGCGACCAGGACAGTGACGTGATGCCCGTGCGGGGGACGAGGCCGTAGGTCGGCTTGAGGCCGACGACCCCGTTGAGCGCGGCGGGCACCCGGATGGACCCGCCGGTGTCGGTGCCCAGGCTGAAGGTCGCGGTGCCCGCGGCGACAGCCACGGCGGACCCGCCGCTGGAGCCGCCCGCGATCCGGTCACGGTTCCAGGCGTTGTTGGTCTGCGGGGTGGTCAGACCGTAGGCGAACTCATGGGTGTGGGTCTTGCCCAACAGGACCGCACCGGCTGTCGACAGGCGCGCGGCGACGGCGCTGTCGGCCCCTGCGCGGTGGCCCGCGCGAACCCTGGAACTGGCCGACGTCGCCAGACCGGCGACGTCGATCAAGTCCTTCAGCCCCATGGGGATGCCGTGCAGCGGACTCCGGAGGCGGCCGCCCGCGGCATCGTTCGCGGCCTCGCGGGCTTCCCGGCGGGCCTCCTCGGCCGTGACGGTGACGTAGGCCTGAAGGTGCGGTTCCACCTTCTCGATGCGGTCGAGGACGGAGTCCACCAGCTCGACCGGGGACAGCTGCCGTGCCCGGATCGCGTCAGCGGCTGCGGTCAGAGCCAGTTCGAACGGCTGCATGGTGCTTCTCCTCTCCTGCGCGGTAGGCGAAGGCGGGCGGGGTGTCCCCGAAGTCGAGTTCCCGCAGGACGGCGACGACGGAATGGATGTGGTTGGCGGTGGCCGCGACCCCGTCGTGGCGGTCGGCCGGCAGCGGGAGTCCGGCACGGGCGGCCCAGCGGGCCGCCTCCGGCGGAGTGAGTTCATCGGCGGACACGGATCTGTCTCCTGATCAGCTGAGGTATCGGAAGCCCTCCGCACAACAAAAGCTAAGGCTTTGCGTTAGATGACTGTAGAACCTACGGCGACTTAAAGCAAATGCGTTGCTTTTGATGCGAAGGGGTCGCACTCCTCATGCCTTGTGTCATGCCTTGTGTCCCAAGTTGGCGCATCCGCGCACGGCCCCGGCCAAGCCGCCCGCACCGCGAGAGGAGGGCGCCGTTGGGGGCTCGCGAGCATGGCGCGGAAGTGGTTTCCCGACATGACCCCACAGCAGCAGGCCGCGATTCTGTCGATGCTGGAGCTGAAGGTCACAACTACCGGGCCAGTGCCCGATGGGCGCCGTGGTGGAGTCCCCTGCACAGTGCGGGCCTGGTACACCGCTACCGGCCTCGACATCCCCACGGTTTCGCTATCGGATGACGACTGGGCCAAGGTCGCTCCATCGCTGCTGAAGGGGCGGATGGGCACCGTCCGGCGTTCCGTGGAGGCGACCCCTCCCTGGGCCCGAGCCAATGCCTCCGATGATCATCGAAGGACGCGTCGGCCCGAGCGCAATGCTGCACCCAGAAGAACGATCCCGGAGGGGATGCCGATGATCGTGATGCAGAGCAGGACGCCGGCGAGCAGGTAGCCGAGGAAAAGCCAGAAGCCGCTCAGGACGAGCCACTTCACTGGTGGCGACCTGCCATTTTCTCCAGCCGGGCGATGCGGTCCGCCATGGGCGGGTGCGTGGAGAACATCTTGGTCAGTCCCTGTCCCGCGCGGAAGGGGTTCGCGATCATCATGTGGCTGGCGGTCTCGATCCGGGGCTCGGGGGGCAGCGGGAGCTGCTGGGTGCCGGCCTCCAGCTTGCGCAGGGCACCGGCGAGGGCCAGCGGGTCGCCGGTGAGCTGAGCACCGGAGGCGTCCGCCTCGTACTCGCGGGAGCGGCTGATGGCCAGCTGGATGAGGGTGGCGGCGAGCGGGCCGAGGATCATGATCAGGAGCATGCCGAGCAGGCCGGGGCCGTCATCGTCGTCCGAGCGGCCGATCGGGACCAGCCAGGCGAAGTTCACCAGGAACATGATCACCGAGGCGAGCGCGCCGGCGACCGAGGAGATCAGGATGTCCCGGTTGTAGACATGGCTGAGCTCGTGGCCGATGACGCCGCGCAGCTCGCGCTCGTCCAGCAGGCGCAGGATGCCCTCGGTGCAGCACACCGCGGCGTTGCGCGGGTTGCGGCCCGTGGCGAAGGCGTTGGGAGCCTCCGTGGGCGAGATGTACAGCCGGGGCATGGGCTGGCGGGCCTGCGTGGACAGCTCGCGGACCATGCGGTAGAGCGCGGGGGCCTCGAACTCGCTGACCGGGCGGGCGCGCATCGCGCGGAGCGCCAGCTTGTCGCTGTTCCAGTACGCGTACGCGTTCGTCCCCAGGGCGATCAGGACTGCGACGATCAGTCCCATACGGCCGAAGAAGCTGCCGATGACGATGATGAGTGCGGACAGTCCCCCGAGGAGTACTGCGGTCCTGAGCCCGTTGTGCCGGCGGTGCACCGTGCGCCCTCCAAATCGTGCAGCTGGGGAACACTTTGGTCCAGTGGACCCTCCCGCTTGTGACAACGCCAGGCGACGGCCACGAGTTCCCCGATACCTGCGCGGGCGCCGGTCGGCCGTACGGGTGACGTGCTCATTCACGCGCACGCGCGCGTGGCGGCACGGATGCGCCACGCGCGCGGGGCGGCTTCTCGCAGCCGTCCGGTGTCGTCCTCGGTACGGTCCGGTGGCCTTCTCGGAACAGGCTCAGAACAGGCCGGTGGCGGCGAAGCGCAGGACCAGCTGGGGTGCTCCGGACAGGGCGACGCCGAGGACGCCGGTGAGGGCGAGGGCGGCCGTGAGAGGAGCCGGGACGCGGTGCCGGGCGGGTTCGCCCTCGGGGGCGCGGAACAGCAGGGCCGTCCACTGCAGGTAGTAGAAGAGGGCGATCACGACGTTGACGGCCATCACGACGGCGAGCCAGCCGAGGCCCGCGTCGACGGCCGCCGAGAACACGGTGACCTTGGCGAACAGCCCGATGACGCCCGGCGGCAGCCCGGCCAGGCACAGCAGGAAGAACGCCAGCAGCAGCGCGGTGAGCGGGTTGGTGGCGTACAGGCCCCGGTAGTCGCTGATCCGGTTCAGGGCCCGGCTGCGGCCCACCAGGGCGGCCACCGCGAAGGCGCCGAGGTTCACGGCGGCGTACATCAGCGCGTAGGCCACCGTGGAGCCGATCGCCTTCTGCGGGTCCTTGGCGTAGCCGGCAGCGGCGATCGGCACCAGCAGATAGCCGGCCTGGCCGACGGAGGACCAGGCGAGGAGCCGTACGGCGCTGTACGCGCGCGTGGCTTGCTGGCGCAGGGCACCGACATTGCCGACGGTCATGGTGAGGGCGGCCAGGGCGGCGAGTGCGGGACCCCAGACGTCGGCGTAGGAGGGGAACGCTACGACGGTGACGAGGATCAGACCGGAGAAGCCGACCGCCTTCCCGACGACCGACAGGTAGGCGGCGACGGGCAGCGGCGCGCCGACGTAGGTGTCGGGCACCCAGAAGTGGAAGGGGACGGCGGCCGTCTTGAAGGCGAAGCCGACGAGGGTGAGGACGACGCCCGTCTGGGCGAGCGTGTGCAGCTGGCCGTCGACGTGCGGCAGGCGCTCGGCGACCTGGGTGAGGTAGAGGGTGCCGGTGGAGGCGTAGACGAAGCTGATGCCCATCAGGCTGACAGCAGTGGCGGTCACCGAGGACAGGAAGAACTTCAGGGCGGCCTCGGAGGACCGCTTGTCGCCGTGCCGGATGCCGACGAGGGCGAAGGCGGGCAGGGAGGCGACCTCCAGGGCGACGATCAGGGTGGCCAGGTCACGGGAGGCGGGCAGCAGGGCGGCGCCGGCCGCCGAGGACAGCAGCAGGAACCAGAATTCGCCCGGCGGGACGCGCCGCTCGTCGTCCTTGAGGTTCGTGACGGACAGCAGGGCGGCCAGCAGCGCGCCGCCGAGGACCAGGAACTGGATGACGAGCGTGAAGTGGTCGGCGGTGTAGCTGCACGCGCGCGTGGGGCCGTTCACGCAGAAGGTGCTGCGGTCGCCGTTCAGGAGCGGCAGGAGCATCAGCGCGGCCGCGGCCAGTCCGGCGACCGAGACCCAGCCCAGGACGGCCTTGCGGGCCTCGGGCAGGAAGAGGTCGGCGACCAGGACGACGAGTCCCACGGCGGCGGCGATGGTCGGCGGGGCGACGGCGAGCCAGTCGACGGACTGGACGAGCGACTCGGCGACGGGCTGGGCGCTCATCGAGTGCCTCCTGCGAGGAGCTGGTGCACGGCCGGGTCGGTCAGGCCGAGCAGCGCCCTCGGCCACAGTCCGGCGACGACGGTGAGGGCGACGAGCGGGGTCCAGGCAGCGAACTCGTAGCCGTGGACGTCGGCGAGCTTGGGGACTTCCTGTTCGACGCCGCCCATGCAGACGCGACGGACCACGATCAGCATGTACGCGGCCGTCAGCAGGGTGCCGAACGCGCCGATCGCCATGAAGGTGAGGAACGCGGGCCGGCTGAGGTCCGCGGCGGGCTTGAATGCGCCGAACAGGGCCAGCATCTCGCCCCAGAACCCGGCGAGGCCCGGCAGGCCGAGCGAGGCGACGGCGCCGAAGGCGAGCAGCCCGCCGAGGCGGGGCGCCTTGCCGTACAGCGCGGCGCCGGTCTCTTCGGCCAAGGAGTCGAGGTCGGTCGTGCCGGTGCGGTCTTTCAGCGCGCCGACCAGGAAGAACAGCAGGCCGGTGATGAGGCCGTGGGCGATGTTGGCGAACAGGGCGCCGTTGACGCCGGTCGGGGTCATGGTGGCGATGCCCAGCAGGACGAAGCCCATGTGGCCGACGGAGGAGTAGGCGATCAGCCGCTTGAGGTCGCCCTTCGCGCCCCGCTTGGCCAGGGCCAGGCAGGCGAGGGATCCGTAGATGATCCCGACCACGGCGAACGCGGCGAGGTACGGCGCGAAGGTGTGGAAGCCGTGGGGCGCGATCGGCAGCAGAATCCGGACGAACCCGTACGTACCCATCTTGAGCAGGACGCCGGCCAGCAGGACCGAGCCGACAGTCGGCGCGGCGGTGTGGGCGTCCGGCAGCCAGCTGTGCAGCGGCCACATCGGCGTCTTCACCGCGAGCCCGATCCCGATCGCCAGAACGGCGATGACCTGCACGGATGCGGTCAGCGACCGGCCGTTGTCAGTGGCGAGTGCCACCATGTCGAACGTGCCCGCCTTGATTCCGATCAGGAGCAGGCCGAGCAGCATGACGACGGAGCCGAGCAGCGTGAACAGGATGAACTTCCACGCGGCCCGGGTCCGCCCCTCGCCTCCCCAGCGGGCGATGAGGAAGTACATCGGGATGAGCACCATCTCGAACGCGAGGAAGAACAGCAGCAGGTCGAGGACGGCGAAGGTCGCGAGGGTGCCGGACTCGAGCAGCAGCAGCAGCGCGACGAACGCCTTGGGGGAGCCGCCCGCGGGCGGCTTGAAGTAGGAGTACAGCGCGCAGAGGAAGGTCAGCAACGCGGTCAGGACCAGAAGGGGGAGGGAGATGCCGTCGATGCCGAGGTGGATCCGCACGTCCAGTGCGGGGATCCAGCTGATGTCGGTGGTGGCCTGCATCTTCGACGCATGGTCGTGGTCGAAGCCGAGCGCGAGGACGATCGCGGCGATGAGGATCGCGCCGGTCACGGTCACACCGTGCCGCAGCACGGCCTGCTCAGGCGACTTCCCCTTCAGTCCGGGCGGGGCCGGCAGGAGAGCGGCGACGGCGCCGAGGAGCGGGCCGACGACGACGAACGCCAGAAGGAACTGCATCACGGACTCGTTGATATCGATCACGCCTGCTCACGCTCCCGTGGCGACGAGGACGACGGCGACCGCCAGGACGACGGTGCCGGCGAGCAGCGCGCTCACATAGGTCTGCACATTGCCGGTCTGCGCCCGCCGTACGGCTGCCCCGAGCAGCCGGGGCAGGGCGGCGGCGCCGCGTACGTAGGTGTCGACGACCTCGCTGTCGAGGAAGCGAACGAGGCTCGCTCCGGCCTGGACCGGGCGGACGAACAGTGCCGTGTACACGGCGTCCAGGTGGAAACCGGCGGCCGCGGGCCGGTACAGCGGGCCGAGGAGCAGTCGGCCGGGGTCGGGTGCGTGGGCGAGGTCGGCCGGCCCGTGGTCGGCGAGGGCGTGGGCCTCGACCAGGCTCGCGTCGCCCTCCGGGTGTGCGGCGGCCTCGCCCTGGAGGTGCTCCCACGCGAAGGAGGGCGTGGGCGCTGCCGGGACACGGGCGGCGAGCGCGCTGGTGCGCTGCCAGGCGCCGTAGGTGAGCAGCCCGCCGACCACGGCGAGGCCGGTGCCGAGGATGGAGGTGAGCAGGGTCGGGGTCAGGTCGCGGCCGTCGAACCAGCCGGGCAGCGAGCGGTAGGCGAGCCCGCCGAAGGCCAGGGACGGCACGGCGAGCACCCACAGCACCACGGTCATCGTCAGCGGCTGGCGACCGTGGTCGGGGGCCTCGGCGCCCCGGCCGCGGAAGGCCAGCAGCCACAGCCGGGCCGCGTAGGCGGCGGTGAGCAGGGCGGTGAGCAGGCCGGCGACGAGGACGATCCAGCCGGCGGCGCCGGGCGCGTGGTCGGTGTTCCCGGTGGCGACGTGCTCGGCGGCACCGAGGACGGACTCCTTGGAGAAGAAACCGCTGAACGGCGGGATCGCGGCAAGTGCGAGGAGTGCCACGGTCATCGTCCAGTAGGCGTCCGGGACGCGGTCGCGCAGTCCGCGCATACGGGACATGGCGGCCAGCGAGTTGGTGCCGGCGGCGTGGATGATCACGCCGGCCGCGAGGAACAGCAGCGCCTTGAAGGCGCCGTGGGACAGGAGGTGGAAGACCGCGGCACCGCGGTCACCGACGGCGAGGGCGCCGGTCATGTAGCCGAGCTGGCCGATCGTCGAGTAGGCGAGGACGCGCTTGATGTCGTCCTGGGCGAGCGCGGCGAGCGCCGAGCCGGCCATCGTGACGGCGGCCATGACGGCCAGGACGATCATCGCGGCCTGGGAGGCCTCGAACACGGGGAGGAGCCGGGCGATGAAGTAGACACCGGCGGCGACCATCGTCGCGGCGTGGATCAGCGCCGAGACGGGCGTGGGGCCCGCCATCGCGTCCGGCAGCCAGGTATGCAGCGGGAACTGCGCCGACTTGCCCGCGACGCCCGCGAGGAGCAGCAGGGCGATCAGGGTCGGGTGGTGCAGGTTGCCGCTCGCCACGGTGCCGAGGACGCGGGTGATGCGGAAGGACCCTGCGTCGGTGGCCAGCGCGAACAGGCCGATGAGGAACGGCACGTCGCCGAGCTTGGTGACCAGGAAGGCCTTCAGGGAGGCGGCGCGGGCCTCCGGGGTCTCCCAGTAGTGGCCGACCAGGAAGTAGGAACAGATGCCCATGACTTCCCAGCCGACCAGCAGCACGATCAGGTCGCCGGAGTAGACGACCAGGAGCATCGCGGAGCTGAACAGGGAGACGAGGGCGGCGTACGAGGGGTAGCGCGGGTCGTCGCGCAGATAGCCCGTCGAGTAGATCTGCACGCAGGCCGCGACGAACGCGACCAGGATCGCGACGAGCGCGGCGAAGCCGTCGATGTGCAGCGCCAGCTCGATCGGGACCGAACCAGTGGGCGTCAGCTCGGCGTGTGTGTCGACGGCCTGGTCGCCGCCCTGGCGTACAGCGACCAGTGCGGCCAGGACGAGC
Source organism: Streptomyces sp. CG4 (assembly GCF_041080655.1). Classification (NCBI taxonomy): domain Bacteria; kingdom Bacillati; phylum Actinomycetota; class Actinomycetes; order Kitasatosporales; family Streptomycetaceae; genus Streptomyces; species Streptomyces sp. CG4. The sequence continues at coordinate 4,038,350 of NZ_CP163525.1, forward strand.
GAGGCCAGTGGCGGCAGCACGGCGAGCGGGCGGACGAACCCTGGGGCGGTGCGGCCGAGCAGCAGTCCGGCGACGGCGCCCAGGAACGGCAGGAGGGGGACGAGGACGGCGAGGGTGGTCGTGGTCACGCGGTGGCCTCAGCCTTCTCGGCCGCGGAGGTGCCGGGGCCCTCGGTGTCGGGACCGGCCGTGTCGGGGCCCTCGGCGGTGTCGCGGAGCTTGTCGATGTCGGAGGTGCCGCGGTTGCGGTAGACGGCGAGCACGATCGCCAGGCCGATGCCGATCTCGGCGGCGGCGATGGCGATGGTGAACAGCGTCAGCGCCTGGCCGGAGTGCAGGTTCTCCTTGGCGGCCCGGCTGAGCCAGACGTCGAAGGCGACCAGGTTGAGGTTGACGGCGTTGAGCATCAGCTCGACCGACATGAGGACCAGGATGGCGTTGCGGCGGGCGAGGACGCCGTACAGGCCGGTGCAGAAGAGGAGGGCGGAGAGTACGGCGGGGTAGGCGAGGTGCATCAGCGGGCGCCTTCCTTCTCGGCCGGGTGAATTCCGGAATCCGTGGCGGAAGGGGAACTCTCGGTGACCGCCCGGGAGTTCACAGGGGGAGGGCTCGGCTCCGCCTTCGCCTTGCGGGACAGGACGATCGCGCCGACCAGTGCCGCGAGGAGGAGGACGGACAGGGCCTCGAAGGGCAGTACCCAGGTCCGGAAGAGGCTCTCGCCGGTGACTCGAGTACTGCCGGCTGCGGGGCCGTTCAGATCGATCCAGGTGGTACGGAAGGCGTCGACGACCACCCACACCAGGGCGACGGCGGCGGCGACCGCCACGGTCAGGGCGGCCCAGCGGTTGCCGGAGTCGGCGTCGGGGGAGCGGCCGATGGGCGCCTTGGTGAGCATCAGACCGAACAGAAGGAGAACGACGACGGAACCGACATAGATGAGGACCTGCACCCAGGCGATGAACTCGGCGGTGAGGAGGAGGTATTCGACGGCGAGGCCGCCGAGCGCGACCACCAGCCACAGGGCGGCGTGCACCAGCTGGCGGGTGGTGACGGTGACCAGCGCGGCGCCGAAGGTGGCCAGGCCGACGAGGAGGAAGGCGATCTCGACGCCGGTCGGGGACAGGAAGCCGTGCTGGGCCGCGGCCAGGCTCAGGGACGAGGCGGGTCTCACGCGTCGCCCTCCCCCGGTTCGGCCTGCGCGGCCGCCAGCTTCTCGGCGGTCTTGCGGGCGGCGGCGATCTCCTTCGGCTCCTCGGCGGCGGGGTCCAGGGCCGGCGGGGCCGGGACGGTCCACATCCACTCGCGGAGTTTGTCCCGTTCGTGGGTGAGGTCGTGGATGTCGGTCTCGGCGTACTCGAACTCCGGGGACCAGAACAGCGCGTCGAAAGGACAGACCTCGATGCAGATACCGCAGTACATGCACAGGGAGAAGTCGATGGCGAACCGGTCGAGGACGTTGCGGCTGCGCTCGCGGCCGCCGGGGGCGGTCGGCGGGACCGTCTCCTTGTGGGAGTCGATGTAGATGCACCAGTCCGGGCACTCACGGGCGCAGAGCATGCAGACCGTGCAGTTCTCCTCGAACAGGCCGATCACCCCGCGGGTGCGGGGCGGCAGTTCGGGCTGGGCTTCCGGGTACTGCTCCGTGACCGACTTCCTGGTCATCGTGCGCAGGGTGACGGCCAGACCCTTGGCGAGGCCGGAGCCTGGGATGCGGGAACGGGAGGGCGTGGGCGGCACAGCCATGGTTACGAGATCACCACCTTGACGATGCCGGTGAGGGCGATCTGGGCGAGGGAGAGGGGGACGAGGAGGGTCCAGGAGAGCTTCTGGAGCTGGTCCTCGCGCAGGCGGGGGTAGGTGACGCGGAGCCAGATGACGAGGAAGGCGAGGATCGCGGCCTTCAGCAGGGTCCAGACCCAGCCGAGGCCGTCGGCACCCCAGGGGCCGTGCCAGCCGCCCAGGAAGAGGACGGTGGTCAGGCCGCACAGGACGACGATGCCGGCGTACTCGGCGAGCAGGAAGAGCGCGAAACGCAGGCCCGTGTACTCGGTGTACGCGCCGAAGATGATCTCCGAGTCGGCGACGGGCATGTCGAACGGCGGGCGCTGCAGTTCGGCGAGTCCGGCGACGAAGAAGACGACCGCGCCGACGAGCTGCCAGGGCACCCACCACCAGTGGAAGGAGTGCAGGATGCCGGGCAGGGAGACCGTTCCCGCGGCCATGGCGACCGAGGCTGCGGCGAGCAGCATCGGGAGTTCGTAGGCGAGCAGCTGGGCGGCGGTGCGCAGACCGCCGAGGAGGGAGAACTTGTTCGCGCTGGCCCAGCCGGCCATGAGCGAGCCGAGCACGCCGACACCCATCACCGCGAGCACGAAGAACACGCCCGCGTCCAGGACCTGCCCGACGGCGCCCTCGCTCGGGCCGATCGGGATGGCGAGCAGGACGAGGAGGTACGGCAGCAGGGCGACGGCGGGGGCGAGTTGGAAGACACGGCGGTCAGCACCGGCCGGGACCACGTCCTCCTTCTGCGCGAACTTCACGCCGTCGGCGATGAGCTGGGCCCAGCCGTGGAAACCGCCCGCGTACATCGGGCCGAGGCGGCCCTGCATATGAGCCATCACCTTGTGCTCGGTCTGGCCGACGATCAGCGGGAAGGTGAGGAAGACGACGAACACGACCAGGAGTCGCAGGGCGACGTCCAGCGCGCCGTTCACTGCGGGCCTCCTGTGGGGTGGTCGTCGGGGGTTTCGGCGACGGGTCGTTCGACTCGCCCGCTCTGCGACTCCGGCCGCTCGGGTTCGGGCTCGCGCCCGGGTTCGGGATTCGGCTCAGATTGCTCGCGTTGCGGTCCAGGCTCCGGCTCCGGCTCCGGCTCCGGCTCCGGCTCCGGCGTCAGCTTGGGCTCCGGTACCGGCTTGGGCTCCGGTACCGGCTTGGGCTCCGGTACCGGCTTGGGTTCCTGCAGCGGCGTCGGCTCGTCGAAGGCCGGCCGGGCGTGGTGCCACGGAGCGTCCGAGCTGCGCGGGGCGGTGCTGCGGCGGGCCGTACCCTCCGGTTCCGCCGGTGTCTGTTCCTGCGTGGGCGCAGGCGGCTGCTCCTGCTCCGGCTCCGGCCCCGGCGGCTGGGCCTCGGCCCGTTGTGAGGCCGAGCCCTCCGAGGCGCTGCGGGCACGGCGCGGACTGGCCGGTGCCGGACCGGATGCCTGCACCGCGGCGGACCCAGCGGACTCGGCGGAACCGGCAGACCCGGCGGACGAGCCTTCCGTCGTCGGGCCGGTGTCGGCCTCGCCCCGCGTCGCCGTCTGGCTCACCGAGCCCTGGCCCGCGCTCCGCATCCGGCGCGGCCGCGCACCGGCAGAGGCACCGGCACCCGGGGCACCCCCAGCACCCCCAGCACCCCCAGCACCCCCAGCACCCGCGACAGCCTCACCGGTCGGCTCGGTCGGTGTGGTCGGTGTTGTCTGGCTTGCCGAGCCCTCTGCTGCCGTGCGGGTGCGTCGTACCGGGCGGTCCGCGGCTGTGCGGGCCGGGCGCTCACCGGCGGCGCGCGCCGCCGCACCCGCACCCGCGGCGCGCGCCGGGCGGGCCGGGGCTGGGGGGAGCTGGCCCTTCAGGGGGCCCCACTCGTTGGGGTCGGGGACGCCCGGGGGCAGCATCTGGCGGCGCTTGGGGCCACCGTGCGCCGCACCCGCCGCAGGCTCCCCGGGCTCCTTCGCGCCGGGCCAGGCCTTGGCGACGCGGGCGGCGAGGATGAAGTCCTTGCGGAGGGGGTGGCCCTCGAAGTTCTCGGGGAGGAGGAGGTGTTCGAGCGAGGGATGGCCTTCGAAGCGGACGCCGAACATCTCGTGGGTCTCGCGCTCGTGCCAGGCGGCGCCCGCGTAGACGCCGACGGCGGAGGGCAGCGTCGGCGCCTCGTGCGGGACGGTCGTACGGACGAGGAGGCGGCGGACCGGGTGCAGGGCGACGACGTGGGCCGAGACGCGGAAGCCCGTGCCCGGTTCGTCGACCGCGCTCAGCCAGTCGAAGTAGGTGCAGCCCAGGGTCGTACGGGCCGTCTCCAGGGCGGTGAGCCAGGAGGACGGGGGTACGTCCACGGTCAGGAGGTCGTACGACTCCTCGGCCGTGGCGTCCGTACCGAAGAGGTCCTCGACCGGGGCGGGCAGCCAGCCGACCGTGCTCATCGTGCGTCCCCCTGAACGGCCGGGGGCTTCACCAGGTCGCTGGTCAGCGCGGCCGCCGACGGCCGGGCGGACCCGGTGCCGTACCGCTCCCCCAGCGACTCGCGGGCGATCTTCTCCTGGAGCTTGAGGATGCCCTGGAGCAGCGCCTCGGGGCGCGGCGGGCAGCCGGGGACGTACACGTCCACCGGGATGATCTGGTCGACGCCCTTGGTGACGGAGTACGAGTCCCAGTAGGGGCCGCCGCAGTTGGAGCAGGCGCCGAAGGAGATGACGTACTTGGGCTCGGGCATCTGCTCGTACAGACGCTTCACGGCCGGGGCCATCTTGTCCGTCACCGTGCCCGACACCACCATCAGGTCGGCCTGGCGGGGGCCGGGCGCGAACGGGATCACGCCGAGGCGGATGAAGTCGTGGCGGGCCATCGACGCGGCGATGAACTCGATCGCGCAGCAGGCGAGGCCGAAGTTGAAGACCCAGAGCGAGTAGCGGCGGCCCCAGTTGAGGACCACCTTCATCGGCTCGGGAGCCAGGCGCGCCAGGGTGCCGAGCCGCTTGGGCTCCGGCAGGTACACGGGATCCGGGGTCACGTCCATGCCAGGACGCCCTTCTTGTATGCGTACAGCAGGCCCACGGCGAGGAAGCCGAGGAAGACGAACATCTCCACCAGGGTCGTGGCGCCGTAGCCGGGGGCGGCGAAGATCGTCGCCCAGGGGAAGAGGAAGATCGAGTCGACCGCGAAGATCACGTAGAGGAAGGCGTAGACGTAGTAGCGGACCTGGGTGTGGGCCCAGCCCTCACCGACGGGGTCGACGCCGCACTCGTAGGTCAGGAGTTTCTCGGGGGTCGGCACGATCGGGCGCAGCAGGCGGCCGGCGCCGAACGCGACCGCGACGAACAGCACGCCGATGACGGCGAGCAGTCCCACCACCGAGTACGACCGGAAGTAGCCGGCCGCGATGACCTGCGCCGCGGCGGCCGTCGAGTCCCCCAACGTCTCCCGCACCGTCGTCCGACCTCGCTCCCTGACCTCGTGACCCTGGTGAACCGTGAATCCTGTGATGCGCCGCGCTTCGACTGACGCACCTGATTCGACGATCTGTACGCACCGGAGTCTAGGCCCTGATAAAGAACCGGTAAGCAGCCCGTCACGGCATGAGACAGGTTGAGACAGGTGATGAGCCCTGGGGTGGGGTTTTCCCCCGGAGGCGGAGGGCGGCGTACCGCATGGCGCGGAGGGCGCCCGGCACGGCAGGCTGACCGGTATGACCGCTACCAGCAGCTCTGCCCCCGGCCGGGCGGACGGCACCGACCGGCTGCCGCCGATCCGGCCGGCGTACGACGCGCACACGTGGAAGGAGATCCTGTATCTCCTGCTGAACCTGCCGGTGACGGTGTTCGGCTTCGTCTACGCGGTCACCGCGCTGGCCGTCGGCGGGGCCCTGACGATCACCGTCATCGGTCTTCCACTGCTCGCGCTCGGTCTGCTGGGTGCCCGGCAGCTGGGAAAGCTGGAGCGGGCCCGCGCCCGGCGGCTGCTCGGGGTCCGGGTGGAGGAGCCGACACCGCTGCCGCTCGCGAAGACCGGCGGGCTGACGCAGCGGCTGTGGATGGCGCTGAAGGACCCGGTGGGCTGGCGGACGCTCCTCTACGACGCCATCCGGCTGCCCTGGGGCGTCCTCACCTTCGCCATGGCGCTGACCTCGCTGTTCGTGCTGTGGCCGGTGCTGCCGTACGTGGCGCGTGCGTTCACCAACGTGGACCGTTTCATGGTGCGCGGGCTGCTGTCGCCCTCGGACGAGCTGGAACGCCGTATCGCCGAGCTGGAGTCGGACCGCGGGGTCGTGGTCGACACGGCCGCCGCCGACCTGCGGCGCATCGAGCGCGACCTGCACGACGGGGCACAGGCCCGGCTGGTCAACCTGGCCATGGGGCTCGGTCTGGCCAAGGAGAAGCTGCTGGAGGACCCCGACTCGGCGGCGGCGATGGTGGAGGAGGCGCACGGCGAGGTGAAGCTGGCCCTGCAGGAGCTGCGCGACCTCGCCCGCGGCATCCATCCGGCCGTACTCACGGACCGCGGCCTGGACGCGGCCCTGTCCTCGGTCGCCTCCCGCTGCACGGTCCCGGTGAAGGTCACCGTGGACCTGCCGGACCGCCCGGCGCCGGCCATCGAGGGCATCGCCTACTTCACGGTCTCCGAACTCCTGCAGAACATCAGCAAGCACAGCCGGGCCCGCTCCGCGTCCGTGGACGTGTGGCGCACGGAGGAACGCCTGCTCATCCAGGTCCGCGACGACGGCCGGGGCGGCGCCCGGCTGGAGTCCGGCACCGGCATGCGCGGCCTGTCCGAGCGGCTGGGCGCGGTGGACGGCCTCTTCGTACTCGACTCGCCGACGGGCGGCCCGACGGTGATCACGGCCGAGCTGCCCTGGCGGGACCGGGCCGAGTAGCCGACGGCTCCCCCTTACGGGTGCGGCGCCCGCACCCCCAGGGCGTGGGGAACTGTGCGACCGGCCACGACGAAACCTGCGGCCGACCGGGAACAGAACCCCCTACGGCGAGCCCCTACGGCGAGCCCTTACGGCAACCGCGGCCACCAGCATCGAGAAGCCGACGGAACCGGCCGACGGCCGAACCGCCGGAGGCCGGGGTGGGGAAAACCCCCGCCCCAAGACGCCGACGGACTCCATGGCCCGGCGCACCGCGAAACACGACTCTGGACACACGGCTGGACAGCCGCTCGGACGACGAGAACGGGACGAGAACGATGGCCACGGAGTACGGACACGAGTACGGATACGGGCGGGGGGACGGCGGCTCCGCCGGAGGCCATCGGCTGCCCGCCGCACTGCGGGCGCCCTTCGAGGCGCGCAGCTGGCGCGAGTTCGGCTATGTCCTGCTGAGCCTGCCGCTCTCCATCGTGCTGTTCACCTGGACGGTGACCATGGTGTCGCTCGGCGCCGGCCTGCTGGTGACCTTCATCGGCGTCCCGGTGCTCGCGGCGGCGCTCGCCGGCTGCCGGGGCTTCGGCGCGCTGGAGCGGGCGCGGGCGCGCGGACTGCTCCGGCTGGACGTGGCCGAGCCGGAACCGCTGCGGATGCGCGGGCCGGGCGCGCTGGCCTGGATGGGCGCGGTACTCAAGAGCGGCACCTCCTGGCGGAACATGCTGTACGCGCTGCTGCAGTTCCCGTGGGCGGTGTTCTCGTTCTCGGTGGCGAGCCTGTGGACGATGGGCTGGGCCCTGCTGACGTACCCGCTGTGGTTCTGGGTCTTCCCCGCGTACGCCGGCCAGGGCGGGCTGCAGCTGTACGGAGACGAGCACCACAGCGTCTATCTGGACAACCCGTGGGAGATCACCGTGACGGCGCTGGTCGGGCTGCTGTTCACGCTGGCCACGCCGTGGATCGTACGGGCCCTGACGACGGTGGACGGACTGCTGGTCCGGGGGCTGCTGGGGCCGTCGCCGCTGTCGGCGCGGGTGGTGGAGCTGGAGTCGGACCGCGGGGTCGTGGTCGACACGGCCGCCGCGGACCTGCGGCGCATCGAGCGCGACCTGCACGACGGGGCACAGGCCCGGCTGGTCAGTCTGGCCATGGATCTGGGGCTGGCGAAGGAGAAGCTGCAGGAGGATCCGCGAGCGGCGGCCCGGATGGTGGAGGAGGCGCACGGCGAGGTGAAGACGGCGCTGCAGGAACTGCGCGACCTGGCCCGCGGCATCCATCCGGCCGTGCTGACCGACCGTGGTCTGGACGCGGCGCTGTCCTCGGTCGCCTCCCGCTGCACGGTCCCGGTGCGGGTCGAGGTGGATCTGCCGGCCCGCCCGGCACCGGCCATCGAGGGGATCGCCTACTTCACGGTCTCCGAACTGCTGCAGAACATCAGCAAGCACAGCCGGGCCCGCTCCGCGTCGGTGGACGTGTGGCACACCGAGGACCGGCTGATGCTGCAGGTGACCGACGACGGTGTGGGCGGCGCGGACGTCTCCCGAGGCTCGGGCCTGGCCGGTCTCGCCGGACGCCTGGGCGCGGTGGACGGCGTCCTCGTCGTGGACTCCCCCACGGGCGGCCCCACCCGGGTGATCGCGGAACTGCCCTGGCGGGCCTGACACCCGTCCCCCACCCTCCCTCCCCCCATCACTCATTCGTCACCCATTCGCCACCCACGGTGACACCGCCGGTCCCCCCGCCCTTCCCCGGCGGGGGGATTGTTCCGGCGGGGCGGCGGCACGGGCCGAATGCTGGAATGCTGGACCTTCGTACGACGTACCGACGAACGTCGTCGGGAGCGGGATCGGGCTTGGGGGGCCAGGAGATCGTGGAGGACAGGGTGCGGGTGGTCATCGCCGAGGATTCAGTGCTGCTCAGGGAGGGCCTGACCCGGCTGTTGACCGACCGCGGGCACGATGTCGTGGCCGGTGTGGGGGACGCGGAGGCACTGGTGAAGACCGTCGCCGACCTTGAGGCACAGGGCCTGCTGCCCGACGTGGTGGTGGCGGACGTACGGATGCCGCCGACGCACACCGACGAGGGCGTGCGGGCGGCCGTACGGCTGCGGAAGGCACATCCGGGGCTCGGGGTGCTGGTGCTGTCGCAGTACGTGGAGGAGCGTTACGCCACCGAGCTCCTGGCCGGTTCCAGCCGGGGTGTGGGCTATCTGCTCAAGGACCGGGTCGCCGAGGTGCGCGAGTTCGTGGACGCGGTGGTACGGGTCGCCCAGGGCGGTACGGCGCTGGACCCGGAGGTGGTCGCGCAGCTGCTCGGCCGCAGCCGTAAGCAGGACGTGCTCGCGGGGCTGACCCCGCGCGAACGCGAGGTGCTCGGGCTGATGGCCGAGGGGCGCACGAACTCGGCGATCGCCCGGCAACTGGTGGTGAGCGACGGGGCCGTGGAGAAGCACGTCAGCAATATCTTCCTGAAGCTCGGCCTGGCCCCGAGCGACGGGGACCACCGGCGTGTTCTGGCAGTGCTCACCTACCTGAATTCCTGAGCGAACGACACTCGGTAACGACACTCAGTACAGCGCACCCGGCACACAACGTGCCGGAAAACAAACGGGGGAAGGAGTTCCGGCGTTTCGGCGCCCAGGGCCGGGCTCGTGAGTGAGCTCAAGGCCGACTCGAATGCGCTACAGGCCGACTCGAAATGTCGTCCAATCTGCGGATCGCCTCGGGAAGGCGACCCTAACCGACGTAGTGTTGATCCTGGGATGGTCCGTGGGACGACCACGCCCCGGACAGCCGCCTCGAAGGAGGTCCAGTTCAGTGACCAGCCAGGTCAGCAGCCCAACGGAGCAGACCGACGGAACCGTCGTGGGAGAGCAGCGCACACCGGGCGGCGCGAAGGACGTGCGGCGCCTGGACCGGGTGATCATCCGGTTCGCGGGGGACTCGGGTGACGGCATGCAGCTCACCGGTGACCGGTTCACCTCGGAGACCGCGTCCTTCGGCAACGACCTCTCCACTCTTCCGAACTTCCCCGCCGAGATCCGCGCGCCCGCCGGCACCCTGCCCGGCGTCTCCAGCTTCCAGCTCCACTTCGCGGACCACGACATCCTCACCCCGGGCGACGCGCCGAACGTGCTCGTCGCCATGAACCCGGCCGCGCTGAAGGCGAACGTCGGCGATCTGCCGCGCGGCGCCGAGATCATCGTCAACACGGACGAGTTCACCAAGCGCGCCCTGCAGAAGGTCGGCTATGCCGCCTCCCCGCTTCAGGACGGCTCGCTGGACGGCTACAACCTCCATCCGGTGCCGCTGACCACCCTCACGGTGGAGGCGCTGAAGGAATTCGACCTCTCCCGCAAGGAGGCCGAGCGCAGCAAGAACATGTTCGCGCTGGGTCTGCTGTCGTGGATGTACCACCGGCCCACCGAGGGCACCGAGAAGTTCCTGAAGGCGAAGTTCGCGAAGAAGCCGGAGATCATGGCGGCGAACATCGCCGCGTTCCGGGCGGGCTGGAACTTCGGCGAGACGACGGAGGACTTCGCGGTCTCCTACGAGGTCGCCCCGGCCGCCCAGGCCTTCCCCGTGGGCACCTACCGCAACATCTCCGGCAACCTCGCCCTGGCCTACGGCCTGATCAGCGCCTCCCAGCAGGCGGACCTGCCGCTGTTCCTGGGCTCGTACCCGATCACGCCGGCGTCCGACATCCTGCACGAGCTGAGCCGGCACAAGAACTTCGGCGTGCGGACCTTCCAGGCGGAGGACGAGATCGCGGGCATCGGCGCGGCCCTGGGCGCGGCGTTCGGCGGCTCGCTCGCGGTGACCACGACCTCCGGCCCGGGTGTGGCGCTGAAGAGCGAGACGATCGGTCTGGCGGTCTCCCTGGAGCTGCCGCTGCTGGTCGTCGACATCCAGCGCGGCGGCCCGTCGACCGGTCTGCCGACCAAGACCGAGCAGGCGGACCTGCTGCAGGCGATGTTCGGCCGCAACGGCGAGGCGCCGGTGCCGATCGTCGCGCCGCGGACCCCGGCCGACTGCTTCGACGCCGCGCTGGAGGCGGCCCGGATCGCGCTGACGTACCGCACGCCGGTGATGCTGCTCTCCGACGGCTACCTGGCCAACGGCTCCGAGCCGTGGCGGATCCCGGACCTGGACGAGCTGCCGGATCTGCGCGTGCAGTTCGCCTCCGCCCCGAACCACACGCTGGGGGACGGCACCGAGGTCTTCTGGCCGTACAAGCGGGATCCGCAGACCCTCGCCCGGCCGTGGGCGATCCCGGGCACGCCGGGTCTGGAGCACCGCATCGGCGGCATCGAGAAGCAGGACGGCACGGGCAACATCTCCTACGACCCGGCCAACCACGACTTCATGGTCCGCACCCGCCAGGCCAAGATCGACGGCATCGAGGTGGCGGACATCGAGGTCGACGACCCGCACGGCGCGAAGACGCTGGTCCTGGGCTGGGGCTCGACCTACGGGCCGATCACAGCCGCGGTACGGCGGCTGCGCCGCGCCGGCGAGTCGATCGCCCAGGCCCATCTGCGCCACCTCAACCCGTTCCCGCGCAATCTCGGGACGGTGGTCGAGTCGTACGACAAGGTGGTGATCCCCGAGATGAACCTCGGTCAGCTCGCCACCCTGATCCGGGCGAAGTACCTGGTCGACGCCCACTCCTACAACCAGGTCAACGGCATGCCGTTCAAGGCGGAACAGCTCGCCGCGGCACTGAAGGAGGCCATCGATGACTGACACCGGCAACGGACTGCTGCAGCTGGTCCCCAAGGCCGAGGCCAAGCAGTCGATGAAGGACTTCAAGTCGGACCAGGAGGTGCGCTGGTGCCCCGGCTGCGGTGACTACGCGATCCTCGCCGCCGTCCAGGGCTTCATGCCGGAGCTGGGGCTGGCCAAGGAGAACATCGTCTTCGTCTCCGGCATCGGCTGCTCCTCCCGCTTCCCGTACTACATGAACACCTACGGGATGCACTCCATCCACGGCCGCGCCCCCGCCATCGCCACCGGACTGGCCACCAGCAGGCGGGACCTGTCGGTGTGGGTGGTGACCGGTGACGGCGACGCGCTGTCCATCGGCGGCAACCACCTGATCCACGCCCTGCGCCGCAACGTCAACCTGAAGATCCTGCTGTTCAACAACCGGATCTACGGCCTCACCAAAGGCCAGTACTCCCCCACCTCCGAGCTCGGCAAGATCACCAAGTCGACGCCGATGGGCTCGCTGGACGCGCCGTTCAACCCGGTGTCCCTGGCCATCGGCGCCGAGGCGTCCTTCGTCGCCCGCACCATCGACTCCGACCGCAAACACCTCACCGAGGTCCTGCGCCAGGCCGCCGACCACCCCGGCACGGCCCTGATCGAGATCTACCAGAACTGCAACATCTTCAACGACGGCGCCTTCGACGCCCTCAAGGACAAGCAGCAGGCCGAGGACACGCTGATCCGGCTGGAGCACGGGCAGCCGATCCGCTTCGGTACCGACGGTGCGCGCGGTGTCGTGCGCAACCGGGCCACCGGGGACCTGGAGGTCGTCACCGTGACACCGGAGAACGAGGCGGAGATCGTGGTCCACGACGCACACGCCGCGTCCCCGACCACCGCCTTCGCACTGTCCCGGCTCGCCGACCCCGACACCCTGCACCACACCCCGATCGGTGTCTTCCGCTCGGTCGAACGGCCGGTGTACGACACGGCGATGGCCGAGCAGCTGGACACCGCGATCGAGCAGAAGGGCAAGGGCGACCTGGCCGCGCTGCTGGCCGGCGGGGACACCTGGACGGTCGTCGGCTGAGCCACCGGCCAAGTCACCGGCTGAGCCGGCGTTTCACGAGGCCCGGGACTGGATTTCCCGGGCCTCGTCGTGTGCCCGGCGCTTCTCGTCGTAGGCGGCGCGGGCCTGCTCCACCCGGCCCAAGCGGTCGTGTGTCCACTGGGCGAGGGAGCGCACCTGCTGCGCCGCCTCGCGGCCGAGGTCGGTGAGGGAGTAGTCGACGCGGGGCGGGATGACCGGCTTGGCGTCCCGGTGGACCAGACCGTCGCGCTCCAGGGTCTGCAGGGTCTGGGTGAGCATCTTCTCGCTGACGGTCCGCCCGCCGAAGCGGCTGACCGCCCGGCGCAGCTCACTGAACCGGTACGGCCGCTCCAGCAGCTCGGTCAGGACGAGGACACCCCAGCGGCTGGTGACGTGCTCCAGGACGAGCCGGTACGGGCACAGCGCCTCGGCGTCCGTGGACTGCTTCTGCCTTACTCCCATGCCAGTACCTTACTTCAAAGTGGGTACTTTCGCCGAGTTAGTGCACCTCCTAGGGTGAGTGTCACAAGCCACACCCCCACCAGGAGTTCTGAACCATGAGCATCGTCGTCACCGGATCCACCGGACACCTCGGCCGCCTCGTCGTAGAGCAGTTGCTGGAGAAGGTTCCGGCGGAGCAGATCACCGCTGTCGTGCGCGACGAGCAGAAGGCCGCCGGCTTCGCGGCCCGCGGAGTGAAACTGGCCGTCGCCGACTACAACACGCCCGAGACCTTCGACGACGTCTTCGCCGCGGGCGACAAGGTCCTGCTGATCTCGGGCAACGAGTTCGACAAGGGCCGTCCGGCCCAGCACCAGGTCGTCATCGACGCGGCGAAGGCGGCGGGCGTGGCGCTGCTCGCGTACACCAGCGCGCCGGGCAGCCTCACGGCCGCACTGGCGGACGACCACCGGGCGACGGAGAAGGCGCTGCTCGCCTCCGGCCTGCCGTACACGCTGCTGCGCAACGGCTGGTACTTCGAGAACTACACCGAGAACCTCGCCCCGGTGCTGGAGCACCACGCGGTCGTCCAGGCCGCCGGTGACGGCCGGATCTCGGCCGCCTCCCGCGCCGACTACGCCGCCGCAGCGGTCGCGGTGCTGACCGGCGAGGGCCACGAGAACCAGACGTACGAGCTGGGCGGCGACGAGGCGTTCGGCTTCGCCGAGTACGCGGCCGAGCTGAGCCGGCAGACCGGCGAGGCGATCGCCTACACCCCGGTCTCCGTCGAGACCTTCAGCGACATCCTGACCGGCGCCGGGCTCCCCGGGCCGCTGGCCGCGATCCTGGCCGGCGTGGACGCCGCGATCGAGAAGGGCGAGCTGGAGATCTCCTCCGGCGACCTGTCGCGCCTGATCGGCCGCCCGACGACGCCGCTGGCGGAGGCGGTCACGGCCGCGCTCGGGAACTGACCTCTCCGAGACCCTCGCCGCCGGACACCCTCGCCTGTCATGACCGTATGCCGATACGCACATGACAGGCGAGGGTGTCCGGCGCTACCTTCGTTCTCGCATGCCTGATGTGAGAGGGAGGGGCCGTGGCCGGGACGTCCAAGGGTGAGCACCGAACAGGCCTGCTCAACGGCTTCGCCGCCTACGGCATGTGGGGCCTCGTGCCCCTGTTCTGGCCTCTGCTGAAGCCCGCCGGGGCGGTGGAGGTCCTCGCCCACCGCATGGTGTGGTCCCTGGCCGTCGTCGCCGTGGCCCTGCTCTTCGTCCGGCGCTGGGCCTGGGCCGGAGAGCTGCTGCGCCGGCCGCGCCGGCTCGGGCTGGTCACCGTGGCCGCCACCGTCATCACCGTGAACTGGGGCGTCTACATCTGGGCCGTGAACTCCGGCCGTGTGGTCGAGGCCTCCTTGGGGTACTTCATCAACCCGCTGGTGACCATCGCGATGGGCGTGCTGCTGCTGAAGGAGCGGCTGCGGCCCGTGCAGTGGGCGGCGGTCGCGACCGGCTTCGCCGCGGTCGTCGTACTGACCGTCGGCTACGGCCGGCCGCCGTGGATCTCGCTCGTCCTCGCCTTCTCCTTCGCCACCTACGGCCTGGTCAAGAAGAGGGTCGGTCTGGGCGGCATCGAGTCGCTGGCCGCCGAGACCGCGATCCAGTTCCTGCCCGCGCTCGGCTATCTGCTGTGGCTCGGCGCGCACGGCGAGTCGAGCTTCCTGGACGACGGCGCCGGGCACGCGGCCCTGCTCGCCTCCACCGGGGTCGTCACCGCGCTGCCGCTGGTCTGCTTCGGCGCGGCGGCGATCCGCGTACCGCTGTCCACGCTGGGCCTGCTGCAGTATCTGACGCCCGTCTTCCAGTTCCTGCTCGGCATCCTCTACTTCCACGAGGCCATGCCGCCCGAGCGCTGGGCCGGTTTCGCCCTGGTCTGGCTGGCACTTCTGCTCCTCACGGGCGACGCGCTGCGCTCCGCGCGCCGGGCCGCCCGCACGCTCGCCGGCGCGACCGGCACGCCTTGCACCACCAAGGCGACCGACACGGTCAGGGCCGTACGGGACGCGGAGAGCGCGACCCCCGGGCCGAAGGCGGACCCCGAGACCACGAGGCCGTAGCCGCCGACCACCACCGAGATCCCGAGATCCGGAGATCCCGACGGCGGGCAACGCGGAATCAGCGCGTCCGGCGTGAGCGGCGACTATATGTGGTCACCATGACCGACATGGCCGACCAGACACCCGGACCCACGCCCACCCCGCTGCACTGGAAGCTCGTCATCGACGCGGCCGACCCGCACGCACAGGCGGACTTCTGGGCCGCCGCGCTGCACTACACGGCCGAGGACAACAGCGCCCTCGTCGAACGGCTGCTGTCCGCAGGCGCGCTGCCCGGCGCGGCCACGGTCGAGTACCACGGCCGCCCCGCCTTCCGTGACCTCATCGCCGTACGGCATCCCGACGACCCGTACGACCCGCGGACCGGCACCGGACTGGGCCGGCGCCTGCTCTTCCAGCGCGTCCCGGAGCCGAAGACGGTCAAGAACCGGCTCCACCTGGATCTGCACGCCGGCCCGCAGCAGCGCCCGGCCGAGCTGGCCCGGCTTCAGGCGCTGGGCGCGCGGGTCGTACGCGAGGTGAAGGAAGCCGGCGGTGAGTGGCTGGTGCTGACGGACCCGGAGGGCAACGAGTTCTGCCTGCAGTGAGTTTCGTGACGGTCGCGGTCAGGGGTGACGGTCGTGGTGACGGGTGCCGGCCGTGGTTACGGCTGTGCGGCGCGGGCCGCCCGGTCGGTGAGGCGGACCATGCGGGCGCGGGCGGACTCCAGGGGCCCTGCGTCGTCGGCGGCGGGACCCGGTTCGGCACTGAGGTCCGTCCACAGCTCGATCAGGTCCCGGCCCAGCCGCAAGCCCTCCTCGGGGTCGCGTACGGCACGCCACGCGGTCGCCGCGCTCTGTACGTTGCCGTAGGCGGCCTCCACGTCCCGCGCCTGCCGGCGCAGCCGGGCCAGGTCCAGGGACAGTTCGAAGGCACGGACCGGCTCACCTCCCAAGTAGGCGATGTAGGCGGCCAGTTCACGCAGGTGCAGCACCTCGGCGTGGCCGGGGCCCAGCGCGGTGGTCGCCTCGGCGACCGTACGGTCGGCGAGTTCCGCCGCCGCCTCGATCCGGCCGGCCCGCACGGCCTCGTTGATGCGCGTCATCGCCTCGGTGAGCAACGCGGCCCCCTCCACGGTCTCGGTCACAGGCCCGTCCCCGAGCACCTCCTCGGCGACGGCATCGAAGCCTCGGGCGGGGGTGTGCGTGGAGGCCGGGGGCTCCACGAGCTCGGGCGCGACGAGAACGGAGACCGCGGGCACGGGGGCGCCTGGCTCCCGGGCGGCGGCCGGCCCGGCGACGCCCTTCGGGAAGCCGGTCGCACGGATGCCGGCCTGCGGAACACCCAGGACGGCCGGCGGAACCGGGGGCGTCGGGGCCCCCGCCATGACCGGCGGGGGACCGAACTGGCCCATCGGCGTCCGTACGGTCCCCGCAGGTACGCCCGCCGGTTCCTGCGCCGAAGCCGCACCCGTGCCCGCACCCGTGCCCGCCGCACCTTCCGGCGAAGCCGTGCCCGCCGCGCTCGGCTCCTCCCGGGACGCGAAACCCGCCGCGCTCGGCTTCTCCTGCGGATTCACTCGTACGGGTTCCCCCGTCACCCGGCTGGAGCCGTCCGCCGAGACCTCCAGGGGGACGACGCAGCCCTCGCGGTCGTCGTGGATCGTGGCGCGTATGGGGGCGCCGAGACTGATGGCCAGGCGCTGGAGGTGGTTGAGGACGGCCTGCTGGATCTCCTCGCCCGGCGCCGCCACCACCGGCGTCCCGCCCACCGACGCGCTTCCCGCGCCGAAGACCCGGACCGGTACCACTGCCGGATGCGCCGCGGGCGGCTGCGCCCGCTTCTTCTCGAAGCTGAGTCGAGACATCGGTTTTCCCTCACTCCCCCGGCGTCACGCGATCCGGTCGTACGCGCCCTGCCCACCAGTGTGTCGGCTTGCCTCGGCTTCCGCGTCACCGCAGCGTCACAGCCTCGCACCAGCCGCACCCTGGCCAAAATTGCTTGCGTGTGCATAAAATGCGCATGCCTTTATTCGTCGTACGGCAGTACTCATCTGGGGGACCCATGAGCCGTCGCTTCCTCTTCGTCCTGGGCAGCGCACGCACCGAGGGCAACACCGAGCTGCTGGCCCGCGCGGCGGCCGAGCAGCTGCCCGGTGACGTCGAACAGCGCTGGATCCGCCTGGCCGAGCACCCGCTGCCCGACTTCACGGACCTGCGGCACGCCAGCGACCACGCACGGCCGCCGGCGGACAGCCCCGCCGGTCTGCTGCTGGACGCCACGCTCGCGGCCACGGACATCGTGATCGCCTCTCCCCTGTACTGGTACTCGGTGTCCAGCCTCACCAAGCGCTACCTGGACTACTGGTCCGGCTGGCTGCGCACCCCCGGCCTCGACTTCAGGGCGACCCTGTCCGGGCGCACCCTCTGGGGCATCGCCGCGCTCGCCGACAGCGAGCCGTCGGTAGCCGACCCCTACGCCGGCACGCTCAACAACTCGGCCGCCTACATGGGGATGCGCTTCGGCGGGGTACTGCTGGGCAACGGCAGCGCACCGGGCGACATCCTGAAGGACACCGACGCGCTCACGCGCGCGAAGACGTTCTTCGCGCAGGACGCGCCCCTCGCGCGCTTCCCGCACCAGGTCGCCTGAGGCCGTCCCGGAGGTCTCAGCCCCGGAGGCCTCTCAGTGGGTCAGGCGCTGATGTCCTTCGTCGAGAAACGCGCCCAGGCCGCCGAGCCGAACACGGCCGCGTACAGCGCCTGGAGGCCGAGGTTCTTCACCAGGTCGTCCCAGTAGACGGGGTCGCGCATCAGGTCGGCGAAGGACAGCCAGTAGTGCGAGAAGAAGTACGGCTGGAGCGCGTGCAACTGAGGTATCTGGTCAAGGATCTGCACGGTGATGAGCAGGCCGACGGTGGTGGCCATCGCCGCGATACCGCTGTTGGTGAGCGTCGACACGAACAGGCCGAGAGCCGCCAAGCCCACCAGTGAAGCGGCGACCACCAGGGCTATCAGCAGGGCCCGGCCGAGGCCCTCGGCGAAGCTGATCCGGGTGCCGGAGATGGTCGTGAGGTCGCCCAGCGGGAAGAGCAACGCACCGACGAGAAGCGCCGATACGGCGACGACCAGGGTGGCCAGCACGCAGAAGGCCATCATGGTCGTGTACTTGGTGAGCAGCAGCCGGGTGCGGCCGGCCGGGGCGACCAGCAGATAGCGCAGGGTGCCCGCGCTCGCCTCGCCCGCTATCGCGTCGCCCGCGACGACTCCGACGGCCATCGGCAGGAAGAACGGCAGGGTCGCCGCCAGCGCCGTGAACACCAGGAACAGGCCGTTGTTGGTGATCTGCGAGATGAACGCCGGGCCCTGGCCACTGTGGTCCGCCGCCCCGCCGCCCCGCGTCTGGATCTTCACCGCGATCCCCACCAGCACCGGCACCGCGGCCAGCACCCCGAGCAGGGCGAGCGTGCGCCAGCGCCGGAGGGTCGTGACCAGCTCGCTGCGGAGCAGCCCGAACGTCCACAGCGGACTCGGCCGGCGGACGGCGGCTCCGGGAACCGACTCGGCTCCGGCGACTTTCCCGGCCCCGGGAACAGCCTCGGATCCGGCAGCCGTCTCAGCCCGCGACATCGAAGCCCTCCCCCGTCAGCGCCACGAACGCGTCCTCCAGCGAGGCTCGTTCGACCGTGAAGCCCCGTACCCGTACCCCCGCCGCGACCAGGGCGGCGTTCACCTCGGCGAGGTCCCGCGCGGGCGGTTCGCCGGTGACCCGGTCGCCGTCGGCGGTGACGTCCCCGACGCCCTGTTCCTTCAGCACCCGGGCCGCCTCGGCCGGATCCGGGGTGGTCACCGCCAGCCGGCCGCGCGCCCCGGCGGCCAGGTCGGCCACCGCGCCCTGTGTGACGAGCCGGCCCCGCGCCATGACCGCCGCATGCGTGCACACCTGCTCGATCTCGTCGAGGAGGTGGGAGGAGAGGAAGACGGTGGTGCCGTCGGCCGCCAGCTCCCGGATCAGCGTGCGGATCTCGCGCATGCCTTGCGGGTCGAGGCCGTTGGTGGGCTCGTCCAGAACGAGCAGCCGACGCGGCTGGAGCAGCGCGGCGGCGAGGCCCAGGCGCTGCTTCATACCGAGCGAGTACGCCTTCGCCTTCTTGCCCGCTGCCGCCACGAGGCCCACCCGGTCCAGGGCGGCGGCGACGCGGACGCGGCGGGTGCGGGGGTCGGCGGTCGGGTCGGCGTCGTCGTAGCGCAGCAGGTTGTCCCGGCCGGAGAGGAAGCCGTACAGGGCTGGGCCCTCGATGAGCGCGCCGACCTGCGGCAGGACGGCACGGGCCGCCCGGGGCATCGGGCGGCCCAGCACGCGGGCCGTGCCCGCCGTCGGCTCGATCAGGCCCATCAGCATGCGGATGGTGGTGGTCTTGCCCGAGCCGTTCGGACCGAGGAAGCCGAAGACGCTGCCCGCCGGGACGGTCAGATCGAGCCCGTCGACGGCGAGCTGTCCACCGCGGTAGCGCTTGGTCAGACCACGAGCGACGATGGCCGGCTCCTGCGCCGGCCCGGGAGCCGGGGCACGCTGCTCGGCGTGCCCCGCGCCCCTCGCATCTGCCGCGTCCCGGTCCGTGGCGGACGGCTCGTCCATCGGCTCCCCCCTCGATTCGTCCTGCCCCCGAAGGGTCAACGTACGATCGCGTCCCGCCGTGCCCGGAAGGGGTCGGTCACTTCGCCGCGTCGGCCGCCTTCACCAGGGCGTCCTTGGTCACCGCGCCGGCGTACACCTTGCCGTTGTCGGTGATCAGGGCGTTGACCAGGCGAGTGGAGAAGACCGTGCCCTTGCCGAACTTGCCGGAGACCTTCTCGCCGAGCGAGCCGAGGAAGCCGCCGACGTCACCGCCCTTGGAGCCGGTCGGCAGGGCGCCCTTGGCACCGGTGTCGAAGGTCGCGATGGACGTCCAGCCCTTGCCGAGGACGCCCGCGCCCTTCATGCCGCCCTTGGCGAAGCCGTCGCCGGACTCGCGCCCGTGCCGCCGGGCCGCGGAGTCCTGCTTCTCGTCCGTCACCTTCGCACCCTTGGGCGGGGTGAAGTCGAAGGTGGAGCCGGCCGGCTTGGCGAAGGAGACCTGGGTGAAGCCCGCGTCGAGGACGGCGGCGCCGCCGCTCTTCGGCGTCAGCGTGAACTTCAGCGGCATGCCCGTCTTCGCGTCGACGGCGATGCTGATCGCGCCGACCGTGGTGCCGGACTGCCGGGGCTTGATCAGCAGCTTGTAGGCGTCGCGGCCGGCGACCTGCTCGGTGCCGTCGACGGTGACGGACGTGGTGCCGTCCACCGACTTCAGCGCCTGGTCGGCGAAGTCCTTCGGCGTGGCCGGGGGCTCGGCCTTGCGGTCCTTGCCGGAGTCGGCCGAGGTGGAGTGGTGGACCGCGTTGCTCTTGCTGTCGTAGCCCCACACGTCCTTCCCGTGGTGGATCAGGCTGTACTCGGAGCCGCTCTCCAGCAGCGACAGCTTCTGCTTCTCCGGGCCGTCGGCGGCGACGCGCAGCGTGTGCGTGCCGGAGAGGAGCGAGGTGAGCTGGGACTGCGGGTCGGCGGAGGAGCCGTCGCCGGAGCCCTTGGCGGCGCCGGAGGCCAGGCTGTTCTCCAGGCCGCCGAGGTTGGGCAGGCCGAGGTCGGTGTTGATCCGCACGGTGCCGGACAGCTGCTGCACGTCCGACTTGGCGATCTTCTCGATGAGCTGCTTGGCGGTGATCCTGGGCAGGTCGGGGTCACCGGAGGCGGCGAGCGCCGGGACCAGCCCGATCGTGGCCGCCGCGACCCCCACCACCGCGACCGGGACCGCGTAGCGAGCGGCCTTGCGGCGTCCGGCGCGCGGATCCTCGTCCCGCGTGGCGTCCGCTGCGTCGTCGGTTTCGTACGGTGCCATGTGTGCCTTACCTCCGTTGTCGGCGGCGGCTGTCCTCACGCTGGTCCACCAGAGCCGCCATTCTCACCCGAATCGGTGAGGGGTGGTGATTTCCGTGCTTCCATCTCACCAAATCGGCCTTGAGGAAGCGTCAGACCACGGAGCCAACTCCGTGTACGACTGCGGTATGACACGTAGCGGCGGCGACTCCCCCGACCCGTAAGGGTCTCACCGGAACGGGCGGAGCCGTAAGGGGACGCAAAGGGGCGGGGCGCAGGGCCGTACGACTGGCTGCGCCGCGCAGCGTGACCACGGCGGCCTTCGGCGATCGTCCCGGGCAGCAGCCGACGTGGCGCCGACCGGGCAGCCGGCGCGGGTCGGCCGGACGTCAGCCGAGACGGCCGGCCGGGGACCGGGCAGCCGGCCCGGGTCGGAAAGGCGCCGGCCGAGGCGCTCGGCCGGACGTCAGCCGGCGCGGTGGACCACCGCGTCGCACAGCTCCATCAGTGCCGCCTTGGCGTCGCACTCCCTGAGCGGCGCCAGCGCGGCGCGAGCCTCCTCCGCGTAGCGGACGGTGTCCCGGCGGGCCTGCTCCAGCGCGGGGTGCGCGCGCAGCGCGGTCAGCGCCTCGGCGTGCCGGGCGTCGTCGCTGAGGTCGGAGTCGAGCAGCTCGCACAGCGCGAGGTCCTCGGGCAGCCCCAGCCGGGCCGCCCGCTCGCGCAGCCGCAGCACGGGCAGCGTCGGGATGCCCTCGCGCAGGTCGGTGCCGGGGGTCTTGCCGGACTCGTGCGAGTCGGAGGCGATGTCCAGGACGTCGTCGGCGAGCTGGAAGGCGACCCCGAGCCGCTCACCGTACTGGGTGAGCACATCGACGACCGTCTCGTCGGCGCCCGACATCATCGCGCCGAACCGGCACGAGACCGCCACCAGCGACCCCGTCTTGCCGCCGAGCACGTCCAGATAGTGCTCGACCGGGTCGCGGCCGTCCGAGGGGCCTGCGGTCTCCAGGATCTGGCCCGTGACCAGCCGCTCGAACGCCAGGGCCTGTACCCGGACCGCCTCGGGGCCGAGGTCGGCGAGGATCTGGGAGGCACGCGCGAAGAGGAAGTCGCCGGTGAGGACCGCGACGGAGTTGCCCCAGCGGGTGTTGGCACTGTCCACACCGCGCCGCACGGCCGCCTCGTCCATGACGTCGTCGTGGTACAGCGTGGCGAGGTGGGTCAGCTCCACGACCACGGCCGACGGTACGACGCCCGGCGCATAGGGGTCGCCGAACTGGGCCGCGAGCATCACGAGCAGCGGCCGGAACCGCTTCCCACCGGCTCGCACGAGGTGCTGCGCGGCCTCCGTGATGAACGGGACCTCGCTCTTGGTGGCCTCGAGCAAGCCTTCCTCGACAGCCGCCAATCCGACCTGGACATCGGCTTCCAGAGCCTGGTCCCGCACGCTCAGCCCGAACGGCCCGACGACGGTCACGAGGGGTCTCCTGTCTGCAGGTGTCTGCTGGCGATTACACGGTTTGTCGATAGGTCGCTGCCATCACTCAAGTCAGCGTATCCGGTCCTCTTTCGATCACCGATAGCGCCCACCGGTCCAGCCCAGGCGGTATCGGATCATGACCGGTATGTTTTTGATCAAGTGGTAAGAGCGGACATTTATCGACTTAACAGGAATCTGCCCGCTTTGTCGCGAACCGGACGGCGAGCGGAGTAACGCGCACACCTCCCTCCGCGCGACCTTCCGTACGGCCCTCCGCACACCCCTCCTCGCGCCCCCTCCGGGTGGACGCGACCACTACGACAACGACGGGCACCGCACCACGGGTTCCACCGCCCAACCGAACCGCCCAAATCCCCCATGTCCGATTTGACTTGATTTGCCATTTCGTGAGTTGGGTCACGTGCGCCCATCGATCCCCGCATCCGCCCGACCACCCCTTCCCCCCTTGCCGTGTCGGCGAGTTGGCCATTGGCAACCGCAAAGGATCAAGCACCCCATACGGCGCAGATCAAGGTCAAATGGTGCGTTGTGTGAATCCGGTACTTGTTCCCGACATGTGCTCTCGCATACGTTCCCGGCCACCAGGCGGACGCCGAATCCTGCCACCGCCTGCGTAACCCCATCTACGAACTCATTCATAGGGCAGGAGCGGGGGACCCAGGTAAGTCGCCGGACCGGACGGCACACGTCGCACCGGAACGGCTAGGGGTGAAGCCGTGCCTCTCCGGAGGCGCGGCCGGGCACCTCCCCGCCCGAACCCGACAGCTCACCTCGCAGGCGTCGGAGAGGACTTCCCCATGCCTGCTTCCGCTCAGCACCGCCGTACCCGCAACAACCGTCTCGTCCGCACCCTCGCCGTCATCAGCACAGGTGCCGCCGTTCTCGCCCTGCCGCTCATCGGCGCCACCAGCGCCTCCGCGGCCACCGGCAAGACCAGCACGAAGGTGTCCACCACCCCCGCCGGGTACCCGAACAACCTCAACGGCTGGATCCGCGAGTCGCTCGCGATCATGGCTCAGAAGGGCATCCCGGGCAGCTACAACGGCATTTACCGCAACATCATGCGGGAGTCCTCCGGCAACCCGATGGCCATCAACCTCTGGGACTCCAACGCCGCCGCGGGCACCCCGTCCAAGGGCCTGCTCCAGGTCATCCAGCCGACCTTCAACGCCTACCACGTGGCCGGTACGGCCTTCGACCTCTACGACCCGGTCGCCAACATCACCGCGGCCTGCAACTACGCCGCCGCGCGCTACGGGTCGATCGACAACGTCTACAGCGCGTACTGACAGCCGCCGCCCCTTAGGCGGACCGGAACGACACCGGCCGTCCGGCACGTCCCCGCACCTGACGGACGGGGACGTGCCGGGCGGCCGCCGGGCATCCACCGGACCCACCGCGGACGGCCGCGCGCCGATGTGGCCGTCGACCGGTTCCGTACCGACGTGCCGGTCACTCGGTCGCGTACTGGTGCGCCGGTCACCGGGTCGGGTACTGAGGTGCCGGCCACTCGGCCGGGTACTGAGGTGCCGGTCAGTCGGTCGGGAACAGTCCTTCGAGGACGACCGCGATACCGTCGGCCTCGTTCGACAGGGTGATCTCATCGGCCACCGCCTTGAGTTCGGGATGTGCGTTGGCCATGGCGACTCCGTGTCCGGCCCAGTCGAGCATCGGGATGTCGTTGGGCATGTCGCCGAACGCCAGAGCCTCCTGTGCGGCGATGCCGAGCCGCTCGGCGGCGAGCGCGAGGCCGGTGGCCTTGGTCACCCCGGACGGCTGGAGCTCCACGGTCCCCGGCCCCGACATGGTGACCGTCGCGAGCGAGCCCACCACCGCGCGCGCGATGGCCGCCAACTCGTCGTCGGGCAGCGCGGCATGGCGCAGCAGCACCTTGCTGATGGGCTCGCACCACAGGTCGTCGCGCCGGCCGACCCGCACCGCGGGCAGGGTCGGGTGCGGCATCCGATAGCCCGGCTCGATGAGCGTGAGCCCGTCGACGCCGTCCTGGTCGACGGCCGCGTAGACCTGCCCCACCTCCGCCTCGATCTTGCCGAGCGCGGTCTCGGCCAGCTCCCGGTCCAGCCGCACCGACCACAACAGGCGCCCTGATCCGGCGTCGTAGACCTGCGCGCCCTGCCCGCACACCGCGAGCCCCGTGCAGCCGAGGTGCGCGAGGAGGGGCCGTACCCGTGGGGCGGGGCGGCCCGTCACCACCAGGTGCCGGGCACCGGCCCGCGCCACCCGTGCCAGCGCGGCCAGCGACCGCTCGGAGACGGTGTCGTCGCCGCGCAGCAGCGTTCCGTCCAGGTCGGTGGCGATCAGTGCATACGCGGGGGAGGCTGCCATGATCAGAGAATACGGATACCGCGCCCTGCCGACTCATCTTGTAGTCCTGCGTACTTACGTACTGATCAGCCTCAAGTGGCGCCCGCGGGCGCCTTGATGACGTCGTCCACCGCTTTCCCTGCCTCGCGCGGATTCACCCGTGGGCCGCCGCCAGGTGTTTCGCCAGCCGCGGGGAGGCGAACTCCGTGCCGCAGACGAAGCGCATCACCGGGCCGTACGACGACGCGGCCGGCAGGCCGGTGAAGTACAGGCCGGGCACGGAGGAGACATAGCCGGAGCCGAGCTTGGGCGTGCCACGGCTCACCGCGAGCCGCGTGCGCAGTTCATGGCCGAGGAAGTCCATCGCCGCGATGTCGACGCGGTAGCCGGTGGCCGCGATGACGTGGTCGGCGGTGAGCCGCTCGGTGCGCCCGCCGTGCGTGCGCACCGTGAGCACGGGGCTGCCGTCCGGTGCCTCGGCGGCCACGACCCGCTCGACGTCCTCCACCTGCACGGCGCTCTCGAAGCGCTGGCGCAGCCACCAGGCGCCGAGCGGTCCGAGGACGCGGCGGACCAGGTAGTGGCGGGTGGCCTCGGGCAGATAGCGGTAGGGGTGCGGGTAGTGGCTGAGCGCCCACAGCGACCAGGCGTTGCCGAACGGGGACTCGGGGCGCAGCTTCGGCTGGTCCCAGGGCGGGGCGCCGAAGGCGACCCGGCCGCGCCGCGCGCGACCACACGCACGCGTGCCCCCGCTTCGGCGGCGAGCGCCGCCGTCTCCAGCGCGGACTGGCCGGCGCCGATCACGATCAGCTCCTTGCCGTCGAACCTGCCCAGGTCGTGATGCTGGGAGCTGTGCGAGACCGGGCCCGTGGGCGCCGGTCCGTCGGCCGCAGCTCCCTTGAGCTCCGCCGGCAGGTGCGCGAGGCCGGACAGCCCGGTGGCGACGACGACCGCGCGCGCGGTGAACATCTCGCCCGAGTCCAGCTTCAGTTCGAAGCCGCCGCTCTTGTCGCGGTCCACGGCGACGACCCGCACCCGCTCCAGGTCGGGGACCAGCTGCTGCTGGAACCACTCGCCGTAGCCGATGAACGTCTCCACCGGGATGATGTCCTCGTCGGTCACCAGGCGGCGGATGCCGGCCGCGTCGCAGTAGTCGACGAGGGTGTGGCCGGGCTGCGGGCAGTCGAAATTCGAGGCGGCGGGTGTCGACTTCAGGAGCATGCCCTCGGGCATGTGGTCGCGCCAGCTGACCATGGGGTCGCCGAAGACGCGGACGGGGATGCCGCGCGCCCGGAGATGGGCGGCGGTGGACAGGCCGAACGGCCCGGCCCCGATGACTGCAACCGGTCGAGTCACGAAGTCCCTCCCCAGGACACGGTGCGCCACTCTTGGTGGCCTTGCCTACTTCGTGGAGGTGCTGCTGCCGCGGCGGTTGGTCCGCCACAGCTGATAGAGGTGCTTCGCGCCCGGGCGCACGAAGCGGGCGAGCATCGTGAGGAACGGCAGCGGGTCGTCACCCGCGAGCCAGGCCAGCTCCGTCCCGCTCGCCCGGGCCGGCGCGTGCGGCGTCGTGTAGCCGCTGCGGCGGTAGGCGAGGAGGGCGGGCAGGTCGATGTTCTCCACGATGTAGCGGTGGCCGGCGCGCTGTTCCCCCTCCGGTACGGCGCGGCCGGTCAGATTCAGATGCATCGCGCGTACGACGTCCACGCCCGACTCGCTCTCGAAGAGGCGGAACTGGGCGCCCATGCGCGGGTTGAAATCCAGGAGCTTGTACTGTCCGTCGCGCCGGTCGAAGCGCAGGTCGAGGTCGATGATGCCGCTGTAGCCGATCTGTTTGATGAAACGTGCGGCGAGGTCGGTGAGTTCCGGGTTGTCGACGACGTAGGCGTTCGCCGTCATGCCGGCGTGCGGCGGCCACGAGCGGACCTTCACGCCGGTGAACAGTGCCAGGGGGCTGGAGTCCTGGTCGAAGCAGGCGTGCACGATCCAGTCCTCGGCCTCCTCGCGCGGCAGGTACTCCTGAAGGATCACGCCCGGCTCGTCGCCCCAGTCGTGGGCGAGGGTGAGCAGGCCCTCACGGGTGGCGATCCTCGTGGTGCCGCCCACCGCGGGCCTGCTGCGCCGGACGAACGCCTCGCGGTTCTTGGCCACCACCGGGAAGCGGGCCGTGTCGGCGAAGGCCACGATGTCGTCGTACGACTCCGGAAAGGCCGACGCGGGGCTGGCGATGCCGTGCTCCACACACAGTTCGTGCAGGCCCTGTTTGCTGGCGAGCCTGCGCGGCAGCGCGGGGTCGACCCGCGGGAAGAGAAAGGATCCGGCCAACTCGTCCTGGTGCTCGGCGATCAGTACGGCGGCCTCCTCGTCGGTCGGGACGAGGACGGCGGGGCGGCCGATACGACGGCCGATGCGCAGCAGACCCTCGACCAGGTGGCCGGGGTCCTCCGCACCGGTCGTCGGCCATACGAAGGCCTTCTTCAGATAGCGCGAGGAGGCCGCGGGCGTGTACGCGTCCTCGGTGACGGCATACATGGGCACGCCGAGCCGGCCCAGGCTGCGGATCGCTCCGACACCGCCGTGGTGCAGCGGATAGTCGCCGAACTTGACGATCAGTCCGGGCACTTCACGGTCCGCCTCGAACGGCACACCGATGCCACTTCCGGCCACGGGTCCCCCCACGTGTCCCCCCATTGGAACGGACCCACCCCGTCCGTGTCCCCAAAGGACGCTAAGCCGGAATTGCCGCCTCCGACAAGGCTTATTCGGACATTGCGAACTCTTTAGGCGGGGTGCGAGCAACCTTTCGAAGGCGCCGCTACTCGCGCCTTTCGGACACCTCTGCGGGCGCCACTCGAGGCACTGCCCAAGATACGCGTTACGGCCGTAACGTGTGGCGCGACCACATGAAACGCATCGCCACGCACGGCCCGGATGAGAGTGAGGCAGTACCCCATGCCCCCCTTCGACGTCCCCGAGGGCGACCCCTTCGGCCCGCACAACCTCCCCTATGGCGTGTTCTCGCCTTCCGGCAGCACGGAACGGAGGGTCGGCGTCCGGTACGGGGACCACGTCCTCGACGTGGGCGCCGCGGCCGCCGCCCTCGGCTCGCCGTACCACTCCCTGCTCGCCCGGCCCACCCTCAACGCGCTGCTCGCCGCCGGCCGCCCGGCCTGGTCGGACGTACGGCGCGTGATCACGTCCTGGATCACGGACCCCGCGCACCACGAGGCGGTCGAGCCCCTGTTCCGCCACCTCTCCGAAGTGACCATGCACCTGCCCTTCGAGGTGGCGGACTACGTCGACTTCTACGCCTCGGAGAACCACGCGCGGAACGTGGGCCAGATCTTCCGCCCGGACGCCGCGGACTCCCTCACCCCCAACTGGAAGCACCTGCCCATCGGCTACCACGGCCGCTCCGGCACGGTGGTCGTCTCCGGCACGGACGTCGTACGGCCCTCCGGACAGCGCAAGGCGCCGGCCGACCCGGCACCCGTCTTCGGCCCGTCGGTCCGGCTGGACATCGAGGCCGAGGTCGGCTTCGTCGTCGGCGTGCCCTCCGCACTGGGCAGCCCGGTCGCGCTGGCCGACTTCCGTGACCACGTGTTCGGGCTCTGCCTGCTCAACGACTGGTCCGCGCGGGACATCCAGGCCTGGGAGTACGTCCCTCTCGGCCCCTTCCTCGGCAAGTCCTTCGCCACCTCCGTGTCGGCATGGATCACGCCGCTGGAAGCGCTGGAGCACGCGCGCGTGGCGCCCCCCGAGCGCACGCACCCGCTGCTTCCCTACCTGGACGACGCGGCGCCCGGCATCGAGCCCGGCGGCTACGACCTGCGCATCTCCATCGCGATCAACGGCCATGTGGTCTCCGAGCCGCCCTTCTCGACGATGTACTGGACCGCCGCCCAGCAACTCGCCCACATGACGGTGAACGGCGCCTCCCTGCGCACCGGCGACCTGTACGGCTCGGGCACGGTGAGCGGCCCCGAGGAGCACCAGCGCGGCTCCCTGCTGGAACTGACCTGGAACGGCCGCGACCCCCTGGAACTCCCCGACGGCAAGCGGGCCTTCCTGGAGGACGGGGACGTCGTGACCCTGTCGGCCTGGGCTCCCGGAGCGAACGGGCGCCGCGTCGGACTGGGGGAGGTCAGCGGGCGGGTCGTCACGGGGTGAACGGTGCCGGGGCGGAGGGGCTCAGGCTGGGCCGCGCCGGTTCGGGCGGCCTCGGAGCAAGCGCCCGGCGCGACGCGGGGACACAGTTGACTCCTCCGCCACCGGCGGCGCGGGCGACGGCCGCGAGCCGTCGGCCCGGGACGCTCCGCCGCGAGACGGCGGAACTCACGACCGGGTCCAGGAGCCTCATGGCCTGGGCAGTGGCCGTGGAGTTCGGAGAGGACGGCGACCCGGCGGCGGTGCGGCAAGCCCTGCGGGAGCGGAAGGCATAAGACTTCCGCTCCCCTGGGGCGGGCAAGCCAGGCATGAGGGAGAGCGGGCGGCGGAAACCGCGGGACGGATCAGCCCCGAGACCCTGACTCGCGCCGCCCCTCACCGTCATACTGAGCGGGCACGCACCACGCGACGCGCCTCGGCGCAGCGCCCCGCACCACCAGACACCCGCACAACTCTCCGACCAGGAACCGGAGCCCCGGCATGACCGTCTGCCTGCTCCTGCTGAGCGTCGTCGCCCTGACGGCCGCCCTGCCGGCACCACGCGCGCTGACCCGTGCCGCCTGGCCCGAGCGGGACCCCGTGGTCGCGCTGTGGGTGTGGCAGTGCCTGGTCGCCACCGTCCTGCTGTGCTGCCTGGTCGCCCTGATCCTGGGCACGGCGGCCGTCTTCCGCACCGTCCGCGACCGCGTGTTCGCCCCCGCGCCGCCCTCCGTCACCGCCGCCTACGACCTCTCCTCGGCACCGGTGTGGGCCGCCGCCCTCACGGTGCTGCTGGCGTGCGGAGCGGCCTGGACGACGGCGATGCTGGCCCGGGAACTCGTCGAGGCCCGACGCAGCCGCGGCCAGGCCCGCGCACAGCTGCGCGAGCGCGCCCCCGACCTGCCAGCCGGGCTGCCGGCGGCACGCGGCCCCATGCTGGTGCTGGAGGACGAGTACCCGGACGCCTGGTGGATGCCGGGACACCCGCCGCAGTTGGTCGTCACCACGGGGGCGCTGCAGCGCCTCACCGACCACCAGCTAGACGCCATCCTCACCCACGAACGCGGGCACGCGCGTGCCCATCACGACTGGCTGCTGCACCTGTCCACCGCGCTCGCCACAGGCTTCCCGCGCGTGCCGCTGTTCGCGCACTTCTGCGACCAGACGCACCGCCTGGTCGAACTGGCCGCCGACGACACGGCGTCCCGCCGCTGCGGACACCTCACCACGGCCCTCGCCCTGATCGAGCTGAACCAGCACCGGGGCGTCCTCTCCTGCGACTCCAGCCGACGTCTGCTCGGCGAACGCGTGGACCGCCTGCTGGAGCCGCCGCCCCGGCTGCTGCGCCGGCACCGGGCCCTGACGACGACGGTGGCCGCCCTGGTGCCGCTGCTGCCGCTCCTGATCACGTTCGCGCCGGGGCTGACAGCCCTGTCCTGACCGTCCCACCGGGTGGCAGATCTTCCCGCTCGGAAGAGAGAACTCGCAGCTCAGCCGCGTATCAAACGCCCTCTCCCCTGGCGCAACACTTCAGCAACACGACTTTCCCCACCGCATCGGTATGGTTCCAGCCATGCCACCCACCGACCGCCCCCTCGACCATGCCGGTCAGGGCGCCGCGACCACCGTCGCCGCCCACCGCACGCGTCGTCGGCTGCGTGCGGACCGGGCCCGGCAACTCGCCGACCTGCTGCGCCACCAGATCCTCACCGGCGCCTCCCAGAACGGCCCCCTCCCCCACGAGTCGGCCCTCGCCGCCGACTACCGCGCCTCCCGCAACACCGTCCGCGAAGCCCTGGACCTCCTCAGGGCCGAGGGCCTGGTGGAACGGCTGCCCGGAGTAGGCACCGTGGTCGTCGCCCGGAAGTACCCGCACGGGCTCGACCGTCTGATGGGCCTCGCGGAAACCCTCCGCGAACACGGCAGCGTCACCAACGAGGTCCGCACCATGGGCCCCGCCCCCGCGCCCGTCCCGGTGGCCGAACGCCTCCGCGTCCCCGCCGGCGCCGACGTCCTCTACATCGAGCGCCTGCGCCGCCTGAACGGCCTCCCCCTCTCCCTCGACCTCACCTACGTCCCGCTCGACATCGGCACCGCCCTGCTCGGCGCCGACCTGGAGAACACCGATGTCTTCCGCCTCCTGGAAGGCATCACCGGCCAGCGCCTCGGCCACGCCGAGATCACCCTGGAGGCGGTGAACGCGGACGCCCACTCCGCCGCCGTGCTCCAGGCCCCGCGCGGCACCGCCGTGCTGATGCTGGAACGCCTCACGCACCTCGCCGACGGCCGCCCCGTCGACCTGGAGTTCATCCGCTTCCGCGGCGACCGGATCACCATGAGCGGCCTGCTTCCCCGGTCGTAGCCACCCCGCCGCACACATCCCTGCCTGCACGTTTCCTGGAGACAGCCATGCCCTTGGCGCCCCAGCGGGCCGACGTGCCCGTGACCATCGACGAGTCGAAGTGCATCGACGGCTGCACCCTCTGCGTGGACATGTGCCCGCTGGACTCCCTCGCCATCGACGAGACCAACGGCAAGGCGTACATGCACGTCGACGAGTGCTGGTACTGCGGCCCCTGCGCGGCCCGCTGCCCCACCGGAGCCGTCACGGTCAACATGCCCTACCTGCTGCGGTGAGAGGGACAACCACCATGAAACGAACGGCAGTTGCCGCCTCGGCAGTCGCGCTCCTCCTCTCCCTGTCCGCCTGCGGCAGCAGCGCCGAGGCAGGCAGCGGCTCCACGGTCACCGTGACCGTCGGCTACCAGTCCAAGACCATCAACACCGTCACCGCGGGCACCCTGCTGCGCTCCCTCGGCTCCTTCGAGAAGCAGCTCAACTCCCTGCACGACGGCCACACCTACAAGGTCGACTGGCAGGACTACGCCACCGGCGCCCCGATCACCGCCCAGATGACCGCCGGCAAGATCGACATCGGTTCGATGGGCGACTTCCCGCTGCTGCTCAACGCTGCTCGCGGCAAACAGCTCGGCCGCCCCACCCACCTGGTCTCGGTGACCGGTTACAACCTGCGCGGCGGCCTCAACACCGTCGTCACCGCACCCGATTCGAAACTCGCCACCCTGAGGGACCTGAAGGGCAAGAAGGTCTCCACGAGTGTCGGCTCCGCCGCCGACGGCACCCTCGTACGGGCCCTGCAGCGCGCCGGCATCGACCCGGACAAGGGCATCTCCAAACTCAACCAGCAGCCCGCCGTGGGTGCTTCGGCACTCTCCGCCGGCAGCGTGGACGCCCTGTCGCAGTTCGTCGCATGGCCGGGCCTGCTCGCCTACCAGGGCAAGGCGAAGGCCCTGTACGACGGCGCCCAGCTGAACCTGCCCACCTTCCACGGCGTCACCGCCCGCGAGGACTTCGCCGAGCAGCACCCGGCCGTCCTGGAGGCGTTTCTCAAGGCCCAGGAGGAGGCGACGGACTACCTCAATGCGCACCCCGTCGCCGCCGCCGAGAAGGTCGCCCAGGCCACCGGCCTGCCCGCCGAGGCCGTCTACCTCTACAACGGCGCCCACGGCATCGCCACCTTCGACCCGGCCGTCAAACCGCAGCTCGTCTCCGCGCTGAAGCAGGACGTGTCCGTACTGAAGGCCGCCAAGCTGACCGGCGACATCGACGTGGACTCCTTCGTCGACGACCGGTACGTCAAAAAGGCCCTCGGCGCCTCGTACGCCCAGCGGCTCAACGCGTCACCCGCGCCGGCTTCGAGCGAAGTGTGGCCCAAGGGCAGCGAGGAGACCATCTCCTTCAGGTCCACGAAGGAGCTGTTGGCGTACGTGGCCGGGCACCGGAACGGGATCCGCGCCGCCTATGCGCCAGACGCCACCACCGGCCGGCGAGATCCTCACCGTCGTCGGCTCCTCCGGCTGCGGCAAGTCCACGTTGCTGCGGACCCTCGCCGGCCTGCTTCCTCCGCTGGGCGGCGCGGCCGAAGTGGACGGCGTGCCGCTGACCGGGCCGTCGGCCGATCGTGCGCTGGTGTTCCAGGAGGACGCGCTGCTGCCTTGGCGCACCTTGCGCGGGAACGTCGAACTTCCGCTCGCCATCAGCGGCGTACCGCGCTCCGAGCGCCGTTCCCGGGCCGAGTCCTGGCTTGCCCGCGTCGGACTCAGCGCGCAGGCGGGGCAGTTGCCGCACCGGGTGTCCGGCGGACAGCGCCAGCGCGCCCAGTTGGCACGCGCCTTGGCCGACAGTCCGCGGGCCGTCCTCATGGACGAACCCTTCGGCGCCCTCGACGCCCAGACTCGCTCCGGCATGCAGGACCTGCTGGTGGAGGTGCTGCGCGGCACGGGCGCGACCGTCGTCTTCGTCACGCACGACGTGGACGAGGCCCTCTTCCTCGGCGACCGCGTGGCCCTGCTCGGCTCCGGCCGGGTGGCCGCCGTACGCGACGTGCCCGGGCCGCGTGACCGTGGCGCCGTCGACGCCCCCGCGCGCGTGGCCCTGCGCCGCGACATCCTCACCTCGCTCGGCTCCTGAAAGGCACCCCGGTGACCAGCCCCGCCACCACCCTCCTGGAGATTCCCGCCGTCGCCGACGCCGAGGAGCTGACCTGCGACGTCCTTGTGATCGGGGGCGGCACGGCCGGCACCATGGCCGCCCTGACCGCCGCCGAGCGCGGTGCGAACGTCCTGTTGCTGGAGAAAGCCCACGTCCGTCACTCCGGCGCGCTCGCCATGGGCATGGACGGCGTCAACAACGCGGTCGTCCCGGGCCGCGCCGAACCCGACGACTACGTCGCCGAGATCACCCGTGCCAACGACGGCATCGTCGACCAGTCCACCGTCCGCCAGACCGCGACCCGCGGTTTCGCGATGGTCCAGCGGCTGGAGTCGTACGGGGTCAAGTTCGAGAAGGACGAGCACGGAGAGTACGCGGTCCGCCAGGTCCACCGCTCCGGCTCGTACGTACTGCCGATGCCAGAGGGCAAGGACGTCAAAAAGGTCCTCTACCGGCAGTTGCGGCGGCGCGAGATGCGGGAGCGGATCCGGATCGAGAACCGGCTGATGCCGGTCCGGGTCCTGACCGCCGAGGGGCGGGCCGTGGGCGCCGCCGGCTTCCACACCCGCACCGGCGCCTTCGTCACCGTCCGCGCGGGTGCGGTCATCCTCGCCACCGGCGCCTGCGGCCGACTCGGACTGCCCGCCTCCGGCTACCTCTACGGCACCTACGAGAACCCCACCAACGCCGGCGACGGGTACGCCATGGCCTACCACGCGGGCGCCGAGCTGACCGGCATCGAGTGCTTCCAGATCAACCCGCTGATCAAGGACTACAACGGTCCGGCCTGCGCCTACGTCGCCAATCCCTTCGGCGGCTACCAGGTCAACCGGCACGGCGAGCGGTTCGTCGACTCCGACTACTGGTCGGGGCAGATGATGGCCGAGTTCGCCGCCGAGGTCGCCGGCGACCGGGGGCCCGTCTACCTCAAGCTCAGCCACC
Source organism: Streptomyces sp. CG4 (assembly GCF_041080655.1). Taxonomy (NCBI): domain Bacteria; kingdom Bacillati; phylum Actinomycetota; class Actinomycetes; order Kitasatosporales; family Streptomycetaceae; genus Streptomyces; species Streptomyces sp. CG4. The sequence goes on from NZ_CP163525.1 coordinate 4,072,626, forward strand.
TCCCGGAGGAGTCGGTGTCCGCCCTGGAGTCGATCCTGCACTCCACCGAGCGGCCCACCCGAGGCACCTTCCACGCCGGGCGCGGACATGACTACCGCACCCACGACGTCGAGATGCACATCTCCGAGATCGGCCTGTGCGGCGGCCACTCCGCCTCCGGCGTCCGCGTCGACGACCACGCCCGTACGACCGTCCCCCGCCTGTACGCCGCGGGCGACCTCGCCTGCGTCCCGCACAACTACATGATCGGCGCCTTCGTCTTCGGCGACCTCGCGGGCGCGGACGCCGCCCAGTACACGGCGTATGACGGTGAACTTCCCGCGGACCAGGTCCGCGAGGCGCACGAGCTGATCTACCGCCCGCTGCGCAACCCGGACGGCCCGCCGCAGCCCCAGGTCGAGTACAAGCTGCGCCGCTTCGTGAACGACTACGTGGCACCGCCGAAGTCCGGTGCCCGGCTCTCTCTCGCCCTGGAGGCCTTCGAGCGGATGCGTGCCGACATCGCCGCCATGGGCGCCCGCACGCCGCACGAGCTGATGCGCTGCGCCGAGGTCACCTTCATCCGGGACTGCGCCGAGATGGCCGCCCGCGCCTCTCTCGCCCGTACCGAGTCCCGCTGGGGCCTCTACCACGACCGTCTCGACCACCCCGGCCGCGACGACGTCTCCTGGTTCCACCATCTCGATCTGCACAAGTCCCCCTCTGGTGCCATGGAGTTCACGGCCCGTCCCGTGGCTCCGTATCTGGTCCCGGTCAAGGAGTTCACACCGGTCGGCGGTCCCTCCCGGCGGATCGGCGAAGTCCGTCCCGAGCACGTGGCCACGGCTGGGCCGCGCGACGTGGCGCCGGTCGCCGCAGGACCGACGTCCGCGCGTGCCACCGCCTCCGCCGACCGGACCGGCACGCCGGGCACCGCCTCGCCCCGGCTGCTGGAACTGCTGGCGCTCGCCGAGGCGGAACCCGAACTCGATCTGGTTCAGCCCTACTTGACGGACCCCGACCCTGCCGTGCGCCGTACGGCCGTCTCGGTTCTCACCGAGACCGTGCCGCCCGGCACCGGACAGGCCCTGGCCGGAGCCCTGACCGATCCCGACACCGACATCCGCGCGACCGCCGCCGCCTCACTGCGCGAACTGGTCGAGACCCTGCCGCCCGAACCCGTCCTGGGCAGCGCCCTCACCGGCGCCCTCACCTCGGCCGACCCGGTGGTCCGGGCCGCCGCCCTCGATGTGCTGCGCGCCCTGCGGCTCGGCGAGGCCGGAGCGTTCGCGGTGGCGCTGGACGACCCCGACATCGCCGTCCGTACCGAGGCCGTACGGGCGCTCGTCTCCGTCGACGCCGTCCGGCCGCTGGCGGGCGCCGCGGACGATCCCTCCCGGGAGGTCCGGGTCACCGTGGCCAAGGCTTTGGCCTCCGTCGGCTCGACGTCCCTGACCGAAGCCGATCGCGAGCTGCTCGCCGCCACCCTGGACCGGCTCACCGAGGACACCGATCCGCTGGTGCGCGGCGCCGCGCTCGCAGCGCTGGCCAGCACCGGCTGCCCGGCCCCGCTCGCCGCCCGCGCCGTGGCCGCCCTGGCCGACCCGGCCTGGCAGGTCCGCTCCGGCGCCGCCACCGCACTGTCGGCCGCGACCGCCGAGACCGCCGTACCCGCCCTGGCCAAGGCGCTGGCCGACCCAAACGCGGACGTACGCAAGGCAGCGGTGCTGGCCCTGACCCGGCACCGGGCCACCGAGGAGGCCCGCGCGGCCCTCGCCACGGCCACGGCCGACTCGGACGCGGATGTCAGGGCTTACGCGGCGCGGGGGCTGGGGCTGTGACGATCCCCCGCATCGCCTCGGACCAACCCCGATATCCGGTCGTCTATATCCAGTCGTCCGGCTCCGGCGCCTCGTCCGGCTCAGGCCAGTCGGGCTCCTGTGCGTCGTCGGCGGCCGGGGCCGGCCCGTCGAGGGAAGCCAGCACGGCCAGCACACCCTCGCCGTACGTCGCCAACTTCTTCTCGCCGACGCCGCTCACCGTGCCGAGCTCACGCACCGAAGCGGGGCGACGGCTGACGATCTCCCGCAGGGTGGCGTCGTGGAAGATGACGTACGCCGGCACGCCCTGTTCACGGGCCTGTTCGGCACGCCAGGCGCGCAGCGCCTCGAAGGCGGGCAGCAGTTCGCCGGGCAGCTCGGCCACGGCGGCCTTCGCCTTGCGATCGCCGCCGGACGCGCCGGCCGAGCGCGACTTGGAGGTGGCCGGCTTCTTCGGCTCCTTGCGCAGCGGCACCTCCCGCTCGCTCCGCAGTACGGAGCCGCTCGTCTCGGTGAGCACCAGAGTGCCGTACTCCCCCTCCACCGCGAGCAGCCCCTGCGCCAGCAGCTGCCGGACGACGCCCCGCCACTCGGTTTCGGTGAGGTCGGTGCCGATACCGAAGACGGACAGCTGGTCGTGGTCGAACTGGATGACCTTGCCGGTGCGCTTGCCGAGCAGGATGTCGACGATCTGCACGGCGCCGAACTTCTGGCCTCGCTCGCGCTGGAGCCGTACCACCGTCGACAGCACCTTCTGCGCGGCGACCGTGCCGTCCCAGGTCTCCGGCGGGGTGAGGCAGGTGTCGCAGTTGCCGCAGCCCGCCGCATCGGGGTCCTGGCCGAAGTAGGCGAGCAGCTGGCCACGGCGGCACTGGGCCGTTTCGCACAGCGCGAGCATGGCGTCGAGGTGGGATGCGGCCCGGCGGCGGAACGCCTCGTCGCCCTCGCCGGACTGGATCAGCTTGCGCTGCTGTATGACGTCGTTCAGGCCGTATGCCATCCAGGCCGTGGACGGAAGCCCGTCGCGGCCCGCGCGGCCGGTCTCCTGGTAGTAGCCCTCGATCGACTTCGGCAGGTCGAAGTGGGCGACGAACCGTACGTCCGGCTTGTCGATGCCCATGCCGAAGGCGATGGTCGCCACCACGACCAGGCCCTCCTCGCGCAGGAACCGGGACTGGTGGGCGGCGCGCATACCCGCGTCGAGGCCGGCGTGATACGGCACCGCCTCGATGCCGTTGGCGGTCAGGAACTCCGCCGTCCGCTCCACCGAGTTGCGGGAGAGGCAATAGACGATTCCCGCGTCGCCCGCGTGCTCCTCCCTGAGGAAGGCGAGCAGCTGCTTCCTGGGGTCGGCTTTGGGCACGATCCGGTACTGGATGTTGGGCCGGTCGAAGCTGGCGACGAAGTGGCGGGCCGTCGGCAGGTTCAGCCGCTGGGTGATCTCCTCGTGCGTGGCTCGGGTAGCCGTGGCGGTGAGGGCGATCCGCGGAACGTCCGCCCAGCGCTCGCCGAGGAGGGACAGCGCCAGGTAGTCGGGGCGGAAGTCGTGGCCCCACTGGGACACGCAGTGCGCCTCGTCGATCGCGAAGACGGAGATCTTGCCGCGCGAGAGCAGGTCGAGCGAGGTGTCCAGGCGCAGCCGCTCGGGTGCCAGATACAGCAGGTCCAGCTCGCCGGCCAGGAACTCGGCCTCGACCACGCGCCGCTCGTCGAAGTCCTGCGTGGAATTGATGAAGCCGGCCCGCACGCCGAGGGCGCGCAGGGCGTCCACCTGGTCCTGCATCAGGGCGATCAGCGGGGAGATCACCACGCCCGTACCGGGTCTGACCAGGGCCGGGATCTGGTAGCACAGCGATTTGCCGCCGCCGGTCGGCATGAGGACGACGGCGTCTCCGCCCGCCACCACATGCTCGATGATCGCTCCCTGCTCGCCCCGGAAGGCCTCGTATCCGAAGACCCGGTGCAGCGTGGCCAGCGCCTCGCTGTCGGCCGCACCCGGCCCCTCGGTCACCTGTGGCATCTCGCTGATCCCGCCCGTCACGCCCATCGTCCTGTCCCCCGCCGGTCCCCCGTGTGTCGTCTCTCGACCGCTGCATCCACGATAGGGGGCCGGACCGACAGCCACGGAGTTATCCACAGGCTCGGCTCATTCTCCTGCGTAACCGGGCACTGACCTGAAGCAACCAGCCGGACCCCGTCGTGGGGAGCGCACGTGAGCGTCGCCTTCCAGGCCTCGGCAACCGCGTGGCCGTTCCCTCCCCAACACGGATGGACGGCAGACGACATGGGCTCGCTCCCGGGCCTGCCGCCCCACACGTAGCTGATCGACGCGAGCCTCGTCTTCCCGTGCCCTCAGTCGCCTTTTCATGGGCGCGCCATGAGCGCATGTGGCCGTCGTCTCACCGGTGCCGCACCATCCGGGTCGGGGTTCTCAACCGGTTCACCGTGGACCTCGACCGGCAGAACAGGCCGGAACCGACGTGATCGTCGTACGGGCGGAGGCTTTGGAGAGTTCCGATCAGACCAGGGTTCCCGCGGCAGGGGTCAGTGACCCGGAAACACACCGCTGCCCGGCGCCCCTGCTGAACGAGGGTGCCGGGCAGCGGCATGCGCGGGGAGTGCGTCAGCGCACGAAGACTCCCGCCTGGCTCGCCAGGTTCAGGAAGTACTGCGGGGCCACGCCCAGGACCAGGGTCACCGCCACGCCCATGGCGATCGCCACCGTGGTCAGCGGGGACGGTACGGCCACGGTGGGGCCTTCCGGCCGGGGCTCGCTGAAGAACATCAGCACGATCACGCGGATGTAGAAGAACGCGGCGATCGCCGAGGAGATCACACCGACCACGACCAGCGGGGCCGCGCCGCCGTCCGCGGCCGCCTTGAACACGGCGAACTTCCCGGCGAAGCCGGAGGTCAGCGGGATGCCGGCGAAGGCCAGGAGGAAGACGGCGAAGACCGCCGCCACCAGGGGGGAGCGTCGGCCGAGACCGGCCCACTTGGACAGATGCGTCGCCTCGCCGCCCGCGTCGCGCACCAGCGTGACCACCGCGAAGGCGCCGATCGTCACGAAGGAGTAGCCGGCCAGGTAGAAGAGGACCGACGAGACGCCGTCCTTCGACGTGGCGATGACACCCGCGAGGATGAATCCGGCGTGCGCGATGGACGAGTACGCCAGCAGCCGTTTGATGTCGGTCTGGGTGATCGCGACGATCGCACCGCCGAGCATGGTGATGATCGCCACCGCCCACATGACCGGCCGCCAGTCCCAGCGCATCCCGGGCAGGACGACGTACAGCAGGCGCAGCAGCGCGCCGAACGCGGCTACCTTCGTCGCCGCCGCCATGAAGCCGGTCACGGGCGTCGGCGCGCCCTGGTAGACATCCGGCGTCCACATGTGGAACGGCACCGCGCCCACCTTGAACAGCAGGCCCATCACGATCAGGGCGCTGCCGAGGAGCAGCAGCGCGTCGTTGCCCATGGTGTTGGCCAGCGCCGGGTCGATGCTGGTGACCGTGCCGTCGACGACCTGGGCGATGCGCACGTACGACACCGAGCCCGCGTAGCCGTACAGCAGGGCGATGCCGAACAGGGTGAAGGCGGAGGCGAACGCGCCGAGCAGGAAGTACTTGACCGCGGCTTCCTGCGACATCAGCCGCTTGCGGCGGGCCAGCGCGCACATCAGGTACAGCGGCAGAGAGAAGACCTCGAGGGCCACGAACAGCGTCAGCAGGTCGTTGGCCGAGGGGAACACCAGCATGCCCGCGATCGCGAAGAGGAGGAGCGGGAAGACCTCGGTGGTGGTGAATCCTGCCTTCACCGCGGCTTTCTCGGTGTCACTGCCCGGCACGGAGGCGGCCTGCGCGGCGAAGGAGTCGACGCGGTTGCCGTGCGTGGCCGGGTCCAGGCGCCGCTCGGCGAAGGTGAACAGGGCGACCAGACCGGCCAGCAGAATCGTGCCCTGCAGGAACAGGGACGGCCCGTCGACCGCGATCGCGCCCATCGCCGCGATGTGCGCCTTCGTGGTGCCGTACCCGTCGGCCGCGAGCGCGACCACCGCGGCGAACGCGGCGCACAGGGCTACGAGTGAGACGAACACCTGCGCGTAGTAGCGGGACTTGCGCGGAAGGAACGCCTCGATCAGCACGCCGACCAGTGCCGCACCAGCGACGATCAGCGTCGGCGACAATTGTCCGTATTCGATCTTCGGTGCCGGGATCTTCGAGATCGGGTCGGCCGCGGTTGTCCACAGGCTGTGGACGGCTGTTGTGCTCACTTGGCCGCCTCCACCGAGGGCTTGGGGTCGGTCTTGTGGACGTCGGACATGGTCTGCTTGACCGCCGGGTTGACGATGTCCGTGACGGGCTTCGGGTAGACGCCCAGGAAGATCAGCAGCACGATCAGCGGGGCGACGACCACGAGTTCACGCGCGCGGAGGTCGGGCATCGCCGAGATCTCGGGCTTCACCGGGCCCGTCATCGTCCGCTGGTACAGGACGAGGGTGTAGAGGGCGGCGAGGACGATGCCGAAGGTGGCGATGACGCCGATCGCCGGATAGCGCGTGAACGTGCCGACCAGGACCAGGAACTCGCTCACGAACGGGGCGAGTCCGGGCAGTGAGAGGGTGGCGAGGCCGCCGATCAGGAAGGTGCCGGCGAGCACGGGGGCGACCTTCTGCACGCCTCCGTAGTCGGCGATGAGCCGCGAGCCGCGCCGGGAGATCAGGAAGCCGGCGACCAGCATCAGCGCGGCCGTGGAGATGCCGTGGTTGACCATGTAGAGCGTGGCGCCGGACTGGCCCTGGCTGGTCATCGCGAAGATGCCCATGATGATGAAGCCGAAGTGCGAGATGGACGCGTAGGCGACCAGTCGCTTGATGTCCCGCTGGCCGACGGCGAGCAGTGCGCCGTAGACGATGCTGATCAGGGCCAGTACGAGGATGGCAGGCGTGGCCCACTTGCTGGCCTGGGGGAACAGCTGAAGGCAGAAGCGGAGCATCGCGAACGTGCCCACCTTGTCGACGACCGCGGTGATGAGGACGGCGACCGGGGCGGTGGACTCCTGCATCGCGTTGGGCAGCCAGGTGTGCAGCGGCCACAGCGGTGCCTTCACCGCGAAGGCGAAGAAGAAGCCGAGGAACAGCCAGCGTTCGGTGCTCGTCGCCATGTGCAGCGAGCCGCTCGCGCGGGCCTGTGCGATCTCCTGGAGGCTGAAGTTTCCGGCCACTACGTAGAGGCCGATCACCGCGGCCAGCATGATCAGGCCGCCGACCAGGTTGTAGAGCAGGAACTTCACCGCCGCGTACGACCGTTGCGTCGAGGCCGCCTTCTCGCCCTGCGCGTGGGCGCGGTCTCCGAAGCCGCCGATGAGGAAGTACATCGGGATGAGCATGGCTTCGAAGAAGATGTAGAAGACGAAGACGTCGGTGGCTTCGAAGGAGATGAGCACCATCGCCTCGACGGCGAGGATCAGCGCGAAGAAGCCCTGGGTGGGCCGCCAGCGCCGGCTGCCGGTCTCCAGCGGGTCGGCGTCGTGCCAGCCGGCGAGGATGATGAACGGGATCAGCAGGGCGGTCAGCGCGATCAGTGCCACCGCGATCCCGTCGACACCCAGCTCGTACCGCACCCCGAAGTCCTTGATCCAGGCGTGGGATTCAGTGAGCTGGTAGCGGGCGCCGCCCGGGTCGAAGCGGACCAGGATGGTGATCGCCAGGGCGAGCGTGGCGAGCGAGACGAGCAGTGCCAGCCACTTGGCGGCGGTGCGCCGCGCGGCCGGTACGGCGGCCGTGGCGACGGCCCCTACGGCCGGGAGCGCCGCCGTCGCTGTCAGCAGAGGAATGGACATCGGTATCAGACCGCCCTCATCAGCAGGGTCGCGGCGACCAGGAGTGCCGCGCCGCCGAACATCGAGACCGCGTAGGAGCGGGCGAAGCCGTTCTGGAGCCGGCGCAGCCGCCCGGACAGGCCGCCGAAGCCGGCCGCGGTGCCGTTGACGACACCGTCGACCAGGGTGTGGTCGACGTACACCAGGGAGCGCGTCAGGTGTTCGCCGCCGCGGACCAGGACCACGTGGTTGAAGTCGTCCTGGAGCAGGTCGCGGCGTGCCGCGCGGGTGAGCAGCGAGCCGCGCGGGGCGACGACGGGGACGGGCCCCCGGCCGTACTGCGCCCAGGCGATGCCCACGCCGATGAGCAGGCACACCGTGGTCGCGCCGGTGACCGTCCAGGCGCTGACCGGGGAGTGGCCCTCGCTGTGTCCGGTGACCGGCTCCAGCCAGTGCAGGAAGCGGTCGCCGATGCTGAAGAGGCCACCGGCGAAGACCGATCCGACGGCCAGCACCATCATCGGGATCGTCATGACCCTCGGGGACTCGTGCGGGTGCGGCTCGTTGCCGTTCTCGTCGGGCTGCCAGCGCTTCTCTCCGAAGAACGTCATCAGCATCACGCGCGTCATGTAGAAGGCGGTGATGGCCGCGCCGAGCAGGGCCGCGCCGCCGAGGATCCAGCCCTCGGTGCCGCCCTTGGCGAAGGCCGCCTCGATGATCTTGTCCTTGGAGAAGAAGCCGGACAGGCCCGGGAAGCCGATGATGGCGAGGTAGCCGAGGCCGAAGGTGATGAAGGTGACCGGCATGTACGTACGCAGGCCGCCGTACTTGCGCATGTCGACCTCGTCGTTCATGCCGTGCATGACGGAGCCCGCGCCGAGGAACAGCCCGGCCTTGAAGAAGCCGTGCGTCACCAGGTGCATGATCGCGAAGACGTAGCCGATCGGGCCGAGGCCCGCCGCGAGCACCATGTAGCCGATCTGCGACATGGTCGAGCCGGCCAGTGCCTTCTTGATGTCGTCCTTCGCGCAACCGACGATCGCACCGAAGAGCAGCGTGACGGCGCCGACGACGGTGACGGCGAGCTGGGCGTCCGGGGCCGCGTTGAAGATGGCTCCGGAGCGGACGATGAGGTACACACCCGCGGTCACCATCGTCGCCGCGTGGATCAGGGCCGAGACCGGGGTCGGGCCCTCCATGGCGTCACCGAGCCAGGACTGCAGCGGCACCTGGGCGGACTTGCCGCAGGCGGCGAGCAGCAGCATCAGGCCGATGGCGGTGAGCTTGCCCTCGGAGGCCCCGGTCGCGTGGCTGAGGACCGGGCCGAAGGCGAAGCTGCCGAACGTCGCGAACATCAGCATGATCGCGATCGACAGGCCCATGTCGCCGACCCGGTTCACCAGGAAGGCCTTCTTCGCGGCCGTCGCGGCGCTGGGCTTGTGCTGCCAGAAGCCGATCAGCAGGTACGAGGCGAGACCGACGCCCTCCCAGCCGACGTACAGCAGCAGGTAGTTGTCGGCGAGGACGAGCAGCAGCATCGCCGCGAGGAACAGGTTCAGATAGCCGAAGAAGCGGCGGCGCCGCTCGTCGTGCTCCATGTACCCGACCGAGTACAGGTGGATCAGTGAGCCGACGCCCGTGATGAGCAGGACGAACGTCATCGACAGCTGGTCCAGGCGGAGGGTGGCGTCCGCCTGGAAGCCGGCCACCGGGACCCAGCTGAACAGGTGCTTGATGAGAGTGCGGTGTTCGGTGTTCTTGCCGAGCAGGTCGGCGAAGAGGATCAGGCCGAACACGAAGGAGGCGGCCGACAGGAGTGTGCCGATCCAGTGGCCGACGCGGTCGAGGCGCCGGCCGCCGACCAGGAGGACGGCCGCTCCGAGCAGGGGCGCCGCGATGAGCAGCGCGATCAGGTTCTCCACGATTCTTCCGACCCCTTACAGCTTCATCAGGCTGGCGTCGTCGACCGAGGCCGAGTGGCGGGTACGGAACAGCGACACGATGATCGCCAGGCCCACCACGACCTCCGCGGCGGCGACGACCATCGTGAAGAAGGCGATGATCTGGCCGTCGAGGTTGCCGTGCATCCGGGAGAAGGTGACGAACGCGAGGTTGCAGGCGTTCAGCATCAGCTCGATGCACATGAAGATCACGATGGCGTTGCGCCGGATCAGGACGCCGGTCGCGCCGATGGTGAACAACAGGGCGGCGAGATAGAGGTAGTTGACCGGGTTCACTTCGACGCCTCCTCGGGCCGCTTGAACGTCGCCGGTTCGATCTCTGTACGCTCCAGGCGTTCCTCCGCTCGCTGCTCCAGCGCGCGCAGCTCGCCCAGCGCCTCCGCGGACACGTCACGGATCTGGCCGCGCTCGCGCAGCGTCTTGTTGACGGTCAGCTCGGACGGGGTGCCGTCGGGGAGCAGGCCCGCGATGTCCACGGCGTTGTGCCGGGCGTAGACGCCGGGGGCGGGCAGCGGCGGGACGTGCTTGCCTTCGCGGACGCGCTGTTCGGCCAGCTCGCGCTGGGTCTTGGCGCGCTCGGTGCGCTCGCGGTGGGTGAGCACCATGGCGCCGACGGCGGCCGTGATCAGCAAGGCGCCGGTGATTTCGAAGGCGAAGACGTACTTGGTGAAGATGAGGGCGGCGAGACCCTCCACATTGCCGTTCGCGTTCGCCTGGCCGATGCCGGTGAACTCCTTCAGGGAGGCGTTGCCGATGCCCGCGAACAGCAGGACACCGAAGCCGGCTCCACACAGAAGGGCCAGCCAGCGCTGGCCCTTGATGGTCTCCTTCAGGGAATCGGCGGCCGTGACGCCGACGAGCATCACCACGAACAGGAACAGCATCATGATCGCGCCGGTGTACACGACGATCTGCACGATGCCCAGGAAATAGGCGCCGTTGGCCAGGTAGAAGATCGCCAGGACGATCATGGTGCCGGCGAGGCAGAGCGCGCTGTGTACGGCCTTCTTCATGAAGACGGTGCACAGCGCGCCGAGCACCGCGATCGTGCCGAGCGCCCAGAACTGGAAGGCCTCGCCGGTGGAGGTCGCGTAGGCGGCGAGCTGTGGGCTCATGCGTCCACCTCCTGCTCCTGGTCCTCGGCCGCGCCCGAAGGGCCTGCCGATTGCGGCTGTTCGCCCTTGGAAACGGCGACCTGGCGGACCGTGCCGGGGGCGGCCTGTGTCACCAGGCCCCGGTAGTAGTCCTGTTCGTCGGTCCCCGGGAAGATCGCGTGGGGCGTGTCGACCATGCCGTCTTCAAGGCCGGCGAGGAGCTGTTCCTTGGTGTAGATGAGGTTGGCGCGGCTGGAGTCGGCCAGTTCGAACTCGTTGGTCATCGTCAGCGCGCGCGTGGGGCACGCTTCGATGCACAGGCCGCACAGGATGCAGCGGGCGTAGTTGATCTGGTAGACGCGGCCGTAGCGCTCGCCCGGCGAGTAGCGTTCCTCGTCGGTGTTGTCGGCGCCCTCCACGTAGATGGCGTCGGCGGGGCAGGCCCAGGCGCACAGCTCGCAGCCGACACACTTCTCCAGGCCGTCCGGATGGCGGTTGAGCTGGTGTCGTCCGTGGAACCGCGGAGCCGTGGTCTTCTTCTGCTCCGGGTACTGCTCGGTCAGCCGCTTCTTGAACATGGCCTTGAAGGTCACGCCGAAGCCGGCGACGGGGTTCTGGAAACCGGGCTTGGTCTCCTTCGGCTCCTCAGCCATCGGACGCCTCCTTTCCATCCGAAGATCCGTCACTGACAGTGTCCGACGCGCCACTGACAATCAGCTCCCGCTCGCGGCGCGAGCGGCGCCTCGGCACCGGTGGCGGCTCCTGTCCGGGCAGCGGCGGTACGGGGAACCCGCCGGCCATCGGGTCGAATCCGGCCTGCTCGGCGGCGGTCTGCTCGGCCGTCTTCGCCTTCTCGCGGAACATGTCGGCGACGAAGGAGATCAGCAGCAGGGCGAGGACTCCGCCGCCGACGTAGAGGGCGATGTCGGCGAAGTTGTAGTGCTCGTTGCGCAGGGCCCGTACGGTCGCCACCAGCATCAGCCAGGTCACGGAGACCGGGATGAGGACCTTCCAGCCGAGCTTCATCAGCTGGTCGTAGCGGACCCGCGGGAGCGTGCCGCGCAGCCAGATGAAGAAGAACAGCAGCAGCTGGACCTTGATCACGAACCAGAGCAGCGGCCACCAGCCGTGGTTCGCGCCCTCCCAGAAGGCGCTGATCGGCCAGGGGGCGCGCCAGCCGCCGAGGAACAGGGTGGTCGACACGGCCGAGACGGTCACCATGTTCACGTACTCGGCGAGCATGAACATCGCGAACTTGATGGACGAGTACTCGGTGTTGAAGCCGCCGACCAGGTCGCCCTCGGACTCCGGCATGTCGAAGGGGGCGCGGTTGGTCTCGCCGACCATCGTGACGATGTAGAGGATGAAGGAGACCGGCAGCAGCAGGATGTACCAGCGGTCGTGCTGCTGCGCCACGATCGTGGACGTCGACATCGACCCCGAGTACAGGAACACGGAGGCGAACGCGGCGCCCATGGCAATCTCGTAGGAGATCATCTGCGCGCAGGAGCGCAGGCCGCCGAGGAGCGGGTAGGTGGATCCAGAACTCCAACCCGCAAGGACGATGCCGTAGATGCCGACGGAGGCGACCGCGAGGATGTAGAGCATCGCGATCGGCAGGTCGGTGAGCTGCATCGTGGTGCGGTGACCGAAGATCGAGATCTCGTTGTCGGCCGGGCCGAAGGGGATCACCGCGATCGCCATGAAGGCCGGGATGGCCGCGACGATCGGCGCGAGGATGTAGACCGCCTTGTCCGCGCGCTTGACGATGAGGTCTTCCTTGAGCATCAGCTTCACGCCGTCGGCGAGCGACTGGAGCATGCCCCAGGGGCCGTGCCGGTTGGGGCCGATGCGCAGCTGCATCCAGGCGACGACCTTGCGCTCCCAGACGATGGAGAACAGCACGGTCACCATCAGGAAGGCGAAGCAGAACACGGCCTTGATGACAACCAGCCACCAGGGGTCGCGACCGAACATCGAGAGGTCTTCAGCTGCGAGGTACGGGCTCATGCCTCCACCTCCTTGGGGGCCTGTTCGGCGAGTGTCGCCGGGCCGATGCGGACGAGTGAGCCGGGCCGTGCCCCGGTGTCGGAGGCGACGCCGGCGCCGACGGAGTTCAGCGGGAGCCAGACCACCCGGTCGGGCATCTCGGTGATCTGCAGCGGGAGTTCGACGGTGCCGGCGGAGCCGGTGACGGCGAGGACCTCGCCGTCCTGCACGCCCGCCTCGGCGGCCGTCGCCGCCGACACGCGCGCGTGGGCGGCGTGCCGGGTGCCGGCGAGCGCCTCGTCGCCCTCCTGGAGGACGCCCTGGTCGAGCAGCAACCGGTGCCCGGCGAGTACGGCCTCGCCCGCGGCCGGTCGCGTCGGCGTGCCCGCGGGCTCCTGGGGGTCGGTGGCGCGCGGGCCGGCCCAGGAGCCGAGCCGGTCGATCTCCGCGCGCGTGGTGCGCAGATCCGGCAGGCCCAGGTGGACGTCCATGGCGTCGGCCAGCATCTGCAGCACGCGCGCGTCCGTCGGTGCCAGGCGGCGGGCCATCTGGTCGGGCTTGAGCGCGGCGTCGAAGAACCGCACCCTGCCTTCCCAGTTGAGGAAGGTGCCCGCCTTCTCGGCGACCGCGGCGACCGGCAGGACGACGTCGGCGTGCTCGGTGACCTCGCTGGGCCGCAGCTCCAGCGACACCAGGAAGCCGATGCCGTCGAGCGCTTCACGCGCGCGTGCCGGGTCGGGCAGGTCGGCGACCTCGACCCCGGCGACGACGAGCGCGGACAGTTCGCCGGTGGCGGCTGCCTCGACGATGTGGTGGGTGTCGCGGCCGTAGCGCAGCGGGAGTTCGGCGAGCCCCCAGGCGGCGGCGACCTCCTCCCGCGCGCGCGGGTCGGTCGCCGGGCGGCCGCCCGGCAGCAGTGACGGCAGCGCGCCCACCTCGACGGCGCCGCGCTCGCCGGCCCGGCGCGGGATCCACACCAGCTGGGCGCCGGTCGCGTGGGCGGCGCGTACGGCGGCGGTGAGGCCGCCGGCGACCGAGGCGAGGCGCTCGCCGACGACGAGGACCGCGCCCTCGGTGCGCAGAGCCTCCACGGCCCGGGTGCCGAGCTCCTCCAGACCGACACCGCTCGCGAGGGCGTCCAGCCACTCGGTCTCGGTGCCCGGCGCGGCCGGCAGCAGGGTGCCGCCCGCCTTCTGAAGACCCCGGGTCGCGTGCGTGGCCAGCGCGAACACCTGCTGCTTGTGCTTGCGCCAGGCCTTGCGCAGCCGCAGGAAGACGCCGGGCGCCTCCTCCTCCGACTCGATGCCGACCAGCAGGACGGCGGGTGCCTGCTCCAGGGAGGTGTACGTGACGCCCGTACCGTCGAGGTCACGGCCGCGGCCGGCCACCTGGGACGCCAGGAAGTCGGCTTCCTCGCCGCTGTGCACGCGCGCGCGGAAGTCGATGTCGTTCGTGTCGAGCGCCACGCGCGCGAACTTGCTGTACGCGTAGGCGTCCTCGACGGTCAGCCGACCGCCGATCAGGACACCGGCCCGGGAGCGTGCCGCGCTCAGTCCGCGCGCGGCCGCCTCCAGCGCCTCCGGCCAGGAGACGGGCTCCAGGACACCGTCGGCGTTGCGGACCAGCGGGGTGTCGAGGCGGTCCTTGAGCTGCGCGTACCGGAACGCGAAGCGTCCCTTGTCGCAGATCCACTCCTCGTTGACCTCGGGGTCGTTGGCGGCGAGCCGCCGCATGACCTTGCCGCGCCGGTGGTCGGTGCGGGTGGCGCAGCCGCCCGCGCAGTGCTCGCAGACCGACGGCGAGGAGACCAGGTCGAAGGGGCGGGAGCGGAAACGATAGGCCGCCGAGGTCAGCGCGCCGACCGGGCAGATCTGGATGGTGTTGCCGGAGAAGTACGACTCGAACGGGTCGCCCTCGCCGGTGCCGACCTGCTGGAGCGCGCCGCGTTCGAGCAGCTCGATCATCGGGTCGCCCGCGATCTGGTTGGAGAACCGGGTGCAGCGGGCGCACAGCACGCACCGCTCGCGGTCGAGCAGCACCTGGGTGGAGATCGGTACGGGTTTCTCGTAGGTGCGCTTCTTGCCGTCGAAGCGGGAGTCGGCGTTGCCGTGCGACATCGCCTGGTTCTGCAGCGGGCACTCGCCGCCCTTGTCGCAGACCGGGCAGTCCAGGGGGTGGTTGATGAGCAGCAGCTCCATGACGCCGTGCTGGGCCTTCTCGGCGACCGGCGAGGTGAGCTGGGTCTTCACCACCATGCCGTCGGTGCAGGTGATCGTGCAGGACGCCATCGGCTTGCGCTGGCCCTCGACCTCGACGATGCACTGGCGGCAGGCGCCGGCGGGGTCGAGGAGGGGGTGGTCGCAGAACCGGGGGACCTCGATGCCGAGCTGCTCGGCGGCCCGGATGACCAGGGTGCCCTTGGGCACGCTGATCTCGATGCCGTCGATCGTCAGTGTGACGAGGTCCTCCGGCGGGACCGCCGCCTCTCCCCCGCCCGAGGGAGCACTGGTGGTCACGGTCATGCGTTCACCTCCGGGCGGTCCGCCCAGGCCGTCGACTTGGCCGGGTCGAAGGGGCAGCCCCGGCCCGTGATGTGCTGCTCGTACTCCTCGCGGAAGTACTTCAGCGAGGAGAAGATCGGGGACGCGGCGCCGTCGCCGAGGGCGCAGAAGGACTTGCCGTTGATGTTGTCGGCGATGTCGGCGAGCTTGTCGAGGTCGGCCATGGTGCCCTTGCCGGCCTCGATGTCCCGCAGCAACTGCACGAGCCAGTACGTCCCTTCGCGGCAGGGCGTGCACTTGCCGCAGGACTCGTGGGCGTAGAACTCGGTCCAGCGGGTCACCGCCCGCACCACGCAGGTCGTCTCGTCGAAGCACTGCAAGGCCTTCGTGCCGAGCATCGAACCCGCGGCGCCCACTCCTTCGTAATCCAGGGGGACGTCGAGGTGCTCGTCGGTGAACATCGGCGTCGAGGAGCCGCCCGGCGTCCAGAACTTCAGGCGGTGGCCGGGCCGCATTCCGCCGCTCATGTCGAGAAGCTGGCGGAGGGTGATGCCGAGCGGAGCCTCGTACTGGCCGGGGCTCGCGACATGGCCGCTGAGCGAGTAGAGCGTGAAGCCCGGGGACTTCTCGCTGCCCATCGACCTGAACCAATCTTTCCCGTTTTGCAGGATGGCGGGAACCGACGCGATCGACTCGACGTTGTTCACAACAGTCGGGCAGGCATAGAGCCCTTCGACAGCAGGGAAGGGAGGACGCAGCCGCGGTTGACCACGGCGGCCTTCGAGCGAGTCGAGCAGTGCGGTCTCCTCACCGCAGATGTACGCGCCGGCGCCCGCGTGCACGGTGAGGTGGAGGTCGAGCCCGCTGCCCAGGATGTTCTCGCCGAGGTAGCCCGCCGCGCAGGCCTCGCGCACGGCCTCGTGCAACCGCCGCAGAACGGGAACGACTTCACCACGCAGATAGATGAAGGCATGCGACGACCTGATGGCATAGCACGCGATCACGATGCCCTCGATGAGGCTATGCGGGTTCGCGAAGAGGAGCGGGATGTCCTTGCACGTCCCCGGCTCCGACTCGTCGGCGTTGACAACTAGATAGTGCGGTTTCCCATCTCCCTGCGGAATGAACTGCCACTTCATTCCGGTCGGGAATCCCGCGCCGCCGCGGCCGCGCAGCCCGGAGTCCTTGACGTACGCGATCACGTCGTCCGGTGACATGGCGAGCGCCTTGCGGAGCCCCTCGTACCCTTCGTGCCTCCGGTAGACGTCCAGAGTCCAGGACCGGTCCTCGTCCCAGAAGGCCGACAGCACGGGTGCGAGCAGCTTCTCGGGGCTCGTGTCCTTGAGTTCGGCTGCCACGGTCATCACTCCCCCTCCTCTTCGGCCTCGCCCGCGGACGGCGCATCCTGAGGTTCCTGTGCACGCGGATGGACCACGCGCGCGGGTGCGGCCTCTCCCCTTGCCAGGCGAAGGCCCACCAGCGACGCGGGTCCCGCACTGCCGCTCTCCTCGACGGCCCCTGGCCGCTCGTCGGGGAAGCCGGCCAGGATCCGCGCGGTCTCCTTGAAGGTGCACAGCCTTGCCCCACGCGTGGGCTGCACGGGCCGGCCCGCGCGCAGATCATCGACCAGGCGCTTGGCGCTGCCCGGCGTCTGGTTGTCGAAGAACTCCCAGTTGACCATCACGACCGGCGCGAAGTCGCAGGCCGCGTTGCACTCGATGTGCTCCAGGGTGACCTTGCCGTCGTCGGTGGTCTCGCCGTTGCCGACGCCCAGGTGTTCCTGGAGGGTCTCGAAGATCGCGTCTCCGCCCATCACCGCGCACAGGGTGTTGGTGCACACGCCGACCTGGTAGTCGCCGGACTGCCTGCGCCGGTACATGGTGTAGAAGGTGGCGACGGCGGTGACCTCGGCCGTGGTCAGGTCCAGCATGTCCGCGCAGAACTGCATTCCGGTGCGCGTGACATGGCCCTCCTCCGACTGCACGAGGTGGAGCAGCGGGAGCAGGGCGGACCGGGAGTCCGGGTAGCGCGCGATGATCTCGCGCGCGTCCGCCTCCAGGCGGGCCCGGACGTCGTCCGGGTACGCGGGCGCGGGCAGTTCGGGCATGCCCAGGCTGACGCCCCGCTCCGAAGAAGAGGTGGTCACCGGTCGACGCCTCCCATCACGGGGTCGATGGACGCGACGGCGACGATGACGTCGGCGACCTGGCCGCCTTCGCACATCGCCGCCATGGCCTGCAGGTTGGTGAAGGACGGGTCGCGGAAGTGGACCCGGTAGGGGCGGGTGCCGCCGTCGGAGACGACGTGCACACCGAGCTCGCCCTTGGGGGACTCGACGGCCGCGTACGCCTGTCCCGGCGGGACGCGGAAGCCCTCGGTGACGAGTTTGAAGTGGTGGATCAGGGCCTCCATGGAGGTGCCCATGATCTTCTTGATGTGGTCGAGGGAGTTGCCGAGTCCGTCCGGGCCCAGGGCGAGCTGGGCGGGCCAGGCGATCTTCTTGTCGGCGACCATGACGGGGCCGGGCTGGAGCCGGTCCAGGCACTGCTCGACGATCCTGAGCGACTGGCGCATCTCCTCCAGGCGGACCAGGAAGCGGCCGTAGGCGTCGCAGGAGTCGGCGGTCGGGATCTCGAAGTCGTACGACTCGTAGTCGCAGTACGGCTGTGCCTTGCGCAGGTCGTGCGGCAGGCCGGTGGAGCGCAGGATCGGGCCGGTGGCGCCGAGGGCCATGCAGCCGGCCAGGTCGAGGTAGCCGATGTCCTGCATGCGGGCCTTGAAGATGGGGTTCCCGGTGGCGAGCTTGTCGTACTCCGGGAGGTTCTTCTTCATCTTCTTCACGAACTCGCGGATCTGGTCCACCGCGCCGGGCGGCAGGTCCTGGGCGAGTCCGCCGGGGCGGATGTACGCGTGGTTCATCCTCAGGCCCGTGATGAGCTCGTAGAGGTCGAGAATCATTTCACGATCACGGAATCCGTAGATCATGATCGTGGTGGCGCCGAGCTCCATGCCGCCGGTGGCGATGCACACCAGGTGGGAGGACATCCGGTTCAGCTCCATCAGGAGCACCCGGATGATCTTGGCGCGCTCGGTGATGTCGTCCTCGATGCCGAGGAGTTTCTCGACGGCGAGACAGTAGGCGGTCTCGTTGAAGAAGGACGTCAGGTAGTCCATGCGCGTGACGAAGGTGGTGCCCTGCGTCCACGTGCGGTACTCGAGGTTCTTCTCGATGCCGGTGTGCAGATAGCCGATGCCGCACCGGGCCTCGGTGACGGTCTCGCCCTCGATCTCCAGGATCAGGCGGAGCACTCCGTGGGTGGAGGGGTGCTGGGGACCCATGTTGACGACGATGCGTTCGTCGTCGGCGCGGGTCGCGGACTGGACGACCTCGTCCCAGTCGCCACCGGTGACCGTATATACGGTGCCCTCGGTGGTCTCGCGCGCCGAGGCGGCCGACGCGTCGGATGCTGACTGCGTGCTCACGAGTACGACCTCCGCTGGTCCGGAGCCGGGATCTGGGCGCCCTTGTACTCGACGGGGATGCCGCCGAGGGGGTAGTCCTTGCGCTGCGGATGGCCCTGCCAGTCGTCCGGCATCATGATCCGCGTCAGGGCCGGATGGCCGTCGAAGACGATCCCGAAGAAGTCGTAGGTCTCGCGCTCGTGCCAGTCGTTCGTCGGGTACACGGAGACGAGCGAGGGGATGTGCGGGTCTGCGTCAGGGGCGCTGACTTCGAGGCGGACCAGCCGGTTGTGGGTGATCGAGCGCAGGTGGTAGACGGCGTGCAGCTCGCGGCCCTTGTCGTGCGGGTAGTGGACGCCGCTGACGCCGGTGCACAGCTCGAAGCGCAGGGCCGGGTCGTCGCGCAGGGTGCGGGCGACACGGACCAGGTGTTCGCGCTCGATGTGGAAGGTGAGCTCGCCGCGGTCGACGACCGTCTTCTCGACGGCGTTGTCCGGGACGAGTCCCTGTTCCTCCAGGGCGCCTTCCAGTTCGTCGGCGACCTCGTCGAACCAGCCGCCGTAGGGGCGGGTCGCCGGTCCCGGGAGCCGGACCGAGCGGACCAGGCCGCCGTAGCCGGAGGTGTCGCCGCCGTTGTTGGCGCCGAACATGCCGCGCTGGACGCGGATCTCCTCGCCACCCTGGCCGCGCTGGCCGGGGAGGTTGGAGGCGGAGAGGTCCTTCTCGGGGTTCACCCCGTTCGCGGACCCGTTCACGCCGCCTGCGCCGTTGCCGTTCGCGTCGCTCACCGCAGCAGCCCCTTCATCTCGATCGTGGGCAGGGCCTTGAGCGCGGCCTCCTCCGCCTCGCGGGCGGCCTCCTCGGCGTTGACGCCGAGCTTGGAGGTCTGGATCTTGTGGTGGAGCTTGAGGATCGCGTCCATCAGCATCTCGGGGCGGGGCGGGCAGCCCGGGAGGTAGATGTCGACGGGGACGATGTGATCGACGCCCTGGACGATCGCGTAGTTGTTGAACATGCCGCCCGAGGAGGCGCAGACGCCCATGGAGATCACCCATTTCGGGTTGGGCATCTGGTCGTAGACCTGCCGGAGCACCGGCGCCATCTTCTGGCTGACCCGGCCGGCGACGATCATCAGGTCCGCCTGGCGCGGTGAGCCCCGGAAGACCTCCATGCCGAAGCGCGCCAGATCGTAGCGGCCGGCGCCGGTGGTCATCATCTCGATGGCGCAGCAGGCGAGGCCGAAGGTGGCGGGGAAGACGGACGCCTTGCGCACCCAGCCCGCGGCCTGCTCGACGGTGGTCAGCAGGAAGCCGCTCGGCAGCTTTTCTTCGAGTCCCATGACTAAAGGCCCCTCAGTCCCATTCCAGGCCGCCGCGCCGCCATACGTACGCGTACGCGACGAAGACGGTGAGCACGAAGAGCAGCATCTCCACGAGCCCGAAAATCCCCAGGGCGTCGAAGGTGACGGCCCAGGGGTAGAGGAAGACGATCTCGATGTCGAAGACGATGAAGAGCATCGCCGTCAGGTAGTACTTGATGGGGAAGCGCCCGCCGCCGGCCGGCGTGGGGGTCGGCTCGATACCGCACTCGTAGGCCTCAAGCTTGGCGCGGTTGTACCGCTTCGGACCAATCAGCGTGGCCATGACCACGGAGAAGATCGCAAAGCCTGCCCCGAGGGCTCCCAGTACGAGGATGGGCGCATACGCGTTCACCGCTCCTCGCTCCTCTCAGTCGGCGCTGACTGCTGGCGGTTGCACTGGTGCACCGGGCTCACATCCGCCGCACCGGTCCCACGAACCCCGCTCGTCCCGGGCGAAGATCGAGAACATGTGAAGCAGGTCACAAGCCCAGCTGCCACGCATCTTATGCCCGCCGCTCTGTGATCTGCGACACGGCGTATTCCACAAGCTTTGTGATCTCCACCACCTGACGAAGGAACATGAAGTCGGATGATGGGTGATCTTCATACGCGAAGCGTTCAGTTGATCACCAGAAGTGACATTCTTGCCTGTCGCCGCAGGCCGGAGAGGTCGTCTCAATATCAAGAGACTTCCGCTGCATGCAAATTGGTGCTAGACGCAACGGCTTGATAAAGGACCCCGTTCACACATCGGAGGGAGGCGCGGGGTGCGATGTGGACGCGATGCGAACGCGTGCACGCGTTCACGAGCTCCGCACACGCGGGACGCGACGGTTCCGGTAACCGTTCCGTGACCTCCGCCACATTGATGAGAGGCCCCTGAGAACCGGGCTTGGCCAACCACCTCAAGCAGTGGTAAGCGGGGGGCAATTCGGGCGTAATGATCAAAGACCGTGATCAAGGGCTTGATCACCGACGTCCGCAATGTCCGTTACGGCGTCAATAAAGAGTGACACGCCCGGGATTCATGGTCTCGATTGAGCAACTGTGGCGCAGCACACGTTTCTTGAAGATATGAAGGAGCCCCTGGTACCCGTTATTCCCATGTCCCACACCGCTCACATACGCAGCCACCGGAAGCCCCGCCGCAGCGCGTCGTCCCTCGCGATGCGGGCCGGAGTTGCCGGTGGCGTCCTCAGCTCCCTGGCAGTCGCCGGGGCGTCCGGCTCGGCGACTGCGGCCGAGCCGGTGACGCAGACCCTCGAACTGCCCACCCTGACGGCCGACCTGGCCGCTCAGGCCGCCAAGTCCGCGGACGCCACCCAGCAGGCCGCCGCGAACTACCAGCTGCAGGCCGAGCGTGACACGGCTGCCGCAAACGCCGCGAAGCAGGCCAAGGCGGACCTCGCGGAGGCCAAGCAGAAGGCCGCCGAGGCCAAGAAGAAGGCCGAGGAGGCCGCCCGCAGGGAGGCCGCCGCCCGCGCCTCGCGCAACGCGGACCGGACGACGCTCGCCGCCACGTCGGACTCCGGCAGCACGTCCACGGCGACCGGTTCGGCCGCGTCCGTCATCGCCTTCGTGAAGGCGCAGATCGGCAAGTCCTACGTCCTGGGCGCCTCCGGCCCGAGCGCCTACGACTGCTCCGGCCTGGTGCAGTCCGCCTTCAAGGAGATCGGCGTCAGCCTGCCGCGCGTCTCCCAGGACCAGTCGACCTCCGGCACGCAGGTCTCGCTCAGCAACCTGCAGCCGGGCGACATCCTCTACTGGGGCAGCGCGGGCAGCGCGTACCACGTGGCGGTGTACGTCGGCGACGGTATGTTCGTCGGCGCGCAGAACCCGTCGACCGGCATCGTCGAGAAGCCGCTGTCGTACGACCCGCCGACCGGTGCCGTGCGGGTGCTCTGAGCACTCCAGGCGCCTCTCAACGCGCGTAGGGCCGCAGCCGCTCGGGGGCAGCGGCCCTTGCGCCGTTCCTGGCACGCCAGGGCGCCGCTCCTGACATGCTCGGCACGGACCGCCACTCGGCGGTCCGTCCACGAGCGAAGGAGACCGCGCGATGCCACGCGTGTTCGTACAGGGAAGGCCCGCCGACTACTACCCCCGCCACGCCCCCGAGGCCCGGCGTGGAGCGGTACGCAGGGTCACGGAGGTCGGCGAGGAGGTCCTGCACAAGCCGTGCCGGGATGTCACGGAGTTCGGACCCGACCTCGCCGCACTCATCGACGACATGTTCCTCACCCTGTATGTCGCCGAAGGGGCGGGACTGGCGGCGAACCAGGTCGGGGTCGATCTCCGGCTGTTCGTATACGACTGCCCCGACGACGACGGTGTCCGACATGTCGGGCACGTCGTCAATCCGGTGCTCGAAACGCCCACCAGCGGGCGGCGGCTGCTGGAGGAGGGCGAGGGCTGTCTGTCGGTGCCGGGTGCCGTGATGGCCGTACCGCGGCCGGACCGGGCCGTCGTGCGCGGGCAGGACAAGGACGGCCATCCGCTCGTCGTCGAGGGCACGGGATACTTCGCGCGCTGCCTCATCCATGAGACCGACCACACCAACGGGTACGTCTACCTGGATCGGCTCTCCAAGCGGGAGAAAAAGGACGCGCTGCGGCAGATGGCGGCCCGGCGGGACGAGGTGTTCGCCCGCCGGGCCGCCAACACGGCCGCGCTCAGCGTCTAGTCACGCCTTCGGGGCCACCTTGCTCAGGCCGTTGATGATGCGGTCCATCGCGTCGCCGCCCGTGGGGTCGGTGAGGTTCGCGAGGAGCTTGAGGGTGAACTTCATCAGCATCGGGTGCGTGAGGCCGCGCTGGGCGGCGATCTGCATGACCTTCGGGTTGCCGATGAGCTTCACGAAGGCGCGGCCGAGCGTGTAGTAGCCGCCGTAGGTGTCCTTGAGGACGCGCGGGTAGCGCTGCAGGGCGATCTCGCGCTGGGCGGGCGTGGCCCGCGCGTGGGCCTGGACGATGACGTCGGCGGCGATCTGGCCGGACTCCATGGCGTAGGCGATGCCCTCGCCGTTGAAGGGGTTCACCAGGCCGCCGGCGTCGCCGACCAGCAGCAGTCCGCGCGTGTAGTGCGGCTGGCGGTTGAAGGCCATGGGCAGGGCGGCGCCGCGGATCGGGCCGGTCATGTTCTCGGGGGTGTAGCCCCAGTCCTCGGGCATGGAGGCGCACCAGGCCTTGAGGATCTCGCGCCAGTCCAGTTCCTTGAAGGAGGCGGAGGTGTTGAGGACGCCGAGGCCGACGTTGGACGTGCCGTCGCCCATGCCGAAGATCCAGCCGTAGCCGGGCAGCAGGCGGTCCTGGGCGCCGCGGCGGTCCCACAGCTCCAGCCAGGACTCCAGGTAGTCGTCCTCGTGGCGGGGCGAGGTGAAGTACGTCCGCACCGCGACGCCCATGGGGCGGTCCTCGCGGCGGTGCAGGCCCATCGCGAGGGACAGGCGGGTGGAGTTGCCGTCGGCGGCCACGACCAGCGGCGCGTGGAAGGTGACCTCGCGCTTCTCCTCGCCGAGCTTGGCGGTGACGCCGGTGATGCGGCCGGTGCGGTCGTCGAGGACGGGACCGGAGACGTTGCAGCGCTCGTAGAGGCGGGCGCCGGCCTTCTGGGCGTTGCGGGCGAGCTGCTCGTCGAAGTCGTCACGCTTGCGGACGAGGCCGTAGTTCGGATACGCGGCGAGATCCGGCCAGTCCAGCTGGAGGCGGGAGCCGCCGCCGATGATGCGCAGGCCCTTGTTGCGCAGCCAGCCGGCCTCCTCGGAGATGTCGATGCCCATGGCCACGAGCTGCTTCACCGCGCGCGGGGTGAGACCGTCGCCGCAGACCTTCTCGCGCGGGAACTCGGTCTTCTCCAGGAGCAGGACGTCGAGACCGGCCTTGGCGAGGTGGTAGGCGGTCGTGGAGCCGGCCGGCCCCGCGCCGACCACGATCACGTCGGCGGTGTTCTCGGAGAGGGGCTCCTTCACGACGGTCACGGCGGGATCTCCCCAAGTTCGAAATCTGCGTGCCGACCGGCACTGGACATGGGCAGTCTATTCAGCAGAATTGATCACCCGGCTGAAGGGCTGCCCTGTGAACCGACCTCTCCCCGTGGTACGGCTGCGCGTCCCCACTCACGAGGACGCGATCGCCTGGCACCGGGTCTTCGCCGACCCCGAGGTCATGGAGTTCTACGGCGGCAGGCCGGCCGCGCTGTCGGTCTACGAGGAACTCACCGCGCGGCAGCGACGGCACGACGCGGAACTGGGCTTCTGCCTGTGGACCATGCTGGACGAGTCCGGCGAGGTGATCGGCTTCACCGGGGCGCAGCCCTGGCGGCCCGACTGGGGTCCGGTCGGCGAGACGGAGATCGGCTGGCGGCTCGGCCGCGCGCACTGGGGCAAGGGGTATGTCACCGCGGCCGCGCGCGAGACGGTCCGGCGGGTGCGGGCGGCCGGGGTGCCGCAGGTGGTGGCGGTGGTCCGCCCGGGCAACGAGCGGTCGATCGCGGTGACCCGGCGGCTCGGCATGGAGCC
The DNA here is from genome assembly GCF_041080655.1 of Streptomyces sp. CG4. Lineage (NCBI taxonomy): Bacteria > Bacillati > Actinomycetota > Actinomycetes > Kitasatosporales > Streptomycetaceae > Streptomyces > Streptomyces sp. CG4. Next base: position 4,097,125 of record NZ_CP163525.1, read on the forward strand.
CGCGGAGACCTATCCGCACCCCCTGCTGGACGAGCGGGCCCTCTGCTTCCGACTCAGCCTCAATCACGCACAGTAGTCATCTGTTACAGAAAGACACCGATCTCTTCCGGCCGAGGCACGCGAGAGTTACTCTTCCAGTACCGCTGGGGGTGACATCTGTGCGCATAACACCCAAAACACCCGAAGTGCGCGTGCCGCGACTGGTCGGACTGATGGCCGTGGACGCGCGTGAAACGGCCCGGGCGCAGGGCCTGTTCCTCAACGCGCCCGACCGCCCGGACTTCCACCTCACGGTCGTCGACTACGTCGTACGCCAGTACCCGCAGCCCGGCGCCGAGGTGCCGCGGGAGTCGATGGTGTACGTGTGGTTCGACTTCGGTGACGGAGAGGGCGGCGGGGGCGTGCGCGAGCCACGCATCCCGCGGCCGCCCACCGGCGGCATGCAACGCGAACTCGGCGAGCCCGGCGACGCCTTCGAGATGATCGACCGCTGAGCCGCCGGCCGGCGCCGCAGGGACTCGGCTCTCCTGTGCAGCCGCGGGATTCGGCCTTCCTCGGAGCCGCGGGGCTCAGCTCTCCTTGAAGCCCCGGTGCAGTGCGACCACGCCGCCGGTGAGGTTGCGGTACGCCACCTTCGACCAGCCCGCCTTGCGCAGCCGTTCGGCGAGGGCGGGCTGGTTGGGCCAGGCGCGGATGGACTCGGCGAGGTAGACGTAGGCGTCCGGGTTCGAGGAGACCGCGCGCGCGACCGGGGGCAGCGCCCGCATCAGGTACTCGGTATAGACGGTGCGGAACGGCGCCCAGGTCGGATGCGAGAACTCGCAGATCACCACGCGACCGCCGGGCCGGGTCACCCGGTACATCTCGCGCAGGGCCGTGTCCGTGTCCTGGACGTTGCGCAGCCCGAAGGAGATCGTCACGGCGTCGAAGGTGTCGTCCTTGAACGGCAGCTTCGTCGCGTCGCCGGCCGTGAACGGCAGCCAGGTGTGCTTCCGCTTGCCGACCTGGAGCATCCCGAGCGAGAAGTCGCAGGGGACGACGTACGCGCCCGTCCGTGCGAAGGGCAGCGAGGAGGTCGCCGTACCGGCGGCCAGGTCGAGGATCTTCTGCGCGGGGCGCGCGTCGACCGCCTGCGCCCCCTCCTTGCGCCAGCGCCGGTCCTGGCCGAGCGACAGCACGTCGTTCGTCAGGTCGTACCGTTCCGCCACGTCGTCGAACATCGAGGCGACTTCGTGCGGCTGCTTGTTCAGGGAAGCGCGGGTCACCTGCTCATTGTTGCAGCCCGGGTTCAGAGGACCGCGCGCGGCTCAGCGGCCCCGGTACACCAACCGTCCGCCGATCACGGTCGCCACGCAGGTGCCGGCGCCGCGGCGGACCAGTTCGGCGCGGTCCGCGACGTCGAACACGGCGAAGCGGGCGGGCCCGCCCGGGACGAGCCGCGGCAGCAGGACCAGCGGGGTCGGGGACAGCGCCGCCGGGCCCGGAAGGCGTTCGGGCCGCTGCCCCACCACGAGCCCGGCCCTGCGCACCGCGTCGACCACGGCCCGCGACCGCAGTTCCCCGGCCACCGCCACCGTGCCGTGGGCCAGCATCCGCTGCACCCCGCGTCGCGCGCTCGCGCCGAGGCGTGCGGGATCACCGCGGAAGATCTCCCGCGCCCGCTCCCCGCCGATGGGCTCGGTGCCGAGGACGTCGGCCTCGCGGGGGTCGGGGTGGTAGGTGGCCTCCAGCAGCTCCGGACCGTACGGGTTCAGCAGCCCCGGGGTGAGGATGCCGGGCCAACGCCGCACCCTGGCCCGGGGCTCGGCGGCGGCCAGTTCTTCGTACGGGCCGACGGCGGCCACGGACGCCCCGTCGACCAGGACCGCCGTCTCGGGAGACCGCTCGGCGACGTGAAGTGTCAGCACAGCGCGCCTAGTTGGACGCCAGCAGCTTCAGCTCCGGGTGTGCCGTGCCGCCCTCGATGGCCGTGGAGGAGATGTGGGAGACCACGCGGTCGTCGACGGGGTCGTTCGCCGGGTCGTCGTGCACGACCAGGTGCTCGTACGTCGTGGCACGCTGCGCCGGGACCCGGCCCGCCTTGCGGATCAGGTCGATGATCTCCAGGCGGTTGGAGCGGTGCTTGGCGCCGGCCGAGGAGACCACGTTCTCCTCCAGCATGATCGAGCCGAGGTCGTCCGCGCCGTAGTGCAGGGACAGCTGGCCGACCTCCTTGCCGGTGGTCAGCCAGGAGCCCTGGATGTGCTGGATGTTGTCCATGAACAGCCGCGCGATGGCGATCATCCGCAGGTACTCGAAGAGCGTGGCCTGGGTGCGGCCCTTCAGGTGGTTGTTCTCGGGCTGGTAGGTGTACGGGATGAAGGCGCGGAAGCCGCCCGTGCGGTCCTGGACGTCCCGGATCATGCGCAGGTGCTCGATGCGCTCGGCGTTGGTCTCGCCGGTGCCCATGAGCATGGTGGAGGTGGACTCCACGCCCAGCCTGTGCGCGGTCTCCATGATCTCCAGCCAGCGCTCGCCGGACTCCTTCAGGGGCGCGATGGCCTTGCGGGGGCGCTCGGGAAGGAGTTCCGCGCCGGCGCCCGCGAAGGAGTCCAGGCCGGCCTCGTGGATCCGGGTGATGGCCTCCTCGACCGACACACCGGAGATCCGGGCCATGTGCTCGACCTCGGAGGCGCCCAGCGAGTGGATCACCAGCTGGGGGAAGGCGTCCTTGATGGCCTTGAAGTGCTTCTCGTAGTACTCGACACCGAAGTCCGGGTGGTGGCCGCCCTGGAACATGATCTGGGTGCCGCCCAGCTCGACGGTCTCCGCGCAGCGGCGCAGGATGTCGTCGAGGTCGCGGGTCCAGCCCTTGTCCTTGTCCTTGGGGGCCGCGTAGAAGGCGCAGAACTTGCACGCCGTGACGCACACGTTCGTGTAGTTGATGTTGCGCTCGATGATGTACGTCGCGATGTGCTCGACACCGGCGTACTTGCGGCGGCGTACGGCGTCGGCGGCGGCGCCCAGCGCGTGCAGCGGGGCGTCGCGGTAGAGGTCGAGCGCCTCTTCCGGGGTGATCCGCCCACCGGCTGCGGCACGGTCGAGGACAGACTGGAGGTCGGTCTTCTCGGTCACCAGAGGGTCCCTTTCGTCAAGGGTTGTGGACGGACCGAACCAGCCTACGCCAGGCCCTTTGGCGCCGTGGATCCGGCTCGGTGCGGCCGAGGACGATCCGGTGGCCGCCCAGTCCGTCCGGCGCGCTACGTCGCGTACGCCCCCGCCAGCAGCCCCAGGAACGCTCCCGCGATCAGGAACGGCCCGAACGCGATCGCCGTCTTGCGCCCGGCCCGCCGTACGACGACGAGCGCACCGCCGTACAGCGCGCCGAGCAGAAAGCCGGCGAAGGTGCCGAGGAGGACCGTGGCCCAGCCGTACCAGCCGAGTACGGCACCCATGCCGACGGCCAGCTTCACATCGCCGAAGCCCATGCCGGCGGGGTTGATGAGGAACAGCACGAAATAGCCGGCGCCCAGGGCGAGGGCACCGTAGAGCGCGGTGAGCCAGTGGCCCGCGTGCCCGGGCAGCAGCGCGGCGAGGCCCAGCAGGGCGAGGGCGGCCGCGGCGAGCGGCAGGGTCAGCGGGTCGGGCAGCCGCTGCACCCGGAAGTCGATCACGGCCAGCAGCACCCCGGCGGGCACGAGCAGCAGCCAGACCGCCAACTCCGGCCGCGCGCCGGTCGTGACGGCCAGGGCGGCGCAGGCCAGGGCGGTGGCGAGGGAGAGGAGCGGGGCGGAGGGAGGCTGCGGTGGGGTGGGGGTGGGCAAGGCGGGAGTCGTCCGTGGGGTGGAGGTGGACGGGGCGGAGGGAGTCGTCCGTGGGGTGACGGTGGGCGGCGCAGGGGCCACGTGCGGCGGCTCGGCCGACGCCTCGGCGGCGGGCGACGCCTCGGACGCGGAGGCCACCTCGGCCGCGGGCAACGCCCCTGCGGCGCGGGACGCCCCTGCGGCGTGGGACGCCTCGGCTGCGTTCGGCCGCTCGGGGAGGTGTGTGTCGGCTCGTCCGCACTCCGCGCAGCGGGCCGGTCCGAGCCAGCCGCGCAGCGCATGTCCCCGTGCGCACCGGTCCCGCCAGTGCTCCCCCGCCGGGACGGTGAAGCGGTAGGCGGCCCTGGGGAGCGTCGCTCCCGCCGCCGCGCCCCACAGCGCGGCGAGGGCCCACAACAGCGCGTGGCTCATCCGGCCGCGGCGACGCCCTCGCGCCAGGTCGGCAGGAGTTCGTCGAGAAGCGCCTCGGTGCGCGGCGGCAGACCGCGGGCACCGCTGCGGGACAGGAGGTCGGCGGCGCGGGCGCGCAGCCGGTCCGGGTCGCCGGTGACGTGGGTGGCGCGCAGCGACTCGTTCCACAGGCGCTCGTCCGCGGGCGCCGTCTTCAGGGCCGCTTCCAGTGCCTCGATGGCCTTCTCCGCGCGGTCCTTCTCCAAGTGGAACGCCGAGAGCGCGAGACCGATGTCCGCCACCAGCAGCGGGAGCTGGGCGTCGATGATCTCGTGGCCGAGCCAGCCGTACCGGCTCTTGGGGCGGTCTTCGAGGAGCGGGCCGCGCACGAGCCCCAGCGCGTCGGTGAGCAGACGGCCGCGGACCGCGCGGTTGTCGACGCCCTTGCCCTGGGTGGCCTCGTGGTAGAGGGAGCGCAGCACGTCCAGGTCGGAGACGACGGACTGGGTGAGGATGAGCCGACCGGTCGCGTCGGTCTGCAGGCGGGCGGCGCCGTCGGGGTCGGTGCCCAGCCAGACGCGCAGCCGCTCGACGAGGGCGTCGCGGACGTCCTCGGTCACGCCGCGGGGCCACAGCGCGGCGGCGAGCACGCGCGGGTGGACGCCCTCCCGGTGCAGGAGCAGCAGCGCGAGCGCCTCCTGGAGCAGAGCGCTGCGCTCGTCCTCCGGGGTGTCGAGGCCGATGATCTCGTACGGCCCGACGAGGCGCGCGTACACCGCGGGCCGACCCTGTTCGGAGATGTCGACGAGGAAGGGCGGGGTGGTGGTCGGGCCGTCCGGGTCGCGCTCCGGGTCGACCTGGGCGAACAGCTCCACCACCGCGCGCTGCTGCGCGGCCGGCAGCAGCTGGGCGTTCAGCTCCAGGCCGAGCAGCGGAGCGAGCAGCTTGCCCTCGTGGGTGATCTGCATCTCCCAGGCGGCGCCGGGCAGGTCGTCGGTCTCGGTGCCGACGAGGTAGCCGATGCCGAGGCGGCTGGCGTCGGCGGCGAGTTCGGCGAGCTTGACCGCGTCCTCGGCGGAGGGCTGGGCGGCCAGCAGTACCAGGTGGGGGGCCCAACGGGTGTGCTGGGCGGGGCCGGTGCGTCCGGTGAGGACGGAGTCGTGGCCGGCGGCACCGAGTGCGCCGCGCCGCTGCCGGGTCTCGGCCTCCATGGTCTCGATCAGCGCCTCGATGCCGTCGAGGTGGCGCAGCCGGTTGGGCGCGAGCGGGGTGAGGTCCTCGCCGAAGCCGACGAGGGTGATGGTCATGCGGTCCGACCAGCCGCTGGTGGCGAGTTCGGCGGCGACCGAGGCGAACACGGCGGCCCGGTCGGATTCGCGGCCGCTGAGCGAGACGATGCCGGGCACCGCCTCCAGATTGAGCAGCAGCCGGGAGTCGTCCATGGTGCCGAGGCTCACCAGGCCGGGGTAGGGAGCGGCGGTGTCGGTGTCGTCGTAGCGCTCGGCGTCCGTGCGGGACAGCACCCAGAACGTCTGGTCCTGTCCTGGCCGCCAGGGCGCCGGCGGCTTCCCGGCGGGCTGGGCGAGCTGGAGGTGCAGATCGCCGTGGCTGAGCCAGGCGGCGTAGACGACGGGCAGCGGGCGGGACTCGGCGGCGAGGGCGGCGGCGAGCCCGCGCAGCGACCGGTCCAGCAGCCGTACGGCCCCGGGGTCGGCGCCGACGAGCAGCGCGTCCTGGGCGTTCTGGGCGTCGCCGGTCGGGGTGGGCGGCTGCATGCCGCGCCGGCCGCCGACCGCGGCGAGCGCCGACTGCCACAGCGCCTGCCGGCGCCGGTGGCCGAGGGCGGCGAGCAGACCGGCGGCGAGCAGGGGGGCGCCGACGAGGGCCTCGGACAGGCCGAAGGAGTGGTCCTGCGAGGCGGTGGCGTGCTGCCGGGTCTGCTGTCCGGCGCCGTCGGCACCCGTGCCCTCGGCCGGCCCGCGCTGCTCGGGCAGGGACACATGGCCGCCGCCCTGGGAGTGCCGCTCCGGTCCGTGGGCGTGCCGGCCCTGTTCGTGGGCGTGGTGGCCGGACTTGTCGTACTCCTGGATCTGCTTCTGCGCGGCGTGGGAGATGTGCGCATCGGGCATCTCGACGAGTTCGCCGCCGTGGGCGTCGCCGGGCATCTCCATGACCCAGCCGGGACGGATCAGGCTGGCCTCGGTGAGGCGGGAACCGTCGACCTGGAGACGGTCCTTGTTGAGTTCGTAGATCTCCTTGTACCGGCGGCCGTCGCCGAGGTGGCGCTGGGCTATCTCCCACAGGGAGTCGTGGTGGCGGCCCTCGGGCGGCTGGATCCGGTAGAACTTGGTGGCTCCGTGCTTGCCGCCGTCCGACTGGGCCTGCGCCGCGACGTGGTCCGCCTGTTCGGCGACGGCCGCCGCGGTGGCCTTGGCCTGCTGCTGGGAGAGCAGCCCCGGGGTCTGCTGAGCGGCGGCGACCGTGCCCTTGTGGTTGCCCTCCGGAGCGGAGTTGTGCCCGAGCTGGGAGAGGCCGGGCGTGAGGCTTGCGGCGGTGGCGCCGACGAGGAGCAGCGCGGTGACGAGCTGCCGCGCGAGCAACTGGCTGGGACCGGCGCCCGGGACGCGGCCGGGCAGGCCGACACCGGAGAGGGCGGCCTTGACCTCCACGAGCACACAGGCGGTGAACTGCGCCCAGGCGAACCAGACGACGACCGTGAGGACGTGCAGGAAGGTCTGCACGGTGATCTCCTGCGTCAGCCAGTGCTGCGACGGCATCCCGTGCGGCAGCGGCCAGCCCACGAAGTAGGCCAGCGCGCCGGGTACGCCGACGACGAGGGCGAGCAGGGCGACGAACGCGAGGAACGCCATGACGAAGTCCCCGAACGTCCGCCGCCGCACACGCACCGGCTGAGGTGTCCGATTCCTCGGGCCCGTCGGGCTTCCCGTCGAGCCTGATGTGCTGCGTCGCGCCATGGCGGGTGTCCTGGGTCGTATGGGCGGGAAATGTGGTCGGGGTGCTGAGAGCCTACAGAGATCTTATTGACTCGGACTGACAGCGTCGAAGGGGCGGCCAGACCGACACCGCGGTCCCCGGCCTGCTCGGGCACCCTCCGCTCCGGCCACCCGCCGACTCTGCACAAGTTCCACACAACCCCCCGCTGTTCCCCAAGGGGCTGTCATACCCCCCTGATACTTTCGTTCATTGCGACACACACCGACCTCCGGGGGAGACTCAACCGTGGCCCGCCGCACCCTGATCCTCACCACCATGACCACCACCGCAGCCCTGCTGCTCACCGCCTGCGGCGGGGGCGGAAAGACAGACGGCATCAAGGGGGCGGACAAGGGGTCGAGCAGTCCTTCGGCTTCCGCCACGACTGGTGGCAGCGGTCCGGACGTCAGCGTTCCGAAGGACCTGAACCTGGTCTTCGACTTCACCAAGCCGTCCAACGCACAGCAGGCGGCTGCGCTCGCCGACGCGGAGAACTACATCCGGGCGCTGAAGCACGGCATCGTCAAGCAGGACCCGAACGACCCCGCGTACCAGTACTACTCGGGCGGCCAGGCGGCGCAGTACGCCAAGTCGCAGATTCAGGCGTGGGTGAAGGGAGGGTGGACCGCCACCGGGACGGACAAGTACTACGCCGCGAACGTCACCCCGATGACCGGCGGCAAGCGCGTCCTCGTCTCCTTCTGCCGAAACCAGGCGAAGTTCTACGGCAAGGAGATCAAGACCGGCAAGATCCTCTACACCAAGGAAAGCCTGAGCAGCTACGAGAAGTTCAGTCTGCTGATGTTCCCGCCGTCGGGTTCCGCCGGCGCCTGGAAGGCCCAGGTCGCCGAGGTCGTGGGCAAGGCGAAGGAGTGCCAGTCATGAAGTCCTCGCTGCTCGCACAGCGGTTGACCTCGACGGTTGTTGTCACGCTCATGGTGTGCAGCGGTGGCGCCGCATATGCCGACGGCCCCACAGGTGACACGACGGGGCACAAGCCTTCCGGCCCCGCCGGCGGAGCCAACGCCAACAACATCTACGCCTCCGCCGCCTACTCCCACATCAAGGTCCGTCAAGTGAGCGGTCCCACCGGTGGCAAGCAGGGCAGCCTCTCCTCGGTGGACGTCAATTGGAAGCCCCCCGCCTGCTGGTACGAGCCCGTCTTCACCGGCGAGGAGCTCAAGGCGTTCGTGGACAGGACGAACGGCGCCGGCGACGTCGGAATCCATCAGTCGTGGTTCGGCAAGGGGCTGTGGACCGACCACTACCAGGACGGCAAGCCCGAGGCGAACTTCGACGACACCTTGTCGATGGCTCCGGGGTACAAGAACTACAACATAGGCAAGAACGGCTACTTCTGGCGCAGCGTCGCCCCCGACGACCAGGACCCCGATTCCTGGCAGTGTGGAAAGATCATGTTCTGGCAGGACGCCGACGTGGTACCGAAGGTCCCCCACGCCCCCACGCCGAAGATGCTCGCCGAGTACGCCTACAACCAGATCAAGGTCCCCGACACCGAGATCGAGCTCAAGCCCACCGCCAAGTCCACTGTGAACGTGCCCACTTGGATCTGGCTGGACAAGGGCAAGTTCCAGGAGATCAAGGTCCGTGCGGAACTCCCCCGGACCAACCTCTGGGCCGAGACGACCGCCAAGCCGGTCGCCCTCCATCTGGATCCCGGCACGGAGGACGCCTCGACCCTCCCCGCCTCGGGCAACTGCACGATCAACGACGACGGTTCGATCGGTACGCCGTGGGTCAAGGGAGACGGCGACAAGACCCCGCCGTGCGGCATCAAGTACCTGCGCGCCACGAACGGCACGCCGTACCAGCTGAAGGCCAGCATCACCTGGCAGATCACCTGGAAGGGCTCCGACGGCAGCGGCGGCGGCCTTCCCGACGGCACCTTCGAGACGACTCAGGACATGAACGTCCAGGAGATCCAGTCGGTCAACCGGTGAGTCCGGCTCAGCCGACCTCGTTCTTCGCATCCGAGCGGCCGTGTACGACCACGTCGCCGCCGTAGAACAGGCCCGTGAACACGGGCTGGTAGGTCAGCTGGACCTCGACCTGCACATGCGCGGCGTCGGCCGCGACGCAGTGCGTCGCGCCGACGTCCGTGGCGTTCAGGCCCATCTCGCGGGCGAACGCCTTCACCCGGGCGTCGCAGTCCTGGTACTTGATCGGCGCCGCGCCGCCCGCGTTCTCGTACAGGGCGTCCTTGTCGATGTCCTGCGCGGCGTACCGGGCGGCCTGTTCCGCGATGTCGGCGGCGCGTTCCCGCTTGGAGATGGACAGGCCGCCGTCGATGACGAAGGCCGCCAGGGAGAGGAAGACCAGGGCGAAGATGATGACCGCGCCCGCGCCGGAGCCCGTGTCGTCCAGGCGGTTTCGGCGCGCGGCCCACCAGGTGCGTACGACGTCTCTCACGCGGACCTCCGGTACGGGTCCAGCGGGGAGGAGAAGCGGGCGGAGAGCTGGGTCGGCACGTCCAGTCCCAGCATGGCGAGGCCCCGGACCTGGCAGCTGACCTCCACCGTGAAGAACGGGTCGACGTCCGGGTTGAAACCGCTGCTCGTCTGGACCACCGAGACCGGCCCGGAGCAGACGTCCGCCAGGTCCGACTCCGCGGCCTTGCGCGCCTCGGACATCGCGAGCGCGTGGTCCTTCTGGATGGAGCCGGCCCGTGCCGCGTCCCGGGCCGCGCCGTCGATCGCGCCGCGCCCGTCGACGAGTTGCCCGAAGGCCACCAGCACCAGGATGAAGAGGATCATCACGGGGGCGAGGATGACGACCTCGACCGTGGACAGGCCACGGTCGGCGGCCGGCCCGCGGCAGGAGGCGGATCGCCTTCTCAGCCAGGCGTGCACCGGCTCCCCCCAGGACTGCACCGACTCCCGGCAGAACGGCACCGGTTCGCGCGAGGACCGCACCGGTTCGCGCCAGGAGCGCACCGGTTCCCTCGGCCCGCAGACCATCAGTTCCCGCCCTCCTTCACGAACCGCTCCACCGGTCCCACCGACTGTGCGTGGACGGTGAGGTCCAGGCCCGGGAACACGGTCGGTATCCGCGCCGAGATCTCCACCCCGACCGTGTGCTGCTCCGGCTGGATCGTCTGCACGTCCGGGGAGAGCACCAGTTGCGGACCGAGCTGGCGGATGTAGGAGTCGACCACGTCCCGCGCCTCACCGCGCCAGGCGCCGGGCTGCTCGTCGGCCGTGGCGCGCGCCTTGCGGGCCCCCGCCTGGGCCGCGGCCTGGGCCACGTGGTCCGCGAAGAAGTACAGGGCGAACTGGACGGTCGCGAAGATCAAGAAGAAGAGGACCGGCGTGAGCAACACGAACTCGATCGCGGTCATGCCGGAGTCGGCGGTCCGGCCACGTGCGGCCGCCGCCCGGCGGCGCACCCAGCTGCCGAGACTCACCACTACCCCCGTCATCCCCGTTCTGTTCTACAACGCCTGTACTGCGACTACTCGTCCTACGGCTGCCAGGTCCTCCGACCGCTCAGCAGGTCTTGTCCGCGCTCGCGCCCTTGATGCAGTCACCAACCTTGGTGGCGCCGCCCTTCAGGGCTCCGTTGATGATGGCGGCCACCACGCCGACGATCGCCACGACGACCGCGGAGATGATGACCCACTCCACCGCCGAGGCACCACGGTCCAGTTCACCGGAGCGGGCACGCTCGACGCGGCCGCGCAGGAAGGTGACCAGGAAGTCCACCGCCGGAATCCCGGTGTTGAAGTTCCGTGTGTTCATTGTGGGTTGTCCCCCTTTGTTCTCTCGTTACAGCAGTTGGCAGTAGGTTCGCGCGCGCCCAGGGAACGCCCAGGGAGGACGGCTCACACCTGGAACACCCGCATGGCCGCCGGGAAGATCAGGAACACCAGGAAGCCGGCGCACAGCAGCAACTGTGCCACGAGCATCGACTGGGACTTCTCGCCCGCACTGCCCTCGATCTCGGCGAGTTCGCGGTGCCGCATGGTCTCGGCGCGGGAGGCGAGCGACTCGCGCACCTTGGCACCGTCGTCCTGGACCAGTGCCAGGGAGGCGGAGAGGTCCTTCAGCTCCTCCACGCCCAGTTCCTCGCCGAGCAACCCCAGGGCGTGCCACTGGCTGTGCCCGGTGATGCGGGCGTCGGCCAGTGCGTTGCGGATGCGCTGGTTGGCCCAGCCGTCGGAGATCTCGGCCGCCGCCATCAGCGCCTCCGGCAGACCGCGTCCGCCGGCCAGGCTCATCGACACCAGGTCCAGATACGCCCCGATGACCCGGCGCAGGTCCCGGCGCTTGTCGGCCGCGTCCCGCCGTACCTCCAGATCGGGCAGGAAGAAGAACAGGGCCGCGCAGAGCAGGGCCAGCCACACCGGGATGACCGGGCTGGAGCCGAAGCCCAGCGTCCAGACCACGGCGAAGAGGAACGGCCCGAAGATCAGGCCGGCCACCGCCAGCAGCACCTTGGTCGCGAGGAAATTCTCCCAACTCCGCTCCAGGACGGCCAGGTCGGCGCGGAGCGAGCGCTGTTCCCAGCCCTGCTGGAGGTAGAGCTCCGAGACGCGGGCCCCGATGCGGGCGCGCAGTGTGCCGAACCGGCCCTGGGCTTCCTTCGCCTGGCGCGCGGACCCGTACGCCGTTCCGCGTGCGCGCAGCGCGTCGATCCGCGCGACCTGGGCGACCGCGCTGCGCCTCGTCGGCGTCAGGGCGCGGATCAGGGCGTAGACACCCAGGCCGAAGACGACGCCGACGACGATCGGCAGCGTGAGGTTCATCCCCGTACCCCCTCTTCCTGGGCCGCCGGCGTGCGCGGCCGCACGAACAGGACCGCCGACTCGTCCCGGACCAGGAACCGTTCGGGCGTCTCGATGGTGGACAGCTTGCGCAGCCACCAGAAGCCGAGCGCGAACAGGGCGCAGACGACGGAGAGCACGAGCTGTCCGACGGGAGTGCCGTACGGCGCGACGAAGTCCCGGTTGAAGACGGCGAGTCCGAGGACGAAGGCGACCGACACGGCGACCACGATCTGTACCGAGCGCCGCGTGGAGGCGCGTTGGGCCATCACTCGCTGGCGCATGTCGACCTCCTCGCGCGCGGACTTGGCGAGCGCGCCGAGCACCTGTCGCAGACCGGGGCCGCGCAGCCGGGCGTTGAGGATCAGCGCGGCGACGATGATGTCGGCGGACGCGTCGTCGATCTCGTCGGCGAGGATGTGCAGCGCGTCGGGCAGCGGGGTGCGGGCGCGCAACCGGTCGACGAGCGCGTCGAGGTGGGGCCGCAGGACGGGGGCGGCCGCCCGCGCGGACGCGGGGATGGCCTGCTCCAGGCCGACGGCGCCGGCGATGGTGTCGCGCAGCGACTCGGTCCAGGAGGCGAGGGCCTCCACGCGGCGCATGGCGGCGCGTTCCTCGGCGGCACCGCCGAAGAGCCGGTCCCAGAAGAAGACGAGGACGCCCGCGGCGATGCCCGCCACCGCCCAGCGGGTCAGCAGCAGCACGGCGAGGCCGACGATGACGGCGAGCGAGCCGCGCTGTCCGGCGAACCGGAGGAGCTCGGCGGCGCGTTCGTTGGCGCGTTGCTTCTCGTGCTCGGGCTTCGCGGGCAGGCCGCGGATCGCGATCAGCAGCAGCGCGAGTCCGCCGCCGGCGGCGACGCCGCTGCCGATGGAGTACAGGACCGTGGTCGAGAACAGGGCCCCGAGTGCACCGAAGTCCATGCTCACCCCCAGCTTCCGTGCGGCCGGTAGCCGTGGGCCATCAGGTCCTCCAGGCAGGCGATGGGCGCATGCGGTACGACTCGTCCGTCCGGGGCCTCGGCGAAGACCTCGCTGGACAGTACGCGGCCGTCGACGCCGTTGACCTCGCGGACGGAGGTGACCATGCGCTGGAGCCGGCCGCCGGTCTGGTAGTTGTTGCGCCGCTGGATGAAGACGACGAAATTGACCGCGCCCGCGATCAGCATCTGGCTGGCCTCGATGGGCAGCCGCTCGGACGCCTGCAGCGCGTACGTCGAAATACGGTTGAAGACCTCGCTGGAGCTGTTGGCGTGGATCGTGGACAGCGAGCCGTCGTTGCCCTGCGACATCGCGTTCAGCATGGTGACGATCTCGTCGCCCAGCACCTCACCGACGATGACGCGGGACGGGTTCATACGCAGCGACCGGCGCACCAGCTCCGCCATGGGGATGGAGCCCTGCCCCTCGGAGTTGGGCAGCCGCTCCTCGAACGCCACGACGTTCGGGTGCAGGTCGGGGAAGGTGTCGAGGCCCAGCTCCAGGGCGCGCTCGACGGTGATGAGCCGCTCGTGCGGCGGGATCTCGTTGGCGAGCGCCCGCAGCAGGGTGGTCTTACCGGCGTTGGTGGCACCGGCGATCATGATGTTCTTGCGGGCGCGGACCGCGCAGGCCATGAAGTGGGCGACCTCCGGCGTCAGTGTGCCGTTGCCGACCAGGTCGGATATGAACACCTTGCCCATGCGGGCACGCCGGATGGACAGCGCGGGCCGCCGGGCGACGTCCATGACGGCGGAGAGCCGGGAGCCGTCGGGCAGCCGCAGGTCCAGCTGCGGGTTGGCGGAGTCGAAGGGGCGCGAGGACAGGCCGGAGTAGGCGCCGAGCACCTGTATCAGCTCGATGAGCTCCTCGTCGGAGTCGGCGACGGGCTCACCCCTGACCTCACGCCCGTCGGCGAAGCCGACGAAGACCTGGTCGCAGCCGTTGATGTCGATGTTCTCGACCTCGGCGTCGTCCAGTAGCGGCTGCAGCCGGCCCACGCCGAACAGCGCCGCGTGCACGGCGGCGGCGTACTGCTCCTCGGTCTCGGCGTCCAGCGGCGTACGGCCCGCGTTGATCTCGGCGCGGGCGTGCTCCTCCAGGATCTGCGCGATCACCGCGCGGGCGTACTGCCGCTCGTCCTCGGTGGACATCGGCGCGACACCACTGACCTGGTCCACCCGCCGCTGCTCGGCGATACGGTCACCGGCGTCCTGCCGGAACCGCTTGACCAGCTGGTGGTCGACAGCGGTCATCGGCCGGCCTCCGCGTGGCCCTGGTGGGGCTGGTGAGGCTGGTACGGCTGCTGGGGCTGGGCTTGCTGAGGCTGGGCTTGCTGAGGCTGGTGGGGCCCGCCTTGGTGGGGCTGCTGGGCCTGGGGGTGACCGGCCTGCTGAGCCTGGGGGGCCTGGGGGGCCTGCTGAGCCTGGGGGTAGCCGTAGCCGCCTTGCTGAGCCGGGGGGTGCCCGCCCTGCTGGGGCTGCTGGGGCTGCTGACGCGCCTGCTGGGCCTGGTGCTGACCGCCCTGCTGAACCTGAGGATGCCCGCCCTGCTGGGGCTGCTGAGGCTGCTGATGCGCGCCCTGCTGGGCCTGGCGGTACTGGGCCTGCTGAGCCTGGTGGGCCTGCTGGGCCTGGGCGGAGACGGCCCAGGCGGCGCCGTACTGCTGGTTCAGATCGGCGGCGACCTTGCGGGCCGAGCGGACCAGCAGCGACTTGTCGAGGCGGCCGCGCTTACGGCCGGCCAGCATGTCGGCGCCGGCCGGGTCGTCCGCGAGGGTACCGACGACCCGCGCACCGGTCTGGGCGTGCACCAGCATGTCGTTGACCTGGTTGACGAGCTTGCCGGAGCCGGCCGGGTCGGCGATCAGAACGACGCCGATGAGCGGGGTGGCCAGGGCGGCGGCACCGCGCGGTCCGCCGTGCAGCCGCGTGGACAGCTGGGTCGCCCGGTCCCGGACCCGGGCCAGCGCCTCGGGCTCGGTACGGGAGAGGAGCAGTACGAGTGCGGCGTGCGGGAACAGTTCGACGGCCGGGGTGTCGCCGCTGACGCGTCCGCAGTCGGCGATGACGTCGGCGGGCGCCTGGGGCGAGTCGGCGAGGGCGGCGAAGGAACGCCCGAGGGTCGGCCACAGGCTGGCGAGCCCGGCGGCCTGCTCGGCGATGCCGAGCCCCACGAGCACCTCAAGGCCGCCGCTCAACGGCTGGACGTGGTCCCAGAGTTGATCGGGCACCAGCCCGCGCCGAGCGGTCGCGGCTATGGACAGCAGGCCGGTGTTGGGGTTGAGCGGCCCGCCGTGCGCGGCGTTGCTGCGGTACACGAGGTCACCGCCCGCCGGGTCGGTCTCGGCGAGCAGGACACGGCGCGGCCAGACCGCGGCGAGCGCGACGGCCGCCGTGGTGACACCGGGGGAACCCTTGTCGGCGGCGAGAGCGATGAGCGCCATGGGGTGGGGGCCGCCTTCTAGTTGCCGGAGCCGGAGACGTGCACGACGGCGACCGCGCCCTCGGAGGCGGCGCGTGCCACGGCGGCGGCGGTGGCCTGGTCGACGATCAGGGTCAGCGACAGGTTGCCGCTGCTGACGGTGGCGTCGCCGCTGTCCTTCTTGTCCCCCACCTTGGCAGTGGCGATGGGGTCGCCGGAGGAACCGGAGGAGGAGCCCGCGCCGGCACCGGTGCCGGTCTTGCTCGAACTCGAACTGGAGCCGGAGCTGGAACTGCTGCTGCCGACGTTGTAGACGGCGACCGTGTCCCCGGGCTGGATGTCCGCCGGGTACTGGCCGTCCTTGAGGGACACACCTACGACGGCCTTGCCGGCCGGCAGCACATTCCCCTTGGTGAACATCTGGCCCACGACGATGGTGCCCGGGTAGATCGTGGTCCGCGCCTTGTAGTCCTTCAGGGCGCCCAGCTGGTCCCACCGGACGTAGTTGACGCTGCTGTCGTCGGCGACCATCACAGACGTGGAGTTGCTGCTGTTGACGGCCTGCCCGACCTGGATCGGCTGCGTCACCTTGACGACCTCGATCCGGTTCCCGGCCCGCAGCACCAGCGTGGTCGCGCCCAGCGCACCGAGCAGGATCAGCAGCACCGCGAGGGCGGCCAGAGCGGGCTTGCGCTCCCGCGGCGGAGTGGGCAGCCGCTCACCGACCGGCCCCTGGGCCGGAGCGGCAGAACGACCGGCGCCCGCCCCCGTACGCTCTTGGATCTTCACGCAACCGCTCCCCGTACACCCAAGAAAGTCTCGCCTGTCATATTCCGCTCACAACCGGTCCGTTCAGGACGTCCGGGACACTTCGCCGACTCATCGCGTCCAGATACCGAGCGCCCAGGCGAGTGTCAAGCCATCGCACCGTATCAGCCGCCCATAAGCCCCTCAAGGCGCGTCCTGACTCCTCGCCCTCAGCGGCAAGACGAGGACCCGTTCCTCACCTACCACCCACCGGGCCTGCACAATTCACTCACGGAAGCCGGGGGCCACTTGCGTGCACACGCGCCCGGCCGAGCCGACCCACGCCACCTATGTGAAGTACGCAGCAGGCTGCCAGCCACGAGCCCTACGGCCGGCCCGCTCTGGTGAAACCGAGAATCACGCCTGTAGCGTCAGGCTCATTGGCCAAACGACATAAGACCTCTTCCTGTTGGGAGTCGATCGTGAACCGCCGTTCTCTGCCCGTTGCCGTCGCCTTGACTGCGACCGCAGCCCTCCTGCTGACGGCGTGCGGCAGCGGTGGCAGCTCATCGAAGGACAACAGCAAGATCGCGGGCGCCGACACCGATGGCACGAAGACCCCAGCATCGCCGAGCCCTTCCACGGACGACGGCGCAAGCCGCCCCAAGATCACACTTCCCGGCGATGTCCACGACGTCTTCGAGGGCTGGAAGACCGGTGACCCCAAGAACGATCCGGTACTCGCCGACACCGAACGACGCATCGACGCCACGAACTACGCCCTCTCGCAGGCGAACCCCGACGAGCCGTCGCTCGGCTTCTACTACACAGGGGATGCCCTCGCGGGAGCCTCCCAGTGGGTCAAACAGGTCAAGGACGCGGGCCTCACCCTCACCGGGACGACTCGCTACTTCAACCCCCGCGTCAGCATCTACGCGAAGAACAGCGCCACTCTCAGCTACTGCTCCTTCGAGGGCAAGGCGTACGGGAAGAGCCGAAAGACCGGAAAAATCAACAAGGATCCCGTGACCGACAAGTCATACATCCTCTACATCACGCGTCTGGAGAAAAACACCAAGGGCGTCTGGCAGACAAGTGCTCTCCGTAGCGACAGGGGGAACAAGGGATGCACTCCCTGACCAGTGATCACTCAATGACCACCTCGCGAAGATGGGCCGTTCTGGCGGGTATGACCGCCCTTGCCTACGGCGTCATCACACCGCCCGCCTGGGCAGACCTGAGCCCAGGTGGCGGCACTCAGGGCAAGACGACCCAGACTGCACAGCGGGACGGGCACACGATTGCGTCCCGCGTCACCTTTTCCGGTTCCACCAGGAACCCCAGTGACCAGTCGTCTCCCGCGGCCACCCCAGCCGGTAACTGGTCTCCGCCCGCCTGCTGGTACGAACCGGTATCGGCACAGCAGTTCTCCAAGGAGGTGGAAGACGGCTACAAGATGGTGGCCGACGACCCGCAACAACCCAATTACGCCAAGGAGTCAGTCTCCGAATACCGGGACATATACAAGAACGGGAAATACAAGAACTACAATCTAGACAAGGCGGACAAGGGTAACTGGTGGGTCTCGGCGCAGGACCCGACACGACTCAACGACCAGGCCGCCTGGGAATGCAGTGATCTCCCCTTCTGGGTGAAGAACGGCGATATCCCACCCGTCAAGAAGGCGATCTCCCCGGAGATCCTCGCCGAACTCGCCTACAATCGGATCCAGTTGCCCGGCACCAAGGTCTCCCTCGCTCCGGCCGACACAACCAAGGTCAATCTCTCCACCTGGGCCTGGCTGGACAAGGCCAAGTTCAAGAAGGTCTCCGTCACCGCCGCGCTGAACGTCACGGGCCTGAACATCCAGGCCACCACGACCGCCGATCCTGTATCTCTCAAACTTGAGCCCGGCACCGATGACGCCGAGACGTATCCGGCTTCGGGTGAATGCGCGGCCAGTTCCGACGGTTCCGTCGGCGAGCCGTACGCCAAGGGAAAGGCCGACCAGGCCCCACCCTGCGGGATCAAGTACCTCCGCTCCTCCGGCAGCGGCACGTTCCCGCTGAAAGCCACCGTCACCTGGCGCATCACCTGGTCCGGTACCGGCGGCGTCGGCGGCGATCTGCCCGACGGCACCTTCGGCACGACTCAGGAAGTCACCGTGCAGGAGATTCAGGCGGTCAACAGGTAGCTGGTGGAACGAGCGGAGTCGCAGAACCTCAGGAGGATCGCTTAGGGCACGGCGACGGAAGGGCCGCGGCCGCCACGCTGCACCACCAACAGGTGCGAGGGAGCAGGGCGGACCGCCGGTCGCGGAAGATCCCTGGCTACGCCCTGGCCCACTTGGTCTTGGCCATCGTGGCGACGGTACCGCTGCTCCCCTTCCCCTGTTCGCGGCGGATCGGCACCGAGACAGCCGCCTCCGTCTGCGCGGCCGGCCACAGCCGGCGACGCCGACAAGACGCCATCGAGGCGGCAGGCAGCGACGTCGATCTGTACGAAAGCCTTGCCCAGCGATGGTGCTGGGGTTCGCGGTCTCGCATCACGGAGCTTTACTCTCCATTAGACGAGTCCATGCCATATACATAATGCCCCCGACTACCGTCGAGGGGTTGGTACGTGCACAGAGTGAAATTCGGGGGCGGGTGGCATGTCGGACCTGAAGAAGCAGGCCTCATCCATGCACAGGGCGGCGTCGGGGTTGCGTGGGGTGGGGCATCACACGGCGAAGCCGTTGGCGGAGTTCACCGCGCAGCAGCATGACTTGAAGGCGTTGGGGGCGTTGGGGTCATTGCTGGGTGCGAAGAGTGAGATCGAGAAGGGCATGTCCACTCTGTCCAAGCTGACGAAGCAGCTGGAGGAGGAGTGGGAGACCGAGGCGAAGTTCATCGGTGAGGTCTCCGATGCTTTCGATCTGCTGGATGTGCTGCTGGCGACAGCTCAGGGCAAGAAGGGCTGAGGCGGCCGGTCATGGTGGATCTCAACCCGCTGCATTACATCAACAAGTTCAACCACATGTTCGGCGACAGTGTCGCCAGTGGTCTGGAGTTTCTGGGGATTTCGGATCCGGCGGTGGATCCGGACGGGGTGCGGGAGATAGCGAAGAAGTGGCGTCATCTGGCTCAGGGCCTGGATGACGCTTCCACTGCTGCGGACCGGGCGTTGTCGGGGGTGGAGTGGGAGGGGAAGGCGGCCAAGGCCTTCCACAAGCGGTCCAAGGCTGCGCGTAAGCAGGCCGGGGAGATGGCGCATTCGCTGCGTGAGGGCGGCAAGGCGCTGGACGATTTCGCGGACAAGGCGCATGAGCTGTTGTCCGAGATCGGTGTGATCCTGGCAGAGATCGCCGAGTTCGAGATCGCGGGCCTGGCCCTGTCCGTGCTGACGGCGGGTGCCTCCGAGGTGGCCTCGACGCTGATGTCGGGCGAGCGGGCGCTGAAGGTCGTGGCGCTGGTCGGGCGGATCGAGAAGGAAGGGACGACTCTCGGCACGGTGGTGCGCCGGGTGATGGAGGTCATCCGGCAGGTCGAGCGGGCGTTGAAGGCGTTGAAGGAGATCCGGGGCGTCGCGGCGGCGGGCCGGATGGCGAAGGAAGGGCTGCAGTTCACCGCGTTCCAGACGATGCTGGAGGACCCGTCGGCGTTCAAGGATCCAGAG
The DNA here is from genome assembly GCF_041080655.1 of Streptomyces sp. CG4. NCBI lineage: Bacteria > Bacillati > Actinomycetota > Actinomycetes > Kitasatosporales > Streptomycetaceae > Streptomyces > Streptomyces sp. CG4. The sequence goes on from NZ_CP163525.1 coordinate 4,116,900, forward strand.
AAGCTGGCGGGGATCCTGACCGAGGGCGCGCTGATGGGCGTCGGTTTCGGGATGCTGGGCAAGGCCCTGGGTAAGGGCCTGAAAGCCCTGGGCCCGGCCGCTCTCGCCAAGCTGAGCAAGGCGATGGGCCTGGACTGCGCGGCGTTCGAGCGGCTGAAGCTCAATCCCGGCTTCGACAAGCTGCCGGCCTCGATCCGCAACATCGTCAAGACGTTCGTGCGGGACCCGATCGACGTGGCCACCGGCGACATGGCCCTGACCCGCACCGACATCACCCTGCCGGGCGTGCTCCCCCTCGTGCTGGAGCGCACGCACATATCGTCGTACCGTCACGGGGGTTGGTTCGGCCCCACCTGGGCTTCCACCCTGGACCAGCGGGTCCAGGCGGACGAGGACGGCTTCGTCTACGCCACCGGCGACGGTGCCCGTCTGTGCTTCCCCCGCCCGGACACCGAAACCAACACACCCGTCCGGCCGGACACCCCCGGCTCCCGACTCACCCTCGCGTGGGACACCGATGTCGATGGCGGCATCCGGGTCCACGACGCCGATGCCGGGCTGTCGTACGTGTTCCACAGCCCGGTGGCGGCCGCCGGCGACACCGCCGTGGACCTGCCGTTGCAGTACATCCAGGACCGCAACAACAACCGCATCACCATCGAGTACACGGAAGGTGATGTCCCTGGCGCGGTCGTCCACTCGGGCGGTTACCGCATAGCCCTCGACCACGACCCGGCACGCTCCCGCATCACCGGCCTGCGCCTGATCGACCCCGCCCACCCGAACCGGCCCGGGACCTCCCTGCTCACCCTCACCTACAACGAACAGGGCCACCTTGTGGAGGAGTTCAACTCCTCCGGCCTGCCGATGCGGTACACCTACGACGCTGACGGCAGGATCACCTCCTGGACGGACCGCAACAACACCACGTACTGGTACCAGTACGACGACCAGGGCCGGGTCGTGGCCACCGGCGGCACCGGAGGGGCCCTCGCCTCCACTCTCACCTACGACGCCACCACCCGCACGACCCGTGTCACCGACTCCCACGGCCACACCCGCACCTACGAACACAACGAACACCTACGCCTCATCCGGGAAACCGACCCCCTCGGCAACACCACCACCCAGGAATGGGACGAGGACCTCCAGCTCACCGCGGTCACTGACGCTCTCGGACGCACCAGTGGTTACCGATACGACGAGCTCGGGCACGTGACCTCTGTTGTGCGTCCCGACGGCAGTGCGTCCTGTGTCGAGTACAACGATCTGGGGTCACCGACGCAGGTGACGGGCCCGGACGGCTTCATATGGCGCTATACATACGACGAATGTGGGAACCGGACCGCCGTCACTGACCCACGCGGCGCGACCACGCACTTCATCCGCAGCACGAACGGCAGCCTGGTGGAGGCGCGAGACGCGGCTGACCGCACTTCCACGTACGAGAACAACGCAGCTGGTCTCACCGTCTCAGCGGCAGATGGCCTTGGCAACATCACCCACTGGGCATACAACTCCCTCGGCCTGACCACTGCGGTAACCGATGCGCTGGGCAATGTCTCGCGCCTGGATTGGACCGTCGATGGCTGGCTCGTGGGCCGTACCAACCCGGACGGATCGCACGAGAGCTGGCAGTACGACGGCGAAGGCAACTGTGTCCGCCATGTCGATGCCACCGGTCAGTCGACCATATTCGAGTACACCCACTTTGACCGCCTCAGCGCGCGCACCGGTCCGGGAGGGGAGCGGTACACCTTCACATACGACACCGAGCTGCGCCTCACTCAGGTGACCAACCCTCAGGGGCTGGTATGGAACTACATCTATGACGCGGCTGGGCAACTCCTCTCCGAAACCGACTTTGACGGACGCACCACGCGCTACACCTATGACGCCACAGGGCGTCTCGCCGACCGGACCAATGCTCTGGGACAACGCATTTGCTACCGGCGGGACGCGCTAGGGCGTATCGTTGCCAAGGATGCTGATGGCGCAACAACCGTGTACACATACACAGCGAATGGTGCACTGACCACGGCCATTGGCCCGGACAGCAGCCTGCATGTGGAACTCGACTCGGCCGGCCGTCGCATCAGCGAGACCGTCGATGGCCGGACCATGAGCTTCGCTTACGATGCCTCTGGCAACCGGACGCTGCGCACTACACCTTCTGGCGCACGCAGTAATTGGGCCTATGACGCCGCAGGACGAACTTCTCGGTTGGCCACAGCGGGTCACATCATGGACTTCGCGTATGACGCGGCAGACCGCGAAATCGTTCGCCGAATCGATGACTCACTGACCCTCACACGCGGTTACGACAGCGTTGACCGACTGGTCGCGCAGGCGAGTATTGCTCCGGGTGGCCATCGGATCATTGAACGTTCCTATGCCTATCGTCCAGACGGCTACCTCACAGGTGTTGATGACTCACGTGCCGGGCGCAGCCGCTTCGATCTCGACGCTCACGGCCGCGTGACAGCGGTGCAGGCTGCGGGTTGGAGCGAGCGCTACACGTATGACACTGCGGGTAACCAGACCGAGGCCATGTGGCCCATGAAACACCCCGGCCACGAGGCGGTCGGGCCGCGCGCTTACACAGGAACACGGCTCACGCGGGCTGGCGGCGTTCACTACGAGCACGACGCCCAGGGACGTGTGGTAGTACGCCGTAAGACTCGACTCTCGCGCAAACCCGATATATGGCGTTACGAGTGGGACAGCGAGGACCGACTCACAGCCGTCACCACGCCGGACGGCAGTCGCTGGCGCTACATCTACGATCCACTTGGCAGACGGACCGCCAAGCTTCGTCTCGACGCCGACGGGGAGACCGTCCTGGAGCGCACTGCCTTCTCCTGGGACGGCAACATCCTGTGCGAACAGACCACCGAGCAGGGTGACGCGGGTGTGCGCACCTCGCTCACCTGGGACCACGACGAGCTTTCACCTCTGTGTCAGTCGGAACGCGTCTGGGCAACCGAAGCGCCCCAAGAGACTATCGACCAGCGTTTCTTCGCCATCGTTACCGACCTCATCGGCACTCCGACCGAGCTGGTCTCTTCGGACGGAAAGGTCGCCTGGCACACTCGGTCCACTTTGTGGGGAACTATTGCCTGGAACCGTGACGCGAGCGCGTACACCCCCCTGCGCTTCCCCGGCCAGTACCACGATCCGGAGACCGGTCTCCATTACAACCATCACCGGCACTACGACCCGGAGACCGCTCGCTACACCAGCCCCGACCCCCTTGGCCTGCTTCCGGCGCCCAACCCCGTCGCCTACGTCCACAACCCGCACAGCTGGTCCGACCCATTGGGTCTCGCACCCATGTGCCATCTGCATGGCGGCGACACCGGCAGCCCGAACGGTCTTGGCGTCCTTCCCGGTCCAGCACCGCAAAAGGCTGTGGACATGCTGAACAACGTCAACGCTCGCCCAGGTGGAATCGGGAAGATCGACGGCTACCATGGCAACGCGAACTGGGGTAACAACTTGTCTGCCCTGCCAGGGGGCAAATACAAGGAATGGGACGTCAACGCCAAGGTCGACCTCCCGCGGTGCAGCGCACCAGGCTGCGGCAAGGAGATCAGAGGGCCCGAGCGCCTCTTGACCCCGAAGGACGGCCCCGGCCCTGCGTACTATACGCCGGACCACTATGGAAGCTTTTACTACGTCGGTGAATTCACAGGGTGATCCAGGAATGATCAGCGTCGACCTCACGGGTACCTCGGGCCCCTGGGTTGTTTTTGTTCCCCAAAAAACAGCTGAGATTGATCGGCAACTGAGCGGATTGAAGGCGAAGGGTGGGCGCGTCTACCACTTCGACTCCGCAGATTTGATGACCGAGCAAGGCGTCTATCGCGCGTTCGCGGAAGTTCTGCAGTTTCCAGGTTATTTCGGAAGGAACTGGGACGCCCTGGTGGATTGCTTGGACGACCTGTGCGGTGCCGTCACGGGGGGAGTCGGAATCGCCTGCGTGATTCACGAGGCGGATCGGCTGCTGGAAGCTGAACATTTTCCACTGCTGGTATCAGTCTTGTGCCAAGGGGCCGACCGTGCGAATTCAGCAGTAGACCTCGATGGAATGCCGTTGGGTCGGCCCGCTCTGGCCGAACACTTCGTGCTCGAGTTCCATGATTTCGATCCCGACAAGGTTGTAGCCCAGGTTGCGCAACCTGATCTGATCGTCACCACGGGAGTCGGGTTTGTGGCGGCAGCTCTCAATCCCGAGGAATGGCATTGACCGAGGACGTCCCGTGGGCACAGCGAGCAGATCATGCTCGGCATTATTCGCGAGGCGGGGGGGGCGGGATTGTACGTCATCGCAGCTCTCGTCCCCTCACGCGCTGAAGATCGGCAGCGCTGCCAGCTAGGCACACGCGCCGCCCAACAGCAGGATGCCCTGGAAGCTGAGGGTGTCGACGATGACGCCGCCGGCCAGGCCGCCAAGGCCAATGGCGGGGTTGAAGACTGCTGCCCAGAGGGGGAGGGCAGGCGGCGCCGCAGTTCCCCCATGGGCAACTGAAAAAGGGCATGGTGATCGACGGCGAAGACAATATTCCCTTCACTCCCATCCATAGGGATCAAGAGAATCACTCTGCATGGCAATCGAATATGACCTCGATATCGCGACCCAATCGTCTGCGACCGAGGCTGCAACGTGTCTTGCTGAAATCGGCAGGAAACTCGGCGTTTTCGATACATCCATTAAGGATGAGCAACTCGTCGACAAGGAGTTGTTCGTGTACACCCGGCTGGGCGCGTGCGTCAATGTGGTTCAGCAACGGCAACCACACGCGCGGGATCCCATCGTTACCTGATTCAGGCTTACTCCGACGGTCTGTGTGGGGTTCCACATGGGCAAAGGAACGGAAACCTCGGACCAGCAGGACGACATGATCCTGCTGATTGCGCGCCTACTGGAGTGGGTCGACGGTGATGCAGTGCTGCAATACCGGTATGAGGAGGTCTGGCTGCTACGCAGGAACGGTGAGCTGATCCTGAATGAGGGCGACGACCTCTGGCGGCCGAAGCGGTTGGCTCTGATGACGCAGCCCTATCGCCGGGAAACCACACCATAGACTCGGATTGAGTCGTCAGTGAAGGTCAGGTTCCACTCCAGCGACATACCCGGACGGGACATCTGGCCGCGGCACAGACATCGCACACGCGCTCAAAGGGAACGCCAAGCTCTTCTCCGAGATCTTCGGCGTCGGCGGTCCCATCAACGGTGGATCTCCGAGGTGAAGCTGGAGCAGGAGTTCGGGCTTTCGGGTCACGGTGAGGAAGGCCACCGCTGCCCTCCGCGAGGAAGGGCTCATCGTCACCACGCCAGGCATGGGATCCTTCGTCACTGACCGTTGACGAGCCGTCGGGCATGCTCATGGACGAGGCCTCGCCGTTGCCGTGTACACGGTTCACCGACTGGCTAAAGGCGCCTGAGAGTCGTGACCCTCGTTACCGGCCACTCACAGTGCCCTCGCTCGTGCTCCGAACGCGGCCGCCGTATCGTTACGGCACATGTGGCCAGGAGAACAGCCGCCGAGTGGCGGCCAGAACCCGCAGCAGCCCCCGGTCGGGCACCAGCCGAACCCGTACCAGCAGCCTGGCCCTGGCCAGCCGAACCCATACCAACAGCCCGGTCCCGGCCAGCCAAACCCGTATCAGCAGCCGCAGCCCTGGCAGACTCCCCTGCAGCAGCCGGCCGCCGGTGCCCCCGTGCCTCCGCCGACGCGCGGCGGCCGGAACCGGACCGGCATCGTCGCCGTCATCGCTGCGGCGGCCGTCGTGCTTGCCGCGGGCGTGACCGGGTTCCTGGTGCTCGGCGGCCACAAGCACGACGGGCCCGATCCGAAGCCGACCAACACCGTGTCCCCGTCTCAGAGTTCGGCCAATCCTCGGAGCCCTGACACCCAAGCCGCCACGATCAAGGGCTGGAAGGTCCTGACGAACCCGGAGCAGGGAATCGCGTTCGATGTCCCGCCTCAATGGGAGATCCAGTCCGCCAGCTGGGTCTCCTATGTCTCCAAGCAGGGAGACCCCAACGACAATCCACTCATAGCGATCCGCAATGTCGCGATGCTGCAGAAGAAGTGGTGTTCCTCGGACGACGACCGGGACGGCACACTGGAGAACACACCTTTGGCGCAGGTGGGCACAAGGGGCAACAACGGCTACAAAAGCACTCAGGACATTGCCGGCTCCGACCCGGAGACCTGGGTGTACGGCGGGTACACCCAGCCGGACAAGAAAAAGGTGAAGTCCAGCACCTTGGAGGCCTTCACCACGAGCTCCGGCCTCAAGGGCACTCTGGGCACTGCCTGGTCCGTGGGCGTGCCGAAGTCGAAGAAGTGCGATTCGGACGGCAAGGCATGGACCTTCGGCTTCAAGAACAGCGCAGGGGACCTGGTCTCCTGGTCGTTCTTCGGCGCCAAGGGGGTGTCCGGCGAGGTGCCGGACGCGACGATACGGAAGATCGCCACCACGGTACGGCTCTACAAGGCCCCGTCGGGCTCCTGACTCGAAGCGAACTCCAACCAGGGACCCGGCGAAGAGGAACGGCCTCGTCGCCTGTGCGGTGCCTAGCTCAGCCAGGTGATCGACGCATTCAGCTGGTACGGCCGGCCACCCCTCGCCCGCAGGTAGCGGATGCCAGACGGCGGGGTCTTGTCGGTGTCGCCCCTGGCGTACGGGTACCGATAGAGCCGTCGTCATGGATCGCGCAGTCGCCGAATGCTGGGAACCGCTCGGCGTCTTCGGCTCCGGGATCCAGGTGCAGAGCGGCCCGGCTTGGCGGTCGCCCTGCGGCAGTTCCGCGTGCACTTTCACGTTCCTGAACGTGGTTTTGTCCAGTCAGACCCAGGTCCGCTCGTTCACCGTCGACTTGGTCGCGGGCTTCAGCCCGATCGCAGTCGGCAGGACGTTGATCTTGCTGTGGACGTAGGCGGCGAGGACAGCCGACGCGGGCAGTGGCAGTGGCCGAGACGCCGAACCGAGCGCATGCCTCCCACGCTCCGCGCGTCAGCGACACCTCCCGGCGACCGTGGTGACAGAGGTGACCTTCCACACGCCTTGCGCGGTCTTGTCCAGCCGTTGCCGGTACTGAATCAGCGACTCGGGCTTGTCCGGAGTTCTGACAACCTTGCCGGTCTGGCCGTTCCTGGTGGACGATTTGCGTTCGTCCACGCCTCACCGACGATGGTGTCGTCATTCGTCGGTGAACTGCTTGATCCACTTACCGGCGGACACCAGAGTCGCATCCGAGTTGTAGAACGCGACCGCCTTCGAATCCGGATTCCCCTGCATGATCGCCGCGTACTCCGATTTCAGCTCCTCACCTCCGTCGTTGAGGACCGCCTGGAGCTTCGGGTCGCTGTTCGTTCAGTTCTGGAAGTCCGCCTCGAATTCCTTGGAGAGCGTGATCTCGGGCCGCCCCGCGCCGCCTTGAGAAGCCGAATGGAAAGGAGCCGCCGAGATTCTGACGTTCCCTCCGTCCGCCCCCTTGGCCTTGTCAGTGGAGGAATGACCGCCTCCGCCGGAGCCACACGCGTTCAACAGCAGGGCCGCTGATGCGGTCATCCGGTGCGCAGGAATCCCACCGGCCGCCCTGTGGCTCTTTCGTCGAGGCCGATCAGGATCCCTCTGTTCCCTCAGGGCGATTTCAAAGTCCGACTGTTCGCGCGTCTGTGCTGGTCAGCGGAGCCCGAGGAGAGCCAGGGGACGGGTGAACGGCTCGTAGGACATCTCGCGGAGTCCAGCGGCGATGTTGTGGTGACCGGCGGCACGGAGGCAGTTGATCGCGAAGCTGCGCAAGGTGGCCATGTTCTCCGGGCCGTGCTCGGTGTGGACCTTGGAGGCGTCCTCGCGGAAGGCGGTGTCGCGGACGAAGTGGGGCCGGTTTTCGATGACCCACTGCGAACGAATGATCTTCGCGAGCCGCTGCGGGAAGCTTCCCGGCTCAGGGCTGTCACCCGCTCCAACCGGAGCTTCGTTGTGTACGAGATGGGTCGACCGGCAGTCGTCACCCCACCGCGACCTGTGACTTCGCAGCATCACTCGGACTTTGAAACAGCCCTGGCCACGGGGCCAGGCTCCCTCCGGTGACAACTCTCAGGAATACGCGGGTGCGACGGGACACCGTAAGTATCCCGTCGCACCCGGTAGTTCAGTGATCCGAACTTTACGAATGCTTGGCGACCTGGGCCAGCTGGTGGTCCATGTGCTCGTAGGCCTTCCTCGCGTCCGTGAGGAACTTGGACAGACCGTGCAGCCCCTGGACGGTCTTCGCCGCGCCCTTGGTGAATTCCTTGATGGACTCCTCGTAGGCGCCGGAGGCCTTCTGCGTGGTGAAGCCGTTCGCTACGAGGCTCGCCACGCCCTTCTCAATGCCCTTGAGCTCCTCCTCCATATTGTGCATGGCCTTGATGAGATCACCGGCCTGCTTGTCCATGTCCGCATATGTAAGAGCTGCGTCGCCCTTGCCCGCCATGACGGCTCCCTCCCGTTTCCGATACGCCGCAGGGCCTTCCCCCGTGGCTGACGTCGTGCGGTTCCTTTCGGCGTGCCGCCGCAAGCATCCGCACGAGCAAAGATCCTACGGCTGGAGGGCCGTTGAGGTCACAGGGCAGTTATGCAAGGGAGTCGTGAACCAGTACACATCCCGTTGCGGCGCTGTCAGCGGGGACGGTTAAGGTCGATTCCACTGTGTTCAGCGTTCCGGGGACAGTCTCAGCCCCACGAGGAGGACGAACGTGCGCCTGAGTCTGACCGTCGTCGATCCGCTCGTCGGTGCCGCCGCCGACGTGGTGCTCGACGCCGACCCGGAGTCGACAGTGGGCGACATCACCCGGGAGCTGGCGCGGCAGGTCGGGGCCGGCCATGGCGCGGAGATCATCCCCATCGGCGGGCACCGGCAAGCCGGCGGTGCCCCCCACGCATTCGTGGACGGCTATCCCCTCGACCCGAGCGCGACCGTCGCGGGATCGCCGCTGCGGGACGGAGCCGTCGTCAGCCTGCACGATCCGGCTGGGTGTGTGTTCGGCGAGCCCACCGGTGTGGTGGAGTTCCGCGTCATCGGCGGACCCGCGTCCGGCACCGTGCACCGGCTCGGCGTGGGACGGTACGGCATCGGCAGCGGGTCGGGCGCCCAGCTCCGCATCGACGACGGCGAACTGGCCGAACGCGCCGCGACTTTGTCCATCGCCATCGACGGCACCTGCAAGGTCACCGTCCATGACAGCGGCACGGAGCAGAGCGGCAAGGACGCAAAGGACGCCGACGACGGCCGCGGCCCCCGGCTCGACGGCAAGCCCCTCGACGGCGACACCTGGCCTCTCGGCGCTCAACTGTCCCTCGGCAACAGCCTCTTCGAGATCGTCGCCTACTCCCCGCCGGACGCGGCCCTGAAGTGGTCGGACGACGGCGCCGGCCTCGACTACAACCGGCCCCCCCGGCTGCGCCCGCCCGAGCGCAAGACCCACTTCCGGCTGCCCACGCCGCCCAGTGAGTACGAGGCCCGGCCGCTGCCTTGGCTGATGGCACTGCTTCCGCTGGTGGGCGCCGTCGTCTCGACCATGATGTTCGGGCGCTGGTACTACCTGATCATGGCCGTGATGAGCCCGCTCATGCTCTTCGGCAACCACTTCGTGGACAAGAAGCACGGGCGCAAGTCCCACGCGAAACAGCTCAAGGAGTACAAGGAGCACAAGGAGCGGATCGAGCAGGACGCCCAGGACGCGCTGCGCACCGAGCGCCTCGACCGTCGTGCCGCCATCCCCGATCCGGCCGCCGTGCTCGCGTTCGGCACCGGTCCCCGTACGCGCCTGTGGGAGCGGCGTCGTACCGACGCCGACCATCTGCTGGTCCGGGTCGGCACCGGCCCGGTCCGCTCCGACGTCGTGCTCGACGACCCCGAGCAGGACGAGCACAAGCGCGAGGTCATCTGGCACATCGAGGACGCGCCGGTCGCGCTGCCGCTGAAGGATCTCGGGGTCATCGGCATCGCAGGGCCGGGCGAGTCCGCGCAGGCGCTGGGACGGTGGGCGGTCGCCCAGACCGCGGTCCTGCACAGCCCGATGGACGTGCAGTTCTACGTCCTCACGGACAACGACGCGCACACCCGATGGGACTGGGTGCGCTGGCTGCCGCACACCCGCCCCGTCGGCGGGCAGGACGTCAACGTGCTCATAGGCACCGACTCCGAGACCGTCGGCGCCCGCGTCGGCGAGCTGACCCAACTGCTGGACGCCCGGCAGAAGGCCCTCAACGAGTCCGGGAAGCGCGGTGACGGACCGGCTTTCGCCGAGCCCGACATCGTCGTCGTTTGGGACGGATCGCGGCGACTGCGATCGTTGCCCGGTGTCGTACGGCTGCTGCGCGAAGGTCCGGCCGTCGCCGTCTACGCGATCTGCCTGGACGAGGAGGAGCGGTTCCTGCCCGGGGAGTGCCAGGGTGTCGTCGTGGCCGAGCCGCGGCGTGCCGACGATGCCGCCGCCCCGGCCGTGGCCGCCGTGGCACAGCCCCCGGCCGGTGGCTTCCCCTCCTTCCAGGCCTGGCACCAGACGGCCCAGCAGGCACACGAGACCACCGAAGAGAACCTCCCCCTGCGACTGCGGGTCCAGCAGAGCGGTGCCCGCCGTATGACCGACGTACGGCCGGACTTCGTCTCCTCGGCCTGGTGCGTCCGGCTGTCCCGCTCGCTGTCCCCGCTGCGCGACATCAGCGGCGAGACCGAGGACTCGGCGCTGCCCTCCGCCAGCCGCCTGCTCGACGTACTGCAGCTGGAACCGCCGAGCGGCGACGCGGTCGCCGCGCGCTGGCGTATGGGCGGGCAGTCCACGATGGCCGTCGTCGGAGAGTCGTACGACGGCCCGTTCGGCATCGACATCCGGCGCGACGGCCCGCACGGTCTCATCGCCGGTACGACCGGTTCCGGTAAGTCGGAGCTGCTGCAGACCATCGTGGCCGCGCTCGCCGTGGCCAACACCCCCGAGAACATGACGTTCGTCCTCGTCGACTACAAGGGTGGCTCGGCGTTCAAGGACTGCGTGAAGCTGCCGCACACCGTCGGCATGGTCACCGACCTCGACGCCCATCTCGTCGAACGGGCCCTGGAGTCGCTGGGCGCCGAGCTGAAGCGACGCGAGCACATCCTGGCCGCGGTCGAGATCAAGGACATCGAGGACTACCAGGATTTCGTACGGCGGAATCCGTCCCATGCGCCCCTGCCCCGGCTCCTCATCGTCATCGACGAGTTCGCGTCCATGGTCCGCGATCTACCCGACTTCGTCACGGGTCTGGTCAACATCGCGCAGCGTGGCCGGTCTCTCGGCATTCACCTCCTGCTGGCCACGCAGCGGCCCAGCGGTGTCGTCTCGCCCGAGATCCGCGCCAACACCAACCTGCGTATCGCGCTGCGTGTGACCGACGCCGGTGAGTCGTCGGACGTCATCGACGCGCCCGACGCCGGCCACATCAGCAAGAGCACCCCCGGACGCGCCTATGTCCGGCTCGGCCACGCCTCCCTCATCCCCTTCCAGTCGGGCCGGGTCGGTGGCCGCCGCCCGGGCGCTGCCGACCCGCAGACGCTCGCCCCGTGGGCCGGGCAGCTCGCCTGGCAGGACCTGGGGCGGGCGACGCTGCAGAAGCCGAAGTCCGAGGCGCGCGAGGACGACGAGATCACCGACCTCAAGGTGTTGGTGGACGCCGTACTGGAGGCCAACCGGGCGCTGGCCATCCCGGCTCAGCACTCCCCGTGGCTGCCCGCCCTGGAGGAGACGCTGCTGCTGGACGACGTCCCGGCGGTGCGCGGCGAGGGCGCTCTGCCGGCCGCGCCGTACGGCGTGGCGGATCTGCCGGCCGACCAGGCCCGGCGCCCGGTGGTCGTCGACTTCGCCGGCTTCGGGCACCTGCTGATCGCAGGCGCCCCGCGCAGCGGCCGCTCACAGGTGCTGCGCACCATCGCCGGTTCACTGGCGCGGACCCTGTCGTGCGGCGACGTCCATCTGTACGGCATCGACTGCGGCAACGGCGCGCTCAACGCACTCACCCGGTTGCCGCACTGCGGTGCGGTCGTCGGCCGTAACCAACTGGAGCGCATTGTCCGCCTCTTCACGCGGATTTCCGGCGAACTGACCCGTCGGCAGGACCTGTTCGCGGAACAGGGCTTCGCCGACATCGGCGAACAGCGGAGCGCCGTGCCGGAGGGCGAGCGGCTGCCGCACATCGTGGTGCTCCTCGACCGCTGGGAGGGCTGGCTGCCCACGCTCGGCGAGTACAACCACGGCGAGCTCACAGACGAGTTGATGGCGATGATGCGCGAGGGCGCGAGTGTCGGCATCCACATAGTGATCACCGGTGACCGTCAGCTGCTGTCGGGCCGGATCGCCTCGCTGACAGAGGACAAGTACGGTCTGCGCCTCGCCGACCGCGGTGACTTCTCGATGCTGGACATCAACGCGCGCAAGGTTCCCGAGGAGATCCCGCCCGGCCGCGCGTTCCGGGCCGAGACGGCCGCGGAGACCCAGTTCGCGCTGCTCTCCGAGGACACCACCGGTCAGGGCCAGGCGGCCGCGCTGGTCGCCATCGGCGAGGCGGCGGCCGCACGGGACGCCGAGGTGCCGCGCTCGCTACGCCCCTTCCGGGTCGACGTGCTGCCCAGCCGGATTTCCTTCGCGGACGCCTGGGCGATGCGCGACACCGCGACGAGCGCCTCACCGCTGTGGTCGCTGGTGGGCGTCGGCGGCGACGAACTCACCGCCTTCGGCCCCGACCTCGCCCAAGGTGTTCCGGCGTTCGTGATCGGCGGCCCGGCCAAGTCCGGGCGCAGCACGGTCCTGTTGTCCATGGCGCGCTCCTACCTCGAGCAGGGCGTACGGCTGGTCCTCGCGGCACCGCGCCCGTCCCCGCTGCGCGAACTTGAGGGTCAGGAGGGCGTGCTGCAGGTCTTCACGGGCCGTGACATCGACGAGGACGAGCTGGAGGAAGCCATCGGCTCGGCCGGACCCGAGCAGCCCGTCGTCGTCCTGGTCGACGACGCGGAGGTGCTGGACGACTGCGACGCCGAGGATGTCTTCAAGCGCATAGTCGAACGGGGCGTCGAGCAGGGCCTGGCCGTCGTCATCGCCGGTGACGAGGAGGAGATCTGTGACGGCTTCTCCGGCTGGCAGGTCGACATGAAGAAGGCCCGGCGCGGCATCCTGCTGTCGCCGCAGGACACCTCTGCCGGCGAGCTGATCGGCATCCGTACGACGCGGAGCATGGTCGGCGGTCCCATCACGCCGGGCAGGGGGATGCTGCACCTGGGCAGCGGGACGCATGTGACGGTCACGACGCCGCTGTAAGGGCAGGAAGAGCAGGAGGAAACAGACCGCGGTTCCGCGACGGACATCGTGACCCGATTCCTCAAACTGACCATCTAGAACATGGTGTTACTGGCCGTCGTAGACGGTGAGTTCACGCGCGAAAGCGTCGAGCGCGGGTAGCGCCGCGTAGAGCCTGCCCAACTCATTTGTCATGGCGATGAGTTGGACGTCGATCGGAGTATCACCGGCACGCCAGTGGTAGCCCACGACTCCGAGGAAGGGGGCGACGTTCGCAGCGTCGTCGTCGCCGTCGTCCGGCTGAAGGGCAACGCCGTACAGGCTGCGGGTCCCCCGGCCGAGGTGTTCGCTGGTGAACTCCTCCTCCACATCGGCTTTCCCGAGCCGCTCAGCTGGGGCACGCCCGGAGTCGGGCACCGGCCAGAAGCCGACGAAGACCGGTACAGGCGGACGTGTGGGTTCCGGCCAGTACAGATAGTGCAGGTGGGCGGGAAACAATCCGGGAAGCTTGTCGTAATCGTCGCGGATCTGGTCGGCTATCCGGGCGCGTAGATCCCCGGGCACGTCGTTGTCGCCGGCGTACGCGCGCTGCCTGGCGCCGAGGACGTCGGCCACGTCCTCGGCGTACGCGGACGCGTCTGGCCAGTCGGTGCCGGTGAAGTCCATGGGAAGCGGGACAAAATCAGATGTGGGGTCATCCGCCGACCCGAACCCCGCGTCGTACGTGGGAGTTGTCATCGCGTACTCCAACGGAGCGTGGTCATGACGGCGTCGAAGAGTTCGACGAGGACCGAGGAGATCTCCCCCTCGGGATCCTCGGCGGTGACGGTCGAGAAGGCCACGGCGAGCCACAGGACCGGATCGCCCGGCACGGGTACCTGGTACTCGACGCGCCGTGAAGGGAACTCGGCGCCTTGGGCCGGGTCGGCGGGCGCGGTGATCTCCGTGCGCACGGCCGAGACGCCGCCGATCTCCACGATCCGCCTGCCCGGCTCGGACGAGGCGAGGAACAGGGCGAGTTCGGACGGGTCGACGTCATCCGCGCCGTCGGTGCGGAACTCGGCCACCAGGAACGAGGCGGGGAGGGCGATGCCGTGGACGAGTTCCACGGGTAGGTAGAGATCGAGGCCGTGGTCCGCACGGGCCTTGGCAATCTGTTCGCCCAGCTGTGCTTCAAGGTCACGCCGGTAGGTGAAGACCTCGTCACGGGGCAGTCCCGCGAAGGAACGGTCGAGGATGCGGCGTACGGCGCCCTCGGTTCCGTAACGCAGGGGAATGCGGGCCCAGCCGGGCGGCAGGACGAGGGTGTAGGTGTTGGGCGGTTGCACGAGGGAATCGTCAGCGGTGGCCATCGGCGGCCTGCTCATTCTTTCCGGAAGCCTTTCGGGCGGCGCGGCGGCGGGTTACGGAGCCGTGGATGAGGACGGCGAGGGAGGCTCCTGACGCGGCGAAGCCGATCCACAGCAGAGCCGGAACCCATGCGGCCTTACTGATGAACGTCGAGCCGGTGTACTGCGAGTACAGTGTGAAGCCGGTGACAGCCGAGTTCAGCAGGGCGACAAGCCAGAAGTGCACTGGCGGGGCGGGGCGCGCGAATGCCAGCGGCACCGAACTGTCGATCACACCCTTGTGCGCGTTGCGCAGCAAGTAGCCTGGAAAGCCCTTCGCCTGCCCCGGCATGGGACCAGGATCACGCTTGAGCAACTCAGGGGCGTGCCACATAACCGTGGCAGGCAGTGTAGTGATCCAGCAGAGGGTCCAACCGCCCAGGAAGAGCACTGCCAGGACAATTGTCGGTGTGAACACCGTGACGGCCAGCGTCATCACACCGCACCAGGCCCAGAAGGCCAGGAACCCTCCAGTGAGCAGGGAATACGCATATACCCGGATCAGTGGCGGGAGTGTGCGAGTACCGGACGCGGTCACCATGTCGAGCCCGTTTCCACTGTGGCCCCGTTCTTGAGGTCCGTCCATGAATTTGTACCACTGCCACCGAAACGTCCGCTGACGTACGGCTCCGTCATGCCGACGACTTTATCGAATGTGTCCGCGCCGGTTCCCGCGGCAAAAGCGGCCTGGCTGACCCGCAGAGCCCCGCCCCCCTTTGCAAGCCGCGCCGCGATGTCCGGTGAGTCGGGGAACCGGGAGGCCGCTTCCCCGAAGAACGACTTGTACGCGGCCGCGTCGGGCCCGCCCGCCTTGAGGCTGTCAAGGAAGCCGGGCTCGAACTCCTTGCCCGCGAGTGCCTTGGCATCGGAGATCGCCGACTTCTTCGCCGCCCACATCGCCTTGCTCGTCTTGCTCATGAGCTGCTGGCCCTTGAGGTAGTCCTGGCTGCCTTTGGTCGCCGTTCTGACCAGTCGGCCGGCCAGTGCCCTCTCCGTCGACTTGGCCGCCGATCGATAGGCCGCCTGTCCGAGCTTCCCGGCGCCGCCGCGCAGCGCGCCCCGCAGACCGGCCGCCGCTGTCTCCAGGCCCTTGCTCGCCACCTTTCCTGCGCCGAAGGTGAGGAGTCCGACCACATCGAGCCCGACGTCGACCCAGTTGCCCTGGCCCGCCAGAGCGAGCGCGGTGTGGGTGAGCAGCGTCCCCGCCATGAAGCCGAAGGCGATCCATCCGATGATGTTGACTCCGGGAATGAACAGCGAGATCACCGCGAGGGCCGTGGCCACCCAGGACAGCGCATTGGCAAGGTCGTTGAAGAACCGGGCGTGCTTCGCCATGAAGTTCTTGAACTTGTCCCAGCCCTTGTCGTGCAGCCCGTCCTTGCTGATGGCCCGCCTGATCTTCCCGGCCCAGTGCCCAGCCCGCTCGTTACGGTGGCCAGTCGCCTTGTTCAGCTTGGTCCGAGCCGCGCTCAGGTCTCCTTGGGCACCCTCCAGGGCCTTCTTCCGCGCCGTCTCAGCGGACCGTTCCGCCTCGGTCAGCTTGTGGTCCGGATCGGGCTTCCGTCCGGGAGTCTGGTGCGGCGGCTGGTGCGCGTCGATGCGTCGCTGGGCGTCCTTGGCATCCTGAAGCGCGTCGTCGGCCTGCTTCTGGCAGTACTCCAAGTCGTCGGCCCAGTGCCCGAGATAGCCCGAGACATGGTCGTAACGATGGTGGGTCTTGGCGAGCCGTCCGGACAGTTCGTCCGCCTTGTCGCGCAACGCGCCCGCGTACTCGCCCTTGAGCTCGCTCGTGTCCCGGCTGATCGAGTTGAGGCGGTCGACCTGCTCACTGATCATCTTCGCCAGCTTGCCGAGCCGTGTGGACTCGTCCCGGATGTCGTGCACGTCGCCGGGGACCGGGTCTTCCTCCGCCAGCGGACTCCAGTCGGTGGGTCGGGCCATCGGCTCAGTTCCTCACTTCTTGCCCTTGGGTTTCGTTGCCTTCTCGAGTCCGTGGTCGAGATTCGTGAAACCTTCGTGGCATTTCTGTGTCAACTCGCCCACGGTCTTAATGGAATCGAGCAACTGCTTGCGGTGGTAGTCCCAATTGTCCGCGAACTGACCCATGGCACCGGCGATCTCACTCGAACCCCACACACGCTTGAGGTCCTTCTGGTGCTGATCGGTGTGCTCGAACTCGTACTGGATCTTCTTGAGGCTCTTGGCCGACTTCAGCAGCAGAGCGTCGTTCACTACGAGATCAGTCATGGCAGGAGCCCCCACTGCCCCTAGGATATCCACCTCTTGGGATCACCCGCATCAGCCGTTGACCCACATGGGCCCCCTCCCCCGCAGAAACAATCATTCCCGTGTAGCACGCTACAACAGCGGCCGGGGAGAGTACCCACGACCCCGCGCGCCGTCTACCGCCACATTCGGCATACCCGGAAGGCGGCGTGACCTATGAGACAAAGTGGATCAACACAGGGTCATCCATGGCGCACCACGGATGGCACCCAAAGACGGCTACTCCATCCTCGACAGCACCGCCACTGGATTCCCCTCCGCCGAGCTGTCCGACGTGTACTTCAGGTCGTCACCCACCGGTGTCAACTCGATCTGGTGCGGGGACGGATCGCAGCCCCCATGGTTGCCCTTGGCGCCGACCGAGGCGGCGATGAGCCTGGTCGGTGTCGCCCGCTTCAGCGTAAGGATGTCGGTGCACACCCCCCCAAGCGGATCCGTCTGGGTCAGGCGGCCCAGTTCCGCGCCGACGGCCACCTGATGGACGGTAAGCCGGAAGGTGCCCATGGGGACGGTGCCGTCGAGGCCGGTGGCGGAGCCTTCCCAGGTGCCCAGGTAGCGGGCCGGGATCGTACCGGGTGAGGGGGTGGTGTCGGTGGCGCCGCCACCGCCGGTGGGGCCGTCGGAGGCTTTGGTCGGTGCCTCGGTGAGGGAGGGGGCGCTGCCCGCGCTGTTGTCGCTTCCCCCTTGGGACCAGGGGCGCAGGAGCAGGCCGAGAACCAGGCTGCCGGCGGCCAGCGCTCCGGCGACCGCCAGTACCACCGTGCAGCTCAGCCGGCGGCCGCGGGCGCCCTCCACCGGTGCGGAGGCCGCTGCCACGCTGACGGAGAGGCGGCCGGGTGGGGGCGCGTCACGCGGTGCGGGCACGGCGCTGTGCGCTCCGGCGGGCGCCCCGTCCGCACCGCCGGTTGCCGATGCCGGGGATTTCCCAGGCGGGGTGGCCGACGGTTCGTCGGGGTTCATCACGGGCGGGGGGCCGAAAACACCGGCCCCAGCGGCAGAGGAGGCCGGGGCCGGGGGCTCCGTCTGCGAAGGGGTGTCGAAGGCCACCGGGCCCGAGTGGGCCGTCTCCTCCGTGTCCAGGTTGAGGAGGCGTACGGCGCTGCGGCTGACCTGTTCCACCAGAGGCCCGGGCAGCCAGCCGCCGGCGACCAGGCGGGCGGCGCCTTCGGGGGCGAGTCGTCGGCTCACCTCGGCCGGGGTCGGCCGGGCGGACGGGTCCTTGGCCAGGCAGGCCGCCGCGATGTCGCGCAACTCGCCTGCCAGGGAGCCCAGTTCGGGGGCCTCGTGGACCACCTGGTAGAGCAGCGCGGCCGAGGAGTCGCCGCGGAAGGGTGGTTCGCCGGTGGCCGCGTAGGTGAGGACCGCGCCGAGGGAGAAGACGTCGGCGGCGCCCGTGGCGCCCTTGCCGAGGATCTGTTCGGGGGACATGTAGCCCGGCGAGCCGATCGACACGCCCGTCGACGTCAGGGACGCCGTGCCGTCCGTGGCACGGGCGATGCCGAAGTCGATCAGCAACGGCCCGTCCAGGGTCAGCAGGACGTTCGACGGCTTCACGTCCCGGTGGACCAGGCCGAGTTCGTGTACGGCGGCCAGCGCCTCGGCGAGGCCCGCGCCCAGGGCCCGTACGGTGTGCGTGGGCAGCGGGCCGGTGTCGGTGACGGCCGCGGCGAGGGACGGGCCGGCCGCGTAGGCCGTGGCGACCCAGGGCACCGGGGCGTCCGGGTCCGCGTCCAGGACCGGCGCGGTCCAGGCGCCGCCGACCCGGCGGGCGGCGGCCACCTCGCGCCGGAAGCGGGCGCGGAACTCCTCGTCCAGGGCGAAGTGCGGGTGCACGATCTTCACGGCGACCGTACGGCCGCCCGCGCTGCGGCCGAGGTAGACCCGGCCCATGCCGCCGGAGCCGAGCCGGCCGAGCAGCCGGTAGGGCCCGACGGTGGCCGGCTCGTCCACGTCCAGCGGCTGCATGGCGCGCTCCCCCTCCAACGCCTAAGACTCCGGCGCCTGTGACTGCGACTGCAACGCCTGCGATCCCGGCGTCCGTCGAGTGGCCCCGACGGCTCCGACGGCTGCGATGGCTCCGACCCCGAGGTCCCTACCCGACGTGTGCCCGGCAGAAGCCTAGTGACGTGGGGTCACGGCTGCAGCAGGTCCACCTTCACGTCCGCCGGGAAGCCGGTCGTCGGGCCGGTGCGGCGGGCGAACTCGGCGACGGCCGCCAGCTGGGGGGTGCCGAAGCTGAAGTCGAGGGTGGTGAAGTACTGCGCCAGGGTCGCCTCGTCGAAGGCCTCCCAGCGGGCCGCCTGCTCGGCGACCTTGCCGACCTCCTCCAGGGAGAGGTTGCGAGAGGCGAGGAAGGCCTCGTGGATCTGGCGGGTGAGGAGCGGCTCGCGCTCCAGGTACTCCCGGCGCACGGCCCACACCGCGAAGACGAACGGCAGGCCCGTCCACTCCTTCCACAGCGCGCCGAGGTCGTGGACGTCGAGGCCGTAGCGCGGGCCGTCGTGGAGGTTGGCGCGCAGGGCTGCGTCGCCGATGAGGACGCCCGCGTCGGCCTCCTGCATCATCAGGCTGAGGTCGGGCGCGGAGGTGTAGTACTCGGGCTGGACGTCGTAGCGCTCGGCGAGCAGGAGCTGTGCGAGGCGGACCGAGGTGCGGGAGGTCGAGCCGAGGGCGACCTTGGCGCCGTCCAGCCGGTCGAGCGGGAGCTGCGAGACGATCACGCAGGACATCACCGGGCCGTCGCAGCCGACGGCGATGTCGGGGAAGGCGACCAGTTCGTCCGCGTGCTTGAGGAACTCGACCAGGGTGATGGGCGCGATGTCGAGCTCGCCCTGGACCAGCATCTCGTTGAGCTTGTCCGGGGTGTCCTTGGTCAGCTCGAAGTCGAGGAGGGTGCCGGTTCTCGCGAGGCCCCAGTACAGGGGCAGGCAGTTCAGGAACTGGATGTGGCCGACGCGCGGCCGGGTGCGGGGAAGGTCCACATCGCGAGACTAGACCCCGTGCGGTACGTTCCCGGTACCGACCCCGCCGTCAAATGGCCCAACGGTCGTTCAAACATCCGGGTGACGTGATCTTGCCCTCTATTGCTTTCGGCGACCTGCGTGCTAGGCTCGCCGCAAGTTGCAGTTTGGTTTCCCTTGCAGTACAGAGCCTGCGGAGCATGTGACCGCGGGCTCTCGTCGTTTTCAGACGTATGCAGTTGTGCAGCACCAGTTTCACACTTGCAGGTTCTGGAGCAGGGCAACCCTTTGTGAGCCCAAGGAGGGCTTATGGCTACCGGAACCGTGAAGTGGTTCAACGCCGAAAAGGGCTTTGGCTTCATCGCCCAGGAGGGCGGCGGCCCCGACGTCTTCGTTCACTACTCCGCGATCAACGCCTCCGGCTTCCGCTCCCTCGAGGAGAACCAGCAGGTGAGCTTTGACGTGACGCAGGGCCCGAAGGGTCCGCAGGCGGAGAACGTCACCCCCGTCTGATCTCTGCCTGATCGCAGAACCTGAGAGCAGTACCCAAGGAGCCCCGCGCCGTTCCGGCGACGGGGCTCCTGCCTTTCCCTTTCGGTCGCGTTCCGTCGCGTTCCGTCGCGCCCCCTCTGTGAATTCTCGGCGAATTCTCCGCGACCCCCACCCCCTCACTCCCCCACTCCCCCGTGGGCCGTCTCGCGATCACTATGTGTGCTGCATGACGAGGACGAAGGTCGTGTTCGGGGCCAGTGCCTCGTACGAGTGAGCGACGTCCCCCCGATAGGTCATGTAATCGCCGGGGCCGAGTTCGACTTCTTCCCCCGCCGGTCCCGCCTTCACCCGGCCCGTGGCGACGATCAGATGCTCCATCGTGCCCGGGTTGTGGGGCTCCGCCGTGCGGACCGAGTCCGGTTCGGCCCGGATCTGGTAGATGTCCCGCCGGGCACCGGGAGGGCTCGCCGACAGCAGGGTGCCGACGAAGCTGGCCTGCTCGGAGGCGACCGCCGGGCCCTGGCCGGCGCGGATCACCTGGACGCTGGGCGTCGGCGGCTCCACCAGCACGGTGAACGGGACCCCCAGCGCGACGCCCAGCGCCCAGATCGTCTCCACGCTCGGGTTGCCGCTCGCGGCCTCCAGCTGGGACAGCGTGGACTTCGCGATGCCCGCGCGCTTGGCCAGCTCCGACAGGGACAGTCCGGCGCGGGCGCGTTCCCGTTTGAGGGACGCGGCGATCCATTCCATCGGGAGCTTGCCGGGGGCTGTGACTCTGTCGGTCATGTCGTTCGCTCCATCGGTATGATCGTTCGCCTTGACGAACGTACTCCTCACGTCCATTCTAGAGAACATGCGTTCGCTACAACGAACCGATGCTTCGGTCGACGACGCCTCACTCGTCCGTGACAGCTCGCTCGTCTGGCTGGCGAGCGGCATCGTAGGGGTCTCCTTCGGTGCCGTCTCCGTCGCCGGCGGGCTGCCGGTGTGGGTGCCGGTGGTGATGTCGCTGGTGGTGTATGCCGGATCGGCCCAGTTCAGTGCGGTCGGTGTGCTGATCGCCGGGGGCGGGCCGGTCGCCGCGGCGGCCACGGGGCTGCTTCTGAACACCCGGACGGCGGCCTTCAGCCTGGCCGTGGCGGAGATCCTCGGACCCGGGCGTGCGGCCCGCTTTCTCGGCGCGCATCTGGTCACCGACGAGACGGTCGCCTTCGCCCTCGCCCAGCCCGACCCGGTACGGCGACGGCGGGCGTTCTGGATCTCCGGGCTCGGCCTGTTCGCCGCGTGGAACGTGTGCGTGGCGGGCGGTGCCATGGCGGGCCGGGCGCTGGGCGACACGGCGCGCTACGGCCTGGACGCCGCGTTCCCCGCCGTTCTGGTCGCCCTGGTGCTGCCGGCGCTGCGCGCGGACGCGGCGGTACGGCGGTGTGCGGTGGCCGGCGGCGCGGTGGCCCTGGCGGTCACGCCCGCCGTGCCGGCCGGGGTGCCGGTGCTGGTCGCTCTGGCGGGGCTGTTTCTGTACCGACGACAGGCTGTGGAGAGCGGGTCATGAACGCCACCGTTGCCGTGATTCTGGCGCTGGCTCTGGGGACGTATGCCTTTCGGCTGGTGGGGCCGGTGCTGCACGGGCGGGTGGAGATACCCGAGCGGATGCAGGACCTCGCCTCTGCCGGGGCTGTCGTACTGCTGGTCGCGTTGCTGGCCACGGGGGCCTTGACCGAGGGCGGGGGTTTCGCGGGGTGGGCCCGGCCGGCCGGGGTGCTCGTGGGTGTGGCGCTGGCCTGGCGGAGGGCGCCGTTCGTCGTGGTGGTCGTGGGGGCGGCCGCGACGACGGCGCTGCTGCGACTGGCCGGGGTGGGCTAGGCGCTCCGCCGGCATTGCCGCGCTGTGCCGTCGTTCGCCTGCGGCGCCGCACCCCCTCAGGCCGCCTTTCGCCACACCGTCAGGTCTCCTTTCATGAAGGCGATGTCCGGCAGGGCGGTGGACTTGACCTGGATCGCGAACAGCCCGATGTCACCCTCGGCGTCCTTCATGCAGATCTCGGTGCCCGCCGCCGCGGCGGCCAGCGGCCAACTGCGGCTCTTGGCGCTCCTGAGCATGAGCCGGCACTCGTCGAGGGTGGTGCCGTGTCCGCCGAATATCTGGACGAACACGGTGCTGTCGCTCTTCAGCTCGCAGCCGGGTGTCTGACAGTCGAAGCGGATGTCCCCCTTGCGGTCCTGCCGTTCGGGGTCCTTGCCCTTGAGGCTCAGCGAGGTCTTCGCGTCCAGCCAGACCTGCGGAAACCCCTCCGGCCGCGGCTCCTGGGGCGAGCCCGAGAACGCACCGTCATCGGTCCCCCGGGCCGACGAACCCGAGGAATTCGACGCATCCGACGCGCCGCCCGAAGAGTCCGACGAGGCATCCGACGAGGAGCCCGGCGTGGACGCCGACGAGGAGGACCGTCCGGCCCCTCCCGTGGCGGACGTCCTGGAACCGGCCGAGTCCCGCGCGTCGAGCCGGCCCTTGGCGTCCATGAGCAACCAGGTCGCCGCCGTCACCAGCAGCGCGCCCCCCGCCACGCCGGCGGCCGTGATCAGCGCCGTGCGCCGCCTGCGGGCCTTGCGCTCCTCCGGCGTCAGCTGCGGCCTCGGCTGGGGCCACCCGAACTGCGGCTGCGGATACGCCGGAGTGGGCGCGGGCACCGGCGGCTGCGGGAAGGCCACAGTCGGCTCAGGCATCGGCGGACGTGGGAAGGCCGCAGTCGGCTCGGACAGCGGCTGACCCGGGAAGGCGGGAGTCGGCTCGGACAGCGGCTGACCCGGAAAGGCGGGAGTCGGCTCAGGCACCGGAGCCGGCACCGCGGCCTCCGGCCCCGCGATCTCCCGCCACACGGACGGCCCCCCGCCCGTACCCACGCCCGCGTCGGCGCCCACACCCGCACCCGCTTCGGCGTCCGCGCCCAGCCTCTGCCGGCACCACTCCACGACCTCCGCCGGAGTGGCCCGCTGAGCCGGGTCGGCGGCCAGGCACCGGGCGAACAGTGGACGCAGCGGCTCGGGCACCGAGGACAGATCGGGCTCGGTATGGACGATCCGGTACAGCACATTGACCGCCGCGCCGTCCCCGTACAGCGGCCTGCCCAGCGCCGCGAACGCCGCGGTCTGGCCGAGCGCGAAGACATCGGTCGCCGCCGTCACCTCACCCCCGGACGCCTGCTCCGGAGCCATGAAGGAGGGCGTGCCGATCGTGCCCCCGGTCGCCGTGTACGAGGTGCCGTCGGCGGCCAGCGCGATACCGAAGTCGATCACCCGCGGCCCGTCGGCCGCCAGCAGCACGTTCGACGGCTTCAGATCCCGGTGCACGATGCCCTCGGCATGGATGGCCTGCAAGGCCTCGGCCACGCCCGCCATCAGCCACAGCAGCGCCGGCACCGGCAGCGGCCCACGCCGGGCCACGGCCTCCGTCAGGGACGGACCGGGCACGTACAGCGTGGCCAGCCACGGCGGTACGCCGTCCGCGTCCGCGTCGATCAGCTCGGCGGTGTAAGCGCCCCGGACCCGCCGGGCCGCCGCGATCTCCCTGCCGAACCGCCGCCGGAAGCCTGGATCATCCGCCAGCTCCGGCCGCACCACCTTGAGCGCCACCGGCCGGCCGCCCTGCGTGTGCGACAGATAGACCCGGCCCATGCCGCCCGCCCCCAGCCGCGCGGCAAGCCGGTACCCGGCCACCACCGGCGGATCGTCCGCCTGGAGCGGCTGGAAAACCTCCATGGCATGGTTCATCGGCCCGCTACCCCCCGTACAAAATGCCTCGGCCAACGCCAGCAGCCTAAACGGCGTTGTCAGTGCGGTCCGTTACGGTCCCTCCCCATGACCGACACCGAGGACTTCCTGACCGCCACCCGCACCTTCTACGACACCGTCGCCGAGGACTACGCCGGCCACTTCCGGAACCCGCTGAGCGACAGGCCGCTGGAGCGGGCGCTGCTCGCCGCGTTCGCCGAGCAGGTCGGCCCCGCCGGCACGGTCGCCGACCTCGGCTGCGGCCCCGGCGCGGTCACCGCGCATCTGGCGGGCCTCGGGCTGTCCGTGTTCGGCCTGGACCTGTCCGAGTCGATGCTCGCCATCGCCCGCCGTGAGCACCCCGCGCTGCGCTTCGAGCGGGGCTCGATGCTGGAGTTGCCCGTCGGCGACGGTTCGCTGGCCGGTGTCGTGTCCTGGTACTCCAGCATCCACACGCCGGTGGACCGGCTCCCGGACCTGTTCGCCGAGTTCCATCGCGCGCTGGCACCGGGCGGGCGGGTCCTGCTCGCCTTCCAGGTGGGCGAAGTGCCGCGCCGCCTCGACCGTCCCTGGGGACATGACGTGGTACTGGACTTCCACCGTCGCCGCCCGGAGCGGATGGCAGAGCTGCTGTCCGGCGCGGGGTTCGTCCTTCGCTCCAGCACCGTGCGCGAGCCCGAGGACGAGGGGCTCGCGGCGTCAGTCCCGCAGGCGTTCCTCCTCGCCCAGAAGGAAGGCTGACCAGGCGGCGGGGGTGACGGTGAGGTGGGCGGCGGCGGGTTGCTTCGAGTCGCGGATGTGGATGGCGGCGGGGTGGGCGGCTATCTCCAGGCATTCGCCGCCTTCGCCGCTGCTGTAGGTGGACTTGCGCCAGTTGTATGCGAGTTCGACGCACTCGCCGCCTTCTCCGCCGCTATGGCTGGACTTGAACCAAACGAGGCTCTCGATGCTCATAGCTCCTCCAACTTCTGCGTGATCAGGGAGCGGGTCTCCATGGGACTGAGTGCCATTGCGCGCATGATCCCATAGCGGTCAGCGATCTTCCGGACCTCATCCCGGTCAGTGATGAGCTGCGGAAAGCCCTGTACCTCCACGTACGCCACCTGGCCGTGCTTGGGCACCACCAGCAAGTTGAACGCGCCGTCCATGTTGGGGTGTTCCTCGCGCCTGGTCGGCATCACCTGAATCTCGACATTCCGCATGCCGCTGATCCGCAACAGGTTAAGCAGTTGGCCCTTGAACACAACCGAACCGCCGATCGGCCGGTCCAACAAGACCTCTTCGAGCACATAGCTCACGACCGGCGGCGGCCACCGGTCGAAGACCTGCTGACGGGAGAGCCTGTCGGCGACCCTCTTCTCGATGGTCTCCTCGCTCATGAACGGCCGCCGCTGGCCGAAGACGGTCCGAGCGTAGTCCTCAGTCTGCAAGAGACCGGGAATCGCCTGGTTGGCG
The DNA here is from genome assembly GCF_041080655.1 of Streptomyces sp. CG4. Lineage (NCBI taxonomy): Bacteria > Bacillati > Actinomycetota > Actinomycetes > Kitasatosporales > Streptomycetaceae > Streptomyces > Streptomyces sp. CG4. The sequence goes on from NZ_CP163525.1 coordinate 4,142,570, forward strand.
TAGAAGTGCAGCTCAAGCGCCTCCGCCTCCAACGCCGCATGACTGCGGTACCACTCCGGGTGCCGCGTCCGCGCCCTGGCCATCGCCTTCTCGACCTCCGGGATCACCTCCCTCAACAGCCCGCCCGCCCCCAGGATTTCGTCGGCCCTCTCCAGGAACTCCGGCCTCGGCGTCCGCACCCCCCTCTCCATGGCGGAGATCTGATCGGGGCCGTACCCCACCAGATCGCCAAACTCCCTCTGGTTCAGTCCTGCCCTCTCCCGCAGCAGCTTCAACTGCTTGCCCAATACGACGAAAACCCCTGCCGCCCCGTTGGCCTCAGCCGGAGTCTCCGGCCTCCGCTCCGACTCTTCCGTCACGCCACCCTCCCACTACGACCCGTACACCAGACGAACCGCACTCGTACGACTACGCACAGTCGCCGAGTGCCCCCTGGTCAGGGTAGGGAGAACCGACCACGCTCGGTCACGTGAATCTGGAAATCTCCACCCCCACAAATGAACTCAGCCAACGGCTCAGCTCCACTGCACGGGGCGCCCGCCTGGCCCGTCGCCTCACCGGGACCCAGCTCGCCACCTGGGGATACCCGCACGACAGCGACATCAGCCACACTGCTCAGCTCCTCGTGGCCGAACTCGCCGCGAACGCCGTCACCCATGGTCGTGTGCCGGGCCGGGACTTCGAGCTGAAGCTGACGCTGCTGCCGGAGAAGGACACCTTGCGTATCGAGGTGAGCGACACCCGGGAGGACCGGGAACTGCGCTTTCTGGACGGTGGGTTGGAGGACGAGAACGGCCGCGGACTGGTCGTCGTGTTCGTACTGTCGGCACGGTGGGGCGTGGCCGAGCGCGCCGTGGGCAAGACGGTCTGGGCCGAACTCCCGCTCAGCCCGCGACAGCGCTCGCGGCAGGGCTCGCGTCAGGGCTCGCGCCCGCACCCCGGCACTGCGCGACCGTGTCCGCGAAGGCCCGCGCCGGAGGGCTGAGGGCGTCCCAGCGGCGGACCGCCCAGCCGACGGGCAAGGGGCGCAACCCGGTGAGCGGGACAAGCCGCAACTGGCCCTCTCCCGGCACCGGAAGGCCGGGTACGGCCGGTACGACAGCCCTCCCCACCCCCAACTCGGCCAGCAGCAAGGCCGTGTCCCAGTCGGCGACGCTCGTGTCGTAGGTGAAGCGGACGCCGAGGTCGGCGCAGGCCGTGTCGAGGTGGACGGCGGACGTGGAGTTCGGGGGAAGCCGGATGAGCCGGACGTCCCGGAGCGCGGCGGGGTCGAGATCCGGCCGTTCGGCGAGGGGGTCGTCCGCGCGGACGGCGAGCAGCCAGGGCAGTTCGGCGACCGTCCGCTGTTCGATGCCGCGGACGGGCGGCCCGATGGTGACCCAGGCGAGGTCGAGGGTGCCGTCGGCGAGGGCGTCGAAGCTGCTGCGTCCCGAACTGACCGTACGGAATTCGAGGTTGACCTTGGGGTGGCGGCGGCGGAAGGCGACCACGGCGTCGGACATGAAGTGCCGGACGGTGGTCGCACCGGTGGCCACGCGAACGTAACCGCTGTGGCCGTCGAGGAGATCGCGCAACTGCCGTACGGCGAGGTCGAGGCCGGAGATTCCCTCGGCCGCGGCGGCCTCCAGGATGCGCCCGGCCTGCGTCGGGACGACGCCGCGTGGCTGCCGTTCCAGCAGCGCCACCCCGGTCTCCCGCTCCAGCCGCTTCACGTGCTGGCTGACGGCGGACTGGGTGCAGCCGAGGTCACGGGCGACGGAACTGAGGCTGCCGGCGCGGCACACGGCCACGAACACACGGAGGTCGTCGAGGGTCACGACATCCAAGGTAAGCCTTGGGCCTGGCGAGGAAACCCAAGGATTGACTGCACGTCAGCTGCCGTACGAGGATCTTTGGCGGGCCGCGACCGACCCAGGCGGCAACCCGCTCCCCGTCTCGCCGAGTCCGGACGACGCGGGATCACCGAGGAGCGGGTGCCGACCACTTCGCGCGGGGGAACGAAAGCCTGCGGTAGGCGAGATCACCGGCGGGCGTACAACCCCTCCACCTCCCCCGTGAAGTCGGACATGATCTGTTCGCGCCGTAGTTTCATCGAGGGGGTCAGGTGGCCGGCCTCCTCGGTGAAGTCGACCGGTAGTACGGCGAAGCGGCGGATGGACTCGGGGCGGGAGACCAGTTTGTTGGCCTCGTCGATGGCGCGTTGCAGGACGGCCTCCAAGTCCGGGTCGCCGAGGAGGAGTTCGGGTGGGACCGGGTGTTTGCCGATCATCTGGCGCCAGTGGGTGACGCCGTCGGGGTCGAGGGTGATCAACGCGGCGACGTAGGGGCGGGCGTCGCCCACCAGCATCACCTGGGAGATCAGGGGGTGCTGGCGCAGCCAGTTCTCCAGCGGGGCCGGGGCCACCGACTTGCCGCCCGCCGTGATCAGCAGTTCCTTCTTGCGGCCGGTGATGGTGAGGTAGCCCTCGTCGTCCAGCTCGCCTATGTCGCCGGTGGCCAGCCAGCCGTCCCTGGTCGCGGGTACGACGCCGCCGGCCTGCGGGTCCCAGTAGCCGCGCAGGACGTGGTCGCCGGAGACCAGGATCTCGCCGTCGGCCGCGATGCGGACACGGGTGCCGGGCAGTGGCCAACCGACCGTTCCCAGGCGGGGTTTGAGCGGTGGGGTGACCGTCGTGGCGCCGGTGGTCTCCGTCAGGCCGTAGCCCTCGAAGATCTCGATGCCGGCGCCGGCGTAGAACGCGGCGAGGCGTCGGCCGAGCGGGGAGCCGCCGCAGATGGCGTACCGGACGCGACCGCCCATGGCGGTCCGGATCCTGCGGTAGACGAGGGGGTCGTAGAAGGTGCGGGCCGTCTTCAGGGAGCGGCTCGGGCCGTTGCCGGTGCCGGTCTGCCGGGCCTCCAGCGCCTCGCCGTAGCGGACAGCGGCCGCCGCGGCCCGGTCGAAGACCGTGACCCGGCCGCCCGACTCGGCGTTCGCGCGGGCCGAGTTGTAGACCTTCTCCAGCATGTACGGGATGGTCAGCAGGGCCGTCGGCCGGAAGGCCGCGAGGTCGGGCAGCAGATCCTCGGCAGCCAGGCTCGGCGCGTGGCCGAGGCGGACGCGGGCGCGGACGCAGGCGATGGCCACCATCCGGCCGAAGACGTGGGACATCGGGAGGAAGAGGAGGACCGACGGTTCCTCGTCGCGGTCCTTGAAGACCGGGTAGAGCAGTTCGACGGCGTTGTCGACCTCGGCGAAGAAGTTGCGGTGCGAGAGGGCGCAGCCCTTGGGGCGGCCGGTGGTGCCGGAGGTGTAGATAAGGGTGGCGAGGGTGTCGGGGCCCAGCATGCCGCGTCGTACGGCGACTTCAGCGTCCGGCACCTGTGCGCCCGCCTCCGCCAGCCGGGTCACGTGCTCCTTGTCCATCACCCACAGATGACGCAGATCGGGCAGATGCTGGAGTTCGGGGCCGATGGCGGAGGCCTGCGCGACGCTCTCGGTGATCAGCGCGACCGCGCCGGAGTCGTGCAGGATCCAGCGGGTCTGGAAGACCGAGGAGGTCGGGTAGATCGGCACGGTGACCAGGCCGGCGGCCCAGGCGGCGAAGTCCAGCAGCGTCCATTCGTACGTCGTACGGGCCATGACGGCGATGCGGTCGCCCGACACCAGCCCCTCGGCGATCAACCCCTTGGCCACGGCGAGGACTTGCTCGGCGAACTGGGCGGCCGTCACGTCCGTCCAGCCGCCGTCGGGGAGCTTGCGGCTGAGCACGACCTGGGCGGGTGCCGTCTCCGCGTTGTCGAACGGCAGGTCCGCGAGGGAGCCATGGGTGACCGGGGGTGCGAACGGCGGTACGGACACCTCTCGTACGGCACCGTCCAGCCGCTGCACCCAGGGTTCCACGAGGACCGGGCGACCGTCGTAGTCGATGGCGTTGACCGGGGCGCCGGAGGAGGCGGAGGAGGCGGGGGCGTGCGGGAAGGGGGTGGACACGGGCGGCTCCTCTGGCGTGCGTGCGCCTGCGGCGGGCCTTGGGGAAAGGGGTTACCGCAGGTAGGGAGGTGATCGTACGGGTCCGCTGTGAGGGGATTGTGCGGGTTCGGGGATGGTCCGGGGCCAGGGGTGTGCAGCCTCGGGGGTTATGTGACGGGGACTCACTTTTGTTTTTTGGCGGCTTCCCGCCGCGCGGGTCTCCCCGTTGCCGGGTGCGGGCGGGCCCTTTGAGCCGGGACGCGTGTCGTAGACTTACCAGCGGTAACCTTACTTCAGAGTAAGCAGGGGGGATGGCCATGGCAGGCTCGTTGTTGCATCTCACGGCCGGCGTGGTGCGCTCGCCCTTCAAACGCCCCTCCCCCGAGGCCGGTTTCCCGGCCACCCGACTGACCCGGGCCGGGCTGCGGATCGACCCGGCACGGCTCGCCGCCTACGAGCGGGTGTGCGGCTTCGCCACCGGTTCGGGCGGTGACGTGGACGGCGGGGGCGTGAGCGGCAGTGGCGTGGACGATCTGCCCGTCACCTATCCGCATGTGCTCGGCTTTCCCCTGGCCATGCGGCTGATGAGCCACCGGGCCTTTCCGCTGCCGCTGCTGGGGCTCGTCCACACGTCGATCGAGATCATCCGGTACGCGCCCCTACCGGCGACCGGGGAGTACGAACTCGCCGTGCACGTGGAGGGATTGCGCCCGCACCGGCGCGGTACCGAAGCCACGGTGGTGACCGGGATGCGGGCCGGCGGGGGTGTCGTGTGGGAGTCGCGGAGCACGTATCTCGCGCGGCACCGGACCACCGGCCGTACGGCGGCGGAACCGGCGCGGGAGGGGCCCGCGCTGCCCGTCGTCGCCGAGTGGCGGCTCGGTGGGGATGTCGGGCGGCGGTACGGCGCCGTCTCCGGTGACCGCAACCCCATCCATCTGTACCCGCTCACCGCCCGCCTCTTCGGCTTCCCGCGCGCCATCGCGCACGGCATGTGGACGGTGGCCCGCTGCGTGGCCGCCCACGGCATGAGCGGGTACGACAGGGTGCGGGCCGAGTTCCGGGCGCCGGTGCTGTTGCCGGGGACGGTCGCCTACGGCGCGGACGGCGACGGTCGCTTCGAGCTGCGGGGGGCCGAGGGTCGACTGCACCTGACCGGGGAGGTGAGCTGAGCGCCGTAGGGCTGCATGGCCGACTCCGGGGGCGGGCATGTGGTGGGTCGCTCGCGCACCCGGCAATGGCCAAGAACCCCAACGGCGCCTAGTCTCCTGGCGGAATCCAGGGACACTCCCGCATCAGGTTCCCCAGTCCCGACCACGCGAAGTTCATCAAGGTGGACGCGGCCTCCCGGGCGGTGACGCCATCCGTCTCGTTGGCCCACGTGGCCAGCGATTCCGCCGCTCCCACCAGCGCCTCGGCCAGCCCCGCGACCTCGCGTTCGGGCAGATCGGGGTCCCGGTGGGCCTCGCGGGCCGCGATCGCGACCAGACGGGTGACGAAGGTGACGATCTCCGTGCGCATCGCGGCGGCCTCGGCCGCGAAGGGCTCGCCGTGGGTGCGGGCCTGGAGGTGGAGGACGGACCAGGCGTCGGGGTGCTCGGCGGTGTGGGCGAAGAAGGCCCGGAGGCCGTCCCAGAGCCGGCGGTCGACGGGCAGGTCGGTGCGGACCGCGGCGCGGACGGCCTCCGTCAGGGCGGCGGCCTCGCGCCGGATGCAGGCGGTGAAGAGGTCCTCTTTGGAGTGCAGGTAGAGGTAGACCAGGGGTTTGGAGACACCCGCCAGTTCGGCTATCTCGTCCATCGACGCGGCCATGTAGCCGCGTTGGCCGAAGATCTGCACGGCGGCGTCGAGCATCTGCTGCTCCCGCACCGCACGCGGCATCCGTTTGGTCCTCGCCCCACCCATGAGGGCAAGACTAGTTGGACGCGGCCGCCTCGCCCTGCGCCCGGGCACTGTCGTCGGCCACGTCCTCCTGGCTGCGGTTGGCCTCCAGGTTGGCCTTCATCCGGTCGACCCTGCCGACGATCTGCACGGAGGCCCGGTCGCGCTCCTTGCGCAGCACCACCCAGCTGATCGGCGCGGACAGCACCAGCGACAGCAGCAGCACCCACAGGAAGTTGGAGTCGCCGAAACCGCGCGGGAAGATACCGGAATAGACGGCTCCCCAGACGACCACGAGGCAGCCGGCGAAGACGCCGAGGCGCATCAGCGTGTAGCGGAGCATCTCAATCCACTCGTCCGATTCCAAAGAGGGTCATCGTCCAGTGAAGCATGACGAGGGAGGGATCTTGCAGGGGGGTCAGGCGAGTGGCCTCAGCATGAACACGTCGTCGCGGTCGTCGCCGGGTGCGACGCGGATGGCGGCGGGGATCCGGCCGACCTCCTTGTAACCGCAGGAGCCGTAGAACCGCTCCAGGCCGGTGCCGCCCCGGCAGGTCAGCCGGATCGCGTCGACGCCGTCGAAGCTGCGGGCGGCGTCCTCGGCGGCCGCGAGCAGGTCGCGGCCGTATCCCTTGCCCTGGTGGCGGGGGTGGACCATCACCGTGTACAGCCACACCCAGTGCTTCTGGAGCCGGTGCGTGTTGTAGGCGAAGAAGGCGGTCGCGGCCGGTGCGCCCGTCTCGTCACACCCGACGAGCAGCCGGTGCCGGCCCTCGGCCATGGCCACGAAGTGCGCCACCAGTTCCGGGCGGACGTCCTCCCGGCTCACCGGCGGTACGAAGCCCACGGCGCCGCCCGCGTTGGAGACGTCCGTCCACAGGTCGAGGATGCCGTCGCGCAGCGCCGGGGTGATGGCGGGGTCGAGGGTGAAGGTAAGGGCCATGCGGCCATCGTATCCATTACGCCGCACGGCCCTCATCGCCCGTCCGATATCACACCCGCATCGGCTGCGGGGAGTCCCTGCGCGCCGGGTCCGGGCCGTAGTACTCGCGGATGATCTCGTAGCGGGTGTTGCGCTCCACCGGCCGGAAGCCGGCGTCACGGATCAGGTCCAGCAGATCCTCGCGGGTCAGCTTGTTCGGGGTGCCGTAGTTGTCCGCGTCGTGCGTGATCTTGTACTCGACGACCGAGCCGTCCATGTCGTCCGCGCCGTGCTGGAGGGCCAGCTGGGCGGTCTGCACGCCGTGCATCACCCAGAAGACCTTGACGTGCGGGACGTTGTCGAACAGCAGCCTCGACACCGCGAAGGTCTTCAGGGCCTCCGCGCCGGTCGCCATCTGGGTGCGGGCCTGGAGGGTGTTGCGTACCTTGCCGTCCTTCATGTCCACGAAGTCGTGCTGGTAGCGCAGCGGGATGAAGACCTGGAAGCCGTTCGTCTCGTCCTGGAGCTCGCGCAGCCGCAGGACGTGGTCGACCCGGTGGCGGGGCTCCTCGATGTGGCCGTAGAGCATCGTGCAGGGGGTCTTGAGCCCCTTCTCGTGCGCCAGGCGGTGGATGCGGGACCAGTCCTCCCAGTGGGTCCGGTGGTCCACGATGTGCTGCCGGACCTCCCAGTCGAAGATCTCCGCGCCACCGCCGGTCAGCGACTCCAGGCCCGCGTCGATCAGCTCGTCCAGGATGTCCGAGGCCGACAGACCGCTGATCGTCTCGAAGTGGTGGATCTCCGTCGCCGTGAAGGCCTTGAGCGAGACGTTCGGGAGGGCGGCCTTCAGCTCGCGCAGGGAGCGCGGGTAGTAGCGCCACGGCAGGTTCGGGTGCAGGCCGTTGACGATGTGCAGCTCGGTGAGGTTCTCCGACTCCATCGCCTTGGCGAGCTTGACGGCCTCCTCGATGCGCATCGTGTACGCGTCCTTCTCCCCCGGCTTGCGCTGGAAGGAGCAGTAGGCGCAGGAGGCCGTGCACACGTTGGTCATGTTCAGGTGCCGGTTGACGTTGAAGTGCACCACGTCGCCGTTCTTGCGGGTGCGCACCTCGTGCGCGAGGCCGCCGAGCCACGCCAGGTCGTCCGACTCGTACAGCGCGATGCCGTCCTCGCGGGTCAGCCGCTCACCGGAGCGGACCTTCTCCTCCAGCTCGCGCTTGAGCCCGACGTCCATGCCAACACCTTTCTACGACAACGACCCAACCGTACGCCCATGCCCTCAGGCCTCTTCGGGCAGCTCTCCGACCCGGTTCTCCCACTTCGTGGAGAGCACGATGGTGGTACGGGTCCGGGACACACCCTTGGTGCCGGACAGCCGCCGGATGATCCGCTCCAGGCCGTCCACGTCCGCCGCCCGCGCCTTGAGCATGAAGGAGTCGTCGCCGGCGATGAACCAGCAGTCCTCGATCTCCGGCAGGTCCCGCAGCCGCTGGGCGACGTCCTCGTGGTCGGCGGCGTCGGAGAGCGAGATGCCGATCAGCGCGGTGACGCCGAGGCCGAGCGAGGCCGCGTTCACCGTGGCGCGGTAGCCGGTGATGACACCGGCCGCCTCCAGCCGGTTGATGCGGTCGGTGACGCTGGGGCCCGACAGGCCGACGAGGCGCCCCAGCTCCGCGTACGAGGCCCGGCCGTTCTCCCTCAGGGCCTGGATGAGCTGCCTGTCCACCGCGTCCATGCGATCGAAGCCTTCCACTGAAGAATTCCGGAGTGATGAGAGGTAGTGCGCTGTGCCCTGCTGGTCCGCTAGTCCGCCGGCGCCGATCCGCCGCCCAGCTCGCCCCGCCAGCGCCGGTACAGGCCGTGCTCGACGCCCGCCGCGTCCAGCACCCGCCCGGCGACGAAGTCCACCAGGTCCTGGATGTGGGTGGCGCCCGCGTAGAAGGCGGGCGAGGCCGGTACGACGACGGCTCCGGCGTCGTCCAGCGCGACGAGGTGGCGCAGCGTCTGGCCGTTCAAGGGGCTCTCCCGTACGGCCACGACGAGCGTCCGGCGCTCCTTCAGGGTGACACTCGCCGTACGCTGCAGCAGGTCCTTGGACAGCCCGAGCGCCACACCGGCCACACAGGCGGTGGAGGCGGGCACGACGAGCATCCCCTTCGCCGGGTACGACCCCGAGGACGGCCCGGCCGCGAGGTCGCCCGCGCTCCAGTACCGCACCCCGTCGAGGTCCACGTCGAAGGTCCCGGGCTTGCCGTCGGCTCCCCGGGCCAGCCATTCCCGCAGGTCGTCCTGCCAGTGGGCGTCGCGGAACGAGATGCCCGTCTCGTCCAGCAGCGTCAGCCGCGAGGCCCGGCTGACCACGAGGTCGACCGTCTCCCCCGCGTCCAGCAGCGCCCGCAGCACGGCCGCCGCATACGGCGTCCCGGACGCACCGGACACCCCCACGATCCAAGGCACGCGCTGCGTTTCTCCTGCGTTCACACCTTGAGCGTACCGGTGGGTCGGGGACTGTTCAGGCCGGGTGGCGCGCAGTGCCTCAGAACGTCAGACCCCGGACGCAGAGGTCCAGCAGGGCGCACACGAACAGGGCAATGCCGATGAAGCCGTTGACCGAGAAGAAGGCCCTGTTGAGGCGGGACAGGTCGTGGGGGCGGACGATGCGGTGTTCGTAGAGGAAGGCGCCCGCGACGATCAGCAGGCCCAGCCAGAAGAACGCGCCGGCATGGGTGGCCACCCCGTACCAGACGAACAGGGCCGTCGTGATCGTGTGGCAGACCCGGGCGCCCCAGATCGCGGCCGGGACGCCGAAGCGGGCCGGGACCGACATGACGCCGGTCTCGCGGTCGGTCTCGACGTCCTGGCAGGCGTAGATCAGGTCGAAGCCGCCGATCCAGATGCCGACGGCGAGGCCGAGGATCACCGCGTCCCAGGACCAGGACCCGGAGATCGCGAGCCAGCCGCCGATCGGGCCCATCGCCTGGGCCAGGCCCAGGATCGCCTGCGGGAAGTTCGTGAACCGTTTGCCGTAGGGGTAGACCACCATCGGGATCACCGCCACCGGGGCCAGCGCCAGGCACAGCGGGTTCAGGAGCGCCGCCGCGCCCAGGAAGATCACCAGCGCGATCAGGGCGCCCGTCCACGCGTGCCGGACCGACATGGCGCCGGTGACCAGCTCCCGGTGCGCCGTACGCGGGTTACGGGCGTCGATCTCGCGGTCGATGATCCGGTTGACCGCCATCGCGAACGTGCGCAGGCCGACCATGCAGATGGTGACCAGCAGCAGCCGGCCCCAGTGGATGTTCCTGTCCCACGCGTACATCGCCGTCAGGGAGGCGATGTACGCGAAGGGCAGCGCGAAGATCGAGTGCTCGATCATCACCAGGCGCAGGAAGGCCTTCGTGCGTCCCGGCTGGGGGATCGCGGCAGAGGCGCTGCTCACAGGCCGTACTCCTTCCAGCGGCGGTCCACCAGGGCCGCCGTATCCGGGTCGGACAGGACCATGTCCGGCCAGCCGCCGTCGCGGGTGTAGCCCTCCTCGGGCCACTTCTTCGTGGCGTCGATACCCGCCTTGCCGCCCCAGAACTGCTGGTAGGAGGCGTGGTCCAGGTGGTCGACGGGGCCTTCGACGACCGTGAGGTCGCGGGCGTAGTCGGTGTTGCCGAGGGCCCGCCAGGCGACCTCGTGCAGATCGTGCACGTCACAGTCGGCGTCCACGACCACGATCAGCTTGGTCAGGGACATCATGTGCGCCCCCCAGATCGCGTGCATCACCTTCTGCGCGTGCTTCGGGTACTTCTTGTCGATCGAGACGATCGCGCAGTTGTGGAAGCCGCCGGCCTCGGGGAGGTGGTAGTCCACGATGTCCGGGACGATGATCTTGAGGAGGGGCAGGAAGAAGCGCTCCGTGGCGCGGCCCAGCGGGCCGTCCTCCGTCGGGGGCCTGCCCACGACGATCGACTGGAGCAGCGGGCGCTTCCGCATCGTCACGCAGTCGATCTTCAGGGCCGGGAACGGCTCCTGCGGGGTGTAGAAGCCGGTGTGGTCGCCGAAGGGGCCCTCGGGCAGCATCTCGCCCGGCTCCAGCCAGCCCTCCAGGACGACCTCGGCGTTCGCGGGCACCTGCAGCGGGACCGTCTTGCAGTCGACCATCTCGATCCGCTTGCCCGCGATGAACCCGGCGAACAGGTACTCGTCGATGTCGCCGGGGAGGGGGGCGGTGGAGGCGTAGGTGACGGCGGGCGGGCAGCCGAAGGCGATCGCGACGGGCAGCCGCTCACCCCTCCTCGCCGCGACCTGGTAGTGGTTCCGGCTGTCCTTGTGGATCTGCCAGTGCATGCCGATGGTGCGCCGGTCGTGGCGCTGCAGCCGGTACAGGCCGAGGTTGCGGATGCCGGTCTCGGGGTCCTTGGTGTGCGTGAGCCCCAGGTTGAAGAAGGAGCCGCCGTCCTGCGGCCAGGTGAACAGCGCCGGGAGCCGGTCGAGGTCCACCTCGTCGCCGTGCAGCACGACCTCCTGCACCGGGGCTTCCTTGATCTTCTTCGGCGGTACGTGGGTCATCGCGCCGAGCTTGCCGAAGGCCTCCCGGACGCCGACGAAGCCGTGCGGCAGCTCGGGGCGCAGCAGGCCGCCGATCTTCTCGGAGATCTCGCCGTACGACTTCAGGCCCAGCGCCTTCAGCAGGCGGCGGTCGGTGCCGAAGACGTTCATCGCGAGGGGCATCGCCGAGCCCTTCACGTTCTCGAAGAGCAGCGCCGGGCCGCCGGACTTCTGCACCCGGTCGACGATCTCCCCGACTTCCAGATACGGGTCGACCTCGGCCTTGATGCGCTTGAGGTCGCCCTCGCGCTCCAGCGCCCGCAGCAGGGAGCGAAGATCGTCGTAAGCCATGCGGTCAAGTATCGCCGACGGCCCGCTTTGTCCCGGCGCCCACCCCTGAAAAGTGCCGCCGCCGCTACGCTGGCCCGGTCATCGAGGCCGTCTCACTTGCCGGGGGATCGCACGCCATGCTCAGGTATCTGCCGTTTCTGCTGGTGCTGGCTCTGTGGATCTATGCCTTCGTGGACTGTCTGAACACCCCTGAGGAAGAGGTGCGGCATCTGCCGAAGGTGGCGTGGGTGGTCATCATCCTGCTCTTCGGGGAGGTGCTGGTCGGTCCGGTGGCCTGGCTGATCACCGGCCGGCGGCGGGAGGTGCCGGCGGGCGGCGCCGCCCCCGCGGAACGGCACCGGGACGCGCCCGCGCGCTGGGTCGCCCCCGACGACAACCCCGAGTTCCTCAAGTCCCTGGACAACTCGCGCGACACGGACGAGCCCAAGGGCGACTGACCCGGTTCTCACGAGGAACCCGGCTCGGAGGCACACGGCTCAGAGGAACACGGCTCAGAGGAACACCGCGATGGGGTACTCCAGCACGCTCTCGCGGGCCTCGGGGTCCCAGCTCGTCACCTTGCCCAGGCAGTGGGCCGGGAACTGGCCGCCGGGCAGCTTGCGGTCGGGCCGGCGCAGCCCGTCGCCGCGCAGCACGACCCGCAGATGCGCGGCGGACTCCCCGTCGCCGTAGGGCGCCCGCATCACCAGGGTCTCGCCCTGTGCGCGTACGGCCTCGAAGCGGCCGGTGACCATGACGAACTCGCCGATCTCGGTGAGCACCACCTCCTGGGCGGAGCCGGCCAGTTTCCGGCTCAGGACGTGGTTCGGTGTGACGGTCCCGGAGTTCCGCCCCAGCTCCACCTCGACGAGCGCGTCCTTGCGCCGCAGGACGGACAGCAGCAGGCCGATCACCGATATCGGCTCACTGCTCTCCACGTACTTGGCGACGACCTCGGTGCTGCTGCCGCCCGTCACCTTGAACAGCAGGGACATCAGGGGAATCGCCGCCAGGCACCCGGCGTTGCGCATCCGCCGCTCCTCGACCTCCCTGCGCATCGCCGACTTGTAGTTGCCCATCTTGTACAGGCCCATGACGGCGTCGTTGTCGAGGTACAGGGGCTGGTAGTTGGGGTCCTCGGACGGCCTGCCGAGCCGTCCGAGAGCACGGCGCAGCGTCAGTGCGCCCAGCACGAGCAGACCGGCGAAGGCGGCCAGCCACCACACCATCGCGCCCCACCAGGCGCTCCACCAGGTGCCGTCAAGAACAGCCACGGATCTCCTTGAACGCGGTGGACAGGGACGAGTCGGGCGCGGCGGCGTCGACCATGCGGCCGCCGGTCAGCGCGGCGACCGCGCGCAGTTCGGCCGCGTCGGCCTCGCCGAAGTGGACGGGGTACGTGTGCACGGCGCGGACGTCGGCGGGGCGGGCCCGGTAGCGGCCGGCGAAGGCGGCGCGGTCGATGCCCGCGTTGTTCTCGCCGTCGGTCATCAGCACGAGGGACACCGTGCGCCCCGGGTCCTCGCTCAGGGTCCGCTCGGCGATGCCGTAGCCGTGGTCCAGGGCGGACCAGACGGCGGTGGCGTCGTCGTAGCCGCCGCCGGCGACGAAGTCGGCGAGGGTCGTGAGGTCGGCCGGGCCGCGCACGGTGACCGTGCGTTCGGCCAGTGGCCGGCCGCCGAAGCGGACCACGGTGAGTCTCTCGCCCTGGTAGAAGCGGACGAACTTGGCCGTGGCGGAGGAGTCCGCGCCGCTGAGCGAGGCGAACGCGGCACGCAGCGCGGTCGTACGGGCGCCGCGCATCGAGGTGGAGAAGTCGAGCAGGAAGATCACCTGGTCGGCGGCGCGCCGCCGGGGGTCGCCGTAGTCGGCGAGGAGCCGGTCGAGGACGGCCGGGTCGTCCGGGAAGTACAGCGCGTTGTCCAGCGGGGCGGCGAGGCGGGGGTCGCGCGGGACGGCGGTGCCGACCGGGCGGCGCAGGGTGCGGCGCATGATGTCCCGCTGGTGGCCGGTGGCGGTCAGCCAGGACACCACGCGGTCGTAGGCGGCGCGGCGGGCCGGGTCGAGCAGCAGCAGCGGGTAGTCGGACAGGATCATGCCGTCGGCGGGGTGGACGATCTGCAGGGGCTGCTTCAGCCGGCCGGAGGCGTTCAGGGTGAGCAGCTCGGACTCGTAGGTGATCAGGGCGTTGGTACGGCCCGGCCGGGCGGCGAAGACGTCCAGCAGGGCGCGGGAGCTCTCGGCGGTCAGGGTCTGCCCGGAGCGGAAGCCGCGCAGCCGGTCGCAGCTGACGTCCGTGGGGCGCAGCGCGCTGCCGGTGCCGGCTGCCGCGGTGGCGACACCGACCAGCGCGGCCAGGCCGCTGTTGCTGTGCCGGGGGTCGGCCATGCCGAAGCGCAGGGTGCCTGTGGCGGCCGCGTCGGCGATGTCCGCCCAGGAGAGGCGGCCGCCGGGGGTCTTGTCCCGCAGTTGCCGGGCCACGTCGGGGGTGAGGCCGACGACGACCGGGGAGCGCATGATCGAGGTGCTCTGCACGACGGTGGCCGGGTGGGTCCCGGCGGCGGCCCTCTTGGCCTTCAGCCGGAAGTAGCGGTCGGAGGAGAGCCAGGCCAGGTCGTAGGAGTGGCGGCCGGTGAGCAGGGTGTCGCCGGCGTCGTTGGTCGGCTCGTAGTCCATGTCCAGGCGGACCCCGGTGTCCTTCGTAAGCTGGTCCAACAGCGGTTTCATGTCGGTGAGTTCGTCGCTGGCCAGGACGCGCAGGGTGGTGTCCGGGCCACTGCCGCCACCGGAGCAGGAGACGAGTGCGGCGAGCAGGACGAGGCACAGGGTGAAGAGGAGACCGGGCGCCCTCGGATCAGGGGCCCTCATGGTGCGTCCCCGTCGGCCGCGGACTGCGAGACCGGGGCGCAGTCGCCGACGCTCTCGATCATCCGCTCCAGCAGGTCGAGCCGGGGCAGTACGGCCTTGGTGTCGTCGGCCGACAGGACCGGCACCTGGATGTTCCGCTCCCGCAGGAACCGGGTCAGCTCGTCGCTGGTGGCCTCGGCGCCCTCGGCGTCCCGGACCCGGAAGCCCAGCTCCATCGCCCGGCTCTGCAGGGCCGGGTCGGTGGTGATCAGCCGGCCGAGCCGGTCGCCGGCGGGGGTCAGGGCGATGAGCTGGGGCTCGGTGACGAACCGCGCCGACGGGTAGAGGAGCACGCGTTCGCTGTCGATGTGCCCGGTGTCGGCCCGGGTGGCGATCTGGTGGGCCAGGAACTGGTGCTCGTAGATCACCGCGATGGGGGCGATGCTCTTGCCCTCGGCGGAGACGTAGGTCTCGTTCTTCTCCGAGGACGGCATGCCCTGGTCGTTGAGGAGGAGCCGGATCCGGTCGGCGAAGCGGGTCGCCTCGGCCGGGTTCTGCGGGATGTTGCCGTGGTTCCACACGTAGGAGACGAGGCCCAGATAGGTTCCGGCGGAGTTGGCCTCGCAGATGTCGGAGGTCTGGGCGAGCACCTTGTTGCCGTTGCGGAGGCCGTGCCGGGAGATCCTCAGCCCGTCCCAGCGGACGCCGTCGGCGGTCGCCTGCAGGAACTTCTCCATGTTCAGCGCGTAGTAGAGCGGCTTCTGCCCGGCCGGTGCGCCGGGTAGCGGGGTGGCGATCCCGGCGTCCTGGAGCGTCTCGGCGTACTCGCGGTAGGTGCCGAGCACGATCGGGCTGACGAAGGGGCGGTAGGTGGTCGTCGGGTAGCCCTCGGCCGCCCGCTTCCTGGTGATCAGGTCGGCGGCGGGCTGTCCGGACGGGAAGACGACGTCGTCGCCGTCGTAGTGCTGGGTGGCGATGTCCCTCGATCCCAGGCGGGTGATGTGCACCCGGAAGCCGTGCCGGATCAGCAGCCGCTGGACCTCCGGGTCCTCGAAGTAGTCGGCCTTGGAGGCCATCTTGGCCTCGATCGTGACGATCCGCTCGAAGGGCAGAGCGGTGTGCCCCTGGACGAGGACGACGATCGCGCACAGGGCGGTGACGGCCGCGACGAGGCGCGGGAACAGCCGGCGTGCCCGCGAGCGCGGCGGGGGCACGACGGCGGGAGCGCCGACCAGCAGGCGCGGCTCGCCGCTCGGACGGGGTCTGTCGCTATGACGGGGTCTGTCGGTCTCGCCTCTGTCTTCGGCCACCCGTGTCTCCTGCGTCAGCGGGGACAGGATCGTCCGTTCCCCGAACGCCGCCGGATGGAACGCCCAACTAACGTGACATTAAAGGAATATGAAGATGAGTCAGAGCGGCGGACTCTGATGCGCTCCCTACACTTGCGTGTGTTCACCTTCGATCGAATTCGATCGAACAAGTCGAGTGGAGCCGGGGGTACGGCATGCGCGCGGTGGAGTTCCAGGAGTACGGCGGCCCCGAGGTGCTGCGGCTGGTGACGGCCGAGCTGCCGGAACCGGGCCCCGGCCAGGTGAGCATCGACGTGGCCTACACCGGCGTGAACTTCGTCGACCTGAAGGCCCGCGCGGAGGGCTACCGGGTGCCCGCGCTGCCGCACGTCCCCGGTGTGGAGGTCTCCGGCCGTGTCCGCGCGCTCGGCGCCGGTGTCACCGGCCTGGCCGTCGGCCAGGAAGTGATGGCGCTTCCGCCGAGCGGCGCGTACGCGGAGGTGGTGGTGGCCGAGGCGACGGCCGTCTTCCCGGTCCCCGCCGGCCTGGACCTGCGCACCGCCGCGACCCTGCCGGCGGTCCTGCCCACGGCGTACGCCCTGGTCCACACCGTCGGCCGGCTCCAGCCCGGCGAGTCGGTGCTCGTGCAGGGCGCGGCGGGCGGAATCGGCACGGCGGTCGGCCAGTTGGCCCGGGCGGCGGGCGCCGGGGCCGTGTACGGCGTGGTCTCCTCGGCCGCGAAGGCCGCCCACGCCAAGAGTCACGGCTACGACGAGGTGTTCGTCGGCGGCTTCCGGGAACCGGTGCGCGACGCGACCGGCGGGCGGGGCGTCGACCTGGTACTGGATCCGGTCGGCGGCGACACCCTGCGCGCCGGACTGGCCTCGCTGGCGCTCTTCGGACGCCTGGTCTCCTTCGGCAACGCGAGCGGCGCCGAGCCGTGGAGCGTGGGCCCGCCGGAGCTGTCCCCGCACGGCGTCTCGGTCTCCGGCTTCTCCATCCTGTCCCTGGCCGCCGACGCCCCGGACGCGCTGCGCCGGCTGTCCCAGCAGGCGTTCGCGCGGGCCGCCGACGGGACGGTGACGCTGCCGGTGACGGCCGAGTTCGCCCTCGCGGACGCGGCGGAGGCACACCGGCTGCTGGGCGGACGGTCGAGCACCGGAAAGCTGCTGCTGCGCGTGGCCGACCGAGTCGGCGTGGCCGACTGAGTCACCATCAAATCCCCTCATTCGGCGGGCACTTCGCCGTTCACAACGGCTTGCCATCCCCCACCAGGGATGTTGTTAATGGTCGTCACTGAGTTGTGAGGTATCGCCTGACCTCTGGGGGACAGAAACCGATGCAGAACGGCCAGCCACCCGAACGCCCGGCTCAGGAGCCGGCGACCGCAGCCGTCCCGCTGACACCGACGGGCGCGCCCACCGCGCCCACCGCTCCGCCCACCGCGCCCGCCACGGCACCGTCCATGCCCGACGTGCCCGCGCCGTCACCGCATCCGGCGCCCGCGCGGCTCGATCTCCGGGTCAGCAAGCGGATCCTGTGGATCGGCGCTGCGGTGTACCCGCTGCAGAACATAGCCCGCGTCTACTCCTTCGTCCTGCGCCCCAGGCGCAAGGAGGCGGTGCTGCGGTTCCTGCGGTACACGGCCGGGACACTGGCCGTCGGATTCATCGCGATGCTGCCCAGCCTGCCCTCCCTGACGCTGGGAGGAGGAGACCTGGGAGGAGGAGGGCAGCAGAGCTCCGGCGTCGCCGGCTACGTCACCTTCATCTGGATCGTGGCCGTCGTCGCCGAGATCTTCTTCCTGATCGACATGTTCTCCGTCCTGACCGCCTCCCCGCAGCACGTCATGGCGGTCGAGACCTCGGGCGCGTCCACCGCGCTGGTCACCAGCCGGGACCCGCGCCGGCTGGACGAGATCGTCGGCCAGATCTCCTACGCCATCGATCACCCGGAAGCCGAGTTCAGGGTGACGGTGGAGAGCCTCACCGTCTCGCCGAAGAACTACTACTTCGGCGACAACGTCAACATGTACGGCGGCAGCGGAAACGTGGGGATCGGCGCATGAGCGGCAACAACAACTACTACGGCGACAACGTGAACATGTACGGCGGCCAGGGCAACCAGGGCATCGTCCGAAACGAGGGCGGTGCCGGAGCCGGGCAGCAGGACCCGGCCCTGGTCGCCGCGCTCGCCGAACTGACCCGGCTCGTCGCCGAGTTGCGGGCCGAGGTGTCGGCGCCCGACGCCCAGCTCCTGGACGAGTCCCTGCCCGCCCTCGGCCCCGACGCCGCCGTACCCGCGCTGGAGCGGCACCGGGCGCTGCGGGCCGTCGCCGGGATCGCCGCCGCCGTCGGGGCGGTCGGCCAGCCGGTGGCCGAGGCCGTACGGGCGATCACAGCGTTGATCAGCGGTTAGACCGGCGGCGACCCGAGCGGCGACCGCCCCTACGGCGACGGCGGCCTCATGTGCGGGCCCAGCTCTGCGAGGACGCCCCGGACTGGCAGCTCGCCTCGGCCACGCCGCCGCCGAAGGCGAGGTCGAGGCAGCCGCCGTCGTAGACCGTGCGCAGGGAGTCGCCGGAACCCGTCGACCAGCGGAGGTTGCTGCCGCCCTGCGAGCAGTCGCCGACGAAGACGGCCTGGCCGTTGCCGTTGGCGCTCAGACAGGAGCCGGTCGAGACGTTGACGACCTTGACGCTGCCGCCCGCGGCACTGCGAAAGGTCCAGCGGGCCGTGGAGTCCGAGCAACTGCCGAGGCCGGTCGAGCCGTAGACCTGGGTCAGGCACTTGCCGTTCTCGCCGTTCTTCAGCCGGAACGCGCCGGAACCGGGGCTGGTGCCCCCACCGGACGAGCCACCGCTGCCGCCACCGGAACCACTCGAACCGCCGGAGCCGCCGGAGCCGCCGGAGCCGCTCGACCCGCCGGAGCTTCCTGCGCCGCCCGAGCCCGCCGAGCCGCCTGAGCCCGAGCCCCCGCCTGCGCCGTTGCCTCCGGTCCCGGTGCTCCCGTCGTCGGAGCCGTCCGTGCCCTGCGAGCCGGTCTTCGAGTCGCCGTTCTTCCCGGGCTTCTTCCCGTTCGCCGGGGACGCCGAGCCCTTGTTGCCGGGCGTGGGCTTCCCGGAGGGGCTCGCCGCGGATCCGCCGGGCGTGGCGTCGGCCGTCGCGGAGACGGAGGCGGAGGCGCCCGGCGTGCCGGCGGCACCGTCGTGACGGGCGTCGGTGGCGTACGGGGCCAGCTGGAAGGCGAGGGTCGCGACTCCGGCGCCGACCACGATCGGTACGACGGCCACCAGCAGGCGCCTGCGCCGCCGCTGCGGCTCGGACCGTCCCCCGCCGGGCCCCACGACGACCTGGGGCCCGGACTCGGGCCCGGCGGCGCCTCGGGGCTCCGGCTCAGCCGTTCCGCCGGCCGCCGGAACCGTCCTGTCCCCCACCTCCGGCACCTGCGCCGCGAACTCCGCGCGGGCGGTGAGGTGTTCGGTGACGGCCGTGGGCCACAGCGGCGCGTCGGACGACGCCACGTGGCCGGCGGTCAGCTCCAGCAGCTCGGCCGCGGTGGGGCGGCCCTCCGGGTCCTTGTCCAGGCAGGAGGCGACGACATCGGCCAACTCTGCGTCCACGGACCGCAGTTCGTCCAGGTCGGGCTGCTCGTGGACGATCCGGTACAGCACCCCGTGCCCCGACTCGTCACCGAACGGCGGCTGCCCGCTGCCCGCGTACGCCACCACGGACCCGAGCGCGAAGACGTCCACCGCGCCGGTCAGCCGGCGGGCGCCGGAGGCCTGCTCCGGCGACATGTAGGCCGGGGTGCCGACCACCATGCCGGTCCGGGTGAGCTGGCTCTGCTCGGCGGCCCGGGCGACCCCGAAGTCGATGAGGGTGACCCCGTCCAGGGTCAGCATGACGTTGGACGGCTTGACGTCCCGGTGCACCATGTCCAGCCCGTGCACCGCCGCCAGCCCCTCCGCGGCCCGCCGCAGCAGCAGCCACAGCGACGCGGCCGGCAGCGGCCTGCCGTGCGCCTCGACGGCCTCGCGCAGGGTCAGCCCGGGGACGTAGGCCGTGGCGAACCACGGCGGGCGGGCGTCCCGGTCCCCGGCGAGCAGCGGCGCGGTGGCCCCGGCGGGCAGCCGGGAGAGGTTGTCCAGCTCGTGTCCGAAGCGGCGGACGAAGTCCTTGTCCTCGCCGACGACCGACGGCAGGACCTGTTTGACGGCGGCGTACCGCCCCTCGTGCACACCGAGGTAAACCCGCCCCATGCCGCCGGCTCCGAGCCGGCCGACGAGCGGGATCGGTCCGATCCGCCGGGGATCGTCCCCTTCCAGCGGCTCGACCCCGTCGTGTTCCCCGATCAACTCTCTCCCCCTGCTTCTGCTTCAGCGCGCGTAGGACCCGAGGCCCACCAGGCAGTACACATACTCGTTGATGGTCGACCCGTTGATCGTGTAGCGCGATGAAAAGGCGTACTGGGTCCGGGGGTTGTCATTGCAGCGGCTCATGTCCGAGGTCAGCGGAATCGTCTCGATCACCTGGTAGTGCGCGTCGGACGCGGAGCAGGAGACCTCGTCCACGCCGCTGACGGACTGCGCGGTGGTGGAGTCCGGCAGGGTGCCGTTGAGGCAGGTGCCCGAGGTGTAGGGGCTCGGGTCCGGGCTCGGGGTGTCGTAGGGGTTGCCGGTGCCGTACGGGGCGCTCGTGTCCGGAGTGCTGCTGTAGCTGCTGTACGGGTCGCCGGTGCTCGGCTCGCTCGTGTACGGATCGCTGGTGTACGGCTCGCCGGTCGCCGTGGCGGTCGGGTACGACGGTGACGCGGCCGTGTCGCCGGACACGTCGCTGCTGCCGCCGCCCCGGTTGACGAAGACCAGGAGTAACACGACGACGGCGATGACCCCGAGCACGCCCAGACAGGCGAGGCCCTGCTTCTTCTCGGGGGTTCCTGGGTTCTCGGGTGACGACATCAGCCGCTCCTGGATGTGAGGATGAGGCAACCAGTGTGGGCCAACAGCCCACAGAACTAAAATATCTTTCTAGAAAAGTTCTTCAGAATGAGCCCCAAGCAGAAGCGTGGCGAGGCCACCGCCGAACAGCTCCTGGACGCCGCCCTGCGGCTGTACGCCGAGTCCGGCGAGCAGGGGCTGACGGTCGCGGCGCTCACCAAGGCGAGCGGGGTCAGCCTCGGCAGCCTCTACCACCACTTCGGCAGTGTCGACGGGCTGATGAACGCCCTGCTCACGCGGTGGCTCGGCCGGCTGCTCGGCGAGCTGGTCGGGGCGCTGGAGCACACCCGTACCGCGCACACCGGCATCCGTGCCCTGGTCAAGACGTATCTGGACTTCGTCCAGCAGCACCGGGAGGCGGCGCTGCTGCTGCACTCCTCGTACGCCGACCGGCAGGGCATGGCCGACGGCAAGCGGCTCCGGGACGCGCAGGAGGCCCGGCTGTCGCCGCTGGCGGAGTGGGCGGGACGGCATGTGGACGCCGGCGATCTCGCTCCGCTTCCGGCACCGCTGCTGGAGTCCCTGATCCTCGGGCCGGTCGTCGGGATCGCCCGCCGGTGGCTGTCCGGGATCGACGACGTGGATCTCGACCAGGCGGCGGTACTGCTGCCGGAACGGATCTGGCGGTCGGTGGCGGCGTGAACGCGAATCGGGTAAGCGCGGCGGGTGGGTTCTGACCGTCGCCGTTGCCCCGCACCCCGCCGCACAGGACAGTAGGGGCATGGACGAACGACAGGCCCGGGCCTGGCTCGCCACCGCTCTGGACGAGGCCCGCGCGGGCCTGGCCGAGGGCGGGATCCCCATTGGCGCCGCGCTCTACGCCCCCGACGGCACCCTCCTCGGCCGCGGCCACAACCGCCGCGTCCAGGACGACGACCCCTCCGCCCACGCGGAGACGGCCGCGTTCCGCGCGGCGGGACGGCAGCGCACGTACCGCGGCACGACCATGGTCACCACGCTGTCCCCGTGCTGGTACTGCAGTGGCCTGGTCCGCCAGTTCGGCATCTCCCGGGTGGTGATCGGCGAGGCCACCACCTTCCACGGCGGGCACGACTGGCTGGCCGGGCTCGGTGTGGAGGTCGTGGTGCTGGAGGACCCCGCGTGCATCGCGATGATGCGTGCCTTCGTCGAGGAGAACCCGGAGCTGTGGAATGAGGACATCGGTGAGTAGTGCGCGCGTTCCCTGCATCGACCTGCGGCCCTGGCTCGACGGCGACGAGGAGGGCCGGGCCGCGCTCGCCCGTACCGTCGACGAGGCGCTGCGGACCGCCGGGTTTCTGCTGGTCACCGGGCATGGGGTGGAACCGGGGCTGCGCGCCGGGGTCCGCGCTGCGGCTCGGGAGTTCTTCCGGCTTCCGGAGGAGGTCAAGCGGCGCTACGCGGCGAAGGTCGGCGGGCGCGGCTGGCTCGGGCCCGGCGCCGAGGCCAACGGGTACGCGGAGGGCACGGAGACCCCGCCCGACCTGAAGGAGTCGCTGACCTTCGCCACGGACGAGCCGTACGACGATCCCGTCGTCAACGCGGAGTGGTACGCGCCCAACGTGTGGCCCGCCGAGGTGCCCGGCCTCAAGGCGCTCGGCACGCAGTACCTGGCGCGGATGGCCGCCCTGGAGAAGGAGCTGCTGTCGCTGCTGGGCTACGCCCTGGGGCTGGAACGCAACTTCTTCTCCCGGCACATGGACCATCCGACGTACGGCTTCAACATCAACTGGTATCCGGGCACGGAGGTGGTCGGCGAGCCGCTGCCGGGCCAGTTCCGGATCGGGCCGCACACCGACTTCGGGACCGTCACCATCCTCGACCGGCAGGCCGGGAAGGGCGGGCTGCAGGTCTACACCGATGCGGGCGGCTGGGCGGACGCGCCCTACGATCCCGCCGCACTCACCATCAACGTCGGTGACCTGCTGGCCCGTTGGACCGGCGACCGGTGGCGGTCCGGGCGGCACCGGGTACTGCCGCCGCCGGTCGACGCACCCGCCGAGGAGCTGATGTCCCTCGTGTACTTCGGCGAGTGCACCCCCGGCACCCTCGTGGAGTCCGTGCCGGCGCCCGTGGGCCGGGTGGCGTATCCGCCGGTCGACTCCCATGTGTATCTGCGCGAGAAGCTCGACTCCATCTCCGTCGGCTGAGCTGATCCCTGGCCTGACACGGTCAGTTAACCACTCACACGTTCGACTCACCGGCCATTCCAGTGAAATGAACCGGCCACGCACATCCCGGCCGCGTCCCACGGCATTGCCTTGAGGGGGGCCCGCAACCAGGGCCCCTTTTCTGTGATGGGAGACGCGTGCGAATCACTGACATCCAGCGCTGCGAGGTCCGGCCGGGACGGCTCGTCGAGTGGACACTGAGCCCGGCGACCGTGGCGGCGGCGACGGCGCTCCCGGAGGACTCCCGGCCCCCCGCCTACATCCAGGAGTCGCACATCAGGACCGCCAAGTGCGTCCGGGAGGACGGGCTGTTCGTGCCGACCTGGCTCGGCACCGCCTTCGACCTGCCCGGCCCGGTCGACCTCGACGTGCTCCAGGAGGCGCTGCGGACCTGGACGGTACGGCACGAGACGCTGCGCAGCGGCTTCCGCTGGGCGGGCCCCTCGGACGACGAACTGCGCCGCTTCACCCTGGACGCCGCCGATGTGTCCCTGCAGCGGGAGGAGGCGGGCGACTTCGACGACGCGGACGAGCTGGTCCGGCATCTCCAGGACCGTTTCGACACCGTCGCGGACGCGCTGCGCTGGCCGAACCTGATCTACACCGCGGTCGTACGCGACGACGGCGCCAGCGTGTACATGGCCTTCGACCACAGCAACGTCGACGCCTACTCCCTGACCCGGATCGCCGCCGAGGTGCACGAGCTGTACA
Source organism: Streptomyces sp. CG4 (assembly GCF_041080655.1). NCBI lineage: Bacteria > Bacillati > Actinomycetota > Actinomycetes > Kitasatosporales > Streptomycetaceae > Streptomyces > Streptomyces sp. CG4. The sequence continues at coordinate 4,166,187 of NZ_CP163525.1, forward strand.
CGGCGGGCCTGGCCGGCACCGCGCCCGACTCCCTCGTCCCGGCGGCCAGTTACGTCGACTTCTGCGAGATCGAGCGCGCCGACGCGGACGCCATCGACGGCCGGCACGCGATCGTGGACCGCTGGCGCGAGTTCATCCGGCGCTGCGACGGCAGGCTGCCGAGCTTCCCGGTCGACCTCGGTCTGGAGCCGGGCGGTCCGCTGCCCGGGCAGCGGATGCTGTGCGAGCCGCTGGCGGACGCGGAGGACGCGGCGGCGTTCGAGGCGTACTGCAGGCCGTACGGCGGCAGCCTGGTCGGTCTGCTGGCCGCGACCGGGCTGATCGTGCACGAGCTGGGCGGGCACGCGGTGTTCCGGACCGTGGTGCCGTTCCACACCCGGGTGAAGTCGCGGTGGAACGACTCGGTCGGCTGGTACGTGGGCGGCGCCCCCATCGAGGTCCCGGTCGCCCGGGTGGCGGGCTTCCCGGACGCGCTGCGGTCGGTGCGCGCCGAGCTGCAGGCCAACCGGTCGCTGGCCCGGATGCCGCTGGCCCGGGTGCTCAGGCTGCTCGGCGCGGACTTCCGGCCGACCTCGCCGGACCTGTACTCGATCGTCTCCTACGTCGACGCCCGGACCGTACCCGGCGCCGCGCGCTGGGCCGAGCAGCGGGCGCACGCGCTGCTGCGGGTGTCGTACGGCGACCAGGTGTGCGTATGGGTGAACCGGCTGCACGAGGGGCTGTGGCTGGCGAGCCGGTACCCGGACACGGACACGGCGGCGAAGAATCTGCGGCTGTACGTCGAGCGGCTGCGCGACCGCATCGCCTCGGTGGCCCACGGCACCCTGTCCGCGGTGTCCTGACGCGCGCCCAGGCGGTGCCCGGGGCACCGCCCTAGGCGTGGGGCGAGGCACCCAGCCGTTCGATCAGGCGTTCGAAGCGTCGGCGCCAGTCCGCCTCGGACTCCCCCTCGCCCCGGAACTCACGGGTGAAGCGCAGCACGCTCCCCGTCTCCCCGGCCCGCTCCAGATGGAACCGGAGCCGGCCGCCGCCCTCGACGGTGTATTCGGCGACCCGGTCGACGTCCCAGGCGGTGACCCGGCCGGAGCCCAGCTCGCGCAGGGCGACCGCACCGCCGAGCCGGGGCTGCAGAACGTCGACGGCGGTGCACCACACCCCGAGTCCCTCGGGGGTGGCCACCGCCGGCCAGACGTCTTCCATGGGCCTCGGGAGCCGCACCAGGAAGTGGAGTATGTGCGTGTTCCCGTGGGTCTGACTGGCGCCCTGTGCGATGGAACCGCTCATGACACCAGTGTGGGCGCCTCTCGGCTCACACGCCCGCGTAGGAGTGCTTGCCGGTGACGAAGATGTTGACGCCGTAGTAGTTGAACAGCCAGCAGCCGAAGGCGATCATCGCCAGGTAGGCGGCCTTGCGGCCCTTCCAGCCGGCCGTCGCGCGGGCGTGCAGGTAGCAGGCGTAGGCGACCCAGGTGATGAAGGACCAGGTCTCCTTCGGGTCCCAGTTCCAGTAGCGGCCCCAGGCGTCGCCCGCCCAGATCGCGCCCGCGATGATCGTGAAGGTCCACAGCGGGAACACGGCCGCGTTCACCCGGTACGCGAACTTGTCCAGCGAGGCCGAGGCAGGCAGCCGCTCCAGCACCGAGGTCGCGAAGGCGCCGGGCTTGCCGCCGGTCTGCAGCTTGTTCTCGTACGCGTCCTTGAACAGGTACAGGATCGTGGCGACCGCGCCGACGTAGAACACCGCGCCGCAGAAGATCGCGGTGGAGACGTGGATGTACAACCAGTACGAGTGCAGGGCGGGGACCAGCTGGTCGCTCGCCGTGTACAGGACGGTGACCGCAAGGCCCAGGTCCAGCAGGACCGTGGTGATCAGGAACAGGCCGAGCCAGCGCACGTTCTTCTTCAGCGCCAGCAGCCCGAGGTACACCGCGACGGCGACGGTGGAGAAGGTGATGTTGAACTCGTACATGTTGCCCCACGGAGCCCGCTCCACGGAGGCCGCGCGGGCGATGACGCCGCACAGCTCCACCAGGAACGCGAGCACCGTGAGGGACACGGCGATCCGGCCGTACAGGTCGCCCTGCACGTCCCCGCCGTGCGCGCCGGGCCCGTCCGGCACGTCGCGGGCACCGGCCGCCGAGCGGACGACGACCTTGGGCCGCTCCAGTACGGCGGTGCCCCCCGCCTGCTTCACGGTGACGGCAGGAGCCTTCGCGGAGGTCTTCGCGTCCGCGGTCAGCGCGGCGGCCGTACGGGCGACCTTGCTGCGGCTGCCGAAGAGCCATTCGGCGATGTAGGCGAAGAAGGCCAGGGTGTAGACGGCCATGGACGAGTAGATCAGCGTGTTGCTGATGCTCGCCAGGTGTTCGTTGGTCGCGGCAGCGAGATCGGTAGCGGCGGCGAGAGTCACTTCTCAGCCCCTTCGGCAGGTACGACGGGAGATTCGGTGGAGTCGTCGTCGGGTTCGGGTGCCCCCGGCGCCTGGTCGTAAAGGGTTCCGGCGAGGTCGCCCAGTTCCTCGGGCACCTTGGCGGACTCGCTGCGGCCGAGCCCGGCCATCTCGACGACCGTCACGCCGTCGGCGCCGCGCACCGCGCGCACCCACACCCGGCGCCGCTGGATGAACAGGGATCCGGCCAGACCGAAGATCGCGGCGACGGCACCGCCGAGCGCCCAGCCGCTGCCGGGCTCCTGGACGACCTCGAAGCCGGCCCACTGCTTGACGTCCTTCTCGAAGGTGAGGGACCCGGCGCCGTTCGGCAGCGTGAGCGTGTCGCCCGGCTGCAGCAGCTTCTTCAGCAGCTGGCCCTTGTCGTCCTTGAACGCCTTCATGTGCGTCTTGTCCAGCTGGTACACGCTCTGCGGGATGCCCGAGTCCACACCGAGGTCGCCGTGGTAGGCGTTCACCGCGAGCAGCGGGTTCACCAGCGCCGGGAACTGCGAGAGCATCGTGCCCGCCTTCGGGTTGAAGGTCGGCACGAAGAAGGCCTGGAAGCCGAGCTGTTCCGACTGGCCCTGCCCGTTCCTGTAGCCGTCCATCACCTTCACGACACCGTTGGAGGTGACGTTTCCGTCGAGCGGCAGCAGCGGTACGGCCTGGTGGTAGACGACCTGGCCCTTGCCGTCGCGGACCGTGATGACGGGCGCGTAGCCGTGGCTGACGAGGTAGACCTTGGAGTCGCCGATGCGCAGCGGCTGGTTGACCTTGACGGTGGTCGACTTCTCCTTGCCGTACGCACCCTCGCTGTAGTCGATCTTCGCCTCGTAGGTGCGCGGCGTGCCCTTGTTGGGGCCGGTGACCTCGTAGGTGCCGTTGAACTGCTTCAGGTTGAAGCTGAACGGCACGAGGTCGTCGTTCTGGAACAGGCTGCCGGACTTGAAGTCGTCGTACTGCGGGAGCGAGTTGGAGAACCCGTCGCCCTCGACGACCAGCTTGGTGCCGTCCGACTTGTACAGCTGGCCGGAGGCGAAGGCGATCAGCAGCACGATCAGGGCGACATGGAAGGCCAGGTTGCCCAGCTCGCGCAGATAGCCCTTCTCGGCGGCGACGGCGTCACCGGCGACATGGGCGCGGAAGCGGCGCTTCTTCAGCAGCGCGAGCGCGGCCTCGCGGACCTGCTCGGGCTCGGCCGTGGTGCGCCAGGTGGTGTAGGCGGGCAGCCGGGTGAGCCGCCTGGGCGCGCCGGGCGGCCGGCCGCGCAGCTGACCGACGAACTGCCAGGTGCGCGGGACGATGCAGCCGATGAGGGAGACGAACAGCAGGATGTAGATCGCGGAGAACCACACCGAGCTGTAGACGTGGAACAGCCCGAGCTTGTCGTAGATCGGCGCGAGTGTCGTGTGGGCCTTGCGGAAGTCGTCGACCTTGTTCAGGTCGGCGCCGGTCTGCGGGATGAGCGAGCCGGGGATCGCGCCGAGCGAGAGCAGCAGGAGCAGCAGCAGCGCGACCCGCATGGAGGTCAGCTGCCGCCAGAACCAGCGGGCCCAGCCGATGACGCCGAGGCCGGGTACGGCGGAGAGCTCCTCGGCCGGCGCGGTGGACAGCTGGGAGCCGGCCGCGCCGAGGTCCTCCTGGTCCTGGCTCTTGTCGGTTTCGGTTGTGCTCATCGATCAGATCCCCACAGTGAAGCCGTCGGACCAGGTCTGCATCTGCTGCACCAGACTGTCCCAGGCGCCGGTGAGCAGCAGCACACCGGTCACGATCATCATCGTGCCGCCGATGCGCATCACCCAGACATAGTGGCGCTTGACCCAGCCGAACGCGCCGAGTGCCTTGCGGAAGGCGACGGCGGTGAGGACGAAGGGGACGCCGAGGCCGAGGCAGTAGGCGACGGTCAGTATCGCGCCCCGGCCGGCGCTCGCCTGCTGGGAGGACAGGGCGATCACGGAGGCGAGGGTGGGGCCGATGCAGGGCGTCCAGCCGATGCCGAACAGGGCGCCGAGGAGGGGCGCGCCGATCAGCCCTGCGGTCGGCCGCCGGTGGAAGCGGAACTCACGCTGGGTCAGCCAGGGCATCAGCCCCATGAAGAACACGCCCAGCAGGACCATGAGCACGCCGAGCACCTTGGACAGCGTGTCCTTGTACTCCTGCAGGGTGGAGCCGAAGAAACCGAAGAGCGCCCCGCCGGAGACGAACACGGCGGTGAAGCCGACGACGAACAGCGCCGCGCCGGTGGCCATCCGCCCGCGCCGGGCGTCGGCCAGGTCGGTGCCGGCGACTCCGGTGACGTAGGAGAGGTAGCCGGGAACCAGCGGCAGGACGCAGGGCGAGAAGAAGGAGACGAGCCCGCCGAGCAGGGCGACGGGCAGGGCGATCAGCAGGGTGCCGTCGCGCACGGTCTCGTTCTGGCCCGTCAGGGCCAGCGTCACGAGTGCGCTCACGTCACTTCTCCGCCAGGACGGGCCTGAGCATCTTCAGCAGAGCCGTGTCGTCCAGCGCCTCCAGGGCTCGCGCGGCGACCTTCCCGTGCTTGTCGATGACGAGCGTGGAGGGGATCAGCTGCGGGTTGAGCGTGCCCTTCCTGAAGCGGAGCATCAGCTTGCCCGTGGGGTCGTACAGGCTCGGGTAGCCGATCCCGTGCTCCTTCTCGAAGGCGACCGCGGGGGTGGTGCTGGTGTCCCGGGTGTTGATGCCGACGAACTGCACGCCCTTGCCCTCGTACTGCTTCGAGACCTTGGAGAAGTACGTGGCCTCCTCGCGGCACGGGCTGCACCAGGAGCCCCAGACGTTGACGACGACGACCTGGCCCTTGAAGGAGGCCACGTCGAGGGTCTTGCCGTCGATGGTCTCGCCGGACAGGTCCGGGGCCGCGTCGCGCTTGCCCGCCGGCACGGTGTCGATGCCGTTGTGGCCGGTGACGAAGTTGGTGTTGCCACCGCCGCCGGACGTGCCGCCCTTGCCGCACGCGGACAGGGTCAGAGCCGTCACGGCGGCCACGGCGCCGAGCAGGACGGCACGGCTACGGGTACTCATGTGAAAAGTTTCGCATGCCAGTTCCGGCGATCTCGCGCGCCCCCCTGCCGGGCGGAAACCCGCATTTCAGGGCGTATTTACACGGGACATTTCCGACAGGGGGTCAGGCGCGGGCCGGGCAAGGGCCGGACAAGGGCCGAGCATGGGACTAGGCGAGGAACTGCTTCCAGCCACCGGTGGGCGCCTGTCCGACCCCGAGCGAGCGCAGCTTGGTGAGCACCTCGGGCTTCTGCACGTCGATCCAGTCGCAGAACTGCCGGAAGGAGACGAGGCGGACGTCGGCGCCCTTCTCCTTCGCCTGCGCGATGTGCTTGAAGGCCTGCTCGACGGCGTCCATGTAGATGCCGCCGTTCCAGTGCTCGAAGTGGTTGCCGATGAAGAACGGCGCCCGGTTGGTGAAGTATGCCCGCTTGAAGCCGGCGATGTACGCCCCGGCCGCCTGCTCGCGCCAGGCCGGGTAGTTGGACGGCGGCGCCTTGGTCGAGTTCTGCGACTGGTTGAACATCATGTTGTAGTCCATGGACAGGACCTGGAACTTCTTGCCGGGGAACGGGATCGCCTGCAGCGGGAAGTCCCACAGCCCGTGCTTCTTCGACGGCCACACCTGCAGGCCGCCGGGCGAGGAGGCGTCGTAGCGCCAGCCCAGCTCACGGGCGGTCGGCAGCAGGTTCTCCTGGTTGAGCAGGCAGGGCGTACGACCGCCGACGAGCTCCTTCTCGTAGTCGAACGGCAGGGCCGGCATGTCCGAGAAGCCGGTGTTCGTCTTCCAGTTCTTGACGAAGGACTTGGCCTGCTTGATCTCGCTGTGCCACTGCTGGGGCGTCCACCACTTGACCGAGGTGTGAGCCTCGCCACAGAAGTGGCCGTTGAAGTGGGTGCCTATCTCGTGGCCTTCGAGCCAGGCCCGGCGGACGTTGGTCAGCGTCGCCTTGACGTGGTCGTTGTTCAGGTAGCCGATGTCGGAGGCGCCGATCTTGTTGTTCGGCGGCTGGTACATCCGCTTCTTGTCCTCGGGCAGCAGGTAGAGACCCGAGAGGAAGAAGGTCATGGACGCGCCGTGCTGCTTGGCCAGGTCCAGGAAGCGCGGGAAGAGGCCGTTGCCGACCTCGCCGGCGCCGTCCCAGGAGAAGATCACGAACTGCGGCGGAGTCTGGCCGGGCTCCAGCGGCTCGGGCTTGCTCGGCTGGTGCGGCTGCTTGCCGGTGAAGGAGGTGGAGCCGTCGCCGATGAGCTTGCCCTGGGGCGCGCTCGGGTCGCCCCCCTGCCCGTCGTTGCCGCCGCCGGAACCGGCCGCGTGCCCGCTGCCGCCCGATGACGTGGAGCTACCGCAGCCGGCGAGAGTGGCGGCGGCCGCGGCACCCGCGCCGAGGCCGAGTATGCCCCGGCGGGAGAAGTTCCGGGAGTCGGTGCGCATGAAAATCCCCGATTCGTCGCGCCTGCTGGTAGACACCCACTGAGAGGGCGCGACGGCCGGGAAGGTTCACTTGAATTCGTATGCTTTTCGCAATAACTCAGGCAAAAATGCCTAAGGTGCGTCAAATAAGCTGCAGGAAACGGCAGTTTCGCGCCACCGGCGTCACGCACCGAAGGCCTTGCTCTTCCCCGGCACCGGCTTGGCACCGGCCCGCAGATGAGCCGGGACAAGATCGATGGCGGGCTCGCTGTAACCCACCGACACGATCCGGTCGCCGAGATACGTGAACGTCGTCAGAGAGGCGAGCGTGCACTGCCGCTTGCGCGGATCGTGCCACAGCCGGCGCCGTTCCACATAGGACCGCACGATCCAGATCGGCAGCTGATGGCTGACCAGCACCGCCTCGTGCCCGCGGGCCTGGTCCTTGGCCGCGTTCAGCGCGCCCATCATCCGCACCACCTGGTCGACGTACGGCTCGCCCCAGGACGGCTTGAACGGGTTGACGAGGTGCTTCCAGTTGCCGGGCTTGCGCAGCGCGCCGTCGCCCACGCCGAAGGTCTTGCCCTGGAAGACGTTGTCGGCCTCGATGAGCCGCTCGTCGGTGTCCAGATCGAGACTGTGCGCCTTGGCGATCGGGGTGGCCGTCTCCTGCGCCCGCTCCAGCGGCGAGGCACAGACGTACGTCACATCCCGCGGGGCGAGGTGCTCGGCGACCCGGTCGGCCATCTGCCGGCCCAGCTCGGACAGGTGGTACCCGGGCAGCCGCCCGTACAGGATCCCGTCCGGGTTGTCGACCTCGCCGTGGCGCATGAGATGGACGACGGTGACGTCCTTGTCCCGGTCGCCGGCGCCGCTGCTGATGATGTTGCTCACGCGGTGGCCTCCGCAGCCGCCCGGGCCGCCGCCGGAAGGGCGTCGGCGATCTTCTGGATGGCCCGCTCGTCGTGGGTCGTGGACACGAACCAGGACTCGAACGAGGACGGCGGCAGATAGACGCCGTTCGCGAGGAGGGAGTGGAAGAACGCGGTGAAGCGGAAGGACTCCTGCCGCTTGGCGTCCTCGTACGTCCGCACCTGCCGGTCGGTGAAGAAGACGGAGAACATGTTGGAGGCCGTCTGCACCCGGTGTGCGACACCCTCCTTGCTCAGCGCCTCGGTGACGAGGGCCCGGATCTGCGCGGACACGGCGTCGACCGTGTCGTAGGCCGCGTCGTCGAGCAGCCGCAGCTGGGCGAGCCCGGCGGCGGTGGCGACGGGGTTGCCGGACAGCGTGCCGGCCTGGTACACGGGCCCGGCGGGAGCCAGATGCGCCATGACATCGGCGCGCCCCCCGAAGGCGGCGGCGGGGAAGCCCCCGCCCATGACCTTCCCGAACGTCATGAGGTCGGGCTTGACCCCGTCGATCCCGTACCACCCGGCCCGGCTGGTCCTGAAGCCCGTCATGACCTCGTCGGAGATGTAGAGGGCGCCGTTCTTCCGGCAGGCGTCCTTCAGCCCCTGGTTGAAGCCGGGGTCCGGCGGGACGACGCCCATGTTGCCCGGCGAGGCCTCGGTGATCACACACGCGATCTCGCCCGGGAACCGGTGGAAGGCCTCCTGCACGGACTCCAGATCGTTGTACGGCAGCACGATCGTGTCGCCGGCCTGGGCCCCGGTGACGCCCGGGGTGTCGGGAAGGGCGAAGGTGGCCACACCGGACCCGGCGGCAGCGAGGAGGCTGTCGACATGCCCGTGATAGCAGCCGGCGAACTTGATGACCTTGGACCGGCGGGTGAACCCACGCGCGAGCCGGATGGCGCTCATGGTCGCCTCGGTCCCGCTGCTGACGAGCCGTACCTGCTCGACGGGCTCGACCCGGGCGACGATCTCCTCGGCGAGGGCGACCTCGCCCTCACCGGGCGTGCCGAAGGACGTACCGCGGGCGACGGCCTCCTGGACGGCGGCGATGACCTCGGGGTGCGCGTGCCCGAGGATCATCGGGCCCCAGGAGCACACCAGGTCGACGTATTCACGCCCATCGGCGTCGGTGAGGTACGGACCGCGGCCGGACACCATGAAGCGGGGCGTACCGCCGACGGCGCGGAAGGCGCGCACCGGGGAGTTCACCCCGCCGGGCGTGACGGCGGAGGCGCGGTCGAAGAGCGCCTGGGAGGCGGGCGCATCGTAGGGATAGGGCGTTTCGCTCAGGGCACTCATGGCGTGCGACTTCTCCGGCTTCTCGGACTCCGGTGACTTCGGTGACCTCCTCAGGGTAGGCCGCGGCCCGACGGACGCGTGGCCCGCCTCGGGATCGAGACGCTGAGGGGCGGGGCGGCGGAGGTGCGGCGGACACGGCGGCGCACGTGGTGGCGGACGCAGCGACGGACGTGGCGGCGCAGGTGGCGCCGGACATGGCGGCGGACGTGGCCGAGGGACGTGGCGGTCGAAGTTCTGCCGTCCATCGCCGCCGTCCGCCATCTGCGAGACTGAGACCTGATACACACAGCTCATACGCACGTAGTGATCAGGGACCGGAAAAGATCCCGTGGCCTGTTGTTCCACCGCACGTTTCGGCGGGCGGCCGTGGGGGAGGTCACTGACACGATGATCGGGTTGCGCGGCGGGGGCCACGCGTCCTAAAAAAGCAGTCGGGTGGAGATATGCATCGCGGTGGCGGACTGGGCGAGGGGACTGATGACCTGGGTCCTCGACGTGCCCGGCGGGGAAGGCACCGGCGCGACGCGGAGGAAGCGACCGAATCACGTCAGGCTGAAGCACGTCATACACAGGGTGTACCGGGCGAGCCCGAGCGGCACGACCGGCGGGCCGACCGCCTCAGGGCGGGGAGCAGGAATGGTGGTCGGGTGGGGGTGACGTACAAATACTTCGGTGCGCCGGACGGCGCCACCGCGGCCCGTGTCCCCATCTCCATGCGCCCCGAGGAACTCGGCGGCGACGAGCTGGGCATGAACGGCATGTTCACCAAGATCAAGCCGGAGACGATGGCGGCGATGGTCCTCACCGGCATCGAGGGCGTCCCCCTGCACAAGGTCCCGCCCCTGGAACTGGTCGTCCTGCACCCCGACTACGCGGTCGTCAGGCTGCCCATGACCGTCGTCGACCCCCTGCGCGGCATCGGCGAGGAAGCGGTCGGCGCGGCGGCCTTCATCTGGTCGACGGTCCCGGACCGCGGGGGTCCACGGGACGCGTTCAACGTGTACCAGCTGCTGCACGAGTGGCAGGACTTCAGCCATCGACTGCATGAGGCGGGGCATCAGCCGTACTGCCTGGTGTGGCCCTGATCGGCTCTGAGCTGGGGTTTCTTGCGGGTTGGGCGGGGTCTTCGGACCTCGCCCTTTTGGGTGCCGGGGAGGGCCGTCAGGCGGCCAGGGCACATTGAGGGCACATTGGTTTTGCTGGGGGTGCTGATGTGCCCTGGGCTGCGGGTGGGTCGCCGTCGTTTTCCGCCTCGGCTTCCGTTTCCGTGAAGGCGTCGTCGATCGCCTTGCGGGTGCGGGTCTCGCTGGACGGCAGCAAGTGCGTGTACGTCCGGAGCGTGAAGCCCGGGTCCGAGTGGCCGAGGTACTCGGAGAGCGCCTTTATGCTCTCACCCGCGTCCAGGAGCACGGAGGCGTAGGCGTGCCGGAGGGCGTGCATCCCGTCTTCGGGGGCCGCCTGGAGGTACCTCGCACCGCGCTCGCGGGGAGGGATCACGCCAGCGGCAGCCAGAGCGCGCTTCCAGTCGCCCATGTTGAAGACGCTGCGGTTGTAGGCCCGCCCCTTCTGGTCGACGAAGAGGAGACGGAAGGTCTTCGGCTCGCCGTCCGGCTTGGCCCACGGCAGGGTGACCTCGACCGGCGGGAACTCCTTCGTGTGGGCCTTGAGGGCGGCAGCAAGCTGGGCCGGTAGAGGCACAGATCGGATCTTGTTCCCCTTGGGCAGGGCGAAGACGGGCTTCGTGCCGACGAGCCGTACCTGGCGGTTGACGTGGATCCAGCCGGTCTTGAAGTCGATGTCCTCGACGGCAAAGCCGAAGACCTCGCCCTGACGCAGGCCGCAGCCAAAGGCGAGCTTGCCGCCGGCCTGGAAGCGCTTGGGCAGGCCGGCGAGGACTGCCCGGACGCGCTCCAGCGGCCAAGGGATGATCTTCTTCTTGGTCGCGGTCGGCAGCTTGACCGACTTCGCCTTGCAGGGGTTCTTCGGCAGGAGCCCATCCTCCACGGCCGCGCCGAGGATGCTGGAGAGGATGTCGAAGATGCCCTCGATCGTCGACACCTCCAGGCGGGCGTCCTGGAGGGTGCGGATCCAGCCCTGGATGACCGAGGGCTGGTTGAGGGAACGAAGCTCGCGTCGCCCGAGGTGCTCGACGATGTGGTTGCGGACCGTTGCCTCGTAGCGGAGGGCTGTCGTCGGACCGACGGAGTTCGCGTCCAACCACTTCTGTGCGTAGGCGCCGAGCGTCTGCTTCGTCTCGGCTGGCACGACGTAGGAACCGCGCCGGATCTCGACGTCGACCTCAGCGGCCCGGTTGTCCGCCTCAGCCTTGGTGTCGAAGTTTTCCTTGCGCTGGCGGCCGTCCAGATCGCGGTAGCGGACCTGCCACCGCTTGCCGACGCCATGATCGGCGGTGGGGACCATCTGCCGCGTACGGCTCTTGTGTTCACCGCACTCGGCCTCGGTGGGCTTGGGGTGGGACTTGTGCCAGCGGTCGTACACGTCAGCCAAGAAGGACCCCCTGAATGCGCTCCCAGGTCCGGAGCGGAGAGGTCTCCAGAGGCAGCAGGACTGCGTGCGAGACGCCGAGGGCGGCGGCGATCGCGACGAGGTCGTCGACGTCACAGCGGCGGTGGGCGCGCTCGGTGCGGCTGAGGGCTGTGTTACACGTCGGGCGGCCCAGCGCGGTGCATCGGGCAGCCAGCTGGTGCTGGGTCAGGCCGCGCGCGATGCGTATTCGCTCTATGGCGCGGGCGGCGTGGAGGCCGGCGGGGCCTATTTCAACGGGTCGAGTTGCCATGACAGGTAGCTGTAACTTGCAGCCGACCTTTATGGCAAGAGTTGGCTCTAAAACTCTACAGAAGTCGTTGCAGGGTGACCGTGGGGCGGCGTGGCGTTTATCTCGCCCATTCACGAGGCACGGACGAGTAATTCCGGGAGTCGCCGTGCTAACTTGCCGTCACGCGTGAACTTTGGGCGTTTTGAGCCGGTAACCGATGATGTGCTCACCGCTTGCTTCAGCTCACCTGATCACCTGCCCAGACAGGCTCCGGCCTGCACCAACCGACGAGACGGGCCCGGTCGGTGCCCCCCGGGCGATCAGGGATGAGGAGGTAGTCGCCAACTTTTTGGTCAACGGCCGATCCACCTCTACGGTTATTACCCCTCCCAGCCACGCCGAGGGAATTAGTGGAGAGTTTTAGAACCAACGCTGGACTTCTTCGCTGGCGGTGTGGCTGTGTTGTCCAGGCACGCTGTCCAAGACCGAAAAGGAGCCCTGTGCCGAATACCTCTCTCCGCAGCGCGAACGCCCCTTCCTCCGCCGACGCTGCCCGGCGCGGCCCGTTGGCCACCCCGGCGGAAGTCGCTGCCTATCTCGGGGTGCCGGTGAAAACGCTCTACCAGTGGAAGTACCGGGGCCTCGGCCCCAACGTGCACAAGGTCGGCCGCCACCTCCGCTACCGCTGGTCCGAGGTGGACGCCTGGGTGAACGCCCAGTCCGCGTACGACCTCACGGCCTGAAGCCGCCCTGCCGGGACAGCGAAGCGGCTCTCCGCGAGCCACCGCCGAGAGCCACAGAGTCCCCGCCCCCATCGCCCTTGAACGATCGAATCGGTGGGCCGGGCCTTGCCCGTCCGGCCCACCGGGAAGGAACGCCTATGGACGAATCTACGTCCCCCGACTCCTCCGCCGCATCCTCGATACCCACCTGGCCGCCCGTCGCCGCCCTGGGCCAGGACGCCACCGCGAAAGCCTCGACCTCGGAGGACGACGAGCCAGGGCAGCCCGGAGAAGGCGCACAGCTACTGGACGAGCTGCAGGAAGCCATCGCGCGGTACGTGATCCTGCCCAGCAGTGAGGCGCTGACCGCCGTCACGCTGTGGGTGGCGGCCACGCACATCCAGCCCGCCCTCCAGCACGCACCTCGCCTCGCCGTGGTCGGGCCTGCGAAGCGGTGCGGTAAGTCCCGCCTGCTGGACGTGCTCACCGAGACTGTGCGCGAGCCGCTGATCACGGTCAACACCAGCCCGGCGGTGGTCTTCCGCGCCATCGGTGCGGACCCGCCCACCCTGCTGGTGGACGAGGCCGACACCATCTTCGGCAGCATCAAGGCCGCCGAAAAGAACGAGGAGCTGCGTGGCCTCCTCAACGCCGGCCACCAGCGCAACCGGCCCGCCCTGCGGATCTCCGGGCCGGAGCACAAGCCGCAGGCGTTCCCCACCTTCGCCATGGCCGCGCTCGCCGGCATCGGGGACCTGCCGGACACGGTCATGGACCGGGCCGTGGTGATCCGAATGCAGCGGCGCAAGCCAGGTGAGCGGGTGGAACAGTTCCGCTCCCGCCGCGACATACCCGCCCTGCACGCCCTACGTGACCGGCTGACTGCCTGGCTGCGCCCGCTGATGGACACCGCAGCCGACCTGGTGCCGCCGATGCCGGTGCAGGACCGTGCGGCCGACACCTGGGAACCGCTGGTGGTCGTCGCCGAACTGGCAGGCGACTCCTGGCCGGAGCGAGCACGCGAAGCGTGCGTGGCCATGTGTGCCGCCGAGGTCGGCCAGGACGACGAGTCCAACGTGAAGACACGCCTGCTGAAGGACATCCGCCGCGTCTTCGCGTGCTACGGCGATCCTGACACCGTGCGCACGCGGGACCTGCTGGAAGAGCTACTCAAGGACCAGGAGGCGCCGTGGGCGGAGTACCGCAACACCGGTCTGACCCCGCGCTACCTGGGGATCCTGCTGAAGGACTTCGGTATCCAGGCAGCCGTCCTCCGCTTCGAAGGCGGACGGCAGGCCCGGGGATTCACCCACGCACAGTTCACCGATGCCTGGGCCCGCTACTGCCCCGAGGAGCAGCCACCCGACGGCGGTGAGACCACACGTCACGGGTCGGCCGTACACCCGTAAACACCCGTCGCACACGTCGCACCGCAGGTCATCCCCGTGACGGGTCCGGCAACTGTGACGGGTGCTCCCGTATCACGCCAGGCTCCCGTACCTGCCCTGACCAGGCATGCGACGGGTGCGACGAGTCCGCCGCCCTCCCCACTGGCAACCCCGCACCGCGCCTAGGCACCCGTCTCCCCCTGGAGTACCACGCTTGCCCTCACGCACCGCCCAAGCCCCCGTGCCGCCAGTGACCGTAGCGATCCGCCTCGGGGTCGCCCTGGTCGGCACGATTGGCTTCGCCCTCTCCTACGACGCCCTGCGGCAGATGGCCGTCGCCATCCACATCCGCGGAGTCCTCACCTACGCCTTCCCCCTCGTGATCGACGGGTTCATCGCCATCGGCGTCGCCGCCCTGCTCATCCTCCGTACCGCGCCCTGGCGTTCTCGCCTGTACGTCTGGGCACTGGTCGGTCTCGCCACCGTCACGAGCATCTGGGCGAACGCTCTGCACGCCGTCCGCCTCAACCAGCAGGCACACACCGCCGGGCTCCATCTGGACGATGTCACCGTCGGCGCCCTGTCCGCGATAGCTCCGCTCGCCCTGGCCGGCGCGGTCCACCTCGACCTCGTCATCCGCCGCCACCCCACGAGTCTGCGCGAAGAGGCCGCCGCCACACCGGGCCACAACTCCTCTGGCCACAGCCACAACGGCACGCACAGCGCCATGCGGCCTGCCCGTTCGCAAGACGATGACTTCCTGCCGAAGGAGGCACAGAGCTCGCGTGACGTGGCCGAGCGCCCAGACCTGGCGGAGGCAGCCGCCAACGTGCCGCGGGCCCCGAAGCCGCTCTCCAAAGACGAGGGCCACGAACGGGATGTCACCTTCGACGAACTCCTCGCCATCGCCCGCACCGCACCGCTGGGACGCGGGGACCGTGCCTCACGCCGCAACATCGAGGCGGCCATCCGAGCCGCTGAGTACCGCATCGGCAAGGACCGTCTCACTCAGCTCAAGGACCGAGTACAGGCCGAACTCGACCGGGCTGCCCGCCAGCGACAGGCCGAGCCCGACACGGCCCCCGTCGGCACGCGCTGAGGGCCGCCGCCCCACCCCGATCGACCCCCTCCGCTCGTTCCCGCACAGCCCGGAGCGGGGACGAGCGGCCCACTAGGCGACACGGCCTCGCCCCCCAACACCGCACGGAGAACCCCTCAATGCACGACCAGCACCCCGAACTCGCCACCGACCGGACGCAGATGATGACCATCGCCACCAGCGCAGCAAGGTATGGCGTTGGACCGTCCAAGGGCCGGTCCAACGCAGGCACCTCCGCCCCGGGGGTGGCGGAGGACCTCGGGCACCAGGGGGTGCCCGAGGAGGTAACGCCCGGCGACGCAGCCGAACAGTCGCCCGCCGCCCCCGCCGACGAAGTCACCCTGCGTCGCATCGCTCGCCGCCGTACCCGCGAGAGCGTCCAGCGCAAGCAACGTGTCGATGTCCGCTACAGCAGCGATGAGAAGGCCCGGATCCTTACCCGTGCCCGCAAGATGGGCATCGCCGGCGCCCACCTCGTCGGCGCCGTGATCACGGCCTACCTCGACGGTGATCTCGCCGTGGGCCTGGCCGGGCAGCGCACCCAGCTCGATGACTGCCTCGACAAGCTCGACGCCCTACGGGCCGAAGTCGCGCGCATCGGCAACAACGTCAACCAGATCGCGCACCGCCTCAACGCCGGAGGCGATCCACACCCTGTGGACGCCACCGTCCTCGCCCAGACCGAACGCACCCTGGTCGCCGTCCGCGGCGCCATCAGCGACATCGCGCAGACCATGAACCACGCCGTCTCCGTGAAGGCGGCCTGGTGATCGCCAAGATCGGCAGCGGCAAGAGCACCGCCGGCCTGATCCGGTATCTGTTCGACACGAAGAAGGCCAAGGACCACACCGACCCGCACCTGGTCGCTTCCTGGGACGGCTTCGCTCCCGATCCCGGCCGCGCCGACGGCTTCGACGCCACAAAGAAGCGGCTCGTGGCCGACCTCGACCTGCGGATTAAGCAAGCCCGCCGACTGGGCCGGGCGCCCGAGCGGCACGTGTGGCACTGCTCGGTACGTGCCGCCCCCGGCGACCGGCACCTCACCGACGCCGAGTGGGCGGACATCGCGCGCCGCGTTGTGGCGGCCACTGGCATCGCGCCACAAGGCGATCCGGACGGGTGCCGGTGGGTCGCCGTCCGCCACGCCGACGACCACATCCACATCGCCGCCACCAAGGTCCGTGGCGACCTGCGCACCGCCCGCCACTGGAACGACTACCTGACCGCCGACAAGGAACTCGCCGCCATCGAGAAGGAATACGGCCTCAAGCAGGTCGTGCGCGGCGACCGCACCGCCGCCAAGCGCCCCACCCGCGCCGAGACGGAGAAGGCCCGCCGCGTCGGCAAGACCCAGACCTCCCGCGAACGCCTGCGCACCACCGTCCGCCAGCTAGTGTCCATCGCCACCAGCCCGGAGGAGTTCCTCCTTCTGCTCGACGGCGTCGAGGGCGTCCTTGTGGACGTGCAGCACTTTCCCTCCGGTGACGTGCGCGGGTACAAGGTCGCCGTGGAAGGCGACACCAACGCCGCCGGCGAGCCGATCTGGTTCTCCGGCGCCAAACTCGCCCCCGACCTGTCCTTCCCCAAGATCCGCGAACTCCTCACCGCCATCGATGCCCCGCCCGCAGCGGAGCCGGGCAGCCGACGCAGGCCCAACCCGTGGCACCAGGCCACGGCAGCAGCCGAGCGCATCCTCCACCACCTCGACCACGGCGACGACGAAGCCGCCCAGGCCCACATCGCTGCGCTCGGCGAAGCCATCGACGTCCTGCCGCTGCTCGCCCCCAGCCACCTGCGGCCACATCTGCAGCAGGCCGCCGTCGCCTTCGAGCGCGCCACCCGCTCCCGCATCCGCGCCCAGCAGGACCAGGCCCGCGCCCTGCGGGGTGCCGTCCGAGCCCTGCGCACCGCGCCGGTCACCAGCGACGGCTCCGGGCTGGCGATGTTCCTCGACATCGCCGTCCTCATCGTCATCGCCACAGCTCGCTGGCACCAAGCCCGCCGGCACAACCAGCAGGTCGCCGCCGCCCACCAGACCCTGGCCCATCTCCAGACCGCCTACCGACAGGCTGCTGCCGGGCCGCTGGCCGCCCTGGCTCAGCGCCAACCACCGGCACGCGCCATGGAACGGCACGCCCAGTGGATCCTCGTGATCCTGCCAGACCACGCCCAACAGGTCCTCGACGACCCTGCCTGGCCCGCCCTGGCCGCAGTCCTCACCGAAGCCGAGAACGCCGGCCACGACCCCGAGCAACTCCTCCAGCACGCCGCACGTCAGCGCACCCTCGACGACGCCCGCTCCACCGCCAGGACCCTCACCTGGCGCGTCCAACGCCTCGCCGCCCGGCAGGCTCCCAGCGCCCGAGCACGGGCTGCCCAAGCCCGCACCAGGGTTGCAGCCCGACCGGCACAGCCTGGCCAGACTCCATCCAGCCCGTCACAGCCTGGCCTGGCGGCACCTGCTCGACACCGGTGATGCCGTCAGCGGGCGCGGAGGTACCTGTCGCGTCCACCCTTCAGGTTTCCCACACCGAGGGAACAGCGTCACCGCACCGTGTTGACCAGAGGCTCCAGCAAGTCCAGTGCTTCCTCCCAGCGGAAGCGGTCCGCCGCGCCGCCGGCCCTCGGCCGGTGCGGTTCGCAGGAACCGATCAGGACACCCATCCCCCGTAGCCGGTCCAGGCTCTGCTGGTAGGCGGGGTGGGCGGCCTGGGCGGAGTTCAGGTAGGGCAGTGCCACGGTCGGGATGGCCATGCCGTACGCCTCGCACAGGATGCCCAGGGCGAGGGTGTCGGAGATCCCGGCGGCCCACTTGTTGATCGTGTTGAAGGTGGCGGGAGCCACGGCGATCGCGTCCGCCGGGGGCAGTGGGCGCGGGTCTCCCGGTGAACGCCAGGCGGAGCGGATCGGGTAGCCGGTCTGTGCCTCGATCGCCGTAGCGTCGATGAAGCCAAATCCCTGCGGTGTGGCGATGACGCCGACATCCCAGTTCGCCTCCTGGGCGGCCGTGATCAGCTTGCCGACGTCACGGGCCACGCCTGCCGCGCACACGACGACGTACAGGAAGGGCTTCTTGTCCGGGGCAGTCGGTTCGGTCACGCGGGGACTCCCAGTTGGCGGCTGAAGTGGTGCAGTTCCGGCAGGGTACGTCGGCGGTCGCGGGCGGCCATATCGGCGACCAGGTGGCGGACGTCGGGGCGGCGGATGTCCTGGGCGGCGCAGGTCTCGGCGATCCTCAGGGCTTGGTAGCCGTCGGCCAGGCGTCCCTGCTGGCTGTAGGCGCGAGCCGCTTCGACCCATAGTGCGGCCCGGCGTTCGGGGACCGGGATGTGCCGGCGCATGAGGGGCCTGGCCGCCTGAAGGGCGAGGCCGGCGTCGCCGAAGGCCACCAGGGCGCTCAGCTCGTGCAGGGCGACGTTGGTCGGGCTGAAGGTGGCCCAGGCGTCGGGCCGGTCGAGAGTGACGTACCGCGAGACTTCTTTCGCCTCGGTGAGGAATTCCTTCGTGGCCGCGCGATCACCACGACTGCTGGCCGCGGTCACACCGCGCAGGAGCAGCAGTCCCACGGCGGCGAGGTACTTCGGTGAACGCCGGTCGTAGGAGCCGGTGAGCTGGTCGGCGGTGTGCCGGACCAAGGTGACGGCCTCCGTGGCGTGCTTCTCACGGACCAGCACGTGGGCCTGGACACGGACGCTGGAGGCGAGGACGACTGGGTCGCCTGAGCGTTCGGCTTCTGCCATCGCCCGGCCGACGGCGAGCCATGCGTTGCCCTGGTCGTGCTGCTTGAGCAGCAGGCTCGTCGTCGTCTGGTACGCCGTGGCCAGGAGCCGGGACACCGTGTCCCCGTCCGTCGCATCACCGACCGCCAGTCGCAGGTCGGCAATCAGGCTCGGGAGGGTGCGCTCCAACTCCGTGTATTGGCAGGTGTGGAAGAGCCTCAGTGCTGATCCGACGCGTTCGTACAGGACGGCCGTGCCCTGGGGGCCACCGGTGCCCGCGGGGCCGGGACCGGGCAGGAGGGCCTGGACGAGGGCGGTGTGCAAGGCCGAAGAGCCGGCCGGGGCCGCGAGCGCTGCGATACTCGCGGCGAGGAAGGTGCGGCGGTGCATGTCGTCAGCTTCTCGATCGGCGGCGGAGACGTCCTGAGACGGGGCGAGGCCCAACTCATGAGGCGGGATGTTCAGTTCCTGCGCGATGGCGCGTAATACGCGGATGTCCTCCGTGCCGCGACCGCTCTCCAGACGGCTCACCTTGGACTGGTGATACCCAAGCGCTGCGGCCACGCCGTGCTGTGAACGCCGCTGTAACACCCGTGCCCGACGGATCCGGTCTCCGATCCGTCTCGCTTCCCCATGCGCGTCGGCCATCTGCCACGGCTCCTTCCGCCGTCGCTGATCCTGCCTGCTCAATCGAGCATAGATCAGCCGTAGTTGGCCGTGATGCAGCCCCTGCATAAGTCATGCATCGCCCGCGTCAGGGCTCACCACTCGCGGCGACGGACTGGTTGCTTGGTGTGGCCCCACCTACACCGGGAGGCCGCTCATGGAAGCGCACCAGCTCGCTCTTTCCCTACCCGCGATGCCCGCCGCAGCAAGCCAGGCCCGGCACCAGGCCGTGGACGCGATAGCGGGCTGGGGCTCGGGACTGGGCGCCGAGGTGGTGCACACAGCCGAACTGCTGGTCAGCGAGCTCGTCACCAACGCGGTCCAGTACGCCGGCACCGGATCCGTCTCGCTCGCGGTCTGTCTCGACGAGGCCGTCCTGCGGATCGAGGTCTGCGACACGAGCCCGGTCCTACCCCAGCCAGCTCTGCCCGACGCGGACAGCGAGGGCGGCCGGGGTCTGTTCCTCGTCGCCGCTCTCGCCGACCGGTACCACGCCGAACCGACGAAGAACGGCAAGCGCTGCTGGGCCGAAATCGACCTGACCAGCAAACCCAGCCAGGAAGTCGCCTGTTTCCCGCCCCTCCAGAGGAGTTGATGATGACGACCACCCACGCCCCCGGCGTGGCCGCCGAGGTGATCGCCGTACGCCCCGGGCCGCCGCTCGCCGGCACCGTGAGCGTCGACGGCTCCAAGAACGCCGCTCTGCCGCTCCTGGCCGCCGCGGCGGCCCTCGGTCGCCCGGGCCGATTGAGCAACGTCCCGGACAGCACGGACGTCCAGATCATGCTCACTCTGCTGCACCAGGCGGGTTGGCATGTCACGCAGCCCGTCGGCGAACCAACCACTTACGTGATCCTGCCGACGGAGGCATCTCAACGACTGCCCGATCTGGCGCAGGCAGCCCACATCCGCGCCTCGTACTACCTCGTCCCCGCCCTGCTCGCGCGTTACGGCCAGGCGCGGCTGCCTTGGCCGGGTGGCTGCCGGATCGGTGCACGCGGGATGGAGCTGCACTTCAAGGTGTACGAGGCGTTCGGCGACCGGAGCCGGCAGGACAGCTCCGGGTACGGCATCGAAGCCCTCAGCTCTCACACGGGCACCGTCTCCATCGCACTGCCCTTCCGCTCTCGCGGTGCGACCGTGGCCGCGACACTGCGCGCCCTCACAACCGGCCGGCCCTTACGGCTGGGCCAACCCAACCTCTCGCCCGAAGTCCTGAGCGTGCTCGACGCCCTGAGTTCGGTGGGCTGGGAGACGCGCGCCAACGAGCATGTACTGACTCTCTCGCCGCCCTCCTCGCCGCCGACTGCCCCCGCTGCCTGGACCGTGCCCGGAGACAAGATCGAGGCAGCCACGCTGGCCTGCGCGATCGCCGCGACGCGCGGTACTGCCCGTATCGACGGCGTGCAGGGCAAGGACGTAGGCCCGTTCGTGGCTGCCCTTCATCAGCTCGGCATCCCCGCAGACGCGGAGCCGGGTGGCCTTACTGTCCGCGCGTATGAGACACCCCCCACTGGTCGTCCCCTGCGGGCCATCGCCTCTCTGAGCCCTGCGGGCCTCGACGCCGACTTCGAACCACCGCTCATGGCACTCGCCCTCGGACTGCCCGGCACGCATCTGTTCGCCGACGCCATCAATCCCGGCCGCCACGGCAACCTGCTGCCGCAGCTGACCCGCCTAGGCGCCCGGATCGAGGAGATCTCCCCCACCGAATGCCGCCTGACCGGGCCCCAGCAGCTGACGGGCGCGGGCGTCGAAGCCACCGACATCCGCACCGGGTCCGCCCTCATGGTCGTCGGCCTCACGGCCCGAGGCGTCACCACCATCGGCGGCCTCGACCAGCTGCGCCGCGGCCACGCCGACCTGTCCGGCAAGCTGCGCACCCTGGGCGCCGACATCTGCGAGGTCACCCCATGACCACCGACGGCCGGAACCTCCGCCGGGTCATTGCCACGACCGACGTCCACTCCGCCTTCGACAACGCCGCGCCCTTCCTGACACACCTCCACGCGCTGCGCCCGACCTCGCTCATCGTGGACTGCGGCGACTTCTTCGAAGGCAGTGGGTACTACCGCCTCGGTCGCGGCACGATCGAGCGCGAGATCCTGCTCGGGCTGTACGACGTGCTGGCCCCTGGCAACCACGGCTGGCCCCACCACTTCGAACCCGACCTCCACCTGCACACTGTCTGTGCCAACGCCGTCGATGCCAACACCGGCGACGCACTCTTCCGCCGCTTGTACATCGCGGACATCACTGGACGTCGCATCGGCGTAACCGCTGTGATCGGCCGACAAGCCTTCCACTCGATCCCGGTCGCCCAGCGAGCCGGCCACTGCGTCACTGATCCCGTCCAGGCCCTACGCGAGCTGATGCTCGCTCACCACCACGAGGTGGACAGCTGGGTCCTGCTCAGCCACTCCGGCTTCGACGAGGACCGGAAACTCGCGGCAGCCTGTCCGTTCCTCGATGTGGTCTTCGCCGGGCACTGCCACAGCGATCAGTACGGGCCGGTCCGGGTCGACGACACCCTGGTCGTCAAGGGTCGGGAACTCGCCGGCGGCTATGCCATCGCCACGCCCGTGGGCACGGGATGGGGTGCGGGCACCACGTCCTTCCCGGATCGGGCCCCGAGCGTCGTTCCCACGGAGCTTGCGGGCCTGCACTCACGCATCGAGGACGTCAAGCAGCAGCTGGCCGGCGTCCTCGGCCCGATCAGACCGGCCTACCGCCACCAGTCCCTCGACCGGCGCAGCCTGCTCGTGGACCTCACCGCCCGCCTGCGTACGGCACTCGGGGCAGACACGGTCATCCTCAACGAGACGGCACTACGCGCCGTACCACTCGGCGACACCCTCACCCAGGGCCACCTGCTCTCCATCGAACCGTTCGCCAACCAGCTGGTGCACGCCCACGTACCTGAGCAGGCACGCAGCGACCTCCCCGGCTGGCTGTCACATCTGACCACCCAGACCGGCCCGCTCGTCACCGCCCCCGATCCCTTGCTGGATGCCGTCACCACCGTGCTGACCACCGACTACCTCGCCGACAACTACCTCGGCGAGCGCACGCACGAGGCCGGCCTGCGTCTGGACCAGGCTGTCCAGCACGTCCTCACCGCCCCCGACACCGCGGAAGGAGGCAGTTAATGATCCTCACTGGCCCGGAGATCACCGCAGCCGCTCACGACGGCCGCCTCCGCATCACCCCCTTCGCCGCCGACCAGGTCAACCCCAACAGCTACAACGTGCGTCTGGGCCCCACCTTGATCACGTACACGAGCACGGTCCTGGACGCCCACCGGCCCAACCCCACCCGCGAAACCACCATCGGCCCGGACGGGCACGTCCTCCAGCCAGGCGAGCTCTACCTCGGCCACACCCTCGAAGAGGTCGGCTCCGACACCTTCGTCCCGCTGCTGTTCGGCCGCTCCTCCGTCGGCCGCCTCGGCCTGTTCGTCGAGATCACCGCCCCCATCGGCGACATCGGCTTCCACGGCCAGTGGACACTCATGCTCACCCCGATCCGACCGCTGCGCGTGTACGCCAGCATGAAAATCGGGCAGATCATGTTCTTCCTCTCCACCGGCGCCATCGACCTCTACCGCGGCAAGTACCAGGCCGCCACAGGCCCGCAGCCCTCCGTCTACTGGCGAGACCTCACCCGACTCCGGGCGGTGGCCTCGTGATCCTCACCGGCCCCGCCATCGCCGCCGCCGTCCAGGCCGGCGAGATCACCATCGACCCGTACGAGCCCAGCCGCGTCTCCCCCAACGCCTACGACTGGCGCCTCGGCAACACCATCCGCGTCTGCGACGGCGACCTCGACGCCGCAATGCCCACCACCTTCACCGAGCAGTCCATCCCCGACGCCGGCCTGGTGCTGCGCCCTGGCCTGCTCTACCTCGGCATCACCCTGGAACGGACCGGTTCGGAGACGTACGCGCAGCTGCTGAACGGCGACCGCACCATCGGCTCCCTGGGCATCTGGGTCCACGTGTCGGCTCCGCTCGGACACCAGGGCCATGCGATCCGCTGGACGCTGGAGATCCGCGCCACCCAACCGGTGCGCGTGTATCCGGGCATGACCTTCGGCAAGCTCGTCTTCCTCACCACCTTCGGCGCCCCGGCCAGCTACCAGCAGCAGCCGGCCAAGTACGCGTCCACGGAAGGCATCGACATCTCGCGCCTCTACGAGGAGATCGACGGAGGAATGCGGTGAACGCCAGCTCGGCCACCGGCCCGATGGCCGCCACCTTCCTGGATCTCCCCGCCGGAAGCCCCGGCGGCAGCGTCGAACTCTTCCTCGACCTCTACACCGGCGAGCAACCCCTCATCCCGGCCCACGCCTTCATGCTCGCACCACCTGGTCACGCTCCCCGTCCACCCGCCGGCCTCAACCTGCTCCCCGCAGCAGGCAAATGCCTGGAAGGAGCAGCCTTCAGCCGCTACGTCACCACCCTGCGCAGAGCGCTTACAGCCACGCTCGATCCCACACAGATCGACGTCCTCCACTTGCAGCACCTCGCATTCGGCGCCACTCCTGCCCTCATCCGGGCTCTGCCCTCGCATCCCCGGATCGCCCTCGTCCACGGCACGGACCTGCTCTTCGCCGAGACCCACCGAGACCAGCTCCAGGTGCTACGCGAAACAGCCAGGGCCGCCGACGCCATCGTGGTCCCGACCACCGCAATGGCCGACCGCCTCCTCAAGCTCGCCCCGCAGATCGAACGCCGCAAGATCACCCACATCCCCTGGGGCATCCCCGACCACCTGCTTACCGCCCCGCCCGCCCGGCCGGCACGCACCTCCGCCAGCCACCTGCGGCTCCTGTACGCAGGACGCCTGACCAACGAAAAGGGTGCCGAGGCCCTGATCAAGAGCCTGGCTCCCGTGCCCGGTATCGAGCTGAGCGTCGCAGCGCCCAAAGCCCAGTTCCACGTACTGGCCCCACTGCTGCAGCGAGCCGGCGTACGGGTCCGCTACCTCGGCTGGCTCCGCCGCCCACAGCTATGGAAAGCCTTCACCGAACACGACGTATTAGTCGTGCCGTCCACCACCCTGGAAGCCATGGGACTCGTCGCATTGGAAGCCCAAGCGTGCGGGCTCCCCGTCCTCTACCAGCCCGTCCCCGGCCTCAATCAAGCCCTCGCCGCTTCCGGCATGGCCACCGACTTCACCCACTCCGCCGCACTCGCGCGCGACCTCGACCGGCTGAGAAGGACACCCGGGCTGATGACTGCCCTCCGGCAGGCGGGCTATGCCAACGCGGCACGCTATCCCCTCTCGGCGACCGCACGATCCCTGACCGACCTCGGCCGACAGCTCACCTGAACCGACCGCCAGACGACCCGACACGTCACTACCCGAACCGCTCCACGAACGTCACTACGCTGACCGGCGGGACACCCCGGCGAAGAGGGAGACCATGACGTACGACCGCGACCGCATCGAAGCCCTCCTCGACGAGGGAGTCCGCGACAAGGTGTACCCGGGCGCCGTGTGGGCCCTCGGCGACGCCACCGGCACCCTCGCCCGGGGCACCACCGGGGTCCTCGACCCCGACGAGCCGGGGGTGCCGATGCGCACCGACACCGTCTTCGACGCCGCCAGCCTCACCAAGATCCTGGCCGTCTGGTCCTCCATCGGAGCCCTGTGGGAGGACGGCACCCTCGACCTCGACCAGCCGCTCGGCAGCTTCTGGCAGGAGGTCACCGGGCACCCGCTCGGATCCGTCACCGCCCGGCAGCTGCTGACGCACACCGCCGGCGTCCCGCTGCGGGCGCAGCTGAAGAACCTCTACGGCACCGACCCCTACGAGATTCGCCGAGGCGTCCTCCAAGAACAACTTCATCGGACACCCGGAGAAGCCGTCGAGTACACCGACCGGGCCGCCCTCATCCTGGGCTATCTCGCCGAACACCTCTCCGGCCAGCCCTTGGACCAACTGGCCACCATCCGCACCTGGCTCCCACTGAGCATGACCTCCACCCGCTTCGGCCCCTTGCCCGCCAGCCTCGCGACGCGCTGCGCGCCCACCGAACTAGACCAGGACACCGACACCCACCTCAAGGGAGTCGCCCACGACTTCTCGGCCCGCCTCTTGTGCGGCGTCTGCGGCATCGCCGGCGCCTTCACCGTCCTCGACGACCTCGCCGTCTTCCTCCAGTACATGCTCGCCCCCGCAGCGTCACAGCTCCGGGCTGGTTTCGGCATCGAGTGGATCAACGGGTCCCTGGCCATCGAGACGGGGCAGCTCCAGCCCGCTCGCGGCCTGTTCTGGCACCCCGCTCCCGGCACCACCATCGAGGAGGACGTCTGGGTCCACTACGGCTTCACCGGCACGGGCATGTGGATCTCACCCACCAAGGACCGCTGGGCGGTGCTCCTGACCAACAAGCTCTACTACACCCGCGACCGCGCACCGCTGACCGATGTCCGCAACAACTTCCGAGAGCTCGCCTTCAAGTAGAGGAGCCGATCGAGAGGTACGGCCGAGATGCCCACCGATCCGGTCGGGGAAGGGACCCCCGTGGCTCAGCCGACAGCCGATGACCAGCCAAAAGCGCTCATGCCCACCCTGGACTCCATGACCCTGCTGGTCGCCGCCGTCATCGTCCATGACAAGGCCACCAGCCGCGTGGTCCTCCTCCAGCGCAGCGACCAGGCCAAATTCGGCAGGGGCAAGTGGGATCTCCCGGTCGGCAAGAGCGAGCCCGGCGAGCCGATCACCGCGACGGCCGTCCGCGAGCTGTACGAGGAGACCGGTATGACCGTCAAGCCGGAAGCGCTCAAGGTCGCCCACGTCATCCACGGCGCCTGGGGCGTGGAAGCCCCCAACGGCTTCCTCACGGTCGTCTTCGTCGCCCATGAATGGTCCGGCGAGCCGGAGAACCGCGAACCGCGCAAGCACGCCCAAGTCCGCTGGGTCGACACCGGTGCCATCCCCGAAGAGTTCGTGGAGACCACCGCCAGCGCCCTTCATCGCTACCTGGCCGGCGGGCCTCAGGTGTCGCTGGACGGTTGGAACTGACCGAGCGCCTCTTCTGGGATAGCGTCTCGCCCCCACGGTGAGATGAGTGACCGCGTTCAGCGTTCGCCGACCTCGCCGCTTTCCTCCGCTACATGCTCGCCCCTGCCACGTCCCCCTTCGCGGGACGGTTTCGGTAACAGGTGGGTCATCTGCTCCATGAGCGCTGGCTTTCACGTAGGGACCGATCCTCCTGGCGTGCGACGTTTCGCTCGAATGGGTTCGGAGACCCGGTGAGTGGAGGTCGTGTCGCGTGTGGGTTCGGAAGTGAGCTGGCATTCAATTCGTCCGCCCGCTCTGCCGCCCGGCTTCGATCGCGGGCGGCAGTGTTGTGCTGTGTCCAGGGGAACTGCGCGGCGGCCAGTGTTGTGTCCAGAGCGGCGCGCATCCGGGCACCTGTCGCGACAGGGCAGGGGCGAGGTGGTGCCCCCTTACCCTGCCGGCCCTCGGCTGTGAGGTGCACACGTACCAGCAGCCGCAGCATCACCACCGTTCTGACGTGGGAGAACGGCCTTTCAAGTGACGCGGCCCCTACCGTGCCGCGCCCTTCGACCCAGCCGCTTCCGGTTGCGGCAGACGTACGGTTGAAGTACCGAGGGCATCACGCACTCCGGGCCACCACGCCGGGTCGTCCTCGGCGAGAGACGAGTGAATCCGGGCCGCCCCAGCGGTCGGCGCGGAGACGGGTCGGGGCCATGTACGCCGCGGTCGAAGCAACTCAGCGCAAGCTCATCACGGCAAGGATCGCGCTGAGCGCCCGTGCAGGTCCGCAACCTCGCCGAGGGGAGACGTGATGACCTTTTCCCGGCTGGACATCCATCGGCGGAACCGAGGAGAGCGGACGCTCGTCACGCTTGCCGGCGACATCGGGCCGGCCACGACGCCGCTGCTGCGGGCCGCAGTGGAGCAGTGTCTGCTGGACGGTGTCACCGTGATCGACATCGACCTGACCACAGTCGGCTCCTGCGACGCCAGGGGCTTGGACGTCCTCCTGTCGGCAGCACAGCGCGCCGGCCGGGTCCACGCTCGCCTGCGGCTGCACCATCCGTGCGCTCAGATTACCCGGGTCCTCGATGCCACGGGATCGACTTCGCTGCTCCCTACGGCCCCCGCGAGTCCCGTGCCGCCCGCCGCATCCGACGGCTTCATGAGTGCGGCGACGGGGGCGCCCGAGGACTCCGCTCGCCGACCGGACCAGCCGGTCCTCAAGGACGGGATCCGCCTTCGTCGGCTGACCCGCTGGCAGGCAGAAGACATGGGCGCGGACATCGCGGACCTGGCTGCGGAGTCCGTCGCAGGCACCACGGGCGAGCGGTACCACAACCGCGGGGACTTCCTGCACCGCTTGTCGATCACCGCCCGCCGCCCCGGCTTCGCCCTGCTGGTCGCCGAGACGACGGTGCTGGTCGGTTGCGCCTTCGGTTTTCCGATGGGCTCTGAAGGCCCCGGCAGCCGGGGGTCCGACGGAACGCTCCAGGAGATCATCCAGCGGCTCACCTCCCGCGCACGGTTCGTCGTCCTCACCCAGGTCGTGGCCCACCCGCACGTTCAGCACCGCGACATCGCCCGCCGGCTGCAACAGCGTCTGCTCACAGAGCTGCACTCCTCCCTCGGGATCACCCTGCTGCATCCTGCCGACCGGGCAGGACAAGCCGCCTTCTCGTCCTGGGGCTGGCAGAACATGGGTGAGGTCGTCGGGCTGCCCGGCTCCGTAGCCCCCTGCGTGTTGACCCTGTCCGCCGAAGGGCAGCCCTCGGCACGCCGATGACGTGGCAGAGGAGCGATGAGCCGGCGGTCGTACCGGCCGGGGCGGTCACGTGACCCGTCGTCCGCCGTACCGAGGTGCCTCCACGCGATGGCTGCCTGCCTCTCGGCGCGATGGCTGCGCACCACGCCGCCCGCCACGGCTGGGAGTAGCGTGGGAGGTACCGAGAACTTCCGGGCGTACGACCACGGCGGCGCCGTTCCCGGCGAGTGACTGACACGGGCAGCCGGAAAGCAGCGCCCGGAACGGGATCGCACGATGAACGCCATCACAAAGCCCGCCGAAGTTACCGCGCCAGGTTACGGACACTCCTACCGGATGCCCATGCCCCGGCTGCGCCTCACGCCGGACGTCAGCCATGGCCCGCTGGACGGCGCATGGTGGCCGCGCTGCGACGCACTCGAACTCGAATTGCCCGCGCTGGTCGGCTCCCTGGATCCGAGCAGCGGCACCGTCACCCGCGTTACCGTGGGGTCCGCCGCCTGGCCCGATGCTCCGCAGGAGGTGATGGCGCCCGGCCACGTGATCGAGGTGGTCCTGACCGATTCGGCCGCCGAGGCGCATGCCATCACCGTGGACTGCGGCACCGTGGGACGCTGGGAACTGCTGGTGATCCCCCCGGACGAGCCGGTCGGAGTAGCCACCAGGCTGCTGACCGCCGCCGCCGACGCCGGGAACCCACTGTCGGCTCCGCGCCTGCTGGCACTCGCCGAGAGCGGCCTCGACGGACAGAACGCTTGGGAGTCGGAAGGCGGAGCCGGACCGAGATGAGCAGCCCGACCCGGCCGACTCCGTGGCCGGCAGGCCGGGCGTCCACGACCCCGTGATGGAGCCATGGCACCGACAGACCCTTCGTCATCCTGGCCCGCCCCCACACGAAGCGTGACCGCGGCAGGTGAGGGGATGACGGCAGTACAGCGTACGGACCGGTCCGAAAGCTTCGGGGAAGCTCTCCTGGGAAAGATCCTCGACAGCGCGCACGAACTCCCGCCCCACCTCATCGGGCCCTTGGTCGCCGACGTCGTGGAGCGGCTCGGTGGCCGCCGTCCACAGGTGCTGTTGCAGGACTACGGCCAGCTGCTGCTCGTACCGCTGCCCGGTGAGTGCCTCGCCGGCGGGGAACCGCAGGTTATCGACGACTCCGAGGCGGGCCGCTGCTTTCTCGACGCGGTCCCCGTGGAGGTGCCCCAGGAAGACGGCGTCCGGATCCATCTGCCTCTGCTGGACGGCGGTGACCAGGTAGGGGTCATGGCGGTGACGCTGGACAGCATCGACGCCCACGACCGCCGCCTGCTGCTCAGGATCTCCGGCCTGGTGGCCGACCTTCTGGTGACCAAGCACGGCTACTCCGACCTGTTCTTCGACGTCCGACGCGGTGAGGCGATGAGCGTCGCCGCGGAGATCCAGTGGTCACTGCTGCCACCGCTTGCGATGATCATGCCCCGGGTCGCTGTGGCCGGGATCCTGGAACCCGCCTACGACGTGGGCGGCGACAGCTTCGACTACGCGCTCAACCACGACGTCCTCCACGTGGCCATGATCGACGCGATGGGCCACGGACTGGACGCAGCCACCATGGCCACGGTGGCCATCGGCGCCTACCGCCACGCCCGCCGCGCCGGCATCGGACTGCCGGAGATCTACGCGTTCATGGACCGCGCCGTGGCCAGGCAATTCGGTCCCGAGCATTTCGTCACCGCGCAGATGATGCAGCTGGACACGACGACGGGACGGGTGCAGTGGGTCAACGCCGGACACCCGCCGCCGATCCTCGTCCGCGACCACCGCGTCGCGCGGCGTCTGGCCGCCCCGACGACCCTCCCCGTCGGCCTCGGTGGTTCGGAGCCCCGGATCAGCGAGCTGGGGCTGGCGCCCGGGGACCGAGTCCTCTGCTTCACGGACGGAGTGGTCGAGGAGCACAGGAGCGGTGGGGAGGAGTTCGGGGAGGACCAGCTGATCGACTGCGTGAACCATCTGGAGAGGACCGGCCGCGGCATCCGGGCGGTGACGCGCTCCCTGTCCCACACGCTCAAGCAGGCGCGGGGCGGACAGACCAGCGATGACGCAACGCTGCTCATGGTGGAGTGGCGCGGCTGATCTCCCCCGCCGTCCGACACCGCTCGGCCGGTCACGCCCAGCGGCAGGCCCGTCAGCCCGGCGAACCGTGCCCGCTCCCGGTGTCGATGAGAATCTGCTCGGCCTGGCTGATGTTGTCTGCCCGGACCGCCTGGGCCATCGCGGCGCGGGCGGCGTCCGGTGCCGCGTCCGGCGGGACCACGAGCAGAGAGAAGATGTCCGTGTCGCCCCGGGTAATCAGGACCGTGTCGTCACCGACCGGGAAGGCATCGATGTGCACCACCCGGTCGTCCACGGCGATACGCGTCGGGAGACCTTCCCAGGCCGCGGTGTCCAGTCCCACACGGGTCACGGGGCCGAGGTGGGCAATGAGGGCGCTCAGGAGCGCGGGCAGCTCAGCACCGATGTCGCGCGAGCGCGGCCACCACGCGCCGTCGAGGACGCCTTCGCGTGATTCGGTCGTTTCCAGCCGGAGAAGCGCACACCCTGGCCGCACCGCCTCGTGGACGCCGCTGGGCAGACGCCGGGGAACAGGTGGTGTATCCGAGCTGGTCATGATGACCACCCGTCTGTAGGGCCGGTGCGACGACGGGACTCCGCCCCGCACCTGCCACGTTACTCCTGGTGTCACGCGCGACGGCATCTCCGAAGCTCCCCCTCGTCCGGCCCCGGAGGGAACGGATGCAGCACACAGGACGTCCGTCGCATGTCGAGAGCTCCCTAGGCGCGAAAACTGGGCATGAACGCCTCCCCAGCCAGGTCCCCGGAGGGCACATCCAGGGCACATGAGTCCGGGAAACGGCGTTGACCCGTGAGAACTACCGAGGAGTGTTTCCGCAGGTCAACGCACGCTTCACAGAGAAACCCCAGGTCACCGCCCCACCCCTCCCATTCGCTGCACGAGTGGCAGGACTTCTCGCATCGGCTGCATGAGGCGGGGCATCAGCCGTATTGCTTGGTTTGGCCCTGAGCTGAAGTTCTGGTGGGATCGGGCGGGGTTTTCCGGGCTCCGTCCTCGCTGGTGGGCCTGGTGCGCTGACCCGCTCGGCGGTGTGGATCTCGCCGAGCAGGACGTCCGGGTCCGCGGTGGTGAACTGAACCGGTGAACCGGCGGGTCCCGCGCCGTGTTCGCCATGCCGAACGCCATGGCACCCGATAGCCAAGCGTCATGGACCTGCACGAGACAGCGGAAACACGACTCCGCGTAAGACCCCATGACATGACCTTGACCGCCCGACGGCGCCGGTGGGGCCGGTGGGGCCGGTGGGGCATCGTCGCGCTGGCCGGTGCCCTCCTGGCCGCGTCGGGCACGGGAAGTGCCGCGGCCAGGAGGGACGCCGCCGGAGAGGGAGAGGTCCGCGCCTACGCCGTGGACCCGCCGAGCTCGTGGTACGAGAACCGCTGTCTGTATCACGGGTACGACGAATCACCGCATCTTCCGAAGCTGGTCGAGAACGTCGTCATGACCTGCGGCACCGGCGACACCTGGCACGGGATCGGCAAGACCTGGACCACCACCAAGTACGGCCAGCTCGTCAGCGGCTACGACCAGGGTGCCGGGAATTACCTGTGCCTCGACGCCGCCGGCCCCCATCTGGCGGGCTGGGCGGGCGAGGGCGACACCGCCGTCGTCGACACCGCCTGCGCCAACAGCGAGGCGCAGAAGTGGAGCTTCGCGGACCACCGGATCAGGAACAGCGACCGGTGCCTGGCCGCGGGCGACGACGCGGACGGCGGCTGGTGGAAGTACTGGGGTTTCAGCACCATCTCGGTGGTCGGCCGGGACTGCTCCGCCGATCAGTCGCGGCTGACGTGGCGGACGCCGGCGCCGACCGGGCCCGGTGAACAGCCCGAGATCTGCTGGTACATCCCCGACGACAACGAGGACATCAGCCCCCGCGCCTGCTTCATGTGGGCGTCCCAGAGTTACCGCGACCGCACGTCGAAGGACTACATCTTCGAGGGCCCCGGCAAGTGGGCCGAGCAGAGCCATGACCACACGGAGCACCGCAAGCGCGATGTGCACGAGGCCGATATCACGCTGATCATCAGCGCGCAGGAATTCGGCAGTGCGGCGGAGCACATCCGGCACGCGACGACCGCGAACCCGGAGACGGCGATTCTCACCATCGACCGCAGCACCGACGAGGCGAGACAACGCCGCCGGCAGACGATGCGACTGATCCAGCAGTACCGCAGGACCCACAACGTCCCGAGCGACCAGGACGTGGACGAGTGGCCCATGGCCATGTTCGCGGAAGGCGGGCAGAGCCCCGTACTGAGCCTGATGCCGATCGACCGGCAGAGCAACCGCTCGCTGGGCGCGGCGATCTCCAACGCGCTGAACGGCACCAACCCCGCCGGCACGGCGTGGCCGAACAACGCCCGGGTCAGGTTCGTCGTGGTCGACACCAATGAGCAGGCGGACGAGCTGGCCCAGGCGCTCCAGGCACCCGACGACCAGCGCAACCGCGCCGATGCGGTGAGAGTGCTCAGCCGGGTCGTCTCCCAGCAGGCCGAGCAGGACCACCGGGCGTACCTGGGCGACGTCACGGCGGGTCTGCGGCAGCAGATCGACAACGGCGGTGTGAGCCTGTCGTTGCTGGGCGCGTTCGCGGTGCACTCGTTCGGGCAGCCGTGACGTGATCCCGGCGTACGCCCTGGATTTCGCCCCGGAGAGCGGCGACAGGCGAAGCCGCCGGAGCCGACTGGGTGGTGAGCCGGCGTGGCTGGACGCCCCGCAGTGGCCGCTCTCGTCCGGCGACGGGGAACCGATGACGTTCCTCGCCCAGTTCCGTGTGCCGGGCGAGCGCGTCACGGCGTACCTCTTCATGGACCTGCGGGGCACGCGCAGCTGGCTGCCCGAGGGCGGCCAGAACGCCCTGCTCCTCCAGCCGTCGGGCCGGATCCCCGCGTTCCTCACGACGGCCCCGCTCCGTACCGGCCCCGTACTGCGCGACGCGGCCGGCCGCACGGTGTGCCACGAGGCACGCCTCACACCGTCCGCCCGGGACGTGTCCTCCGCACAGCACATGGGCGGACACCCGACCTGGCTCCAGGGCGACGAGGCACCGGAACGCTGGACCTTCCTGCTCCAGCTCGATTCCGGTCAACTGCCCGGCGCGGTCGTCGGCTTCGGTGACGCGGGCATCGGCTACGCCTTCATCGACCCGGACCGGAGGGAGGGAAGGTTCCTGTGGCAGAGCGGCTGAGCGCGGCGGGCGTCCGGATGCGGGAGACCTGCAGGAGACCTGTGGGAAACCTGTGGCCGTGCGCCGCGCAGCGGGCGTGGCCACACTGGAGTCATGGAAGGGCGGCCTCCCGCACAGCCTCCCGCACAGGAACCGTCCCTGCCGCAGGCCGGCGCTGTGGAGCGGCGCGATTACACGGGTGCCGTGTACGGCTCGCTGCTCGCCGCCTCGGTGGTGATCGGAGCCGGATCGCTCGGTTCCTTCCCACGACTGGAACTCGTTCTCCTGCTGCTGGGCAGCGGGGTGGTGTTCTGGGCCGCCCATGTGTGCGTCCGGCTCTTCGGTGAGCGGATCATGTACGTGCCGATGAACGCGAAGGAGATCCGGCGCGCGTGCCTGGCCGAGTGGCCCATCGTCCAGGCGGCCGTCCCACCGGCCGTGGCCGTCGCCGTCACACCCCTGCTGGGCATCGGCCCGAGAGGGGCGGCATGGCTGGCCCTGGGCGTGGCGCTGGCCGGTCATGTCGCCTGGTCCACGGCCGCTGCCGTGCGCGCGGGGGTCACGGGCCGGGTGCTGGTGGCCGCCGGGGCGGTCAACCTGCTGCTCGGCCTGGTCGTCGTGCTCCTCAAGGTCGGCCTGACGCGCTAGTGGCCAGGCCGCCCTTCGGGTCCCTCCTGCTCGGCAGGCGCGCGCCGGCGCCGGGTGCAAGGCTGGAGAGGGGTCCCACTTCTGCGCCGCGGGAGGAGGCGGACATGGAGATCAAGCCGCAGGCCGTCGTCATCCCCAAGGAGACCGACCAGCTGGAACAGGGGAAGTACGGCCCCGTCTTCCCGCGGACTCCGGCCTGCTACGGGTTCACCATCGTCGCGAAGGTCAAGCCGGGCCGGGCCGACGCGATGCGGGAGTACGGGTACGACCTGGCCAAAGCGCTGGAACAGGATCCGTATCTGCTGGCGCCGTTGAAGTTGCACTACCTGCGCTGGGTTCTCTTCGACGACGACACGCGCTTCATGTATCAGGGGATCTTCGACACCGATTTCGACAAGTACACCGAGGACGCGGTCGCGCTGTTCGGCAAGGCGGGTGTGAGTACCGCCTTCGAGAACCTCGAAGGGTTTCCCGCGGACTGGCGGACGAACCCCGAGGCGTTCGTCCGCTTCGTGCGCGCGCACCACTGTCCGAGCTTCATCGAGTACGGAGAGTATCCGTATGTGACGGCGGACGAGATCAAGAAGGCTCTGCGGATCAAGAGCGCCCTGTCGGAGATGCTCGATCAGATGCAATGAGGCTGGAAAGAAAATGAGCGAGGTCAGGACCGCGCGCACGTACAACCAGCGGCACATTCCGCGGGAGTACACCCCCGGCGGGCGGCGGGTGAGCATCTACGTCTCGTGGAGCTATCCGGCCGAGGCCGGTCGCGACGCGGCCGAGCTGGACAACCGCTTCTCCACGATGACCGAGGTCAGACGGGCGGCCTGGCCGGACTACGAGGACCCGAAGTGGGCGGATCCGTATCGGTTCCAGCAGGGCATCGCCGGATCGCTGGAGCTGTTCTTCTGGGCCTGGGTGCCGTTCCAGGAGTTCGTCGAGGAGGTCACGGGGCATCCCGTTCCGGTGTATCAGCGCATCGACCAGGCCGGATTCCACACCCCGCTCGACGAGCGGGTGCTCGACGACACGGACGTCCTGTTCGTGTTCGGGCTGGACCACATGGTCACCGAGCAGGCGGCCCGGCCCGGGGAGATCGAGGCCCTGAGGGCGTTCCTCGGCCGGGAGGACGCCCGCCTCGTCCTGGGCCCGCACCACGACGTCGGCGCCTCGGACGACCTGGCGGTACGGGAGATGGAGTACCTCCATCACGGGGATCCCCTGGTGCCCCGGCAGCAGCGGTTCGCCACGTACGTCAGGGACTTGATGCGCGGCCTCGGCGTACCGGTCATGAACCGGTACGGGCTGCGCCCGGCGACGCGCGAGGGCAACCGGATCGCCCCCTTGTCCACGGTGCGGGACCTGGACCCGAAGGGCTGGCTGGACGGGGTGACGAACTTCAATTTCCACATGCATCTGCCGCACTACGACGTGACAACCGACGTGACAACCGAGATGACGGCCGAGAAAGCGGCCGAGAAGACGGCCGAGGTGACGGCCGAGAAGACGGCCGATGCGTCTGACGCCGTCCATGTGCTGGCCCGGCAGCCCATCGACCTGACCCGGCCGCATCCGTTCAGCGAGGCCGGCAACACCGAGTTCAACATGTTCCTGTGGATGCCGCCCGCCGGTGACCGCGCGGGCGATCTGCTGCTGGCGGACTCGACGATCTTCAGCTCCTTGTTCGGCGGGGACGAAAGCCTGCGGAACTTCTGGCGCAACCTCGTCTCCAAGTAGGGCCGCGCAAGGCCGTGCAGGGCCGCTGGGAGGTCAACTGTGAGTGCGCACACGGACGTAGCGCTGGAACTCGACGACATCCAGCGTGGGGTGCTCAGCCCCCGGCCGACGCCCTACGCGGCGACCTATCTCGCCTTCCGCATCGACGACCGGGAGCAGGGGCGGGAGTTGATGCGGCGCGTGAGTACGGCGGCGACCTCCGCGGCGGACCCGGTCAGCCCCCTGGGGGAGACCTGGGTGAGTGTGGCCGTCACCTGTCGCGGGCTGGCGGCGCTGGGGGTGCCGCGCGCCTCGCTGGACACGTTCGCCTGGGAGTTCCGGCAGGGGATGGCGGCCCGGGCCAGGGCGCTGGGCGATGTGGGCGAGAGCGGCCCCGAGCACTGGGAGGCGCCGCTGGGCGGTCCCGATGTCCATCTGGTGCTCACCGCGGTCGCACCCGACCCCGCGCGCCTGGAGGCGGCCCTGGACCGCGCCCGCCCGGCGTACGAGTGGCTTTCCGGCGTGACGGCGATCTGGCGGCAGGACTGCTACGCGCTGCCCACCGAGACCGAGCACTTCGGATATCGCGACGGGGTCAGCCATCCGGCCGTCGAAGGCAGCGGGACACCGGGATCCAACCAGTGGGAAGTGCCGCTGAAAGCAGGGGAGTTCGTCCTCGGGTATCGGGACGAGATCGGTGGGACACAGTGCCCGCAGCCCGCCGTCCTCGGACGCAACGGCAGTTACGCGGTCTTCCGTAAACTCCACCAGAAGGTCGCCGAGTTCCGGCGCTATCTGAAGGACAACTCGACCGGGCCCCAGGACGAGGAGCTGATCGCCGCGAAGATCATGGGGCGCTGGCGCAGCGGCGCTCCGCTGGCGCTGGCTCCGCAGCACGACGATCCCGCGCTCGGCGCCGACCCGGACCGCCGTAACACCTTCCTGTACGAGAGTGACGATCCGACGGGGTACAAGACACCCGGCGGCTGCCACATCCGCCGGGCCAACCCCCGCGACGCCGAGGTGGCGGGAGAGGTGCGGCTGCATCGCATGATCCGCCGCGGCGCCGTCTACGGTCCGCCGCTGCCCGAGGGGGTCCTGGAGGACGACGGGGCCGACCGCGGGCTCATGTTCGCGTTCGTCGGCGCGCATCCGGGGCGGCAGTTCGAGTTCGTCCAGTCGCAGTGGATGAACGACGGCGTCTTCTTCGGCGCGGACGACGCCAAGGACCCCGTCACCGGAGCCCACGACGGCTCCGCCGGCTTCGTCGTCCCCCGGCGGCCGCTGCGCCGGCGCCTCGCCCCGCTGCCGCGGTTCGTCGTCACCCGAGGAGGCGAGTACTGCTTCCTGCCGAGCCTCACCGCCCTCCGCTGGCTCGGCGACCTGCACGACTGACCACGCGCCGACGGGCACACAGCCCTCCGGTACGAGTCGCAGCACGGCCACGGTCCGCACCAGTGCTCCGACGCCGGCGTCGCGTCGGCGCGCAACGCCACTCCGGCGCCGGGCGCGATCGGCATCGCCTTCGACAACCGGCCCGCCGTCCTCGGGGCGCTCGCCGCCATCGTGCTCAGCGGCCTGGCGGCAGCCCTGCCGATCGCCACGCTGCACGGCAGCCGACGGAGTGCTCCGGCGGCGGCGGGGGCGGAGGCCGGCACGGACGGCCGGCGGAGACGGGCTGCTCGTCGCCCGGGCCGACGTGGCACCGGCGGCGGACCGGGCGGAAGATGAGGGGGGATGCCTCCCGGGAGGTGAGCTGTGGTGATGTACGGGCACTACGGGCACGTCGGCTGGGTCTGGCTGGCCTTCATGCCGCTGCTGTGGATCGTGCTGATCGGGCTGGTGGTCTGGGCCGTGATCCGGCTGACGCGACGCCCGGCCGGCCGGGGTGACGACGTGTACCGCGGGTGGCTGCCCGGAGCGACACCGACGGGTACCCCGGCGGGACCACCGGCAGAGCCACCGCGGGAGACCCCGGAGGAGATCCTCGACCGCCGTTTCGCCTCGGGCGAGATCGACGCGGACGCCTATCACGAGGCGCGCAGACATCTGGCCACCTACCGGCCACGACCGGAGTGAGCCCCGGCGGCCGCGCTCGACGCCGGCCCGCAGACCGGCCGGCAGGCCACTCGGCGGATCGGCCGGCGCTCGCAGGCACCGCAGTGGCCGAAGGAGCGGGAAGAACCTTTGCACCGGCTCGCCCCGGAAATGCCCTGATTCCGCTTGACCACCACCCCGTTGGGTCCCGGACCGGCTGGGTCTATCGTCTGAGTTCCGGGGTCAGGACGAGGAGGACGGCCGGTGATGTCGCAGGACGAGGCCGTGGTCGGCTGTGTGGGCAAGGTGCTCATCGGAACGCGTGGATCCGCGGGCCCCGGCGAGGTTCTGGTACGGGTCCGAGGCGGCTCCGAGACGTTCCTGGCCTGGTCCGAGGATCCCCTGCCCGCGGGCGCTACGGTCCTCGTGATCGAATCACGGGGATGCCGAGAGGTCGGCGTCATCGAGTGGGTGGATCCATTGGATGCGCTCGGCGGCGACTCCGCCGGCGCCAGCTGAGGAGTAGAGCATGTTCGGATACCGCGTTCCCGCTCCCGACGAGGCGATGTTGATCTCGGGTGGGCGGCGGGGACTGGGGGGCGCGCCGTTCCGAGTGGTGACGGGGCACGGCAAGTTCGTGGTCCCGTTCTTCCGAAAGACCCGCTTCCTTTCCCTGGCCATGTGCGAGGCCGAGGTCACCGAGACCTGTGTGACCAAGCAGGGCATCGCCCTGCACGTCCGCGCGGTCATCGCCTTCAAGGTCGGCAACGACGCCGAGAGCATCATCAACGCAGGTCAGCGGTTCCTCTCCGACCAGGACCAGATGTCGGTGCTGACCGGCCGGATCTTCGCCGGCCACCTGCGGGCCATCATCGGCTCGATGACGGTCGAGGAGATCGTCACCGAGCGGCAGAAGCTCGCCGCCGAGGTCCTGGACACCTCCAAGACGGAGATGGCGAAGATCGGCCTGATCGTCGACTCGCTGCAGATCCAGTCGATCGACGACGGTGACACCGGCTACATCGACGCGATGTCCGCCCCGCACAAGGCGGCCATCCAGCGGCAGGCCCAGATCGCCCAGGCGCAGGCCACCCAGGCCTCGGTCGAGGCCGAGCAGGCCGCGGCCCGCAAGCAGGCCGAGTACGCCCGGCAGACCGCCATCGTCAAGGCCGAGTACTCGGCCGAGGTGGACCGCGCCCAGGCCCAGGCCGCGCAGGCCGGACCGCTGGCGCAGGCGCACGCCCAGCAGGAGGTGCTGGACGCCCAGACGGAGCTGGCCCAGCGGCAGGCTCAGCTGCGCCAGCAGCAGCTGGTGGCCGAGGTCGTGAAGCCCGCCGAGGCGGAGGCCGAGCGGGTCCGGATCCTCGCCGCCGCCGAGGCCCAGCGCATGAAGATCCAGGCCGAGGCCGCGGCCTCCTACGACCGGGTCGCGCTGGACCGGATGCTCATCGACCAGCTCCCGCAGATCGTGAAGGAGGCCGCGGGCGGCCTGGCCGGCGCCAACGTCAACGTCCTGAACGGCGCGGACGGCCTCGGCGAGATCGCCGCGGGCCTGGTGTCCCAGGGTCTGACGATCCTCGACTCGGTCCGCCAGAACCTCGGCGGCCAGGACAAGGACAACCAGGGCAGCCAGGGCAACAGGGCCGACGGCAGCACCAACCTGCTGCAGCTGCAGTCGGGCAAGGAGCGGAAGTCGGACGACGGTCCGGTCGACGTCGACTAGTCGCTCCGCCGGTTGTGCCACGAGGGGTCGTCTTTCATCCGCGGCGCCGTTGTGGCTGGTCGCTCCCCCAAGGGTGCTTCAACGACCGTGAATTGACGGTCCGGCCCGGGAGCCGCTTCCACCCCAGCCCCGCCACCCGGGCGATGCTCGACATCCTCGGGGTCCGGGCACGGCCGGCCCGGTCCTGACGCGGCGGCGGATCGTCAGCGGGGGCGACGGGCGTGGGCGGCGACCAGGTCGCGCAGCCGGCCGGGGCCGAAGGGGCGGCCGTGGCCGGGGCGGACGACGGCGACCCCGAGGTCCGCGAGGTCCGCCAGGCGGGCCAGGCTCCGGCGGTAGGCGACCGGGTCGGACTCGGGCAGGTCGTCGATGAGGTCGCCCTCGTAGAGCACGTCGCCGGTGTACAGCGCGCCGGTGCGCTCCTCGTACAGGGCGATGCAGCCGGGGGTGTGGCCGGGCAGATGGAGGACGGTCAGGATCCGGCCGCCGAGGGCGAGCGTGTCCCCGTCCAGGAGGGTGCGGGTCACCGGCAGCGGGTCGATGCGGTGGGCGCGGGGGTCGTACCCGGGGTGGGGCAGCGCGTCGATCAGCAGGTCCGGTACGGGTGCTCCGCCGGCGTCGATGCCGAGGCGCGCGTACAGCTCGGGGCCGTACAGGCTGGCGGGCACGCCCGCGGCCAGGGCCTCGGCGGCGGCCGGATGCGCGGCCCGCTCGCGGAACTCGTGGGCGCCGCCGACGTGGTCCAGGTGGGCGTGGGTGAGGACGACCAGCGGATCCCGCTCGAACAGGCGCGGCAGGTGCCGGCGCAGGGCGGCCACGCCGAGTCCCGCGTCCACGACGAGGTCCCGGTCGGTGCCGCGCAGCCACCACAGGTTCGCCCGGAGCAGCGGATGGACATGGGGTTCACGGATCCGTACGACGCCGTCGGCCGGTTCCGTCAGCTCGTACCAGCCGTCCGCACATGCAGTCATGCGCGGGATCCCACCAGGGTGTCCGCCGGTCCGGCGAGACATTTACCGTGGGCCGAATGTTGCTGCTGCGGCTCGACGTCGACGATCTGGCCTCGGTGCGGTTCGCCTGCTCGCCGCTGACCGAGACCGTGCTCAGCCTGTGGGCGTGGCAGAACCCGGTGCGGCACGCCGAGCACCAGCCCTTGCTGCGCCGCTCCGCCCCGCTGCTACGACAGCTCGACTGGCCCCTGCTGCGGGCGCTGGTCGGACCGGGCCGGCGGATCCCCGACTTCCTCACCCCGCATCCGGCCGCGCCCGTCCCCGGCATCGCCGACGAGTTCACCGCCCTGCGCGCCACCCCGGCCGAGCGCATGGCGGCCGAACTGGCCGATGCCGCCGGAGTACTTGGGCCCCACCCGCTGCTGCGGGCCGGGCACGCGGATCCCGCGGCCCTGCTGACCCGGATCGCCGACGCCCTGCACGCCTACTGGACGCTGGTGATCGCCCCGCACTGGCCGCGGATGCACGCCGTGCTGCGGGCCGACGTGCTGCACCGCGCCCGGCGGCCGGCCGACGGCGGCACCGCCGCGCTGTTCGCCGGGATCGACCCGGGGCTGTGCTGGCGCGGCGGCACGCTCGCCGTGGACGCGCTCCGCCACGAGCAGCGCGATCTCGCGGTGGACGGGCGCGGGGTGACGCTGAGTCCGTCGCTGTTCTGCGACCGCGTCATCACCCTGGTCGACCCCGCGCTGCCGCCCCGGATCGGCTACCCGGCGCACGGTCGCGGCACGGTCTGGGGTCCGCCGGCAGCGCCTGCGCCGGCCGCGCCGGCCGACCTGCTCGGCCGCACCCGGGCCCGGCTGCTGGCCGCGCTCGCCGACCCCGCGAGCACCACCGACCTGGCCCGCCGACTGGGCCTGAGCACCGCCGCGGTCAGCCGGCACCTCGGCGTACTGCACCGCGCGGGCCTGCTCACCCGGGCCCGCGACGGGCACGCGGTCCTCTATCTGCGCAGCCCCCTCGGCGACCGGCTGTGCGACTGACGAGGCGGGGCGGCCCGTGGTCAGTCCAGCTGGAGTCGGTCCGTCAGGCCCGCCTCCGCGAAGGCCGCCACCACGTGCTCTCGGGTCTCGGTGAAGTGGGCCCAGCTGTCGCAGTGGGCCGGGATCACGCGGCGGGCGGCGAGGAGGCGGGCCGCGGTGGCCGCTCCCCGGCCGTCGAGGACGAGGAGCGCGTCGTCGAGGACCCGCAGCCGCGGTGCGCCGGCGAAGAGGACGGCGGTGTCGACGGGGCCGTACCGGTCGGCGATCTCCTGGACCAGCTCCAGGGACGCGTTGTCGCCGCTGACGTAGACGCCGGGCAGGTCGGCGGAGGTCAGCAGGAAGCCGGTGACCTCGCCGACCAGTGGCTCGGAGCCCTCGGGGCCGTGCAGGGCCGGCGCGGCGGTCACGGTGACCGTGCCGCCGTCGGGGCGGTCCAGGTCGACGGACTGCCAGGGGGTGAGCGGCTCGGTGGCGCCGCCGAGGCGCTTCGCCGCCGCGGGGGTGGTGAGGGTGCGCGGGGTGGCCGCGAGCAGGGCCCGGCCGGAGTGGTCGAGGTTGTCGGCGTGCTGGTCGTGCGAGAGC
The DNA here is from genome assembly GCF_041080655.1 of Streptomyces sp. CG4. NCBI lineage: Bacteria > Bacillati > Actinomycetota > Actinomycetes > Kitasatosporales > Streptomycetaceae > Streptomyces > Streptomyces sp. CG4. The sequence goes on from NZ_CP163525.1 coordinate 4,208,399, forward strand.
AGGACGACGTCCACGGGTCCCAGTTCGGCGGCGCTCGTGCGCGGCGGGGCCGTCTTGGTCAGGGTGCGGCCGCTGGGCGACGGGTAGTCGCCGGGGTCGTCGAAGGTGGGGTCGGTGAGGAAGCGCAGCCCGCCGTACTCGATGAGGACGGTCGGCCCGCCGAGGACACGGACCGGTATGCGCTCCCCGTCGACGGCGGCGGCAGGGGCGGGGGCGGGGGACGCGGCGGAGGGTGTTGCGGGCATGTCTACTCACCTCACGGACAGAAGGAGTTCATCCGTGAGAGACAGTAGATGCTTCTCACGGATGAAGGCAAGACGTACCATGAGACGCGTGACAGAGAGCGTGCGCGCGACCGGCCGCCCCGCCCCGTACCCGCCGGCGCCGGGTGCGGAGCAGTACCCCGCCCTGGACCTCGCCAACAGCGCCGTCGCCCTGCCCGGAGGCCACCGCATCGACCTCCTCGGCACGCCCGCCGCGGCCCAGGAGTGGCTCGTGCACCACGGCCTCGCCCCCGCCGACGCCGACCTGCGCGAGAGCTGTGCGACCCGGCTGCGCGCGCTGCGGGCACAGATCCGCGCCCTGCTCGCCGCCCGGGTCGAGGACCGGCCCGCCCCCGCCGACGCCCTGGCCGAGGTCAACGACGCGCTCACCCGCGTCCCCGCCGCCGCACTGCTGCACTGGTCCGCCGACCGCGGCCTGCACCGGGCGGCGGCCCACCCGACCACCCAGATCGTCGAGCACGCCCTTGCCGCACTCGCCGCCGACGCCGCCGACCTGCTCACCGGCCCCGACGCCGACCGCCTGACCGCGTGCGGCTCCGCTCCCTGCAACCGCTACCTGCTCCGCCACGGCCGCCGCCACTGGTGCTCCACCCGCTGCGGCGACCGCGCCCGCGCGGCCCGCGCCTACGCCCGCCGCACAGGACGGCCCGAGGAGGACTGACCCTCAGGGAGGACTGACCCTAGGGAGGCGGTCCGGGACAAGCCCCCGCAATCCACTCCGGTTCCGCAGCGCCCTGAAGGGGCGCGGGGCCGTATCGATGTGCGGCTACCGCCGCGCGGGCGCGACCGGCCACGACGGTGCCGCAGGCGAACGACGGCACATCCCGGCAATCCCAGCGGAGCGCTTAACAGTACGGCGCCTGCCGGGTGAGCGACGTGGCCACCCGCATCCACACCCCGAACTGCCTCCGCCGGCCTAGCGCCGCCGCCGTCGCATGGGCGAGCCCGATCTCACCCACCGGCCGCCCGTCCAGCCACATGTCCTCGATCTCGTGGCCCATAAAACTGTGACTGAGGACACCCGGGGTGCCGGCCCGGGAGTGGTGGCCGACGCACAGCACGGCGTCGTACTCCCTGGTCAGGCCCTCCAGCATGCCCATGCGCTCGGGCTTGCCCCGTACCAGCCGGACGGCCGGGTGCAGCGCCTCGGGCAGTAGATTGCGCATCGGGCCGTGCGCGTCGTTGACGAGGATGTCGGCGGCGCCGGCCGTCAGGGCGCCACGCACGGCCGCGTTCACGTCCTCGGCCATCATGGAACGGCCGCGCTCGCAGTCCCGGCCGCCCGGCTGGACGTCGTCGGCGTCCACGAGCCCGGTGACGCCTTCCATATCGACGCTGATGTAGACACGCACGCCTCGACCCTATCGGACCCTACGTATTGTAGGTTCCCAACCGCCAGCGGCCGCAGGGCTGTTCCATCGTCCGTTCACCGGGGGATCCATGCAGGACATGAATACGGAGGCCGGTGCGGAGGTCCGCCTGCGCAGTCTCGCGCCGACGCTGGCCCTGCTGGTCGGCAGCCTCCTCGTCGCCGCCGTCGGCGTGTACGAGCTGTGCGGTTTCGGGCTGCACAGCCTCGACCGGCGCCCGCACCTGTTCAGCGACGGCCTCGCGACCGGCGGGGTGATCGTCGCCGCGGTCGCGGCCGGTGCGGCGGTCGGCAATCTGGCCTGGCATCTGGTGGCGGCCCGGCGCGACAGGGAAAGGGGCAGGTAAGAGGCGTACTCAAGGGAGGGGCCGGGTAAGAGCGAATGCCGGTACGCTCCGAGTACACAGGCGCTTTACCCTACAAACTGTAGGGTAACTGTGCCCCCGCCCCTCTGCACCCAAGGTGACCAGGCACCATGCCCGCTGAAGCGTCCACCCTGACCGACGCGAAGATCCCCCGCCAGCGCGGTACGCGCCCCGCGTTCCGGATGCCCGAACCCAGCCCGCGGCTGCGGGCGGGCGCAGCCTCGGCCACCGTGTGGTACCTGCGGCTGATCGCCGTCTTCAACATCATCGCGGTGACGTCGCTGCCGTTCCGCAAAGAGGTGCAGGAACACAACGACGGCAAGCTGTTCACCGCCCGCCATGTGCATGCGCACACGCACCACGCCGGCCAGTTCTTCACCCCGTACCTGGCCACCGCGGGCCTGGCCTCGGCCGCGGCGGCGATCTTCCTGGCGCTGGTGATGCGCCGCGGGAAGCGGGCCGCGTGGGTGGTGAACATGCTGCTCGCCGGCCCCCTCTTCCTGCTCTACGTCCTCGCCCTCACCCAGCACCCGTTCCGCGGCCACGTCTTCAACTGGGTCTCCACCGCCCTCACCGGCCTCTTCTTGGCCGCGCTGGTGATCGGCCGCCGGGAGTTCAACGCTGTCGGCGACCCCTCCAACCCGCGGCTCGCCCTCGCCGTGGGCACCGGCGGGCTGCTGCTGACCGGCGGCCTCGGCACGCTGCTCGTGCACGCCACCAACAAGCTGACGGGCGCCACCCTGTTCGACGAGCTCGCCTACAGTCTGCTGCGCGGCATCAGCGTCGGCCCCCTCGCCGACCGGGTCGACTCCGTGCACGCGCCCCGCTGGGTCGACATCATCCTCAACATCCTGCTCGCCGCGGCCTTCTGCCTGGTCCTGTACGCCTGCTTCCGCTCTCCGCGCGGCCGCAAGCTGCTCACCGACGAGGACGAGGAGAAGCTGCGCGCGCTGCTCGCCAAGCACGGCTCCCGTGACTCCCTCGGCTACTTCGCGCTGCGCCGCGACAAGGCCGTCATCTTCTCCCCCACCGGCAAGGCGGCCGTCACCTACCGCGTCGTCGGCGCCGTCTCCCTCGCCTCCGGCGACCCGATCGGCGACCCCGAGGCCTGGCCCGGCGCCATCGAGGCCTGGCTCACCGAGGCCCGCCGGCACGCCTGGACCCCGGCCGTCATGGGCGCCAGCGAGGAGGCCGGCACGATCTACGCCCGCCACGGCCTGGACGCCCTCGAACTCGGCGACGAGGCGATCGTGGACATCGCCGACTTCACCCTCGAAGGCCGCGCGATGCGCGTGGTCCGCCAGGCCCACAACCGGGTCAAGCGGGCCGGCTACACCGTCCGCGTCCGCCGCCACGAGGACATCCCCGCCGAGGAGATGGCCGTCCTCGTCCAGCGCGCCGACGACTGGCGCGACGGCGCCACCGAACGCGGCTTCTCCATGGCCCTCGGCCGCCTCGGCGACCCGGTGGACGGCCGCTGCGTGATGCTGGAGTGCCGCGACGCGAACGACGAACCCCGCGCCCTGCTCAGCTTCGTGCCCTGGGGCGAGCACGGCCTCTCCCTGGACCTGATGCGCCGCGACCGCGACTGCGAGAACGGCCTGATGGAATACATGGTGGTCGAACTCCTGCTGAACGCGAAGGAGTTGGGCATCAAGCGGGTGTCGTTGAACTTCGCGATGTTCCGCTCGGTCTTCGAGCGCGGTGCCCGCCTGGGCGCGGGTCCCGTCCTGCGGCTGTGGCGCTCCACGCTCACCTTCTTCTCCCGCTGGTGGCAGATCGAGTCCCTCTACCGGGCCAACGCCAAGTACCGGCCCGTCTGGGAACCCCGCTTCCTCCTCTTCGCCAAGTCCAGCGACATCCCCCGCATCGGCCTGGCCAGCGCCCGCGCGGAGGGTTTCCTGGAGCTGCCGGGCATAGGCGGCCGCCGGTCGTAGGAGGGTGCGAGGAGAGCGCCGTAGGGCAGTCCCGGGCTACGGCGCTAGCCGCCCACCGTGAAGCCGATGACCGTTCCGCCGCCCTCCCGCCGAAAGGCGAAGGGCGCGCCCCCGTGCGCCATGGCGACCTCCCGCACGATGGACAGCCCCAGCCCGGACCCCGGCAGGGACCTGGCGTCGGCGGCCCGGTAGAAGCGGTCGAAGATCCGGATCAGGTCGCCCTCGGCGATACCGGGCCCCCGGTCCAGCACCTCCACCCGCACAGTGCCCGGCCGCGCCGGCCCGGTGATGGCGACCTCGATCGGGCCCTTCCCGCCCCGGTCGAACTTGGCCGCGTTCTCCACCAGGTTGGACATGGCCCGCTGCAGCATCCCGGGCCGCCCGTCGGTCGTCGTGTCACCGCTCGTCCGCAGCACGATCTCGCGCCCGGTACGGCGCTTGGCGACCGCCACGACCTCCTCGGCGATGTCGGCGAGGTCCACCCGCTGCGGCGGCTCGGTGTCGGACTGCCCCGCGGCGAGGTCGACCAGCTCATTGACCAGATCGGTCAGTTCCCGAGCCTCCTGGCCGAGGTCGGCGACCAGTTCGTCCCGCGTCGCCGGCGGCAGTTCGTCGATGCGCCGGAGCAGGGAGATGTTCGTCCGCAGGGACGTCAGCGGGGTGCGCAGCTCGTGCCCCGCGTCCTGGACCAGGCGCCGCTGGTCCTCCTCGGACTGCGCGAGCCGGCCCAGCATCCGGTCGAAGGCGCGGCCGAGCCGCCCCACCTCGTCCAGCCCGGCCACCGGCACCTCGATGCCCAGCCGGCGGGTGCGGGCCACGTCCTCGGCGGCGGAGGTCAGGATCACCAGGCGCCGGGTGATCCGCCGGGCCAGCCACCACCCGAAGAGCCCGGCCGCCACCACGACCGCCGCCATCAGGATCAGTGTCCGCTGCTGCAGCGTACGCAGCAGGTCCTCGGTGTCGCTGAACTCCTGCGCGACCTGCACCGCGCCCCGCCCGTCACCGAGCGAGACGGTGGCGATGCGGTACACGTCCGAGTCCACCGGCACGTCCTTGTGCTGGACCACCTTCCCCGCCGTCGTCGCGAGCGCCATGGCCTTGTCGCGGGAGGTCACGGGCAGGCTCGGGTTGCCATGGTCCACGATCTGGCCCTGCGCGCCCAGCACCTGCACATCGGTGCGGGCGGGCCGGACCAGGTCGTGCCCGGGGCGGGAGGAGGAGAAGTCCTCCGGGACCATCTCGTGCTGCCGCACCTCGTCCCGGACGTCCTGCACGACCTGCGAGAACACCGACTGCTGGTCGACGCGGACCAGCCGCGCCGCGCTGCCGTACGACAGGATGCCGACGAGGATCGTGACGGCGGCGGTGACGGCCGCGAAGGAGACGGCGAAGGTGGTGCGCAGGGAGACCAGCTTGGGCCGGCCCGGGGCGAGCAGCCGCCGCAGCCGGCCCACCTAGTCCTCCCGCAGCACGTAACCCACGCCTCTCACGGTGTGGATCAGCTGCGGCGCGCCGGGCTCGTCCAGCTTGCGGCGCAGGTAGCCGACGTACACGGCGAGGTTCTTCGAGCCGGGACCGAAGTCGTAGCCCCAGATCCGGTCGTAGATCGTGGAGTGGTCGAGGACGATGCCCGCGTTGCGCACGAGCAGCTCCAGCAGCTCGAACTCGGTGCGGGTCAGCTCCAGTTCGCGCTTGCCGCGCCAGGCCCGGCGGGCCTGCAGGTCCATCCGGATGCCGGCGGCCTCGACCTGCCGGTCGGAGATCTGCACGTCCCGGCCGCCGCTCTCGGTACCGGTCCCGCCGCTGCCGGAGGGCACCGGGCTGGTGCGGCGCAGCAGCGCCCGCAGCCGTGCGAAGACCTCCTCGACGTCGAACGGCTTGACCACGTAGTCGTCGGCTCCGGCGTCCAGACCCGCGATCCGGTCGGCGGTCTCCACCAGGGCGGTGAGCATGAGGATCGGGGTGCGGTCGCCCTCGGCGCGCAGCACCCGGCAGACCTGCAGGCCGTCGATGCCGGGCATCATCACGTCGAGCAGGAGGACGTCCGGCGGCGTCTTGTGGGCCTGCGCCAGCGCTTCCACACCGTCGGCGACCGCCGTGACCTCGTACCCCTCCAGCGTCAGGGCACGCTCCAGGGCATGACGGATGGCACGGTCGTCTTCGGCGAGCAGCACAGTCTGGGGCACCCTCCCAGTCTGCCAAGGCCGCCGCCCGTTCGGTCGGGACGAGCGGACCTACGATCACCCTTTTTACCGCCCTCTCACCGTCACACGGGCAACCGGAAGCAGGCGCCTACCGTCCTCTCACCTTGCCTCGCCCGACAGCGGAGCCCCCAGGCCGGAATCAGGGAACGAGCACCAGCCGCCCCCGCACCCCGCCCTCACCCAGCCGCGCATGCGCCTTCGCCGCCTCCTGAAGGGCGTACACCTCCGCCACCCGCAGCGTCAGCACCCCGTCGTCCACCAGCCGGACCAGCTCCGCCAACTGCGCCCCGTCGGCCCGCACCCAGACGTTCTCCCTGCGCACCCCACGCTCCGCCTCCGGCAGCACCCCGTCCCGCACCGCGACGAACGCACCGCCGTCCCGCACCCACTCCAGCGCGGGCGCCCCGAGCACGGCGGCGTCCAGCACCGCGTCCACCGCGCCCCGCTCGACCCCGTCGGCCGTGAAGCGTGCGGCACCCAGGGAGCGCACCAGCTCCTCGTCACCGGCCCGGGCATGCCCGACGACCTCGATCCCCCGGTGCGCGGCCAGCTGCACCGCGAACCCGCCGACCGCCCCCGCCGCGCCCGTCACCAGCAGCTTCCCGCCCGGCGCCAGATCCAGCAGCTCCAGGGCCTGCAGCGCGGTCAGCCCGTTCAGCGGCAGGGTGCCCGCGTGCACCGCGTCCGCCGAGGCGGGCGCCGCGGCCACCGCACCCGCGTCCACGACGACGTACTCGGCGTGCGCGCCCAGCGGATCGGCCACCCCCGGCACCAGCGCGACCACCGCGTCACCGACGTTCCAGGCGGCGGGCGCACCCACCGCGTCCACCGTGCCCGCCACGTCCCAGCCGAGGCCTATCGTCTTGCCGGCCCCGCCGAAGAAACCCGCACGGGAGGCCGCGTCCACCGGGTTCAGCGCACCCGCGGCCACCTTGATCCGCACCTGCCGCGTCCCTGGCACCGGTACCGGCACCTCCGCGATCTCCACGGCCTCCGGGCCGCCGAACGTCCGCACCACAGCAGCACGCATGTCAACTCTCCTCAAGAGAAAGGCATTTGATGGCTTCCGCGGCACTGTCCGGCCGCACACCAACCGTAGGAGAGCTACTATCCATTGGTAAGTAGTTACCCGAGAGTGCGTAGCTGACCCCGAGGTGAGAGCCCATGGCGACCACGACCGCCGCCCAGCGGCGCGAACAGGCCCGCGCCGACTACGACGCCTTCCTGCGCGAATGCCCCACCAACCAGCTCCTCGGCCGGCTCAGCGACAAGTGGGGCAGCCTCGTCGTCGCCGCCCTGGCCGCCGGCCCCCAGCGCTACAGCGACATCGGCCGCAGGATCGCGGGCGTCAGCCCCAAGATGCTCACCCAGACCCTGCGCACCCTCGAACGGGACGGCATCATCACCCGCACGGTCACCCCGTCCGTCCCGGTCCGCGTCGACTACGCACTCACCCCGCTCGGCGCCAGCCTCGCCGGCCTGCTGACCGCCGTGAAGGAGTGGGCGGAGACCCACTTCGAGGAGGTACGAGCGGCCCGCGAGCGCTACGACACCGAGAACCCGGCGTAGGACATCCGGCGGCGTCGGGGAACGGCCGGCCTCAGAACGCGTACGCGTCCCCGGTGTTCAGCACCAGCACCTTCAGCCGGTCGTTGGCCCGGTTCCGGTCCACCGCGCCGCCGCCCCACGCCGTGTCGGTCTCCAGCGTGACCTCCGACGGCCGCCCCTTCAGCCGCACCGGCACCGTCAGCTCCGCACCCGCCCCGTGCACGGCCGGCGCGCCCGTCCCGCACACCACCGTCCGCGCGTCCTCCCGGGCACACCGGGCGGGGAGCCGCTGCGGCTCGGCCGACTCCACCGACCAGCGCAGCCGCACGGTCGCGCCGGTCACCGCGGCGGGCCCGTTGTCGCGCGGGGTCAGCTTCACCACCGCCCTGTCGCCCGCCAGCACCGCGGTCCCGTGAAAGGCCAGGTCGGCCTCGGGCGCGGGAGCCGGAGCGGCCGGCGCGACCCCCGGCAGCACGACCGCGCCGGCACAGGCCCCCGCGACACCCCAGATCCACATCCGCACGCCGCTCACCACTCCACGCTCGCGATCCGACTGCCGTACGGATGTATGCCACACGGCCCGGCCACCAGGCGCCGTCCCTCAGGTGACACAGGGCCCCGGAGGGCCCGGCGCGCCCCGTGCCAAGCTGCTGCCATGTCGATCCTCCGCTCCGCCGCCCTGTTCGTCGTCGCCGCCGTCTTCGAGATCGGCGGCGCCTGGCTGATCTGGCAGGGCGTGCGCGAGCACCGGGGCTGGCTGTGGATGACCGGCGGCGTTCTCGCCCTCGGCGCGTACGGCTTCGTCGCGACCTTCCAGCCCGACGCCCACTTCGGCCGCATCCTGGCCGCGTACGGCGGGATCTTCGTGGCCGGCTCGCTGCTGTGGGGCGCGATCGCCGACGGCTACCGACCCGACCGCTGGGACGTGACCGGGGCGCTGATCTGCCTCGCCGGGATGGCCGTGATCATGTGGGCGCCGAGGAACGGCGGCTGAGCCTCACTTACGCTGGACGGAGCACGCCACCGGACCCCTCGACCGACCACAGGAGCAGCCCATGGCCCCGGCCCCCGCGTCCCGCATCGCCGTAGTCACCGGTGCGAGCAGCGGCATCGGCGCCGCCACGGCCCGGCGGCTCGCGGAGGCCGGCTACCGCGTCGTCCTCACCGCCCGCCGCAAGGACCGTATCGAGGCGCTGGCGGAGGAGCTGACCAAGGCGGGCCACTCGGCGACGGCGTACCCGCTGGACGTGACGGACCGCGCGGCGGTGGACGAGTTCGCGACGGCGTTCCAGACGATCGGCGTGCTCGTGAACAACGCGGGCGGCGCCCTCGGCGCGGACCCGGTGGCCACCGGGGACCCGGCCGCCTGGCGCTCGATGTACGAGACGAACGTCATCGGCACCCTGAACCTCACCCAGGCCCTGCTGCCGAAGCTGGTGGCAAGCGGCGACGGCGTGATCGTCGTCGTGTCCTCCACCGCCGGGCACGGCACCTACGAGGGCGGCGCGGGCTATGTGGCCGCCAAGCACGGTGCGCACGTCCTCGCCGAGACCCTCCGCCTGGAGATCGTCGGCCAGCCGGTCCGGGTGATCGAGATCGCCCCCGGCATGGTGAAGACGGAAGAATTCGCCCTGACCCGCTTCGACGGAGACGCCGACAGGGCGGCCAAGGTCTACGAGGGCGTGCCCGACCCCCTCACGGCGGACGACGTCGCGGAGACGATCACCTGGACGGTCACCCGCCCCAGCCACGTCAACGTGGACCTCCTGGTCCTCCGCCCCCGCGCCCAGGCCTCCAACACCAAGGTCCACAGGGAGCCGTGATGCCCGACACCCCCGACCCCGCCGACTCCCCGGAAAAACGCCGCCTGGCCCAGGAGACCAGGGACCAGCGCAAAGTCTGGTACTTCCTGGGCTACTTCCTCTTCGGCATCCACATCGTGGCGTTCGTGATGATCTACGCGGTACTGCACGGGAAATGACCCATGGTCAGCCCAAGATGAACGAGGCCCCCGGCACCGACCGGGGGCCTCCCACATCAGCCCTTCACGCAGACGACCTGCTTCAGCTTCGCCACCACCTCAACGAGATCGCGCTGCTGCTCCATCACTTGGTCGATGTTCTTGTAGGCACCCGGAATCTCGTCCAGCACGCCGGAATCCTTACGGCACTCCACGCCCCGGGTCTGTTCTTCCAGATCCTTGGTCGTGAAGTGACGCTTCGCCGCGTTACGGCTCATTCGCCGACCCGCCCCATGCGAAGCCGAGTTGAAGGCCTTCTCGTTCCCGAGCCCCTTCACGATGTACGAGCTGGTGCCCATCGAACCAGGGATGATCCCGAAGTCACCGGATCCGGCCCTGATCGCCCCCTTGCGGGTGACGAGCAGGTCCATGCCCTCATACCGCTCCTCGGCCACGTAGTTGTGGTGGCAGGAGATCTCCGGCTCGAAGGTCGGCTTGGCCTTCTTGAACTCCTTGCGGATCACGTCCTTCAGGAGCGCCATCATCAGCGTGCGGTTGTGTTTGGCGTACTCCTGCGCCCAGAACAGGTCGTTGCGGTAGGCCGCCATCTGCGGGGTGTCCGCGACGAAGACCGCCAAGTCGCGATCGACCAGGCCCTGGTTGTGCGGGAGCTTCTGGGCCACCCCTATGTGGTGCTCGGCGAGTTCCTTGCCGATGTTCCGGGAACCGGAGTGAAGCAGGAGCCACACCGAATCCAGCAAATCAACACAAATCTCGACATAGTGGTTCCCGGCTCCGAGCGTCCCCATCTGCAGAGTCGCCCGCTCCCGCCGGAACTTCACAGCATCGGCGACCTGGTCGAACCGCCCCCAAAAGTCATCCCACCCCGCCGTGGCCAGCCCATGGAAGTCCCCCGGCTCCACGGGGTCCTCATGCATCCCCCGCCCCACCGGAATCGCCTGCTCGATCTTCGACCGCAGCCGCGACAGATCGCCCGGAAGGTCGTTCGCCGTCAGGGACGTCTTCACCGCCGACATCCCGCAGCCGATGTCCACGCCGACCGCCGCCGGGCAGACCGCACCCCGCATGGCGATGACGGAGCCGACCGTCGCGCCCTTGCCGTAGTGCACGTCCGGCATCACGGCCAGGCCCTTGATCCACGGCAGGGTCGCCACGTTCTGGAGCTGGCGCAGGGCCACGTCCTCGACCGTCGCCGGGTCCGTCCACATCCGGATCGGGACCTTCGCGCCCGGCATCTCCACGTACGACATAACTTCCTCATTCCCCCGGAAAGACAACAAAAGGCTTAGTAGCAGCAAAACAGAAAAAGGCGCCAAGGTCTGCGGAAAGGGACGAGGGACCGGCGGCCACAGCAGTGCGTGCGATACACATTGTCTCCAGGGGGCGCCCCGCTGCGGCAAGCGAATAACCAGCGGGGACACTGGAGCACCAAGCGAGCGCACATCCGAGAGGAGCCCGACCGTGCAGCGGAAGGCATATGTAACCGGCACTGCCGCACTCCTCGGCGCGCTGCTGGCCGGCTGCACGAACGGCTCGGGCAGCGACAGCGCGACGGACAACGCCCATCCGGGCGGCGCCGGTACGACCACGGTGGCCGCCCAGCCCGGCAAGTACCGCACGCTGCCCGAGCCGTGCGGCGCGGTCGGTCACGACACGCTCGGCTCGATGCTGCCCGGGATCAAGCAGATCGCCGACCCCGACCAGCGGAACAAGGCCTACCAGGGCGCTGCCGAGCTGACCTACGACACCGACCGCAAGGTCGGCTGCCGCTGGAAGGTGGACTCCGCCGACGCCACCGACCGTCTCTCGGTCGACTTCGAGCGCGTGGTGTCGTACGACAACACGGTCAGTGACGACGACCAGGCGAAGAAGATCTTCACGGGCAAGGAGACGGCCGCCAACCTCCCCGAGCCGAGCGGCTCCGCCGCGGCGACCGGGTCGCCCGGTCCCCCGTCGACACCTGCGTCCACGTCCTCCTCCGCATCCTCCTCCGCGTCCTCCGCCACGCCTTCCTCCACGCCCTCCTCCTCGCCCAGGTCCACGGCGACCGCCGGCGGCTCCCCCTCCGCCTCGCCCGGCGGCAGCGCCTCCGGCTCGGGGGCTCCCTCCGGCTCCGCCTCCCCCGAGGCCCCCGCGGCCGAACTGCAGCCTCGCGTGCTGACCGATCTCGGTGACGACGCGTATATCGACGATCAGCTCAGTTCGTCCGGTTCGACCGCCCAGCAGCGGACCGTGACTGTGGTGTTCCGCACGTCCAACGTCGTCGTCACCCTCGTGTACGAGGAGCAGCCGATGGCCACCGGATCGGTCCCGGACAGCAAGGAAATGCAGGACAAGGCCCGTGATCTGGCCTCTCAACTGGACGACGCGCTGGGCGGTTGACCGCCCCCGGGGCCGCTCGCCCCGCCGTGTGCAAAGCACCCGAACCGAAACCGCACAGCTCCTTCACCGCGTACCGTGGGCCCCCGCAGGAACCCGCACGACTACCAAGCGTCACGAGTGAAGGAACCATGCAGCGAGCAGCCCAGCGAGACGACCGTGCCCAGCAAGGAAGGCGTGGCAAGCGCCTGAGCCGTGTTCTTGTCTGCGCGGCAGCCGTTCCGGCGGTGCTGATCACCGCAGCCTGTTCGTCGGGCTCGGGGGATTCCAAGGACAAGGGCGGCGACAGCAGTTCCCGGCAGTCCGCGAGCGGCAGCACGGGTTCGTCGGCGAGCGCGTCCCCGTCCGTGCAGGCGGCCGCGTACAAGAAGCTTCCCGACGCGTGCGCGGTGCTGTCGAAGCAGACCCTGTCGGATCTGGTGCCGAACGGTACGTCGGGCAAGAAGGGCAGTTCGGACGATCCGTCGTCGCGTGCCTCGTGCTCCTGGAGCAGCCTGGACAACAACGGTGTCAAGGGTTCGCAGTTCCGCTGGCTGAACGTGTCCCTGCTCCGCTTCGACTCGGACAGCACGCGCGGCTCGGGTGAGGCGCAGGCCCACACGTACTTCGGTCAGCAGGTCAAGGACGCCGGGGCGGTGGACGGCGCGAAGAACTCCAAGGAGATCCCGCTGTCCGGTACGGGCTCGGAGGCCACGGCGGTGCGCTACGACCTGCAGAAGAAGGAAGGTCTGTTCAAGCAGCAGACGGTGGTCGCGCGGGTCGAGAACGTGGTGGTCACGCTCGACTACAACGGCGCCGGTCTCGCGGGCGAGAAGACCCCGGACGCCGACGATCTGACGAAGTCCGCGGAGCAGGCGATCAAGGAGGCGCTCGGGGCGGTGTCGTCCGCCAACGGTGGCTCCTCGTCGGGCGGTTCGTCCACGGGTTCCTCGGCCTCCCCGTCGAAGCCGGCGTCGGCATCTCCTTCCAAGTCGGCCTCTTCCGGCGCTTCTCCGTCCAAGTCGGCCGCGAAGCAGGGGTGACCCCGGGCCGAAGCCCTGACCGGTACCACGCTCGCCTTGTGCGTGTGCCACCCTGTTGCGCGCAACAACAGGCAAGGGGAGGGGAGTACGAGTGGCCGCGCCACCGCAGCTGACTCGGATGCACCGCGTACTCATAGGCGTGGTCGTTTCCGGCGCCTTGATCATCGCCGGTATCGGCTTCGCCGGCTCGTACGCGGCCGTCCGTGAGCTGGCCATCAAGAAGGGCTTCGGGAACTTCTCCTATGTGTTCCCGGTCGGCATCGACGCGGGTATCTGTGTCCTGCTGGCCCTGGACCTGCTGCTGACCTGGATCCGTATCCCCTTCCCGCTGCTGCGCCAGACGGCGTGGCTTCTGACGGCGGCGACGATCGCGTTCAACGGCGCGGCCGCCTGGCCGGACCCGCTGGGTGTCGGCATGCACGCGGTGATCCCGATCCTGTTCGTGGTCGCGGTCGAGGCCGCCCGCCACGCGATCGGCCGGATCGCCGACATCACGGCCGACAAGCACATGGAGGGCGTCCGCCTCACCCGCTGGCTGCTCTCCCCGGTTCCGACGTTCCTCCTGTGGCGCCGGATGAAGCTGTGGGAACTGCGCTCCTACGACCAGGTCATCAGGCTCGAACAGGAACGTCTCGTCTACCAGGCCCGCCTGCGCTCCCGCTACGGCCGCGCCTGGCGCCGCAAGGCCCCGGTGGAGTCCCTGATGCCGCTGCGCCTGGCCCGCTACGGCGTTCCCCTGGCGGAGACGGCCCCGGCGGGTCTTGCGGCGGCGGGCATAGAGCCGACGATCATCCCGGTGGTCGCGGGCGGTCGTGCCGGTGGGGCGGCGCCCGTCCCGCAACAGGCGGCACCTCCCGGCGAGCAGCGCCCGGAACTCCCCGGCCAGAACGCCGGGCACAACGCCAGGCAGAGCGCCGGGCAGAACGCCGTGCAGCCGGAAATCCCGGTGCAGGAACCTCCCGTGGACGACCAGAGCCCGTGGTTCCAGGCCCAGCAGCAGGCCGAGTACCAAGGCGGTTACAACCCCGCCTACGAATCGGCCCCCGAGCCTCAGTACGCCCCCGAGGAGGAGTACGAGGAGTGGTACGAGGAGCAGCTCCCGGAGCAGTTCCAGCAGCCCTCCTCGTCGGAGGAGACCGGCAGCTTCCCCATCCCGGTGGGCCCGAACCGCACCCGTGAACTGGGCGAGGGCGGCGGCACGCCTCCCGTCGAGCCGGGCGAGGAGGAGTTCTACCAGGTCTTCCGCCAGTCGATCGACGGCAGCTACCCGACCGCCGGCCAGCTCCGCGGCGACGTGGAGGCGACGTACGGCATCTCGCTGCCGCAGCGTGAGGCCGAGCGCATGGTCAACCGTTTCACCAACCGCCACACGGCGGAACTGCAGGAAGACCACATCGCGTAAGGGCAACCGCCACGGAGAAAACGGAGAAACGGAGAAGGGGCCCTCGATCCGAGAGCCCCTTCTCCGTTGCCGCTGACTCGCGTCGCTCCTGACTCGCGTCGCCGCTTACTCGCCGAGCAGGCGCCGCACCCGCTCCTGCCCCACCGCGAGCAGCAGCGTGGGCAGTCGCGGCCCGGTGTCGCGCCCGACCAGCAGGTGGTAGAGCAGGGCGAAGAAGGTGCGCTGGGCCGTCTTGATCTCCGGCGGCAGCTCCTTGGGCGTGGCGTCGGCCGAGAACCCGGCCTGCACCTTGGGCACGCCGTAGACGAGGTGGGTCAGCCCGTCCAGGGACCAGTGCTCGGCGAGCCCGTCGAGCAGCAGTCGTACGGACTGCTGGGACGCCTCGTCGAGGGACTTCAGCAGTTCGGCGTCGGGCTCGTCGCGCACGATGGTGCGCTGGTCGGCGGGGACGTGGGTGTTGATCCAGGCCTCGGCCTTGTCGTACCGCGGCCGTGCCTCGTCGAGGGAGGCGAGCGGCTGCTCGGGGTCCAGCTCGGAGAGGATCCGCAGCGCCTGGTCCTCGTGCCCGGCGGTGATGTCGGCGACGGAGGCGAGGGTGCGGTACGGCAGCGGACGCGCCGTCTTCGGCAGCTCACCGGCGGCCGTACCGACGGCGCGGGTGTACGCGGCGACATCCGCCGGCAGCGCGGAGCCGTCGGCGACCTTGCCCGCGAGCTTGTCCCACTCGTCGTAGAGCCGCTGGATCTCCTGGTCGAAGGCGATCTTGAAGGACTGGTTGGGCCTGCGGCGGGCGTAGAGCCAGCGCAGGATCTGCGGCTCCATGATCTTCAGCGCGTCGGCCGGGGTGGGGACTCCGCCACGCGAGGAGGACATCTTCGCCATCCCCGAGATGCCCACGAACGCGTACATGGGCCCGATGGGCTGCTCGCCGCCGAAGATGCCGACGATCTGGCCGCCCACCTGGAAGCTCGACCCGGGCGAGGAGTGGTCGACGCCGCTGGGCTCGAAGACGACGCCCTCGTAGGCCCAGCGCATCGGCCAGTCGACCTTCCAGACCAGCTTGCCGCGGTTGAACTCGCTGAGCCGGACGGTCTCCGTGAAGCCGCAGGCGGTGCAGGTGTACGACAGCTCGGTGGTGTCGTCGTCGTAGGAGGTGACGGTCGTCAGGTCCTTGTCGCACTGGCCGCAGTACGGCTTGTACGGGAAGTACCCGGCGGAGCCGGAGGAGCCGTCGTCCTCGGCAGCCGCGCCCGAGCCCTCCTCGGCCTCCAGCTCGGCCTCGTCGACGGCCTTCTGCTGCTGCTTCTTCGGAGCCTTCTTCGTGCGGTACTGGGCGAGGATCGCGTCGATGTCGGCGCGGTGCTTCATGGCGTGCAGGATCTGCTCGCGGTAGACACCGGAGGTGTACTGCGCGGTCTGGCTGATCCCGTCGAACTCGACGCCCAGCTCGGCGAGCGAGGCGATCATGGCGGCCTTGAAGTGCTCGGCCCAGTTCGCGTACGACGAGCCCTGCGGCGCCGGGACCGAGGTCAGGGGCTTGCCGATGTGCTCGGCCCAGGACTCGTCGACGCCCGCGATGCCGGCCGGGACCTTGCGGTAGCGGTCGAAGTCGTCCCAGGAGATCAGGTGCCGCACCTGGTGCCCGCGGCGGCGGATCTCGTCGGCGACGAGGTGCGGGGTCATGACCTCACGGAGATTGCCCAGGTGAATGGGCCCGGAGGGCGAGAGTCCGGACGCGACGACAACGGGTTTACCGGGGGCCCGGCGCTCCGACTCCTCGATGACCTCATCCGCGAAACGGGAGACCCAGTCGGTGGTCTCGGTGCTCTGAGCCACGATCGGCACGTCCTTCTTCCTGGAACGGGGTGGCACTCCATCTGAATGGGGTGATGCTCCATTCTCACAGACCGGTTCGCGCGCGCGAAAACGGCTTTGCCTTCCGTGGGATACTGGCCGGGTCTATCCATCCCCACGAGGAGAACGGCACCCATCCCTATGGCCTCGGTCACGTCCCTCAGCGATGTCGTCCAGCAGCATCTCGCGTCCGCCCTCTCGGCCACTCTGCCGGAGGCCGCCGGTGCGGACCCGCTGCTGCGACGAAGCGACCGGGCCGACTTCCAGGCCAACGGCATCCTGGCCCTCGCCAAGAAGGCGAAGGCCAATCCGAGGGAGCTGGCGACGCAGGTCGTCTCCCAGGTGGTCACGGGTGACGAGCTGATCAAGGATGTCGAGGTCTCGGGCCCCGGCTTCCTCAACATCACGATCGCGGACCGGGCGATCACCGCGAACCTGGCCGCGCGGTACGCGGACGAGACCGGCCGCCTCGGCGTGCCGACCGCCGCGCACCCGGGCACGACGGTGATCGACTACGCGCAGCCGAACGTGGCGAAGGAGATGCACGTCGGTCATCTGCGCTCCGCGGTGATCGGCGACTCGGTGGTGCAGCTGCTGGAGTTCACCGGTGAGCAGGTGGTCCGGCGCCATCACATCGGCGACTGGGGCACCCAGTTCGGCATGCTGATCCAGTACCTGGAGGAGCACCCGCACGAGCTGGACCACAAGGCGTCCGCGGAGGACGCCGCGGCTTCGGGCGAGGAGGCGATGTCGAACCTCGACCGCCTCTACAAGGCCGCGCGGAAGAAATTCGACGCCGACGAGGAGTTCAAGACCCGGGCCCGGCGCCGTGTCGTCGACCTGCAGGCCGGTGACCCGCAGACCCTCGCGACGTGGCAGAAGTTCGTGGACGAGTCGAAGATCTACTTCTTCTCCGTCTTCGAGAAGCTGGACATGAGGATCCAGGACCCGGACATCGTCGGCGAGTCGGGGTACAACGACATGCTGGCCGAGACCTGCCGCCTCCTGGAGGAGTCGGGTGTCGCGGTCCGCAGCGAGGGCGCGCTCTGTGTCTTCTTCGACGACATCAAGGGCCCGGACGGCAACCCGGTCCCGCTGATCGTGCAGAAGTCGGACGGCGGTTACGGCTACGCGGCGACCGACCTGTCCGCGATCCGCGACCGTGTCTTCAACCTGAAGGCGAACACCCTGCTGTACGTGGTGGACGCCCGGCAGTCCCTGCACTTCCGGATGGTCTTCGAGACGGCGCGCCGGGCGGGCTGGCTGAACGACGACGTCACGGCGGTCCAGCTGGCCTTCGGCACGGTCCTCGGCAAGGACGGCAAGCCGTTCAAGACCCGTGAGGGCGAGACGGTCCGCTTGGTCGACCTGCTGGACGAGGCGATCGACCGCGCGTCGGCGGTCGTCCGTGAGAAGGCCCAGGACCTCTCCGAGGCGGAGATCGCCGAGCGGGGCGCCCAGGTGGGCATCGGCGCGGTGAAGTACGCGGACCTGTCGACGTCGGCGAACCGGGACTACAAGTTCGACCTGGACCAGATGGTGTCCCTGAACGGCGACACGTCCGTCTACCTCCAGTACGCGTACGCCCGTATCCAGTCCATCCTCCGCAAGGCGGGCGAGGTCCGCCCGGTGGCGCATCCGGAGCTGGAACTGGCCGATGCCGAGCGGGCGTTGGGCCTGCACGCCGACGCGTTCGCGGAGACGCTGAAGGAGGCGGCGGCGGAGTACGCCCCGCACAAGCTGGCCGCGTACCTGTACCAGCTCGCGTCCCTCTACACGACGTTCTACGACAAGTGCCCGGTCCTGAAGGCCGAGACGCCGCAGCAGGTCGAGAACCGCCTCTTCCTGTGCGACATCACGGCCCGCACCCTGCACCAGGGCATGGCCCTGCTGGGCATCAGGACGCCGGAGAAGCTCTGACGACCTGCCCCTTCGCGCGCGGGTCGGCTCAGATGCCGCCCGAGTTGCCCCCACTGCCGTAGGAGCCCCCGGCGAGCCGGCGCAGTCGCCGGGCCTCCTCCTCCAGGCGGTGGGCGACCTCCTGCGCGCCCTCCGTGAGTCCGCTGGCGGTCAGCTGGGCGGCGAGGGAGGTGAAGTAGTGGGCGGTGCTGAGGAGTTGGTCGTACGCGTCGTAGGACGGGGCGAAGGACGGGCCGAAGGACGGGGCGACTCCCGCCGGGTGCGTGTGGACGTCGTTCAGGACGCGGCTGATCTCCCCGGCGATCTCGTCCCGGGCGTCCTGGGTGAGCGCCACGGCCCGCCCGGTCTGTGCGAGGACGGAGTGGCAGGAGCGGCTCAGTTCACGGAGCAGCTGGTCGTCCCGATTGGTGTAGCTGACCCCGGCCGACTGGTAGCCGAAGACATTGCCCTGCACCAGTCGGTCACCGGCCACGGCGGACTCGTACCGGCGCAGGTCGATCGCGCTGGTCGTCCCGAGGGCCGCCCGGAAGCAGGGGTGGATGTGGAACTCGGTCTCGTGCGGCTGCACCGGCAGGTCGTCGCCGCCGGCGAACACGACGTCGTTGCCGCGCCGCACGCCGAGGAAGCCCACGTCGTGGAGGACGTCGATGATCCCGGAGAGGGTCAGCGCGTCGGCGTACGCGGGGAACAGCCGGTGCAGTGATTCCTCGGCCGCCTCGAAACGGCTCCGGAGGGCCGCGCGGGAGACGACGTACCCCGCGTTCTGGAAGAGCGGGAAGAGGTTCTTCAGGAACGGGTGGGCGACCAGGTACTCCAGGGACAGGTCCTTCAGTTTCCAGGCGGAGAACTGCAGCCCTGCCTGGCGGACGTCCGCCTCGGTGATCCGGTCCCGGCCATGGGTCAGCCAGGCCGTCTCCTGGCACAGGTTGAGGAACTGGATGGCGTCCCGGGGCCGCGGCAGACAGCGCCCGAAGACGTGGGCCGGCGCGTCCTCGTTCTCCACCGCCACCGGGAAGATCTCCCGCCACAGCTGCGCGTCGGTCAGCTCCGCGCCGGTGGAGGCCCGGGCCCGGGCCAGCGCGAGATCCCGCAGCGCCTCCTGCGTCCAGCCGATCCGCAGTTCGTCCCCGTGGAACTTGTCGCCCTCGCCGAAGGACAGCGAGTCGTAGATGTCCGCGCGCAGGAAGAGCAGGAAGCGCACCGACCGACCGTACCGGCTCGCCGCGTGCTTGGCCGCCAGCAGCAGCCCGATCACCATGGAGTGGCTGTCCGGCTCCGCCGACCACACCAGCTCCAGCTGGTCGACCATGAGGAGCAGCGGCTCGTGCGCCGCGTCACACCCCAGGTCGGCGAAGGCACGGGCCACACCCCGCTCGACGACCTCCAACTGCCGCTGCGCACGGGCACCTTCGGACGGCGCCTGCGCGAGATCGAGTCCGGCCTTGATCCCGAACATGTCCAGGGTCAGGGAGGTCTGCAGCCCCTTGATCCCCTGCGCCATCCGGTCCCCGAGCCGGTCGCCGAGCCGGTCGTCGTCCAGCTCGCCGTTCTGCTTGAGGAACCGTACGAGCGCCTTCACCGAGCCGGGCCTGCGCCGGTGCGCGTCCTTCGAGTGCGCGGCCAGGTGCCGGGCGGCGTGTACGGCGAACACGTACCGCCAGATCAGCGCCTTCGCCGAGTCACCGGGCAGCCCCTGCAGCTCGAACCGCCGGATCGCCTCCCCCGCCGTCTCGTCCGGGGTGACCAGCAGCTTCCCGGCAGGCCCTGCGCCGTCCGCCCCGTCCGCCATCAACTGCATGCAGATGGCGCTCTTCCCGGACCCCTTACGCCCGATGATCAGCATCTTCCGCCCGCCAACGGCCGCGCTGTAGGCCGCGGTGGGCAGAAAACCGCCGCGCAGCAGCAGCCCGTGCCCGTCGTTCACGTCCCGCTCGGCATCCTCACGCCCGAAGTGCAGGCGCGCGAGCAGAGGTTCGTCGGCCATGCCGCCCCCAAGAAGTCACCCTCAACCAGGAGACACGTTAGCGAGTGCGACGGTTCAGGTGACGGGAAGTCCGGCGTTGTTGCTCAGCAGTTCGCGAGTGCGGCGCACCAGGGCGTCCCGCACCGCCTCCGGTGCGAGGACCTGTAGGGGTGTGCCCAGGCCCAGGAGGTAGCGGGCCAGGCCGTCCGGGTCGGGGCCGCCGATGTCGATGATCGTCGCGTGGGGGGCGTCGGGGGCGTGGGAGTCGTGGGGGTGGTGGGGGTGGTGGGGGTGGTGGGGGTCGTCGGGCCGGTGGGTGCCGATCGTGGCGGGGACGAGGCGTAGGGCCTCCCGCATGGGGAGGGGGACGCGGATGGTCGCGGTCAGCGGGTAGGGGCCGTTCGCGATGTTGCGGGAGACCAGCCGGGCCGGGTCCGGTGGGTCGGTCAGGTCCGCCGGGTGCCCGGTGGGCTGGAGGCGGTCGACACGGTCGGCCCGGAAGGTACGCCACTGTCCCCGGGCCACGTCCCGCGCGACGAAGTACCAGCGCCGCCCGGTGTGCACGAGCCGATACGGGTCGATCTCCCGCACCGTGCTCCGCCCCTCCCCGTCGGTGTACGACAGCCGGCCCCGCTCCCCGCGCCGGCACGCGGTGGCCAGCTCCAGCAGCAGCCCGGGGCTGATCTGCGGCTTCTCGGCCCCGGCCGCCGGGAGTCGTACGAAGGCGTCGTCCAGCTCTCCCAGGCGGTCCGCGATCCTCCGGGGCAGGACCTGGCGCAGCTTCAGCATCGCGGACAGGGCCGCCTGGTCGCCGCCCAGCGCCGCCTCGCCCAGCCCCACCGCCACGGCCAGCGCCTCCTCGTCGTCGAGGATCAGCGGCGGTACGTGCGAGCCGGCGCGCAGGCGGTAGCCGCCCCAGGGCCCGGCCTCGGAGTCGACGGAGTAGCCGAGCTCGCGGAGCCGGGCGACGTCCCGGCGGACCGTGCGGTCGGTGACCTCCATGCGCTCGGCCAGTTCGGCACAGGTCCAGGAAGGGCGGGAGGACAGCAGGGAGAGGAGGCGGAGAAGGCGGGCGGATGCGCTGAGCACGGGCAGGAGTTTTCCATACGAGTCCATGACCAGGACCGGAACTGTCCTGGTCATCCCCTAGCGTCCTCCCCATGACCGCAGAGACTTCTTCCGCATCCACTTCCACATCCACTTCCGCACCCGCGTTCCGCTACGCCGCCGTCACCTTCGACTGCGCCGATCCCGCCGAAATGGCTCGCTTCTACGGCGAGTCGCTCGGCATGTCGGTCGTCTACTCCAGCGATGACTTCGTCCTGCTCGGCAAGGAGGGCGCGACCGGCCTCGGCTTCAACCGCCTCGCCGACTACCGCCCGCCGACCTGGCCGGACCCGGCGCAGGAGAAGCAGGCGCACATCGAGCTGGGCGTGGACGACCTGGACACCGCCGAGAAGCGCCTGCTGGAACTGGGCGCCGGCAAGCCGGAGTTCCAGCCGGGCGGGGAGCGGTGGCGGGTGCTGCTGGATCCCGCCGGGCATCCGTTCTGCATCACGACCCTGGTCTGACCGCGCCCGGCTATACACTCCCCGCGGGGTTCGTTTTCTCTGGGGGGACGGTCGCCATGGGCACCGAGATCAACTTCAGCAACAACTACCGTGACCTGTGCATAGAGCACGGCACGGGGGCGGGTTTCCAGTTCGAGTTCAACTGCTCGCGCTGCTGGGACACCTGGCGTTCGCCGTTCGAGCCGTTCCGGGCCGGGCAGGTGGCCGGGTGGGTGTCCCGTGGCGTGAACGCGGCGTGGTCGCTCATCGGCGGCAGCGCCACGCAGGGCGTGACCAACGCCGCGGACGGGCTGGCCGGGGCGAGCTTCGGCAGCCAGCGGGACGCGGCGTTCACCCGCGCGATCGAGAACGCGCAGAGCCACTTCAACCGCTGCCCGCGCTGCACCGGTCATGTCTGCGCCCGCTGCTGGAACGCGGGGCAGGGGCTGTGCCTGAACTGCTCCCCGGACACCGCGGCGGAGGCCCAGGCGGCGCAGCAGCGGGGGCTGAACGACATGGTCTCCCAGCGGGCGTACGACGTCGGCCAGCAGCAGGGCGCCGGGTACGACGTCACGAGCCCGCGCCAGCTGGTCTGCCCCAACTGCCGTACGGAGACGCGGGGCGGCGCGTTCTGCCATGGCTGCGGCCACCGTCTCGCGCAGACCACGAACTGCGCGTCCTGCCACGCCGTCCTGCCGGACGACGCCGCCTTCTGCCCGTCCTGCGGCACCAGGCGCTGACGGCGGGGCCGGGGCGAGCAGGGGGAGGGGAGGGAGGGTCTACGGCAGGGCGGATTCGCACCACACCGCCTTGCCTGGAGCCCGCTCTCCGACGCCCCCGCTTGTCGGCCGGCGCCGAGACGAGCAACAGCCCGCGTCCGCCCCGGCGGCACGCCGTGCACGAGGGCATTCGTGGCCAACCACGACTCGAAGCAGATCCTCTCCCAGGTCCGCGCCCTGCACCTCACCCCCGTCACCTGGGCTGCCTTCACCTCGCTTAGGGCAGCGGGCCGGTCTCTGGCCTGCGAGCCCGTCTCGGGCCTTCACCCGCAGCCGCCGACGGCGGGTCCGCACCGCCGGGGACACCCGCACACGACCACGAAACCCGCACAGGTGGTGCGGGTGGGAAATCCGGGCCGGCCGGAGGCCGGGGGGCCTCTTCGGTCACTTACTGATGAGGTCGCCGTCGGCGGGCTCACGGCGTGCCGACCGGCTCCGTCTGCCCCGTGGCGTCCGCTGCGGCCAGAGCAGCACGTACGCCGCCGCTCCGATGCAGAAGGCCAGCCGGATGAGGCCCCGGGTGGAGTCCGAGGGGATCACCAGGACGCTGCCGTAGAGGGAGATGAGGGCGATCCAGCTGACCCACGGGACCAGGCGGCGTTGGCCGATGGAGTCCCAGAGGAGCGTGCCGAGGAGGACCGAGGCGTTGTAGTACGTGTACACGCTCGGGTCCAGCATGATGCGCGCGTCGACCGCCAGGAAGACCACCGCCGGCCAGCGGTTGCGGCGTACCGCCAGCGCGCCCAGGGCCGCGCCCAGGGCCATCTGGGCGGGGCGGTCCCACGGTGGTGTCGCGGGGTCGTTCACACCGAACCAGCGCAGCGAGGACGCCGGCTGGTTGGGGATGGTGAAGCGGGCCGCCTGCAGGGTGTCCAGGTGGGTCAGATAGAAGGGCAGCCAGGCCACCGCCACCAGGCCGAAGGCCCACGCCGCCGAGCGCAGCCGGGCCGGACGGGGTAGGGCGAGAAGGAGGGGCAGGAAGCCTACGGCCCAGGGTTTGGAGTCGACCGCCAGGGCCAGGAAGACGCCCACCGCCGTCGCGTTCCCGCGGACCAGCGCGCGGACGGCGAGCGTGGCGAAGAAGAGGGCCAGGACGTCGTCGAGGTGGGCGAAGCGGACCGAGACCTCGACCCACATGGGTATGAAGGCGGCTCCGGCGATCAGGACACGCTGTTGCAGGCGTTTGTGATTGAGGCCGGTGCCCCGGTTGTAGTCCGCGGCGGCGCGGCCGACCAGGACCAGCATGTACAGGCCAAGACCTGACATGAACGCGTCGGCCAGTTTCTCACCAACGGCGGCGGGGAACGGCGCGAAGAGCCCGGCCACTATGAAGCTGACGGGACCGATCTGCAGGTCGGGGTGGTTGGCGTAGAGAGCCAGACCGCCGCCGGATGCCTGATTGAAGAGCAGTTGCTCGCCGGTTCTCAGATAGTGCCAGGAAATGGCGCCATGGCGTTCGGCCACGAAGAACCATATGGCCGTCCACAGGGTGAGCAGCACAATGTGCCACCGCACCGGGTAACGCCCGTTCAGCACGTTCCGTCCTTCCGCCACCCGTCAACCATCGTCACCCGTCCCCATCACAGCATCATCTGGTAAGAGCGGTTGCAGCGGGTACCGGTTCATCGGGGAGGCGGGCCAACCCCGTTGTCAGTGGCGGCCTCTACAGTCACGGTCATGGCGACTCTTCCCAACCCGCTGCCCAAGCTGTCCACCGACCCCAGCGGCCGTTCCCTGGGACTACAGCTGCCGCCCGGCAGACTGGTCGACCTGCCCGAAGACGGCCCCTGGCACGAGCCTCTGCTGTGGCACGCGGAGAAGCCGGCCGCGCCGGGCACCTGGAGGGCGCTGGGGGTGCCGGCGGCGCGCGCCGGTCTGCTGCCGGTGCTCGTGGACGTCGGCGGCTCCGGTGGCGGCCCGGAGGACTGGGCGCTGCTGCCCGGCGAGACGTCGTACCCGGGCGATCACGACGCCGAGGACGTCCTGGCGGAGTACTGGGAGGAGGAGACGGAGGACGGGGAGATCACCGGGGAGATCGAACCGTTCGGACCGGAGTGGCCCGGCCTCGCACCCGCCGTCCCGCTCTCCGCCGATCCGGACACCCGGGCCGCCCAGGTCGCCGACGCGCTGGGCGGCGATCCGGACTCGGGCATCGAGGAGGCGCATCTCGCCCTGGTCCCGGCCCGCCGGTCCGCCGACATCCCGGCGGCGATCGGCTGGACCGGGCCGGTGAACTACGAGGGCGACATAGGCCGGATCTGCGCGGTGCTGCGCTCCTGGGAGGACCGCTTCGGCATCCGGGTCGTGGCCCTCGGCCTGGACACCCTGGTCGTCTCCGTCGCGGCCCCGCCGGCCACCGAGGAGGACGCCGAGGCGGTGGCGGCGGAGCACTTCGCCCTCTGCCCGGACACCCTCAGCCAGGGCTCCGCGAGCAGCCTGCGGGACTATGCCAAGACGCTGGTGGGCAGCCGGACGTGGACCTTCTGGTGGGACTGAGCCGCCCCGCCCGGCGATCACACCGGTAATTCCGTGATCCGGACGGTCAGCCGGACGTTCCGTCCGAGCCCGACGCCGGCTCCCACCTCTCGCCGCCCAGCGGGAAGGCGTACGCGGGCCGGCCGCTGTTGCCGCTGGTGCGGAACGGCCGGCCGTTGTCGTCGATCCGCAGCGTGCCGTGGCGCGCCCCGCTGGACCACGACAGCTCCAGGTACCAGCTGACGTCGTACGCGGAGGCGTCGGCCGTGACGTAGAAGACCTCGGGGTCCGACCGGCTCACCTTGAACGGGAAGCCCCGGTGCCCGGCCTTCGGCACGACCTCGGGGCGCAGGGCGTCCAGGGCGACCGTGAAGGCCCGGGTCGGCACGCCTCCGCCGCAGCCGACGCCGGGATAGCCCATGGCGTAGTCGTTCCAGGCGAGCGGCGCCCGCCGGCCCGCCATGCGCACCGACAGCCCCTCCAGGACGACCGTGTCCGAGCCGGTGCCCTGCACGGTGAACGTGACGAACTGCTCCCCCGACGAGACCGCCTTGTGTACGGCCACCCAGGCCGGCGCGTCCTGCTCCAGCGGGGGCGGGGAGACATCGGTCGGGGCGCGGTTGATCAGGTAGTGCTGGGAGCAGGGGTCCTCCCAGGCGTAGGGGTGAGTGGTGACGGTGAGGGGTGGGGGGCCGGCGGCCGTGGCGCTGTCACCGGATGCACCACCGGTGGGCGGCGCGCCCGGCTTGTCCCCGGACGGTGTGCCGGAGTCCTGGGGCGAGGTACGGGACGGGGACGGGGAGGTCGAGCGGGCGCCGGCCGTCGGCGCGTGCTGCCGCGCGGAGCCGGAGCCGGAGGCGATTGCGGCAGAGCCGCCCTTGGCGTCCGCCTCCGCGCCTGCGGAGGGGAGAGTGAGGGCGAGCGCCACGCTGCCGAGCAGGGCGGTGACGGCGAGCGCGGCGAGGACGACAGTCCGGGTACGGCGCCGGGGGTGAGGGCGGGCGTCCCTCCCCCGCCCCGGCACCAACTCCGGCTCCAGCCCCAGCCCCCGCTCCGACTCCGGCTCCACCCCCCGCTCAGGCACCCGCTCCGGCTCCGGCTCGCGCTCCGAGGCATCCCCCGCCCGAGACACCGACGCCCCCTCCGGCACCGGCACCTCCCGCACGGGCACCTCCCGGTCCGGCACCTCCCGCATCGGCTCCCGCCGGTCCGGCTCCCCCCGGTCCAGCCCCTCCCGTACCGGTTGCTTCCTCCTCCGCCCCGCATCCGCCAGCACCCACCTCCGGTGCAGCTCCACGAGTTCGTCGGGCGTGGCCTTGCAGAGGCGGGCCAGGCGTTCCACGGGGGCGTAGTCGGTCGGTACGGCGTCCCCGTTGCAGTAGCGGTGGAGCGTCGACGTACTCATGTGGAGCCGCTTGGCGAGCGTGCCGTAGCTGTGCCCGGAACGGTTCTTCAACTCCCGCAGCAGGTCCGCGAAACCGCTCTCCGAGGTGCCGTCCGCCACCGTTTCCCCTCCCCGCCCCGTCCCATCCCGGCGTTCCAGGGAGGGACTGTTTCTGCAGGTCAGCACCTGCGTAGGCATTCCAGCGTCCCGGATTGCCCTGAGCCTGTGGCCGCCGGGACACGGCTCCCCACAGGCTGTGGCTCATCCAAACACGCCAACTGGCCCAGCCCGAAAGAGGACTTGCGATGCGTATGCGCCATATCCGTCTGCTCGCCGCCACCGGCACCGCACTGACCGCCCTCGCGCTCAGCGCGTGCAGCAGCGACGGCACGGGGACGAAGGACGAGGGCGCCTCGCGGCCGGTGTCGCCGACCACGACAGCGGGAACGGGAACGGACAAGGCGACCTCCGCCAACCCCACCACCACGGGCGGCGCCGGGACGGCGAACGGCACCCGCGCGACCCGTACCCACACACCGGGCTCCAGGACGACCGGTGCCGGCAGAGGCAGCGGCACCGGCACCGGCTCGGGCGGCTCGGTCGTCCTGTGCAACGGCGCGAACACCCGGGTCACCGCCCAGCCGGTCACCCGCCCCCTGAACCACATGCTGCTCACGGTGACGAACGCGGGCAGCAGGACGTGCGAGCTGACGTACTACCCGGTCGTGCGCTTCGACGAGATGCAGTGGGCGCCGCAGGCGGCGAAGGACACCCAGCCGCAGGCCGTGACGACCTTGAAGCCGGGCGAGTCGGGGTACGCGGGCGTGCTGCTGTCGGCCGCCGACGGCAGCGGCGAGGGCGGCATGACCGCCCACAAGCTGACGGTGATGTTCCAGGGCCGCACGCCGAACAGCGACGGCGGCCCCGTCGCGACCCCGGCGCTGCCGGCGAAGGGCATCTACTACGACAGCTCGCTGACGGTGACGTACTGGCAGCAGAACGCGGACGGCGCCCTCAACTGGTAAGTCGGGCCGGGGACTTCACTCGTACCGGCGCAGCTTCTGTGCCGCCTCGGTCGCCCAGTAGGTGAGGATGTTCCGCGCCCCGGCCCGCTTGATGCCGGTCAGGGTCTCGAAGATCGCCCGGTCGCGGTCGACCCAGCCCTTCTCGGCGGCGGCCTCGACCATCGAGTACTCGCCGGAGATCTGGTAGGCGGCGACGGGCACGTCCACGGCGTCCGCGACCCGGGCGAGGATGTCGAGGTACGGCCCGGCCGGCTTGACCATGACCATGTCCGCGCCCTCCTCCAGGTCCAGGGCCAACTCCCGCAGGGACTCACGCCAGTTCGCGGGGTCCTGCTGGTAGGTCTTGCGGTCGCCCTGGAGGGAGGAGGCGACGGCCTCGCGGAAGGGGCCGAAGAAGACGGACGAGTACTTGACGGTGTAGGCGAGGATCGCGACGTCCTCGCGCCCGATCTGGTCGAGCGCGTCGCGGACGACGCCGATCTGGCCGTCCATCATCCCGCTGGGGCCCACGACATGGGCTCCGGCGTCGGCCTGCACCTGGGCCATCTCGGCGTACCGCTCCAGGGTCGCGTCGTTGTCGACACGGCCCTCGGCGTCCAGTACCCCGCAGTGCCCGTGGTCGACGGTCTCGTCCAGGCACAGGTCGGACATGACGAGCAGGTCGTCGCCGACCTCGGCACGCACGTCACGGATGGCGACCTGCAGGATCCCGTCCGGGTCGGTGCCCGGCGTTCCCACGGCGTCCTTCTTGCTCTCCTCCGGCACGCCGAACAGCATGATCCCGGAGATCCCGGCCTCGACGGCCTCGACGGCGGCCTTCTTCAGGCTGTCGCGGGTGTGCTGGACGACACCGGGCATGGCGGCGATCGGCACGGGCTCGCTCACGCCCTCCCGGACGAACGCCGGGAGGATGAAGTCGGCCGGGTGCAGTCGCGTCTCGGCGACCATCCGGCGCATGACGGGCGAGGTCCGCAGCCGCCGGGGACGCGTACCGGGAAACGATCCGTACTTCGTCATGCCTTCTACGCTACGCCCGCCCGGCACCCCCCTTTGCCAACACCGTGTCGGCCCAGTGCCGGCCCAGCGCCGGCCCAAGAGGGGCGTAACGCCCACCGAAGAACCCCCGAAGAACCACGCGAAGAA
Organism: Streptomyces sp. CG4; assembly: GCF_041080655.1. Lineage (NCBI taxonomy): Bacteria > Bacillati > Actinomycetota > Actinomycetes > Kitasatosporales > Streptomycetaceae > Streptomyces > Streptomyces sp. CG4. The sequence goes on from NZ_CP163525.1 coordinate 4,236,983, forward strand.
CCGCGCGAAGAACCGCCGGCAGAACCTCCCGCAGAACCGCCATAGAAAGTTTTTGCGCTCTCCTGGCCGTCCCTGGATCCGCGTGACTCCCCACCGTTCTACGCGCGTGGTGTCATGCACGCGCCACCCCCACAGGCATCCCCAAGGAGTCACGCATGCTGCGGAAGGTCCTCACCCGCGCGGCCATCGCCCTGGCCGCCGGTGCCGCCGTCGTCACCACCGCCGTCCCCGCGAACGCGGCGAGCTACTCGGCGTTCGCCTTCTCCCAGAGCGGCGGCCAGCCCACGATCTACGACTTCATCAACTCGGCCACCAGCAAGCTCGACATGACCATGTACGAGCTGGAGGACACGACGGCCGTCAACGACCTCATAGCCCTGAAGAACAAGGGCGTCACGGTCCGGGTCGTCCTCGACCGCCAGCACAAGAGCGCCAACAACGCGGCGTACACGTCCCTGACGAACGCGGGCATAGGCGTGGTCTGGTCGTCCTCCGCCTTCACCTACACCCACCAGAAGACGATCACGGTCGACGGCACCAAGTCCCTGATCCTGACCGGCAATCTGACGTCCCAGTACTACGCGACCGGCCGCGACTACGGCGTCTTCACCGACGACACGAGGGATGTGGCGGCGATCGAGAAGGTCTTCGACGCCGACTACGCGGCGACGTCCGTCACCCCCACCGACGGGGACCACCTCCTCTGGTCCCCCACGGACTCCCGCAACCGCCTGGTGTCCTTCATCAACTCCGCGACGAAGACCCTCGACGTGGAGGAGCTGGAGTTCAGCGACAGCACGGTGGTCAACGCGATCGTCGCCCGCGCCAAGGCAGGCGTGAAGGTCCGCGTGGTCCTGGAGAATCCTTCCAGCTACTCCAGCGAGGTCTCCGCCGTCAAGGCCGCCGGCGGCACGGTCGTCGGCTACTCCGACCCGAGCGGCTTCTACATCCACGCCAAGGCGATGGTCGCCGACTACGGCCTGTCCACCCAGGAGGTCGAGGCCGGCTCCATGAACATCAGCAGCAACTCCCTCAGCAACAACAGGGAGTTGGGCATCATCCTGACCGGCACGGGCGTGGCCCAGCCGGCGGCCCAGACGATCGAGACGACGTTCGCCGGCGACTACGCGGGCGGTACGGCACCGTAGCCGACGCACGACAGGCGGGTGCCGTGCGGCACCCGCCTGCTCTCACGTGGTCGTACGGCGCCTGCGAGCCCCGGGCCGCCGCTCGCTCGGCCGGGTCACCGGGTCCCCGTTCTCCAGCGCGGCGGCGCGTCGCTTCATGCCGAAGTCGGCCAGCGCCTCCGCCAGCTTGTGCACCGAAGGCTCCGGAGCCATGACATCGACCCGCAGACCGTGCTCCTCGGCCGTCTTGGCCGTGGCCGGGCCGATGCACGCGATCACCGTCACGTTGTGCGGCTTGCCCGCGATGCCCACCAGGTTCCGGACGGTCGACGACGACGTGAAGAGAACGGCGTCGAAACCACCCCCCTTGATCGCCTCCCGCGTCTCCGCCGGCGGCGGCGAGGCCCGCACGGTCCGGTACGCCGTGACGTCGTCGACCTCCCAGCCCAGCTCGATGAGCCCGGCGACCAGGGTCTCCGTGGCGATGTCGGCACGCGGCAGGAAGACGCGGTCGATCGGGTCGAACACCGGGTCGTACGGCGGCCAGTCCTCCAGGAGGCCCGCCGCGGACTGCTCACCGCTCGGCACCAGGTCCGGCTTCACGCCGAAGGCGACCAGCGCCTTCGCCGTCTGCTCGCCCACCGCGGCCACCTTGATACCCGCGAAGGCCCGCGCGTCGAGGCCGTACTCCTCGAACTTCTCCCGAACCGCCTTCACCGCGTTGACCGACGTGAAGGCGATCCACTCGTAGCGGCCGGTGACCAGGCCCTTGACCGCTCGTTCCATCTGCTGCGGGGTGCGCGGGGGCTCCACCGCGATCGTCGGGACCTCGTGCGGCACCGCGCCGTAGGACCGCAGCTGGTCGGAGAGCGACGCCGCCTGCTCCTTCGTACGCGGCACGAGCACCTTCCAGCCGAACAGCGGCTTGGACTCGAACCACGACAGCTGGTCGCGCCGGGCGGCGGTGGAACGCTCGCCGACCACGGCTATGACCGGCCGCCCGCCGTCCGGCGAGGGCAGCACCTTCGCCTGCTTCAGCGTCTGCGCGATCGTGCCGAGCGTGGCCGTCCAGGTGCGCTGGCGGGTCGTCGTACCGGCGATCGTCACCGACAGCGGGGTGTCGGGCTTGCGGCCCGCCGACACCAGCTCACCGGCCGCCGCGGCCACCGCGTCCAGGGTCGTGGATACGACGACCGTGCCGTCGGAGGCGCCCACCTCGGTCCAGCACCGGTCCGAGGCCGTACGGGCGTCCACGAACCGGACGTCCGCACCCTGCGCGTCCCGCAGCGGCACCCCGGCGTACGCCGGCACGCCGACCGCGGCCGCGACACCGGGGACGACCTCGAAGGGCACCCCGGCGGCGGCGCAGGCGAGCATTTCCTCGGCCGCGTACGTATCAAGTCCCGGGTCCCCGGACACCGCACGGACGACCCGCCTGCCGCCCCGCGCAGCCTCCATGACAAGATGAGCGGCATCCCGGGCAGCGGCCGGGAAAGCGGCGGTTGTTGACGTGCCGTCAACCACCGTCAGCTGGGGCGTGCCCGTGCCCGGCGGCGAGATCGCGGAGGGATTCGCGTCCGTCTGCACAACGGAGACGCCCTGTCGGGCGTGCGTCCGGATCACGTCGAGCACCTCGTGCTCGGCGACCAGGACGTCCGCGTGCGACAGCGCCTCCACGGCGCGCAGAGTCAGCAGTCCCGGATCTCCGGGTCCGGCACCCAGGAAGGTGACGTGCCCGTGTTCCGGACCGGCGGCAGGAAGGGCGGTGGGGCTCAATGTGCTCGCTCCCCCATCAGACCGGCCGCGCCCTGGGCGAGCATCTCGGCCGCGAGTTCGCGGCCGAGTGCCATCGCTTGGGTCTCCGTCTGGGGCACGGGACCGGTGGTGGACAACTGCACCATACGAGTGCCGTCGGTCGTGCCGACGACGCCGCGCAGGCGCATTTCCTTGACAATCTGCCCGTCGGCCAGCAAGTCGGCCAGCGCGCCCACAGGGGCGCTGCAGCCGGCCTCCAGGGCGGCGAGCAGTGATCGTTCGGCGGTCACGGCGGCCCGGGTGAACGGGTCGTCGAGTTCGCCGAGCGCGGCGATGAGGGCAGTGTCTTGGGCGGTGTTCCCCGCCCTGCACTCGATCGCCAGTGCCCCCTGGCCGGGGGCGGGCAAAACCGTGTCGACCGACAGGAAGTCGGTCACTTCGTCGATGCGGCCGATCCGGTGCAGTCCGGCCGCGGCGAGCACGACAGCGTCCAGCTCGCCGTCCCGCACATACCCGATCCGCGTATCCACATTCCCCCGGATCGGGACCGTCTCGATGTCCAGGCCGTGGGTGCGGGCGTACGCGTTCAGCTGCGCCATGCGGCGCGGTGCACCGGTGCCGATGCGGGATCCGCGCGGCAGGTCGGTGAACTTGAGGGCGTCGCGCGCGATGATCACGTCCCGTGGGTCCTCGCGCTGCGGTATCGCGGCCAGGACCAGTTCCTCGGGCTGCGCGGTGGGCAGGTCCTTGAGCGAATGAACCGCGAAGTCGACCTCGTCCCGCGCCAGCGCGTCGCGCAGCGCCGTCACGAAGACACCGGTGCCGCCGATCTGTGCCAGCTGCTCGCGCGAGGTGTCGCCGTACGTGGTGATCTCGACCAGTTCGACGGGCCGCCCGGTCACCTGGCGGACGGCCTCCGCCACCTGACCGGACTGGGCCATGGCGAGCTTGCTGCGCCTGGTCCCCAGTCGCAGGGGTGCCTTGTCAGTCATGCCGGTCGGTCCTTCTCGTCTGTGCTGTCCCCGGCCCGGGAGACGGCGGCCACCGTCTCGGGGTCGAGGTCGAAGAGGGTGCGCAGCGCGTCCGCGTACCCGGCGCCGCCGGGCTCGGCCGCGAGCTGCTTGACCCGTACGGTCGGCGCGTGCAGCAGCTTGTCGACGACCCGGTGCACGGCCTGGCGGATCTCGCCGCGCTGGCGTTCGTCCAGGTCGGGCAGGCGGCCGTCGAGCCGCGCGATCTCACTGGCGACGACGTCGGCGGCCATGGTGCGCAGCGCGACCACGGTCGGCGTGATGTGCGCCGCCCGCTGTGCCGCGCCGAAGGCCGCGACCTCGTCGGAGACGATACGCCGGACCTGGTCCACATCGGCCGCCATCGGGGCGTCGGCGGAGGCTTCCGCCAGCGACTCGATGTCGACCAGTCGCACCCCGGCCAGCCGGTGCACGGCCGCGTCGATGTCGCGGGGCATGGCCAGGTCGAGGAGGAAGAAGAAGGGCGCCGGGCGCTCGGCCGGCGGCTCCGGCTTGCGCCGCTCGGGGATCCGGCCCACCGTGGCGGCGGTCGCGGCGAGCGCGGTGATCAGCTCGGCGTCCGCCTCGGGAGTACGGCGCTCCCGGCGGTCCACGGCCGCTCCCGCGGCCCAGGCCGCGTGCTGCTCCAGGGTGGCCGCGTCCATGCCGGCGACGGCGGCGTCGCCCATGAGGGAGAAGCCGGGCTGTACGGCGGCCAGGTCCAGCGGGCAGTTCTCGTCGGTGCCGACGCCGGTGGGCGGCAGCGGGGCGAGGGGGGCCTTCGGGGTCGTACGACCGCTGTCGGCGGGTTCGGCGGCGACCGGCTGCCCGGTGCGGCCCTCGACCGCGTGCGCGACCGCCTCGGCCGTGAGGACCAGGCCCGTCGCACCGGTACAGGAGACGACGACGTCGGCACGTGTCAGCTCGTCCGGTACGGCGTCCATCCGTACCGCGCGAGCCGCCACCGCGTTGTCGTCGCCCTCTATGAGGATCTGGGCGAGGCGCTCGGCGCGCTCGAAGGTGCGGTTGGCGACGACGACCTCGGTGACCCCGGCCCGCGCGAGCGTCGCGGCGGCCAGCGAGGACATCGACCCGGCGCCGATGACCAGCGCCTTCTTGCCCGCGGCCCAGTCCTCGACGGCTCCGCCGACGGCCAGCTGCTGCAGGCCGAAGGTGACCAGGGACTGGCCGGCGCGGTCGATGCCGGTCTCGGAGTGGGCGCGCTTGCCGACCCGCAGGGCCTGCTGGAACAGGTCGTTCAGCAGCTTGCCCGCGGTGTGCAGCTCCTGCGCCTGGGCCAGCGAGTCCTTGATCTGGCCGAGGATCTGGCCCTCGCCGACGACCATCGAGTCGAGCCCGCACGCCACCGAGAAGAGGTGATGAACGGCCCGGTCCTCGTAGTGGACGTACAGATAGGGCGTGAGCTCGTCGAGTCCCACCCCGCTGTGCTGGGTGAGCAGCGTGGACAGCTCGGCGACACCGGCGTGGAACTTGTCCACGTCGGCGTACAGCTCGATGCGGTTGCAGGTGGCGAGCACCGCGGCCTCGGTGGCCGGCTCGGCGGCGACCGTGTCCTGGAGCAGCTTGATCTGGGCGTCCGCGCTCAGCGCGGCCCGCTCCAGCACGCTCACCGGCGCGCTGCGGTGGCTCAGTCCGACGACGAGGAGACTCATGCCGGCATCACGGCGGGTACGTCCCCGTCGGGCCCCTGGTCGGCGGAGGAAGCGTCACGGGTGGTGGCGGGGTGCGCCCCGTCGCCCGCCGCGGTCTCCTCGCCGGCCTTGCGCTGCTCGTGGAAGGCGAGGATCTGGAGTTCGATCGAGAGATCGACCTTGCGTACGTCGACACCGTCCGGGACGGTCAGCACGGTCGGCGCGAAGTTCAGGATGGAGGTCACTCCGGCGGCCACCAGGCGGTCGCAGACCTGCTGGGCGGCGCCGGCGGGGGTGGCGATGACACCGATGGACACGCCGTTGTCCTGGATGATCTTCTCCAGGTCGTCGGTGTGCTGCACCGGAATGCCGGCGACCGGCTTTCCGGCCATCGCCGGATCGGCGTCGATGAGGGCCGCGACCCGGAAGCCACGGGAGGCGAACCCGCCGTAATTGGCCAGGGCGGCGCCGAGGTTACCGATACCGACGATGACAACCGGCCAGTCCTGGGTCAGGCCGAGTTCACGGGAGATCTGGTAGACGAGATACTCCACGTCGTAGCCGACACCGCGCGTTCCGTAGGAGCCCAGGTACGAGAAGTCCTTGCGCAGCTTGGCGGAGTTGACCCCCGCCGCGGCCGCGAGCTCCTCGGAGGAGACCGTGGGTACCGAGCGCTCCGACAGTGCGGTCAGGGCTCGGAGGTACAGCGGAAGCCTGGCGACGGTGGCCTCGGGAATCCCTCGGCTGCGGGTCGCCGGTCGGTGTGTTCGGCCAGTTGCCACGGTGCTCCTGCGGGTAGAGCGGGGCTGCAGGCGGTCATACGTCCCCAGACCGCCCCGTCGACAGCAGGCTATGTCTTTGTGAACGCGTGCACAAAGATGGTGTCCGATTTGCCCGGCAGAAGTGACCGGGGTCACGCGCCTTTCGCGCCCTCGTCGGGAACCGGCGCACACGCACCGACGTTCCTTCGTTACTGGGGGCAAAACCGCACACTCTCCTCATGAATCCCGCCCCCGAGATCAGACCGCCGTCGATCCTAAGCGACTTTCGGGCCGGTTTGGACTAGTCGGTCAGTGCCCGGCGCAGCCGCTCCTCGTTCACGCGCCAGAAGGTGTGCTGTTCACCGTCGATCAGTACGACCGGGATCTGCTCCCAGTACTGGTCGTGCAGAGCCTGGTCCGCGGTGATGTCCTTGGGCTCCCAGGTCACTCCGAGTTCCCCGCAGACCTTCTCGATCACGACCTGTGCGTCGTCGCACAGATGACAGCCGGGCTTGCGGATCAGCGTGACGAATCGCTCACGGGGCTCGGCCTTGCGCCGGAAAAGTGGACTCATACGAGCCATTCTCGCGCCTGCCCCGCACGCTTCCGATCAGCCCTTTAACGGCCCGGTCGCGGAGAGTTCACACCCTTCAAACCCTGGCGACCGAGGAAGCACCGAACAAACTGGCTATGCTCACGACATGGCCGCTCTCGGATGGCTCACCCCCCGTAGGCGCTCCGCCACGGCGCGCAGCGTGTTGGCAGGCGAGGCCTCGGCGGAGGCTGCCCGCAAGTCCTCGCAGGAAGCACAGGAAGCGCAGCAAGCTCCACACGTCACCGACGAGGAAGCGGAGTTCCCGGTGCGGGGCGACGACAAGGCGGCCGCCTTCTTCGACCTCGACAACACCGTGATGCAGGGCGCCGCGCTGTTCCACTTCGGCCGGGGCCTGTACAAGCGGAAGTTCTTCGAGACCCGCGACCTCGCCAGGTTCGCCTGGCAGCAGGCCTGGTTCCGGCTGGCCGGCGTCGAGGACCCCGAGCACATGCAGGACGCCCGCGACTCGGCGCTGTCCATCGTCAAGGGCCACCGGGTCGCCGAGCTGGAGTCGATCGGCGAGGAGATCTACGACGAGTACATGGCCGACCGCATCTGGCCCGGCACCCGCGCCCTGGCCCAGGCCCACCTGGACGCCGGTCAGAAGGTGTGGCTGGTCACGGCGGCCCCGGTGGAGATCGCCCAGGTGATCGCCCGCCGCCTCGGCCTCACGGGCGCCCTCGGCACGGTCGCGGAGTCGGTGGACGGCGTCTACACCGGCAAGCTGGTGGGCGAGCCGCTGCACGGCCCGGCGAAGGCGGAGGCCGTACGCGCGCTGGCGGCGGCGGAGGGCCTCGACCTCTCCCGCTGTGCGGCCTACAGCGACAGCCACAACGACATCCCGATGCTGTCCCTGGTCGGCCACCCCTACGCCATCAACCCCGACGCCAAGCTCCGCAGACACGCCCACGACAAGGACTGGCGCCTCCGCGACTACCGCACCGGCCGCAAGGCGGCGAAGGTGGGCATTCCGGCGGCGGCGGGCGTCGGCGCGGTGGCCGGTGGCACCGCGGCGGCGATCGCCCTCAGCCGGCGTCGGCGATAGTTCCGGTATTCGCGCGTCCAGGGGCCGGTCGCCGTAGGACCTGCGGTCCGTTGCCGACTGCGCGTCCGCGGGGGCCGGTCGCGCAGTTCCCCGCGCCCCTTAGGGGCTGCAGTGCCCTCCAGCCCCCACAGCCCCCGGCCCCTTCAGTTTCAGTGCGCCACGCGCGCCCGAATTATGCCGCGGCCACTTCAACACGCCCTGTACTTCACCGAAAGCCGCCCCTTTCCGATCAACAACCGATCACTCTGCGGCACTTGATAGGCCGTCAATCGATAACAGAAGCGACGCAATCGATGATTTGAGCAACTCGGTGTAGCAGTGCCTGCACGAAGCGTTATTCTCCTCAGACGCAAACCGGTACCTCTCCGTCGCTACGACGGGTGAACGGTCCCGCACTGCACGTGATGGAAGCTCTGCCTCTGGGAGTCCCGTGTACCCACACGTCGGGGTTGACGCCTCGGGCCTGGCTACGCTGCGCGCAACACTCGCAACGGTCAAAGAGACGCTGCGCGGCCTCGTCCCCACCGCGTACGCCGTCCCCGCCTTCGCCGCCGCCATGCCCACCGGCCCGTGCTACGCACTGGCCGACGGCAGCGCCGCCGTCGGCAGACGAGGGCGCTCCGCCGGTGCGGGCGCCACCACCACCCGCCGCCCGGCCGCCGACAGCGACAGCGCCCGGATGATGGACCTGGTCGAACGCGCCCAGGCGGGCGAGGCCGAGGCCTTCGGTCGGCTGTACGACCAGTACAGCGACACGGTGTATCGGTACATCTACTACCGCGTCGGCGGCCGGGCCACCGCCGAGGACCTCACCAGCGAGACCTTTCTGCGGGCCCTCAGGAGGATCGGCACCTTCACCTGGCAGGGCCGCGACTTCGGAGCCTGGCTGGTGACGATCGCCCGGAACCTCGTCGCCGACCACTTCAAGTCCAGTCGCTTCCGCCTGGAGGTCACCACCGGCGAGATGCTCGACGCCAACGAGGTCGAGCGCTCCCCGGAGGACTCCGTCCTCGAATCGCTCTCCAACGCCGCGCTCCTCGACGCCGTACGCCGGCTCAACCCGCAGCAGCAGGAGTGCGTCACGCTCCGCTTCCTGCAGGGCCTCTCGGTCGCCGAGACCGCCCGCGTCATGGGCAAGAACGAGGGCGCCATCAAGACCCTCCAGTATCGCGCCGTACGCACTCTGGCCCGGCTTCTGCCGGACGACGCGCGCTGAGCCGCAGCCCGCACCCCACCACACATGGCGACGCCCAACTCACGTTCCGTGAACGCTCGTTGCCTTTCCGATCCGGTCATCCGCCGTCCGTAACCCAAGTGCCGCGCCAGTCGTTGTGCGGGATACAGGCTCCCTGTGGTCACGTCTGGCCGACCCTGATCACTCGATCGTGTGGAAGTGGTCGCGGGCGTGCAACCCTCAGGACCCCCTGGGGAGTCGACCGTGATGACGAGAGGAGGTGCCGCCAGTGATCGCGAACGTATCGGCACACCGGCGGGCGAACGCCTTCGCCCAGGCCCTGGAGGAGCTGTCCGACCGGGACACGGCGGCCGAGCGGTCCGTGAACCCGGCGGGTTGCCCGCCGACCGCCGAGGAGCAGACCGAGCAGGGCGAGCTCCTGGCCCTCACCGGGGACCTCGGCGCGCTGCCCAGGCCGCAGCTCGACCCCGAGGTCAAGGTCGTGCAGCGCGCCCAGTTGGTGGCCGCGATGGAGGCCATGCTCCAGGAGGGCACCGGGACGGCGGACGCGTCGGTACCCAGACAGAAGGGCGCGCACCGGGCGAGCCCGCTCACCAAACTCCGCCCGCGCTCCCGGCTGACCAAGGGCCTCGCCGCGGGCGGGCTCAGCGTCGGCGTGGCCGCCGGAGCCCTCGGCGGAGTCGCCGCCGCCAGCTCCGACGCCCTGCCCGGCGACTCGCTGTACGGCCTCAAGCGCGGCATCGAGGACTTCAAGCTCAACTACATGACCGACGGCGACGACGCTCGCGGCCAGACCTACCTGGACCAGGCCTCGACCCGGCTCAGCGAGGCCCGCCGGCTCATGGAGCGCGGCCGTGGCGGCCAACTCGACCACGAGTCCATCAGCGAGATCCGCCGCACGCTCTCCGGCATGCAGCGCGATGTCAGCGAGGGCCACCGCCTGCTCCACGAGGCCTATGAGGCCGACCCTGGCCGGCTCGGCCCGATCCAGGCCCTGTCCACGTTCTCCCGCTCCCACCGCGAGGTCTGGAGCGCGCTCAGCGGCAAGCTGCCCGTGCAGCTCGGGGACGTCAAACAGCAGGTGTCGTCGGTGTTCGACGCCATAGACCGAGAGGTCGCCCCGCTGCAGTCCCTGCTCCCGCCGTCGCCCGCCCAGAGCGGCGACGGCAAGGGGAAGGGCTCCGGCTCGGCGTCCAGCGGCTCCTCCGGCGGCCACCGGTCGACCGCGCCCAGCGCCTCCGGCCACACCCCGTCCTCCGGCAAGCACCCGAGCTCCGGCGACCCGAGCGGGACGGCGGGCGGCAGCAGTGGCGTGGGCCTGATCGGCGGCGACACCGGCGGCCTGCTCGAACCGCCGAAGACCGGCACCGGCAGCAACGCCCCGTCCACCACCAAACCCCCGTCCACCACCCCGGACGTCACCATCCCACCCCTCCTCCCGGGCCTGCTGCCGGGCTTGGGCATCGAGGGCGAGGACACGCAGAAGTAGCGCCGCTACGGCTCTGCGGCCTACGGCTCCAAGGCAGGGGCACCCATCCTTCCCGAGCGGGGTGGGTGCCCTTCGTCGTACACCCGGGCGGTGGGCGGGCGAAGTCAGAACAACAACGACTGCCTCAGAAGAACACCGACCGCCGCTGCACCAGCAGCTTGTACAGCGTGTGCTGGATCTGCTCCCGTACCTGGTCGGTCAGGTTGAACATCAGCATCGGATCCTCGGCGGCCTCCGCCGGATACCCGTCCGTCGGAATCGGCTCACCGAACTGAATCGTCCACTTGGTCGGCAGCGGGATCGCACCGAGCGGCCCCAGCCACGGGAACGTCGGCGTCAACGGGAAGTACGGAAAGCCCAGCAGCCGCGCCAGCGTCTTCGCGTTGCCGAGCATCGGGTAGATCTCCTCCGCCCCGACGATCGAGCACGGAATGATCGGCGCCCCCTGCCGCAGCGCGGTCGACACAAAGCCGCCCCGGCCGAACCGCTGCAGCTTGTACCGCTCGCTGAAAGGTTTCCCGATGCCCTTGAAGCCCTCCGGCATCACCCCGACCAGCTCGCCCTGAGCCAGCAGCCGCTCCGCGTCCTCCGCGCACGCCAGGGTGTGCCCCAGCTTGCGGGCCAGCTCGTTGACCACCGGCAGCACGAAGACCAAGTCGGCCGCGAGCAGCCTGAGATGCCGGTCGGCCGGATGATGGTCGTGCACCGCGACCTGCATCATCAGCCCGTCCAGCGGCAGCGTCCCGGAGTGGTTGGCGACGATCAGCGCCCCGCCGTCGGCCGGGACGTTCTCGATGCCCTTCACCTCGACCCGGAAGTACTTCTCGTACACCGGCCGCAGCATGGACATCAGGACCTGGTCGGTCAGCTCCTCGTCGAAACCGAAGTCGTCGACGTCGTAGTCCCCGGTCAGCCGGCGCCGCAGAAAGGCCAGCCCGGCCGCCACACGCTTCTCCAGGCCGCCGCCCGGCCCGTCGGCGTCCGGCCGCTCCAGCGGCTCCTCCTCACGGCTCACAGGCCCATCTTCCTGCGCCCGGGCCCGGCTCGGCAGCGGCTGGACCTCACCCAGTTCCCCGGTCTCACCGAGGGAGCCGCGCCGGCTGCCCGTGCTCCGGCGCCGCGTCGGGCGCTGCGCGGCGCCCCCGCGGGACCGGTCGTCGTCGAACGGAATGACCTTGGCGTCCGCCATCGTGTGCCGCTCTCCTCAGTTGGCGCTGTGCGTCGTGGGCCGGCCGCCGCCCCGCACGGCCAGCTCGGCGATCCGGTCGACGGCCCCCGCGAGGGCCTCCGGCGGCACCAGCCCGGGGCCCTGGCCGCGGGCGAAGTCCGTGAACGTCTCCACCGTCGAGTACTTGGGCGTGTAGCCCAGCGTTTCGCGCATCTGGACCGTGTCCACCACCCGGCCGTGTGTGAGCAGCCGGATCTGCTCCGGCGAGAAGTCCGTCATACCGAGCGTACGCACCAGCGAACCCGCCCAGGTGACGGCGGGCAGCAGCAGCGGCACGGTCGGCCGCCCGAGCCGCCGGGAGCACTGCGAGAGCAGCAGCACACCGTCCCCGGCGATGTTGAACGTGCCGCTGTTGAGGGTGCCCCGGCGCGGCTCGTGCGAGGCGATCCTGAGCACCTCGACCACGTCGTCCTCGTGCACGAACTGCAGCCGCGGGTCGTAGCCGAACACGGTCGGCAGGACCGGCAGCGCGAAGTACGAGGCGAGCGGGGTGTCCGCGGCCGGCCCGAGGATGTTGGCGAACCGCAGCACGCACACGGCGACGTCGGGGCGCCGCCGGGCGAACCCGCGCACATACCCCTCGACCTCGACGGTGTCCTTCGCGAAGCCGCCGCTCGGCAGCGACTTGGGCGGGGTCGTCTCGGTGAAAACGGCCGGATCGCGCGGTGCGGAGCCGTAGACGTTCGTACTGGACTTCACCACCAGCCGCCGCACGGCCGGCGACTTCTGGCAGGCGCCGAGCAGCTGCATGGTGCCGATGACGTTGGTCTCCTTGACCGTGGCCCGGCTTCCGCTGCCCAGCGCCGTGCCCGTCACATCCATGTGGACGACCGTGTCGGCGCCGGTCTCGGCGAGCACCCGGGCTATCGTCGGCAGCCGGATGTCGGCCTGGATGAAGTCGGCCCCGCCCAGATGGTGCGCCGGTGGCACCGCGTCCACGGCGATCACCCGGTCGACCTCCGGATCCCGCTGGATCCGCCGTACGAACCGGCCGCCCAGTTGCCGGGCCACTCCGGTGACGAGCACGACCTTCCCCAAGATCAGCGCCTTCCTTCTGCGACCGCCGTGTGTGCGGCCAACCTAGCGGGTCGATGTTGCGCTGTAATGACCACCCGATGCACGAAGTGACGGAAATTCACTGATCGGAATATGCCGGGTACGACTGTGCGGGTACCCGGATATGCCTGTGGCCCCCCACCAGTTCCGATGGGAGGCCACAGAAACGCGCTGACACGCTCTCGCGCGCCGCTTACTTCTTGTTGCGACGCTGAACGCGCGTGCGCTTGAGCAGCTTGCGGTGCTTCTTCTTGGCCATCCGCTTGCGCCGCTTCTTGATAACAGAGCCCACGACTACCCTCGCTCACTTCTCATCACTCGGTTGTTTGGGCGCCATGGGCCCACACGACCTACGAGGGGCTAGCCTACCCAACCGAGCGCCCAGGTCGTAATCGAGGGGGTACCCCGGGGTAACCCAGGGGTCGCCGTCAGGCAGTCTCCACCCCCACATAGCTGTCACGGAGGTACTCGTGTACCGCTTGTTCCGGGACGCGGAAGGACCGCCCCACCCGGATCGCGGGCAGATGACCACTGTGCACCAAGCGGTACACGGTCATCTTCGACACTCGCATCACCGAGGCGACTTCCGCCACGGTAAGGAACTGAACCTCGTTCAGAGGCCTCTCGCCAGCTGCAGCCATGACACACCTGAACCTTCCGCACTCGACGGCCACCGGCTTCCCCTTCCGGTGACTCTTCGTCGTTGCGTGCTCACTCCCCAATGTAGGGGCGGGTGATGCAAGTGGGGAAGAGGTGCACCCATCGCAGGCCTACTGTGACAGACACGCTCGTTTGAGTACGTAGCGGGTTAGCGGCCGGTAGTGAGCAGACCGCACTGCGTCATCAACCGGAACGACGACGGACACGCGCCCCTCCGCCTCCCCCACGAACAGCGCCGGATCGTCCGTGTCGGCCAGGCCGATGGCCTCGAACCCCAGCTGACCAGCACCGCAGACCCAGCCATGGTCTCCCACGACCAGCTCGGGCAGCGGCCCGCCGCTCTCCGCCGCGGCCTCCAGCACGACCCGAACCGGGAGCGGCGAATGACAGTGCACGCCGGGCTCACAACCGGGGCGCCCACCGTCGATTTCCCGCACCAACCCGACCCGCCGTGCGTAGCCGAGGTGATACGTACGTAGACCGAACCGGGTCAATATGTCGACACAGCGACCCTGCGCCGGAGTGAGCACGTCACACCCCGCCGCCGAGAGCGCGTCCGCGAGTCCGGCGTAGAACCCGAGCAGCCGCTGCGGATGCCCGGTCCCGAACAGCACCGGCGCGCCCCGCCTGGCGGCCTCCCCGATCCGCCCCGCGAACGCGTCCAGCGCGGCCAACGTCCGCTCCGGATCGATCACATCCGGTCCGGAAGTGTGCCGGGGATCGGCCGAAACACCGCACTTCTCCGCCATGAGGCTCAGCAAATCCCGCTGCCCCCAAGCCCCTTCGGGATCGATCCCGATCAGCACCCGCGGATCCCGGGCGGCGAAGAGCCGATAACTCCGCAGACTGTCCTCCCGAGAGGTCCCCACCTCCCCGGCAAGCCGAACAGCCAGCAGATGCGCACGCAGAGCTCCGCTGGTCGACACGGATGCGATGGTGACGCATCGGGGCTGAGGCAGGGGACGAATCCGGGGGAATTGCGCACAGTTGGCGTAACGGACTCCGCAGGGGCGGGCGCAGCCACGGGCAGTCGCGCCGGTCGATTTCCGCTACGGCAGAAGCCCCCGCAGCGGAAACACCGCCCGCCGAGTCGCCAACACGGCCTGATCCAAGCGATCAGCGGGGTCGTAACCCGCCTCCCACGACGCCCAGCCCACCGGCCACCGCCCATCAGTCATCCGCTGCGGCCCCAACTGCCGGGTCAAAGCGAACGCGTCCCGGCGCCACCCCTCGGGAATCACCGTCTCGGGCGCCACCGGCCGCCCCGCGGCGATCCCCACCAGATGCGTCCACGACCGGGGTACGACGTCCACGACCGCGTACCCCCCGCCCCCCAACGCGACCCATTTCCCCCCGGCGTACTCGTGCGCCAGCTCATGACACGCCACCTGCACGGCCCGCTGCGCATCCAGCGAAACGGCAAGGTGCGCCAGCGGATCCTCGAAGTGCGTGTCGGCCCCGTGCTGCGACACCAGCACCTGCGGCCGGAACTCCGCGAGCAGCTCCGGCACCACCGAGTGAAACGCCCGCACCCACCCCGCGTCCCCGGTCCCCGCCGGCAACGCCACATTCACGGCGGCCCCCTCCCCGACCCCGGCGCCGACCTCCTGCGGCCACCCGGTCTGCGGGAACAACGTACGAGGATGCTCGTGCAGCGAGATCGTCAGAACCCGCGGATCCTCCCAGAACGCCGCCTGCACCCCGTCCCCGTGATGCACGTCGACATCCACATAGGCGACCCGCTCGGCCCCCAGCTCCAGCAGCCGGGCGATGGCCAGCGAGGCGTCGTTGTAGATACAGAACCCCGACGCACCCCCCGGCATCGCATGATGCAGCCCGCCCGCGAAGTTCACGGCGTGCTCGGCGTCCCCCCGCCACACCGCCTCCGCCGCCCCCACCGACTGCCCGGCGATCAGCGCGGACACCTCGTGCATCCCGGCAAAGGCGGGATCATCCATCGTCCCCAGCCCGTACGCCCCGTCCGCCCCCGCCGGATCGGCCGACGCGGCCTTCACCGCGTCGATGTAGTCCTCCCGGTGCACCAGCCGCAGCGTCGACTCCCCGGCCGGCTTGGCCGCGACGACCGCCATCTCCCGGTCGAGCCCGAAGGCCCCCACCAGTTTCCGGGTCAGCGCCAGCCGGACCGGATCCATCGGATGGTCCGGGCCGAAGTCATAGCCCGTTACTGCCTCGTCCCACATCAGCTGTGCGCGGCCGCTCATGCCCGCCACCGTATCTGTCCGGTTGAGCGGCGAACGACCTGGCGTACACCAACGTCAGCAGGACCAACACCATCGGCACCAGCATCGCCCCCCGATAGCTCCACGCACCGCCCAGAGCCCCCACCAGCGGCGAACCGACCAGAAAACCCACGTAATTGAAAATGTTCAGCCGCGCGATGGCCGCGTCCGAAGCCCCCGGACCGTGATTTTCGAAAGCGAGCCGCCCCGCCGCCGCGAACGTCTGCGGCACCAGCACGCACAACCCCAGCCCCAGCAGCGTGAACCCGAGCATCCCGACCCACGCCCCGGGCGCCGAGGCCACCACCGCGAACCCACCGGCCGCCACCAGCGTCCCGACCCGTACGACCGCCACCGCCCCGAACCGCCGAACCCCGAAGTCCCCGATGGCCCGCCCCAGCAGCGTGGTCACCATGTACACGTTGTACGGCACGGTCGCCAGCTGCTCCGAGCTGCCCAGCACGTCCTTCAGATACTTCGCGCTCCAGTTGGAGACCGTCGAGTCCCCGATGTAGGCGAAGGTCATCACCAGACACAGCGGCAACAGCAGCTTGAAGACCACACCCCCACCCGCGCCCGGTGTCTCCGCCTCCGGCGCCGGATCCCCGTCGACGTACCACCGGCTCCCGACCAGCGTCGCCGGCAGCAGCACGACCACCACCGGCAGATACGACACCCACAGCGCGAGATGCCAGTGCGCCCCGGCCCACGCCAGCGAGGCACCGAGAATCCCGCCCAGGCTGTACGCGGCATGAAAGCTGAGCATGATGCTGCGCCCGTACGACCGCTGCAGACTCACCCCGAGCATGTTCATGGAGGCGTCCAGCGCCCCCACGGCCAGCCCGAACGCGCCCAGCGCCACCGCCAGCCCGGCGATCCGCCCGCCCGCCCCGGCGCCGAGCAGCGCCAGCAGCACCACCGGCTGGGACCAGCGCAGCAGCCGGCTGGGCCGGATCCGCTTCACCAACTGCTCGGTGGTCACGCTCCCGACCCCGGCGAGGACCGGTACGGCGGCCAGGAAGACCGGCAGCAGCGCGTCGGAGATCCCGTACCGGTCCTGGATGGCCGGGATGCGCGTCACCAGCAGGGCGAAGGTGGCGCCTTGAGCGAAGAAGCCGAACGCCAGCGAGGCCCTACCGCGCCGCAGCACATCAGTCATGGCGGCGAGCGTAGGGCCCCGGGCTACCTGTGGGTAGATCCAGCCAAAGATGAATTCTCCTCAGGTTCGCCGAGCGGAGGGTCAGGCCGCGACCGCGAGTGAACGCTGCTCCGCCTCACCGGCTTCGACCTCGGCAGCGACCATGTGCATCATCGGCACGACGGCCAGCCCACCGCCGACGATCCAGGCGACAGCCATCGCGCCGATCATGATGACCGTGCCGAGCCACACCATCGTGTCCAGCGGAATGGTGTACGCGCCCACAGCGCGTGCCACGCACTCGGCGAGCAACGCCAGGCCCCACACGACGGAGAAGGTCCGCTCTTTGCGCCGGAAGGCCGCGGACCCGGCCGCCGCCCCGGACACCAGCCGCTGCCAGGCGGCCTCCTTGGCCGCGTCGCCCTTGATCAGAAAGGGCTTCATGCCGGCCGTCATCATCGGCTTCCCGAGCACCACGGAGACCAGGATCCCGATGGCGACCGTACTGCTGACCACACTGTCCTTCGCAAGCATCAGCCGCGGGTCCCCGGAGACGAAGCTGAGCAGCAGCGACACGACATTGACGACCAGGATGAGGACGGCCAGGCCGTTGGCCCTCCGCTCCTTGCCCAGGCTCCACACGGTCCGCACCGCCGGCACCACACTGCTCCAGGCGAGCGCCGCGAAGGTGCTCATCCCGAAGCCGTCCTTGAGGAGGTAGTACGAGCCGAGCGGCACCGCCACGTCCAGGATCAGCGGCATGAAGTTGTCCAGCATGCTCGGGCTCTGCTTCTGCCGCTCGATCCGGCCCCGGGCCCCCGTGTTCTTCGTCATGCCCTCAGCTTCGCCCCCGCGAGGGTTCCGCCAGTAGAAACGATCGTCCGGACGTCCGCATGACAATTGTCAGACCCGGACCGATGGCTCAGGTCATACCAGCAGGTCAGCCAACTCGCCCATGGTGGAGAAGAGTTGATCGGCGCTCGCCAGCCTCGCCGCGGGCGTCATCGCGGTGAACCCGTAGACGGCCATCCCGGCCGCCGCAGCCGCCTGCACGCCCAGCGGAGAGTCCTCCACGACCAGGCACCGCTGCGGCGCCACCCCCATCCGCTCCGCGGCGTACAGAAAGAGATCGGGCGCCGGCTTGCCCCGCCCCACGTCCTCGGAGCTGAAGATCCGCTCGTCCGCGAACCACCGGTCGAGCCCGGTCGTACGATGCCCGACCCGGATCCGCGCATGACTCCCGGAGGAGGCCACGCAGTACGGCACCCCGTCCGCGGCGAGCTTTTCCAGTACGCCGCCCACACCGGCCACGGGCTGCAACTCCCGCTCGAACGCGGCGAACACGCGCGTGTGGAAGACATCGTCGAAGTCGTCCGGCAGCCGCTGCCCCGTCCGCTCCAGCACCAGGTCGTGAATCCGGTGCATCGCCGAGCCCATGTAGTCCCGAATGGAGTCCTCGTACGAGGTCGGGTGCCCCAACTCGGTCAGATAGGCGGCCAGCAGGCGATTGGAAATGGGCTCGCTGTCGACGAGCACACCGTCGTTGTCGAAGATCACCAGGTCATAGCGCATGCATTCGAGCATAAACGCAGAAAGGCCCACGCCTGATGGCGTGGGCCTTTCTCAAGATTTGTTCGGCGGTGTCCTACTCTCCCACAGGGTCCCCCCTGCAGTACCATCGGCGCTGTGAGGCTTAGCTTCCGGGTTCGGAATGTAACCGGGCGTTTCCCTCACGCTATGACCACCGAAACACTATGAAACTGTGAACGCCACACCACGCTGTGACAACGTGGGGCTGTTCGTGGTTTCAGAACCAACACAGTGGACGCGAGCAACTGAGGACAAGCCCTCGGCCTATTAGTACCGGTCACCTCCACCAGTTACCTGGCTTCCAGATCCGGCCTATCAACCCAGTCGTCTACTGGGAGCCTTACCCCATCAAGTGGGTGGGAGTCCTCATCTCGAAGCAGGCTTCCCGCTTAGATGCTTTCAGCGGTTATCCCTCCCGAACGTAGCCAACCAGCCATGCCCTTGGCAGAACAACTGGCACACCAGAGGTTCGTCCGTCCCGGTCCTCTCGTACTAGGGACAGCCCTTCTCAAGACTCCTACGCGCACAGCGGATAGGGACCGAACTGTCTCACGACGTTCTAAACCCAGCTCGCGTACCGCTTTAATGGGCGAACAGCCCAACCCTTGGGACCGACTCCAGCCCCAGGATGCGACGAGCCGACATCGAGGTGCCAAACCATCCCGTCGATATGGACTCTTGGGGAAGATCAGCCTGTTATCCCCGGGGTACCTTTTATCCGTTGAGCGACGGCGCTTCCACAAGCCACCGCCGGATCACTAGTCCCGACTTTCGTCCCTGCTCGACCCGTCGGTCTCACAGTCAAGCTCCCTTGTGCACTTACACTCAACACCTGATTGCCAACCAGGCTGAGGGAACCTTTGGGCGCCTCCGTTACCCTTTAGGAGGCAACCGCCCCAGTTAAACTACCCATCAGACACTGTCCCTGATCCGGATCACGGACCCAGGTTAGACATCCAGCACGACCAGACTGGTATTTCAACGACGACTCCACACACACTGGCGTGCATGCTTCACAGTCTCCCAGCTATCCTACACAAGCCGAACCGAACACCAATATCAAACTGTAGTAAAGGTCCCGGGGTCTTTCCGTCCTGCTGCGCGAAACGAGCATCTTTACTCGTAGTGCAATTTCACCGGGCCTATGGTTGAGACAGTCGAGAAGTCGTTACGCCATTCGTGCAGGTCGGAACTTACCCGACAAGGAATTTCGCTACCTTAGGATGGTTATAGTTACCACCGCCGTTTACTGGCGCTTAAGTTCTCAGCTTCGCCCACCCGAAAGTGAGCTAACCGGTCCCCTTAACGTTCCAGCACCGGGCAGGCGTCAGTCCGTATACATCGCCTTACGGCTTCGCACGGACCTGTGTTTTTAGTAAACAGTCGCTTCTCGCTGGTCTCTGCGGCCACCCCCAGCTCGAGGAGCAAGTCCTCTCACCAGGCATGGCCCCCCTTCTCCCGAAGTTACGGGGGCATTTTGCCGAGTTCCTTAACCATAGTTCACCCGAACGCCTCGGTATTCTCTACCTGACCACCTGAGTCGGTTTAGGGTACGGGCCGCCATGAAACTCGCTAGAGGCTTTTCTCGACAGCATAGGATCATCCACTTCACCACAATCGGCTCGGCATCAGGTCTCAGCCACAAGTACGACGGATTTACCTATCGCACGGCCTACACCCTTACCCCGGGACAACCACCGCCCGGGATGGACTACCTTCCTGCGTCACCCCATCACTCACCTACTACCAGATTGGTCCGGCGGCTCCACCACTTTCCATTCCCCGAAGGGTCCGGAACGGCTTCACGGCCTCAGCATCACTGGATTCGATGTTTGACGCTTCACAGCGGGTACCGGAATATCAACCGGTTATCCATCGACTACGCCTGTCGGCCTCGCCTTAGGTCCCGACTTACCCTGGGCAGATCAGCTTGACCCAGGAACCCTTAGTCAATCGGCGCACACGTTTCTCACGTGTGTATCGCTACTCATGCCTGCATTCTCACTCGTCAACCGTCCACGACTACCTTCCAGTGCCGCTTCACCCGGCAGACGACGCTCCCCTACCCATCACAGCACCCGTTGGGGCTTATACTGCAATGACACGACTTCGGCGGTACGCTTGAGCCCCGCTACATTGTCGGCGCGGAATCACTAGACCAGTGAGCTATTACGCACTCTTTCAAGGGTGGCTGCTTCTAAGCCAACCTCCTGGTTGTCTCTGCGACTCCACATCCTTTCCCACTTAGCGTACGCTTAGGGGCCTTAGTCGATGCTCTGGGCTGTTTCCCTCTCGACCATGGAGCTTATCCCCCACAGTCTCACTGCCGCGCTCTCACTTACCGGCATTCGGAGTTTGGCTAAGGTCAGTAACCCGGTAGGGCCCATCGCCTATCCAGTGCTCTACCTCCGGCAAGAAACACACGACGCTGCACCTAAATGCATTTCGGGGAGAACCAGCTATCACGGAGTTTGATTGGCCTTTCACCCCTAACCACAGGTCATCCCCCAGGTTTTCAACCCTGGTGGGTTCGGTCCTCCACGAAGTCTTACCTCCGCTTCAACCTGCCCATGGCTAGATCACTCCGCTTCGGGTCTTGAGCGTGCTACTAAAATCGCCCTGTTCGGACTCGCTTTCGCTACGGCTTCCCCACCCGGGTTAACCTCGCAACACACCGCAAACTCGCAGGCTCATTCTTCAAAAGGCACGCAGTCACGAGATACAGCAAGCTGTATCCGACGCTCCCACGGCTTGTAGGCACACGGTTTCAGGTACTATTTCACTCCCCTCCCGGGGTACTTTTCACCATTCCCTCACGGTACTATCCGCTATCGGTCACCAGGGAATATTTAGGCTTAGCGGGTGGTCCCGCCAGATTCACACGGGATTTCTCGGGCCCCGTGCTACTTGGGTGTCTCTCAAACGAGCCGTACAGATTTCGACTACGGGGGTCTTACCCTCTACGCCGGACCTTTCGCATGTCCTTCGCCTATCCATACGGTTTCTGACTCGCCGACCAGCCGGCAGACTGATCAAGAGAGATCCCACAACCCCGTATACGCAACCCCTGCCGGGTCTCACACGCATACGGTTTGGCCTCATCCGGTTTCGCTCGCCACTACTCCCGGAATCACGGTTGTTTTCTCTTCCTGAGGGTACTGAGATGTTTCACTTCCCCTCGTTCCCTCCACACTGCCTATGTGTTCAGCAGTGGGTGACAGCCCATGACGACTGCCGGGTTTCCCCATTCGGAAACCCCCGGATCAAAGCCTGGTTGACGACTCCCCGGGGACTATCGCGGCCTCCCACGTCCTTCATCGGTTCCTGGTGCCAAGGCATCCACCGTGC
This sequence comes from Streptomyces sp. CG4, assembly GCF_041080655.1. Classification (NCBI taxonomy): domain Bacteria; kingdom Bacillati; phylum Actinomycetota; class Actinomycetes; order Kitasatosporales; family Streptomycetaceae; genus Streptomyces; species Streptomyces sp. CG4. Next base: position 4,258,872 of record NZ_CP163525.1, read on the forward strand.
GCCCTTAAAAACTTGGCCACAGATGCTCGCGTCCACTGTGCAGTTCTCAAACAACGACCAGCCACCCATCACCCCACCAGAACATCCGGTGAGTGCACTGGGGCCGGCGACTGAGGAAAGTTCGTTCCCTCAGACACCCAACAGCGTGCCCGACACGACCAGCCGACCAGATCAGCGTTCCACACCCCGAAGAGCAGTACTAGCGCCTGGTCCATCCTGGACCGTGCCGAATAATCAACGTTCCACCCATGAGCTGACCACCGCCAGACATTTGCTGGCGTAGTGGCTCTGGCTGCCTTGCGGCAGCTAGATGCTCCTTAGAAAGGAGGTGATCCAGCCGCACCTTCCGGTACGGCTACCTTGTTACGACTTCGTCCCAATCGCTAGTCCCACCTTCGACAGCTCCCTCCCACAAGGGGTTGGGCCACCGGCTTCGGGTGTTACCAACTTTCGTGACGTGACGGGCGGTGTGTACAAGGCCCGGGAACGTATTCACCGCAGCAATGCTGATCTGCGATTACTAGCGACTCCGACTTCATGGGGTCGAGTTGCAGACCCCAATCCGAACTGAGACCGGCTTTTTGAGATTCGCTCCACCTCACGGTATCGCAGCTCATTGTACCGGCCATTGTAGCACGTGTGCAGCCCAAGACATAAGGGGCATGATGACTTGACGTCGTCCCCACCTTCCTCCGAGTTGACCCCGGCGGTCTCCTGTGAGTCCCCATCACCCCGAAGGGCATGCTGGCAACACAGAACAAGGGTTGCGCTCGTTGCGGGACTTAACCCAACATCTCACGACACGAGCTGACGACAGCCATGCACCACCTGTACACCGACCACAAGGGGGACCCTGTCTCCAGGGTTTTCCGGTGTATGTCAAGCCTTGGTAAGGTTCTTCGCGTTGCGTCGAATTAAGCCACATGCTCCGCCGCTTGTGCGGGCCCCCGTCAATTCCTTTGAGTTTTAGCCTTGCGGCCGTACTCCCCAGGCGGGGAACTTAATGCGTTAGCTGCGGCACCGACGACGTGGAATGTCGCCAACACCTAGTTCCCACCGTTTACGGCGTGGACTACCAGGGTATCTAATCCTGTTCGCTCCCCACGCTTTCGCTCCTCAGCGTCAGTAATGGCCCAGAGATCCGCCTTCGCCACCGGTGTTCCTCCTGATATCTGCGCATTTCACCGCTACACCAGGAATTCCGATCTCCCCTACCACACTCTAGCTAGCCCGTATCGACTGCAGACCCGAGGTTAAGCCTCGGGCTTTCACAATCGACGTGACAAGCCGCCTACGAGCTCTTTACGCCCAATAATTCCGGACAACGCTTGCGCCCTACGTATTACCGCGGCTGCTGGCACGTAGTTAGCCGGCGCTTCTTCTGCAGGTACCGTCACTTGCGCTTCTTCCCTGCTGAAAGAGGTTTACAACCCGAAGGCCGTCATCCCTCACGCGGCGTCGCTGCATCAGGCTTGCGCCCATTGTGCAATATTCCCCACTGCTGCCTCCCGTAGGAGTCTGGGCCGTGTCTCAGTCCCAGTGTGGCCGGTCGCCCTCTCAGGCCGGCTACCCGTCGTCGCCTTGGTGAGCCATTACCTCACCAACAAGCTGATAGGCCGCGGGCTCATCCTTCACCGCCGGAGCTTTCCAGCCTCCACGATGCCGTGGAGGCTCGTATCCGGTATTAGACCCCGTTTCCAGGGCTTGTCCCAGAGTGAAGGGCAGATTGCCCACGTGTTACTCACCCGTTCGCCACTAATCCACCCCGAAGGGTTTCATCGTTCGACTTGCATGTGTTAAGCACGCCGCCAGCGTTCGTCCTGAGCCAGGATCAAACTCTCCGTGAATGTTTTCCCGTGATCGGGATGAACACCACGAGAGCGGAACAGTCGGATGGAATGACCCGACCGTTCACAGCGTCCTCGCTGTGTTTTTCAAAGGAACCTCGACCATCGGAATGTTTCCGACGGACGGGGTATCAACATATCTGGCGTTGATTTTTGGCACGCTGTTGAGTTCTCAAGGAACGGTCGCTTCCTTTGTACTCACCCTCTCGGGCTTTCCTCCGGGCGCTTCCCTTCGGTGTTTCCGACTCTATCAGATCTTTTCTCGATCCGATTTCCTCGGTGCTTTCCAGGTTCCCGCGTTTTTCTCGCGGTTTCCTTTCCGGCGGTTCCGACTCTATCAGATCCTTTCGGCGTCCGACCCCCAGTCAGCGGGGTTTGTCTTCCCGGCTGTTGGGCCGTTCCGACGAGTGAGACTTTAGCGGATTCCTTGCTCCCGAGCTAATCGGGGGCTGCGTCCTTTCGAACGCGGATTCCTCATTTCACAAAATACGCATGCCAAAGCAGCCGACGCCGCAGCATCGATTGCTGGTAGGTACTTGCGGAATGGCTGTCCGGGGACCGACCGGAGTCGGCGCTCACGTCGGACAACCCGGAGAACACTACGGACCGGGCTGAGGTGTGTCAACTCGTGTCCCCGGTACGCCCCCAGGGCGTACCCTGGTCCACATGACGACGCGTACGTGTACCCAGCTTTGGTGGGCCGCCTGACGGCGGCCGTACTCACGTATGCAATCAACGGCCGCCGCTTCGGCGGCCGTTCTCTTTTCTCCTCCGGACTCCGGGGGCCGGCCGCGGGAGCGGCGGTCCCGACCAGGAGATGGAGTGGAGATGACGCGGGTCTTCAGCGGGATCCAGCCGACCGGGCACCTGACGTTGGGCAACTACCTGGGAGCCCTGCGGCGCTGGGTGGAGACGGACCAGCACCAGGCCGACGCGCTGTTCTGTGTCGTGGATCTGCACGCGCTGACCGTGGATCAGGATCCGGCGCGCCTGCGCAGGCTCAGTCGGCAGACGGCGACGCTGATGCTGGCGGCCGGGCTCGATCCCGAGGTGTGCACCGTGTTCCTGCAGAGCCATGTCGACGAGCACACGAGACTGTCGTACCTGCTGGAGTGTGTGGCGTCCGACGGTGAGATGCGGCGGATGATCCAGTACAAGGAGAAGGTCGCGCGGCAGCAGGAGCGCGGCGCGAGCGTGCGGCTGTCGTTGCTGACGTATCCGGTGCTGATGGCGGCGGACATCCTGGCGTACGGCGCGGGCGAGGTGCCGGTCGGGGACGACCAGGTGCAGCATGTCGAGCTGGCGCGGGATCTGGCGGTTCGGTTCAACCAGCGGTACGGGCACACGTTCGTGGTGCCGAAGGCGACGCGGCCGGGGGTCGCGGCGCGGGTGATGAACCTGCAGAACCCGGGCGCGAAGATGGGGAAGTCGGACGACTCCGGTCTGGGGGTCGTCTATCTGCTCGACGAGCCGGACGACGTGCGGAAGAAGGTCATGCGTGCCGTCACCGACAGCGGGCGGGACGTGGCGTACGACAGGGAGGGGCGGCCCGGAGTCGCCAATCTGCTGGAGATTCTCGCTGCGTGCACGGGTGGGAACCCTGAGTCACTGGCAGGCGTTTACGACTCGTACGGCGCTTTGAAGAAGGACACCGCGGAGGCCGTGGTGGAGGTCTTGAGGCCCGTGCAGGCCAGGCACAGGGAGCTGTGCGCGGATCCTGCCTTTGTGGAGGGGGTGCTGCGGGATGGTGCGGAGAAGGCGAGGGCGATGGCTCGGCCGACCGTCGATGCGGCGTATCGGGCGATCGGGCTGTTGCCGCCCGTGTTCGATACCGCATTGAGCTCGGCCGGTCGATAGGGCCTGCCCGTGTGGGCCCGCGCGTGCGGGCCTGTGCTCGCGGGCGCGCGGACGGGGGCGTACGGCTGTCGGTGAGCCGTCGCCCCCGGTGCCGGCTCAGTCCTTCTTGCCGGAGGCAAGTTCGCGGCTGCGGTCGCGGGCGGCTTCGAGGGCGGCGATGAGGGCGGCTCGTACGCCGTGGTTCTCCAGTTCGCGGATCGCGTTGATGGTCGTGCCGGCCGGCGAGGTGACGTTCTCGCGGAGTTTGACGGGGTGTTCGCCGCTGTCGCGGAGCATCACGGCGGCGCCGATGGCGGACTGGACGATGAGGTCGTGGGCCTTGTCGCGGGGCAGGCCGAGCAGGATGCCGGCATCGGTCATGGCCTCGACCAGATAGAAGAAGTACGCGGGGCCGGAGCCGGACAGGGCGGTGCAGGCGTCCTGCTGGGTCTCGGGGACCCGGAGCGTCTTGCCGACGGCGCCGAAGATCTCCTCGGCGTGCGCGAGGTGCTCCTCGGTGGCGTGGGTGCCGGCGGAGATGACCGACATGGCCTCGTCGACGAGGGCCGGGGTGTTGGTCATGACACGGACGACCGGGGTGCCTGCGGTCAGGCGCTCCTCGAAGAAGGAGGTGGGGATTCCGGCGGCGCCGCTGATGATCAGGCGGCCGGCGGGGACGTGCGGGGCCAGCTCGTCGAGGAGGGTGCCCATGTCCTGCGGCTTGACCGTGAGGATCAGGGTGTCGGCGGTCTTGGCTGCCTCGGGGTTGGTGACCGGGGTGACTCCGTAGCGGGCGCGGAGCTCTTCGGCGCGTTCGGGGCGGCGGGCGGTGACCAGGAGGTCGGCGGGGGCCCAGCCGGCCCGGATCATTCCGCTGAGCAGGGCTTCGCCGATCTTGCCGGTGCCGAGGACTGCGACTTTCTGGCTCATGGGGCTCAGTTTCGCATCGGTGAGGAGGGGTGCGGGTGGCTTGTCCGGTGGGCGGAACGGGCGCTGCTGGGCGGGGGTGGGTTTCGCTCGCCCGCGCCGGCGGGGTGACGCGGCTACGCCGTGCGCCGTCGTAGCGTCGCTGCCCCCAGGCTCAGTACCAGCAGGGCGCAGCCCGCGACGATCAGGACGTCACGTACGAAGGTCGCCGTCATGTCCGTGTGGTGGAGGACTTCGTTCATTCCGTCGACGGCGTACGACATCGGCATGACGTCGGAGATGGCCGTGAGGGCGGGGTGCATGTCGGAGCGGGGAGTGAACAGGCCGCAGAGGAGGAGTTGGGGAAAGATCACCGCGGGCATGAACTGGACCGCCTGGAATTCCGAGGCCGCGAAGGCCGAGACGAAGAGACCGAGGGCCGTGCCGAGCAGGGCGTCGAGGAGGGCGACGAGGAGGAGCAGCCAGGGGGAGCCGGTGACGTCGAGGCCGAGCAGCCACAGTGCGAGTCCGGTGGCGAGGGCGGACTGGACGACGGCGAGGGTGCCGAAGGCGAGGGCGTAGCCGGCGATGAGGTCGGCCTTGCCGAGGGGCATGGCGAGGAGGCGTTCGAGGGTGCCGGAGGTGCGTTCGCGCAGGGTGGCGATGGAGGTGACCAGGAACATCGTGATCAGCGGGAAGATGCCGAGCAGGGATGCGCCGATGTTGTCGAAGGTGCGGGGGCTGCCGTCGAAGACGTAGCGCAGCAGGATCAGCATCAGGCACGGGACGAGGATCATCAGCGCGATGGTGCGCGGGTCGTGGCGGAGCTGGCGCAGGACGCGGGCCGCGGTGGCAGTGGTGCGGGAGGCGTGGAGCGCGCCGGTGGGGGCGGCCGGGCCGGTCGTACTCATCGGGTCGTCTCCTGGGTGCGGTGTGCGGCGGCCTCGTCGACGAGGTGGAGGAACGCGGCCTCGACGGTGTCGGTGCCGGTGCGGGTGAGCAGGGCGTCGGGGGTGTCGTCGGCGAGGATCTCGCCCTCGCGCATGAGGAGGAGGCGGTGGCAGCGCTCGGCCTCGTCCATGACGTGGGAGGAGACGAGGAGGGTGGCGCCGCGGGTGGCGGCGATGTCGTGGAAGAGGTGCCAGAGGTCGCGGCGCAGGACGGGGTCGAGGCCGACGGTGGGTTCGTCCAGGACGAGGAGTTCCGGGGTGCCGAGGAGGGCCACGGCGAGGGAGACCCGGCTTCGCTGGCCGCCGGAGAGGTTGCCGGCGAGGGCGTCGGCGTGGCTGGTGAGGTCGACGTCGGCGATGGCCCGGGTGACGTGTTCGCGGCGGCGCTGTGCGGCGGTGCGGCCGGGGTCGAGGATCGCAGCGAAGTAGTCGAGGTTCTGGCGGACGGTCAGGTCGTCGTAGACGGAGGGGGCCTGGGTGACGTAGCCGATGTGGCTGCGCAGGGTGGGGTGGCCTGCGGGGCGGCCGAGGACGTTCAGGGTGCCGGTGACCTTGGCCTGGGTGCCGACGACGGCGCGCATGAGGGTGGATTTGCCGCAGCCGGAGGGGCCGAGCAGGCCGGTGATCTGGCCGCGGGGGACGGTGAAGCGGAGGTGGTGCAGGACGGTGCGGGGGCCGCGGACGACGGTGAGGTCGTCCGCGTCGATCGCGGCGGATGTGGTGGACGTGGTCGAGGTGCTGGAGGTGGTGAGCGGGGCGTTCGGTGGGTCCGGCGGATAATTCATCACGCGATGAATAATCTGCCTGGCGCCTCGCGGCGTCAAGAGGTGGGTGCCGGCGTGTGCGGGTGCGCATACGGCAGCGGCGGCCGGGAGGGCACCCGGCCGCCGCTGTCGACGGGACTTCGCCCAGGTCAGGGCTTGGTGGCGACGAGGAGGAGCACGTCGTAGGTCTCCTCGACGATGCCGTCCGGGAAGACCTTGAGCAGCTGGGCGCGCTCCTCTTCCAGGAAGGCGGTCCTGCGGTCCTGAGGCGTGACGAGGAAGGCCGAGTGGCTGCCGATGTTGGCGAGGTGGGTGTCGACCGGGATGCGGCGGCTCCAGCGGACGTCGCGGCGGACGAAGTCCAGGCGCCCGCTCGGGTCGGCCAGGTCGGTGCGTTCGGCGGCCCTGCGCTTCTTGGCAGCCATGTCCACGCCGAAGAAGCGGCCCTTGCGGTCGGCGGCCTCGGCGATCCAGTCGACGTCGAGCGCGTCGGTGTTCCACCACAGCGCCAGCGCGCCGCCCGGCCGCAGCACCCGCAGCGCCTCCGGCACCGAGCGGGCGGTGTCGGTCCAGTGCCAGGCCTGGGCGTAGGTGATGAGGTCGGCGTGCGCGTCGGCGAGGGGCAGGGCGTTGCCGTTGCCGCGGACGATCGGGATCTGCGGCAGCCCGCGGCGGAACTCGGCGGCCATGCCCTCGCCGGGTTCGACGGCGACGACGTCGGCGCCTCGGTCGCGCAGGAGAGCGGTCGCGATGCCCGTACCGGCGCCGACGTCCACGACCCGGGCACCGGACAGGGACCGGCCGGCCAGTTCCTCGACGGTGTCGAAGAGGGCGGGCGGATAGGAGGGGCGGTTCGCGGCGTACTGGGCGGCGGCGGAGTTGAAGGAGTGCGCGGGGTCCGCGTGCGGGGGCGTCGGCGGGGTCGGTTGTGTCGTGGCCATACGGACATCCTGGGACGCCGGGGACGCGGCGACATCGGGATTTCGGGCGTGGGTGCGGTTCTCCGGGGCCAATGACGCATGCGCGGGGTGCCGCAGGCCCGCGTGGCGCATGTGCGGGCGCCGGAGGCTCGCGTCAGCGGCGGCGCTTCTTCTTCGACGGGTTGCCGGTGCGCCGGGAGGAGAGGCGCTCGTAGGCCTCGCGGGCCTGCTCGTACTCCTCGCGGTGCAGCTTCTCGCCCGGGGCCTCGGTGAGGGAGCGGAAGAAGTAGGCGAGGAGGGAGCCGACGAAGCCGATGGCGAGCAGACCGCGCAGGGAGGCCTGGCGCTGCGGGTCATGGCGCTTGCCGAAGCCCTCCCAGGCGTTGCGGAAGGCGAGCGCGCTGCAGATCGCGAACATGGCGATGACCAGCACGGTCACGAAGGAGCCGGTGTCGGCGATCCGGATGCCCTCGTAGGCGAGGCGGAGGACCAGACAGGAGGCGACAGCCGCGGCGAGCGAGCCGACGGCCACGCCGGCCCGGCGGGCGGTGTAGCCGTGGTCGTGGTTCACCCAGGTGGTGCCGAAGAAGCGGAGGGGCTCGGGGCGGGGGCCCTCGCTCGGGGCCGTACCGCCCGCGGAGCCCGCCGGGGTGTCCGGGGTGCCGGTTTCGTCGCTCACGGAACGATTATGGCGCCGGACGGGGGCGGGCTCCCGGTGGGGTCAGGCGCAGCGCGAGGCGACGTAGCCGTCGCTGCCGGTCTGGATGTACGCGTCGGAGACGTACTCGCCGTTGTCGATGTTGTCCCAGATGTTGGAGGTGCCGTACGGGCCGCTCACCGTCGTACCCGGCGTCTGGCAGAAGATCGGGACGCGGGTCCCCTCGGGCAGGACGCGCACGATGGCGTAGCTGGTGCCGGGGCCGTTGCGGACGTTGAGCCGGACGCCCGGAGCGACCGCGTACGTGCGCACGGCCGACTCGGTGGCCGTCGCGGCCGCGGACTCGGTGCCGGTCCCGGCCTCTTCCACACGGTCAACAGACATATGAACCTCCCCCGTTGGACCCATGCGTGTCATGGGCACCGTTGATTCCCTGGGAACAAGCCGCGAAACACCCGTACGCGACTCGCACGCGGAGGCTAGCAAGCCGCCTCTGTGTCGCACGAGTCATCGACTAGGCTCCGTGCGTCGCGCGCGCGGAGGAACAGCACGGGGGTGGTCGTATGACGCCACGCAGGGACACGGGAGCGGGCGCGGAAGCGGAACTTCCCGAGTACGTCGGTCACTACCGCCTGCAGTCACGTCTGGGCTCGGGTGGCATGGGCGTCGTCCATCTGGCCCGGAGCACCTCGGGCATGAAGCTCGCGGTCAAGGTCGTACACGCCGAGTTCGCCAGGGATCCCGAGTTCAGGGGGCGTTTCCGGCAGGAGGTGGCGGCCGCGCGCAAGGTGAGCGGGGCCTTCACGGCGCCCGTCGTCGACGCGGATCCGGATGCCGAACGGCCCTGGATGGCCACGCTGTTCATTCCGGGCCCGACCCTCTCGGACGAGGTGAAGCGGAACGGGTCCATGGCGCCGGCTCAGCTGCGCCGGCTGATGGCGGGGCTCGCCGAGGCGCTGCGCGACATCCACCGGGTCGGGGTCGTGCACCGGGATCTCAAGCCGAGCAATGTGCTGCTCGCCGAGGACGGGCCGAAGGTCATCGACTTCGGCATCTCCCGGCCGAAGGACAGCGAACTGCGCACCGAGACCGGCAAGTTGATCGGCACCCCGCCGTTCATGGCGCCGGAGCAGTTCCGGCGGCCGCGCGAGGTGGGGCCCGCCGCGGACATCTTCGCGCTCGGTTCGGTGATGGTGCACGCGGCGACCGGGCGGGGGCCCTTCGACTCCGACAGCCCGTACGTCGTCGCGTACCAGGTCGTGCATGACGAGCCGGATCTGACCGGTGTGCCGGAGGATCTCGCCGCGCTGGTGGAGCGGTGCCTCGCCAAGGAGCCGGACGACCGGCCCACCCCCGATGAACTCATGCGGGAACTGCGCTCCGTGGCGGCCTCGTACGACACCCAGGCGTTCATACCGGCGCAGCGGTCGAGCGAGGAGCCGGGATCGGGGCCGGGGCCGGGATCGGGATCGGGATCGGGGTCAGGATCGGGGTCGGGTGATGAGCCGGCCTCGCGGTCCCGTGCCGGGCGGCCGGAGTCGCCGGTCGGGCGGCGCGTCGGCCGGAAGGCGGCGGTGAGCGCCGGGGCGCTCGGCCTCGTCGTGGCCGCCGCGCTGGCCGCCGTACAGCTGACGGGAAGCGACGGCCCGACGCCGGCCGGTACGACCCCGCACACCAAGGCCGCCGTGTTCACCTCCTGGCAGGCCAAGCCGGTACCCGAGGGGGCGGGGATGCCTCAATGTGCGTACGGGGCCGGCAGGTTGCTGTGTGCGCGGTCCGGTGCGGTCTTCGCGCTCTCCCCCGCCGACGGCAGGCTGCTGTGGCACCACCCCGTCGCCGCCGGGCCGGTCAGCGGACCGCCGGTTCTCACGGGCTCGCTGGTGCAGCTCGGCACGGACGGCGGCACGCGACTGCAGGCCTTCGACCTGCGCTCCGGCGCCGAGTCGGGGAAGCGGCCGCTGCCGCACGGTGCGACGGGCCGGTACGCCGGTCGCACCGCCCTGGTCACCGGAGCCGACGGGACGGTCGCCGGCGTGGACAGCACGTCGGGCCGCACGAAGTGGAGTTATCAACTCCGCGGCTCCGGCACGCCGTTCCTCGCCTCGTTCGACGGGGACCCGCTCGTCTACGCGACCAGCACGTCCCTGGACGGGACGCGCACCCACGTCATCGCGGTGGATCCCGACGGCGGTGCCGTGCGCTGGGACGCCTCGCTGAACGGGGTGCTGGAGCCGGTCGGCAGCCACGGCGGGTCCCTGGCCCTCCTGTCCGTCGACCGGACCACCGGGGAGACGGACTCCGTGGTCCGCTACACCCCGGCCGCGAAGACGGCCCGCCGGGTGGCGCTGCCGGTCCCGCGGCTGACGCCGCAGGCCACCGTGCACGGCGACACGGTCTACCTGCTGGCCACGGGCGGCTCGCTGGAGGCCTTCGACCTGAACGCCGGCAAGCGCGTGTGGCACATCGAGACGTCCGTCAGCCGCGGTTCGGCCCCGGTCGGCGACGGTGCGCATGTCTTCTTCACCGCGGCCGACGGGCGGCTGCTGGCGTTCGACGCGCGCGACGGCCGCCTCGTCGGGCAGACCCGGCCGCGGCTCGGCGCCGACGCGGACAGGGTCACCGCCGAGCTGCCGGCACCGCTGGTCGTCGACGGCCATGTGTACGCCGCCGCGCCGGACGGCACGGTCTTCGGCGTCGGGGCGCGCAATCCGGGCGACTGGTGACGCCGTGATGGCGTGACGCGGTGACGCGGTGACGCGCAAAGGTGACCGGCAAAGGGGCCGCTCCCACCAGAGACGGCCCCTTCAACGTGCGGGCTGGGTCAGCCCAGCTTGGTCACGTCACGGACCGCGCCCTTGTCGGCGCTGGTCGCCATCGCGGCGTAGGCCCGCAGCGCCGCCGACACCTTGCGGTCGCGGTTCTTGGGGGCGTAGACGCCGTTCAGGGCCTGCTCGCGGCGGGACAGTTCCGCCTCCTCGACCAGCAGCTCGATCGTGCGGTTCGGGATGTCGATGCGGATGCGGTCGCCGTCCTGGACCAGGGCGATGGTGCCGCCGGAGGCCGCCTCGGGGGAGGCGTGGCCGATGGACAGGCCCGAGGTGCCGCCGGAGAAGCGGCCGTCGGTGATCAGGGCGCAGGTCTTGCCGAGGCCGCGGCCCTTCAGGTACGAGGTCGGGTAGAGCATCTCCTGCATACCGGGGCCGCCCTTGGGGCCCTCGTAGCGGATGACGACGACGTCGCCGTCCTTGACCTCGTGGGTGAGGATGCGCTGGACGGCCTCCTCCTGGGACTCGCAGACCACGGCCGGGCCCTCGAAGGTCCAGATCGACTCGTCGACACCGGCCGTCTTCACGACGCAGCCGTCCACGGCCAGGTTGCCCTTGAGGACCGCGAGGCCGCCGTCCTTGGAGTACGCGTGCTCGACGGAGCGGATGCAGCCGCCCTCCGCGTCGTCGTCCAGGGCCTCCCAGCGCTCGGACTGGGAGAACGCCTCGGCCGAGCGGACACAGCCGGGGGCCGCGTGCCACAGCTCCACCGCCTCGGGTGAGGGCGAGCCGCCGCGGACGTCCCAGGTCTTCAGCCAGTCGGACAGCGACGGGCTGTGGACGGCGTGCACGTCCTCGTTGAGCAGGCCCGCGCGGTGGAGTTCGCCGAGCAGGGCCGGGATGCCGCCGGCGCGGTGCACGTCCTCCATGTAGTACGTGCGGTTCTTCGCGACGTTGGGGGCGACCTTCGCGAGGCACGGGACGCGGCGCGAGACGGCGTCGATCTGCTCCAGGCCGAAGGGGACGCCCGCCTCCTGGGCGGCGGCCAGCAGGTGCAGGATCGTGTTCGTGGAGCCGCCCATCGCGATGTCCAGGGCCATGGCGTTCTCGAAGGCCTGGAAGGTGGCGATGTTGAGCGGCAGGACCGACGCGTCGTCCTGCTCGTAGTAGCGGCGGGTGATGTCCATGACCGTGTGCGCCGCGTCGACGTAGAGCTGCTTGCGCGCGGTGTGGGTGGCGAGGACCGAGCCGTTGCCGGGCAGGGAGAGTCCGATGGCCTCGGTCAGGCAGTTCATCGAGTTGGCGGTGAACATGCCGGAACAGCTGCCGCAGGTCGGGCAGGCGTTCTCCTCGATACGGAGGATGTCCTCGTCGGAGATCTTGTCGTTGACGGCGTCGGAGATCGCGTCGACCAGGTCGAGGGTGCGGACCGTGCCGTCCACGAGCGTGGCGCGGCCGGCCTCCATCGGGCCGCCGGAGACGAAGACCGTCGGGATGTTCAGGCGCAGCGCCGCCAGCAGCATGCCCGGCGTGATCTTGTCGCAGTTGGAGATGCAGACCAGGGCGTCGGCGCAGTGGGCCTCCACCATGTACTCCACGCTGTCCGCGATCAGGTCGCGGGAGGGCAGGGAGTACAGCATGCCGCCGTGGCCCATGGCGATGCCGTCGTCCACGGCGATCGTGTTGAACTCGCGCGGGATGCCGCCCGCCTCCGTGATCGCCTCGCTGACGATCCGGCCGACCGGCTGCAGATGGGTGTGGCCCGGCACGAACTCGGTGAAGGAGTTGGCGACCGCGATGATCGGCTTCCGGCCGATGTCCGCACCGGGTACACCGGAGGCGCGCATCAGGGCGCGGGCGCCCGCCATGTTGCGGCCGTGGGTGACTGTGCGGGACCTCAGCTCGGGCATCGTCGCTCGCTCCTTCAATGACCTTCTGGCAATGAGTCCAGAGAGTTCTGGCTGTCTACGAGACTACGCCGCCGCTCCAAGGACTGGACACGGTTGTCCGGAATGCGGGACGCGTGTTTCACCTGTCCGTGAGGTGGTGCTGTACGACGGGGGCGACGCGCGCGATGATCTGCTCCAGGTCCGCCGACGCCAGCGGCTCCAGTTTGATCACGTAACGCATCATCGCCACACCCACCAGCTGCGCGGCGGCCAGCTCGGCGCGCAGCTCCGGGTCCGGCAGATCCACCTGGGCGGCGACACGGCGCAGCAGCTGGGAGGCGATCAGGCGGCGGAACACGGCCGCGGCGGTCTCGTTGTTGACGGCGGACCGGACGATCGCGAGGAGCGGCGTACGGGTCGTGGGGTTCTCCCAGACACCGAAGATGAAGCGGGTCAGCCGCTCCCCCACCCCGTCCAGCGGGCCGGCGGCCAGCGCCTCGGGGGCGTGCAGCGCGGGCGCGAAGGCCACCGCGACGGCCGCTTCGAAGACCTGCTCCTTGGTGCCGAAGTAGTGGTGGACCAGCGCGGAGTCCACGCCGGCCGCCTTGGCGATGCCGCGCACGGACGTCTTCTCGTACCCGCGCTCGGAGAACTCCTCGCGGGCGGCGGCGAGGATCCGGTCACGGGTGTCGCCGGACTCGGTGCGCGGGGGGCGGCCTCTTCTGCGGGCGCCCGGTTCACGGGTGTCGTTCATCGCCGGGGCACCCGTACCGCCGACGCCAGGTGCTTGCGGGTGAAGGCCAGGGCCTCGGCGAGGTCGGCCTCGCGCTCGGCGCTGGACATCGCCCGCCGGGTGTTGACCTCGATGACGACATGGCCGTCGAAGCCGGAGAGGGTCAGATGCTCCAGCAGCTCGGCGCAGGGCTGGGTGCCGCGGCCCGGCACCAGGTGCTCGTCCTTGGCCGAGCCCCGGCCGTCGGCGAGGTGCACATGGCCGAGGCGGTCGCCCATGCGGTCGATCATGTCCAGGGCGTCCGCGCGGGCGGTCGCCGTGTGGCTGAGGTCGATCGTGAAGTGCCGGTAGTCGTGCTGGGTGACGTCCCAGTCGGGGGCGTAGGCGAGCATCTCGCGGTCGCGGTAGCGCCACGGGTACATGTTCTCGACAGCGAACCGTACGTCCGTCTCGTCCGCCATCCGCCAGATCCCGTCGACGAAGTCGCGCGCGTACTGCCGCTGCCAGCGGAAGGGCGGGTGTACGACGACGGTGGAGGCACCCAGCTTCTCGGCGGCCGCGCGGGCGCGCTGCAGCTTGGCCCAGGGGTCCGTCGACCAGACCCGCTGGGTGATCAGCAGGCAGGGGGCGTGCACCGCCAGGACCGGAATGCGGTGGTAGTCCGACAGACGGCGCAGCGCCTCGATGTCCTGGCTGACCGGGTCGGTCCACACCATGACCTCGACGCCGTCGTACCCGAGGCGCGCGGCGATCTCGAAGGCCGTCGCCGTGGACTCCGGGTATACGGAGGCCGTCGACAGCGCGATACGCACGTCCGTTGGTTCAGCCACGTCCGTCACCTTACGGCGTGGGGTGGTACCGGTGTTGGGTGCCTATTCGCCGTTGTGAGGTTTGCCATTCTGGCGGGTGCGGCGGGCGTCGTGGTTGCCCGCGCCCACGCGGCGGAGCCACCTGTCGATCCACATATCGATACAGCCCGCGTCCCTTCCGGGGTGCTAAGCGGAACCCATGTGATCGAGGCGCCGGAGGATCACGCCTTCCCGCAGCGCCCACGGGCAGACCTCCAGGCTCTCCACGCCGAAGAGATCCATCGCGGCCTCGGCCACCAGGGCCCCGGCCAGCAGCTGGCCTGCCCTGCCCTCCGAGACGCCGGGGAGTTCGCTGCGCTGGTCCGCGGTCATGGAGGCGAGGCGCGGGACCCAGGCCTCGAGGGACTCGCGCTTGAGTTCGCGCTGGACGTAGAGGCCCTCGGCGCTGCGGGCCGCGCCGGCGATGCGGGCGAGCTGCTTGAAGGTCTTGGAGGTGGCGACGACGTGGTCGGGGACGCCGAGGCGGCTGAATTCGCCGACCGTGCGGGCGATCTCCGTCCGTACATGGCGGCGCAGGGAGCGGACGGCCTCGGGGGCGGGCGGGTCACCGGGCAGCCAGCTCGCGGTGAGCCGGCCGGCGCCGAGCGGGAGGGAGACGGCGGCGTCCGGCTCCTCGTCTATGCCGTAGGCGATCTCCAGGGAGCCGCCGCCGATGTCCAGGACCAGCAGTTTTCCGGCGGACCAGCCGAACCAGCGGCGGACCGCGAGAAAGGTCAGCCGGGCCTCCTCCGCGCCGGTGAGGACCTGGAGTCGTACGCCGGTCTCGTCGGCCACGCGCGCGAGGACGTCGTCGGCGTTGCCGGCCTCACGGACGGCGGAGGTCGCGAACGGCAGCAGATCCTCGACGCCCTTGTCCTCGGCGGCCTGGAGCGCGTCCCGTACGACACCGACCAGCTTCTCGACGCCGTCGTCGCCGATGGCACCGCTGCCGTCGAGCAGTTGGGCGAGCCGAAGGTCGGCCTTGTGCGAATGTGCGGGCAGCGGGCGCGCGCCGGGGTGAGCGTCCACCACCAGCAGATGCACCGTGTTCGAACCCACGTCCAGGACACCGAGTCTCATATACGGAACGCTACTGCCAGATCGTCCGCGCACGGTCCCCGGAGCGGGCCTCGGACACTTACCCTGGACGCGTGCCAAAGACGAAAAAGGCGAAGGATCACAAATCCTCCAAGGGATCGAAGGATTCTTCGCAGGCGAAGGCGTCCGTGTCCAAGAAGTCCAAGAAGGCCCCCAAGATGAGCGACGAGAAGGGGCTCGACTTCGCGCGCGCCTGGGTGGAGTTTCCTGATCCGGCGGACGACGAGCAGCTCTTCCGCTGTGATCTGACATGGCTGACCTCTCGCTGGAACTGCATCTTCGGCAGCGGTTGCCAGGGCATTCAGGCGGGCCGCGCGGACGACGGCTGCTGCTCGCTGGGCGCGCACTTCTCGGACGAGGACGACGAGAAGCGGGTCGCCGGGCACGTGGCGCGGCTCACGCCGGAGATCTGGCAGCACCACGACGAGGGCAGGCGCAACGGCTGGACCTCGGAGGACGAGGAGGGCTCCCGCCAGACCCGCCCCTTCCAGGGCTCCTGCATCTTCCAGAACCGGCCCGGTTTCGCGGGCGGCGCGGGCTGCTCGCTGCACATCCTCGCCCTGCGGGAGGGCCGGGAGCCGCTGGAGACCAAGCCGGACGTGTGCTGGCAGCTGCCGATCCGCCGGACGTACGACTGGATCGACCGCCCCGACGACACCCGCGTCCTCCAGATCTCCATCGGCGAGTACGACCGCCGGGGCTGGGGTCCGGGCGGGCACGACCTGCACTGGTGGTGTACGTCGGCGACCTCGGCGCACGGCGCGGGCGACCCGGTGTACGTGTCCTACCGGGCCGAGCTGACCGAGCTGATGGGCAAGGCGGGGTACGACCGCCTGACCGAGCTCTGCGAAGCACGACTGGCCTCGCAGTTGCCCCTCCTCGCCCCTCACCCGGCCGACCCGGCACCGTAACTCCACGGCCTCAACTCCACGGCCTCGCCCCTCGCCCGCCCAGCCGGTGCCCATCCAGCCGTCCCGGTCGGCTGCATGGGCGCTGAGGGGCGGCCGCTCGCGCCCCATGGCGCTGCCGAGCCCCTCCCCCGAGCCCCTCTCCCCCGAGATCCACCCCTAGCTGCCGGAAGGGCTCGGTGTGTCGGTGTCCGTCGGGGATGTGGACGGGGGCGGGGTCGGGGAGTCGGAGGATGAAGGCGGGGCGGTGGGGGTGGGGGTCGGGGTGGGCGGAGGTGGGGTCGGCGGTGGGGGTGTGGAGGGTGGTGTCGAAGTGGTGGGTGGGGCAGAGGACTGCGGTGGGGTCGAGGGCGCGGGTGTGGGGTGGTGGGTCGGGGGCGGGCCGTAGCCGTCGATGGAGATCGCCGTGGTGGACGGGGAGATCGTCAGTTGCGCGTGCCAGAGGCCGGTCGGCTCGCGGAGGTGGTCGACGTACACCTTGATCGTCAACGTTTCGCCGGGGGCGAGGGTTCCCGTGGACCGGCTGAAGTAGAGCCAGGACGCCGAGGCGGACGCGGACCAGCGGACCGGGGCGGAGCCGGCGGCGGTGAGGGTGAGCAGCGTGGTGTCACCGTCGTTCGCGGCGCTGACGTCGAGCTGCCCGGAGCCCTGCCCGCCCGTCCCGGTGGCGCTGACGACCTCCACGGAGACGTCCGCCTGGCCGTCCTTGTCGAGGTGCGCGCCGGGCTTCACGCGCGCGTTGCCGGCGTTCTCGTAACCGCCGGCCGAGTCCCTGCCGAGGGCGTCGGGGCCCTGCGCCTCGTGCGCGGTGGCCGACGGGCCCTCCCCCTCCGCCGTCGGACCGCCGCGGTAGGCGGCCCACAGGGCCAGCACGGGGGCGGCCACCACCGTGGCGACGACCGTCGTCGTCACCGCACGCGCGCGTAGCCGGTCCCGGCGGGCCGCGCGGTCCTTGGGGTCCATCGGGAAGCCGCGCCGGTCGAAGCGGGGTGCCGCGGCGCCACGCGCGCGTGGAGGGTGGGCGAGGGCGATGTGGAGGGCCGCGCGCGGGGCCTCCAGGACGGGCAGCTCGGCCGGGGTGACCGTGGCGCCGGGCCAGCGGCCGGGGGCGGCGCGCTCGGCGGTGCGCCGGCAGCGCGGGCAGTCGTCGACGTGCCGGACCAGCTCGCGGCGCAGGGTCGTGCTGAGGACCAGCCGGCTGTCCCCCGTGAGGTGGGCCACGCTGGGGCAGCCGCCGGTCTCGACGACGGCGAGGGCCGCCCGGGTGCGCTCGACCTCGCAGGCGGCCGTGGCGAGCAGGTCGCGCGCGGCGGCCGGTTCCATGCCGAGGACGGCGGCGACCTCGTGCGCGGCCAGGTGGTGGCGGACGGCGAGTTCCAGGGCCTCGCGCTGCTCGGGGGTCGTACCGGCCGCTTCCGGCCAGGCCAGCAGGGACAGTTCGCGGCGGCGCTGCTCCTCGGCCTCCGGGGCCACGGACTGTTCGGGGACCTGGCTCGCGGCCGCGGCACGGCCCGCCGCATGGGTGGCCTGACGTTTCTGCTTGGCCTCGGCCAGCTTGCGCAGGCACGCCCAGCGGGCCAGCGCGTACAGCCAGGCCCTGCGGTCGCCGGCGGCCTCGGGGACGCGGTGTCCGCGCCGCTCGGCCAGGGCGAGTACGTCGCCGAGGGCGGCGGTGGCCGCGTCGTGGTCGCACAGGACGGACAGGCAGTAGGTGAACAGCCCGTCCAGGTACGGGTCGTAGCGCGCCGGCGGCCGCTGGGCGAGGGTGCGCCCAGGGACGCGGTCGCGCCCCTCCCGCGCCTCTCGTGCGGCACGCGCTTCGCGGTGCGCCCAGTGCGTGCCGCTGGTGCGGGTGGTGGTTTCCGGGCTGCTGCTCATCACCTGTGCGACCGTAGGCGGCCTCGGAGTGCCCCTTCTCGAACCTTGAGCACTTTTAATCCGTACGGGTGAAACGATCCCTCATAAGGGGACAGGAACCCTTTGTTCCGTGGCGCGATCCCGACGGGTCGTGGCTGATACCGATTCACCCTCACGCGTCCCGTTCATCCCACCGACGGCCCGTTCATCGCACAGACCGCCTGCTCATCGCATGGATGGCCGGCTCATCGCACAGATCGCCCGCTCATCGCACGGACCGCCTGCTCATCCCATTGACTGCCCGTTCATCCCATTAACGGCCCGGGGGGACCCTTCGGCAGCCCAGGGGGATCCTCCGGCGGCCCGGGGACCGGTTGTCAGTGGTGCGGGCTACGGTTTCCGCATGGCTGCCCGTACCAAGACCACCAAGGACCGCCCGTCCTACCGCTGCACCGAGTGCGGCTGGCAGACGGCCAAGTGGCTCGGCCGCTGCCCCGAGTGCCAGGCCTGGGGCACGATCGAGGAGTACGGCGCGCCCGCGGTCCGTACGACGGCACCCGGCCGCGTCACCCGCTCCGCGCTGCCCATCGGCCAGGTCGACGGCCGGCAGGCCACCGCCCGCTCGACCGGCGTGCCCGAGCTGGACCGGGTGCTCGGCGGCGGCCTGGTGCCCGGCGCGGTCGTGCTGCTCGCCGGCGAGCCGGGCGTCGGCAAGTCGACGCTGCTGCTGGACGTGGCCGCCAAGTCCGCGAGCGCGGAGCACCGCACGCTCTATGTCACCGGCGAAGAGTCGGCGAGCCAGGTGCGGCTGCGCGCGGACCGCATCGGCGCCCTGCACGACGAGCTGTATCTGGCCGCCGAGACCGATCTGTCCGCCGTCCTCGGCCACTTGGACGAGGTGAAGCCGTCGCTGCTGATCCTGGACTCGGTGCAGACGGTCGCGTCCCCGGAGATCGACGGCGCGCCCGGCGGCATGGCCCAGGTGCGGGAGGTGGCGGGGGCCCTGATCCGCGCCTCCAAGGAGCGCGGCATGTCCACGCTGCTGGTGGGCCATGTCACGAAGGACGGCGCCATCGCCGGCCCGCGCCTGCTGGAGCACCTCGTGGACGTCGTCCTCCACTTCGAGGGCGACCGGCACGCGCGCCTCCGTCTCGTCCGCGGCGTGAAGAACCGCTACGGCGCCACGGACGAGGTCGGCTGCTTCGAGCTGCACGACGAGGGCATCACGGGCCTCGCCGACCCGAGCGGACTCTTCCTGACCCGTCGGGACGAACCGGTCCCCGGCACCTGTCTGACCGTCACCCTGGAGGGCCGCCGCCCGCTGGTGGCCGAGGTGCAGGCGCTGACCGTCGACTCCCAGATCCCCTCCCCGCGGCGTACGACCTCGGGCCTGGAGACCTCGCGCGTGTCGATGATGCTGGCCGTCCTGGAGCAGCGCGGCCGGATCAGCGCGCTCGGCAAGCGGGACATCTACTCCGCGACGGTGGGCGGGGTGAAGCTGTCGGAGCCGGCCGCCGACCTCGCGGTCGCGCTGGCGCTGGCCTCCGCCGCCAGTGACACCCCGCTGCCGAAGAATCTGGTGGCCATCGGCGAGGTGGGCCTCGCGGGCGAGGTCAGACGGGTCACGGGCGTGCAGCGCAGGCTCGCCGAGGCGCAGCGGCTGGGCTTCACGCACGCGCTCGTGCCGACCGACCCGGGCAAGGTGCCGCCCGGCATGAAGGTCCTGGAAGTGGCCGACATGGGGGACGCGCTGCGGGTGCTGCCACGCTCGCGTCGCCGAGAGGCCCCACGGGAGGCGGAGGAGCGCCGGTAGACTTTGCCCAGGTCTCGCCCGTCCGTACGAACCGAGTGCGGGTACGGGAGCGCGTCAGAACCTGCGACCGGAGGAGTGCAGTGGCAGCCAACGACCGGGCAGCAGCTCCCGGAAAGTCCGGTGGGAGTGCCGGTTCCGATGGCCTGATGCGCGCCTCGCTGAGCGCCGTGGCTCCCGGTACGGCGCTGCGCGACGGCCTGGAGCGCGTCCTGCGCGGCAACACCGGCGGGCTGATCGTCCTCGGCTCGGACAAGACGGTCGAGGCGATGTGCACGGGCGGTTTCGTGCTGGACGTCGAGTTCACCGCGACCCGGCTGCGGGAGCTGTGCAAGCTCGACGGCGGCATCGTGCTCTCCGCCGACCTGTCGAAGATCCTGCGGGCCGGTGTGCAGCTGGTGCCGGACCCGACGATCCCCACGGAGGAGACGGGCACCCGGCACCGTACGGCGGACCGGGTCAGCAAGCAGGTCGGCTTCCCCGTGGTCTCCGTGTCCCAGTCGATGCGGCTGATCGCCCTCTACGTCGACGGTCAGCGCCGCGTCCTGGAGGACTCGGCGGCGATCCTGTCCCGGGCGAACCAGGCACTGGCCACGCTGGAGCGGTACAAGCTGCGCCTGGACGAGGTGGCCGGCACCCTCTCGGCGCTGGAGATCGAGGACCTGGTGACGGTGCGGGACGTGTCCGCCGTCGCCCAGCGACTGGAGATGGTCCGCCGCATCGCCACCGAAATCGCCGAATATGTGGTTGAACTGGGCACGGACGGGCGTCTTCTCGCGCTTCAGCTGGAGGAGTTGATCGCCGGGGTCGAGCCCGACCGTGAGCTGGTCGTCCGGGACTACGTCCCCGAGCCGACGGCGAAGCGGTCCCGCACGGTCGAGGAGGCGCTGTCCGAGCTGGACGCGCTGAGCCACGCGGAGCTGCTGGAGCTCGGCACGGTGGCGCGCGCGATGGGCTACACCGGGTCTCCCGAGACGCTGGACTCCGCGGTGTCCCCGCGGGGCTTCCGGCTGCTGGCGAAGGTTCCGCGCCTTCCGGGTGCGATCATCGACCGGCTGGTGGAGCATTTCGGGGGACTGCAGAAGCTTCTCGCCGCCAGCGTGGACGACCTGCAGACCGTGGACGGCGTGGGAGAGGCTCGGGCGCGGAGCGTGCGGGAAGGCCTGTCGCGCTTGGCGGAGTCCTCCATCCTGGAGCGTTACGTCTGAGTTCGGGAGGGCGCCCGACTCGGGGACGCCTTTGTCCGTTGATCCACGAGGCATTGCACGAGGTGATCACGCGGGGATAGCGTGACCCCGACCATGATGTTCGATTTAATTTCGAACTATGCAGGGGGAGCTCCATGAAGAAGCGCCTCATCGGTGTCTGCGCCGCCTCGGCGGTCCTCGCCCCGGTGCTGACCCTCGTGGGCACCGGCCCGGCGTTCGCCGCCGACAGCGGCGTCAGCTGGAGGAACGAGAGCAACGGCAAGTATCTCGCGTACTTCAACTACAGGGTCCGTACGACGTCCGCCATCGGCCCGACCAGCAAGTGGTTCGAGAACAAGCAGTCCGACGGCACCTACACCATGAGGCACGACATCGACCGGAAGTGCCTCGACAGCAACAGCCGGGGTGACGTGTACATCGGCGCGTGCAACGGCGGCGACTACCAGAAGTGGTACGAGATCCAGGACTCCTCGGGCTGGCGCCTGAAGGACAAGGCCACCGGGCGCGTCCTGGAGGTGGGGATCGACGGGCAGGTCCACACCGAGGCGGACGCGGGCGCCCCGCGCCAGCGCTGGAGCTGATCCACAGCTCGTACGTGCGGCACCCCGGCCGCGCCGGTGCCCCAGGGAACCGGCGTCAGTCGGCCGACAGCACGAACGACGTCCGCACGTTCCCGAACCCCGGCGCCTTCGCCTCCAGCAGATACGTACCCGCCGCCGCCGAACGCGCGGAGGGCGTGGGCGTCGCACACTGCGGAGCACTCGGCCTGCGGTCCCACTTCACGGTGTACGTGATGCTCTGGCCTGCCGGCACCCGGAACACCAGGCTCCCCTGGCTCTGAGGGCAGTCGGCCGAGGACCAGAACGCCTTGCCGCCGTCGGCCGACGTGATGGTCAACACCGTGCTCCTGGGCCCGAGATCGACCTTGCAGTCGGCGGACGAGCCGTTCTTCGCGGTGAGTTCGAAGGCCGGCGTCTGGTCCGGCGAGTAGGAGTTGTGCAGGCTGCTCAGGCTCAACGTCACTGCGGAGGAGGTGCAGTTGGGGAGTGCGGAGGACGCCGGGAGCGTGTCGCCCGTACCGACGTTGCCGCCGCCGGAGCCCGGACCGGAGCCACCCGAGCCATCACCGGACCCGGAGGAGCCTGCGCCCGAGCCGCCGGAACCGCTCCCGCTGGAGTCCCCGCCGCTCGACTCGTCGCGTCCGCCCGGGTGTTGACTGATCGCGGGCCCGGACGCGGACGGGCCCGGCGTGATGGTATGCGCGGGATTCTTGCCGTTGGACGCGCCGGTGTTCTTCTTGCCGCCCCCGCCGCCGGAGGTCGCGATCCACGTGACCACCAGCGTCAACAGGGCGACCACGGACAGCAGTACGACCCTCCTGCGCCAGTAGATGGAGGAGGGAAGCGGCCCGACCGGATTGCGCAGAGATCCCACGGCCCAAACTGTACGAGAGATCCCCGTGCTTGCTTGCGTCACCCGCCGCCCGGGCGGCAACTTTTCCGGATCATCATCCCGGTAACTGCCGTCAGCGACGCGGCCCTTCGTAGATCGCGACGCTGGGTGACCGCGCCGTCACCGTCATGGACGCCGAGCCGTGGGAGGATCGGAAGGCCATGACTGAGAAGCTGCACACCCCCGTGATCGCCTGGTTCCACGCCCACGCCCGCGACCTCCCCTGGCGCCGCCCGGAGGCGGGCCCGTGGGGTGTGATGGTCAGCGAGTTCATGCTGCAGCAGACCCCGGTCAGCCGGGTGCTGCCCGTCTATGAGGAGTGGCTGGCCCGCTGGCCACGCCCGGCCGACCTCGCCAAGGAGGCGCCGGGCGAGGCGGTGCGCGCCTGGGGCCGGCTCGGCTACCCGCGCCGCGCGCTCAGGCTGCACGGAGCCGCCGTAGCCATAACGGAGCGGCACGGCGGGGACGTACCGACGGATCACGGGCAGCTGCTGGCGCTGCCCGGCATCGGCGAGTACACGGCCGCCGCGGTGGCGTCGTTCGCGTACGGGCAGCGGCATGCGGTGCTGGACACGAACGTGCGCCGGGTCTTCGCGCGGGCGGTGACGGGGGTGCAGTACCCGCCGAACGCGACGACGGCCGCCGAGCGGCGCCTCGCCCGCGAGCTGCTGCCCGAGGACGAGCCGACGGCCGCGCGCTGGGCCGCCGCCTCCATGGAGCTGGGCGCGCTGGTGTGCACGGCGAAGAACGAGGGGTGCGGGCAGTGCCCGATCGCCGCGCAGTGCGCCTGGCGGCTGGCCGGCAAGCCGGCGCACGCGGGGCCGCCTCGCCGGGGTCAGACGTACGCGGGTACGGACCGGCAGGTGCGCGGCAAGCTGCTGTCGGTGTTGCGGGAGGCGCACGCGCCGGTGCCGCAGGCGGTGCTGGACCGGGTGTGGCACGAGCCGGTGCAGCGCGCCCGCGCGCTCGACGGGCTTGTCACGGACGGCTTGGTGGAGCCGCTGCCGGGCGGTCTGTATCGACTGCCGCTGAGCTGACGGACAGCCAAGTCACAGCCTGGGGGGCTCTGTTACGGAGCCCTTAGCCTGACAAAGGCCTACAGAAAGGGATATATCGACCCTCCTTCCTACCCCGCTTCCACGGTCGTTACACAACCGACGGATAGCCGATTGCTAGCCGAAGGCTGGTTCGGACAACGCCGTGACAACAGCTCCGTAGCTTCTTGTTCGTGCCCGGGAGACCACCGGACACGGGGACGCAGGACTTCAGGCACGGGGCCGGAGCGGCGGGGAACGGAGGCGGTTGATCATGGCGCAGGGCGAGGTGCTCGAATTCGAGGAGTACGTCCGCACACGGCAGGACGCGCTGCTGCGCAGCGCCCGCCGACTGGTGCCGGACCCGGTCGACGCACAGGACCTGCTGCAGACGGCACTGGTGCGCACGTACGGCCGCTGGGAGGGCATCGCCGACAAGCGGCTGGCCGACGCCTATTTGCGCCGTGTCATGATCAACACCCGTACGGAGTGGTGGCGGGCGCGCAAGCTGGAGGAGGTCCCGACCGAGCAGCTGCCGGACGCGTCCGTGGACGACTCCACCGAGCAGCACGCCGACCGGGCTCTGCTGATGGACGTCATGAAGGTGCTCGCACCGAAGCAGCGCAGCGTCGTGGTGCTGCGACACTGGGAGCAGATGTCCACAGAGGAGACGGCCGCGGCACTCGGTATGTCGGCCGGTACGGTCAAGAGCACGCTGCACCGAGCGCTCGCCCGGCTCCGTGAGGAGCTGGAGGCCCGCGATCTGGACGCACGCGCGCTGGAGCGTGAGGAGCGGGAGCGTTGCGCGGCCTGACCGGGGCCGGGCCCGATCGGGCCCGAGGCAGTTCACAGGCGGTGATCGCGGCGGGGGCCGTGCTCGCCGCCGTCGCCCTTTTCATCGCCGCGTGCGGCACGGGGGGCACCGGCGCCCGGGACGAGGGTCCGGCTCATGCGTCGGCGGTCGCGGGAGCCGTCGCCTCCCCGACGCCGAGCCCGTCGACCGGCTACCGACGGGTGGACGCGGTCTCGCTGATCAAGAAGGACCCGGAGGTCTCCGCGGCGGTCAAGCGCGAGCTGAAGCCGTGCGGCGCCGACGGCTACCCGGTCGACGTCTCCTACGGCTATCTGACCGGCGGACCGGTCAACGACATCCTCGTCAACATCTCCAGCTGCGGTGACCTGGTGGGTATCGGCACGTATGTGTACCGGGACGTCGAGGGCACGTACAAGAATGTCTTCAAGGCGGAGGAGTCGCCGGTCTACGCGGAGATCGACGGCAGCGACCTGACCGTGACCAAACAGGTGTACGAGAGGGACGACCCGGTGTCGAACCCGTCCCGGGAGACCGTCATCACGTACAGGTGGAAGGCGGGCCGATTCACCCAGGTCAGCAGCCACGAGACCGACTACAGCAAGAATGGCGGCGACACGGCGACCGCGCAGGACAACTGAACCCCCACACACCACGAGGACTGAGAGCACAGGGATGGCAGAACAGACCCACGTCCTGTTCGTCGAGGACGACGACGTCATTCGTGAGGCCACCCAGCTCGCCCTGGAGCGGGACGGCTTCGCGGTCACCGCCATGCCCGACGGTCTGTCGGGCCTGGAGGCGTTCCGGGCCAACCGCCCCGACATCGCTCTGCTGGACGTCATGGTCCCCGGCCTGGACGGCGTCAGCCTGTGCCGGCGCATCCGGGACGAGTCGACCGTGCCGGTGATCATGCTGTCGGCGCGCGCCGACAGCATCGACGTCGTCCTCGGCCTGGAGGCAGGCGCCGACGACTATGTGACCAAGCCCTTCGACGGAGCCGTGCTGGTCGCGCGGATCCGGGCCGTGCTGCGCCGCTTCGGGCACGCGGGCGGCAGCGACCGGACCGAGACCGCCGAGGAGCCGGTGACCGGTGCCGTGCTCACCTTCGGGGACCTGGAGATCGACACCGAGGGCATGGAGGTGCGCCGGGCCGGAGCGCCGGTCGCGCTCACCCCGACCGAGATGCGGCTACTGCTCGAATTCTCCTCGGCGCCGGGTACCGTGCTCTCGCGCGACAAGCTGCTGGAGCGCGTCTGGGACTACGGCTGGGGCGGAGACACCCGAGTCGTCGACGTGCATGTGCAGCGGCTGCGGCAGAAGATCGGCCAGGACCGTATCGAGACGGTCCGTGGCTTCGGCTACAAGTTGAAGGCCTGAGCGAGGCGCGGTATGCGGGGGATCCTTCGGTATCCGGTCCGGCGCATGGAGCGCGCGGGCCTGCACACCGGCCTCAGATGGAAGCTCAGCGCGGCGATCGCGCTGGTGGCCGGGCTGGTGACGATCACGCTGAGCCTGGTCGTGCACAACGCGGCCCGGGTCTCGATGCTCGACAACGCACGTGACCTCGCCAATCAGCGCGTCCAGATCGCGCAGCGCAACTACGACCTGAACCGGCGGCCCAACTTCCCCAACGTCAAGCTCGACGACCCCGAGCTGCCGGATGCCGTGCGCGACAAGGTCGAGCAGGGACGCAAGGCGAGTGACGTCATCGACACCGGCGGAGTGCCGGACATCTGGGCGGCCGTGCCGACCAAGGACGGGCGCGTGCTGTCCGTGCACGGCCATATGCCGGAGCGTTCCACCGATGTGCTCAAGGACCTCGACCAGGCACTCGTCATTGGGTCCGTCGCCGTCGTGTTCGGCGGCAGCGCGCTCGGCGTGCTGATCGGCGGGCAGCTGTCCCGGCGGCTGCGCAAGGCGGCGGCCGCCGCGAACCAGGTCGCCAAGGGCGAGACCGACGTCCGGGTGCGGGAGGCCATCGGCGGTGTCGTACGGGACGAGACCGACGATCTCGCGCGCGCGGTGGACGCCATGGCGGACGCGCTGCGGCAGCGCCTGGAGGCCGAGCGGCGGGTCACCGCCGACATCGCGCACGAGCTGCGCACTCCGGTGACGGGCCTGCTGACGGCCGCCGAACTGCTGCCCCCGGGCCGCCCGACCGAGCTCGTCCTGGACCGGGCGAAGGCGATGCGCACGCTCGTCGAGGACGTGCTGGAGGTGGCCCGCCTGGACAGCTCCACGGAGCGGGCCGAGCTGCAGGACATCATGCTGGGCGAGTTCGTCACGCGGCGGGTGGCGGCCAAGGACCCGGAGATCACCGTACGGGTGGTGCACGAGTCGGAGGTCACGACCGACCCGCGCCGGCTGGAGCGGGTGCTGTTCAACCTGCTCGCCAACGCCGCCCGGCACGGCCGGCCGCCGATCGAGGTGACCGTCGAGGGCCGGGTGATCCGGGTCCGCGACCACGGTCCCGGCTTCCCGGAGGAGCTGCTCGCCGAGGGGCCGAGCCGCTTCCGCACCGGCAGCATGGACCGCGCCGGTACGGGCCATGGGCTGGGCCTGACCATCGCGGCGGGCCAGGCCCGGGTGCTCGGCGCCCGGCTGACGTTCCGCAACGTACGCCCCGCCGGAGCCCCTGCCGAGATCCCCGCGGAGGGCGCGGTGGCCGTGCTCTGGCTCCCGGAACACGCCCCGACCAACACGGGCAGCTACCCGATGCTGCCGTTGTCGGGGGGCGCTTCCTGATCCGCTACCGGAGGAGCGAGTCCGTGAGCCGGTCGGCGGCGGCCTCGTCGAGCGGAGCGTGGCCGAGCAGGAAGCGGTACCAGAAGAACCCGTAGAACTGGTCGACGAGCAGATCCAGATCCCGGTCGGCGGCCAGTTCCCCCCGCTCCCGGCCCCGTTCGAGCACTTCTCGTACGGCGGCCCTCCGGGACTGCGTGAACACCCGCATCAGCTCGGCCAGATGCGCGTCCCGGGCCGCTTCCCGGACGAGGGTGCGCAGGGCGGGCGCGGACGGCCGCCGCTGGGAGGCCTCGAAGGTGGCGACCGCCCATTCCCGCAGATCCTCGCGGAGGTTTCCGGTGTCCGGCGAGGGCACGTCCTGGGCAGCCCGGTCGGTGAGCGCGTCCAGCAGCACCGCGCCCTTCGAGGGCCACCAGCGGTAGAGGGTCTGTTTTCCGACCCCGGCCGCCCGCGCGATGGTCTCCACGCTCACCGGGGCGCCGTCGGCGTCGGCGAGCAGTTCCAGCGCGGCGTCGAGGATCGCCCGGCGCGCCGCCTCGTTACGGCGGCGGCCGGTGTGCGGGCGAGGTTCGTTGCTGTCGTGCACGAGCCCATCCTCTCCGAGTCCCGGCGGCTTGCGGTGCCCGAAACACCTTGACGAGACTATCGGTCTCGGTAAACTTTAACGAGACCGGCGTTCTCGACAAAACGCACAGCCGGAACCCGGCGATTCCTCGGGCAAGAGCCGGAAAGACGGCAAAGAGCAGGAGAGAGCCACTCATGAGTACTGCGAACAGCCCTGTGCACGCCCTCGCCGGACAGCGCGTCGTCGTGATGGGCGGCAGCTCCGGCATCGGCGAGGCGGCGGCCGCGTTCTTCGCGGCGGACGGAGCGGAGGTGGTCATCACCGGCCGCGACCAGGACCGCCTCGACGCCGCGGCCGACCGGATCGGCGGCAAGGTCTCGACATACCGGCTGGACGGGGCGGACCGCGCCGCGGCGGACGCCTTCTTCGCGGGCTCCGGGCCTGTCGACCACCTGGTCGTCGCGCTCAGCGGCGCCAAGGGCGGCGGCCCCTTCGCCGAACTGGACCTGACCGAGCTGGCGGCGGGCTTCGACGGCAAGTTCTGGCCGCACGTCCAGGTACTCCAGGCGGCTCTGCCCGCCCTGCGCCGCGACGGCTCGGTGACGCTGGTGACCGCCGCCTCCGCCCGCGCCGCCCTGCCGGGCACCGCCGGCCTCGCCGCGATCAACGGCGCCCTGGAGGCGATGGTCCCGCCCCTGGCCGTGGAACTGGCCCCGCTCCGCGTCAACGCGGTCTCGCCCGGCGTCGTCGACACGCCCTGGTGGCAGGGCGTACCGGCCGAACAGCGCCGGACGCTCTTCGACGGCTTCGCTGCGATCACCCCCGTCGGCCGCGTCGGCCGCCCGGAGGACATCGCCCGCGCGATCCACATGCTGGCGGCCAACGGCTTCGTGACCGGCGTGGTACTGGAGGCGACGGGGGGCGCGACGCTGGCCACAGGGCGCTGAAGGCACGCGGCACTGCAACTCCCCAGGGGCGCGGGGCTGTACCGATATGCGGCTCCGCCGCGCTGGGGGAGCGACCAACCCGCCTCGGCCCGCGGCCGCGGGACCACAACGCGCCCCGAGTTATGGGGCGTTCGGCCGACGGCGCCCGAGGCGGACGTGCTCAGCAGGCCCAGTCCCGCTCCAAGTCCAGGCCGCCCTGCCGTCGCTGCGTGAAGGAGAACCAGTTCCCGGAGTCGTCCCGGAACAGCGCCTCCGTGCCGTAGGGCCGCTCCTGCGGTTCCTGGAGGAACTCCACTCCGCGCTCCTTCAGCTTCTTGTAGTCCCCGTGGATGTCGTCCGTCGCGAGCACACCGGCGCCGAGCGCCCCCTTGGCGACGAGCTTCCGCATCATCTCGGCGGACTCGGGGTCCATGGCCGGCGGCCCCGGCACCATGAGCGTCAGCTCCACGTCGGGCTGGCCGGGGGCGCCGACGGTGAGCCAGCGCATACCGCCCTCCCCCATCGTCATGTCCGTACGGACCTCCAGGCCCAGCTTCTCGGTGTAGAACTCCTTGGCCCGGTCCTGGTCCAGGACCCAGACGGTCGTGATGGCAAGCCCCTTGATCATGGCTCTGCTCTCCTGTCGGCGTTGCTGACGGCGCTGGCGGTGCTGTCCGCCGGGGCGGACCCTCCTTCGCCACCGTAGGCAGGGCCGGCCCCGGAGCGCTTCTCCGATCTTGCGGTACTGAAGCCGCCGGCCCAGAGCATGGCGTAGCAGCCGGGTATCAGGGAGGCGCCGCGGCCCACGTGCCGGGCGCGGTACTCGCTCGGGGTGAGTCCGGTGCGGGCCTTGAAGCGGGCGGAGAACGTGCCGAGGCTGCTGAAGCCGACGAGCGTGCAGATCTCGGTCACGGTGAGGTTGGCGCAGCGCAGCATCTCCTCGGCCCGCTCGATCCGCCGGTGGGTCAGATACTGGCCGGGCGTCTCGCCGTAGACGTCCTTGAAGGCGCGCAGGAAGTGATACCGCGAGTACCCGGCACAGGCGGCCACCGCGTCCAGATCGAGACCGGGGTCCGCCCAGTCCCGGTCCATGGCGTCCTTGGCCAGCCGCAGCCGCCGCACCTTGTCCATGCAGCCGATGGTGACACGGAGCACTGACAACGGCTCCGACCAGCGAAAACGAAGACCCCGGGGGCGGACACCGACCCGGGGTCTTCCGTTCGGGCAGGCCCGCGCCCGGCGGCTCGGACGGCCTCGACCACAGCTACCGGCGCGGCATCCTAGCCGTCCGCCGCGGGCTTCTGCGGCCCGCTCCGCAGCGGAACCTCCTTCACGAACACCGCCGCGGCCAGCACGATCACCGCGACCACCGCGCCCAGCAGGAACGCCGAGTGGATACCGGCGGACACCGCGTACTGGTACGCGTCCCGGAGCGGGGCCGGCAGCATCTTGAGGTGCTTCGCGTCCAGCTGGGCGGACTTCTCGGTGACGCCCTTGCCCAGCGCGCCGGCCCGCTCGGCCATGACGTGCTTGACCCGGTCGTTGAACAGCGCGCCCATGATGGCGACACCGAAGGAGGAGCCGAGCGTACGGAACAGGGTCGATGACGAGGAGGCCACGCCCATGTCCTTCATCTCCACGCTGTTCTGCGCCACCAGCATGGTGATCTGCATCAGGCAGCCCATGCCCAGGCCCAGCACGGCCATGTAGATGCCCGAGGTCAAGCGGGTGGTGTCCGTGTCCATCAGCGACAGCAGATACAGCCCGGCGATCATCAGCGCGCCGCCGGCGATCGGGAAGATCTTGTAACGGCCGCTGTTGGTGGTGACCCGGCCCGCGACCATCGAGGTCACGAGCATCGCGCCGAGCATCGGCAGGAGCAGCAGACCGGAGTTGGTGGCGGAGGCGCCCTGCACCGACTGCTGGTACAGCGGCAGATAGAGCGTGGCGCCGAACATCACGAAGCCGGTGATGAAGCCGATGACCGACATCAGGGTGAAGTTGCGGCTCTTGAACATGTGCAGCGGCAGCACCGGCTCGACGGCCCTGGTCTGCCAGAACACGAACCCGATCAGCGCGGCGACGCCGATGCCGATCAGCTCCATGATCCGCGCGGAGGTCCAGGCGTACTGGGTGCCGCCCCAGGTGGTGACCAGCACGATCGAGGTGATGCCGACGGTCAGCAGCGCGACGCCCAGGTAGTCGATGCGTGCCCGCGCCCGCTTCTTGGGCAGGTGCAGCACGGCGCTGACCAGCGCCAGGGCCACGACGCCCAGCGGCAGGTTGATGTAGAAGGACCAGCGCCAGCCCCAGTTGTCGGTGATGGTGCCGCCGACCAGCGGGCCGCCGATCATCGCCAGGGCCATGACGCCGGCCATCATGCCGGTGTACTTGCCGCGCTCCCGCGGCGGGATCAGATCGCCGATGATCGCCATGACGCCGACCATCAGACCGCCGGCGCCGAGGCCCTGCACGGCCCGGAAGCCGATGAGTTCGCCCATGTTCTGGGCCATACCGCTGAGGGCCGAGCCGATCAGGAAGATCACGATGGAGGTGAGGAAGGCGCCCTTGCGCCCGTACATGTCACCGAGCTTGCCCCAGATCGGGGTGGAGGCCGCGGTGGCCAGGGTGTAGCCGGTGACCACCCAGGACAGGTGCTCCAGGCCGCCCAGCTCGCCCACGATCGTCGGCATCGCCGTACCCACGATCATGTTGTCGAGCATGGCGAGCATCATCGCGATCATGAGCGCGAGCACGACCACCCGCACGCTCCTCGGCTGTTCGCCCTCCTGTTGGGCCCCCTGCTGGGCCCTTTGCTGGGCCTCTTGTTGGGCGCCCTGTTCGGCCCCTTGCTGGGCCTCCTGTTCGCGCTCCGTGACCCTGTCGACCGTGTCCGCCATCTCTTCCCACTCCCCCTGCGACTTCCACTTACTTGTCGCCCGGCTAGTTCAGTACACTCGGGAAGGTAGACCTGCTACTAGCCGGGCGTCAAGTAAGTTTCCGCGGAAGCGCAAGGAGTACGAGGATGGGCGTCACCATGGACGGCACCAAGCAGCAGCGCCGCGGCAACACCCGCCAGCGCATTCAGGACGTGGCGCTCGAACTCTTCGCGGAGCAGGGCTACGACAAGACCTCTCTGCGCGAGATCGCCGAGCGTCTCGACGTCACGAAGGCGGCCCTGTACTACCACTTCAAGACGAAGGAAGAGATCGTCGTCAGCCTCTTCGAGGACGTGACGAAGCCGATCGAAGAGCTGATCGAGTGGGGCCGCAGCCAGCCGCACGCCCTGCAGACCAAGCAGGAGATGGTACGGCGCTACAGCCGCATCCTCGCCGACGCCGAGCCGTTCTTCCGCTTCATGCACGACAACCAGGGCACGGTCCGGGACCTGCGCATCGGCGACACCTTCAAGGACCGGATGCGCGGCATGCGGGACATCTTCATCGACCCGGAGGCGCCGCTGATCGACCAGGTCCGCTGCGTCAGCGCGATGTTCACCCTGCACGCGGGCATGTTCGTGATGCAGGACCTGGAGAGCGACTTCGAGGAGCGTCGCGAGGCCGTCCTCGAAGTCGCCCTGGACCTGGTCACCCAGGCACACGAACACGCCGGCGAGAACTAGCGTGATGCGCCAGGACCGGGAGCCGGCTCAGCCCGGGAGGCGGCTCAGAAGGTCACGCCCTTGGCGCGCAGGAACGCGACCGGGTCGACGGCGGAGCCGTAGTGCGGGGTCGTACGGATCTCGAAGTGCAGGTGGGGGCCGCTGGAGTTGCCGGTGGAGCCGGCCAGGCCGATGCGCTGGCCGGTCTTGACGATCTGGCCGGCCTTGACGTCGATCCGGGACAGGTGCGCGTACTGCGAGTAGGTGCCGTTGCCGTGCTTGACGACGACGGCGTTGCCGTGCGCGGGACCGTCGCCGGCGCCGTTCGGGCCGGCCTTGACGACGGTGCCGCCGTGCGTGGCGACCACTTCGGTGCCGGTCGGCACGGCGAAGTCCTGGCCGCTGTGCTTGGCCTGCCACATGGCTCCGGCCTGCATGAAGCTCGCCGAGAGCGTGTACTTCTTCACCGGGTCGACCCAGGAGGCGGCGGAAGGCGCCGCGGCGCTCGCGGCCCCGGTCCCCAGTACGGCCGAGGCGCCGATTCCGGCGGCCAGGACGGCCACGCGGGTGCGGAGCGAGGGCGTACGGGAAGAACGGGACGTGGCGCGCTGGAACATCAAGACCTCGTGGATTCGGGGACAGAACCGCCACCCGGCGAACGGACGTTCCGCCGAGTGGCCATCCCTTGGTAGCCCAGCACTCCGCCCGCCCCAAAACGGCCCTTCTACGGCGTCCGGTAGTAGATGACCGCGAAACCATTGACTCCTTGACAGCACCCCGGCCGGCCGGGCACCCCCGCTGCCGACGGCCTTCTTTCGCGGGTGGTCCCAGTCCGAAAGTTCTCTTTTGCCGCCTCTTTGCCTGCGTACCGAATACCACTATCCAGGTTAGTAAGGAATATATCGCCTGTGCGGCTTATCACCGGCCGCCCAAACCCGCATCGCGGAAATGTGATGCACACCTCCGGCGACCTACCGTCCAGTAACCCTACGGTTCCCCTCGCGCCACCCTCGCCTCGGATCATGCCCCTGACATTGCAGCCGCGTGTACGGACGTGAGAGGAACCCCACCGATGACCAGAGGCCCCTGGGCTCGCCGCATATCCGCCACCGCCGTCTCCGTGGCCGCCCTCGCGGCGCTGGCCGCCCCGGCCCAGGCCGCGACCGCGAGCGGCACCGCCGCCGCGACCGCCACCGCCTCTTCCGCGAAGGTGGACTACGCGACCTGGCAGAAGGACTGCCAGACGGTGATGGACCAGGCCCTGCCGTATCTGAAGCAGCGCATCGCCGCCGCCGGGCCCGGCGAGAAGCAGGCGATCGTCTTCGACATCGACAACACCACGCTGGAGACCGACTTCGGCTTCAGCTACCCGCAGCCGGCCAACAAGCCCGTCCTGAACGTCGCGAAGTACGCCCAGGAGCACGGCGTCTCGCTCTTCTTCGTCACGGCCCGCCCCGGCATCATCTACCTGCCCACCGAGTACAACCTCGAACACGACGGCTACGACGTCTCCGGCCTCTACGTCCGCAACCTGTTCGACCTCTTCAAGGACGTCGCCGCCTACAAGACCGCCCAGCGCGTCGACATCGAGAACAGGGGCTACACGATCATCGCGAACATCGGCAACAGCGCCACCGACCTCTCCGGCGGCCACGCCGAGAAGACCTTCAAACTGCCGGACTACAACGGGCAGTTGTCCTGACGCCGGTTCGGACCCGCGGCTAGGCTCCGTCTGATCCTGCGACTACGGGGGTGGCGGATGGAGCCTGCCGCGATCGGCGGGAAGCTGGCGTCCACGCTGGTCGTCTCGCTGCTGAGGAAGCTGGTCCCGGCGGACGGCCCCGGCGCGGGGCTCGTCCCGAAGCCCTTGCGGCTGACGGACCTCGTGTCCTTACGGGGCGAGACACGCGGCCTCGGCGAGAAGGAACTGCGCAAGCTCGCCGCCCACCTGACCGGCCGGGCACTGGACACTCCGGGCGAGCCGCCCTTCCCGACCGCCGAGCGGGAAGCCGTCACCGAGGCTCTGACCCGCAGGCTGCTCGCCCTCGGCGGACTCGACATGGACGACGTCCAGGCCGTACGGCTGGGTGAGTCCGCGCTGGCCCGGCAGCTCAAGCAGGCGGCGCCCGGGTCCGACGGGCTGTCCGCCGACGCCGGACTCTTCCTCGACACGGCCGCCGAGTGGGCCTGCGGCGAGATCCTGGAGTTCTTCACCCGCCGCTCCACCTTCGTGGCCCGCACCGCCGTCGAGCAGAGCCGGGCCCAGGCCAGGACGGGCGCCGACGTCCAGGAACTACTGGCCCGCGTGCCCAGCCCGCAGGCCCAGGACATCGGATTCGAGATCCGGTACCTGGACTACCTCGCACGGAGACACGGCAAGCTCACGATCTACGGCATCGACCTCAGCAACTCGCCGGGCCGCTGGCCGCTGGACGCCGCGTATCTCAGCCTGGAGGCGGTCGGGCGCGGGGACCAGCCGTACGCCTCGTGGCTCGGGCTGCCACCCGCGGGCGCGGTCACCGCCCCCGCCGACGAGGCACTGGCCGGCCACGACCGGGTGCTGCTGCGCGGCGTCGCGGGCTCGGGGAAGACCACGCTGATCCAGTGGCTCGCCGTATCAGCCGCGACCGGGCCGACCGGCCGTATGGCGCATCTCGCCGGCCGCGTCCCGTTCGTGCTGCCGCTGCGCACCGTCACCCGGCACGGTGAACGCCTCCCCGATCCCGCGAGGTTCCTGGCCGCCATCGGCTGCCCGCTCGCCGGGGCGCAGCCGGCCGGCTGGGAGCACCGGGTGCTGACAGCCGGACGCGCTCTCGTGCTGGTCGACGGGCTGGACGAGGTGCCGGAGCCGGAACGGGTACGGGCCCGCGCCTGGCTGCGCGATCTCGTCGAGGCGTTCCCCCGCAACCGCTGGCTGGTCACCTCCCGCCCCTCGGCCGTGGGCGACGACTGGCTCGCCGACGACGGCTTCACCGAGCTGGTGCTCGCCGCGATGAGCCCCTCGGACGTCGCCTCGTTCATCCGGCGCTGGCACCGGGCCGCGACGAGCGGGGACGCGGAGGAGGACGAGCAGCTCGCCGCCTACGAGAGGCAACTCCTGGACGCCGTACGCACCAAACCGGACCTGGGCAGGCTCGCCACCAACCCCCTGATGTGCGGCCTGATCTGCGCCCTGCACCGCGACCGGCGCGGCTATCTGCCGTACGGCCGCAAGGAGTTGTACGAGTCCGCCCTCTCCATGCTGCTGACCCGCCGGGACCGCGAGCGCGACATGGCGGTGCCGGAGCTGAGCGAGGAACCCCAACTCCAGTTGCTGCAGCGCCTCGCGTACTGGCTCATCCGCAACGGTCGTACGGAGATGGACCGCGACCGGGCGGAGAGCATCATCGCCGCATCCCTCCCGGCGGTGCCGGCGGCGTCGGCGCTGGGGGGCGCCGCCGCCGTACTGGACCACTTCCTCGTCCGCACGGGCCTGCTGCTGACCCCCACCCCGGACACCCTCCACTTCGTCCACCGCACCTTCCAGGACTACCTCGGCGCCCGAGCGGCCGTGGAAGCGGGCGACTTCGGCCTGCTCGGCGAGCACGCCGCCGACGACCAGTGGGCGGACGTGATCCGCATGGCCGTGGCCCAGGCCCGCCCTCGCGAACGGGCCGAACTCCTCGGCCTGTTGACGTCCGTCCCCGACAAGCGGGCTCACCTGCTGGCGATGGCCTGCCTGGAACACGCGACGGAACTGGACCCGGCGGTGCGGCAGCAGGCCGAAGACCTGGCGCGTGCGCTGCTGCCACCCCGCACGGCGGAGGAGGCCAGGGAACTGGCCGAGGCCGGTCCCCTGGTCCTGGAGCTGCTGCCGGGCCCGGAGGACCTGACCGAAGAGGAGGCCGAGGCGGTTACGGCCACGGCGGCCCTAGTGGGCACGGATGCGGCGGTGCCAGTGCTGGCCCGGTTCGCGGGGGATGTCTCGGATCGGGTACGGATCACGCTGGCGCGGGCCTGGGAGCGGTTCGACGAGGTCGCTTACGCCGACGAGGTCCTGGCCCATATGGACTCCTCGGACTTCTTCGTCTCCGTCTCCACACCCGAGGCTCTGCGCGCCCTCCCCCGGATCGGCCACCGGACCCAGCTGATCATCGATGGGGCCCATGAACTCGCGGACATCCTGGAGGCGCTGCCGGAGGGCGTGGAGAAGCTCAGCCTGGCGGAGAATCCGTTGCTCGATGATCTACGCCCGCTCACCGCCCTCCGCTCCCTCAGCACCTTGAGCATTGCGGAATGCCCGCTGGTGAGCGATGTCTCGTCCCTGGCGGACCTGGGACTGCGCGAGTTGTCCCTGTATCGGCTCGGCGCCGTCTCCGGCCTCGATCGCCTGAGCACCTTGCGGCACCTCTGGCTGCTGAGCGAGCTGCCCGTCGACCTGCGGACACTGCCCCGTGACGCGCCGCTGACCACGCTGGGCCTGGACGCCGGAGTTCTCGCGACGGGCGGTCTGCGCGGCCTGAGCCACTGGGCGACGCTGGACCAGGTGGACCTGCGGGGCGGAGTCCGGTACGCCGGCCCCGGCGCCTGGTCGGAACTCGCCGCGCTGCCCGAGCTCACCTGGCTCTGCGTTCCCGCGCCTGCCGCGGCTCACTGCGCCGAAGCCCCCGAACTGTCCGGCGTCAGGCTTCTCCACGTCACGGAGGTGGAGGCCGGGGCGGACCTGTCACCGCTGGCCCGGCTGTGCCCCAACGTCCGCACCGTCCGGCTCCTTCCGAAGCAGCCGACGGCGCTGGACGCGTCTGCCTACGCGGCCCAC
Organism: Streptomyces sp. CG4; assembly: GCF_041080655.1. Lineage (NCBI taxonomy): Bacteria > Bacillati > Actinomycetota > Actinomycetes > Kitasatosporales > Streptomycetaceae > Streptomyces > Streptomyces sp. CG4. The sequence goes on from NZ_CP163525.1 coordinate 4,295,804, forward strand.
TTCCCGGGCGCCGACGTGGTGGCTCCGCGGCCCCGCCCCTGGGCCCTCTGAGCCCAACGGGTACGGCGAAGGGGCCGGCGCCCCAAGGCACCGGCCCCTTCAACCCGGCCAATCCGCCGGATGCTTACGCGTCCTTGCTCAGGTTGGGACCAGCCCCACCCGCGGCCTGCTCGATCGGCGGGACGTCGGGCAGTGCCGACTTCTCCTCGCCGCGGAAGGTGAAGGTCTGGGCCTCGCCCTCGCCCTCGGTGTCCACGACCACGATGTGACCGGGGCGCAGCTCGCCGAAGAGGATCTTCTCCGAGAGCGTGTCCTCGACCTCGCGCTGGATCGTACGGCGCAGCGGCCGGGCGCCCAGCACCGGGTCGTAACCCTTCTTCGCCAGCAGCTCCTTGGCGGACTGGGAGAGCTCGATGCCCATGTCCCGGTCCTTCAGACGCTCGTCCACCTTGCTGATCATCAGGTCGACGATCCGCAGGATGTCCTCCTGCGTCAGCTGCGGGAAGACGACCACGTCGTCGACGCGGTTGAGGAACTCGGGGCGGAAGTGCTGCTTGAGCTCGTCCGACACCTTGTTCTTCATGCGCTCGTAGTTGGTCTTCGTGTCGCCCGCGGCGGCGAAGCCGAGGTTGAAGCCCTTGGAGATGTCCCGGGTGCCGAGGTTGGTCGTCATGATGATGACCGTGTTCTTGAAGTCCACGACCCGGCCCTGGGAGTCGGTCAGGCGACCGTCCTCCAGGATCTGCAGCAGCGAGTTGAAGATGTCCGGGTGGGCCTTCTCGACCTCGTCGAAGAGGACGACGGAGAACGGCTTGCGGCGGACCTTCTCGGTCAGCTGCCCGCCCTCTTCGTAACCCACGTATCCGGGCGGGGAACCGAAGAGCCGCGACACCGTGTGCTTCTCGCTGAACTCCGACATGTCGAGGGAGATCAGCGCGTCCTCGTCACCGAAGAGGAACTCGGCGAGCGCCTTGGACAGCTCGGTCTTACCGACACCGGACGGGCCGGCGAAGATGAACGAACCGCCCGGACGCTTCGGGTCCTTCAGACCGGCGCGCGTACGACGGATCGCCTTCGACAGCGCCTTGACGGCGTCGACCTGGCCGATGACCCGCTTGTGGAGTTCGTCCTCCATGCGGAGCAGGCGGCTGGACTCCTCCTCGGTCAGCTTGAAGACCGGGATGCCCGTGGCCGTGGCGAGGACCTCGGCGATCAGCTCGCCGTCGACCTCGGCGACGACGTCCATGTCGCCGGCCTTCCACTCCTTCTCCCGCTTGGCCTTGGCGGCCAGGAGCTGCTTCTCCTTGTCGCGCAGGGAGGCGGCCTTCTCGAAGTCCTGCGAGTCGATCGCGGACTCCTTGTCCCGGCGGACGGCGGCGATCTTCTCGTCGAACTCGCGCAGGTCCGGCGGAGCGGTCATCCGGCGGATGCGCATCCGGGAACCGGCCTCGTCGATCAGGTCGATCGCCTTGTCCGGCAGGAAGCGGTCCGAGATGTAGCGGTCGGCCAGGGTGGCGGCCTGGACGAGGGCCTCGTCCGTGATGGAGACGCGGTGATGGGCCTCGTAACGGTCGCGCAGGCCCTTGAGGATCTCGATCGTGTGCGGCAGGGACGGCTCGGCGACCTGGATGGGCTGGAAGCGGCGCTCCAGGGCCGCGTCCTTCTCCAGGTGCTTGCGGTACTCGTCCAGGGTGGTCGCACCGATGGTCTGCAGCTCACCGCGGGCCAGCATCGGCTTCAGGATCGAAGCCGCGTCGATGGCGCCCTCGGCGGCACCCGCACCGACCAGCGTGTGCAGCTCGTCGATGAACAGGATGATGTCGCCGCGGGTGCGGATCTCCTTGAGCACCTTCTTCAGGCGCTCCTCGAAGTCACCGCGGTAGCGGGAGCCGGCGACCAGGGCGCCGAGGTCCAGCGTGTAGAGGTGCTTGTCCTTGAGGGTCTCGGGCACCTCGCCCTTGACGATGGCCTGGGCGAGGCCCTCGACGACGGCGGTCTTGCCGACGCCGGGCTCACCGATCAGGACCGGGTTGTTCTTCGTACGGCGGGACAGCACCTGCATGACCCGCTCGATCTCCTTCTCGCGCCCGATGACCGGGTCGAGCTTGGACTCACGAGCGGCCTGGGTGAGGTTCCGGCCGAACTGGTCGAGGACGAGGGAGGTCGAGGGCGTGCCCTCGGCCGGTCCGCCGGCAGTGGCGGTCTCCTTGCCCTGGTAACCGGAGAGCAGCTGGATGACCTGCTGCCGCACCCGGTTGAGATCTGCGCCCAGCTTGACCAGGACCTGGGCGGCGACGCCCTCGCCCTCACGGATCAGGCCGAGCAGGATGTGCTCCGTGCCGATGTAGTTGTGGCCCAGCTGAAGAGCCTCACGGAGCGACAGCTCCAGGACCTTCTTGGCACGGGGAGTGAAGGGGATGTGCCCGGACGGGGCCTGCTGGCCCTGGCCGATGATCTCCTCCACCTGCTGGCGGACCGCCTCAAGCGAAATGCCGAGGCTCTCCAGGGCCTTAGCGGCGACACCTTCACCCTCGTGGATGAGACCCAGGAGGATGTGCTCGGTGCCGATGTAGTTGTGGTTGAGCATCCGGGCTTCTTCCTGAGCCAGGACGACAACCCGCCGCGCGCGGTCGGTGAACCTCTCGAACATCGTTAATCGCTCCTCAGAGCGGTCAGGCAGTGGGGGGAACTTCCCCTCCCTGTCCTTCCGCAGCTTAGTCCCGCAAGCGGGGACCGCTCATTCCAACTGCCGACACCGTCCTTGGCCTCCTGACCCCGAACGCCGACATCTGCTCCAACCCGATGGTGCGAGACGATGTTCCCGCAGGCCAGGCAGTTACCCCCATCGCCAGTACGCCGATGGCGAACGTGAGACGGCCCGACCTGCGTGTCGCCCCCTCCCACTAGGCATCTCTTACCCGCTGGGACGGACACTCCATGCGGCGCACACCCATTCCCTCCGCTATGGGCGAACAACCTTGCGCCTCCCCGCACCCCCACGCGCCCCCCACTTTCACACTCTGTGCGATCGACAGGACACCCAGCGTAACTTGCCGGTCGCTTCGGCGGTTGCACGTGGCATGGCTGGCCCGGCCCCCTCGGATTCCACTTCCACTTCCACTTCCACGGCCCTCCCGGACCCCACGGCCCACGGGCCCACGGGTCCCGCGAGGCATCAGCTCGCCGTCCTTCCCGCCGTCCTTCCCGCTGTCCATCCCGCCGCCCATACGGTCCCCCTTCCTCGCCGGCCCCTCGATCCGGAACCGGAGCCCTGCGCTCCGACGGCCTGCCCGGACGCCCGGGCCCGTCACTGGTACGAGAACGATCTGGGGTGGGCGACCGTGCCCGGACGGCCGCCGCGGTTGCTCACCGGGGTGCGGTTCGACGTCCTGGACGTGCCGGCCGAGGCGGGCGCGGAGGCGCTCCGGCATCTCGCGCCGGGCTCCCCGGTGGCCCTCAGGGGCGACCGGATGGAGCTGCTGGTGGCCGCGGGCAGCGCGGAGGAGCTGCCGGGGCTGCTGGACTGGCTGGAGTGGAGCGCCGTAGCCCTGGACCTGCGGGTCCTGGGCGCGGGTCACGCGCTGGCGGCTCCGGTCCCGCCCGCCGGGGTGACCGTGCCGGCACCGCCCGGAGCCGCTCCGGTGCGGGCCGGGTCGGTGCAGGGGGCCGCCGTGTGGCTGCGACCCCCTGATCCTGGGGGCGAGGTCGAAGCCTCGCTGCCGGCGATGCCGGCCGTGGGGCGCGAGGGGAGCGCCCCCGATCTCGTACGCCTGGTGGACACGGTGGCAGCGCACTGTCACCGGGTCCGGCTGCGGCGCCTGTGCGCCGGGCTTTCGACCGCCTGCCGACGGGTTCAGCCGTTGGCCTTCTCGTAGGCCTCGCGAATGGACGCGGGAACACGGCCGCGGTCGTTGACCTCGTAGCCGTTCTCCTTCGCCCAGGCGCGGATCGCCGCGGTGTCCTGACTGCCACCGGAAGCGGCACGCGCCTTTCCACGTCCGCCCGAAGCACGGCCACCGGTGCGACGGCCGCCCTTCACATAGGGCTCGAGAAGGCCACGCAGCTTGTCCGCATTGGTGGTCGTGAGATCGATCTCGTACGTCTTGCCGTCCAGCGCGAACGTCACGGTCTCGTCCGCCTCGCCGCCGTCGAGGTCGTCGACAAGAAGGACCTGAACCTTCTGTGCCACCGGATTTCCTTTCATCGATAACGTTGAGGGTCAGGGGTGTGTGGCGTCCCGCCGTTTCGCCGCCCCTGTTATATGCAGTACTGCAGTACGTCGGAAAGCAAACCGCTTTTGCCGGAAAAACACAAACCCCTGGGAGAGGACCGGTAGAGGACCGGCGGGCCGTCTCCGTCCGGAAACATGCGCGTTTCGGACATAGGGCACCTGGGCAAAGACGATCACAGATGCAGAAGCATCCGGCTGTTGCCCAAGGTGTTCGGTTTCACTCGTTCGAGACCGAGGAACTCGGCGACACCCTCGTCATAGGAACGCAAGAGCTCCGCGTACACATCGGTGTCGACCGGCGTCTCCCCGATCTCCACGAAGCCGTGCTTCCCGAAGAAGTCCACTTCGAAGGTCAGGCAGAAAACCCGGCGAACGCCGAGCCAGCGCGCGGTCTGCAGCAACTTCTCCAGCAACCGATGGCCGACGCCGGCGCCCTTGAGGCCCGGGTTCACCGCGAGAGTGCGGACTTCCGCGAGGTCCTCCCACATGACGTGCAGTGCGCCGCAGCCGACCACCTCGGCGTTGTCGTCGCGTTCCGCGACCCAGAACTCCTGGATGTCCTCGTAAAGCGTGACCGTGGCTTTGTCGAGCAGGATGCGGTCACGGGCGTAGGCGTCGAGGAGGTGACGTACGGCCGGGACATCGCCGGTCCGGGCACGCCGGACGGTGATGGCTTTTGCGGAGACTTCGGGACGCTCTGCTGACATGAGCGGACGCTATCGCCCGTCCGCGCCCTCTGCCGAGCCGGGGTTCTCCTCTTCGCGCGGTTCGGGGGCTTCCGGTTCCCGCGGTTCGGGGGCTTCCGGGGTTTCCGGCCCCTGGACGATGCGCACGGCGTCCCTGAGGGCGTGGCGCTGTTCCTCGCTCATCATCCCGAAGAAGGCGACGAGAGCGGCGGCGGGGTTGTCGCTCTGCGACCAGGCGTCGTTCATGAGGGCGGCGGCGTACGCGGCTCGCGTCGAGACGGCCTCATATCGATAGGCCCGCCCTTCCGCCTCGCGGCGCACCCAGCCCTTCTGGTGGAGATTGTCCAAAACGGTCATCACGGTGGTGTACGCGATGGAGCGCTCCTGCTGGAGGTCTTCCAGGACTTCTCGAACGGTCACCGGGCGGTTCCACTTCCACACCCGCGTCATGACCGCGTCTTCGAGTTCTCCCAATGGGCGAGGCACAGCTCAGAACAATAGTGGGAGATCCCGACAATGGCGTGCCGGACGTGCACTAACTCCATGAATAGGAACAAAAAGGGCGTACGACCCGAAGCGGTATGGGGAAGTCACATGGGGATAGCGGCGGCGATAGGCCCGTCGGAGCGTGACGGACCGAAGCGCGACGGACCGAAGCGCGACGGGCCGAAGCGCGACGGGCCGAACTCTGGCCTCGCCCGGGCGTCGCTCAGGCGTCCCTCAGGCGTCGTTGCCTGCGGAGGCCTGGCGCGCACCCTCCGCGCGCGCGAGGGCGGCGTCGACGGCCGCGTCCTCCTTGGCCTTGGCGGCCCCGCCCTGGGTCTTCACGATCACCCTGACCACACCGATGAAGAACACGGCCATCACGACCGGAGGCACGAGCGCGGAGACGTAGTCCATGCCCCCAGAGTAGCCACGGCGACCGACACGAAAGGGGCGGGGTACGCATATCCCGCACCCCGCAAGCCGCCGACGGGAAATCGCGTCCGGCCGAAGGCCGGGCCGGGGCGGTCAGCCCGCGGCGAGTTGGCGGGTTTCGGCCGGATCCGCCGGAGGCACCGGCTTGCGGCGCGGGAAGACCTCCCCCGGCGTCGGGATGGGCCGCTTCGGCGCCGCCGGCTCCGTGGCGGGCCGCTCCGCAGGCGTCGGCGCGGGCTTCGGCGCCGGTTTCTGCCCGGGCTTCGGCGACTCCTCGCCCTGCCCCGCCCCGGCACCCTGGGCCGCGCCGCCCGGAAGGGCCAGCAGGCGGGCCCGTGCGGGCGGCACGGCCGGCGCGGGGGCGCTCCTGGGCCCTTGGGCGAACCGGGCCCGTACGTCCTGCTCGGCCAGCGTCCGGCAGCGGTCCAGCAGCGCGGCCGCCACCGGGTTCCCGCGCAGCGCACGCAGCGCCGCGAGATCGTCCGGCGTCGGCCGGTGCCCGGCGCCCAGCGCCTCCTCCAGGAGGGCGAGATAGCCCGCCGCGGCGCCCGGGAGCGCGGCCCGGTACCGGCCGAGGTCGGCCACCAGGAACGCGCGCATTCTCGCCCCCTCGCGCATCGCCTCGTCGAGCGACTCGGCGAGCCGGAAACAGTCCTGGACGTCGTCGGTGGACGCTTGGCCGGAGTGAAGGGCGAGGGCGAGGGCGCGGCGGAGCACACGCAGCTCCTCCACGCCGAACGCCATGCCGCCGCGGGATCCGTATGGCGTGGGCATGCGGCGACGCTACCGCTAATCGGACAAAAGTGACGAATTGGACTGTTGTTTCGCCGCGTGTCGCTCCCTGTTTCCCTCGACCGGGGCTACGTTCCCCTCGGCCGGGTCCACACCCCCGCGGCACCGGCGCCCCGCACGGGCGCCGGCCCCCTCACGCAGGCCCCCTCACGCCGTTCCTCTCACAGCCGCGACACGTTCCGCTCGTACACCAGGCGCAGCCCGATCAGCGTCAGCCACGGCTGGTGCTCGTCGATCACCGAGGACTCCCCCAGCACCATCGGCGCGAGCCCGCCCGTGGCGATCACCCGCACGTCGTCGGGATCGTCGGCGAGCTCCCGGGCCATCCGGCCGACGACCCCGTCGACCTGCCCGGCGAAGCCGTACACGATGCCCGACTGCATGGCCTCGACGGTGTTCTTGCCGATCACGCTGCGCGGCCGGGCCACCTCGATCTTCCGCAGCTGCGCGCCCTTGACGCCGAGCGCCTCCACGGAGATCTCGATGCCGGGCGCGATGACCCCGCCGACGTACTCCCCGCGCGCGGAGACCGCGTCGAACGTGGTCGCCGTACCGAAGTCGACGACGATCGCCGGGCCGCCGTACAGCTCGACGGCCGCGACCGCGTTGATGATCCGGTCCGCGCCGACCTCCTTGGGGTTGTCGGTGAGGATCGGCACGCCCGTCTTCACGCCCGGCTCGACCAGGACGGCGGGTACGTCGCCGTAGTAGCGCCGGGTGACCTCGCGCAGTTCGTGCAGCACCGACGGGACGGTCGCGCAGATCGCGATGCCGTCGATGCCGTCGCCCAGCTCCTCGCCGAGCAGCGGGTGCATGCCCATCAGGCCCTGGAGCAGCACCGCCAGCTCGTCCGCCGTACGGCGCGCGTCCGTGGAGATGCGCCAGTGCTCGACGATGTCCTCGCCGTCGAACAGGCCGAGGACGGTGTGCGTGTTGCCGACGTCGATCGTGAGGAGCATCGCCGTTACTCCGCCTCGCGCAGGTCCAGGCCGATGTCCAGGATCGGCGAGGAGTGGGTGAGCGCGCCGACCGCCAGGAAGTCCACGCCGGTGTCGGCATACATGCGCGCGATGTCGAGGGTGAGCCGCCCGGAGGCCTCCAGCAGGGCCCGCCCGCGGACGATCCCGACCGCCTCCGCGCACTCCTCGGGCGTGAAGTTGTCCAGCAGGATCAGGTCGGCACCCGCCTCCACGACCTCGCGCAGCTGGTGCAGGGTGTCGACCTCGACCTCGATCGGCACGTCCGGGAAGGCCTCCCGTACGGCCTTGAAGGCCTGTGCGACGCCGCCGGCGGCGACCACGTGGTTGTCCTTCACCAGGGCCGCGTCGGACAGCGACATACGGTGGTTGACGCCGCCGCCGCAGCGCACGGCGAACTTCTCCAGCGAGCGCAGGCCCGGCGTCGTCTTGCGGGTGTCGCGGACCTTCGTCTTCGTGCCCTCCAGCGCGTCCGCCCACGCGCGCGTGGCGGTCGCGATGCCGGACAGGCGGCACAGGATGTTCAGCGCGCTGCGCTCGGCGGTCAGCAGGTCACGCGTGCGTGTGGTGACCGACAGCAGCTTCTGCCCGGCCTCGATCCGGTCGCCGTCCTCGACATGCCGCTCGACCTCGAACTCGTCCGCGCAGACCACGGAGAGCACGGCCTCGGCGACCCGGAGGCCCGCCACGACGCCGGCCTCGCGCGCGGTGAAGTCGCCGGTGGCCACCGCCTCCTCGGGAATGGTGGCGACGGTCGTCACGTCCACGCCGCCGTCCAGGTCCTCCTGGATGGCCACGTTGGCCACGTCCTCGACCTCGATCGGGTCGAGCCCGGCGGCGGCCAGCAGCTCGGCGAGCGCGGGGTCGAGCCCGCTTTCCAGGTACTCCTCGTCACCCTCGGCGCCGCAGGCGCAGCCGTCGCCGCAACCGCCGGCGGAGGCGAGGGGAAGATCGTCGGTGCTCACGTTCGTCACTGCTCCTGGACGCTGGGGTGTTACCGGGTAGGGGGGAAGTCTGCGGTGTCCGTGGTGCGTACGGCCAGCGACCGGTCCGGATTGAGCCGTACGACGATGTGGCGCCGCCAGTGGGCGTCGTCGCGCTCGGCGGTGTCCTCGCGCCAGTGGCAGCCGCGGGTCTCCTCGCGCAGCCGCGCGGCGGCGACCAGGACGCGGGCGACGCACAGGAGGTTCGTGGCCTCCCAGGTGTCGACGCCGGGCTCGGCGGTCTTGCCGTTCTCGGCGAGGGCGTCGCGGGCGTCCGTGTGCAGCTGCTGCAGCTGTCCGGCGGCCCGGGCGAGGGACTCCTCCGAGCGCAGCACGGCGGCGCCCTCGGTCATGATCCGCTGGATGGCGAAGCGGGTCTCGGGGGCGAGCAGCGGGTGCTCGGGCTTCTCGGGGTGCGGGACCGGTGCGGGCACGCGCGCGTGGAGGCCGTTCTCGGCACGGGCGGCGGCGATGTCGTCGGCGATCCGCTCGGCGTAGACGAGGCCTTCGAGGAGGGAGTTGGAGGCGAGCCGGTTGGCGCCGTGCACACCGGTGCAGGCGACCTCGCCGCACGCGTACAGGCCGGGCACGGTCGTACGGCCCCGGGCGTCGGTGCGGACGCCTCCGGAGGCGTAGTGGGCGGCCGGAGCGATCGGGATGGGCTCGGTGACCGGGTCGATGCCGTTGGCGCGGCACGCGGCCAGGATCGTCGGGAAGCGGTGCTCCCACATGCCGGCGCCGAAGTGCCGGGCGTCGAGGAACATGTGCTCGGCGCCCTGCTCCAGCATCCGCCGCAGGATGCCCTTGGCGACGATGTCCCGCGGCGCCAGCTCGGCCAGCTCGTGCTGCCCGACCATGAAGCGCACGCCGTCGGCGTCGACCAGGTGGGCGCCCTCGCCGCGCACCGCCTCGGAGACCAGCGGCTGCTGGCCCTCGGCGTCCGCGCCGAGGAACAGCACGGTCGGGTGGAACTGCACGAACTCCAGGTCGGAGATCTCGGCGCCCGCGCGCAGCGCCAGCGCCACGCCGTCGCCGGTCGACACGGACGGGTTGGTGGTCGCGGAGAACACCTGGCCCATGCCGCCGGTCGCGAGGACCACCGCGGGGGCGTGCACAGCGCCCACGCCGTCGTGCTGGCCCTCGCCCATCACGTGCAGCGTGACACCGGCCGTACGGCCCTCGGCGTCGGTCAGCAGGTCCAGCACGAGCGCGTTCTCGATGGTGTGCAGCCCACGCGCGCGTACGGCCTCCACGAGCGCCCGGGAGACCTCCGCGCCGGTCGCGTCACCGCCCGCGTGCGCGATCCGGCGCCGGTGGTGGCCGCCCTCGCGGGTGAGGTGGATGTCGCCCTCGTCGTCGGTGTCGAAGTGCGCGCCGGTGGAGATCAGCCGCCGTACGGCGTCGGGGCCCTCGGTGACGAGGATCCGCACGGCCTCCTCGTCGCACAGGCCCGCGCCGGCCACCAGCGTGTCCTCAAGGTGCTGTTCAGGCGTGTCGCCGTCGCCGATCGCGGCGGCGATGCCGCCCTGCGCCCAGCGCGTGGAGCCGTCGTCGAGGCGGGCCTTGGTGACGACGACGGTCGTCAGGCCCGCGGCCTCGCAGCGCAGGGCCGCGGTCAGGCCGGCCACTCCGGAGCCGACGACGACCACGTCGGCGGAGATGGCCCAGCCGGGGGCGGGCGCGTGCAGTCGTATGCCTGTGCTGGTGCCTGTGCTGGTCACGAGGCGGCTCCGAAGGTGAGAGGAAGGTTGTCGATCAACCGGGTCGTGCCGACCCGCGCGGCGACGGCGAGGACGGCCTCGCCGGTGAAGCCGTCGCCGATCTCGGTGAAGTCGGACGGGTCGACGAGGGCGAGGTAGTCGAGTTCCAGCGGCGGGGCGAAGCGGGCGGCCTCGTCCAGCACCTGGCGGGCGGCCGCGCGGACGGCCGCCGGGCCGCCGGGGGACGCCGTGGCGACCGCGTGCGCGTCAGCGGCCGCACGGGACTCCCCGAGGGCGCTCAGCGCCTCGGCACGCGCGTGCGTGGAGGGCACTTCGCGGGCACGCGCGCGCAACGCCTCCTGCGCGGCGTGCCGGTCGCGGCCGGCGAACAGCGCGCGGGACAGCGCGAGCGCGGTCAGCCGCTCCTCCGGCGAGAGATAGCGGTTGCGGCTGGACAGGGCGAGCCCGTCCGCCTCGCGCACGGTGGGTACGGCGATGATCTCGACGCCGAAGTTCAGGTCCCGCACCATGCGCCGGATCAGGGCCAGCTGCTGGGCGTCCTTCTGCCCGAACAGGGCCACGTCGGGGCGGGTGAGATGCAGCAGCTTGGCGACCACGGTGAGCATGCCGTCGAAGTGCCCGGGCCGTGAGCCGCCCTCCAGGCGCTCGCCCATGGGACCCGCGGTGATGCGGACCTGCGGCTCGCCGCCGGGGTAGACCTCGTCCACGGAGGGCGCGAACACCGCGTCCGCACCGGCCTGTTCGGCGATCTTCAGGTCGGCTTCGAGGGTGCGCGGATAGCGGTCCAGGTCCTCGCCCGCGCCGAACTGCAGGGGGTTGACGAAGACGGTGACGACGACCTCGCCGGCCGGGCCGGCGATCTCGCGCGCGGAGCGGATCAGGGTGGCGTGGCCCTCGTGCAGGGCGCCCATGGTCATCACGACGGCGCGGCGGCCGCTGCGCACACGCGCGTGCAGCTCTTCGGCGGTACTCAGCAGGGCGGTGGTCATCGGTCGTTCCCCTCGGTGCCGTGAGTGCCTCTCGTGCCGCCGGTCCCGTCGGCCAGCACGCCGAGCAGGTCCTCGGCGAGTTCGGGCTTCAGCAGGCCGTGCGCGAGCGCCCGGTCGGCGGTCGCGCGGGCCATCGCGACGTAGCCCGCGACGGTCTGCGGGGCGTGCTTGCGCAGCTCGGTGATGTGCGCGGCGACCGTGCCGGCGTCCCCACGCGCGACGGGCCCGGTGAGCGCCGCGTCGCCCGAGCGCAGCGCGTTGTCCAGGGCGGCGCCGAGGAGCGGGCCGAGCATCCGGTCGGGCGCCTCCACGCCTGCCGCGCGCAGCAGCTCCATGGACTGGGCGACCAGGGTCACGAGGTGGTTGGCGCCGAGCGCGAGGGCCGCGTGGTAGAGCGGGCGGTTCTGCTCGCTGATCCACTCCGGTTCGCCGCCCATCTCGATCACGAGGGCCTCGGCGGCGAGGCGCAGTTCCTCGGGCGCCGTGACGCCGAAGGAGCAGCCGGCGAGGCGCTGGACGTCCACGGGGGTACCGGTGAAGGTCATCGCCGGGTGCAGCGCCAGCGGCAGCGCGCCCGCGCGCGTGGCCGGGTCGAGGACCCCCGCGCCGTAGCGGCCGGAGGTGTGCACGAGCAGCTGTCCCGGCCGCACCGCGCCGGTCTCGGCGAGGCCGTCGACCAGGCCGGGCAGGACGTCGTCGGGGACGGTGAGCAGCACCAGGTCGGCGCGGGCCAGGACCTCGGCGGGCGGCACCAACGGCACGTCCGGGAGCATGGTCTCGGCGCGCCTGCGGGAGGCGTCGGAGACTCCGGAGACGGCCACCGGGCGGTGGCCGGCGAGCTGGAGGGACGCGGCGAGCGCGGGGCCCACGCGGCCGGCGCCGACGACGCCGACGGTGAGCCGCGCGGGGCGGTCCTTGAGGTCTGGCTGGTGGACTGTACTCACGCGACGGCGGCCTTCCCGTTCCAGTCCGCTCTGGGTACCGGACGATTTCTCGTCATGTTAACGCTATCTCGGTCCGGCGTGGATCGGTCGTCCACAGGCTGTGGGTTTCACCACGCCGCCGCACCGCCACGCCGTCGCACCGCCGCGCGGAAACCCCGGTGCCCCGGCAAGCCGGGCAGGGCATGATCGCGCGCATGAGCGATACGGCGGAACAGGACGAGAAACGAGCGAGGTACGAGCGACGCCTGGCCGCTCTCAAAGCGGCGCGCCGCGTGCTGTGGCGCCCCGGCTTCGAGGCCACGATCCGGGACCGGCTGGACCTGCTGACGCAAACGGCTCCGCAGGTCTACGACCTGGACAAGCAGGCGGACATGTACGGCGGCCGGATCGTCACCGCCCTGGAGGAACGGGTCGCCGGCCTGCTCGGAACGGAGGCCGCCGCCTTCTTCCCGACCGGCACGATGGCCCAGCAGGTGGCGCTGCGCTGCTGGGCGGCCCGCACCGGCAACCCCACGGTCGCGCTGCACCCCCTCGCCCACCCCGAAGTTCATGAACGGAATGCGTTCAGCCAGGTCAGCGGCCTGCGCCCGGTACAGGTGACAAGCGAGCCCCGGCTGCCCACGGCCGCGGAGATACGCGACTTCGACGAGCCCTTCGGCGCGCTCATGCTGGAACTGCCGCTCCGGGACGCCGGTTATCTGCTGCCCACGTGGGAGGAGCTGACCGAGGTCGTGGAGGCGGCGCGGGAGCGCGACGCGGTGGTGCACTTCGACGGCGCGCGCCTGTGGGAGACCACCGTGCACTTCGGCCGCCCCCTGGAGGAGATCGCCGGCCTCGCCGACACCGTCTACGTGTCGTTCTACAAGTCCCTCGGCGGTTTCGGCGGCGCCGCGCTGGCCGGTCCGAAGACCCTGATCGAGGAGGCGAGGACCTGGCAGCACCGGTACGGCGGGATGGTCTTCCAGCAGTTCCCGACGGTGCTGTCGGCGCTTGCCGGGCTGGAGACGGAGCTGCCCCGGCTGCCGGAGTACGTGCGGCACGCGCGCGTGGTGGCCGCCGCGCTGCGCGAGGGTTTCGCCGCGGCCGGGCTGCCCTGGGCACGCGTCCACCCGGAGGTGCCGCACACCCACCAGTTCCGGGTGTGGCTGCCGTACGACCCGGACGTGCCGGCCGAGGCCGCGATACGACAGGCGGAGGAGACCTCGGTGGGCCTGTTCGCACGCGGCTGGGACCGCGGCGGACCGGACCTGGCGTTCACGGAGGTCACGGTCGGCGCGGCGGGCCTGGAGTGGACGGCGGACGACGTACGGGCGGCCGTAGCGGACTTCGTGGAGCGGCTGCCCGCGCCGTGATCACGGGACGCGTGGCGTGATCACGGGACGCGTGGCGTGATCACGGGACGCGTGGCGTGATCACGGGACGCGTGGCGTGATCGCAGGACTCACGAGGTGGTCGCAGCGCGCCGGGTGATCACAGCGCGCGCGGGTGCAGCCACCGGCGCAGGGCGTAGCGCACGCGCCCCCGCGCCGGGCGCTCGGCGATCACCGCTTGGAAGCGCCGGTGGTCGCGCACTTCGCGGACCGCGTCGACGTCGTGCCGGCCGGGCGCGGGCGGCTCCGGTTCGCCGAGTACACGGGCGCGGTAGCTGTCGAGGAGGTACTGCTGGGTGATGCTCATGGCGGATCGCCTTCTCGGAAGATCTCGGGACTCTCGGCACTCGGAAGGTCTCGGGACTCTCGGCACATGGACATGTTCACCGACCGCTCGGTGACCGTTCGGGCTCCGCGGCTGCCCCGGTGCCTCCAGACTGCCCCTGGCCAGGGCGGCTGTCCCGTGGATTGACGACTGCCGTCAATCCACGGCGCCGCTGTCAGTGGCCGGGTGCACGATGGAGGGCATGAGCGTGACCATCGACATCACCGGACTCGCCATCGACGGGGGTACCCCCGGCTCGGGTGAAGCCGAGCGGTGGGCGAGAGTCGCCTTCGTGCCTTCTCCGCTGAAGGAACTGGGGATGGCCCTGCACGCCCTCAGCGACCCCGGCCACCACCCCGGCCTCCAGGGCTGGGTGGCCGCCGTCTCGTCCCGCCTGGACCCCTGCCTGGCCGACCGGCTGTGCGAGGCGGACTTCCTGTGGCGTACGACGTTCTCGGACGTCTTCTCCCCGTTCGCGGCCCTCCCCGGCGGCCACGCGCTCCCCGGCGCCACGCTCGCCGAGGAACTGGACCAGCTGGACAAGCTGACGGACGATCAGTTCGTCACCGCCGCACTGGAGTTCACCTGCCAGCTGCGCTACGACGTCCAGGATCCCGGCAGCCCCCTGACCGACCCGGAGCTGCGCTGCCGTGCCCTGGAACTGGCCGCCGCCCGCGGTGCCGTACAGGAACGGTTCACGCGCCGGCTGCTGGAGGACCCGCCGGTCGTCCGCGCGTGGTTCCGGCAGCTGATGCTCGACTGCGACGAGGCCTTCTTCGCCGGCACCTGGGCCCGGCTCCAGCCCCAGCTCGTCGCCGACGCCCGGCACAAGACCGAACTGCTCCGCCGCAAGGGCCTCGGGGAAGCCCTCGCGTCCCTCTCCGGGGCCGTCTCGCTGGACGAGGAAGCCGCGCTCATCACGATCGACAAGCTGACGGTGGGCCGGGCCGCCACGGGCGACGGCGGCCTGGTCCTGGTGCCGACCAGCCTCGGCTGGCCGCACGTCCTGGTCCTGCGCAGACACGGCTGGCAGCCGTCGATCTCCTATCCCGCGAGCGGCTCCCGCCCGCAGGCCCCGTCCGTGGAGCAGCTCACCCGCCGCATGGAGGCACTGGCCCACCCGGTGCGGATGCGCCTGTGCCGGAACCTGGCGCGAGCTCCGCACACCACGAGCGAACTGGCCGACGCGCACGGCATGTCGGCGCCCGAGATATCCCGGCACCTGGCGGTGCTGAAGAAGGCGGGCCTGATCACCCACTGCCGCCGCGGCCGGTACGTCCAGCACGAGCTGGACCTGACAGCGGTGGCCCGGCTGGGCAGCGACTTCATCGAGGGCGTCCTGCGCTGACGTACGCCGCAGCGCGACAGGGCAGGCCGCAGCGCGACGCTGCAGTGGCGGTGGCGGCCGGGGTGCACCGGCACCCCGCCCCAGCGGGCTTCGGCTGTCGTGGCGGGGCTGTCGTGGCGGGGGCTGCACTGACGGCTCGGAGGCGCCGGGGTCAGCCCTGGCCGCGAGGGCCTGCGCGACTCCTCGGCGTGACCGGTCTCAGCCGTGCCCGCCCGCGCGCACCAGGCCCGTCTCGTAGGCCAGCACCACCACCTGGACCCGGTCGCGCAGACCGAGCTTGGTCAGGATGCGGCCCACGTGGGTCTTCACCGTCGCCTCGCTCAGCACCAGCCGGGCCGCGATCTCGCCGTTGGACAGGCCCTGCGCGACCAGCACCATCACCTCGCGCTCCCGGTCGGTGAGCCGCCCCAGCTCCTTGTGCTGCGGCTCCTTGCCGGCGGAGGGCAGCATCGGCGCGAAGCGGTCCAGCAGGCGCCGGGTGGTGGAGGGCGCCACGACCGCGTCGCCGCTGTGCACCGAGCGGATCGCGGCCAGCAGGTCACCGGGCGGTACGTCCTTGAGCATGAAGCCGGAGGCGCCCGCCTTCAGCCCCGAGAAGGCGTACTCGTCCAGGTCGAACGTGGTCAGGATCAGCACCTTGGGCGGGTCGGGCTCGGCACAGATCCGCCGGGTGGTCTCCACACCGTCCAGTTTCGGCATACGGACGTCCATCAGGACGACGTCGACGGGCGTGGACCGCAGCACCTGCAGGGCCTCGACGCCATCGCCCGCCTCCGCGACGACCTCCATGTCCGGCTGGGCGGCGAGCACCATCCGGAACCCGGTGCGCAGCAGCACCTGGTCGTCGACGAGCATCACGCGGATCGTCATCGGGCCTCTTTCGTCGGAACGGGCGGTGGTGCTTCGTAGTGGGGGTCTGACAGGTGTCAACAGGGGGCGTACGGCTGCGTCAGTGCGCCGGTTTGAGCGGGAGCAGGGCGCTGATGCGGAATCCTCCGCCTGGACGCGGGCCCGCGTCCAGGGTGCCGCCGACCATACCGACCCGCTCGCGCATTCCGATCAGGCCATGCCCCTGGCCGTCCGCGCCGCCCTCCTCGTACAGCTCGTGCGGGGCGCCCTTGCCGTCGTCCTCGATGAGCAGGCCGAGCCCGTCGTCGAAGTAGACCAGCCGCACGCTCGCGCCCGCGTTGGGCCCGCCGTGCTTGCGGGTGTTGGTGAGCGCCTCCTGCACGATCCGGTACGCGGTCAGCTCCACGCCGCTGGGCAGCGGGCGCGGGGTGCCCTCGACCTTGAAGTCGACCGGGAGGCCGGAGCTGCGGCACTTCTCGATGAGGTCGTCGATCTGCTCGACGTCGGGCTGCGGGACGTACTCCCCGCCCTCCTGGTGCTCGCCGGTGCGCAGCACGCCCAGCAGGCGGCGCATCTCGGCGAGGGCCTGACGGCCGGTGGAGGAGATCGTCTCCAGGGCCTTCTTGGCCTGGTCGGGGGCGGCGTCGAGGACGTAGGCGGCGCCGTCGGCCTGCACCACCATCACCGACACGTTGTGCGCGACGACGTCGTGCAGCTCGCGCGCGATCCGGGCCCGCTCGGCGGCCACCGCGACCTTCGACTGCGCCTCGCGCTCCTTCTCCAGGCGGGCCGCGCGCTCCTCCAGCTGGGCGAAGTAGGCGCGCCGGGTGCGCATGGAGTCACCGAGCACCCAGGCGAGCGCGAAGGGCACTGTCTGGAAGACCGCTATGGCGATGTGCCCGGCGAAACCGGACTCCGGCGCCGGCCAGCGGATCTGTGCGAGGGTCGCCGCGACGAGGCTGACGGCGAGGGCGAGCCGCGAGGCCCAGCGGGCACCGATCGCCGCGACGGTGTACGTGATCACCAGCATCGCGAAGTCGGCGAGGGTCGTCCCCACGTCCAGGACCAGCTGGGCCAGCCCGGTCGCGCAGGCGGCCAGCAGCATCGCCTCCGGATGACGGCGGCGCAGCGCGACGACGACGCCCAGGACCAAGGACACGGTCATCGCCGCGGCGATCGATCCGTGGTGCCCCGGCGCCCCGTTCAGATTGACCACGCTCAGGCCGGACAGCCCGAGCAGGGTGACGGCCCAGAAGGAGTCGACCCAGGTCGGGTGGCGGCGGAGGAAGTCATAAAGGCGCTGCACGTAACCCAGAGTAGGGAAACGAGATGCGTGCAGGGGTCAACCGGAGGGCCGATCCCCACCCGGCACGCGTACTCCGCAAGGTGGAGGGAGTGATCATCTGTGCGCCTAGTCTGTTCCGGTGACGGATGAGACGGCACCGGAAGCGGAACGGCCCGCCGGCGACGGGCACGACGCTCACGACCGGGACGAGGCCCGCGACCGGCCCGGCCGGCGCGACGGAACGGAGCGGCGCGGCTGGCGTGCGGCGACCGAGGCGGCGCTGTACGGGCCCGGCGGCTTCTACCGCCGCCCGGAGGGCCCGGCCGGCCACTTCCGTACGTCCGTGCACGCCTCCCCGCTGTTCGCGCAGGCCGTGGCCCGGCTGCTGTGCCGGGTCGACGAGGCGCTGGGGCGGCCCTCGGCGCTGGACTTCGTCGACATGGGCGCGGGGCGCGGCGAGCTGGTCACCGGGGTGCTGGCCGCCCTGCCGGCCGACGTGGCCGCCCGCACGCGCGCGTACGCCGTCGAACTCGCCGACCGCCCTGCCGTACTGGACGAACGCATCATCTGGCGGAACACTCCCCCGGCCGCCGTCACGGGGCTGCTGTTCGCCAACGAGTGGCTGGACAACGTGCCCGTGGACGTCGCCGAGGTCGATCCCGCGGGCGTGCCCCGGCTGGTGCTCGTCGCCGACGACGGCACCGAGCGGCTCGGGGAGCCGGTGACCGGAGCGGCGGCGGACTGGCTCGCCCGGTGGTGGCCGCTGCCCGCCGAGGAGGGGCTGCGCGCGGAGATCGGGCTGCCCCGGGACCTGGCGTGGGCGTCGGCGGTGGACCGGGTGGTGCGGGGGCTCGCGGTGGCCGTGGACTACGCGCACACCGTCGACGCGCGCCCCCCGTTCGGGACGCTCACCGGCTTCCGGGAGGGGCGCGAGACGGCGCCCGTGCCGGACGGGTCGTGCGACATCACGGCGCACGTCGCGCTGGACGCGTGCGCGGCGGCCTCCACGGCACACACGCGCTCGTGCACGCCTCAGGACGCGGCGCGCACGCCCTCCGACACGGCACAGAAGCTCCTCGGCACAGCGCACACGACACCCTCCGCGCGCCTCCTCACGCAACGCGCCGCTCTGCGCGCCTTGGACATCACCGGCGCACGCCCCCCGCTCACGCTGGCCTCCACAGACCCTTCCGCCTACGTGCGCGCCCTCGCGAGCGCCGGGGAAGCTGCCGAACTCACCGCCCCGGGCGGTCTCGGCGACTTCGGCTGGCTGGTCCAGCCGGTTGGAATTCCGGACCCGCTCGCCTGAGCCGAGCGGCATCCCGGGACTGGCCTAAACGACATCCCGGACCTGCCTATTTGTCGATGTCGCCCACCACGAAGAACATCGAACCCAGGATCGCCACCATGTCCGCCACCAGCGTCCCCGGCAGCAGTTCGGTCAGCACCTGGATGTTGTTGTACGAGGCCGAGCGCAGCTTCAGCCGGTACGGCGTCTTCTCGCCCTTGCTGACCAGGTAGTAGCCGTTGATGCCGAGCGGGTTCTCGGTCCACGCGTACGTGTGCCCCTCGGGGGCCTTCAGCACCTTCGGCAGCCGCTGGTTGATCGGCCCGGGCGGCAGCTCGGCGAGCCGGTCCAGACAGGCGTCGGCGAGGTCGAGCGCGTTGTGGGCCTGCCCCAGGAGCACCTCGAAGCGGGCGAGGCAGTCGCCCTCGCCCCGGGTGACGACCTCCAGGGTGTCCTGGAGATCGCCGTACGCCAGGTACGGCTCGTCACGACGCAGGTCGAAGTCGACGCCCGAGGCGCGCGCGATGGGCCCGCTCACGCCGTAGGCGTGCACGGTCTCCGGGGCCAGCACGCCCACCGCGCGCGTACGCCCCCGGAAGATCTCGTTGCCGAGCACCAGGTCGTCGAAGACGTCCATGCGTGAGCGCACGGCGGCGACGGCGGCACGCGCGCGTGCGGTCCAGCCGGCCGGCAGGTCCTCCTTGAGGCCGCCGATGCGGTTGAACATGTAGTGCATACGGCCGCCGGAGACTTCCTCCATGACGTTCTGGAGCACTTCGCGCTCGCGGAACGCGTAGAACACCGGGGTGATGCCGCCCAGCTCCAGCGGGTAGGAGCCGAGGAACATCAGGTGGTTCAGGACGCGGTTCAGCTCGGCGAGCAGCGTGCGCGTCCACACCGCCCGCTCGGGCACCTCCATGCCGAGCATCCGCTCCACGGCGAGGACCACGCCCAGCTCGTTCGAGAACGCCGACAGCCAGTCGTGGCGGTTGGCGAGCACGATGATCTGCCGGTAGTCGCGGGCCTCGAAGAGCTTCTCGGCGCCGCGGTGCATGTAGCCGATCACCGGCTCCGCGTGCACGATGCGCTCCCCGTCCAGCACGAGCCTGAGCCGCAGCACGCCGTGCGTGGACGGGTGCTGGGGCCCGATGTTGAGCACCATGTCGGTGCTCTCCGCGGCACCGCCGATCCCGACCGTGGTCTCCGTCGTAGGAGTCATGGCCCCAGTCTCCCCTACGTACGCTGGGCCCATGGAAACGGGGAGCCCGGAGGAGACCGGGATACCGGGGGACGAGTTGGTGTGGCGGGGCCTGCAGCCCGCTCTGGTGCGGGTGCGCCGGCTGTTCGTGGTCGGGGGGACGGTGGTGCTCGCGGTCGCCGCCGGGCTGCTGCTGGGCCTGCTCGTGGGGCCCGCGTGGGCGGCCTTCGCGCTGCTGCCGCTGGCCTTCGCCGCATGGTGCTGGAGGCTGCTGGAGCGCAACTGGCGCTCGTGGCGGTACGCCGAGCGCGCGGACGACCTGCTGATCAGCCGCGGTGTCCTGTGGCGCGAGGAGACGGTGGTGCCGTACGGGCGGATGCAGATGGTGGAGGTCACCTCCGGACCCGTCGAGCGGCGCTTCGGGCTGGCGACCGTGGAGCTGCACACGGCGGCCGCCGCGACCGACGCCACCATCCCCGGCCTGGACCCGGCCGAGGCGGAACGGCTGCGCGACCGGCTCACCGAGCTGGGCGAGGCGCGATCGGCGGGCCTGTGACGACCCCGGACCACGACGAGGAGATACCCGCGCCTGTGCCGGTGACCGAGCGCCGGCTGCACCCCGTCACGCCGTTCCGCCGGGCCTGGGCGCCGGTCGCCGTACTCGCCGGATGGGCGGTGCACGACCCGAACGGGACGCAGCAGCAGCTGGCCCGGCTGACCACCACCGTGCTGCTGCTGGGGCTCGCGGTGCTGGTGCCGGTGGCCGGCCTCTACGGCTTCCTGTCCTGGTGGTTCACGCGGTTCGCGGTCACCGACACCGAACTGCGCATCCGGACCGGCCTGTTGTTCCGGCGCACCGCGCACATCCGCCTGGAGCGCGTCCAGGCCGTGGACGTCTCCCGGCCCCTCCTCGCGCGCCTGGCCGGCGTCGCGAAGCTGCGGATCGACGTCGTGGGCGCCGACGACAAGGACGAACTGGCCTTCCTGGGCGAGCAGGAGGCGCGCGCCCTGCGTGCGGAGCTGCTGGCGCGCGCGGCGGGTTTCGCGCCCGAGACGGCGCGCGAAGTCGGCGAGGCGCCGGCGCAGGAGCTGTTGCGCGTGCCCCCGCGCGCGCTGGCGATCTCCCTGCTGCTGACGGGCGCCACCTGGGGCTCGCTGTGCGCCGCGCTCGTCGTCCCGACCGTGCTGTGGCTCACCACCCACAACCTGTGGACGGTCCTCGCCACCGCCCTCCCGCTGTTCGGCGCGGTCGGCGCGAGCAGCGTGGGACGGTTCGTCGGCGAGTTCGACTGGACGGTGAGCGAGTCACCGGACGGACTGCGCATCGACCACGGGCTGCTCGACCGTTCACACGAGACGGTCCCGCCCGGCCGGGTGCAGACCGTGCGGTTCGTGGAGCCCCTGCTGTGGCGGCGGCTGGGCTGGGTGCGGGTGGAACTGGACGTGGCCGGGTCCGCCAACTCGGTGCTGGTGCCGGTCGCTCCGCGCCCGATCGCCGAGTCGGTCGTCGCGCGCGTGCTGCCCGGCGTGACCGTGCCTCAGGAACTGGCACGCCCGCCGCGGCGGGCCCGCTGGTGCGTGCCGGTGTGGTGGCGCGGGCACCGCCTCGCGGTCACCGACGCGGTGTTCGCCACCCGGCACGGCCTGCTCCGTCGCCGGCTCTCGCTGGTCCCGCACGCCAAGGTGCAGAGCGTGCGACTGACCCAGGGCCCCTGGCAGCGCCTCTGGCGGCTCGCGGACGTCCATGTGGACACGGGGGCCGACAAGACCGTCACGGCCCGCTCGCGGGACGCCCAGCAGGCCGCGCGGCTCCTGCACGCCCAGGCGGAGAGGTCCCGTACGGGCCGCCGGGACGCCCGCCCCGACCGCTGGATGACCTCGGGCTGACCTCGGGATGACCTCGGAATGACCTCGGAATGACAGGAGGCCCGGCTCCCTGTGCGGGAAGCCGGGCCTCGTGCCTGCCTGCTGAGGGACTCAGGAAGCCGCGCTGCGCAGCCCCTGTACGTCGATCTGCTCGGTCTCGTCGTGCGCGGTCAGGTCGATGACCTGGCCGACGCCGTGCTCCTGCGCTCCGGCGGGCTTGAAGTCGGCCTCGGCCTCAGCCTTGTGCACGGCGAGGGCCTCGGCGCCGACGACATCGGCGAGATCCTCGTTCTGCACGGAGTCCAGCGCGGCCTTCGGCGCGCCCTTCTGGGTGCCGAAGAAGTCGAAACCGCCCTCGACCACCGGGCGCCGCGCGGGCGCGGCCGGTACGACGGCCACCGCGGTCGGCACGGTGAAGTGCCCGGCGGGCGGGCGGCCCACCGGCTTGGCGGGCTCGACCGGTGCGGTGGTGGTGGCGGCCACGCGCGTGTGCCCGTCGGCCGCCAAGGGCTGCCCCTGCGCCTCCTCCTCCTGGGCGTCCGGCGCACCGGCCTCGCTCCGAGGATCACCGGCACCGTCCGTCACACCTTCGGCCGCGCCTTCTTCGGTGCCTTCCACGGCAACGCCTCCGGCGAGTTCCGCAGCGCCCTTCGGACGGGCGGCGGAATCGGCCTCCACCGCGTCGGACCTGCGAACATCTGCCGTGCTCGCCGCGAGAAGGCCCGCATCCGCCCCGGCCACGCCGGCATCCGCGCCGGTCTCGGGCGCCACCGCCTCCGCAGCCGTGTCCCCGGACGTCACGGCCTCAGCAGCCGCCACCTCGGAAACCGCAGCATCGGAACCCGCGGCTTCGGAAACCGCGGTCTCGTCGTGCTCGGCAGCGGCCCCCTCCGCAGCCTCTGCGGCCTCTGCGGCCTCCGGCACGGACTCGGCCGAAACCTCGCCGTCGAACCGGACCAGGGCCGTCAGGGCCTGCCGGTACAGCCGTGCGCCCTCGGACGAGAACACCGCCCGCGCCGGCGGCTCGTCCGCGCCGTCCGCCTCGGCCTCACCGGCGGCGCCGGCCGTCTCGGCGGACTCGTGCGCCGTCTTCGTCCCGGTCGGCTCCGGCTCGGCGCGACGCGCGGGCGGCAGCGCGAGCGAGGACGAGGGCGCGGCCGACTCGATCTCCAGCAGCCGGCGGCCTTCCAGGGCGCTCGCGCGCTCGGTCTCCGCCGTGGCGTACCGGCGCAGCAGGGCCGCGTGCTCGTTGCGCAGGCCCGCGAGCTCCGTGCGCTTGGCACGCAGCCGCTGCTCCAGCTTCGCGCGCAGTTCGCGCGACTCCTCCAGGTCGGTCTCCAGTTCGGCGACCCGCTCCTCGTAGCGCCATTCGTCGCCGGCACGCGCGCGTGTGAGCTCGGCGACCCGCTTGCCCGCCTGTGTGTCCCAGCGGCGCATCACGACCGCGCCGACGACCGCCGTCGCGGCGGCGGCAGCGGCCAGGGCGCGCAGCACCATGGCCTCGGTGAACACCCAGGGACCCAGCGCGCAGACGATGGACACACCGGCGATCGCCGAGGCAGGCAACAGCCGGTGCAGAGGTGGGGAATGGCGGTGGCGTCCACGTGGCATGGCCAGAAACTTACCGCGCGTAGGCGAATCGTGGGCCCCCGCCCCGTAAAAACACGGCCACATGTCCGGCTTCACAGAGTGTCGGGCCCAGGGGGTTCAGTGGGCGACCAGTCGTGAGCTGAGCCACTGGAGCGTGCTGGGGATCTCCCGCTTCCAGGTGTTGAAGTTGTGCCCGCCGCTGGGAAGGATGATCGACGAAATCCTGGTCACGTTCGTGTCCTGCACACTCTTGATGAATTTGAGCGTGTCCTTGTAATTGTGCTCACCGACCTTGCTGCTGGTGACGAGCAGCGACGTCTCGGGCGCGGTCAGATTCTTGATCGTCCAGAAGAGGTCGGCACGGTTCTGCAGGTTCTTGTTGCCGTGGAAGAGATCCCCGGTGGTCGGGTCGATCGGCGCCTTGTAGTACGGCGAAAGGCCCGCGGCGGCCGCGTACGAACCCGGGTGGTGCATGGCGATCTTCAACGCGCAGTAACCACCGGTCGAGTCGCCGACGATGCCCCAGCTGGCAGGCGTCTTGTCAACCCGGTAGTGCGCCATCACCGCGTCACGCAGATCCTTCGCGAAGAAGGTCTCGGCCTGCGGGCCACCGGGCACGTCGACGCACTCGGTGTCCCGCGGCGGCGCCACGGTCGGCCGCATCATCACCAGGATCATCGGCTGCATCTTCCCCTGCTTGGCCAGCTGCTGCGCCGTCGTGGGGTAATGCAGCTTGTCCACCAGGGCCTGGGCCGTACCGGGGTAACCGGTCAGCACGACCGACACCGGGAACTTGCGCCCGCGGTTCTGCGACTGGAAATACTCCGGCGGCAGGTACACGAACGCCGGCGTCGACAGATGGGTCGAACGACCGATGATGTCGACCTTCTGGACCTGCCCGGCCACCTGCGGCATCGAACTGCTCACACCGATGACCCGGGACGTGGAGACCACCTGGATGGGGCTGTTACTGCCCCCGGCTATGTGATCCACGACCACCCCCTGGCCGTTCTCCTGACCGAACAGGTCCGCCCAGCTCGCATAGAAACCGAAGGCCTGATTCGTGGCGAGTCCCACCGAGGAGAAGACCGCAAGCTGCGTGGCGAGCAGCAGGCCGACCCGCCCGAGGACGGCCCGCCAGTTCTGCCGCGCCAGCCGCGGCCACAGCCAGACCGTACCGGCGAACAGAACGGCGGCGATCACGACCGCCAGCATCAGCACTTTGTTGCTCGTCAGACCCATGGGCTGCTTCCTGCCTGCGCTCTCCGCCCGGCACGTGCCCACGCACCGTCGCGAGGGCTTGCCCGGGGCTTTCCTTGACCTTTGACCCGACTTTCCGGTGAGGAGTGAACCTCTCTCCCCGAGACACCGTCCTAGAGGGCGCAATGTCGCCGGATGCCCGATCGGGCCCGGGTTCAAGGTCTCTCGCAGAACTACGGGATGCGATGTCTGTCAGGATAGATGGGGAAATGTCGGGCGAGGTTCCGAGCCGATCAAGCCGGGCGCGGCGCATACTGCGCGGCCCGCGCCCCGAGGCCGTTCCCGTCCTGGTCGGCAGGGCGGCCGCGCTCGTGGGCGTCCTGGACATTGCCGCGGGTGTGTTCCCGCGCTTCCGTCACAGCCGTATGCACGCTATCGCCGAGGTGCTGCCGGGCTCGTTCGGGCCCTTCGCCGCAGCGCTCTCGCTGAGTGCCGGCGTGCTGTTGCTGCTGCTCGCGCACGGGATCAAGCGGCGCAAGCGCCGGGCATGGCGGGCCGCGGTCGCGCTGCTGCCGGCAGGTGCGGCGGCGCAGTTCGCCTACCGGCACTCGATCGTCGGCGTGCTGATCGCGGTCGCGCTGCTCGTGCCGCTGCTGCTCCATCGTGACCAGTTCTCGGCCCTGCCGGACCCGCGCAGCAGGTGGCGAGCTCTTACCAACTTCGTACTTATGAGTGCCGGTTCCCTGGTCCTCGGCCTCGTGATCGTCAGCGTGCACCCGCACCGGACGATCGGTGACCCGAGCCTGGCCGACCGACTGACGCACGTCGTCTACGGCCTGTTCGGCTTCGAGGGCCCGGTCGACTACCAGGGCAACACGTCCTGGACCGTCGCCTTCTCGCTCGGCGCGCTCGGCTGGATCACCGCCGTCACCACCATCTACCTGGCGTTCCGCCCCGAGCACCCGGCCGCGCGCCTCACCGAGGAGGACGAGTCCCGGCTGCGGGCCCTGCTGGAGAAGCACGGCAGCCGCGACTCCCTCGGCCACTTCGCGCTGCGCCGTGACAAGGCCGTCGTCTTCTCGCCCAGCGGCAAGGCCGCGGTCACCTACCGCGTCATCTCCGGTGTGATGCTCGCCAGCGGCGACCCCATCGGTGACGTCGAGGCCTGGCCCGGCGCGATCGAGCGCTTCATGGACGAGGCCAAGGCCCACTCCTGGACCCCGGCCGTCGTGGGCTGCTCGGAGACGGGCGGCGAGGTGTGGACCCGGGAGACGGGCCTGGACGCCCTGGAGCTGGGCGACGAGGCGGTGGTGGACGTCGCGGATTTCTCGCTCGCCGGACGCGCGATGCGCAACGTACGACAGATGGTCAAGCGCATCGAGCGGGCCGGCTACGAAACCCGAGTACGGCGCATCCGTGACGTCGGCGAGGCCGAGCTGGAGCGCATCCGCCGGGCCGCGGAGGACTGGCGCGGCACCGACACCGAGCGCGGCTTCTCGATGGCTCTCGGCCGCATCGGCGACCCCTCCGACGGCGACTGCCTGATCGCCACCGCGCACAAGCAGGACGACGAGCCCGGCGAGTACGGCGACCTGAAGGCGGTCCTGCACTTCGTGCCCTGGGGCAAGGACGGCGCGTCGCTGGACCTGATGCGCCGCGACCGCAGCGCCGACCCCGGCATGAACGAACTGCTGATCGTCGCCGCCCTGCAGGCCGCGCCGAAGTTCGGCATCGCCCGGGTCTCGTTGAACTTCGCGATGTTCCGCTCCGCCCTCGCGCGCGGGGAGAAGATCGGCGCCGGTCCGGTGCTGCGTGCCTGGCGCGGGCTGCTGGTGTTCCTCTCGCGCTGGTTCCAGATCGAGTCGCTGTACAAGTTCAACGCCAAGTTCCAGCCGCGCTGGGAACCGCGGTTCATGGTCTACCGCGCCACGACGGACCTGCCCCGCATCGGCTTCGCCACCATGCAGGCGGAGGGCTTCGTCGACCTCGCGCTCCCGCTCCCGCGCGCCCTGCGCCGGCGCAAGGCGGCAGCCGAGCGCCCCTGCGCGCACTCCCTCGCGGAAACGGACATGCGCGCGGCCTGAGCGCCGTGCCACGACGCTGAGCACCGCGCAAGCGAGCGGTGCGACCGAGGACCGGCCCGGGCGGGCGTCCCACCCCTCCAGCTCGGGGTCTCCGCCCGGGCCGCCGCGCATTCCCGGCGCCCCGCTGGGCCTACGCTGAACGTATGAACAGCCACAGCGGGCGCGGCCAGGCGCCCGGCTTTCCGCCATGGGACCGGTGCGCGGTCATGGGTGTGGTCAACGTCACCCCCGACTCCTTCTCCGACGGCGGCCGCTGGTTCGACACGACCGCCGCCGTGAAGCGCGGCCTGGACCTCGTGTCCGAAGGCGCAGACCTGGTCGACGTCGGCGGCGAGTCCACCCGCCCCGGCGCCACCCGCGTCGACGAGGCCGAGGAACTCCGGCGGGTCGTCCCGGTCGTCCGCGGCCTCGCCTCCGAAGGCGTCGTCGTCTCCGTCGACACCATGCGCGCCTCCGTCGCCGAGCAGTCCCTCGCGGCCGGCGCCGCCCTCGTCAACGACGTCAGCGGCGGCCTCGCCGACCCCGCGATGATCCCGGCGGTCGCCGACACGGGCGCCCCGTTCGTCGTCATGCACTGGCGCGGCTTCCTCCAGGGCGACAGCGTCAGGGGCGTCTACGAGGACGTCGTCACCGAAGTCGTGGACGAGCTGCACGCACGCGTGGAGGCCGTTCTGGCGGGCGGGATCGCGCCCGACCGCATCATCGTCGACCCCGGCCTCGGCTTCTCCAAGGACGCCGAGCACGACCTCACGCTCCTCGCCCACCTCGACCGCCTGCGCGCCCTCGGGTACCCCCTGCTCGTGGCCGCCTCCCGCAAGCGGTTCCTCGGCCGCGTCCTCGCCGGCCCGGACGGCGCGCCCCCGCCGGCCCGCGAGCGCGACGCCGCCACGGCCGCCGTCTCCGCACTCGCGGCGCACTCCGGCGCGTGGGCGGTGCGCGTACACGAGGTGCGCGCCACCGCGGACGCGGTACGGGTCGCGCGCGCCGTGGAACAGGCGCGGACGGCGGGGTCGGCGCCGGGCGCGGGAGCGGGAAGTGAACGCGGGGCGCGTGATGCACAGCACACGCTGGGCGCCGCGGGCGAGCGCGGGGCGGAAGGAGCCCGGTGAGCGCCCCTCATACCGACGTCGAACAGGTGGAGGCCGCCAACACCGCCTTCTACGAGGCGATGGAACGCGGTGACTTCGAGGAGCTGTCCTCGCTCTGGCTCACCCCCGCCGACCTGGGCGTCGACGAGGAGTACCACGACCCGGCGGACACTGGCGTGATCTCCTGCGTCCACCCCGGCTGGCCGGTGCTCACCGGCCGCGGCGAGGTCCTCAGGTCGTACGCCCTGATCATGGCCAACACCGACTACATCCAGTTCTTCCTCACCGATGTGCACGTCTCCGTCACCGGCGACACCGCGCTGGTGACCTGCACCGAGAACATCCTCAGTGGCGGCCCCGCCCCGAAGGACGGCGCGGAACTGGGACCGCTGGTCGGCCAGCTCGTCGTCGCCACGAACGTGTTCCGGCGCACGCCCTCCGGCTGGAAGCTCTGGTCGCACCACGCCTCCCCCGTCCTGGCGGAGAGCGACGACGAGAACGGGGAGAGCGGCGTCGACGGCGTGAATCCGGACGACGAACCCCTCGGCTGAGCGGGCGGCCCCCGGCACAGGGAGGAAGAAGTGGTTGGAATCACCTACCCCGGGGTAGGAGCCGCTACCAACCCATGACACCGCCGGGTTTTCCCGGGGAAACACGAGATGAACCCTCGTGCTCCCGGCCCGGGCCCGCGCCCCGCAGCCCGGCTTTGTCAGTGCCCGCAGGTAGATTCGTCTGAAGCCGGTGTGCCGCCCGCACGCGGTACGGGCCGGTCATTCCCGACGATTGCAGGAGTGATTCGCGTGGATCGTGTCGCGCTGCGCGGCCTCAAGGCCCGCGGGCACCACGGCGTGTTCCCCAAGGAGCGCGAGGAGGGCCAGACCTTCATCGTCGACCTCGTCCTGGGGCTGGACACCCGGTCGGCCGCGGCCGACGACGACCTGGCGAAGACCGTGCACTACGGCGTCGTGGCCGAGGAGGTCGCGGCCGTGGTGGGGGGCGAGCCGGTGGATCTCATCGAGACTCTCGCCGAGCGGATCGCCCAGACCTGCCTGAAGCACGAAGGGGTCCAGGAGGTGGAGGTGTGCGTCCACAAACCGGACGCGCCGATCACCGTCCCCTTCGACGATGTGACCGTCACCATCACCCGGAGCCGAGTATGACCCGATCTTTCCTCCAGGGTCACAGCGACCCGACCGTCCAGCCGGTGCCCGCCTCGGTCGTCGAGCAGGTCGACGCGGCCGACACGACCCTGCAGAACCCCAAATGGGCCGTGATCTCCATCGGCTCCAACCTCGGCAACCGTCTGGAGACCCTCCAGGGTGCCGTCGACGCCCTGGAGGACACCCCCGGTGTCCGCGTGAAGGCCGTCTCCCCGGTGTACGAGACCGAGCCCTGGGGCGTGGCGCCCGGCAGCCAGCCGTCGTTCTTCAACGCCGTCGTGGTCCTCAAGACCACTCTGCCCCCCGCCTCCCTCCTGGAGCGGGCGCACGCCATCGAGGAGGCGTACCAACGCGTCCGCGACGAGCACTGGGGCCCGCGCACCCTGGACGTCGACATCGTCGCCTACGCCGACGTCACCTCCGACGACCCGCAGCTCACCCTGCCCCACCCGCGCGCCCACGAGCGCGCCTTCGTGCTCGCCCCCTGGCACGACGTGGACCCCGAAGCCCAGCTGCCCGGCCGCGGCACGGTGGCCGAACTGCTGTCCGTCGTCACCCGAGAGGGTGTCGCGCCCCGCGCGGACCTGGAACTCCGACTGCCCGAGTAGTCGTTAAGGTCAAGACGACAAGGTCGACACGACCGCAGTCCGGACCGGTCCGGGGGAGCTGAAGGGACACCGTGAGAGAGCTGCGCATCAGGGTGCTGGCGGGCGTGTTCGTCGTGGCCGGCATCCTGTCCTGGGCGGGCGCCCGCCTCTGGAACTCGATCGGGACCCTTCCCAGCGTCCCCCTGGCCGCGCCCATCGTGCTCGCCCTGATCGCGGTGGTCCTGCTGTCGACGGCGCTCTCGCTGCGCGCCCGCTTCAAGGCCCAGCGCGAGCGACGCCCCGGCGCGAAGGGCGTCGACCCGCTGATGGCCGCCCGCGCGGTCGTCTTCGGCCAGGCCAGCGCCCTGGTCGCCGCCCTCGTCGCCGGCATGTACGGCGGCACGGGCGTCTTCCTGCTGGAGCTGCTCGACATCCCGGTCCGCCGCGACCAGGCCCTCTACGCCGGCTTCTCGGTCCTGGCGGGCATCGGCGTGATAGCTGCGGCCATGTTCCTGGAGCGGGTGTGCAAGCTCCCGGAGGACGACGACCAGAACCCCCCGGGGGCAGAGCCGGCGGCATGACCGCCTGAGTGTCACCGGGTCAGCGCGCCATGATGAGGCTCATCGCCTCATTCCGTGTGGCCACGTTCCGCAGCTGGCCACGGACGGCCGACGTTATGGTCTTCGCCCCCGGCTTGCGGATGCCGCGCATGGACATGCACATGTGCTCGCACTCGATGACCACGATCACGCCTCGCGGCTCCAGGATCGTCATCAGGGAGTCGGCGATCTGCGTCGTGAGACGTTCCTGCACCTGGGGGCGGCGCGCGAAGACGTCCACGAGCCGGGCCAGCTTGGACAGACCGGTGATCTTCCCGGACGTCGACGGGATGTAACCGACGTGCGCGACTCCGCGGAACGGCACCAGATGATGCTCACAGGTGCTGTAGACCTCGATGTCCTTCACCAGGACCATCTCGTCGTGCCCCAGGTCGAACGTCGTCGTCAGGACGTCCTCGGGCTTCTGCCACAGGCCCGCGAAGATCTCCTTGTACGCCCGTGCCACCCGAGCCGGGGTCTCCCGCAGGCCTTCGCGCTCCGGGTCCTCGCCGACCGCGATCAGCAGCTCGCGTACGGCGTTCTCGGCGCGCTTCTCGTCGAACTCGCCGATGTGGCCCTCGCCGTCCAGCGTCACGGGGTCGGTCATCTGGTTCCTCGTTCCTGAGCCTTCACATGTGACGGCAGCCACATGTTCACCTTGCGGACATAAGAACGCCGCGCCCCCAGGCTAAAACCTGGTGGACGCGGCGTTCATTCCGGGCCGGTTGGCCGAAAAGCCGTCAGCTCTCCGGGCGGTCCTCCGGGGTCTGGTCCGTCACCGGGGCCGACTCCGTGGCGGTGGCCTTGACCGTGCTGATCGCGGCCGTCGCGCCGTTCGCACCGTTGGTCAGTGCCAGCTCCTTCGGGGAGAGCACCGGCGGGCGGGTGGACGGGGTGCGGCGCGAGGAACCGGTCCACGCGGGCCGCGGCGGGCGCTTGACGATCGGGGCGAAGATCTCGGCGATCTCCTCCTTGCCCAGGGTCTCCTTCTCCAGCAGGTGAAGGACGAGCTGGTCGAGCACGTCGCGGTTCTCGACCAGGATCTCCCAGGCCTCGTTGTGCGCGTTCTCGATGAGCTTCTTGACCTCTTCGTCGACCAGCGCGGCGACCTCTTCCGAGTAGTCGCGCTGGTGAGCCATCTCACGGCCGAGGAACGGCTCGCTGTTGTCGCCGCCGAACTTGATGGCGCCGAGCCGCTCGGTCATGCCGTACTGGGTGACCATCGCGCGGGCCAGGTTGGTGGCCTTCTCGATGTCGTTCGCGGCGCCGGTCGTCGGGTCGTGGAAGACCAGTTCCTCGGCCGCGCGGCCGCCCAGCATGTAGCCGAGCTGGTCGAGCATCTCGTTGCGCGTGGTCGAGTACTTGTCCTCGTCGGGCAGAACCATCGTGTAACCGAGGGCGCGGCCGCGGGACAGGATCGTGATCTTGTGGACCGGGTCGGAGTTCGGCGAGGCCGCCGCGACCAGGGCGTGACCGCCCTCGTGGTACGCGGTGATCTTCTTCTCCTTGTCCGACATGATCCGGGTCCGCTTCTGCGGGCCCGCGACCACGCGGTCGATCGCCTCGTCCAGCGCCTTGTTGTCGATCAGCTTCTGGTCGCCGCGGGCGGTGAGCAGCGCTGCCTCGTTCAGCACGTTCGCGAGGTCGGCACCGGTCATGCCCGGGGTGCGGCGGGCGACGGCGGACAGGTCGACGTCGGGCGCGACCGGCTTGCCCTTCTGGTGAACCTTGAGGATCTCCAGGCGGCCCTGCAGGTCCGGCGGGTCGACCGCGATCTGGCGGTCGAAGCGGCCGGGGCGCAGCAGCGCCGGGTCGAGGATGTCGGGCCGGTTGGTGGCGGCGATCAGGATGACGCCGCCCTTGACGTCGAAGCCGTCCATCTCGACGAGCAGCTGGTTCAGCGTCTGCTCGCGCTCGTCGTGACCACCGCCGAGGCCGGCGCCGCGGTGGCGGCCGACCGCGTCGATCTCGTCGACGAAGACGATCGCCGGGGCGTTCGCCTTGGCCTGCTCGAACAGGTCACGGACCCGGGAGGCACCGACACCGACGAACATCTCGACGAAGTCGGAACCGGAGATCGAGTAGAAGGGGACGCCCGCCTCGCCGGCGACGGCGCGCGCGAGCAGGGTCTTGCCCGTACCCGGGCGGCCGTAGAGCAGCACGCCCTTGGGGATCTTGGCGCCGACGGCCTGGAACTTCGCCGGCTCCTGCAGGAACTCCTTGATCTCGTGGAGCTCCTCGACGGCCTCGTCACAGCCGGCGACGTCGGAGAACGTCGTCTTCGGGGTGTCCTTGGTGATGAGCTTGGCCTTGGACTTGCCGAAGTTCATCACCCGGGAGCCGCCGCCCTGCATCTGATTCATCAGGAACAGGAAGACGACCACGATCAGGACGAAGGGCAGCAGGGAGAGCAGGACGCCGACGAACGGGTTCTGCTTGGACGGCGAGACCGTGTAGCCGTCGGGGATCTGCTTGTCCTGGTACTTGGTCTGCAGCGTGCCGGCAATCGTCACGCCCTGGTCGCCGATGTAGCTCGCCTGGATCTTCGAGCTGCCCTCGACCTTCTGGCCGTCCTTGAGCGTGACCTTGATGCTCTGCTCGTCACCGGTGGTGAGCTTGGCCGACTGGACCTTGTTGGCGTTGATCGCCGCCACGACCTGGCCGGTGTCCACCGTCTTGTAGCCGCCGGACGAGCCGACGACCTGCATCAACACGACCACGGCAAGGACGGCCAGCACGATCCACATGACCGGCCCACGGAAGTATCGCTTCACGTCCATCCATACGGAGCGGTGTCGCCCCGTCCCTCCTGCCATAGTGAGTTTGATAAGACAGTTCTTCTGACGGTACCCCAGCATGGATGCCCGAAGCCGCACGAAGTTGCTTCGACGGCGGGGAAACCCGTCTCTGCATGCTTCAACGGCACGGAACCCGCCGGGGTTCCCGATCGTCCTACAGGGCTTGAGCCGACTGGCTCAGCCGCCGTAGACGTGGGGCGCGAGCGTACCGACGAACGGCAGGTTGCGGTACTTCTCGGCGTAGTCGAGGCCGTAGCCGACGACGAACTCGTTCGGGATGTCGAAGCCGACCCACTCGACGTCGATGGCGACCTTGGCCGCGTCGGGCTTGCGCAGCAGCGTGCACACCTTCAGGGAGGCGGGCTCGCGGGAGCCGAGGTTGTTGATCAGCCAGGACAGGGTCAGGCCGGAGTCGATGATGTCCTCGACGATCAGGACGTGCTTGCCCTTGATGTCGGTGTCGAGGTCCTTGAGGATCCGCACGACACCGGAGGACTGGGTGCCCGCGCCGTAGGAGGACACGGCCATCCAGTCCATGGTGAGGGGGGTGGACAGCGCCCGCGCGAGGTCCGCCATGACCATCACGGCGCCCTTGAGGACGCCGACGATGAGCAGGTCCTTGCCCTCGTACTCCGCGTCGATCTTCGCGGCCAGCTCGGCCAGCTTCGCGTCGATCTCTTCTTTGCTGATGAGCACCTGCTGGAGGTCGGCACCCATGTCGTTCGCGTCCACCCGCATCACTTTCGGTCGTCCCGCACTTACGGCCGCAGTCACGGCCACCGGCTGCCCGGGCCGGCCGCCGGAGGGTCGCTCCGCGGGGCCGGGATTCAGCCTTGCCGAATCACCAGTCTGCCACCCTGGCGCTGGGCGACGACTCTGCCCGGGAGATTGATGGCTCCCTGACCGCGCCAGCCGGTGATCAGGCGGTCGACTTCCTCGATGTGCCGGGCGAACAGCGAACCGGCCGGAGCACCGGCCTCGATGGCCGCGCGGCGCAGGATCCGGCGGCGTACGGCGGGCGGGAGGGCGTAGAGCTTGGCGCATTCCAGCAGGCCCGTGGCGTCGCGTACGGAGGCCTCGGCCTGGCAGGCCCAGGCGTCGAGGGCGTCGGCGTCGTCGCGGGAGAGCTGGGCGGTGCGGGCGAGCGCCTCCACGACTCCTTTGCCGAGGGCCTTCTCCAGCGCGGGCAGGCCTTCGTGCCGGAGCCGGGAGCGGGTGTAGGCCGGGTCGGCGTTGTGCGGGTCGTCCCAGACCGGGAGCGACTGGGCCATGCAGGCCTTGCGGGCGGTCTGCCGGTCGAGCGCCAGGAAGGGCCGCCGGTAGCGGCCGCCGGCCCCCGAGACCGCGGCCATTCCGGACAGGGAGCGGATGCCGGAGCCGCGGGCGAGGCCCAGCAGGACGGTTTCGGCCTGGTCGTCGCGGGTGTGGCCGAGCAGGACCGTGGCGGCCCCGTGGCGTTCGGCCACGGCGTCGAGGGCGGCGTAGCGGGCGTCGCGGGCGGCGGCTTCCGGTCCGCCGTCGCGGCCGACGGTGACGGTGACGGACTCGACCGGGTCGAGGCCGAGTTCCCGCAGGCGCAGGGCCACTTCGTCGGCGCGGAGGCCGGAGCCGGGCTGGAGGCCGTGGTCGACGGTGACGCCTCCGGCGCGGATGCCGAGTCTGGGCGCCTCGAAGGCGAGGGCGGAGGCGAGGGCCATGGAGTCGGCGCCGCCGGAGCACGCGACGAGCACGAGCGGGGAGGGGGGCCGCTCGGCTGTCCGGTCCAGGCGCTCGCCGGTGGCCTGTCGGCCGAGCCCGCCGGGGGTGTGGAGGTCGTTGAGGATGTCGTGGAGGACGCGGCGGACCGCCAGGCGTATCGCCGCGACCGCAGGATGGGGACCCATGTCCGGTTCCCTTCATGAAGTTTTCGGGGGGTGAACCCGAGTCGGTCACTCAGAGTGTGTAGATGGTGACAGAACCAGGCGGTTCCCCGAGCATTGCACGCCTACGCATGGCTCACGGTCCCTCGGACGGGTGATTGGAGGGGCGTTCGCCTGCCGCAGGCCGGATTCCATTCACGACGTGTCCATGCCGTTCACGACTCGGCCTTGCGATGCACCCGCGCGACCCAGTCCGCCGGTTTGGCGATCTCCGCCTTGGTGGGAAGGGTGTTGGGCGAGGTCCACACGCGGTTGAAGCCGTCGGTGCCGACCTGCTCGACGACGGCTCGTACGAACCTCTCGCCGTCCCGGTACTGCCTCAGTTTGGCATCCAGACCCAGCAGCTTGCGCAGGGCGAGATCGAGACGGGAGGCGCCCTTGGCGCGACGCTGCTGGAACTTCTCGCGGATCTCCGAGACGGTCGGTACGACGCTGGGTCCGACGCCGTCCATGACGTAGTCGGCGTGCCCCTCCAGCAGGGACATGACGGCGGTGAGGCGGCTGAGGATCTCGCGCTGGGCCGGGGTCTGCACCAGTTCCACGAAGGAGCGGCCGCCGTCGTCCTCCTCGCCCTCGGGGCGGCCTCCGGCGAGGGACTGGGCGGCTTCCCTGATGCGCTCCAGGAAGGTCATCGGGTCGACGTCGGTCTCCGCCAAGAACGACTGGATTTCGCCCTCCAGGTGGTCGCGCAGCCAGGGCACGGCCGTGAACTGGGTGCGGTGGGTCTCCTCGTGCAGGCACACCCAGAGGCGGAAGTCGTGCGGCTCGACGTCGAGTTCGCGCTCGACGTGGACGATGTTGGGGGCGACGAGCAGGAGGCGGCCGCCGCCGCTCTCGCCGGCGGGGAGGTCGCGGCCGGCGGGGGCGAAGGTCTCGTACTGGCCGAGGACGCGGGAGGACAGGAACGAGAGCAGCATGCCCAGTTCCACGCCGGTGACCTTGCCGCCGACGGTGCCGAGGACCGCGCTGCCGGCGCTGCCGGCGCGGCGTTCCTGCATCTTCTCCAGGAGCGGTTTGAGGATCTCGCGGAAGCCGGCGACGTTGGCGCGGACCCAGCCGGGGCGGTCGACCACGAGGACCGGGGTGTCGTGGGTCTCCTCTGTGCCCATACGAGTGAAGCCCCGGACGTGTTCCTCCGAGGCTTTCGCGTGCCGGCGCAGCTCCGCGACGACGGCGCGTGCCTCGTCACGGCTGACGTCGGGGCCCGGCCGTACGAGCCGCGTCGCGGTTGCCACCGCGAGGTTCCAGTCGACCATCCCGGGAGATGTGGTGCCACCGAAGCCAGTCATGCTGTCAACCGTACGGGACCGCTCCCGCTTGGGGCAGGCCATGAGGGGTGGCAGGGGCGGGGGTCGTCGGGCGGGCACCCGGCACGGCAGCGGGATCCGCTACCTGCAGCCGCAGTTCGCCAGTGCCGTCGCCGTCTTGTCCAGGGCCGACTCGGCCTCCGTGGGGCTGGTCGTGCCGGAGGCCATGAAGGCGAAGGCCAGGAGGTGGCCGTCGGCGTCCACGACCGTGCCGGCGAGGGTGTTCACCCCGGTCAGGGTGCCGGTCTTGGCGCGTACGACGCCTGCCGCGCTGTCGGTGTAGCGGTCGGCGAGGGTGCCGGTGAAGCCGGCCACGGGCAGGCCGGTGAGGACGGGGCGCAGGCCGGGGCGTTCGGGGTCGCCGGCCGTGACGAGGAGGCCGGTCAGGAGGCCGGCGGTGAGCCGGTCGTCGCGGTCGAGGCCGCTGCCGTCGTGGAAGGAGGCGCCGGACATCGGCAGGCCGAGCTTGGTCAGCCGTGCGGAGATCGCCTTGGCGCCGCCGTCGAAGCTGCCGGGTTCGCCGCTGGCGAGGGCCGTCTGGCGGGCCAGGTGCTCGGCGATGTCGTTGTCGCTGTTGGTCAGCATGCGCTCGACCAGGGTGGACAGCGGGGGCGAGGAGACCGTGGCGAGGGTCTCCGCGCGCGTGCTGGCCTTGGAGGGGCCGGGCGGTGTGGTGGTGATGCCGGCGGCGTCCAGGAAGCCCGCGAACTCGCCGGCCGCCGCCTGCGCCGGGTCGCTCGCGCGGGCTGCCGGACCGCTGGTGGAGTCGTCGGCGCGGCCCTCGTCGGCGGTGAGGGCGCTCACGGGTGCCAGGTTGTCGTTGACGCCGATGGGGTGCAGGGCGGGGCCGGAGTAGAGGGTCGTGTCGTAGGAGAGCGTGACCTTGTGGATGCCGCGCCGCTGAAGTGCCTTCGCGGCGTTCGCGGCCAGCGTGCGCAGGCTGGCCCAGCCGTCGGACGCCTCGTGCGCGGTGAGGGTGGGGTCGCCGCCACCGACCAGGACGAGTTCGCCGGTGTCGGGTTCGAGGGCCGCGCGCGTGGTGAGGCGGTGGTCGGGGCCCAGGGCGGACAGGGCGGCGACCGCGGTGGCGATCTTGGTCGTGGAGGCCGGGGTGAGGGCTTTGTCGGCGCCGGCGTCGTACACGCGCGTGCCGGTGGCCACGTCGACGACGGCGGCCGTGTGCGTGTCGCCCAGCGCGGAGGCGCTCAGAAGGGGCCCCAGGACGTCGGAGAAGGCTTTTCCGCCCGGGGCGGCCTGCAGGGTGCCGGCGGCGCTCCTCGCGGCGTCCAGGCCCACCAGGACGGGCGCGGCGCTCGGCGCGGGCCGGGGCGCCCCCGCCGCCGTACCGGATCCGCCGTGATCTGCGCCACCTGACCGCTGCAGGGCGACCGCCCGGTCCCGCTCGGCCGTACGCTGACCGTCGGCGTCCCAGGGGCCGGCCACGGTCACCACGCCGGCGGCGAGTGCGAGGCCGGCGGTGGCGGCGCCCGCAGTGTACTGCCAGGTCCTGACGGACCGGGGACGCCGCAGGTGCGGGGGGCGGGGCCCACGGGCCCGGGTCCACCGTGCGAGGTGCGGTTTCGCGGCCGTCGCGGCCCGCGCCAGACGCGGTCGTACGGCGTTCGCGATCCGCTCCAGCTGCGGTCCCGCGGCTCGCCAAGGCCTCAGCTCTGGCACGACCACCAGCCCCTTTCGCGATCACACACGTGCGTGAGGGACACTTAACCACCAGAACTATGTGCTGATCATGGAGGAGCCACCGGTGGAGTTCGACGTCACGATCGAGATCCCGAAGGGTTCGCGCAACAAGTACGAGGTGGATCACGAGACGGGTCGGATCCGCCTGGACCGTCGTCTCTTCACCTCGACCGCCTACCCGACCGACTACGGCTTCGTCGAGAACACCCTCGGCGAGGACGGCGACCCGCTGGACGCGCTGGTCATCCTGGACGAGCCGACCTTCCCGGGCTGCCTCATCAAGTGCCGTGCGATCGGCATGTTCCGGATGACGGACGAGGCCGGCGGCGACGACAAGCTGCTGTGCGTTCCGGCCACCGACCCGCGGGTGGAGCACCTGCGCGACATCCACCACGTGTCGGAGTTCGACCGCCTGGAGATCCAGCACTTCTTCGAGGTGTACAAGGACCTGGAGCCCGGCAAGTCGGTCGAGGGTGCCAACTGGGTGGGCCGCACGGACGCCGAGGTCGAGATCGAGCGGTCCTACAAGCGCTTCAAGGAGCAGGGCGGCCACTGACGCCCCTACGGCGCCGTTTCAGGCGTCTTCTGCGAAACGGGTCTCACGCGTGCGCGTGCGGCCCTTTTCGCATGCACGCACCCGTGCGGACTCGTCCGGGTGTCCATGCGCATACTGAGGCCAGCGGAAGGTGTCGTTCAGGGAGCGGTGCGAGGTGACGGAGGCGGAGGACCGCAAGCCCCGGTCGGACGAGGCGCGGTACGACCCGGAGATCACGTCCGAGTTCGCCATTCCCGCCGGGCTCGACGTCCCGAGGACGGTTCTCGAACCGGAGACGACCTCCGAGTTCGCGGTGCCGGAGGGGCTGCAGACGCCGGAGCCGCCGAGCGCCGAGCCGGAGGGGTCGGCGTTCAGCCCGCCGAGCACCTACAGCGCCAAGGACACCCTGATCGCGTTCACTCCGGCCACCGGAGTGCCGCTGGTCAGCCTGGTCAAGGACGCCCCCTGGCAGGACCGGATGCGCACGATGCTGCGCATGCCGGTGGCCGAGCGGCCCGCCCCGGAGCACGTGCAGCGCCACGAGGAGGAGGGCCCGGCCGTTCCGCGCGTCCTCGACCTGACCCTGCGCATCGGGGAGCTGCTGCTGGCCGGCGGTGAGGGCGCGGAGGACGTGGAGGCCGCGATGTTCGCGGTGTGCCGCTCCTACGGCCTGGACCGCTGCGAGCCGAACGTCACCTTCACCCTGCTGTCCATCTCGCACCAGCCGTCGCTGGTGGAGGACCCGGTGACGGCGTCGCGGACGGTACGCCGGCGGGGCACCGACTACACCCGGCTCTCAGCCGTGTTCCGGCTGGTGGACGACCTGACCGACCCGGAGGCCCATGTCTCCCTGGAGGAGGCCTACCGGCGGCTGGCGGAGATCCGCCGCAACCGGCACCCCTATCCCGGCTGGGCACTGACCCTGGCCAGCGGTCTGCTGGCCGGTGCGGCCTCCACGCTGGTCGGCGGTGATCTGATCGTGTTCGTCGCGGCCGCCCTCGGCGCGATGCTCGGCGACCGGCTGGCCTGGCTGTGTGCCGGGCGCGGACTGCCCGAGTTCTACCAGTTCACGGTGGCCGCGATGCCGCCCGCGGCGATCGGGGTGGCGTTCGCGCTGGCCCACATCGACGTCAAGGCGGCCGCCGTCGTCACCGGTGGACTGTTCGCCCTGCTGCCCGGGCGGGCCCTGGTGGCGGGCGTGCAGGACGGTCTGACCGGCTTCTACATCACCGCCGCGGCCCGCCTGCTGGAGGTCCTGTACTTCTTCGTCGGCATCGTCGCCGGCGTGCTGGTCGTCCTGTACTTCGGCGTGAAGGTCGGCGGCAAGCTCAACCCGGACGCGGCGCTCATCATCAACGAGCGGCCGCTGATCCAGATCGCGGCCTCCATGCTGCTGTCGCTGACGTTCGCGGTGCTGCTGCAGCAGGAGCGCTCGACCGTGCTGTGGGTGACGCTCAACGGGGGCGTGGCGTGGACGGTGTACGGGGCGATGCACTACGTCGGCGACATCTCGCCGGTGGCGTCCACGTTCGTGGCGGCGGGGCTGGTGGGTCTCTTCGGGCAGCTGCTGTCGCGGTACCGGTTCGCGTCGGCGCTGCCGTATACGACGGCGGCGATCGGGCCGCTGCTGCCCGGCTCCGCCACGTATTTCGGGCTGCTGAGCATGGCGCAGAACGAGGTGGACAAGGGGCTGGTGTCGCTGGCCAACGCGGCGTCGCTGGCCATGGCCATCGCGATCGGGGTCAATCTGGGGTCGGAGATCTTCCGGCTGTTCCTGCGGGTCGGCTCCCCCGGGAAGCGCCGCGCTGCCAAGCGGACCAGGGGTTTCTAGGGCCCGGGACCCCCAGACCCCTGGCATTGGCTACTGCTGGCGGTAGTCGTACGGGTACTGCTGCTGCGCGTCCTGCTGCCCG
Source organism: Streptomyces sp. CG4 (assembly GCF_041080655.1). Lineage (NCBI taxonomy): Bacteria > Bacillati > Actinomycetota > Actinomycetes > Kitasatosporales > Streptomycetaceae > Streptomyces > Streptomyces sp. CG4. The sequence goes on from NZ_CP163525.1 coordinate 4,336,052, forward strand.
TACCCGTACTGCTGCTGCGGATGCTGCTGCTCGTACTGCTGCTGCGGGTAGTGCTGCTGGTACTGCTGCTGGTCGTAGTACTGCTGGTTCCAGTCCTGCTGCTGGGGCTGCTGGTACGGCTGCTGCTCGTACTCGTTGCCGTAGTGCTGCTCCGGCTCGATGCGGCGCAGCTGGGTCGTCGCGGCGTCCATGGCCGGCGGGGCCGGGCGGGACGCCTCCGGCATCTGCTGCGGGGCCCTCTTCGCCGCCTTCTTCTCCTTGCCGCGGGCGCGCAGGAACTCGATGGCGATCGGGACCACGGAGACGAGGACGATCAGGATCAGGATCGCCTCGATGTTGTTCTTGACGAAGCCGATGTTGCCGAGCCAGGAGCCGAGCAGGGTGACGCCCGCGCCCCACAGGGCGCCGCCGATGACGTTGAAGATCAGGAACGAGCGGTACTTCATGCCGCTGACGCCCGCGATGATCGGCGTGAACGTGCGCACCACCGGCACGAAGCGGGCCAGGACCAGGGACTTCGGGCCGTACTTCTCGAAGAACTCGTGGGCCTTGGTGACGTTCTCCTGCTTGAACAGGCGGGAGTCCGGGCGGTTGAACAGGGACGGGCCGACCTTCTTGCCGAACATGTAGCCCGCCTGGTCGCCGAGGATCGCGGCGAGACAGATCAGGGCGATCGCACCCCACAGCGGGAAGTTCAGCTGGTGCGAGGTGATCAGCAGGCCGCAGGTGAAGAGCAGCGAGTCACCGGGCAGAAAGAACCCGATGAGCAGGCCGGACTCGGCGAAGACGACGAGCAGCAGGCCCCAGATGCCGAAGTTGTCCAGCAGAGTGTTGGGATCGAGCCAGCTCGGGCCGAGGGCAAGTGTCATCACGGGTCCGGGCTCCTGAGGGGGTGAAGGCGGCTACGGCGTCCATGTGAAGGCCGCACAAAACTATCAACGTGATGTGACCGCCCCAGGTTCCACCGGTGTCTCCAGGATGCACTGTGGGATGACTGAGAGAAAGCTGTGATGCATGGGACTCGAGGACTACGGCGGCGGCCAGGGGCCGCAGCCTGACGTACTGGTCGTGACCACGAACGACGTGCCCGGACACCGGGTGCAGGAGGTGATCGGTGAGGTCTTCGGACTCACCGTGCGCTCCCGGCACCTCGGCAGCCAGATCGGCGCCGGGCTGAAGTCGATGATCGGCGGCGAGCTCAAGGGGCTCACCAAGACGCTCGTGCAGACCCGCAACCAGGCCATGGAGCGCCTGGTGGAGCAGGCACGCGCGCGTGGTGCCAACGGCGTGCTGGCGTTCCGGTTCGACGTGACCGAGGCCGCCGACGTGGGCACGGAGGTGTGCGCCTACGGCACGGCGGTGGTCCTGGCCCGGGAGTGAGCCCCGGGCCAGGACGTCAGGACGCGGTGTGCCGGTCGGCGTTGGCGAGGATCGCGTCGTGCAGGTGCTCGGCGAGCCCGGGGCGCATGGCGTCGTAGTACGCCTTGAAGCGCTCGTCGGAGACGTACATCTCCGCGAAGCACCGGTGCATCTCGTACGGCACCTCGAAGTAGTACCTGCTGACGTGCTGCCGGTGCTCCTCGGCCAGGTCCATGGCCGCCTCGCCGGCCGGCTGCTCTCCGGCGGCGACCAGGGCGGCGTACCGCTCGCCCCAGTCGTCGACCTCGGCCTGGATGCGCTTCCAGTCCTCCTTGGTGTAGGTGGCGGCGCGGCGCTGCGACTCGGCGTACGCCTCGGTGTCGCCCCAGCGCTGCTCGGCCTCCTCGCGGTACTGCTCGGGGTCCTTGTCCCCGAAGACCTCGAACCGCTCCTCCGGCGTGAGGTTGATGCCCATCTTGCGTGCCTCCATGGCGTGCTCCACGGCCGCGGCCATCTTCTGCAGCTTCTCGATCCGGGCGGTCAGCAGTTCGTGCTGGCGGCGCAGGTGTGCGCGCGGGTCCACGTCCGGGTCGTCGAGCAGGGCCGCGACCTCGTCGAGCGGGAAGCCGAGCTCCCGGTAGAACAGGATCTGCTGGAGCCGGTCGAGATCGGCGTCGTTGTAGCGCCGGTGGCCGGCGTACGTGCGCTCGCTGGGCACGAGCAGGCCGATCTCGTCGTAGTGGTGCAGGGTGCGCACCGTGATCCCGGCGAACCCCGCGACCTGTCCCACGGAGTAGCTCATTCTTCCGCTCCTTGTCGTCGGTACGCCCTCCACGCTGCGGCCTCACGTCACGTGAGGTGCAAGCCGGTTTCTGCTCGCGATGTTCGAGATGTTCGAGATGTTCGAGCATGTTTGGGATGTTATGGGCATTTTGTCCGCTTATGGTGAGCCCGTGGCCCAGGAAACCGACGCGGCACAGACACCCCCGCCCGCCCCTACGGCACCGGCGCGGGCCCTGCCGCCGTTCATCCTGCCCGCCGCGGTCGTCGGCGTGGTCGCCGGCCTGGTCTTCGTCGGGGTGGGCCGCTCCTCGGTGCTGTGGATGTTCGTGATGCTGCTCGCCACGGGGCTCGCGATCGGCCTGGTGGTGTGGAAGGCACCCGGGCACGCCGGGCCGGGCGCCCTGTGGCCGGTGCCGGCCGAGGCGGCGACGGTCGGCGCGCTGTTCGGCACGCCGGTGGCGGCGGCGCTGGTGATCTCCGAGGCGCCGGCCGGGCGGGCGATGCGCGGGCAGCTGTGGGACAACGTGTTCGCGCCGCTGATCGCCGGCGTGTGCGGGGCCATGACGACCACCCTCGTGGCCCACCCCACCTTCGACCCGGGGTTGCCGCCCATGAGCCACCACCCGCGCGCGGAGGATCTCCTGGCGGCCCTGGTGATCGCCTCGGCGGCCGTGCTGCTCGGCATGGGCGCCGTGTACGCCTTCCTGCACGTCCACGCGGCCTTCCGGCGGCTGCGGCACCCGATGCTGATGCTGCCGGCCGACGGGGTCGCGCTCGGCGCTCTGGGCCCTGGGCGGCCGTCTGACGCTGTTCAAGTCTTCCCGGCGGTCGTCATCGGCACCGCCCTCGGTCTGTGCGCCCATGCGCTCGTTCCCGCCGTACATCCGGCGGTCGGCGTGGCGACAGGCGTCCTGGGCATGCTCCTGGCCATCACCCGGCAGGCCCGGGTGAGCCTGTTCACGGCCGCCGTGCTGGTCGCCTCGCCGAGCGTCCTCGCCCTGCTGTGCATCGTGTCGCTGCCGGCCTGGCTGCCGGTGACGGGGCGGGCGCAGATGCAGTTGCGCGAGGACGGCACCCCGGTCCGCTGAAACACCTTCCCTGGAGGCACGTTCATGGCCCTGCACAAAGGTCCCGAGAAACACGAAGAGCGGACGATGTCGGTCAACCCGTTCTTCGGGGAGGCCAATCCGGTCGGCGGCATGACCGAGGCCCCGCCCACGCACCGGCTCCCGGACGCGCCGCTGCCCCCGTCGACGGCGTACCAGCTGGTGCACGACGAGCTGATGCTGGACGGCAACTCCCGGCTGAATCTGGCCACGTTCGTCACCACCTGGATGGAGCCGCAGGCCGGGGTGCTGATGACGGAGTGCCGGGACAAGAACATGATCGACAAGGACGAGTACCCGCGCACGGCCGAGCTGGAGCGGCGCTGTGTGGCGATGCTCGCCGACCTGTGGAACGCGCCGGACCCGTCGGCGGTGGTGGGCTGTTCGACGACCGGGTCGAGCGAGGCGTGCATGCTCGCCGGGATGGCGCTCAAGCGACGGTGGGCCAGGCGCAACGCCGACCGGTACCCGGGCGCCCGCCCCAACCTGGTGATGGGCATCAACGTCCAGGTGTGCTGGGAGAAGTTCTGCAACTTCTGGGAGGTGGAGGCCCGGCAGGTGCCCATGGAGGGCGACCGTTTCCATCTGGACCCGCAGGCCGCGGCCGAGCTGTGCGACGAGAACACCATCGGGGTCGTCGGCATCCTCGGTTCGACGTTCGACGGCTCCTACGAGCCGATCGCCGACCTGTGCCTGGCCCTGGACGGCCTCCAGGAGCTCACGGGGCTCGACATCCCGGTGCACGTGGACGGCGCGTCCGGCGGCATGGTGGCGCCCTTCCTCGACCCGGACCTGATGTGGGACTTCCGACTGCCGCGCGTGGCCTCGATCAACACCTCGGGCCACAAGTACGGCCTGGTCTACCCGGGCGTCGGCTGGGCGCTGTGGCGGGACCGGGAGGCGCTGCCCGAGGAGCTGGTCTTCCGGGTCAACTACCTGGGCGGTGACATGCCGACCTTCGCGCTCAACTTCTCCCGGCCCGGCGCCCAGGTGGTCGCGCAGTACTACACGTTCCTGCGGCTGGGCCGCGACGGCTACCGCGCGGTGCAGCAGTCCACGCGGGACGTGGCGACCGGGCTCGCCGAACGGATCGCGGCGCTCGGCGACTTCCGGTTGCTGACCCGGGGCGACGAACTGCCGGTCTTCGCCTTCACCACCACTGCGGACGTGACCGCCTACGACGTCTTCGACGTCTCCCGGCGGCTGCGCGAGGGGGGTTGGCTGGTGCCCGCGTACACCTTCCCCGCGAACCGCGAGGACCTGTCCGTGCTGCGGGTGGTGTGCCGCAACGGCTTCTCCCGCGACCTGGCCGACCTGTTCCTGGCCGACCTGACCCGCCTGCTGCCCGAGCTGCGCCGGCAGCCGCATCCGCTGACCCGGGACAAGGACGCGGCCACCAGCTTCCATCACTAGTGCCCCAACAGGCACTGGACGCCGGGTTCCCTCACTGGCGGCCGAGGCGGGCGAACTTCCCTACGGCCAGCGGGAAGAACACGGCCAGCAGGCCGAGCGGCCAGACCACGGCCGCCCCCAGGTGCCCCGCCTCCGCGCCCTGGCCGCCGAGCAGCTCCCGTACGGCCGTCGCGGTCCGGGAGAGCGGGTTCCACTGGACGGCCGTGCCCAGCCAGCCGGGCATGGCGTCCGGTGCGGCGAGGGCGTTGGAGAGGAAGCCGACGGGCCAGATGAGGATCTGGACCGCCTGGACCATCTCGGGCCGGCCGGCGACCAGGGCGAGATGGATGCCGATCCAGAGCATGGCGAAACGGAACAGCAGGAGCAGGCCGACGGCGGCGAGGAGAGCGCCGGGGCCGCCGTACGGCCGCCAGCCCAGGCGGTACGCCACGGCCGTGAGCAGCGCCAGCGCCACCGCCGACTGCAGCATGTCGGCCGCCGAACGGCCCACCAGGACGGCCCCGTTGGCCATGGGCAGGGAGCGGAAGCGGTCGATCACGCCCCTGGTGAGGTCCTGGGTGACGTTGAGCATCGTGCCCTCCAGGCCGAAGGCCATGGTGAGCGCGAGCATGCCGGGCACCAGGTAGTCGACGTAGGCGCCGGTGACGCCCCGGCCGCCGCCGATCAGATACCCGAACATCAGCAGCAGCATCACCGGGAAGACCAGGGCGACCAGCACCTGCCCGGGCTGCCGCGCCCAGTGGGCGAGTTCGCGCCGGGTCATGGTCCAGGAGTCGGTCAGGACATGTGCGCTCACGCGGCCCTACCTTCTTTCGCATGGCCCGATCGCTCGCGGTCGGTGTCGTTCGTGAGGTGCAGGAAGACCTCGTCCAGGGTGGGCCGGCGCAGGGCGATGTCCTCGGCCTCGATGCCGGCGTCCGCCAGGGCGCGTACGACCCCGGAGAGCGCGCTCATGCGGTCGGTGACCGGGGCGCTGAGCAGCCGGCGGTCGGCGTCCGCCGAGACCCCGGAGAGGGGCAGCAGGGCGACGGCGGCGCCGAGTTGGCCCGCCTCGCGCAGGACGATGTCGACGCGGTCGCCGCCGGTGAGGGTCTTCAGCTCGTCGGGCGTGCCGTCGGCGACGACCCGGCCGTGGTCCACGAAGGCGATGCGGTCGGCGAGCTGATCGGCCTCCTCCAGGTACTGCGTGGTGAGCAGGACCGTCGTACCGCCGCCGGCCAGGGAGCGGACCGAGGACCAGACCTCGGCGCGGCCGCGCGGGTCGAGGCCGGTGGTCGGCTCGTCCAGGAACAGCACCTCGGGGTCGGTGATCAGGGAGGCGGCGAGGTCGAGGCGGCGGCGCATACCGCCGCTGTAGCGGGCCACCGGGGTACGACCGGTGGCGGTGAGATCGAAGCGCTCCAGGAGTCCGGCGGCACGCACGCGCGCGTGGCGGGCGCCGAGGTGGTGCAGCCGGGCGAACATCTCCAGGTTCTGCCGGCCGTCCAGCTGCTCGTCCAGGGCGGCGTACTGGCCCAGCAGGCCGATGCGGCGGCGTACCGCGCGGGCCTCGGTCAGCACGTCGTGGCCGGCGACCTCGACGCGGCCGCCGTCGGGCCTGAGCAGGGTGGACAGAATCCGGACCAGGGTGGTCTTGCCCGCACCGTTCGGGCCGAGCACGGCGTGCACCGTGCCGGGGGTCACTTGCAGGTCGAGGCCGTCGAGGGCCTGCCGGGTGCCGTAGGTCTTGCGGGCGCCTTCGACGATGATCGCCGGGTCGGCCACTACTCCCATTCCTGTTACCTCCTCCACTATTCAAACTTGACTACTGCTCGAAAGTAACGCGGGGCGAGGCATTGGTCAAACTTGATTAGCCAGCCTGCCGGCTTGCTAGCGGTCGTCCCCCGGGTGCCGCTCCCCCGTCGCGTACGGATTCTCCTCGCCCTCGGCGAGGATCCCGACGAACGGTTCGCCCTCGCCGGCGAAGGTGTAGGCGCCGTTCTCGATGCGTTCGACGAGGCCGTGGGTCCACGCGGCCTCGGAGTCGGCCGTGTGGACCCACATGTTCATGATCTCGCCGATGTGGCCGAGCTGCGCCGGCCCTCCCTCGGGCACGTAGTCCTCGGTGACCGAGGAGCGCCACGCCTCGATCCGGCGCGTGCGCTCCTTCAGCAGCGCCACCGCCTCGGCCCTCGGCAGATCGACCATGAAGCCGATGGCGGCCGCCTTCATGTCGCCGCGCTGGTCGTAGGTGACCAGCGCGTCGCGCAGCAGGGTGAAGTACTCCTCGGTGCCCTGGTCGGTCAGCTCGTACTCGGTGCGCGGCGGGCCGCCGGCCGTGGACGGCGCGATCTCGTGCGCGTGCAGCAGCCCTTGCTTGGCCATCTGCTTCAGGGCGTGGTAGATCGAGCCCGGCTTGGCGTTGGACCACTCGTGCGCGCCCCAGTACTCCAGGTCGCCCCGCACCTGGTAACCGTGGGCCCGCCCGTGCTGGCGGACCGCGCCCAGCACGAGAAGACGGATCGCTGACATGCGGTCCAGGTTATTGCCGTACGGCCGCCCGCCCCGCGATCACCCCCAGGAAGTGCCCTGCTCCTGGGCCACCAGCTCGAAGGCGGTCTTCCCGTCCAGGGACTCGCGGATGATGTCGGCGTGGCCGGCGTGCCGGGCCGTCTCGCGGATCAGGTGCAGACACACCCAGCGCAGCGAGACCCGGCCCTCCGGCGGGAACCAGGGGTCCGGCGGCAGCGGGAACGTGTCGTCCAGGCTCGGCGCGGAACGGATGAACTTCTCCGTCTCGGCGGCCACCTGCTCCCAGCACGCCAGCTGCGAGGCGACCGTCTCCTCGCCGACCAGCTGGAACGTCTCGTGCCAGTTCGACTGGTCGCGCCGGATGGCCGGCGGCTCCTGCTTCGCCCGCGCGATCCAGCTCTGCTCGACCTCGGCGACATGCTTGAGCAGTCCGCCGAGCGACAGCTCGCTCGCGCTGGGGCGGGTGCGGGCCTGTTCCTCGGTCAGTCCGAGCAGGGCCCGGCGGATGCCGCCGCGCTGCTCCTCGATGAACGCGAGCAGCGCCCCGCGCTCGTCGCCCCGCTCCTCCGCCGTGACGTGCGTGACCATGGCCGACCGCCTCTCCTCACCCATGCCGGGGCCTTCTGCCCCCTGACACCGACGACGCTACGGGCCATTGAGGTCAGATACTGTCCGCAATGGCCCGGGATGCCGAGAACCGCTCCGGGAAAAGCGCGGCTAGAACGGGAAGCCGCTGCGCCCGTGCTGCACCGAGATCCACTTGATGGTCGTGAAGGCCTCCAGCGTCGTCTCGCCGTTCAGGCGGCCGAGGCCGGAGTGCTTCTCACCGCCGAACGGCACGATCGGCTCGTCGTGGACCGTGCCGTCGTTCACATGGAACATGCCGGTGTCGACCTGCTTGGCGAAGGCGACGCCCCGTTCGATGTCGCCGGTGTGGACGGCGCCGCTGAGGCCGTACGGGGTGTCGTTGACGATGCGCAGCGCCTCCTCCTCGCCGTCGAACGGGATGAGGAAGACCACCGGCCCGAAGACCTCCTGCTGGAGCAGCGCGGAGTCGGCGGGGACGTCGGTGAGCACGCTGGGCTCGACCAGGTTGCCGGAGGTGGCGCCTCGCACGAGGGCGGTGGCGCCCTCGGCGAGCGCCTGCTCGACGACACCGGAAACGGCGCCCGCCTGCTGGGAGTTGATCACCGGGCCGATGACGGTCTGCGGGTCGCGCGGGTCACCGACCTTCAGGGTGCGGACCTTGGCGGCGAACTTCTCGGTGAACTCCTCGGCGACGGAGGAGTCCACGAGGACCCGGTTGGCGGCCATGCAGACCTGGCCCTGGTGGACGAACCGGCTGAAGACCGCCGCGTCCACCGCGTAGTCGATGTCGGCGTCGTCCAGGACCACCAGCGCGCTGTTGCCGCCGAGTTCGAGCACCGAGCGCTTGAAGTGCGCGGCGCAGACGGTGGCCACGTGCCGGCCGACCTTGTCGGAGCCGGTGAAGGAGATGACCTTCGGGACGGGGTGCTCGATGAACGCGTCGCCGATCTCGGCGATGTCGGTGACGACGACGTTGAGCAGGCCGCCGGGCAGCCCGGCCTCCTCGAAGATCCGGGCGATCAGGGTGCCGCCGGCGATCGGGGTGTTCTGGTGCGGCTTGAGGACCACGCCGTTGCCGAGCGCGAGCGCGGGGGCGACCGACTTCAGCGACAGCAGGAAGGGGAAGTTGAAGGGGCTGATCACGCCCACGACGCCGACCGGGACGCGGTAGACGCGGTTCTCCTTGCCGTCGGCCGGGGAGGGCAGGATCCTGCCCTCGGGGCGCAGCGCCAGGTGGATCGACTCGCGCAGGAACTCCTTGGCGAGGTGCAGCTCGAAACCGGCCTTCACGCGCGTGCCGCCCAGTTCCGCGATGATCAGGTCGGCTATCTCCTGCTCGCGGTCCTCTATGAGCCTGAGAGCCCGCTCCAGGACCGCGCGGCGGGCGTAGGGGTTGGTCGCGGCCCACTGCTTCTGGGCGCGGGCGGCGGCCCGGTAGGCCTGGTCCACCTCGTCGACCGTGGCGACCGTGATCGAGGCCAGCTTCTCGTCGTCGTACGGGTTGAAGTCGATGACGTCCCAGGAGCCGCTGCCCCGACGCCACTCGCCGTCGATGTACTGCTGGGCCAGGTCGGTGAAGTAGGACGACATGTGATCCCTCAATCGCTAGCGGACACCAGATCTACGCCATGCCTGATCACACGTCATCGTACTTGTGTTTAAACCGAGTTGAAGGAGTCCGCTCAAGACAGAGTCGAGACGGAAGGAGGCGGGAGGGGATCGCCCACGACGGCCGGGAGACCGTCAGGACAGCTGGAGCAGTCCGCGGAGCAGGTCCCGGCTCTCGTCGGGGCCCGGGCTGTCCTGCTGCAGCTCCTTCAGCGCCTGCTCGTACTGGGCGACGTCCTCGCGCTTGTCCAGGTAGAGGGCGCTGGTCAGCTGCTCCATGTAGACGACGTCGGACAGGTCGGCGTCGGGAAAGCTGAGGATGGTGAAGGCGCCGCTCTCACCGGAGTGCCCGCCGAAGCCGAACGGCATGATCTGCAGCCGGACGTTGGGCCGCTGGGAGACGTCGATGAGGTGCTGGAGCTGGCCGCGCATCACCGCCCGGTCGCCGTAGGGGCGGCGCAGGGCGGCCTCGTCGAGAATGAAGTGGAACTCCGGGGCGCTGCGCGCGAACAGGTGCCGCTGCCGCTCCAGGCGCAGCGCGACCCGGCGCTCGACATCGGCCGGGCTCGCGCCCTTCATGCCGCGCCGGACCACCGCGCGGGCGTACTCCTCGGTCTGGAGCAGGCCGTGGACGAACTGCACCTCGTAGACCCGCATGAGGGACGCGGCGCCCTCCAGGCCCACATAGGTGGGGAACCAGCTGGGCAGGACGTCGGTGTAGCTGTGCCACCAGCCGGCCACGTTGGCCTCCCGGGCGAGGGAGAGCAGCGACTCGCGCTCCGCCTCGTCCGTGATGCCGTACAGCGTCAGCAGGTCTTCGACATCCCTGGTCTTGAAGCTCACCCGGCCCAGCTCCATCCGGCTGATCTTCGACTCGGAGGCGCGGATCGAGTACCCCGCCGCCTCACGCGTGATCCCCCGCGCTTCACGCAGTCGCCTGAGTTGCGAACCGAGCAGCATCCGCCGCACCACCGATCCGGGCTCTCCCGCGCTCACGTTCGTCAGCCTCCCCAACCGTCCTCAGGGCCCGCAGTCTGCCACTAAAACACTTCGAGCAGTACTCGCCCGGTTACGGAAACGGAAAGAGGCGGGCCGTTTCTGCCTGCGTGCGGTCGGGAAGAGGTCAGGACCTCTGGCGGTAACGCCGAGAAGATGGCGGAAAAAATGGCCAAGAAGCGGTACGGGCAGGGCTAATTCGGTCGCGTGCACGTGCATCTGCCCTTGCATCTGCTTCGCGCATCCGAAACCATGGTGCCGCGCCACCGCTGCATCGCAACGACCGCGTCTTCCCGGGAGTGCCTCGCATGGGGACGAATGGATCGACCATGCTCAAGCCGTTACGGCAGGGCCTTCCGCCGCTGGACCCTGCGGCCGTGTCCGATGCCGCCTCCTGCGCCCTGCCCGCCCGTTACGAGGCGGTGCGCGAGGCCCGGCGCTTCACCCGCGACACCCTCGGCCAGTGGGACGTCGGCGAGCACTTCGACGACATATGCCTGGTCGTCTCCGAACTCGTCACCAACGCCCTGCGCCACGCGGTGCCGGCCACCGACGCGGGATGCGCCGAACACGCCGCGTCCGTACGCCTGCACCTGATGCGCTGGACCGAACGACTGGTGTGCGCGGTGCGCGACCCGAGCCACGAGACACCGGTACCGCGCGACTCGGACGACTTCTCCGCCGAGTCCGGGCGCGGGCTGTTCCTGGTCGACTCGTTCGCCGACAGCTGGGGCTGGCATCCCCTCGCGGGCACCCTCGACGGCAAGGTGGTCTGGGCGCTGTTCCGGCTCCGGCCGACCGGCTGACACGGCGCAGCACCGACGAGCGCCCGGTTTCTACGCGCGTCGCAACGCCCGTTCCCCCGCGTCCGACATCGTTGCCACCGGGGGGCGTGGCCCGCCCCCCCCCACCCGGGCGTCAGCTCGTCGTCAAGTGGTCGAACTCTCCGTCCTTGACGCCGAGCAGCATGGCCTCGATCTCCGCGCGCGTGTAGACGAGCGCCGGGCCGTCCGGGAAACGCGAGTTGCGTACGGCGACCTCGCCGCCCGGCAGCCGCGCGAACTCCACGCAGGAACCCTGCGAGTTGCTGTGCCTGCTCTTCTGCCAGGCCACTCCGACCAGCTGCGCGGCAGCCATGCCGTTGTACACGTCGTACCCCCCGTACACGCCGTCAACGTCGCGGTCCACAGGTCGCTCCCCGGTGGTGCACTGGCTGATGTGGCCATAGATGCTGTGGTCAACTGACCCGGATCATAACCCCGTTCACCTGCAGATGCATGAGCAAATGCACGTGCACGGGGGGTGTTCCCTCGGTTACAGGCTTGACGTCCGCTTTACCGAAGTGGCCTCTGCGACCTGTGCCGACGGCTCTCCCTCGAAGCCGAAGGACCGTTACCGAAGCTGTTCCAGCGTTTGCCCCAGTGCCGGCAGGACATGCCCCCGCCACCCCCCGTCCATGATCTTCCGCGCCATCAGCTGAGCCGGGTCGTCCGGATCGAACCCCTCGTGCACTAGAAAGAGACGCGTACCGCGCCCCTCATGTTCCAGGGTCCAGGTGATGGTCCAGTCCGCGGGGTTGGCCGGATCGGCGTCGGCCCAGCGGACGGACAGCATCCGCTCGATGTCGTAGGCCAGGACGCGCACCTCGACGACTCCGGAGAAGCGGGAGTTGGGACGCGGGACGGAGGTCATCCGGTATCGGTGCCCGACCTCCAGCCGGAAGTCCTCGGCACCGGGCATCTGCCACTGCACGAGCAGTTCCGGTTCGGTCAGGGCGCGCCAGACCTTGGCCGGCGGGTGCGGGAAGAACTGGTCGACACGGATGGTCGTCAGGTCGTCATCGGGTTCGGTGCTCATCGCTCGTCATCGTCGGGCAGCCGGTCGAGGAGAGTGCCGAGGCTCTTCAGCCGGTCGCGCCAGAACCGCTCGTACGGGTGGAGCCAGTCCTGCACGTCGGCGAGCGGGGCCGCCTCCAGGCGGTAGATGCGCTGCCGTCCGGAGCGCTGCTCGGAGACGAGGCCGGCCTCCCGCAGCACCTTGAGGTGCTCCGAGAGGCTCGGGCGGCGCATGTCGAAGTGGTCGGCCAGGGCCTGGACGGGCTGCGGTCCGCGCTCGCGCAGCAGCCGCAGCACCTCGCGGCGGCTGGCGTTGGCGAGCGCGGCGAAGACGCGGTCCTCGGCGGCGGCCTCCCTGGCCCCGGCTGCGGTCATCGCGGACCTTCCTCCTGATGAGGCTGGTGGCGAGCCTCCGTGAGCAGCATCAGACCGTTGCCGTCCGGGTCCCGGAAGGACGCCATCCGGCCCCACGGGTACGCGTCCGGGCCCTGCACCTCGGTACCCGCCCCGGCGAGCCGCGCACAGTCGGCGTCGACGTCGGTCGTGACCAACATGATCCCCCGTGCCGTACCGGGCTCGAAATCGCCCATGCCCGGCCCGGAGAGCGTGAAGACGGTCTGCGCGCCCCTCGGCGCGACCTGGAGCCACCGGCCCTGCGGCATCCGCAGATCGGCGGCCACCTCGAAGCCGAGCACGTCCCGGTAGAAGCGCAGGGCACGGTCCTGGTCGGTGACGGGGAGGGTGACGAAGGAGGCGTGAGTGATGTTCATGGATACGACAATAGGTAGGCGTTTCCCTACGAGTCAAGCGTAGGGAAACACCTACCTATGAGGGGTGATCAGCGGCTGGAGTACGGCAGCAGTGCCATCTCCCGCGCGTTCTTGATGGCCCCGGCCAGCAACCGCTGCTGCTGCGCGGTGACCCGGGTGACCCGGCGGCTGCGGATCTTGCCGCGGTCGGAGATGAACTTCCGCAGCAGGTCGGTGTCCTTGTAGTCGACGTAGGTGATCCCGGCCTGGTCCAGGGGGTTGGGCCGGTTGCGGGCGGGCTTGCGCTCGGTCTTGCGGGCCATCAGATCTCCAGCAGGGTGTCGAAGGCGGGCGGCAGCCGTTTCCAGGCGTCGCGCCCGGCGGCGTACTCGGCGTCGGTGAGCAGGCAGGACTCCAGAACGTGCGCGAGTCCGTCGCGGTCGAGGCCGGGCGAGGTGAACACGAGGTGGTTGCAGCAGTCACCGTGCTCGGGGTGCCAGTCCAGCGCGGCCGCGGCCCGGCGCACCGGCGGCACCAGCTCCCAGGCCGCGTCGGGCAGCGCGGCCATCCAGGGCCCGGCGCTCTCGACGCACAGCGCCCCGCCGGCCGCGTCCCAGTGCAGCAGCGTGTCCGGCTTGTCGGCGAGCCAGAACCGGCCCCGGCTGCGGGCCGCGGCGCAGGTCAGATCCTCCAGCGCCGCGTACAGCCGCTCCGGATGGAAGGGCCGGCGACGGTGCCAGACCAGGGTCGACACGCCGTGATTGTCGGCCTCGGCGGGCAGCAGGGCACAGGCCGGGTGCTGGGCCGCCGCGGCGGCCTCCACGTCGAAACCGGCGAGGGCCGCCAGGGCCAGCGGGCCGGGCGTGGGGGAGGGTGATTCCGGCGCGGGCGATTGTGGTGCGGGGGATTCGGGCGCGGGTTCCGGTGCACGTGCAGCTGCGGGTTCCGGTGCAGGTGCGGATGCCGCTGTGGGCTCGGGGCCCGGTGCGGCGGGGTGGTCCACTGTGGGTGCGGGGTCCGGTGTGGGTGCGGGGTCCGGTGTGGGTGCGGGGTCCGGTGTGGGTGCGGGGTCTGCTGTGGGCACGGTCGTCGCGGCTGCGGCGCCCGTCGATGTGGTGCCCGCCAGGCCTCCGTGGCCGATCGGGACCTGGCGGGCTGTCGGGTGGAGCTGCGCGAGCAGCTCGCGGTCCTCGTCGTCCGCCTCCGGGGAGTCGGCGACGGCGAGGACGGGGGCGTACTCCAGCTGTCGGGCGAAGGTGTCGGCGATCGTGCGCTGGTCGGTGGGCGCCGCCGCGAGACCGGCCTCGGCGAGGTCGTCGCCGTTACCCAGGTACGGCAGCACCAGCGCCGGATCCACCGCCGTGATCACGGCCGTGACGGTCAGCCCGCCGGAGGCGACCACCTCGGCCATCGCCTTGGGCTCGACCGAGTCCCACAGCTCGACGATCGCGAGCCGGGTCGTGCCGTCGTCGGCCAGCCTACGCAGCTCGGGCACCAGGTCCTCGCGCAGCGCGCAGCACGCACAGTCGTTGACCAGGGGCGTCTCACCCGCGGACAGGATGCCGCCACGGTCGCGGACCGTGCGGACGACCGTGCCGGCGGTGGCCGTCGCCAGGTCGTGGTGGAGTACGACGCTGCCGGGTACGTCGGCGAGCAACCGGTCGACCGCCGCCTTGCGGGCCTCGGCGTGCAGCCCGCCCACGACGGCCACGGCGAGGCTCATGCCCCGCCCCGCTTGCCGTACCGGCGCTCGAAGCGCTCCACGCGCCCGGCGGTGTCCAGCACGCGCGCGGTGCCGGTGTAGAAGGGGTGGCTGACGTTCGAGATCTCGACGTCGACCACCGGGTAGGTGTTGCCGTCCGCCCACTCGACGGTCTTGCCGGTCGGCACGGCCGCAAGCGTCGAGCGGGTGAGGAAGGCGTGGTTCGCGGCACGGTCACGGAACACGACGGGGCCGTACTCCGGGTGGATTCCCTTGCGCATGGCGGTGGTTCAGCGCTCCTCTCGGAAGTCGACGTGCCGGCCGACGACCGGGTCGTACTTGCGCAGCGTCATGCGGTCCGGGTCGTTTCGGCGGTTCTTGCGGGTCACGTAGGTGTAGCCGGTCCCGGCGGTGGACCGGAGCTTGATGACCGGGCGTAGTTCGTTGCGTGCCATGCTGGTATCTTACTGAAAATGAATTCCATTACGCACTACGTCTGAGGAGAGTTACGTCACCATGTCCGCGCACTGCATGCTCACCGGGGCCCGACCGGGCTTCGGCAACCGCATCTCCCACTCCCATCGGCGCACCTCCCGCCGCTTCGACCCGAACATCCAGAGCAGGCGCTACTGGCTGCCCAGCGAGAACCGGTACGTCCGGCTGCGGCTGAGCGCGAAGGGGATCAAGACCGTGGACACGATCGGCGTCGACGCGGCCGTGGCCCGGATCCGCGCCCGAGGAGTGCGGGTCTGATGGCGAAGAAGAGCAAGATCGCGAAGAACGAGCGGCGCAGGGAGATCGTCGCCCGGCACGCCGCCCGGCGCGCCGAGCTGAAGGAGATCATCCGGTGCCCCTCGTCCTCGGCGGCCGAACGGCTCGCCGCCCAGCGCGAGTTGCGCAAGCAACCGCGGGACGCGAGCGCCACGCGCGTGCGCAACCGCGACCAGCTCGACGGCCGCCCGCGCGGCTATCTGCGCACCTTCGGCCTGTCCCGGGTAAATCTGCGCGAGCAGGCTCACAACGGATTCCTGCCCGGAGTCCGCAGGTCCTCGTGGTGACCAGCTGGTAGCTTGCTGCGGGCCGTCCGGCGGAGGGCGGCCGGCCGCTACGAGCTTGGGAGCTTTCCGGTGACTTCTGCGACTGCAAGGCTGCGGACCGCGACCGTGGCCGCGGGACTGGTGGGCGCGCTCGCCGCGCTGACCGCGTGCAGCGGGGGCAGCAGCGACAAGAGCGCCTCCTCCTCCCCGACACCGAGTGCGACCACCGCGTCGCCCGCCCCCTCGGGCTCCGGAACCGTGACCGGGGCTTCGAACAAGCTCCAGGGCAGCTGGATCGCCACGAGCGGCGGCAAGATCGTGGCGCTGGTGATCACCGGAAAGAAGGCCGGGCTCTTCGTGACCGGGCGCAAGGCCTGGTGCCAGGGCACCGCGGGCAAGGAGTCAGGGATGCAAATGATCCATCTGACCTGTCCCGACGGCAACAAGGACCGGGTCACCGGAATGGTGAACTCGGTGGACGGCAAGGGCATGACGGTGAACTGGTCGGGCAAGATCGGCGAGGAGACATACACCAAGGCGGAGGGCGGCAAACTGCCGTCGGCGCTGCCCACGAAGCTGAAGCAGTGACCGGGCGGCCTGTTTGGGCACACCACCTGAAGCGGTGATTCCGCAGGGGTGGGCGAGCAGAGGGCCGGGCGCAGGCGCCATGATGCAGGGGCACCGTCACGACCTCGATGGGACATGCTCATGCGCGCCATTCCGCTCACCGTCACGGCCCTCGCCGCCGCCCTGCTGCTGACTGCCTGCAACGACAGCGGGAGCAAGAGCGCCGACAAGAACAGCTCGGGCTGCGCGATCGGCGGGGTCTCCGTGCAGATCGGATCGGCGAGCGTGGCACCGAAGGCCGGTGACACGGGTGAGATTCCGGTCAGCATCACCAACCAGAGCAAGCCGTGCACCCTGGACAAGTTCGCGGGCGTCTCGCTGAACACCGGCAAGGCCAAGACGGACATGCCGCAGCTCAAGGGCGCGAAGGCCCAGCGGCTGAAGCTCGCCAAGGGCGACTCGGCGTCCTTCACCATCAGCTATGTGCGCGGCGAGGCGAGCGGCAAGAACAGCCTCGACGTGAAGAGCGTCACCATCACCCTGCCTGGCACCACCGCCTCCCACAGCTTCCCCTGGTCGTACGGCCCCGTCGCCGTCCAGCCCGGCGGAACCGCCCCGAACGCCTCCGTGAGCGCCTTCCAGCAGGTCGGCGACTGAGCGCGACGCGGCCGCCCACGGCGCCTCCAGCCTGCGGCGGGCTTAGGGCGCTCACTTCAGCCTGGGGTGCTTGCTGCGGGCTGGGGCGCCACTCCAGGCTGGGCACCACTCCGGCTTGAGGCCCTGGCTGCGGGCTGGGGCTCCTCTCCGGCGCGAGGGCTCCTGTCGGCTGGGCGCAGCTCCGGGCCGGGCACCACTCCGGCCAGAGACCCTCGCTGAGTGCTGGGGCGCCACTCCGACCTGAGGCTCTCGCTGCGGGCTGGCGCGCCACTCCAGACTGGGCACCGCTCCGACTTGAGCCCCTCGCTGCGGGCCGGGCGCCACTCCGGCCTGAGGCCCTCGTCGCGGGCTGGGGCCCCTCTCCGGCGCGAGGCGCTCTTGCCGACGGTGCGCCACTCCTGCGGGCACCGCTCCGACTTGAGCCCCTCGCTGCGGGCCGGCGCGCCACTCCGGCGCGAGGCGCTCCTACCGGCTGAGCGCCGCTCCAGGCCGGGCCACTCCGGCCAGAGGCCCTCGCTAAGGGCCGGGGCCGCCACTCCAGACTGGGCACCGCTCCGACTTGAACCCTCGCTGCGGGCCGGCGCGCCACTCCGGCGCGAGGCGTTCCTGCCGGCTGGGCGCCGCTCCAGGCTGAGGCCCCGCTCCGGCCGACCTGAGGCGCCCATTGCAGCCCGAGGTCTCGCTGCAGCCTTTGGCTCTCGCTTTCGGCTGGTGCGCTCACCGGGCTGGGGCATCCGCCTGGGCTTGGGGCGGCTGCCCGGGCTGGGGCCTATTCCAGCCTGGGGCGGGCTCTGACCTGGGCACGGTCTGCCGCCCGGGCGCCCTCCGTCCACCCGGCCGCGTCGGTGACCCCGCGCAGCCGGGTCGTGGTGGTCTTGGGGAACATGCGCTCCAGCCGGTCGGTGACGGCTATCTCCCTGGTGGCCAGGACCGGCAGCAGATCCTGGGTGACCTGGGACTCGGCGGCGGCCGCGAGCCGGTCGCCGACGCGGTGGGCGTAGGCGGCCAGGAACGACTGCCGGAAGGTCTTGGTCCGCTTCCGGCCGCCGGCTCTCTGCGCGGCCTCCGCCTTGGTCATCGCGTGCGTGGCCTGCACCAGCAGCGAGGTGTACATCAGCTCGACAGCCTCCAGGTCCGCCTCGAAACCGACGACCGTGGAGAAACCCAGCGGTTCGTTCCACACCGCGCGGCAGTGGTTCGCGCCGGCCACGGCGTCGAGCAGGACCGCCTTGGCCTGTTCGTACGGCGGCTCGACGCCGATCCTGCAGGCGCCGGGGGCGTCCGGCGCGGGCGCCTCGGCGGCGAGCAGCGCCTCGTCGACACTGTGCCGCGCCATCAGCTCCTGTGCCTTGGCACTGAGGGCCTCCGCCTCCTCCGGATAGCCGGTCGCCTCGGCCTTGGCGAGCAGCGCGCGGATCCGGGCCGGCATGCGGGAGGCGGCCGGGCCGGAAGCGCGGCGGGGCTCGTCCTGCAAGGGCTCCAGCGTGGGCAGGCGCAGCAACAGGCGGTACAACTCCAGCGCGGTGGTGGCCTGCGCGAAGCGGTCCGCCTCGCGGGCGGGGCCCTCGGGCAGCTCCGCGAGCTGGGCGGCCCAGCGGCGCCCGCGCGGGCGGTCCCGCCCGGCCTGCGCGCGGATCAGTGCGGCGGCCAGGCGCACATGCACGTCCTCCAACTCGCGCCGCACCAGTCGTACGACGTCGGCGGGCTGCCAGCCGCGCTGCCAGGCCGTCCCGACGAACTCCTCGCCCCGCCGCGCGAGTTCGGCGTCCGCGGCGAGGTCGGCGGCGAGCACAGAGGCACCGGTGTCGAGCCCGGTGTCGGTGTCGTCGTAGAGCGCGGCGCGAAAGGCCCGCTCGACAGCGCTGGCATTGCTGGCAGTCCTGGTCACATCGTCGATCGTGCCACGCCCCACCGACAGCAGGCCGAGCTTTGTCCACAGGCTGTGGATGAACGGCCGGCCGACTGCCGGGGTGTGGTGCGCGGGGCACCGGTGATCAACACCAAGGTAGCCGCCGCCGACGACGGGGTCCGGGGGGCCAGCCGAGGCAGAACCGGGAGACGGGCGCCGGGAAGGAACCCGCGGGCAGGGAAACTGGACTGTCAACTACTGGTTGACACCCCTCGGGGTGCAACCTACGGTTGACACATGGCGACCAACCCGAACAGCACGGTGTCCGTACGCCTCGACGACCTCATCGAGGCCATCAAGAAGGTTCATCCCGAGCCCCTCGACCAGCTCCAGGACGCGGTGATCGCCGCCGATCACCTCGGTGACGTGGCCGACCATCTGATCGGCCACTTCGTCGACCAGGCCCGGCGCTCGGGCGCGTCCTGGACCGAGATCGGCCGGAGCATGGGAGTGACCCGGCAGGCGGCGCAGAAGCGGTTCGTGCCGAAAGAGTCCGCCGACCTCGACCCCAGCCAGGGCTTCAGCCGCTACACCCCCCGCGCACGGAACGTAGTAGTCGCCGCGCACAAAGAGGCGCTGGCGGCCCGCAACCCCGAGGGCCGGCCCGAGCATCTGGTCCTCGGACTGCTGGCCGAGCCGGAGGGCATGGCGGCGAAGGCGATCACCGCGCAGGACGTCTTCCTGGACTCCGTACGGCAGGCCGCGACCGCCGCGCTCCCGCCCGCCGCGGACGACGTCCCCGACCTCATCCCCTACGGCCCCGACGCCAAGAAGGCCCTGGAACTCACCTTCCGCGAGGCCCTCCGGCTCGGCCACAACTACATCGGCACCGAGCACATCCTGCTCGCGCTCCTGGAGCAGGAGAACGGCGAGGGCGTCCTCAACGGCCTCGGCATCACCAAGGACGGGACCGAGAAGCAGATCGCCAGGATGATGTCGCTGCTGACGGAGCAGAAGCTGCCCGGGGTCGGCGAGGCGGCGGCCGAACCCACCGCCTCGGAGGACTGAAACCGCAGGTCAGACCGATTGTCAGAGGCGCCTGCCACACTCGCAGTCATGACCGACCGGTGGGCGCTCGCACCGGCCGAGGACGGTGGCGTGGAGGTCGCCCCCCTCGGCCCGGACGGGCTGCCCGCCGGGCCGGTGCGGCGGGAGAGCGATCTCGCCGGGGCGGTGCGGAGCCGCCCGGAGGTGACGCGCTGGGTGTGGCGGTCCACCCCCGAGGTCTATCCGCGTCTGCTCGCCACGGGGGTGCGAGTGGAGCGGTGCTACGACATCGAGGACGCCGAGACACTCCTGCTGGGCCACGAGGGCCGGCACGGCGAGCCACGCTCGGCCGCCGCCGCCCTGGCCCGCCTCCGCGGCGGCCCCGTACCACCCGATCCGCCCCAGCGATCGGCCGAACCGGGCGCCCAGTCCACGCTGTTCGAGGCCACCGGCACCCGCCTGCCCCTGACCGACCTCCTCGCGGTCTACGCCGAGCAGCTGCGACGGCATGAGCGGACCGCCCGCCCCGACCGGATGCGGCTGCTGACCGCCGCCGAGTCGGCCGGAATGCTGGTGGCCGCCGAGATGAACCACGCGGGCGTGCCATGGAGCGCCGAGGTCCACCGGAATCTGCTGCACGACCTGCTGGGCGAGCGGTACGCGGGCGGCGGCGAGCCGCGTCGCCTCGCCGAGCTGGCCGACGCGGTGTCGGCCGCCTTCGGCCGCCGGGTCCGCCCCGATCTGCCCGCCGATGTGATCAAGGCCTTCGCCCAGGCCGGGATCAAGGTGCGCTCGACCCGCCGCTGGGAGATCCAGTCCCTCGACCACCCGGCCGTCGCACCCCTCCTGGAGTACAAGAGGCTGTACCGCATCTGGGTGGCGCACGGCTGGTCCTGGCTGCAGGACTGGGTGCGCGACGGCCGCTTCCGCCCCGAGTTCCTCGCCGGCGGCACGGTCACCGGACGCTGGGTGACCAACGGCGGGGGCGGACTGCAGATCCCCAAGGTGATCCGCCGGGCCGTGGTCGCCGACCCCGGCTGGCGGCTGGTGGTGGCCGACGCCGACCAGATGGAGCCGCGCGTGCTCGCCGCGATCTCCCGGGACCCGGGCCTGATGGAGGTCGCCGGCCGCGAGAGCGACCTTTATCAGTCCGTCTCCGACCGCGCCTTCTCCGGCGACCGCGACCAAGCGAAGATCGCCGTGCTCGGCGCGGTCTACGGCCAGACCTCCGGCGACGGCCTGAAGAACCTGGCCGCGCTCCGCCGCCGCTTCCCGAAGGCCGTCGCGTACGTCGACGAGGCCGCCCGCGCGGGCGAGGAGGGCCGGCTGGTGCGCACCTGGCTGGGCCGGACCTGCCCGCCGGCGGCCGGATCCGGCGAGGACACGGCGGAGGAGGCGGGCATCCCGATCGGCGAGGACGACACCGACCCCCAGGCCGCCGGCCTGACCGCCTGGGTCCCGGGCTACGCCTCCACCAACTCCCGGGCACGGGGCCGCTTCGCACGGAACTTCGTCGTCCAGGGCAGCGCCGCCGACTGGGCGCTGCTGATGCTCGCCGGGCTCCGCCGGGCCTGCGCCGGCCTCAGGGCCGAGCTGGTCTTCTTCCAGCACGACGAGGTGATCGTGCACTGTCCCGCCGAGGAGTCCGACACGGTCGTCCAGGCCATCCGCGCCTCCGCCGACCTCGCCGGACGGCTGACCTTCGGCGAGACCCCGGTGCGCTTCCCGTTCACGACCGCGGTGGTGGAGTGCTATGCCGACGCCAAGTGAGCGCCGTCCGGGCCTGCTTCGGCCACTCCGCGAGAACTGCTCACGGAGCCTTCGGTCACTGCGCGCGGGCTGTTCGGGCGCGTTCCGGTCACTGCGCAAGCGCTCCTCAGGAGCCCTTCGGTCACTGCGCGAGCAGCTCTCGCAGCTCCGTGGCGATCGCTTGCTCGTCCGTGCCGTCCAGGGCCGCGAGTGCCGCGCGCCAGGCGTCGTAGGCCTCCGAGCGCTGCCCTCGCGCGTGCAGCAGCAGTCCGTGCTGGTGCCTTGCGAGGCCGCCCATGTAGCGGTCGGCGCGGGCGTCGGCCCGGCGCAGCAGCTCGGCGCACTCGTGGCCCGCCCGCTCGGTCTCCCCCAGCTGCCGCAGCGCGCGGACCAGGCCGAGCCGGGTCTGGGACTCGCCGTGCCAGTCACCGTGGCCGCCGAGGATGCGCAGGCTCTTCTCGAAGTGCCCTGCAGCGGCGGCCGGTTCGCCCAGGGTGAGATGGGCGTAGCCGATGTTGCAGTGCGCCGAGTGCTGCACGATGACCGCGTCGATCGCGTCCCCGATCGCCAGCGAGCGCCGGTGCTGCTCGATCGCGGCACGCGGATCGGTGTGCTCGTAGAGGTTGCCGAGGTGGCTGTGGGTGACGGCCTCTCCGTAGGGATCGTTCAACTGCCGCGAGTACGCGAGGCTCTGCCGCAGCGCCTCCCCGGACTCCGCGAACCGCCCGAGCCCCTCCAACAGCAGACCACGGTTGTTCAGACAGCGCCGGATCCTGGAGACGACACCGAGCCGCCGCCAGATCTCCAGGGACTGGTCGGTGAGGGCGAGGGCGTCCCTGTGCCGGCCGGTCATGAAATGCAGGCCCGCCAGGTCACCCAGCGCGTAGGCCTCGGCCGCCGGGTCCCCGAGCCGGCGCGCCGCCCCGAGCGCGGCCCGCCCCAGTACCTCCATCTCGGCGACCCGTCCGCCGCGCTGGACGTAGGGGAAGAGCAGCCGTGCGAGCACCGAGAGATGGGCGGCGCGGAGCTGGTCGGACGTGTCGGCGTTCCGCGCCACCAGGGCGACGACGTTCTCCAACTCCACCTCGCCCCAGCCGAAAGCCTCCTCGGCGGACTCGAAGGACAGCAGCTCGGCCACGTCCACCGCGTGCTCCGCCGGCTGCGCGGAGGTAGTCCGCCGCCGGTCCTCCAGATCGAGCCCCGGCTCCACCACCGCCTCCAGCACCCGCTCGGCCACGGCGGCGTACCAGCGGAGAGCGGCCAGTTCGGAGTCGCAAGCGGAGTCGGAGGAGGCGCAGGCGGAGGCCGGTGCGGGCTCCTCGCCGGAATCGGTCCGGTGGACGGCGTCCAGCCGCGTGCCGGGGTGTGCGCCGGCGTCCGGGAGGGCGCCCGGCACTCCCGTGCCCCTGCCCTTCCCCGCGCTCGCGCCCTTCCTCGTCCCCATGTCCCTCCCCGTGTCCGCCAGTTCGCGGGCGAAGTCGCGGACCAGGTCGTGCGGGGCGTAGCGGCCGTAGGCAGTCTCCTCCAACAGGGCGACGTCGACCAGGCGGTCGAGGGCGGCCTCGGCGCGGCGCTCGTCGGTGCCGGTGAGGCGGGCGATCAGCGGGGCGCCGTAGGTCGGCAGGTCCAGCGCACCGATGCGGCGCAGCGCGAGGGCCGCGTCCCGGTCCGCCTCGCGCTCGGCGGCGGCGAGCGCGTCGTGGGCGACGGCCAGGGAACGCCGGACGCTCAGGTCGTCGTACTCCAGATGCCACAGCCGCCCGCCCGTCTCGGCCAGTTGGCTCGCCAGCACGTCCGGCGTGAGGGCGCGGCGGGCGACGAGCCTGGCGGCGACGACACGCAGCGCCAGCGGGAGCCGGCCGGTCAGCTCGACCAGCGCGTGCCGGGCGTCCAGCCCCTCGCGTCCGCTCACCGCGCGCAGCAGTGCCGCACTGTCCTCGCCGGTCAGCGGGGCGAGTGGGAAACGCCGGGCGCCGTCGAGGGCGGTCAGCGGCGAGCGGCTGGTGACGATCACCGCGCAGCCGGGCCCGGCCGGCAGCAGGGGCCGCACCTGAGCCGCGTTCGCCGCGTCGTCCAGCACCAGCAGGATGCGGGCGGGGGCGAGCAGCGACCGGAGCAACGCCGCTGCCGCATCCGGGTGTTCGGGGATGCTGCGGGGCTCGGCACCCAGGTCCCGGAGCAGTGCGGCGAGCGCCTGTGCCGGGGTGAGCGGGGTCATGCCCGGGGTGGCGCCGTGCAGATTGACGTAGAGCTGACCGTCGGTGAAGCGATCCCGCAGCTCATGCGCGACATGCAGGGCGAGCGCGCTCTTGCCGACGCCCGCCATGCCGCTGATCACGGCGATGGCCGGAGCCGGGGCGGGCGGCTCGGTGAGCGCGTGCAGCAGCTCGCAACGGGCATCCGCGCGGCCGGTGAAATGGGCAGGTGGCGCCGGGAGTTGGGCCGGTCGCGGGGACAGCCGGGAGTCCGGCCTCGCCCCGGACCCGGCATCCTGCTGCGGGGCCGACGGCGCCTGCTGCTTCTCGGGGCGGTCCTCCATCTGCCCTGCGCCCTGCGGATGTTGGTGTGCAGGACTGTCCGCGCCCCGCCGGAGGCCGGCGCGCTCCTGGTCCGCCCGCCGCTGCCCCTCGCCGCTGCCCCGCAGCACCTCGACATGCGCCTCGCGTACCGCCGGGCCGGGTTCGATGCCGAGTTCCTCGACCAGGCGGGCGCGCAGATCACGGTGGACGGCGAGGGCCTCGGCCTGACGGCCGGTGCGGTGCAGGGCGAGCATGAGCTGACGGTGGTACGCCTCGCGCAGCGGATACTCGGCGACCAGCGCCGCGAGCTCCGGGACGGTCCCGGCCAACCGTGCACCGCCCAGGGAGAGTTCGGCGTCGTAGCGCCACTCCAGCAGGAACAGCCGGGCCTCCACCAGGCGCTGCACCAGGGCATAGCCACCGAGGTCGGCGGGGAGCCCGCTGAGCGGGGTGCCGCGCCAGAGCGCGAGCCCGGCCGTGCAGGCGCGTACGACACCCGGCCAGTCCCGCCGGGCATGCGCGGCACGCGCCTCGGCGACCCGGGCGTCGAAGACATGCACGTCCAACTCGCCGTGATCGACGCGCAGTACGTACCCCGGCGGTACGGCCCTGAGCCGGTCGGGGTCGTCCAGGAGCCGGCGCAGCCGGGTGACGTGGTTGTGCAGGGACGCCTGTGCCGAGACGGGCGGCGCCCCGCCCCACAGGGCGTCCTTCAGTGACTCGACCGACACGACGCGGCCCGGTTCCAGCAGCAGCGCGGCGAGCAGCGCGCGCACTTTGGGACTGCCGATGGCACGGACGCCGTTGTCGGAGCCGTCGGAGCCGTCGGCGGCGGGTTTGTCGGAAAGAGTGTCAGAGATCTCGGACGAAATCCCGAACGGCGGCCGGTCGTACAGGACGGGCGGCCCCAGCAGTCCGAACCGCAGCTCGCACCGCCGCATCACGCCGTACCACTGCCTTCCCGCACGATCGGGGCCGACCGCGCTCCGCGACGAGCGTGCGCCCGCCGTTCCCTGGCGCAAATCCACTCTGTCCACAACGGATTCCCGCCACCTTCTGCCAGCCGACCCGGCCCCGGATCGGCCTGTCCGGCGGCCTGTTTCGGATACCGTCGGCGAGTTCCGGCCAACGGATCCGCGACCTGCCGACGAACCGTTGGCCACATGTTAGCGATCCGTTGGCGCATTCTGATGTGATCATTTCCATCGGATCTGGTCCTACGGTGCGCGCGTATGTCGCGTAACTCGGGGGAGTGTCGCCGCAGGCTGGGTCCGGGGACGCAAGGGGCCCCGGTCGGCGGAGGTGAACGCCCGGGGCCCCGTCCCGTTTTCCTGCTCCACGCCCCGTTGCGCACGGCCACTGCGCGTTCGCGCCGGACAGCGCCGTGTTTGCGCCGGACGGAGCCGCGTTCGCGCCCGGGCGCACCTCAGATCACCGGTGGGCGCCCGAGCCGGCTGAGCCGCCACACCGTCCGCCAGCGCATGGGCCGGCGCTCCCCCGCTGATTCCCGCAGCCCTTCCACGAACCCGCCGAACCACGCCTTCAGCCCCGCCAGGGAGCGGGTGCGGGCGAGGGTGAGCAGCGTCCACACCCCGAGGTGCACGGGGATCAGCGGCAACGGCAGCCGGCGCCGGACGAGCCAGACGCGGTTGCGGGCGTTGACGCGGTAGTAGATGGCGTGCCGGGCCGGTGAGGTCTTGGGGTGCTGGAGGAGCAGCTCGGGGGCGTAGAGGATCTTCCAGCCGGCGTCGGCGGCGCGCCAGGCGAGGTCGGTCTCCTCGTGCGCGAAGAAGAACTGGGCGGGCCAGTCTCCGGTCTCGGCCAGCATCGCCATGCTCAGGGCATGCCCGCCGCCGAGGAAGCCGGTGACGTACCCCGCGCGCATCGGATCCGACTTGCCCACCCGGGGCACATGCCGCTGCTGCGTCTCACCGCACTCGTCGGCGATGCGGAAGCCGACGATGCCGAGACGCTGATCGGCGGCGTACAGGTCCCGTACGTTCCGCAGCACATCGGCGTCCACGAGCAGCCCGTCGTCGTCCAGTTCCACGACGACGTCGACGTCGTCGAACTCCCGCAGCCGGGCCAGGGCGACGTTCCGGCCGCCCGGGCAGCCGAGGTTGTCATCGACGTCGATGGTGGTGACCTCACCGGGCAGGGAGAGCCGGTGGGCGAACTCGGGCAGCCGGCAGCCGTTGCCGACGATCACGATGCGGGCGGGGGCGAGGTCCTGCTTGGCCACGGACTCGAGCAGCGCGTCGACCTCGGCGGGCCGGTTGCCCATGGTCACCACGGCGACGGCGATCCTCGGCTCCACCACGTCCCTCACCTCATCCGGCCGACGGCGGCACCGCGCCCCGACCGCGCGGTGCCCGCCGTTCACCAAGATGTTGCCTCAGGTCCGTGGGTTCACCCGATGCCGATTCACTTTGCCGCCCCTTTGCTCCGCTTTTGTCCGCACATTCCTTCGTGGGCTCGAACAGCGGCAGTGGTGGGCCGGGGCGCAAGAAGCACGGAAGCGAGCACCGAGAGCGACTGTCACTAGCTGACGCAAAACCCCGGGTCAGACGGTGTCCGACCCGGGGTCCCATGTGGAGCCGCTTTCGGGATTCGAACCCGAGACCTACGCATTACGAGTGCGTTGCTCTGGCCATCTGAGCTAAAGCGGCGAGCTGCCCGCACCATGGTGCGATCGGCAACGTCGGTAAGTCTACACAGTTTCCGGGAGTGCTTCGTACCGGCCCCGGAGCGGGGGGGTCCGGGGCCGGTACCAGGGCTATGAGCAGCTCTTTCTCGCGCTCGGCGGGGTGCCGCGGAGCAGGTAGGTGTTGATCGTCGAGTCGATGCAGGTGCTGCCGCGGCCGTAGGCGGTGTGGCCGTCGCCGACGTACGTCAGGAGGCGCGCCGAGGAGAGCTGGCCGGCCAGGGACTCTGCCCAGCGGTAGGGGGTCGCAGGGTCGCGGGTGGTGCCGACCACCACGATCGGCGCCGCGCCCTTCGCCTCGATGCGATGCGCCTCGCCCGTGGCCTTCACCGGCCAGTACGCGCAGTTCAGCGCGGCCCACGCCAGGCCCTCGCCGAAGACCGGGGAGGCCTTCTCGAAGGTGGGCAGCGCCTTCTCCACCTGGTCGGGGCTGGTGAAGGCCGGCGGCAGGTCCAGGCAGTTCACGGCGGCGTTGGCCATCATCAGATTGCTGTAGTGACCGTCGGCGTCACGTTCGTAGTAGCTGTCGGAGAGTGCGAGCAGGCCCGCGCCGTCGTTCTTCTTCATCGCCGAGGCGAGCGCCTCGCGCAGCTGCTCCCACTCCGACTGGTCGTACATCGCCGCGATCACCCCGGTCGTGGCCAGCGCCTCGCCGAGCTTGCGGCCGTCCGCGTCGCCCGCCGGGACGGGGTGCTGGTCCAGCTTCCGGAAGAACGCCTTGAGGTGGTCGCCGACCTGCGCCGGCGTCGTGCCCTTGTCGCCGAGCGAGCAGTCGGAGTGCCGTACGCAGTCCTTCGCGAACGCCTGGAACGCCGTCTCGAAGCCGGCCGTCTGGTCCAGGGTCATCTGCCGGGCGCCCAGGGTCGGGTCCATCGCGCCGTCCAGGACCATCCGGCCGACCCGGTCGGGGAACAGCCCGGCGTACGTCGCCCCCAGGAACGTGCCGTACGACGCCCCCACGTAGTTCAGTTTCTGATCACCCAGCGCCGCCCGCAGGATGTCCATGTCCTGTGCCGCCTCCACGGTGGAGACGTGCCGCAGCAGCCGCGCCGAGTGTGCCCCGCAGCTCTCCGCGAAGCGCTGGTCCGCCGCGACCACCGCGTTGCGTTCCTGCTGGTCGTCGGGTGTCAGGTCGGTCTGTGTGTACGTGTCCATCTGGCGGCCGTCGAGGCATTCGACGGGCTCGCTGCGGGCGACGCCCCGCGGGTCCACCGCGACCATGTCGTAGCGGGCACGGACGTCGGCCGGGTAGCCGACGCCCGCGTAGCTCTGCAGGTAGCCGACCGCCGAGCCGCCAGGCCCGCCCGGGTTGACCAGCAGTGAACCGAGCGGCTTGCCCTTGCCGGTGGCCTTCTTGCGGGCGACGGCGAGCCGGACGTCACCGGAGCCGGGCTTGGCGTAGTCCAGCGGGGCCTTCATCGTCGCGCACTGGAAACCGGGGACACCGCAGCTGTGCCAGTTCAGACGCTGGGTGTAGTACGACGACAGCGCGGACGGCGTCGCACGCGGCAGCGCGGCCAGCACCGCGTCCGCCGCACCGCGGGACGACGTGGTCGAGCTCCCGGAGGAGCAGGCGGACACGAGCAGGGTGGCGGCCGTGAACAGGGTGGCGGTGAGGCGGGCCGTCGTACGGGGGCGGGTGCCCCGGGTACGGCGGAGGGATGGCCTGGTGTACATCAGGCGAGCGTAACGCTGTGCGATGACTCGGGCGCGATGCGTGCGGGGGATGAGCTCGTACGGGGGACATACGGGGACGCGTGCGGCTGCGGCGTCGTCATCCCGAGACCGGAGACGTCCGGGCACCGGTCACCCCACGGGAGCGACGTCCGTGCGTCAGTCGCCCCGCTCGCCGGTCCCGAAGCCATCCGCACGCCCGTCACCCCGCCCGCAGTGCCATCGTCATCGCCTCCACGGCCAGCAGCGGGGCCACATTGCGGTCGAGAGCCTCGCGGCACGCGGCGATCGCCTCGATGCGGCGGAGCGTGGACTCCGGGGTGCTGCCACGCGCCAGCCGCTCCAGGGCGTCCTCGGCGTCGGCATTGGCGATCGCGACCCGGGAGCCGAGCTGGAGGGCGAGGACGTCGCGGTAGAAGGCGGTGAGGTCGCCGAGGGCGATGTCGAGGCTGTCGCGCTGCGTGCGGGTTCTGCGGCGCTTCTGCATGTCCTCGAGGTCCTTCATCACGCCCGCCGTGCCGCGCGGCAGCCGGCCGCCCTGGGCCGCGCCCAGCGCCGCCTTCAGCTCCTCGGTCTCCTTGCCGTCCATCTCCTCCGCGAGCTGCTTGGCGTCCTCGGCGGCCGCGTCGACCAGTTCCTGGGCGGCCCTCAGACAGGCACCGACCT
Organism: Streptomyces sp. CG4; assembly: GCF_041080655.1. NCBI lineage: Bacteria > Bacillati > Actinomycetota > Actinomycetes > Kitasatosporales > Streptomycetaceae > Streptomyces > Streptomyces sp. CG4. Next base: position 4,365,171 of record NZ_CP163525.1, read on the forward strand.
CGTCCAGCCGCAGCGGCAGCTTGAGCACGGAGGCGCGGCGGTCGCGGGCCGCCGGGTCGGTGGCCAGGCGCCGGGCCCGGTCGACATGCCCCTGGGTGGCGCGGGCGGCGGCCTCGGCGACCTGGGGTTCGATGCCGTCGCGCCGTACGAGCATGTCGGCGACCGCGGCCACGGACGGCGTGCTCAGGTTGAGGTGGCGGCAGCGGGAGCGGATCGTCGGCAGAACGTCCTCGATGGAGGGGGCGCACAGCAGCCAGACCGTGCGCGGGGCGGGCTCCTCGACCGCCTTGAGGACGGCGTTGGCCGACTTCTCGTTCAGCCGCTCGGCGTCCTCGACCAGGATGATCTGCCAGCGGCCGTTCGCCGGGGAGGTGAACGACTTGCGGACCGTGTCCCGCATGTCCTTCACGAGGATCTCGGCGCCCACGGCGGCCACTGTGGTGACGTCCGCGTGGGTGCCGAGCAGCGCGGTGTGACAGCCGTCGCAGAAGCCGCAGCCGGGAGCTCCGCCGAGGGCGCGGTCGGGGCTCACGCACTGCAGGGCCGCGGCGAAGGCTCTGGCCGCCTGGTTCCGACCCGCTCCGGGCGGGCCCGTGAACAGCCAGGCGTGCGTCATCTTCGACGCCTCGGGCAGCGGCTCGTCGGCCGCGGCGGCCGTGACGAGGGCGTCGGCGTCCCGCGCGGCGCCGCCGAGCACCGCCCTCACCTTCTCCTGCCCGACGAGGTCGTCCCATACGGTCATGGGTCACGCCGCCCTTTCGTCACACTCCGCGTTCCTGCCCTCCATTGTGCGGGTGGGCACTGACAACGCGGTCCGCGTGCGCGTCGACAGCCGGCCGGAAGGGCGAGGGCGGCGCCGGTCGGTGTTCCGACCCGCGCCGCCCTCGGTCCGTCCTGTCCGGCAGACCGGCCCTCAGCCCCGTCGGCCACGGCCCCTGCGGCCCTGCTCCTCGTCCTGGTCGCCGTGGTCCCGCTTGTCGTACGAGCCCAGCAGTTCGTCCGCCAGCGACGGCAGGTCGTCCAGCGGGGTCTCCTCGGCCCAGTCGGGACGCGGCCGCCGGCGGGGCGTGCCGTCGGGGCCGACCTGGGGCATCTCGCGGGTACGGTCCTCGGAGCCGTCGGGGCCCGCGGCGGGCCGCTCGTCCCGGAAGAACCCGGGCGGCATCCGGTCCGCCGGGGCGTCACCGCGTACGGGCGGCAGTACGGCCGTCTCGTCCGCCGCACCCGGAACCACCGGAGGCAGCACGGCGGTCTCCTCGGCGGAGCCCGCGGACACAGCCGGAAGGACCGCCGTCTCGTCGGCGGGGCCGGAAGCCACCGGTGGCTGCGGCAGCTCGGCGGTCGTCTCGGAGTCCGCGGGGGAACCGGCGGAGGCCTTGGCGTCCTCGGCACCCCGGGCGTCCCGGGCATCCCGCGCGTCCTCGGCGGAGTCGCCCCGCTCCGCACGCACCGGATGCAGCACCGTCGTCTCGTCGGTCCCCGGCGCCACGGCCGGCGTCGGAACCGTCTCCTCGGTGCCGCGCGCGTCCGGCGACACCACCGGCGTGGGGGCCGTCGCCGCGTCCGGGACGACGCCCGGTGCGGACGGCTGGGGTGCGCCGGGCCTGCGGGCCGCCGTGTCGGCCGCCGCCGCTGCCTCGGCCGCCTGCCGACGCGCCTCCTCGGCACGCAGCAGCGCGTCCTCGGCCTTGCGCTGCTTCTCCAGGCGCCGCGCCTCTTCCTCGGCGCGCAGCCGGGCCTGCCGGGCCTCTTCCTCAGCACGCAGCCGGGCCTCCTCCTCGGCCTGCTTGCGGCGCCGCTCCTCGTCGGCCCTGCGGCGGGCCTCCTCCTCGGCGCGGGCCTTCTCCTCGGCGAGCAGCCGCTGCCGCTCCTCCTCGGCGCGCCGGGCGGCTTCCTCGGCCCGCTGCCGCGCCTCCTCCGCCTGCCGTTCGGCCTCGCGGCGCTGCGCCTCCTCCAGCTCGCGGCGCTTGCGTTCCTCCTCCTCGGCGCGCAGCCGGGCCAGCTCCTCCTGGCGCTCGCGCTCCAGGCGCTCCTCCTCGGCCTTGCGCGCGGCCTCTTCCTCGGCCTTGCGGCGGGCCTCCTCCTCGGCCTTCTTGCGCGCCTCCTCCTGGGCCTTGATCTCGGCCTCGGACAGCGGCAGCACGGTGTCGAGCCGGTGCCGGATCACCGTGGTGACGGCCTCGGGCTCCTGGCCGGCGTCCACGACCAGATAGCGGCCGGGGTCGGAGGCGGCCAGCGTGAGGAAACCGGCCCGCACGCGCGCGTGGAACTCCGCCGGCTCCGACTCCAGCCGGTCCGGCGCCTCGGTGAACCGCTCGCGGGCGGTCTCCGGGGAGACGTCCAGCAGCACGGTCAGGTGCGGGACGAGTCCGTTGGTCGCCCAGCGGTTGATGCGGGCGATCTCGGTCGGGGAGAGATCGCGGCCGGCGCCCTGGTAGGCGACGGACGAATCGATGTAACGGTCGCTGATCACCACCGCGCCGCGCTCCAGGGCGGGCCGTACGACGGTGTCGACGTGCTCGGCACGGTCGGCGGCGTACAGCAGCGCCTCCGCGCGGTGCGACAGGCCCGCCGAGGACACGTCCAGCAGGATCGAGCGCAGCCGCTTGCCGACCGGGGTGGCACCCGGCTCGCGGGTGAGCACGACCTCGTGGCCCTTGGCGCGGATCCACTCGGCGAGGGCCTCGGCCTGGGTGGACTTTCCGGCGCCGTCGCCGCCTTCCAGGGCGATGAAGAAACCGCTCGTCGCCGGTGTCTCGACCGGGTCGTCGCCGCCGAGCAGCGCGTCCTTGAGGTCCTGGCGCAGCGGGATGCCGGAGCGGTCGTCGACCTTGGCGAGCACCAGCGCCGCCACCGGCAGGAGCAGCGCGCCGACCAGCATCAGCGTGAAGGAGGCGCCGCCGTGCGCGAAGACGAACTTGCCGTTCTCCAGTCGGTGCCGGCCGATGAGGCCGGCGACCACGGGGGCGATCAGCGCACCGAGCGCGATGAAGACCCGGACGACCGCGTGCAGATGCTCGGTGATGCGCGCCCGGCGGTAGTCCTCGGTCTCCTGGTCGAGCAGGGCGTGCCCGGTGTTCGCGGCCACGCCCGCACTGCCGCCGGCCAGCGTGACGATGAGCAGGACCGTGGTGACGTCCGGGACCAGCCCGGCGGCCAGCAGGGCGACGCCTGTGAGGGCGATCGCGAGAGCGAGCAGCCGACGGCGCGAGAGCGAGGGCAGCAGCGCGGGGGCCGTACGGATGCCGACGGCGACACCGCCGGTCAGGCCCAGCACCAGCAGGCCGTACAGGACCGGGCCGCCGCCCAGGTCGGTGGCGTGCAGCACGCACACCGACACGGCTGCGGCGATGGCTCCGGCGACCGCGGCGCAGGCCGGGACGAGCAGCGGGATCGCGCCCGTACGGCCCTTGTCGACGCCGGTGCCGGTGCGCGGGCGGCGCAGGCCCTCCAGCGGGGACCGCGCGCGGGGGGTGCGCGTGTCGGGCAGCTCCAGGGAGGTCAGCACGGACAAGGAGGCGGCGAACAGGCCGGCCGCCACATACGACCCGAGAGCCGCGTGGTGCTGGTCGAACCAGGCGACGCCCGTGCCCAGCAGGTTGTTGATCAGGCCGGCGACGACCATGGTGGCGGCCGCCAGCGGGACGGCGAGGAAGCTCGTCCGCAGCGAGAGGCGGCGCAGGGCGTCCATGTGGTCGGGCAGCGGCCGTACGGTGGCGCCCTCCGGGGGCGGACCCGGCAGCAGGGCCGGGGCCGCGCTCTCCCGGCACACGGTCCACAGCCGCTCGGCGACACCGGTGACGAAGGCGGTGACCAGCAGGACGGCCAGTGCGTTGCCCGGAGTCCAGTCGATCCACAGCGGGGCGATGATCAGCAGCGCGGCGCGCACGCCGTCGGCGCCGACCATGGTCCAGCGGCGGTCGAGCGGGCCCTCCTGGCCAGTGAGCGAGTTCAACGGGCCGAGCAGGACCGCGCCGAACAGCAGCGCGGCGAGGACGCGCGCCGCGAAGACCGTCGCCACTGCGAACGCCACACCCCCGTACCCACCCCCGAAGGAGCCCTGGGTGATCGCCGCCTGGAGGGCGAGGACGACCAGGGCGAGGAGTGCCAGGGTGTCGCCCACACCGCTCACCAGCTGTGCGCTCCACAGGCGCCGCAGCTGCGGTCGGCGCAGCAGGGAGCGGACGGCGCGCTCGCGGGAGTCCGCGACCAGGGCGTCGTCCGGGGCTGTGCTGGGGGCCGTTGGCTGCTCGGCTCGCGTCATGCGTTCAGCCTATCGGCAGCCACCGACAGCACACGTCGTCTGTCCTGGCATGCGCACGCCCCGACACCAAAGTGATGCCGGGACGTTCGCTGAGCGAAGCCGAAGAGGCGGCCGAAGGGCGGTTCCCCCGGGGCCGTCTCCCAGGACGGCCTGCCGGGGCAGCCCCCGTATGGGCCTGCGGGTCAGTCCTCCGCGCCGGAAGCCGTGGCCTTGGAAGCCGTCGCCTTCTTGGCGGTCGTCTTCTTCGCCGTGGTCTTCTTCGCGGCCGCGGTCGTCTTCTTCGCCACCGTCTTCTTGGCGGCGGTCTTCTTCGCCGGGGCCGCCTTCTTGGCCGTGGCCTTCTTTGCAGCGGTCTTCTTGGCCGGGCCCTTCGCGCGCTTCTCGGCGAGCAGCTCGAAGCCGCGCTCCGGGGTGATCGTCTCGACGCTGTCGCCGGAGCGCAGGGTCGCGTTGGTCTCCCCGTCGGTGACGTACGGACCGAAGCGGCCGTCCTTGACCACGACCGGCTTGCCGGAGACCGGGTCCTCGCCCAGCTCCTTCAGCGGCGGCTTGGCGGCGGCCCGGCCACGCTGCTTGGGCTGGGCGTAGATCGCCAGCGCCTCCTCCAGCGTGATCGTGAAGAGCTGGTCCTCGGACTGCAGCGAGCGCGAGTCCGTGCCCTTCTTCAGATACGGGCCGTAGCGGCCGTTCTGCGCGGTGATCTCCTGGCCGTCGGCGTCGGCGCCGACGATGCGCGGCAGCGACATCAGCTTCAGCGCGTCGTCGAGCGTCACCGTGTCGAGCGCCATCGACTTGAAGAGCGAGGCCGTGCGCGGCTTGACCGCGTTCTTGCCGGTCTTGGGGGTGCCCTCGGGGAGGATCTCGGTGACGTACGGGCCGTAGCGGCCGTCCTTGGCGACGATCGTGTGGCCGGTGGCCGGGTCCGTGCCCAGCTCGAAGTCGCCGCTCGGCTTGGCCAGCAGCTCCTCGGCCATCTCGACGCTCAGCTCGTCCGGCGCCAGGTCGTCCGGGATGTCGGCGCGCTGGTGCTGCTCGGTGTCCTTCTCGCCGCGCTCGATGTACGGGCCGTAGCGGCCGACGCGGAGCACGATGTCGTTGCCCACCGGGAACGACGACACCTCCCGCGCGTCGATCGCGCCCAGGTCGGTCACCAGCTCCTTGAGGCCGCCGAGGTGGTCCCCGTCGCCGTTGCCCGCCTCGGCCGCGCCGCCGTGACCCGTGCCCTCGCCGAAGTAGAAGCGCTTCAGCCACGGCACGGCCTTGGCCTCGCCGGCCGCGATGCGGTCGAGGTCGTCCTCCATCTTGGCGGTGAAGTCGTAGTCGACGAGCCGCCCGAAGTGCTTCTCCAGGAGGTTCACCACGGCGAAGGACAGGAAGGACGGCACCAGGGCCGTGCCCTTCTTGAAGACATAGCCGCGGTCGAGGATCGTGCCGATGATCGACGCGTACGTCGACGGACGGCCGATCTCGCGCTCTTCCAGCTCCTTGACCAGGGAGGCTTCGGTGTAGCGGGCCGGGGGCTTGGTGGCGTGGCCGTCGGCCGTGATCTCCTCGGCGGACAGCGCGTCGCCCTCGGCGACCTGCGGCAGCCGGCGCTCGCGGTCGTCCAGCTCGGCGTTCGGGTCGTCGGCACCCTCCACGTAGGCCTTCAGGAAGCCGTGGAAGGTGATCGTCTTGCCGGAGGCGCTGAACTCGACGTCCCGGCCGTCGGCGGCGGCGCCGCCGATCTTCACGGTCACGCTGTTGCCGGTCGCGTCCTTCATCTGGGAGGCGACGGTCCGCTTCCAGATCAGCTCGTACAGCTTGAACTGGTCGCCGGTCAGGCCGGTCTCGGCAGGAGTGCGGAAACGATCACCCGAGGGGCGGATCGCCTCGTGGGCCTCCTGCGCGTTCTTGACCTTGCCGGCGTACGTACGCGGCTGCGGGGGCAGGTAGTCGGCGCCGTACAGCTGCGTGACCTGGGCGCGGGCGGCCGTGATCGCGGTGTCGCTCAGCGTCGTGGAGTCCGTACGCATGTACGTGATGTAGCCGTTCTCGTACAGCTTCTGGGCGATCTGCATCGTCGCCTTCGCGCCGAAGCCGAGCTTGCGGCTGGCCTCCTGCTGCAGCGTCGTCGTACGGAACGGGGCGTACGGCGAGCGGCGGTACGGCTTGGACTCGACGGAGCGCACGGAGAACCGGGTGTTCTCCAGGGCAGCGGCGAGGGCGCGGGCGGTCGCCTCGTCGAGGTGGAGGATGTTCGCGCTCTTGAGTTGTCCCAGGGAGTCGAAGTCGCGGCCCTGCGCGACCCGCCTGCCGTCGACGGTCTGCAGGCGGGCGACAAGCGACGACGGGTCGGACGAGTCTCCCGCGCGGCCGGTCGCGAAGGTGCCCGTCAGGTCCCAGTACTCAGCAGAACGAAAAGCGATGCGCTCGCGTTCCCGCTCCACCACGAGTCGTGTGGCGACGGACTGCACGCGGCCGGCGGACAGCCGGGGCATGACCTTCTTCCAGAGGACCGGCGAGACCTCGTAGCCGTAAAGGCGGTCGAGGATGCGGCGGGTCTCCTGGGCGTCGACCAGCTTCTGGTTGAGCTGGCGCGGGTTGGCGACGGCCTCGCGGATCGCTTCCTTGGTGATCTCGTGGAACACCATCCGCTTGACCGGGATCTTCGGCTTGAGGACCTCCTGGAGGTGCCAGGCGATCGCCTCGCCCTCCCGGTCCTCATCGGTGGCGAGGAAGAGCTCGTCGGACTCCTTCAGCAGGTCCTTGAGCTTCTTGACCTGCGCCCTCTTGTCGGCGTTGACCACATAGATCGGCTGGAAGTCATGGTCTACGTCCACACCGAGGCGGCGCACCTCGCCGGTGTACTTCTCGGGCACCTCCGCGGCGCCGTTGGGGAGGTCGCGGATGTGCCCGACGCTCGCTTCGACGACGTAGCCGGGGCCGAGGTAGCCCTTGATCGTCTTCGCCTTGGCAGGCGACTCGACGATGACGAGTCGGCGGCCGCCCTGTGCGGTCTCGCTGGTCGGGGACAACTTCGCTCTTCTCTCCGGTCGACGCTGGGGCCTCCCCAGGGCTTCTTCCCGGGGTCGCGGCGTACTGCTGGCACGTGTGACGCTGCGGAGTGTGACGGTACATCCCGCCCCCGTGTCAAACGGGAAAAGCCCACAACGGCCACTCGAACGGTAACCCGACTACCGCCATTCCTGCCGCCCGGAGTCCCGGGTACCCACCTGAGGCATGTCCGGAGCGTGATACTCCCCTTACTCTCGCGGCGCTCTCGCCGCAGCACACCCGCCGACGTCAGAGGCGGGTCAGGCAGTACGCACCGAGGGTCAGCGCGACCGTCGCGGCCACGCCGGCGAGGGCGGCCGATGCGACCGGGTTCACACCCTGGGCCACCGGCTCGCGACGCTTGAGGCGGGTGCCGGTCCAGGTCAGCAGGGCACCTCCGAACAGGACGAACACCGTTCCCGCGAAGATCGCCGGCACGCTCTCCATCGCCCGCCCACCCCTTCCGTGCCGTCCGGCTCCGCCCAGCGCCGGGAGAGTGGCACGCCCGGGAGACGGACGGGAGACATCGGGGTGAACGGAGGGTCGACGTGATACCGAACACGCGAGCGAACAGCGTCGGCGTGGGCACGGAGGTCCGTATTTTTCCGGCCGTTTTCCCGGCACCGGCGCGTCACGGCCCCGGCCGTCGTCCCAGGCCGGCCCGTGCCGCGAGCATACGACGATGATCCGGGCGTGGTCACCCGGGCATCCCGGAACGGCTACGACCGCACGAGCACCCGGCGTACCGCAGGCGCACCAGCCGCCGTAGCCCCCCGGCCCGCCGAGGCGGTGCGCCGGAGAAGCCGCCGGGCCCCGCGCCGGGCCTGCGTACAGACGCGGCACTCGGGCTCCGCGCGCAGCCGGGGTGGCCAGGTCCGGTACACGGACCCGGCGCGCAGACGCGGGGCGCGGACTCAGAACTCAGCGCACGGACTCGGTGCGTTCGCTCAGTTCGCCGGCTCGAGGAAGCCCTGCTCCACCAGCAGGCGGATCTGCGCGGGTGTCCGATCGCGGAGCAACACCGGGTCCTCGTTCATGAGTTGGGCGATGGCGTCCAGGATGCGGCCCGCGCTCAGCGTGCCGTCACAGACACCCGCGAACCCGGCGCCGACCGTGTCCACCTTCGTGGCCCGGCGCATCCCGCGGTGCTGGCGCAGCACCACATGCTCCGGGTCCTCGGCGCCGGGCAGCCCGACCTGCTCCTGAACCACTTCGGCGGCCAGCCTGAAGTGGCTTGCGAGCAGTGCCGCGTCGTCGTACTCCCGGAGATAGTCGAGCCGCTCGAAGTGCGCCCGGATCGTGTCCCCGAGGGGCTGCTCGACCGGGTGCGGCCACTCCTCCACAGTGACGACGGGATCGGCCGAACCCGTCCTGCGCAGGGTGATCCAGCCGAAGCCGACCGCCTTGACCTTGCGCGCCTCGAACTCGTCGAGCCAGGCGTCGTAACGTGCCTGGTACTCCGCCGGATCCCCGCGGTGGTCACCGGCGTCCCTCAGCCACAGCTCGGCGTACTGCGTGACGTCCTGTACCTCGCGCTGCACGATCCAGGCATCGCACCCGCGCGGCACCCATGACCTGAGTCTGTCCTGCCAGTCCTCCCCTGCCACGTGCTGCCAGTTGGCGAGGAACTGCGCGAACCCGCCCTCGTTCAGCCGTTCCCCCGCCTGCTGAACGAGCGAGCGGCACAGATCGTCCCCGCCCATGCCGCCGTCCCGGTATGTCAGCCGGGCACCGGGGGAGATGACGAACGGCGGGTTGGACACGATCAGGTCGAAGGTCTCGTCGTCCCGGACGGGTTCGAAGAGCGAACCCTCGCGCAGGTCGGCGGCGGGCGCCCCGGAGAGCGCGAGTGTGAGCGCGGTGATGTGCAGGGCGCGCGGGTTGAGGTCGGTCGCTGTCACGCGCGTGGCGTGCTGGGCGGCGTGCAGCGCCTGGATGCCGGAGCCCGTGCCGAGGTCCAGGGCGGACGCGACCGGCGTGCGGACGGTGATGCCGGCGAGGGTCGTGGAGGCGCCGCCGACGCCCAGGACGACGCCCTCCTCGCGCTGCCCGATGCCACCGGCACCGCCGACGGCGCAGCCCAGGTCGGAGACGATGAACCAGTCCTCGCCGCCGGGGCCGCCGTAGGGCCGCACATCCACGGTGGCGGCCACCTCGTCGCCGCCCACGCGGCTGAGCCACCTGGCTTCGAGGGCCTCCTCGACCGGCAGAACGTGCGCCACGCGCGCGTGCGGCACGGGTTGCTGGAGCAGAAACAGCCGTACGAGCGTCTCCAGCGGCGTGTCGCCGCGGGTCGCGCGCAGGGCGGGCACGGTCTCGCTGCGGGCCAGCGCCGCGTACGCGGGGGCGCCGAGCCGGTCGAGCAGTCCGTCGGCGGTGAAGGAGGCGGCCAGCAGCGCGTTCCGCAGGCGCGCGGCGATGTCGGTCCGGTCGGAAGCGGGCAGAGAGGCGAGTCCGGAGTCAGTCACGCCCCCCATTGTGACCCGCGGCACCCGCCGGACGCGGCCTCAGCACGCCCCCCACCGACGCACCCCGGCCACGGCCTCGGACGCATCACCGACACGCCCCGGCCACGACCGGCCTGCCGGTGCCTGCGGCCCGCCGGAGCGGGACCGCGGCACGTGCCTGCCGGCCGTGGGCCGTCAGCCGTGGACCGTCAGCCGTGAAGCCGGCCGTGGGCCTCCGGTCGCGAACCGCTGGCCGTCAGCCCCCGCCCGTGGACCGTCGCGTCCCGTCAGCCCGCCGACGGCGAGGACGTCGAAGTCGACGAAGCGTCCGACGACGCCACCTTCTTGCAGCTGGCCTGCTGGGCGATGGCGTTCTTGACCTCGCCCTGCTGGAGCTTGTCCAGCGCGTCGGTGCCGGTCTTGTGCTGCGTCTCCAGGTCCGTCATCTTCGTGGCGATGTCGTGCAGCCCGGAGGCGAACTTCGCCTGGTCCTTGGTGTTCAGCGCGTCGACCTGCTTCTTCAGGCCGGCGTACGAGGCGGAGAGGCCGTTGAAGCTCTTCGCGACGGCCTGCAGCCGCTTGTCGCCGTCGGCGACACCGGGCGGTGCTCCCGCCTTGCTCACGGCGACGGCGATCGCCTTGTAGCCGTCGGACATGTCCTGGAAGGCCTGGGAGTCCGTCTTCTGGAGCGTCTCGGGCTTGGCGGTGTCGGCGGCCGTCGTGCTGATCGCCGCGTTCGCCGACTTGATCTTCGCGTCCTGCGCGGGCACCGCGTCGCACACCGACTTGGCCCAAGCGACCAGCTTGGGGTCGGGCCCCTTGTCACCGCCGCTGCTGGTGCATCCCGTCAGCGCCACCACCAGTACCGCACCGCCGGACAGTGCGGCCGTGAGCTTCTTGTTCACCGGATTGGTCCCTTCCCTGGCTCTCGGCCCACGGACCCTACACGGCGGACGCACACCCTCCCCACCCCGTACGCACTCAAAGTCATCTTTTATGGGCTTTTACCCCATGAGAGAGAAGGCTCACCACGTGGGCGAGCCCACAGCCGCATCCGCGCACGCGCCACAGACACAAGCGGGCGGGCGGCGCATCAGCACGCGCCGCCCGCCCGCCCGTTGACCAGGGCTTCTCCAAAGACCCAGGAGTACGCCTACGAAACCACCGCCGTGTTCGGTGAGTTGGCGACCCGCTCGGTGCTCTCGTCGTCGCCGACGGCGATGCCGCGCCGCTTGGAGATGTACACGGAGACGACGATCACCACGAGCGCGAGGAGCGAGATCATGATCCGTACGCCCAGGTTCTTGTCCGTGCCGTAGGAGAACTTGATCACCGCGGGCGCGATGAGCAGCGAGACCAGGTTCATGACCTTCAGCAGCGGGTTGATCGCCGGTCCCGCGGTGTCCTTGAAGGGGTCGCCGACCGTGTCACCGATCACCGTGGCCGCATGGGCCTCGCTGCCCTTGCCGCCGTGGTGGCCGTCCTCCACCAGCTTCTTGGCGTTGTCCCAGGCGCCACCGGAGTTGGCGAGGAACACCGCCATCAGCGTGCCCGCGCCGATCGCACCGGCGAGATAGGAGCCGAGCGAGCCGACGCCGAGCGTGAAGCCGACGAAGATGGGCGCCATCACGGCGAGCAGACCCGGCGTGGCCAGTTCCCTGAGGGCGTCCTTGGTGCAGATGTCGACGACCTTGCCGTACTCGGGCTTCTCCGTGAAGTCCATGATCCCGGGCTTCTCGCGGAACTGCCGCCGCACCTCGAACACCACCGAACCGGCTGAGCGCGACACGGCGTTGATGGCCAGTCCGGAGAAGAGGAAGACCACCGCGGCGCCCGCGATGAGGCCGACGAGGTTGTTGGGCTGGGAGATGTCCAGGGACAGACTCATCGGCGCACCGGGGCCGGTGAGTTTCTCCCCGACGTCCTGCACGTTGGTGGTGATCGCGTCGCGGTACGACCCGAACAGCGCCGACGCGGCGAGCACGGCGGTGGCGATGGCGATGCCCTTGGTGATGGCCTTGGTGGTGTTGCCGACCGCGTCCAGGTTGGTGAGCACGCGGGCGCCCGCGCCCTCGACGTCGCCGGACATCTCGGCGATGCCCTGCGCGTTGTCGGAGACCGGTCCGAAGGTGTCCATGGCGACGATCACGCCGACCGTGGTGAGCAGTCCGGTGCCGGCCAGCGCGACCGCGAACAACGCCAGCATGATCGACGTGCCGCCGAGCAGGAACGCGCCGTACACGCCGAGGCCGATGAGCAGCGCGGTGTAGACGGCCGACTCCAGGCCCACCGAGATGCCGGACAGCACGACGGTGGCCGGGCCCGTGAGGGAGGTCTTGCCGATGTCCCGCACCGGGCGGCGGTTGGTCTCGGTGAAGTAGCCGGTCAGCTGCTGGATGACGGCGGCGAGCAGGATGCCGATCGCCACCGCGACCAGGGCGAGGATTCTCGGGTCGCCGTTCTTGGCCTTGATCGCCGTGTCGGTCACCCCGGCGAGGTCGGAGTACTTCGACGGCAGATAGACGAAGACGGCGATCGCGACCAGCACCAGGGAGATCACCGCGGAGATGAAGAAGCCGCGGTTGATCGCCGTCATGCCGCTGCGGTCGGCGCGGCGCGGGGCGACCGCGAAGATGCCGATCATCGCGGTGACGACGCCGATGGCGGGCACGAGCAGCGGGAACGCCAGCCCGGAGTCGCCGAAGGCGACCTTGCCGAGGATCAGGGCGGCCACCAGGGTCACGGCGTACGACTCGAAGAGGTCGGCCGCCATGCCCGCGCAGTCGCCGACGTTGTCGCCCACGTTGTCGGCGATGGTCGCGGCATTGCGCGGATCGTCCTCCGGAATGCCCTGTTCGACCTTGCCGACCAGGTCGGCGCCGACGTCGGCGGCCTTGGTGAAGATGCCGCCGCCCACACGCATGAACATGGCGATCAGGGCGGCGCCGAGGCCGAAGCCCTCGAGCACCTTCGGCGCGTCGGCCGCGTACACCAGCACCACACAGGAGGCGCCCAGCAGGCCGAGCCCCACTGTGAACATGCCGACGACGCCGCCCGTGCGAAATGCGATCTTCATCGCGGTGTGTGAAACGGTGGTGAGATCCTTTTCCGGCTCTCCTGGAGCCGGTGTGGCCTCCCGGGCCGCCGCGGCGACCCGCACATTGCTGCGCACGGCGAGCCACATGCCGATATAGCCGGTGGCCGCGGAGAACGCCGCGCCGATCAGGAAGAACACTGATCGTCCGGCGCGCTGTTTCCAGTCGTCCGCGGGCAGCAGCATGAGCAGGAAGAAGACGACGGCGGCGAATGCGCCCAGCGTGCGCAACTGCCGGGCGAGATACGCCTTCGCACCTTCCTGGACCGCCTCGGCGATCCGTTTCATGCTGTCGGTGCCCTCGCCTGCGGCCAGTACCTGGCGTACCAGGATCCCCGCGACCACCAGTGCGGCCAGGGCGACTGCCGCGATGACGGCCACCATGATCCGGTTGTCGTCGGTCAGGACCGCCGCTGCGAGGGAAGTGGGGTGATCCGATTGAGGGATGGAAAGCCCCGCCATTCGTCCTCCTTGACGCTTGGGCTGAGCTCAAGATGTGGACGGATTCTAGGTACCTCTGAGTGATCTCAACAGTGCGCGGTAAACGGAATTAGCCTCAACGGGCTCATCAGCAAATGATCGCGATCCGGCCATCGAACCCGAATGAGCTAATGCCCTCGAACCATTGACGCGCCAGGAGCCGCTGCATTGCTGCTTGATCAATTCATCGGGGCCCCTGATCGTGAATTCATTCACTAATTCGTGGGCGTGTCGGAAAAACGCGAAGGGCCCTGCTCGGCAGGGCCCTCGAACGGTGGAACGGCAGCGCTCAGAGCAGCGCCGCGGCCGGCGGTGTGGTCGGCCAGGTCATGCGGATCCGGCCGCCGTCCTGTCCGGTGGTGACCTCGACGTCGTCGACGAGGCCGCTGATGACCGCGAGGCCCATCTCGTCCTCCTCGATCTCCGCCTCGGCCTCCTGCGTGGCGCCGGGCGCGCCGGACGGGGCATGCGGCGCCTCGTCGCCCACCTCGATGGAGAACTGTTTCTCCTCCTCGATCAGCGCCACCTTCACAGGCGCGCTGATGCCGCTGTTCTGGTGGAGTCCGACGGCGCGGGAGCAGGCCTCGCCCACGGCGAGCCGGACCTCGTCCAGGACGGCCTCGTCCACTCCTGCCCTGCGTGCCACCGCGGCCGCCACCAACCGGGCGGTCCGGACGTGCTCGGGCAGCGCGCTGAAGCGGAGTTCGACGGTGGCCATGCATCCCCCTCGCGACTACGGGCGTGCGGTCGGGGGCGGGGCCGCCAAACCCTCATCCCCTGCTGTGTTCCTGTGCCCAGGCCCCTTCGGCAGCCCGGACGGGACCGCCCGGCGTACGAGCTCCGGCGGGAGCCCGACGCCGGTGACGGGTCCAGGTCAGTCGGTGGCCGCCACCGCTTCCTCGACCGAGGTGTGGATCGGGAACACCTTGGTGAGGCCGGTGATACGGAAGATCTTGAGAATGCGCTCCTGGTTGCAGACCAGGCGCAGCGAGCCCTCGTGGGCACGCACGCGCTTCAGGCCGCCGACCAGCACGCCGAGCCCGGTGGAGTCGAGGAAGTCCACGCCCTCCATGTCGACGACGAGGTGAAAATTCCCGTCGTTCACCAGCTCGACCAGCTGCTCGCGCAGCTTGGGCGCGGTATACACGTCGATTTCGCCACCGACTCGGACGACCGTACGATCGCCGACGGTCTCGGTCGACAAGGACAGGTCCACGGATCCTCCAGCACCTTGCTATCGAGCGGTCGCCCCTCGGGCACCTCGGCTTGCGGCCCTCGGGACGCTTCGCCAGCCGCGATGGCATTCAATCACTTACCGGCAGGCGTGCACGACGCCTTGGCTCCATTGTCCGTCACGCCAGTGACACACTCGGTGCCGATGGCCAAGAATCACCGATCCGATCGATCCCCGGCGAACCCGGCGTCCCGCCCGTCTCCGGGCGTGGTCCTGGACCGGCTCGCCTCGGGGCCGAGCCGGTCTGCGCGCATCACTCATACGGAGCACTTGCCCCCGCGCGCGGGCCGCCATGCCGTCTGGCCTCACCGGATTCGGTCCGAGGTGATCGCGGCCGTTCAGGCGTGCGGTATCGAACACCCCTGGGCGCACCAGACGCTGGCCGCCGAGCACGCCCTGGACGGCGATTCGGTGGTCGTCGCCACCGGCACCGCCTCCGGCAAGTCCCTCGCGTATCTGGTGCCCGTCCTGTCCACCCTTCTGGATGGCTCCGAGGCGCCGAACGGCCGTGGCGCCACCGCCCTGTACCTGGCGCCCACCAAGGCACTCGCGGCGGATCAGTGCCGGTCGGTGAAGGAACTTTCACAACCTCTTGGCCATGCCGTACGCCCCGCGGTGTACGACGGCGACACCCCGTACGAGGAACGGGAGTGGATCCGCCAGTACGCCAACTACGTCCTGACCAACCCCGACATGCTGCACCGCGGGATACTCCCCTCCCACCCGCGCTGGTCCTCCTTCCTGAAGTCGCTCAAGTACATCGTCATCGACGAGTGCCACACCTACCGCGGCGTCTTCGGCTCGCACGTCGCCCAGGTACTGCGCCGGCTGCGCCGCCTGTGCGCCCGCTACGGCGCCTCGCCCGTCTTCCTGCTGGCCTCCGCCACCGCCGCCGAGCCCGCCGTCGCAGCGCGGCGGCTGACCGGCCTGCCGGTGGTCGAGGTCGCCGACGACGCCTCCCCGCGCGGGGAGGTCGTCTTCGCTCTTTGGGAGCCCCCGCTCACCGAACTGCACGGCGAGAAGGGCGCCCCCGTACGGCGTACCGCCACCGCCGAGACCGCCGACCTGCTCACCGACCTGACCGTGCAGGGCGTGCGCTCGGTCGCCTTCGTACGGTCCCGGCGCGGCGCCGAGCTGATCTCGGTGATCGCCCAGGAGAAGCTGGCCGAGGTCGACCGCTCCCTGGTCCGGCGGGTCGCGGCCTACCGCGGCGGCTACCTCCCCGAGGAGCGCCGCGCCCTGGAACGCGCCCTGCACTCCGGCGAACTCCTCGGCCTCGCCGCCACGACGGCCCTGGAGCTGGGCGTGGACGTCTCCGGCCTGGACGCCGTGGTCATCGCCGGCTATCCGGGCACGCGCGCGTCCCTGTGGCAGCAGGCGGGCCGCGCGGGCCGCTCCGGACAGGGCGCCCTCGCCGTCCTGGTCGCCCGCGACGACCCACTGGACACGTTCCTGGTCCACCACCCGGAGGCCCTGTTCGACCAACCGGTGGAATCCACCGTCCTCGACCCCGACAACCCCTACGTCCTCGCCCCGCACCTGTGCGCCGCCGCCGCGGAACTCCCACTGACCGAGGCGGACCTGGACCTCTTCGGCCCTGCCTGCGCGGATGTGCTGCCGCAGCTGGAGGCCGCGAAGCTGCTGCGCCGGCGGACGAAGGCCTGGCACTGGACGCGCCGGGAACGGGCCGCCGACCTGACCGACATCCGCGGCGCGGGCGGCCGCCCGGTGCAGGTCGTCGAGTCCGGCACGGGCCGTCTGCTCGGCACGGTCGACGCGGGCGCCGCGCACTCGACGGTCCACGAGGGCGCGGTCCATCTGCACCAGGGTCGCACCTACCTGGTGCGCTCGCTCGAACTGGAGGACTCCGTCGCCCTCGTCGAGCAGGCCGACCCGCCGTACTCCACGGTCGCCCGCGACACCACCTCGATCTCGGTCCTGGAGACGGACACCGAGATCCCGTGGGGCGCCGGACGCCTCTGCTACGGCTCGGTCGAGGTCACCAACCAGGTGGTCTCCTATCTGCGCAGACGCCTCATCACCGGCGAAGTGCTCGGCGAGACGAAACTCGACCTCCCTCCTCGTACGCTGCGCACCCGGGCGGTGTGGTGGACGGTCACCGACGACCAGCTGGACGAGGCCCGGATCACCCCGGAGATCCTCGGCGGCTCCCTGCACGCCGCCGAACACGCCTCCATCGGCCTGCTCCCCCTCTTCGCGACCTGCGACCGCTGGGACATCGGCGGCGTCTCGGTCCCGCTGCACCCCGACACCCTGCTGCCGACGGTCTTCGTGTACGACGGCCACCCCGGCGGCGCGGGCTTCGCCGAGCGTGCCTTCCGCACCGCCCGCGCCTGGCTCACCGCCACCCGCGAGGCCATCGCGTCCTGCGAGTGCGAGGCTGGCTGCCCGTCCTGCATCCAGTCCCCCAAGTGCGGCAACGGCAACGACCCACTGCACAAGAGGGGGGCGGTACGGCTCCTCACGGTGCTGTTGCGGGGAGCGCCGGGAGAGACGGAGGCCGAGGCGGGCCCGGCGGGCCTGGCGGGCCTGCAGGGCTCAGGGAATCCGGAGAACCCGGAGAACACGGGGGGCTCTGGGAGCTTGGGGGACCCGGAGAACCTGGGAGGCTCAGGTGCCTTGAGGGGCCCGGAGAGCCTGGGAGGCTCAGGGGCCTTGAGGGGCCCGGAGAGCCTGGGAGGCTCAGGGGCCTTGAGGGGCCCGGAGAGCCTGGGGAGCGACGGGAGCTCGGAGCGGGAGGGGAACTCGGCCGGGCCGGCTCCGGGACAGGTGCCCAGAGCTTGACCGCGGGCGACACCGGCTGCTCCTCCGACACCGGCCCCTCCCCCACCGATCCCCTCGGCAGGGCCCCGGCCGGCGCCGGTCCTGTCGGCGCGGATCGCTGCGGCACCGCACCCGACGGCCCCGCTCTGGCCCTGGCCCCCGCGGCGAACGGCCCCTTTCCCGAGGCCGCCGTGACGTCCGAGGTCTCGCCGACGATCGCGCACCGCACCAGCCGTACGCCCTGCGCCGCCGCCACCCGCCCGGCCCGCCCGCAGGCCGCCGTACTGCCCTCGGCCCAGTGGTCCGCCGCAGCGAGCGCCGCCAGGTCCGCGGCGCCGGCCGCCCGGTGCCGGACCACGACGGCCTGCCCGAGTGCGAGCACCGCGCCGAACACCACACAGAGCACGGCCATCGCCCCCAGGCTCCACACGGTGGCGGACCCCCGGTCGGACCGCAGCCGGTCCCGCACCCCCTCTCGCCTCACGACCCCGCCTCCCCGGCCCCTGTCGTCCGATCAGCCCCTGTCGTCTCCTCGGCCGGCGCGACGGCCTCCTCCCGAACCTCGAACGGCAGCCCGCTCAGCACCGGCGGCCTGGCCACCACCGTCACCCGCACCTGGTCGCCCTCGCGCCCGACGGTCACGCGCGCCCCGCGCGGCGCCGCCTCCCGGGTCACCGTCACCACCGCGTCGGGCGTGTCCTGACGGGCAGCGGCCCGGGCGCCGATGCGGGCGGCATCCACACACCGGATCTGCGCGGCCACCACGAGCAGCCCCCAGACCAGCGCCATCGTGAACGCCACCAGCACACACAGCGCCACGGCCGCCTCCGCGGTCACGAACCCCCGGTCCGCGCCTCGCTCACATCCGCGCACTGAGGGCCTTCTTCACGATGTCCTGCAGCTCCGCCCGGACCTGGCCGCTGGTGACGACCTCGTAGAGCAGCAAGGCGAACCCGACGGCCGCGATGATCCCCATCGCGTACTCGGACGTCACCATTCCGGCGTCCCTGCGCCCCTTCCCCCGCAGCCGTACCGCCGCTGCCTCGATCTTCCTGCGCATTCCAACCCCCATGAGATTCAGGTCTTTTGTTCTTTTTCTTCCGTTCCTGCCCGGTCTCGTTCGCCCTCGTACCGCCTCACCTCCCTCCCACCACGCCCCCCGCGAGTCCGATCACGACGGGCAGCACACCGACCGCGATGAAGGCGGGCAGGAAGCACAGACCCACCGGCGCGGAGATCAGTACGGCCGCGCGCCGGGCCCGGGCCGTCGCGGTACGGGCCCACTGCGCACGGGCGTCCGAGGCGAGACGGGCGGCCGGACCGGCCGCCGGGAGCCCGGACTCGTCAGCCCGCTCCAGCAGCCGCGCCAGGGCCCCGGCGCCGGGCAGCTCGGCCAACCGCCGCCAGGCGGCCGCCGGTTCACCGCCGAGGCGCACCTCGGCCGCGCCCTGCGCCAACGCCTGCCCCACCGGCCCGTCGAGCGCCTCCCCCACCGCCTGGGCGGCGATCACCGGGCCGGCACCGGCCGCAACACAGGCAGCCAGCAGGTCGGCCGCGAGCGGGAGTTGGCGGGTGGCCGCGGCCTCGTCGACCGGCGCCGCCCGGCCTGCCGCCGCCTGCCGGCTGCGCCAGCGCCACAGCACGACCCCGGTCCCCAGTCCCAGGACGGCCCCGGTCACGCCGCCGACCAGGACCCAGGTGCCGCACACCGCCCCGGCCGGCGGCAGCCACCACCGCGCAGCGTCCGCCGCCGCGAACCGCGACCTGGGCGCCGGAACCTCCCGGCCCAGCAGCTCGGCCACCCGACGCCGTGCCCGACGCCGCCGCCGGACCAGATCCAACCGCCAAACCGCCCAGCCGAGGGCCGGCGTCACGCCCCCGAACATCCCCAACCTGTGGACAACGTCCCCGCTCATGCCGCCCGCTCTCCCCACATGTCCCGACCCGAGGCACCCGTCGCACGCCGGGCCCCGCTCACCACTCCACCGCTCACCACTGCGTCCGCTCTCCCCACGGGTCCCAGCCCGAGGCACCCATTCCGCACCGGCCACCACACGGCTCACTCACCCCTCCCCCGTTCACACCGTCCCCGCCGCCCGCACGATCCGCACCGCCCACCACATCCCGGCCGCCTCGAACACCGACCCGGCTGCCAGGCAGGCGAGACCGGGGCCGGTGTGGAGCAGTACGTGGAGCGGGGCCGCGCCCATCGCCGAGCCGAGGAGCAGGCCGAGGGCGGGCAGGACGGCGAGCAGCACCGTGGTCGCCCGGGCGCCCGCCAACTGGGCTCGCAGGTCCGCTCGTTGGTCGCGCTCGGCGCGCAGGGCCGCGTCCAGCCGGTCCAGGCCGGCCGCGAGTCCGGCACCCTGGTCCACGGCCACCCGCCAGCACGCGGCCAGCCCGAGCAGGCCCTCGGCGCCCGGTTGCCGGGCCGCCGCGGCGAGCGCGCCGGGTACGTCTCCGCCGAACCGCGCCGCCGCGACCACGGTCGCCTGCGCCTCGCCCAGCCCGCCGGAGTCCTGTGCCGCCCGCAGCAGCGCCTCGCCCGGCTGCCGTCCGGCGCGCACCTCCCCGGCGAGCGCCCCGCACAGGGCGATCACCGCGTCCGCCCGCCGCTCCCGGACGCGCCGGGCCTGGCGCGCCAGCCGCACCCGGCGCAACACCGGCACTCCGGCCGCCCCCGCGGCTACCGGAATCACCGAGGCCCCCAGCAGCCCGAGCATCAGGCCGGCCACGAGCGCCCACCACTCGGCCCCCAAGCGGCCGCGCAGCCGCCGTAGTTCCGTGCGGGCCTGGTCCCAGGAGGGCGGGCCGATCGCCACCGCTCCGCCGCCCGCGAGCAGCAGCCGCGCCCGCCGCACCCCGTAATGAGGCCCGCCCAGCAGCCAGACCAGCGCGCCGAGACAGAGCAGCGCGGCCGTCATGGACGTCTCACCGGTCACTTCCGTCACCTTTCTCAGCCCTCCCCGAACACGAGTCCTCCCCGAACTCCCCCGCGGCCCCCAAGAGGCACCGCAGCCGCTCCCAGCCCCGCTCCCGCACGAAGGCCCGCTCGCCCCAGCGCAGGGCCGGCACCGTCCGGACCAGCCCCGTGGCGTCCCGCTCCAGTACGTGCACCTCGGCGATCCGGCGCCGCCCGGACCGGTCCCGTACGAGATGCACGACCACGGAGAGCGCGGCCGCCAGTTGGCTGTGCAGTGCGGCCCGGTCGAGCCCGGCGGCCGTGGCCAGCGCTTCCAGGCGGGCCGGTACGTCTGCGGCGGCATTGGCGTGGACCGTGCAACAGCCGCCCTCATGGCCCGTGTTGAGAGCCGCGAGCAGATGCACGACCTCGGGTCCGCGGACCTCTCCGACGACCAGCCGGTCGGGGCGCATCCGCAGCGCCTGCCGGACGAGGTCCTCCAGGGTGACCAGTCCGGCACCCTCCTGGTTCGCGGGCCGGGTCTCCAGCCGGACGACGTGCGGGTGGTCCGGGCGCAGCTCGGCCGAGTCCTCGGCGAGCACGATCCGCTCGCCCGCGCCGACCAGGCCCAGCAGTGCGCTGAGCAGGGTCGTCTTGCCGCAGCCGGTTCCGCCGCTGACGAGGAAGGAGAGCCGGGCCGCCAGCAGCGCCCGCAGGATCCGGTCGCCGCCGGGCGGCACCGTGCCGGCCTCGACCAGTTCCTCCAGCGTGAACGCCCGGGGCCGTACGACCCGCAGGGCCAGGCAGGTACAGCCGACGGCGACCGGGGGCAGCACCGCGTGCAGCCTCGTTCCGTCGGGCAGCCGGGCGTCCGCCCACGGCCGGGCGTCGTCCAGCCGGCGTCCGGCCACCGTGGCCAGCCGCTGCGCGAGGCGTCGCACGGCCGCCGCGTCGGGGAAGGTCACCGGGGTCAGCTCCAGTCCCCCGCCGCGGTCCACCCACACCCGGTCCGGGGCGGACACCAGGACGTCGGTGACGTCCGGGTCGGCGAGCAGCGGCTCCAGGGGGCCGGAGCCGACGAGTTCGGACCTCAGCTGCCGGGCCGCGCCGAGGACCTCGGCGTCGCCGAGCACCCGGCCCTGTTCGCGCAGGGCCTGGGCCACGCGCGCGGGGGTGGGTTCGGCGCCGCTCTCGGCCAGCCGGCGCCGGACGCCGTCGAGCAGGGCGGCGCCGTCCGCGCGGTCGAGTCCGGGGAGGCTCATCGGGTGCCTCCGGCCTCGACCAGCGCGCGTTCCCAGAAGTTCGCGCAGAAGCGGGCGAGCGGGCCGCGGCCGGTCGCGGCGGGCGGTTTCGCGCCGCCCTGCGGGCGCAGCAGCGGCGGTTCGACCGGTACCTCACCGGCCAGTGGCAGGCCGAGCAGGCGGGCCACCTCCCGGTCGTCCAGGCCCGGTGCGTACGGCCCGCGCACCGCCACGCGCACGTCGCGCACGACCATGCCGACGGCCGAGGCGACCCGCCCTGCGGCCGCGACCGCGCGCAGCTCGGCGGGGACGACGAGCAGCGCCAGGTCGAGCTGGGCGAGGGCTTCGGCGACCCCGTCGTCGAGCCGGCGGGGCAGGTCGACCACGACCGTGCCGCCGCGCCGCCGTGCTGCGGCGAGCACCGCGCGCACCGCCTGCGCCGGGATGGCGACGCAGTCCCCGCGGTCCCAGCTCAGCACCCGCAGGGAGTGCAGTTCGGGCAGCGACTCCTCCAGGGCGCCGCCGCCGACCCGGCCGCGCGAGGCGGCGAAGGCGGGCCAGCGCAGCCCGTCGGCGCTCTCGCCGCCGAGGAGTACATCGAGTCCGCCACCGAGCGGATCGGCGTCCACGAGGAGGGTGCGCAGTCCCTCGCGCGCGGAGGTGACGGCGAGCGCGCACGCGAGCGTGGAGGCGCCGGCCCCGCCCCGGCCGCCGATCACCCCGACGGTGAGGGCCGGGCGGCCGACGCCCTCGGCGACGTCGGCGATCCGGTCGACCAGCCACTGCTCGCCGTCGGGCAGCATCAGGACATGGTCCGCGCCGATCTCCACGGCGCGTTTCCACACCCCCGGGTCGTCCTGGTCGCGGCCGACCAGCACCACTCCGCGCCGCCGCGGAGCCGCGCCGACCCGGCGGGCGGCGTCGTCGCCGACCAGCACCAGCGGGGCCGACTGCCAGCCATCGCCGTTGTCGGGCACGCCGTGGTGGACCTCGGGTGTGGCGCCCGCGGCCGCGCACAGGCGCAGCAGGTCGTCCAGGAGTTCGGCGTCCTCGGTGACGATGAGCGGCCGGTCCTGCCTGTCTCCGGTGCCGGGCGGCGGGTCGTGAGTGACGGTTCCGGTCACGAGTGGTTCCCCCTTCGCTGCGCGGGCCGCGCAGCCTCTGCGGCCACGCGAATCCCAAAGGTGTGAAGAACCGCCAAGCGGCCCCCCATATGAACGGCCGACAGAAACCGGCCAAACGCGCTCCGGCAATCGGAACCGGCCATGAACTCGCCGCGGCCCGAGCGCGCTGGAATCACGGTGCAGCGATCCGCGAAATCATGTGGATCTTGGTGGAAAACTGTGGACGACTCGGAGGCTGTGAATATCGCCATCACCCATACCGGTGACCTCTGTGCCGATCCCTGTGCGACTTCCACAGAGCAGCGCGATGATTACCACGAGTGACGAATCATGGGCATGCGGAAGCGGCGGCCACGGCGGCACGCTGTCGGCCCCGCGGCCGCACAAGGAAAGGGAGGAAGGGAGAAAACCCGCCCGGACATGCGACGACCCCCGCCGGGGGGGAGAGCGGGGGTCGTCCCCACGGCCGACTCGGGGGGGGAGGAGTCGGACCGGGTTAGCACGGTCGCGAACGATCCGTGACTTCCATGGTGTACCCGAGAGCCCTCTCAGGCAAACCCACGCGCCCCACCTTACGCCGAATGGTGGGCGCCTATGCTCGGGGACGTGGAAAACCACTCCTTGCCCCGCGCAGCGGCCTTCTTTGACCTGGACAAGACGGTCATTGCGAAGTCGAGCACACTCACGTTCAGCAAGTCCTTCTACCAAGGTGGGCTGATCAACCGCAGGGCCGCGCTGCGTACCGCATATGCCCAGTTCGTCTTCCTGGCCGGCGGCCTGGACCACGACCAGATGGAGCGCATGCGCGCGTATCTGTCCGACCTGTGCCGCGGCTGGAACGTGCAGCAGGTGCGGGAGATCGTCGCCGAGACCCTGCACGACCTGATCGACCCGATCATCTACGACGAGGCGGCCTCCCTCATCGAGGAGCACCACACGGCCGGGCGGGACGTGGTGATCGTGTCCACCTCGGGCGCCGAGGTGGTCGAGCCGATCGGTGAACTGCTGGGCGCGGACCGGGTGGTGGCCACGCGCATGGTCGTCGGCGAGGACGGCTGCTTCACCGGGGAGGTGGAGTACTACGCCTACGGCCCGACCAAGGCCGAGGCGATCCGGGAACTCGCCGCGTCCGAGGGCTACGACCTCGAGCGCTGCTACGCCTACAGCGACTCCGCGACCGATCTGCCGATGCTCCAGGAGGTCGGGCACCCGCACGCGGTGAACCCGGACCGCGCACTGCGCCGCGAGGCGGTCGCGCACGGTTGGCCGATTCTGGAGTTCCGCAAGCCGGTCCCGCTCAAGAAACGGCTGCCCACGTTCTCCGTGCCGCCCCGGCCGGCGCTCGTCGCGGCGGCGGCCGTTGGAGCTGCGGCCGCGACAGCCGGTCTCGTCTGGTACGCCAACCGGCGCCGCTCCACGGCCTGACTGGCGCCCGTTTCAACCCCGTTTGAACCTGAAAGTAAAGAAGTGCAGGCAGGGGTTCCGCTTCCTCTGGGCTCGCGGTAGAAAGAACATAGGCCCGCGAGACCAGAGGACATCCGCGAGGATCACCTGTCACTACGCACTTGGCCACACGGACCCTGCATGAACATCGGGCACCCACGCGACGTCGACCCGTCGATTACGGGCCAGCAGCACCAGGTGACGGGCAAAGTTCCCCGACCTGATGGGCACATATCGAGGACGCTTGGTAACCCGGTGAGCATGCCAGCGGCGGTACGAGGACTCGTACCGCCGCAACTCTTGTCCGGATATTTTCCGGGACTCCCCTGGGATTCCCCGGAGTTCCCTCAGGCCGCACCGCGCTGCAGTGCCTCGCACACGGCCGTCGACTCGCGCGCACCCAGCTCGATCGCCCTGCCGCAGTGGGCGATCCAGGCCGCCATGCCCTCAGGGGTGCCGGAGGCATATCCGTCCAGCGCCGCCAGGTAGGAGGCGCGGCCCAGTTCGGCATGGCCGACCTCGGCCGGGCAGATCGCCTTGGGGTCCAGGCCGCTGCCGATCAACACGATCCGCTCGGCGGTGCGTGCGACCAGGCCGTTGTGGGACACGAAGGGCCGCAGTGCGAGCAGCTCGCCGTGCACCACGGCGGCCGTCACCAGCGCGGGCGCGGACGTCCCGGCGATGATCAGGTCCGCGAGCCCCTCCAGCCGGCCGGAGACCTCCTGGGCGTCCGGCAGCGGCAGCTCGATCAGCGGCTCGTCCACCGCCTCACCGGCCTGGCGCGGCCTGCCGATCTCGTCACCCTTGCCCGCCGCGGCCACCAGGTGCAGTCGCGCCAGCACCCGTAGGGGTGACTGCCGCCAGATGGACAGCAGCTGCCCCGCTTCCGCCGACAGCCTGAGGGCGGCGCCCATGACGCGCGCCTCGTCGTCGACGCCGAAGTCGGTGCGCCGCCGCACCTCCTCCAGGGCCCAGTCGGCGCCGGACAGCGCAGCGGAGCCGCGGGAGCCGCGCAGGGCGGCCTCGGCGGTGATCTCGGTGCTGCGGCGCCGCATGATCCGGTGCCCGTAGACCCGGTCCACGGCCTTGCGCACGGACTCCACGGAGTCGGCGACACCGGGCAGGGAGCCCAGGGCCGCGAGCGGGTCGGCGTTCGCGCCTGTCGTACTCATGAGTACGACCCTACGCACCGCGGCGGCCCGCCCCTCGAAGGAGTGGTCTTCTTCACTTCTCCATGACACATACAGCCATCACCCGACTACTGTTGGTGAACATGAAAATTGCTTTCGTTGGGAAGGGCGGCAGCGGCAAGACCACCCTCTCCTCTCTCTTCATCCGCCACCTGGTCGCCGCCGGCGCCCCGGTGGTCGCCATCGACGCGGACATCAACCAGCACCTCGGTCCCGCGCTCGGCCTCGATGAGACGGAGGCGGCCGCACTGCCCGCCATGGGCGAACGGCTGGCACTGATCAAGGACCATCTGCGCGGCAGCAATCCGCGTATCCGCTCCGCCGCCACGATGATCAAGACGACCCCGCCCGGCGAGGGCTCGCGGCTGGTCCGGGTGCGGGAGCCGAATCCGGTCTACGACGCCTGCGCACGGCCGGTGGAACTCGACGGCGGCGCCGTCCGTTTGATGGTCACGGGCCCCTTCACGGACGCCGACCTGGGGGTCGCCTGCTACCACTCCAAGACGGGAGCGGTGGAGCTGTTCCTGAACCACCTCGTCGACGGCCCCGACGAGTACGTCGTGGTGGACATGACGGCGGGTTCGGACTCCTTCGCCTCCGGCATGTTCACCCGCTTCGACATGACGTTCCTCGTAGCCGAGCCGACCCGGAAGGGAGTCTCCGTCTATCGCCAGTACAAGGAGTACGCCCGCGACTTCGGCGTCGCCCTGAAGGTCGTCGGCAACAAGATCCAGGAACAGGACGACATCGACTTCCTGCGCGCGGAGGTCGGCGACGACCTGCTCGTGACCTTCGCCGGCTCGGACTGGGTGCGCGCCATGGAGAAGGGCCGGCCGCCCCGGTTCGACCTCCTGGAGGAGGCCAACGCCCGCGCCCTGCACACCCTGCGGGCCACCGCGGACGCCACGTACGAGCTGCGGGACTGGGAGCGCTACACCCGCCAGATGGTGCACTTCCACCTGAAGAACGCCGAGGCGTGGGGCAATGAGCGCACCGGGGCCGACCTGGCCGCACAGGTCGATCCCGGCTTCGTGCTCAGCGAAGACATCGGCGCGGGTGTGACAACTCCCGTATGACGCCTACTGCTTGACCGCCGGGGCCCCCGGCACGCCCTTCGGCGCCGGGGCCGGGCGGCCGGACAGGAAGGACGCCCAGCCCGGTCGGGGAGCCTCGCCCACCTGCAGGGTGCGCAGCTTCTCCAGGACCTTCGGGTCCTGGGCGTCCAGCCAGTCGGCCAGCTGGTGGAAGGACACGCAGCGTACGTCGGGCTTGTTGCACACCTCCTTGATCGTGTCCTCGACGGCGTGCATGTAGGTGCCGCCGTTCCAGGACTCGAAGTGGTTGCCGATGACCAGCGGCGCGCGATTGCCTTCATAGGCCCGGTAGAAGCCCTTGACGAGGCCGTCGCGCATCTGGTCGCCCCAGTAGTCGAACTTGTCCGGGTCGCCCTGGGTCTTGGTGCCGGACTGGTTGACCATGAAGTTGTAGTCCATGGTCAGCTGCTCAAAGGTGTGTCCGGGGAAGGGCACCAGCTGCATCGACAGGTCCCACAGGCCCTCCTTCTTCTTGGGCCAGACCTGCTCGTTGACGCCGCTGGAGTCGTAGCGGAAGCCCAACTGGCGGGCCGCCTTCATGAAGTTCTGCTGGCCCTCCAGGCAAGGGGTGCGGGCACCGATCAGCTCCTTGTCGTAATCGAAGGGCAGCGGAGACGACTTCTTCATGCCGGTGTTGGTCTTCCAGGTCTTCACGAACTGCTTGGCCTGGGCAATCTCGCTCTTCCACTCGTCCACGGACCAGGTGCCGACCCCACCGTCGGGCCCGCAGAAGTGGCCGTTGAAGTGGGTGCCGATCTCGTTGCCCTCGAGCCAGGCGAGCCGGGCCTGTTTGACGGTGTCGGCGATCCCCTTCTCGTCGTTGAAGCCGATGTCGGAACTACCCTGCGCATGCTGGGGCGGTTTGTACTGCTCGCGCTTGTCCTTCGGCAGCATGTACACGCCGCTGAGGAAGTACGTCATGGTCGCGTGGTTCTCCTTGGAGACCTTGCGGAAGTGCGAGAACAGCTTCTGGCGGTCCTCGCCCGCACCGTCCCAGGAGAAGACGACGAACTGCGGCGGCTTCTGACCGGGCTTCAGCCGCTCGGGTCTGGGCAGATACGGCTGCGAGCCGGTGTACGCGGTCGATCCGTCGCCGATCAGCCGGAGCACACTCCGGGGCGCCGGGGCCCCCTTCTGCGGACCGGATGCTCCTTTCTTCGAGCCGTGGGAGCCAGTCGCGCAACCGGCGAGCGACGAGGCACAGGCCGCGGCGATCACAACGCCGACGGCGATCCTCTGGGTGGCGGTCATGCTCCGCCCACCTTCTTCCTTCTCTCAGGCGAGTGCTGACGTGGGCTGTTTTCTGGGGATATGCCGGGACTACACCGGCAGCGCCGCCAAGATCGCATGAGAGCGAGAAGGGATTAGCACGACAAGCCGATCAAATGATTAGTTCCCCGACACGAGTGACTGACTGAGCCATTTGCACCGAAACGTTATGCACTGCCTTTACGTGTCATTACGCTCCATTTACCAACGTTGATCCATCCCGCCCAGTCCGTGACCGTGCCGCCCCGGAGGAGACGGGAACATGTCAGCCTGCGCACCCCCGCACCCCCAGCACCCGCATCCACCGCACGGTCCGCCGCCGAACCACCGGCCCCGCCTCCCCACAGCGGCCGCCGGCCTTTCCGCGTCCGTCGCCGTCTTCCTGATCGCCCTGCCCCTGTCCCTCGGCATCGCCCTGGCCACCGGCGCCCCGCTGCAGGCCGGTCTCGTCGCTGCGGCCGTGGGCGGACTCGTCACCGGCCGGCTCGGTGGCTGCCCGCTCCAGGTCAGCGGGCCCGCCGCGGGGCTCACCGTGGTCACCGCCGACCTGATCCACCGCTACGGCTGGCGGGCGACCTGCGGCATCACCGTCCTCGCCGGACTCACCCAGCTCGGCCTCCGCTGTCTGCGAGTGGCGCGCGGCGCGCTCGCGGTCAGCCCCGCCGTGGTGCACGGCATGCTCGCCGGGATCGGCATCACCCTCGCCGTCGCGCAGCTGCACATCGTCCTCGGCGGCAGCCCGGACAGCTCCGTCCTGGCCAACCTGCGGGCGCTGCCCGCCCAGTTGGCCCACGTGCATCCGGCCGCCGTCTCGATGAGCGCGCTGACGCTCGCCCTCCTGCTGGTCTGGCACCGGCTGCCCGGCCGCCCGGGCAAGCTGCTGCGCGGAGTGCCGGCCGCGCTCGTGGCCGTGGCCGGGGCCACCGCGACGGCGGCCCTCGCCGGGCCGGCCCTGCCCCGGGTCGAGCTGCCGTCCTGGCGCAGCCATGCCCTGGCCGGACTGCCTGAGGGCCCGGTGCTCGGGCTCGTCGCCGCCGTGCTCACCACCACCCTGGTGTGCAGCGTGCAGTCGCTGCTCGGCGCGGTGACCGTGGACAGGCCGGCCGCGGCTCGCCCCGGCCCCGTCTCCCGGGCCGGCCGCTCCGACCTCGACCGGGAGCTGCTGAGTCAGGGAGCCGCCAACATCGTCGCCGGGGCGCTCGGCGGACTGCCGGTCGCCGGGGTGGCCGTGCGCAGTACCGCGAATGTGAACTCCGGTGCCCTGAGCCGGAACTCCACAATGCTGCACGGCGTTCTCGTAGTAGTCGCCGCGCTGCTGATGGTCCCGATCCTGGCGGAGATCCCGCTCGCCTCCCTCGCCGCCCTGGTGATGGCCGTCGGTATCCAGATGGTGTCCCTGCACCACATCCGCACGGTGACGCGCCACCGAGAAGTGCCGGTCTACGCCGCGACCGCACTCGGC
This sequence comes from Streptomyces sp. CG4, assembly GCF_041080655.1. Taxonomy (NCBI): domain Bacteria; kingdom Bacillati; phylum Actinomycetota; class Actinomycetes; order Kitasatosporales; family Streptomycetaceae; genus Streptomyces; species Streptomyces sp. CG4. Next base: position 4,394,235 of record NZ_CP163525.1, read on the forward strand.
GTGGTGTTCCTCGGCGTCCTTCAGGGCGTGCTCCTCGGCGTCGCCGTGGCGGTCGCCGTCGCCCTGCACCGCCTCACCCGCACCCGCATCACCCACGAAGAGAAGGAAGGAGTCCATCACGTACGAATCCAAGGCCAGTTGACGTTCCTCGCGGTGCCCCGGCTCAGCCGAGCCCTGCATCTCGTACCCCAAGGCGCCCACGCCGTCGTGGAGTTGGACGTATCGTTCATGGACCACGCGGCGTACGAGTCGCTGCAGGACTGGACGTGTGCCCACACCGCGCGAGGCGGCACTGCCGAGCTGTCGGGCCGGCGCGGCGGAATCCGGACCGCCGAGCCACCCCCGTCCGCCGGGTGCGGTTGCCGGCCCTGGACGTCCTGGCGCACTCACCGGTCCTGCTTCCCGGAATCCGCCGCCGCCCCGGCGGACCAGGACGCGGCGCGGGAGCTGGCCCGTGGGATCGCCTCGTTCCAGCGCAACACCGCGCCGCTGGTGCGGGCGGAGCTGGCGCGGCTCGCCCGGGCAGGGCAGCGGCCCGCACAGCTCTTCCTCACCTGTGCCGATTCCCGGATCGTCACGTCGATGATCACCGCCAGTGGTCCCGGCGACCTGTTCGTCGTCCGCAACGTCGGCAACCTGGTGCCGGCGCCGGGCGAGGAACGCGGCGACGACTCGGTGGCGGCCGCCGTCGAGTACGCCGTGGAGGTGCTCGGGGTGCGCTCCATCACCGTGTGCGGGCACTCGGGATGCGGGGCGATGCAGGCGCTGTTGACCGCGAGCGGGGCGGGCGGCAGCACCCCGTTGCGGCGCTGGCTCCGGCACGGTCTGCCGAGTCTGGCGCGGCTGGCCGAGGACCGCCGCGCCCGGCCCCGGCTCGCCGGCCGACTCCCGGCGGACGCGGTGGAGCAGCTGTGTCTGGTCAACGTGGTCCAGCAGCTGGAGCATCTGCGGGCGCACACCCCGGTGGCCCGGGCGCTGGCCCGGGGCGAGCTGGAGCTGCACGGGATGTACTTCCACGTGGGCGAGGCGCAGGCGTATCTGCTGGCGGGGAGCGAAGAGGACGGGCTGTTCGAGGGCGTCACGGGGAGGATCACGGAAGGGGTGGTCGCAGGGGAGGCACACAGTCCGACGTGAGGGAACGGCACTTCGGCAGGGGCACTTGGACAGGTCTAAACCAATTTCCCGGTCGGCTCTTGTCATCGGACCCCCGCGTCTGATGAGCTGTGGCCCGGGACACAACGGACACCCTTCGAGAGGGAGATGTCGTGAGCAACGAGAGCCTGGCCAACCTGCTCAAGGAAGAACGCAGGTTCGCGCCTTCCGCCGACCTGGCCGCGCATGCCAACGTCACCGCGGAGGCGTATGCACAGGCCAAGGCTGACAGGCTCGGCTTCTGGGCCGAGCAGGCCCGCCGGCTGACCTGGGCCAAGGAGCCTACCGAGACGCTGGACTGGTCGAACCCGCCGTTCGCGAAGTGGTTCAAGGACGGCGAACTGAACGTCGCGTACAACTGCGTGGACCGGCATGTGGAGGCAGGTCTCGGAGACCGTGTCGCCATCCACTTCGAGGGTGAGCCCGGCGACAGCCGCTCGATCACCTATGCCGAGTTGAAGGACGAGGTCTCCAAGGCTGCCAACGCGCTGCTCGAACTGGGTGTCCGCAAGGGCGACCGGGTCGCCATCTACATGCCGATGATCCCCGAGACCGCGATCGCGATGCTGGCCTCGGCCCGGATCGGCGCCGCCCACTCGGTGGTCTTCGGCGGCTTCTCGGCGGACGCGCTCGCGACGCGCATCCAGGACGCGGACGCCAAGGTCGTCATCACCGCCGACGGCGGTTACCGGCGCGGCAAGCCCTCCGCGCTCAAGCCCGCCGTGGACGAGGCGATCACCAAGGTCGACAACGTCGAGCACGTGCTGGTGGTGCGCCGTACCGGCCAGGACGTGGCCTGGAACGGCGAGCGGGACCACTGGTGGCACGACCTCGTCGAGCGTCAGCCGGCCGAGCACACCGCGGAGGCGTTCGAGGCGGAGCACCCGCTGTTCATCCTCTACACCTCCGGCACGACCGGTAAGCCGAAGGGCATCCTGCACACCTCCGGCGGCTACCTGACCCAGGCGGCGTACACGCACTGGGCGGTCTTCGACCTCAAGCCGGAGACGGACGTGTTCTGGTGCACGGCCGACGTCGGCTGGGTCACCGGGCACTCGTACATCGTGTACGGCCCGCTGGCCAATGGCGCGACGCAGGTCATGTACGAGGGCACGCCGGACACCCCGCACCAGGGCCGGTTCTGGGAGATCGTGCAGAAGTACGGGGTCACGATCCTCTACACGGCGCCGACGGCGATCCGGACGTTCATGAAGTGGGGCGACGACATCCCCGCCAAGTTCGACCTGAGCAGCCTGCGGATCCTGGGGTCCGTCGGCGAGCCGATCAACCCCGAGGCGTGGATCTGGTACCGCAAGAACATCGGCGCGGACCGGACGCCCGTCGTGGACACCTGGTGGCAGACCGAGACCGGCGCCATGATGATCTCGCCGTTGCCGGGTGTCACCGACGCCAAGCCCGGTTCCGCGCAGACCCCGCTGCCCGGCATCAGCGCGACCGTCGTCGACGACGAGGCGCGCGAGGTGCCCGACGGCGGCGGTGGCTATCTGGTGCTGACCGAGCCGTGGCCGTCGATGCTGCGCACCATCTGGGGCGACGACCAGCGGTTCATCGACACCTACTGGTCCCGTTTCGAGGGCAAGTACTTCGCCGGTGACGGGGCGAAGAAGGACGACGACGGCGACATCTGGCTCCTCGGCCGGGTCGATGACGTGATGCTCGTGTCGGGCCACAACATCTCGACCACCGAGGTGGAGTCGGCGCTCGTCTCCCACCCGTCGGTCGCCGAGGCGGCCGTCGTCGGGGCCACCGACGAGACCACCGGCCAGGCGATCGTCGCGTTCGTGATCCTGCGCGGTACGGCCGCGGAGACCGAGGGGCTCGTCGGCGAGCTGCGCGACCACGTGGGCGCCACGCTCGGCCCGATCGCCAAGCCGAAGCGGATCCTGCCGGTGGCCGAGCTGCCCAAGACCCGCTCCGGCAAGATCATGCGCCGGCTGCTGCGGGACGTGGCCGAGAACCGACAGCTCGGTGACGTCACCACGCTGACGGACTCCGCGGTCATGGACCTCATCCAGGCCAAGCTGCCGGCGGCGCCGAGCGAGGACTGACCGCCATCAGCCTTGGGGGCACCCGGCCGACAGGCTGGGTGCCCCTCCTCCGTTTACCGTGAGGATCACCGGTTTGCCGTGAGGATCACCGGTTCCGGACCGCTCCCTTTGAGACACCCGTCAACATTAGGTAAGCTAAGTAAAGCGTCAAGAACACGTCTAGGGGTGCGCCGGGAAGTCTGGTCGGCATGTGAGCCGTCCTGCCTACCCACCGGAGGTCCCGCCATGACCGCGCCCCGCACCCCCGCCCGCAAGGTCCTCGGACGTCTGTCCCTGCCCGAGCGGGCCTTCGTGGCGGACGCGCTGCGCACCGAGACCGTCGGCGGCATCCTACTCCTCCTCGCCACCGTAGCGGCGCTGATCTGGGCGAACGTCCCCGCCCTCCGCCCCAGCCACGAGTCCCTCAGCGACTTCCACCTGGGCCCCGGCACGCTCGGCCTGAACCTCTCGGTCGCCCACTGGGCCGCCGACGGCCTGCTCGCGGTGTTCTTCTTCGTCGCCGGCATCGAGCTGAAGCGCGAGCTGGTCGCCGGAGACCTGCGCGATCCCAGGGCGGCCGTACTGCCCGTGGTCGCCGCGCTGTGCGGCATGGCCGTACCGGCACTCGTCTACGCCCTCACCAACCTCACCGGCCACGGTTCGGCACAAGGCTGGGCGGTGCCCACCGCCACCGACATCGCCTTCGCGCTCGCCGTCCTCGCGGTCATCGGCACCTCCCTGCCCAGCTCGCTGCGCGCCTTCCTGCTCACCCTCGCGGTCGTCGACGACCTCTTCGCGATCCTGATCATCGCGATCTTCTTCACCGACCGGCTGAACTTCGCCGCGCTCGGCGGCGCCGTCGCCGCACTGGTCGTCTTCTGGCTGCTGCTGCGCAAGGGCGTGCGCGGCTGGTACGTGTACGTGCCGCTGGCCCTGGTGATCTGGGCGCTGATGTACAACAGCGGCGTGCACGCCACCATCGCCGGCGTGGCGATGGGCCTGATGCTGCGCTGCACCACCCGGGAGGGTGAGCAGCACTCGCCGGGCGAGCACATCGAGCACCTGGTGCGGCCCCTGTCCGCCGGGCTCGCCGTGCCGTTGTTCGCGCTGTTCAGCGCCGGGGTGAAGATCTCCGGCGGCGCGCTCGGGGACGTGTTCACCAGGCCGGAGACGCTCGGGGTGGTGCTGGGGCTCGTCGTCGGAAAGACGCTCGGCATATTCGGCGGCACCTGGCTCACCGCCCGCTTCACCCGCGCCTCCCTCAGCGAGGACCTCGCCTGGGCCGACGTCTTCGCGGTGGCCTCCCTCGCCGGTATCGGCTTCACCGTCTCCCTGCTCATCGGCGAACTCGCCTTCGCCGGCGACGCCGTCCTCACCGGCGAGGTCAAGGCGGCCGTCCTCATCGGATCGCTGATGGCCGCGGTGTGCGCGACGGTGCTGCTGAAGATACGTAACGCCAAGTACCGCAGGCTGTGCGAGGAGGAGGACCGCGACGACGACCTCGACGGCATCCCGGACATCTACGAGCAGGACGACCCGGCCTATCACCTGCGCATGGCCGAGATCCACGAGCGCAAGGCCGCCGAACACCGGCGGATCGCCGCCGAGCGGGCGGTCGCGACGCGCCACGGGCTTACGGAAGTAGCGGGCGGGGCAGGCGAGGACGGCGACCGTCCGGCATGATCTGACGAGACGGTACAAAACAAGACGGCCACACGAGCGGGCCGACCGGTCGCCCAGGGCGGCACGGCGCGCCCGCGGCACGAGAGACCTCTGAGGGAGAACGCGATGAGCGCACCCGACGGCAGCCCGGTCGGCGCCGAACGCAGCATCGGCCAGCTGTTCGCCTCGGCGACGACCGAAATGTCGGCGCTGGTGCACGACGAGATCGCCCTGGCCAAGGCCCAGCTGAAGCAGGACGTGAAGCGCGGCGCGGTCAGCGGCGGCGCCTTCACCATGGCAGCGGTGGTGCTGGTCTTCTCCCTGCCGATGCTCAACTTCGCCCTCGCCTACGGCATCCGGACCTGGAGCAACTGGAACCTGGCGATCTGCTTCGTGCTGTCCTTCGCGGCCAACGTGCTCGTCGCCGTTCTGCTCGGGCTGATCGGCCTGGCCTTCGCGAAGAAGGCCAGGAAGAGCCAGGGCCCGCAGAAGGTGGCCGCGTCGGTGAAGGAGACGGCGGGCGTCCTGCAGAACGCCAGGCCGCACCCGCGCGCGGAGCTGCCCGAGGACCGGGCCCCCGCCGCCATCGAAGCTGTGGCACGCTCGCAGTCATGACCGACCCCGCCCCTACGGCCGTACGGATCGACCTTCCCCACGGGGAAAAGGTGACGCACAGGGACGTCGCCGCCAACGGCGCGCGTTTCCACATCGCCGAACTCGGCGACGGCCCCCTGGTGCTGCTGCTGCACGGCTTCCCGCAGTTCTGGTGGACCTGGCGACACCAGTTGGTCGCGCTCGCGGACGCGGGCTACCGCGCGGTGGCGATGGACCTGCGGGGCGTCGGCGGCAGCGACCGCACGCCCCGCGGATACGACCCCGCCAACCTCGCGCTCGACGTCACCGGCGTGATCCGCTCGCTCGGCGAGCCGGACGCGGCGCTGGTCGGGCACGACCTGGGCGGCTATCTGGCGTGGACGGCGGCGGCCATGCGGCCCAAGCTCGTCCGGCGTCTCGCGGTGGTGTCGATGCCCCATCCGCGGCGCTGGCGCGCGGCGATGCTGCGGGACGCCCGGCAGACGGCCGCCAGCTCCTACATCTGGGGCTTCCAGCGGCCGTGGCTGCCAGAGCGTCAACTCACTGCGGACGGCGGGGCGTTGGTGGGCCGGCTGATCCGGGACTGGTCCGGGCCACGGCTGCCGGACGACGAGGCGGTTCAGACGTACCAGCGGGCCATGTGCATCCCGTCGACCGCGCACTGCGCCATCGAGCCGTACCGCTGGCTGGTGCGCTCGCTGGCCCGCCCGGACGGCATTCAGTTCAACCGCCGGATGAAGCGGCCGGTGCGGGTGCCGACGCTGCATCTGCACGGCTCGCTGGACCCGGTGACGCGCACACGCAGCGCCGCCGGTTCGGGCGAGTACGTCGAAGCGCCGTACCGCTGGCGGCTGTTCGACGGTCTCGGCCACTTCCCGCACGAGGAGGACCCGACGGCGTTCTCCACGGAACTGGTCAACTGGCTGAAGGATCCTGAGCCGGACCGGTGACCGTACGGTCAGGTTCGGATGCGTGGAGTATCCGGATCGTGAACACTTGTCCTTCGAACGGCCACATGCCTGCCGCATAGGCCAATTGGGCGGCGCTCAGGCGGTTATCGACCTTCGGGCAGGGGCACACGTCGGGGTATGGGCTGGACGCACGACTACAGTGACGCACCCCGCAACCGCCGCTCGGCCACCGGTCCGGGCACGTCTCAGCGAGGCAACCCGCAGCTCGCGGAAGGGGACCTCCGCGTGGGGATCCCGCGCATCCTGCGCCGGCGGGCCCGCTGGGTCTCGGTACGGCTGCGTCACCCGCGCGGCTGACCCCCTCCGGGCAGGCTCACACCCCCGCGGGTCACACCGTGCGGGGCCACACCTCCCGAAGGATCACGTCACCCGAGGTCACAGGGCGCAGCTGTCCGTACCCACCTCATCGGTCGCCGTACGTCCCTGCTGGATGTCGGGCTGGATCTCGTCCGCCGTGAGGGCGTAGCCGGTCTCGGCGTCGTCCAGGGACTTGGCGAACACCACGCCGTAGACCCGGCCGTCGGGGGTGAGCAGCGGGCCGCCCGAGTTGCCCTGACGGACGGTCGTGTACAGCGAGTAGACGTCGCGGCGGACGGTGCCGCGGTGGTAGATGTCCGGGCCGTTCGCCGTGATGCGCCCGCGCACCCGCGCGGCACGGACGTCGTACGAGCCGTTCTCCGGGAAGCCCGCGACGATCGCGCCGTCACCGCCGGCCGCGTCCCGGGGGGAGAACCTGAGGACGTGCGCCTTCAGATCGGGTACGTCGAGTACGGCGATGTCGCGCTTCCAGTCGTACAGGACGACCTTGGCTTCGTACGTGCGGCCCTCGCCGCCGATCTGCACGGTGGGCGACTCGACGCCGCCGACGACGTGCGCGTTGGTCATGACGCGGCGGTCGGCGAAGACGAAGCCGGTGCCCTCCAGGACCTTGCCGCAGCTCTGCGCGGTGCCGGTCACCTTGACGATGGACCGCTGGGCGCGCAGGGTCACCGGGCTGTTCGCGAGCGCCGGGTCGGGCGGCTGGACGTCCTTGATCGGCTCGTTGGCGAACGGGCTGAAGACCTGCGGGAAGCCGTTCTGCGCGAGGACGGAGGAGAAGTCCGCGAACCAGGTGTCGGCCTGCGCCGGCAGCGCGCGGGAGACGCCGAGGAGCACCTTGGAGCCGCGGACCTCCTTGCCGAGCGTCGGCAGGGTCGTGCCGGCGAGGGCAGACCCGATCAGCCACGCCACCAGCAGCATCGCGACGACGTTGACCAGGGCGCCGCCGGTGGCGTCCAGGGCGCGGGCCGGGGACCAGGTGATGTAGCGGCGCAGTTTGTTGCCCAGGTGGGTGGTCAGGGCCTGGCCGACGGAGGCGCAGACGATGACGACGACCACGGCGACCACGGCGGCGGTGGTGCCGACGTCCGCGTTGTCGGTCACGGCGTCCCAGATCACGGGCAGCGCGTACACGGCGACGAGGCCGCCGCCCAGGAATCCGATCACCGACAGGATGCCGACGACGAAGCCCTGGCGGTAGCCGACGACCGCGAACCACACGGCCGCGACCAGCAACAGGATGTCCAGCACGTTCACTGCTTGAGGCCTCGCCTACTCACTCCAGTCCCCACAGCTCGGACAGGGGTCCGGCCCGCCACGCAGTGGCAAGAGGACACGGCGTCCCCCGGGAAACACAGCACGGTGGACACCCTGTCATGACCGCCAGTCGAGTGGGACCTGCTTCTCCCTGTCCCAGGGGCGTTCCCAGCCCGCGAAGTGCAGCAGGCGGTCGATCACTCCGGCCGTGAATCCCCACACCAGGGCCGATTCGACCAGGAATGCCGGGCCTCGGTGTCCGCTGGGGTGGACGGTGGTGACGCGGTGGGCGGGGTCCGTGAGATCCGCCACGGGGACCGTGAACACCCGCGCCGTCTCGTTCGGGTCGACGACGCCGACCGGGCTGGGCGCGCGCCACCAGCCGAGCACGGGCGTGACGACGAAACCGCTGACCGGGATGTACAGCGCGGGCAGCACGCCGAAGAGCTGGACGCCGGACGGATCGAGGCCGGTCTCCTCCTCGGCCTCGCGCAACGCCGCTCTGAGCGGTCCGTCGGCGTGCGGATCGCCGTCCTCGGGGTCGAGCGCGCCGCCCGGGAAGGACGGCTGCCCGGCATGCGAGCGCAGCGAGCCCGCGCGCTCCATCAGCAGCAGCTCCGGGCCGTGCTCGCCCTCGCCGAACAGGATCAGCACGGCGGACTGCCGGCCCGAGCCGTTCTCCGGCGGCAGGAAGCGGCTCAGCTGGAGCGGCTCGATCGTCTCGGCGGCCCGCACCACGGGCGCCAGCCACTTGGGCAGCCCCTCCTTGCTGAGCGTCACCGCGCCGCCCCGCGTCTCACTGGCCCTCGCCATGGCCGCCCCCCTCGCTCTGTCCGTCCAACGCCCGAGGGCCCCGAGAACGTTCCGTCACGCGGCCCCCAGCGGCGGGGCCGGCTTGCCGCCCGCGTCGAGATAGGCCTGCGGGGGCTTGAGCCGCTGGCCGGGGAAGCCGCCCTTCTCGTACTTCAGGAGCTTCTTCGCCTTCTCGGGGTCGGTCTCGCCCTCGCCGTAGGCCGGGCAGAGCGGGGCGATCGGGCAGGCGCCGCAGGCGGGCTTGCGGGCGTGGCAGATCCGGCGGCCGTGCCAGATCACGTGGTGGGACAGATCGGTCCACTCGCTCTTCGGGAACAGCGCGCCGACGGCGGCCTCGATCTTGTCGGGGTCGGTCTCGGCGGTCCACTGCCAGCGCCGGACCAGCCGCTGGAAGTGGGTGTCCACGGTGATCCCGGGCCGCCCGAAGGCGTTGCCGAGCACGACGAAGGCGGTCTTGCGGCCCACGCCTGGCAGCTTGACCAGGTCCTCCAGCCGGCCGGGCACCTCGCCGCCGAAGTCCTCGGTCAGGGCCTTGGAGAGCCCTGTCACGGACTTGGTCTTGGCACGGAAGAACCCGCAGGGGCGCAGGATCTCCTCGACCTCCTCCGGGTTGGCGGCGGCCAGGTCCTCGGGGGTCGGGTACCTGGCGAAGAGCGCCGGGGTCGTCTGGTTGACCCGCAGGTCGGTGGTCTGGGCCGACAGCACGGTGGCGACCAGCAGCTGGAAGGGGTTCTCGAAGTCCAGCTCCGGGTGGGCGTACGGATACACCTCGGCGAGCTCGCGGTTGATGCGGCGGGCGCGGCGGACCAGGGCGGTACGGGACTCCTGCGCCGGAGGCTTCACGGCGGTCTTGGCTGCGGCCTTGGCGAACTTCGCGGCGGTCTTGGCGGCCTTCGCGGCGGCCTTCGCGGGCGCCGCCTTCTTCGTGACCTTCTTCGACGGCACCGTCTTCCTCGCAGTGGCCTTCTTGGACTGGGCGACCCTTTTTACCGTTTTTCCGGTTTTCTCACTGCCGCCGGAGCTCTGTTCGCCCACAGCGGAATCGCGACGTACAACCACCCGCTAAGCCCCCTTGGCCTGTGCTCTCACCGGCGATTTGGACACCCGGCCAGCCTAAAGCCCGGCACCGACATCCGCCTCGGACCCCGAGGATCGGCCCCCGATTGGACCCCTGACGCTTACCTCGGGACACCTGTGCGGCATCCTTGTGACAGATCACACTGTTTGGACCGTCCGGCAAGATGGGGAGCACGGTCCCCTGGTACCACGGGGGAGCAAGATCCCCTGAGCAGGTCGACAAGGAGAGAACTCGTGGACGACGTTCTGCGGCGCAACCCGCTCTTCGCGGCTCTCGACGACGAGCAGTCCGCGGAGCTTCGCGCCTCCATGAGTGAGGTGACTCTCGCACGTGGCGACTCCCTGTTCCACGAGGGCGACCCGGGCGACCGGCTCTACGTCGTCACCGAGGGCAAGGTAAAGCTCCACCGCACCTCACCCGACGGCCGCGAGAACATGCTGGCCGTGGTCGGCCCCGGCGAGCTGATCGGCGAGCTGTCGCTGTTCGACCCGGGCCCGCGCACGGCGACCGCCACCGCGCTGACCGAGGTCAAGCTGCTGGGCCTCGGCCACGGCGACCTCCAGCCCTGGCTGAACGCCCGCCCCGAGGTGGCCACCGCGCTGCTGCGCGCCGTCGCCCGCCGGCTGCGCAAGACCAACGACGCCATGTCCGACCTGGTCTTCTCCGATGTCCCCGGCCGCGTGGCGCGCGCCCTGCTGGACCTCTCGCGCCGCTTCGGCGTGCAGTCCGAGGAGGGCATCCACGTCGTCCACGACCTCACGCAGGAGGAGCTGGCCCAGCTGGTCGGCGCCTCGCGCGAGACCGTGAACAAGGCGCTGGCGGACTTCGCCCAGCGCGGGTGGCTCCGCCTGGAGGCGCGGGCCGTGATCCTGCTGGACGTGGAGCGGCTGGCCAAGCGCTCCCGCTGAGGTCCACTGAGGTCGCTGGGGGCTGCTGCCCCCAGCCCCTCGTTTCCGGCCTGAAACAGCCTTGCCCCTCGCATCTCCCCCAGGTGAACGGCGTCAAGGCACCGCGCCCTCAGGGCTCTCCCGGACATCGAGCGGACAACGGACAACTGCCCCCGCACCGGACAACCCCTTCCGAAGCCGGGCCGAACACGCATCCGCCACCGGGCAACTTTCCCGCCCCCTGCCTCATCTTGCTCTCCAGCAGCAGCGATGTGACCGGAAGGCGGCAGACGTGACCCGACCACCCTCTCCCCACGTCCGGCGCAGCGCGGCCGTGGCCGCCGCCCTCGGGCTCGTCGCCCTCGCCGGACCGCAGGCGGCCCACGCGGCGCCGGCCGGCCCGGTCACCGGCCCCGCGGCCCTGCACTGGTCCACCTGCCCCGCGGGCTCCGAGGCACCGCGCGGCACCTACTGCGCCACCCTCAAGGTGCCCCTCGACCACGCCAAGCCGAACGGCCGGCAGATCAAGCTCACCCTCTCGATGGCCGGCGATCCGCACGCCCCGCGCACCCTCGTGGTCAACCCCGGCGGGCCGGGCCAGTCCGGCATCGGCACGGCCAAGCTGGTGTGGAGTTCGCTGCCCGAGGACGTCCGCGCGGTGTACAACGTGGTCGGTTTCGACCCGCGCGGTGTCGGTGCGAGCACCCCGGTCTCCTGCGGGGACCGCGGAAAGCTGATCAAGCATCCGGTGGCGCCGTACGCGCCCGCGACCGCGGCCGAGGAACAGGCGCGCGGCACGGTCGCCCGCAAGGTCGCCGAGCAGTGCTCCACGCACGCGGGGGACCTGCTGCCGTACATCACCACCGAGAACGCGGCCCGCGACATGGACCGGATCCGTACCGCGTTCCACCGCGACAAGCTGGACTACCTCGGCTACTCGTACGGGACGCGGCTCGGTGCGACGTACGCGACGCTGTTCCCCGCGCACACCGGCCGCATGATTCTGGACAGCGTCGTCGATCCGACGGTCAGCACCTACGGCTCGCAGTTCGAGCAGGATCCGGCGCTCCAGCACCGGGCCGGCCAGTTCTTCGCCTGGGCGGCCAAGAAGGACGCGACCTACCACCTGGGCACCAGCCAGGCGAAGGTGTCGGCGGCGTGGGACGCCGTCCGTACGAAGCTGGCCGCCCACCCCGCGGGGGGCCGCGCGGGCAGCGCCGAGCTGGACGATCTGCTGGCCTCCGCCATGTACACCGATCTGTCCTGGGGCGATGCCGCCCAGGCCGTCTCGGACTACCGGGGCGGGAACGCGAGCGCGCTGCTCGGCGCGACCGACCAGCTGTCCCACGGAGGCGTGGACGCCGCTCAGCTCGCCTACAACTGCGTGGACGACGCCTGGCCCCGCGACTGGGCGGCCTGGCACCGGGACACGACGGCGGCCGCCCCCAAGGCGCCGCTGTTCGCCTGGCTGAACACCTGGTACAGCGCGCCCTGCGCGTACTGGCAGGCACCGACGGCCAAGCCCGTGAAGATCGGCTCGGTGAAGGTGCCGCCCATCCTGCTGCTCCAGGCCAAGGACGACCCGGCGACCCCGGTCGTCGGCGCGCAGCGCATGCGGAAGGCGCTGTCCGGTTCCCGCCTCGTCGTCGCGGGCGGCGGCAACCACGGCCAGTACCTGTTCGACGGCAACACCTGCATGGACGCCGCCGGCAACCGCTATCTGCTCACGGGCAGGCTTCCGGCCGAGAACGCCACCTGCCCGGCAGCACCGGCGCCGTAGCCCCGGGGCCGCTTCGCTGTGATGCGAGTCACAGCAGCGAACTGTCACGGTTTCCCGCGCCGACGTGTCTCAGTGCCGTCCGAAGAGAGGAGCCGAGCCGGATCATGGCCGAGGACGCCTTCACCGAGCACCGTCCGCTGCTGTTCACCATCGCCTACGAGATGCTGGGCAGCGCCGCCGACGCCGAGGACGTACTGCAGGAGAGCTACCTGCGCTGGCGGGAGGTCGATCCGGCCACGGTCGGGCACACGCGCGCGTACCTGGTGCGGACCGTGACCCGGCAGGCGCTCAACCACCTGCGCGCAGCCAAGTCCCGGCGGGAGGAGTACGTCGGCTCCTGGCTGCCCGAGCCGATCCGCACCGCGCCCGAGGTCGGCGACGACGTCGTCCTGGCCGAGTCGGTGTCGATGGCCATGATGCTGGTCCTGGAGACGCTGAACCCGACCGAGCGGGCGGTGTTCGTCCTGCACGACGTGTTCGGCTACACCCACGGTGAGATCGCCGCCGCGATCGGCAAGGCCGAGGCCACCGTCCGGCAGATCGCGCACCGCGCGCGTGGCCACGTCCACGCGCGCCGGCGCCGCTTCGAGCCCGGCTCCGCCGCCACCGGGGAGATCGTCGAGCGGTTCCTGCGGTCGGCGGCGGACGGCGACGTGCAGGCCCTGATGGACCTGCTCGCGCCCGATGTCGTGGTGATCTCCGACGGCGGCGGGAAGGTCAGTGCCGCCCGCCGCCCGATCGTGGGGCGCGACGACGTCGCCCGGTTCGTCCTCGGCGTGTACCGCACCAGCGCGACGACGGCCCGGATCGAACCCGCCCGCTACAACGGCATGCCCGCGGCCCGGTTCCTCACCGGCGGCGCGCTGGACTGGCTGGTGGCGTTCGAGATCCGCGACGGGCGGATCACCGGCCTCTACGGCATGCGCAACCCGGACAAGCTGGATCGCGCCGACGTGGTGCGACCGCTCGACAGAGGAGCATCCGACAGCGGAGCACTCGGCTGAGGAGGCCGACAGGCATGGAGACCATGACCGTGGAACGCGTCATCGCCGCCCCGATCGACGACGTGTTCGCCTGGCTCACGACGACCACCCACTACACCGCCTCACCCCTGGTGCTGCGCTGCCGGCTGGCCCGGCACGGCCAGGGCGCGCCCTACGGCGTCGGCGCGATCCGCGACCACCTCTGGCTGATCGGCTGGTTCCGGGAGCGCATCAGCGTGTACGAACCGCCGTACGCCACGGAGTACGTCGTGGAGCGCAGCGTGCCGCCGGCCCGGCACGAACTGGGCCGTATGACGTTCACCGAGACGGACGGCGGCACCCTGGTCCGCTGGACGACCCGCGCGGGGATTCCGCTCCCGCTGATCGGCGGCCCGCTCACCCGGTTCCTGGCCCGCCCGGTCATCACCCGCACCTTCGCCAACATCCTGGAGGCGGCCGACAAGGCGCTGACCGGTCGAGCTGCGAAGGCTCCGTCGGCCCGGTGAGGGACCTGGTCACATCGGCTGGATCAGCCCGTGCTCGCTCAGATAGTCCAGCTGGGCCCGTACGGATAGTTCCGCCGCCGGCCACAGGGAGCGGTCCACGTCGGCGTAGACGTGCGCGACGACCTCGGGCGGGGTGCGGTAGCCGTCCTCGACCGCCGTCTCCACCTGGGCGAGCCGGTGGGCGCGGTGGGCGAGGTAGAACTCGACGGCGCCCTGGGCGTCCTCCAGGACCGGCCCGTGCCCCGGCAGGACCGTGTGCACGCCGTCGTCGACCGTCAGCGAGCGCAGCCGGCGCAGCGAGTCCAGATAGTCGCCCAGGCGGCCGTCGGGGTGCGCCACGACCGTCGTACCGCGCCCGAGGATGGTGTCACCGGTCAGCACGGCCCGGTCGGCCGGCAGATGGAAGGACAGCGAGTCCGCGGTGTGCCCGGGGGTCGGTACCACCCTCAGCTCCAGGCCGCCGACGGTGATCACGTCCCCGGCGGCCAGGCCCTCCTCACCGAGCCGCAGCGCCGGATCGAGGGCACGCACGCGTGTGCCGGTCAGTTCCGCGAAGCGGGCGGCGCCCTCGGCGTGGTCGGGGTGGCCGTGGGTGAGCAGGGTCAGGGCTATCCGCTTGCCGGCCTTCTCGGCCATGTCCACAACAGCGGTCAGATGGCCGTCGTCCAGCGGACCCGGGTCGATCACCACGGCGAGGTCGGAGTCGGGCTCGGCGACGATCCAGGTGTTGGTGCCGTCCAGGGTCATCGCGGAGGCGTTGGGCGCGAGGACGTTGACGGCGCGTTCGGTGGCGGGGCCGGACAGCACCTGGCCGCGGGGCTGGCCCGGCAGGGCACTTGCGTCGGTCATGCGGGGCCTCCGCCCTTCGTCTCGGCCGTCGGGATGTGCTTGGTGAACTCGTCGTGTCCCGGCCAGGACAGGACGATCTCGCCGTTCACCAGGCGGGCACCGGCCATCACGGGGGTCATGTCGCGCGCGGGAGCGGCCGCCAGCGCCCCGGCCGCGGAGTCGTACGGCGCCAGCTGGCGCAGGGTCGCGATGGTGGGCGGCATCATCAGCAGATCGCCCTTGTCGTAGCCGGCGGCGGCCTCCGCGGGGCGGATCCACACCGCGCGGTCGGCCTCCGTGGAGGCGTTCCGGGTGCGCTGGCCCTGCGGCAGGGCGGCCACGAAGAACCAGGTGTCGTAGCGGCGGGCCTCGAACTCCGGGGTGATCCAGCGGGTCCAGGCGCCCAGCAGGTCCGAGCGCAGCACCAGGCCGCGCAGGTCGAGGAACTCGGCGAAGGACAGCTCGCGCTCGACCAGCGCGGCCCGGTCCGCCTCCCAGTCCTCCCCGGTGGTGTCCCCGACGACCGAGTCCGCGTCGGGCCCGGCAAGCAGCACGCCCGCCTCCTCGTACGTCTCCCGTACGGCCGCGCAGACGATGGCCTGGGCGCCCGGCTCGTCGACGCCGAGCCGCTCGGCCCACCACGCGCGCGTGGGGCCCGCCCAGCGCACCAGACGGTCGTCGTCGCGCGGGTCGACACCGCCCCCCGGATACGCGTACGCGCCTCCGGCGAAGGCCATGGAGGCGCGTCTGCGCAGCATGTGGACGACCGGGCCGGACTCGGTGTCCTTCAGGAGCAGGACCGTGGCCGCGCGTCTCGGGGACACCGGGGTGAGGGTGCCGTCCGCGAGCGCGCGGATGCGGTCCGGCCATTCCGGGGGATACCACTGACCGTTCGCCATGGCCGGAGGCTATCCCGTGCAGGGCGAATGTTCGAGAGGTGCCCGAGGTCAGCGGGTTCGGCCGGGTACGGCCGGGTACGGCCGGGTACGTCGGCAGATCCCGCCGGATTACGGCGACGGATCGGGCCCGGTCGTGTCGGCTCGCGCCCGGTCGTGTCGGCAGAGCCCGCCCGATGACGTCGGCGGGCTCCGCACGGTTACGGGGCGAGCTCGACCTGGATCTCGACCTCGACCGGCGCGTCCAGCGGCAGCACCGCGACGCCGACCGCGCTGCGGGCGTGCACGCCCTTGTCACCGAGGACCTCGCCCAGCAGTTCGCTGGCGCCGTTGACGACACCGGGCTGCCCGGTGAAGTCGGACGCGGAGGCGACGAAGCCGACGACCTTCACCACGCGCGCGATACGGTCCAGATCACCGGCGACGGACTTCACGGCGGCCAGCGCGTTCAGCGCGCAGGTGCGGGCCAGGTCCTTGGCCTCCTCCGGCGTGACCTCGGCGCCCACCTTGCCGGTGACCGGCAGCTTGCCCTCGACCATCGGCAGCTGGCCGGCGGTGTAGACGTACACACCGGACTGGACGGCCGGCTGGTACGCGGCCAGCGGCGGTACGACCTCTGGCAGGGTCAGGCCCAGTTCGGCCAGCTTGGCCTCGACCGCGCTCATGCCTGCTTCTCCCGCTTCAGGTAGGCCACGAGCTGCTCGGGGTTGTTGGGCCCGGGCACGACCTGGACGAGCTCCCAGCCGTCCTCGCCCCAGGTGTCCAGAATCTGCTTCGTGGCATGGACGAGCAGCGGAACGGTTGCGTATTCCCACTTGGTCATGGGGCCGACTGTAGCCGCTGTGACCGGTGGGGAAGGCGGCCGACCGCGGCCGGCGGTGTTCCCGGGGCGGGCGGCCCGAGTGTGACGACCGTTATCCACAGCCCCGGGCGTGACCGTCGGCCGGACTGGTTAGTCTCGAAGGCGTGAGCAGGCTCCAGGTCGTCAGCGGCAAGGGCGGGACCGGAAAGACGACGGTCGCCGCCGCACTGGCGCTGGCCCTCGCCACCGCGGGGAAGCGGACGCTTCTCGTGGAGGTCGAGGGCCGGCAGGGCATCGCCCAGCTCTTCGAGACGGAGGCGTTGCCGTATGAGGAGCGGAAGATCGCGGTCGCTCCCGGGGGCGGCGAGGTGTACGCCCTGGCCATAGACCCCGAACTGGCCCTTCTGGACTACCTCCAGATGTTCTACAAGCTGGGCGGCGCGGGCCGCGCCCTGAAGAAGCTCGGCGCGATCGACTTCGCCACCACCGTCGCGCCCGGCATCCGGGACGTCCTGCTGACCGGCAAGGCGTGCGAGGCCGTGCGCCGCAAGGACAAGAAGGGGCGGTTCGCGTACGACTACGTCGTCATGGACGCCCCGCCGACCGGCCGCATCACCCGCTTTCTGAACGTCAACGACGAGGTGGCGGGCCTCGCGAAGATCGGCCCCATACACAATCAGGCGCAGGCGGTGATGCGGGTGCTGAAGTCGCCGGAGACGGCGGTGCACCTGGTGACGCTGCTGGAGGAGATGCCCGTCCAGGAGACCGCCGACGGCATCGCCGAACTCCACGCCGCACGGCTTCCGGTGGGCCGGGTCATCGTGAACATGGTCCGGCCGGAGGTGTTGGACGCGGCCGACCTGGAACTCGTACGGAGCGTGGAGCGTTCATCGGTTGCACAGGCGTTGTCGTCGGCCGGGCTGGGCGGAGCCCGGCGCGGCGGGAACGCGGAGAAGCTGGTGGACCCGCTCCTGCGGCAGGCGGCGGAGTACGCCGAGCGGTACGCCCTGGAGCAGGAGCAGCGCGCGGTCCTCGGCGAGCTGGGCCTGCCGCTGGGCGAACTGCCGCTGCTCGCCGAGGGCATGGACCTGGCGGGCCTGTACGAACTCGCCACCGAGCTGCGGAAACAGGGGGTGTCATGAGTCCGGACCCGGCCGAGGCGCAGGAGACAGCCGAGGGGCACGAGTCCGCCGAAGGGCGGGAGGCCGCTGAAGGGGCTGACGGGTCCGGGTCCGCCGAAGGGCGCGAGCAGGGCCGGCCTCTGTCCCCCGCGCGCGTGCTGGACGTCGACCCGCTGCTGGACGACCCGAAGACCCGGATCGTGGTGTGCTGCGGCTCGGGCGGGGTCGGCAAGACGACGACCGCGGCGGCCCTCGGTCTCAGAGCGGCCGAGCGGGGCCGCAAGGTGGTCGTCCTCACCATCGACCCGGCCAGGCGGCTGGCCCAGTCGATGGGCATCGACTCCCTCGACAACGTCCCGCGCCGGGTGAAGGGCACCGAGGGCGAGGGCGAGCTGCACGCCATGATGCTCGACATGAAGCGCACGTTCGACGAGGTCGTGGAGGCGCACGCGGACTCCGAGCGGGCGGCCGCGATCCTGGCGAACCCCTTCTACCAGTCACTCTCGGCGGGCTTCGCGGGCACGCAGGAGTACATGGCCATGGAGAAGCTGGGCCAGCTGCGCGCGAAGGACGAGTGGGACCTGATCGTGGTCGACACCCCGCCGTCCCGCTCCGCGCTGGACTTCCTGGACGCGCCCAAGCGGCTGGGCTCCTTCCTCGACGGTCGCCTCATCCGCCTGCTGACCGCCCCCGCCAAGCTCGGCGGACGCGCGGGCATGGCCTTCCTCAACGTCGGCATGTCGATGATGACGGGCACACTGGGCAAACTGCTGGGCGGCCAGCTGCTGAAGGACGTCCAGACCTTCGTGGCCGCGATGGACACCACCTTCGGCGGATTCCGTACGCGCGCGGACGCCACGTACAAGCTGCTCCAGGC
This sequence comes from Streptomyces sp. CG4, assembly GCF_041080655.1. Lineage (NCBI taxonomy): Bacteria > Bacillati > Actinomycetota > Actinomycetes > Kitasatosporales > Streptomycetaceae > Streptomyces > Streptomyces sp. CG4. Next base: position 4,412,808 of record NZ_CP163525.1, read on the forward strand.
GCCCGGTACGGCGTTCCTGGTGGTCGCGGCCCCGGAGCGGGACGCACTGCGCGAGGCGGCGTACTTCGTGGAGCGGCTGGCCGCGGAGAAGATGCCGCTGGTGGGCCTGGTGCTGAACCGGGTTCATGGCAGCGACGCGGGCCGGCTCTCGGCCGAGCGGGCGCTCGCGGCCGCCGAAAATCTTGCGGACCCCCGCATTGTGGATCAGGGGGGCGGGAAAGCTGGACTTCGTAACTCTCCCGACTCATACGGCAGTTCGCGATCTCCCGCATCCGAGACCGCAACCGACGCCACTGCTTCCGAGGAAGGCTCCCCCGCCGACACGGAGCGCCCTGTCGACCGGCTCACCGCGGGACTGCTGCGACTGCACGCCGATCGCATGCAGTTGCTCTCGCGCGAGCAGCGCACGCGTGACCGTTTCACCGCCCGTCACCCCGAGGTGGCGGTGGTCGAAGTGCCCGCACTGCCCGGCGATGTCCATGACCTCACGGGCCTGCGCGACATCGGCGCCCGGCTGGCAGCGGGCACGGCGGAACGGACGGAGCCGGCGTAGGGGACAAAGAGCCGGCGCAGCCGTGAGCGCGCGTGGGTGGCGGTCGCACCCAGGTAACTGACCGTCCCCAGGTAACTGACCGTCGTGCGCGCGTGGGTGGCACACGCGCATACAGCGCAGAGGTCACATGCATGTGGGACGGCACATGTGACATATGCGGAAGGCTAGGTGGTCCCGCGGACACGTACGCCCTGCACCAGCGCACGATGTGCACGATGTCCCCATGGATGGGCCCGCAAGGCCGATCACGGCTTCCCCAGGTGTAGGCCGGACCGGCGCTTCCCGCACGCCCTCGCCTCCCGCACGCCTTTGCTCCCCGGCTCCCCAGGCGTGCGTGTACCCACTCGGCAGCGAAAATGCCCTCAGCTCACCGCCGCGTAGTGCTCGTACACCTCGTCGCTGTCGAGGGGCACGATGCCTGTGCCGCGCTCGTACTCCGAGCGGGCTGTCTCCAACAGCCTGCGCCAAGAGGTCACGGTGGGCCGCCGACGCAGCAGTGCGCGGCGCTCCCGCTCCGTCATGCCTCCCCACACGCCGAATTCGACGCGATTGTCCAGCGCATCGGCCAGGCATTCCGTGCGTACCGGACATCCGGTGCACACCGCCTTGGCCCTGTTCTGCGCTGCTCCTTGAACGAACAGTTCATCCGGATCGGTAGTGCGGCAGGCAGCCTGCGCACTCCAGTCGGTTACCCAGCCCATACCGGCGCCGTCCTCTCCCGAATCGAGGCTCCCCCACGGCGGCAGCGGCATATTCACCGCCGCCAGTTGAGGACGTTACGGAAGGTGGGCACAGCGCAACACCCCCTTCGGGCCCAATCTTGAATGGCCCGAACGGACTATGGGTAAGCGGCAGATCACCCGCGGGAGTGAGCTGACGACATACACGACCATCCCGGCAAACCGGGACGGCTGTGACGCGCCACAACGGGCGCCGGGTGACACAGGAGGCGGATTCGGACACCTCCACCCCACGAACGGTCACGTCCTCGCGTAAAAAAACGAGGTACGACCGAAACGACTCGGGGTCGCCGGACGTATTGATACGTGATCGCACCGCTGTGACAGTTGAGAGCAGCTTAGGCCAAGGCCTGCGCGCGTGTCCGGGAAATGGAAACGTAGGCAGGTCAGGTCGCGCTGCCGTCACGATCCGGCGCCAGGCCGTCCCGAGGAGGGCCGCTCCCTCGGAACGCTCAGGAGTACGGATTAGGCTGCCCCCATGCCAAAGAAGCGCTCGGGTGGTGGTCTGTCGCCAACGCAGCAGGCCGCCAAGTTCCTCGGTGTCAGTGTGCTCGCCGGAGCCGTGATGGCGGGCATCGCGCTGCCCGCGGCCGGCGCGCTGGGCCTCGTGGCCAAGGGCTCGGTCCAGAGCTTCGACGAGATCCCGGCCAACCTGAAGAGTCCCCAGCTCAGTCAGCGCACGACGATCCTGGACAACCAGGGCCAGCAGATCGCGAGCGTCTACTCCCGCGACCGTACGGTGGTGGACCTCAAGGACATCTCGCCGTACATGCAGAAGGCGATCGTCGCGATCGAGGACGCGCGCTTCTACCAGCACGGCGCGATCGACCTCAAGGGCGTGCTGCGTGCCCTGAACACGAACGCGCAGCAGGGCGGCGTCGCACAGGGCGCCTCCACCCTCACGCAGCAGTTGGTGAAGAACTACTTCATCGAGGAGGCCGGCGACGACCCGACGAAGGTCGCCCAGGCCACCCAGCAGACCCTCGGGCGCAAGGTCAAGGAGCTGAAGTACGCGATCCAGATCGAGGAGAAGCTCGGCAAGAAGAAGATCCTCGAGAACTACCTGAACATCACGTTCTTCGGCGAGCAGGCCTACGGCGTCGAGGCCGCCTCCCAGCGGTACTTCTCCAAGCACGCCAAGGACCTGGACCTGGAGCAGTCGGCGCTGCTGGCCGGCATCGTGCAGTCCCCGAGCCGCTACGACCCGGTCAACGACGAGGCGGAGGCCACCAGGCGGCGCAACATCGTGCTGCAGCGGATGGCGGAGGTCGGCGACATCTCCCAGAAGCAGGCCGATGAGGCCAAGAAGGCGCCGCTCGGACTGAACCCGAGCCAGCCGAAGAACGGCTGCATCACCGCGGTCAAGGGCGCCGGCTTCTTCTGCGACTACGTCCGTGACGTCGTCCTGAACGACCCGGTCTTCGGCAAGACCCGGGAGGTCCGCGCGAAGCTGTGGAACCAGGGCGGTCTGACGATCCGTACGACGCTCGACCCGCAGTCACAGCAATCCGTGCAGGCCTCGATAAAGGACCACGTCTACCAGTCCGACCCGGTGGCGACGGCCGCGACCATCGTCGAGCCCGGCACCGGCAGGATCCTCGCCATGGGCCAGTCCCGCCCGTACGGCTTCGGCAAGAACGAGACGCAGATCAACCTCTCCGCCAACTCGGACATGGGCGGCGGCGCGGGCTACCAGGGCGGTTCGACGTTCAAGCCGATCGTCGCGGCGGCCGCGGTCGAGGGCGGCAAGGCCCCGACCCAGAAGTACCCGTCGCCGTACCAGATGACGTACCCGAGCCCGGTGCAGGCGTGTGACGGCAAGGTCTGGCGCAACGACCCGCAGAACCCCGCCAAGCTGGCGAACGAGAACAAGTCGGAGCACGGCCCGTACGGCATGAAGGATGCGACCGCCAAGTCGGTCAACACCTACTACGTGCAGCTGATCAGCGACATCGGGATCTGCCCCGTCACCCAGATGGCGAAGAAGATGGGGGTGCAGCGGGCGGACGGCCGTGCGATGGACCAGGCTCCCTCCATCGCGCTCGGCACCCAGGAGGTGTCGCCGCTGACGATGGCGAACGCGTACGCCACCTTCGCCTCGCGCGGCATGTACTGCACCCCGGTCGCCATCGAGTCGATCACCCAGCAGGTCGGCAGCGAGCAGAAGTCGCTGGACGTGCCGAAGTCGACCTGCCGGCGCGCGATGTCCCAGAAGACCGCGGACACCATCAGCACGCTCCTCAAGGGCGTGGTCGAGGACGGTACGGGCCAGGAGGCCGGCCTCGGCGACCGCCCGAGCGCGGGCAAGACGGGTACGACGGACGAGCGGTACGCCGCCTGGTTCGTCGGCTACACCCCGAACATGGCGGGCGCGGTCTGGGTCGGCGACCCGCAGCACAGGCGCCAGATGACCAACATCACCATCGGCGGCATCCCGCACGAGAAGGTGTTCGGTGGTGAGGTGCCCGGCCCGATCTGGCGCGACATGATGACCGGCGCGCTGGCGGGCAAGCCCGCGCAGGACTTCCACCTGATCGACATCCCCGACGACAACAAGAAGGGCGACGGCCGGGGAAAAGGCCACGGGGGGCGGGACAACGGCAAGAACGGGGGCAGCACGGGCGGGATCGGCGGACTGATCGGCGGTCTGACGAGCGGGGGAACGGACGGCACCACGGGTGACACGACCGGCGGCGCCTTCCCGACACCGACCTTCTCCCTCCCGGGCGGCTTCATCCAGGGGCAGGGGAACGGCGGAATCAACGGAAACGGGAACGGGGGTCTGCGGGGTTAGCCGAGGAGCCCCGCGCTCTGATTCTGCGTTCTGCGACGTGAGTACGGCGGTGGGGCCGCACCCTGAAACAGAGGGGTGCGGCCCCGCCGCCGCGTATCCGTAGAGCCGCAAGTTCCGTACTACGGCGCATTCCGTACAGCCGTATCCGTATATGTACGGGCGTCATATGTACGGGCGTCATATGTACGGGCGTCCCAGCCCTGAGCCAGGGCCGGGCTCGGGATCAGCCCTGGAGCAGCTTCTTCACCACGGCGGCGACGCGGCCGCCCTCGGCCTGGCCGGCCACCTTCGGGTTCACGATCTTCATGACGGCGCCCATGGCACGCGGCCCCTCGGCGCCGGCCGCCTTCGCCTCTTCCACGGCCTGGGCGACGATCGCGGTCAGCTCGTCGTCGGACAGCTGCTTGGGCAGGTACTCGGCGAGCACCTCGCCCTCCGCCTTCTCCCGCTCGGCCGACTCGGCCCGACCACCCTGCGCGAAGGCCTCAGCGGCCTCCCGGCGCTTCTTCGCCTCGCGGGTGATCACCTTGAGGACCTCGTCGTCGGAGAGCTCCCGCTTCTCCTTGCCCGCGACCTCCTCCTTGGTGATCGCGGCGAGCGTCAGCCGCAGCGTCGAGGAGCGGAGCTCGTCGCGCTCCTTGATCGCGGCGTTGAGGTGGTCCTGCAGCTTCGACTTGAGCGTGGTGGTCATGGGGTCGATTGTCGCAGGTGCACCCTGGCGAACGCCCGCCGATTTGGCCGTCGTCTCAGGCGCACGGCCCCGAACACCCGCTGATTCAGGGGAGGCCGGGCAGTTCGGGGGAGGCCCGGCGTTTCGGGGGAGGCCGGCCGGTCCCGTCGTCCCCTCGGGGTCTGACACGATGGACATATGCGCGCGCGATACGGAGTACCCCTGGGAATCATGGCGGCCGGCGCCGCCGGACTGGCGTACGCGGCGGGTTTCGAGGCCCGCTCCTTCCGCCTCCGACGAGTGACGGTCCCGGTCCTCCCGCCGGGCATGCGCCCGCTGCGCATGCTCCAGGTCTCCGACATCCACATGGTGAGCGGCCAGCGCAAGAAGCAGCGCTGGCTGCAGTCGCTGGCGGGCCTGCGCCCCGACTTCGTGATCAACACCGGCGACAACCTGTCCGACCCCGAGGGCGTCCCCGAGGTCCTGGACGCGCTGGGCCCGCTGATGGAGTTCCCGGGCGCGTACGTCTTCGGCTCGAACGACTACTACGGTCCCAAACTCCGCAACCCCGCCCGCTACTTGCTGGAGAAGACGAGCGGCCGCCACGGCCTGAACGGCAACCCGCCGGCCGTGGGCGCGATCCACAACCCGTGGGAGGACCTGCGCGACGGCTTCGACACGGCGGGCTGGCTGAACCTGACGAACACCCGGGGTGTCCTGAAGGTCGAGGGCGTCTCGATCGGGCTGACCGGCCTCGACGACCCCCACATCAAGCGGGACCGCTACGCCCGGGTGGCGGGCGGCCCCTCGGGAACGTACGATTTCTCCCTCGGCGTGGTCCACGCCCCGTACCTGCGCGCCCTGGACGCCTTCACGGCGGACGGCTACCCCCTGGTCCTGGCCGGCCACACCCACGGCGGCCAGCTGTGCATCCCCTTCTACGGCGCCCTCGTCACCAACTGCGACCTGGACACCGACCGCGTGAAGGGCCTCTCCACGCACACGGCGGAGGGCAACACCTCCTACCTCCACGTCTCGGCGGGCTGCGGCACGAACCGCTACACCCCGGTCCGCTTCGCGTGCCCACCAGAGGCCACACTGCTGACGTTGGTGGAGCGGTAGGAGCGGTAGGAGCAGTAGGAGCGGTGGGACTCGGGTGTACCCGGGTACACCCGGATGTACCCCACTCGGGCTACTCCACATGGCCGCACCCCTCCCCCGCTCCTAGCGTGAGGGCATGACCGCCCCGATACCCAGGGACATCCCGGAACTGCCCGCGGTCCCGGGCCCGCCCCTGCTGCTGCCCGCCCCGGTCCCGGCCACGGCGGTGGTGGGACCGTTGCGCCGCCCCGCGGTCGCGGTCTTCCGCCTCCTGACCGCCGTGGTGGCGGCAGCCGGCGTAGCCCTGGAGCTCCGGCTGGGCGCCCCGGCACGCACCCTGAGCTACTTCAGCGTCCAGGCGAACATCCTGCTCGCCGTCGTCATGGTCCTGTCGGCGTCGAGGGCGCGACGGGCCCGCCGCCCGCTGCCATCGGCGGTGACAGGCGCCACACTCCTCTACGTCCTCATCGCGGCGCTGGTCTACCGCCTGCTCCTGGCCCACACGACGCCGCCGTTCTCGATGACGGGCGCGGCGACGGCGCCGGTGCGCTGGCACGGCCAGTGGGCGGCCCTGCAGATCCTGCACACGATCACGCCGGTGGCGGCCGTGCTGGACTGGCTGCTGCTCACGCCCGCGGCCCGCCTGCACCTGCGCCAGGCGGCCGCCTGGCTCCTCTACCCCCTGGCCTACCTGGCCTTCTCCCTGGGCAGAGCGGCCTTCCTCGCCCCCTCGAACCCGGCCCGCTACCTCTACCCCTTCCTGGACGCGGCCGCCCACGGCTACCGCAGCACCCTGGCCAACGCCCTCCTCCTGGGCCTCGCGATCTACGCCCTGGCCGTCCTCCTGGTGGCCCTCGACCACACCCGCCCCACCCCGGGCCGCCGCCGCGTCTAAACCGGATTTCGTCTACAGCCACCGGTGGGCTAAAGTAAACGTCGTCGCCGCGAGAAGCAGCGACATCGGGGTGTAGCGCAGCTTGGCAGCGCGCTTCGTTCGGGACGAAGAGGTCGTGGGTTCAAATCCCGCCACCCCGACGCTGTAGTACCAGGTCAGGGGCCTGATCCGCTTAGCGGGTCGGGCCCCTGAGTGGTTCCTGGGGTCGTTTTGGGAGTCATTCGGGAGCCGAGTTCGGATCTGGCTCCCGGATACCGCTCCACAAGATCAGGCGCTGGCGGGCACGCGCTGCCCGGCAGAACGGCTTATCGCCTTCGTCAGGCTCAGCGAGCTGTGGCACGACGCAGTGGCGACCCCCGCCAGCCCAGCGCCCATGACCCGCCACAGTTCCGTAAGGAGGAGAGGAGCCACTCCGCGGCCCACGGCAGGATCGTGTACGAAAGGGTGGCGATGAGGATGGACGGAGGCCGGCTGTCGCGCTCCTCCGCGAACATGATCACGCAGTGCCATATGACGACCTACACAACGCGCTGAAGCGGACTGCGGACCGGCCTGGTGGGGACGTCCGCGACGTTGACGTGCCGCCTCTCCAGGATCTGGCGGGACAGTTCCGGGCCGCCGCCGGAACCAGTCCACGTAGCCGATCGGGTTACTGCGCTGCCACTTCCGGGGTACGACCGACGACGCACGGATGGCGGGTCGTGGGCGACGTGAGCGGCGTCCGCTAGGGGGTAGTGCCACGTCGAACCAGCCCCCCCCCCGGCCGCTCGGAACAGCCAGCGAGGCTCCCGAGCTACCTCACCTCTCCTGAGAGCACCACCGCCCGGTACGCCCTGGATATGTGGCTGCTGACGCGCTCCCTCGCACACTCTCAGAATTTCACCGAGACGACCGGTGTCATCAGCGGCCACACCCTAGTGGCGGCCGGAGTAGCCCTGTTCAGGTTGGCCACGCCCGCACCGCCGCTAGCCACGAGCGGTTAGCCAGGATCAGCCCCTCCAGTGAGTCAGATCCTGACTTTCCCTTCTCAACTTCCTTATTAACTCAGTAAGCTACTGAGTTATGGACTTCACAATTATCAAGCACGCGGTCGAAGTCGACCACGGCATCAAGCGCTTGTCCATGCACTTCATCAAGAAGCATGCTGCGCCGGAACGGGCGCGGCTCAGCTCGGAGTTGTGCACACAGATCAGCGAAGAGTTCGAGAGGATCGGGCTCTCCACCCTGCCGCGAACGCTGCCGACATCCGAGAACGAGTTCGTTTGGGTCATTCAACGCGACAGCGTCCTCGGCGAAGTTGCCGACGTCGCCGCCGCCCTCGCACATCTGGACAAGCTCGGGATGAGCCCCCTCCCCCAGGTGTTCGACAACTACCCGCGAGCCAAGAGCAACCTGAGCTGAAGCTACGTAGAAGCGACACGTCTGATTCCTTCCTGCCGCGTACATCAACGAGCGCATCTCCCGCATCCAGGGTGGTTTCGGGCTAAAAACGACTGCGCGCGCCTACGACTCGTCCGTACGGTGGTTCCAATGGGACTCGCCAGTCACACTGGTGACGCCTCGTCACCTGCCCACAGGGCACCGGCACTGTCAGGAGTTATAGATGAGCAACGCTGAAGAGATACGCGTGCCGCGTGAGGAACCCGTCTTCATCGTCGGCACCTCCGGACGGCTGCCACTTCGGACCATATGCGTGCTTGAGCTGACAGGAGCAGAGATTCCCAGGTACCGGCATAGATGGAATGCTCTTCTCGGCGACCGCCTCCACACCCCTACAGCAGGGCTTTTACCACATCCGAGCAGACTCGTCAAGGGCGAATATGGTCTCCGCGCGAGGGCCGCCAGCCCCAAAGCTGCGCAGACACTGGGTCACCAGTACGCCAGACAATTCACCGAGGCACTGGCCGAGTTCCCCAAGCCGCTCGTTGCCCACATGCCCAAGCGACACTCCCGGCAGGCCGATCAGGACGTGCTCGACTGGTTGTGCACTCGGCTCGCCGGACGACCCTCGGGGCTGGCCCTCATTCACACCAGCCGAGGGATTGCCTGGCACCGCCTCACGGCGGACGGCCCGGATCTTGAACCCCTGCCTCCGGAATCACCCGCCATGAGGGCTCTTCCCTGTCGTGCGACCGAGGTCGAGCTGTTCCTGACACCCGCAAAGCTCGGAGCTTACGCCGCTTATCAACACCGGTGCTACCCGCACATGAGCTGCAGGCCGACCTGGCTCCCGCCAGAGTTGTCCTGGGCAGATGAGGATATCTCGGGAGAACCCTTGGCATAACGACCCAGGCGGCGAGTTCAGTGCGACTCGCCGCCCTTCGTGATGACCGCCGCAGGCCACTTCGGACCACACATTGGAGATCTGCGCCCATGACCACCGACAAACCTGCTGCCCTTTCCATCGACGTCCCCTGGGGGACGGACACGATCCGGGTAACCAACATCTCGCCCCACCTCCCTGCCGACTCAACGGACAGCCATGTCGCGGCGGTGACCGCAGCGGGCCGGGCCAATCCGAGCACCTGGCTGCCGGACACTGCGTGGGGAGCCATAGCACGTGCAACAACTCGGCCCGAAGCATTGGCAGTTCAGCTTCGCCCGACGACGGATGAGCCCTTGGGCCTCCTGATGGTCGAGAACGTCGAAGGGGCGACGCTGCGGTCGGTTGTCACCCGTGTCCTGCTCAGCGAGCTGTTTCCCGGTCCCCAGCCTCGTACCGGCATGGAGGTCTCGGAGGTACCCGACCCGCAGGTGCACGGGATCACCCATGAGGGCCGTCCCGGTGCGATCGTGCAGTACCGCTACGAGAACCCCGCCCACCTGCGGAACCACCTGTGGCAGACCATCCACGCGACGCTATCGCTCAACAGCTACGCCACTTCCATCCTCACGCGCTCTGTCACCCGCAACCTGATCACCCATCCCGTCGAGATCGCCTTCGAGGACGGCGCGGAGCCGATCCACGTTCTCGTCGTCCGTGACGGCATCACCCGACTCGCCAGCGCCTGGGCGGTACTAGCCGGGCACGGTGCCGACCCCGCCGAGGTGGCCACCCTGGCTACCGATGCACTGCTCGGCAGCGCCTACGCGACAGGGACGGCTGCCGGGCCCGATCTCGGGCAGCGCCTGGCCGCCAGCCGAACTCGGTGGCGGCAGGAACTTCGGCAAGAGTTCCACGATGAGATGAAGGGGACGACGCCCGGGCTTCGGGCCGCTCAGATCGCCCAGTCCTACGTCGTTCCGGCGCAGATCGCCGTCGGTGTCGAGGGACACGAGGGCCGGGTGCTGTCTCCCGAGGACCTCTTTGATGACGCCATTCGTTCAGTACTGGCCTCGGTACACGTCGAGTTCAAGCAGTGGGACGCGGCGGCTCAGAACGTCGAGGTCATCACCCGGGCCCTGAAGCGGATCATCCAGCAGGGCGACCCGCGCTGGAACACGGCCGATCTCCAGGCGGTGTACGGCCTTGCCGTCGGCCGCATTCCCGTGGCCGAGCTGCCGCAGGTCTTCGGGGGCGATCCGGCACCACCCGGGACCGCCCTGTGGCGTGCCGTCTACCTGGTCAGCGCCCTGACACAGCCGGATCTCCTGGAGCTTCTCAAGGACCAAGCCAAGGCCATCAAGGGCGGCCAGCGTATGAGTATGAAGGGGTTCGGCGAGCTGCTCGGTCCGATCATCGACCTGCCCTGGCGTGCGAAGAAGAAGCTCGTCACCAAGCAGGCGCGAAACGCGTGGAACAACGGTGGTGTGCTGTCGAACGACGTCACCCAGGGCTGGACTCCACAGCCCACCGACGACTTCACCGAGCTGATCGCACCGGCGATGAACGGCGACGACGATGCCCGCCGCACCCTGGCTGTGGCCGGCGGTGTCGCCTTGATCGCCGACAAGCTGCTAACCAGGAACGTCGGCTCATCGCTGGGGGCCAAGAAGGAGAAGGGCGGCGTCCCTTTCCGATCGGACGTGAACAAGGTCATCGAGGGACTCTCACGGCCGACGAACGAACTCGGCCTGTGGACTCTCGCGCTGGCCGCCAACACGTTCCGCAGTGACGACCTCCCACAGAACTCCGTGCCCAGGCAGAGCCTGACCGGCAGGGAGTCGGCCACGTCCGCCGAGCCGCCGTACGTGTACTTCAAAGTCGACCTCGATGCCCCAGACCGCATCGCCCGCGACGCCAATGGCGTGCCGATGCCACTGTACGAGTGGGATGTCGTCGCGGCCTCGGCCCCGGAGCGCGCGGCGCAGGCCGTACCCCCGTCGACTGTCACCGGACCGGCGCCGGTGCAGGTTCCGGCGGCGCCCTCGGCGAACGGTGAGACGATGCTGGTAGACGGCGGCGTCTTCACCAGTGCCTCTTCCGACGAGGTGCCCGTCACCAGGGACCCGGTGACGGCGCTGTTCCAGGACGGCGCTGCTCAGGGCGCCGAGAATGCTCTGCCCGCCGTTTCCCTCCCGGCTCCCCGCACCGAAGACGCTCCGCCACCTCCCAGCCAGCGCGCCGCCGCGCACCGCAAGGCCCTCCACCTCGGGGTGCAGGGTGCCCGGGACGCCCTCGACCATCTGCACGCCCTGGAGCCGGAAGTCGGGCACCACACCCCAATCGTCCCGGTGGACCAGCTGGACGACCTGCACAAACTGCTGGTCGGCATCCTGACTGACGTGGAGAACCTGCGGCGCAGGACCGTGGAGAACCGTGCGCCAGAGGGGGACGACCCGGAATCCGATGAATCCCAGGAGACGATCCTGGACTGACCGGTAAGAGGTCGTTGTTCAAGTCCGGCACCCCGACAGTGACACCAGGTTGGGACCGGTGCTGTGAGATCACACCGGTCCTAACTTGCTGTAGACCCGTTTGAGAGCCACCGGAGCGCCGACTCAAGAGCACTTGAGAAGGCGCATCCCTCCCTTCGGCACTGACCCGTCATCGCTGCCGGCCGTGTGAATGGCTTTCGATCGTCACCTTGATGCGCACGCGCTTCTCACCGGACGACGGTCCGTCCATCTACGAGACTCAGTGGCTCGTTGACCAGTTCGCCGGTCGGGGACTTCGTCGCCTTCCACCTGGAACTCATGGCCCCCTCCGGAGAGACCCTCACGCATAGTTACAGGATGGTCACGAGATGGAATATGCGGTGATCGGGTGGCTGATCCCCAAGAAAATGTCACTCGACGTTTGCCGGAATTATCCGGCGCCCTGTGTGCTGGGGAGCATCAGGGGCGAGGGGGGAAATGATCACTTACCGTTTCAATCCGCCGCCGGGTTGGCCTGTGCCACCTGCGGGATGGATGCCGCCACCGGACTGGCGGCCCGACCCCTCGTGGCCCCCGATTCCGCCAGGATGGCAGCTGTGGGTCCCGGAGGCCGGATCCGCCCCCGACACCCTCGCCGTCGGCCCTGCCGCAGGAGCCTCTGCGGTGCCGGGCGCAGCCGCTCCCGGGAACGCTACAGCGGTGCCAGCGCCTCGGAAGGGCGGGCTGTTCGGTCGGCGTCGTGCGGATGCCGTGTCCGAGGTCGAAGAGCTGCGGGCCTGGATCGCAAGGACGCAGGGGCTGGATGCCGCGCGGGGCGCGGGCCTCGTACGGCAGGTCGAGGCGGAGGCCGCCGCACTGCGCGAGAAGGCGTCCGCCGAAGCCGTCGAGGAGGCCGAGGGGATCCTCAGGGACGCGCGCGAGACGGCGAAGGAGATCCTCGACGACGCGCGCCGGACGGCGAAGGAGACCGAGCGAGTGCGCAAGGAGGGCGAGCGTCACCGCAAGGACGTGTCAGACGCCGAGCGGCGGCTTGCCGAACTGCAGGTCCGGATCGTCAACGCCGACAAGACCGCCATGCTGCAGGAGGCTGGGATCTACTCCTACCGGCATGCGCTGCAGGACGCGATCGCCTACCGCAGTCGCCTCGACACGCTGCAGAACGAGATCAAGACGCTCGCCCGTGCGGGCCGCGCCGTACAGGCGGCCACGGACTGGACGGTCAACGGCTCCAAGCGCGAGGGCCAGAAGATGGTCCGCGACTTCTCCAAGCTCATGCTGCGCGCCTACAACGCCGAAGCCGACTACGCGGTGCGGTCCATGCGGCCGCACCGGCTGAGCTCGCTCGTCGACCGGCTCTACAAGAGCCGCGAAACGATCGCCCGGCTCGGTTCCACCATGCACATCTGGATCACCGACGAGTACCACAATGCGCGCGTAAGGGAGTTGGAGCTCACCGCCGACTTCCTGCATAAGAAGGAAGAGGAGAAGGAAGCCCAGCGCGAGGTACGCGCCCGGGAGCGTGAGGAGGCAGCGGTCCAGCGGGAACTCGACCGGCAGCGCGAGAAGCTGAACAAGGAACTCGGCCACTATCAGTCAGCACTTGACCGCCTGCGCGAGCGCGGTGACGAGGCGGGTGCGGCGGAGATGGAGGCCAAACTGGCCGAGATCGAGAATGCTCTGCAGGACGTCGAGTCCCGTGCGGCGAACGTCCGCGCCGGCTATGTGTACGTCATCTCGAACATCGGCGCCTTCGGCGATCGTATGGTGAAGATCGGCATGACGCGTAGGCTCGAACCTCTGGAGCGTGTCTACGAGTTGAGTGGCGCGGCTGTGCCCTTCCGTTTCGATGTGCACGCGCTGATCTTCAGCAAGGACGCGGTCGGCCTGGAGACGGAACTCCACCGACAGTTCGCCTCGCAGCGGGTCAACCAGGTCAACAGTCGGAAGGAGTTCTTCTACGCCACCCCGGCGGAGGTGCGCGACGCGCTGCAGCGGTTCGCCGGACAGCATCTGATCGAGTTCACCGAGGAACCCCAGGCGCTGGAATGGCGGGCCGGCAGGCGCATGGGCGAAGCCGGTGCGCCTGCCGTAGGCGCAGGAGGAGTTGCCGCCCGGACAGCGTGATGTGCGGCGAAGCATCACTACGATCACGGTCATGGATTGGCTAGAGCGTGCCGCGAACCTGAGGCAGTGGAGTCGGGACGGCGTGCGGGCGCCGCACAAGCCGTTGTTGCTGCTGTACGCGCTGGGCCGTTTTCAGGCGGATGCCGCGGATGAGTTGCCGTACAGCGCGGTGGAGTCGGATCTGAAGCAGCTGCTGGTGGAGTACGGTCCGCCACGCGGGACCACACCCGCCTATCCCTTCCACCATCTGGTCAGCGACGGGGTGTGGGAAGTGCGGACCGAGCACGGTGTCGGCAGCCCAGGCACCGGGGTGCGGGAACTACGGGCCAGCCGGGCCACTGGGCGGCTGGCGCCGGATCTTCAGGTGGCTCTCCGGCGGGAACCGTCGCTGTTGGGCCACATGGCAAGGGTGCTGCTGGATCTGCACTTCCCGGCGTCGCTGCACCAGGACCTGTGCGACGCGGTGGGCCTGGAACTGGAACTGGCGGAGACCGACGCTCTGGCAGCGCCCGAGAGACGGCAGCGAGACCGCCGGATGCGGGAGATGGTGCTGACCGCGTACGAGTACCAGTGCGCCTTCTGCGGCTACGACGGCATGATCGGCACAGCACCCGTCGGGTTGGAGGCAGCACACGTGCGCTGGTGGGCGTTCGACGGCCCGGACGACCTCGACAACGGACTGTGCCTGTGCTCGCTGCACCACAAACTCTTCGACAAGGGGGTCCTCGGCATAGGCGACGGCCACCGCGTCCTGGTCTCGCAGCAATTCATCGGCCGCAGCCACGCTGCCCGCGAGCATGTCACCGCACTCGCAGGCCGTCCGCTCATAGGCCCTCAACCCGGCATACCGCCCATCGCGGCAGCCCACCGCTCCTGGCACAGCAGCCAGGTCTTCCACGGCAGCCCACGCCCGACCGCCGCCTGACCCGGCGTTCAGCTCCGACCTCGTCGAGGCAGTGGAAGCCGGCGACCGGGAGCGCGCTGTCCGAGCGCTGGCGGCTGCGTGCGCTGCGGCACGCGAGACCGAACCCGCCTACAAGCTGTACGAGGTCAACCTCTCAGCGCAGTACGAGTCGTCGCCGATGTCTCTCGGGGCCATGGGCGAGTACCTGAGCGACTTCGAGACATGGTTGAGGGCGCCCAAGGCTGAGTGATCAGCCGGAGAGTGATCAGCGCAAGATACGTCTGACTCCCGGGCCACTGGCAACCGGGCCCGGCCCAGCTCAGCACCGACATGCTCCCCTCAGCCCCTGCTCACAGACCGCGACGCACAGTGCCTGGACATGGCCTGTCGCCGGCGGAAGTAGCCGAACCCGGTTCGTCGCCCGAGACCGAGCTGTTGCCTGGCGCGTGTCCGCGGCATTTTCGGCCACACCACGGCGGCAGCCGGATGCGCCGCGTAACCTCGCAGGCATGGAGGCACCCGCACCCGGCGCAGCGCAAAACGCCGCAACGCAGGATGTCCACAGCGAAGCTCGCCGGCGGCTGGACGCGTACACCTACCTCAGCGCGCCCGAGCGGCTGGAGCACCTGGCGATCATGCGGGTCTTCTGCGGGACCCTACTGGCGGACCTGGCCGTCCCGGACGTCCTGGCGAAGCTGCGCCAGGTGGGCGGCCCCGCCGCGGGGCTCGACGCCGACACCCTCACCGTCCGGCTGGAACAGCTGGTGCGATGGGGCAACCTGTTGCGCAGCAGCCACACCGTGAAGGCGTCCAGCATCAGCGAGTACCAGCGGTCCCGCTCGCGCTACCAGTTGTCGAAGCTGGGCGAGCGCATCCAGCGAGACGCCGACGGCGTCCTGGCCGAGGCCGACGCCGCCCGCGAGGTGAGCAGCGAGCTGCTCGCCCTGGTCGAGCGGGGACTCAGGGAGCTGGCCGAGCTCGTTACCGCGCCCGGCGGCATCGAACCGCAGGACGGGCTGGAGCGGGTCAGCACGCTGTTCGTGCAATTCACCGAGTTCGCTGACTCCATCCGGGACTTCTACGCCTACCTCGGCCAGGTTCTGGCCCGGTACGACCTGGACAGCGCCGAGTACCAGGGGTTCAAAGAGCTGCTCCTCGACTACGTCGAGGCGATCACGGAAGACGTGGCGTTCCGCGCACCCCGGATCTCGGCGGCATTGGACACGCTGTGGCCGCACGTCCCGGGTCTGCTGGCCCGGCTGGACGCCCACGCACAGGGCCTCACCGGGCTGTCACCGCAGGGCGACGGCCGACTGGAGACGCGGGTCCAGCGCAGCCGTGGGCGCGAGCTCGCGGACTGGGAGGGCCTGCGCGGCTGGTTCAGCGACACCGACGGGCAGGGCAGCCAGGTCGACCAACTGCGGGACGCCACCCTCCGTGCGTTGCAGTCGCTGCTCGCCAATGCCAAGCGGATGCTGCGGTCGGCCACCGGGGAGATGTCCCGGCGCAGGGATCTGCTGCGGCTGGCCCGGTGGTTCGACGAAGCGGCGCCGCAGGACGCGCACGACATCGCCGTCGCCGCCTTCGGGCTGTACGCCGCCCGCCATCTGGGCATACCCCCAGCCACCGACGAGGTGGTGCCCGCCTACACGAGCTGGTGGACCGGCCCGGTGGTCGAGGTGCCGGTGGCCCTGCGGGAAAGGGGCAGCCGCGCCCAGCGGGGCCGGACGTCCGCGGTGGAGGACCACTCCGCACAGAAGCGGCGGCTGCGCGAGGCCGCCCGTGAGCGGGCCGCGGCTAGGGCAGCGGCGGCGGACGAACTACGCAGCGCCTCGGGCCGGTTCGCCGAGGTACGCCTCACCTCCGCAGCGCTCGGTCTGCTCTTGGAGCTGCTCGCCACCGCACTCGGGAACGCGCAGCTCCGGCGTCGCGCCGGCACGGACGGGAAGGGCGCAACGGAATTTGGCCTCGACAAGGCGCACAGTGAGGACGCCGAGCTGGGCATCCGGCTCACCGTGCGACGCACGGCGGGCGCCCGGTGCGTCTTGCACTCGGTCGACGGCGACCTGCTGCTGGACGACCTTGAGCTGGACGTCGGCCGTACCTCCTCCGACGTGGCCGACAGCGATGCGGAGGTGAGCGTGTCATGACCCTCCCCTCGACACACGACGTCGCCCTGGCCGCCGAGCGCCGCAGCGCCGCCCGGCTGCTGCTCGCCCATCCGCTGGTCACCTCGGACGGCCCGCACGCCGACCTCTTCCCGCTGATCCGCAGGCACGCCGACTGGCTGGGCAAGCGGTTCCAGCAGGTGCTTGGCTACCGCCTCCTGGTCGACAGCTCCTACGCCCGGCTGTTCAAGGCGGGGCTGGGGGCAGACGCGGGCCACCGGCTGGAGCGCTCCACCGGCACCCCCTTCACCCCGCACACGTACGCCTGCCTCGCGCTGGCCCTGTCCGTGCTGGTGACCGCCCCCGAACAACTTCTGCTGTCACAGCTGGTGGCCGACATCAGGGCCGCCGCGGCCGATGCGGAGATCGAGCTGGAGGAGACGGGCAGAGCGGCCGGGAAACGGACCTTGGTAGCGGCTCTGCGCCTGTTGGTCGAGTGGGGCGTCCTCATCGAGACCGAGGGCCATGTGGCCGCGCTCGCGCAGGATGCGGGCGGAGAGGCCCTGATCACAGTGGACCGCGAGCTGGCCCGCGTCGTCGTCGCCGGCCCGCTCGCCCAGGCCCGTGACGGCGCCGACCTGGTCCGGCGGGCAGCGGACCCGGGCTTCGGCGGACCTCGCACCTATGTGCGCCGGATGCTCGTCGAGACACCCGTCGTCTACCTCGACGAGCTGACCGACGCCGAACGCGACTGGTTGCGCACCCGGCAGCGCCGGGAAGCGCAGGCGTTCTCCGAACTTCTGGGCCTGGAAATGGAGATCCGCGCCGAGGGGGTGGCGCTGGTGGACCCCGATGACGAGCTGACGGATCTGCACCTGCCGGGCACCGGGACGGTCGCCCAGGCCGCGTTGCTGCTGGTGGAACGGCTCGTGGGGCGACTTCGGCCGCAGGAGCCCGGACACCCGGCGACCGGAGGGACGCTCGTCATCGGCGTGGCTGTCCCGGACGGCCTCGTGGACGAGCTGCTGGCTGAACTGGTCGCCGAGTACGGACAGCGCAGCAACTGGCAGCGCGGTTACCTGGAGGACCTCTCCGCCCTGCGGGAGGCCGTGCTGGACCTGCTGGCCCACATGCGGCTGATGGCCCCTGCCGGCCGGCTGCGTGCCGAGGGAGAGGGCCTGCCGGAGGGATACGCCGAAGAGGCACCGGAGGGGCGCACCGTGACCGATGTTCGTGGGGCGCGTCCTGGCAGTGACGGCTGGGTGCTGCTGGCCGCGGCGGCACGCTATGCCACCCACGTGACCGTGCGCCCGGCCACCGCAGTCGGCAAGGGCACCGACGTTCAGGAGGAGTTGCCGCTGTGACCACCGATGCGCGTGGCCTCGTCCCACTGCCGCGTTCCGGCCCCACCACGACCGCCGGCACCCGCTTCCGGCTGCACCGCGCGGGCATCCAGAACGTCTGGCAGTACGACGAGCAGGAGTTCGCCTTCGGCGACGGACGGCTGCTGCTGCGCGGCAAGAACGGCGCGGGCAAGTCCAAAGCCTTGGAAATGCTGCTCCCGTATCTGCTGGACGGCGACTCACGGGCACTGGACGCGACGGGCACCGGCAGGACCACCCTCGCCTGGCTAATGCTGGACGGGTTCGAGCAGACCAACCGTCTCGGCTACCTGTGGGTGGAGTTCCGGGGCACGACCGACGGCGGTGACCACCGCCACGTCACACTCGGCGCCGCCATCCGCGCCTCGAAGTCGACACAGAAGGCGCTGCCGACGTTCTTCGTCACTCCGCTGCGCGTCGGTGAGGACCTGCACCTGGTCGAGGACGGAAAGCCCCTGCCGGTCGACCGGCTCAAGGAGATCATCGGCTCCGACAACATCACCGACCGCGCGGTCCTCCACCGCTCGCGGGTGGCTCGGGAACTGTTCGGCATCACCGACGCGACCCGCTACCGCAACCTCACCCAGCTTCTCCACCGGCTGCGGCGGCCCACGGTCGGGGACCGCATCGAGCACGGTGGACTCGCCTCCCTGCTGAGCGAGACCCTGCCGGGACTCGACGAGGACGTGGTCGAGAAGGTCGCGCGCAACCTCCACGACCTCGACGCCGTACGCGACGAACTCGGCCGACTGGAGCGCACCGATACGGCGCTGCGCACCTTCCTCACCAGTTACCGCGGCTACTTGTCCGGAGTCCTGCGGGCGTCCGCACAGGCAGTGAGCCAGGAGCTGGAGATCCTCGCGCAGCGACGCCGGGCGGCCGGAGACGCCACACAGCGGACCAGCGAACTGAGGACGCGGGAGGAGGAATCGGAGGCCCGGCTGGAAACCCTGCGCGAAGAGGAAGAAGCCGCCCGGACCGACCTCGCCGCCCTGCACGCCAGCCACGCCTACCGCAGCCTGCGCGAACTGTCGGAGCGCCGCAACACGGTCGAGGCGCTGCACACCGCCGCCGTGGCCGCCTTCACCGCCCTCAGCAACGCACACGGCGCAGAGGAGGGCGCGGCCGAGCGGCTGACCGACGGTGTCGAGCACCTCGGCAGCCGGCTCGCCGAACTGGGCACTGAACACCGGGAACTGCTGACGCAGGCGGAGAAGGCCGGGCTTCCCGCCGGCCATCTCGGCGAGGCAGTAGCCCTGCCCCGCACGGTCCGCTCCCAGGCTGTCGAGACGAAGCTGACCGCTCCGGACGGGGAGACGCACACCGTGCAGCATCGGTCGGTCGTCCGCGTGGACACGGCCGCGGTGCAGGACGGACTGCGGTCCTGGCTGGGACAGCTGGAGGGCGCCGAGACGGTCGCGAAGAATCGAACCCGGATGGTCCAGGAGGTGACGCGTCTTACCGCACGGGCCGAGGAGTCCCGAAACCGGGCGGCGCAGGCCGACACCGAGCGCGAACGGCTGGAAGGCGAGGCGGAAGAGGCCGCCAGCCGTCTCGATGCCGACCGCGAGAAGATCGCCGAGGAGAGCGGTGCCTATGCCCGCCGGGTCGCCGAGTGGGTAACACGCACGCGGACCGCCGTCGGGTCCGGCTGCCCGCCCCTGGACACCCTCCACACCACGGTCGCCTGCGAGAGCTCCGCCGACGCCCCGTTCGCGGACCGCACGCTCCCGCCCGACATCGACGGCCAGGCGCGGCAGGCCGCCCATGCCGCACTGGAGCCGTACAGCGAGGAACTCACCGGGAGCCGCGACGCCCTCGCACTCACCGTCGGCCGACTCGACGAAGAACTCGGCCGCCTGGCGAATCAGAAGCGAGACTGGGAGCGACGTACCGATCCCGAGCCGCCGGTCCCCCACCACCGCGTCGCCGAAAGGACACCAGGCACCGGAGCGCCTTTCTATCGGCTGGTGGACTTCGCGAATGATCTGAGCCCCGCGCACCGGGCCGGTCTGGAAGCAGCGCTGGAAGCCAGCGGAATCCTGGACGCGTGGGTCGGCGCGAACGGCGCTCTTGTCGATCCCGGCACCCGTGACACTCTGCTGCGTCCCGGCCCCGCGCTGCCGGACGGGCCGACCCTCGCCTCGGCCCTGCGCCCAGCACCCCAGCCGGCCTGCGGTGTCACGTCCGAGCAGGTGGAACATCTGCTGGCCGCCATCGCGCTCGCACCGGCTGCGGACACGGGCGCTCATGACGCGGTGTACTACGACGGGAGCTGGCGCCTCGGCATCCTCAGCGGCCGACACCACAAGAATGACGCCGAGTACGTGGGAGCCGCCGTACGCGCCGAGACCCGACGGCGCATCCTCGCCGAGCTGGAGGAGCGGCTCACACAGACGGAGCAGCGGCTGACCGACGCCCGTCACGAACTCACCGAGGCCGACGCCCGGCGCCGGGCCCTCAGGCTCGCGGAGCAGGACTTCCCCCGGGCACGCGGTCTCGCCGACGCCTGGAGCAGAGCCGAGTCGGACGAGAGGACACTGCGTGAAGTGACCGCCAAGGCCACCCGCGCGGCACGGCTGGCCGAGGAGGCCCGCGCCCTCGCCGTAACCGCGCGCGCCGAGGCAGACGCCACCGCCACCGCCCATGACCTGCCCAGCGACCCCGCCGAACTGGAACGCGTACGCACCGCGCTGGCTGCCCTTCTCACCGGCATCGGGCATCTTCGCCGAGCGATCGGCAGCACGGGCGAGCGGCTCGGCACCCATCACGCCGATGCCGAACGGTACGAACGCGCCCGAAAAGACCGCCTGGCCGCGGACGAGAACTACCGGCATCGCCTCAGCGGGCTGCGTACCGCGCAACAGGACCTGCGCACCCGCGAGGAGGCCATCGGGGCGACCGAAGAGGAGATCCTCACCCGCGAGCAGGAAACCAGACAGCGCATCGCGCATGCGGCCCAGGCCGTCCCGGCAGCACAACGTATCCGGAACGATCTGCACGACCGGCGCGTGCGCGCGGAAGAGGAGGAGAAACGCCTGCGCGAGGACCTGACCGCCCAGGAGACGGCAGTTATCGCAACCGGCGGCGCCCTTCGCGGCGCACTCGGCCGACCGGAGGTGGTGCGCGGCGCCGGGCTGGACCGGTCCGCACTGCCCGAGGACGTGGTGGACGATCCCGGCTCGGACGTCCGCAGCCGTCTGCGCGCGCTACAGGCGCTGGCCGACGCGGTACAGCAGGCCCTCGGCCGCCCGAAAGGCGAGGTGTCGGACAGCACCCTGCTCAACCGGCACACCGACCTGCGCGACCAGCTGGCCGGCGGTTACGATGCGCAACTGGAGGAACGCGACGGGATCAAGGTGTGCCGCCTGATCGACGACCACGGTTCCCACGACGTCGCGTCCGTGGGCGAGCGGATCGCCGTCCAGGCGGCAGAGGCCCGGGGACGGCTCACCGAGCGCGAACGTGAGGTGTTCCAGCGGTTCCTGACCGGCGAGCTGGGCGACCATCTCTCGGCCCAGGTCATCACCGCGGCGAACCTGGTCGCGGCTCTGAACGACACCCTGCGGACCGTGCGCACCTCCCACGGCCTCGGCGTTGAACTGCTGTGGAAGCTGGACGAGGACGTCGACGCGGACGTGCGGGCGGCCGTGGACCTGCTGCGCAGTCCGTCGAGCCTGCGCACGCGTGAGCAGACCGAGCAGCTCCGCGAGGTGCTGCAACGCCGAATCGAGGATGCCCGGCGGGCCGATCCCTCAGCTGGTTACGCCGCCCACCTGCGGACCGCGCTCGACTACCGTGATTGGTTCCGCTTCCACACTTTCGTGGTCGAGGACGCCGCTCCGGGACGGCGGCGGAAACTGACCGGCCGCACCGGGCTCAGCCAGGGCGAGCAGCGAGTGCTCTCCTACCTCGTGCTCTTCGCGGCAGCCGCCGCCCACTTCACCAGCCTCGCCGAGTCGGCACCCCACGCCCCGCGGCTGATCCTCCTGGACGACGCCTTCGCCAAGGTCGACGAACCTACCCACGGGCGGCTGGGACGGATCCTCGTCGATCTCGATCTCGACTTCGTCCTCACTAGCGAACGGCTTATGGGCAACTGGCCGGAGGTGCCGTCCCTCCACATCTACGAGTGCCTCCGCGATCCCCATGTGCGCGGGGTGGCCACCCTGCACTACACCTGGAACGGCCAGCACCGGCGTCTGGTGTCCGTATGAGCAAGCTGCCCGCGGGCACACGGGACTGGCTGGGCGGTCCCGGGCTGACCAGGCTCTGGGAAGCGGTACGCAAGCGCCTGGAAAGCAACGGCGTGCAGGCCACCGGTTCCCTCCGGCTGACCTCGGTGAGCACCCAGGAACGCAACGACCTGTCGCTCCTTCTGGGCAAGCCCGTCACAGGTGCTGCCGTGACTGTGCGCCTCGATGCGCTCGACACGCGGCTGCGCGCCTCGGCGGCCGGACTCGGTCTCAGAGAGGTGCTGGAGGAACTGGGCCCTCCGCTCACTGACCGCCGTGCCGTCCGCGCGGGTATCGCGGCACGGCGCGAGCACATCTGGTCGTCGCTCGCCTCGGCGCTGGACGCCTCTCCGCTCGCCGTCCAGGAGTGGGCTGGCCAGTGGTACGACCTGCTGCGCCGTACCGGCGTACCGAGAGGAGTACCACCTGAAACGGCGATACGGACGCTTCAGCAGGCTGTCCAAGTCCTCACCCTACTGCTCGGCCCCGAGCGGGGCGGCCCCCGAGGCCGAGGAGAACTCGCCGCCCTGGCGACCGGGTCCGCACACGGCCTGGACGACGGCAGCTGGCTCGCACGCCTCGTCCAACGCGGCATCGCCCTCGCCCACAGCACCGAGTTCCCCGGCGACGCGGCCGGCCGGCGCGCACTGTGGCGATTGGTGTCCGTCACACCGGACGAGGTCTCCAGCACCGTGCTGACCTACGGGCTGCGGCCCGTAGGTGGGGGATGGCGGGAGCAGGCCCTGCGGGAGCGGACCGACCATCACGCCGAAGCCCACCTCACACCGCGCGACCTGCACGACCTGCAGCTACGTCTGCCTGCCGGAACAGTGATCCACATCTGTGAGAATCCCCGCGTGGTGGAAGCCGCAGCGGACGCGGCCTGCCTCCGGCCCTTGGTATGCACGTCAGGCAGCGCAGCGACGGTGGTCCTCATCCTCCTCGACGCCCTCGCCGCCACCGGCTGCCGCTTCGCGTACCACGGCGACTTCGACTGGCCGGGAATCGTTCTGGCGAACCGGATCATCCGCCGTTATGGAGCCCAGCCATGGCGCATGGGCGCCGAGGACTACGAGCACCTGGCCGCTCGAAGCCAGGCCGAGGGAATCCCTCAGCTGCCGCTCGACGGCCAGCCCGTCAGCGCGGCCTGGGACCCGGGCCTCGCCCCTGCCATGACCGCTCTCGGGGTCGCGCTCCATGAGGAGATCACCCTCGACCTTCTGGTGGACGACCTGTCGGGTCAGACGTAGACACGCCGCGGGACACGCGCAGGTGCTGAGGGAGGACTCTCGGTGCGGGGAGCCATCTGGGAGCCAACCCGCTCCCCGAACCCCTTCCAGGCCCTGCGATACCAACCGAACCCACTCACCTGACCTGCGGAAACGCCATCGAGGCTGGCAGGATCACCAACCGAACCTCATTCGGGACGAAGAGGTCGTGGGTTCAAATCCCGCCACCCCGACGCTGTAGTACCAGGTCAGGGGCCTGATCCACCAAGTGGGTCAGGCCCCTGGGTGGTTTTCGGAGATCGTTTGGGAGCAATCCGGGAGAAGATCCCAGTCGGCTTCTCCCAGGCGGGTCCGGCGTCCGTCGCGGAGGTGGGGCAGGGGGCTGCCGAGTACCTTGGTGACGTCGCGAACCCGGCGGCCGTAGGGGGGTCGTAGGAAAATCTCAGTTAAGTCGGAGCGCGCTTCTCACTTTTGTGAGTCAGAGTGATCACTGATGGACCGCATCTCACGCATCTTGGTCACCTCGCGTCCCGCCTTGCTCGGCGCCGTGGTGATGCTCACCCTGACCTCGTCCGTGGCGTCGGCCAAGGTCAGGCCCAGGCTCTCGGGACCTGTGTCGGAAGTCCCGTCGTCCGCCCGCAGGGCGGGCCCCGCGGGGCAGGCGGGACCTCCGACACAGGCCCTGGGGGCCACCGGCGACGTCGTCGCCAATCCGCAGACGGTGCGGGTCGGCGCGCTGTTCTACGCGGACCGGGCCGACGACCTGTCCGGCGGGCACCTCTGCACGGCCTCGGTCGTGCACAGCCCCCACGGCGACCTCATCCTCACCGCCGCGCACTGTGTGAGCGACACCGGTACCGACCTGGTGTTCGTGCCGGGCTACCGGGACGGGAAGGCGCCGTACGGGGTATGGAAGGTCGGGCACCGCTATCTGCCCGACGGATGGACGAAGGACCAGGACGAGGACAGCGACCTGGCCTTCGCCACCGTCGACGACCAGGACGGCAAGGCGATCGAGGACGTCGTCGGAGCCAACCGGTTCACCACCGGTACGGCCACCGGCGCCACCGCCGTGACCGTCATCGGCTACCCCGACTCCCGCGAGACGCCCATCAGCTGCACCAACAAGCCGACCGCGCACAGCAAGACCCAGCAGCGCATCGACTGCCCCGCCTTCACGCTCGGCACCAGCGGCAGCCCCTGGATCAACGGCGACGGCCAGGTCGTCGGCGTCCTCGGCGGCTATGACGAGGGCGGCGACACCGACGACGTGTCCTACAGCGTGACACTGGGCGGCCCGGCGGCCGAACTGTACAAGGACGCGATCCGTGATCCGTGATCCGTGGTCCGTGCGGCAGCTTGACGTGCGCCAACACGGACGACCGGCAGCGGTTCGGACCGCTTGTCGGCCTTGTTGGAGCGAGCGCCGGGGCGCGCTGCCCGCCACCCGTGAGGCTCTGGCCGTCACCCGTGATGTTCTGCGCGCCCGCCCCACACGCCGTGCTCGCAGCAGGCCTCCAGCCCGTCGAGGTCCGGGGCGTTCGGGTGGGTGAGCGACTCGGCGCATTGGGCCCGTTGGGCGTCGTCGAGGAGTTTGTCGCTGTCGGAGGTGGCGTTGGCCAGGCCGGCGCAGCACAGGGTCAGGAGCAGGACTCCGCCGGCGATGGGCAGGGGGCGGCGGGGCGGGGGCGGGGACAGGAGGGCTCGGACGCGTTGGGGGACCGCGCCGCCGGTGGCGGCGAGGGCCGGGGGGCGCGATGCGCGGGGCGAGGAGGCGAGGGCGGCCCGGCCGACGGCACGGGCGACGATCCGTCGGCTGCCGACCCGCGCCGCGGCCTCCTCGTCGGCCCAGCGCTCCAGGGCGAAGCCGCCCGCGTCGGCCAGGGGGCGTAGCAGCGGATTGAGGGCCGCCGTCAGGCGCCACAGGGTCTGGAAGAGGTGGTGGCGGCCGCGGAGATGGGCTCTTTCGTGGGCCAGCAGGGCCTCGCGTTCCTCGTGGTCGAGGCAGCGCAGCATGCCGCGTGACACCACGATGCGGCCGGGCGCACCGGGCAGGGCGAACGCGTGGGGAGTGTCGTTGTCCACGACGGCCAGCTCGCTGTCGCCGGGCATGCGCGCGCACTCGCGCCGGGACCGGAGGAGATGGCGGGTCTGCCGTACGGCGGCCAGGGCCAGGGAGACGGTTCCCGCCGTCAGGGCGGCGGCGCTGACGATCGCTACGGTGAGGTAGACCGGGTCCTCGGCCCGCAGTGCCGGTACCGACCAGCGGCCCTCCGCCGCGACCTGCGGAATCTGGGCGATTCCGGTGAACGCCAGGAGGGCGAGCGAACCCGTCCAGCCCACCGTTGTCACCAGCGCGGTGCACGCCAGGGCCCACGCCGCGTGGCGCGGGGCGAGCCGGCGGGCCACCCGTGGTGCGAGCACGGTCAGTACGGCCGTCACGGCGAGCGGGACGTAGACGCTGATCAGCACCGGCTCACGTCCCGTCGCCCAGGTGTCCGGCACCGCCGTACCCGGACAGCAGCTGGTGCAGCAACTGCTCGTCCTCCTGGGAGAGTTCGGAGACGAATCGGGCCAGCACCGCCTCGCGGTCGGAGCCGCCCTCCAGGAGCGACTTCATGCGCTGCGCGGTGTGGGACGCCTCGTCGCGGGCCGGCTCGTAGGCGTAGCCGCGGCCCTTGCGGTGCCGGACGAGCATCCCCTTGTCGTACAGCCGGGAAAGGATCGTCAGAACGGTGGTGTAGGCCAGGTCGCCCGGCAGGCCTTCCCGTACCTGTCGTGCGGTCAGCGGGCCGTGGGCGGACCAGAGGGCGGCGAGCACGCTGCCCTCGAGTTCGCCGCGGGCCCGCCTGCCGGATGTACCGCCGCATGCGTCGTCCGATGCGCCGCCGGCTCCGGCGTACCTGGGGTCGTGCACCGTTCCTCTTTCCTTCACCTTGCCTTCGCACAGGCTACCCGGCAACCTCCTACTAGTTGTAGGAGGTAAGCTCCGGGCTTCGAAGCGCGAGCTACTACAACTTGTAGTTAATCGCTCTCCATCCTGTCCTGTGCCCCTCCCCCGCCCCCTGGTTCCCCTCGTCTCCTCCCCGTGCTTCTCCCTCGTCTCCTCCCCGTGCTTCTCCCTCGTCTCCTCCCATCTGCGCAGAGGAAAGCCCATGGCAAATCCCGGACGTACGCTTCCGAGACTCGCGACGGCGGATGTCCTGCCGGTGACCCGCGCCGCCGCGCTGTCCCCGGGCCGGGTCGCGGTCGTGTCGGCGAGTGTCGGTGCCGGTCACGACGGTGCCGCGACCGAGCTGGAGCGCCGCCTCACCGCGGACGGACTGGTCGTCGACCGCTACGACCTGCTGGACCTGCTGCCCGTCGGGCTCGGCCGGGCCGTCCGGGACGGCTACCACCGCCTGCTCGTCCGGGCGCCCTGGGCCTACCAGCGGATCTACGCGAGCACCGAGCGTGCCGGTGGCGGTGGCCCCGCGGCACGCGCGCTGCTCCGTGCCGCCGAGGACCGGGTGCTGCGCGCCCTGCACCCCGGCATCGGCGCGGTCGTCTCCACCTATCCCGGAGCCAGTCGTGTGCTGGGCGAACTGCGCCTCGCCGGACGCCTGACCGTCCCGGTCCTCACCTACCTGACCGACTTCTCCGTGCATCCGCTGTGGGTGGCCGACGGCGTGGACGTCCACCTCGCGGCCCATGCCGTGCCCGCCGCCCAGGCGCGGGCGGCGGGGGCACGGGACGTCCGGGTGTGCGGGCCGGTCGCCGACCCCCGGTTCCGCCCGTGCGACCTGCGCGAACGCCACCACGCCCGGGCCAGGTTCGGGCTGCCGCACGACGCCCCGCTCGCTCTGCTGGTCGCCGGGTCCTGGGGGGTCGGGCCCGTCCGGCAGGTGGCCCGCGAGCTGCGCGACTGCGCGGCCGCCGTCCCGGTCGTCGTCTGCGGCCGCAACGAGGCCCTGGCCCGGCAACTGCGCGCGGACGGCATCGAGCACGCCTACGGCTGGGTCGACGACATGCCCGGCCTGATGCACGCGGCCGACGTCCTCGTCCAGAACGCGGGCGGACTGACCTCCCTGGAGGCGTTCGCCGCGGGCCTGCCCGTGGCCAGCTACCGCTGCATCCCGGGGCACGGACTGACCAACGCCGCCGCCCTGGACGAGGCGGGCGTCGCCGCCTGGATCCGCGACCCGGCCGACCTCAAGGGCGTGTTGCGCGACCTGATCGACGGCCCGCCGGGGCCGCGGCAGCGTGCGGCGGGGCTCGCCCTGTTCGCGCAGTCCCCGGACGACGGCCCGGCGGCCGAGATCGCCCGCGTCCACCGCTCGGGTCCGCCGCCCCTGCCCGCGCCGCCGCTCGCCCGGCGGCGCGGCCGCCCGCGGCGGCTCGCGGTCACCGGCGCGGTGGCCTGCGCGGTGTGCGCCTGCGCCGTCGGCACCGGCGTCGCGATGACGTACGACGCACCCGCCCTGCTGCACGCCGTCGGCCACCGTCTCGACCCGGACCACCTCGCACCCGGCCACGGCCACGCTCCGGAAGGGCACCACTCGTGACCACACCCCGCCCGCTGCGGGCGACCGCCCTGGCCGCCACCGCGCTCGCGGCCCTCCACTCCGCTCCCGTCGTCTCCACCTTCGGCCCACTGCGCAACCGCGTCATGCCCCGCCTCTCCGGCCGGGGCCGCCCGGACCATGTCGCGCTCACCTTCGACGACGGACCCGACCCCCTGTCCACCCCCTTCTTCCTGCGGCTGCTCGACCGGCGCGGTGTGCGCGCCACCTTCTTCCTGCTCGGCAGCGAGGCCCACCGCACCCCCGGCCTGGTGCGCGAGATCGCCGCCGCGGGCCACGAGATCGGCATCCACGGCTGGCTGCACCGCCCCCTGCTGCTGCGCGGTCCGCGCGCCACCTACGACGACTTCGCCCGCGCCCGCGACACGGTCGCCGCGATCACCGGCACCCGGCCCACGCTCTTCCGTCCGCCCTACGGCGTCATGTCCACCGCCGCCCATATGGCGGCCCGGCGCCTGGAGCTCACCCCTGTGCTGTGGACCTGCTGGGGCGAGGACTGGACGGCTCGGGCCACACCGGAGTCGGTCCACCGCACGGTGGCCGCCGACCTGGACGGCGGCGGCACGGTCCTGCTCCACGACTCGGACTGCACCTCCGCCCCCGGCGCCTGGCGTTCGGCCCTGGGCGCCCTCCCGCGCATCCTCGACACCTGCGCGCAGCGGGGCTACGAGGTCGGCCGGCTGTGCGACCACGGGTGGCCCGGCGGCACCGCGGACCAGGACCTGCACACGGGCCGGGTCGGCGCTTCGGATCACTGACAGCGGTCGGCCGGACCCGCCGGCTCAACCCGTCTGGGGCCGGGCCAGGCCGTGGTCGTAGGCGAAGATCACCGCCTGGATGCGGTCGCGGGCGCCGATCTTGGCGAGGACGCGACCGACATGGGTCTTCACCGTGGACTCCGACAGGACGAAACGGGCGGCGATCTCGCCGTTGGTCCAGCCCTTGCCGATGGCGACGAGGATCTCCCGTTCGCGGTCGGTGAGGGAACTCAGGCGCGGGTCCTCGGCGTTGCCGCCGGCACCGGGCGGCACGAGGCGGGCGAACTCGTGCAGGAGGCGGCGGGTGAGCGCGGGGGCGATGACCGCGTCCCCGACCGCCACGGCGCGGATGCCCGCGAGGAGTTCCTCGGGGCGGGCGTCCTTGAGGAGGAAGCCGCTGGCCCCGGCGCGCAGCGCCGCATGGACGTACTCGTCGAGGTCGAAGGTGGTCAGGACCAGAACCCGGGAGCGGTCGCCGGCGGCGACGATACGGCGTGTGGCCTCGATGCCGTCCATGCCCGGCATGCGTACGTCCATGAGGACGACGTCGGGGCGGAGTTCGGCGGCCCTGCGCACGGCCTCGGCTCCGTGCGCGGCCTCGCCGACCACCTCCGTCTCCGGCATGGAGTCGAGGAGCATCCGGAAGCCGTACCGCTGCAGCGGCTGGTCGTCCACGACGAGCACGGTGGTCATCGGGCACCGTCCTGGGGTGCGAGGTCGAGGGCGGCCCGCACCGTCCATCCCGGGCCGGCGGGACCCGCGCTGACCTGCCCGCCGTAGAGAGCCGCTCGTTCGCGCATGCCCACCAGGCCGTGTCCTTCCTCGTTCGCCGTCCCGGGACGGCCGACCGGTCCGGCCGGGCCGGAGTCCTGGACGGTGATGGTCAGCCGGGTGTCCGTCGCGACGATCGCCAGGTTCGCACGGGCGCCGGCGCCGGCGTGTTTGAGGGTGTTCGTCAGGGCTTCCTGCACGATGCGGTAGACCGTGAGCTGCACCCCGCTGTCGAGGGCGTCGACGTCACCGGCGGTGCGGTAGACGACCTCCAGACCGGCCGCGCGCACCCCTTCGCACAGGGCGTCGATGTCCGTGAGCCCGGGTTGTGGGCTCAGCTCGGGCTCGCGGCGCGGGCCGTCCGCCTCGCGCAGCACGCCGAGCACCCGGCGCAGTTCGCTCAGGGCCTGGCGGCCGGTGTCCCCGATGAGGTGCAGGGCCTCCTTGCCGCGTTCCGGGGCGACGGCGGTGGCGTAGGCGCCCGCGTCGGCGAGCGTGATGATGACGGACAGGTTGTGGCCGACGATGTCGTGCATCTCGCGAGCCACCCGGGTCCGTTCGGCGGCGACGGCGAGCCTGCCGCGCTGGTCGCGTTCGATCTCCAGCCGGGCCGCGCGGTCCCGCAGGCCAGCCAGCTGGGCCCGCCGGATGCGGATCATCAGGCCGAGCGCGAGGGCCGCGGTCGCCGTGCTGAGCAGGAAGAACAGCGCGTCCCACACCGACACCGCCGCCGAGACCCGCGCCGCGACCAGGCCCAGCGCGCCCGCCGTGACCGCACAGGCCCACGGCAGCTGCCGCAGCCGACCGTGCAGGGTCAGGCTGTACAGGGCGACGAAGAGGGCGACGTCCGCACGGAGTACGGCGCCGAGCGACCACTGGAGGACGAATACGGCCGAGACGGCGCCGAAGGCCACGGCGGGCGCCCTCCGCCGCCACAGCAGCGGCAGCACCAGTCCGGCCTGGAGGGCCAGCATGCCGGCCGGGGGCAGCTGGGTGAACGCCAGGCGGAAGCGGCGGTGGCCGTCGCCGTCCCCGTCGGCCCCGATCCCGTGGAGCAGGTCCGGCAGGCAGAACATCAGGAAGACCAGGACCACGACCGCGGTGTCCAGCACCCACGGACGGGCCCGGTCGGCGTGCCGGAGCCGCTGGCCGACCCGGCCGAGCCGGGCGACCAGCGGCCCCATCCCGCTGAGATCATCGGTGGTCATGGAGTTCACCAGCCCATGATGCAGGTCCGACCCGCGAAGCGGGCCCGGCCCAGAGGGGGATTCCGGTCCGGAGCCGGCCCCGCCCAAGGAGCCGATCCAGCCTAAGAAGCGGGTCCAGCCCATGACGCCGGTCCTGCACCTGATGCCGGTCCCGCCCAAGGAGCCGGTCCAGCCCAAGCTGCAGGTCCCGCCCAAGAAGCGGATTCAGCCCGTAAGCCGGGTCCCAGTCCATGACGTGCGGTGGTCGGGGGTCAGGCGTCGCTGCGGAGCAGCCGGTATGCCGCGCCGGCCAGTGCCAGGGTCGTCCAGCCGAGGAAGACCAGGAGCCCGGCGGTGGGCGACAGCGTGGTGGAGTCGTGGGTCAGGGCGAAGATCGACTCGCCCGCGTGGCTGGGGAGATAGGGGTCGATGTCGCCCTGCCACGAGCTGGGCAGCAGGGAGATCAGCCCGGGGACCAGCATGAGGGCGGCGACCAGGACCGAGATGCCGCCGGCCACGGACCGCAGCCACGCGCCCAGGGCGGTGCCGATCACACCGACCAGGCCCAGGTAGAGCCCGGCGCCCAGCAGGCTGCGTATGACGCCGGCGTGGCCGAGGCCCAGGGCCGCCGGAGTGCCGGAGACGATCCGGCTGCCGACGAGGAAGGCGATGAACGCGCCGACGGTGGCGACCACCAGCGCGACCAGCCCGTACACCGCCGCCTTGGACCACAGCACGGGCAGCCGGCGCGGCACCGCGGCCAGGGTCGAGCGGATCATTCCGGTGGAGTACTCGCCCGCCGTGACCAGCACGCCGAGCACACCGAGGGCCAGCTGGGCGAAGTTGGTGCCGAACAGGGACAGGCTCGCGGCCGTCGCGGTGGCGAAGTCCCGGTCCATGTGGCGGCCGGAGTCGAGATTGGACTTGTAGTGGCTCGCGGCGATGACGCCGAAGGCGACGAGGAACAGCAGGCCGAGGCCGAGGGTGATCCAGGTGGAGCGCAGGGACCACAGCTTGGCCCACTCCGAGGCCAGCACGCGCCGTCCGGTCACCCGGTAGCCGGGCCGGGCCGGGGCCGCCTGGGCGGTCTCGGGGGTCTCGGGTGTTGCCGTGAGGGTGCTCATGCCGCGCTCCCGGAGGTGTCGGTGCCGGTGGTGGAGCCGTGGTACTCCACAGCGTCCCTGGTCAGTTCCATGAATGCCTCTTCCAGCGACACCGCCTTCGTGCTCAGCTCGAACAGCGCGATCCCGTGCTCGGCGGCCGTCAGCCCGATCTCGCGGGCGGACAACCCGGTCACCTGCAGTTCCTCGGAGCCGATACGGCCGGTGATCTCGACGCCCGGTCCGGCCAGCACGTCCCGCAGCCGCGCCGGGTCCTCCGTCGCGACCTGTACGGTGTCACCGCCGGCCGCGCGGACCAGGTCCCGTACGGTCGTGTCGGCCAGCAGCCGGCCCCGCCCGACGACGATCAGGTGATCCGCGACCAGGGCCACCTCGCTCATCAGGTGCGAGGAGACGAAGACCGTCCGTCCCTCGGCCGCCAGCGACGTCAGCAGGGTGCGGATCCAGAGCACGCCCTCGGGGTCGAGGCCGTTCACGGGCTCGTCCAGCATCACCGTCTGCGGATCGCCCAGCAGCGCGGCGGCGATGCCGAGCCGCTGGCCCATGCCGAGGGAGAAGGCACCGGCGCGCTTCTTGGCGACGCTGCCGAGACCGGCGAGGTCGACGACCTCGTCGACCCGGCTGCGCGGAATGCCATGGGTGAGGGCGAGGGCCCGGAGGTGGTTGTAGGCCGAGCGGCCCGGGTGGATCGACTTCGCCTCCAGGAGCGCGCCCACCTCCTGCAGCGGCGCCTGGTGGCGGGCGTAGCGCCGGCCGTTCACCGTGACGGAGCCGCTCGTCGGCGCGTCCAGCCCGACGATCATGCGCATCGTCGTGGACTTGCCCGCCCCGTTGGGACCCAGGAAGCCGGTCACCGTGCCCGGCTTCACGGTGAAGTCCAGGCCGTCGACGGCCGTCTTCTCCCCGTACCTCTTGGTGAGCTGCTGTGCGTCGATCATTCGCGTTCTCTCTCTCGGACCGCGGCGTCCGGCACGCCCGACGCCTCCTCCGCCACGCTAGGTCCGCGACCTCCCCGATCCGGTGGTACCGGGGACTGAACAGCGGCGGGCGGGTGGTACCCGGGTACTACGGTCCGGGCGGTCCGGGCGGGGTGCGGCGGGCGTGGAAGAGGCCCCAGCGCAGCAGCCCGCGGCGGGTGATGTCGGTCCACAGGGGAAGGTTGGTCAACAGGTCGTCGAGGTAGGACGGGCTGATGACGGTCCGCAGCTCGGTCGTGCGGCGGCGCACCTCCTCGTCGAGGCGGGCGTAGTGGGTGGTGAGGTCCGCGGTGCGCTCCTCGAAGCCTGTCTTGAGGCCGAGTGCGGACAGCTGCTCCAGGTAGAACGGCACCGTTGCCAGGCTCTGCACGCCCAGGCGGGACAGCGCGGGCCGCACGGCCTGCGCCGGGGTCTCCTCGGCCGCCATGATGTCCGAGAAGACCAGCGCCCCGCCCGGTTTCAGCACGCGTACCGCCTCGGCCAGCGCGCGGTCCCGGTCCGTCACGTGGCACAGGACCTCCAGGGACCAGACCACGTCGAAGTGCTCCGCCGCGTAGGGGAGGTCGTTGAGGGAGCCGGTGACGACCTCGATCAGGCCGTCCAGCCCCTGCCGGGCGTTGGCCTCGCGGTGCCGCCGGTTGTGCTCCTCGCTGAGGTCGAGGGCCACGACCCGGCAGCCGAAGCGCTCGGCGAGGGCGCGCGCCGAACCGCCGTACCCGGAGCCGAGGTCGAGCACCGTGGCCGCCGGGCCGAGCAGGTCCGCGACCAGGTCCGCGGCGTGCCGCACGGTGCGGCGCGAGGCATCGGCGATCGCCTCCCCCGGGTGGGCGTACAGGCCGATGTGAATGTCCTCGCCGCCCCATACGGCGTCGTAGAAGGCGTCGACGTCGCTGGTTTCGTAGTAGCGGCGGGTCGTCTCCTCGTGGTCCGGTGTGCTGCTGCCGTGACTGGTGTTGTCGGTCATGGCGAATCGATTCCCGGCTTCGACGGCGTCGATTCCCGACTTCGACGGGGTCGGTCCCGACGTCGACGGAGTCGATTCACCTCGCCTGCGATCACGCGCCGCCGTCGGTTGTGATGTGTCAGCGGCTGCTCTGTGATGCGTCATCGGGCGCCGTCGCGCGGGGCGTGTGAGGATCGTCGGTCATGACCGGCAGTGAGCGGGAGCCCCTGGACGGCGGGCTCGCCCGGGGTGAAGAACGGGACGACGAGCAGGACGACGGGCAGGACTTCGTCGACGCGGACCGGGGGTTCCTCGGCCGGCTGGAGCCCGGCGTGGTGCGGGACGCGCGGGGCCGGGTGGTGTGGGACGCGGACGCGTACGGCTTCCTGGACGCGGAGTGTCCGCCGACCGCGCATCCCTCGCTGTGGCGGCAGAGCCGGCTCGTGGCACGCCAGGGTCTGTACGAGGTGGCGGCCGGGATCTACCAGGTACGCGGGCTCGATCTGTCGAACATCACCTTCGTGGAGGGCGACCGCGGTGTCGTCGTCATCGACCCGCTGATCAGCGCGGAGGTGGCCGCGGCCGCGCTCGGCCTGTACCGCGCGCACCGCGGCGCGCGGCCCGTGACGGGCGTGATCCACAGCCACTCCCACGTCGATCACTTCGGCGGGGTGCGCGGGATCGTCGACCCGGCCGAGGTGGCGGACGGGCTGGTACCGGTCCTGGCGCCGGCCGGGTTCCTGGAGCACGCGGTGAGCGAGAACGTCCTCACGGGTACGGCGATGGCCCGCCGGGCGGGTTACATGTACGGGGCCGCGCTGCCCAAGGGCCCGGCCGGGCAGATCGGCTGCGGGCTCGGGCAGACGACGTCGACCGGGAGCGTCGGACTGATCGCGCCCACCGTCGACATCACCGCGACCGGGCAGGAGGAGACCGTCGACGGGGTGCGGATCGTCTTCCAGCTCACCCCCGGTACCGAGGCCCCGGCCGAGATGAACTTCCACTTCCCGGATGCGCGGGTGCTGTGCGTCGCCGAGAACGCCTGCCACACGCTGCACAACGTGCTCACCCTGCGCGGGGCCCTGGTACGGGACCCCGGCGCCTGGGCCCGGTATCTGACCGAGACCGTCCGGCTGTTCGCCGCGGACACGGACGTCGTCTTCGGCTCGCACCACTGGCCGACCTGGGGGCAGGACCGCGTCGTCCGCTTCCTGGAGGAGCAGCGGGACGCCTACGCCTATCTGCACGACCAGTCCGTGCGTCTGATCAACTCCGGCCGCACCGGGGCGGAGATCGCCGAGCAGCTCTGCTTCCCGCCCGCCCTCGACCGGGCCTGGCACACCCGCGGCCACTACGGCTCCCTCAGCCACAACGCCAAGGCCGTGTACCAGCGTTACATGGGCTGGTTCGACGGCAACCCGGCCCATCTGTGGCAGCATCCGCCCGCCGAAGCCGCGAGCCGGTACGTGGAGTTCATGGGCGGTGCGGACTCCGTGGTCGCCAAGGCGAAGGCGTCGTACGACGCCGGGGATCTGCGGTGGGTCGCGGAGGTGCTGAGCCATGTGCTCTTCGCCGCCCCCGAGCACGCCGAGGCGCGCGCCCTGCAGGCCGAGACCTTCGAACGGCTCGGCCGGGGCGCGGAGTGCGGCCCGTGGCGCAACTTCTATCTGATGGGCGCTGCCGAGCTGCGCGGCGGCATCCTCGGTACGCCGACCCGCACGGCCCCGGACATCCTGGCCGCGCTGACGGTCGAGCAGGTCTTCCGGTCGCTGGCCGTACGCGTGAACGGCCCGCGGGCCGCCGGGGCCGGACGGCTGCTGCTGCGCTGGGAGTTCACCGACAGCGGCGAGGTGTGGTCCCTGTTGCTGTCCAACGGCGCGCTGACCCCGATGGCCGGTGACGCCCCGCGCGGCGAGCAGCCCGCCGTCGTGCTGCGGCTGGCCCGCACCACGCTCGACTCCGTGCTGGGCGGAGCCTCGACCTTCGCCGACGAGGTCGCGGGCGGCGCGGTGGTCCTGGACGGTGACGCGCGGGCCCTGGTCACGTTCGGTGCGCTGCTGGACGCGCCGGACCCGGACTTCGCGATCGTCACTCCATGACGCCGGCGTCCGTCTCGCGCAGCAGCAGGGCCGCGAGGACCAGGGCGGTGTTCCGGGGGTCGGCGAGGTCGAGGCCGGTCAGCTCCTGGACGCGGGCCAGCCGGTGGTCGACGGAGTTGGGGTGGAGACTGAGTCGGCGGGCGGTGGCGCGGCGGTCCTGGCGCTGCTCCAGATGCGTGCGCAGGGTCTCGACGAGTTCGGGCCGGCCGGCCAGGGGGTCGAGCAGTGCGGCGATCCGGTCGCTGCCCGCGCTGGGGCGGGACAGGTGGTACTCCAGCAGCACGTCGTCGAGCCGGTGCAGCCCGGGCTCCCGGCCGCACGCGGCGGCGATCCGGACCACCTCCCGGGCCAGCCGCGCGGCGCGCGGGATGTCACCGGCCCCGGTCGCACCGGCCGCCGCCAGCCGCACCCCCGCCCCCGCGGGCTCGCGCAGCAACTCCGGGATCCGGCAGGGGAGTTCGGTCGTACCGGGTATCACGGCGTGCCCGCCGTCGGCGTCGAGCAGGGCGGGCACGCACGTGCCGAAGCCCCGGTCCAGCGCGGCCTGAACCCGCCGCACCAGCCGCCGGACGGCCACCGGTGAACTCCCGTTGCCCGATGCCGAGTTGTCGAAGCGCAGCCACACCACAAGCGCGGGCCCGTCCGGTGTGACCCCGTCGGCGACCGGCCGGCCGGCCAGCAGCGTCCGGGCACGCGAGCGCCGCTCCTCCTCCCTCCCCCAGTGCCAAAGGGCCTGGGGGGACCCGCATGCGGCCGCCGCGGCCTGCTCGTCGAGATAGCTCTCGGCGACGGCTCCCACGACCCGGTCCGCCGCGCCGAACAGCGCCTCGGCCAGCTCGGCCAGGGCGTCCCGCTCATCGGGCCGGGCGGTCTCGCGCAGCGCCCGGAACAATTCCTTCGTGCCCAGGGTGTACGTGCGCAGCAGCAGGTTCAGCGGCATCCCTTCCCCGGCGCGCTGGGCGGCGCGTTCCTGGAAGTAGTCGAGCGCGTCCGGCCGCGGCCGGCGGACGCCACCGCGCAGGAACAGCCGCATGCCGTACCGGGCCGTCGCTGCGATCTCCATGTCCTTGACGTCGGCGGGCAGTTCGGCGTAGCCGCGCAGCTCCTCGAAGACGTCGCGCGCCATGCGCCGCGCCAGCTCGTTCACCCGCGGCTCGCAACGGGCGGCGAGCGCCACCGCGGCATCGGACAGCTCATGCACCTTGGATCACCCCACCGGACCACTCCGCGCCGCGCCGATTGCGATCCGCCACAGTAACGGGCGGTCACGACGATGGCGAGAGTGCGGATGGATACCTCCTGGGGGTATGGTGAAATGCAGGGAACCACCCTTGGGTGCCAAAGACCCGAGGGGTTTCCCGCATCCCCGTAAGGTGGACCCGTGATGCCCAGGCAGCCCGTCTCCGGCACGGCCGGGGCCCGCAACCGCCCGGCGGTGCGGCCCTGGCTGCTGGTCGTGGTCCTGCTCGGGCTGTTCCTGATGCACGGCGGCCCGGCCGCAGCCGGGGACGGCTGCCACGGGGCGATGCAGGACACCACCGCGACGGCCGCTACGACACCGGCCAAGACGTCCCCCGCGTTGGGCTCGACACCGGCCAAGACGTCCCCCACGTTGGGCTCGACACCGGCCAAGACCTCCCCCACGTTGGGCTCGACACCGGCCGGGATGCCTGCCGCGACGGCCGCGCACCCCGCCGGTCATCCCGCCGGTCACCCCGAGGCGGCCGGTGGCAAGGCCGTCGTACGGGCGGACGGGGCGGGCATGCGGGGTGCGCTGTGTCTGGCCACCACGCCCCGCTCCGAGATCCCGCCGCCCCCGGTCGCGGCGGCCGCCTTCGTGCTGCCGGCCGCCCTCCTGCTGCCGTGGGCCGGGCCGGCCTCCGACGGCACCCGGCGCCGGGGTCCGCCCGCCGGCGGCCGCCCTCTCCTCCTCCAGGTGTGCGTCGCGCGGACGTGACGGGACCCGCGGGCTCCGGCTCAGTGCCGGGGTCCCGCGCAGGTCTCCCGATCACCCGCGCCGTCGTACGGCGCCCCCCCTGGAAAGACACACCTGATGTCCCAGCGTTTCCGCACGTCCCGCCGTGCCCTCATGGCGGCCGCCGCCACCGCGGCACTCACCCTCGCCCTGGCCGCCTGCGGCACAGGCACAGGCTCCGGCTCCGGCTCCGACAAGCACGCCGGCCACGGCAGCACGCCGTCCTCCTCCGCCCCGGGCCATGACATGGCGTCGATGCCCGGCATGGAGCCCGCGTCCAGCGGCAACGGCCTGGCCGCCGCGAAGGACGGCTACCGGATGACCTCCACGGCCGCCACCCTCCCCGCCGGCGAGGCGAGCACCTATCGCTTCACCATCACGGGGCCCGACGGCAAGCCGGTCACCGGCTTCGCCGTGGACCAGACCAAGCGGATGCACTTCTACGCCGTCCGCTCCGACCTCACCGGCCTCCAGCATCTGCACCCCACGATGGCCGGCAACGGCACCTGGAGCGCGCCGCTGGCCGCGCTGCGGCCGGGCACCTGGCGGCTGTACACCTCGTTCACCCCGGACAGCGGTTCCGGCAAGGGCAAGGGCCTCGTCCTCAGCCGCACCGTGACGGTGCCCGGCATGGCGATGACCACTGCGCTGCCCAAGGCGTCCGGCACCACCACGGCCGACGGGTACACCGTCGCGGTGAAGGGCGATCTGATGGCGGGCATGGCCCACCAGCTGACCGCCACCGTCACCAAGGACGGCAAGCCGGTCACCGACCTCCAGCCCTACCTCGACACCTACGCGCATCTGACCGCGTTCCACCAGGGCGACCTCGCCTTCGCCCACCTCCACCCGGAGTCGAAGGCCGACGGCGGCCACGGCGGGCCGGCGCTGACCTTCCACGCCGAGTTCGCCCAGTCCGGGAACTGGCGTCTGTTCCTCCAGTTCCAGACCGGCGGCACGCTCCACACCGCCGCCCTGACCCTGCACGTCGGCTGAACGCGCCGAACGCCTTGGCCGCGACGGCGGCCAAGGCGTTCGCTTCAGCGGCGGGACTCAGTGCCCGCCGACCGTGAGTTCGTAGTCACCGATCAGGTCGCCCAGCAGGGTCCCGGCGGCCAGGTCGCTGGTGACGTGGCCGGCCATGTAGAGGCGGGAGTAGAGGACCTCGGCGCGCATCCACTCGTATTCCCCGGCCCGGTGCGGGGCGAGGGCGCTGAGGAAGGTGACGGCCGCGGCCGAGCGGGCCGCGTGCCGGGAGGGGTAGGAGTACGGGCCCTTGGCGCCGGGCTTGGTGTGCTTGTCCGGGCGCAGGGTCGGGTCCAGGACGTACGGGGCCGGCTGCTGGTCCTTGGCGGCCAGCTGGTCGCAGATCGTCTTGGCCATCTTCAGGGCCGCCTTGAGGCCGGTCTTCTCCGCGGTGCCCTTCGCGGCGGGGACGAGTTCGCTCCGGTCGTGGAGGTAGAGCTTCCAGACGTCGCTCTTGCCGTTCAGCTCCAGCCAGGTGGCCGCCTGCTTCCCGGCGGCCGTACGGGTCTTGGCGAGGGCCTGGACCTGGCGGAGTTCGGCGGTGCGCTGCTTCGCCGCGGGTGGTGCGGGGATCTGGCGGGCGGCCCAGGCGGCGAACGCCTTGTCGTCGCGGGCGGTGCCGTGCGCCTTCTTCCACTGGGCGAAGAGGGCGTCGGCCGTCGTCCGCTGGGCGTCGGCCAGCTTGCCGGCCGGGGCGATCTCGGCGTCGCTGAAGAGAGCCGGGGGCGGGCTCTGCTTGATGCGGTCGGTCGCCGAGAGTGTGAAGCCGGGGACGCCGGCGGCGGCCAGCTGCGGTGTGAGCAGACCGAAGGAGGCGGCGGCCACGGCGATGAGCGCGATGACGGCGTACGGCCATGTGATGCCGCGCAGGACGTTCATGCGACGGGGGTCCTTTCGAGGAGCGGTGCGGGGCTGCCCCCGGTGCTGAAGTGGGCGCGGGCGAGCCGGCGTACGTCGTTGTCGGGGAGGCCGGGGTTGAGCAGGGACTGGCCGACGATGTACTTGCTGAGGGAGACGGGCCGGGCACCCAGGCCCAGCAGGAGGCGGTCGGCGGGGGCGGGCCGGGCGCCGCCCTTGGTCTCCACCAGGACCTGCCCCGGGTCGAGGCCGGTGCTGCGGTCCCCGTGCCGGCAGACGAGGCCGACGTCGAGGGTGACGCGCGTGCCGTGGTCCAGGTCGGCGAGGGCCGCGCGGACATAGCGGATCTCCGCGGCGGGGGACAGTGCCGCGGTGGTGACGGGGATGTCCGCC
The DNA here is from genome assembly GCF_041080655.1 of Streptomyces sp. CG4. Taxonomy (NCBI): domain Bacteria; kingdom Bacillati; phylum Actinomycetota; class Actinomycetes; order Kitasatosporales; family Streptomycetaceae; genus Streptomyces; species Streptomyces sp. CG4. Next base: position 4,452,971 of record NZ_CP163525.1, read on the forward strand.
CGGCGCAGCACCTCGTCGACGAACTCTGCGCCGGAGCCGTCGAGTCGGCCGTAGTCCTCGGCAGGGGTGCTGAGCGCGTGTTTGACGGTGGCGCCGCGGCCGTCCTTCGTCTTCACCTCCACCCGGCACAGCCCGTCCTCCGCGTACAGGCGGGTGCGGACCTTCCAGCGCCGGCGGCGCCGCTGCACATGGGCGCGCCAGGCGCCGAGCCGCTCGGTGTCGAAATAGGTGCTGAGGTAGCTCGTCGTACGGCGGCCGGCCAGGTCGAGGACCCGGTGGCTGTCGGCGAGCCGGTCCACGAGGAGGCGGGCGAGGTCGAGCGGGACCAGGTACTTGCGGTCGGTGCGGTGCTGCAGCGCGGCCGCCGCGTCGACCTCGGCGAGCGTGGCACCGCGCAGCGCGGACAGGCCGAGGTCGGGCACGAAGCCGAGGTCGGGCACGAAGGAAGCGGGAGCCGTCATACGACGGTCACCTGCTCGCGCGGCTCCGTGTCCTGGGCGACGGACTCGGCGACGGACTCGCCCGGTACGGCGGGGTAGCGGGCGGACACCCGGGTGGTCTCGCGGACGTAGTCGACCTCGTCGACCTCGACCGACAGCGGCGCGCGGCCGAAGCGGAAGGCGACGTCCCGGGCGATCAGGGAGGGGTCGTCGTAGACGCGGTCCAGGGTCAGCCGCACCGTGCGGGTGGGCGGCTGGTCGCCGCGCGGATCGTCCACCAGCAGGACCGCGACCAGCACCACCGCGTCCACCGCGATGACGAGCCAGCCGGCGCGCTGCGGAAGTCCGGTGCACAGGGCGATGACCAGGGTCACGAAGGTGTAGGCGACGTCGCGCAGGGTGAAGGCCGCACTGCGCAGCCGGACCAGGGACAGGATGCCGAACAGCCCGAAGCCGACCCCGGCGGAGAACTTGCCCGCGCTGATCGTGCTCATCGCCGCGAACAGACCGACGTTGAGGGTGACCAGGACCAGCGGCATCGCCGGTGCGCTGGGACGGCGCCGGTAGAGCAGGCCGACGAGGATCAGCAGGGCGACGATGTCGAGGCCGCCGCGTGTGCCGAGGTCGCCGGGGGCGATGTGGTGGGTGATGCCCTTGGCGGCGAGCACCAGTGCGTGCATGGTTGTCCCTTCCGCCCCGGCGCACAGGACGGCGGACCGGTCGCGGCCCGCGGTGCGCCGCGACGTGAAGGACGGTAGGGATGTCACATGAAGAGACCATGAAGCCTTCCCCGTGCCCGGGACCGGCGCGGCGGGCCGTTAGCCTGCCGCCATGCACTACCTGGTCGTCGACGACGAGACCCGCCTCACCGACCTCGTCGTCCGCTACCTCACCGAGTCCGGACACACCGCCGAGGGCCGCTACGACGGCCCCTCCGGGCTGGCCGCCGCCCGTGACCCCCGCCTGGACGGGATCGTCCTGGACGTGATGCTGCCCGGCATGGACGGCGTCGAGGTGTGCCGGACGCTGCGCGGCGAGGGCATCGACGTGCCGGTGATCCTGCTCACCGCGCGCGGCGCGATCAGCGAACGGGTCGCGGGGCTCGACGCCGGCGCCGACGACTACGTGCTCAAGCCGTTCGCGCTGGAGGAACTGCTGGCCCGGCTGCGGGCGATGTCCCGGCGCCGCCCCGACTCCTGCGACCGGCTGCGGGTCGGCGACCTCGTCCTCGACCCCGGGCAGCAGCGCGCCTGGCGGGCGGACACCGAAATCGGCCTGTCCCGGCGGGAGTTCGCGGTGCTGCGGGTGCTGATGGAGCACGCCGGCCGGGTGGTGACCCGGCTGCAGCTGCTCGACGAGGTCTGGGACGGCGAGACCGACCTGCGCAGCAACGCCATCGACGTCCACGTCTCCAAGGTGCGCGCGAAGGTCGACCGCGCCTTCGGCCGTACGACGATCACGACCCTGCGCGGACGCGGCTACCGGCTGGAGACCGCCCCGTGACCCTGCCCGGCGGGCTTCGGCCCTGGTTCGGGCGGCTGCCCGTCGTCACACGGCTCGTGCTGGCCGTCGCCGTCACCATGTCGCTCGTGCTGACCGGAACGGCCTGGCTGGTGTACTGGCGCGTCCAGACCGCCCTGGACCGGCAGCTCCACGACGACCTCGCCGCCTACCGGCACAGCCTCGACCGGGCCCTGCGCGCCGGTACCGCGCTGCCGCCGGGCCCCAGCGGCAGCCTCTACCAGATCCTCGACACCCACGGCCGGGACCTGGCCTCCAGCGCCGCCGTCGGCCACCGGCCCCTGCTCACTCCCGCCGAAGTCGACGCGGCCGTCCACGGGCACCTGGTGCGCCGTGACGTCGGCTCCCTGCTGCCGATCACTCCCGACACACTGCGCCTGCAGGCCGAGCGCGTCAGGGCGGGCGGGGCGACCCGCGTCCTCGTCGCCGCCGTCCGGCGCGGGCACCGCGACGAGGCGCTGCGCGAACTCCTCGCCCAGCTCGCCCTCGCCTCCGGACTGACCCTGATCGCCGCCTCGTACGTCGGCTACCGCACGGCCCGCGCCGCGCTGCGCCCGGTCGAGCGCTACCGCACCGCGGCGGCCACCCTCGCCGACGGCGCGCAGAACCTGCGGCTGGACGTGCCCGCCGACCGCGACGACGAGATCACCCGCCTCGGCCACACCCTGAACCGCATGCTGGACCGCCTCGCGGCGTCCGCCGCCCGCGAGCGCCGGTTCGTCGCCGACGCCAGCCACGAACTGCGCACCCCGCTGTCCCTGCTGCGGGCCGAGGTCGACCTCGCGCTGCACCGCCCCCGCTCGGCCGGGGAGCTCAACCAGACCCTGCGCTCGGTCGACGCCGAGGTGCAGCGCCTGATCGGCCTCTCCAACGCCCTGCTGAACCTGGAGGAACTCGGCAGCGCCGACCACCTCACCCGGACGCCCGGAGCACTGGCCGACCTGGTCGGGACCGCCGTGGCCCCCCATCTGCGCCGCGCCGAACGCGCCGGACGCGACCTGCTGACCGACGCGGCGGACACGACCGTGGACGTCGACACCCGCTGGCTGGTGCCCGCCATCGGCAACCTCGTCGGCAACGCCCTGCGGCACGGACACGGGACCGTCCGCGTCACGGCCACCGTCCACGAAAGCCGGCTGCGGCTGGCCGTCACGGACGAGGGCCCCGGTTTCCCGCCCGAGTTCCTGCCCCGCGCCTTCGACCGGTTCGCCCGGGCGGAGGCGAGCCGCACGAGCGAGGGCTCCGGCCTGGGGCTGGCCTTCGTCCAGGCGGTGGCCACGGCACACGGTGGTACGGCCCGCGCGGAGAATGCCGGCGGCGGGGCGACGGTCACCATCGAAATGCCGTGTTGATCAGCACCGTTGTGGCCCGGGCGGGTCGGTCGGCGAGGGAAGGAGGACCGACCCGCCCGGGGGTCTCAAGGGGCTGCGGTGCACAGACCGCCCGGGGTCACAGGCCCACGTCCCGGCTGCGGATGTCCTCCAGGGACTCGCGGCGGACCAGCAGCCGGGCGAGGCCGTCGCGTACGGCGACCACGGGCGGGCGGCCGACCAGGTTGTAGCCCGAGGCCATGGACAGGTGGTAGGCGCCGGCCACCGGGACGGCGAGCAGGTCGCCGGGCCGGGTGTCGGCGGGCAGTGCCACGTCGGTGGCCAGGACGTCGCCGGCCTCGCAGTGCCGGCCGACCACCGTGACCCGGGCGCGGTCCGCCGTGCTGTGCCGGCCGATCAGCCGCGGCGCGTACCGGACGCCGTACAGGGCCGGGCGCGGGTTGTCGCTCATGCCGCCGTCGACGGCCACGAAGACGTGGTCGCCGGTGTGCTTCACGGACAGGACGCGGTACACGGCGATCCCCGCCGGGCCCGCGATCGCCCGGCCCGGCTCGATGATCAGGCGGGGCACGGGAAGCCCGGCCGCGGCGCAGGCGTCGGCGAGTTCCGCGCGGACCCTGCGGGCCAGCGCCGTCAGGTCCAGCGCCTCCTCGCCGGGGCGGTAGGCGATGCCGTGACCGCCGCCGAGGTCCAGCTCGGGCAGCACCAGTTGGTGCTGCTCGTACAGCCTGCTCATCAGGCCCACCATCCGTCGTACGGCGACGAGGTACGGCTTGACGCTGGTGATCTGCGAGCCCAAGTGGCAGTGCAGACCGGTGAGTTCGAGCTGCGGCTGGTCGAGGATCCGGGTGATGGCGTGCTGGGCGTACCCGTCGGAGATGCTGAGGCCGAACTTCTGGTCGTCGGTGCCGGTGCGGATCTTCTCGTGGCCGCCGGCACTGATCCCGGGCACCACCCGGACCATGACCTTCTGGTGGCCGTCGGGTCCGACGGCGGCGGCCAGCCGCGCGATCTCGGCCGGACTGTCGATGACGATGCGTCCGACGCCGAGGCGCAGCGCGGTGTCCAGGTCGCGCGGGGACTTGGCGTTGCCGTGCAGCACGATCCGTTCGGCCGGGAACCCGGTGGTGACGGCGAGTTCGAGCTCACCGGCGGAGCACACGTCCAGGCCGAGGCCCTCCTCGTCCATCCAGTGGGCCATGGCCCGGCACAGGAACGCCTTGGCCGCGTACAGGACTTCGGCGTCGGGGAAGGCGTCCAGGTAGGTACGGCAGCGGTCGCGGACCTCGGCCTCGTCCAGGACGTAGACGGGGGTGCCGAAGCGGTCGGCGACCTCCGCGAGCGGTACGCCGCCCACGGTGAGGTCGCCGTGCGGCGGTTCGAGGGTCGACGCGGGCCACACCGACAGCTCGGCGGCTCCGGGGAGGACGGTGGGTTCGTGAACCGTGGTCATCTGTGCTGCCCCTCTCAGGCGATCCGCAGCGCGGGAATCTCGGACGGGACCGGCGTGACCGGCGCGGGGGCCGGGGCGGTGAACTGCGGGTCCACCGTGAGAGCGGTGACGCCGAGCGGGGCGGTCAGCGCGCGCAGGGCGGGCTCGGCGAGGCGGATCCAGGCCTGTCCGGCGCCGAGCGTGGTGGTCAGCCGGCGCTCGGAGGTGAAGCCGACGGCCGTACGGTCGCCGAGCGGCGTGCGGAAGAGCCGGGCCGCACACCCGGAGTGCCCCGGCCGGACCGGGACGTACAGCGGTCCGGCCGGGAACGGATCGGAGGGCTCGGGGTCTTCGCCGTAGCGGAGTTCTGCCATGGGGTGCCTCCCGAAAGGCAGCGCGGGTGGGATCTGGGGCCCCGGACGCGGGGAGGCGGACCGGGGCTCGGTCCCGACGTTATGCCCGGTGTCCGGGGGTACCGGGCGACCCCTGACGTGACGCTGACGCCGACCCGGACGACCTTGACGGCACGCTGACACTGCTGGTGGGAGTGGCTGGAAAGGGCCGTCAGAAGGGTGTCAGAAACGGGCGTTCGGGCTGTTCGGGAACGGCGCGGCGCGGTCTCATGGAAGGGATTCCAAGGAGGAGCCGATGTCCGAGTACCGCCCGCCTGCGACCGCCCGGGTCGTGGTGGGAGTGAGCGGCTCACTGGGCGGCGCGACCGCCCTGAGCCGGGCCGCCGTCGAGGCCAGGCGCCGCGGAGCGGAGCTGTGGCCGGTGCTGGCGTGGGAGCCGCCGGAGGGCGATCTCACCGCGCGCAGGTTCCCGGCCGCGACCGCCCTGGCCCCCGAGTGGGAGCGGCTGGCGCGTGAGCGCCTCGTCGAGGCGCTCAGCGAGGTGTTCGGCGGCACGGACACCGGGCTGCCCGGACAGGCGCTGGTCGTCCGGGGTGCGCCGGGTCCCGCCCTGGTGCGGACCGCGTCCCGCGAGGACGACGTCCTCGTCGTCGGCGCGGGGCAGCGGGGCCGCCTGCACCGGGCCCTGTGGCCGTCGGTCAGCCGCTACTGCCTCGCCCACGCCACGTGCCCGGTCCTCGCGGTGCCGCCGTCGCCGTTGCAGGCGGAGCTGGCCTCGGTCCACCGCAGGAACGCCTGGCGGCTGCGGCTGAACTCCGGTCACTTGGAACGGGAGTTGCACATGGTGCCGCCGGAGTCCTGAGCGGTTGCCACGCTCACCGGCGCCGGCGGGGTGCCGCTGTGTGTGGCTACCCGGCGCCGCCCGACACCACGAGCCCCCCGGGACGCTCGCGCTCCGGCGCCGTCGGGACCGCGAGCACCATGGTGAGACCCCCGCCCGGCGTGTCCTCGGCGAGCAACGTACCGCCGACCGCCTCGGCGAATCCCCGGGCGACGGCGAGGCCGAGCCCGACCCCCACCCCCCGCGGAGCGTCCCCGTAGCGCTGGAACGCTTCGAAGATACGGTCCTTCGCCTCGTCCGGGACGCCCGGACCGCGGTCCACGACCCGCACCTCGACACGGTCGCCGAGGGCGCTCGCCGACACCAGGACCGGCTCGCCCGGCGGGCTGTACTTGACGGCGTTCTCCACCACGTTGGCCACAGCCCGCTCCAGCAGCCCGCGGTCGACGTACACCATCGGCAGGGTCTCGGGGATGTCCAGCTCCACGCTGTCCTCGGGCACCCCGCCGAGTGCCATCGGCACGACCTCGTCCAGGTCGGTCTCCCGGATGATCGGGGTGACCGTGCCGGTCTGCAGGCGGGACATGTCGAGCAGGTTGCCGACGAGGTGGTCGAGCCGGTCGGCGCCCTCCTCGATGGCCTCCAGCAGATCCGCCCGGTCCCGCTGCGACCACTCCACGTCGTCCGAACGCAGCGATGTCACCGCGGCCTTGATGCCGGCCAGCGGGGTGCGCAGATCGTGGCTGACGGCGGCGAGCAGCGCGGTCCTGATGCGGTTGCCCTCGGCCAGTTCCTTGGCCCGCCCGGCCTCGCGCCGCAGCCGCTGGCGGTCCAGGACGACGGCGGCCTGCGCGGCGAACGCGGCCAGCACCCGCCGGTCGGCGGCGGGCAGCACCCGCCCGCGCAGGGACAGCGCCATGTGGTCGCCGACGGGTACGTCGACGTCCGCGTCCTCGGGGATCCGCGCGGGCTCGGGGCCCACGCTGCCGGCGCAGGTCCAGGGCGCCGTCTCGCCGGTCCGCTCCAGCAGGGCCACCGACTCCATGCCGAAGGTCTCGCGGACCCGTTCCAGCAGCGCCTCCAGGGTCGTCTCCCCGCGCAGGACGTTCCCGGCGAGGAAGGAGAGGATCTCCGACTCGGCGCGCAGCCGCGCGGCCTGATGGGTACGGCGGGCCGCCAGGTCCACCACCGAGGCCACGGACACCGCGACCCCGATGAAGATCGCGATGGCGACGATGTTCTTCGGGTCGGCGATGGTCAGGGTGTGGACGGGCGGGGTGAAGTACCAGTTGAGCAGGAGGGAGCCGACGACCGCCGAGGCCAGCGCCGGGAAGAGGCCGCCCAGCAGGGCCGCCGCCACCGTCAGCGTCAGGTACAGCAGCATGTCGTTGGCGAGGCCGACGTCCGGGGCGGCGCTGGTGAGCAGCCAGGTCAGCAGGACGGGCCCGAACACGCCGACGAGCCAGCCCCGGATGACCCGGGAGCGTCCGAGGCGTGTTCCCGGAGTCACCGGCAGTCCGCGGCCCTTGCCCGCCTCGTCGTGCGTGATGAGGTGCACGTCGAGGTCGGGACCGGAGTCCCGGGCCACCGTCGCACCGACCCCCGGCCCGAAGACGTACTGCCAGCTGCGGCGGCGGGAGACACCGAGCACGATCTGGGTGGCGTTGACGCCCCGGGCGAAGTCCAGCAGCGCGACCGGTATGTCGTCACCGACCACGTGGTGGAAGGTTCCGCCCAGGTCCTCGACCAGCGTGCGCTGGACGGCGAGTTCCTTCGGGGAGGCGGCGGTGAGGCCGTCGCTGCGGGAGATGTAGACGGCGAGGACCTCGCCGCCGGCGCCCTTCTCGGCCAGCCGCGCGGCACGCCGTATCAGAGTGCGGCCCTCGGGGCCGCCGGTCAGCCCGACCACGATCCGCTCCCGCGAACCCCAGATGGTCGACACCCGGTGCTCGCGGCGGTACTCGTTCAGGTACTCGTCGGCCCGGTCGGCCACCCACAGCAGGGCCAGCTCCCGTAGTGCCGTGAGGTTTCCGGGGCGGAAGTAGTTGGAGAGGGCCGCGTCGACCTTGTCCGGCTTGTAGATGTTGCCGTGCGCCATGCGGCGGCGCAGCGCCTGCGGGGACATGTCGACCAGCTCGATCTGGTCGGCCCGCCGGACGATCTCGTCCGGGACGGTCTCCTGCTGCCGTACCCCGGTGATCGACTCGACGACGTCGCCGAGTGACTCCAGGTGCTGGATGTTGACGGTGGAGATCACGTCGATGCCGGCGGCGAGGAGTTCCTCGATGTCCTGCCAGCGCTTGGTGTTGCGGGAGCCGGGGATGTTGGTGTGCGGCAGTTCGTCCACGAGCGCCACCTGGGGGCGGCGGGCGAGGACGGCGTCCACGTCCATCTCGGTGAAGACGCTGCCCCGGTAGGCGAGTTCCTTGCGCGGCACCTGTTCCAGGCCGTGCAGCATCACCTCGGTGCGGGGCCGGCGATGGTGCTCGACGAAGGCGACCACGCAGTCGGTGCCCCGCTCGATCCGGCGGTGCGCCTCCGCCAGCATCGCGTACGTCTTGCCGACGCCGGGTGCCGCGCCGAGGTAGATCCGGAGTCTGCCGCGTGCCATGTCATCCCTCGAAGCGGTAGCCCATGCCGGGCTCGGTGATCAGATAGCGGGGCTGGGAGGGGTCCGACTCCAACTTGCGGCGGAGCTGGGCCATATAGACCCGCAGGTAGTTCGTCTTGTTGCGCTGTGAGACCCCCCAGACCTCCTGGAGCAGCTGCTTCTGCGTGATCAGCCGGCCGGGGTTGGTCACCAGGATCTCCAGCAGATGCCACTCGGTCGGGGTCAGCCGCACGTCCCGCCCGGCCCGTACGGCCTTCTTGGCGAGCAGGTCGAGACTGAAGTCGTCCGTCTCGACCAGCGTCGTCTCGGGCACGAGCGGGGTGTCCTCGGTACGGCGGACCGCGGCCCGCAGCCGGGCCAGGAGTTCGTCCATGCTGAACGGCTTGGTGATGTAGTCGTCCGCGCCGGCGTCGAGGGCGGCGACCTTCTCGTCGGACGCCTGGCGGGCGGACAGGACCATGATCGGCACCCGGCTCCAGCCGCGCAGGCCCTTGATGATCTCCACGCCGTCCATGTCGGGCAGGCCGAGGTCCAGCAGCACCACGTCGGGCTGACGCGCGGCGGCCAGCCGGAGGGCGGTGGCACCGTCGGGGGCGGCGTCCACGCCGTAGTGACGTGCCTGCAAGTTGATGACGAGGGCCCGTACGAGCTGCGGGTCGTCCTCCACCACGAGCACCCTGGTCATGGGGTGTCTGCCTCTCCTGTCATGCCTGCGGGAGTTGGCACCGGCAGGGTGCCAACTCCCGTCGCGAATCGCGTAGGGCCGTCACTTCTTGGCTACGAGGTCCTTGAGCGCGATGTTCAGTTTCAGGACGTTCACCTGCGGCTCGCCCATGAAGCCGAGCGTGCGGCCGGTCGTGTTGTCCTTGACCAGCTTCTCGACCTGGGCGACGGACAGCCCGTTCTTCGCGGCGACCCGGTGCACCTGCAGTTCGGCGTACTCCGGGGAGATGGCCGGGTCCAGTCCGGAACCGGACGAGGTGACGGCGTCGGCCGGGATGTCGGACGGCCGCACGGTGTAGCCGGGGACCGAGTTGTCCTTGACGACCTTGTCCCTGGCGTCCTCGACCTGCTTGAGCAGCACCTTGCTGTCGGCGGACAGGTTGGTGGCGCCGGAAAGGATCAGCTTGTACTGCGTGTTGAGGCTGTTCGCGCCGAGGCCGTTCGCCGGGCGGGGCTGGAAGTACTGGAGGCTGTAGCCCTGTTGCCCGATCAGGGACGAGCCGACGACCTTGCCGTCCGCCTTGATCTCGGAGCCGTTCGCCTTGTCGCTGAACAGCGCCTGGGCCACGCCGGTGACGACCAGCGGGTAGATGACGCCGGTCACCAGGGTCAGCACGAGGAGGGCCCTGAGGCCCGCCCCGAGCAACCGGGCGGTGTTCGTTACGGAGTTGTTCATGGCGCGATCAGCCGATTCCGGGGATGAGGGAGATGAGCAGGTCGATGATCTTGATGCCGATGAAGGGTGCGATCAGGCCGCCGATGCCGTAGATCCCGAGGTTGCGGCGGAGCATCTTGTCCGCGCTCATCGGCCGGTAGCGCACGCCCTTCAGGGACAGCGGCACCAGCGCGATGATGATCAGCGCGTTGAAGATGACGGCCGACAGGATCGCGGAGTTGGGCGAGGACAGCTGCATGATGTTGAGCTTGTCCAGGCCCGGGTAGACCGCCGCGAACAGCGCCGGGATGATCGCGAAGTACTTCGCGACGTCGTTGGCGATGGAGAACGTGGTCAGCGCACCGCGCGTGATCAGCAACTGCTTGCCGATCTCCACGATCTCGATGAGCTTGGTCGGGTTGGAGTCGAGGTCGACCATGTTGCCGGCCTCCTTCGCGGCCGACGTACCGGTGTTCATCGCCACGCCGACGTCCGCCTGCGCGAGGGCCGGGGCGTCGTTGGTGCCGTCACCGGTCATCGCGACCAGCTTGCCGCCCGCCTGCTCCCGCTTGATGAGGGCCATCTTGTCCTCGGGGGTGGCCTCGGCGAGGAAGTCGTCGACGCCCGCCTCCTCGGCGATGGCCTTCGCGGTCAGCGGGTTGTCACCCGTGATCATGACCGTCTTGATGCCCATGCGGCGCAGCTCGACGAACCGCTCCCGCATGCCGTCCTTGACGACGTCCTTCAGGTGGATGACACCCAGGACGCGGGCGCCCTTGTCGTCGTTCACGGCGACCAGCAGCGGGGTGCCGCCGGCCTCGGAGATGCGGTTGGCGACCGAGTCGGCGTCCTTCGCGACCGTGCCGCCCTGCTCCTCGACCCAGGCGATGACCGAGGCCGTGGCGCCCTTGCGGATCTTCCTGCCGTCGACGTCCACACCCGACATACGGGTCTGGGCGGTGAACTCGATCCACTCGGCGTGCGCCAGCTCGCCCTGGTGGCGCTCGCGCAGCCCGTACTTCTCCTTCGCCAGGACGACGATGGAGCGGCCCTCGGGCGTCTCGTCGGCCAGCGAGGACAGCTGGGCCGCGTCCGCGACCTCGGCCTCCGTGGTGCCCTTGACCGGCACGAACTCGGCGGCCTGCCGGTTGCCGAGCGTGATGGTGCCGGTCTTGTCCAGCAGCAGCGTGGAGACGTCGCCGGCGGCCTCGACCGCGCGGCCGGACATGGCCAGGACGTTGCGCTGCACCAGCCGGTCCATGCCCGCGATACCGATCGCGGAGAGCAGGGCGCCGATGGTGGTCGGGATGAGGCAGACCAGCAGGGCGACCAGCACGATCATGGTCAGGTGCGTGCCCGCGTAGGTGGCGAACGGCGGCAGCGTGGCGACGGCCAGCAGGAAGACGATGGTCAGCGAGGCGAGCAGGATGTTCAGCGCGATCTCGTTGGGCGTCTTCTGCCGGGCAGCGCCCTCGACCAGGTTGATCATCCGGTCGATGAAGGTCTCGCCGGGCTTCGTCGTGATCTTGATGACGATGCGGTCGGAGAGGACCTTCGTACCGCCCGTGACGGCACAGCGGTCGCCGCCGGACTCACGGATGACCGGGGCGGACTCACCGGTGATGGCCGACTCGTCCACCGAGGCGACACCCTCGACGACGTCACCGTCGCCGGGGATCACGTCACCGGCCTCGCAGACCACCAGGTCGTCGATGGTCAGCGCGGTGCCGGGGACCTCCTCCTCCGTGCCGTCCTTGAGCAGCCGGCGGGCGACGGTGTCGGTCTTGGCCTTGCGCAGGGTGTCGGCCTGCGCCTTGCCGCGGCCCTCGGCGACGGCCTCCGCCAGGTTGGCGAAGATCACGGTCAGCCACAGCCAGGCGCTGATGGTCCAGCCGAACCAGTCGCCCGGGTCCTTGAAGGAGAAGACGGTGGTCAGGACGGAGCCGATCCACACCACGAACATCACGGGCGACTTGACCATCACCCGCGGGTCGAGCTTGCGGAACGCGTCCGGCAGCGACTTGACCAGTGCCTTGGGGTCGAAGAGGCCCGCTCCGACACGGCCCTCGTCGGGCTTGTGCCCGGTCGGCGCGTCCTGGTGGGGCGCAAGGGTGGGAGTGGACATGGAGTCCTCGTGCTCCTTGGTGTCGGTCGTCATCACGCCAGCCCTTCCGCGAGCGGGCCCAGCGCGAGGGCCGGGAAGTACGTGAGACCGGTGATGATCAGGATCGCGCCGACCAGCAGGCCGGTGAACAGCGGCTTCTCGGTGCGCAGGGTGCCCGCGGTGACCGGGACCGGCTTCTGCTCGGCGAGCGAGCCGGCCAGGGCCAGGACGAAGATCATGGGCAGGAAGCGGCCGAGCAGCATCGCGAGCCCGGTCATGGTGTTGTACCAGTCGGTGTTCGCGTTCAGCCCGGCGAAGGCCGAGCCGTTGTTGTTCGACGCCGACGTGAAGGCGTACAGGACCTCGGAGAACCCGTGCGCGCCGGAGTTGAGCATCGAGTGCGGCGGAGTCGGCAGGGCCATGGAGGCCGCCGTGAAGACCAGCACCAGGGCGGGGGTGATGAGGATGTAGCAGGCGGCGAGCTTCATCTCGCGGCCGCCGATCTTCTTGCCCAGGTACTCGGGCGTACGGCCGACCATCAGACCAGCGATGAACACCGCGATGACCGCCATGATCAGCATGCCGTAGAGGCCGGAGCCGGTGCCGCCGGGCGCGATCTCGCCCAGCATCATGCCGAGCATGGTGATGCCGCCGCCGAGGCCGGTGAAGGAGGAGTGGAAGGAGTCCACCGCACCGGTCGAGGTCAGCGTCGTGGCTACGGCGAAGATCGACGATCCGCCGACACCGAAGCGGACCTCCTTGCCCTCCATCGCGCCGCCCGCGGCCTGGAGCGCCGGGCCGTGGTGGGCGAACTCGGTCCACATCATCAGGACGGTGAAGCTCAGCCAGATGGTGACCATCGTGGCGAGGATCGCGTAACCCTGCTTCACGTTGCCGACCATCACGCCGAAGGTGCGGGTCAGCGAGAACGGGATCACCAGGATCAGGAAGATCTCGAAGAGGTTGGTGAAGGGCGTCGGGTTCTCGAAGGGGTGGGCGGAGTTGGCGTTGAAGTAGCCACCACCGTTGGTGCCCAGCTCCTTGATGGCCTCCTGGGAGGCGACCGCGCCGCCGTTCCACTGCTGCGAGCCGCCCATGAACTGGCCGACCTCGTGGATGCCGGAGAAGTTCTGGATGGCACCGCAGGCGACCAGGACGACCGCGGCGATCACGGCGCCCGGCACCAGGATGCGCAGCGTGCCGCGCACCAGGTCGGACCAGAAGTTGCCCAGCTCACCGGTGCGCGAGCGGGCGAAGCCGCGTACGAGGGCCACGGCGACGGCGATGCCGACGGCCGCGGAGACGAAGTTCTGCACGGCCAGGCCGGCGGTCTGCACGATGTGACCCATGGTCTGCTCGCCGGAGTACGACTGCCAGTTCGTGTTCGTCACGAACGAGACAGCCGTGTTGAACGACTGCGCCGGGTTGACCGACGAGAAGCCCATCGAGCCGGGCAGCACGCCCTGGAGCCGCTGCAGCAGGTAGAGGAAGAGGACGCCGGCCGCCGAGAAGGCGAGGACACCGCGCAGGTACGCGGGCCAGGTCATCTCGGTGTCGGGGTTGGCACCGATGGCCTTGTAGATCCACTTCTCCACGCGCAGATGCTTGCGCGAGGAGTAGACCTTGGCCATGTAGTTGCCGACGGGGACGTAGACGAGCGCGAGCGCGCCTATGAGGGCGAGCAGCTGGAGCACGCCTGCGAGTACGGGACTCATGTCTGCTCTCAGAACCTCTCCGGGTAGATCAGGGCGAGGACGAGATAGCCCAGCAGGGCGACGGCCACGACCAGGCCGACGATGTTCTCGACGGTCACAGCTTCGTCACCCCCTTGGCGACGAGGGCCACCAGCGCGAAACCCGCGAGGACGGTGACGACGAAGGCCAGATCGGCCATCGCGAACTCCTGGAGTGAGGTTCGGTGAAACGGACGTGTACGAGGAAAGCGCCTGTCTGGCCGGATCCGGGCGCCCGTTGACGCCTCTCATACGGCCGCGCTTACGCCTTTGACGGGTCTCTTACGGCCCCTGACCCGTACCGGCGGGTAGCGACCCGCGACAGCAGGTGACCCTGGTCACAGCCGCTCCGGCTCGGCCTCCGGGATCAGCACGGTGACCTGGGTGCCGGGCTCGGCGGCGGCCACCTCGCGGACGTACGCGGCGATGGGACGCCCGAGGGGATGCCCCGGCTCACAGCGGCCGCATGCGCCGCCCGTCACACCCGTCACAGCCGGAACCGCAGTCGGCAGATCACCGCGTCCGTCTCCCGGCGCACGGCGTGCGCGACGAGCGCACCCCGCTGGTTCTGCAGCAGCCTCCCCCACGCTCGGCTTCGCTCGCGCGGGGGCACCCCCAGCCACAGCCGCTCCGGCTCGGCCTCCGGGATCAGCACGGTGACCTGGGTGCCGGGCTCGGCGGCGGCCACCTCGCGGACGTACGCGGCGATGGGACGCCCGAGGGGATGCCCCGGCTCACAGCGGCCGCATGCGCCGCCCGTCACACCCGTCACAGCCGGAACCGCAGTCGGCAGATCACCGCGTCCGTCTCCCGGCGCACGGCGTGCGCGACGAGCGCACCCCGCTGGTTCTGCAGCAGCCGCTGCCACAGCCGCTCCGGCTCGGCCTCCGGGATCAGCACGGTGACCTGGGTGCCGGGCTCGGCGGCGGCCACCTCGCGGACGTAGGCGGCGATGGGGCGCCCGAGCGTGCGCCGCCGGCAGGACAGCCGGACGAGCTCCACCCCCGGGTCCCAGTCCGCCCAGGCGCGCTCCAGCGCGTGCAGCTGGGCCCGGTCCTCGGGGTCCGGGTAGCACACGGTCACCGCGCGGACCTCGTCGCCGAGGGAGCTGGCCGCGCTGAGGGCCTCGGAGGTCAGCCGGGACAGGGTGGACACCGGCACGACCACCAGCGAGCGCTCGCGGTGCGGGGCCTCCGGGATACGGCCCAGCCCGAGCCGCTCGCCGATCCGGCCGTAGGCGCGGTGCACGGTCTGGAAGGCGACCACCAGCAGCGGCAGGGCGATGACGATCAGCCAGGCGCCCTCGGTGAACTTGCTCGCCGTGACGACGACGGCGGCGATGCCGGTGAGGATGGCACCGAACCCGTTCAGCAGCGCCTTCCCGCGCCAGCCGGGTCCCTTTTCAAGCCGCCAGTGCCGGACCATGCCCACCTGGGCGATCGTGAAGCCGACGAAGACACCGATGGCGAACATCGGCACCAGGGTGTTGGTGTCGCCGCCGGAGAAGACCAGCAGCGCGGCCGAGACGACGGCGAGCGCGAGGACACCGTGCCGGTGCACCTGGCGGTCGGCCTTCAGCGCGAAGACGTGCGGCGCGTAGTTGTCGCGGGCGAGCAGCTTCAGCAGCACCGGCAGCCCGCCGAAGGAGGTGTTCGCGGACAGCGCCAGCAGGATCACCGTCGCGAACTGGATGATGTAGAAGGCCCAGTTGTGGCCGAGCGCGGCGTCCGCGAGCTGGGCGAGGACGGTGACGCCCTCGACCGGCTGGAGGTGGAAGCGGCCGATCAGCACCGACAGGCCGATCAGCATCAGGCCGAGCACGGCACCGAGGGCGACCTCGGCGCGCTGGGCCCGGCGCACCCGCGGCACCCGGAAGGAGGGGACGGCGTTGGCGATGGCCTCGACGCCGGTCAGCGCGGCACACCCGGAAGCGAATGCCTTCAGCAGCAGGAGCGCGCCCACGGAGGAGGCGTTGCCGGCGAGGACCGAGGCGTGCCCGGCGGCGGTCACCGTGCTCACGGGGTGGGAACGGAACAGGCCGACGGCGATGAGGACGAAGATCGAACCGACGAACACGACGGTCGGCACGATGAACGCCTTCGCCGACTCCACGATCCCGCGCAGATTGACGCCCGTGATCAGCGCGAGCACCGCCAGGCACAGCCACAGCCGGTCGCCGTAGAGGGACGGGAAGGCGGAGGTCAGGGCCGCCACGCCGGCCGTCACCGCGACCGCGACGTTGAGCACGTAGTCCAGTACCAGCGAGGCGGCGGCCACCAGGCTGGTGCGCGCCCCCAGATGGGTCTTGGCCACGGCGTACGACCCGCCGCCGTCCGGGAAGGCCGCGATCACCTGCCGGTACGACGCCACCAGCACCGCCAGCAGGGCGGCGATCGCCAGCGTGACCGGCATCGTGAAGCCCAGCCCGTGCGCGCCCGCGGCGGCGAGGACGAGGACGATCGCCTCGGGACCGTAGGCCACCGACGCCATGGCGTCCAGCGACAGGGCCGCGAGCCCCGTGACGGCGGTCAGCCGGTGCCGCTCGCCGGTATCAGGCGGCTCTTCGCCGGCGGGTACGGCATCCGGCTGCTCGGTGGTCAGGACGGACATGGGCGCGGGCTCCTTCTTCGTTCCACCGCGCATGAGGGTTCAGGAGTGCGCGGGTGCACCCAGGTTCCGTCCGTTTGCGACCGGATCCGGCTTCTCCTTGCGGCATCTTCGCGCGCAACCGGCCGACCTTGACGCGATCTTGACGGCCTGCGCCCGGACAGCTCGGTCCCTCCGGTTCACCGGATGCGGCCGCACCCCCGTCATCAGGTTGTCCGGCCCGCGCCGGGTGGTGGCCAGGACCGCCAGTCACCTCCGCGCCGGGCCCGCCGTGTCCAGTGCCGCGCCCGTCTGGTCGGCCAGGGTCACGGCCACCAGGCGGGCCTGCAGCGGGGGTACGGGGCCCGGCCCTGGGGTGAGCATGAAACGGCCCTGGTAGTGGCCGTTGCCGTAGGTGCGCAGCTCGATCTCGCCCTCGGGCCAGCCGTCGGTGTCCGGGTTCCGGCTGCGCCGGCCCACCGTGACACTGCCGTCCGTCTCCAGCCGCGGCGGCCGCCCCAGGAGGGTGCCGTACTCGAAGCGGCAGGCGCGCAGGCCGAGGAGTCCGGTCAGCTCGCCGCGGACGTGGTCGACCACGATGTCCGCCGAGTTGGCCGACTTCGCCAGGTCCGCCGTCCGGTGGACACGGGTGAGATGCGCCGCTTCGGTGACGGTGACGACCTCCAACCGGCGGGCGCGGGCTGCCAGTTGGGACACGATGACCCCGACGACCAGCAGCAGCACCGCCGTCCCGATGTCGGCGGACGCGGTGATGTCGAAGGTCTCGTACGGCCGCGTCAGGAAGAAGTCGAACCAGGCCGCCGCCGACAGGGCCGCGGCCACGCCCGCCGTACGGCTGCCGAGCGCGGACACCGCGACGACCACCACGACGAGGATCAGGGCGGCGTTCGTGTGCGTCAGGCTCGTACGGAACGGGACGAGCGCGAGGGAGACGAGGAACGGGGCGACGAGGGCCGCCGCCAGGGCGAGCCGGTCGCGCATCGGCCAGGTCCACGGCGCGCGGGATTGCGCACGGTGCAGCTTCCAGGTACCGGTCACAGCACTCATCAGGAGCCTCCCAGGCTCTGCTCGGACGCTTCGGCACCCACCGGCCGGCCCGCGAACGGCAGCGACACCACCATCGTGAGGCCGCCGCCGGGAGTGTCCTCGGGGCCGAGGGTGCCGTTCATGGCCTCGGTCAGGCCGCGCGCGAGGGCGAGGCCGAGGCCGAGGCCCGCGGTGTTGTCGGTGTCGCCGAGCCGCTGGAACGGCTCGAAGAGACGGTCGCGGCCGTCGACGGGCAGTCCGGGCCCCCGGTCCACCACCCGCACCTCCACCCGCCCGGCCAGGGCGCTGGCGGTGACCAGCACCTGCTTCCCCGGCGGGGTGTGCCGGGCGGCGTTGCCGACCAGGTTGGCGATCACCCGCTCCAGCAGCGGCGGGTCGGCCAGCACCTCGGGGATGCCCTCCATGTCCGTCACCCGTACGTCCGGCACATCGGCCAGCGCCATGGGCAGCACCTCCTCCAGGGTGGTGGCCCGCAGGTTCAGGGTGAGGGCGCCGGCCTCCAGCCGGCTGAGGTCGAGGAGGTTCTCCACCAGGCGGTTCAGCTTGGCCATGGACTCGTCGGCGGTGGCGAGGAGTTCGTCGCGGTCCTCCACGGTGAAGGCGACGTCGCGGCTGCGCAGCGAGGTGACGGCGGCCCAGCCGGCGGCCAGCGGGGTGCGCAGGTCGTGGCCGACGGCCCGCAGCAGGGCGGTGCGCAGCCGGTCGGCGGCCTTCACGGGCTCCACCTCGGCCGCCGCCTCGGCCAGCCGGGCCCGCTCCACCGCCGAGCCGACGTGCGCCGCGAAGGCGGCGAGGACCCGCCGCTCGGAGGAGGAGAGGGTACGGCCGCGCAGCACGAGCCAGGCGCCGGGGCCCGCCGGGACGGCCGTCGCCCCGGCCGAAGCGGAAGGGGACCCGGTCACGCGGGACCCGGCCGCATCCGGCCCGGACGCGCGGGACCCCACCACCTGGAACCCGGTCGCATCCGGCCCGCACGCGTGGGACCCGAGCACGTGGGACCCGGCCGCATCGGGCGGTTCGTCCACCAGGTCCGCCGACTCCATGCCGAAGGTCTCGCGGGTCCGCTCCAGCAGGGCCGGGATGGTCGCCTCGCCGCGCACGATGCTGCCGGCCAGGGACGACATGGTCTCCGCCTCGGCGGTGGCCCGCGCGGAGCGGCGGGACAGCCGCAGGGAGCGGTCGACGACCGCGGCCACGGTGGCCGCGACGACCGCGAACACCGTGAGCGCCACCAGGGCGTTGGGATCGTTCAGCGTGAAGGCGCCGATGGGCGGGATGAACCAGTAGTTGAGCAGCAGGGACGCCGTCACCGACGCGATCACCGCGGAGGCGACCCCGCCTATGCAGGCCACGCCCACCACGGCCAGCAGGAACAGCAGGGCCTCGCTGGTCAGGTTCAGCGTGCCGCGCAGCTGGGCGAGGACGGCGGTGAGGAGCACGGGCAGCACCAGTCCGGCCACCGGTCCGGCGATCAGCCGGGCCGTCGACAGCGTGCGCCGCCGCGACGGCAGGAGGGTGCCGCGCCCGGCCCGCTCATGGGTGACCCGGTGCACGTCGATGTCGCCGGACAGCTCGGTGACCGTCTCCCCGGTTCCGGGCCCGGTCAGAAACCGCGCCAGCCGCCCCCGCCGGCTGGTCCCCAGCACCAGCTGGGTGGCGTTCTCGGCGCGCGCGAACTCCACCAGCGCGGTGGCGACGTCGTCGCCGACGACCGAGTGGTAGCTGCCGCCCAGGTCCTCCACGAGCCGGCGCTGCCGGGCCAGCGAGGCGTGCGAGACACCGGCGGCGAGGCCGTCGCTGCGGGCCACGTGCACGGCGAGCAGATCGCCGCCGGCGGACCGGTCGGCGATGCGGGCGGCCCGCCGTACCAGCGTGTCGCCCTCGGGCCCGCCGGTCAGCGCGACGACGACCCGTTCCCGGGTCTCCCACACCCGCCCGATCCCGTGCTGCGACCGGTACTCCTGCAGCGCCTCGTCGACCCGGTCGGCCACCCACAGCAGCGCCAGCTGGCGCAGGGCGGTGAGATTGCCGGGCCGGAAGTAGTTGGCGAGCGCGGCGTCGATCTTCTCGGGGGCGTAGATGTTCCCGTGCGCCATGCGCCGGCGCAGCCCCTCGGGGGGCATGTCCACCAGCTCGATCTGCCAGGCCCGCCGTACCACCTCGTCCGGCACGGTCTCGTGCTGCGGCACCCCCGTGATCTTCTCGACGACGTCGTTGAGGGACTCCAGGTGCTGGATGTTCAGCGCGGTGATCACGTCGATGCCCGCGTCGAGCAGGGCCTCGACGTCCTGCCAGCGCTTGGCGTTGCGGCCGCCGCCGGGCACGTTGCTGTGGGCGATCTCGTCGACGATCGCCACCTGCGGCCGGCGGTCCAGGACCGCGGCCAGGTCCATCTCCTGGAACTGTCCCCCGCGGTAGCTGCAGCTCGCCCGGGGGACGGTGGCCAGGCCGTCGAGCATCGCCTCCGTGTGCGGGCGGCCGTGGCACTCCGCGAACCCGATCACCACATCCGCCCCGCGGGCGGCACGGCGCCTCCCCTCGTCGAGCATCCGGTAGGTCTTGCCGACCCCCGGAGCCGCGCCGAGGTAGACCTTCAGTCGTCCGGGCCGTACGTCACTCATCGCCGCCGACGCACTCCGCTCACTGATCCAACTCCCCTTCGCAGCACGGTTTCTCCTCTTAAGGAAGCCGCTTCGCGAAGCGGGCGGCGCGGTTGTTAGCGGTTCCTTGGCGTCGGTCCCGGGGACCTTGACACTGTCTTGACGTGACCTGGGCCGATAGGGTGAGCACAGGTGTGCCGGGAAGTCTGGTCGGCCGGGAAGCCGAGGCGGCTCCCCGTGGGAGCCCCAGGGGGACGGCATGCGCAGCGTCGGTACGGTTCTCGGCCTCGTGGTCCTCGCCACGGTGGTGGCCACCTTCGCGCGCCGCTGGCGCATCCCCGCCCCCTCCCTGCTGGTGGTCGCCGGCCTCGCGGTGGCCCTGCTGCCGGGCACCCCGCAGATCCAGATCAGCCCGCAGATCATCGGCCTCGTCGTCCTCCCGCCCCTGCTGTACGCGAGCGCCGAGGACATGCCCTGGCGGGAGCTGGCCGCGGTGTGGAAACCGGTCGGGATCCTCGCCATAGGCCTGGTACTGGCCTCCGCCGCCGCCGTGGCCGCGGTGGCCGTCTGGGTCACCCCGCTGTCCTGGCAGATGGCATTCGTGCTGGGCGCGGTCCTGGCCAGCACCGACCCGGTGGCCGTGACCGCGCTCGGCCGCCGCCTCGCCCTGCCCCCACGGGTCCAGGTGCTGGTCCAGGCGGAGAGCCTGTTCAACGACGCGACCTCCCTGGTGCTGGTCCGGGTGGCGGCGGGCATCGCCATCGCCTCGGCCGCGGCGGACTGGGGCTCGGCGAGCGGCGAGTTCTTCCTGCTCGCGGGCGGCGGCACGGTGATCGGAACGGCCGTGGCCGCGGTGATCACCCTGATCCGCCGCCGCACCGAGGACCCGGTCCTGGAGACGGTGATCGCCCTGGTCACCCCGTACGCCGCCTATCTCCTGGCGGAGGCCGCCCACACCTCGGGCGTGACGTCCTGCGTGGTCGCCGGGGTCGTCCTGGGCGGCCGGGGCGACCGCCTGACCAACGCCCGCATACGACTCCAGCTGCACGCGGTGTACGGCACGGTGGTGTTCCTGCTGGAGAGCGTGGTCTTCAGCCTGATCGGGCTGGCCCTCCCCGCCCAGGTGAGGGCCCTGGCGGACGGCGACCGCGCGTGGCCGCTGTACGCCCTGGCGGTCGCCGCCACACTCGTGGCCGTACGCATGCTGTGGCTGGCGCCGCTGTCGGCGGTCGTGCAGCGCAAGGGCGGGATCGGCCGGCTGAACTGGCGAGTGCCGATGGTGCTGACCTGGGCGGGCACCCGCGGCGTGATGCCGCTGGCCGCCGCGCTGTCCATCCCGGAGATCGCGAAGAACGGCAGCCCGCTCGTCGACCGCCCGCTCGTCCTGGTCCTGACCACGTCGGTCGTGGTGGTCACCCTGGTCGTCCAGGGCTTCACCCTGGCCCCCGTCGTCCGCGCCTCCGGCATCGCCCTGGAGCCCGCGCACACCGCCCGCGAGGAGGCCCAGGCCCGCTCCCGCCTCGCCCACGCCGGCCTGGCCCGGCTGGAGGAACTGGCGGAACTGGAGGTCGTACCCGACGTCGTCCTGGACCGGCTGCGCCGCGGCCTGACCGCCCGCCTCGACGACGCCCGCGACCGCCTCGCCGACAACGGCACCGACAGCACGGGCAGGGAGTCCGCCGACCGCGTCTACCGCCAGCTCCGCCGCGACCTGATAGCCGTCGAGACCGGCGAACTGCAGCGCCTCTACGACGCCCACACCATCAGCGACACGACCCGCCGGCGCCTGCAGCGGGCGCTGGACCTGGAGGAGGCACGGCTGTCGGACGCGTGACCCGTCCAGGTCCAAGCAGAGTTGGCGATTCCAGCGGAGCGCTCAGCCGAGGCGGTCGACGGCGTCCTTGGCCTCTTTCAGGTCGGCGCCCGTGATGTCCCGGTACACCTTGATCGCGTGGATCTTCTTCCCCTCGCGCAGGAGCGCGGCCACCTCGTCCATGCGCGGGTACTCCTCACGGAGGTCCAGGTGCTCCATGATCAGGTCGAGCTTGCGCTCGACGCGCGCGAGGCGCCGGTCGCTCCGTGCGAGCCGGCTCTCGAAGCCGATGACGCCGCCGAGCACGGCCAGGGCGAGCGCGAGAAAACCCACATTGTCCATCCGGTGATCCTAAAGGCGCCCGCGCATCCACCTGACGTGGACATGCGTGTGCCCGCGTCAAGCGCGTCAGGCGCTCAGCCGGTCGTGGGTCACCGGGCTGCCCGCCGCATGGTGGAGGTACTCGCGGACCAGGCGGAAGCCGGCCTGCCAGGCCAGGAGGCGGCTGGGGCGGTTGTGGACGGAGCAGTTCCAGCTGGGGGTGTGGCCGCGGGCCGCGATGTCCGCGCACAGGGCGGTGACGCAGGCCAGGGCGAGGCGGTGGCGGCGGCGGTCGGGGACGGTGTAGACGGCGACGTCCTCGTAGCCGGTGCCGCGGAAGTAGGTGCAGGCCACCGCCTGGATGCGGCCGGCCCGGTCCACGGCCGCCCAGGCGTGGCCGGAGGAGGCGAGGGCGAGCGGGCCGCCCCAGCTGGCCGAGAGCCAGGACGCGTCGGGGCCGAGGGCGTGCACGGCGTCGGTGTCCGCCGGTTCCAGGTGCCGTACCGTCACCCCGTGCGGGACGGCGGCGGGCTGCGGGGCGGCCTGGAGCGTCCAGACCATGCGCTCCCACGGGACGAGCCGGTCGAAGGCGGCGCCGAGGGCCGGCAGGAACCGTGCCGGGGCCTCGAAGCGGTTGCCGGCCAGCGGGGCGAGCAGGCCGGGCGTGAGGTCGGCCGGGCTGCCGCGCAGCACGGCATGGCCGGCGCAGGAGACGGCGATCGTACGCGGCTGGACCGGGCGGTCGGCCCACCAGCGGCCGACACCCGTGGCCAGTGCGTGTTCACCGATCGTGGCAGGACCGGGCGCGCCCGTGGGGAACCAGTCGGCGAGCGCCCGTGCGTCCAGCGGCGAGATCTCGATCATCAGTGCCTCTGCTTCGTCAGCCCTGGCCGGACTTGCTGCCGTGGTTGGCCTTCTTCTTGCGGCGGTCCCTCTTCTTGCGGGCGCGCTTGGACATGTACGTCAACTCCTCGGAACGGGAAGGTTCTTCAAGCGGTGCGGCCGACCAGCAGGTCCGCCAGCTTGGTCAGGCGCCGGACCGTGCGGTCCTCGGTCGCCGCCGGGGCCGGGTCGACCCGCTCCTCGCGGTCGTAGTAGGCGCCGTTGACGATCTCGACGGCCGGGTCGCACAGCCGGACCACGTGCGCGGCGCCCTCGACGGGCGAGACGCCCTGGTGGGCGTAGAGGGGGAGCAGGGCCGTGTCGCAGACGCCCGGGTGGACGGAGACCGCGGTGACGCGCGGGTCGGCCGCGAACACCGTGAGCGCGAGCTGCGACTGGGCGTAGGCGGCGAGACGCGAGTAGCGGCGGGCGCGGTTCGGGTCGGCCCAGCTGATGGAGGCCGTGCGGTGCAGCGAGGAGGAGACGTTGACGATCCGGCCGACGCGGCCGCCGGGGTCGCTGGTGAGCGCCGGCTCCAGCAGGCAGGTCAGCAGGTAGTGGGCGAGGAAGTTGACCTGGAAGGCGATCTCGTTGCCGTCGGCGGTCACGGTGTGCCGCTCGGGCGCCGCCATGCCGGCGTTGTTGACGAGGACGTCCAGGTGCGGGTGCTCGGCGACCACCGCGCTGGCGAACTGCTCGACTTCCTCCAGGCGGGTGAAGTCGGCGGCGTAGAACGCGAGTTGGTCCTCGCGGACGCCGGCGGTGGCGACCAGGCGGTCGGCGGCGGCGCGGGCCTCCTCGGCGGTACGGCCGTGCAGCAGCACGGTGGTGCCGCGCTCGGCGAGCTGTCGTGCGGTCTCGTAGCCGATGCCGGAGGTGGCGCCGGTGACCAGGACGGTACGGCCAGAAAGGGAGGAAAGCGTGGAGTTGGACATGATCCGATCCGGGGTCGCGGCACGCCGAGGCGGCCCCGTCTCAGGGGGCGGGCGTGCGGTGGTGAAGGTGGGGAAAGGAGGGCGAGGGGCGCCGGAGCCGATCACGGCGCCCCTCGTGTCACGGAAAGCGGCGTCGGCGGGACGCGGCGCCGCAACGGCATGCGTCGACGGAACGCGGTGCCGGGCGGCGCGGGCGCTTCCGGTCAGCGTGGCTCACGACGCGACGGCCGAGCGGGACTCGGCGGCCGGTCGAGCAGGAGCCAGGCGCTGTTCACATCGTCCATGGAAGCCGTCCCGCAGCCGCCGGGCAAGGCGGAACGCCGGTCTCTGACGGGGTTCTGACGTGCGCATACGGGGCCTTGACGGGGGAGCCGGAAGGGCGGACGCGGCTCAGCCAAGGCCGGGCACCTGGGAGATCAGCAGGTCGATCAGCTTGATGCCGACGAAAGGCAGGACGAGTCCGCCGAGGCCGTAGACGAGCAGGTTGCGGCGGAGCAGGTCGTGCGCCGAGGCGGGGGTGTAGCGCACCCCGCGCAGGGCCAGCGGGATCAGGGCGACGATGATCAGCGCGTTGAAGATGATCGCGGAGGTGATCGCCGAGGTCGGGCTCCGCAGGCCCATCACGTTCAGCGACTCCAGGCCCGGGTACGAGCCCGCGAACATCGCCGGGATGATGGCGAAGTACTTCGCCACGTCGTTCGTGATGGAGAACGTCGTGAGCGCGCCCCGGGTGATGAGGAGTTGCTTGCCGATCTCGACGATCTCGATGAGCTTGGTCGGGTTGGAGTCGAGGTCGACCATGTTGCCGGCCTCCTTGGCGGCCGACGTGCCCGTGCTCATGGCCACGCCGACGTCCGCCTGCGCGAGGGCCGGGGCGTCGTTGGTGCCGTCGCCGGTCATCGCGACCAGCTTGCCGCCCTCCTGTTCCCGCTTGATCAGGGCGAGTTTGTCCTCGGGGGTGGCCTCGGCCAAGTAGTCGTCCACGCCCGCCTCTTCGGCGATGGCCTTCGCGGTCA
This sequence comes from Streptomyces sp. CG4, assembly GCF_041080655.1. NCBI lineage: Bacteria > Bacillati > Actinomycetota > Actinomycetes > Kitasatosporales > Streptomycetaceae > Streptomyces > Streptomyces sp. CG4. The sequence goes on from NZ_CP163525.1 coordinate 4,477,935, forward strand.
GCGGGTTGTCACCCGTGATCATGACCGTCTTGATGCCCATGCGGCGCAGTTCGGCGAAGCGTTCGCGGATGCCGTCCTTGACGACGTCCTTCAGCTGGATCACGCCGAGGGCCCGCGGGCCGTCCCAGTCGTGCACCGCGACCAGCAGCGGGGTCCCGCCGGCGGCGGCCACGGCATCGGCGTATCTGCGCGCCTCCGCCGGGACCCGGCCGCCGTACATCTGCACCCAGTCGATGACCTGCTGGGCGGCGCCCTTGCGGATGGCGCAGACGGCTCCGTTGTCCCAGCGCAGATCGACCCCGCTCATCCGGGTCTGCGCGCTGAACGGCACCCAGCGGGCGTTCGCCAGCTCGCCCTGGGCGGGCGCCCGCAGGCCGTACCGGTCCTTGGCGAGGACGACGACGGAACGGCCCTCGGGCGTCTCGTCGGCCAGCGACGACAGCTGGGCCGCGTCGGCGAGCTGCCCTTCGTCGATGCCGGGCAGCGCGATGAAGGCGGCGGCCTCCCGGTTGCCGAGCGTGATGGTGCCGGTCTTGTCGAGCAGCAGGGTGTGCACGTCGCCGGCCGCCTCGACCGCGCGGCCGGACATGGCGACGACGTTGCGCTGCACCAGGCGGTCCATGCCGGCGATGCCGATCGCGGAGAGCAGGGCGCCGATGGTGGTCGGGATGAGGGTGACGAGGAGGGCGACCAGCACGGTCGTGGACTGGCCTGCGCCCGCGTACTCGCCCATCGGCTGCAGGGCCACCACGACCAGCACGAAGATGATCGTGAGGGAGGCCAGCAGGATGTTCAGGGCTATCTCGTTCGGGGTCTTCTGCCGGGAGGCTCCCTCGACCAGCGCGATCATCCGGTCCAGGAAACTGTGTCCGGGGCGGGCGCTGACCCGGACGACGATCCGGTCGGACAGCACCGTCGTACCGCCCGTGACCCCGCTGCGGTCGCCGCCGGCCTCCCGGATCACCGGCGCCGACTCACCGGTGACCGCGGACTCGTCCACGGCCGCGACCCCGTCGATGACATCGCCGTCCGCCGGGATCATCTCGCCCGCCTCCACCAGGACGACGTCCAGCGGCTTCAGATCGGTGGCGGCGACGGCCTCCGTGCGGGCGGTGGCGAGGTTCGTGCCGTAGCTCCAGTGTTCGAGCCGCAGCGCCACCGTGTCCGTGCGGGCCCTGCGCAGCGACTCGGCCTGTGCCTTGCCGCGGCCCTCGGCGACGGCCTCGGCAAGGTTGGCGAAGACGACCGTCAGCCACAGCCACAGGCTGATGACCCAGGTGAAGACCGCCGGATGGAGCAGCGCGGACAGGGTGGTCAGGAGCGCGCCGACGGAGACGACGAACAGCACCGGGTTGCGCGCCAGGACGCGTGGGTGCAGTTTGCGTACGGCCTCGGGGAACGAGCGGACGAGCTGGACCGGTTCGAAGAGCCCGCTCGGCGCACGGCGCCGCGTTCTTCGCTCGCCTCCGGTGCGGGCTCGGCTCTCGGGGCGGGACGGTGGGGCCTGCTCGGGGGCGGCGGGAAGCATGGACACCTTCGTGCCGTGAGGCGAGACGGGGACGGTGGTCGACGGCCGCCCGGCGCGTCACCGCGGATTCGCATCACCGCGGTTTCGCGTCACCGTGGAGTGGGGCGCTCCGTTGGTCGTACGGTGCCCGGGACCTGCTCGGCCCCGGCGGCGGCCGACAGGGAATCTAGCCCGGTCCGCCGGGCCGGCCGCCCGGGTCGCCAAGGAATTTGCGGCTCCCATACGGCGCGGGTGCGTCCGTCGTCAAGGTCCCGTCAAACCGGGCTGAGCAGCCATCAGGGACGCGTCAACGCGGCGCATGGGTGGCCGGATCCCGTCGCAGACTGATCGGCAACGGGGGACGGGCGACCGTCCGTGGCGTGACGTTGGAGGGACCGTGACTCTCACGGCCGGAACAGCGCGGGGTACTCAGCCCGAGGGGGAGACACCGCCACGACGAGAGGGGGTCGCCCCGTCCGGGAGCAGCCCCGGACCGCGGAGCCAAGAGGGCTCGCGGACGGCCGGACCGGGTCCGGGGCTGCGCCCGGCGCGACGGGCCGTGGCCGCGCGGGCCGCTCTGCGTCGCCGCTACTGGGCCACCGTGCCCGCACGGCTGCGCCTTCTGCGCGCGGCCACGCTCGTGCCGGCCGGCGCCCTGGCCGTCCTGCTGCTCGTGGCGGGGCTCGCCCTGGACGGCACCTGGAACCGCGTGAGCGGCCAGGACGCACCGCGCACGACCAGCGCCGCGGACCTGAACCTCGCGCTCAACAACATGGATGCCCAGGCCGCCAACATCCTGCTGTCCAACGGCGATGCGGGCCAGGGCCGGCTGCAGACGCCGTACACCAAGGCGGTCGGCTTCTACGGCGACGCCCGGCGCGCGATAGGCCACGATCTGCGCACCCTCGCCGTCGCCGCGCAGGGCAGCCCGGCCGACGAGAAGACCGTGGAGTCGCTGACCGACGACTTCGCCGAGTACCAGGAGCTGATCGGCCGGGCCCTGGAGAACGACGGCCACCACGACGGCAGACCGGCCGCCCTCGCCGACTACCGCCGCGCGACCGACCTGCTGCGCACCCAACTCCTGCCCGCGGCAAGCATGTTGGTGTCCTCGAACGACAAGGCCTTCGAGGCCGAGTACACCTCGTCGGACTCGACGCTCTCCGCGCAGCTCGCCGCCGTCCTGGCGCTGGGCGTCCTGCTCCTGGCCGTGCTCGGCCTCCTGCAGTGGTACCTGGCCCGCCGCTTCCACCGCGTCCTCAACCCGGGCGTACTGGCGGCCACGCTCTCCACCCTGCTGGCGGTGATCCTCGGCGCAAAGCTGCTGTCCTCCTCCACCGCCCACCTGCGGGTGGCCCGCCACGACGCCTTCGACTCCGTCGTCGCCCTCTCCCGCGCCCGCGCCATCGCCTACGACGCCAACGCCGACGAGAGCCGCTATCTGCTCGACCCCGAGCGCCGCCCCCAGTACGAGGCATCGTTCCTGGCCAAGTCCCAGCAGCTGTACGGCCTCAAGGGGGCGACCCTGTCGACGTACGACGCGGACCTGTCCACGACCTGGCAGGCGTACCGCACCGACCACCACGACCTGCGCTTCACCGGCGAGTTCCGCCGCGAGCTGGACAACATCACCTTCCCCGGCGAGCGCGCCGCGGCCGAGAAGACGGTCGAGTCGTACGCCGTCTACCAGCGCGACGACCGCAAGGTCCGCGCCCTGCTGGCGGCCGGCAAGGAGCGGGAGGCGGCCGAGTTCTGCATGGGCTGGGAACCGGCCACCTCCAACGCCCACTTCGGCGCCTGGATGTCCGCCCTGGACCAAGCCGCCGACATCAACCGCGCCCACTTCACGTCCTCCGTGCAGGACGGCCGCTCGGCGGTGAGCGACCTGCTCCCGTGGGCGGGCGGCCTGCTGTGCGCGGCGATGCTCCTGACCGCACTGGGACTGCGACCGAGACTGGCGGAGTTCGGCTGACATCGCGCGGGCATGAAGCCGGCTGGGCCGTCGGCAACCGAGGCCGGAAGAAACGGCCTACTCTTCCGAGCGTGACCACCGAGTTGACCCTGCTGTCCAAAGTCGCCTGTCGTGGGCGGGAGATCACCGCGCCGCGGCTGCGCGGGCTGCTGGCGTTGCTCGCGGAGGATCTGCGGTCCGGCTGCAGTACGGGGCGGCTGGTGGAGGGGCTGTGGACGGAGGAGTTGCCGGAGCGGCCGGGTAAGGCGGTGCAGATTCTTGTGTCGCGGCTCAGGGCGCAGGTGGGGCCCGAGCTGGTCGTGAGCACGCCGGCCGGCTATCGGCTGGCGCTGGACGAGACGCAGGTGGACAGCTCCGCGGTGCTGGTGCACGAGGCGGCGAGCGCCGAGCGGGCGCGGGGCGGGGATCATGCGGGCGCCCTGGCCGAGGCCGAGGCCGGGCTGGCGCTGTGGGACGGGGGTGTGGGGGCCGGGGACGGGGAGGATCTGCGTGATCCCGTCGCCGCGCTGCGGGCCGGGCGGGTGCGGACGCACCGGGCGCTGGTCCGGTCCCGGGCGCTCGCGCTCGCCCGGCTGGGGCGGCGGGAGGAGGCCCTGGCTCCGCTGGCCCACCTGGCCGAGGAGCTGCCGCGGGACGAGGAGGTGCTGGCGGAGCTGCTGCGCTGCGAGGCCGCCGGGGCGGGGCGAGCCGCGGCGCTGACCCGGTACGACGCCTACCGGCGGCGGCTGCGGGACGAGCTGGGGACCGACCCAGGGCCCCAACTCAAGGCTGTTTACCAGGAGTTGCTCAGCGCGGACGCGGCCCCGGTCCGGCACGGTGTGCCGCACGAGCCGAATCCGCTGCTGGGCCGGGACGCCGACCTCACCGCCGTGACCGGGCTGCTGCGCCAGGCCCGGGTGGTCACCGTCGTCGGTCCCGGTGGACTGGGCAAGACCCGGCTCTCCCACGCGGTGAGCCGGGCCGCCGAGCAGCCCGTGGTGCACTTCGTCCCGCTGGCCGGTGTCACCACCGACGACGACGTCGCCGGTGAGGTCGCGTCGGCGGTCGGCGCCGGGGACGGCCGGCAGTTCGCCGGGGGCGGGGACGTCGTGAGCGGCATCGCCGGCGCCCTGGGCGCCGGACCGGTCCTGCTGGTGCTGGACAACTGCGAGCACGTCATCGCGGGTGCGGCCGCGCTCGCCCAGGCGCTGGTGTCGCGGGCCGGCACCCTGCGCATCCTGGCCACCAGCCGGGCCCCGCTCGGCCTGACCTCGGAGTCCGTGTACGCCCTGCCGGAGCTGTCCCGGGCGACCTCGGAGGAACTCTTCGTACAGCGGGCGCGGGCCGCCCGGCCCGGTGTGGAGCTGCCCGCGGACGCGGTGGCCGAGATCTGCCGGCATCTGGACGGGCTGCCGCTCGCCGTGGAGCTGGCCGCGGCCCGGGTCCGGGTGCTGTCCGTGGCCGACATCTCCCGCCGGCTGCGGGACCGGTTCGCGCTGCTGCGCGGCGGTGCCCGTGACGCACCCGCGCGGCATCGCACGCTGCGGGCCGTGGTCGAGTGGAGCTGGAATCTGCTGGAGCCCGACGGCCGGGCGGCGCTGCGCGCCCTGTCCGTGTTCCCCCAAGGCTTCACCGAGGACGCGGCGGAGTATGTGCTCGGCGGCACCGGGGACGCGCTGGAGCTGCTGGAACAGCTGGCCGGCCAGTCGCTGATCAAGGTGGGCGACGGCCCGGCCGGGGTGCGCTTCCACATGCTGGAGACGCTGCGCGCGTTCGGCTCCGCCCAGCGTGCCGAGGCCGGCGAGGAGGAGACGGTCACCGGCCGGTTCCTGTCCTGGGCACGGGACTTCGGCCGCGCCCACCACGACGTGATGTTCAGCAGCGACCCCGTGCCCGCCTGGCTGGGCGTCCGGGCCGAGCAGGACAACCTCGTCCTGGCACTGCGCCACGCCCTGGCCCGCGCCGACGGCCCGACCACGGCCGCCGTCACCGCCGTACTGGCCTCGCTGTGGGCCACCGACTCCAACTACAACCGGCTCGCCACCCTCATCGCCGAGACCGGAGGGCCGCTGTCCCGGTTCCGCCCCTCCCCCGACCGCCCCGAGGACGTGGAGTCGGCCCGCAGCGCGGCAGCGGTGTGCGCGGCGAGCCTGTTCATGGGCCACGGCCCGCAGGCCATACGGCAGTTGGTCACGCTGCGCCGGTTGCCGCCCGCGCCGCCGGACACCCTGCTGCGAGCGCTGGCGATCGTGCTGTGTGCCGTTCCGGACATCCATCCGCCGCACTACGCGCGGCTGGAGGAACTGTGCGAGTCCGGCGAGCCGCTGCTGGCGGGCATCGCGGCAGGCGTGGCGAGTTATGTGTGGGAGTCCCAGCACGAGACGGAGCGCGCGCTGGCGTACGCCCGCCGGATGCTCGAAGCGCTGAAGCCGCTCGGCAATCCGGCCACCCTGCTGCTCAGCCACGGGCGGATCAGCCAGCTGTGCCTGCAGTCCGAGCGGGGTGCGGAGGCGTACGGCCATCTGCGGGCCGCGCTGGACGCGCTCGGCGAGTTCAGCCGGGTCGGCGACTGGTCGGACTCGGTCGGGGTGCGCTGGGGACTGGTCCTGGCCTGTCTGCAGCGCGGGGACGTCGACGAGGCGGAGTACTGGCTGCAGCTCGCGGCGCTGGACCAGCCGCCCGAGTCCGCCCGGGTCTACACCCCCGATCTGTCGGCCCGGGCCGAGATCGCGCTGGCCCGGGGGCTGACCGAGCTGGGGCTCGGACTGTGGCGCCGGGCGGTCGCGCAGACACACGAGGACAGCCTGCTGTATCCCGGTGACCCGTTCCTGGATCCGTGGTTGCTGGAGGTGCGGTCGGCCACGCTGGCGGCGCATGCGCAGGCCGGCCGGCTGGAGCCGGTGGCCGACCTCGCCGAGGAGCTGCGGGAGCGGCTGCTCGGCATGCTGTCGAGGTCCGGGACCGAGCATGCCCCGGTGGAACTGCCCGTGTACGGCACGGTGTTGCTGGCGCTCGGCTTCGCCGGGCTGGCCCGGGGCGAGGCGGCGGCGGTACGGCTGGTGGCGCTGGCGGAACGGATGCCCGCGGTACGGGAGTTCCCCACCCTGTCCCTGGCCCGGTCCCGGCAGGCGGCCCAGAACGCCGACGGGGCGGCGTACACCGACGCGAAGTCGAGGTACGCCGCCCTGGGGCGGGAGGAGTTGCGGGCGGAGGCGCTGCGCGAGCTGACCGGCGGGTGACCCGCCCGGTCTCACGCCTCACCGCTTGGGCTCGCGGTTGAACTGCGCCTTGGACCACAGATAGCCGAGCAGGCTCAGTCCCAGGCACCACGCCACGGCCAGCACCGCGTTCTTCGTGCCGATCCCGCTGCCCAGCAGCAGTCCGCGCAGGGTCTCGATGGCGGGCGAGAAGGGTTGGTACTCGGCGAACCAGCGGAACCAGCCCGGCATGAGGTGCACCGGCACGAAGGCGCTGCCCAGCAGGGGAAGGATCATCAGCGGCATGCCCAGGTTGCTGGCGCCCTCGGCGTTGGGGCTCGCCAGGCCGATGCCGACGGCGATCCAGATCAGCGCGATGCTGACCAGTGCCAGCAGTCCGACGGCCAGGATCCACTCCAGCGGTGTCGCGTTCGGCCGGAAGCCGATGGCGAGGCCGATGCCCAGCACGAGCAGCAGGGACATCATGGTCTGGATCACGCTGCCGATCACATGGCCGATCAGCACGGAGGCCCGGGAGATGGCCATGGTGCGGAAGCGGGCCATGATGCCCTCGGTCATGTCGGTGACCACGGACACCGCGGTGCCGAGCGAGGTGCCCCCGATGGTCATCATCAGGATGCCGGGGAGCAGGTAGGCGACGTACTGGGAGCGGTCGGCGTGGCCGCCGTTGATGCCGGCACTCATCACGTCACCGAAGACGTAGACGAAGATCAGCAGCAGCATGACCGGCGTGAGCAGGAGGTTCAGGGTGAGGGAGGGGTAGCGGCGGGCGTGCAGGAGGTTGCGCCGCAGCATGGTGAGGTTGTCGCGAACCGCGTAGGTGGCGTTGCTCATCGGAGGGTCTCCTTGCCGGTGGGCTGAGCGGTGGACTGGGCGGGTACGGAGCTTCCGGTCAGGGCGAAGAACACGTCGTCCAGGTCCGGGGTGTGCACGGACAGCTCGTCGGCCTCGATACCGGCGGCGTCGAGCCAGTCGAGGACGGCACGCAGCTCGCGCTGGCTGCCGTCGCTGGGGATCTGCAGGGTGAACGCCTCGTCGTCGCGCGTGGTCTCGCGCAGCGCGGTCGCCGCCCGCTCGTACGCCACCGGGTCGGAGAACCGCAGCCGTACGTGGCCGCCGGGGACCAGCCGCTTCAGCTCCTCGGCGCTGCCCTGGGCGACGAGCTTGCCGCCGTTGAGCACCGCGATCCGGTCGGCGAGCTGGTCGGCCTCCTCCAGGTACTGGGTGGTGAGGAAGACGGTCGTACCGCCCGCGACCAGCTCACGGATGATCCCCCACATGGTGTGCCGGGACCGCGGGTCGAGGCCGGTGGTGGGCTCGTCGAGGAAGATGATCCGCGGGTTGCCGACCAGGGTCATGGCGATGTCGAGGCGGCGCTTCATGCCGCCGGAGTAGGTGGAGGCGGGCTTCTTCGCGGCCTCGACCAGGTCGAAGCGCTCCAGCAGGCCGGCGACGACCCGCCGTCCCTCCCGCCGGGACAGGTGGTTCAGGTCGGCCATCAGCAGCATGTTCTCCTCACCGGTGATCAGCCCGTCCACGGCGGAGAACTGGCCGGTGACCCCGATGGCGGCCCGGACCGCGTGGGCCTCGGAGACGAGGTGGTGCCCGGCGACCCGTGCCTCGCCGGCGTCGGCGGAGATCAGGGTGGACAGGATGTTGACCGCCGTGGTCTTGCCCGCGCCGTTCGGCCCGAGGAGGGAGAAGATCGTGCCCGCGGGCACTTGGATGTCGATGCCGTCGAGGACGGTCTTGTCCCCGTAGGCCTTCCGCAGCCCGGTGGCCGCGATCGCGAGTCCTCGCTCTGTCGTCGTCATGCCGCAGAGCGTGCGCCCTCGCCGGTTCAGAGCGGCTTCAACCGGGTTTCAGCCGGCCGGGCGGGGCCGTGGTGCGCTGAAACCCGCAGGTGGACGGCGGGCGGCGGGCGTGCGGAGCTCGGTGGGACGGGCCCTCCGGCTTCCTCTTAGGCTTCCTCTTAGGCTTGCTCCCGTAGTCCCTCCCGTAGTCCGTGGAGTCCGTGGAGTCATGAGAGAGGTCCCGTTGAGCTTCTGGTCGATCTACCAGCACGGCTTCGCGCGCGTCGCCGCGTGTACGGGCCACACCGTCATCGCCGACCCGGCCGCCAACGCCGAGGCGGTCCTGCGGCATGCGCGCCGGTGTGCCGAGGAGGGCGTGGCCGTCGCCGTGTTCTCGGAGCTGTGCCTGACCGGGTACGCGATCGACGACCTGCTGCTGCAGGACGCGCTGCTCGACGACGTCGAGAAGGCGCTCGCCACCGTCGTGGCCGAGTCGGCGGACCTGCTGCCGGTGCTGGTCGTCGGCGCCCCGCTGCGCCATCGCGACCGGATCTTCAACTGCGCGGTGCTCGTGCACCGCGGCCGGATCCTCGGCGTCGTACCGAAGTCGTACCCGCCGAACTACCGGGAGTTCTACGAGCGCCGGCAGATCGCCGCCGGCGACGACGAGCGCGGCGGAACGATCCGGCTCGGCGGCACGGACGTACCGTTCGGCGTGGACCTGCTCTTCGCGGCGGCGGACGTGCCCGGACTGGTGGTGCACGCGGAGATCTGCGAGGACATGTGGGTCCCGGTGCCGCCGAGCGCGGAGGCGGCGCTGGCCGGCGCGACCGTGCTCGTCAACCTCTCGGGCAGCCCGATCACGGTCGGCCGGGCCGAGGACCGCAAGTTGCTGTGCCGCTCGGCGTCCGCGCGCTGCCTCGCCGCGTACGTCTACGCGGCGGCCGGTCTCGGCGAGTCGACCACCGACCTGTCCTGGGACGGCCAGACCCTGATCTACGAGAACGGCGTGCTGCTGGACGAGAGCGAGCGGTTCCCGCTCGGCGAGCAGTACGCGGTGGCCGACGTCGACCTGGACCTGCTGCGGCAGGAGCGGCAGCGGATGGGCACGTTCGGCGAGAACCGCCGGACCCACGCCGCCCGCACCGGCGACTTCCGCACGGTGTCCTTCGCACTCGCCCCGCCGGCCGCCACCGACCTCGGCCTGCGCCGGCGCGTGGAGCGCTTCCCGTTCGTGCCCGCCGACGCCGATCGGCTCGCCCTCGACTGCTACGAGGCGTACAACATCCAGGTCGCCGGCCTCCAGCAGCGCCTCGCGGCGATCGGCGGACCCAAGGTCGTCATCGGTGTCTCCGGCGGACTCGACTCCACGCACGCCCTGATCGTCGCCGCCCGCGCGATGGACCGGGCCGGCCGCCCGCGCAGCGACATCCTGGGCTTCACCCTGCCCGGCTTCGCCACCAGCGACCACACCAAGGACAACGCACACCGGCTGATGCGGGCCCTCGGCATCACCGCAGCCGAGCTGGACATCACGCCGACCGCGCGGCTCATGCTGAAGGAGATCGGCCACCCCTTCGCCGCCGGCGAACCGGTGTACGACATCACCTTCGAGAACGTCCAGGCGGGCCTGCGCACCGACTACCTGTTCCGGCTGGCCAACCAGCGCGGCGGCATCGTGCTCGGCACCGGCGACCTCTCCGAGCTGGCGCTCGGCTGGTCCACGTACGGCGTCGGCGACCAGATGAGCCACTACAACGTCAACTCCGGTGTTCCGAAGACGCTCATCCAGCACCTCATCCGCTGGGTCATCAGCAGCGAGCAGTTCGACGAGGAGACCGGCAAGATCCTGGCCGCCATCCTGGACACCGAGATCAGCCCCGAACTGGTGCCGGGCGAGGAGATGCAGTCCACGGAGTCGAAGATCGGCCCGTACGCGCTGCACGACTTCACCCTCTTCCACGTCCTGCGCTACGGCTTCCGTCCCTCGAAGATCGCCTTCCTCGCCTGGCACGCCTGGCACGACGCGGAGGCCGGCGCCTGGCCGCCCGGCTTCCCGGAGGCCGACCGCGGCGCGTACGACCTCGCCCAGATCCGGCACTGGCTGGAGGTCTTCATCCGCCGCTTCTTCGCCTTCTCCCAGTTCAAGCGCTCGGCCATGCCGAACGGCCCGAAGGTCTCGGCGGGCGGCGCCCTGTCCCCCCGCGGCGACTGGCGGGCCCCGTCGGACGGCAACGCACACGCCTGGCTGCGGGACTTGGAGCGGTTCGACCTTACGGAGGCCTAGGCCAGGCCTGGGCCGCCCTGAAGGCGCCGCGGCGTCCGGCGCGTCTCAGTTGTTCCAGGTCTCGTCGTACGGGTCGTGCGGCACCGGGACCGGCCTCGCCGAGGTCACCTTCAGATACGGGATGGGCCCGTTGTTGACCGGGTCGTGCGTGAGGCGCGGGGAATAGGTGCCGGTCACCTCCAGCCAGGCGTCCGGGCGCAGCACCGGGGGCAGCTCACCGGTCAGGGCGATCTTGACCGGCTGGGCGTCCGCGGCACAGCAGTTGAGCGCCATCCGGACCAGGTACGGCGCCCCCGAGTGGTCCAGGGCGAGGAAGCCGGTGAGGCGGACCGGGCGGCCGTGCAGGGAGCGGCCGTGGTCGTAGGCCGCGCGGGAGGCGTAGTCGATCACGGAGAGCGGGGCCGGGTCGGCCGCGGGCAGTTTGCCGTAGGCGTACTGCTTCTGCAGGGCCGTACCGGAACGCAGCGCGCTGTAGGAGCCGAGGGCGGGCGGGGCGACGAGGATGAGGGCGAGGAGGGGGAGCAGCAGCAGCCAGGAGATCCGGGGTTCGGGGTGCCCGTGGTCGTCGGCGTGTCCCCCGGCGAGGGCCTGGCGTCGGGTCCGTCGGTGCTCGTACCAGACCGTCGCCAGCGCCGCCGCGATCAGGACCGCGCCCGAGGCCAGCAGCAGCGGCTGCAGGCCCGCCTTGACGTACCGCAGATACAGGCCGGTGCTGCCCGCGTGCAGCAGGGCGGCGCCGAGCAGGAACATGACGGCGGCCTGCGCCTGGCGGTTCACAACAGCACCGCCGAGGTCACCACGGCGCCCGCGAGGGCCATCGCGAACGTGGCGGGCGCGAAGCGGAGCGCGAAGGCGCGGCCGAAGGTGCCGGCCTGCATCGCGAAGAGCTTGAGGTCGATCATCGGGCCCACCACCAGGAACACCAGCTTGGCCGTCAGGGAGAACTGGGTGAGGGAGGCCGCGACGAACGCGTCCGCCTCCGAGCAGATGGACAGCAGCACGGCCAGCACGGCGAGGGCGAGCACGGAGAAGACGGGGCTTCCGGCCGCCGCGCGCAGCCAGTCCGCCGGGGTGGCCGCCTTCAGCGTGGCCGCGGCCATCGCGCCGAGCACCAGGAATCCGCCGGCGTGCATGGTGTCGTGCCGTACCGAGTTCCAGAACGCCTCCCCCTTCGTCGCGCCCTCGTGCGCGCCGTGGGCCGGCGGGCGCAGCCATTCGGTGCGGCCCAGCCGCTGCCACAGCCAGCCCATCGCGCACGCCACCAGCAGGCTCGCCAGGAACCGGCCCAGCACCATCTCCGGGTCGCGCGGGAAGGCGACGGCGGTGGCGGTCAGCACGATCGGGTTGATCGCGGGGGCGGAGAGGAGGAAGGCGAGGGCGGCGGCCGGGGTGACGCCCCTGCGCACCAGGGCGCCCGCCACCGGCACCGACGCGCACTCGCAGCCGGGCAGGATCGCGCCCGCGACCCCGGCGACCGGCACGGCGAGGGCGGGGCGGCGCGGCAGGGCGCGGGCGAAGAAGGACGGGGGCACGAACACCGCGATCGCCGCCGACAGCAGCACGCCGAGCACCAGGAACGGCAGCGCCTGCACGGTCACCGCGACGAACACCGTCATCCAGCTCTGCATCAGCGGGGTGCCGAGGAACCCGCGGATCGGGGACTGGGCGAGCACCGCCAGCAGCAGAATCAGCGTCAGCACCAAGGGGGAGCTGAGCCGCCGGCTCTCGGGACCGGGCTCGGGGCCGGCCTCCGTGCCCGGCGGGGCGTCTTCGGTGATGGCCACGTACGGTTACCTCCGGCTGGCTGTCCTGGTGCGCTCCCTCCCCGTCAGTACGCGGGGCGGCGCACGGGTGTTCACGGCACTGCTGGAACCACCCGTGTCCTTGGGGCAGTCTTCTCCCTCGTGGCGAGCGTTCCGAATCAAGGGGGGCCGGGTGCCCCGCCGGCGCACATGGTGGTGTGCGGTGACGACGGGCTCGCGCACCGGCTGGCCGCCGAGTTGCGCGGAGTCTACGGCGAGCAGGTCACCCTCGTGGTACCGCCGAACGAGCGCACCGTCCGGCCTCCGGTGGTCGGCCGGGCCCGGTTGGCCTCGGCCGCGCTGTTCGACCGGGTGGTGAGCGCCACGGTTGGCCGCGCCGGCACCGGATCCGGGTCGGGATCCGGGCCGGGATCCGGATCGGCCACGACGGCCACGGGCACCGGCAACGGCAACAACGGCGGTGACACCACACGGGTGTTGGCGTCCCCCGAGATCACCGAGGCCGTGCTCGCCGAGGCCGGGGTGGAACGGGCCACCGCGCTCGCCCTCGTCTTCGACGACGACGAGACCAACATCCGGGCCGCGCTGACCGCCCGCCGGCTCAACCCGCGGATCCGGCTCGTCCTCCGGCTCTACAACCGGCGGTTGGGCCAGCACATCGAGGAACTCCTCGACCAGGCCGCCGCGTTGGCCACCGGCGACGGCGAGGGCGGCCGGGACGCTTCCACCACCGTGCTGTCCGACGCCGACACCGCCGCGCCCGCGCTGGCGGCCACCGCCGTCGCCGGCACCAGCAAGGTCGTCCAGACCGAGGGGCTGCTGCTGCGGGCCGTCGAACGACCCACGGCCGGCGCCGGGTTGTGCACGCTCGCCCTGCTCTCGCCCACCGGTACGGACCCCGAGGGCAGCGGGGACCAGGAGCCGCGGCTGCTGCCGGACGACGACGAGGTACGGCAGGCTGGCGGGCGGGCGGCCGTGGTGCTGGAGCAGGTGTCCTCGGCGGGCGGCGGGGAGTCGGCCGTGCCCGGCCGGGGCGGGGTGCCGCCGCTCGCCTCTCTGTTCTCGCGGCGGCTGCGGTGGTCGCTGGCGGGCATGGTGGCCTGCGTGGTCGCCCTCGCGGTGGCGCTGTGGGTGGCCACCCCCGGGATCCATCCGCTGCGGGCCTTCTACTACACCCTTCTCGACCTGTTCGCGATCGACAACCCCGCCATCGGGGAGCCACTGAGCCGGCAAATCCTTCAACTCCTCTCCGGGCTGGTCGGGTTACTGCTGCTTCCGGTGCTGATGGCGGCCGTGCTGGAGGCGCTCGGTACCTTCCGCACCGCCTCCGCCCTGCGCAAGCCGCCGCGCGGCCTCGGCGGGCATGTGGTGCTGCTCGGGCTGGGGAAGATCGGTACCCGGGTGCTGACCCGGCTGCGCGAGCTGAACATCCCCGTCGTGTGCGTCGAGTCCGATCCGGAGGCGCGGGGCCTCGCGACCGCGCGGCGGCTGCGGGTGCCGGTGGTGCTCGGCGATGTCACCCAGGAAGGGGTGCTGGAGTCCGCCAAGATCCACCGGGCGTACGCGCTGCTCGCGGTGACCAGCGCGGACACCACGAACCTGGAGGCCGTGCTGTACGCCCGCTCCGTACGGCCCGATCTGCGGGTGGTGCTACGGCTGTACGACGACGACTTCGCCACCGCCGTGTACCGGACGCTGCGGGCGGCGTATCCGCATGCGCTGACCCGGAGCCGGAGCGTCACGCATCTGGCCGCGCCCGCGTTCGCCGGGGCGATGCTGGGGCGGCAGGTGCTCGGTGCGATCGCGGTGGAGCGGAGGGTGCTGCTGTTCGCCGCGGTCGATGTGGCCGGGCATCCCCGACTGGAGGGGCACACCGTACGGGACGCCTTCCGGGCCGGGTCCTGGAGAGTACTGGCCCTGGAGGGCCGCACCGACACGGCACCGGACCACGTACTGGAGAAGGGCGACCGTGTCGTGGTCGCCGCCACCCGCAGAGGCCTGGCAGAACTCCGCTGACCCTCACGGGCCCACCCACCCGACTCGGTCGGCAGCGAAGTTCTGCCCGGGGCGCACCCCTACGCTCCCAAGTGCCGTTCCGCGAAGTCCATTTCCAGTCTGAGCTGCTTGATCCGCTCGTCGACCACCAGGGAGCCGTGGCCGGCGTCGTAGCGGTAGACCTCGTGGGTCGCGCCTCTTGCCTCCAGGCGCTTGACGTAGTTGTCGATCTGGCGGATCGGGCAGCGGGGGTCGTTGACGCCCGCCGAGATGTAGACGGGGGCCTTGACGTCGTCGACGTAGGTCAGCGGGGACGAGGCCTCGAAGCGCTCGGGGACCTCCTCGGGGGTGCCGCCCAGCAGGGTGCGGTCCATGGCCTTCAGGGCCTCCATCTCGTCGTGGTACGCGGTGACGTAGTCCGCGACGGGCACGACCGCGATGCCCACCGTCCACGCGTCGGGCTGGGTGCCGAGCCCGAGCAGGGTGAGATAGCCGCCCCAGGAGCCGCCGGTGAGGATCAGACGGGCGGGGTCGGCGAGGCCGGAGGCGACGGCCCAGTCGCGCACCGCGGCCACGTCCTCCAGCTCGATCAGGCCGACCCGATGCTTCAGGGCGTCGGTCCAGGCGCGGCCGTAGCCGGTGGAGCCGCGGTAGTTGACGCGGATCACCGCGTAGCCCTGGTCGACCCAGGCGGCCGGGCCCGCGGCGAAGGAGTCGCTGTCGTGCCACGTCGGGCCGCCGTGCAGGTCGAAGACCGTGGGGAGAGGGCCGGTGGCGCCGGCCGGCTTCTGGATCAGGGCGTGGATACGGCCGCCGGGGCCCTCCACCCAGGCGTCCTCCACCGGCACCGACGGCGGGCAGACCATGCCCGGGGGGTCCAGGACGACGCGGCCCTGCGTCGAGCGCACCGCCGGCGGCTCGGCGGCCGACGACCACAGATACTCCACGCTGCCGTCGGGGCGGGCCGTGGCGCCGGAGACCGTGCCGGGCGGGGTGGGGATACGGGTCAGCTCGCGGGTCGCCAGGTCGTAGCGGAACAGCTCGCTGCGGGCCTCGAAGCCGTGGGCGATGAGCAGGGCCGAGCCGTCCGGATACCACTCGGCGCTGACGTCACCGGGCAGGTCCAGGGCGAGGTCGGTCTCCTCGCCCGTGGCCACGTCCCACACCAGCGGCTCCCAGCGGCCCCGGCGCTGATGGCCGATGAGCAGGCGGGCGTCGCCGTGCACCGGCGCGAAGCCCAGCACCTCCAGGCCCAGCTCCTCGGTGCCGCCCTTGGTGTCGTCCAGCTCGGCGACCGGCGTGCCGTCCGGGCGGAGCACGCGCAGCGCCGCGTGCATGGCGTCGCCGTGCTCGGTGTGCTCGATCGCGATCAGGGAGCCGTCGTGCGAGAGGTCGCCGACGCCCGCCGACTCGCGGTGCCGGTAGATCTCCACCGGGTCCGCGCCCTCGCGCGCGAGGTGCAGCGTCGTACCGTCCTCGTCCGTGGAGCGGCCGACGACCGCCGTGCGGCCGTCGCGGGCCAGGGCGAGCCCGGCCGGGTAGGAGGGGGCGAGGCCCGGGACGGCCGGCTCGTCCGCCCCGCCGCCGAAGGACTGGCGGCGCCAGATGCCGAACTCGTCGCCGTCCTTGTCGTCGAACCACCAGATCCAGGCGCCGTCCGGGGAGAGCACGCCGTCCGTCGTGCCGTTCGGCCGGTCCGTCGCCTGCCGCTGCTCGCCTGTCGCCCGGTCCCAGGCATACAGCTCGTACGTCCCCGTCGCGTTCGACACGAACAGGGAGCGGTGCGGCGCATCCTCCGCCCAGTCGGGCAGCGACACCCGCGGCGCCCGGAAGCGCTTCTCCCAGTCCGGCATGTCCGGCTTGCTCGCCGGCGTACTCGACGTACTGCTCTCACTCATCGCCCCAGTCATGCGCCCATACTGCCTGGCCGCGCCGACAATTGGCTGGCGCATGTGCGCAGCCTGTGGATAACTTCCCCAACGTGAGCACAGAGACGACTTCCGTGTCCGGTCCCTCGAACTGGCGTGAGGACAATCGAGCTATGTGGGACGAAAGGGTCCCCGTCCATGTCGCCGGTGAGTACTACGACCTCGACGGCTTCCGGGCCTGCCGGGACGCCCTGCGGGATTTCGAGACGGCCGAGGTCGGCGACGTCACCGGCAGGACCCTGCTGCATCTGCAGTGCCACATCGGGACCGACACCCTCTCCTGGGCCCACCGGGGCGCCGCCCGCGTCGTCGGCCTGGACTTCTCCGCCCCCGCCGTCGAGGCGGCCCGCACCCTCGCGGCCGACCTCGGCTACGGCCCCGAGCGCGCGGCCTTCGTCACCAGCGACGTGTACGACGCGGCGCGGGCGGTGCCCGAGGCGTCGTACGACATCGTCTACACCGGGCTGGGCGCGCTGTGCTGGCTGCCCGACATCCGCCGCTGGGCCAAGACGGCCGCCTCGCTCGTCGCGCCCGGCGGCTTCCTCTATCTCGCCGAGTTCCATCCGCTCACCGAGGCCCTGGACGACGCGACGGGTTCGCGGATCGTGCACGACTACTTCCGCCGCGAGGCCCAGGTGTGGGACGAGCCCGGCACCTACGCCGACCCGGACGCCCCCACCGTCCACAACCGCAGCGTGGAGTGGCAGCACACCCTCGGCGACGTCGTCTCCGCGCTCGCCGCGGCCGGGCTGCGCATCGAGTTCCTGCACGAGCACGACGTGTCGCTCTTCCCGCGCTTCGAGAACTTCGAGATCCGGGACGGCTATCACCGCTTCCCGGCGGACCATCCGCGCATCCCGCTGATCTACTCGCTGAAGGCCACCAAGGGCTGACCGCCGGCACCGGCCGAGGAGTGCCCCGCGAGCCGGGGCCGGGCGGCGGCGCCGTACCGTGGAGGGCGTGTACCGGTTTCTGCTGACACCCCGCTGGTGGGGCATCAACGTCTTCGTGCTGCTCGCCATCCCGTTCTGCGTCTTCATGGGGTCGTGGCAGCTGAGCCGGTTCGAGGGGCGGGTGCACGACAGTCGCGCCGCGACCGAGCGGGCCGCCTCCGACCAGCAAGAGACCGCACAGCCGCTGGACCGGATGCTGCCCGTCGACAAGGCGACCTCGGGCCGCCGGGTCACGGCGAGCGGTCACTACGGCAAGCAGCTGCTGGTGCCCGGCCGGCAGCTGGACGACAAGAGCGGCTTCTACGTCCTCACCCTGCTGCGCACGGACTCCGGCAAGGCGCTGCCCGTGGTGCGGGGCTGGCTGCCGGGCACGGCCGACGCGGCGAGGGCGCCCGCGCCACCGAGCGGTGAAGTCACCGTCACCGGCGCGCTGCAGGCGTCCGAGACGCCCGGGGACAACGGGGTCGGCGCGCAGGGCGGGCTGCCGGCCGGGCAGACGGCGGCGATCAGCTCGGCGTCACTGGTGAACCTGGTGCCGGACCGGCTGTACGACGCGTGGATCACCCTCGACAGGGCCGACTCCGGGATGAAGGCCGTACCCGCGAGCGCGCCGGACGGCACCGGGCTGGACCTGAAGGCGTTCCAGAACCTCGGCTACACCGGCGAGTGGTTCGTCTTCGCCGGGTTCGTGGTGTTCATGTGGTTCCGGCTGCTGCGACGCGAGGTGGAGGCGGCTCGGGACGCCGCCCTGGGCCTCACCCCGGAGGAGGAGTCGCCGACGCCCGTCACGGCGGACCGCACCGCGGTTCCCTAGCGGCGCGGGAACCGTCGGACCATGACCCGGGCCACCCCGTTTCTACGACCCGGCCAGCACCCCGGTGTAATACACCGTCCCCGCGCACTCCCCCGGCACGGTCGCCGTGGCCGAGGGTGAGCCGCCCTGGCCGGTATGCGTGATCCGCACGCTCCCGCCCGCCGTGCCGTCCTCGGCCGCCGGCTGGGTGGCGGTGCCCCCCGGGCCCGCACCGTCGGCCGAACCACCGGAGGCGGTCGGCGTCGGATCCGGCGACGCACCCCCCGTACCCGACCCCCCGGTGGGGCTGGTGGTGGGGCAGCCCTGCGAGGGCACGAAGGCGAACTTCTCCTCGTAGGCCGAGCCCGGCTGCAGGACCAGCCCGGAGACCTCCTGCGAGGGATCGGGCAGGCTGGTCGCCGCGTCCCCGGCCGCATGCCGTACGGCGCTGATCCGGGTCTTGTCGGCCGCGCCCACCGCGGTCGGGGTGACGGTGCCCGCGCCGACGACGGTACACGCGCCGGAGGAGACGTTGGCGACGCGGAACGTGCCGTAGACCACGCCCGCGGAGTCGGGGGCGTCGGCGGTGCCGGTCGCGGAGCCCAGCTGGGCCGGCTTGCACTGCGGGACCCCGCCCGCGGCGAGGGTGGGGGACGGGTTGACGCCGCCGGTGGAGCCGGTGGTGCCGCCGCCGGGCCTGGCTTTCCCGCCGGGCTTGCCGGACGGCCTGCCGGGCTGGACGCTCGTACTGCCGGGGCCCTTGCCGGTGCCCGTGTCGCCGCCCTGGTCCGGGCTCTGCCCGGTGCCGCCCTGGGCCTGCGAGGACTGGCCGGCCATGGCGGTGTCGGGCTCGGTGCCGCCGGAGTGGGAGACGTGCACGAGGGCCGGGATCGCGGTGCCGATGAACAGGGCCGCGGCGGCCATGCCGACGGCGGCCTGCCGCTTGCGCGCCCGCCGCGCGGGCACGGCCCGGCGCAGCCGGTCCAGCGTGCCGGTACGCGGTTCGAGGTCGTCGACCGCGGAGTGCAGCATCCGCCGCAGGGCCAGCTCGTCGTCACCGAGCCCGGCGAGATCCACCCGGGGGCCGTCCGAACCCGGTCCGGACCCGTCCGGGCCGGGTCCGGATCCCCCGGCTGCGAAGCCCGCGCCGCGCCCGTCAGGACCCGAACCGGACCCCGCGGGCCCGTTCCCGCGCCCCTCGGCACCGCGGCCACGCTCCTCGGCGCCCGGGTCATGCCCCGCAGGACCCAGTTCGAGCCCCTCGGGACCCTTCTCGTCGGGGCCGTGGTTCACAGTTCCGTTCCCAGCGTGCGGTTGCGTGTGGTCTTGCTCGTCCCGGTCCGCCGGTTCGTGCCAGGCGAAGGGCTCATGACGTTCGTGGGAGTGGCGTTCATCTGAATCGCCCCCTTCGGCTCGCGCGCTCATGCCGGTGCCTCCATGGCCACGCGCAGCGCGGCGATGCCCCGTGAGCCGTAGGCCTTCACCGAACCCAGCGAGATCCCGAGGCTCTCGGCGACCTGGGCCTCGGTCATGTCCGCGAAGTAGCGCAGCACCAGGACCTCGCGCTGGCGGCGCTGCAGGCCCTTCATGGCCTTGATGAGGTCGCGGCGCTCCAGCTGGTCGTAGGCGCCCTCCTCCGCGCTCGCCATGTCCGGCATCGGCTTGGAGAGCAGCTTCAGGCCGAGGATGCGGCGGCGCAGCGTGGAGCGGGAGAGGTTGACGACCGTCTGGCGGAGGTACGCGAGGGTCTTCTCGGGGTCGCGGACGCGCTTGCGGGCGGAGTGCACGCGGATGAAGGCCTCCTGGACGACGTCCTCGCAGGAGGCGGTGTCGTCGAGGAGCAGCGCGGCGAGACCGAGCAGCGAGCGGTAGTGCGCCCGGTAGGTCTCGGTGAGGTGGTCGACGGTCGTACCGGCGGCGGCCGTCGCCGCGGCCTCGTCGGAGTCGTCACGCTGACTGGGTATGCGGGCGGGCCGCGCTGCGGGCATGGGCGCGATCACCGGCATGCCGCCGGGCGTGCGGGGCCGGAGCGCCGCACGGGGCGGCCGGAGGGCCGCCGCGCCGCGGGCCGCGCTGAGTTCGAGTACCTCTGCCACGCCAGTTGGACACGCCCACCCCCGCCAGGGTTGTACGTGCGGGGTGTCACATGTGCGACATCCGGCCGTACGTCAAGTGCCGTCATGCGTCCCGCTCTTCCCTTATGTCCTGTATGAACGGGCGTCCCCACGCCCCGATCACGGCGCCCCCACGCCAGGATCCTCACGCCCACGGCCCCGCAAGGGCGACCGCAAAGACGCTCCCCGCCCTGCAAGCGGTTGCGCGGGGCGGGGAGGAGGTTCCTGTGGTGATCTTCCGTTGCCGGTACAGCCTGGTTCAAGTGGTCCGGACCATGCTTCTGAACACATTTCTTACGGAGATCCTACAAATGGCACTCAGGAGAACTCCGACGCCACCAGCTCCGCGATCTGCGCGGTGTTCAGCGCCGCTCCCTTGCGGAGGTTGTCCCCGCAGACGAAGAGTTCCAGCGCGGTCGGGTCGTCCAGGGCCCGCCGCAGCCGGCCCACCCAGGTCGGGTCGGTGCCCACCACGTCCGCGGGGGTCGGGAACTCACCGGCGGCCGGGTCGTCGCACAGCACCACCCCGGGCGCCGTCGCGAGGATCTCCCGGGCCCGGTCGACCGTCACGTCGCCCTGGAAGCGGGCGTGGACGGTGAGGGAATGGGTGGTGATCACGGGGACGCGTACGCAGGTCACGGCGACGGGCAGCTGCGGCAGCCCGAGGATCTTGCGGGCCTCGTCGCGGACCTTCATCTCCTCCGACGACCAGCCGTCCTCCCGCAGCGACCCGGCCCACGGCACGACGTTCAGCGCGACCGGCTCCGGGAACGGCCCGGTGTCCTCGCCGACGACCCGCCGTACGTCACCGGGCTTGGTGCCCAGCTCGGTCCCGGCCACCAGGGACAGCTGGGCCCGGAGCGTGTCCACACCGGCCCGCCCGGCCCCGCTCACCGCCTGGTACGACGACACCACCAGCTCGCGCAGCCCGAACTCGGCGTGCAGCGCGCCCAGGGCGACGATCATCGTCAGGGTCGTGCAGTTGGGGTTGGCGATGATCCCGCGCGGCCGGGTCCGTACCGCGTGCGGGTTGACCTCGGGCACCACGAGCGGCACCTCGGGGTGCAGCCGGAAGGCGGCGGAGTTGTCGACGACGACCACGCCCCGCGCGGCGGCGATCGGCGCCCAATGCTCGGCGACCTCGTCCGGGACGTCGAACATCGCGATGTCGACCCCGTCGAAGGCCTCTTCGCTGAGGGCCACCACCTCGACCTCCTCCCCGCGCACGGCCAGCTTGCGGCCGGCCGAGCGCGGGGAGGCGATCAGGCGGATCTCGCCCCAGATGTCCGCGTGCTGGGACAGGATCTGGAGCATGACCGCGCCGACGGCCCCGGTCGCTCCCACGACCGCGAGCGTCGGCTTGCCGGTCATCGTCGTACGCCTCCGTGCGTCGTGGCGCCGGTCATCGGCCGGTGCCGCCATAGACGACAGCCTCGTCGGTGTCGGAGTCGAGCCCGAAGGCGGTGTGCACGGCGCGCACGGCCTCCGGCACGTCGTCCTCGCGGGTGACGACCGAGATACGGATCTCCGAGGTGGAGATCAGCTCGATGTTCACGCCCGCGGCGGACAGCGCCTCGAAGAAGGACGCGGTGACCCCGGGGTTGGTCTTCATACCCGCGCCGACCAGCGAGATCTTGCCGATCTGGTCGTCGTACCGAAGGGAATCGAAGCCGATCCCCGGCCGGTTCTTCTCCAGCGCGTCGATGGCCTTGCGGCCCTCGGTCTTCGGCAGCGTGAAGGAGATGTCCGTCAGGCCGGTGGAGGCGGCGGACACGTTCTGCACGACCATGTCGATGTTGATCTCGGCATCGGCGATGGTCCGGAAGATCGCCGCAGCCTCACCCGGCTTGTCCGGCACACCGACGACCGTGATCTTGGCCTCGGAGGTGTCGTGCGCGACACCGGAGATGATGGCCTGCTCCACCTTCTTGTCCCCAATCGGCTCACTGCTGACCCACGTGCCCTGCAGCCCACTGAAGCTGGACCGGACGTGGATCGGGATGTTGTAGCGGCGGGCGTACTCCACACAGCGGTGGAGCAGCACCTTGGAGCCGGAGGCGGCGAGCTCCAGCATGTCCTCGAAGGAGATCCAGTCGATCTTCTTCGCCTTCTTCACCACGCGCGGGTCGGCGGTGAACACGCCGTCGACGTCGGTGTAGATCTCGCAGACCTCGGCGTCGAGCGCGGCGGCGAGCGCCACGGCCGTCGTGTCGGAACCGCCACGGCCCAGCGTGGTGATGTCCTTCTTGTCGGCACTCACGCCCTGGAACCCGGCGACGATCGCGATGTTGCCCTTGTCGAGCGAGTCCCGGATCCGGCCGGGCGTGACGTCGATGATCCGGGCTTTGTTGTGGACCGAGTCGGTGATGACGCCTGCCTGGCTGCCGGTGAAGGACTGGGCCTCGTGGCCCAGGTTTTTGATCGCCATCGCCAGCAGGGCCATGGAGATCCGCTCCCCGGCGGTCAGCAGCATGTCGAATTCGCGCCCGGCAGGCATCGGCGAAACCTGCTCGGCGAGATCGATCAGCTCGTCCGTCGTGTCGCCCATCGCGGAAACGACGACGACAACCTGGTTGCCGTTCTTCTTCGCTTCCACGATCCGCTTGGCGACGCGCTTGATGCCTTCGGCATCGGCTACGGAGGAGCCTCCGTACTTCTGCACGACAAGGCCCACGTGCGCTCCTCGCTCGGTTCGTTTGTGTCGGCTCAGTCTAACGAGCGCCCGAATTCCACCGGCCTGCTCCCGCATGGTGAGACATACATCGGTGGCATCGAATGGTGCGGCATCGGACGTCCGCGTCCCGCATCTGCCCAGCCTCCGCCGGACCACGCGGAAAAGTGCCCCGCGTCACAGTCGTAACCGCATTAGGTTTCAACTATCAAGGAGACGCACGGGGCGTACGGGGGGTGCGGCATGACGGACATCCTGCTCGCGGCGATCGTCCTGCTCGGCGCGAGCGTGCAGTGGCTGACCGGCATGGGCTTCGCCCTGGTCGCCGTACCGGCGCTGGTGCTGCTGCTCGGCCCCGCCGACGGGGTGGTGCTCGCCAACTGCGCGGCCGGCGCCATCAGCGTCGTGGGCCTGGCGGGCGGCTGGCGGCGGGTCCGGCCGGCGGCGATGGTGCCACTGTGTCTGGCGGCCGCCTGCACGGTCCCGGCGGGCGCCTGGACGACGCGCCAACTCCCGCGACCCGTCCTGCTGTTGGCGACGGGGGCACTGGTGACGGCGGCCGTCCTGCTCGTGCTGCGCGGCGCCCGGGTCCCGGCCCTCAAGGGCGGCACGGGAGCGGTGACGGCGGGAGCGCTGGGCGGCTTCATGAACACGGCGGCGGGCGTGGGCGGCCCGCCGGTGTCCCTCTACGCACTCAACGCGGGCTGGACGGTACGGGAGTTCGTCCCCAACGCGCAGTTCTACGGTGTCGCCGTCAACGCCTTCTCCGTCGCCGCGAACGGCACGCCCCGGCTGACCGGGCCCCAGTGGGCGGTCGTCGGCGCGGCGATGACGACCGGCGCCCTGATCGGCAACGCGGTCGCCGCCCGCATCCCCGAGCGCCGCGCCCGCCACCTGGTCCTCGCGCTGGCCCTGGCGGGCGGCGCCACGGCGATGACGAAGGGCCTGTGGGGGATGTGGCTCAGTCGCTGAACTCCTTGAGCCAGCAGGCCGTCCGGGCGAGCCCGGCCATTCCGAACAACCAGGCGATGATGCCCCTCGGCTCCATGGTGCCCGGACCGGCACGTCCTGCACGCTCACACGCCCTCCCAAAGCGCCTTGCCGGCAGGAGTGCGCAGACCGCCCGCCGCCCGCACCCGGGCCGCCCAGGCGTGCACGTCCACGGCGCTGGAGACCGGCCCGGCCAGAAGCATCTCCGGCAGGGACGGGATCGGCTCGCCGTCGGGCGTGTCAGCCCGAGTTCCACCCGGCACGGGCGGCACACGCCACCGACGATCTCCACGGTCCGCTCGTCGGCGTCGCACGTGATGCAGGCCAGGAGCACCCGGTCGATCCGGGCGCGGAGCGGGGCCTTCTTCTGGCGCACCTTGGACTTCTTCGGGGGCATCTTCTTCTCCAGTCGCTTGCGGGCGAGACCGCCCGGATTGGTGACCTCGGACGGGAGTCCGCCGGTGAGGGCGCGGGTGATGTCCTGGGGCGTCGAGCCACGCGACAGCCACTCCGCGGCAAGGGATTCGAGGGACCGGCAGTCGGATTCGGACAGCGGCATACGGGGGTCTGTGCCATGGAGTTCCGCGAGAGCCTGGTAGGCCGCACTGGGCCGAGGCTCGCCATCCGGCTCCTGGTCGGCCTCGGCCTGACCGACGGGCTCGGACGGACCGACGGGCTCGGCCTCCTCGACCCGGGCCAGCCCCGGCTCATAGCCGTCGGTCACGATCCTGCCATTGCGCGCCCGGGCGAACTCTTCCCACCAGGCCGCCGACCTGCGCGTACGCGACCAGTAGGTCCGCGTGACCCAGCGCATCGAGTTGTCCTCGACGGTGATGTGCTCCCGGATCTGATGCAGGTGTCCGACATGACTCGTCACGCCTCACATGTCACTCCCAACTGGTGGGAAGCCAGGAGCAGATGACCGAAAACGCCGATCAAGCCGCCCCTGCGGCCCGATCGCCGTACTCGATGGTCACAGTGATCCGGGCCCCGAGAGCCTGTGCGTACATCCGCATGGTCTCCAGATTGTGGATCTCACCCCGCTCGATCTGGGAAACCCGGGCCTGGGAGATGCCCACCACCTTGGCCACCTCCGCCTGTGTCAGCCCCTGTTCCTCCCGGATCTCCCGAAGGTGGTGACCAACCACGTATGCCTCGGTCGCCGTTCGAGCCACCTGCTTACGGGACTCCCACTCGGCGTCGGACACCTCAGGCTGGTTCTCCCGCAGCCGCCGCTTGACCTCTGCCCAGCTGCTGTACCGGCTCATCGAGTCCTCCCGTCCTTTTCTGCCTCGTCGGCGACCGCCAGGTACTCCAGGTACTCGTCGTAGCGGGCTTCGGCAACCGGGATCGCCTCGCGGTACCACTCCCGCCAGCGACCCGACTTGTCTCCGGCGACCAGCAGGATCGCCTCCCGCCTGGGGTCGAAGACGAACAGAATCCGCACTTCCGTGCAGGGTGGAGGTTGATCTCCCAGTTCATGCTCCGCATCTGAGCGTACGGCGCCTACCGGCAGAAGGGAATCCTTATATGTTCAGCTCAACGGGTGAATCCACCCATCCTCTGCGCTGGGCGGACTCGCCCCTACTTCCCCCGCTGGATCCCCAGCGGTGCGCCGATCTCCTCCGCCATCACGCGGCCCGCCTCGAACTCCAGGGTCTCGTCGCCCATGGTGGCCTGGTCGGTGTCGAGGCCGTCGAGCTCTTCCAGGGGCTGGTTGAGGCGGACGTGGATGAGGACCGACTGCAGAGCGCGCAGCACGGCGGAGGCCGTCGGGCCCCAGTTGGAGAAGTACGAGAACTGCCACCACCACAGGGCCTCCGTGGTGCGGCCGGAGCGGTAGTGGGCCATGCCGTGGCGCAGGTCGGTGATGACGTCGGCCAGGTCGTCGGAGATACGCGCCGGGACCGGGGCCTTGCGCGGCTCGTACGGGTCGAAGACCTCGGAGTAGACGTCGACCGGGTCGAGCAGGCGGGCCAGGTTCTCGCGGAGTTCGTCCACGTCCGGCTCGGGGCCCAGATCGGGCTCGTAGCGCTCCTCGGGGACGATGTCCTCGTGCGCGCCGAGGCGGCCGCCGGCCAGCAGCAGCTGGGAGACCTCCAGGAGGAGGAAGGGCACGGTCGAGCCGGGCTCGTCGCCCCTCGCCACCTCCGTGACGGCCACCAGGAAGCTCTCGACCTGGTCCGCGATCTGGACCACGAAATCGTCCGGGTTCTGAGCGGTCGCGTGCAGTGTGGCGTCAGACATCTAGGAGTCGTCTCCCCTCGAAGGCGCGGCCGAGAGTGACCTCGTCCGCGTATTCCAGGTCGCCACCCACCGGGAGGCCGCTGGCCAGGCGGGTGACCTTCAGGCCCATGGGCTTGATCATGCGGGCGAGGTACGTCGCCGTCGCCTCGCCCTCCAGATTCGGGTCCGTGGCCAGGATCAGTTCCGTGACCGTCCCGTCGGCCAACCGCGCGAGAAGTTCTCGTATACGCAGGTCGTCGGGACCGACGCCCTCGATCGGGCTGATGGCGCCGCCGAGGACGTGGTAACGCCCGCGGAACTCGCGGGTGCGCTCGATGGCGACGACGTCCTTCGGCTCCTCCACCACGCAGATGACCGAGGGGTCACGGCGCGGGTCACGGCAGATGCCGCACAGTTCCTCCTGCGCCACGTTGCCGCACGTCGCACAGAAGCGGACCTTCGCCTTGACCTCGATGAGCGCCTGCGCGAGCCGCTTCACGTCCGTCGGCTCGGCCTGCAGGATGTGAAAGGCGATCCGCTGCGCGCTCTTGGGACCGACGCCGGGCAGCCGCCCCAGCTCGTCGATGAGGTCCTGGACCACGCCTTCGTACACCGGAATGCCCTTCCTGGAGACCTTTCGGTACGTACCGTAGTTGGCCCGGCCTCAGAACGGCAGACCGGGGATGCCGGTGCCGCCGCCGAGGCCCTGGGCCAGCGGGCCGAGCTTCTGCTGCTGGAGCGACTGCGCGTTCTCGTTGGCCGCCTGTACGGCTGCGACGATCAGGTCGGCGAGGGTCTCGGTGTCCTCCGGGTCCACGGCCTTCGGGTCGATCTTCAGCGCCCGCAGCTCACCGGCACCGGTCACGGTGGCCTGCACCAGACCGCCGCCCGCCTGCCCGTCGACCTCCGTGTTCGCCAGTTCCTCCTGCGCCCGCTGGAGATCCTGCTGCATCTTCTGGGCCTGCTGGAGCAACTGCTGCATGTTGGGCTGGCCACCACCGGGGATCACGATCAGCTCCTCTACGTTCTTCTCCTTGAGCATGAGCCTACGTGGTCCACGGCCCCGTCGCCCCGCCACTCTTTCGAGTGAGAAGTCCAGCAGGCCTATACCTGATCAAGACCCTCTTCCGGGCGGAAAAGCTGGGAAAGTTCCTTCTTCGCCACCCATTGGGCGGTAGGAAGGATGCCGCGCGTCGGAAAGCTGTGTCACGCTGCGTGACCGGTCGTGATCAGTGATCAGTTGGGAGTGCCGGGTGGGTCAGCCGGAGATGCAGCCCGAGGGTCCGCCACAGGACGGGCGGGGCGAGGGTGCGGCCGGGCTGCGGCCGGGCGATCTGATCGGGCGGGCCTTTCCGCTCGGGGACTGGGGGGAGCCCGCCGAGCGGCTCGACGAGCTGTACCGGTGGGTGGAGCGCGGGGCGCTGGACACGGCGTCCTGGTATCTGCGGGACCGGGTGTGGAAGCGGCGCGGCGCCCGTGCGTTGCGGTCGGCCGCGGCGGCGGGCGCGGTGGCCGGTGCCGCGCTGCCACTGCTGGACCTGGCGGGCGCGGCCCGCGGGGTGGCGCCGTGGGGCTGTCTGGCGCTGCTGATCGCGGTCTCCTGCGTCGGCGTCGACCGGTTCTTCGGCGTGACGTCGGGCTGGATGCGGGACGTGGCCACGGCGCAGGCGGTGCAGCGCCGTCTTCAGGCGTTGCAGTACGACTGGGCCTCCGAGAGCATCCGGGAGGTGCTGGGCCCGGCGGAGGGCACGGCGAGCGAGGCGGCGGACCGGTGCCTCGGAGTCCTGCGCCGCTTCTCGGAGGACATCACGGAACTGGTCCGCACGGAGACCACCGACTGGATGGTGGAGTTCCGCACCGGGGCGGCACCGCTCGGGATCCAGGCGGCGGCGACGTACGTGCCACGGCAGGAGGCGGGCGGCTCCGGGGGCCGTTCCCCCCTGCCCCCGGCGAACGGAACCCGCCCGAACATGCCGCGCCAGCGACCGCCGGAGCCCCGCTAGGCCAGGTCCCGCCAGGCAGGTCGGGGGGCGGGGTTTCGCCTGCCCGCGCCGACGGGGTCAGGATTGCTTGGTGTACGTCAGGCTCTCCTCGCCGCCCGCCTTCGCCCGCTTCAGCCTGCCGCCCGGCAGCAGCGTGACCACGGTGGCCTCGCCCGGGGTGCAGGAGGAGGCGGGTTCACCGCTGGTGACGGTGGACGGTCCCATCTCCAACGAGCCGTTGGCGCCCGGCTGTTGGGCGAGCTTTGCGGCGAAGACACAGTGGTACGTGCCACCGTCCTCCGTCGGCCCGTCCGCGACCAGCGTCAGCACGCTGTCGCCCACCTGGCCCTGCCGGATGGTCAGTTGGCGGGTGTTGTTCCCGTTGGTGTTGTCGATCGCCGTCCGCCAGGTGCCCAGGTAGCCGCCCGGGACGACCCCGTCCGTGGACGCGGACGAGGAGGAGGCCGAGCCGGACGGCGTGGACGAGGTGGGGTCGGGTGCCCCCGAGGTCCCGTCACCGGCACCCCCGGAGTCGGCGTGGGGTGCGGAACTGCTCCGCCCGTCCCCCTCGGCCTGGCCACCGCCCCTGTTGTTCATCAACGCATACACCGAGCCGCCGGCACCGAGCGCCACGACCAGCGCGACCACGACGAGCAACACGGTGGACCGCCCGTTACGCCGCTCCACCTCCGGCACGGGCCCGTAGGCCGGCGTGGACCCGAGTCCGCCGCCGTAGGAGGGATACGACGGCGCACCCCCCTGGGGGTGCTGCTGCGCATACCCGAACCCGAACCCGGGAGGGACGGGCGGCACACCCGCCGGAGCCTCCCCCGAAGCAATGGTCGGCAGATATTCGAGACCCCCGGCCGGCGCATCGGAAACAGCAGCATGCTCAGGCGCCCCTTCACGGTCCGCCGCCGAGACACTACGACCGCCACCCGCACCCGAACCTGCACCCGCCGCCGACGGCTGTACGGGTGGTGCGGGCGGGAACCCGGGCCCGGCCGGAGGCCAGCTGCCCCCCAACGCACCCGCACCCGCAGACGGAGACAGAGGCGGAGACGGAGACGAGGACGAAGACGAAGACGAACCATCCCCCTCCGGATCCTCGATCTCCAGCAACTGCACGGCATGCCGCCCGAGTTGAGCCACCAGCATCCCCGGCAGCCAAGGGTCCCGAGACCGCCCCCCGGACACGGTGTCCTCCGCCCCGGTCCGCTCGAGCAACGCGTCCAGCGAAGGCCGGGCCCCCGGATCCTTGCGCAAGCAATCCCGCACCAGGTCGGCGATCCCCTCCGGCACCCCCGACAGATCCGGCTCCTCCTGGGCGATCCGGAACATCAACGCGTGCACCCCGCTGTTGGCGGACCCGAAGGGCATCGCCCCCGTCGCCGCATAGGCGAGCACGGACCCGAGGCAGAACACGTCGCACGCCGGCGTGATCCCGTCCCCCCGCACCT
Organism: Streptomyces sp. CG4; assembly: GCF_041080655.1. Classification (NCBI taxonomy): domain Bacteria; kingdom Bacillati; phylum Actinomycetota; class Actinomycetes; order Kitasatosporales; family Streptomycetaceae; genus Streptomyces; species Streptomyces sp. CG4. Next base: position 4,507,566 of record NZ_CP163525.1, read on the forward strand.
GCTCGGGCGCCATGAACCCCGGCGACCCGACCAGCGACCCGGTCCGGGTCAGCCCCTCCTCGCCCAGCGAGGTCGTCTCCAGCGCCCGCGCGATCCCGAAGTCGATCACGCGCGGCCCGTCGATCGTCACGAGCACGTTCGACGGCTTCAGGTCCCGGTGCACGATTCCCGCCGCATGGATGTCCTTCAGCGCATGCGCGAGCCCCGCCGCGAGGATCCGTACCGACCGCTCGGGCAGCGCCCCGTGATCGTGGCCCACGACCTGCTGCAGGCTCGGCCCGGCGACGTACCCCGTGGCCACCCACGGCACCGCCGCCTCGGTGTCGGCGTCGAGCACGGGCGCGGTCCAGTACCCGCCGACCCGCCGCGCGGCCTGCACCTCCTGCCGGAACCGCGCCCGGAACTCCTCCTGCGCGGCGAGTTCCTCGCGGACCAGTTTCACGGCGACGGTACGGCCCCGCTCCGACCGGGCCAGATATACGTGCCCCATGCCGCCCGCGCCCAGCCGCGCCAGCAGCCGGTAGCCGCCGATATGCGGCGGATCCCCCGCCCCCAGCTTCTCCATGACCCGCCCCGCCTTCCCCCCGTACGCCCCAAGCATCCCGTACGCGCCCAACAGCCACGCATAGGTGTACGACGGACGAGGATAATCCGGCCCCACGGGGGCGTCGCGCGGCCCGGCGCCTACGGTTCAGTAACGGGCTCGCCCAGTTCGTCCAGCACGGCCGCAAGCCGCTCCAACACCCGTACGGTCTCGGCCAGTTCATCCTCACCCAGCGCCGCCGCCAGCCGCCCGGCGAAGGCCGCGTGCCCTGGGCCGATCCGCGCGATCGCCGCCCGCCCTTCCTCCGTGGGCGCGAGGAGTTTCGCCCGCCGATGGGCCGGATTCGGCCGGTACTCGGCGAGCCCCCGCCCGACCAGCAGATCGGCGACGCGCTGCACGCTCTGCCGGGTGATGCCCATGACGCGTGCGATGCCCGCCACCGACAGCGGCCCGGGCAGCACCGCACCCAGCACCTGCCACCAGGCAGCGGTGAGCCACCGGGCCAGTTCCTCGGCGTCGGAGTCGTGGTAAAGCGGGTACCAGGCGTCCAGCGCCTCCCCCTCGTACCCCCCGAGCAGCCGGAAGACCTCCCGGGCGAAGGCGACGGGTTCGGTGGGCCCGGCGGTGATCAGGCCGCCGTCGGTCACCGCGTCCGTCTCGACGTACCGGTCGCCCCCGGCGTAGTCGGAAGCGCCCGCCAGGTAGTACGGGCTCGCGCTGGTGTGGGCGCGGTCGTCCAGCAGCCCCTCGCGGGCGAGGCCGGCGGTGGCGCCGCAGATCCCGGCGACCGGGACACCGGCGTCGAGGAAGGCGCGGGCGGTGCGGGCGAAGGGCGCGAGGTCGTCGGTGGCGTCCCAGAGGTCGGCGCCCGGCAGGATCAGCAGGGAGCTGTCCTCGGGGCGCAGTTCCCCGAGCGCTAGGTCCGGCTGGATGCGCAGCCCACCGATGCTGACGACGGGCTCCCGGCTCGGTCCCACGTTCAGGACCTCGTACCCGGCCAGGACCTCGTACCCGGCTCGGGCGAGACAGGACAGCACCCTGTCGATACCGCCGCAGTCGATCTCCTTGGACAACCTGTCGCGGAAACCCCCCGTCCACAGAACAAGACGCCGATAGGCCTTCCGCATCGCGGACATTTACGCTCGCCGCATGACCCCTCAGCCCAACCCCGACGCCGGCGCCGCAGTGAAGGCCGCGGACCGTGCGCACGTCTTCCACTCCTGGTCCGCGCAGGACCTCATCGACCCGCTCGCCGTCGCCGGCGCCGAGGGGTCGTACTTCTGGGACTACGACGGCAAGCGGTACCTGGACTTCACCAGCGGGCTCGTCTACACGAACATCGGCTACCAGCACCCGAAGGTCGTCGCGGCCATCCAGGAGCAGGCGGCCACGATGACGACCTTCGCGCCCGCCTTCGCGATCGAGGCGCGCTCGGAGGCGGCCTGGCTGATCGCCGAGCGGACCCCCGGCGACCTGGACAAGATCTTCTTCACCAACGCCGGCGCGGACGCCGTCGAGCACGCGGTGCGCATGGCCCGGCTGCACACGGGCCGCCCGAAGGTGCTCTCGGCCTACCGCTCGTACCACGGCGGTACCCAGCAGGCCATCAACATCACCGGCGACCCGCGCCGCTGGGCGAACGACGGCGCCGCGGCCGGTGTCGTCCGCTTCTGGGCGCCGTTCCTGTACCGCTCCCGCTTCTACGCGGAGACGGAAGAGCAGGAGACCGCGCGGGCGCTGGAGCACCTGGAGACGACGATCGCCTTCGAGGGGCCGGGCACGGTCGCGGCGATCATCCTGGAGACCGTCCCCGGCACGGCCGGGATCATGGTCCCGCCGCCCGGCTATCTGGCCGGTGTCCGGGAGATCTGCGACAAGTACGGCATCGTCTTCATCCTGGACGAGGTCATGGCCGGCTTCGGGCGCACGGGCGAGTGGTTCGCCGCCGATCTCTTCGGTGTCGTACCCGACCTGCTGACCTTCGCCAAGGGCGTGAACTCGGGCTACGTCCCGCTCGGCGGCGTCGCGATCTCCGAGAAGATCGCCGAGACCTTCGGCAAGCGGCCCTACCCCGGCGGTCTGACCTACTCCGGGCACCCGCTGGCCTGCGCCGCCGCCGTCGCCACGATCAACGTGATGGCGGAGGAGGGCGTGGTCGAGAACGCCAGGCGGCTCGGCGAGGGCGTCGTCGGCCCGGCCCTGGCCGAGCTGGCCGAGCGGCACCCGAGCGTCGGCGAGGTGCGCGGGGTCGGCATGTTCTGGGCGCTGGACCTGGTGAAGAACCGCGAGACCCGTGAACCGCTGGTGCCGTACAACGCGACCGGCGAGGCGAACGCCCCCATGGCCGCGTTCGCCGCCGCCGCCAAGCAGCACGGCGTATGGCCCTTCGTGAACATGAACCGGACCCATGTGGTGCCGCCGTGCACGGTCACGGAGGCCGAGCTGAAGGAGGGCTTCGCCGCCCTGGACGCCGCGCTGACCGTGGCCGACGCGTACACGGCGTAGGACACCGCGTAGGACACCCCGTAGGACACCGCGCAACCGGACAGCGGCTGCCGCCGGGCAGACTCGAACGCGTAAGGTGACGTGCTCGTAAGCAAGAAGTGGGCGAGTACGTCAGCTACGCGTGAGGAGACTCCGACGATGCCCGGCAACGGTGCCGTGACGCGCAGCACGCTGCGCCAGCAGATCGCGGACGCGCTCCGTGACGAGGTGCTGGCGGGACGGCTGCGACCGGGCCGGGCGTTCACGGTCAAGGAGATCGCCGACCAGTACGGCGTCTCCGCCACACCCGTCCGCGAGGCGCTGGTCGACCTGTCCGCGCAGGGCATCCTGGAGGCCGACCAGCACCGCGGCTTCCGGGTGCCGGAGTACACCCTCACCGACTACCGGAACATGATCGAGGCCCGCAGCCTGGTCACCGACGGCATGTTCCAGGCCCTCGGCAGCGGCCACCCCGCCTTCCGCACCCCGCCTCAGGACCCGCGCACGACCGCGGCCCTGGCCACCGTGCGCCGCCGCGGCGAGGAGGCCCAGCGGGCGGCGACGGCCGGCGACCTCACCATACTCATCGGCTACGACCTCCGCTTCTGGCGCGAGCTGAGCGCCTTGTTCGGCAACCCCTACCTCGGCGACTTCCTCGACCGGCTGCGCATGCAGTCCTGGGTGTGCGCGGTGCAGCATCTGCTGCGCGTGCCCGACCTGCGCGGCCGGCTGTGGGCCGGGCACACGGACCTGGTCGACGCGCTGGCCCGGCGCGAGGCCGACACCGCCCGCTCGATCGTCGCCGCCTCCAACGCCCACTCGCTGGCGCTGCTGGAACACCTGGCCGGTAGCTGAGCGGCCGAAGGGGTATGGGACCCGCACCGCACCGATTACGCTTCCCGGACCACCTTCTGTGTGTGAGGAGCCCTCTTTGGCCTGTGACCTGTGGCTGGTACCGCTCGTGGACGTCTTGTGCCACACCCCGGACAACCCGTTCGCCGAAGAACTCGCTCAGTACAACAACGCGCTGACGGCGGCCGGACTGCCCCCGGTGCCGGTGTACCAGTACATGCCGGGCCTGTCCGGCGAGGTCGCCCCCGTGGCCGGCTTCGACTACGACGCCCTGCACTTCCTGCGCCGCGTCTATCTCCTCCAGGTGTGCGGGCTGCCGGTGACCCCGGTGGACGAACTGGGCGGAGACTACGAGCAGTTGCTGGAGATGTTCGAGTCCACGGCGCAGCAGTCCCACCTGGTCTGGCACTACGACCACGCGGGCGCGTACGTCCCGGTCGACTTCCCGCAGCCGCTGTCCAACGACGACCTGCTGGCGGGCGGCGGCCCGCTGGGCTCCTCGCAGACGCTGCTGCGGGAGCTGGAGTACGTCGCCCCGACGATCGGCATCGACCCGGCCAACCCCCCGGCGGCCCCGGCGCCGCCCACGGCCCCCACGGAACTGGAGGAACCGGCCGTCCCGGCGCCGTACGACCCGAGCCCCTTCGCCCGCGAACGGCATGTGTGGCTGGGTCTGCACGCGGCCGCGACCCGTTCCCTGGCCCAGGGCTCGATGATCGTCTTCAGCTGAGCCCCGCCTCTGGCCTGGTGTGATTTCACCCACCTGTTCTTGTCGTGGGGGAAATGCACACCTACGTTCGGTGACATGTCCCCCGACGACTCCCCCGACGACCCCGCCTTCGACTTCACCGTCGACCTCAGCGCCCACGAGATGCTCCGGCGCACCCACGTCGTGGCCGCTCTGGGCCCCGACTGGGACCCCGCGGCGGCGCTCCGTGGCGAGGAGGAGGCTCGGGCGCTGCTCTACTCCGGCCTGGACGCGGAGCAGCAGCGGATCTACGACGAACTGGTGGCGGCCGGCGTACTCCCCGCGGGACCCGGCGATGCTGCCGCTTGATCCGCAGGCCGACACGGGACGGCGCGCCTGGGGGGTGGACTGCCCTGAGTGCGACGACCGGCGCGGGTGGCGCTACCTGCTGTCCAACACCGGCAGCCTGCTGCACCTGCAGTGTCCGGCGTGCCACCACGTCTGGTCGCACGAGACGCACTTCGGCGCCACCCGCCAGGCGCCCTGACGGTCAGAAGACCGGCGTGCCGTTCTGCGTGAGCTTCCAGTTGGTGACCGCGAAGTCCGCCGGGTTCAGCGTCTTCTTCGCCGTGACGTAGTCGATCATCAGCTGGCGGATCTCGTTCGTCGAGCTGTAGGCGTTCGGCGCCGAGGCGATGTGCGGGTAGCCGGAACCGCCGTTCGCGCGGTAGTTGTTCACCGCCACGACGAAGACCTGGTCGTCGGCGACCGCCTTGCCGTTGTAGCTGACGTTCTTGATCCTCGACCCCTCCGGCTGGGCGATGTCGATCTCGTAGTCGACGCCCGCCGCCGTGTCGTACATGTAGTCCCAGAACTTGTTGGCGTTGGTGAGGGTCGCCGTGTCGACCTTCGTGCCGGCCGGCACCTGGTGGTAGTACTTCGCCGCGAACTCCAGGTAGTCCTTGAGCTGGGCGCCCGTGAGCTTCTTGCCGTACAGGGTGTTGTCGTAGATGTAGAGGCCGGCGATGTCCTTGATGGTGACGTTGCCCTGGGGGATGTCCGCCGTGCGGGAGAAGGGCGCGGCCACGGAGATCAGCGGGAGGGCGGCATCGGCCGTGGACAGGCCCGCCTTCACGCTCTCCATCTGGACCTTGTGGATGAAGTCCATGATCGGCACGTCCTTCCAGCAGGAGTCCGCCGCCGAGAGGTCCGCGGTGCAGGTGCCGACCGCCGTGTTCACGTACTTCACGACCAGCTCGTGGTCGGCCTCCAGGAGCCGCTTGATCTCCGGGTCCTCGCCCACCGTGTTGGGGTTGAGGGTCTGCGCCTTCTTGCTCGTCACCTTCCACTGCCCGTGGTGCAGTTCGAGCTCGAAGTCGAAGACGCTGAGCCGGAAGCCCCAGCAGTACGGCTCGGAGAGCAGGACTTCCTCGCCGGTCTCCGCGTTCTTGACCGTGTAGGAGGGGACCTCGACGTGCGTGTGGCCGACCAGGATCGCGTCGATGCCCGGCACCTGCTCGGCGACGAGGTTCGACGCGTTCTCGACGTACGGGAGTTGGTCGCCGTACGAGGACGAGCCGTCCAAGCCCGAGTGGTCGGTCAGGAAGACGACGTCGCAGCCCAGCGCGCGCAGCCTCGGCACGTACTTCTTCGCCTGCTCGACCAGCCCGGGGAAGACCATCTTCCCGCTGACGTTGTCCTTGTCCCACAGCGCGATGCCGGGGTTGGTGAGACCGAGGATGCCGACCTTGATGTCGGGCGCGCCGGGGACCCGGATCCGCTTGACGGTGTACGGGTGGAAAGCGGGGCGCAGGGTCTTCGCGTCCAGGGCGTTGGCGCCGAGCAGCGGGAAGTGGCACTGGCTCTCGAACTTGCGCAGCGTCTCGATGCCGTAGTTGAACTCGTGGTTGCCGAGGGCGGCGGCGTCGTAGCGCATGTGGTTCATGGCCACGGCCATCGGGTGCTTGGGGCCCTTCTTGCCGCCGGTGCCCGTGATGGGGTCGACGCGCGCGAAGTAGTAGGCGAGGGAGGTGCCCTGGATGATGTCGCCGGCGTCGACGAGCAGGACGTGGTCCTCGCCCTTCGCCTCGCGCTGCTGCTTGATGAGGGTGGCCACGCGCGCGACGCCCACCGAGTTGCCGGCCTTGTCGCTGTAGGCGGCGTCCTTGTAGTAGTCCCAGTCGAAGACGTGGCTGTGCAGGTCGGTCGTGCCGAGGATGGAGAACGACCAGGTGCGAGGAGGGCAGTCCCGCTGCTGCTCGGCCGCCTGCGCGGGGGCCGCCGCGACGGTTCCCGCGGCGGCGACGGCCGCGCCGGTGGCGGCCGTCTTCTTCACGAACTCCCGGCGGTTCATGGGACTGAGGGGCATTCGAGGCTCCTGGAAGGGCTGGAGTGAGGAGATGTGAGGAGGTGCAGTGCGCGTGCCCGTGCGGGGGCTACCCGCGTAGATGCTTGCCTCACTCCGGTTCGCTGAGAACCAGGAAAAACCCAAGGGACGGTCAAGGAAGTTCATGTCCATGACCAGTCCGGGCCGAGTTCACCGGCCATTAACCGCCGTAGCGCCAGAGCTGGTTGATGCGCCGGCTGCCGTCGTCAGCGGCGGCCGATGAGCCTGATCTCCGGCGGCCACAGCATCCTGCTCGCCATCAGCAGGGTGAGGCCGAGATGCGCGGGACACACGCGGAGCGGGAGACAGCTGGTACCGGGCGACCTCGAAGACAGCGGGGTCGGAGCAGTCCGTACCGTGGGCGTCGTCGCCATCACCGCCGTACGGTCCCCGACACCGTGCGTTCCGGTGGACGCTCATACGTCCATTGTCCATCGGGCACGATGGAAGGCGGCCCGCCCGTCACCCCGACAAGTCCCCCATCCATACCCGTCTCCCCAGTTCATCCAGTTCCATCTTCAACCGACGGCACTCGGGGAGGGCTCTACTGAGCAGCCGCCAGTACTCGGGGCCGTGACCGGATACACGTGCATGTGCAAGTTCATGTGCAACGACATAGTCGACGAGGTGGATCGGCAGTTGGAAGGTTGCCCAGTGGAGCGAGATCGCGCCACAGTCATCCGTTCCGCCACGATAGCTACCCCACCGGTGCCCCAGATCCCGCACCCGAACAGAGGCTTCTGGGACATCCATCCGAGCCGCCCATGGCTGGAGTCGTCCCCGCACCCAACGCTGCCCGGCCCGGACGTACCAGTCGGCGAGTGCTTTCTTCGCGAGGACCGGATCGGCAGCGACGGAGCCATCCATACGCAGCCGTCCCGCCACGAGCCTTACAGCGGGTGCCGCAGCCGAGCCGCCAGGATTCCTATCCCCGTCCTTCTCGTCATCGACGACGAGGAGCCGGTAGTCCCGCCCCAGGTAGCGATGGATCTCCCCGTCGCGGAGAGCACGCGCGGGATGCAGCTGACGGCGCTCGTCACTGAGACGGGTCTTGTCGCCGATCCACCCCCCGCTGTCCCGGACAAACTGTTCAGCCCGCCGGATGCTGCACCCTTGGGGAACGTGCAGGGTCAAAGACCGGTCCCGCTCCACGGTCAGGCCAAGGCGACGCCGCCGTGAGCTGATGCGGACACACAGCTCACGTCCATCGACGAGCAGGGGACCGTCTTCGGTGATCGCAGGCTCATCGGAGCAGGCCTGCGAGTCGGGGAGCTGGGCAGCGGTCATGGACTCATTCTTGCCGTGCTTCGGCCCGAAACTCCGCAAGGTGCTCCGTCGCGTACCCCGCGAGTGCCGAAGCAAGACGTTTGACCGCCTCGCGTGCCGCGCCTGAGCCCCGCAGCCCGGATGCCCGCAGCCGCTCGTACAGACGCGCCTCCAACAACGTCACATGACGCTCCCGACCGCCGAACGACGCCAGCCGAACAGTGGTCGTGATCTCGTCGTACACCTCGTCGACCAGGTGACGCAGCCGCTCCGGATGCGCATCCTCCAGGGTCTCGCTCTCCGTCAGCTTCTCGTTGATCAGGACATACAGCCGCTGCTCCATCGGCGACAGATCGGCGACGGCGGGATCGGCCTCCTCCGCCCGCCGGGCTCGCTCGACCAGCGGCAGGAGCTCACGCGAGATCTCCTCCCAGTTCCCGGCGAACTCCTCCAGCACCCGCTCCAGTTCCACGGAAAGCTGCCGGTACACCGGTCGTTCCTCCACGGCCAGGCGCTCTTCCAGGTGGTAGCGCAGGGCCTGCACCTGCTCGGCGGCCGCCTCGCGTACCGGAAGCGTGCCCACCACCTCGTCGAAGTCCGGAGCGAGGATGGAGACGGGCGGGATCTTCTGCTCGATCTCCTGTGCGTGAAGGTGGTCGGCAATCAAGGCGCGCACCTTCCGGCCGTACCCGCGCATCGCGAAGCCACCGCCGGTGTCGTCCCGGTAGTGGCGGCGCACACGCATCTGGAGCACGCTCCACGCCCGGACGTCGGACAGGTAGTCAAGCGCCCCCTCGTGCGGCAGTACACGGTCCACCGCCCCGAGGAAGTCGCCCAGCCGGGTGTCGAAGTCGGCGCGTGTCGTGGGGTCGGCGAGCGCGAGCACGGCGCTGCCGAAAGCCCCGCGTGTCGTGAGGCCTTCCGGATCGATTCCCGCTGCCACGAGGAACTCGCGGACCAGGCCAGCCGCGCGCTTCATCTCCGGGATCTCGTCGGCCATGCTGCGCAGGGAGTCCAGGGCGGGCGGGTTGCCCCGGTAGGCGGCCAGTGTCACGCCGAGATTGTTCAGGACGCCGTAGTAGTCGACGACCAGCCCCTCCCGCTTCCGGCGGGCCGGCCGGTTGACGCGGGCGATCGCCTGGAGCAGTTCGGCATCGCGGATGGGCCGGTCCAGGTAGAGCGCCTGCTCGATGGGGGCGTCGAAGCCGGTGAGCAGCATCGACTTGACGATGAGGAATGCGATGGGTGGCTGCGTCGTATCGCCTGTTCGGTCGCCACCGCCGGATGCGGCACCACCGCCGAAGACAAGATCGCTCCACGGGTTCATATTGCCCTCTGTCCCGGCCGGCACCGGGTCGGGCTCGGCGGGCGGGTAGGTCGCCCAGGGGTTGTCCGGCGGCAGCTGCGGGAAGGGCCGCAGGAAACGGGCGATGTGCTTGCGCTGCTCCTCCGGGTCGGTCCACTCTCGCCACACTCCCTCCTTCTGCTCGGCCCCGGCGGAGATGACCGGTACGAAGTCGATCCGCCGCAGCAGTTCCTGGAACTGCCAGGCCCGCAGCAGGAGCGGTTCCTCGGCCGTGTACGTCTCCGGATTCCTGTCGCGCAGAGCCTCGCGCCTCCCGCTGCGATCGAACTCCGCCACACGAGCCAGCAGTTCGGCCCGCGCGTCCCACAAGGCAGCGCGGTAGAGGACCGCGGCCCGCCGGCTCACCGCGGCGACCTGGGCTTTGAACCCGCCGGTGAGCGGTCCCGTGACGTAGTGCTCCAGCATATTGGCGGCCTTGGCCCGGATCAGCGGCATAGATTCGGCCACGGCCCGTGCGGAGGGCGCGCCGTACTTGTCCCGCACCCGCTCCTGCTGCTTCTCGTCCAGCGGCTCGATCAGGTCCTCGAAGCACTGGTCCAGCCGCTCCTTGTCGCGCACCTCGGCGGTGGTGGCCCGGCCTTCGTAGCGGACCGGCACGACGACGTTGTCGCGCTCGGCCTCGGTCATGCGATACGTATCGAGGAACTCCGGGTCCCCGCCGGGTTCGCTGCTGGGCTCCAGACCGAAGATGCGCCCGGTGTCGGTGAGCCGGCCCTGCATCAGCGGGGTGCCGGTGAATCCGATCCGGGCCGCGTTGGGCAGGGCCTTGCGCAGACAGGCGTGCAGGACGGAGGTGTGCGAGCGGTGGGCCTCGTCGACGAGGACCAGGACCCGGTCCTCGTCGCTGCACTCGGGGAAGATCCGCTCGGCGCGCTTCAGCGTACGTTCGTCCGGCGTGGGGTCGGCGACCTCCTCGGCGCTCTCGCCGGCCTCGACCCGCCGCCTTGCCTGATCGAAGTCCTCGGCCAGCGCCCGGTCCTCACCGTCTGCGGTGTCCCGCCCCTCCCCCGTGGCAGGCGCCAGATCGCCGAGGAACTTCTGGATCGTCGCGAAGATCACAGCTCGCCCGCCGAATCGTCCGGCTCGCTGGAGCAGGTTCTCCAGGTCCGTACGAGAGGTGGCTTCCCGGATCTCGGAACCGCTGAGTGCCACGGCCCGCCGCAACTGTCGCTGGAGGTCGGTACGGTCCGTGACGGCGACGATCGTGATCCCGTTCAGCTCGCGTTCCGTGCTCATATGCAGCCGTCGGGCCAGGAACTGCATGGTGAAGCTCTTGCCGGCGCCCTGGGTGTGCCAGATGACGCCGCCCCGCTCGTCCCGGTCCCCGCCGGTGACCAGGCGGCTCGGCCGGGTGCGCAGCCTCGTCACGATCTTCTCGGTGGCCCGGTACTGCTGATGGCGGCAGACCACCTTGACCGTCTTCGGCTCGGTCGTCGCACGGACGCGACGGTTCGTACTCGTGGTGCCGCTGTCCTCGTCGACCGGCTTCTCGAAGACGTAGTGCCGGACGATGTTGAGGAGGTTGCCGGGCCTGAGGACGATCGCGGTGAGTTTCTGCTGGAGGGTGGGTGCCGCGTCCGGCCCGAGCAGTCCCTGGCCGCGCAGTCCCTGGCGCAGGTCCTCCACACCGTCGTCGCCCGGCCGGTCCGGATCGCCGTAGTCCGGGGTGACACTGCGCCACAGCGCGTAGTGCTGCTCGGCCGAGGAGTACGTGCCGAGCGCGGCGTGCGTTCCGTCGGCGGCCACGAGCAGTTGCGCCGGGACGAACAGGTGCGGCACGCCTCGGGGTGCGCCGGCACCTCGCCGGGTGTCGTCGTCCAGCGGGCGACCGGTGTAGGCCCGCAGGTCGCGGATGGCCTTGCCGAGCGGGTCGGGTATGTCCGGCGACTTGCACTCGATGACGACGAGGGGGATGCCGTTCACGAAGAGGACGAGGTCCAGCACGGATGGCCGCCCGTCCGCGTCGTGCACCCGGAACTGATCGACGACGAGGTAGTCGTTACGGGCCAGGACCTCCTCGCGACCGCCCTCCAGCGCCTCGCGCGACCAGTCGAAGAACTTCGCCTGCATCTGCTTGTCGTCAGGCCCCTGCTGCAGGTGACCGTGCAGCAGGAGCGTGGTGACGTCGCGGTTGGCCTGCGGCAGCGACTGCGCGGACACATGACGGGTGGCGGCACGAAGCGTGGAGACGGCCGCCTCGGTGTGTGCGTCACTCTTCATCCAGGACGAGGACCGGCGCAGAGCGTCCCGCAGTCGCCGCTCCAGCACCACCTCCCGGTAGTCGCCGCGCTCCCCCGCCTCCTTCAGCCGGGCGCCCTCGATGTGCTGCCACCCCATCGCCTTGAGGTGCTCCAGCAGCGGCCGTTCCGCCTCGACCCGCTCGGTCGACTCCCTGACCACTCCGGCAGCCATGCGCCCGCGCCCTCCCCTGCGTCACGGTGAACGTGTGAGGGTCCATTGTGGTCCACGAGGGAGGGGCGCGAGGGTGGTTCGTGCGCTCCTGGACAGCCAGAGCCTTCTCACGGCTCCGGTGGAGGATCGGGCGCAAGGGGTTTCTGGATGTGCGCTGGTGATGTGGCGTCAGCCCAGCCCTGGATCCTCAGACTTCAGCGAAGCAATCCCCCATAGATACCTATGAAGATGAGTTGCGCTCGCCTGAGCGGCAGGGCTACCTTCTTGCCCAACGGATGAGGGGTGGGCGGTTGGGACTCAGGCACCAGCCGCTCCGGGTATCGCTGTGCGCCGGGCGCACGGCGAGAAGTGGGGGTAAGGATGGGCAGCAGCTACGAGGAGCTCCGTACGGCGGTCGCGGCCGACGGCGGTCTGCACGTCGTCACCATGGGCGTGCTGCGCGACATTGAGGGAGCCGGCCGACTGGGCAGCCGGGTACTCGGCACCATCTCCGACAAGTTGAAGTCTCACGGGATGGGGCACATTCCCAAGGACTTGCCCGGCAATCAGGACAGCCCGGTCCGGGTCTACCTGCTCGGGACCCCGATCGCCGACACCGCCGACGCTGTCCAGAACCCGAGTCTCAAGGGTGACGCGATCCTGCGCGGCGCTGGGGACTCCGAGGCGCGGGCTCAGCTCCAGCAGATCCGCGAGATCGTCGGCGTCTAGTCGCACCCGCACTCCGGGGCGTCCAGCGCCCCGGCCTCCTCTGTGCGCGGGCGGATCAGAACCCACCCTGAGCGTCACTGGCAACAGTAAGGACGGACCACCGAGATGCCCCCGCGCCGAACACACCGCCTCATCGACCTCTGTGAGATCGCCTCGGGGCCGTCGGGGCAACAGTTGGAGGGGCTCGCGGCGAATTGGGAGGGCGTCCCGGTCATCACACCCCCCGATCTGACCACGGAGCACAAGATCGATACGCGCAGCATCAAGCGTGTCAGTCTGGGGACAGCGGCTGGTCTCGATCGCTTTCGGTTGCGAAAGGGAGACCTGGTCTACGTACGCCAAGGGACGCTCGGCCGGAGGGCTCTCGTCGGTCCTGCGGAGGCCACCTGGCTTTTCGGCGCCGCGTGCCTGCGGATCAGGCCCACAACGGAAGCGATCCTGCCCGAATACCTTCTCCACTACCTCGGGCATCCGCTCGTCCACGACTGGATCACCTCACAGGCGAACCGCAGCCAAGCCGTCGAGACACTTCCCTCCCAGACCCTGGCCACGGCGCCGATCTTCGTTCCTCCGCTGGAGCGGCAGCGGACCGTCGCCGGGGCACTGAACGAGATCGACACACAGATCGAGGCGCACAGACAAATGATCACGAAGCGCGAAGCGTTCCGGCTGGGGCTCCTGACGGACCTGCTCAGCGATGCGTTCGCCGAGCCGGGCATGCCATGACGACGAGCGGGTGGGCGGCCCGGCTCATCCGTTCCAGACGATGTTGCAGACGCAGACGCACTCGCGCCGGGGAACCGCGAGGAACTGGATGAAGCCACGTCCGCCGAAGAGGGGGAAGTTCCCCAGTCCTCCGGGTTTGTCCTCTGGCCTGCTGCCCGCCGTCTCGGCGTCACGTCCGAGCGCGGCCAATTCGGTGGCGACCCGCTCCACCTCGGCGATCACACCGACAGGAAGGCTGTCGGTCAGATGCTCCTCGCTCGGGTTGTAGTCCCACTTCCAGACGGTCACAGCCCGGCCTCGGCCTCGGCGCTCGCATGGATCTTCCTGATCTCGACGATGGCGTCCGCCGGGTCCTCCACCCCGGCACTCACCATCTCTTCCAGATGGCGCAGGCGGGCAGCGCGCGAGGGATATCTCTGAATCGCCACGAACACCCCCCAGGTGTGGACGAACGTACGCAACGGCGCGAACGACTGGAGCTGCTGGGCGCTGGTGGTCGCGTCGACAAGATCACTTACGAACGCCGGCATCCGGCTCGGGGTCAGGCTTTCGACGGCGGTACGCAGGGCGCCAGGGGTGAGCGCCGGCATGGGGATGAGCGGCTCGTCGGCCTGCGGATCCGCGGGAAGGGCGGTCACGGTGTGCTCCCGGCCGGTGGACGTTCGCTGTGTTCTCGACGGTACCCGCAGGTGCCGGACAGGCGAAGGGTACGAGTCGACTGCGGCCCGTGTGGGCGACACATTCATGTCCGTGCCGCCCACACGGGAAGGTCCGGCCTACGGCCAGTGGACTCCCTGGCTGCCCACGGCGGGCTTGCGACAGTCGGGCAGCTTGGACATCGGCGTGATCACCGAGACCGCCGTGTCGTCCAGGGCGTAGCAGAGCTGGGCGTGCAGGACCTCCGCCTCGGCGGGCGTGAGGCGCAGGGCGAGGTCGGTCTCGAACCCACCGTCCCTGGTCAACCAGAGGTCGATCGTGAGGGCGCCGTCCTCTCCTCGCCGTACGGGCCTGCTGGGTACGCGGCTGATCCGCATCCGAGGTGCGCCCATCAGGCCGCCACCTCCAGGGGGACGGTGACCGAGCTGCCGATGCGGTGACCGTGGATCACCCAGGGCCCGACATCGATCCCGTCGAGCGCGAGCACCAACGCCCGCCGCCGCATGCGCTGTTCGTGCGCGACGAGGTAGGGGCGGACGCGGGAAGCGGGACGTCGGGCTGGGGTGGCCGTGGTCGGCCTGCTGGACCGTCGCCGCCTCAGGAGGTACGGCGGCAGTACGGGGATCTCGGCACCGGCGATGAGAATCCGGTAGCCGGGAGGACGCCGAACCACGTCCAGCACGGGCGCGGGTGCGGGGAGGAGTGCGCGTACGAAGCACACGAGGACCAGGACGGCCGCCTGCACGAGTGTTCGTGCGAGACCGGGCCGGATACGGTGGGACATGCTGACGCTCCTACAGGGCGTTGGCCATGCCCCGGGGTGCCGCTAACACCGCCGGGGCGCTTGACGTTCGGACGGTGATCGATCCACTACCGTCCGACACCAAGGTAGCCACAACACTGCTTGCGCATCAACATTGATGCGCAAGCAGTGCGGTTTGGCATATGCCGGTATCGGCTGACCTCACACGAGGTCGTCGAACTCCCCAGCCTTGGCTCCGGCCAGGAACGCCGCGAGCTTGGCAGAAGTCGTGCTGACAATCACGCCGGGATCGTCGCTCTCCCTGACCAGCACCTGACCATCGACCACCGCCAGTTCGAGACAGTTGCCCGACTGCTCGGAGTACGACGACTTACGCCACTGAATCTCCAACGCCCTCATACCCTCACAGCTCATGCAGCACCTTGCGGATGAAGTCACGCGAGTGTCCCGGATCCAGGGACCGCTGCTCCATACGGTCAAGTACAGCGCGGTAGTTGGTGAGGTGGGTCTCGGAGTCCAGGAACGTGACCCCGTTCGGGACGTCGATCTGTACGGTGTCCAGCTGGCGAACCGGCCCACTCGCGTACATCGTCGAACTGCCCGCGCTCGGAAACCCTCCGGAGGAGAACGGGATCACCCGCAGCGCCACCGACTCTCGCTCGGACTGCTTCAACAGCTCTTCCAACTGCCGACGCACGACGGCACGGTCACCGAACAGCATCCGTAGTGCCGCCTCATGGAGCAGGAACGAGCAGTCCGGCGGCTCCGGTCGGTCGAGCAACGCCCGTCGCCGCAGGCGGAACTCGACCTGAAGGTCGAGGGCTTGCCGCGCAAGAGGTGGGACCGCCTCGCTGAAGACGGCTCTGGCGTAGTCCTCGTGCTGCAACAGCCCGGGAAGATGCGTGATCTGCACATGCCGCAGGCTGGCGGCGTGATGCTCCAGCTCGACCAGGTCCAGCATGAACGAGGCCATGGAATCCCGGTACGCATCCCACCAGTTGGCACCAGCCCGCTCCTTGGCCATGTTCGCGAGCGCGTCGACGTAGGCCTGGTGCGGGCACGTGTAGTTGGCGGCCCACACTCGCACGCGGTCGGCACTCACACCGAACCGGGCCGACTCGGTGTTGCTGATCGCGGTCTTGTCCACCCTGTGCAGCGCGGCGGCCTCCGTGAGGGAGAGCCCGATCCGCTCACGCATCCGCCGAAGCTCAGCGCCGAGCCTTCGCTGGCGGGCAGTGGGAGGCTTACGGATGGGCACAGAATTTCCTTCGATACTCGCCTACAGCGACCCGCCCAACCCCCACCCACGCAAGGAGGAGGAGGAAAGGCCCTTAGAGCAATCCATTCACGCCCGCTTCCCAGCGAGCAGATCTTGCACAAGCCCGCGCTTCAAATCATTCAGCTTCTTCAATGCCCGCTCTTCGTCAGAGATCTTCACATCCCACGCCTGCAGAATGTCAATAATCCGCCGCTGGTCCGAGATCGAAATCACCGGGAAGCGCAGGGCACCGAACCTCTCACCCCCTAGGTGCGCAATACTCGTGGTCTTCTTTGCAATTTCAGCAAACTTACCCGATTCTAGCCACGAAGAGAAAACAGCCTGGGCATAGCGCGGCAGCACTTCACCACTCGAACGGAAACGCAATAGCGTATTCTGGAAAAAGAATTCCCCAGACTTCTCCTCGTAGATTGCGCTACGCCCAACAAGCTCAAGACTCTGTCCTTCATTGAGCAAAATATCCCCAGGCTCAAGACCGTAGACGCATAGCTCCCGGCCCGAAAACCCCATGGTCTTTACATCGGAATAGTCGATTCGCCCAGCCAAGACATTCGCGACCCTAAGATACGGGTACTGAACAACCGAACGCTGACTATCCGGCGACAACTGTTTACCCATTCTCACAGATCCCGCCTCAGCGACAGGAACCCAGCGAACATCTTGCAGGTACCCTTGTTTCCCCTCTCTCGGTAGGGCCGTCGCA
Source organism: Streptomyces sp. CG4 (assembly GCF_041080655.1). Lineage (NCBI taxonomy): Bacteria > Bacillati > Actinomycetota > Actinomycetes > Kitasatosporales > Streptomycetaceae > Streptomyces > Streptomyces sp. CG4. The sequence goes on from NZ_CP163525.1 coordinate 4,524,400, forward strand.
ACGGCACTACGTCGCAGGGTACGCAACTTAAGAATCAGACCTTCTGAAGCTTTCTCCAACTCGCGGACCGAATTCAAGATCTCAACGATGCGCCGCTGATCCTTCAAATCCGGGACCTCGATAGGCATGGCCTTCAGTTGAGAGGAGCTGATTGTAGCAAGATTTGTGGTTTGCTTCGCTACATTCAGAAAATACTGCCTGCCACGCCAGGAAGCCATGTAAAGCGAGAGATATTCCGGCAGCACGAATTTTCGATTAGCCCGCAACCTGAATACATGATTCTGATGCAAGCAGATTGGGAATCTGCCATCCCATACCGCCCCTCGCCCAAGCTTGTCGAAATCCCCGCCCTCCGTGAGGAGTAGGTCTCCCTCGCGGACTCGATATCGTTCTACTTCTGCGGGGAGGACGCGTACGGTCTTCATATCCGACGTATCGATGTGACCATCTTGCACATTCGCGACGCGCAGATAGGGAAGTTCGACGCTCGCCCCCTCTGAGACAGAACGCCCCAGTGCCAGCCCCCCTCCTACTTGAGCAATGGAATCAAGGCGACGGCGGACGAAGGTGACCTCAGCCGACATAACCCAGCTCCTCCAGGAACCCGTTCAGCCGCTTCGCCGCAGCCTCGCGCCGCGCCTCGATGTCGCGCAGCGACACCAGGTACTTGCGCTCCCAACCCACGTACGTGTCGATCAACTCGCGCCGCCTGCGCACGACATGGCCCTCCAGCTTCGACGCCAGGTCGTCGCGGAGGATGCCGAGGACGACCTGCCGCGCGCCCGCCTCGTCCAGGGCGTCACGTGCCTCGTGCAGGCCAGGAGTGGGACGGTCCGGCTCCGCCGGGAGCGTCACGTCGAGGGTCGTTTGTCCGGCCGCATCGTCGGAGGTGGCAGCCTCGACCGTCTTGGACGACGACTTGCCGGCCTTCGCGACAGCACCGGCACCCAAGCCGTCCAGCGGATAGAACGCCTCCTCCAAGGCCTTCACCGCCTTCCCCGCCGCCGTCCGCTCCCGCTTCGCCTTCTTCAAGTCGGCCTCGCTGAGCAGCGCTTCCGCCACCGCCGGGTCGAGGGCAGGACCGCCCTCAGCACCGTCGGCTCCCTCACCGGCCTCGCCGTCCTCCAAGGCTCCCGATGCCGCCGCGGCCCGCGCCGCCTCCGCCTCCTCTGCAGCCTTCACCTTCGCGTCCAGGCGAGCCTTCTCCGCGTCCGCGTCCGCCAGCTCCTTCAGGAACTTGTCCGCGATACGGGCGACGACCTTGTGGCCGTAAGCCTGTCGCCGCTCCGCAGCGGTCCGCTTGCGCGCTCCGCCCGTCCACGGATCGGGCTCGGGTTCCAGCAGGGTCTCCACCGTGTCGACCCAGCCCTCGACGACGCCCTTGAAGCCGTTCTCCGCCAGGGCCTTGAGTTCGTTCCTGGCGTCCTGCCACCACCCCGCGACCGCGCCGGCCAGCGCGTACCGGTCCAGCAGGCCGACGTTCAGCAGCCGCTCGCGGAAGGAGTCGATCAGGTCGGCGCGCAGGCGGGCGAGCTGGGCGCGCTTCTCGGATTCCGTACGGTCGTCGCCCTCGTACGGCGCGAGGGAGGCGATCTGTTCCGTCTCGGCCGTCCACCAGGACTCGAACGCCTCCCAGAGTTCGCGCTCCCGGCCCTCGGCCAGTGCGGTCAGCCGGTCGGCGTCCGGGCGCCGGTCCTCCGGCAGGAAGTCGACGTACTCGGAAGGCTCTTCGTCCCGCTCGGCGAAGAGGTCCGTCACACCCACTCCGTACGCCGACAGCACCGCCGCCTTCTCCGCCGCCTCGATCTCGGACCGGGGCACACCCCCCACCAGGTGCGCCCGCACGTCCTGCGGCTCGGGCGGCGGGGTGTTGTCCACGTACCGGCGGATGTTGAGGTTGTACTTGTTCTTCCGGATCTCGTCCCGCTCGACCCACCGTGCGAAACGTGGCACCTCCGTGCCTGCCGGCGCGTGGAAGGTGGAGACGATCTTCTCCGTGTGCTCGGGCAGCAGGACGTTCTGCGCCCGCTCGGAGTGGTACTCGCGGTCCGCGTTGATGAAGAGGACTTGGTCGTCCCTGCCGTCTCGCTTGCGGCCACGCGTGCGCAGGACCAGCACGCAGGCCGGGATGCCGGTGCCGTAGAAGATGTTGGACGGCAGGCCGATCACGGCCTCCAGCAGGTCGTCCTCGATGATCTTCGCCCGGATCCGCTCCTCCGCGCCGCCCCGGAACAGCACGCCATGCGGCATGACCGTGAAGACGGAGCCGCCGCGCCCCTTCACCATGTGCAGCATGTGCTGGAGGAACATCAGGTCGGCCTTGCCCTTCTCGGACGTCTGGCCGTACGGCATGCGGTCGTCGATGTCGCCGATGTCCGCCGCCCGGTAGTCCATGGAGAAAGGCGGGTTGCTGAGTACGACGTCGAAGGACCGATCCAGGTGGAGCGGCTGAGTCAGGGTGTCGCCTGTCCAGAGCTCAAAGTCGTGGGCACCGTGGAACAGCATGTTCATGGTGGCCATGACCCAGGAGCCGTTGTTGGCGTCCTGCCCGGCCAGGGCCAGGTCCTCGGTGTTTCCGCCGTGCTCCTCGATGTACTCCTTGGCGTGGATGAGCATGCCGCCCGATCCGACGCACGGGTCGTACACGCTGTCGCCGGGGCGGGGACGGGCCAGCTCGACCATCATCCGCACTACCGCACGCGGGGTGTAGAACTCTCCGCCCTTGGCTCCGGCCGAGTCGGCGAAGTCCTTCAGCAGGTACTCGTACGCGGCACCGATGACGTCGGGGAACTCGAAGTCCTCGCCGCGCAGCCGCAGGCTGCCGAAGTGACCGATGAGCGCGGACAGCCGCTTGTCCGCGAGTTTGGCCGCCGTCGCGCCGGTGCCACCGCCCCCGCCGATGCGGTTGAAGTTGATGTGGTTGAACAGCCCGCGCAGCCGCTCGTTGCCCTTCTGGCCCTCCATCGCGTCGAGCGCGGGCTGGAGGTGTTTCGTGGCCACGTCGTCCACCGCGTCGGCCAGCTTCTGCCAGCGTGCCTCCGGCGGGACGTACATGATCCGGCGGGCCGTGTAGTTGGCCGGCTCGTCGGCCTCCTCCTCCGCCTCCGCGCGCGAGGCCCCGCCCGTCATCTCCCTCTTGATGATCTCCTCACGGGCGGCCTCGAACTCGTCGTTGGCACGCTTGAGGAAGAGAAGGACCAGGAGGAAATCGCGGTACTCGGCGGCGTCCATCGTGCCGCGCAGGATGTCGGCGGCCGCGAAGAGGTGGCGCTCCAGTTGGTCGAGCGTGAGCTTGGCCACGTACGGGCTCCCTAGGTGTGAGCGGGCGGAGGGGCAGGGCGGGCGGCGAACACCGCTCTGCCACGGAGACGTACGGAGAAGTACGGAGAAGTACGACCCCCCAGCCTAGTAGTGGCTGAGGAGCAGTCCCTCCTCCACGAAGGACCAGACGTCCGTGTAGGGATCCCAGTCGTTCGGGTTGGACGACTCGCAGCGCTTGTTGATCGCCTGCGCGTACTTCCTGGCCTCGCGGTATCGCCTGCCGTCCGTGTCCTTCGGGCTCAGCACCTGTTCCTCGCGGATGTGCTTGGACTCCTGTTCGGAGACAGTACGGACCCCACGTCCGTACGTCGCCGCGAATCCGGGGCGTGATCGCAGGCGGCTGTTCGCGTCGCCGCAGGCCTCCTTGCCGAACGTACTCGTGTAGTTGATGTAGTGCAGCAGCCGCCACAACTCGAAACAGGGGTGGGAGTACGCGATCCGGATCCCCTCCTTGTCCGCCAGCCGCATGGCTTCGCGGATGCCCTCATGGCCGTCGCGGTCGAACAGCACCCACACCTGGGGCCAGTTCCAGTCCCCTTCTTCGACTCCACCGCGGACCCGGTACGGCTTCAGTCCCGCCGCCTTCGCCTCCCGCTCCACTTTGCGCAACGTGCGCACCGCGTCCTGCACCATCCGGTACGGCTTGCGCAGCTTGCCCTCGGCGTTCGGGTTCTCGATGTGGTGCTGGACCGTGCGGCCCGGCTTGTCGGGAACGCCCTTCTGGAGGATGAGGTCGATGTACTCGGGTTCGGTGACTTCTCCCTCGGTGAAGACGTACACCTGGCGAGGTCGAAGCGCGCGCCCCTTCGCGCCGCCCTTCTTGGGGGTGATGCTGTCCCCTCCCTTTGGCCTGGCCATCAGACCTCTTCCGCCTCCATCCGTGCGATGTCGTCCGTACGCAGCAGCCGCCGCCCGATCTGCCCTTCGGACACCTTGGGCACGGCGCCGAAGGAACCGGCGAGGTACGACACCATCAGGTCCTCCTCCTCCGTCGGCTCCCACTCGGCGACCGAGGAGAGCTCCGTGGCGCCTCGTTCGTCCTTCTCCGTGAGCCAGATCTGTCCGGGCTGCAGAAGCCGTCCACCGCCTGGTGTCCGCAGGAGAGAGGGATCATGTCCGGTGAAGACCAGCTGGGCGCCCTTCGGGTTCACCCAGGGCGCCTGGAAGAGACGTACGACCTCCGCCGCGAAGCGTGAGTGCAGGCTGGCGTCGAGTTCGTCGACCAGCAGGACCGCACCCGTGTCGAGGGCGAGGAGCAGGGGCCCGATCAGAGCGAACCACGAGCGCGTCCCCCATGACTCCGACGACCAGTCCAGCGAGGTCCGCTCACCGCTGCTGGCGTGGACAAGACTCACCACAGGGCGGCCGGAGGACGACTGCTCGACCTCGACGCCGGCGATACCGAGGTCGGCCACCCGCAGTAGTTCCTCGGTCCGCCGCCGGAAGTCCTCGCTGCGGAGCAGCCGCATCGCCGTGTAGTCCTCGCGCTGCGCGCGCTCGGTCTCCGGCGTTACGTCCCACAGGTTGTCCTTGAACCAGTCGAACACAGGGGTGAGCTGCTTGTGCCCGTCATTGGCTGCACGGGTCAGCAGCAGAGCGTCGGGCCGGGTGGTGCGGGAAAGCCGAGCACGGTCGTGAAGACGATCACCGGGGAAGTCGAAGTCCTTCTCCCGCGTCGCATCGCGCTCGAACCACACCTGACGGCGGCCCTTGGGATAGGCAAAGAGCCACTCCGTCTCTACGCGACGCTCTCCCAGCTCGAAGCCGTAGGTCCATCGGACGCCTGCGTCGAGGACGAAGTCCGCCTCGTACAGCGTGGTCTCCGAGGCCGCCTTCGGGTCCAGGGCGAACTCGTCGCGGGGGATGCCGTCATAGGAAGTCCAGTCAGCGTAGGAACGCAGCACCGCCTTGCGCATGTTCTTCAGAGCGGTGATGACATTGGACTTGCCGGATGCGTTGGCGCCGAAGACACCGAGAACTGTGTGGACGGGAAGGCGTCGGCCGTCGGAGAGCTCCACCTCGCGGGCCGCCGCGAGGTCACCGTCGGCATCTTCCCGCGCGACGAAGGACAGCTCCTGCTCGTCACGCAAGGACCGGACGTTCGCCACTCTGAATCTCAGCAGCATCCTGTCTCCTTCATGGCGGACAGACTAGTCACACAGTCCCGCCCGCGTCCCCGGCCCGCGGCGGCAGCCGACACCTCTGCCAAGACTGCCGCCGCGCAAGGTCAGCCCTACAGGAACGAGTTGATCTCGATCGTCTCGTCCCGGCCCGGACCCACGCCGATCGCGGAGATCGGGGCGCCGGACATCTCCTCCAGCGCCTTGACGTAGTTCTGGGCGTTCTTCGGCAGGTCGGCGAAGGACTTCGCCTTGGTGATGTCCTCGGACCAGCCGGGCAGCGTCTCGTAGACCGGCTTCGCGTGGTGGAAGTCGGTCTGGGAGTACGGCAGTTCCTCGACACGCCTGCCGTCGATCTCGTACGCCACACAGACCGGGATCTCCTCCCAGCCGGTCAGCACGTCCAGCTTGGTGAGGAAGAAGTCGGTCAGGCCGTTCACGCGGGTCGCATAGCGGGCGATCACCGCGTCGAACCAGCCGCAGCGGCGGTCACGGCCGGTGGTCACGCCCCGCTCGCCGCCGATGCGGCGCAGCGCCTCGCCGTCCTCGTCGAACAGCTCGGTCGGGAACGGACCGGCGCCGACGCGGGTCGTGTAGGCCTTGAGGATGCCGATGACCCGGCTGATCTTCGTCGGGCCCACGCCGGCGCCGGTGCAGGCGCCGCCGGCGGTCGGGTTCGAGGAGGTCACGAAGGGGTACGTGCCGTGGTCGATGTCCAGGAGGGTGCCCTGACCGCCCTCGAACAGGACGACCTTGTCGTCCTCCAGCGCCTGGTTCAGGACCAGCACGGTGTCGGCGACGTACGGCTTGATCTGGTCGGCGTAGCCCAGCAGCTCCTCGACCACCTGGTCCACGGCGATCGCGCGCCGGTTGTAGAGCTTGGTGAGGATCTGGTTCTTGACGTCGAGGGCCGCCTCGACCTTCTGGGTCAGGATCGACTCGTCGTAGAGGTCCTGGACCCGGATGCCGACGCGGTTGATCTTGTCGGCATAGGTGGGACCGATACCGCGCCCGGTCGTGCCGATCTTCCTCTTCCCGAGGAAGCGTTCCGTCACCTTGTCGACGGTCACGTTGTACGGCGTGATGATGTGCGCGTTACCGCTGATCAGGAGCTTGGACGTGTCGACGCCACGCTCGTTCAGACCGCTCAGCTCGGAGAGCAGGACCGACGGGTCGACGACGACTCCGTTGCCGATGACCGGAACACACGTAGGCGAGAGGATTCCGGAAGGGAGAAGGTGGAGTGCGTACTTCTGGTCGCCGACGACGACCGTGTGGCCGGCGTTGTTGCCACCCTGGTAACGCACTACATAGTCGACGGAGCCGCCAAGCAGGTCCGTCGCCTTTCCCTTGCCTTCGTCACCCCACTGAGCACCGAGCAGCACAAGTGCGGGCACGCGCGTACACCCCTTCCGGGCGGGGCATGTCCAAGGTCGGGGGCGTGGGCGTAAGGTTCACCGCCGCGTGCCACAGCGACCGCCGTTGGTCGCACAACCGTCGGACCGGATGCCCCGGAATAGACGAAGCCCCTGGCGCAATAGCGCAAGGGGCTCTTGCACAAAGATGCTACCCGAGGAAGCGAGGCAGGACCGAGGTGGCGACTTTCGCGATGTCCGAACAGCTGCTGGTGATCATCGATCCGGCGGCACGGCAGACGGACGGGGAGTCCGTACGGATCGCGAAAGACGTGCTCAGCGCGGGTGCGGCGGCCAAGGTGTGCCTGCCCGAGGGGCCGGAGGAATTCGCCCGCGCGCTGGGCCGACGGGGTTCCAGAAGGCCGGTGGTGGTCGGCGACGACCGGGCGCTGGTGCGGGCCGTGACCCAGCTGCACCGGGCGCGGGAGCTGGCCGGATGTGCGCTGTCGGTGGTCCCGGTCGGGGACAGCGGCCTCGCCGAGTCGCTGGGCGTGCCGGGCGGCGCGGTGGCGGCGGCGCGGGCCGTCCTGGACGGGGCCGAGCGGCGCCTGGACCTGCTGGTCGACGACAGCGGCGGGCTCGTCCTCGGCGGGCTCGGCATCCCGCCGGAGCCGGTGCGGGCGGCGGCGGCCGAACCGGTGACCGTGGCCGCGGGCCGGCCCTGGTACCGCTCCCTGGTCCGCACCCTCGCCCCCGTCCGGCCCCGGCTGGCCGCCGTGCCTTCCCCCGGCCCCTCCCGGCTCCGGGTCGAGGTGGACGGGGAGACGGTGGTGGATCTGGGCCAGCCCGTGCAGGCGGTGTCGGTGACGGCGGGCACGGGCGGGCTGGCGCGGGTGGAGGTACGGCCGCTGTCGGTGGGGGCGGAGGCGACGCCGTACCAGGCGTCCGGGCAGACGGTGACGGTGGCCGGCGCGGACTTCCGGTACCGGGCGGACGCGGGGGTGGCGGGCCCGGTACGGCGGCGGACGTGGCGGGTGGTGGAGGGGGCCTGGGGGCTGGTGCTGCCGTCAGCTTGAGGCGGGGGCCTGGAAGCCGGTGGTGTCGAGGGAGCAGCCGAAGGGCTCCGGGATACGCAGCTTCTGACCGAAGGGCTTGGTCAAGCGTTCTTCGTAGCCTTGGGGCCCGTCACAGATGCGGTGCCCTTCGGGCAGATGCGGCTCCAGCGATCAGTTCGTCGAGATCGGACAACAGCTGCTCGAAGCTCACTCCCAGCCCTCCTTTCGACGCACAGCGTAACCGGCTGACCTCGGCCCCCGGGCCGGGAAGTCGAGCCAATGGTCTGGTGACAAATATTTAACCGCGCCGACCCCTTCCCGCACCCCTCCCCGGTGCACCATCCTGCTCCATCAGGACCCACCAGGATTCACGTTCCCGACACGGAGAGGGCCACCCGATGGCAGTGGACGAGGGCGTCGCCCCGGCGGCGGGCACAACGGAGGACGAGACGGTTCATCGGCTGAAGCCCAACGCCGTAGGCCTGCTCGGCGTGGTCTTCATGGCGGTGGCGACCGCCGCGCCGATCACCGCGATGACCGGCAACGTGCCCTTCATGGTGTCGTCCGGCAACGGCATCGGGGCGCCCGCCAGCTACCTCGTGGCAATGGTCGTCCTGGCAATCTTTTCCGTGGGTTTCACGTCGATGGCGAAACACATCACCTCGACCGGGGCCTTCTACGGCTTTATCTCCTACGGCCTCGGCCGCACCGCCGGTCTCGCCTCCGGGCTGCTGGCGACCTTCGCCTACGTCGTCTTCGAACCGGCGCTGATCGGCATCTTCTCGACCTTCGCCACGACCACCCTGAAGGACCAGACGGGCGTGCACGTGCCCTGGTGGGCCTTCGCCCTCCTGATGCTCGCGATCAACGCGACCGGCACCTGGTTCGGCATCAGCGTCGCCGAGAAACTGCTGGTACTGCTGCTGGCGACCGAGGTGACCGTGCTGGCGGCCATGGCGGTGTCCGTCGCCCTCCATGGCGGCGGCCCGCACGGTTTCACCTTCGCGCCGGTCGACCCGGTCAACGCCTTCAAGGGCACGTCCGCCGGGCTGGGGCTGTTCTTCGCCTTCTGGTCCTGGGTCGGCTTCGAATCGACCGCGATGTACGGCGAGGAGTCCCGCGACCCCAAGCGGATCATCCCCAAGGCGACGATGATCAGCGTCCTGGGCGTCGGCGTCTTCTACGTCTTCGTCTCCTGGATGGCCATCACCGGCAACGGCGAGGCCGAGGCCGTGAAGGCCGCCTCCTCCGCGAACCCGCTCGCGCTCTTCTTCAACCCCACCGAGCGCTACGTCGGCCACTGGGCCGTCGACGTCATGCAGTGGCTGATGATCACCGGCTCGCTGGCCTGCGGCATGGCCTTCCACAACTGCGCCGCCCGCTATCTGTACGCCCTCGGGCGGGAGGGCGTACTGCCCTCGCTGAAGAACACCATCGGCCGCACCCACGCCCGGCACGGCTCCCCGCACATCGCCGGACTGGTGCAGACGGGGGTGAGCGCCGTACTGATCGCCGCGTTCTGGATCGCGGGCAAGGACCCGTACAACGCCCTCTACGTCCTGCTGGCCATCCTCGGCACGATGGCGATCCTGGTCGTGCAGGCCGTGTGCTCCTTCGCGGTGCTCGTCTACTTCCGCCGGCACCACCCCGAGAGCCGGCACTGGTTCCGCACGTTCGCCGCTCCGCTCGTCGGGGGGATCGCGATGCTGGGGGTGGTGGTGCTGCTGGTGTCCAACATGAGCGCGGCGGCGGGGCCGGAGTCCGGGTCACTCCTGCTCAAGGCGACGCCTTGGCTGGTGGCGCTGGTCGCGGCGACGGGGGTGGGTTACGCGCAGTACCTCAAGCGGTGGGCGCCCGAGCGGTATGCGCTGCTGGGGCGGACGGTGCTGGAGGAGACGAAGGAACGGTAGCCGTCCGGGGCCGCCGGCGGATTCAGCCCTCGCCGAAGGTCTTCTCCCGGTGGACCCGCCACCGCTCCATCATGGCCGAGATCTCGCCGTCGATGAATTCGAAGAAGGCGAGCGTCTCGGCCATGCGGCGTCCGGCGGGGGTGTCGGTGCCCAGGCTGGTGACGCCCTCGCGCAGAGCGCCCTCCCACCGCTTGATGACGGCTTCGCGGTTGGTGAGGGCCTCGTACCACTGGTTGCTGTGCACCCGGTAGCGCTCGCGGCGCGAACCGGGCTCGCGCTCTCGCGAGACCATGTGCTGCTGCGCGAGATAGCGCACGGCCCCGGACACGGCCGCCGGGCTGACCTGGAGCTGTTCGCCCAGCTCGGCCGAGGTCAGCGTGCCCGAGTCCGAGGACAGCAGGGCCGCGAACACCCGGGCCGGCATCCGTTGCATCCCGGCCTCGACCAGCTGGGCCGCGAAGCTCTCCACGAACCTCGAAACCGCCTCCGCGTCACGCCCCGCCACCTCTGCCATGGTCGTCATCCTACCCAGCGATTCAGAGCCTTCCCTAACTTCACAAATTTCTGAAAGAAGCGTACGTTCGGAGCCATGACGAAGGCAATCACGGTCGCCGGGCTCCACAAGTCCTTCGGCCGTACGCACGCGCTGGACGGCCTGGACCTGGACGTCGAGGCAGGTGAGGTGCACGGCTTTCTCGGCCCCAACGGCGCCGGCAAGTCGACCACGATCCGGGTGCTGCTCGGACTGCTGCGCGCCGACTCGGGCGCCGCGCAGGTGCTGGGCCACGACCCGTGGCGGGACGCGGTTCAGGTGCACCGCAGGATCGCCTACGTCCCCGGCGACGTGACCCTGTGGCGCAACCTCTCCGGCGGCGAGGTCATCGACCTCTACGGCCGGCTGCGCGGAGGCCTCGACACCCGGCGCCGGGCCGAGCTGATCGAGCGGTTCGAGCTGGACCCGACCAAGAAGGGCCGCACCTACTCCAAGGGCAACCGGCAGAAGGTCGCCCTGGTCGCCGCCTTCGCCTCGGACGTGGACCTGCTGATCCTGGACGAGCCGACCTCGGGTCTGGACCCGCTGATGGAAGAGGTCTTCCAGCGCTGCGTCGAGGAGGAGCGCGACCGGGGCCGGACGATCCTCCTCTCCTCCCACATCCTGAGCGAGGTCGAGGAACTCTGCGACCGGGTCAGCATCATCCGCAAGGGGCGGACCGTGGAGAGCGGGTCGCTGGCCGATCTGCGGCATCTGACGCGGACGAGTGTGAGCGCCGAACTCGCGGGCCCGCCCAACGGATTGGCCCAGCTGCCGGGCGTGCACGATCTCGACGTGCGCGGCCACCGGGTCCGGCTCCAGGTGGACACGGACCAACTCGACGCCGTACTGCGCTCGTTGAGCGCCTCCGGGGTGCGCTCGCTGACCTCGACCCCGCCGACGCTGGAGGAGCTGTTCCTGCGGCACTACCAGGAGGACATCGCCGAGGTGGCCGTATGACCTCCCAACTGGCGGGCACGGGAACGCTGCTGAGGTTCGCGCTGCGCCGCGACCGGCTGCTGATCCCGGTGTGGGTCGCGGTGAACGCGCTGATGGTCCTCTCCATGCCGAACACCCTGAAGACCCTGTACGGCACCCCCGCCCAACGCGCCGATCTACTCCACCAGATGGCCACCAACACCTCCCTGCGCGCCATGGTCGGCCCGGTCTTCGACGACTCCCTCGGCGCGCTGACGGCCTGGCGGGTCGGGGTGTACGCGGCCGCGCTCGCCGCCGTGACGAGCCTGCTCGTCGTCGTCCGGCACACCCGGGACGAGGAGGAGAGCGGGCGCCAGGAACTGGTCTCCTCCGGGATGGTGGGACGCCGGGCCCCGCTCACGGCGGCCCTGCTGACGGCGGCGGTCGCGAACGCGGCCCTCGGCGTCCTGATCACCGCCGGGCTGGCCGGGCAGGGGGCGGCGGGCGCGCCGGCCTTCGGGCTGGGGGTGGCGGGCGCGGGCATGGTCTTCGCGACGCTGGCGGCGATCGTCGCCCAGCTGACGGAGAGCGCCCGGCTGGCCCGTGGGCTGACGGCGGCCCTGCTGGGCGCCGCGTTCGTCCTGCGCGCGGCGGGCGACTCGGCGACCGACGACGGTTCCTCGGTCCTGACCTGGCTGTCCCCGCTGGGCTGGCTGGAGAACGTGCGCGCCTTCGCCGCCGAACGCTGGTGGGTCCTGCTGCTGTTCGCGGCGGCGACGGCCCTCCAGGCAGGAATCGCCTACGCGTTGGCGGGGCGCCGGGACATCGGCATGAGCTTCCTGCCGACCCGGCCGGGCCCGGCGGCCGGCCGTCTCGGCACGGCGGGCGCGCTGGCCTGGCGGTTGCAGCGCGGCAGCGTGCTCGGCTGGTCGACCGGCTTCTTCCTCGCCGGGGTCGTCTACGGCGGGATGACGGACGGCGCGGCCAGGCTCGTCGGCGACAACGCCAAGGCGCGGGAGATCTTCCAGCGGATGGGCGGCCAGTCGGGCCTGACGGACGCCTTCCTCGCCGCGATGGTCGGCATGCTCGGCCTGGTCGCCGCGCTCCATGTGGTGTCCTCCGTGCTCCGGCTGAGCGGCGAGGAGACGTCCGGGCGGGCCGAGCCGGTGCTGGCGGGTGCGGTGGGCCGGCTGCGCTGGGCCGCCGGCCATCTGCTGATCTCCTTCGGCGGCTCGGCCCTGATCATGCTGCTGGCCGGGCTGGGCTTCGCCGTCGGCTACGGCAGGCAGATCGGGCCGGTCCTCGGCGCATGCCTGCTCCAGGTCGCCGCCGTCTGGGTCATCGGCGGAATCGCCGTCCTGCTCTTCGGCGTCCTGCCGCAGGGCGCCACGGCGGCCTGGGGCGTGGCCGGCGCGGTCCTCCTGCTCGGCTGGATCGGCCCCGCCCTGAACGTCCCGCAGGCGGTGCTGGACGTCTCCCCGTTCGGGCATCTGCCGAAGCTGCCGGGCGGGGCGATGGAGTGGGGGCCGGTACTGGCCCTGCTGGGGCTGGCCGTGGTGCTGGTGGCCTGCGGGCTGGCGGGCCTGCGCCGCCGTGATCTGGCCGGCTGAGGCCCGGTCCGGGTGATCACCCCAGTTCCACGCTCAGCCCCTCCAGCCCCCGGATCACGAAGTTCGGCTTCCTCTCCGGTTCCGCCGCCAGGGTCAGGGTGGGGGCCTGCCGGAGGAGGGCCGTCATCGAGGCGGCCAGTTCGATACGGGCCAGGGGGGCGCCGATGCAGTAGTGGATGCCCGCGCTGAAGGAGATGTGCGGGTTGTCGGCGCGGGTCAGGTCCAGGCGGTCGGGGTCGGTGAAGACGGCCGGGTCGTGGTTGGCGGAACCGAAGAGCATCGCGATCTCCGCGCCCCTCGGGACCGTCGTGCCGTCGATCTCGATGTCGTCCAGCACCCAGCGCTCGAAGAGCTGCAGCGGGGTGTCGTAACGCATCAGCTCCTCGATCGCGGACGGGATCAGGGAGTGGTCGGCGCGCAGGGCCGCGAGCTGGTCCGGGTTGCGGAACAGCGCCCACCAGCCGTTCACCGTGGCGTTGACCGTGGCCTCGTGCCCTGCGTTGAGCAGCAGTACCGCCGTGGAGATCATCTCCTGCTCGGTCAGCCGGTCGTCGTCCTCGTCGTGCGCCGCGATCAGCCCGGAGATCAGGTCCTCCCCCGGCTCCTTGCGGCGCGCGGCGATCAGCTCCCGCAGGTACTCCGAGAACTCCGCCGAGGCCCGGACCGCCTTCGCCGCCGTCTCCTCGGACGGGTTCAGCTCGTACATCCCGCAGATGTCCGCCGACCAGGGGCGCAACTGCTCCCGGTCCGCCTCCGGGATGCCCAGCATCTCGGCGATCACCGCCACCGGCAGCGGCTCCGCCACGTCGGTGAGAAGATCTCCGCCGCCCTTGCGGACGAGCCCCGCCACCAGCTCGCTCGCCAGACCCTGCACATACGGCTGCAGCCGCTCCACCGTGCGCGGTGTGAACGCCTTCGACACCAGGCGCCGGATCCGGGTGTGGTCCGGCGGCTCCAGGTCGAGCATCCCGTGGTCGTTGAGCGTGTGGAACGGCTCGTGCTCCGGCGGGGGCGCGCTCCGGCCGAACTCCTCGTGCGAGAAGCGGTGCTGATACGTCCGCCCCAGCCGCCGGTCCCGCAACAGCGCCGAGACGTCCGCGTGGTGCGGCACCAGCCACTGGTCGGTCGCCTCGTACCGGATCACCCTGCCCCGAGCCCGCAGCTCGGCATAGGCCGGGTACGGGTCGGCGAGGAACGCCGGGTCCCAGGGGTCGAAGGTCGCGTCGGTGGAACCAGCCATGCCGGGACGCTAACCCGCCGCACCCACGGCTGACCAGGGGTCTCCGGCGCCTGGCGTGCCCGGCCCCGGTCCTCGCCGGGGACCCTCACCTGCACGCCCGGCGGTCAGCCCGGTGTCACCAGGCGGGCCTCGTAGGCGAACACCGCTGCCTGGGTGCGGTCCCTGAGGCCCAGCTTCACCAGGATGCGGCTCACATGGGTCTTGATCGTGGACTCCGCCACCACCAGCCGCTCGGCTATCTCCGCGTTCGACAGGCCCTTCGCGATCAGGACCAGCACCTCCGTCTCCCGCTCCGTCAGCTCGCCGTACGACGCGTGAGCCGCCGGTATCAGGCGCGGGGTCTCCGCCAGACGGGAGAACTCCGTGATCAGACGCCGGGTGACCGAGGGGGCCAGGAGCGCCTCGCCCGAGGCCACCACCCTTACCCCGTCGGCCAGTTGGCGTGCCGAGGCGTCCTTCAGCAGAAAGCCGGAGGCTCCCGCCCGCAGTGCCTGGTACACATACTCGTCCAGGTCGAAGGTCGTCAGGACCAGCACCTTCGCCCCCTCGTCCGCGGCGACTATCTCGCGGGTCGCCTCGATGCCGTTCAGCTCCGGCATCCGGATGTCCATCAGGACGACGTCCGGGGCCAGTTCACGGACCCGCTCCACCGCCTCCCTTCCGTTGACGGCCTCGCCGACGACCTCGATGTCCGGCATCGCGTTCAGCAGGACCGAGAATCCCTCGCGGACCATCATCTGGTCGTCGGCTATCAGTACGCGGATGGTCATGCGTCCTCTTCGATCCCCGTGGGGGCCGGCACGGGCAGGAATACCGTCAGCTCGTAGCCACCGTCCTCCGTCGGGCCCGTCGTCATCTCGCCGTTCAGCATCGAGACCCGCTCCCGCATGCCCGTGATGCCGTGCCCGGCGCCCGGTGAGGGCTTGATGAGGTGCGGGGCGGGCGGCGGGCCGTTGACGATGCGCAGGCCCAGGCCGCCCAGGACATAGCCGATCTCCACACGGGCGCTCGCTCCCGGCGCGTGCCGCAGGGTGTTGCTGAGCGCCTCCTGGACTATTCGGTACGCCGACAGCTCCACGCCCGGCGGCAGTTCGCGCACCGCGCCGGTCACGGCCTTCTCCACGGTGAGGCCCGCCTCGCGCACATTGGCGAGCAGGCCGTCCAGGTCGGCGAGGGTCGGCTGCGGGGCGTCCGGCGCCGCGTAGTCCTCCGCCCGCACGACGCCGAGGACCCGGCGCAGCTCGGTCAGGGCCGCCACCGCGTTCTCCCGGATCGTGACGAACGCCTTCTCCAGCTCCTCCGGCGGGTTCTCCACCCGGTAGGGCGCGGCCTCCGCCTGGATGGCGACCACCGACATGTGATGGGCGACCACGTCGTGCAGCTCGCGGGCGATGGTCGTGCGCTCCTCCAGCAGGGTGCGGCGGGAGCGTTCGTGCTCGGTCACCGTCTGCTGGGCGGTCACCTCCTGCCGGGCCTCCCGGCGTATGTGCCAGACCGTGACGATCAGCAGGACCAGCGCCGACAGGAACAGCATCGGGCCGGTGTCGGTGTCGTACTCCCGGCCGAAGAGTGCCTCGGTGAAGAAGCCGTACAGCGCGGTCGCCAGCCACATCCAGGCGGCCGTGCGCGGGCGGGTGCGGATCGCCACGACGGTGAGCACCACCAGGTGGGAGATGAAGCTGCTCGGCAGCCACGGCCAGCTGCCCCAGGTGGTGCCGATGATCGCCGTGACCGTCGTCGCCACGAAGGACAGCCAGAGCGCACCTGTCGGACGCACCAGGGTCAGCAGCACCGGCAGCAACGCCATCAGCGCGCACAGCAGGGCTCTGAACCCCGCCTCGTTGTCCGCGAGGGCGACGAGCGCCGCCAGTGCTCCCGCGGCCGCCACCGTCGCATGCGGGGCCCACCGCGCCTTCTCCCGCATGCGGCTCGGCAGCCGGCGGGCCAGCGGGCCAGCCACGGACGCGGGGGGCAGGGGGCGGTAGGCGAAAACGTCCTCGAACAGGTCCTGCCGCAAGCCGCGCAGGGCGTCCGCGGCGAGCCGGAACTCCGGGCTGCGCGGCTGGCCGGGCGGGCCCGGCGGTGTCGTCTGCGTGTGCGTCGTCTCGGTCACATACAAAACGGTAGGCGTCCGCCGGGTCGCGGTCGTCACCTTGCAGAGGGGTCCTCGGGGATCCCTCTCAGGTACTACGGGTCGCCCCGCACGGGTGAGAGGGGCTGCTCCAGCGGTCACAGGGGATTCTTCGAGGGGTCAGCGGCCGCCGGGGCGGACCACGCCGGACTCGTAGGCGAAGACCGCCGCCTGGGTGCGGTCCCTGAGGCCCAGCTTCACCAGGATCCGGCCCACGTGCGTCTTCACGGTCTGCTCGGCCACCACCAGCCGCTCGGCGATCTCCGCGTTCGACAGGCCCTGCGCGATCAGCGCCAGCACCTCCGTCTCCCGTTCGGTGAGGTCGCCGACGCGCTGCTTGAGCGGGGCCCGGCGGCTGCCGTCCAGCCGGGAGAACTCGGCGATGAGCCGGCGGGTGATGCCGGGTGCGAGCAGGGCGTCGCCCGCGGCCACGACCCGTACCGCCTCGGCCAGCTTGTCCGCGGAGGCGTCCTTGAGCAGAAAGCCGGAGGCCCCGGCCCGCAGCGCCTCGTACACGTACTCGTCCAGGTCGAACGTGGTCAGCACCAGCACCTTGACGGCGGGATGCTCGACGGTGATCCGGCGGGTCGCCTCGATGCCGCCGAGTTCGGGCATCCGGATGTCCATCAGCACCACGTCCGGCGCCAGCTCGGCGGTCCGGGCGATCGCGTCCAGACCGTCCACCGCCTGCCCGATCACCTCGATGTCGGGCTGGGTGTTGAGCAGCACGGTGAAGCCCTGCCGGACCATCTGCTGGTCGTCGGCGATCAGTACGCGGATACTGCCGGCGCCGCTCGTCATGGGGTCTGTTCTCCTGTCGGGGCTCGGGGCCTGGGGCCCGGGGGTCTGGGCCTGGGGCCCTGGATTCTGGGCCTGGGCCTGGGGCTTGCGGGTCGGTGGGTATGGGGCGGGGCACGGTCAGGGCGGAGAGAGCGGCGCGGGGTCTGTCGCTTCGGGGGTGCCCCCGCGGGGGAGGAACGCCGTCACCAGGAAGCCGCCTTGCCGGGTCGGTTTCGCCTCGACCTGCCCGCCCAGCATCGCCGCGCGCTCCCGCATGCCCAGCAGGCCATGACCGCTGCCCGGGGACGGTGGCACCGGACGGCTGGGGCGGGTGTTGCTCACGCTGAGGTATATCCCGTTGGGCAGGTGGGCGATGTCCACTCGGACCTTCGCCCCCGGCGCGTGCCGCAGCACGTTGCTCAGCGCCTCCTGGACGATCCGGTACGCGGACAGTTCCACGCCCGGCGAGTAGCCGCGCGCATCCCCCTCCTCGGCCTTCACCACGTCCAGGCCGGCCGCCCTGGTGTTCTCCAGCAGGGCGTCCAGCCGGGCGAGGTTCGGCTGCGGGGCGTCGGGGGCCGGGCCGGTGCCGGGCGCGGACAGGCTAGGGGCGTCCTCGACGGTCTCCGGTTCGTCCGGGCTCTCGGAACGCAGCACGCCGAGCACGCGCCGCAGCTCGGTCAGGGCCTCCAGGGCATTGTTACGGATGCCCGCGAGGTTCTCCTTCAGCTCCTCCGAAGGGTTCTCCACCAGGTGGGGCGCCACCTGGGCCTGGATGGAGATCACCGACATGTGGTGGGCGACCACGTCGTGCAGTTCCCGGGCGATACGGCTGCGCTCCTCCAGGAGGGTGCGCCGGGCGCGCTCCTCCGCGGTGATCGTCGTCTGCTGGACCAGTTCGGTACGGGCCACGCTTCGGCTGCGCAGGGCGGCGCCGATGACGGCGGCCACGGCGAACAGGGCGAGGGCGACAGGTCCCGTCGCGGAGTACTTCTGCGCTCCGATGCCACCTTCGACGACGTAGGTCGTCAGGGCGGTCACGGCGAACGCCGCGAGGGTGCCGCGAGGGCGGACGCGCAGGGCGAGCAGCAGCAACACGGCCATGTGGGCGAGCAGAATGGGCGCGGCCCAGGGCCAGTTGGGGTTCACCAGCTCGGGAGAGGCCAGGTTCGGGCGGGCCAGCAGCGCGGTGACGGTGGCGGCCGCCAGGGACAGGGCGAAGGCGGGGACCGGACGCCATAGAGCCAGGATGACGGCGCCAGCCTGCAGAAACGTGCTCAGGAAGGCCACGGCGGTGGTGAAGCCGTAGCTGGTGGACAGCTCCTCGGCGCCGGCCAGGGCGATGCCGAGGGACACGTAGACGACGAGGGTGTACGTGAGGAGACGCAGCCAGCGGTACTTGGAGAAAGGGGGTGACTGGGGCGAGGGGTTTTCGCCCAGCCAGGCGCCGAGGCGGGCGGCACGGGACCGGGTGGCGGGGCCGGGCTCGGTCTCAGCCTCGGTATCGGCATCGGGCTCGGTATCGGGCTCGGACGGGGTCCGGGAGGCGGGTGAGGCCGCGCGCCCGGCGTCGCCGGGGTGGCTGGGGTGGCCGGGATCACCGGTCGGGTTCTCGGAGGCCGCGGACATCACGGACGTAACTCTAGGCATGGCGCGAGGACCTCGACGGGGGCACATGGCGGCGGATCACCCGCGACGCACGGTTCCGGGGACGGGCGGGGCCCTGCTCGTGGTGCCGGAAGGCCATCCAGCACAGGGCCAGGACCAGGGCGAAGACGGGGAGCCAGACGAGGCGGGACGCCACCCAGGCGACGGAGTCCGGCGATGTGTGCAGGCCGGGCAGCCGGCCGGCCGACAGGCCGGTCGCCGTGGTCGCCATCATGGCCGTCTGGTGCCACAGGAAGATGGTCATCGCGGAGAGGTTGACGAAGGCCGTCGCCGCCCAGACCACGGGCCGGGCCATCACGCGGCGCAGGCGGTCACGGAGCAGCAGGGCGAGGCCGCACTGGGCCAGGCCGAAGGTGACGGCCGCCAGGGTCGGCGGGTTGAGGTTGGAGATCGCCGCGCCCGGGACGCCGACCATGGACGCCGGGTAGCCCGCGCAGATGATCAGCAGGGCCGTGGCCGCCGTACCGCCCAGCAGCAGGACCCAGGCCGAGCGGCGGCTGCGCAGCTCGCCCCGGGCCCAGGCGGCGCCCAGCGCGTACGGGACCAGCCAGCCCGCCGCCACGTTCACCCAGCCGAGCCAGGACGGGCCGAGGTGCAGACCGAAGCGGATGACGTCCACGTGCAGGACGACGGCGAGCGGCCAGAGGGGGTTGAGGCGCGCGACGAGCGGGGTGACGGCCGTCAGCGCGGCGAAGACCACCAGGAACCACAGCGGGGACAGCGCCAGCTTGACCAGCGTGTGGATCGTGGACAGGGGCGCGCCGGTGAGGAGGAGGGTCACGGCCGCCACCGACCACAGACCGAGCAGTGCGGCCACCGGGCGCAGGAGGCGGGTCAGACGAGCGCGCAGCCAGGAGCCGTAGGTGTCTCCTCTGCCGCGGGCCGAGGCCAGACTGCGCGTCGCCACCTGGCCGCCCACCAGGAAGAACACGGCCAGCGTCTGGAACAGCCAGGAGACCGGGGCCAGCCAGGGCAGGTGCTGCAGCGGGCTCACCGTGTGCAGACCGCCGTCTCCCGCGACCAGCGCCGTCACCAGCCAGTGGCCGAGGACCACACCGAGGATCGCGAGGGCGCGAAGGGCGTCGATCGCGCGGTCCCGGGATGCGGGGGTGGCGGCGTCGACCTGGCGGGCGGCTTCGCAAAGGGCGTGGCGGGCAGTGGCGGGAGTGAAGGGGAGGCGAGTGCGGCGGCGCGTGCCGCGCGGGGTGGTGGTGGAAGTAGGGGTGGGAGTGGGGGCGAAGGCTGCCGGGCCAGTGTGGTGAGGAGGGGTACGGCGGATACGGCGGGTGCTTGCGGTCAGCTCAGTCACGGGTCACCTCCGAGGTCTCGCCGAGGGTGATCCGGGCCAGGTTGGCGAGGGAGGCCGAGCCCGGGGTGAAGTAGCCGCTGTGGTCGGCGTCGGCCGCGTCGAAGACCCGGGCGCCGAAGGGGCGGGAGACCGGGTCGGTGCCGAAGCCGATGGTGGTGCCGAAGAGGGTGGCGCTGGTGTGCGGGAGGTGCCGGATCCAGTCGTCGCTGCCGCGGGCCGCCCAGATGCGGGCGTGGGTGTGCAGGGCCGCGGCGGCGTCCGCACCGGTGCCGGGGCTGCCAACCAGGGCGATGTCGTCCGCGTCCAGGCCGGGGGCAGCGCGGCCGCAGACCACCGTGCCGTAGGAGTGGCAGAGCAGGGATATGTGCGCCTGCGGCCGGGTCGCGGCACGCAGGTCGCGTATGAAGGTGCGCAGGTGGGGGGCGGCTTCGTCGGCGCGGGTGGTCGTGGTGACCGTGGTGCTGACCGTGGCCGGGGGTTCGTAGCCGAGCCAGGCGACGACGGCGGCGGCGCTGGTGCTGGTGCCCTTGGGTGCGCGGTGGGTGAGGTCTGCGTACAGGGCCGCGGCGGCCTTGTGGAAGCGGGCGTAGGTGTCCAGGGAGGTGTCCGAGCCGGGGACCAGGACCGCGATGTGGTCGGCGTGGGCGAGGTCGCCGAGGACCTCCGTGGCCTGGCCGGCGCCTCGGCCGTCGAAGGTGAGGAGGTTTCGGGACGGGGCGGCCAGAGCCTGGTCGGCGGCGGCGCGGTGGGGGTCGCCGTGGGTGGCGGCCATGTGGGCTGCGCGGGTGGCGTTGGCTCGGTTGGCCTCGTACGTGGTGTGGAGGGTGGTGGCTGTGAGTGGGGGGAGCGATGCGGGGGTGGGGGCGGGGATCTGAGGGCGGGCCGCGCCGGAGAGGGGGGCGGCGATGGCTGCGGTGAGGAGGGTGGCGAGGAGGGTGCGGCGCCATGTGTGGCTGCGGGGGGTGTGGGGGGCGTGAGAGGCGTGGGGGGCGTGGGGCGCCTTCGGCGGGATTCGGTTTCCCACCCGCACCACCCGTGACAGTTTCGTCGTCGAGTGCGGGTGGCCCCCTCGGGACGGAATCGCCGTCGGCGGCTGCGGGTCCGGGGAGAGGACATCGGTGCCTGTCGGCGGCTGCGGGGCGGAGGAAGGGGATTCGGAGGAATCGGTGTTCGTGGGCTGGTGCCGGGCTTGGGAGAGGGGGGTTGTGCTGGAGGAGGGCGCGTGGGAGTGGCCCATGGTCGGGTTCCTTTCAGATGGCCCGGCCGTCGGGCTTCTCTGAGAAGGAAATTAGGGATCTGGGCCTGTCGTCGGCGTCCCGCCAGGGAGCCGTTCTGCGGGGTAGCTCTCAGGTATTACGGGTATCACCTGAGCCGGCCCGGACGGGTCGGACTGCCGCCGTCACCACGCCAGTTGGGCGATCTCCTCCGCCACCACCGCGCACGCGTCCGCCGCCGGGTCGATCAACGGGAAGTGGCCCACGTCCTCCAGCAGTGTCAGGCCCACCACCTCGCCCGCCTTCGCCGCCGCGTCCGCGTACGACTCGGCCACCGTATGCGGTACCACCACGTCCGTGCGCCCCTGGACCAGCGTCGTCGCGATGCCCGTCGGAAGGAGGAGGACGGGGTCGGCGTACGGGCGGCGCTCGGCGAACGTGTCCTGGCCGCCGAGGAGTTGCAGGCTCGCGTTGCCGCAGACGTCCAGCTTCTCGGCCACCTCGAAGTCCGCGATCGGGGCGAGGGCGACGACGCCGCGCAGCAGGGCGGGCTGGGTGGTGCGCCAGGCGGCGTCCGCGGGCAGGACGTGGCGGGCCGCGGCCCACAGCGCGAGGTGGCCGCCGGCCGAGTGGCCCGTCAACACCGTGCGGCGGGGGTCGGCCTGCGGGAGCGCCTCTCGGACCAGCGCGGGCAGGGCGTCCAGCGCCGCCGCGACGTCGTCGAAGGTTTCCGGCCAGCGGCCCGCCGGAGGGGTGGCGTCACCCGGGTCCTGCTCTTGCTCCTGCTTCTGCTTCTGCTTCTGCTTCTGCTTCTGCTTCTGCTCGGGGATCAACGGATCGCCGCCGCGTCGGTACTCGACGTTGGCCACCGCGAAGCCCCTGCGGGCCAGATAGTCCGCGAACGGTGTGATGTGGCGGCGGTCGTAGCGGGCACGCCAGGCGCCGCCGTGCAGGACGACCACCAGGGGAACGGGGGACTCCGAGGTGGTTCGGGGAGCGTAGAAGTCGATCACCTGGTCGGGGTGGGTGCCGTACGCGGAGGTGGCGTCGGGGTCGACCGCGGCGTGCGAGAAGGCCGAATCCTCTTCGGCGGCGGCGCGGGCTGCTGCGGCGGCGTCGTCCGGCATGCTCCAACCTCTCAGCGATGGAACGTGTTTGGCGTGTGGCGGACCAGGTGAGGAATTTTCGTTCGCCGTTGGCGGGACGGTATCAGGCCAGTCATGCGCGGGGGCATGGGGATGTGACGCAGGGTCAGGAGTAAACGGTTCTGCGCCGGGGGCGGGGAGCGCCGGGCGGGGGCTGGGCGGGGGTGGGGTCGCTCACCGGAGCCGCCGCCCCACCCACGACCCCACCGCGCGACCCCGCCCCCGCCCCTCCCCTACGTCAGTTCCTCGCTCAGGATCCGGGCCGCTCGCTCGGTTTCGGTGAAGGTGACGTACAGCGGGGTGAAACCGAAGCGGAGGATGTCGGGATGGCGGAAGTCGCCTACGACACCCCGGGCGATCAGGCGGCGCATCACGTCACCGGCGTCCGGGCAGCGCAGGGCGATCTGGCTGCCGCGTTCCTCGTGGCGCTCGGGGGTCGCCGACTCGACGCGGCCCGGTTCGGTGTACGCCCGCACGCAGCGCAGGAAGAAGTCGGTCAGCGCGAGGGACTTGGCGCGGACGGCGGCGACGGAGACGCCGTCCCAAACGTCCAGGGCCGCCTCCAGGGCCAGCATGGACAGGATGTCCGGGGTGCCCACGCGGCCGCGCAGCGCACCCGGTGCCGGGGCGTACGACGGGCTCATGCCGAAGGGATCGGCGTGGGAGTTCCAGCCGGGCAGGGGGGAGTCGAAGCGGGGTTGCAGGTCCCTGCGGACGTAGAGGTACGCCGGTGAACCGGGGCCGCCGTTCAGGTACTTGTAGGTGCAGCCGATCGCCAGGTCGACCCCGTGCTGGTCCAGGCCCACCTCCAGGGCGCCCGCGCTGTGGCACAGGTCCCAGACGGACACGGCCCCCGCCTCGTGGATCGCGGCCGTCAGGGACGGCAGGTCGTGCAGGCGGCCGGTGCGGTAGTCGACGTGGTTCAGCAGGACGGCCGCCGTGCGGTCGGTCAGGGCTGCGGGGACCTCCGCCGGAGTCACCGGGCGCAGGGTGCGGCCGGTCAGGCGGGCCGCCGACTCGGCGATGTAGCCGTCCGTGGGGAAGGTCGTCGCGTCGACCAGGATCTCGGTCCGGGTGTCGGCCGACATCCGGACCGCCGCCACAAGTGCCTTGAACACGTTGACACTTGTGGAGTCGCCCACGACGATCTGCCCGGCCGCCGCGCC
The DNA here is from genome assembly GCF_041080655.1 of Streptomyces sp. CG4. Taxonomy (NCBI): domain Bacteria; kingdom Bacillati; phylum Actinomycetota; class Actinomycetes; order Kitasatosporales; family Streptomycetaceae; genus Streptomyces; species Streptomyces sp. CG4. Next base: position 4,547,874 of record NZ_CP163525.1, read on the forward strand.
GACCAGCGGGGCGATCCGGTCGCCGATCCGCTCGGGCGCGGTCCACCAGCCGCTCTCGTCCCAGGAGCGGATGCGCAGTTCGCCCCACTGGCGGCGGACCACGTCGGCCACGCGGTCGGGGACGTGGGCAGGGAGCGCGCCGAGCGAGTTGCCGTCCAGGTAGACGACGCCGTCCGTGACGAAGCGGTCCCTGAGCGGTGCCAGGTCGTCCGCCGCGTCCAACTTCTCTGCTTGCAGGGCCAGTTCAGAGAGTGCCGAGTCAGACATGGGACCTCGCCGTCCACAGCTCCGGGAAGACGTTCTTGCGGGCGCGCTTCTCCAGCCAGGCCACGCCGGCCGAGCCGCCCGTGCCGGGCTTGGCGCCCATCGCACGGCGGGTGGCGACCAGATGGTCGTTGCGCCAGCGCCAGACCAGTTCGGCCACGTCGGTCAACGCCTCGCCCAGGCGGGCGAGTTCGCTGTCCTGGTCGGCAGAGTAGATCGCGGTCCAGGCGGACTCGACGGCGTCGTCGGCGTCGTAGCGCCGGGAGACGTCCCGGTTCAGGACGGACTCGGGGATCGCGTGGCCGCGGCGCGCGAGGAGGTGGACGACCTCGTCGTACAGGCTCGGCTCGTGCAGCGCCTTCTCCAGTTCCGCGTGGGCGCGCGGGGCGCCGCGGTGCGGGACGAGCATGGACGCGGACTTCTCGCCGAGCAGGAACTCCATACGGCGGTACATCGCCGACTGGAAGCCGGAGCCCTCGCCGAGGGCGGAGCGGTAGGAGTTGAACTGGGCGGGAGTGAGCTGGCCGAGCGGCTTCCAGGAGGCGTTCAGGGCCTCCAGTTCCCGTACGGAGCGCTTGAGCGCGGCGACGGCGGTCGGGACGTCGTCCGAGCGGAGGGCGTTCGCGGCGGTCTCCCACTCGTGCACGATCACCGTGAACCACAGTTCCATGACCTGGGTGGTGACCAGGAAGACCATCTCTCCGGGGTCGTCGGAGAGGGTGTGCTGGAGGTGGGTGAGGACGTCCGCTCTGACGTAGTCCTCGTACGGCGTCGTGCCCGCGAAGTCGAGGTTCGGGTCGAGGGTGCCGTCGGGGGTCTGTGCGAGATGCGGGGTCTCGGGCTCAGCGGCCTGGAGAGGGGGTTGAGCCTGTTGGGACATCGCTGTCTCCTGTTGTTACTCCGGGTAGCGGTCCGCCCCTGCCGATTCCGGCACGGGGGCCCCGGTCCCCAAGCGGAATCCTCCGCAATCCCACCGGATACGGCAAGGCCCGTCTGCTGCCAGACGGGCCACACCGGGGACTCCCGTAGGGGGCGGCCCAGGATCAGTCCGGGGTCAGCCCAGGGTCAGCCCGAGGTCAGCCCAGGGTCTGGGCGGCCGTCGGCGAGGAGTCCCTCAGGAACTGGGCGCAGCGCTCGTGCTCCTCCTGCTCGCCGATCGCCTGCGCGGCGCGGGCGAGGGCGTGCAGGGCGCGCAGGAAGCCGCGGTTGGGCTCGTGCTCCCAGGGGACCGGGCCGTGGCCCTTCCACCCGCTGCGGCGCAGGGCGTCGAGCCCGCGGTGGTAGCCCGTACGGGCGTAGGCGTACGACTCCACGACCGCGCCGCGCTCGAACGCCTCGTCGGCCAGCTGGGCCCAGGCGAGGGAGGAGGTGGGGTACTTGGCGGCGACGTCCGCGGGGGCGGTGCCGGCCGCGAGGAGTTCGCGGGGCTCCGGGTCGTCGGGGAGGTGGGTCGGGGGCGGGCCGCCGAGGAGGTTTTCATGAATCGTCATGAGGTCCAGTCTGGCTCACGTGGCGCCGCGCTGTGCTGGTGCCGTGTGCGGGCAGCGGCACTGTGAAGCCGACGGCGCCGCAACGCCCAGGCCCCTACCGCCCCCGCCCCTCCAGCGGCGGAGCCGTCACGCTGCCATGGGTGCGGCATTCCGGGCGACGGCACCCCGGGGCCGGCCGGCGGACCAGTGTGAAGGCCAGGGCCGAGCCCAGCAGCAGCACCCCCGCGCACAGGGGCATCGCCCGGTCGAACGCCGCGTTGAAAGCCGGCGCGGAGCGATACGCCTCGGGGCCCATCCCCGCGAGCAGCGGCAGCGCCGCGACCGCGATCAGGCCCGCCGCCCGGGCCGCCGCGTTGTTGATGCCGCTGGCCAGGCCCGCGCGGGCGGTACCCACCGAAGCCAGGACCGTGGCCGTCAGCGGGGCGACGAGCGTGACCATGCCGGCGCCCATGACCAGGACGGCCGGCAGGACGTCCGTCAGATAGCCGGCGTGCGGGCCCACCCGGAGCATCAGCAGCATCGCCGCCGCGCAGAGGAGAGGGCCGGCGGTCAGGGGCAGGCGGGGGCCCGTGCGGTCCGCCAGGGCACCGGAGCGGGCCGAGAACAGCAGCATCAGGACCGTCGTCGGCAGCAACGCCGTGCCGGCCGCCAGGGGTGAGTAGCCCGCCACCACCTGCAGTTGCAGCGCGGTGAGGAAGAAGAAGCCGCCGAACGCCGCGTACACGCACACGGTGACCAGGTTGACGGCGGTGAACTGGCGGGAGGCGAAGATGTCCGGTGGGAGCATCGGGTCCGGGCGGTGCCGTTCGACGTACACGAAGGCCACCGCCGCCGCCAGGCCCGCGACCGCGGTCAACGCCACCACCAGCGAACCGGCCCTCGCCTCGATCAGCGCGTATGTCAGCAGAGCCAGGGCCAGGGCGCCCAGCGCCGCGCCCAGCGCGTCGAAGCGGGCGTGCTCACCGCCGTCCTCCGACTCCGGGACGTGCCGCAGCGCCACCGGGACGCAGAGCAGCGCCACCGGGACGTTCAGCAGGAACACCCAGCGCCAGCCGGGGCCGGCCACGAGCCAGCCGCCCAGGAACGGGCCGACCGCCGCGCCGATCCCCCCGAAGCCGGACCACAGGCCCACCGCCCGGCTCCGGTCGTCGGGATGGAACGAGGCCTGGATGATCGCCAGCGATCCCGGAGTCAGCAGCGCGCCGCCGATGCCCTGCAGTGCCCGCGCGGCGATCAGCATCGCGGAATTCACCGCCAGCCCGCACAGCAGGGACGCCGCCGCGAACCACACCACGCCCAGCACGAAGATCTTCCGGCGGCCGTAGTGGTCCCCCAGCGAGCCGCCCAGCAGGATCAGACCGGCCAGCGTGACCATGTACGCGTTGACCGTCCACTGCAGCGCGGCGAGGCTCGCGCCCAGGTCGCGGCCGATGCGCGGCAGCGCCACATTGACGACGGTCGAGTCCAGCAGGGCCATGCTGGAGCCGAGGACCGTGCTGAGCAGGATCCACTTGCCCTGGGACGAAGCCAGCCGGACATCGGGCATGCCCCCAGGTATACAGCCGCGCAAGGGAAAAGGCGCGGGCCCGGCGACTTGGACAAGTCACCGGGCCCGCCACAGACGTCGTACGACGCCTTACGTGATGCAGACGTCGTACAACTGCCTTACTTGATCTTGTTGCCCGCCGAGCGCAGGTTCTGCGTGGCCTCGACGACACGCGCGGCCATCGACCCCTCGGCCAGCTTGCCCCAGGTGCGCGGGTCGTAGGCCTTCTTGTTGCCGACCTCGCCGTCGACCTTCAGGACGCCGTCGTAGTTCTGGAACATGTGGGCCGCGACAGGGCGGGTGAAGGCGTACTGGGTGTCCGTGTCGAGGTTCATCTTCACGACGCCGTTCTCCAGCGCGGTCAGGATCTCCTGCTCGGTGGAGCCGGAGCCGCCGTGGAAGACGAAGTCGAACGGGGACTGCTTGCCGAACTTGGCGGCGACGCCGTCGTTCAGCTCCTTCAGCAGGTCGGGGCGGAGCACGACGTTGCCCGGCTTGTACACGCCGTGCACGTTGCCGAAGGAGGCGGCCAGCAGGTAGCGGCCCTTCTCGCCCAGGCCCAGGGCCTCGGCGGTGCGGATCGCGTCGTCGACCGTCGTGTACAGGGAGTCGTTGATCTCGTGCGAGACACCGTCCTCCTCGCCGCCGGTCGGGGTGATCTCCACCTCGAGGATGATGTTGGCGCGGCGGGCCTGCTCAAGCAGCTCCTGGGCGATGGCCAGGTTGTCGGCCAGCGTCTCGGCGGAGCCGTCCCACATGTGGGACTGGAACAGCGGGTGCCTGCCGGCCTTCACGCGCTCCTCGGAGACCGCGAGCAGCGGACGGACGTACCCGTCGAGCTTGTCCTTCGGGCAGTGGTCGGTGTGCAGCGCGATGTTGACCGGGTACTTCTCGGCGATGATGTGCGCGTACTCGGCGAGCGCGACCGCGCCGGTGACCATGTCCTTGCTGTACTGGCCGCCGAGGAACTCGGCACCACCGGTCGAGATCTGGACGATGCCGTCGCTCTCCGCCTCCGCGAAGCCGCGCAGCGCCGCGTTCAGGGTCTGGCTCGAGGTGACGTTGATGGCCGGGTAGGCGAACTTGCCTGCCTTCGCCCGGTCCAGCATCTCGTTGTAGACCTCGGGGGTTGCGATGGGCATCTGTCCGCTCCTTGTGTTGCGGGTGAGAGGTTCTGCGTTACGGCCCTGACCTAGACCTGGGGATTCGACGCCGTCGTCGATCCCATCTTTCCAGACCCGGCGCCCTGCTCGGCGCACCCGTCAAGTCCAGGTCAAACCGCCCGGTCAGTCCAGACCCAGTTCATCCTTCGAGAAGGCGAAGAGGTACGGCACCCCGGCCTGTTCGGCGATCGCCTCGGCCGCGCCGGTGGCCCGGTCCACGATCGTGGCGACGGCGACGACCTCGGCGCCGGCCTCGCGCAGTGCCTCCACGGCCGTCAGCACGGAGCCGCCGGTGGTGGAGGTGTCCTCGACGGCGAGGACGCGGCGGCCCTTGACCTCGGCGCCCTCGATACGGCGCTGCAGGCCGTGCGCCTTGCCCTGCTTGCGCACGACGAACGCGTCGAGGACCTTCCCGCGCGCGGCCGAGGCGTGCAGCATCGCGGTGGCCACCGGGTCGGCGCCCAGGGTGAGCCCGCCGACGGCCTCGTAGTCCAGCTCGGCGGTCAGGTCGAGCATGACCTGACCGACCAGCGGCGCGGCCTCGCCGTCCAGCGTGATCCGGCGAAGGTCGATGTAGTAGTCGGCTTCCTTGCCCGACGACAGGGTCACCTTGCCGTGCACCACGGCCTTGTCCTTGATCTGCTGCAGCAGCGCGCCGCGTACGTCCGTCATGCCGACCAGCTTAAAGGCGCCGCCAGCTCCAGGTCGTCGTCGCCTCCAGCGGCTCCAGCGGGGTGACCAGGCGGGGAGCGGTGTTCAGGCCGTTGGGCGGGCCGGTCTGCGGCTCGACGCACACGGCCTCGGCCTGCTCGTCGTAGACGACCACCCACTCCTCGCGGCTGGTCACCTTCAGCTCCAGCTGCCGGGGCCAGGTGAGGGTGACGTCGACTCCGTCGGGCATGCCGAAGCAGTCGTCCCAGGGGCCGGGCCTCGGGTCGATGCGGTTGCCGGTCGGCAGATGGTCGGCGCCGCGCTCCTCCTGCCAGCCGGGCTTGAAGTCGAGCGTCACCTCCTCGCCGACCGCACCGTCCTCGCCCGCGAGGGTGCGGTTGAACCAGGGGTGCCAGCCGATCTGCGCCGGGAAGGAGTCGTCCCGCGCCTCCACCGACATCGTCAGCGTCAGGCTGTCCTCGGTGAGCGTGACGACCTGGGTGACGCGGCCGGGGTGCGGCCAGGGATCGACCAGGTCGTACGTGATCACCGCCTCGTTCTCCGCGACGCGCGCGACGCGCCAGGCGCCGTCGCGGGCGGTGCCGTGGATGGCGTGCGGCGGGGAGTTGAGCGGCATCTGGCGGGCGGATCCGCCGTCGAGGAAGCGGCCGTCCCGGATACGGCCGCACCAGGGCACCATCGGGAAGCAGCCGTAGCGGTGCCCTTGCCTCAGCAGTTCCAGGGAGCCGACCTTGAGGCCGCTGATACGGCCGCCGTTGGCAGGGCTGACGTGTACCTCTGCGTCGCCCGCTGTCAGCGTGATGTCTTCGTTACTCACGGGAAGACACTACTGAAGACGCTACTGGGGAGACACGGCCCCGCGCCCTCGGCCGGCCGCGGTCAACGGCGTTTGCGCAGTGCCCTGGTGACCACGATCGCCGATGCCACCACCAGTGCCGCCGCCGGTGCCGCCCAGCGCAGTGTCGATGTCGCCGTGGTCGTCTGGGGGGCCGGGACCGGGGCGTAGCGGCCGCGGGGCGGGGCGTGGTCGACCTCCTCGGCGCTGCGGCCGATCATCGTCCGGCGTGCGTGCGCGGCCTCGGCGGGGGGCTCGCCGGTGTCGGCGAAGTCCGCGAGGCGGTCGGCCGCCGGGTCCAGGGAGGGCGGGGGGACCTCGGCGTCGAAGACGGAGGCGCGCTCGTCCTCGGACCCAGGAGCAGGCTCGGGCCCAGGCCCAGGCTCGGGCTCGGGCTCGGGCTCGGGCTCGGGCTCGGGCTCGGGCTCAGATTCCAGCTCCGGCTCCGGCTCCTGCTCCTGCGCCTCCGCCTCCGCCTCCGCCTGCTCCTCCGGAGTCTCCGGTGCCGTAGCCAAGCTCTCCACGAAACGGTTGAGCAGGCGGGTCACCGCCGTACGCACCGCGTCCGCCGGCAGATCCGCGATACGGCCGTCCGCGTCCGCCGTGCCCTCGATCGTGACCGTCGTGCCGCCCTCGGTGTCCGTGAGGCGGAGGGTGAGGGCGAGCTTCACGGTGCCGGTGCCGCGGGCCTCGACGGCGTCGCCCTCGACGGCGTACGTACCGTCCCCGCGGGCGACCACCCGGGCCGTGCCCCGATAGGTGACGGAGTGCCCGCCGACGCGCAGTTTCAGGCGTCCGGCGACGGGTTCGGCACCGGCGTCCTGCTGCAGACCGGGGACCGCCCGGGCGACGCGCGCGGGGTCGGCGAGGGCGTCCTTGAGCGGCTCGACCGGGACCGGGACGAAGACCTGGTGCTCCATGTCCGCTGAGCCTACCCAGGTGTGACCGGAAAGTACCCCCCGCCTGACCGGCTCGTCAGTACCGGCTCAGTAGCGCGGATGGACCAGCGTGGACGGCGGGAGCCCGCCGATCCGGGTCCGCCGTGCCGCCCTGCCGTCCGCCGTCAGCTCGCCCTGCGTCAGCGTGCGCGGGTGCCAGGAACCGAGCCGCAGGGAGGGCGCGGTGGCCCCCGGCGTCGCCAGCAGGAACCCCCAGTCGTACGGGGAGCCGGAGGGGCCCGCCGAGCGGTCGGGGCCGGCCGGGAAGCCGGAGTCGCGGCCGAGGACCCGGTAGGGGGAGCCGGCGAAGCCCGCGGCGCGCAGGGTCGCGGCGACCGTCCAGAAGACTCGGGGGCGGGTGGTGACGGAGCCGGCGTGCACGACGAGCCGGCCGCCGGGGGCGAGGACCCGGCGGGCCAGGCCGTAGAACTCCTGGGAGTACAGCTTGGTGCTGGCGGTGATGCCGGGATCGGGCAGGTCGGCGATCACGACGTCGTACGACCGCCCCCGCGCCTGGCGCAGCCAGCCGAGCGCGTCGGCCGTGGTGGGATGGACGCGCGGGTCGTCGTAGGCGTGGGCGTTGGCGGCGGCGAGGCCGGGGTCGTGGCGGGCCAGCCGGAGCAGGCCGGAGTCGAGTTCGACGATGTCGAGGCGGCGCACCCCGGGTCGGCGCAGCACCTCGCGGGCGGCCAGGCCGTCGCCGCCGCCGAGGATCAGCACGCGCGCGTGCGGTCCGCCGGACAGCGCGGGGTGGACGAGGGCCTCGTGGTAGCGGCGTTCGTCGCGGCCGCCGACCCGCAGCCGGCCGTCCAGGAAGAGGTCGAGGGGTTTGCCGTCGGTACCGCCGGTGAGGACGACCTCCTGGACCTCGGTCTGTTCGGCGACCCGGACGTCCTTGCCGTAGACGGCGTGCCGGGCCGCCCGTTCGAAGTCGTCGGCGAGGGCGGCGGCGGAGCCGAGGACGCCGAGGACGACGAGGCCGCCGAGCAGCAGGGTCCAGCGGGCCCGGCGGGTCAGGTCGCGGCGGAACAGGCCCAGCACCAGGGCGCCGCCCGCGACGACGTTGACCGTGCCGGTGAGCAGCGCGCCCGTCAACTGGCCGAGGAAGGGCAGGAGTAGGAAGGGGAAGGCGAGGCCGCCGACCAGCGCGCCCACGTAGTCGGCGGCGAACAGGTCGGCCACCGCGCCGCCCGCGTCCTGGTGCCGGATGCGCTGGATCAGCTCCATCAGCAGCGGGACTTCGGCGCCGATGAGCAGGCCGATGGCGAGGGAGAAGGCGACCAGCAGACAGCGCGGGCCCTCGGCCCACATCCCGCCCCAGCCGCCGGTCCAGGCGAAGACGGCGTACAGCGCCATCGCGCTGCACCCGCCGACCAGGGCGAGGACGGTCTCGATCGCGCCGAAGCCGGCGGCCGCATGCCAGCGCAGCCGCTTGGCGCCGAGGGAGCCGATGCCCATCGCGAACACCATCACGGACAGCACGACGGAGGCCTGGGTGACCGAGTCGCCGATCAAGTACGAGGCGAACGCGACGAGTTCGAGTTCATACACGAGTCCGCAGGCCGCGCAGACGAAGACGCACACGAGAACCAGGAACCGCCCGGTGCCGGGCCGGACGGGCAGCCGGGCGGGGCCTGTCCAGGAGGGCGGGGCACCCGGGGGAGCGGGGGCGTGCGGTTCGATCACGCTGCGACGTTACGTCACATGCGCGGTACGCTTCGTCACCCACACGTGTGGAAATGGGGGCAGTTGACGTCGTAGGGGTTTATGCCCGCAAGGCGTGCTCGGCCTTACGTCGGCCTCACGTCCGTGCGGAGTTCTCGGCCCGGCGGTCCGGTTGCGCCGACGGCACCCGCGCACCGACCCGGGTGCGGGTGGCCACCAACTGTCCGTCCTGCGGGTAGGCGTGCCAGGTGCGCCAGTGCACCTGGCCCTCGTGGCGCTGGGCCAGCATCGCGGTGAAGGCGTGCGGGCTGCCGGGGAAGACGCCGGCGAGGCCGTGCGGATGGTCGGAGACGAGGGCCAGCAACTCCTGGGCGCGGCCCGCGAACGAGCCGGGTGTGAGCACCTCGACGCGGGCGGCGAACTCGTACTCCCAGTCGCCGACCCGCTTGGCGACGCCGAGCGGCAGCGGGGTGCTGGAGCCGGGGATGCATGCGACCGTCTCCGAACAGCTGCCGTGCTCCTCCTCCAGCAGCACCTGGTGGGAGGCGCCGAGCAGTCTCAACTGGAGCTTGGCACCGCTGAGTTCCAGGTCGAGGGCGGCCAGGGCGGGCAGCGGCTCGCGTCCCAGGGCCCAGGCTAGGTCGGCAGCGCGCGTATCGGTGTAGGAGGTGTTCAGGGTCGTGAGCATGGATCGGCTCCGCATAACACGCGATGAGGGGGAGATCGGCCATGTCAGCCCAGCCGGCCCGGCCGGGGTGGGAAGTCTCAGTGACGTCCGAGGGGCTGCGTTGGCGTTTTAGAGGGAATCATGAACAGTGGCGCCCCCACAGCGTCTTTACCCAACTTCGTGGGGTTTCCATCCCTCAGGGGGCTTCGCTGCTCAACTGTTCAACCATGGCGTACGCCTGGCGCGGGGAACACGCGCCGAGCGCCCGCCGGCTGCCTTCGCCGGCGGGCGCTCGAATACGGCCCGGATACGGTTCCCCCGGGAGCTCGGCTGCCCCGTGTCAGCTGCCTCCCCCGCATCCGCCCCCGCCGCCGCACGACGAACCCCCGCCGCAGGAGGAGTGACCACCGCAGGAGTGGCCGCCGCCGCAGGAGTGCCCGCCGTGGTGGCCGCCGTGATGCCCGCCCGACGAGCCGGAGTCGGCGGTGCCCGCCCACCAGCTGCCGCCGCCGTCGTACGACGAGGACGAAGAGGACGAGCGGGACGACCCGGACCGGCCGCGGCCGCTCTTGCCGAGCGACACCCGCGCCCGGCGCTTCCTGGACTCGCTCCTCAGCACCGCTACGGCCACGAACGCGGCCACGGCCACGATGAAGATGATGCCGATTCCCATGGCGTCACCCTCCTTCCGTTCCCCCCGAAGCGGCCCCCCGTGGACCGCGGTGACCGACGGATGCCCGGCTCCCCGACGGCTCAAAGCAGAGTTGAGGAACTCCAGAGCTTGGGCGCAGGATGGCCGGCATGACCTCCAGCGCACGCCCTCACCTCAACCGCCGGCTCGCCGAGTTCGGGACGACGATCTTCGCCGAGATGTCCGCACTCGCCGTGGCGACCGGGGCGATCAACCTCGGCCAGGGCTTCCCCGACACCGACGGCCCCAAGGAGGTCCGGGAGGCGGCGGTGCGGGCGCTGCGCGAGGGCCGCGGCAACCAGTACCCGCCGGGTCCGGGCGTCCCGGAGCTGCGCACCGCGATCGCCGCGCACCAGCTGCGCCGCTACGGGCTGTCGTACGACCCCGACACGGAGGTGCTGGTCACGGCGGGCGCGACGGAGGCGATCGCGGCCTCGCTGCTGGCCCTGGTGGAGCCGGGTGACGAAGTGGTGGCCCTGGAGCCGTACTACGACTCCTACGCGGCGAGCATCGCGCTGGCGGGCGGCCGCCGGGTGCCGGTGACCCTGCGCCCGCACGACGGCTCCTTCCGCCTGGACCTGGACGAGCTGCGCGCGGCGGTCACCGACCGCACCCGCCTCCTCCTGATCAACACCCCGCACAATCCGACCGGTACGGTCCTCACGCGCGCGGAGCTGGCGGCGATCGCCGAGCTGGCGGTCGAGCGGGACCTGCTGGTGGTCACGGACGAGGTCTACGAGCACCTGGTCTTCGACGCCGCCGAGCATCTGCCGCTCGCCTCCTTCCCCGGCATGCGCGAGCGCACGGTGACGATCGGCTCGGCCGGCAAGACGTTCTCCTTCACGGGCTGGAAGGTCGGCTGGGTCACGGCCGTGCCGGAGCTGGTCACCGCGGTCCGCTCGGTGAAGCAGTTCCTGACGTACGTCTCCTCGGGCCCCTTCCAGTACGCGGTCGCCGAGGCCCTCGCCCTGCCCGACTCCTACTTCGAGGACTTCCGCCGCTCGATGCTGGCCCGCCGCGACATCCTCGCCGAGGGCCTCACGGCGGCCGGCTTCGAGGTCTTCCGCCCGGCCGGCACGTACTTCGTCACCACCGACATCCGCCCCCTGGGCGAGAAGGACGGCTTCGCCTTCTGCCGCGCCCTGCCGGAGCGCGCGGGCGTCGTGGCCATCCCGAACGCCGTCTTCTACGACGACCGGGAGGCGGGCGCACCGTTCGTACGGTTCGCGTTCTGCAAGCGCGAGGAGGTCCTGAGGGAGGCCGTGGAGAGGCTGCGGGCGCTCTAGCTGCAGGCCCGACCAGCCACAACGCACCCGCAGACGGGCGACGGCGAACAGCGCAACGGCGCGTCACCGCACGGCCCAACCGCACCGTCACGCAGGGTGCGTAGATGTGACTTATGCCAGTACCACCCTCGCCAAGCCCGTAGCCGCGCCGAAGCCGGCGCAGCGTACCGTGCGGGCGAGCTGGGTCGCCGTGAGCCTCTTTCTCGGCGCCCGGCTCACCGGCGCGGCCGTGCTCGCCCTCGTCGCACACAGCGTCGGCAAGCACCCGCTGACGCTGCTCGCCCGGTCCTGGGACTCGGTCTGGTACCTGGGCATCGCCGCGCACGGCTACGGCCACGACCTGCCCTCGCACCACCCGGGCGTCCACAGCGACCTGGCGTTCTTCCCGCTGTACCCGGCGCTGGTGCGGGCGGTGACCACGCTGACCCCGCTCGGCGGCGGCACGGCCGGGCTGCTGCTCTCGTGGACCGCGGCCGCCGTGGCCGCCGCCGGGATCCACGCGGTCGGCTCCCGGCTGCACGGGCGGGCCACCGGTATAGCGCTGGTGCTGCTGTGGGCGCTGCTGCCGCACTCGGTGGTGCTGTCGCTGGCGTACACCGAGCCGGTGCTGACCGCGTTCGCGGCCTGGTCGCTGTACGCGGTGCTGGCCGGGAACTGGCTGCGGGCGGGCGTCCTCGCGGCGCTCGCGGGGCTGGCCAGGCCGAACGGCTTCGCGGTCGCCGCCGCGGTGCTGGGCGTGGCCGGAGTCGAGGTGTGGCGGCGGCGCGGAAAGGTTTCCCACAGGCTGTGGACGGGCGTGGCACTCGCCCCGCTGGGCTGGACGGCGTATGTGCTGTGGGTCGGCCGGCGCAAGGGCGATCTGCTGGGCGGCTACTTCGAGGTGCAGCGGCTGTGGGGGTCGAAGTTCGACTTCGGGCGCGGTGCGCTGCGGTACCTGCGCGCGATGCTGCTGGACGGCAGCCGGTTCGTGGTCCCGATGGCGCTGGCCGTCGTGGCGGTGGCGACGCTGCTGTACGTGGTGCTGCTCCTGGACCGCGCCCCCCTGCCGCTGCTCGTCTACGCCGGGGTGCTGCTGCTGATCGCGCTCGGCGGGTCGGGGTTCTTCGAGTCCAAGCCGCGGTTCCTGCTGCCGGCGTTCCCGCTGCTGCTGCCGCTCGCCCGGGGGCTGGTGCGAACGGCAAGAACCCGGCCGTGGCACGCGACCGTGCTGGTCGCGGCCCTGGCCGGGCTCAGCTATCTCTACGGCGCGTACCTGGTGGTGTACGCGGAGGCACCGCTGTAGGCGGTGCTGCGGGTCCTACTCGCCGTCGGCTTCGCCGTCGCCCTCGGGCTGGTCCGCCTCGTTGACGGCCTCCTCCAGGCCGAGCGTCTCGACGAGCCACTTGTCGAACTCGATCGCGGCCCGCACCCAGCTGACCGTGGAGGAGACGAAGTGGTTGATGTCGACGCCCGTGCCGATCAGCATCTGGGCCTCACCGATGAGGCGGACGGTGCCGTCGTCGTGGGTGTGGGTGTACACCTTGGGCCACAGCGTGCGGCGGTTCCAGTCGTCGACGGACTCCAGCAGCTGCGGCTTCTCGTCGATCTTGTGGGGGCGGTCGTAGAAGGTCCGCACCGAGAAGACGGCCTGCTCGGCCTCCCCGCGGAACATGAAGTACGTGCGGAACAGCTCCCACGGGGCCGCGAGGTCACCCTCCTCGTCGACGACGTACTTCAGCTCCATCTGGTCGAGGAGCTGCTTCACGAGGTCCTGATCCGGGAGGACGGGGCCGGCCGGTCCCTGGGGCTGCGGTTCGGGCTGGCCCCCGAAGTTCGGAATCGAGGACGGGTCGATGCTCACCGTGTTTTTCCCTTCATGGTGGATTCCGCCATCCTCCCCCATCCGGGGAGGGGGGTGGCAAGCCCCGGCGGCCCCGTGTCAGCCCAGGGCTGACATTACCCGTCGCCCGCCGGGGAACCTCCGTCGACGAGTACCCCGGTCACAGCGTCTTCCCGGTCGCCGGGCCCACCAGCAGCCCCTCCCCGAAGCGGTCGACGCGGACCGTGTCGCCGTCCTTGACCTCGCCGGACAGGATCTCCTTGGCGAGGCGGTCGCCGATGGCGGTCTGGACGAGGCGGCGCAGCGGGCGGGCGCCGTAGGCCGGGTCGTTGCCCTCCTCGGCGAGCCAGGCCAGCGCCTCCGGGGTGATGTCCAGGGTGAGCCGGCGCTCGGCGAGCCGCCTGCCCAGGCGGTCGATCTGGAGCTGCGCGATCCGCTCCAGCTCGGGCTTGGTCAGGGCCGAGAAGACCACCAGGTCGTCGAGCCGGTTGAGGAACTCCGGCTTGAACGAGGCCCGTACGGCCTCCAGGACCTGCTCCTTCTTCTCGTGCTCGCTGGTCGTCGGCTCGACCAGGTACTGGCTGCCCAGGTTGGAGGTGAGCACCAGGATGGTGTTGCGGAAGTCGACCGTGCGCCCCTGACCGTCCGTCAGGCGGCCGTCGTCCAGCACCTGGAGGAGGATGTCGAAGACCTCGGGGTGGGCCTTCTCCACCTCGTCCAGCAGGACGACGCTGTACGGGCGGCGGCGGACGGCCTCGGTGAGCTGGCCGCCCTCCTCGTAGCCGACGTAGCCGGGGGGCGCGCCGACCAGGCGGGCCACGCTGTGCTTCTCGCTGTACTCGGACATGTCGATGCGGACCATGGCCCGCTCGTCGTCGAAGAGGAAGTCGGCGAGCGCCTTGGCGAGTTCGGTCTTGCCGACACCGGTCGGGCCGAGGAAGAGGAAGGAACCGGTCGGGCGGTCGGGGTCGGCGATCCCGGCCCGCGAGCGTCGTACGGCGTCGCTCACGGCCCGTACCGCCTCGGTCTGGCCGATGAGCCGCCGGCCCAGCTCGTCCTCCATCCGCAGCAGCTTCTGCGTCTCGCCCTCCAGCAGGCGGCCGGCCGGGATGCCGGTCCAGGCGGCGACCACGTCGGCGATGTCGTCGGAGCCGACCTCGTCCTTGACCATCGTGTCCCTGGCGGCCTCCTCCTCGGCCTCGGAGGCGGCCTCCAGCTCCTTCTCCAGCTGCGGGATCTCGCCGTAGAGCAGCTTGGCGGCGGTGTCGAAGTCGCCGTCGCGCTGGGCGCGTTCGGCCTGGCCGCGCAGGTCGTCCAGGCGTTCCTTCAGCTCGCCGACCCGGTTGAGGGACTGCTTCTCCTTCTCCCAGCGGGCGGTCAGGCCCCGCAGCTCCTCCTCCTTGTCGGCGAGGTCGCGGCGCAGCTTCTCCAGCCGGGCGAGGGAGGCGGGGTCGGTCTCCTTGCCGATCGCCAGCTCCTCCATCTTCAGCCGGTCGACGGAGCGCTGGAGTTCGTCGATCTCGACGGGGGACGAGTCGATCTCCATGCGGAGGCGGGAGGCGGCCTCGTCGACCAGGTCGATGGCCTTGTCGGGCAGGAAGCGGGAGGTGATGTACCGGTCGGAGAGGGTCGCGGCAGCCACCAGCGCGCTGTCGGCGATCTGCACCTTGTGGTGGGCCTCGTACCGGCCCTTCAGGCCGCGCAGGATCGCGACGGTGTCCTCGACGGTCGGCTCGGCGACCAGCACCTGCTGGAAGCGGCGCTCCAGCGCGGGGTCCTTCTCGATCCGCTCGCGGTACTCGTCGAGCGTGGTCGCGCCGACCATGCGCAGCTCACCGCGGGCGAGCATGGGCTTGAGCATGTTGCCCGCGTCCATCGCGGAGTCGCCGCCGGCACCGGCCCCGACGACGGTGTGCAGCTCGTCGATGAAGGTGATGATCTGCCCGTCGGAGTCCTTGATCTCGGCGAGGACGGCCTTGAGCCGCTCCTCGAACTCACCGCGGTACTTGGCGCCGGCCACCATCGCACCGAGGTCGAGCGCCACCAGCCGCTTGTTCTTCAGCGACTCGGGCACGTCCCCCTTGACGATCCGCTGCGCGAGCCCCTCGACGACGGCGGTCTTGCCGACACCGGGCTCACCGATGAGGACCGGGTTGTTCTTGGTCCTCCGGCTCAGCACCTGCACGACCCGCCGGATCTCCTGGTCCCGCCCGATGACCGGGTCGAGCCGGCCCTCGCGGGCGGCGGCGGTGAAGTCGGTGCCGAACTTCTCCAGGGCCTTGTACTGACCCTCGGGGTCGGCGGTGGTCACGCGACGTCCTCCCCTGGCCTTCTTGAAGGCCTCCAGCAGCTTCTTCGCATCGGCGCCCTGGCGCACCAGCAGCTCGCCGGCGGCCCCGCCCTTGGCGGCGGTGCCGATCAGCAGATGCTCGGTCGACAGATAGTCGTCGCCGAGGTCCTTCGCGCGCTCCGCGGCGTCGGCGAGCACGGCCAGCAGCTCCCGGCCCGGCTGCGGGGGCGCGACCGTGGATCCGGTCACGCTGGGCAGCGCGGCCAGCAGCTTCTCCGCACCCGCGCGTACGGCCGCCTGGTCGGCCTCCACGGCCGCGAGCAGGTCGGTGATGTTCTCGTTGTCCTGGCCCTGAAG
Source organism: Streptomyces sp. CG4 (assembly GCF_041080655.1). Taxonomy (NCBI): domain Bacteria; kingdom Bacillati; phylum Actinomycetota; class Actinomycetes; order Kitasatosporales; family Streptomycetaceae; genus Streptomyces; species Streptomyces sp. CG4. Next base: position 4,563,557 of record NZ_CP163525.1, read on the forward strand.
CAGCGCCAGCAGCAGGTGAGCCGGGGTGAGGTCCGCGTGCCCCTCGGTCACGGCCCGGTTGCTCGCCGCGTTGATCGCGTCCCGGCTCCTGTTGGTCAGCTCGGCGTCCACGTCGTCCGTTCTCCTCCTCGGCCACAGTCTCCACTGCTGACTTAACCAGCGTACACAAAGTTGAGTCTATTCCGCTCAAGGTAGGCGGGAAGCGGCGCGGGGGCTAGGTTGCGGGCATGCCGATCCACTCTGAGCAGTACCTGGAGTTCTGGCGAGAACGCCACCTGTGCACCCTGACGACGCTCCGCCCCGACGGCAGTCCGCATGTGGTCCCGGTGGGGGTGACGTACGACGCGGAGGCCGGGCTGGCCAGAGTGATCACCGCGGGGACCAGCGCGAAGGTGCGGCATGTGCGCGCGGCCGGGCCCGAGGGCGCGCGGGTCGCGGTGTGCCAGGTGGCCGGCCGGCGCTGGGCGACGCTGGAAGGGCGCGCACGGGTGCGGACGGAACCGGAACGGGTCGCCGAGGCGGTACGGCGCTACGCCGAGCGCTACAAGCGGACGCCGGGGCCGAATCCGGCGCGCGTGGTGATCGAGATCACGGTGGAACGAGCGCTGGGGAACGGCTGAGATGACCGAAAACCTTCAGCCACCCTGCCGACGCCCTCATACCCGGACATATCCCCACAGACTGCAGCGGCGTCACCGTGTTCAGGTCACGGTGACGCCGCTGCGGGGGAAGCACCTGAGCGATCTTTTACGACGGGGGAATCGCGTCAGGCACTGCGGGGGGTGGCCGAGATGGTCCTCACGTCGTGGTCCGTCGGCCCGCTGAGCCGATGGTCCCGCTGGTCGAGGTTGACAAAGATCATTCCGTACCGGATGGCGCATCGCACCGGCTGGGGCGCGCCCCGCGGCTTGCGCAGGCACCGGTACGCCCGTACGTCCTCGTCGTCGTCCCGCGTCACGACGACCGGCTCACCGAACACGGTCACCATCAGCGAGTCGCCGCTGTGGGGGATGGCGGTGACCAGGTCGATGAAGTGCCAGCCGGAGCGGTAGGCCGTGGCCATTTCACGCCGGAAGGAGCGGTCGTCGGGTGGAGTCGTCATGACCGCACGATCCAGCTGCTGTCACTCGGGGCGACCCACGAACTGTCACCCGGGGCACCGGATGCCGCGATCACCCAACTGCTGTCACCCGAAGCGGCGGCAGCCACGCGCCAACTGCTGTCCTGCGCGGCGGCATCACTCTTCGTCCCCGCGTGGCCGGTCAGCGCCCCGAAGGCCAGTGCGGCGGAGAAGGCGGCGACAAGCGCCGAGCGAAGCATTCTCTTATGCATAGTCGGCTTCGTCCTCATTTGAAGGTCACCTCTCCCCCGTCCGAATACGACGATGGCCCATTCCGGCACGTCATGGCCACACAATCGATGCATCATGTTCCTGCACGTTCAGGACCCTGGGGGGTGGAGATTTGGCGATAAATGAGACTAAGCGGACACATCCCCACGGGCTGACCGACCTGTGCGAGGACGGGCGCCGCCTTTACGGGAACGCTCTCCGGACGGGACGACTGGCCCGTGCGGATGTGGAACCCGCCCCGTGTTTGATGGAGTTCGCCCTCCTTCATCCCGACCCGGACGACCCCAACTGGCTGCGCCCGGTACCCCCCTCGATCGCCCTGGCCCAGCGACTCAACCCGATCGAGCACGAGATCAGTCAGCGACGGCGCCAGTCCATCGAACTCGCCGATGCTTTCGAGCCGTTCATGAGCATCAGTGCCCAGCCGACGGCCACCACGCACTCGATCACTGTGCTGGAAGGACTCGACCGGATCAACGCGGCGCTGGATCTGGCCACGACCCAGTGCCAGAGCGAGATGCTCACCGTGCAGCCGAGCCGCCGGCGGCTCGAACACACCCTCACCAAAGCGCTGGAGCGCGACCGCCCCCTGATCGAACGCGGCTGCCGGATAAGGACTCTCTACCAGCACCCGGCCCGCTACAGCCCGGAGACGCTCGCCTACGTGGCCCAGTTCACCGACGGCAAGGTGGAGTACCGCACCATCGACGAACTCGTCGAGCGGCTGATCGTCTGCGACGAGACCGTGGCCTTCATCCCGACGCGGGACGACGGGGAGATCGCCCTGGAACTCCGGCATCCGGGGCTCGTCCGCTATCTGATCAAGGTCTTCGAGTTCATGTGGGCCCGCGCGGTTCCGCTGAGCGCCGGCGCCCCCTACGAGACCGCCCCCGACGGCATCACCGAGATCCAGCACTCCATCGCCAAGCTGCTGGTCGAGGGGCATGTCGACGAGGCCATCGCGCGGCGCCTGGGCATGAACGTGCGCACCTGCCGGGCCCACATCGCCAAGCTCGCCACCGCGCTGGGCAGCGGCAGCCGGGCCCAACTCGGCTTCCTCATCGCGCAGTCGGGGATGCTGGAACAGGATCTCTGACGCCCGACGGAACAAGAGGCTCGCCTGGACGACACCTGCGCACCGGCACGGCCCGCAGGAGCTGTGCGCAACGGGACTGGAGCTGTACGGCCGCGCCCTGCGCGAGGGGTCCGTGCCGGAACACGAGGCCGCCGAGGCGCCCTGCGTGATCCGGTCCGGGCTGCTCCAGCTGGACCTCGACGACGTGCACCGGCTGCGTCCCGTCGCCCCGGCCCTGGCCCTTCCCCGCCTGCTGCGCGGCATCGCCGAGGACATCGCCCTGCGGCGGCGGGCCGAGACCCGTCCGGCCGAGGCCTTCGAGCCGCTGCCGGCGCTCGGCACCGGCCCCGCGCCGGACGCGGGCACCGGGCTGATCACCCTGCTCAGCGGTGTCGAGCGGATCAGCGACGCCATCCGGCACGCCATGCTCCGCTCCTGCGACGAGGTCCTCACCATCCAGCCGGGCGGCAAGCGCCCCGTCCCGGTCCTGGCCGCCGCCCTGCCCATGGAACAGGAGCTGCTGTCGCGGGGCGGCCGTATGCGCACCCTCTACCGGCACACCACGCGGTACGACCCGGCGGTTCTCGCCCACTACGAGTGCCTGGACGGCGACGTCGAGGTACGCACCCTCGACCAGTGCCCCGGCAGGCAACGATTGCCCGTCGGGGCGAACGTTGCCTGTTGGGGCACTAGGTCCCCGACCGCCTCATCGTCCTCGACCGGGCGGTCGCCTTCGTCCCCGCCAACGCGGACCGGACGGTGGCCGCGGAGATCCGCCATCCCCCGCTCGTCGCCTACCTGGCCACCGCGTTCGACCGCCTCTGGCGCCTGGCGACCCCCATGTACCCGGAAGCCGTCCAGCGTCCCGCCCTCAACGGCGTCACGCCCCGCCGGCGCGCCATCGCGGCCTCCTGGTCGAGGGCCACACGGATGTCGTCATCGCCCACCGGCTCGGCATGAACGTCCGCACGGCCCGGCTGCACATCGCCAAGCTCGCCGCCACCCTCGGCAGCCCAGCCGGGCCCAGCTGGGCCATCTCATCGCACGCTCGGGGATTCTTGATCGGCAGCCGTGAGCGCGCCGGCCGGCAGCGCGGAGCCGCGGTGGCCGTCCAGGCCGACCTGGGCGATCCGCACGCCCAGCTGGGTACGGCTGGCCGCGCCGAGGGTCTCCGACAGGCGGGCGATATGGGCGCGGCAGGTGCGCACGCTGATGCCGAGCCGCTCGGCGATCACCGCGTCCTGGTGGCCCTCGGCGAGCAGCGCGGCGATGGACTGCTCGCGGTGCGAGATGCCCTCGATGCCGGTGTCCGGCAGGGGCGCCGTCAGCGGGATCGCTAGGCGCCAGAGCCGCTCGAAGACCGTCACCAGGTACTCCACGAGGGCCGGGTGGCGCAGTTCCAGGGCCATCGTGCGGTCGGCGTTGGCGGGGATGAAGGCCACCGTGCGGTCGAACAGGATGAGGCGGTCGATCACCTCGTCCAGCGTCCTGGCCTCGACCGTGTCGCCCATCAGCTCCAGGTAGTTGAGCAGCCCCTGCCCGTGCCGGGCCACATGCGTGTACAGGTCGCGCATCCGCACGCCCCGGCCGCGCAGGGCCAGCGCCCGGTGCAGCCCCTCGGTCAGCTCGGCCTCCCGGCGGATGCCGCCCGGCTGCACGGTGAGCACCTCGGTCGTGCACGCCTCGGTCGCCTCGTCCATCGCGGCCTGGATCCGGGAGAGCCCGTCCAGCACCCGGATCGCACTGCCCTCGGCCGGTGCGGCCAGGGCGCCCAGCTGACGGCCGAGACCGGCGTACCACTCGAAGGCGGCCACCGCCGAGCCCACCCGCCGCTGGCTCTCGCTGACCTCGTCGTAGACCCCGCGCAGCAGCCTGGTCATGACCTCCTGCGGGGAGGTCGGCACCAGCCAGTCCATGTCGTCCGGGTCCGGGTGCAGCAGGGCCAGCTCCAGCAGGCAGGGCACCGCCTCGGCATCAGTACGGGGCACGCGCCCGCGGCGCACGGCCCGTGAGTACACCCGATCCCCGGCCGCGCACAGCCGGTCGGCGCCGTGTGGATGCTGCTCCGCCCCGCGCCCGGCCATCGTGCATTTCACCCCCGGTGTGCTGCCACTTCCGCAGCGCAACTATGCGCGGCGCCGACCGGGTCCGCAACACGGCTCACCCCAACAGGGCCGCCGCAAAACGCCGTTATGTCCGGGTATCGGGCATGCTCCGCCCCTCGCATTGCAACAAGCTGAAGGTGGTGGGGCCGGATCACGCCAGGCATCGTTGATCCGGCCGCATCGCGCCCACGGGGGTGGCGCCATGCGGCAGGCCCGGCCGGTGCGCCAGGGCGCGGCCCGAGGGTCTACTTCAGGCCGATCGCCGCGCAGGCCGCCCGGTACTTGGCGGTGCAGATGTCGTCCACGGTGTAGATGCCGTCCGCGAGGACCGTGGACTTGATGTTGCTCTTGGTCAGGGCGACCGGCTGGATCAGCTTGGCCGGGATGCTCTTGTCCGTGGGGCTGTCGACCTTGTCCTGGGTGAGCGCGTCGAACTGGATGTCCTTGCCCTGGACCCTGGCGACGGCCATCTGCGCGGCGGCCTCGGCCTCGTCGGGGTAGGCCTTGTAGACGCTCATGTACTGCTCGCCGAGCACGATCCGCTGCACCGCGTCGAGTTCCGCGTCCTGGCCGGTGACCGGGGGCAGGCTGGTGACACCGGCGGCCTTCAGGGCCTTGATGACACCGCCGGCCATGCCGTCGTTGGCGGCGTAGACGCCGGCGATGTTGTTCTTGCCGATCGCGTTGATGGCCTTGGCCATGTTGGATTCGGCGAGCTCCGGCTTCCAGTCCGTGGTGTCGTACGTCGCCGCGATCGTCACCTTGCCGGTCAGCTCGGAGAGCGCGCCCTCCTTGAACTGCTTGGCGTTCGGGTCGGTGGGCGAGCCGTTCACCATGACGATCTTGGAGGAGGAGTCGGCGCTCGAACCGAGTCCCGACAGCAGGGTGCGGCCCTGCACCTCGCCGACCAGTTCGTTGTCGAAGGAGACATAGGCGTCGATCGGGCCCTCGGCGAGACGGTCGTAGGCGATGACCGGAATGCCCGCGTCCTTGGCCTTCTTCACCTCGGCGGCGATCGCGTGCGAGTCGACGGCGTCGAGCAGAATGACGTCGACCTTCTCGTCGATCATCTTCTGCAGCTGCGAGGCCTGCTGGGAGGCGTCGGCGTTCGCATTCGCGTACTCGACCGTCCCCTTCTGGCCGGTGAGTTCGGCCACCTTGCGCTTGATGATGGGGAAGTCGAACTTGTCGTAACGGGTGTTGGCCTTCTCCGGCAGCAGCAGGCCCACGGTGAGGTCGTTGCCCTTGCTCGGGCTCGCGTCCCCGCCGGCCCCCGTCGCGTTCAGCACCCCACAGCCGGCGAGCGAGAGGGTCATCGTGGACGCGACCACGGATATGGCGATACGACGCATTCGAGGGCTCACTTCAGGTGCGTTCCGGACGTAGGGCTGCTATACGACCCAGGTGTCTGAAAAGACAACGCGGCGGCCACACCCGGCGTCAAGCGGAACTACTTAACGAGTCCGCAACACCACGCACGGCTGACTCTGTGAAGGCCGAGCGGAATCCCCTCCAAATGCTCTTTACGGACCCTCCATTCAAAGGGAGTTCATGGGCCGGCAAAAATCGGCACAACCGACTCGGCCCCCGGCGCGTCATGATCACCGAAAGGGCACGTCGCCCACCGATATCTTCACCTGTGCGAAGAGGAGACCGAATGGATCCGACCGGCCACTGCCCCGGGTGGCGCTGACCGTCGACGGTGCGCGGGCGGTCGTGGCGCCCGCCCGGGGACGGCTGACCCGGCGGTCGTACCGCGTCGACGTACGGCACGCGGGCCGCCACTGGCGGCTGGTGCCGGACTCGGTCCCCGGCAGCCGGCTGTCGCGCGACGGAGAGCGTCTCGGGGATCTCCGCTGCGAGGGCGACGGACGGGTGTCCGCCGTGTGGCGCGAAGGGGCGCGGCCCGACGCCACGGACGCGGCCCTCGGATACGCCCCGGCCGCCGCGTTCGGCACCGGCGCCCGGCCGATGTGGATGATCGCGACGGAACTGGCCGGCGAGCTGCTCCCCGGCTGACCCACGGTGCTCCCCGGCCGGCGCCGGATACGGCGAGGGGCCGGAAGGATCGTTCCTCCCGGCCCCTCGCCGTGTGCGTCCCGGCGCTGTTCAGTCCTGCTGCCGCTTGGGCCGCCACACCACCAGCGCGCTGGTCTGCTGGACCTCCTGGTACGGGACCAGGTCGCGGCGGTAGGAGGCGTGGACGGCGGCCTCGCGCTGCTGCATCGCGGCCGCCGCGCCGTCCAGGGCCGCCTCCAGCTCCGCGACGCGGGACTGCAGGGCGGCGACCTGGTTCTCCAGTTCGATGATGCGCTTGATGCCGGCCAGGTTGATGCCCTCGTCCTGCGACAACTGCTGGACGGTACGCAGCAGTTCGATGTCACGGGCCGAGTAGCGCCGGCCCCGGCCCGCGGTGCGGTCCGGGGAGACCAGGCCCAGCCGGTCGTACTGGCGCAGCGTCTGCGGGTGGAGTCCGGAGAGCTGGGCCGCCACCGAGATGACGTAGACCGGGGTCTCCTCGGTCAGTTCATACGGATTACGTCGACGGCCGTCCATCTCTTTCAGTCTCCCTTCGCGGCCTCGAACAGGTCCGCCCGCGGATCCTCACCCGCGGTCGCCTCGCGATACGCCTCGAGCGCGTCACGAGCCTTCCCCGACACGTCCTTGGGAACACACACCTCGACGGTGACCAGCAGATCGCCGCGGGTGCCGTCCTTGCGGACCGCGCCCTTGCCGCGGGCGCGCATCGTCCGGCCGTTGGGTGTGCCGGGCGGCAGCTTCAGGGTGACGGGCGGGCCGCCGAGGGTCGGCACCCGGACCTCGCCGCCGAGGGCCGCCTCGGCGAACGTCACCGGGACGGTCACCGTGAGGTTGTCGCCCTTGCGGCCGAACACCGGGTGCTCGCCGACGTGCACGACCACGTACAGGTCGCCCGCCGGGCCGCCCCGCTCGCCGGGCGCGCCCTTGCCGCGCAGCCGGATCCGCTGCCCGTCGGTGACGCCCGCCGGGATGCGGACCTGCATCGTGCGCGAGGACTTCGCGCGGCCGCTGCCCTTGCACTCCGGGCAGGCGTGCTCGGCGATCAGACCGCGGCCCTTGCAGTCGGGGCAGGGGTCGGTGAGCGAGAAGCCGCCGCCCGAGCCCCGGGCGACCTGCCCGGTGCCGACGCAGGTCGGGCACACGCGCGGTGTGCCGTTCTTGTCGCCGGTGCCCGAGCAGGCCTTGCAGGGCGCCTGGGAGGACATCCGAAGCGGCACCGTGGCGCCCTCGATGGCCTCCGTGAAGCTCAGCGTGACCTCGGACTCGATGTCCTGGCCGCGCCTCGGCTGGGTCCGCGTGCCGGTGGTGCCGCCGCGGTTGAACAGCCCCCCGAAGACGTCACCGATGCCGCCGCCGAAGCCTCCGCCCTGGGTGGTCCCACCGCCTCCGAAGAGGTCGCCCAGGTCGAAGTTGAAGGAACCGCCGGCGCCCGGCCCGGGGCGGAAGCCGCCGTTGCCGAACAGGGCGCGCGCGTCGTCGTATTCCTTGCGCTTCTTGGGGTCGCCGAGTATGTCGTTCGCCTCGGAGATCTCCTTGAAGCGCTCCTCGGCCTTGGTGTTGCCCTTGTTGGCGTCCGGGTGGAACTCGCGGGCGAGCTTCCGGTACGCCTTCTTGATCTCGGCCTCGGTGGCGTCCTTGGGGACGCCGAGGACCTTGTAGTAGTCCTTCTCGATGAAGTCCTTGGTGCTCATCCTCGACGTACCCCCTTTCCGGAGTTCCCCTCAGTGTGGTCGTCAGCCCTCGTCCGGGCCACCGTTCTCCTTGTCGTCGGTGGAACCGGTGGAACCGGTGGAGTTGGCGGAGCCGGTGGAGTTGGCGGAGCCGGCCTGCTTCGCCTCGGTGGTCTCCTCGGCGCCCTCGGCCTTGACCGTCTGTGCGCCGGGCTGCGGCTCGGCGACGGCCACCCGCGCGGGGCGGATGGTGCGCTCGCCGATGCGATACCCGGGCTGCAGGATGGCCACGCAGGTCGTCTCGGTGACGTCCGGCGCGTACGAATGCATCAGGGCTTCGTGGATGGTCGGGTCGAAGGGCTCGCCCTCCTTGCCGAACTGCTGCAGGCCCATCTTCGCCGCGACGGTCTCCATCGACTCGCCCACCGACTTGAAGCCGCCGACCAGTTCGCCGTGTTCCCGTGCGCGGCCGATGTCGTCGAGCACCGGAAGGAGCTCGGTCAGGAGGTTCGCGATGGCGATCTCCTTGACCGCGATCCGGTCGCGCTCGACGCGGCGGCGGTAGTTCTGGTACTCGGCCTGGAGGCGCTGGAGGTCCAACGTGCGCTCGTTCAACGCCGTGCGCACCTGGTCCAGCTGGGCCACCAGACCCACGCTCTCGTTTCCGTCCCCGGCCGGGGCCGCCCCCTCCTCGGGGGCGGCCTTCGACTCGGCGTCGTCGGGGCTGGCGCCGGAGGGGACGTCGGGCTTCTCCTCGAAGCCCGGGGTCTCCTCCGTCACGCGGCACCGTCCTTGCGCTCTTCGTCGACGATCTCGGCGTCGACGACGTCGTCGTCCGCGGGCTTGGCGCCACCGGCGGCGGCACCCTCCGGACCGGCGCCCTGCGCGGCCTGGGCGTCGGCGTACATGGCCTGGCCCAGCTTCTGCGAGACGGCCGCGACCTTCTCGGTGGCGGTGCGGATCTCGGCGGTGTCCTCGCCCTTGAGCTTCTCCTTCAGCTCGGCGACGGCGGACTCCACCTCGGTCTTGATCTCGCCGGGGACCTTGTCCTCGTTGTCCTTGAGGAACTTCTCGGTCTGGTAGACGAGCTGCTCGCCCTGGTTGCGGGTCTCGGCGGCCTCGCGGCGGCGGTGGTCCTCCTCCGCGTACTGCTCGGCCTCCTGGCGCATCCGGTCGACCTCGTCCTTCGGGAGCGAAGAACCGCCGGTGACGGTCATCTTCTGCTCCTTGCCGGTGCCGAGGTCCTTCGCCGTGACGTGCATGATGCCGTTGGCGTCGATGTCGAAGGAGACCTCGATCTGCGGGACGCCACGCGGCGCCGGCGGCAGACCGGTCAGCTCGAACATGCCGAGCTTCTTGTTGTACGCCGCGATCTCGCGCTCGCCCTGGTAGACCTGGATCTGCACGGACGGCTGGTTGTCCTCGGCCGTCGTGAAGATCTCGGAGCGCTTGGTCGGGATCGTGGTGTTGCGCTCGATCAGCTTGGTCATGATGCCGCCCTTGGTCTCGATACCGAGGGACAGCGGGGTGACGTCGAGCAGCAGGACGTCCTTGACCTCGCCCTTGAGGACACCGGCCTGGAGCGAGGCGCCGATGGCGACGACCTCGTCCGGGTTCACACCCTTGTTGGCCTCCTTGCCGCCGGTCAGCTCCTTGACGAGCTCGGCGACGGCGGGCATACGGGTGGAGCCGCCGACGAGGACGACGTGGTCGATCTCCGAGAGGGAGATGCCGGCGTCCTTGATGACGTTGTGGAACGGGGTCTTGGTGCGCTCCAGCAGGTCCGAGGTGAGCTGCTGGAACTGGGCGCGGGTGAGCTTCTCGTCCAGGTGCAGCGGGCCCTCGGCGGACGCCGTGATGTACGGCAGGTTGATCGAGGTCTCGGTGGAGGAGGACAGCTCGATCTTGGCCTTCTCGGCGGCCTCACGGAGGCGCTGCAGGGCCATCTTGTCCTTGGACAGGTCCACGCCGTGCCCGGACTGGAACTGCTTGACCAGGTACTCGACGATGCGCTGGTCCCAGTCGTCACCACCGAGGTGGTTGTCACCGTTGGTGGCCTTCACCTCGACGACGCCGTCGCCGATCTCCAGCAGGGACACGTCGAAGGTGCCGCCACCGAGGTCGAAGACGAGGATCGTCTGGTCGTCCTTGTCGAGGCCGTAGGCCAGCGCGGCGGCGGTCGGCTCGTTGACGATGCGCAGGACGTTCAGACCGGCGATCTCGCCGGCCTCCTTCGTCGCCTGACGCTCGGAGTCGTTGAAGTACGCCGGTACGGTGATGACCGCGTCGGTCACCTTCTCGCCCAGGTAGGCCTCGGCGTCCCGCTTCAGCTTCTGCAGGATGAACGCGGAGATCTGCTGCGGGTTGAAGTCCTTGCCGTCGAGCTGGATCTTCCAGTCGGTGCCCATGTGGCGCTTCACCGAGCGGATGGTCCGGTCCACGTTCGTGACCGCCTGGCGCTTGGCGACCTCGCCGACGAGCACCTCGCCGTTCTTGGCGAAGGCGACGACGGACGGCGTGGTCCTGGCGCCCTCGGCGTTGGTGATGACGGTGGGCTCGCCGCCCTCCAGAACGCTGACGACGGAGTTAGTCGTGCCCAGGTCGATGCCGACCGCACGTGCCATGGTTGATTCCTCCAGCTGACTTGAGTGGAACGGACTCAAGCATGCATGACTCTCCCCGCTGGGTCAACAGACCTGAGTCGGACCGACTCAGGTCTTATCCGTTCCTTACACGCAACTGGCTGCTGACCTGCGTCGATACCGTCCGCTGGGACGACTGGACAGGGATGCCAAGGAGTACGACGACCACCAGCAGCGCCCCTCCGGCCACCCACAGCACCGCCCCCTCCCCCGTCCACCCGGTGTGCACGAGCACCCCCACGAGCACCGAGGAGAAGGAGGCGGCACCCAGCAGGATGACCGAGCCCGGCGGGGTCAGCCCGAGCCGCCGCAGCCGGTGCGCGAGATGGTCGGGGCCGCGCCGCAGCAGCGGCCGCCGGGCCAGCCCCCGGGCCAGGACCACCAGAAGGGCGTCGGCGAGGGCCACCGCGCCGAGGCAGAACATCACCGCGGCGCTCGGCCCGAGGTCGTACCCCGCGCGCGTGAAGACCAGCGAGGACGACAGCAGGAACCCGGTGAACAGCGAGCCGCAGTTGCCGAGCCCGATCCGCGCGGGATGCCAGTTGTGCATCAGGAAGCCGGTGAGGGCGGCGGCGAACACGCTCAGCAGGACGGCGAGCCCGTCCATGATCTCGGCCGCGGCACAGGCTCCCGCCCCGAAGGCGGTCACGACCCCGACGGTGCCGGCCAGGCCGTCCGCGTGGTCGAGCCCCTTGAAGGCCAGCGAGGCCGCGACGATCCAGCCCACGCCCAGCAGCCCGCCCAGCACCCCCGTCTCGTCGTACGGCACCACACAGGCCGCCGCCACGGCCGTACCGGCGACGAGCACGCGCGGGCGCAGCCGCCAGACGTCGGCGATCAGGCCGAGCGCGGCCACCGAGGCGGCGGCGACGACCAGTGCGCAGACGCCGTCGCCGAGCGGGGCGACCCCGGTCCACTGTCCGACCCCGGCGACGAGACAGGTGACGACCACCACGGCGAGCCCGCCGAGCAGCGGCAGCCGCCGGTGCAGCCGCCGGTCGACGATGCCCGCCCGCAGCGCGGGCACCCTGAGCAGCGCCGCGAGAAGGGCGGCGAGAAGGAGGGCTGCGGTAGCGGCGGCGATCCCGTAGAGCACAGCCCTAAGGTAGGGGCGAAAGTAGCAATTCGGTACGAATAACACGATCCGATGACCCGTGGGATGATGCGCATCACCCCGCGCTCGGCTGCATCCCGGCGGAAGATGGGGGTAGTCTCAGACGGACTGAATAAGTTACCGCTTAGTAATGTCGCTCGGTTAATTCGAGGCCGCCCCAGGAGCCCCAATGCAACTCGCCGCGATCATCGTGTCGCTGGTCCTGATCGTGGTCGGCGTGGCACTGTTCGGCCGCGCCCTCCTGCAGATCTTCCACTTCATGCGGCTCGGCCAGCCGGTACCGGCCGGGACGCGGACCGACGACCCCGCACAGCGCACCCTCACCGTGGTCAAGGAGTTCCTCGGCCACACCCGGATGAACCGCTGGGGCATCGTCGGTGTGGCGCACTGGTTCGTGGCGGTGGGCTTCTTCTCCCTGCTGCTGACGATCGTCAACGCGATCGGGCAGCTGTTCCAGGCGGACTGGATCCTGCCGATCATCGGTGACTGGGCACCGTACAACGTCTTCGTCGAGTTCCTCGGCACGATGACGACGCTCGGCATCCTGACCCTCATCGTCATCCGGCAGCTGAGCAAGCCGAACAAGCCGGGCCGCAAGTCCCGCTTCGCCGGCTCCAACTTCGGCCAGGCGTACTTCGTCGAGGCCGTCATCCTGATCGTCGGCATCTGCATCTTCATGCTGCACGCCCTGGAGGGCGCCCAGCACCATGTGGACGGCTACGACGCCTCGTTCTTCATCTCGTACCCGGTCGTCGCGTGGCTGAAGGGCATGAGCGTCGCCACGCTGCAGAACCTCACCTACTTCTTCGCCGGCCTGAAGATCGCGACCTCCTTCATCTGGATGATCACGGTCGCCCTGAAGACCGACATGGGTGTGGCCTGGCACCGCTTCCTGGCCTTCCCGAACATCTGGTTCAAGCGCAACGCCACCGGTGAGACCTCCCTCGGCGCCCTGCTGCCGATGACCTCCGGCGGCAAGCCGATCGACTTCACCGACCCCGGCGAGGACGACGTCTTCGGTGTCTCCCAGGTCGAGCAGTTCTCCTGGAAGGGCCTGCTGGACTTCTCCACCTGCACCGAGTGCGGCCGCTGCCAGTCCCAGTGCCCCGCCTGGAACACCGGCAAGCCGCTCTCCCCGAAGCTGCTGATCATGTCCCTGCGGGACAACGCACACGCCAAGGCGCCGTACCTGCTGGCCGGCGGCGGCAAGACGGTGGAGGGCGAGGAAAAGGCCTCTGCCGAGGCCCTCAAGGACGTTCCCGCGTCGGCCCTCGCCGAGGCCGAGCGCCCGCTGATCGGCACCGCCGAGGAGAACGGCGTCATCGACCCGGACGTGCTGTGGTCCTGCACCACCTGCGGCGCCTGCGTCGAGCAGTGCCCGGTGGACATCGAGCACATCGACCACATCGTCGACATGCGCCGCTACCAGGTCATGATCGAGTCCGCGTTCCCGTCCGAGGCGGGCACGATGCTCAAGAACCTGGAGAAGAAGGGCAACCCCTGGGGCCTGGCGAAGAAGCAGCGCCTGGAGTGGACCAAGGAGGTCGACTTCGAGATCCCGGTCGTCGGCAAGGACATCGAGGACCTCTCCGAGGTCGACTACCTGTACTGGGTCGGCTGCGCCGGCGCGCTGGAGGACCGGGCCAAGAAGACGACGAAGGCCTTCGCGGAACTCCTCCACATCGCGGGCGTGAAGTTCGCGATCATGGGCGGCGACGAGAAGTGCACCGGTGACTCCGCCCGCCGCCTCGGCAACGAGCCCCTGTTCCAGGAGCTCGGCATGGAGAACGTCGCGGCGCTGAACATGGCGTTCGGCGAGTCCCTCAACGAGGACGGCGAGGTGGACGAGTCGACCAAGAAGCCGAAGTCGGCGAAGAAGATCGTCGCCACCTGCCCGCACTGCCTCAACACGCTCGGCAACGAGTACCCGCAGCTCGGCGGCGACTACGAGGTCATCCACCACACCCAGCTGCTGCAGCACCTGGTCGACGAGGGCAAGCTGATCCCGGTCACCCCGGTCGAGGGCATCATCACCTACCACGACCCGTGCTACCTGGGCCGCCACAACAAGATCTACACGCCCCCGCGCGAGATCATCGGCAAGGTCCCGGGCCTACGCAACGAGGAGATGCACCGCCACAAGGAGCGCGGCTTCTGCTGCGGCGCCGGCGGCGCCCGGATGTGGATGGAGGAGCGCATCGGCAAGCGCATCAACAACGAGCGTGTTGATGAGGCGCTGTCGCTGAACCCCGACATCGTGTCGACGGCCTGCCCGTTCTGCCTGGTCATGCTGACCGACTCCGTCAACGGCAAGAAGAATGAGGGCAAGGCCAAGGAGTCCATCCAGGTCGTGGACGTCGCCCAGCTGCTCCTCGACTCGGTGAGGACCCCGGTCGACCCGGCGGGCGAGACCACGCCGGAGAACGAGCCGGAGCCCGAGCCGGTGAAGTGACCACGGCTCCCTGACGTACGGCGCCCCCTGCTTCGCACAGGCAGGGGGCGCCGTTCATGCACGCGGGGCTCAGCAGAAGGCGTTGGCAGGCGGAACCGGCCCGGCCGCGCAGGGCGACTACGCCCGGCGACGGCGGAAGGTCTCGGCGAGTGCCGTGTTCACGACCACGACGACCGCCATGACCACGGCGCCGACGGGATGCCCGACCGCGTACAAGGCCGCCGCCCCACCACCCAGCACGACCGCCTTTACGACAAGGACGAGCGGCAGCGCCGGCCGCAGCCGTGCCCTGGGCGCCGCGAACAGCGACCAGAGCACGATCGCCAGCAGCGGCGTGCCCACGCCGAGCAGGACGTGGAGGGCGAGGTTGCCGCCGGCGCCGAATCCCCACCAGCTCAGACAGGCCAGCGCGGCGAGCTCGATCACGAAGGCCAGGAATTCGTTGGCGACGTACCAGGGCCGCTCATCGAGCGCGTCCATGGCGCCAGGGCGTGGGGGCATGGTGTCCTCTCACCGCGAAATCACCGCGAATCACCGCGAAATCACCGCGAAAGCCGGGCCAGTGACGGCGCCCCGCACGGGGCACCGTCTATGTGCCCAACTTCCCTTCTTCTACGCCTCCTTCGGCCCCGCCTGCTGCACCACCTCGAAGGACCACAGGGTGGAGCCGGAGGCCGCCGGCTTCGGCCGCTCGCCCTCGGCACCGCCCTGGTGCGCGGACTTCATCGGCCCCTCCATCCAGGCCTGGAAGGACTCCTCGTCACGCCAGCGCGTGTAGACGAGATAGGTGTCGGTGCCCTCGACGGGGCGCAGCAGCTCGAACCACTCGAAGCCGTCGGAGTTCTCCACGGCGTGGGCTCGCGAGGCGAACCGCTTCTCCAGCACCTCCCGCTGCTCGGCGGGCACGGTCAGCACGTTGATCTTCACTACGCTCATGGCACCATCCTGGCCCACACCCACCACCCACCGCTCGCCGCACCGTCCTTCACGGCATGGCGGGCGGCGAAACCGGGGGACATCCCTGAGGGCTCCCTGGTCGATGCGCTGACGGTCCCTTAGGGGATGTCACAGGTCGGCCGCAAAGCCCGGCCCGGAAGCCCGGGCCCCGCACGTCACTCTCCGGGACCAGGTACGTTCGATGACGTGGCTGGATTCAGGATCGGACGCGGGGGCCGGGACAACCGCACCCCCCAAGGACAGCAGGCGCCGCAGGGACCGTCGTACGGCCGGCGCGGACCGCAGCAGGGGCAGCCCGCGGGACCGTCGTACGGACAGCCCGCGGGGCCCTCGTACGGCTACCCGCAGGCGCCGCAGCGGCCGTACCCGCAGCAGGGCGGGCCCTACGGCCGGCCCGGGCAGTCGTACGGCCACCCGGGCCCGGCCGACGACGGACCGGAGTACTTCGGCGACGACGGCGGCTACCCGGCCGGCCCTCCCGGCCAGGACCCGTACGCGGCCAACAACCCGGGCCACACCCAGGCGTTCTCGATCGACGAGGCCGCCGACTACACCCAGGGCGCGACCTACCAGGCCGGCTCGGCCGCGGCCCCCGCCGCCCCGATCGGCCCGCCGCTGCACTGGAAGGAGTTGCTGAAGGGGATCGTCCTCTCCCCCAACCAGACCTTCCTGCGCATGCGGGACTACACGATGTGGGCCCCGGCGCTCATCACGACCTTCCTCTACGGCCTGCTCGCCGTCTTCGGCTTCGACGGCGCCCGTAAGGACGCGATCGGCTCCGCGTTCTCCACCACGGTGCCGATCGTGCTGATCACGGCGGTCGTGATGGTGCTCGGCCTGTTCGTCCTGGGCGTGGTCACCCACACCCTGGCCCGCCAGCTCGGCGGCGACGGCGCCTGGCAGCCGACGGTCGGCCTGTCCATGCTGATCACGGCGGTCACGGACGCACCCCGTCTGCTGGTCGCCATGTTCGTCGGCGGTGACGCCGGCTTCGTGCAGCTGCTCGGCTGGGCCACCTGGATCGGCGCGGGCGCCCTGCTGACGCTGATGGCCTCCCGCTCCCACGACCTGCCCTGGCCGAAGGCGCTGGGCGCGTCCGCGATCCAGCTGATCGCGCTGCTGTCGATAGTGAAGCTGGGCACGTTCTAGTACGCGGGCTAGTACGCGGGACCGGTCCTGGTGACCGGCATACGAAAGGGCCCCGGCGAGGCAGCCGGAGGCCCTTTTCCGTACCCGGAGTCCGAGTCCTGGGCGTCAGGCGTCGAGAACCTGCCCGGCCCGCTTCACCACGGGTGGCAGGACGCTCCACGGGAAGTTGATCCAGTCGTCGGTCCGCTTCCAGACGTACTCGCACTGCACGAGAGAGTGGGACTTCTCATAGATCACCGCGGAGCGCACCTCGGCGACGGTGTCGAGGCAGAAGTCGCGGACGAGCTTGAGGGTCTTGCCGGTGTCGGCGACGTCGTCGGTGATCAGCACCTTCTTGTCGGAGAAGTCGATCACGTTGGGGACGGGCGCGAGCATGACCGGCATGTCCAGGGTGGTCCCCACCCCGGTGTAGAACTCGACGTTCACGAGGTGGATGTTCTTGCAGTCGAGGGCGTAGGCCAGCCCTCCCGCGACGAACACGCCGCCGCGGGCGATGCTGAGCACGATGTCGGGCTCGTACCCGTCGTCGGCGATGGTCTGCGCCAGCTCGCGGATGGCACCGCCGAACGCCTCGTAGGTCAGGTTCTCCCGCACGCCCTGCGTGTCACTCATACCGCTGCAGCCCTCACACCTGGGTCCGATGGAAATTGACGTAGGACCGCGAGGCGGTCGGCCCGCGCTGCCCCTGGTAGCGGGAGCCGTAGCGCTCGCTGCCGTACGGGGACTCGGCGGGCGAGGTCAGCCGGAACATGCACAGCTGCCCGATCTTCATCCCCGGCCAGAGCTTGATCGGGAGCGTGGCGAGATTGGACAGCTCAAGGGTGACGTGCCCGCTGAAGCCGGGGTCGATGAACCCTGCGGTGGAGTGGGTGACCAGCCCGAGCCGCCCGAGCGAGGACTTCCCTTCGAGCCGGGAGGCCAGATCATCGGGAAGCGAGATCACTTCATAGGTGGAGGCGAGCACGAACTCCCCGGGATGCAGGATGAACGGCTCATCGCCCTCCGGCTCGACCAGCCGGGTCAGATCGGGCTGCTCGACGGAGGGGTCGATGTGCGGGTACCGGTGGTTCTCGAACACCCGGAAGTACCGGTCCAGCCGTACGTCGATGCTCGACGGCTGCACCATGGATTCGTCATAGGGATCGATCCGTACCCGCCCGGCGTCGATCTCGGCCCGGATGTCCTTGTCTGAGAGAAGCACGTAGCGAGGATACGCAAGGCGCGCGGAGCCGTGACAATCGTGACGACCCCGCGCGCCTGTGTTACTGCTGTGTGCCTGTGTTACCTCTGCTATTGCCGGTCTTCGAGCCGGCCCCGCTAGCGCTTCTCCAGGGCGACCGGCACCACACTGCGGAGCCGGGCGCACCGGGGACACCTCATGAGCCGGCCGGGGCCGAGCCGACCGGCCTGCTGCATCGGGAACGAAGCGGTGCTGAAGACGTGCCCGTCCGCACAGCGGACGACGGTGCGTTCCATCAAGTCCCTTAAGTCCCTTCCCCAAGAGCCTCGTCGGGCCTACCCGAGCCCTGACGACAAAAGCCACATTACGGGATGAAAGAGACCACCCTCCAGGCGGCACTCCGGCCTCCCCCGACCCCTCCGCCAGGCCTCCACGGTACGCCCCAACTCACCCTGCCCGCAGCCGGATCCCACCCCTGAAACAGACTCAGACCCCAGGGCCCGGGCACCAGGGGTCTGCGATGATGTACAGTGAGCAAGGTCCGGACAAGGACCCCACCAGGGATCATGTCCGTACTTACGCGGGTGTAGTTTAATGGTAGAACATCAGCTTCCCAAGCTGAGAGCGCGAGTTCGATTCTCGTCACCCGCTCCAGAGAGAAACCCCAGGTCGGCGGCCTGGGGTTTGTTTGTTGTCTAGGCCAATTCGGGGGGGCGTGCCCTCTGCGTGCCCTAAGTGCAGGTGGAGCGACCGATTCAGGGGCCCTCAGCCTGCCGTCCCCTCGGTCAAGCCGAGTCACGTGCCCCTCCGTCTGAAGGCCACGGCTGCCCAAGTTCCTTCTACGGCTGCGACTTCAGCGTCCGGACGTTCGCGTCAAAGCGGCCAGCGGCGGAGGTCGTCGATCGCGCTGAGGGCGACTTAACCGTCCGAATTCACGCGTAGCTCCCCCGGCAGCACCGACGACATCGCCCTCCTCGCCCTGCGCCTGCCCGAGGCCGAAGCCGAAGGCGAAGGCGAAGGCGAAGGCGAAGGCGAAGGCGAAGGCGAAGCGACGAGTACGGGGCTCACGTCCCCGGAACCAGCACCAGAACCCGCAACGGGCCGGGCGGCACAGCCGTGAGTGTGTCGTCCCCGGCGCTCCGCCACCCCCAGGACCGCAACGTCTCAACCGCCCTGTGGTCCCGGGCGTCCACCAGCGTGACGCCGAGTACGGCGCCGTGGTCGGCGAGCAGTCGCCGCTGGAAGCGCCTGGCGAGATTCCAGGCACGGTCCGGGTGCTCCCGGCGCACACGGGGAGGGACGACGATCCCGGATACGACGAAGAGTCGCCTGGAGGCGGCGCGGCGGAGCAGGCTCCCTGGCAGATGTCCGTCGAAGCCCTCCCGCCACGGACCGGCACCGCCCGCGGGAAAGCCGTAGGCGCATCCGGTCAGGGCGGTGGTCTCCGCGATCAGCAGCGAGAACCCCGGTCGTCGTGCGTCGGCCGCGAGATGCCGCAGGAAGGCGCCGCGCCCCTGGTTCCACGCCCATGGGCCGTCACCGGACACCTTCGCGTACAGGTCGCCCAGGTCTTGCAGGCGATCCTCGACCTGCCCGCGGGTCAGCGGGCGGAGGCGTTCTCCCTCGTACGGTGAGGCTCCCCGCTCCCACCTCGGCCGGCCCGGAGCACGTGTGCGCGGCTTGGCCGGTGCGGGCCGGGGCGCGGGAACGTTCGACGGCGTCGGGGTGGTCGGGACGAACATGTGCGCGGTCATGGGGCGGACCCTGCCCCGGGCGCGGACAAGACCGCCCCCGTGTCGTCGATCACCGAGAGCGGCCCGGTGTCGGAGCCGGTGCACGGAGTGCCCTCGATGTCTCCACCGTACTCCCAGGCATACTCCCGGCCGGACGGCCGGCCGGGCGGGGTACGCACGGCCGCCCTTGCCCGGCATACCCTTCAGAAGAGGGGTGCCGTGGAAACACGCCGCAGCCCGTCACCGTCGCTCGGCGGCTCGGGCAACGACCGCGTTCCGGTGTGTACCCGTCGCCCGCCAGGAGGTCCGTATGGAGCACAATCCCTTGCCCTCCGAGAGTCACGCCGAGGTCCGCATCGTGGCCGCGACCCCTGAGGTCGCCCGGTGCGTGGCCGACGTCCTCCGCCGCTGCTTCGCCTCGACCGAGCAGCGCAGCTATCCCGCCGGCCGCGAAGGAGGGACCCGGCTCCATCTCACCCTCGACACCGCGAACGCCGCGGAACCCGCACGGCCCCGGCTCTCGACCCGTACATCGACAAAGCAGGCGCAAGCACACGCCGACGAGGTGTGACCCGGGTCCCTGAGGCCACGGGGATCCACCGTCGCGTCCATGCCCACGCGGCCGTCAACACCTCGGAGAACGACAGCCATGACGAAACTCCGCGAACGCAAGAACAACCGGAAGGCGGTCCTGGAATCCCTGTACGGGGCCGTCGAGCACAACCGCCCCGAGGTCAGCGGATCGGTGCTCCGTGCCGAGCTGGACCTGCCCGACGAGGACCTCTCCGCCGCGTGCGTCTACCTGGCCGACGAGGGCCTGATCGACGTGGAGTGGACCTCACACCGGACCCCGGCCGCCGTCTCTCTGACACACGTCGGCGTCCGCCTGATGGAAGAGCTGGAGGAGGAGCAGGAGGAGGAGCGGGAGCAGCAGGACGTCCGGGAGAGGACAGAGCGGTCGCGGTCGGGCGACTGACCCGCCCGCCTCTCGTCGGCCAGGGAGTAGCCTCGACCGTACCGAGAGTTCTTCGCGCAGCGCTTCCGGCGGTGCCGTTCCCGGCGAGTGACCAGACGGGCAGTCGCTCCACGGCTCCCGGGACGGGACCGCACGATGGAACCGAGCAGTACGCCGGCCGGAGGCGCGCCCGCGGCCGATGCGCACACGTACCGGATGCCCCTGCCGCGCCTGGCCCTCACCCCGGACGTCAGCCACGGCCCGCTGGACGGGGCCCGGTGGCTGCGCTGCGCCGCGCTGGAACTCGAACTGCCCTCGTTGGTCGGCTCGTTGGAGCCGGACCCGGATACCACGGTGCGGGTCACCGTGGATCCCGTCGAATGGCCCGACGCGCCGCACACGGTCATGTCACCCGGCCGGGAGATCGCCGTGGAGCCGGCCGGCCCCGGAAGCGCCGCGCACGTCATCACCCTGGACCGCGGCACCGTGGGGCGCTGGGTACTGCGGGTCGTCCCGGGCGAGGAGCCCGCCGGAACAGCCGCTCGGCTGCCGGCCGCGGCAGCCGACCCCGAGAACCCGCTGACCGCCGCGCGCATGCTGACGCTCGCCGAGACCGGGCTCCTCGGGAGCACGACAGGGGAGACACCATGAGGCACGCCACCCCGTGGGCACCTTCGGCAGGGACCGCCGGCCGGCCTCAAGTGCCCTCCTCGCACGGATCGTTGACCAGTCAGGGCGAAGCACCCGAGCTCTTCGAGGAGTGCCGCATCGTCCGCGCGCACGGCGAGCTGGACGCGCAGACCGTGGCGCCGCTGGTCCGCGCCCTGGCCGAGGCCCGCGCCACCCGGCCCGGACGGCTCCGCCTCATCGTGGACCTGAGCCGGGTGACTTTCTCCGACGGCAGCATCCTGGCGCCTCTGTGCGAGGCGTGGTCCGACTGCCGCGCCCGGGGCGGCTGGATACGCGTCGTCTACGACAGCCACACGACCGACCTGGTCTTCCGCTGCACCGGTCTCCTCCACCGCTTCCCCGCCTACGCCAGCGCGCAGGACGCCTGGGAGGGACGAACGGCCGACACCGGGGCGCCAAAGGCGCCCGGACGGCACAGCTGACCGCGGCGATCCGAGCCACTGCGTCCTCCGCTTGCGCTCTCCCGGCGGCCGAGGCACACCGTCCGGCCGGGACCGACGTACCGCGCCGAACCACTCGACAGGACACCTCATGACGAGCGACCGCCTACGGCCCCCGCCGCCCGCCCCGCCTCTCCCGCGCCTGTACCTCGCACCCGAGAGCACCGTGCCACGTTTCCGCGACCAGTTCGTCCGGCTGCGCAGAGCCACCACGGCGCACGCGCCGAGCACCGTCGTCCTGATGGCACCCGGCCAGGGGCGCAGGGACCTGCTGGTCGTCCCGCCGGAGGCCACCGGACGGGCCGCCGTATCGCTCGTGTCCGCAGCCGGGCCGACACCGGAGCAGTGCGACTTCGCGAGCTGAGTACGCCGGCCGGAGAGGGGATATCTGCCACGGCGAGACCACATGTCCGTGCCCGCCGGAGTTAGGGTTGTCGCACGAGGCAGATGGCGCGAAGGCGGATGGCGCCGAATCCTTCGCAGCACGGGTGCCACGCACACCCGGGCCCCTCGCCGCGCCCCCCGAAACGAAGGTGCCATGCCCGCTGAGAACACCCCTGTCGCCGACAATCTCGACGACGACAACTATCCCGCCTACACCATGGGGCGGGCCGCCGATGTTCTCGGCACCACCCCCGCCTTCCTCCGGGCCGTCGGCGAAGCCGGGCTGATCACCCCGCTGCGTTCGGAAGGCGGCCACCGCCGCTACTCCCGCCGCCAGTTGCGCATCGCCGCCCGCGCCCGGGAACTGGTCGACCAGGGCACCCCCGTCGAGGCCGCGTGCCGCATCATCACCCTGGAGGACCAGCTCGACGACACCCTCCGGCTGAACCGGGAAATGCGCCGGAAGCTGGACGAGCCCGGTGCGGATACCTAGTCCCACCGATATAGAAATGCACACTCCAGCGGGATGACAATTACCGGACTGGTCCGAAAAGTCATGGCTGCTGCCACCCGCCCTGTGTTAACGTGATAGCTGTTGCGGTTTTGGTTGCCAGAGATTTTTTCTTTGCAGAGCTTTCCGGGATCTTTCCGGAGGTGTGATCATCGCGGCGACTCGGCTCCGCAAAGTGCGGAGTCCGACACTGCCCCTCCAAGGGAGATTCAATATGGCATCTGGCACCGTGAAGTGGTTCAACGCGGAAAAGGGCTTCGGCTTCATCGAGCAGGAGGGTGGCGGCGCTGACGTGTTCGCCCACTACTCGAACATCATCAGCAACGGTGGCTTCCGCGAGCTTCAGGAAGGCCAGAAGGTTAGCTTCGATGTCACGCAGGGCCAGAAGGGCCCGCAGGCCGAGAACATCGTTCCCGCCTGACGCTGACGCGAACCGTCGCGAGCCACTGGTTCGCGCATCATGTGGCTGGGGCCCGCACTCTCGGGGTGCGGGCCCCAGCCCATTTTTTCTGCTCCCGCAAGGCCGTAAGGAACGTAAGGAACGTCAACCCAAGGTCTTCGGATTTCACTCGGCTCAGTCCTGTGATTCCTCCTCAAGGAATTCCTCGATACGTGCCGCATCGAGGAAGGCCCCGTCGTGGACCGCACCCGTTCCGCTCGCTCCAGTAGCTCCAGTAGCTCCAGCAGTTCCAGCCGCTTCCGGGCGCAGGAACCGCACCGTCGACATTCCGGTCCGGGCCCCCGGCACAAGAACGGTCAACGAGCACGCCCCACCGCGCGCCGACAGGAGTTCGCCCTGCCGGTCACCCTCACCGAGCCGCTCCCCGCGGTCGAGACGTTCGCCGAACTGGACATGCCCGCACGGCTGCTGGCCGCGCTCCGCACCGAGGGCGTGACCGTTCCCTTCCCGATCCAGGCGGCCACCCTGCCGAACGCGCTGGCGGGCCGGGACGTCCTGGGCCGGGGTCGGACGGGCTCGGGCAAGACGCTCGCCTTCGGCCTGCCGGTACTGGCCCGCCTCGACGGGCAGCGGGCCCAGCCCAAACAGCCGCTCGCCCTCGTCCTCGTCCCCACCCGGGAACTGGCCCAGCAGGTCACCGACGCGCTCACCCCGTACGCCCGTGCCCTGCACCTGCGGCTCGCCACCGTGGTGGGCGGCATGTCGATCGGCCGGCAGGCGAGTGCGCTGCGCGGCGGCACCGAGGTCGTCGTCGCCACGCCCGGCCGCCTCAAGGACCTCATCGAGCGGGGAGCCTGCCGGCTGGACCAGGTCGCCGTCACCGTCCTGGACGAGGCCGACCAGATGGCCGACATGGGCTTCATGCCTCAGGTGACCGCTCTGCTCGGCCAAGTCCCCGCCCGTGGCCAGCGGTTGCTGTTCTCGGCCACCCTGGACCGCAACATCGACCTCCTGGTGCGCCGCTACCTCCACGACCCCGTCGTGCACTCGGTCGACCCGTCCGCGGGAGCCGTCACCACCATGGAGCACCATCTGCTGCACGTGCGCGACGCCGACAAGGACACCGCCGCGACCGAGATCGCCGCCCGCGACGGACGCGTGATCATGTTCCTGGACACCAAGCACGCGGTGGACCGGCTCGCCACGCACCTGCTGTCCGTCGGGGTGCGCGCCTCCGCCCTGCACGGCGGCAAGTCCCAGCAGCAGCGCAACCGGACGCTCGCCCAGTTCAAGGACGGCCACGTCACCGCCCTGGTGGCCACCAACGTCGCCGCCCGCGGCATCCACGTCGCGGGCCTCGACCTCGTCGTGAACGTCGACCCTCCCAGCGACCACAAGGACTACCTGCACCGCGGCGGCCGTACCGCCCGCGCCGGTGAGTCCGGCACCGTCGTCACCCTCGTCCTGCCGCACCAGCGCCGCACCGTGGACCGTCTGATGGCCGACGCCGGCATCACTCCGGGCACCGCCCGGGTCCGTCCCGGCGAGGCCGAACTGCAGCGCATCACCGGCGCCCGGACCCCCTCCGGCATGCCCGTCACCCTCACCGCCCCGGTCGACGGACGAACCGAGGGCAGACGCGAGGGCAAGGGATCCGCCGGCCGGAATCGCAGGGGGTGGGCCGCCGGCCACGGCGGGAGCGGCCGGGCCGCCGCCCGCACCCGTCGCTCGGCCCGGGGGAACACCCCGTAGCCCCCGTACGGGGATGCACTCCCAGCAGTCAGGCAGATCCGTCGCCCGTCCCGCCCGCCCCGACGAAGAGGAGAAGCCCTTGACGCAGTACCCGTCCCGAACACAGCAGGCCGGCAGCGCCGACGGCATCGGTCTGACCGCCCGCGACGCCATGCACGCTCCCGGGCCCCAGGTCGACGACCACATGACGGTCGACGTGGCCCTGTCCGTGCTCATCGGTGCCCGCGTCCCGCACCTGCTCCTCCGGGACGAGGACGGACGGTGCGGGGGGCTGGTCACCCGGGCCCAGCTCGCCGCGCACCGCGGCGGCTCGTGGTACAGCGACCGGACCCGGCTGCGGGACATCCCGCTCGACCGCGGACCGTTCACCTCGTCCGTCGCCGCACTCGGCGAGGCGGAGGCCGCCATGCGGGACCGGACCCTGGACGTGTCCCCCGTGATCGACGAACACGGCTACGCCCTGGGCATCCTCGCCCTCACGTCCTGAGCCATCACCCCCTGACCGCCCCGTGGAGGCATCCATGCGCTGTGTCATCGCCCGGTTCCCCTTCGACCTGACCAAGTTCGAGGTCGAACAGTCGATCAGCGGCATCACGCCCGAACCCGCCACCGGCGTGTGCGTGACCATCGACCGCCGTGTCTACCCCGTGATGCAGGTCGGGGAAGTGATCACCAGACAGAACCGCCGCGACTTCACCTCGGTCGAGATGCACCGGGCACTGACTCGCCTCGGCTTCACCTGCCACGACGCGCGCCCGGTCACGCCGGACTGGGACGCGCGAGCCGACGAGCGTGCGCTCGATTGGTGACGTCTTCCAGCGCGACGGCAGGTGAGACGCGGTGTGCGGGGCGGAAAGCCGCGGAGACAACAAGGGTTCGCAGCGGTACGTACCGCCCACGCCGGCCACCTGTACCCGCCCACGCCGGCCACCTGTAAAAGAACACGTCTGCGCAGGTCGGCGCGGACGTGGTGGTGGCGGGGGCGGGTGTGCTGGGCCGGTCGGTGGCGTTCGCAGTCGCCTCGGCGCACCCGGCGGTCCGGATGGTGACGGCCGGGGACGCGGCGGTGCCGGGCCTCGCAGGCGGCGGGGGTGATGCTCGGCGTACCAGGAGAGGTCACGGACCACGGCATACGGACCCGTCACGGGTAGCTGCGCATCGAACTGGCGGTCACGGCAGGCACGTTGTGGCCCAGCCGCCGGGAACGCGTCCGTGCGGTCGCGGGTTCTGCCTCACCGGCCCGGGACGGCTTCGGCAGCGGCACGTTGGAGAGGTTCCTGGACGGGCGGGCCTGGCTGGACACCCTCGACGACGCCCTGACCGCGCTGCCTGACGTCATCCGGACCGGCCCCGGCGCCCTGGGCGCCCCGCTTCGCGGCGGACGGGAAGCGGTCAGGGCGGAAAAAGAAATCTGTGGCTCTTCGCGGCAACCTTTTCGGCCTCTCGGACCACTCAGTGTTGCCCGGCCAAGCGGTCCGGTCAGATGCGACGACTGAAAGAGAGCACCGACATGTCCCTTGAACGAGAGCACAGACATGTCCCCAGCCCACCCACGTCGTCGGTGGCGGCCCGCGCCGGCGGCCGCCGTGCCGACGGCCACGCCCGCGGTGGTCGCCCGAAGCATCGTGGCCGTCGGTTGCTCGCGCGTCGAGGTTTGTGGGCAGCCCTCGGAATGGTTGTCGTGGCCGGCTCCGCCGTGGTGGTCAACCAGGCTTCGGCGCAGCAAAAGACCCTGGATCTGAAGAAGTGGTACGTGCTGGTCAACCGCAACAGCGGCAAGGTGCTGGACGACCGCGCCTTCGCCACGAACGACGGCGCGGCGGTGGTGCAGTGGAGCCGTCATGGCGGCGCCAACCAGCAGTGGCGGCTCATCGACGCGGGTGACGGGTACTACCGGCTGCAGAACCGGAACTCCGGCAAGGTGCTGGACGACCTCGGCTGGTCGAAGACCGCCGGCTCCGCCATCGTGCAGTGGAAAGACCTGAACGGCACCAACCAGCAGTTCAAACTGGCCAAGTCGCCGGACGGCTACGTGCGTTTGGTCAATCGCTTCAGTGGCATGGCCGTCGAGGTCCACAACGCCGCCAAGGCCGACGGGGGCGACGTCGTCCAGGATCGCGACCGGGGCGGCGCCGACCAGCAATGGCAACTCGTCCCGGCCGGGAGTGTCGGCACGCAGCCGTCGTCAGCACCGTCTCCCGCGCCCGGTGGCGGCGGCTCGACGACACGTTTCATGGGCAGCAGCACGGTGCTCGTCGGCGGCTCGGTGTCCGACGCCTCGGCGGCCGCCGCGCCGTTCGACGTGCGCTACGCCTATGTGCACAGCCAGCCCGCGCCCTCGTCGGACTACTACTCGGCAGCGCGCTGCCACGACGGGTGGTCGGGCTGGTGGGGCTGCTGGACCGGCAGCACCACGGCGCCCGGCACGTACGTGACCTATCGGGACACCGTGGCGGCCGAGGCGACGTACAAGGGCAGTTCGCGTCCGCAGAAGATGCTCTGGACCTGGTACTCGCTGCGCGACCTCGGGGATGCGGCAGGCCAGGGCGACGGCCCGGGCGAGGTCCAGGCCATCAACAGGACCGACCTGCTCACCCGGTACCTGAACGACTACCGCTTCTTCCTCCAGAAGATCGGCAACTCGCACGACGCGATCGACCTCGAACCCGACTTCTGGGGCTACGTCCGCTCGCTCGGCAATCCGCACCAGGTTCCCGCGCAGGTCACGGCCTCGAATCCGACGGACTGCGGATCGCAGGAGAACAGCGCCACCGGCCTGGCCCAGTGCCTGATCTCGATGGCCCACAAGTACGCGCCGAACACCGCCGCGGGGCTGCACCTTTCCTGCTTCGACTGGCAGACCAACACACCGGCATGCGTCAAGGACTACGCGAACCTCGGGGCGAAGAACGCCGACTTCCTGGTCACCGACGTGTCGGACCGCGACGCCGGCTGGTACGCACAGCCGGCCCACGGTGGCAGTGACCACTTCTGGAACGACCAGAAGGCCGCCGCCGCGCTCGGGTTCTACAAGACGATGGCCGAGTCCGTGGGCAAGCCGGTCGTCCTGTGGCAGATCCCCGTGGGCAACATGGCACAGAACAACACCCTCAACCATTACAAGGACGACAAGGTCGACTGGTTCTTCGCACACATGGACCAGGTCGCGAACGCCCATGTCGCCGGGCTGCTCTTCGGTCCAGGGCAGCAGGAACAGACCACGGCCGAGACCGACGGCGGAAACCTGATCGGCAAGACCATCGCCTACCACAACTCAGGTGGCACAGCGCTCAAGTAGGCGAAGAAAGCACTCAAGTAGGCGAAGGAAACGAATGCGCCCCCATCTTCCCGATGGGGGCGCATTCGTCTTCTTCGTCAGCGGGTGGGTCTGGGGGCTGCCGCCCGGGATCAGGCGGGTCAGCGCTGCAGGGTGAGGACACCCGGCCGCCACGGCAGTCGGTCGTAGGGGCCGGTCGCCGTGGGGGACTTGCCCTGGTAGAGGAACTGCAGGTTGCAGGGGTCGATGGTCATGGTCTGGTCGGGGTTGTTGCGGACCAGGTCACCGTGGCTGATGTCGTTGGTCCAGGTGGCACCGCTGTTGGCCTTGCCCGCGAAGGGGTTGGACTCGGTGGCGGCCTGCGGGGTCCACGAGCCGCTCAGGCTGGAGGCCGTGAACGAGCGGAAGTAGCGCTGCTCGTTCGCACCCCGCGCCTCGACGATCATCAGGTACTGGTTCTGGCCCTGCACCTTGTAGACCTGCGGCGCCTCGAACAGGTTCTTCGTCGAGTCGCTCATGACCGTCGTGTACGACGAGCCGAAGCTGCCCGGGAAGTTCCCGATCGGCATGCTCGCCCGGTAGATCTTGCCGTTGTCACCGGCGAAGAACAGATACATGTTCTGGTCGTCGGCGATCAGGGTCTGGTCGATCGGGGCGGCGCCGGGGATGCTGCCGGTGAACAGCGGCTGCGGCGCGGACCAGCCGTTGGGGTTGCTGGGGTCGCTCGACGTACGGTAGACGAAGGGCGACGCGCCCCACTGGGACGCCAGCACCCAGATGTTCTTGGGCGCGAAGTAGAACAGCGTGGGCGCCACCGCGGACTGGCTCATCCCGGTCTGGCCGGCCGACGCCATGTCCGACCAGTTCGTGAAGGGCTTGAACATCATCGAGCCGTACGACGATCCCGACACGCTCGACGCGTAGACCAGGTGCTTGCCGTTGTACACCACGTCGGTGAAGTCCTTCACCGCGTCCCACCCGTTCGCCGGCTGCGCCAGCGCACCCGTCGACGTCCACCGGTACGTCGATGGAAGAGCACACGCACCGCCCGCCGTCGCAGGCGTAGAAGTCCTGAGGTTCCAGTGCTGGCGGGCGCCGCCGCCCGAGTCCCAGACCTGGACGGGAGTGCCGTTGGCGGTCCGACCGCCGGGGATCTCCAGCGCCCGGCCGCTGGCGACGTTGGTCAGCGTGTAGGAGCCGTCACTGTTGCGGTCGGCCCGCCAGTGCTGGTTAGCGCCGCCGTCCGAGTCCCAGACCTGCATCCTCGTCCCGTTGCCGGTCTGGTTGCCCGGCTCGTCCAGTACCCGGCCGCTGGCGACGTTGGTCAGCGTGTAGGAGCCGTCGCTGTTCCGGCCGGCCCGCCACTGCTGGTTGGCGGCACCGCTGGCGTCCCACACCTGGAGCGGGGTGCCGTTGCCGTTGTATCCCGCGGGCTCGTCGAGAACGCGTCCGGCGGCCACGTCGGAGAGCGTGTAGACGGTGCCGGAGGTGATGCCGCCTGCGTCCGGCGTGCCGCCGCTGCTGCCGCCCAGGGCGGTGAGTACCGCGTTGTAGGCGGGTTTCTTGTTGCCGCCCGCGTCGAACAGCAGCGGGTTCTCACCGGTGCGCCAGGAGTCGCTGTCGCGGATGCCCCACACCGTGATGCCCGTGCAGCGGGCGACGTTCATGCACGCCTGGACGGCGCCTGCGTACGCCGTCGGCGACGCCTGGGCGACGTCGAGCTCGGTGATCTGGACGTCCACGCCGAGCGCGGCGAACCTGGACAGAGTGGTCTGGTAGCCGGCCGGCGGACCGCCGGCGCCGAAGTGGCTCTGGAAGCCGACGCAGTCGATCGGTACACCGCGCGACTTGAAGTCCTTGACCATCGCGTAGACGCCCTGCGTCTTGGCGTCGGTCCAGTTCTCGATGTTGTAGTCGTTGTAGCAGAGCTTGGCCGAGGGGTCGGCGGCCCGGGCCGTGCGGAACGCCTCCTCGATGAAGCCGTTGCCCAGCACGTCCTGGAAGACCGAGCTGCGGTGCTGACCGCTGCCACCGTCGGCGAACGCCTCGTTGACCACGTCCCAGGCGTAGATCTTGCCCTTGTAGTGGGTCATCTCGGTGGTGATGTGGCTGTCCATCACACTGCGCAGGGTGTTGGCGTCGGTGATGGACTTGACCCAGCCGGGCAGTTGGGAGTGCCAGACCAGGGTGTGGCCGCGCATGCGCTGGCCATGCGCGGCGGCGTGGCCCACGATCGAGTCGGCCGGGCCGAAGTTGAAGTTCCCGCGGGAGGGTTCGACGGTGTCCCACTTCATCTCGTTCTCCGGGGTGATCATGTTGAACTCCCGGTCGAGAATGCTGGAGTACGTCGAGTCGCCGAGCCTGCCCGAGGACACTGCCGTACCGAAGTAGCGGCCACTGCCGGCCGCTGCACCGGCCAGGGTCGGCGTGCGGGCATTCGGCGTGTGTGCGGCCTGGGCGACCAGCGGTACGGCAGCACCAGCGGCGGCGAGGACCACGGCGGCGGCGAGCACGCGGCGAGTGGCCGGACGGCGGCGATGAGAGCGGTTCTGATCTGACAAGGGCATGTCCTTCTGGCACAACGGGCCTTGATCCGGCCCTGGTTACCCGCCAGTTGCCGCCACGCGCACAAAGGTTGCCGCGATCGAGGGAAGAGTTTTCACGGCCGCCGTCACCGTCCCCACCCAGGTCCGCACAGCGGCGTTCACCGGGTCGGGACGAATCCTCCCCGGACCGACGCGGAGCCGCCCGAACCCTGTGCGTCGACGCGGTAGCCGTCGCCCGCAGCACTGCGCACGCCGGTGGCGTGGTTGAACTGGGCGGCAAACTCATGGCTCCCGGCCGGCACGGTCAGGCCCGGCTTGAGGACCCAGCGGTAGACCAGGGTGCCGTCGGCCTCCTGGGCGGTGACGGTGAAGTCGGCACTCGGCAGGGTCTGCCAGGTGCCGGTGATCTTCACCCCGCCGGTCTGCACGATCCGCATCTCGATCGTGAGCGAGGTGAGCGGCTGGGCCGTCTTGAGGACGAGGTTGCTCTGCGTCCAGTAGACGGTGCTGTGCGGGTCCACCGAGCCGGCCGACCACAGCGGCCCGTTCTGGCTCTCGCCGGCGGCCGGCGATGGACTGGTGGCCGGCGGAGTCGGGTGCGCGCTGCCCGGGGTGGTGGCCGGGGCCGGCGCGACAGGGGTGGGGCGGGCCGATGTCGAGTGCGAGGAGCCGGCGGTCGGGGACGGGGTGGCAGGCGCGGTCACGGTGGCCGACGGCGACGAGTGCGCGACGATGGCGGCGACGGCGAAGCCGCCGGTCGCCAGGATGCCGGTGGCGGCGAGCCCGGCGAGCGCGACCCTGGTACCGGACCTCGCGAACGGCCGCGCGCGGTGGCGGACGGCGGGGCCGGCCATGCCGCGTTGCACCCGGGCCAGCATCCTCGCACGGTCGGGCCGGTGGGCCTCGGCGGCCTCGCGCAGCCGACGGGCGATCTCCTCGTTCACCGGTTCCTCCTCCCTGCCACCAGGTCCCCGACCGCTCGCGCGCCAAGAATCCTTTCCAGCTCGGCCATTCCCTTCGAGGTCTGGCTCTTCACCGTACCGACCGATATGCCCAGCGCCACGGCCGTGTCCTTCTCCGACAGGTCGAAGGCGTGCCGCAGCACCACGCAGGCGCGCTTGCGGAACGGCAGCCGGGCGAGCGCCGCACGGACGTCCAGTACGGCCGCCATGTCCGGCCCCTCCACCTTCTCGGGGCTGCGGGACCAGAACAGCGTGATCCGGCGTCGCTCGCGCACCGCGCTGCGGATCCGTCCCCGCGCCAGGTTGGCCACCACACCGCGGGCGTAGGCGACCGGGTGGTCGGCCTGCCGCAACCGGTCCCAGCGCTGCCACAGGGCGACCAGGGCATCCGCCGCGAGGTCGTCCGCCGCGTCGGTCTCGCCGGTCAGGAGGTGTGCCAGACGGGCGAGTTCGGCATAGTGGCGTTCGAAGAATTCGTGGAACTCCGCGGACGCGTCATCGAGGAGCATCCCCCGCCCTCTCCTGGCAAAGATGTGCGCGTTAGTTGCGCGTTTAACAATGGGGGCGCAGCCTAACAGTGCCCAGCCCGGGATTCGAACGGCGGGCGTGCTCGGTTGCGGGCCGGTGAAGGCTGACCGGCGGGCTGGTCAATGCCGGGCGAACTGGACGCCGGTCGGCTGCGCGAGGTCCGGCTGCACGGCGATGCCGTCGGCGGTCAGCCGCTCCCCGTAGATGTCGGTGATCCTGAGCGGCCCGCACCTCCGGCGCGGCCACCGGGTTCCGGTGGCCGATCACCTGGATCCCGCACCACGACTTGGTGGACCCGGTCTTGTACCGGACGGCGGTCGTGCCCGGCAGGTCCGGGCTCAGCAGCGACCAGGTGATCGGGAGCCGGCCCACCGACAGGTCGGCGAGCTTGGCGAACGCCTGTCGGCTGAGGCCGAGTCGCCCCTGCGCGCACGGCCACGGGCAATCGTTGACGATCCGTGCCGTGATGGTGGCTCCGCCGGCCGCGCGGACCAGCACGTAGGCCCCGCACGCCTTGGCCGACTCATAGTCGGTGACGTTCATCGCTGCGATCACCAGGTCGTCGGACGCCCCGCACAGGCAGGAGCCGCTGCCGTCACCCGCCGCGTAGGCGGTGGCGACTCCCTGGTAGCGGACGGCTGGTCTGATCCGTCCGGCCAGGGCCGCCGCCCTGGAGCTCGCGGGCGCGGTGCTCCCGGCCGAGGCCGTCGGAGTGGCCGAAACCGAAGGCGACGGCGTGGCCGAGGCCGGAAGCGTGGGACTGGCCGAGGCCGTCGGCCGCACCGTCGCACTCGCACCGCCGCCCGCCGCCGACCCGGCATCGGACGGGGCGGCCGCCCGTGCGCCTGCGGCGGACGCGTCGGCTGCCGTTCCGGCACTGGTTCCGCTCCCCGTGAGGACGGTCAGGGCCAGGCGTGCCGGCACACCGACGACCAGCGGCCCCAAGGGAATGCCCGTGACCAGTCCGCGCCTGCGCCACGGTTGCGGCGCGGCGTGCTTCGTTGCCCTCATGCCCGTCCATCCGGTAGTTCGACTCGGCCTTCCGGCTCTCAGTTGCCGCAGGGGACGAGAAGGTTGCCGCGCCGACGCTGATTTCCCGGCGACCGGTGCACGGCACGAAAGGGATCTGAAGAACATCGGGTACGGCGGCAACCTTTCCCTCCCGAGCGGCCACCCAGGGGCGCACCAACCACGGCGAGCCGCAGTCAGCGGCGCCACGCCACCCGTATCCACGCACTCCGATCGGGAGCCCCACGTGTCACCTGACGACTCGACAACCGCCGAGCAGCCGATGCCTCGGGACCGTACGCACCGCCGCAGCCGAACGCGCCGCCGCATGGTCGCGGGGGCAGTGGCGGTCCTCGTGGCCGGCGCCGGCGCCGGGGCCCTGGCGCTCAGCGCGGGCGCCGCGCCGGCCGTCGACATCACGGTGGATGCCGGTACCTCCCTGGGCACGGTGCCCAGCACCGGCGTCGGCCTCAACACCGCCGTCTACGACCCGAACATGAACGACGCCACGGCGTCATCGCTGATGAAGGCCGCCGGAGTCCGGCAGCTGCGCTTCCCCGGCGGCTCGTACGCGGACGCCTACCACTGGAAGACCCATACGCTCACCGACGGCGGCTGGGTCGCGCCGGGCACCGACTTCGACCACTTCATGGCCACCGCGAAGAGGGTCGGCGCCCAGCCGATCATCACCGCGAACTACGGGTCTGGCACACCCCAGGAGGCCGCCGACTGGGTCAAGTACGCCAACGTCGACAAGCACTACGGCGTGAAGTACTGGGAGATCGGCAACGAGATCCCCGGCAACGGGTACTACGGCAGCAAATGGGAGGTCGACAACCACGCTGACAAAAGCCCGAGGGCGTACGCGAACAACCTGCTCGCCTACGCGAAGGCGATGAAGGCCGTGGACCCGACGGTGAAGATCGGGGCGGTGCTCAACACGCCGGGCTCCTGGCCGGACGGAGTGAAAGCTTCCGGCGACGACGCCGACTGGAACAACACGGTGCTCTCCATCGCGGGCAAGTCGATCGACTTCGTGATCATCCACTGGTATCCGGGCGGCACCGGCACGGCGGACCTGCTGAACACGCCCGCCAAGATCGCCGGCGCCACCTCCGCGGTGCGCTCGCTGGTCAACACCTACGCGGGTGCGCACGCCGCCTCGGTCAAGATCGCGGTCACCGAGACCGACAGCTCCATGTCGCCGGCCCTCACCAGCCAGGCCGCGGCCCTGTTCGCGTCGGACACGTACATGAGCTGGCTCGAACACGGCGCCGCCAGCGTCGACTGGTGGGACCTGCACAACGGCATGGGCACAGCACCCACCACCGTCAACGGCGAGTCCGACTACCTGGACCAGGGCGTGCTCTCCAGCGGCAAGTGCGTCGGCGGGAAATGCGAACCGGCGCGTGAGACGCCCTTCCCCACCTACTGGGGCATCCGCTCGCTGACCGCACTCGCGCAGCCCGGCGACACCATGGTCAAGGCGTCCTCCAGCAAGCAGTCGGTCGCCGTGCACGCCGTGCGGAGCAGCAACGGCGGCCTGAACGTCATGCTGATCAACAAGGACCCGCAGAACGCGGCACAGGTGTCCCTCTCCTACGCCGGATACACCCCGGCCCCGGGAACGGTCACGACTGTTTCGTACGCCAAGGGCGACACCGCCCTGACCACGGCGACGCGAGGAACGGCGGCCGCACAGACACTGCCCGCCTACTCGATCACGACTCTCCAGCTGAAGCCCTCGTCGGCGACCACTCGCACTGACACCCCGTCTCCCGCCCCCACGCCGACCGCCGCCACACACACTGCCGCTGCCCCGGTCGCCTCCGCCTCAGGCACGATCGGCACCCGAGCGCAGGCCACGGCGGCCGGCGCACCCCTCGGCCGGCCGGACCGGAACAGCACGGCCGGCGACCTGGCTTCCACCGGGATGAGCGACGCTGTCACCTACAGCGCCGTCGGCGGCCTGCTGGCCATCGCTGCAGGCTCCGTGCTGGTACTTCGCGTACGCCGCAGCAGGACTTCGCACGGCGGGTGAACCCACGCCGGCGGCCGACGGCCGGCCAACGGCCTCGGGGGCAATGGGGGGGCGGGGCACGGTGGCCTGGGGGTAACGGGACGGGGCGGCACGGTCCAGGGCACGAGTCACATCTCCCGATCGTGCCGCCCACCACTGGCAGTTCCGTCAGCCCCGTTCACCTTGCCGGGCGATGCTCAGCGGGCGGCCAGCACCAGCGCCAGTCCGATCAGCGCGGGAACGGTCTGCACGAAGACGATCTTTCGGCCGGCCGTGGCGCCACCGTGTCGCTACGCGGCGCTGCCCTCGGGCAAGGTCGCGAGCCACAACCTCGCGCAGGGCGAGCAGGTCGTCTTCCCGGCACCGCTCGGCAAGACCCTGGAAGCGGTGAGCGCGTTCCGCGCCCCGCTCACGGCGAAGGACCCCGGCCGCGACGCGTGCTGGGGAGGGGCCAGGGCCTGTATCCAGTTGCTATGAAGCCGGGGGCGCGACACCTGGTGTCTTCAACTCCGGAAGCCATGAAGCGATCGATGCCGCGCATCTTGTCAAATATTCAACGGACTTCTAGAGTCCGGCGCTAGAGGGAGCGTGGGACCGCTCCCCCCGCCTCATGTCATCCGAGCA
Organism: Streptomyces sp. CG4; assembly: GCF_041080655.1. Classification (NCBI taxonomy): domain Bacteria; kingdom Bacillati; phylum Actinomycetota; class Actinomycetes; order Kitasatosporales; family Streptomycetaceae; genus Streptomyces; species Streptomyces sp. CG4. The sequence goes on from NZ_CP163525.1 coordinate 4,599,122, forward strand.
ATGGAACCGCGATGTCATCTGCACTTCCCAGGCCTGGACGCCTGATAGTTGCCGCCCTGGCGGCGCTGTCACTGCTTCTCCTGGGACAGCCGCAAGCCCACGCGGCGTCCTGGGGAGCCCCCCAGACCATCAACTCGTGGAACACCATCAACGGACGGTGGACCGCCAACAACGAGCTGGAGACCTACACCCCCGACTGCGTCTGGTACGAGGGCAACACCCTCGTCGTCAAGACCTACAGGTCGGGCAGCACGTACTACTCGGGCCGCGTGGAGTCCAAGGCACTCTACGGCTACGGCACTTACAGCTTCACCGCGAACATGCCGGGCGGCCAGGGCCTCCTGCCTGCGGTATGGGCGGCCTACCTGAATCCGTGGCTGCCCGAGTTCGACGCCGCCGAAATCGTCGGCCAGAACCCGAACACCGTCTACCAGACCTCCCACGACTCCAACAACGCCCAGACCCAGTTCTCGAAGACGAATTCTGCGGGCTGGACCAACGCGTACCACACGTACTCGTTCACCTGGTGGCCCGATCACATCGACTTCGCCGTGGACGGCACCATCACCGGCACCAAGTGGTACACCACCGCCCCGGGTGTCGGGATGCACTTCATCGTCAACACCGCCGTCGGCGGCGACTGGCCGGGCAACCCCAACGACTCGACATGGGCCACAGCAGACGGCGCGAGGTACCTGAAGGTCTCCTCGATCACATACACCCCGTACCAACCGTAAGGGTTCCGACAGGGCGAGGCAGGTGGACACGGTCCAGCGTCCCGGGGATCCGCCTGGGGCCCCGCTGCAGGTGCGTGTGGGGGACGAGTTGGTGATCACTCTGCAGGGATCACCGGCCTACGGGGGACGCCGGTCGAGGTGGTCAAGCGAGGCGGAGCTGCGGTCGACCTCGTCGTTCCGCTGGGATCGGTTCGGACGGCGGACGCGGCTGTGGTGGCTGCTGGTGCACGTCGAACCGTCGTAAGGCGTACGACCGTTACGGAACCACGGTGAGCATCAGCTGCCAGGCTCGTGAGGGCGGACCATGCGGGTCGGGGATGTAGGTGTCGGCCGACGTGAGGTTGGCGGTGCCGGCGGATGCGGATCGTCGTGCCCACGCGCTCATGCTCCCGTTGCGGGCGACACAGGGAAATCCCCTTTGGCGATGCAGAGGAAACCCTGTGTTTTTGCTGGGAGTTGACTGTCGTCCGTAAATTCTCGGTTGCTTTGCGCCACGCTGGCGCCTTCTCTCTTGTTGCGTGACATGTCCGGTGCAAGCATCCCGGGTTGCGAACACGCGCTCCATCGGCGTGAACGTCCTTCTCCCCCTCGTGCCGGGTGAACCCCGGCTGCCCGAAAGGATGTTCCGTGTCCCGATCCCGACGCAGACGCAGACACAGACGCGGCCGAATAGCCGTGGTCATCGCGATCCTGACGGCAGTCCCCGCTCTCTGGCTGGCCGCACCCGCGGCCCACACCCCGGTGGTCCACCGCTCGGCTTCTCCTACAACGTGACGTGCCCGGACACGCTCACCCTGATCAGCCACGGCGACAACTGGACGGGTGACGCCACCTGCACCCGCTACGACGACGTGACCCTGTCCGGATCCACCGCGTCGTCCTCGGAGTGGGCCGTCGGCCCACCCCACCTCACCCCCGCCCCCAGACGACAAGGGGTTTCCTCATGCCGCGCACCGCTGTTCGCAGATCCGTGGCGACCGCCACCACCGCCCTGCTCTCGTTGGGCGGTCTCCTCCTCGCCTCGCACCCGGCGCTGGCCGATGTCGCCAACGGCGGCTTCGAGTCCGGCAGCCTGACCGGCTGGACCTCCGCTGGTACCACCGCGGTGGTCGGCTCCGGTGCCCACGGCGGGACGTACGCCGCCCGCGTCGGCGGCACCTCGCCCACCAACGGCGACTCCTCGATCGCCCAGACCTTCACCGCGCCGACCGGCGCCACTCAGCTGTCGTTCTGGTACAGCGTCACCTGCCCCGACACGGTGACGTACGACTGGGCGACGGCCACCCTGGCCGACACGACGACCGGCACGACGACGACCGTACTGGCCAAGACGTGCACCAGCAGCCAGGGCTGGAAGCAGGTCACCTCGGCGGTCACCACCGGGCACAGCTACAAACTCACGCTGATCAGCCACGACGACAACTACGCGGGCGACCCCACCTACACCCTCTACGACGACGTCGCCTTCACCACCTCCACCCCGCCGCCCGGTGGTCCGACCCAAGTCAGCACCGATCCCTTCACCAACTCCTCCAGCCAGCACGCCACCGAGCTGGAGCCCGACACCTTCGCGCACGGCAACACGATCGTCGCGTCCTCGCAAGTGGGCCGGTTCACCGACGGCGGGTCCTCCGACATCGGCTGGAACACCTCCACCGACGGCGGCACCACCTGGCAGCACGGCATGCTGCCCGGCATCACCACCTACCAGGGCGGCAGTTGGGCCCGCGTCTCCGACCCGGCCGTGGCCTACGACGCCAAGCACGGGACCTGGATGGTCGCCGGGCTGGTCATCGACTCCAGTGTCAACGGCGCCGGCGTCAGCGTCAGCCGCTCCGCCGACGGCATCAGCTGGCAGAACCCGGTGATCGCGGTCGGCAACGACGGCCAGGGCTACGACAAGGAATGGATCGTCTGCGACGACTCCACCGCCAGCCCGTACTACGGCACCTGCTACGTCGAGGTCGACATCACCTCCTCGGGCAACGCCGTGGTGATGAGCCGCTCCACCGACGGCGGTGCGACCTGGTCGGCACCGGTGGCACCGTCCGGAGGCCCGAACGGCCTGGGCGGCCAGCCCCTCGTCCAGCCCAACGGCACAGTCGTAGTGCCCTACTCGGCAAACGGCAGCTCCGTCAACGCCTTCAACTCGACCAATGGCGGCGCCAGTTGGTCCTCCAGCACGCTGATCGCCAACGTCTCCAGCCACGGTGTGGCCGGCAACCTGCGTGACGGTGAGGGCCTGCCGTCTGCCGAGATCGACGGCTCCGGCAAGATCTACGTCGCCTGGCAGGACTGCCGCTTCCGCTCGGGCTGCCCGGCCAACGACATCGTCTATGCCACCTCCACCAACGGCACGTCGTGGTCGTCCGTGACCCGGGTCCCGATCGACGCCACCACCAGCGGCGTGGACCACTTCATCCCCGGCATCGGCGTCGACCCCACCACCTCCGGCAGCACAGCCAAGATCGGCCTCTACTACTACTTCTACCCGAACGCCAACTGCACCGCCTCCACCTGCCAGTTGGAGGTCGGCTACCTCTCCTCCGTCAACGGCGGCAGCACCTGGAGCAGCCCGACCACCGTCGCCGGGCCCATGTCCCTGTCCCAGATCGCCGACACCACCCAGGGCCGCATGGTCGGCGACTACCTCTCCACCTCGGTCATCGGAGGCAAGGCGGTCTCCGCCTTCGCCGTCGGCAAGGCACCGGCGGGCGGGCAAGCCTTCGACGAGGCCCTCTACACCGCCGGCCCGCTCACCGTCACCGGCGGCAGCACCGCCTCGACGACCCGCGGCGCCGCCACCGTTCCCTCACCACACATCACCAAGCCCCTCCCGATCCGGCACTGACCTGGGAAGGCACACGGTGCGCCCCGGCGGCAACGCTGGGGCGCACCGTCCCTATACGTGCGGGAACCGGGCGCCGGACCAGGACGTCACAGCGGCGTGCGGCGACATAGCATCTGCGTCGTCGGGCTGCTCGGCTGAGTGTGGCGGCGTATCCGGTGCAGTGATCCCGAACGTCGGACGGCCGGTGCGTCCCGTAAGCGGGGCCGCACCGGCCGTCGTCGTACGACGCAGCGTAGGGGTGGTGATCAGTCCTTACGGCCCTTGAGGCGCCGTACGTCGAAGGACCGGATGCCGCGTCCGTGGGTGGCGGCGTACAGCGTGCCGTCCGGGCCGAGGCGCAGCTGCATCACGGCCGTGGTGGGCAGGTCGTGCCCCAGGACCAGCCACTTCGTGGCGCCGGCGGGGCGGTAGAAGGTGGCCAGGTCGGTGCCGAGGGCGAGGCCGCCGTTCGGGAGGAGCTTGACCGTGTCGGCCGGGACGTCGGGCAGGTTGGCGGAGATGTCCGTCCAGTTCGCGCCGCCGTCCTTGGACTCGAAGACGTGGCCTACGCCCGCGCCGGGGCCCTCGGTCCACTTGCGGGAGAAGCCGTTGACCGCGACGTAGACGTGCTGGGCGTTGGCCGGGTCGATCTCGAAGCCGGAGATGTAGCGGTTCGGGATGCTGCCGTCGACCGGGAGGCTGAGCTGGTGCCAGCCGGTGCCGTCGGCGTTGCCGACCGCGATGCCCCGGGTGAAGCCCTGGTTGTTGCAGGGCCCGCACCAGCCGACGTACACCGTGCCGCCGGAGGATGCCACGGCCGTGGCCACATGGCCCTCGCCGAGGTCGTAGGCGTTCGTCCACTCCTTGCCGGAGCGGATGGCGAAGCCCTTGGTGTTCACCCACACGTGCCGGCCGCCGGCGATCCAGGTGTGGGTGTCCTTGGCGTCGGCGGCGATCGGCGCGATGAAGCGGGCGCCCGCGCCGCCGAGGTCCTTGTCCGGCGGGGCGACCTCGTACTCGGTGGCCTTCGACGGGTCCGTTGACCAGGAACCGTCGTTGACACCGCAGTTCTGGGTGACCCACATGTCCAGGTAGACGTACTCGGCGGCGATGTTGCAGCCGTTGGCGGGGTCGGTGATGGTGTCGCCGCCGTCACCGCCGAAGTTGGAGCCCATGACCTTGTCGTGGCCGCGCAGGATCGACTGGCCGTTGTCCTGGAGCCCGCCGGTCACCGAGACACCGCCATAGGTGAGGTCCTTGCCGACACCCACGGAGTAGTACTGCAGGGTGTCGAGGGTGCCGTCGCTCAGGGACTGCCAGTCCTTGGCGTGGCCGCCGGAGTCGACGGCGCCGTTCAGCGGGCGCCGGTAGATGCCGCCGTCGTTGCCGACATACGCCCAGGTCTTGCCCTTATAGCTGCCGACCGCGACCGCGTGCTGGTCGGAGTGGGTGGTGGGCGAGCAGTCGCCGGTCTGCTTGGCCGGGTCGTTGCTCCAGCAGGGGAAGGGGAAGTTCCAGTACGGGCCCGGAGTCGTCCAGCTCTGGCCGCCGTTCCTGGTCTCGAAGACCTCTTCCAGGCCGAGGTAGAGATGGTCGGCGTTGGCCGGGTCGACCTGGAGGAACTGGTTGTACCAGGACTGGATGCCCGGCATGTAGCCCGCGGTCTGCAGCGCCGACCCCGACGCCTTCAGCTTGGTGTAGTCCGCGATCAGCGTCCACGGCCCGAACGGCGAGCCGCTCTTCGACACGTACACGCCCTTGAGCCCGCTGTCCGGGTTCGCTGCCATCTGCGCCGGGGACTGGTCGATGGCGTACAGGCGCGAGCCGTCGGCCGCCGAAGCGAACGTCATGTTGCCGACGTCGGCACTGCTGGTGGGCAGGTCACCGAGCCCGCTGACCGGCTTCCAGCTGCCGTCGTCCTGCTTGGCGTACAGCCCGTTGTAGGTGTCACCGCCGCGCCAGCCGACCGCGAGAAGGACCTTGTTCGGGTCCTTGGGGTCGACGGCGATGTCGTTGGCGATGTTCTTGTACGGCGCGCTCGGGTCCTCCGCCTTCGAACCGCCCGGCAGATAGTCCGGGTTGGGGGCGAACTCGTGCGTCCACGGGCCGGACAGGGTGGTCGTGGAGTGCGACCAGACACCGGTGCTGGTCGCCGCCCAGACCTTGGTGCCGGCGAAGCGCAGGGCATGGATGACGGTGCTCTCCAGTTCGGCGCCGCCGACGCGGTCGCCGGGCTGGAACTGCCCGTGGCGTGGGTCCTTGAGGACGTAGACACCCGTACCGACGAAGGACGTCGCCCCGGTGTTGGACTCGCCCGTGGCGTACCAGAGCCGCTTCTGGCCGTCGAGGGAGAGGGTGCCGGTCGACAGGGACGGCAGCTTGTCGGAGATCGGCTTCCAGTGCCCGCCGCCGGTCGTCGAGCGGAAGACACCGCCGTTGGCTCCGCCCGCGTACACATAGCCCTGGTCGTCGGCGGCGATCCCGGTGATCCGGCCGGTCACGTCGCCCGCGCCGGCACTGGAGTTGGAGTTCACGTCGCGGTAGCGGGGATCGTCGGCGTTGTACACCTTCTTCGTGACGTGGTCCCAGCCGCCGCTCGTGTGCCGCATCGACTGCAGCTGCTGCCAGGCCGCCCCGTAGGCGCCGGGCGCGACCACACCGGGCGCGGTGCGCGCCTCGGTGAACTGGGCCGTCGACTCGGCGGAGTTCTCCGCCTCGTCGGCACCGCCGTCGTCACCCTCCGCGGCGAACGGGGACATTCCGTGGCCCGCGTGCACCGCCTTGATGTGCTGCCGGCCGATGGCGGCCTGGTGGCGCGCCTGCCAGGGCCGGGTTCTGGTGTCATGCGACGCCGCGAACGACTGAGTGCTTACCAGTCCGAACGCGGCGGCCACGACGGTGCAGGTTATGAACCGTCGCTGGTGCCTTGGGGGCAACATGCCTCTCCTCCCTGCGCCAGACGTATGGGGGTGTCCCGACGCAGGAGGGATCTTGGCGTGACCACAACAGTCACACAAAGGGTGCACAGGAAAAATGGGTGGGTGTTTACCTCACGGCACACATCAACCCGAACTTCCGTTCGCCGCGGGCGTTCAGGAGGGCCGGCCGCTGATCACCGGAGGATCCGGTGCGGCGGGGCCGCCTGGGGAACCGGCGCTCGCGGTGTGACTGTGGCCGCCGCGCTCGCCGGCCGGCACGGTCACTCGCTGACCTGCCGGGAGCGGCGCAGGAGAGGCAGAGCGGCAGCCAGGGCGAGGGCGGCCGCGCCGGACGCCAGAAGCGGGACGTGCCCGTCGGCGCCCCAGGCGAGTCCGGCCCACAGGCCGGCGAGGAGGATCGCGGCGCCGGTGGCGCCCTGGTAGAGGCCCTGGGCGGTGCCCTGTTGGCGGTCGGGGACGAGGGTGGAGATCCAGGCTTTGCCCACTCCGTCGGTGCAGGCGGCGAATCCGCCGTACAGGGGCAGGACGACGAAGACCAGCCAAGGCGCATGTGCATGGATGAGGCCGAGGCCGAGGTAGCCGACGGCGAAGAAGGCGAGGCCCGTTGCGAACACGAGGGGGCGGGACAGTCGGTCGGACAGGGCTCCGGCGGGGTAGGACAGGGCGGCGTAGGCGAGGTTGTAGACCGCGTAGGCCGCGACGACCCCGGCCGTGGACAGGCCCAGCTCGTGGGCGCACAGAAGGAGCAGCGCGTCGGGGAAGTTGATCAGGTTGAAGGCGGTCAGCGCGGCCAGGACGCGCCAGTACGGGCGGGGCAGGGATCGCCACGGAGTTCGTACGGCCTTCGCCTCATCGACGCCGCCCCGGGCGGGGTCGCGGACAGCCGCGACCAAGGCGACCGAGGCGACGGCCGGGATCACCGCGACCCAGAACAGCGGCCGCAGACGGTGGTCGAGGCCCTCGTACAGCGCGAGACCCGTCAGCGGGCCGACCACGGCTCCGGCGGTGTCGGCCGCCCGGTGCAGCCCGAACACCCTGCCGCGCTGCCCGTTCGGAACGCCGTCGACGAGGAGGGCGTCGCGCGGTGCGCCCCGCATGCCCTTGCCGAGCCGGTCGACCACGCGTGCCACCAGCACCAGGGGCCACACCGTGGCGAGGGCGACGAGCAGCTTGCCGACCGCGGCCAGACCGTATCCGGTGGCGATGAGCGGGCGGCGGGCGAACCGGTCGGCCAGACGTCCTGCGGCGACCTTGGTGAGGGACGCCGCCCCTTCAGCCAGCCCCTCGATGGCACCGACCACGGCGGGCGGCGCGCCGAGCGTCACCGTCAGGAAGATCGGCAGGATCGGGTAGAGGAGTTCGCTGGCGGCATCCTGGAGGAAGGACACCCCGCACAGCACTTTGACGTTGCGGGTCAGCCAGGACGGGCCTTGCGGTGTCCGCGTGGTCGGCGCGGTCACGGGCGGGTCTCCGGCCGTCGGCAGCCCCCGCAGGACGCCCGGTGCTCGCACCTCACGGCGCCGCCGCCGCACCGTGCGCGCGAACCGGAAGAGGCGACAGGGGAGCAGAACGACGGCCGGCACCGCGAACGTGCGCGGCGCCGGGCCGCCTGAGGCGTCCTGCCGGCGGCGCGGGCAGGCAAGCACGGGTCGTCGTCGATGACTGCCATGGCGGTTTCGCCACATGGCGCGCAGCCCGTGTGGCGAAACCCAGACATCGTGGGTGGTGAGGTCAGCGGACGTTGACCGTGAACACGGGGGACACCGCACCACCGCCGACCACGCGGAATTGCTTCTTGCCCTTGAAGCTCAGCTTGTCCCGCATTGCGTACGACGTTGCGTATGAGCCGTCCTGGGCGACGGTGGTGGCGTTCGGCAAGCTGACCCACTTGGCGCCCTGCTTGTTCTGGAGCGTCACCTTGGTGGCGGGCTTCAGGCCGGTCGACTTGCCAGTGATCATGAACGCCTCCCTTTCCTGGACGCTGCTGACGCTGGGCTTGGCGGTCAGTGTCGCCTTTGGCGTTACGGCACTGGCCGTCTGCGTGGTGGCCAGGGGGGCTCCGACTGCGGCGGTGGCACCCCCCGTCAGGAGAATGACGCCGAGAGTGCTTGCAGCGGCAAGACGGTACGCGCGGTTCATCGTGATTTCCCATCCAGTGCTTGGCGTTGAGGTGTTTCCTCGACGACAACAACGCCGGGCACGGCCGGTCAGTAGCTGAGCCGTACGAATGGTTCCCACACAATGCCGCCGGCGGCGGCCTGTCCTGAGGCGGAGGCCTGGGCGACGGTGCGCCCGCCGTCCATGCGTGGGCATGGAGTCCCGCACCGGCCAACGCCACCCCTTCCCAGCAACCCGAACCACAGATGCCGTCGGACGCCTCGGCTCCGATGACTCCCGCGACCCTCCGGAGTCGCCCAGAGTTTGTGAGCGGACGGTGCGGCATCAGCCTCGGCCGAAGCGCGGGCAGCGAAGCCGACTCCGGGAGGTTCTCGGTGGGGCCTTCACGATTCCGGAGAGCGCCGGAAGGCCAGGACCGTGTTGTGGCCGCCGAAGCCGAAGGCGTGGCTGACGGCGGCGTCCACCCGCTGCTCGCGGGCGGTCTTCGTCACCAGGTCCAGGGGCGGGATGTCGGGGTCGACGGCGTCCAGGTTGGCCGTCGGGGGGATCAGCTGGTGCTGGAGGGTCAGGACGGTGAGGGCCGCTTCGATGGCTCCGCTGGCGCCGAAGGTGTGGCCCAGGGCGCCCTTGGGGGAGGTCACGGCGGGGGCGTGGGGGAAGACACGGGCGATCAGAAGGCCCTCGATGGCGTCGCCGCGAAGGGTGGCGGTGCCGTGGGCGTTGATGTGGTCGATGTCGTGGGGCGCGAGACCCCCCTCCTGCAGGGCGGTGGTCAACGCCGCCTCGGCAACGCGGTGTTCGGGGTGCGGGGCCGTGACGTGGAGGGCGTCGCAGGTAGAGGCGCAGCCGGCCAGGGTCGCGCGCGGGGTGGCACCACGGCGCAGGGCATCGGCCGTGCGCTCCAGGACCAGTACCGCGGCGCCTTCGCCGAGGACGAAGCCGTCGCGGCCGGCGTCGAACGGGCGTGAGGCCGCGGCCGGGTCGTCGCGGCGGCGGGAGAGGGCACCCATACGGTGGAAGGCGGAGGCGAGCAGGGGGGTGGTGGCGGAGTCCGTACCGCCTGTGATCGCCACGTCACAGGCGCCGGAGGCGAGCAGGTCCCGGCCCAGGGCGATCGCGTGGGCGCCAGAGGCACAGGCGGAGGAGACGCCCAGGCTGGCGCCCCGTGCCTCCAGGGCCATGGACACCTCGGCGGCGGGCATGTTGAAGAGCACTTTCGGGACGAGGGTGGGCGGGACCGTGTCAGGGCCTTCCCGGAGCAGGTCGTGGTGGGCGTCCTCGCCGGAGCGACGGCCGCTCCAGCAGGTGCCGATGATCACGGCCACCCGGGTGCCGTCCCAGGTCGTGGGGTCCAGGTCCGCGTCGCGTACGGCCTCGCGGGCGGCAGCGACGGCGAGTTGGGTGCAGCGGTCCGTCCGCCAGAGTGCACGGTCGCCGAGGTGTGTCTCGGGGCGGAAGTCCGGTACGCGGCAGGAGAAGTCGACGGGCAGGCCGGCGAGGGCCGGATCGGGTGCGGCCGTCGAGGTTCCGGCGAGGACGCCCCGCCAGGTGGCCTCCGCGGCGGTTCCGGCGGGGGTGAGCATGCCGAGGCCGGTCACGGAGACGGCGGCGCGGGTCATCGGCATCCGGTCCTCGCCTCGGCCAGGGCGAGCAGTTCCCCGAGCGTGTTCCAGGTGGTCACCTCGTCCTCGCCGATCCGGATGCCCAGGTCCCGGTTGACGGTGTAGATCAGCTCGACGACGTCCAGCGACTCAAGGCCCAGCTCGGCCAACGGCTGTTCCGGCCGGAGCGCTTGGGGGAGCACTTCGAACTTGCCCGTGAGGGCGGCCGTCACGGTCTCCCGTGCGGAGGCTGTCGAGGTCATGGTGTTCCTCCCATTGTCCTTGGGCTGCGGTCGAATGTGTGGTCGCCGGTCTTCGCCACGCAGTGGAGCACGCCCCGCAGCCGGTCGAAGAAGTCGGCGATGCCGGTTTCCGCGGACTCGGTTCCGGGATACCGTGCGGTCAGCCACAGGCCGTCGTGGGTGCGGTGGACCCAGATGTTCACCTTGCTGCCGCGGGTTCTCATCCGGACCACGGTCCGGGCGTTCCACTCGGGCCATTGCCGCACGCCCGGGATCACGCGAGTGTCGATGAAGGAGACGAACGGGAACACCTCGGGCATCCGGCGCTCCAGTTCCTCGCTGATCCCGAGGATCTCGGCGATCCTCACGATCGGTACGCGGCCGGAGCGCAGGGCCGTCCCCAGGGAGTGGTGCGCGCCGGGTACCAGTTCACGGAAGCTGCCCGCCGTGCCGAGGCTGATCTCGACCGGGGCGAGCCCGACGTACCACCCCATCGAGTGCAGCAGCTCCGGCCGGGAGCGGGTGTGCACCGGCATCACCGTCCGGTAGACGGGCTCGCCCGTGATGTCGTACGAGACAGCGGCCAGGCCCGCGAACAGACCGGCGAGGAAACCGCCGTGCGCCAAGTGGCAGACCTCCTCGACCGCGTCGGCCTCGGCGGCGTCCAGCAGCCGTACGTCCAACTTGGCATGCGTCAGCAGTTCACCGTCGGCGACACCGAGGTCGAGCGGGAAGCGGAACAGCCGGTCTCCGCCACCTTCCAGGAATCGGCTCCAGTGCCCCACGGCCGGATGGCCGGCGCCGATCCGCCGGGCAGCGGCACGCTCGTCCAGGCCGAAGTCCACATAGCTGCCGGCCGGAGGGAGGGCGGTCGGCCGTCCCCCGGCGAGGGCGGCGCCGTACAGGTGCTGCCATTCGGCGACGGCCGTCATGACCGAGTAGCCGTCGGCGTGGGCGTGGTCCATGGCCACGAACACCGTGGTGGAATCGTCCCGTTCGACGGTCTCCACCACGTGACTGGGTCTGCGGAACGCGCCGACGGCCGCGTCGATGCGGACCTGGAGGCGGCCGGGAATGTCGTCCCCGTCGGAGAGCTTCCCCACCACCGTGTCCCGCACGGACACCGTGGCGGGTGGGATCGAGAAGCGCTCCACCCCGGTGACCGCCATGCGGAAAGCGCTGCGCAGCGTGTCATGGCGTACGACCCAGGCTCGCAGCGTCTCACGGAACGCCTCGGCGTCCAGCGGGCCGGGAAGCTCGAAGCCGAACCCGATCCACGGCGGGACCCCCAAGCCCCGCTCGGTGAGCTTGGAGACGGATTTCAGGTGCCATTCCTGGTTGTACGACGCCGGCACGGCCTCCCCGGCCGCCCGCGCCGCCTCATGGAAGGGGCTCTCGTCCAGCCGCCATTCCCTGAGCAGCCCGGGCCGCACACGGCACTCCGACAGCGTGGCGATCAGCACCCGTACCCCCCGGCCCGAGTACGCTCCACGCCCACCCGACCTCTCTCGAACTTCGCATCACCGCTCTGCCTGCCCGAGCACGGACGGCCCCACGCCTGCCGGGCGCATCTCATACACAAAGGGGTGAGTCGACCACACAAAGGGATGAGTCGACCTCGAAGACAACCGAGGCGGCGGCGAGCCACCATGCCTGGCCGGTGGCGCGGAACATCCAGGCCGGCCCCGCCAACAGCATGGGCATGCCGATCACCAGGGGAACGGTCGCGCGCTTGGGCGGCACGTCGAACCGGAGTGCCACGCCGGTGCGCTGCCTCCAGGATCGGGCGGCGACCGCGAACAACGCCAGGTACGCCACGGTGATGATCAGCGGCACTGCCGTCCAAGCCGCCTTCGGCAGCAGCCACCGGACCGGTAGCGGTCGGGGAGGCACGGTGGTCCAGGGCACGCGATTCCGCCTGGGCGGCGTAGAACCTGTGGGCGGCCGCCCTCCACGCGCGCGCCGACGCGCCCCCGGTCCCCGGTTCCCGATCCCCGGTCGACGGCGTGGGCGGCGCGGGTGGCGGAGAACAGTGAGCCGGGGCGCGACCGCAGGGTGCGCGACGGATCCGGAGGGCGGCCCGGCGAGGCGTGTACTAACGCTTCGCCCGCGGCCCGGCCGCCTGCTGACGAGCGGGGCGGGCGGGGCCAGTGGGACCGGCGGGGCGAGCGAAAGTCCTGCACTCGGGGTTCCGGCACGGCCCGGGCCCCCATACCGGCACCCAGACGCCCAGAGTCTTGTGCCGCCGGACGACCGCCTCCACGGGCTGCCCGCAGACAGGGCAGAGGTGTTCTTCACCGTCCATGCCTTCAGGTTAGGGTCGACCGGCTCGCCGCGCTCCTTGTACAGCCTCTTACGCAAGGGACTTCAAGGGCTCCTAGGAATGTTCGCCGCCTGCGGAAGAACGGTGGCCGTGGCCGGTCCCGCCGACGGATTCATGGGTGGGGCTCCTTTGGGGGTCCGCGTGGTGGGTCAGCACCTTCATGATCTCCGAGGCCAGTACGTCCGACAGAGCGGGCGCGAGAGCTTCTGCCAGTGCGGTCGCGAGGGTCTGCGCGAAGAGCACCCTTTCGAGTTCCGAGGAACGGGAGGGCGGCTGCGACAGGGATGCCACGGCCGCTTCCATCAGGGCTCCCGCCAGCGGGTCCTTTCCGTGCCTGACGCCGATGCCGGTATGGAGCATTCCGGCGTCACGCACCATTTCATCGAAGATCTCGTCGATGAAGCTCTCCAAGGGGTCCCGTTCCGATTGTCCGCCGGACTCAGCTGCCATGGTCGTTCCTCATGTCCTTATGTCCTCATGTCTCGATTTCCCTATGGGACCTGCCCCCCGATTCCGGCGACTGCGGGGATCCGGGGGGCAGGGGTGTCGCCGTTTCCGTTCAGCGGCGCATCAGCGCGGCGAGCAGAAGCGGATGCTCGATCAGCGACTCACCGCGCTCCTCACGACGACGGCGCATGAGCGCCGCCAGCAGCAGCGGATGCCCGATGATCGACTCCTCACCCCCCTCCTCACGACGACGGCGCATGAGCGCCGCCAGCAGGAGGGGGTGCTCGATCAGCGACTCACCGCGCTCCTCACGACGACGGCGCGTGAGCGCCGCCAGCAGCAGCGGATGCTCGATGATCGACTCCTCACCGCGCTCCTTACGGCGGTGCATGAGCGCGGCGAGGAGAAGCGGGTGCTCGATGACCGACTCCTCACCACGCTCCTCGCGGCGGCGCGCGAGCGCGGCAAGGAGAAGCGGATGCTCGATGACCGACTCCTCGCCCCCCTCCTCACCACGCGCCAGAAGCGCGGCCAGCAGAAGCGGTCCGAAGGCGGATTCCTCACCCAGCTCTTCCTGGCCCACCCCGGCCTTTTCTCGAGTGGGGGTCTCCGTCGTAGCCGTCATGACTCTCTCTTTCTTTGACGCATGACTCGGCGGAGTGTTCGGCTGTCACCAGCTTCGCGCTCCGCCCTTCAGCGCCATCGTCAAGGCGCGCGAAGGCGGCCGCACTTCGATCATGGGGCAGTCGGCCGCGCGATTCCCGACAACTCGCGGTATTCGAAAACGACGGTTACGGTGCGCAGAAGTGAGCGACCCGCGGTCGAGTTTTCGCCGCACCGGGTCTCGAAGCCGCAGGTCAGCGGCGTGACGCGGTTTTTCTCGTCTGGATCTGTGCCGACGGCCACAGCGAGCGCGATACGCGTAGGCTCATACTGAGCCATGACAAAGCCTGCTGCACCGAAGCGTCATTTGCCCACCAGTCCCTTCAAGGCCCCGGTCGCACCGGCACCCAAGCACTTCGCCGTGGGTGACCAGGTCACACATGACGTGTACGGCCTTGGCCGGGTGATCGGCATCGAGGACGGAATCGCGGCGCTCGTGGATTTCGGCTCGGCGCGCATGCGGATCTTGAGCCCGTACGCCAAGATGACCAAGCTGTAGGACCGCTGTGCCCGGTCACGGCACACCAGGCCCCTTGGGGGACCTGTATGGAAAGAGAGACCTCTCATCGATCTGACGCCGCTGTTCTCCGCCCCGGACGGGAAGCCCCGCTACTCCACCGCGGCATCGCCGCCTCCGGCGAAAAACCCCTTCCAGGCCCCTGACTTCGAGGAAGAGGAGACGTTGCCGCTCGATGGCGCACAGGAGCCCGACTCGGGCATGCGTGCGGCGCGACCCGAGGCAGCCTAGCTCCACGAGCGACGGTGGCTGCGGCAACCGGCTGCGGGCCGTCACCGCCGCTGCGGTGAGGAGCGCGGCTGTCTCGGTCTCCGTCTCATCCAGTCCCGTTCACCGTGCACACGCCTGCACACGGTCGGGCCACCAACCAACGAATGTGTCCGCCGGACAAGAGCCTACGGCCGGAGCCTCTGGGGCGTAAGTGCGCCTGCCAGAGCCTGCCCCGGACATGGTCGCGCCGGACGGCGTCGGCCTGGAGGTGCCGGCCGGCAAGGTGATCGGTGTGCTCGGGCCGAACGGGGCGTGGGTCACCGGGCCGCCGTGGCCGGGCTTCTGACGGACCGTTAGTTACGGACGTCGCCCGCCGGCTGTGGGCCGTGTCCGGGGAACTGACCGGCGTTGCCGTGCGGTGAGTGGCTGTCGGTGGGGCTACGCGGTGGTGGGAAACGGGGGCAGGGGGCTCTCGTAGAGCCAGGAGTGCAGGAGTGGTGGGGCCAGGTGGGGTGAGTTGTGTGTGGCGTGGGTGATGAAGGCGGTCGTGGTGGCGCTGGCGCCGCCGTGGGCCTCGTGCCAGGTGCGCAGCAGCGGGAAGAAGCGGGCGTCGCCCAGGGCGAGACGGAGGGCGTGCAGGGTGCAGGCGCCGCGGGTGTAGACGCGGTCGTCGAAGATGCGGTGCGGGCCCGGATCGGCGAGGACCAGGTCCTGCTTGCGGCGGTGGAGGCTCCGCCATTCGGCACGGGCGATGGTGTCGGCGGAGTCCTCGCCGATGTGTTCGGACCACAGCCACTCGCCGTAGGTGGCGAAACCCTCGTTCAGCCAGATGTCGCGCCAGTCGCACAGGCTGACGCTGTTGCCGAACCACTGGTGGGCGAGTTCGTGGGCCACCAGTGTCTCCGAGCCGCGGGCGCCGTCGATGTGGTTGCTGCCGAACACGGGCAGGGTCTGGTTCTCCACCGGTTGGTCGACCTCCGCGTCGACGACGACGGCGCCGTAGGTCTCGAAGGGATAGGGGCCGAACCAGCCGGTGAACGCGGCCAGCATCTCCGGTTGCCGGGCCAGGTCGTGGCGGGCCTCGCGGGACAGGTGTGCGGGGTAGTGGTTGCGTCCGGTGATCGTTCTGCCGGACGCGCTGTCCACGGCCCGCCAGGTCTGGTGCGCGAAGCGGCCGGTGTAGAGGGCGGCGAGGTAGGGGGCCATGGGGCCCGGGTGGTGGTACGTCAGGCACTCGCCGGTTCCGGTGGCGCGCCGTTCCCGCAGGGTGCCGTTGGCGAGCGCGTGGTGGCCGTGCGGGACGGTGATCCGGAAGGTGTAGGCGGCCTTGTCGTCGGGGCGGTCGTTGCAGGGGAACCACGAGGGCGCACCGAGCGGTTGGGAGGCCACGAGGGTGCCGCCGTGCCGGTCGCCGGTACGGTCCCAGCCGATCTGTCCGAACGGCGAGCCCACCGGGGCCGGCCGGCCCCGGTAGCCGACCTCCACGGTGAACCGGGTGCCCGCGGGGAGCGGGTGCGGGCTGGGCAGGTACACCTTGTGGCCGCGCTGCCTGGGGCGCACCGGAGTTCCGTCGATGCGGGCGGTCCAGGCGGTCAGGTGGGCGAGGTCCAGTTCCACCTGGCGCAGCGGCCGGGCGGCCACGGCGTGCAGGTACGCGCGCCCGTCGAGGCTGCCGCCCGCCGGATCGTAGGTGAGATGCAGGTCGTAGGAGAGGGTGTGGTGGTCGTACGTGCCGTGGTGCGAGAAGTAGCGGTCGTCCGGCCCGGCCGCGTCGCCGAGACCGTCACAGACGGCCGCGGCGAGCGGGATCACGGCCGCGCCCCTGATCAGGGTGCGACGGCTGCAGCGGGTCACGCGGCCGCACCGCCCTCGGCGAGCGGTGGTGCGGGGTGTACGGCGGGTTCGCCCGCGATGGGGTTGCCGGCCCAGCGGGTGCCGGCGGGCACCGTCTCGCCGCGCATCACCAGCGAGGCGGCGCCGATGGAGGCGCCCGCACCGACCGTGGTCCCGGGCAGCACGATGCCGTGCGGGCCGAGCGAGGCACCGTCGGCCAGGCGCACGGTGTCCATGCGCATGATGCGGTCGTGGAAGAGGTGGGTCTGCAGCACACAGCCGCGGTTGACGCTGGCGCCGTCGCCCACCGTGACGAGGTCCGTCTCCGGCAGCCAGTAGGTGTCCAGCCACGCGCCGCGTCCGATGCGTGCGCCCAGGCTGCGCAGCCACCAGTTCAGGACCGGGGTGCCGAGGAAGGCGCCGGCCATCCAGGGCACGGCCAGCGACTCCACGAACGTGTCGAAGAGTTCGTTGCGCCACACGAACGACGACCACAGCGGATGCTCACCGGTCCGGAAACGGCCGACCAGCAGCCACTTGGCGCAGGTGGCCGTCAGCAGCGCCACCAGGCCCGCGGCCAGCAGCAACGGGGCGCCGACGAGAGCCGCCAGGGCCAGACCGCCCTGGGTGAAGGCGTCCTGTTCGCCGAGCAGCACGCATTCGGCGAGGGCCGTGCCCGCCATCAGCGGCAGCACGCGGCACGTCTCCACCAGGGCGCGGGCCACCAGCAGCCGCCGGGGCGGGGCGAACGTGCGCTGCGGATCGGCGGCCGTGGCCACCCGCGGCAGCGGCAGCGCCGGCCGCCCGAGCCAGGACATGCCCTCCTCGCCGTGCGCGGGCATGTCGGAGAGCACGCCGACCAGGCTGTGGTCGGGCACCGTACGGCCGGGTCCGACGATGCCGGAGTTGCCGACGAACGCCCGTCGTCCGATGCGCACATGACCGAGCCGCAGCCATCCGCCGCGTACCTCGAAGGGGGCGACGAGCGTGTCGTCCGCGAGGAACGCACCGTCCTCGACGTGCAGCAGCGACGGCAGCGGCAGCACCGTCGAGATCTCGGCGTGCCGTCCCACGCGCGCCCCGAGCAGCCGCAGCCAGTGCGGCGTGGCGAGGCTCGCGTACAGCGGGAAGAGGCTGGAGCGGGCGCCGTCGAGCAGCCGGGTGACCAGCCACACCCGCCAGGCCACCCCGCCGTCCACGCGATGCACACCCGGTGTGATCCCCCGGCTCAGGCCCCGCACCAGCAGCGCGAGGACCAGCACCGAGGAGAAGGCCGTCATGACGGTGAACAGCGGGACGGCCGCCAGCAGGCGCAGTGCCACGGTCTGCAGGGTCGATGCGTCGCGCACCAGCCGGTACCCCACCCACAGGCCCGGCAGGGAAGCCACGAACGACACCAGCGGCAGGACGGTCAGGGACCCGGCGTAGGCGATGTGCCACCGGCGTCGGGCCCGCTGCGGCGGGGCGGGCCACCCCGCGCCGTCGAGGCGTTCGGTCTCGTCCGCCGGGCGGGCCGGCGAGCCCGCCCAGCACGCGCCGTCGGGGACCCGTCCGTCCAGGCAGGCACCGGACGTGAGTTCCGCGTCCCGGCCGACCACGGCGCCGGGC
Organism: Streptomyces sp. CG4; assembly: GCF_041080655.1. Classification (NCBI taxonomy): domain Bacteria; kingdom Bacillati; phylum Actinomycetota; class Actinomycetes; order Kitasatosporales; family Streptomycetaceae; genus Streptomyces; species Streptomyces sp. CG4. Next base: position 4,617,190 of record NZ_CP163525.1, read on the forward strand.
AGCAGCATGCTGCGATGCCCCACGCGCGCGCCCGCGCCCACGGTCACCGGCCCGACGTGCAGCGTGTCACCGTCCAGCCACCAGCCGGAGATGTCCGCTCCGGGCTCTACGGCGCACCCGTCACCCAGCTCCGCCAGTCCCGTCACCGGCGGCATCGCGTGCAGGCTCAGGTCCCGGCCGGTCGTGCAGCCCAGCACCCGGGCGTACCGGGCGGCCCAGGGCGTACCCAGCAGGGACGGGACACCGAACGCGGCCACCGCCCGTTCGGCGCTCCACAGGCGCAGATGGACGCTGCCGCCGCGCGGGTGGGCCCCGGGGCGGACGGAACCGGTCAGCGCACGGGCCAGGCCCGCCCCGATCAGGCAGCGTGCCGGGGCGCTGAACAGCACCACCCACGCCACCGCCACGAGCCACCACGGCGTGTGGGGCGCCCAGGCGCGCGGCGAGTACCAGTCGAGCACGTTGTCCGCCACGGCCAGTCCGGTCAGGAAGCGCAGCCCGGCCACCCCGTACAGGGCCGTCTGGACCAGGCCCTGCACCACCGCGGCGCGGCGCGGCACGGGCCGCACCGGCCGTGGCTCCTCGGCCGCAGGGGCCAGCGTGTCCAGATGGCCGGCCATGTCGCGCAGCACCGGGTGCCGGTACAGATCGGCGACCGAGACACCGGGATGGTGCCGGCGCAGCAGCGACGCCATGCGCGCCGCGGTCAGGCTGGTGCCGCCCAGGGCCGTGAAGTCGCTGTCCGGGCCGGGGCGTACGCCCAGCAGTTCCTCCCAGACGTCCGCGAGCCGCGCGGCCGTCCCCGCGAGTTCCGCGGCCGGGCCGACCGGACCGCCGTCGGCCCGTGACCCGTCGCCTCGCGCCCCGTCGCGCTGGGCGGGCAGCGGCCAGGGCAGTGCCTTGCGGTCCACCTTGCCCGACGTACGCGTCGGCAGCTCCGCGACCTCGGCCAGCACCGGCACCAACTGCTGCGGCAGCCGCTCCACGAGCAGTGCGCGTGCCTTGTCGGGCTCGAAGGCCGAGCCGCCGGCCGGATTCAGCTCGGGCATCACATAGCCGACCAGCACCTGGGTCCCGGCCGGTGTCGTCTGCACGGCCGCCGCGGCGCCGCGCACACCCGGCAGGTCGCTGAGCGCCGCGTCCACCTCACCGAGCTCGACACGGCGGCCGCCCAGCTTGACCTGGTCGTCGGCGCGCCCGACGAAGACCAGGCCCTCGGCGTCGGCGCGCACCAGGTCACCCGTGCGGTACGCGCGTTCCCAACCCAGCGCCGGGCAGGGCCGGAAGCGGTCGGCGTCCTTGACGGGGTCGAGGTAACGGGCCGTGCCGGCACCGGCGATGACCAGCTCGCCCTCCGCCCCGAAGGGCACCGGGTCGCCGGCCGCGTCCACCACGGCCAACTCCCAGCCGTCCAGGGGCAGTCCGATCCGCACCGGCTCGCCCGGTTCCAGCGGAGCGGCACACGCGACCACCGTGGCCTCGGTCGGCCCGTAGGTGTTCCACATCTCCCGGCCGGGTGCGGCGAACCGGTCCACCAGCCCCGCGGGGCACGCCTCGCCGCCCAGGATCAGCAGCCGCACCCGGCGCAGCGCCTCGACCGGCCACAGCGCGAGGAGGGTCGGAACCGTCGACACGGCGGTGATGCCCCGCTCGACCAGCCAGCCGCCGAGCTCGTACCCGGCCCGCACCAGCGAGCGCGGGGCCGGCACGAGACAGGCGCCGCTTCGCCACGCCAGCCACATCTCTTCGCAGGAGGCGTCGAAGGCGACGGACAGCCCCGCCAGCACGCGGTCACCGGGGCCCAGCGGCCGCTCCCGCAGGAACAGGCCCGCTTCGGCGTCCACGAAGGCCGCCGCAGACCGGTGGGTGACGGCGACGCCCTTCGGAGCGCCGGTCGAGCCGGAGGTGAAGATGATCCACGCGTCGTCGTCCGGTCCCGGGCCGGGCGTCATCTGTCCGGACATCATCTGTCCGGGCGTCGTGTGTGTGAGCGGGATCTGTCCGGGCGTCATGTGCCGCCGCGTCGTACGGCCGTCCGCCGTGGCGGCCCCGACCGGCTCGACGAGTTCCGCGGCCTGTGCGTGGGGACCCAGGACGGCGCAGACGCCCGCTTCCCGGAAGACCGTGGCGGCCCGCTCCTCGGGGTCGTCCGCGTCCACCGGTACGTAGGCGGCGCCGCACCTCAGCACCGCCAGGATCGACAGGTAGAGCTCCGCCGTACCCGACGGCACCCGTACCCCGACCCGGTCACCAGGGCCTATGCCCCGTCCCGCCAGCTCCCGCGCCCGGCGTGCCGTCTCCTCGCGCAGCTCACGGTAGGAGAGGACCTCCGTCCCGGTGTCCAGTGCGGGCGCCTCGGGGAACGCGGCTGCCGTCGCGTCCAGAACGGCGATCAGCGTCCGGGGCGCGGCAGCCTCCCCAGCGTGGTAGACGGCGCGGCCGGCCAGTGCCGTCGACGGCCCGGAAGGAGATCTTTCCAAGGACCAAGACATCAATATGCCTCTGTTGCTCGTACCCTGCCGGCGGATCAGGAAATCCTCCGGTAACTCGCAACAGAAGATGCCGTACATCCGTCGTCCGGTTCGCCACCGCACATAAGAATCAGACAAATTGAACGTACGTCAAAACATCCTGTTTGGGCAGGTGAGCTGGTCTTTATACCGGTCTCGATACGCAATCTCGACCAGTCGATGGGGAAGAATTGACGAGGGGTTTATTTCACCTTCGACCGGATGTCGACGCGAGTAAAAAGCAGGTACCGAATTTACTTACCCATCCCTTACGGAATCGCGAGGTCAGGCGCCGACCGTGCCGTCCACTCCCTCGCGGAGGAAGTCCGCGTGGCCGTTGTGGCGGCCGTACTCCAGGATCATGTGGAGCATCACCATCCGCAGGGACACGTCCTCGCCCCAGCGCGGCTGGTGCCCGGCGAGGTCCAGGGACTCGGCCTCGCGCTCGATGCGGCGCGAGTGTTCGACCTCGGCCCGCCACACCGCGAACGCCTCCTCGGCGCTCGCGCCCGTGGTGTCGTACGCGGCCTGGAAGTCGAACTCCTTCTGCGACCAGAGCATCGGGGCGGTGTTGTCGTCGAACACCCGGCGGAACCAGGCGCGTTCCACCTCGGCCAGGTGACGGACCAGGGCGAGCAGGGAGAGGGTGGACGGCGGGCTCGACCGCTCCTTGAGCTGCTCCTCCGTCAGGCCTTCGCACTTCATCGCCAGGGTCGCCCGGTGGAACTCCAGGAACGCCCGCAGCGTCTCGCGTTCCGTGCCGAAGAGCGGCGGGCCGATGCGTTCGACGGTCACGGGGTTCCTCTCGGGGAGAGCCGGTCGGGGCTCGGACGTACCTCGCCCTTGCGGACCGCCGGGGCGGCGGGTGTGGTGGAGTGGGCGCCATGACCGACATCGAGACGATCAGGGTGCCCGGCCGGCTGCGAGGGTATCCCGGGGTGGCGTTCGGCGGATATGTCGCGGGGGTGCTCGCCGGTCGGACGGCGGCCAAGACCGTACGGGTCGACTTCCGGCGGCCGACCCCGGTGGAGGTGCCGGTGGAGCTCGCGGCGACCGCCGACGGCGGGGCCGTACTGACCGGCGCGGACGGGGTGCTCGCGGTGGCCACGCCCGACGAGCTGGACATCGAGGCGCCCGAACCGCCCTCCTGGGACGAGGCGCGGGCGGCCGCCGAGGCATACCGCGCGGATCCGCCCGAAGGGACCGTGGACTGCTTCGGGTGCGGACTCGACCGCACGCCCGACACCGGGCTGCGCCAGCACTGCGGGGTCGTACCGGGACGCGATCTGGTGGCCACCGCGTGGACGGCCGGGCCCGCGCTCGCCGACAGCGAGGGCATGCTGCCGCCGGAGCTCGTGTGGGGCGCGCTCGACTGTCCCGGAAACGCGGCGGGGCGGCTGCGGGGGACGCTGCGGGAGGGGGCGGTGACCGCCTCGCTCACCGGGCGGCTGCTCCGGCCGGTGCCGGTCGCCGCGCGGCTGGTGTCGTACGCGTGGGTCCTCTCGGAGGAAGGGCGCAAGCACCGGATGGGTGTTGCCCTGGCCACGGCCGGGGGCGACCTCTGCGCGATCGCCTCCGCGCTGTGGGTGGACCCCCGGTAGCACTCACGTGACCGCCGCGGTGGCCGAGGCGTCCGGCTGCTGGACGAGCGTGGTGGGCAGGGCGACGTACGCCGTGACGCCCGAGCCCTCCGTGGGGCGCAGCTCGACATGGGCGCCGAGGCGGGTCACGAGCGCGCCGACGACGTGGTGCCCGAGGAACCGGGTGGGCGCGGCGAGCAGCGGACCGCCCTTGCCGGACAGCGGCGACCTCTGCGCGATCGCCTCCGCGCTGTGGGTGGACCCCCGGTAGCGCTCATGTGACCGCCGCGGTGGCCGAGGCGTCCGGCTGCTGGACGAGCGTGGTGGGCAGGGCGACGTACGCCGTGACGCCCGAGCCCTCCGTGGGGCGCAGCTCGACATGGGCGCCGAGGCGGGTCGCGAGCGCGCCGACGACGTGGTGCCCGAGGAACCGGGTGGGCGCGGCGAGCAGCGGACCGCCCTTGCCGGACAGCAGGGAGTTGGCCCGGGCCATCCGCTGCGCGGTCATCCCGATGCCCCGGTCGACCACGGCCAGGCAGTACTCGCCGCCGTCCCGCGGCCGTGGACCGTGACAGGCCGGCGGGGCGGGCTGAACAGGAGCGCGTTCTCCACCAACTCCGCCAGCAGGTGCGAGAATTCGGCGACACAGTGGCCCCGGACGCGGCACTGTTCGAGGTCGGTGACGGCGACCCGCTGGTACTGCTCGGCCTCGGAGACGGCCGACTGCACCACCTCGCTGACGGTGACCGTACCGGGCCAGCGGCGGGCCGGGGACTCCTCGCCGGCGAGGACCAGCATGGACTCGGCGTTGCGGCGCATGCAGGTCGCCAGATGGTCGAGTTCGAAGAGCTCGGCGAGGGCGCCGGGTCGAGCTCCTGGCTCTCCAAGGTGGTGATCAGCCCGAGCCGGCGGCTCAGGAGCGCCTGGTTGCGGCGGCCGAGACCGGCCAGGGACTCGGTGCTGTTGCGCCGCAGCACGGCCTGTTCGACGGCGAGGCCCACGGCGGTGCGCTCGGCATTGCGCAGGGCGGCGGTCGGGCGCGAGACCTCCCGTGCGGTGCCGGGGACTTCGGCCGCCTCGGGCTCCGCGGACGGCGGGGTGTCGGGATCGGCCTCCTGGATGTACCTGACCGCGTCCGGCAGCCGGGTGCCCGCGACCGCGTCGGCCTCGTCGGCCAGGGCGCCCAGGGGGCGGGTGATGGAGCGGGCCGAGAACACCGCGAGCGCGGAGGCCACGGCCAGGATCAGCGCGCCCAGCGCCAGGAAGCCGGCGAGTTCCCGGGTGGCCGCGCCGCCGACCTGGTCCGCCCGGGCCCGTACGTCGTCCCCGACCTGCTTGCGCACACCGTGCAGATCGTCGACGAGCGTCGTCATGTCGGCCCACCAGCGGGCGAGATCGACGTCCAGGGTCGAGCCGTCGGCGCCCGCCGCGGCCTTGGCCTCGTACCCGGTGACGCGGCGGGCGGCAGCCGTGGCGAAGGCACGGTCGAGGGCCGACTGCTCGGCGCCGCTTGCGAGTTGGCGGAACTGGCCGAGGGCGGCGACCCGCGCGGCCCGGACCTCGGTGAAGTCGAGGTACTCGCCGGAGCGGAACCGCCGTGCCGCGAACACGCCGTTCAGGGAACCGCGTTCGAGGGCCACCGCCTCCGTGGCCCGCGCCAGGGCCTGCAGCGCCTGCACGCCCTGCGCGATACGCCGGTCACCGTCGGGCGCCCCCGCGCCCCCGGCGTCGATCAGGGCGGCGGCCGCGGCCGCGGGCAGATCGCCGTTCCCGTCCGAGAGTGCCGCCCGCAAGGACGTCCGCGCGGCGTCGGTGCGCATCCGCTGCCTGCGGACATCGTCCCGGTACCGCACGGCGCCGTTCAACAGGCCGTTGGTGAGGCCGCGTTCGCGCTGGAGCTCGCGGACGAGATCCTGTTCCCGCAGCACGATGCCGACCTGGGCTCCGTGGCCCGCGCGGCGGACCAGTCGTGGGCGCGGTCGGCGACGCCCAGACCGGTCAGGGCGAGGAGCAGACAGGTGGGGACGGCGAGGACGATCGCCATGCGCGCTGCCCGCAGGGATCCGTACGTCCCCAAAGTGACCCGGGAGCGGCAGGCCGATGAGCCAACGCAAAGGCCCCGGACCGGTCATGGTCCGGGGCCCTTGGCTTCCACTCTCACATGGAGACGAACGACCACTGACGGCCACTCGGGCGGCGGGCCCAGGGCCCGGGCGCCGATACCCAATTCGGTGAGCCGTGCGGCACGGCTACCCCCCGCCTCCGCACGTGGTCCCGACGTGGGTTTCCTGCGCGCCCGGGTCGCCTTCGCCGTTCAGCAGGTTGCCGAGCAGGCCATTGGCGACACCCACCTCCCCCAGGACGTCAATGTTCGTGTCGTCGGTATCGCAGCCCCCACCTCGATGCATGACCGCGGCTTGCGCGGTGGTGGTGCCGGTGCCGGTGCCTATGATGCCGACGCTAGCGATGACCGCGGCCGCCGCGGCAGCCTTGGAAAGCCTGCGCATTTCTCCTCCTTGGGTCGAGTGGAGCGCGCATCAGAAGATCCACTTTGCGCTCATTTCGGAGGCTAGTGCGACATTCCGCGCGGCGCTCATCGGGGAACGCCATCCGGGGGTGCCGTGTGGTGTGGTCGTACGCGAGAGGCGCAGGTCCTGTGGGGGGCTTAGCCGGTGGCCACAGGGCGGATAAGCTCCCCGTGTGCCGATCCCGCGCGAGTTGTCCACGGAAGCAAATCAGCAACTTCGCTTCGCTCTGCTCGGGCCGCTCCTGGCCTGGCGCGGCGACACGAGTCTGGAGCTCGGGCCGGTTCGCGAACAGGCCGTCCTGGCAGCTCTGCTGCTGCGGCCTGGCAGGACGGTCAGCCGGCAGCAGCTGCTCGACGGGGTGTGGGGTGCGGAGCCCCCCGGCACCGGCGACCGGGTTATCCCGGTCTATGTGCACCGGTTACGCCGCTGCCTGGATGCTCCTGGAAAGGACGCGGCGGACTCCGTGATCGACACCGTGCGCGGCGGCTATCGCTTCGCCCCGGGCAGCGCGCGGGTGGACGTGGCCCGCTGGGAGGAGATCGCCGCCGAAGGGCGCGCGGCGCGGGACGCCGGAGACCTGGACGCCGCCGTGGACGCGCTGTCCACGGCACTGGGACTGTTCCGCGGCGAGCCCCTGGCCGGAATCCCCGGGCCGTTCGCGGCGGGAGAGCGGCTGCGGCTGGCCGAGCAGCGGCTCGTGGTGGTGCAGGACCTGGTGGACTGCCGGCTCCGCACGGGACGGCACGCCGAGGCGGTGGGGGAACTGTTCTCCCTGACCACGGCCCACCCCTACAACGAGGCCCTGGCAGCGCTGCTCATGCGTGCCCTGCATGCCGGCAACCGGCAGGCCGACGCGCTGGACGTCTACGCCTCGGTGCGCCGCCGTCTGGTGGAGGAGCAGGGCGTGGAGCCCGGCACCGAACTGCGCAGGGTGCACGAGGCCGTCCTGCGCGGCGACGACGCGTTCCTGACCGGCGGCGACACTGCCGCCGTACGCCGGGGCGGCACAGCCCCGCAGCGCACGGAGACGGACCACCCGGCGCACCGGCCGGCCGGACCCCGGCGTCCGGGTCCCGCCCCCCAGCAGCGCCGCGCCCGCCATGAACTCCCCGTAGAAATAGGCAACTTCACCGGCCGGGACCGCGAGCACCAGCTTCTCGTCGCCCCCGTCGACGACGCCCGCGTGGTCACCGTACGGGCCGTGGACGGCATGGCCGGGGTCGGGAAGACCGCGCTGGTGGTGCGCGCGGCACGGGCGCTGCGGGACCAGTACCCCGACGGCTGCCTGTTCGTGGAGTTGCACGGGCACCGCGAGGACCGGGAGACGGTGGGGCGGCAACGCGTACTGCGCCGGCTGCTGCGGGCCGTGGGGGCCGGGGAGGGGGACGACTCCGAGGACCTGGACGAGTTGACCGCGTCGTGGCGGGCGGCGACCGCCTCCCTGCGGCTGCTCCTCGTCCTCGACGACGCCGCCCGCGCCGAGCAGGTACGACCGCTGTTGCCCGCCGGTGCCGGCAGCGTGGTGCTGGTGACGAGCCGTCGGCGCCTGACGGGGCTGGACGCGGACCGCAGGATCTCGCTGCCCCCGCTCGGCCTCGACGAGGCGGCGGGGCTGCTGACCCGTATCGTCGGCGGCGCGGGGGCCGAGCGCGAGCGGGTGGCCGTACGCGAACTGGCCGCGCTGTGCGGGCGGCTTCCGCTGGCGTTGCGGATCGTCGGGGCGCGGATCCAGGATCGCCCGTTGTGGGCGGTGGAAGCGCTGGTGGCGCGGCTGGCCGACGGCGAGCGCCGGCTCGACGAACTCGCGGTGGAGGACCGCAGCGTCGAGGCCGCGTTCCGGATCTCCTACGACCAGCTTCCGGCCGCCGAGCAGCGTGCCTTCCGCGCGCTGGGCGTCTCGCCCGCCATACGGCTGGACCGGCTGACGCTGGCCGCCCTGCTCGACGGGACGCCCGCCGACGCCGAGCGCACCCTGGAGAGCCTGGCCGACGCCAGCCTGGTGCAGCGGGTGACCGCCGACCGCTACCGGTTGCACGACCTGGTGGCGGTCTACGCCCGGCGCGTCGCCGCCGCGGCACCCGACGAGGCCGTGGCGGCCCGGGGCCGGGTGCTCCGGCTGTACGTGGCCGCCGCCCGCTGCGCCGGCGACTGGGGCACCACGTCCTACCCGACCGGCCCGCAGGGCACCGGGCCGTTCACGGACTGGGAGGAGGCCACGATCTGGCTGGACGCGGCGGGCGGTGAACTGGTCGACGTGATCGGGCAGGCGGCGGCCGCGGGCTGGCTGGACGAGGCCTGCTGGATCGCCGAGGGCCTGGTCGACTACTTCACCCGGCAGGGCCGGTTCCACGAGTGCCGTACCGCGCTGGAGCTGCTGCTGCCGAGGGTCGCTCAGGCCGGTGACCGCCGGATGGACTCCGCCCTGCGCACGGGCATGGGCATCATGTACGGGCTGCAGGGCCGGTACCAGCAGGCCCGCGCCTGGTTCACGGAGGCGCTGGACATCAGCCGCCGGGCCGGTGACCGGCATGAGCAGGCCAGAGCCGCGGCCGGTCTCGGGACCTTCGCCAATCTGGAGGGGCGGATCGCGGAGTCCATGGCGCACTTCGCTGAAGTCCTCGCCCTGGCGGGGGAGTTGACGCACGACGACTGGCTCACGGGGTCGGTCATGACCCGCGTCGGCGACGTCCACCACCAGCTCGGGGAGTACGACAAGGCGAACGACCGCTACCTGGAGGCGATCGCCCTCGCCGAGAAGGCGGGCAGCCCCAGGCTCCTCGGCAAGACGCTGCTCCGCCTCGGTCGCCTCCAACTCGACCTCGGCCGGCCGGCCGAGGCGGCGGGCACCCTCGGCAAGGCCGAGGACCTGGCCAGACGACTGGGGGACCTTCCCCTGTACTCCGCCGTCCTCGCCAGGCTGTCCACGGCGGAGGCCGACCTGGGCAACCCCGGGGCGGCGGCCGAACTCCAGCGCCGGGCACACGCGATACTGGACGAGCAGACCGGCACCGCGTCGGAGATCGCGATACGCCATCGACTGCTCTGGCACGGCGCCGTGGCGGAAGACCTGGCCGGCGCCCGCGACTTCTTCGAGCGGGCCACCACCCTTCCCGACGCCGACGCCAACCGCGCGAGAATCTCCCGCGCGCTGGACGACCTCGACCGCCGGCGGCAACAGCCGGGAGCCGACGAAGCGTAGCCACCGGGTGGCGGCGGGTTCGGCCCGGCCGAAGTACGGTCGGCCGGGCCGCTGTTGCTCCTTGCTCCCTACTGCCTGGCGCCTAGGCCGGGTCCCCGGCGGGGTTCCGCCACAGGATCCCGTCGCCGCCGGCGTCGCCGAGGGTCTGGGCGATGACGTTGCCGCGCTGCGGGTAGTTCCCGTGCAGGTTGAAGTAGCCGGGCGCGTTCAGGAGGGACGCGTCGCACACCGGGTCGCCGTGGATGCAGTACCGGGTGACCGGGATGCCGTTGAACTCCGCGGGCCCGGCGCCCGGGGAGGTGAACCCGGGCACGCCCCAGCCCTTCGGGATCTGGGCCGTGAAACCGGTGCCGGGCTGCATCGGGTCGGCGTAGAGCATGCCGTTGACCTGCGAGCGCGGAATGTCGGTGGCGCCGCTCGCGATCGTCTGGAGCACCTGGTCCGCGGCCTGGGCGCCCTGGGAGTAGCCGGAGATCGTGATGAGCGCGTCCGGGTGGTCGCGGTGAGTGTCCTGCGCCACCCGCAACGCCTCCTGGTAGCCCTGCTGCACGCTGGCGTCGTAGTTCGGCGCGGTGACGGCGTCGGGGTGGAACTGCAGGCTCTGGAGGTCGATGAGCGGACCGCCTGGACCGATGAACGGGCCGGCCGTGGCCGGATAGCACACCTCGACGGCGTGGTCGCCGAGTTGGAGCGCCGCGTTGGCCTCGTTGTAGGACGAGGTGGTGGTGGGGCAGCCGGGAGTGTGACTCGTGGCGCCCGTGCCGCCGATCTCGATGTAGTAGTGGTCCGCGTCGGCCGCGTGCGCGGCGGCGGGGAACGCGACGGCGGCGCCGGCCGTCAGCGCCGCCGTCATGGCCGCGGTGCGAACGGCCCGTGCCAGCCTGCTCGTTTTCGACATCGTCTGATCTCCCCCTGGGGTTGTGGACCTGCCCGGCAACGAACAACTGGGACACTAGGCACGGGGGTTCACATCGCACTGACATACCGATGACCCCGCTGGCAGCACGGCTGTCGGACCCAGTGGCCGTGCTCGGCGGGCCGGAGCAGGAGGACCGGATCATGGCGTTCGCCGATTATCAGAACGAGATCTACTTCGACGGGCTGCGCGGGGTGGTGCCGCGGCTGCCGATGACCTACGGCGAACTGGAGCCGCTCGCCCAGGCCGCGCTGCCCCCGTCGGTGCGCTCCTACGTCGCGGGCGGCGCCGGGGACGAGCACACCCAACGGGCCAACGTCACCGCCTTCGAGCAGTGGGGGCTCGTCCCGCGCATGCTGGTCGGGGCGAAGGAGCGGGACCTGTCGGTGGACCTGTTCGGCATGCGCCTGCCCTCTCCCCTGTTCATGGCCCCGGTCGGGGTGATCGGGCTGTGCGCCCAGGACGGCCACGGCGACCTCGCCACCGCGCGCGCCGCCGCCCGGACCGGGGTGCCGATGGTCGCCTCCACCCTGACCGTCGACCCGATGGAGCAGGTGGCCGGCGAGTTCGGCGGCACTCCCGGCTTCTTCCAGCTCTACACCCCGACCGACCGGGAGCTGGCCGAGAGCCTGGTCCACCGTGCCGAGCAGGCCGGGTTCAAGGGCATCGTGGTCACCCTCGACACCTGGATCACCGGCTGGCGCCCGCGCGATCTGGCCGTCAGCAACTTCCCCCAGCTGCGCGGCCATTGCCTGGCCAACTACACCAGCGACCCGGTCTTCCGCGCCCGCCTCGCCAAGGCCCCCGAGGACGACCCCGGGGCCGCGGTGCTGCACTGGGCCCAGATCTTCGGCAACCCGCTCACCTGGGACGACCTGCCCTGGCTGCGCTCGATCACCGACCTGCCGCTGATCCTCAAGGGCATCAGCCACCCCGACGACGCCCGCCGCGCCAAGGACGCGGGCGTGGACGGCCTCTACTGCTCCAACCACGGGGGACGCCAGGCCAACGGCGGACTGCCCGCGCTGCACTGCCTGCCGTCCGTGGTCGAGGCCGCCGGGGAGCTGCCCGTCCTGTTCGACTCCGGCGTCCGCTCCGGCTCCGACATCGTCAAGGCACTCGCCCTGGGCGCGCGGGCCGTCGGCGTCGGCCGCCCCTACGCGTACGGCCTGGCCCTCGACGGCACCGACGGCATCGTCCACGTCCTGCGCACCCTGCTCGCCGAGGCCGACCTCCTCATGGCCGTCGACGGCTACCCCACCCTGGCCGACCTCACCCCGGACGCCCTGCACCGCGTCCGCTGAGACCAGCCGGCCGGCCGGGGGTCACTCGACGGTGATCGTCACGGTCGCCGTGCTGGTCGCGGCGGGCAGGCGGGTGGTGTCGACGGCCAGGTACTCGCCGTCGTCCTGCGTGCCGTCCGGGAGGGTCTTGGCGTGCAGGGCGTAGGGCGGGGCCGGGGTCGTGCCGGAGATCCCGTCGACGCCGAAGTCGCTGTCGTTGCTGACGACGAGGGTGCGGCCGCCGTCCGTCGTGGCGACACCCTCGATCTTGTCGTGGCCGAAGAAGCCGCCGGTCGGGTCGAGGCCGGTGAGCAGGGCGCCGAGGTCGAGGCCGAGGGTCTTGGCGACCGGGGTGATACCCACGGACTTCAGGGCGGACGTGGCGGCCGCCGTGTTCCCGGCGCCCACGGAGGCCTCGATCGTCTGCCGGGACGAGCCGACGAGGAGACCGCCTTTTGCCGCGTCGTACGACGCACCCGGCACCGTGGCCGACGGGCCGACGTCCGTGGCGCCGGAGAGGTCGATGGCGAACAGCTTCTTGTAGGCGCCCGGTTCGGTGTTGCCGTCCCGTTCGTCGACGAGGAAGCGGGTGCCGCCCAGCGCGGTGATCTCGCTGACCGCGCCGCCGTTCGTCCTGGGGTCGTCGAGCAGGTACACGTACTCGTGTGTGGCGTGGGTGCCCAGGTCGCAGGTGACGATGCGCAGCGTGGTGACGCTCTTGGTCTTGACGCCGCTCGGCAGGTCGGGCTGCTGGAGCGCGGACTGCATCATGCCGACGAGGGTGTGTCCGTCGGGGGTCACGGTCAGCCCTTCCATGCCCTTGTTGGCCACGCGCCTGGCCAGTTCGGCCGGGAGCGAGCCGTCGAAGGGGGAGAGCCGCTCGATGGCGCGGCCGTGGCGGTCGAAGTGCGTGAGGTACGGGCCGTACTCGTCCGACACCCAGAAGGTGCCGTCGCGCAGGGCCACCAGGCCTTCGGAGTCGTAGCCGTACGGGGAGTGCGGCAGCGCCTTGCCGTTCAGGTCGACGAGGTTCTCGCCGGTGCTCGCCCGGGAGTTGACGAGCCCGTTGTACGGGGTGCCGTCGGCGGCGCGCAGCGGGATGGTCCGCTCCAGTACCGCCTTGGTGCCCGTCAGCCGGAACTTCCCGATCGCGGGGTCGAAGTCCGGCAGCGGCAGCGCCTTTTCGCCGTTCGGCGCGTCGACGTTCGGGCCCCGGTCGGTGAGGCCGTAGAACTCGTCCTTCGCGCCGGGCACCGGGTACAGCGACGAACCGTACCCCCCGGCGGTGACCGGCACCCCGCCGATGACGGCGAGCGGCTTGAGACGGGTCCGGTACAGCCGTACGGCGTCGCTGATCCGGTAGGTGAAGGTGTCGGTGCCGTGGTAGCCGGGGTCGGGGGTGTAGCGGAACGAACCGTCCTGGTCGAGGGCGAGCGTGCCGTGGGCGGTCTTCGTGTGCGCGACGAGGGTCGCCGGGCTGCCGCTGTCGTCGGCCAGAACGCCGTGCCGCGCGCCGACGGTCAGCGTCTTCCCTGCGTGCGCGGTGTAGGCGTCGTCGCGTGCCCGGAGCTTCGGCGTACCGGCATGGGCGCCGGCCGGTCCGGTGCCGGCCAGGGACAGGACGACGGCCGTGGCGGCGGCGGTCACGATTCCCGGACGGTTCATCTGATCCCCTCCTCGACACGCGTCACGATGACGCGCGAGCGGCAGTCTGGGCACCACGCATGGCCGGAGGTCGTCCGGAAGGTAGGGACCGGGTAAAGCATGTCGCGCCTCGGCGGGCCGGTGCGGCCGGGCCCCGGCGCTACCGTGGCCCTCCGCACAACGCCGAGGACGCGATGACCTTCTACGTCTCCCTCTTCGACGACTCCGAGGTCGTCCACGTCACGCGCTACGGCGCCGAGGGACCCGGCAAGGAAGGGACCGTGCGGCACGCGACGTTCTCGCCGGCCGGCCGGCAGCTCATGTGCGTCGACAGCCCCGTGCAGCACGACTTCACCTTCACACCCGCGATCTCCCTGTTCGTGCAGTGCGCGGACGAGGCCGAACTCGACCGCCTCTACACGGCCCTCGCCGAAGGCGGCACGGAACTCATGCCGCTCGGCGACTACGGCTTCAGCGCCAGGTTCGGCTGGATCAACGACCGGTTCAGCGTCTCCTGGCAGCTCAACCTGCCGGCGTGAGCGGCGCGGTGTGGCCTGGTCGCGCGTAGGGGCATGGCGCGGTTCACCTCGCGTCCACCGCGAACTCGTAGACCACTTCGCGGCGTACGTCCGGGACCACGATGTCGGCGGTCTCCACCGGGCGGCCGTCGGAGTCGTGGATCGTGCGCTCGATGCGGAGCACCAGGTCCCCGACGCCGATTCCGAGGAGGTTCGCCTCGGCGCGGTCGGCGCGGGCGGGGCGGGGCAGCTCGACGACGGTCTCGACGGTCACGCCGATCGAGCGCAGGCGCGCCACGACGCCCTGGCCGGCGAGCGGGCCGCGCTCGGGCAGGACGACCGGTGTGCCCTCCGTGACGGCCATCGGCTCCCAGGAGTCGGAGAGCTGGACGGGCAGCCCGTCGGCGAGGAACTCGTACTGCGTGTTGACGCAGAGGTCGCCGGGGCTGATGGCGAGCCGTTCGGCGATGGGCTCGGGGGCGGGGACGCGTACCAGGGTGTGGGCGTCCCAGGTGCCGGCCCGCCCCCGCTCCGGCAGCCCGGCGAGGGCGCGGGCGCCCCGGTGCTCGCGGTGCCACGAACGGAGCATCCGCAGGCGCTCGCGCGGGGTGCGGACGTAGGTGCCCGAGCCCGCGCGTCCTTCCAGCAGGCCCTCGACGATCAGGCGGTCCACGGCCCGCTGCAGCACATTGCGGCCGACGCCGTACTCCTCGGCGAGCCGCGCCCGGGACGGCAGCCGCTCGCCGAGCTCCCACTCCCCCGCGAGCACCCGGGCGCGCAACGCGTCGGCCACGGCGAGATACGGCGCCTGTCGGGGCATGGGGGACTCTCCCGTGGGTGACGGTCGGTGACATGAATCCGGACGGAGACTCAGGGCGGAGTTTCCGGGCGGATTCGCAAGCTACTGCACCGGTTCCGGGCTACTGGAGCAGCACTGCGCTCCGTGCACGAGGGCGACCGTGGTGCCGGATCCGGGTCAGGCCTGGCGCGGGTCCGGCCTGAGTACGGCGAACACCGCCTGGGCCGGGTCGGCCAGCCAGGCGATACGGCCGACGCCGGGGACGTTCACCGCCGGCATCAGCACCGTGCCGCCGTTGTCGCGCACGGCGGTGACGAGCGCGTCCGCGTCGGCCACGGCGAAGTACGGCACCCAGCGCGCCTCCTCCCGCGCGTCCTGCAGCGGCGCCACCCCGCCGAAGGACCCCTGCTGCTGATCGCCCTCCGCGACGCTGAGCACCTGGTACGTCATGCCCGGCGCCTGCATCGGCTCGGCACGCCAGCCGAACAGCCCGCGGTAGAAGCCGACGGCCGCGTCCGGGTCGCCGACGTGCAGCTCCACCCAGACCAGTGTGTCGTCCTCCGAGGCCCGCTGCAGGCCCTTGTCGGACTGGAGCACCGCGAACTGCGCGCCCTGCGGGTCGGTGAACTGGGCGAAGGTGGCGTCGCCGATGGTCATGGGCTCGGCGCGCACCGTACCGCCCGCGTCGGTCACGGCCCGGCTCGTGGCGCGGGCGTCGGCGGTACGGAAGTACGTCATCCAGGCGGACCGCGCCTCCGCCTCGGTCAGCGGGCCGAGGGCGGCCACCGTGCCGCCGTTCTTCTGGAAGTAGCCGTAGCCGCCCGCCTCCGGGCCGGCGGAGACGAACTCCCAGCCGAAGACGGCGTGGTAGAAGGCCGTGGCCGCCTGTGTGTCGGGGCTGCCGAGGTCGATCCAGATGGGCGACCCGGTGCGGAAATCTGTGCCGAGCATGCGTTTCCTCCTGCCGGTCCGGTGCGGAGCCGCCCGCCACTATGCCGACGGAAACGGCACGGACCTGGCTGGGACACGGGGAAAGGAACCCACGAATCTGCGCAGGAGTGCCACACGGGCTGCACACAGCCTTTCGAAAGCCTCGTTAGCGTGACGGACGCCCGCTCCCCCTGGACTCAGGAAGACCGTAGATGGACTACTGCTCCTCGTGCCGCCGCCACCTCAACGGCGCCCTGGTCTGTCCCGGGTGCGGTGCCTACGCCCCCGACATAGCCCCGCCCGGTACCCGCGGCAGCCGCCCCGAGCAGTCGGCGCCGCTCGCCGACCAGCGGTGGTTCGCGGCGCCGGCTCCTGAGATGTCCGCCGAGGGCTGGTTCGGCACCGAGGAACTCCCCGCCGGGCTGCCCGCCGCCGCACCGTCCGCCAAGCCGTCCGCCGATGTCACGGACGCCCCGGCCGCTCCGCAGGGACGCGCGGCCCGGCGCCGGCAGCTGGCGCGCTGGAAGAAGAACCAGCGCCGGGCCGTGGTGGCGACCGCCGTCGCACTCGTCGGCGGTGGCCTGACGGTCGCCTCGATGGACCGCGGCTCCGGCGGCCGGGCCCAGGCGGCCAGCGCGCCGGACAACCGGAGCATGGGCCTCACCGAGCACCCGTCGGCCGCGCCCAGCGGGCCCGCGTCCGCCCCGGCCCAGCCCGCGGCCACGCACCGGCACACGCCCGCCACACCCGCGGCGGCGTGGACACCCACGGCCGACGTCCCCCACCAGCAGACCCTCGCCGCCGCACCGCACACGGCACAGCCGGCCCAGCACCCGCACACCACCGCGGCCGTGACGGCGGCTCAACCGACCACACAGTCCGCACCGGCCGCGGCGCCCGTCCCGCTCCCGCGGAGCACTACACCGTCGTCCTCCGGTACGCAGACCCAGCCGACGTCTTCCGCCCCCACGGGCACCACCGGCAGCGGCGGTACCTCCGCGTCCGCCCCGGACCCGGCGTCGCCCTCGTCCCACCAGCTCTGCCTGGTCCTGGTCTGCCTCGGCTGACCGGGCCGGCGATGCGGTGATCGGTTACGCTACGCCTCCGGCCACGGGGGAACGGGGAGACAGACACATGTTCGGGAACCGCCTGAGGACCGCCGGTGTGACGGCGGTCCTGCTGGGCGCGCTCGCCGCGTGCGGCGGCGGCCACGGAACCGACGCCGCCCACGCGGGCACGGCGTCCCCGGGCGCCGTCGTCGCCTCCCCCTCCCCGGTCCCCGTCCACGGCATCAAGGACACGCTCCGCCACCTCACCCGGACGACCACCCGGGCCACCCGCCCCCACCTGGTCCGAAGGTGCACGACCGGCACCCGCCAGGTCCGCCACACCGCGAGCTCCGGCTCCGGCAGCCGCCGCCGGACCCGCACCTGGTACACCACCGAGCACTACCAGGACTGTCACCAGGTGCGGAGCGGCACCGAGACGTACCGCAGGGAGCTGCGCCCGGAGCGCTGGTGCGTCCGCCTGGACGACGTCAACGGCGACCGGGAGCGCAACGACGTCTGGTTCCGCGTCGAACGCAGCGACTACGACCGTGTCGTCGACGCCGACGCCCGCACCCGCGTCCAGTTCGTCCCGCTGTACCCGGACAACGGCTGCTGACGGCGGACGGCCCCGGCTTCCCGGCTCACTTCCGGTAGCGGCGCGCCAGCCGTCTGTCCCGGCGGACCAGCACCGCCGTGATCAGGACGACGAACGCGAGCGCGGCCGACAGGGGCGCGAGGAAGTACGCCATCACCGCTTCCTTCCCTCGGCTCCCCGGGCCGTCACCGCTCCTCGCCCCCGGCGTCGGCCCGCGCCCGCGTGATCGCCGACTCCACCGCCGCCACCCGGTCCGCCAGCAGGCCCAGCGCGGCCACCGCGCGGGTGAGGGGATCGTCCTCGGGACCGCCGAGGGCGCGGGCGCGGACGTGGGCCGTCTTCACCTCGGTCCAGCGGGCGGCCCGGACGGTGTCGAGCGTGCCGCGCAGTTCGGCCAGTTTCAGCAGGTTGGCCTCGGCGCCCGTGGTGAGGGTCTGGGCCTCGGCCGTGTAGTGGTCGTCGACGACGGCCTCGCGTTCGGCGTCGTTCATGACCGGGCGCAGCCGCTGGGCGATCTTGTTCATGTCGCGGTACGAACCCTGGAGGCGGAACGGGGGTTCGGTGCGGGCCGCCTCCGACTGGGCGGCGGAGGCGATGTACGCCGCGTTGACCCGCAGTACCGTCTCGCGGACCGCCAGCGCATGGCGCAACACCTCCAGCACACGGCCGAGTTCGGCCGGTGGCATCGGCTGCCGGAGGCGGTCCGCGCGGGCCGTCGGGTCGGCGGCGGCCAGCCGGACCAGCAGGTCCAGGTCGGCGTGGTCGCGGGCGGCGAGCGGGGCGAGGACCGGGTTGGCGGTGAGGGCGTTCTCGACGAAGCTGAGCGCGAAGACGTCCTCCTTGCCGGTGAGGACGTCGCCGAGGTTCCACACGTCGGCCCGGTTGGCCAGCATGTCCGGGATGCGGAAGCGTTCGCCGGACTCGGTGTAGGGATTGCCGGCCATGCAGACCGCGAACCGCTTGCCGCGCAGGTCGTAGGTGCGCGGCTCGCCGTCCCCCACGCCGTCCACGCGCCGGGTCGCGTCGCACAGCGGGATGAACTTCTGCAGCAGCTCCGGCGAGGTGTGCTGGATGTCGTCCAGGTACAGGAGGGTGTTGTTGCCGGCTGCCAGCGCGAAGTTGATCTTCTCGATCTCGCGGCGGGCGGTGGCGTTCGGGGCGTCGGCCGGGTCCAGCGAGGTCACGGTGTGGCCGAGCGCCGGGCCGCTGACCTTGACCAGCATCAGCCCGAGCCGGTCGGCGACGTACTCCATGAGCGTCGTCTTGCCGTAGCCCGGCGGGGAGATCAGCAGGAGCAGACCGCCGGTGTCGGTGCGCTTCGACTCGCCGGTCGTGCCGAGCTGGCGGGCCAGGCTGTCGCCGATCAGCGGCAGGTACACCTCGTCGACCAGGCGGTTGCGCACGAACGCCGGCATCACCCGGGGGCGGTGGTCGTCCAGGCGGAGGCGGGCGCGTTCGGCCGCCACCAGGGTCGTACGGTGGCGCTGGTAGGCGCGGAAGGCGGGAACCTCCACGGCCGCGAAACGGGTCGTGCGGGCCAGGAACTCGTCCACCCTCAGCGGCAGTCGGCCGTCGGTCACCCTCGGGTGCGCGCCCAGCAGGCCCTCCGCCGTCGCGGTGAGCCGGGCGTCGCCGTCGTAGCGGGGGAGGCCGGGGCACAGCTCGGCGGCCACCGCCTCCGCCAGCTCGCCCGGCCCGGCCTCGGCGCCGGTGGCGGCGGCGTACGCACCGAGCCAGGCCCCCACCACCTGCCGGCGCGCGGCCAGCTCCGTCAGCCCCTCCGGATCGCCGCCGTAACTCCCGTCCGCGTGCCGGAACTTCTCCAGCAGCGTGCGCGCGGTGACGCCGAGGACGAAGCCCTCCGGACCGCAGGTCAGCTCCTCGAAGAGGTACGCGGCGGCCGGGCCGCCCGCCGCCTGCGCGTCCCAGGCCTCGATCGCCCCGGCCAGCTCCCGCTCCAGCTCCCCGATGGCCGGTACGGCGCCGAAGGCGTCCCGGGCGCGGGCCAGCGACACCGCCCGTCGCCGCCAGGCCGTACGGGCCTCGTCCGTCGTGCCGTGCGCCCAGAACAGCTGGGCGGCGGCCCGGGCGGCGGGCTCGTGACGCAGGGTGCCGGCGGCCTCGTACAGGGGCAGCAGGGCGCGCAGCACGGCGGTCGCGTCATGGTCGTGGACACCGCGCTCATAGCCCTCGTCGTACGACTCCTGCGCCGCCCGGCGCACCAGGTCCGGCAGGTCGTCGGCGGCGGCGAGGGCGGCCGGGCCGTGCTCGGCGAGCAGGCGGGCGGCGAGGTGCTCGGCGCGGTAGACCTCGGGCGACTCGGAGGGCAGCCGGCGGTCCCAGTACGGGCGGGTGCCGGCGAAACCGGGGTCCGTCACCGGGCGGCGGTAGTCGGTGCCCGTCACCGCGAAGGCGAGGCCGTCGCCGTGCGGGACCAGGGTGAGGTCCAGCGGCTGGGTGTTGACGGCGAAGCGGTGGCCGCCGAGCAGCAGGGTGCGGCCGTCGTCGGCGTACAGGTCGGTGCGGTCGCGCAGGGCGCGGGCGGCCTCCTGGCGGGCGGACTTCAGCCGGCCGTCGAGTTCCTCGGCGCGCACGCTGTCGTCGAGGGCGCGCAGCTCGCCGGCGGTGCGGCGGACCTTGGCGACCAGCGGGTCGGAGGCGAAGTAGGTGGTGACCGCGTCGGTGTCCGGGAGGGTGGCCGCCCGGCGGGCGATCGTCTCCAGCATGCGCCCGGCGGAGACGGCGAGTTGTTCGGCGCGGCGGGCGCGGGTGTCGGCGAGGGACTGCTTGCGGGCGGCGAACGCCTCGTAGATCTCGGTGCGCCGGCCGTCGAGTTCGGCGAGGAAGTCGTCGAACTCGGCGAACCGGCCGTCCAGGTCCTCCAGCCGGCCGAGTACGGAGGTCAGTTGGTCGTCGCACTCCTGAGGGGTGCCGGACGCGGCGAGCGCGGCGGTGACGGCCTGGGCGAGCAGCGCGGTCTCGGCGGCGAACTCGGCCCGCCCCTCGCTGTCCTGCAGCGCACGGCGGCGGCCGTCGAGGGTGGCGCGCGCCCGGTTGACCCCGCCCAGCACCTCGGCGATCCGCTCAAGGACCGCCGTACGGACCGTGGCGTCGGCGATGTCGAGGCCGGTCACGACGTCGGTGACCGTGCGCAGCCCGTCGGCCAGCTCGTCCAGCCGGGCGGCGACGGGCGCGGCGCCCGCGACGGTCTCGACGGCCGCCGCCTCCCCGACCAGCCGCTCGACCTCCTCCTGCTGCCCGGTGAAGGCGTCCTCGCGGGCCAGGAACGCCACCGCGCGCCGCCCGAATCCGGCGAGGTCGCCCTCGGCGGCGGCCGCCACCCCGGCCAGCCGGTCCGTGTCGACGTACCGCAGCTCCCGCAGCGTGAGCAGGTGCCCGTGCGCATGCCGGAGTTCGGTCAGTCCGCGTACCCAGGCGGCGGCCTCGCGCGGGGCCTCGCCGCGCAGCCGGCGCACCACGGCGGCGATCCGCTCCGCGGCCTCGTCGAGGGCGTCGGCTGCCTGCCGGGTCAGCTCCTGTACGGTCTCGAACTCGGCCAGCACCTGCTCGGCGGTGACCCGCAGCTCGTCCAACGGGCCGCCCAAGCCGCCGAGTTCGGGGTCGGCGAGCCAGTGGTTGGTGTCGGCGGCCCGCAC
Source organism: Streptomyces sp. CG4 (assembly GCF_041080655.1). Lineage (NCBI taxonomy): Bacteria > Bacillati > Actinomycetota > Actinomycetes > Kitasatosporales > Streptomycetaceae > Streptomyces > Streptomyces sp. CG4. Next base: position 4,638,397 of record NZ_CP163525.1, read on the forward strand.
ACAGGCGGCGGCCAGCGCCCGGTAGCCCTCGCTCGTCTCGATGCCGTCGGCCACCAGCCGGGCCACCGACAGACAGTCGGCGAGCCCGCGCACGAGATCGGCGTTGCCGACCCGGGCGAGCGCGCCGGTGCCGGTGCGCAGGGCGGCCGCGTGGGTGTCGGAGACGTACGGCGAGGTCCACCACTGCAGCGGATGGGTGTGCGCGGGCTCGTCGCCGTCGGCGCGCAGCACGGCGAGCGCACCGTCGTCGAAGAGTGCCCAGCCCCGGCACGGCAGCGGGTTCGCGACCTCCTTGCGCAGCGTGTTGTACGACAGCAGCAGCGTGCGTCCCTGGGACCTGGACCGGAAGGCGTACAGCACGTCCTCGCCGTTCGGCGCGCGCACCTCCCGCTCGAACTCCAGCCCCCGCACGTCGAGTTCGTACGTCTTGTGCCCGGCGCCGGCCAGGCAGTAGCCGCCGGGGAAGACGATGCCCTGCTCCTCGGGCAGCCGGCGGCAGGCCTGCCCGATGCCGTCGAGCCGGACGACGGTCCGGGTCAGCGTGTCGAACACCAGGTACCGGTCGGTGTCCTCCTTGTACGGCCGCACCCGCAGCAGCACCAGCGGGCCGACGCGCGCGTGCCCGACGGCGGCGTCCGCGAGGGACTGCAGCGGTTCCTGGACGGGTTCGGCGTACAGGCCGTCACCGTCGCGGGTGCGTACGGTGAGCTCGCCCCCGACGGTCGACACTCCGGCTCCGCCGGGGACGGCGACGTAGGGCCGCTCCCGTTCGAGGACGTGGTCCTCGCGGGTGGTCTGCGTCCAGGTCACGTCCTGGGCCGGCGGGAAGACGTCGTCGCGGTCGCCGCGTGCGTCCAGGAAGGCCGTGCGGCCGTCGTCGGCGACGCTCCAGCGCAGCACGCGGACGTCGTCGGCCTTCTCGCCGGTGCGGAACACCGCGAGCAGCCGGCCGTCGACCCGGCGCAGCCGCAGCAGGCTCGCTTCGCGGTAGTAGCGGTGCAGCGCGCTGAACTCCCTTACGAACCCGGGGTCGTCCAGCAGACCGGGTACGGCGTCCTCGGGCAGCCGCTCGCCGTCCCGGCCGTGGAGCGCGAGCACGTCTGCTCCGCCGGTTCCGCCGAAGAGCAGGGTGTCTCCTACGGCCACGATGTCGCTCGGGACGCACGGATGCGGGGTGCGTAGCCGGGCGGTGGCAACGAGGTCCAGTTTCGCCGACCCGAACTCCTCGCTCCGGCGGGCGTTGAGTGCGTCCGCCCTCCGGGCGAGGTCGGCGGCGTGTACGGCGAGCCGGTCGCGGAGTACCTCGTAGGTACCGGCGTCGACGGTGGCCATGGGGGGTGGTTCCCTTCGTGGTCATGCGCGGGTGCGTCGTGGCTTGTCGCGCAGTTCCCCGCGCCCCTGGGGAGTTGCAGCTGACGTCAGCCGCATAGCGCCGCGCCGCTGCGCCCACCCCCGCCCAGCCTCAGCTCCCCGCACCGCTCCCGTTCAGGGCGGCGAGCGGGGTGTCGGCCAGACCCAGTTCGCTCGCACGGTCGAGGAGTTTCTGGAGCTGTCCCGCATTCGGGCCGCCGCCCCTGATCTGCTTCATCAGCAGCGCCGACACCGTCAGGTTACGCACGTCCGCCGTGCCGAGGGAGCCCAGAACGCGGCCCAGGTCCTCCGTGAAGCTGCTCGTGCCGTCCAGCCAGGGCTTCGCCAGCGCCTGTGCCGTACGGGAGTTGTCGACGAAGCCGTCCACGCCCTTGCCGAAGGAGACCGCCGAGACCAGCCGGTCGAAGAAGACGGACTCCCCGCCGACGATGTCGATGTCGGCGTGCTCCAGCCCGGTCGCGAGGACGCTCGCCTGCGCCTCGGCGACCTGCCGCTGCGTCTCCAGACCGGCCAGCCGGATCTCCTTCTCCGCCGCGAGCCGCAGCCGGTACTCCTCGTGCCCGCGCGAGGCCTCGTCCAGCGCGGCCATCGCGGCGGCCTTCTCGGTGAGGCCCTCGGCCTCGGCCTTCAGCTTCTCGCCGATGGCGGTGGCCTCCGCGAGCGCCTTCGCACGGGCGCCTTCCGCCTCGGCCTTGAGCCGCACCTCCGTGGCCTCCGCGGCCGCCCGCGCACCCTCGGCCTCGGCGAGCCCCCTGGCTCGTGCGCCCTCCGCCTCCGCGAGGGCCTTGGCCTGGGTGCCCTCCGCCTCGGCCCGCAGCCGGGCCTCCGTGGCCTCCGCCTCCGCGCGGCCGGCCTTGACGGTGACCTCGGCCTCCTTGTCGCGGACCTGAACGGCGGCGAGGCCCTCGGCGGCGGCCTCGGCCTGGACGCCCTCGGCGAGCCGCAGCTTGGCGCGGGCGTCGAGGTCGGCGGTCTTCAACCGGGCCTCGGCGAGGGTGAGTTCCTCCGCGGCCCGGTGCGTCGCCGCCTGTTCCGCGGCCTCCGCGGCCTTGATGTCCTTGACCAGCTTCTCCTGCGCCTCGGCCTCGGCGGCGATGACGAGGGCCTGCCGCTCGCGCTCCGCCTCCTCGACGAGACGCAGCTTCTTGATGGACTCCTCCTGCTCGGCGACCGTACGGTCCACCGCCACCCGCTCCCGGACGACCTCGGCGATCTCCCGCTTCTCCGCCTCGACCTCCTTGTCGGCGGAGATCCGGGTCAGCTGGGTCTCCCGTTCCCGGGCGATGACCTCCAGCAGGCGGTCCTTCTCGATGCGCTCGTTCTCGACGGCGATGACCCGTTCGCGGTTCTTCGCGGCGACGGCGATCTCCCGGGCCTGGTTCTCGCGCTGTACGCCGAGTTGTTCCTCGGTGCGCAGGAAGGCGCCCTGGGCGCGCAGCCGCTCCTCCTCCACCACGCGGGCGGTCTCGGCCTCCTCGCGGGCGCGGGAGGTCTCGATCTCCCGCTTCTGCTTGATCTCCGCGTCCGCCTGCCGCCGCTCCAGCTCCAGGATGGCCTCGCGGGCGTCGACGTTCTGCCGGGTGATCTCCTTCTGCTCGGTGCGCTGGGCCTCGTTGGTGCGCACGTGCTCGATCGCCGTCAGCTCGGTGATCTTGCGAATGCCCTGCGCGTCGAGGACGTTGGCCGGGTCGAGCTGGGTGACCGGGGTCTGCTCCAGGTAGTCGATCGCGGCGTCCTCAAGGTGGTAGCCGTTGAGGTCGATGCCGATCAACTCGATGACGTGGTAGCGGAGTTCCTCGCGCTTGGTGTACAGGTCGGTGAAGTCCAGCTGCTTGCCGACGGTCTTCAGCGCCTCGGAGAACTTCGCGTGGAACAGCTCCTGCAGCGTGTCCTGGTGGCTGGCGCGCTCGGTGCCGACGGTCTGGGCGACCTTGATGACGTCCTCGACGGTCTTGTTGACCTTCACGAAGAACAGGATCCGGATGTCGGCGCGGATGTTGTCCCGGCAGATCAGCCCGTCCCGGCCGGAGCGGCTGATCTCGATCGTCTTCACCGAGATGTCCATCACCTCGGCCTTGTGCAGGATCGGGAGCACGACCTGCCCGGTGAAGGAGACGTCGACCCGCCGCGTCTTCGACACGATCAGGGCCTGGCTCTGGTCCACCTTGCGGTACAGCCGCGAGAACCCGAACAGCGCCAGCAGCACGACGACGAGACAGACGGCGACGAGCACGCCGAGGACTTCCATGACACACGTCCTTGCGTCAGAGACGAAACCGGAGCCCCCCGTGGCTTCGGTGCCGGGCATCTGCCGATGCCCGGCACCGCAACCCTCCGTAGTGCTCCCCGCAGAGGATGGTGCGGCAGGGGCCCACCCCCGCGCATTGCCGGTTCCCGGCAGTGTTCACTAGGTTCTGCGTGCCGGACACGCGCTAAGAAAGCGTCACCGGCCCGTCAAGATCACGGGGAAGACCACGGGGAAGTCACGGGGGACAGGGCCGACATGGGGGAGCAGCAGGACCGGCATGACCTGCCCGAGCACTATCTGGGCGGCTTCGCGCGGACGTTGGCCGAGGCGGCGGCCACCGGCCGGCGGCTGACCAGGGAGGAACTTAAGGTCCGGCGGGCGCTCGGCGAACAGGCCGCCGACGCCGGGCACGGACTGCGTGCGCTGGTGGTCGCCCACCTGGCCGCCACCCGCGCCGCCTGGCCGGCCACGGACGGCTCGGCCGAGAGCAGCCTGGCCACGCTGGCCGCCGTGGAGCAGGCGATCGACGCGTTCGCCGAGGGCTACGAACGCGCGCAGCGGCTCGCCGTGCGCCGCGAGGAGGCCGCACGCCGGGAGTTCATCGACGATCTGCTCTACGGCCGCAGCGACCTGGGCCGGCTCGCCGAGCGCGCCGAACGCTTCGGCCTCACGCTCTCCCGGGCGTACGCGGTGGCCGTCGCGGAGGGCCCGTCCGCCTATGCCGAGGGCGGCCCGGTCGCCCGCCGGGTCGAGGCCGCCGTACTCGCCCGCTTCGACTCCCACAACACCCTGCTCACCACCAAGAACGGCCGGCTGCTGTGCATCGCGCCCGGCGACGAGGACGAGATCCTGCTGCACTTCGCCCAGCAGGCGTACGCGGCGACGGGCGCCTCCGGCGCGGCGCTGCGGGTCGCCATCGGCCGCGCCCAGCACGGCGCGGGCGGGATCGTGCAGTCGTACGAAGAGGCCCTCGCCGCGCTGGAGATGGCGGACCGTCTCGGTCTGGCCGGGCCGGTACTGCGCGCCGCCGACCTGCTCGTCTACCCGGTACTGGCCCGGGACCGGCAGGCGCTCGTGGACCTGGTCTCGCACACGCTCGGCCCGCTCACCACGGCCCGCGGCGGCGCCGGTCCGCTGCTGGAGACCCTGGTCGCGTACTTCGACGCCGGCTGTGTGGCCGCCGAGGCCGCCCGCCGGCTCTCGCTCAGCGTGCGCGCGCTCACCTACCGCCTGGAGCGCATCCACAAACTCACCGCCGCGAACCCGGCCGACCCGGCACATCGCTACATGCTCCAGACCGCCGTGATCGGCGCCCGCCTCCTGGACTGGCCCCACCGCCCGCTGTGAGCAGGGGAGCCCCCGGGGCCGAACGCGGGAGTTCACGCGAACGCACCGCGCGTGTCCGCGTCCGTAGCACGTCGCTGCCGTTGATCATGGCGTTGCTTCGCATGACATTCGCATGAACCAGTCGAAAGGACAGTCATGTCGCGACGGATCCCGTGGCCGACCCGCGCCCAGGTCGCAGCGCTGCTCAGCGCACCGGTGCTCGGCGTGGGCCTCCTCGCCCCGTCGGCTTCCGCGGACACGCCTCCGCCCGGCCCGAAGGTCGACAGCGGCAGCGTTGTCGGCAGGGTCTGCGACGAGGCGAACGCCGACCCCGATGACAGCCCGTCCCTGAACTGCGAGCGGGACATCGCACCGCGGCTCGCGCGGCTCATCGGCCCCGGGAGCGGACTCACCTGCCGGAACGTGTCCGCGAACTCCATCAGCTGCCGCCGGGAGAAGTGACCGGCAACCGCGCAGGGCGCTCGGAAAGTACTTGCATTCTTGGAAAGTACTGTCCATGCTGAAGGTATGCACGAGGGGCGGACGACCAACCGCTCCTCCCACACCGGAGGTACACGCATGGACAGCACGGGGGAACCGATGGACGCCCGGCAGGCACGGGACGCGCTCAAGGCCGCCTGCGCCGCACAGAGCGCGGCGCGCAAGGCGACCGAGCGCGGGATGCCCCGCGGTTACGCCATCGGACAGGGCCTGACCTTCGCGGTCGGCTTCATAGCACTGGGCCTCGCCGACCGGATGCCGCGCTGGGGGACCTGGCTGACGGTCGCCGCCCTGGTGAGCCTGACCGGCTTCTTCGTGCTGTTGTGGCTCGGCGCGCACCACGGCGGAGTGACCCGCTGGTTCAGCCGGGACCGCGGGCCCGGCCGCCCCGCCTGGCACGCCTGGGTGGTGCCCTTCATCCCCCTGGCCATGAGCCTCCCGGCCGCGATCGTGTACGGCACGACCGGCTGGCTCATCGCCTTCGGCCTGACCCACGGCGCGGAGCACGTCCTGCGCGTGACCCGCACGACCCGTCAGGCCGGCACCGCATGACAGGCTCCAGGGACGACGCGCCCCCCGCCCTCGACCGCGAACTCCACCACCCGACCCGGCTGGCCCTCGCCGCCTATCTCTCGGCGTGCGGCGAGGCGGAGTTCGCCGTCCTGCGGGACTACTGCGAGGTCTCCGACTCCACGCTGAGCAAGACCCTCTCCGCACTGGAGAAGACGGGCTACGTCAGCATCCGCAAGGGCTACCTCGGCAAGCGCCCGCGCACCTGGGCCGCCCTCACCCTCAGCGGCCGCAGGGCGGTCGCCCGTCATCTGGCGGCACTGGAGGAGATCGCGGCGACGGCCCGCCGGGCCGCGTGCGCCGGTGCACAGGAATCCGGCACACCCGAGACCTGACGGGCCGTCACCTCCCGGCCTACTCCTCGTCGGTGGTGCGCACCGGAGCCGAACGTCCCGGCTCCGGCGGCTCCACCAGTTCCGCCCGGAGCAGCAGGACGTCACCGATGAAGAGGTCGTACACGACGATCCCGGCCACGCCACCGATCAGCGGCCCGACGATCGGGATCCACCAGTACGCGCTGAACGTGCCGGACACGCTCCCCGGGAACGCCAGGCTCCTCCAGCCCTCGACCCAGGTCAGCAGCCGCGGCCCGAAGTCACGGGCGGGGTTGATGGCGTACCCCGCGTTCGCGCCGTAGGACATGCCGATCGCGGCGACGACGAAGCCCACGACCAGCGGGCCGAGGTTGGACTGCACGGCCTGGTTGCGTACGTCGAGGACGGCGGCGATCAGCATGAGCAGGAACGCCGTACCGACGATCTGGTCGATCAGCGGTCCCCAGACGCCGCCGTGGAAGTAGGCGGCCGGAAAGGTCGCGAAGATCGAGAAGGTGGCATTGGTGTGCCCGTTCACCTTCGGGCCGGCCGCCGCGTGGTCGTAGGCGTGGATCGCGTCGTGGTAGACGAGATAGACGAGCGCGGCGCCGGTGAAGGCGCCGAGGACCTGTGCGAACCAGTAGGGCACGACCTTGGCCCAGGAGAACCCGCGGCGCACGGCCATGGCCAGGGTGACCGCCGGGTTGATGTGGGCGCCGCTGACGCCGCCGGCCACGTACACGCCGAAGACGACGGCCATCGCCCAGCCCCAGGTGATCAGCAGCCAGTCGCCGGCCGCGAGGAAGATCGTCGTGGGCGTCGCGGCACGGCCCGAACCGGGCAGCGCCGCCACCGCCATCGCGACCACACCACAGCCGAAGGAGATGAGCACGAACGTCCCGAGGAACTCGGCGAGGCACTCGCCCAGCAGCCCTCCCCGGCTTCTGAACCGGGACGGCTTGATGATCGCGGGGATTTCGACAGCCATTCCAGGCCCCCTTGACGAGAGCGATACGGCCAACGTCACCATATTGGCCTACAAACCCCCACCCCGCAGGTTGACAGTGCCCAGTCAGCCCACCCGGTCGTCGGCCCGGCTCAGCAGCTGTCCAGATCGTCGGCGAAGTGCCGGAAACCGTGCCGGTCCCGGTGCAGTCCCCACAGCGTCTCGGCCAGCACGGCCGGATCCTTGCGCACATGTCCCGGTGTGATCGCCCCCGGGATCACCAGTTGGGCGACATGGATCCCCTCGCTCGCGAGCCGCTCGTGCAGCAGATGCCCGTACGCGCTCTCCGCGGCGAACGCGATGGACGTCCCCGCCCGGTCGGTGTGCGGGACGGCGGCGGTCCCGCCGTTGACGAACAGGATCGTCCCGCGCCCCAGCCGCCGCATCCCCGGCAGCACCTGCTGCACGGCGGCGACCGGCCCGTACACGGAGAACTCGATGGGCCCGACCAGATCGCGGTGCCCGGTCTCCAGCACGGGCCGCATGAAGTCCCGGTGCGGCACCGGGCTGTACTGCAGCACCTCGACGGTCCCCAGCTCCTCCGCCGCCCGCGCCAGCGCCGCCACCAGCTCCTCCGGCCTGCGGACGTCCGCGACGAACCCCTGGGCCGTCACCCCGCCCTCGCCGAGGTCCCGTACCAGCGCGTCGAGCCGCCCCACGTCCCGGGCGAAGAGGGCGACGGCGTACCCCTCCTGCCCGAACCGCCGCGCGACAGCGGCTCCGAGCCCCGGTCCGGCACCCACGATGGCGATACTGCTCATGCCCAGCATCCGTACCGCACCCCGGGCCAAGCCGCTAGACGGGCTCGGCCACCTGGGCGTCGGCCACCTGCCCCGCACGGATCCGCTCCACCTGGGCGGCGGTGACGGCCCGTACGGCGAAGGCGCCGGCGAGGGCGGCCGCCACGACGAGGGCGTCGGACACCAGCAGCTGCCACCCCTCGGTGTAGGCGCGCTCGATGATCCGGTCCGTGGAGTCGCGGTAGACGATCCCCACCCCGGTGAGCATCCCGGCCAGCCACAGCCCCCACCACACGTTGACGGAGACGGGCAGCCTCCGTCCGGGCGCGCTGCTGCGGAAGGCGTCGACGACGATCCCCCGCGGGAACCACAGGTTGACCACGGGCACGAACCACCCGAGGAACATCCATATCCCCGCGTACTTCGGCGTGTCCCCCGACAGCGCCCGCGCGTTCTCCCGCAGCCTGGTCAGCCAGGACAGGAAGAGCATGGCGCAGAGAAAGACCACCACGCCGCCCGCCGACGACACCAAGTGGTATGAATTCTCCAGCGAGTTGAGCGGCCGGTGCACCCCGAAGCCCTGGTCGGGCGGCCCGGAGGCCGGCTCCCCGGCGACCGCGAGCCGCATCTCCCACACCCCTCGTACGAGCCAGGCGAGCCCGGCGAGCAGCAGTCCCCCGACCGCCAGCCGCCCGGTCACCTGGACCGGCTGGTACGCGAGCGTACGGGCGGCGGACTGATCCATCTGTTCGGTCATCGCCCCATCCTGTCGCACGAAAGCCGCAGGCCACCAGGGGCGACGGCGCTTGCGCCATCCGTGTGCATCCGTCATGCGTTCGGCTGCGCGTCGGCCGCTCAGGGCTTCGCGCGCGCCGTCGCGCAGCAAGGATGCAGGTGTGAGCATCCTCAACGAACCGCATGGTGCCGCCGCGCCCGAGGACTCGTACGAGAGCGAGGTGCCGGTCCGGGGCAGGCAGCCGGGCAGCGTCCTGGTGAAGTGGCTGACGACCACCGACCACAAGACGATCGGCACGCTGTATCTGGTGACGTCCTTCGCGTTCTTCCTGATCGGCGGCGTGCTGGCCCTCGTCATGCGCGCCGAGCTGGCCCGGCCGGGCCTGCAGATCGTCTCGAACGAGCAGTTCAACCAGGCGTTCACAATGCACGGCACGATCATGCTGCTGATGTTCGCGACGCCGCTGTTCGCCGGCTTCACGAACTGGATCATGCCGCTGCAGATCGGCGCGCCCGATGTGGCGTTCCCCCGGCTGAACATGTTCGCCTACTGGCTGTACCTGTTCGGCTCGCTCATCGCGGTGGGCGGCTTCCTCACCCCGGACGGCGCGGCCGACTTCGGCTGGTTCGCCTACTCGCCGCTCACCGACGCGGTCCGCTCACCCGGTCCGGGCGGCGACATGTGGATCATGGGCCTGGCCTTCTCCGGCTTCGGCACCATCCTCGGCTCGGTCAACTTCATCACCACGATCATCTGCATGCGCGCACCCGGTCTGACCATGTTCCGCATGCCGATCTTCGTGTGGAACGTGCTGCTCACCGGTGTCCTGGTGCTGCTCGCCTTCCCGGTGCTGGCCGCCGCGCTGTTCGCGCTGGAGGCGGACCGGCAGTTCGGCGCCCATGTCTTCGACGCGGCCAACGGCGGCTCCCTGCTGTGGCAACACCTCTTCTGGTTCTTCGGCCATCCGGAGGTGTACATCATCGCGTTGCCGTTCTTCGGCATCGTCTCCGAGGTGATCCCGGTGTTCTCCCGCAAGCCGATGTTCGGCTACATGGGCCTGATCGCCGCGACCATCTCCATCGCCGGACTGTCCATCACCGTGTGGGCGCACCACATGTACGTCACCGGCGGGGTGCTGCTGCCGTTCTTCGCCTTCATGACGTTCCTGATCGCCGTACCGACCGGGGTGAAGTTCTTCAACTGGATCGGCACGATGTGGCAGGGCAGTCTGTCCTTCGAGACACCGATGCTGTGGTCCGCGGGCTTCCTGGTGACGTTCCTGTTCGGCGGGCTGACCGGGGTCATCCTGGCCTCACCGCCGATGGACTTCCACATCTCCGACTCGTACTTCGTGGTGGCCCACTTCCACTACGTGGTCTTCGGCACGGTCGTCTTCGCGATGTTCGCGGGCTTCCACTACTGGTGGCCGAAGATGACCGGCAAGATGCTGGACGAGCGCCTCGGCAAGCTCACCTTCTGGACGCTGTTCGTCGGTTTCCACACCACGTTCCTGGTCCAGCACTGGCTGGGCGCCGAGGGCATGCCGCGCCGCTACGCCGACTACCTGGCCTCCGACGGCTTCACCGCCCTGAACACGGTCTCCTCGATCGGCTCGTTCCTGCTCGGTCTGTCGATGCTGCCGTTCCTCTACAACGTGTGGAAGACGGCCCGGTACGGCAAGCCGGTCGGCGTGGACGACCCGTGGGGCTACGGCCGTTCGCTGGAGTGGGCGACCTCCTGCCCGCCCCCGCGGCACAACTTCGTCACCCTGCCCCGGATCCGCAGCGAGTCCCCGGCGTTCGACCTGCACCACCCCGACATCGCGCTGGCCGAGCACGAGCACCAGCTCCCGGCCCGGACCGGCCGAGGGCAGGGGTGAACGGTCCGCCGAGGCCGGGCGCCGACGGTGCCCTGGCCGACGAGGTGGAGGGATACCTGCTCTGGCAGGCCCGGATCGCCGAGGCGGAGCAGCGCGCACGGGAGTTCGCCGCGCCCATGGAGTGGCTGACGACCGCGCAGCGCGAGGACGTCGAGCGCCGGTACGTCGCCGACAGCCTGCAACGCGCCCGGGCGGACCTGGAACGCGTTGCGGCCCGCTGCGTCTCGCTGCGCGCCGAGTACGAGCAGCGCTACGAGGAGCTGCGCCGCCGCTGCGTCGGCGCGGCCCTCGCGGTGTGCGCCGTATGTGCCGTGTGCGCCGTCGTGGCCGGGGTGCTGCTGGTCCTGTGACGTCAGGCCATCCAGAAGAAGACCGCCGTCATCCGCTTCTCCTCCAGCGTCTTGCCGTGGTAACCGGTCGCGCTGTGCACGAGGTTGGCGTTGTAGAGGAGGAGGCGGTTGTACCGGTGCGGGACGCGGACGTCCTCCTCGAAGTGGTTGCCGGGCACGAACCGGGTGCCCAGGGCCTCGACCAGGTTGTTGTGCGGGGCCTGGACGACGTTGCCGCCGAGCCGGCCGCCCGGCAGTGACTGGCGGTAGAACGCGGTGCCGCAGTCCTTGGGGACGTCCGGGTTGAGGTAGAGCACGGCCGCGTACCGGCACAGCGCGCGGGAGTCGGTGTGCGGGCGGGGCTCGCTCTCACCTTCGCCGACCACCTGGACGCAGTTGTGGTTCAGGGTGCCGCCGCCGGGCGCCTGCTGCACCCACAGATCCTTCGCCCCGGTGGCCTTCTTCACCAGCCTCTCGATGACGGCGAGTTCACCCGGCTCCAGTCCGGGCATGGCGCGCAGCCCGGGCCAGGTCTCGGAGGTGTACGGGTAGCCCTCGACCCAGTCGTCCTTGGCCAGACACCGCTCCCGTACGGCGTCGGCCTCGGGCAGCGCGTCGTCGAACACCCAGTAGTCCCGGCCCTTGGTGGGCTTGCGGTAGGGCAGGACAGGCAGCGCGGCGGGCATCCTGGGGGGAGGCTGTGGGGGCATACCGCGAATCTATGGCAGCGTTTGCCCACCTCTCTCCCGAGGAATGGTCAACTCTTCTTTACCTGCCGCACAGATACAAACGTCTTCCGCATCCGTACTGCTGTGTGTCCGAACCGCCCCATGCCGTCATGTGGGCGGCTCCCCGACCGGGCAGGAGGCACGGTGCTGCGCTTTTCGCGGAACGCGACGGGAACCCTCTTCGTGGGCGGTGCGATGGCCGTGACGCTCGCGGCACTGGCCTACCCGAGCATGCTCGGCCTGAACAAGGTCACCACCGCCCAGGACCGTGTCGTCGCCAACACCCCGTGGGGGCCGCTCACCGAGCAGGACCGGGACTTCGTGGTGAAGGTGCGCGCGGCCGGCCTGTGGGAGTACCCGGTGGGGCAGATCGGGCTGCAGAAGGGCACCACACCGGGGGTCATCACGGCCAGCAAGCACCTGGTCGACGGCCACGCCGCGCTGGACACCACCTGCCGCAAGATAGCGCCGATGCTGAACATCACACTGCCCAACCTGCCGAGCCCCCAACAGCAGGGTTTTGTCACCCAGTTGAAGGCGGACAGCGGCAGGAAGTTCGACAGCGACTTCGCCAACATCCTGCGGATGACACACGGCGCGATCTTCAACACGATCTCGAAGATCCGGTCCACCACCAAGAACTCGCTGGTGCGCGCCCTCGCCGACCAGGCCAATGACACCGTGCTGGACCATATGACGGTGATGGAGAAGACCGGTCTGGTCGACTTCGACCAGACCATCTTCCAGCAGACGACCCCGCCGAAGCTGCCGAACTCCGATCTGACCCCGCCACCGCCTCCGGCGGGTCAGCCGCAGGTGGTGCTGACGCCGCCGCCGGGCGCGACGTCCACGCCCGCCGACATCAACGGGATCGCCGGAGGCGGGGGCGGGGGCGGGGCCGGGGCTTCGCCGGGGGCGAGTCCGGCACCGACCGCGGGCTGAGCGCGCCCACGCCGCGGTGCGTCGGCGCTGGTCACGCCAGCCAGACCGTGGTGTCCGGCGGGAGGATCCCCCTCCCCTCCAGTGGCCCACTGGCCAGCAGTACCTCCGCCGGTGGCAGCGGCACCGGCGCGTCCCCGAGGTTGGTGACGCAGCGCCAGCTCGGGGAGCGGGTGAAGTCCAGGACGGCTGCGGGGCTGTCGGCGGCCCACGTCAGATCCTCTCCCTCCAGGAGCTTGCGGCGCAGGCGCAGGGCCGTGCGGTACAGCTCCAGGGTCGAGCCGTCCGTCCCGGTCTGCGCCCGGACGGCGTACGACGCGAAGGACGGGGGCTGCGGCAGCCAGCCGGCGCACGGGCCGAAGCCGTAGGAGGGCCCGCTCGTCGTCCACGGCAGCGGCACCCGGCAGCCGTCCCGGCCCTTGCGGGCATGGCCGGTCTGCTCCCAGATCGGGTCCTGAAGGGCCTCGGTGGGCAGGTCGGCGACCTCGGGGAGGCCGAGTTCCTCGCCCTGGTAGAGGTACGACGATCCGGGCAGCGCCAGCATCAGCAGGGTCGCCGCGCGGGCCCGGCGCAGCCCGGCCCCGGTGTCGACGGCGGGTGCGGTGCCGCCGGACAGCAGCCAGGCTCCCGGGTCGGTGCCGGGCGGGAGCATCAGACGGGAGGCGTGGCGGACGACGTCGTGGTTGGAGAGGACCCAGGTGGCGGAGGCACCGGCGGCCCGGGCGGTGGCCAGCTCCTCGGTGATCACCCGGCGCAGTTCCGCCGCGTCCCAAGGAGCCTCCAGATACTCGAAGTTGAAGGCCTGGCCGAGTTCGTCGGGGCGGGCGTACCGGGCCCGGCGGGCGCCCGGGACCCAGGCCTCGGCGACGGCGCTGCGGGCCGGGCGGTAGGCGTCGAGGACCTTGCGCCAGTCGCGGTAGATCTCGTGCACCTCGTCGCGGTCCCAGTAGGGGTGGCTGCCCGGCGGGACGAGGGGCAGGGCCGCCTCGCCGGTGGCGCCCAGGCCGCCGATGTCCCGCAGCGGCTCGGCGAGATCCTTGGCGAGGCCGTGGGCGACGTCGACGCGGAAGCCGTCGACGCCCCGGTCGGACCAGAAGCGCAGGGTGGTGCGGAAGTCGGCGCGGACGTCGTCGTTGCCCCAGTCGAGGTCGGGTTGTTCGGGGGCGAAGAGGTGCAGGTACCACTCACCGTCCGGGATCCGCTCCCACGCGCTGCCGCCGAAGACGGACTGCCAGTCGGTGGGCGGGAGTTCGCCGTGCGGGCCCCGGCCGGGGCGGAAGACGTAGCGGTCGCGGGCGGCGGAGCCGGGGGCGGAGCGCAGGGCCTCCTGGAACCAGGGGTGCTGGTGCGAGGTGTGGTTCGGGACGATGTCGACGACGACCTTCAGACCGAGCCGGTGGGCCTCGCCGACCAGGGCGTCGAAGTCGTCCAGGGTGCCGAGGCGGGGGTCGACGTCCCGGTGGTCGGCGACGTCGTAGCCGCCGTCGGCCAGTTCGGAGGGGTAGAAGGGGCTCAGCCACAGGGCGTCGACGCCGAGGGTGGCGAGATGGTTCAGGCGCCGGGTGATGCCGCGCAGATCGCCGAGTCCGTCGCCGTCGGCGTCGGCGAAGCTGCGGGGGTAGACCTGGTAGATGACGGCCTGGCGCCACCAGTCGGGGTTCCTGGAGGAGACGTCCGGGGAGCGGTCTGCCATACGGGATCCCTTCGGGCCTTCGGGAAGGACGGACGACAGCACAGGGAATCTGTCCACATCGCCCGGAAAAGGAACCTTCGGCGCCGCCGTGGACCCGAGGTGCAGCCGGGACGCCGCCCCGGCTACCGCTCCACCGTCTCCAGGTACAGCTTCACGTAGCGGTCCACGTCGACCTCCAACGCCACGTCCACCAGGGCCTGTTCGCGCCGGCCCTCGTGGATCTCGGACTCGCCCAGGCGCGGGCGGCGGTCGACGATCGTCTGGCCCCGGCCGGGGCCGGGGGCGAGGGCGACCTCGACCGGGAGCAGGCGCGAGGTGATGCCCTGCGGGTCGGCGACCGCGCACACCGCGCCGGCGTCCCCGAGACCGCCCGCCTCCTCCGCCTCCGGCTCCTCGCCCACCGCGGTCGGCCGGTGCGCGAGGAGCTCGCCGGCCAGGCGGGTGCCGGGGTCGCTGCTCTGGCGCAGCCGATGGACGTCGGGGGCGTCCACGACGACCCGCATGAAGACGTCGAGGCCGTACATCGTGATCGGCACCCCGGCCGTGAGCAGGATCGCCGCCGCCTCCGGGTCGTGCCAGACGTTGAACTCGGCGACCGGCGTGGCGTTGCCGGTCCCGACCGCGCCGCCCATGAAGACGATCCGCTCGATGTTGCGGGTCACCTCCGGGTGGGTGCGCAGCAGCAGGGCGATGTTCGTCAGGGGTGCGGTGGGGATCAGGGTGACCGGGCGCGGGGAGGCGAGGATCTCGCGGCGCAGCAGGGCGACGGCGTCCAGCTCGGAAGCGGTCCGCTTCGGGGCGGGCAGGCCCAGGTCGCCCATGCCGTCGGAGCCGTGCACATGCTCGGCCGGGCGGGCCGGTTCGAGCAGCGGGCGTTCGGCGCCCCGGCCCACCGGGATGTCCGGGGCGCCCGCCTGCTCCAGCACGGTCAGGGTGTTGCGGACCACGCCGTCGACGTCCGTGTTCCCGGCCACGCAGGTCACCGCCCGCAGATCGAGGCCGGGGTGGCGTACGGCGAGGAGCAGGGCGAGGGCGTCGTCGACGCCGGTGTCGCAGTCGATGATCACGGGGATGGGCTGACCGGTCACTACGGACTCCTTCGTCGTACAACACCGATGCCGACTCCGACACCAGCACCCTAGATCAGTCCCACAGCACGGTGCCGCGCGCCGCCACCCGCGCGGCGATCCGGGACAGCAGCTCGGGCACCGGCAGCGCGCCGGGCCGGCGGCCGTCCCGCAGCCGTACGGCGGCCAGGCCCGCGCCGGCCTCCCGGTCGCCGATCACCGCCTGGTACGGCACCAGGCGCGCGGCCCGGATCCGGGCGCCGAGGGTGCCCTCGGCGGGCCCCGCGAGTTCGGCGCGCAGGCCCAGCTCCCGGGCCTCCCGTACGACCGCGGCCGCCCGCTCCTCCTGCTCCACGGCGACCGGCAGCACCACCAGCTGGACGGGGGCCAGCCAGGCCGGAAACGCTCCGGCGTGCGCCTCCAGGAGATGGGCGACGGCCCGTTCGACGCTGCCGATGATGCTGCGGTGCACCATCACCGGGCGGTGTTTCGCGCCGTCCGCGCCGATGTAGTGCAGGTCGAAGCGGGCCGGCTGGTGGAAGTCGATCTGCACGGTGGACAGGGTGGACTCGCGGCCGGCCGGGTCGGCGATCTGCACGTCGATCTTCGGGCCGTAGAAGGCGGCCTCGCCCGCCGCCTCCTCGTACTCCACCCCGGCCTCGGCGAGGACCTCCTTCAGCAGCGAGGTGGCCCGCTGCCACAGCTCGGGGTCGGCGACGTACTTGCCGCCCTCGCCGGGCAGTGACAGCCGGTGCCGTACGGCCTCGATGCCGAGGTCGGCGTAGGCGCGGGCGATGAGCGCCAGCGCGTCGCGGGCCTCCTCCACCGCCTGCTCCAGGGTGCAGAAGATATGGGCGTCGTTGAGCTGGATGGCCCGGACGCGGGTCAGCCCGCCGAGGACACCAGAGAGTTCCGCACGGTACATGCCGCCCAACTCGGCGATGCGCAGGGGCAGTTCGCGGTAGCTGTGGGAGCGGGAGCGGTAGATCAGGGCGTGGTGGGGGCAGAGGCTGGGGCGCAGCACGACCTCGTCCGCACCGACCTGCATGGGCGGGTACATGTCGTCGCGGTAGTGGTCCCAGTGCCCGGAGATCTCGTACAGGTCGCGTTTGCCGAGCGCGGGCGAGTACACATGCCGGTACCCGGCCCGGCGTTCGGCCTCGCGGATGTACTCCTCCAGGGTGTGCCGGACGACCGCGCCGTCGGGCAGCCAGTACGGCAGTCCGGCGCCCATCAGCGGGTCGGTGTCGAACAGGTCGAGTTCGCGGCCGAGGCGGCGGTGGTCGGGCAGCTGGTGCAGGTCGTTCATGGGGGTCTCCTCACGAGGAGAGGCGAACACCCCGGACACGCCAGAAGCCCCGGGGCGCTCGCCCCGGGGCTTCGATGCTGGTCAGGTGTCAGCGCGCCGGGACGGTGTCCGGCGTCGTCGTGCTCTGCGGGCACGGCGGGCACTGCTGGGCGCGCTGCATGCGGCGACCGTAGCAGAGGCCGCAGCCACGGATCGAGGGATTTCCGGCTGCCCGCGCACCCGGATCGGCGGGCTCGCTGCGCCGGATCCGCGGGCCGTTCACCCGGATCCGCGGGCCCGTTCACCCGGATCGGCGGGACCACTCACCCGGACGGCCCGGAGCGCTGGTGGGGCGGTCGGGGCGGTGGTGCCGTGAGAGCAGGAACACCAGCGGCTCGCAGCCCCGGAGGCACCTCGATGCTCTCGCCGACCTCGTTGACCGATGCGATACGCCCCCGCGGCCTGCGGCTCTCCCTCATAGCCGCCGGCCTCATCACGGCCGGCGGCTGCGCGGCCCTCGGGCTGCGGCAACCGGCGACCGCGCCCCAGCCCCTCCCGACGGTCGACAAGCCGGCCCAGTCGCCGAAGGGGTCCACGCGGCCCGGCGGCTCCGCCCTCACCGACGGGCAGGCGCAGGCCGCGCTGATCAGCCAGACCGACCTCGGCGCTCCCTGGACGGCGACCCGGGGCGCGGCCATCTGGCGGGACGAGCTGCTGAAGGCGACCACCTCGGCCGGCGCGTGCCAGCGGCTGCTGGACACCCTCTACACCGACGAACTCCTCGGCGGCCCCGCCCGCGCCGCCGTCGGCCTGGACGACGAGGACACCGACGCCCAGCTGCGCTACCAGATCGCCGCCCGCCGCCCCGCCGACGTCGACGCGGCGCTGGCCTGGCTGAAGACGATGCCGGAGCAGTGCGCGCGGTTCACGGCCACCACGCAGACCAAGATCACGGAGGACGTCCGGGTCAGCGACGCCGCACTGCCGCAGGTCGGGGACGCGCGCCAGGGCCTGCGCGTCAGCATCGCCGCCCTGCGGGACGACGGAGCCAAGGCCACGCTCACGCTGGACGTGGCCGCCGTCCGGATCGGCCAGGACGCGTTCGCCCTCACCAACGGCGGACTGGGCGACGTGGCGAACGACACCACCCAGGCCGCCGTCCAGGACGGCGCGCTGCGCCTGGCGGACGTCCGCAGACAGGGCCGGGCCCAGGTCTGACCGTCCTCGCGGGGCCGGGGGCTAGGGGCATCTCCCACGCCCTTACGGCCGTGGGGAGGGAATCGCCGGACGGCCCCCGGGTCTCACAGCGGGGGCTGGGCCGGGGCCGGGCCCAGGGTGGTGGTGCCCGGCATCGTGCGATGGCCGAGGCCGGTGCGGTAGGCGTCCAGGGCCGCGTCGATCCGGCCCGTGCGGCGCAGCAGGTCGCCGAGGAGGCGGCACAGGTCGGCCAGGTCGCCGGCGGCGCCCGCGCGTTCCAGCAGGCTGAGCGCGCGGACGTAGTGCTCCTCGGCGGCCTCGGTGTCCCGGGTGTCCTCGGCGATGATGCCGAGCAGGCGGTGGGCCGCGGCGGCGTGCACCGCGCCGCGCTCGGAGGAGAAGTCGCCGAGGACGCCCTCCAGCAGTACGGCGGCCTCCTGCGACTTCCCCCGGCGGTGCAGCACGTCGGCGAGTTCCACGGCGGCCTGGCTGCGGTAGAGGGCGGCCCGGGTCTCGGAGAGCATGGCGTACGCCTGCCTCAGCTCACTCTCCGCACGCTCCAGCTCGCCGTTCTGGGCATACACATAGCCCCGCATCCAGTGACAGTTGGCCAGCTCGGTGCGCAGCCGCAGCTGACGGTAGAGCTCGGCCGCCTTGGCGAGGGAGGCGTCGGCCTCGGCGACCCGGCCCTCGGCGATCAGGGTGCGGGCCACCGAGCGGTGCATCCGGGCGATCAGCGCCGGGTCGCCGGCCTGCGGCGCGAGCGCGAGGGCGAACTCGGCGGCCTGGGCGGCGCGGGCGTGGGCGCCCATGTCCATGTACGGGCCGATGACGCTGGCGTAGAGCAGGAGCAGGGCGTCGGGGTCGTGCAGCCCGCCGCGGTTCAGTTCGTCGAGGGTGGATTCGAGGAGGTAGACGGCGTAGCGGAGTTCCCCGGCGAGGTAGTGCGAGACGGCGCGGCCGCGGACGGCCGGTACGCGCGTCGGAAGGGACTCGTCCGCGAGGCAGCCCTCGGCCCGCTCGAAGAACTCCCGCGCCCGAGCCAGCTCCCCGGTCTCCAGGGCGCACTCGCCGAGCCCCAGGAGGGCGCCGGTCTGCAGGTGGTCGAGCCCGTGGGGCTCGGCCTCGGCGAGCAGCTCCGCGTACTGGACGGCGGCCTCCTCGGCCCTGCCGTCGGCGAGCACCCGCTGGGCCTCGGTGAGCCGGAACCGGAGATCGGTGGCGAGGTGGGCGGGCCGGCCGACGGCCAGTTCCTCGAAGGCCACGCCGAGCCGGCCGGCGATGTGCCGCAACGCCTCGTCGGAGGCCCGCACCCGGCCCGCCTCCAGGGTAGAGATGTACGCGGGTGTGTAGGCGGGCTCCGCCAACTGTCGTTGCGTCAGCCCACGTTGGGTACGCAACTTCTGCACACGCCGCCCGACGACAGCCGGATCGTCCCGCTCACGCATCGCCGCCCCCACCAACTCGCCTTGACAGCCTTGCCGTTGGCCCCGCTCAGCCTCTAGGTTAAACGGTGAATTAAGTCTGCTTAATAGGTCGCTGTTGTGTTGCGAGGTCACCGTGCCCGGACGTACATCCGCACCCTACGAACGGCAGAACACCAGGTATGTCCGTGGCGTCGCCGCCGCGGTGGTGGCCGTGGCGGCACTGGTCACGGCAGCGAACGCGGGCCCGGCACGGGCGGCGGAGCCCCGGCCGACAGTTCAGAGCTCGACTGTCACTTCACGGCATGCGTGAGGAAGTCGGCCCAGGCGGCGGGCGTGAGGGCAAGGATGCCGTGGCCGGGGTTCTTGGAGTCACGGACGGCGACGAGGGCGGGGAGGTCGGCGACCTCAACACATTCGCCGCCGCTGGTGCCGCTGTAGCTGGACTTACGCCACGTCGCGGCCTTCAGCTGCTTGCTGGTGTCCATAGCGTTCCTCCATCACACGGGCGATCAGGTCCGCTGAGTCCTCCGGAGAGAGGGCGGCAGCCTGCAAGCGAGCGTAACCGACCGAACGCTCCCTGATTGCCTGTGGGTTGGCCGTCATGTGCCCCTGGTCGTAGCTCTCACAGTAGAAGAGGTCGGGGTGGTCGTCGAAGCGCAGCAGTGTGAACGAGCCCATCATCCCGGTGTGCGCGCCCACGGAGTAAGGCAGCACCTGGATGTGCACCCACGGCTTGTCCCGGAAGGTCAACAGGCGGGCGAGTTGCTCGCGCATCACGTCCCGGTCGCCCACCATCTGGTGCAGCACCGACTCGTCCAGGACCACCCATAGCGCGGGCGGGTTCTCTCGCTCCAGGACACGCTGCCGTTCCAGGCGGGCGGCAACCATCTCGTCGACCCTGTCCGGGTGGTCCACGCACAACAGCGCCGCCGCGTACGCCTCCGTCTGCAGAAGCCCGTACACCAGCTGGCACTGATACGTGGAGATGTACGTCGCCGTAGCCTCCATCTCCGCGAACGGCTGGAACCAGCTCGGCAGCTGGCTCCGCAGTACCAGCCCCACCAGCCGCGAGAAGAACCCGTCCGTCAGCAGCGCCGCGTCCACCCGCTCGGCGAACTCCCGTGTCGGCACCTTCGCCGCGGTCTCGACCTGGCCGATCAGCGAGCCCGTGCAGAAGACGACCGCGCCCAGCTCCTTCAGGGTCAGCCCCGCCGCCTCGCGCTTTCTCCGCAGCTCTGCTCCGAAGTAGTCCAACGGGGAAGCAGCAGGGTCGAGGGCCCGGATGTTCACCATGTACTGAGCGTAGCCAGCCGACTCCGCTCAGGTGACGCAAATCAATGAACTCCATTGACGCCCGCGGCGGGGCGCCCGTGCGTCCGGCCCGCATACGCTGGTCCGGTGATTTCCCCTGCCGCCCGCACCGCGCTGGACCTCACCGCCGACCTCCCGGTCCCGTCCCTGGAGGACCTCTACCGCGACCTGCACCGCCATCCCGAGCTGTCCCTGCGCGAGCACCGCACCGCCGGAACGCTGGCCGGCCGGCTGAAGGAGGCCGGCTTCGAGACCGCCGAGGGCGTCGGCGGCACCGGTGTCGTGGGCCGACTGTCCAACGGCGACGGGCCGACCGTGCTGCTGCGCGCCGACATGGACGCGCTGCCGGTGCGGGAGGAGACCGGATTGCCGTACGCCTCGCAGGTGGACGGGGTGATGCACGCCTGCGGGCACGATCTGCACGTCACCTGGCTGACCGGCGCCGCCGCAGCGCTGGCCGCCGGGCGGGAGACCTGGCGGGGCACCCTGCTGGTGGTGGGCCAGCCGGCCGAGGAGACCGGGCAGGGCGCGGCGCGCATGGTCGCGGACGGACTGTACGAGCGCTTCGGCCGCCCGGACGTCCTGCTCGGGCAGCACGCGACGCCCGGCCTGGCCGGTCTGTACCCGCACGCGCCGGGTCTGATCATGTCGGCGTCGACGGACGTCGACATCGTGGTGCACGGCCGCGGTGGGCACGGCTCACGGCCGGAGGCGACCGTGGACCCGGTGGTGACCGCCGCCTACCTGGTCACCCGGCTGCAGACGGTGGTGTCGCGGGAGCTGGCGGCCGGTGAGTCCGCGGTGCTGACCGTGGGCCGCGTCGAGGCCGGCACCCGGCACAACATCATCCCGTCCGAGGCGCGCATCTCGCTGAACCTGCGCAGCCAGTCCGAGCAGGTACGGCAGCGGATGCTGGCCGCGATCCGGCGCATCGCGCACGGCGAGTGCCTGGCCGCCGGCTGCCCGCGCGAGCCGGAGGTGACCGTCGGCAACACCTTCCCCATGACCGTGAACGACGCCGCCACCGACGCCGCGGTGGCCGCCGTGCACCGGGAGGTCTTCGGCGCGGACACGGTGTTCGACCCGGGCCCGGCGATGGGCAGCGAGGACTTCCCCGAGCTGGCGCTCGGCTCCATCCCGTACGCGTACTGGTTCGTGACGACCACCCCGCCGCAGGTGTGGGACCAGGCCCCCGGGGACACCGTGCCGGAGAAGTTCGCGGCCGTCCCCAGCAACCACAGCCCGCACTTCGCCCCCGACCTCTCCACCGTCGCCCCGGGCATCCGCACCCTCGTCTCCGGCGCACTGGCCGTACTGCCGACGGCGTGACGGACCGATAGCTAACTGCTCGCTACTGCGCCGCCGCCTGGAGCTGGCGCAGATGCTCCTGGACGTTCTCCAGCGCGCCGGTTCGACGACCCGGCACCCGCAGCCTCAACTCCGCGAGCGCGGGCCCGAGTTCACGAGCCGGGGCCGGGTCCTCGATGCACCCCCACTGATGGTGGGCCCGGTCCACGGCCGCCTCCACGGCAGGCGCGTCCACCGCCTGCCCCGCCCCCAGCCGCACCCCGGCAACGGCCAGCCAGGCCCGGCAACTGCGCACCGCGTCCCCCGCGAACATCGCGAGATCCGCGCGGACTTCGGCCCAGTGCAGGGCCTCGTCCGAGGCGGGCCCATACGCACCGACGGCGGTCCGCTCAAGCTCGGCGGCGAGAACATCGGCATCCCCGTGCCGCCCGTCCTGAACGGCGGCGCTGATGGCGCTGTGGGGGTCTTGCCGGGGGGAGTCGGGGGCGTGAGCGCGGGCGGGCAGGCCGAGCGAGAGGGCGCGGGCGTCGTAGGTGTGGGCGTGCGGGTCGCGGGTGCCGGCGCCGGTGCCGATGTCGCGGGCGGGGGCGGGGAAGCCCGGCGGGACGGCTCGGGCGTCGTAGGCGAGGACGTGCGGGTCATGGGTGCCGGCGCCGGCGCCGATGTCGCGAGCGGGGGCGGGGAAGCCGGGCAGGACGGCTCGGGCGTCCTGGGTGGCGGCGTAGGGGGCGTGGGTGATGCCGGATGGGGCGTGGGTGATGCCGGGTGGGGCATGGGTGATGCCGGGTGGGGTGGCGGGCTGGGCGGGCGGCGAGTCGGGGCGGGTCGGCGGGTGGGCGAACGGGGGTCTGGGGGCGGAGCCTCCGGGGAACGCCAGCACCAGGTCCCGCCCCGCACTCGACTCCGCGACCCGGGCCCACGCCTGCTCGTGCAACTGCCCGAGGGAAGGCCGATGTCCGCTCCGCAACAACGTGGCCACGGCCTTCATGTACGCCGGCACAGCCACCCCCCGCCGCCCGGCGCCCACCGCGACCCGACCGTAAACGGCCGTGTTCCGACCGCAGTCCAGCCCCCGCTCGGCGACGTACTGCCACGTCTCCGCATCCGCGTGCAGGTCCAGGACGAGCCCCGTGTCCGCAGCGGAGCGCAACCGCAACTCCTCCCGGATCCAGTGCCAGGGCAGCGCCGTATAGCGAACCGTCGCCGGCGTCGTACGCGCCAGCGCGAGGTGCGGCAACCGCTGGCGCCGGTCCAACTGCAGCTGCCCGGCGATGTACACGGTCAACGGCGCGGGCGCCGCCGCCGCGGCCCGCAGCCGGGTCAGCACGGCCTGCGGCTCCAACGGGTCGGCGAGTTCGACCACGTTGGCGGTGTCGGTCCCGGACAGCACGGCGGGCGCGACGGCGGCCAGCACCGGCAGCACACCGGCCGCGTCCACCAGCCGCCCCCGGCCGAGCGGCGCGGCAGCGAGCAACAGCACGGTTCCGGGCATCGTCCCTCCCCCTGTCGACCCTGTTCCGCCTTCCAGCCAGCACCGTAACCGCTGCGGCTGCAAACCCGCGCCTCAGGACCGCAATCGTCCCCCTTCGCGCTCTTCGCCCTCCGCTTCCCTTGTCCGCCGCACCCGTCACGGCGGGCAGCCCTCCGTGCCCTCGGCGAAACACGGGAGAGATCAGGGCGCATCCGGACACCCGTCACCCTCCCGGCCGAGTTGCCGGGCCGTGTCCCCAGGTGTGCGCTGGAGGCGGGGGCAAGGAGAGAGGAGTGCGCTCATGGCTCACGCGGCACCCGCGCCCGGCGGCACGCCCCGCCCCGGCGGCACGCAGGAGATCGCGACCCGGCAATCCAAGGGGCGCACCCGCCCGCCCGACGTCTTCGACGCGCGCACCCATCGCATCGCCCGCATCGCCGTCCCGGTCGTCATGGGACTGGTCTACGGCTACTGGGTGGCGGCCGACAGCCGTCAGGGCGGCGCCATCACCGGCGGGAACCTGCTGCTCGGCTGGGTGAGTGCGCTGGTGTTCGCGGTGGTGTGCATGGCTCTGCTGACGCTGGCCCCGCGGATGCAGCGGGAGCTGCACGCGCTGCTGTGGACGGCGTTCGCCGGTGTCGCGTTCGGCTTCCTGTACATCCAGACGGGCCACTCGGTGGAGCGGTCCGTGCTGATGTCGCTGGTCGTCGCGGGGTGCACCTTCGCCGTGTTCTTCTACCGCTACTACACGCGCGAGGACGCGTTCGGGCACCGGGTCCGCTGAGCGGTCCACGGCCCTGGAAAGCGCGGGCCGTACCGCCCTGTGTCATGTGCGTGGGCCCCGGCCGGCCGACCGTGGCCCACGCACTCCCCTGTGACCCCCCTCTTTCCCTCTCCTCCCCGTCACCACGTACGTCGCTTCATCCTCCTCAGCACCAGGAAACACCCGTTCGGGCGAACCCTCCACCGGAGAACGCGGCCCCCGGCTCCGCCATGACACCCGTTCGGCCCGCCCGTCCCCCGATCGCGGGCCTCCCGCTGGCGCCCCCGCCCGAGGGGCCCTTGTCTGGAAGCGTGCCCCCACGCCTCAGGAGCGCCTTGTCGGCCGTACTGCTCGCCCTGACCTGCCTGCTCGTGCCGTTCGGCGCGCTCGCGGCCTGGGCCGCCTACGGACTCGCCGACACCGGCCGCTACGTCACCGCGATGGCACCGCTCGCCGCCGACCCGAGCGTGCGGGAGGCCGTGGCGGACACCGTCGGCGACGGCATCCTGCGCGCGGTCGACCACCATCTGGACGTCGGCCCGGTACCCGACTCCGTCCGGCCGTTCCTGCGCGACGTCGCGCGCTCCTTCACCCAGACCGAGGCCTTCCGGCTGGCCTGGGACACCGGCAACCAGATCACCCACGACGCGGTCCTGCGCGCCCTGCGCGACGAGGGCGACGCCACCTCGGCCGCGGGACCCGTCACCGTCGATTTCGCCCCCGTCACCGACCAGGTCAAGCGCCAGCTGACCCGCGACCATGTGCCGCTGGCCGCGCGCATCCCGGTGGAGCACACCGCAGTCTCGGTGCTCCCGGCGGGCGAACTGATCCTGCTCCGGAAGGGGTTCCACGTGCTCGAAGTCGCCGGTTTCTGGCTGCCGGTGGCAGCCGTCGGCTGCGCCACCACCGGGATCACCCTGGCCGTCCGCCGCCGCCGCGCCGTCGTCGCGACCGCGCTGGCCACCGCTCTGGGCGGCGGGCTGCTCGCCCTGGCCCTCGCCGTCGGCCGCGACCTCACCCTCGCCGACCTGCCCGCCGACGTGCCCCACCCGGCCGCGGGCGCGGTGTACGACGCCCTCACCGGCACCCTGCGCACGGTCTCCTGGCTGCTGCTCGGCCTCGGCCTCACGGTGGCCCTCGCCACCTGGCTGATCCGGTATCTGCGCGTGGCGCGTCCCGCACGGCGCCGGGGCGCCGCCGTCCCGGCTCCGGCCTCGACCGCCGCTTCCGCGCACCCGCCCGCTCCGGCCGAGGAACCGACCCGGGCCCGGGTCTGACCTCGTCCGTCTCACGAGTCCTGCCGGCCGGCGCGCCCGCCTTCCCCAGCCTGTGGATGCCGCGGCGCGGCACACGGATCTCCACACCCTGTGAATGTCCCCCGTGGATGTCCCCCAGTGAGTTCCTGGCGCCGGGCGCCCCCGGTGAATTCCTGGCGCGCGGCGGACGCCCGGCCCTAGGCTCGCCCCGTGAACCGACGCCCCGGACGCAGGCTCGGCATCTGGAGTACCGGACTGCTGCTGGCCGGAGTCGGCACAGTGGTCGGCTGCCGGGCCGCCGACACCGACGGCGTCACCCCCGTGCCCCAGCTGCTCGCCTTCCTGCCCTGGCTGCTCGTGCCGGCCGGCGTCGCCCTGCTGTGCGCGCTGCTCGCCCGCTGGTGGCCCGGCCTGGTGGGCGCGGTCGCCGTACTCGGCCTGCTCGCCTGGTATCTGGAGCCGTACGGCAGAACCGCCGAGCCGGACGGGCCGCCGCTCGCCACGCTGCGCGTGCTGACCTCCAACGTGGAGTTCGGGCGCGGCACCCCGGCCCTGGTCCCCCGGATCCGCGACCGCCGGCCGGACGTCGTCTTCGTCGAGGAGTGCGAGTACACCTGCCAGGCCACGCTGGAGGCCGACTTCGCGACGGCCTACCCGTACCGGCAGGCGGTCCGCGCGGCCGGCTCCCACGGCTCCCTCATCCTCAGCCGCTTTCCGCTGAAGCCGACGGCCGGTGTCGCCGGCACCATGGGCATGCCCGGCGCCGTGGCCGACGTGCACGGCCATGCCGTACGGCTCCAACTCGCCCATCCCATGCCCCCGCTGCCGGACCAGGTCGGCCTGTGGCGGCGCGAACTCGGCAGGCTCCGCGCCTTCGCGGCCGCCGACCCCCGCACCCCCACCGTCCTCGCCGGCGACTTCAACGCCACCCAGGACCACGCGGCCTTCCGCCGCATCCTCGACACCGGGCTGACCGACGCCGCCCGTCTCGCCGGACACGACCGCGCCGCCAGCTGGCCCGCGCGCACCGCCTCGGTCGTCGGCACCCAGATCGACCATGTCCTGCTCTCCTCGGACTTCACCGCGACCGGCGCCCGCTTTCTGCGCGTGACCGGCAGCGACCACCGGGCCCTGGTCGTGGATCTCGCCCTCCACCAGCGCGGATGACCCGGCGCGGATCGGAGTGAACGGCGGCGGACGGCGATAATGGCCGCATGTCGCGAGAGTTCCCCATCGGCCTCACCCCTCCCGACTGGCTGGTCCGGAATCTCCGCCCCGAGCACGCCCCCGTCAACAAGGCGGCCGTGGCCCGCGCCGCCCTCGCGCTGGCCCTCCCCCTGGCGATCGGCCTCGCCACCGGATATCCCGCGTACGGCGCCCTCGCCTCCATGGGCGCCCTGTCCGGCGTCATCGGCGACACCGCCGACGCCTACCGCATGCGCATCCTCAACATCGCCGTACCGCAGCTCTTCGGCGCGGTCGGTGTGACGCTGGGCACGCTGGTGTACGGCCACGGCTGGTACGCGGTGGCCGCCGTCACCGCAGTGGCGCTGCTGTCCGGCATGATCTCGACGATCGGCGCGGTGGCCTCGGTCTCCGGGCTGCTGCTCCTCCTGAACTGCGTGGTGGGCGCGGGCCTCCCGCTCCCCCACCCCTGGTGGCTGGCCCCGGCCCTGATGACGGGCGGCGGCCTCCTGGTCCTCCTCCTCGCCCTGCTGGCCTGGCCGCTGCGCTCGGGCGTGCCCGAACGCGCGGCGGTGGCGGCCACCTACCGCGCGGTCGCAGCCCTCCTCACCGTCTCCGGCACGGACCGCACCGAGGAGTACGAGGACGCCCGCCGCACCGTCACCCAGTCCCTCAACCAGGCCTACGACCTGATCCTGGCCCGGCGCGCCCGCCACCACGGCCGCAGCCGCGAACTCACCCGTCTGCTGGCCCAGTTGAACGCCATCACCACGGTGGTGGAGGCGGCCCCCGCAGCCCACCTGGCGGGCCTGCCCCTTCCGCCCCGGGTCCCGGAGGCGGCCGAGCACCTGGCCCGCGCGGTCGAAACGGGCTGCACGGGCCCGATGGCGCTGGACCTCCCCCTCCCCACGACGGAGACGGCACGCGCGGTGGACCACGCGCTGCGCCACACGGCCGAGGTCGTCACGGCCCCCGACGTCGACCCCCGGGGCATCGACGACCGCCTGGGCCGCCCCGCCGCGCTGGGCATCCGCACGGCACGAGCGATCCGCAACGTGACGCTGTCGGCCAACTCCTGGCGCTACGGCCTGCGCCTCGCGGTCTGCATCGGCATCGCCCAGGCCCTGGTGTCGTTGATCCCCGTTCCCCGCTCCTACTGGGTGGCGCTGACCATCACGTTCGTCATGAAGCCCGACTTCGGCTCGGTCTTCTCCCGCGCCCTGCTGCGCGCCCTCGGCACGGTGGCGGGCCTGGTGATCGCGGCGGTGGTCCTGGCGGAGGTCCCCCTGGGCTGGTGGGACGTCCCGGTGATGCTGATCCTGGCCCCGTTGATCCCGGCGCTGACCCCGCGGGGCTACGGATACCAGACGGCGGCGATCACCCCGGTCATCCTCCTCCTGTCCGACATCCTGAACCACCAGGGCACGGCACTGCTGCTCCCCCGCCTGACGGACTCGCTCCTCGGCTGCGCCATCGCGCTGACGGCCGGCTATCTCCTCTGGCCGGAGAGCTGGCGCACCCGGGTCGGCGCCGGCCTGGCCGACGCGGTGGCGGACACGGCGGCCTATGTGGAAACAGCGTTCGATCCGGCCGCCTCCCCGGCGGCCCGGGCCCGTATGCGCCGCCGCCTCTACCGCGACCTCTCGGTCCTGCGTACGGAGTTCCAGCGGGCCCTGACCGAACCACCGCCGACCGGCCGCCGCGCGGCCGCCTGGTGGCCGCTGGTCGTCGCCGTGGAGCGGATCATCGACGCGACGACGGCGGCCCGCGTCCGGGTGAAGCACGGCGCGCCGCCCCCGTCCCCGGCCGAGATCACCCAGGTAGTGCGGCAACTGCGGGAGCTGTCGGAGGGCGTACGCGACGCGGAAACCCTGACCCCGGTCCGCACGGATCTCACCGGTCCCGCCGGCAGCGTCCTGGAACCTCTCCGCCAGGAGGTCGCTGCGGCCCGGTCGATCGCTTCCCCCCACTGACGCCTTCGCTAACCTTACGTGTCCGTCCTGGCCAGGGATCAACGGGCATCAACTCACGCGAAGGGTTGCGCACATGGGCATTCTCACTCTCCTGCGGAACGCATTCGGCCGCTCACGCAAGTCACGTGCCGCCGAGGCAGAGGGTGCGGACCGCCTCCCGGCGCAACCGACCACCCCCGAGCCGACCGCCCCCACCACGGAGCCCGGCACCCCGGCGGCGCCCACGGCGGCCACGCCCACTACGGCCGACCCCGCCCACCCCTCTCCCACCACCACAGTCCCCGAACCCCGCCGCTCGTCCCCCGACGAACACGACCTGGTGACAGCGGCCTTCGACAACATCCAGGTCCCCCACCCGGCAACCCCCACGGACCCGACCACAACCACGCCGGACACGAACCACCCCGAACTCCAGACGGACGCCGAGGAGCGGACTGAGGAGAAGCCCGAGGCTGAGGACCGGCCCGCGGAGACGGCGGAGCCGGACGCTGCGGTGAAGGCGGAGGGCGAAGAGCCGGCCGTTGAGGCAGCCGAGCCGGACGCTGAAGCTCAGGAGGCCGCGGCCGAAGAGACGACGACGCCGCAGGCCGCCGACGGCGAGGACGCCCCACAGGGGCCACCCGCACCCGACAACGAGACCCGCACGGGTGGTGCGGGAGGGAACACGGACGCCGAAGGCGAAGCCGAGGCGGACCCGGCACCCACGCCGGAGGCCCCCGCCGAGGAGAACCCGGCACCCACAACCCCCGCCACCCCCCTCGCCAAGGTCAAGTCCCGCACCCCCTCCCTCGCCACCGCCTACAAGGCAGCCACAGCCGCCCTCAAGAAGGCCGACCTCACCGGCACCCGAGCGAAGCTCTACCTCGTGCTGGACCGCTCCGCGAGCATGCGCCCGTACTACAAGGACGGCTCCGCCCAGGCCCTCGCCGACCAGACCCTCGCCCTCGCCGCCCACCTGGACCCCGAGGCCACGGTCCACGTCGTCTTCTTCTCCACGGAGATCGACGGCACCACCGACCTCACCCTCACCCCGGACCACGAGACGAAGATCGACGACGTCCACGCCGCCCTCGGCCGCATGGGCCGCACCAGCTACCACGCCGCCGTGGACGCCGTACTCACCCACCACGACAAGAACAGCACCCCCGACACCCCCGCCCTGGTGGTCTTCCAGACCGACGGCGCCCCGGACGCGAAGACCCCCGCGACCCAGTCCCTCACCGCGGCCGCGACCACGCACCCCGCCGTCTTCTTCTCCTTCGTCGCCTTCGGAGACCACGACAACAAGGCCTTCGACTACCTCCGCAAACTGAAGACCGAGAACACGGCCTTCTTCCACGCGGGCCCCACCCCCCGCGAGCTGACGGACACCGAGCTCTACGAAGGCGTACTGGCCGCTTGGCGGCCATAACCGATCACAACCGCCCATAACCGGCGGTAGCCACCCCGCACCCCACCTCACACCCCACCCCGCACCCCATTGGGCCGCCCCCTTCCCACCCCGTTCCACCCAGCAAAACGGGAAGCGGGCGGCCCACCTCTGTCGGCTACGATTTCAAGGTTCGAAACCTGAGAAAAAGCAGCGACCTGGGAGCAGCCACGATGGCTCGACACCTCATCACCAGCGCCCTTCCGTACATCAACGGGATCAAGCACCTGGGCAACATGGTGGGGTCCATGCTCCCGGCGGACGTGTACGCCCGGTACCTCCGCCAGCGCGGCCACGACGTCCTCTACATCTGCGCGACGGACGAGCACGGCACCCCCGCCGAGCTGGCCGCGAAGGAGCAGGGTCTCCCGGTCGACGCGTTCTGCGCCCAGGCGCACGACGCCCAGAAGGCGGTCTACGACGGCTTCGCACTCGCGTTCGACTACTTCGGCCGCAGCTCCTCCGCGCAGAACCGCGAGATCACCCAGCACTTCGCCCGCAAGCTGAACGAGAACGGCTTCATCGAGGAGCGGGCGATCCGCCAGGTCTACTCGCCCACCGACGGCCGCTTCCTCCCGGACCGCTACGTCGAGGGCACCTGCCCGCACTGCGGCTACGACAAGGCCCGCGGCGACCAGTGCGAGAACTGCACCCGCGTCCTGGACCCGACGGACCTGATCAACCCGCGCTCGGCGATCTCGGGCTCCACGGACCTGGAGGTCCGCGAGACCAAGCACCTCTTCCTCCTCCAGTCCAAGCTGGAGAACGAGGTCCGCGAATGGGTCGCCCGGCACGACAAGGACTGGCCGCAGCTGGCCTCCTCCATCGCCCACAAGTGGCTGACCGAGGGCCTGCACGACCGCGCGATCACCCGTGACCTGGACTGGGGCGTCCCGGTCCCGGCCGACACCTGGCCGGAGCTGGCCGCCGAGGGCAAGGTCTTCTACGTCTGGTTCGACGCCCCGATCGAGTACATCGGCGCGACCAAGGAGTGGTCCGACCAGGACCCGGAGAACCGCGACTGGAAGTCCTGGTGGTACGAGGCGGACTCCGGCGAGAACCCCGTCCGCTACACCGAGTTCATGGCGAAGGACAACGTCCCCTTCCACACGGTGATGTTCCCGGCCACCGAGCTGGGTGTGCGCGAGCCGTGGAAGAAGGTCGACTACGTCAAGGCCTTCAACTGGCTGACGTACTACGGCGGGAAGTTCTCCACCTCGCAGAAGCGCGGCGTCTTCACCGACCAGGCCCTGGACATCCTCCCGGCGGACTACTGGCGCTACTTCCTCATCGCCAACGCGCCCGAGTCGGACGACTCGTCCTTCACCTGGGAGCACTTCACCGCCACGGTCAACAAGGACCTCGCCGACACCCTCGGCAACTTCGTCAACCGCGTCCTGTCCTTCTCCAAGAAGCGCTTCGGCGACGAGGTCCCGGCGGGCGGCACCCCCGGTGAGGCCGAGACCAGGCTCGGCGAGCAGATCGCCGAACTCCTCGCCGAGTACGAGGGCCACATGGAGGCGCTGCAGTTCCGCAAGGCCGCCGCGGCCCTGCGCGCCCTGTGGTCGGCCGGCAACTCCTACCTGGAGGAGAAGGCCCCCTGGCTGCAGATCAAGACCGACAAGGACGCCGCGGCCCTCACGCTGCGTACGGCGATGAATCTGATCCACCTGTACGCGGTGGTCTCCGAGCCGCTGATCCCGGCCACGTCGAAGGCGATGCGCGAGGCGTTCGCCCTGGCCGACGACACCGCGGCCTGGGTCACCGCCGAAGAGGCGAAGGCCCTGACCGCCGTCCCCGCCGGCACTCCGTTCACGGTCCCGCCAGTGCTGTTCGCCAAGCTGACGGACGAGGACCTGGCGGCGTACAAGGAGCGCTTCGGCGGCGAGGAGAGCTGATCGCGCAGCACTGATCCCTGATCCGTGAAAAGGCGCCGAGCCCCGTGCTCGGCGCCTTTTCACGATCCGGTGGGCCTACTTCACCTGCGCTCGACGGTGACCAGGTCCGGGCCCTTGGTGATGTCGAGGGCGCAGGGTGACCGCGTCGTACTGCGAGTTCCAGTTCCCCTTGGCCCCGTCCGTCGGGTCCCACTGCGGGAAGCACTCACCGGAGAGATTCCCGGACGCCCCCGGCTCAGCCAGCGAGCCCGAGGACGAGCGCGCCGACCACCGGTGCGGCGTAGACGAGCGGGAACGGAATGTGCGTGTACCAGCGGGCCCGCGCCACGGTGACGGCGGCTCCGAGGAAGTAGAGCACCAGCCCGATCCCGGCCAGCACCCCGATCACCGGCACGAACAGCCCGACCACCAGCCCCACGGCCCCGGCGGCCTTGGCCACCCCCAGCAGGGTCCACCACGCCTGCGGCACCCGGTAGTCGGTCAGTGCCTTCACGATCCACTGGGCCCGCATCAGCAGTACGGCACCGGAGAAACCGGCCATCAGCGCGGCGAGCAGGGTGACGACGATCTGGGCGGTACGCATGAGAGGCTCCCATCGAGCTTCGAGCGGGCGAAGAGCTTCGGACACCCCTTTGAACCCCCGGCCCGCGCCCGTGTGACAGGAACCCGGAAAAAAATCTTGAACCTCACCGAACCTCACCGGCGGCTGCTCGCGGACGTCGTCGCGGCGGGCGGCACGTACGGTCTGGTCCTCGCCGGCGGCTATGCCCTCCAGGCGCACGGCCTGCTGCGGCGCCCGCACGCCAATGTCGACTTCGCCACGGAGAGCGCCGAACCGATGGACCGGATCGCCGGTGCCCTCGGCACGGCCCTGGAGGCGCACGGCCGGGCGGTGCGGTCCGGGGCCGGCACCGTGCTCACCGCCCAGCTGACCGTCACCGACCCGCCGACCGGCAAGCCCTGTGTCCTGGCCCTGCACAAGGAGGCGTTCTGGCAGCCGCCGGAGCTCACCGAGTACGGCCCGGCGCTCTCGCTGGAGGACGCCGTCGGGACGAAGATCCGGGCTCTGTACGACCGGGGTGCGGCCGTCGATCTCGTCGACGCGCGGGCCGCGGCCGCCCGGTTCTCGCTGCCCGAGCTGGAGGAGCTGGGCCGGCGGCACGCCCACGACCCGTTCGATCTGCCCACCCTGCAGTCCCGGCTGACCGGCACGGACTTCTACTCCGATGTGGACTTCTTCCGCTACGGCCTGACCGAGGAGCAGGTCACCGCGCTGCGCGTCTGGGCCCAGCAGTGGTCCGACGACATCGCCGAGCGGCTGCTGGAGGACGGCGCGTCCCCGGACCCGGAGGGCGAGCAGGGCGAAGAAGAGGGGGACTGAGACCGCCGGGGAATGCGCGAAGGGCCCCGGACCGCGGTGGTCCGGAGCCCTTCGGCAGCGCTCGTGCCCTACTTCGGCTGCGGCTTCCTGATGTTCAGGTGCAGCTCGCGCAGGCGGGCCTCCTCCAGCTCGGTCGGGGCGCCCATCATCAGGTCCTGGGCGTTGCCGTTGAGCGGGAAGGAGATGGTCTCGCGGATGTTGGGCTCGTCCGCGAGGAGCATGACGATGCGGTCCACGCCGGGGGCGATGCCGCCGTGCGGCGGGGCGCCGAAGCGGAACGCGCGGAGCATGCCCGCGAACTTCTCCTCGACGGTCTCCCGGTCGTAGCCCGCGATCTCGAAGGCCTTGAGCATGATGTCCGGCTCGTGGTTCCGGATCGCGCCGGAGGACAGCTCGACGCCGTTGCAGACGATGTCGTACTGCCAGCCCAGGATGTCCAGCGGGTCCTGGGTCTCCAGGGCCTCCAGGCCGCCCTGCGGCATCGAGAAGGGGTTGTGCGAGAAGTCGATCGCGCCGGTCTCCTCGTCCTTCTCGTACATCGGGAAGTCGACGATCCAGCAGAACCGGAAGACGTCCTCCTCGAAGTGCCCGGCGCGCTTGGCGGCCTCGACCCGCACCGCGCCCATGATCTTCGAGACCTCGTCGAAGTCGCCCGCGCCGAAGAAGACCGCGTGGCCGGGGGCCAGCGAGAGCCGCTTGGTCAGCTCGGCGACGTTCTCCTCGGTGAGGAACTTGGCGATCGGGCCGGACAGCGCGCCGTCCTCACCGACACGGACCCAGGCCAGGCCCTTGGCGCCGAGGGAGACGGCGAAGTCGCCGAGCTGGTCGAAGAACTTGCGCGGCTGGTCCTGGACCGCCGGCACCGCCAGCGCACGCACGTGCTTGCCGGCGAACGCCTTGAACTCCGAGCCCTCGAAGACATCGGTGATGTCCACCAGCTCCAGCTTGGCGCGCAGGTCCGGCTTGTCGGAGCCGTACCTGAGCATCGCCTCGCGGAACGGGATCCGCGGGAAGGGGGAGGTGACGTGGCGGCCGTTGCCGAACTCCTCGAAGAGCTCGGTCATCAGCTGCTCGATCGGCTGGAAGACGTCCTCCTGCTCGACGAAGCTCATCTCGACATCGAGCTGGTAGAACTCGCCCGGCGAGCGGTCGGCACGGGCGTCCTCGTCGCGGAAGCAGGGCGCGATCTGGAAGTAGCGGTCGAAGCCGGAGATCATCAGCAGCTGCTTGAACTGCTGCGGGGCCTGCGGCAGGGCGTAGAACTTGCCCGGGTTCAGGCGGGAGGGGACGACGAAGTCGCGGGCGCCCTCGGGGGAGGTCGCGGACAGGATCGGCGTCGCCATCTCGTTGAAGCCGAGTGCCGTCATCTTGTGGCGGATCGCCGAGATGACCGCCGTACGCAGCATGATGTTGCGGTGCATGCGCTCGCGGCGCAGGTCCAGGAAGCGGTACTCCAGGCGCCGCTCCTCGTTGACCCCGTCCTCGGCGTTGATCGTGAAGGGCAGCGGGGCGGCCGCGCCGAGCAGCTCGACCTCGGCGACCTCGACCTCGATCTCACCGGTGGGCAGGTCCGGGTTCACGTTCTCGGTTCCACGTGAAACAACGCGGCCGTCGATGCGGACCGTGGACTCCTTGGAGATCTTGTCCAGGGCCTCGTACGCGGGGGTGCCGGGGCGGGCGACCAGCTGCGTGATGCCGTAGTGGTCACGCAGATCGATGAAGAGGATGCCGCCCAGGTCGCGCCGATTGTGCAGCCAGCCGCTCAGCCGGACGTCGGTGCCGACGTCAGAGGCGCGGAGCTGGCCGCAGGTGTGGGACCTGTACCGATGCATCGTCGTTCATCGTCCTTCGTGTGTGGGTCTGCGGCGGGGTTGCTCCCCCCGCGAGAACGGGCACGGGGCCCGGACCCATCAAGGGTACCGGGGACCCCAAGATCGGCTCCCCACCCTTTTCCGCGCCTTCCGCTGGAGGATCCTCCGTATATCCGGGGGAACAGGATCCTCCTTTTCTACGGTGGCACCGTTGGGACGGATCTTCCTAAAGTGGGGCAATGCGCACTGGCGAGTCTCTCCCGTCCGTCGGGGACGTCCTCGCCGCCCTCGCGACCGGGCTGTGGCACTGGGACACGGCTGCCGGGTTGGTCACTGTGGACGCGGAGGCGGCACGGCTGCTCGGGCTGCCCGCGGAGGCGACCACCCTCACCGAGGCCCAGACCCGGGCCCGGCTGCACCCGGTCGACTGGAACGAGATCACCGGGGTGGTCCCGCTGGCGGTCGCCGAGGGCACGCTCGCCGAGGTGCGCATCCGGATCATGGACGAGCAGGGGAACGTCCTGCGGGTCGTCCGCAGCCGCTCGAAACCGTCCTACGACCCCGAGCGGCAGGCGTACCAGCTGATCGGCACCCTGCAGGAGGTCACCGAACCGGCCCCGGGCACCCAGGCCGCCCGCAGTGCGGTCACCGGCGACTGGCGGCGCTCGCGCGAGGCGTTTCTGCTGGACGCGGGCCGGGCGCTGGCGGAGGCGGAGTCCACGGCGGAGGTCTTGCGGGTGGCCGGCGGCCTGTCGATGCCGGGGTTCTCCCCGGACGGGCTGGTGGTGTTCGGGGTGCAGGGCGACCGGCTGACGATCATCGGCCAGCACGGGCACCAGCCCGGTGACCTCGGCCCCTTCTCGAACATGCCGCTGACCACCCACTATCCGGCGGCCCAGGTCGCCCGCACGGGCCGCGCGGTGTATCTGTCCTCCCCCGAGGAGTACAAGGCCCGCTACCCGGCGACCTGGCAGCTCGCCCGGCGCTTCGGCCGCAGCTCCTGGGCCTTTCTGCCGCTGACGGTGGCCGGACGCACGATGGGCGCCTGGCTGGCGGCCTTCACCTACCCCGTGGCGTTCACCCCCGACGAACGCGCCGTCCTCGCGACGGTGGCCCGGATGCTCGCCCAGGCGCTGTCCCGCGCGGAGGTCACCGAGTCGGAGCGGGAGCTGGCGGCGGGCCTGCAGCGCTCCATGCTGCCCTCGCTCGGCCCGGAGATCCCCGGCATGGAGGTGGCCGCCCGGTACATCCCGACCGGCGGCGGCCTCCAGGTCGGCGGCGACTGGTACGACATGATCCCGCTGCCCTCCGGGCGCGTCGCGCTGGCCATGGGCGACGTACAGGGCCATGACGTACGGGCCGCGGGCCTCATGGGCCAGCTGCGCATCGCCCTGCGCGCCTATGCCTCCGAGGGCCACCGCCCGGACGCCGTGCTCTCCCGCGCCTCCCGCTTTCTGCACGGCATCACCCACGACGACGAGATGACCGACCTCCGCTTCGCGACCTGCGTGTACGTGGAGGCCGACCCGGTGACCGGCACGCTGGAGATCGCCCGTGCCGGCCATCCGGACCCGGCGATCCGGATGGCCGACGGCACGGTGATGATGCGGCCGACGGCGGGCGGGCTGCCGCTGGGCATCGACCCGGACGCGGACTATCCGACGACCCGCTTCACCCTGGAGCCCGGCGAGACGCTGATGCTCTGCACCGACGGCCTGATCGAGACCGGCGGACACGACCTGGAGAGCGGCTGGCGGCGGCTGCGCGCGATCCTGGAGGCCCACCGGTGGGACGCCGGCCCCGATCTGGAGTCGCTGGCCGACGCGCTGGTGCAGGGTGTGCACGGGCCGTCCTCGCACCACACTGTCGGCCCCCTGACCGACCGGCGCGAGGACGACATCGCGCTGGTCCTGCTGCGCCGCCCGCAGCAGGACTGCGGCTGCGGCGCCACCGTGACCGTACGGCCGCGGGTGCGGCGCACGCTGCTGCAGGTGGCACAGGACGAGCCGGACCGGATCGCCGAGGCCCGCCGGCATCTGCGCGAGCTGCTGCACGACTGGGCCCCCGCCGAGCAGATCGACTCGGCGGTGCTGCTGGTCTCCGAGATGGTCACCAACGTCCTCGTCCACACCGACGCCGACGCGCTGCTGCTCGCCGAGGTGACCGGCGAGGCGGCGGCACGGCGGCTGCGGGTGGAGGTCACCGACGCGGGCGACGACCTCCCGCACAGGCGCCGGCCCGGCGAACTGGCCTCCTCCGGCCGCGGTCTGATGCTGATCGAACTGCTCGCGGACGCCTGGGGGGTGGACCCGCGGGGCGAGGGCAAGAGCATCTGGTTCGAGCTCTACGAGTCGGAGGACGCCGTGGGAGGCGCGGCGGGAGGCATGCCGGGGGGCGCGCCGGAACTCGGTGCGCCGGAGGACGGCGTAGCAGGCGGGGAGTCGGCGGGCGCCGCGTAACGGGTCCGCAGCTCCTGTACGACCCCGAAGGCGGCCGCGGTCAGCGGTACGGCGAGGAGCATGCCGAGGATGCCCGCGACGGAGGCCCCGGCGGTGATGGCGAGCATCACCACGGCCGGATGCATCTGCACCGTGCGGCTCTGGATGACCGGCTGCAGCACATGCCCCTCCAGCACCTGCACGGCGAGCACCACTCCGAGCGCCCACAGCGCGATGACGAAGCCGCGGTCGGCGAGGGCGACGAGAATCGCCACCGCACCGGAGATGAAGGCACCCAGGTAGGGGATGTAGGCGCCGACGAAGACGAGCGCACCGAGCCCGATCGCGCCCGGCACCTGAAGGATCAGCAGCCCGATGGTGATGCACACGGCGTCGATGAGCGCGATGACGGTCGTCCCGCGCATGAACCCCTCCACCGCCTCGAAGGCGCGCCGGGCCATCGCCTCCAGGGTGTCGGCGGTGTTGCCGGGCGCGACGGACCGGAGGGTCTCGACGGCCCGGTGGGAGTCGCGCAGGAAGAAGAAGACGAGCAGCAGGGCGAGCACCGCCATCGCGATGCTCTCGGCGGCCACGCTGACCCCGCTGATCACGTTGGACACGGCCGTACCGCCGAACTTGCCCAGCAGCTTGCGGGAGTTGGCGGCGAGGTCGTCCAGGCCGGTGCCGGCGGCCCCGAAGTGCTGGGAGACGGACTTGGCGGCGTCCCGGAGCGAGGCGATGATCTGGTCGCCGGTGTCGATCAGCGCGGCGACGACGATGTACACGGCGCCGCCGACGACGGCCACGACGGCGACACAGGTGAGCCCGGCCGCCACCGACTCCTGCACGCCGGTCCGCACGAGCCGCCGGTACAGCGGGCCGAGCAGCGCGGTCCCGAGCAGGGCGAGCAGCACCGGTGTGACGGCCGTACGGAACTCGCCGCACAACCGCACCGCGACCCAGCCCACCCCGGCGACGAGCAGCAGCACGGCACACCAGGCGGCGAGACGGCGCACGGGGTCGGGCAACAGCTGCACACGTCCAGCGGATCACGGGCGCCGGCGGGCGTCCTGCCGTACGGGGCCGGGCGGGTGACGGGCGGGTGAAGCCGTCGCCCCGCCGCCGTACCCGGGGCTTCCGCCTCGTCCGCCGGGCCCGGCGCAGGCGTGAGCGGCCGCCCTGGGGCGGGGCGACCGCTCACGCGATGGCTGATCGTGCGTTGCCGGCGCTTCCTCAGAGGCCGAGCAGGCCGTGCAGGAGGCAACCGAGGCCGAGGAGGCCGCAGTTCTCGTTGCCGTTGCCGTTTCCGTTGTTGCCGTTGCCGTTGCCGCCCAGGACCGCGGCCACGCTCTGCTGGACGACGCCCGTCGGTACCTGGGCCTGAGCCTGGGCGGGGGCGGCCAGCGTGACACCGCCGACGGTGAGGAGGGCACCGGCCGCGGTACATGCCATGGCCCTGCGGATGCTGCTCATATGTGTCTCCTGATCTCGTTGAGTGCGAGGTGTCGGCCACCAAGGAGCGACCACTCAATGCGCGCCGTGGAACGATTAGCGCATTTGTGACGTTATGGTGACGATCGGGGTGACGCCTTGCGGAGTTGGGCCATCCGTGTCGTCGCGGCGTCCTGCCCGGGGCACGCACGAAGCCCCGTCCGGGTCGGACGGGGCTTCGACTCAACCAACCGGGCTCACTGCCCCTGCGGTCCGCTCTCGGTCATCCCGTGCACCGCCGGGATCGTCCCGAGGCGGCCCTTCTGGAAGTCCTCGAAGGCCTGCATCAGTTCTTCCTTGGTGTTCATGACGAACGGGCCGTAGTGCGCCATGGGCTCACGGATGGGCTGTCCGCCGAGGAGGACGACCTCGAGGTCCGGCGTGCGGGAGTCCTGCCGCTCGTCCGCGCGGACGGTCAGCGCGGACCCGGCGCCGAAGACGGCGGTCTGGCCGAGGTGGATCGGCCGGCGCTCCGTGCCGACACTGCCGCGGCCCGCGAGGACGTAGGCCAGGCCGTTGAAGTCCTCGCGCCAGGGCAGGGTGACCTCGGCGCCCGGGGCGACGGTCGCGTGGACCATCGTGATCGGGGTGTGGGTGATGCCAGGGC
This sequence comes from Streptomyces sp. CG4, assembly GCF_041080655.1. NCBI lineage: Bacteria > Bacillati > Actinomycetota > Actinomycetes > Kitasatosporales > Streptomycetaceae > Streptomyces > Streptomyces sp. CG4. The sequence goes on from NZ_CP163525.1 coordinate 4,678,078, forward strand.
CCTCGTGGCCGTCCAGCTCGCCCGCGATGACGCGCAGCAGCGCACCGCCGTCCGGCGTCGTCAGCAGCCGGACGCTGCCGCCGCGGATGTCCTGGTAGCGCGGGGCCATCATCTTGTCCTTGGCCGGGAGGTTCACCCACAGCTGCAGGCCGTGGAAGAGTCCGCCGGACATGACGAGGGACTCCGGCGGGGCCTCGATGTGCAGGAGGCCCGAGCCCGCGGTCATCCACTGGGTGTCGCCGTTGGTGATGGTGCCGCCACCGCCGTTGGAGTCCTGGTGGTCGAATATCCCGTCGATGATGTAGGTGACGGTCTCGAAGCCGCGGTGCGGGTGCCACGGGGTGCCCTTGGGCTCGCCCGGCGCGTACTCCACCTCGCCCATCTGGTCCATCATGATGAACGGGTCGAGGTGGCGGTAATTGATCCCGGCGAACGCCCGGCGCACCGGGAAACCCTCGCCCTCGAAACCGCTCGGGGCGGTCGTGACGGCCAGCACGGGACGCGCCACGGCGTCGGCGGGAGTGGTCACCCGGGGCAGCGTCAACGGGTTCTCGACGGTCACTGCAGGCATGGTCGGTACCTCCTTGTGCGCTCACTTTAGTTGAGCATTGAACTTCTTGCCACCCCCAACAGAAGGAGCCCGGAGGGAATTCCCTCCGGGCTCGCACTCAGGCGCGCGGGTCAGCCGTACATGCGCCGCATCGCGAAGTCGACCATCTGCTCGACCGCCTTCGCGTCGAAGACCATCCGGTGCTCGCCCTCCATGTCCAGGACGCAGCCGTAGCCGGTGGGCAACAGGTCGATCACCTCCGCACCGGTGATCACGAAGTACTTGGACTCCTTGCCCGCGTACCGGCGCAGCTCCTTGAGCGAGGTGAACATCGGGATCACCGGCTGCTGGGTGTTGTGCAGGGCGAGGAAGCCGGGGGTGTCGCCGCGCGGGCAGTACACCTTCGACGTGGCGAAGATCTGCTGGAAGTCCTCGGCGGACATCTGCCCGGTGGTGAAGGCGCGCACCGCGTCCGCGAGCGAGGGCGGGGACGGCTCCGGGTACAGCGGCGCCTGCTGGCCGTACCCGCCGACACCGCCCGGCATCTGCTGCTGCGACGAGCCGTACTGCTGCTGAGCGGCGCCGCCGTCCATGGGCTGCCCGTATCCGTACATGGGCGCAAGCGTACCGAGCCGGACCGGCGCGGTGGGGCCCGGAGAATTTATGTAGCGATCGATAGATAATTCTGCTACGGTTTTCATATCGACCGCTACAGACAGCGACTCCGGGGGGTCACCTCATGTCCGGCAGCACAGCACGCCCCGCCCTGCTCCTCGCCCACGGCGCCGGCGGCTCCGTCGCCGCCAACTACGGCCCGATGATGGAGCAGTTGAGAGCGCGGTACCGGGTGATCGGCATCGACTACCCGGGCGCGGGCAGCACCCCACGCGCCACCCGGCGGCTGGAGCTGGACGAGCTGGCCGACCGACTGACGGCCGCCGCCGACGCGGAGGGGGTCGGGCGGTTCGCCGTGTCCGGATTCTCGCTGGGCGGCGCGGTGGCGATACGGCTGGCCGCGCGACACCCGGAGCGGGTCACGGCGCTCGCTCTCACCGCGCCCTTCGCCCGCGCCGACACCGGGGTCCGGCTCACCGCGCGCGTGTGGCGCTCGCTCATCGCGGCCGGTGACACGGACACGCTGGGGCGCTTCCTGCTCGCACGCTGCCTGAGCCCGGCCGCGCTGGAGGCGATGGATCCGCAGGAGCTGGAGACCGCGGTCAAGGAGACGGGCGCGGGCGTCCCGGTGGGCACGCCGGAGCACGTCGAGCTGGTGGAACGGCTGGACGTGACGGCCGACCTGGCCCGGATCACCGCGCCCACCCTGGTCGTCTCGCCCGTCGACGATCCGCTGATCCCGCCCCGGCTGCACCGTGCGGTGGCGACGGGGATCCGCGGGGCCCGGCTGGTGGAGATAGCGGGCGGCCACCTGCCCTTCGCCGAGCACCCGGACCGGTGGGCGGCCCTGCTCACGGACGGGCTCACGGACGGGCTCGCCCCCGGGTCCGCGAGCGGCGTCTCGGACAGGCTCGCAGACGGGGGGACGGACGGGGAGGAGTAGACCCTTCTCACACTCGGCCGATAGGGGTTGCTTCTTATTACCGACGGGTAGCATCATCGGAGCTACTTGTTGGTACGTGAACTAGGTGCGAGGAGCCAGTGCCTCGCCGATCTCTCTACGGAGCCATCGCCATGGGGCACTACAAGTCGAATCTCCGCGACATCGAGTTCAACCTCTTCGAAGTACTGGGGCGCGACAAGGTGTACGGCACCGGCCCGTTCGAGGAGATGGACGTCGACACCGCCAAGAGCATCCTGGAGGAGATGACCCGCCTCTCGGAGAACGAGCTGGCGGAGTCCTTCGCCGACGCCGACCGCAACCCGCCGGTCTTCGACCCGGAGACCAACACCGCGCCGGTCCCGGCGTCCTTCAAGAAGAGCTACCAGGCCTTCATGGACTCCGAGTACTGGCGGCTCGGCCTGCCCGAGGAGATCGGCGGCACCACCTCGCCGCGCTCCCTGATCTGGGCCTACGCCGAGCTGATCCTGGGCGCCAACCCGGCCGTGTGGATGTACTCCTCGGGCCCGGCGTTCGCCGGCATCCTCTTCGAAGAGGGCAATGAGGTCCAGAAGCACATCGCCAAGATCGCCGTGGAGAAGACCTGGGGCTCCACCATGGTGCTCACCGAGCCGGACGCCGGTTCGGACGTGGGCGCCGGCCGCACCAAGGCGATCCAGCAGGAGGACGGCTCCTGGCACATCGAGGGCGTGAAGCGCTTCATCACCTCCGGTGAGCACGACATGGAGGAGAACATCCTCCACTACGTGCTGGCGCGCCCCGAGGGCGCCGGCCCGGGTACCAAGGGCCTGTCCCTCTTCCTCGTCCCGAAGTACCTCTTCGACTTCGAGACCGGCGAGCTGGGCGAGCGCAACGGCGTCTACGCCACCAACGTCGAGCACAAGATGGGCCTGAAGGCCTCCAACACCTGCGAGATGACCTTCGGCGACCAGCACCCCGCCAAGGGCTGGCTCATCGGTGACAAGCACGAGGGCATCCGCCAGATGTTCCGCATCATCGAGTTCGCTCGCATGATGGTCGGCACGAAGGCGATCTCCACGCTGTCCACGGGCTACCTGAACGCGCTGGAGTACGCCAAGGAGCGCGTGCAGGGCCCGGACCTGGCCAACTTCCTGGACAAGACCGCGCCCAAGGTCACCGTCACCCACCACCCGGACGTGCGCCGCTCGCTGATGACGCAGAAGGCGTACGCGGAGGGCATGCGCGCCCTGGTGCTGTACACCGCCTCGGTCCAGGACGCGATCCAGGTCAAGGAGGCGAACGGCGAGGACGCCTCCGCCGAGCACGCGCTGAACGACCTGCTGCTGCCGATCGTCAAGGGCTACGGCTCCGAGAAGGGCTACGAGCAGCTCGCCCAGTCGCTGCAGACCTTCGGCGGCTCCGGCTTCCTGCAGGAGTACCCGATCGAGCAGTACATCCGCGACTCCAAGATCGACACTCTGTACGAGGGCACCACCGCGATCCAGGGCCAGGACTTCTTCTTCCGGAAGATCGTCCGCAACCAGGGCGCCGCGCTGAACTCCCTCGCCGAGGACATCAAGAAGTTCCTGGCGCTCGGCACCGGCGGCACGGAGCTGGCCGGCGCCCGTGAGCACCTGGCCAAGGCGGCCGTGGAACTGGAGGCGATCGTCGGTCTGATGCTGACCGACCTCGCCGCCACCGAGCAGGACACCAAGAACATCTACAAGGTGGGCCTGAACACCACCCGCCTGCTGCTGGCCTCCGGTGACGTCGTCGTCGGCTACCTGCTGCTGAAGGGCGCCGCGATCGCCGCCGAGAAGCTGGCCTCGGCCTCCGCCAAGGACACGGCGTTCTACACCGGCAAGATCGCCGCGGCGAAGTTCTTCGCCGCGAACGTCCTGCCGGGCGTCACGCTCGCCCGCAAGGTCGCCGAGGGCGTCGAGCTGGACCTGATGGAGCTGGACGAGGCCGCGTTCTAAGAAAGCGTTCCTGCGGACAGGTCGGCGGATACGTCCCTGTAAGTCGCTCCTGCAGACCGTTCCTGCAGATACGTCCCTGTAGATACTGTGCGGGCCCGCTCCCTTTCCGGGAGCGGGCCCGTGCACGTCGTTAAGGTGAATCCTATGAGCGCACCAGCCCGCTTCGACCGCGGCCACACCGACGACCTGATGTCCTTCCTGGCGGCCGGCCCATCGCCGTACCACGCCGTGGCGAATGCCGCGGAGCGGCTGGAGAAGGCGGGCTTCCGGCAGGTCGCCGAGACGGACGCCTGGGACGGGACCAGCGGTGGCAAGTACGTGCTGCGCGGCGGCGCGATCATCGCCTGGTACGTCCCCGAGGGCGCTGAGGCACACACGCCGTTCCACATCGTCGGCGCGCACACCGACTCCCCGAACCTCAGGATCAAGCCACGGCCGGACAGCGGGGCGCACGGCTGGCGCCAGGTCGCCGTCGAGATCTACGGCGGTCCGCTGATGAACTCCTGGCTCGACCGCGACCTGGGCCTGGCCGGCCGGCTGAGCCTGCGCGACGGTTCCACGGTGCTGGTCAACGTGGACCGGCCGCTGCTGCGTGTGCCCCAGCTCGCCATCCACCTGGACCGTTCGGTCAGCACCGAGGGGCTCAAGCTCGACAAGCAGCGCCATCTGCAGCCGATCTGGGGTCTCGCCGACGATGTGCGGGACGGCGATCTGATCGCCTTCCTGGAGGAGGAGGCCGGTCTTGCGGCCGGCTCCGTCACCGGCTGGGACCTGATGACACACCCGGTGGAAGCCCCCGCCTACCTCGGCCGGGACCGGGACCTGGTCGCCGGTCCCCGGATGGACAACCTGCTGTCGGTGCACGCGGGCGTGGCCGCGCTGGCCGCCGTCGCCACCTCCGGCGCACCGCTCACCCGCATCCCCGTGCTGGCCGCGTTCGACCACGAGGAGAACGGCTCCCAGTCGGACACCGGCGCGGACGGCCCGCTGCTCGGATCCGTCCTGGAGCGCTCGGTGTTCACCCGCGGCGGTACCTACGAGGACCGGGCCCGCGCCTTCGCCGGCACGGTGTGCCTGTCCTCCGACACGGGCCACGCCGTCCACCCCAACTACGCGGAGCGGCACGACCCGACGCACCACCCGCGCGTCAACGGCGGCCCGATCCTCAAGGTCAACGTCAACAACCGCTATGCCACGGACGGTTCGGGCCGCGCGGTCTTCGCCGCGGCGTGCGAGAAGGCGAACGTGCCCTTCCAGTCGTTCGTCTCCAACAACTCCATGCCGTGCGGCACCACGATCGGCCCGATCACCGCGGCCCGGCACGGCATCCGGACCGTGGACATCGGCGTCGCGATCCTCTCCATGCACAGCGTCCGCGAACTGTGCGGCGCCGACGACCCGTTCCTGCTGGCGAACGCGCTGGTGGCGTTCCTGGAAGGCTAGTCGGGCTCAAGGGGTTGCCCGCGCCCCCGGGGGCGCGGGGCTGTATCGATGTGCGGCGCAGCAGCCGACGAACCGGCCCCCACGCCCCACGGCGCTACTCGTCCATCCCGGCCAGAACCAGCGGCAGCCGCTCCACCCCACCCTCCACGAGCCGGATCGGAACGCCCCAGTCCTGCTGGTGCACATGGCAGGCAGGATATGCGTTGGCCGGGTCGTCATCGCAGGAGGCTGCCATCGCCGAGACGTGCAGCACCCCCTCCATGACGGAAGGGTTCAGCTCCAGCTCGCGCGAGAGGTCCGTGTCTGCCCCTTCCCCCTTGCGCAGCAGCTCGGGCGGGGTGGCGGAGACCAGCAGGCGGGTGGAGGGGCCATACCGCGTGTCCAGCTTCTGGCCGGCCGGGGCCTGGAAGATGACGTCCAGCTTCAGCCGGCCCGGGGCGACCTCGGTGGCCGCGCGCCGGGTGCGGTGGGCGACCGACTCCACGCGCACCGCCTCCTCGGGCAGCCGCAGCCGGGTCAGCCGGTGCCGGGCCGACTCCACGACCACGATGTCCTCGCCGGCGAGCACGGCGTCACTGGGCTCGCGCAGATCGGTGGCGAGCGTCGTGACCTCGCCGGTCGCCGGGTCGTAGCGGCGCAGGGCGTGGTTGTAGGTGTCGGCGATCGCGACCGAACCGTCCGGCAGGGCGGTGACACCCAGCGGGTGCTGGAACAGGGCCTGCTCGGCGGCGCCGTCGCGATGGCCGAAGTCGAACAGACCGGTACCGACGGCCGTGTGGACGGACCCGTCGAGATCCACCCAGCGCAGGGCGGACGTTTCGGAGTCGGCGAGCCAGAGCCGCTCGGCGGTGGCCGCGAGGCCGGAGGGCTGCGCGAACCAGGCCTCGGCGCCGGGGCCGTCGACCAGGCCCTCGTTGGTGGTGCCCGCCGCGACGGCGACGGTCTCGGTGCCGGGGTCGTACGTCCACAGCTGGTGGACGCCCGCCATGGCGATCCACACCTTGCCGCCGAAGACCGCCACGTCCCAGGGGGACGAGAGGTCCACCTCGCGGGCCGGGCCGGCGGTCGCGGCCCCCTGCCACCACTGTCTGCCGGTGCCGGCCAGGGTCGTCACCGCGCCGGTGGCGAGGTCCAGCCGGCGCAGGGCGTGGTTGACGGTGTCGGCCACGACCACCGAGCCGGCGTCGAGGAGGGCGAGGCCCTGCGGCTCGCTGAAGGCCGCCTCCGCGGGACCGCCGTCCGCGAACCCGCGCGTGCCGGAGCCGATGCGCCGTACGACGGTCTCGGTGTCCTTGGCCAGCTCCACCAGCTGGTGCCTGGTGGTGTCGCTGACCAGGAAGGTCCCGCCGGGCAGCGGCAGCGCCTTGCCCGGGAAACGGAGGGTGCCCGGCTCCGGCTCGGGCGCCACATAGGGCCCGTCGCCGCGGCGCAGCGTGCCCTTCACCTCATGCTCGGCCTCCAGCTCCTCGACCAGCCGCTCGATCGCGTGGGCATGGCCCTCGCCCGCGTGCTGGGCGACGACATATCCCTCCGGGTCGATCACGACGAGCGTCGGCCAGGCACGCACCGCGTACTGCTTCCAGGTGGCCAGCTCCGGGTCGTCCAGCACCGGGTGCGCCACGCCGTAGCGCTCCACCGCGTCCACGACCGCCTGGTGCTCCGCCTCGTGCACGAACTTCGGGGAGTGCACGCCGATGACGACCACCGTGTCCCGGTGCTTCTCCTCCAGCTCGCGCAGCTCGTCCAGGACGTGCAGGCAGTTGATACAGCAGAAGGTCCAGAAGTCCAGGACGACGATGCGTCCGCGCAGGTCGGCGAGGGTGTACGCGGTGTGGCCCGTGTTCAGCCAGCCGCCCTTGCCGATCAGCTCGGGGGCGCGGACGCGGGCGCGTCGGGGTGCGGAGTCGGTCATGGCTCAAGAGTGCCACCCGACTCCGACAGCCACTTCGGCGCCTGTGGACAACTATGGACACCCCGGTCCGAGGGGCTCCGCGTCCTGTGGACAGCCCCGACCGGTGGATTCCGACGGAGCGTCAGGACAGGGCATGACCGGTGGTGGCGTCCACGTGGTCCGGCACCTCCTCGTGCCGGTCGCCGACCGACAGGGTGCCGCTCGGTTCGAGGACGAGGATCTCGGTGGGCACGCGTGCGTACGGCTTGTGCTCGGTCCCGCGCGGGACGGTGAACACCGAGCCCTTGGGCAGCACGACCGTGCGCTCTCCGGCCGGCTCACGCAGACCGATCCGCAGTTCGCCGTCGAGGACCAGGAAGAACTCGTCGGTGTGATCGTGGACGTGCCAGAGGTGCTCACCCTCCACCTTCGCCACACGTACGTCGTAGTCATTGACGGTGGTGACGATGCGCGGGCTCCACTGCTCGGTGAACGAGGCGAGGGCGGCTTCGAGGGAGATGGGTTCCATGGGTTCATCGTGCGGGTGGCCCTCGGCGTCGTACGAGTGCTAGGAATCGCATATGTCGCAAGGATCCTCTCACCGACGCCCGCGTAGGGCACATCGGGTCGCCGTGATCGTCGACGAGGGCACCAACCCCTTCGAGGTCGGGGTCGCCACCGAGCTGTTCGGGCTGCCGAGGCCCGAACTGGGCTTTCCGGAGCCGCTGTACGAGGTGACGCTGTGCGCGCCCGCGTCCGGGGTGCGGATGAACCACGGCTTCTTCACCCTGACCGGCGTGCCCGGCCTGGAGGCGGTGGACGAGGCCGACACCCTGGTCGTACCGGGCCGCCCCGACAACGTGGTACCGCGCGGTGCCGACGTCCTCGACGCCATCCGGCGCAGCCACGCGCGCGGGGCCCGCGTCGTCAGCTTCTGCACGGGCAGCTTCGCCCTCGCCGAGGCCGGGCTGCTCGACGGGCGACGGGCCGCCACGCACTGGATGTGGGTGGACACCTTCCGGGAGCTGCATCCCAGGGTGCTGCTGGAGCCGGATGTGCTGTTCGTGGACGAGGGCGACATCCTCACCGCCGCCGGCAGCGCGGCCGCGCTCGACCTCGGCCTGCACCTGTGGCGCCGCGACCACGGCGCCGAACTCGCGAACGCCGTCTCGCGGCGGCTCGTCTTCGCCGCCCACCGGGACGGCGGCCAGCGGCAGTTCGTGGAGCGCCCGGTACCCGACGTGCCCGACGAATCGCTCGGCCCGCTGCTGGCCTGGGTGCAGGAACGACTGGGGGAGCCGCTGACGGTGGCGGACCTCGCCGCCCGCGCGGCCGTCAGCCCGGCCACCCTGCACCGCCGATTCCGCGCCCAGCTGGGGACGACTCCGCTGGCCTGGCTCACCGGCGAACGCGTGGCGCTGGCGTGCCGGCTGATCGAACGGGGCGAGGAGCGCCTGGACGTCGTCGCGGCCCGCAGCGGCCTGGGCACCGCGGCCAATCTACGGGCCCGCCTGCGCCGGGAGACGGGGCTGAGCCCGTCGGACTACCGCAGACGCTTCGGACCACGGTCTCCGCTCCTGCCGACGACGTGACGATCGCGTCCTGTTCCGGCTTCCGGCTTCCGGCTTCCGGCTTCGTGATGATCGCGCCGCGACGGGGAACGGTACCCGCATGAGACTCCTCGTACGCGACCGGCTTCTCGGTATCGGTGACGACTACTGGATCGAGGACGAGCACGGCCGGAAGGTGTTCCTCGTCGACGGCAAGGCCATGCGGCTGCGGGACACCTTCCAGCTCAAGGACGCCCACGGACGTGTCCTGATCGACATCCACCAGAAGATGTTCGCCCTGCGCGACACCATGGTGATCGAGCGGGACGGCGAGGGCCTTGCCACCATCAGGCGCAAACGGCTGTCCCTGCTGCGCAACCACTACCGGGTGTCCTTGGCCGACGGCACCGTGCTGGACGTCAGCGGCAAGATCCTCGACCACGAGTTCGCCATCGAGTACGACGGCGAACTCCTCGCGGTGATCTCCCGGCGCTGGCTGCACCTGAGGGACACGTACGGCGTCGACATCGTGCGCGACGACGTGGACCCGGCGCTGCTCATCGCGGTGGCGGTGTGCGTGATCCACCTGGCGCAGAAGGAACGGGAGGACGACTGACGAAGGTGGAGCGTGCCCTGACCGACGGAGGCGGGGCGTGCCCGACCTCTCAAGGCAGTACGCCTAGCGCCGCGGTGGCTCCAGGCCCAGCACGCGGTCCTTCAGCGCCGGGAACTGCTCCCGCGTCGTCGCCACCTTCGCCGGGTCGAAGTCGACGGTGAGGATCTGCTCGTCCGGGCCCGCCTCGGCGAGCACCTCGCCCCACGGATCCACCACGATCGAGTGACCCGCCTGCGGAACTCCCGCATGGGTCCCGGCCGTTCCACACGCAAGCACGAACGCCTGGTTCTCCACCGCCCGCGCCTGAGCCAGCAGCGTCCAGTGCGCGCGTCGGCGCTCGGGCCAGCCCGCCGGGATCACCAGCGTCTCGGCGCCGGCGTCGACCAGTGAGCGGAAGAGTTCGGGGAAACGGAGGTCGTAACAGGTGGCCACGCCGAGCGTGGTTCCGGGCAGCCGGACCGTCACCAGGTCCCGCCCGGCACCCATCAGTACGGCCTCGCCCTTGTCGAAACCGAAGCGATGGATCTTGCGATAGGCGGCAGCCAGCTCACCGGAGGGGGAGAAGATGAGAGACGTGTTGTAGAGAGTGCCGTCACCCGCGGCGGAGCCGCTGCCGGATGCCGCTCGCTCGGGGACGGAGCCCGCGTGCAGCCACACCCCCGCGTCGCTCGCGGCCTTGGCCATCGTCTCGTACGTCGGGCCTTCGAGTGGCTCGGCCGCGCGGCCGAACTCCTCGTAGGCGAACGCACCGGTCGTCCACAGCTCGGGCAGCACGACGAGGTCGGACCCGGACTGCTGCCGGACCAGTGCGGCCACCCGCTGCCGCCGGGAGTCGACCGATTCGTCCTCGTTCACGGCGATCTGGATCAACGAGGCGCGCACACTACCACCGTCCTGGCATTCGAGTCGTCCACACAGGCCTACGATCGTCACATGAAAGCACTGCCGGGGTGCCTGCAAGCAGCGTAACTTGGGGGTCCCCCCGGTTCGAGCGATGCCGAGAGCCGGAGGAGACCCAGACGCCCGCCGAGTTGCCACCGCCGCCGTTGGCAGCGCCGCCACAACCTGACCGTGTACCGACCGCCGAGGGGTCCCGTTCCGTGAGTCTGCATCCCACCCTCCAGCCCTACGCCGACGCCTGGACGCACTCCATCGAAGCGATATCCGAGATGGTCCAGTCGCTCGCGGACGGCGAGTGGAACCGGCGGACCCCGTGCCCCGGCTGGTCGGTGCGGGACGTCGTGTCCCATGTGATCGGTATGGACTGCGAGATGCTCGGCGACCCGCGCCCGATCCACTCGCTCCCGCGTGACCTCTTCCACGTCACCACCGAGCACCAGCGGTACATGGAGATGCAGGTCGACGTCCGCCGCCACCACACGGCGCCGGAGATGACGGCCGAGCTGGAGTACACGGTCATCCGCCGCAACCGCCAGCTGCGCAACGAGTCCCGCGACCCCGGCACCACGGTACGCGGCCCGCTGGGCACCGACATCACGGTGGAACAGGCCTACCGCGCCCGTGCCTTCGACGTGTGGGTGCACGAGCAGGACCTCCGCACGGCCCTCGGCCGCCCCGGCAACCTGGACTCGCCGGGCGCGCACGTGGTCCGGGACGCCCTCCTGGAAGCACTCCCCAAGGTCGTCGCGAAGGACGCGGACGCACCGCGCAGTTCGGCGATCGTGTTCGACGTGCACGGCCCGGTGGAGTTCCTGCGCACGATCCGCGTCGACATCCAGGGCCGCGGCACCCTGGAAACCGCCCCCGCCCTCGGCCCCGCCGCCACCCTCACCCTCGACTGGGAGACCTACGTCCGCCTCGCCTGCGGCCGCATCACCCCGGAGACGGCGACAGACCGCATCAAAACAGAGGGCGACCCGGCCCTGACGACAGCAATCCTGAACAACTTCACGGTAACGCCGTAGCCGAAAGCCGTAGCCGAAACCTGCTTCAACGGCGAGGGCCCGAGCGGGTAGGCCGGCCTCTCAGCCGACTGGAAACGGGGTGCGCGGGTGGGAGAACCCGGTCACGCCGCAGGCACGTGCACCGTCTCCACCCGGCTGGCCACAAGCCGCTCACGCTCACGCCGAGCCGCCCGCCCCCGAAGCCGGAGTATCTGGCTGACCCCGAGCGCCTGCAGCACGAACACGGCACTGAACGCCACGGCATAGTCGTCCTCCGTCGCATCCAGCAACACCCCGACCGCGAACAACGTCGTCATCGAGGCGACGAACCCGCCCATGTTGGTGATTCCGGACGCGGTCCCCTGTCGCTCGGGCGGGTTGGCCGGCCGCGCGAAGTCGAACCCGATCATCGAGGCCGGCCCACACGCCCCCAGCACCGCACACAGCGTCACCAGCAGCCACATCGGCGCCCGCTCCCCGGGATACACCAGCGTCGCGGCCCACAGCAGCGCGGTCGCCCCCACCGTGCCCAAGGCCAACGGCAGCCGCGCCGCATGGTGCCGGGCGACGATCTGGCCGTAGACCAGGCCGATCACCATGTTGGACAGCACGACGAGCGTGAGCAGTTCACCGGCCGTGGCCCGGCTGAGCCCCTGCGCCTGGACCAGGAACGGCAGCCCCCACAACAGCAGGAACACCATCGCCGGGAACTGCGTGGTGAAGTGCACCCACATCCCGAGTCGGGTGCCGGGCTCCCGCCAGGCCGCCGCGATCTGCCGGCGCACGTAGGCCGCGCCCTGATGCGGGGACGGCTCCGGCTCGAACCCCTCGGGGTGGTCCTTCAGGAACAGCAGCGTCAGGACGAGGACGACGGCACCCGCGAGGGCGCTGCCGGCGAACGCCGGGGTCCAGCCGATGCCGTGCAGCAGCCGGGCGAGGACCAGGGTGGAGACCAGGTTGCCCGCCATGCCCACCAGCCCCGCGAGCTGTGCGACCAGCGGCCCGCGCCGGGCCGGGAACCAGCGGGTGCCGAGCCGCAGCACGCTGATGAAGGTCATCGCGTCACCGCAGCCCAGCAGGGCGCGGGAGGCGAGGGCGGTGCCGTACGAAGGCGAGAAGGCGAAGCCCAGCTGCCCGGCGGTGAAGAGGACCGCCCCGATACCGAGGACCTTCTTCGTGCCGAGCCGGTCGACCAGCAGGCCGACGGGTATCTGCATGCCGGCGTAGACCAGCAGCTGGAGTATGGAGAACGTCGACAGGGCGGAGGCGTTGACATGAAAGCGGTCCGCCGCGTCCAGTCCCGCCACGCCCAGTGACGTACGGAAGATGACGGCGACCAAGTAGACGGCGACGCCGATTGACCACACGGTGATGGCAGGCCGGCCGCCCGGCGGATCACCCGGAAGAGTGACATTCCGCGCCGGACCGCTCATCGGACCTCACCCCGGGCGAGGTGCTCGAACCAGCTCACATGCCGGTGCACGACCTCGACGGCCGCCTCCGCGTCCCCGGCGCGCAGCGCGTCCAGTATCTCCTCGTGCTCGGCGAGCGTCTTGGCGATCCGGTCGGGGTGGGAGTGCATGACGGCGACGCCCATCCGCAGCTGCCGGTCGCGCAGTTGGTCGTACAGCCGGGACAGGATCTCGTTGCCGCCGCTGCGCACGATCTCGGCGTGGAAGGAGCGGTCGGTGATCGCGGCCCCGGCCAGGTCACCGGCAGCGGCCTGGGCCTTCTGCAGCTCCAGCAGCTCGGTCAGCCGCTCCAGCAGACCGGGCGCGGCGGGTACGGCCTTGCGGGCGGCGTGCTCCTCGACCAGCTGCCGGGTCTCCACCACGTCGGCGATCTCCTGCGCGGAGACGGGCAGCACCAGGGCACCCTTCTTCGGGTAGAGCCGGATCAGGCCCTCGACCTCCAGCCGCAGCAGCGCCTCCCGCACGGGCGTGCGCGAGACCCCGACGGCCTCGGCCAGCTCACCCTCGGTGAGCAGGGTGCCGCCCTCGTAGCGACGGTCCAGTACACCCTGTTTGACATGGGCGTACACACGGTCGGCGGCGGGCGGTGGCTTTTCGTGCGCGCGGGCGGGGTGGTGTACGGCCGTCTTCATGCCCACATGATAGATACAACACGTACGCATGCGGCAGCGGCGTCCAGCATCCGGACCGACACCGGTCAGGGCGTCGGGCGTGGCGAAAATCGCCCGCAGCAACGACACAACCTTCTGTGCTACTTACGTGTCTCACACGTGCGGCCCTCTGCTCTGCCACTCGACTCGGCCGCACCTCAGGGGCATTCAACACATTCGGGGTACATCACTTTGATTACCGGCATTAAGGGCACCCGCGCCACGCGTATCCGCAGAGCCGCCGCCGTCGCCGTCACCTCCGGCGCGCTGTTCGCGACCGGCGCCCTCACCGCGGCGCCCGCTCAGGCCGTCACGACGCCCTCGATCGTGGCCGCCGGCGGCTACGTGATGAACAACGCGAACGGCGCCTCGCTCTACACGAAGGCCGCGGACACCCAGCGGTCCACCGGCTCCACCACCAAGATCATGACCGCCAAGGTCGTGCTCGCGCAGTCGAACCTCAACCTCGACCGCAAGGTGACGATCCAGAAGGCGTACAGCGACTACGTCGTCAAGAACAACGCCTCCCAGGCGCACCTGATCGTCGGCGACAAGGTCACCGTCCGGCAGCTGCTGTACGGCCTGATGCTGCCGTCCGGCTGCGACGCCGCCTTCGCGCTCGCCGACACCTACGGCTCGGGCTCCACCCGCGACGCGCGCGTGAAGAACTTCATCGGCAAGATGAACGCCGCCGCCGGCGGCCTGGGTCTGAAGAACACCCACTTCGACTCGTTCGACGGCATCGGCAACGGCAACAACTGGTCGACGCCGCGCGATCTGACGAAGATCGCCAGCAGCGCGATGAAGAACTCCACGTTCCGCACGATCGTGCAGACCAAGTCGTACACCGCGAAGACCGTCACCAAGACGGGCAGTATCCGCACGATGGCGGCGTGGACCAACACCAACGGGCTCCTCAGCAGCTACAGCGGCACCATCGGCGTCAAGACCGGCTCCGGCCCGGAGGCCAAGTACTGCCTGGTCTTCGCCGCGACCCGGAACGGCAAGACGATCATCGGCACCGTCCTCGCCTCCACCTCCATCCCGCAGCGTGAGGCGGACGCGAAGAAGCTCCTCGACTACGGCTTCGCCAAGCTCGGCTGACACACCAGCGGACACCAGCACGGGCCCGTCGCGACCAGCGACGGGCCCGTTCTGCTGCCTGCCCTCGGCCCGCCATCTCTCCGCGACCCTGGACATCAACGTCAACACCGTCCTGCGCGACCTGCGGGAACTCCGGGACGAGGGCTTGCTGGAGTTCAGCCGAGGCCCGGGATCCGTCGGAGTTCGCCGACCTTCAGCAACCTGGCCAGCACCAGATAGACGAGGGCGAGGGCGAGCGTGCCGGCCGTGGTGGTCAGGATCGCGCCCGCCGTGCCGTCCCCCAGCACACCGGCACAGCCCCGTGCCGCCGCCCAGCCCGCCACCCCGCCTCCGCCTCCGGCGCACAGCAGCTTTGCGTAGGTGCCGCGCAGGGTGCCGTCGTCGAGCCGGCCGCCGGTGCGACGGGCCAGCAGGCGGGCGGTGAGGACGAGTCCGGCGAAGTAGGAGACCGTGTAGGCGCCGGCCATGCCGGTGACCGCCCATCGCGCGGGCAGCAGCAGATGGCAGGCGGTGGCGAGGGCGATGTTGACGACGGCGATCCACACGGCCATGAAGAACGGCGTACGGGTGTCCTCGAAGGCGTAGAAGCCACGCAGCAGCAGATACTGCGCCGAGAACGGGATCAGTCCGAGCCCGAAGGCCTGGAGCATATGGCCGAGGGGCTGGGCGGTGGCGGGGTCGGCCGCGCCATGGGCGAAGAGGAGAGCGGCGATGTCCGGCCCGAGCGCGGTGAACAGGAAGGCGGCCGGGACGATCACGACCCCGCTGACCCGCAGCGCCCGGGACAGATCGGCGCGCAGATCACCGATCCGCCCCTCGGCCGCCGCGTTGCTCATACGCGGCAGCAGGGCCGTGACCAGGGAGACGGTGACGATGGACTGGGGCAGCATCCAGATGGTCTGCGCGTAGCTGTACGCCGTGTAGCCGACGCCGGCCGTCGGCAGCCGCGTGTCGGCGGCGTTGGCGTAATGCGTGACCACGGTGAGGGCGACCAGGTTGGTCAGCACGAACAGCAGCGTCCACTTCGCCGCGTGGATACCGGAGCCGAGTCCCGCGCCACGCCAGTCGAAACGGGGCCGGAACCGGAAACCGGCGGCGCGCGCGAAGGGGATGAGCGCGAGGGCCTGTACGGCGATCCCGAGGGTCGTACCGACACCGAGCCAGCGGACCTGGGTGCCGGTGACGTCGGCGACGGAGTGAGGGACGGTCATCATCCCGAGGTAGACGCCGAACATGGCGACGAGGACAACGTTGTTGAGCACCGGCGTCCACATCATGGCGCCGAACTTCTCGCGGGCGTTGAGCACTTGGCCGACGATGGCGAACAGCCCGTAGAAGAAGATCTGTGGCAGCAGAAACCTGGCGAAGACGACGGTCAGCCGGAACGCGTCGTGTTCCTTGGGCGTATCCCTTATGTACAGGCTCACGATCTCCGGCGCCGCCCACACGGCGAGCACGGTCCCGACGGCCAGCACGCTCACGACGAGCGTCACGAGCCGCTGTTCGTACGCCCGCCCGCCGTCGGCGTGCGTGGCCCGGGCCCGGACCAGCTGCGGCACGAGCACGGCGTTCAGCGCACCGCCGATCAGCAGGGTGTACAGGCTGGTCGGCACGGTGTTCGCCGTGTTGTACGTGGTGGCCAGCAGCCCTGTCCCGAGCGCGGCTCCCTGCAGCACCTGCCGGATCAGCCCGCCGGCCCGCGATACGACGGTCCCGCCGGCCATGAGCACAGAGGCTCGCCCGACCCCACCGCGCTCCGCCGCCCGAGACCTGGCATGCCGAGCCGCAGTCTTCTCCCCCGTTGCCATGCCGTAAATCTACGGCAGCTGCGTCAGAAGCATCGTCACCTCGCGTGAGCGGTCCGCCGAGGAGGTACTGGCAGAAACCAAGGCCTGGGAGAGGGCGGCCGCAAGCCGATTTTGCGGCCGTCCTCCCGGACTCCAGAAACTACCCACCAGAGGCGGTCAGGCCCAGGTGATCAATCGCTTCGGCTGTTCCAGGATCGCCGCCACGTCCGCCAGTACCTTCGAGCCCAACTCACCGTCGACCAGCCGGTGATCGAAACTCAATGCCAGCGTGGTCACCTGACGCGGCTTGACCTTGCCCTTGTGCACCCACGGCTGCAACTTGATCGCACCCACCGCAAGGATCGCCGACTCACCGGGATTGAGGATCGGCGTACCGGTATCGACACCGAACACCCCGACATTCGTGATCGTCACCGTGCCACCCTGCATCGCCGCAGGCGACGTCTTCCCCTCCCGTGCCGTCGCCACCAACTCACCCAGACCAGCAGCCAGTTGAGGCAGCGTTTTGTCGTGCGCGTCCTTGATGTTCGGCACGATCAGACCACGCGGAGTGGCCGCAGCGATCCCCAGATTGACGTAATGCTTCACCACGATCTCCTGGGCGCTCTCGTCCCAGGAAGCGTTGATGTCCGGGTTCCGCTTGATCGCGACCAGCAAGGCCTTGGCGATCAGAAGGAGAGGATTGACCCGCAGGCCCTGCATCTCCCGGTCCTGCTTCAACTCCTCGACCAGCTTCATCGTCCGGGTCACATCCACCGTCACGAACTCCGTGACATGCGGCGCCGTGAACGCCGAACCCACCATCGCCGCCGCCGTCGCCTTACGCACACCCTTCACCGGGATACGCGTCTCACGACCCGTGTCGTACGACGCGACCGGCCCCTGCGACACAGCGGGAGCGGCGACCGCAGGCACCGGCTCGGCCAGCTGGGCCGGCCCGGCCGACGTGGCCGACTGAGGCGCGGCCGCCGCGTGGACGTCCTCGCGGGTGATGATCCCGTCCGCACCGGACGGGATGACCATGGCCAGGTCGACACCGAGATCCTTGGCCAGCTTCCGCACCGGCGGCTTCGCCAGCGGGCGGGGCTTCTCGGCGACCGCGCCGTGGCCATGACCGTTCAGCTCGGTCTGGATCGCCTGGGCCGCCGCCGGGGCGGTGACCTCGGCGCCCTTGCGGGGCCGGCGCTTCGTGGAGGACGTTGCCACGCCGTAGCCCACCAGGACCGGCTGGCGGCCCTCCGGCTTCGGCTCCTCCGCCACGGCGACGGGTTCCGCCTTCGGCTGCTCCGCCGGGGCTTCCGCCGGTGCCGCACCGCCCGCCACGTCTACCGCGATGATCGCGGTGCCGACGTCGACCGTGGTGCCCTCGGGGAAGTGCAGGGACCGGACTACACCGTCGTAGGGAATCGGCAACTCGACGGCCGCCTTCGCGGTCTCGACCTCACACACCACCTGGCCGTCGGTGACCGTGTCACCGGGCTGGACGTACCACTTGAGGATCTCGGCCTCGGTGAGTCCCTCGCCGACGTCCGGCATCCTGAACTCGCGCACAGACGCTTCCGTCATCGTCGTCACGACCCTCTCCTCAGAACGCCAGCGAGCGGTCGACGGCGTCGAGCACGCGGTCCAGATCCGGCAGATACTCCTCCTCCAGCCGCGCCGGCGGATACGGCGCGTGGTAGCCGCCCACCCGCAGCACCGGCGCCTCCAGATGGAAGAAGCACCGCTCGGTGATCCGCGCGGCGATCTCCGCACCCGAACCGAAGAACACCGGCGCCTCATGGACCACGACCAGACGGCGGGTCTTCTCCACCGACGCCTGGATGGTGTCGAAGTCCAGCGGGGAGACCGAACGCAGATCCAGGACCTCCAGGGACTTGCCCTCCTCGGCCGCCGCGTTCGCCACCTCCTGACACAACTTCACCATCGGACCGTACGCGGCCAGGGTCAGGTCCGTGCCCTCGCGGACCACCTGCGCCTTGTGCAACGGCGCCGGGATCGCTTCGGCATCGACCTCGGCCTTGTCCCAGTAACGCCGCTTCGGCTCGAAATAGATCACCGGGTCATCGCTCTGGATGGCCTGCTGCATCATCCAGTACGCATCCGAGGCGTTCGACGGGGAAACAATCTTCAGGCCCGCCACATGCGCGAACAGTGCCTCGGGCGACTCCGAGTGATGCTCGACCGCGCCGATGCCGCCGCCGTAGGGGATGCGGACGACGACCGGCATCTTGACCTTGCCCAGCGAGCGGGCGTGCATCTTCGCGAGCTGGGTGACGATCTGGTCGTAGGCCGGGAAGACGAAGCCGTCGAACTGGATCTCCACCACCGGGCGGTAGCCGCGCAGCGCCAGGCCGATCGCGGTGCCGACGATGCCGGACTCCGCCAGCGGGGTGTCGATGACGCGGCTCTCGCCGAAGTCCTTCTGCAGACCGTCCGTCACGCGGAACACGCCGCCGAGCTTGCCGACGTCCTCACCCATGACGAGGACTTTGGGGTCCGTCTCCAGGGCACGGCGCAGCGACTCGTTGATGGCCTTCGCCATCGCCATCTTCTCGGCCATCTCAGCGACCCCCTTCGCTTGCGTCCGCGAACGACGCCTGGTAGGCGGCGAACTGCGCTCGCTCCTCGTCGACGAGCGCGTGCCCGTCCGCGTACACGTTCTCGAAGATGGCGAAGTGATCCGGGTCGGGCATGGCACGAACCGCCTCGCGCACTCGTTTGCCCAACGCCTCGGACTCGGTCTCGAGTTCCGCGAAAAATCCCTCGTCCGCGTGGTTTGCGGCCTCCAGATACCGGCGAAGGCGCAGGATCGGGTCCTTGGCCTCCCAGGCGGCGCGCTCGTCGTCGTGCCGGTAGCGGGTGGGGTCGTCGGAGGTGGTGTGGGCGCCCATGCGGTACGTGTACGCCTCCACCAGGGTCGGGCCCTCGCCGCTGCGCGCCCGCTCCAGGGCCCAGCGGGTGACCGCGAGACAGGCCAGGACGTCGTTGCCGTCCACACGGACGCCCGGGAAGCCGAAGCCCTGGGCGCGCTGGTACAGCGGCACCCGGCTCTGCTTCTCGGTCGGCTCGGAGATCGCCCACTGGTTGTTCTGGCAGAAGAACACCACGGGAGCGTTGTAGACCGCGGAGAAGGTGAACGATTCGGCCACGTCGCCCTGGCTGCTCGCGCCGTCGCCGAAGTAGGCGATGACCGCGCTGTCCGCGCCGTCCTTGGTGATGCCCATCGCGTAGCCGGTGGCGTGCAGCGTCTGGGAGCCGATGACGATCGTGTACAGCTGGAAGTTGTTGCTGTTCGGGTCCCAGCCGCCGTTGTTCACGCCGCGGAACATGCCGAGCAGGTTGGTCGGGTCGACCCCGCGGCACCAGGCGACGCCGTGCTCACGGTAGGTCGGGAAGACGTAGTCGTCGTCGCGCAGGGCGCGGCCGGAGCCGATCTGGGCGGCCTCCTGGCCCAGCAGCGAGGCCCACAGGCCCAGCTCGCCCTGGCGCTGCAGGGCGGTGGCCTCGGCGTCGAAGCGACGGGTGAGCACCATGTCGCGGTACAGGCCGCGCAGGTCTTCGGGGGTGACGCCGGCGACGTAGGCGTCGTACTCGGCGTTCTTGACCCGTTTGCCCTCGGGTGTCAGCAGCTGTACGAGCTCCGGTTCGGTGCTCTTCTTGGCCGCGGCGCGGCTGGTGCGGGTGGTGCGCTTGGTGCCGGTGGTTCCGGACGCGTTCCCGGCCGTGCCGGACTTCGCCCCGGCCGTGCCGGCCTTGCTGCCGGTGGTGCCGGCCTTGCCTGCGGCGCTGCGTCGCGGCTTGCGCGCGGCACTGCTGTCCACGGTCACGTGTGCTCCTCCGTCGTTCCGGCCCCCGGGGTTGCCGGTAGGCCAGTGCGGCTCACCTGTCTCGGCCACCGGGCACGGGGTGGGTGCCACTCGGCCGGGAACAGGCGTGACAGGTACCCCGGCGAGCGCCCTGCAACCATCACGTTACCCAGTGCTCCACATTTCTGTGAAACCCCACTTGACCTGCGATTTTGCTTGGATTTCCAAGTAAATCGAGAACGTGTGGAAGCGTGCTGGTCACAGCCTTGCGAAAGGCCGGAGCAACCGCACGTTATCCCGCTGACCCAGCTCACGGGAAGAGTTTGTGTGTGAGACTGATTCAGCGCACGAAGCAGGAAAAATCACCGTATTTCTGCTCGACGATCATGAAGTGGTCCGCCGGGGCGTCCACGAGATGCTCTCCGTGGAGCCGGATATCGAGGTGGGGGGCGAGGCCGGCACGGCGGCCGACGCGCTGGTGCGCATTCCGGCCACCCGGCCCGACGTGGCGGTGCTGGACGTGCGGCTTCCGGACGGCGGCGGAGTCGAGGTGTGCCGGGAGGCCCGCTCCCAGTACGAGACGGTTCGGTGCCTGATGCTGACCTCGTTCGCGGACGACGAGGCGCTGTTCGACGCGATCATGGCGGGTGCCTCGGGATACGTCCTGAAAGCGATCCGCGGCAACGAACTGCTGCAGGCCGTACGGGACGTGGCCGCCGGAAAGTCCCTGCTGGACCCCGTCGCCACCGCGCGCTTGCTGGAGCGGCTGCGCGACGGCGGCGGCGCGCGGACGGACGACAAGCTCGCGCAACTCACCGAGCAAGAGCGGAAATTCCTCGATCTCATCGGTGAAGGGCTCACCAACCGGCAGATCGGCGAGCGTTTGCATCTCGCCGAGAAAACGATCAAGAATTACGTTTCGAGTCTGCTTTCCAAACTCGGCATGCAGCGCCGTTCACAGGCCGCCGCTTATGTCGCCCGTATGCAGGCGGAAAAGAGCGGCAGCAACGGAAATCTTTGATAAAACCTGGCGTGTGCGGCCTGCCCTGTGACCGAAAGCGATCGCCAGCGACTGCCTGTGACAAGCCCCAGCTCACAGCCGCTTTTCGTGCCCTACCATCTGCGGCGTGCCGCGCTCATGTGTACCACCGCTCGTACCTCATGCGCCCCCTCTGGGCGCCCTGCTCCGCCTGTACGCGGCCGGTAGCGCCGTCACCTGTGAGCCGGTCGAGCAGGGTCTGCTGAACCGCGGCTACCGGCTGTGCACCACCCGCGGCCGCTACTTCCTCAAGCATCACTTCGACCCCGACACCGCCGACCCGGCCGCCATCGAGCGCCGGCACCGCGCCACCCAGCGCCTGGCCGACCTCGGTGTCCCGGTCTCCGTGCCGCTCGCGCACCGCGACGGCCGTACGGTCGCCGTCGTCGGCGGCCACGCCTACGCCCTGCACCCCTGGATCGACGGCAGGCACCGCCACGGCGGCCAGCTCACCCGCGGGGAGAGCGCACGCCTGGGGGCGGTTCTGGGCGCCGTGCACGCCTGTCTGGAGCGCGTGATGCCACCCAAGGGGCGCACACGCCCGGCCACGAGCCCCCACCCGGTGGAGAGCGCCGACCCCGACGACACGTTCGCCCTCATCGACGACCTGCTCGCCCAGGTGCGCCGGCACCGCCCCGCCGACGCCTTCGACGAACTGGCCCGGCACCGGCTGCTGGAACGCCGCGCGCTCGTGGAGCAGCACGCGGACCGGCGCCCGCCGCCCGGCGGCTCGGTGGGCTGGGTGCACGGCGACTTCCACCCGTTCAACGTGCTCTACAAGGGCGACGCACCGGCCGCCATCGTCGACTGGGACCGGCTGGGCGTGCAGCCCCGCGCCGAGGAGGCCGTACGCGCCGCCGCGATCTTCTTCGTACGGCCCGCGGGCGCCCTGGACCTGCCGAAAGTGCGCGCCTACGCGCGCGCGTACCGGCGCGCGGCCGGTGCCACGCCCTCCGAGCTGGCGGCGGCCGTGCACCGGGTGTGGTGGGAGCGCCTGAACGACTTCTGGATGCTGCGCTGGCACTACGAACGCGGTGACACGCGCGCGGACTGCCAGTTTCCGGCCGCTTCGGCGCTCGTGGTGTGGTGGACCCGCGCGTACGACGCGGTGTGCGACGCGTTCGTGGAGTGAGTACCCGACCTGCTCACGCGGACGCCGTGGATCGGCCGAGGCGGGCGCCGGCGGGTGGGCTCAAGGAGAGGCCGGCGCCGGCGCCGTAGGCGTCCTTCAACCGGTGGGCAGGCTCGTGCCGCCGTCCGCCGTGGTGCCCGCGTTGGTGCCGCCGTTCGTGGTGCCGGTGGTCGTGCCGCCGTTCGTGGTGCCGGTGGTCGTGCCGCCGTCCGTCGTACCCGCGTCCGTGCCGCCGTCCGTGGTGCCCGCGTCGGTGCCCCCGGTCGTCGGGTTCGAGGAGTCCGACGGCGAGGTCGACGGATTCGTCGGCTGGTTGGTCGGGCCGGTGCTCTGCGACTGCGACGGCGTGGATGACGGGGTGTAGCCGGACCCACCCGAGTCCGTGCCCGAGCCGTTGCCGGTGGCGGGGTCCGAAGGCTGGTCGGTGGTGTCGTCCGACGGGCTCGGGGAGGTCGAGTCGTCCTTCGAGGTCTGCGAGTGCGTCGTCGGCGGCTTGGTGTCGGAGCCGGTGCCGGCGTTGCCGCTCGTGCCCCGCACGGCCAGCGCAACCCCCACCGCGATCGCGATGACCGCGAGGACGGCGAGGATCCACAGCTTGCCGCGGCCGCTGCCCTTGTTGCCGTGCCCCTCGAAACCGCCGTCGTCGCCGTTGCCGTAACCGGACGGCAGGATCGGCTGCGGGATCTGCGCGGTCCCGGCGCCGTACTCGCCCGGGTGCTGCATCGCGGTCGTGCCCGTGAAGCCGCCCGGCGGGGTGTGCCGACCGTCGTGCGCGGCCACCGGGCCGGTGTTCCAGGTGCCGGTGTGGCCGCCCTGCTCGTACAGCATCTGCAGGCCGTACTGGACCATGCCGCGCATCTCCTCGGCCGTCTGGAACCGGTCGTCCGGTTCCTTGGCGAGCGAGCGCATGACCAGGCCGTCCAGCTCCGGCGGGCAGCCGTCGGAGATGGCGGAGGGCTGGGTCGGGATGTCCTGGACGTGCTGGTAGACCACCGACAGCGGGGTCTCGCCGGTGAACGGGGGCCGCAGCGCGAGGAGTTCGTAGAGCAGGCAGCCGGTCGCGTACAGGTCGGAGCGGTGGTCCACGGCCTTGCCGAGCGCCTGCTCAGGAGACAGGTACTGCGGCGTGCCCATGACCATGCCGGTCTGCGTCATCGTTGTCGAGGCGCCGTGCAGGGCGCGCGCGATGCCGAAGTCCATCACCTTGACGGCGCCGCTGTTGGTGATGATCACGTTGGCGGGCTTGATGTCACGGTGCACGATGCCGTGCTGGTGCGAGTAGGCGAGCGCTTCCAGCACCCCGGAGACGATGATCAGGGCCTGCTCGGGGCCCGGCGCCTCGGCGTTGATCAGCAGATCGCGGATGGTGCGGCCCTCGACCAGCTCCATCACGATGTACGGCACGGACTGACCGCCGACGAAGTCCTCGCCGGAGTCGTACACGGCGACGATCGCGTGGTGGTTGAGACCGGCGACCGACTGTGCCTCGCGGGTGAAGCGGGCCTTGGAGACCGGGTCCTCGGCCAGGTCCGCGCGGAGCAGCTTGACCGCGACGGTACGGCCCAGCCGGACGTCCTCGGCCGCGAAGACCTCGGCCATGCCGCCCCGGCCGAGCCGGTGGGTCAGCCGGTACCGGCCGTCGCCGACGAGCCCTCCGTTGCCCCACATCTCCGGCGCGTCCGACATGCCGCCGCCAGTCGCCTCGGGGTCGGACGGGCCCTGGGCGCGCTGCGTCTGTGCCATCAGTCCTCGCCGTCGTTTCTGCCCGCGGTGCGCGCGGTGTTGTCACGGTCTCCGTCGGCCACGCTACAGCCTCGGCGCCAGCCGCCGGTTCGGAACCGGAACCGGGACCGGCCGGAGCCAGACCGGCCATGAAACCTGTAGCACGCGCTGTCGTGCAAATTCTGTGTACCGCTGGTACGCCCCCTGTAACGCTTGCGCGACGCTTCTTGCGCGTACGGTCACGGAACGGGCACCGAGCTTGACGTGTCAGTGCCCTGGGGCAGACTTGGCCGGGAATGACACATTCGATCAAGGCCCGTGCGATGAGCTAAGACGCCGGACGGCCAGTGGGGGACACGGAGAGATGAGCCAGGACGGCGCACACGGCCGGTATACGGGGCAGTCGCTGGCCGGCGGTCGCTACCAGCTGCGGGACCTGCTCGGCGAGGGCGGCATGGCCTCGGTGCACCTGGCGTACGACGCCGTGCTCGACCGCCAGGTCGCGATCAAGACACTCCACACGGAACTCGGCCGGGAACAGGCCTTCCGCGAGCGCTTTCGCCGCGAGGCCCAGGCCGTGGCCAAGCTCACGCACACCAACATCGTCTCCGTCTTCGACACCGGCGAGGACGATCTCGGCGGCCTGACGACGCCGTACATCGTCATGGAGTACATCGAGGGCCGCCCGCTCGGCTCGGTCCTCGATGCGGACATCCAGCAGTACGGCGCGATGCCCGCCGACAAGGCGCTGAAGGTCACCGCGGACGTGCTGGCGGCGCTGGAGATCAGCCATGAGATGGGGCTGGTCCACCGCGACATCAAGCCGGGCAACGTGATGATGACCAAGCGCGGCGTGGTCAAGGTCATGGACTTCGGCATCGCCCGTGCCATGCAGTCCGGCGTGACGTCGATGACCCAGACCGGCATGGTCGTCGGCACCCCGCAGTACCTCTCGCCGGAGCAGGCCCTCGGCCGTGGCGTGGACGCCCGCTCCGATCTGTACTCGGTCGGCATCATGCTGTTCCAGCTGGTCACCGGGCGGCTGCCGTTCGACGCGGACTCGCCGCTGGCGATCGCGTACGCGCATGTGCAGGAGGAGCCGGTGGCTCCTTCCTCGATCAACCGGTCCCTGCCGCCCGCGGTGGACGCGCTGGTCGCCCGTGCGCTGAAGAAGAACCCGAACGAGCGTTTTCCGACCGCCGAGGCCATGCGCGACGAGTGCCTGCGCGTCGCCGCCTCCTTCCAGGCGGCCGCGCCGAGCATCGTGCCGGGCGCCATGCCGATGCAGAGCGGCTCGGGCGTCGGCTCCGCGGTGTTCCCGCCGGTCGACCGGACCGCCCAGGCGGCCCCGGGGCCGGTCCAGACGCCGTACCAGCCCGGCCCGTACGGCGCACCGCAGACGCCCGCCCCGGCGGCCTACGGCTACCCGCAGCAGGCCGGCTATCAGACGCCTCCGGTGGGCTACGGCCCGCAGGGCGCACAGACCCCGCCGCCGTACGCGGGCGCGCCGCAGCCGGCCGCACAGCCGTCCGCGCCGGGTGCCGACGGCGGCAAGAGCAACAAGCCGGTGATCATCGGCTCGGTCGTGGTGTCGCTCGTCGCGGTTGTCGCCCTCGTCGTCGCGTTGACGATGAGCAACGGCGGAAGTGACGACAAGGGCGGCGGCGGTGGCGCGAGCGCCTCGGCCTCGTCCCACCAGGCGGGCTACCGCGGGCCGGACCGGACCCGGGTGATCGACAAGACCAAATGCACGGAGCCGGACAAGAACTGGAACGACGAGACCAAGATCGATCTGCCCGACTTCCGGTACAAGGACCTCAACTCCGTGAAGGCGTGTTTCCAGGCCGCGGGCTGGGAGTACAAGATCACGTCGCAGAACGACAACACCTGGGGCAAGGACACCGTCCTCGACCAGTTCCCGTCCGAGGGCACGGCCGTCGACAAGAAGAACCCAGGAACGATCGAGCTCACGGTCTCGACAGGCAACCCTGCCTGACACCGGCCGCCTGCGGATGACAGGGGAGCCCGGCACGATTGCGTGCCGGGCTCCGTTCGTCGTCGGGTGGGGCTTGTCAGGCGGGGCTGTCAGGTGAAGCTGTCGGGCGGGGGCGTTACAGGTAGGGCCCGCCCGAGCGGCCCGCGGCGCGGGGGTCGTCGCCCTCGTGGCCGGTCACGCCCGGCGGGAGCGCGCGGCGCATCTGCTCCAGCTGGGCCCGCGCGGCCATCTGCTGGGCGAACAGCGTGGTCTGGATCCCGTGGAAGAGGCCTTCCAGCCAGCCCACCAACTGCGCCTGCGCGATCCGCAGTTCCGCGTCGCTGGGGGTCACGTCGTCCATGAACGGCAGGGAGAGCCGCTCCAGCTCGTCGACCAGCTCGGGGGCGAGGCCGTCCTCCAGCTCCTTCACCGAACTGCGGTGGATCTCCTTGAGCCGGGCCCGGCTCGCCTCGTCCAGAGGAGCGACACGCACCTCCTCCAGGAGCTGCTTGATCATGCTGCCGATGCGCATGACCTTGGCGGGCTGTTCCACCTGGTCCGTCACCGGGATCTCGCGGGAGTCCTCGTCTCCGTTGCCGCCACTGAGCGCCATACCGTCCTGGCCCACGACCAGGATCTGCGGATTCTCCGGCGACCGTTCGTTCCTCGGCATCTCCATGCAGCCATTCTCTCGCACCCCTACACCTCACCACCGTGGTGCCCCCTCATGGGGGTGATCCACCGTTTAGACCCTACGGCGCATCCTGAAATGCCCTGTTTGCCATGGAATGTGAGGCTGGATTCCGTCGGTCATCCATCGATCACGACATCCGGGCTCCGGGAGGTCACCGGCGTGACTCCATGGCTGCGCATCACCCACCACTGGGTACGACTGCTCCTCGTCCTCGCGACGACCGTGCCCGCGTACGGCACCGCCCCCGCCTACGCCGCCGCCCCGGGCGCCGGAACCTCCCCCGTCCCGGCCCACCGCCACATCCCCGCCGCGGGCAGCCCCGCCGCACCGAGGCACCTCCGCCGCCCGGACCCCCCGGGCCACTCGCGGGAGACGGCCCACAAGACCCCGGACGCCCTCGCCCCCGCCGATCACGCTCGCGCTCCCGGCCACGACCGGGCCCGCAGGCACGATCCCGGGGGCTCCCCCGGCATCCGCCCCTCGCCGGCCGCCATGCCCTCCGACTCGGCCTCGGCCTCCTACCGCCCGGTGTCGACGGTCGAGCCGACCCGTGCGGGCAGCCGGGCCGGCGAGGGGCGGATGCGGCCGGGCCGGCCGGACGGGCCCGCGGCCGAGGTGGAGGGTGACAACGACCCCGTACCCACCCAGGCTCCGGGCACCGGCCGGCCGGAGGAACCGGAGACCGCGGTCCTCCCGTCCGCGACCTCGCCCCCCTCGGACGCCCCCGACCAGGCCGGTCTCGACCAGCCCCGCACCCAGAACGCCCCCCAGCAGGGCCGGACCGCCACCCAGCCGGTTCTGCAGATCCTCCCCCTGGGCACCGGCCTGGTCCTCATCGGCCTCGGCCTGGCCCTGGCCTTCCTGGGCCTGAGACTCCGCAAGGACTGACGACGGCAGGCCGTTCCCCCAAGGGCAGGGCACCATCCCATGGCGCTACGGCGTCACCAGCAGCACCTTGCCGACGTGCCCGCTCGCCTCCACCACCCGATGTCCCTCGGCCGCCTCGGCCATCGGCAACTCCCGGTCCACAACCGGCCGCACATGCCCGCCGGCGAGCAACGGCCACACATGCTCCCGCACCGCCGCCACGATCGCCGCCTTCTCACTGAGCGGCCGCGCCCGCAGCGAGGTCGCACTGATCGCGGCCCGCTTGCCGAGCAGCGTGCCGATGTTCAGCTCGCCCTTGACCCCGCCCTGCATACCGATGATCGCGAGACGCCCGCTGACGGCGAGCGCCTGGACGTTGCGCTCCAGGTACTTCGCCCCCATGTTGTCCAGGATCACATCGGCCCCGTCGCCCCCGGTGCCCGCCTTGACCTCGGCGACGAAGTCCTGCTCGCGATAGTTGATCAGGATGTCCGCGCCCAGCTCGGCGCAGCGCTCCAGCTTCTCCTTCGTACCGGCCGTCACCGCGACCTTGGCCCCGACGGCCTTGGCGAGCTGGATCGCCATGGTGCCGATGCCGCTGGACCCGCCGTGCACGAGCAGCGTCTCGCCGGGCCGCAGGTGGGCGATCATGAACACGTTGGACCAGACCGTGCAGACCACCTCGGGCAGCGCGGCGGCCTGGGTGAGGTCGACACCCTCGGGCACAGGCAGCAGCTGCCCGGCCGGTACGACGACCTTCTCGGCGTATCCGCCGCCCGAGAGCAGCGCGCACACCTCGTCGCCGACGGCCCAGCCGGAGACTCCGGGGCCGAGTGCGGCGATCCTGCCGGAACACTCCAGGCCGGGGTAGGGGGAGGCGCCGGGCGGCGGGTTGTAGAAGCCCTGTCGCTGCAGGATGTCGGCACGGTTGACGGCGCTGGCCACCACCTCGACCAGCACCTCGCCCTCGCCGGGCACCGGGTCGGGGACCTCCGCCCACACCAGCGCCTCGGGACCGCCAGGTTCGGGAATCGTGATCGCATGCATGCCCGTGACGCTACTCCCCGCAGCCGGCCTGTCCGGGGTTGACCCGCTCGCCGCCGGATGTGCAGGACGCCGCGTCAGCTGCGGGGCAACGGCCGGTTGTCCGGGGTGACCTGGGCACCGGGGGACGCGCGGACGATCGTGATCAGCCGGTCGGTCAGCTGGAGGGCGCCGATGGCCGGGTCGTCGTAACCGAGCACCCGGTGCCCGCGTACGACGCTCACCACGAGGTCGTCGGTCTCACGCGTCCGCTTGCCCACCTCGGCGCGGACCACCGGGCGTTCGACGAGGTCCAGCCCGCTGCCCTGCTGGATCAGGTCTTCCATGACCATGCCGGCGGCGGGGCTGAGCACGGAGAGGCCGAGCAGCCGGCCGGCGGCGCTGGCGCTGGTGATGACGGCGTCGGCCCCGGACTGCTGGAGCAGCGGTGCGTTCTCCTCCTCGCGTACGGCGGCCACGATCTTCGCGCTCCGGTTGAGCTGCCGGGCCGTCAGCGTGACGAGGACGGCGGTGTCGTCGCGCTGGGGAGCGACGATGATCTGCCGGGCCTTGTGCAGCTCGGCCCGCCGGAGCACATCACTGCGGGTGGCGTCACCCATGACCCCCGCGTAGCCCTCGGCGGTCGCCGCGTCGACGGCCTTGGCGCTCGGGTCCACCACGACCACCTGCTCCTGTTTCAGCCCCGTCGCGCAGACGGTCTGGATCGCCGACCGTCCCTTGGTGCCGAAGCCGATGACGACGGTGTGGTCGCGCAAGGCGGACCTCCAGCGGTTCAGGCGCCATTCCTCCCGGGTGCGTTCGGTGAGGACCTCCAGCGTGGTGCCGACCAGAATGATCAGGAACAGCACGCGCAGGGGCGTGATGACGAAGATGTTGGTGAGCCGGGCACCGTCGCTGACCGGGGTGATGTCGCCGTATCCGGTGGTGGAGAGCGTCACGGTGGCGTAGTAGAAGGCATCGAGCAGGTCGACCGAGTCATCGGCGTTGTCGTGGTAGCCGTCGTGGTCGGCGTAGACGACCAGGGCAGTGGCGACCAGCACGAGCAGGGCCATGAGCAGCCGTTTGACGACCTGGCGGATCGGGCGCTCCACCACTTTCTTCGGGAGTTTCACCCGATGGGTCACCAGATGGTCGCCCGCCTGGCGGGCGATGGCGTCATGGCCCGGAAGTTTCACGTGAAACACACCTCGATGCCCGCGGCCGCCCACGGCAGGTCCAGCAGCTCGGTCTCCTGACCCTGCCCGGCCCCACCGGGCGGTACGACGGCGAGTGCGTCGGCGGCGGCGATGCCGCGGAGCATGGCCGGACCGTTGTAGTGCAGCGGAGCGGCGCAGTCACCGCGCAGCACCACGGGGACGAGCCGGGTGTCGTGCGGGTGCCCCTGGATCGCCTCCTTGAGCGGCAGCGTGTACGGCTCGGGGGCCGGGTGGGCGGCCAGGGTGCGCAGCAACGGCTCGGCGAGCGTGAGCAGGCCGGAGACGGCGGCGAGGGGGTTGCCGGGCAGGCCGACGAGGTGCTGGGCGTCCTTGGTGCGGGCCAGCAGCATGGGGTGGCCGGGGCGCACCTTGACGCCGTCGACGAGGAGTTCGGCGCCGATGCGCTCCAGGACGGGATGGACATGGTCGACCGGTCCGCCCGCGGTACCGCCGGTGGTGACGACGAGGTCGGCCGCGGAGCCGGTGACGGCCTGGTGCAGGGCCTCGGCGTCGTCGCCGATCCGGCGCACCGCGACGACCTCGGCGCCGAGCGCGCGCAGCCAGGGCGGCAGCATGGGGCCGAGCGCGTCCCGGATCAGCCCGTCGTGCGGCAGTCCTTCGGTCAGCAATTCGTCGCCGAGGACGAGGACTTCGGCACGCGGACGCGGTACGGCGGTGAGGGTGTCGTATCCGGCCGCCGCGGCGAGGCCCAGGACGGCGGGAGTGACCAGGGTGCCGACGGGCAGCAACTGGTCGCCGCCGCGGCATTCCTGGGCGCGCGGGCGGATGTCCTGGCCGTGCGCCAGTTCCCGGGTGGCGTGGAGCCGGCCCTGTGCGTCGGTGCGGCCGTGCTCGCTGCGCAGCACGGCGGTGGTGTCGGCGGGGATGCGGGCGCCGGTGGCGATGCGGACCGCCTCGCCGTCGGTGAGCGGCTCCGGCTGCGCGTGCCCGGCGAGCACGCCCTCGTCCCGTACGTCCCAGGGGCCGGGCCCGGCGACCGCCCAGCCGTCCATCGCGGAGGTGTCGAAGGAGGGCAGGTCGGTGAGCGCGTCGAGCGGGGCGGCCAGGACGAGGCCGAGGGTGTCGCCGAGGGGCACGGTGACGGGGGCACGGCGGGCACGGGCGCGGGCGGCGCGGGCGGCGGTCTCGCGGGCCTGGCGCCATGGGATGGCGCGGTGCTCCTCGCCGTGCGCTGCGGGTGCCGGTGCGGGCACCTGGCCCGGGTGGTCGTCCTTGGCTTCCCTCACGAGGGCCAGGGCCTCCTCGACGTCGAGGTCGTCGCTGTCCTCGGCGGGCGCTGCGGCCCGGGTTCCGGGGGCGGTCATCCGGCGTCCTGGGCGCTCGCGCCCCCGCTGCCCTCTTTTCCGCCCCCGTTTTTCCCGCCGCCGTTGTTCTCTTCCTCCCAGCGCAGCGCGAGCGCGACCGCCTTGCGCGCGGCCTCGGCGACCGCTTCGGGGCCTCCCTTGCCCTGGGCCGCTGCGTATCCGACGAGGAAGGTGGTCAGCGGGGCGGCGGGCCGGGCCACGCCGTGCGCGGCGTCGCGGGCCAGGTCGAGCAGGACGCCGGTGTCGACGTCCAGGTCGATGCCCAGCTCGTTCTTGACTGCGGAGATCCATTCTTCCAACACGTGCCCATGCTCCCTGATGCGTGCCCTGGCGTTGACGAGGTCGTCCCAGGTGTCGCAGTCGAAGGACGCGAGGGGGTCCGGGACTCGGGTGAGGCTGAGGGCGCCGGTCAGGCGGCGCAGGGGCAGTCCGGCGAGGCCGTCGGGCGCGGCGGCGAGGGCGGCCAGCTCGCGGCGGAGCGCGGCGGTCCGGTAGGCGGCCACGAGCGGCTGATCACGGCCGTCGGCGTCGGTGAGCAGCGCGCCGTCGGCGTCGGTCTCGCGCAGCACGGTCAACAGGTGCCGCAGCGTGTCCGGTTGGAGAAAGGGCAGGTCGGCGGAGAGGACGACGGTGTGCTCGGCGGTGGTGAGCCGCAGGCCGGCCGCCAGCGCGGCGACCGGTCCGGAGCCGGGCGGCTCCTCGCGCGCCCAGCGCACCGGTCGCGTGGTGGGCCGCCGGCCGGCCACCACGACGGTGGTGCCGGCGCCCGCGCAGGCCGCGAGCACCCGGTCGATGAGCGTCCGGCCCCCGACCCGCAGTCCGGGTTTGTCGGCCCCGCCGAGCCGCCGGGCGGCGCCGCCGGCCAGCACGACGGCGTCGTACGGCACTGGCGTCCCGGTGGCGGGGGCGTTGTCGCTCATCCCCCGAGTATGTCCCGGGAGACCGCGCTTGTATCGTCCGCGGGGCCCTGCTTCCGAGCCCCGCGGGGGTCACAGCGTGCGCAGGAGCACCGCCGGCTGCTCCACGCAGTCCGCCACGTAGCGCAGGAAGCCGCCGGCCGTGCCGCCGTCGCACACCCGGTGGTCGAAGGTGAGCGAGAGCTGGACGACCTGGCGCACCGCCAGCTCGCCCTCGTGCACCCAGGGTTTGGGGACGATCCGGCCGACGCCGAGCATGGCCGCCTCGGGGTGGTTGATGATCGGGGTGGAGCCGTCGACGCCGAAGACCCCGTAGTTGTTCAACGTGAAGGTGCCGCCCGTGAGTTCCCCCGGGGTCAGCGTCCCGGTGCGGGCGGCCTCGGTGAGCCGGGCGAACTCGGCGGTCAGCGACTCGGCGTCGCGCGCGTGGGCGTCCCGGACGACCGGCACGACGAGCCCGCGCTCGGTCTGCGCGGCGAATCCGAGGTGGACGTGGTCGAGCTGGACGACCTCACGGGCCTCGGCGTCGACGTACGAGTTCAGCTCGGGGAACCGGGCGAGCGCGGCCGTGCAGATGCGGGCGAGCAGCGCCAGCAGGGAGATCTTCGGCGCACCGGATGCGTTCATCGCGGCACGCGCGCGCATGAGTTCGGTCGCGTCGGCGTCGACCCAGCAGGTGGCGTCCGGGATCTCCCGGCGGCTGCGGGACAGCTTGTCGGCGACGGCGCCGCGCACGCCCTTGAGGGGGACGCGGATGCCTGCGACGCGCGTGGCCGAAGAGGTGGGGGCGGGCGGGGTCGTGACGGCCGCGGCCGCCGCGCCGGCCGCCTCGGCCGTACGGCTGCCCGGGGCGGCCCGGCCGCGCAGGACGTCCTCGACGTCAGCGCGCAGGATCAGCCCGTCCGGGCCCGAGCCCGCCAGCTGCCGCAGGTCCACGCCGCCCTCGCGGGCGAGCCTGCGCACCAGCGGGGAGATCACGGGCACGGGGCCTTCGGCGTGCGGTGCGGCCACGCCTGCGTGAGCCGTACCGGGGGAGACCGGGGTCCCGTTCTGCCGCGCCCCTTCGGTGAACGCCACGGCCGCGCCCGGCCGCCCGGCCGCCGGCGTCCCGGACGGCGCGCTCGCGACCGGCGTACCGGCTCCGCCGGGCCCGGGGTTCGCGAGCGGGGTGCCGTCACTTCCGGTCCCGGTGTTCGCGCCGCGGGTCGCCACCGGCGTCGGCCGTACCCTGCGGCGCCGTGTGGGCGCTTCCGAGGTGCCGTATCCGACCAGGACGTTGCCCGATCCCTCGGTCTCGCCCGCGGGAACCGCCGGTCCCACCGCGACGGTCAGCAGCGGTGCGCCGACCGGCAGTTCGGTGCCCTCCTCGCCGAAGCGGGCGGTGATCACACCGCCGTAGGGGCAGGGGACCTCGACCATCGCCTTGGCCGTCTCGACCTCGACGACCGGCTGGTCGACGGCGACGACGTCGCCGACCTGGACCAGCCAGCGGACGATCTCCGCCTCGGTGAGTCCCTCGCCGAGGTCGGGGAGCTTGAACTCCAGCACCTGTGCCATCAGCCCTCGGCCTCCCACTGCAGCCGGGCCACGGCGTCCAGGATGCGGTCGACGCCGGGCAGATGGTGCCGCTCCAGCATGGGCGGCGGGTAGGGGATGTCGAAGCCGGCCACGCGCAGCACCGGCGCCTCCAGGTGGTGGAAACAGCGCTCGGTGATCCGGGCCGCGATCTCGCCGCCCGGTCCGCCGAACCCGGTGGACTCGTGGACGACGACCGCGCGTCCGGTGCGCCGGACGGCCGCGCAGACCGTCTCGTCGTCGAACGGCACCAGCGAGCGCAGGTCGACGACTTCCAGGTCCCAGCCCTCGGCCTGCGCGGCCTCGGCGGCCTCCAGGCAGACCGGCAGGGAGGGGCCGTAGGTGAGGAGGGTGGCGCTGCGGCCCGGGCGCCTGACGACCGCCCGGCCGATGGGCTCGACGTCCGTCGGATGCTCGGGGTTCCAGGTGTCCTTCGACCAGTACAGCCGCTTCGGCTCCAGGAAGACGACCGGGTCGTCGGAGGCGATGGCCTGGCGCAGCAGGCCGTAGGCGTCGGCGACGGTCGCAGGCGTGACCACGTGCACTCCGGGCGTGGCCATGTAGTACGCCTCGGAGGAGTCGCTGTGGTGCTCGACGCCGCCGATGCCGCCGCCGTACGGGACGCGGATGGTGATCGGCAGGGGCATCCGGCCGCGCGTGCGGTTGCGCATCCGGGAGACATGGCTGATCAGCTGCTCGAACGCGGGGTAGGCGAAGGCGTCGAACTGCATCTCCACCACCGGGCGCAGGCCGTACATGGCCATGCCGACGGCGGTGCCGAGGATGCCGGCCTCGGCGAGCGGGGTGTCGGTGCAGCGGTCCTCGCCGAACTCCTTGGTGAGGCCGTCGGTGACCCGGAAGACACCGCCGAGGGCGCCGACGTCCTCGCCCATGACGTGCACGGCGGGGTCGGCGGCCATCGCGTCACGCAACGCGCGCGTGAGGGCCTGCGCCATGGTGGCGGGCTTGACGGCCACAGTGGTCATCGGGCGCCGCCTTCCCGCTCGCCGTGCTGCTCCTGCTCGGCTTCCAGTTCGGCCCTGAGCAGGGCGCGCTGTTCCCGTAGTTGGGCGGTGGTCTCGGCGTAGACGTGGTCGAAGAGGGCCATGGGGTCCAGTTCGGGGTCGCGGTTCATGCGGTCGCGCAGGTCGGCTGCCATCTCCTCGGCGTCCTGCCGGGCGGTCTCGATACCGGCCTCGTCGAGCAGCCCGCGCCCGGTCAGCTCCGCCTCCAGCAACTCGATCGGGTCGTGGGCGCGCCAGGCCTCGACCTCGGCGTCGGCGCGGTAGCGGGTGGCGTCGTCGGCGTTGGTGTGGGCGTCGATCCGGTAGGTCACCGCTTCCACCAGGGTCGGGCCGCCGCCCGCACGCGCGTGCCGTACGGCGTCGCTGAGGACCTCGTGCACGGCCGCCGCGTCGTTGCCGTCGACCAGCCGGCCCGGCATGCCGTACCCGACGGCCTTGTGGGCCAGGGAGGGCGCTGCGGTCTGCTTGGCGAGCGGGACGGAGATCGCGAAGCCGTTGTTCTGTACGAGGAAGACGACGGGTGCCTGCCAGACGGCGGCGAAGTTCAGCGCCTCGTGGAAGTCGCCCTCGCTGGTGCCGCCGTCGCCGACCAGGGCGAGCGCGACCACGTCGTCGCCCTTGAGGCGGGCGGCGTGGGCGAGACCGACGGCGTGCGGCAGCTGGGTGGCCAGCGGGGTGGAGAGGGGGGCCACGCGGTGGGCGGAGGGGTCGTAGCCGCTGTGCCAGTCGCCGCGCAGCAGGGTGAGGGCCTCGACGGGGTCGACGCCGCGGGCGACGACGGCGAGCGTGTCGCGGTAGCTGGGGAAGAGCCAGTCGCGCTCTTCCAGGGCCAGGGCGGCGGCGACCTCGCAGGCCTCCTGGCCGGTGCTGGAGGGGTAGACGGCGAGGCGGCCCTGTTTGGTGAGGGCGGTGGCCTGTGTGTTGTAGCGGCGGCCGCGCACCAGCTGGGCATAGAGCCGGCGCAGCAGGTCCGGATCGGCCTTGGCGGCCGCCTCCGTACCGAGGACGCGGTAGGGCTCGGCGTCGGGCAGCAGCGGCGCGGGGTCCATACGGGGCTGCCAGGCGGGCGGCGGCGATGGCCGGTACGCGCCCCGCTGCTCCATGACCGTCATGACGGCACCTCCTCGTGGGAGCGGCTACGGGAGGCGCGTCGGCTGTGAAGCGCCTCACCAACCGATTGTTCGGTCGTCGGCACATTTTGGCTACAGGCCCCTCCAGGCTGTGGACAAACGGTTCTCCACAGCCTGGAATGAAAGCAGGACGTCCACGGCGAGGGAGCGGGGGGCAATGGCAGCTGAACAAATGGCCGACGGACCGCAGGACGGCGCCGCACTTTCGCCGCCGCGCCCGCTGGACGGCGCCCCCTTGCCGCCGCCACGGCCGCTCGACGCCATCGATCAGGACATTCTGAAGATCTTGCAGGCGGACGGCCGCGCCTCGATACGGTCCGTCGCCGAACGCGTCCATGTCTCGCGCGCCAACGCCTACGCACGCATCAACCGGCTCGTCGAGGACGGCGTCATCCGCGGCTTCGCCGCGCGCGTGGACCACGAGCGGGCCGGGCACGGCACGTCGGCGTACATCACGCTGAAGATCGTCCAGAACACCTGGCGCACGGTCCGCGAGCAGCTCAGGCAGCTGCCCGGTGCCTCCCACATCGCGCTCGTGGGCGGTGACTTCGACGTGCTGCTGCTGGTGCACACGCCCGACAACAGGGCGCTGCGCGAGCTGGTGCTCACCCGGCTCCAGGCGATCCCCGAGGTGCTCAGCACCCGCACGCTGCTGGTGTTCGAGGAGGAGGACCTGGAGCCGGAGGCATAAAAGGTGCACCGGAGGCGTAAAGGTGTGCCGCCGGCGTGACCGAAGGTGCGCCGGCGGCCTGACGTCAGTCCCGGCGCAGGCCCGCGAAGACCAGCCGGACCACCGCGTCGGCCACCTCGCGTTCGCCGACGCCCCGCGGGTCCGGCCGGTACCACTCCACGATCGAGTTGATCATGCCGAAGACCAGCCGGGTGGCCAGGCGGACCTCGACGTCGCCGCGGACGTCGCCGTCGGCCGCCGCGGCCTTCAGCAGCTCCGCGACCCGGTGGTCGAAGTCGCGCCGCCGCTCCAGCGCCCACCGCTCGGTCGCGGTGTTGCCGCGCACCCGCAGCAGCAGCGTCACGTACGGCAGCTCGCCTATGAGGACCTCGACCATGCGCCGCACCACGTGCTCCAGCCGGTCCACGGACCGCCCCACGCGCGCGTGCTCCTCTTCCAGGATGGCGAACAGGCCGTCCAGGGCGCGGCTGACGGCCCGGCTCAGGAGCTCCTCCTTGCCGCTGACGTGGTGGTAGATCGAGGACTTGGAGATGCCGGCGGCCTTGGACAGGTGCTCCATGGAGGTGCCGTCGTAGCCGCGCTCGTTGAAGACCTGGACGGCCACGGAGAGCAGTGTCTCGGGCGTGTACGTGTCGCGCTTGGCCGTGGTCATGAGGTGCTCTCCCGCTTGTCTATGGCGTACGCGTGGCGGTAGAGCGCGAGGGAGGGCGCGTAGCGTCCGGAGGGATCGCGCTCGTGCATCTCGTCCAGCACGTCGAAGGCGAACTCGCGGCCGAGCCTGCGGTCCCACTCGAACGGGCCGAGCGGGTAGTTCACCCCGAGGCGCATGGCCGTGTCGATGTCCTCCTCGGTGGCGACGCCCTTGGCGACGGCGTCATGGGCGAGGTCGATGATCCGGGCGACGGTGCGCGCGACGATCAGGCCGGGGACGTCACCGATGACGCTGACGTCCTTGCCGAGGGCCTGGAAGAGGCCGGTGGCCTCGGCGAGGGTCTGCGGCGAGGTCTCGTGGCAGGCGGACAGGGCGATGCGGGTGGCCGCGCGGTAGTCCAGGGCGAGGTCGAAGTGGACGACGTCCCGGAACTCCACGCAGGTCTGCCCGTCGGCGAGGACCAGCTGGCCGCCGCTCGGCAGCACCAGGCGGGTGCCGTTGTCCTCGTCCTCCTCGCGGACCTGGATGCCCGCCGCGCGGATCAGCGTGAGCAGTTCGGCCGCGGGGCCGAGGCCG
This sequence comes from Streptomyces sp. CG4, assembly GCF_041080655.1. Lineage (NCBI taxonomy): Bacteria > Bacillati > Actinomycetota > Actinomycetes > Kitasatosporales > Streptomycetaceae > Streptomyces > Streptomyces sp. CG4. The sequence continues at coordinate 4,715,951 of NZ_CP163525.1, forward strand.
CCCTCGGCGACGACGTACGCGGGCGGCTGCTCCTTGTCGGCGGTGTGCGGTTCGGGCCGCTCGGCGCCTTCGGAGTGGTCGTACCAGCCGTGCCCGGTCTTGCGGCCGAGGCGGCCGGACTCCACGAGCCGGCGCTGGGCCAGGGACGGGGTGAAGCGCACGTCCTGGAAGAAGGACTGCCACACGGAGTGGGTCACCGACTCGTTGACGTCCTGCCCGATCAGGTCGGTCAGCTCGAAGGCGCCCATCCTGAAGCCGCCGGACTCGCGCAGGACCGCGTCGATGGTGGCCGGGTCGGCGGCCTGGGCCTCGTAGACCGCGAAGGCTTCGGCGTAGAACGGCCGGGCGATCCGGTTGACGATGAAACCCGGGGTGTCGGCGCAGGCCACCGGGGTCTTGCCCCAGGCGCGGGCGGTCTCGTACGCGCGCGTGGCCGACGTGACGTCGGTGGCGAACCCGGAGACGACCTCGACCAGCGGCAGCAGCGGGGCCGGATTGAAGAAGTGCAGGCCCACGAAGCGGCCGGGACGGCGCAGGGCACCGCCGATGGCCGTCACCGACAGCGAGGAGGTGTTGGTGGCGAGCAGGCAGTCCTCGGCGACGATCTCCTCCAGCTCACCGAAGAGCTGCTGTTTGACGTCCAGCCGTTCCAGGACGGCCTCGACGACCAGTCCGCAGTCCGCCAGCTCCGCGAGGCTTTCCACGGGCGCGAGGCGGGCACGGGCCGCGTCCCGGTCGGCGGCACCGAGCCTGCCCTTCTCCACGAGCCGGTCGAGGCGGGCACCGATCGCCGCGGCAGCGTCCCGGGCGCGCCCGGCGACGGTGTCGTACAGCCGCACTGGGTGGCCTGCGACCAGCGCGACCTGGGCGATGCCCTGGCCCATGGTGCCGGTGCCGACGACGGCCACGGGGCTGCTGAGGTCGAGTGCTGTCATGTGCGCGATCCTCCCGCACGACGTTTTCCACAGATGCGGCGGACCCCCTTGTCCCGACCGATCGTTCGGTTACTCTAGCTCTGACTGCTCGAAACCGCGCCACTTTCTTCCCAGGTTGTGAACTCGACGACGAGTTCTCCAGATGAGGAGTTGGTCTCGCATGGCCGCCGAACTGACCGCCCACGCTCTGATCGCGAAGCACCGGCCCACTCTGGACCAGGCGCTGGAAGCGATCCGCACGCGCGCGTACTGGTCGCCGCATCCCGAGCATCCGAAGGCCTACGGCGAGAACGGCAGCCTGGACGCGGCGACGGGCAAGGCCGCCTTCGACGCCCTGCTGGGCAACCGCCTCGACCTCGCCGACCAGCCCGGCATCGACGACTGGGTGGGCGACGAGGTCTCCCCGTACGGCATCGAGCTGGGCGTGACCTATCCGCACGTGGACATCGACGTGCTGCTGCCCGCGATGAAGGCCGGACAGCGCGCCTGGCGGGAGGCTGGCGCAGAGCTGCGGGCCATGGTCTGCCTGGAGATCCTCAAGCGGATCAGCGACCGCACCCACCAGTTCGCGCACGCGGTCATGCACACGAGCGGGCAGGCGTTCATGATGGCGTTCCAGGCCGGCGGCCCGCACGCCCAGGACCGCGGCCTGGAGGCGGTGGCGTACGCGTACGCGGAGCAGGTCCGCACGCCCGAGACGGCCGAGTGGACCAAGCCGCAGGGCAAGCGCGACCCGCTGGCCCTCACCAAGCGGTTCACACCGGTCCCGCGCGGCCTCGCCCTGGTCATCGGCTGCAACACCTTCCCGACCTGGAACGGCTATCCGGGCCTGTTCGCCTCCCTGGCGACCGGCAACGCGGTCCTGGTCAAGCCGCACCCGCGCGCGGTGCTGCCGCTCGCCCTCACCGTGCAGCTCGCGCGCCAGGTGCTCGCCGAGACCGGCTTCGACCCGAACCTGGTGGCGCTGGCCGCCGAGCGCCCCGGCGAGGGCATCGCCAAGACCCTCGCGACCCGCCCCGAGATCCGGATCATCGACTACACCGGGTCGACGTCCTTCGGTGACTGGCTGGAGGCCAACGCCCGCCAGGCGCAGGTCTACACGGAGAAGGCCGGCGTCAACACGGTGATCGTGCACTCCACGGACGACTACAAGGGCATGCTGTCGAACCTGGCGTTCTCGCTGTCCCTGTACAGCGGCCAGATGTGCACCACCCCGCAGAACCTGCTCATCCCGCGGGACGGCATCCGCACCGACCAGGGCCCCAAGACCTTCGACGAGGTCTCCGCCGACCTCGCCCGCGCGGTCGACGGTCTCCTCGGCGACGACGCGCGCGCGAACGCCCTGCTGGGCGCGATCGTCAACCCGGACGTCAAGGCCCGCCTGGAGGCCGCCGCCGGCCTCGGCGAAGTCGCCCTCGCCTCACGGGAGATCAGCAACCCCGAGTTCCCCGGCGCGGTCGTGCGTACCCCGGTCGTCGTCAAGCTGGACGGCGCCAAGCCGGACGACCAGGCCGCCTACATGAGCGAGTGCTTCGGCCCCGTCTCCTTCGCCGTCGCGGTCGACTCGGCCGGCGACGCGGTGGAGCTGCTGCGCCGCACGATCCGTGAGAAGGGCGCCATGACGGTCGGCGCCTACACCACCGACCCCGAGGTCGAGCGGGCGATCGAGGAGGTGTGCCTGGAGGAGGCGGCCCAGCTGTCGCTCAACCTGACCGGCGGGGTGTACGTGAACCAGACCGCGGCCTTCTCCGACTTCCACGGCTCGGGCGGCAACCCGGCGGCGAACGCGGCCCTCACCGACGGCGCGTTCGTGGCCAACCGCTTCAGGGTGGTGGAGGTCCGCCGGCAGGCGTAGCGACCGCTCAGGAGGGTGCGCCCCCGGTGGCACTCCAGTGGTACAGCGTCATCGCCACGCTGGTGGCGAGGTTGTAGCTGGAGACCTGGGGGCGCATCGGCAGGGCCAGCAGATGGTCGGCACGCGCGCGCAGCTCGGCCGACAGCCCGCTGCGCTCCGAACCGAAGGCCAGCACGGCGTCGTCGGGCAGCTTGCTGCCCCGGATGTCCTCGCCCTCCGGGTCGAGGGCGAACAGCGGCCCGGCGGGCAGCTCGTCGACGCCCAGGCGTTCCACGGCGGTCGCGAAGTGCAGGCCGGCGCCGCCGCGCACCACCGTGGGATGCCAGGGGTCGAGCGTGCCCGTGGTGACCACGCCGGTCGCCCCGAAGCCGGCGGCCAGCCGGATCACGGCACCGGCGTTGCCGAGGTTGCGGGGGTTGTCCAGGACCACGACGGGCGCGCCGCGCGGGATGCGGGCGAGCGTACGCAGGTTGGCCTCGCGCGAGGGCCGTACGGCGAGCGCGGCCACGCCGGTCGGATGGGGCCGCGGGACGAGCGAGGCGTACGTCTCCGCGGACACCTGTGTGAGCAGCCCGTCCAGCGCGTCCCGTACGTCCCCGGCCAGTTCCTCGGCGAGGGCGAGCGTGGCGCCCCGGTCGGTGGTGACCGCCACCGGGACCTCGGCCCCGAAGCGCAGCGCGTGCTTGAGGGCATGGAAGCCGTCGAGCAGCACGGCGGCATCGGCGTGCTTGCGCCAGCGGGTCAGCGGGTCGGTCATGCCGTGCACCCTACGCGGCCCCCTGCGGGCTCTCCTCCGGTGAGCGCGGCGCGGGCACCGTGGGGTCGCCGCGCCGGACGGTCCGCACACGCGCGCGTGCCACCAGCGCGCCCAGCCGGCGCAGGAACGACGTCGGCAGGAAGACCGCGTCCGCGGTGATCATCGCCAGCGAGAAGAACGGCAGCCCGAGCACGACCGCGATCACCGAGTGCTCGATCATCAGCAGCATCAGCAGGACGTTCTTGACCCGCCGGTTGAACAGGGTGAACGGGAAGGCGACCTGCACCGCGACCGTCCCGTAGGCCACGATCATCATCATCGTGCCGCTGGCGGACATCAGGTCCGCGAGTCCGGGCCAGGGCGAGAAGTAGTCCAGGTGGAGCGGGTAGTAGACGGCGGTACCGTCCTGCCAGCGCGAGCCCTGGATCTTGTACCAGCCGGCCGTCGCGTAGATCAGACAGGCCTCCGCCATGATCACGACCAGGGCCCCGTTGTGCAGGATGTTGGCGATGACGTCCAGCAGGATCCGCGGTTCCGGCGACTTCGCCCAGCGGCCGACGGCCCACCACAGGCCGAGCACCGCCCAGGCGCTCCACAGCAGCGCGGGGATCATCCAGCCGTTGTCGAACCGGCCGGTGAACGTCGCTATGCCCAGCGCCAGGCCGAACACCGCCCACAGAGCCGGTCCCACCCGGTCGGCGGAAACCCGCTCCCCACGCGCGCGTGCCGCCTCGGCGCGCGCCGCCCGCCGCGCGTCCAGGGACCACACCTGTCCGCACCGCGTGAACACGAGGTAGAAGGACATCAGGTGCAGGACGTTGTCGCCGCCGTCGCCCACGAAGACGCTGCGGTTCTGCAGCGACAGCACCCCCACCATGAACAGCACGGACGCGGTCCGGGTGCGCCAGCCGAGCAGCAGCGCCGCGCTTGCGGCGATCGCCAGGAGGTAGAAGCACTCGAACCACGCCTGCCCGTCGGACCACAGCAGAGCCGTGAACGCGTGGTTGTCGGCGGTCAGCTCCTTGGCGAGGTTCCAGCCCCACGGTCCGGCCGGGCCGTACAGCTCCTGGCGGTGGGGGAACTCGCGCAGCAGGAACAGCAGCCAGGTCCCGGCGAACCCGATGCGGATCACCGCGCTCTGATACGGCCCGAGAGCCGCGCCGGTGGCTCGGGCGATACCGCGGGAGAGGATCAGGGAGAGCCTGTTCACCGCACACCTCCCGCGGCCTCGCCGGCCGTCACGGTCCACCAGGGCAGCACGCGGTAGACGGGCTTGTCGGACACGCGCTCACGGCCCCACTCGGGCGGCTGCACATTGGTCGTGCTGGAACGGATCTGCACGCGCTGGATGACGCCCTCCCGGTCGGCCGGATAGCTCCGGTACAGCCGCATCACCACCATCCGGCGCAGGTACTGCTCGGCGAGGGAGCCGCGCATGCCCACCGAGCGGTTGTCGGGGCCGTGGGTGGCGGTGAAGAAGTCCCAGGCGCGGCGCACCTCGTTCTGCTGGGTGTGGCTCGGCACCAGGTTGCCGTCGATCGCGCGACCGTCCTGTGCGGAGAGGTCGGTCCACCCGGTGGTGCGCAGCCCGCCGTCCTTCACGCGCACCACGGCACGCACCTGGACGGCGATGTTCTGCTGCAGCGGGTTCGGCGCGAACAGCTTCCAGTTCTGCTCGAACTCCGGGTACACCCATTCCTCGACGGCCTTGCCGTGCTGCTTGGTCACCGTGTTCGCGGGGGCGAGGCTGAGGAACACCATCAGCACATGGACACAGGCGGCGACACCGACCACCGCGAGCGCCAGCGCCGCGACGACCTGGTAGCGGGGGGAGAGGGCGGCCACGCCGGTACGGGATACGCCGGGCGACACCGGGGCACCGGGCGCGGACGGCGGCACCGGGGCGGCGGGCTCGGGTGACGGCACCGGGACGGCGCGCTCGGCCAAGCCGACGGGCTCGACCGGGGCAGCGGACTCGACCAAGCCGGCAGGCTCGGCCGGGGCGGCGGACTCGGCCGCCGTGTCCGAGCGGGGTGCGGTGTCCGCGCCGCCGGAATCCGCACTGCTGGAGTCCGCGCCGGAATCCGCACGGCCCGCGGCATCCGCTCCCGTCAGGGGGACCGCGCCGGCGTCCACGCCGGCCGGGGGAGTCTCCGGGAGACGCGCCCCGGCCGACCCGTCGGGGCCGGGTCGGGCCCCCGAGTCCTCGTCGTACGCGTCCATTCCGCCCCGTCCCCCGTTTCGGCTCGGTCGTTCGTCAGGTATCCAGCTCGGTGCTGTGGCGCCACCACGAGCGCCCCACGTTTCACCCACGCCACTTCTCGGCGTTCCACGGAACGGTACTCAGCCCCGCCCACCGGGCGCAGCCCCGGGTACGGCCGAGGTCCGTGGTCCTCGCCACGCGGTACGGCGCCGCGACCGCCGGCGCCCGCCCTCCCGGACGTTGTCCACAGGCCGCCCGCCGGAGTTTTCCACAGCGGTTGACACCCCACGACGCCCCGGCACACCATTGATGCGCACGGACCGAACGATCGGTCGGGACAGATTCACCCAAGAGCCCGAGGTCAGGGGGACCGCATGGCCACAGCAGCCGCGCAGCGCACGGCCCGCACACCGGCGGACGGCGCACCGGACACCGTCGACACGGCGGCCTACCAGCACGCCTTCGACGCGGCCGTGGCCGCAGACGAACGCATCGAGCCCCGCGACTGGATGCCCGACGCCTATCGCGCGACCCTGGTCCGCCAGATCGCCCAGCACGCGCACTCCGAGATCATCGGCATGCAGCCGGAGGCCAACTGGATCACCCGCGCCCCCTCGCTGCGCCGCAAGGCGATCCTGATGGCCAAGGTCCAGGACGAGGCCGGCCACGGCCTGTATCTGTACAGCGCGGCCGAGACCCTCGGCACCGGCCGCGACGAGCTGCTCGACAAGCTCCACAGCGGCCGCCAGAAGTACTCCTCGATCTTCAACTACCCGACCCTGACCTGGGCCGACGTCGGAGCGATCGGCTGGCTGGTGGACGGCGCCGCGATCACCAACCAGGTCCCGCTGTGCCGCTGCTCCTACGGTCCGTACGCCCGCGCGATGGTCCGGATCTGCAAGGAGGAGTCCTTCCACCAGCGCCAGGGCTACGAGCTGCTGCTGGCCCTCAGCAAGGGCACCCCGGAGCAGCACGCGATGGCACAGGACGCGGTCAACCGCTGGTGGTGGCCCTCGCTGATGATGTTCGGCCCGCCCGACGACGCCTCCCAGCACTCGGCGCAGTCGATGGAATGGAAGATCAAGCGCCACTCGAACGACGAGCTGCGCCAGCGCTTCGTCGACATCTGCGTCCCCCAGGCCGAGTCCCTGGATCTCACCCTTCCCGACCCGGACCTGCGGTGGAACGAGGAGCGCGGACACCACGACTTCGGCCCCATCGACTGGACGGAGTTCTGGGAGGTCCTCAAGGGCAACGGCCCCTGCAACGAGCAGCGGATCACCCAACGCCGACGCGCCCACGGCGAGGGCGCCTGGGTACGGGAAGCGGCCGCCGCGTACGCGGCCAAGCACACCGGCACCCCCGGCGAGACACCACACGAGACAGGCGAGACAGGCGAGACAGGAGCGGAGCGAGCATGAGCACCACCGACTGGCCCCTGTGGGAGGTCTTCGTGCGCTCCCGGCGCGGCCTCTCCCACACCCACGCCGGCAGCCTGCACGCCCCGGACGCGGAGCTGGCCCTGCGCAACGCCCGCGACCTGTACACCCGCCGCGGCGAGGGCGTGTCGATCTGGGTCGTCCCGGCCGCCGCGATCACCGCGTCCTCGCCGGACGAGAAGGACCCGTTCTTCGAACCGGCCGCCGACAAGCCCTACCGGCACCCGACGTTCTACGAGATCCCGGAAGGGGTGAAGCACCTGTGACCGCCACCGGCCCCGCCACCGTCCCGGTGACCGCCGCGCTCGCCCTCGGCGACGACGCCCTGGTGCTCTCCCACCGGCTGGGGGAGTGGGCCGGGCACGCCCCCGTCCTGGAGGAGGAGGTCGCCCTCGCCAACATCGCCCTCGACCTGCTCGGCCAGGCCCGGATCCTGCTCTCCCTGGCCGGCGACGAGGACGAACTGGCCTACCTGCGCGAGGAGCGGGCCTTCCGCAACCTCCAGCTGGTCGAGCAGCCGAACGGCGACTTCGCCCACACGATCGCCCGCCAGCTGTACTTCTCCACCTACCAGCAGCTGCTCTACGCCGAACTGGCCGCCGGTGACGGCCCGTTCGCGCCCCTCGCCGCCAAGGCGGTCAAGGAGGTCGCCTACCACCGCGACCACGCCGAGCAGTGGACCCTCCGCCTCGGCGACGGCACGGAGACCAGCCACGAGCGGATGCAGCGGGCCTGCGACGCACTGTGGCGGTTCACCGGGGAGATGTTCCAGCAGGCGGAGGGCCTGGACGTCGACTGGCCGGCCATGGAGGACCGTTGGCTCGAATCGGTCACCGACGTCCTCGGCCGGGCCACCCTGACCGTGCCCGAAGGAGCGCGCACCGGCGCCTGGTCGGCCGGCGCCGGCCGTCAGGGCCTGCACACCGAGCCGTTCGGGCGGATGCTCGCCGAGATGCAGCATCTGCATCGCAGCCACCCGGGGGCGTCATGGTGACCGCCACCGCCCTGGAGGCGGAGCTGCTGGAGCTCGCCGGCTCGGTGCCCGACCCCGAACTGCCGGTGCTCACACTCCAGGAGCTGGGCGTGGTGCGCGCGGTGCACCTCCACGACGGCGACGCGGTCGAGGTCGACCTGACCCCCACCTACACCGGCTGCCCCGCCATCGAGGCCATGAGCGTGGACATCGAACGGGTGCTGCGCGCCCATGGCATGCGCGAGGTCACGGTCTGCACGGTGCTCACACCCGCCTGGTCGACCGACGACATAAGCCCCGAAGGGCGGCGCAAACTGCAGGAGTTCGGCATCGCTCCCCCACGCGTGCACGCCGCATCCGGCCCGGTCCCGCTGACCCTGGGCCGGACCCGGACGGAGGACGAACTCACCGCACCCACCAAGCCGACCGCATCCACCGCTTCCGCCGTACTGACCGATCCCGTCCACTGCCCGCACTGCGGCTCCGCCGACACCGAGCTGCTGAGCAGGTTCTCCTCCACCGCGTGCAAGGCACTGCGCCGCTGCCTCGCCTGCCGTGAACCGTTCGACCACTTCAAGGAGTTGTGATGGCGCGTTTCCACCCGCTCCCGGTGGCCACGGTCGACCGGATCACCGACGACTCCGTCGCCCTCACCTTCACCGTCCCGCCCGAGCTGCGCGAGGAGTACCGGCACGCCCCCGGGCAGCACCTGGCGCTGCGCCGACAGGTCGACGGCGCCGAGATACGGCGCACCTACTCGATCTGCTCCCCCGCGCCCGACCCGGCCGGCGCGGGCCCGGACACGCTGCGGGTGGGGGTGCGGCTGGTGGAGGGCGGGGCCTTCTCGGCCTACGCGCTGAAGGAGATCAACGTCGGCGACGTCCTGGAGGTGATGACTCCGGCCGGCCGCTTCATCCTGGAACCGGCACCGGGGCTGTACGCGGCGGTCGTCGGCGGCAGCGGCATCACCCCGGTCCTGTCCATCGTCTCCACGCTGCTGGCACGCGAGCCGGCGGCCCGGTTCTGCCTCATACGCAGTGACCGCACGGCGGCCTCGACGATGTTCCTGGAGGAGGTCGCCGACCTGAAGGACCGCTACCCCGAGCGGTTTCAGCTGGTGACGGTGCTCTCCCGCGAGGAGCAGCAGGCGGGCCTGCCGTCCGGCCGGCTCGACCGCGAGCGGCTCAGCGGGCTGCTGCCCGCGCTGCTGCCGGTCGACCGGGTCGCGGGCTGGTTCCTGTGCGGGCCGTACGGGCTGGTAGGGGGCGCGGAGCAGGCGCTGCGCGAGCTGGGTGTGGACCGCTCCCGCATCCACCAGGAGATCTTCCACGTGGACGCGGGCGCGCCCTCGTCCGCCACCGCGGGGACCCCCGCGCACAGCACGGTCACCGCCCGGCTCGACGGACGCGGCGGCACCTGGCCGGTACAGGAAAGCGAGTCCCTGCTGGAGACGGTCCTGCGCAACCGCCCCGACGCGCCCTACGCCTGCAAGGGCGGAGTCTGCGGGACCTGTCGCGCCTTCCTGGTCTCGGGCGAGGTCCGCATGGACCGCAACTTCGCCCTGGAAACGGAGGAGACGGAAGCCGGATATGTACTGGCCTGCCAGTCGCATCCCCTGACGGAACAGGTGGAGCTGGACTTCGACCGTTGAGGGCTGCACGGGACGACGGGACATGGGGAAGGGAAGGGGAGGGAGGGGGGAGGGGGGAGGGCCCCAGGAGCCCCAGGAGCCCCAGGAGTAGCTGAGCTTCAGGCCGGGGCATTTCCTTCTCCTAGAACTTGTTCTATCTTGACGGACCGTCAGATCAGCGGACTCGCCGGGAGGACAGGTCGTGGACTTCACCTTCACCGAGGAGCAGGGGGCGGCGGCCGAGGCGGCGCGCGGGGTGTTCGCCGGCGTGGTGCCGGACGCGGTGCCGAGCCCGGCGCTCACCACCGGTGCCGTGGCCGAGGGGTTCGACCGGGAGTTGTGGTCCCGGCTGGCCGAGGCGGATCTGCTGAGTCTGCTGCTCGACGAGGCGCACGGCGGTTCCGGGCTGGACGCGATCGCACTGTGCCTGGTGCTGCGCGAGTCCGCCAAGGTGCTCGCCCGGGTGCCGCTGCTGGAGCACAGCGCGGCGGCAGCGGCCGTGCAGACGTATGGCGGGCCGGAGTTGGCGCGGCGGCTGCTGGCGCGGGCCGGGCGGGGCGAGCTGGTGCTGACGGTCGCGGCGAACGGCCGCAGTGGCCATGACCCGGCCGAACTGGCCGTCGGCGCACGGCGGGACGGTACGGACTGGGTGCTGGACGGGGTGCAGACGGCGGTGCCGTGGGCGTACGACGCGGACCTGGTCGTCGTACCGGCGCACGCGGAGGGGACGGGCGCCGAGCGGACCGTGCTCGCGTTGGTGCCGCGCGAGCGGGACGGGGTGGTCCTCGCCGAGCAGGTGTCCACCAGCGGGGAGCGGCTGGCCGAACTGCGGCTCAGGTCCGTGCGGATCGACGCGGGTGACGTCATCGAGGCCGATGGCGCCTGGGAGCGGCTGTATGCGCTGCTCGCCACCGGTACGTGCGCGCTGGCGCTCGGGCTGGGCGAGCGGGTGCTGGGCATGACCGCCGAGTACACCGGGAAGCGGGAGCAGTTCGGGTATCCGATCGCGACGTTCCAGGCGGTGGCCGTGCAGGCCGCGGACCGGTACATCGATCTGCGCGCCATGGAGGCCACCCTCTGGCAGGCCGCCTGGCGGATCGCCTCGGGGGCGTCGGGGGCACTGCCCGCCGCCGGGGATGTCGCGGTGGCGAAGATCTGGGCGGCGGAGGGGGTGCGCCGGGTGGTGCAGACGGCACAGCATCTGCACGGCGGGTTCGGCGCCGACACCGACTCTCCACTGCACCGGTATCACGCCTGGGCCAAGCAGCTGGAGCTGGCGCTCGGCCCGGCGTCGGCACACGAGGAGAGGCTCGGGGATCTGCTGGCCGCACATCCGCTGGGCTGATCCGCGCCGCCCCCGGCCGCGGTAGAACTGCCGCCCCGGCTGCGGAAGAGCTACCGCCCTCGGCCGCGGACGAGCTACAGCACGAAGCCGGGCTCGCCCTCGTCCGTGATCACCGGGCGGCCCGCCGCCTGCCAGATCTGCATGCCGCCGTCGACGTTGACCGCGTCGATGCCCTGCTGGACCAGGTACATGGTGACCTGGGCCGAGCGGCCGCCGGAGCGGCAGATGACGTGGACGCGACCGTCCTGCGGGGCGGCCTCGGTCAGCTCGCCGTAGCGGGCCACGAAGTCGCTCATGGGGATGTGCAGCGCCCCCTCGGCGTGGCCCGCCTGCCACTCGTCGTCCTCGCGGACGTCCAGCAGGAAGTCGCCGTCCTTGAGGTCCGTGACCTCGACCGTGGGTACCCGGGCTGCGAAATTCATGTCTCCGACGCTACCCGAAGGTCCGGGCACCATCGGAGGCGAGCCGCGGCTCGGCTCTGCCCCGGCCGCGGCTCGGCTCTCCCCGGCCGCGGCTCAGCCCCGCCCCGGCTGCGGCTCAGCCCTGGGTCAGCAGGGCCGCCAGCTCTGCCTCGCGCTCGGCGATGTCGGTGCGCAGTCGGCCGGCGATCTCGTCCAGGAGGCCGTCGGGGTCGTCCGGGGCGAGCCGGAGCATGCCGGCGATCGCGCCCTCCTCCAGTTCGCGGGCGACGAGGGTGAGCAGTTCCTTGCGCTGGGCGAGCCATTCGAGGCGGGCGTACAGCTCCTCGGCGGGGCTCGGGCGCCGCTCGGGCGGTACCGGGCCGGCCGCCCACTCCTCGGCCAGCTCCTTCAGCAGGGTCGCGTCGCCGCGGGCGTAGGCGGCGTTGACGCGGGTGATGAACTCCTCGCGCCGCTGCCGTTCCGCTTCCTCCTGCGCGAGGTCGGGGTGGGCCTTGCGGGCCAGCTCGCGGTAGAGCTTGCGAGCCTCCTCGCTGGGCCGCACCCGCTCCGGGGGCCGTACGGCCTGGTCGGTGAGCATGGCGCCGGCTTCCGGGAACAGGCCTTGGCCGTCCATCCAGCCGTGCAGCAGTTCCTCCACGCCGGGGATCGGCAGGACGCGGGCGCGGGCCTCCTCGGCGCGGCGGATGTCCTCCGGGTCGCCGGTACGGGCGGCCTTCGCCTCGGCGATCTCGGCGTCCAGCTCCTCGATCCGGGCGTAGAGGGGGCCGAGCTTCTGCTCGTGCAGCCGGGAGAAGTTCTCGACCTCGACGCGGAAGGTCTCCACGGCGATCTCGTACTCGATCAGCGCCTGCTCGGCGGCCCGTACGGCCTGCTCAAGCCGTTCCTCGGGCCGCTGCTGGGACCGTTCCTGGGGCTCCTCCTCGGGCCGCGGCGCCTGGGACTGATCGGGTTCCGGGGTCGTCACGCCCTCAGCGTAGCGCTGCGCCCGGCCTGGACCGGGGGCGGTGTGGGCCGGGGCGGTGTGGGCCGGGGGCCGGGTGCGGGTCCCTTCGTGGCTGGTCGCTCCCCCAAGCTCTCGGCTTCCCCACCTTCTCGGCTTCCCCACCTTCTCGGCTTCCCCACCTTCTCGGCATCCCCAGGCCCAGCCAGGCTTCACACCCCCGGCTCCGCCGCGATCCTCCCCGCGCGTACCGCCGTCACCAGCTCGGCGTGGTCCGCCTCCGTGCGGTCGGCGTAGGCGACGGCGAAGGCGGCGATCGCCTCGTCCAGTTCCTCGTTCTTGCCGCAGTACCCGGCGATCAGCCGCGGGTCGGCGCTGTGGGAGTGGGCGCGGGCCAGCAGGGCGCCGGTCATCCGGCCGTAGTCGTCGACCTGGTCGGCGGCGAGGGCGGCGGGGTCGACGCTGCCCTTGCGGTTGCGGAACTGGCGGACCTGGAAGGGGCGCCCGTCGACGGTCGTCCAGCCGAGCAGGATGTCGCTGACGACCTGCATCCGCTTCTGGCCCAGAACCACCCGGCGGCCCTCGTGGTCCACCGGCGGTGTCTCGAAGCCGACGGTGGCCAGGTGCGGGACCAGGACCGAGGGCCGGGCCTCCTTCACCTGGAGCACCAGCGGCTGCTCACGGTGGTCGAGGAGCAGCACGACGTAGGACCGGGTGCCGACGCTGCCGGTGCCGACCACCCGGAAAGCCACGTCGTGCACCGCGTGCCGGGCGAGCAGGGGGTGCCGGTCCTCGCTGAGCGTGTGGATGTACGACTCCAGGGACGCGGCGACCGCGTGGGCCTCCTCGTCCGGGATCCGGCGCAGCACCGGCGCGGCGTCCACGAACCGGCGTCCGCCGTCCTCGACCGCCTCGGTCGACTTCGCCGCGAACCGGCCGCTCGTATTGGCGCGGGCCTTCTCCGAGACCCGCTGCAGGGTGCCGAGGAGATCGTGGGCGTCGGTGTGGGAGACCAGTTCCTCGTCGGCGATGGCGTTCCACGCGTCGAGCACGGGCAGCTTGGCCAGCAGCCGCATGGTGCGGCGGTAGGCGCCGACCGTGTCCTGCGCAGCCGCACGGCAGGTGTCCTCGTCGGCGCCGGCCTCCCGCCCGGCGAGGACCAGCGAGGCGGCGAGGCGCTTCAGGTCCCATTCCCAGGGGCCATGCACGGTCTCGTCGAAGTCGTTGAGGTCGATGACGAGATCGCCGCGGGGGTCGCCGTACAGGCCGAAGTTGGCCGCGTGCGCGTCTCCGCATATCTGGGTGCCGATCCTGGTCATGGGGGTGCGGGCCAGGTCGTACGCCATGAGTCCGGCCGAGCCGCGCAGGAAGGCGAACGGGGTGGCCGCCATCCGGCCGACGCGGATGGGGGTCAGCTCGGGTATCCGGCCGGCGTTGGACTCGGTGACCGCGCGCACCGCGTCGGGGCGGTCGGCGTCCAGGTCGAGGGTGCGGTGTGCGCTGCGCGGCACGCTGGTGCGCAGTGCCTTGCCCTCCTCCTTGGGCGAGCCCTGCCGCGGCCACTGGGCGAAGCCGCTCACCCTGGGCAGCCGGCGCATGCCCCGCTCCACGGCGTCCGCCACGTCCACCACGCCCACCGCGTCCGCCATGTCCATCGCGTCCATCGCGTCCGCCACTTCCCCACCGGCACCGGTCATCGCGACCGCCTCCCCCGTACACCGCGTACGACCAACGCGTACGGCGCGTACAGCCGTCCGCACGAACATCAACTCGTGCCGACCGTACAACCGATGGCCGATATGCGTCAGATCCGGTGGGGCACAGCTGGGGCACAACAGGGCATCGGATCCCCTTGCACCACGCCGCAGCCCCCGGCAGCCCCCGGCCGTCGGCCTGCGCGCCCCGCCTAGCCTTCGGACTGCGCGACCGCGTCCGGGCGGTCGCCCTCGCCTACCGGGTGGGACCGGTGTCGGCCGACGACTGCCGGCTCTTCAACTCCCGTTCCACGACCGCCCGGAAGCTGTGCGGAGGGCGGCCGGTGAGGCGCTGGACGGCGTCGGTGGTGCGGTCCTCGGCGCCCTCGGCGATGGCGCGGTCCATCCCGGCCAGCATCGCGGCGAACTCCAGCGGCAGTTGGGCGGCCACCAGCCGGTCCCGCATCTGTTCGTACGTCAGCTGCCGGTGGACCACGGGCCGACCGGTGACCTCCGTGAGGACGGCGGCGATGTCGTCGTAGCCGAGCGCCTCCGGTCCGGTCAGGACCGGAGCACTGTTGGGTGCCCGGTCGTCGGTGAGGGCACGGACCGCGACGGCGGCGATGTCGTCGGCGTCGACGAATCCGACCCGGCCCGTCCCGGCCGCGGTGAGGATGGCGCCCTCCTCGCGGATGCTCCGGGCGTGGGCGTGCGTGCCGGTGAAGTTCTGCATGAACCAGGAGGGCCGCAGGACCGCCCACTGGTCGAACAGGCCGGGCAGAGCCTCGTGCACCGCCCCCACTCCGGGGCCCCCTTCGGGGATGGCCGAGGAGCTGAGCAGTACGGCGCGCTGCACGCCCGCGGCGCCGGCCCGGCGGAGGAAGGGCAGCATGACGGCGGCCGGGTCCGGATCGCCGACCGGCGGGACGAGATGGACGCGTGCGGCTCCGGCGAGCGCGTCGGCGTGGGTGGCGGGGTCGTACCAGTCGAAGCGGACCGCTTCCGCGCCCGGAAGCCGGGTGGCCCGGCGGCTCGCGGCCCGCACGCGCTGGCCGGCGGCGACCAGCTGCGCCACGGTACGGCTGCCGGTGGTACCGGTGGCCCCGAGAACCAGGGTGCCGCTCATCGGGCACCGCCCCCTGCGAAGTCCAGGCCGGGCTGCTGGACGGCGAGGGGGTTCCAGTAGTCGCGATAGGAGGTGAAGCGTCCCTCCCGGACCGTCACGACGGCGATGTAGGTCATGTCGAAGGGTGCCCCCGTCTCGACCAGGCGACCCACTCCGCGCATCTCGACCACGATGGTCCAGGGGCTCGTGGTCTGGTGGATCCGCAGGTCGGGGAAGTCGTGCAGGTCGATGTGGGCGGGATGGTCGCGCATGTAGGCGGCGATCGCCTCCCGTCCCTCCAGCCGCCCGGGCCAGCCCGGCGGCGCGAAGGGGAACTCCATGACACCGTCCTCGGCCCACAGGCCGACCCAGCCGGCGATGTCCTTGTCGAGGAGCAGCCGCAGGCTGTGGCGGTAGAGCTCTTCCGGTGCGGTGTACGTGGGTGTGGGCATGGATTCCTCCGTCCCGTACGATACGGACCCGTGGTCCGCTTCAGTCGACAATACGGACCGCGGGTCCGCTTCGCAACGCAAAGCGAAGGCGAAAGCGAGGCGGGACGCAGGACAAGGCGCGGCACGGCGAAGTGCGGCAAGGCGCGGCAAGAACCCCCGCAAGAACCCCGCAAGAACCCCAAGGGAGGAACCACGTGACCGAGCGCAGACCCCGCAAGGACGCCCTGCGGAACCGGGCGGCCGTCTTCGCGGCAGCCGACGCGCTCTTCGCGCAATGCCAGAGCCCCGACAGCGTCACCATGGCCGGCATCGCGGCCGCGGCCGGCGTCGGCAAGGCGACCCTCTTCCGCGCCTTCGGCGATCGCACCGGGCTGATCCGCGCGCTGTACGAGGCGCGCCTCGAACCGATCAGGAGCGCGGTCGAGCAGGGGCCGCCCCCACTGGGACCCGCCGCCCCACCCCTGGTGCGCGTGCCGGCTCTGCTCGACGCCGTCCTGTGCTTCAAGCTCGACAACCGTCATCTCGCGCTCGCCCTGGAGCAGACCGGCGGGACCAGCCCGTACGGCGCGGAGCACTACGAGCGATGGCACACACTGCTGCGCGAGCTGCTGGAGCGGATTCCGGGACTGTCCGACGGCGGCTTCACCGCGCATGCCCTGCTCGCCACCACCCGGGCCGACCTCGTCGAACACCTCGCCGGTGAAAAGGCCCTGCCCCGCGACGAGATGCGCGCGCAACTCGCGGCGTTCACCGCCAGAGTCCTCGGCCTCGATGCGCCCCCGACCCCGAACACCCCTGCGTGAGAGACAACTCACACCGGTACGGGAAGTGAAGAACGCCACCCTCACGCCGGCACACGGCGGGGGCGCAAAGCGAAACGGTCGGCATCGTGATCACGATGCCGACCGCTCGTCGGTGCGCGAGGGGGGAGTTGAACCCCCACGCCCTTGCGGGCACTGGAACCTGAATCCAGCGCGTCTGCCTATTCCGCCACCCGCGCATTGGGTGTGTCTTCCGGCTTCTTCCCTTTCGGGCTGGCCCCTTCCGACACCCAGAACATTAGCACGTCGTACGGGGTGGGTTCACATCCCTTTCCGCTGCCCACGGCCCGCACCCGCACCCGGTGCCGAGCGCGCCGGTCACCCGCGCCCCGGCGCCCGCCGCCTGCGCGTTCGCGCCGTTTCCCGCCGCGCGTATCAGGGCGACCCGGTTCACGTATCAACCTCGTACCGGTCCCGGGCATCTGCCCAGGAGGCGGACCGGGTCCACAGCCGGGTGCGGGACACTGGTCTTCGCCCGCCTCTACGATCCATGGCAGCGTGAGTGCGTGCCGGTAGTTCGAAGGGGAGCCGCTGGGGGAACCGGCCGATTGCCGGACGCGTAGATACGATCAGTAAGCAGCACCAGCGGAACAGGCAGTACAGGCAAGGCAGCGGCCACACAGCAGGGCAAGGCAGACGACAGGGACGGAGGAGGTGCCCCATGGGAGTCCTGAAGAAGTTCGAGCAGCGTCTCGAAGGTCTGGTGAACGGCACCTTCGCCAAGGTCTTCAAGTCCGAGGTCCAGCCCGTGGAGATCGCCGGCGCACTCCAGCGTGAGTGCGACAACAACGCGACGATCTGGAACCGCGACCGGACCGTCGTACCCAACGACTTCATCGTGGAGCTGAGCGCGCCCGACTACGAGCGGCTCAGCCCCTACTCCGGGCAGCTCGGCGACGAGCTGGCCGGCATGGTGCGCGACTACGCCAAGCAGCAGCGCTACACGTTCATGGGCCCGATCAAGGTCAACCTGGAGAAGGCCGACGACCTGGACACCGGGCTGTACCGGGTGCGCTCGCGCACCCTGGCCTCCTCCAGCAACCAGCAGGCCCCCGCGGCCCCGGCCCCCGGCCGCCCCGCGCAGAGCGCCCAGGGTGGCGGCTACGGCCAGCCGGCCGCCGCGCCCGCCGGAGCGCCGCCGATGCCGTCCGCGCCGCCGCCCGGCGCCCGCCCCGGCGGCTACGGATACCCTCAGCCCGCCGGCCAGCGGCCCCCGGCCGCGCCCACGAGCGGCGGGCAGGCCCGCTACTGGATCGAGATCAACGGCACCCGCCACCAGATCTCCCGCGCGACGCTGGTGCTGGGCCGCAGCACCGACGCCGACGTGCGGATCGACGATCCCGGCGTCTCCCGCCGGCATTGCGAGATCCGGACCGGAACGCCCTCGACGATCCAGGATCTCGGCTCCACCAACGGCATCGTGGTGGACGGGCAGCACACCACCCGCGCTACGCTCCGCGACGGCTCGCGGATCGTCGTGGGCAGCACCACCGTTATCTATAGGCAAGCCGAAGGGTGAAGCGGGGGCATGTCAGAGCTGACCCTCACGGTCATGCGGCTGGGTTTCCTGGCCGTACTGTGGCTGTTCGTGATCGTGGCCGTGCAGGTCATCCGGAGCGACCTGTTCGGTACGCGCGTCACCCAGCGCGGATCCCGTAGGGAGGCCGGCCGCCAGCAGCAGGCGGCCCGGCAGCAGGCCGCCGCGCCCCCGCCGCAGCGAGGCCAGCAGCGGGGCCAGCAGAGCGGCGGCCGGCGCGGGCGCAACGCTCCCACCAAGCTGGTCGTGACCGAAGGCACACTGACCGGCACCACGGTCGCGCTGCAGGGCCAGACGATCACCCTGGGCCGGGCACACGACTCCACGATCGTGCTGGACGACGACTACGCCTCCAGTCGGCATGCCAGGATCTACCCGGACCGCGACGGCCAGTGGATCGTCGAGGACCTCGGCTCCACCAACGGCACGTATCTGGACCGGTCCCGGCTGACGACCCCCACACCGATCTCGCTGGGCGCGCCGATCCGCATCGGCAAGACCGTCATCGAGCTGCGGAAGTAGTGCTACATCATGAGTGAGCGCGAGCGGAGCGAGCACGCAGCGGCAGGCCGCCCCCCGGCCGCCGGCGCGCTCCCGACCGGAGGGTGGGCAGTGTGGCTCGACACGACCGGCTGTACCCGGAGCCGACTGGCGAGGTGGGCATGAGTCTCTCCCTGCGCTTTGCCGCCGGATCGCACAAAGGCATGATCCGCGAGGGCAACGAGGACTCCGGTTACGCCGGTCCCCGGCTGCTCGCGATCGCCGACGGCATGGGCGGCCAGGCGGCCGGCGAGGTCGCCTCCTCCGAGGTGATCTCCACCCTGGTCACGCTCGACGACGACGTGCCCGGCTCCGACATCCTCACCTCCCTCGGCCACGCCGTGCAGCGGGCCAACGACCAGCTGCGTGCCATGGTCGAGGAGGACCCGCAGCTGGAGGGCATGGGCACGACCCTCACCGCCCTGCTGTGGACCGGGCAGCGGCTCGGTCTCGTGCACGTCGGCGACTCCCGCGCCTATCTGCTGCGTGACGGAGTGCTCACGCAGATCACCCAGGACCACACCTGGGTGCAGCGGCTCGTCGACGAGGGCCGGATCACCGAGGAAGAGGCCACGACCCACCCGCAGCGCTCGCTCCTCATGCGCGCGCTCGGCAGCGGCGACCACGTCGAGCCCGACCTGTCCATCCGCGAGGTGCGGGCGGGTGACCGTTATCTCATCTGCTCCGACGGGCTCTCCGCGGTCGTCTCCCACCAGACCATCGAGGAGACCCTCGCCAGCTACCAGGGCCCGCAGGAGACCGTGCAGGAGCTGATCCAGCTCGCGCTGCGCGGCGGCGGCCCCGACAACATCACCGTCATCGTCGCGGACGTGCTCGACCTGGACACCGGCGACACCATGGCCGGCCAGCTGTCCGACCAGCCGATCGTGGTCGGCGCCGTCGCCGAGAACCAGCACCACCTGCACGACAACGGCATCATGCAGACCCCGGCCGGCCGCGCCTCCCACCTGGGCCGCCAGGGCCACGGGCACGGCGGCGGCGAGTTCGGCCCGCCCGGCTCCGGCGACAGCACCGGATACGTCCCGTCGGGCAGCTTCGGCGACTACGCCGACGGCGACTTCACCAAGCCGGGCGGCCGCGGCAAGTGGCTGAAGAGATCCCTCTACGGCGTCCTCGCGCTCGCCGTCATCGGCGGCGGCCTCTACGGCGGCTACCAGTGGACGCAGACGCAGTACTACGTCGGCGCCAGGAACGAGCACGTGGCGCTGTACCGCGGGATCAGCCAGGACCTGGCCTGGGTGTCGCTGTCGAAGGTGGAGAAGGACCACCCCGAGATCGAACTCAAGTACCTGCCGCCGTACCAGCAGAAGCAGGTGAAGGCCACGATCGCCGCGGGCGGGCTGCAGCAGGCCCAGGAGAAGATCGAGGCACTGTCCGTACAGGCCTCCGCATGCCGGAAGCAGGCGGAGCGCCAGTCCGCCGAGTCCCAGCGGAACGCGAAGACGGGCCAGGGCGAGGCCGGAGGCACCACGGGAACCAGCCGTACCGCCTTCACGTCCAAGGCATCACCGACGCCGAACCCCTCGACAGGTACGTCGGGCACGTCGTCGAAGAAGCCCCCGACAACGTCCTCGAAGCCCCCGACCCCGACCGCCACTCCGAACCCCGGCCCGAGCCTCTCCGAGGATGAGCAGAAGGTCGTCGATCAGTGCGGCAAGCAGTAGCGAAGCCGCGAGAGGCCCTGTCACACGATGAGCAGTACGACTAACCCGCCGACGCATCACACGTCCACGATCGGCGCGATCGGCGCACCGAGCCGCCGCAACACCGAGCTGGCCCTGCTGGTGTTCGCCGTGGCCATCCCGGTGTTCGCCTACGCCAACGTGGGCCTGGCCATCGAGAACCAGGTGCCCGCCGGACTGCTGGAGTACGGCCTCGGCCTCGGTCTGATGGCCGGCGTCGCCCATCTCGCCGTGCGCAAGTTCGCGCCGTACGCCGACCCGCTGCTGCTGCCGCTGGCCACGCTGCTCAACGGACTCGGGCTCGTCGTCATCTGGCGGCTGGACCAGTCCAAGCTGCTGCAGTCGCTGCCCCACTTCTCCGCGGCCGCACCCCGCCAGCTGCTGTACAGCGCGCTGGGCATCGCCATGTTCGCCGCCGTGCTGATCTTCCTGAAGGATCACCGGGCCCTGCAGCGCTACACCTACATCTCCATGGCCGGCGCCCTGGTGCTGCTGCTCCTGCCGCTGGTGCCCGGCCTCGGAGCCGACATCTACGGCGCCAAGATCTGGATCAACATCCCCGGCCTCGGCTCCCTGCAGCCCGGTGAGTTCGCGAAGATCGTCCTCGCCGTCTTCTTCGCCGGGTACCTGATGGTGAAGCGCGACGCCCTGGCCCTCGCCAGCCGCCGCTTCATGGGCCTGTACCTGCCCCGCGGCCGCGACCTCGGTCCGATCCTGGTCGTCTGGGCGATGTCGATCCTCATCCTCGTCTTCGAGACCGACCTCGGCACGTCGCTGCTCTTCTTCGGCATGTTCGTCGTCATGCTGTACGTCGCCACCGAGCGGACCAGCTGGATCGTCTTCGGTCTGCTGATGTCCGCGGTCGGCGCGGTCGGCGTGGCGAGCATCGAACCCCACGTGAAGAGCCGGGTCGAGTCCTGGCTCGACCCCATGAAGGAGTTCACCCTCAGCCGCCAGGGCATCGCCGGCCACTCCGAGCAGCTGCAGCAGGCGCTGTGGGCCTTCGGCTCCGGCGGCACCCTGGGCACCGGCTGGGGCCAGGGCCACTCGGACCTGATCCGGTTCGCCGCCAACTCCGACTTCATCCTCGCCACCTTCGGCGAGGAGCTGGGCCTGGCCGGGATCATGGCGCTCCTGCTGATCTACGGCCTGATCGTGGAGCGCGGCGTGCGCACCGCCCTCGCCGCCCGCGACCCGTTCGGCAAGCTGCTCGCCGTCGGCCTGTCCGGCGCCTTCGCCCTCCAGGTCTTCGTCGTGGCCGGCGGTGTGATGGGCCTCATCCCGCTGACCGGTATGACCTTGCCGTTCGTCGCGTACGGCGGTTCCTCCGTGCTGGCCAACTGGGCGCTGATCGGCATCCTGATCCGCATCAGCGACACCGCCCGCCGCCCGGCGCCCGCCCCCGCGAGCAACCCCGACGCCGAGATGACCCAGGTGGTCCGCCCGTCATGAACAAACCCCTGCGCCGGATCGCGATCTTCTGTGGCCTCCTCATCCTGGCCCTGCTGATCCGCGACAACTACCTCCAGTACGTCAAGGCCGACCAACTGGCGACCCAGAAGGACAACCGCCGGGTCTCCATCCAGCGCTATGCGCACCCGCGCGGCGACATCATCGTCGACGGCAACCCGATAACCGGCTCCACCGTGTCCAAGAACGGTGACTTCAAGTACAAGCGCACCTACAAGGACGGGGCCATGTGGGCCCCGGTCACCGGTTACTCCTCGCAGGCCTTCGGCGCCTCCCAGCTGGAGGAGATCGACGACGGCATCCTCACCGGCACCGACGACCGGCTCTTCTTCCGCAACACCCTCGACATGATCACGGGCAAGTCGAAGCAGGGCGGCAACGTCGTCACCACGCTGAACTCGGCCGCGCAGAAGGCGGCGTTCGACGGGCTGGCCAAGCAGGGCGGCAAGGGCGCGGTCGTCGCCCTGGAACCCTCCACCGGCAAGATCCTGGCGCTGGCCTCCTACCCGTCGTACGACCCGTCGTCCTTCGCGGGGAACTCCACCGGTACGGACAGCAAGAACTGGACCAAGCTCCAGAAGAGCAACGACCCCGCCGATCCGATGCTGAACCGGGCGCTGCGCGAGACCTACCCGCCGGGCTCCACCTTCAAGGTGGTCACCGCGGCCGCCGCGCTGGAGAACGGGCTGTACAAGTCGGCCGACGAGAAGACGAACTCGCCGCTGCCCTGGACCATGCCGGGCACCACGACCCAGCTGAAGAACGAGGGCGACATCCCCTGCGAGAACGCCACTTTGCGCACCGCGCTGCAGTACTCCTGCAACACGGTCTTCGGCAAGATCGGCTCCGACCTCGGCAACGACAAGATGCTGTCCGAGGCGAAGAAGTTCGGCTTCGACTCCGAGCAGTTCATCCCGGTCCGGTCCACCGCGTCGGAGTTCTCCAACGGTATGAACCAGTCGCAGACCGCGCTGTCCTCCATCGGCCAGTACAACACCGCCGCGACCCCGCTGCAGATGGCCATGATCGCCTCGGCGGTCGCCAATGACGGCAAGCTGATGAAGCCGTACATGGTGGACAAGCTCCAGTCGTCCAACCTCGACACCGTCGAGCAGACCCAGCCGCAGGAGCTGAGCCGGCCGCTGTCCTCGGAGAACGCGCAGGTCCTGCAGTCCATGATGCAGACCGTGGTCGAGAAGGGCACCGGCACGAACGCCAAGATCGACGGTGTCACCGTCGGCGGCAAGACCGGTACCGCGCAGCACGGTGTGGCGAACAGCGCCAACCCGTACGCGTGGTTCCTCTCCTACGCCAAGCTGTCCGACGGCAGCTCGCCGGTCGCCGTGGCCGTGGTCATCGAGGACGGAAGCGCCAACCGCGACGACATCTCCGGCGGCGGCCTGGCGGCACCGATCGCCAAGAACGTCATGCAGGCGGTCATCCAATCGAAGAAGTGACCCCCGTCACGTCTTCTTCACATCGTTGCACGTTGCGATACCGGTCCTGTATCGGGTTGCGGGCTTGGCCAGGTCACACAAAGCGAGCCGGGTACGGTAGGCCCGGACGGCAGCCTCCGGCGGCGCACGACGGTGCGCGGCCGGGACCGACGGAGAGGGCTGGTAGGTAGCTATGGAAGAGCCGCGTCGCCTCGGCGGCCGGTACGAACTGGGCCAGGTGCTCGGTCGTGGTGGCATGGCGGAGGTCTACCTCGCGCATGACACCCGGCTCGGTCGCACCGTGGCGGTGAAGACGCTGCGCGCGGACCTCGCGCGTGATCCGTCCTTCCAGGCCCGGTTCCGCCGGGAGGCCCAGTCGGCCGCCTCGCTCAACCATCCCGCGATCGTGGCGGTCTACGACACGGGCGAGGACTACATCGACGGGGTCTCCATCCCGTACATCGTGATGGAGTACGTCGACGGCTCCACGCTCCGTGAGCTTCTTCACAGCGGCCGCAAGCTGCTGCCCGAGCGGGCCATGGAGATGACGGTCGGCATCCTCCAGGGCTTGGAGTACGCCCACCGCAACGGCATCGTCCACCGCGACATCAAGCCGGCCAACGTCATGCTGACCCGCAACGGCCAGGTCAAGGTGATGGACTTCGGCATCGCCCGCGCCATGGGCGACTCCGGCATGACCATGACCCAGACCGCGGCGGTCATCGGCACGGCCCAGTACCTCTCGCCGGAGCAGGCCAAGGGCGAGCAGGTCGACGCCCGCTCGGACCTGTACTCGACGGGCTGCCTCCTCTACGAGCTGCTCACGGTCCGTCCGCCCTTCGTCGGCGACTCCCCCGTGGCCGTGGCCTACCAGCACGTCCGCGAGGAGCCGCAGGCCCCGTCGGTCTTCGACCCCGAGATCACCCCCGAGATGGACGCGATCGTCCTGAAGGCGCTGGTCAAGGACCCGAACTACCGCTATCAGTCGGCCGACGAGATGCGCGCCGACATCGAGGCCTGCCTCGACGGCCAGCCGGTCGCGGCAACGGCCGCGATGGGCGCCGTGGGCTACGGCGGCTACCCCGACGACCAGCCGACCACGGCCCTGCGCCCGGACGCCGGCGGCGGAGCGACCACGATGCTCCCGCCGATGAACCCGGACGACGGCGGCTACGGCTACGACGAGGGCCCGGGCCGCCGCGGCCGGCAGCCGAAGAAGTCCCACACCTCCACGGTCCTGCTGGTGGTCGCGGGCATCCTCGTCCTGATCGGCGCGATCCTGATCGGCAAGTGGGTGGCGAGCGGGGGCAACAGCGCGGACAAGCCGTTCGGTGCCCCCAACTTCGTCGATCAGACCTACGCCGACGCCCAGAAGATGGCCACCAACTCGGACCTGAAACTGGCGCCCCCGACCCGGAAGCCCTGTGACAACGAGCCCAAGGGCAAGGTCTGCTCCCAGGACCCCAAGGCCGGGACGGACGTGAAGAAGGGCGACACGATCAACCTGGTGGTGTCGACGGGGGCGCCGAAGGTCGCGGTGCCCAGCGTCCTCGGCAAGACCTTCGACGACGCCAAGTCGCAGCTGGAGGCCGACCAGTACAAGTTCAACGTCGAACGGAAGGACGAGGTCTCCTCGGAGCAGCCGGGCACGGTCCTGGAGCAGAGCCTGAAGCTGGGCCAGGAGGTCCAGAAGGGCTCCACGATCACCCTCACCGTCGCCAAGGCGGAGGAGAAGGTCACCATCCCCGGCGACCTCGTCGGCAAGTCCTGCGACGACGCGAAGTCCGAGCTGCAGAACCTGGGCCTGGCTCCGGGCGACTGCACCCAGACCCCCACCGCCGACCAGACCCAGGACGGCAAGGTCCTGTCGACCAACCCGGCGGCGGGCCAGCAGGTCGCCAAGAACACGCCGGTAGCGATCAACGTCGGCAAGTTCCAGGGCGGCGGCCAGCCGCAGGGTCAGGTGCCGAACGTCGTGGGCCAGCCCCTGAAGCAGGCCGTGCAGATCCTGCAGCAGAGCGGCTACACGAACATCCAGATCAGCGGCTCGAACGACGGCAAGGCACGGGTCATCACGCAGACCCCGGCGGCGGGAACCCAGGCCGACCCGAGCAGCACCCAGATCGTCCTGAACACCCTGGACATCGGAGGCGGCAACAACAACGGCGGCGGCTTCCTCGGCGGCAACAACGGCTGACGCCCCGCGCGGAACAAGACGAGTGGGCCCCTGCCAGGCAGTCCTGGCAGGGGCCCACTCCTGCATGTGACGACGGCCATCGCCCGTCAGGAGAACCTCGGTCAGCCCCTCAGCTCCGCCGGCGGCGTCCGCTTGCTGTCGACCTTCTGTACGCGGACCAGTTCGCCCCACACGATGTACCGGTACTCGGAGGTGTACACCGGGGTGCAGGTCGTCAGGGTGATGTAGTGGCCCGGCTTGTTCCTGCCGGATTCCTTCGGGACGGCCGTGAGGACGTTGACGTTGTACTTCGAGGTCTCCGGGAGGATCGAGAAGACCTTGTAGACGTACCAGTCGTCCCGTGTCTCGAAGACGATCGGGTCGCCCTTCCGCACCTTGTCGATGTTGTGGAACTTGGCGCCGTGGCCGTCCCGGTGCGCGGCCAGGGCGAAGTTGCCCGTCTTGCCGGTGGTGGGGAGCGTGGCCTTGACCGGGTCCAGGTAGTAGCCGGCCACGCCGTCGTTGAGGACGTCCGTGCCCGTGCCCTTCTCGACCAGGACCACGCCGTTCTTCATCGACGGCACATGCAGGAAGCCGATGCCGTCCTTGGTGTCCAGCGCACCCGGACCGGTGTCCGTCGTATGGGCCCAGTGGTCACGGACCCTGTCGGACCGTTTGTCCGCCTTGCGGTCCGCTATCACGTTCGTCCACCAGAGGGAGTAGACGACGAAGAGGGCGAGCAACAGGCCCGCCGTGATGAGGAGTTCACCGAAGACGCTGACTACCCTCGCGATCCGGCCGGGGCGCCGGCCGCGCGGGGCGGGACCCGGGTCGGACGCATCCGTGTGTGCTGCGGTGTCGTCGGCGGTCGCTGCCACAGTTTCCTCTGCCCTTACTCGCTGAGCCCTACTAGATGAGCGCGTCGAGCCCTACTCGATGAGCGCGTCCGGCTTGCCCTTGCTGCGCGGGCGTTCCTCGACCATCTTGCCCCAGACCACCAACCGGTACTTGCTGGTGAACTCAGGCGTACACGTGGTGAGGGTGATGTAGCGGCCTGGTTGGGTGAATCCCGAACCCGGCGGAACCGGATCCAGCACACTCGTGTTGGACGGCGATGTCATCGGCAACGTGCTGGTCACCTTGTACACGAAGTACTTGTCCTGCGTCTCGACCACGACCGCGTCACCGGGCTTGAGCTTGTTGATGTACCGGAACGGTTCACCATGCGTGTTGCGGTGCGCGGCCAGCCCGAAGTTCCCGGTCTTCGCGTCGGGCATCGCCGTCTTCAGCGGAGCCTCGCCGTAGTGACCGACCATCCCCTTGTTGAGCACCTTCTCGGTGCT
Organism: Streptomyces sp. CG4; assembly: GCF_041080655.1. NCBI lineage: Bacteria > Bacillati > Actinomycetota > Actinomycetes > Kitasatosporales > Streptomycetaceae > Streptomyces > Streptomyces sp. CG4. The sequence continues at coordinate 4,742,727 of NZ_CP163525.1, forward strand.
CACGCCCTCCGCGATCGGCGCGACCACATCCAGCTTGGGGATGTGCAGGATGGCGAAGCCCTGCCCCGGCGCGAACACACCCGGGTTGCGCTTGCCGCTCGCCCAGTCGTCCTGCAGCTGATGCGCCTCGCTGCCCGCCTGGGCCTGGGCACGGACGTTCGTCCACCACAGCTGATACGTGACGAACAGCAGCATCAGCACACCGGTGGTGATGAACGCCTCGCCGATCACCCGGCTCGCGATGACGGCCGGACTCGGCTTGCGCAGCCGCGCCTGCCGCCGCGCCTCCACCCGGGACAGCGGCCGACCGGACTCCGCGTCCGCAGCCGCCGACGGCGTCTCGGCGGCTGCCGCCTCCCGGCCGCCGCCACCATGACGCCCACCACGCCGCTTGGCGGCCTTTCTGCGGGCGGCACGGCCGCCGACGGCCGGTCCGGTGGCCAAGGAGGCGGAAGAGGCCACAGGGGCGCGTATGGGCTCGCTCTCGGAGCCCGGCGCCGCATCGGGCACCCGCAGCGCCATCGTCTCGTCGTCCAAGGGAGGCCGGTACGAGTCGCCGTACGGGTCGCCCGCTCCCGCCGCGTCCCAGTCCCCAAGCGCACCGGAAGCCTCGTACGACTGATCCCCGTACGAGGCATCGGTCTCGCGCTCCGGGCGCAGCGCGGTCACGCCGTGGCCCTGCCCACCACCGGGGCAAGCCCCGCCGACCTCGCCACGGCACCCTGATCGCCGCACTCCACCAGCCAGTTGGCCAGCATCCGGTGACCGTGCTCGGTCAGCACCGACTCGGGATGGAACTGCACACCCTCGACCGGCAGCTCACGGTGCCGCAGCCCCATGATGATCCCGTCGTGGGTGCGGGCGGTCACCTCCAGCTCGGCCGGGACCGTCGCCGGCTCGGCGGCCAGCGAGTGATAGCGGGTCGCCGTGAACGGCGAGGGCAGACCCGCGAAGACGCCCCTGCCCTCGTGCTCCACCAACGACGTCTTGCCGTGCAGCAGCTCGGGCGCCCGGTCCACCACACCGCCGTACGCCACCTGCATCGACTGCATACCCAGGCAGACACCGAAGACCGGCACCCCGGTCGCGGCGCAGTGCCGGACCATGTCCACGCACACGCCCGCCTGCTCCGGCGTCCCCGGCCCAGGGGAGAGCAGCACACCGTCGAAGCCGTCCTGGGCGTGCGCCGTCGACACCTCGTCGTTGCGCAACACCTCGCACTCGGCGCCCAGCTGATACAGGTACTGGACGAGGTTGAAGACGAAGCTGTCGTAGTTGTCGACGACGAGAATCCGCGCACTCACTGGTTGTCCACCGTCACATCGTTGAAGGGCAGCAGCGGTTCGGCCCACGGGAAGACGTACTGGAACAGGATGTAGATCACGGCCATGATCAGTGCGAGCGAGATGAGCGTCCTCATCCACACGTTGCCGGGCAGATGCCGCCAGATCCAGCCGTACATGCCGTTCCTTCCAGTCTCCCCACGGCACCAGACTCACGCCGTACGCCACCAGACTAACGGCGCAGAGCCCTCGGTTCTCCTGCGTCCACAGACTGTGTGGAGTCCAGGTGCGCCCAGACGATCAGGCGGTGACTGTGCCCCCATTCCGGATCGCACGTGGTCAGCGTCAGATACCGGCCCGGACGCGTATACCCGGACTTACGTGGCACAGGTTCGATCACCTCAACGTCCGTCGGCACGGTTTTGTAAGGCCCTTTGTCGATCCGATACGTGAACCAGGTCGTCCCGTCCGTGAGCACGACGGCGTCCCCGGGACGCAGCTCCGGGAAGTCCTTGAACGGATCGCCATAGGTGCGCCGATGACCGGCCACCGCGAAGTTCCCTTCCTGGCCGAGCTGCGCGGTGCCCGCATAGTGGGCGAGACCCTTCGCCAGCACGTCCCGGCCGGTGCCCTCCAGGACCGGCTTGTTCCACGTGAAACCAAGCCGCGGAACGTACATGATCGCGAAGGCCTTGCCGTAGTGGTACGGCGCCGGTCTCGTCACGGCGGCCTGCTGCTCGCCCGAAGAGCCGCCCGCAGAGGCCGCCGGCCGCATGCTTCCCTTCGACCACTGCCGGTGCAGCTGGTCGATCTGGTCGCTCATGGCACCGTCGGCCCGCACGCCCGTCCAGAACAGCGCATAGGCGACAAAGAGCACGATCAAGGTGCCGACGGTGATGCACAGCTCGCTGACGGTCCGGACGATCACGCGCACCGGCGCCTCCGGGGAGGACGGCTGACGGATGGCTACCGCGCTACTGCACGGGCTTCGCGTAGTGCAGATCCACTGTGCCCGAGTAGCCGGGAAGAGTCACCGTCCCGTCGTCGGTCACTTTCCAGCCGAGACCATAGACATTGACGTACACCATGTACGTCTGGATCGCCTTGCTCGCCGCCAGCGCCTGCTGCAGCTTGTCCGGATCCCCGATCGCCGTGATCTTGTACGGCGGCGAGTAGACCCGCCCCTGAAGAATCAGCGTGTTGCCGACACACCGCACCGCGCTCGTGGAGATCAGCCGCTGATCCATCACCTTGATGCCCTGGGCACCGCCCTGCCACAGCGCGTTCACCACGGCCTGCAGATCCTGCTGGTGGATGACCAGGTAGTCGGGCTGCGGCTCGGGATAGCCGGGAAGCCTGGCGGTGGCGTTGGGCGGGGCGTCATTCAGGGTGACGGTCAGGCCGTGGCCGTTCAGCGGCCTGGTGCCGGCGCCCTGCTCCAATCCGCTGAGCTTGCGGTCCTGCGCCTTGCTGCTGCCGTCGTCGCTCTCGGCGTGGGACTCGACACTCCCGCGCAGGGCCGCGTTGGAGTCGTCCAGCTCCTTGTTCTTGCGGCTGCGCTGCTGGATCAGGTCGGACAGCTTCAGCAGGGAGCCGTCCTGCCGGATGTCCGTGCCCTTGGCCGTGTTGAAGCTGGTGAAGAAGATGAGCCCCGCGAGAGCGAAGACGGCCGCCGTGAGCATCCGCACCGGGCGGAAACGCAGTATGCGGCCAGGGCCGGAGCCCGTTGCCCCGGTCCCGGGGGAGTCGGCAGAATTGCTCAACGGACCCTTATCTCCTTCAGCGCCGCGGAAGCACTACGCTAACGGACGCCCGGGGGAGCACACAGAGTCGTCATGTTGGCCCCTTGTACGCTGCCCCGAGCCCGACCAGTTACCTGCGCGGCCACGCAGCGCATCGACAGGAGAGACCCTCGTGCCGAAGTCACGTATCCGCAAGAAGGCCGACTACACGCCGCCGGCGGCGAAGCAGGCGCAGGCGATCAAGCTGAACAGCCGCGCCTGGGTCGCGCCCGTCATGCTGGCCATGTTCGTCATCGGCCTGGCCTGGATCGTCGTCTTCTATGTGACGGACGGGTCGCTGCCCATTGACGCCCTGGACAACTGGAACATCGTCGTCGGCTTCGGCTTCATCGCCGCCGGCTTCGGTGTCTCCACCCAGTGGAAGTAGCTCTACCCAGAGTTATCCACCGAGTTATCCACAGGCTTGGGAAAAGAAAGACGATCTGTGGATAACCCATCGAGGGTTGACGCCGGTGTGACTGACCTACCGGCCCTCATACACCTGTTCGCCCCCTGTCTGACCAGCGGAAACACATCCGAGCGACAGGGGGCACAGCTGTGCCTGCACGGCATGCACAAGATCCGGCACAGGCTGTGGACAACGGTTCGGTATCAGCTTCGGATCAGGTGAGCTGAGTGGTCCTGACCAGCGTGAGCACCACCACGACGGCGAGGACGGCCGCACAGATGCCGTACTGGACCAGCGTCCGCCGCTCGCGCGGGGCGTGGACCATCGCATAGCCGACGGCGACACCGGCGACGAGGCCGCCGATGTGGGCCTGCCAGGCGATGTTGAAGCCCGGGTAGAAGGTGATGATCAGGTTGATCACCAGCAGGCCGATGAGCGGGCGCAGGTCGTAGTTGAGGCGGCGCATCAGGACGCCGGTGGCGCCGAAGAGGCCGAAGATCGCTCCGGAGGCGCCGAGCGAGGGTGCGTTGGGCTCGGCGAGGAGATAGGTGAGCGCGCTGCCGGCCAGGCCCGCGGTGAAGTACAGGGCGAGATAGCGGGCGCGGCCGAGGGCTGCCTCCAGGGGGCCGCCGATCCACCACAGGCTGAGCATGTTGAAGAGGATGTGGGTGTAGCTCGTCGGCGAGTGCAGGAACATCGCGGTGAGCAGGCGGTAGTACTGCCCTTCGGCGATGCCTTCGACGGGGCCGAACAGGGAGAACTGGGCGCGGCCGATCAGTTCGAAGCGGTTGGTGAAGGTGTCGCCGAGGGAGAGCTGGGCCAGGAAGACGGCGGCGTTGAGGCCGATGAGGATCTTGGTGACGAGTCGGGGGTCGGCCGTGATCGTGCCGCCGGCGAGGGTGCGCGGCCGGGCGGCGGCCGGTGCGTGTCCGGTGCCGCTGCCGCCGCGTACGCATTCGGGGCACTGGAAGCCGACGGAGGCGCTGACCATGCATTCGGGGCAGATGGGGCGCTCGCAGCGGGTGCAGCGCACACCGGTCTCGCGGTCCGGGTGCCGGTAGCACACGGGGGCGCGCTGGGCGTCCTGTGCGGCGGCTGCGGCCTCGTCCATCTGTCTCTGTTTCCCTTGCTCGTCGTGGGCCTGCCCTGGCAATGCCCCGCCCCGCTCATCCTTGGTACGGACGAGCGGGGCGTTTGGTTCCCTGCGGGATGGGCTCAGCTCTGGCGCGTCTCGATGACGACCGACTCGATGACGACGTCCTGGACCGGACGGTCGTTGCGGGGATTGGTCTTCGTGCCGGCGATGGCGTCGACGACCTTCTGGCTGGCCGGGTCGGTGACCTCGCCGAAGATGGTGTGCTTGCGGGTCAGCCAGGTCGTCGGGGAGACGGTGATGAAGAACTGCGAGCCGTTGGTGCCCGGGCCGGCGTTGGCCATGGCCAGCAGGTACGGCTTGTTGAAGCCGAGGTCCGGGTGGAACTCGTCCTTGAACTGGTAGCCGGGGCCGCCGGTGCCGTTGCCCAGCGGGTCGCCGCCCTGGATCATGAAGCCGCTGATGACACGGTGGAAGATCGTGCCGTCGTAGAGCGGCGCGTTGGTCTTCTCACCCGTGCTGGGGTTCCTCCACTCGCGCGTGCCCTGGGCCAGCTCGACGAAGTTGCGGACCGTTTCCGGCGCGTGGTTCGGGAAAAGCTGGACCACGATGTCGCCGTGGTTGGTCTTCAGGGTGGCGTAAAGCTGCTCAGCCACGATCTGCCTTCCGTTGTCTTCTTGTGACTCCCCGATCCTCGCACGGCCGGCCGGGTACGTCGCCTGGCCTCCACGAGTTCCGCCCGGAAGGCAGCGCGTGGCGGGGTTTCGTGGCAGTGTCGACGGCAGAACCGGGTTGCCCGGGATTGGACCTGAATCAAGCCGATGAGAGTGATCGGCACCCATATGCCCGCCCTCGCATGCCGCGCGGAACGTTGGCAGGCATGATCCGTAAAAGGGTGGAAAGTCGAATTACGGTACGCCACCGAGGAGGAGGTTCCCGTGACCCGCATCGACAGCGTGCGCGCCGCGACCGGCTCGGCGAAGGACAGCGTGCTGCACGCCGCGGAAGTGGTGGCGCCTTACGCCGACACGGCCAGGGAGCGTGCCGCGCTCTATGCGCAGGAGGCACGCGTACGGCTGGCGCCGGTGATGTCGCAGGCAGCTGAACAGGCCCGTGTGCAGTACGACGTGCGGCTGGCTCCGCGGCTGGAGCAGGCGCGTGCGCATGTGCCGCCGAAGATGGATGGGGCGGCGCACGAGGCCGCCGTTCGTGCGCGTAAGGCCGCCCGGCAGGCCGCCGAGTATTCGCGTCCGAGGATCGAGCAGGCTCGCGCGGCGGCCGGCCCGGTCCGTGACGAGGCCGCCGCGCGGGGTGCTGCCGCGCTGGCCGCGCTGCGGGGTGAGGTCTCTGCGGAGGAGATTCAGCGGCTGGCGCGCAGGAACAGGCGTCGGGCCAGGGTCGGCCGTGGTGTGAAGGTGATGACGCTGCTGACGGTGGCCGGTGGGGCTGCCTTCGCGGCCTGGAAGTGGTGGGACAAGCAGGCGAACCCGGATTGGCTGGTCGAGCCGCCGGCCGCGACGGAGGTGCCCGAGTCGGGTGGCCGGCTGAGCTCGGTGGACGGCACCGGGCCCTCGGTGCTGGATCCCGAGGTCCAGGCGAAGCAGGCCGAGGAGGATGCCGCGGACCAGGACGATCAGTAGCCGGGTCCGCGCGGGTGTTGCCGGACGCGGCCGGTTGCCGTGGGCTGCCGGCGTGGGACCCCGTCGGCGTGGGAGACCCCGCCCGGATGCCTCCTGGGATCGCGTGTGTGCGGGTCGGGAGGCATTCAGCGGGGGGAGCCGAGGAGCGGGGGGTGTGCGGGCGAGTCGGTGGGGCCGGACGGTACGACGGCGACGATCGCGTCGCGATGGAGTGGGACCGCACGGGCCGCACGCTGCTCAACAAGGCGGACGACGCGGTGTCGGTCGTGGAGGAATCGCTGACGGCTGCCTTCGAGACCGAGGAACGCGCCACGTTCCGTGAATTCCTGGAGCGCTGTTCCTCGGCGCTGAAGAAGTAGCGGCCCTCACCCCGCGTTCTGCACAGGCCTGTTGGTCTGCCACTCGGTGATGCGCCTGATGACGAGGATGAGCAGGACACCGGCTCCCAGGTAGAGCGCCGTCAGCAGGGTGGACATGTTCGCGTTGGCCAGCAGGTCCTGCTCGCTGCCCTCCTGCGCGGCCATGCGCCACTGGATCGGCTTCACGAGGTACACCGAGGCCACGAACAGCACCCACCAAGCCTTCACCAGGGTGCCCGGGGCCGGCTGCCGGGGCGCACTGGCCTGCCAGATGTCCGACACGATCTGGTAGGGAAACCACAGGTTGGCTATGGGGGTCAGCCAGGCGCCGATCGTCCAGCCCCGGGACCGGCGGTGCGCGGCGGCACCGCTGATCAGCTCGGCGTTGATCCGCGCCCGCCACAGCCAGACGAGAAACGCGACGCCGGCCACGGCCCACACCAGGAACGCGGGCCAGAACCCCAGCACCGACGTGAGGGCATCGGAGTCGGCGGCCTGGAGGTCCGCGAGTGTGGCCTTCCCGGCCAGGTAGTCGTGGACGACGACGTAGTCGCGCCAGTTGCCCACCGAGACCAGTATCTCGCGCACGAGCGACAGTGAGATGAGTACGGTCGCGGTGGTGGCCGCACCGGTCAACGGCCGGTACGTCTCCGTGCCGACCTGGCTCACACCCGTCGACGTGCCCTGCTGTGGACCTTGCATGATTCCTCCTTGGCGCTACCAGAGAACGAGCAGGTGCAGGGTGCGGAACACGAGCCAGCCCAGCAGGCCCAGGACCGTGACCAGCAACATGCCTTTCCACAACGAGGCCCCCAGAGCGAAGTTGCCGCGCAGGGCCATCGTCCGTCTACGAAGTCCCACCGCCGCCAGAGCGGCCTTCATGGCGCGGACCTCTTGGTACCCGGGCGTGAGCACACCCGTCGCCACCAGCCCCGTCCGCCTGCCAAAGCCCACGAGCCGCGCGAGCACGCCGCGTCGCGTCACGGCGCCCACCGGGTACACCTGGGGAGTCCAGTCGGGGCCGAAGGTGATGACGGCAGAGATTGTGGGGGGTGTGGGGGGTGCGGGGGGCGCCGCAGAAGCCGCGGGGGGCGCAGGGGGCGCCGCGGAGGGCGCGGGAGGCGCGGGAGGCGCGGGAGGCGCGGGAGGCGCGGGAGGCGCGGGAGGCGCGGGGGTTGCAGAGGCCTCGGGGGTCACAGAGGCCGCGGAGGCCGCGGCAGTCGCGGGGGTTGCAGAGGCCGCAGAAGCCGCAGAGATCGAAGAGCCGCCCGCGACCGCCTTGCCCAGCTCGCCTTGCTCGCCTAGCTCGTCTTGCTTGCCCGGCTTGTCCAGCCGGGCCGGCTTCGGCAGATGCTCGTCCAGCCGTTCGGCCACGCCCGGCAGTCCGCCCGGCACCATCAGGACGAGCTTGTGGGCGGGCTGGGTGGCGCAGGCCTGCTCGACCTCCCACCACAGCCCGTCGCCCAGACCCAGGCGCAACACGATGAGCCGGGACAGCTCCATCAGCCGCAGCACCACGGGCTGCCAGTCGTCACGCGGCAGGTAGAACCGCGCCGCCCCCAGCCGCGGCAACGGCTCCTCGGGCATGCCCACCGCGATCACGGGGCCGACGGCGCCCAACGCCGCCGCGAGTTGTTCCTCCCGCGAATGAAGGTTGACCGGCATCCCGTCGTCGACCTGGGCCGTGGTCTCGTCGTCGGTGAAGCTGCGCAGATAGAGCACGGGTGTGCGGCCGTCGGCCCGCAGCGCCTGGGCCGCGCTGCGCGCCGAGCGCGGACGGGAGCGGCGCAGGATCAGCAGACCCGCCCCCAGCGCGGCCAGCCCGCAGGGCAGGAGGAGGATCTGCACCGCGAGTGGGTACTTGTAGCCGTTCCGCTCCGCCATGCTGACGGCCATGGAACCCGTCGCGAACAGCCCGTACCCGACACCACTGGCCACCAGGAACACCGGCCTGCGCCACCACGGCTGACGCGGGGCGAACCGGCTGACCAGCTCGGCCATCCGGGCGGCTCCCGACCGGCGGCGACGCCGCAGCCACCAGGCCGGCCCGACCAGCACCCCGGCGGCCACCGCCCACAACAGCGCCACCCTCCCCGACGAGCCGAGCGTCCGGTCGAGCCGCTCCTGATCCCGCTCCACCCGCCCCGCGAGCCCGGCGACGCGCCGACGGGCGACCGCCCCCCTGCCGTCCCGGACTTCACGGGCAGCGGCAACGACCGCGGACCGGCTCTCCCCCGCCGGCGCGTTGCCCCTGAACCACGCCTCCCCCTCCCGGACCCCGGCCCCCGCAGCCGTGTCCCCGGCGCCACAGCGATCCACAGCGGCGACGAAAGCGACGGCCCGCGCCGGGGCGTCCCGGAACCGGTCGCGGGCCCGCAGATCCAGACCGGCGGACACCGCCAACTGCAGCGCGACGTAGGCCGTGACGACGGCGGCCAGCATGACCACCCGAGCGAGCATCCGTAACCTGGAGGACACCCCGCCCCACCCCCCTCGCGCGCCGACGACTACACCCAGAAAGCCGACGGAACGGTCAAAGAGGGTCACCAGGATCCGCACCGGGTCGCGGCCGCCCGGAACCACCGGCGCCCTGCCCCAACGACTTCTCGACCCGGTACCCGACATCCGGCATCGCCCCCGTGCGAATCGCCATGTGCCGGAGTGTGGAGCTCCCCACCCACCCCCCGCAAGGCCCCCACAACACCCCGTGAGCCCCCATCACCTGGATTTCATCGGTATTTCATGACTCACGCGACAACACGGATGCGCTGCCCACCGGCGCAGGACCACAAGCCGTCGTCCGGATGCGGGCGAGCGGCCACCGGCCGGTAGCCCGGGGGCGCCCGCGAGGACCGCGTGCACTTTCAGCGCGGTCAGTGGGTCGGTGATCTGCCAGAAGGCTCGGCTGTCCCAGTGGTCGAACGGCCCCAGGCGCAGATCGGCCACGGCCCGGCCCCGCAGCGGCTTCGTCCCCGACAGCAGCTCGTGCATGACGCTCATCGCGGAACCGCACAGGATCAACCGCGGCCCCGGCCCGGCACCGGGCCGTGCGCCACGCCGGCACTCGTCGTAGAGCTGCTGGAGCAGGCCTGGGATCTCGGGCGAGTGCTGGAGCAGGTACGACAGCTCGTCGATCACCAGCAGCGGGTGTGGTGAACGGGCGGTCACATCAAGGGCGTTGGTCAGCCCATCGCGCCAGTCGGTCAGGCGCAGGCTCCCCGCCCGCGAGCCGGCATGAGCAGCGACCGCATCACTGAACCGCTGGATCGCAGGCAGCCGCCCCTCTCCTCCCGGACCGCCATGACGTACAGGCCGCCGAGCTGCTCGGACAGAGCCTGCAGGAGGAATGACTTCCCGTGCCGCCTGCGCCCGGACACGATGCCGAGCCGCATCGCGGGACCCGCGGAATCACCGGAATCATGGGCCTCTGCCGCTCCCGGTGGTCACTGATGTGCTCACCGACGCGGACAAAAATGCCCCCTAAAACCGCGTTTCCGCAGTTCAGAGGGCATTTCCGGAGTGGAGCCTAGAGGAGTCGAACCCGAAATCGTTACTTTCCTGACCTGCGAAAACGCCAGAGAACCTGGACAGACACCCCCGTTTGCATCCTGCTGGATCCCCCTCGATCCTGCTCGATCCGGCACCCGTGTTGACGTGTCAACACAGGCAGGCCAGCCATTGCACTCACGAACACCATGTCTCCGGACCGCCTGCCCCAGCGCTGAAACAGAGCTGGGGAAACCCTCCAGTTCATCGATGCTGGAGCAAATCGACAGGACGTCCCACGAGACACTGACGCTGATGTCAGCACGCTGGTCACGCCCGAACGACACGTCAGCGGTTGAGATCGAGGACAGGTACCCCGCGCCCCTCGTACGCCTTCGGATCAACTGTCGCGACGAACGCGTCCGTGCCCCATTCGGGCAGGTGGCGGGCGGCGTGGGTCGCGGCCCCGATTCCCAGTGGCACGCCGCCACGGTGCAACCGGGCGACCGCCAGCGTCGCCAAGCAGTCCAGATCCACGGTGTGGCTTGCTGACCAGGCGTTTCACTGCTTCGGCGAGGTTGTGCCAGACGTGCCACAAATCGGCGATCTGGACGGCGTCAGGGGCGCCAGCGCGGCCACCGTCGGCATCGGCGCCGCCCCGGTCGCGGCAAATGATCTCCACGCCGGGATGGGCGGCAAGCCAGGCGGCGAAGGTGGCCGCCTCCCCTCGGGCAGCAGGTCGACGGGGGCGCGGGTCTCGCAGTCGACCAGGACGGTGCCGTAGTCCCTTGCGCAGGGCGAACTCGTCGACGCCGAGACCCGGGGCGTAGCGGCCAGCGGATCGGGCAGTGCCATCACCAGCGCCAGCAGGGTGGTCCGGCTGACCGGCGCCGGCATCCGGGCGGCGAGCCGCTCTCCCACCCGGCCGGCCAAGGCCACGGCGATCGCGCCCAGCAGGTTTCCCAGCTGCGGTGTTCGTCGCCCGTAGCGCACGGTCAGCCCGTCTACCTGCTCGGCGAAGGTCACCCGAGGGCACTCCGGCGCATCGCAGAACAGGCGGCGGATGCACCGACTCACGGGTTCTGGCCACAATCCGTAACAGCCCGCCCTCGGGGCTCACTTGCTCCACCAGCAACCCGCCCAGTTGCGGCAACACCGTCTGCAGCAACTCCCCACACTCGGCGAGTCTCACGCCAGCCGTGACGGAGCGTCACCGGCGCACAGAAGCATGATCGGGTTCACGGAAGTCTTGGCAGAGCCACGAACCAGCCGCCGCCGACAACACCGGGCAAACACCCCGAACCGAACTCATCCAGCAGCTCAGCGCAACGCCCCGCGGTACCCGGCCGGCACGTCGGCTCGCCGGTAGTGCGCTCGCGACCTGGGGATACCCGCACGACGGCGACCTCAGCCATACCGCTCAGCCGATCGTGGTCGAACTCGCCGCCAACGCCGTCACCTACGGTCGCGCCCCCGGACGGGACTTCGAACTGCGGCTGGTTCTGCTCTCGGACCGGGAGGTACCTTGCGTATCGAGGTGAGTGACGCCCGGAGCGACCGCATCCTGCGATTCCCGGACGAGGGCCTGCTGAACGAGCACGGTCGCGGTCTCGTCGTCGTACAGGTGCCGGCCGCACTCTGGGGCGTCGCACAGCGGGAAATCGGCAGACTGTCTGAGTGGAGGTGTCGCTCAGCCCGAAGCAAGCGCAGTGACCCGGCACTGGCCGATCGCGTCCGCGAACACCCTCGCCGGCAGGCTGAGCGTGTTCTGGCGGCGGACGGCCCAGCCGACGGGGAGGGGGGCGGAGGCCAGGCAGCGTGACGAGTCCACCCCGACCCACAGCGGCGACCGCCCACCGAAAAACCTATGCCGCTCATCTGCCCAGCCGATCACACGTCCCTCGTGATGCCGCAGAGACGGCCCGCAGCAGAAAGCGAACCAGGCTCACTCCGCGCGGCGCACGCCCTCCACCACCTGGTGCAGGCCTTCGGCAAGGGCGTCGGCGTCGGGTGCGGTCTTCGGGTCGAAGGTCCACTGGGCGATGAGGCCGAGCAGCAACGTGGCGTACAGGCTGCCCAGGGTGTCCGCGACGGCATCCGTGACGTCCTCCTCGTGGGCGCCCATGAGCAACGACACGAATCCGCGTGAAGCCTCCCGCTGAGCCCGCGACAGATGGTCGCGCAGCTCGGGCAGCTGGTCGCCCATGACCACGATCTCCATGCTCAGCCGCCACACCGAACCGGGCTCTCGCAGGGTGCCGACGACGTTCGACCACACGGCCCTGAAGCGCTCCAACGAGCCCGCCGCACCCTTTGGTTCACCACCGCCGTCTCCCTCGAAGGCTCCGGCCATGCCCTCGATCAGCGCGATGTAGGCCTGTGCCAGCAACTCGTCCTTCGAGCCGTAGTGGTAACCGATCGAGGCCAGGTTCGCACCCGACTCCTTGACGATGTCGCGCGCACTCGTCCGAGCGAAGCCCTTCTCCAGCAGGCAGCGCTTGGCACCTTCGAGCAAATCCTCACGATGTCCCATGATGAGAACAACCTATACGTTCGTTCCAAACGGACGTTTAAGATACGCCCGCAGACCAGGACCAGGGCATGGAGGGCTGAAAAGCCTGCCGGCCGAGAGAGTTGTGCGCGGACATCTTCAGACGGCGGAGCGGGCGAGGAGGTCCGAGGCCCGCTGGGTGAGCCCTTGGCGGTCCACCTTGCGGTTGGAGTTCAACGGGAGCTCCGCCAAGTGCTCGAAGCGGCGGGGCAGCATGCCCTTGGGCAGCACATCCCGTAGAGCGCGGGCGAGCTGGGCGGCGGGTCGAGATTCGCCGGTGTAGTAGACAACGAGTACGGTGCCTGCCGGGGTGCCGGCGCCGACGGCGACGGCCTCCTCCACGCCCGGGCAGGTGCGCAGTCCGTGTTCGATCTCGGCGAGTTCCACGCGCCAGCCCTGCACCTGCACCTGAGAGTCGAGGCGCCCCAAGTAGACCAGCTCGCCGTCGGCCAGCCGACGCACCCGGTCGCCGGTGCGGTACCAGCGACGGCCATCACGCTCTACGAAACGGCCCGCATCGTCGGACGGATCGAGGTAGCCGGTCGTCATCTGCGGTCCGGTGATGAGCAGTTCCCCTTCGACAGGACTCTCTCGGTCATCGGCGCCGACGAGGGTGTGGTCGTGTCCGTCATGCACGCGCCCAATGGGGACGAGCCCGTTCACGCAGCGTCCGGGGGAGGTCGCGGGGTCCCAGCGGTGGCCGGTGATGGTGACCGTCAGCTCGGTCGGACCGTAGATGTTCTCCAGGGTGGAGGCGGGTGCCGCGGCCTGCCAGTCGGCGGCGTCGCGCGCGCGCAGCGCCTCCCCGGCGAAGAAGCTCCACCGCAGGCCTGACAGCGCGCCCGGAGTCAGGCCGCCCATGCGGCGGACGAGGGGGATGGAGCTGGGCGTGGCGAACCACACGGTGACGCCGTGCTCCCTGAGGTAGGCGGGCAGGTCGAGGTAGGCGGTCTGCGGGGTGACGTCGACGGTGGCGCCGTTGCCCCAGGCGCAGAACAAATCGAACATCGCGCAATCGAAATTCAGGTCGAAGGTCTGCGAGAAGATGTCGTCCGACGTGAAGCGGTATTGCTGGTCGAGGAGTTCGAAGTAATGGCGTGTGCTGCCGTGGCTGATGGGGACGCCCTTCGGGCGGCCGGTGGAGCCGGAGGTGAACAGCATGTAGGCATTGTCGGTGCGAGCAGTGCCGCGGTGCGGTTCAGCCAGGGCACACGCCGGATCTGGGACTACGACGGCGGGGACGGCCGTCTCGTAGCCCAGATCAGCCAGGACCGACTCCCCGTGTGCATCGGCGATCACAGCGGTGGCGCCGGACAGTTCGAGCATGTGCCGGGTGCGCGCGACCGGGAAGTCGGGGTGCAGCGGGACGACGGTGGCGCCCGCGTACAGGGCACCGAGGATGCCCGCGTACGCGGTCACGGTTTTGTCCGCGAGGACACCGACGGTCCTCGCGTCGCCGAGGGACCCCGCCCAGATGAGGGCCTGCTGGTGCAGTTCCCGGTAGCTGGTCGTCACGGAGGCTATGCGCAGGGCCGGGCGGTCGGCGGCGATGGCCAGTCCGCGCAGGAAGCGCTCGTGGAGGCCGTAGGGTTGCTGCTCGCTCAAGGTTGCTCCAGGAAGGGACGCGGCCGGGGGTTTCAGCACGTGAGGTGCCAGGGGGACGACGCTGATCAGAGGGGTTTTCCAGGACGCAGAGCTCTGGTCCCGTGGCCTTCACGGTGCGGGGATGGCCGTACGGCGGGTCATCCTGCTGACGCGGGCGGTCCGGCGGGCCCGGGTTCGACTGCGGGCGCGAATCGTCACGCCGCCAGGTGGGCCGGGCGGCGGCGAGGGCGCAGGGCGAGGCGGGGGTTGGCCGCGATGACCCTGAAGTTCTTGCTGGCGGCGCCGACCCGGCCGAACAGGGCATCCTGACCGGCGACATAAAGGGTGCCGACACCACGGTCACGCAGGGAAGCCAGGGCGGCCGGCCAGTCGACCGCGCGGACGCAGCAGTCAAGCAGCAGGTCGCGGATCTGCCGGCTGGCGGTCAGCAGGGTACCGTCCTGGTCGGAGACGACCGCGAGCGTCGGGTCGACGAACCGAAGGCCGTCCATCACCTCGACGGCGGCGCGGGCGCGCAGCGCGGCGAACGCTGCGGAGTGCATGGGTGGCCGCATGACGTACAGCGGGAGCCCGCCGGTCGCACGCAGCCGCCGCTGGAGCCACTCCAGGCGAGACGTACGCAGCGTCAGCATGCGGAAGTCCTCATCCACCACGCACGTGACGTCGTACCACTCGTTCTGCTCGTGCAGCTCGGCGAGAATCTCATCCAGGGCTGCGGCGGAGGTGCGGGCGAAGGACTGGGTGGCGACCTCCTCCCGGTAGTCCTCGGCGAAGAACGTGTCGAGGACGTGGGCGAAGCGCTCGGTAAGCCGGACTCCGTCGGCGAACGAGAGGGCGCCTGAGTGCACGGCGGCGGCCTTGCCGCCGAAGCTCGGTCCCGTGACGAAGGCTGGTTCGGCGCCGAGCTCGGCCTCGGCCCATCGGGCCAGGGCCAGGCAGTTCACGAAGAAGGCGACCTGGGCGTACACCGAGTAGTCGCCCTGCGCTTCCTGGAAGCGGTCGAAGAGTGAATAGCCGAGGGTTTCGTCGGCTTCGGCGATGAGTTCCCGGGCGAAGGGGTTGACAAGCATGAACTTGCCGACTTCGGCGAATTGCGAGGGCCCCATCCCTGGAAATACAAGGGAGCTCTTCGTCCGGTTCTCATTCTCCATGGGAGTCAGTGTGATGTCCGGACTCCGGGCTCTTAACCCCTACCTGACCCTTAGTTCCGTGAATACACGCAGCCGCCAACCCCTATTTTATAGGGGTGTTCGCCTTCGGGGACCTCGGCCAACATACCCTTCCAGGAGAATACGGGATGCAGGAATTGGAAGGGCTCGCCATGGATGTCGAAGACAACACCGGGGCCGAGGAAGCGCCCGGCAGCTCGGCGGAGGTCGAGTACGCCGAGGAACTACTCGTCGAAGAGGTGTCGATCGACGGCATGTGCGGCGTCTACTGACCGGAGGCCGCCCCGTGTTCACCCCCGAGCGCCCCTATCGGTGCTCACCCAGCGTGGCGCTGCGCCCCGAGCCTTTCGGAGCGCTGGCCTACCACTTCGGGACCCGCCGGCTGTGCTTCCTGAAGTCTCCCGAACTGGTGACGATCGTCAGATCGCTGGCCGGCCACCCGGACGTGCACGCGGCGCTCGACGCGGCCGGGGTGGCCGCTCCCGAGCGCGCCGCTCATCTCCGCGCGCTCGCCTCCCTTGCCGCGGGCGGCCTGATCGAGCCCCGCCCCGAGGGGCCTGCCGACCTTCTGGAGGAAGCCGCGTGAAGCTCGTCGACCATTTCGCAAGCGGCCTGGACGCTCCCATCTGCCTCACCTGGGAGCTGACCTACGCCTGCAACCTGGCATGCGTGCACTGCCTGTCGTCCTCGGGCCGACGGGACCCTCGGGAGCTGAGCACGAGCGAGTGCAAGGCCGTGATCGACGAGCTGGAACGCATGCAGGTCTTCTACGTCAACATCGGCGGTGGCGAACCGACCGTGCGCGCGGACTTCTGGGAGCTGGTCGAGTACGCCACGGCTCACCACGTCGGGGTGAAGTTCTCCACCAACGGGGTGCGCATCACGCCCGAACGGGCCCGGTGGCTGGCCGCGAGCGATTACGTCGACGTGCAGATCTCCCTGGACGGGGCAAGTGCCGACGTCAACGACGCGGTGCGCGGCCCGGGGTCGTACGACACGGCGATGGCCGCGATCCGGAACCTCGCGGACGCCGGCATGCGGGACTTCAAGCTGAGCGTGGTGGTGACCCGGCACAATGTCGGCCAGCTCGACGATTTCAAGGCCATCGCCGACCGGTACGGCGCCCAGCTGCGCATCACCCGGCTGCGGCCCTCCGGGCGCGGCGCCGACGTGTGGGGCGAACTGCACCCGACCTCCGGGCAGCAGCGAACGCTGTACGAGTGGCTGCTGAAGCACGGGGAGAACGTGCTGACGGGCGACTCCTTCTTCCACCTCAACGCCCTCGGCCCGCAGCCGCTGGCGGGCCTGAACCTGTGCGGGGCGGGCCGGGTGGTGTGTCTCATCGACCCCGTCGGTGACGTGTACGCCTGCCCGTTCGCGATCCACGACACCTTTCTCGCCGGCAACGTCCGCTCCCCGGGCGGCTTCACCGCCGTGTGGCGGGAATCCGAGCTGTTCGCCGAGCTGCGCGCCCCCCAGACCGGTGGCGCGTGCACGGCCTGCTCGGCGTACGACGCCTGCCGCGGCGGCTGCATGGCCGCGAAGTTCTTCACTGGACTGCCCCTGGACGGCCCGGACCCGGAGTGTGTGAAGGGCAACGGGGAACGGGCGCTGGCCATGGTCGGCTCGGGCACGGCGCCGCACCCGAGCGGCGACCACTCACACCGCACCCGGCCGCGTTCGGGCCCGGTCCCGGTCACCATCGGACGCCGTCCCGTCGGTGCCGGGGTGCCCGACCGGGCCTGTGACACCAGTCCGCTGGCCGGCTTCGCGCCCGGGAGCCCGGGGGCCGCGTGACCATGCGTCTGACCGAGCCCGTCGCTGTGGGGCCCCGCACCGCTCCCAGCCGGGTGGTGTTCGGGCCGCACGAGACCAACCTGGCCCGACGCCGGGCGATCTCGGAACGGCACGTCGCCTACTACGCCCGGCGTGCGGCCGGCGGCGCCGGTCTGATCGTCACCGAGACGGCGAGCGTGCACCCGTCCGACTGGCCCTACGAGCGGGCCCCGCTGGCTGCGGACTGCGGCCCGGGCTGGGCTGCGACCGCAGCCGCGTGCGCGCCGTACGGGACGCTGGTGGTGGCCTCCCTCGGCCACGCCGGCTCGCAGGGCTCCTCTGCGTACCACCAGTCGGCGCTGTGGGCGCCGTCCCGGGTCCCCGATGTGGTGAGCCGGGAGCTGCCCATGGAGATGGAGGAGAGCGAACTGGCCGAGCTGCGCGCGGGCTTCGCCTCGGCGGCGCGGCTCGCGGTGGACTCGGGGCTGCACGGGGTGGAGGTCGAGGCCGGCCAGTACAGCCTGCTGCGCCAGTTCCTGTCCGGGCTGACCAACCAGCGCGCGGACGCCTATGGCAGCGACCGGCTGCTGCTGCTCCGTCAGGTGCTCGGGGACGTGCGCGAGGCGGTGGGTGAGGGGCGGCCGGTGGGGCTCAGGCTGTCCTGCGACGAGCTGGCGCCGTGGGCCGGCATCACACCCGAGCACGCTGAGGGCTTCGCCCGTGAGCTGGCCCCGCTCCTCGACTACCTGGTGGTGGTGCGCGGTTCGGCGATGTCCACCGCCGCCACCCGTCCCGACTTCCACGCCCCGCCCGGTTTCAATGCCGAGCTGTGCGCCGCCGTGCGCACGGCGGTCGCCGGGGCGGTGCCCGTCGTGTTGCAGGGCTCGGTCACCGACTCCCGGTCGGCCCAGCGGGCCCTGGACGACGGGGTCGCCGATCTGGTGGAGATGACCCGCGCCCAGATCGCCGACCCGGAGCTGGTCGCGCTGGTGCGCTCGGAGCATCCCGAGCGCGTGCGACCGTGTGTGCTGTGCAACCAGAAGTGCCGCGTACGGGACAACCGCAATCCGGTGGTCTCGTGCGCCGTGGAGCCCCGCAGCGGCCATGAGACCGAGGACGTGCCGGACGCCCCTCTCGAAGGGAGGACGGTGTCCGTGGCGGCCTCGAAGCCGCGGACGGACAAGCCCGGCGGGGCCGGCGGTGCGGCTACCCGGGCATCCGGCGATCTGGCGGCCCTTGTGGTCGGGGGCGGGCCCGCGGGTCTGGAGGCCGCGCGGGTACTGGCCGCCCACGGGCACCGGGTGGAGCTGGTGGAGCGCGCCGAACGGCTCGGTGGGATGCTGCGGGCGGCGGGCGAACGCTGGGCACCGCTGCTGGACTGGCTGGAGTCGGAGGTACGGCGGCTCGGTGTCGTCGTGCGCACGCACACCGCCGTCACGGCGCGGGATCTGGCTGGACGCCGGGTGGTGCTGGCCACCGGTTCGCGTCCCGGACCGCGCCGCTACGACATCGACGGCGGCAACGTCCTGGAGGCGGCCGACCTGCTCGCGAGCCGTGCGGCGCTGCCCGACGGGCCCGTGCTCGTCCACGATCCCGTGGGAGACGCAACCGGCGTCGGCCTCGCCGAGCGGCTCGCCGCCGAGGGCCGGGAGACCTCGCTGCTCACCCCGGACCAGGTGGCCGGCACGCAGCTCGCCCTGACCGGCGACCTCGCCGACGCGCACGCGCGGCTGGCGCGCGCCGGGGTGACCCTGGTGCGCCGCGCCGCGCTGCGGGCGGTGCTGGCCGATGCCGCGCTGGTGGAGGACACCGTCACCGGCGAGCGGCACAAGGTGGCCTTCGCGGCTGTCGTGCATTGCGGCCACCGGCTGCCCGACACCTCGCTCACCGCCCCGGCCGACGCCATCGCGGCCGGTGACCGGGTGGCACCACGCACGGTGCACGAGGCCCTGCTGGAGGGCCGGCGCGCCGCCCTGGCGCTGTGCGGCGAAGGAGGTACAAGCCGGTGACCGGTCTGAAGCTGCTCTTCTCTCCGCTGCGGCTGGGCCCGCTGACCCTCGCCAACCGGATCGTGTTCTCCGCGCATCTGACGAACTACGCCGAAGACGGCCTGCCAAGCGAGCAGCATGCGGCGTACTACGCGGCGCGGGCGGCCGGCGGGGCCGGGCTGATCATCACCGAGGAGCACTCCACCCACGCCACCGACTGGCCGTACGAGAAGCTCATCCACGGCTTCCGGCCGGAGGCGGTGGCCGGGTACCGGCGCATCACCGAGGCCGTGCACGCGCACGGCACCCCGATTCTCGCCCAGCTCAACCACAACGGCGGCCAGGCGTCCTCGATGTACTCGCGGCTGCCGGTGTGGGCGCCCTCGCCGGTGCCCGACCCGCTGTTCCGGGAGGTGCCCAAGGAGGTCACCACCGCGGAGATCGCCGAGATCGTCGCCGGGTACGGCACGGTCGCGGGGCACTGCGCGGAGGGCGGCTTCGACGGGGTGGAGCTGCAGTGCTCGCACTCCTCGATCGTGCGCGGCTTCCTCTCGCCGGCCACCAACCTGCGCACCGACGCCTACGGCGGCCCGCTGGAGCACCGGGTGCGGATCCTTCGGGAGATCGTCGATGCGGTGCGCGAGGCGATCGGGCCGGACCGGGTGCTGGGAGTGCGGCTGTGCGGCGACGAGCTGCTGGACGGCGGCACCACGATCGAGGAGGCCGTCGCCACGGCCCGGATGGTGGAGGCCACCGGCAAGGTCGACTACATCAACACCTCGATCGGCGTGGCCACCTCGACCCTGTACATGATCGAGGCGTCGATGTCGGTGCCGCCCGGCTACGCCCTGTTCGTCTCCAACGCCTTCCGCTCGGCGGTGAGGCTGCCGGTGATCGGCGTGGGCCGGATCAAGGATCCGGTGCAGGCCGAACGGGCCCTCGCCGAGGGGCACTGCGATCTCGTCGGCGTGGTGCGCGGCCAGATCGCCGACCCGGACTTCGTCGTCAAGGCACGCACCGGGCGCACCCCGCACATCCGCACGTGTCTGTCCTGCAACCAGGAGTGCGTCGGCCGCATGGGTCTGAACCGCTGGCTGGGCTGCATCGAGAACCCTCGCGCGGGCCGCGAGGCGGTGTCGCTGCCCGCACCGGGCCCCAGGCCGCGCCGCGTGCTGGTCGTCGGCGGCGGACCTGCCGGGCTGCAGGCGGCGGCGACCGCTGCGCGGCGCGGGCACCGGGTGACGCTGTACGAACGGTCGGCAGCCACCGGGGGCCAGGTCGCCACAGCCGCGACCGCCCCGAACCGCGCCGAGTTCCTGGACGTCGTGCGCAATCTGCTCGCCGAGTGCCTGCGCCACGGCGTGGACATCCGCACGGGGGTCGAGGCCACGGCCCACTCGCTGCGCGCCGAGGCCCCGGAGGCCGTCGTGCTCGCCACCGGAGCGCGACCCCAACGGCCGTACTGGGCCGGTGACGTGGCACGCGTCGTGGACGTGCGGGACATCCTGGAGGGCCGCGCGTCGCCGGCGGCCGGGCAGCGGGTGCTGGTCGTCGACGAACTCGGTTTCCATCAGGCCACCTCCGTGGCCGAACTGCTGGCCGGCCGGGGTTGCCGGGTGCGGATCAGCACGCCCGCGATGGTGATCGGGCAGGACTTGGGCATCACGCTCGACCTGGAGACGTACGGCGTGCGCGCCCATGCCAAAGGCATCATGCACGCCACCGACCAGGTGGTGGTGGGGGCCCGGCCGAGCGGGGAGGGGGACGAGGAAGTGGAACTGGACATTCTCACGCACACCACGAACACCACGGCGCGCGAACGCTACGACTGGGTGGTGTGCGCCGTGCACCAGACGCCGGAGGACAGCCTGTGGCACGCGCTGAAGGACGCCCCGTTCCCGGTTCACCGGGCCGGTGACTGCCTGACCCCGCGCCGCGCGCACGCCGCGGTCGTCGAGGGCCACCGGGTGGGAACAGCGCTGTGAACGCCTCCCTGCCCGATCGGATCGCCGTGCTCGTCGTACGGGACGGAGTATTGCCGCTGGGCGCCGACGAGGCCGTGGCCGAGGCGAACGGGCATGCGCTGGTGGTCGGTTCGCGGGCCGGTGCGGGGGCCCGCGAACTCGTCGCGGCCCGCCGGGTGTGGACGGCCGACAGCGGGACCTCCCCGGCCGCCCTGTCCGTGGCGCTCGCTCCGTTGCTCACACCCGTGCACACCGTCGTGCTGCCCGCCTCCCCCGATGGGCGGGACCTGGCGCCGCGCCTCGCCGGCGAGCTGGGGCGGCCGTTGCTCGCCGGCGCCCTGGAGGTGCTGCCGCACGGCGCGGACGTGCTGCGCCTGGGCGGGAGCGCGCTGGTCGAACTGACCGTGGACGGTCCCTTCGTCGCCACCCTGGAGCCGGGCATGCGCGGGGCGGCCCCGGTGCCCGGGCCCCCGGAGACGAGGGCACTCACTCTCCCCGGCCCGGCCGCCGCTGTCCCGGACGCGGAGCACGTGGCCGACCTCGACACCTCCGCCGGCGCCGGTGATCTCGCCACCGCCCACCGGGTGCTCGGCGCGGGCGGCGGGCTGGGCGGCCCGGAGGCCGTGGCGCTGCTCGCCGAGGCCGGGACGGCGCTGGGCATGGCGGTGGGCGGCACCCGGGTGGTCACCGACGCGGGCTGGCTGGAGTACGCCCGGCAGATCGGCACCACCGGCGTCACCGTCGACCCCGACCTGTACGTCGCCTTCGGCGTCTCCGGCGCCCCCCACCACACCGGTGGGCTCGGCGCGCCGCGCCATGTGGTGAGCGTGAACACCGATCCGTACTGCCCGATGACAGCCATGGCCGACCTGGGCATCGTGGCCGACGCGGCGGCCGTGCTCGGCGTGTTGGTCCGCAAGCTGCGGGAGGTGGCCGATGCCGCCTGAGACGAACCCGGTGCCCGCCTTCGACGTCGTCGTGGTCGGTGCCGGCCCCGCCGGGTCGGCCGCCGCGCTGGAGGCGGCGCGGGCCGGGCTGTCGGTGGCGCTGCTGGAGCGCGGGCCCTATCCGGGAGCCAAGAACGTGTACGGAGGCGTGGTCTACGGCCGGATCCTCGACGAGCTGGTGCCCGGCTGGTGGGAACACATGCCGGTGCAGCGCTGGGTGACCCGGCGCTCCACCATGCTGCTCACCGACAGCCAGGCGCTCACCGTCGATTTCCGCACCGAGGACTGGGGCCGTCCCCCGTACAACGGCGCCACCGCCTTCCGCGCCGAGCTGGACGGCTGGCTCGCCTCGCTGGCCGAGGCGGCCGGTGCCGTGCTCGTACCGTCCACCACGGTGACCGGACTCCTGCGCGACGCGGCCGGGCGGGTCACGGGGGTGCGCACCGACCGGCCCGGCGGCGACCTGACCGCCCGGATCGTCATCGCCTGCGACGGCGTGAACTCGTTCCTCGCCAAGGAGGCGGGGCTGTTCGCGCAAGTGCCGGGCAAGCAGGCCGAGCACACCTCACTGGGGGTGAAGGAGACCCTCGCCCTGCCGCGCAAGGTCATCGAGGAGCGGTTCGGACTGACCGGTCGGCACGGTCAGGACATCGAGGTCCTCGGCTGCACCGGTGACATCCCCGGCGGTGGTTTCCTCTACACGAATCTGGAATCGGTCAGCGTCGGCGTGGTGCTGTCCGTGGTCGGGCTCGCGGCGTCCGGCGAACGGCCCGAGGCGGTGCTGGCCGGCCTGAAGGAGCATCCGGCGATCGCCCCGCTGCTGCGCGGCGCCGAACTGAAGGAGTACTCCGCTCACCTGATCCCCGAGGGCGGCTACGACAGCATGCCCGAGCTCGTCACCGACGGCATGCTCGTGGCCGGGGACGCAGCCGCGATGTGCCTGGCCGCCGGTATCTGGCTGGAGGGCGTCAACTACGCGCTGGGCGCAGGCATGTACGCCGGCCGGAGCGCCGCTGTCGCCATCGCCGCGGGCGATACGTCCCGGGCGGGACTGACCGGTTACCGGCGCATGCTGGAGGAGTCGTTCGTGCTGGCAGACCACCGCAGGCTGCGCCGGGTGCCGGGACTGGTCTTCTCCGAGCGGGTCCAGCAGTCGTACCCGGGGCTGCTGTGCGACGTGGCCCAAGGTTTCTTCACCGTCGACAACCCACGTCCCAAGCCGGGTCTGCGCCGGCTGCTGTCGGGCGCGGCCCGCAGGCGCGGTGTGCGGCTGCGCCATCTGCTGTCCGACGCATTCACCGGAACGAGGTCCTTCGGATGACCCAGAGCAGCCCTCACGCCCATCGCGCCGGTGTGTCCTTCGAGGACCGCATGGCCACGGTGGACTTCCGTGTCGCGGAGCGCGCTCACATCGTGGTGGACACCAGCGTGTGCCTGTCCTGCGAACTCCGCTCCTGTGTGCACGCCTGCCCCGCCGCGCTGTTCGTGCCCACGGACGACGGCGGGATCCTGTTCAACTACGAGCAGTGCTTCGAATGCGGCACCTGCTACCAGGTGTGCGACGCGCCCGGCGCGCTCAGCTGGACCTATCCCGAGGGCGGCCACGGGGTCGCCTTCCGGCAGGGGTGAGCGCCGTGCTCGTGGCCGCTGCTCTGCGCTGGACGGATCCGCGCGCGTCCGCGCACCCGCTGACGGGTGCGGCCCCGAGTGCGCCCTACGCGGCCGGGGCCTCCCCTGCCGACCGGTGCGCGCTGGAACACGCGCTACGGCTCGCCGAGCAGCTTGGCGGGCGTTGCCTGGCGGTGACCGTGGGGCCCGCGGGCGCCGAGGAGATGCTCCGCGAAGCCCTGGCCGCCGGCGTCGACGGGGCGCTGCGCATCGACGGCCCGGACGGCGACGAGGCGGCGACCGCGCACAGCCTGCTGGCCGGCCTCACGGCCCAGGGCCCGCTGCCGCAGGTGGTGGTGTGCGGGGACCGCTCACAGGACCGTGGCACCGGCGCCACGCCGGCTCTCCTGGCCGCGTCACTGGGGGCATCGCAGGCATTGGGGCTCACCGAACTGGCGGTCGACACCGAAACCACCGGTGGGGTACGACTGCGGGCGGTACGGCGGCTGGACGGCGGGCGCGCGGAGGAACTCCGCGTGCCGCTGCCCGCGGTGTGCTCGGTGGAGCCCGGCAGCGTACGACCGCGCAGGGCGGCACTCGCCGCGGTGCTCGCCGCTCGGCGGGCGGAGGTCGCCGTGGTCCGAGCGGGTGCGCGGGAGGGCGCCGGAGTGCGGGCAGGCCGGACGCGCCCTTACCGGCCGCGCCCGAAGGTCCTGTCCGCCCCCGACGGCAGCACCCGGGAACGGCTGCTTGCGCTCACCGGCGCCCTGACGCCGCCGCGCACCCCGCCCCGGGTGGTGACCCCGCCTTCCGCCGAGGAGGCGGCGGAACTGCTGCTCGCCCATCTGCGGGAGCACGGCGTGGACGTGGCGGGACAGAGGTAGCGGACGGGAGGGCAGCGGTTATGGAGAGCACGGATGAGGCCGGTGCGCGGCGCACGGCCGTCGTCACCGGCGCGGCACGCGGCATCGGCGCGGCCGTTGCGGGTCGGCTGGCCGCGGACGGCTGGCTGGTGGTGGCCGTGGACGTGTGCCGGGACCTGCCCGGCGTCGGCTACCGGCTGGGCACCGAGCAGGAGCTGAACGCGCTCGCGGGCCGGTGGCCGGACTCGGTGCTGCCCGTGGTCGCCGACGTGCGCGACCAGACGGCACTCGATGCGGCGGTGGAACTGGCGTGCGAACGGACCGGGCGGCTGCACGCCGCGGTGGCAGCGGCTGCGGTGATGGCCGGCGGACGGCCGCTGTGGGAGACCACCGACGCCGAGTGGGACGCCCTGTTCGACATCGGGGTGCGCGGAGTAGCCAACCTGGCCCGGGCCGCCGTACCCCGACTGCTGGCCGCGCCCGAGCCGCGCTCGGGCAGGTTCGTCGCCCTCGCCTCGGCCGCCGCCCACTACGGGCTGTGGCACCTGGCCGGGTACAACGCGGCCAAGCACGCGGTGGTGGGTCTGATCCGAGGTCTGGCCACCGACCTGCGCGGCACCGGCGTGACGGCCACCGCCGTCTCCCCCGGCTCCACCCGCACCCCCATGCTGCAGGCCAGCGCCAACCTGTACGGGCTTGCGGACACCGACGAGTTCGCCGGGCACCAGCTGCTGGAACGGCTGCTGGAGCCGGAGGAGGTCGCGGCGGCGGTCTGCTGGCTGTGCGGCGCAGAGGCGTCCGCACTCACCGGCACGGTCGTCCAGGCGGACGGAGGTTTCATGCCATGAGCACACCGAACCCCGAACCTTCCCCGACCGCTGCGGCGTTGTCGGCGGCACCGCTGCGCCTGGAGCCGGACCCGTCCCTCGGCCGCCTCGCCGACGGCAGCACGCTGCTGGGCGGCTCGCCCTACCGGGTGCTGCGGCTGACCGCGGCCGGCGCCCGCCTGGTGGAGGGATGGCTCGGCGGGAAGCCGGTACCCGGCACGCCCGCGGAGCGACGCCTGGCGGACCGGCTGATCACCGCCGGACTGGTGCATCCCCGGTACGCGGCGGGCCCGTTCACGGAGGCCGACGTCACCGCGGTGATACCGGTCCGCGACCGCCCCGAGGTGACACGGACCCTGCCGAGGCCGGCGGAACTCGCCGGGACGGTGGTGGTGGACGACGGCAGCGCGGTGCCGTTGCCCAGTGCCACAGTGCGGCATGCGGCCTCGCGCGGCCCGGCCGCCGCGCGCAACAGCGGCTGGCGGCTGGCCGATACGCGGCTGGTGGCGTTCCTGGACGCCGATGTCGTACCCGAACCCGGCTGGCTCCGAGCGTTGCTGCCGCACTTCGCGGACCCACGGGTGGCCGCGGTGGCGCCGCGCGTGCGCAGCCGTCCGGGCGCCAGCGCCCTGGAACGCTACGAGCAGGACCGCTCCCCGCTCGACCTGGGCCCGCTGCCGGCCGTTGTCCGACCCGGCAGCCGGGTGAGCTATGTCCCCACCGCCGCCCTGGTCGTACGGGTCTCGGCGCTGCGCGCGCTCGGCGGATTCGACGAGACGCTGCGCTACGGCGAGGACGTCGACCTGGTGTGGCGGCTGGCCGCCCGCGGGCATCTGGTGCGCTACGAGCCGGCCGGCGAGGTGGTGCACGAGCCTCGGTCCAGCTGGTCCGCGTGGGCCCGGCAGCGCTTCGACTACGGAACGTCGGCCGCGCCGCTGGCGCTGCGCCATCCGGCGGCGGCGGCCCCGGTGCGTGTGTCGCCGTGGACGCTGGCGTGCTGGGCCGCGGTCGGCGCCGGCCGCCCAGCCGCCGCCTCGGCCACGGCTCTGATCACCGCATCGCTGCTTCCGCGCAAGCTGCACCCCGTAGGGGTACCGGCCGAGAAGGCGGTGGCGCTGGCGCTGCGCGGTCATTGGGGAGCGGGCCGGATGTTCGCCGACGCGGTCACCCGCGCATGGTGGCCGGTGGCGGTTCCGGCCCTGGCCGCCTCCCGGCACGGGCGGCTGCTGCTGGCCGCCGCCTGGGCCCGCCATCTGACCGACTGGCGTGCGCAGCGCCCCGCGCTGCCGCTGGGCCAGTGGCTGCCAGCTCGTATCACCGACGACCTTGCCTACGGCGCCGGCGTCTGGTGGGGCGCGCTGCGTCACCGCACCCTGGCGCCGCTGCTCCCGGACGTCCGGGAGTGGCCCGGTCGGGACGGTGTGCGCCGCGTATGAACGGACCGCGCCGACTGGCCGAGCTGCCCTGGCCGGAGGTGGCGGCCATGGCCGGGCACTGCGTGCTGGCCGTTCCGGTGGGGTCGACCGAGCAGCACGGGCCGCATCTGCCGTTCACCGTGGACACGGACATCGCGCTGGCGCTGGCCGAGCACCTGGCGGCGTCCCGGGAGTGGGTGGTGCTGGCACCGCCGGTGCACTACGGCTCCAGCGGCGAGCACGCGGGTTTCCCCGGCACTCTGTCGATCGGGCAGGAGGCCACCGAACTGCTGCTCGTCGAACTGGTCCGCTCCGCCGACGCGTTCGCGGCCGTCGCGTTCGTCTCGGCCCACGGCGGCAACGCCCGGCCGGTGCGACGGGCGGTGGCCCGGCTGCGCCACGAGGGACGCCGGGCCTACTTCTGGGAGCCGACCGGCGACCCCGCCGACAGCCACGCCGGCCGCAACGAGACGTCGGCGATGCTGGCCCTGCGGCCCGCCACAGTAGGCCTGGACCGGGCCGAGCCGGGCGACACCCGACCGCTGCCGGCCGTGCTGCCGGAACTGCGGCGCGGCGGATTGCGGGCGGTCACGGCCAACGGGGTGCTGGGGGATCCGAGGGGGGCGACCGCCGCCGCCGGACGGGATCTGCTCCGTGCGTGGGGGGAGGATCTGCTGATCGCGAGCACGCGGTGGAAGCCCGCGGCCGGCCCGGGCGCCGTCACAGGTTCTTGAGGTACTCCGTCATCACCTCCAGGAACGCCTCCGGCTCCTCCAGGTGCGGCAGGTGGCTGGAGTCCTCGAAAACCACCCAGCGCACGTCGGGGATCAGCTCCTGGTACGGCCGTACCGTCTTGGGGGTCGCCTCGTCGTGGCGGCCGGACAGCACAAGCGTCGGTACGGCGATCTCCGGCAGGCAGTCCTCGACACCCCAGTCCTTCAGGGTGCCGATGACGTGGAACTCGCTGGGACCGTTCATGGTGTAGTACACCGTCGGGTCGTTGTAGACCTCGTAGAAGGAGGCCTGGTACTCGCGCGGCCACGGCTTCAGGCGGCAGACGTGCTTCTCGTAGAAGGGCGTCATCGCCTGGTAGTACTCCTCGCTGTCCGTGGTCCCGGCGGCCTCGTGACGCAGCAGGGTCTCGTTGACGCCGGGCGGGAGCTGGGCTCGGAGCACGGCCATTTCCTCCAGCCACAGCGGGTAGGAGGCGGGCGCGTTGGCGATGACGAGGCCGCGCAGGCCCGCGGGGCGGGCGGCTGCGTGCTTGGCCACCAGCAGCCCGCCCCAGGACTGGCCGAACAGCACATAGTTGTCGGCGATACCGAGGGAGGTGAGCAGGTTGTCGAGTTCGCCTAGAAACAGGTCAACGGTCCAGAAGTCCACGCCACGCCGAGGAAGATGGGTGGAGCCGCCGTTGCCGATCTGGTCGTAGTGGACCACGGGATGGCCCTGCTCGGCGAGCCGCGCGAGCGGCAGCAGGTAGTCGTGCGTGGACCCCGGGCCGCCGTGCACCACGACGATCGGGGCCAGGCCCGAGCCGAGGTCCCCGGTGACGCGGTACCAGGTCTTGTACTCGCCGAACGGAACCGTTCCCTTGGCCCTCGGGGCCGGCGTCATGTTCCTCACCTTCTCCGCTTTCTGTGTCGGCCTGGCAGCCGTCCATGCTGCCCAGGAAGTTTCCGAGGTTCCCTCCCGGGACCTCGGGGCGGGCCGCCGGGCCCGCACCGTCCCTAAAGCAGCCCTGAGAGCCACTCCTCCACCGTCTTCGCCGTCTGTTCCGCGTCCTCCTCCACGATGGTGAAGTGGTTGGCGGGCACCGAACGGTAGGTGTGCCGCGGGTGCCAGGGCCGGGCCCGCCAGGAGTCGTCGGTGTCCCCGGCGCCGGCGGGCAGGAAGCTGCGGTCGGCGCCGACGAACAGCACGGGCGTCTCGACGGCATCGAGGGAGAACTGCGGCAGCAGGTCGAAGTAGGCACGCATCGCGGACAGACCCGCCGCGTCGAACAACCCGTACTGCGAGTCGCGGTCGACCAGCGCGAGGGACATCTGCTCGAACACCTGCGCCTGCATACCGCCGCCCGACTCCTGCGTCACCACATAGGTGTCGACAAGCACAACACCGGCCGCAGGCCTGCCCAGTCGCTCCAGACGGGCCGCGGTCGCGTAGGCCAGGAGTCCGCCGGAAGAGTAGCCGAGCAGGACGAACGGCTCGCCCTCCGCCGCGTCCAGCACGGCGTCGGCCAGCACGGAGGTCAGCGCGTCCACCGAGGCGGGCAGATTCTCGCCGGGCTCGAAGCCCGGCGACGGCAGGCTCGCCAGGTACCGCACATCACGGAAGTGCGCGGCGAACCGGGCGTGCTGGTGGGTACCTCCCGTGGCCATGGGCGTACCGAGGCAGATCAGCCGTGGCCGGGCGGGACCGTCCGCCAGCCGTACCGGGCGCAGCGGGGCGATCAGGTCCTCGGAACCCTGGAACGTGGGCCGCAGGTCGGCAACCGCACGCAGCAGCCCGAACGCCTTCGTGGTCTCTCCGGCGAGAACCGTCCGGCGGAACAATCCGGTCACGGAATCCTCGTCGTCCCGGGCCACCGGGCCGCCCGACGCCGGGGACGAGTCCTCGTACCGGTCCAGCAGCCGGCCGAGTGCGCGGGCCAGACCGGCCGGGGTCTTGCTGTCGAACACCGCCATCGACGGCAGGTCGAGGCCGAGTGCGCCGTTGAGCGCTCCGCGCAGCTCCATGGCGCTGAGCGAGTCCACACCCGCTTCCAGGAAGTCCCGCTCGGAGGCGATGGCATCCACAGAGGCGTGCCCCAGGACCCGGGCTGCGTGTTCCAGCACCAGTGCCAGCAGAGCCTCCTCCCGCCCGGCCGGCTCCAGGGCCGCGAGCCGCCCGCGCAGCGCCGACGGGTCCGCCTGTGCACGGGCACTGCGGCGCCGGCTGGTGGTGCGGACCAGGCCCTTGAACAGGACGGGCAGCTCATCGCCCGCGGAGCGCAGCGCGGCCGGGTCGAGGCGCATGGGGACGAGGGCGGGGGCGGGCAGGCCGCAAGCGGTGTCGAACAGCGCCAGTCCCTCCTGCGGGCCGAGCGCGTGCACCCCGCTGCCGCTCAGCCGGTCGATGTCGGCCTGGCTCAGCTCACCCGCCATACCCCCACCCCACAGACCCCACGCCAGGGACTGCGCAGGCAGACCAACCGCCTTACGGTGCACGGCAAGAGCATCCAGGAACGCGTTCGCCGCCGCGTAGTTGCCCTGCCCCGGATTACCCAGGGTCCCGGCCGCCGAAGAGAAGAGCACGAAGGCGGTGAGGTTCATGTCCGCGGTCAGCTCATGCAGGTTCAGGGCCGCGTCCACCTTCGGACGCAACACCTTGTCCACCCGCTCCGGAGTCAACGACCCGATGACACCGTCATCCAGAACACCCGCCACATGGACCACAGCGGACAGATCAACACCCTCAAGGAGCGCGGCAAGTGCGTCGCGGTCGGCGACGTCGCAGGCCGCGACCGTCACCTCGGCACCCAGCGCGGTCAGCTCCGCAGCCAACTCACCTGCTCCAGGCGCCTGTTCACCACGACGGCTGGTCAACAGCAGACGACGTACACCGTGCTCGGTGACCAGATGCCGGGCGAACAACCCACCCAGAGTGCCCGTCGCACCCGTCACCAGCACCATGCCCTCAGCCGAGAAGACCGACGCGGGCTGCGCCTCGTCGGCCTGCGCCACCGGAGTGCGCACGAGCCGGGCGCCGTACACGGCACCGCCCCGGACGACGACCTGCGACTCCCCCGACGCGAGCGCCAGGGACACTGCGGCGTCGCCGTCCTCGTCGACGTCGACGAGGACGAAGCGCTCCGGGTCCTCCGACTGGGCCGAGCGCACCAGTCCCCAAACGGCCGCACCCGCCAGGTCGTTGACGTCCTCACCCGGGAGCGCCACCGCACGGCGCGTTACGACCGCCAGCCGCCCGGCAGCCGACCGCAGCTCGGCGAGCGCCCGCTGCACCGCCGTCCGCACGGCGTCCGCATCCGTGCCCGCTTCAGTGCGGAGCACCACCACATCATCCGGCGCAGCCTCAGGCGAACGCACCTCGGGCAGCCGCACCCAGTCCAGCTGGAACAAGAACTCGTGGAACGCCGGCCGGGCCGCCGCCAGCTGGTCGGCCGACACCTCCCGGAGGACCAGCGAACCGACCGTGGCGACCGGACGGCCCTGCTCGTCGGCGACCTCCAGGGCGACGCCCTCGGTGCCCCGGCGGGAGAGCCGTACCCGGAGCCTGGCGGCACCGGTGGCGTGCAGGGAGACACCCGTCCACGCGAAGGGCAGACGCGTGGCCTCGGTGCCGCCCGCCAGCAGCCCGGTCGCGTGCAGGGCCGCGTCCAGCAGCGCCGGGTGCACCCCGAACCCGTCGACACTCGTCTCCTCGGGCAGCGCGACCTCGGCGTAAATCTCCTCACCCGAACGCCAGGCCGCCGTCAACCCCTGAAACACCGGCCCGTACTCCAGACCCGCCTCCGCCAAACCCTCATACAGATCCCCGACATCCACCCGCTCCGCACCAGCCGGCGGCCACTGCACCAAATCGAAGGACGGCTCGGACCCGCTGGCGGACAGCACACCGATCGCGTTCAGGGTCCACTGGACTTCGTCGGCGTCATCCGTGCGGGTGTACAGGCGGACCGTCCGACGCACCTCGGAGTCGTCCGGCCCGTCCACGACGACGTGTACCACGACACCGCCGTTCTCCGGCAGTACCAGCGGCGCCTGGAGGGTCAGTTCGTCCAGGGTTTCGCAGCCGACCCGGTCTCCGGCGGCGATCGCCAGTTCCACCAGGCCGGTGCCGGGGAAGAGGACGGTGCCGCCGACGGCGTGGTCGGCCAGCCACGGCTGGGCCGACGTGGAGAGCCGGCCCGTCAGCACCACACCGTCACTGTCCGGCGAGGCCACCACGGCACCGAGCAGCGGATGCGCGGCGCGGTCCAGGCCGGCTTCGGACAGCCCTCCCAGCTCGGCGGCCACCCAGGATTCGGCCAGGTAGTCCAGGGTGTGGAACCAGTAGCGCCGGCGTTGGAAGGCGTAGGTGGGCAGGTCGACGCGGCGGGCGCCGGTGCTCGCGTAGAACGCGGTCCAGTCGACCGGCCCGCCCAGTACGGCGAGCCGGGCGACCGCGGACACCAGTTCACGCACCTCACCACGGTCGCGGCGCAGGGCCGGGACGAAGACGCCCTCGGCATTCTGCTGGCCCATGGCGGTCAGCACCGCGTCCGGCCCCAGCTCCACGAACGTGCCGACACCCTCGTCCGCCAGGACCCGCACCGCGTCGGCGAAACGGACGGCCTCACGAACATGACGCACCCAGTACTCCGGACCAGCCAGCTCCGACGTGACCAGAGCACCGGTCACAGTCGACACAAACGGCAACTCCGGCTCCGCGAACTCCAGCCCCTCGACCACCGACCGGAACTCGTCGAGCATCGGCTCCATCAACGGCGAGTGGAAAGCGTGCGAGACCTTCAGGCGGGTCGCCTTACGACCCTCAGCCCCGAAATACGCCTTGATCCGCACAGCCTCCGACTCGAGACCCGAGACAACCACCGAGCCGGGCCCGTTGACCGCCGCGATACCGATACCCTCGGCCAGCAACGGACGCACCTCGTCCTCGGTCGCCTCCACGGCCACCATCGCACCGCCCCCCGGCAATGCCTGCATCAACCGGCCACGCGCCACCACCAGCTTCGCCGCGTCCGCCAGGGAGAGCACCCCGGACACATGCGCGGCCGCGAACTCACCGATCGAATGCCCGGCCAGATAATCGGGCTTGATACCCCACGACTCCACCAGCCGAAACAGCGCCACCTCGACCGCAAACAGCGCAGGCTGAGTGAACTCAGTACGGCTCAACCGCTCCGCGTCCTCACCCCACACCACACCCCGCAGCGGCAGATCCAGCTCAGCCAGAACCGCGTCAAAGGCCTCCGCGAACACCGGGAACGCCTCATACAGCTCACGCCCCATCCCCAACCGCTGCGCACCCTGCCCCGAGAACAGAAACGCCGTACGACCAGAGCCCCGCACACTCCCCTGCACCACACCCGCAGCCGACCGGCCCTCAGCCACAGCCGCCAGACCCGCCAGCAGCTCCTCCCGATCCGCACCCACCACCGCAGCCCGGAAGTCCATCGCCGTACGGCGGGTGGCGAGGGAGTAGGCGACGTCCTGCGGCAGCAGGGCAGGGTCGCCGTCGACGTAGGTCCGCAGGCGTTCCGCCTGGGCGCGGAGGGCCTCGCCCGTCTTCGCGGAGAGCAGCCAGGGTACGGCGGGGAGGTCGGACCCGGCCTGAGGCTGCACGGCCTCGGGCTCCGGAGCCTGTTCGATGATCACGTGGGCGTTGGTACCGCTGATACCGAAGGAGGAGACACCCGCCCGGCGGGGACGACCCGTCTCCGGCCAGGGCTGGGACTCCATCAGCAGGCGGATGTCGCCCTCCGACCAGTCCACCTGCGGCGTCGGCTCATCCACATGCAAAGTCCGGGGCAGAACACCATGACGGATCGCCTCGACCATCTTGATGATGCCCGAAACCCCCGCCGCCGCCTGGGTATGACCCATATTCGACTTGATCGAACCCAGCCACAACGGCCGGCCCTCCGGACGGTCCTTCCCGTACGTCGCCAGCAGCGCCTGCGCCTCGATCGGATCACCCAGCGTCGTACCCGTACCATGCGCCTCAACCGCATCCACGTGGTCGGGCGCGAGCTGGGCATTGGCAAGAGCCTGACGGATGACCCGAACCTGGGCAGGCCCGTTGGGAGCCGTCAGACCATTACTCGCACCGTCCTGATTCACAGCGATACCACGAACCACCGCCAAGACCGGATGCCCGTTGCGGCGAGCATCGGACAAGCGCTCGACAAGCAGCATGCCCACACCCTCACCCCACGCCGTACCGTCCGCCGCCGCGGCGAAAGACTTGCACCGGCCGCTGCGGGACAGGCCGCGTTGACGGCTGAACTCCACGAAGGTCTCCGGCGTCGCCATCACACAGACCCCGCCGACCAGGGCCAGGCTGCACTCGCCGGTACGCAGGGCGTGCACCGCTGAGTTGAGTGCGACGAGCGACGAGGAGCAGGCCGTGTCCATGGTGACGGACGGGCCTTCGAGGCCGAGGGCGTAGGAGATGCGGCCGGAGGCGATGGACCCGGTGTTCGCGTTGGCCGCGTAGTCGTGGTACATCATCCCGGCGAAGACACCGGTGGCCGAGCCCTTCAACGTCGTCGGGTCAATACCGGCCCGCTCGATCGCCTCCCACGAGGTCTCCAGCAGCAACCGCTGCTGCGGGTCCATGATCAGCGCCTCGTTCGGACTGATGCCGAACAGGGACGGATCGAAGTCGGCGGCGCCGTGCAGGAAGCCGCCCTCACGAACGTAGGTCGTGCCGGGTCGCCGTGCCTCGGGGTCGAAGAGCTGGTCGGTGTCCCAGCCGCGGTCGGCCGGGAACTCCGACACCGCGTCCACACCACCCTCCACCAGCCGCCACAGGTCCTCCGGCGTCTCCACCCCACCCGGATAACGGCAACTCATGCCCACGATGGCGATGGGTTCGCGGAGTGTGGCGGTGAGCTTCTGGTTCTGAGCCCGCAGCCGCTTGGTCTCCTTCAGCGCCGACCGGAGCGCGTCGACAAGCTTGTCCTGGTCAGAGTCGGCCATTACGCATCTCCCGCTTCCCCGCTGTACGCCAGGCTGATGAGGCTTTCGGTGTCCATGTCGTCGATCGATCCGTCCCAGGCCTCGTCGGACTGGTCCGGTTCGGTCCGGACGTCGCTGAGGCCGCCGAGTTCGAGCAGGGCGTCCAGCAGACCCGCGTCCCGCAACCTGCTGAGCGGAATGGTCTGCAGGACCTCGCGGACCTCGGCCTCGCCCGACCCCCCAGCGTTGCCGTCGCCGCCCGGGTCCGGGACGAGCTCCACTCGTATGTGGCCGGCCAGGGCCCTGGCGTTGGGGTAGTCGAAGACGAGCGCGGGTGGCAGCCGTAGTCCGCTGAGTCCGTTGAGCACGTTGCGGAACTCGACCGCGCTGAGCGAGTCGAAGCCCAGCTCGCTGAAGGCCCGGTCCGGGTCCACGGCGTCGGCGCCCGCGTGACCGAGGATCGTCGCCGCGTGCGTGCGGACGGTGTCCAGCAGCAGGGCTTCCTGCTCCTCCGCGGAGAGACCGGTGAGCTGCTGCTTGAGCGCGTTCGCGGATGCCTGCCCGCCGTCCGCCGCCGCGGTACGCCGGGCGGGGGTGCGGACCAGGCCCTTGAACAGGGCGGGCAGGTCCTCGCCCGCCGAACGCAGGGCCTTCAGATCGAGCCGTATGGGCACCAGGGCCGGCGCGGGGACCGTCCCCGCCGTGTCGAACAGCTCCAGGCCTTCCCGGGCCGAGATCGCGTGCACGCTGGTGCGCTGCATGCGCTCCAGGTCCGCCTGGCTCAGCTCGCCGGCCATGCCCTCGGCGTCGTCGCCCCACAGGCCCCAGGCCAGGGACTGCGCGGGCAGCCCCTTCGCCTTGCGGTGGGCGGCGAGACCGTCGAGGAAGGCGTTGGCCGCCGCGTAGTTGCCCTGCCCCGGATTGCCGAAGATACCGGCCGCGGAGGAGAACAGCACGAAAGCCGTCAGGTTCATGTCCGCGGTCAGCTCATGCAGGTTGAGGGCCGCGTCCACCTTCGGACGCAACACCTTGTCCACCCGCTCCGGAGTCAACGACCCGATGACACCGTCGTCCAGAACACCCGCCACATGGACCACAGCGGACAGATCAACACCCTCAAGGAGCCCAGCCAACGCCTCACGGTCGGCCACATCACAAGCCGCGACCGTCACCTCGGCACCCAGCGCGGTCAGCTCCGCAGCCAACTCACCTGCTCCAGGCGCCTGTTCACCACGACGGCTGGTCAACAGCAGACGACGTACACCGTGCTCGGTGACCAGATGCCGGGCGAACAACCCACCCAGAGTGCCCGTCGCACCCGTCACCAGCACCATGCCCTCAGCCGAGAAGACCGGGGCCCCCTCGTCCACCGCCACGGGCGTACGGGCCAGCCGTGCACCGTAGGCGGCCGTGCCACGCACGACGACCTGCGACTCCCCCGACGCGAGCGCCACAGACACGGCGGTGTCCTGACCGTCCTCGTCGGTGTCGACCAGCACGAAACGGCCCGGATCCTCGGACTGCGCCGAGCGCACCAGACCCCAGACAGCCGCACCCGCCAGATCCGAGACGTCCTCACCCGGCAACGCCACCGCACCCCGCGTGACGAACACCAACCGACCCTCAGCCGACTGCAGCTCAGCGAGCACCCGATGCACCGCCGCCCGCACCTCACCGGCATCCGTGCCGGAGGCGCTGCGGAACACCACCACATCATCCGGCGCAGCCTCAGGCGAACGCACCTCCGGCAGCCGCACCCAATCCAGCTGGAACAGCGACTCGTAGAACGCCGACCCCGCGGCCGCCAACTGACCGGCGGAAATCTCCCGCAGAACCAGCCCCTCCACACTCGCCACCGGGCGGCCCGTGGCGTCGGCAACGCTCAACGCCACCGCATCTCCCGAGAAGGCCAGCTTCAACCGCACCCGGGTCGCACCCGAAGCGTAGAAGGACACACCCGTCCACACGAACGGCAACCGCGCGGAACGGTCATCACCACCCCCACGGAGCCCGATCGCGTGCAGACAGGCATCCAGCAGCGCCGGGTGCACCCCGAACCCGTCGACACTCGTCTCCTCGGGCAGCGCGATCTCGGCGTAAATCTCCTCACCCGAACGCCAGGCAGCCGTCAACCCCTGAAACACCGGCCCGTACTCC
This sequence comes from Streptomyces sp. CG4, assembly GCF_041080655.1. Taxonomy (NCBI): domain Bacteria; kingdom Bacillati; phylum Actinomycetota; class Actinomycetes; order Kitasatosporales; family Streptomycetaceae; genus Streptomyces; species Streptomyces sp. CG4. The sequence continues at coordinate 4,779,333 of NZ_CP163525.1, forward strand.
AGACCCGCCTCCGCCAAACCCTCATACAGACCCTCCACATCCACCGACTCCGCACCAGCCGGCGGCCACTGCGCCAAGTCGAACGACGGCTGTCGGCCCACGGCGGTGAGCAGGCCCGCGGCGTGGCGCACCCATGGCTCGTCGTCCCCTTCGGCACGCGAGTGGATGCCGACCGGCCGGGCGCCGGTCTCCCCGGGTGCCCCGACGGACACCTGTACCTGGATCCCGCCCCGCTCGGGCAGTACGAGCGGCGCCTCCAGCGTCAGCTCCTCCAACTGGTCGCAGCCGACCTCGTCACCGGCGGCGATCGCCAGCTCCACCAGGCCGGTGCCGGGGAAGAGGACGGTGCCGCCGACGGCATGGTCAGCCAGCCACGGCTGGGAGGACGTCGACAACCGGCCCGTCAGCACCACACCGTCACTGTCGGCCAGCGTCACTGCCGCGCCGAGCAGCACGTGTCCGGAGGAGCCGATGCCCATCTCGGACAGGGCGGTACCTGTTTCGACGATGCTGTCCAGCCAGTACGTGCTGCGCTGGAAGGCGTACGTCGGCAGTCCGTCGACGGCTCGGGCTCCGGTGCCGGCGTAGACCGCCGCCCAGTCGGGGGTGGTCCCGGAGACGTGCAGCCGGGCGACGGTGCCCAGGAGCGTGGGCACCTCGGCCCGGCCCTTGCGGAGCGCGGCCGCCAGCACCGGCGACTCCGACTCCACCGACTGCTGCGCCATCGCGGTGAGTACGGCGTCCGGGCCCAGCTCGAGGAAGCGGGTGACGCCCTCGGACTCCAGCACCTTGACGGCATCCGCGAAACGAACCGCCTCACGCACATGCCGCACCCAGTACTCCGGATCGGACAGCTCGCCACTCACCACAGTGCCGGTAAGAGTCGAGACGATCGGCACAGACGGGGCGCCATACGACACCTCCCGCGCCACCGCACGGAATCCGTCGAGCATCGGCTCCATCAACGGCGAGTGGAAAGCGTGCGAGACCTTCAGGCGGGTCGCCTTACGACCCTCAGCCCCGAAATACGCCTTGATCCGCACAGCCTCCGACTCGAGACCCGAGACAACCACCGAGCCGGGCCCGTTGACCGCCGCGATACCGATACCCTCGGCCAGCAACGGACGCACCTCGTCCTCGGTCGCCTCCACGGCCACCATCGCACCGCCCCCCGGCAATGCCTGCATCAACCGGCCACGCGCCACCACCAGCTTCGCCGCGTCCGCCAGGGAGAGCACCCCGGACACATGCGCGGCCGCGAACTCACCGATCGAATGCCCGGCCAGATAATCGGGCTTGATACCCCACGACTCCACCAGCCGAAACAGCGCCACCTCGACCGCAAACAGCGCAGGCTGAGTGAACTCAGTACGGCTCAACCGCTCCGCGTCCTCACCCCACACCACACCCCGCAGCGGCAGATCCAGCTCAGCCAGAACCGCGTCAAAGGCCTCCGCGAACACCGGGAACGCCTCATACAGCTCACGCCCCATCCCCAACCGCTGCGCACCCTGCCCCGAGAACAGAAACGCCGTACGACCAGAGCCCCGCACACTCCCCTGCACCACACCCGCAGCCGACCGGCCCTCAGCCACAGCCGCCAGACCCGCCAGCAGCTCCTCCCGATCCGCACCCACCACCGCAGCCCGGAAGTCCATCGCCGTACGGCCGCAGACGAGGGAACGAGCGACGTCGAGCGGGCCAAGACCCGGGTGGGACTCCAGGTGCAAGCGCAGACGCTCGGCCTGAGCGCGCAAGGCCTCGCCCGTCTTCGCGGACACCACCCACGGCACGACCGGCAGAGCCCTGCCCACAGGCTCCTCCACGGCCTCGGGCTCCGGAGCCTGTTCGATGATCACGTGGGCGTTGGTACCGCTGATACCGAAGGAGGAGACACCCGCCCGGCGGGGACGACCCGTCTCCGGCCAGGGCTGGGACTCCATCAGCAGGCGGATGTCGCCCTCCGACCAGTCCACCTGCGGCGTCGGCTCATCCACATGCAAAGTCCGGGGCAGAACACCATGACGGATCGCCTCGACCATCTTGATGATGCCCGAAACCCCCGCCGCCGCCTGGGTATGACCCATATTCGACTTGATCGAACCCAGCCACAACGGCCGGCCCTCCGGACGGTCCTTCCCGTACGTCGCCAGCAGCGCCTGCGCCTCGATCGGATCACCCAGCGTCGTACCCGTACCATGCGCCTCAACCGCATCCACGTGGTCGGGCGCGAGCTGGGCATTGGCAAGAGCCTGACGGATGACCCGAACCTGGGCAGGCCCGTTGGGAGCCGTCAGACCATTACTCGCACCGTCCTGATTCACAGCAGAGCCCTTGACAATCGCCAGGACCGGGTGGCCGTTGGCACGGGCGTCGGAAAGGCGCTCGACAAGCAGCATGCCCACACCCTCACCCCACGCCGTACCGTCCGTCGACGCGGCGAAAGACTTGCACCGGCCGTCAGGCGCCAGACCCCGCTGCCGGCTGAACTCCACGAACGCCTCCGGCGTCGCCATCACCGCGACACCACCCGCCAACGCCAGCGAACACTCACCCGACCGCAGCGCCTGCACAGCCAGATGCAACGCCACCAGCGACGACGAACAAGCCGTATCGATCGTGACAGCGGGACCTTCGAGACCGAAGACGTACGAGACACGGCCGGACGCGACGGAACCGGTGCCGCTGTTCGCGGCATAGTCGTGGTACATCATCCCGGCGAAAACGCCGGTGGCCGAACCCTTCAACGTGGCCGGGTCAATACCCGCCCGCTCGATCGCCTCCCACGACGTCTCCAACAGCAACCGCTGCTGCGGGTCCATACCCAGCGCCTCGTTCGGGGAGATACCGAAGAAAGCCGGGTCGAAATCGCCCGCGTCGTGCAGGAAACCACCGTGCTTGACATAACTCGTGTTCGGCCGCTCCGAGTTCGGGTCGTACAGCTCCTCGATGTTCCAGCCACGGTTCGTCGGGAACTCCGACACCGCATCCACCCCGCCGGCCACCAGCCGCCACAGATCCTCCGGCGTCTCCACCCCACCCGGATAACGGCAACTCATGCCCACGATCACGATCGGGTCGCCGTCGGTCACGGCCACGGTGGTGGCGGCGCCCGTGATGTCGTCGCCGGTGCCGGTGACCTCCTGGGCCAGGTGCCGGGCGAGGACGGTCGGGCTGGGGTAGTCGAAGACGAGGGTGGCCGGCAGGCGTCGGCCGACTGCCTCGCCGAGGCCGTTGCGGAACTCGACCGCGGTGAGCGAGTCGAAGCCCAGCTCGCTGAAGGCCCGGTCCGGGTCGATGGCCTCCGGTCCCGCGTGCCCGAGGGTCGCCGCGGCCGTGTCCCGGACGAGGCCGAGGATCTCGGCCTCCTGCGCCTCGGGGGACATCCCGGCGAGCCGCTGGGCCAAGGCCGAGGCGGTCGCGGTGCCCGTCGTACCGCTGACGACCCGGCGGGCCGGGCGGCGGACCAGGCTGCGGAAGAGTTCGGGCAGTTCGCCGTCGCCCGCACCGAGTGCCTTGACGTCCAGCCGGATGGGGACCACGGCGGGCGCGGGGAGCGCGCCCGCCGTGTCGAACAGCCCCAGGCCCTGCTCCGGCGAGAGCGCGTGCACACCGGTGCTGTTCATCCGGTCGATGTCGGCCTGGCTCAGTTCACCCGCCATGCCCCCGCCCCACAGACCCCACGCCAGGGACTGCGCGGGCAGCCCCTGCGCCTGCCGGTGGGTGGCCAGAGCGTCCAGGAAGGTGTTGGCGGCCGCGTAGCTGCCCTGCCCCGGATTGCCGAAGACACCGGCCGCGGAGGAGAACAGCACGAAAGCCGTCAGGTTCTTGCCGGCCGTGAGCTCGTGCAGGTTGAGGGCCGCGTCCACCTTCGGGCGCAGCACCTTGTCCACCCGCTCCGGAGTGAGGGAGGCGATGACGCCGTCGTCCAGAACACCGGCCACGTGCACCACGCCCGACAGGTCGACGTCCTCAAGGAGCGCGGCAAGCGCGTCGCGGTCGGCGACGTCGCAGGCCGCGACCGTCACCTCGGCACCCAGCGCGGTCAGCTCCGCAGCCAACTCACCTGCTCCAGGCGCCTGTTCACCACGACGGCTGGTCAACAGCAGACGACGTACACCGTGCTCGGTGACCAGATGCCGGGCGAACAACCCACCCAGAGTGCCCGTCGCACCCGTCACCAGCACCATGCCCTCAGCCGAGAAGACCGACGCGGGCTGCGCCTCGTCGGCCTGCGCCACCGGAGTGCGCACGAGCCGGGCGCCGTACACGGCACCGCCCCGGACGACGACCTGCGACTCCCCCGACGCGAGCGCCAGGGACACTGCGGCGTCGCCGTCCTCGTCGACGTCGACGAGGACGAAGCGCTCCGGGTCCTCGACCGACTGGGCCGAGCGCACCAGTCCCCAAACGGCCGCACCCGCCAGGTCGTTGACGTCCTCACCCGGGAGCGCCACCGCACGGCGCGTTACGACCGCCAGCCGCCCGGCAGCCGACCGCAGCTCGGCGAGCGCCCGCTGCACCGCCGTCCGCACGGCGTCCGCATCCGTGCCCGCTTCAGTGCGGAGCACCACCACATCATCCGGCGCAGCCTCAGGCGAACGCACCTCGGGCAGCCGCACCCAGTCCAGCTGGAACAAGAACTCGTGGAACGCCGGCCGGGCCGCCGCCAGCTGGTCGGCCGACACCTCCCGGAGGACCAGCGAACCGACCGTGGCGACCGGACGGCCCTGCTCGTCGGCGACCTCCAGGGCGACGCCCTCGGTGCCCCGGCGGGAGAGCCGTACCCGGAGCCTGGCGGCACCGGTGGCGTGCAGGGAGACACCCGTCCACGCGAAGGGCAGACGCGTGGCCTCGGTGCCGCCCGCCAGCAGCCCGGTCGCGTGCAGGGCCGCGTCCAGCAGCGCCGGGTGCACCCCGAACCCGTCGACACTCGTCTCCTCGGGCAGGGCGACCTCGGCGTACACGTCCTCACCGGAGCGCCAGGCCGCCGTCAGACCCTGGAACACCGGCCCGTACTCCAGGCCGGCCTCCGCGAGGGTGTCGTACATCCCGGTCAGGTCGAGCGCCTCGGCACCACGCGGCGGCCACTGGGCCAGGTCGAAGCAGGGCGCCTGCTCTCCGGCGGACAGCAGACCGGTCGCGTGGCGCGTCCAGGCCTGCTCCTCGTCGTCGGAGCGGGCGTACACATGCACCGGACGCGTGCCGTCGTCGGCGGCGGTGCCCACCACCACCTGTACGGCGACCCCGCCCCGCTCGGGCAGTACGAGCGGCGCCTCCAGCGTCAGCTCCTCCAACTGGTCGCAGCCGACCTCGTCACCGGCGGCGATCGCCAGCTCCACCAGGCCGGTGCCGGGGAAGAGGACGGTGCCGCCGACGGCATGGTCGGCCAGCCACGGCTGGGAGGACGTCGACAACCGGCCCGTCAGCACCACACCGTCACCGTCCGGCGACGCCAGCACGGCACCGAGCAGCGGATGCGCCGCCCGGTCCAGACCGGCCGACGTGACTCCGCCGGTGTCCGCGCCCGCCCAGGCGTCGGCCCAGTACTCCAGCGCGTCCAGCCAGTAGCGCTGCCGCTGGAAGGCGTACGTCGGCAGGTCGACCCGGCCCGCGCCACGCCCGGCGAAGACGCCCGCCCAGTCCACGGCCACGCCGCGCACGTGCAGCTGTCCGGCGGCCGTGAGCACGGCGGCGGCCTCCGGCCGGTCGCGGCGCAGCGCGGGCACGAAGGCAGCGTTCTCGGCGGACTGCTGCGCCATCGCGGTGAGTACGGCGTCCGGGCCCAGCTCGAGGAAGCGGGTGACGCCCTCGGACTCCAGCACCTTGACGGCATCCGCGAAACGAACCGCCTCACGCACATGCCGCACCCAGTACTCCGGATCGGACAGCTCGCCACTCACCACAGTGCCGGTAAGAGTCGAGACGACCGGCACAGACGGGGCGCCATACGACACCTCCCGCGCCACCGCACGGAATCCGTCGAGCATCGGCTCCATCAACGGCGAGTGGAAAGCGTGCGAGACCTTCAGGCGGGTCGCCTTACGACCCTCAGCCCCGAAATACGCCTTGATCCGCACAGCCTCCGACTCGAGACCCGAGACAACCACCGAGCCGGGCCCGTTGACCGCCGCGATACCGATACCCTCGGCCAGCAACGGACGCACCTCGTCCTCGGTCGCCTCCACGGCCACCATCGCACCGCCCCCCGGCAATGCCTGCATCAACCGGCCACGCGCCACCACCAGCTTCGCCGCGTCCGCCAGGGAGAGCACCCCGGACACATGCGCGGCCGCGAACTCACCGATCGAATGCCCGGCCAGATAATCGGGCTTGATACCCCACGACTCCACCAGCCGAAACAGCGCCACCTCGACCGCAAACAGCGCAGGCTGAGTGAACTCAGTACGGCTCAACCGCTCCGCGTCCTCACCCCACACCACACCCCGCAGCGGCAGATCCAGCTCAGCCAGAACCGCATCGAAGGCCTCCGCGAACACCGGGAACGCCTCATACAGCTCACGCCCCATCCCCAACCGCTGCGCACCCTGCCCCGAGAACAGAAACGCCGTACGACCAGAGCCCCGCACACTCCCCTGCACCACACCCGCAGCCGACCGGCCCTCAGCCACAGCCGCCAGACCCGCCAGCAGCTCCTCCCGATCCGCACCCACCACCGCAGCCCGGAAGTCCATCGCCGTACGGCGGGTGGCGAGGGAGTAGGCGACGTCCTGCGGCAGCAGGGCAGGGTCGCCGTCGACGTAGGTCCGCAGGCGTTCCGCCTGGGCGCGGAGGGCCTCGCCCGTCTTCGCGGAGAGCAGCCAGGGTACGGCGGGGAGGTCGGACCCGGCCTGAGGCTGCACGGCCTCGGGCTCCGGAGCCTTCGATGATCACGTGGGCGTTGGTACCGCTGATACCGAAGGAGGAGACACCCGCCCGGCGGGGACGACCCGTCTCCGGCCAGGGCTGGGACTCCATCAGCAGGCGGATGTCGCCCTCCGACCAGTCCACCTGCGGCGTCGGCTCATCCACATGCAAAGTCCGGGGCAGAACACCATGACGGATCGCCTCGACCATCTTGATGATGCCCGAAACCCCCGCCGCCGCCTGGGTATGACCCATATTCGACTTGATCGAACCCAGCCACAACGGCCGGCCCTCCGGACGGTCCTTCCCGTACGTCGCCAGCAGCGCCTGCGCCTCGATCGGATCACCCAGCGTCGTACCCGTACCATGCGCCTCAACCGCATCCACGTGGTCGGGCGCGAGCTGGGCATTGGCAAGAGCCTGACGGATGACCCGAACCTGGGCAGGCCCGTTGGGAGCCGTCAGACCATTACTCGCACCGTCCTGATTCACAGCAGAGCCCTTGACAATCGCCAGGACCGGGTGGCCGTTGGCACGGGCGTCGGAAAGGCGCTCGACAAGCAGCATGCCCACACCCTCACCCCACGCCGTACCGTCCGTCGACGCGGCGAAAGACTTGCACCGGCCGTCAGGCGCCAGACCCCGCTGCCGGCTGAACTCCACGAACGCCTCCGGCGTCGCCATCACCGCGACACCACCCGCCAACGCCAGCGAACACTCACCCGACCGCAGCGCCTGCACAGCCAGATGCAACGCCACCAGCGACGACGAACAAGCCGTATCGATCGTGACAGCGGGACCTTCGAGACCGAAGACGTACGAGACACGGCCGGACGCGACGGAACCGGTGCCGCTGTTCGCGGCATAGTCGTGGTACATCATCCCGGCGAAAACGCCGGTGGCCGAACCCTTCAACGTGGCCGGGTCAATACCCGCCCGCTCGATCGCCTCCCACGACGTCTCCAACAGCAACCGCTGCTGCGGGTCCATACCCAGCGCCTCGTTCGGGGAGATACCGAAGAAAGCCGGGTCGAAATCGCCCGCGTCGTGCAGGAAACCACCGTGCTTGACATAACTCGTGTTCGGCCGCTCCGAGTTCGGGTCGTACAGCTCCTCGATGTTCCAGCCACGGTTCGTCGGGAACTCCGACACCGCATCCACCCCGCCGGCCACCAGCCGCCACAGATCCTCCGGCGTCTCCACCCCACCCGGATAACGGCAACTCATGCCCACGATCACGATCGGGTCGCCGTCGAGGACGGTGGCCTTGGTGGGTGCGGTCGCGGGCGCGTCCGCGTCCTGCCCGGACAGTTCCTCCAGGATGTGGCGAACCACGTCGACCGGGCTCGGGTAGTCGAAGACAAGAGTGGCGGGCAGCCGAAGGCCGGTGTCGTCGTTGAGGCCGTTGCGGAGTTCGACGGCGGCGAGGGAGTCGACTCCGAGGTCCCGGAAGGCGCGCTCGGGCTCGATCGCCCGGGCGTCGGCGAAGCCGAGGACGACGGCCGCCCGGTTGAGGACCAGGTCGAGCACCGCCTGCCGGCGATCTTCCGCCGACAGCGCGGCGAGCCTGTACTTCAGTGTGCTGGTCTCGGTCCTGGCCGTGCCCGCGCTGCGGCGGCGCCGGGTGCCGGCGGGGACGAGCCCGCGCAGCAGGGCGGGCGCGTCCTCGCCCTGGGAACGCAGCGCGGCCAAGTCGAACTTGACGGGGACGAGGGTGGGTTCGGTGCTGCGCCGGGCGGCGTTGAAGAGCGCGAGCCCCTCCTCGGGGGTGAGCGCGTGGATGCCGCCCTGGGATATCCGGCCGCGCACCGCCTCGTCGAGGGTGTCGGCCATGCCCCCGGACCACAGGCCCCAGGCCAGGGACTGCGCGGGCAGCCCCTTCGCCTTGCGGTGGGCGGCGAGACCGTCGAGGAAGGCGTTGGCCGCCGCGTAGTTGCCCTGCCCCGGATTGCCGAAGACACCGGCCGCGGAGGAGAACAGCACGAAAGCCGTCAGGTTCTTGCCGGCCGTGAGCTCGTGCAGGTTGAGGGCCGCGTCCACCTTCGGGCGCAGCACCTTGTCCACCCGCTCCGGAGTGAGGGAGGCGATGACGCCGTCGTCCAGGACACCGGCCACGTGCACCACGCCCGACAGGTCGACGTCCTCAAGGAGCGCGGCAAGCGCGTCGCGGTCGGCGACGTCGCAGGCCGCGACCGTCACCTCGGCACCCAGCGCGGTCAGCTCCGCAGCCAACTCACCTGCTCCAGGCGCCTGTTCACCACGACGGCTGGTCAACAGCAGACGACGTACACCGTGCTCGGTGACCAGATGCCGGGCGAACAACCCACCCAGAGTGCCCGTCGCACCCGTCACCAGCACCATGCCCTCAGCCGAGAAGACCGGGGCCCCCTCGTCCACCGCCACGGGCGTACGGGCCAGCCGTGCACCGTAGGCGGCCGTGCCACGCACGACGACCTGCGACTCCCCCGACGCGAGCGCCACAGACACGGCGGTGTCCTGACCGTCCTCGTCGGTGTCGACCAGCACGAAACGGCCCGGATCCTCGGACTGCGCCGAGCGCACCAGACCCCAGACAGCCGCACCCGCCAGATCCGAGACGTCCTCACCCGGCAACGCCACCGCACCCCGCGTGACGAACACCAACCGACCCTCAGCCGACTGCAGCTCAGCGAGCACCCGATGCACCGCCGCCCGCACCTCACCGGCATCCGTGCCGGAGGCGCTGGTGAAGACGGCGGTGGGCGGCTGCGTCTCGGACGCGACCGCCGGGAGGGGGGCCCACTCGACGTGGTAGAGGGAGTCGTGGAAACCGGTCCGGGCGGCGGCCAGCTGCTCCTCGGACATGGGCCGCAGCACCAGGGACTCGACCGTGGCCACCGGGCGCCCGCCGGCGTCGGCCAGGGCGAGGGCGACGCCCGAACCGGTCGGCGTCAGCCGTACCCGTACGGCGGCGGCTCCCGCCGCGTGCAGGGTGACCCCGGACCAGGCAAAGGGAAGCGCGGCCTGTCCACCGGTCACGCCGGTGAAGCTGACGGCGTGCAGGGCCGCGTCGAGGATGCCGGGGTGCAGGCCCAGCCGCCCCGCGTCCTTGTGCCCCTGCTCGGGGAGGGCGACCTCCGCGTACACCGTCTCGCCGTCGCGCCAGGCGGCCCTCAGCCCCTGGAACACCGGCCCGTACTGGAGGCCGAGTCCGGTGAGGTCCGCGTACAGTCCGGCCACGTCGAGGGATTCGGCGCCGGGCGGCGGCCACTGGGTCAGGTCGAAGCGTGCCTGGTCCGCGCCGCGCGCCAGCACACCGGCGGCGTGCCGGGTCCACGGGGCGTCCTGGGAGGGACGGGAGTGCACGGTCAGCGTACGGGTGCCGGAGCCGTCGGCCGCCCCCACGGCGACCTGCACCTGTACGGCACCGCGCTCGGGCAGGGCAAGCGGCGCCTCCAGGGTCAGCTCTTCCAGGACGTCGCAGCCGACCTGGTCTCCGGCGCGTACGGCGAGTTCGACGAAGCCGGTGCCGGGGAAGAGGACGGTGCCGCCCACCACGTGGTCGGCCAGCCACGGCTGCGCGGAGGTCGACAGCCGGCCGGTCAGCACCACACCGTCCGTGTCGGCCAGCGTCACCGCAGCACCGAGCAGCGGGTGGTCGGCGGCGTCGAGACCGGCGGAGGCGACGTCACCGGCACCGTTCTCGGGGGTGATCCAGTAGTGGCCGCGCTGGAAGACGTACGTCGGCAGGTCGACCCGGCCCGCGCCACGCCCGGCGAAGACGCCCGCCCAGTCCACGGCCACGCCGCGCACGTGCAGCTGTCCGGCGGCCGTGAGCACGGCGGCGGCCTCCGGCCGGTCGCGGCGCAGCGCGGGCACGAAGGCAGCGTTCTCGGCGGACTGCTGCGCCATCGCGGTGAGTACGGCGTCCGGGCCCAGCTCGAGGAAGCGGGTGACGCCCTCGGACTCCAGCACCTTGACGGCATCCGCGAAACGAACCGCCTCACGCACATGCCGCACCCAGTACTCCGGATCGGACAGCTCGCCACTCACCACAGTGCCGGTAAGAGTCGAGACGATCGGCACAGACGGGGCGCCATACGACACCTCCCGCGCCACCGCACGGAATCCGTCGAGCATCGGCTCCATCAACGGCGAGTGGAAAGCGTGCGAGACCTTCAGGCGGGTCGCCTTACGACCCTCAGCCCCGAAATACGCCTTGATCCGCACAGCCTCCGACTCGAGACCCGAGACAACCACCGAGCCGGGCCCGTTGACCGCCGCGATACCGATACCCTCGGCCAGCAACGGACGCACCTCGTCCTCGGTCGCCTCCACGGCCACCATCGCACCGCCCCCCGGCAATGCCTGCATCAACCGGCCACGCGCCACCACCAGCTTCGCCGCGTCCGCCAGGGAGAGCACCCCGGACACATGCGCGGCCGCGAACTCACCGATCGAATGCCCGGCCAGATAATCGGGCTTGATACCCCACGACTCCACCAGCCGAAACAGCGCCACCTCGACCGCAAACAGCGCAGGCTGAGTGAACTCAGTACGGCTCAACCGCTCCGCGTCCTCACCCCACACCACACCCCGCAGCGGCAGATCCAGCTCAGCCAGAACCGCATCGAAGGCCTCCGCGAACACCGGGAACGCCTCATACAGCTCACGCCCCATCCCCAACCGCTGCGCACCCTGCCCCGAGAACAGAAACGCCGTCAGCCCGTCGGAGACCGTGCCGCGCAGCAGCTCGGAGCGGGTTTCGTCGGCGGCGACGGAAGCGAGGGCCCTGACGGCCGACTCGCGGTCGTCGGCCAGGACGACCGCGCGGTGTTCCAGCGCGGCACGAGTGGTCGCGAGGGAGTGGCTCAGATCGAGGGGGCTGAGGTCGGTGCGCTCCGCGACATGGGTGCCGATGCGCTCGGCCTGGGCGCGCAGGGCGTCGGCGCTGCGGGCGGAGACGAGCCAGGGCAGCGGGGCGCCGGCCGGCCAGGCGGCCGGAGCGGGTGCGGTCGCCTCGGCCTCGTCCTCGACGGGCTCGGGTACGGGTGCCTCCTCGAGGATGAGGTGGGCGTTGGTACCGCTGACGCCGAACGCCGAGACGGCGGCCCGGCGCGGGTGCTCGCCGCGGGGCCAGGGGCGAGCGTCGGTGAGGAGTTGGACGTTGCCCGCCCTCCAGTCGACGTGGGTGGAGGGCCGGTCGACGTGCAGGGTGCGCGGCATGGTCTCGTGCCGCATCGCCATGACCATCTTGATGATGCCGCCGACACCGGCCGCCGCCTGGGCGTGCCCGATGTTCGACTTCAGGGAGCCCAGCCACAGCGGACGGTCCTCGGGCCGGCCCTGACCGTAGGTCGCCAGCAGCGCCTGCGCCTCGATCGGATCGCCGAGGGTGGTACCGGTGCCATGGCCCTCGACCAGGTCGAGCTGGGTGGCGGAGACCCCGGCAGCGCTGAGCGCCTCGCGGATGACACGCTGCTGGGAGGGCCCGTTGGGGGCAGTGAGGCCGTTGCTGGCGCCGTCCTGGTTGATCGCCGAACCCTTGACGACGGCGAGAACAGGGTGCCCGTTGGCGCGAGCGTCGGAGAGACGCTCCAGTACGAGGATGCCGGCACCCTCGGCCCAGCCGGTGCCGTCGGCGGCGTCCGCGTACGCCTTGGCACGGCCGTCGGCGGCGAGGCCGCCCTGCCGGGCCATGCCGATGAAGGGGCCGGGTGTGGACATCACCATGACACCGCCGGCCAGCGCGAGGGTGCACTCGCGTTCGCGCAGCGCCTGGGCGGCGAGGTGAACGGCCACGAGGGAGGAGGAGCAGGCGGTGTCCACGGTCACCGCGGGGCCCTCCAGGCCGAGGGTGTAGGAGACCCGGCCGGCGATGACGGCGGCCACGGCGGCGGTGCCCATGAAGGGGCCGGCCGCCTCGGGTGCGGTGTTGAGCCAGTCTCCGTAGTCCTGGAAGCCGGATCCGGCGAAGACCGCCACCTGGCCGCCGCGCACCTTGTCGGCGGGGATGCCCGCCCGTTCCAGCGCCTCCCAGGACAGTTCCAGCATCAGCCGCTGCTGGGGGTCCATTGCCACGGCCTCGCGCGGCGAGATACCGAAGAAGGCCGGGTCGAACTCGGCCGCACCATCGATGAAACCGCCGCGGCGCGCGAAGTCGAGGTCGTCGACGGAGTCGAGGTTCCAGCCGCGGTCGGCCGGGAAGGGGCCGACCGCGTCGACACCGTCGGCCACCAGCCTCCATAGTTCCTCGGGCGAGGTGACTCCGCCCGGGTAGCGGCAGCTCATGGCCACGATCGCGATCGGGTCCTGTTCCCTGGCCTCGTACTCCCGGAGCCTGCGACGGGTCTGCGCGAGGTCGGCCGTGACTCGCTTGAGATATCCGACGAGCTTCTGGTCGTCAGCCATCTGTCCGCCTCGCAACATTCTGTGCAATCCGCATGGTTTCGGTGGCTCCGGGTCTATGAGTCCTGCGTGGTGCGTGTTCGCTGGTGGCGTGGTCCGAGCGGATCAACTCAGCCCGAGTTCCTTGTCGATGAAGTCGAGTACGTCACCGAGGGACGCGTCGTCGGCGAGCTGCTCGTCCGGAGCCGACTGGCGCGTACCGGGGAGCTTGACCGTGAGCGCCTGCAGCCGTCCCGGGATCCGGTGCCGCTCGACGTCCTCGGGCCGCAGCGCCGTCAACGCTTCCCCGAGCCAGTCCAGCTGATGGAGGGCGGCCATGAGTGCGCTGTCGCCGGCGTCCTGCGGGCACAGCCGCTCCCGCACATGGACGGCAAGCAGTGCCGGGGTCGCATGGTCGAAGACCACGCTGGCCGGGAGTTCCAGGCCGGTGGCGGCGGAGAGGACGGTCTTCAGGTCGACGGCCGCCACTGAGTCGAAGCCGAGGTCGGTGAAGGTGCGCGCCGGGTCCAGGGCGGTGGGGCTGTCGTAGCCGAGCAACTGCGCAACGTGGGTACGGACCAGTTCGAGAGTGGTGCGGTCCTGCTGGGCTCGCGGCATGGCCTTGAGCCGCTGCGCCAGATCGGTGTGGTCCTGGCCCGGCCCCGTCGCGGACGCACGGGGAGCGACGGCGGCACGCGCCTCGGGCAGCGCGGCGATGAGCGGGCGGGGACGTGCCATGGCGTAGACGGGCGCGAAGCGGGCCCAGTCGAGATCGGCGACGACGAGGTGGGTGAGGTCCCGGTCGAGAATCCGGCACAGCGCCTCGAGGGCGGGGCTGGATGCCATGGGCGGGGTGCCGATGCGGTCCAGGGCGTCGGCGAGTTCGGCGTCGACCATGCCGGTGTCCCAGGGGCCCCAGGCGATGGACGTGGCGGTGGCGCCACGGGCTCGGCGGGCGTGGGCCAGCGCGTCCAGCGCGGCGTTGGCACTGCCGTAGGCGGCCTGTCCCGTGCTGCCCCACACGGCGGCCCCCGAGGAGAACAGGACGAAGGCATCCAGTGAGCGGTCGCCGAGCAGTTCGTCCAGGTGCCGGGCGCCGGCCACCTTCGCGTCGGCCACGGCGGCGAACTCCGCCAGGCTCAGCTCCGGCAGCGGGGCGATGCGCTGCATGACTCCGGCGGCGTGCACGACGGCGGTGACAGGCCGGTCGGCGGGGACCGACGCGAGGAGCCGGCGCACCGCGTCGCGGTCCGCGATGTCGCATGCCTCGACGGTGACAGGGGTGCCCTGGGCGGCCAGCTCGGCGACCAGTTCCGCGGTTCCTTCGGCGTCCGGTCCGCGACGGCTGGTGAGCAACAGATGGCCGACCCCCCGGGACGAGAGCACCCGAGCGACCTGCGCACCGATCCCGCCGGTGCCTCCCGTGACCAGGATCGTGCCGCGCGGCTGCCAGTCCCGTACGGCGGGGTGTTCGGCGAGCGGGCTCCGGACCATACGACGGGCCAGTACGCGCCCGTCGCGGACGGCGAGCTGGTCTTCGCCGTCGGTGGTGAGAGCGGCGCACAGCAAGCGTGCCGTCTGCGCGTCGACCGTGTCCGGCACGTCGACGACGCCGCCCCAGGTTTCGGGCGTCTCCAGTGCGAGCGCGGCGCCCATGCCCCAGACGGCGGCCTGGGCGGGCTCGGCCGTCTCACCGTCGCCGACCGCCGCGGCCCGGAAGGTGACACACCACAGAGGGGCGGGCGTCTCGGCGTCATTGAGCGCCTGCGCCAGCGTGGCCGTGCAGGCGGTCCCGTACGACACGGAGCGCAGCACGGGGTGGGGGCGGTCGTCGAGGGCCAGCAGCGACAGCACTCCCGTTACGCGGGTGTAGGTCCGGAGCCTGTCCGCGAGCGCGGCGCGGTCCGGTTCGGCGACCTCGAGCCGTACGGTCTCCTGTCCTCTGGCTGCGAGCTCCTCCGCGAGGACTCGCACCCGCGGATCGTCGGCGTGCGTCGCGGGTACGGCGAGCAGCCAGGTCCCCTCTGCCGTCGGCCGGTGGTCGGTGTCGACCGGCACGGGCTGCCAGTCGACGCGGTAGCACCAGGTGTCCGTGCGGATCTCCTCGCGCTGCCGCCTGCGCCAGTGGGCGAGCGCGGGCAGTACATCGCCCAAGGCGGGCGCCGGCACGCCGAGCCTCGCCGCCAGGGTGTCGGCGTCCGTGTGTTCCAGGGCGTTCCATGCGGCGGTGTCCGCGGCGTCAGGAGTGACGGGCGCGATCACGGACGTCACGGTTCCCTCCGGATCCCTCCAGAACCAGCTTCGCTGGAAGGCGTAGGTGGGCAGGTCAACGCGGCGGGCGCCGCGCCCGGCGAAGAACGCGGCCCAGTCGACGCCGGTCCCGCGGCAGTGTGCGTGCGCCACGGCCTGGACCACCGCGGCGGCTTCCTCGTGTCCACGGCGGAGCGTCGGGATGAACTCGCTGTCCTCGCCGCCCTGCCCGGCCTGCCGGCCCATCGCGGTCAGTACCGCGTCCGGTCCCAGCTCCACGAACGTGGTCACACCCTTGTCCGCCAGCACCCGCACCGCGTCGGCGAAACGAACCGCCTCACGCACATGCCGCACCCAGTACTCCGGATCGGACAGCTCGCCACTCACCACAGTGCCGGTAAGAGTCGAGACGATCGGCACAGACGGGGCGCCATACGACACCTCCCGCGCCACCGCACGGAATCCGTCGAGCATCGGCTCCATCAACGGCGAGTGGAAAGCGTGCGAGACCGTCAGGCGGGTCGCCTTACGACCCTCAGCCCCGAAATACGCCTTGATCCGCACAGCCTCCGACTCGAGACCCGAGACAACCACCGAGCCGGGCCCGTTGACCGCCGCGATACCGATACCCTCGGCCAGCAACGGACGCACCTCGTCCTCGGTCGCCTCCACGGCCACCATCGCACCGCCCCCCGGCAATGCCTGCATCAACCGGCCACGCGCCACCACCAGCTTCGCCGCGTCCGCCAGGGAGAGCACCCCGGACACATGCGCGGCCGCGAACTCACCGATCGAATGCCCGGCCAGATAATCGGGCTTGATACCCCACGACTCCACCAGCCGAAACAGCGCCACCTCGACCGCAAACAGCGCAGGCTGAGTGAACTCAGTACGGCTCAACCGCTCCGCGTCCTCACCCCACACCACACCCCGCAGCGGCAGATCCAGCTCAGCCAGAACCGCATCGAAGGCCTCCGCGAACACCGGGAACGCCTCATACAGCTCACGCCCCATCCCCAACCGCTGCGCACCCTGCCCCGAGAACAGAAACGCCGTCAGCCCGTCCTGGCGAGCGGCGGTGCTGGGCACGACGCCGGGTGTGGAGCCCTCCCGCGTCAGTACCTCAAGCCGCTGGAGCAGGGCGGCACGGTCTTCGGCGATGATGGCGGCTCGGTCCGGCAGTGCGGCACGCGTCGTAGCGAGGGAGAAAGCGAGGTCGAGGGGCGTGAGCGTGTCATCGGCCCGGACGTGGTCGAGAAGACGGCCCGCCTGGGCGCGCAGGCCGTCCGCGCCCTTGCCCGACAGCACCACCGGAACGGCGCCGGTCGTTGCCGGCACAGCCGCGATGTCCTCCGGTTCCCCGGCGCTCGGTGCCTCTTCGAGGATCACATGGCCGTTGGTCCCGCTCAGCCCGAAGGAGGAGACCCCGGCCCTGCGGGGGCGGCCGGGGGTGCGGGGCCAGTCGCGGGGCTCGGTCAGCAGTCGCACCGCGCCGCTGGACCAGTCGACGTTGTCGCTCGGCTCATCCACGTGCAGCGTGCGCGGCAGCACCTCGTGTCGCATGGCCTCGACCATCTTGATGATGCCGCCGACACCGGCCGCCGCCTGGGCGTGCCCGATGTTCGACTTCAGGGAGCCCAGCCACAGCGGCCGGTCCGCGGGGCGGTCCTGTCCGTAGGTCGCCAGCAGCGCCTGCGCCTCGATCGGGTCGCCGAGGGTGGTACCCGTACCGTGCGCCTCCACGGCATCGACCTGGTCGGCCGTCAGCTGGGCGGCTTCCAGAGCCTGCCGGATGACGCGTTGCTGAGCGGGGCCGTTGGGGGCGGACAGGCCGTTGCTCGCGCCGTCCTGGTTCACGGCCGAACCGCGCACCACCGCCAGCACCGGATGGCCGTTGGCCCGCGCGTCCGAGAGCCGCTCCACAAGCAGCAGCCCCACGCCCTCCCCCCACCCCGTACCGTCGGCGGCCGTGGCGAACGACTTGCAGCGGCCGTCGGCCGACAGGCCGCGGTCCTGGCTGAAGCCGACGAAGGAGTGCGGGTGGGTCATGACCGTGGCGCCGCCCGCAAGGGCCAGCGTGCACTCGCCCGAGCGCAGCGCCTGGACGGCCAGGTGCAGGGCCACGAGCGACGAGGAGCACGCCGTGTCCACGGTGACGGCGGGTCCCTCCAGGCCCAGGGTGTAGGCGATGCGGCCGGAGGCGACGCTGGCAAGGCTGCCGGTGCCGCCGCCCACGAGATAGTCGTGGTAGACGACACCGACGAAGACGCCGGTACGGGTCTCCTTGAGGCCGAACGGGTCGATGCCCGCGCCTTCCAGCGCTTCCCAGGCGGTCTCCAGCAGGAGGCGCTGCTGCGGATCGGTCTCCTTCGCTTCCCTGGGGCTCATCCGGAAGAAGTCCGCGTCGAAGTACCCGGCGTCGTGCAGGAATCCCCCTTCGCGGGTGTATGTCTTGCCGGGCGTCGCGGGTTCCGGGTCGTAGAGTCGGCCGATGTCCCAGCCGCGGTTGTCGGGAAAGCGGGTGATGGCGTCGTTCCCACCCCGGGCCAGCTCCCACAGTGCCTCGGGGGAGTCGACACCGCCGGGGTAGCGGCAGCTCATCGAGACGATGGCGATCGGCTCGTGGTCCTTGGCCTCGGCCTCGCGCAGCCGGCGCCTGGTCTGCTGGAGATCGGACGTGGCCCGCTTGAGGTAGTCACGGAGTCTGTCTTCGTTCCCCATCGGTCATGAACCAATCTCAAGGTCGTCCAGTGCCTGGAAGAGTTCGTCATCGGTGGCGTCGGTGAAGTCGTCGCCGGTTTCCCCGTCGGCGCCTGTCTCGCGGTGGTCGCGCCAGAGGCGGAGCATGGCTTCGATCCGGGCGGTGACGCGAGTCGTGCCTCCGTTCAGCTCGGGCGCGGCTGTCAGCGAGTTCTCGAGCCGCTCGATCTGGTCGAGAAGCGCATCGGCCGCCCCCGCGTCGCCCACCTCGTCGGCCTCGGCCAGCAGGAGAGCCGCGACGGCCCGCGTCGTGGGGTGGTCGAAGGCAAGCGTTGCTGGCAGGGCGACGCCCGTGCTGTCCGTGAGTCGTTTACGCAGTTCCACGGCGGCCACCGAGTCGAAGCCGAGGTCCGTGAAGGCCCGGTCGGGTGGCACGGCGTCGCCGGACGCATACCCGAGCACGGCGGCGACCTGGGCGCGCACCAGAGCGAGCGCGGCTCGTTCGCGTTCGCCGTCGGGCAGGCCGAGAATCTGCCGCCAGCGCCCCGACTCCATGGTGGTGTCGCTCGCCCCGGTGTCCATGCCGCTGACGACGACGTCGGCACCGGTCGTCTCGGCCAGCCAGTACGGGCGCCGCTGGAAGGCGTAGGTGGGCAGGTCAACGCGGCGGGCGCCGCGCCCGGCGAAGAACGCGGCCCAGTCGACGCCGGTCCCGCGGCAGTGTGCGTGCGCCACGGCCTGGACCACCGCGGCGGCTTCCTCGTGTCCACGGCGGAGCGTCGGGATGAACTCGCTGTCCTCGCCGCCCTGCCCGGCCTGCCGGCCCATCGCGGTCAGTACCGCGTCCGGTCCCAGCTCCACGAACGTGGTCACACCCTTGTCCGCCAGCACCCGCACCGCGTCGGCGAAACGAACCGCCTCACGCACATGCCGCACCCAGTACTCCGGATCCGCCAGCTCACCCTCACCCACCAACCTCCCGGTCAGCGTGGAAACGAACGGCACCCCCGGCTCCGCGAACTCCAACCCCGCCACCACAGCACGGAACTCATCCAGCATCGGCTCCATCAACGGCGAATGAAACGCATGCGACACCCTCAACCGGCTGGTCCTGCGACCAAGCCCCGAGAAGTGCGCCATCACCCGCAGCACCTCCGCCTCCGCACCCGAGACCACCACCGCGGCCGGACCGTTGACCGCCGCAACACCCACCCCGCCGGCCAGCTGCGCGCACACCTCCTTCTCGGTCGCCTCCACCGCAACCATCGCCCCACCCTCAGGCAACGCCTGCATCAAACGACCCCGCGCCACCACCAACCGCACCGCATCAGCCAACGACAACACACCCGCAACATGCGCCGCCGCCACCTCACCAACCGAATGCCCCACCAAAAACTCCGGCCGCACACCCCACGACTCCACCAACCGGAACAACGCCACCTCAACAGCGAACAACGCCGGCTGCGCAAACTCCGTACGACTCAACCGATCCGCATCCTCACCCCACATCACCTCCCTCAAAGGCACATCCACCACATCAAGCACCGCATCCAAAGCCTCCGCGAACACCGGAAACACCCCATACAACTCCCGCCCCATACCAACCCGCTGCGCACCCTGCCCCGAGAACAGGAAGGCGGGTCCGGGGCCCGAGGTTCGGGCGACGTCGCGCACGGCGGCGGCCGGCAAGTCGCCCTCGGCCAGGCCGGTCAGCGCGTGCAGGCCCTCCTCGCGATCACGGACCACGACCGCGGCGCGGTGCTCGAAAGCGGTGCGCTCGACGGCGAGCGCACGGGCGATGTCACCGTCGTGCGCCGTCGGGTTCGTGCCGAGCCACGCGGCGAGCTTCGCGGCCTGCGCGCGCAGGGCTTGCGGGGTGCGTCCGGAGAGCAGCCAGGGCCAGCCGCCGCTCATGTGGGCGTCGGGGCCGGGGGCGGCGGGCTCCGGCGTGGTGTCGGATACCGTCGGCGGCGCCTGTTCGACGATGACATGGGCGTTGGTGCCGCTGATCCCGAACGACGAGACCGCGGCGCGGCGCGGCCGGCCGGAATCCGGCCAGTCATGGGCCGTGGTCAGCAGCCGCAGGTTGCCTGCGGACCAGTCCACCTTGGACGAGGGGGTGTCCGCGTGCAGGGTGCGCGGCAGGACCCGGCGGCGTATCGCCTCGATCGCCTTGATGAGCCCGGCGACGCCGGCTGCGGCCTGTGTGTGGCCGATGTTGGACTTGATCGAGCCGAGCCAGACCGGCCGGTCCGCGGGGCGGTCCTGTCCGTAGGTCGCGAGCAGCGCCTGCGCCTCGATCGGGTCGCCCAGCGTGGTGCCGGTGCCGTGCGCCTCGACGAGGTCGACGTCGGCGGGGGCAAGGCCCGCGTCGGCGAGTGATTGTTGGATGACGCGTTGCTGAGCGGGGCCGTTGGGGGCGGACAGGCCGTTGCTCGCGCCGTCCTGGTTCACGGCCGAACCGCGCACCACCGCCAGCACCGGATGGCCGTTGGCCCGCGCGTCCGAGAGCCGCTCCACAAGCAGCAGTCCCACGCCCTCCGAGAATCCGGTTCCGTCGGCGTCGTCGGCGAAGGAACGGCAACGGCCGTCGGTGGACAGTCCCTGCTGGAGGCCGAACTCGACGAGGACTTCGGTGGTCGCCATCACCGTGACACCGCCCGCGAGGGCCAGCGTGCACTCGCCCGAGCGCAGCGCCTGGACGGCCAGGTGCAGGGCCACGAGCGACGAGGAGCACGCCGTGTCCACGGTAACGGCGGGTCCCTCCAGGCCGTAGGTGTAGGAGATGCGGCCGGAGTTGATGGAGCCGGTGGCACGGGACCGGACGTAGTCGTGGTACATGGCTCCGGTGTAGACGCCGGTGCGGCTCCCCTTAAGCGTGGCCGGGTCGATGCCGGCGCGCTCGAAGACCTCCCATGACGTCTCCAGCAGCAGCCGCTGCTGAGGATCCATCGTGAGGGCCTCGTTGGGGCTGATACCGAAGAACTCGGCGTCGAACTCGGCCGCGTCGTGCAGGAATCCGCCGTGCCGTGTGTAGGTCCGGCCGGGTGTGCCCGGTACCGGGTCGTAGACGCCGTCGAGGTCCCAGCCACGGTCCGCGGGGAAGGCGGAGACGGTCTCGGTGCCCTCGGCGACGACCCGCCACAGGTCGGCGGGGGTCCGGATACCGCCGGGGAAGCGGCAGGCCATGGCCACGACGGCGATGGGGTCGTCGTCGGTGGCGGCTGCGGTGACGGGTGCCGCGGCGGTCGTCGGGCCGCCGAGTGCGGTCTGCTGGAGGTACTCGGCGGTGGCGCGCGCGCTGGGATGGTCGAAGACGAGCGTGGCGGGCAGCCGCAGGCCTGTCGCCGCAGCGAGCCTGTTGCGCAGTTCGACGGCGGTGAGCGAGTCGAAGCCGAGTTCCTTGAAGGCCCGGTCCGCTTCCACGGCGCCGGCCGAGTCGTGGCCCAGGACGGCGGCGACGTGGCCACGCACCAGGTCCAGCAGGAACGCGGCACGCTGAGGCTCGGGGAGGCGGGTCAGGCGGTCGGCCAGCGAGCTGCCGCCGGTGCCCACACCGACCGCTCTGCGTGCGGGGGCACGCACGATTCCGCTCAGTGCGCTGTGCACGACGCCTTCCGCGGCGCGGGCCCGCAGCGCCGCCAGATCGAGCACGACCAGCAGGAGCAGCGGGTCGTCGAGGGCGAGTGCCTCGTCGAAGAGAGCCAGGCCCTGCGGTGTCGTCATGGCGGGGAACCCCTGGCGGCGCAGGCGCCGGATGTCCGCCTCACCGAGGCCGCCGGTCATTCCGGTGGCCTCGGCCCACAGACCCCAGGCCATGGAGGTGGCGGGCAGGCCGACGGCTCGGCGGTGAGCCGCCAGGGTGTCAAGGAAGACGTTCGCGGCAGCGTAGTTGGCCTGACCGGCGGCGCCCAGGCTGCCGGCGGCCGAGGAGAACAGCGCGAACAGAGCCAGGTCGAGCTGGGCGGTGAGCTCGTGCAGGTGCCAGGCGGCGTCGGCCTTGGGGGCGAGGACCGTGTCCAGGCGTTCGGGGGTGAGGGCGCCGACGACACCGTCGTCGAGAACGCCGGCAGCGTGCACCACGGCCGTGAGGGGGTGCTCGTCGGGGACGGTCTCCAGGAGCGCTGCCAGTGCGGCGCGGTCCGCGACGTCGCAGGAGGCGAGGGTGACTTGTGCGCCGGCGGCAACGAGTTCGGCGTGGAGTTCGGCGGCGCCCGGGGTGTTGTGGCCGCGGCGGCTGGTCAGCAGCAGATGCCGGGCGCCGTGTTCGGCGACCAGGTGCCGGGCGGCCAAGGCGCCGAGGCCGCTGGTGCCGCCGGTGATCAGTACGGTGCCCCGCGGGTCGAGGGTGGGTGGTGCGGTGTGCCGGTCGGTGTCCAGGGCGCGGGCCACTCCCGGGACGTGCAGCCTGCCTTCGCGCAGGGCCAGTTCGGGCACGCCGGCGGCGCGGGCCGCGCTGAGGGCGTGCCGGGAGGCATCGGTGTCGTCCAGGTCGGCGAGGGTGATCCGGCCGGGGTTCTCGGCCTGCGCGGCCCTCAGCAGGCCCCAGGCGGGTGCGAGAGCGAGGTCGGGGGCGGTGTCTCCGGGCACGGCGACGGCGCCCCGGGTGACGACGACCAGGTGTGCGTCGGCGTGGCGCTCCTCCCTGAGCCAGGTCTGCACGAGGTCCATGGCACGGCGGACGGTGGCGCGAACGGCCTGCGGAACATCGGTACCGGGGGCCTTGTCGAACCGTACGTACACCGTTTCCGGAATCGCCTGTTCATGCTCCAGCCCGTCGAGGCCGGTGAGCGGTTCCGGCCCCGGGCCGTCGGTGGACTCGGGGGCAGTTCCGTCGAGGGGCTGTTCGCTCCAGGTCAGGCGGCACGGCAGCACGCGGCGCCCGGACGCGGTGTCCAGTTGTTCCGCCGACACCACGCGGGCGGCGATGGAGTCGACGCTGAGGACGGGGTTGCCGGCCGGGTCGGCGGCGTCGAGCATGGTGTGTCCGTGGGCGTCGGTGACCAGGCGGACGCGCAGCGCCGTGGCGCCGACGGCGAACATGCGCACCCCGGTCCACGCGAACGGGAGGACCGTTTCTTCGCTGGGGTGGCGATCGGCTCCGACCAGCTCGGTGTGCAAGGCCGCGTCCAGCAGGGCCGGGTGCAGGCCGAATGCCTGGGCGTCGGCGTGCGCCTGCGCGGGCAGGGTCACCTCGGCGAACAGTTCGTCGCCGCGTCGCCAGGCTGCGGTGAGTCCCTGGAAGACCGGGCCGTAGGCGTAGCCGCGGCCGAACAGGCGCTCATAGGCACCGTCCAGACCTATGGGCTCGGCGCCGGCGGGCGGCCACTGCCGCAGATCGGCCGGCGTGGGCCGGGCCATCTGGGCGGAGGGTGGCATGAGGACACCGGAGGCGTGCCGCGTCCACGCCTGGTCGTCGCCGTCGGCCCGCGAGTGGATGCTGACAGCCCGCCCGCCCGACTCGTCCGGCGCACCCAGCAGGACCTGCAGGGAGACTCCGCCACGCTCGTGCAGCACGAGTGGTGTCTGCAGGGTCAGTTCTTCGAGGACGCCGCAGCCGGCCTGGTCGCCGGCGTGGAGCGCCATCTCGACAAAGGCCGTCGCGGGAAGCAGCACGGCGCCCAGCGCCTCGTGATCGGCGAGCCAGGGGTGGGTGTGCAGCGACAGCCGTCCGGTCAGCACGCGGGTGCCCGCGTCGGCGGTGTCGACGGCTGCGGCCAGCAGCGGGTGCTCGACACCGGCCTGGCCGAGCTCGCTCACACCGCCCCCGACGATGGGCACCTTGCGCCAGTAGCGCTTGCGCTGGAATGCGTAGCCGGGCAGGTCGGTAGTGCGAGCGTCGGTGCCGTCGAAGAAGGGAGCCCAGTTCACCGGCGCTCCGTGCACCCATGCCTCGGCGAGTGAGACGGCGAACCGCGCCAGGCCACCCTCGCCGCGGCGCAGGGAACCGACGACCGCTGCGGACTTGTCGGCGGCGTCGACCGACTCCTGAACGCCGGCCCGCAGAATGGGGTGCGCGGTGGGCTCGACGAACAGGGTGAACCCGTCGCGCAGCAGGGCGCGCGTGGCCTCGTCGAAGCGGACGGTGCGGCGCAGGTTGGTGTACCAGTACTCCGCGTCCAGCCCGGCGGTGTCCAGGACGTCGCCGGTGACCGTCGAATAGAACGGCAACCGGGCACCACGGGGGGCGACGGGCGCGAGCGCGTCGATCAGCTCGTCGCGGATCTCGGCCACGTAGTGGGAATGGGAGGCGTAGTCCACCGGGATGCGGCGGACCCGGATCTCCTCGCCGGTGAGTTCGGCGAAGAGCTGGTCCAGCGCACCGTTCTCCCCGCACACGACGGCGGAGGACGTGCCGTTGACGGCGGCCAGCTGTAGCTGTCCGTCCCAGCGTTCCAGGCGGGTGGCAAGCTGCTGGGCCGGCAGCGGAACCGACATCATGCCGCCCTTGCCGGCGAGACGTTCCTTGATGAGACGGCTGCGCAGGGCCACGATGCGCGCGCCGTCCTCCAGGGAGATCGCCCCGGCGACGGTGGCCGCGGCGATCTCGCCCTGGGAATGCCCGACGACGGCCGCGGGTTCGACCCCGTGGGACTGCCAGAGCGCGGCGAGCGAGACCATCACGGCCCACAGCACGGGCTGCACGACGTCCACCGCCTGCAGGTCGGGCCGGCCGTTCTCCGCGCGCAGTACGCCGATGAGGTCCCAGTCCGTGAACGGAGCGAGGGCGTCGGCGCACTCCGCCATCCGGGCCGCGAACACGGGGGCCTGGTCGAGCAGTTCGACGGCCATGCCGTCCCACTGAGAGCCCTGTCCGGGGAAGACGAAGACCGCTCTGGGCTCGCCGCCCATGGTGGCGCCGGTCACCAGGCCAGGGCCGGTGCCCCCTTCGGCGAGGGCGGCGAGCGGTGCGAGCAGTGTGTCGCGGTCCGCGCCGAGCACCACCGCCCGGTGCCCGAGCCGGGCCCGGGTGGTGGCGAGCGACAGGCCGATGTCGGCCGGACGCTCGCCGGGCCGGTCCACCACATGCTGATGCAGCTTTCCGGCCTGCGCTCGCAATGCGCTCGCGGTCTTCCCCGAGACGATCCACGGGATCACCTCAGTGCCCACCCGGACACCCCCCTCGATTCCCAAGTCGGACACGCTTCGTCAGTTCCCGGAACCGACGTGATCGCTCTTCTCGGCCTGCGCAAGTACGTCACCGAACTCGGGGAACTGTGCCATGGCCTGGTCGGCCGTCAGCTGTGGCAGGCGCGGCCCGCGCAGGATCGCCAGCAGGTTGGCCGGGGCGAAAATGGCCAGGGGCGAGCCCGACAGTGCCGCGGCGTTGAACACGGCCTCCGCGACCCGGCCGTTCTCCGCCGCGACCTTGGTGACCCGCTCGTTGAGACGCTGCATGGCTGGGGCGGGACGGCGCTTGACGTTGGACTGCACGTCCGGGAAGAAGTGGTCCTGGGTGATCGCGGCCTGCCAGGGCGCCGTGGCGATTCTGGCCAGAGTCTTCTGCCCCTTGCGCGCGAGACCCGGGCGTATCCCCGCATGACGGCGCACCGTGTCGCGCAGGGCGGCGGCCTGGAGTGCCGCCTGTGACATGCCGGTGCCGTAGTTCGGATTGGGCGCCATGAGTGAGTCGCCGGTGGCGATGAAGCCGTCGGGCACCGGCAGCTTCTCGTAGTAGCGGCGACGGTTGGCCATGCCTCGATAGGGGTGGATCTCGGAGACAGGACGGGCCGAGGCGATGAGGTCGGCGATGACGGGGTGGCGGGTTTCGCGGGCGAACCGGGCGAAGCCCTCCTCGTCGGTGGGTGGCACGGCGCCGCGGGTCCCGAAGAGGGTGACGATCCAGCGCCTTCCCTCGTTGGGCAGCAGCGCCGCGCCGCGGCCCGGCTCACCGGTGCCCGCCTGGGCCTGGATGAGGACTCCGGGGAAATCCTCGGGCAGCCCGGCCGGCGCCTCGAACACGCGGCTCGCGTAGGCGAATCCGCCGTCCACGACCTCTTCGTGGACAGCGGGTGCACCGATCTCGGTGAGCCAGGACGGCGCCCGGGAGCGGCGACCGGTGGCATCGACGACGATGTCGGCGGCGAGGGTCGACTCGGTTTCGCCGCCGCCCTGCACGCGGACCCCTGTGACGCGTTCGGCGCTGCCGGTCAGTCCGATGACGCGGGTGCCCTGCTCGACGGTGATCCGCTCGTCGGCCAGGACCGCCCGGCGCAGCACGTGATCGGTCAGGTCCCGGCTGCACAGCAGTGCGTAGGCGGAGCTGGGGCGCCTGCGGAACCAGCCCTCGCCGGAGCGGGTCAGGTTCCCCGAAGGCAGATCACGCCGTTTGGCTCCCGCCTCGTACAGCCGGTCGGTGATGCCCGGCAGCAGCGATTCCAGCGCCTCGACGCCGCCCCGCATGAACATGTGGTTGTGGTGCCCCTGGGGCAGCCCGCGGCGGGGCGCCGGGGTATCGGGGTAATGATCGCTTTCCACAACGGTGACGTCGGCGTGCTCGCTCAGCGCGACAGCGGCGAGCAACCCCGCCATTCCGCCGCCGAGCACTACTGCCCTGGTCATTGCCCGCTTCCTTCCTGAGCTGCCGTGGTCCCGTGAGGTCAGTGCTCGATACCGCACGTGGCGAGGTACGTCTTCATGCGACGCTCGGCCAGCGCGGGGTCGGGGAACAGGCCGAGCGTGTCGGCCAGCCGGTAGGCGGTCGCCAGGTGTGGCACGGAACGGGCCGACTGCTCGCCCCACACCATCCGGAAGTGGCCGGCGTGACCGGCCAGCCAGCCGAGGAAGACCAGGCCCGTCTTGAAGAAGAGGGTGCTGCGCAGCGGTCCGGCGAAGACGTGCCGGTTCAGTTCCAGCGTCTCGTCCAGCAGCGAGCGGGCGGTGGTGGCGTGCCCTTCGTCGAGGGCACGCAGCGCCTCGGCGGCGAGGGGCGCCACGGGGTCGAACACGGGCGAGAGGCCGTCACTGAAACCGTGCTCGTCGCCGACGATGAGCTCGGGATAGCGGTCGGTGTCACTCGTGTAGAAGCGGACGCCCGCGGGCAGCCTGCGGCGCAGTTCGACCTGGCGTTCCACGGTCAGCGGGGCCAGCTTGACGCCGTCGACCTTGTCCCGGTTGGCCTCGACCAGCTCGATGAGCGCGTCGAAGGCGGCGTCGATGTCCTGGTGGCCGAAGTAGCCGGCGTGCAGGGGAATCCACTCCGGCAGGATCCAGTGGATGATCGCCGGAGTGCTGGACTGGCGCAGGAGGTTCCCATACACCTCCGCGTAGTCCTCGGCTCCGCGGGCAACGGCCGCGAGCTGGGGGCTGCACATGATGATCGGCTGCGCGCCGGCCGCCTCGGTCACCTCCAGCTGCTGTTCGAAGGCGGCGGCGACGTCCTTGAGTGTGTGTTCGGCGAACGGGTCGAGCTGGTCGGTCGTGATGGCGGCGGCCAGTCGGCCGCCGACCGCGCGTGCCTCGGCGCCACTGCGCCGGATGAGTTCCGCCGCGCCCGGCCAGTCCAGCCCCATGCCGCGGTGAGCGGTGTCCAGGGCCTCGGCCACCGTGTAGCCGTGGGCCCACAGGTGCCGCCGGAAGGCCAGGGTGGCGTCCCAGTCGAGTCGCTGCTCGGGCGGCGGGCCGACCGGCGGCCCGAACGGCTCGTTGGGCGCGAACGGATCACCCACCACATGTGCGGTCGCGAGAACGGACCGCTCTTTGAACGGGGTGTGCACCGCGGTGAAATCACGCGGGGACTGATTCGGCTGATACGGCGTGAGCGTGCCGTCCGGCTCCGGCAGATTAATCATCGCTGCAACTCCGAGACCTCGCGGGATTCAACTGGGCGATTCATTAGATCCAGCAAGGCATCCGGCGCTCCAGCCGAAAGGCCCCCTAAGTCCCTGGGGTATCCCCCTAGTTTGAGACTCGCCGTATCGGGCTTTGACCGAACTGGGGCTGTACGCCGCTGCTTAGGGGAGCCGCTGTCTGGATCGGAGCAGGGGAGGTGTGACTTCATGGATGTGCGGTCGGCCGACTCGTGGCGGCGGGTCGTGTCTGTCTTTTCCAACCGTCGCACCTGGAGGGTGACCATGTGGAAGTTCGAGCACAGTGTGGAGGCCAAGGCCGCCCCGGAGGCGGTGTGGGCCCGCTACGTCGACCTGCCGTCCTGGCGTGAGTGGTACAACGACGTCAGCACCATTCGGGTCGAGGGTCCCTTCGTGTCGGGTGCCAAGGGTGTGATCGAGCAGGACCCGGAGCAGGGCCACCACCCGCAGCCGGTGCCGTTCACGCTTGTCGACGTGGTGGAGAACGAGGGCTTCACCCTGGAGTGCATGGCGCCCACCCCCGAGTCCGGTGTGCGTGACGAGACGTTCATGCGCACCAGCCTGCGTGCCGTCGACAACGGCACGGGCGGGGTGACGATCACGCATTCCGTCGTCCTCGACGGCCCGCAGAGCGCGGAGGTGGGCGAGGCCATCGGCAACTTCCTCAGCACCAACCTCGTCCTGGGCCTGGAGCGTCTGGCGAAGGTGCTGGAGGCCTGACCCCCTCGGGCTCCTGCCCGCTCTCACGGCCGGCAGGCATGCCGACGGCCCGCACTCCCTGGGGACAGGGAGTGCGGGCCGTCGGCATGTGTACCAGCCGTCTACCCCTCGGCCACGGTGATGGCGGACACCGGGCAGAAGTCCGCCGCTTCCTCCGTGGCGCCGTGCAGGTGCGGGGCCGGCGTCGGAGTGACCAGGACGACACGGCCGTCCCGGACGCTCTGCTCGAAGACGTCCGGGACGGCGAGAGCGCAGGACCCCGAGCCCACACACCTGCCGCGGTCGACGCTGACGCGCATCAATCCGCCCTCACCAGGTGACGGGAAGTTCGTGCAGCCCGTAGATGTGGCCGCCGTGCATGAACGACAGCTCCTCGGCCGGAACGGCCAGGCGCAGCGTGGGGATCCGGGCCAGCAGCGCGTCAAAGACGATCTCGAGCTGGACGCGGGCGAGGTTGGCGCCGAGGCACTGATGGGCGCCGTAGCTGAACGCGAGGTGGTTCTTGGCATCGCGGTGGATGTCGAAGGCGTGTGGGTTCTCGAAGACCGTTTCGTCCCAGTTCGCCGCTCCGTTGCTGGCGATGACCCCCTCGCCGGCCCGGATGGTGATGCCGCCGACCTCGACGTCGCCCGTGGCGACGCGTACGGTCGCCGAGTCCGCGATGGAAAGGAAGCGCAGGAGTTCGTCGACGGCGTTGCGGGTCAGGGACCGGTCGGCGCGCAGTTCTTCGGCGGCTGCGGGGTTCTGCAGCAGCACAAGGGTGCCCAGGCCGATCATGTTGGCGGTCGTGTCGAATCCGGCAACAACCAGAAGCCGCGCGATGGAGACCAGGTCGGCCAGGTCCAGGCCGGCTTCCTCCTCGCGGTTCTTGGCGACGAGGCGGCTCAGCAGGTCGTCGCCCGGCTCCTTCTCCTTCTCGCTGATGAGCCGCCCCAGGAACGCGTCCATCTCGGCGTACAGGGCGGTAACGTCCTCCTGCGTGGACTCCCGGTTCATGGTGACCTCGGAGTACCGGCGGAAGTAGTCGATGTCCGCCGGGTCGGCGCCCAGCATCTCGCAGAACAGGAGCGAGGGGACCGGTGCGGCCAGCTCCTTGACGAGGTCGGTCGGGCCACCGGCAGCCAGCATCGCGTCGATCCGTTCGTCGACGATCTCCTGGATGCGAGGGCGCAGAGCCTGGATACGGCGTGCCGTGAACTCGGGTATCACCAGGCGCCGCTGGACGGTGTGCTCAGGGGCGTCGAGGGCGGAGAAGGGGAACTTGATGAACTGCAGGACTTCCTCGGGGACCGGGAACTGCAGCGGGTATCCGGGAAGCTTGGCGTCGGAACTCATCGCCGGATCGCCCAGGACCTTCTTGACGTCCTCGTAGCGGGTGAGCAGCCAGGCCTCTTTGCCCGACAGGCGCAGGCGGACCTTGGTCGCGGGGCTGTGCGCGCGCAGCTCGCCGTACTCGCGCGGCGTGCTCAGGGGGCAGGTACGGGTGAACGGAAAGGGCAGCGAAGCGTCGCCGTCCCCGGTGGGTGCAGCCGCATCGGCGGTTGTCGGGGCGGTCTCGGCCTGGGCGGCGTCGGGCATGGTGTGCGGTGTCCTCTCGGGCGGGATGGCCGGCGGGTGGTCAGGCGAGCGTGGCCAGGGACTGCGGGCTGAAGGGGGTCAGCTCGTCGAGGCGGCCGTCACGGACCTTGGCGACCCATTCGGGGTCGCCCAGGAGAGCGCGTCCCACCGCGACGATGTCGAACTCCTCGCGCTCCAGTCGCTCCAGCACGCCGGCGATGCTCTCGGTGCCCGCACCGGTGCCTTCCGCGAACATCGTGACGTAGTCACTGTCGAGGCCCACCGAGCCGACGGTGATGACCGGCTTGCCGGTGATCTTCTTCGTCCAGCCGGCCAGGGTGAGGTCGGACCCCTCGAACTCGGGGGTCCAAAAGCGCCGGGTCGAGCAGTGGAACGCGGTGACTCCGGCCTCGGTCAAGGGGGCGAGGAACCCTTCCAGTTCCCGCGGATCAGCGGCGAGCTTCACCCTGAAGTCGACCGTCTTCCACTGGGAAAAGCGCAGCACCACGGGGAATTCGGGCCTGACCCGGGCGCGTACGGCCTCGATGATCTCCACTGCGAACCGGGTGCGTGCTGCCAGGTCGCCGCCGTAGACGTCCGTACGCTGGTTGGTGCCCGCCCAGAAGAACTGGTCGATCAAGTAGCCGTGCGCGCCGTGCAGTTCGACCCCGTCGAAGCCAAGACGCTCGGCGTCCGCGGCGGCGGACGCGAATGCCTCGATGACATCGTCGATCTGCCGCTGGGTCATCGGCTCGGTGACCTGCTGCCCCGGAGTGACGAGCCCGGAGGGCCCGACCAGAGCGGTTCCGGGGCCCAGCGCCGCCTCACCGGCGAGCGGGTCGAGTCCCACGTGCCACAGCTGGGCGAATATCCTGCCGTCCTCGGCGTGTACCCGGCGGACCACCTCGGCCCAGCCCGCGAGGGCCTTCTCGCCGTAGAAGTGCGGCACGGTGGGGTTGTACGTCGAACCCGGATGGTCGACGACGGCCCCCTCCGTGATGATGAGACCGACACCGTGCCGGGCCCGGCGGGCATAGTACTCCACCACATCGGGTCCCGGAATTCCGTCGGGGGAGAAATTCCGGGTCATCGGGGCCATGGCGAATCGGTTTTTGAGCCGCAACCCGCCGAGAGTGACGGATGTGAAGGCCGAATCCACGGAATAGCTGGGAGGCGCACTGGTCATGAATGAATTCCCTTCAGCACAGGCGTTCTTCCGATTGAATCCGTAAAGGGGTGGTTGCGGCTACGCGTTCCACCCCCTAAACGGCGCAGCCGGTCCCCCTATCTCCCGCGCAGGGCCGTCTCGATGAGAGTCATCACCGCCGGCGCATGGGAGTTGAGGAAGAAATGACCGCCCGCGAAGACCTCCAGGCCGAAAGCTCCGGTGGTATGCCGTCGCCAGGCCTGCGCCTCCTCGTTCGTGACGTGCGGATCCGCATCCCCGGTGAGGACCGTGACCGGGCAGGAGAGCGCGGAGCCGGGCGTGTACCGGTAGGTCTCCGCCGCCCGGTAGTCGGCGCGGATCGCCGGAAGGAGCATGCGCATGATGTCCTCGTCGCCGAGGACCTGTGCATCGGTTCCGCCGAGCCGCACGATGTCGGCCATCAGCTCCGCGTCGCCCTTCAGGTGCACCTGCTCGTCCCGCACCGTCGAGGGTGCTCGTCGTCCGGAGGCGAACAGCGCCTGGAGCGTGACGCCTTCGCCCTCCAGACGCAGGGCGACCTCGAAGGCCAGGGTGGCCCCGAGGCTGTGCCCGAACAGGACCAGCGCACGGTCGCGCAGCGGCATCAGTTCCCGGGCCAGCGCGTCGGCGAGGGCCGGGACCGAGTCGATGCACGGCTCGTGGCGCCGGTCCTGGCGGCCCGGATACTGGACGGCCAGGACGTCCGCCACACACGACAGCCGCCGGGACACCGGGAAGAAGTACGACGCCGATCCGCCTGCATGCGGCAGGCACACCAAGACCGGCGCTCCCTCGGGAGCGGCGTGGAAGCGCCGGAGCCAGGCACCGCTCTGCACGCTGGTGTCCGCGGTCATGTCAGGCCTTCAGCTCCGGTGCGATGAGGTAGTCGGTGATGTCCTCGGTGTGCTGCTCCCTGCGCCCCAGGGCGGCCTCGACGGCGGAGGCGAGCCGCTCGTGCCGGGCTTCGTCGACGGCGTCACGGTGCGGCGCGAACTGGGGGAGCACCTCGGAGCCGAAGAGTTCCAGCGATTCCATGATGTGCTCGTGGCGGTTCTTGCCGATCTGCACCGAGAAGATGATCTGGTCGACGCCGGCAGCCTCGTAACGCCGGATCATGTCGGTGATCTGTTCGGGCGTGCCGATGCCGCGGCGCAGTGAGGTGATCTGTTCGAGCATGTTCTTGACGTCCTCGGACTGCTCCGCGTCGTCCCCGGTGGGTGCCACGGGTTCACGGACCAGACCGACGCTCGCGCGGTTCTTCTGGAATTCCTCCCACACGCTGGTGCGGCCCGGCTTGTGCTCACCGGAGATGTAGTAGTGCATCAGCGCGTACGAGAAGAAGTGGGCGCCGTCGAGGCCGCGGTCGAGGGCCGTCTCCTCGTCCTGGTGGCACATAAACGGCACGACGACCGAGAAGTTGGGGTTGACGGCCTGCCCGATCGGCACGCACTGCTCGGACTGGAGGATGTCGTAATAGGCGTCGACCCAGCTCTTGGCCTCTTCGGGGGAGACGAAGGAGAAGGAGAGCGCGCCCAGGCCAGCGCGGGCGGCGTCCTCGATGGTGGTACGCGCGGAGCAGGCGAGCCACAGCGGCGGGTGCGGGGTCTGCTTCGGCTTCGGCCGGAGATTGCGCGGGGGCACTTCGACGAACCGTCCCTTGTGGCCGACGAACGGCTCCTCGGTCATCAGGCGCGCGATGACCTTCAGCGATTCGGCCCACTCGTCCTTCTTGGTGGCCCGTTCCACGCCGAAGGCGGCCAGCTCCAGCTGCGAACTGCCGGCACCCGAACCGAACTCGACACGCCCGCCGGAGATCAGGTCGAGCGTGGCGAGGCGCTCGGCGACCCGCACCGGGTGATTCACGGCCGAGGGGAGCTGGACGATGCCGTGTGCCAGGCGGATGTCGCGGGTGCGGGCGGCGGCCGCCCCGAGGAACACCTCGGGCGCTCCGGAGTGCGAGTACTCCTCCAGGAAGTGGTGTTCGGTGACCCAGGCGTAGTCCAGACCGAGCCGGTCGGCCAGTTCGATCTGTTCGAGGGATTCGTTGAACATCCGCTCTTCGCTGTCCTGCTGCCAGGGGCGCGGAAGCTGGTGGTGGTAGATGAGTCCAAAACGCATGTCCACTCCTTGGGAGTCGGTGGTCGAAAAGGAATTGGTCGGTCAGGCCGCCGCCGGCCTGCGGAAGGCGGCGCGGTAGAACAGCAGCGGGTCGGCCTCGTGGTCTCCCGCCTCCAGGTGCAGCACCCGTCCGATCACCAGCCAGTGGTCACCGCCCGGATGCACCGCCTCCACGGCGCAGTCGATCCAGGCGAGCGAACCGGGCAGCGCGGGCGATCCGGTGGCCGGTGCGGGCGCCCAGTCCTGCCCGGCGAACTTGTCGGCCCCGCTCACCGCGAACGCGCGGCACACCTGCTGTTGCGCGGTGCTGAGCACGTTGACGCAGAAGGCCTTCGTCGGCGCGATCCGCGGCCAGGTACGCGAGGACCGGGAGACGGAGAAGGCCACCAGCGGAGGGTCGAGGGAGAGCGAGAAGAAGGACTGGCAGGTCAGCCCGACGGGCACGGTGGCGCCTTCGGCAAGTCCGGTGATGACGGTGACACCGCTGCAGAACCGGCCCAGTACCTGCCGGAACTGTGCGGGGTCGACGCGAGCTTCGTCGCGTGCGGCGGCCTCGGCGTGGGTGGTCATGCGGCAGCCGCCGTGTCTGCGGAGGACGGCGCCTGTTCGAGGATCACGTGCGCGTTGGTGCCGCTGATACCGAACGAGGAGACACCTGCCCGGCGTGGGCGCCCGGTGTCCGGCCAGGGACGTTGCTCGGTCAGCAGCCGGACGGCGCCGGCTTCCCAGTCGACGTGCGGGGTCGGCTCGTCGACGTGCAGCGTCTTGGGCAGCACTCCCTCGCGCAGGGCGAGGATCATCTTGATCAGCGAGGCGGCGCCGGCCGCGCCTTGGGTGTGCCCCAGATTCGACTTGACCGAGCCGAGCCACAGCGGGCGGTCCGCGGGCCGGTCCTGTCCGTACGTCGCAAGGAGTGCCTGTGCCTCGATCGGGTCGCCGAGCCGGGTGGCCGTGCCATGTCCGTCGACCGCGTCCACGTCCTGGTAGCGAAGACCCGCCTGCCCGAGCGCCTTGCGGATGACGCGCTGCTGCGCGGGCCCGTTGGGGGCGGTGATTCCGCTGGAGGCGCCGTCCTGGTTGAGCGCGGTGGCGCGGATGACTGCGTGTATGCGGCGGCCGTTGCGGCGGGCGTCCGAGAGACGTTCGAGAAGCAGCATCGCGGTGCCTTCGCCCCAGCCGGTGCCGTCGGCGCTCGCCGCGTAGGACCGGCAGCGGCCGTCCCTGGACAGGCCTTTTTGCTGGGTGAAGTACTGGAACGTCTCGGGAGCGGCCATCACCGTGACCCCTCCGGCCAGCGCGAGGGCGCACTCGCGCTGACGCAGGGACCTGGCGGCCAGGTGAATCGCCACCAGCGAGGAGGAGCAGGCCGTGTCGACAGTGACCGCCGGCCCCTCCAGGCCGAGTGTGAAGGCGATCCGTCCGCTCACCAGGCTGCCGCCGGTGCTGGCCCCCTCGTACTCGTGGTACATGAGTCCGGCGAAGACCCCGGTGTCGCTGCCGTGCAGGGACAGCGGATCGATCCGGGCGTTCTCCAAGGTCTCCCATGCCGTTTCGAGCAGGAGACGCTGCTGCGGGTCCATCTCCTCGGCCTCGCGCGGCGAGATGCCGAACAGGTCGGCGTCGAACTCCGCGGCGTCATGCAGAAAGGCACCGCGGCGGGTGATCGACTTCTTGGGCCCGCCCTCAGGGTCGTAGAGCGCCTCCACGTCCCAGCCGCGGTCGGTGGGAAAGTCGGTGACGCCGTCGCGACCGTCGAGGAGCATCTGCCACAGGTCCTCGGGGGAATCGACCCCGCCGGAGAAGCGGCAGGCCATGCCGATGACGGCGAGCGGCTCGGCGGCCGCCCGTTCGAGCTCGTCCTTCTGCTTACGCAACCGTTCGTTTTCGATCATGGAGGCGCGCAGCGCATCCACTATCTGGTCGACTTCCATGGTGTCCGCCTCAGCCTTCGTCTCCATCGGAGGTGGCGGCGCCCAGTGCCGCCCGGACCAGGTCCTCCACCGCCATGTCCTTGAGGGCCCCTATGTCAGGCCTGCCGTCGTCCGCCACCGCTCCTGCCCCGGCCGGCCCCCCGGCCGGCTCCGGGCTCGGCGGCGCCAGTTCGTCCAGCAGGAACCGGGCCAGCGACTCGGCATTGGGGTAGTCGAACATCAACGTGGCAGGCAATCGGATGCCGCAGGCCTCGGCGAGGCTGTTGCGCAGTTCGATGGCGGCCAGTGAGTCAAGCCCCTGTTCGGTGAAGCCCCGCCGTACGTCGATCGCGGCGGGCTCGTCGTGCCGGACCTGTGCGACATGGACGCGTACGAGGTCCAGCACGGTACGCAGTCGGTCGGCCTCATCGAGCCCGGCCAAGGTCTCGGCCAGGCTCGGAGCGTGCTCCTCGGGCGCCTGCCCGGCCGGCGCGACCGGCCGCGCCGAAGCGTCCGTGTGCCGAGGGACGCTCGGCACGCCCACGATCTCGCGGAACAGGGCGGGCGGTTCCGCGGCCCGCAGGGTTTCGCGGTCCAGACGGAGAGGGGCGAGCAGCGCCTCATCGATGGTGAGGGCCTCGTCGAACAGCGCGAGGCCGTCACCCGGGTCCATGGCCGGGATGCCGAGCCGGCGCTGCCGCTCGACGACAGCGTCGCCGAGCGCGGCGGCCATGCCGTCGCCGGCCCACAGGTGCCAGGTCAGTGCCGTGGCGGGGAGCCCCTGGACCCTGCGGTGCTGCGCGAGCGCGTTGAGGAACACATTGCCCGCGGCGTAGGAGGCCTGGCCGCCGTTGTCGAAGAAGCCCGTGGTGGAGGAGAACAGTACGAAAGCCCTCAGGTCCAGGTCCCGGGTCAGCTCGTGCAGGTGCCAGGCCGCGTCGATCTTCGGCCGCAGGACGCCGTCCACCCGTTCGGCGGTCAGCGAGGTGACGAGACCGTCGTCGACGACGCCCGCGGCGTGCACGACACCGGTCAGGGGGTGCTCGGCGGGTATGGCGGCGATGAGTCCGGCCAGCGCGCCGCGGTCGGTCACGTCGCAGGCGGCGACGGTGACCTCGGCACCCATCCCGGTCAGATCCGCGCGGAGTGCGGCGGCGCCCGATGCCGCCGGACCGCGTCGGCCGGCCAGCACCAGGTGCCGTACCCCGTGTTCCGCCACCAGGTGCCGGGCCACCAGCGCGCCCAGACCGCCGGTACCACCGGTGATCAGCACCGTTCCGGTGCCGTCCCACGGCCGCGGGGCGTTGCCGACCTGCCGCACCGAGGCCAGCCGCTGAACGTGCGCCCGGCCCTCACGCAGTGCCAGCTCGCTCTCGCCGGTGGCGGCTGCGGCGGCGACCACTCGCGTGGAGGCCTCGGTGCCGTCGGTGTCCAGCAGGACGAACCGGCCGGGGTTCTCCGCCTGCGCGGCTCGGACCAGACCCCACACCGGTGCCTGGGTGACGTCCGGATCCTCGTCGTCGCCGGCCGCGACCGCGCCGCGGGTGGCGATCACGAGCGCCGAGTCGTCGAACCTCGGTTCGCTGAGCCAGAGCCCGACCGCCGCGAGAACGTCGAGGACTGTGCCGCGTGCCGCCTCGCCCGCGTCGCCGCGGCCGGAACCGACCTGGAGCAGGACGTGCGGCGGGACGGTACCGCCGGTGGCGTCGCGCACCTCCTCGAACCGTGGCAGGGTCACACCGTCCGGGGTGAGCGCGAGGCCCTGTGCCCAGGTGAAGCGGAACACCGAGGCCGCTTCCGCCGGCGTCGTGAGGGTCCCCGAGGTGGCGGGCCGGGAGGTCAGCCGCTCGACCGTGGCGACGGGCTGTCCGGTGGCATCCGCCAGCCGCAGCTCGGTGACGTTGCCGCCGAGCCTGCGCAGGTGGACGCGGAGGCCGGTGGCGCCGACCGCATGCAGCGAGACACCGCTCCAGACGAACGGCAGCACGGTGGTGTCGGAGTCGTCCAGCAGGTCGACGTGGCTGGCCGCGTCGAGCAGCGCGGGGTGCAGCCCGAACCGGGCGGCCTCCGCCTGCACGGGCGACGCCGGCGCCACCTCGGCGAACACGTCCTCCCCACGCCGCCACGCCGCCGTCAGCCCCTGGAAGACGGGCCCGTAGCCGTATCCCCGCCCGGCGAGGTCCTCATACGCGCCCGCCACCGCCAGTGGCTCGGCGCCGCTCGGAGGCCACTGCACCAGATCGAAGTCAGCCGCGGCCTTGTCCGATGCCACGGACCCGGACGCGTGCCGCACCCAGGCCCCGGCGGATCCCTCCTGCCGGGAGTGAACGCTCACCGGGCGCGTTCCGGAGGAGTCGGGTCCGCCCACGACCACCTGAATCTGGACGCCGCCGTCCTCGGGCAGCACCAGGGGTGTCTCCATCGTCAGCTCCGCCAGCCGATCGCACCCGACCTCGTCGGCCGCCCGTAGGGCGAGTTCCACGAACGCCGTGCCCGGCAGCAGCACCTCGCCCAGTACCACGTGATCGGCCAGCCACGAGCCGGCCGCCGTCAGCCGACCGGTCAGTACCGCGCCGCCGTCCGGCAGCGACAGAACCGCTCCGAGCAGCGGGTGTCCGGCGTCGGCGAGACCGAGACCGGCCGCGTCGGTCGCTTCGACCTGCTGTGGCGTGAGCCAGAAATGGCGCTTTTCGAAGGAGTACGGCGGCAGGTCGACCCGTCGCGAACCCGGGTACACGGCAGCCGGGTCGGGCCGCACGCCGAGCGCCTGCAGCCGGGCCAGGGCCGCGGTGACCTCGCGCGGCTCGGGCCGGTCGCGCCGCAGGGTGGCCACGAACTCGGCGTCCTGGGCGCACTGCTGCCCCATGGCGGTCAGCACCGCGTCCGGGCCCAGCTCGACGAACGTGCCGACTCCGGCGCTCTCCAGAGCCGTCACGGCCTCGGCGAAGCGGACGCTCTCCCGGACGTGACGGACCCAGTACTCCGGGTCCGCCAGCTCCGCTCCGGTCGCCAAGGATCCGGTCACGGCCGAGACGATCGGGATCGATGGCTCGCCGTACGTCAGCTGCTGCGCGACCGCACGGAAGTCGTCCAGCATCGGCTCCATCAGCGGCGAGTGGAAGGCGTGCGACACCTTCAACCGCGTGGTCCTGCGACCGAGTGCCGAGAAGTGAGCCATGATCCGCAGTGCCTCGGCCTCCGCGCCGGAGACCACCACCGCGGTGGGGCCGTTGACCGCCGCAATGCCCACCTCGCCGGTCAGCTGCGCGCGCACCTCGTCCTCGGTGGCTTGCACGGCGACCATCGCACCGCCCTTGGGCAGTGCCTGCATCAACCGCCCTCGCGCCACCACCAGCTTCGCCGCGTCCGCCGTCGAAAGCACCCCGGACACCTGCGCTGCCGCGATCTCACCAATCGAGTGCCCCGCCAGGTAGTCCGCCCGGACACCCCACGACTCCACCAGCCGGTACAGCGCCACCTCCACGGCGAACAGGGCGGGCTGGGCGAACTCGGTCCGGTCGAGCATCCGTTCGTCCTCGCCCCACAGCACCTCCCGCAGCGGCAGGTCCAGCTCGGCGAGTACGGCGTCGAAGGCCTCCGCGAACACCGGGAATGCCTCGTACAGTCCCCGGCCCATCCCCAGCCGCTGCGCGCCCTGTCCCGTGAACAGGAACGCCGTCAGGCTGTCGGAGCGGTCGCGCGCCGTGACGCTGCCGGGCCACGGGCCGCCCTGCGCCAGGGCCGTGAGGGCCCGCACGGCCTCGTCGCGGTCCGCAGCGGTCAAGGCCACACGATGGTCGAGGGCCGCGCGCGAGGTCACCAGAGAGGCGGCGATGTCGAGCAGACGCAGCTCGGGGCGCTCCTCCAGGTGGGCGAGCAGACGCTCGGCCTGAGCCGGCAGGCTCTGCGCGTTCTTGGCGCTGAGCAGGACCGGCAGCACGGGCGGGACCGAGCCGTCCACTGCCGCGTCGGGAGTTTCCGGAGCCTGCGGGGCCTCCTCGAGGATGATGTGGGCGTTGGTACCGCTCAGGCCGAAGGAGGAGACGGCGGCCCGCCGCGGTCCCGTGCCTTCCGGCCATGGCATGCCCTCGGTCAGCAGCCGCACCGCACCGGCCGACCAGTCGACGTGGGGTGAAGGCTCGTCGACGTGGAGGGTCTTGGGCAGATAGGCATGGCGCAGCGACATGACCGCCTTGATCACGCCGCTGACACCGGCCGCGGCCTGGGCGTGCCCGATGTTGGACTTGACCGAGCCGAGCCACACCGGCCGGTCCGCGGGGCGGCCCTGCCCGTACGTCGCGAGCAGCGCCTGGGCCTCGATCGGGTCGCCGAGCCGAGTTCCCGTGCCATGCCCCTCGACGAGGTCGATGTCCGCCGTGCCGAGTCCGGCCGCGCGCAGCGCGTCTTCGATCACGCGTTCCTGGGAGGGGCCGTTGGGCGCTGTCAGGCCGTTGCTGGCTCCGTCCTGGTTGATCGCCGAGCCCTTGATCACGGCGAGCACCGGGTGGCCCTTGGCTCGCGCGGCGGACAGGCGCTCCACCGCGAGCAGCCCGATGCCCTCGGACCAGCCGGTGCCGTCGGCCGCGGCGGCGAACGACTTGCACCGCGCGTCGGGCGCGAGACCGCGCTGCATGCTGAAGTCCACGAAGATGTCCGGCGTGGGCATGACGGTGACACCGCCCGCGAGAGCCATGTCGATCTCGCCTTGACGCAGCGCCTGGCAGGCCATGTGCAGCGCGACCAGCGACGAGGAGCAGGCCGTGTCGACGGTGACCGCGGGGCCTTCGAGGCCGAGCGTGTAGGCGATGCGTCCCGAGGCGATGCTGCCGGCGCTGCCGTTGCCGACGTAGCCGGCCAGGTCGTCGGGTATCCGCCCGGCCTGGGTGCCATACTCGTGGTACATCGAGCCGATGTACACGCCGGTCCGAGTGCCACGCATCGTGGTGGGGTCGACGCCGGTGCGCTCCAGAGCCTCCCACGCGGCCTCGAGAAGCAGCCGCTGCTGCGGGTCCATCGCCAGCGCCTCGCGGGGCATGATGCCGAAGAACTCCGGGTCGAACTCGCCCGCGTCGTGCAGGAATCCGCCCTCGACCGTGTAGGTGCGCCCCGGAGTGCCAGGTTCGGAGTCGTACAGTCCCTCCGGGTCCCAGCCGCGGTCCTCCGGGAAGGGGGTGACGGCGGTCCGCTCCTCGTGGACCAGGCGCCACAGACCGTCGGCGTCCCGGACGCCGCCGGGGAAGCGGCAGCTGATGCCGACGATCACGATCGGGTCGTCGGCGGTTCCCTGGGTCGTGGCGGACGGATTCCGGGCGGGGGCGGAAAGTGCCGGGGCCGCGACACCGGACCTGTCCTTGATCAGATCCGCGACGGCCCGGCAGTTGGGGTGGTCGAAGACGAGCGTGGCAGGCAGTCGCAGGCCGGTGGCACCGTTCAGCGCGTTGCGCAGTTCGACGGCGGCGAGGGAGTCGAAGCCCAGTTCCCGGAACGCCTTGTCCGGGCCGACCGAGTCGATGCCGCTGTGGCCGAGGATAGCGGCGACCCGGCCGCGGACCAGCTCCAGGACGGCGCGGTCGCGTTCGGCCTCGCCCAGCCCGGCCAGTCGTGCGGCGAAGGTGTCCTTCGCACCGTCGCCACCGGCGTGGACCGCGCGGCGCGCGGCATCGCGGACCAGGCCCCGCAACAGCGCGGGCAGTGAGTCGGTCCTGGCGCTCAGCGCGGCTCGGTCGACACGCAGCGGGGTGAGCTGGTGGGCGCCGGTGGCGAGGCCCGCGTCGAACAGGGCGAGGGCTTCGTCGGCGGCGAGGACGGGCAGGCCGAGCCGGCGCATCCGTTCCCGGTCGGCATCGGTGACGGCACCCATCCCGGTATCGACGTCCCACATCCCGAACGCGAGCGCCGTGGCCGGCAGACCGGCGGACTTCCGGTGATGGGCGAGTGCGTCGAGGAAGACGTTGGCCGCCGCGTAGGTCCCCTGGCCGACGGCGAGTACCGTTCCGCCCGCCGAGGAGAGCAGCACGAAGGCCTTCAGGTCGAGGTCCCGGGTCAGCTCGTGCAGGTGCCAGGCGGCGTCCGCCTTGGGCCGCAGCACGGTGTCGAACCGGTCGGCGGTCAGGGACGTCACCAGTCCGTCGTCGACGACTCCCGCGGCGTGGACCACCGCGGTCAGCGGATGCTCGGCAGGGATCCCGGCCAGCACCCGCGCCACCTGCGCACGGTCCGACACATCGGCCGCGACCACCGCGACCCGCGCACCCAGCCCCTCCAGCTCACCCACCAGCTCGGCCGCGCCGGGCGCGGCCCCACCACTACGGCTCACCAGAACCAGACGCCGCACCCCGTGCGCCACGACCAGATGCCGCGCCACCAACGCACCCAGACCACCCGTACCGCCCGTCACCAGCACCGAGCCCGCACCCGTCCACGGCAGCTCCGCTCCCCCACCGTCGGCAACGGGAACCAGTCGAGGCACGGACACTTGACCGCAATGGACGGCGAGTTCGGGTTCATGAGTCGCGGCGGCCTCGGCGAGGACGGCGAGGGACTCGTCCCGTCCGTCCGTGTCGAGCAGCGCGAACCGGCCCGGATGCTCGGCCTCGGCAGCCCGCACCAGACCCCACACCGGGGCCTGTGCCAGGTCGAGCGTGTCTCCGAGCCGAGCGGCGACGGCATGCCGGGTGACGACGACGAGCCGGGAGCGGGCGAACCGCTCGTCCGCGAGCCATGCGCGTATCGTCGCCAGAACGTGGGCGGACAGGGCGCGGACGCCGGCCGGTACATCGCCCTCGGGGAAGGACGGCAGCGGCGCGATGACCGTGGCCGGGACCTGTGCGCCCTGGTCGACCGCGGCGCCGAGGGCGGCGAGGTCGGCGAACTCCGGTATCCGCGCGTCGGCTTCGGACAGCCCGGGCAGCCGTACTACGGACGTGTCAGCGCCCTCCGGGAGCGGGATCCGCGTCCAGGAGGTCCGGAAGACAGACGCGTCGCGACGGCCGCTGGCCGCAGCGAGCCGACCGGGGGCGACAGGACGCGAGATGAGTTCCTCGACGGTGGCGACGGGCTGGCCGGCGGCGTCGGCGACCCACATGGCGGACCGCTCGTCGCCGCTCAACCGGCGTATGTGAACACGCAGTTCGGTGGCGCCGACGGCATGGAGCGTCACCCCGTTCCAGACGAACGGGAGCAGGGTGTCGCCGGCCGCCGCCCCGTCCGCACCGAGCAGATCGACGTGCATGGCGGCGTCGAGGAGGGCTGGATGCAGTCCGAAGCGGGCCGCCTCCGTGTGCGCCCCGGCCTCCAGGGACACTTCCGCGAACACATCCTCGCCCCGCCGCCAGGCAGCCCGCAGTCCGCGAAACGCCGGCCCGTAGCCGTAGCCACGACCCGCGAGGGCCTCGTACGCACCCTCCACGACCAGTGGTTCGGCGCCGGGCGGCGGCCACTGCGCCAGGTCGAACGCGGCAGCCCGGTCGGCGCTCACCGTCACGGAGCCGGATGCGTGCCGCAGCCAGGCGCCGGAGCCGCCCTCGATCCGCGAGTGCACGGTCACCGGGCGGGCACCGGCCGCATCCGCGCCGCCCACCACGACCTGCACCTGGACCGCGTCATGTTCCGGCAGAACGAGCGGCGCCTCCAGCGTCAGCTCCTCCAGCCGGCCGCAGCCGACCTCGTCACCCGCTCGCACCGCCAACTCCACGAAGGCGGTCCCCGGTAGCAGCACACTGCCCAGCACCACGTGGTCGGCCACCCAGGAACCGGCTGCCGACAGGCGCCCTGTCAGGACCGCCCCGCCGTCGGGGCCGGGTGCGCCGACCAGTGCGCTGAGCACCGGATGGTTGACCGGGGTCAGACCGGCGGCGGCGACATCGCCCACCGGGGCGAGGGTGGCGTCCAGCCAGTAGCGGCTGCGCTGGAAGGCGTAGGTCGGCAGGTCGGCACTGAGCACGGGGGCGGCGGAGGTACCGAAGTAGGCGCTCCAGTCGACCGGCGTGCCCAGCTCGTGCAGTCGGCCGAGCGCGGACACAATGTCGAGGGCCTCGGCCCGGTTGCGGCGCAGCGAGTGAACGAACTCGCCGTCGGGCTGCACCTGGTGGCCCATCGCGGTCAGCACGGCATCCGGACCGATCTCCAGGAAGACGGTCACCGCCTCGGCTTCGAGTACGCGCAGGGCGTCGGCGAAACGGACGGACTCGCGCACGTGCCGCACCCAGTACTCGGGATCCGTCAGCTCCGCCGACGCGATCCGCCCCGTCAGCGTCGACACGAACGGCAGCGACGGCTCCGCGAGCGCGAGCTCCTCCACCACCGAACGGAACTCGTCGAGCATCGGCTCCATCAGCGGCGAATGAAACGCGTGCGAGACCTTCAGCCGGGTCGTCTTGCGGCCCAGCTCCTCGAAGTGGGCCCTGATCCGCAGCACCTCGGCCTCGGCACCGGAGACGACCACCGCGGACGGGCCGTTGACGGCGGCGATCCCCGCACCTTCCGACAGCAGCGGAACGACCTCGTCCTCGGCCGCCTGCAACGCCACCATCGCCCCGCCCTCCGGCAGGGCCTGCATCAGCCGGCCGCGCGCCGAGACGAGCCTGGCCGCGTCCGCCAAGGACAGCACTCCGGCCACATGCGCGGCCGCGATCTCACCGATCGAATGCCCCGCCACCCAGTCGGGGCCGACACCCCACGACTGCAGCAGCCGGACGAGTGCCACCTCGACGGCGAACAGCGCCGGCTGCGTGTACTCCGTGCGGTTCAGGACATGCTCGTCGTCCCCCCACACCACCTCGCGCAACGGCAGGTCCAGCGCGGCGAGTACTGCGTCGAAGGCCTGCGCGAACACCGGGAACGTCTCGTACAGCTCACGGCCCATTCCCAGCCGCTGCGGGCCCTGCCCCGTGAACAGGAAGGCGCGTGTGCGCGTGGCCGCCTCGGTGATGCCCTCGCCCGAGGCGATCTCCTCAAGGGCGCGCCCGAGATCCGCGCGACTCGTGCCGAGCGCCACCGCCCTGTGGTCCAGTGCCGCGCGCGAGGCCGCCAGAGCCTGCCCGACGGCGGTGAGCTCGTCGTCGGGCACGGTCTCAAGGTAGGAACGAAGGCGCTCTGCCTGCGCGGCCACCGCCTGCGGGCTCTTGCCCGAGATCCGCCACGGCAGGACCGGCGCCGAGCGGCGTTCGGGCGCGGGCTGGGGCTGCCCGGCCTCCTCGAGGATGACATGGGCGTTGGTGCCACTGATACCGAACGCGGAGACACCGGCCCGGCGCGGGCGCCCGGGTGTGGCGGGCCACTCCCGGGCACTGGCCAGCAGTTCCACCGCGCCGTCCGACCAGTCGACCTTCGCAGTGGGCTCGTCGACGTGCAGGGTCCGGGGCAGGGTTCCCGCGCGCATCGCCATGACCATCTTGATGATCCCGGCGACTCCTGCGGCGGCCTGCGTGTGACCGAGGTTCGACTTGACGGAACCGAGGAACAGGGGGAAGCCGTTCTCCGGGCGCTGTCTGCCG
This sequence comes from Streptomyces sp. CG4, assembly GCF_041080655.1. NCBI lineage: Bacteria > Bacillati > Actinomycetota > Actinomycetes > Kitasatosporales > Streptomycetaceae > Streptomyces > Streptomyces sp. CG4. Next base: position 4,824,310 of record NZ_CP163525.1, read on the forward strand.
TACGTGTTCAGCAGGGCCTGTGCCTCGATGGGGTCACCGAGTGTGGTGCCCGTTCCGTGCGCCTCGACCGCGTCGACCTGGTCGGGCGTCACTCCGGCGGTCGCAAGGGCCTGCTGGATGACGCGTTCCTGGGAGGGTCCGTTGGGGGCGGTCAGGCCATTGCTGGCGCCATCCTGGTTGATCGCCGAACCCCTGACCACGGCGAGCACCCGGTGGCCGTTGCGGCGGGCGTCCGAGAGACGTTCCAGGAGCAGCATGCCCGCCCCTTCGCCCCAGCCGGTGCCATCGGCGGCCTCGGCGAACGACTTGCAGCGGCCGTCCGACGCCAGGCCCCGCTGACGGCTCATGTCGACGAACGTGTCCGGGGTCGACATCACGCTGACGCCGCCGGCGAGAGCCAGCGAGCACTCGGAGCGGCGCAGCGCCTGGATCGCCCAGTGCAGCGCGACCAGCGATGACGAGCAGGCGGTGTCGACGGAGACCGCAGGTCCTTCGAGACCGAAGACGTAGGAGAGCCGGCCGGAGAGGACACTGGCGAGGCTGCCGTTGCCCAGATACCCGGCGACCTCCTCGGGTACGTCCGTGATGCGGGAGGCCCAGTCGTGGTACATGACGCCTGCGAAGACGCCGGTGTCGCTGCCGCGCACCGCGTGGGGGTCGATGCCCGCACGCTCGAACGCCTCCCAGGTGATCTCGAGCAGAAGACGCTGCTGCGGGTCCATGGCCAGGGCCTCGCGCGGGCTGACGCCGAACGGCTCCGGGTCGAAGTCGGCGGCGTCGTGCAGGAACCCGCCCCTGTTGCTGGAGCTCTTGCCGGAGACGCCCGGCTCGGGGTCGTACAAGCCCTGGTCCCAGCCGCGGTCGGTGGGCCAGGGGGTGATGGCGTCGCGCCCCTGGGCGACCAGCTGCCAGAGCTGCTCCGGAGTGCTGACGTCACCGGGGAAGCGGCAGGCCATGGCGATGATGGCGATCGGCTCGTCGTTCCGGGTGGCGGCGGGCCGTGCGGGCAGGTGGGCGGGCGCCGGACCGGCGTCGGTGAGCCGGGAGGCGAGGTGTTCCGCCAGCGCCTTCGGGTTGGGGTAGTCGAAGATCAGTGTGGCGGGCAGCCGCAGGCCGGTAGCGGCCTTGAGCTGGTTGCGCAGCTCCACGGCAGCCAGGGAGTCGAACCCGGTCTCGCTGAACGAGCGGGTGGCGTCCACGTCCACGGCGCTGTCGTGCCCGAGCACGACGGCCACCTGACGGCGGACGAGGTCGAGGAGTGCGTCGGCGCGCTCCGCGTCGGCGAGCCCGGCGAGGCTCTGGACGAGCCCTTCGGTCAGGGGGGCGCCCGGCGTGGAGGCGGCGGCGCGGCGCACCGGCGTGCGCACGAGCCGGGACAGCAGCGGGTGCACCGCGTCAGCCCGGGCTGCCAGAGCCCGCCGGTCCACGCGGACCGGGACATGCGCGGCGTGGCCACTGGTCAGGGCCGCGTCGAAGAGGGCGAGGTTCTCGTCGGGGCCGAGCGGTTCGAGACCGAGACGGGCGATGCGCCGCAGAGCAGCCTCGTCAAGACGGGCTCCCATGCCTCGGTCGCCCGTCCACAGTCCCCAGGCGAGCGAGGTGGCGGCCAGGCCCTGACCCCGGCGGTGGTGGGCGAGCGCGTCGAGAAAGACGTTGGCCACCGCGTAGTTGGCCTGCCCGGCGCCGTCGAGATATCCGGCGACGGACGAGAACAGCACGAAGGCCTTCAGGTCGAGGTCCCGGGTCAGCTCGTGCAGGTGCCAGGCGGCGTCCGCCTTGGGCCGCAGCACGGTGTCGAACCGGTCGGCGGTCAGGGACGTCACCAGTCCGTCGTCGACGACTCCCGCGGCGTGGACCACCGCGGTCAGCGGATGCTCGGCAGGGATCCCGGCCAGCACCCGCGCCACCTGCGCACGGTCCGACACATCGGCCGCGACCACCGCGACCCGCGCACCCAGCCCCTCCAGCTCACCCACCAGCTCGGCCGCGCCGGGCGCGGCCCCACCACTACGGCTCACCAGAACCAGACGCCGCACCCCGTGCGCCACGACCAGATGCCGCGCCACCAACGCACCCAGACCACCCGTACCGCCCGTCACCAGCACCGAGCCCGCACCCGTCCACGGCAGCTCCGCTCCCCCACCGTCGGCAACGGGAACCAGTCGAGGGGCGTAGAGGCGGCTGCCCCTGACAGCGAGTTCAGGCTCGCCGGCGGCGGTCAGGACGGCCCTCAGCTCCGGGTCGTCATGACGGGAGCCGGCGTCCAGGTCCGCCAGCACGATCCGGCCCGGGTGCTCGGCCTGCGCTGAGCGCACCAGACCCCACACCGGGGCCTGGGCCAGGTCCAGGACGTCCGACCCGGCCGCGGCGACGGCGCCACGGGTGAGGACGAGAACGCGGGACTCGTCGTCCTCGGCGAGAAGCTTCCGCAGTTGATCGAGGACCCGTCCGGTAACCGCGCGAACCGTGGCGGACATGTCCTGCGCATCCCTGGGCGTCTGGACCGGTTCCAGGACGACGGCCGGCGGCCGGTCCTCGGCGGCAGCCGACGGGACCTCGTACCAGTCGAGGCGCATCGGCAGTTCGGTGTGCGCCTCGCCGGAACGCAGCGCGTCCTGGTCCAGCGGACGTGCCACGACGCTGTCCACGCGGGCGACGGGCGCACCGGTCCCGTCGTACAGGTGCAGCGCGGCGGCATCGGGTCCGTCCGACAGGATCCGCACCCGCAGCACGGACGCTCCCCTGGCGTACAGGGAGAGTCCGCTCCAGCTGAAGGGCACCCGGTTGGGAGCGGCGTCGGGGTGGTCGGCGGCCAGATCGGTGGACTGCAGTACGGCGTCGAGCAGCGCGGGGTGCAGGGTGAACGCGGCAGCGTCGGCGGCCACGTCGGCCGGCAGCTCCACCTCGGCGTAGGCGGCCTCCTCCGAGCGCCACACGGCGCGCAGTCCGCGGAAGGCGGGGCCGTAGGCGTAGCCGTCGTCCGCCATCCGCTCGTACAGGCCCGTGAGGTCGACCGGCTGGGCCCCGGCCGGCGGCCACCGGCCGTGGTCGGGCAGCGGGGCCGGAGCGAGTGCCGCGTCGGGGCTGATGACGGCGGTGGCGTGCCGGGTCCAAGGCACGTCCTCCGGGGCCGACTCGGCGCGGGAGTGGAAGGAGAGGTCGCGGCGGCCGGAGGCATCGGGTGCGGAGACGACGGCCTGCAGCACCACGCCGCCGGGGCGGTCGAGGACGAGCGGGGCCAGCAGGTTGAGTTCGTCGATCTGCGCGCAGCCGACCTGGTCCGCGGCCTGCACGGCGAGTTCCACGAACGCGGTACCGGGCAGCAGCGTGGCGCCGACGATACGGTGGTCGGCCAGCCAGGGCTGAGTGGCTGTGGACAGGCGGCCCGTGAGCACGACGCCGCCCCCGTCCGCCAGCGGAACGGCCGCGGCAAGCATCGGGTGATCGAGAGCGAGCTGCCCGTGCGCAGCGGCGTCGCCCGTCCGGGCGGGCGACACGAGCCAGTAGCGGCGTCCCTGGAAGGGGTAGGTAGGCAGGTCGACGCGGAGCGGGCTCGCGGGGTGCAGGGCGGCGAAGTCGACGGCGGCGCCCCGTACGTGCACCTCACCGAGAGACGACAGCAGTACGTGGACGGCGTCCCTGCCGCGCCGCTGCCCGGCGACGAAGGCGAGAGCACTGGTGTCGCCTTCGTCGGCGACGGCGGCACGGGCCATCGCCGAGAGCACGGCGTCCGGGCCGAGTTCGAGGAAGGTGGTCACACCGGCATCGCGCAGGGCACGTGTCCCGTCCGCGAAGCGCACGGTCTCCCGCACGTGGCGAACCCAGTACTCGGGAGAGCAGAGTTCCTCGGCGGCGGCGACGCGGCCGGTCACGTGAGAAACGACCGGGATCGTGGGGAGCTGGTAGTCGATGACGCTCGCCACCCGGCCGAACTCGGCGAGCATGGGTTCCATGAGCGGGGAGTGGAACGCGTGCGAGACCCGCAGCCGCTTTGTTCTGCGCCCCAGTTGACGGAAGTGGTCCTGGATGCGCAGGACTTCTGTTTGGTCGCCGGAGACGACGACGGCGTCGGGCCCGTTGACGGCGGCGATACTCACCCGCTCGCCGAGCAGCTCGCATGCCTCGTCCTCTGTGGCCTGCAAGGCGACCATTGCGCCGTCGGCGGGCAGTGCCTGCATGAGGCGCCCGCGCGCGGCGACCAGGGTAGCGGCGTCCTCGAGGGACAGTACGCCGGCGACATGCGCGGCACTCAGCTCGCCCAGGGAGTGTCCGGCCACGAAGTCGGGACGCAGGCCCCACGACTCCACCAACCGGAACAGGGCGACCTCGAGAGCGAACAGCGCGCTCTGCGCGTACGCCGTCCGATCGAGGAGCGCGGCATCCTCGGAACCCTCGGGCGCGAACATCACGTGCCACAGGGAACGTTCGAGCTGAAGGTCCAGGTGGCCGATGGCGGCGTCCAGCGCCTGCGCGAACACCGGATAGGTCTCGTACAGCGCGCTTGCCATGGCGGGGAACTGGCTGCCCTGGCCGGTGAAGAGCAGGGCGAGCCGGCCGGAGTTCGCCGTCCCCCGGGTGACCGCTCGGTCGGTGATGTCGTCGGCGACGGCGGTCAGGGCGCGCACCAGCTCGTCGCGGCTCTCGGTCACGACGGCGACGCGATGCCGATGCACGGCCCGCGTGGTGGCCAGGGCCCTGCCGAGCGCGGCCGGAGTGATCTCGTCACGTTCGCGCAGCAGGTCCGCCAGCAGGCCGGCCTGGACACGCAGGGCATTCTCGCTGCGTGCCGACAACGCCAAGGATGACCAGGCACCGTCGGAGACGGTGTGCCCGGGGCCGTCGGTGGTCTCCTCGGGATCCTGGGGCGGCTCCTCCAGGATGACGTGCGCGTTGGTGCCACTGACGCCGAAGGAGGAGACACCGGCTCGGCGAGGACCGGACTCGCTGTGCCACGGCAGCTCTTCGGTGAGCAGCCGGACAGTCCCCGCCGACCAGTCGACGTTGGGCGAAGGCCTGTCCACATGCAGGGTGCGGGGCATGATCCCGGCCCGCATCGCCATGATCACCTTGATCACTCCGGCCGCCCCTGCGGCGGCCTGAGTGTGGCCGATGTTCGACTTCACCGAGCCCAGACGCAGTGGCCGGTCGGGGTGGTGCTCTTGACCGTACGTGGCGATCAGGGCACTTGCCTCGATCGGATCGCCCAGCGTGGTACCCGTGCCATGGGCCTCGACCAGGTCCACGTCCCCCGCGCTCAGTCCCGCCTCGGTGAGTGCGGCGCGCACCACCTGCTGCTGGGCAGGTCCGCTGGGGGCGGTGATGCCGTTACTGGCACCGTCCTGGTTGATCGCGGTGCCCTTGACGAGAGCAAGCACCTGGTGGCCGTTGCGACGCGCGTCGGAAAGCCGTTCGAGGACGAAGACGCCGACGCCTTCGGAGAAGCCGGTGCCGTCGGCGGCCTCCGCGAACGGCTTGCAGATTCCGTCGGGGGCCAGGCCGCGCTGTCGGCTGAAGGCGGTGAAGGTGCCGGGGCCGCCCATGACGGCCACGCCTCCTGCCAGCGCGAGATCCGACTCCCCGTCCCTCAGCGACCGCGCGGCCAGGTGCAGGGCGACGAGGGAGGAGGAGCATGCGGTGTCGACGGTGAGGGTCGGGCCCTCGAGATCGAGTGTGTAGGCGACCCGGCCGGAGATGACGCTGGGCGCGTTGCCGGTCAGCAGATAGCCGTCGAGTCCGTCGGGAGCCTCGTGCAGCCGGATGCCGTACTCCTGCGCCTCGGCGCCGATGAACACGCCGGTGCGGCTGCCCCGCAGGCTGTCGGGGACGACACCGGCGCGCTCCAGCGCTTCCCATGCCGTCTCCAGAACGAGGCGCTGCTGGGGGTCCATGGCGAGCGCCTCGCGGGGCGAGATACCGAAGAAGTCGGCGTCGAAGTCGCCGGCGTCGGCGAGGAATCCGCCGTGCCGTACGTAGGTGCTGCCAGGGGTCTGCGGGTCCGGGTCGTAGAGGGCATCGAGGTCCCAGCCCCGGTCCGTGGGGAAGGGATCGACGATGTGCCGCCCGTCGGCGATCAGCTGCCACAACTGCTGGGGGGAACGCACGCCGCCGGGATAGCGGCAGCCGATGCCGACGATGGCGATCGGCTCGTCGGAGTCGGTGCGGCGCACGGGGGAGGGAGTGCCACGGTCGGACGGCGACTCCGGACCGAGCAGTTCGCTGCGCAGGTGCTCGGCGAGTTCGGCGGGGGTGGCGTGGTCGAAGCCGACGGTGGGCGGCAGGGCGAGCCCGGTCTCGGCGCTCAGGTGCTGTTGCAGCGCCACCAGTGCGAGTGAGTCCAGACCCTGCTCCCGGAAGGCACGGTCCGCGACGAACGGCGCGGCCTCCTTCTCCTGGTCCGTCTGTCCGGCGGCATCCCTGAGCACCCGCCCGGCACTGGAACACACCAGGTCGAGCAGGCGGCGTACCTGCTCGCTCGGCGGCAGCGACTCAAGTCGGGCACTCCCGAGGTGGGAACCAAGGCTTTCATGCCCGCTCATCGGCATACTCCACACTCTGTTCTGGTGACGTCACAGAAAACTGGGCTCGGTGAATGACCGGTGACAGGACCGGACTTGCGACTCTAGGTCGGGCACAAAGGCTCCACAAAGACTCCCCGACCCCTATTCCGCCCCTACCCTGGCCCTTCATTCAGGGCCGGCTCCGCGGACCATGGCTGGGCGGGGTCGTCGTAGACGGAGCGCAGGTGGTAGAGGTCCCTGAGCAGGTCGGCCGAGCTGGTCCCGCGGGTCCTGGTCGGCTCGGCGATGCCCTGTAGCGGCAGATTTCCCAGTTCGCTCCAGCGCAGCCGGCCGTCGGGGTCGATACGGCTGCGCGCCCGGCCGGCATTGTCGGGGTGGACGCAATAGGGGACGTCGAGGTAGCCGCGGCGAAACGCCGCCAACAGAGCCGCGCCGAGGTCGTCGTGCAGGTCGAGCACCCTCTCGACCAGTGCCCGGGCCTCCGCGTAGGTCTGTGACTCGGCACGTTCACAGCCGGGCGAGACTTCCGGGGACACCGTCCGGGCCACGGCGCCCGCGTACTCGAGCGCCTGCACGTTCTCCGCGACGGTCGGAATGCGGTGGGCTTCGACGACCGTCTTGACGATCAGGCGCGGCGCACCGGTGGTGACGGCGAGCGCGGCGGCCTGTCCGAGCAGGCGCCGGGCGCCTTGGGGTGTCTGCGGATAGACCCCCATATAGGCGTAGACGACGATATGCCAGTTCGACGTGGGCAGCAGTTCGGCGCACAGGCGGCGCAGCGCCAGTACGGCCTCGTGGTCCTGCGCGGGATCGGTCTGCTGTGCATAGCTCAGGGACAGGGAGCGGATGCCGTGCTGGGCGAAGAAGAGCGCTTCGAGCAGGCTGATCGCGACGAGCTGCGAGGGGGGACACAGCTGGCCCATCATGCAGCCGCCGAAGGTTTCCAAGTGCGGCTCGACGCCTGCCTCGCGCAGCCAGGAGTACATCTCGCAGCACTGGCGCCAGTTGCCCACGGAATCGGCCAGGGGTGTGCGACCGTACGGCAGGCAGTACGACACCGGGCCGCCCTCGGTGGCGTTCAACCCCAGCCGGGTCAGGGCGCGAAAGATGTCCATGGGCACGGCGGAACCATGGCGCACCTGGACCGGGAAGCCGGCGTCACGGACGCCGTCGAGCAGTGCGGCCGTGGTGGCGGGGGGATGGTTGACCAGGGGGTAGCCATTGAGGTCCGTACCGTCCCGCAGGGCCTTCTCCGCCGCGGCCAGGTTTCCCACCCTCGTGTAGCTGTCGAGGGTGAGGGTGCCGACCGTGGTGGCAGCGGCGTGCTTGGTCGCGAGCAACCCACGCCGCATACTGACCGGATCGCCGAAACCCATACGCGGCTGGACGACAAGGCGGTCGCGGACTCCCCTGTGACGTACGAACGCCCCGAAGTCCACCGGGACCGGGAACCCGGCACCTGTGTCGGGCAACGGAAGGTCGTCCGTCATGCGCCGATCCTGAGCGGGCTCGGATCGGGCAGTCCGGCCCGTGGCATGGAGGCCAGGAAACCGCGGAAGGCGGCGATGGGGTCCTGACCGTCCTCGAAGACCGCGTCGAATCCGGCTCGGATGAGCTCCCGCACCCGGTTGTCGCCCTCGGAGCCGTTGGTGCCGAGCTTGCCTCCGATCACGACGGGGACCCGCGTGAGTTCCTCGCAGGCACGCAGCAACTGGATGGCGCGGAGCCCGTCCTGATAGCCGTGACCGTTCACGCTGCTGATCACCACCATCTCGGGGGCGAGGGCGGCGCACTCGGCGACCAGCAGCTCATCGGGCACACAGGGACCGAGATTGACCACGTCGTACCCGCATTCCTCGATGAGAAGCTGTAGGTAGACGAGATTCCAGGTGTGCGCGTCGGAGGCCAGCGAGGAGACGATCACGGTTCCTCGGCTCCGCTCGGGTGGCGTGCCGCGCACGGGCACCGCTTCCGCGTTCACCGGCCCGCTTCCGTCACGGGCTGCCGCACGTGCTCGAGGCGCGTCGCGGACACTACCGCTCCGCCGCTGACGGTGACCTCGGCCGGTGCCGGACGTCCCAGGAACATCAGCAGGCTGGCCGTGGGACCGTAGGCGCCGGCGTTCGCCACACGCACCAGGTCACCCGGCGCCAGGCCGGCCGGGACCTCGATCTGTCGGCCCAGGATGTCGCCGGGGGTGCACAGCGGCCCGGCCAGCGTGGCCGTCTCGGTCGCCGTGCCACCGGCGACCTGGACCGAGACCGGCAGGAGGCGGCCCAGCCCGGACATGCCGCCGAAGGTGTTGATGCCCGCGTCAAGGACGACGAACTTCTTGCCGCGGCTGACCTTGACATTGCTGACGCGGGCGATGAGCGTGCCGCTGTCACCGGCCAGGTAGCGGCCCGACTCCACGGCCAGCCGGGGGGTGCCGGTGCGCCACCGCGGGAAGTGCAGGTCCAGGGCGGCCTCGAGTTCGCCCCTCAGTTTCGGATAGCGTGCCCGCTCCCCGTGCTGGGCGTAGGGGACCGAGAACCCGCCCCCGATGTCGAGGAGTCGAAGCGGGATTTGGAGGTCGTTCTGAACGGCGGCGGCCACGGCGAGGGTGTGGGAGAGCTCGCTGATCAGCGCGTCCTCGTCGCGGGCGTTGCTTTGGGAGAAGAGGTGCAGACCGATCACCCGGGTGCCCGGTGTGCGCCGTATTTCGTCGGCGAGGTCGGCGACCGTCTCGCTGTCGATGCCGAACTGGGTGGGTGTGCCGGTCATCCGGATGCTGGTGGTGGCGCTGGCCGTGGCACTGTTGATCCGCAGCAGACAGTCGGCGACCTTGCCTTGGGCCAGCGCGGCAGCACCGATGTGACGCAGGTCGGACGGGGATTCCGCGGAGAAGGCGCCCACGCCGGCGGCGAGGGCCTCGGCCAACTCGCCGGGGGTCTTACCAGGACCGGTGTAGAGCATGTCGGCGCCCGCGAAGCCCGCCTCACGCGCGGCGGCCAGCTCACCGGTCGAACTGATCTCCGCCTTGCAGGCAGGTCCGTCACCGTCACGCAGCGCGCGGGCGAGGTCGGGATGCGGGTTGGCCTTGAAGGCGTAGAACACCTCGAAGCCGTCCGGCAGCCAGGCGAACAGGTCCCGCCGTGCGGCGCGGACCCGGTCGAGGTCGTACACGTACAGCGGAGTGCCGTACACCGAGGCCAGTCGGTCCGGGTCGAAAGGCGTACCGCTCACTTCGCCCCTCCGTCGAGCAGGTCGAGCAACCGCAGGAGTTCCTGCCGGGAGTTCTTGCCGTGCTGGGTGAGCGGGAAGGTCTCGAGGACCCGGAAGACGGCGGGCACCTTCGCCGGCTCCAGGCGCCGGGCCAGTTCCTTGCGCAGCGCCCCGGGATCCAGGTCGCACTCCGCGAACAGCACCAGGTCGTGCGTCTCGCCGGGGGGAACCGCGGCTGCCGCGCGGACACCGGGCACGTCGAGCGCGGCGGCCTCGATCTCCGTCGTACTCATGCGGATTCCCTTGCGCTTGAACATGTCGTCGCGGCGTCCCTCGAAGTAGAGGTAGCCGTCGGTGTCGAACCGGCCGTAGTCACCGGTATGCAGGCGAAGCCGGCCTGTGACGGGGTCAGGACGGAAGGCGCCAGCGGTGGCTTCCGGTGTCCTCCAGTAGCCGGGCATGACGTGCGGTCCGGCGGCGACGATCTCACCCACCTCGCCGACGGGAACGGGATCCCCCTCGGCGTCAAGAATCACCACCTGGGTCCCCGGCAGTGGCAGTCCCACGGAACCCGGGCGTTCCGTGTCCTCCTCAGGTGGCATGACGGTGATGCGTTTGGCCTCCGTCTGGCCGTACTGGCGCACCACTCGGGCGCCGGGGAAGTGTGCGCGAAGCGCTTCCATGGTGGCCTTGGGCAGGGCAGCACCCGTGTTGGTGAACATCCGCACCGGCGCCTGCTCGCCCCCTTCCCGCGTGGCCAGGGTGACGATCATGGTGGCGAACGAGGGAACGAGCGGGACGACAGTGACGCCCAGCTCCCGCATCCGGCGCAGGATCGTCAGATCCGAATCCCTCTCGGCCAGGACGACCTCGCAGCGGACGGCGCAGGTCATCAGCACCTTGTAGAGCCCGTAGTCCCACGACATCGGAAAGCGGCACAGCACGACGTCGTCGCTGCGATAGCCGAGAGCCCGGGTCAGCGCGCGGGTGGCGAAGGTCACCTGGGCGTGCGGACAGACGACGGCCTTGGGCACCGCCGTCGAACCCGAGGTGTAGACGAACGTGGCCACGTCGTCGGGCCGTACGTCCGGGTCGGTGAAGTCGGCCCCGAGGGACTTCAGTTCCTCGACACGGGCCCACAGATCGCTTACCTGTTCGACGGTCTCGGCGCCTGCTTCGCCCAGCTTGTCCGCGCTCGCCTCGTCAGCGACGATCAAGGAGGGTTGGGCGTTGTCCAGAACATGCCGCAGATGGAATGCCTTCATCGCCGGATTGATCGGTACGAAGACCGCACCGCACCTGGAGGCGCCGTAGAACATGGCGACCAGCTTGCGGCCGGTCGGCACCTGCAGCGCGACGCGATCCCCGCGGCGGACGCCGCGTTCCTTCAGCCAGCGTGCGAACGCTCGGCTGTACAAGGCCAGCTGCCGGTAGCTCCAGACGCCGTCCGCGTCGCGGACGGCGGTGGCGTCGGGTGCCGCCGCCTCGGCGTCGTCCAGGAGATGGTGCACGAGTTGCACAGGCGACTCGACACGTATTCCGTCATTCTCATCTGTCAGATGCACGTGGCCGACCACTCGCACCCTCCGCCTCGATTGAAATCCATGGGCCGGTCCTGGGAAAATAAGGTCCGCAAACTCCGGGCGTCACGGTATGCGAGTCCCTGCCCGACCCCCACCCCTATCTCCCACTCAGGGGTGCCGCGATCCCACGATTAGGGGTGAGATGCATGTTGCATTCGACCTCGCCTCCCCAATAATGAGAGCACGTATTTGAATCGACGAACTGCGCACCTGCAAAAAAAGGGGGGCCGATGGGCCGACTGACAGGAAAAGTAGCAGTAATAACCGGTGCGGGGCGCGGTCAAGGTCGCAGCCACGCCGTGCGACTCGCGGAGGAAGGCGCGGACATCATCGCGATCGACCTCTGCGAGGACATACCCGTTGTGGAATATTCGCTGGCCAGTGCGGACGATCTGCAGGAGACCGCGCGTCTCGTGGAGAAGGCAGGGCGTCGCGTCGTTACGCACAAGGCTGACGTACGCGACCGTGCGGCGCTGCGCGCCGCCATCGACGCGGGCGTGGCGGAACTCGGGCGGCTCGACATCGTCATCCCCAATGCCGGTATTCTTCCCATCGGTGCCGGCCGCCCCATCACGGCTTGGGCCGAGACCGTCGACATCAACCTGTCCGGCGCCATCAACACGATGCACGCGGCGCTGCCTCACCTCGGAGAAGGTGCGTCCGTCGTCGTCATCGGCTCGATCGTGGGGCTCCAGCCGGGGCACGGCGACGTGTCTCAGGCCGGACCCGGTTTCGCCGGCTACCGCTTCGCGAAGCACTCGCTCGTCGAGTACGTCAACACGCTCTCCCAGCTGCTCGCCGCCCAGCACATCCGGGTCAACGCCGTCCACCCGACGAACGTCGCGACGGAGATGCTCCTCAACGACGCGGTGTACCAGGCGTTCCTGCCCGACAAGGAGTCCCCGACGCTGCAGGACGCGATGCCGGTCTTCACCGGGATCCAGGCGATGCCGATCCCCTACGTCGCCCCGGACGACGTCTCGCACGCCGTGGTGTACCTGGCCTCGGACGAATCGCGCTATGTCACCGGCCTGCATCTCAAGATAGATGGCGGCGCCCAGGTCAAACTCGGCCTGTGACATCGCAGCACGTCAACGGCGGGCAACCGAGCGGAATTTAGAAAAGGACCTCATGAGCGAGAAGCAGTTCACCGACCCGAATATTGTGCCGCACGAGTCGGAGCAGGAGCGTTATGTCCGTGAGCAGCTCACCAAGCTGTTCTCGGAGAGCCCAATTCCCCCGAAATACCTGATCGACAACTTGCCCGTGTATCTTCGGCGTCACCAGCTCGCCGATTTGCTCAGCATGGACGCCCTGTACCGCATGCTGCCCGAGGTCCCGGGCACGATCATGGAGTTCGGTGTCCTGCACGGGCGTCATCTGGCCACTCTCACGGCGTTGCGCGCCATCTACGAGCCGTACAACTCCCTGCGCCGCATCGTCGGCTTCGACACGTTCACCGGATTCCCCGATATCGAGGACGTGGACCGCGTCAGTACCAGCGCGGTGCCGGGCCGGTTCGCGGTGCCCGACGGCGAGGTGGACCACCTGCGCCAGGTGCTCGCTGCCCACGAAGCCGGTGAGCCCTTCGGCCACACGCAGCGTACCTTCGTGGTGCAGGGCGACGTGCGGGAGACCGTGCCGCAGTACCTGGCCGAGAACCCGGAGACCATCATCGCGATGGCCTACTTCGACCTCGACCTCTACCAGCCGACCAAGGAACTCCTCGAAGCCATCAAGCCGTACCTGACCAAGGGCAGCATCCTGGCGTTCGACGAGCTGAGCCACCCCAAGTGGCCCGGCGAAACCACCGCTCTGCGTGAGGTGCTCGGCCTCGACTACGGGTCCCTGCGCCAGCTGGCCCCCCGTGAGTCGCCGGTGATCTACATGAAGTGGGGTGAGTGAGGCCGGAACGCCACGAGCCTTCGAGGTGCGGGCGGGCGCCGGCGCGGGAATGCCCGCGGGCGCCCGCCCCGGCTCAGGCCTCGAGCGCCGGCTGGTCCGTACCGGGCTCGGCGGGAATCGGCTGAGGGGCCCGACGCGCGATCCCCACACCACCCCAGAACGTGAAGCCGGTGACGATCACGCGGGGAGCGGTCGGATCCACAGCAGCGGGCGCCGGGGTACCGAAGCCGCCCATCAGTGAGAAACCGCGGGACACCACATCCACCCCTGGAGGGACGATGACCTGCATGCCTCCCATGATCGCGAAGCAGCGCAAGACAGTCTCCCGGCTCTCGAAGTCGGCGTCCCGCAAGTCGATCTGACCGCCACCGCAGAACGCCAGAGCCCGAAAGCGCCGACCCACGGTCCACCGTCCGACACGGCGGAAGCCGCCGAGGAAGCCGAGGGCGCCGGACGACGTCCGCCGGCCCCCGATCCGGGAGCCCCACTCGTTCACCGGACGGTGGGACACCACCCCGGAGCACGGCGCGGGCAGGTCGCTGGTGAGCGAGTTCAGATCGGCATAGACACGAGCCTGGTAGGCCCGTTCCAGCCGCTCCTCGAATTCGTCCATGCCCAGCCGTCCCTCGGCAACAGCCTCCCGCAGCAGCTCCGCCACGTGCTCCCGGTCGGCATCCGACACCCGCAGGGCACGCTCGCCCTCCGGCTTCGACGACTCCACCGTCATGTCCACACCTCAATCGCTCGGATAGGCCGTCGCCGTACCTTCCTGGGCTACGGAGACTGCTCTTCGGCGCCTCCGATCAGGCACCTTCCACGCACTTCAACTGCAGGTCAGCCGGCAGATCCTGCCTTCTGCTGATTCTCAGCTTCCGGTACACCCTCGTCAGGTGCTGCTCCACCGTACTCACGGTCACCCACAGCTGAGCGGATATCTCCCGGTTGGTATACCCCTGTGCGGCGAGCGTCGCCACCCGCTGCTCGGACTCGCTCAACCTCGCTCCCCGGTCGTCGCGCCGGACCTGACGGGGAACGAGCGCACCGGGCTGGGACGCCACGGCCAGAGCGGGCAGAATCTCCTCCTGTAAACCCATGGCGCCGCACGCCTGGGCAAGGTTCCAGGCACTTCGATTGAGGGAATCGGCCCGGCCCCGCTCCCCCCGCGTCTGCAGAAGACGCCCCAGGTCGGCCATGGCCCTGGCCTGTTGCAGCCGGTCTCCCGCGCGCTGCAGTTCCTCGACGGCCTGTTCGAGCAGGGACTGCTGCTGCTCAGGGGTGGCCGCCATGGCCGCGCGGAGGCGCAGGGACTCCCCGCGCAGTCGGGGGTGGCAGCCGTCGGGCATGGCGAGCTGCTGCTCGATCAGTCTCTCGGCCTGCGCGGTCTCGCCCAGCTTGATCAGCGCCTCGGCCGCGTCGGTGCGCCAGGGCAGAGCGAGCGGCCGGTCCATGTCCCAGGCCTTGAGGAGGCGACCGGCGTCGAGGAACTCGTGCAGGGCTGCTGCCGTCTGTCCCAGCGCCATCAGGTGCTGCCCGTGGGCGTACAGGTAGCCCGGCCGGAAGACCGTGTCGCACAGCAGTTCTGATGCGAGTGCGTCGAGCATCCGGGCGACTTCGACGTGGCTGCCCATGCTGGTGCGGGCCCGGATGAGGAGCGTGTGCGCGGCACCGGCGAACACCGACCGGCAGCCGTCGGACAGAGCTTCCTTGGCCTGGGTCGCGTATCGCTCGGCCCCGGGCAGGTCGCCCAGGCGCAACAGCGCCTCACCGTGCAGTGTGGCGAACAACGCGACCCAGCCCGGCGCGTCACGCTCCTCGGCCGTCTCGGAGAGCCGCAGGCACCAGGCGGATACCCGGTCCAACTGGTCCGACAGCATGAGGGCACGCAGTGCCTGGACGATGGGCAGCACGGTGTACTCCGACAGCGTGCTGGCCTCGAGGAAGCGTTCGTGGGCGGCAGGGTCCGCGCCGATCTGCTCCGGCATACCCCATAGCACGGCTCCGTCGTGCCGTGCCGCGATGTCGTAGGCACCGTCCGCGTCGCCGAGCCGACCGGCCAGCTGATCGCTCACGTCACGTGCTTCGGCGATGCGACCCTGTGCCTTCAGCAGGCGTGCCAGTACGTCCATGCGACCCGTCGACAGCACGCCCTCGCCGACCATGCGCAGCGGAGCCGCCAGGTGTCGTTCGGCGATATTGGGCGCGAACCGCCAGGTGATGGCGGCGAGCCGGAGGTCTATCGCCGCGCATAGACCCGGGTCCTGACTGGCTTTCCGCGCCAGCTCGAAGAAACGAGCCGCCTGCCGGGGCTTGTCCTCGTCGACCAGCCGCTCCGCATGCTCGCGCAGCAGGTCGGCTGCCCAGGGAAGATCCGGCCAGGCCTGGTCTTCCGCGTAGGACGCCTCCAGGTGCCGTACGACATCGCCGATCGGCGCGCCGGTCCGGTGCAGCAGCGATGCGTAGTCCCTGTGCAACCGAGCCTGGGCTACGGGATCCATGGCCTCGAGGACGAACCGGGCCAGGCGCGGGTGGCGGTATCGAAGGCCCACGATGATGCCGGTCGCGTTCAACGCATCGAGCGCTTGGGTGACCGTGGTGACGGGCAACCCCAGCAGATGGGCCACGTTCTCCGGCTCCGGAACGTCCTGCAGCACGGCATAGGCGCAGGCCACTTCCTTCGCCGCGTAGCCACTGCGCCGCAAACAGGTCAGCACGGCCCTCGCGAATCTCGTCCCCGCCCAGGGCACGGGATCGGAGTGGGCCGCCGGGTCGGCGTCGCACAGTTCGTCCAGAAGGGTCTTGACCAACAGCGGGTTGCCGCCGGCGGCTTCGCGCAACTCCCGTGGCATGGCGCCGATTCCGGCGAGATCGGGGTTCCGCCGCAGGAGATCGTCGACCTCGTCGGTGTTCATCTGCTCCAGGACGATCCGCTCGATGTCGCTCCTGGAGAGCGCGCTGTCGATCGATGCGGGGTACGGCCTGTCGAAGTAGGGCGACCTGGTCATCACCAGGAGGACTCGCTCCCGCCCGCCACGCGTCAGAGCGCCGAGGTACTGGAGCGACGCCTCATCGGCATGGTGCATATCGTCGATGCAGAAGATCACGGGCCGTCGCCGGCTCAGTACGTCGATCTGTGCGCAGAACTCATGCACGCCCGCAAGGATCTGAGGATCGGAGGCCACGGACGCGAAGTCGTCCAGCAGGCCTTCGCGCACACCGACCAGCAGTTGCCGCAGAGTACTGAAGGGGATGTCCCGTTCAGCAGCCGAGCAGACCGTGGAGAGGACCAGCGCGTCGAGCGAGGCGGCGACACGCTCCGCCTGCTGCAGCAACGCGCTCTTGCCATGTCCGGCGGCCCCCTCGATAAGGACGATCCCCGCCCGCCGGGCGAGGGAATCGACCATGGCTGCCTCAACTTTATTACCTCCAGTACGGAACTCAAGAATTGCCATACCGTTCCCCGTTAATTCGATACGAATCTTCATGCAGAACAGCACGATTCGGCGACTCCACAGGGGGAATCTGGTCAGAATGCCCCCAGAAGGGCCGATCAGGCTGACTCGACGGGGTAGCGGATCATCGACCGATCAAACCTCACAGCCATCTCACAGCCCCCCAGTCGAGAGATGTTCTGGAACCTCAACTACGCCAACCAGGCGTGCTGGCGATGCTATAGGAGTCCCGCAGGCACTTCAACCGCTGATAGGAAGGCAACCCCTAGCCTCCAGACGGCTGGGAGTGTACATCACACGCAGCAAGTTTATGGCGCACTCAGAGTTACTTCCGCGGCGGGCCGATGCTCCCTACAAGCAAAGGGGGCGAGGGTCAGACCTCCACGACGAGCCCCACTTCGAGCAGGTCCTCCACCCAGCAGCCGAGCTTGACGCGAACCCAGAGCGCGTCCTGCGACCACAGGCGTCCCAACTCATGCGCCGTGGCACCGAGCCGCCAAGCGTTGCATTGCAGAGTGATCCACATCACCGCACCACCAGGACCGCAGATGAAAGCCACCTCACCGCGGCGCAGCGTCAGCGAGCCATCGCTTTCCACGGAAGCGACGACACCGGGAGCAGGGCGGACATTCCGCCAGAGATCGTCGCTTTTCATATGCAATCTTCCATCGAGGCTACAGCGCCGAAGGCCACCCCCCAGAGGCCGATCCGCAACTAGTTACGGTGGGTACCCAATACCTCACCCTTTGATTACCCCCGCAGTCAAGTTAATCCGTCCGCAAGTTCCTCGGTTTAGCGGGTCAGCCCGACACAAACATCGAGTTCCGGACAGTGTCCCGGGGAAATTCGCCGCCGGCCCCCGCCCACCGTCCACCCACCCCAGAAAGGCATGCTAGGGGTATGGCGACGGCTGCCCCCACCGGTAGCTTCACCGCGTATTCATCTTGCACTCCGCACCGAGGCGGACGCAAAGTCCGGGCCAAGTCATTCGGCGCATCTTCGAGAGGTTACGCGCCGTTCCCGAACTTCCCCATCCACGAGATTGGACACCGCATGGCGCAGCACTTTCTCTTCCTGGTCATTCCCGACCATGGGCACATCCTTCCCAATCTGGCCGTCGTGGAAGAACTGACCCGTCGTGGACACCGGGTCACCTTCGTCACCGGCGAGGAGGTGTCCGCACCCGTCAGCGCCGCTGGGGCCACTGTGCTGCCGTACGCGTCCGAATATCGCTCGCTGAACCACTTCGAGAGCGTCAACGAGGACCTGGGCTCCCGCATGCTCACCCTGCTCATCGACGAGAGCGCGGCCATGCTCCGCACCGTCGAGGCAGCCTTGGACGGCGACCGTCCGGATGTGGTCGTCTATGACTTCGCCACCTCTCACGCCGGCCGCATCCTGGAGCGGAAGTGGGGGCTGCCGGCCGTCCAGCTCTGTCCCGCTTTCGCGCAGAACGAGAAGTTCTCCTTCGCCTCCGGTTTCGACGAGTCGGACACGGGTGGTGTGGCCGACTACGCGGCTCCGCCGGTCATGGTGGAGGCGATCAACAAGCTGGTGGCCGAGCACGGACTCGACGTCCCGTTTCACGAGTTCTTCCTGAGCATCGCCAAATCGAACCTCGTCTTTCTGCCCAAGGAATTCCAGATTCACGGCGAGAGCTTCGACGGGCGGTTCTCATTCGTCGGCCCGTGCATCAGCGACCGGAGCTTCCTCGGGGAATGGCAGCCGCCGACCAGTGAGATGCCCGTGGTCCTGGTGTCGCTCGGTGCAACGTTCAGCGACGCGACCGGCTTCTTCGACGCCTGCATCAAGGCCTTCGCCGACGCATCCTTTCACGTCGTCCTCACCCTGGGCAGCAGCATGGACCCGGCGGCGCTGGGCGATTTGCCGTCCAACATCGAGGCGCACCGCTGGGTGTCGCACGTCGCCGTCCTCGAACACGCCAAGGCGTTCGTCACGCATGGCGGCATGGGCAGCGTGATGGACTCGCTCAGCGCCGGAGTGCCCATGGTCATGGTTCCGCACAGCCCCCTGGACCGTCCCACGGGGCGCCGGGTGACCGACCTCGGGCTCGGTGAGGTGATCGCGCCGGAGGACCTCACCGCTGAGGGACTGCGCGACGCTGTGGTCAAGCTGCTCTCCGACACGGAGACGTCGGCGCGGGCGCGTGGGATGCAGGACCCCGTTCGCCGGGCGGGCGGCGCCGTTCGCGCAGCCGATGTCCTGGAGCAGTCCGCCGCCGCCTCACGCGGTTGAGATCGGGCCACACCCACGCGACAGGGCCTGTGGCCACCACCGGAGCAGGTGGTGGCCACGGGTCCATGCGCACGGGTGCGGCGCAGCCGGCCGACGGGCCCGAGCCGGGGTCAGTAGCAGGGCACGTACCGGTCAAGGAGACGATCGAGATGGCCGTCACCGCCCAGTCCGTCGATCAGGGGCAACTCGGGCAGCAGCTTGCGCAGCTTGTCCACGGAGACCAGGGTGCGCTGCCGGACACCGTCGACCGTCTCGTGCACGGCGGTGCGGCCCAGCCGCCGTTCGACGCCCCGCACGATGTCCTCGACCGCGGACGGTGTCCCGCTGGCGACGTTCACGATCTCGTCCCGCACGTTGGCGGTCAGCAGGCCGTCCAGTACGGTCACGAGATCCACGACGTCCAGCAGATCCCGGTGCGCTCCCCGGTGTACCCGCACCCGACCGGACCTGATCTGGTCCACCAGCGCCGGCAGCAACTGGTGCGGACGCTGGCCGGCGCCCATCAGGTGGCTGGGCCGCAGTACCAGCCAGCGGGCGCCGGACTCCGCGACGACCTCCTCGACCTGGCGCTTGTGCCGACCGTAACGGGAGTCGGACAGCTCGGCGGCGTCCTCGCCCGCCGGCACATCTGTCGTCCCGTACATCGACGAGGAGGCGGTGGAGAAGAGCACCACGGTCCGGCCTGTGCGGTGGCAGCGGCGCGCCGTTTCGTCCACAAGCTTCCGTTCCCGCTCGAACTCCGTTTCCGCGGTGGCGTGAGTCGTCGACACGCCGGCTGCCAGAACGGTCACGTACGCATGCCGGTCCGCAACGGCGGCGAGATTGCGGGCGAGGAAACCGCGGCCTACGACCTCCATCGGTCCACCGCCCTGCCGGACCCGACCTGCCCGGGCTCCCGCTCTCCGCTCGCCGCGCGCGCCATGCGGGCGATTTCGGCGGCGAGTTCCGCCGTGCGCCGTGCCCGCGCCGCCGTGACGTCATGGTCGGGGTCCGCTCCGGACTCCTCCGTCACACGCACGGCCGCAGCGAACGCGGCCAGGCCGGCCAGGTACTGGTCCTGCGCGTCAAGTTCGGTACGCCGCGTCCCGTCCCCGTCCTCCACTCGCAGGGTCGGCACCTCGGTAGGGCCTACCGCGAAGGCGCGTTCGGTGCCCAGGCGCCCGGCACTGCCCCACACCTCGTACTCCGCTCCGTAGCGGTGCTGGAATCCGAACGTCAGCACCGCGGTGACACCGTCCGCCCGGCGCAACAACGCGCTGCCCCCGACATCGACGCCATGATGGGAATCCCACCGCAGGACGCCACCGGCCACCGTGAGATCGTCGCCCAGAAAGTACTGGGCGGCCCGGATCGGATATACCCCGGCGTCCAGGAGCGCTCCTCCCCCGAGGTCCGCGCGGTAGCGGATGTCGTCAGCGAGCAACGGGGGAATGCAGAACGAACTACTGAAGTGCCGGATCTGTCCGATACATCCCTGCGCGACGAGGTCCCTGGCCGTCCGGTGACGGACGTGGTGCTCGAAGGCATAGTTCTCCCGCAGCACGAGTCCGCTGTCGGCAGCGAGGTCGAACAGCTCTGCCGTGGCGTGGGGATCAGTGGTCAGCGGCTTCTCGGCCAGCACGTGTTTGCCGCTCTGCAGGGCCCGGCGGACCCAGGCGGCGTGCAGGGAGTTGGGCAGAGGTACGTAGACGGCGTCGACGTCCGGCCGAGCCAAGAGCTCCTCATGGCTCGCGTGGAAGGAGCAGCCCCACGCGGCAGCGGTCCGCTCCGCCCGCGCGGCGTCCCGACCCGCGACAGCCCCGAGACGGATGTCCGGGCAGCCGTGCAGCGCGGGCACCATCCGCCGGCCGGCGAAGGAGGACGTTCCGAGGACGCCGATGGTCAGAGGTCGTACTGTGGCGGAGTGGGCGAGCACGTGAGGACCTTCTGTAGGCAGGTGATGAGGGTGCGGGCCTCGACGTTGAGGTAGTGGCTGTGCCGGATCAGACCGGCAAGCTCGCTCATCGCGACCCAGCGGTGGTCGGAGGACTCGGGCAGCTCCGCTTCCGGGGGAACCTCGACGAGCATGTAGCGGTTGCGGGCGTGGTGGAAACGTCCGCCCTCCTCGGAGAGCACCGTGTCGAAGAGCACCCGCGCCTTCGGGGCCTGGAGCACGTGGGACAGGAACGGAACCTCCGGGCCTCCGGGCAGGACCACGTAGTTCTCCGGCGTGCACTGCACGGTGGGTCCCAGTTCGAGAACATCGGCGGCACCGGCCTCGACCCGGGTGCCGACGAGAACGTGCGGACCGGACTCGGTCCGCCGGACCAGAAAGGCGGCGACTCCCACGCCCCGTGGAGCCAGCAGGGGCTGGGTCCAGCTGTGGACCTCGCGTCCCTCCGTGGTGACGTCGACTGCGATGATGTCGAAGAAGGCGCCGTCCTCGTGGGTGATGCGGTCCGGCAGCGTCTTCCAGCCCGTCACCTCCGACAGCGCGATCCGCTCCGCGGTCACCTCGTGACGGCTTCGGGCCTCGGTGATCCAGCTGAGCAGCTCGGTGCTCACCTCCCGCTGTCCCGCCGGCTCACCGGCGAAGGCGAAGGGCAGACATGCCAGCACGCTGCGGGAGTCCATGTTGACCAGGTCGTCGAATTCCAGCAGATGGTGCAACTGCCCGAGAGTGAGCCAACGGAAGCCGTCGAGGACATCGACGGCGTCGGTGACCTCGACGATGACGTTGCGATTGCGCTTACGGTAGAACCACGACCCCTGTTCCGACTGGCGGGCGTCCGCCAGGACGCTGGGGCGGTGCGCGCCGGTGAAGTAGTCGATGTAGGAAACGGCCCTGCCGCTGTGCAGCCTACGGTAGTTGCTGCGGGTGGCCTGCACCGTCGGTGACAGCTGCAGGCCGCCGAAGTTGCCCGGCTCCATCTTGGCCTGCATCAGGAAGTGCAGTACCCCGTCGAATTCCTTGGCGACCAGGCCCAGGATCCCGATCTCCGGCTGATGGATGACAGGCTGGGTCCAGGCGTGCACCGGACCGGAGTCCCGGTGCACGCGCAGGCCCTCGATCGTGTAAAAGCCACCGCTGTCGTGCACGAGGTTGCCGGTTTCCGCGTGGAAGGACCACGAGCGCAGCTGGTCGAACGCGATCCTCCGCACGCGCGAGGCGTCGGCCACCTGCTGCCAGTGCCACCACTCGCGGAATCCGTCGAGGGTGGAGGTCGGTGTGGCGAGGGTCGCGGAGGACCGCGCGACCCTCTGCGCGAGCGGCAGGCTCATACCCCTGCCTCCGCCCGGGCGCGCAGCGGCTCCCACCAGCCCCGGTGGTCGGCGTACCAACGCACGGTCTGGGCAAGTCCCTCCTCGAAGGGGACCGCGGGGGCGTAACCCAGCTGTTTGGAGATCTTGGTGATGTCGACGCAGTAACGCCGATCGTGTCCCGGTCGGTCCGGCACCCGCTCGATCCGGCTCTCGTCGGCGCCGAACAGTTCGAGCAGTTTGCCGACCAGGGCACGGTTGCTCAACTCGGTGCCGCCGCCGATGTTGTAGGCCTCGCCGGGCTTTCCGCTCTGGGCGACCAGGGCGACGCCCTGGCAGTGGTCGTCGACATGCAGCCAGTCCCGTACATGCAGGCCATCCCCGTACAGCGGGATGGTCTGTCCGGACATCAGCCGGGTGACGAAGCGGGGAATGGCCTTTTCCGGGTACTGGTACGGACCATAGTTGTTCGAGCACCGCGTCACGCACACCGGGAGACCGTACGTGCGGTGGAAGGCCAGACTCAGCAGGTCCGACGCCGCCTTCGACGCCGCATAGGGCGAGTTGGGCAGAAGCGGCTCGTCCTCCGTCCACGCACCCCGGTCGATGGTGCCGTACACCTCGTCGGTCGATACATGGACGAAACGCCCGGTGCCGGCCTCCAACGCGGCCTGCAGCAGGGTCTGGGTCCCCAGGACGTTCGTACGAACGAACTCCGCGGCGCTGGCGATGGATCGGTCGACGTGCGACTCGGCGGCGAAGTGGACCACCAGGTCCGTGCCTCTCATCAGGCTGGCCACCAGCGGGCCGTCACAGATGTCGCCGCGCACCACCGTGAGGCGGGGGTGGTCCGCCACCGGTGCGAGGTTGGCCTCGTTTCCGGCATAGGTGAACCTGTCCAGCACGGCCACCGAGGCGTCCGCGAGTTCCGGGTACCGGCCGCTCATAAGGTGACGCACGAAGTTGGAGCCGATGAAGCCGGCCCCCCCGGTCACAAGAATCCTCATCGCTCCCCCTACTGTCGGCCGGACGCCAGGTCCATCAGGTACAAGCCGTAGTCCGACTTGCCCATGGCGACGCCCAGGCGGTAGCACGCCCCGGCATCGATGTAGCCCATACGCAGGGCTATCTCCTCCAGGCAGGCGATCCGGACGCCTTGGCGCTGTTCGAGCACCTGGACGTACTGCCCTGCCTGCAACAGCGACTCCGGGGTGCCGGTGTCGAGCCACGCGAACCCACGGCCGAGGTCGACCAGCCGCGCCCGCCCCTGCTCCAGGTAGGCCATGTTGACGTCCGTGATCTCAAGTTCCCCGCGCGCGGACGGACTGAGGTTCTTGGTGATGTCGACGACGTCGTTGTCGTAGATGTAGAGACCCGTGATCGCCAGGTTCGAGCGCGGCCGGGCCGGTTTCTCCTCGATGTGCAGGAGGCGCCCCTCGGTGTCGACCTCGCCGACTCCGTAGCGTTCGGGGTCCTTGACGCTGTAGCCGAACAGCACACAGCCCGAGACATCGCGCGTGGTCTCCGCGAGCAGCGCCGAGAAGTTGGGGCCGTGAAAGATGTTGTCACCGAGGATGAGAGTGACGCTGTCATTCCCGATGTAGTCAGCCCCGACGATGAACGCGTCGGCGATGCCCCGCGGCGAGTCCTGCTGGACGTAGTCGATGCTGATGCCCAGTCGCTCACCGTCACCGAGCAGCCCACGGTAGATGTCGATCTGGTCCGGCGCCGCGATCACCAGCACTTCGCGAATACCTGCCAGCATGAGCACCGACAGCGGGTAGTAGATCATGGGCTTGTTGTAGACGGGCAGCAGCTGCTTGGAGAGGGCATGGGTGAGCGGGTGCAGCCGCGTTCCGCTCCCTCCCGCGAGGATAATCCCCTTCATCTTCACCAACTACCTAGAGGGCCAGCATCGCTTTGAGCGATTCTTCGACGGTGTGGAGCGGGGACCACCCGAGCAGTCCCCGAGCGCGGCCGACGTCGGCGAGAGTCCAGTCGCCGCCGCCGGCGCTCGACAGGGGCGTACCGCCTTCCTTGATGACCTCCGGCGGCAGGCCGGCGGCGGCCACCATGCCGTAGACCAGGTCCCTCAGGCTGAGGGCCTCTCCACGGCCGATGTTGACGGCTTGACCGCTGATGTCGCCGCTGGAGCGCACGGCCCGGCCCACGGCGTCGGCGACGTCACGTGTGTCGACATGGTCCCGGCGGGCCGGAGCGAGAGTCAGGTCGATGGTCTCTTGGGGACCGGTGGCACTCAGCCGGGCCGCCAAGGTGCCAAGGAAACTCTTGGGCGAGGGGTACGGACCGAACACGTTCGCCACCCGCAGGGCGACGGCATCGACGTGACCCGCCTCGGCGGCCTCGAGCACCGTGCGCGTGCCGGTCAGTTTTGCGCGCGCGTAGGGGGTTTCGGGCCGAGTGTCGTGGTGTTCGTCGATGACCGTGCCCGCAGGCACCGGACCGTACTCGTGAATGGTGCCGATGTGGACGAGACGCGGGCGTCCGGCGGCAGCCGCCACCCCCTCGGTGACCAGGCGGGGAACTCGGACATGGGCGTAATCGAGTGCTGCCGCGGAACGCTCCCAGGTGCCGCTGGCGTTCACCACGGCGTCGGCACGTTCCTCGGTCAGCATCGCGCCGACCTCGGGGCCGGTCATCCGCCCCAGGTCACGAGCGAGGAATCGGTGGTCTGCGATCTGTGGCCCGAAGTGCCTGGCCACGGCGACGACGTCGTGGCCCTGCTGGGCAAGCGTCGCGCAGATCTGCCGGCCCAGGCAGCCAGTCGCGCCCAGGACCACGACACGCGCACGTGCCGGACTGCCGCTGTTGGACACCTGCTACGCCCCCTCTTGCCGGACGCAGTCCTCGTAGCGCGGCAGCAGGCTCTGTGCGGCGACCTCCGCCAGGCTCGCCGCCGCACGGTCACGCGGCGACAGAATGGGCTCGAACCCGGGCCAGGGAAGCCCCAGTTCAGGATCCAGCGGATTGATGGCCAGCTCCTGTTCGGCCACGTAGCTGCTGCTGACCATGTACGCGAGGACCGTGTCGTCCTCCAGCGCAGCGAAGCTGTGCGCGACGCCCACTGGGAAGTAGACGGCGCGAAAGGACTCGGCGTCGAGTTCGACGGCGTCCCACTTGCCGAAGGTCGGCGAGCCGACCCGTACGTCGACCATGACGTCCAGGGCCCGGCCGGACGCGCAGTAGACATACTTGCTCTGCCCGGGGGGCGTCCGGGTGAAGTGCAGTCCCCGGATGACACCCCTGGACGACCGGCTGTAGTTGATCTGGGCTACGGAGAACGGCTCTCCGACCGTCTGGAGGAAGGAGGGCTCCTGGAACGGGGCGACGAAGAGACCCCGCTCATCTGTGTGAACGTCGGGAGTGAAGACGAAGGCGCCGGCGACCGCCAGTTCACGCGCCTGCATGCGACGCCTCCCCGCCTCGCTCGGTGACGACGCGCCGCAGGTGCGCCTCGAGTGCGTCGACGGCACTCGTGGTGCCGCCGGCGGCCCGCATCCGCTCCTTCATCCGGTCGACGTTTCCGCGGATCGCCTCATCCGACGCGACGTCCTCGACCGTCTTGAGCAGCAGTTCCGCGCTCAGCTCGGTGTGGTTGAGGCGACGGCCCAGGCCCAGCTCCTCGACCCTCCGGGCAGTGGGACGGGTGTCGGAGGACTGAGGGATCGCCACCAGGGGGACGCCGAGGCTCAGCGACTCGGTGACACTACCGGTGCCGCCGTGGCTGACCAGGAGCCGGGCGTGCGCGAGCACCGCGCTGTGCGACACCCAGCGGTGCACCTCGATGTTGGCCGGCAGCGGGCCGAGTTCGGCCGGGTCGATGCCGTCGCCCACGGTGATCACGGCGTGCCATGGCCTGTCCGTGAACGTGCTGACGATGGTGTGGAAGAAGTCGGGCAGCTCGTTGAAGATGCCACCGAGCGAGACCAGCACCACGGGGAAGCCGTCGGTCGGCGGTTCCCACGTGTCCATGAAGGAGCGGCTGTTGACGCAGGGGCCGACGAAGGCAAACGTCTCGTCGAAGGTGTCGCCCTCGTACTGGAACTCCCGCGGGAGGTACACCAGGGTCAGTTCCTCGGTGGCGGTGAGGAACTCCTGGGGCGGGGTGTCCACGCCGTGCG
Organism: Streptomyces sp. CG4; assembly: GCF_041080655.1. Lineage (NCBI taxonomy): Bacteria > Bacillati > Actinomycetota > Actinomycetes > Kitasatosporales > Streptomycetaceae > Streptomyces > Streptomyces sp. CG4. The sequence continues at coordinate 4,850,607 of NZ_CP163525.1, forward strand.
AGGCGAGCAGCCCCGCGAGCGCCGCGAACCACTCCCCCATCCCGGCCGCCAGGGCCTCCGGCTTCTGCTCCTCCTGCCCGCCGTCGGCCGACGGCGGTGCGTCATGCATGGCCTTGTGCAGCGAGAAGTGCTCATTGCTGGCGAACATGGGATTGAGCTGGACGGCCGGCACGCCCCAGGCGTGGGAGAGTACGCGGCCGACGTGGAACGCGAGCATGTCGTAGAGGACGAGGTCCGGCCGGTCGTCGGCCAGCCGGACCTTGGCCTCCTCCAGCATCACGATGCCGTCCTTGAGCACGGTCAGGGGCGTGTTGACCCCGTCCCGGTCCTGGGTCAGGTTCAGCTTCTTGACGTCGTCGAAGGACGAGCTGTAGGTGATGACGTCGGCGCCGGTACGCCGGACGGCGTCGGCATGACTCTCCCCGGTCACGAAGCTGACCCGGTGCCCGCGGCGGATCAGTTCCTCGACCACGGCCAAGTTGGGGAAGAGATGCCCCGCGATGGGCATGCTCATGAAGAGAACGTGCTGTCCCATGCGTCAGTGATCCAATCTGGGTGTGTGCCATGGCCTACGGGCACATGGCTGGTGGGCAGGCAGGTGCAAGTCGCGGGTCGGTCAGCCCCGGACGCGGCGGAGGTGGTTCTCGATCTCCCGTGCAGCGCGGCGCGCGCCGCCCGCCTCCTGGATGTGACGCTGCATGTCCCGCACGTTGGCGCGGATCCGCTCGTCCCCGGCAACCTCCTCCACCGTCTTGCGCAGGGATGCGGAGGTGAAGTCGGCCGCGTCCAGGACACGGCCGAGGCCGAGTTCCTCGACCCGGTGGAAGATGGAGGCCGACGCGTAGGACTGCGGGACCACCACCAACGGGACCGCCTTGGCCATGGCCTCCATGACACCACCCATACCGCCGTGGGTGACACACACCTGGGCGTACTCGAGGACGGTGAGGTGCGGGACGAACGCGTGAGCCTCAACATTCGCGGGCAGCGGGCCGAGAGCCGCCAGGTCGACACCCTTGCCGACGGTTATGACCACATGGAACGGGGCGCCGGTGAACGCCTGCACGACAGACTTGAAGAACTCGGGGTGGTCGTTGACGATGGTGCCCAGGGAGACCAGCACCACCGGCAGTCCGCTGTCCGGCACCTGCCAGGCACCGAGGAAGCCGCGGTCGCTCAGGCAGGGGCCCACGAAGGCGAATCGCTCATCGAAGAGCTCCCCCGCGTACTGAAATGCCTGCGGCAGGTAGACGACACCGAAATCGGGCACACGTGCGAGCCATTCACCGAGCGGGGTTTCGATGCCGTTGTCCACGAGCATGGCGGTCGTCTTCGCAAACCATTGCTGCATTTCGGGCGGCATGGCAGCTGCAACGCTCTCAACGTTGTCGACCGCGGCGTCCGACTCCTCCTGCGTGAAGAGTGCCCGCATCATGTTGAACTTCTCGTTCGACGCGAACATGGGGTTCAACTGGATGGACGGGAGTCCCCACTTTTCCGCGAGGACCCGGCCGACCTGCGCCGTCATGGTGTCGTAGAGGACCGCGTCGGGCCGGTCGTCCGTGAGCGCCGACTCGGCTGCAGCCAGCATGGCCAGACCGTCGTCGTGGACAATCAGCGCCATGTCCGACTGCTCCGACTCCAGCTTGAGCCGCACCGGCCGGTCGTAGACGGAGTCGTAGGGCAGGGCTGTGGCGCCGGCCGCGCCCACGGCGTCCGTCAGGCTCGCTCCTGTCGCGAAGCTCACGCGGTGCCCCTCACGCACCAGTTCTTCGATGACCGCGAGGTTGGGGAAGACGTGGCCGGGCTGAGGCATGCTCATGAACAGGAGGTGCAGACTCATGAAATAGGCTCCGTTGGCTGGGATCAGTGAAAAGCGCCGACAGCAGGAGCACAGAATGCCCCTCGCATAGGGTCGAGCTGTCTGCGTCATTTCTACCGCACATTGCGCACGTGAAGGGATCCCTACAGCCCCCTAAACATGACCCCCTATCCTCCTGCCGAACCCCTATCAACCCCTTTTAGGACTGGGTACGCCGGTAAATAAGTGCGTCCACGCCGTCGAGAACCCGACGGAGCGCGAAGATGAATTCGGTGTCCTGATCATCCGCACTGTCGAACACGCCTGCCTGGATGACCTTGTTGATCGCCGGGAAACGCTCCTTGTCGGCGAGCTTCTCGATCAGCCGGCGGTATTCCATCATGACCTCGCGGCCCGAGGCATCCGGCTTTGCGAAGGCTTCGTACGTAACGGCGAGCATGGCGTCGTTTCGGACGATTCCCGCCAGCAGCAGAATCGTCGACAGTTTTTCCGCCTCCTCCAGGTTCACGTCTTCGAGGAAGGAAAGCCCTTGCTCAACCCATGCGACCTGGTTGGGTGTGGAGGGGGGGCCGCCGATGGGTACGTGGACCACCCAGGAATGGCGGCGGAGCACCGCCAGGTACGACCAGCTCCAGTGCTCCAGACCGGCCCGCCAGCCGACACACTCCTCGTCCGGCGCGACCGGGGGCCCGAATGCCTGGTCCACCATGAGCGGAAGCAGCTCGTCCTTCGCCGACACATATCGGTAGAGCGACATGGTCGAGGAATTCAGTTCTCTGGCAATGCGGTTCATCGAAACAGCACCGAGACCCGACTCCTCGGCGATTTTCACCGCGGTCCCGACGATCCGTTCGAGACTCAGTACGCGTTTGGGCCCCTTGGTGACTGGTTCCCGCAGCCCCCAGGCCACTTCAATACTCGTCGGCAGGCCCATCCCGCTCTCCTTACCCATTGCCCCTGCTTTCCCGTTTCATGCACTCCATCGACACTGTCACAGCAACCTCAATCTATCCCGAAACGGCTGCCTTCAGGGACATTGATATCGGATTCGCAAACCACAGCACCGGTCGTCCGCGACGGGGGGGCACGGACGACCGGTGGTCTATGGATTGGGCACACTTACAGTCTGCGTGCCAGGGGGAAGTGCGTTACGCGACCCGCCTCCGGAAGGTTCGGTCGGCGAGTACCACCGACACCAGCAGGATGCCGGCGCACCAGGCTACGGCCAGCCAGGCGTTGTCGCCCAGCGGCTGGTCGTTCAGCAGTCGGCGCAGGCACTCGATGATCGGAGTGACCGGCTGGTGCTTCGCCACGCCACGCAACCACGACGGCAAGGTGGAGACGGGGACGAAGGCACTGCTCACGTACGGAACGAACATCATGAGGAAGGAGAATCCGCCGGCCGCCTCGGCCGTCTTGACCAGGAGTCCGAAGACGGCGGCGAGCCAGGAGGCCGCCAGCATGTACATCAGCAGCACGCCCGCTGCCGCGATCCAGCGCACCACGTCGGCGTCGGCGCGGAACCCAATGAGCAGGGCGACGCCGAACACGATCAGGGTCGAGACGACATTGCGCGCGACGCTGGCCACCACGTGGCCACAGAGTACGGCCGTGCCGCCGACGTCCATCGACCGCAGTCGGTCGACGATACCCCCGTTCATGTCGAGGTTGACGTTCACGGCCGTAGCCGCGCTACCCCAGCCGGCGCAGAGCATGAGCACCCCGGGAATGACGTAGTTGACGTAGTCACCACCGGTGCTGTTCTTGATCGCACCGCCGAAGAGGTAGACGAAGACCAGCATCAGCATGACCGGCATCATCACGGACGTGATGATCGCGTCAAGTGCGCGCGAGGTCAGGCGGATGCACCGGCCGCTCATGGTGATCGCGTTCTGGACGACGGCCGCCGGCTTGCTCCTGTGCCGCAGCGCGCCTGCGGGGAAGGCCAGTTCAGACACCGGCGGTCTCCTTGTCGTTCTCGTTGGTGTTCTCGTTCTTGTCACGCTGCATGGGGCGGCCCGTCAACGCCAGGAAGACGTCGTCGAGCGTGGCCGTGTGTACCGAGAACCGGCTGACCAGCCGGGCCTCAGGGTCGATCTCGTCGAGCAGCGACCGCACCTGCGCCGCGCTGCCGTCGGTGGGCACGCCGATCGTCAGCCGGGAGCGGTCCGTGGTGGAGATTCGGCCCGCCAGCAGCCGCTGCCCCTCGTCGTAAGCGGAGTCGTCGTCGAAGACGACGTCGAGCCGCTGCCCGGCCACCCGCCGCTTGAGTTCGGCGGGTGCGCCCTGGGCGACCACGCGCCCGCCATCGATCACGGCGACCGAATCAGCGAGTTGATCGGCCTCTTCCAAGTACTGCGTGGTGAGGAAGATAGTGACGCCCTCTCCCAGAAGACCGGTGATGACCTCCCACATGGCTCGGCGGCTGCGCGGGTCCAGGCCGGTGGTGGGTTCGTCCAGGAAGATGACGGAGGGACGGCCGACAAGGCCCGCGGCAAGGTCGAGGCGGCGGCGCATACCTCCGGAGTAGGTCGCCACCCGGCGGCGCGCGGCATCCACGAGGTCGAAGCGCTCCAGCAGTTCCTGAGCGCGGCGCCGGGCCTCGCCCCGCGAGACACCGGCCAGCCTGGCCGTCATCCAGAGGTTCTCCTCGCCCGTCTGCAACTGGTCCACAGCCGCGTACTGCCCGGTGAGGCTGATGACGCTCCGCACCTCACGCTGCTGGCGGTCCACGTCAAACCCCGCCACCCGGGCCTGTCCGGCGTCCGCACGCAACAGCGTCGACAGGATCCGCACGGTCGTCGTCTTGCCCGCACCGTTCGGCCCGAGCAGTGAGAAGACGCTGGCCTCCGGGACCTGCAGGTCGATGCCAGCGAGCACGTCGACCTTCCCATATGACTTTTTGAGCCCGGCCGCCTCGACAGCCCAGTTACCGCCCATTCTCCGCCTCCATGACGCGGGCCTCACACTTTTGCGTACGAGACACGCACGTTCGTACTGTATACACAGTCTCCGTTTTGCGTAAAGCGCACACTTTAAGCGTGCCTCGTACGCAACAACGCGTACAAGGTACACAGTACCGTCGGTGAGCGTCAAGGAGCCCTTCTGCAAGCGCAGTTCAGGTACGGTCCGGCCACGCTGGTGATAGGGGTGGCGTAGCACGGATGAGGGGTTACTTCGACGCATCCCGCAGACATAGCGTCACGATCCGAGGACTGATCGATGTATGGATGGGTGGAGGCGGGACGCATGAGCACGGAGTGGGAACCCGAGTTCGAGGAGATTCTGCGCGGCTTTCTGCCGTTCCTGGCCGAGGACGAGTCCCTCGACCCTGATCTCGACCTGCGCGACATGGGGCTGGACTCGCTCGGCACCGTGGAATTGCTCGGCAAGCTGGAGGCCCAGTACCAGGTGCACTTCGTCGATGACGCGCTCAACCGGGACACTTTCGCCACACCTGACGCACTGTGGACCACGGTGGCCCGGCTGGCCGATCCAGTCGCCTGAACATTCCGCCTCGGAAACGCTCCGCAGCCGGGGCACCGGGCTCGCGCACCCAAGAGCTGACAACCGGGATCCGGTGTGCGGCCCCGGCAGTGCACGTTCTTAAGGTGGACATGGGGCCTCGGTCACCGTCAGACCGACAGCGGCGGATCCGCTTGTGGGCAGTGGCTCGCGAGATGCCCATCTCAGCCGCGGCATGGGCGACAGGACCGCGACCGCACCTCGCAAGCACGCCGGATCCGCCTGGCGACGAACTGGCCCGCTTGCCGCTGTCCGGATACAGCGGGTCAGGCCAGGCGCTGATCTCGGCGATGTGGGCTTGATCCGCTTTGACGGACATCCGAGATCAGGGGTTCTGCCCCAGGAGGATGTCCATCATGGAGAGCATGGGGAAGAAGAAGCCTCGGCCTCGCCGTTCGTTCACGCCTGAGTTCAAGGCCGAGATCGTCGAGCTGTGCCGGCGCGGTGACCGCTCGGTCGGCCAGGTCGCCAAGGACTTCGACCTGACCGAGACGGCGGTGCGGCTGTGGGTCAGCCAGGCCGAGGTCGACGCGGGCGAGCGCGACGGGCTGACCAGCAGTGAACGCGAGGAGCTGGCCGCGCTGCGGCGGGAGAACCGCCGGCTGCGGGAGGACGTGGAGGTCCTCAAGCGGGCCACGGCTTTCTTCGCGAAGGAGACCCGGTGACGGTGCACCCGTTCATCGAGGCGGAGAAGCGAGACGGTCACAACGTCAAGCGCGTGTGTGAACTGCTGCAGGTCTCCCGAGCCGCCTTCTACGCCCGCCGCAGTGCCAGACCCGGTCCGCAGCCGCTCATACGCGCCCAGCTTCGCCTCCTTGGGGCGCCGTGCCACGAGGTCGGCCTTCCACTGCGCGACCGAGGCCCGGTACTCCAGTCTGCCGCCGCGGGTGGCCGCGTTGCGCCGCAGTTCCCGGGAGATCGTCGATGGTGACCGGCCCAGCCGTCCGGCGATCTCCCGTACCCCGGCGCCCTGCACGCGCAGCAGAGCGATCTCCTCCCGTTCGGCGAACGAGAGATAACGGCCCGAGACGGTCAGGCTGATCTGCGGCATCCCGCCAGCGTGTCGGAACCACCGCGTTCCCACCGCTGGCGCGGCTCCGACAGCGACCGCCGCATCCTCACTTGTCAGGCCCTTGGCGATCTCGCCCCAGAACAGCCGCTCGATCTCGCGCCGAGTCGAGGGCCGCCCCGGAGACTTCATCGGTGACCGCCCCGTCAACTCCGCCATCCAACCCGCTGGTCGTCCCACAACTCACCCTCTGATCAGGAGTGTTGCTACGACTGGTTGAACTCGGTCAGTACACCAGTCAGCAATTCGCCACCCTGGCAACGGAGTTGGGCGTCCGCCTGTCCGTCGGCCGCACCGGCCAGTGCTGGGACAACGCGCTCGCCGAGTCGTTCTTCGCCACCATCAAACGGGAGTTGCTCGACACAAGAACCTGGCCCAGCCGGGCCGCCACCCGCACCGCGATATTCGACTTCATCGAGGGCTGGTACAACTTGCACCGACTGCACAGCAGCCTCGGCTACCGCAGTCCCGCCGAATACGAGACCGCACTCGCGGCCTGACCACCACACCGATGGTGTCCGTCAAAGCGGAACAAGCTCAATGGGCGATGGGTGAGGTGGAGGGGGCATACCGAAGCAGGGCCGGAGCACCGATCATGTCCCGGACAGGGGCGACGGGCAGTTCGCTGCGGCCGGAGGGGAAGACCGCAGCGTAATGCCGTGCGACGGTCGCCTGCTGGGCCTGCCGCAACTTGGCATGTGTCCCGTCCTGAGCCTGCCGTTCCTGTGCCTCGGCCTTGGCGGCTTCGCGCCTGGCCTTGCCCGCCGGGTCAACGACGATGCGCACTGCGGACATCAGTGACTCGGTGCACTCCACACAGGCCGGGTCCTGGCCGTCGCAGAGCTGCTGGAACGCCTTCCGGGACGTGAGACCGAGCGGCCCCGCGCACTGGGAGCACGAGCGTCCGGGAAACGACGGCCCACACACCAGATGCCGCGACGGCGTAGATCTGGTGGCCCGGGCCGGCGCTGTCGATGCCCTTGGCCTTCTCGCACCAAACGGGTGTGTCGAGCTCCGGAGCGCAGCCGGCCAGAGCCCAGTAACGCTCGCCGATGCTGACGAGTTCCGGGTCGGCTTCGCCGTCCGGGACCACCTCCGGGATGAGCTTGGAGAGGTCATCGACCGTCGGCTGCGGGTCGGGAAGATCGCTCACGCCACTCACTGTGAGGGCCCTGGCTGACACCCCCGGGCGGGTGGCTCCGCTGCCCGCTGGGCCCAGGGCTCCGGCATCAGTGGGAACGTCTGACGGCGGGCAATACATGGGCCGGACGGTTCAGTGGGGAGACGGGCCCAGGCCGTCCCAAGGGGAGGGAGGTTCGGGGTCCTTGCGTGGACGCGAGCCACCCGGACTGCCCTGGGGGTGCTGATTGCTCCAGCCCAGGCCACCGATGTTGAGTCGGTGACGGGCGCGGGTGACGGCAACATAGGCGAGGCGGGCTTCGGCGTCGTCGATGTCGCCCGGCAACGGGTCGCCGTTCTCATCGCTTTCTTCTTGATCCACCGGTTCGGTGAAGTCCTCACCAATGCGGACGGACGCCCACTCGCTGCCCTTGGCCTTGTGCGCGGTGGAGGCCACGATCTCGGCCGCCCTGCTCGACGGAGAGCCTGTCCATCGCGTTGAGGATGACGGCGGCACCGTGTTCATCGACCAGGTCGCAGCGGACGCATGACTTCGAGCATGGCTCCGACGTTGGACCGGCAGACGATGGCGTCCGGTTCCTCGACACGTTCGAGGCGCGTACTGATCGCCGGGGTGCCGGTGAGCCGGATCGGGGAGTCGACGATATGGAGCCACCGGTTGGCCTCCTCCGCCAACTCCGCGCCGAAACGGAAGGACTGGGACAGCGCCAGTTACGTGCCGTCGAAGTCGGTCATGACATCCCAGGCGCCGCGCCATCCGTAGATCGCTCGGGCCGAGTCACCGACCATCACCAACTGGGTGTGCTACCGCTGGGCGTTGAAGATCTCCTCAACGACGGGTTGGTGTCCTGGGCCTCGTCGAGCAGCAGGAAATCCGCTCTGATCGTGGGTTCGGTCAGCGCCCAGATCTTCACATAGTGGTCGTGGTCGAAGCGGACGACGCCTTCCTGAGGATTCTGCAGGTCGTCCCACGCCCTGGTCGCGTACGGCAGGACGACGTCGACGAGCTGGGCGTGCAGGTCTTCGGCTTCGATGCCCCGCAGCCTCGGGACGTGGTGGCGCTTGATGATGCTGTCCGCGGACTGGCAGAAACGGGTGACGGTCCGCAGCACCGTGTACGAGAGGGCCTTGTCGGTGACATTCTGCTCACCGATACGGATGCGCATGTTGACGGCTTTATCAAGGGACGCACCGGTCTTCCAGCCGGGGACCCTGGGGGCGTTCAAGCGGGATGCGTAACCGGTGCCCCACAGCGCCGAAGGCGAGCGAGTGCGCGGTCTTGCACAGCACGTTGCCGGGAAACTTGCGGGCCGCGTCACCGGCGATGGACTTGTTGAAGGCGACGGCGTTTCCGCAGGTCAGAGGGGGCTGAAGGAGTGGAGCCCAGGGGAGTCGAACCCGAAGTCGCCGTTGCAGTCACGAATCACGGCTTACCGGAGACAGTCGAACTCCGCACTGCTTCCGGGCTTGCCACTCCGGTTTCACAGCGCGTGCTGAAGCAAATCACCATGATGGCTCCGGAGCGCCCGCGATTGTGTCAGCACGACACGCCGCATCGTAGTCACCAGCGGCCGAGCCTTCCCCTATGCCACGGAGACACCGGAATCTCCGACGAACCCAGCGCGGTTCAAGAAGCACCACACCCGTTCGGGAGCCAAGGTGCGTCCAGGAGTCAGGTCGGCGGTTGGCCCGGTTGTCGCCGCGTAGTGACAAAGCGCGAATCAGGCACTCAGGGCTCGTAACACGATCTCGTTGGGGCGCTGGTCGGGTCGTTCGGACAGATTCGATCCTCTCATTGCCCACTCCCTCGCGGCTGCACAAGGGCGACGCCCTCAGCCGAATGGCACGGAGAACCTCGGGGATGTGCAGAAGCCCGTCACCAACACACCGGCTGTCGGCTCCGCGAGCGTCATGGCGCGCTGCGGCGGAGCATCTGTGCGACCAGAAAAGCCAGTTCCAGGGACTGGCTGTGGTTGAGTCGCGGGTCACAGGCTGTTTCGTATCGTCGTGGTAGGTCCTCGGCGAGGATCTCGTCGCCTCCGCCAACACACTCCGTGACATCGTCTCCGGTGAGCTCGACATGGACACCACCTGGGTGAGTGCCCAACGTCTGATGGACCTCCGCGAACCCGCGCACTTCGTCGAGGACAGTCGCGAACTCCCGGGTCTTGTGGCCGCTGGACTCGGCGGTCTTGGAGACCAGATCGGGCAGGAGGTCCCTGATCCGGTCGGCGCCGGCGCGCAAGACGAACGTCAGCCGGCCGGGCTCCCGTTCGGGATCGAGGCGATCGAGGAGGCCGAGTATGGCGTCAACGTCGGTTGTCGGTCCACGCTTGACGGCGATCGGATTATGGACGCGCGAGAAGAACTCCACGTATGCGCCGTCGCGAGAGACGCTACGCAGGGCACACGCCGTACACCCCATCGCCGCCGTGCAGGTTCCGCGGCATCGACAGCACGGCGGCCCGCCGCGCCATCCGCCGTACCGAACGGGTGCTGCGCGCGACCGCTCCAGCCCCGGTGAGCCCGTCCGAGCCGACCGACCAGCCGTTCGCGCTCTGCCCGAGCCCCAACCCGACCGCGCCCTGACAGAAGGCGGGCCGGGGCACCGCCCCGGCCCGCCACGACAGTTGTCGGATCAGTCCACGTCCAGCCGCCAGTCCAGAGCGCGCCGGAAGTACACCAGCGGCTCCCCGGGCGCCGTACGGCAGTACACCACCTGGCCGATCAGCACGGCATGGTCGCCGTGCTCCACGATCCTGCTCGTGGCGCACCGCAGATACCCCAGGGATCCGGCGAGCCTGGGCACCGCCCCGTCCCAGTCCCACTGCCGGCCACCGAACTTGTCGTCACTGCGGCTGGCGAAGACCCGGGCCAGCTCCCGTTGGTCCGCACCCAGCACATGCACCCCGAACTCAGGCGCTCGCAACAGTGCGTGGTAGGAGCGCGACGAACGGTCCACCGCCACCAGGACGGACGGCGGAGCAACGCTGTAGGAACAGATGGAGGACACCAGCAGACCGCAGGGATCCCCGGACGGGGTACGGGCGGTCACCGCGGCCACGCCCGACACCATGCTGGACATCGCCTCGGCGAAGACCTCCGCCGGTGTGGAAACCGTTTCGGACATCAGTGTGTTCACGAACTAGTCCAGACTTCTACGGCCGACGGCCGATGTATGTAGCGGCCAGAGCCTTCTTGTCTATCTTCCCCACCGCGGTCAGCGGCATTTGCATGACGATCTCCACCCGGTCCGGCGTCTTGTAGGGGGCGAGCCCACGCTCCCGCAGGAAGGCCCCGGTCGTCTTCACACCCGGCTGCCCCCGGAAATGACGAGGAACGCCACCGAGCACTCGCCCAGCTTCTCGTCCGGTTCCGGCACCAGCGCCGCCGAGACGACGTCCGGGTGGGCCAGCAGATGGCCCTCGACCTCGGTGGCGTCGGTCTTCACCCCACCGCGGTTGCTCTGGTCCTTCACCCGGCCGATCACATCAGGTGCCCGCTGGGCAGCCTGCGGATCTGGTCCCCGGTGCGGTAGAAACCGTCCTCCCCGAAGCTGGCCCGGTTCTGCTCGGTGGCACGGTAGTAGCCGTGCAGCGTGTACGGCCCGCGGGTGAGCAACTCCCCGACCTGTTGGTCCGGCACCGGCCGGCCGTCGCCGTCCACGACGAGAATCTCGTCGTCGGCGGACACCGACACCCCCTGGGTGGTGCGCAACAACTCTACTGGATCGTCCAGCCGGGTCAGCAAGATCAGCCCCTCGGACATCCCGAACACCTGCTGCAACGTGCAGTCCAGCCGATCCACCACCCTGGCCGCCACATCGTCGGCCAGCCGCGCGCTGCCGACCTGGAGTACCCGCTGGCGGGACAGATCGGCCGAAGCGCGTTCCAACTCGGCCAGCCAGCGCGACACCAGGGTGGGATTGAGCGAGGCGATGGTCACACGCTCCCGCTCGATCAACCAGAACGCAGTGCACGGATAGGGGTTCGACGCCATGACCACGGTGCCGCCGACCTGCAGGAGGGGGCGCTGCAGCACCGGCAGGCAGCCACGCGCGACGGCGGCCCGCGGCAAACTCGACCCGAGAGAGCGAGTTGACCACGCTGACCCGGCTGCCGGCCCGGACGGAACCCCTATCCGACCCCGTCCAGGCAGGCGAGGGCGGCGGAGGTCATGGCGCGGATGCCCATCCGAAGCGTGGGTTCCGGATCGGGGGCGTAGGCGGGAGAGTGGTTCGCGGGGACGGACGCGAGCTTCTCGTGGAAGGACGAGCCCCCGGCTGCGGCCCAGTCCCGCTCCGAGGTCCCGCCGAACATCCAGTACACGGTGGGCACGGCCGGGCCGTCGTACAGGTGGGTACCGGCCGCGCCGAAGAACGGGAAGTCCTCGCTCGCCGACGACGGCGATAGCGGGACGACCGCCGAAGGGCCGGCGTCCGCCTCGTGCGCGGCGCGCACCACGGCGGCGAGGCTCCGGTCGTTGATGTTGACGGCCGCCCGGGAGACGACGGTGATCTCCGGCTCGGCCGGGCAGGCCGCGGCGGCGCACTCAGCCGAGACGATGCGATCGACGGCTGCGAGGGCCCGGTCGACCGCCGCGTCGGAGAAGGCGCGCACGCTGAGCTCCAGCGTGGCGCTGTCTGGTATGACGTTGCCGACGTCACCGGCGTGGAACGAGCCGACGGTGAGCACCAGCGGTTCGGACGGGTTGCTCTCGCGCGACACGACGCTCTGCAGGCGCACCACAGCGGACGCCGCCGTGAGGACCGGGTCGACCGCCAGGTGCGGCGCGGCGGCATGGCCGCCGCGGCCATGAACGACGATGCGCACGGCGGCACTTGCCCCCGTGACGGGGCCCCGCGCATGGGCGATCAATCCCGCGGGGAGAGGGCACACGTGCTGAGCCAGGGCGATGTCCGGCTTGCCGAACCGCCGGTAGAGGCCGTCCCGCAACATCGCCTCGGCGCCCGAGAGCGTCTCCTCCGCGGGCTGCCCCACAACCATCACGGTGCCGCGCCACCGGTCCGCCGCCTCGGCGAGCAGGACGGCCGCGCCCGCGAGGCAGGCCACGTGGATGTCGTGCCCGCAGGCGTGCATCACGGGCCGCTGCTGCCCGTCGGGGCCGGCCGCGAACTCCCTGCTCGCGTACGGCAGCCCGGTGGCCTCGGCGACGGGCAGGGCGTCGAGATCCGCCCGGAGCAGCACGGTCGGCCCCTCGCCCGAGCGCAGCAGGCCTACGACGCCATGGCCGCCGACGTTCCGCGTCACCTCGTAACCGGCGCTGTCCAGCCACTGTGCGAGCCGCCCGGCCGTTCGCCGTTCCTGGCCCGAGAGTTCGGGGTGTTGGTGGAGGTCACGGTAGAGGTCGGTCACAGGGCCGAGCACGTCGACGGTCGGGTCCGCCACAATCACCTCTCAGGTCGCGTGAACAGCCATGCTCGCCCGCGCGCCCGGCCTGGTCAACCGCTGCTACCGGGGTGTCAGCGAGGTGTCAGGGAGATGCCAGCCCGGTGTCCACCGGTGCGCCGCAAAGGGTGTGTAGGAAGAGACAAACGCACCGATCTGAAGAAAGTGGCGCGCAATGGGACATGGGATTTCTCTTCTGCCAGACTGCCGCAAGGACAAGCGCTCCGCGGCCGAGTACTACCGGGACGTGCTGGAGATCAGTCGCTTCGCGGACCGTGAGGGCATCGACTACGTCAAGATGACCGAGCACTACCTCGGCGACTACGGCGGCTACTGTCCCAGCCCGCTGACGTTCCTCGCCGCGGTGGCCACGCAGACCGAGCGCATCAGGCTGATGACGGGCGCCCTCCTGCCGGCGTTCCACCACCCGATCCAGCTCGCGGCTCACATCGCGCAGGTTGACGCCATCAGCAACGGCCGTGTCGAGGCCGGGTTCGGGCGCGCATGGCTGCCGTACGAGTTCGAGGCGCTCGGCGTCCCGATCGAGGAGAGCCGCGCCCGCTACGAGGCGACCATCAAGGCGGTCGTGCGGCTGTGGACGGAAGAGAAGGTCACCGAGGACACGCCGTTCTTCTCCTTCAAGGACGCCACCTCTCTGCCGCCCGTGGTCCAGCGGCCGCACCCGCCAGTGTGGGGCGCCGCGGTCCGTTCCCCGGAGAGCTTCACCTGGCTCGCAGAGAACGGCTTCGGCCTCCAGATGGCGCTCGCGCCCGTCAAGCACGATGTGGGCCTGAGCCGTTGGCTGCTCGACCTCTACCGGGACACCTTCAAGGCCAAGCACGGCCCGGACTCCAAGCCGCGGATCGCGATGAGCACGCCGCTGTTCGTCGCCGAGACCGACGAGGAGGCGTACCGCCTGGCGGAGCCGGTCTACCGCGAGTACATGGCGGTGTGGTCGGAGGCGGCCAGCGCGTGGAAGACGACGTCCTCGGACCAGTACAAGGGCTACGACGCCATGGCGCAGCACTCGCCGCAGCTCGAGCACCTCGACCTGCGCCGGTTCGGCACCGCCGTCATCGGCTCGCCGTCCCGGGTCGTCGAGCGCATCCAGGAGTTCCGCGAGAGCCTGGGCATCGAGGACTTCCTGTGGCAGATCGACTTCGGCGGCCAGGACCTTCCGATGATGGAGCGCAGCATGCGGCTGTTCGTCGACAAGGTGCTGCCGCAGCTCTGATGCGAGACATCTGACACGAAGCATCTGACACAACGCAGGGGCCCGGACGGTGAAGTCGCCGACGCTGACTCTGTCGGGGATCTTGAGGATCCCCGGCGGGGCAGCATGATCAACGGGCATGCTCGGCTCTGTTCAAGGACCGATGCAGTTGTCGAGGTGTCCGTTGTCGCTCCACGCCCATTCTGGTGGGCAGGTTCCTTCTCTGACCGTGCAGATGGCGCGGGCGAGTAACCCGGGCGGTACGACCGCGATGTGGGTGAGAGACCACCTCGACGGGCTGTGGCGTGATCAGGACTTCGCCGACTGGTACCCGCGCGACGGCCGCCCGGGTCTCTCGCCCGCCCAGCTGACCACCGTGTGTGTGCTGCAGTTCCTGCTCGGTCTGTCGGACCGAGCAGGCGGCCGAGGCGGTTCGCTGTCGCATCGATTTCAAGTACGCGATGGCCATGGAGCTGGACGATCCCGGCTTTCGCCACAGTTTGTGTATCCCTGCGTGACGCCTTGCCCCGGGCGGAAAATGGGGTCGGCGGCTGTCCGTTGACGTCGGCAGCACCTTGGGGGTGGATCCCGCACCACAGTCTGACGCCGGAGCTGGCCTGAGGGGCCGTGCACTGTTGCCTAGAGCACGCCATTCAGCTTGCCGATGTCCCCTCCGCTCCATGGGCAGCCGCCGCCTGTCATGCATCCAAGTGGAAGCGAGGTGAGGATGGTGCCGGAGACACAAGAGCTCGGCACGACCGAGGCGAGCAGACGACACCAAGATCCCCGACAGAGTCAGCGTCGGTGAAGTCGCCGTCCGGGCCCCTGCGTTGTGTCACAGGTGTTGCGACGGGGGCGCCAGCGTAGTGACAGCGAACTGCCACCTCAACTGTCACGGCCCGTCGGTAGAAAGAAGGGGAGAGAACGGGCCGCCGGCCGGTTCGCAAGGCAGAAGGAGAAAGCCATGGACAGCACCCTGTCGCAGCTCGCCGAGGAGATGCAGGCGCTGGAGTCCGAGACCTTCGAGATCACCGACTACGCCGACAGTGGCGAGGTCATGATGGACTCGTCGTGCTCCTGCACCAGCTCCAGCACCACCAGCTCCACCAGCTGCTGCGCCTGATCTTACGATCCGTGCGGGGTGCGCCTCATGGCGCACCCCGCACGTTTTTTGTGTTACTTGAAGGCGATCTGGGCGTAGCCGTACGAGTTGGCCGGGCCGGTGACGCCGATGTAGCAGCCGTGGTCGACGGAGGAACAGTCGACGGTGCGCTGCTTGCCGTCGGTGCCGAGGCCGGAGAACGACTTGTGCACCGTGACCTTCGCGGTCACGGAGCCCTTGGCGTCGGTGGTTGCCTGCTGGACGGTCGCGGTGTCGCAGACGCCCTTCTGGTCGACCATCGCGCACTCCTCGACCTTGACCGCGGCACCGCCGCTGAAGCCAGCCGCCGAAGCGGTCACGACGGCGCCGTCCGACAGGCCGTTGCCCGGGGTGACGGTGACCGCGGGCCCCACGGCGAATGCGGAGGAAGCGCCGGCTATCAGCAGGCCCGCGGCGGCAGTGCCGATTGCGGCGGTCTTCCAGGAGCGAGTCAGGTTCGCCTTCATGGTGAGTCCTTTCAGTTCATCGCTAACGTGCTAAATGCACCGGATTTTCTTGCAAGCAGCGCCTTCTTGCCCGGCGCTGCGGTCTGTCGGAGCCTCTAGGGGCCGTCGAGCAGCGTGCGCAGGTTCGTCACATAGGTGTCGAACGCGAGCCGCCCTTGGGGAGTCAGCGCGATATGGGTCACAGGGGTGCGCCGCTCATGGGTCTTGGTCACCTCGACGTACTCGGCTTCTTCGAGCTTGCGGAGGTGGGTGGACAGGTTTCCGGCGGTCATGTCCAGCAACTTCTGGAGACGCGGGAAGGTGATGCGGTCGTCCGGTGCCAGCCCGGCGAGGGCCACCATGACCTTCAGCCGTGCCTGGGCGTGGATGACCGCGTCGAGTTGCGGAAGTCCCTGATCCTGCGGGGAGTTCACCGGATGCCGTCTCTGCCGCGCAGGGTGTGGCAGAGCGCGGCTGCCAGAAAGCCGCCACCGCCCGCGAGGGACAGCACCAGGAAGTTGCCGGGCACCCCGGCGAACACGCTGCCCGCCGCCGAGGCGAGCATCCACAGGCCCAGGCCGTACTGCAGCCGGTCGCGCCAGATGACGCCCCCGGCCATGTAGAGGAGGCCGGTCAGGGTGAGCGAGGTGCCCGACCAGAGCAGAACGACGGAGTCGTGGGAGAGGCCGCGGCTGCTACTGATCTCGACGTTCACCGCCACCAGTGCGGCGAAGCCGGCCATCCACGTGAAGCCGTACATCGCGCCCATGGCCTGGGACGGTCCTCTGATGCCCTGGCTGCGGCGGATGCCGTGGGCCAGCGACACTGCGATGGCGCCGACGAGCAGGACGGCGAGGACCAGCCCGGCCACCCACAGCGGGACCACCGGTTCCGCTCCGGCCTGCGCCGCGTAGAAGGCGCCCCATCCCACGGTCCACGCGATGCCCCAGGCGCCGAACAACTGGGTCGAGTTGATGCCGAGTTCCTGGCGCACCTTCTCGGCCTGCCCCTGGATCACGGCCAGGGACTGCGCGGCCGTCATAGGGGACTCGTCCTGGCCGGGCGGCCCCTCTTCCTTCTGTGCGGCGTTCACGGGCTCCTCCTTCGTCTGCTTCGTCAGCGGGCTGTGCCGGCCTGGAACCGCCGGACGGCAGCGAACGATACGACGAGCAGCCAGGCGACGAGGACGAAGGCCGCGATCCCGGTCCCCGAGCTCTTCATGACCGCGCTCCGGCCGACCTCTCCCATCCAGTAGGTGGGCATCGCCTTGGCGACGTAGACCATCCAGTGGGGGAGGATCCGCAAGGGGACCCACAGGCCGCCGAGCATGCCGAGCGGCATCATGATCCCGCCGGTGATCGCCTGCACGCTGCTGCCCGTGGTGAACAGGCCGAGGAGGATGCCCAGCGCGGCGAAGGGCAGGCAGGCGAGCCAGAGACCGAGGACGATGTGGGTCCACTGGAGCGCGCTCAGCGTGGTGCCCTGTGCGGCGGCGATGCCGCAGATGAGCAGGATGACCGGAAGTCCGACCAGCACGCTGGAGACGGCCTTGACCGCCAGATAGCCCGAGCCGCTGAGCGGCGTGAGCCGCAGCTGGCGCTGCCAGCCCGCGTCGCGCTCGGCGGCGATGCGGGTGCCGGCGAACAGGGAGGCGGACATGGCGCCGTAGGCCGCCATGTTCACCATGGTCAGCTCTCCCGAGGTGACCCCGGGGGCGACCTCCTCGGCGCCGTAGATCCCGGCGAACAGCAGGTACATGGCGACGGGCATCGCGATGGCGAAGGAGGTGAACCGGGGGTTGCGGACGATCCGCTTGATCTCGAAGGCGAAGTACGTCGCGTTCATGACGGGGTGTCCTCCCCGGCGTCCTGGGTCAGTGCGACAAAGGCCTCCTCGAGGCCGTGCGCGGTGATCTCGATGTCGGTGGCCTGCGGGAAGGCGGCGAGCAGTGCCCGCATTGCCGTGTCGGAGTCGGCGCAGGACAACTCGGCACGGTCGCCGCGCAGTTCGGCCGACGTGACGCCGGGCAGTGCCGCGAGGCGCTCGCGGGTCGCGCCCGGGACCACCGCGCGCAGCATCCGGCCCGAGACCGCGGCGCGGATCTGTGCCACCGAGCCGTCGGCGACGATCCGGCCGCTGCGCATGAGGATCACGCGGTCGGCGAACTCCTCGGCCTCGGCGAGGTAGTGGGTCGCGAACAGGACGGTCCGCCCCGAAGCGGTGAACTCGCGCATCGACGCCCAGAAGGCGCGCCTGCTCTCGACGTCCATCGCGGCCGTCGGCTCGTCGAGCACCAGCAGGTCGGGGTCGGCGACCAGGGCCATGGCGAAGTGCACCCGCTGCTTCTGGCCGCCGGAGAGCTTGCGCCCCCGGCGGTTCGCGAGGTCGGTGATCCCGGCGCGTTCCAGGGCTGTCGCGGTGAGCAGCGGGCGGGCGTACATGGACGCCAGCACGCCGACCGTCTCGGCGACGGTCGCATCCTCGAGCAGCGCGCCCGACTGGAGCATGGCGCCGACGTCGCCCGTGGTCACGGCCTCACGGACGGGCCTTCCGAAGATCCGGACCTCGCCGGCGTCCGGCGTGGTCAGTCCGAGCAGCATGTCGATCGTGGTGGATTTGCCCGCACCGTTGGGCCCCAGCAGGGCGACGACCTCGCCGCGGGCGACGGTCAGCGTCATACCGTCCACCGCACGGACCTTGCCGTGGCTCTTGGCCAGTCCCGTCACGTGGATCGCTTCGTCGGGGGCGGGGATCGCCCCCGACGAGGGTGGCGCTTCGCGCAGTGCACTCATAAAGATGTTTGTATCACAAACTTCATTGTGCTGAAAAGGGCGTGTGCGGGCTGAACGCCCGTCAACACGCCCCTGATGCCGAGCGATTAAGGGAACGGATGGGGGACGCGGTGCAGGTCAGCCGGGGTGAGGTCGTCCGTACGCCAGCCCGCCTGCCGGTAGGCGGAGAACATCCGGGGCATGTGCAGCGCGCGCTGTTTCTCCCAGCCGAAGTCGATCGGCAGCAGCCCCGGGACGATCACGCACGCGGTGCTCAGCCCGACAGCCTCCTGCTCCGGCGTCGTCTGGTCGACGACGATGACGTCGGAGCCCGCCCGCTCCAACACGCCCTGGCAGAACCGCAGATCGTCCAGCAGGTCACGAGTGCGGGGCCGCTGCTCCTCCCAGGACGCGTACAGCGACTCCACCGGCTGCGCGGTGCGCGGGCGCAGATAGCGCTCGGCGTGCCGGGCCATCTCCGGCAATCCGTAGAGGGCAGAGTGGTCGCGCAGGACACGGACCCGGGAGAAGTCGCCGGCCATCGCCTCCAGTTCGGCCCTGCGGTTGCGGGTCCTGCGTGGCACAGCGGGGACATAGGTGATGATCTCGGACAGGGCGCCCTCGATGGCCTTCTCCGGGTCCAGGCTCGCGCCGGAGGCGAAGCAGAGGGCGCCGAGGCCGCCGTCGCGGCGTACGGCCACGCCGGTCACCGCGGGGACGGGGAGGTCGATGCGGTTGTCGAACAGGCGGATGTCGTAGCCCTCGAGCCCGGCACGGTGGACCATGGCGTGCAGCGTGGCGTTCCGCGAGCCGCTGATGTCGATCTCGGGCAACTCCGCGCCGCCGTACCAGCCCAGCACGAAGGCGTCCCGCTCGATGAGTTCGAGCATGCCGAACAGGATCGCCTCCTCCAGGCAGCTGCCGATGGCGCAGCCGTTGGAGCTCTCGAAGACGAACCGGTCCGATTCCGCACGGTCGTTGTAGTAGCACAGCCTCGTCGGCACGAGCAGGGGACGGTCGTCGCGCAGCGAGTACCCCCAGGTCCAGGGGATCGCGCGGGTCTCGTCGAAGGGGGTCAGGAGCGGGTGTTCACAGTAGGTCTCCTCGGGGTAGACGCCGCACGTCCGCGGGTCCAGGGCTGCTTCGCCGAGGTTGCGGTAGGAGTCCATGACCACCGCACCGGCCCGGCGGCGGTGCGTGCCCGCGTACCGCTCGAGGCCCTCGAGCAGAGCCAGACCGCGGCTGGTCGCGTAGCAGTCGGCCTGCCCGGTCCACGAAACCTCCAGCAGGCCGCTGTAGCCGCGCATCTGCACGGTGCCCACCACCGGTGCCGTGGTGGTCCAGCCGATGTCCATGGCCGGAGCGCCGCCGATCACCCCGCAGACGCTGTTGGCCAGCGCCTGCTCGGGCAGGTCGTACGACTCGGCGGGCCGCAGCCGGTACGCCCCGGGGTGCTCCTTCTCCCGCGACGTCAGCCGGATTTCGGGCGCGGACTCCGTTTCCTGCGTGAGCGAGCAGGAGGGGCACAGGGGCTCACGCACAATCGGCACGTCGTGGGTGGCCAGCGTGGCCAGGTCCAGCAGCGACACCCAGGTGCGGCCCGGCCCGGCGGTCCCGGGGCCGGGCGGCAGGTGCGGCGGGTCGAGGCGCACACGCTGGTGCATCGCCCAGACGGCGTCCACGTGCCAGGGCAGCAGCAACGGCCAGTCGCCGGCGGGCCGCAGGAGGCCACCGGTCTCCAGGGCGATGCGCTCGTACTCACCGCGCAGCCGCTGCCACCGGATCGCCAGGCAGTGCCCGCACGCGTCGGGGGCGGAGCCGTCGCGGGTCCACGGCCCGACGAGGACGGCACGGGCGGTCACATGGATGCGGGCCGTTGCGCGGGCATCCGGCTCGGGCTCCGTGACGTCCGAGTCGCCCAGGGCCACGACCTCCAGCGGCAGTTGGCCGACTGCCGAGCACCGCAGCGCGAGCTCGCTCGCTAGCAGCTGCCGGGCCGCCGACAACGGTTCTGCTGTCAGCGCACTCACTTTTCCCTGCTCCACCTGAAGAACCTGACCGAGAACAGACCGAACACCGCGGCAAACGCGACGAGCGCGGCACAGGCGAGCCCCACCGTGCCCACGCCGCGCACGCCGGTGAGCGAGCCCGCGATGCCCTCGCCCATGTACCGCAGCGGCAGTACCGAGGAGATCGCCTTCAGCCAGCCCGGGAAGGCGTCGAGCGGATAGAACGTGCCGGACACGAACGCCATTGGCATCATCACACAGTTGGACACCGCGCCTACTGCCTCGGGCGAGCTCACGTACGAGCCGATCAGCAGGCCGATGACGAAGAACGCCGTGATCCCGCACAGCAGCACCGGGATCGTCAGCGGCCAGGTGCCCGCCAGGTGGAGGCCGAACACGGGCAGGCTCGCGACGGCCACGAACAGTCCCGCCTGCACCAGGCCCACGCCCACGGTGAGCACGTACCGCGCGCCCAGGACCGTCACCGAGGACACCGGTGTCATCCGGATCAGCCGGATCACCTCGTCACGGCGCCAGTGCATCATCGTGTAGGCCACGCCGAACAGCGCGCCGTTGCCGATGCCGTAGGCGACGATGCCGGGGCCGATGTAGTCGATGTAGTGGTGGCCGTTCTTCAGCGCCTGCCCCTTGAAGACCAGGCCGAGGGCCACCAGGAAGATCAGCGGGAAGACGAAGGAGAAGAAGAGCGTCACCTTGTCGCGGACGAACGCCCGGTATGTGGCGGCGGACAGTGCGCCGTACCCGCTCAAGCCGTAACTGCTCATACCTGGAATTCCGTTCCGGTCAGCTGGAGGTAGACGTCCTCCAGCGTTGCTGTGCGCGTCTGGACGCCCTGCAATCCGGCGAGTTGTTCGACTGCGGCCAGGACCTGTCCGGGGATCGTGGTGGTGAGGACCACCGCGCCGCCCTCGATGTCCACGCTGTCCACTCCGGCGATGCCGCGGGCCGCGTCGAGCGAGATCCGGTGCTGCGGGACCAACAGCCGGGTGCTGCTGCCCACCAACTCCAGCAGGCTGTTAGGGGTGTCGAGCGCGACGACCCCGCCGCGGTTGATGATGGCCACGCGGTCGCAGAGCACCTCAGCCTCGTCGAGGTGGTGCGTGGTGTAGACGATGGTGCGCCCCTGGCTGCGGATGTCCCGCAGCAGCTGCCACAGGTCACGCCGGGCCTGGGGGTCCAGGGCGGCGGTCGGCTCGTCCAGGAAGATCAGTTCCGGTTCGTGGGTGAGCGCACTGGCGATGGCCAGGCGCTGACGCTGGCCGCCGGAGAGCTTCTTGACGCGCGTGTCCGCCTTCTCGCCGAGCCCGACCCGTTCCAGCGCCTCCCGGGCCCGCTGCGGGGCCATCCCATAGAGCCGGGCGACCGTCGTGATGTGCTCGATCGCGGTGAGGCTCTCGAAGAACGCGGACGCCTGCGTCTGCACGCCGAGCCGCGGCAGCAGGTCCCGGTTGCGCGGCCACGGGCTCTGCCCGAGGACCTGCACCATCCCGGAGTCGGCCCGGCGCAGCCCCTCCATGATCTCTATCAGGGTGGTCTTGCCAGCCCCGTTGGGGCCGAGAATGCCGAAGAACTCGCCGTCGGCAATCTCGAACGAGACGCCGTTGACGGCTGCCACCCCTTTGTACTGTTTGCGTACGTCTTGCAGTGAGACAACAGGTTGCGACATTCCGCTCCCTAAGCAGTGATGAGATTTCAGGAAAGGGCCCGTGCGGCCAGGAGCCAGCCGCCGAGGATCAGGACCGACCACACGACGAGCAGCGACAGTAGGTATCCGAGGTAGGCGAACCTCGCCCACCCGGGATAGCCGCCTGCTCCGCGGCGCCGGGCGAAGCGGATGCTTTCGTCGGCGAGGTCCATCACGTTGAGTGCGTGGCTCAGCGCGATGTAGCCGTCGAGCTTGGGGAACGGCAGCAGGTTCGCCAGGGCTCGTAGACTGGCCAGCAACAGAGTGGCGGACAGGGCCTGGCGGACCGTGTCCCCCACGGGTGCCCAGGTCCGGCACGCGAAGAGCGGCAGCAGCACCAGCAGGTTCACGAAGACCCCCGCCAGTGCGGTGATGACCCGGTGCCGCCGCGGACCGAAGAACCGCGAGTCCTCCACCGCGCAGTAGAAGTAGACGAACGGCAGCCGCCAGCCCACCCCGATCGCATCCGAACGACCCCCGAAGTGCCGGCACGCCAGGCCGTGCGCCAGCTCGTGCAGACCTGAACTGGCCGTGGTGAACAGGAAGATGCCGACCAGCACCGCGATGCCGGGCAACGGCCGGCCGGCCAGGTCCCGGACGTCCCGCAGCAGGGCGCCGCCGTCGGCGGCCAGCGCGAGCTCCATCGCGCACACCGCCACGGCCGGCAGGGCGAGGACGTACCACCGCAGTACCGGCCGCAGCCGGCGGTGCAGCACCTCCAGCAGACGCGACGGATCGCCGAACGCCCGCCGCCCCCGCCACGGCGACGACGGTACGGCCGCCGCCGCGGCAGGGGCCGCCACCCGGGCGGGCAGTCCCTCGAGCAGGCCGCGCTCCGTGAGCAGCCGGATCAGCTGCTTCCAGCCCGGCTCGCCGAGCACGCGACCGAAGTGAGCGGCGTACTCCTCGCCCACCTCGGCGAGGGTGCGCCGCCCGTCGAGCCGGGAGAAGACGAAGTGCTCGCGTACGCCGATCTCGTACGTGCGCCCGCTGTCCGGGTCGTGGATCAGGTGCAGATACGAGGCCCCCCGCAGCAGCCGGGGGCCCAGGCGCACGCCCCGGCGCAGCGCCGGGGCCCACTCCAGCAGGCTGCCCGCCGTGCTCACAGGGCAACCGGCCCGGCCGCCGGCTCATCGAGCGC
Organism: Streptomyces sp. CG4; assembly: GCF_041080655.1. Classification (NCBI taxonomy): domain Bacteria; kingdom Bacillati; phylum Actinomycetota; class Actinomycetes; order Kitasatosporales; family Streptomycetaceae; genus Streptomyces; species Streptomyces sp. CG4. The sequence continues at coordinate 4,873,997 of NZ_CP163525.1, forward strand.
CCGGGCGAGGATGTAGGAGAGGTAGATCTCGTCCGGGATCGTGACATAGAGCCGGTTGTTGGTCATGTGCATATACGGGGTGAGGAGCCGCTCCAGGGCCTCGTCGGGGTCGGTAACGGGCGCCTCGCCGTCCCCGTCCCAGGCGTGGAATGTCAGGTCGCCGCGCACGGCCAACCTGGTCACCCTCTCGCGCAGTTCGGCGCAGTGGGCGGCCCAGGCGCCGACGAACCCGGGCAGGGCCTCGGCGGTGCCCTCGTCGAAAGCGCGCCGGATCTCCGTGAACCGGCGCCTCAGGCCGTCGGCCATGGAGGTGTAGCTGCGCTCGTAACCGTCCTCGCTGATGAACTTGGTGCCGGTGAAGGCGTCCTGCCAGAACTCGTGGTAGCGCCGCAGGTACTCCGCCGTCGCGGTCGCGTCCTGCCGGAAGACCGTCGACATCACCATCATCAGCTGGGCGGAGACGCCCAGCAGGACGGTGCGGACGTGCAGGTTCATCCGGCGGGTGAGGTCCATGACGAGGTCGCTGGAGCGCTGGAAGTGCCATTCGGCCAGGGCCACTCCGGGCCCACCGCCGTACTTGCCGTACTCCGGCTCGTACGGCTCGTAGCTGAAGGTGTTGTTGGCCCGGAAGCGCTCACGGTCCTCCAGGGCCAGGGATTTCTGGTCCTCGTCGTCGCTGTACTCGAGCTCGTACAGCACGTCGTAGAACTGGGACAGGTAATCGGTCTCCTGGACCTCGTACAACGCGGGCCGGGTACGCAGGAAGTGGGTGATGTGGTGCTCGGCGCGTTCCCTGATCTCGTCGCAGACGTCCGCGGAGCGGGGCTTGAGGCGGATGCGGACGTGGGGGCCGCCGAACCAGTAGTTGATGAAGAAGTGACCGTCCAGCAAATCCCGTTCGGTGAGCTCACGGATCAGGGGTTCGACGCACTGGGTGATGACGGGGCGCGGGCTCGCGGCGTAGAAGACGTGCAGCGCCTGCCAGCCGCCTGGGTCTGAGACGGGCTTGTTGGTGAGAAAGGTGCTGTTGTCCATCTCAGTTCACTTCCACGACGTATTCGGTGACATGGCGGCCGACGCTCGAGGTCATGTCCAGGTCGTCCTCGGCCGGCAGCATTTCGCGGAACACGACGCGTTCGCCGTTCCGCTTGAGCAGGGACTCGAGCGCGGTCAGGGACAGGTGACTGGTGAAGTCCACGTAGTGCGGCTTGGACTGGCCGCGCCATGCGCCGGGGTCCGTCTCGTCCTGATGCGCGGTCCGGTGATCGACGGTGGCGAAGACCTGGTCGGGCAGGTCGTGCGTGCGCTGCCAGCGCCGCCACTGGAGGAACCAGCCCGCGTCGGTCGCCTCGGGTTCGCGCTTCGGCAGCGCCTCCGCGGCGACCGTCCATCGGCGGCGCGCGACCACGACGTTGCGGTAGCGCACGCGTGGCCGTACGGCCACTCCTCCCTCGGTGATCTGCTCGGGCACTCCGCCCCAGATGTCGAGCGTCATCATCGGCGTCGGCGAGAACAGAGTAAGGATGCGGGGGATCTCGGGCAGGGCGAGGGGGAACAGGTAGCCGAGGTAGACCGGGATGACCTCCTTGTCCAGCCGTCGCGACCGCAGCATGACCCGGTCCTGCTCGTTGCAGTGCACCACGTACAGGTCCGCGAGCGGGATCCGGCATTCCTCGGGGGCGCTGGTGGACTCGCCCGGGCACACGATGACGTACGGCGTCAGACGGCCGTGCAGGTTCAGGTTGGTCGTCGCGATGCCACCCGTGATCTCCGCGAACACCGCGTCCGGGGGACACGACTCGGACATCGAGGCGCGCAGCCCTGCCGTGAACTCCTCGGTGCCGGGCGCGTCGAAGCAGTGGGTGAAGCGCGAGAAGGGGAAAGAGAGCCCGCTGTAGGACCGGTTCAGGACGGCCAGCGGTCCCCCGGCGTCACGGCCCAGCTGGAGGAACCAGCTGCGGGGCCTGAAGTCCGGTGTGATGCAGGCGAGTTCGGCGGCCACCTCATCGACGATCTCCTCGCCGATGCGCACCTCGTCCGCCTCGCTGCCGCCCGCGAGCTCGTGTATCCGCCGGGCGAACAGCTGCCGCCCCTTGTCGACGGAGGTGATCTCCGGGAGCCGCATCCAGTTGCTCTGCGGCACGTACGTGCCGTCCTCCTCGAACGGTTCGTACCGCCCGGACCAGCGGGAGTACTGGTGGTAGATGTCCTCGTGGAAGTCGTGGACGAGGCTGAGCACGTCGTCGCACCGGCCGCCCCGGCCGAACCGCGACACGAAGAACCCCTTGAGGGTGAGCCGGTGGCAGACCAGGGAGTCGAACGCCGGGAACACCCGGCTCAGCGCCTCGAGCGCGTCCCCGAAGGTGTGCTGCCACTCCTCGCGGTTCCACAGCACGGGCTCCCGGCCGGCCGAGCAGTCCTCGTAGACCAGCGTCACGGGCAACGTGGCGTCGGAAGCGCCGAGGTCGGACAGGATCCGGAGGAGATCCTGGCGAACGGCCGCGAGGAGCTGCCGTCTGCCCGCCACGTCGGCCACCCGGTAGGCGTCCAAGGCCTCGGCCGGGCGGTTGAGCTGCGCCGCGAGGCTGCGCGCCCAGGGGTACTCCAGCCCGTCCAGCTGGTCGCGGAACGCCCGCAGCGGGTCGTGGCTGTGCAGGTCCAGGTGCAGGGACGGGACCTGGAGCAGGCCGAGGCGCAGCAGGACCGCGACGTAGCGGTCGTACTCGAGGGCCGGAATGCCTGTCTCCTCGCTCAGCCGGTCCAGCAGGTCGCCGTAGCGGATGTCCGGGTGGGCCTCGGTGATCGTGAAGACGCGGTCCAGTGTGCCCGTCTTCCGCAGGAAGAACAGACTGTCGCGGACGGTGTCGAAGCTGACCGTGGCGTCGTCGTCTCCCGTGGTGACAGTGCGCCGGACGTACCGGATGCGGTCCAGGTCGTCCAGCCGCCACCCCGCGGTGAGCCGCACCGGCAGGTCGAGGCGGAGCGTGTCGTTCTCGGTGATCAGGTCGGCGATCCGGCCCAGCACCACGATGTTGAGCCGCGGGTGGCTGCTCCACCCGTCAACCGGCGCCGTGCGCCGGGGACCGCTGTCGCCGTCGGTGAACCGGCCGAGGGCGAGTCCGGTGAACGTGCTGAACGGGCTGGTCTTGCAGGCCATCCGGGAGAGGTACTCCACCAGGGAGCGCTCGATCCGACGCTCGCTCTTGCCGAGCTTTCCACCGTGCTTGCGGACGTACTTGTGGAGGTACGTGTCCAGCGACGGCGACGCGAGCAGCAGCGCCTTGCGCAGCCCGGCGTCCCCGGCGAGCCCGGCGAGATGTGCCCGCGCGGCGCCGAGCTCGGTGCGTACGGTCTCCTCGCCCTCGGTGTGCAGGTCCTCGAGGGCGAGCCGAGTGGCAAGCCACTCGGTGACGAGCCGGGCAGGTGCGGGCTCGAGCGCGGCGGCGAGGCCGCGGACCGCATCCGCGTCGCGCGGCAGGCGGTTGTTGAACACCTGCCGCCGCAGCTCGACCAGCGCGCGCCGAGCACCGGTGTCCTCGGTCTGCTTGACCACGTCGTGGAGCAGGTCACTGACGTGCGCGCCGAGCGCGAGGAGCTCCTCCTCGCGCTCCAGCACGGCGGCAGCCCACGCGGCGCTCCGCGGGGAGCGCAGGCCACGCATCGTCTCGATGGGGGCTCCGGCGATGCGCAGGATGAAGGTGTCGCCGGGGCGGCGGGTTTCCGTCACGGTGCGTTCCTCTGCTTGTCCCATGGTTCAGGCGATCTCGTAACGGAAGTCCGCGGTGTCCGGGCGCTCGTGTCCGATCAGCAGGATGACCAGGGGCGCCTCGTCGGTCGACCTGAGCCCGAGCTCCTGGATATAGGCGCGGTTGTCGAAGCCGAGCGCGGCACCGCAGCCGATCCCCAGCCCGGCGCAAGCCGTGTACACCGCCTGCGAGACGGCCCCGATCTCGGCGTTGACCAGCCGCATGCCCCGTGCGCCCAGCGCGTCGACCGCGGTGAGCGCGCGTGCGGCCGGCACGATGACGGCTCCGGCCAGCTCCAGGTTGTAGTTGTCGAGGAAGTAGTGCTCCTGAAGGAACCTGCCCTGCGGTCCGGTCTTGACGGGCAGCAACGCGTTCTGCTCGGGGTCGAATTCGTAGCTTCCGGGGGCGATGGCCTCGACGTTGTTCACGAACACGTAGGACTTAGTGAGCCCTTGTGCGCCGACGTCGGCCGCCAGCGCCCCGGCCCGGGCACCGGCGAGCGCGGTGGCGAGCTCCTCGGGGGTGAGGGCGTGGTCCGGGGTGAACCGGCCGAAGCTGCTGGTGCGGCGGCGCAGTGCCTCCCGGACCGGGAGGCCCAGGGAGCGTGGCGGCGGCAGCGGTATCGCCGGACCCTGGCCCCGCACCTCGGGCGCCGCGGCCTTCGCAGCTCCGGCCGGCGGGCGCACGGCGGCGTTCTCGAGCGTGGCGGCGTGGACCTCGTCACCCATCTCGAACCCGCGGGTGTGTTTGGACAGTTCGGAGTCCGCCAAGCGCACGCGCGGGGCGGCGGAAGCGAACGCCGGGTGCTTTCCCTTCCGTTCGGACCGCCAGCGCAGGGGGATAACGGCGAAGACGCCCTCCTCACCGTCGGGCAGTCCGAGGAGCCGGGTCAGGCGGTGCTCGTCGAACCACAGGACGGGCTCGACGTCCAGGCCATGGGCACGGGCCCACATCCGCCAAGTCTGCACGATGGTACCGATGTCCATCGAGACGACGTGGTAGCTGAAGTTGCCGTATTTGAAGGAGTTCTGCCAGAACTTGATGCCCAGCACGAGGTACTGGTCGGTGTGGTCGGTCAGCGCCGGGTCGCCGACGGCCTCCCGCACCTCGCCGGTCACGTCGCCTGCCAGCAGGCGCTGCATGGCGTGGTGGGGGGACGAGTAGTGGTAGACCCCGGGCAGCAGCGGACCGCCCGGTCCGGCAGCCCAGTAGACGCTCACCGGGTAGCGGGCGCCGCCCGAAGCGGTGCCCCTGGCCCACCGGGCCTGGGGATAGCCGGGCAGGGTGGGCACGTCGTAGTTGGCGTGCACCGCGAGACGGCGGCCGATACGCCCGTAGGAGTCGAGCAGCATCCCGCCGAGCGTGTCGAGGGTGAACCCGCCGGCTCCACCGCCGTCGGCGAGGCCGTCCTGCAGCGTTGCGCTGGCGGTGAGCTCACCGGCAGGCAGGGGGATCGTTTCGGCGCCGGGATAGAACTTGCCGTCCCGGGGCGCGTCGGACCAATCGGGGTCGAAACCGGGCGGCTGCATGCCGTCCCGGCCGCGCTGGATCACTGCGTTCACGTATGCGTGTGCGGCATTCATGGACACTCCCTAGGGGAACGGGTGGGGCGCCGGGTTCAGCTGATCCCGGGTGAGGTCGTCGCCGCGCAGGCCCGCCTCCCGCAGGGCGGTTCGCGTGCGGGGCATGTGCAGGGCGCGCTGGCGCCCCCAGCCGAAGTCGATGGGCAGCAGGCCGGGCACGATCACACTGGCCGTGCTCAGCCCCATGTCCCGCTGCTCCGGGAGCGTCTGCTCGACCACGATGGTGTCGAACCCGGCCGACGCGACGGCGTCCACGCACGCCGCGAGGTCCTCGCTCAGATCCACCGAGGGCCGCAGCACCGGCCGTCCGTCGCCGAACACCTCCACGAGGGGCCGGGCGTCACGCGCTCCGTCGAGCAGGAACGAGGCGTACGGGGCCATCTCCGGGAGCCCGTACAGGCCCGGGTGGTCGTTGAGGGCCCTTACCTTGTCGAAGTCGCGAGCCATCTCGCGCAGTTCGGCCAGCTGCAGCTCGGTGCGCAGGCGCAGCCGCGCCGCGTCGGTACCGATCTCGGCCAGGGCGCCGGCGACAGCCTCCTCGGGGTCCAGGCTCGCCCCGGCGCCGAAGCACATGGTGCCGAGCCCGCCGTCCTTGCGGATCGCCACGCCCGTCACCACCGGGACAGGGAAGGTGATGCGCGTGTCGAAGAAGCGGGCCTCGTACCCGTACATCGCCAGCCGGTCGACCATCATCCGGGTGTCCGGGCGGCTGCTGCTGTGCGGATCGATCTCGGGCAGCGCGGCCATCCCGTACCAGGCGAGGAGGAACGCGTCGCGTTCGATGAGCTCCATCAGGCCGTGGAAGGCCGCCTCGACGAGGGAGCCGCCGGAGGCGCAGCCGTTGGAGCACTCCTGCACGAAGGGGGCCTCCGTGGTGGAGCTGTTGTAGTAGGTGATGATCTCGGGCACGAGGACCGGACGCCGGTCGCGCAGGGACCAGCCCCACACCCAGGGCATCGGGCGCTTCTCGGAGAACGGCGCCATCCGGCCGTCGTGCTCGTAGAACTCATCGCTGTACACGCCACATCGGCGCGGGTCGAGCGCCTGGTCGCCGAGCTCCTCGAACGAGGCTACGACCGTCGCCGTCTTGCTCCGCGGCCTGGTGCCCGCGTAGCGCTCAAGGCCCTCCATGATGCCGACGCGGATGCTGTCGCCGTAGGAGTTCGTGTGCCCCGCCCAGTACGTCTTGTGCAGGTAGGGCCCGGTCCGCAGGCTGAACCAGCCGAGGGTCGACGACGCGGTGGGAGAGTCGAGTTCGAGGAAGGGCGCGGGGCCCAGGGCTCCGCTGACCGCGTTGGCGAAGGCACCGACCGGGAGGTCGAAGTCCCCGAGCCGGCGGGTCCGGAACACGTCCGGTACCGGTTTCGGCGTCGGCTCGAGAGCCACCTCGGCGGCCTCCGGGGTGTCCGGCGTACGACGGCCGCACTCGGGGCAGTCGGCGTCGGGCACCAGTGGGACCTGCTGGACCTCGAGGGTCTCGAGGTTGACCAGGCAGACCGTCGAGTACGGCGCGGAAGTGGTGACGTCCCGGTGGCCGACGACGTGGGCGGCGATCACGCCAGCCACCGCGTCGGCGGTGAACGGGGTGAGGAAGGGGTGGTCGCCGCACGCGTGGGTGTCGCCCCCGGTCTCCAGCGCGTCGCGGATGTCCTCGGGCCGCACCGCCTGCCAGCGGCGGGCCAGGCAGCGCCCGCAGGCGGGTGCGGTCACGCCGCCGTGGTGCAGTGGGCCGATGACGGCAGTGTGACCGTAGACGTACACCGACACATCCCCGGGCTCCGTGTCCCCGGCGGGGACGGCCAGTTCGTCACGGACGCCGAGGGCCCGGCCGGTCACGGTCACCCCGCCGGAGCCGTGGCGGGCCAGCGCGGCCCGGACGGCCTTGGTCAGGCCGGCCACGGCCAGGTCGCTCCTGAGGTCAGTTGCCACGCGTCAGCACCACCCGCGCGGTGTGGAGGCCGCCGGCCAGCAGGTCGGACGGTGTGGTCGCGACCGCCAGGGCGTCCATGTCCCTTGTCCTGAGGGCGTGGAGCACCTGCTCCGGGGACAACTCGGCGTCGAGCCGGGCGGCGGCCGTCCCCTCGGAGACGACGGCGGCCGGGTCGAATGCGCGGATCACCGGATCGCCGAAGTCGGCGGGCCCGTCAGCCTGCTGCGCAAGCTGCGCGGCGCCGACCGCGTCACGCAGCGCGGCGACGGCCGCGGACCGCCAGGTCAGGCCCGAGCCGAGCGCCCAGACGTCGCCGGAGCGGGCGAGCAGGACGTACCGCCCGTCCTCGTGCGCGGCAAGGTCGAGCAGTTCGAGGTCCAGGCCGAGGTTGCGGCCGGAGTCGACGAGGAAGGCGAGCTCCGCCCCGTCCGCGAGGGCGTCGAGCGGTACGGAGGCGGCCGGTGCCGTCCCGCGGAGCGTGCGCTCGAGGGCGTCGTGAGCCAGGGCGGAGAGCAGCCCGCGGGTCAGCGCCTCCCCGGCGGTGGCACCGGCACCGGTGCCCGCCGAGGTGACGGCGCACACCTTGTCGGCGTTGTGGGGCCCCGCGGTCAGGACAGCCGCCGAGGGCACCAGGCGCCGCGCCCCCGACACCAGCGAGGTCGCCGCCGACCAGTACGCGATCGCCGAACCGGGCACGCCCGCACCGCTGTTGGTGACGAGCGCAGCCGGGTCCACCGCCGGGAAGGCGCGTACGGCCTCCAGCGCCTCGCCGGAGAGCGCGTGCCGGGCCGGGGCGACGTGCTCGGTGTAGATCCCCGCGGCGCGGCGCAGCACGCGCATGCGGGCCCCCACGACGTGGTGCACGTCGAAGGCTGCGACGGAGCGTTCGCCGCCGTGCCCGAGCCCGAACCGGAGGACGCTCGCCTTGAGGGGCAGTTGCTTGAGGGGTTCGTCGTCGAATGCACGGAACACACCGGCCCGGGGGCGGACGAGCAGGAGGTGCTCGTCGAGCTGCTTCATGAGCTCGTCGGCGTCGGTGCCCGGCCCGGCTACGGGCACCGACAGGACCGGTACGGCCTCGGTGAGTTCGCCGGTTGCGGGGGCGACCGCGCAGTGGGGGCAGCGCGGGTGGGCGACGACGGGCTCGGAGGTGACGTCGACGGAGTCCAGGTCCTGGATGAGGACCTGCCCCTCGGTCTCGGGCGGCAGGGCGCCGGTCACCACCCGGAAGACCTCGTAGCCCAGCAGGTTGCCGAGCATCGCGGCCAGCGGCCGGCTCGGGGCCGTACCCGGCTGCCCGGTGGCGGGCAGGACGGCCTCGCTCCACACCTGGGCCGCGGGGCCGTGCCCGTCCTCGTCGGCGCCGAGGCGGAGCATCGCGCACACCCAGCACGCCGGGGTGCCGGTACGCATCAGCGGGCCGACGACGGCCTGATTCCCGAATCCCCAGGCGGGAAGCAGCATCTTGCCCTCGGGGAGCCCGGCCTGCAGCAGGGAGAGGACCCGGCGCGGCGCCGTGTCCAGCTCCGACACGACGACGACGTCGTACGCAGCAAGGTCGTCCCACGTGAATGCGCCGGATGCGGACCGCAGTTGGCCGACCTCTACCGGGCTGCCCTTCGCGGACAGTTCCCCGGCCTCGGTGACGACCTCGCCGAAGCGCCGGCTCATGGCGACGTGCGCCGCGCCGTTGCGGACCAGGCCGAGCGCGCACCAGCGGGCGATCTCGTCGTCCCCGATCACCGCGACCCGGGTGTTCCTGAACCTGAGGAACCGCGACGGGGCGTCGTCCACGTAGTGGTCGATGTAGAGGAGCTGGGCACTGAACAACTCGGCGGTGCCTGCGGGTATCTCCGCCGTGTCCGTGCTGCGGACGTTGCGCGCGAATCCGTGGTCGAACAGGGCACGGACCAGTCCCAGGAGCATCTTCTGCTGGCTTTCCGCCAGCCCCTTACAGAGGTCCTCCACCCGGTTCTCGCCGTCGAGGTGCGGCACGATCAGCATGGCGAACCGGTATGCCGATTTCGCCTTAATCTGGAATCCGCCGCGGGCGTTGTGGAAGAGCACACCCAGCGGGGTCTCGGTGAAGAGCACGTCGCGCTGGATCCGGGGACGTGCCTGGGTGATCGATGCCTGCGTGGCTACCAATGTCGTCAACCCTCTGGAGAATCGGTGCGGAAGTCGCGCGCAGAGCAGCGCGAAGGGAATGGTCGGAACCGACTGGTCCCACCGGGCAGTTGCCCGGGAAATCCTGATAGCGCGGTTTATGCGGCCGAGCCGACGGGACTCGCGTGCTGCCGGGCGAACAGGCGGAGGAGGTCGTGCGTATAGAAATGGCCGAGCGGATATTCCTCGAGCAGATGGGCGTCGACGAGCTGCTCGAGCAGGTGGCGGGCCCGCGTGGGTGTGACGCCCAGCAGTTCCGCGCACTGCGCTGCGGACAGGGCGTCCGCGGCGTGCTCCCCGATCCTGAGGAACGCCTCACCGAGCGGCTGTGCCAACTGCTGTAGGTGTTCCTGGAAGAGCCGGCCCACGGAAAGCCGCCCGCCGGGCAGTGAGAGCTTCTCCAGCGTGCCGGTTTCCAGCCAGGTGACGCAGTCGGCTATGCGGTGCCGGGGCCGCCCGAGCAGGCGCGCTCCGGCAATGGCGAGCGCGAGGGGGAAATGGCCGCAGAGCCGGGCGAGGTCGTGTGCCGCCTCCGGCTCCGCGCGTACCTTTTCGGCCCCCACGACGGCGGCCAGCAGCCGATAGGAGTCCTCGGGGTCCAGCGGCATCAGCTGGTGCAGCGTGCCGCCCGTGCTCACCGCGAGCTCCGCGAGGTTGATCCGGCTGGTGACGATCACCGCGCTGCCCGCCGATGCCGGCAGCAGAGGACGCACCTGCTCGAGATCCGAGACATCGTCGAGGAGAAGCAGCACCCTCTGGTCGTCCCCGTGCGCCGAGTCGATCCGGGAAACGATGTCATTGGCATGGCCGACGTGGCCGTCCCGCATCCGCAGGGCCCACTGCCCGTCGGGGAAATGGTCGCGCACCCGGTGCGCCACGTGCGTGGCGAGCGCGGTCTTGCCGATACCGGGCGGCCCCGAGAGCACGGCCACCGCGGGGCCCGATCTCTCCCGGGTCAGCTGCGCGACCAGCGAGGCGACGCCATCGGCCCGCCCGACGAAGTGCGGGAGGTCCGGCGGCAGTGCGAGGCGCGCGGGCACGGGACCGGGCTCGGCGGGCGCGGCCTCCGCCGTGACGGCAGCGCCCCCGTCCGGCACGGGCTCAAGCCGCTCGCCGCGCAGGATCGCCAGCTCGAGGCTCTGCAGCGCGGGCCCGGGGTCGACCCCGAGCTCGTCGCGGAGGTACCCCTTGACCCGCTGGTATTCGGCCAGCGCATCGGACTGCCGGCCGGAGCGGTAGAGGGCCTCGATCAGCTGCTCCCAGAACCGCTCGTGGCCGGGGTGCGACCGTACGACCGTGCGCAGTTCGGGTAGGACCTGCCGGCCGTGGCCCAGTGCGAGCGAGAGGTCGAAGACCCGCTCCCAGGAGCGCAGCCACTCCTCGGTGAGCGCCGGGATCTCCTGGCAGTGCAGGGCATCCGACGGAATGTTGCCCAGCACCGGCCCGCGCCACAGCTTCACCGCCCGCACCAGCAGATCGAGTTCGGCCTGCTGGTCCTCCTGTACGGCGGCGGCCCTCACCTGCTCCCGGAACTCGAGCAGGTCCAGGCTCGCCGGCGTGGCGCGGAGGCGATAGCCGCCGGGCAGCGTGTCGATGAGGTTGTCGGAGATGCCGAACTTTGCGAAGAGCTTGCGCAGCCGCATGATGTACGTGCGCAGCGTCGCCGTGGCGGTGACCGCCGAACGCTCTCCCCATATGGCGCGCTGCAGATAATCGATGGACACGACTTCATTGGGACGCAGCAGGAGCGCAGCCAACAATGTCGTGGGTTTCGACGGCTGCAGCACCACCGCATCCCCTTTCTCAGAGATGCTCAGCAAGCCGAGCACCGAGAAACGGGCATCCAAATTTGTTCCCCCATTAAAAACTTGCGAAAAAAGGGATGGACGTTCTCTCGGAAAGGGCCGGGAAAAAGGTTTTTCCGCCATGCCGTGAAAAGGGCATGAAAATACCTGGCGGGGCCATGCCGCCCGCACCGTTCCCACCGCCCTGCCCGGGATGCGCCCGCCCTGCCACCCGAGTCCCTACCGCGTGGTCAAGCGGCGTTACCCGGAGTAGCCCGAGAGATCCTCTCCGGCCGACTGTGGCGCTGAAACGGTGAATCCGAGGCGAGCTGCAACAACAGGGCCGATAATTGTCCTGATCCCACGATTTCCCCCGAGTGAGTCAATTCCCTTGAGTGGAACATATCACTAAGACTCCCTGGAGAGTGGGCCACCACAGCCCCCATACCGACGTGAAGTGAGTCACATTTAGAGCGCTTATGTTTGGATGCGAAAATGGCCGAGTTGGTTGAGGATATTACCCATCTTTGTTCGGCTCTTTACGGATACTTGGCGCCATTGATTGAGTGTTTGACGACTGCCTTGGCTGAAAACCATCCCTACCGGAGCGGCGCCGGTCGCGGTCGGCCGCCTCCGGCCGCTGCCTGCAGGTGCGGCCGGAGGCGGCGCGTTCCTGGCGCGACACCAGCTCCAGCGGCTACGTCGGCTACGAGTCGATGGGCCGGGACGTGAAGCACCTCGGTTCCTTCGACGTCAAGCACTACGGCACGACCGTCATCGGCTCCCCGGAGTCCGCGGTGGAGCAGATCCACGAGCTGCACGAGACGTACGGCGCCGACACCTATCTGTGGAACGTCGACTTCGGTGGCCAGAACCATGAGCAGATGCAGGCGAGTATGAAACCTTTCGTCGGCGAAGTCCTTCCTAAGCTCTGAAGGCCGTTCGGCACCGCAACCAGGAAAGAGTCTCCATGTCCCTCACGCCCGACCCCGCCCGTACCCCGGCCCGCGCCGAACGCTCCGGCAAGGCGCTGGACCTCGCCGCGTACGCCGCTTACACCCTCTTCCCGCTGTCCGGCGCCCTCGGCTTCGCCCTGGCGGTCCTCACCGGCTCCTGGTACTGGCTCCTCGTCGTCCCCCCGCTGGCCTACGCCGCCCGGCAGCTCACGAAGCGGCGCCGGGACACGGACGGCTGACGGCCCAGTCCGCAATCCGGGCTGAAGCGTGGTCCAGAAATCCGTGGGCGGGCAGTGCGGTGCGCCTGCGCGCGCTTGTCGATCACTTGGCGAGGGCGAGGTTGTGCATGCGGGCGATGGCCTGGACAGCATGGCGGAGGCCGTCGCCATGCTGCCGGCATTACCGTCCGCCGCCGCGCCACTCGATCAACTCAGGGTCGTCGACGGCCGTGTCAGTGGCGGGAAGCCCCGAACGGTTTAGGAAGTCCAGCACGTCGAACAGGCTGTACGCGAAACCATGCGCTCGCCTTGGAGCGTCACCCGCTGTCCGCCGCAGGCGGCAGCACGACCACGGGAGGCTGCTCATCCATGGCACCCCATGCGCCACAACCGCTCGGTACGCAGTTCGATGGCCACGAGGAGTACTCACGGTTCCAGCCCACACCAAGTCGCCCGCGAGCCTAGAGGAACAAGCCCTCTCGATCCCCGAGCACTTTGCACCTCGAAGCGTGCTGACATGTCGGCACGCCAGAAACCCCATCTGATGGCGTTCACGCAGGTCAGGTGAGGTTTCCTCAGTGGAGCCTAGGGGAGTCGAACCCGAAACCGTTACCTAACCGAGCTGCGGTTTTACCAGAAAGCGGGATAAACACCCCTGTTTCCGTCCCGCTCGATCCCCCTCGATCCGGCTCCATCCGCACCCGGTGCGCACACGTGCGCACGCCACCACAGACCATTGCGGCTGCAACGACAAATCACAGCGATCGCAGTATCCATCGAACCAGGGCGGGCCCAAGGCATGGGTTTGCGCAAACCCTCTTCTCGGCGGCACGACATCCCAGAGCGTAGTGGCGACCGCCAGCCCGTACGCCCGAAACCATGCCCACACAGATGTGTGGGCAGTCGCTACGGTGAGAAACACCAGGTCAGTTACGGAATCCGGTAACAAGGGGGCGCGATGCACACGCGTGCCGCTGGGAAGCCAAAGAGGCCAGGCGAAACCCGCCAAGGGGTCGAGTGGCTGACCAACTTCGCCCCCAGGGACGCTGAGACGGCTCAGCGGTTGCTCGACGGCCTGCATATCGTCTCGGAGACGATATTCAGGCAGGGGCTACTGGAACATCTGCGGTCGGCCCTAGCCGATGAAGCCAACATAGAGAGGCCGGCAGCGCTGTACGGAGTCCGCTCCTGCAAGCCGCCGGACACGATGTTCGTCGACAACGTCTCACCACAGGTTTCAGGTGGCGATGGCGGCGGTAGCGAGTTGATCGTCCAGAACATCATCCGCGATGTAGAGCGGAGTCTGCACACCTCGGTCGTGACGCGCAACGCCATGACGATTGATCTTCTCCAGAAGCGGCGTGCGCGGAGCCTAGTGTTCGTTTCCGACTATGCCGGCTCAGGTGAGGAGTCCTTGGCGTACGCGCGGGCCTGGCTGCGGAATGCGACGATCCGCAGCTGGCGCTCCCTGAAGTTGATCCGGCTGCACCTGGTCCTCTTCGCCGCGACAACGGCCGGACTGCGGCGCATCCGTGCCAGTGGACTGTACGACGGGGTGTCGGTGCTGCACCGCGGGATGGACCTACCCTCGGCTCAGTGGCATAAAGACGAGCTCGGGAGGATCAGGAAACTGTGCGAAGACTACGCACGGCGAACCGAAGACGGTCCAGGCTGGTCGGGCAGCGAGGGGCTGCTTGTGTTCGAGCACACCGTGCCGAACAACCTGCCATCCATCCTGCGCCAAACCAAGGGCCGAACTCGGCGTCCCGACGGGCAGTGGGCACCGTTCTTCGAGCACCGAACTGCGCCGCCGGGGCTCATGCATGACCTCGTCGGATACCGACCAGAGCGCCACGCAGAACTCGGGCTGCGTGGCATGGGGCGAGTCCAACTGACGGGATCGGGCAAGATACACGTGCGCTATCGCGGCGGCATCAGGGACCTTGTTGAGGTGTTTGGCCACATAAAGCACGGTGCATCAAGCCGAAGTACGCAGCCAGTCCCGCCGTCCGCATCCACGACGGGTTGGCCGCACCGGGCGCGGCCTTGTAGCGGTGCATGTCCCAGTCGGACTGGCTGTCCGCCACCGAGTACGCCACAAAGATGACCCGGTCCGCCGTCCACGTGCCGAGTGCTTGTGCCTGACGCTCGTGGTTTGTGCACGTGAGGCAGATCGGATCGCCGCCGGCCAGCGGTCCAGCGCACACCGCGCAGATGCCGCGGGCGGATCGGGTAGGAGCGAGGAAGTGATCGGTGAACCGGGTACGGGCAACGATCTCGGCTGCGCGAACGCCCTGTGTGTCTTCCGACTCTCGCTTCACCGCAGATCGACGAGATCCCGCAGCAGACGGTCGACGTCCGCCGGACGGCGCACAATCTCGTCCAGTGCTGCCAGGACACCGTCCACGTCGTCGGCGACGTGCGCATCCGGCCGCTCCAGCAGTTCGCGCACCCAGTCGTTCCCATCGAGGACCGAGCGCAGCAGGATCACCGGGCGGCCGTGCTCGACAGCCTTACGGGCTTGGATGCGGGTACCGCTACGCGGGCCTGCGGCCACGATCACCGTGGCCCGGCAGTAAGCCGACATCGTGCCGTTGCGACGCGGGAAGGTCGTCTTCGACGGCGGAGTGTCCGGCCAGAATGGTGAGAGCACCAGCCCAGAGGCCACAACTCGGCGGTGCAGACCAAGGTTCTCTGGTGGATAAGCGTGGTAAACGCCCGTGCCGATCACGCCGACCACCCGTCCACCACCGTCCAGCGCCGCCTCGGTCGCAGCGGTATCGATCCCCGCTGCCAGCCCAGACACCACGCTCAGCCCACGCGCGATCGCTGCCGCATCGGCCAGGCACGCGACGCAGCGCTGCGCGAGCCAACGACAGCGACGCCATCGTCTTTGGGGCTCAGGACTCCGCGGGTGAAGACGAGACCGGGGGCATCAAAGGCACTGCTCAGCTGCTGCGGATAGTCCGGCTCGGTCAGCGCACGCACCCCGATGCCCTGTCCTGCCCAGCGATCCAGCTCCGCCCGAGCCGCAGGCAGCTCATCCTCGGCGGAGCCGCCGAACAGAGAAGGCTGCTCCTCGTCGAGCACCTGCCAGGCGCTGCCGGCCTCCATCACCCGCGCCACGGCATCCCGCTCCTGACGCTCGCTGCGGGCACGTCGTAGCAGCACGGCCATCGCCGCCCGCTCATCCCCCCAGCGCTCCTCCATACACCCGACGACACTGCCTGCCGACCACAGGGCCATGGGCAACCGCCCATGTGCCCGGCTCCCGACCGACCTCTCTCAGCCGTCAAGGCGGGGCAAGCACTCTCAATCCATGCACCGAGCCGTTTCCGCTGACCAGGAGAGAACTCCCCTGGTATCCCCTCGGCGAATCCGTGCGCACACGTGCGCACGGGAAATCGGGACAAAAACACCCCCCTGACAGCGTTTCCGCAGGTCAGATGGGTGCAAGGGAGTGGAGCCTAGGGGAGTCGAACCCCTGACATCCGCCATGCAAAGACGGCGCTCTACCAACTGAGCTAAGGCCCCGGGAAGCAGCGGCCTGCCGGAGATGTCGCGTTCCGGCGGGTGCCGCAGAACAGAGTACCGGGTCACCCCCGGTATTCCGCAAAAAGATTGGGGGTCCCCGCGGATGACCACTCTCCGTAAGATGCTCGACGTGGTTCGCTACAGCGAACCGCGGTATTACAGGGGAAGCGATGGGGAGACGCAATGGACGCCGCACAGCAGGAAGCCACCGCGAGAGCGCGGGAGCTGCAGCGGAACTGGTACGGAGAGCCGTTGGGGGCGCTCTTCCGTAAGCTCATCGACGATCTCGGGCTCAACCAGGCCCGTCTCGCGGCGGTCCTGGGGCTGTCCGCTCCGATGCTCTCGCAGCTGATGAGCGGCCAGCGCGCGAAGATCGGCAATCCCGCCGTGGTCCAGCGGGTGCAGCTGCTGCAGGAGCTGGCGGCCCAGGTCGCGGACGGCAGCGTGAGTGCCGCCGAGGCCACCCAGCGGATGGACGAGATCAAGAAGTCGCAGGGGGGCTCCGTGCTCAGCAACACCACCCAGACCACGAGTGGTTCGGGCGCGCCGACGGTCAAGCGGGTGGTCCGCGAGATCCAGTCGCTGCTGCGCTCGGTGGCCGCCGCGGGCGACATCATCGACGCCGCGGACAGCCTCGCCCCGAGCCATCCGGAACTGGCGGAGTTCCTCCGCGTCTACGGCGCCGGCCGCACCTCCGACGCCGTCGCGCACTACCAGTCCCACCAGAACTAGGAGCCCGGCCCGGTTCACGGAGGGGGTCCGGGAACCGGGCCGGAGCCCAGGCTCAGGCCCAGCCGCAGGCCGAAGAGGGGGCAGGCCGGTCCACGGGGGTGGACCGGTCCTCGTGCGGGAACGGGGGCGTATACGGGGGCGTATCACTCATCGCGGGGGAGACCCGAATCGGAGACCGGGATCGGAGACCGGGGATCGGTCGGGGGAGAGATCAGGGGGAAGCGAGGTAAGCGAGAGAAGTGGGGAAGCGGGGAAGTAAGGGGACAACGGGACTGGCGGGGGGCCAGGGGGAGGAGTGATGGGCTGCCATGGGTGAGGTCTTCGCCGGACGGTACGAGCTGGCCGACCCGATCGGCCGCGGTGGCGTGGGCGCCGTATGGCGCGCCTGGGACCATCGCCGACGGCGCTATGTGGCCGCCAAGGTGCTCCAGCAGCGTGACGCCCACTCCCTGCTGCGCTTCGTCCGCGAGCAGGCCCTGCGGATCGATCACCCGCATGTCCTCGCCCCGGCCAGCTGGGCCGCCGACGACGACCAGGTGCTCTTCACCATGGACCTGGTCGGCGGCGGCTCGCTGGTCCATCTCGTCGGTGACTACGGCCCCCTGCCACCGGCGTTCGTGTGCACCCTGCTCGACCAGCTCCTGTCCGGTCTCGCCGCGGTCCACGCCGAGGGCGTCATCCACCGTGACATCAAGCCCGCCAACGTCCTCCTCGAAGCCACCGGAACCGGCCGGCCGCGGCTGCGGCTGTCCGACTTCGGCATCGCCATGCGGCTCGGCGAACCCCGTCTGACGGAGACCAACCTGGTGGTGGGCACGCCCGGTTATCTCGCACCCGAGCAGATGCTCGGCTGCGAACCCGACTTCCCCGCCGACCTGTTCGCCGTGGGCCTGGTCGCGCTGTATCTCCTCGAAGGCGCCAAGCCCGACGCCAAGGCGCTCGTGGAGTACTTCGCGGACCACGGCACGCCCGGCCCGCCCAAGGGCATCCCGGAACCGCTCTGGCAGGTCGTCGCCACCCTGCTCCAGCCCGACCCGGACGCGCGTTTCCGCACCGCCACGGGCGCACGCAAGGCCCTCGCCTCCGCCGCGGAACTCCTGCCGGAGCCCGAGCCCGACGACGAACTGATCGAGATCTTCGACCAACTCGGCCCGCTCCCGCCCGGGTTCGCCCCCGACGGCCCCCTCAAGACGGCCTCCGGAGTGGCGTTGGAGCTGGTCGAGGGCGCGTATACGACTCCGGCGCCGGAGGACGGTCCCGGACCGAGCCTCGACGACGGCACGGATTCGGGTGCCGGCCCCGGTGCGCATACGGATTCCCGCGCCGACACGGGCACCGGCACCGGCTCCCTCTCGGACACCGGCAGCTTCCGTCTGCCGCCTCCGCAGGATCCTTCGGTCCCCGAGCCGTACTCCCGGCAGCCACCCCAGCAGTCACCCCACCAGTCACCGCAGCAGTCACCGCGACAGTCACCGCAGCAGGCTGCCGAGCACGTACCTCGGTCCGTCACTCCCGCCCCGCACCCTCCGTACGTCCAGCGGCCCCAGCCCCTTTTCCCGCCCCTTTCCGAACCCCCCGCCCAACTCCCCCCTCATCAGCCGTACTTCTCCCCCCACACCCACACCCCCACCGCTTCGTACACCGCCCACAACGCGCAGGTCCCGCCTCCCGCGCAGCCGATCCCCACCACACCCGTGCCCGCGCAACGGCACCGGGCGACCCGGTCGCGCCGGGCGAGCCGGAGCCGGCGGGCCGGGCCGCCGGCCAAGGTGGCGATCCCGATGCTGCTGCTGGCGCTGGCCTGTTACGCGGTGGGCTTCTGGGCGTTGACCCGCGTCTGAGCCCGTCGCGCCGTCACCGTCCAGACGGCGAGCACCAGGAGCAGCACGGTGCCCAGGCCGATCCCGCCGATCGCGACGAGCCTCATCCCGGGGGCGCCCCCGTCCCCGCCGCCACTCCCGCCCCCGGTGCTCCCGGTGGCCGGCGCCCACTGCTCCTGCCCGGTGAGCGTGAACACATCGCCCGGCACGGGCCGCCCGGCGTACTGCGGCCCCGCGTGTGCCCGCCCGGCGACCCGGACCCGCAGCGTCACACCGAACGGCCCCCGCCCGTACAGACCGGTCAACTGCTCGCTGAGATGCAGGACCAGGTAGTAGTCGCCGGCGAAGCGGACCGAGGTCACCGCGGCGGCAGCGGCGTAACGGTTGGCGTACTCCACCGGCGGGAGCGGTGCCGTTACGGCGGGCTTCGAGATGCCCGTGTAGCCGAGCGCGGCGTCCTCGACGTAGCCGCGGACCGGGTTGTAGAGGGAGAGGTTCAACGCCCCGCCGACATACCCGTGGCCCGAGGCGCCGTCCAGTTCGGCGGAGGCGTTCAGCTGCCGGCCCCAGTCGACCGGCACCTTGTAGAACCGGGTCTCACCGGGCACCAGCGCCGTCCGCCACACCCCTTGGCCCAGTGGGCGGGCCGAGGCGAAACCGGTGCCGCCGGAGGACTCGCGGGGCTGACCGCCGAGCGGCTCGGGGGTGGCGGAGTCCCAGGTCTGCGGCGCGGTGGTGGACCCGGCCCGCGCCGGGCGCGGTTCCGTGGCGGGCGCGAGCTCCAGGCCCCAGCGCTGTGCCGGGGCCGTCGTACCGGAGCCCTCGGCGTCGAGGCGCTGGACGAGCACGTAGTACGTCCCCGCGCCCTGGCACAGCGTCTTGCCGGCCTCCCGCTGCCCCAGCGCCGTGACCGGGCGCGGGCTGAGACCGGCGCCGAAGCGGGCGGCCGCATAGCCGCAGGGCGTGCCGTGGGCGTCCTGGACCCACACCCTGATGCCGTCGGTGGCGGAGACGGTGGCGTTCGCCGGGGGTACGGCGGTGACGGGGACGTACGCCGTGTCGGCGGCGGTGAGGTCGAGCCGGTAGTAGAGCCTGCCGTTGCGCGGCAGGGAGCTGTGGTAGATACGGCCGGGGTCCAGCCGTTCGGCCGTGGCCGGGCCCGTCGCGCCCGCGATGTCACGGGCGCCGGGCGCGAAGGCGTACGACCGTCCGTCCTCTGCCGCGGCCGCGGTCGCGGGCGTGGCTGCGGTCGCGGGCGTGGCCGCGGTCGCGGGCGTGGCCGCGGTCGCGGGCGTGGCCGTGGCCGCGGTACCGACCGTCGGCAGGGCGACGAGCAGCGCGCACAGTCCCGACAGCAGAACCGCCCGCACCGCACCGGTGCCGGCACCGGCACCGGCACCGAAGACCGCGGGTCGGCCGAAGCGCCCCTCCCGCTCCCGCCACCGCCATCGCCACGCCGTACGTCGCCCTCGCCGCCGCACGTGCCGCCTCCCCTGGTCGCACTCGCCGTACCGGACCCCATGAACGCCTACAGCACCCGCCGGGCCCCCGCAACAGGAGGCGATGCCTGGACGGGCAACACAAAACCCCGACCGCGCGGGCGGTCGGGGTCTGTTCAGATTCTGGTATCGGCACTCACGAACCCGTGGGCACGGAGTCAGTCGCCTCCGTCCACAGATCCTGCTCGGCGCGATCCGCCTGGATCTGGCGGTACACGAGGAGCCCGCCGATGGCGGCCAGTGCGACCAGGAGCAGCTTCTTCACCGCGCGACCTCGTCTTTCCTTGACGTAGGGGACCTCTGGCGCCCGACTATACACACCGACCGATATCGATCGGTGATCTGCGCCGGGCCCCAACTCCCGCCTCCGCCAGCGCAATAGGCCAGGTCCAGGGCCGTTCCGATCGGAGGGTGATCACACCTCCACGGACCGTTACTTTGCTCCCTCTTCGCTCACCCTCACCAGCTTTTGGGAGTTTTCCAGCCCTCTTACCGCCATCCGGGTGGTGTTGATCTGAACATCGACGCGCCACGGGCCGAGGTCCACCACTTCGCGATCCACATACACATCATGAGGAAAGTACGCAAATCGCCCAACCCGAAAGTGAGGGGCCATGACCCAGAACAAGGTCATGAACCTGTGGACCACCATCGTCACCGCCTTCCTCGCGCTGTGCACGGCGCTCGGACTCATCACCACCGCGACCGCCACGACCGCGACGGCGGCGCCCCAGCCCGAGAGCCCCCGCACCGGTACCGCCACCACGCAGCGGACCGTCCCGACGATCCCGGCACCACGCCACTGGGCCTGGTCCTCTTCCAGAGCCCTGCCCCCCACGATGAAGCAACGCATCCGGGCCGAGGCCCACGGAAAGTCCCCCAGCTGCCGGCACCGCCCCCTCGACGACAGCGTGGAGAGCACGGCAGTTCCTGAACAAACCCCGGCGGCCAGCCTCGACTGCTGACCTTCCGCCTCCCCCCACTCCTCCTCGCAATACCGCAACGTCTCGACATCAGGGCGACTTGCGTACACCTCACAGTCGATACGGACAGACCCCCGGCCGGGTTCGGCCGGGGGTCTTGCGCTGTTGCCATCCGCCGTTGTCACCGGCCTTCGTCAACCACTGTTGTCAACAGGGGACATGGCGGACACCATGGCGGACACGGACACACCCTCGACGCTCCCTCCCGGAAAGGCGGCGAGCACTGCCATGTCCCCGCGGTCCCCGCGCGTCACCGTCGTCACCGCTGTGCACGGCCCGTCCGCGCGGTTCCTGCCGCAGGCCCATGCGTCCCTGTGCGAGCAGCGGCTGCCCGGTGGCTGGGAGTGGGAATGGGTGATCCAGCAGGACGGCACGACGGACGAGGTCCGCCCGTACGTGCCGGAGGACGCGCGCGTGAGCTTCGGCCAGGGCCGGCCGGGCGGGCCCGGAGTCGCCCGCACGATCGCGCTGGCGCGCGCCGGGGGCACGTATGTGAAGGTCCTGGACGCCGACGACCGGCTCACGCCGGGCGCACTGGCCCGCGATCTGGCCGTGCTGGAGGCGGACCGCGGCATCGGCTGGACGACGTCCCGGGCCCTCGACCTGCTGCCCGACGGCTCCACGGCGGGCTTCCCCGGCGATCCGGACGACGGCCCGCTGGACCGCGGTTCCGTGCTCGATCACTGGAAGCGGAACGACTTTCGCGCACCGGTCCATCCGGCGACCCTGTGCGTCCGGCGGGAGCTGCTCATCGCCCTCGGAGGCTGGATGGCCCTGCCGGCTTCCGAGGACACGGGCCTGCTGCTGGCGCTGGACGCGGTGAGCCGCGGCTGGTTCTCGGCGGAGGTCGGCCTGCTGTACCGCAAGTGGGCGGGCCAGGCCACGGGCCAGGCGTCGCACGCCGACCCCGTCGAACACGCGGCCCGTACGGCGGTCGCCGAAGCCCGGGCCCGCGCCCTGGCCGGCCTCGCGTGGGCCTACCCGGCCGCCGCACCCACTCCCCGAACCACCGCTTGAGCGCCCCGAGTTACCATCCGGGCACTTTGAGTTACGACCTGAGCAGGATCGCCTGTGAGGGGCACCTCTCGGCCGCCTCCAGGACCCGCGGGTCGTCGGCGGACTCCTCCCGGCCGGGCCGTACGACGCCGTATCCGTCCTCGAACGCGAACACGTCCGGCGCCCGGTGCGCGCACTCGGCAGAGCCGTAGCACACGGAGCGGTCGACGGAGATCTTCATACGCCCTCCAGCCCTGGACGGTGGCTTCCAGGACGTCCCTGCCCGGCGAACCGCGCGCCGAATCGGGCCTTTACGCGCTACCGCTCCCCGTACGCGCTACCGCTCCCCACCCGCGACCACGAGCCAGTGGGCCACCCGGCGGACCGTGGGTTCGTCGAGCAGCTCGGCCATCGCCCGTACCGCCTCGCCGTCCTCGGCGCTCAGGTCGTACAGGCCCGCCTTGCCCAGGCCGGCCAGGAGCACCTGGTGCCGGCGGCCGGTCATGCGCTCGGCGAGCTTGGCCGGAGTGCCGGCGCCGGACGCGGGCGTGGCTGCCGAGGCGGCGGGGGCAGGAGCGGTGTCCCTGGCGGCCGGGGTGTCGAAGAGGTGCCAGGCGCCGGCCTCGGGCCCCCACAGCGCGACCGCCACCTCCTCGCCGCGCGCCCGCACGGTCTGGGTCATGTCCCCTACGGCGTACAGCACGGGAGCCCGGTCCGGGGACTCGGCGCCCACCGTCCAGGAGTCCTGGCCGGGCCGGTGGAACATCGCGACCCAGCGCGGCGCACCGGGCGGTGGCGGGCACGGGGGACGTTTCTGCATGGCACTCACCCCTTCGGGAACGGGACGCTCGCCCCTGCGGGAACAGCCGGCGGAGGGCACCGTATCTGACGGTGCGTCAGATGACCAGAGGTGCGGTGCGGTCGGCTGATCTGATCGCACGAACCCCCACCCGCCCGGCACCGGTCCCTCCCCTCGTGGGGACCGGTGCCGAACGGTGCGGGGTGTCGGCCCGTGCCATGTCGGCTCGGCACGGGCCGAGGCAGAGAGCCGCCGGAGGGCGGTGTCCGCTCGTCTGTCGTGGGTGGAAGTTGGCCGAGATCCCTCGGCGCCATGGCTCTGTCTTTCCGGGCACAGGGCCGTGGCCTGTTCGGACGCTGTCGGACGGTGTCGGACGGTGGGTGACCGGTCCGCTACCGCGTCCGGATCCTGCCATCTGTTGCCCGCCCGCGAGGAGACCACGCCCTCCGGTCCCGTGCTAATCCGCAGGTCAGCCGTATAAGGTGGGTTTTCCGGTCCGGACGTCCAGATGCGGGGGGAAAGTAAAGGGGTGGGGCCTTGGGTTCCGACTCAGGGACGCGCACAGCTTTCGCCGAGCGCCTTGCGCTCCTCTACAAGGAGGCTGGAAACCCTCCCCTGAAGAGCGTCGCCGAGGCGGTCGTACGGCTGCAGCGGGTGGACGAGCGCGGGCGGCCCGTGCGGGTGTCCGCGCAGCGGATCAGCGACTGGCGCCGGGCCAAGAACGTGCCGGCCCAGTTCACCGCCCTGGCAGCGGTGCTGCACATCCTGATCCCGGAGGCACGCAGGCTGCGGCCCGCGCCGGTGTCCTCGGGGCTGTACGACCTCGCGCACTGGCAGCGGCTGTGGGAGCGCGCGCTGGCCGACCCGGTCGGCGACCGGCCCGCACAGCCAGCCGAGGAGGACCGGCGGCCGCCCGTCCAGGATCTGCCCGTCACCGGCGGCGTGTGCCCCTACCGGGGGCTGGCCCCGTACCGGCAGGAGGACGCCCGGTGGTTCTTCGGCCGGGAGCGCAGCACGAGCGCGCTCGTCGCACAGCTGCGGGCCGCGGAGCGGACCGGCGGTCTGGTGATGCTGGTGGGCGCCTCGGGAGCGGGCAAGTCCTCGCTGCTGAACGCCGGCCTGGTGCCGGCCCTGCGCGGCGGCGCCCTACGCGGCGGCGCCCTGCGCGACGGATCCGGCGCGGCGCCCGACGCCACCGTCCCCGTCACCGGCAGCACCGCCAACTCCGGCAACTCCGGCAACGGCAAGAACGCGGCCGACTGCGTCCTGCACCTCTTCCCCGGTGCCGACCCCCTGGGTGAGCTGGTCCGCCATGTCCCCGATCTCGGCGAGGTCGCCGCCGATGCGCACCGGGCCGAGCGGGAGGCGATGGAGAGCCCGGGGATTCCCGGTTCCGACTCGCCCCGGGTGGCCCGAGCCGCGCGCGCGGCCGTGGCGGAGTGGGCCCGCCGTGAGACGGCTGCCGAGACCCGGCCGGTCGTGGTCGTGGACCAGTTCGAGGAGGCGTTCACCCTCTGCGCGGACGAGGCCGAGCGGCGTACGTTCATCCAGCTGCTGCACGCCGCCTGCACCCCGGCCGCCGGCTCGCACGAGCCCGCCCCGGTCCTCGTCGTCCTCGGCATCCGCGCCGACTTCTACGAGCAGTGCCTCGGCTACCCGGAACTGGCCGACGCCCTCCAGCACCGGCACATGGTGCTCGGCCCGCTGACCAGCGCCGAGCTGCGCGACGCGGTGACCGGACCGGCCAAGGCGGTGGGTCTGGAGCTGGAATCGGGGCTGGCCGAGCTGATCGTCCGCGAGGTGAGCGCCGACGGCCCGCGCGGGGCGCACGACGCGGGCGTGCTCCCGCTGCTCTCGCACGCCCTGCTCGCCACCTGGCAGCGCCGCAAGGCCGGCCGGCTGACCCTGGCCGGCTACCGCGCGGCCGGCGGCATCCAGGGCGCCGTCGCGGCGACCGCCGAGCGCGCCTGGTCGGGGCTCGACCCGGCGGCCCGTACGGCCGCCCGGCTGCTCCTGCTGCGCCTCGTCCGCCTCGGCGAGGACACCCAGGCCACCCGCCGCCGGGGCACCCGGCGCCAGCTCGCGGCGGAGTCCGCGGACCCCGGCAAGACGGAGGAGTCCCTGGAGGCCCTGGTCCGGGCCCGGCTGGTGACGCTGGACGCGGACACCGTGGAGATCACCCACGAGGCGCTGCTGCACGCCTGGCCCCGGCTGCGCCACTGGATCGACGACGACCGGGGCGACCAGCTGCTGCGCCAGCGGCTGGAGGAGGACGGCCGGTCCTGGGAGGACTCGGACCGGGACAGCTCGCTGCTGTACCGGGGCTCCCGGCTGGAGCAGGCCCGCACCTGGGCCAGGTCGGCCGGGGACACCTTCCTGACCCGCAGCGCGGTGGAGTTCCTGGCCGCCTCGGTACGGCTGCGCAAGCGCACGGTGTGGATCAGCCGGGCCGCGGTGGCCGCCCTGGTGGCGCTGGCGCTGGTCGCGGGCGTCTCCGCGGTGATCGCCTGGCAGCAGCGGGACGACGCCGTCTTCGAGCAGGTGCTCGCCGAGGCCGACCGGGTCCAGCACACGGATCCGTCCCTGGCCGCGCAGCTCGACCTGGTCGCCCATCGGCTGCGCCCCGACGACCAGGGCACGTACAGCCGCCTGATCTCGATCGTGAACGCCCCGCTGGCCACCCCCCTGTCCGGCCACACCGGCGCCGTCTACCTCACCACCTTCAGCCCCGACGGCAAGACCCTGGCCACGGCCAGCTACGACCGGACCGTCCGGCTGTGGAACGTGGCCGACCCGGGCCGCCCGCAGCCCCTCGGCAAGCCGCTGACCGGGCACACCGGCTGGGTGAGCAGCGCGGTCTTCAGCCCGGACGGGCACACCCTCGCGAGCGCCGGCGACGACGGAACCGTCCGGCTGTGGAACGTGACCGACCCCGCGCACCCGCGGCCACTCGGCCAACCGCTCACCGGCCACAAGGGCACGATCTACCTGATCACCTTCAGCCCCGACGGCCACACGCTGGCCTCGGCGAGCGAGGACCACACGGTACGGCTGTGGAACGTGGCCGACCCCGCCCACGCGTCCGCGCTGGGCTCCCCGCTGACCGGTCACAGCGCCGCGGTGCGCAGCCTCGCGTTCAGCCCCGACGGCCACACCCTCGCGGCGGGCGGCGACGACCGCACGATCCTGCTGTGGAACACGGCGGACCCGCGCCGGCCGGAGCCGTACCCCACGGCGCTGAAGGGCCACACGGACCTCGTGCACTCGGTGGCGTTCAGCCCCGACGGCCGCACCCTGGCCAGCGGCAGCGCGGACGACACGATCCGGCTGTGGGACGTGTCCGACCCCGCGCACCCCGCCGCGCTGGGCTCACCGCTGACCGGCCACACCGGACCGATCTGGTCGGTGGCCTTCAGCCCGGACGGCCGCAGACTGGCCGCGGCGAGCGCGGACAGCACGGCGAGCCTGTGGAACGTGGCCGATCCGACGTCCCCCTCGCAGGTCGGCGAGCCGTTCGCGGGCAGCAGCGGCGAGATGTACGCCCTCGGGTTCAGCCCCGACGGGCGGACCCTGGCCACCGGCAGCGGCGACGGCAAGGTGCGCCTGTGGTCGGTACCGACCACCGATGTGATCGGCCGCAGCGCGGTGTTCCGGCCGGACGGAAAGGTGATGGCCACGGCGGCCCGGGACGGCCGGGTCCGGCTGTGGAACGTGGCCCGGCCCGGCCGGCCGGTGCCGCTGGGCGACCCGTTCATGCAGGGCAAGGACGGCCGGCGCGTGCTGTTCTCGCCCGACGGCCGCACCCTCGTGGTCCTCACCCCCAACCGGTTGGTGTACCTGTGGAACATCACCGACCCCGGCCATCCGGTCCCCGCCGGAGCACCCCTCGCCCTGCAGAACCGCTTCATGGGGCCCAACGCGCTGGCGTACAGCCCGGACGGCCGCACCCTCGTCACCGCCTACGACGGCCACCGGTTCCAGCTGTGGAACGTCACCGACCCCGCGCACGCCGTACCGCTCGGCAAGCCGGTCAGCGGCCACCGGGGGTACATCAACGCCCTCGCCTTCAGCCCGGACGGCCACACCCTGGCCACCGGCAGCGCGGACAGCACCATCCGCCTGTGGAACGTCACCGACCCGGCCCGCCCGACCCTGCTCGGCACCCCGCTCGCCGAGCACTCCGGGCCGGTCAACGCGCTCGTGTTCACGCCCGACGGCCACACCCTGGCCAGCGGCAGCGACGACGACACGGTCCGGCTGTGGAACGTCACCGACCCCGCCTCGGCCGCCGCGCTCGGCAAGCCGCTCATCGGCCACAGCGAGGCGGTGACCTCACTGACGTTCACCCCCGACGGTCGCACTCTGGCCAGCGGCGGCGACGACAACACGGTCCGGCTGTGGGACGTCACCGACCCCGCCTCGGCGAGGCCCATCGGCCAGTCCATGAGCTCCAACGGCCAGACGGGCAACTTCCTTTCCTTCAGCCCCAGAAGCCGCGTCCTCGGCCTCTCCAGCGGCGCCGACACGGTCCGGCTGCTGAGCCTGGACACCGACGCGGCGATCACACACATCTGCTCGGTCACCCGGGGCGTGCTGACCCCGCAGAAGTGGCACGAATACCTGCCCCGCCTCTCCTACGACCCTCCGTGCGGTCGATGATCGGCCAACCTGACCGATTCCCGGCCGACTTGCCCCCACAAGCCGCCCAGTCTTGTTAACCTTGGCCATAGCCCGATCGCTGGTGCATCCCCCGTCGCCAGCGATCGGGCCTTTTCATGGCACCCCCGCGCCCTCCCCGCGCCGCTCCTGTGCCCTTCCTGCGCCTTTCCTGCGCCCGCCCTGCGCCTTTCCTGCGCCTTTCCTGCGACGTTCCTGTGCCCGTTCCCCACCCCGCGCCCCGTCGCGGCCGTACGACGGCGAACCGCCCCCGGCGGCAGACCGGCGCCACCAACCGCCGGGCGCCGGCGCGGCGATCCCCCGCCATCGATGGATCAAATCTCGCCAATCTGCGCACGGTGCGGTTGGGCGACCTCCCCTGTCGCTCGCCTCCCCGTTCAGCCCGCCGGGGTATGCCCTTCTCCGGGGTATGCCCTCCGGACGCACGGCGGCTGCGGTCAGCCGTGAACGCCAAAGGCCCCCGATCCATCCGGACCGGGGGCCTTCGTGCTGGTGGGGCTAACAGGATTTGAACCTGTGGCCTCATCCTTATCAGGGATGCGCTCTAACCAACTGAGCTATAGCCCCGCCGCGCTGTGCGGTGTGTCCCGCGCGCTGACTCCTGAAGATTAGCGCACGACCACGTCAGTCCCAAAATCGGTTGTCGGGGGACCATCAGGTCAGAGAGCTGCGGGGTGTACGGGGGGCGTCACTCGTCCTCGGCCAGGGTCAGCTCGATGCCGCCCACGAAGCCCGCGGAGAGGTTGTAGATGAACGCACCGAGGGTCGCGAGGGCGGTGGCCAGGACCACGTCGATGACCGCGATGATCGTCGTGAACGTCAGAACGTGGGGGAGCGAGAGGAACGCCTGCAGATCGAAGCCGTTCGCCTCGTTCGAGCCGGTCGCCTCCGAGATCGTGCCGCCCACCGTCGAGAACACGCCCATCGCGTCCAGGACCATCCACAGCACCGCCGAGGCGACGATCGTGCAGATGCCGAGCGCGATGGAGAGCAGGAAGCTGACCTTCATCACCGACCACGGGTCCGCCTTGGCCACCCGCAGCCGTGCCTTACGGGTGCGCGGCGCCGTCCGGGCACCGGTGCGCGGGCGCCGTACGGCACCGGCCGGCGGCTGCGCCTGATAGGCCTGCGGCGGGTGGTACGGCGCGGCGGGCTGCTCCGGGAGCCGCTCCCCGGGGAGCGGGGACGACGACTGTGCCTCGCCGGCCGCGGCCGGGCCTCGGGTGTCCGTCACGGTTCCCCCCTGGGATCCAGGTGCGCCGGAGGAGCCGTTCTCGGACACCTTCACCGGCTTGAGATTGGTCGTGTGCGGGTCGGCAACGCTCCCCGCACCCGCCGCATGCGCGGCGGAGCCACGGCCGCCGCCGTCCGTATCCGTACCCCTGGAGGTACCGGCCGATCCGGCGCCCGTGGCTCCGCTCACGATGACTCACTCCTCGTGCTACTCGGCCGAGGGCGACTCACCCTCGTCCGTGCCGGCGGTCGCGGCCCCCTCGGCGGTCTCGTCCACGACCACGTCGCCGTCGACTTCCTCCGCCTCGCGCCCCGCCTCGGCGTTACGTGCGATACCGACCACGGCATCGCGCTTGCCCAGGTTGATCAGTTGGACGCCCATGGTGTCACGGCCCGTCTCCCTGACCTCGTTGACTCGCGTACGAATCACACCGCCGGAGAGAGTGATCGCGAGGATCTCGTCGCTCTCCTCGACGATCAGCGCGCCGACGAGCGAACCACGGTCCTCCACGATCTTGGCGGCCTTGATACCGAGGCCGCCGCGGCCCTGGACGCGGTACTCGTCGACGGCCGTCCGCTTCGCGTACCCACCGTCGGTGGCAGTGAACACGAACGTACCGGGTCGCACCACATTCATCGACAGAAGTTCATCGCCCTCGCGGAAACTCATGCCCTTCACACCGGACGTGGCACGGCCCATCGGGCGCAGCGTGTCGTCCGAGGCCGTGAACCTGATCGACTGCGCCTTCTTGCTGATCAGAACGAGATCGTCGTCGGCCGAGACGAGTTCGGCGCCGATCAGTTCGTCGTCGCTGCCGTCCTCGCGCTCGCGCAGGTTGATCGCGATCACACCGCCGGAGCGAGGCGAATCGTAATCCTTCAGAGGCGTCTTCTTGACCAAGCCGGACTTGGTGGCCAGGACCAGATACGGCGCCGCCTCGTAGTCACGGATCGCGAGGATCTCGGCGATCGCCTCGTCCGGCTGGAAGGCGAGCAGGTTCGCCACGTGCTGGCCGCGCGCGTCCCGGCCGGCCTCGGGCAGTTCGTACGCCTTCGCCCGGTACACCCGGCCCTTGTTGGTGAAGAACAGCAGCCAGTGGTGGGTCGTGGAGACGAAGAAGTGGTCGACGATGTCGTCTTCCTTCAGCTTCGTGCCGCGCACGCCCTTGCCGCCGCGCTTCTGTGCGCGGTAGTCGTCCGTCTTGGTCCGCTTGACGTAGCCGCCGCGCGAGACGGTGACGACGATGTCCTCCTCGGCGATCAGGTCCTCGATGGACATGTCGCCGTCGTAGGGCACCAGCATCGTCTTGCGGTCGTCGCCGTACTTCTCGACGATCGCGGCCAGTTCCTCGCTGACGATCCCGCGCTGGCGGACCGGGGAGGCGAGGATCTCGTTGTACTCGTTGATCTTCGCCTGGAGTTCGTCGTGCTCCTGGACGATCTTCTGCCGCTCCAGGGCCGCCAGGCGCCGCAGCTGCATCTCCAGGATCGCGTTGGCCTGGATCTCGTCGATCTCCAGGAGGCCCATCAGGCCGCTGCGCGCGATCTCGACGGTGTCGCTGCGCCGGATCAGCGCGATGACCTCGTCGATGGCGTCCAGAGCCTTGAGCAGACCGCGCAGGATGTGCGCCCGCTCCTCGGCCTTGCGCAGCCGGAAGCGCGTACGGCGGACGATGACCTCGATCTGGTGCGTCACCCAGTGCCGGATGAACGCGTCCAGGGACAGCGTGCGCGGGACGCCGTCGACCAGCGCCAGCATGTTGGCGCCGAAGTTGGTCTGCAGGTCGGTGTGCTTGTACAGGTTGTTCAGCACGACCTTGGCGACCGCGTCCCGCTTCAGGACGATCACCAGCCGCTGGCCGGTGCGCGACGACGTCTCGTCACGGACGTCGGCGATGCCGCCGACCTTGCCGTCCTTCACCAGGTCGGCGATCTTCTGCGCCAGGTTGTCCGGGTTCACCTGGTACGGCAGCTCGGTCACGACCAGGCACTGGCGGCCCTGGATCTCCTCGACCTCGACCACCGCGCGCATCGTGATGGAGCCGCGCCCGGTGCGGTACGCCTCCTCGATGCCCTTGCGGCCCACCACCAGCGCGCCGGTCGGGAAGTCCGGGCCCTTGATGCGCTCGATCAGCGCATCGAGCAGCTCCTCGTGACTCGCCTCCGGGTTCTCCAGGTACCACTGGGCGCCGGCGGCGACCTCGCGCAGGTTGTGCGGCGGGATGTTGGTCGCCATGCCGACCGCGATACCGGCCGAGCCGTTGATCAGCAGGTTCGGGAAGCGGGAGGGCAGGACGGTCGGCTCCTGGGAGCGGCCGTCGTAGTTGTCCGTGAAGTCGACGGTCTCCTCGTCGATGTCGCGGACCATCTCCATCGACAGGGGCGCCATCTTGCACTCGGTGTACCGCATGGCGGCCGCCGGGTCGTTGCCCGGAGAGCCGAAGTTGCCGTTGGAGTCCACCAGCGGCATCCGCATCGACCACGACTGGGCGAGGCGCACCAGGGCGTCGTAGATCGAACTGTCGCCGTGGGGGTGGTAGTTGCCCATGACGTCACCGACCACGCGCGCGCACTTGTAGAAGCCGCGGTCGGGGCGGTAGCCGCCGTCGTACATCGCGTAGAGCACGCGGCGGTGGACGGGCTTGAGGCCGTCCCGGACGTCGGGCAGCGCACGGGACACGATGACGGACATCGCGTAGTCCAGGTACGAGCGCTGCATCTCCGTCTCGAGCCCGACGGGCTCGACACGCATGACGACCTCGCCGCCCTCGGTCTCGGGGGTTTCCGGAGTGTTCTCGTCGGCCATTGCTGGTGAAGATCCTTCCTGGTGCGGTCAGCTGAGACCGACTCAGATGTCGAGGAAGCGGACGTCCTTGGCGTTGCGCTGGATGAACTGGCGGCGCGCCTCGACGTCCTCGCCCATCAGGACCGAGAACAGGTCGTCGGCCTGGGCGGCGTCGTCCAGGGTGACCTGGCCGAGGACCCGGTGCTCCTGGTCCATCGTGGTCACGCGCAGCTCCTCGGCGTTCATCTCGCCGAGACCCTTGAAGCGCTGGATCGAGTCCTCCCTGACGCGCTTGCCGCGCTGGCGGCCCATCTCCAGCAGGGCGTCGCGCTCGCGGTCGGAGTACGCGTAGTCGACCTCGTCGCGACCCCACTTGATCTTGTACAGCGGGGGGCGGGAGAGGAACACGTGCCCGGCCTCGACCAGCGGCCGCATGAAGCGGAACAGGAAGGTCAGCAGCAGGGTGTTGATGTGCTGGCCGTCGACGTCGGCGTCCGCCATCAGGATGATCTTGTGGTAGCGGAGCTTCTCGATGTCGAAGTCCTCGTGCACACCCGTGCCGAAGGCCGAGATCAGCGCCTGGATCTCCTGGTTCTGCAGGATCTTGTCGATCCTGGCCTTCTCCACGTTCAGGATCTTGCCGCGGATCGGGAGGATCGCCTGGTACTGCGGGTTGCGGCCGGACTTGGCCGAGCCGCCGGCGGAGTCACCCTCGACGATGAAGATCTCGCACTTGGTGGGGTCGTTCGACTGGCAGTCGGAGAGCTTGCCCGGCAGGGACGCCGACTCCAGCAGGCCCTTGCGACGGGTCAGGTCCCGCGCCTTGCGGGCCGCCACGCGCGCGGTGGCCGCCTGGATGCCCTTGCGGACGATGTCCGCGGCCTCGACCGGGTTGCGGTCCAGCCAGTCGTTGAGGTGCTCGTAGACCGCCTTCTGCACGAAGGTCTTGGCCTCCGTGTTGCCCAGCTTGGTCTTCGTCTGGCCCTCGAACTGCGGCTCGCTCAGCTTGACGGAGATGATCGCGGTCAGACCCTCACGGATGTCGTCACCGGTGAGGTTGTCGTCCTTCTCGCGCAGCAGCTTCTTGTCGCGCGCGTACTTGTTGATCAGCGACGTCAGCGCGGCCCGGAAACCCTCTTCGTGCGTGCCGCCCTCGTGGGTGTGGATGATGTTCGCGAAGGAGTACACGCCCTCGCTGTAGCCGCTGTTCCACTGCATCGCGACCTCGAGGGACAGGCTCTTGTCCTTGTCCTCGGCCTCCAGGTCGATCACCGTCTGGTGAACGGCCTCCCCCTTGCGGGAGTTGAGGTACTTCACGAAGTCGACGATGCCGCCCTCGTAGTGGTACGTGACCGACTTGACCTCGGCCTTCTCGTCCGCACCCGCCTCGTCCGCACCGCTGGTCGCCTTCGCCGACTCGCGCTCGTCGGTGAGCCGGAGCGTCAGGCCCTTGTTGAGGAACGCCATCTCCTGGAAGCGCCGCGACAGCGTCTCGAAGGAGTACTCGGTAGTCTCGAAGATGTCCGGGTCGGCCCAGAAGGTGACCGAGGTGCCGGTCTCGTCCGTGGCCTCGTGCTGGGCGAGGGGGGCCGTCGGGACGCCGAGCTTGTAGTCCTGCGTCCAGCGGTGGCCGTCCGTCCTGATCTCGACGGACACCTTGGTCGACAGGGCGTTCACGACGGAGACGCCGACGCCGTGCAGACCGCCGGAGACCGCGTAACCGCCGCCGCCGAACTTGCCGCCCGCGTGCAGCACGGTCAGCACGACCTCGACGGCCGGCTTGCCCTCGGACGGCACGATGCCGACCGGGATGCCACGGCCGTTGTCGACGACCCGGACGCCGCCGTCGGCGAGGATCGTGACGTCGATCGTGTCCGCGTACCCGGCCAGCGCCTCGTCGACCGAGTTGTCGACGACCTCGTACACCAGGTGGTGCAGACCGCGCTCGCCCGTGGAACCGATGTACATGCCGGGCCGCTTGCGGACCGCGTCCAGCCCTTCGAGCACGGTGATGGCGCTGGCGTCGTAGGAGGCAGAGGCCGCGCCGGAGTCGGTGGCCTCGACGTGGACCGCGGCCTCGGCGGCCTCGCCGCTCACGCCGGCGTCGGTGGACGGGATGTTCTCGTTGGGGTTGCCGGAATCGGCCACGAAGCGCCCTTTCTGGCACAGCACGAGCCGGGCTCGTCGGCGGGTTGCCGGAGCGGCTGCGGCATGTTGCGGTGGTAAGCCTTGATCAGCGTTGCTCAGCATTTCCCGGGCGGTCCCCACAATGGGGCGGGATTGTCTTCCAGTCTACCGGTAGGTCTGACATCGATGGGGGTTTGCCGGTACCTGAGTCCGCATGTGCCGCCCTGAACCGACCTCGACCGGGTCCCGATATACGGATGGGGGCTCCAAGGGGCTCACAGCGGCACTCAGCGCTTCGAGGCGTCAACCCTTGGCTACTGGGGGGTCAGATGGGCGTCCACACCCGTGTCGGGCGACGATCGGCGCGGGTGCGCAGGGGGACGACCAGGGGTACGGCAGCGTCCCCGGCCGAGCCTGCGACGTGACGTACGTCACGCGCAGGTGTCGCCTGGGCCGGAGCTCCCCGGAGCGCGCAGCGGGCCGTAGCGGCGGGCCGGTCCGCCCGGATTGAGCACCTTGATCATGCGTACGGTGCCGTGCCCCAGGTCCTCGTTGAGCCGGGCGACCAGCGCGGGCGCGAGGTGGCGCAGCTGGGTCGCCCAGGCCGTCGAGTCGCACTGCACGGTCAGCACCCGCTCGTCCTCGTCGTACCGCTGCGGCACACAGTGCTTGGCCAGGTCCTCGCCGACGATCTGCGGCCAGCGGCCCATGACCCCGCCCACCGCCGCGGGCGTCTCCCAGCCGCGCTCGGTCAGCAGCCGGTTGATCGCGGCACCGAGCGCCATCGGATCGCGGCCGTCGGCGCGCGCACCGGAGCGCAGCCCGCCGCCGCGCCGGGCCTGCTTCTTCTGCCGTGCCGCATCCCCACGCGCGCGTGCCTGCTCCCGCGCCGCGCGCAACGCCACACGCGCGAGATCGACACCGGAGGGTTCGGGACCGGAGGATTCGGGCGCCTTCTTCGCATCCTTGGCGGCGGGCTCGCCCGTGCTGCCGGAGCTGCCGGTGCTCATACGCGCTCCACCGTCCCGTCGGCCACCGCATACCGCGCGCCGGCCAGTACGTCCGGTACGTCGTCGTCCACAGCGGCGGTGACCAGCACCTGCTCGCCGGGCGCCACCAGCTCGGCCAGCCGCTCACGCCGGCGCGCGTCCAGCTCGGCGAAGACGTCGTCCAGGACCAGCACCGGCTCGTTGCCCTCGGCCCGCAGCAGGTCATAGGAGGCCAGCCGCAGCGCGAGCGCGTAGGACCAGGACTCGCCGTGCGAGGCGTAGCCCTTGGCGGGCAGCTGACCGAGTTTGAGAATCAAATCGTCCCGGTGGGGACCTACGAGCGTGACACCGCGCTCGATCTCCTGCTTGCGCGCCTCGGCGAGCGCCGCCATCAGCTGGACGTAGAGATCCTCGCGCGTGTGCGCGTCACCGGGCGCAGACGGCTTGTAGTCCAGCGCCAGCGGCCCGCCGCCGGGGGCCAGCTGCTCGTACGCCTTGTCGGCCAGCGGCTGCAGCGCGGCGATCAGGTCCAGCCGCTGGGCGAGCAACTCGGCGCCCGCGCGCGCGAGATGCTGGTCCCACACGTCGAGCGTGGACAGATCCATGGCCCGCCCGCCGTGCCGACGCGCCAGGGCGGCGGTCTTCAGCAGCGTGTTCCGCTGCTTGAGCACCCGCTCGTAGTCGGAGCGCACCCCCGCCATGCGCGGCGACCGGGCGGTGATCAGCTCGTCGAGGAGCCGCCGCCGCTCCCCGGGATCCCCCTTCACCAGGGCGAGATCCTCGGGCGCGAACAGGACCGTGCGCACGATGCCGAGGATGTCACGGGGCCTGACCTGCGAAGACCGGTTGATGCGGGCGCGGTTGGCCTTGCCCGGGTTCAGCTCCAGCTCGACCAGCTGCTGCCGCTCGCCCTGCCGGACCTGCGCACGTATGACGGCTCGCTCGGCGCCCATACGGACGAGAGGGGCGTCGGAGGCGACCCGGTGGCTGCCGAGGGTGGCGAGATAGCCGACCGCCTCCACCAGGTTGGTCTTGCCCTGCCCGTTGGGCCCGACGAAGGCGGTGACGCCCGGGTCGAGCGGAACCTCGGCCCGGGCGTACGAGCGGAAGTCGGCCAGCGAAAGATGCGTGACGTGCATGGTCGTTTCGCCGGCCTTCCCCAGAGTGCTGATGGGCTGTGGATTCTGTGGATTCACGGGGCTCGCGGGGCGGCCCTGTGGATCGGTAGATCTGTGGATCTGTGGATTACTTCTTCTCGACGGCGTGACCGCCGAACTGGTTGCGCAGCGCGGCGATCATCTTCATCTGCGGCGAGTCCTCCTGACGGGAGGCGAACCGCGCGAACAGCGATGCGGTGATCGCCGGCAGCGGCACCGCGTTGTCGATCGCGGCCTCCACAGTCCAGCGTCCCTCACCGGAGTCCTGTGCATAACCGCGCAGCCCGTCCAGGTGCTCGTCCTCGTCGAGCGCGTTCACCGCGAGGTCGAGCAGCCAGGACCGGATGACGGTGCCCTCCTGCCAGGACCGGAACACCTCACGGACGTCCGTGACGGAGTCGACCTTCTCCAGCAGCTCCCAGCCCTCGGCGTAGGCCTGCATCATCGCGTACTCGATGCCGTTGTGGACCATCTTCGCGAAATGGCCCGCGCCGACCTTGCCGGCGTGCACCGAGCCGAAATCGCCCTCCGGCTTCAGCGCGTCGAAGATCGGCTGCACCTTGGCGACGTTCTCGGCATCGCCGCCGTACATCAGCGCGTAGCCGTTCTCCAGGCCCCAGACGCCACCGGACACACCGCAGTCCACGAAACCTATGCCCTTGGCAGCGAGCTCCTCGGCGTGCCTCTCGTCGTCCGTCCAGCGGGAGTTGCCGCCGTCCACGACCACGTCGCCGGGCTCCAGCAGCTCGGCGAGCTGGTCGATGGTCGACTGGGTGGGCTCGCCGGCCGGGACCATGACCCAGACCACGCGCGGACCGCTGAGCTTGCCCACAAGCTCGTCCAGGCTGTGGACATCCGCGAGGTCCGCGTTGCGGTCGTATCCGAGGACGGTGTGGCCGGCGCGGCGGATCCGCTCGCGCATGTTGCCGCCCATCTTGCCGAGGCCGACGAGACCGAGCTCCATCAGTTGTGTTCCTTAGGTCGCTGTGTGGCGTGACAGGCACCGAAGTGCCGAGCCGAGCCTAAACCCGCCCGTTCACGCACAGCTGTGGGCATACGCGCTCATTCGTTAGGCCCCTGACCTGCGGCTTCGACGCGCCGCCAAGACGACCTCACACCCGCCCAGCCACAGTGCCGGGCACCCACACCAGGCACCCGGCACTGTCAACAGCTGTGGACAACGGTCAGCCGCTGAGCCGCACCGGCATGATCAGGTACTTGTACGCGTCGTCGGCCTCGGCATCCACCGCGGGCTTCCCACTGAGCAGCGCCGGCTTCGTGGACGTCGTGAACGACAGCTGGGCCACCGGAGAGTCGATCGCGCTCAGGCCGTCCAGCAGGAACGTCGGGTTGAAGGCGATGGAGATGTCGTCGCCCTCCAGCTGGGCGTCGACCCTTTCCACAGCCTGTGCATCGTCACTGGACCCGGCCTCGAGGATCAGCACACCCTGCTCGAAGCTCAGCCGCACCGGCGTGTTCCGCTCGGCCACCAGTGCCACGCGCTTGACGGCCTCCACGAAGGGCGCGGTCTCGATCACGGCGACGGAGTTGAACTCGGTCGGGAACAGCGTCCGGTACTTCGGCAGGTCACCTTCGAGCAGCCGCGTGGTCGTACGACGCCCCGCGCCCTCGAAACCGATCAGACCCTCACCGGCACCCGACCCGGACAGCGCCAGCGTCACGCTGTCACCGGCACCGAGCGACTTGGCGGTGTCCAGCAGCGTCTTGGCCGGGACCAGGGCGACCGCGGAGGCCTCCGGGTTCTCCGGCTTCCACAGGAACTCACGGACCGCGAAGCGGTAGCGGTCGGTGGAGGCCAGGGTGACCGTGTCCCCCTCGATCTCGATGCGCACACCGGTGAGGACCGGCAGCGTGTCGTCACGGCCGGCGGCGATGGCCACCTGGGAGACGGCGGCCGCGAAGACCTCGCCGGGGACGGTGCCCGTGGCGCTCGGCATCTGCGGCAGCGCCGGGTACTCCTCCACAGGCAGTGTGTGGAGGGTGAAGCGGGAGGACCCACAGACCACGGTCGCCCGTACACCGTCTGTGGAAATCTCCACCGGCCGGTTGGGGAGAGCGCGGGAGATGTCGGCGAGCAGACGGCCGGAGACGAGGACGGTGCCCTCCTCCTCGACCTCGGCCTCCACCGAGACGCGCGCGGAGACCTCGTAGTCGAAGCTCGACAGGCTCAGCTGGCCGTCCTCGGCCTTGAGGAGAAGGCCGGCGAGGACAGGCGCCGGCGGACGGGCCGGGAGGCTGCGTGCCGCCCACGCCACTGCCTCCGCGAGTACGTCGCGTTCCACCCGGATCTTCACCGTAAGCCGCCTCCTGCTGTTGCTACTGAGTCCTCCGACTCGGTGTCACGGCCCATCGCGAAGGGAAGGACACCGGGGACCAGTCTGACGCACAGCACTGACAGTAGGTGCCCGTCGGGGTCAAGTCGCACCGAGGGGCAGCCGGGCTCGAAACAGCGAGTTGTGCACAGCCCCCGCTTCGAAACGAATGCCGAGCTCTCTCTAGTCGGGAGTAGTAGTAGGGGCTGTGGATACCGTGGATAACCACGTTTTCCCAGCTCAGAGCCCGAATTTTGTCCACTGGTCCTGTGGGCGGAGGCAGTGGACAACCGGGTGTCTCTGTGGAGAACAGAAAGTTCTGCACACACCGCCCACAGCCCGAGGGCAGTTCTCCCCAGCTGCGTCCCCAGGTTTACCCACGTTTCCCACACCCCAATCCGGCACCTTCGTGTGACGGCTTTCACTCGACGCGGTGATCGGGTGCGTCGCGTTGCCGAACAGTGGACAGCCATGTGGAGAAGCCGGGGATCGCTGGGGACAACGGGCCACAGCCTGTGGGTTGCCCGTGGACAACTTCGTGCACAGCCTGTGGATCTCTCCTCTGTCCACAGTCTGTGGAGATCGTTCGTCCACGATTCCACAGGCATCTGAGCTGGGTGAACGTCGTATGAACAGGCTCCCTGTGGACGCAGTTCGGGACAACTCCCCAGTCCCCAGCGTGTGGACGGAAGAAACTCACCGAATCTGTGGAGAGTGGCCGTAACCAGGCCCAAAATCGAACGCCCGATGGCGAACGAGTAACACTCCACAGCCGCCACTCCAGCCTCAGATGCGGGCACCCCCTCTGAGGAAGGCACCCTGCACGTGCCGGCCGGCTCCCCATCCCCGCCCAGCCGCAGCACCGGGCAAGGCCGCAGGAACGCGAGAGGGCGCCCCCGGGACCCGATGTCCCGAAGACGCCCTCAGCGTCGGTGTACAGGCGGCGCCGGCCGTACGTCAGCCGTTCTTGATCCGGTTCGTCAGCTCGGTCACCTGGTTGTAGATGGACCGCCGCTCCGCCATCAGCGCACGGATCTTGCGATCGGCGTGCATGACGGTCGTATGGTCACGCCCCCCGAACTGCGCCCCGATCTTCGGCAGCGACAGATCCGTCAGCTCCCGGCACAGATACATCGCGATCTGCCGGGCGGTGACCAGCGCGCGCCCGCGCGAGGTGCCGCACAGGTCCTCCACCGTCAGCCCGAAGTAGTCCGCGGTGGCCCCCATGATCGCCGTCGCCGTGATCTCGGGCGCGCTGTCCTCGCCGCCGGGGATCAGGTCCTTCAGGACGATCTCCGTCAGGCCGAGGTCCACCGGCTGCCGGTTGAGCGACGCGAACGCCGTCACCCGGATCAGCGCCCCCTCCAGCTCACGGATGTTCCGCGAGATCCGCGAGGCGATGAACTCCAGTACCTCCGGCGGGGCGTTGAGCTGCTCCTGCACCGCCTTCTTGCGGAGAATCGCGATACGCGTCTCCAGCTCGGGCGGCTGCACATCGGTGATCAGGCCCCACTCGAAACGGTTCCGCAGCCGGTCCTCCAGCGTGACCAGCTGCTTCGGCGGCCGGTCGGAGGAGAGCACGATCTGCTTGTTGGCGTTGTGGAGCGTGTTGAAGGTGTGGAAGAACTCCTCCTGCGTCGACTCCTTGTCCGCGAGGAACTGGATGTCGTCGACGAGCAGGATGTCCATCTCGCGGTAGCGCTTGCGGAAGCTGTCGCCCTTGCCGTCGCGGATGGAGTTGATGAACTCGTTGGTGAATTCCTCCGAGCTGACGTACCGCACGCGCGTGCCCGGGTAGAGGCTGCGCGCGTAGTGCCCGATGGCGTGCAGCAGATGCGTCTTGCCGAGCCCCGACTCCCCATAGATGAAAAGGGGGTTGTACGCCTTCGCCGGTGCCTCGGCGACGGCCACCGCGGCCGCGTGCGCGAACCGGTTGGAGGCGCCGATGACGAACGTGTCGAAGAGGTACTTCGGGTTCAGCCGTGCCGTGGGCTCGCCGGGCCCGCTCGCCGGCGCCGGCTGCGCGGCCAGCGGGCCGGGGGCGCCGGTCGAGGGCAGGTCCGGGCGCCCGGGGCCGCCGCGATGCGCCGGGCCGCCGCCCGCCGACTGCTCGGGCAGCTCACGGCGCACGGGGTCGCGCTGGTCGTACTCGGTCCGGGACGGGTTGTACTCGGGGCGCGCGGAGTCGTAGTCCGGGCGCGCGGTCTCGTAGTCCCCGCGCGGGCTGTCGTACTCGCCGCGCTGCTGCTCGTACGACGGCCGGTCCATGCCCTGCGGGCGGTAGTCCGAGGGCGGCGGGCCGTAGGTGTCGGGGCCGGAGCCGTAGGCGTCCTGGGACGACGGCGACGCGTACGGGTCGCGCTCGGGAAAGCCGAGCCGCGGCTGCTGCCAGCCGTACTCGTCCTGCCCGGGCCGCGGCCAGGTGCCCGGCTCACGGCGCTGGTACTCGGAGGGATAGGCCGGGCGCACGACGGGGTGCTGGTCGGGGCGGCCGGTGGGCAGCTGGTCGGCGCGGGACTGCGGCTCGGCCGGCGGCTGCTCGGCGGCCCGGTGGCGGCCGTAGCCCTCGTACGGTCCGGACGGCAGTTCGGGTTCTTCGTAGCGCGGCTTCGGCGGCTGCTGCACCGGTGCCGCGGGAGCCGGCGGCTCGCCCGCGGAGTCGTCCACGGTGATCGCGATACGGATGGGGCGGCCGCACTCGCGGCTCAGCGTCTCGCTGACGATCGGCGCGAGACGGCCCTCCAGTACGCCTTTCGCGAATTCGTTCGGTACGGCGAGCAGAGCGGTGTCCGCAACCAGCGCGAGCGGCTGGCAGCGCCGGATCCAGTGCTCGTCCTTCGCCTCGACACCCTGTCCTCGGCCCTCTCCGAGGAGCTGCTCCAGTACTCGTGGCCACACTGCGGCAAGATCGGCAGGTACGTCAGCCACAGGGCACGCTCTCTCACAGGTCCCACGAACGTGTGATCGCGAGACGGGTCGGGGTGTACATCGGGTGGTCGGTGGGTCAAACCCGCCGGGGCGGGGGACAAAAGAACGAATCGGAGTTCAGCCACGGTAGTCAGCGCGGCGGGTGCGGTTCAAGTTGTTGTCCCCAGCCTGTGGATAGTGTCTCTCCGTGACCCTCGGTTTGACCGGATGGCGTAGCCCCGCGTACCGTAACCAGGTCGAGTTGTCGATGGCTGCTGCCGCCTGCCTCCGAAGGGCACAGGTCACTTCAGGTGATCGGGAAGCGGTGCACTCGGGCGTGACGCGAGCTACTCGTGGGCGCACGGTGACAGCCAAGACGGCACCCCGCAACTACCGATTTATTTCTGGAGCCCCCGAGTGAGCAAGCGCACCTTCCAGCCGAACAACCGTCGTCGCGCGAAGACCCACGGCTTCCGGCTGCGTATGCGCACCCGTGCCGGCCGCGCGATTCTCGCGTCCCGCCGTAGCAAGGGTCGCGCCCGCCTGTCCGCCTGATCCCGATCAGGTCATGACATCGTGCTGCCTACCGAGAACCGGCTGAGGCGGCGCGAGGACTTCGCGACCGCGGTCCGACGAGGACGCCGGGCAGGACGCCCGACTCTCGTCGTCCACCTTCGTAGCGGTGCCACGGACCCGCACGCGCCTGGGGAGAGCGCTCCCTCGACGCGTGCGGGTTTCGTCGTGAGCAAGGCTGTGGGTGGCGCGGTCGTGCGCAACAAAGTGAAGCGCAGACTGCGCCATCTGATGCGTGACCGAGTCGCCCTGTTTCCCCCCGGTAGCCTGGTAGTCGTACGAGCGCTGCCCGGAGCGGGCGACGCAGACCATGCACAGCTGGCCCGAGACCTGGATGCCGCTCTTCAGCGGCTACTGGGAGGGGGCGCGCGATGAAGTACCCGCTGCTGGCTCTGATCAAGCTGTACCAGTGGACGATCAGTCCACTGCTGGGGCCGGTGTGCAAGTACTACCCGTCGTGCTCCCACTACGGCTTTACGGCCATCGACCGGCATGGTGCGATCAAGGGAACGGCACTGACCGCCTGGCGCATCCTCCGGTGCAATCCGTGGTCGCTGGGCGGTGTGGATCATGTTCCGCCGCGTAAGCGCCCACGGTGGCACGAAATGCTGCGCAACGCTTGGCGCGCACGCAAGGGCGGGCCCTCCGCCGCCGAACCGGCCACCGAAGCGAAGCCTCCTTCCGGGCTTCCTTCGAGCCCGGCCGCAGAGACCTCGTCCCATGTCCAAGGAGCATGATTAGTGGACACGATTGCCAGCCTCTTCAGCTTCATCACGACACCGGTCTCCTGGGTCATCGTCCAGTTCCACACGGTGTACGGCGCGATCTTCGGCCCCAACACCGGGTGGGCCTGGGGCCTGTCCATCGTGTCCCTGGTGATCCTGATCCGTATCTGCCTGATCCCGCTCTTCGTGAAGCAGATCAAGTCGACGCGTGCGATGCAGACGCTCCAGCCGGAGATGAAGAAGATCCAGGAGCGCTACAAGAACGACAAGCAGCGCCAGTCCGAAGAGATGATGAAGCTGTACAAGGAGACGGGCACCAACCCGCTCTCCTCGTGCCTTCCCATCCTGGCGCAGTCCCCGTTCTTCTTCGCCCTGTACCACGTGCTCAACGCGATCGCGACGGGCAAAACGATCGGCGTCCTCAACGAGTCGCTGCTCGCCAGCGCCCGTAAGGCGCACATCTTCGGTGCCCCGCTCGCGGCGAAGTTCACGGACAGCTCGGACAAGGTCGCCGCGCTGGGCGCCGCGCTGACCGACGTCCGCGTCGTCACCGCGATCATGATCGTCCTGATGTCGGCGTCGCAGTTCTACACGCAGCGCCAGCTGATGACGAAGAACGTCGACACGACGGTGAAGACGCCGTTCATGCAGCAGCAGAAGATGCTGATGTACGTCTTCCCGGTGATGTTCGCCGTCTTCGGTATCAACTTCCCGGTCGGTGTCCTCGTCTACTGGCTGACCACCAACGTGTGGACCATGGGCCAGCAGATGTACGTCATCCGCAACAACCCGACCCCGGGTTCCAAGGCCCAGGCCTCCTACCTGGAGCGTCTGACCAAGCACGTCACGCACCACGGCAAGGTCCGCCGCCGGAGCGAGAAGACCATCGTCAAGGCGATCGTCGCCAAGGGCCGCGACCGCAACGAGTTCGAGCGCAAGTTCATCAACGCCCTGAACAAGGCCGGTCTCGCCGCTCAGGCCGACGGCACCGTGGTGAAGAGCGTGGCCCAGGCCACGGCACAGACCGAGGACGGCGCGGAAACCGCCTCGGCGGCGACCGGTGCCGGTACCACCACGGCCCGGCGCCAGCAGCCCAAGCGCCAGTCCAAGTCCCAGCGTCAGTCCGGCGGGCCCAAGCAGGCCGGTGGGACCACCTCGCTGGAGAAGTCCGACGAGCCGCAGGACGCCAAGCCCGCCGCTGCCCAGCAGGCCTCGAAGCCCGGCTCCGGCACCCGCAGCAAGGCCCAGTCCGGCCAGCGCAAGGGTGGCCCGCAGCGGCCCAAGTCCCCGTCCAAGAAGTAAGAAGGAGCCCATCCCGTGACGGAAGGCACCACCCCTGCCGCTGCCGAGGGTGCAGACACCCTGACCCGACTGGAGCAGGAGGGTGAGATCGCGGCGGACTACCTGGAGGGTCTGCTGGACATCGCCGACCTCGACGGCGACATCGACATGGACGTCGAGGCCGATCGCGCCTCCGTGTCGATCATCAGCGACACCGGCGGCCGCGACCTGCAGAAGCTGGTCGGCCGGGACGGCGAGGTGCTGGAGGCACTGCAGGAGCTGACGCGTCTGGCCGTTCACCGGGAGACCGGCGACCGCAGCCGGCTGATGCTGGACATCGCGGGTTACCGGGCCAAGAAGCGCGCCGAGCTGTCCGAGATCGGCGCCAAAGCTGCCACCGAGGTCAAGAACACCGGTGAGCCCGTCAAGCTCAAGCCGATGACCCCGTTCGAGCGGAAGGTCGTGCACGACGCGGTCAAGGCCGCGGGGCTGCGCAGCGAGTCGGAGGGCGAGGAGCCGCAGCGGTTCGTCGTCGTGCTGCCCGCCTGATCGGCTCCCACGTTTTACCGGCCCCGTCTGTAGAGCAGACGGGGCCGAACTTTGTCAGCCTGGTAGTTCTGGTGGCCGGTGCGCGAAGCGCCGGCGCTGTACGGAAGGACGGTCCCCGTGACGGAGGCAGCGGAGCTTCCCCCCGCGCCCGAGCAGGCGCGGGAAGTGTTTGGTGATCGTTTCGCCGATGCGGTCCGCTACGCGGAGCTGCTCGCCGAGGCGGGCGTGCAGCGTGGCCTGATCGGCCCGCGGGAAGTGCCCCGCCTGTGGGAGCGGCATCTGCTGAACTGCGCGGTGCTCTCCGAGGCCGTGCCCGAGGGCGTGACGGTCTGCGATGTCGGCTCCGGCGCCGGACTGCCGGGCATTCCGCTGGCCCTGGTCCGGGAGGACCTGA
Source organism: Streptomyces sp. CG4 (assembly GCF_041080655.1). Lineage (NCBI taxonomy): Bacteria > Bacillati > Actinomycetota > Actinomycetes > Kitasatosporales > Streptomycetaceae > Streptomyces > Streptomyces sp. CG4. The sequence goes on from NZ_CP163525.1 coordinate 4,918,473, forward strand.
ACATCACCCTGTTGGAGCCGCTGCTGCGGCGCACCAACTTCCTCACCGAGGTCGTCGAGCTGCTCGGCCTGGACCATGTCACGGTCGTACGGGGGCGTGCCGAGGAGGTCCTGGGCAAGCTTCCGCCGGTCCATGTGGTGACCGCCCGTGCCGTGGCTCCGCTGGACCGTCTGGCCGCCTGGGGCATCCCGCTGCTGCGTCCCTATGGCGAGATGCTCGCGCTCAAGGGAGACACTGCCGAGGAGGAGCTCAAGGCCGCGGCCACGGCACTCAGCAAGCTCGGCGCCGTGGAGACATCCATCCTGCATGTGGGCGAGGGAGTGGTGGACCCGCTCTCCACCGTCGTGCGGGTCGAGGTCGGCGAGAGCCCCGGCGGTGTGCGGTTCGCGGCGAAGCGGGCGAAGGCAGCCCGTGCCGGCCGCGCTCGTCGGCGCCGGTGACACTGGGGATCACGAGTCGGAGGGAGGCGCTCACGCTGAGAGGCGTGGGTGCCTCTGATCCGTCCTGACGACGAGACGTACTCCACACAAGCTGCCAAACCTACGCAGGCCGGAGTGTCGCGAACGTTCGGTCGCCGCCGCTGTGCATCGTGTTTCACGTGAAACGTCGCTCACTGCTCCACGGCATCATCAGTCGCGGCCGCGCTGCGGCCGAACCTCGCGACCGCAAGCCCCTCGGTTCCCTGGGTGAGGATCCCGTCTCTCATGGCACTCCGTCCCTCTCCAGGGGCACGGAGTTGTCCACAGAGGTGGAATTCTCCACAGAACACCAGGCCTCACTGGTTCACGACCCCGAAGGCATGGGAGGCTCTGTTCATTGCGAGCCTGAAGTCGAGGAGAGTGAATCCTTGCGGTCCGACGCCAACATCGCGGGACCGATGACCGATCCGGTCCCCGGTCCCCGTACCGAGTCGATGGGGGCGGATGTTTCACGTGAAACACCGCCTCCGATGGACGACACTCCCATCGGCCGTGCGGCCCAACTGGCGGTAGAGGCTCTGGGCCGCGCCGGCGAAGGTCTGCCGCGACCGGAGCAGACCCGAGTCATCGTGGTCGCCAACCAGAAGGGCGGCGTGGGCAAGACGACGACGACCGTCAACCTTGCTGCTTCGCTGGCTCTGCACGGCGGCCGCGTCCTGGTGATCGACCTCGACCCCCAGGGCAACGCATCCACCGCCCTCGGGATCGACCACCACGCCGAAGTTCCTTCCATCTACGACGTGTTGGTGGAGAGCAAGCCTCTCGCCGAGGTTGTCCAGCCGGTCCCCGACGTGGAAGGCCTCTTCTGCGCCCCCGCCACCATCGATCTCGCCGGTGCGGAGATCGAGTTGGTGTCCCTGGTGGCCCGTGAGAGCCGGCTGCAGCGCGCGATCCAGGCGTATGAGCAGCCGTTGGACTACGTCCTCATCGACTGCCCGCCCTCCCTCGGCCTATTGACGGTCAACGCGTTGGTGGCGGGGCAGGAGGTCCTCATTCCGATCCAGTGCGAGTACTACGCACTCGAGGGTCTGGGCCAGCTGCTGCGCAACGTCGACCTGGTGCGGGGGCACCTCAACCCCACGCTGCATGTGTCGACCATCCTGCTCACCATGTACGACGGCCGGACGCGTCTCGCTTCCCAGGTCGCGGAAGAGGTGCGCACCCACTTCGGCGACGAGGTGCTGCGGACGAGCATTCCCCGCTCGGTCCGTATCTCCGAGGCGCCGAGCTACGGGCAGACGGTCCTGACTTACGATCCTGGATCGAGCGGTGCCCTCTCGTATCTTGAGGCGGCCCGAGAAATCGCGCTGAAGGGCATCGGCATCAGCTATGACGCGAGCCAGGCCCATATCGGTGCCCAGAACGACCCGAGCATGGTGGAGGGGATCCAGTGAGCGAGCGACGGAGGGGGCTGGGGCGTGGCCTTGGCGCACTGATCCCCGCTGCCCCGACCGAGAAGACCCCGGCTCCGGCCGCACTGGGAGGCGGAGCCTCCACCTCCCCCGTAGCCGTCCCGGTGCTGACGACCGACCGTGGGGTGGCCGCGGCGAAGGTGGCAACACTGCCGCCTGTTTCACATGAAACCGAGGAGCCGCCGGCGAGTCCCGTCGCGGAGACGCCGGCTCCTCCGCTGGGGGCGCACTTCGCCGAGATCCCTCTCGATGCGATCTCGCCCAACCCGCGCCAGCCGCGTGATGTCTTCGATGAGGACGCGCTGCACGAGCTCGTCACCTCCATCAAAGAGGTCGGTCTCCTGCAGCCCGTCGTCGTACGGCAGGTGGGGCCCGCCCGCTATGAGCTGATCATGGGAGAGCGCCGCTGGCGTGCCTGCCGTGAAGCCGGCCTGGAGGCCATCCCGGCGATCGTCCGGGCCACAGAGGACGAGAAGCTTCTCCTGGACGCGCTGCTGGAGAACCTGCACCGCGCCCAGCTGAACCCGCTGGAAGAGGCCGCCGCCTACGACCAGCTGCTGAAGGACTTCAACTGCACGCACGACCAGCTGGCCGACCGGATCGGGCGTTCTCGGCCGCAGGTCTCCAACACGCTGCGTCTGCTGAAGCTCTCGCCGACGGTCCAGAAGCGGGTCGCCGCCGGAGTCCTCTCCGCCGGCCATGCCCGAGCACTGCTGTCCGTGGCGGACCCTGAGGAGCAGGACCGGCTGGCACACCGCATCGTGGCCGAGGGGCTGTCGGTGCGAGCCGTCGAGGAGATCGTGACCCTCATGGGCTCGCGGCCCCAGAAGCCGCAGCGTCCCAAGGGACCGCGCGCCGGCTCCCGGCTCTCCCCGGCGCTGAACGAGCTGGCGACCCGGCTCTCGGACCGCTTCGAGACCCGGGTGAAGGTCGACCTCGGTCAGAAGAAGGGCAAGATCACCGTTGAGTTCGCCTCCGTGGACGATCTCCGGCGGATCCTGAGCACGCTCGCTCCCGATGAGGGGCCGGTGCTGCAGCAGGAACTGCAGGAGGACGCAACGGAGGAGCAGGACGACTGAGCCTGACCCTCTCGGCCGTGCGAGGAGCGGGCAGTGTCCGGTGTGTACCGGAACACGGCCCGCTCTTTGCTTTGAGGCGGTATCGAGCGGTTCGCTTCGTGGATACGATGCGATCGGGTATGGCGCATCCACCGGACAGCATCTGCATCTCTGAGTGGGGAGTCGGAGGCCATGCGATCGATGAGCCGCACCGGACTGGTGAGCGCGGGCCTGAGCCTGGGAGCGGTCGGCGGATTCGTCGGCAGCCTGCTCAGGGAACGGAGCGCTTTGACAGCCGCTCGTGATGCGGCGGGCGAAGGAAGCGAGGAACAGCCTTCATGGGGCGTCGGCTCGTGCCGCTCACGCTGGACAACCTTCAGGACCTTCCCCCACGCTGTCGCTCGTGCGTCTTCTGGGAGCTGGACCCTGTCAGCGGAGAAGCGGCGGTAAAGGCGGGCACCTCGGCGGTGGAGAAGGAGGCCTGGATCTCCGCCGTCCTCTTGGACTGGGGGTCGTGCGGCCGGGTGGTGTACGTCGATGACGTGCCTGTCGGTTTCGTGCTCTACGCCCCTCCGGCCTATGTCCCGCGTTCGACGGCCTTCCCGACGAGTCCGGTCTCGCCGGACGCCGTACAGCTGATGACGGCATTCGTCATGCCTGGCTATCAGGGTCAGGGGCTGGGTCGCGTGCTGGTGCAGACGGTCGCCAAGGATCTGCTGCGCCGAGGCTTCAAGGCCATAGAAGCCTTCGGTGACGCCCGCTGGAAGGAACCCGCCTGCATGCTGCCGGCGGACCATCTGCTGGCCGTGGGCTTCAAGACGGTCCGGCAGCATCCCACGCATCCCCGGCTGCGGCTGGAGCTGCGGTCGACGCTCTCCTGGAAGGAGGACGTGGAGCTGGCACTCGACCGGCTCCTGGGAGCCGTCCAGAAAGAGCCGGCGCTGAGGCCGCTGTAGAGGGCATCCCTACGGCAGAGACGGGGGCAGCCGAAGGCCCTCATGCAAATGGGCCAACCCAGAGGGGTTGGCCCATTCGTGTTTCACGTGAAACGTCACTCAGAGATGAAGTCCGCGAGGTCCCTCTCGATCGCCGCCTTCGGCTTGGCACCGACGATGGTCTTGGCGACCTCCCCGCCCTGGTAGACGTTCAGGGTCGGGATGGACATGACGCCGTACTTCGCGGCCGTCGCCGGGTTCTCGTCGATGTTGAGCTTGACGATCTCGATCTTGTCGCCGTACTCGGCGGCAATGGCCTCAAGGGACGGGGCGATCTGGCGGCACGGACCGCACCAGGCAGCCCAGAAGTCCACCAGGACGGGCTTGTCGCTCTTGAGGACGTCGGCCTCGAAGGAAGCGTCAGTCACATTCTTCAGGTTGGCCACAGCGGGCTCCTCAACTTGATCGTGCGTGGGGCAGTGAAGGGGAAGATCGGGGAAGATCAGACGCGCCGGTCTGTGCGGGTCAGGCCTTGTCCTCGTCCGCGAGGGCGGCGAGGAAGCGCTCAGCGTCCAGAGCGGCCGAGCAGCCGGTGCCGGCCGCCGTGATCGCCTGGCGGTAGGTGTGGTCGACCACGTCACCAGCACCGAAGACACCGGTCAGGTTGGTGTGGGTGGACGGGGCGGCGACCTTCAGATAGCCCTCGTCGTCCAGGTCCAGCTGGCCCTTGAACAGTTCGGTGCGCGGGTCGTGGCCGATCGCGATGAACAGACCCGTCACGGGCAGCTCCGACAGCTCGCCGGTCTTGACGTTGCGCAGCTTCAGACCGGAGAGCTTCTGGTCGCCCTGGATCTCGGCGACCTCGCTGTCCCAGATGAACTTGATCTTCGGGTCGTTGAAGGCGCGCTCCTGCATCGCCTTGGAGGCGCGCAGGCTGTCCCGGCGGTGGACGATCGTCACGGACTTGGCGAACCGCGAGAGGAAGGTGGCCTCCTCCATCGCAGTGTCACCGCCGCCGATCACGGCGATGTCGTGGTCCTTGAAGAAGAACCCGTCACAGGTGGCGCACCAGGAGACACCGCGGCCAGAGAGGGCGTCCTCGTTGGGCAGGCCCAGCTTGCGGTGCTGGGAGCCGGTGGTGACGATCACGGCCTTCGCCTTGTGGACCGTTCCGGCGGTGTCCGTGACCGTCTTGATCTCACCGCTGAGGTCGACGGAGACGATGTCGTCCGGGATGAGCTCGGCACCGAAGCGCTCGGCCTGCGCCCGCATGTTGTCCATGAGCTCGGGGCCCATGATGCCGTCGCGGAAGCCCGGGAAGTTCTCCACGTCGGTGGTGTTCATCAGGGCGCCACCCGCGGTGACAGCCCCCTCGAACACCAGGGGCTTCAGCGACGCTCGCGCGGTGTAGAGCGCCGCCGTGTAGCCGGCGGGCCCGGAGCCGATGATGATCACGTTACGGACGTCGCTCACGGCTTGATTCCTCGTCTCTGGTCTGCGTCAGTCGACCGGTGGGAGCCCGTTTCCGGCCTCTCACCCCACCCAACGGATCCTACGGGGCGCGCATTCCCGGTGTGTCAGGGCACACGCTCGCTGGGCGGGGGCTGACGGAGCGGTCCAGAAGACTCAGGTCCGGGGGAAGGAGTGCTGCAGGAGTACCTTGCCGGCGGCGCCGGGCTGCTGCCGGATGCAGGCCGCATCGACGATATAGGCCGTGACCTGTGCGCTGTCGCTGGCATCGGGCACCACGACCAGATAGGCGGACTTCCCGTCGTAGGTTCCTGTCTTGGCGCCCAGGACGTCATCGCTCCGGTGGAGCGCCGCCCGGACGCAGTCGGGGACAGTGACATCCGGCTGGATCAGGGTCTTCGCGCTCTCGGTCGACTGGGGGGTGTTCCGCTCGGACTCGAGGCCCGACCGGGGCCGCTGGCTCGCGGAGCCCCGCTGGGGCTTCTTCTCGGTGGCGAGTAGATCCTTCACCTGGCTCTGGACACTGGTACCGGAGAACGGTCCGACGGAAGGTGTCGGCCTTCCATGTGCGGTGTTGGTGTCGGAGCCGTGATTGCCGAGCGATTGCAGCACCAGCGACCCGGCCCCGAGGAGGGCCGCAGTGAGGACGGCGCCGAGGACCACACGGCGTCGTCGGCCTCGCATGCGCCCCTTGCGTCCCGGACCGGTCGCAGCCTGCGGGCGCCCGGCGGGCCGGTCGGAGGGGAGCGATGTTTCAGGGGGGAGCGACGTTTCACGTGAAACATGACCCTCGCTGCCCTCACGACCCGGCTCCGTCTCCGTGGAGATCTGGCCGCTCGGCGACTCCGGGGCGGAGGCGCTGAGCAGCGCCTCGGCAGCCAGGGCGGCGTCGATACGTCGGGCCACGTCGGCCGGCATGTGCTCTGCTTCCGACAGGGATCCCAGCAGCCCCCGGATCTCCTCCAGTGAGGCATGGACGTCCGCGCACAGCTCACACGTCTCCAGATGGCGCCGTATGTCCGTGCTGCGGGCCGGTGCAAGAAGGCCTTCGGTGAGGTCAGAGATCTCCTCGACGTCCGGGTGCCCGGCCGTGTCTGTCGTGGAAGTCACGCTCGTCCACCTCCGCCCTTCACTACGGCTGAATCGCTGGGTCCCGTGTCCTCAGGGCTTCCGTTCGAAGACCCCGTTGCCGGTGGGACGGATGTCCCGTGCACCCGGTTCCGTCCCGCGCCGGGTTCTTTTCCGCTTCCGGGACCTTCGGGCCGTAGATGGGTGAGGAGAGGCAGTAGCCGGGCTCTGCCGCGGGCGCATCTGCTCTTCACCGTGCCCGTCGGCACATCGAGGATCCGGGCGGCCTCAGCCACGGGATATCCCTGCATGTCCACCAGGACCAGGGCGGCGCGCTGGTCGTGCGGGAGAGTGCCGAGCGCTTCGAAGAGCTGGCGCTGCACATCATTGCGCTCGGCCGGCGCCGAGGCCGACTCGTGCGGCTCCAGCAGCTGCTCCAGCCGCTCCGTGTCGTCGACCGGCGAGGTCTTCCGCGAGGCCACCTTGCGTGCACGGTCCAGGCAGGCGTTCACCGTGATCCGGTGCAGCCACGTCGTGACAGCCGACTGGCCCCGGAAGGTATGGGCGGCCCGGTAGGCCGACACCAGGGCGTCCTGGACCGCGTCAGCGGCCTCCTCACGGTCCCCCAGGGTCCGCAGCGCGACCGCCCAGAGCCGATCCCGATGCCGCCGCACGATCTCACCGAATGCATCGGGATCGCCTTCCACATGACGGGCGAGCAGATCCTTGTCGCTCACCCGGTCGTATCCGGCGCCTTCCGCCATCTGCCCCTCCGGTCCGGGTGAGACGTCAGCCCGTGAACTGCACTTCGCTGATGCCCTGCTTGTAGCCGGCGTCGGCGTACGCGGCCGCGTCAGGACCGGAGTACGGCACAGCCGTCAGCCACACGAGGACATACTGCGTCTTCACCGACTTGCTGACCTTCACCGTAGCCGTGGTGCCTCTGGTCGTGACCTTGCCGATCTTCACCATCGAGTCGAGTGACGAAGGTGACAGTGAGTCGGCCGCGTACAACTCGATCGTCGTGTGGTCGCCGGGGTAGCGCAGCCCGATGGTGGCAGCGTCGACCTGCTTGGCCGAGCCCAGGTCGTAGACGATGCCGACCCCGGGCTTGTAGGGCGCGATCGGGGGACCCTCGTTGAAGGTCTTGGTCCGCCAGTAGGTGGTCGCGTTGCCGTCGTAGGTCTTCTGGACGTCGCCAGGGTGCTGGGGGTCTCCCTTGGCGACGAACTCCTGGCTGCCCTTGATGCTTATCGGCGTCGACTTGGGCTTCGTGTCGCCCTTGTCGCCGTCGCCGTTCTGCTGGCTCTTGTTGGTGTCGTCGTTCTTGCCGCCCTGGTCCATGAGCGCGTCCGCCAGCTGCCAGCTGCCCAGGCCGAGGGCGGCGATGAGAAGGGCGGACACCGCCCACTTCAGGGCCTTGCCGGTACGGCTCTGCAGCGGGGGCGGCGGGGGCGCGATCGGCTGGGCGACGCCGGGGCGCGGCGCCTGGCGGCCGTACGTGCCCTGCTGGTAGGTCGTGCGCTGGTACTCCGGCGGGGCCGTGAACGCCGGCTCCGGCGGGCGGATGCGCGGCATCTCGCCGATCGCCTTCACCAGCTCCTCCGGCGTGGTGCACGCGGCCTCGTGCCGGGAGGCGGTGGCGCCGTCGTTGGCGAGTGCGCGCATCGCCAGTTCGGACAGGCCCCGGTGCACACCGGCCCGCACCTGGTCCGGTGCGATGAGGCCGACACCCTTGGGCAGGCCGGACAGGCCGTACGCGTCGCTCGGGTACGGCCAGCGCTCGGTCAGCGCCGCGTACAGCAGGGCGCCGATCGCCTCGGTGTCCGTGCGCTGCGGGGTGTCGGAGCTGATGCCGCGCAGCGCGGCGTTCACGGCCAGGCCCCGGATGCGCCACTGGCCGGTCGAGGTGCGCAGCACGGCGTTCGGGCTCAGCCGCAGATGGGCGAGGCCCTCGCGGTGCGCGGCGGCCATCGCCGAGGCGACCTGGCTGACCATCTGGTAGGCGTCGTGCGGCTCCAGCGGACCGGGCGCGAGGAGCGTGGTCAGCTCGGTGGCGTCGGGCAGCCACTCGTGTACGACATAGACGAGGTCGTTCTCCTCGACGGCGTCGAGGACCTGGACGAAACGGGGATCACCGAGCAGCGCGGAGGAACGGGCGGCAGCCAGGACGGAACGGGCCCGTGTGTGGTCCGCGGGCAGGATGTGGACGCCGACGGCTCGACGGAGCTTCTCGTCGACCGCACGCCAACTGCTGAATCCGTCCAGACGGGTGACGCACTCCTCCAGCCGGTAGCGTCTGGCGAGCTTGTGACCGCTGTGTAGTTCGGGAGGCAAGGTCTTCTTCCCGGGACCCTCGGTCCCGCCGCTCCCCTGTACCTCGTCGCTGTCCGTGTCCCGCTCCGGGTTCATGGCCACCCCGTCGGCCGTGGACTGGTCCGCCTTGGCGGTCAGCGGCTGCTCACCGCTGTTGTCTGCCACGTCGACGGCAGCCGTGCTCCGTTCCGCCACCGTCGTCCCTGCCTCCCCATCCGTTGCACGCTGTCCGACGCCGAAATCAATTGTGCCCACAGTCCGCCGCTATGCACGACACACGACGGCGGACGATGGTTGTGCGCTTACCCCCGCTTCAGCGGCCCAGACGCCCGCGGACCATGCCTACGAGCGAGTTGAGTTCCTCGATGCGCATCCGCCGGGCGGCCACGAAGAAGATGCCGAGCAGGACGGCACTGCCGGCGACCAGCGCGGCCAAGGAGCCGACGACGCCCTGGCCGAGGGTGTGCCCGATGCCGTAGCAGGCCGCGCCGCTGAGCAGGGCCGCGGGCACCGAGGCGATACACAGGCGCGCGTACGTCCGCATCACCCGGGCACCGTCCAGGTCACCACCGAGCCGCTTGCGCAGCCGCCGCCAGGCGACGCCCACACCGATCGCGTAGGCGAGGCCGTACGCGGCCGCCATTCCCGCGACCGCCCAGCGGGCCGGCAGCAGGAAGTAGCAGAGTGCCGAGGCGCCCGCGTTGACGGTGGCGACGATGACCGTGTTGTAGAAGGGCGTGCGGGTGTCTTCGTACGCGTAGAAGGCGCGTAGGACGACGTACTGCACCGAGTACGGGATCAGGCCGAGGCCGAAGGCCATCAGCATGTAGCCCATGTTGGTGGCCGAGTCGGTGCCCGCGGAGCCGAAGATCAGCGTGCACATCGGAATGGCGAGGGCGAGGAAGCCGAAGGCGATCGGGACGATGGCGACCGCGGTGGTGCGCAGGCCCTGGGAGATGTCGTCGCGGACGGCACCCGCGTCACCCTCGGCGGCAGAGCGCGAGATGCGCGGCAGTAGGGCGGCCATCAGGGAGACCGTGATGATGGCCTGCGGCAGGCCCCAGATCAGCTGGGCGTTGGCGTAGGCGGCGAAGCCGGTGCCCTTGATGCCGGAGTGCTCGCCGGCGGCGGTGGAGAGCTGGGTGACGACCATGGCGCCCGCCTGGTTGGCGAGGACGAACAGGACCGTCCACTTGGCGAGCATCGCGGCCTTGCCGAGACCGTGGCCCCGCCAGTCGAACCGCAGCCGGATCCGGAAGCCCGTCTCGCGCAGGTAGGGGATCATCGCCAGCGCCTGGACGACCAGGCCCAGCAGCACGCCGACGCCGAGCAGGCGCTGGCCCTCCGGCGGGATGCTCGTGACCGTCATGTGGGAGTTGGCGGCGGTGCCGTAGACCCAGATGAACATGCTGAGCGTCACGATGATGACGATGTTGTTCAGGACCGGGGTCCACATCATCGCGCCGAACTTGCCGCGCGCGTTGAGGATCTGCCCCATCACCACGTGGATGCCCATGAAGAAGATCGAGGGCAGGAAGTAGCGGGTGAAGGTGACCGCCACCTCGTTCGCCGCCGGGTTGGTGGCGACCGGGTTGGACAGCAGGCGTACCAGCAGTGGCGCCGCGAACATCGCGAGACCGGTCAGCGCGGCGAGCGCCACCATCACCAGGGTCAGCAGACGGTTCGCGAAGGCCTCGCCGCCGTCCTCGTCCTCCTTCATCGACCGCACCAGCTGCGGCACGAAGACGGAGTTGAGACCGCCGCCGACGGTGAGGATGTAGATCATCGTCGGCAGCTGGTAGGCCACCTGGAAGGAGTCGGCGAGGAAGCCGAGGCCGAGCGCCGCGGCGATCAGCGCGGAGCGAATGAAACCGGTGAGGCGGGAGACCATCGTGCCCGCCGCCATCACGGCACTGGACTTCAGCAGCCCGCCGGCCTTGCCGCCCTTCTTCGCGGGCGCTGCGGAAGCCGCGGGAGCGGTCACCTCCGGTTCCGCGTCCAGGTGCTGACCGGCGGGATCCGGGGTCCCGGCCGGGGCGGGTACCGGAGGCTGCGCCGGGTTCCCCGGGGCAGCCGGGTAGGAAGCCCCGGGGTACGGGGCGCCCTGCTGGGGGCCCTGGCCGTGCGCCGGCGGGTAGGGGGCGGCGGCACCGTACCCGGCGCCCGGAGCGGGGGCCGGCCCGGAGAAGCCCGGCGGATCCATGGGCGCGGACCCGCCACTCTGCTGCTGGTCCTTGAAGAGATGCGCGAAGGCGTCCGGCTCGTGATACTCCTCGCCCGAGTGCGTGACCAGGTCGTCCACGCCCACGAACTGGGTCGTACGCGGGTCGTCGCCGTACGGCATGTGCGGGGTCGCACCGTCCGGCTCCGGCGCCGGCGTCTGCGCCCACACCCGCGGGTCGGGCGCGTACGGCGACTGGGCAGGCGGGTCGTAGAGCGGCTGCTGCGGCCCCTGGGTGCCCGGAGCGGGCGGGTGCGCGGCACGGTCGTAGAGCGCCTCGGCGACCGGATCCTGGGCGGTCAGGTCCTGCGCCCGGTAGGGGTCGTGGTCGTAGGCGTCCTGGAGATACATGTCCGCCGGTTGTTGCGGCGGTACCTGACCGGGCTCCGGCGGCGTCTCGGGGTAGCCCGAGCCGGCCGGGCCCTGGCCGCGATCACCGTCGTACGGCGCGTTCATGCTTACCCCACCTCATCGTCCCGGGCCCACCGGCCACGACATCGCTCAACGGTCCACTCTCTCACCCGTCCCGGACGGGTCGGTGCTTTCCGGTGCGGTGTCCGGCGCAGGGTCACTCGGGTGCTCCCGGGCTTCTGCCCGGGAAGCGGGGCCGGATTCCTCCGGTTCCTCCGGCTTCTCCGGGAGACGATCAGCAGGGGCGTCGGGGTTCCCGGGCTCGTCGGAGGCCGCCTCCGCCGTGCCGGTCCCGTCCTCCTCCGCCTGGCGGGCCGCAGCGCGCTTGCGCTGGGTGTACATCCGGAAGCCGGCGAGGACGAGGAGCAGCACGCCGCCGCCGATGACCAGCATCACCGTGGGGGTGATCTCGGTGACCTTCACATCGAAGCTGACGGGGGCGCCGTACTTCTGGCCGTCCTCGGTGTACAGCTGGGCGATCACCGTGACCCGGCCGTTGGCGTTGGCCGAGGTGGTGAACTTCACGGACTGGCTGTGTCCGCCGGAGATCTCGACCGGCTGCTCGGAGTAGGCCTTGCCGCCGATCTTCAGCCGGGTCGGCATGCTCGAGGTGAGGCGCAGGACCAGATGGCCGACGGGCTGGACGAGGTTGTTCTGGACCGTCACCGGGATGGTGGCGCTGCGGCCGGAGAGCTTGGTCTCCGACTTGTCGATCAGCTTGACCTGCTCGGCCAGATTGTCGAGCCACCGCTCCACGCCGTCGCGGTAGCGGCCCGCTTGGGCGCTCCTGCCCTGCCACGACGAGGACATCTCACGGTTTATGGCCCGCCCGAACGGCGTGACGACGCGGGACTGGTCGGAGAGGATCACCTGGAAGCTGCCGAGCTTGTCCTGGGTGCGCTCGATCTGCTCGAAGGCCGCCCGCGGCAGCTCCTGCGCGCGCAGCGACGAGGGATAGGCGGACGCCGACGGGATGTGCGTGGTGGCGCTCGGGTCGGGCTTGTCCTTGGCCGCCGCACCGAGGTCCTGGGACTGGGACCAGTTCCCGTCCTGGAGCGTTTTCAGCGCCGCCGCCATCGCCTGGGCCTGGCTCGCCGCGGGCATGCGCTGCGGGGCGACGACGATGCTGCGCTGCTTGTCCGTCTGCGCGTTCACCTCAAGGCTCTGGGCCAGGAACTGCTGCACGGCCAGTGTGGCCGATCCCGCCTTCGTCAGATCGCCCTCGAAGGCCGTGGACAGCCGGGCGTCGGAGACCACCGCCGTGGTGCCGCCGCCGACCGGGCGGGCGGCGGAGGGCGTGTACGGCAGCCCGGCGGTCTCCTGGAGGCTGTCGCTGCGGGCGATCACGCGGTCGGCTCCGGCGGAGGTCGCGACCTTCATGATCGCCGGGTCGACGGCGCCTTCCACCGGCCAGGCGAAGTCGGTGCTCGGTGTGACGTGGAGCACGGTTTTGACGGTGGTGGCGGCGACGTCGGTGGCGTCCTTGAGGTGGCTGAGCGAGCCGGTGACGCTGGTGCCGTTGTGCGCGAGGGACGCGAGGTCCGGGTCGGCGAAGGGCAGCGCGACGACCTCCTTGCCCGTCACCGCGTTCTGCAGGTTGGCCAGCCATTGCTTCGCGATCGCCTGGTGGTCCTTCGGGCCGGGCGTCGTGGTGTCGCCGTCTCCCGGCAGCCGGTAGTTGCCGGTCGCCATCGCGTCCACCGAGGCCAGCAGATCCGGGTCGATCACCCAGGTGACGTCGAGGTCCTTGCCCAGATCCACCATCTGCGCCAGTCGGCCGCCCGGGGCGAGCTCCTTGGCCAGCTTGTCGTTGAGGAACACCGGCGTCTGAAGCTCACCGGCGCCCGTCTTGGCCGTCATGTGGACCGTGGAGATCAGTGGCCACAGGAACGTCGTCTTCGTCTTGGTGTCGGCCTGGGACGGCTGCCACGGCAGGAAGGTCCGCTGAATGCCGAGCACCTGGTCCCAGGGCTGCGCGGCGGTCTGGCCGGAGAGGGAGACACCGAACTCGTAGACACCGTCGTCGCCGAGGTCGAGCTTGTCCACGGGGACGGAGATGCTGAAGTGCTCCGCGACGCCCGGAGACAGTGCCGCGAACTTCTCCACGTACTTGCCGCCGACCTCGGAGCCCATGCCGGACTGCAGGTCGTCGGAGCGCTGGGCGACGTTGTCGATCGCCGAGCGGGTGTTCAGCATGGGGCCGACCTCCAGGCCCACATGGGCGCCGGTGACGGGCTGCTTCCCGTTGTTGGTCACGGTGCCCGACACGGTCAGCGTGTCCCCGTCCGTGGGGGCGCTGGGGGTCAGCGAGTCCAGGGAGACCGACACCGTGTCCGCGGAGGCGGCCTGGGCGGACGTCGCGGCGGGCAACTGGAGCAGCCCGGCCAGCAGGGGTGCACTGGCGAGCAGCGCGCCGGTGCGTCGCAGCCACCGGCGGGCAGGTGAGGCACTGGTCCCCTGGATGTCAGCCGCCTCGGCCACGCGTTCGCCGTCCCTCGTCGTCAGTGGTCGTCGGAATGTGCGTCCACGCATGGTAACGATGCGCGCTGAGGGGAAGTGCCGCGGTCTCCACCACAAGATCGAAGAAGACCGGCAAGCCGTCCTCTATATCCAGTATCGAGCGGAGAGCTTCCGTACGCCGCGAGGGCAGTGCTTGCGGCGGGTATGCGGGGAGCTGCCCGTGGCCTCTGCCGGGAGGAAATGGAGGGCGCCCCTGGTCGCCGGGGCACGTACCCTCTTCTGTTGTGCCGAACCCCAACGAAGACACTCCCTCTGCCCTGAGCCAGGCGCAGCAGCGCGCGGTCGCCGAGCTGCTGCGGGTGGCCCCGGTCGCCGATGATCTCGCCCGCCGATTCCAGGAGGCCGGGTTCTCCCTCGCCCTGGTCGGCGGATCGGTGCGCGATGCGCTGCTCGGCCGGCTCGGCAACGACCTGGATTTCACGACCGACGCTCGCCCCGAGGACGTACTGAAGATCGTCCGGCCCTGGGCGGACGCCGTCTGGGAGGTCGGCATCGCCTTCGGCACCGTCGGCGCGCACAAGGATGGCTACCAGATCGAGGTCACCACCTACAGGTCGGAGGCCTACGACCGGACCTCGCGCAAGCCTGAGGTGTCCTACGGCGACTCGATCGAGGAGGATCTGGTCCGTCGGGACTTCACGGTCAACGCGATGGCCGTGGCGCTGCCGGAGAAGGAGTTCATCGACCCGCACGGGGGCCTGGAAGACCTCGCGGCCCGGGCGCTGCGGACGCCGGGTACGCCCGAGGAGTCGTTCTCGGACGATCCGCTGCGGATGATGCGAGCCGCCCGGTTCGCCGCCCAGCTGGACTTCGAGGTCGCCCCCGAGGTCGTCACCGCGATGACGGAGATGGCCGGCCGCATCGAGATCGTCTCGGCCGAGCGGGTCCGGGACGAGCTGAACAAGCTGATTCTCTCCGCACACCCGCGCAAGGGGCTGGCCCTGCTCGTCGACACCGGGCTCGCCGGGCATGTGCTGCCCGAGCTGCCGGCGCTGAAGCTGGAGAGCGACGAGCACCACCGGCACAAGGACGTCTACGAACACACGCTGATCGTCCTGGAGCAGGCGATCGCGCTGGAGCAGGACGGCCCGGACCTCACACTCCGGCTGGCCGCGCTGCTGCACGACATCGGCAAGCCGCGTACGCGCCGCTTCGAGAAGGACGGCCGGGTCTCGTTCCACCACCACGAGGTGGTCGGGGCCAAGATGACCAAGAAGCGCATGACCGCCTTGAAGTACTCCAACGAGCTGGTGAAGGAGGTCTCACGGCTGGTCGAACTTCACCTGCGCTTCCACGGCTACGGCACCGGAGAGTGGACGGATTCGGCGGTGCGCCGCTATGTCCGTGACGCGGGCCCGCTGCTGGACCGGCTGCACAAGCTGACCCGCTCGGACTGCACCACCCGCAACAAACGGAAGGCGGCCGCGCTGTCCCGGGCCTACGACGGCCTGGAGGAGCGCATCGCCCAGCTCCAGGAGAAGGAGGAGCTGGACGCGATCCGCCCCGACCTCGACGGCAACCAGATCATGGAGATCTTGGGCGTCGGCCCCGGCCCTGTCGTCGGCAAGGCGTACAAGCACCTGCTGGAGCTGCGTCTAGAGAACGGTCCGATGGAGTACGACGCTGCGGTGACGGCTCTCAAGGAGTGGTGGGCCGAGCAGAGCTGAGGCCGTCGATGGAGTCGTGTTTCACGTGAAACACGGACCAGGGTTCTATCGAGGGGGCGATGTTTCACGTGAAACATCGCCCCCTTTGTTGCCTCGGCGCGCTTCGAAGCGGGCCATGCCCACGGCAACCCAGCCATAGATCAGGGCGACGAGGACCACCAGCACCGCTGAGCGGCCGTCCGGCGGGAGCATCACAGCGGCCACTCCGGCGGCGCCGACGAAGGCGACGTTGAAGAGGACGTCGTACACGGAGAAGATCCGGCCCCGGAAGCCGTCCTCGACCGAGGACTGGACGATCGTGTCCGTGGCGATCTTCGCTCCCTGAGTGATCAGCCCCAGGACGAAGGCCGCGACCATCAGAGGGCCGATGGCGAACGGTAGGCCCAGCGCAGGTTCCAGAACCGTGGCCGCGCCGGAGCAGACCACGATCCAGCGGCCGGGGCCGAGTCGTCCCACCGCCCATGGAGTCACCACCGCTGCCGCGAAGAAGCCCGCGCCGGACACCGCCAGCGCGAGTCCGAGCAGCCGGAGTCCGTTGTCCGGGGTGGTGGCGAGGGTGTACCGGCACAACATGAGCAGCAGGACGAGGAGCGCTCCGTAGCAGAAGCGCATCAGCGTCATCGAGGCCAGTGCCCAGGCCGCTTCCCGGCGCCGGGGCTCGGCCAGATGCCGGACGGCCACGAGCAGATCGCGTGCGGTGTCGACGAGCGCGGTCCGCAGATGGGGCTGTGCCGGCGCCCGGTCGGGGCCGAGCAGGTTGCGTCCCATGCTCAGTGAGGTCAGGGCGGCACAGAGATAGAGGAAGGCGCCGAGCAGGACCACCGCCGCATCGGAGCCCGACGCCACGAGCCGTACGAGGAAGGCGAGGCCGCCGCCGGCGGTCGCGGCGAGCGTTCCGGCCGTCGGGGACAGGGAGTTGGCGAGCACCAGGCGCTGGGCGTCGACCACGCGCGGCAGGGCGGCCGACAGCCCGGCGAGGACGAAGCGGTTGACGGCCGTGACGCACAGTGCGGACACGTAGAACAGCCAGTCCGGCACCGAGCTGATCATCAGTACGGCGGTGGCCGCAGCGAGGAGCGCACGCAGCAGGTTGCCGTACACGAGGACCTGACGGCGCCGCCAGCGGTCGAGCAGGACACCCGCGAACGGGCCGACCAGTGAGTAGGGGAGGAGCAGGACCGCCATCGCCGAGGCGATCGCCGCCGCCGAGGTCTGTTTCTCCGGGGAGAAGACGACGTACGCGGCGAGCGCGACCTGATAGACGCCGTCGGCTCCCTGCGAGAGGAGGCGCACGGACAGCAGACGTCGGAAGTCCCGCAGACGCAGCAGGACGCGCAGGTCACGGACGACGGGCATGGAGCAAAGCCTCACATATGCCGAGGGTCCCCGGGTCAGGAAACCCGGGGACCCTCACAGCCCTGGCAGGAGCGTTTTCTTCGGCGCCTCAGCGCGCTGTGCTGTGTCGAGCTAGCGCACCGTGCTGTGTCGAGCTAGCGCTCGACCTCACCCCGGATGAACTTCTCGACGTTCTCGCGGGCCTCGTCGTCGAAGTACTGAACCGGCGGGGACTTCATGAAGTAGGAGGACGCCGACAGGATCGGGCCCCCGATGCCGCGGTCCTTGGCGATCTTCGCGGCGCGCAGCGCGTCGATGATGACGCCCGCGGAGTTCGGGGAGTCCCAGACCTCGAGCTTGTACTCCAGGTTCAGCGGGACGTCACCGAAGGCGCGGCCCTCGAGGCGGACGTAGGCCCACTTGCGGTCGTCCAGCCAAGCCACGTAGTCGGACGGGCCGATGTGGACGTTCTTCTCGCCGAGGTCCCGGTCGGGGATCTGGGAGGTGACGGCCTGCGTCTTGGAGATCTTCTTGGACTCCAGGCGCTCGCGCTCGAGCATGTTCTTGAAGTCCATGTTGCCGCCGACGTTCAGCTGCATCGTGCGGTCGAGGACGACACCGCGGTCCTCGAACAGCTTCGCCATCACACGGTGCGTGATGGTGGCGCCGACCTGGGACTTGATGTCGTCACCGACGATCGGCACACCGGCCTCGGTGAACTTGTCCGCCCACTCCTTCGTGCCGGCGATGAAGACCGGGAGGGCGTTGACGAAGGCGACCTTGGCGTCGATGGCGCACTGGGCGTAGAACTTCGCCGCGTCCTCGGAGCCGACCGGCAGGTAGCAGACGAGAACGTCGACCTGCTTGTCCTTCAGAACCTGGACGACGTCGACCGGCTCGGCGTCGGACTCCTCGATGGTGGCGCGGTAGTACTTGCCGAGGCCGTCGAGGGTGTGGCCACGCTGCACGGTGACACCGGTGCTGGGCACGTCGCAGATCTTGATGGTGTTGTTCTCGGAGGCGCCGATCGCGTCCGCGAGGTCGAGGCCGACCTTCTTGGCGTCGACGTCGAACGCGGCGACGAACTCGATGTCGCGCACGTGGTAGTCACCGAACTGCACATGCATCAGGCCGGGGACCTTGGACGCCGGGTCGGCGTCCTTGTAGTACTCGACTCCCTGCACCAGCGACGCCGAGCAGTTGCCCACGCCGACGATGGCTACGCGCACCGAACCCATTCCGGTTGCTCCCTGTGTGTACGAGTGAGGCCCTGAGGTGGGACTCACGTGGCGGTGTCGTCGGGCGTATCCGTACCGGAGGCGCCTCCGGTACGGGGCAGGCCGCCCGTCGATCCAGTGGTGGTGTCCTGAGCGGACTCCCCGGAAGCGGAACCTCTCAGGTCCCGTCCGGCCCGCTCGCTCTCGATGAGCTCGTTCAGCCAGCGCACTTCGCGCTCCACGGACTCCATCCCGTGGCGCTGGAGCTCGAGTGTGTAGTCGTCGAGGCGCTCCCGCGTGCGTGCCAGTGAGGCGCGCATCTTCTCCAGGCGCTCCTCCAGGCGGCTGCGCCGGCCCTCCAGTACGCGCATGCGCACATCGCGTGACGTCTGCCCGAAGAAGGCGAAACGTGCGGCGAAATGTTCGTCCTCGTACGCGTCGGGGCCTGTCTGCGAGAGCAGCTGCTCGAAGTGCTCCTTACCTTCTGCCGTCAATCGGTACACGATCTTCGCTCGGCGTCCGGCGAGGGGAACGGCGTCCTCATGAGTGCTGCCCGGCTCCTCGATCAACCAGCCGTTGGCGACCAGCGTCTTGAGGCAGGGGTAGAGGGTCCCGTAGCTGAACGCCCGGAACACACCCAGGGACGTGTTGAGCCGTTTGCGCAGCTCATAGCCATGCATCGGGGACTCGCGCAGCAGGCCGAGCACGGCGAACTCGAGGATGCCGGAACGCCGGCTCATCGTCGCCTCCTCTCGGTCCCGCTGATCGCTCCCGCGGGTCTCGCAGTGCCTCTCAGCATCTTTATCTCGCGCTGATGTATCGACTCGATACATCAAGACGATAGAACGGCCTTCCGCAGGGGACAAGAGGGGCGGTGGTGAACGGGGTCACATCACCGATTCGCACGAGGCAAGTTGCCTGTTTTGGGGTGAACTTCAGGGCTCGGCGGGTTTTGGCGGTGCGTAGTCTGTGCGGCATGCAGACCACCGGGAACCAAGTGACGCCTCGGGGGCGTCGTCGTCCCCGGTGCAGTACGGGTGAATGCAGAACCGACCACATCCGTACTTCGGGGGGACCGGAAATCAGCCGCCGTTCCAGGCGCGCACGGGTGCGCCTGCCCGAGGAGTAATCGTTCGATGAGCGAGCACCGTCGCAAACCGCCGCAGCCGCAGGGAGGCGGACGTGCCGCGGCCCGACGCGGCCAGTCCGGTTCGTCCTCCGGTCGCCGTGCGGCACCGCGAGGCGCCACCGGGTCCCCATCCGACTCCTATGGGTCCAGTTCCTATGGGTCGGACTCCAACGGTCCCGGAGGTGAAGAGCGCCCCTACAACGGCCGGGCAGAGGCCCGCCGGGCGGCGCAGAGAGGCAGCCGCCGCCGAGGCGCCGACAACGCGGGCCCGGGCGGCCGGCGTGGTGGCCCGGGCGGCCCGACCGGTCCCGGTCGCGGCAGGGGCCGTGCGTCCACCGCGCCCGGCAAGAAGCGTTTGATCGACTATCCCCGATCCGGAAGGTACGGCTGGCGCCGCTGGGTGCCTTCCTGGAAGCTCGTCTCCGGCCTGTTCATCGGCTTTGTCGGTAGCCTGGTGGCGCTGGTCGGCGTCAGCTACGCGATGGTCTCGATCCCCAACGAGAACGACGCGGCCAAGTCTCAGAACAACGTCTACTACTGGGCCGACGGCTCGCAGATGGTGGCCACGGGCACGGGCGTCAACCGGCAGAACGTCAGCATCGACCAGATCCCCGAGGCCATGCAGTGGGCCGTGATCTCGGCCGAGAACAAGAGCTTCTACCAGGACTCGGGCGTCGACCCCATGGGTATCGCGCGGGCCGTGCTCAACATGGCGCGGGGCGGTCAGACCCAGGGTGGTTCGACGATCACCCAGCAGTATGTGAAGAACACCTATCTGAGCCAGCAGCAGACCCTCACTCGTAAGTTCAAGGAGATGTTCATCTCCATCAAGGTGGGGACGAAGCTCGACAAGAAGCAGATCCTGCAGGGCTACCTGAACACGTCGTACTTCGGCCGGGGCGCGTACGGCATCCAGGCGGCGGCGCAGACGTACTACGGCAAGGACGCGGTCGACCTCTCGCCGAATGAGTGTGCGGTTCTCGCGGCACTACTGAAGGGCCCCACGTACTTCGACCCGGCGGGCAACGCGGATCTTGATCCTTCGGCGACGCAGGCGGCCAACACGCAGCGCTCGAAGGAACGCTCGCAGTGGATCCTGCAGCAGATGCACAACGATCATCATCTCAGCGACGCCGACTACCAGAAAGCCATCTCGAAGTACCCCGTGCCCGACGGCCGCAAGGCGACCAGGGGTATGACCGGCCAGATCAGCTACCTGGTGGACACGGCGAAGAAGTACGTCCTCGCCCACTCCGACATCACGGAGGCACAGTTCGACCAGGGCGGCTACGCGATCAAGACGACCTTCCAGAAGGACAAGGTCAACGAGCTGGCCGCGGCCGTGAAAAAGGTCGAGAAGGAACGCATCGATCCTAAGAAGCGCGACCTGGACAAGAATGTCCAGTTCGGCGCGGCGTCGGTGAAGCCCAAAGACGGCGCGATCGTCGCCCTTTACGGTGGTGACGGCTACGAGAACGGTCACTTCACGAACAACGCCGACACCTCCGGTGTCCCGGTCGGTTCGACGTGGAAGCCGTTCGTGCTCGCCGCGGCCATGCAGTACGGGACCTACAAGACCAGCCCGGAGGGTCTCTCGCCGCTGAGCAAGTACAACGGCAATGACCATCTCAAGGTGCTCAACCAGGACGGCTCCACGGTCCTGACCAAGGACAACTCGGTCTTCTACCAGCGCAACGAGAGCGACCACAAGTGGGGCTACATCACGCTGCGCAAGGCGATGGAGCAGTCCATCAACACGCCATTCGTCCAGCTCGGCATGGATGTGGGGCTGACACATGTCCGGGATGTCGCCCAGGCGTCCGGCATCCTGAAGGACAGCTTCTCCACGCTCAACCCGTCCTTCTCCATCGGCACCTCGACACCGAGCGCGATCCGTATGGCCGACGCGTACTCCACTTTCGCCGCGTCCGGCCAGCACACGGACCCGTACTCCGTCACCTCGGTGAAGAAGGACGGCCAAGATCTGCCGGGCTTCAGCAAGCCCAAGATCACCACCGCGATGCCGGACAACGTGGCCAACAACGTCACTGACGTCCTGCAGAACGTGATCCAGAACGGTACGGGTCAGAACGCCAAGGCCCTGGGCCGTACGGCGGCGGGCAAGACCGGTACCACCGACAACAACAAGTCGGCCTGGTTCGTCGGCTACACCCAGCAGCTGTCCACCTCGGTGGCGATGTTCCGTGAGGACCCGAAGGACCATCAGCTGCTGTCCATGAACGGCACGGCCGGCGTCGCGTCCATCCACGGTGGTGACATCCCGACGTCCGTGTGGACCGAGTACATGAAGGGCGCGCTGAAGAACGCCAACGACAACGGCTTCCCGAGCGCCACCGAGATCGGCAAGGTCCAGGACGAGGCGGGTGCACCGACCCCGCCCCCGACCCCGACCGCCACGCCGAGCCCGTCGCCGAGCAACTCGCCGAGCCCGTCGCCCAGCACGTCATCCACGTCTCCGTCCCCGTCGGCGAGCGACACCTGCCAGTGGAGTTGGGGCAACCCCTGCAACGGCAACAACAACGGGGGCACGGATACGGGAGGCACCGACGGAGGTACCACTCCGACGCCGACCGCCACGGATACGACCGGCAACGGCAACACCCGTGGCAATGGCAACGGAGGCATCTTCGCAGGCCCGAATGGCTAGCCGCCGGTCCTGACCGGTTGGTGGCCGTTTCGCCCGCCGCAGGTGTTTCACGTGAAACATGGGCCGCCGCACCCCACGAGGTGTGGCGGCCCTCGGCGTTCTCTCAGACAGGTACGGCAGGATGTGCCCCATGCCCAGTGCAGAGATGACGCCCGCGAGCATGCACGAGCCCGAGCCCGTGCGGCCCGCCACGGCAGAACCCGTGCGGCCGACCAGTGAGGACGAGATCGCCCGGGCCGGCAGTGAGCTGATCGGCGGTCCGCTCGGGCGGCGCGCCCTGCTCGGGACCTCCTGGTGGACCCCCGTACGAGTTGTCGCGCTCGTGGCCATCGGCATGTTCGCCCTCGGCCTGGTCCAGAAGGCCCCCTGCTATCACAGCGCCTGGTTCTTCGGCGCGAGCAGCCAGTACACGCACGCCTGCTATTCGGACATTCCACACCTCTACCAAGGCCGTGGGTTCGCCGACCATCTCGTGCCGTACTTCGACAAGCTCCCCGACGACATGTCGGGTGGCATGGGCTACCTCGAATATCCGGTGCTGACCGGTGTGTTCATGGAGGTGGCCTCCTGGCTGACCCCGCACAGCGGCGGCATCCAGCAACAGGAGCAGTGGTACTGGTTCGTCAACGCCGGAATGCTCTTGGTGTGCGCGGCCGTCATCGCCGTCTGCGCCGCCCGCACCCACCGCCGGCGCCCCTGGGACGGTCTGTTGGTCGCCCTGGCGCCCGCCTTCGTGCTCACGGCGACCATCAACTGGGACCTGCTGGCGGTGGCGCTCACGGCCGCCGCGATGCTGATGTGGTCCCGGAGCCGTCCCGTCGCCTTCGGCGTCCTTCTGGGCCTCGCCACGGCCGCCAAACTCTATCCCGTGTTCCTGCTCGGCCCGTTGTTCGTGCTGTGCTGGCGGGCCGGCAAGTGGCGGGAGCTCACCCAGGCCGTGGCCGGTACCGCGATCGCCTGGTTCGTGGTGAACGCACCGGTGATGCTCTTCGCTTTCCAGGGCTGGTCGAAGTTCTACACGTTCAGCCAGGAACGGGGCGTCGACTTCGGCTCGTTCTGGCTGATCTGGGCGCAGAACTCCAGCAACCCACCCAGCACCGGCTTCGTGAACACCGCCGCCACGGTGCTGGTGGTGCTGTGCTTCCTCGGCATCGCCGCGCTGACGTTCACCGCCCCGCGTCGGCCGCGCTTCGCCCAGCTGGCCTTCCTGGTGGTGGCGGCCTTCATCCTCACCAACAAGGTCTACTCCCCGCAGTACGTCCTGTGGCTGGTGCCGCTCGCAGTCCTCGCCCGGCCCAAGTGGCGGGACTTCCTGATCTGGCAGGCGGGAGAGATCGCGTACTTCCTGGGCATCTGGATGTACCTCGCCTACACGACCAGCGGAGACGCCCACAAGGGGCTGCCGACTCACGGCTATCACTGGGCCATCGTGCTGCACCTGGCGGGCACGCTGTATCTGTGCGCCGTCGTCGTACGGGACATCCTCATGCCGGAGCGGGACGTGGTGCGCCGGTCGGGCGACGACGACCCCTCGGGCGGGGTGCTCGACGGCGCGCAGGACGTCTTCGTGCTCGGTACGGCAGCCCATCCGCCGCGGCACGCCGCCCACATCGAAGTGCCTCAGGTGGACTGGGGCAGGCCGCTCCCGCCCTCCTCCGAGGTGCGTTCGCTCTGAGCGAACGCACCTCCGGAAGGCCATGAAGAAGGCCGTACACGAGTGATGCGTGTACGGCCTTCTCGCTGTGCCGGCCCGGGCTCAGCGGTCCCTGAGCCGGTCGGTCAGCGGTCCACGATGCGGTCGAACTGCGTGGTGGTGTGCCGCAGATGGGCCACCAGCTCGTCGCCGACCTTCGGCTCCGGGGCGTCCGACGGGACGAACAGGATCGACACCTGCATGTGCGGGGGCTCGGCGAACCAGCGCTGCTTGCCGCCCCAGACGAACGGAGAAAGGTTCCGGTTGACCGTGGCGAGGCCGGCCCGTGCGACGCCCTTGGCGCGCGGCATGACGCCATGCAGGGCCTTCGGGGCCTCCAGGCCCACCCCGTGGGACGTTCCGCCCGCCGCGACCACCAGGAAGCCGTCGGAGGCCGCCTTCTGCTGCCGGTAGCCGAACCGGTCGCCCTTGGACACGCGCGTGACGTCCAGGACGGCACCGCGGTACTCGGTGGCCTCGTGGTCCCCCAGCCACAGCCGCGTGCCGATGCGGGCGCGGAACCGGGTCTGCGGGAACTGCTGCTGCAGGCGGGCGAGTTCATCGGCCTTGAGATGGCTGACGAACATCGTGTGCAGCGGCAGCCGAGCCGCGCGCAGCCGGTCCATCCAGCCGATGACCTCCTCGACGGCGTCCGAGCCGTCGGTGCGGTCCAGCGGCAGATGGATGGCGAAGCCCTCCAGCCGGACGTTCTCTATGGCCTGGTGCAGCTGGGGCAGGTCCTGCTCGCTGATGCCGTGGCGCTTCATCGAGGACATCACCTCGATGACGACACGTGCGCCGACGAGGCCGTACACGCCGTCGACCGACGACACCGAGCGCACCACCCGGTCGGGCAGCGGCACGGGTTCCTCGCCGCGCCGGTAGGGCGTCAGCACCAGCAGGTCACCGCCGAAGAAGTCCTTGATGCGCGCGGCTTCGTAGGTCGTGCCGACCGCGAGCAGGTCCGCGCCGAGCCGCGTGGCCTCCTCCGACAGCCGTTCGTGCCCGAAGCCGTAGCCGTTGCCCTTGCAGACCGGGACGAGACCCGGGAACTGCTCCTGCACGTGCTTGTGGTGCGCCCGCCAGCGCGCGGTGTCGACGTAGAGCGTGAGCGCCATGGCCGGACCCGGAACCTTTCTCGTGGCTGCGGTGTACTCAGAGATGTGAAAGCTGAACCCTATGGAATCAAACGCCCGTGGCTCAGCGGCGCGACATGTAGATGTCGAGTGCCTTGTGAAGCAGCTTGTTCAACGGGAAGTCCCACTCACCGAGGTACTCGGCGGCCTGACCGCCGGTGCCGACCTTGAACTGGATCAGGCCGAAGAGGTGGTCCGTCTCGTCCAGTGAGTCGGAGATGCCGCGCAGGTCGTAGACGGTGGCGCCGAGCGCGTAGGCGTCGCGCAGCATCCGCCACTGCATCGCGTTCGAGGGCCGGACCTCACGGCCGATGTTGTCGGAGGCTCCGTAGGAGTACCAGACGTGTCCGCCCACGATCAGCATCGTCGCCGCGGACAGGTTCACGCCGTTGTGGCGGGCGAAGTACAGCCGCATCCGGTTCGGGTCCTCGGTGTTGAGGGCCGTCCACATGCGCTGGAAGTACGACAGCGGGCGGGGCCGGAAGTGGTCGCGCACCGCCGTGATCTCGTACAGCCGCTGCCACTCGGCCAGGTCCTGGTAACCGCCCTGGACGACCTCGACGCCGGCCTTCTCGGCCTTCTTGATGTTGCGGCGCCACAGCTGGTTGAAGTTCTTGTGGACCTCTTCCAGGGAACGGTTCGCCAGCGGCACCTGGAAGACATAGCGCGGCTGGACGTCGCCGAAGCCGGCGCCGCCGTCCTCGCCCTGCTGCCAGCCCATACGGCGCAGCTTGTCGGCCACCTCGAAGGCACGCGGCTCGATGAAGTCGGCCTCCATGTCACGCAGCCGCTTGACGTCCTGGTCCTGGATGCCCTTCTTGATGGTCTCCGCGTTCCAGCGGCGGATGATCACCGGCGGGCCCATCTTCACGGAGAAGGCGCCCTGCTGCTTCAGGTGCGCCAGCATCGGCTGGATCCAGTCGTCCAGATTCGGCGCGAACCAGTTGATCACCGGGCCCTCGGGGAGATACGCGAGATAGCGCTTGATCTTGGGCAGCTGCCGGTAGAGGACCAGGCCGGCGCCGACCATTTCGCCGGTGCGGTCGTCGAACCAGCCGAGGTGCTCGGAGCGCCACTCCGCCTTCACGTCGGCCCAGGCCGGGACCTGCATGTGGCTCGCCGACGGCAGGCTCTGGATGTAGGCCAGATGATGCTCGCGGCTGATGGTCCTCAGGGTCAGGCTCATGTCGGGGCGCTCCTCGGGCTGGTGTGTCCCCATGGGTTCAGGGGCTCCGGCTCTCGCGCCGAAGCCTACTGCGCCGTGCGAGCGCCCCGACTGGGCGTACGGGCCTTAACCCCGGCCGGACGGAATGACCAGGGGTGACTCGTGAGGTTGGAAAGGGAAGTGGGACGTACGCCGTCCGGCGGTCAGCGGCCGATGACTCCGCCGAACAGTCCGCCGTGTGCCATGCCGATCAGGAAACCGACCCCTGCGGCGCCGAGACCCAGGATCAGACCGAAGCGCTGCCGCGTGGTCACCGAGATCCACTGTCCGTAGACGCCGACGCCGAGTCCGACCAGGCCTGCCCACGAGGTCAGCAGATGGAGGCTGTGGAAGAAGGACGTGATGAAGGACAGCACGCCGAGGACGAGCGCGGCCGCCGTCAGGCTGTCCTGGAGCGGATGGGGCTTGCCGTCCGTGGCGAAGAGGGAACCGGCGGTGTTGGGATGCAATGCCTGTGCCATGGGCACCTCCTGCGGAAAGCGGCGCATCGTAGCGCCGCACACACCCGTCGTGTACAGAGTGGCGGCCTTCACAGCCGGATTTCAACCGGAAGCGGGTGTGCGGGTAGTCTGTACCGTCTGCACCGGTGTCTGCTCAAGCCTGCCCAGGTAACACTGCGGGAACCCTCAGGGACCCCCGATTGTCAGTGGCGGCCGATACCGTTGCGTACGCATCACAACCCTCCTGCCACGGAACGACCGTGGCCGCTGAGTCCAAAGGAGGTGGGTTCCACATGCGTCACTACGAGGTGATGGTCATCCTCGACCCCGATCTGGAGGAGCGCGCTGTCGCCCCCCTGATCGAGAACTTCCTCTCCGTCGTCCGTGAGGGCAACGGCAAGGTGGAGAAGGTCGACACCTGGGGCCGTCGTCGTCTCGCGTACGAGATCAAGAAGAAGCCCGAGGGCATCTACTCGGTCATCGACCTGCAGGCCGAGCCTGCGGTCGTGAAGGAGCTCGACCGCCAGATGAACCTGAACGAGTCGGTCCTCCGGACCAAGGTCCTCCGCCCCGAGACCCACTGAGCCTTCCCGCTCAGCTGATCTCGGGATTCGAGTAGCAAGCAAGCAGCCAGAGCAGCAAACCCGCCGAGAGGTTCCCCATGGCAGGCGAGACCGTCATCACGGTCATCGGCAATCTTGTCGACGACCCCGAGCTGCGCTTCACCCCGTCCGGTGCGGCGGTCGCGAAGTTCCGTGTCGCGTCCACTCCCCGCACCTTCGACCGCCAGACGAACGAGTGGAAGGACGGCGAGAGCCTCTTCCTGACCTGCTCGGTCTGGCGTCAGGCGGCGGAGAACGTCGCCGAGTCGCTCCAGCGAGGCATGCGCGTCATCGTGCAGGGCCGGCTGAAGCAGCGGTCCTACGAGGACCGTGAGGGCGTCAAGCGCACGGTCTACGAGCTGGACGTCGAGGAAGTCGGCCCCAGCCTGCGCAACGCCACGGCCAAGGTCACCAAGACCGCCGGTGGCGCTCGCGGTGGCCAGGGCGGTTACGGCGGCGGTGGCGGCCAGGGTGGCGGCGGCTGGGGCGGAGGCCCCGGTGGCGGCCAGCAGGGCGGCGGCGCTCCGGCCGACGACCCGTGGGCGACCGGCGCTCCCGCCGGTGGCAACCAGGGCGGCGGCCAGGCTGGCGGTGGCTGGGGCGGAGGCTCCGGCGGCGGTGGCGGCTACTCGGACGAGCCCCCCTTCTAAGGGCTCGCATCCCCACTTCTTGATCACACAGGAGAAACACCATGGCGAAGCCGCCTGTGCGCAAGCCTAAGAAGAAGGTCTGCGCTTTCTGCAAGGACAAGGTCACGTACGTGGACTACAAGGACACGAACATGCTGCGGAAGTTCATTTCCGACCGCGGCAAGATCCGTGCCCGCCGCGTGACCGGCAACTGCACGCAGCACCAGCGTGACGTCGCCACGGCCGTCAAGAACAGCCGTGAGATGGCGCTGCTGCCCTACACGTCCACCGCGCGCTAAGGGAAGGGTGACCGACTCATGAAGATCATCCTCACCCACGAGGTCACTGGCCTCGGTGCCGCGGGCGACGTCGTCGACGTCAAGGACGGTTACGCTCGCAACTACCTGATCCCGCGGAAGTTCGCTATCCGCTGGACCAAGGGCGGCGAGAAGGACGTCGAGCAGATCCGCCGCGCTCGCAAGATCCACGAGATCCAGACCATCGAGCAGGCCAACCAGGTCAAGGCCCAGCTCGAGGGCGTGAAGGTCCGCCTGGCTGTCCGCTCCGGCGACTCCGGCCGTCTCTTCGGTTCCGTCACCCCGGCCGACATCGCGTCCGCGATCAAGGCTTCCGGTGGCCCCGAGGTCGACAAGCGTCGCATCGAGCTGTCCGCCCCGATCAAGACCCTGGGCGCCCACGAGACGTCCGTGCGTCTGCACCCCGAGGTTGCCGCCAAGGTCAACATCGAGGTTGTCGCGGCGTAACGCTGCGCTCGGCTTGAGCAGCTGAGAGAGGGGCCGCCCCGTGTGGGGCGGCCCCTCTTCGCGTCCGGGGTCGGGGTTCGGTGACCGCAGGCGCGGCATGTTTCACGTGAAACCGGGACGGTGTGACCCGTCGATCGGTTCAGCGGGTTGCGCCCGTCACGATCCATCTGCCCGACCGGGTGCGCAGCCACAGCGTCAGTATGCGGATGGTCATCATCAGCGTCATGGCCGCCCACAGCGCGGTGAGACCGCCGCCGAGCGTGGGGACCAGCAGGGCGGCGGGAGCGAACACCGCCAGGGTCACGACCATCGACCCGGCCAGATACGGCCCGTCGCCGGCGCCCATCAGGACTCCGTCCAGCACGAAGACGATCCCGCAGACGGGTTGCGAGAGCGCCACCATCAGCAGTGCGGGCAATGCCGCGTCCTTGACCACGGAGTCACTGGTGAACAGCGGCAGGAAGAGCGGCCGGGCGGCCACCACGAGCAGACCGAGGACCACACCGGTCGCGATGCCCCACTGGACCATGCGGCGGCAGGCCTCGCGCGCTCCATGGGGGTCGTTCGCGCCGAGATAGCGGCCGATGATGGCCTGTCCCGCGATCGCTATCGCGTCGAGCGCGAAGGCAAGCAGGCTCCACAGGGACAGGATGATCTGGTGAGCGGCGATATCGGCGTCGCCCAGATGAGCCGCGACCGCCGTGGCGATCATCAGGATCGCCCGCAGTGACAGCGCACGGACCAGCAGTGGAACGCCCGCCTGAGCCGAAGCCCGGATACCGGCGGCGTCCGGGCGGAGGGAAGCGCCGTGCCGACGGGCGCCGCGTACGACCACGGTCAGATAGACGGCCGCCATGCCGAACTGGGCGATGACCGTGCCCCAGGCCGAACCGGCGATGCCGAGCCCGGCACCATAGACGAGTGCCGCGTTGAGTGCGCCGTTGGCGACAAAACCTGCGACGGCGACGTAGAGCGGGGTCCTGGTGTCCTGCAGTCCGCGGAGCACTCCCGTGGCGGCGAGGACGATGAGCATGGCCGGGATGCCCAGGGTGGAGATGCGCAGATACGTCGTGGCGTAGGGGGCCGCGGTCGTGGAGGCTCCGAAGAGGTCGACGATGCGGGGCGCCAGGGGCAGGATCACGGCGATCACGCCGATACCGAGCGTCAGTGCCAGCCAGATACCGTCCATTCCCTGCCGAATGGCCGCCTGCAGATGGCCGGCGCCGACGCGACGGGCCACGGCGGCGGTGGTGGCGTAGGCGAGGAAGACGAAGACGCTCACCGCGGTGGCGAGGAGGGCGGAAGCCACACCGAGGCCGGCGAGCTCAGCGGTCCCGAGGTGGCCGATGATGGCGCTGTCGGCCATGACGAAGAGAGGCTCGGCGACGAGGGCGCCGAAGGCCGGGACGGCCAGCGCGACGATCTCTCTGTCGTGCCGCCGACGGGTGGCCTGGGGTATCGCGGGAGCCTGGGGCATGGGCGCTAATCTAATCGTCCACAGGTAAGCGACGCAACTGACTTATGACCCTTACTTCCCTTCTGGGGGCGCGTCCCTTCGCGCACCGTTCGAAGCGATCTTGATCCGACTGGGGAAGTTTTTCTTCTGCACAGCCGGTGGACGGTAAAGGTGCAGGTCAAGGCTGCGGCCAGGACAAGAGGGAGGGCTTGTTCACAGCGCTGTCCACCGGATCGTGCACAGGTTTCGGGGAGTTCTCCACAGCATCCGGGCCGTCGTCCACATGGCCTGTGGATAACCAGATTGGCTGACGGTGCCGAGGGGCCTAACGTGGTCCGGCGCCCCCTCCTTCCCTCGGCCTGGGAAGTGTTCTTTCCCAGGCCCTGGAACCGTCATAAATCCGACGCGCCGGAACCGGAGTTGGGCCTCTCATTTGTCAGTGTCGTGCCGTACAAAAGAGGACACGGCGAGGTCCGCTGTGCGGACGGGAGGAGGTGTCTCGGTGAGCATTTCCGAGCCCTTGGACGATCCGTGGGCCGACGCCGGACCCAGTGATCGTCTGCCGGCCTCCCGTCGACGCGGTGACGGCGGCCGGGGTCGTGACGAACAGCACGACCGGGGCCGGGAGAATGCCTCCTGGGACGAAGGGGGATCCTCCTTCGAGCGGGTGCCGCCGCAGGACCTGGACGCCGAGCAGTCGGTGCTGGGCGGCATGCTCCTGTCCAAGGACGCCATCGCTGACGTCGTCGAGATCCTCAAGGGCCACGACTTCTACAAGCCCGCGCACGAGACGATCTACCAGGCGATCCTGGACGTCTACGCCAAGGGCGAGCCGGCCGACCCGATCACCATCGCCGCCGAACTCACCAAGCGCGGCGAGATCAACAAGGTCGGCGGGGCCGCGTATCTGCACAGCCTCGTCCAGACCGTGCCGACGGCGGCCAACGCCGAGTACTACGCGGAGATCGTCCATGAGCGGGCGGTCCTGCGCCGCCTGGTCGAAGCCGGTACGCGCATCACACAGATGGGATACGCGGCCGACGGCGACGTCGACGAGATCGTCAACAGTGCGCAGGCCGAGATCTACGCCGTCACCGAGCAGCGCACCAGCGAGGATTATCTGCCGCTCGGCGACATCATGGAAGGCGCCCTCGACGAGATCGAGGCGATCGGCTCGCGCAGTGGCGAGATGACCGGTGTGCCCACCGGCTTCACCGACTTCGACTCGCTGACGAACGGTCTGCACCCGGGCCAGATGATCGTCATCGCCGCCCGACCCGCCATGGGCAAGTCGACGCTCGCACTGGACTTCGCGCGGGCCGCCTCGATCAAGAACAACCTTCCCAGCGTCATCTTCTCGCTGGAAATGGGCCGCAACGAGATTGCGATGCGTCTGCTGTCCGCCGAGGCTCGGGTCGCCCTGCACCACATGCGGTCCGGCACGATGACCGATGAGGACTGGACCCGGCTCGCCCGCCGGATGCCGGACGTCTCGGCCGCACCGCTCTACATCGACGACTCCCCCAATCTGTCGATGATGGAGATCCGCGCCAAGTGCCGGCGCCTGAAGCAGCGCAACGACCTGAAGCTGGTCGTCATCGACTACCTCCAGCTGATGCAGTCCGGCGGCTCCAAGCGTGCCGAGAGCCGCCAGCAGGAGGTCTCGGACATGTCCCGTAACCTCAAGCTGCTCGCCAAGGAGCTGGAGATTCCGGTCATCGCGCTCTCCCAGCTCAACCGTGGCCCCGAGCAGCGCACCGACAAGAAGCCCATGGTCTCCGACCTGCGTGAGTCGGGTTCCATCGAGCAGGACGCCGACATGGTCATCCTGCTGCACCGCGAGGACGCCTACGAGAAGGAGTCCCCGCGCGCGGGCGAAGCCGACCTGATCGTGGCCAAGCACCGAAACGGCCCCACGGCCACGATCACGGTCGCCTTCCAGGGCCACTACTCCCGCTTCGTGGACATGGCCCAGACCTGATCGGCCTGTCTGTAGGGGCTCATTGGGGTTCGGCTCTTCCAGACGGACGGCGTCCGTGAAATGAACTCGACGGCCGCAGCCCGACCCGGTGGACTGGGGCCATGACGACACCTCAGGAAGAGCTGCTCCCCACGACCCGACGAAGCCTGCTGCACAGGATCGCCGTCGCACAGGCCGAAGGGCGGGCGCCGTCGCTGGTCGCAGCCGTCGTACGGGGCGGGCGGGCCGTGTGGCACGGGGCGCGGACCTCGGTGGACGGACACGGCCCGGACGAGACGGTGCAGTACCGGATCGGATCCATCACCAAGACCTTCACCGCCGTCCTGGTGATGCGGCTGCGGGACGAGGGCCGCCTCGACCTCGGCGATCCGTTGGAGAAGCATCTGCCGGGCACCGGCGCGGGCGAGGCGACGATCGCTGAACTGCTCGCGCACACGGCGGGATTGGCAGCCGAGTCACCCGCGCCCTGGTGGGAGCGGACCCCTGGCACCCTGCGCCCCGAGCTCAGTGACGTGCTCGGCGCACAGCCCCTCCTGCACCCCGTCGGCCGACGGCACCACTACTCCAACCCCGGCTACACGGTGCTCGGCGCGCTGGTGGAGGAACTGCGGGGTGCCCCCTGGGAAGAGGTGCTGCGCAGCGAGATCCTCGAGCCGCTCGGTCTGCACCGTACGAGCACGCAGCCGCAGGCCCCGCACGCCGGCGGATGGGCAGTGCATCCCTGGGCCGACGCGCTGCTGCCGGAGCCGCTGGAGGACCTGGGCAGGATGGCGCCGACCGGTCAGCTGTGGTCGACCACAGGGGACCTGGCGCGGTTCGCGGCGTTTCTGGCCGCGGGGGACGACCGGGTGCTGAGCGCAGAGTCGGTGCGGGAGATGGGGACGCCGGCGGCGCCGGCAGAGGCGGCGGACATGCTGGACGGTGTCACCTATGGCCTCGGTCTGCAGATCCAGCGCCGTGATGACCGGCTTCTGGTCGGGCACTCCGGTTCGCTGCCGGGGTTCCTGGCGAACCTCACCATCAGCGTGGAGGACGACGTGGCGGCGGTGGTGCTGGCCAACTGCACCAGCGGACCGCTCCTGGGAGCCGTGGGCGCCGACCTCGTGCGGATCGTCGCCGAGGCGGAGCCGCGGATCCCCGAGCCCTGGCGGCCGCTGCGCGAGGTCGATCCGGCGGCCCTGGAGCTGGCGGGGCAGTGGTACTGGGGGACCAACGCCTTCGGTCTGCGGGTGTCCGCGGACGGTCTTCTGGCGCTCGGCCCACTGACCGGCACCGGCCGGCGTGCCCGCTTCCGCTCGAACGATGACGGCACCTGGACCGGCCTGGAGGGCTACTTCGCCGGGGAGCTGCTGCGGCCCGTACGGCGGCCGGACGGGGCCGTGAGTCACCTCGACCTCGGCTCGTTCGTGTTCACGCGGCAGCCGTACGACCCCGAGGCCGCCATCCCCGGTGGAGTGGACTCGGAGGGGTGGCGGGGCATCGGCTAGGCCCCGGGCGGCCGACGGGGATGTGCGACGGGGGTGTGTTTCACGTGAAACACACCCCCGTCGCGTTGTGGTCGCGCGATCCTCAGAGCCGCAGTTTGAAGCCCTCGTGCGTAGCGCTGAAGCCGAGCCGTTCGTAGAAGCGATGAGCGTCGGTCCGTGACTTGTCGGACGTCAGCTGCACCATCCGGCAGCCGACCTGCCGGGAGGTGTCGATCGCCCACTCGATCAGCCGGCTGCCCAGCCCGCTGCCCCGTTCGTCGGCGTGGACGCGCACGGCTTCGATGAGCGCGCGGGTCGTCCCCTTGTGGGAGAGCCCGGCAATGATCGTGAGCTGGAGGGTTCCGATCACGCGGCCTTCACGGACGGCGACGACGAGGTGCTGGTTCGGATCGGCGTCCAGGCGTTCCAGCGCGGCCCGGTAAGGGGTCATGTCGTCGGTGGACTCTCGCCGAGCACCCAGCGGATCGTCGGCGAGCATCGCGACGACGGCCGGAAGGTCGTCGGCTGTCATACGCCGTATTTCAAGATCTCCCATGCGCGCACCCTATGCGGGCGCGTTCAGGGATTCCACGGCCCGTACCAGCGGTGCCAGTTCGGGGTTCCTGGAGGCCTCGTCCAGGGCCTCGCGCAGGGCGGCGTCATTGGTGGGCCGTGCCTCCTCGAGCAACCGCAGGCCCGCCTCGGTGACGTTGGTGTAGATGCCGCGCCGGTCGGTGGGGCACAGATAGCGCTCCAGCAGGCCGCGGTCCTCCAGCCGGGTCACCAGGCGCGTGGTGGCGCTCTGGCTGAGGACGACCGCGTCGGCGACCTGCTTCATCTGCAGATGGCCGCCCTCACCGTCGTGCTGGCGGCTCAGCACATCGAGCAGGGAGTACTCGCGCACGCTCAGGTCGTGCTTCGCCTGCAGGGCGCGCTCGATGTGTGCCTCGATCCTTCCGTGCAGCGCAGAGAGGGCGCACCAGCCCTGTGCGAGGGCGGTGAGCGCGGGATCCGTCGCTGTCATGGGCGTTCTCCTCCGTCCCGGAGCGGCTGCATCAAGGGTAGAGCAAGTTCGCAATAGTGCGCGGTTGCCATTAGCCCGCGTCTGCAATTATTGTGAACGCACGCAAAGCGCTCCTGCAATCGTCTGGGAAGGTGTACCCCTCCATGCCTCTCGCGCTTCTGGCCCTCGCGATCGGGGCCTTCGGAATCGGAACGACCGAGTTCGTGATCATGGGCTTGCTGCCCCAGGTCGCGGGCGACTTCGGGGTCTCCATCCCCACGGCGGGCCTGCTGGTGACGGGCTACGCGCTCGGTGTGGTCATCGGCGCCCCGGTGATGACCGTGCTCGGTACGAAGGTCTCCCGTAAGCGCATGCTGATGCTGCTGATGGGCCTCTTCATCGCCGGAAACCTGGTCTCTGCGGTGGCCCCCGCCTTCGCGATCATGCTGATCGGACGCGTGGTGGCCTCGCTCGCGCACGGCGCCTTCTTCGGCATCGGCTCGGTCGTCGCGGCCGAGTTGGTGGCGCCCCACAAGAAGGCGGGCGCCATCGCCATGATGTTCACCGGTCTGACCGTCGCCAATGTGGTCGGCGTTCCGCTGGGCACGCTCATCGGCCAGCACGTCGGCTGGCGCGTCACCTTCGGCATCGTCGCCGCCCTCGGGGTCGTCGGTCTGGCCGGCGTCGCCAAGCTGGTGCCCGAGATGCCGCGGCCCGAGGGCGTGCACCTGCGGCATGAGCTGGCCGCCTTCAAGAACGCCCAGGTCCTGCTCGCCATGGCGATGACCGTCCTCGGCTTCGGCGGCGTCTTCGCGGCCATCACCTACATCGCGCCGATGATGACCCACATCGCGGGCTTCGCCGACGGCTCGGTCACCTGGCTGCTGGTCCTGTTCGGCCTCGGCATGGTCGGCGGCAACCTCGTCGGCGGCAAGTTCGCCGACCGCGCCCTGATGCCGATGCTGTACGTCTCCCTGGGCGCCCTGGCCGTGGTTCTGGCCCTCTTCACGCTCACCGCCCACAACAAGATCGCGGCGGCTGTCACCATCGCCCTGATCGGCGCCCTGGGCTTCGCGACCGTACCCCCGCTCCAGAAGCGCGTACTCGACCAGGCGCACGGCGCGCCGACGCTCGCGTCGGCCGTGAACATCGGCGCCTTCAACCTGGGCAATGCGCTCTCCGCCTGGCTCGGCGGCATGGTGATCGCGGCCGGCTACGGCTACACGGCGCCCAACTGGGTCGGCGCAGTCCTTGCCGCGACCGCGCTGGTCCTCGCCGTCCTCTCGGCGGCGCTGGAGCACCGCGCCGGAGCCCGCAGCACCGTGATCGCCTCCGGGACGTCCACCGAGCAGCAGACGCCGGTCCACTACTGAGCCTTCGGACCCACAGGGGGCCTCGCCGCCCGCAGTTCCTCGCAGACCTCCGCGCCGGGGCGCGTCCCCCGGTACGGCAAGCACCCCATCTCAGCAACACCCGAGGAGAGACTCTCCATGAGCACCACCACCGTCGCCCCGCTGTCCATCGAGGACGCCGACCTGCTGGTCGCCACGGCCCGCCGCGCGGCCGAGGACGCCGGGGTCACCGTCAGTGTCACCGTTCTGGACGCCGGCGGCCATCTGCTCGCCTTCCGTCGGGACGACAGGGCCGTGCTGATCTCCGGCGAGACCAGCACCCGCAAGGCCTACACGGCGCTGCAGCTGAACGCCCCCACCGCCGACCTGGTCGATGCCGTCCAGCCGGGTGGCCTCTTCCACACGCTGCCCACGGCCCTCGACCGGCCCCTGCTGTTCATCGCGGGCGGTGTGCCCGTCCACCGGGACGGCAGGCTGATCGGCGCGATCGGCGTCGGCGGCGGTGCACCGGAGCAGGACCACGGCTTCGCCAGCGCGGCCGTGCAGGCACTCGCCTGATCACGCCACCCCACAGGGACAACGCCGGCCCCGCCGTACGACACGGCGGGGCCGGCGTGCGTCGTACGACGGCTCAGCCGGCGGCCACCGTCAGCGGTGCGAATCGTCGCGTCCAGTCCCCCGGAAGATCCGTGATGCCGTAGGTCATCACCGCGTTGAAGGCCACGGAGGTCAGCCCCCGCTCCTTTGCCCAGATCAGCAGCTTCTCATGGCGGATGTCGATGTCGGTGCGCAGCGGACGGTCGGTATGGGCGGCCAGCGAGGCGATGAGGGCCTGGGCGGTCTCCGTGTCCGCGGCGATCAGCGGACCGACGACATGGGTGTCCATGTTGGGCCATGCGGCCGCGTAGCCGATGATCCGGCCGTCCTCTTCGGCCACCCGCAACTGGTCGGCAAACGCGGGCAGCCGAGTGATCAGGGGAGTGCGGTCGACGCCGAACACCCCGTCGTCGAGCCGCAGGATCGAGGGAAGGTCCTCCGCGGTGGCGGCGCGGGTCGGTACGCCGGATTCCGGCCCGCCGGGAGTGAAGCGGCCCGTCAGCATCTCCGCCCGGCCCGTCACCTTGAAGCCCAGTTCTTCGTACAGGGGAAGGCCGTTGGGCGTGGCGTGCAACGTGAGCGGAGTGGTGCCCATGGCCGACACGACACGGCGCATCAAACGGCGCCCGACGCCCTGGCGGGCATGACGTTCGGCCACCAGAACCATGCCGATGGCACCGAGATCCACGCGCTCCCACGAGCCGTACTCCGTGACGACGCACGCGGCGACGAGACCACCCTCGGGGTCGTCGATGCCGAAGCCCTTTCCGGCAGCAAGGAGGAGACCCCACTTGTGCTCTTCGCGTGGCCACCCCCGGTTCTCGGACAAGTCGGCGCAGGCGGTGAGATCGCGAAGCGTCAGACGGCGGATGGGCAGAGCGGCGAGGGAAGGAGTCGACACGCAGGTCAGGCTGTCCGACCGGCAGCCCCGGCGTCCACCCGTTTCGCCGCAGACACACGTGCTTTTGGCCATGCTGTATCCATGTGCACAGCCCATGGACAGGGCGGAACGCGTTTCACGTGAAACGTCGGCACCCCGTTAGCCTCGGCCCATGGCGAGACTTCATCTCTTCGATCTCGACGGCACGTTGCTGCATGGCAGTACGGCACCGGTGGAGATCTCCCGGCAGTTGGGACGGGAAGCGGAGACCGTGGCACTGGACCGGGCCATCGCGGAGGGACGGATCGGCCCGCCGGAGTACGCGGCGCAGGTGTACGAACTGTGGGCCGATCTGACCGAGGCGCATGTCAGCGCCGCATTCGAGGCGGCTCCCTGGCTGGCCCGCATCCGTGAGGTCTGGGCAGAGATCAGAAGCGCGGGCGAATACTGCGCGGTGGTGTCTCTCTCACCGTCCTTCTTCGTGGAACGCCTTCTCGGTTGGGGTGCGCACGCGGCGCACGGATCCCGCTTTCCGGCCGTGCCGTTCACCGAGCCCGTCGATCCGTCCGGGGTGCTCAGTGCCGCGGCCAAGGTGACTGTCGCGGACCGGCTCTGCGAGGAGTTCGGCGTGGTGCGGGCGGAGTGTGTGGCCTACGGCGACTCATCGTCGGACAAGGACCTGTTCGCTGCCGTACCGGTTTCCGTCGCGGTCAACGCGGATGCCCATCTGGCCGAGTTCGCGACGCACTCCTACACGGGGCGGGATCTGTGGGATGCCTATGAATTGGTTCGCTCTGCCCGCTAGCTGACGGAGTTCGTGGTATGCCCTCTTGCCCGATTCGTGAGGGAGTAAAGGGGGACTTGTGTGTGCGGCGCGGGCCGGTAGGGTCGAGTCCGGTTCACGCCGTCCTGCGGCTGACCGTCCGCCGGGGGACGCATGCACCTTCCGGGTGGAGGTGCGCAGACCGACCGTAAGACGTTCGAGGCGAGGGCACACCATGGACACTCCGACCACCACGTCGGGGGAAAACGGCATGTCGGGCGGGGGCGGTTGGTTCACGCCACGCAAGACACCACCGGCTTCGCCCCCGCACCCTGACGAGGAGAGACACGCAAGCCCGCACCCGGCGGCGACACACGCCGGGCAGGCGGTGACCGCACCTGTTCCGCACCCGGCGGACGCACTTGCCCGGCACCCGATGGCCACACCCGCTCCGCACCCCGCGGACGAACCCGCCCCGCAGCCGACGGCTTCACCGGCGGCCTCACAGCGTGTGCCGGAGCAGCGAGCGGCGTCGGACGCCGAGGAGGGGTCTCCGGACGCGATCCTCATACGCCGCACGATGACCGAGATAGCCTCGGTCGCCGACAAGGTCACGTCCTACTTCTACGCGCTGCTCTTCGTCCGCCGTCCCGATCTGCGCGTGCTGTTCCCGCCCGCGATGGACACCCAGCGGGACCGCCTGCTGAAGGCGCTGCTCACCGCGGCCGAGCACATGGACAACACCGAGATCCTCGTCGACTACCTGCAGAACCTCGGCCGGGGACACCGGAAGTACGGGACGCGTGCTGAGGACTATCCGGCCGTCGGGGAGTGCTTGATCAGCGCGTTGAGCAAGTACGCCGCCGCCGTGTGGAACCCGGAGACCGAAGCGGCCTGGATCCGGGCCTACACGACGATCTCTCAGGTCATGATTGACGCTGCGGCTGTGGACGAACTGCGGTCCCCGGCCTGGTGGTACGCCGAGGTCGTCTCCCACGACCTCAGAACCCCCGACGTAGCGATCCTCACCGTCCGCCCGGACCAGCCCTATCCCTTCCTCGCCGGCCAGTACACGAGCGTGGAGACACCGTGGTGGCCACGGGTGTGGCGGCACTATTCCTTCGCCTCCGCACCCCGCTCGGACGGCCTGCTCACTTTCCATGTGAAGGCCGTGCCGGCCGGCTGGGTCTCCAACGCGCTGGTGCACCGTGCCCGGCCCGGAGACGTCATCCGCCTCGGCCCGCCGACCGGTTCCATGACCGTCGACCACACGACCGACAGCGGATTGCTCTGCCTGGGCGGCGGCACCGGCATAGCGCCCATCAAGGCCCTGGTCGAGGATGTCGCCGAGCGCGGAGCACGCCGACCTGTCGAGGTGTTCTACGGCGCCCGCACCGACCACGACCTCTACGAGATCGACACCATGCTCCGGCTCCAGCAGAGCTACTCCTGGCTGTCGGTCCGGGCGATCATCGACCAGCAGGCGCGTCTCCAGCTTCCCGAAGCCCTGCGCGACTACGGCCCGTGGAACGAGTACGACGCCTTTCTCTCCGGTCCGCCCGGGATGATCCGCAGCAGCGTCGACATGCTCCGGGGCTTCGGCATCCCGTCGAGCCGTATACGGCATGACGCGGTGGAGGAACTGCTCGTCGTCGGGGACTGAGCGGGCTAACCCAGGTCGGGAGCGTGCATGGCGCGTACTCCCTCGATGTTGCCGTCCAGATAGTGGCGCAGTGACAGCGGGACAAGATGGACGGAGGCGATGCCGACGCGGGTGAAGGGGATGCGGACAATTTCGTACTCACCGGCCGGCTCGTCCACTTCGGGGCCGTGCCGCAGGGCCGGGTCCATGGACTCCAGCCGGCAGACGAAGAAGTGCTGCACCTTCACGCCGGTCGCACCACCGTCCTCGCCGATGTGCTCGACGGTGTCCACGAAGCACGGCACCACATCGGTGATCTTGGCGCCGAGCTCCTCGGACACCTCCCGGTGCAGTGCGTCCACGACGGTTGGGTCCGTGGGCTCGACGCCGCCACCGGGAGTGACCCAGTAGGGATCGACGCCAGGCTTGGTGCGCTTGATCAGGATCAGGTCGTCACCGTCCAGAAGAACGGCACGGGCGGTGCGCTTGACCACGGGTCGGACGGTCATGGGAGAAATGTGGCCCGGCTGGTTCCACGTGAAACATCGCATGGCGTCACTCCTCGACCGCCACCGGTGGGCGCTGTGCCGAAGAGCCTCAGCACCAGGCCGCAGCGGCCCGCTGAAGCCACTCATGGGCCCGCGCTATATGCGGCATGGCGAGGGTGCCGGTGCGCACCACCAGGAAGTAGGTGCGCAGTGGCGGCACCACCGGGTCGTTGAGGGGTGCGACCGCACCGTCGTCGAGGGCCGCGGCGCACAGATATCGGGGCAGCACCGCGAGTCCGGCACCCGCGATCGCACAGGCGAGGACCGCTCGTAGGTCCGGCACGATGACCGTGCCCGAGGCGGCCGGGCGGGAGTCGAAGACGGAGGCCCAGTAGCGCGAGACGAAGGGCAGCGATTCGTGCACCTCGACGACGGGCAGATCCTCCAGCGCCGGCGCCCCCTTCAGGCGCAGCGCCTCCGCATCGATCCGCTCCACCCAACGAGGGGCGGCGATCAGCACATGTTCCTCGTCGCACAGCGGAGTCGCGGTGAGCAGAGCACCGCGCGGCCGGGCCGTGCTGATGGCCAGATCATGGTGTCCGGAGGCCAGTCCTTCCAGCGCTTCCTCCGCCGTGCCGAAGGAGGCGCGCAGCGCGAAGCCCTGGCCGTCGTCACCGGTCAGCTCCGTCAGAGCGGGCAGGGCGCGTTCGGCGGTGAACTCGGGCGGGCCGGCGAGGTGCAGGGTTTTCAGCGAGGACTCGTCGTCCAGGCCGCTCTCGGCTATCTCCACCAGAGCGTCGAGATGGGGTGCTGCCTTGTGTGCGAGTTCGTCGCCGATGGTCGTCGGGGTCACTCCGCGCGCCTGACGGAGGAAGAGAGGCTTGCCCAGCTGTCGTTCCAGGGTGCGGATCTGCGAGGTGACGGCGGGCTGGGAGAGGCCGAGCAGAGCGGCGGCGCGGGTGAAGGAACCAGCCCGGTGCACAGTGACGAAGGTGCGCAGCAAGGCCAGGTCCATGGCGTGCCCTCCCCTAGATCTCTGCCCCCCTTCGGCCCCCAGGCAGGCCCTAACTATAAATAAGTCGATAGGTCTCTGTCGCTAGCGTGATTGGACACTGACACAGAGTCAACTAGCCTTGTTCGCGCGGTTCATGGCGCGCCGAACCGAAGGCGGTCCGAGCCACGAGGGGGGAGGCTCGGACCGCCGGGCGCTCTCGGCGGCCGGACGGGTCGGGGCTCACTCGGCGGACTCGTCCAGGGCGCGCAGCACATCGGCGATCAGGTCCTCGGGATCCTCGGCACCCACGGACATCCGGATGAAGCCCTCCGGGACCGCGTCCCCGCCCCAGCGGCGGCGGCGCTCGGCCGTGGAGCGCACCCCTCCGAAGCTCGTCGCGTCCTCCACCAGACGCAGAGCCTGGAGAAAACGCTCCGCACGCGTGCGTGTGGGCAGCGTGAAGGAGACCACGCAGCCGAAGCGGCGCATCTGCTGCGCGGCGATCTTGTGCGAGGGGTCGCCGGGCAGTCCGGGATAGCGCAGGTCGGACACCTCTGGCCGGTGCTTCAGGGCCTCTGCGACCGCGAGGGCGGTGGCGTTCTGCCGGTCGACGCGCAGCTGGAGCGTGGCGATGGACCGGTGCGCGAGCCAGGCCTCCATGGGCCCGGAGATCGCCCCGACGATCTTGCGCCAGCGTCGTACGGCGGCCATCGTCTCGGCGTCGCGGCCGGCGACGTAGCCCAGCAGCAGATCGCCGTGGCCGGTGAGCTGCTTGGTGCCGCTGGCCACGGAGAAGTCGGCACCCAGCTCCAGCGGACGCTGCCCGAGCGGGGTGGCGAGGGTGTTGTCGACGGCGACCAGGGCGCCCTGCGCATGGGCTGCCGCCACCAGCCGCCGGATGTCGCAGACATCCAGCCCCGGGTTCGACGGGGACTCGATCCACAGCAGCCGGGCGCCGTCGAGGACGTCGAGCTGACCGTCGCCGCCGGTGGGTGCGGTGCGCACCTCGATGCCGTACGCCTCCAGCTGGGCGCGCACCAGCGGCAGCACCTGATAGCCGTCGGAGGGCAGCACGACCGCGTCCCCGGCACGGAGCTGGGAGAACAGCACCGACGACATCGCCGCCATACCGGAAGCGAAGACCAGCGTTTCCACGTCGTCCTGCCCGGGCGCCTCCAGCCCGCCGATGGCCCGCTCCAGCAACGTCCAGGTCGGGTTGCCGTCCCGGCCGTACACATACGAGCCCGTCACCTCGCCAGGCAGGTGAAAGTGCGCCGCGAACACCGGCCCGGGCAGGGTCGGCTCGTGCTTGACCGGCTCGGGCAGTCCCGCGCGTACCGCGCTCGTGCCGTCGCCGGTACGACCCTCGTTCTGGCCGGTGTCGCTCATGCGGCCTGTCCTCCCAGCTGCTCGCGCAAGCCGGCCAGCAGGCCGGCGCTCGCCGACTCCACCATCTCGAGACACTCCTCGAAGCCGTCCCGGCGTCCGTAGTACGGATCCGGCACGTCGAGGTCGTCCGAGGCGGCGGGGTCGAAGGAGCGCAGCAGGCGGACCTTGCGCGCGTCCTCCTCGGTCGGTGCGAGACGACGCAGGGCTTTGAGGTGACCGGTGTCGAGGGCGATCACGAGATCGAGCCGGGAGAACCACGACGGCTCGAACTGGCGCGCTATGTGAGCGCTGTCGTAGCCGTGTTCTTCGAGGACCGAGACGGTCCGTGGGTCGGCGGGCTCGCCCTCGTGCCAGCCGCCGGTGCCGGCGCTGCCGACCTCCACCCGGTCCTCGAGCCCGGCCTCTGTCACCCGCGCGCGGAAGACGGATTCGGCCATCGGGGAGCGGCAGATGTTTCCAGTGCACACGAAGCAGACGCGGTAGGTCATGGTGCGCTCAGTCCTCGTCGGGCAGGACGACGTGCAGCGCCCAGGAGACGACGGAGACGATCAGACCGCCGACGACGGCCGTCCAGAAGCCCTGCACATGGAAGCTCAGGTCGAGCTTGCCGCACACCCAGGAGGTCAGCAGCAGCATCAGCGCGTTCACGACCAGGGTGATCAGACCCAGGGTCAGGATGAACAAGGGGAAGGTGAGCACCTTCACGATCGGCTTGACCAGCCAGTTCACCAGGCCGAAGATCAGCGCGACGACAATCAGCGTGCCGGCCTTCTTGGCCGTGCTGTCACCGGTAAGAGTGATCTTGTCGAGCAGCCATACGGCGACGGCGAGGGCGCCCGCGTTGGCGATCGTCTTGACTACGAAATTCTTCATGTGTCTGATCGTGGCAGACCGGATCGGAACCTAGCAGTGAGACGAGGGCGACAGCGGCGATGAAGGCATTCCGGCTGGACGAACTGGAGGCGGAGCGCGCCGCCAACGAGGGGGCTTACCTTCAGTTCCTGCGGGAGCGGAACATGTCCGTCGGCCTGTACGCGCTCAACGCGGGCGAGCACGACCCGCAGAAGCCGCACAACCAGGACGAGGTGTACTTCGTCGTGAGCGGCCGGGCGTCGATCACGGTCGGGCTGGAGACGACCGAGGTGGCGCGGGGCAGCGTCGTGTACGTGCCGGCCGGAGTCGCCCACAGGTTCCACCACATCAGCGAGGATCTGAGGGTTCTCGTCGTCTTCTCTCCGCCCGAGGCGTGAGCCCGGATCTCGGGGTTCCCTAGGGGACGGGTCAGGGGAGGACAGGGGATGCGAGGCCCCCGCGGGACCCCCCTTCGGCCCTAGCATCGAGTGCAGAACGCCAAACGCTGTACTGAGAACCCAGTCGTACGAGGATGCAAAGGACAAGGGCGATGCGAGAGATCTTCGCGGGACTTCCGTGGTGGGTGAAGTGGGTCGCGGTGCCGGTCATCGCCCTGGTCGTGTTCGGCGGCCTGATAGCGACGGTGGTCGGATTTGTGATCGGTCTGCTCTTCAAGGCGCTGGTCTTCGTCGCCCTGGTCGGCGGACTCATCTACATCGTGCGCAAGTTCATGTCGAACTCCTCGTCACGCAGCGACTGGTGACGGATTCGGGGACCGGTGACCGGCAACGGCGCCACCGGTTCCCGGCAAGGAGAGCA
Organism: Streptomyces sp. CG4; assembly: GCF_041080655.1. NCBI lineage: Bacteria > Bacillati > Actinomycetota > Actinomycetes > Kitasatosporales > Streptomycetaceae > Streptomyces > Streptomyces sp. CG4. The sequence goes on from NZ_CP163525.1 coordinate 4,962,550, forward strand.
CCGGTTTCCCTCGGGGGAGGGAAGTTTCTCCGGGAGGCCGTCTGTGTGCCGTGGCGGACGGTTAGAGTCCGGAGCTCCCGCGGGGTCCGGCCCCGCGGGCGGCGCAGATCCCCTCCGTGCTTTTCCTCCGCACGGGCTGCCCCTCGTGCTCCGGGAGTGACTCTTGGCCACGGTTGACACCGCATCGGCAGAACCGCACTCAGCCCCCATCCCACCCCCCGTCCAACGGCCGCCGACCGTCGCGGTCCCGGAACAACCGCACCCCGTCGACGCCTGTGGCCCGCCCCGCCCCACCGACGCCTCCGGCCCACCGCGTCTGAGCGACGCCTCCAGGCCACCGCACCACTCCGACGCACCCGGCACGCCGGCCGCCGCGACCCTCATCGGATCCGTCCAGCGCGCCATGCGCCTGCTGGAGACCGTTGCCGCACACAGTTACGGCGCCCCCGCCAAACAACTCGCCCGTGAGACCGGCCTCGCCCTCCCGACGACGTACCACCTGCTGCGCACCCTGGTGCACGAGGGCTATCTGCGCCGTGAGAAGGGGCTGTTCTTCCTCGGTGACGCGGCCGAACGGCTGGGCAGCAGCGGCGCACAGCAGAAACGTCGCAGCGCGGTGGCCGACACGCTGGCGCACTGGCGCGATTCCATCGGTGTGCCGGTGTACTACGCGATGTACCGGGACGGCGAGATCGATGTCATGTGCGTCTCCGACTCTCCGGAGACGCCGGCAGTCGAGGAGTGGGCCGACTTCCGCGCGACCGGCCATGCGCACGCCATCGGGCAGTGCCTGCTCTCCCAGCTGGACGAGGACGCCCGCCGCGACCATCTCGCCCGCTATCCCGTGCAGGCCCTCACGCCCTACACGGTGCGTGACAACGATGCCCTGTTGCGGCGGCTGGCCCGGGTGCCGCGTATGGAGCCGGTGGTGGAGCGCCAGGAGTACGCGCTGGGGACCGTCTGCGCGGCGGTCCCGATCACGGTCGGCACCACGGTGGCCACGATGGCCATGTCGCTGCCCGCCCACCAGGCCGATCGGTTGCTGCCCGCGGCCCATCGGCTGCAGACGGAGATCGGGCGCCATCTGGGGACGCTCACGCTCTCTATCAGTATCTGAAAACTTACTCCTTGTGATCTGCCGTGTACGTTCAGCAAGATTTGACCACCGTTAGAGGGATCAATCCCGGCCAGTCGATGTCGTATGACGGGGTAGACGATGCGCGAGTCCGTACAGGCAGAGGTCATGATGAGCTTTCTCGTGTCGGAGGAGCTCTCCTTCCGCATCCCGGTGGAGTTGTGCTACGAGACCAGTGATCCCTATGCCGTGCGGCTCACCTTCCATTTGCCCGGTGATGCCCCGGTCACCTGGGCGTTCGGACGCGAGCTGCTGATCGACGGCGTCGGCCGGCCGTGCGGGGAGGGGGATGTGCACATCGCTCCCGCCGATTCCGAGATGCTGGGTGAGGTGCTGATCAGGCTTCAGGTCGGCTGCGACCAGGCCCTGTTCCGTTCCTCCGTACCGCCGCTCGTGGCCTTCCTGGACCGTACGGACAAGCTCGTGCCGCTCGGACAGGAGGGCGCGCTGGCGGACTTCGACGCCCATCTGGAAGAGGCCCTGGACCGCATCCTGGCCGAGGAGCAGAGCGCCGGGTGAAGCGTTACGGCACGGGGCGCCAGGCGCTCCACCATGTCGCGTAGGACCAGGCAGGAACGCTTCTGCGTAGAGCGCGGAGCACAGCGAGCGGAGAGGGCCGGGCGCGGCCGGGGCCTGCCCTCCGGCCGGTCAGGGGCTGGCCGACCGCATCTTACGTCGGCCCGGTCGCCCTCACCGCTTCCGGCGTCGCCCCCGCCCACCGCGTGCCGGGACGGACTGTGCCGCTGCCGCTGCCGCTGCCGCTGCCGGGCTGTCCGGGCTCGGGCGGTCGGCCGCGACCACCAGGGCGGCGAGAGCGGTGGTGACCGGAACCGAGGCGACCAGACCGATCGAGCCCACCAACGTGCGCACGATCTCCTCGGCCACCAGTTCGCTGTTGGCCACGGTCCCGACGCCGCTCTGCGCGATCGAGAACAGCAGCAGCAACGGCAGCGCGGCACCGGCGTAGGCGAGGACGAGGGTGTTGACCACGGAGGCGATGTGGTCGCGGCCGATCCGGATGCCCGCCCGGTACAGCCCGCGCCAGCCCATCGACGGATTGGCCTCGTGCAGCTCCCAGACGGCCGATGTCTGCGTCACGGTCACATCGTCCAGGACGCCGAGCGAGCCGATGATGACGCCGGCCAGCAGCAGACCGCTCATGTCGATCGACGGATACAGGCCGTGGATCAGGCCGGTGTTGTCGTCCGTGTTCCCGGTCAGGGCGGCCCAGCCGATGAACAGGGAACCGAGCACGCCGATCAGCGACAGGGAGATCAGCGTGCCGAGCACCGCCACCGAGGTCCGGGCCGACAGTCCGTGGCACATGTAGAGGGCGATCAGCATGATGGCGCTCGCCCCGACCACGGCCACGAGCAGCGGGTTCGAACCCTGCAGGATCGCGGGCAGGATGAACAGGGTCAGCACCAGGAAGCTCACGGCCAGTGCGACGAGCGCCATGACACCGCGCAGCCTGCCGACTACCACGACGGCGATCGCGAAGATCCCCGCGAGCAGCGTCATGGGGAACTTCCGGTTCACATCGGCCACCGAGTACTGCAGATCCTTCGGCGCCGAGGGCTCGTAGGCGACCACCACCTTCTCGCCCTGGTGCAGCTGCCGGGGCTGGTCCGGTTGCACGATCTCGGTGAACGTACGGCCCGTGTCCTTGCCGGTGTCGATCCGCACGGTCGCCTTCTTGCAGGTTCCCTTCGCCTCCTGTTGCGCCGAGTTGCCCTCGGCGGTGGAGGTGTCGCCTGTCGGGGTGTCGCCGGAGGCGTTGGCCGACTGGCAGCTCACCTCGACGACCTTGGTGACCGTGGCCTGCTGCGTCTCCCGGTCGAAGCCGACGCCGGTGCGCTTGTGCGGCGGAGCTCCCCCGGGCCAGAGCACCACCAGGCCGACGACGACCGCCGCGGTGAACGGGACCAGGATCGCGGCGATGACCTTCCGCAGATGCTTGGAGACGGGGGCGGCGGGACCGTGGCTATGACTGTGCCCGTGCCCATGACCGTGACCGCTGGCGTTGTCCCCGCCTGATTCCTGCTCGGGGTCTTGCCCGTCGCCTCCGCCGAAGCGGGACCCCTGCCGGTGACCGGCTCCCGAGGGGACATGGGGGTGCTCATAACTCTGCCCGGCGCCGCTCCTCCGGACGTCGTGGCCGTATATGTCGTCGGCCGTAGGGGCGCCTTGGCTGTAGCCGCCCCCCTGTCCCGAGACGCCTGGCCGGTGCCGCTCGGGTGGTTGATACGGGTACTGCTCCATCCTGGTCACCGCCGGATCATCGCAAGAACGCTAGGGGGCCCACTGTTCACCGCGCCACATATGACGCTAGCGTGGAGGCACCTTTGCACACGCGGGAGCTCGGAGCACCGGGCTGAGAGGGCGCTGACCTCCGTAAGTGCGATGTTTCACGTGGAACAAGCGATGTTCCGCGGGAAACGTCGGCAGACGGAAACCGCTGCGTCGACCGCCGAACCTGTTACCGGGTAATGCCGGCGTAGGGAGTAGGTCTCATGACCAACAAGGACGCACGCACGCCTGCCTCTGTTCAGGACGACATGTCCCAGGAGGCCGGGAAGTCCATCGGCTGGCACAAGGCGTACGTCGCGGGTTCGCGCCCCGACCTGCGCGTGCCGGTCCGCCAGGTGCATCTCACCAACGGTCAGTCGATCACGCTGTACGACACGTCGGGCCCATACACTGATCCACTCGTCGACACCGATGTCCGCAGGGGCCTGTCGCCGCTGCGGGAGAACTGGATCATCGCCCGCGGTGACACCGAGGAGTACGCGGGCCGTCCCGTCCGCCCCGAGGACGACGGGATCAAGCACACCTCGCCGCGCGGCGGGCTGCGCAACCTGGACGCGGTCTTCCCTGGACGGCCGCGCCAGCCGCGTCGAGGCCGCAGCGGCCAGGCGGTGACGCAGCTCGCGTACGCCCGCCGGGGCGAGATCACTCCGGAGATGGAGTACGTGGCCATCCGGGAGAACGTTTCCCCCGAAGTGGTCCGTGAGGAGATCGCGGCGGGCCGGGCGGTGCTGCCGGCCAACGTCAACCACCCGGAGATCGAGCCGATGATCATCGGCAAGCGGTTCCTGGTGAAGGTCAACGCCAACATCGGCAACTCCGCGGTGACCTCCTCCATCGAGGAGGAGGTGGAGAAGATGACCTGGGCGACCCGCTGGGGTGCCGACACGGTCATGGACTTGTCCACCGGCCGCAACATCCACACCACGCGCGAATGGGTGCTGCGCAACTCCCCCGTCCCCATCGGCACGGTGCCGCTCTACCAGGCCCTGGAGAAGGTCGACGGCAGGGCCGAGGAACTGACCTGGGAGATCTACAAGGACACGGTCATCGAGCAGGCCGAGCAGGGCGTGGACTACATGACCGTCCACGCCGGCGTGCGCCTGCCGTATGTGCCGCTCACCGCCAACCGCAAGACCGGCATCGTCTCGCGTGGCGGCTCGATCATGGCCGCGTGGTGCCTGGCGCACCACAAGGAGTCGTTCCTGTACGAGAACTTCGAGGAACTCTGCGAAATCCTCGCCGCCTACGACGTCACGTACTCGCTGGGCGACGGCCTCCGGCCGGGCTCGATCGCGGACGCCAACGACGAGGCGCAGTTCGCGGAATTGCGCACGCTCGGGGAACTCAACCAGATCGCCAAGCGTTTTCATGTACAGACGATGATCGAGGGCCCCGGTCACGTCCCGATGCACAAGATCAAGGAGAACATCGACCTTCAGCAGGAGATCTGTGATGAAGCTCCGTTCTATACGCTCGGCCCGCTGACCACGGACATCGCGCCGGCGTACGACCACATCACCTCCGGCATCGGCGCCGCAATGATCGCCTGGTGGGGCACGGCGATGCTCTGCTACGTCACGCCCAAGGAACACCTGGGCCTGCCCAACCGGGACGACGTCAAGACCGGCGTCATCACCTACAAGATCGCCGCGCACGCGGCCGACCTCGCCAAGGGACACCCGGGTGCCCAGGAGTGGGACGACGCGCTGTCCGACGCCCGCTTCGAGTTCCGGTGGGAGGACCAGTTCAACCTCGCACTGGACCCGGACACGGCACGGGAGTTCCACGACGAGACCCTGCCGGCCGAGCCCGCCAAGACGGCCCACTTCTGCTCCATGTGCGGGCCGAAGTTCTGCAGCATGAAGATTAGCCAAAGCATCACAGAGCGGTTCGGTGGCGCGGTGGCTGAGGGGGCGTCGGCGGAGGAGGTCGCTGAGGGGATGCTCCAGAAGTCGAAGGAGTTCGCCGAGGCGGGGAACCGGGTGTATCTGCCGATCGCGGACTGAGTTCCGGCTGCAAGCGGTCCGCGTTTCCGAGTCGACGTGAGGGCGTCACGCGAAACGCGGACCATGCCGGTTGCTTGGTGATCGAGTCGGTCACGGCACAAGGACGATCTTGCCCATGGTGCGCTTGGCCTCGATGGTGCGGTGGGCCTCCGATGCTTCGGCCAGCGGGTAGGTCTGCTGCACCGTGACCCGTAGCCGACCTGCCTCGATGCGTTCGGTGATCCGATCCAGCAACTCACCGGAGGGCTCGGACGCGACCCATGCATAGCGCAGTCCGCGGGTGGCTGCCTGCCGCTCGTCCGTACCCGGGTCGATCGACGCGCCGATGAGCAGACCATCGGGCCGGAGCACATCGAGAGAGCGCGGCCCGTAGGAACCGCCGACCAGGTCCAGGACCGCGTCGACCGGAGCCACGGCCGTCCGGAAGTCGGTGGTGGTGTAGTCGATCAGTTCGTCGGCACCCAGTTCGCGAAGGAAGTCATGACGGGCCGCCCGTGCGGTACCGATGACGTACGCCCCCAACTCCTTGGCCAACTGCACCGCGACGTGACCGACGCCGCCCGCCGCCGCGTGGATCAGTACGCGGTCGCCGGGCTGAACCCGGGCGAGCACGGCCAGCGCCTGCCAAGCGGTGAACGCGACCAGAGGCACAGCCCCCGCGTGCACCAGGCCGAGGTTCTTGGGCGCGAGAGCCAGTGCGTCGGCCGGCACGGCAGTGAACTCGGCGTACGCGCCGCGTCGGGTGACCGACAGCATGCCGTACACCTTGTCGCCCGGTGCGAACCGCGTCACGCCTTCACCGACCTGCTCGACGAAACCGGCCACGTCGTTGCCCGGCGTCCACGGCAGGGTGACCAGCGCCGGCACGCGACCAGCGCGGAGTACCGCGTCACCCGGGTTGACTCCGGCACCGGCGACCCGCAGCAATACCTCACCGGGGCCGGGCTCGGGCACGTCGGTCTCGGTGTAGGTGAGCTCCTCGGGACCGCCGAACGCGGACTGGACGATGGCATGCATGCGGGCGGACATCAGAACTCCTTGTCAGTGGGTCGCGGTGCGTCCCATGGTCGGCCCGAGTGATAACAGTGCGGAAGAAGGCACTTATCTGATATCGAGGTTCCTCATGGATACCGGCTTCGACCTGAGGAAACACGGTGGCGTGGACGTCTTCCTGCGTGACTGCCCCACGCGTGCCGTGCTGGAGCTGATCGCCAGCAAGTGGACCATGCTGGTACTGGTGGCACTTGAGGACGGCCGACCCATGCGGTTCGCGGAACTGCGGCGGCGGCTGGATGGCGTGACCCCGAAGGTGCTGACGCAGACCCTGCGCGCGCTGGAACGCGAAGGCCTGCTGACGCGGACTGTGTTCCCGACCGTGCCGCCGCGCGTGGAGTACCAGCTGACCAAACTGGGCCAGGAGGCAGGTGGGCTGGTGCAGAGCATCACCGACTGGTCGCAGGCGAATATCGCCGCATTCCAGACGGCCAGGAAGACATTCGACGAGCGTGAGACTCAGGGCTGATCATGTCCAGAATGAAGATCTCGCAGGACATACGCTGCGAACACGGCGGCAGCCGGGCCGAGATCGAGGAGGGCATGGCCCTGAAGTCGAAGGAGTTCGCGGCGAGCGGGAACAGGGTGTACCTGCCGATCGCCGAGTGAGCCGGAGGGGCCTGACTCGCCGCGCCGGATCGCCTGCTGAGGCGGCCGGTGCGGTCGAGGAACGGCGGAATGGCGGCTGACCGGGGTGGGGGCGCCACACCGGCTGGCCGCTCGGTCCACCCGGTCGGGCCCCTGCTGTTCCGGGGTGCGAGCCGGGGCTGTCCAGCCGCGGAGGCGGGGTCACTCGGGCCGGTGCTCCGGGCCGCCGAAGTCCGGGCTCGTGTAGTCCGGGCTGGTGAAGCTCGGGCGGCCGGAGTCGGCGCCGTCGTCGGGGCTGCTGAAGCCGGGGCGGTCGTATCCCAGCCGGGGCATACGGCCGCTCGGGGCGGACGGGGTGGTGCGGTGCAGGGCGGCTGCTCCGGGCTCGGCGAGAGCCTCCCGCAGGAACGGCAGGATGCCGCGCTCCAGCAGGGCGTCCCGCCAGGCCGCTCTTGCCTTGTCCAGTTCCCGGTGGGCCGCGTCCAGCGCCTTGGCCTGTGCCGAGTTGCCGTTGCGCAGGGCGGTGAGGAGCAGTCCGACGGCGGCGACGAGGATCGCCGCCGCGGTCACCGCGCCGAACACCCAGCCGGCGGTGAGCATGGTCTGGGCGAATGCCTGACCGGGGCTCAGCGTCTTCAGGATGTAGCCGACGAGCAGGAAGATCGCCGCAGCCGTTCCGGAGAGGACGGGAGCCAGTACGGCGATGATCGCGATGGCGCCCGCGCCGGTGCTCTCGGCCGCATCGCCGAAGGTGGTGACGAGCCCGGTCGTGGCCGAACCCGGCTGCGTGGAAGCGGAGCCGCCGGTGGCCGCGGCGGCCATCGCCGGGTGCCGCAGTTCCTCGCGGACCTTCACATAGTGCTGGTATTCGGCCGCGGCGGCGGCCGTGATCAAGGCGGAGGCGCTGAGCGCCATGGTGCGCAGTTGTTCAGGGTTGAGCCGCTGTCCGACAGCGGCCAGTTCCGGTCGGTGTGGTGCGGAGCGCAGCGCCTCATCGAGGAGCCGCTCGAATTCCTGGCGGTCCTCGCTCTGCAGGTACTGCGGAACGCTGTTCATGTGCATCCCCCGATGCTCCGTAGGGCTTGGGGCTCGCACGCCGGCGAGCCGTCGGGCAGAAACGGAGGGGAGCCTGCTACGGATAAGCCGATGGTAGAGCCGTGACGGCACGTGGTGACAGGGGGTTGCCGGAAATTGCCCCCGCCTGCGTGAACTCCGCCGGGGGGACGCCTGCCCACGGAACGGTCAGGTAGTCAGGGGGAGTTGCCGTACCAGTAGTTTTCCGGCCATGGTCACCCCGCCGTCCATCGCGATGGCGAGCCCGTCGGCGTAGACGTGCGGTCCCTCCACGACCGGGCCGGTGCCCTCCTCTCCGTCCTCGGAGCCGACCTCGCCGAGGAGGTAGGGAATCGGACTGTGGCCGTGAACGATGCGGGTGCCGCCGTACGTATCGAGAAGGGAGCGGACGGCGTCTGCGCCGCCCTCGTCGCGGAAGGAGAAGCGCTTGGTGAACTTGCGGAACAGATCCCAGCATTCGTCCGCGTCGTTGCGGGTGAGCGTCTCACGGACGGTGTCGTTCACCGCCTCGATGGAGTCGCCGTAGTCGAGATAGGCGGTGGTGTCCGAGTGCACGAGCAGGTAGCCGTCGACCAGTTCGAGGGCGTCGAGGCGGGCCATCCACTGCAGATGGTGGTCCTGGAGGCGGTCCATGTCGGTCTTCTGACCGCCGTTGAGCAGCCAGGCCGCCTGGAAGGTGGCGGTGCCCGCGCCGGAGTTGACGGGCGTGTCGCCGAACCGCTTGGCGCCGAGCAGCAGCAGTTCGTGGTTGCCCATGAGGGCCTTGCAGTAGCCGCCGGCCGCCGCGGCCTCGGCGGACAGCCGCATCACGAGGTCGATGACGCCGATGCCGTCGGGTCCGCGGTCGGTGAAGTCGCCGAGGAACCACAACCGGGCGGTGCCGGCGCACCACTGGCCCGAGGCGTCGATCAGCCCCTGCTCCTGCAGGGCGGTCACCAGTTCGTCGAGGTATCCGTGGACGTCTCCGACGACGAACAGCGGTCCGGGGCCGGTCGCGGGCTGCGGTTCCGGGGTGGCGGGCGCCGGTTCGACGGGGACCTGGAGCGTCGGCGTCCGGGTGACGACGGGAAGGTCGCGCTGGGTGGGGGTGTAGTCGTCGGGGTACGCCTCGTCGGCGGGCGGCGCGGAGTCGCCCGGGTGGGCGGTGCGGGTGTACGGACCGGTCTCGTGGACGTACGCCGGTACCCGGAAGTCGCGCAGCGTCGCCGTCCGCTCCACTTCGGGTCCCTGACCGGCCCCCTGAGTCATCAGACCCCTCCACCATCGCGCCGCAGCTGCACCGCTTCGGACTGCCTGGTCGCAGCGGTCCACGGTGTCGTGGGCCCATCATAGGAATGCGCGTCGCGCCGTGTGATGACCCAGGGGTGGTGAATCGGAACAAGACTCCAGTTCACCGCGGCTTTCGCCCCGTTTGGTCAGGTGTTCGGCCGGCTGCGCGCCGACCGAACCCCCGGCTCACCGGTCGCCGGTCTGTCGTGTCCCCTCCAGCGGACGATGCATGTACAGGGTGCGCGCCCCGTTTTTCGACGCCGTTCCCCGTCCTCCGGTGCCGCCCACCCGGTCCTGTTCGTCCGTGCTACCTGTCGTCCGGGGTCCGCGGCGGGCTGACCGTCGTGCGGGGCAGGCGCCGCTGGGAGGAGGTGCGCACGATCAGCTCGGTCGGTATCACCTGCTCGACCGGCTGGTCCGACTCCACGCCCTCGATGGCGTCGATGAGCAGCTGGACGACCGCGGTGCCGATGCGGCGCGGTTTCAGCGAGAGCGTGGTGATGGGCGGCTCGGTGCTGGCGTACACCATGGACTCGCTGCAGCACACGAGCAGCAGGTCGTCGGGGACGCGCAGTCCGTAGCGCCGGGCGGCGGCCAGCAGATCGGTGCCGTTGGGGTCGAACAGGCCGTAGACCGCGTCGGGCCGGTCGGGGCGGGCGAGCAGCCGGTCGGCGGCGACGGCGCCCGCACACGGGTCGTGCGCCGGGTAGGCCTCGTAGACCGGGTCCTGGCCGACCCGCTCGCACCAGTGCAGGTAGGCGGTGGTCGACAGATGGGTGTACGTGTCCGTCGTCGTGCCGGTGAGCAGGCCGATACGGCGGGCGCCGGCGTCGGCGAGGTGGTCGAGGATGCCGAGGACGGCGGCCTCGTGGTCGTTGTCGACCCAGGCGGTGACCGGCAGTGAGCCGGCCGGGCGGCCGTCGGAGACGACCGGGAGTCCCTGCCGGACCAGTTCGCTGACCACCGGGTCCTGGTCAGAAGGGTCGATGACGACCGTGCCGTCCAGGGCGACGTTGGACCACACGTCGTGGCGCGAGGTCGCGGGCAGGATGACGAGGGCGTAGCCGCGGGCGAGCGCGGCCGAGGTGGCGGCCCGCGCCATCTCGGCGAAGTACGCGAACTCCGTGAAGGTGAAAGGTTCATCCCCGTACGTCGTCACGGTCAGGCCGATCAGGCCCGACTTGCCGGTACGGAGGGTGCGGGCGGCGGCCGAGGGGCGGTACCCCAGCCGGTCGGCGACCTCACGGACATGGCGCCGGGTGGCATCCGGGAGCCGCCCCTTGCCGTTGAGGGCGTCGGAGACGGTTGTGATGGAGACTCCGGCGGCGGCGGCCACGTCTCTGATGCCCGCCCGGCTCGGCCGACTGCCTCGACGTGAGGTTTCCGCGCGGCTCACCTGGTGCTTCCCTGCTGCTGTCATGGCGAGCCGATAGTAGGGCTCATGCGGTGGGGTAGTGCGGACGCATATGCACGCGTTGACAGGCACGTTTCTGCATGGTCAGTCAGGGTGAACTACCTTAGAAACAAAGGATGTTGACCGTTCCATCGGTAGGACGTGACTTGTCAACGCGCATGGGCCTGCCAAGTGTCCGATGTTTCGAAGAGGTCTCAACTCACCTGCACGAGGGATGCGCGCCACGGCGCGAGCCACCGGCGCGTAGATATATGTATGGCGCGCCCCTTGATACGTACGCCTTCGTACGGTGATGCCCTCGATGGCACCGAGTCGGGCGTGGCTCGCGTATTGCAGGCCCACCACCTGTACGCACCGGGGCCGAATCCTCATAAGGTGAGGAGTATTGGAAGCCGGCGGCGTCGACGGTCCGCCGGTGGTCGCGAGGAGGACTGCGGTGAGCGAGACGAGCCCCAAGCTGCGCGCCGAGCTGGAGGGTATCCCCACCTACAAGCCGGGTAAGCCCGCCGCGGCCGGCGGACCGGTCGCCTACAAGCTGTCCTCCAACGAGAACCCCTACCCGCCGCTGCCCGGCGTGATGGAGAGCGTGACCGCGGCTGCCGCCAGCTTCAACCGCTACCCGGACATGGCGTGCACCGGGCTGATGGACGAGCTGTCGAAGTGTTTCGGCGTCCCGGTCTCCCACGTGGCCACCGGCACCGGCTCGGTGGGCGTCGCCCAGCAGCTCATCCAGGCCACCAGCGGTCCCGGCGACGAGGTGATCTACGCCTGGCGGTCCTTCGAGGCGTACCCGATCATCACGCAGATCAGCGGCGCCCGGTCGGTGCAGGTGCCGCTCACGCCCGGCGATGTGCACGACCTGGAGGCGATGGCGGACGCGATCACCGACCGGACGCGTCTGATCTTCGTCTGCAACCCCAACAACCCGACCGGCACGGTGGTGCGGCGAGCCGAGCTGGAGCGGTTCCTCGACCGGGTGCCCGGCGACGTCCTGGTCGTGCTGGACGAGGCCTACCGCGAGTTCATCCGCGACCCCGAGGTGCCCGACGGCGTCGAGCTGTACCGGAACCGGCCCAACGTCTGTGTCCTGCGCACCTTCTCCAAGGCCTATGGGCTCGCGGGGCTGCGCGTCGGTTTCGCGATCGCCCATGAGCCGGTCGCGGCGGCGCTGCGCAAGACGGCGGTGCCCTTCGGCGTCAGCCAGCTCGCGCAGGAAGCGGCGATCGCCTCGCTGCGGGCCGAGGACGAGTTGTTCGGCCGGGTCGGCTCGCTGGTGTGCGAGCGCACGCGCGTGGTCGACGCGCTGCGCGGCCAGGGCTGGACCGTGCCGGAGACGCAGGCGAACTTCGTCTGGCTACGGCTGGGGGAGCGTACGGTCGCGTTCGCTCAGGCCTGCGAGCAGCACGGTGTGGTGGTCCGGCCGTTCCCGGGCGAGGGTGTGCGGGTGACGGTCGGAGAGACCGAGGCGAACGACATCTTCCTGAAGGTGACAGAGGCGTTCCGCAAGGAGCTGTAGCTAAGCGGCGGTTTTACTCGTCGATCAGTTCCACGCGGACGGGGTCACCGTCGCGGATGGACGCCAGGTTCCGGGCGTCCGTGTCCAGGCGCCCCAGGATGTTGCACGGGCTCGCGAGGCGGCACTCGTCGCCTCGCGAGATCGGTGTGGGGCCGTAGGGGAGGGCGAGCGCGTTGCCGTCCGTCCAGAAGGCCACCGTGCCCGGTTCTACGACCTGCCGGGCGTCAGTTTCACGTGAAACGGCGACACCTGTGTCGAAATAGACCTCCTCGCCCCATGTGCGGGCGGTGGAGGTGAGTGGCAGTGCCTTGGTGAGGGCCTGGGCGGTTGGTGTGTCTGCGTCGAGGGTCGCGGTGACGTTTCCCGCGGGCCAGGAAATACGTATCTGCATGGCGTGCAATTCAACAATATGTTGAAGATGCTGCCAAGGTCCTGACGGGAAGGCGAGGGGGGACCCCCCGTCGGTTGCCGAAAATCAGTGCGTCATAATGGCTTGTGAATGTGAACGCGTTCACAAGCGCGACCCGATTGCCCTGTATGTACGAGATAAGCAGGGCAAGCCGCCGCTGTACCACGCCGTAGTAAGGAGAGTGACGACGTGGACCTGGCTCTGGCGCCGGAGACACTGGCGCGCTGGCAGTTCGGCATCACCACCGTCTACCACTTTCTGTTCGTCCCGCTGACCATCTCCCTGGCCGCCCTCACGGCCGGGCTGCAGACGGCCTGGGTGCGCACGGAGAAGGAGAAGTACCTCAGAGCGACGAAGTTCTGGGGCAAGCTCTTCCTGATCAACATCGCCATGGGTGTGGTCACGGGCATCGTCCAGGAGTTCCAGTTCGGCATGAACTGGTCCGACTACTCGCGGTTCGTCGGTGACATCTTCGGTGCCCCGCTCGCCTTCGAGGCGCTGATCGCGTTCTTCTTCGAGTCCACCTTCATCGGTCTGTGGATCTTCGGCTGGGACAAGCTGCCCAAGAAGATCCATCTGGCCTGCATCTGGATGGTCTCGATCGGCACGATCCTGTCGGCGTACTTCATCCTCGCGGCCAACTCCTGGATGCAGCACCCGGTCGGATACAAGATCGACAAGGCGAAGGGCCGGGCCGAGCTGACCGATTTCTGGGCCGTGCTGACCCAGAACACCGCACTCAGCCAGGCCTTCCACACCCTGTCCGCAGCCTTCCTGACCGGTGGCGCCTTCATGGTGGGCATCGCCGCCTACCACCTGGCCCGCAAGAGGCACATCCGCGAGATGAAGACCTCGCTGCGGCTCGGCCTGGTCACCGTGGTCATCGCAGGTCTGCTCACCGCGATCAGCGGTGACACCCTCGGCAAGGTCATGTTCAAGCAGCAGCCCATGAAGATGGCGGCCGCCGAGGCGCTGTGGGACGGGCAGAAGCCGGCACCCTTCTCGATCTTCGCCTACGGCGATGTGGAGAAGGGCCACAACACCGTGGCCATCGAGATACCCGGTCTGCTGTCCTTCCTCGCCGACGACGACTTCACCTCGTACGTCCCCGGCATCAACGACGTCAACAAGGCCGAGCAGCAGAAGTTCGGTCCGGGCGACTACCGGCCCAACATCCCGGTCGCCTTCTGGGGCTTCCGCTGGATGATCGGCTTCGGTATGTCCTCCTTCGCCATCGGTCTGGCCGGACTGTGGCTGACCCGCAAGAAGTTCATGCTGCCGAAGCATCTACGGGTCGGCGAGGACGAGGTACCGCACCTGGTGCTGTTCAAGAACAAGGCGCTCAGTCCGAAGCTCACGCCCTGGTACTGGCGCATCGCGACCTGGACCCTGGCCTTCCCGCTGATCGCCAACTCCTGGGGCTGGATCTTCACCGAGATGGGCCGCCAGCCGTGGGTCGTCTACGGCGTCCTGCAGACCCGGCACGCGGTCTCCCCCGGTGTCTCCCAGGCCGAGGTCCTCACCTCGATGCTCGTCTTCACCTCGCTGTACGCGATCCTCGCCGTGGTCGAGGTCAAGCTGCTCGCGAAGTACGTCAAAGCCGGCCCGCCCGAGCTGACCGAGACCGACCTCAATCCGCCCACGAAGATCGGCGGCGACACCCGTGACGCCGACAAGCCGATGGCCTTCTCGTACTAGGCCGGGGGAACAGTCATGGAACTTCACGACGTCTGGTTCGTCCTGATCGCCGTCCTGTGGACCGGCTACTTCTTCCTGGAGGGCTTCGACTTCGGGGTCGGCATCCTCACCAAGCTGCTGGCCCGCAACCGGCCGGAGCGGCGGGTGCTGATCAACACCATCGGACCCGTCTGGGACGGCAACGAGGTGTGGCTGCTCACGGCCGGCGGAGCGACCTTCGCCGCGTTCCCGGAGTGGTACGCCACCCTCTTCTCCGGCTTCTATCTGCCGCTGCTGGTCATCCTGGTCTGTCTGATCGTCCGAGGCGTCGCCTTCGAGTACCGTGCGAAGCGACCCGAGGAGAACTGGCAGCGCAACTGGGAGACAGCGATCTTCTGGACTTCGCTGATCCCGGCGTTCCTGTGGGGTGTGGCCTTCGCGAACATCGTGCGGGGCGTCAAGATCGACCAGCACTTCGAGTACGTCGGCAGCCTCGGGGATCTGCTCAACCCCTACGCCCTGCTCGGCGGTCTGGTGACGCTCACGCTGTTCACCTTCCACGGAGCGGTCTTCACCGCGCTCAAGACCGTGGGCGACATCCGGGTGCGGGCGCGGAAGCTGGCGCTGTGGGTCGGTCTCGTCACGGCCGTCGTGGCGCTCGGTTTCCTGCTGTGGACGCAGGCACACAGCGGTAATGGCAGGAGCCTGGTGGCTCTGGCCGTGGCGGTCGTGGCCCTGGTGGCCGCGCTGGTGGCCAATCAACTCGGGCGTGAGGGTTGGGCGTTCGCGCTCTCCGGCGTCACGATCGTGGCCGCGGTGGCGATGCTCTTCCTGTCGCTCTTCCCGAACGTCATGCCGTCCACGCTCAACGGGGACTGGAGTCTGACGGTCACCAACGCCTCGTCGAGCCCGTACACCCTGAAGATCATGACGTGGCTGGCTGCCATCGCCACACCCCTGGTGGTGCTCTACCAGGGCTGGACCTACTGGGTGTTCCGCAAGCGGATCGGCACGCAGCACATCGCATCCGATGCCACGGCCGGCGCCGCACACTGAGTCCGTCGAGGGTGTGTTTCACGTGAAACACACCCTCTGGACCGAAGGGCACGTTTCACGTGAAACCAATCGATCCACGCCTGCTGAAGTACGCCCGTGCCACCCGTCTCTTCCTGGTGGCGGTCGTCGGTCTGGGAGCCGTTGGTGCGGGACTGGTCATCGTCCAGGCGATGCTCATCGCCGAGGTCGTCGTCGGTGCGTTCCAGCATGGGCAGTCCGTCACTGAACTGCGCGCTCCCCTGCTGCTGTTGGCGGCCGTAGCCGTCGGCCGATCGGTCGTCGCGTGGCTCACCGAGCTCGCCGCCCACCGGGCGAGCACGGCGGTGAAGTCCGAGCTGCGGGGGCGGCTTCTCGACCGGGCGGCGGCGCTGGGTCCCGGGTGGCTGGCCGGTCAGCGCACCGGTTCGCTGGTCACTCTGGCCACGCGCGGGGTCGATGCCCTCGACGACTACTTCTCGCGCTATCTGCCCCAGTTGGGGCTCGCGGTGGTGGTGCCGGTGGCCGTGCTGGCGCGGATCGTCACCGAGGACTGGTTGTCGGCGGCGATCATCGTCGGCACCCTGCCCCTCATCCCGCTGTTCATGATGTTGATCGGCTGGGCCACCCAGTCCCGGATGGACCGTCAGTGGCGGCTGCTGTCCCGCCTGTCCGGGCATTTCCTGGACGTGGTCGCCGGGCTGCCCACGCTGAAAGTCTTCGGCCGGGCCAAGGCGCAGGCCGAGTCCATCCGCCGGATCACCGGCGAGTACCGGCAGGCCACCCTGCGGACACTGCGGATCGCTTTCCTCTCCTCCTTCGCGCTGGAGTTGCTCGCCACGCTGTCGGTCGCCCTGGTCGCGGTGACGATCGGAATGCGACTCGTGCGCGGCGACATGGATCTGTACATCGGTCTGGTGATCCTGGTGCTGGCGCCCGAGGCCTATCTTCCGTTGCGTCAGGTCGGTGCCCAGTACCACGCGGCGGCGGAGGGGCTCGCCGCGGCGGAGGAGATCTTCACCGTACTGCAGACGATGGTTCCGGCGTCCGGCTCCGGTGCGGTGCCCGTGGGTGCGGTGGCCTTCGACGGGGTCACCGTCCGCTATCCCGGCCGGTCCACGGACGCCGTGACGGAGGTGTCGTTCACCGTCGAGCCCGGTGAGACGGTTGCTCTGGTCGGGCCGAGCGGGGTGGGCAAGTCAACGCTGGTGAGCGTGTTGCTCGGGTTTGTCGAGCCCACCGAGGGGCGGGTGCGGATCGGGGGAGCGGATCTTTCCGGGCTCGATGTCGAGGAGTGGCGGTCGCGGATCGCGTGGGTGCCGCAGCGGCCGCATCTGTATGCCGGCACCATCGCGGAGAACGTGCGGTTGGCGCGGCCCGAGGCGGACGACAGCGCGGTGCGGCAGGCGCTGCGGGATGCCGGGGCGCTGGAGTTCGTGGAGGCGCTGCCCGAAGGGGCGGAGACCGTACTCGGGGAGGACGGGACCGGGCTGTCGGCGGGGCAGCGGCAGCGGTTGGCTCTTGCGCGGGCCCTTCTCGCCGACCGGCCTGTGCTGGTGCTGGACGAGCCGACGGCGGGGCTGGACGGGGCGACCGAGGCGGAGGTTGTGGCTGCGGTGCGGCGGCTTGCTGTCGGGCGTACCGTGCTGCTCGTTGTGCACCGGCCCGCGCTGCTGGATGTGGCCGACCGGGTCGTGCGGCTGACCGGCTGCGGTCCTGCCAGGGGACTCCGCCCCCTGGATCCCCGTCCTCGCCCGTCCGCCACCCGAATCGGCGGGATGGAAGACGGCTCCGCAGAGCAGGGCTCGGCTGGGGCCGGAATCGGTGAGCTCGATCGTGGTGCCGTAGCGCAGGGACAGGGTGGCGGTTCAGGGCGGCCTCTCGGGCGGTCCCTTGGTGTGCTTGCGCGGGTTCGTGGGCTTGCTGGGCCCCGGCGGGGGCGGTTGGTGTGGGCGTCGGTGCTGGGCAGTCTGGCGCTCGGTAGTGCCGTGGGCCTGATGGCGACGTCCGGGTGGCTTATTTCGCGGGCCTCTCAGCAGCCTCCGGTGCTCTATCTGATGGTGGCGGTGACGGCCACGCGGGCTTTCGGGATCGGGCGGGCGGTCTTCCGGTACGCCGAGCGGCTGGTGTCGCACGATGCGGTGCTGCGGATGCTGGCCGACACCCGGGTCGCCGTGTACCGGCGGCTGGAGGGGCTCGCGCCCGCCGGGCTGCGGAGCGCGCGGCGCGGGGATCTGCTCACCCGGCTGGTCGCGGACGTGGACGAGCTCCAGGACTACTGGCTGCGCTGGCTGCTGCCCGCGTCGGTCGCCGTGGTCGTCTCCGCCGCTTCCGTCGGCTTCACGGCCTGGCTGCTGCCCGAGGCCGGCGCGGCTCTCGCGGCGGGCCTCGTGGCGGCCGGTGCCGGCGTTCCGCTCGTCACCGCGACCGTGGCCCGGCGGGCCGAGCGACGGCTGGCCCCCGCCCGGGGCGCCCTCGCCACCCGGGTCACCGATCTGCTCACCGGCACCGCGGAGCTGACCGTCGCCGGTGCGCTGCCCGCCCGTACGGACGCGGCCCGGCGAGCCGACGGCGCGCTGACCCGGATCGCCTCGCGCGGCGCCGCCGCGACCGCGCTGGGCGACGGGCTCACCGCGCTGATCTCCGGGCTCACCGTCGCGGCGACCGCGCTGCTCGGCGCCCAGGCGGTGGCCGCGGGCCGGCTTGGCGGCGTGGCGATGGCCGTGGTCGTCCTCACTCCGTTGGCCGCCTTCGAGGCCGTACTGGGGATGCCGCTCGCCGTGCGGCACCGGCAGCGGGTGCGGCGGAGCGCGGAGCGCGTCCACGAGGTGCTCGACGCCCCGGAGCCCGTGCGCGAGCCCGAGCGGGCGCGGCAGGCTCCGGCCTCGCCGTTCCCGGTGGTGGTCAAGGGGCTGGCCGCGCGGTACGAGGGACAGCGGGGAGAGGCGCTGGCCGGGTTCGATCTCACCTTGAGGGAGGGGCGGCGGATCGCGGTGGTCGGGGCGTCCGGTTCCGGCAAGACGACCCTCGCCCAGGTTCTGCTGCGCTTCCTCGACCCGCAGGAGGGCTCGTACACCCTCGCCGGTGTGGACGCGTACGCGCTGGCCGGTGACGACGTACGGCGGCTCGTCGGGCTGTGTGCGCAGGACGCGCATCTCTTCGACAGCTCGGTGCGCGAGAACCTGCTGCTGGCCCGGAAGGACGCCACCGAGGCCGATCTGCGCCGGGCGCTGGACCGGGCCCGGCTGCTGGACTGGGTGGACGAGCTGCCCGACGGCCTGGACACGCTTGTCGGTGAGCACGGGGCGCGGCTGTCCGGCGGGCAGCGGCAGCGGCTGGCGCTGGCCCGGGCCCTGCTGGCCGACTTCCCCGTCCTCGTCCTCGACGAGCCCGCCGAGCATCTGGATCTGCCGACGGCCGATGCGCTGACCGCCGATCTGCTGGCCGCCACACAGGGCCGTACGACCCTGCTGATCACCCACCGGCTGGCCGGGCTGGAGGCGGTGGACGAGGTGATCGTGCTCGACGCCGGGCGAGTGGTGCAGCGGGGCACGTACGCGGAGCTTCTCGCGGTGGACGGGCCGCTGCGGGCGCTGGCCCGGCGGGAGGCGGAGGCGGAGTCGCTGGTGGGGACGGCCTGACAGCCCCTCCGGTGTCGTCCCCGCGCCATCCCCCTTGCCCTCCCCGTGTCACCCCGGTTCTCGACTCCGGTTTCGGTGACAAAAGGACTAATTACGCTCGGGGCATGTGTGCTTCGCCCCCGCCCGCCCCCGAGCCGGCTCTGCGGGTGCCGCAGTTGCTGGAGGCGATGCGGTCCGTGGGCAGCGGGCTGGAGCTGCACTCCACGCTGGACCGGATCTGCGAGACGGCCGCCGATCTGACCGGCGCCCGGTACGCGGCGATCGGGGTCGTCGCCGAGGGGGGCGGCGGCCTCTCCGACTTCGTCTACCAGGGGGTGGAGGAGGCGACCGCCCGCCGGATCGGCCGGCTGCCCGACGGGCACAGGGGGCTGCTCGGCGCGCTCATCAGGGAGCCGGTGCCGGTCCTGCTGGCCGATCTGAGCGCCGACGCGCGCTCGTGCGGCTTTCCCGAGCACCATCCGCCGATGAACAGCTTCCTCGGTGTCCCGATCCGGGTGCAGGGCGAGATCTTCGGCAATGTCTATCTGACCGAGAAGCGCGACGGCCGGCCCTTCAACGACGACGACCTCGCCATGGTGCAGGTGCCGGCCACCGAGGCCGGTATCGCGGTGGGCAACGCCCGGCTGTACGAGGCGGCCATGCAGCGGGAGCGCTGGATCGACGGCTCCGTGGCCGTGACCACGGCGCTGCTGTCGGGCGGGGACGCCGACGACGCCCTGCAGGTCGTGGCGGAGCAGGCGCGCCGGCTGTCCGGAGCGGCGGCCGGGATCGTGCTGCTGCCCGGGGAGGAGAGCGGCCTGGAGCTGGTGGCCGTGCCTCGGACGAGCCGACGGGCATGCTGGGCGCGGTGATTCCGCCGGAGAGCCGGATCGTCGCCGAACTCCTGGACGGACAGGCGGTGTTCGTCGCGGACGCGGCCACCGACTCCCGGATGCTGGCGCAGTACGCGAGCGGCTACGGGCCGGCGATGATGGTGCCGCTGCAGAGCGACGGCCGGGTGCTGGGCACGCTGGTCACGCCCCGGGCGCGCGGCGGACGGCCGTTCACGCGGGCCGAGCGTACGCTGGCCGTGCAGTTCGCCTCGCAGGCGGCGCCGGCGCTGATGACGGCCGAGGCGCAGCGCGACCGGGAACGGCTCGCGGTGTTCGAGGACCGCGACCGGATCGCCCGGGATCTGCACGACCTGGTCATCCAGCGACTGTTCGCCACGGGGCTGATGCTGGAGACCGCACAGCGGCGGTCCGTGGTGCCGGAGGTGCGCGAGGGCGTCGGCAAGGCGGTGGACGAACTCGACGTCACCATCCAGGAGATCCGCACCGCGATCTTCGCGTTGCAGCAGGGCCCGGCGGAGATGCCGTCGGGGTTGCGGACGCGGGTGCTGCGGGAGATCACCATGGCTGCCGTACCGCTGGGGTTCAAGCCCTCGCACCGCTTTCTCGGTCCTGTCGACACCGTCGGCGACCTCACGGGCAAGAACCTGATCGCGGCGCTGCGGGAGGCGCGGTCCAACGCGTTCCGGCATGCCGACGCCTCCCGGATCGACGTCGTGGTCGATGCGACGGTCAAGCTGGCCGGCGGGGGTCCCGGGGTACGGCTGACCGTCGTGGACGACGGCGTCGGCATTCCCGGGGGCGGCCGGCGCAGCGGGCTGCGGAATCTGCAGCGGCGAGCCGGGTCGCTCGGCGGGGACAGCAGGCTCGGCCCGGGCATCGGGGAGGACGGCGGCGGGTCGGCGGTGGTGTGGGAGGCGCCGTACTGAGGGGCTCCCAGCTGCTGGAAGCCGAGGAGCTCTCAGCTGCTAGAAACGATCCGCGAGCAGTTTCTCGATCACGATCGCGACGCCGTCCTCGTTGTTGGCGACCGTGCGGCCCGATGCGGCGGCGACGACGTCCGGGTGGGCGTTGCCCATCGCGTAGGACTGGCCGGCCCAGGTCAGCATCTCGACGTCGTTGGGCATGTCGCCGAAGGCGACGACCTCCTCGTGCGAGATACCGCGCTCGGCGCAGCACAGGGCGAGCGTGCTGGCCTTGGAGACGTCGGGGCCGCTCAGTTCCAGCAGGGCGCTGGGGCTGGAGCGGGTGACGTTGGCGCGGTCGCCGATCGCGATCCGGGCGAGGGCGAGGAAGGCGTCCGGGTCGAGTTCCGGGTGGTAGGCCAGGATCTTGAGCACGGGCTGGTCGGCGTCCGGGCCGTCGGGGGCGAGCAACTGCTCGGCGGGCAGCAGGTGGTCCGGTATCTCCATGTGCAGCTTGGGATAGTCCGGTTCCTGGTGGAAGCCGTAGGTCTGCTCGATCGCGTACACCGTGCCGGGCGCGGCCTCGCGCAGCAGCCGTACGGCGTCCAGGGCGTTCGCGCGGGCCAGTTCGCGCACCTTCACGAAGCGGTGGGCGCCGGGGCCGCCGTGCAGGTCGACCACGGCGGCGCCGTTGCCGCAGATCGCCAGGCCGTGGCCGTGGACGTGGTCGCTGACGACGTCCATCCAGCGGGCCGGGCGGCCGGTGACGAAGAAGACCTCGATGCCCGCGTCCTCCGCCGCGGCCAGCGCGGCGACCGTGCGTGGGGAGACCGACTTGTCGTCCCGCAGCAGCGTGCCGTCGAGGTCGGTGGCGATCAGCCGCGGTTGTACGGCGGCGGACGGGGTCCCGGGCTGTCTGGTCGCTGAGGTCACCGGGCCATTCTCGCGCATATGCCAGCACGGCCGTGCGGGACTCCGCACAGATGAGACACAGATGACGCTCGGACCCGTGGTGATCCGGTCAGCCCCACGGCGGTCCGGTCAGGTCAGCTGGGCGACGGCCTCCATGGCGATCTGCTCGAAGATCTTCTGGTCCGCGGCGAAGTCGGAGTCAGGGATGGGCCAGTGGATCACGATCTCGGTGAAGCCCAGCTCCTGGTGCCGGCCGGCGAAGTCCACGAACGCGTCCAGGGACTGAAGCGGCCGGGCGCGGTCCGGGGTGAAGCCCGTGAGCAGGACCTTCTCCAGGCCGGCCAGGTCACGTCCGGCCTCCGCGCAGGCCTCGGACAGCTTGGCAGCCTGGCCGCGCAGGGCCTCGACGGACTGCTCGGGAGTGCCCGACTCGTACAGCTTCGGGTCGCCCGTGGTCACCCAGGCCTGGCCGTAGCGCGCGGCGAGCTTCAGGCCGCGCGGGCCGGTGGCGGCCACGGCGAACGGCAGCCGGGGCCGCTGGAGGCAGCCCGGGATGTTCCGCGCCTCGTGCGCCGAGTAGAAGCGGCCCTCGTACGACACCGCGTCCTCGGTGAGCAGCCGGTCCAGCAGGGGCACGAACTCGGCGAACCGGTCGGCGCGCTCGCGCGGGCTCCACGGCTCCTGGCCGAGCGCGGTGGCGTCGAAGCCGTTGCCGCCGGCGCCGATGCCGAGGGTGATCCGGCCGCCGGAGATGTCGTCGAGGGAGATCAGCTCTTTGGCGAGGGTCACCGGGTGGCGGAAGTTCGGCGAGGTCACCAGCGTGCCGAGGCGCAGTCGGTCGGTGACGCCTGCGGCGGCCGTCAGCGTCGGCACCGCGCCGAACCACGGGCCGTCACGGAAGCTGCGCCAGGACAGGTGGTCGTATGTGTACGCCGTGTGGAAGCCGAGCTGTTCAGCCCGCACCCAGGCCGAACGGCCGCCTTCGCTCCAGCGGCGGTAGGGCAGGATCACGGTGCTCAGACGCAGACTCATGCGTTCGAGGGTAAGCGGCCCGACTGACAACGGACCGAGCAGTCACCGAATGCGGCTGCTCAGCCACGGGCTGAGCAGGATCATCGGGACGTACTCCTTGTAGGTGCGGTCGCCGGGCAGCGGGACGACCAGGCGGTAGCCGGGCGGGAAGCGGCGTGCCGTGACGTGGGCGAGGCCGCCGAAGACGGAGCGGAGGAAGGCGGGCACGTCGTCGCGCGGGACGTCGTGGCATTCGATGCCCTCGACGATGATCAGCGCGTCGTCGTCCGGGTAGAGCTGCACGCTCACCCGGGGTTCGCCGCCGAACTCGGCGTACGCCTCGTGCGGCAGGGAGCCGTCCGGGTCGGTGGTCACGCCGATGCCCGCGGCACTGCGGCGGGAGGTCCGGTCGGCGCCGATGTCGTGGGTCACCTCGATCTCGCGCCCGTACCGGGCGGCGAGGGCGCGCAGCGCGGTGACGGCGGCCTCGGTGGTCGGCAGATGCTCGTTCGAGTGATCCATGCACCGATCATGACCGCAATCGGCCGCCCGGTATCAGCGGGGGTCGGGAAACCGCAGGTAGCGCGGGGGGACGGCCCGGGTCAGCCAGACTCCGTTGGCGCTGACGCGGAAGATGTGGCCGTCGCGGTGCATGGCACCCGCATCGACGGTGAGCACCACGGGGCGGCCGCGGCGGGCGCCGACCCGGGTGGCGGTCTCGCGGTTGGCGGAGAGGTGCACGTCGTGCCGGTTCATGGGCCTGAGGCCGTCCGCGCGGATCGGGTCCAGGCTGCGGGCGACGGTGCCGTGGTAGAGGTACGGCGGCGGGGTCGCCGGGGGCAGACCGAGGTCGACCTCGATGCTGTGACCCTGGCTGGCGCGGATCCGGCTCCCTTCGATCGCGAAGCGCCGCTTGTCGTTGGTGGCCACCACGTGGTCCAGTTCCTCGCGCGTGATCCGGAAGCCGTGGGCGGCGGCCGCGGCGATCAGGGTGTCGATCTCCACCCAGCCGGCCGGGTCCAGGGTGAGCCCGATGCGCTCCGGCTGGTGGCGCAGGTGTTTGGAGAGGTACTTCGACACCTTCACGGTGCGTCTCTCGTTGATGTGTCGTTCGTCGTGTCGTTCTTCTTCTCTTCCGTTCATGTGTCCAGCGTGCGGGAGAGACATGGATCACGCAGGTTTTTTTCTCTGTAGGTTTGATCCACAACCAAGTGAGGTTATCCACAGGGGAATTGACGAATCTGTGGACAAGTGACGTGCCCCTTAGGGTGATTCGCGAACTTCCTGTCCCTGTAGGGCATCTGAGGTGAGACGGTCCAAGGCGCGGGCCCGCAGCTCGCGTTCGGCTGCCAGCGCGATGAACTCGGAAACGCGTTCCCGGCCAACGAGGCTTTCCACGGCGTCGATCGTGCCGGCGGGAAGAGCGACGGAACGGTCGGCGTACCGTCCGGCGTACCGGTCCTCGACGGGCCGCGCCGCACCGAGGCGTGTGCGCAGCTGCCGGGTCGCCAACGAGCGCATGGCACGGGCCAGTTCGGCGTCCATCGTCTGCCGGGCCAGCGGGCGCAGTCGGCGTACCAGCGAGGCGGCTTCCGCGGCGTGCGCGTCCGTACGGCGCTCGGGGTCGTCCAGATAGCGTGCGAAGACGTACTCGGTGGTGAACTCCAGGAAACGGGCGGCGATGTGCTCGACCTGCCCCCTCAACTCCCGCAGATGGCCCGAGATCGCGGACAGCGGGACTCCGGCCGCGTGCAACTCGACTGCCACGGACAGCTCTTGGGGGCTCGGTACGAGGAACGTGTCGGGGTCGTCGTCGATCCGCTCCAGTACGCCGAGCTCGATCGCCTCGCTCACGGCGTCGTCGTCGGGCGTGCCGCCGAAGCGGGCGTCCAGCTCGGTGCGGGTGATGCGGTCGGGGCGTTCGTCCGTCCACGGGCCGTCCACCTCGGTGACCAGGCCGAGGATCCCGCCCAGGCCGCGGCCGGTGTCCCAGGCGTCCAGCAGTTCCTTGATGGAGGCCAGGGTGTAGCCGCGGTCGAGGAGGTGGGCGATCTGGTGGAGGCGGGTGACGTGGGTCTCGGCGTAGAGGTTCGCGCGGCCCTGGCGCTCGGGGCGGGGGAGGAGGCCGCGGTCCTGGTAGGCGCGGATGGTTCTTACGGTGGTGCGGGTGTGGTGGGCCAGGTCTTCTATGCGGTACGTGTTCTCGGCCGGAGGGCCGGGCATGTGCGGCTCCTTGGCTGGTGGGTGCAGCTACGGGGCTAATGCGGGTGCGGGACCGCAACCCCCTGGGGGCGCGGGGCTGCGTCTGATATGCGGCTACCGCCGCGTGGGCGCGACCAGCCACGACGGGCCCGCGGCCTGCGCTCGGCCGCGAGCCCGACGGCGCGACCTCACACCTTCGGTTCCACCCGCGCGAGTCGCCGCAGCGCCCCCGGCATGAGTCGCGACAGCGCATGGGCGCCCCTGGCCTCCGGGGTCACCGGGACGACCGCCCGGTTGCGGGTCACCGCGTCCAGGATCGCCTCGGCGACCTTCTCCGGCGGGTAGTTGCGCAGCCCGTACAGGCGGGCGGAGTTCTTCTGGCGGCGGCGTTCCTCGGCCTCGTCCACGCCGGCGAAGCGGGCCGTGGCCGTGATGTTCGTGTTGACGATGCCGGGGCAGATCGCGCTCACCCCGATGCCCTGTCCGGCGAGTTCGGCACGCAGGCACTCGGAGAGCATCAGCACCGCCGCCTTGGAGGTGCTGTAGGCGGGCAGGGCCCGGGAGGGCTGGAACGCGGCCGCCGAGGCGATGTTGACGATGTGGCCGCCCTGGCCGCGCTCGGCCATCCGCGCGCCGAAGATCCGGCAGCCGTGGATCACGCCCCAGAGATTGACGTCCAGCACCTTGCGCCAGTCTTCGGACGTCGTGGCGAAGAAGGAGCCCGACAGGCCGATACCCGCGTTGTTGACGAGCACGTCCAGCACGCCGTACTCACGGTGCACCTTCTCGGCGAGCTTCTCCATGGCCTGCTCGTCGGAGACGTCGGCCGTCTCCGCCCAGGCCTCGGGCGCGCCGATCAGCCGGGACAGCTCGGCGGTGCGGGCGGCGGCCTCGGCGTCGCGGTCGACGGCCACCACGCGCGCGCCCGCCTCCGCGAACGCGAACGTCGTGGCCCGGCCGATGCCGCTGCCCGCCCCGGTGACCAGTACCAACTGCCCGCCGAACCGGTCGGCGTGCCGGCCGGTGGCCTTCGGCTCGGGGCGGCCGCCGTCGACGGACATGATGAATTCCTCGATCCAGGACGTGAGTTGATCAGGGCGGGTGCGCGGCACCCAGTGCTTGGCGGGGAGCGTGCGGCGGGTCAGCTGGGGCACCCACTGCTCCAGGTCGTCGTAGAGACGCTCGGAGAGGAACGCGTCCCCCTGGGGTGTGATGAGCTGCACGGGCGCGTGCGCGTACGCGTCGGTGCGCGGCCTGGTCAGCCGGGCGCGGACGTTGTCCCGGTACAGCCAGGCGCCGTGCGCCGCGTCCGAGGGAAGGGAGGAGGTCGGGTAGTTCCCGGCGGGGACCTTCTCGACCCGCTGCAGGATCCCCGGCCAGCGCTTGCCGAGCGGGCCGCGCCAGGCCAGCTCCGGGAGGACCGGTGTGTGCAGCAGATACACGTACCAGGACTTGGCGCCCTGGCCGAGGAGCTGGCTCACCCGGCGGGGCGTCGGACGCTTCACGCGCGCGTTGATCCAGTGCCCGAAGTGGTCCAGGGACGGCCCGGAGATCGAGGTGAAGGAGGCGATACGGCCCTCCGTGCGGCCCACCGTGACGAACTCCCACGACTGCACCGAGCCCCAGTCATGGCCGACCAGGTGCACCGGGCGGTCCGGGCTGACCGCGTCCGCCACGGCCAGGAAGTCGTCCGTGAGCTTGGCGAGGGTGAAGCCGCCGCGCAGCGGCCGGGGTGCCGTGGAGCGGCCATGGCCCCGGACGTCGTACAGGACGACGTGGAAGCGGTCGGCGAGGCGGACGGCGACCTCCGACCAGACCTCCTTGCTGTCCGGGTAGCCGTGCACCAGCACCACCGTCGGCGCTTCCGGATCGCCCAGCTCGGCCACGCACAGCTCGACCCCGCCGGTCGCCACCCGGCGCTCCCGGGCACCCCTCAGCGTCACGTCCGCCGTCACCTCTCCTCCGCCCAGCGCCGCACGTGCGGCAGATCGTCGTCCAGCCAGAACGCGCTCTGTTCGGGGTCCTTCGAGTCGGTGACCACGAGGATCTCCTCGAACTTCGCACCCGTACCGCGGAAGCCGAGGTGCGGTTCGACCGCCCACAGTCCCGGCTGCGGCGGGTGGTCCGAGAAGCGGTACGGCGACCACAGCGGTGACCAGCCCTCGCGGTGCCCGTGCAGCGCATCGGCGGCCAGGCCCTTCAGGGACTGCGTGCCGAACCCGAACAGGTGGGGCGAGAAGCGGCGCTGCTTCACCCGGTCCACCTTGTGGGCGATCACGCCGAACGGGTACGCGCGATGCCGGTTGGCGTAGCCCTGGCGGACCATGAGCCGGTCCACGTGCTCGTAGATCTCGCGCAGCGGGCGCCGCTCGCGCACCTCGCGCAGGATCAGCTCGCGATGCGCCTCCAGGTCGGCCATCAGCCGGTCCTGCACCGGGTTCACCCCGAGGGAGCCCGAGTAGCCGATGTCCGCCGTGTACCCCTCGTACACCGGTGCCATGTCCAGGATGAACGGCATGCCGGGCGCCAGGGCCCGGTCGGTCGGGAAGAACTGCAGGGGGATGCGGAAGTTCACGAACGCGGTGCGGTCGCCGAACCACGCGAAGGGCAGGTGGAACCAGTCCCGCACCCCGCGCTCGCGCAGATACTCCCGCTGCATCCGCGCCGCCTCGCGCTCCGTCACGCCCGGCTCCAGCCGCGCCGCGACCGCCTCCGCGCATTCGTAGGCGAGGCGCTGCACCCGCCTGAACCCCCGCAGTTCCACGGAGAGTTCGCTGCTCACTGCCGTCGTCATGCCGCCCCGTCCCGTCGTGCCGTCGACCCGTGCGTCGACTGCGGTACGCGTCCGTAACTTGACACTGGTGAATGTGACAGTTGTTAGAGGCGGCGTCAATAGGGAGGTCCGGCGGCTGTGGAAAACCTCGGGTAACCCTGAGGCACGGCATCCCTTAGGGTCCCGTAATACCTGGGTCTGACGCGAAGACGGCTCTGTGGTCTGACGACCGTCGTGGCCCGGTTCACTACGGTCGTATCCGTGACTGTGATCGCGACCGAAAGCCTGAGCAAGCGGTTCCCCCGGGTGACCGCTCTCGACCGGCTGTCCGTGGACATCGGGCCCGGTGTGACCGGACTCGTCGGAGCCAACGGCGCCGGCAAGTCCACCCTGATCAAGATCCTGCTGGGTCTGTCCCCCGCCACGGAGGGCCGCGCCGAGGTGCTCGGCCTCGACGTCGCCACCAAGGGCGGCGCCATCCGCGAGCGCGTCGGCTATATGCCGGAGCACGACTGCCTGCCGCCGGACGTCTCGGCCACCGAGTTCGTCGTCCACATGGCGCGCATGTCGGGCCTGCCGCCCACGGCGGCCCGCGAGCGCACCGCGGACACCCTGCGCCACGTCGGGCTGTACGAGGAGCGCTACCGCCCCATCGGCGGTTACTCGACCGGCATGAAGCAGCGCGTCAAGCTCGCCCAGGCGCTGGTGCACGACCCGCAGCTGGTGTTCCTGGACGAGCCGACCAACGGCCTCGACCCGGTCGGCCGGGACGAGATGCTCGGCCTCATCCGCCGCATCCACACCGACTTCGGCATCTCGGTCCTGGTCACCTCCCATCTGCTGGGTGAGCTGGAGCGCACCTGCGACCACGTCGTCATCATCGACGGCGGCAAGCTGCTGCGCTCCAGCTCCACCACCGACTTCACACAGACCACGACCACCCTCGCGATCGAGGTCACCGACAGCGACGCCCACCCCGACGGCACCCGCGCGGTCCGCGACGCGCTCCACGCGCGCGGGGTGGAGACGCACGCCGAGGGCGCGGGCCTGCCCGGCGCCGGGCACATCCTGCTGCTCACCGCCCAGGGCGAGGAGACCTACGACCTCGTCCGGGACGCCGTCGCCGACCTCGGCCTCGGCCTGGTCCGCATGGAGCAGCGCCGGCACCACATCTCCGAGGTGTTCACCAGCAGAGACGAGCACGGCAGTGACGAGCACGGCAACGACGAGCAGCGGAAGGAGGCCGTCGGCCATGGCGGTTGACCAGCCCCTGACCACACCCGCGAGCGACCAGACCCGCATCCACGACATCGGCTACCGCGGCTACGACGGCCCCCGCCTCGGCCGCGCCTACGCCCGCCGCTCGCTGTACTCGCAGTCCCTGCGCGGCGCCTACGGCCTCGGCCGCTCGGCCAAGTCCAAGGTGCTGCCGATGCTGCTGTTCACGGTGATGTGCGTGCCCGCGGCCATCATGGTGGCCGTCGCGGTCGCCACCAAGGCACACGAACTGCCGGTGGCCTACACCCGCTACGCGATCATGATGCAGGCCGTGATCAGCCTGTACGTCGCCGCGCAGGCACCCCAGGCCGTCTCCCGCGACCTGCGCTTCAAGACCGTGCCGCTGTACTTCTCGCGGCCCATCGAGACCGCCGACTACGTCCGCGCCAAGTTCGCGTCACTCGCCTCGGCGATCTTCATCCTGACCGCCACTCCCCTGCTCGTGATGTACGTGGGCGCGCTGCTGTCCAAGCTGGGATTCGCCCACCAGACGAAGGAATTCGCCGAGGGACTGGTCTCCGTGGCGCTGCTCTCCCTGCTCTTCGCCGGCATCGGCCTGGTCATCGCCGCCGTCACCCCGCGCCGCGGCTTCGGCATCGCCGCCGTGATCGCCGTGCTGATCATCTCCTACGGCGCGGTCAGCACGCTGCAGGCCATCGCCGACGTGCAGAACCACACCTCCGCCATCCCGTGGATCGGCCTGTTCTCGCCCGTCACGCTCATCGACGGCGTCCAGTCGGCCTTCCTGGGCGCGACCGCCCGCAACCCCGGATCGATCAACCCGTCGGCCGGACAGGGCGTGCTCTACGTCGCGGTCGTGCTCGCCCTGATCGCCGGCAGCTACGGCCTGCTGATGCGCCGCTACAAGAAGGTGGGACTGTGACCACGCTCAGCATCGACCACGTCTCCCGCTGGTTCGGCAACGTGGTCGCCGTCAACGACATCACTATGACCATCGGCCCCGGAGTCACCGGCCTGCTCGGCCCCAACGGCGCCGGAAAGTCCACCCTGATCAACATGATGGGCGGCTTCCTGGCTCCCTCCACCGGCACGGTCACCCTCGACGGACAGCCGGTGTGGCGCAACGAGAAGATCTACCAGCACATCGGCATCGTCCCCGAGCGCGAGGCGATGTACGACTTCCTCACCGGCCGCGAATTCGTCGTCGCCAACGCCGAGTTGCACGGCCTCGGCGCCAAGGCGGCGCAGAGGGCACTGGCCACGGTCGAGATGGAGTACGCGCAGGACCGCAGAATCGCCACGTACTCCAAGGGCATGCGACAGCGCGTGAAGATGGCGAGCGCGCTGGTCCACGACCCCTCGCTGCTCCTGCTGGACGAGCCGTTCAACGGCATGGACCCGCGCCAGCGCATGCAACTGATGGACCTGCTCAGGAAGATGGGCGACGAGGGCCGCACCGTGCTGTTCTCCTCGCACATACTCGAAGAGGTCGAGCAGCTCGCCCGGCACATCGAGGTCGTCGTCGCCGGACGGCACGCGGCCAGCGGTGACTTCCGCAAGATCCGCCGGCTGATGACCGACCGCCCGCACCGCTATCTGGTGCGCTCCAGCGACGACCGCGCGCTCGCGGCCGCGCTGATCGCCGACCCCTCGACGGCCGGCATCGAGGTCGATGTGACCGAGGGCGCGCTGCGCATCCAGGCCGTCGACTTCGGCCGCTTCACCGCCCTGCTGCCGAAGGTCGCCCGGGACCACGGCATCCGGCTCCTCACGGTCTCGCCCTCCGACGAGTCCCTGGAGTCCGTCTTCTCGTATCTGGTCGCGGCGTAGGAGGCCGAAGATGTACGACCCCACCGTCGCCCGGCTCACCTACCGGGCCCTGCTCGGCCGCCGTCGGGCCCTCATCCTCGGCGCGCTGCCGCTGCTGCTGATCGTGCTCTCGGTCGCCGTGCGGGCCCTGACCGGAGCCGACGACCAGACGGCCTCCGATGTGCTCGGCGGCTTCGCGATCGCCACGATGGTGCCGATCATCGGCGTCATCGCGGGCACCGGCGCGATCGGCCCGGAGATCGACGACGGCTCCGTCGTCTATCTGCTGTCCAAGCCGCTGAAGCGGCCCACGATCATCTTCACCAAGCTGATCGTCGCCATCGCCGTGACCATGGTCTTCTCGGCGGTGCCGACCCTGATCGCGGGTCTGATCCTGAACGGCAACGGCCAGCAGATCGCCGTCGCCTACACGGTCGCCGCGCTGGTCTCCTCGATCGCCTACTCGGCGCTGTTCCTGCTGCTCGGCACGGTCTCCCGGCACGCGGTGGTCTTCGGGCTCGTCTACGCGCTGGTCTGGGAGGCGCTGTTCGGCTCTCTGGTGCCCGGCGCACGCACGCTCAGTGTCCAGCAGTGGTCGCTGGCGGTCGCCCACAAGATCGCCGGCGGGGACCTGGTGACCTCGCAGGTGAGCCTGGGGACGGCCACCGTGCTGCTGGTCGTGGTCACCGCGCTGGCCACCTGGTACGCCGGGCAGAAGCTGCGGACGCTGAAGCTGGCCGGCGAGGAGTAGGCCCCAAGGGGTCCCCTTCCGGGCCCGGCGGCTTTGACCGGGACTTCACCTCGGTCCGGGCAGACTGGGCACAGCGGATGTACGGCTAGGAGGCCGGTGATGGCGGAGGAGATACCGCAGAACGACGGGTGTGGACGGCCGGACGCAGACGCCTGGGACGAACTGGTCCTGGACGAGGCCTTCGTACGCTCCGCCGAGACCTCCGAGCCGTCCGCGAGAGCCCGGATGCTCGCCGCACGCTGGCGGGCCGAGAAGCCTGAGCCGCAGCCGTGGCGCTCCGAGGAGCCGCCGGCGGGCTGGTTCTTCAGCAAGGCGCGCAGACGTAAGTGGCGCCGCCGGTAGCACGGATGCTCGGCGCCGGCTAATTCGGTGGCGCTCAACTCGGCGGCGGGGCAGAGTGGTTGTGCCCCATCCGCCGGGAACGTCCCGGCGCCGTGATCCGGGAGTGGAGGTGGGCGATGTCCATGCACGGCAGTACGCCCAGCTCCCGACAGGGCGGCCCGAGGCCGGCTCCGGTGTAGTTACCCCACCGTCGAGCCCTGGGGGCAGCCCGGGGCGGCCGCTTCGAGCACGTGAGCACTGCGCTTGCGTGGGCCGCCCACCCGGAGGATTGGCCGAGTGGTAAGGCACCGGTTTGCTAAACCGTGGTCGGGTCTCACAGCCCGCGCACGTTCGATCCGTGCATCCTCCGCACAACATTGTCGCTGGGACTTGGCCGACGCCTTACGGCGCGACCCCGTGCCGTAGACCCAGCAACCGCTCCAGGACCACCGCGATCCCGTCCTCCTCGTTGGACGCCGTGACCTCGTCGGAGACTGCGCGGAGCTCCTCGTGGGCATTGGCCATCGCCACCCCGCGCGCGGCCCAGGCGAACATCGGGATGTCGTTCGGCATATCGCCGAAGGCGATCGTGTCGGCGGCCTTCAGTCCGAGGCGCCGGGCCGCCAGGGACAGGCCCGTGGCCTTGGACAGGCCCAGCGGAAGCAGTTCGACGATGCCCTCGCCCGCCATGGCCACCGTGACGAAACCTCCGGCCGCCTGCCGGGCCGCCTCCGCCAGCGCGTCGTCGGACAGCGTCGGATGCTGTATGTAGATCTTGTTCAGTGGAGCCGCCCAGAGGTCGGACACGTCCGTGAGGGGGAGGGCGGGCAGGGAACCCGTGACCGCGTAGCCCGGGCCCACCAGGACGTCGCCGTCGAGGCCGTCGCGGCTGGCCGCCAGATACAGCGGGCCCACCTCGGCCTCGATCTTGGCCAGGGCAACCCCCGCCAGCTGCCGGTCCAGGGTCACGGATGTCAGCAGCCGGTGCGCCCCGGCGTCGTAGACCTGCGCGCCCTGGCCGCAGACGGCGAGGCCGTCG
Source organism: Streptomyces sp. CG4 (assembly GCF_041080655.1). NCBI lineage: Bacteria > Bacillati > Actinomycetota > Actinomycetes > Kitasatosporales > Streptomycetaceae > Streptomyces > Streptomyces sp. CG4. The sequence goes on from NZ_CP163525.1 coordinate 4,995,466, forward strand.
TAACCGAGGTCGTCCAGGATGTGCCGGGTCCACGGGACCGCCCGGCCGGTGACGACGATATGGGCCGCGCCCGCCGCGGTGGCCGCGGCGAGCGCCTCACGGGTGCGCTGCGAGACCGACTCGTCGGAGCGCAGAAGCGTTCCGTCCAGGTCGGTGGCGATCAGCCGGTACGGAAAGCCGGTCACTTGGCGAGCGGCTCCAGGTCCTCCCGGCCGCCCAGGTACGGGCGCAGCACCTCGGGGACGCGGACCGAGCCGTCGGCCTGCTGGTGGTTCTCCAGGATCGCCACGATCGTGCGCGGTACGGCGCACAGCGTGCCGTTGAGCGTGGCGAGCGGCTTGACCTGCTTGCCGTCGCGGACGCGGATGGACAGGCGGCGGGACTGGAACTCGGTGCAGTCCGAGGTCGAGGTCAGCTCGCGGTACTTGCCCTGGGTCGGGATCCACGCCTCGCAGTCGTACTTACGCGCGGCCGAGGCGCCGAGGTCACCGCTGGCGACGTCGATGACGCGGAACGGCAGCTCCAGCGAGGTCAGCCACTGCTTCTCCCACTCCAGCAGGCGCTGGTGCTCGGCCTGGGAGTCCTCGGGCGCGACGTACGAGAACATCTCGACCTTGTCGAACTGGTGCACACGGAAGATGCCCCGGGTGTCCTTGCCGTGCGAGCCGGCCTCGCGGCGGAAGCACGGGGAGAAGCCCGCGTAGCGCAGCGGCAGTCGCTCGGCGTCGATGATCTCGTCCATGTGGTAGGCCGCCAGCGGCACCTCGGACGTGCCGACCAGGTACAGGTCGTCCTTGTCCAGGTGGTAGACGTCCTGGGCGGCCTGGCCGAGGAAGCCGGTGCCCGCCATGGACTGGGGGCGGACCAGCGCCGGGGTGAGCATCGGGGTGAAGCCGGCGGCCGTGGCCTGGGCGATCGCCGCGTTCACCAGGGCCAGCTCCAGCAGGGCGCCGACACCGGTGAGGAAGTAGAAGCGGGAGCCGGAGACCTTGGCGCCGCGCTCGACGTCGATCGCGCCGAGGATCTGGCCCAGCTCCAGGTGGTCCTTGGGCTCGAAGCCCTCGGCACCGAAGTCACGGATGACGCCGTGCGTCTCCAGCGTGACGAAGTCCTCCTCGCCGCCGACGGGCACGTCGGGGTGGACGAGGTTGCCGAGCCGGAGCAGCAGCTCCTGGGTCTCGGCGTCGGCGGCGTCGCGCTCGGCGTCGGCGGCCTTGACGTCGGCCTTCAGCTGCTCGGCACGCTTGAGCAACTCGGCCTTCTCGTCGCCGGTGGCCTTGGGGATCAGCTTGCCGAGCTGCTTCTGCTCGGCACGCAGCTCGTCGAAGCGGACGCCGGAGGACCTGCGCCGCTCGTCGGCAGACAGGAGGGAGTCGACGAGCGCGACGTCCTCTCCACGGGCGCGCTGGGATGCGCGCGCACGGTCGGGGTCCTCACGAAGCAGGCGAAGGTCAATCACGAGGCCAAGGCTACCGGTGCGGGCTTGTCGCTCACGAATCCCTATTCCGCGGAGTTCTGATTTGCCACTGTTCGCCCACTTACAGTGCGTTATGCGCGAATTACGAAACGTGTCAGAACGGCGTCAAGGAAAAGTGTCTCACTCCCTGGGACGGGGCACGTCCCAGGCGCCGGGTTGACTGGATTCCCTTGTGGAGAACGGGACTTCACAGCCGCGTTGTCCACAGAAATCCACACCCTCCGAAGAGTTATCCACAGGCTGTGTGGAAGGTCTGTGGACTTCGGAATTGATCACTCCGGAAGTCGTCGCCGGACTGAGGAATTCCCAGGGCAAACCCGGGTCACACCCACTTTTGGGTGGAAGGTGGTCGCCCCAAAAGATGAATCAACGGAAACGAGTGGACGAAGGGTGAGGCGTCGAGCGGTGACCGTCCGGGGGACGTGAGAGGCGATTTGTCGACTGACTCACACACCCCTGTCGACTTGTCCCCAGGTCGAGAAGCGGACCTGTGGATAACTTCTGTGGATAACGATGATATGCAGGTATGACTGGCTAGAACCGGCCGTCCTGGCAGCGCGTCACCCAGTCCGCCGCCGCCATGAACTCCTCGTCCGATGTCCCCGGCAGCGTCGGCCGGGCCTCGCCCGGCGTGATGTCCGCGCGCGGATAGGAGCCGAGGAAACGCACCTGGAGACAGATCCGCTTCAGCCCCGTCAGCGCCTGAGCCATCCGCCGGTCGGAGATATGGCCCTCGGCGTCGATGCAGAAGCAGTAGTTGCCGATGCCGGCGCCGGTCGGCCGTGACTGCAGCAGCATGAGGTTGATGCCGCGCGAGGCGAACTCGCCGAGCAGGTCGCGCAGCGCGCCCGGGTGGTCGTCGCGCTGCCACAGCACCACCGAGGTCTTGTCGGCGCCGGTCGGCGCGGCGGGCCGGGCCGGGCGGCCGACCAGCACGAACCGGGTCTGGGCGTTCTCCGCGTCGTGGATCCCGGTCTCCAGGGCCTCGAGGCCGTACCGGGCGGCGGCGAACTCGCCGGCGAAGGCGGCGTCGTAGCGGCCCTCCTGGACCAGACGGGCGGCGTCCGCGTTGGAGGCGGCCGACTCCCAGACCGCGTCCGGGAGGTGGGTGCGCAGCCAGTTGCGGACCTGCGGCTGGGCCGCCGGGTGGGCGGAGACGGTCTTGATGTCCGCGAGCTTCGTGCCGGGCCGGACCAGCAGCGCGAAGGTGATCGACAGCAGGACCTCGCGGTAGATGGTCAGCGGCTCGCCCGCGACCAGTTCGTCCAGGGTGGTGGTGATGCCGCCCTCGACGGAGTTCTCGATCGGCACGAACGCGGCCTCGGCCTCGCCGGCCCGCACCGCGTCCAGCGCGGACTGCACCGACACGAACGGAACGAGTTCCCGGGTGGCGGCTTCCGGGAGCGTCCGCAGGGCGACTTCGGTGAAGGTGCCCTCGGGGCCGAGATACGCATAGCTCGCTGGCATGTCCCTCACCCTAATGGCCGCGCGTCGCCCCGGCCCAGGTGTCTCACGACAGCCACTCGACCGAGTGGTTTGGTGCGGGAAAGCCCAGGAGAACCGGTAAACCCCATGAACCCTGCAACCCCAGGAACCCCGTCAGGCCGGGCTACCCCTCCAGCAGCCGCTGCCCCACGTACTCGCCCTTCGCCGGCCCGCCCGGCACGGCGAACAGACCGCTGGCCTCGTGGCGGATGAACTGCGAGAGCGCATCGCCCCGGTCGAGCTTGCGCTGCACCGGTACGAAGCCGCGCAGCGGGTCCGCCTGCCAGCAGACGAAGAGCAGGCCGGCGTCCGGGGTGCCGTCCGCGTCGAAGCCGTCGTGGTAGGAGAAGGGGCGCCGCAGCATGGCCGCGCCGCCGTTCTTGTCGGGCCGGGTGATCCGGGCGTGCGCGTTGAGCGGGACGACGTACTCGCCCTTGGCGTCGGTCTTCTCCAGGTCCATCGGGGTGGTCTCGCCACCGCCGGACAGCGGTGCCCCGTTGGCCTTGCGGCGCCCGATGACCTGCTCCTGGGCGGACACCGGGAGCTTCTCCCAGTCGTCCAGGAGCATGCGGATGCGGCGTACGACGGCGTAGGAGCCGTTCGCCATCCAGGCCGGTTCTCCGGTGGCGGGTACGAAGATCCGCCGGTCGAAGTCCGAGTCGGTGGGCCGGGGATTGCGGGTGCCGTCCAGCTGGCCCATGAGGTTGCGGGCGGTCATGGGGTGGGCGGTGGCGCCCGGGGTGCGGTTGAAGCCGTTCATCTGCCAGCGCAAACGCGCCGCGCCGCCCGCGTCCTTCTGGATCGCGCGCAGGGCGTGGAAGGCGACCAGGGCGTCGTTCGCGCCGATCTGCACCCACAGGTCGCCGTCGCTGCGCGTCTTGTCCAGGTGGTCGGAGGAGAAGTCCGGCAGCGGGTCCAGTGCGCTGGGCCGCTGCTTCTCCAGGCCGGTCCTGCCGAAGAAGCCGTGCCCGAAGCCGAAGGTGATCGTCAGCGAGGAGGGTCCGGCGTCGCGAGCCACATCGGTGTCGTCGTGCGGCGCGGCCTCGCCCGCCATCAGCCGCTCGGCCGTCGCCGACCAGCGGCGCAGCAGGGCCGCGGCCTCCTTGCGGCCCGCGCCCGCCGCCAGGTCGAAGGCGGCGAGATGGCCGCGCGCCTGGAGGCCCTCGGTGATGCCGGGCTGATGTTTCCCGTGAAACATCGCCCGGTCGGAGCCCACCGAGGTCAGCGGGGTGGCCGGGGCGGGCGCGGCGGCGTAGCCCACGGCCCCGCCGGCCGCGCCGAGCACGAGCCCGGTGGCGCCCGCGGTGCCGAGCAGCGCGCGCCGGGACACGCCGTGGCCGCCCGTGGACTCGCGCTCCTGCGACGCCTCGGCGGACGTACGGGCCTGGGGGATGGACTGGTCGGGCATGGTGTCGTTCAGCCGATCTGCGCGTTCTTGGAGACGGTCGCCTGGTCGATGTCGGAGGTCCGCACGGTGACGGAGATCTTCCAGTCGCCGGCCATGGGGATCTGCACGCCGCTCGCCGACCAGTGGCCGGTCGTGATGTGGTCGGGGGTCACGGGAAGCGGGCCGATCTTCTTCGCCTCAAGGGTGAAGGCGACCTTGACCTCGGGGATGTCGAAGGCCCGGCCGCCCGGCCGCTGGACGTAGACGTGCATCTCGTTGCCGCCCACGCGCGCGGGGTCGAGGTCGATGCTGACGACGCCCTTGCCGTTGGTGCCGCCGGTGTCGAAGGGCATGTCCAGGGTGAGCGCGCCGTTCGAGGGCGCCGTGGCCGAGCTCGCGGACGAGCCGGCGGCCTTGGCCTCCAGCTCGGTGCGGCCCGGCTCGGTCTGGGTCAGCCAGGTGGTGACGGCGAGCAGCACGACCGCGACGCCCGCCTCGGCGAGCACCGAGCGGCGCAGCCCCAAGCGGTTCGCGTCACCGTCGCGCAGCCGCTTCTGCCGGGCAGCGTCCATGGCGGCCCGCTGCCGGGCGAGCTGCTCGGCGCGCCGGGGGTCTCCGCTGGTCTTGCCCTTGGCGCCGGACTGCTTGGCCGCATCGGAGCCGCCGGACTGCTGGGCGGTACCCGAGCCGGTGGAGCGCTTGGGCGCGCCGGCAGTGACGCGCTCCTTCCCGGGCTGCTCGGCCGTGTTGGCGGCCGTGTCGGCGAGCCGGCCCGTCCAGCGCCGGGAGATCGAGGCGATGCCGACCAGCAGCGCCACCAGCCCGATCTTGACCAGCAGCAGCTGTCCGTACCGGGTGTCGGTGAACGCCGACCAGGAGCCCAGCTGGCGCCAGGACTGGTAGGTGCCGGTGGCGACGAGCGCGAGGACGGAGCCGAAGGCCACGCGGGAGAAGCGGGCGACGGCGGCGGTCTCCACCGGTGTCTCGGCGGGCGCCCGGTACAGGGCGACGAGCAGGGCGGTGAGCCCGCCCAGCCACGCGGCGACGGCGAGCAGGTGGACGACGTCGACGGGCATGGCGATGCCCGGCTGGAGCCCGACCGAGGCGTGCTCGGCCATGGCCCAGCTGGTGGCGAGCCCGGCCGCGACGACCACCCCGCCGATCGCGAGCCCGAAGGTCAGATCGCGCTTCTCCTCGCTGTCCTCGCTTGAATCAGGCAGTCGGCGCGAAGCGCCGTCGGTCAGGGTGGTGGTGGGCGACGGGCGGGTGTAGGCACCGAAGAGGACTGCGATGAACAGTGCGGCGGCGGCGAGCAGCAGCAGCCTGGAGACCAGGGCCGCGCCGGTCTTGGTCTGCAGCACCTGGCCGAGCAGCCCGAGGTCGAAGACGTCGGCGAGCTTCCCGGAGGTGGTGTACGAGCCGCGCAGCAGGAGCAGCCACAGGGTGGCCGCGGTGAGCGTGAGCCAGCCGCCGACGACCAGCCGTTGCAGGGCCCGTACGCCGGCTCCACGCTGCCAGCAGGCGAGCACGAAGGCGGCGCCGCCCGCGAGCACGATGAAGCCGGCGTACGACGCGTACCGCCCGAGGGCGTAGAGGCCGCCGACGACTCCGCCGCCCGCGACCGGCCCGGTGCCGGAGACCACGGTCCGCGAGGGCGCCCCGATGGAGAAGGTGTAGGCGCCGGAGACGGGGTGGCTGTCGGCCGAGACGACCTGGTAGGTGACCGTGTAGGTGCCCTTGCCCAGGCCGCTCTTGAGCCGCACGGCGTACGTCGTCCCGCTCACGTTGCCGGGTTTGCCGCTCTGCACGGGCTTGCCCCGCGGGTCGAGGACGCGCAGGGAGTCGTCGTTCATCGCCACCTTCTCGGAGAAGGTGAGCGAGACCTGGCTGGGTGCCTGCTTGACCACCACCCCCTGCGCGGGGTCGCTGCCGGTCAGCGCCGCGTGCGCGGAGGCCGGTGCGGCCCCCGCGAGCAGTGCGCCGGTGACGGCGAGAAACAGCAGCACCAGGATGCGCAGGCTGTTCCGCTGCCGTGTGGGGGTGATGGTCCACGTCACGGTGTCGGTCCCTCCCTCAGTGTCCGGTCGACGGGTTGTACGTGGCGGACTTCACCGGCATCTCGACGGTGAGGGGCCCGGACTTGGCGAAGGTGAGTGTCACGGCGACCGTCTGGCCCTGCTTCGGCGGACGCTTCAGCTTCTCGAACATCAGATGGTTGCCACCGCTTTTGAACACGAGTTGACCGTGGGCGGGTATGGCGAAGGAGCTCTGCTCCCGCATGGCGCCGCCCGCGGTGCTGTGCATGGTGACCTGGCCGGCGGTGTCGCTGCGCACCGAGGTCAGTTCGTCCTGGGCACCGCCCTTGTTGGTGATGGTCAGAAAGCCGGCGGCCATGTCGGCGGAGACCGGCTGCGGTATGTACGACCCGCTCACCGACAGCTCGGCCTTCGAGGAGCCGGAGCTCGCGTCGGACGTCGACCCCGAGTCCGAGCAGCCCGCGAGGGCGAGCGTGCCGGCGAGGGCGGTGGCCGCGGTCAGGACGGCCCGGCGCGTCAGGGGCAGGCTCACGGGTTGGCTCCCTTGACGAGCTTGGGCAGGTCCTTGGTGTACTCGTCGACCGAGGCGTCCTCGCCGTAGAGGACGTAACCGGCGTTCGTCTTCGGGGAGAAGGCGATGACCTGGGTGCCGTGGACGGAGACGAGCTTGCCGTTCTTGTCCTTCGTCGTCGGCTCCACGGAGATGCCGAGTGAGCGGGCACCGGCCTGGATGGTGGCGAAATCGCCGGTCAGGCCGATGAACTGGGGGTCGATGCCCTTGAGCCACGTGCCCAGCTGGGCCGGGGTGTCGCGGCCGGGGTCGGTGGTGACGAACACGACGCGCAGGTCGTTCTGCTCGGCCTGGGGCAGCGCCTTCTTGGCGACGGCGATGTTGCTCATCGTCGTCGGGCAGATGTCGGGGCAGTGGGTGTAGCCGAAGTAGACCAGGGTCGGATGGCCCTTGGTCTCCTTGCGGAGGTCGTACTTCTTGCCGTGCGTGTCGGTGAGGACGAGGTCCGGCTTCTCGAAGGGCTGGTCGAGGACGGTGGCGGCCTTGCCCGAGCCGGACTCCTCCGCGACCACGGAGACCGGCGACTTGCCGTCGTTCCCGCTGCCGCAGGCGGACAGGGTCAGGGTGGCGGCGGCGAGCAGCGCGGCCGCGGCGAACGTCTTCTTGCGCATAGAAAAATGTCCCAGATGTGAGTACTCCGGCGCGCACCGGGGTCGTACGACGGCCACGACAGCGTCGCATGCGTCGCACGCCCCCGTGCGCGGTACGGAACGGTGGGGCTCAGGCGGTCCGGCGACGGCCCGCGAGGACGCCGTAGGCGACGCCCGCGATGCCGACGACGATGCCGACCACGCCGAGCACGCGCGCGGTGGTGTCGGTGTCATGGGAGCCGGAGTCCGTGGCGGCGGTCGCGTTCCCGGTCTTGCCGGAGGTGTCCTTGGCGTCGGCCGAGCCGCCGTGGCCGTCTGCAGCAGCGGACAGCTGCAGCACGGGGGCCGGGTTCTCCGGCTCGTCCTGGCCGGCCTGCGGCACCTCGATCCAGCGCACGACCTCGTTGTCGGAGTACGTCTGCAGTGCCTTGAACACGAGCTGATCGGTGTTCTCGGGCAGGGCGCCGACGGAGAGCGGGAACTTCTGGAAGTAGCCGGGCTGGATGCCCTTGCCGTCGTCGGCGGTCCAGGTGACCTTGGTGACGGCCTCGTCGATCTTCTCGCCGTGCATGGTCAGCGGCTTGTCCAGCTTGGCCTTGGTGACCTGCACGTTCCAGCCGGGCACGGGCTCGGGCATGACCGAGGCGAGCGGGCGGTCGGCCGGGAAGGCGACTTCGACCTTGGTGGTCGAGGCCTTGTCACGCTCGTTGGGGACCTTGAAGTCGACGACCGCGTAGCCGCCCTTGGCCGCGGTGCCCTCCGGCTGCACGGTGACGTGCGCGAAGGCGGGGACGGACAGCGCGAGGACGGCCGTGCCCGCGACAGCGGTGGCGGCGACGACGCGCGAGGCGATACGAGAAGCCTGCATGGCAGGAGTACTCCACTCTGAGAGTTCGGTGACGAAGAGAGGTACGCGTGCCCTGCTGCTCTGCGCGTTCGGCGCACGCGTGCGTGCCGCGCGACGGCGGCGGCCTCTCCCCCGGGTCTTCCGAAGGTCTCCGGTGGATCTCCCTTGGGGTCTCCCCTGGGATCTCCCGTGGGTCTCCCGTGGAGTGGTGCGCGCGTCGCGTCAGGCGGCGAGAAGGAAGCGCGCGGCGGGCGGGCCGCGCCGGATCACCGTGTGCTGGAGTGCGCCGGTGCGCGGGGAGGCCGACTCGTCCTGGGCGGTACGACGGCTCCGGGGACCGGGCGTGGTGGCGGGCAGCAGCCCGGCGCACAGGGCGCACGCCAGCGCGAGTGCCGCACGCAGAGACCGTACGAGCGCCCCCTCCGCGACTCCGTGCGCCGACAGCTCGATCAGCCGCAGCAGGGCCAGGTCGCCGCGGCGCAGCAGCCAGCCGGCGGCGACGGCCGCGAGGACGTGGCCGAGCAGCATCGGCAGCGAGGGCAGCAGCGCGGCGGAGGAGCCGGTGACGTCGTCCGCGTGGGGCAGGACGCCGCCCGGCACGGCCGGGGGCCGGCCCGAGCGGTCGATGAGGTGGGCGGCGAGCAGGACGTGGAAGGCGCGTCCCGGGGTGAGGGCGCCGGGGCTCGACCCGCACAGGTACCGCGCGGCCTGCTCGACCAGCGCGGTGTCGCCGAGCGCGGAACCCGTCGGGCCGGCGGGGCCCACCGAGCCGGCGGAGCCCATCGAGCCTGCGGGGCTCGTCGCCCCCATCGTCATCTGCCCGGAGACCATGGCGGCCCCGTGCTGGCCCAGCCCGAACAACGCGTGCAGCGCGGTCTGGCCGAGCGCGAGGAGCGCGGCGATGCCGGGCAGCGAGCGGGCCCGCCCGGCGAGTGGCACCACGAGCAGCAGACACCCGACGAACCCCGCGCCCAGCGTCCACAGCGGCACGCTCGCGCAGGATGCGAGGGCGTGCCCGCACGCGGCCAGCGCGACGCAGACCGCGGCGAACACCGCGGCCCGCAGGATCCGGAGCCCGGCTCCGGGGCGCGCCGTGCGCGGGTGGGGGGCAGTCATGGCGGGCCCATCATCGCACTGGGTTTACCGGGGCCCTACGGCAGGGCAGCGGGATCGCGCCCCTCATACACCGATTCCTCCCGAGGCGCATCGGCTGTATGGGCGGAGTCACGTCAACGGTGTGCTTACGGCCCCCTATGGGCGGCAATACGTATCGGTATGTCGAGCCGCGGCCAGGAGGCTGGAGCATGAGCATCTGGTGGTCACTCCATCTGCGCCGCGAGGCCGCGAGCGTGCCGCTCGCCCGGCGGCTGCTGATCGGCACGATGGAGACGGCGGGCGTCGACCCCGACATCTCCTACGACCTTTCCGTCGCCCTCAGCGAGGCCTGCGCGAACGCCGTCGAGCACGGCGGGCGCATGCCGCACGGCGGTGTCTCGGGTGCGTACCGGGTGACCGCGTATCTCGACGGTGAGAAGTGCCGTATCGAAGTGGCCGACTCCGGGCCGGGGTTCCCGCGCGCGCCGGAGATCCGCCCCGCCCGCCCCGACGCCGAGCACGGCCGCGGGCTGTGTCTGATCCGGGAACTGGCCGATCACGTCCAGATCGGCGCCAAGCCCGGCCGGGGCGGCACGGTGGTCAGCTTCGACAAGATCCTCAAGTGGCGGAAGGACGCGCCGCTGCTGGCTGTCTAGTCCGGTCTTCAGAGCCACTCCAGTGCAGCGCTGTCCCGGGTCGTGACTCTCCTCTCAGGAATGTTTTCCCAGCCCTGAGCGGCCCCGAGAGGGAGGGGACCTTCGGCGATGGCATCCATCCGGCAAGCGGCGACACATGTCGCCCCGGCCTGCCCCACCCGGGTCGGCTCGTGACAGACGTACAGACAGACATACAGAACGTCGGCGTCCCTCTCGACGATGTCCGCCGCGCCCAGCCCCTGATCTTCGCCCTGGACGTGGCGCTGGGCACGCTGCTCCTCTCCTGGGGCGTACGGCCCGCCGCCTACCTCGGACACAGCGCCGGTGAGTACGCGGTCGCCGTACTGGCCGGGCTGGGTGGGTGTGCGGGGGTGTACGGCCGGATCCACCGGCCCGCGCGCCACTGGACGCACCCGCGACCCCCGTCCCGCTGTACCGCTCGGCTTCGCCAACTCGCGCGGCGCCACGAGCCCGCGTCCGCTGCGCCGTCGCTGCGGGACCAGCGGGTGCGGTGGGGCAGGTCGGCCAGGATCGCGGCGGTCACGGCGGCGTGATCGTGCCGAACATCAAGGACGCGCACGACAAGACTTTGCCTCAACTGGCTGCTGGTCTCGGTGAGTTGGTGGCGACGGCGCGGGAGGGGAAGACGTCGCCGGCGGCGATGCCGTGGGTGCACAAGGGCAAGGTCAAGCCGCGTCAGGTGACCACGCCGGCGTTGAGTTTCGATCACCGGCTGGTCGACGGTGAGTTGGGCTCGAAGGTGCTGGCGGACGTGGCGGCGATCCTGGAACAGCCGAAGAAGTTGATCACCTGGGCGTAAGGGCCCCGGCCTCAGCGACCCCTGGTTTCCAGCACCTTCGCCAACATCTCCAGTGCCTCCGGGTACGACCGCTCGCGGGGCGTGCCGTAGCCGACGACCAGGCCCTGCGGGCGGCCGGGGCCGGGGGTGTGCCAGTGGTCGCCGAGGGCGCCGAGGGCGAGGCCCTCCGCCTCCGCGCGGGCCAGCACCTCGGCCTCGTCGGGCACGTCGATCAGCGCGTGCAGCCCCGCCGCGATGCCGTGCACGCCCCGGCCCGCGCCCAGCCGGTCCAGCAGCTGGTCCCGGCGGCGCCGGTAGCGCAGCCGGGAAGCGCGCACATGCCGGTCGTAGGCGTGGCTGTCGATCAGTTCGGCGAGCGCGAGCTGGCCGATGGTCTCGGTGTGGTGGTCGCTGTGCAGCTTGGCGTCGGCGACCGCGTCGACCAGCTGCGGGGGCAGCACCATCCAGCCGAGCCGCAGCGCCGGGCCGAGCGTCTTGGAGGCGGTGCCGAGGTACACCACCCGGCCGGGTGCCATGCCCTGCAACGCGCCGACCGGCTGGCGGTCGTAGCGGAACTCCCCGTCGTAGTCGTCCTCGACGATCAGCCCGCCCCGCGCGCGTGCCCAGTCGCCGAGCGCCCGCCGCCGCTCCGGGTGCAGGGTCACCCCGGTCGGGTACTGGTGCGCCGGGGTGACCACCACGGCGGCCGCCTCGCCCAGTCGCTCGGGGCACACCCCGCGCGCGTCGACCGGCACTGGCAGGACCGTTCCGCCGTTGCGGCGTACGACCTCCCGGTGGAACGGCAGCCCCGGGTCCTCCATGGCGACGGCGGCGCCGTCCAGCACGCGCGTGAGCAGCGCGAGGCCCTGGACGTACCCGGAGGTGATCACGATCCGCTCCGGGGGTGCCAGGACCCCACGCGCCCGGCCCAGGTAGCCCGACAGGGCCGTGCGCAGCTCGATCCGGCCGCGCGGATCGCCGTAGTCGTACGCCAGTGAGGGTGCCGTCGCGATGGCCCGGCGCAGCGCGCGCAGCCAGGCGGCCGCCGGGAAGGCGCCGACGTCCGGGCTGCCGGGGCGCAGATCGAAACGCGGGGCACGCGTGCGTGTCGCCGTGCCGGATTCCGCCGACTCGACGGCGGGCAGCTCGGCGACCCGGGTCCCCGAGCCCTGGCGCGCCGTCAGATATCCCTCGGCGACGAGCTGGTCGTAGGCCGCCTTGGCGGTGCCGCGCGAGATCCCGAGTTCGGTCGCGAGCCGCCGGGTCGCCGGCAGCCGCGTCCCGGGCGTGAGCCGCCCGTCCCGCACGGCATCCCGCAGGGCCCGCTCCAGCCCGATACGCCGGCCGTCCGCCGAGTCGGGTTCGAGATGCAGATCAACACCGGACCAGAAGTCGTTCACGAGAACCTTCCCCCTAGGCACGCGAATGGCCGGGCACCGCCACCCGGTACCCGGCCATTCAAACGCAGATCAGCCCTTCAGCGATGCCATCCACGCCTCGACGTCGTCGGAGCGGCGCGGCAGCCCGGACGAGAGGTTCCTGTTGCCGTCTTCGGTCACCAGGATGTCGTCCTCGATGCGGACGCCGATGCCCCGGTACTCCTCCGGCACGGTCAGGTCGTCGGCCTGGAAGTACAGCCCCGGCTCGACGGTGAGGACCATGCCCGGCTCCAGCGTGCCGTCCACGTACGTCTCGGTCCGCGCGGCGGCGCAGTCGTGGACGTCCAGGCCGAGCATGTGACCGGTGCCGTGCAGGGTCCAGCGGCGCTGCAGGCCCAGCTCCAGGACGCGCTCCACCGGGCCCTCGACCAGGCCCCACTCGACGAGCCGCGTGGCGAGCACGTGCTGGGCGGCGTCGTGGAAGTCGCGGTACTTGGCGCCCGGCTGCACGGCCGCGATACCGGCCTCCTGGGCCTCGTACACCGCGTCGTAGATCTTCTTCTGGATCTCGGTGTACGTGCCGTTGACCGGCAGCGTGCGCGTGACGTCGGCGGTGTAGAGGGTGTGGGTCTCCACGCCGGCGTCGAGCAGCAGCAGGTCGCCCGAGCGGACCGGGCCGTCGTTGCGGACCCAGTGCAGGGTGCAGGCGTGCGGGCCGGCGGCGCAGATGGAGCCGTAGCCGACGTCGTTGCCCTCCACGCGCGCGCGGAGGAAGAACGTGCCCTCGATGTAGCGCTCGGACGTGGCTTCCGCCTTGTCGAGGACCTTGACCACGTCCTCGAAGCCGCGGACCGTCGAGTCGACGGCCTTCTGCAGCTCGCCGATCTCGAAGTCGTCCTTGACCAGCCGGGCCTCGGAGAGGAAGACGCGCAGCTCCTCGTCGCGCTCGGCGGTGACCTTGTCGTGCAGGGCCGTCTCGATGCCGGCGTCGTAGCCGCGCACCACGCGGACCGGGCCGGTGGCCTCCTTCAGCTTCTCCGGCAGCTCGCGCACGTCGGCGGCCGGGATGCCGTAGAGCGCCGCGGACTCGGTCAGGGAGTGGCGGCGGCCGACCCACAGCTCGCCCTGGCCGGAGAGCCAGAACTCGCCGTTCTCGCGGTCGGAGCGGGGCAGGAGGTAGATCGTTTCCTCATGGCCGCCGTCCTTGGGCTCCAGGACCAGGACGCCGTCCTCGGTCTGGTTGCCGGTGAGGTACGCGTACTCGACGGACGAGCGGAAGGAGTACTCGGTGTCGTTCGAGCGGGTCTTCAGGTTGCCCGCCGGGATCACCAGGCGCTCGCCCGGGAAGCGGGCGGAGAGCGCGGCGCGGCGGCGCGCGGTCTCGGCGGCCTGCGGGACCGGCCGCAGGTCACGCAGCTCCGTGTCGGCCCAGCCGGACTTCATGTTCTCGGCCAGCTCGTCGGAGACGCCCGGGTACAGGCCGTTCTTCCGCTGCTTGATGGGCTCCTCGGACTCAGTTTCCGGGCCCGCTGCGGTAGCAGCTTCATCGGGCACGGCCGGGTTGAGTTCGTCGGCCACGTGATCCTCCTCGGTACGGCGTGTGATCTCCCCCGGGCCCGCGACGCTCATGCTTGTGGCCGAGCGGGGGCCTCCATCATCGTACGGTCGTACGGTGGGTGAACCCGGGCCGGATGACCTGTTATGCCCGGTCATGCCGACACCCTGCGGCTTCGCTCAGTCGAAGCGGGCCGCCAGCAGCACCACGTCCTCCTCGCTGTCGGCCGCGTCCATGCCGTTCGGGAGTACGGTGCGCAGGACGTGGTCGGCGACGGCGCCGGGATCGTGGCGCAGCGTGCGCGGGATGCTCGCGGCGGCCGCGTGCAGGCGGGCAAAGGCGCGGTCCATGGGGTCGCCGGTACGGTGCAGCAGCCCGTCGGTGTAGAGCAGGACCGTCTCTCCGGCCTCGGCCTGGATCTCCACGCTGGGTGCCTCCCAGCAGGCGAGCATGCCGAGCGGGGCGGAGACGGAGGTCTCGGCGAACTCGGTGCGCCGTGCGCCGATCAGCAGCGGCGGGCTGTGTCCGGCGCCGGCCAGGGTGACCTTGCGCAGGGCGGGCTCGCAGTAGGCGAACAGCGCGGTGGCGGAGCGGGCGGGCTCGGTCAGCCGCAGCAGCAGCTCCAGGTCGGACAGGACGGCGACCGGGTCCTCGCCCTCCATCACGGCGTACGCCCGCAGCGAGGCGCGCAGCCGGCCCATCGCGGCCACCGCGCTCGGCCCGGAGCCGGTGACCGAGCCGACGGACAGGCCGAGGGCCGCGTCCGGCAGCGGCAGCGCGTCGTACCAGTCACCGCCGCCGCGCGGGCCGGTGCGGTGCCGGGCGGCGAGCTGCACGCCGGGCACGCGGGGCAGCCGGGTGGGCAGCAGTTCCTCGGTGATGGTCGCCACGCGCGCGCGGGTGCGTTCCACCTCCACAAGCCGGGCGAGGTGCTCGGTGGCGTGCCGGAGGTAGAGGCCGGCGAGGTGGCGCTGCCGTTCATGGGGCTCGGCGGGTTCGTCGTAGAGCCAGACGGCGGCGCCGAGGCGGCCCGCGGTCTGGGAGGCGAGGGGCACGGCGTAGCTGGCGGCGTAGCCGAGGCGGGCGGCGACCTCGCGGTGCCGGGGGTCGAGGCCGTCCTCGGCGAGCAGGTCGGGGTGGACGATCTCGCTGGTCGTGCCGGTGTCGTACGGCAGCGCGCTGCGCGGGACGGTCTCGATGTGGCCGAGGTCGGCGCGGCCGAGGCCGAGGCCGAGGGTGGTGCGGGGGCCGAGTCCGTCGCCGGGCTCCAGGGCGACGAGGCCGCGGCGGGCGCCGACGAGGGAGGCTCCGGCGCGCAGCAGTTCGTGCAGGGCGGGCTCCAGCGCGTCCGTGCGGCACAGGCGCTCGGTGAGTTCGTGGAGGGTCGTGAGGTCCGAGACCCAGCCGGCCAGCCGGTCCTGGAGGAGGGTGCCGGGGGCGGGGGCGTTCGGGGCCGGGACGGGAGCGGCGTCCGGGGAGCCGGTGGCGCCCGGGGCGTGGGGGGTGGGCGCGACAGTCTGTGCGGACGTCGGAACAGTGGGATCGATTCCGGCCACTTTCGGAGGGTGCGGGGCGTTCATGGCGTCCGGCTTTCAGACCGGTGCGTATTGCTGAAAAGCATCGCAAACCCCCATGTCATTCTGCGCCGCTAGCAGTGTCTCCACATGTACACGCACTCGTGAGGGGATGTCCAGCATTGTCCTGCGGGGATTCCTGGTGTCCATGAGGCGGACGAGGGTTTCTTTCGAACCCCTTGTGTTACTGCCAAGTTGGCTTAAAACTGCCTCGGGTATCGGTTCATTGCGGTCGACTGGCCTTGCTCCACAGAGCGTCACAGCGGTCGTGATGGGTACGTACTCGGAGAAGGCCAGGGGTGGCTGGGGGCCACCCGGAACCTGGCGACGGACCCGGGCGTCATAGCCACCGACGGCCGAGCCCCATCCTCCCTGGCGGAGGCGGAGAGAACCACGCGCGACGGCAAAAACGCCATACTTCGCCACCCCCGCGCCGCACCCGTGCTTTTGATGGACACGTACTACGGACGCGGATGCGGCCCATGCTCGACCCCTTGGGGTTCCCCTGTCATGCGCAGGGGCGTGATGCGCCAACAGGTACGCACAGTGAAGTGATCGACACATGGTGTGATGTGGACCACGGTGTTGCCAGCGGTGCAACGGAAAGGAACGAGCGCTCATGCGCGAGATCCTCGGAAGGCGACGCAGGCTCCTGTCCAGGCGGAACGACCGGAGGCCTGAGCTGATCAGCGCGGCTCTGACCTTCGCGACCGAGTGGCAGTGGCCGGTACTCCCGGGCGTGGCCCCGGACCCGCGGGGGCGGGCCCGCTGCGGCTGCCCCGACCCGGAGTGCACGGTGCCCGGTGCGCACCCCTTCGATCCGGGTCTGCTCGCGGCCACGACCGACGCCCGCATGGTGCGCTGGTGGTGGGCCAACCGGCCGAGCGCGCCGATCGTCCTGGCCACCGGAGGCAAGGCGCCCTGCGCGGTCAGCCTGCCCGCGCTCGCCGCCTCGCACGCGCTCGCCCTGCTCGACCGGCGGGGCATGCGCCTCGGTCCGGTGCTCGCCTCGCAGAACCGCTGGGCGCTGCTCGTCAGGCCCTACTCCCTGCAGCAACTGGGCGAACTCCTCTATGCCAAGGACTTCGTCCCCGGTGCGCTGCGCTTCCACGGCGAGGGCGGCTATCTCGCGCTGCCCCCGTCCGAGACCGGCCAGGGCACCGTCCGCTGGGAGCGGGCTCCGCTGCCCGGCTCGGCCGCGCCGTGGGTGCCCGATGTGGAGGCCGTGGTGGACGCCGCAATCGACGCCCTCACTCGTACGGGTGTGAGCGCACCCGAGTTCTAGGGATGTCGGCGCGGGCGGCGGGGACGAACCCCACTTGCTCGTTATCTTCCGGACATGCTGCGAAATTCTGGGGGTTCTGGGGGTTCAGGGGGTTCGGGGGGACAGGGGAGTCGGCCGGCCGGGAGGCACGGCCGACGATCGCCACGACACGGGGCGCGGTCGGCGGAAGCCGGCCGGGCGGAAGCGGGCCGGACGGATTCCCGCACGTGGTGGCTGCTCGCGCTGATCGGCGTCGTGGTGGCGGCGGTCGTGCTGCCGCTGGCCGTGGCGTCCGCGGGGCAGGTGGGCGAGGCGGCCCGCAAAGCGCTGGCGGGACGGCTGCGGGGCGGCGAACGGACCTCGGGGCACAAACACGCCGCCGGGAGAGGCAAGGACTCCGGGCGGAGCGATGCCGCCGACTCTCACGAGGACGCCGCCGGAACCGGGGACGCCGGTGGAGCCGAGGGCGCCGGTGGAGCCGGGGACGCCGGCGGATCCACCGACGCCAAGATCCCCGCGCCCGACCAGGCACCCGGGCTCCTCGGGCTGGGCCTGGCCACCGCCGCGCGGTGCGGGCCTCAGCTGACCTCTCCCGACGGCCTCGAGGCACAGACCTGTGTGCTGACCCAGGGCGCGGACACCTGGGCCCGCACCTACTACCGCAACGCCACCGGCAAGTCGCTGGACTCCGTACTGAGCCTGATGGGTCCCGGCGGTCGCAGTGTGCAGATGCACTGCGTCACGAGCGGCGACGACCAGCCCGCCACCTGTGACACGCCCCGCGAGCACACCAAGGGCGGACCGGAGGGCTACACGGCCGTCGACGAGTTCGCCACACGCGGAGCGGCCGGTGCGCTGCTGCTGCGCTCGGGCAGCGACGCGGCCGACGCCAGCGGCAAGACCGGGACCAAGACCGGGGCCAAGACGGGGGCCAAGGGCGGGAGTTGACCCTCCGGGAGGGGTCGACACTCCGCGGCGGTTTGTACACCGCACGCGGGCATGGAAAGACCCGGTTGCTGGCGACGGGGGATGCACCAGCAACCGGGCTACTGGAACCGTAACAAGAGATTGGCGGTTCGCAAATTCCGTCCGGGGCATTCGGCCACCGATTTCCCTGTTATCAGGGGGAGTTGTGACAGGAGTCACCTGATTCGCGGGCGCGGCCCCGGCTTACCGACCGTTCAGTCGAGGCCCGCGCCCGCGCACACGTCAGTTGAGCGTGACCTGTCGGTTGGTCAGTCCGCCGCGCGCCCGGCGCTCCTCCGGAGTGAGCGGCTCGGTCGCGGCGAGGGCTGCGGCGAGGCGCTCGGCGAACTCGGCGGCCGGCTTCTCCACATCGTCCGCCGTGACCCCGCTCGGCAGGTCCCAGACCGGCACCGTGAGGCCGTGAGCACGGAAGGAGCCCACGAGCCGGGTGCCCTCGCCCAGGTTGGACCGGCCCGCGGCGTGCAGCCGCGCGAGAGCGTCCAGAAGCTGCTCCTCCGAGTGCGGCATGACCCAGCGCAGGTGGTTCTTCTCCGGGGTCTCGCACCAGTACGCCGCGTCCACTCCGGTCAGCTTCGCCGTCGGGATGGCGGCGGCGTTCGCCCGCTCCAGGGACGCGGTCACCTCCGGCGTGGCGTTCTCCGCGTCCGGCACCCAGAACTCGAAGCCGCTCTGCACGACCGGCTCGAACGGCGCCTGCAGGTCGAGCAGATCCTGCAGCCGCGGACCCTCGGCCGGGGCGCGGCGGCCCTGCACGGGGGTGCCGGGCTCGGCCTGGAGCGCACGCTGCAGGGTGTCGGCGAGGTCGCGGCTGAGGTCGCCCGACGCCGTGTCGTTCTGCAGGCCGATCAGGACCGAGCCGTCGTCGCGGCGCAGCGCGGGCCAGGCCATCGGCAGCACCGTGGCGAGCGTGACCGAGGGAACGCCCTCGGGCAGGCCGTCCTTGAGGGTCAGCTCGACCGTCGCGGCCGGCACCAGCTCGCGCAGCGCCACCCAGTCGCCCTCACCGGGCAGCCCCTCGAACGGGCGGTGCACCAGCTCGGTCACCGCGTGTGCCGCGGCCCGGCCGTGGCACGCCTTGTAGCGTCGGCCGCTGCCGCAGGGGCAGGGTTCACGGGCGCCGACGACCGGGATCTCGCCGTCGATCAGCTTCGGCCGCTCGGCCTTCGTCTGGAGTCGCTTCTTGGCCATCGTGGGTGTCTCCCGGTTACGGCTCTTCTCGTACGGGCGCGAGCCTAGCCGTTCAGGCCGTGACCGGCGGGAACCTGTGGACAACGCACGCGAGCACGACGCCAGAGGTGTGAACCTGTGGACAACCACTGGGGCGTCCCGCGGTCCGTCCCGGCCCCGCTCCAGCCCTGCTCCGGCCTCGCTCCAGGCCCTCTTCGGCCCTCCTTCGGCCCGCGCCGACCGAGGCCCTCGGCGGCGTCCGGCAGCCCAGGCGCTCGGGAGCGTCGTCGCAAGCCGGGATCCTCGAGAGCGCCGGCGGGCCTCCGTCGGCCCCGGCAAGCGGCACCGTGCCCGTCGGTCCGGGTGAGCGGCACCGTCCCCGCGTGTCCGTCGGCCCGCGCAAGCGACATCGTGTCCGCCGGTCCCAACAGGCGGCCGGGGCCGTCCGTTCAGCCCAGGTCGTCGAACGCGTCCGCGAAGTCCAGGCCGGGCAGGTCCGCGAGTACGGGGGCGGTGACGCGCGTAGCGAAACCGTTCTGACGGCAGCCCGCATCGGGATCGTGGACGTCTTCGTGGACCACCACCCAGACCGTCACCTCGCCGCGGACGCCGTCCTGGACGCCCCAGTCGTCGGCGAGGGCCGTGATGATGTTGAGCCCCCGGCCGCCGTGCGCCGTCACCGACGGGGTGGCCGGCGCCGGGCGGGTCGGGCCGCCGCCGTCCGTCACCTCGACGATGAGCCGGCCCCGTGCGTCCACCCGCCATGCGGCACGCACGTCACCGTCGCCGGCCAGCGCGTCGCCCAGGGGCCGCCCGTGTTTGCAGGCATTGCTCAACAGTTCGGAAAGGATCAGTACGGCATCGTCGATGACCGATTCGGACACGCCCCCGCTGCGCAGTTGCGAACGCATCCGGTGCCTCGCCTTCCCCACGCCCGCAGGGCCATGGGGTACGGCCATGCTCGACGACGTGGGCACCTCCTGTGCCACCACCAACGCCACCCCCGAGACCTCCTTTGCCCCACGCCACGGTGTGGATGCCCCATTGGCCTGTACCGGAAACCGGCCAATCCCCTTCCGGTGACGCATTCGCAACGGCTCTGTACGGAGCGAACGCGCCGGAGCACTCCCTGTGACGAAGACCCTTTCCTCTGGTCGTCGCGTGGCTGAATTTCATTGGTGTGGCCGAGAGTGGAGGATTCAGCAGCCGCACAGCCGGGTCAAGGGATGCGCTCGGCTCCTTACCGGCCTCTTGAGGTCACGCACGCCCCAGCCGGCGCAGCACCTCGCGCGGGCGGTTGGTGATGATCGCGTCGATGCCCAGCTCCACACAGAGATCGACGTCCTCGGGCTCGTTCACGGTCCAGACGTGGACCTGGTGACCGGCGCGTTTCAGCCGTTCCACATAGCCGGGGTGATTGCGCACGATCCGGATCGAGGGCCCCGCGATCCGCACGCCCGTGGGCAGCCGCCCGTCCCGCAGCCGCGGGGTGAGGAACTGCACCAGGTAGACCGTCGGCAGCGTCGGCGCGGCGGCACGCACGCGGTGCAGCGAACGCGCCGAGAAACTCATGATCCGGACCGGGGACTCGGCGGCCGAGGCCGGCGCGTCCAGACCGAACCGCTTCAGCAGCTCCAGCAGCCGCTCCTCGACCTGGCCGGCCCAGCGCGTGGGGTGCTTGGTCTCGATGGCCAGCTCCACCCGCCGCCCGGCGTCCGCGACCAGCTCCAGCAGCCGCTCCAGGGTGAGTACCGAGGTGTCCGCCGGATCCTCCGGCCGGTGCACCCAGTCGGGCTCCTCGTCCCGTCCGCGCCAGGCCTCGCGCGTCTTCCAGGAGCCGAAGTCGAGGGCGGCGAGATCGGCCAGCTCCAGTGCGGAGACGGCGCCGCGGCCGTTGGAGGTACGGTTCACCCGGCGGTCGTGGACACAGACGAGATGGCCGTCGGCGGTCAGTCGTACGTCACACTCGAGGGCGTCGGCGCCGTCCTCGATGGCCTTCTTGTAGGCGGCCAGGGTGTGCTCGGGCGCGTCTTCGGAGGCGCCTCGGTGGGCGACGACCTGGACGGAGCGCTGTGGTGCGTGGGTCACCGCGTCATGGTGCCACCGTCGCGGGGTACGCGCGGCGGCGTGGGTGCGTCCGTGCGGCGAACGACGGCATCCGGCCTGCTCGTTTATATAACTTTTGCCGGAAAGACCCCATATAAAGAGAGTCCCGGGACCCACAGCCACCGCTTATGGTGCTCTGACGGCCCGTGGGAAAAGCTGACTGCATACATACGGGAACACAGGACCATGCACAGCTGCATCGCGACGGGCCCACGACGAGCGTGAACGCCCCCGCCGAGCGTGAACGTGACCGATGCGACCGAGGACAACAGCCGTGGATCGAGGAGAAGAGCTGTGAGCACCGAGAACGAGGGCAACGAGGTACCCCCGGCCCCGTCCGCACCTCCCGTGCCGGTGGCCTCTCCCACCTCCCCGCAGGGCCCCGCCCCGGAGGGGAACGCGCCGACGGCCCCCCTTCCGCCGGTACCCCAGGACACCCCGGCCGGCGCCGGGACCCAGCCGGGCCCGACGCCCGCCCCGCACGCCTCCGGCCCGGCCCCGGACGGCTCCTGGCCGCCCCCGCCGCCGGCCACCCCGCCGTACGGCGAGGGCGCGCCCCACGGTGACGCCGGTGCCGGTACTGCTGGCTTCGGCGGCGCGGGTGGCGCGGGTGCCGCCGGTGTCTGGGGAGCGTCGTACCAGCAGCCCGCACCCAAGCCGCGCGGCGGCGGGCGTGGCGGGCTCGTCGCGGCGGTCCTGGTGGCCGCGCTGGTCGCGGGCGGCCTGGGCGGCGGCCTCGGCTACACCCTGGCCAAGAACCACGACGACAGCGGCTCCACCACGGTCTCCGCCTCCGACAACGGCGCCTCGCAGATCAAGCGCGCGCCCGGCACGATCGCCAACGTGGCCGCCAAGGCGCTGCCCAGCACGGTCACCATCGAGGCCGAGGGCAGCAACGGCGACGGCGGCACCGGCACGGGCTTCGTCTTCGACAAGCAGGGCCACATCATCACCAACAACCACGTGGTGGCGGACGCGCTCAACGGCGGCAAGCTGACGGCGACGTTCCCGAACGGCCGGAAGTACGAAGCCGAGGTCGTCGGCCACGCGCAGGGCTACGACGTCGCCGTCGTCAAGCTCAAGAACCCGCCGACCGACCTCGAGCCGCTCGCCCTCGGCGACAGCGACAAGGTGGCCGTCGGCGACGAGACGATCGCCATCGGCGCCCCCTTCGGCCTGTCCAACACGGTGACGACCGGCATCATCAGCGCCAAGAACCGCCCGGTGGCCTCCAGCGACGGCAGCGCCACCAGCAAGGCGTCGTACATGAGCGCCCTGCAGACCGACGCGTCGATCAACCCGGGCAACTCCGGCGGTCCGCTGCTGGACGCCGCCGGCGCGGTCATCGGCATCAACTCGGCGATCCAGTCGTCCGGCAGCGGCGGCGGCTTCGGCGGCTCCGGCCAGTCCGGTTCGATCGGCCTGGGCTTCGCCATTCCGGTCAACCAGGCCAAGTACGTCGCCCAGCAGCTGATCAAGACCGGCAAGCCGGTGTACGCCAAGATCGGCGCCTCCGTCTCGCTGGAGGACTCCACCGGCGGTGCGAAGATCACCGACCAGGGCGCGGGCGGCGCCGCCGCGGTCGAGTCCGGCGGCCCGGCCGACAAGGCGGGCCTCAAGCCCGGCGACGTGATCACCAAGCTCGACGACATGGTGATCGACAGCGGCCCGACCCTGATCGGCGAGATCTGGACCCACAAGCCCGGCGACAGGGTCACGGTCACCTACAAGCGAGGCGGCCAGGACCACACGGCCACCCTGACGCTGGCCTCCCGGGTGGGCGACAACTGACCCCCGCACCGAGCGGCACGCACGCGTAGGGGCACCTCCCGAAAGGGGGCGCCCCTCGCTCGTACCGACTCCCGAGCCTCCCGTACCGACCACGCCGCCCGTCGGCCGTTCGATCCCGGTACGCTGTACCCGCTCCGTCCCAGGTGGGCGCGAGCGAGGTGGGTTGCCCGAGCGGCCTAAGGGAACGGTCTTGAAAACCGTCGTGGCGCGAGTCACCGTGGGTTCAAATCCCACACCCACCGCGGACCTTGGGAAGGGGCGCCTCCGAAACGGGCGCCCCTTCCGTATGTCCGGCCGGGTTTTCGGTGGTCAGGGCCGGTGTCCCGTCATCCGTGCCGCCGAGGCGATCGTCGCCCGGGCCTCGCGTTCCGACAGGCCCGTGTTGAGGGCCGCCTCGGTCAGGGGGTCGACCAGGGCGGGGCCGATGCCGTTCTCGTAGGCGCGGCAGGCCGCCCAGAACAGACGGGTGTTGCGCTGCCCCTCGTGCGCGGAGAGGACGAAGTGGACGAGGCCGCGGCCGTGGTCGCCCGGAGCGGGAAGGCTCGGGGGTGGGACCGGGTGCGCGGGCCGGGGCGGTGGTACCAGCAGGCGCAGCAGGGAGGACGGGCAGGCGGCGGGGGCCAGCTGCGCCGTGCCGGGGGCGGTCGTGTACAGGCCGTGCTCGGTACGGGAGCCGGGGCCCACGAGATAGCCGCCGGCGCCGCGGATGTCGATCCCGGGGGCGAGACGGCCGGCGGAGTTCGGCACGACCACGTCCGGCGGGCCGGTGAGCCACAGATGGCGCCCGCCGCTCGGCGTGCGGACGACGACCGTCTCCGGAATCGTGAACAGGTGGCGCAGGGCCAGTTCGCGCAGCGCGGTCGAGGAGTCGGTGCCGGACTTGGTGTCCAGGTCGATGCCGATCAGGTGGTACGGCGGCAGCCCGCACGCGATGCCGTAGCCGGTGGCCCAGGGCGCGGCGGCGAACAGCTCGCGGATGCGGAACGGGTCGGTCGAGGCGTCGTACACACCGTGACCGAAGCGGCCGCACTCGCCGTGGCAGCGCGGTCCGGCCGGGTCGGGGTCGTCGCGGTGGGGGGAGCGCAGGGCCGGGAGCTTCGTCCGGGACAGGGGGATGACGGCCAGGCCGCGCTCGGCGGCTGAGAGGGCGTGTGCGAGGGCCAGCGTCGTGGCCTGCCGGTCGGGGGTGGCCATGGCTCCATGTTCGTACGTACGTTCGAAAAAGGGAAGGGGAGGCCGGAGTGGCGCGCCGGGTGCAGGGAAAATGGCCGGATATCCGGGGAAACGATTCATCCCTTGTGTCGCTTGAGGTGCGGCAGCCCACCCCCCGTCCCTCCTGTGGCGGCAGATGGCAAAAGATGGCGATAGAGGTTTATCGACTTTCCATCACGCTTGCGTGCCAATTGAGGCTTCCGGGGTGGTTCGCCGGGGATTCGGTGGGCAACTCTGATCTCGCGACGTCGCCCACGGAGTCGGAGCAGTCGGCCAACTGCCCTGACGCAAGCCGCAGTTCACTTACTTCCGGCCCTAGGGCCGCCCATTTCTTGGTTCTGGAGGAACACCATGGCAAGTATCCGTACCGCCCGCGTATGCGCCGCCGTCGCCGCAGTTCCGCTCGCAGCCGCCCTCTTCAGTGGCGTCGCGACGGCCGACAACGGAGCCCTCGCGGACAACGGATCGAGCGCCAACACCGGTGTGGCGGGCATCATCGGCAGCGGGGTCGGCCACGACAACTTGGGAAACTCGTCCACCGCGCCGCAGAACGCGGCCGGCGACGGAGCCTCGAACCAGAGCAGCACCGCCCAGGCCAACGACTCCGCGTTCGCACCCGTCCAGCAGGGCAGCGAGAACGCGGCCGTCTACTTCACCCACCTGTGGTGAGCTTCGGGCGGGGTCCCTCCCGCTGAGGGTCCTCGTGGGGTGTGCTCAGGGGTCATCACACGTCTGCGCGGCGGTACTTCGGTGCCGCCGCGCAGACGTGTGCGCGGTGTCCGTTCCGTGGTGGCGGACGTGGCGGACCTCGCCGTGGATCTCGCGGCGGAGCCGGGGGCGGTGGCCGACCTTGACACCCACCGGTATCTGACGGACAGTCAGAAACCGTCCCTGTCAGGTACGCGAGGCCGGGAGGGCCCCCGCCGTGCACCTCGCCCCCACGGAGCGGCAGCAGCGCCTGCGCGCCGAACTCCGCGCCTACTTCCGTGCCGTGCTGCCGGATCCCCGTGAACCCGACGACGCCCGCGCCCTGTTGCGCCGCATCGGCGCCGACGGCTGGCTGGGCATCGGCTGGCCGGTCGAGTACGGCGGCCAGGGCCGGGGTGCGGACGAGCAGTTCGTGTTCTTCGATGAGGCGAACCGGGCCGGCGCCCCGGTCTCCATGGTCACCCTCAACACGGTCGGCCCCACGCTCATGACCTACGGCAGCGAGGCGCAGAAGGCCTGCCTCCTGCCCCGCATCCTCAGCGGCGAGGCCGTTTTCGCGATCGGCTACACCGAGCCCTCCGCCGGCACCGATCTGGCCTCGCTGCGCACCCGCGCCGTACGCGAGGGCGACGGCTGGCGGATCGACGGCCAGAAGCTCTTCACCTCGGGCGCCCAGCACGCCGACTGGATCTGGCTCGCCTGCCGCACCGACCCCGAGGCGCCCAAGCACCGGGGCATCTCCATCCTGCTCGTCCCGACCGACGCGCCGGGGTTCTCCTGGACGCCGATCGAGACGGTGGGCGGGCAGACGACGACGGCCACCTACTACGACGGCGTCCGCGTCCCGGCCGCGAACCTGGTCGGCACCGAGAACGACGGCTGGTCGCTGATCACCGGCCAGCTCAACCACGAGCGGGTCGCGCTCGCCGCCCTCGGCATGCAGGCCGAGGAGTTCCTCGCCGCCGCGCTCACCGCCGCCCGTACACCCGATCCGGTGAATCTGCGGCGCCGGATCGATGAGCCGTGGGTACGTCTCCGGGCCGCCGAGGCGCATGCCCGGCTGGCGGCGAATCGCCTGCTCAGCTGGCGTTTGGTGGCCGACGTGGGGGCGGGCCGCCTGGCCCCGGGCGAGGCGAGCGGCGTGAAATTCGCGGGAACGGAATCGACTGTCGCGACGTATCGCATGTGTCAGGAGATCGCCGGCGAGGCGGGACTCGTCCGCTCCGGCTCCCCGGGAGCCTTCGGGGACGGCGAGCTGGAGCGACGGAACAGGGCGGCGCAGATCAACACGTTCGGGGGCGGGGTGAGCGAGGTGCAGCGAGAGATCGTCGCGACGATGCGGCTCGGGATGAGGAGGGGGCGGCGGTGAGCAGCGAGGGTGTGCAGCCGGGGGGCGAGGCGGCGGCAGGCGTGGATCCTGATGCGCTCGGCGCGCGGCTCAAGGCCTACGAGGGGCAGTCCGCCGCCGTCGCCGGAGTGGCCAAGGACCCGGTGAACGGGCCGATGATCCGGCACTGGTGCGAGGCCATGGGCGACACCAACCCGGCCTACTCGGGCCCGTACGCCATCGCCCCGCCCACGATGCTCCAGGCCTGGACGATGGGCGGCCTGTCCGGCCACGAGGGCCGCACGGGTGCCTACGACGACCTGCTGTCCCTCCTCGACGCCTCGGGCTGTACGTCGGTGGTGGCCACCGACTGCGAGCAGGAGTATCTACGGCCCCTGCGTCCGGGCGACCGGGTCACGTTCGACTCGGTGATCGAGTCGGTCTCCGGCCGCAAGACGACGAAGCTCGGCACCGGGCACTTCGTCACGACCCGTACGGACGTCAGGGTCGACGGCGACCTCGTCGGCACACACCGCTTCCGCATCCTCAAGTACGCCCCGGCCCGCCGCACACCCCCGGCCCCGCGTCCCCGCCCGGTGGTCAACCGGGACAACGCCGGCTTCTGGGAGGGCGTGGCCGACCGCAGGCTCCTCATCCAGCGCTGCACGGACTGCGGCACCCTGCGCCACCCCTGGCTGCCGGGCTGCAACGCGTGCGGCGGCCCGGACTGGGACACGGTCGAGGCGAGCGGCGCGGGGACGGTCTACTCGTACGTGGTGATGCACCACCCGCCCTTCCCGGCCTTCGAGCCGCCCTACGCGGTCGGCCTGGTCGAACTCGCCGAGGGCGTGCGGATGGTGAGCAATGTGGTCGGGGTGCCGTACGACAAAGTGCGGATCGGGCTGCCGGTCCGGGTGGAGTTCCGGACCTACGAAGATGCGGAGGGCGCGGAGGGCGCGCTGGTGCTGCCGGTCTTCCGGGTCGTCGAGGGTGCGGCCGAGGGCGAGGGCTGACATGGACTTCACGCCCACCGAGGCACAGAACGAGGCCCGTGACCTGGCCGCGCGGATCTTCGGCGACCTCGCCACCCATGACCGGCTGAAGGCCGCCGGCACCGGCAGCGACCCGGAGCTGTGGAAGTCCCTGTGCGCGGCCGGGCTGGTGGCCGCCGTGGCGGAACTCGGCCTGCTGGGGCTGGTGCTGCTCCTGGAGGAACAGGGGCGGACGACGGCCCAGGCGCCGTATGCGGCGAGCTGTGTGTACGGAGTGCTGGCGCTCACCGCGCACGGCAGCGCGGAGCAGCGGGACAGGCTGCTCCCGGCGGTCGAGGACGGCTCGGCGGTGGTGGCGGGGGCGCTTCCCGCGCAGAGCGGTGTACGGGCCTCGGCGCGGGGTGAGCTGACCGGCACGGTCCCCGTCGTCCCCTGGCTGCGGGACGCCACCCATGTCCTGGTCGCCGACGCCGAGCGCCGGCTGTGGCTGGCCCCGCTCGGCCGGGGCACCGGCATCACCCCGGTCGAGCTGACGGCTCCCTGGTCGGCGGCCCGTCTCACTCTCGAGCGGGCTCCGGCCGAGCCGCTCGGCGGCCGGCGCGCCTACGCCGACGTCCTCGCCACCGCCCGTACGGCGTTCGCCGGGCTGCAGGCGGGCGTCTGCGCGGGCTCCCTCGCCCGGGCCGTCGCGCACACCGGCACCCGGGAGCAGTTCGGGCGCCCGCTCGCCACCCGGCAGGCCGTCCAGCTCCGGGCCGCCGACGCCCACATGGACACCGAGGCGATACGGGTGACGGCCTACGAGTCCGCCTGGCGGCGGGACGCCGGGCTCCCGTACGCCCCCCATGCGCTGACCGCCGCCTGGTGGGCGTCCGAGGCGGGCCAGCGGGTGGTGCACACCGGCCAGCATCTGCACGGCGGGACGGGAGCCGACCTCGATCATCCGGTGCACCGGCACTTCCTGTGGGGCCGGCAGCTGGACGCGTATCTGGGCTGCGGGGCCGAAGTGCTCCAGGAACTGGGGGAGTTGATCGCACATGGGGGGTGAGGCCGTGGCGGCGATGCGCGTGGGCGCCGAGCTGGCCCCGCTGGAGATCCCGGTCACGCGGACGCTGATCGTCGCGGGGGCGATCGCCTCGCGGGACTACCAGGACGTGCACCATGACGCGGAGCTGGCCAGGCAGAAGGGCTCCCCGGACGTCTTCATGAACATCCTGACGACGAACGGCCTCGTCGGCAGGTACATCACGGACCACTTCGGCCCGACGGCGGTGCTGCGCAAGGTCGCCATCCGGCTGGGTGCGCCCAACTATCCGGGGGACACGATGGTGTTGACGGGCAGGATCGAGGCGGTCGACGGCGACACCGCCACCGTACGGGTCGTCGGCGCCAACGGGCTCGGCAGACATGTGACGGGCACGGTGACGGTCACGGTCCCGGCCGGGGCACCCGCGTCCGCCCCGGACCCGGAGGGCCGCTCATGAGCCTGCGGACCCGTGACGCCCTGGGCGGGCGCGCCGCGATCGTCGGGATCGGGGCCACCGAGTTCTCCAAGGACTCCGGGCGCAGCGAGCTGCGGCTGGCCGTGGAGGCGGTGCGGGCCGCGCTGGACGACGCGGGGCTGACGCCGGCGGACGTGGACGGGATGGTGACGTTCACGATGGACACCAACCCGGAGATCACGGTGGCCCAGGCCTGTGGGATGGGCGAGCTGTCCTTCTTCTCCCGGGTCCACTACGGCGGCGGCGCGGCGTGCGCGACCGTGCTCCAGGCGGCGCTCGCGGTGGCGACGGGCGTGGCGGAGGCGGTGGTCTGCTACCGCGCCTTCAACGAGCGGTCGGGCCGCAGATTCGGCGCGGGCGTGCAGCACCGGGAGCCGTCGGCGGAGGGCGCGGCACTCGGCTGGATGCTGCCGTTCGGGCTGCTCACCCCGGCGTCCTGGGTGGCGATGGCGGCCCAGCGGTATCTGCACGCGTACGGGCTGACGCCGGAGGCGTTCGGGCACGTGGCCGTGCTGGACCGCCGATACGCGGCGACGAATCCGGCGGCGTACTTCCACGGCCGCCCCATCACGCTCGCCGAGCACGCGGCGTCGCGCTGGATCGTGGAGCCGCTGCGGCTGCTGGACTGCTGCCAGGAGACCGACGGCGGACAGGCGATCGTCGTCACCTCCCTGGAGCGGGCCCGGGACCTGCCGCACCCGCCCGCCGTGATCGCGGCGGCCGCTCAGGGCGCGGGCCGGGCGCAGGAGCAGATGACCAGCTTCTACCGGGACGATCTGACCGGCCTGCCGGAGATGGGCGTGGTGGCCCGGCAGCTGTGGCGCACCTCCGGCCTCGGCCCGGCCGACGTCGACGTCGGGATCCTGTACGACCACTTCACGCCGTTCGTGCTGATGCAGCTGGAGGAGTTCGGGTTCTGCGGAAAGGGGGAGGCGGCGGACTTCGTGGCCGAGGAGCGGCTGCCGCTCAACACCCACGGGGGGCAACTGGGCGAGGCCTACCTGCACGGGATGAACGGCATGGCGGAAGCGGTACGCCAGCTGCGGGGTACGGCGGTGAACCAGATACCGGGCGCGACCCGGACCCTGGTGACGGCCGGCACCGGTGTCCCGACATCGGGCTTGATCCTGACGGCTGACGGCTGACGGCTGACGGCTGACGGCTGACGGCTGACGGCTGACGGCTGACGGTCGGCGGTTGTCGGTTGTCGGTTGGCGGTGGGATCCGCACCCGGAGTCCGCCCTCGACGTCAGGGTCGGTTCGGCCGACGGGGCCGGCGATGATCAGGGCGGGGTCAGGGTCGTACCCGCACGCGGGGTGCACTCGCCGTCCACCTTCAGGAGGTGCAGTCAGCCCCACCCCTACAACCTGAGGGGGACTCCGCTTCGGGACCTGCGGGCGATCCGCCGGAGGGTGGCCCGCTCCTAGCGTGGAGCCATGACCACACCCGTCTGCACCCGCGCCTCGGCCGCCGCCGCACCAAGGCGGCAGACCCTCCCCCACCCCCGGCTCCGGGCGGGCGAGGAGGCTCCCGCATACCCGTCGTTCGCCTCGTATGTGCGAGCCCGCCAGCCGGTCCTGCTGCGCACCGCGCGCTCGCTGACCGCGAACCTGAGCGACGCCGAGGACCTGCTGCAGACCGCGCTCGCCAAGACCTATGTGGCCTGGGAGCGGATCGAGGACCAGCGGGCGCTCGACGGCTATGTGCGGCGGGCGCTGTTGAACACCCGGACCTCGCAGTGGCGCAAGCGCAAGGTGGACGAGTTCTCCTGCGACGAGCTGCCCGAGCCGGAGCCCGGGACCGGTGACGACGACCCGGCCGAGCGGCAGGCGCTGCACGACGCCATGTGGCGCGCGGTCATGAAGCTCCCGGCGCGCCAGCGGGCGATGGTCGTCCTGCGGTACTACGAGGACCTCAGCGAGGCCCAGACCGCCGAGGTGCTCGACGTGTCGGTGGGCACGGTGAAATCGGCGGTGTCGCGTGCGCTGGGGAAACTCCGCGAGGATCCCGAGCTGGGCCTGGTGCGCTAGCTCGCGTTTTCCTCCCCGGTGACGCGCCCCTAGTGACATACCGCACGGTATGTGAGCAGAATCAGCGGAACCCTTGCTGCCGCACAGGGCAACGCCGCCCCGGGAGGACCACCGTGCTGAGCACCATGCAGGACGTACCGCTGACCGTCACCCGTCTCCTCGTCCACGGTGCGCTGGCGCACGGACGGTCCCAGATCGTCACCTGGACCGGGGAGTCCGAGCCGCAGCGGCGCAGTTTCGCCGAGGCGGCGGTGCGTGCCGTACAGCTGGCGAACGCCCTGCGGGACGAGCTGGGCGTTCGGGGTGACGACCGGGTGGCAACCCTGATGTGGAACAACGCCGAGCACGTCGAGGCGTACTTCGCGATCCCGTCCATGGGCGCTGTGCTGCACACGCTCAATCTGCGGCTGCCGGCCGAGCAGCTGGTGTGGATCGTCAACCACGCGGCCGACAAGGTCGTCATCGTCAACGGCTCGCTGATCCCGCTGCTCGCGCCGTTGCTGTCCAAGCTGCCGACCGTCGAGCATGTGGTGGTCTCCGGCCCCGGCGACCGGGCGCCGCTCCAGGGCACGCACGCCCGGATCCACGAGTACGAGGAGCTGATCGCGGACCGGCCGACGAGGTACGACTGGCCGGAGATCGACGAACGCCAGGCGGCCGCCATGTGCTACACCTCCGGCACGACCGGCGACCCCAAGGGCGTGGTGTACAGCCACCGTTCGATCTATCTGCACTCCATGCAGGTCAACATGACCCAGTCGATGGGCCTGACCGACCAGGACACCTCACTCGTCGTGGTGCCCCAGTTCCATGTCAACGCCTGGGGCCTGCCGCACGCCACGTTCATGACCGGCGTCAACCTGCTGATGCCGGACCGCTTCCTGCAGCCCGCGCCGCTCGCCGAGATGATCGAGCGCGAGAAGCCGACGCACGCGGCGGCCGTCCCGACCATCTGGCAGGGCCTGCTCGCCGAGCTGACCGCCAAGCCCCGGGACGTCTCCTCCCTCACCCAGGTCACCATCGGCGGCGCGGCCTGCCCGCCGTCCCTCATGGCGGCCTTCGACAAGCTCGGCATGCGGGTCTGTCACGCCTGGGGCATGACGGAGACCTCCCCGCTCGGCACGGTCGCCCGCCCGCCGGCCCACGCGATCGGCACCGAGGAGGAGTTCGCCTACCGCCTCACCCAGGGCCGCTTCCCGGCCGGCGTCGAGGCCCGCCTCAGCGGCCCCGGCGGCGAACGCCTCCCCTGGGACGGCGAGTCGGCGGGCGAGCTGGAGGTACGCGGCCCGTGGATCGCCGGCGCGTACTACAACGGCCCCGACGCCGAACCCCTGCGCCCCGGCGACAAGTTCAGCGCGGACGGCTGGCTCAAGACCGGCGACGTCGGCACCATCTCCCCCGACGGCTTCCTGACCCTCACCGACCGCGCCAAGGACGTCATCAAGTCCGGCGGCGAGTGGATCTCCTCGGTCGAGCTGGAGAACGCGCTGATGTCCCACCCGGACGTCGCCGAGGCCGCCGTGGTCGCCGTACCCGACGACAAGTGGGGCGAGCGCCCGCTGGCCACGGTCGTCCTGCGGCAGGGCGCCACCGCCGACTTCGCGACCCTGCGCACCTTCCTCGCCGAGGAGGGCAAGATCGCCAAGTGGCAGCTCCCCGAGCGCTGGACGACCGTCGAGTCGGTGCCGAAGACCAGCGTGGGCAAGTTCGACAAGAAGGTGCTGCGGAGGCAGTACGCCGACGGGCAGCTGGACGTCACCAGTCTCGGCTGACACCACCGGACGACCACCGGACGACCGAACAGCCCCAGGCGCGTGCCAGGGGCTGTTCTGTTCGTCGTGCTGATTCGTGTCTGTTCGTCGTGCTAATTCGTGCCGATCCCGGCCAGCAGGTCCACGATCCGGCTCTGCACCTCGGAGCTCGTGGAGCGCTCCGCGAGGAACAGCACCGTCTCGCCCGAGGCCAGCCGGGGCAGGTCGGCCTGGTCGACGGCGGCGGTGTAGACGACCAGCGGGGTGCGGTTGAGCTGCCCGTTCGCGCGCAGCCAGTCGATGATGCCGGTGGCGCCGGCCTGCCGCCGGTGCACCTGCATCAGGTCCATCACCACGAGGTTCGGCCGGAACTGCCCCGCGAGCGTCACCGCGTCGCTGTCGCTCGCGGCCCGCGCCACCTGCATCCCGCGCCGCTCCAGCGTCGAGGTCAGGGCCAGCGCGATCTCCGCGTGCTCCTCGATGAGCAGCACCCGCGGCGGATGCTGCTCGCTGTCGCGCGGCGCCAGCGCCTTCAGCAGTACGGCGGGGTCGGCGCCGTACGCCGCCTCGCGCGTCGCCTGCCCGAGCCCGGCCGTGACCAGCACCGGCACCTCGGCGGCGACGGCGGCCTGACGCAGCGACTGCAGGGCCGTACGCGTGATGGGTCCGGTCAGCGGGTCCACGAACAGCGCGGCCGGGAACGCCGCGATCTGCGCGTCGACCTCCTCACGGGAGTGCACGATCACCGGCCGGTAGCCGCGGTCGCTCAGCGCCTGCTGGGTCGTCACGTCCGGCGCGGGCCACACCAGCAGCCGGCGCGGGTTGTCCAGCGGCTCCGGGGGCAGTTCGTCGTCGAGCGGCTGCGGCAGCGGCGCGTCGGCGACCTCGATGGCCCCGCCGGGACCGTCCAGCGGCTCCGGCCCCTCGGCGGCGTCCGCGTCCGGCGCGCCTATGGCGTACGACCGCCCGGCACCCTCGGTACCGGGGGCGAGCCGGGACTGCCCGGCGAGCGACGTCTGCGCGGCCGCCTGTCCGGCGCCCTGCTGTCCGGGAGCCGTCTGCTCCGGCTGCTCGTCCTGCCGCTTGCCCGGGTCCGGAGGCGTGCCCAGCTTGCGCCGGCGGCCGGAACCGCCCGGCGCGTGCGGCGGCGGGGTCGCCGTCGGCTGCTGCACCTGCGCGGCCTGCCGCGAGAACGGCACGCCCTGCCCGAGCGTACGGACGCTGATCGCCCGGCCCTGTGTCGAGTTCGGGTCGACCGCGGAGCCCTCGGCGGGCAACGGCTGTGCGGCCCGCGGCGGCTGGAGACCGGCACGTTCCGCGGGCAGCGGGGTGCCCGGGGCCGGCGTACCGGCCTGCGGTACGGGAGTGCCCGCGCCGGAGGTGTCGTCGGTGCCGGGCCACTGCTGCGGGACACCGGGCGCCGGCACCGGGCCGGCACCTTCGGCGGGCAGCGGCTGGGCGGCCGGGGTCCCGCCGGGCGGGGTCGCGGCCGATGCCGCCGGGGGCCGCTGGGCCGGGACCGCCTGCCCGGGAGCGGGCGGCACGGGCCGGCCCGCGGAGTCCGGCGCGGGCGCGCCGGGATGCGGTACGGCCGGTACGGCGGGCTGGGCGCCGGGTGCGGAGGCGCCGGGCGCCGGTTGCGCGGCCCTCTGCGCCGCAGCGGGCGGCTGCCCGGCGGCAGGCACGGGACCGGTCTGGAGGGGGATGCCCTGCCCGACCGTCCCCTGTGCCGGAACGCCGTGAACCGGCGTGCCCTGACCGGGAGTTGGTGCGCCCTGGCCGGGAACCGGGGCTCCTGCCGGGCGCGCCCCGGCCTGCCCTGGCGCGGCCTGCGCCGGGACCGGCTGCACGGGAGCGAGCTGTCCCGGAGCGCCCTGCACCGCGGGCGTCACCGCCGGAGCCGGCTGTGCGGCACCGGGCTGCGCGGCACCTGGCGCGAGTGCGGGCGCGGCCCCCTGCGCCGCCGCCGGCTGAGCGGTCTCGGCCGGCTGGGCCGCGGCCCGGCGGCGCCGGCCGGTCGGTGCGCTGGTCGGATGCGGCTGCGGCGGGGTGTGGTCCGCGGCCTGGTCGAGCGGTACGGCGTCGTGCCGGCCGGCGTCACCATGGGCCCCTGCGACGGACACCGGCAGCTGAGCGGGCACCTGCACCGGTCCGGCACCCGGCCCCGAAGCCTGCGGCTGCCCCTCGGCAGCACCAGGCCGCCCACCGGCACCCGGGACTCCACCGGTCCCACGAACCCCATGAACCCCGCCGGTCCCAGGAACCCCACCGGCCGCCGGAACCACGCCCACCCCGGTCGCCGAGTCCGCGGACCGCGGTGAGCGGTCGGCCTCGGCCGGGGGCAGGGCGAAGACCGTACGCGCGCCGCCCGCCTCCTGGGCCGCGGCACGCTCCGCCGCGGCGGCCAGCGCACGCCGGCGCCGCCCGGTCGGCTGGGCACCCTCGGCGGGCACGACCTCCGTACCCGGACCGCCCGGACCGCCCTGTTCGCCGCCCGCCGCGGGCAGGGCAGGCGGCAACGCAGCCTGCTGGGCACCGGACTCGGCGCGAGCCGGAAGTCCCGCGGGCGTGGGCACACCCTGCGGCGGTACGGCGGAGCCCAGCCCCGTACCGGAGGCGGCGGCCCCCGCGGCATGCTCGGCCGCGGTCACCACCGCGCCCTCGCTCACTTCCTCGCCGGCCCCGGCGCTGCCCTCGGCCGGCCGGCCCCGGCGCCGTCCGGTGCCGCCCGACGCGGTGTCCGTGCTCTCGGCCGGGACCGCGGTGGCCTCCTCGGCGGGCGCGCCCGCGCGCCTGCGGCGCCGCCCGGTCGGTGCGGGCGCCTCCGGCTCACCGGCCTGGCCCGCGCCGGGCACCTCACTCTCCAGGAAGGCGTCCGTGGAGGCCCGCCGAGCCCGTCGCCGGCCGCCACCGGCGCCCTGCTCGGCGCCACCGGCCTCCTCCGCACCGCCGTCACCGGCGCCGGAGATCTGCCCGGTCGAGTCCTGGGCGGCGGGAAGCGCGGCGGGCATCTGACCGACGACCGCCCCGACGACCGCCCCGGCGCCACCGCCGAGCGGCACCTCCAGCACATACGCGCTGCCGCTCATGCCCGGCACCTCGTGCGTCTGCAGCACGCCGCCGTGGGCGCGTACGATCCCGCGCACGATCGGCTCGTGCACCGGGTCGCCCCCGGCGTACGGCCCGCGCACCTCGATCCGCGCGACCTCACCGCGCTGCGCGGCCGCGACCACGACGGTGTTGTCCAGATAACCGCCCGCGGAGACGGGCGAGTTGCCGGTCGCGTCGACCCCGGCCACGTCCGCCACCAGGTGCGCGAGCGCGGTGGCGAGCCGCTGCGGGTCGACCTCGGCCTCGATGGGCGGCGCGTGCACGGCGAACTGCACCCGGCCGGGACCGATCAGCTCGACCGCGCCGTCGACACCGGCGGCGACGACGGCGTCCAGCATCACCTTCGTACGGCTGATGTCCTCGGTGCCCGCGTCCAGCCGCTGGTAGCCGAGGACGTTGTCGATGAGGGTGGTGATGCGCGAGTACCCGGCCGACAGGTGGTGGAGGACCTGGTTGGCCTCGGGCCACAGCTGCCCGGCGTCGTCGGCGGCCAGCGCGGCCAGGTCGCGCCGCAGCTCGTCGAGGGGCCCGCGCAGCGACTGGGCGAGCAGGGTCAGCAGCTGCTCGTGCCGCCCGGCGAGGGCCTCGTACCGGTCCTTCTCCCGCTCGGCGAGCGCGGCGTACCGCTCCTCGCCGGCCGCCAGCTCCTCCACGTGCTGCTCGCGCAGCTCCTCGACCTCGGTGACGTGCGACTGCCGCAGCGCGGTCAGATCGGAGGCGTGCTCCTCGGTGAGCCGCTCGACCTCCTCCGCGTGCGCCTTCTCCTGCGCGGCCTTCTCCTCGGCCAGCGCCTCGTACGGCCGCCGGTCGGTGAAGGTCATCACGGCGCCGACGAGCTGGTCCCCGTCGCGCACCGGCGCGGTGGTGAGGTCGACGGACACCTTCGCGTCGCCCTTGGACCACAGCACCTGCCCGCGCACCCGGTGCTTGCGCCCGGAGCGCAGGGTGTCGGCGAGCGGGGACTCCTCGTACGGGAAGGGGGAGCCGTCGGGGCGCGAGTGCAGTACGAGGGCGTGCAGCTCCTTGCCGCCCAGCTCACCGGCCCGGTAGCCCAGTATCTGGGCGGCGGCCGGATTGACGAGCACGATCCGCCCGTCGGTGTCGGTGCCGACGAC
The DNA here is from genome assembly GCF_041080655.1 of Streptomyces sp. CG4. Classification (NCBI taxonomy): domain Bacteria; kingdom Bacillati; phylum Actinomycetota; class Actinomycetes; order Kitasatosporales; family Streptomycetaceae; genus Streptomyces; species Streptomyces sp. CG4. Next base: position 5,031,981 of record NZ_CP163525.1, read on the forward strand.
GCCCTCCGCCGCAGCCCGCAGAATCATCTCGGTCTGCCGCTGCGAGCGCGCCAGCTCCGCCTCGGTGTCGACGGTCCCGGACAGGTCCCGTACGACGATCATCAGCAGTTCGTCGCCGGTGTAGCCGTAACCGTCGTAGGCCTGCTGACCGTTCTCCAGATTCGCGCTCGTGACCTCGACCGGGAACTCGCTCCCGTCGGTGCGCCGGGCGATCATCCGGGTCGGCTTGGTCCGCCCCGCCGGATCCATGTGATCGGGCCGGCGCATCGACCCGGGGATGAGCCGCGAGTCGAACTCGGGCAGCAGATCGAGCAGCCCGCGCCCGACCAGCGCCGTGCCCGGCGCCTCGAAGGCCTCCAGCGCGATGGTGTTCGCGTTGACGACGGTTCCGTTGGCGTTGACCAGGACCAACGCGTCCGGCAGCGCGTCGAGTATGGCTGCGAGGCGAGCAGCGCCTCGGGATGGCCTGCTGCTCACGAGACGCCTTCCTCCCTGTTACCGCACCTTGCCGACCGCTCGGGCCATCTTGCCAAGGGGCCCGCGACGTGTCACGCGAGGGAGTCTAAGCGCACACATTGCGCTCGCGACGCCGGATGAGAGGGAGGTCCCACGACGAAGTGACACCGAACCCGTGCCCACACCCCGACCACACCCCGACGACACCTCGGCCACGGCCCGGCCACAGCCTCCGGCCACCAGGGACGCTCCGCGAGACCTTCGCGGGACCTTTACGTGCCCGACGATCCGGCCGATCCCCACCCATGGACCACCTCGAACCGCCTCGGACCGGCCCTTTTGCCGTCGGACCTGCCCCTGTGCCGTGGGGCCCGCCCCTATGCCGTGGGGCCGCCCAGCTGCGGCAGCAGCGGCACCATCCGGTCCCATCGCCCGATCTCGCACCCGTTGCTGCGGTCGTAGGTGGCGTCGACGTCGCGTCCGGCCCAGGTGCCGGTCACATGTGCGGTGGCCGGTCCGCCGTAGAGCATGGTGCAGGTGGTGCCGGGCGCCACCGGGGCGAAGAGGTCCTGCCCCCACCGCGTCCGCCCGTCCAGCGCCCGGCAGGTATCCGCCGCGTCCGGCCGGCTCCCGCCGGCCGGGTGGCAGAACAGCTCGTGCGTCCCGTCCCGCTCGGGTCCGGCGTGCCGCACGACCACGGTGAGGTGATCACCGGCCTGGTCCTCGGGCCGCACGGGCGGCGGCACGGCGGGTACGGGTACGGCGGCGGCGGGTACGGCGGAGAGGGCGAGAAGACCCGAGACGACCGCGAGGACGGACATCCCGCCGCCGCGCACCGGGCCCCGCTGAAGACGAAAGATCATGCCCTGCTCAACGCCCCCGCCCGCCGGACGTTGCGTCCGCGCCTCGCCGGACGAAAGCCCTTTGCCCTGCGACCCGACTGCCTAGTACCGTGGGGGGCGATTGGTGACGGGCCACTCGGCTGTGTCATCATCTGCAAGCACCAATCGCGCGCTCGCGTGAGCGGTTGTGCTGGAGGCGTCGCCTAGTCCGGTCTATGGCGCCGCACTGCTAATGCGGTTTGGGTCTTAAAGCCCATCGAGGGTTCAAATCCCTCCGCCTCCGCCCCGATCCCGAAGCCCCGGTCCCCAGGACCGGGGCTTCGGCGTTCCCACCCCACGGTTCTCCCGACGCCCCCAGCCACCCCCATGTCGGCGTTTTCGCAGGTCACAAGGGGTGTGCGGAACGGATTTCACATGACGGCGGCAGTCATGTAATGTTCTTCCTGTCGCCGCGAGCGGGCCGAAAGGGCCGGGAGCGGGGGCCAAAACAAAAGAACAAGCACTCGTAGCTTAACGGATAGAGCATCTGACTACGGATCAGAAGGTTGCAGGTTCGAATCCTGCCGAGTGCACACAGAACAAAGGCCCCGGAGAGATCCGGGGCCTTTGGCATTTCGGTCCCGACGACGCCGAACGCGTAGCCCGATCACAGATGGGGGCAGGCGTTCAGGTGGCGGCGTGCGTCAGCCCTCCTCCTCACCCTCCTCCTCGGGGTCGTTCCGGTTCAGTTTCTCCAGGTACGCGTGGGCCAGGGTCGTGGCGCGGGTGAACCAGTCGGTGATGATCGCCAGTTCCTCGGGGGAGTAGTCGGAGAACAGGGCCGTCAGGCGTTGGTAGTGACCCGCGTACACCGCCTCGACGCGGGTGACGGCGGCCGGTACGGCTGCCACGCGGACCCGGCGGCGGTCCGTGGGGTCGGGGCGGCGGGTGACATAGCCGGCGCGTTCGAGGCGGTTGAGGATGCCGGTCACCGCGCCGGTGGTGACGTGGGCGCGGGCGGCGAGGTCGCCGGCCGTCAGCAGGTCTTCGCCGGCCTCCAGGACGAAGGCGAAACAGGTCAGGTCGGTGACGTTCAGCCCCAGCCGCCGGGCCAGCTCCTGCTGTCCGATCAGGTGGGCGGCGATGAGATGGTCCATCGCCGACAGCGCCTGGGCCGGGGTGGCGGGCGGTCGCGGCGTGCCGTGCATCTTTCGGATTCCCTTAGCTGGTGAGATATTCGATTGGTAAATGTCTTAGCTCGTGAGGGAATCTCGTCCCCGGAGGCGCGGTATGAGTCTGTACGACGAGGGTCACACGATCGCCGGCTGGACCGGCTTCGGCATCGCGACCGTGGGAGGCGGCGTGGTCGGCTCGGGCGTGTGCGTGGCCTCCCTGCCGCTGGTCGCGGGCGGGCTCACGGTCGTGGCCGTGAGCGTTCTGGTGACATGGGTCCTGCATCTGTCCGGCTGGGGCAAGCCGCCGGGCGTACGGCCGCGAGGCCAGTGGGGCATGCGGATCCGGGACACCCGGGCCCGGGAGGGCCACACCGGCTGCGTCGGCTGCCGGCTGGCGGGGCGGGGACGTGCGGCGGCCCCGGTGGCCGCGACGCCGACGGCTGCCGAATCGATGCCTCTGTCGCCCGTCGAGTGAATGTGCTTTCGGCGAAGGGCCGTTGGTGATCGATGAATGACATCAACGGCTTCGTACCGTACTCCGCCTGCTCCCGCAGTCCGTTGTCAGACCCACCCCATACCCTGACGAGTGATGGCACCTGTATGGAAGTGCACCGGACTGCGCTGGTCGTCCGAGGGGCCCGTGCTGGTCTGGGACGGCGGGCGGTGCAGTGCGCTGCCCTGCGGGAAGCGGGTCGGTTTCGCCGTGCCGGAAGGGGGTGTGCGGACGTGTGTGGGGGCGCGGGGGCATGCGTGTCCGGTGCGGGCCGTGGTGCCGGGGCGGAGTACGGGGGCCCGGTGCGAGGAGTGTGCGCGGCTGGACCGGGCGCATTCCGTGGCCGCCGACACCATCGCCGACGACCCTCGGCCGTACCGGGTGTATCTGGCGTGGTTCGGGCCCGGGATGGTCAAGGTCGGGATCACCGCCGTCGAGCGGGGCAGCGCTCGGCTGCTCGAACAGGGCGCCGTCTGTTTCAGCCGGCTCGGCACCGGTCCGCTGATGGCCGCCCGGCGTACCGAAGAGCTGCTGCGGGCCGCGCTCCAGGTGCCGGACCGGATTCCGTACGCCGAGAAGCGCGCGGTGCGAGCGGCCCTCCCGGAGAGCGCGGACGAGCGTGCCGCCGAGGTGCGGGAGCTGCATGCGCGGGCCGTCGCGCTCGCCGGGTGGCCGGAGTCGCTGCGGCCGGAGCCCTGTGAAGTGACCGATCACATGGGGGTTTTCGGGCTCGACCGGTCGGCGGCCGCGTGCGGTGAGGTCGTGGAGCTGGTCCCGGGCGGAGCCGTGAGCGGTGAGCTGGTCGCGGCCGCCGGGCCCGATCTGCATGTGGCGGTCGGAGCGCGCGGGGTCGTCGTACTCGACACGCGGCTGATGGCGGGGTGGGAGCTGGTGCCGCCGCCCGGTTCGCCTTCTCACCGACTCACCTTTGCCGTGCGGGAGTTCCGGGGCGAGCAGGGCGGGCTGTTCTGAGGGATCGTGACATCCCCGGCTTCCTGGGCGAGGACTTCGCCCACACCCCCGGCGGACTCGCCATCAGCGTCGCCTACTTCCGGGACCTCGAAGGGATCGAGCGGTGGCGTGACCATCCCGAGCACCTGGCGGCCAAGCGGCGCGGGCGTCAGCGGTGGTACGAGCGGTACGCGATCCACATCGCCCGGGTCGAGCACGGTCACGTCTTCAGCCGCTGAAGTCCGGCCTTCGGTCGCCGAAGTCGGGCCCTCGGCCACCCGGTCCGATCCCCTTCCGTCTCCCAGGCGCTGCCTGAGAGATGCCTGGGTGTTTCTCAGGGAAATCACAGACTGGGGAAAGTCTCCTCTCAGAGGACGGCGACATGGTGTCCACCATGACCACGACCTCGCCCCAGGGGCGCACCGAACTGCTCAGGCCGGACGGGAGCCCCGTCCGAGTGCTTGTGGTGGACGACGAGTTGTCGATCACTGAACTGCTGAGCATGGCCCTTCGTTACGAGGGCTGGCAGATCAGGAGTGCGGGGGACGGTCAGGGCGCCGTTCAGACCGCCCGTGAGTTCCGGCCCGACGCCGTCGTGCTCGACATGATGCTGCCCGACATGGACGGGCTGGCCGTCCTCGGCCGGCTGCGGCGCGAACTGCCCGACGTGCCGGTGCTGTTCCTGACCGCCAAGGACGCCGTCGAGGACCGTATCGCCGGGCTCACCGCCGGCGGGGACGACTACGTCACCAAGCCGTTCAGCCTGGAGGAGGTCGTGGCGCGGCTGCGGGGGCTCATCCGGCGGTCCGGCGCCGCCGATCGGCGGTCCGACTCCGTGCTCGTCGTCGGGGATCTGACCCTCGACGAGGACAGCCATGAGGTGTCGCGGGCCGGGGAGTCGATACACCTCACCGCCACCGAGTTCGAGCTGCTGCGCTTCCTGATGCGCAACCCGCGGCGTGTGCTCAGCAAGGCGCAGATCCTGGACCGGGTCTGGTCGTACGACTTCGGCGGGCAGGCCAACGTCGTCGAGCTGTACATCTCGTATCTGCGGCGGAAGATCGACGCGGGCCGTGAGCCCATGATCCACACCCGGCGTGGGGCCGGCTATCTGATCAAGCCAGCCGTGTCATGAGAGGACGACGACGGCCGGGTCCGCAGAAACGGCGGAAGTGGCGGGCGGGGCAGCCGCGCACCCTGCGGACCCGGCTCGTCGTCGCGTCGGTGGTGCTGATCGCGGTGGTGTGCGCGGTGATCGGTACGGTGACCACGGTGGCGCTGCGCTCACATCTGTATGCCCAGCTCGACGGCCAGTTGCGCGAGGTCGGCGCCCGGGCGTCCGGGCAGTTCGGTCCGCTCGGCCAGGGCAAGGACGCGGTCGTGCCCGGCGGCGGGCCGGACGGTCGGCAGAGCGGCCAGCCGGATGGCGGGCAGAACGGTCACACGGTGAACCTCACCGAGTTCGTCAGCCGAGGCCCACAGCCGTCGCAGAACACGGCTGTGGCCAAGGTGGACAACGGCGGGACGACCGAGGGCAAGGTCGGCCACAAGTCCGACGACGACTTCTCGATGAGCGCCAGGTCGCTGAACAAGGCGCAGCTCGCGGCTCTCAACGCCGTGCCCAAGGACATCAACAGGCACACCGTGGACCTCCCCGGCCTCGGTAGTTACCGCGCGCAGTACGTCACCGGCCCCAACGGCACCTACTACGTCGCCATCCCGACCAAGGCCGTTGACGACAACATCGACGCCCTGATCCTCATCGAGGTCAGCGTCACCGTGGCCGGACTTGTGGCCGCCGGTATCGCCGGCACCGTCATCGTCGGCGTCGCCACCCGCCCCCTCCGCAAGGTCGCCAACACCGCCACCCGTGTCTCGGAACTCCCGCTGCACACGGGCGAGGTGAACCTCAGCGAGCGGGTTCCGGAGTCCGAGTGCGATCCGCACACGGAGGTCGGGCAGGTCGGCGCCGCGCTCAATCGCATGCTCAACCACGTGCACGGCGCCCTGCACGCCCGGCAGCAGAGCGAGATGCGGGTACGGCAGTTCGTCGCCGACGCCAGTCATGAGCTGCGGACGCCCCTCGCGTCCATTCGCGGGTACGCCGAGCTGACCCGGCGCGGGCGGGAGCAGGTGGGCCCCGACACCCGGCACGCCCTCGGGCGGATCGAGTCCGAGGCGGGCCGGATGACCCTCCTCGTGGAGGATCTCCTCCTGCTCGCCCGCCTGGACGCCGGGCGGCCGCTGCAGTTCGAGCAGACCGATCTCATCCCGCTCGTCGTGGACACCATCAGCGACTCCCGCGCGGCCGGCGTGGACCACAACTGGCGGCTGGACCTGCCCGACGAGCCCGCCCTGGTCTCCGCCGACGCCGCCCGCATTCAGCAGGTGCTCGTCAATCTGCTCGGCAACGCCCGCAAGCACACCCCGCCCGGTACGACCGTCACCGCGCGCGTGCAGCGGCGCGGGCCGTGGATGTGCGTCGACGTCGAGGACAACGGGCAGGGCATTCCGCTCGATCTGCTGCCGCACGTCTTCGAGCGGTTCGCGCGCGGCGACTCCGCGCGGTCGCGGGCCACCGGGTCCACCGGGCTCGGGCTCGCCATCGTGCAGGCGGTCGCCGCCGCGCACGGCGGTGCCGTGACCGTGGACAGCGGTCCGGGGCGGACCGTGTTCACCGTGCATCTGCCCGCGCTCGCCCCGGCCGCCGTGCCCCGGCCCGCTCCCGAAACGGACCGGCAATCGCACTCACAGGCACAGCACAGTGCCACCACATGGGTGCGACAGGGCGCTTGAGTTGAGTCGGTTCCATGCGAACCGACTCTTCTCCCGGCACTCTGCCGGCGCGGGAGCACCTCCCGGCCGGCGACGCCGGTACGCCTGTCCTGGACGTAGTGATCCCCGTCTACAACGAGGAGAAGGACCTCCAGCCATGTGTGCGCAGGCTGCATGAGCACCTCAAGCGCACCTTCCCGTACGCGTTCCGCATCACGATCGCGGACAACGCGTCGACGGACACCACCCCGCAGGTGGCCGCGCGGCTGGAGCAGGAGATCCCCGAGGTCACCCACTTCCGCCTGGAGCAGAAGGGCCGGGGGCGGGCCCTCAGGACCGTGTGGTCGGCGTCGAACGCGCCGATCCTCGCCTACATGGACGTCGACCTGTCCACCGACCTCAACGCCCTGCTGCCGCTGGTGGCGCCGCTGATCTCCGGTCACTCGGACCTCGCGATCGGCTCCCGGCTCGCCCGCTCCTCCCGGGTCGTGCGCGGCCCCAAGCGGGAGTTCATCAGCCGGGCCTACAACCTGATCCTGCGCGGTTCGCTCCAGGCCCGCTTCTCCGACGCGCAGTGCGGCTTCAAGGCGATCCGGCGGGATGTGGCGCAGGTGCTGCTGCCGCTGGTGGAGGACACCGGCTGGTTCTTCGACACCGAGATGCTGGTGCTCGCCGAGCGGGCGGGGCTCCGGATCCACGAGGTGCCGGTCGACTGGGTCGACGACCCGGACTCCACCGTGCACCTCGTGAAGACGGCCACGGACGACCTGCGGGGCGTGTGGCGGGTCGGCCGGGCACTGGCCACCGGTTCGCTCGCGCTGGACCGGCTGACCAGGCCCTTCGGTGACGACCCGCGCGACCGCGATCTCACCGACGTCCCCAAGGGACTTACCCGCCGGCTCGTCGGCTTCTGCGTCGTCGGCGGCCTGTCCACCCTCTTCTACCTCGTCCTCTACAGCCTCTTCCGGCAGTTCTCCGGCTCCCAGGTCGCCAACGCGCTCGCCCTGCTGGTCTCGGCGATCGCCAACACGGCCGCCAACCGCCGGCTCACCTTCGGGGTGCGCGGCCGGGCCGGCGCCGTACGGCACCAGGCGCAGGGCCTGGTCGTCTTCGGCATCGGTCTCGTGCTGACCAGCGGCTCCCTGGCCGCCCTGAACGCGGCCGGCGACAACCCGGCGCATTCCACCGAGCTGGCGGTGCTGATCGCCGCCAACCTCGCCGCGACCGTGCTGCGTTTCCTGCTCTTCCGCGCCTGGGTCTTCCCGGACCGCGACGGCTCCGGCACCGACTCGACGGCCGTCACCGCCGCTCCGTACGCACCGCTGCCGCAGCGGCCGGTGCCGCGCCAGCAGTCGTACGGACGGCAGTCGTACGGGCAGTCGTACGGACAGCAGCCGTACGAGCAACCGCACCAGACCACCCAGGTCCGCGCCGGTGCAGCCGGGGACGGCAGCTGGAGGGACGCCACCCCGCACCTGCAGCCGGTGCGCCCTCACGACACCGATCCGGGGGATCCCCGATGACCGCGCACTACGACCAGTCCACGCAGGCGGGCAGCCCCGCCGCCTGGGGCCCGGCACCGACCGCTGCCCCGCACCCCCACCGGGCCGGTGCTGAGCCCAAGCAGCCGTTCGTCCACAGACTGTGGCGCGGCCGGCCCGAGGATCCGCGCTGGGCGCGCCCGGCCCTCCTCGGCCTGCTGGCCGCCACCCTCGTGCTCTACCTCTACAACCTCAGCGCCTCCGGCTACGCCAACTCCTTCTACTCGGCGGCCGTACAGGCGGGCAGCAAGTCCTGGAAGGCGTTCTTCTTCGGTTCGCTGGACGCGGGCAACGCGATCACCGTCGACAAACCGTCGGCCTTCCTGTGGCCTATGGAGCTGTCGGTGCGGATCTTCGGCCTGAACTCCTGGGCGATCCTCACCCCCGAGGTCCTGATGGGCGTCGGCACAGTGGCGGTCGTGCACGCGGCGGTACGGCGCCGGTTCAGCCCGGTGGCCGGTCTGGTCGCGGGCGCGGTGCTCGCACTCACCCCGGTCGCGGCGCTGATGTTCCGGTTCGACAACCCGGACGCAATGCTGGCCCTGCTGATGGCGCTGGCCTGCTACTTCGTCGTACGGGCGGTGGAGGACGGCCGCACGAAGTGGCTGGTGTGGGCGGGCGTGGCCATCGGCTTCGCGTTCCTCGCCAAGACCCTGCAGGCGTTCCTGATCCTGCCGCCGCTGGCGATCGTCTACGCCGTCTGCGGCCCGGTGAAGCTGAGGAAGCGCCTCGGTCAACTGGCCCTCGCCACGGCCGCGTTGGTCGTCTCCGGTGGCTGGTGGGTGGCGATCGTGGAGCTGTGGCCGGCCTCCTCCCGCCCCTACATCGGCGGTTCGCAGAACAACAGCTTCCTGGAGCTGACCTTCGGCTACAACGGCCTCGGCCGCATCAACGGCGACGAGACCGGCAGCGTCGGCGGCGGTGGCGGTGGCGGTGGTGGTGGTGGCGGCGCGGGCAGCTCGGGCCGGTGGGGTGCGACCGGCTGGGACCGGATGTTCAGCTCCGAGATCGGCAGCCAGATCTCCTGGCTGCTCCCGGCCGCGCTGATCCTGCTGGTCGCGGGCCTGTGGGCGACCAGGAAGACGCGCCGTACGTCCGTCACCCGGGCCTCGTTCCTGGTGTGGGGCGGCTCGCTGCTGATCACGATGGTGGTCTTCAGCTACATGGCGGGCATCTTCCACCAGTACTACACGGTGGCGCTCGCGCCCTACCTGGCGGCCGTCATCGGCATGGGTGCCGGGCTGCTGTGGGAGCGGCGCACGGAGATCTGGGCGTCGATCACGCTCGCCGCGTCCGTCGTGGCCGCGGCGATCTGGGGATACGTCCTGCTCAACCGCACCTCCAGCTATCTCCCCTGGCTGAAGTGGCTGGTGCTGATCGGCGGTCTGGCGGCCGCGCTGGGCCTCGTCTTCGTCGGCCGCATCTCCCGGCAACTGGCCCTCGGGGCGGCGGCGGTGGGCCTGGTGGCCGCGCTCGCCGGCCCGACGGCGAACACCCTGAGCACAGTGGACTCCGCGCACACCGGCTCCATCCCGACGGCCGGTCCGGCGGGTGCGAGCATGATGGGCTTCGGCGGCGGCCGGATGGGCGGCGGCAAGGCCGGCGCCATGCGCGGCGGCTTCGGCGGCGGCATGCGGGGGCAGCAGGGGCATGGGCAGGGCAACGGTTTCCCGGGCGGCGGTACCGGTGGCTTCCCGGGCGGGGGCATGCCGGGCCAGAACGGCCAAGGCCGGCAGGGCCAGAACGGCCAGGGCCGGCTGAACGGCAACGGGTTCCCCGGCGGCGGCCGGTGGGGCGAGGGCGGTCTGGGCGGCGGTATGGGTGCCGGCGGCCTGCTGAACGGCGCGAACGTCTCCTCCGCCGCGAAGCAGCTGCTGGAGAAGAACGCGTCCCGGTACACCTGGGCCGCCGCGTCCATCGGGTCTCAGAACGCGGCCAGCTACCAGCTCGCCACCGGCGACCCCGTGATGGCGATCGGCGGCTTCAACGGCACCGACCCGTCCCCGACGCTGGCGCAGTTCATGAAGTACGTGGAGGACGGAAGGGTCCACTACTTCATCGCGGGCGGCGGCATGGGCGGCGGCATCGGCGGTGGCAGGGGCGGCAGCAGCAACGGCACCGCTTCGCAGATCAGCTCGTGGGTCCAGAAGACCTTCAAAAAGGTGACGGTCGGTTCGGCCACCTTCTACGACCTCACGCAGAAGAAGAGCGGCTGACGGCGGTAGTTCTGCCGACGGAAAAAGGAGTCGTACACCGTATAGGCACTGCTATACGGTGTACGACATGTCTGCTCCCCAAAGCCGTCAAGGTCATCCCCAGCGCTGGCTGATCCTCGGCGTCATCTGTCTCGCGCAGCTCACCGTGCTGCTCGACAACACCGTTCTGAACGTGGCCATCCCCTCGCTCACCCACGAGCTGCACGCGGCCACCTCCGACATCCAGTGGATGATCAACGCCTACTCCCTGGTGCAGTCCGGGCTGCTGCTCACCGCGGGCAGCGCCGCCGACCGCTACGGCCGCAAGAAGATGCTCGTCACGGGGCTCGCCCTGTTCGGCATCGGCTCGCTGGTGGCCGGACTCGCCGGGTCCACCGGCCAGTTGATCGCCGCGCGGGCCGGCATGGGCATCGGCGGCGCGCTGCTGCTCACCACCACGCTCGCCGTGGCCATGCAGATCTTCACGCCCGAGGAGCAGCCGAAGGCGATCGGGATCTGGAGCGCGGTGGCCGCGCTCGGCTTTGCGGGGGGTCCGCTCATCGGGGGGTTCGTGCTGAACCATTTCTGGTGGGGTGCGATCTTCCTGATCAACATCCCCGTCGCGGCGCTGGGCCTGGTCGCGGTGGTGGCCCTGGTGCCGGAGTCCAAGAACCCCCGGGGCGACCGCCCGGACCTGCTGGGCGCCGTACTGTCGACCATCGGTATGGCCTCGCTCGTCTTCGCGATCATCTCCGGGCCGCGGTATGGCTGGACGTCGGCGCACGTCCTCGTCTCGGTCCCGGTGGCGGTGCTGGTGCTCGGTGCCTTCGCCTGGTGGGAGAGCCGTGTCGCCGATCCGATGCTCGACGTCCATTTCTTCCGCAACCAGCGGTTCATCGGCGCGGTGTCCGGGGCCGTGCTCATCACTTTCGGCATGGGCGGGGCGCTGTTCCTGCTCACCCAGCATCTGCAGTTCGTGCTCGGATACGGGCCCTTGGAGGCGGGGCTGCGGACCGCTCCGCTGGCGCTGACGGTCGTGGTGCTCAACTTCTCCGGGCTGTCGGCGAAGTGGTCCGGACGACTGGGTACGCCGGTGTCCATCGCGCTCGGAATGGTGCTGATGTCCTGCGGACTGGTGGCCATAGCGGAGCTGGACTCCGGGGGATACGGCGGGACGCTGCTCGGTCTGCTGTTGATCGGCGCGGGGTGCGCGATCGCCAACCCGGCGATGGCGCACGCCATCATGAGTGCGATTCCTCCGGAGAAGGCGGGGGTCGGAGCCGGTATCAACGGCACCCTTGCCGAATTCGGGAACGGTCTTGGTGTCGCCGTTCTGGGTGCCGTGCTGAGCTCTTCCGTGGCTTCGGGGGAGTCGTTGTCGGCCGGGCTCGGGGCCGGTCAGATGGTGGGGGCGGTTGCTGTGCTGATGGGAGGATTCGTGGCAGCGGGGTTGCTCCGGCGGGCGGAACGGGTGGCCGCCTGAGAGCTCGGGGCAGCGGGGTGGCGGGGCGCCCCTTTAGGTTGGTCCAGTGGCCGGAATCGAGAAAGGTGCGCCGGTGGTGAAGGATGCGGGTCGGTCGGCGCGAGCCAGTGTGTGGCTGGAGGAGAAGGCCCGTCGGGGTGGTCGTAGCGGCAGTCAGCCCTCCGGGCTGGACCGGGAACGGATCACCGGCGCGTCCGTGCGGCTGCTCGATGCCGAGGGGCTGGCGAAGTTCTCGATGCGGCGGCTGGCCGCCGAGCTGAACGTCACCGCGATGTCCCTGTACTGGTACGTCGACACCAAGGACGACCTGCTCGAACTCGCCCTGGACGCCGCCTTCGGCGAACTGCGGCTGCCCGACCCCGAGGCCGCGGGCGAGGACTGGCGCGAGCAGCTGCGCGGGCTGGCCGGCGAGTACCGGGTTCTGCTGGTGCGCCACCCCTGGCTGTCACCGCTGGCGGGGCGTTACCTCAACATCGGCCCGAACTCGCTGGCCTTCTCCCGGGTGGTCCAGCGGGTGGTCCGCCGGGCGGGGCTGCCCGCGCACGGCATCACCGGTGCCATCTCGGCCGTCTTCCAGTTCGTGTACGGCTACGGCACGATCGAGAGCCACTTCGCCGCCCGGGTCGCGGCCGCGGGTATGACCCCGGACGAGTACTTCCGCCTGGCCATGGACGCGGTGAACGAGACGCCGGAGACCGCCGAGGTCATCCGGGAGTCCAAGGACATCATGGCGGCCCGTGGCGGGGACACGGTCGCCGAAATGCTCGACCGCGACTTCACCTTCGCCCTGGACCTGCTGATCGCCGGCATCGAGGCGATGGTCGAACGCGGCTGACTACTGGTCCGTCACGAGCCGCGCCGGGAACCCGCCGGTGGCGACCGGGCCCCAGCGCTCGGGCGTGATGCGGATGATCGACTTGCCTTGCTTCACCATCGCCGCTCGGGCCCCTCTTGTCTGCGCCCCTCGCACTGCTTCGCAGGCTTCGGGGTGCTGCGCCGGACTCCGTCCGTCGGGTGGGTGAGCGGTGTCTACTGGTCCGTCACGAGCCGCGCCGGAAAGCCTCCCGTGGCGACCGGGCCCCAGCGCTCGGGCGTGATGCGGATGATCGACTTGCCCTGCTTCACCATCGCCGCTCGGTACTCGTCCCAGTCGGGGTGTTCGCCGGCGATGTTGCGGTAGTACTCGACCAGCGGTTCCACCGAGTCGGGGGCGTCGATGACCTCGGCCGTGCCGTCGATCTGGACCCAGGGGCCGTTCCACTCGTCGCTGAGGACGAGCAGGCTGACCCGGGGGTCGCGCCGGGCGTTGCGGGTCTTGGCGCGCTCGGGGTAGGTCGAGACGACGATCCGGCCCGCGTCGTCGACCCCGCAGGTCAGCGGAGAGGCCTGCGGCCCGCCGTCGGCGCGGCGGGTGATGAGCAGGGCCCGGTGCCGGGGGCGTACGAAGTCCAGCAGTTCGGCGAGCGATACACGGGTGTTGGTCGCGATGTTCGGTGCCATGGCAACGCAGCCTAGGGGCAATGTCCGCCCCGGTGGCTGACCCTGCTGTGCCTACGCCGGGGCGGATTACCAGTCGTGCAGGGTGAGCGTGCCGGTGCCGGAGAGATAGCCGCGCAGCCCTGCGGCGGGGTACTCGATGATGTCGTCCGGGAGGTCGTGCACATCGAACCATCGCAGGTCGAGGCACTTGTCAGGCTCGCGGTTGACGGGTTCGCCGGTCCACTCGGTGGCCAGGAAGAAGAAGCCGACACGGTCGCCCTCCGCCTGGCGGTGGTGGACGACGTGGACCATGCGCAGATGCGCGGGGTCCACGGTGACGCCGGTCTCTTCGAGGAGTTCCCGCGCGGCGCCGTCGGGCAACGGCTCGTCGGGGTCGAGCTTCCCGGACGGGACATGCCATCGGCCGTTGCCGTAGGAGCCGCCGCGCTGGGACATGAGGATCTTGTCACCGCTGCGCAGGATCACGTGCGTGTCGAGGATGGCTGTCATCTGGTCACCGTGAGCGAGTCGGGGTCACTGGGGCCGACGCTACCGGGGCGGCGGGTGATGGACGAGGCGATCTGTGCGGCTCCCTCCGATGGAGTGGCCCTCCCGGTGTCGAGGACGACGACGGGCACGTTCATGCCACGCAGCGTCTCGACGGCCCGTGCGTACAGGGCGAGTTCGCGGGCGGGGATCTCGGGGAGATGCGGATTCTCCAGGCGGATGCGACGACCTTCATGGGGCAGCTCGTCTGGGACGCGTCTCAGCGACGAGACCACACCACAGCCCGTTCGTACTACTCGCAGAGCGTCGAAGTGGCTCGCCACCTGGGCGACGCGAACACGGAAGGGCACGCCCTCTTACGGACCTGCCACGTGGCCCTCTACGGGGCGAACAACTACCAAGAAGGCTTGGATTTGGCACTCCAGGCAGCCCGTACGGCCCGGTACACCAGCCACGTCCTCACGGGGCTCGCCATGCTCCATGCTGCGGAGGCATACGCCTACCTTGGCGAGACAGGCGAGTGCGAACGCGCTCTGACAGGCGGTGAACGACACTTGAGCCAGGCTCACGGCGCGGACGCGGCCCATGAGCTGTTCTCTCCCACTCACTTCGGCCGCTTGGCCGGCTCCTGTTACCTCTCCCTCGGCGACTACCGCAAAGCCGAAGAACTCCTGGTTCACACTGCCGATGCGCTGCACGACCGGCGCAAGTCCCGGGCGATCGTCCTCGGCAACCTCACTCTGGCCCGCCTCCGCAACGGCGACCTGGACGCCGCACTCATCGCGTTCAACGACGCTGTGAGCGAACTGCGCGGCACACGCGGAGGTGGTGGAATCAACATCGTCTTCCGAGCCGCCCGAGAGATGCGTCCATGGCGGAACGACCCCGCGGTGCAGGAGGCACAGGACCGGCTGATGGCGTTGATGGAAGCGGCATGACCAAGGCATGAAGGAGCCCCGCATGCGTGCACAGGTGGACCAGGAGAAGCAGCAAGTACGCGAGAAGGTCTGGAGCCTGCTCGACGCGTCAAGTGCCGTCCTCGATGCAACGGCTCATGGCCGTATCCCGAACTTCAAAGGCTCTGAAACCGCGGCAGACCGACTCGCCGAGCTTGAGCCCTGGCACAACGCACGCGTCATCAAGGCCGTACCCGACAAAGCCCAACTGCCCGTACGCGCGCGTGCCCTCGCGGAGGGAAAAACCGTCTTCATGGCGGTGCCGAAACTCGCCGACCCGCGCCCCTTTTACCTTCTTGACCCCGCCGCGCTCTCCGTCGCACCCCAGGAGGCAGCTTCCAGCAAGATTGCGGCAACTGTGGCTCCACGAGTCGAAGTTGCCGATCTCCAGCCGGTCGACATGGTGGTCGTCGGGAGCGTTGCGGTAAACCGGGCAGGTGCACGTATCGGCAAGGGAGCCGGGTATTCGGATCTTGAGTTCGCGTTCCTGATGGAGGCCGGCCTGATCAGCGACCGCACGGTGGTCGTGTCCACCGTCCACTCGCTTCAAGTGCTGGACGAGGATCTCCCGGCAACTGATCACGACTTCGGGGTGGACCTCATCGTCACACCCGACGAGGTCATCTCCTGCCCGTCACCGTACCGCCCGGCCGGACTGGTCTGGGAGCACCTGGACCCGGAGAAGATCGCTTCCATTCCGGTACTCGCGGCCCGTGCCCCGGCGCAGGGGCGCTGACACCGCAGGCCCGTCCGCGAGTACGTCGTGGCGGCGCGGTCACCCCTCAAGCGGTCGGCAGGGAGTCGCCTTGTACCGCCTGGATGTCCAGCTCCACCCTCAGCGTCGTACCGATGGCGGCGATCCCGGCCTGCAGCACCTGGTTGTAGTTCATCGCGAAGTCCTCGCGGTGCAGTTCGGCGGTCGCGCGGAACGCGGCGCGCGTGCCGCCCCAGGGGTCCGCGCCGGTGCCGAGGTAGGCGAGGTCCAGGTCGACCGGTCGTACGACGCCGTGCATGGACAGTTCGCCGTGGACCGTCCAGCGGTCCGAGCCGGCCGCGGTCAGACCCGTGGAGCGGTACGTGAGCTCCGGGTGCCGCTCGACGTCCAGGAAGTCCCCGGACTTCAGGTGCGTGTCGCGCATACCGTTGCCCGTGTCGACGGACGCGGCCCTGATGACCGCCTCCACGCGGGACTTGGTGACGTCGTCCGGCGCGATCTCGATCGTGCCGCCGAACTCCGTGAACCGGCCGTGCACGCTGGAGATCCCCAGGTGCTGGGCGACCGCGGCGACGGAGGAGTGCACCGGGTCGATGGTCCAGGGCCCGGGCGGCGGCAGTTCGCTGCCGCCCTGGCGGGCCAGGGTGACCGTGCCGACCTCGGCCCGGCCGCTCGCGGTGACGATCGCGGAGGAGGCCACGGGGGCGTACCCCACGGCCGTCACGATCACCGTGTACGCCCCCGGTGCCAGCTCGGTGGCATCCCGTACGGCTCCCTCGGCGTCCGTCTCGGCGCGCAGCACCTGCGTACCGGTCATGTCGGTCACCGTGACGACCGCGTGCGACACGGCCCACCCGTCCCGCGTACGGATCTTCGCGGTCAGTCCCATCCCGTTTCTCCCTGCAAAGCCTTACAAAATCGGTCGCATGTGCGTCATATGGGCAACCCGCCCGTGGCGGGGCTTCTCCGGTCGGAGCGTGCCCCGCCACGGGCCGGGTGGAACTACTCGCCGGGGTGGGCGAGCCGGATGTCGTGGCCGTCGACTCCGGTGCCGGCCACGGTCAGGGCCGTCGCCGCCGGCGGGTAACCCGTCGCGATGACGGTGTACTCGCCGCTGTCCAGGTCGGTGAAGGCGTACGCGCCGTCCGTGCCGGTGGTGGCCGTGCCGACCACGTTGCCCGCCTGGTCGACGAGGGTCACGCGGGCGTCGGCCAGCGGTCCGTGCGGGGCCTTGACGACACCCTGGAGGCGGGCGCCGGCGTCCAGGTCGATCTCGATCCGGGTGACCCCGGTGGTGCCGATCTCGACGGGCAGCGCGCGCGGCCGGAACCCGCTCGCGTTGACGGCCATGGTGACCGTGCCCGGCACCAGGTCGGCGAAGCCGAACTCGCCCTGCTCGCCGGTGGCGGCGGTGGCCAGCAGGTCACCGCGGACGTCGGTGACGATCACCATCGCGTCCTTGACCGGCAGCGCGCTCCCGGCGGCCCGGACCACACCGGTCAGCCCGCTGGTGCCGCTGAGCAGGATGTCGTACGACAGCGGCTCCTCGCCCACCACGATCGTGGAGGCCTGCGGCTGGTAGCCGTCGGCGGAGGCGATCAGGACGTACGAGCCCGTGCCCGGGGCGTCGAGGGAGTAGGAGCCGTCGAACTGGGCCACCGCGCGACCCAGTTGGCGGCCGGCCAGCGAGATCAGGGTGACCGCGGCCTGCGGGACCGGGGCGCTCTCGGCGCCGCGGACGAAGCCGTGCACCGGGGTGCCGCCGCCCGCACCCGTGCCGGGCTCGGAGAGGGTGGCGACGGCGGTCGCCACCGGCTGGGCGGCGGTGGCCGGGGCCTCGAAGGTGTCCGAGACGACGGGGGTGGCCCAGCTGGGCACCTGCTGCTGTGCGGGTTCCTGCACGGCGTTCTCCACAACGGTCTCCACGACGGCCTCCACGGGGGCGGCGGCCGGGGCGTCGGCCTCGGCGGCCTGGGCGAGCGCACCCTTGGTCTTCAGCGGGACCTCCTTGATGAACAGGGTGATCAGGAAGGCGAGGGCGGCGAGGCAGCCGGCGATGAAGAAGACGTCGGCGATGCCGTGGCCGTAGGCGCTCTCCAGCAGCGTCCGCAGCGGCGCCGGCAGCTTGCTCATGTCCGGGATGCTGTCGGTGGAGCTGGAGCCCGCCAGAGCCGCCTGGTACTTCGGGCTCAGGGCGGAGATGCCGTCCTGGACGTAGTGCGTGATCCGGTGGGACATCACCGCGCCGAGCGCGGAGACGCCGACCGCGCCGCCGAGGGAGCGGAAGAAGGTGACCGTGGAGCTGGCCGAGCCGAGGTCGGACGGGGCCACCTGGTTCTGCGTGGCGAGCACCAGGTTCTGCATCATCATGCCGATGCCGAGACCCAGCAGCGCCATGAAGATCGCCATCTTCCAGTACGCGGTGTCGTACCGGATGGAGCCGAGCAGGCACAGGCCGGCCGTCACCAGGACGCCACCGCTGACCAGCCATGCCTTCCAGCGGCCGGTGCGGGTGATGAACTGACCCGAGACGGTGGAGGAGACGAACAGGCCGCCGATCATGGGGATGGTCATGACGCCGGACATCGTCGGGGACTTGTCCCGGGCCAGCTGGAAGTACTGGCTGAAGAACACCGTGCCGGTGAACATCGCGATACCGACGAACAGGGAGGCGAGGGACGCCAGGGTGATGGTGCGGTTCTTGAACAGGCGCAGCGGGATGATCGGCTCGCTCACCTTGGACTCGACGAGCACGAACAGTGCGCCGAGGACGACCGAACCGCCGACCATGGCGTACGTCTGCCAGGACAGCCAGTCGTACTTGTCACCGGC
Organism: Streptomyces sp. CG4; assembly: GCF_041080655.1. NCBI lineage: Bacteria > Bacillati > Actinomycetota > Actinomycetes > Kitasatosporales > Streptomycetaceae > Streptomyces > Streptomyces sp. CG4. The sequence continues at coordinate 5,050,360 of NZ_CP163525.1, forward strand.
GAAGGTGACCCAGATCAGCAGCAGCGAGACAGCGGCCGAGATGAAGAACGCGCCGCCCCAGTCGACCTTGACCTCCCGCTTGACCACGGGCAGGTGCAGGGTCTTCTGCAGCACGATCAGCGCGATGATCGCGAACGGGACACCGACGTAGAAGCACCAGCGCCAGCCCAGCCAGGAGGTGTCGGTGATGACACCGCCGAGCAGCGGGCCGCCGACGGTGGCGACGGCGAAGGTCGCGCCCAGGTAGCCGGAGTAGCGGCCGCGCTCACGCGGGGAGATCATCGCCGCCATGACGATCTGGGCGAGGGCCGACAGACCGCCGACACCGATGCCCTGGAACACCCGGAAGGTGATCAGCATGCCCGGGTTCTGCGACAGACCGGCCGCCATCGAGGCGACCACGTAGATGACGAGGGCTATCTGGACGAGAGCCTTCTTGCTGTACAGGTCGGCGAGCTTGCCCCACAGGGGAGTGGCCGCCGTCATCGACAGCAGGGCGGCGGTGACCACCCATGTGTAGGCGGACTGGCCGCCGCCGAGGTCTCCGATGATGTGCGGGAGGGCGTTGGAGACGATCGTGGACGACAGGATCGCCACGAACATGCCGAGGAGGAGGCCGGACAGGGCCTCCATGATCTGCCGGTGCGTCATCGGGGCGTGCTCGGCGGAGCCTCCCCCGTGCTTGGCATGAGCCCGCACACCGGCTGGTGTGGTCGTTGCCATGGGCTTCCTTCTCTTACGTGTTTGCGGGTGTACGGGTGGTCTCTTCGACTACGGGAGCGGATGCGTAGACCGCGAGCGCGGTCTCGTGGACCCCGGGCGCGGGGAGCCGGAGCGGTGCGGACCGGCAGTCGCCGAACGAGTCGCGCAGCCGGGTCATCAGCCGGATCAGCTGGCCGACCTCGTCGTCGGTCCAGTCGGCGAGCCGTTCGGCCAGCAGCCGCGTGGTCCGCCGGGACAGCTCGTCCAGCTGTGCCAGGCCCGCGGGCGTCAGGCGCAGGATGCGCGAGCGCTTGTCCGCCGGGTCCGGGTGCCGTTCGATCCAGCCGCGCGCGGCGACGTGCGCGACATGCCGGCTGGTGACCGACATGTCCACGGCGAGCAGCTCCGCGAGCTTGCTCATGCGCATGTCCCCGTGGCGGCCGAGCAGGGTCAGCACGGCGGCCGAACCGGCCGGACAGTCGGGCGGCAGGATCCGCCCCATGTCCCGTTTCACGGCTCCGACGGCACTGAGCTGACGCGCCAGCTCTTCGAATTGCGCCTGCTCGGCCATCACACCTCCCGTATTCGTTGCTTCGGGCAACCATAGATCTGCTTGGTTGCTGCAGGCAAACAAATCGGCGTCCGGTGGCGCAAAAACTTGGCAAAGGCAAGTATTGCGAACGTAAACGTGCAGGTCGGTGCGGGTGAGGTGCCCCCCTCTGTCCCGGTGGCCCCGCACTTGGGCCGGTCACCTGGATTCGCTAATGTCTCGGGCCATGGCTAACACCCAGGGCCCCCAGGGCAACTACGACCCCGCCGGCAGCACCCAGATGTTCCGCGCGTTCGTCGACGAGGCTCCCCAGGGGCGCCAGGCGCAGGCCGCCGCCTCCGCCTCCTCCGGTCCCCGCATCGGCTTGATCATCGGCGTCATCGTGGCCGTCGCCGTGGTGGCGGGCGTGGCCTGGCTGGCGCTCATGTAAGGAGTACGACGCTCAAGGAGTACGGCGCTCTCGGCGCCCGCTTCTCCTACTTCCACCGGACGGACACGTCCCGCGTCTCGATGTGCATGCCGAGCGGCACGCGCCAGGCGTCGACGCACACCGTCCAGGTGGGACTCCTGCGCGCGCCCGGCGCGATCGGCACCGGCAGGCCGGCGGTCGAGTCGACCGTCCCCCAGTCGATACCGAGCAGGCCGATGATGTGCGTCCCGAACGTCACCGAGCCCGAACGCACCGCCGTGCCACCGGAGTTGCGGAAGGCGACGGTGACCTTCTGGCACCAGCGCTGATCCGCCGGCTTCGTCGTGGGCCTGCCCCAGGAGAGCGCGGCGGGGCCGACAGGCGCGCCGCCGCCGGGAGTTGGGGTGGGCGCGCCGGATACGGGCGGCGCGGGTGTGGCGGGTGTGGTGGGACCGGATGTGCCGCCGATGTCGCCGGAAGGGGCGGGTGTGCCCGGCGAGGGTGCGGTCCGCTCCGGGCCGCCGGTGCCGGACGAGCCGCTCGGCTGTCCCGAACCGGGCGTGCCGGACGGGGAGTCGCCCTGCCCCGAGCCGCTGCCCGGCGTGCTCCCGTCACCCTTCCCGCCGTCCAGCGGTACCAGTGACACCGAGCCGGTCGGTGTGGGCGCCGCCGTGCCCCCTCGCTGCGGGCCGCCCGCCGCGCCGACCGCGACATAGCCGCCGCCCGAACCGTGACTTCCGCACGCGGCAGCCACCCCGCCCAGAACGACGACGGCCGCCGACGCAGCCGTAACGGCGCCTCGGCGGCCACGTGTCCATGTCGCACGTGTCGTTCGAGCGGTGTCCTTCGGCCCTGTCGCTCGCAGCATCGGGCCAGTGTCGCTGACGGTTCGTCAGAAGTGAACCTTCGGGACCGGACCCTCAGTCGGAGATCAGGCCTTCCCGCAGCTGGGCCAGCGTCCGGGTCAGCAGCCGGGAGACGTGCATCTGGGAGATGCCGACCTCCTCGCCGATCTGCGACTGGGTCATGTTGGCGAAGAAGCGCAGCATGATGATCCGGCGCTCCCGGGGCGGGAGTTTGGCCAGCAGGGGCTTCAGGGACTCGCGGTACTCCACGCCCTCCAGGGCGGTGTCCTCGTAGCCGAGCCGGTCGGCCAGGGAGCCCTCGCCGCCGTCGTCCTCGGGGGCCGGGGAGTCCAGCGAGGAGGCGGTGTACGCGTTGCCGACGGCGAGGCCGTCGACCACGTCCTCCTCGGAGACGCCGAGCACCGCGGCCAGCTCCGTCACCGTCGGGGAGCGGTCCAGCTTCTGGGACAGCTCATCGCTCGCCTTGGTCAGCGCCAGGCGCAGCTCCTGCAGCCGGCGCGGGACGCGCACCGACCAGGAGGTGTCCCGGAAGAAGCGCTTGATCTCGCCGACCACCGTCGGCATGGCGAACGTCGGGAACTCCACGCCCCGTTCGCAGTCGAAGCGGTCGATCGCCTTGATCAGGCCGATGGTGCCGACCTGGACGATGTCCTCCATCGGCTCGTTGCGGGAGCGGAAGCGCGCGGCCGCGTAGCGGACCAGCGGCAGATTCAGCTCGATCAGGGTGTCCCGCACGTAGGCCCGCTCCGGGCTGTCCTCGCCGAGGGCGGCGAGCCGCAGGAAGAGGGAGCGGGACAGGGTGCGGGTGTCGATGTCCCCCGAGGCCGGCGGGGCCGGGATGTCGGCGGCCACCGCGGCGGGCGGGGCCGGCACGGCATCGAGGGCCGTGACGCCCTCGATGCCGTGGAGGACGTCGAGCGCGTCGAGCTCCTTGGGCGCTGCCTCGCTCGTCGCGGGCGTCAGCACCTTCGAGCTGCCCTGGTCTGCGGACATGCCACCCCCTTTGGGTCGCGGGACGGTCGGGGCGGCGCCGCCTTTCGAGCAACGCAGCCTTCACCTGAATACCGGAGCGGAAGGCCCGGCAAACGCGTCTCCCGCAGAATGTCACATGTCGGCAACACGCTGTAGTGACATGTCGACATGCAAGATGCGAATCGGCCCTGGAAAGAGGGGGTCTGACGCTAATTCGGGTCTGAACTGTCGGCATCTGTGCTGGTGAGCGATTCGCCCGCGGCGGTGAGGCATCGATCGGGTTTGCGATGCAGGGCGTGTTCGGGTGCGTGCTTCCGTGCGCCCGCTGTGCTCCGCCTCAAGGGCTTCTGCGGCCGCTATGCGTCGATGCGATTCGCGGAGCGCAGCCGCTGGAAGCTGCGGGCGAGGAGCCGGGAGACATGCATCTGGGAGACGCCGAGTTCGGCACTGATCTGTGACTGGGTGAGATTGCTGTAGTAGCGCAGGAGAAGGATTCTCTGTTCGCGCTCGGGGAGTTGGACGAGCAGATGCCGGATCAGGTCGCGGTGTTCCACGCCGTCCAGGGCCGGGTCCTCGTAGCCGATGCGGTCCAGCAGGCCGGGCAGTCCGTCGCCCTCCTGCGCGGCCTCCAGCGAGGTGGCGTGGTACGACCGTCCCGCCTCGATACAGCTCAGCACCTCGTCCTCGCTGATCCGGAGCCGCTCGGCGATCTCGGCGGTGGACGGGGAGCGGCCGTAGAGCGTGGTCAGGTCTTCGGTCGCGCTGTTGACCTGCACCCACAGCTCGTGCAGCCGGCGCGGTACGTGGACGGTGCGGACGTTGTCCCGGAAGTACCGTTTGATCTCACCGACCACGGTCGGCATCGCGAAGGTCGGGAACTGCACGCCCCGGTCCGGGTCGAACCGGTCGATGGCGTTGATCAGGCCGATGGTGCCGACCTGGACGACGTCCTCCATCGGCTCGTTGCGGGAGCGGAAGCGGGCGGCCGCGTAGCGCACGAGCGGGAGGTTCGCCTCGATCAGCGCTCCGCGCACCCGGTGGTGCTCCGCAGTGCCCGGCGTCAGGTCCTTCAGCTCGGCGAAGAGCACCTGGGTGAGGGCTCGGGTGTCGGCACCGCGCCGCTTCTCGGGGGCTGGGGGAGCGGGCGTGGGGGCGGGCGTGGGGACGGGAGCGGATGCCTCTTCCTGGGGCGGCGCAGTACTGGCCGACACGGTCAACGCCACCTCTTCATCGGTCAACTATCCGTCAAAAGTGGTCATAGCATCACAAGAGATGTGCACTGTGTGCAAGCACCAGATAACGCCGTGTTGTTTTCAAACATCTTCAAGTCGGGGCCCGCGCAGACGAAAGCCCCCCGCCGTTCCGGCGGAGGGCTGCAACACGATCAGAGGTCCCGAAGGGCTCAGAACTCGTAGTCCGCGATCACCCACGTGGCGAACTCGCGCCACAGCGCGACCCCCGCCTGATGGGCCGGATGCTCCAGATAGCGCTTGAGGGCGTCGGTGTCCTCGACCGCCGAGTTGATCGCGAAGTCGTAGGCGATCGGCCGGTCGCTGACGTTCCAGCCGCACTCCCAGAAGCGCAGCTCCTCGATCTGGCCGCCGAGGGCCCGGAAGGCCTCCACCCCGGCCACGACCCGCGGATCGTCGCGCTCGACGCCCTCGTTGAGCCTGAAGAGGACCAGATGGCGGATCATGGGATGTACCTCAGCTCTTTCCTCCGTTGGCGACCCAGGTCATGAAGGTGCCCACGGCCTTGGCGGCGTCCGATATGCCCTCGAAGACTATCTGGACGTAGTGGGCCGCCTTGGGCGGGTCCGTGATGATCACGTACAGACAGAAGACCACGAGCACGTATATGGCGATCTTCTTGGCGTTCACCGCCACCGCGGCCTCCCCTGCCCTGTATGCCCTGTAGGCGCCCTGCTGACGGCGGCGAGTGTAACCTTCACGCCCCTTTTAGGGACCAACGGCCCGCCGTCCGAGGTCTTTTGCCGGGCCCGATCGACGGCCGCGCGGCGCAGGATGGACGGTGCCCGGCGGGTCCGGCAGGAATCCGCGGGGCGGGGACAGGACCCCGACTGCGGGGTGCGGGCCGCGACATCCTCCCGAAGGCGGCGCGCACTTGAGGGTCCGGTCCGCCGCGTCCCTTCCTCAGGACGTACGAAGGGCCCCGTCTTTTGACGGGGCCCTTCTTCGAGCGGTAGCGGAGGGATTTGAACCCTCGGTGACTTGCGCCACACTCGCTTTCGAGGCGAGCTCCTTCGGCCGCTCGGACACGCTACCGAGGGAGACCTTACAGCAAGGTGGGGCATGGTTCGAAATCGGAATTCGGCGGTCCCGTGACCGGTCCGGTCACCGGTCCCGGAAGAAATCGGTGAGGACCCGGGCGCACTCCGCCGCGAGTACGCCCTCGACGACCTCCGGACGGTGATTGAGCCGTCGGTCGCGGATCACGTCCCACAGCGAGCCCGCCGCGCCGGCCTTCTCGTCCCGGGCGCCGTAGACGACCCGGTCGATGCGGGACTGGACGATGGCGCCCGCGCACATCGTGCACGGCTCCAGGGTGACCACGAGCGTGCAGCCGGACAGCCGCCACTCCCCGAGCAGCGCCGCGGCCCGCCGGATCGCGAGGACCTCCGCGTGGGCCGTGGGATCTCCGGTGGCCTCGCGTTCGTTGTGCCCGGCGGCGAGCACCGTCGTACCGTCCGGGGACAGTACGACGGCGCCGACGGGGACGTCCCCGCCCTGGACGGCCCGTTCGGCCTCGCCCAGGGCGAGCCGCATCGCGGCCCGCCAGCGGTCGCGTACCGGGTCCGGTGGGGCGGCCGGGTTCTCGACGGTCAGCGGACGGTCTCCAGGACCTCCGAGGCACCCAGGGCCTCGGCGATCGAGCTCAGCGCGTCGTCGGCGTCCAACGAGCGCAGCTCCTTCTCACTGATGCCCAGGTCGTCGAGGATCTGGCTGTCGCCGACCGGGCTGTGCGGGACCGCGTCGGCGCCGCTCTCCTCGTCGTCCTCGTCGGACTCGGACTCGCCGTCCTCCGTGCCGTCGAGGTCCAGGGAGTCCAGGTCGTCGACGTCGTCGGCGCCCGGCTCCCGGCCGAGCAGCTCGTCGGTGAGCAGCAGCTCGCCGTACGCGCTGCGCTGGGCGGCGGCGGCGTCCGAGACGTAGATGCGAGGGTCGTCCTCGCCGTCCACGCGGACGACGCCGAACCAGGCGTCCTCCTGCTCGATCAGGACGAGCACCGTGTCGTCGTCGGGAGAGGCTTCCCGGGCCAGGTCGGCCAGATCCGACAGGGTCTCCACATCGTCGAGCTCTGTGTCGCTCGCTTCCCACCCGTCTTCGGTGCGCGCGAGCAGTGCGGCGAAGTACACCGTGACTCTCCCACTGGTCATAGGCGTGCCGGTTGGGGGTCCCCCCGGCGGAGGTACTTGGGCGGAGAGAGCTGGGCTCCGAGCCCCACCCACTCGGAATCGTGGCAGAAACAAGGCTTTCAGGGGACGTCTTCGGCACCCTGTGTCTGCTGTTTCGATCGTGGATCCGTCATCGACGCAACCGACCGCTCGTTCCCGCCACCTGCGGATCGTACGCGGCTTTGCCGGACACTCACGCACGCCCACCACGCAAACTCCGCCAGGGGCGTGGATCTTCCTCACCCGGAAATTTTCTCACCCGGCCTTGCCCAAGCGCTTTCCCCCTTCAGGCGGCCTACCAGCGGAATGTCCGCATGCGCATCGCGTGGCGCAGCCGGGCGGCCTTGGCGCGTCGCGGCTGGACCCGGGCGCGCAGCTCACGGGCCTCGGCGAGGTCACGCAGGAACTGGGCGCGCCGACGCCGCCGCTCGGCGTCCGTCTCGGGTGCGTCGGCGCCGCGTATCGGGGGCTCGCCGGTGTCCGCGGAGCCGGCGGCGTCCCCGGGCGAGTTCTGCGGGAGGTCAGGCAGGTCAGGCACGTCACACCACCCCAGTCCGTCCCTCCCAACTTTCCCTCGGATGGGCGGTTTGACGCCAGTACCAGGGGGTCCTGAGCGCAGGTACCGTTATGGGCATGCGTCTCCACGTCGTCGACCACCCCCTGGTCGCCCACAAGCTCACCACGCTGCGCGACCAGCGCACCGACTCCCCGACTTTCCGCCGACTGGCCGACGAACTGGTCACCCTGCTCGCCTACGAGGCCACGCGGGACGTGCGCACCGAGGCGGTCGACATCCAGACCCCCGTCGCCGGGACGACCGGGGTCAAGCTCGCCCGTCCGCGCCCGCTGGTCGTGCCGATCCTGCGGGCCGGTCTCGGCATGCTGGACGGCATGGTCCGGCTGCTGCCGACCGCCGAGGTCGGCTTCCTGGGCATGATCCGCAACGAGGAGACGCTGCAGGCCTCCACGTACGCCTCGCGCATGCCGGAGGACCTCTCGGGCCGCCAGGTGTACGTGCTGGACCCGATGCTGGCCACGGGGGGCACGCTGGTCGCGGCGATCCAGGAGCTGATCAAGCGCGGGGCCGATGACGTGACCGCGGTGGTGCTCCTGGCCGCGCCCGAGGGCGTCGAGCTCATGGAGCGGGAGCTGGCGGGGACGCCGGTGACGGTGGTGACCGCGGCGGTGGACGACCGCCTCAACGAGCACGGGTACATCGTGCCGGGGCTGGGCGACGCGGGAGATCGCCTCTACGGGGCGGCTGAGTAGTCTTCCGCTCGCTGAGTGGTCGTTGAATGATCGTTGAATGGTCGCTGAGTGGTTTTGCGCCTGATGGTGTACGGCTACAGCGGCCCTTCTTCTTCAGCAGCGCTTCTTCAGCAGCCCTTCTTCGCCGGCGGCGCCGGTGTCGGTGCGGGCGCGTTCAGGTTGGCCAGGGCCTGGTCGGCCGCTGCCGGCTGGGACAGGCCCTTGAAGGTGTCGCCGAGGATGAGGTCGAGGTCGGCGCCCTTGCGGGTGGCGTCGGTGCGCTGCTGGGCGCCGGCCAGCTGGGTGCCCAGGACCGCCAGTGAGGTGTTCTGGGCGGAGGGCGGGCCGAGCAGGACCCCGGCGTTCTTCACCTTCTTGTCGAAGTCCTTGCTCGCGTTGCCCACGTCGCCGATCTTGAAGCCACGCTTCTTGAGCGCGTCCGCGGTGTCCTTGGCGAGGCCGGTGCGACCGGTGGCGTTGTAGACGTTCACGGTGATCTCGCCCGGCTTGGGCAGGGCCGTGCCCCGGGCCGCCGCCGCGGCCTTGGTCCGGCAGTCCTCCTTGGTGCCGGCGGCCGTCGACTTCTTGGTGCCGCCGGCGAAGACGTCGATGAGCTGCAGGGTGCCCCAGCCGATCAGGCCGAGCGCGCAGATGCCCGCCACCACGGCGGCCACGAGCCTGCCGCGTCGGCGCGGCGGACGCATCCGAGGGTATTTGTCCCCCGTGATCCGGTACTGGCCGCCCATGCCGGGGGGAGTCAGCATGCTCATGGGCGCAGCGTAGTGCGCCCGAGCGACGATGCCTATTAGATGATCAGTCGATGCCGCTCAGTGGAACCCGAAAGGGTCAAGGGGCAACGGCCGTGCCGCGCCGGGTCAGTCGAGTTCGAGCACGCGTGCGTGCAGCACCTGGCGCTGCTGGAGGGCGGCGCGGACCGCGCGGTGCAGCCCGTCCTCCAGATAGAGGTCGCCCTGCCACTTCACGACGTGCGCGAAGAGGTCGCCGTAGAACGTCGAGTCCTCGGCCAGCAGGGTCTCCAGGTCGAGCTGCCCCTTGGTCGTCACGAGCTGATCGAGGCGGACCGGGCGCGGCGCGACGTCCGCCCACTGCCGGGTGCTTTCCCGGCCGTGGTCGGGGTACGGCCGGCCGTTTCCGATGCGCTTGAAGATCACACGGAAAGCCTACCGGTCAAGACCTTCCGGGCGCAGCCATGGCGGCGGAGTGCGCCGCTTGAAAAGATGCGCCAAAAGGGGCAAAAACGCTGCTACCGGGAGCAGGGGGCCGAGATGAGTGACAGCGAGACCGGGCCGCCCGCCACCCCCGAGGGCGCCGCCGCGCTCCGCGCCGAGGCACGGAGGACCGCCTCCGGGTACGTCTTCACCCTCCGGCGAGCCGGAAATTCGACACGGCCGGTTTCCCCCGTACGGCCGAGGGCGAGCCGTACAGCCGAGGGCGAGCCGTACGGCCGAGGACGGGCCGTACAGCCGAGGGTGGGCGCGGGACGCGGGATCGCGGCAGCGGGTAGCCGTAGGTCCGGCGGGGGTGGTGGGGTGCCGCCCCCGCCGGGGTTGGTTCAGCGGTTTTGTTCCTCCGGTGTCTGCTGTGGTTCGTCCTTCTGTTCCGGCCGGGGTGTCGTCGCACGCCGGGCCTCCGCGCGCACCAGGGCGCGCAGGACGGCATAGGGATCGATGGGCATGACTGTGCTCCTTGCGTCTGACTGACCTTGCGCGGTGCCCTTTCGCGAGGGGCGCGGGTCTGTCAGCAGCGCAGGACCACCGTGCGGAGCAGGAGCGGGGCGTACGCCACCCGGGGCGTGCCGGGGCACATGCGGGCCGTCGGCCCGGTCGGCGCCGGGTCGGGGAGGGGCGCGGGGCGTTCGGGCGCGTCGGCCTGGTGGAGGGCGCTGTCGGGCGGTCGTACGAGCGAGTCGAGGGCCTCGTGCTCGAAGGCCTCGGCCGACAGGCCGAGCGCGGGGGCCGCCTGGGCCTGGGCATGGGCGCAGGGCACCCACAGGGCGAGGAGCAGCACGAGCACCCGCAGCCAGGTATGGCTGCGGGTGCGGCCCGTGATCCCGCTCACGGCAGGGGTATGCCCGGGACGGGCGGGGAATGCAGCACTCCGGAGTCCGGATCCGCCCGTGCGGCGTACCCGCGAGGCCTGCGGTTGACCGGTGTTCACGGGGGTGTTCACGGCGCTGTTCTCGGCGTCCGGGTCACACGGTCCGCGGGACTGCCCTGGCCCGGCTGCGGATGCTGAACGCGGTGACGATCTCGGTGATGCCCACGACGACCAGCCAGATGCCGGCGACGAGGGTCAGCACGGCGACGGACCGGAACGGCGAGTCGATGAGCACGATGCCGGCGATGAACGTGATGACCCCGAGGAAGATCTGCCAGCCGCGGCCGGGCATCCGGGAGTCGTGCAGGGCGGCCAGGGTCTGGGTGATCCCGCGGATCAGCCAGCCGATGCCGATCCACAGCGCGAGCAGCAGGATCGACTGCATGGGCCCGCGGAAGCAGAACAGTCCGAGCAGGATCGACAGGGCGCCGCTGATGAAGGCCAGTACGCGCAGCGAGGTCGCCATGTGGGTACCGAAGGCGGAGGCCAGCTGGAAGATGCCGCTGATGACGAGGTAGAGGCCGAAGAGGACACCGGCGGCGAGCAGGGAGGCGCCCGGCCAGACGAGCACCAGGACGCCGAGGATCAGCGAGGCGATCCCGGTGACCAGGACCACCTGCCAGGCGGCCTTGGACAGGGCGTGCAGCGGGCCCTCGAACGGCGGCTCGGGCTCGTGCCGTTCACCCGGCGGCGGTGTCGCGTGGACCTTCCGGTCGTCGTACTCGCGGCCCCAGTCCGGACCGCTGTTCGGTGCCTCGGTCATGGTTCATGCTGTGATCGAGGGGGGCTCGCGTGCCATCAGGGAAGGCCGTTCGGGTGACGCCCCGGGGTGCCTTTACGGGCCTTTAGGGCCGGGTGATCGACAGCCACCACGCACCCGCAGCGGACAACACGCCGCCCTTCTACGGCTATCGGCTCTACGGCTATCGGCCCGACTTGCCGGAGGCCTTCGCCTTCATCTCCTGCTTGTGCGCCCGCACCTTGGCCAGTGACTCGGGCCCGGTGATGTCGGCGACGGAGCGGAAGGACCGCGGCTCGCCGTAGGCGCCCGCGGCCTCGCGCCAGCCCTGGGGTGTGACCCCGAGCTGCTTGCCGAGCAGCGCGAGGAAGATCTGTGCCTTCTGCTTGCCGAACCCGGGCAGGTCCTCCAGCCGCTTGAGCAGTTCGGCGCCGCTGCCCACGCCCCGCCAGACCGCCTCGGTGTCCCCGTCGTAGTGCTGCACGAGGTACTGGCACAGCTGCTGGATCCGCTTGGCCATGGAACCCGGGTAGCGGTGCACGGCCGGCTTCTCGGAGAGCAGCGCGGCGAAGGCCTCCGGGTCCATCGCGGCGATGTCGTGCGCGTCGAGGTCCCCGGCGGCGTCCGCGCCGAGCCGGTCGGCGATGGTCCGGGGCCCCTTGAACGCCCACTCCATCGGGACCTGCTGGTCGAGCAGCATGCCCACCAGCGCGGCGAGCGGCGAGCGCCCGAGCAGCGCGTCGGCTTCGGGGTCCTGGGCGAGGTGCAGGGTGACGTCCATGCGTCGATGATCCCGCGCACCCGATACGAACACACCTCGCGTACGATTCCCAGCGGAAACTTAGGCAAGGCTAACCTAAAATGAAGTGGGGTTACCGGGTGACGACCGAGACGTACCGCGATGCCTGGGGCCTCCCCCATCTGCGCGCCTCCAACGTCCTGGACCTGGCCCGCGCCCAGGGCCGGGTGACCGCCCTGGACCGTGCCTGGCAGCTGGAGGTCGAGCGCCATCGCGCCCAGGGCACCTCGGCCTCCTTCCTCGGCGCCGACGCCCTCTCCTGGGACGTCCTCGCCCGCCGGGCCCGGCTCGACGACACCGCCCGCCGCTGCTTCGCCGCGCTGGAACGCCGGGACCCCGAGACGGCCGACTGGGTGCGTGCGTACGTCGACGGCGTCAACGAGGGCCTGCCGGCCGGTGCCGGCCGGGCGCCCGAATTCGCCCGCACCGGCCTGACTCCCGCCCCCTGGCAGCCCTGGACCCCGCTCGGCGTCTGGCTCGCCACGCACATCCTGTTCGCCGGTTTCCCGGCCAAGCTCTGGCGCGAGCAGGTGATACGGCACCTCGGCCCCGACGCGGTCGGCCTGTTCGCCACGGACGGGCCCGGCACGGCCGGCAGCAACGGCTGGCTCGTCTCCGGCGCCCGCACCGCCACCGGACACGCGCTGATCGCCGGCGACCCGCACCGCTTCATCGAGGACCCCGGCGTCTACCAGCAGATCCACCTCTCCTGCCCCGAGTTCGACGTCGTCGGCCTCGCCGTGCCCGGCGTCCCCGGCATCGCCCACTTCGGCCACACCGGCACGGTCGCCTGGGCCATCACCAACGCCATGGCCGACTACCAGGACCTGTACCGCGAACGCCTGCGGCGCACCGGCGCCGGCGTCCAGTCCCTGGGCCCGGACGGCCACTGGCACCGAGCCACCCGCCACACGGAGACCATCCAGATCGCGGGCGAGCCACCCCTGGAGATCGAGGTAATCGAGACGGCCCGGGGCCCGGTGATCGCCGGGGGGCCGGAGGGCTTGGCGGCGGGGGTGGTCGGAGTCGAGGGTGACCGAGGGTCGGTGTGCGCTGCGGGGCCGGAGGGTCTTGAGGCGGGGGTCGTCGGGATCGAGCGGGGCCGGGGTCCGGTGATCGCCGAGGGGCCGGAGGGCCTGGTGGCGGGGGTCGTCGGAGTCGAGGGCGACCGGGGTCCGGTGTTGGCTGGCGGGCCGGAGGGTCTTGAGGCTGGGGCCGTTGGGATCGAACGGGGCCGAGGACCGGAGTTCGCTGGGAGCCGCGAGGGGCTTGAGGCGGGGGTCGTCGGAATCGAGCGGGGCCGGGGTCCGGTGATCGCCGGGGGGCCGGAGGGCTTGGCGGCGGGGGTGGTCGGGATTGAGGGGGACCGGGGTTCGGTGTGCGCTGCGGGGCCGGAGGGTCTTGAGGCGGGGGGTGTTGGGATCGAATGCGGCCGAGGAGCGGAGTTCGTAGGGGGCCAGGTGGGCCTTGAGGCTGAGGTCGTCGGGATCGAGCGGGACCGGGGTCCAGTGGCAGCCGGGGGGCCGGAGGGTGGGGTCGGTGACCGTGGGTCGCAGGCCGTCGATGGCGAGGATGTCCCACAGGGGCCACCCGCGCCCGGCGACGAAAGTTGTACGGGTGGTGCGGGTGGGCACGCCGCTGCTCTGGCTCTGCGATACCCACCCCGCGTCACAGCGGACCTCGGCTTCAGCGCCCTGCTCCCCCTCCTGAGGGCCCGTACGGTCCAGGACGTCGACCGTGCCCTGGACGCCTGGGTCGAGCCCGTCAACGTGGTGCAGGCCGCCGACACCGCCGGCGCCACCCTCCACCGCATCGCCGGCCGCGTCCCCGTCCGCGCCCGCGCCAACCGCCTCCACCCGGTCCCCGCCTGGCAACCCGGCCACGAGTGGCACGGCTGGCACAAGACGCCGTACGCACCCGTGAGCGACGACATCGCCGTGATGGCCAACCAGCGTGGCCTCGCCACCCCCCTCGGCGTCGAGTTCGCCCCACCCCACCGCGCCGACCGCATCCGTACCCTCCTCGACGCCCGCCGCACCTGGACCGCCGACGCCATACCGGCCATCCACACCGACACCCACCTCGCCTCCGCCGCGCCCCTCCTCGACCACCTCGCCGCCCTCGACGGCCTCACCCCCGCCGCGGCCCGGCTGCGCGACCGCCTGCTCGCCTGGAACCGCCGGATGGACGCCGGCAGCACCGACGCGGCCGCCTACGCGGCGGTGCGCGGCGCGGTCGTACGCCGGCTCGCCGCGCACCCGGTGTTCGCCCCGCTCGCCGAGCCCCCGGCCTACCCGGAGGTCCTGCTCCCCTGGCTGGCCCTCGTCCCCCGCATCGGATACGCCCTCGAACACCTGCTGCGCGCCGAGGAGTTGTACGGCATCGACCGCCCCGCCGCCGTACGCGCGGCCCTGGAGGAGGTGGCCGCCGCCCCGCCGTCCGGCACCTGGTCCGAGACCCACCGCCTCGCCCCCTGGCGCGCGCTGCCGGGGGAGCCGTACGACGAACCCGGGCTCGCCGGGGACCACGACTGCGTGCTGTGCACCTCCGCCGTCCCCGGCCTCACCGACCGCGCGGCGCGCGGCCCGGCCGCCCGTTACGTCTGGGACCTCGCCGACCGTGACAACAGCGCCTGGGTGGTCCCCTTCGGCGCCGACGGCGTCCCCGGCGCCCCCCACCACCACGACCAACTCCCCTTGTGGAGCAAGGGAGAACTGGCCCCCGTAATCACCGACTGGACCCGGCTGACCCTGCTGGAACGCCTGGAATGCCCGGAACACCCGGAACGCACCGAGGAAACCCGATGACCGACCTCTTCGCAGACCATATCCCCGACATCCCCGACATCCCCGATATCCACGACACCCCCGACTTCGGCACCGTCCGCATCCGCCCCCTCGACCCGGCGTCCGACGCGGACGTGATCCACGGCTGGGTCAGCGAGGAACGCGCCGTCTTCTGGGGCATGAACGGCCTCACCCGCGACCAGGTCGCCGAGATCTACGCCCACATGGCCGGCCTCGACACCCACCACGCCCACCTCGTCACCGTGGACGGCGCACCCGCCGCCCTGCTCCAGACGTACGAGCCCGCCGCCGACCGGGTCGGCGAGTGCTATGCCGTACGCCCCGGCGACCTCGGCATCCACGTCCTGCTCGGCCCCGCCGGCCCGGACGGACCACGCCCCGGCTGGACGTCCGCGCTGCTGACCGCGATGACGACCTACACGCTGCGGGTCCGGGACCGGCGCCGGCTCGTGGTCGACCCGGACGTGCGCAACACCAGGGCGATCGCCCGCTTCGAACGCCAGGGCTTCGTGCTCGGCCCGGCGGTCGTCCTGCCCGAGGTGGACCTCCCCGACGTGTACCTGCCGGAGAAGCACGCCCAACTCGCCTTCCTGGACCGGGCGGTGGCCCTGCCCGGCGGCTAGCCTTCTTCGAGTGACGACGCCCGAAGAGCTGATCGCCCACTACGGACTCGAACCCCTCCCCCGCGAAGGCGGCCTGTACCGGCGTACCTGGGCGGGGCCCGTACGCCCGGACGGCCGTCCCGAGGGCTCCGCCATCGTCGTCCTGCTCACCGGGGACGACTACTGCGCCCTGCACCGCCTGCCCACCGACGAGATCTGGCACTTCTACCTAGGCGACCCGCTCCGCCTCCTGCTGCTCGCCCCCGACGGCACCACCCGCACCGCCGTCCTCGGCCCCGCCCCGCTGGCCGGCCAGCACGTCCAGCTGACCGTGCCCGCCCGAACCTGGATGGGCGCGCGGGTCGCCCCGGGCGGTGCGTGGACCCTCTTCGGCACCACGATGGCCCCCGGATACACCGATGCGGACTACGAACACGGTGACGCCCGCGAACTGACGGCGCGTTACCCCTCCGAAGCCGCCCGGATCACGGAACTCTGCCGTCCATGAACCTTCTCGACGGACAGACGGCGCTGGTGACCGGCGCGGGCGGCGGCATCGGCCGCGCCATCGCGCTGCGCTTCGCCGAACAGGGCGCGGCGGTGGCCGTCCACTGCCGTACGGCAGTGGACGCGGCTGGGGAAGTGGCGGCCCGTATCCGGGAGTCGGGCGGCGCGGCCGTCGTACTGCGGGCGGACCTGACGGACGACGACGCCTGCCACCGGCTGGTCGAGGAGACGACGGCCTGGTCGGGCGGCCGCCTCACGGCACTGGTCAACAACGCGGCCGTACAACCGGTCCACCCCCTCCCCGGCATGACCGCGGCCGAGTGGCGCACGGTCGTCGACACCGACCTCACCAGCGTCTTCGCCTGCACCCAGGCCGCCGCCGCCCATATGCGGGTGCACGGCGGCGGCACCGTCACCCACATCGCCTCCATCGAGGCCGCCCACCCCGCCCCCGGCCACGCCCACTACAGCGCGGCCAAGGCGGCCGTGGTCATGCACGCCCGCGCGGCCGCCCTGGAGTACGGGCCCGACGGCATCCGCGTCAACACGGTCTCGCCCGGCCTGATCCACCGCGAGGGCCTGGCCGAGGCCTGGCCGGACGGCGTACGGCGCTGGCTGGCCGCCGCACCCACCGGCCGGCTGGGCCGCCCCGAGGACGTCGCCGACGCCTGCGTCTTCCTGGCCTCGCCGCTCGCGAGCTGGATCACCGGCCACGACCTGACCGTGGACGGCGGCGTCTCGGCCCGCCCGACCTGGTGACCGCCCGACCAGGCGCCCCCGCCCCGGTGACCGCCCGCCCCGGTGAGCAGCGCGGCCGATCTTTCCGTACCTACCGGGAGGCACGTACACGCAGGCCCGACGGAGGCGCGAGGCACAGGGAGGGGACGAGGTGCTGCGGGACCGACACCGATGGCCACGACGGCTGGCCCTGCTCTGCGCGGGCCTGTTCCTCCTCCTGCTCGGCACCGCGGCCCCCGCGTCGGCCCACGCGGCCCTGCGCGCGACCGACCCCGCCGACGGAACCGTGCTGCGCACCGCCCCCCGGCAGCTCACCCTGACCTTCACCGAGTCGGTCGGCCTGCTCACCGACTCCTTCCGCGTCTACGACCCCCACAACCACCGGCTGCGCACCGGCCCCGCCGCACACGCCCCCGGTCACCCGGACACGGCCCGCGTCACCCTCCCCACCACCCGGCTCGCCGAGGGCACCTACACGGTCGCCTGGCGGGTGGTGTCGGCGGACAGCCACCCGGTGTCCGGGGCGCTCACCTTCTCGGTCGGCCAACGCACGGCGACGACGGCGGCCCCGGCCCCCGACGACGCGGACAACCCGGCCACCACCGCCCTGTACAACATCGCCCGCTACCTCGCGTACCTCTCGCTGGCCGTGTTGCTGGGCACGGCGGCGTTCGTGGCGTACTGCCGCCCACCGAAGGCCGCCCCCCTGCGCACCCCCGTCCTGGTGGCCGCCTGGACCCTCATCGCCTCGACGGCCCTCCTGTTCGTCCTGCGCGCGCCGTACGAGGAGGGCACGTCACCGCTGCGGGCCTGCTCTCTCGGCGCCCTCGCCCACACGGCCACGACCCGGCCCGGCGCACTCCTGCTCGCCCGCCTGGCGCTGCTGCTCCTGTCCGGCGCCGGCATGGCGCTGCTGCGCGCCCGGCGCAGCAGACTCCCGCGCCGTACGACGCTCGCGGTGGCCGCGGCGCTCGCCCTCCCCCTCGCCCTGACCTGGACGGCGGCCGAACACGCCGCGGCGGGCATCCAGGTCCCGCTCGCGATCACCTCGGCCACGCTGCACCTGCTGGCCATGGGCGTCTGGCTGGGCGGCCTGGCCGCGCTCCTGCGCCTCCTGTCCCGCGCCCCGGCGCTCCCGCTCTCGGTCCCGGCCCGCTTCTCCCGCCTGGCCCTCACCTCGGTGACGGTCCTGGTCCTGACCGGCGTCTACCAGTCCTGGCGCGGCCTCGGCTCCTGGCAGGCGCTCACCGACACGACGTACGGCCGTACCCTGCTGGCCAAACTGGCGGCGGTCACCGCGCTCCTGCTGGCGGCGGCCTGCTCCCGCACCTGGACGTCACGCATGGCACAGCCACGGACCCGGGCGCGCACGACCAGGACGCCCCCCGCCCGCGTCCCCGAACCGGCCACGGGCCCCCCGTTCCCCGAGCCGCTCTCCGAGGAGCCCGTCGCTCCCGTTCCGCCCCCGCCCGTCCCGCTGCGCGCCCTGCGCCGTTCGGTGCTGGCGGAGGCGGCCGTGGCGGTGCTGGTCCTGGCCCTGACGACGCTCCTGACCAGCACCGTCCCCGGCCGCACGGCGACCGAAGCGACGGAGTCCGGCACCACGGCGCAGTACGGCATCCCGACGGCATCCGTGACGACGATCCCCTTCGACGTCGGCACCCCGGGCGGCCATGGCAGGGTCCAGGTCACCCTGAACCCCGGCCGCGTGGGCCGGACCTCCGTCCAGGCGGTCGTCTACGGCCCCGACGGCGGCCTGGCCACGGTCCCCGAACTCCGCGTCACCCTCACCCTCGCGGCCCAGCGGATCGGCCCCCTCGACACCAGGGTCACCGACCGCGGCGGCTACTGGGCCACCGACTCCTTCGACCTCCCCCTCCCCGGAACCTGGACGATGAAGGCGACGGTACGGGTGTCGGACCTGGACCAGGTGACGGTGTCGGCACCGGTACGGGTGCCACGGGGTGCCCTGGGGCTCGCCCGGCTTCAGACACCCGTCGTCGGGATACCCGGCATACCCGGCGTACCCGGGGACAGCTCTTCGCCGACCGCCGACAGGGCGTTGACCGTGGCCTGTACCGACGGGCGTACGGAGCCCTCGTTGCGCCATACCGCGTAGACGCGGCGGGTGAGTTCGGGTTCGACGGGGACGACCCGGGCGCCCGCGGGGAGGGGTGCGAGGCCGAGGGTGGGCACCATGGCCAGTCCGACGCCCGCCGCGACCAGGGCCAGTTGGGTGGGGTGTTCGTTGACCGTGTGCACGATGCGCGGTTCGGTGCCGTGTTCCCGCATGGTGAACAGCAGCCACTCGTGGCACGTGGAGCGGCGCACCCTGCTGATCCACCCTTCGTCGACCAGGTCGGTGATGCGGACGGACGGCCGGTCGGCCAGACGGTGGTTCGCGGGCAGGGCGACCTGCGCGCCGTCGGTCATGAGCAGTTTCTTGCGCACGGTCGTCGGCCAAGTGATCGGCACATGCAGCCAGTCCTGGACCAGGCCGACGTCCAGGTCGCCGCGCTCGACCTGGACGAGGGGCGAGTCGAAGTCCAATTCGCGTATGTGCAGGGAGAGTTCGGGTGCGCTCTCGGCGAGGAGACGGAGGGTCGGCGGCACCAGGCCGCGGGCGGCTGTGGGGAACGCCCCGAGGGTGAGCTCGCCCATGGGCGCGCCCCGGTAGACCTGCATCTCGGCCTCGGTCTCCTCCACGAGCGCCAGGATCTGCCCGGCGCGGGTGGCCAACAGATGGGCCATGAAGGTCAGTTTCACCCCTCGGCCACTGCGTTTCACCAGTTGGTGGCCGGTCTCCTGCTCCAGTTTGCGGATCTGTTGGGAGACGGCCGAGGTGGTGACGTGCAACACTTCGGCGGCGCCGCTGATGGAGCCGTATGTCGCTACCGCCTGAAGGATGCGGAGACGTTCGAGGTTGAGCATGTTGAAGCAACCCTACAATCAGCTCTCAGATTTTCTCGCTTGTCCTTCCGTGTAGCGTGCAGCAAAGTTCCGGCCATGGACCCCTCCCTTTCCGCGGCCGAGGCCGACGGAGCCGTGGCTCCCGCGCCTCCGGTCCCCGCGGCCCGTTCCAGCGGTGTGCCCGCGGCGGCACCCGGTCCGCGCCTCGACTGGCGCATACGCTTCGTGCTCCTGGCGCTGCTCTGGGGGCTGAGCTTCCTCTTCGTCAAGATCAGTGGTAAGGCCTACGCACCGGTCCAGGTCTCCCTGGGGCGGGTGCTCTTCGGCGCGGTGACCCTGCTGATCGTGCTCGCCGTCAAACGCGAGTCGCTGCCGCGCAGTCCCCGGCTCTGGCTGCATCTGGCCGTGGCCGCCTTCCTGCTCAACGCCCTGCCGTTCACCCTCTTCGCCTACTCCGAGGAGCGCATCACCTCCGCGCTCGCCGGAATATGCAACGCCACCACTCCGCTGTTCACGCTGCTCGTGGCGGTCAGCGCGCTGCCCGGCGAGCGGCCGGACCGGAACCGGATGGCGGGCATGGGCATCGGCTTCCTCGGCGTGCTGGTGGTCTTCGGCATCTGGAACGGCGCCAACGTCGGCGACCCGGCCGGGGCCGGCATGGCGCTGGGCGCCGCGCTGAGCATGGGCGCCGGGTGGGTGTACGTCCGCCGCTTCCTGACCGACTCCGGGCACTCCAGTGTGGCGCTGTCCGCCGCCCAGGTCACCGCTGGGGCCGTCGAACTCGCCGTCGCGACCCCGTTCCTGACGTCGGTGCCCACGCACTTCCCGCTCGTCCAGACCGCGTCGCTGCTCGTTCTCGGCGCGGTGGGGACCGGATTCGCCTTCCTCATCCAGTACGGGCTGGTGCGGGACGCGGGCGCCACGGCGGCGTCCATGGTCACGTACCTGGTGCCGGTGGTCTCCACCGCCGCCGGCGTGGTCGTCCTGGGCGAAGTACTCAAGTGGAACCAGCCGGTCGGCGCGCTGGTCATCCTGGCGGGCGCCGCACTGTCGCAGCGCCCGGCGCGGCGCTCGGCGTAGAGCCCGGCGCAGAGCCCGGCGGAGCGCTCGGCGTAGAGCCCGGCGCGGCGTGCGCGTGCCGGCGCGGCCGGTTGAGCACCGTCCCTCATGTGATCCTTTCCCGGCCCATGGGCCGCCGTCCGCGAACACAGGCGTTCCGTCGACGGCGGCCTTTTCGCCTGTCTGCAACCCGGTAACACAAAAGAAACCTACCGGAATTCGCAACGGCATTTTTTTGTTGCGCTATTTATGGTGCGAGCGGTACACGCGGCCCTGATGAGATTTAGCCCACGTCTTGATCGTTTGACGTCCGGGGTTGATTGAATCTAGCATCTAAAACGTCTCGGGGATTCCCGGGATGCTCATCGCCATCAATTCCCGAATTTCCGTTTCGGGGGATCGGAAAAGGTTTCTCATGGCTATCGCCGAAACCATCAAGAACATTCTCGTCTCGCATGTGTACGTCGAGGTCCCGGTCGACCGCATGGGTGAGCAGGACAGCCTGCGGGACGTGCTGGGCGTGGACTCGCTGGGGTTCGTCGAACTGCGTGTGCAGGTCGAGGAGGCGTTCGGCATCACGATCGACGACGACGACTTCACGCCCGAGCACTTCGCCACGATCGCCTCGCTGACCTCGCTCGTCGAGCGTCAGCAGCAGGTCGCGGCGGCCGGCGCCTGAGTCCGGACACAGCGCAGCGCAAGGCGGTGTCCGGCTGCCGGGTGCCACCGGACACCGCTTTTGTCCCGCACCCATCTGTCTCAGGGGGAATGGGGATGGACAACCCCGCCGTATCGGTTCCACCGGATCCGATCGTCATCACCGGAATGGGTTGGGTCACACCGCTCGGAAACTCCGTGCACGACGTGTGGAACGACCTGCTGAAAGGCGAGACCGGAATACGGCCGACGCCGTCGGAAATTCCGCTCCGCAGTGATCTCGCGGCCATTGTGCCGACCGTACCACTGAGCGAGGACCCGCATTCTCGGAATCTTCGCTTCACTATTTCCGCAGTCGAATCCGCGCTCGCCGACGCCGGAATCACCATCGACGCGGACGGCCTTGAACTCATTCTCGGCACCAGCTACGCCGGAAACCTCGACGACCCGGAGACGCCCTCGCTCTACACGTGGGCCCAGCAGGTCGCGGAACGCCTCGGACACGCACGGCCGCCGCTCTGCGTGACCACCGCCTGCTCCGCCGGCTCGGACGCCGTCGTGATGGGGGCCGAGCTGATCCGCTCCGGCCGCCGCGAGATCTGCGTCTGCGTCGGCACCGACGTGGTGACGCCCGCCAAGCGGCTCGGCCACTCGCTGCTCGGCACCATGACCGACCAGGCGCTGCGCAGCTTCGACAGCCGCCACAACGGCATGGTGCTCGGCGAGGGAGCCGGGGTCCTCGTCCTGGAATCGGCCGGCCACGCCCGCGAGCGTGCGGCCCGGGCACACGCGCTGCTGCGGGGCACCGGATCGGCCAACGACGCGGCCGGCATGACGGCCCCCGACCCGAGCGGCGCCAGCGTCGTGCTCGCCGTGGAACGGGCCCTGTCCGGCACCGGTGTGACGGCGCGCGACATCGCGGTGGTGAGTGCGCACGGCACCGGCACCCCCGTCAACGACGCCGTGGAGGCCACCAGCCTGCGCACGCTGTTCGGTTCCGGTGCGCCCGGTCCCGTCGTCTACGGCACCAAGGGCGCGCTCGGCCACAGCCTCGGTGCCTGCGGAATCATCGAGGCGATCACCGTCGTCAAGGCGCTCGACGACGGTCTGGTGCCGCCCGTGCACGGGCTCGGCACCCCGATGGACGACTTTCCGCTCCCGCTGCCGATCGGCGCGCCCAGTCCGGTGCCCCGCACGTCGGGACTGAGCCTGACCCTGGGGTTCGGCGGCTTCAACACCGCACTGCTCCTCACCCACCCCGGGAGCGCCCATGAGTGACCCCCGCGCCACGCCGGCCGCCGGCCGCCGTTCCCTCGTCACGGCGGGGTACGGCGAAGTGGTCACCACCGCGCCCGCCGAGCACGCGCACAACGGCTCGTCCCTGTTCGCCGACCCGGTCGCCTGGCTCATGGCCGAGGCGGTGGCCCGGGCCGTCGAGGACTGCGCGGTCGACCTGGCCGCCGTCAGGGACCACGTGGGCATGGTCGCCATCAGCGACGTGTGCACCCTGGACACCATGCGGACGATCGCCCGCGCGACGCCCCGCGGCCGGCTGTCACCGCTGAAGTTCGCCGGCGCCAATCCCGGCTCCGTCGCCGGACTGCCCTGCATCCGCAACGGCTTCCGCGGACCGACGCTGACCTTGTCGATGCCGCCCGAGGCGGCGCTGCCGGCGGCTCTGGCGATGGCGGAGGGCTGGATCGCCCGCGGCAGCGCGCGCCTCGTCCTCGTCGGAACACATCGCCGCGACGGGGACGCGCACAGCGCCCGCTGCTACGTACTGCAGTCCTCCACCGCTCCGGACTCGTGCCCCGAGCCCGATCTGAAGCGTCTTACGGCCCCGGTCCATGCGGCCGCCGCGGACCTGTGAACGCCGCGGAACTGCTGAAGAGGAGACCGTCCGTCATGCCGATCCATGCCCTGGCCGCCCCGGCCCTGGAGATCACCCGCGACGACGTCGTCGCCCTGCTGTCCCGTACCGTCGACCTCAGCCACCCGCACGGCACCGGCGACGCGCCGGACTTCGACGACGTCCTCGCCGACGTCCAGAGCCTGCGACTGGCCGAGGGAACCCCCGTCGTCATCGCCCTGTCCAACGGGGCGCACCTGCTCAAGCAGTACTTCGCCGTGCTGCTCAGCGGCTGTGTCCCGCTGGCGGTGTCCCCCTCGACCTCCTCGGCGCGGATCGCCGCGCTCGCCGGGCACCTCAAGGCGGGCGCCCTGATCGCCGCCCGGATCGATCCCGCCCGCTACGGCGTGGACACGGTCCACCGGGCCGGCGCCGAGGAAGCGGTCCTGCTCCCCATGGGCGGACCGCAGGGCGCCTACCGGGCGGGCGAGGTGCTCATGCTCACCTCGGGTACCTCCGGGATGTTCAGCGCCTGCCTGCACCGGCTGGACTCGTTGCTGCGCAACGCCCGCCGGCACAGCGCCGCCGTCGGTGTCCGGGCCGACGACCGACTGCTGATCAGCCTGCCCCTGTACTACTCGTACGCGATCGTCGCCCAGGCGATGACCGCGCTGGTCACCGGTGCCGGGCTGGTGATCTCCGGTCCGCCCTTCAACCCCGCCGCCTACCGCGCGACCATCGAGCGCCACGGCATCACCTCGTCCTCCGTCACCCCGACGATCGCCCGGCAACTGCTGGAGATCGGCGCAGTACTGCCCGCGCCGCTGCGTTCGCTCGCCGTCGGGGGCGACCGTCTGACGCCCGGCCATGTCTCCGGGCTGCTGGACCTCAACCCCGGTGGCGAGCTGTACCTCACCTACGGACTCACCGAGGCCGGCCCACGGGTGGCCACCCTGGCGGCCCACACCGAACCCGCCCACCGCCACGCCTCGGTCGGGCTGCCGCTGGACGACGTCACCGTCGCCCTGCGCGACACCGACGCCGACGGGGTGGGGGAACTGGTCGTGACCACCGATACCGCGCTGTTGCGCAAGGTGGGTCCCGCGGCGCGCCAGCCGCTGGTCGAACCGGGTGTGGTCGCCACCGGCGACCTCTTCAGCCGCGACGAGGACGGCTACCTGTACTACCAGGGGCGCCTCTCCGACTTCGTGGTGATCCGCGGCGAGAAGGTCTCCCTGTACTCGATCCGCCAGGCCGTGCAGACCGTGCCGGGCGTGGCCCGCTGCGTGCCGGTGGTCGGCCGGGACGACGACGGCGAGAACTGCGTCGACCTGGAGATCCACGCCTCCGAACCGGTACTGGTCACCGAGGCGATGGTGCGGGAGGCCCTCCGCCCCCTGCTGATGCGCAGCGAACGCCCCCGGCGCATCACGATCGTTCCCCTGGCCGCGACCGCGCAGCACAAGTGACTCCCGTAGCGGGAGAGAGGACCGGCACCGTGCCGAACAACGACCGTACCCAGCTCTTCTGCGTGCCCCACGCCGGCGGCTCCGCGGGGGTCTTCCGTCCCTGGCAGCGCAGCTTCCCCGAACACGTCGAGGTGGTCCCGCTGGAACCCGCGGGCCGCGGCGTGCGCCGCTCGGAGCCCTTCGCCACCGACCTGTCGGCCGCCGCGGCCGACCTGTGCGACACGCTGCTGGACCGGCTGACGGGCGACGACTTCGTGCTGCTCGGCCACTGCATGGGGGCGCTGCTGGCGTACGAGATGGTCTGCCACCTGGAACGCCAGGGGCTGAAGAGCCCGCGGACCCTCATCGTCTCCGGTCGCAACCCCCCGCATCTGCAGACCGCGTGGGGCAAGCGGGTGGCCGGGCTCCCCGACGACGAGCTCTTCGCCGAGCTCTCCTCGGTCGGGGGTGTCCCCAAGGGCCTGAGCCGCGCCATGGCCGAGGGTTTCCTGCACATCATCCGCAACGACCAGCGCATGGTGCACGCCTACACCCCGGCCCGCCCCGTGCACCGGATCGCCGTCCCGGTGCTCGTCCTGGCCGGCCGGGAGGACGAGATGACACAGGCGGACCAGCTTCCCCGCTGGTCGGACTACACCACCGGTCCCGTCGACGTCGAGTACCTGACCGGCGGTCACTACTTCCTCTACGACTGGCCGGAGCACGTCGCCGCGCGCGTGACCGCCACCGAGGCGCAGGGGGTCGCCACCGCATGAAGTACCGCTATCTCGGCACCACGGGCGTGCGCGTCAGCCAACTGTGCCTGGGCACGCTGATGTTCGGCGCCTGGGGTGACAACAGCGCCGACGACTCGATACGCATCATCGACCGGGCGATGGCCGCCGGCATCAACTACATCGACACCGCGGACTCCTACTCGCGCGGCGAGTCGGAGGAGATCCTCGGAAAGGCGCTGGCCCGGTCGGGTAGGCGGGACCGGGTGGTGCTGGCCACCAAGTGCCACGCGCCGATGGGAGTGGACCCCAACTCCCGTGGGAACAGCCGCCGTTGGATCCACCAGGCGGTGGACGCGAGCCTGCGACGGCTGGGGACGGACTGGATCGACATCTACCAGATGCACCGTCCGGACCCGCACACCGACATCGACGAGACGCTGGGCGCCCTCACCGACCTGGTACGCGCCGGGAAGATCCGCTACCTGGGCAGCTCGACGTTCCCGGCCCATCAGATCGTCGAGGCGCAGTGGACGGCGGAGCGGCGCCACCGGGAACGCTTCGTCACCGAACAGCCGCCGTACTCCCTGCTCGCCCGGGAGATCGAGGCCGATGTGCTGCCGGTGTGCCAGAAGTACGGGATGGGCGTGGCGACCTGGAGCCCACTCGCCGGCGGCTGGCTGACCGGCCGCTACCGCAAGGGCCAGGAGATCGCACCCACCCGCCGGGCGAACCGCTGGGGCAAGCGGTACGACATGTCGGCCGAGGCCAACCAGCGCAAGCTGGACGCGGTGGAGCAATTGGCCCTGCTGGCCGAGGAGTCCGGTCTCACGCTGATCGAACTCGCCCTGGCCTTCGTCATGGAACACCCCGGGGTCACCTCGGCGATCATCGGCCCCCGCACCATGGAGCAGCTGGAGAGCCAGCTGAGCGCCGCGGACGTCCGCCTCGGCCGGGACGTCCTCGACCGCATCGACGAGATCGTCCCACCGGGCCGCACCCTCAACGTGGAGGACGGCGGATGGCTGCCACCGGAGCTGAGCGAGGCGACGCTGCGGCGCCGGAGCGCGCGATGACGGCCCCCCAGGTGCACCGAGCACCGGCCGACCTCGACGATCCGGCCGCCGGATTCACGCCGGTCAACTGGGAGCAGACGGGCGAGTACCGGTTCACCGTCCGGCTGCGCTACCGGCAGGGCGAGCCGCCACTGGCCCTCGTGCACGCCGTGCGGCAGGCAGCGCTGCTGGTGGCCCACGAGGCGTACGGCGTACCGCGCGGCGACCACTGTGTCTTCCGGTCCCTGTCGTGCACCGTGCCGTCCGGGTCCCTCGCCGCGCCGGAACCGGGTACGGAGATCACGCTGCGGCTTGCCTGCCTGGAGCCGGATCTGCGCCGTGGCCGGCTCGTCGGCGCCCGGTTCCGGGCGGAGACGGCCGACGGCGAGCCGCCGGCAGGCCAGGCCGAGGTCGACTTCGCCTTCCTGTCACCGGCCGTCTACCGCTTCGTCCGGAATTCCTCCGGTAGCGGAGACAAGGCAGGGGAATCCGGGGAACCCAGCGAATCCGGCACAGGCGGCCACGAGTTCCGTCCCACTCCGGAGCAGTTGACGTTCCGCGGGAAGACGATGGATCACATCCCCGGCATGGTGCTGGCCGGCGCGGCCCTCGACGCGGCCCGCGCCGCGATGACCGGCTCAGGTCTCACCCCGACGGGCCTGACCTGCACGTTCACCGGCTACACGGTCCCCGACGAACTCTGCCGCTTCCACCTGCGCAACGCCGCCGCACCCACGGCGGACGACCCGGCGGAGGCACCGGGGAACGCCGTCGAGGTCTGGGCGCTCCAGTCCGGCAGACGGGTCTTCGAGGGCACGGTGCTCATCGGTTAGACACAGCCGCCCGCCAGGGCGGGCGAAGGCTCCGATCACATCGCGGTCGGAGCCTTCGTCGTTCTTCGCGCCGCGGCCCCGGCTGACCGCAGCTCCCGCACCCCGCTGCCGGGGCTGCACGGTCGGTGGTGCCCTGGCTACGCGGGCATGACACCGTGAATGCGGGAGAGCGTGAAGACGCGTTCGTCGTCGCGCAGATGGCACCAGGCGTACAGGTAGGGCGGGTCGAGATCGAGTTCGCTGAGGGTGCGTACGGTGCGGCTGCCCGAGGCGGCCACGTACTCAATCGTGATGGGCAGGCCGTCGTCGATGGCATGGGCCAGTTGCCGGACGTCGGCCAGGGCCAGCCGGCGCGCGTGCCCGGACACGATTTCCTCGGTATCGGTGCCGAAGGGGATTCCGCTCGCCGGATCGGGTTCCGGTGCGGTGGGTGGGGCAGCCCGCAATGTGGCGGCCAGGGCACCCACGTCGACGGCGGCCAGGGACCCCTGTGTACGGGCGCTCGCGCCCTGGCGGCTTGACGCGCCGCCGGGCGCACGGGGGTGCGGTACCGGGGTGACGGCGCGGCGGTGCCGGTTCTGTTCCACGCGTACGGTCCCGTCGGCGCCCTCGGCGACGGGTGCGTAGCCCGCCGCTCGGAGCGCGGCGATGGTCTTGTCGAGCGGGGTGCGGCTGACCAGCACGGTCGGTGCCAACAGCCGTAGGCCGAGGCCGGCGAGCTTTCGGTGGGCGGCGAGTTCGGCGAGGAGGGCGGGTTCTTCGCCGTGGATCACGCAGGCCGCGGACGTGACGCGCATCCGGCCGTGGCTGCGCGCGGTGTCGTCGATCAGGTACGACAGCGGCTGAGGGAGGGCGCCGACGGCGACGGCGGTCAGGTCGGCCGCGATGGCTTCGGGGGTACGGCCGGTGTCCAGGGCGCGGCGGACGGACCCCGGGCTGAAGCGCCACACCGACGCCGTGCCGCCGACCTCCCTGTCCGCGACGGCATCCAGGAGCGCGGCGAGCCCGGCGGAAGGCGTGCCGGTCACGACGGCGGTGAGGTCGGCGCCGAAGTGGGCGGTCCTGGTGGCCGTGGGCAGCAGGCGCCGACAAGCCGCGGCCAAGGCTTCGGCGTCGTCGGCCCGCACAGCGGCACCGATGCCGGACAGGGCGCCGCGGCCGACGACTCCGAGTAGTTCCGCTTCTCGTGCCAGGGTGGCGAAGGGCGTGCCGTCCTGGGGGAGTTGATCGGCGAGCGGCCGGTACCAGGCGACCAGCGGCCCCAGTTCCGCCGCGCTCTTCGCCCCCCGGCCCGCCGGGAGGTGCGCTGCGGCGGTGAGAAGCCCGTCCCGGGCCTGCGCACAGCCCTCGCAGGGCGGTGTTCCGGCGAGTGCGGGCAGTACCTTGCCCTCTTCGTCGCGGGCCTGGGTCGGGGTGAGCGGCAGCGTCCGCCACGCCTGGAGCAGCACGGCGAGCTGCTCCGCCGGTTCCCGCTCCGCCCAGGCGTCGTAGCCCTTCGTCGCCGCGACCTGGCTGCCGTCCCGGGCGAGCAGCCCGGCGTGGTACGCCGCCTCCAGAGCGAGGCGTACGACGATGTCGTCGCACTGCGCCGCCTTGCCGATCCGCGACAGCTCACGCGCCCCGACCCCACCGGACTTCAGCCGGGTCACAGGAGAGGCGGAGCACACCGCGAGGACCGAAGCGGCGTGAGCGGCGAACGCCGTGGCCGCGGCCGCCGCCTCCCGGTCCACGTCCGCCGAGGAGACGGGCGTCGAACGCACCGGGGGCGGGACGGGCGCGAACGGAGCGTGCCACGCGGCCCCGCGCAGGGCGAGCGCCACCTCGGCCGGCATACGGGTGGCTCCGTACCGGCGGTGGTCCTGGACGAGCAGTCCCCGCTCCAGCGCCCAGCGCGCACCCGGCTCGGAGTCGGCGTGCGGGATTCCGGGGACCCCGAGGACGGCGAACTCCGCCTGGGACTCGGGTTGTCCGGTCTCATGACCCGCCAGCCGCTCAAGTAGTTCCCGGGTGACCGCAGGCGCCCCGGCCACCATCGCGGCGACCCGCTCCGGATCGCTGTAGTGATCCACGAGGGCCGTCAGCCGCTGCTGTCTGGTGTTGCCGGTTGTCCGTACGCCCAGGGCCACCAGCATGCGGCGCAGTTCCTCGGAGGTCGTGTCCGCCAGCAGCCGGGCGAGCGGCGCGTCCAGTCCCAGCGGCGTCCGCCATGCCTGCCGCAACGGTGCCGCCATATGCAGAAGCCCCTCGCCGTCCGGCCAGACCAGCGCGTGATCGGCCAGCGTTCCGAGGGCTTCCTCCAGCCCGGCGGTGCTCTCCGCTGCGGACACACCCAGAAGATCTCCCAGTGCGGCACGTGGAGTCGGCCCCAGCGCCGCCAGCGCCTCGGCCACCTGCAGGTGTGGCAGCGCGAGCCCGGGCAGCACGAGCGCCACCGACGCCGGGCGCTGGAGCCGGTCCGCCAGTTCACCGAAGGATCGTGGCTCCGGCGGCGACACGGCGTCCCCGCGCATGGCGAGGACCCGCTCCAGCCGGGAGACTTCGAGGCCGCTCAGCCACGTGGTCAGTGTTGATCCGCTGGGCTTACCGATGGGGGCACCTCACGAGAACGAGCACCGTTCGCTTCAGGACCGCAACCGGTCCTGCACAGGACACCAGAATGGCGCATGCCGCGGGCCGCCCGCGTCCCGCAGCAACAAAAACCCGCTTCTGTGCGGATACCGAAGACCCCGGCCGCTGAGCGGACCGGGGTCTTCGTATCGCCTGTCAAGGCGGCTGCGGAGGATACGAGATTCGAACTCGTGAGGGGTTGCCCCCAACACGCTTTCCAAGTCTGTTGGTGGTCCCGGGGGCATCGAACATGGCCGTTCACCTGGGTTCATGGGCGGCCGCTCGTGAGGGTGGCGAGCGCCGTCGGTCTCGTCTGAACGGCCATGAACGGCGCTGAATGAGACGGAAACTGAGACGGACCCGCGCGTAACCCGGGTGACGGTGGGCTGCGATCGACGCTACCGTGCGGCGGTGATCAGCAATGAGGGAGTACGTCTGGGTGCGGAGGCCGCACGGCGCTTGGCGCAGACAGGGCTCTACGAGTTCGAGTCAGGACTGACGGATGCCGAGTTCGAGCGCATCGAGCAGGAGTTCGGGTTCGAGTTCGCGGACGATCACCGCGCGTTCCTTGCGGCGGGCCTTCCAGTCAACGTGCCTCCCGAGGAGGGGCAGACCTGGTCCAAGCCCTGGCCCGAGTGGCGCAGCGGCGATCCGGAAAGGTTGCGCGATCAGCTCGGCTGGCCGGTCGAGGGCGTTCTCTTCGACGTCGAGCGCAACGCATTCTGGCACGAGGCATGGGGTGAGCGTCCGGCTGATGCCGCGGCTGCCCTGGCCACTGCACAGCGTCGTCTTCCAGATGTGCCGTTGCTTGTGCCGGTGTACGGCCACCGGTACCTTCCTGCCGGCCGGGGAAGCTTCGGGCATCCGGTGCTCTCGGTGTGGCAGACCGACATCATCTACTACGGGCTGGACCTGGTCGACTACATGCACCAGGAGTTCGACGAGGCACGAAGCGATGTCGACGAGACCTGGGACCCGAGAGCAACAGTCCCCTTCTGGCGCGACCTTCTCTGAGTTCTGAGACCTGCGGAGACCGGCGGGCGTCCTTAGCTTGGGAAGCTTGGGTCTTCTGGCGGCATTTGCTGTGTTGACCTGCGGCGGAGTCGTGTTGGAGCCCAGGTCGCCTTTGTGGCCAGTCTCCGCTGTTCCCCGTGGGTCCCCGCATGATCTGGTATGCGAATGGCACGACCCGTTCGCTCCGGAGAACCCTGGGCGGAAGCTCGGTCTTGAGGGTCTGATCCACAGCCGACGACAGTCAGCCACGATGGCGGGTCCGCCGACCGGTCAGGCGCGCGCATGCTTCGCTGTCTGTGTAGGCACCTGCCGTCCGGGCCCAGGTTGGCGACACGAGCAGGACTGCCCCGAGGATCGTGGCAACGAACAGCCGTCGTCTTGTAGGTCGTCTGACCTGCGGGGTTCTTCACCGCAGTTCCCAACCCATAAGGGTCACGATGTCGCTCGAATGGGCTAACGCGTATGGCGTGTGCATATGCCTCAGGCCAGCCTGATGGCGGAGGGGAGCCACCAGACGGGGGAAGAGAAGAGGAGTAGTGCAATGTCGAAGGACAAGAAGCCGACCAGGCTCAAGGCCAGTGACGCGACGGGCCACATTGGCCGGCTGGCTGGCGACACGGTCCTCTGCCGCCTCACGGACGCGGACGGCGAGGGCGTCGAGGGCGAGATGATCCACTTCTACGTCGGCGGCAAGGAGGTCGCCACCGACCTCACCGATGCCAATGGCGAGGTGCACACCAACGCCGGGCAGCACGCCGGACAGCCTCTGGAGTGGGTCCAGGCGCTCTCCAGTGGCTACACGGTCGAATTCGAAGGCGACCACAAGTACAAGCCCTCACGTGCCACCGCCGGTGTCGGCGTTGGCTTCTGAGGTGACAGGTCCCAGCTCGGCATGGCCACGGCCCGGCGGTAGTCCCGGAGCTACAGGCGGGCCTGGCTGCCTCATCGTGGTGTGCGGTGTTGACACCCCCAGACACCCTGACACCACGCGGTAGACGTGCCGGATCTGTGTCATGGCCGGTCGGGTCTGTGCCCGGCCGGCCGTTTCGCGGACCTAGCGCTCAAGGACGCGATCCGGTCGAGCAGGTCGAGGGGAACAGCGGCCATGGCTGGCGCGACTCTGATCGAAAACGTCGGCTGCTGCTGCCCACCTCACACGCTTTCGAAGTCTGTTGGTGGCTCGTAAAGCCACGTGCAGGGGCGTTCACCTGCGTTCATGGTCGGCCGGCCGCCGACGCGGGCATGGCTTGGGGTCTCGCCTGAACGGCCGTGAACGGAGCTGGATGAGACGGAAACGGCCTCGCTACCCGCCTGCCCTAGCCGAGAACCGCGTTTCCGTGGGCCTCAGCCGACGAACGTCAACCACGATGGCGAGTGCGGCGAACGATTGGGCGCGCGTGTGCCTCGCTGCACCCCCAGCGGCCGCAGCCGCGCTATCGGGCTTTGTCGTCGACGACAGCAAGCCGCGATGGCTGGCACCCCCAACGCGCACGGTGGATGCCTCGTGCGGGTGAGACGCGGCGGCGGAAGGGTTGTCAACAAGACCGCGACGGTAGGCACCCGTGGCAGGGCCGAGACCGCCACGACGTTGAAAGAAAGAAGGTAGCCATGGTTTCAGTGCTGCCGACCGGCCGGGGTCGCTCGCTGTCGCGGATCGCAGTCGTACTCGCGTTGAGTGCGTTCGTCACGCTCGGTACGACCGTGGCGGAGGCGCCCGCCGTCGAATCATTCACGATCAACACCCCCACGAACGTCGTGGTCTGCCAGCCTGTCCTGATCACTTGGTCGGGCGGAGAGGCGCCGTACTCCCTGACGATTCTGCCTGGCTCGCAACCCGGTGCAGCACCGTTGCGGGATCTCGGCCAGCAGGATGGGACCTCGTACACGTGGACGGCTGACCTTCCGGCGGGGACGAGCGTGGGACTGACCCTCAAGGACAGCACAGGCCAAGTTGCCCAGAGCGCCCCATTCACCATCAATGACGGCCCTGACCACAGTTGTGTTCGTCCATAGGCTCGCTGCTGTACGACCCCTGAAACGCCAGTGGCCCCGGAATGATCCGGGGCTTCTGATCTGTGTGCACTCGGCAGGATTCGAACCTGCAACCTTCTGATCCGTAGCTCTACAGAGACGGGTCATTGAAGGTCATACAGGCTGCCGGGAGGCTCATGAGGGCCGGTGTGGGGCGCTGCCGGTTGCTGTGGTTGCGGTACTGCGCTGCTGTACAGAGCCTGCCCGACCGGCCTGGGCGGTCACCCAGTCCAGAAGCGCGTCCGCCAGATCGGAAAGGGATCTTCCCTCGCCCAGAAGGACAAAGCGGCAGTCGAGATGGTCTCCTGGATTGTGCGGGTTCAGGGTGCCACAGCGCAGACCTGTACGGTCGATCTGTCCGCCCAGGCAGGTACTCCCGAGTCGCGTCCACACCAGCAGGCCCTCTGTCCATAGCACTTCGGTGGGGAAGTCCACGCAAAAGTCTTCAGGTTCCGGCGCTCCACTCGGCCAGCTTGTGACGCGGGCCGCCAGGTGTTCGACCACTGGCCGCCAGTCTTCGCCGAACTCCCAGTCTGCGAGATAGTCATCGAACGTGCTCATCTGGCTAGTGAATCAGTGCTAGGAGAGCGGTGGGGTGATCTCACGCCTGAGCAGCGGCTTCGCCGACCCAGATCAAGATTCACCGTGATGCGCCACAGAGACGCGTCGTACTGCTCCGGACGGCTGTTGAGGAGCAGCTCGCGTAGATCGTGGCGCTGGTTGCCGTTGAGGTTCAGGGCCTCGGTGATGTGGCGGAACGTCGTGTGGGTGACTCCGCGGCTTCGGGCCTCGGCCTCGAACTGGTCGAGCTGAGGCAGGATCGCTTCGGGGTCCATCGGCACCGATGGCTGGTCCTTGAGCCATGAGGCCTTGTTGCGCTCGTAGTCGATCTCCGAGAAACCGCAGACTTCACGGCTGTACGCCTCGACCTCGTCCAGTGTCGTGGTCGTCAAGATGGAGCGGGCAAGCTGGTTGCGGCTCAACGCTTGGTCCAGGTCGACCTCATGGACCGTCGGCCCTTCGTCAGTCAGCGGAACGGGAAGGCCGGCATCCCGCACCTCGCAAGTACCCCGTACTCCTCGCGCCGTGGCCGCGAGCATCCCGGTTGCCTCGGAGGGGTGCCACTCCAGGACGGAGCCGATCGGCTCCACGTCCCCTGTCGTGAAGGTGTGCACGAGGGGGCCCAGCAAGCCGCGAAGATCGTCTGCCGGGAGTTCACCGTCCAAGCCTGGGCCTGTCACCAACAGCCGGATGGCCGTGTTTACCTGGCAGCACGCGGCCAAGGTGAGGGCATCGGCAAGGGGACTCTTCAGCGTCGGCTCATCGCCTCGCGCGAGGATGTCACCCCCCACGTCCAGGAGGTCAATCGACTCCGGGCCCAAGTGACTGACCAGCTCTTCGAGTTGGCGCGTGATGCCCTCGGCGCCGTGGTGGGGGCCGATCAGGGCGAAGGCGTGCGGGAGTTCTGCGGCGAGTCGGGGGAGCGTCGATCCCGCTGGAGCGATCGGGCGGGCCGTGGCCGACACC
Source organism: Streptomyces sp. CG4 (assembly GCF_041080655.1). Taxonomy (NCBI): domain Bacteria; kingdom Bacillati; phylum Actinomycetota; class Actinomycetes; order Kitasatosporales; family Streptomycetaceae; genus Streptomyces; species Streptomyces sp. CG4. The sequence goes on from NZ_CP163525.1 coordinate 5,084,556, forward strand.
GACCAGACGGCGGGTGTCATGGGTTCGAGGCCCGTGAAGTCGGCCACTCCTCGTGGGCCCGGTAGTGGGTCGATCAGGAGGCGGTCCCACGCGTACGTGAAGATCACCGCATTGCCATCGTCGCCGTACAGGGCGGCATCGAGCATTGCGGCGGCGACCGCGTCGCCCCCTCCTGTGGCCGTAAGGCCGGCTACTGCCCCCAGCGGCAGCAGATCCGACGCGAGCACAAGAACACCAAGTCCCGTGCCGGACGGCGCACCATCGGTCTCCCGGACCCGCTGATCAAGCTCCTCCGGTATCACCAGGAGGAGCAGGAGCGGGAGCGGGCCGAAGCCGGTACCGACTGGGAGGACAAGGGCTGTGTCTTCGCCTCGCCGGTCGGCGAGCCTCTCAGCCCCAACACCGACTACCACGTCTGGAAGCAGCTCCTGCGGGACGCTGGCGTACGGGACGGGCGCCTCCACGACGCTCGCCACACCGCCGCGACCGTGCTCCTGATCCTCGGCGTCCCGGACGTCGTGATCGACGCGATCATGGGCTGGGAGCCTGGGGGAGCGGCACGGATGCGCGCCCGCTACGTGCATGTGACCGGCGTCATGCTCCGGAAGGTCGCTCAGCAAGTCGGAGACGCCCTGTGGGCGGCGCCTGGAGCGGGCCAGGAAGCCAACTGAGACGGAAACTGAGACGGGCAAACGCCAGAGGGCCGGACCACTTTCATGGTCCGGCCCTCTGAGCTGGCGGAGGATACGAGATTCGAACTCGTGAGGGGTTGCCCCCAACACGCTTTCCAAGCGTGCGCCCTAGGCCTCTAGGCGAATCCTCCGCCGGAAACATTACATGACCGAGGGGAGTGCTCGCGAACTCGTTCCCGCAGGCCTGGATCGGGTGTGGCGGTGGCCGGTGATCGGGTACTGACCGCGGGCCGGGATCGGGTACTGTGGGGCACAGCCCCTCACGCGGCGCTATCTGACTGAACTCCCCCAGGGCCGGAAGGCAGCAAGGGTAGGTCGGCTCTGGCGGGTGCGTGGGGGGCCCTTGTTTTCCCGGGTTGTCAGTGGGCGCCTATAACCTCGTAGGCGTGTCGTCTCTCGCGCTGTACCGCCGCTATCGCCCGGAGACCTTTGCCGAGGTCATCGGGCAGGAGCATGTCACCGACCCGCTGCAGCAGGCGCTGCGGAACAACCGGGTCAATCACGCGTACCTGTTCAGCGGTCCGCGCGGCTGCGGCAAGACGACCAGCGCGCGCATCCTCGCCCGCTGTCTGAACTGTGAGCAAGGTCCCACTCCGACCCCGTGCGGCGAGTGCCAGTCCTGCCGCGACCTCGCGCGGAACGGACCGGGCTCCATCGACGTCATCGAGATCGACGCGGCTTCGCACGGTGGTGTGGACGACGCCCGTGAGCTGCGCGAGAAGGCGTTCTTCGGCCCCGCGAGCAGCCGGTACAAGATCTACATCATCGACGAGGCCCACATGGTCACGTCGGCCGGCTTCAACGCGCTGCTGAAGGTCGTCGAGGAGCCGCCGGAGCACCTCAAGTTCATCTTCGCCACGACCGAGCCCGAGAAGGTCATCGGCACCATCCGGTCCCGGACCCATCACTACCCCTTCCGGCTGGTCCCGCCCGGCACCCTGCGGGACTACCTCGCCGAGGTGTGCGGGCAGGAGAACATCCCGGTCGAGGACGGCGTCCTCCCGCTCGTCGTGCGCTCCGGCGCCGGGTCCGTGCGTGACTCCATGTCCGTCATGGACCAGCTCCTCGCCGGTGCCGGCGAGGAGGGTGTGACGTATGCCATGGCCACCTCCCTCCTCGGCTACACCGACGGCTCGCTGCTCGACTCCGTCGTCGAGGCCTTCGCCACCGGTGACGGGGCCGCCGCCTTCGAGGTCGTGGACCGCATCATCGAGGGGGGCAACGACCCGCGCCGTTTCGTCGCCGACCTGCTGGAGCGGCTGCGGGACCTGGTGATCCTCGCCGCCGTTCCGGACGCCGTGGAGAAGGGGCTCATCGACGCCCCGGCCGACGTCCTGGAGCGCATGCAGGCCCAGGCCGCCACCTTCGGCGCGGCCGAGCTGAGCCGCGCCGCCGACCTCGTCAACGAGGGCCTGACGGAGATGCGCGGCGCCACCTCGCCCCGCCTCCAGCTGGAACTGATCTGCGCCCGCGTGCTCCTCCCCGCCGCCTACGGCGACGAGCGCTCGATGATGGCTCGCCTGGACCGCCTCGAACGCGGCGTCAACTTCTCGGGCGGCGCAAACGCCCCCGCCATGGGGTACGTCCCCGGTCCCGAGGCCCATGGCGCCGGTGCCCCCGTCCCACCGGGCGGCGGCCCGGCGGCGGCCCGCGCGGCCGTACGGGCGTCCAACGGTCCGGGGGCGGGTGCGCCGGGGGTTGGTTCTCCGGGTGTAGGCGGTCCAGGCGTAGGTGGTCCTGGTGCCGGTGGTCCCGGTGCAGGTGGTCCTGCTGCGGGCGGCCCCGGTGTCGGTGGTCCCGGTTCCGTCGGTGGTCCAGCTCCGGCTGCTCCCGCGCCCCCGGCCCCTGTGGCCCCCGCAGCTCCTACGGCCCCCACGGCTCCGTCGGCGCCCGCACCGGCCCCGGAATCCGCACCGGCAGCGGCATCGGCCACCCCGGCGACCCCCGCTGCCCAGCCCCCGACGCCGCCCGCCGCGCCCCCCTCCGCCCCGCCCTCCGGCGCACCCGGTGCCTGGCCCACCGCCGCTGCCGCCGGAAGCGGTCGACGTCCTGGCGGCTGGCCCACGGCCGCCGCTCCGGCGGGCGGACAGCAGAGCCAGGCTCCCGCCCAGCCGCAGCACCAGGCGGCGGGCCCCACGCCGACGGCTCCCGCGGACCCTGCCCCTGCCCCTGCCCCGGCAGCGGCTGCGGCGACCGGTGGCCTCGACCCCCGCATGCTCTGGCCGAACATCCTGGAGGCCGTCAAGAACCGCCGCCGCTTCACCTGGATCCTGCTCAGCCAGAACGCGCAGGTGACCGGCTTCGACGGCACCACTCTCCAGCTCGGCTTCGTGAACGCCGGTGCCCGTGACAACTTCGCCGGCAGCGGCAGCGAGGACGTGCTGCGGGCGGCGCTGGCCGAGCAGTTCAACGTCCAGTGGAAGATCGAAGCGGTCGTCGACCCGTCCGGCGGCGGATCCGCACCCCCGTCCAGCGGTGGTGGCTCGGGCTTCGGCGGCGGGGGCGGGTACGGCAGCACACCCGCCGGAGGCGGTTACGGCGGCGCACCCGCCGCGGGTGGCGGTGGCTACGGCGCCCCGGCAGCCCCCCGTCCCGCGGCTCCCCAGCCGGCCGCCCCGCAACCCTCCGCGTCCCCGCAGCCCAGCCCCGCGGCGGCTCCGTCGGCACCCACCCCGCCCGCTCCCCGGCCCACGACCGCCCCCGAGGACGACATCCCCGAGGACGACGACCCGGACCTGGACGAGTCGGCCCTCTCCGGCACCCAACTGATCGTGCGGGAGCTGGGCGCCACGGTGATGGAGGAGTTCTCGAACGAGTAGTCCCGGTGAGCCAGGGCGACGCCCCGGCTCACCGGGACGGGGCGAGCAGCTGCCGAGACGGGAGCGAGTTGCCCCGGAGCCGGAGCGAGGAGCCGCGCCCGAGTCGGGAACGGGTGGCCGACCGAGCCGACCCGGCACGGGTGGCCGACCGAGCCGAGTTTCCCTGTGCGGTTCGGCACCGCACCGCACACACCAGCCCCGAAGGGCACGCTCCCAGCCAGCGGAGCCGACTCTCCCCGCGCGGGCCCACACCGTCCCCACCCCCACTCCACCTCCACCCCCCACTCCGCCCCTCACCCCACCCCCCAACGGCACCCTCCCAGCCGACCGAGTCGGGTGGGCGGGTGGGCGAGAGCGGGGACTGCGGCGCGGAGCCCCCAGGGGCGGTCACATCGGCATCGCGACCCCTTGGAGGAAAGCCCGATAAACCCGGCTCCCAAGCTTCGGCAACCTTGCCATTAGGCTGGCCCCCGTGAAGGTCCTCGTCATCGGCGGCGGCGCCCGCGAACACGCCCTGTGCCGCTCCCTGTCCCTCGACCCCGACGTCACCGCGCTGCACTGCGCCCCCGGCAACGCCGGCATCGCCGAGGTGGCCGAGCTGCACCCGGTCGACGCGCTCGACGGCAAGGCGGTGGCCGGGCTGGCCGCAGGCCTGGGCGCCGATCTGGTCGTCGTAGGCCCGGAGGCGCCGCTGGTCGCCGGGGTGGCCGACGCCGTCCGCGCGGTGGGCATCCCGGTGTTCGGCCCCTCGCGGGAGGCCGCGCAGCTGGAGGGCTCCAAGGCCTTCGCCAAGGACGTCATGGCGGCGGCCGGGGTGCCGACCGCCCGCTCCTACGTGTGCACGACGGCCGAGGAGGTCGCCGAGGCCCTCGACGCGTTCGGCGCGCCCTTCGTGGTCAAGGACGACGGCCTCGCCGCCGGCAAGGGTGTCGTCGTCACCGATGACCTGGATGCCGCTCAGGCGCACGCCGCCGGCTGCGACCGGGTCGTCATCGAGGAGTTCCTCGACGGCCCCGAGGTGTCCCTCTTCGCGATCACCGACGGGGAGACGGTCGTACCGCTCCAGCCCGCCCAGGACTTCAAGCGCGCCCTGGACGGCGACGCGGGCCCGAACACCGGCGGCATGGGTGCCTACTCGCCGTTGCCGTGGGCCGAGCCGAAGCTGGTCGAGGAGGTGCTGGAGACGGTCCTGCAGCCGACCGTGGACGAGCTGCACCGGCGCGGCACCCCGTTCTCCGGTCTGCTCTACGCCGGTCTGGCGATCACCAGCCGCGGTGTCCGGGTGATCGAGTTCAACGCCCGTTTCGGTGACCCGGAGACCCAGGTCGTGCTGGCCCGGCTGAAGACCCCGCTGGCCGGTGTCCTGCTCGCCGCCGCGAACGGCACCCTCGCCGATCTGCCGCCCCTGCGCTGGAGCGAGGACGCGGCCGTTACCGTCGTCGTCGCCTCGCACAACTACCCCGGCACCCCCCGCACCGGTGACCCCATCACCGGTCTGGACGAGGTGACCGCCGAGGACGCCCCGCACGCGTACGTCCTGCACGCCGGGACGAAGCGGAACGGCGACGCGGTCGTCAGCGCGGGCGGGCGGGTGCTGTCCGTCACCGCCACCGGCAAGGACCTGACCGAGGCGCGCGAGCGGGCGTACCGGGCGGTGGGCCGGATCCGTCTGGACGGCTCCCAGCACCGCACCGACATCGCCGCGAAGGCGGCGCAGGCCGCGCCGGCGGCAACCGCCTGACCTGCCCTCTCCTGATCCAGGCCCCGGACCTCCGAATCCGGGGCCTGATCTTTGCTGTCTGTCACCCACCTCTGACCAAAGCCATTCCATCGAGTGAGCAATCAGCTATACGGCTGACGAGGGCCGGAGCCCCAACTAGGGTGCCGCGCAAGCGTTCCGGCACTTGGCCCACCGGCATTGCGATGTCAGTGGCGGGTGCCACAGTGGGGGAGTGAGCACCACCAGGACAGCACGGCTTCGGCGGCGAGGGGGTGAGGGCGGGACGTGACCGGAATCGGTGCAGAGGCGGGCGCGCAGGCCGCGCGCTCCCGAGCCCTCGCCGTACTGCGGGTCCGCGGCCGGGCGCTGGCCGTGGCCCTGCTGCCCGCGGCTGCCACGGTGATCCTGCTGACCGGGGGCTCCACCGGCCACTTCGTCGGCCCGGGCTGGGACACCGCCCGCTGGGCCGTGGGCGTGCTCGCCGTGCTGGCGCTGCTGGCCGCGGCCGGTGTCGCCCTGGTCGTGGCCCGGGCCCGCCCCGCCGTCGTCCCGACGGTCCCGATCCCCGAGGAGTCCGCCCCGGATCTGTACCGGATGGTGCGCGACCTCGCCGAGCGGCTGGACGTGCCGGCGCCCTCGGCCATAGCGCTCACCCCGGACTGCGACAGCTGGCTGGAGGACCGCACGCACCCGGCCCACAGCCCACCGCCGCGCCCCGGGCCCGACGAGATAGCGGGCCCCGGCCGCCGCCGCGTCCCCGTCGCGCCGGTGCTCGTCATCGGCTCCCCGTTCCTGTGGTGGATGCGCGTCGGCGAGCTCCGCGCGGTCCTCGCCCCGGTCATCGCCGGTACGGGCCCCTCGGCGCACCCGGACATAGCCGCCGCCCGGCGCTTCGTGCGCGGCCTGGACGCGGCCGTCGCGGTCGCCTCGACACCGGGCCGCTGTCCGCTGACCCGCGGCGGCTGCGCGGCCCTCGGCTGGGTGGTCCGGCTGCTGCTGCGCGGCTGCCGGGAGCACGCGACGCAGATGGAGCGCGGGGTCGCCGCGGCGGCGGCCGAGCGGGCCCAGGCCGTGGACTACGGCCTGCGGATCGTCGCCCAGGAGCAGGTCGGCCTCGCCTACGCCGGCTGGGACCGGCTGCTGACCAGGGTCGCGCTGCCCGCCTGGCGCATGGGCCGCTGGCCCGCCCGGCTGGACGCGGGCGTGGTGGCGGCGCTCACCGAGCTGTCCCGGCGCGACCGACTGGCCGAGGGCTTCACCTCCCGGCTCGGCGAGCGGCCCGCCTGTGACCTGCTGGAGGAGCCCGGCGCGGTGGACGAGGCCGCCTCGCTGCTCGCCGCACGCCTCTTCCACGGCGGCCCCGCGGAGTCCGGCCCGGACTGGGCACCGGTGGACTGGCAGGCGTATCCGGAGGAGGTCGTGGACCGCACCTGGCGTGCCGGCGCGGCCCGTCTGCACCGCGTCCTGGACTCCCTCGGCGTACGCCCCTCCCGCGACCCGGGCGGCCCCACCCTGACCCGAGTCCTGGACCACCTGACCGAGCCCGCGACAGCCCCGAAGGACCACTCGCAAGCCGCCGACGGCGAGAACCCCACCCAGAGGCCACCCGCACCCGACGACGACGACCGCACAGGTGGTGCGAGTGGTGCAGGTGGCAGCCCAATCCCCGCCGAAGTCGAAGCCGAGGCGGACGCCTCCCACGCTGAAGCACCGCAGGCAACCCGCGAACCCGAGGCGGACGCCTCCCGCGCCGAAGCACCGCAGGCAACCCGCGAAGCCGGGGCGGGACCGGTGCCCGACGACCCCGGCACGGAGCGCAGCGCCGCCCTCGCCGCAGGGCTGAGTGCCGAGCTGGCTCGTGAGGAGGCCGCCGTGCCGAGAGCCGGGGCGACGGCTACCGGCCAGAGTCCCGAGCGCGGCCTGTGGGACGACGGCGGACTGCCGCTCTTCCCGCTGCAGCCCCCGCGCACCGCCCGCGACCTGCTCACCGAGCACGTCACGGCGATGGTGTGCTGCGCGGCGGTCGACACGGCCGGCGCGGTCCCCGCCCTGGACTGGCTGGACGGTCCCGCCCTGCTGCTCGGCGGTGAGCGCGCCGCCGACCTCGCGCCCAAGGTGCTCAGCCTGATCGAGGAGGGCGACCCGGGCCCGCTGCGGGACTGGCTGGCCGCGTCCGGGATACGTCCCGAGAAGCCGGTACGGCTCGTTTGACGCAGGCTCCGTCCTCTCGCTCAACGGGAGCTCCGTCTTCCACTTCAGGTCAATTCGCAACGACTAGTGACCGAGCCCGTGCGTTATGTGATGTGCTGGGAGCGACCACGCACCTGGCAAAGGCGTGCGACATACGACAGCACTGCCGAGCACAGCGAGCAGCGCGCGTTCCACTGAGCACAGCGAGTACCACCGAGCACCGCTGGCACCACCGAGACAGGACGACACGGGGGCTGAGGGAGGGGAGCGACCATGGGCTCGGACCACATTCGCCGCTGGGAGTCCGGAGCGCTCGCACACGCCGTGACCGACCCCTTCGGCCAGGGCCCGGTGCCCTGGCTGCGCGGCACCGAGACCTACTTCGACGACACCGGTCATGTCGTGCCCTGGTACGTCGACCCGAGCCCGCAGCAGCTCGCCGACGGCAGGCGCCGGGTGCCCGCGCCGCGTTCGGGCGACACCGGACCCCGCTCGGCCGACGACGTGCACCGCCAGATCAAGGGCTTCACCTCCACCGGCGCGGTCGCGCCCGGCCAGGCGATCGACTTCCACATCACGGTCGACCCGCCTCAGGAGTTCAGCGTCGACATCTACCGGATCGGCCACTACGGCGGCGACGGAGCCGCCCAGATCACCACCAGCCCGCGCCTGTCCGGCATCGTCCAGCTCCCGCCGCTCGCCGCCGACCGTACGGTCTCCTGCCACCACTGGTGGCTGTCCTGGCGGCTGCAGGTCCCCCCGCACTGGCGCATCGGCGCCTATGTGGCCGTCCTCACCACCGCCGACGGCTACCGCTCCCATGTGCCGTTCACGGTCCGCGACGACCACCCCGCCGACCTCCTCCTGCTGCTGCCGGACATCACCTGGCAGGCGTACAACCTGTATCCCGAGGACGGCCGTACCGGCGCCAGTCTTTATCACGCCTGGGACGAGAAGGGCCGGCTGCTCGGCGAGGCGGACGCGGCGACCACGGTCTCCTTCGACCGCCCCTACGCGGGCGCGGGCCTGCCCCTGCATGTCGGCCACGCCTACGACTTCATCCGCTGGGCCGAGCGCTACGGCTACGACCTCGCCTATGCCGACGCCCGCGATCTGCACGCGGGCCGTGTCGACCCCGGCCGCTACCGGGGCCTGGTCTTCCCCGGCCACGACGAGTACTGGTCGGTGCCGATGCGCCGGGCCGTCGAGGACGCCCGGGACCGCGGCACCTCGCTGGTCTTCCTCTCCGCCAACACCATGTACTGGCAGGTGGACTTGGGCCCGTCCCCGTCCGGCGTCCCGAACCGGCTGCTGACCTGCCGCAAGCGCAAGGGCCCCGGAAAGCCGGTGCTGTGGCGCGAGATCGACCGGCCCGAGCAGCAGCTGGTCGGCATCCAGTACGCGGGCCGGGTGCCCGAGCCGCACCCGCTGATCGTCCGCAACGCCGGCCACTGGCTGTGGGAGGCGACCGGCGCCCACGAGGGAGACGAGATCGAGGGCCTGGTCGCCGGCGAGGCCGACCGGTACTTCCCGCGCACCGCGCTGCCCGTGCACGAGGAGCGCATCCTGCTCGCCCACTCCCCCTACACCGACACCGAGGGCGCCCTGCGCCACCAGGAGACCTCCCTGTACCGCGCCCCCTCCGGCGCCTGGGTCTTCGCCTCCGGCACCTTCGCCTGGTCCCCGGCCCTGGACCGCCCCGGCCATGTGGACCCCCGCATCCAGCGCGCCACGGCGAACCTCCTCGACCGCATCTGCAAACGCGACTGAGCCACCTGATCGACCCGCCCGACCGACCCCCCGAACGCAGTGGACCACCGCATACGGGAGAATCGAGGCACTTGGACAGAACCACGGGGAGGAACCGTGTCCGGATTCGTAGAAAAGCCCGAGCCGATCCAGGTTCCGGGCCTGGTGCACCTGCACACCGGAAAGGTGCGCGAGCTGTACCAGAACGAGGCGGGCGACCTCGTGATGGTCGCCAGCGACCGCATGTCCGCCTACGACTGGGTGCTGCCCACGGAGATCCCCGACAAGGGCCGCGTCCTCACCCAGCTCTCCCTGTGGTGGTTCGAGCAGCTGCGGGATCTGGTCCCGAACCACGTCATCAGCACCGAGGTGCCCGAGGGCGCCCCCGCCGACTGGGCGGGCCGCACCCTGGTCTGCAAGTCCCTGAAGATGGTCCCGGTCGAGTGCGTGGCCCGCGGCTACCTCACCGGCTCGGGCCTGCTGGAGTACAACGAGTCCCGTACGGTCTGCGGCCTCGCCCTCCCCGAAGGCCTGGTCGACGGCTCGGAACTCCCCGCCCCGATCTTCACCCCGGCCACCAAGGCCGAGGTCGGCGAGCACGACGAGAACGTCTCCTACGAGGAGGTCGCCCGCCAGGTCGGCGCCGAGACCGCCGCCCAGCTGCGCCAGGCCACCCTCGCCGTGTACGCGCGCGCCCGGGACATCGCCCGCGACCGGGGGATCGTCCTCGCGGACACCAAGTTCGAGTTCGGCTTCGACGGGGACACCCTCGTCCTCGCCGACGAGGTCCTCACCCCGGACTCCTCCCGTTTCTGGCCGGCCGACCAGTGGCAGCCGGGCCGCGCCCAGGCGTCGTACGACAAGCAGTTCGTCCGAGACTGGCTGACCTCGGCCGCGTCGGGCTGGGACCGCAAGAGCGAGCAGCCCCCGCCGGCGCTGCCCGAGGAGGTCGTCCAGCAGACCCGGCAGAAGTACGTGGAGGCCTACGAGCGCCTCACGGGCCTCGGCTGGAGCTAGCGGAACGGAAAAACCCCGGTCCAGTGGACCGGGGTCTTCTTCATGGAGCGGACGACGAGGCTCGAACTCGCGACCTCAACCTTGGCAAGGTTGCGCTCTACCAACTGAGCTACGTCCGCACTGCGCTGCTGCGCGAGAGCAACTATACCCAACCTCGCTCCCGTGCGAGACGCACCGCCGCATGCCGGTTCTCCGCACCGAGCTTCGTGACGGCCGAGGAGAGGTAGTTCCGCACGGTCCCCGGGGACAGCGCGGCCCGTTCGGCGATCTCCGCGACGGGCGCCCCGTCGGCCGCCAGCTCCAGCACCTCGGCCTCCCGCAGGGTCAGCGGGGAGTCCCCGGCGGAGATCGCGTCGGCGGCCAACTCGGGATCGACGTAACGGTTTCCGGCGTGCACGGTGCGGATGATCTCGGCGAGCCGCTGGGCGCTGACGGTCTTCGGGACGAACCCGCGCACACCGGCCGCGAGGGCTCGTTTCAGGTGGCCGGGCCGTCCGTGACCGGTGACGATCAGCACCTGGCAGCCGGGCAGTTCGGTCCGCAGGGATGTGGCGACCTTCACACCGTCGGCGCCCGGCATCTGGAGATCCAGTACGGCCACATCGGGTTCATGGGCCCGCGCCATCGCCAGCGCCTCGGGTCCGCTGGCCGCCTCGGCGACGACGAGGAGATCGTCCTCCAGCGAGAGCAGCGCGGCCAGCGCGCCCCGGATCAGATGCTCGTCGTCGGCGAGCAACAGCCGTACCGGAGTGCTCATGACGTGACTTCACTCACTTTCTGCCCCAATGGCACCTCGGCCACCAACCGGAACCGGTCCCCGGCGACGGCCCCCGCCTCCAGCGTCCCGGCCACGACGGCCAGCCGTTCCCGCAATCCGGCGAGCCCGGAACCCCCACCCCCGTGAGGGGTTCCGGTCACCCCGTCGTTCTCCACCGTCAGCACCACCCGCTCCTCCAGCACCCGCAGGCACAGCGTGCAGCGCCCCGCGTCCCCGTGCCGCAGCACGTTGGTGGTGGCCTCGCGCACCACCCAGCCGAGCGCGGACTGCACGTCGGCGGGCAGCCCCGCGGTCTCCGCGCTGACCTCGCAGGCGATCCCTGCAGCCGTCAACACGCCCTGCGCGCCGGTGAGTTCGGCCCCGAGATCGGCCTCCCGGTAGCCGCGTACGACGGCCCGTACCTCGCGCTGGGACTCCTGCGCGATCCGCTGCACCTCGATCATCTGCTCCACGGCCTCCGGCCGCCCGCGCCGGGCCAGTTGCACCGCCAGCTCGCTCTTGAGCGAGATCACGGACAGGTTCCGGCCCAGCACGTCGTGCAGATCCCGGCCGAACCGCAGCCGCTCCTCGGCGACGGCGAGCCGAGCCTCCACCTCACGGGCCCGCTCCGCCTCCCACAGCACGGAGAGCGTCCAGGCGCCGCAGCGGCCCGCGAGCAGCGCGAAGAGCACCTGGAAGACGGCCGTCGCCGCGGTCGCCACCAGGCCGGGGCCGTCGTGATCGGCGATCCCGACGGCGGCCGTGAGCAGGACCGTGAACCCCGCCGACCGGCGCAGGAACACCCGGACCGGCACCGTGAGCCCGTACAGCAGCCCGAACGGCAGCGCGACACCGCCGATGGCGAACCGGACCGCCATCGGAGCGGCCGCGTCCGTCGCGGCGATCGCCACGATCAGCCCCAGCGCGAGCCCCAGCAGGACGGCCGGCGCGCGGTGTGTGCCGGCCGGCAGCGCGGCACGCCCGAGGTAGTGGTCGAGCACCCGCCTCATCAGCCGGTTCGACACGGCGCACTGCACGGCCCCCACGAGGACGAGCAGAGCGCCGAGGGCGACCGCCACGGGCCGGTGGGCGATCCCGCCGACCAGCGGCAGCGACAGCCAGGAGAGCATCGTGAACCAGATCGTGCAGTGCCAGGTGAGGAGGCTGAACAGCTCGACCCGCTCGGCCTTGCTGCGCTCCCCCCAGTGCCGCTGCTGCCACCGCCGTATCCGGCCCACCATGTGTTCCCCCGTGCCTCACGTGCCTCAGCGCCGCGGTTCCCACCGGAACCGCCGCCGTACAGCAAACACCGCGAGGATGATCCAGGCCAGCGCGGTCGTGAGGGCGCCGAGGGCTTCGTACGCGCTCATCTGGCCGGTCCAGCCGGCGCGGACGAGCCGGACCGCCGGGGACAGCGGGAGCAGTTCGCAAACGCTGGCCAGCTTGTCGGGCATGATCTCCGTCGGGAATGTGATCCCGGAGCCGAGCATCGACACGAACATCAGGGGCAGCGCGGTGACCTGGGCACTCTCCACGGTCCGGGTGAAGGACGCGGTGAGCGCGGCGAGCGCGGCACTGACCAGGTAACCGGCCACCAGCCCGGGGAGGATGAGATACGGCGCCCTGGGCGCGCCGGTGTGCAGCAGGACCGCGCACCCGACGCACAGCACCAGCGCCTGGGCCAGGCCGATGACGAGCGCGGGCAGCGCGGTGCCGGTGAGGATCTCCGTGTCGGACAGCTCACCGGTGCGCAGCCGCTTGAGGACGAGTTCCTCGCGGCGGGCGACGTAGGCGTTGACCAGCGAGGTGTACACGGCGAAGAGGAAGGAGAACCCGATCGCGGCCGTCAGCAGGGTGGTGCCGATCGTCAGTCCCTGCTTCTTCAGATCCACCTGGTCCATGGCCGGCCGTATGGTGAACGGCAGCAGGAGCGGCACGGCCAGCGCGGTGAAGACGACCCCGCGGTTGCGGCCCAGAAGGGTGAGTTCGGCCCGCCCCAGCGCCCACAGCCGCCGGCCCGCCGACGTCCCCCCGCCGCGCTCGGTCCCCCGCACGCCGCTCACCCCACGGCTCTCCACCCTCACTCCGGCCCCGCTCATGCCGCCACCCCCTGTGTCTGTTCGCGTGCGATCCCCAGGAACGCCTCCTCCAGGGAGGCGGAGCGCACATCCAGGCGGCGCAGTTCGATCCCGGTGCGCTCGGCCCAGGCCAGTACGCCGGTCGCGGTCCGCTGCAACTGGGTCGTGCGCAGCCGTACGACCCCGCCGTCGCTCTCGTGGCCGCAGACCCCGAGGTCGGCGAGCGGCGGAAGGTCGCCGAGGAAGTAGCCGTCGGGCAGTTCGAAGGACATCCGGGACGGCTGCCCCGCGGTGACCTCGGCCGGGGTTCCCGAGACGGCGATCCGGCCCTCGTGCAGGATGGCGAGCCGGTCGGCGAGCCCCTCGGCCTCCTCCAGGTAATGGGTGGTGAGCAGCACGGTCGTGCCCGCGTCGCGCAGGGCCCGCACCAACTCCCAGGTGTCCCGGCGGCCTTGCGCGTCGAGCCCGGTCGTCGGCTCGTCGAGGAAGAGCACCTCGGGGTCGCCGAGCAGGGCGAGCGCCAGATCGAGCCGCCGCCGCTCGCCGCCGGACAACTGCTTGACCCGCACCTCGTGCCGTTCCGTGAGCCCGACCAGCCCCAATACCTCGGACTCGGGCCGGGCCCCGCCGGTGCAGCCGGCCCACATCCGGGCGGTCTCGGCGACGGTCAGCTCGGCCGGGAAGCCGCCCTCCTGGAGCATCACTCCGGTGCGGGGCCGTACGGCGGCCCGCTCGCGGTACGGGTCGTGGCCGAGGATCCTGATCCGGCCCTCGGCGGGTGCGGCGAGGCCCTCCAGCAGTTCGACCGTCGACGTCTTGCCCGCTCCGTTCGTGCCGAGCAGGGCGAAGATCTCCCCACGGGCCACGGAGAAGGTGATTCCGCGTACGGCCTCGAACCCGCCCCCGTAGACACGCCTGAGATCGGTGACCTCAATCACGTCTTCGTGTTCGTCGTAGTGCATGAACCCAGCGTCCCGGCGGCCGCGGCGGGTCGGCAGTGCGCGATGTCATCGCCCGGCATGACAAATGTCAGAGAAGGGCGGGGCACACGAAAAGACCCCGGTCCAGTGGACCGGGGTCTCTTTCATGGAGCGGACGACGAGGCTCGAACTCGCGACCTCAACCTTGGCAAGGTTGCGCTCTACCAACTGAGCTACGTCCGCACTGCTCCCGACCGGCTCCCACCGATCGGTGCGAGCACCAGCCTACCTGATCCACGAGAGTGGTTCTGACCGGTGCCAGAGCGGGTGACAGGAATCGCACACTGCGCCTTCCCCCTGGAAGGGGGATGTTCTGCTACTGAACTACACCCGCACGGTCCTCGGGGTTGTGGCCTTTCGGCCTCGCCCCTCGGCGTGTCCCAGACATTAGCTGATCAGCAGGGGGGTAGCGCAAGTCGGCTCCCGCACGGCCTCGTAGGCGCCCCTCGCCGGTCAAGTGCACGGTCCTCAGGGTCCACTGACGGACCCTGAGGACCGCCCCTTCGCGGGCTTCACTGCGCGGGCGCTACCGCGCGGCACTGAAGGCCTCGTAGACCTTCTTGGGGATGCGGCCGCGGGCCGGGACGTCCATCTTGTTGGCCTGGGCCCAGGCGCGGACGGCCGCCGGGTCGGGGGCGACCTCGGTCTGCTTGTACGCCTTGCCGGACCGCGACCGCTTGCGGCCGGCCTCGACGTAGGGCGCGAGCGCCTTGCGCAGTTTCTTGGCGTTGGTTGAGTTCAGGTCGATCTCGTACGACTTGCCGTCGAGTCCGAAGGCGATCGTTTCCGCCGCTTCCGAGCCGTCGATGTCGTCAAAGAGAGTGACCACGACCTTTTGCGCCACGAATATCGGTCCCTTCGTGCGGCACGTCGATACAGCTCACGGCGATGACGTGCCGAGTATCGGCTATTGCCAATTCATTTGTACAGTGCCCGGCAATCCAAAGTGAAGCCCGACTAAATCCGCCCGCGTGTCCGAACACAATAGGCGGACCGGGCGGACCGTGGAACTTTCCCAGAACTTTTCGTGGCCGCACGGGTTCGACACCGGATCGTGATGCGCCTCACGTACTTTCCTCCAACTCTACCCGCGTAGAAATTTTGTGCGGGTAGTCTGAAGGAACCTGCTCAGCACCACACACCGGGAGTGCCAGTGGCACGCGTCGTAGTCGACGTCATGCTCAAGCCGGAGATCCTCGACCCCCAGGGCCAGGCGGTCCAGCGTGCGCTGCCGCGCCTGGGTTTCGAGGGGATCTCGGACGTACGTCAGGGAAAGCGTTTCGAGCTTCAAGTTGACGGGCCGGTCGACGAGGCCGCGCTCGCCCGCATCCACGATCTTGCGGAATCCTTCCTCGCGAACACCGTGATCGAGGACTTCACCGTCAAGGTGGAAGAGGCGGCGGAAGTCGCGGAGGCGGCCAAGTGACCGCTCGTATTGGCGTCGTCACTTTCCCGGGCAGCCTCGACGACCGGGACACCCAGCGCGCGATCCGCCTGGCCGGCGCCGAACCCGTCGCCCTGTGGCACAAGGACAAGAACCTGCACCAGGTCGACGCCGTCGTCCTCCCCGGCGGTTTCTCCTACGGCGACTATCTGCGCGCCGGTGCCATCTCCCGGTTCTCACCGGTGATGGAGACCGTCATCGAGCAGGCGAAGTCCGGCCTCCCCGTCCTCGGTATCTGCAACGGCTTCCAGGTCCTCACCGAGGCCCATCTCCTCCCGGGCGCGATGCTCGGCAACGACCACCTCCACTTCATCTGCCGCGACCAGAAGCTGCGGGTGGAGAACGCGGAGACCGCCTGGACCGGTGACTACCGCGCCGGCCAGGAGATCCACATCCCGCTGAAGAACATGGACGGCCGGTACGTCGCCGACGCGTACACCCTCGACAAGCTGGAGGCGGAGGGCCGGGTCGTCTTCCGGTACCTGGACTTCAATCCGAACGGCTCGCTGCGGGACATCGCCGGCATCACCAACGAGGCCGGGAACGTCGTCGGCCTCATGCCGCACCCGGAGCACGCCGTGGAGCCGCTGATCGGCACCGGCCGCACGGACGGTCTCCCCTTCTTCACCTCGATCCTCAAGAAGCTGGTCAACGCATGAGCCGGACGCCTCTGGACACGGTCGAGCACGCGGCCGCGACCCCCGACGTCGAGCTGCCCTGGGCCGAACTCGGCCTGAAGAAGGACGAGTACGAGCGGGTGGTGGAGATCCTCGGCCGCCGCCCGACCGGCGCCGAGCTCGCCATGTACTCGGTCATGTGGTCCGAGCACTGCTCGTACAAGTCCTCCAAGGTCCATCTGCGCCAGTTCGGCGAGAAGGCCCCCGAGAACGACGCCCTGCTCGTCGGCATCGGCGAGAACGCGGGCGTGGTGGACGTCGGCCAGGGTTACGCGGTCACCTTCAAGGTCGAGTCGCACAACCACCCGTCGTACGTCGAGCCCTACCAGGGCGCGGCCACCGGCGTCGGCGGCATCGTCCGCGACATCATCGCGATGGGCGCCCGCCCGGTCGCGGTCGTGGACCCGCTGCGCTTCGGCGCCGCCGACCACCCCGACACCAAGCGCGTCCTGCCGGGCGTGGTCGCGGGCATCGGCGGCTACGGCAACTGCCTGGGCCTGCCCAACATCGGCGGCGAGGTCGTCTTCGACTCCTGCTACCAGGGAAATCCCCTGGTCAACGCCGGTGCCATCGGTGTGATGCGGCACGAGGACATCCACCTCGCCAAGGCCTCCGGCGCGGGCAACAAGGTCATCCTGTACGGGGCTCGTACGGGTGGTGACGGCATCGGCGGTGCCTCGATCCTCGCGTCCGAGACCTTCGACACTGCATCTGACAGTGCCTCCGGCACGGGCAAGCCGTCGAAGCGCCCTGCGGTCCAGGTCGGCGACCCCTTCCAGGAGAAGCTGCTCATCGAGTGCACCCTGGAGGCCTTCCGGGAGAAGCTGGTCGTCGGTATCCAGGACCTGGGCGCGGCCGGCCTCTCGTGTGCGACGAGCGAGCTGGCGTCGAACGGCTCCGGCGGCATGCGCGTGACTCTGGACGACGTCCCGCTGCGTGACTCGACCCTGTCTCCTGAGGAGATCCTCATGAGCGAGTCGCAGGAACGCATGTGCGCGGTGGTCGAGCCGGAGAAGGTCGACCGCTTCCTGGAGATCTGCGAGAAGTGGGACGTCATCGCCACCGTCATCGGCGAGGTGACGGACGGCGACCGCCTGGAGATCTACTGGCACGGCGGCAAGATCGTCGACGTCGACCCGCGGACCGTGGCCCACGAGGGCCCGGTCTACGAGCGCCCGTACGCCCGCCCGTCCTGGCAGGACACCCTCCAGGCCGACGACGCGAACAAGCTGCCCAGGCCGTCGTCCGGCGAAGAGCTCAAGGACCAGGTCCTGAAGCTGGTGGGATCACCCAACCAGGCCTCCAAGAAGTGGATCACGTCCCAGTACGACCACTTCGTGCAGGGCAACACGGTGCTGGCCCAGCCCGAGGACTCGGGCATGATCCGCATCGACGAGTCGAGTGGCCTCGGCGTCGCCATCGCCACGGACGGCAACGGCCGTTACGCCAAGCTGGACCCGTACACGGGCGCCCAGCTGGCGCTGGCGGAGGCCTACCGGAACGTGGCGACGACGGGCGCCCGGCCGCTCGCGGTGTCGGACTGCCTGAACTTCGGCTCGCCGGAGGACCCGGCGGTGATGTGGCAGTTCGCGGAGGCGGTACGCGGTCTGGCGGACGCCTGCCAGCAGCTGGGCACGCCGGTCACGGGCGGCAACGTCTCGCTCTACAACCAGACGGGCGAGGTGGCCATCCACCCGACGCCGGTGGTCGCCGTCCTCGGCGTCATCGACGACGTCGCCCGCCGCACCCCGGTCGCCTTCCAGGAGGAGGGCCAGCTGATCTACCTCCTGGGCGACACGCGCGAGGAGTTCGGCGGCTCGGCCTGGTCCCAGGTGGTCCACGACCACCTCGGCGGTCTGCCGCCGACCGTGGACCTGGAGCGCGAGCGGCTGCTGGCCGAGATCCTGATCTCCGCCTCCCGCGACGGCATGATCGACTCCGCGCACGACCTGTCCGACGGCGGTCTGGTGCAGGCGGTCGTGGAGTCGGCGCTGCTCGGCGCCAAGGGCGCGCGTCTGGTCGTACCGGACGGGCTCGACGCCTTCACCTTCCTGTTCTCCGAGTCGGCCGGGCGCGCGATCGTCGCCGTGCCGCGCTCGGAGGAGGTCCGCTTCAACGACATGTGCGGTGCGCGGGGCCTGCCGGCCACCCGCGTCGGTGTCGTGGACGGAGACTCGGTCGAGGTCCAGGGCGCGTTCGCGCTGACCCTGGAGGAGCTGCGGAAGGCGCACGAGGAGACCATTCCGGCGCTGCTGGCGTGATCGTCGTACGCCGGTGAGGGCCCCGTCCGGAACTCCGGGCGGGGCCCTTCTCGTAGCGGCGGCCGGGGGCGTGCCGGAGAGGGTGGCCCGGAGGGGAAGGGCCAGGCCGTGACGGCATAGGCTCACCGCCATGCCTCCGGCCAAGAAGCGTGCCCGCAGCTACGACCCCGCCAGGACCCGCGCCGCCGTCCTCGCCCAGCTCGGCCATGTGCGGGAGGCCGTGCGCGGTCTCGACGCCGAGCAACTGGCCTTGCCCACGCGGCTCGGCGAGTGGACCGTACGGGAGCTGATCGCGCACATCGCCATGGCGGTCACCGCCGTGCACCGCGCCCTCGACCGGCCGGCGCCGCCGAAGCAGGACGTGACGGTCGTCGAGTGGCCCTTCGCCACCGCCGCGAGCGCCTCGGCCATCGACGAGTTCACCCGCGGCCTCGCCGCGGACCAGCCCGACCTGGACGCCTGTCTCGCGGACATCGACGCGTCCCTGCGCACCCTCCTCGCCGAGCACCCCGGCGGCCGGCTGCTGGAGACCAACGCGGGCACGCTGCCGCTGGACGACTACCTGGTCACCCGCGCCGTCGAACTCGTCGTCCACACCGACGACCTGAACGCCGCCGTGGCCGGGCTGGACGTGCCGTACGACCGGCAGGCCCTGGCCGCCGCCACCCGGCTGCTCGCCGACGCCCTCGCCGTGAAGGCGCCCGGCGGCTCGACCGAGGTGCGCGTGCCGCCGTACGCCGTCGTGCAGTGCGTCGAGGGGCCCCGGCACACCCGTGGCACCCCGCCCAACGTCGTCGAGACCGACCCGCTGACCTGGCTGCGGCTCGCCACCGGGCGCGTGAGCTGGCAGCAGGCGGTGGAAGCGGCCAAGGTGAGCGCCAGTGGGGAGCGGGCGGACATCGGGGGGCTGCTGCCGCTGATGGCGTAGCGGGTCCGGTCGTTGCGGAACCGGTCGTACCGCCGGAGCGTCGAACCGGCATGAACCGGTACAAGCAGCGCATGATCCTGACGGTGGCCGCCGCGTTCGTCCCGCTCACGGTGGCCTGTGGCACGGGAAAGGCGGACAGTGGACGGGTGAGCGTCCAGCAGCCCGTGACCGGCGTCGACTGGCGGGTCGACAGCCTCACCGCCGGCGGTACGACCCGGCACGCGCCCACCGCCGCCCGCCTCCGCATCGACGCGGACGGCAGCGCGGCCGGAAACCTCGGCTGCAACCAGTTCAGCGCCCGGGCCACGGTCCACGGCGACCACATCACCTTCGGCGCCCTGCGCACGACCAGGATGGCCTGCGCCCCGGACCGGATGGACTTCGAGCGCGCCCTCTCCGGCGCCCTCACCACCGGCACGCTCGTCGCCAAGGCCGACGACGGGAAGCTGACGCTCACCGACGGCGCCGGCGACCGCATCCAGCTCACCCGCAGTACGCCCGAATGATGTGCGACACCTCACTCAGGCACCCCGTGAACGGGCCCGCGACCGCCGCGCCGCGAGCCCCGGACGATCACCCAAAGGGCAAGAACACCTCGGCTGACCAGTGCAAACGAGGAAACCGCCAAGGAGATCGACACGAAGTGATCCGTTAGAGGCGCGTATCCCCAATTCGGACCAGTGGTCGACCTCGCCTACACTCGGTGCCGTGCCACGTGGTGACGGTCGACTCAATCACGATCTGCTTCCCGGCGAGAAGGGCCCCCAGGACGCTTGCGGCGTCTTCGGCGTCTGGGCTCCGGGTGAAGAGGTCGCAAAGCTCACGTACTTCGGGCTCTACGCCCTCCAGCACCGGGGTCAGGAATCCGCGGGAATCGCGGTCAGCAACGGCTCCCAGATCCTCGTCTTCAAGGACATGGGCCTGGTCTCCCAGGTCTTCGACGAGACCTCGCTCGGTTCGCTCCAGGGTCACATCGCGGTCGGACACGCCCGCTACTCGACCACCGGCGCCTCCGTGTGGGAGAACGCCCAGCCGACGTTCCGTGCCACCGCGCACGGCTCGATCGCGCTCGGCCACAACGGCAACCTGGTCAACACGGCCCAGCTCGCCGAGATGGTCGCCGACCTGCCGAACGACAACAACAGCCGCTCCAGCCGGGTCGCGGCCACCAACGACACCGACCTGCTGACGGCCCTGCTCGCCGCCCAGGTCGACGCGGACGGCAAGCCGCTGACCATCGAGGAGGCCGCCCACGCGGTGCTCCCGAAGGTGCGCGGCGCCTTCTCCCTCGTCTTCATGGACGAGCACACCCTCTACGCCGCCCGCGACCCGCAGGGCATCCGTCCGCTGGTCCTCGGCCGCCTGGAGCGCGGCTGGGTCGTCGCCTCCGAGAGCGCAGCCCTGGACATCTGCGGCGCCAGCTTCGTCCGCGAGATCGAGCCGGGCGAGTTCGTCGCCATCGACGAGAATGGCCTGCGCTCCTCCCGATTCGCAGAAGCGAAGCCCAAGGGCTGTGTCTTCGA
Source organism: Streptomyces sp. CG4 (assembly GCF_041080655.1). Taxonomy (NCBI): domain Bacteria; kingdom Bacillati; phylum Actinomycetota; class Actinomycetes; order Kitasatosporales; family Streptomycetaceae; genus Streptomyces; species Streptomyces sp. CG4. The sequence continues at coordinate 5,105,391 of NZ_CP163525.1, forward strand.
GTATGTGTACCTGGCCCGCCCGGACACCGACATCGCCGGCCGGAACGTGTACCTCTCCCGGGTGGAGATGGGCCGCCGGCTCGCCAAGGAAGCGCCCGTCGAGGCCGACCTGGTCATAGCCACCCCGGAGTCCGGCACCCCGGCCGCCATCGGCTACGCGGAGGCCTCCGGCATCCCCTTCGGCGCGGGCCTGGTGAAGAACGCCTACGTCGGCCGGACCTTCATCCAGCCCTCGCAGACCATCCGCCAGCTCGGCATCCGCCTGAAGCTGAACCCGCTGAAGGAAGTCATCAAGGGCAAGCGCCTGGTCGTCGTCGACGACTCGATCGTGCGCGGCAACACCCAGCGGGCCCTGGTCCGCATGCTCCGCGAGGCCGGCGCCGCCGAGGTCCACATCCGGATCTCCTCGCCGCCGGTGAAGTGGCCCTGCTTCTTCGGTATCGACTTCGCCACCCGCGCGGAGCTGATCGCCAACGGCATGACCATCGAGGAGATCGGCACCAGCCTCGGCGCCGACTCGCTCGCGTACATCTCCATCGACGGCATGATCGAGGCGACCACCATCGCCAAGCCGAACCTGTGCCGCGCCTGCTTCGACGGCGAGTACCCGATGGAGCTGCCGGACCCCGAGCTGCTCGGCAAGCAGCTGCTGGAGACCGAGCTGGCGGCCGGTCCCGCCGCCACGGCCGCGGCCGACGCGATCCGTCGCCCGTAAGCCTCGTAGAAACCAACCCGAAAGATCCCAGGCAATGTCTGAGAGTCAGTCCTCCGGTGCTTCCTACGCGGCTGCCGGTGTCGACATCGAGGCGGGCGACCGCGCCGTAGAGCTGATGAAGGAGTGGGTGAAGAAGACCCGGCGCCCCGAGGTCCTCGGCGGCCTCGGCGGTTTCGCCGGCCTCTTCGACGCCTCCGCCCTCAAGCGTTACGAGCGCCCGCTGCTCGCCTCCGCCACGGACGGCGTCGGCACGAAGGTCGACGTGGCCCGCCGTATGGGCGTCTACGACACCATCGGCCACGACCTGGTCGCCATGGTCATGGACGACATCGTGGTGTGCGGCGCCGAGCCGCTGTTCATGACCGACTACATCTGTGTCGGCAAGGTCCACCCCGAGCGGGTCGCGGCCATCGTGAAGGGCATCGCGGAGGGTTGTGTGCTCGCCGGGTGCGCTCTGGTGGGCGGCGAGACGGCCGAGCACCCGGGCCTGCTGGGCGCGGACGACTTCGATGTCGCCGGCGCCGGTACCGGCGTCGTGGAGGCCGACCGGCTGCTCGGCGCGGATCGCATCCGTAAGGGTGACGCGGTGATCGCCATGGCGTCCTCCGGGCTTCACTCGAACGGGTACTCCCTGGTCCGGCACGTCCTGCTGGACCGCGCCGGCCTCGCCCTGGAGGCGGAGATCGCCGAGCTGGGCCGCAGCCTCGGTGAGGAGCTGCTGGAGCCCACCAAGATCTACTCGCTGGACTGCCTGGCGCTGACCCGCACCACCGATGTGCACGCGTTCTCGCACATCACCGGCGGCGGGCTCGCGGCCAACCTGGCCCGCGTGATCCCGGACGAGCTGCACGCCGTCGTCGACCGCTCCACCTGGACCCCGGGCGCGATCTTCGACCTGGTCGGGCAGACCGGGAACGTCGAGCGCCTGGAGCTGGAGAAGACCCTCAACATGGGCGTCGGCATGATGGCGATCGTCCCCGAGGAGTCCACCGAGGCGGCCCTCGCGACCCTGGCCGACCGCGGCGTCGACGCCTGGGTGGCCGGCGAGATCACCGACCGGGGCACGAAGGAGACCGGCGCCGAGCTGGTCGGGACGTATTCACGTTAAGAGCGCCGCCGCCCGGTCCGGCGGGCGGTGACCGTGCGGAAAGCACAGAAACCGGTCGGTGGCAGAGCCACCGACCGGACTGGTCACTGCAAGGTCAAGCGCCGCGACGGTGCTGTTGGTGAGGATCCTTGTCGTCCTCTTCCTCGTCGTCGTCCTCGTAGAGGTCGGCGTAACGAGAGTAGAGATCGTCCTCGTCGTTCTCATCGTCCTCGAACGGCTCGCCGTTCGGCGGCTGGCTCGAAGTCGATGCGCCCAGTTCACTGGCCAGACGTGACAGGTCAGTCCCACCGCTGTTGTACTTCAGCTGGCGGGCGACCTTTGTCTGCTTGGCCTTGGCCCGGCCGCGCCCCATGGCTCGACCCCCTCGGTGACAGGGGCTCAACGGCCCCAGAGTCTGACACGCGTTCATGATCTGGAACGGACTCTCCGTGGAGAGGCCGGTCCGTAGGGCTTCCACGGTACCTGAGCCCGCGCCCATACGGTACGTCGCCCGCAGCACGCGCGTGTGCCCAGGACCTTCGAGGCGCCCTGTCCTCGCTGGTCAGTGGCGATTTTAACCACTTATCGGGGAACGACCCGCCGGGGGAAGTGAGAGTTCTCTCTAAGTTCCCGCCGACGGGTACCGCTCACGTGTGCGACCGAGTCAGTGTGCGGTGCGTCCCGCGCGGGCCTCGGCCATCCGCTGCTCGGCGATCCGGTCGGCCGCGGCGGCCGGCGGGATCCCGTCTTCCTTCGCACGTGCGAATATGGCCAGCGTGGTGTCGAAGATCTTCGCCGCCTTCGCCCTGCACCGGTCGAAGTCGAACCCGTGCAGTTCGTCGGCCACCTGGATGACCCCGCCGGCGTTCACCACGTAGTCCGGCGCGTACAGGATGCCGCGGTCGGCCAGGTCCTTCTCCACGCCCGGGTGCGCGAGCTGGTTGTTGGCCGCGCCGCACACCACCTTGGCGGTGAGCACCGGCACGCTGCCGTCGTTCAGCGCGCCGCCGAGCGCGCAGGGGGCATAGATGTCCAGACCGCCGACATGGGCGCCCCGGATCAGCGCCTCGGTGTCGGCGACCGCCGTCACGCCCACCGGGTACTGCTCCAGGATCCGCTGCACGGCGTCCGTGCGCACGTCCGTGACGACGACCTCGGCGCCCTCGTCGCGCAGGTGCTTCACCAGGTGGTGGCCGACCTTGCCGACGCCCGCGATGCCGACCTTGCGGCCGCGCAGCGAGGGGTCGCCCCACAGGTGCTGCGCGGAGGCGCGCATGCCCTGGTAGACGCCGAACGCGGTGAGTACGGAGGAGTCTCCGGCGCCGCCGTTCTCGGGGGAGCGGCCGGTGGTCCAGCGGCACTCGCGGGCCACGACGTCCATGTCGGCGACGTAGGTGCCGACGTCGCACGCGGTGACGTAGCGCCCGCCGAGCGAGGCGACCATCCGGCCGTAGGCGAGGAGCAGTTCCTCGGTCTTGTCGCGCTCCGGGTCGCCGATGATCACGGCCTTGCCGCCGCCGTGGTCCAGACCGGCCATGGCGTTCTTGTACGACATCCCGCGCGCGAGGTTGAGGGCGTCGGCGACGGCCTCGGCCTCGGTGGCGTAAGGATAGAAGCGCGTGCCGCCGAGGGCCGGGCCCAGGGCGGTGGAGTGGATGGCGATCACGGCCTTGAGGCCGCTGGCGCGATCCTGGCAGAGCACGACCTGCTCATGACCCCCCTGATCCGAGTGGAACAGGGTGTGCAGGACATCAGCGGGTGCGCCGGTTACGTCGGTCACTGTGGTGACTCCTGTGTAAATAGCGGCGAGTGGGGCGGAGCCCCGTACAGGTGGCGGGGCGCCGTGCCCTGAGCGTAGAGCCTGGGTACGACCACCATCTGTGCAGTGTTCAGGATCACTCTCGCGGGCCGCTCGTGCACGCATGTCCGTGGCACGATTTGCAGTGGTTTTGCAGCGGTTTTCGAGCCGGGCCCGATGGGGAGGGAGCAGGCGTGCCGAAGGTGTCCTCCGTGGTCGTCCCCTATGCCGCGTACTTGCGTGTGTACGAGCCGCTGGGTGCCTTCCCGGAGCCGGAGCGCGGCCACTGGGCGCGCTACGCCCGCCGCCCCGACCGCCCCTCCTACCAGGACGAACTGCGGCGCTCCCTCGCCGACTTGCTGCCCACCCCGCCGGTCGCGGTGCCGGTGCACGAGAGCGGCGACGCCTTCGTGCTGGAGGTCGACGGCGTGGTCTGTGTCTGCCCCTGGCGGACCCGGCTGCGCGGCTGGCAGGCGCTCGGCGAGCTGGCGGAGGAGCTGCCCGCCCCGGTCCTGGACGCGGTGCTCCCGCCGGTCGTACGCCGCCAGGCCGCCCAGGACTACGAGCGCTGGCTCGCCCGCAACCCCGACGCCCGCCCGTGGATCCGTACGGCGACCTGGCACGTGCCGCTGAACTGGTTCGTGCTGGTCTCCGACGAGGAGCGGCGGTACGAGAAGGGCACCGCCGAGGTGCCGCCGCTGCTGCGCTACCGCACGCCCATGGTGCAGGCCCGGCGGCGGGTCGCGCGGGCGCTGCGCACGCTGAAGGACACCGTCGGAGAGGGCCCCCTGATCGACGGTCTCGTGGACGTCGGCCGCTGGCTGGAGGAGTTCCACCCGCGCTCGCTGGTGGAGCTGGACTACGGCGGCCTGGTGCATGTGCTGCCGGCCGGCGATCTGGAGGGCGATCACTCGGCGGCGGACGTGGCCGACGGCATCGAGGCGCTGCGCCGGGGTGACGGGGCGGCGGCCGGGGAGGCCTATGTGCGGCTCGTGGAGCGCTGGCGGGCGGTACGGGAACGGCGTTCCGCAAACTGACGTTCCCCGAACGCCGCAAAGTGACGTACGTCACGGCTCGAATGGTGTCGAACGACGTACGGTCTACGACACTTGACCCCGTCAGGGGATGTTGGTCCCGATCTGGACTTTTGCCTCAAGGGTGATGGACGGCACTTACGCGGCCCTTGCGTCGCTTGCCGCCCCTCATGCCAAAATAGGACAAGGAGTCCGGGGAGGACTCCTTCCGTCCAACTATGCTCCATCTTGGGTGGAATCTCGGCATTGCACGCTTTGGGGGGTCTCGTGGCTCCTGATCGCCCTGTGACTGATCGTCACAGCGGCGTGACTGTCCGCTATGGCATGGTCCATCGGCTTCCGTCGCTGATGAACACCTGGGAGGGCAATTCCATCGGTTTGGCCGACGCGGCTGGACAGATGGTGTAGTTGTAGTGCCGAGGACAAGCCGTTCGTCCTATAACCGACTCGACTCGCGTCCACCATTTCGGGCAACGCGGGTCAAGGTGCAGAATTTAGAGGAAAGAACCGAGAAGGTTCGGTTCTCCCGAGGAGGCCGCTCATGACCGCTCGCACCCCTGATGCCGAGCCGCTGCTGACCCCGGCTGAGGTCGCCACCATGTTCCGCGTCGACCCCAAGACGGTCACGCGGTGGGCGAAGGCCGGCAAGCTCACGTCCATCCGCACGCTCGGCGGGCACCGCCGCTACCGCGAGGCTGAGGTCCGCGCTCTGCTCGCGGGCATCCCGCAGCAGCGCAGCGAAGCCTGAACAACTGCATAACCGGGCAAAACGGCGGGTCCCCCAATCTGTCGAGGCGCCCGGAACCCTAGCTCCAAGCGACGCGGGACCTGCCCCAACAGGCCCACGCCCAAGCCGAAGAGAACGTTGTAGGCAGCGACACAGGGTGCGTCGTAGATCGCGCTGGACTCCGCCGGGTCCAGCGCGATCTTTTTTGTGCGCTGGTCAGGGCCTGGGTGGGTCTCTGTGAGCGGCCTTGTCGGAGTCTGGGCAGGGCTGTCGGAACCGCTGCGTGTGCCCCTGAGGGGGGTGCAATTGCACATATTAAATTGACCAGTTGTAGGGCAGGGGTAAGTTCCACCCTTTCAGAAACTCATGCGGTGACTCCCGTCACATGCCCTGCTGGTTGTTGCCGATGGCATGTGTGCGCTAGTGGAACGGCCTGTTCCAGCGTGCCACGCTGGGCGGGCCGTTGGGACCGGCGTTGGTCATGCGCTGCGGGGACCTTCGTCCTCGACGCCCTCCCCGCCCGCCTCCCGGGCCTGTGGGCCGGCGTCCATGGCCAGCCGTAGCAGGTGGTGACAGATGGGGCAGTGGCGGGTGAGGTGCCGGTAGGACGAGGCGGCCGACAGATGGGCCCTCAGTAGCGCCCGCGTCTCATGCCTGACCGATGCCGCCATACCCCACCTCCGCGGACCACGCAGGGGAACGGGCCCTGGTCATTGGGTACCGACGGAATGTGACGCCGTCAAGGTGACGGACGCCTGCGGCAGAAACAACGGACGCCTGCGGCAGAAACAGAAGAAGGGCCCCACGAGGGGGCCCTTCGCTATGCGGTCCTGACGGGATTTGAACCCGCGGCCTCCACCTTGACAGGGTGGCGAGCACTCCAAACTGCTCCACAGGACCAGGTTTCGCGGCGCTTGCTTTGGTGCGTTGCGCTGCGAGAAGAGACTGTACAGGAGGTGGGGCCGCCTGGTCGAACTCACCCCCTGTACGCACGTGATTACGGCACGGCCGCGTCGATCGCCTTCACGATCCGCTTGTCCGAGACGGGGTACGCCGTGCCCAGGGCGTGGGCGAAATAGCTGACCCGGAGTTCCTCGATCATCCACCGGATGTCCAGGACCTGCCGCGGCACCGGGCGGCCCTGGGGGAGCTGTTCCAGGAGCCAGGCGTACTCGTCCTGCATCTCGTGGACCTTCTCCATGCGCGTGGTGTCCCGCTGGACGTTGGTCGGCATCTGCTGCAGGCGCCGGTCGGCGGCGACCAGGTAGCGCATCAGGTCGGGGAGGCGGCGTATCCCGGCCCACGTCACGAAACCGGGCTTCACGAGGGCGTCCAGCTGCTTGCGGACGTCTGTCAGGTTCGCGAGGAGGACGGGGCTGCCGACGGCCTTCAGACGGCGCTCACAGGCCTGCCAGGCCGCGAGGACCTGCTGCACCTGGCCGACCGTACGGACCGTCGTGTCGACGATCTCCGCGCGCACCTTGTCGTACAGCTTCCGGTACGACTCCTCGTCCCACACCGGCCCGCCGAAGTCCGCGATCAGCTTGTCCGCCGCCGCCATCGCGCAGTCGTCGAACAGGGCCTGGATGGAGCCGTGCGGATTCGCCGACAGGGCCAGCTTCTGGGCGTTGGTGAGCTTCTCGGACGCGAACTTCGCGGGGTTCACCGGGATGTTGCGGAGGATGAGGCGCCGGGTGCCCTTCCACATCGCCTCGGCCTGCTCGGCCTCCGTGTCGAAGAGGCGGACCGAGACCGTGTCGCCGTCGTCCACCAGCGCCGGGTACGCCTTCACCGGCTGGCCCGCGCGGCGGGTCTCGAAGACCCGGGTGAGCGTGCCGATCGTCCAGTCGGTGAGGCCCTTGCGCTCCAGGGACTCGCCGCCCTCGCGGGAGGCGGTTGCCGCGGCCGCCTGGGACAGGGCCTTCCTCGCCTTCGGCTTCAGCTGGAGCTTCAGCGCCTCCAGGTCCTTGTCCTCGGCCAGCTTCCGGCGCCGCTCGTCCACGATCCGGAAGGTGATCCTGAGGTGGTCGGGGACCTTCGCCCAGTCGAAGTCCTCCGCCTCGAACGGGACGCCCACCATCCGCTTGAGCTCGCGCGTCATCGTCACGGTCAGCGGCTCCTGCAGGGGCACCGCCCGCTCAAGGAAAGCCTTCGCGTAGTTCGGCGCGGGCACGTAGTGGCGGCGGATCGGCTTGGGGAGGGTACGGATCAGCTCCGTCACCACCTCCTCGCGCAGGCCGGGGATCTGCCAGTCGAAGCCCTCGTCCGTGACCTGGTTGAGGACCTGGAGCGGGATGTGCACCGTCACCCCGTCCGCGTCGGCGCCCGGCTCGAACTGGTACGTCACCCGGAACTTCAGCTGCCCCTGCCGCCAGGAGTCCGGGTAGTCGGCCTTCGTGACCGCCTCGGCCGACTCCCGGATGAGCATCTCCCGCTCGAAGTCCAGGAAGTCCGGCTGCTCGTGCCGCTTCCGCTTCCACCAGGAGTCGAAGTGGGCGCCCGACACCACGTGTTCGGGGACTCGCTGGTCGTAGAAGTCGAAGAGCGTGTCGTCGTCGACCACGATGTCCCGGCGCCGTGCCCGGTGCTCCAGCTCCTCGACCTCGCTGAGGAGTCTGCGGTTGTCGGCGTAGAACTTGTGGTGCGTACGCCAGTCGCCCTCGACCAGTGCGTTGCGGATGAACAGCTCGCGACTCGTCTCCGGGTCGATCCGGCCGTAGTTCACCTTGCGCTGGGCGACGATCGGGACGCCGTACAGCGTGACCTTCTCGTACGCCATCACGGCTGCCTGGTCCTTCTCCCAGTGCGGTTCGCTGTACGTCCGCTTCAGGAGGTGTTCGGCGAGCGGTTCGACCCAGTCGGGCTCGATCTTGGCGTTGACCCGCGCCCACAGCCGGCTCGTCTCCACCAGCTCGGCCGACATCACGAACTTCGGCTGCTTCTTGAACAGCGCCGAGCCCGGGAAGATCGCGAACTTGGCGCTGCGGGCGCCCAGGTACTCGTTCTTGTTGCCGTCCCGTACGTCCTTCATCCCGATGTGGGAGAGCAGGCCGGCCAGGAGCGAGACATGGACGCGGTCGCCGGCCGCGTCCTCTTCGTTGAGGTGGATGCCCATCTGCTTGGCGACCGTGCGCAGCTGGGTGTAGATGTCCTGCCACTCGCGGATGCGCAGGAAGTTCAGGTACTCCTGCTTGCACATCCGGCGGAAGGAGCTGGAGCCCCGCTCCTTCTGCTGCTCGCGGACATAGCCCCAGAGGTTCAGATAGGCGAGGAAGTCGCTGGTCTCGTCCTTGAAGCGGGCGTGCTGCTGGTCGGCCTGGGTCTGCTTGTCGGCCGGGCGCTCGCGCGGGTCCTGGATGGACAGCGCGGCGGCGATGACCATGACCTCGCGGACACAGCCGTTCTTGTCGGCCTCCAGGACCATCCGGGCCAGGCGCGGGTCGACGGGCAGCTGGGCCAGCTTGCGGCCGGTATCGGTGAGCCGCTTGCGGACGTCCTTCTCGGCCGGGTTGAGCGCGCCCAGCTCCTGCAACAGCTGCACGCCGTCGCGGATGTTGCGGTGGTCCGGCGGGTCGATGAAGGGGAACTTCTCGATGTCGCCGAGGCCGGCGGCGGTCATCTGCAGGATGACGGAGGCGAGGTTCGTCCGGAGGATCTCCGCGTCCGTGAACTCCGGGCGGCCGGCGAAGTCGTCCTCGGAGTACAGCCGGATGCAGATGCCGTCGCTCGTCCGGCCGCAGCGGCCCTTGCGCTGGTTGGCGCTGGCCTGGGAGATCGGCTCGATCGGCAGCCGCTGGACCTTGGTGCGGTGGCTGTAGCGGCTGATCCGGGCGAAGCCGGGGTCGATGACGTACTTGATCCCGGGGACGGTCAGGGACGTCTCGGCGACGTTGGTGGCCAGAACGATCCTGCGCCCGGTGTGCGGCTGGAAGACCCGGTGCTGCTCGGCGTGCGACAGCCGGGCGTAGAGGGGCAGGATCTCGGTGAATCTGTACTTCTTCTTCTCCAGCGCGTCGGCGGTGTCCCTGATCTCCCGCTCACCGGAGAGGAAGACGAGGATGTCGCCCTGGCCCTCGGCCTGGAGTTCCTCCACCGCGTCGCAGATGGCGGTGATCTGATCGCGGTCGGCGTCCTCCGAGTCCTCTTCGAGGAGCGGGCGGTAGCGGACCTCCACCGGATACGTACGGCCGCTGACCTCGATGATCGGCGCGTCCCCGAAGTGCCGCGAGAAGCGCTCGGGATCGATGGTCGCCGAGGTGATGACGACCTTCAGGTCCGGCCGTTTCGGCAGCAGCTGCGCGAGATAGCCGAGCAGGAAGTCGATGTTGAGGGACCGCTCGTGGGCCTCGTCGATGATGATCGTGTCGTAGGCGCGCAGCTCGCGGTCGGTCTGGATCTCGGCGAGCAGGATGCCGTCCGTCATCAGCTTGATGAAGGTGGCGTCCGGGTTCACCTGGTCGGTGAAGCGGACTTTCCAGCCGACGGCCTCACCGAGGGGCGTCCGCAGCTCCTCCGCGACCCGCTCGGCGACGGTCCGGGCGGCGATACGGCGCGGCTGGGTGTGCCCGATCATGCCGCGCACGCCCCGCCCCAGCTCCATACAGATCTTGGGGATCTGCGTGGTCTTGCCGGACCCGGTCTCACCGGCCACGATGACGACCTGGTGATCGCGGATGGCCGCCGCGATCACATCCTTCTTCTGGCTGACCGGCAGCTGCTCCGGGTAGCCGACCGCGGGCACACGGGTGCGCCGCTCGGCCATCCGGACCTCGGCCTTGCCGACCTCCGCCTCGATCTCGGCGAGGACGGCGGCGCGGGCCTCAGGCTTACGGATCTTGCGCGCGCCCTCGAGCCGCCGGCCGAGTCGATGCGCGTCGCGCAGCGACAACTCGGTCAGACGGGGAGCGAGGGTGCCGAGAACGGGGGCGGGATGCGTAGACATACGCGATCCAGGATCGCACCCCATCGGAAAAACACGCGAACGATTTGACCGGGGGCGGGGCTGTATCGATATGCGGCTCCGCCGCGTGGAGGCGATCAACCACAACGGACCCGCGCTCGGTGAAGGACAGGCACCCCACGGCGGGAGACCGTCGGCTGCCTCAGGACGTGCGCTGGGCCGGCGGCGCGGAGACGGTCGGCGTCGAGGCCGACGCAGCGGCTTGCTGGCCCAGGGCGATCGACTTCGCCGTGTTGGAGACGGCCTTGATGCCCATGTACGCGGTCGTCATGCTGCTCACGGCGGTGAACGCGGCGGTCAGGATGCCGACGATCACGGACTTGTCCCCGTCGAGCTGCCACACCCCGAAGATCGCGACGGCGGCTATCGCCAGATTGCTGATGATCAACGCGAGCAGCCCGTACCGCGCCTGGGTCTTCTCCAGCGCGCTGTCCGTCGTCACGGCAGTGGCCTGGTCCTGGCTCATTTCCCCGCTCCCCCGTTCAGCAGCTGCGCGACTCGTGCGTCCACCTGTGCCCGGTCGTACCCACGCCGGACAATGTCGAAGACGGGCGGCGCCTCCGGTGCCGTACCCGAGGTCAGCCGGGTCAGATAGGCGTCCACCTGGGCACGGTCGTATCCGCGTCGGACGAGCTCGAAACCCCGGAAGTCGTCTGCCATGCGTGTCCCCCTATGACGAAGGCCCCGTTCGACGAACGGGGCCTTCGTGGCTGTGGCTGGGGCCGGGGTCGAACCGGCGACCTTCCGCTTTTCAGGCGGACGCTCGTACCAACTGAGCTACCCAGCCACGGTGTTTCACGTGAAACACCAGCGGTCCTGACGGGATTTGAACCCGCGGCCTCCACCTTGACAGGGTGGCGAGCACTCCAAACTGCTCCACAGGACCAAGCGTGCGTGCAACAGTGTCGCACACGGTATTGCGTGCCCCCAACGGGATTCGAACCCGTGCTACCGCCTTGAAAGGGCGGCGTCCTAGGCCGCTAGACGATGAGGGCTATCGGCCCGCCTGGGCGCTTCTCAGCGCGTCGGGGACGTGAGAAGCATATGGGATGGCGGGGAGTATCGCCAAAACGGTTTACGGCGACGGTGCGGAAGAGGCGGGCGAAGGGGCCGTCGGGGTGCGGGTGGCGCTCTGTTTCCCGTGGTGGGCCCGCCGGCCGAGGGCGTCGTCGGCCAGGTGGCGGCTGACCTCCGCCGTCGTCTCGCCCAGTCCGCCCAGCTTGATCGCGTCCCAGGCCTGCAGCCGGCGGCTGTCGCGGTCGAAGTAGAGGATCGAGGCCTCGATGGGGGCGGGGTAGCTGCGCTCCACCGCACGCAGCCCGCTGCCGCCCGTGGAGCCCTCCATGCGCAGCCTTGTGCCGTAGGGCAGCTTCTCGTCCCCCTCGTGGTGCAGATGGCCGCACAGCACCAGCGGCACCTCGCCGTCGGTCTCGCGCGCCGCGGCCGGTTCGTGGGCGACGGCGACGTCGACCGGGGTGTGCCGGACCCTCTGGTCGCGCAGGGCGCTGGCCAGCCGGTCGCCCGCCAGCTGCTCGGCCGCGTCGCCACCGGGCTCCACCGAGCGGTCGGGGGTGAACTGCGGGTCGCCGATGCCCGCGAAGCGCAGTCCGGCGACCGTCTGGGCCCGGCCGTCGTCCAGGACGTGCACGTTCTTCATCCGCTCCAGATAGCGCTGGGTGGTCTGCGAGTCGTGGTTCCCGCGCACCCAGACGTACGGCACTGCCAGGTCCCGGATCGGGTCCAGGAAGCCGTTCTCCGCCGCGATGCCATGGTCCATCGTGTCGCCGGAGTCGACGATCACGTTCACCTTGTACTGCTCCACCAGCGAGGCGATGATCTTCCAGCTCGCCGGGTTGAGATGGATGTCCGAGACGTGCAGCACCCGGATGGTGGAGGGGTCCGGCTGGTAGGCCGGGAGCGTGGAGGTGACGTCGTAGAGCTTCGTCACGTTCGTCACCAGGCGGGCCAGTTCCTTCTGGTAGACGTCGAAGTCGGAGACGATGCTGCGCGCGTTGCCGACCACCGACGGTGCCGAGCTGAGCAGTCCGGAGAACTTCGGCTCCAGAATCGACTTCGGGTTCCAGGTGGCGGCCGCGCTCACCCCGGACGCGGCCAGCAGGGTCAGGGCGAGGCCCCCGGCGGTGAGGGCCCGGCGGGGGCTGCGGTAGACGGCGAGGCCGAGGGCGGTGGCGCCGGCGACCACGGCGGCACAGGAGCGCACGGCCAGGTCCAGCGTGTCGTGCTCGACGTCCTTGACGACCTCGTCCTGCAGGCCGGAGATCCGCTCGGGGTGGTCGACCAGAGCCTGGGAGCGGAGCGGGTCGAGCTGGTCCACGTTCACGTCCAGGCGGACGGGCGCCACATGGCTGTCCAGGGTGAGCGCGCCCAACGGCGAAATATTGATCTTCGTGCCGCCGCTGAGCGACGGGCGCAGCGCCATCGTCGTGTTCATGGGGCCGACCGGGGCCCGTACGTTCCCCACGATCAGCAGGCCCAGCCAGGCGCCGACGAGGACGACGGCCGTGAGACCGAGGGCGCGCAGCCAGGGGCGTGGGCGGGCGGTGACTTCCGGGGCGGGGAGCTTCGGGGCACGGAGTTCTGCGGCGGGGAGCGGGCGGCTGCCGTGTCCGGCGGGGCGCAGGCGGTGCGTCATCGTGCGGAGGGCAGCGACGGGAACGCGGACCATTGGTGCCGTATGCCCAAGTCCAGGCGCGGATATGCGGTGCCGCACCGCTCTCGTACGGGGCCCCGTACCGGACAATGACCGTGTGCTGGAGATGACGCGTGAGGAGTTCGAGGAGCTGGTCGCCGAGGCGCTCGACCGGATCCCGCCGGAGCTGACGCGGCTCATGGACAACGTGGCGGTGTTCGTGGAGGACGAACCGGCCGCCGACGACCCCGAGCTGCTCGGACTGTACGAGGGAACGCCGCTGACCGACCGCGGCGAGTGGTACGCGGGTGTGCTGCCGGACCGGATCACCATCTATCGCGGGCCGACGCTGAGGATGTGCGACAGCCGCGCGGACGTCGTCGCCGAGGCCGAGGTGACCGTGGTGCACGAGATCGCCCACCACTTCGGCATCGACGACGCCCGGCTGCATGCCCTCGGCTATGGATGAGAGGCGAGGTACGCACGATGGCTGAGGGGCCGTAGACATATGTCGGCTTGTGAGTGGGCGTCGATGCGGACGGGGCGCGTGTCTTCTTGCGGGCGGCGGGAGTTGGGGAGGTTGACTCCGTTCCTTGCCTCCGGAGGTGGCCGCCGTGCGCCCCTTGTCCGTACCCGTCCGGCTCACCGTCACGGTGCTGACCCTCGCCGCTGCCGCCGGCTGTGTGAGCGTGGGTGACGACGCGGTCCCGGCCAGGCCCTCGCACTCGGCGGGCCGGCACGGCGGGGAGGCGCCCGACGGCGGCCCGGTCGACGGTGCCGGCGGCTTCGGCGGGCACGACGGCAGGGCGGGCGACGGCAACAAGCACGAGCACGGCGGCAAGGCCAAGCCCGGGAAGTCGCCCTCCGCCTCGGCCACCCCGTCCGACCAGGGCAGCGCCCCCACGGCCCCGGCGAAGCCCGGCAAGCCGGGCCGGACCGTCCCGCCCGGCGACCCGGCGCCCACCCAGGCCCCGCCGACGCCCCCGGCCACCTCCGCCCCGCCCGAGCCCCCGCCCTCCACCCCGCCTCCGGCGACCTCCGAGCCCCCGTCGGCCGAGCCGTCCTCCTCGGCGCACGCGGATCCGGGACCGCAGCTCGTCGAGCGCGAGCCGGCGCCGACGGCGGGCGCACCGGCATGAGCGAGCGGGCCGAAGCTGCCGGTGCGAGCGTCCGGGCTGCAGCCACCGGTGCGAGTGTCCGGGCCGCGGCCACCGGTGCGAGGGCCCGGGGCGGAGCTGCCGGCGTCGGCGGCCGGGCCGGAGCGGACCCGCGGTGATGAGGCTCACCCCGCGGCCACGAGGATCGGTTTGCCTTCAGGGGTGGTGAGTGCGTATGGTGGTAGATCGTTTGATCCCATTTGCCCGGCGCCATCGCAGAGCGCGCCGTGTGGCGCGTACTCTCCCTTGCCGTGGCGGACCGCATTGAGGCGGTCGTGAGCGAATCACGGAGTTGACGGGCGCGTGCCGACGAGACTCCGGAAGGTTTCGCATTCGCATGTCCGTGTCCAGTACTGACCAGTTTGTCGTGTCCGAGAACGAGCTGAACCAGCTCGACCAGGAACTCGCCGACGCGACGACCGAGGTCACCGAGGCCGACGAGGCCGCTGACACCAACCAGTCCCCCCAGATCACCTTCGCCGACCTCGGCCTGCCCGAGGGTGTCGTGCGCAAGCTCGCACAGAACGGCGTGACGACCCCCTTCCCGATCCAGGCCGCGACCATCCCGGACGCCCTGGTCGGCAAGGACATCCTCGGCCGCGGCCGCACCGGCTCCGGCAAGACCCTCTCCTTCGGTCTGCCGACCCTGGCCACGCTGGCCGGCGGCCGCACCGAGAAGAAGCGGCCCCGCGCGGTCATCCTCACCCCGACCCGCGAGCTGGCCATGCAGGTCGCCGACGCCCTCCAGCCGTACGGCGACGTCGTCGGCCTGAAGATGAAGGTCGTCTGCGGCGGCACCTCCATGGGCAACCAGATCTACGCCCTGGAGCGCGGCGTCGACATCCTCGTCGCCACGCCCGGCCGGCTGCGCGACATCATCAACCGCGGCGCCTGCTCGCTCGAGGACGTCCAGATCGCCGTACTCGACGAGGCCGACCAGATGTCCGACCTGGGCTTCCTGCCCGAGGTCACCGAGCTGCTCGACCAGGTCCCGGCCGGCGGCCAGCGCATGCTCTTCTCCGCCACGATGGAGAACGAGATCCAGACCCTCGTCGACCGCTACCTGAACAGCCCCGTCTCCCACGAGGTGGACGCGGCCCAGGGCGCCGTCACGACGATGTCCCACCACATTCTCATCGTGAAGCCCAAGGACAAGGCGCCGGTCACCGCCGCGATCGCCTCCCGCAAGGGCCGCACGATCATCTTCGTCCGCACCCAGCTGGGCGCCGACCGCGTCGCCGAGCAGCTGCGCGAGGCCGGCGTGAAGGCCGACGCGCTGCACGGCGGCATGACCCAGGGCGCGCGCACCCGCACCCTGGCCGACTTCAAGGACGGCTACGTCAACGTCCTGGTCGCCACCGACGTCGCCGCCCGCGGCATCCACGTCGACGGCATCGACCTGGTCCTGAACGTGGACCCGGCCGGCGACCACAAGGACTACCTGCACCGCGCCGGCCGTACCGCCCGTGCGGGCCGCACCGGCACGGTCGTCTCCCTGTCCCTGCCGCACCAGCGCCGCCAGATCTTCCGCCTGATGGAGGACGCCGGCGTCGACGCCGCGCGCCACATCATCCAGGGCGCCGGCGCCTTCGACCCGGAGGTCGCCGAGATCACCGGCGCCCGCTCCATGACCGAGGTCCAGGCCGAGTCCGCGGGCAACGCCGCACAGCAGGCCGAGCGCGAGGTCGCCCAGCTCACCAAGCAGCTGGAGCGTGCCCAGCGCCGCGCCGCCGAGCTGCGCGAGGAGTCGGACCGGCTGGTCGCCCGGGTCGCCCGCGAGCGCGGCGAGGACCCGGAGGCCGCGGTGGCCGAGGCCCAGGCGACGGCCGCGGAGGAGCTGGCGGTCGCCGAGGCCGCCGCCGCCGAGCAGCGGGCCGAGCGCGAGGAGCGCCCGGCGGCTTCGGCGCCGTACGAGCGCCGGGAGCGCCGCGGTTTCGACCGGGACCGTGGTGACCGTGCCGAGCGGGGCTTCGAGCGCCGTGAGGACCGGGGTGACCGCGGTGGCCGTGGCTTCGAGCGTCGCGACGAGCGCCGCCCCTTCGACCGCGACCGTGGCGGCTTCGAGCGTCGTGACGACCGTGGTGGCCGTGGTTTCGAGCGTCGTGACGACCGTCGTCCGTTCGACCGTGACCGCAACGACCGCAATGACCGTGGTGGCCGTTCCTTCGACCGCCGTGACGACCGTGGTGGCTTCGAGCGTCGTGACGACCGTGGTGGCCGTGGTTTCGAGCGTCGTGACGACCGTCGTCCGTTCGACCGTGACCGCAACGACCGCAACGACCGCGGCGACCGCAATGACCGTGGTGGCCGTTCCTTCGACCGCCGTGACGACCGTGGCGGCTTCCGCCGGGACGAGCGCGCCGGGCACCGTGGCAGCGACCGCCCGTTCAACCGTGACCGCCAGGGCGACCGTCCCGGCTTCCGCTCCGGCGGCCACGAGCGCCCTTACGGCCGCCGTGACGACCACCGCGGCAACGGCTCCTTCGGCCGCCGCGAGGACAAGCCGCGCTGGAAGCGCAACGGCTGACGCGGTGTGAGCACTGCCGAGTGACCTCAGAAGGGCCCGTACGACGACGTCGTACGGGCCCTTTTTGGCCATAGCATGACGCATGTCACGCCCTCATAGCGGGAATTGCTGGGGGCATGACAGATGACGCGAGAGTGGGCGAGACGCATCCGGTGTCGGACGAGGAGCGGCTGGCCCAGCTCGGCTACACCCAGGTCCTCGCCCGCAGGATGTCGGCGTTCTCGAACTACGCCGTCTCCTTCACGATCATCTCGGTGCTCTCCGGCTGCCTCACGCTGTACCTCTTCGGCATGGTCACCGGCGGGCCCGCCGTGATCACCTGGGGCTGGGTGGCGGTGGGTCTGATGACGCTGTTCGTCGGCCTGTCGATGGCCGAGATCTGCTCGGCGTACCCCACCTCGGCCGGCCTGTACTTCTGGGCCCACCGCCTCGCACCGCCCCGCTCGGCGGCGGCCTGGTCCTGGTTCACGGGGTGGTTCAACGTGCTGGGCCAGGTGGCCGTGACGGCCGGCGTCGACTTCGGCGCGGCGTCCTTCCTGGGCGCCTACCTGAACCTCCAGTTCGACTTCGGGGTGACCCCCGGCCGCACGGTCCTCCTCTTCGCCGCGATCCTGCTCCTGCACGGCCTGCTGAACACCTTCGGCGTGCGCATCGTCGCGTTCCTGAACAACGTGAGCGTGTGGTGGCACGTGCTGGGCGTGGCGCTGATCGTCGGCGCGCTCGCCTTCGTACCCGACCACCACCGGTCGGCGACGTTCGTGTTCACGAAGTTCGTGAACGAGACGGGCTGGGGCAGCGGCCCGTACGTCGTCCTCCTCGGCCTCCTGATGGCCCAGTACACCTTCACCGGCTACGACGCCTCGGCTCACATGACGGAGGAGACCCACGACGCGTCGACGGCGGGCCCGAAGGGCATCGTCCGCTCGATCTGGACGTCCTGGATAGCCGGCTTCGTGCTCCTCCTGGGCTTCACGTTCGCGATCCAGTCGTACGACAAGGAACTCGCGTCCCCGACCGGCGCGCCCCCGGCCCAGATCCTCCTGGACGCGCTCGGCGCCACGACCGGCAAGCTCCTCCTGCTGGTCGTGATCGGCGCGCAACTCTTCTGCGGGATGGCGTCGGTGACGGCCAACAGCCGCATGATCTACGCCTTTTCCCGCGACGGCGCGCTGCCCTTCTCCCGCGTCTGGCACACGGTCAGCCCGCGCACCCGCACCCCCGTGGCGGCGGTCTGGCTGGCCGCCCTGGGCGCCCTGGCCCTCGGCCTCCCCTACCTGATCAACTCGACGGCGTACGCGGCGGTGACGTCGATCGCGGTCATCGGCCTCTACATCGCCTACGTCATCCCGACCTTCCTCCGGGTCCGCAAGGGCGCCGCCTTCGCCCGCGGGCCGTGGCACCTGGGCCGCTGGTCGGGCCCGATCGGGGTCGTCTCCGTCACCTGGGTCGTCCTGATCACGATCCTCTTCATGCTCCCGCAGGTCTCGCCGGTCACCTGGAAGACCTTCAACTACGCCCCCGTCGCCGTCCTGGTCGTCCTCGGCTTCGCCGCGGCCTGGTGGCTGGCCTCGGCCCGCCACTGGTTCCTCGACGGGGAGCGCGCCTCGACCCCGGAACCGGTAGAAAACTGACCATCCCACCCCCTACTCCCCCTCCGGGCCCCGGATGACGCGGCCGGGTCACCGATACCCGATCGGAGACTCGGCCGCGTCCGGCTATGCTCGGACAGGCAACATCGCCTGGGCCCTTAGCTCAATTGGCAGAGCAGTGGACTTTTAATCCATTGGTTGTGGGTTCGAGTCCCACAGGGCCTACGGATGGCGGGCGGGGGATATGGCCTCTGACCTGCTGTGCAGCGCCTGATTCGGCTTCGGCTGACTCGGGCGCTGCGGCGTTTTCGGGCCCGTGCGTGAGCGATGCGTGAGCCCAGTCGCGCCGAAGGGACGGCCTGCTCCCCGGCAGGGGGACGGTCGTTCTGCGCCGCGCAGTGGATCCGGGGATCCTGGAGACGTGGCAAGCGGGACATCCGGAGGCGGCCGAACCGCCTCGCACGGTGAGCCGCGGACCGAGTATTCGGGGGCGATCTACGGCGCGCTCCTGGCCGCGTCCGTGGTGGCAGGGGCCGGAGCGGTCGGCCCGTTCCCCCGCGCCACCCTCGTGGTACTCCTCCTCGTGACCGGCATCGTGTTCTGGGCCGCGCACGTCTATGCCCGCCTGGCGGGCGAGCGGGTCCACGCGCAGCGCTGGACCTGGGACGAAATATGGGTCACGGCCCGCCGTGAGTGGCCGATGGTCCAGGCGGCGTTCCCCCCGGCCATCGCCGTGCTGATCAGCCCTCTGCTGGGCCTGGGTCTCCCCGGAACGGCGTGGTTCGCCCTGGGCGTCGCCCTGGCCGAGCAGGTCGCCTGGGCGACCGTCGCTGCCGTGCAAGCCGGCGCGTCGCGCCGGCAGGTCATGGTGTCCGGGCTGGTGAACCTCGTGTTCGGCCTGATCATCGTCGTCGCCAAGACAGCCATCCATCGCTGACTGTCGCGGTGCTGGGGCGGAACGGGCAGGTGGGTGGCCTGCCCGTTCCGCATCCGTGTGCCGGGATCGGTTCCTTAGGCGTGGGGTACCAGGTTGTGCTCGGTGCCGAGGGTGTTCTTGCCGGTGTCGGTGTACATCGTGGTCTCGCCGTCGGACCAGCGGACGACAAGGTCGTCGGTGCGGTGGTTGGGGGTGAAGTTGCCGGTGGTCATGACCGCGTTGTGGGTCCAGAGTTCGTTGGGGTTCTGGATGCGTGCCTCGGTGCCGAGGGCGGAGGCGGTGGTGCCGACGTAGTTGTCGAGTTCACCGTCCGACCACTGCACCATCAGGTCCCACTTCTGGTTGCCGGAGAACTCGCCGGCGGTCAGCAGTGTGGCGTGGGTCCAGGTGGAGTTGGGGCCCTGGAGCTTGTGCTCCTGTCCGAAGCCTCCGGCGCCCACGTTGGTGTAGAGGGTGAGTTCGCCGTCGGACCAGCGCACCATCAGGTCCGTGACGTAGTTCGAGGAGTTGAAACGGCCCGCGGCGATCTGGGTGGCGTGCTGCCAGGTGGTGTTGGGGCCGGTCAGCTGGGTGCCCGGCACGTTGAGGCCGTTGAGGCCGACGTCGCCGAAGAGGGTGACCTCGCCGTCGGACCAGCGGACCATCAGGTCGTACCGGTTCGATCCGGTGAAGTCGCCCGCGGTGATCGTCTCCGCGTGGGTCCAGGTGGAGTTGGCGGCCAGCAACTGGCGTTCCGTGATGAAGTGGCCGTTGCCGTCGTTGGTGTAGAGAGTCACCTCGCCGTCGGTCCACACCACGATCAGGTCGCTGTGGCCGGTGCCGTTGAAGTCACCGGCGGCCATCAGCTTGGCGTGCTGCCACGTCGTGCCGCTGCCCATGGAGTAGGGCAGCGCCGGCTGCTGATAGGAGCCGTGGTCGGCGTGCAGGCCCTGCTGGGCGTCGTCGTAGAGCTGGAAGAACCGGTCGCCGTGCAGTGGGCTGTAGGTGATCCGGTTGTACAGCGGGTTGTCGGACCTCACATCGGGTCCGCCCTGCATGAAGCCGCCCACATTGCCGATGATCTCGCCGGTGTCGCCCGAGGGGTCGAGCTTGGAGAACCACGGCCCGCCGGAGACTCCACCCCACATGCCGGCGCAGTCGATCTGCATCTGGTTGTAGGCGGGCAGGGGCGTCGTCCAGACGTTGGCGCAGTGGAAGGCGCGGTCCTGGGAGTCGTACCTGACCATGGGATAGCCGATGACGGTCACCTGGTTGACGAACCCGGGTGTGCGGGCGAGGGTGTTGGCGCCGCCCACGACGTCCTGGACGTTGCGCCCGCCGTTCTCCTTCAGGCTCGCGAAGGCGAAGTCCAGGTCGGAGTTGGCGCTCCGGTCCGAGGCGTACTGCGCGTCGCGGAACCACTCCTTGACCGGCCAGATGCCGTACTTCTGCTCGCCCGCCGTCTTGGTGTGGTCGTACTTGGGCACGAAGGCCGCGTTGCTGCCGAGGCAGTGCCCGGCGGTGAGGATGAGGTTGTGCCCCGGGCTGCTTACGACGCTGGCCGTGCAGTGATGGGCCTTCATGTCGCCTGTGGTGGTGAAGAGCGTGCCCACGGTCTTGATGCCGTCGAAGTGCTCGCCGGTGATCCCGGTGGCGATGGATCGCTTCCCGCGCGGTGCCGCCCAGCCTCGCGGCTGCGCGATACGGCCCGAGGGGTCGGTGGCCGAGGCCATGCGCTGGGGTGTCCAGAACCGGATGGCGTCCTGGACCGTCCAGGTTCCGCCGCCGGCCGATGACGGTGTGACGGACGCCGAGGGGTTTGGTGCGGCGGACGCCGCGGGGCTTGATGCGGCAGACGCCGAGGGGCTCGCGGCGGCGGTTGTCCTGCCGGTGCGTGCCGGGTCGGCCGTCACGTGTCTGGTGGGGGCCGGGACCGGTGTGGCGGCTCGGGCCGCGGTGGCGGTGCCCAGCAGGAGTGCGGCGGACAGCGCGAGCACACCCCCCAGGCCTATTCGTGTATTTTGCAACTTAATTTGCTCCGGGTCAGGGCAGGCCGGAGGGCTCGATGAGCCCTGGGCCACGCAAGTGGTTGACGGCCGACGCAGAGCGCGAGGCCGCGCCTTTGCCTGGGGGAAGTGCGGTCCGTCGGCACGGATTTCGATCGGCGGCCGGACCGCTGTCGCCATCCGGATCGCTGTCGCCATGCGGCGACGCGGTCGGGAGGCTCCGTGGTGACGTGGACTTTCCGGGTGTCGGCGGTTCAGTCGGGGCGGTGGATCGCGGCCATGGGTCAGACGCCCTGTGCGGTCACCGTCGATGCCGTGGAGGCGAGGGCGCGACCGAGGAAGGCGGCCATGGGCACAGGGATGCCCGGCGCGGACCCGCGATGGATGCGATGTCGGTACCCGGTGACGGCTGCCCCGCGCGCACACCGGGCGTCCCGGCAGTCGACGAACTCGGCAGCCGGTCCGGCGAAGGTCATCCGACGCACAGGCCGCCACCTGTGGACAGGCGTGGACGCCCCCATGATCGAGTCAAGCTCACAGCGCACCCCCCGATGCGTTCCCCCATGCCGCCTGTGAGACGGCAACCAGGCGACCGTGATCAGCGGTCGCCGTTGCCATGATCGCACAATCTTCGAACATGTGTACCTCTGGCCGGGTGTGAGGTGACACCCGTTCGTGTGCGGGGCGCGTCGGCCCGGCAGAAGTTGCCGTTCCCTTTGCGCCGTCTACCGCAGCCGGGGTGCGCCCACGTGAACGGTGTCGCAGAACACGGGGCGCACCTGCCGGCCGTGTGCGTCAATGATCTGCACGGATGCGCCGTAGTCGGTGTGCGCGGGGTGCGGTGGCAGCACCTCGATGCGCGGGTCGTCGTCGACCGGTATGGAGCAGGAGCCGTTCGCGGCAGGGGCCGCGGGGTAGAAGAGCGGGAAGTCGACCGTCTTGTCGTGGTCCAGTACCAGCCGGACCGGCGCCTTCGCCTTCGGCTCCGACCAGACGGCCGGCCCCTTGCCCGCGTAGGCGTGAAGCTCCGGGTAGCCGTTGAAGGCACAGGGGGCGGTGCTGGTGTTGGTCGCGCTCAGCAGGGCCGTCGGCGCCTTGCTCGACTTGTCGGCAAGGCGCGTCAGTCTCCACCGCAACTGCGGGGTGGCGCATGCGGCACCCGGCCGTACGCCTGCCGAGGCCGAGGCCGAGGGTGAGGGTGACGCGGACGTCCGTGACGGCTCGGCGGACGGTGCCGTCGTCCGTGACGGTCCGGAGGTCGGCTGCGCGGCAACACGGTGTTCCGGACCGCAGGCTGCGGCAGTCACCACCACCGCCAGGCTGATCGCGGAGACTGCCGCTGTTCGCCGTGCCATGAGTACATCCCCCTGGTGAAGCACCCCTGCGGAGGCCGGGTGCCCCGCTTCTGCCTCCCGGTCAGGGAGATGCGCACGCCTCCGTGAAGGTTCCCGAGGGTGACGGCATGGCCTGCGCTCATGCCTGTCGCCATAGGGGCCGGGTGTGCCCGTAGGTCCCGTAGGCACATTTAGTTTCGAACGATACCGTATCGAATGAAGTAGTCTGGTTCCATGGCCGCCGACGTTCCTGACCACACCACCGCCTCGCGTGCGACCGACCGCCCCGGGGATCCCTCGCCCTTCGCCCTCGGCCTGCTGCTGCGCCGGGCGCACTGGCGGGCGGCCGCGGTGATGGGGGAGGCGCTTCGGCCGCTCGGCATCGAGTTGCGGCATTTCGCGGTGCTGATCGAGCTGGTCAACCACGGTCCCACGGTGCAGCGGGATCTGGCGGCGGCGACGGGGTCGGACAAGGCCGGGATCATGCGCATCGTGGACGACCTGGAGCGCAAGGGTCTTGCCGTACGCAAGGTCGTTCCGGGGGACCGGCGGGTCCGGGCGGTGGAGATCACGCCTCAGGGACTGGAGCTCTTCGACGCGGCCCACGTGGCGGCGGAGCCGCTGGCTGAAAGTCTGGTTGCCGACCTGGGGCGCGGCGAGCCCGAGCAGCTGACGGATCTCCTGACCCGGCTCGCCCATCCCGCGGACGACGAGGCGTAGGCGCGCCCGCGCACCCGTGGCGCGGCTGTCGCGTCGCGTACCTCGCCGGTGTGCTCGGCGCTGTCACCCCCCGCCCCGCGTCACCGGCGCCTCGACGTGAGCCCCGCTGACAGGTCGAGCCTCCGGCCGCGCTCGGCGCCGGGCCGCCTGCCCCAGGTCCAAGGCGTCACTGGCACCGGCGGAGAGGTACGAACTCGTAGCACTCACGCGTGGCGCCCGGCGCGTAAGAGCCGCCGCGGCTGGCGACGACGACAACCAGGGTGCCCTAAGCGCCGATCAGGACGGCGTCCTCCCGCTCCAGGTCCTCGATGAGCTCCACGTGTGCGGCGAACGCTCCTCCCGTGCCCTGCGGAAGGCAGCCGTGATTTGGCACCCGAGATAGTTTCACGCGATACGGTATTGAGTGATACCGTTACGAGTGTAGCGAAGGCGTACCCGTTGAGTGGATGGAGGCGGGCGAACATGGACGTCTATGAGGCGGTCACGAGCCGACGGGCGGTGCGCGGGTTCACCGACCGTCCTGTCCCGAGGGAGACGCTGGAGCGCGTTCTGTCCGCCGCGGCCTGGGCGCCGTCCGGATCGAACCTCCAGCCGTGGCACGCGTACGTGGTGACCGGCACGCCGCTGGCCGAGATCAAGAAGCGCGCCGGCGAGCGCCTGGCCCTGGGCGACCCCTGGGACGAGCCGGAGTACGAGATGTACCCGGCCGCACTGAAGTCCCCCTACCGCGAGCGCCGGTCCGCCTTCGGCGAGCAGCGCTACGGCGCGCTCGGTATCCCGCGCGAGGATCTGGAGGCGCGGCAGAGGGCCGCTGCCGCGAACTGGGACTGTTTCGGCGCGCCGGCTGCCCTGTTCTGCTACATCGACCGCGACATGGGCCCGGCCCAGTGGGCCGACGTCGGCATGTATCTGCAGACCGTCATGCTGCTGCTGCGCGCCGAAGGGCTGCACAGCTGTCCGCAGATGGCCTGGGCGAAGTTTC
Source organism: Streptomyces sp. CG4 (assembly GCF_041080655.1). Classification (NCBI taxonomy): domain Bacteria; kingdom Bacillati; phylum Actinomycetota; class Actinomycetes; order Kitasatosporales; family Streptomycetaceae; genus Streptomyces; species Streptomyces sp. CG4. Next base: position 5,129,593 of record NZ_CP163525.1, read on the forward strand.
ACAGGACCGTCGCGGAGGTCCTGTCACCCCCGGACGAGCTCGTCCTCTTCTGCGGCATGTCGATCGGGTTCGAGGACGTCACCGCGGGCGATGCCCGCACAGGCCGGGCGCCGCTCGACGAGACGGTCACGTTCGTCGGCGGCCTGTGACGCCGCCCCTCCTCGGGCGATCAAGGGGCCGTTCCTTGCCCCGCCCACATAGCCGTCCATATGCCATATTCCGCACATAACCTCTATGAAAGGCACGCCATGAAGATCGCAGTCATCGGCGGTACGGGACTGATCGGGTCGCAGGTCGTCAAGAACCTGACCGCCGCCGGGCATGAGGCGGTACCGCACTCGAAGTCCACCGGCGTCGACGTCATCAGCGGCCAGGGACTGGACGAGGCGGTGGCGGGTGCCGACGTCGTCGTCAACCTGACGAACTCCCCGACCTTCGACGAAGCCTCCCCGGCCTTCTTCCAGACCTCGATGGACAACCTTCTGGCCGCGGCCCGCAAGGGCGGCGTCGGCCACGTCGTCATCCTCTCGATCGTCGGCACGGACCAGGTGCCGGAGCTGGACTACTACCGCGCCAAGGAGCTCCAGGAGAACCTCCTCGCCGCCGGGTCGATCCCGTACTCGATCGTCCGGGCGACGCAGTTCATGGAGTTCATGGACGCCGTCCTGTCCTGGACCGCCGACGGCGACACCGTCCGGCTGCCCGCCACGCCGATCCAGCCGATCGCCGCCAAGGACGTGGCCGCCGCGGTGGCGGAGGTCGCCGCGGGTGCCCCGCTGAACGGCATCCGCAACATCGCGGGCCCCGAGATCTTCACCCTGGACGAGCTGGGCCGGATCACCCTGGCCCACAAGGGCGATCACCGCACCGTCGTCACCGACCCCACCGCCGGCATGTTCGCCGTCGTCAAGGGCGACGTCCTCACCGACAAGGACGCCCACCTCGCCGCCACCCGCTACGCCGACTGGCTCTCCTGACGCTACTCGTGGCCGCGGGCCCTTCTGCGGACTGCCGCGTGGATGGCCTGGGTATACGGGGTGTCCGCAGCGCGTGTTTCCTCGTCGAGGTCGTTGAAGGGGATCAGCGCCTTGTGGTCGCTGTTCACCGTCTGCATCCAGGCGCACCAGGCGTTGTGGACGTCCTCGTCGGTCACCTGGTCCCCCTTGGCCAGCAGGAGCACGGCGTAGAGGCGGAACAGGTCGTCGGAGTCCGCGGGGGGCTTGGCCTGCGGGGCCAGGCAGGAGCGGATGAGGGCGGCGAGCGAGTCCAGGTAGGTCACACGGACAGTGTGCCCCCGAACAGGATCAGGTGGGCCGCTGCGAACACGAGGGGAACGATGCGCTCGGAGGTGCCCAGTTCCGCGTAGCGGTTGCGCCGGCCGGGCATCGGATGGCGCTTGAGCAGGTCCCACTCGTCGGCCATGATCCGCGCGGGGAGGTGGTCCTCCAGCGCGTGGATGACCTTGAACTTCGCGCTGTTCAGATCCCGGTAGCTGCGCAGCTGCAGCCACCATGCCCCGGACAGGGTGACGCCCGTCAGGGCCACGGCCAGCGGCACCCACCACGGAGACTTCTCCAGGCTGGGGGAGCCGAAGCCGACCAGGGTCACCAGCGTCGACTGCACCGACAGGAAGAAGGCGTTGGCGGTGCCTCGGCGAGCGGAGACGCGGTCGGCCATCTCCACGGCCAGCTTGTACAGCTCCAGCAGCTCCGACCGCCGGTCGAGGGTCTCCGGCCGACAGCCCGGTGTCTCCGGCTGCGGGTGCGGTGAGTCCGGCTGCCGATCCGGTGTCTCCGGCGGCCATTCCGGCTCAGGGATTGTCGTCACCAAGCCCCTCCCGTGTGTCGAGCGCGGTCAACTGATCCATGACGGGCTGGAGTTCACGCTTGACCAGTCGGCTGAGTGTCCATGTGCTGGACATCCGTACGGTCGTGGGATCGAACCGTACGAACCTCGCCGTCCAGTCCGGTCGGAAGACGATCAGCCCCTTGAGGGTGAAGTCCCAGCGCAGCCGCTTCTTCCCGCCGTTCAGGAGCACTTCCCAGCGTGGCCGCTCGGGGCGCGCGGGCGAGGGGCAGTCCGGCAGGGCGGGCAGCGGGGGCCACAGGCCCGTTCCCGGCGCCCCTGGTTCGGTGCGTGAGCGTCGGTCGTACTCCTCCGCGACGGCCTCGCGGAAACGGTCGTACGTCGGGGCGTCGCAGTAGGCCAGCAGCAACAGCCGCGTCGGCGGGACGAGGCGCACCGCCTCGGTGAACTCCCACACCGTGCCCGGACCGGGACCCGCCGACAGCAGCACGGCGTGCGCACCCGCGATCAGCCTGCTCACCTTGGACTGCCAGTCGTTCAGCGGCAGGTACGCGCGTGCCGCTCCCGGCAGTGGAAGTTCCTCGCCGGGCCGGCCGATCGCGATGACCCGGCCGAACCGCCGGAAGCGGCGGACCAGGGACTCCTCGTACGTCAGCCCCGAGACGAGGAAGAAGTTCTGGGCGTTTCCGCCCCCTTGGATGTCGTCGGGCAGCCCGGACATGAGCGCATCGTTGGAGAACGGCCGCAGGTACAGGAGATAGCGGGGGCCGGGCAGGCGGTCCAGCGACTCGATGACGTCGGCGAGGTGCTGCTTGCCGCGCACCACGGCCTGCCGGCCGATGGCGAAGACCGCTACGCCGGCGAAGAAGGCCACGACCGATCCCAGCAGCCGTAACCACCAGCGGACGGTGGGTATGGACGACCACTGATCGCTGTGCAGGTTCTTCCTGAAGACCGTGAACGCCAGGAAGCCCGTCACCGTGCCCACGATCCGCAGGATCCATCCGGCGGAGATCAGCACACGCCCTCTGACCGTCCGCTGCGCACCACCCGGTGACGGGTTCGTGTCCGACCGGGAGCCCGGCCGGAAGTCATGCTGGAAGTACGGGTTCCCGCTCATGCGTCCCCCCTGCCGCTTCCGTCAGGCCCCGCCACTTCGGAAGATACGCCAACATCCCCATCTTTCCCAGGAGTTGGCGTCCCCCATACCTCGCGCGCGTGCTGCGATGTCACCCCATCAGCATGGCCGCGGTTGTTGCCATGCCGATGAAATTCCGTTGATGACGCGCCCTGTACGGCAGCGGCCGTGCCGCCCCTCAGGCCGTAGGGGTGAGAACAGGCCGCGGACTCGACGTCCGCGGCCTGTTCCGGTCAACCAAGAAGTCACCAGCAGAGCGAGCTAATCGTGTGGGTGTCGCAGACGTAGCCGGGGCCTTCCCCAGCGGAAGCGGCCGGGGCCGCGACGGCTGCGAGGAGACCGGCGATGAAGAGGGCAGCGATGGTTCGCATGGTGAACGGTCCTTTCTGGGTCCTCCGTCAAGACACGTGTCTTGGGGGCTTGCGTCCAAGGCTTGCCGAGACGCGCACAGACCGCATATCGAACGTACAACCGTCCGTAATCAGGCCAGGTTGCCGACCATTTCTTTCATCCATCTGGGCTTTCGTCCATCCGGACCGGCGAAGGCGCCGGACGTCACCGGCCGGCCGTCGCGCGGACCGTCGACGCCGAGCGGCTCGGGTGCCGGGCCCGGCGGCGACGGTGAACGGATGCTCTACGGCTTGGAGTTCCGCCGGTTGTGCGCGGCGTGCCGAGGTTTGGCCACCTTGGACGAGACCTGGCCGACGATCTCCCAGAAACACACCAGTGCGGTGATCGGGGGAATTCCGAAGATGATCCAGGAAAGCAGTGAGTGCGGTGAGTGGCTGACGCACAGGGCCACTGCCAGGGCGGAGGCGCCCAGCACCACCCCCCAGGACCTTCGCGCACTGCGATTCTGAACGGTGGCCCGCAGAATGGACAGGGCCGCCACGAGCCATGGCCCATACACCGTCAGCGGCCACCATTGGGCCAGACTCGCCGGTAGTTCGGCGGACGCGGTGGCGCGGAGCTGGGCATATGAATAAGAAAATGACCAGCCCAACATGCAGACGGCGCAGACCGAGATGGTCGCGATCAGGATCGTGACGTGAGTTCCTCGGCTGCTGTCGTGCGAGCGAGACTCCGCACGGAGCCGCTGCCGGGTCCTTCGGTGGCTGGACCGTTCGTGCGGCGGACTCGGCGGTTCGGGCTCCGTGGCCGATGCCGCGGACAGCATCTGGGCCAGTTCCTCGACCGGATCCCACTGCATCTCGAGCGTGCTGAACTCGGTGTCAGTGAAGAGGTCTTCGTTGTGAATCCTGTCCATCGAGTAAGTCCTATAGCCCCACCATCGCCTGCAGGTACTCGCTTTCGAGCTGGGTCATTCTTCTCAGGAAGTCATCGAGAAGATCTGAACATCCGTCAATGAGCATCTCCCCCTCGCCGCATTCCACGTTAAATGTGATCGTCGAGCGAAGATTCCCGGTCGTGAGGCCCTCAGTTCGTGTCACGACCGCCTAACGAGCCCCTCCGGGGGATGGGGTGTCGGACATTCGGGTGTATTTGTTGCTCGAAAGCAGTATCCGAAGGGTCCGATCGCAGCAATCGGCGAAAATGCTAATAACGGGGAAATTGCATTCCGTGAAGATAACGGAGTTCTATTAAAGGGGTGGCTGGACCGTCATGATCAGCCCACGATCCGCTCGACGGCCGCCGTCACCAGCTCCTCCCGCTCCGCCTCGGAGAGCACGTCCGGCAGGGTGAGGTGTTCGACGATCAGCCAGTTCAGGGCGAGGTAGAGCAGCTTGACGGCCGTGGCGTCGCCGGGCAGACCGGAGGCCTCGTGGTAGGCGACGTTGGCGGCGAGATCGGCGCGGACCCGCTCGGTGAGTACCGCGCGCAGCTCCGGGCGGCGGGTGGCCTCCAGTCGGAGTTCCAGCAGGGCGAGGTAGCCGGTGCGGAAGGAGGCGATCCGGCCGACGAGTTCACGCATCAGTTCCGCGTACGTCTCCCGGTCGCGGCCGGCGCTGCGCTGGCGGTCGAGCGTGGCCTCGTCGGGTTGGAGCCGCTCGTAGACGCGGGCGCCGGCCTGGGTGAGCAGCTCGTCGCGGCTGGTGAAGTAGTTGGACGCCGTACCGGGAGGCACGGCGGCCGCCCCGTCCACCGCCCGGAAGGTCAGCCCGCGTGCGCCGTCCCGCGCCAGCACCTCGATCGCGGCGTCGACGAGCGCGGCTCGCCGTTGGTCGTTGCGTCTCACCATGGCAGGTCCGGCTCCGTGTGCAGGGGGCATCGACAACCACTCCGGTCAGAGTACTCCGAGTGAAGTTGTCGGTCCGGCGGCCCTCAGTGCCTCAGCGCCCCAGCACCGGGCGGCCCAACGGCCGGGTGGCCCAGCGGCCGGGCGGCCCGGCGAGGCAAGAAAGCGTACGACTGGTCGTATAACTTTCATCGAGTGTGGCACGATGGCGGGAATGGAGAGCGAACGGCACGGTCCGGAGCCCGGCGCGGGGTGGGGCATCCTGGGTGCGGAGGGGCCCGAGGTGACCGATCTGCGGCTGGTGCGCGGTGCGCGCGCCCGGCAGCGGGTCGCCCGGCACGCCGTCGACATCGCCTCGCTGGAGGGGCTCGACGGGCTCAGCATCGGCCGGCTGGCCGCGGACCTCGGGCTGAGCAAGAGCGGTGTCCAGACGCTGTTCCGCACCAAGGAGAACCTGCAGCTGGCCGCCGCCGAGTGCGCGCACCGCGAGTTCGAGCGGAACGTGGTGCAGCCCGCGCTGGCCTTCCCGGCGGGCGCCGCCCGGCTGCGAGCGCTGACCGAGCACTGGATCACCTACGCGCAGACGCCCCTGTTCGAGGGCGGATGCTTCTGGTCCGCCAACCTTCCCGCCTACGACAGCCGCCCCGGCGCGGTCCGCGACGCCCTGCTCGCCCACCGCGAGGCCTGGCTGAAACTGATCGCCGAACAGCTTCGGCAGGCCGTTGGCGCCGGTGACCTCGCCGCGCCGGACGTGGAGTTGGCCGCGTTCCAGCTGGACGCCGTCTGCAACGCGACCAACATCGCCATGCGGCTCGGGGACGACGGCGCCGCCCGCAAGGTGCGCCGGGTGGTGGAGGGACTCCTCGGCGGAGCGCACTGAGCAGCGTGCACCCGCCGGCTGAGCTGACGGCGATTGAGCCGACGGCGATCGCCACGGGCGGCCGCGGTCACCCGCCGGGCTGATGTTAAGCCGGTGGGAGTGATCCCTTCCCGCCCGCAGGCTCGTAGGCCCGCAGGAACGCCGCCACGCCGCCCCTGATCACCCGGTCCGTCTCCGCCGGTGGGAGGGGATGGACGCCGTAGTTGGTGAACTGGACGATCGTGTGGCTGGTCAGGGCCATGAAGTGGGCGGCGGCCATGGCCGCGTCGCCGTGCGTGTCGAGCAGGCCGGCGTCCGCGAGGTGGGTCATCGCCTCGGCGACGGCCCGGCCGACCGGTCCCGGACCGGCCTCGTGCCAGGCCTTGAGGACCTCCGGCGGCACATGGTCGGCCTCGGCATGGATGTGGCGGACGAGTGCGAAGTGGTTCGGGTAGTCGGTCATGAGGCCGACGAACGCGCGGGCCAGCGCGACCAGATCACGTTCCAGCTCCTCGGCGCGCGGTGGCCGCTCGGGGTCCAACACGGCGTGCAGACGGGCCAGTTGGGCGTCGCGAACTTCGTTTGACGTCCAGGTCACCACCGTCTGGAAGAGCTGTGCCTTGCCGCCGGGGAAGTGGTTGTAGAGCGTGCGCGTCGAGACGCCGGCCTCGGCGGCCAGCGCGTCGATCGAGGCGCGCGCATAGCCCTCACGGCCGAAGAGCGTGCAGGACGCGCTCGCGATCGCCATCTGCTTCTCCAGCTTGCGCGGTGAGACCTCGCGTCGCGCCTGCGCCAGCCGGGACTCGTTCGTTTCGCCCACACCTGCCTCCTAGTGACCAGCCACTCTATCCGACTTACAACGTGCGTTGTATTTTCTACAACGGCCGTTGTACTTTGCTGTGCGGGAGGCCGCGACGGGCGGCCGGCCCACCAGGAGAAGGGGGACACCTGTGTCTGTCACCAGCAACGAAGCCGTATGCGTCGATGAGGCCGTAACCGTCGATGAGGCGGTATCCGCCGTTGAAGCTGTGCCGGTTGATGAAGCCGTACCGGTTGATGAAGGCCTGTCCGCCGGCGAGACACCGCTGCGCGTAGCGGTCCTCGTGGGCAGCGTCCGGGAGGGCCGGCAGGGCCGGGCCGTCGCCGACTGGTTCCTCGCCGCCGCCGGTGACGCCGGCCTCGACCTCGACGTCATCGACCTCGCCGAGGTCGACCTGTCGCTGGTGCTGCCCGGCTGGGGCGGCACGCCGAGCCCCGCCGTCGCCGCCCTGCTGCGGGACGTCTCGCCGCGGCTCGCCGCCGCCGACGCGTTCGTCGTCGTCACGCCCGAGTACAACCACAGTTTCCCGGCGTCCCTGAAGAACTTCATCGACTGGCACCACGCCCAGTGGCATGCCAAGCCGGTCGGCTTCGTGTCGTACGGCGGCCTCGGCGGCGGGCTGCGCGCGGTCGAACAGCTCCGGCTGGTCTTCGCCGAACTGCACGCCATGACTGTGCGCGACTCGGTCAGCCTGCACGGCCCCTGGTCCGGCCTCGGGGAGGACGGCACACCCCGGGACGCGACCGTGTGCACCGGCGCCGTGAAGGGCATGCTCGGTCAACTCACCTGGTGGGGGCGGGCGTTGCGAGCCGCGCGGGCCGAACGCCCGTACGCCGGCTGAGGGCGGGGGAGGAGAGGTGGGGGAGATGCGTACGACCACGCCCGCCACGGCACCGGCCCTGCCGGGTCCGAACCCGGCGAACCCGGGGGCCCCGGGAGCCCTGCTGGGCCTGGGAAGCCCGGCCACGGCCCTGAACCGCACCCTGGCCGTCACCGTCATCGGCTCGGTGATGGCGGTGCTCGACATGACGATCGTCAACGTCGCGATGCGCCGACTCTCGCAGTCCTTCGGCGCCTCGCTGCAGACCATCCAGTGGACCGCCACCGCGTACACACTCGCGCTGGCCGCCGTCATCCCGACCGCCGCCTGGGCCATGGCCCGGCTCGGCGCCAAGCGCACCTATCTGACCGCGCTCATCCTCTTCACCCTCGGCTCGCTCCTCGCCGCGTGCGCCTGGGACGCGGGCAGCCTCATCGCCTTCCGGGCGGTGCAGGGGCTCGGCGGCGGGCTGCTGCAACCGGTCGGCATGACGATGGTGATGGGCGCCGCCGACCGCAGCCGGCTAGGCCGTGCGATGGCCGTGGGCGGGCTGCCCATCCTCGTCGGGCCGGTCGCCGGCCCGGTGCTCGGCGGCTGGCTGGTCGACGCCGCCTCCTGGCACTGGATCTTCCTGGTCAACGTACCCGTCGGCGCCCTCGCCCTGGCACTCGGACTACGACTGCTGCCGCCCGACGCGCAGACGCCCGGGACCGGCCCAGCGTCCGCGACCGATCCGGTGTCTGGGATCGGCCCGGCGTCTGGGACTGGCCCGACGATCGCGACCGGCCCGGCGTCTGGGACTGGCCGGACGATCGCGACCGGCCCGGCGCTCGGGACTGGCCCGACGACTGCGACCGGCCCGGCGTCCGGGATCGGCTCGGCGTCCGGGATCGGCTCGGCGTCCGGGATCGGCTCGGCGTCCGCGACCGATCCGGCGAGCGGGACTGGCCCGGCGTCTGGGATCGGCCTGACGTCTGGGACTGGCCCGACGATCGCGACCGATCCGGCGTCCGGTACTGATCCGGCGTCCGGGACCGGACTGACGTCTGGGACTGGCACTACGTCCGCGACCGATCTGGTGTCCGCGACAGGCCTGACGTCCGGGATCGGCCCGGCGTCCGGGACTGGCCCGACGACCGCGACCGGCCCCACAACCGCATCCGATCCGGTGACCGGAACCGATCCGGCGCCCGGAACCGACCCCACGACCGCGACCGGGCGTACCGCTGCCCGGCTGGACCTGCCCGGCCTGTTGATGCTCTCGCCCGGCCTCGCCCTGCTCCTGTACGGCCTGGCCCGGGGCGGCGAGCGCGGCGACTTGCTCGCACCCGGCGCCCTCGTGCCGGCCCTTGCCGGCGCGGCCCTCGCGGCGGGCTTCGTACGCCGGGCCCTCACCGCGTCCGCACCCCTGCTGGACCTGCGGCTGCTGCGCGATCGCACCTTCGCCGCCGGTATCGGCACGCTCGCGCTGTTCACCTGCGGCTACTTCGGCGCGATGCTGCTCGGCCCGCTGTACTGGCAGCAGGAGCGCGGCCTGAGCGCCACGGCGGCAGGGCTGCTGGGCGTGCCGACGGGTCTTGTCGTCGGTACGACCATGCAGTTCGCGGCGCGGCGGATCGACAAGGTGGCGCCGCGCCGGCTGATCCCGGCCGGCATCGCGGTGGCCGCCTTCGGGATGGCGCTGCTGGCCTGGCAGACCGGGGTGCCCGGGGTCGCGCCCTGGCGGATCGTCGCCTCGGCGATGGTGCTGGGCCTCGGCGTCGGCGTGGTGCTGCTGCCGACGATGACCACCGCGAGCCGGGAGCTGCCCGGGGACCGGCTGGCGGCGGCGAGCACCGCGCTGAGCATCAACTCCCAGCTGGGCGCGTCCGTCGGAACGGCCGTCCTGTCGGTGGTGCTGGGTCAGGCGGGCATGTCCCCGGCCGGCTTCCGCACCACGTACGCCGTGGCGGCGACCCTGCTGGCCCTGGCGGCACTGCCCGCCATGCGGCTGCCGGGCCGGCGGCAGCCCGCCTGACCGCGGTCCCGGGCGACGGTCGTCCCACCTGCCCGTCGTCCCACCTGGCGGTCCTCCCCGGCCGGCGGTCTTCCCACCTGGCGGTCGTCCCACCTGGCGGTCGTCCCACCTGGCGGTCGTCCCACCTGGCGGTCGTCCCACTGGGGTCGTCCCGGCCAGCGGTCGTCTCACCTGCAGGTCGTCCCACTTGCCGGTTGCCCCACCTGCCGGTCGTCCCGGCCGGCGACAGCCCGCCTGACCGCGGTCCCGGCCGGCGGTCGTCCCACCTGCCCGTCGTCCCCCCAGGCCGGCGTCCCCCAGGCCGGCGTCCCCCCAGGCCGTCGTCCCCCCTGCCGGTCGCCCGGCCGGCCGTCGCCCCCCAGGCCGTCGTCCCACCTACCGGTCGTCCCGCCCGCCCGTCATCCCCGCCCGCCCGTCATCCCCGCCCGCCCGTCGTCCCCGCTGGCCGTCAGCCCGCGTTCCGTTCCGTCAGTTCGGCCAGCGGCAGGGTGTGGCGGGTCTGCAGGACCTTCGCGCGCAGGTAGCGGACGTTGTGGGCCGTGGTGAAGACGCCGGTCGGCACCCGGTCCCGTACGACGACGCCCAGTTCGCGCAACTGCTCCGCCTTGTCGGGGTTGTTGGACAGCAGGTCCAGTTCCTCGATGCCGAGCGCGGTGAGCATCTGCCCGGCGGCCGTGTAGTCGCGGGCGTCCTCCGGCAGGCCGAGCGCGGCGTTCGCCTCGTAGGTGTCGAGGCCCTGGTCCTGCAGGGCGTAGGCGTCGAGCTTGTTGTAGAGGCCGATGCCGCGGCCCTCCTGGCGGAGATAGAGCAGGACGCCGCCGCGGTCGGCGATGCGCTCGACCGCCTCGCGCAGCTGGGGACCGCAGTCGCAGCGGGCCGAGCCGAAGACGTCACCGGTCAGGCACTCGGAGTGCAGTCGCACCAGCGGGACGGAGCCCGGGGCCGGGTCGCCGAGGACGACGGCGACGTGCTCCTGACCGTCGGCCAGGCCGTGGAAGGTGACGAGTTCGGCGTCCACGCTGTAGCCGTCGTGGAAGCGCAGCGGTACCCGGACGCGGGCGCGCGGCGTGGCGGCGGGGGTGTCGGGCATGCGGGTCCCTCCGAGAGCGGCAGCTGCTTCAGATTTGAAGCAGCGGGTTCGGAGGGAACCCTATCCATGTTTCAAACTTAAAGCAATTGTTTTCCGGGTGTCGGGTGTGACTTACGGGTGCCAGTGGGTGCGGGTGGGTGCCCGGTGGGTGCGACTGGGTCCCGATGGGCGCCGTGGGACTCAGGAACCGGAGCAGGACGACCGGCGCCGCCACGGGACGTCGTCCGTCCCGGCGTCGCCGCCCTCGTCGCCCTGCAGGCCGCGCGCGACCCCCGTGAAGATCTCCTCCAGCTGCCCCACCTGCTCCGGCGTGAGCCGGTCGAACAGGGTGGCGCGCACGGTCGCGACGTGTCCGGGCGCCGTATGCTCCAGCACGGCCATCCCCTCGTCCGTCAGCACGGCGATGCTGCTGCGCTTGTCCCAGCGGCAGTTCTCCCGGCGCACCAGCCCGTCCCGTTCGAGACGGGTCACCGCATAGGTCAGCCGGCTGCGCGTGATCTTCAGTGTCTCGGCGAGGTCGGTCATGCGCAGCCGCCGGTCGGGCGCGTCGGACAGATTGGCCAGCACGGAGTAGAACAGGTGCGGCATGCCGGCGTCCTGCTGGAGCTGTCGGTCGATCGCGTCCTCCAGGAGGTGCGTCGCGGCGAGATACGCGCGCCAGGCGCGCTGCTCCTCGGGGGTGAGCCAGCGGGTCGTCATGCCGCCAGTGTAGGTTTGTTTCAAACTTGAACCAAGGCCGACTTCGCCACTTCCCAGGGAGAGCACGCCGATGCCGTACCCGTACGTGCTGCTGTCCGCCGCCGTCTCCCTCGACGGCTACCTGGACGACACCGGCCCCGAGCGGCTGCTGCTGTCCAGTCCGGCCGACTTCGACCGGGTCGACGCGGTACGGGCCTCGGTCGACGCCATCCTCATCGGCGCCGGCACCATCCGCGCCGACAACCCGCGGCTGCTGGTCAACTCCGCCGAGCGCCGCGCGGCCCGCCTCCGGGAGGGCCGGTCGGAGTATCCGCTGAAGGTGACCGTCACCGCCACCGGTGCCCTCGACCCCGACGCAAAGTTCTGGCACACCGGCGGCGACAAGCTCGTCTACACGACCGACCAGGGTGCCGAGCAAGCCACCCGCCGCCTCGGCGGCACCGCCGACGTCGTCCCGCTCGGCCCCGAGCTCGACTGGCGCGCCGTGCTGTCCCACCTGCACGACGTGCGCGGCGTACGGCGGCTGATGGTCGAGGGCGGCGGCACGGTCCACACCCAGCTGCTGCGGCAGGGCCTCGCCGACGAGCTGCAGCTGGTCCTCGCCCCGCTGTTCGTCGGCGACCCGGCCGCGCCCCGCCTGTTCGGCCCGGGCGGCTACCAGTCCGGCCGGCTGCGGCTGACCGAGACCCGCCGGATCGAGGACGTGGTCCTCATGCGCTACGAGCCCACGGCCCCCGGCACCGGGCCGCTCCCCACCGCCGCCGACCGCCACTGGCTGCGCACCGCCTGCGAACTCGCCGCGCTGTGCCCGCCCTCGCCCACGGCGTTCAGCGTGGGTGCGGTGGTGGTCGCCGCCGACGGTACGGAGCTGGCCCGTGGCCACTCGCGCGAGGGGGCCGACCCCGTGGTCCACGCCGAGGAGGCGGCGCTGGCCAAGCTCGACCCGGCGGACCCGCGGCTGGCCACCGCCACCGTCTACAGCAGCCTGGAGCCGTGCGCCCGGCGCGCCTCCCGCCCCGCGCCGTGCTCCGAGCTGATCCTCCGGGCGGGGGTACGGCGGGTGGTCACGGCGTGGCAGGAGCCGGACACGTTCGTGGACGCGGCCGACGGGACCGGGGTGCTGGTGAAGGGGGGCGCCGAGGTGGTCGTACTGCCGGAGTGCGAGGAGCAGGCCAAGGCGCCGAACAGGCATCTGGTGGAGTGACGCGCCCGGAGGATGCTCAGGGCCGGTGAAAACACCCAGGGCCCGGAAACCATTGGTTTCCGGGCCCTGGGCCTTCAGTAGCGGGGACAGGATTTGAACCTGCGACCTCTGGGTTATGAGCCCAGCGAGCTACCGAGCTGCTCCACCCCGCGTCGTTGTGACTCCAGTGTACGCCATGCGCAGGACAGCTTGCACACCGGTTAACCGCGGCATGTCCTCCTCGCCCCGGCCGCCCCGCGGTCGGGCCCTGATCGTCTTCACCCACGGTGACCGGACGACCGCCCTCCGCATAACATCTGAGACACCATCAAAAACCCGGATACTCCTGAACGGCGACCAACTCGCCCGATTTGCAGCGGTCGTGACCGGTAAGTCCCCACTGGAAAGCGTTAATGATCAAGCCGAACGGCTTGGAAAGTGACTCTGAGGTCTATTAACGTTCGATAACGCAGCGCGGTCGTCCCAGCCGTCACAAGAGGCGGCTCCGTGCGCACGCGCCGAATCCCGTAAGGGAACCGGGGAACCACCACCTTGGGGTGAATCACGCGCATACTGACGTGAACTCGTCGAGTCCACGCCCGGTATACGCGCGTAGGAGACCTTCCTGCTCCGAACCCGTCAGCTAACCCGGTAGGCGGAGGAAGGAAAGGAGCACGCCCGAGTGGCGTCCAACCGGCCCGCCCCAGAAGCCCCGTTCGAGCCCGCGCAAGCCGAGCCGGATACCTTCGGCTACGGCGCCTACCGTGCGGAGGAGGGCCCCTGGGAGGAGTGGAACCCCACCGAGGAATCCCTCAACCCCGTCCGCGGCCGGCACCGCGTCGCCAAGCAGCGCGGCGGATTCGCGCGCAGCTCCACCGTCCTCGGCGTCGGTGTGATGGCCGCCGTCGGCGCGGGCGGCATGGCCAGCGCCAACACCGGCAAGCCGCCGGTCTCCATATCCCTGCCCGACTCGGTGACCCACTTCTTCGGCGAGGACTCCGCCCACCAGCACCAGGCCACCGCCACCGGGCTCAGCAAGGTCGGCGTGACCACCGACAGCGGTGACAGCGGCGATGCCGGCGAGGCCCTGCGCAACCGGATCATGGCCCAGGCCGAGCATCAGCAGAGCAAGGCCGACAGCAAGGCCACCGCCGCCGCCGAGAAGCAGACCGCCGACGCGGCGGCCAAGGCGGAGAAGGAGGCCGCGGCCAAGGCTGCCGCCGCCAAGCAGAAGGCGGAGGCCGACGCCGAGCAGGCGGCCGAGGCCAAGCGGCTGGCGGAGCTGGCCAAGCAGTACCAGCTGCCCGTCGTCTCGTACACGATCACCGGCACCTTCGGTCAGCCCGGCGCGATGTGGTCCTCCGGCTACCACACCGGTCTCGACTTCGCCGCCCCCACCGGCACCCTCATCAAGGCCGTCCACAGCGGCACGATCACCGAGGCCGGCTGGGCCGGCGCCTACGGCTACCGCACCATCCTGACCCTGGACGACGGCACCGAGCTGTGGTTCTGCCACCAGTCCTCGATCAACGTCTCGGTCGGCCAGAAGGTCTCCACCGGCGATGTCATCGGCCGCATCGGCGCCACCGGCAACGTCACCGGCCCGCACCTCCACCTGGAGGTCCACCCGAACGGCCAGGCGTCCGCCATCGACCCGGCGCCGTGGCTGCGCGACAAGGGCCTCAACCCCTGACCATGGCATGCGTGTGAACGCGACGCCGGCGGCGGAATGAGATCATCCACCGTCGGCGTTGATGTGGAACATGACGTCTTTGCGCACACTCGGCTCTTCCGACCTCGAGGTCTTCCCGCTCTGCCTCGGCGGCAACGTCTTCGGCTGGACCGCCGACGAGGAGACCTCCTTCGCCGTCCTCGACGCCTACGCGGCGGCGGGCGGCAACTTCGTCGACACCGCCGACTCCTACACCGCCTGGATCGAGGGCAACAAGGGCGGCGAGTCGGAGACGATCATCGGCAAGTGGGTCAAGGCGCGCGGCAACCGGGACCGCGTCGTCATCGCCACCAAGGTCAGCCAGCACCCCGAGTACCAGGGCCTGTCCGCCGCCAACATCAAGGCCGCCGCCGACGCCTCCCTGCGCCGTCTGGACACCGACTACATCGACCTCTACTACACCCACTTCGACCAGCCCGAGGTGCCGGTCGAGGAGATCATCGGCGCCCTCGACGAGCTGGTGAAGGCCGGCAAGGTCCGGCACATCGCCGCCTCCAACATCAGCCCCGAGCGCCTCAAGGCCTCCCTCGACTTCTCCGACCGCGAGGGCCTGGCCCGCTATGTCGCCCTCCAGCCGCACTACAACCTGGTCTCCCGCGACACCTACGAGGGCCCGCTGCAGGACCTGGCCGCCAAGGAGGGCCTGTCCGCGGTGCCCTACTTCTCGCTCGCCGCGGGCTTCCTGACCGGCAAGTACCGCCCCGGCGCGACGGTCGACAGCGCCCGCGCGAACCGGGCCCAGCAGTACGCGGACTCCGAGCGCGGCCACAAGGTCCTCGCGGCCCTGGACGAGATCGCCGCCGCGCACGACGCCCCCGTCGCCACGGTCGCCCTCGCCTGGCTGGCCGCCCAGCCGACCATCACCGCCCCGATCGCCTCGGCCCGCACCGTCGACCAGCTCCCGGCTCTGCTGGCGGCGGCGGACCTGAAGCTGACGGACGAGGAGGCGGCGAGCCTGACGGAGGCGTCGGCGTAAGGCACCCGTAGGTCACCTTTCCGCCGCGACGGCGTGTTCCGGCGGTGCCGGACTATCGGCGACCCGGAGGGCTACGACCGGTACGGGTTGTACACGGAGTAGGGCGCCGCCGGATATCCGTACCCCGGCCACGCCGTCGCCACTGGTGCCGCGTGCACCGGCCAGGCCGGCGCGGCCGCCCGGGCCGCATACTCCAATGCGGTCCGGGCCGTGTCCCGCCGCTTCCACAGCTCGTCCAGCAGCTCCCGCTCCCGTACGACGAAGTCGGCCCCGGCCTTCCCCTGGCGCCCCCGGCGCCGCAGAAACGCGAGCGACGTGGCGTACGCCTCGTACTGCGCCACCGCCCGCGCCGCCGTCCGGCCGTGGTGGTGCCGGGCGTAGTCGCGGGCCGTCCGCCGCGCCGCCATCGACCCGAGCGCGAACGGCTCGGCCGGCCCCAGCCACCCGGCCAGCACATACGCCGGCAGCTCCTCCCGCACGGTCCGCAGCTCCCGCTGCCGCGTCCAGATCGCGAGCCAGGTCAGCAGCCCGAACACGGGCACCATGAACGCGCCGTAGACGGCGAAGAACCCGAACTCGCCGAAGGTGGAGGAACCGTTCCAGAAGGCGTGCATGCTCATCGCGAGCAGCAGACCGCACAGCGGCAGCAGCACCCGCCGGACGCGCTGGCGCTCGGCGGAGAGCGCGGAGATGCCGAAGCCGAGGCCGGTGAGGGTGGTGAACAGGGGGTGCGCGAACGGGGACATCACGATGCGCACGAAGAAGGTGGCGGCGGTGACGGAGGCGATGCCGCCGTCGCCGGTGAGCTGGTCGGTCCCGAAGGCCGTACCCAGGTAGAGGATGTTCTCGGTGAACGCGAACCCGGTGGCGGTGATCCCCGCTATCACCACCCCGTCCACGATCCCGGTGAAGTCGCGTCGGCGGAAGAGGAAGACGAGCAGGACGGCCGCGGCCTTGGCGGACTCCTCCACGATGGGCGCTATCACGGTGGCGCCGAGGGTGTTCGCACTGGCCGGATCGGCGGTGGCGGTGGCTATCCACTTGGTCGCGAAACTGTTGGCGACGATCGCTATCAGCGCGGCCGCGCACGCGCCCCAGGCGAAGGCGAAGATCAGATTCCGCCAGGGGCCCGGCGCCACCCGGTCCAGCCAGCGGAAGGCGGCTATGAGCCAGGGCACGGGCAGCATGGCCAGCCCGATCCCGACGAGAAACCCCTCGGTACCGGTCTGCCGGCGCACCAGCGCGAGGATGACCAGACCGGACAGCGCCAGCAGCGTGATCAGCGCCCCGTACCGCACCCACCTGCGCTGCCACCAGTGCGGATGGCGGAGCACCAGGCCCTCGGGGCCCGGGGGATACGTCGGAAACGGAGGACTGGTGGCCACGGCATCGACCCTAACGGTGACGGGACGAGGGGCTGGAGCGGTTTATCAGCCCTGGTGCGGTTCGCGTGATCGGTCCTGGTGCGGTACGCGACGGAACAGCAGATCGTTCACCACATGTCCCTTGTCCAGTCCCTGACCCTCGAAACGGGTCAGCGGCCGGAACTCGGGGCGCGGCGCGAAACCGCCGTCCGCCTGTGTGTTCTCGAAGTCGGGGTGCGCGGTGAGCACCTCCAGCATCTGCTCGGCGTACGGCTCCCAGTCGGTCGCGCAGTGCACGAGCGCACCGGGCTTCAGCCGGGTCGCGGCCAGCGTCAGGAACTCGGGCTGGATGAGCCGCCGCTTGTGATGCCGCTTCTTGGGCCAGGGGTCCGGGAAGTACACCCGCAGCCCGTCGAGCGCGTCGGGGGTGAGCATCTCCCGGAGCAGGATGATCGCGTCGCCGTTGCCGACCCGGACGTTCGCCAGCCCCTTCCGGTCGGCGAGGTTCAGCAGATTCCCCTGACCCGGTGTGTGCACGTCGACGGCGAGGATGTTGGTGTCCGGGGCCCCGGCGGCCATCTGCGCGGTGGCCTCGCCCATCCCGAAGCCGATCTCCAGCACGACGGGCTTGTCGTTCCCGAACAGCTCACCGAGATCGATGACCTGCTGCCCGTCGATGTCGAGCCCCCACTGGGGCCACAGCCGCTGCAACGCATCGGCCTGCCCCGCGGTCACCCGGCTCCGCCGCGGCTGAAAACTCCGGATCCGCCGCTCGAAGTGCGACCCGGCGGGATCCGCCTTGGGCCCGTCCGGAAACCGCGGCTCCCCCTTGGCCCGGGTATGCCGAACGGAGACACCTGGGGCGTGGGGGGCCGACGCGGGGGCTTCGGGAGCTTCGGTGGCGTTGAGGAAGTCAGACACAGTGCTTCCGATTTTACGGCGCTCTACGAGGGTGCCCTTCCGGCCGTACGACGCCTACAGCGAGCCGAGCATGTCCAGCACCCGACGCCCGATCTCCCTGCCGATCGGCAGCGAAGCTGTAGCCGCCGGAGACGGTGCGTTGAGCACGTGCACCGCCCGGCTCCCCTCCCGGATCAGGAAGTCGTCCACCAGGGTCCCGTCCCGCAACACCGCCTGCGCCCGCACCCCGGCCGGGGCCCGCACCAGGTCGTCGCCCTCGACCCCGGGCAACAGCCTCCGCACGGCCTCCAGAAACGCCCCCTTCGACAGCGAGCGGTGCAGCTCCCCGGCGCCGTATCTCCAGTGCCGCCGGGCGATCGCCCACGACCCCGGCCAGGCCACGGTCCCGGCCAGCTCCCGGGGGCGTACGACCCCCCAGCCGTACCCCTCCCGGGCCAGCGCCGGCACCGCGTTGGGTCCGATGTGCACACCCCCGTCGATGCCCCGGGTCAGATGCACCCCGAGGAACGGGAACGCCGGATCCGGCACCGGATACACCAGCCCCCGCACGAGCTCGGGCCTCGCCAGCTCGTAGTACTCACCGCGGAACGGCACGATCCGGACCCCGGGCTCGTCCCCGGTCAGCCGCGCCAGCTCGTCGCAGTACAGCCCGGCGCAGTTCACCAGCACGCGGGCGCGGACGATCTCGCCGCCGGCGGTGAGCACGGCCACGCCCCGCTCCGGCCGCCGGTCCACCCGGACGACCCGCGCGCCGTACCGGATCTCCGCCCCCGAGGCCTGCGCCAGCTGGCGCGCGACGCCCACGAAGTCGCACACGCCGGTCGTGCCGACATGTATGGCCGCCAGTCCCCGGACCTCCGGCTCGTACTCCCCGATCTGGGCGGGGCCCAGCTCCCGCACCGGAATGCCGTTCTCCCGCCCGCGCTGCACGAGGGCGTGCAGCCGGGGCAGCTCCTCCCGCTCCGTGGCGACGATCAGCTTGCCGGTGACGGCGTGCGCGATGCCGTACTCGGCGCAGAACTTCACCATCTCGGCGGCGCCCCGCACGGCATACCGCGCCTTGAGCGAGCCCGGCTTGTAATAGATCCCGCTGTGGATGACCCCGCTGTTGCGGCCCGTCTGGTGCCGGGCCGGGCCCGGTTCCTTCTCCAGCACGGTCACCCGTGTGCCCGGTGCGGCCCGGGTGATCGCATACGCCGTGGACAGCCCGACGATCCCCCCACCGATCACGAGCACATCACAGTCGTACGCCTCGACCGGCACCTGCACCACCTCCCACCTCGATAGTGCACTGCGCCACTGACAATGCCTTCAAACGCAGGCGGTGACGGTTCTCATGCCGGGGCCATCAGCAGGGGCCTGGCCCGCTCCCGCAGCTCCACCACCCGCGGCTCGTCGCCGTACGGCTCCAGCCGGTGCAGCAGATCCTTCACATACTCGGTCGTCCGGGCCGAGGAGATCCGCCCGGCCACCTCCACGGCCCGCACCCCCTGCTCGCACGCGGCGTCCAGATTCCCGGACTCCAGCTCGGCGACGGCCGACACCACCAGCCGCAGTCCGTGCGAGCGCACGAACTCCTCGGTCGGCTTCGACAGCGCCTGCTCGGTGAAGCGCCGCACCTGCCGGGGCGCCTTCAGATCCCGGTAGCACTCGGCCGCATCGGCGGCAAACCGGTCATAGCCATAAAAACCAAGCCAAGAAGGATCGTTGTCGCCCTCCCGGGATCGCTCGAGCCACCCCTCCGCCGCCTTCAGTGCCGCACCCGCCGCCTGCGCATCGCCCGCACGCGCGTGTGCCCGCGCTTCCACCAGCCGGAAGAAACTCATCGTGCGGGCCGTCGCCAGCCCCCGGTTCCGCTCCAGCGCGGCCTGCGCCAGGTCGACCCCTTCGTCGCCGAAGCCGCGATACGTCGCCTGGAGCGACATGGAGGCGAGCACATAGCCCCCGAGCGGCACGTCCGCCGCCGCGCGCGCGAGCCGCAGCGCCTGGATGTAGTACCGCTGCGCGGCCTCCTGCTGGCCGGTGTCGAAGGCCATCCACCCGGCGAGCCGGGTGAGTTCGGCGGAGGCCCCGAAGAGCGCACGGCCCACTTCGTCGGAGTAGGAGGCGAGCAGCAGCGGCGCCGCCTCCACCCGCAGGCACTCCGGCACCATCGACGAACGCCAGTCCCCGCCGCCGTACTTGGAGTCCCAGCGCCGGGCGTCCTCGGCGGCCTCCCGCAGCTTCTGTACATCACTGTGGCCGACTTTGATCGGTGCGCCGGAGCCCTCGGCGGAGCCCGCCTCCCGCGCGACCGAGCTGTCGGCGGGGGTTATCAGCCAGCGTGAGGCAGGCGTTGCGTATGCGCTCACTGCGAACGATCCGGCGAGCGACTGCCAGATGCCGCCGGAGCCGGCCCGGCGCCCGGCGAGGTCGAGACGGTACAGCTCCGTCGCCGACTTCACCGCCTGCCCTACGTCTCTGGGGAAGGCGAGGCCCACTTCGGGGGCGGGATCCGCGTCCGCCAGGCCGATCTCGTGGAGCGGCACCGGGCGGCCGAGCTTCTGTCCGATGGCGGCCGCGATGAGGTGCGGCGCCGCGCCCTGCGGCACCATCCCCTTCGACACCCAGCGCGCCACGGAGGTTTTGTCGTAGCGAAGAGTCAACCCGCGTTGTGCGCCAAGGTCGTTGACGCGTCGTGCGAGTCCTGCGTTGCTGATTCCCGCGAGGGCGAGAACGGCGCCGAGCTTTTCGTTCGGCCCGCGTTGCTCCCTGGACATGCGCCACCCCTCGACACAGACGGCTGCCGCGCTGGCATAACCACGCGGCATTCGTAAACCCAGCGTAGTTCGCCGCATCCCAAGCGTTAAGGGGCATTGTTCCGGATGGCGGGATTGTGGTCCGTACGGAAGTCCGGTCCTGTACGCACCGTGCACGGCTTGTCGCCGCGTGCCCCCGCCCGTGTGGCCGTGCGCCCGTCCGTGCGCTCTTCTCCGGCCACCGGGGGAGCGGTTCCATGGCTCTTGCGTGGGTCGGCCCGCTGTACTGGATCCAGTGGGCTGGGGGACACCGCCACCTTCATCCCCGCGGGTGGCGGACCGGTCCGGGAGGCGATGCCCGCCTCCCGGACTGTGCGCGTGTCCGCGTCGCCGCGCTCTCCGCAGGCCTGTACGGAGCGTGCTCAAATCCCGGGCGCCCCTGTATGTTTGGCTGAAAATCGATCCTGTGCGTCAGGGTTGAATCCCGCTCCCACCACGGAACTCAAGGGCGCGAAGGGCGTTTTGAGGGAGCGCACAGGGGGCGCATTCGCGTCGTACTCATCGTGAACGGCCGACGGCCGGCATGCGTCGCGTCCGCCGACTTCCCTTGGTGTCCCCCGGCGTTGGCCGCGGCCTTCCCTCGATCGAAGCCGGTGCCGCCGTCCCTCCACACCGCGTCTTTCATGGCAGCATGAGGATCCGGTTCGTACGGTGCACTGTTGTCCACAGCCTGTGGAGGCGTCGATGCGGTGGTTGGTGGGTTGGAGCAGCACCGCCGCGGGCGTCGCCGGCATCGGGTCCGCGGGCGCCACCGGTTACGACGGCGAGACCCTGCACCCGGTCGGCTCCCAACTCCTGTGGGGCGACCCGGACCCGCTGTGGGCCGTCGGCGACTGGCGCCCGGACGAGGTACGCGTGATCCGGGCCGACGCGGACAACCGCATCGCCGTCCTGGGTATCTGCGGCGCCTCCGACGAGGAGCTGCGGCGCGGCCTGTTCACCGCGCGCGGGGGCGCACTGCGCCACCTGACGACCTGGCCCGGCAGCTACACGGCCGTCGTGCAGGTCGGCCGCCGCATCACCGTCTGCGGCGATCTCGCGGGCGCCCGCCCGGTGTTCCACACCCCCTGGGCAGGCGGCACGGCCTACGCCACCGCCGCGCTGCCCCTCGCCGACCTCATCGAGGCCAACCTCGACTTCGGTCACCTGGCCGCCCTGCTCGCCGCCCCGGACGTACCGGCCGCGCTGCGCGACACCACCCCGTACGAGGGCGTACGGCGCGTTCCGCCGGGGCACGCACTCGTGCTGCGCGCCGGGGCGCGCGAGATCGCCGGGTACGAGCCGGTCGCCTCCCTCGCCGTGGCCGCGCCCCCGGCCGACCCCGACCACGCCGTGGACGCCGTACGCGACGCCCTGGTGGAGGCGGTCCGCACCCGCCTCTCCGCACCGCGCCATGTGCCCGACCTCGACCCAGGCCCGGTGCCCGGCATGGGACCGGCCGAGCGGCGGGCCCGGCGCGGGATGCCCGTGCCCGGCATCGGCGCCGACCTCTCCGGCGGCCCCGCCTCCGGCACCCTCGCGCTGCTGGCCGCCGGGCTGCCCGGCAGACCCGGCACGCTGCTGGGCCACGGCACGGGCGCGGGCGAGCGGCTCCTCGCCGTCACCTTCAACGACCTGGCCGTCGGCGGCCGCGAGGCCGAGGTCGAACGCGCCGGTGCCCTCGCCGCCAATCCGCGCCTGCACCACGTGGTGGTCACCGGCGCCGAGGAAACCCTGCCGTACGCCGACCTCGACGGCCCCCTCACCGACGAACCGGGGCCCTCGCTGGTCATGGCCGCCCGGCACCGCGCCCGGCTCGCCGCCGGCAGCGCCGACCACTTCACCGGCCACGGCGCCCGCCAGGTCCTGGACGCCCACCCCGCCCGCCTCGCCGACCTCCTCATGGACCGCAGACGGCGCCATCTGGTCCGCCCGGTCGCCGCGCTCGCCAAGGCCGACGGCTCGGTGATGGTCACCGCGCGCGTGTACGGCGCCGCCCGCCGGCTCGCCCGCACGCCCTACCGGACCGGCCTGGAGGTGCTGGCCGAGCGGCTGATGCGGCGCCGCTTCGACGAGCCCAAGGGAGCGGTCGGCGCGTCCCTCGCCGCGCTGACCTGGGCCAGACCGGGGCCGGCGGCGCGCTGGCTGACCGGGGAGGCGCTGGCTGAAGTATCGGTTCTGCTCCATTCGGAGGCAGACCGCTCCGCGACCGGCGTGCAGCGTCCCGGCGACTATCGCGCGCGTGCCGCCCTCGCCCGGTACGCCGCCGACCTGCGCGTCCTGGAGCAGGCCGCCGAGATCCGCTCCCAGCGCCTGCACGCGCCGTTCCTCGACAACCAGGTCGTCCGCGCCTGCCGCGCCCTCCCGGAGGCCCTGCGCGTCCAGCCCGGCGCCCGCGCCGCCATCCTCCGTACGGTCCTGGAGGGCGCCGGCGTCGCCGACCTCCCGGCCGGCTGGGGCGCCCCCTCCCACGCCTCCTCGGCGGCGGCCGCACGCGCGGGCCTGCGCATGGCGGCCGACCCCCTGCTCGACCTCTTCGCCACCCCCCTCCTGGCCGACGCCGGCCTGGTGGAGGCCCGCGTCGTCCGCGAGGCCCTGCGCGCGGGCGCCGCAGGCGACCCCATCCCCCTGGACGGCCTCGCCGACCTCATCTCCCTCGAACTCTGGCTCCACCGCCTCCTCTCCCGCCGAGGCACCTGCTGGACGGGGACACCGGCACGGGCGCGTGCGGTGCCCTCCGGCATCCAGCCGAGAAGGGGAGCTCTGGCCTCCGGCGCTTGACGGCTGAGGGCGCTGTCCCTCCCCATCTGGGCGCTGGTCCCTCCCCATCTGGGGGCTGCCGCCCCCAGGCCCCCGCTGGGGTGGCTCCCGCCGTAGGCCGCCGCGGGTCCGTCGTGGCCGGCCGCGCAGTTCCCCGCGCCCCTGGGGAGCCGCAGGGCCGTCGCCTTCATCGCGCCGCAGCACACGGCACCGATCACGCCTCGCTCAGAAACCCTCGTGCCCGGAACCGCACCCCCCGCGACAATGACCAGGTGCGGTACAGAATCCTGGGCGTGACCCAAGCAGCGGACGACCAGGGCACCCCCATACCCATCGGCGGCCCCCGCCTGCGCACGCTCCTCACCGCCCTCGCCCTCCGCCCCTCCCGCACCACCACCCCCGAAACCCTGATCGACGAGATCTGGACGGACGACCCGCCCCACGACGCCCCCGCCGCCCTCCAGGCCCTGATCGGCCGTCTCCGCCGCACCCTCGGCCGTGACACCATCGCCTCCACCCCCGGCGGCTACCGCCTGGAGGCGACCGAGGACGACGTGGACCTGTACGTCTTCGAGCGGCTCGTCCACACCGGCACCAAGGCCCTCACCGCAGGCGACCCGGCCACCGCCCACCGCACCCTCACCGAGGCCCTCGCCCTCTGGCACGGCCCCGCCCTCGCCGACCTCCCCGACCGCACCGCCGCCACCCGCCCGGAGGCCCTGCGCCGGGAGGCGACCCGCGCCCGGGCCGCCGCCGCCCTCGACCTCGGCCGCGCCCCGGACGCCGTACCGGAGCTGAAGGAGCTGACCGCGGCCCACCCGCTGGACGAGTCCCTGCACGCCCTGTTCATCCGTGCCCTGCGCGACACGGGCCGCCCCGCCGACGCCCTCGCCGCGTACGAGTCCGCCCGCCGCACCCTCGCCGACACCCTCGGCACCGACCCGGGCCCGGAACTCAAGGCCCTGCACAGGTCGTTGCTCACACAGCAGGAACCACAGCCACGGACGCAGCCACACGCACAGCCACCGTCGGATTCACCGTCAGATGCAGTGCCGGAGCCGCCGAAGCCGCTCGCCCCCGCTCAACCCCCCGAGCGCACCGGCAATCTCCGCCCCCGTCTGACGTCTTTCGTCGGGCGGGAACCAGAACTTGAGGCCATTCGTTCCGACTTGCACAGGGCCCGCCTGGTCACGCTCACCGGACCGGGCGGCTCCGGAAAGACCCGCCTCGCCGAGGAGGCCGCCGCAGGGCTCCCCCAGGCATGGCTGGTCGAGCTGGCCCCGCTCGACCATCCGGAGGCGGTGCCCGGCGCAGTGGTCAGCGCCCTCGGTCTGCGCGAGACCGTGCTGCTGACCAACGAGCTGGCCACCCAGCAGGACGACCCCGTCGCCCAGCTGGTCGAGTACTGCGCCCCGCGCAGCCAACTCCTGATCCTTGACAACTGCGAGCATGTCATCGGCGCGGCCGCCGCCCTCGCCGAGACCCTCCTCACCCACTGCCCGGGGCTCACGATCCTCGCGACCAGCCGTGAACCCCTGGGCGTCCCCGGTGAGTCGGTGCGCCCGGTCGAGCCCCTCGTCCCGGAGCAGGCGCACCGACTGTTCGCCGAGCGCGCGAAGGCCGTCCGTCCCGACGCCGGCGCGGTGCTCGCCGACACCGAGGCCGTGGCGGAGATCTGCCGCCGTCTGGACGGGCTGCCGCTGGCCATCGAGCTGGCCGCCGCCCGGCTCAGGCTGCTCACCCCACGGCAGATCGCCGACCGGCTCGACGACCGCTTCCGCCTGCTCACCTCCGGAAGCCGCACGGTCCTGCCCCGCCAGCAGACCCTGCGCGCGGTCGTCGACTGGTCCTGGGACCTGCTGGACGAACGCGAGCGCACGGTGCTGCGCGAGGTGTCCGTGTTCGCCGGCGGCTGGGACCTCGCCGCGGCCGAGGCCGTGTGCACCGGCCCGGCCGCCGACCTGATCGGCGCCCTGGTCGACAAGTCCCTCGTCGTAGCCGCCCCGGACGCCTCCGGCGGCGGTATGCGCTACCGCATGCTGGAGACCATCCACGAGTACGCCGCCGAGCGCGCGGCCGAGGTCCCCGGGCTGCGCGCCGCCACCGAGCGACGGCACCGCGCGTGGGTGCGGGCGCTGGTCGAGGAGGCCGAGCCGCGGCTGCGGTCGGCGGACCAACTGCCCTGGATCTCCCGGCTGGAGACCGAACTGGACAACATCCGGGCGGCACTGGACCGCTCCGTGCGTGCCGGCGACGAGCCGGAGGCGGGTGCGATCGTCCTGGCCATCGGCTGGTTCTGGTGGCTGCGCAACCACCGCCAGGAGGCCGTGTCCTGGGTCCGGCTGGTCCTGCGCCTGGGCGTGGCCCTGGACACCGTGGACGCCCTGGCGACCTCGGAGGCCTCGGAAGTCGCGGACGCCTCGGAAGTCGCGGGCGGCTTCGACCCGGGGGGTGCCTCGGCGGGCCCGGCCCCCGGCGGCGAGCTGATGAAGCTCGTGGAGTCGGCCGACCCGGTCGGTGCCCTTCTCGCCGTGCCCGACGGTGAGGCCGGGCATCCGCTGCGGGAGCTGCGGATGGACCTGCGGATGTTCGACCTGTTCCTGACCTCCGAGTCGAGCCCCGAGCACCTCGCGTCCGACCCGCGGGCCCCGGAGTACCTCGCGCGCGTCCGGGCCGCCTTCGAGCACGGCGGTCCCCACGCCGCCCGGCTCCCGGGCATCGTCTGGCCGCTGACCGCCTACTACCTGGGCGGCTCGGAGGACCTCGGCCGGGCCATGACCGAGGCCGTCGCCAACTGCCGTACGTACGGCGGCGATTGGGAGGTCGGCGTCTCTCTGATGTACCGCACCCACACGAAGGTCGACTCCCCGGGCAACCTGCGGGGCGTGGACGAGGACCTCGCCGAGCTGCGGACGCTCAGCCGGCGCGTCGGGGACCGCTGGATGCGGGCCCAGGTGTGCAGCGCGGCCGGTGAGGCGGCCATGGCGCGCGGCAGGTTCGGCGAGGCACGCGGTGAGTACGAGGAGGCGCTGCGCCTCGCCTACGAGGTGGGTGCCTATGCCGAATCGCCGTTCCTGATGGCCCGGCTCGCCGAGATCGCCTACCGTTCCGGCGACCCGAAGACCGCGCTGGCCGATCTGGACGAGGCGGGAGCGGCCGCCGACCGGTACGCCGTGCCGGAGTCGCGCGCCTTCGTGCTGCTGATGCGCGCCCACATCGCCCTGCACGACGGGGAGCACGCGGCCGCCCGCGAGTTGTACGAGGCGACCTGCGCGGTGACGCGCGGCGGCAACCCGCCGCCGCAGTTCGTGGCGGCCCTGCGCAGCGTCGAGGCGCTGCTCACCGCCGCCGAGTCGGGTCCCGCGCACGGGCTGCCGATCGTCGCCGAGGCGCTGCGCGAGGCCGTGGCCCAGCGGTGCGCGGAGTCGATCACGGCGGGGCTGGCCGACATCGCGGCCGTTCTGCAGGCCCGGCGCGGCGATCTGGCCGGTGCGGTCCGGCTGTTCGCCGCCGCGGACCGCTGGCGCGACGGCAATCTCCGCCCCGAGCCGGAGCGCGGCGAGGCCCTCAAGGTGCAGGCCGACGCCCGCACGGTCCTGTCGGCCGAGCGGTACACGGCCGAGTCCGCCCGGGGCATGTCCCTCGACGTGGCCGACGTGCTGCGGGAACTGGCGGCCACGGAGACGACGCCCGCCGAACGTGCCTAGTGCCCCGGCCTGTCGGGGCACTGGCTGCGGCGTTCTGCCGGCTCCCTGGCCCACCTGCCTACCGGCAGGTGAACCGGGACTCCGCCCAGTCCGCGAGCGCCGCCCGGTCGAGGAGGCCGCCGTGCGGCTGTACGACGAGCCGGACGGTCCTGCGCCCGGTCAGGTCCACATGGACGGGCAGGGCAGGGGTGTTTCCCTCGACCGTCCCGGACTGCCACAGCCGGACCCCGTCGGCGTAGACGGAGAAGGACACCTTGCCGAGGCCCAGCGTCATGTCGTCCACGCCGGCCAGTGCGTCGTAGGCGGTGCACTGCCGGTTGAGGGCGATGGTCACGGAGGACTCGCCGTGCACGGTCGCCCCGCGCGCGTACTGCTTGCCGTCGATCGACATGCCGTAGCGCTGCCACACCCAGCTGCTCTCGCCGAGCTGGATCTCGGGCCGGGTGCCGTCGCCGGTGACGTCGTAGCTGAGGTCGCTCACCTCGTAGACGGTGGTGGGCGGCGGCGGAGCGGGCGTCGGGGTCGGCTTCGGTGTGGGGGTCGGGGTGGGCGTCGGCCGGGACGTGGGCGCCGGCTTGGGGGTGGATCTCGGCGTGGGCGTCGGTGTCGGGGTGGGGGTGGGGGTCGGCTCCGGGGCGACCACGACCGGCTTCGGCGAGGGTTTCCGCTTCGACGGGGTCGGCTTCGGCGCCGGGGGCTGTACGACCGGGGCGGACGGCGACGGCTTGGCCGCCTCCTTCGCCGGCGGGTGGCTGTCGTTCACCAGCGCCAGGGCCACCGCGGCGGCGGCCACCGCGACCACACCGGCCGCGATCCCCGCCTTCACCGGTGCCCCGAGCCCCTCCGCGGCCGCGGCCCCGCCCGTGCCACCGGCGCTTCCGGACGACCCGGTGGCCGCGGCGGCGCCGGCCGCCCCGACCCCGGCGCTGCCGGCGACGATCCCGAGCGCCTTGGCGTACCCGGCGGCCCCGAACCAGCCGATGACCGCGACCGGGACGACACCGGGGATACCGCCGGCGACCTCTTCGATCTGCACGGCCGCCAGCCGGCACTTGGCGCATTCCTCCAGGTGCTTGCGCAGGCCCCGCTCGGCGCGGATGCGCAGTTTGCGGCGGGCGTAGGTGCCGAGCTGGTCGGCGTAGCGGGCGCACTCCTCGTCACCGGTGAGGGAGGCGCTCACATGGGCCTGGAGATAGGCCTGCTTGAGGCCTTCGCGTGCGCGGCTGGCGAGGACCCGGGTGCCGTTGGCGTCCAGCCCGAACAGCACGGCCACGTCGCTCGGCGACTCGTCCTCCACCTCGGTGTGCCACAGCACGGCCTGCCAGCGTTCGGGCAGCGAGCGGAAGGCCCGCATGGCCATGGACTGCTCGGCCTCGTGCATCGCGCGCACATCGGCGCCGAGGTCCAACCCCGCTCCGAAGGAGCCCATGGATGCCGTGTCGTCGGCGACGTCCGAGGCACGGGCGGCCTGCTGGGCGAAGCCGGCGAAGTCGTCGACGAGCTGCTCACGCCGGGCCGACCTGGTCCAGTGCGCGGCGACGCGCCGTACGGAGGTCAGCAGATAGGCGCGCACGGCGTGCTTGGGTCCGGATCCCCCGCGCACCGCCTGCAGCATCCCGGCGAAGACCTCGGCGGTGAGGTCGTCGGCGGTGTGCCCGTCCCGGCAGCAGGTGCGGGCGTACCGCCGTACGGCGTCCGCATGCCGTCGATAGAGCTCCTCGTACGCGGAATCGTCACCGCCGCGCATTCGCTCGATCAGCGCGCCGTCGTCGGGCGGCCGCTCCCGGGGCGGTGGCAGCGCACTGCCCTCACGTTGGGCCGGCACGCTCGCGTTGCTCCGCCCGGCCGAGGAAGCCGGACGACCGCCCTGATTCGGCACCTGGGGTGGGGTCAGCCCGGGGGCGGCCTCCGCGCCCGCGTCGTCACCGCGTGACTCGTCCCACCCGTCAACGCTCATCGCGGAATGCCCCCGACACCGGCCCGGCCCAACCCTTCACCGGCTCAGGGTGCCACATTGTCTTTTATTCAAGGACCCCTCGTTCATGGCATCCACTCATCCGAGACCCTTGCCGGCACAGCCTTGCGGCCACCACCCGAACGAGTGAGCCGCAGTTCCCCGGGGGCGCGGGGAACTGCGCGACCAGCCACGTACGGTCTGCAGCCCGATGGTCCGCAGTCCGAGGACCACGTGGACCACCCACCCCGAACCGACGATCGAGCCCCTACACGGGACGCGAGCGCAACCCCTCCAGCAGAATGTCCAGCAGCCGCGCACTCGCAGCGGCCTGCTGCGCCGCATCCGGCAGGGACGGCGCCGCCGTGGCGATCACCAGCAGCACATCGGACACGGACACATCCGCCCGCAGTTCCCCGGCCGCCCGAGCCCGCTCCACCAACTGGCCGACGACCTCCAGCAGCGCCCCGGCCCCGGCGTCATCGGCCCCCGAACCCAGCCGCAGCTCGACACCGTCCGGCTGCGACCGCTGCTGCGGCACCCGAGCCTCTTCGGCGGGCCCCACCGAACCACCCGGCCCGCCCGACCCGGCGGAGCCGACGAGCACCTGCGGCGGCAGCAACCGCCCCGCCCCCGACGCCACGGACGTCCGCAGGAACCGCGACAGCGCCGACCACGGCTCGTCCTCCTGCCCGAGCGCGGCCCGCGCCTGCTCGGTCAGCCGCGCCGTCTCCTCCTCGGCTATCCGCCGGACCAGCACGTCCTTGCTGGGAAAGCGCCGGTACACCGTGCCGACCCCGACCCGGGCGCGCCGCGCCACGTCCTCCATCGGCGCGCCGTACCCCAGCTCGCCGAAGACCTCACGCGCCGCACGCAGCACGTGTTCCAGATTGCGCTGTGCGTCCACCCGTAGCGGCGTCGTGCGCGGCCCGTCCGCGCGTCCGTTGCCCACCGCCGGGCTCACCGCCCCGCCACCGGGTGCGATGGCAGCTGCGGATGACCAATGTGCGTCCTGAACATGCATGTGTTCCCCCGGTAATGACGTCTCCCCCCGGAGACTCTCCCCGCCACTGAATCGGGAGTGCGTGGAACTGGCATCGGTCTCGACCGGGTCCGCCCGTCGCGATACCCGCTCGACCACATTCCCTACACCCCGTCGACACACGAACATAGTTGAGAGGAAGTCAATTCAGAAGGGGCAGGTTCCGCACAGTGCGCCCCCCGATCGGAGTACGGGCCTCGTACGTCCCGTTTCCGTCTCTTCGTTCCCCATGGCCCGACCCTACTGACCTGCCCCGTTTCGTCCCGCCCCGACAGCGCGTCCGGCCCCGCGCACACCCGACCGCCAGTCACACAAATTGCCGGGGCTGTGGACAAACAACTGCGCCGGGTGCGTCATGGGATGGTGAAGGAACGTGCGCGCATTCTGGTTGTCGGCGGCGGCTACGTCGGGATGTACACGGCCCTGCGTCTGCAGCGGAAGCTGAAGGGCGAGCTCAAGCGGGGTGAGGTCGAGATCACGGTCGTCACCCCCGACCCCTACATGACGTATCAGCCGTTCCTTCCGGAAGCGGCCGCCGGTTCGATTTCCCCTCGTCATGTCGTCGTACCGCTGCGCCGCGTCCTGGACCAGTGCCATGTGGTCATCGGCGAGGTCACCGCCATCGACCACGCGGTGCGCACCGCCGCGGTCGCGACGCTCGCCACCGCCGAGGAGGGCAGAGCGGCCGAACTGCTCGGCTACGACGAGCTGGTGCTCGCCCCCGGCTCGATCTCCCGCACGCTGCCCATCCCGGGCCTCGCCGAGTACGGCATCGGCTTCAAGACCGTCGAAGAGGCCATCGGCCTGCGCAACCACGTCATCGAGCAGATGGACATCGCCTCCTCCACCCGCGACCCCGCGATCCGCGACGCCGCCCTCA
Source organism: Streptomyces sp. CG4 (assembly GCF_041080655.1). Lineage (NCBI taxonomy): Bacteria > Bacillati > Actinomycetota > Actinomycetes > Kitasatosporales > Streptomycetaceae > Streptomyces > Streptomyces sp. CG4. The sequence continues at coordinate 5,160,335 of NZ_CP163525.1, forward strand.
CCTTCGTCTTCGTGGGCGGCGGCTACGCGGGCGTGGAGGCGCTCGCCGAACTGGAGGACATGGCCCGCTACACCGCGCGCTACTACCACAACGTCCGCCCCGAGGACATGAGGTGGATCCTCGTGGAGGCCTCCGACCGCATCCTCCCCGAGGTCGGCGCGGAGATGGGCCGCTACACCGTCACCCAGCTGCGCCGCCGCAACATCCAGGTCCTCCTCGACACCCGCCTGAACTCCTGCGCCGGCCGCGTCGCCGTCCTGAGCGACGGCCAGCGCTTCCCGACGCGCACGGTCGTGTGGACCGCCGGCGTCAAACCGCACCCGCTGCTCGCCGCCACCGACCTGCCGCTCACCGCGCGCGGCCGGCTCAAGTGCACCGCCCACCTGACCGTCGACGGCGCGGAGCACGCCTGGGGGGCCGGAGACGCGGCGGCCGTACCCGACGTCACCGCCGCCGAGCCCGGTACCGAGACCGCGCCCAACGCCCAGCACGCCGTCCGCCAGGCCCGCACCCTCGGCGACAACATCGCCCACGCGCTGCACGGCGAACCCTTGGAGACGTACGCCCACAAGTACGTCGGCTCGGTCGCCTCCCTCGGCCTGCACAAGGGCGTCGCCCAGGTCTACGGGCGCAAGCTGAAGGGTTACCCTGCCTGGTTCATGCACCGCGTCTACCACCTCAGCAGGGTGCCCACCGTCAACCGCAAGGCCCGGGTCCTGGCCGAATGGACCCTCGCCGGGCTCTTCAAACGGGAGATCGTCTCGCTCGGTTCACTCGAACATCCGCGAGCGGAGTTCGAACTCGCGGCCGGTGGAAAGCCTCCTCACAGCCCCTCGGACGACCCGAAGGGGTCGTCCTGACCGGACCCAGGAACTCCCCGGCTCGCCCAGGCGTCTGACCGATGTCGCCGCGGCGCGCCCCCTGCCAGACTGCCCCACGTCCGCGGACGGGCCACCCACCCGTCCTCAGCACCCACGAGGCTTCTTCCCAAGTGAACTTCACGCGCTGGAGCGCCCGGCTCCCCGGAACGCAGCGCCGCGCCGCCGCGCGGACCGAGTCCCCGGTCTCCCCGGACCGGCGGGGGGAAGGCTCCGTGCCCGCGGCCCGCGCCGGACAGCCGGCCGGCGACGCACCCCCGGTGTCCGCCGTGGACGACCTGCCCGCGCGCGACGTCCTCGACCGCGTCCCGGCCCTCGTCGCCCTGGTCCACGGCCCCGACCACCGCATCGCCTACGTCAACGACGCCTACACGACGGCCTTCGGCGTACGCCCCCCGGGCGCCCCCGCCCGCGAGGCACTGCCCGAACTCGCCGAACTGGGTCTGCTCCCGCTTCTCGACCAGGTGCTGCGCAGCGGCAAGCCCCGCACCCTGAAGTCCCGCAAGGCCGTCGACGGCCGCACCTACACCTTCACCTGCACGCCCGTCGCCGAGGACGGCGACCGCGACGCCGGCGTGCTCGTCTTCGCCACCGACGTCACCGACCACGCCGAGGCCGCCGAACGGCTGCGCGCCAGCGAGCGCCGCCAGCGCGAGACCGCGGTGACCCTCCAGCGCTCCCTGCTCCCCCAGGAGCTGGAACAACCCGACGACCTGCGCATCGCCGCCACCTACCAGCCCGGCGGCACGGAAGCGGCGGTCGGTGGCGACTGGTACGACGTGATCACCCTGGGCGGCGGACGTACGGCGCTGGTCATCGGCGATGTGATGGGCCGCGGGGTCCGCGCGGCGGCCGTCATGGGCCAGCTCCGCACGGCGGTGCGCGCCTACGCCCGCCTCGACCTGCCCCCGCACGAAGTGCTCCAGCTGCTGGACGGCCTGGCCTCGGAGATCGACGCCAACCAGATCGCCACCTGCGTCTACGCCGTCCACGACCCGAACGAAGGCCGCCTGGTGTACGCCTCCGCCGGGCACCTCCCCATCCTGGTCCGCGACGAGAGCGGCACGGTCTCCCGCGCCGACGAACCCACCGGCCCGCCGCTCGGCACCGGCGGCTGGATGCACGCGTCGGGTTCGATCGCGCTCGGCCCCGGGTCGACGGCGGTGCTCTACACGGACGGCCTGGTCGAACGCCGGGACGAGGACCTGGACGAGGGCATCGCGGCACTCGAAGGCGCTCTGGCCGGCGCCACGGGCACCCCTCAGGTGATCTGCGACCGCCTGGTCCGCTCGGCCGGCGTCACCGCCGACCACGACGACGACGTGGCCGTCCTCGTCCTCCAGCACCCGGCCCGTACGGGCCCCGCCGGCGACCTCTTCCGCAACGCGGCCCTGGAACTCCTCGGCGGCGTGGAAGCGGCCCCGCGGGCCCGCGCCTTCGCCTCCGGCGTGCTGACGAGCTGGCGCTTCCCGGCCGAGCTGCACGACCTCGGCGTCCTCGCCGCGAGCGAGCTGGTGGCCAACTCCCTCCAACACGGCACCCCACCCATGAGACTCCGGCTCCGCCGCACCGACCGCCGCCTGATCGTCGAGGTCACGGACGGGGACGACCACCTCCCGCGCCGACGCCGCGCAGAGCCGGGCGACGAGTCGGGGCGGGGCATCGCCATCGTGGCGACGATCGCGTCCAACTGGGGGTCGAGAAGGACGCCGGGCGGCGGCAAGGCGGTGTGGTGCGAGTTCGTTCTGCCGAAGGGGTAGGGGCCGTGGGGGTTCTGGCCGTTGCTGGATGCGGGTGTGTGGCGGGCTGGTCGCGCAGTTCCCCGCGCCCCTGGGCGGTTGCAGCCGCCGCACCCGCATGCGCGCCGTAGCTGCGGGCAGTCGTGCCTGCCCGACGGCTACGCGGCCAGGGACTCCGCAGGTGCCTCACCCCGGGCAATCACACGGCTGGTGCGCAGCCACGGCTGGTCCTGCACATCCGTGAGCCGCCGCCCCAACCGCAGCGCCAGCACCGTGATCCCCAGCGAGAACAGCAGGAAGGTCACGATGTACGGCGCAGGCAGCGAGGCCCCCAGCGGCCCGCCCACCGCCGGCCCGACAGCCAAGGCCAGCTGCTTGACCAGCGCGAACGCCGAGTTGTACTGCCCGGCCATCCCCTCCGGCGCCAGATCGGCGACCAGCGGAGCGACCGTCGGCGACAGCATCGCCTCACCCAGCCCGAACAGCGCGTACGTGGACACGAACGCGGCCGTCGCCATCTCCTGACTGCCGTGCCCCAGCCCCGCGTACCCCGCGGCCAGCCAGGCGACGGCCCAGATCAGCCCGACCGCGGCGATCACCCGGGACCGCCGACGCCGCTCCACGAACTTCAGCACGGCGAACTGGGCGACCACGATCATCAGCGTGTTCGCGGCCAGCGCCGTACCGAGAGCGGAGGTGGAGATCCCGGCCGCCTCTACGCCGTACGCGCTCAGACCGGACTCGAACTGGCCGTAGCAGGCGAAGAACAGCACGAAGCCCAGCACGGACAGCTGCACCATCGCCCGGTTCCCGAGCAGCTGCTTCCAGCTGCCCTTCGACGACTGCGTGGGCGCGTCCTCCAGCCGCGGCGAGTGCGGCATCCGCACCGTCGCCATCACCACGACCAGCAGCAGGAACATCGCCGCCTCGATCGCGAACAGCAGCGTGAACGACGACACGCGTGTGACGTCGACGAGGTGACCGCCGATGAGGCCGCCGACCCCGAGCCCCAGGTTCTGCAGGAAGAACTGCATCGCGAACGCCCGCGACCGGGTGTCGGCCGACGAGCAGTCCACGATCATCGTCGCCAGCGCCGGCTGCATCACGGCCTGCCCGGCCCCGAGCGCCGCGGCCGACAGCAGTACGGCGGCCGCGTTGCTCGCGAGACCCAGGCTCAGTGCGCCGAGCGCGGCCGTGACCAGGGCTGCGAGCAGGACCGGCAGCGGGCCGCGCCGCACGATCGCCCGGCCGGCGAACGGCAGGACGATCAGCGCGGCCACGGCGAAGACGGCGAGCACGAGTCCCGCCGTCATGGCTCCCAGATCCCGCACCTGCGCCACATAGACGTACAGGTAGGGGACCGTGAAGCCGAGCCCGAATGCGCTGAGTGCGTTGCCCACGTGGATCCGGCGCATCGCTGCGCCCATCGCCCTGGTCACGTTCACCTCTCTCACTAGTTAGACCTGAAGACTTCAAAGCTAAAGTTCGAAGCTAAAGAGTACACAGTGAAGGACTTCAATGCAAAGGAGCCGCGTGCCATACTGCGGCCATGGCCGACACCGCCCCCGACGTCACCGAGCCGACCCTCGAAGAGCAGATCGCCGCCTATCAACGCGAGTTCCAGGGTCTGGATCCCCAGGTCGAGAAGATCGTGTCGGCGCTGTCCCGGCTCAACCGCCGTATGAACGTCGCCTACGGCCGCCAGACCAGCGCCCTCGGCATCAGCAACGCCGAGTGGGAGGTGCTCAAGGCGCTGGTCCTCTCCGGTGCCCCCTACCGCATGGGCCCCAGCGACCTCGCCAAGCGCCTCGGCCTCACGCCGGCCGCGATGACCCACCGGATCGACCGCATGGTCGCCGAGGGGCTCGTCACCCGGGAGCGCGACGAGTCCAACCGCGTCCGGGTCATCATCGAGCTGACGCCCGAGGGCCGCGAGAAGTGGCTGGAGGCGATGCGCCTGGCGACCGTCTTCGAGGAGGACCTCCTCCAGGACCTCACCCCGGCGGAGCGCGCGGTGCTCGGCGAGGTCCTGACCAGGCTCCTGATCAGGGTGGAGCACGCCCAGCCGGACGCCGGCGGCCGACTGAGCGACCTTGACTGAGCCGCTGAGGTCACTCGAAAAGATCTTGACAGGGGATGGTTGACACGCCCCTGCCGGTTCCGTAAAGTTCTCCGGGTTGCCACAGGGCCGTAACGGTTCTTCGGCAACACCTTCGCCGCTTCGAGCGGCACCCCTCACACCTCAGCACGATCTCCCGTACGGGTCGATTTCGGCATGCCCGAATTCAATTCGAATGGAAGCCCGGTGGTCCGATTGGGAATCACCGAGCGGATCCGCTAAGGTTTGAGACGTCGGAACGGCCCAACGGCCGGGAAGACAAACCCCGCTGACTGGGGGTCGGACGCCGAAAGGATCTGATAGAGTCGGAACCGCCGGAAAGGAAACCGCGAGAAAAACGCGGGAACCTGGAAAGCACCGAGGAAATCGGATCGAGAAAAGATCTGATAGAGTCGGAAACACCGAAGGGAAGCGCCCGGAGGAAAGCCCGAGAGGGTGAGTACAAAGGAAGCGACCGTTCCTTGAGAACTCAACAGCGTGCCAAAAATCAACGCCAGATATGTTGATACCCCGTCCGTCGGAAATATTCCGATGGTCGAGGTTCCTTTGAAAAACACAGCGAGGACGCTGTGAACGGTCGGGTCATTCCATCCGGCTGTTCCGCTCTCGTGGTGTTCATCCCGATCACGGGAAAACATTCACGGAGAGTTTGATCCTGGCTCAGGACGAACGCTGGCGGCGTGCTTAACACATGCAAGTCGAACGATGAAACCCTTCGGGGTGGATTAGTGGCGAACGGGTGAGTAACACGTGGGCAATCTGCCCTTCACTCTGGGACAAGCCCTGGAAACGGGGTCTAATACCGGATACGAGCCTCCACGGCATCGTGGAGGCTGGAAAGCTCCGGCGGTGAAGGATGAGCCCGCGGCCTATCAGCTTGTTGGTGAGGTAATGGCTCACCAAGGCGACGACGGGTAGCCGGCCTGAGAGGGCGACCGGCCACACTGGGACTGAGACACGGCCCAGACTCCTACGGGAGGCAGCAGTGGGGAATATTGCACAATGGGCGCAAGCCTGATGCAGCGACGCCGCGTGAGGGATGACGGCCTTCGGGTTGTAAACCTCTTTCAGCAGGGAAGAAGCGCAAGTGACGGTACCTGCAGAAGAAGCGCCGGCTAACTACGTGCCAGCAGCCGCGGTAATACGTAGGGCGCAAGCGTTGTCCGGAATTATTGGGCGTAAAGAGCTCGTAGGCGGCTTGTCACGTCGATTGTGAAAGCCCGAGGCTTAACCTCGGGTCTGCAGTCGATACGGGCTAGCTAGAGTGTGGTAGGGGAGATCGGAATTCCTGGTGTAGCGGTGAAATGCGCAGATATCAGGAGGAACACCGGTGGCGAAGGCGGATCTCTGGGCCATTACTGACGCTGAGGAGCGAAAGCGTGGGGAGCGAACAGGATTAGATACCCTGGTAGTCCACGCCGTAAACGGTGGGAACTAGGTGTTGGCGACATTCCACGTCGTCGGTGCCGCAGCTAACGCATTAAGTTCCCCGCCTGGGGAGTACGGCCGCAAGGCTAAAACTCAAAGGAATTGACGGGGGCCCGCACAAGCGGCGGAGCATGTGGCTTAATTCGACGCAACGCGAAGAACCTTACCAAGGCTTGACATACACCGGAAAACCCTGGAGACAGGGTCCCCCTTGTGGTCGGTGTACAGGTGGTGCATGGCTGTCGTCAGCTCGTGTCGTGAGATGTTGGGTTAAGTCCCGCAACGAGCGCAACCCTTGTTCTGTGTTGCCAGCATGCCCTTCGGGGTGATGGGGACTCACAGGAGACCGCCGGGGTCAACTCGGAGGAAGGTGGGGACGACGTCAAGTCATCATGCCCCTTATGTCTTGGGCTGCACACGTGCTACAATGGCCGGTACAATGAGCTGCGATACCGTGAGGTGGAGCGAATCTCAAAAAGCCGGTCTCAGTTCGGATTGGGGTCTGCAACTCGACCCCATGAAGTCGGAGTCGCTAGTAATCGCAGATCAGCATTGCTGCGGTGAATACGTTCCCGGGCCTTGTACACACCGCCCGTCACGTCACGAAAGTTGGTAACACCCGAAGCCGGTGGCCCAACCCCTTGTGGGAGGGAGCTGTCGAAGGTGGGACTAGCGATTGGGACGAAGTCGTAACAAGGTAGCCGTACCGGAAGGTGCGGCTGGATCACCTCCTTTCTAAGGAGCATCTAGCTGCCGCAAGGCAGCCAGAGCCACTACGCCAGCAAATGTCTGGCGGTGGTCAGCTCATGGGTGGAACGTTGATTATTCGGCACGGTCCAGGATGGACCAGGCGCTAGTACTGCTCTTCGGGGCGTGGAACGCTGATCTGGTCGGCTGGTCGTGTCGGGCACGCTGTTGGGTGTCTGAGGGAACGAACTTTCCTCAGTCGCCGGCCCCAGTGCACTCACCGGATGTTCTGGTGGGGTGATGGGTGGCTGGTCGTTGTTTGAGAACTGCACAGTGGACGCGAGCATCTGTGGCCAAGTTTTTAAGGGCGCACGGTGGATGCCTTGGCACCAGGAACCGATGAAGGACGTGGGAGGCCGCGATAGTCCCCGGGGAGTCGTCAACCAGGCTTTGATCCGGGGTTTCCGAATGGGGAAACCCGGCAGTCGTCATGGGCTGTCACCCACTGCTGAACACATAGGCAGTGTGGAGGGAACGAGGGGAAGTGAAACATCTCAGTACCCTCAGGAAGAGAAAACAACCGTGATTCCGGGAGTAGTGGCGAGCGAAACCGGATGAGGCCAAACCGTATGCGTGTGAGACCCGGCAGGGGTTGCGTATACGGGGTTGTGGGATCTCTCTTCTGCGGTCTGCCGGCCGTGGGACGAGTGAGAAACCGTTGATGTAGACGAAGGACATGCGAAAGGTCCGGCGTAGAGGGTAAGACCCCGTAGTCGAAATGTCAGCGGCTCGTTTGAGAGACACCCAAGTAGCACGGGGCCCGAGAAATCCCGTGTGAATCTGGCGGGACCACCCGCTAAGCCTAAATATTCCCTGGTGACCGATAGCGGATAGTACCGTGAGGGAATGGTGAAAAGTACCCCGGGAGGGGAGTGAAATAGTACCTGAAACCGTGTGCCTACAAGCCGTGGGAGCGTCGGAACGTGCTTGCACGTTCTCGTGACTGCGTGCCTTTTGAAGAATGAGCCTGCGAGTTTGCGGTGTGTTGCGAGGTTAACCCGGGTGGGGAAGCCGTAGCGAAAGCGAGTCCGAACAGGGCGATTCAGTAGCACGCTCAAGACCCGAAGCGGAGTGATCTAGCCATGGGCAGGTTGAAGCGGAGGTAAGACTTCGTGGAGGACCGAACCCACCAGGGTTGAAAACCTGGGGGATGACCTGTGGTTAGGGGTGAAAGGCCAATCAAACTCCGTGATAGCTGGTTCTCCCCGAAATGCATTTAGGTGCAGCGTCGTGTGTTTCTTGCCGGAGGTAGAGCACTGGATAGGCGATGGGCCCTACCGGGTTACTGACCTTAGCCAAACTCCGAATGCCGGTAAGTGAGAGCGCGGCAGTGAGACTGTGGGGGATAAGCTCCATGGTCGAGAGGGAAACAGCCCAGAGCATCGACTAAGGCCCCTAAGCGTACGCTAAGTGGGAAAGGATGTGGAGTCGCAGAGACAACCAGGAGGTTGGCTTAGAAGCAGCCACCCTTGAAAGAGTGCGTAATAGCTCACTGGTCTAGTGATTCCGCGCCGACAATGTAGCGGGGCTCAAGCGTACCGCCGAAGTCGTGTCATTGCAGTATAAGCCCCAACGGGTGCTGTGATGGGTAGGGGAGCGTCGTCTGCCGGGTGAAGCGGCACTGGAAGGTAGTCGTGGACGGTTGACGAGTGAGAATGCAGGCATGAGTAGCGATACACACGTGAGAAACGTGTGCGCCGATTGACTAAGGGTTCCTGGGTCAAGCTGATCTGCCCAGGGTAAGTCGGGACCTAAGGCGAGGCCGACAGGCGTAGTCGATGGATAACCGGTTGATATTCCGGTACCCGCTGTGAAGCGTCAAACATCGAATCCAGTGATGCTGAGGCCGTGAAGCCGTTCCGGACCCTTCGGGGAATGGAAAGTGGTGGAGCCGCCGGACCAATCTGGTAGTAGGTGAGTGATGGGGTGACGCAGGAAGGTAGTCCATCCCGGGCGGTGGTTGTCCCGGGGTAAGGGTGTAGGACGGTGTGTAGGTAAATCCGCACGCCATGAAGTCTGAGACCTGATGCCGAGCCGATTGTGGTGAAGTGGATGATCCTATGCTGTCGAGAAAAGCCTCTAGCGAGTTTCATGGCGGCCCGTACCCTAAACCGACTCAGGTGGTCAGGTAGAGAATACCGAGGCGTTCGGGTGAACTATGGTTAAGGAACTCGGCAAAATGCCCCCGTAACTTCGGGAGAAGGGGGGCCACGCCTGGTGAGAGGACTTGCTCCTCGAGCTGGGGGTGGCCGCAGAGACCAGCGAGAAGCGACTGTTTACTAAAAACACAGGTCCGTGCGAAGCCGTAAGGCGATGTATACGGACTGACGCCTGCCCGGTGCTGGAACGTTAAGGGGACCGGTTAGCTCACTTTCGGGTGGGCGAAGCTGAGAACTTAAGCGCCAGTAAACGGCGGTGGTAACTATAACCATCCTAAGGTAGCGAAATTCCTTGTCGGGTAAGTTCCGACCTGCACGAATGGCGTAACGACTTCTCGACTGTCTCAACCATAGGCCCGGTGAAATTGCACTACGAGTAAAGATGCTCGTTTCGCGCAGCAGGACGGAAAGACCCCGGGACCTTTACTACAGTTTGATATTGGTGTTCGGTTCGGCTTGTGTAGGATAGCTGGGAGACTGTGAAGCATGCACGCCAGTGTGTGTGGAGTCGTCGTTGAAATACCAGTCTGGTCGTGCTGGATGTCTAACCTGGGTCCGTGATCCGGATCAGGGACAGTGTCTGATGGGTAGTTTAACTGGGGCGGTTGCCTCCTAAAGGGTAACGGAGGCGCCCAAAGGTTCCCTCAGCCTGGTTGGCAATCAGGTGTTGAGTGTAAGTGCACAAGGGAGCTTGACTGTGAGACCGACGGGTCGAGCAGGGACGAAAGTCGGGACTAGTGATCCGGCGGTGGCTTGTGGAAGCGCCGTCGCTCAACGGATAAAAGGTACCCCGGGGATAACAGGCTGATCTTCCCCAAGAGTCCATATCGACGGGATGGTTTGGCACCTCGATGTCGGCTCGTCGCATCCTGGGGCTGGAGTCGGTCCCAAGGGTTGGGCTGTTCGCCCATTAAAGCGGTACGCGAGCTGGGTTTAGAACGTCGTGAGACAGTTCGGTCCCTATCCGCTGTGCGCGTAGGAGTCTTGAGAAGGGCTGTCCCTAGTACGAGAGGACCGGGACGGACGAACCTCTGGTGTGCCAGTTGTTCTGCCAAGGGCATGGCTGGTTGGCTACGTTCGGGAGGGATAACCGCTGAAAGCATCTAAGCGGGAAGCCTGCTTCGAGATGAGGACTCCCACCCACTTGATGGGGTAAGGCTCCCAGTAGACGACTGGGTTGATAGGCCGGATCTGGAAGCCAGGTAACTGGTGGAGGTGACCGGTACTAATAGGCCGAGGGCTTGTCCTCAGTTGCTCGCGTCCACTGTGTTGGTTCTGAAACCACGAACAGCCCCACGTTGTCACAGCGTGGTGTGGCGTTCACAGTTTCATAGTGTTTCGGTGGTCATAGCGTGAGGGAAACGCCCGGTTACATTCCGAACCCGGAAGCTAAGCCTCACAGCGCCGATGGTACTGCAGGGGGGACCCTGTGGGAGAGTAGGACACCGCCGAACAAATCTTGAGAAAGGCCCACGCCATCCGGCGTGGGCCTTTCTGCGTTTCAGGGTAGTTTACGGTTTTAGAAGTCCTGGAAATTGACGCCCGCCGTTTTCATCGTGCCGCCCTGCCGGCCCGGTGCGTGCTGGCCGCTCCAGTAGAGGTTCGTGTGGGCGATCACCTGCTCCGGGGCCGGAGCGCCGTACGCGGTGAGGTTCTCCGTCGTGTGGGCGTCGGCCACCAGCGTCGCGTCGTAGCCCCGGACCAGGGCGCCGTGCAGGGTCGAGCGGACGCAGAAGTCGGTCTGGGCGCCCGTGACGACCAGCCGGCCCACCCCGCGGTCGGCCAGCACGGACTCCAGGTCGGTGTCCTCGAAGGAATCCCGGTAGGTCTTGGCGATGAGGGGCTCGGCGTCGAGGCGCTTCAGCTCCGGGACGTACTCCCAGGCCTCCGTACCGGGGACCAGTTCCTCGTCCTGGTGCTGTACCCAGATCACCGGCACGTCTGCCGTGCGGGCCTTGCCGATCAGGGTGTTGATGTTGGCGATGACCTCGTCGAGGTGCGGCGAGCCCGGCACCATCACGCCGTTCTGTACGTCGATGACAAGTAGGGCGGTGTTCGGCCGTTGTGGCAGATTTGTCATGGCGTCCACAATATGGGATGCCACGGACAGCGGCCGGCACTACGGTGACCCCATGAGCTCCCTGACCAGCACTGACAACAGCGGTGACTACGTCATCCGCGCCATACGACCGGGCGACTGGCGCCGCGTGAAGCAGCTGCGGCTGGACGCGTTGCGGGATCCGGCCGCGCCGCTCGCCTTTCTGGAGGACTACGAGGACGCCGTGGCCAAGACCGACGCGTTCTGGCAGGACAGAGCCGTCGGGTCGGGCGAGGGATCCACGGCGGCCCGGCAGTTCATCGCCGAGGCCCCCGACGGGAGCTGGGCCGGCTCGGTCACCGTACTCATGGAGGAGGCCGGGACGAAGGACTGGGCGGGGTATGCCGTCGAGCGCCGGCAGGGGCATGTCGTCGGGGTGTACGTCCGGCCCGAGCACCGGGGGAACGGGCTGATCAAGGCCCTGTTCGATGTCGGCGTGGCCTGGGCGCGGGAGCGGGGTGCGGAGCGGGTGCGGCTCCTCGTGCACGAGGAGAACGAACGGGCTCAGGGCGCCTACCGCAAGGCGGGGTTCGTGCCGAGCGGGGTGGTCGTGCCGTTCTTCAAGGACGAGGCGCAGAACGAGTTGGAGTTCGTGCTGGAGTGGCTGTCCTAGACCGGGAGTTCCCGGTGGGGCCAGCGGGAGCGGGCCTGTTCGCGGGAGCGGAGGAGGGCGAGCGTCGGCAGGCCCTGGTCGGTGCCCGCGGCGAGCAGATCCGGGAGTTGGGGGAGCGGGGCCACGGCCGCGATGTCGTCCAGGACCAGCGTGAGTGGTGGGTCGAGCCGACCGGAGGATGACCGTTCGGCCATGCGCCGGCCGCGCTCGACCACGCTTGAGACGAGGGCCGTCAGCAGGGGCATCGCGCCGGGATTGCTCTTGGGGTCCTCGATGGATTCACCGACCACATAAAGCGTGCCCCCTTCATGGACGAAGGAATCCAAGGCGAGCGCATCAGTTCGGTTTGGGGTGCAGGCTTCACGGATGTTGACCGTGGACAGGGCGGACAGCGCGCGGCTGGTCAACTCCTGGGCGATGTCCCGGCGTTCGGGGTGCGCGGTGAGCGCGGCCTCCAGTTCGCCGGCGGCGCCGGGGGCGGCCTTGGGGTGGGTGCGGAGCGTGCGTACGGCGTCCTGGATCTGGGTGCCCTGGGACCAGCGGTGGACGTGGCGGATGGTGCGGTTGTCCAGGGCGGCGGCGTGGAGATAGCTGCGCAGGAGGGTGGTCGCCGTGTCCGCGACCGCCTGGTCCAGCTTGGCCGTGGGTTGTACGGGGGCGAGGAGGGCGGTGGCTCTGGTCAGTGCGGTCTGTTTGTCCTCGCAGCCCGTTGTGGGCGACCAGTGCAGGCGGGACGGGGTGTCACAGAGGTGGGCGGGGTCGTAGAGGAGGGTGGGGCCCAGTTTGGCCTTTGCGTCCTTGGTCTCCGCCCACAGGGCTGGGTTCGACGTGACGACCAGGGTCGGGCCGGGCGCGTCCTGGATGGCCCGGCTCGCCGTTGTGTGGCGGCTTTCCCTGGGTGCCAGGAGGATCTTCTCCCACCCGCCCATCCGCTCGCCGTCGGCCGGCAGGCCGGGCGACGGCAGTTGCGGTACCGCCCCTTCGAGGGGCACCGGCGGCGTGGGCACCGTCTCGGTACGCGGGAGCGGGACCTCGTACCGCCGCTCGGTCTGCTCGGTCGGTGCCGTCGGCCGTACGACGGCCTCGGGCGCTGCCGTCGGCTGCACCGCCCCCTCACTCGGCACAGCGGGCCGCACCGCGCCCTTGCCCGCCCTGGCCCGCCGTCCCCGGCCCGCTCGCCATCTGGCCACCGTTCCGATCACGAACACGGTGAGGACGAACAGGGCCATCAGCTGGCCGATGAACAGGCCCCAGAAGAGGCCCCAGCCGGAGAGCCGGGAGGCGGGGGTGTCCGGCCAGGCGCCGCTGATGTCGTGGGGCGCGGCGATCAGGTGGCGCATGGCCACGGGGGTGCGGGTGAAGGTGACGCCGTGGGGCCAGGCGCCCTTGGCGAAGAGGGCCGCCAGGCCCGTGGCCGTCCACACCAGCACGGTCATGCCGAGGAGGAACGCGAGTATGCCGACCAGCAGGCCGTCGGGGATGCCGCCCTGGCCCTCCCGGCGGCGCTCGTGAGCGTCCGGTCTCACCCGTTCCTCCCCTGTGCCCGTGCCCCTACGCCACCGTCGATTCGGAGTCGCCCAGGTGCTGTTCCACGAAGGCCGCCGCCCGCTGCTCGGCCTCCAGCTCGGCGGCGCGCAGGGCGTCGTCGGCCATGAGGTCGCTGGAGGACTCGGTCATCGCGCGGTCGGTGAAGACCAGGGGGCGTTCCGTCTCGGTGACGAGGTGTTTGACCACCTGGACGTTGCCGTTGACGTCCCAGACGGCGATGCCGGGCGTCAGTGTCGGGATGATTTCCACCGCCCACCTCGGCAAACCCAGCACCCGGCCGGTGGCCCGTGCCTCGTCCGCCTTCTGGGCGTAGATGGTGCGGGTGGAGGCCATCTTGAGGATCGCCGCCGCTTCCTTGGCCGCGGCTCCGTCGACGACGTCGGACAGGTGGTGGACGACCGCGACGAAGGACAGGCCGAGCCGGCGGCCGAACTTGAGCAGGCGCTGGAACAGCTGGGCCACGAAGGGGCTGTTGATGATGTGCCAGGCCTCCTCGACCAGGAAGATGCGCTTCTTCCGGTCGGGGCGGATCCAGGTGTGCTCCAGCCATACGCCGACGATCGCCATGAGGATGGGCATGGCGATGGAGTTGCGGTCGATGTGGGAGAGGTCGAAGACGATGAGCGGGGCGTCGAGGTCGATGCCGACCGTGGTCGGGCCGTCGAACATGCCCCGCAGGTCGCCGTCGACCAGCCGGTCCAGTACGAGCGCGACATCGAGACCCCAGGCGCGTACGTCGTCTATGGCGACGTTCATCGACTCGGCCGACTCGGGCTCCGGGTGCCGTAGCTGCTCGACGATGTCGGTCAGGACCGGCTGGCGGTCCAGGATGGACTCGTTGACGTAGGAGTGGGCGACCTTCAGGGCGAAGCCGGAGCGTTCGTCGAGGCCGTGGCCCATCGCGACCTCGATGATGGTGCGGAGCAGCGCGAGCTGGCCCGTGGTGGTGATCGCGGGGTCGAGGGGGTTGAGGCGGATGCCGTGGTCCAGGGCGGCGGTCGGGTCGAGCCGGATGGGAGTTATCCCCAGCTCCTCCGCGATCAGATTCCACTCGCCGACGCCGTCCTCGCCCTGGGCGTCCAGGACGACGACCTGGCGGTCCTTGAAGCGCAGCTGGCGCAGGACGTAGGTCTTCTCCAGGGCCGACTTGCCGTTGCCGGACTCGCCGAGGACCAGCCAGTGCGGGGCCGGGAGCTGCTGGCCGTACAGCTGGAAGGGGTCGTAGATGTAGCCCTTTCCGGAGTACACCTCGCGGCCGATGATGACGCCGGAGTCGCCGAGGCCGGGCGCGGCGGTGGGCAGGTAGACCGCCTGGGCCTGGCCCGTGGAGGTGCGTACCGGAAGCCGGGTCGTCTCGACCTTCCCGAACAGGAAGGAGGTGAAGGCGTCGGTGAGGACGGACAGCGGATCCCGCATCGGTGAATCAGCCCCTACCTTCGGATGCCGGTGGCGAAGGGAAGTGTGTTCACGAAGGCGCGGTGGTGCTCTCGGTCGCACCACTCCAGCTTGAGGTACGACTTGCCGGCGGAGGCTCTTATCGTGCGCTTGTCGCGGGCGAGGGCCTCCGGGGTGCGGGACGAGACGGTGATGTAGCCGACGAGGTTGACGCCGGCGGCGCCGCTGGCGAGGTCTTCGCCGCGCTGGTCGAGGCGGTGGTGGGCCGCGACGTCACGGGGGTCGACGGTCCGGTTCATCTTGGCGGCACGGGAGGCCTCGGCCTCGTCGTTGGTCTTCTCGGTCAGCATGCGTTCGATGGCTACCTCGGTGGGTTCGAGATCCATCGTGACGGCGACCGTTCGGATGACGTCGGGGGTGTGGACGAGGAGGGGCGCCAGGAAGTTCACGCCCACCGGGGTCATCGGCCACTCCTTCACCCAGGCGGTGGCATGGCACCAGGGGGCCCGGGTGTACGACTCCCGGGTCTTGGCCTGCAGATAGGTGGGCTCCATGGCGTCCAGCTCGGCCGGCCAGGCGTTGCGCTGGGTCATGGCCTGGATGTGGTCGATGGGGTGGTCGGGGTCGTACATGGAGTGGATGAGGGAGGCCAGCCGGCCCTGGCCGAGCGGCTGCCGTACCCGGATGTCGGCTTCCTGGAGCCGGGAGCAGATGTCGGTCAGCTCGCGGGCCATGACGACGGCGAGCCCGGCGTCCCGGTCGACCTTGCTGCCCTGGGCGCGGACGGCGCGGGCCATGGCGTTCGCCTCGGCGGCCAGTTCGCGGGTGTAGTGCATGCAGGCGACGAGGTAGGCGCGGTGCTGCTCGCTGCTGGTGGACACCATGGACTGCAGCTGGTCGTAGGACCGCTGGAGCCACTCCAGGGAGCGGCCGTCGCCGCGCAGGGCGACGTCCTTGGCGTGGGCGTCGGGGTCGGCGGGCAGGGTGCGGGCGAGCATCTGCAGCCGGGTCACGAAGCCGTCGCCGTTGGCGACATGCTTGAGCAGGGTGCCGAACCGGTCGACCAGGGCCTCCTGGTCCTCGGAGTCGCGCAGGCCGACGCCGGGGCCCTCGATCTCGATGGCGGCGGTGACGGTCTTGCGGTCGGCGTGCAGCAGTACGGCGATCTCGTCCGGTCCGAAGGGCGCGGCGAGCCAGGTGATGCGGCCGATGCCGGGCGGCGGCCCGATCTCGACCTCCCGCCCGTCGAGCCGCGTCCCAGCCTCCATGACGGTGGACCGGTAGACGGCGTTGCCGCCCTTGATGGTCCGTTTGTAGCTGCGGTTGATCTCGAACCACTTGTAGAAGGTGCGGCGCTTGTACGGCACGTAGACCGCGGCGAGCGCGAGCATCGGGAAGCCCGTCAGCAGGGCGATCCGCAGGCTCAGGACCGGGACGAGGAGGCCGCACATCATGCCGAGGAACGCGCCGGCGACGATCAGCGCGATCTCGCCGGATTCGCGGTTCCGGCCGACGATCGCGTTCGGCCGGGCGCGGCCGATGAGATACGTACGGCGGGGCGTGACCGGATGGGACAGATGGGACTCGGTCGTCAACGCCCTTCACCTCCCGTGCGGTTGATGTTGCGGGTGTTGCCGGCGTGCGGAGTGTTGGCGGGGCTGGGCGCGCGGGGCGCGGGTGTGGCGGAGGGGACGGCTCCGCCGCCGGTGGGGGTACGGCTGCTGTGGGCGGCGACTCCGCCGCTGGCGGGGTTGGCGGGGCGGGGTGCGCTGTTCGCCTGCCCTCCCGCGCCGCTGTTGCTGTCGGCGCGGGAGCTGTGGGTCTTGATGCCCTGGGCGACGAGGGTGGCGGGGGAGCTGATGACGGCGGCGGCCTTGCTCTCGGCGCCCTGCATGATGCGGTTGTTGCGGCCGTTGGCGATCTCGTCGCCGAAGCCGGGGACGAAGCGGTAGATCATCGCGCTGGCGAAGATGGCGAGCAGGATGATGGCGAGGCCGGAGACGACCGCGGAGAAGGAGTCGGGGCCGTTGCCGCTGGACAGTGCCCCGGCGAGCCCGAGCACGATCACGATCACGGGTTTGACGAGGATGACCGCGATCATGATGCCGGCCCAGCGCCGCACGTGCCCCCACAGGTTCTTGTCGACCAGTCCGGCGTAGACGACGGTGCCGAGGAGGGCGCCGACGTAGAGGAGCGCGGCGCGGATGACCAGCTCCAGCCAGAGGACGCCGGAGGCGAGGATGCTGACCAGGGAGACGACGATCAGCATGATGGGGCCGCCGCCGATGTTGTTGCCCTTGTTCAGGGCGCCGGAGAACGTGCCGAAGAACGTGTCGGCCTGGTCGCCGGTGGCCTTGGCGAGGACGTCGGTCACGCCGTCGGTGGCCGACACGACGGTGTACAGGATCAGCGGGGTGAAGGCGGAGGCGAGCACGGTGAGCCACAGGAAGCCGACGGCTTCCGAGATGGCGGTCGTGAGGGGCACGCCGCGTACGGCTCGCTTGGCCACGGCCAGGAGCCACAGCAGGAGCGTGAGGATCGTGGACGCGGCGAAGACGATGGCGTACTGCTGCAGAAACTTCGGGTTCGTGAAGTCGACGTTGGCGGTCTCCTTCACGGCTTTGCTCAGCTTGTCGATGGTCCAGGAGGCAGCCTCGGCACAGCCCTTGGCCAGGGAGGAGAGGGGGTCGAGGGTGGAGGTGTCCGGGACGTTGGCACCGCCGGAGCCGCTGGAGGTGTTGCCGCGTTCGCAGTATTTCTTGGCCTCGCCGGAGATGACGTCGCAGTTGTACTTACTCTTCGACGGTGCGGGCGACGGGCTGCCGGAAGAAGTGGGTGAGGGCTCGGCGAAGGCGCGCGTGGCCAGCAGTACGGCCGTGGTCTGTACGGCTGTCACGACTCCGGCGAGCTTGAGCGCACGTTGCGGGCTACCGGGCATACGTGAAGCCTCCGTACTCTTCGATGGCCTTGGTGATCTCGTCGGAGGTGGCGGCCTTGTCGTCGCCGGGTACCGGCGCCGGGCCGTCCTGCTGCGTGTCGGAGACGATCTTCCAGTCGCCGTGGGCCCACTGCAGATCGAACGTCCACGTCTTCCAGGAAGAGGTGACCGGATCGGTCGAGCTGCTGCCGGCCATGCCGATGAGCCCCAGGTACCACACCGCTACTTTGGCGTCGGTGTCCGTGTAGCTCTGCACCGTCGCGCCGACCGGGACCACCCGGGAGACGAACGTACTGCCCTTGGGCGGGTCGCCCGCGGCGTCGAGTCCCATCTTCGCGAGGAAGCCGGCCGAGTAGGCCTGATCCATCGCGCCCTGGAGACGGGCGGCCGCCTCGGAGGTGTAGAGGAGCTGCAGGAGGATGTCGCGGCTGCCCCTCTTGAACATGTCGGTGGACCCCAGCGCCACGGCGTAGTTCGAGGCCGCCGACTGCGCTCCTTGCTCCGTGTGGGCGAATCCCGTGGGTACTCCGGCGGACTTGGTGTCCACGGGCCGCGTTCCGCTGGGCGCCGTGGGAGCAGCCGCCGGTTTGTCGTTCTTCGCGGTCGAGCCGTCCGTCGGCGAATGGTCGCCTCTGTTGGCGAATGCGATCGCTGCGATGAGGAGGACCACTACGCCGACCACGGTGACCAGGCTGCGGGAGGAGGAGCGGCGGGGGGCGCGGCGGGGGGCGCCGCCGTAGGGGTCGTTCTCGGGGAGGCGGGTGCGGGTGTGGCCCGTGGTGTCGCCGTAGTCCGGGTAGGACTCTTCGTCTCCGGGATTCATGCCGTGTGCGCCCCCTCACCCTCGTACTCACCCTCGTAGGCATACGACGGTAGCCGTGCTGGTTCCCGCGTGGGTGCGGTGTGGTGACTAGACATCAGGGAGACGCAACCTCAGCCGGAAGGGACGGGCGGGGGAGGGGAGGGTTAGACCGCCATGCCGTACACGATGGTGAACAGGGTGCCGAGGGAGCCGATGATGAAGACCCCGGTCAGACCGGCGATGATGAGGCCCTTGCCCTGTTCCGCGCTGAAGGTGTCGCGCAGGGCCGTGGCGCCGATGCGTTGCTTCGCCGCGCCCCAGACCGCGATGCCGAGGCACAGGAGGATGGCTACGGCCATGACCACCTCGATCATCACCTTGGCCTCGTTGCCCAGGCTGCCGAAGGGGCCCCAGTTCGGGGCGATCCCGCCGATGATGGTGTTGATGTCTCCCTTGTCGGCCGCAAAGAGCATGTAAGTCACCGCCCCTGATGGGTAGTTCCGTCTGGCCCTCTGCGGTGTGCAGAGGTCAGGCCTCATTGTCGCCGACAACGCCGCCAACGTATGTCGACTTGACGTCATTGACTGGCGGGTTTCGTACGAATAGCCCGTACGGTCACTCTGTGTATCACGGCAGGTCACGCCGGGCAACGAGGTCCGACCGGAACCTGTCGTGTGGTTCTGTCGTTGTCCCCCTCTACGACCTGGCGCGGTTTCTGACGGCCGGTCGGGTGAGGCGTCGACACGATGTTCTCATGGGGGAGGTGCGCGAAATGGCCAAGGCCCCGACGGTGTGCGCGCCGGGGCCTTGACGTGCGGAGCAGTGGGAGCGGTCAGCCGGTGAAGGCCGACGTGCCCTCGGGGGTACCCCATCCGGTCGGGCCGTCGTAGCCCGATCGAGCGGTGCACAGATAGCTCGGGGAGCAGGTGCCGTTGTTGCCGCTGGTGACGTCGTTCAGTGCGGAGGTGCCGGCCGCGGTGTAGGGGAACTTGGCCGGGTAGCTGCCGCTTGACGGGGTGCCGGCGAGCGCGTAGACGCCGGCGATGATGGGCGAGCTGGCGCTGGTGCCGCCGAAGGTGTACCAGCCGGCGGTCACTCCGTAGGAGTCGTAGACCGAGACGCCGGTCGCCGGGTCGGCCACCGCCGAGACGTCCGAGACGGTGCGCCTGGAGCAGCCGGTGTCGGTCTGCCAGCTGGGCTTCGGGTCGTAGGCGGAGCAGCCTGAGCCCGTGCCCTCCGTGCTGCTCGTCCTCCAGACCGACTCCGTCCAGCCGCGGGAGGCGGAGGAGGACTTGGTGAGGGCCGTGCCGCCCACCGCGGTCACGTACTTCGAGGCCGCCGGGTATGCGGCGCCGTAGCCCCCGTCGCCGGCCGACACGGTGATCGCGACGCCCGGGTGGTTGAAGTAGGAGGAGTCGTACGACGTGTCGGAGGACGACTCCGAGCCGCCGTAGCTGTTGGAGACGTACTTCGCGCCCAGGGCCACCGCCTCGTTCACGGCCTTGCCCAGGTTGGCCATCGTCGCGGACTTGGCCTCGACCAGCAGGATGTTGCAGTTCGGGCAGATCGCGGAGGCCATGTCGAGGTCGAGGGACTCCTCCTCGGCCCAGCCGCTGTCGGCGGTGGGCAGGGAGGTGGTGGAGCCGGTCTGGCTGACCTTCTTGAAGCAGCCGCTGGACGTGGTGCAGGCGGGGAGGCCGTAGTACGAGCGGTACTTCGCGAGGTCGGCCGCCGCGTTCGGGTCGTCGTACGCGTCGACGATGGCGATGGTCTCGCCGGAGCCCTTGGACGAGGCGGCGGAGGTGAGGCCGTAGGCCGACCGGAGGTCGGAGGGGCCGTAGCCGGAGGGGGTGGCGGCGTCGGCGGCCTTCGGGGTGACGCCGGTCCTCGCGGCCTGCTGTTTCTGGAAGGCGGTGAGGCCGCCGGTCACTCGGAAGGAGTCGCAGGCGAGTTCGCCGTGGTGCTTGGGGGTGGCGCAGGGGGCCGCGGTCCAGGTCGCGTGCGCCGTGGGGGCGGCCGCGTCCGCGTGGGCGGCGGTGCCGAGGCCGGCGAGGGCGAGTGCGGCGGTGGCCGCGAGGACGGCGGTGAGGCGGCGCCGGTGGCCGGGTGCGGCCGTGGGTCTGACGGGGGGAGTCGTACGCATGTGCAGCTCCTGGTTTCCGGGTGGGGGGTGGGAACAGGGCTGTGCGGGTGCGTGCGGCGGTACGACGAAGACTGTGACTTGTTGAGTACGTGACAACCAGGGGGTGGCGGGGATCCTGGGGTCCGCCTTACCGAACCATTCCGTTCACTTGACGCAACACATGGCTGTTTCACGGGAGTCGGACAGGAGAACGGCCCCGGATCCGGACAGGGAAAACGGGCCGCGGCCGGCTGCCGTGGCCCGTCTTCCTTCCGTGCCGCCGAGGGGACCCCACGTCCCCCTCACCTGGCGGCTCCCCGTGACCCGACGGGGCGGATCAGGCCGTGCTCAGCTCGCGCCGAAGGCCGACGTGCCCTGCGGGGTGCCCCAGCCGGTCGGGCCGTCGTAGCCGGACCTTGCGGTGCAGAAGTACGAGGTCGAGCAGGTGCCGTTGCTGCCGCTGGTGACGTCGTTCAGGGCGGAGGTGCCGGCCGCCTTGTACGGGTACTGGGCCGGGTAGTCGCTGCTGCCCGGGGTGCCGGCGAGGGCGTAGACCGAGGCGATGATCGGGGAGGAGGCGCTGGTGCCGCCGTAGGTGTTCCAGCCGGTGCCGTCGGAGCCGTAGGTGTCGTAGACGGAGACGCCGGTGGCCGGGTCGGCGACCGCCGAGACGTCGGCGATCATGCGCTTGGAGCAGCCGCTGTCGGTCTGCCAGCTGGGCTTGGCGTCGTAGCCGGAGCAGCCGGAGCCGGTGCCCTCGGTGCTGGAGGTGTTCCAGACGCTCTCGGTCCAGCCGCGGCTGTCGGAGGAGGTCGTCAGGGCGGTGCCGCCGACGGCGGTCACGTACTTCGAGGCGGCCGGGTACTCGGCGCCGTAGCCGCTGTCGCCCGCGCTCGCGGTGATGGCGACGCCCGGGTGGTTGTAGTACTTGGAGTCGTACGAGGTGTCGGAGGACGACTCCGAGCCGCCGTAGCTGTTGGAGACGAACTTGGCGCCCAGCTTGACGGCCTCGTTCACCGCGGTGCCCAGGTTGGCGTCGGACGCGGACTTGGCCTCGACCAGGAGGATGTTGCAGTTCGGGCAGGTCGCGCTGACCATGTCGAGGTCGAGGGACTCCTCACCGGCCCAGCCGCTGTCGGCCGCGGGCAGGGAGGTCGTGGAGCCGGTCTGGGAGACCTTCTTGAAGCAGCCGTTGTCGGTGGTGCAGTCCGGCAGGCCGTACTGCGAGCGGTAGGTCGCGAGGTCGGCCTCGGCGTTCGGGTCGTCGTAGGCGTCGACGATGGCGACGGTCTCGCCCGAGCCGCCCGAGGAGGCGGCGGAGGCCAGGCCGTAGGCCGACTGGATGTCCGAGGGGCCGTATCCGGTGGGGGAGGCGGACGCGGCGTTCGGCTGGACCGTCTTGGGTGTGATGCCCTTCAGGGCGGCCTGCTTCTCCATGAACGCGGTGGTGCCGCCGGTGACGCGCAGTGCGTGGCAGGCGGCGTAGCCCTTCTTCGGGGTGGCGCCGCACGCCTTCTCGTAGCGCACATGGGCCTTGGCGACCTGGGCGGCGACGGCCTTGGCGCTCACCTTGTGGCTCGTGGCGGCGGTGTCCGTGCCGGCGTGGGCGGTGGTGCCGAGACCGGCGACGACGAGCGCGGCGGCGCCGAAGGCGGCCGAGCCGATCCGGGCCCATCTGCCTCTTATGTGGGGGAAGTTGGGGTTGGTCGTACGCAAGGTACAGCCTCCTGGAAGTGGTGGACAGAGGCCTGCGGGTGTGAGGGTCCACCGATGGGTGACCGGTGGGGGCGGCGGCCCGCGACGACCATCGCTTGTTGAGTACGCGACAACAAGAAGCCTGGTGGAATCCTGACTGCCGCATTGCTCAAGGCGGTTGACGGCTTACTGATCAATGGCTTTGTGCTGGCTCTGTGCTGGGCGCCGCTTGACCCTGGGCGCAGCCCGGCCACAGGGCGCGGCTACGCGCGTAACTGCTCCGCGACCGGCGCGTGTTACCGCGGCCGGAGTCCGTTCAGTAGCAGATGGACGTGTTCGGCCAGGCCGTTCATCGCTTCCTCGGCGTCCAGTGCGCAGCTGGCGATGAGCGCGGCGAGGCCGTGCAGGCTCGCGGCGGCGACCATGGTGATGCGCTCGGGGTCGCCCGGCACGATCTCGCCGCGCTCCTGGGCGTCGGCGATCATCCGGGTGAGGGAGCCGAGGGACTGGTCGACGGCCGCGGCGAGCCGGTCGGAGCTGTCGGGGTCGTGCTTGCGCGCGAACATCAGCTCCAGCAGCTCGGGGTTCTCGACGGCGAAGCCGAGGTAGGCGCGGGCGAGCGCGGTCATCCGCTCGTCGAAGTCGAGGCCGGGGTGCAGGGCGGCCGCGGCCAGGGCCCTGTTCAGGCGCTCGTATCCGTCCAGCGCGAGGGCGTCGAGCAGGGCCTGCTTGTCCTTGAAGTGCCGGCCGGGGGCCGCGTGGCTCACGCCGATGTCCCGGGCCAGCTCGCGCAGGGACAGGGCGCCGGCCCCCTTGTCGCGCAGGGTGCGCTCGGCGCTCGTGAGCAGGGCGGCGCGCAGGTCTCCGTGGTGGTAGGGGCGGCTCGGGGGCGAGGAGGACGGGCGCGGCATGCGCACCATCGTATCGGGATGTTGTCGTTGACAGCTTTGTTGTCGATGCCTACATTCGAGGCATGGCTGATACGACGAAGTGGAACGTGACCCACCTGCCCGACTTCTCCGGCCGTACGGCCGTGATCACCGGCGCCAACAGCGGCCTCGGCCTCGTCACCGCCGAGGCGCTGGCCCGCGCCGGAGCGCATGTGGTGTTCGCCGTACGGGACCTCGCGCGGGGCGGCGCCGCCGCGGCGCGGGTGGGCGGCAGCACCGAGGTGCGCCGTCTGGACCTGGCCGACCTGGACTCGGTACGGGAGTTCGCGGACGCCTGGGACCGCCCGCTGGATCTGCTGATCAACAACGCGGGCGTGATGATGCTGCCGGAGCAGCGCACCAAGCAGGGCTTCGAGATGCAGTTCGGCACCAACCATCTCGGGCACTTCGCGCTGACCAACCTGCTGCTGCCGCAGGTGACGGACCGGGTGGTGACACTGGCCTCAGGCCTCCACCGTGCGGGCGACGGGGTGATCCACTTCGAGGACGTGAACCTGCGCGGCCGCTACACCCCGACCCGCGCCTACGCCCAGTCCAAGCTGGCCAATCTCCTCTTCACCCTGGAACTGCAGCGCCGCCTGACCGAGGCCGGATCCCCGGTCCGCGCCCTCGCCGCGCACCCCGGCTACGCGGCCACCAACCTCCAGAGCCACCACGCCAACCCCCTGGCCAGGGCCTTCATGGCCGTCGCCAACAAGGTCTTCGCGCAGAGCGACAAGGCCGGCGCCCTGCCCACCCTCTACGCCGCGAGCCAGGACCTGCCCGGCGCGTCCTACGTCGGCCCCGCCGGCCTCGGCGAGATGCGCGGCGCCCCCACGCTGGTCGGCCGCAGCGCGGCGGCCGGCGACCCGGAGGCGGCCCGCCGGCTGTGGACTCTGTCGGAGGAGCTGACGGGGGTGACCTGGGATCTGAAGCCGGCCGCCTGAAACCGACCGCCCGGAACCCGAGGGCGACCGCCCGGAACCCGAGGGCGACCGCCCGGAACCCGAGGGCGACCGCCCGGAACCCGAGGCCGACCGCCTGGAAGCGGGCGCGGGCAGCCGCGGCGGGCGGACTGTCAGTGCCGTGACATACGGTAGTCATTCCTGCTCGTACTGTGAAAGGAGGTGATGCGGGGGCGCGACGGGACATCGCCCAGTACGGTGGTGACGTCGCTGCCTGCGACGTGCCTCTGGACGGTCAAGCTCAGCCGCCGTAGGGAGGTTTCACAGGAAAATCTCAGTGAAGTCGGAGCGGGTTTCTCGCTTTTGTGGGACAGAGTGGGGGCTGATGAAGCGCATCTCACGCATCTCGCTCACCTCGCGTCCCGCACTGCTCGGCGCCGTGGTGATGCTCACCCTGACCTCGGCGTCCGTGGCGGCCGCCGATGACGGGCGGGGGCCCTTGGGGGTCACCGCCGACGTCGTCGTGTCACGGCAGGCGGCGCGCGTCGGCGCGCTGTTCGGCGCGGACCGGGCCGACAGCCTGTCCGGCGGGCACTTCTGCACGGCCTCGGTCGTGCACAGCCCCCAGGGCGACCTCATCGCCACCGCCGCGCACTGTGTGAGCGACACCGGTACCGACCTGGTGTTCGTGCCGGGCTACCGGGATGGGAAGGCACCGTACGGGGTGTGGAAGCTGCGGCACCGCTATCTGCCCGACGGGTGGGCCAAGGAGCAGGACGAGGACAGCGACCTGGCCTTCGCCACCGTCGACGACGTGGACGACAGACCGATCGAGGACGTGGTGGGAGCCAACCGGTTCACGACCGGCACCGCCACCGGCGCCACCGCCGTGACCGTCACCGGCTACCCCGACTCCCGCGAGGCGCCCATCAGCTGCACCAACAAGCCGACCGCGCACAGCAAGACCCAGCAGCGCATCGACTGCCCCGCCTTCACCAGCGGCACCAGCGGCAGCCCCTGGATCAACGGCGACGGCCAGGTCGTCGGCATCCTCGGCGGCCACGAGGAGGGCGGCGACACCGACGACGTGTCGTACAGCGTGGCGCTGGGCAGGGCTGCGGCCGATTTGTACAAGGACGCGACCGCCGAACCCTGACAGATCCCCGGGACGCCGCTGGATCCCCGAGACATCCCGGACCGTCAACTGATCTTCGTGGCAAGGTAGGTCCGTGGATGCGCTCAAGCCTCAGGACCCGCCGCACATAGGCACGTACACGCTGCTCGCCCGGCTCGGGGCGGGCGGGATGGGGCAGGTCCATCTCGGGCGGTCGCCCGGCGGGCGGCTCGTCGCCATCAAGGTGATCCGCGACGAGATCACCGACCATCCCGAGGCGCTGGCCCGGTTCCGGCGCGAGGTGGAGACCGCGCGGACGGTCCGGAGCGCCTACACGGCCAACCTCATTGACGCCTCGTTGGACCGCGCCCCCTACTGGCTGGCCACCGAGTACGTCTCGGGGCCCACCCTGGCCCAGGCCGTCACGGAAAGCGGCCCGCTGCCCGCGG
Organism: Streptomyces sp. CG4; assembly: GCF_041080655.1. Taxonomy (NCBI): domain Bacteria; kingdom Bacillati; phylum Actinomycetota; class Actinomycetes; order Kitasatosporales; family Streptomycetaceae; genus Streptomyces; species Streptomyces sp. CG4. The sequence continues at coordinate 5,186,013 of NZ_CP163525.1, forward strand.
AGACCTGCCGGGGGCTGTTCGCAGCGCTCGCGGAGGGCCTCGCGGCGGTCCACGCACACGGGGTCACCCACCGGGATCTGAAGCCGCAGAACGTCATCCTCTCGCCACAGGGTCCGCTGCTCATCGACTTCGGTATCGCCCGTGGAATCGAGGACACGGCCCTGACCCAGACCGGGTTCGCTCCGGGCACACCCGGATACAGCGCGCCCGAAGTCCTGGTACGCAATCAGGTGAGCCCGAGCGTCGACGTGTTCGCCCTGGGCGCGACCATGGCCTACGCCGTCACCGGGCGCCCCCCGTTCGGATCCGGCGCCGCGCACGCCGTGTCGTACCGCGTCGTTCACGAGGAGATCGACGTCGCCGGTGCGGAGCCGGGCCTCGCGGCGCTGATACAAGAGTGCGTCGCCAAGGATCCCGCTCGACGGCCGGCGCTCGACGCGGTCATAGCACGGTGCTCGGTGTCGTCCTCACTGGCCGAAGACCCGGCGTACGTACGGCTCACCGCCGACGCCGAGCGTCCGCCCCCGGACCTCGCGGCCGCCGTGGCGGCCGGCCTGGCTCCGGCGGCGTCGGCCCAGCTGCCGACGGCGGGTCCCGGGTACATCCCCACGGTCGGGCCCAGGGCCCACATTGCGACGCTCGCTCCGATGCAACAGCCGACCGTTCCCGTGCGTGCGCGTCCCCGGCGCACACGCTGGGTCGTGGGCATCGCGGCCGCGGCCGTCGTCGGGGCGGCCTCCGCCGTGGCCCTGCGGACGATGCAGGACGGGGGACAGGGCGGGAGGCAGGAGGGGAGCGCCACACCGCCCGCCTCCGCCTCCGCGTCGGCGAGTACCGCCGTGCACGAGGTGCCCGCCTACATAGAGAACAACAGGATCTCCAACGACTACTGGCGGTTGTCGACCAAGCCGGACGAAGTCGCCCACGGCATCGGCCAGTGCGGCCTGATCAACGCCGTGAGCCCGCCCGGCGACCTGCAGACCAGTGTCAGCGGCGGCGAGGACCCCGAGTCCGCGTACGTCGGTGAGAAGGCGAAGATCTCCTTCCGGTTCAAGTACGCGGAGCTCTCCGAGTCGAAGCCCGCGCCGTACTACGTCTCGGTGGGGGTCAAGCCGCCGCACGACATCGACGACGAGACGGGCAAGCCGTTCGACTCGATGGGGCCGAACAAGTCCATCGGCTACACCAGCAAGCCCGTCGACATCTACAAGTACTGGAAGGACGGCGGATTCATCGAGCTGACGTACCCGGACGACTTCCAGAGCCACTTCGAGGGTCACATCGCCCCCGGGATTCCCGTGCAGAACGACCCCGGCGACTGGACGGCGGTCCTGTACCACGTCAAGAACAGCCCCACCGACTACGACAGCTTTGGCTGCACGGGCTTCCACGTTCCGGGCCGGTAGGCCGCACGAGCGTCACGAATAGGCCGAAATGTTGGCCGCAGGAACAGACGTGCTGCGAAAGTAGCCTTGAACGCGCCCTGTGTGGGGGAGGGTTGGGTCGTGCGCAAAGTGTGGGTGGTGGGCGGCGTCGCGGTCGGGCTCGGCCTGAGCTTCGTCATGCTGCTCGTCGTCGGGGTCTACGTCGTCGCCGGAAACCTCCTCAACGGCGTCGGCCCGGGCAGTGTGGGACTGGCCAAGGGGGCCGTCCCGGCGGCGTACAAGACGCTCGTACAGAGGTGGGGCAACCTGTGCACGGCCCTCAACCCCGCCTTGCTGGCCGCCCAGTTGTACCAGGAGAGCGGCTTCAACCCGAACGCCAAGAGCCCGGCGAAGGCCGAGGGGATCGCGCAGTTCATCCCTGGCACCTGGGCGACGCACGGAGTTGACGGCGATGGTGATGGCGTCCGCAACGTCTGGGACCCGAATGACGCGATTCCCTCGGCCGCGGCGTACGACTGCGAACTCGCGAAGTACGTCAAGAGCGTGCCGGGGAACGTCTCGGAGAACATGCTCGCCGCCTACAACGCGGGCGCCGATGCGGTGATCAAGTACGGGGGCGTGCCGCCGTACAGCGAGACACAGAACTACGTGAAGACGATCACGACTCTGGAGCAGAGCTTCGCCGCCCCCGTCAGCCGTATCGACCCCACCCAACAGGCCGCCGGTGCCATCGCCTTCGCTCAGAGCAAGCTCGGTACGCCCTATCTGTGGGGCGGTGAGGGTACGGCCGATCAGGGCGGGCGGTTCGACTGCTCGGGGCTGACCCAGGCCGCGTACGCGAAGGTCGGTATCAGTCTGCCGCGCGTGGCCAACGACCAGTACAACGCCGGCCCGCATCCCTCACGGGACCAGCTTCTCCCGGGTGATCTGGTGTTCTTCTCGACCGACCCCAGTGATTCGCGGGCCATCCATCACGTGGGCATCTATGTGGGTGGCGGGTACATGATCGACGCGCCGCGCACCGGGGCCGTCATCCGGTTCGATCCCATCGACGGCACCGACTACTTCGGCGCCACCCGCGTGACGGCGGATGGCGCAAAAGCGCTCCCCACGGCGGTTTGAATGAGTGTGCACCGTGCGTGAACCACCCCCCTGAGCTGCGATGATGAGTCTCTCTTCGATAACGTCTGGGTGATCATTCAGTAGAGCGTGGAACGTATTGATGGGGGTCGTGCGTTCCTGTTGACGTACGCACACGAGGTGCGTCCGGTAGACGACGAAGGGGCCACAGCACCATGGCTGTACTCGCCGAATCCGGATCGAACCCCGACGTCGAACTGCTCTACGACATCAACGGCCTGGCCAAGGACGCCCCGCACTGGTTCGACCGGGTCATGGAGTTCGTCGGCGAGTACGGCCTGCTGCTCGCCATGGTGCTGCTGGTGCTGTGGTGCTGGTGGTCCGTGCGGCGCCGGGGCGGTGAGGACGCCGCGTCCTCCGTCGCCGCGCTGGTGTGGGCGCCGCTCGCGGCCGGCATCGCCGTGCTGGTCAACATTCCGATCCGGGGCTTCGTGCAGCGCCCCCGCCCCTTCGTCGATCACCAGGGGCTGGACGTCCTCATCGGCGGCAAGACCGACTTCTCCTTCGTCAGCGACCACGCCACCATCACCATGGCGCTCGGGGTGGGCCTGTTCGTCGCCAACCGCCGCTTCGGCATCGCGGGGATCGGGCTCGCGCTGCTGGAGGGGTTCTGCCGGGTGTACATGGGCGTGCACTATCCGACGGACGTCATCGGCGGCTTCGCCCTCGGCACGGCGGTCGCGCTGCTGCTGTCTCCGCTCGCCATGGCGCTGCTCACGCCGCTGATGCGGGCGGTGGAGCGGGCGCCGGGGGCGGGGTGGATCGTGCGCCGCCGGTCCGCCCCGGACGTCCCGATCGTCCCCGGCACCCGCCGCCCGGCCCAGTCCGAGGAACGGGATCTGGCGGCCTAGAGGCCGACGGCACCGCGACTCCCCGAGGGGAGCGACCAGCCCCCGCGGACCCCGTCCTACAGCCCCTGCGCGTAGGAGAAGAACCTCTGCGGGTCGTACTGCTTCTTCACCTTGTCCAGGCGGTTCGCGGCGTCTCCGTAATACGCCTTCTTCCAGTTCGACAGCGTCGCGTCCGTGTAGTTCTGGTACGCCGCGCCGGAGGCGTACGGCGCCATGGCCTGGTGGGCCGAGGTGAGCCACGACTGGGCCGAACCGCCGGAGGCCCCCGCCCCCCAGGACGCGATGTACTGCGCCAGCATCCGGGAGCGGCGGTGGACGAAGGCCGTCGCCGTGGGGGAGACGCGGTTGACCGCGCCGCCGAGGGCCGTGAACGCGATGCTGCCCGCGCCGCCCCGGACGGACGCGATCTGCTGCAGCACGGTCTGGATGCCGGCCGCCGACAGCGAGCGGTCGAAGAAGTCCGAGCGGGCCGCGTACGTCTCCCGGCCCAGCCGGCCCTGCGGCGAGCGGCCGGGGGTGGAGCCCGGCAGATGGCACTGCGCGTCCGTCGAGAAGGAGGAGCAGCCGGCGTAGACCTCCATCGCCTCCTCGTAGCCGCGACGGCGCAGGGTGACGGAGGAGGCGTTCGCGCCGGCCGCGTGGGCCAGCCGGTCCACGGCGTTCTGCAGCTCCCCGTAGGTACCCATGGAGAAGCAGGCCACGGAGATGGACGGGGTGCCGCCCGGGGAGCACGACAGGTGCAGCGAGGACCAGATCTCGTCGGGCTGGCTCGGGCCCCACTCCTGCCAGGCCTTCAGTACCCCGGCGGCCTTCGCCCACGGCCATGTCATGTACGCCGTCACCGCCTGCGGTGCCGCGTGGGTCTTGAACTGCAGCTCGGTGACGACGCCGAAGTTTCCGTTGCCCGCGCCCCGCAGTGCCCAGAAGAGGTCGGAGTGGGACGTGGCATCGGCGGTGACCTGGGTGCCGTCCGCCGTGATCACGGTCGCCTGGGTGAGGCTGTCGCAGGTCAGGCCGTACGCCCGGGAGGCGACGCCGTGGCCGCCGCCGAGCACCAGGCCGGAGACGCCGACGCTGGGGCAGGAGCCGGCGGGTATGGTCACGCCCTTCGCGCCCAGCGCCCGGTAGACGTCGATCAGTTTGGAGCCGGCGCCCACCACCGCCTGCCCGCCGCTGACCCGTATGCGGTTCAGCCGGGAGACGTCGAGGATGAGGCGGTTGTCGCCGGAGGAGTAGCCCGCGTAGGAGTGGCCGCCGTTGCGTATGGAGATCCGTATGTTGTGGGCCTGGGCGTAGGCCAGGGTCGTACGGATGTCGTCGGCGTGCGCCGCGTAGGCCACGGCGGTGGGCTTCAGGCCGTCGAAGCGGGTGTTGTACAGCTGGTGGGCCGTCGGCCAGGCCGCGTCGCCGGGCCGGATCAGGGTGCCGTCCAGGTCATGGGCGAGGTCCGTCCAGTTCGCGGCGGCGTTCACGCTGGTGGTCTTGAGGGACGTGAGAGACGATGAGCCCGTGGCGGACGTCGTGGACCTGCCCGAGCCCGAGCTGCACCCAGTGAGTGCGGTCGCGGCCAGGGCGGCCGTGCCGCCTGCGATGAACGTCCGGCGTTCCATGCCCATCGTGCTCAGTCACCTCTCCCCAGGCCCCCTTGGCCTTTCCTGGGGTGAGATGGCGCTGTGGACCGGATTGGTTCGCGGGATTCGCAACAGTTCGCACACAGACAGGCGAACGTCGAAGACGTGTGCGCGTAACCCTGCCGTCGGAACCTCCGTGTGCCCTCCCTGTAAGCATTCCGTGACCTTACCGGGCCGATGGCAGGGGTTCACCCGCCGTTCACTTCCGGCCATCGGCGGCTTCACCTGTTCTGCCTAATTTCGGCCGTGCACGGTGCGGAGCGCGGCCATTCATGCGCTCGGCCATATGAGCGCTCACAACTCTCGATACTTCGCACGCCGCCCCTAGCGGCGGCTCCTGGAAGGAACACCCGAAAGTGAAGCTTCAGCGCAAGAACCGGCTGCGCGCCCTCTCCCTCGGCGCGATCGCCGTCTCCGGCGCCCTGGCCCTGACGGCGTGCGGCTCCGACGACACCGGCAGCGGTTCGAAGGCCTCGGGCAACCCGTCCGGCGCCGCGAACGCCTCCTCGATCAAGTGTGACGGCGCCAAGGGGCAGCTGCTGTCCGACGGCTCTTCCGCGCAGAAGAACGCGATCAACGCCTGGGTCAAGAACTTCTCCCAGGCCTGCAGCGTGCAGATCAACTACAAGGCCGGCGGCTCCGGTGCCGGTGTGACGTCGTTCACCCAGGGCCAGATCCCGTGGGCCGGTTCCGACTCCGCGCTGAAGCCCGACGCCGTCGCCGCTTCCAAGAAGGTCTGCTCCGGCGGCCAGGGCATCGACCTCCCGATGGTCGGCGGCCCGATCGCCCTCGGTTACAACCTGAACGGCGTGGACAACCTGGTCCTGGACGCCCCCACCGTCGCCCAGATCTTCGATGGCAAGATCAAGAACTGGAACGACCCGGCGATCGCGAAGCTGAACCCGAAGGCGAAGCTTCCCGACCTGAAGATCCAGGCCTTCCACCGCTCGGACGACTCCGGCACCACGGACAACTTCACCAAGTACCTGAAGGCCGCCACCCCGGAGAACTGGAAGTACTCGGGTGGCAAGACCTGGCAGGCGAGCGGTGGCCAGTCCGCCGCCCAGTCCTCCGGTGTGGCCCAGCAGGTCAAGCAGACCAACGGCGCCATCGGCTACTTCGAGCTCTCCTACGTCGGTGACGGCGTCAAGGCCGCGAGCATCAACACCGGTGCCGCCCAGCCGGTCGCCCCCAGCACCGACAGCGCCACCAAGGCCATCGCGGACGCCAAGATCGTCGGCGTCGGCAAGGACCTGTCGCTGAAGCTGAACTACACCACCAAGGCCGAGGGTGCGTACCCGATCACCCTGGTGACCTACGAGATCGTCTGCGACAAGGGCAACAAGGCCGACACCCTGCCCACCGTCAAGTCCTTCCTCAACTACATCGCCTCCGAGGACGGCCAGAAGATCCTGAGCGGCATCAGCTACGCGCCGATGCCCGAAGAGATCATCAGCAAGGTCCGCACCACCATCGCGGGCCTGAGCTGACCTGATCCGAGAGTGCGGCCCGGTTCCCACGGCCTCCCCGCGGGCCGGGCCGCACCGTCCGGTGCACCGCCGCCAAGAGTCGCCCACCCCACCGGGTGAGAGGCTCAGCAGACCGGAGAATCCCTGATGGACATATCGACTAAAACAACTGACGCATCTCCCCCCACCCCCCAGCCGGCCGCCGTCGGGAAGCGGGGTGCCGCGCGCACCAAGACCCGCCCCGGCGACCGTGTCTTCCTGGGCCTGTCACGAGGCTCGGGCATTCTGCTGCTGGTGATCATGGCCGCGATCGCGGTCTTCCTCACCTATCGCGCGTCCCTCGCGATCAGCAAGGACCACGCGAACTTCCTGACCACCTACGAGTGGAACACCAACCTCATCCCGCCGACCTTCGGCATAGCCGTCCTGGCCTTCGGCACGGTGGTCTCCTCGGTCATCGCCATGGCCCTGGCCGTGCCGGTCGCCGTCGCGATCGCGCTGTTCCTCACCCACTACGCCCCGCGCAGGCTGAGCGGTCCGGTCGCGTACGTGATCGACCTGCTCGCCGCAGTGCCGTCCATCGTCTACGGCCTGTGGGGCGCCCTGGTGCTCGTACCGCACATGAACGGCCTGTTCGGCTGGCTGAACGACTACCTCGGCTGGACCGGCATCTTCTCCTGGGACGGCGGCGCACCGCGCTCGATGCTGACCGTCGGCATCCTGCTCGCGATCATGATCCTGCCGATCATCACCAACGTGAGCCGCGAGGTCTTCCGCCAGGTCCCGCAGATGCACGAGGAGGCCGCCCTCGCCCTCGGCGCCACGCGTTGGGAGGTGATCCGCATGGCCGTACTGCCCTTCGGCCGCTCCGGCGTGATCTCCGCCTCCATGCTCGGCCTCGGCCGCGCCCTCGGCGAGACGATGGCCGTCGCCACCGTGCTCTCCCCGGACTTCGACATCCACGCCAGCCTGCTCAACCCGGGCGGTGGCACCTTCGCCCAGAACATCGCCAGCAAGTTCGGCGAGGCGACGCAGGACGGCCGTGACGCGCTCATCGCCTCCGGTCTGATCCTGTTCGTCATCACGTTGCTGGTCAACGGCGCGGCCCGCGCGATCATCGCCCGCCGCAAGGAGTACTCGGGGGCCAACGCATGAGCACCGCAGCCGTCACCGACAAGCGTCCCAGCACGCTGCGCAGCGCCAGCCTGCCGAAGTGGTCGCCCTGGGCGATCGCCGCGGGCTCCCTCGTGGTCGCCGTGGGCATCGGCCTGGGCGCCGGCCTCAGCAGCAAGATCGAGTGGGGCCTGATCGCCGTGCTGCTCTTCGTCTTCGGCACCTTCGCCGTCGCGGCGAAGGTCGAGGGCAAGCGGCAGGCCAAGGACCGCGTCGTCACCGCCCTGGTCTGGGTGGCCTTCCTGCTCGCGCTGATCCCGCTGGTGTCGCTGATCTGGACCACCGTCAAGCGCGGTGTGAAGGTTCTCGACCCCTACTTCCTCACCCACTCGATGGGCATCGTCGCCGACTCCGACCCGGGCGGCGGCATCTACCACGCGATCATCGGCAGCCTGGAGCAGGTCGGCCTCGCCACCCTGATCGGCGCCCCGATCGGCGTGCTCACGGCGGTCTACCTGGTGGAGTACGGGCGCGGCAACCTCGCCCGGGCGGTCACCTTCTTCGTCGACGTGATGACCGGTATCCCCTCCATCGTGGCGGGTCTGTTCATCCTCAGCCTCATGCTGATGTCCGACATGCAGCCCTTCGGCTTCGCCGGCTCGCTGGCCCTGGCCATCCTGATGATGCCGGTCGTCGTCCGCTCCACGGAGGAGATGCTCAAGCTCGTCCCGAACGAACTGCGTGAGGCGTCCCTGGCGCTCGGCGTGCCCAAGTGGCGCACCATCCTGAAGGTGGTCCTGCCGACCTCCATCGGCGGCATCACCACGGGCATCATGCTGGCCATCGCCCGCATCGCGGGCGAGACGGCCCCGATCCTGCTGCTGGTATGGGGCAACAGCTTCATCAACAACAACCCGTTCTCGGGTGCCCAGCAGGCGCTGCCGCTGTACATCTACCAGCAGTACGCGAACAGTTCGGGTTCCACGGCGGCCTACGACCGTGCCTGGGCGGCCTCTCTCACGCTGATCGCCTTCGTGATGATCCTCAACCTGGTGGCCCGCGGCATCGCCCGCTGGAAGGCCCCGAAGACCGGTCGCTAAGGCGACAATTTCCGGCTCCGCCGGGCGGGGCCCCCTCAGCGACCGAGCTTGAATTTCTGGAAGTGAAGTAGACGACATGGCCAAGCGAATCGACGTAAGCGGACTGACCGCCTACTACGGCTCCCACAAGGCGATCGAAGACATCTCGATGACCGTCGAGCCGCGTTCGGTGACGGCGTTCATCGGCCCCTCCGGCTGCGGCAAGTCGACGTTCCTGCGCACGCTGAACCGGATGCACGAGGTCACCTCCGGTGGCCGCGTCGAGGGCAAGGTGCTGCTCGACGACGAGGACCTGTACGGCCCGGGCGTCGACCCGGTGTCCGTCCGCCGCGAGGTCGGCATGGTGTTCCAGCGCCCGAACCCCTTCCCCACGATGTCGATCTTCGACAACGTGGCGGCGGGTCTGCGCCTGAACGGCAACTACAAGAAGAGCCAGCTGAACGACATCGTCGAGAAGTCGCTCAAGGGCGCGAACCTCTGGAACGAGGTCAAGGACCGCCTGAACAAGCCGGGCTCCGGCCTCTCGGGCGGCCAGCAGCAGCGCCTCTGCATCGCGCGGGCGATAGCGGTGGAGCCGAAGGTCCTCCTGATGGACGAGCCCTGCTCGGCCCTGGACCCGATCTCCACGCTCGCCATCGAGGACCTGATCGGCGAGCTGAAGGAGCGCTTCACGATCGTCATCGTGACGCACAACATGCAGCAGGCCGCGCGTGTCTCGGACCGTACGGCGTTCTTCAACCTGGCGGCGGTCGGCCAGCCGGGCCGCCTGATCGAGATCGACGACACGGAGCGGATCTTCTCCAACCCGTCGGTCCAGGCCACGGAGGACTACATCTCCGGCCGCTTCGGCTAGGCCGAGACGGTCTCATAGGACCCCTCGCGGTGCTGCATGGCGGTGCCACCGCGAGGACGCAAGAGGGCCCGCCCCCGGCTCCCGGGGGCGGGCCCGCTGCGCGTCCGCTGCGCTCGGCTTGAGCCGTTGTCCGCGGGCTCCGCTCAGTAGTGCCGCGTCATCAAGCGCGGCCTTTACGGATTGAGGTCCAGCACACGGGCCAGCTCGCCGATCCACCGGTCCGGGGTGGTGGTGGCGATGATCGCTCCGTCGGGACGGTCCGGGGTGGGCTGAGCGGCGTACTGACAGTGCGCCGCCGCCCACGTGTTCTGCTGGGCTACCGCCAGGGTGGCGGGCAGGTCCAGGTCCAGGACGGTGACGGCGGGCAGGGCGGTGAGATGCTCTGCCGTACCGGGACGGGCCCGGTCGGCTTCGACCAGTGCGCACGCCGGGGCGTACAGGTACCAGCCGGCCTCCACATGGGCGCGGTGGATCAACCGGGACGCAAGGACGTTGCCCCGGCCGGCTGCGGCCACGGCGGTGTCGTCCAGGACGATGTGCATCGCGTCGCTCACCGGGCCGCCGCCTGGGCCAGCCGGCGGTCCAGCTCGCTGTCGAGGTCCCGTTCCTCCGCAGGACCCGGCGCGTAGCCGGTCCACCCCTTCAAGGCGGCGCGGGCTTGCTCGGCCTGCTCGGCCCGCTCAGCGGGGGTGAGCAGGGTTTCGGCGAGCCGGGCCAGGTAGGCGCGCAGCGACATCCCTTCGGCTGCCGCTACGGCGGCGAGCCGGTCCCGGGCTTCCTCAGGGATACGGACGTTGGCGTCGGGCATCGTCGGACTCCTCTGCGCACCATGGATACGGGTACGTGCCCGTATCCAACGGAAGGAGGCAGGGCCCGGAGGCGGGTGGGAGGTGTTGTCAGGCAATAGCCGTCCACCCGGCTCGCTGCCCGCCCACCTCGAACCACAGCAACTTCCCGGCGCCTCGGTCCAGTGGGCTGTCCCCGAGGGCCAGGCCGCCCCATGAGTCGGCGAACTCCTGTACGAGGTGCAGACCACGCCCCTCTTCGTCGTCAACCGGCGCGAGCGGAACCCGATCCCAGGGCGGCTCCCCGAAGGGCGCGGGGATGTGCGGGTGCCTGTCCCACACCCCGACCCGAATCCTCCCGTCGGCCAGGGCGGTGAGTCGGAGTGAGGCGGGCCCGTTGGTGTGCCGGTAGGTGTTGGTGACGAGTTCAGACGTCAACAATTCGACCTAGTCGAGGACTTCGTGTCTGCCGTGTCCGTTCAGGATGGCCCGTACGGTCGTACGGGCGACACGTGCCGCGCGGGGATCATGAGGCAGGCGAAGGGCGTACACCCAGGTGTCGGGCAGGGATACGGTGCCCATGGAAACCTCCAGCGAGAGAAGGGACTCGGGCCAGCTCAACGACCGCGCCGGGCGGTGGCTCTGCCTGGGGTAGGTGCGCTTCCGGCTTACAGGCGAGGGGAGTTGGGTGGTGCGGGCTCTACAGTAGAGCCGAATGGAAGATGAATCTCCCAAATCTGGGAGATGTGCCTACAGTTACCTCGTGTGGGTTACGAGAGCGCCGCGTCTCAGCCCGAAAGGACGTGCCTTGCCGCCGACCAACAACCCCACTCTGCGTCAACGGCGTCTCGGTACCGAGCTGCGCAGGCTTCGTGAGCGGTCCGGGCTTACGGTCACCCAGGCCGCGGCGCTGCTGGGCGTCAACCAGGGGCGTGTCAGCATGATCGAGACAGGCCGCAGCTCCCTCAGCGCCGACCGCGTCCGATCGCTGGCATCTGCGTACGACTGCTCGGACGGGCCTCTGATCGACGCCTTGGAGGCGATGACGGGACGCCGGATGCGCGGCTGGTGGGAGGAATACCGCGAACACCTCCCGGCCGCACTGGTCGATCTTGCTGAACTTGAGCACCACGCGGCCGGATTGCGGGTGGCCCTCGCGATGCATATTCCCGCACTGCTGCAGACCACGGACCATGCCCGCGCCCTCTTCCGGGCAGTGGTCCCGCCCATGCGGCAGTACGAGATCGAGCACCGCCTCACGCACCGCATGAAACGACAGGGAATCCTGCACCGGGAGGAGCCGCTCGCGTACGCGGCGATCATCCACGAGTCCGCTTTGCGAATGGGCTTCGGTGGCCCCGACGTCAGGCGCGGTCAGCTCAAGCATCTCCTTGACATGAGCGAGCTGCCTCACGTCACTGTCCAGGTGATCCCCTTCGACGCGGAGTACTACCCGAGCACAGGTCAGTCCTTCGACTACGTCGAGGGCCCGGTTCCACAGCTCGACACGGTGCAGCTCGACACCCACCACGGTGGGTGCGGATTCCTCGACGGGGAGGCACAGTTGAGCAAGTACCGTGCCGTGTTGGATCACATGGAGTCCTGTGCGCTCGGGCCCGCCGAGTCGCGCGACTTCATCCAGAGCCTCGTCCGGGACATCTGAGAGAGCGACCGTGCAAATACTCCATTGGCAGAAATCGACTTACAGCGGCGACAGCTCGAACTGCGTCGAGATAGCCACCACACCCGCAGCCGTCCGCATCCGCGACTCGAAGAACAGCACCGGCCCCCAGCTCACGGTTACCCCTCACACTTGGGCGGCCTTCCTGCCGTTCGCCGCCGAAGCGTAGAAGTTCGTGCAAGTTCGTCGCGGTGGAGTCATGTTGGCATGCAAGCTCATCCCCAGTGATCGCCCACCACGGTCGAAGGAGGCCAGGCATGGCGTTGCGCAAGCTGGGAAAGGCCCCCGAGAGCCCGGAAGGCAAGTCGCCGACCGTGTACCTGGACGACGAGAAGGACACCTACTTGGTCCAGGGCTGGAAGGTGGCCGATGAGGACAGGCGCTCGCAGTTGGATCTCCCCGGTCACGAAGACGTCGTAGAGATCCCCCGACGCATGGTGCAGTTCTTCCTGGAGGTGAACAGCGGTGGCGATGCCGACGCTTGAGGAGCGGCTTCGGCGCTGCACCCGTGCCGCCGTACACCTGGAGATGCGTGACGGGTACATGCGCTCCGATCCGCGGTTTGAGGCCTGGCAGCAGGGCGTCAGGAACAACCCGGCCGACAGCGACCCTGAACGCCGGCCGTGGCTGCGGCTGATCGCCGACCTGGCGGCCCAGGGGGTCGAGGTGCGCAGGGCGCGGATCGTGTCGGAGCCTGTGTCGGACTACATCAGGTTTGAGCATCACCTGACGGACCCAACCGTGGCGGCGGGCGAGCAAGTGCGCTGGCTGCCTCGCCGCCGTGCCTCCGGGCTCGCCCTGCCGGGCAACGACTTCTGGCTCTTCGACGAGAGTTCAGTGGTCTTCCACCACTTCGCCGGTGATGGCGAACTCGCCCCGGACGACGAGGAGTTCACCGTCGATCCGGCGGTTGTGAAACTGTGCGCGGACGCGTTCGAGGTCGTCTGGTCCCTGGCAGTGCCGCACGCGGACTACCAGCTCACCTGATCCACAATCCCCGGCGTGACCTCATCCAGCGTCAAGCAAGCACGGCAGGCCCTCGGCCGGCGTCTGCGCGAGATTCGCAAGGACGCCGGCCTCACAGCTCGCGAGCTGGCACGGCGTGCCGGCTGGCACGAGTCCAAGTGCTCGCGTCTTGAGAACGGGCACACGCCTCCGTCCGATGCTGACATCCGCACGTACACAGCCCATTGTGCTGCCCATGGGCAGACAGCTGACCTGATTGCAACAGCACGCGGCATAGAGGGTGCGTACATCCAGTGGCGGCGCATTGAGCGGGCGGGCCTGAAGCGCGTCCAGCAATCAGTAGCGCCTCTGTTCGAGCGCACGCGCCGCTTTCGTGTCTACCAGTCGTGGGTGATCCCGGGCCTGCTCCAATCTGCCGCGTATACGCGAGCTGTACTGAGCACCGTGGGGCATCTGCGGGACGTGCCCGACGACATCGACGAAGCCGCAGCCGTCCGCATGGATCGCCAGCGCATCCTGCACTCCGGCGACCACAGGTTCGCGATGCTCGTCGAGGAGTGGGTGCTGCGAACGGTCATCGGCGACAGCGCCACCATGGCCGGAGCGCTTGGCCACCTCATCTCTGTCGCTTCGCTGCCCTCGGTCAGCCTGGGCGTCATTCCCCTCGGCACGCCCCGTGGCGCTGGATGGCCCGTCGAGTCGTTCACCATGTACGACGACGCGCAGGTCAACGTGGAGCTCGTCTCCGCTCACCTGACGGTCACCCAGCCTGGTGAGATCGCCGAATACACCAAGGCGTTCGCGGAGCTGTCGGCCATCGCTGTGTACGGCGTACAGGCCAGATCGCTCATCACCGCTGCCATCGATGCCCTCGGGTAACCGCCGCGCAAGTCCGTAGAAGCTCATCGACCCCAAGGCCATCACCGCTCCAGCCTGGCACCATGGCCAGAATCCGGCAGACCTGCCCCGACCCGCGTCCCGTTGATCTTCCGATCGGCTTCAATGCCTGGCTCCTGGACTGCGCTCCCGTCGCTGACTGCGGGACCTGCCAGTCCGAGTGGCAGCGCCTCAACGCGGCCAAGGAACTCGGCGACATCACGCAAGCCGCCAAGCACGCCACGAACATCCGCGGTCACGCGCCCGATGGTCACTCACAGCGGTAAGGCGCAGTCTGCGCCGGCCTCCGGCAGGCCGTGCACAGGCAAGCGCACATCAGATCAGAGGGAAGAGAGGACTTCCGAATGACTGTGGCACCTGAAATGCAAGCCGTCGCCTCGCGGCGCGGCCGGGACCTCGTGTCGCCCAAGCTGTTCGCGAGGCTGGCGGACTTCTGCGCCGAGGAGTACGGGGACGAGAGGTCCATGGCCGAGCGGATCATGAACGAGGCCATCACCCTGTGCTACGTGATGGGCAGCACCAACGCGGGCGACGTCATGGCTCCGAGCAAGGTCGTGGACCCCGGTTGGCACACGTTCATGCTCCACACCGAGGACTACGCCGACTGGTGCACCGAGAACTTCGGCTACTTCCTGCACCATCGGCCGAACAGCAAGGTCCGCACGCAGGGCCTCATGGTCGACGTCGTCGGGCGCATCAGGGCCGAGGGCTTCGCGGTCGACGAGCGTCTCTGGGGCGCCGCGGCGGAGTGCAACGCGCCGACATGCTGCGGCGACGGTCCCTGCTGCTGACACCGGGCGTTGTCAGTGCCGGCCGCTAGAGTCCCGGCCCTCACGATCCGGGACTCTGGGTGCAAAAGGGAGTTTTCATGGCGACTGCCGAAGGAACCAAGGGCCGGGGTCGGGTGACCGTCTTCTCCATGTTCGGGCCCGTCTTCGGCTACGCGACCACTCTCGTGGATGACCAGCAGCTTGCCTTCGTGGGGCCGCTGACCCCCGGTGTCGGGTGGCGTCTGCTCTGGACGATGGCGGAGCGGTGCCACAACGGCGGGGTGACGGAAATCAGGAAGGCCGAGTGGATCGTCTCGCAGGCGTCCCGGGCGTTCATCTGCGGCAGCGGCGTCGTGACGAAGCTCTCCGACGCTGATTGGGTGATGGAGGCTGGTGGCTGGCTCGTGGAGCTTGGCGGATCCTGGTGCAACCAAGACGTGCTGGTCACTGGCAACCTCACGGTGCCTGCACTCACCGCCGAGCAGATCGCCGCGAAGCACACCCAGTACCCGCAGTACGCGGACTGACAGCACAATGCCCACCCCCTTGGCCGGCTTTTCAGCCGACCGAGACGGGTGGGCGGGTGGAAAAAGAACTACAGCACCGTCAGCTTGAGGAGGCCCAGGGCCAGGGCTGCGACCAGGGCCGCCGCCGGCATCGTGATGAACCAGCCCAGGACGATGTTCTTGGCCACGCCCCAGCGGACCGCGTTGAGGCGCTTGGTGGCGCCCACGCCCATGATGGCCGAGGTGATGACGTGGGTCGTGGAGATCGGCGCCTTGAAGAGGAACGCCGTGCCGAACATGATCGAGGCGCCGGTGGCTTCGGCCGCGAAGCCCTGCGGGGGGTCCAGTTCGATGATCTTGCGGCCCAGCGTGCGCATGATGCGCCAGCCGCCGGCGTAGGTGCCGAGCGACAGCATGATCGCCGAGACCAGCTTCACCCAGACCGGGATCGGGTCACCGAACGTCTCATGGCCGGAAATCACCAGTGCCATCACGACCACGCCCATGGTTTTCTGGGCGTCCTGGAGGCCGTGGCCGAGGGCCATGCCCGCCGCCGAGACCGTTTGCGCTATGCGGAAGCCCCGCTTGGCCTTGTGCGGGTTGGCGCCGCGGAACATCCACATGATCGCCAGCATGACCAGGTAGCCGCCGACGAGGCCCACCACGGGGGACAGGAACATCGGGATGATGATCTTGTCCACCACGCCGTTCCAGTGGACGACCGTACCGCCGGCCAGGGCCGCGCCCACCAGGCCGCCGAACAGGGCGTGCGAGGAGGAGGACGGCAGGCCGAAGTACCAGGTGATCAGGTTCCAGGCGATCGCGCCGACGAGCGCCGCGAAGAGGATGCCCATCCCCGTCGAGCCCTCGGGCGTGGCGATCAGGCCTTCGCTGACCGTCTTGGCGACGCCCGAGCCCAGGAAGGCACCGGCGAGGTTCATCACCGCCGCCATGGCCAGAGCCGCCCGCGGGGTCAGCGCCCGCGTCGACACCGACGTCGCGATCGCGTTCGCCGAGTCGTGGAAGCCGTTCGTGTAGGTGAAGATGAGCGCGACCGCGATGGTCACGACCAGGGCGAAGGTGTCCATCGACGCCTCAGGACTCCTTGACGGCGATGGTCTCCACCGTGTTCGCCACGTGCTCGAACGCGTCCGCCGCCTCTTCCAGGACGTCCACGATCTGCTTGAGCTTGAGCACCTCGATCGCATCGTACTTGCCGTTGAAGAGGTGGGCCAGCAGCTTGCGGTGGATCTGGTCCGCCTGGTTCTCCAGCCGGTTGACCTCGATCCAGTACTCGGTGAGGTTGTCCAGGGTGCGCAGATGCGGCATCGCCTCGGCCGTCAGCTCGGCCGCCCGGGCCAGCACCTCGATCTGCTGCTCGACGCCCTTCGGCAGCTCCTCGACGTTGTAGAGGACGACCAGGTCGACGGCCTCCTCCATGAAGTCCATGATGTCGTCGAGGGACGATGCGAGGGAGTAGATGTCCTCGCGGTCGAACGGCGTGATGAACGAGGAGTTCAGCTGGTGGAAGATCGCATGCGTGGCGTCGTCACCCGCGTGTTCCGCGGCCCGCATACGCTCTGCGATCTCGGCTCGGGCAGGTGCGTCCGCCCCGAGCAGTTCCATCAGGAGTTTCGAGCCGGTGACGATGTTGTCCGCGGATGCGGCGAACATGTCGTAGAAGCTCGTCTCCCTGGGGGTCAGACGAAAGCGCACGTGGGGTCCTCGGGGTGCTTCGGTTTCGGTCAGGCTGATGCTAGGCGCATCATCCGGCCACGGCTAATGGGCCGCATCCCAGTGTCGCCCATCGGGCAGATTGATCAGCACGGGGGCGTACCAAGGGCTCCTTACCCCGCGAAGTTCGTTACCATATACCCACCAGGGGTATCTATTACCGGCTCGTACCGACATGGAGGCTCGCGATGACGACGACCGAGGCCGGCGCCACGGCACCCTCCGGGACCGCGAGTGAGTCCGCGCACACCACGCACGGATATCACCAGCAGAAGGACGAGCACCTCAAGCGGCTGCGCCGGATCGAGGGGCAGATCCGCGGGCTGCAGCGGATGGTTGACGAGGACACGTACTGCATCGACATACTCACCCAGGTCTCCGCCTCCACCAAGGCGCTGCAGTCCTTCGCGCTGCAGCTGCTGGAGGAGCATCTGCGGCACTGCGTGGCCGACGCGGCGGTCAAGGGTGGCGACGAGATCGACACGAAGGTGGACGAGGCGACGAAGGCGATCGGCCGGCTGCTGCGGTCCTGACCTGTCAGGCCGGTCAGGACTCCCGTTCCTCGGCCACCCGGAGCACCTCGTCGATGCTCTCCAGGCTGAGCCGGTCCTCGGCCTCGGAGGCCGCGATGATCAGCTCTCCGCACAGCTCGATCTCGGCGAGGGCCACGTGGTCCTGCACCGCCGTACCGCCGACTGGAGCCACTCGCCTCACCTCTTTTCCACAGTCACCGACTTCCTAGAGTAGGCAGCGCCCTACACAACGCGCATGGCACGGACGGGCTACTTACGGGGTGACACCCCGGACTAGTGCCCGCCCTCGTGCCCCTCCATGTGTCCGTCCGCATGGTGGTCCGTGCGCCCGTCCGCGTGCTCGTCCGGGCTGTCGTCCTCGGCGATACGGCCCGCGTAGATGTCCGCCGGGCGCGGCAGCCGTACGTCGGCGGGGGCGCCGAAGTCGTACAGCAGGGTCGTCGAGGCGACCGCCACGGGGGTCTGCTGCCGGCCGTTGACGAAGCTGAAGCGCTGTCTGAGCTTGCGGATGCGGCCCTGGTCATCGAGATAGGCGTCGAACGGAACCTCGGCCGTGGCGAACCCTTTCGCCGCCGCGGCCAGCGGCTGCCGGTTCTCGGCGGAGGCGGCGCGCGCCGCGCCGCTCAGGTTCGCCGTGCCCCGGTAGTGCCGCACCGGTGTCCCGCCGACCTCGGTCCGGCCGACGTACGTCGCCGTCCGCGTCCCGCGCAGCACCTCGGCCGCCGCGTACGGATCGGTCGCGCCGCCGGTGACCAGGTTGCCGTCGGACAGGGTGGCGGTGTCCACCCGTACCCACTTGTTCGCCGGCACGCCCGCGCCCCGGTTCCTCATGAACAGGGCGCCGGGGGCGAGGAGTTCGGTGATCGGCTGGTGCTCGGCGGTGCCCGCCGGGTCCTCGGGCAGGACGACCGTGAGCCGCCCGAGCCGGTGCCCGTAGTCGTAGACGCCCTGGCCGCGGATGGTGACCCGGGTGCCGCCCGTGGCCATCTCCATGGAGGTCGTGGCCTTGGAACTGCCCGCGCCGCCCAGCGTGTCGGCGGCCCGGTGCAGGATGGCGACCGGATCGCCCCCGCCCTTGACGTCCTCGGCGGCGGCCCCGGTGCCGGAACACCCCGTCGCCCCCGCCCCCAGGCCGAGCAAGATGCCGACCGCGACGAACGTTCTGCCCGTGTTCCTGTGCTGCCGCCGATCCATCGCCTGCCTACCCCCAGCCGGTACGTCCGTCACGGGCCCCCTGTCGTCCGGTTAACGACGGGTAGGAGGTGCCGTCACGCGGCGGCGGTAGCCCCGGACGGGCGTATGAGCCCCATGCGAGCGCCGTGTGAGCCCTGGCGCCGCGGGATGGGTAACGTTGTCGGGGTGACAGGCGGCGCGGCAGACCAGGACGGGCCCGAGCGTGCCCGCTCCGGGCCGGGACATTGCACGACGACGACCGAAGAGGGCCGGTTCTGCGTGGCCCGCTGCAGCTGCGGCTGGCGCGGCCCCGCCCGCAGGGCCCGCAGTCAGGCCCGTACGGACGCGGAGGCTCACACGGCCAGTCTGTGAAGGGCGTCCACCAGGTCCCGGTCGCGGGGCTGGGTGAGGCGGCTGCGGGCGGCGGCGGGGGAGAGCCACAGGATCCGGTCCACTTCTTCGTTCGGGGTGAAGTGGCCGGAAATCGCCTCCGCCGCCCAGTAACGCACCTGTTTCGGGCGGCCGTTGGCCAGATAGTGCATCGTCGGCAGTTCCGGTCCTGGCCCGGCGGTGTACCCGGTCTCCTCCGCGACCTCCCGAAGGGCGCCCGCGAGCGCGTCCTCACCCCGCTTGAGCTTGCCCTTCGGATGCGACCAGTCGTCGTACTTCGGCCGATGGACCAGACATATCTCCAGGTCACCGGCGATGGGCGAGCGGCGCCACAGCACGCAGCCGGCCGCTCGCACCAGGGTGTCGCTCACACCGCCTCCTCGTGGGACCTCAGGATGCGCTGATGGTCTGCTGCTGCCACGCCTGCTGGAAGGCGAATCTGGCCGCCTCCACCTCGTGCCGCTGATCGGCGTGGAGCACGCCCAGGGCGTACGCCGTCGCCGGTGCGATGCGGGGGGTGCGCGCGGCCTGGGCCGCCGCCGCTGCCGCCTCCGAGGCGTCCCGGTGCCGGTTCAGCGCCTGGCCCGCCGCCAACAGGCGTACGTCCACAGGGGAGTTGCCCGCGTACAGCACCTCCCGGGCGTACCGGTGCAGGCGCAGCAGCAGCCGGACCTGGTGCCAGGGACCGTCCTGGGGGTGGGGGGCCGGGTCCGGGGACAGGCCGTGGACCAGGGCCTCCGCGTTGTACGGGTGGCCCGCGGTGATCAGGGGCAGGCCCGCGATGGCGTCTGTCAGCCGTTCCTCCGCAGCGGCTGCCAGGGGGCGCAGGTCCGTGGTCGGCGCGGCGGGCGTGAGCGGGACCTCGCTGGCCAGTACGGCGACCTTGTCGGCGACGGCGTGGAAGCGGGACGAGCCCAGGGCCTGGAGCGCCGTGGAGTGGGCCCTTGTGCGGGCCAGGGTCAGCTGGCGCTCCAGCAGGGCGCCTGCTTTGGCCGCGCCCACCGTGAGGTTGCCGCGTTCCGGTGCGGACGTCGGGCCGGCCGTGCCGCCGCCGGGAGGTGCCGCTCTCTGCGGGACGGGCGCCGCCCCGGCGGCACGGCTGCCCGCGGCCACGGCGACCGTCACGTCGCCCGCTCCCGCCGCTGTGCCCGCGCCGCCGCCGCCCGCCGCCGGCTGACCGGGGAACCCCGTCGCCCCCGACAGCCGGTGCAACGCCAGCAGCAGGCGCTCCAGGCGGGCCTCGTAGGCGTGTTCCAGGCCCAACGTGCCGGAGAGCCATGCCAGTTCGGGGCGCATCTCCTCGGACCAGTCGGGGTCCAGCAGGGGACGGAACGTGTGCAGGCTGCCGCTGATGCGGCGGGCCGAGCGGCGCAGGGCGCGCGCCGCGTCGACGGACTCCTCCGCGCCGCTCTCCCCCGTGTTCGACCGGTCACGCGCGGCGGCGCCCCCGTTGGCAGCGCCGTTCTCCCGGTGCAGACGCAGGGCGCGGAGGAACTCCGTGGCCTGGGCGCGCAGATACGTCGCCAGGGCGTCCCCGGTCACCACCTCGGCCGTGGGGTCCGTCGGTTCAAGGTGTTGCTGTGCCACGCCGGCGCCTCCGCGCGTCTATGAGCATCTCCTGGACGTTGCGCAAGGGCTGTCCGTCCGCGTCGGTCGCGTGCCGGATCCACTCGCCGTCGGGGCCGAGGTGCCAGGAGGAGGTCGTGTCGGACATGCCGGTGTCGAGGAGCCGGTTCAGCGCCGCCCGGTGCGCCGGGTCGACGACGCGGACCAGGGCCTCGATCCGGCGGTCGAGGTTGCGGTGCATCATGTCGGCGCTGCCGATCCACACCTCGGGCTCGCCGCCGTTGCCGAAGGCGAACACCCGGGAGTGTTCGAGGAAGCGGCCGAGGATGGAGCGGACCCGGATGTTCTCCGACAGGCCCGCGACACCCGGGCGGATCGCGCAGATGCCCCGCACCCAGATGTCGACCGGCACGCCGGCCTGGGACGCCCGGTAGAGCGCGTCGATGACCGCCTCGTCGACCATCGAGTTGACCTTGACGCGGACGAAGGCGGGGCGGCCCGCATGGTGGTGCTGGACCTCCTTGTTGATCCGCGCGACCAGGCCGTCCCGCAGCGACTTGGGGGCCACCAGCAGGCGGCGGTAGGTCTCCCGGCGCGAGTAGCCGGACAGGCGGTTGAACAGGTCGGACAGGTCCGCGCCGACCTGCGGGTCGGCCGTGAGCAGGCCCAGGTCCTCGTACAGCCGGGCGGTCTTCGGGTGGTAGTTGCCCGTGCCGACATGGCTGTAACGGCGCAGGGTCTCGCCCTCCTGGCGGACCACCAGGGACAGCTTGCAGTGCGTCTTCAGGCCGACGAGGCCGTAGACGACGTGGCAGCCGGCCTCCTCCAGCTTCTTCGCCCACTTGATGTTGGCGTGCTCGTCGAAGCGGGCCTTGATCTCGACCAGGACGAGGACCTGCTTGCCGGCCTCGGCGGCGTCTATGAGCGCGTTGACTATCGGGGAGTCGCCGGAGGTCCGGTACAGGGTCTGCTTGATCGCGAGGACGTCCGGGTCCTCGGCCGCCTGCTCGATGAAGGCCTGCACGGACGTCGAGAAGGAGTCGTACGGGTGGTGCAGGAGCACGTCCCGCTGGCGCAGGGCGGCGAAGATGTCCGGTGCCGACGCCGACTCGACCTCGGCCAGGTCGCGGTGGGTGCCCGCGATGAACTTCGGGTACTTCAGCTCCGGCCGGTCCAGGTGGTGGATGCGGAACAGGCCGGTGAGGTCCAGCGGGCCGGGCAGCGGGTACACCTCGGCCTCGGAGATCTTCAGCTCGCGGACCAGCAGGTCGAGGACCTCGCGGTCGATGGACTCCTCGACCTCCAGGCGCACCGGCGGGCCGAAGCGGCGCCGCATGAGCTCCTTCTCCAGGGCCTGGAGCAGGTTCTCGGCGTCGTCCTCCTCGACCTCCAGGTCCTCGTTGCGGGTGAGCCGGAAGGTGTGGTGCTCCAGGACCTCCATGCCCGGGAACAGCTCTTCGAGGTGCGCGGCGATGACGTCCTCGATGGGGACGTACCGGCCGGGGCTGCTCTCCAGGAAGCGGGACAGCAGCGGCGGCACCTTCACGCGCGCGAAGTGCTTGTGGCCGCTGACCGGGTTGCGTACGACGACGGCCAGGTTCAGGGAGAGGCCGGAAATGTACGGGAAGGGGTGGGCGGGGTCGACGGCCAGCGGGGTGAGGACCGGGAAGATCTGGTGCCGGAACAGGGTGAACAGGCGGGCCTGCTCCTTGTCGCTCAGCTCGTTCCAGCGGACCAGCTGTATGCCCTCCTCCGCGAGTGCGGGGGCGACGTCCTCGTGGTAGCAGGCGGCGTGCCGGGCCATCAGCTCGCGCGAGCGGGCCCAGATCATCTCCAGCACCTCGCGGGGCTGCAGCCCGGAGGCGGAGCGGGTCGCGACACCGGTGGCGATACGGCGCTTCAGTCCGGCGACCCGGACCATGAAGAACTCGTCCAGGTTGCTGGCGAAGATCGCGAGGAAGTTCGCGCGCTCCAGCAGCGGGGTGTTCGGGTCCTCGGCCAGCTCCAGGACGCGCTCGTTGAAGCCGAGCCAGCTGCGCTCCCGGTCGAGGAACCGGCCCTGGGGCAGGGGCGTACCCTCTCCCTGCGCTTCCTCGTACCCGTCGAGGTCCGCGTCGATGTCGGGTTCCAGGTCGGAGACCGTGGCGGCCACCGTGTGGGGGCGGTGCGCGGCGATGGACCCCACGGGAGGCTGCGCGTGCTGGACAGGTGCCTGGGCGTCTTGCTGGCTCATGAGTCCATTCTTCCGCGCCGCGGGGGTGACGGGCGCGTCGGAACGTGCGGGCGGGAGCGTCACGGCCCCGTTCAGCGCGGGCCCCTCGGGGGGCGGCGAAGGCTCTGGCACGGCGGGCTTCATTGGCCGAGCGTCGCAAGCTTGGCTGAATCAATGGTTACGGAGACATGACGTGCGGGATAGCGGGGGGCGGCTCCCGGAGGTCTACATCGCGAAAGTTACGGATTCCGGGAGCCGTTTCCGGCTGCGGGGGCGTCGTGGCCGGCGCCGCCCACGCGGGTGAGCCGCATATCGAACAGAGCCCCGCGCCCCTAGGCGGCTGCGGCCGGCTCCACCCGTAGCCGCGCCGTGGCCGGTGCGGCCGACCGTAGCGCGCCGGTCTGGCGGCGCAGGACCAGGTAGCAGCCGAGCACCAGCAGCCCCGTGACGCCCAGGATCAGCGCCGTGGTCATGAGCTGGAGCGGCCAGTAGTGGGCGTAGGGGTGGTAGACGTTGTAGTAGCCGGAGGCCTTCGCGAAGGCGGCGTTGCACGTGGCCTCGCTGTAGCAGTGCGGCAGCGGCAGGTGGCCGCCGGACTTGGCCACCAGACCCTGCTCGACCACGATGGCGGAGCCGACGCCGCCCTGCTGGAGCGAGGTGACCTGGGTGACCGTGGGCCACAGGTGCGGCATCAGCCGCTGGGCCAGCCAGGCGACGGCGCCGGTGAACACCACACCGAGGACCAGCGCGGGCAGCGTACGGCGCAACAGCAGGCCCGCGAGGGCGCCGGCCGCGAGCCCGGCGAGGGCGAGGGCGGCGACGGTGGGGCCGTTGGCGTGGAAGGTGGCCAGGTCGCACCAGTCCTTGGCGGTGTCGATGCGCCCCCGGCCCGCCGCCCAGGCCCGGTGGTGCAGCCAGAACAGCAGGCAGCCGCCGATGGTCGCGAGGACCGCCGGGACGGCCAGCCGGACGGTGAGCCAGCGCGCCGGGGAGATGCCCTGGGACCAGTTCAGCCCGGCGGTGCCCGTCTCCAGCTCCCGGCCGGTCAGCGCGGCACCGGCCCAGGCGGCCACCAGGAAGGGCAGCGCGTCCAGGGCGTAGGTGGCGTAGTCGTAGTAGTCCTTGTAGCGCAGGATCGCGGCCTGGTCGTAGCTGCACATCCCCGAGGTGCAGGCGTCGAACTGCCGCCAGGCCTCGGCCGCCGCGTCGGCGAGCGGGCCGGCCAGGGCGATCTGCACGGCGGTCAGCGCGATCACCAGGCCGGCGAAGCCGTACAGCGCGGGGCGGTGCAGGCGCAGCAGCCAGCGGGCCGTGCGGGGCCGCAGGACGGTCGGAGCGGTGGTCACGCGGCACTCTCCTCGGGGACGGCCGGGGCGGTGGTGAGGCCGGGGGCCTCGGGATTGCGCAGGTGGGCGAGGACCAGTTCCTCCAGGGAGGGCGGCGAGGCGCGCCAGCCGGCGGGGAGCGGTCCGGCCGGGCGGATCAGGGCGGTGCGCTGGCGGCCGGTGACCCGGGACTCGATCACGGCGTGCGCGTCGAGGTCCGTGGAGTCGGCGGCGCCGGAGACCCGCAGATGGGCGGCGAGCAGGTCGTCGATCTCGCCGGCCAGCCGGATCCGGCCGGCGCCGACCAGCAGCAGATGGTCGCAGGAGTCCTCCAGCTCGGCGACCACGTGCGAGGACATCACGATCGTGGTGCCGTACTGGGCGGCCTCCGCCATCAGCGCGCCCATCAGCTCGTGCCGGGCCAGGGGGTCGAGGTCGGCCATCGGCTCGTCCAGGAGCAGCAGGGCGGGCCGCTTGCCGAGGGCGAGCGCGAGCGCGACCCGGGTGCGCTGACCGCCGGAGAGGGAGCGGACGCGGGCCTTCGGGTCCAGGCCGCCGACTTCGACGACGTGCTCGGCGACGGCCGCGTCCCAGTACCCGGGGTTGAGGTCGGCGCCCAGGCGCAGGGTCTCGGCGACCGTGAGCTGCGGGTAGAGCGGCTTGTCCTGGGTGACGAAGCCGACCCGCGGGCGGGCCGCGGCCGGGCTGGTGCCGAGCACCCTGATCCGGCCCTCGGTGGCCGGGAGCAGTCCGGCGGCGAGGGCCAGCAGCGTCGACTTGCCGGCGCCGTTGGGCCCGACGACGGCGCACACCCGCCCGGCGGGCAGCCGGAAGGAACAGTCGCGCAGCGCCCAGCCTCCCCGGCGCCCGAAGCGTCTGCCGAGGCCGCTCGCCTCGATCGCCGTGTCGCTCATGAACGTTCTCCCTGGAAGTGGGTGTCGAGTACGGCAGTGAAGAGCGCGGCGGCGTCGTCCCGGTCCAGGCCGGCCGAGCGGGCCCGTGCGGCCCACTCCTCCAGCTCGGCACGGAGGGGGGAGTCGACCGGGGTGGTGCCGAGCGCCCGCCGCACGAAGGTCCCGAGGCCCCGGCGCGCCTCCACCAGGCCCTCCCGCTCCAGCTCCCGGTAGGCCTTCAGGACGGTGTTGGGGTTGATCGCGGTGGCTTCCACGACCTCACGGGCCGTGGGCAGCTTGTCGCCGGGGCACAGCAGGCCGAGGCGCAGGGCCTGTTTGGTCTGCTGGACGATCTGGACGTAAGTGGCGACCCCGCTGTGCCGGTCGATGCGGTACTCGACCACGCGTGAACCACCCTTTCACTAATTGAGTAGTGAAAGGGTGGTTCAGGGGTGGCCCGGAAGTCAAGCGCGGCTTCCGTGCACCGTTTCCGTGAGCCGGTCGACGGTGCCGGTGCGATGAGGAGACGTGAGCTGGACGAGAAGCGACGGGGCTGAACCGGCCGCCGGCCTCGCCCCCGAACAGCGCATGCGCTTGCGGGAGTTGATAGCCGAGGCGGGCGAGGAGCGCACGGCACCTCCGCCGCGCCGGCCGCTCAGTTGGTCGTGCGGTAGCGGGTCGCGCGGCAGCCGGTCGTACGCCCGCTGGCCGTGCGGCAGCCGGTCGTGCGGGCGCGGGTGACCCCCGCGGGGGCGGAGCGCGGTCGGCGGCCGCGGCTGTGAAACGCGGCCCTCACGTCTCCGTGCGGTACATCAGGTCCGTCTCGTACGTGCTGAATCCCAGCCGTTCGTACACCGACACGGCCGCCTGGTTGTCGGCGTCGACGTAGAGCATCGCGGTCGGGAGCTGTTCGGCGGCCAGATGGCGGAGCCCGATCGTGGTGAGGGACTTGCCCAGGCCGCCGCCCTGCTCACCGGGCCGCACACCGAGGACGTACACCTCGCCGAGGCCCTCCTCGACATGCGCCTTGGTCCAGTGGAAGCCGATCAACTCCCCGCGCCGCTCGGCGAGGAAGAACCCGGCCGGGTCGAACCACGGCTCGGCCTTGCGGTCGTCGAGGTCCCGCTGGGTCAGCGAGCCCTGCTCCGGGTGGTGGGCGAAGGCGGCCGCGTTGACCGCGAGCCAGGCCGCGTCGTCCTTGCCGGGCACGAAGGTGCGCACGGTCACGCCCTCCGGCAGCACCGGGTCGGGCAGCTCCAGGTTGGTCAACGGCCGCCGCATCTGCCGCAGTTCGCGGAACAGCGTCAGGCCGAGCACCTGGGCGAGATGCCGGGCGGCCGGATGCCCGCCGTGCGCCCACACGCGCAGCCGCTTGCCGGAGGCGGCGAGCAGCGCCGCGCCGAGCGCCCGGCCGTGCCCGTGTCCACGGTGCGCGGGGTGGACGACGAGTTCGGCGGCCGGCGCCTCCACCGGGTCGGTGTCCTCCAGTTGGGCATACCCGACGAGTTCGGCGCCGATGGTCAGCAGCAGATGCGAGACGCCCTCGCGGGTCCCTCCGCGCAGTTGCAGCCGGCCCTGCTCGGACACCGGCTGCTGTCCGTCGACCCCGGCGGCCTCGGCGAGCAGGGCCAGCACGGCCTCGGCCCGGTCGGCGGTGAGCGCGGAGTGGGTCTCGATGGAGCGGGCGGGGAAGGCCCGTACGGTGTCGTCGCTGCTCATGCGTAGAGCCTACGGCAGGCGCCCCGTAAAACCTATGTGAATGGCGCCGTGGTTCCGCAAAAACCCTGTGAATTGCGCACAGCGCTCTTTAATTGAGGTCTCATCGGAATTCGCTTCTTTCGGCTCCCGGGTGCCGTAATGTTTTCCATGTCGAAAGCGAATAAAAGCCGGCTGGGTATAAAACAAGAATCAGGGAGGGGAATTCCATGTCTTTCCACAAGCTCGCCCCCGTCGCGGCGCCACCCGGTCGGGGACAAGGGCTGAGGCAAGCGCCAAGGCAGGCGCTGAGTCAGACCGTCGTGGGGCGGGGTCACCGGTTGTCGCGTGGTCGCACCGGTGGCTCCGCCCGGCCGTGTCCACAGCTGTGGAAAGGAGTTGCCGATGCCCATGTCCAGGACCTGCCCCCGTACTTCTTCCAGCGGCACCGCCGCCGCCGAAGGGCGAGGACACGCTGATCCTCAGATGGTGACGGCACACTCGGGCGGTCTCAGGTGGTCTTCTTCCGGTCGAACCAGATCGTCGCCAGCGTCGGCACCAGCCCCACCCAGAAGACGATCCGCGGCACCGTCCGCTCGGACCACGGCACCTGGCTGATGACCAGCGCGCACAGCACGGCCCAGGCGGCCTGGCCGAGGACGATCCGGGGCCAGCGGCGGCGGTGGATCAGGGAGCGGAGGTTGTAGCGGACGCCGGTCCGCAGCCGGCGGTAGCGCAGCAGCGCGCCGACGGCCCAGAGGGCGCCGACCGGTGCGAAGTACCACAGCCGCTGACCGAGGGAGACGGGGAGCTCGCGCGGAACCTGCCCGTCCTTGGTCCACAGGTCGAGCAGCACACCGGCGAGCGCCAGACTGAGCAGGGCGATCCAGCGCACCCCGCGCAGCAGCCGGTACGAGGCGTGGTCCAGGCCCTGCTGGAGGGACGCCGAGTGCGGGGAGGCGGCGAGCGCGTCGGCGTAGAGGGTGGCGGCCTCGGCGGCCTTGACGCCGGGTGCGGCGGCGGCCTTCTCGGTCCGCCGGGCCAGCGCCCCCGCGTGGTTCGGGTCGAGGCGGAGGATGGCCTGGTCCAGCTGGTCGGCGACGGTACGGTTGCCCGCCATGTCGGCGATCAGCCACGCCACCTCGTAGGGGAAGACCTCCTCGGGCGCCAGGCGTATGGCCTCCTTGGCGAATTCACCCGATTCATCGAGAAAGACCTGCGGGATGCCTCCGGGGAGCCGACCGCCGGTCTCCCGCCCGTACCGATAGGCCTTGATCCGCCACAGCCAGTCGCCGAGCATCGCGTATCCCAGCCAGTACCCGGGGTCGATACGGATGACCTCCCGCAGGACGCCCTCGGTCTCCGGGAAGCGGCCCACGGCCCTGAGGGCGTGTGCGCGCTGGATGAGCGCGGGGACGTCCTCGGGGGCGAGCGCGAGGGCGCGCTCGGCCGCCTCCAGTGCCATCTCCGCCTGGTTCTCCAGGCGAAGATGGCAGCGGGCGAGCCGGACCAGGGCGCGGACGTCCTCGGGATCCTCCGCGAGCCGCTGTCCGAGCACCGTCCTGGCCTCGTCGTACCGCCGCAGCTCGTACAGCGCGTCGGCCCGCTCCAGAGCGGGGTGCGTTCCGGTGCTCACAGCTTCCGCCGCTTCTTCAGATAGGCGATGAGGTCGTCGTACATGCCGCCCTCGTTGGCGAACATCGCCACGTTCCGGGCGGCGGCGAACCACGGCTCGGTGGACGGTGCGACCTCTTTCGCCGCTCCCAGCAGATCCTTCATGCCGATCATGCGCACGGTGCCGGACCGGGCGGAGTCGAGCAGCGCCCGCTCGGCGGCGGCCTCGCACACATGGGCCAGATCGGCGCCGGAGAGACCGTCGGTGGCCTTGGCGAGCTTGCCCAGGTCGATGTTCTCGATGGGCCGGTCCCGCAGGTGGTAGCGGAGGATCGCCTCACGGGCCGGTGCGTCGGGCGGCAGCACGAGCAGGGTGCGGTCCAGGCGCCCCGGCCGGCGCAGCGCGTTGTCGACGTCCCAGGGCACGTTGGTGGCGGCGAGCACGAACACGCCCTCGTTCGCGCCCGAGTCGATCCCGTCCAGCTCGGTCAGCAGCTGATTGACGGTGTTGCGCATGCCGCCGTGCAGGGTGCGGCTGCGCTTGGCGCCGAGGGCGTCCAGCTCGTCGAGGAAGACGACACAGGGCGCCTGCCGACGGGCGGTCTGGAAGATCTCGTGCATGTTGCGCTCGGAGTTGCCGGTCCACATGTCGAGCACGTCGCTGACCGACACGGACAGGAAGGACGCCCCGAGTTCCCCGGCGACGGCCCGCGCGATGAAGGTCTTCCCGCAGCCGGGCGGCCCGTACAGCAGCAGCCCGCCCCGCAGGCTCTTCCCGTACAGCTTCTGCAGCTCGGGATTGCGCAGGGGCGCGAGAAAGGCGGCCTCCAGCCGGTCCTTCACCTCATGCATCCCACCGACGTCGGCGAGCCGCAGCCCCCCGGGCCGCTCGACGTCCCAGGCCTCGGCGTCCCCGGGATCGTCGTCCCCGTCCGCCCGCATCGGTGCCCCCGCCTCGACGAACCGCGGCGGTACGACGTCACCGACCTGCTGTTCGGCGGCGTTCCAGTCGAAACCGGGGCGCTGCGCGGGCGGGGCGGGCCGCTGGGCCGGGGCGGGCTGCGAGGCCGAGGGGGCCTCCGGCGCGGCGGGGGTCTCCGGCGCAGCGAGGGTCTCTGGTGCGGCGGGGGCCGGCTGCTGGGGCACTCCCATGGCGCGGGCCATGAGCTGTCGCGCCTGCGCGTCCCCCGGCGCGTGCTGCAGGGCGACGGCCGCCTCGGCGACCGCGGCCTCCGACTGGCCCTCGTTCAGGAGGAGTTCGGCCAGATGCAGTCGGAGCGGCACATCGGCGGGCGCGGCGGCGACGGCCGTACGCAGGCTGTGGATCAGAGGAGAGTCTTCCGGCATGGGCTCAAGCCTACGGAGCCGCTCTGCGCTCACTTCCGCTTGGGCCCGGTGATGGCCTCACCGATGACGAATCCCTTGGCGGGACCTTCGGGGCTGGTGATCTCGGTGCCGTAGGGGACGCGGTGAATGTCCTCCCAGTCGGCCTTGTCGGGACGGGGAACGGTGAAAAGGGTGACGGAGCCCTGACCGTCGTAGTCGTCGATGAGCACGTAGACGGGGATGCCGGCGCGGGCGTACTCGCGGCGCTTTCGCATGCGGTCGCGTTCCAGGTTGCGGTGGCCGGGGGAGGCCACTTCCACGACGAGGGAGACAGCTGAAGCGGCTACGCCCAGTGGGAAAGGCGACCGGTGGGCGACACCTCGATGGCTCCCTCAATGATCTCGGCGCGGTAGCCCTCGGGGAGTTCCATGGCCTTCCACGCCAGCCACAGGACCTCGTCCAGGTCGGGTACGTTCTGGGATTCAGCCGGAGCCTCGGACATGGTCTCGGGCCTCTCATGTGCGAGAGCGGTCAAGGTGGCACCCCTCAGACTGTCGAGCACCCGATCGGGCGACCGCGATGCGGAGGACGTCCCTCAGCGACTCGGTCGCTCCGGTGAGCGCGAAACGCACCGCCCACTCACCCGCCTTGGGGTCCTCCAGTACGGCCGTCGCTCCCGCGAGTACCTGTTCTCCGGAGGCGAGCTGGGCTGCCTCCACGTCATCGGCGAGGAGGGAGAGGCGGCTGTGGTCGCTGTCGGTGCTGAGGTAGCAGGGCTTGCCCTCCGGGGTGCTCCACGGCAGGAGGCGGAGTCCGTCACTCACACGAACACCTCCACTTCGTGGAGGTACGGGCGTACGAGGGGAGTGTCGTACCAGTAGAGGTGCGCTTCGGTGTCGCGGCGGCGGACGGGGCGTGTGATCAATGGCGGGTCCGCGTCCGGCAGTTGGGCCGGGAACGCGCGACGGCGGCCCCGGGCGGGCGGCAGGGCCCGGATGAGCAGAAGCAGCAGCGATTCGATGACTCCGGCGATACGTGCGCGCACGTCGAAGCTCCTTGAGCGGCAGGGGAGTTGGCGAGCGGTGATTACCGTTCGTGCCCTGATCGTCACAGCTGCGGCGTACGCTGCGGAAGAGGTTCGGTGTTGCCTGGGGCGCCAGGCAACGGGGAGGGGTGACGTGGACGAAGACGTTGACGCGAAGCCGGTTTCCGGGCGGGCCATGCTGGGGCAGACGCTGCGGGTGCTGCGCGAGAAGGCCGGGAAGTCACTGGGGCAGCCGGCCGACGAGACCGGGTACGACAAGGGCTACTTGAGCCGCTTGGAGTCCGGGGAGCGGCTGTCCAAGGCGACCGTCATGGAGGACCTGGACGGGTATTACGGCACCGGTGACCTGCTGGTCTGCCTCTGGAAAGCGACTCGGCTGGACGCGTTCAAGGACCAGTACAAGGAGTTCATGGGGCTGGAGGCGACTGCGCGGATCATGTGGAAGTTCTCGCCGGGGATTCCAGGGCTTCTGCAGACCGAGGACTTCGCCCGTGGGGTGTTGTCTGGAGTCCAGACAACGGCTGACGGTGACGAGGCCGTCGAGGAGCAAGTGGCCGCACGGCTCGGGCGGCAGTACCTGCTGAGGCAGAAGCCGGAGCCCGAGGTTCGGATCGCCATGGACGAGTTCGCACTCCGCCGTCCCGCTGCCTGGGGCAAGACCTGGCACGACCAACTGCTCCATCTTGAGGCCGCCGCGCTGTGGCCCAACGTGACGCTCCAAGTACTGCCGTTCTCGGCGGGAGCGCACCACCATATGAACGGGTCGCTGACGCTGCTCTGGCAGAGGGACGGAAGTGCCGTTGCCTACAAGGAGGGCAACGGTTGCAGCCGGCTGATCGAGGATCCGGACGAAGTCCTGCGGCAGCGGCTGTCCTACGATCGGCTCCGCGACCTGGCGCTGTCCCCGTCAGACTCGCTCGCGTTCATCAGGGACGTACTGGAGGAGCACAGATCATGACGCGCACCCCCGATCTCAGCACCGCCGTGTGGCGCAAGTCGAGCTACAGCGAAGGGGGAGACAATGACTGCGTCGAGGTCGCCGACGGCTACCCCGGCATCGTCCCCGTCCGCGACAGCAAGGTTCCCTCCGCCCACCCGCTGATCTTCTCGGCGACGTCCTGGGACGCCTTCGTGCGCGGCGCGAAGGAGACGGCGTGATCTTCGATCCCGGCACCGCCGCCTGGCGCAAGTCGAGCTACAGCGACGGGGGCGGCACGAACTGCGTCGAAGTCGCCGACGGCTACCCCGGTGTCGTCCCGGTCCGCGACAGCAAGACCCCCGACGGCACCGCGCTCGTCCTCACGGCATCGGCGTGGACAGCGTTCGTGGCGGCGGCGGTCCAGAGCGCCTGCTGAAGGTGTCGACTCACCACGAGGGCCCGCAGTATCGGCTGGTCGCGGCCTTCGTGCCGGTACTCCCCTTCCTCAACCCGCTGTGGTGCTACTGGGACAAGCCGTAGCAGCGGTGTCTGCATGACAAGGTCGCCGGAACCATGGCGGTCGACAGACAGGAACCAGCCATCGCACCTCGACGTCGTCGCACCCTCGATCCGTTGTGCGAGATCATGTTCGAGCATGTGTGAGTTATGGGCAGTGACGCGGGGGGTGCGTTGAAGGGCTGGGACATATCACCGTCCGGCGTCGCCGGGGTGGTCTCCCGCGTGGGTGACGTCATGAATGCCCTGGAAGGCATGGTCGAGGCGTACTCCACTGACGTGCAGGGTGCGGCGACCTCGGCCGGGACGCTGGCACCGGGCGGGGCGAGCGGAGAGCACAAGGGGCAGGCAGGGCTGGTGGCGGCTGCCCTCGCGGAGTTCGTCCAAGGTACTGCGGACGATGTGCGGTTCATCGGCGTACGCGTCGGCAAGTCGGTCGGCGGGGCGGTGGAGGCCACCATGGCGTACGAGGCCGGTGACGTCGAAATGGCGGCCGAGACACAGCGACGGACGGCCGGCCTGGTCGAGCCGGACATGCCGGACGGGTGGACGGCGGGGTCGGCGGGCTGGAAGGCGGATCGTCCGTGATCGAGCCGGAGTCGATTCCGCTTTTCACCGGCGACCTGGGGCAGTTGGAGGAGCACGTCCGAGCCCTGCGGCATGAGGCGGGGGCATACGAGAGGCCGGTGGGGAGGCCCACCGGCAGTTCCAGGGGCTCTCGGCCTTCTACGAGGCGCCGGAAGCAGAGGACCTGTTCGCCTCCACGGCACCGGCGCGGGATGCCGCCGACGCGTTCGCGGACAAGGTCGAGAAGGTCGCCGACGCTCTGGCGTCCTACGCCGTCGAAGTCGCGCCCATCGCCAAGCGGCTCGAACACCTGAAGAGCAAGGCGACCTCGTTCGTCGCCGGGCTGAAGACCAGTACCGGGGAATTCGACAAGAGCTGGAACAAGGACGCGGACAAGGTCGAAGAGCATCAGGCCCTGATGCACGACGTGGCGGTGGCACAGGCCGCGTTCACAGCGGCTGAGATCAGCTGCGCCGACACCATCACCGCGCTCGTCGGCGGCACCCAGTTCGTCATGAACACCGGCCCGAAGCAGCACGTGCCGCGGGGCGCCGAACTCTACGGCTACAGCGCCGACGTACTGGATCACGCCAAGAAGCTGCCCTGGGGCACCGCGGTGACCCAACACCATGACCTGTGGGATCCGCACGACTTCAACTACTATTTCAAAAGCTTTGTCTGGGACGGGCTGATCGTCGACAACATCGCGGGCAGCGTCGACGGCATCCTCTCCATGGCACACCTCAACGGGGCGCAGGCCTTCAAGGACTCCTGGACCGGTCTGGGTCGGGTACTGATCGGCGCAGATACGTATCTCCACGAGGCCGACGGAAAAAAGCCGACCGGCTTCTACGCCTCGGACTACGCCCAGGGCAGCAAGGTGTACACGAAGGAGTTCGCCAAGTCCTTCGTGGCGTGGGACGAGTGGAAGGAGAACCCCGCCAGAGCCTCGGCGACAGTGTTCTTCAACGCCCTCACCCTCGGTGCGGGCCCCGCAGGTGCCGCTGCAAAGGCGGGCAGATTCGGTTCGCTGGCCAAGGGGCTCGGTGTCGTGGCGAAGGTCGGCGAGGTGGTCGACCCTGTGTCAGCCGGGCTGAAGGTGACCGGCCGGGTCGTGCGCTCGCTGCCCAAGGTCTCCGAGGTGACGTCGAGAGTCCTGGCCGACGTGGACGCCTCGGTCGACGTGGGACGCGTCCACAGTGTGATCGAACTGGGGGACGGCTCCAAGGTCGTCATCCAGGACGGCAAGTTCATCGCTTACGACAAGGACGGGCACGTAGTCGCCGTGCCTCCTGCGCAGGAACGATCCGGAGCCGCGGGGGCCACGAACGGGCATGCGTCCGTACCGGAACGGGAACTCGTCGAGGTCGGTGGTCGAGGCGCCGGACATACGGCGCTCGGTGGTGCTGACGTGGGCCACGTGCCGTCTTCGCACACCGGGTCCCCCGAGGGGCATGGCGGTGGCTCTCACCACGGAGGCGGATCGGGTGGTGGCCGAGATCCCCTCGACGCCGAGCGCGAGATCATGCGCAAGCAGGTCGAGCGGGCCAACAACGACCCGAAGTGGTTCAAGAAGCACTACCGGTCCAACGGCTACCGGCGTTCGACAACGGCTGAGGGCGGTTACGGCCAGGCCGTGCCGCAGATTGTGCCCGACCCGTTCCACCCGGGGAGATGGATCGCGAAGAGCGATATGCCGCCGGCGATCAGGGAGCACTACCTCCACAATGACCCCGTCCGGGGCGGGCGCTCGGACGTGCGCCCCGAGGCGCTGCATCACCTGGATGAGCAGGCCTCCGTTCGGGACAAGGCCATCAAGGCCGACAAGGCCGCCGAGGCTGAACTGAAGCAGGCGGAGAAGGCGTATGCGGCCGACCCGACACAGGAGTTGGCCGACGCGATGGACAAGGCGGACGCGAAGCACTCACCTCTGCACGGGGATGCCAACCGGCAGAGTGAGCTGTTCGGTGAGGATGTTGCGGAACACCAGGCGATACCCGAGCACTACCCTGGCGCGGAACGAGTGGACGACAGGGCGTTCGGAAACAACCGGTTCGACCAGATCTACAAGACGCACGATGGACGTTTTGTCGTGGTGGAGGCGAAGGGGTCGACGGAAGCCAAGCTCGGGGTGCGCAAGGGCGTCAGCGGGCGGTTGGTGAAGCAGGGGACGCGGGAGTACTTCCAGACCATCCTCGACGAGATGGAGCTGAGAGCGGAAAGAAACGAAAGGAAGGGGCACTTCGAGGCGGCCGAGGCAGAGCGCAAGCTGGCGGAAGACCTGGATACAGCCTTGAAGCACGACAACGTCGACTACGTCCTCGTCAAGGCAAAGTCCGACGGGGCTAAGTACGCTGGCTACGAGATGTACCAGTTCGACATCAAGAAGTGAGGACCCCCATGCCGACGCGTGTTTCGCGCCCGCCGAATGCAAGTGGTCACCCGGATCTGGACAGGTTTCGGCAGGAGCTCAATGCGCGAACCGTCAAGGACGTCGAAGATCTTGAAGGTTATCCGGAGCGTTTCGGCATGATATTTCACCGGGCTCAGTCCCGGGGATTCATGCTATGCCTGGACGACCCCAAGGCCGAGCTCCTGGAAACCTGGGAGGCCTGGGTCATGGCCATGCAGGTCGGCTCGGCTCTCTTCGCCTCCGCCACGGCTCCTGAGGGATCCACGGTCGAGCACCTGATCGCCCACAAGATCCGCTCCATTCCGGCCGGCGGCCCGAAGCACTTCACTGACGCCGGCACCTGGCTGGAGGCCTTCTGGCTGGCGGTCGTCTGCCGTGATCAGGACCGGATGACCCAGCTCTGCCAGGTGCCGATCGAGACCCTCCGTGCCTCGGGCGCGGTCTTCGAGGAGTACATCTACGACTGGGTGGAGACTCTTCAGACGTACTGGCTGGAGCGGCCCGGGCTCGGTGAGAAGCTGACCGCGGCCTTCGACGGGACCGATCCCGACCGGCTGCGGGTCATCGACCGCGAAATGATGCTGAAGGTTCTCTATCCGCCGATCAACCTCTTCTACCGCTTCATCAGCCGGGATCCCGTGAAGTTCAACGAGGCCCTGGTGCAGGCGCTTGAGCTTCACAAGGAGTACTGGACAGCTGATCCCGAGCGCGAGGAGTCGGGAGGCGGTGACATCCCGCTCGCGGTACTCGCGATCACTTGCCTCGCCTACGACGCCGGCCGTCCCATCGAGGTCGAGTCCGAGTATCTGCCCGAGCACCTGCTGAAGCGCAGCTGGCTCGGCGAATTCCCCACATGACCCCTCACGACCACGACTGCCGGCTCCTGGAGTCCGTCTCCGTTCGGAGACATCGGAAGAGACACCCGTGACGAAAGACGTCATCGCGCTCACCCCCAAGATGCCTGACCTGCGCACGTTGTTGGCGGGTCTCTTCGCGGGCGGCCCCGGTCTCGGCGTGAACGGTGCGCGTGACGGTGCCGTCGTCCAGCTGTGCTCACCGGACGGACGGCCCCTTGTCTCCGTGGAGGCACCGGTCCTGGTCCATGTGCCCGGCGAGATCGAGCGACTCCTGCGGTGCGCGGCGCCCGGCGGACCGGTGTGGTGGACGGAGGCACGCGCCTCCGCCGCGATCGCCGAGGCCGGCCGGCTCGCAGGTTCCTTCGCCGGACGCCTGGCCACCGTCCTGGGCGGGGAGGTCTGGCCCCCAAAGGCCGCCACGACCGAGGTCGTGCCCCTCACCACGGACATGACCGCGATCCCCGTCCCGCTCACCGAAGCCCCGGCGGTCGACGTTCTCACGGAGGCGACTGCCGTCGTCATCCAGGACAGGCCGGTGGTCGCGCTGACCAGCTGGCTGTCGGACGCCTTCCGGACCGCTTCGGACGCCGACCGTAGTCTGCAGATCGTCACCCCGCCCACGGCGCGGCTGACCCTGCCCACCCGCACCGCCCTGCGCGGTCTGCCGAACCGGTGGGTGATCCAGGATCCGGAGCACGGCTGCTACGACGGGCTGTCCGGCGCCGTACTCCAATGGCAGGGCGGCACCTTCAGCCCCGTTCGGAACGAGCACGGCGCGGCCTCGGTGGCCGCGCCCTTCGCGACGGCCGCCGACACCGGTGACCGCCAGCTCCTGCTCGCTGTGCGCACCCGGCACCGGCCGACCGCGACCCTTGTCCTCGGACGCGCCCTGGAGGCCGTCTGGCGCCACCTGACCGGCGCCCCGCCCGCCGGCTGGAGTACCGCCGAACCGGTCAATCTGCCCTGGTCCACGCGGCAGATCACCGAACTCGCCAGGGCTCGTGCGCCGAGGCCCACCTTGCTGATCGCCGTCGGGGACCCCGAACGCCCGGGCTTGGCCACGGTCCGCGTACGGCGCACCCCGGCGGGAGTGGAGGAGGAGATCACCCTGGGGCTCGGCTACGGCTGTGACGAGCAGCCGCCGCTCGACGCGATCGCATCACTTGCCGAGGCGCTCGACGCCGAGCATGGCCTGGTCACCCTGCTGACCTCACTGCGTGCCGCCCGCCGGGACCTGATGGTGCCGGCACGCATCGAGGCACCGCCCGTACCGGTGGCGTTCACGCTCGGCGGAGCCGAGACGGACGCGGTCGGGCGTCGGCGCGCCGAACACCCGCCGGCCGGCCCGGAGCCGCTGCACCTGGGGCGTGCCCTGCACTACCCGCTGGGCGACGGCACGGACGCCGGCGCCTGGGGAAGGCTGAAGCGACTGACGGAGGACCTCAAGCGGGGCTGACGCTTCAGGATGCCGACGGGGTCCAGTCCCCCAGCGCGGGGGCGGGTTGCCACGATCCGGTGAAGCGGCGGCATACCGTTCCAGGTGAGGCCGTGAGATGTCTATGGTGTGGATATGGCTGACAACACGACCATCCAGGTCTCTCGGCAGGCCCGTGACCATCTCGCCCAGGTGGCCAAGGAGCGGGGGCTGACCCTGGGGCAGCTGGTGGAGAATCTGGCGGAGCGGGAACTCACGGCCGCGCAGATCGCCGAGCGGGTGGCCGCCACGCGAGAGGTTCTGCGTGAGCGTATGGGCTGCACGCTGTCCGACGAGGAACTCGACGCGGGACCGAACGTGCTGGCCAACATCTATGCGATGGCGGCCGAGAAGATGCACGCGCAGAAGGGCATGGCCGCTTGATCATCCTCGATACGAGCGCTGTCGTCGCCCTGACGAAGGGACATCGGGCGCTGCACCACCTGGCGGACAACGTCGCCCACACTCCGGGTGACTGGCTGCACATCCCTGCGCTCTGCCTCATGCACGCGGAGGCGGAGGAGAAGGGGGCGGCCAGTGATGTGTTGCGGCTCGCCGGTGTCATGGTCGATCCGCTCGGCCAGGCAGCGGCTGCGACGGTGGGCGCGATGTACCGCGATGGCTGGGGCGGCCCCGACATCTGCCACGCCCTGTACGTCGCGACACCGCACCTGGAGACGGGTGATGGCATGTCGATCATCCTGACCGGCCGCGAGCCGGATTACCCGCCCGGAATCCTCACCGTCGATATCGATTCCCCCGGCATGCTCGGCCACTACTGACCCAGCAACGTCCCCCAGTCCTTCCCAGCCGCCCACTCCGCGAAGGTCGTCCAGCCGACCTCCGGATATGCCCGGCGCAGAGCAGGGGCGTCGACGTCGAGGCCTGTGGTGGTGAAGTACGCGAACATGGCCGCCAGGTCCGCGGAGTGGGTGCGGACGTGGTCGAGGGCGACCTCGTGGTGGGTGATCGGATGGCCCGTGGCGGTGGTGAGGGCGGCCGCGATCTCGGCCGCGGTGCGGGTGTCCGAGGCGATGTCGATACGACGGCCCGTGAATTCCTTCCGGCGGCCGAAGGCCAGCGCGGCGAACGCGCCGATGTCCGCGGCGGGGATCAGGGCGAAGGGCCGGTCCGCGGGCATGGGCCAGCCGAAGGCGCCCTCGCGCAGTCCGGCCAGGGTCCAGTCGGCGGTGTAGTTGTCCATGAAGGCGGCCGGGGCGATCACCGTCCAGGGCACGCCGGAGGCGCGCAGGTGCCGCTCGATCTCGTACTTGCTGTCGTAGTGCGGGATGCCGGTGCCGCGGTCGGCGTGGGCGGCGGAGGTGAGGACGACGTGCCCGAGGCGGGCGGCCGCGGCGGCGTCGACGAGGGTTCTGCCCTGCCGGACCTCGGTCGCCGTGTCGGTGCCGAAGGGGGTCGTGACCGCGAAGAGCGCGTCCGCGCCGGTCAGGGCCGCGTCGAGGGAGGCGCGGTCGTCGAAGTCGGCGTGGCGGATCTCGGCGCCGAGGGCGCGCAGGGCGTCGGCGGCCGCCGAGTCGGGGCGGCGGGTCAGGGCGCGGACGTGGTGGCCGGCGGCCCGCAGAGCACGGGCGGTGGCTCCGCCCTGGGCGCCGGTGGCGCCGGTGACGGCGACGGTGAGCATGGGTGTCCCCCAGGTGGGCGCGTAGAGTGGATGATGCCTGCGTGACGCATTAACTGCGTCGCGCAGGAAAGACGGTAGCGCGAGTTTCGCTGCGTCGCGCAGTGATTTTTGGAGGCGAGCCCCATGACCGACCCGCACCGGGCCCGGCTGTACGAGGAGCTGGCGACGGAATCGCGCCGCTACCACGCGGCGTTCGTGCTGTTCAACCAGGCCGTCGCCGACCACCTGGGCCTGCACCCCACCGACGTACAGGCGCTGAGCCTGCTGACCGTCGAGCCCGAGCCGCTCACCGTCCGGCAGATCGCCGACCTGACCGGCCTCACCACGGGCTCGGCCACCCGGCTGGTGGACCGGCTCGAACGCGGCGGCTATGTGGCCCGTACGCCGGACGCGCGGGACCGCCGCCGGGTGCTGGTCACACCGGTGCCGGAGCGCCTCGCGCGCGTCGCCGCGGTCTGGGACGAGCTGGGCCGCACCTGGCAGACCCTGCTCGACGACCACAGCGAGGACGAGCTGAAGGCGATCACCCGCCATATGCGCCGCGCGAACGACCTGAGCCGCACCCAGATCCAGCGCCTGCGCACCCTGCCGAAGCCCGGCTGAGCCGGGCGGCTCCGGCTCAGCCGGCCGGCGTCCCGGCGGCCGCCTCCGGTGTCTCCGGCGGCGGTGTCGGCGCGCCCGGCAGTCGTACCGTCGCCACCGTGCCGCCGCCGTTCGCGGGGGACAGGGTGACCTCGCCGCCCGCCTGCCGGACCGTGCGGGCCACGATCGACAGGCCGAGGCCGGAGCCCGGCAGGGCGCGGGCACTGGGGGAGCGCCAGAAGCGGTCGAAGACGTGCGGGAGTTCGTCCTCGGGGACGCCGGGACCGTGGTCGCGGACGGTCAGGACGCCCTCGCTCAGCCGCACCTCGACCGTGCCGCTGCCGGGGCTGAACTTCACCGCGTTGTCGAGGATGTTGACGACCGCCCGCTCCAGCGCGGTGGGCTCCGCCCGTACGTACCAGGGCTCCAGGTCCGCCGTGATCGTCAGCTCCGGGCCGCGCAGCCGGGCGCGGCGCAGCGCCGCCTCGACCGTCTCCTGGAACGACACCACCTGGACGCGCTCGCCCTGCTGCCCCTCCGAGCGGGACAGTTCCTGCAAGTCGCCGATCAGCGAGGCCAGTTCGGTCATCTGGGCCTTCACCGAGGCGAGCAGGGCCTTGCGGTCCTCCGGCGGGATGGGCCGGCCGGTCTCCTCGCTGCGGGTGAGGAGTTCGATGTTCGTCCGCAACGACGTCAGAGGCGTACGGAGTTCATGGCCGGCGTCGGCGATCAGCTGCTGCTGGAGGTCGCGGGAGCCGGCCAGCGCGGTGGTCATCGAGTTGAAGGAGCGGGAGAGGCGGGCGATCTCGTCCTCGCTGTCGTCCTCCACCGGGATCCGGACGGCGAGGTCCTCGGTCCGCGCCACGTGCTCCACGGCCTCGGTGAGCTTGTCGACGGGGCGCAGCCCCGCACGGGCCACGGCGAGGCCCGCGGCACCGGCTCCCACGACGCCGATCCCGGAGACGAGCAGCAGGATGA
Source organism: Streptomyces sp. CG4 (assembly GCF_041080655.1). Taxonomy (NCBI): domain Bacteria; kingdom Bacillati; phylum Actinomycetota; class Actinomycetes; order Kitasatosporales; family Streptomycetaceae; genus Streptomyces; species Streptomyces sp. CG4. The sequence goes on from NZ_CP163525.1 coordinate 5,226,614, forward strand.
GCGCGAGGTCGTTGAGGGTCTTCTCGGTGTTCGCGAGCGGGACGGCGGTCATCCAGGCGGCACCGGGATACGACTGGAGCCCGGTGTCCGTGCCGACCACGAGCGGCATGGTGAGCACCCGGACCGGGTTCCCGTTGGTGTCCGTGCCGTTGCGGAGAATGCCGCCCTGGCTGGTGTCGCGCCCGACGATCGCCCGGTCGGCCGGGGTGGTCCTCACCACGCCCGGGGAGTCCTGCGAGACACAGGCCGTGCCGTCCGCCTTGATCAACTGCGAGTAGAGGGTGGTGCGGCCCGGCCAGGCGTTGGAGGAGTCCGTCGGCTTCTGCGGGCAGGCCGCCAGCAGGTCGAGCACCTGTCCGGCGCGCACGGGATGCTGCGACGAGTTCTGCAGATCCTTGTCGACCAGGTCGTACAGTTTCCCCTGCACGATGAACCAGCACGTCACCGAGACCGCCGCCACCGCGAACGCCACCGCCGCCGCGACCAGCATCGCCAGCCGGGCCCGGATGGGCAGTGCGCGGTACCGCCGTACCAGCTTGCTCACTCGGCGCCGCCCTGGCGCAGGACGTACCCCACGCCCCGCACGGTGTGCACGAGGCGCGGCTCGCCGCCGGCCTCGGTCTTGCGGCGCAGGTACATGACGTAGACGTCCAGGGAGTTCGAGCTCGGCTCGAAGTCGAAGCCCCAGACTGCCTTCAGGATCTGCTCGCGGGTGAGGACCTGGCGCGGGTGCGCCATGAACATCTCCAGCAGGGTGAACTCCGTACGGGTCAGTTCGACCTGGCGGCCGCCCCGGGTGACCTCGCGGGTCGCGAGGTCCATGCGCAGGTCGCCGAAGGTCAGCGCCTCGTCCTCCTGGGCCGCGGCCGACACCGCGGCCGCGTACGAGCTGCGGCGCAGCAGGGCGCGGATCCGGGCGAAGAGTTCGTCCAGTTCGAAGGGCTTGACCAGGTAGTCGTCGGCGCCCGCGTCGAGTCCGGTCACCCGGTCGCCCACCGTGTCGCGGGCCGTGAGCATGAGGATCGGGGTGGTGTCGCCGGCGCCGCGGATGCGGCGGGCCGCCGTCAGGCCGTCCATACGGGGCATCTGGATGTCCAGGACGACCAGGTCGGGCTTGTAGACGGTGGCCTTCTCCAGCGCGTCCGCGCCGTCGACGGCCACCTCCGTGTCGTACCCGTCGAACGCGAGGCTGCGCTGGAGCGCCTCGCGTACCGCCGGCTCGTCGTCGACGATCAGGATGCGCTGGGGGTCACGGTCGCCTTCGGCGGGGCTCATCGCTCGCGATTCCTCGGGGTGCGGGTGTGTGGGTGGGTGGGTGGGTGGGATGAAGGGGTTTCTCTCAGCCTGCCACGACCGGCGGGCCCTGCCACGACCGGCGGGCCGCGAGCCCCACCGCCGTGAGCCCGGCGCGGCCCACTGCCGGTGCCGTGGTCGGGTGTGGCCCGCTGCCGGTGTCGTGGTCGGGTCCGCCCCACTCCAGATGCCGTAGCCGGGCGGGGCCCACTGCCGGTGCCGTGGTCGGGCGGAGCCACTGTCGTGGTCAGGCTCGGACCGCGGTCAGGCGGTTCAGGGGGACCTTGCGGCGGTGGGTGCGGACGGGGGCGGTGCGCAGGCCCATCAGCTCCGGGAACGTCACGGCCACTTCGGGTGCACGCGGTGCCGACCGGGGCGTGCGGGAGGCCGGCTCGGGCTCGCGGGGCGCCGGGATGGGCGCGTGCAGGTTCCTGGAGACCGAGAGGGCCAGGATGATGTCGGCGGGACCTCGGAGGGCGATCTGGTGCGAAACCTTCGTGATCATGACGTACTCCCTGCTGGACGTGCCCCCTGCTGACTGAGGTGAAGCGTTAGCTCTTGGTGCCCGCCCGCAGCTTCGCCAGGTCGGACTTGACGGTGTTGACGGGGATCGCGAAGCCGAGGCCGATGCTGCCCGCGTCGGAGGACGACGAGGACTGCTGACTCGACGAGTACATCGCGGAGTTGATGCCGATGACGTTCCCGCCGGCGTCGATCAGCGCGCCACCGGAGTTGCCGGGGTTGAGGGACGCGTCGGTCTGGATCGCCTTGTACGTCGTCGTCGACGAACCGGTGTCGCCGTTGAACTGACGGCCGCCGAACTGGAACGGCCAGCTGCCGTCGCCGCCCTGGCCCTGGCTCTCGTCGGTGGAGACGGTCACGTCCCGGTTGAGCGCGGAGACGATACCGCTGGTGACGGTGCCGGTCAGGCCCTCGGGGGAGCCGATCGCGACGACCGAGTCACCGACCTGGACGCCCGACGAGTTGCCGAGGGACGCGGGCTTCAGACCGGAGGCGCCCCGCAGCTTGATCAGCGCGAGGTCCTTGGAGCTGTCGGTGCCGACGACCTCGGCGGTGTAGCTCTTGCCGTCGCTGGTGCGCACCTTGACGGACTGCGCGCCGGAGATGACGTGGTTGTTGGTGACGATCTCGCCGTCACCGGTGATGATCACGCCGGAGCCGGTGGACGAGCCGTTGCCGAGGGCCGCCTGGACCTCGACCACGCTCGGGCTGACCGCGGCCGCGATCGCCGCGACGTCGCCCTTCTTGCCGGCCGGCACCACATGGGTGCTCGGGCCGGCGGTGGCGACCGTGTCCTTGCCGGTCAGTTCCTGGAAGGCGTACGCGGTGCCGCCGCCGACCGCCGCCGCGACGATCGCGACGGCCGCGAGGAGGGCGACCGGACCCCGGTTGCCCCGGCGCTTGTGGGGGGCCGGGTCCATGGGAGGCTGGTACGGCGGCGGGGGCGGCCACTCAGGGCCCACGGGAGCGGAGTGGCTCGCGGGAGCGGAGTAGGAGGAGTGCTGCTGCGGGTACTGCGGATACCGCTGCGCGTCGTTGCCCTGGCTCTCGGTCATGTCAAAGAGAGTCCCCCGCGAACGTGAGAGCTTCCTGAGTACCGGCTGAGAAGCCCGGCAGAACCTCGTTTGCCCGATATAAAGGCGGACCATGCAGACGGACCCGGAAGCCGCTCGCAGACTCGGCAGAGCCGGTGCCGGGGCTGCTCAGCTCCCACAGCCGCAGGACGTCCGCACCACCAGCCGGGACGGGAACGTCTTCAGCCGCTCACGGCGCGAGCCCGCCACCCGCAGCCCGTCGTCCAGGACCAGGTCGACCGCCGCGCGGGCCATCGCCGAGCGGTCCGAGGCGACCGTGGTCAGCGGCGGGTCGGCGAGCGCCGCCTCCTTGATGTCGTCGAAGCCGGCCACCGCCAGCTCGCCGGGCACGTCGATGCGCAGCTCGCGCGCGGCCCGCAGCAGGCCGATCGCCTGGTCGTCGGTGGAGCAGAAGATCGCCGGCGGGCGGCGCGGCCCGGAGAGGATCTCCAGGGCGACGCGATACGCGTCGTAGCGGTTGTACGGCGCCTCGAACAGCCGGCCCTCGATGGGCAGGCCCGCCTCGGCCATGGCCCGCTTCCAGCCCTCGACGTGGTCGGAGACCGGGTCGCCGACGGCCGGCGTCTCCGCCGTACCGCCCATACAGGCGACGTACTCGTAGCCGTGCTCCAGCAGATGGCGTACGGCGAGCTGGGCGCCGCCCAGGTCGTCCGTGACCACGGCGACGTCGTCGATGGCCTCGGGCCGCTCGTGCAGCAGCACCACCCGGGCGTCCCAGGCGTCGATCTCGGCGGCGGCCAGGTCGTTCAGGGCGTGGGAGACGAGGATGAGCCCGGAGACGCGCATGCCCAGGAAGGCGCGCAGATAGTGGACCTCGCGTTCGCCGATGTAATCGGTGTTGCCGACCAGGACCATCTTTCCGCGCTCGGAGGCGGCCTGCTCGACCGCGTGCGCCATCTCGCCGAAGAAGGGCTGACGGGCGTCCGGGATGATCAGGCCTATGAGGTCGGTGCGGCGCGAGGCCATCGCCTGGGCCACCCGGTCGGGCCGGTACCCCAGTTCCTTGATCGCCGCGAGGACACGCTCGCGCGTGGCCGGGGCGACCGGCCGGGGTCCGTTGTTGATGACATAACTGACGACGGCGGTGGAGGTTCCAGCCAGCCGTGCCACGTCATCCCGAGTCACCTTGGCCACGCGCGGAGTCTACGCGGATGGACCCGCTCTGGGCAGGGCGTATCAGTGCTTGGATGTGCTGAAGCAATGCCCCGCCCGGGCGCGTTCCATGCCTGCGCTAGACGTCCGCGTGGATCTCCTCGCCGCTCGGCACGGCGGAAGCGTCCGCATCTTCCGCCTTTGCCCGGTCCGCCCCGGCCTTGGCCTTCTCCGCGGAGCGGTCGGTCTTCTCACCGGACCGGTCGGCCTTCTCGGGCGTAACGAATCGATAACCGACGTTCCGTACGGTGCCGATCAGCGACTCGTGCTCCGGGCCGAGCTTGGCGCGCAGGCGCCGTACGTGCACGTCGACCGTCCGGGTGCCGCCGAAGTAGTCGTAGCCCCACACCTCCTGCAGCAGCTGGGCGCGGGTGAAGACCCGGCCCGGGTGCTGGGCGAGGTACTTCAGCAGCTCGAACTCCTTGAAGGTGAGGTCGAGGACCCGCCCCTTGAGTTTCGCGCTGTACGTCGCCTCGTCCACGGAGAGGTCGCCGTTGCGGATCTCCATCGGGGAGTCGTCGTTGACGATCTGCTGCCGGCCCATGGCCAGCCGCAGCCGTGCCTCCACCTCCGCGGGCCCCGCGGTGTCGAGAAGCACGTCGTCGATGCCCCAGTCGGCGGTGACGGCGGCGAGACCGCCCTCGGTGACGACGAGGACCAGCGGACATCCGGGGCCGGTGGAGCGCAGCAGCTGGCACAGGCTGCGCACCTGCGGCAGATCACGGCGGCCGTCGACGAGGATCACGTCGGCGCCCGGGGTGTCGACCAGGGCGGGGCCCTCGGCCGGGGCGACCCGCACATTGTGCAGAAGCAGGCCGAGGGCGGGGAGCACCTCCGTCGACGGCTGGAGGGCGTTGGTCAGGAGCAGCAGAGAACTCATACGTCTGGTTCCTCCTCGGTCCCTGCGAGGCTGTGCGGACGGGCACTGCTCTGCGATCCCGAAGGCCCCGTACACACCCGCGGTCACCTGAGGTTTCCCGCTTCGTATACAACGCTTCCGAAAGCACAAAAGGACCCGGGGGCTGCGCTGCCCGAGTCCTCTGCCCAGCAGAATAGCCCACATGAGGAACCGTCCGGCAGGTCAAGTGGCGCATTCCACCGTTCGTCCGAATCCCGAGACAGGCAGACAGGCCCCTATCCGGACGTTTCTGCACACCGCCGACGGGGTTCCGATCGATTTCGTATACGACCCGGGCACCCTCGTATACGAAACACTCCCGGACGCCCTCCGTTCGCCCGTCCGTGGCCTGGTGTTCGTCGTCGCGCACGGCTTCACCGGGGACGTGGACCGTCCGCACGTACGAAGGGTGGCGGGCGTCCTGGCCCGTTACGGCGCGGTCGTCACCTTCTCCTTCCGGGGCCACGGGCGCTCCGGGGGCCGGTCCACGGTCGGCGACCGGGAGATCCTGGACCTCGCTGCCGCCGTCGAGTGGGCCCGTGGCCGCGGGCACGCGCGCGTGGCGACGGTCGGTTTCTCCATGGGTGGCTCGGTGGTCCTGCGCCACGCGGCCCTGCGCCCCGGCACGACGGACGCGGTGGTCTCGGTCAGCGCCCCCGCCCGCTGGTACTACCGCGGCACGGCCCCCATGCGCCGGCTGCACTGGCTGGTCACCCGCCCCGAGGGCCGCCTGGTCGGCCGCTACGGCCTGCGCACCCGCATCCACCACCGCGACTGGGACCCGGTGCCCCTGTCGCCGGTGCAGGCGGTCCCCAGGATCGCCCCCGCTCCCCTGCTGATCGTGCACGGCGACCGCGACGGCTACTTCCCCCTCGACCACCCCCGGATGCTCGCCGAGGCGGCCGGTGACCACGGGGAACTGTGGGTGGAGCCGGGCATGGGCCACGCTGAGCACGCGGCGGACGACGCGCTGCTGGCCCGGATCGCGGACTGGGCTGTCGGTGCGGCGGGCTAGCCTGACACCATCTGTTCTCTGTCTTTGAAGTCCTTTGATGTCCCTTGCCGCCGATTGAGGAACGAGATGCCCAAGGTCACGGTGCGCTACTGGGCCGCCGCGAAGGCCGCGGCCCGGGTCGCCGAGGAGCCGTACGACGCGGACACGCTCGCCGACGCGCTGGCCGCCGTACGCGCGCGACACCCCGGTGAACTCACGCGCGTGCTGCAGCGATGCTCCTTCCTCGTCGACGGTCACCCCGTCGGGACCCGCGCGCATGAGACGGTACGGCTGGCCGAGGGCGGCACGGTCGAAGTGCTCCCGCCGTTCGCAGGAGGGTGAGGCGATGAGCGACCAGCCGTATCAGGGCGGACAGCCCTACCAGGGCAACCCGTACGAGGGCTACGAGGGCTACGACCCTTATCAGCAGCACCAGCAGCACCAGCAGCAGTGGCCGCAGCAGGACCAGTACGCCGGACACGGGCAGCAGCAGTCCGGCTACGACCCCCAGCCCACCCAGCACTGGCAGGGACAGACCTGGGATTCCCAGACGCACGCGTCGCTCCAGATGCCCGCGCAGGCGGCGGAGACGGCGTATGCGCCGCCGCAGCAGTACGAGGGCCAGTACCAGCAGCAGCCGTACGCGGGCCCGTACACCTCGGCTCCCCAGCCGCAGCCGCACTCCCAGCCGCAGCCGATGCCTCAGCCGCGGCCTGAACCGGCGATGACAGCGGCCCCGACCCCGGCCCCGGCCCCGGCACACGCACAGCGGGCCGTCCCGGAGTCCGAGTCGGAGTCCGAGCCGGCCTACGGACCCGCCACGCTCGCCGGCAACACCCGGATCACGGACGCCCAGCGGGCGCGGCTGGAGGGCCGTTCGCCGATCATCGAGCCCGGTATGCAGCCGGCACTGCTGACCGCGGTGCTGGGCGCGTTGCTGGCCGCGACGGCGCCGATCGCCTCGTACGCGCTGGTCGTCCCGCTGGTGGTGCTCCAGGCGGTGACGGCGGCGGGCTGGTTCCGGCTGAACGGCATGTGGCCGGCCCGGCAGGGCATCGCGCTGGCGTTCGCGGGCGGGCTGGCGGCGGACGTGGCGGTCCTGGCCGCGGGCCGCGACAACGCACCCGCCGCGATCCTCGGCCCGCTGGGCCTGTGGGTCCTGCTGTCCCTGGTCCTGCAGCTGCGTTCGCACGCCTCACCGGACGAGCGGATGTACGGCCTGATGGCAACGGTCGTCTCGGCGGCGCTGTCGGTACTGGCCACCGGGTATCTGGGCGCCGACCCGCACGCGGTGTCCGTGGGCGCGGCGGCGGTGGCGGTGGCGATCGTGGCGAAGGCGCTGCCCCTGCCGGGGCCGGCCGCGATCGTGGTGTCCCTGCTGGCCGCCGCGGGTGCGGGGATCGCCGTGGGCGATGTGACGGGGCTGGGCCCGAAGGGTGCGGCCCTGGGCGTGGCGGCGGGCGTCTGCGCCCTGATCGGCCACCGGGTCGCCGGCTACGACTACCCGTCCCGCTTCGTCCACTTCACCGCGGGCGTGGCACTGCCCCTGTCGGCTGCGGCTCCGGTGGTGTGGGTATTGGGGCGTGCCCTGGGCTGAGGCGCGGGGCTTCGCTTGCGGCCAACGGTGCTGCGGTTCGCCAGGGGGCGCGGGGGACTGCGCGAACGACCCCCGCGCACCCGCACCCGGCACTGACGAGGCACTCCCACGGCGAGCAGCCGAAGGGCCGTACCCCCACTGGTGTCCAACCCCAGGGGTACGGCCCTTGGCCTTTCAGCCCGTCACTGCTGAAACCACTCAGATGGCGATGGCAACCTCGGCCAGACCACCCTGCTGGGCGACGACCGTGCGGTCGGCAGTCGCACCCGGCACCAGCGCCCGCAGGGTCCATGTGCCCTCGGCCGCGTAGAACCGGAACTGACCGGTCGCCGAGGTCGGAACCTCCGCGGTGAACTCGCCGGTCGAGTCGAGGAGACGGACGTACCCCTTCACCGGCTCGCCGTCGCGGGTCACCTGGCCCTGGATCGTGGTCTCACCGGGCTTGATCGTCGAGGCGTCCGGACCGCCGGCCTTCGCTCCACACATGCTGTTCTCCTGATGAAGTGGGTGTCTTACTTGCCGGCGCCGAGCTCGATCGGCACGCCGACGAGGGAGCCGTACTCGGTCCAGGAACCGTCGTAGTTCTTGACGTTCTCCACGCCGAGCAGCTCGTGCAGCACGAACCAGGTCAGGGCCGAGCGCTCACCGATGCGGCAGTAGGCGATCGTGTCCTTGGCGAGGTCCACGTCCTCCTCGGCGTAGAGGGCCTTCAGGTCCTCGTCCGACTTGAACGTGCCGTCGTCGTTGGCGTTCTTCGACCACGGGATGTTCTTCGCGCTCGGGACGTGACCCGGACGCTGCGACTGCTCCTGCGGCAGGTGCGCCGGGGCGAGCAGCTTGCCGGAGAACTCGTCGGGCGAGCGCACGTCGACCAGGTTGTGCGAGCCGATCGCGGCGACGACGTCGTCACGGAAGGCGCGGATGGCGGTGTTCTGCGGCTTGGCCTTGTAGGTGGTCTCGGCGCGCTCCGGGACCTCATCGACCAGCTCGCGGGCGTCCAGCTCCCACTTCTTGCGGCCGCCGTCGAGAAGCTTCACGTTCTCGTGGCCGTAGAGCTTGAAGTACCAGTAGGCGTACGACGCGAACCAGTTGTTGTTGCCGCCGTAGAGGATCACCAGGGTGTCGTTGGCGATGCCCTTCGCCGACAGGAGCTTCTCGAAGCCGGCCTGGTCGATGAAGTCGCGGCGGACCGGGTCCTGCAGGTCCTTGGTCCAGTCGATACGGATCGCGTTCTTGATGTGGTTCTTCTCGTAGGCGGACGTGTCCTCGTCCACTTCCACGATCGCGATGTTCGGGTTGTCCAGGTTGTCCTGGACCCAGTCGGCGTCGACGAGGACGTCGCTGCGGCTCATGCTCTTTCTCCTCCGGGGCAGTTGCGGCAGGGCGTGCGAGTAGAGAGGGGTGTGCGGCGCATACGGCGCACGGGTGCCCTTCCAGCAGGGCAGGGCGTGAGATGCGGAAGTCGGGGACTTTCGCTCAGAAGGGGCGACAGAGCATGGCGGCAACGCGGCACAGGTCCACTGCCCGCCGCTTCGTGAGATCCGCCTGTCCCCGCGGCTGGAGGACGCTTGTCGAATACCGCATGGGCCCGATCGTAGGGACGTCCGGGGAGGCGTGTCACCGGTGTGTCATATGACGAGACACGATCGTCCGTATGGCGGGACGAGAAAGGCGCCCGGCGGCCGTCGTGCGGCCTGCCGAGCGCTCGTACGGGTCTCGGATCTACGTTACGGACGACACCGTCTCGCCAGTCGGACAATCCCCGTCCACAAGCGGTACTACTACCCCGCCAGCTTGACGTGGGAACCCTTCACCGAGATCTGCACACCGTCCGCCGCGGCCTGCACCTTGTCCAGCTTGATGCCGCCGGGCAGCTGGTCGACGGCCTGCTGGAAGTCGGTGATCTCGCGGATGCGGGTCTCGGCGATCGCGGCGGCGCCGAGCCTGGGCAGCGAGTCGGCGTGGACCTGCACCTTGTCGTTCTCGACGGTCACCGAGCTGAGCACCGGCACCGTCTGCTTGATCCCCAGGGCGGAGATGGTGCCTTCGACCATGACCTTGATCTTGCCGTTGCCGCCGTCGGAGAGGCCGACGATCCTGGCCGTGATCCCGGGGGCGACCTCGGTCGGCTGGGCCTTGGCGGTCTTCATGAGCTCGGCGTACGAGATGGTCGCGGTGCCGGTGGCGCTGTCCGCGGTGGCCGAGCTGTAGTTCCCGGAGAAGGAGACGCCCTTCATGTCGGCCTTCAGGTCGCCGATCCGGATCTTCTGGCCGGTGGTCCCGGTGGCCGCGCCGTAGTCCTTGATCCCGACCTCGACGTCGTCGAGCGACCCGCCCGCGACCTGGGTGAGGAAGGGGAACCCCTTGATGTTCACATCCGGCGTCGAGGCGAGGTTCTCCGTCGACTTCAGCTTGTCGGCCGCCTGCCCCTCGGCGAAGTGCACGGCGATCCGGTCCGCGATCACGAACAGCCCGCCCAGGATCACGACGAGGATCAGGATTATTCGCAGGGCGCGCATGTGGTGTTTCCCCCCGGGGCGGAGACTGGTGTGGCTACGTCACGGTAACCCTGCGGGCCGGGCCCGGGCGGCGATTGTGGATCACTTGTGACAGGGACCTCCGGACCTACCCTGGTCTTATGTACGCGCGGCGGCGGCACATCTACTTCGCCATGATGGGGACCTGTATCGGGCTCTTCGTCCTGGCCTGGGGAGTCGTGCGCATCTGGTCGGTCCCGGCGGCCGTCGGCATGTGCGTGGTGGCCATGCTGATTCCGCCCGTCGCCGCGATGGTCGCGAACCGGCGGGGCCCGGAGGACCGCTGGTGGGACGACCCCTCCGGCGATCCCCAGTCCGACGAGTGGTGGGACGAACTGGACGGCAAGAAGCGCCCGCGCTCGTAAGAAGACTCAGCGGACGGCTCGGTAGAAGGCTCACTAGAAGGCTGAGGAGAAGGCTCAGTAGACGAGCGCCTGCGTCCCGTCCGCCAGCGCCTCCTGCACGAACACCTGCGCCCCCGCGATCCGTACGCCCTCGATGACGTCCTTCTCGGTGATCGCCCGCCGGGCCGCGCACTGCGTGCACAGCGTGATGCGCCCGGCGGCGAGGATCGAGGCGATCAGATCGGGCAGCGGGGCGGCGTGCGGCAGCTCGAACTCCGCCGCCCGCCCCGGCAGTGCGAACCAGGACGACTCCCCGGTCAGCCACAGCGAGACCTCGACGCCGCTGGCCACGGCCACCGCCGCCACGGTGAAGGCCTGCGAGCAGCGCTCGGGCGCGTCGGCCCCCGCCGTCACCTTGATCACGAGCTTCTTGGTCATACGGGAAGCGTAGCCGCGGCGACGACGGTGACGATCAGAGTGGCGAGACAGAGGGCGGTGAGTACGCCGCTGACGACGGCCCCGTCGACCGACCGCCGACGCCGTCTCTGCCGGGCCTGCTCGGCGAAATACGGGTGGAAGGGCGGCAGCGCGTAGGCGGGCTGGACGAACTCCGGGTCCCGAGGTGTACGCACCTCCGTCTGGCGCCGCTTGCACTCCTCATACGGCAGCCCCGTCACGCCCGGTGCTCCTTCCGCTGGTGCTGGCGCAGCAGGACGTTCGCGTCGGTCTCGGCGCTGCGGTCGTGCTCGGCGCGGGCGGCCTCCCTGCGCCCGGCAAGCTCCGTGCAGGCCGGGCAGCCGGGGATCGGCCAGGGCGGTCGGCTGAGGTCCTCGGGGTCCGGCGGCACGCTCGCACCGGCCGCGCGGGTGTGCTGGTTCGTCGCCCGCACCTCGGCGCTCAGCCGCTCCCGAGGTGTGGCCGGGCGCAGCGAGGCCGGGTCGGCCTGCCACTCCCGGCCGCCGCCGACGGGGCGCAGCGTCGCGTACGGGCCTGACTTGTCCCGGTACTCGCCGACCTGGCTGGTCGCCGGGTCGTAGAGGAGGGATCCGGGTTCGAGGGGCTCCGACTTCGTTGTCATCGGGGCAGCTCCTTTCCATGAACGCCTGTGCGCAGCGCAAGCGCTGAACTACGCTGCGTGTTCGGGTGCTTCGAGCATGGCGCATGGAAGCGGCGTTTGGGCTGTTGAGAGGCTCAAGTTCAACGCTGAGGCCGCCAAATTCGACAAATTCAACGGGAGCGCGATGCCACAGCGGTTGGTGATCACGGGACGGAGCCAGGAGCCGAGGGCACGGTTCGCCGAGGAGTTACGGCTGCGGCGGAGCGAGCGGGGCGTGAGCCTGCGGGACCTTGCCAGGGACGCGGGCTGGGATGCGTCCCTGTTCAGCAAGATGGAGAACGGCCAGACGCTGGGCGGGCCCGAAGTCGTACAGGCGCTGGACCAGTACTACGGGACGTCTCCGCTGCTGGTGACCCTTTGGGAGCTGGCTGTCGCGGACCCGAAGCAGTTCAAGGAGCAGTACCGGGGCTATATGGAGCTGGAGGCGGAGGCGTTCAGCCTGTGGCACTACGGCGTGAGCATCCTGCCAGGCCTGCTCCAGACGGACGGTTACGCGCGTGAGGTCCTCGCGCTGGGCGGCTACAGGGGCAAGGAGCTTGACCAGCAAGTCGAGGCCCGCGCCGGTCGGCGGAACGTGCTGGAGGGCGAGGATGCGCCGCCGTTCCGTGCCCTTATCGCGGAGGCGGTGCTGCGTACGCCGCTACGCGATGCAGGTGAGTGGCGGGAGCAGCTGGAATACCTGCTGGAGGCGTCCGAGCGCCTGAACATCACGATCCAGGTCCTGCTGCAAAGCTCCGGTCTGCATGGACTGGTGAGCACTGACGTGATGTTTCTGCGGCTGCTGGATGGCCAGACGGTGGCCTATGCGGAGAACGCGTACCGTGGTGAACTGGTCGAGGAAAATCGCTCAGTTGAGCAGTTGCAACGTGCGTACGATGCAATGCGTGACCTGGCACTGAACCCGGCCGAGTCGCGGAAGTTCATCCTGCGGATGTTGGAGGAAGAGCCGTGCGGGCCATCGACCTGAGTAACGCGACGTGGCGCAAGAGCAGCTACAGCAATCCGGACGGCGGCCAGTGCGTCGAGGTCTCCGACGACTTCCTGAGCGCCGCCGCCTGGCGCAAGAGCAGCTACAGCAACACGGACGGCGGCGCCTGCGTCGAGGTCGCCGACAACCTCCCCCTCGTCCCCGTCCGCGACAGCAAGGACACCACTCGCACCCCCCTCCTCTTCGGCGCCCCCGCCTGGAAGGCCTTCGTGGACGGGGTCAAAGTGGGCTGAGGCCCGGACGGCGCACCTCCTCAGGAGGGCCGGGCTCCGGCCGCGTAAGCTGGGCCCCGGCTCTGTCGTATGCCCGCCCTCGCTCAAGGAGCTCCCGTGGAAGCATTCTTCGAAACCCTGCTGGTCCTGGTCTGCGTCGGCGTGCTCGCCTTCGCCGGTCTGACCGTGAAGAAGCTGTACCAGGGCCAGCGCTGACCCACACCTAGGAAAGCTTTCCCCTCATGATTGAGATCCCGTCCGACCTGCACAAGGACCTCGTCCCGCTCGCCTTTCTGCTCGGCAACTGGGCCGGTGCGGGCGTGCACGACTTCCCCGGCTCGGAGAAGTGCAACTTCGGGCAGGAGGTCAGCTTCACCCACGACGGCCGGGACTTCCTGGAGTACCACTCGCACACCTGGGTGCTGGACAACGACGGCAACAAGGTCCGCCCGCTGGAGTCGGAGTCCGGCTTCTGGCGGATCGACGCCGACCGCAAGGTCGAGGTGACGATGACCCGCGACGACGGTGTCATCGAGATCTGGTACGGCGAGATGGCCGACAAGAAGCCGCAGATCGACCTGGTCACGGACGCCGTCGCACGGACGGCCGCCTCGCAGCCGTACAGCGGTGGCAAGCGGCTCTACGGGTACGTCAAGAGCGACCTCATGTGGGTCGGCGAGAAGCAGACGCCCGATGTCGAGCTGCGCCCCTACATGTCGGCCCACCTGAAGAAGGTCGTCACTCCGGAGGACGTCGAGCGCTGGGCCAAGGCCCTGCCCGACGACATGCCGGACGACGGCATCGCCTTCTTCAAGTAGTTCTAGACTCGTCGGTGTGGTGAGCACCGACTGGAAGAGTGACCTCAGGCAGCGCGGTTACCGGCTGACGCCGCAGCGGCAGCTTGTGCTCGAAGCCGTGGACACTCTGGAGCACGCGACCCCCGACGACATCCTCGTGGAAGTGCGGAAGACGGCGTCGGGGGTCAACATCTCCACGGTCTACCGGACCCTTGAGCTGCTGGAGGAGCTGGGCCTGGTCAGCCACGCCCACCTCGGGCACGGTGCGCCGACCTACCATCTCGCCGACCGCCACCACCATCTGCACCTGGTGTGCCGCGACTGCGAGAACGTGATCGAGGCCGATGTGGACGTCGCCGCCGAGTTCACGGCGAAGCTGCGCGCGCAGTTCGGTTTCGACACGGACATGAAGCACTTCGCGATCTTCGGCCGGTGCAAGGACTGTTCGCTGAAGAGTTCAACTACCACGTCGTAGGCTGGCCCCATGAAGAGCCCCCTGCTGTCCCTGCCCGGCGCAGTCCCCGCCGAGGGCGTGGACGAAGGTGTCGCCGCCCACTACGGCGACCTGTTCCGCGAGCAGCGCGCCCTCGCCGACGGCACCGGTTTCGTCGACCTCTCGCACCGCGGGGTCGTCACCGTGTCCGGAGCGGACCGGCTGAGCTGGCTGCATCTGCTGCTCACCCAGCACGTCAGCGAGCTGCCGCCCGGCGAGGCCACCGAGGCACTGATCCTGTCCGCGCACGGGCACATCGAGCACGCGCTGTACCTGGTGGACGACGGCACGACCGTCTGGGCGCACGTGGAGCCCGGTACGCAGGACGCGCTGATCGCGTACCTGGAATCGATGAAGTTCTTCTACCGGGTGGAGGTCGCCGACCGGACCGCCGACTTCGCTCTCGTCCACCTGCCGGCCGGGTCGATCGCCGAGGTGCCCGAGGGCGTCGTGGTCCGCGAGACGGCGTACGGCCGTGATCTGTTCCTGCCGCGCGAGGACCTGGAGTCCTTCGCGGCCACGCACGGCCCGGCCGCGGGTCTGCTCGCCTACGAGGCGCTCCGTGTCGAGCACCACCGCCCCCGCCTCGGCTTCGAGACCGACCACCGCACGATCCCGCACGAGCTGGGCTGGATCGGTACGGCGGTGCATCTGCAGAAGGGCTGCTACCGGGGCCAGGAGACGGTCGCCCGCGTCCAGAACCTGGGCAAGCCCCCGCGCCGGCTGGTCTTCCTCCACCTGGACGGCAGCGACGTCCACCTCCCGGTCCCGGGCACGGAGCTCCGCGTCGCGGACGAGGGCCCCGAGGGCCGCAAGATCGGCTTCGTGACGACGTCGGTACGACACCATGAGCTGGGGCCGGTGGCTCTGGCGCTGGTGAAGCGGAACGTGCCGCTCGACGCGCGGCTCCTGGCCGGGGAGACGGCGGCTGCGCAGGAGGTCGTGGTCGAGCCGTAGCCGCGTATCGGCACGGCCCCGCGGCCCTCGGGCAGCTTCAGTGCCGTACGCCTAGATCTCCAGCAATACCGTGAACGGCCCGTCGTTCGTCAGTGACACCCTCATCTGGGCGCCGAAGCGGCCCGTGGCCACTGTCGCGCCGAGCGATCGCAGCTGAGCCACCACCTCGTCCACCAACGGCTCGGCGACGTCACCCGGCGCGGCGGCGTTCCACGTCGGCCTGCGGCCCTTTCGGGCGTCGCCGTACAGAGTGAACTGGCTGATCACCAGCAGCGGGGCGTCGATGTCGCTGCACGACTTCTCGTCCTGCAGCATGCGGATCGACCAGAGCTTGCGGGCGAGTTGCGCTGCCTTCTCCTTCGTGTCGTCATGGGTCACCCCGACGAGCACGCACAGCCCCTCGCCCTCGATCGAGCCGACCGTCTCTCCGTCCACGACGACGCTCGCGCCGTCCACTCTCTGCACCACCGCACGCATGCGGACCATCATGCCGGGTCCCCGGCACGCGGATACAGGGGGTCCAATATAGATCTCTAACCCCCCATCTGGGGCCGTTCGGGGGCACTCGGTCACATAGCGGCCAGTTGGGGTGGCACGATGCTTTCACACGCCGGTCGAGGGGACGGTCACAACCACATGAGCACACCGAGTACGAGCGGGTGGCTGGGGGCGCAGGGGACGTACCGGGCGCCGGTTCAGCGTGCCGACACTCCGGCGGGCGCGACGCTCCCCGCGCCGCCGGCCGAGCCCGATCCGGCTCTGCTGAGCCTGCCTACGGCGCCGGTCGAGCCCGATCCGGCCCTGTTGAGCCTGCCTACGGCGCCGGTCGAGCCCGATCCGGCCCTGTTGAGCCTGCCCGCGCCGCCGCCCGAGCCGGATCTGGCCCTGTTGAGCCTGCCCGAGCTGCGCACCCTGCGGCGGGACGCCCAGCGCGAAGAGGCGGACCTCAGCTATGTGCGGCGGTTGCTGCAGGGCCGGATCGACATCCTGCGCGCGGAGCTGTGCCGGCGCGGCCGGGCCGCGCTGCCGGCGCCCGCGGACGGTTCCGTGGTCGACCGGCTCCCGGAGATCCTCAAGGACGCCCCGGCCCGGCACCGCTCCTCGGCCCGCCATGTCACGCTCGGCACCCCGCACAACGAGGAGTACGGGCAGCTGGCCGCCGAGATGCTCGCCGAGGTCGAACTGTCCGACCTCCAGGCCCGCACGGATCCCGAACTGGCCACCGCGATGGGGCGGTTGGTCCAGTACGAGCAGGAGGTCTCCCGGCGCCGCCAGCATCTGCAGCGCACGGCCGACGACTCCAGCGCGGAGATCGCCCGCCGCTACCGGGTGGGCGAGGCCCAGGTGGACGACCTGCTGATCTGAGGGCGGAAAAAAACCCGGAGGACAGTCGGCGGGTCGCCCGCCTACGGTGGGCGTATGAGCGACGTCCGGATCGTCACCGAGGCCGAATTCGAGGACTGGCAGCGCGCGCTGGCCACGGGGTTTCTGCAGCCGCCGGTGCTGGCGCCCGAGCAACTCGACGCCCGCCGGGCGCAGTTCGTGCCGGGGCGGCTGCTCGGCGCGTTCGACGGCGACCGGTGCGTGGCCACGTTCCGCTCCTTCGCGCAGGAGCTGACCGCGGTCGGCGGCGGGCTCGTTCCCGCGAACGCGATCTCGAACGTCACCGTCAGCCCCACCCACCGCCGCCGCGGCCTGCTCACCCGCATGATGAACCAGGACCTCGCGGCGGCGAAGGAGCGCGGTGACGTCGTCGCCACGCTGATCGCCGCCGAGTACCCGATCTACGGTCGCTACGGCTTCGGCCCCGCCACCTGGACGACGACCTGGACCATCGAGGTGCCCCGGGCCGGTCTGGATCCGCGCTGGTCCGGGCCCGACGACGGCGGCCGGATCGACCTGGTGGACGGCGCGGACATCCGCAAGCTCGGCCCGGAGTTCCACGAGCGGTTCCGCCGGCTCCAGCCCGGCGCGGTCAGCCGGGACGAGCTGTGGTGGCAGCTCAGCACCGGTGCCCTGCGCTTCCACGCCGACTGGACCGAGCCCTTCTACGCCGTCCACCGCGCGGCCGACGGCGAGGTCCAGGGCCTGGTGGCGTACAAGTCCGACGAGACCTGGAACGGCAAGCAGCCGGACCAGACCGCCCGCGTGCTCAGGCTCACGGCCACCACTGCGGCCGCCGAGCGCGCCCTGTGGCACTACCTGTGCTCGATCGACTGGATCACGAAGGTCGAGACCGGCTTCCGCGGCCCGGACGACCTGCTGCCGGACTATCTGCCCGACCCGCGCGCGGCCCGGATCACCGAGCACGCGGACTGGCTGTGGGTGCGGATCCTGGATGTCGTACGGGCCCTTGAGGCGCGGACGTACGACGCGGCGGGGACGCTGGTCCTGGACGTCGTGGACGACGGGGGACCGGCCGCGGGACTGGCCGGGGGGCGGTTCCGGCTGGAGGCCTCGCCCGAGGGGGCGTCCTGTGTGTCGGCGCCCGCGGCGAGTCCCGATCTCACGCTGGGTGTGGGGGAGTTGGCCTCGATCTGGCTCGGCGGTGAGTCGCCGGTGCGGCTCGCGGCGCTCGGCCGGCTCCGGGAAGAACGAGAGGGCGCCGCCCGGCAGGCCGACGCCCTGTTCCGCTCGTCCGGGCGGCCGTGGTGCCCGGACATCTTCTGAAGTCCCTTCCGCAGGCGATGCGTTGACTGTTCATCCGTAGCGAGCTGTTCAGTTGTGGCTGTGCTGTGCCGTGTGCAGTTGTGGCTGTGCCATGTCGTGTTCAGTTGTGACTGTGCGCTTCGGTGGCCGTCCCCTGTCCGGACTCCCGGCTCCCCTCCGGAAGGGAGCCCGGCCGACCAACCACTGGGAAGCTTGACCAGGTCATGCAAGTTGGTAGCCAACTTCACTGTACTTATCACCGCTGGGAAGCGGCTCATAACCAGCCGTCGGTGAACTGCCGGAAGTTGGCGGGAAGTTGTAGTGTTTGTCCGTGGACCCGGAGCACGCCTCCGCCGGCGGACGGACGAGGCCGCGGCAGCCTCACGCGTCCCCCCGCGACATCGCCGACGCGCTGCGCGGCCGGATCACGTCCGGTGTGCTGCGGGCGGGTCAGCGCATGCCCACGCAGGCCGAGCTGGCCGGCGAGTTCGGCGTGGAACGCGGGGTCGTACGGCAGGCGTTGCGCATCCTGCAGTCGGAGCGGCTGCTCACCAACGTGTCCAAGGGCAGCCCGGCCACCGTGGCGGCGGTGCCCGCACCGGTGCGGCTGCCGGCCGGTCCTGCGGCCCCGCCGCAGCCCACGATGGTCGGCCTCGCGCCCCGTATCGCGGCCGCCTTCGCCGCCCCTCACGTGCGCATCGACGCGCTCTGCCTGACCTCGGTCTCGCTCACGCTGGCCGTCGGCGAGCCGCTGCGGCAGATCCACGCCGGACGGCTGAAACCGGCCAAGATCGACGTCCGGGTGCTGCTGCCCAGCCGGGACATCGCCCTCGCCTTCCCAACCCCGGTGGCCGCCGACGACGGCGGTCTGCTGCACCGCCGCTGGCTGGCCCAGCGCAACGCCCAGGGCATGGTGCTGCGGCAGAATCTGCTGGCTCTGTACGCCACCCACGGCATCGACGTACACGTCTCCTTCCGCGCCCTGCCGTTCACTCCGCCGGTCAAGCTGTATCTGCTCAACGGCTCGGAGGCGCTCTTCGCGTACTACACGCTGCTGCGCCGCGAGCGGGAGATCGAGCACGAGCATCTGGAGCTGTACGACGCCGACGGCACGCGCTCGATGCTGTTCGCCTTCGAGCGGTGGGCCGGACAGCGGGACGCCGCGTTCGTGGAGCAGTCGCGGCTGTGGTTCGACGCGCTGTGGGAGACGATCAGTTCGGAACTGCGTTTCAGCTCATAGAGTTCACAGTGCGGGACCCGCCAGGAGCACGGCGAGCAGGACGGCACCGGCGGAGGCGGTCTTCTGGTTCCTGGTCTTGATGCCGACCGAGAGCAGGAGCATGCCGACGCCGCCGGCGGCACCGTACTTCCACTGGACGAGCTGCTCGACGACAAAGGTGAGAGCGGGCACGGCGATTCCCCCTTCCGAAGACTTGCCAACTCGCTAAAGTTGGCAACCAACTTCACTTAAGTTGTCCCCACTTGGTCTCATTCCATAAACAACTTCCGGGCAACTCCCCTTAGATGGATCAGAGTTGTAGCGTTTGGTCGTGACTCAGGAGCATGTGGCAGTGAACGGCAGCAGAAGGCTCACGCCCCAGGAGATTGCCGACACCCTGCGCGAGCGCATCCGCAGCGGCGCGCTGCGGCCCGGCGAGCGGCTGCCGACCCAGGCCGAGCTGGCCGAGGAGTTCGGCGTCGAGCGCGGCGCCGTCCGCCAGGCGCTGCGTGTGCTCCACGAGGACGGGCTGCTCAGCAACGTCAGCAAGGGCAGCCCGCCCCGGGTCGCCGAGCCGCAGCCCGCCCGGGACGAACCGCAGCCGACCATGGTGGCCCTCGCCCCCCGGCTGACCGAGGCCTTCGCCGCCCGGCACGTGCGCATCGACGCCGTCTGCCTGACCGCGCAGAGCCTGATCCCCGCGCTCGGCGAGGCACTGCGCCTGGTCCACGAGGGCCGGCTGCGCCCCGAGCGGATCGACGCCCGCATCCTGCTGCCGTCCCGGGACATCAATCTCGCCTTCCCGGTGTCGGTCGACGCCGGGAGCGCGGAGGACGACGCCGTCCACCGGCGCTGGCTGGCCATGCGCAACGCCCAGGGCCAGGTGCTCCAGTACAACCTCCAGGCGCTGCGCGGCACCCACGGCATCGACGTCCAGGTCACCTTCCGGGCGCTGCCGTTCACCCCGCCGGTCAAGCTGTATCTGCTCAACGGCGTCGAGGCGCTGTTCGCGCACTACATGGTCACGCGCCGGGCCGAGCCCACCGAGCGCGGGACCCTGGAGATGTACGACACCCTCGGCTCCGAGTCGCTGCTGTTCTCCTTCGAGCAGCGGGCCGGTCTGCGGGACGCGGCGTTCGTGGAGCAATCGCAGAAGTGGTTCGACGCCCTCTGGGAAACCATCACGACGGACCTGACACTCTCCTAGTGACTTCTGATGCGACGGCGCAGACCGAACAGAGTGCGAACGAGATCGAGAAGATACGAGGTCTGATCGAACCTGCCCGGGTGGTTCTGTGGGACTTCGACGGACCGATCTGCCGTCTGTTCGCGCGGCACAAGGCGGAACGGGTCGCCGCCGGGCTGGTCGACTGGCTGGCCGGGCACGGGCTGCACAACCTGCTCAGCGACTCCGAACGCGAGCTGCTGGACCCGCACGTGGTGCTGCGCGCCGTGGACCTGCGCCACCCCGGCAGCGACCTCGTGACCGAGCTGGAGGAACGTCTCACCCAGGAGGAACTGCGCGCCGCCGGCTCCGCGCTGCCCACCCCCTACGCCGACCCGCTGATCCGCACCTGGACCGCGGTCGGCGCCCGGCTCGCCATCACCACCAACAACTCCCCGAAGGTGGTCCGCGCCTACCTGGACGGCCGCGGCCTCACCTCCTGCTTCGCCTCCCACATCTACGGCCGCACGGCCGACCTGCACCTCCTCAAGCCCAACCCGCACTGCCTCAACCGCGCGCTCACCGCGATGGGCTGCGCCCCCTCGGCGGCCCTGATGATCGGCGACTCCCGCTCCGACCTCGCCGCGGCGAACAACGCCGGTGTTCCGTTTCTCGGCTACGCGCGTAACGAACGCAAGGGCAGGATCCTGCGGGACGCCGGCGCCGTCAGCGTGGTCGCGTCGCTGGAGCCGCTGCTGCGGACACTGCGCGGCTAGGCCCTGCCGTCAAACTCCCGCCTGCCCGGCGACGCCTGGCACGCACTCCCCCAGAGGGGGCACCCCCAGCCGCGTTGCCGGAGCGCCCACGTGGCGCCTCCCCCACGCTCGAATTCGCTCGCGCGGGGGCACCCCCATCGAGGGCGCTCCGGCGCCTTGCGATCGCACGCTCCCCCACGCTCGGCTTCGCTCGCGCGGGGGGACCCCCATCGCCGCCGCCGGGCCCGCCCTACGGGCGAACGACGGGAGTTTGACGACAGGACCTAGGCCCTGCCGTGGGAGGTTCGGCCCGGACCCGAGCGGCATGGGATAGCATCCGGCCAACCGTCTGAGCGATCGCTCGGGTCTCCGCGTCGGGGTCGGCGTACGAGCCGGCCTCCGCCCGCTTGGCGCGGACGAGTGGCAGACCACCCGTTGGGCTGCTCGTCCGGCCGTACGCCGTGTCGTCCGTCGTACGGGGAGATAGCGTTTCCCCGACCTGACTCGACCCGTCTCGTCTTCTTCAGCGCAGCGCGATCGACCCCCGGAGCGGCCAGTGGGCGCACCACCCGTCCCCCGTGGCACGGCCGGCGCGCGTGCCGGCCGGGCACAGCGCGACGCCGTCTGCCGGGCGTTCCTGGCGGAGGCCGTCGCGCGGGGGCGCAGCAACGGCGGCTTCCACCACCACAACCACGTGCTGCCGCTCACCGAGCCCATGGCCCGGCTGCTCGGCCGGGAGCCGGGCACCGTCGTCACCGTGCGGCTGCCGCGGGCCGGTGCCCTGCCGGTGGTGATCCGGACCTGGCACAGCGAGGCGGCGATCCTGCGGGCCGTCAGGGGCGTGCTGCCCGACGTGCCGGAGAGTCTGCTCGAAGGGGACGGCTTCGCCATCCACAGCCATGTGGACGGCGCACCGCTCTCCCGCGTCTGCCCGCCCGGCAAACCGGTCGACGGCCTGCTGATCGGGGCGCTGACGGAGCTGCTCGCCCGGACGGCCCAGGTCCGCGGCGGCGCACTGCCGCCCCTGCCGGCCCCGTGGCCCCGCAACCACACCGACAGCCAGGGCTTCCTGCGGACCCTGGCCCGTCTGGCCGACCTGCGCATCCGCCAGCCCAACTGGCCCAGGTTCGGCGGCCTGTTCGCCGCTCTCGGCATCCCCGAGGACGCCCTCGCCCGGCTGGCGGAGCACACCCCCGCCATGTCCCGCCGCCCCTACAGCCTGCTCCACGCCGACCTGCACCGCGACAACGTGATCATGCCGGACGGCGGCGCCGCGCCCCCGGTCTGCGTGGACTGGGAGCTGGCCGGCTACGGCGACCCGCTGCACGACCTCGCCGTCCACCTGGTCCGGATGCGCTACCCCGACCACCAGTGGGACGAGGTCGTCGCGGCGTGGGTGCGCGCCATGGGGGCGGTGCGGCCCGCCGCGGTGGGCGGCGTGGGCCGGGATCTGCGCCACTACGTCGCCTTCGAACGGGCGCAGTCCGTGTTCCCCGACGTGATGCGGGCCGCGCAGTCGCTGGAGGAGTCCTTCGACCAGCGGAGCCTGGACGAGGCGACGGCACGGGTGCACCGGGCCGTGCTGGCGGCGGCGGAGCCGCTGCGACTGGGCCGGGTGCCGGGACGGGAGGAGATCGAGCGGATCCTGTTCCGCTGGCGGGCCTCCGTACGGCCCGGTGCCGGGCCGGGCGCCGGTGCCGCGGCGCCGGCCCACGGCGGACCGCGCCCGGCTCCGCCCGCCCGCGCCATCGACTGGACGCCGGACCGGCGCGTGCCGGAACACCCCGACTTCCCGCACTCCGCCGTCGCCGACGCCCTGATCCTGGAGGGCGCGGCCCCCGCCCACCGGGTGTTCAAGGGCACCGCGCACCTCAACTCGGTGCTGCGGGTCCCCGGCACCCCGTTCCCGGTCGTCGTCCGCCGCAAGGTCACGCACGTCACGCGGCGCGAACGCAGCTTCCTCAGCGAGCACGGCGTGCTCCGGGCCATCGAGCGGTCCGGCGCGGCGGTGGCCGCGCCGCGGGTGCTGGCGCTGGGCGAGAGCCACTCGAAGGACCTCTCCGGCATCCGGACCTACTCCGGGGACCGCTTCGCCGTCCACACCTACGAGGGCCCGCCCGACATGCGCCGGCGGCCCGAGCACCCGGTGCACGGGCTGCTCCCGCACGAGGCGGACGGCCTGGTCGATCAGCTGGCCGCGCTGACCGGGGTCGACTACACCCTGGTCGACCCGGTGGCCGGCCGGCCCGGCTTCTACGCCTGGCTGAGCGAGCAACTGGTGGCCCTGGTGGCCGGACTGCCCAAGGAGTCCCAGCGGGTGGCCCGCTTCCTCGGCCTGCCCGACGCGCCCAGGCTGCGCGAGATCCTCGCCCGGCACGAGGTCACCGACCGCGCCGCCGCCCTGCTGCACGGCGACCTCAACCCGTGGAACCTGGTGCGCCGCGACGACCCGCCGGCGCTGACCCTCATCGACTGGGAGCTGGCCGTGGTCGGCGACCCGCTGTACGAGCTGGTCCGGCACATGCATCTGACCCCGACCCGGCCGGAGATCCGCGACCGCATGTTCCGCCGCTGGGAGACCCGGCTGCCCGCCCGGTGCACCGAGAACTGGCGGGAGGACTGGCAGGTGTACCGGTGGATCGAGATCGTCCGCTCCGCCTACGTCGACCTCGACCGCCTGGTCACCGGAGCGAGCCTGGACGCCCCCAACGTGCGCCGCGCGGTGGAGTCGTACGCGATGACCCTGGCGGCGGCCACCGCCTCCCTGGGGCTGTCGTCCCGGCGCCGGACCAATCCGCACCTCACCGGCGCCCTGGTCCGGCCCGCCCGTCCGGGCGGCGCTGCGTAGGCTCCCCCCATGGGTGAGATGGGGCTGCGCGCGCGCAAGAAGCAGCAGATGTACAGGGACGTGTCGGACATCGCCGTACGGCTGTTCCTGGAGCGGGGCTTCGACGCGGTGTCCGTCGCCGAGATCGCGGCGGCGGCCGGGATCTCCAAGCCGACCCTCTTCCGGTACTTCCCGGCCAAGGAGGACCTGGTCCTGCACCGCATCGCGGACCACGAGACGGAGGCCGCGCGGGTGGTCGCCGGCGCGGCCGACCCGGTGGACGCGCTGCGCCGGCACTTCCTGGCAGGGCTGGAGAGCGGCGATCCCGTCACCGGGCTCAACGACCACCCGCAGGTGCTCGCCTTCCACGCCCTGCTCTACGGCACCCCGTCCCTGGTGGCGCGGGCGTACCGGCATCAGGAGCGGTCCGAGACGGCGCTCGCCGAGGCGCTCGGCGGGGATCTGGACGCGCGGCTGGCGGCCGGGCAGATCATCGCCGTCCAGCGGATCCTCGCGCTGGAGAACTTCCGGCGGATCGCGGCGGGGGAGGACGTGGAGGCGGTGCGGCCGGACGCGGTACGGGCCGCCGAGCGGGCCTTCGCGCGGCTGGCGCGGGGGCTCCCCGACCTGGGAAGCCGCCCGTGAGACCGGGATCCGGGAAGCCGCCCGTGAGACCGGACAGACCAGTGAGACCGGGTTAAAAATGTAACTTGGTAACGTTATGGCGGTACGCTGCCGTCATGACGTCCATCGACCCCGCCCTCGTCGACACCCTGCACACCGAGCGCGCCCACCACGACCGCTGCCGTGCCGCTCTCGCCGCGATGATCGAGGGCGCCGCCGAACAGGTCGTCATCGGCGAGGACGTCTCCGCCTCCGGCGCCGACGCCGAGGTCCTCGGCTACCAACTGCGCAGCCAGGCCAAGGCGATGCGCGAACTGCCGCCCGGCCCGCTGTTCTTCGGCCGTCTGGACTTCGCCGACGGCGCCCCCGGGCACGGCGGGCAGCACTACCACGTCGGCCGGCTCCGGATCACCGAGCACCCGGCCGCCCCGCCCCTCGTGGTCGACTGGCGGGCCCCCGTCTCCCGCGCCTTCTACCAGGCGAGCGCCCGCGATCCCCAGGGCGTGGAGGTACGGCGCCGGTTCGGCTGGGCGCCCGGCAGCACCGGCGCCGCCGCCGACCTCACCGGTCTGGAGGACGAGCACCTGACCCGGGGCGAGTCGCGGACCAGCGACATCGTGACCCGCGAGATCGAACGGCCCCGCGTCGGACCCATGCGGGACATCGCCGCCACCATCCAGCCCGAACAGGACGACCTGGTCCGCGCCGCCCTCACCGACTCGGTGTGCGTCCAGGGCGCCCCCGGCACCGGCAAGACCGCCGTGGGCCTGCACCGCGCCGCGTACCTCCTCTACACCCACCCCAAGCGACTCCAGCGCGCCGGCCTGCTGATCCTCGGCCCCAACCGCACCTTCCTGCACTACATCGCCGAGGTGCTGCCGTCGCTCGGCGAGACGGGCGTACGCCAGTCGACCCTGCTGGAAGAGATCGCCCGCCACCCGGTCACCGGCACCGATCCCGTGGCGACCGCCGCGCTCAAGCACGACGCCCGGATGGCCGAGGTGCTGCACCGGGCGCTGTACGCCCACGTCACCACCGACGGCGTCACCGACCTCGCCGTACCCGACGGCTCCTACCGCCGGCGGGTGCCGGCGGCGGAACTGGCCGCCATCGTCGAGGAGGTGCGCGCCGAGGAGCCGCCGTACGCCATCGGGCGCGAGCGGGTGCGCACCCGGGTGGTGCGGCGGCTGCGCGAGCGGGCCGAACGGCGCTCCGGTGT
This sequence comes from Streptomyces sp. CG4, assembly GCF_041080655.1. Taxonomy (NCBI): domain Bacteria; kingdom Bacillati; phylum Actinomycetota; class Actinomycetes; order Kitasatosporales; family Streptomycetaceae; genus Streptomyces; species Streptomyces sp. CG4. The sequence continues at coordinate 5,252,067 of NZ_CP163525.1, forward strand.
CCTGCCCGCCGCCTGGGTGCGCCGTATCGAACGGGCCCGTCCGCTCACCGCCCACCTCGACCTGGTCTGGCCCAGGGTCCGTCCCGAGGAGGTGCTGACCCGACTCCTCACCGACCCGGCGGTGTTGGCCCGTGCGGCGGACGGCCTGCTGGATGCGGACGAACAGGAGACGCTCCGCCGGCCGCGCGCACCGCGCTCGTACAAGTCGGCCCGCTGGTCGGCGGCGGACCTGGTCCTGCTGGACGAACTCTCCGGACTGATCGAACACCCCGAGGGCTACGGCCACATCGTCGTGGACGAGGCACAGGACCTCTCACCCATGGAGTGCCGGGCGATCGCCCGCAGGGCCGCCTTCGGCTCGCTGACCGTCCTCGGCGACCTCGCCCAGGGCACGACCCCGTGGGCCGCCCGCGACTGGTCCGTCCACCTGCGCCACCTGGGCAAGCCGGACACGACGGTGGTCCCGCTGACGACCGGGTTCCGGGTCCCGGCGGCCGTCGTGGCGCTGGCCAACCGGCTGCTGGCCCGGCTGGACGTGACCGCACCGCCGGCCCGGTCCCTGCGCACGGACGGCGAGTTGACCCTGCGCCCGACCGCCGATGTGCCGGGCACGACGGTGACGGCGGTCCGCGAGGCGCTGGCCCGGGAGGGTTCCGTGGGTGTCGTGGCGGCGGACGAGGAGCTGGCGGGCGTGGCGGAGGCGCTGACGAAGGCCGGTATCACCACCGCCGGTCCGGACGCGCTGGGCGCCCGGGTGACGCTCGTCCCCGCGAGCATGGTCAAGGGCCTGGAGTACGACCATGTCGTGGCCGTGGAGCCGGCGGCGGTGGCCGAGGCGGAGGAGCGCGGCGCACACCGGCTGTACGTCGTCCTCACGCGCGCGGTGTCCCGCCTGGATGTGATCCACGCCCGCCCGTTGCCGTTCTGACGGCGATAGCGTGCGGGGCATGACCGACACGGAAGCCTTCGCCGGAATCCCGACGACCACCCTGGCCGATCTCCTGGGCCGCGAGCAGGTCATGGACATCGGGATACGACCGCTGTGGGGGCCGGTACCGCGCGTCACCGGACCGGCGTTCACCGTCAGCTGCCCGCCCGGCGACAACCTCATGCTGCACGCGGCCGTCCACCGCGCCGCGCCCGGCTCGATCATCGTGGTCGAGTCCGGCGACCTCGACTACGCGCTGGCCGGGGGCAACGTGTGCGCGGTCGCCCGGCGCCGCGGGGTGACGGCCTTCGTCGCCGACGGCCTGATCCGCGACCTCGGCGAAGTCCGCGAGCTGGGCTTCCCCGTCTTCGCCCGGGGCGTCATCCCGATCCCCGGCGCCAAGAAGTCCGTACGCCCGCTGAACGAGCCCGTGCGCTGCGGGGGCGTCCGGGTGGAGCCCGGGGACGTGGTCGTGGCGGACGAGGAGGGCGTGGTCGTGGTGCCGGCGGCGCTGGCGGAGCAGGTCCTGGCGGGGGCCCGGGCGAAGCTCGCGAAGGAGGCCGCGGAGACCCTGGACGAGTGGGAGAAGGCCCACCGCGAGCGGATCAACGAGTTGCTCGCGGCAGCGGGCTTCGAGGGCTGACCCCCGCCGCGTCCCTCAGACTGGCACCAGGAGTCCGCAAGACCCGGTCAGGCAGAGGCGTTGGGGTGAAGGCCGAGGCCGGTGCCGTGGTGGGCGCGTGCCTTGCCCAGATAGGCCGTCAGGCGGTCGAGGGCGTGCGTGTCGTCCGTGGACTTGGGAGCGGGGAACTGGGTGTAGATGAGCTCCGGTGCCAGGACGGCGCCGTCGCCGAGCCGGTCGTAGAGGTTCTCGACCTGTCCGCGCACCCAGTCCTCCATGGGGGTGCTGTCGAGCCAGAACGGCATGTGCATGCCTTGTTCCTGGATGGTGTCCACCGTGTGCTGGACCGTGTCGGCGATCGCCTCCGCGCGGGTCATGACCTGGATGGGCGGGCGTTCAGGGGCGAAGTGGGCCGTATCGGCAGCGAGGTCGGCATCCTGCCCGCCTCCGGAAGGTCCGAGCAGTGTGGTGGCCAGGTGGCGGGCGACGACGGGTGAGTAGTGGAAGCCGTCGCGATAGGTGCCGGTGGCGAAGACAAGACCGGACAGGGAGCAGGTACCCAGGAGGGGGAAGCGGTCCAGCGGGATGGGGCGGGAGCCGGACATCAGGTGCTGGATGCGGCCGAAGGCCAGGGTGTGGTCGATCTGCTCGCATGCCTCGCGCATGAGGGTGTGGGTGGAGCCGAGTTCGGGTCCGGTGATGGGGGTGGTGGTGATGAGGTTGGTGGCGCCGACGTAGTGGTGGCCGGGCACCCCCGGGGGACGACCATGACGGTGCCGACGGGCGCCCTGAAGTATCCCTGCCCCGAGGGGGACTCCCACTCCCGCCAGTGTCCCAGCGTGCGTACGCGCGGCTCGAAGGCGAACTGGACGCGGCCAGGGAGTGCTCGCCGGTGACCTTGAACGTCACCTGCTGCACAGGGGAGACGAGCTTCCGCCCTGCTCCCGGCGGCACGACCAAGCCCTCGGTCCCCGCGACCGGAGTCATAAGCCGACGGCTGTTTGGTAGGCGATGCTGCGTAACTTCTCGCAAGTTTCCTCGTGTTCGCGCTCGGGCTGCGATTGCCTCACAATCCCGGCCCCGGCCTGAACCCAACAGGGCTCGATGAAGCATTCGATGGATCAAGTCGTGCACCAGCTCACGCAACAGTGCGGCACGCGCCCGGCGCTTTCACCTCGACGATGAAGGCGACGCCCGGAGAACACCGTTGAAGCGCCCCCACGCCCGCGGCTCACGCCCCGACGTACGCCGCCAGATGCTCGCCCGTGAGGGTGGAGCGGGACGCGACCAGATCCGCCGGTGTGCCCTCGAAGACCACCCGTCCCCCGTCGTGGCCCGCCCCCGGACCGAGGTCGATGATCCAGTCCGCGTGCGCCATGACCGCCTGGTGATGCTCGACCACGATCACCGACTTGCCGGAGTCGACCAGGCGGTCGAGCAGGGCCAGGAGATGCTCGACATCGGCCAGGTGGAGACCGGTCGTCGGCTCGTCCAGGACGTAGACACCGCCCTTGTCGGCCATGTGCGTGGCCAGCTTCAGCCGCTGGCGTTCGCCGCCCGACAGCGTCGTCAGCGGCTGGCCGAGGGTGAGGTAGCCGAGGCCCACGTGGGCCATCCGCTGAAGGATCCTGTGGGCGGCCGGGATGTGGGCCTCGCCGGCGGCGAAGAACTCCTCCGCCTCGGTCACCGACATCGCCAGCACCTCCGCGATGTCCCGCCCGCCGAGCGTGTACTCCAGCACCGACGCCTCGAACCGCTTGCCCTCGCACTCCTCGCAGGTCGTGGCGACCCCGGCCATCATCGCCAGGTCGGTGTAGACGACCCCGGCGCCGTTGCAAGTGGGGCACGCGCCCTCGGAGTTGGCGCTGAACAGCGCCGGCTTCACGCCGTTGGCCTTGGCGAACGCCTTGCGGATCGGCTCCAGCAGCCCGGTGTACGTCGCCGGGTTGCTGCGCCGTGAGCCGCGGATCGGGGTCTGGTCGATGGAGACGACGTCCGCGCCGGCCGGGACCGATCCGTGGACGAGCGAGCTCTTGCCGGAGCCGGCGACACCGGTGACCACGGTCAGCACGCCCAGCGGGATGTCCACGTCCACGTTCTGCAGGTTGTGCGTCGTCGCGCCCCTGATCTCCAGCGCGCCCGTCGGCTTGCGCACCGCGTCCGCGTCCTTGACGGCCGCCCGGTCGTCCAGGTGGCGGCCGGTGAGGGTGCCGCTGGCCCGCAGGCCCGCCACCGTGCCCTCGAAGCAGACCGTGCCGCCTTCCGTACCGGCGCCGGGGCCGAGGTCGACGACGTGGTCGGCGATCGCGATCGCCTCCGGCTTGTGCTCCACGACCAGCACGGTGTTGCCCTTGTCGCGCAGCCGCAGCAGCAGCTCGTTCATCCGCTGGATGTCGTGCGGGTGCAGCCCGATCGTGGGCTCGTCGAAGACGTACGTCACGTCGGTGAGGGAGGAGCCGAGGTGCCGGATCATCTTCACGCGCTGCGCCTCGCCGCCCGACAGTGTGCCCGCGGGACGGTCGAGCGAGAGATAGCCGAGGCCGATCTCCACGAACGAGTCGAGGGTGTGCCGCAGGGAGGCCAGGAGCGGTGCCACGGTCGGCTCGGACAGCGACCGTACCCACTCCGCCAGGTCGCTGATCTGCATCGCGCAGGCGTCGGCGATGCCGACCCCGTCGATCTTCGAGGACCGGGCCGCCTCGGTGAGCCGGGTGCCCTCGCACTCCGGGCAGACGGCGAAGGTGACCGCACGGTCCACGAAGGCCCGGATGTGCGGCTGCATGCCCTCCTTGTCCTTGGCGAGCATCGACTTCTGGATGCGCGGGATCAGACCCTCGTAGGTCATGTTGATCCCCGCGATCTTCATCCGGGTCGGCTCGCGGTACAGGAAGTCCTGCAGCTCCCGCTTGGTGAAGGCGCGGATCGGCTTGTCCGGGTCGTACAGGCCGGACTCGGTGTAGAGGCGGTAGTTCCAGCCGCCCGTCTTGTATCCGGGGATGTTGAGCGCGCCCTCGTTGAGGGACAGGGAGTCGTCGAAGAGCTGGGTGAGGTCGAGGTCGGTGACCGTGCCGCGGCCCTCGCAGCGCGGGCACATGCCGCCGGTGATGCTGAAGCTGCGCCGTTCCTTCACCTGCTGCCCGCCGCGCTCCACGGTGACCGCACCGGCGCCGCTGATCGAGGCGACGTTGAAGGAGAACGCCTTGGGCGAGCCGATGTGCGGCTCGCCGAGCCGGCTGAAGAGGATGCGCAGCATCGCGTTGGCGTCGGTGGCCGTGCCGACGGTGGAGCGGGGGTCGGCGCCCATCCGCTGCTGGTCCACGATGATCGCGGTGGTGAGCCCGTCGAGCACGTCGACCTCGGGCCGCGCCAGAGTCGGCATGAAGCCCTGCACGAACGCGCTGTACGTCTCGTTGATCAGCCGCTGCGACTCCGCGGCGATCGTGTCGAACACCAGCGAGCTCTTGCCCGACCCGGAGACGCCGGTGAACACGGTCAGCCGGCGCTTGGGGAGCTCGACGGTGACGTCCTTGAGGTTGTTCTCCCGGGCGCCGTGCACCCGGATCAGGTCATGGCTGTCGGCTGCGTGCGCTGCGGTGCGGTCCATGGCGGCCACGCTAGCGGGGGCGGGGCGGCGGCCGCTTCTCGAATCCTGACGTCTTGCCGGACCGGCCTCACGCCGGACCCGAGGTGTCGGCCGCCAGCGATACGGCGAGGGCGCCGAGCACCGTGCCCATCAGATACCGCTGCACCTTCAGCCAGGAGGGACGGCGGGCGAGGAAGACCGCGATCGTGCCGGCGGCGAGCACGATGACGAAGTTCACCGTGACGCTGATCAAGACCTGTACCGAGCCGAGGACGAGTCCCTGGAGCAGGACATGGCCCCGGTGCAGGTCGATGAACTGGGGGATCAGGGAGACGTACATGATGGCGATCTTCGGGTTGAGCAGACTCGTCGTCAGGCCCATCGTGAACAGCCTGCGCGGCGAGTCGTGCGGCACCTCCTTCGGGGCGAAGACCGAGATGCCGCCCGGCTTCAGCGCCTTCCAGGCGAGGTACGCGAGATAGCCGGCGCCGGCCAGCTTCACCGTGAGGTACAGCTCGGGTACGGCGGTGAAGACGACCGACAGACCGAGGTTCGCCGCGAACAGGTACACCAGGAAGCCCAGGGCGATCCCGCCGAGCGAGGTCAGCCCGGCCCGCCTGCCCTGGGTGATGCTCCGGGAGACCAGATAGATCATGTTCGGACCGGGGGTGAGCACCATGCCGAGTGCCACCACGGCCACGCCGAGGATCCCGCTCGCTTCCACCCTGAAAACCCCCTCGTCGAACGCCGTTCACGCCGTTTTCGGTGCAATGCCGCGAGCCTAGGGCAGGGCAATGACTCGGTGCAATCAAAAGATTGCGCTCGGTGCAATGGTGTGGTGGGATGGCGAGCCGTGAAGGACTACCGGAGCGTCGCCGACGCGGTGGCCGACGAGATCAGGTCCGGCGCCCTGCGCCCCGGCGACCGCCTGCCCCCGCAGCGCGCGTTCGCACGGCGCCACGGCATCGCCGACTCCACCGCCACCCGCGTGTACCGCGAACTGGCCCGCCGCGGCCTGACGGTGGGGGAGGTGGGCCGCGGCACCTTCGTCCGCGCGGCCCCCGCCGACCCGGCCCCCGCACTCACGGAACCGGTGGCCGGCCGGATCGACCTGGAGCTGAACTACCCGTCCGTACCCGAGCAGAGCGCGCTGCTCGCCGAGGGGCTCGGCGGGCTGCTGCGTCCCGACGCCCTCGGGCAGGCGCTGCGGCCGGTCGGCGCGGCCGGGCTGCCCGCCGTGCAGGAGTCGGCCGCCGGCATCCTCGCCCGCGGCGGCTGGGCTCCCGCCCCCGAGCGGATCCTGTTCACGGGCAACGGCCGGCAGGCCCTCTCGGCCGCCGTCGCCGCCCTGGTGCCGCCGGGCGGCCGCCTCGGAGTGGAGGAGCTGACGTACCCGCTGGTCAAGGCGGTCGCGGCGAGGCTCGGCATCGTCCTCGTACCCCTGGCGATGGACGCGGACGGCCTGGTCCCGCAGGCGGTGGCCCAGGCCCACGCGGCCGCCCCGCTGCACGCCGTCTACGTCCAGCCGAGGCTGCACAACCCCCTCTCGCTCACCATGCCCGAGCAGCGCGTCGAGCGGCTCGCCGAGGTGCTGCTGCGCCTCGGGCTGCCCGCCGTGGAGGACGCGATCTGGGCGTTCCTGCGCGACGACCTCCCGCCGCTCGCCGCGTACGCCCCCGAGCGGACCGTCGTGATCGACAGCCTCTCCAAGCGCATCGCGCCCGGCCTGTCCCTGGGCTTCGCGATCACCCCGCCCGCCCTGACGACCGCGGTCACCACCGCCCTGCGCGCGGGCGGCTGGGCTCCCCTGCGCTTCGCCCTGGAGGCCGCCCACCGCTGGCAGCGCGGCGGCACGGTACGGAAGCTGGTGGCCGCCAAGCAGCGGGAGGCGGCGGTACGGCAGCGGATCGCGGCCCGGTGTCTGGCCGGGTTCGCGGTGCGGAGCGACGAACGCTCCTTCCACGCCTGGTGGGACCTGCCGCGTCCGTGGCGCGCGGACACCTTCGTGGCCGCCGCCGCGCGGCACGGCATCGCGGTGGTCCCGGCGGCCGCCTTCACCGTCGGCGACCACCACGCCCCGAACGCCGTCCGCCTGGGCCTCGCCACACCACCGCCCGACGTCCTCGCCCAGGCCCTCACCACCCTCGCCGAACTGGCCCGCACCGCCCCGGAGGACCACGTCACCGACTGACGCGAGCCGGATGTCACAGCCACGCCGGCAGAATCGGCCCGGCGCATGCCGCTCGCTCCTACTGCCGGAGCTCCAGGACGTCGGCGACCACGCAGCTGACGTTGTCGGGACCGCCGGAGCCGTTGGCGAGGGCGACGAGTTCACGGACGGCCTGCTCGGGTTCGCCGGTCCCGGAGAGCACTCGGTGGATGTCCTGGGTCGGTACGACGGTCGACAGGCCGTCGGAGCAGAGCAGATACCGGTCGTCCCGCCGGGCGTCGTGGAGGCGCATGTCGGGTGTGGTGTCGGCTCCTCGGCCCAGGGCCCGGACCAGCAGCGACCGCTGCGGGTGCGAGGCGGCCTCTTCCAGGCTGAGGCGGCCTTCGTCGACCATCGACTGGACCATGGTGTGGTCGTGGGTGATCTGGAACAGTTCTCCCTCACGCAGGAGGTAGACGCGGGAGTCACCGATGTGGACGAGGGCCAGCTGGGATCCGGTCCAGAGCATCGCGGTGAGCGTCGTGCCGGTGTGCTCGGACGACGAGCCGTCCCCGGCGATGTCGTGCACGGCCTGCTTGGCCTGTTCGACGACGTCTTCGAGGACGTTGAGGAGAGGGCCGGCCGGGACGCCGCCGGTTTCGAGGTGCTTGAGCGCGTCGACGGCGGCTGCGCTGGCCGGGGCTCCTTGGCTGCCGCAGCCGTCGGCGACGGCGAGCAGCCGGGGCCCGGCGTAGGCGGTGTCCTGGTTGCTCTCGCGGACGAGGCCCGTGTCGGACAGAGCGGCGTAACGGATGCCCAGGGGCTTGGCGGTCGGGGACATGGCGGGGTCCTTCCGTGACAGGTGGTCGACGAGGAAGGTGGCGAGGTCCCGCCGTGCGATGGTGTCGGCCTCGACCTGGGCCCAGAACGCGCGGACCTCCCGGGCCGCCGCCACCGCGTTCAGCGTGCGGACGTGCTGGATGCGGGCCAGCGGCATCCCCAGGCGGCGGAGCCAGGCGACCAGGCGGGCCTGGTCCAGCTGTTCCGGTGCGTAGAGGCGGTAGCCGGTCACCGGGTCGACGCGGGCGGGGGTCAGCAGGCCGAGCTCGTCGTAGAGACGCAGTGCCTTCGGCGACAGCCGGGACGCCTTCGCGAACGCCCCGATGGTCAGCAACCCCATGCTCGTCCCTCCTCATGCCGGGCCCGTCGCCCGGCCCCACCGATGCTGCGGGCTCCCCCAAGGTGAAGGTCAACCGAGGTTTCTGGTTTCTGCGCGGCCCTGTTCGATGCCGAGTTCGGCGGCCAGCCGCTGCAGTGCCGATCGGATGCCCTGCCCGTAGCCGTCGTCGCCCAGTGCATCGACGTACTGCTGTGCCTGGGCCAGGTGGGCGCGGGCGCGATCATCGTCCCCCAGCTTGTGGTGGTCCGCGGCGAGGTTGAGGTGCAGCGACGGGTAGAACCCCCGGATCGCCAAGGACGCGTCGTGCTGTTCGGCCCGGTCGTCGGTCACCGCACCGGCCGCTTCCCATGCCCGCAAGTCCCAGGTGAGTTCGTCCCGCGGGTCCTTCTGGAGATCGGCCATGGAGTGAGCGAGAACGCAGCGGTGGAAAGGATCACCATCCGGCGTGATCCCTTCCCAGATCTCGGCGAACCGGTGCCGAGCGCCATCGCCGTCCCCCGCGTGCTGCAGCCCGATGGCTTCCTCAATACGCTTCATCGTCATGTCCTCGGTGATCACGCGAGCCTCCCCCTTGATCGTCAGCGACTCGACGAGCGTAGGGGCGAGCACTGACACCGACTGGCCCGTCGGCAGCCGCCTCGGTTCGAGGCGACCGGGCCGCGAGCCCGCCATCGGCCCCGTGCCGTGGATGCCGGTGTCCCTCGTTCACATGCGGCAGGAGCCGAGCGTCACGCCCGCGGGCAGTCGAGTTTGGCGGCCACGGCGTCGAGGACCCAGTCCAGGCCGGTCGCGAAGGATGTCTCGGCATCCACGTCCGTGCCGTCGTACACGGCCTTGGCCAGCGCCGGGAAGCGGCCCGTGGCCAACATTTTCGTCACGTGCGGGCCGGAGGCGCGCTGCCAGTCGCGCTTGGACAGGCCCGTGGCGCGCTCGGCCCGCAGGTTCGCGATCTCGCGCCTGATCGCGCCAATGAAGTAGGCGCTGACAGTCTCCACGGCGCGCATGACGGTGTCGACATCGGCGAGGCCGTCGAGGGCGGCCAGCTTGGCCTCGGTCACGGCGAGGCCGTTCGGGCCCAGGGCCGGGCGGCCGCCGAGCAGGTCGGCCAGCCATGCGTGGCGGAGAGCGGCCTGTCTGGTGCGGTGGGCGAGGATACGCAGCGCCTCCCGCCAGTCACCGGGCTGCTCCTCGGGGAGAATCTCGGCCTGGACCTCGTCCACCATGAGGTCGAACAGCTCCTCCTTGGTGGCGATGTATCTGTACAGCCGCATCGGACCGGCGTCCAGGCGGGCCGCGACCTTGCGCAAGGACACCGCCTCCAGCCCGCCTTCGTCGGCCAGCGCGATGGCGGTGGCGACGATCCGCTCCCGGTCGAGCGGCACGGGTTGAGTCGGCGGCTCCGGCCGGTCCCACACAGTCATGGTGACATCGTACCGTTGCGATGCATCGTAACGAACGAATACAGTGTATCGGCATGAGACATCGCATCGCAGTGGTCGGGAGCGGTCCCGGCGGCCTTGCCTTCGCCCGCGTCCTGCACCGCCATGACCACCCCGTCACCGTCCTCGAACGCGATCCCGCCCCCGACGCCCGCCCCCCGGGCGGCACGCTGGACCTGCACAAAGGGCTGGGCCAGCTCGCGCTGGACAAGGCGGGGCTGCTGGCGGAGTTCCAGGCGCTGTCCCGTCCCGAGGGGCAGGCCATGCGCATCCTGGACACGGACGGGACCGTCCTGCGCGACTGGCAACCCCGCCCGGACGACCGGGCCAATCCCGAGATCGACCGCGGGCAACTCCGTGACCTGCTGCTCGGCCCTCTCGACGTCCAGTGGGGGCGGGGCGTGACACAGGTGGTGCCGGGGACCCGGGATGGCGTACTGGTCCAATTCGCGGACGGGCGACAGGAGACGTTCGACCTCGTGGTCGGCGCGGACGGCGCCTGGTCCCGGACCCGCCCGGCAGTCTCGCCGGTGACGCCGCACTACACCGGCGTCACCACGGTCGAGACCTCCCTGGACGACGTCGACACCCGCCACCCCGACCTCGCCCGGCTGGTCGGCGAAGGTTCCCTGGCTGTGTACGGCGTGAACCGAAGCCTCGTCGCCCAGCGCAACAGCGGCGGCCACGTCAGGGTGTACGCCCAGTTCCGCGCGCCGCTGGACTGGCACACGAACCTGGACCTGGCCGACGCCGAGGCCGTCAGATCGAGCCTGCTGGCTCTGTTCGACGGCTGGGCCGCTCCCGTCCTCGACCTCCTCCGCCACGGCACCGCTTTCGTCCACCGCCCCCTCTACGTCCTGCCCGTGTCCCACACCTGGACCCACGTCCCCGGGGTGACGCTGCTGGGCGACGCCGCCCACCTGATGCCCCCACTGGGGGCAGGCGCGAACCTCGCGATGCTGGAGGGCGCCGAACTCGCCGAGTCCATCGCCACCGGCCCTGGAGATCTGGACGAGGCCGTCCGTGCCTTCGAGGAACAGATGTGGGCACGGGCCGGCAAGTGGGCGAAGATCACGACGGCCGGTCTGGAACGCCTCGTGAGCCCGGACCCCGCCGAAGCCCTCGCCCTCTTCGACCAAGTCCAGCCATCCTGACCGCCGAGCGCGGGAGCACCAGCATCAACGGCTCGCCACGGCTTCACGGGTCCCGTCTGTCTCACCCCGCGGCGCACTTTTGCAAGCGGGATGCTTGCAATTGTTAGCGGGGGTGGGGCACAGTGGAGGCATGGCATCGCTGAACGTCGGCAATCTCGGTGACTACCTGCGCGAGCAGCGGCGGAACGCCCAGCTCTCGCTGCGGCAGCTCGCCGACGCCGCCGGGGTGTCCAATCCGTACCTGAGCCAGATCGAGCGCGGGCTGCGCAAGCCCAGCGCGGAGGTGCTCCAGCAGGTCGCCAAGGCCCTGCGCATCTCCGCCGAGACGCTGTACGTCCGCGCCGGCATCCTCGACGCCGAGCGGGATCGCGACGAGGTGGAAACGCGCGCGGTCATCCTCGCCGACCCCTCGCTCAACGAGCGGCAGAAGCAGGTGCTGCTCCAGATCTACGAGTCCTTCCGCAAGGAGAACGGATTCGGGGGCGGAGAGCCCGACGCGGCCGGGGAACCGGCACAGGACGCGGGTGTGCACACCGACGGCACCGATACGGCCGATACGGCCGACGTGAGCGACACCGATGCCGGTCCGCGGCGGACGGCCGGATAACCGGACCAGGGCGCCGGCCGCCCCACCGCGGACCACACCAACCTCAGCCGAACGCGAATCCGGGAGGACCTGATCACGATGGCCATTACCGACGACCTGCGCAAGACCCTCAGCGACCCGACTCCGCTGTACTTCGCCGCCGGCACCGCCGACCTCGCCCTGCAGCAGGCCAAGAAGGTGCCCGCCCTGGTCGAGCAGCTGCGTGCCGAGGCCCCGGCCCGCATCGATGCCGTGCGCCACACCGACCCGAAGGCCGTGCAGGAGAAGGCCGCCGCCCGCGCCAAGGAGGCGCAGGAGACGCTCCAGACCAAGGTCAACGAGTTCCTCGGCACCATCGACGTCGACCTGCGCAAGCTCGGCGAGCAGGCCCAGGACCTCGCCCTGCGCGGCGTCGGCGTCGCCGCCGAGTACGCGGTCAAGGCCCGCGAGACCTACGAGAAGGTCGCCGAGCACGGCGAGCAGGCCGTGAAGACGTGGCGCGGCGAGGCCGCCGAGGAGATCGAGGACTTCGCGGTCGTCGTCGAGGGCAAGCCCGAGCCGGTCGAGGCCCAGGCCGAGCCGAAGCCGGCCCAGGCCCAGGCCGAGCCCGCCGCGGAGAAGAAGCCGGTGGCGAAGAAGGCCCCGGCCGCCCGCAAGGCCACCCCCGCGAAGAAGACGACCCCGCCGGCGAAGTGACCCGCGTCGGCGAGCTGACAACGGCGTGACAAAGGGCCGGGCACCTTGGGGGTGCCCGGCCCGTTGTACGGGTACGGTGGCTGTACGGACGACTCGATTCGGGTGGTGGACATTGTGTTGACGACGGCAATCGGCGGCGTGATGTGGCTGATCTTCACCGCCATGCTGGCGTTTGCCATCGTGGCGTTCGTGATGGCCGCGATCTTCCGCGAGGACGCGTACCGCGCCGCGGACAAGCAGAACAAGGGGTTCTGGCTGATCATCCTGGGCGTCGCGGTCGCGGTGAACCTGTTCGTGCCGTGGCTGTTCCTGCAGCTCGCGGGCCTGGTCGCGACGATCGTCTTCTTCGTGGACGTACGCCCCGCCCTCCAGCAGGTCTCGGGCGGCAAGCGCTTCCGCCGCCGGGGGCGTGGCAGCAGCAGCGACGGTCCCTACGGCCCGTACAACGGCGGCCGCTGACTGACCTGGCTACTCGGCCGAACGGCCACGACGCACCCCCTCGCACCCCGGCACCTCGCGCCGGGTGAGACGCCCCCCGCACCGGGCGACGTGAACAACCCCCTACGGCGAGACCCGCGTCACGGTGTCCGGTCCAGCAACACGACGGCGACGTCGTCGGTCAGTTCGCCCCCGTTGAGATCGCGCACCTCGCTCACCGCGGCCCGCAGCAGATGCTCCCCCCGCAGCCCCTCGGTCAGCTGTCGGCGGATCATCGACACCATGCCGTCCTGCCCCAGCCGCTCTCCACTGTCACCGACCCGGCCCTCGATCAGCCCGTCGGTGTAGAGCATGAGGCTCCACTCGGCACCCAGCTGCACCTGCATCCGCGGCCAGCGGGCGCCGGGCAGCAGGCCGAGCGCGGGTCCGTTGTTGTCGTAGGGGAGCAGCCCGGCCGACCGCCCGGGACGGGCCAGCAGCGGTGCCGGGTGCCCGGCCAGGCACAGGCCCGCGCTCCGGCCGTCCGGCGCGATGTCGACGGTGCACAGCGTCGCGAAGATCTCCTCGTCGGACCGCTCATGCTCCAGCACCTGCTGCAGCGTGCCCAGCAGCTCGTCCCCGCACAGCCCGGCCAGCGTCAGCGCGCGCCAGGCGATACGCAGCTCCACGCCGAGCGCGGCCTCGTCCGGGCCATGGCCGCAGACGTCGCCGATCATGGCGTGCACGGTGCCGTCGGGCGTGCGGACGGCGTCGTAGAAGTCGCCGCCGAGCAGTGCCCGGGAGCGGCCGGGGCGGTAGCGGGCGGCGAAGCGCAGCGAGGAGCCGTCCAGCAGGGGCGTGGGCAGCAGCCCGCGCTCCAGGCGGCGGTTCTCCTGCGCGCGCAGCCGGCCCTCGGCCAGCCGCCGCTCGGCCGTGTCGGAACGTTTCCGCTCCACCGCGTACCGGATGGCGCGGCTGAGCAGCCGGCCGTCCAGCTCTTCCCGGAAGAGGTAGTCCTGGGCGCCCACGCGCACGGCCTCGGTGCCGCGCTCGGCGTCGCCGGAGCCGGTCAGCGCGAGCACGGCATGCCGGGGCGCGAGCCGCAGCACATGCCGGAGCACGGCCAGCTCGTCGTCCGCGTCGCTGCCGCCGGGGGCGGGCAGCGCGAGGTCCAGCAGGATGCAGTGCACATCGTCGGTGAGCAGCCGCTCGGCCTCGGTGAGGTTGCGGGCGGTGCGCACCCGGATCGGCTTGCCGGCGGAGTCCAGCAGATCGGGAACGATCGGCGAACCGGCCGGATCGTCCTCGATCAGCAGCAGGGTGAGCGTGGTGCCGGTGGTGCTGGTGGGCGTGGCGTCGCGGTGGGCCTCTTCCTTGAGGGGGCCGCCGCCTGCGGAGGCGGCCTGCGCCTGACCACACTCCACGGCCGGGATCGCTCTCTGCCGCGGTACGGGTACGGGCATCGTCTTGGGTTCCTTCCCTCCCCCCGAGGGCACGGCGGCGCCGAGGGTCTCGAAGCCACCGACGGGGACCATAGCGGCATTGACCGCCCCGATGGAATGGTGTGAGCCGCGTCGCTCGCGCGCAGGCCGCTGTCATATGCCGCGTTCCGTACGACAGTTGGACAGGCCGCCCCGGCGCGGGGGATGACGAAGCTCACGTCCGGCCCGGATATGGGCGGCGGGTCGGTGGAGTGGGTCACATGGCGTGGGTCACGGGGATTGCCCAGGGGAGCGACCAGCCACGGTGAAAGCCGCGCTCGGAAGACGGCCGTACCTCAACGGTGCTGTACCGCCCCGCGCCGTGGCCGCAGGCCTACGCGTCCGGGCGGACGACCCCCAGGATCGGCATCGAACCGGCGCCCGCGATCGTCACCGTACGCCCCGGGCGCGGGGCCTGGATGATCGCGCCGTCGCCGATGTAGAGGGCGACATGGCTGGCGTCGTCGAAGTAGATGATGAGGTCGCCGGGGCGCATGTCCTGGACGTCGATGTGCTTGAGCTGCTGCCACTGTTCCTGCGAGGTGCGCGGGATGGGGTGGCCGGCCGCGGCCCAGGCCTGGGAGGTCAGGCCGGAGCAGTCGTACGACTGCGGGCCCTCGGCGCCCCACACGTACGGCTTGCCGAGCTGGGCGGTGGCGAACGCGACGGCCTTCTCGCCCTGCGCGGAGGCCTTGCCGTGGATCCGCTGGAGGATGCCGGTGTCCAGCCAGTCCGTCTGCGCCTTCAGGGCGGCCTGCTGCTCCAGCTGGTCGAGTTCCTGCTGCTCCTTCTTCTCCAGCTGGGACTCGAGCTTCTTCGCGGCGTCGATCTGCTGCTGGACCTTCTTCTGGGCGGCGGCCTTGGCCGTGCGGTCGGCGTCCAGTTTCTTCCACTGTGCCGCGGCGTCGTCGGCGTACCCCTGCAACTGCGTCTGGGTGCTGGTCAGTTCGCTGATCAGCGACCTCGCGGCCCGCTGGCCCTGGAGGGCCAGTCCGGCCCCGTCCAGGACCTGTCCGGGGTCGTTGCTCAGCAGGAACTGGGCGGTGGGCGGGATACCGCCGGTGCGGTACTGGGCGCGGGCGGTCGCGCCCGCCTGGTCCTTGAGCCGCGCGAGCCGCTGCTGCCCCTGGTCGATCTTCTTCGCCAGCTCGACGATCTCGGCGGACTGCTGCTTCGCCTTCTCCTCGGCCGCGTTGTAGGCGTCGGTGGCGACGGCCGCGTCGTGGTAGAGCTTGTCGAGCTTCTCGCGGACCTTCTCAAGGTCCTTGCTCGGCGGGGGAGTCGGGGAAGTGCTCGGACTCGGAGTCGGTTGCGGGGCGGCGAAGGCCGTGCCGGGCACACCCAGCACGGTCACCGCGCAGACCACGGTCACGGCGGCCGAGAGGACACTGCGCTTGCCCCAGCCCATCACGGATCCCCCCAAAGCTGATTTACCGTCAGTAACTTACGGTGCCTCGGGGATGGTGTCACGTCGCGGCACAAAGCGACAGAGGCAGGTGTTCCCCCCTCAATCGCCCCACGTGACGATCTCCCCGCCGGTGTGACGAACGACGCGCGGGATTCGTTCCACCCCACGGCCCCCGAACGGGTGATGTCAGGCCTTCGGCGCCAACGCCGCCCAGGCCACCGTCACTTCGCCCTGCCGCCAGCGGGCCGGGGAGTCCGTCACCGGCCAGTCGGCCGTCAGGTCCCGTACCGCGCGCAGCCAGCGCTGCCGGGCGCCGTAGGAGGCGTAGGGCGCGGCGGCGGCCCAGGCGCGGTCGAAGTCGCGCAGAAAGGCGTGCACCGGCTCGCCGGGGACGTTCCGGTGGATCAGCGCCTTCGGCAGCCGCTCGGCGAGGTCGGACGGCTGCTCCAGCGAGCCCAGCCGGGTGGCGAAGGTCACGGTCCGTGGCCCCTCCGGGCCGAGCGCCACCCATACGTGCCGCCGCCCGATCTCGTCGCACGTCCCCTCGACCAGCAGTCCGCCGCGCGAGCCGGCGCCGGCCGGGGCGAGCCGCGCGCACAGCCGCGCCCAGACGGCGGCGACCTCGGCTTCGTCGTACTGGCGCAGCACATTGGCGGCCCGGATGAGCAGGGGCCGTCCGGGCACCGGGACCTCGAAGCCGCCGTGCCGGAAGGCCAGCCCCTCCCGCTCGTACGGCCGCGCGGCCGCGACCCGCTCCGGTTCGATCTCCACGCCGACCACACGCGCGCGTGGCGCGGCGGTCCGCAGCCGGCCGAGCAGCTCGACGGCGGTCCAGGGGGCGGCGCCGTAGCCGAGATCGATCGCCAGGGGGTCCTCGGCGCGCCGCAGTTCGGCGCCGTGCGCGGCGGCGATCCAGCGGTCCATGCGGCGCAGCCGGTTGGGGTTGGTCGTCCCGCGCGTCACCGTTCCCACGATGGGGGTCCCTCCGCTCGAGCGAAGCCGAGAGTGGGGGAGTGTCGCTGCGCTGGATTTCACGGTACGAGGGTAAGCGCCGTAGAGGCGGAGCCTCACGCAAGGTAATGATTGGGTAAAGCGGCTTGATCGGGAAATGGTGCGGCCCCGCTCGCTGTTGCCCACCTTGGAGGGCGAGGTCGATCCTCCGTTCGGCATGCCCGCAGCAAGGAGGACCGCCACGTGAGCCAGTACGTCAGCAGGCTCGGGCGACGCTCCCCGTCGGCCGCGTCACTCCTCAGGCTCCACCGCCGGCCCCGCCGGGTCGCGATGCTCTCCGTGCACACCTCTCCGCTCCACCAGCCCGGCACCGGCGACGCCGGCGGCATGAACGTCTACATCGTGGAGCTGGCCCAGCGGCTCGCCGCCCTGGGCATCGACGTCGAGATCTTCACCCGGGCCACGTCGGGCGGTCTGCCCCCCGCGGTGGAACTGGCCCCCGGCGTCCTCGTCCGGCACGTCGACGCCGGCCCCTACGAGGGCCTCGCCAAGGAGGAGCTCCCGGCCCAGCTGTGCGCCTTCACGCACGGCGTGATGCAGGCCTGGGCCGGTCACCGCCCCGGCTACTACGACCTCGTCCACTCCCACTACTGGCTCTCCGGCCACGTCGGCTGGCTCGCCGCCCAGCGCTGGGGCGTGCCCCTGGTGCACGCCATGCACACCATGGCCAAGGTCAAGAACGCCAACCTGGCCGACGGCGACACGCCCGAGCCCGCCGCCCGGGTCATCGGCGAGACCCAGATCGTCGCCGCCGCCGACCGGCTCATCGCCAACACGGCGGAGGAGGCCGACGAGCTGGTACGGCACTACGCCGCCGACCCCGCGAAGGTCGCCGTCGTCCACCCGGGCGTGAACCTCGACCGCTTCCGCCCGGACGACGGCCGCGCGGCGGCCCGCGCCCGCCTGGGGCTGCCGCCGGACGCCCTGATCCCGCTGTTCGCGGGCCGTATCCAGCCCCTGAAGGCCCCGGACATCCTGCTGCGCGCGGTGGCCGTGCTGCTGGACGAGCGCCCCGAGCTCCGCTCCCGCATCCACGTCCCGGTCGTCGGCGGCCCGAGCGGCAGCGGGCTCGCCAAGCCGGAGGGGCTGCAGAAGCTCGCCGCCCGGCTCGGCGTCGCGGACGTCGTACGGTTCCGTCCGCCGGTCGGCCAGGAGCAGCTCGCGGACTGGTTCCGGGCCGCGTCCGTGCTGGTCATGCCGTCGTACAGCGAGTCCTTCGGGCTGGTCGCCATAGAGGCGCAGGCGGCCGGCACGCCGGTGCTGGCGGCGTCCGTGGGCGGCCTTCCGGTGGCCGTGCGCGACGGCGAGACCGGGTTCCTGGTCCCCGGCCACAATCCCGCCGACTACGCGCGCGTGCTGGGCCGTTTCGCCGACGAGCCGGCCCTCGCCGCGACCATGGGCCGGGCCGCCGCCCGGCACGCGCGGTCCTTCGGCTGGGACCGGGCGGCCGCCTCGACCGCCGACGTCTACACGGCCGCGACCCAGTCGCACCGCCGTCGCGTACGCTCCCATCATGGGTGATGTCGAGAAGGCGGCGCAGGTCATCGAGGGGGTCCTGAAGGACGCCGAAGTGGAGTGGGAGAGCCCCGAGCCCGGAAACTACGTGGTCAAGCTCCCCGGTACGCGCAAGCTCTCCACGACGGTCTCCTTCCTCGTCGGCCGCCACTCCCTCTCGCTCAACGCCTTCGTCGTCCGGCACCCCGACGAGAACGAGGCGGGCGTCCACCGCTGGCTCCTGGAGCGCAACCTCAAGCTGTACGGCGTGAGTTACGCCGTCGACCGCTTGGGCGACATCTACGTCACCGCCCGTCTGCCGCTCGCCTCCGTCACCCCGGACGAGATCGACCGCCTCCTCGGCCAGGTCCTGGAGGCGGCCGACGGAGCCTTCAACACCCTGCTGGAGATGGGCTTCGCCTCCTCGATCCGCAAGGAGTACGCCTGGCGGGTGTCCCGCGGCGAGTCCACACGCAACCTGGACGCGTTCCGGCATCTGATCGAGCGCCCCGCCGACTGACTCACCGCCGTTTTCCGGGTGCGGGAGCCGTGCGCGAGCCGCCGCGATAGCGCCCCGGTGTCACCCCGACCAACTTCCTGAAGTGCCGGGTGAGATGGGCCTGGTCGTAGAACCCGGTGGCCGAGGCCACCTCGCCCGGTGCCAGGCCGTCCAGCAGCAGCCGCCGGGCCCGCCCGACCCGCCGCGACATCAGGTACTGGTGCGGGGCGATGCCGTACGCGCCGCTGAACGCCCGTACCAGATGGGCGGGATGGGCGTGCAGCAGCCGCGCCGCCTCCGCCAGCGAGACACCGTCGACGACCCGGGCGTCGAGCAGTTCCCGCAGCCGCCGGCCGAGCACCGGGTCCGGGCGGTGCGGCGGTACGTTCGTGCGCCGCCGCAGATGGTCCCGCAGCCGCTCCCCGACGAGGGTCAGCCGGCTCTCCGCCTCCAGTTCGTCACCGGGCCGGGCGAGGGCGGAGTGCAGCCGCCCGACGCGCTGCCGCAGCAGCGGATCGCGCAGATCGGGGGTGTCGACGGCGGCGCCGATCAGGTCCTCGCCCAGCCGGCTGCCGTCGAGGTAGACGACGCGCTTGCGGAAGCCGTCCGGAGTGGCGGGCGAGCCGTTGTGCGGTACGTGCGGCGGCAGCAGTGAGACGGTGTCCAGCGGGGTGCTGTGCTCATGCCGATCGAGGTCGTACCGTACGGCCCCGTCGTCCACGATGAGCAGCGTCCAGGCGTCGTGGACGTGCATCGGGTAGGCGTACTCGGTGAAGTGGGCGTGGAAGACCTCCACGACACCCGGGATGCGCGGGCGCCAGGCGGAGACTTCCTGCTGGTCGGCGGCCACGCAAAGAACGTACAAGACCGGCCGCCGGTCCGCCCGGCAGTCTCGCTGCATGAACACCGAACCGATCCCCACCGAGCCCGTCCGCTTCGACACGAAGATCGCCGTACTGCTGCGCGCGGACCTGGAGCCCTGGCAGCGCCTGAATGTCACCGCGTTCCTGGTCAGCGGCCTCGGCAGCCAGGTCCCGGAGGTGATCGGCGAGCCGTACGAGGACGCGGACGGCGTCGGCTACCTCCCCATGTTCCGCCAGCCGGTGCTGGTCTTCGAGGGCTCCAAGGAGACCCTGAAGGCGGCCCACGGCAGGGCACTGAGCCGCGCCCTGCCCCGCGCCGTCTTCACCTCGGACCTGTTCACGACGGGCAACGACCGCGACAACCGCGCGGCCGTGCGGGCCGTACCGACCGCCGAGCTGGACCTGGTGGGGCTGGCGGTGTACGGCCCGCGGGGCGGGGTGGACAAGGTCCTCAAGGGCGCCCGGATGCATCCGTGAGGCCCCCGGTCCGGGTCAGTCGAACATGCCCGGCTGGTAGTCGCCGGCGGGCTGCTGGACGACGACATTGACGCGGTTGTACGCGTTGATCAGGGCGATCAGCGCGACGAGCGCGGCGAGCTGGTCCTCGTCGTAGTGCTTGGCGGCGTTCGCCCAGACCTCGTCCGGGACACCGCCCGCCGCGTCGGCGATGCGGGTGCCCTGCTCCGTCAGCTCCAGCGCGGCGCGCTCGGCGTCCGTGAACACCTTGGCCTCCCGCCAGGCCGCGATCATGTGCAGCCGCTGCGCGGTCTCCCCGGCGGCGGTGGCGTCCTTGGTGTGCATGTCGGTGCAGAACCCGCACCCGTTGATCTGGCTGGCCCGGATCTTCACCAGTTCCTGCGTCGCGGCCGGCAGGGCGGAGTCCGAGACCACCTTCCCCGCCGAGTTGATGTACCTGAAGAACTTGCTGGTGACAGGGTTGGCGAAGAGGTTCAGACGGGCGTCCATGGCGTGCTCCTGTGTGATGTCCGGTCGCTGCTGACTACACCCCTCTGACGAAACGGGCCGGGAGGATGTGACGTGGGGCGAATGTGACGCCGGTCACTCGCGGGTGAGGGCGAGGGCGAGGGCACGGCCGCGGGTGCGGGCTGGGGCCTTTTCCATGATCAAGGGTTTACCCGCTTCTCGTTGTGCCCGGCCGACCGTGTGGCTAGCGTTCAGCCCGCGGCGCATGAAACAAGCAGGCAGCTCATGAACGGCTCATGAAAGAGCCGGAACATCCTGAGCGGTCCGAGCGCGTCCCCCACTTCATGGCGCATCCGCCGACCCCTGCCACATGACTCTCATGGGCAGGCCAGTCGTCTCCGTCGTCACACACAGAAGGGCGGATCCTTGCGCTCAAGGACCGAACGTTCCACCTCCGAGCCGGACAGCGGGCCGAGACACCGGGCGGTGTCCGCAGCCGCACTGCTGTCCGCCGCGGCACTGATATCCGGCGTGGGACTCACGACGACCGCGTTCGCGGCCGGATCGTCGGCAGCTTCGGCGGCCCACGCCAGACACCTGTGCGCGCACGCCACCACACCCGGCCATGTGGCGTGTCTGGCGGAGGCCCGCACCGACGTCGTCCAGCACCTGACCGTCGGCCCCCACACCACTCCGTCCGGCTACGGTCCCGCGGACCTGCAGAGCGCCTACAACCTGCCGTCCGCGACGGCCGGTTCGGGCCGGACCGTGGCGATCGTCGACGCCATGGACGACCCCACGGCCGAGTCCGACCTCGCCGCCTACCGGTCCCAGTACGGCCTTCCCGCCTGCACCACCGCCAACGGCTGCTTCCACAAGGTCAACCAGACCGGCGGCACCACCTACCCGAGCGCCGACTCGGGCTGGGCCGGTGAGATCTCCCTCGACCTCGACATGGTCAGCGCGGTCTGCCCGCAGTGCCACATCACGCTCGTCGAGGCCTCCTCCACGAGCATGACCGACATCGGCACGGCCGAGAACGAGGCCGTCGCCCTCGGCGCCAAGTACGTCTCCAACTCCTTCGGCGGCTCCGAGGACCCGTCCGAGACCACCGCCGACGTCCAGTACTTCAACCACCCCGGCGTCGCCATCACCGTCAGCGCGGGAGACAGCGGCTACGGCGCCCAGTACCCGGCCTCCTCCCCCTACGTCACCGCGGTCGGCGGCACTTCGCTCAGCCACGCGAGCAACTCCCGCGGCTGGAGCGAGTCGGTGTGGTCCACCGGCAGCACCGACGGCACCGGATCCGGCTGCTCCGCCGACGAGGCCAAGCCCACCTGGCAGCCGGACACCGGCTGCACCCGCCGCACGGTCGCGGACGTCTCGGCGGTCGCCGACCCGGCCACCGGCGTCGCGGTCTACGACACCACCGGGGCCTCCGGCTGGAACGTCTACGGCGGCACCAGCGCCTCCTCGCCCATCATCGCGGCCACCTACGCCCTCGCCGGCACCCCGACCGCGAACAGCTACCCGTCCTCGTACCCCTACGGCCACACGTCGGCCCTGAACGACGTCACCACCGGCGCCGACGGCACCTGCTCCCCGAGTTACCTCTGCACCGCCGGCACCGGCTACGACGGCCCGACCGGCCTCGGCACGCCCAACGGCACCGCCGCCTTCACTGGCGGTGCGAACACCGTCAACTCCCTCCAGCCCGGCCGGAAGCTGACCTCCGGCCAGCGGCTGAGCAGCGCGAACATCACCCTGTCCATGGGCAGCGACGGCAACCTGGTCGCGTACCTGAAGACGAACGGAACGAGCGGCAGCGGTCCGGCGATCTGGTCCACCGGCACCTCGGGCCACTCCGGCGCGTACGCGTACATGCAGAGCGACGGCAACCTGGTGGTCTACTCCAGCACCGGCACCGCCCTGTGGTCCAGCCACACCTCCGGCCACAGCGGGGCGTACTTCCTGGTGCAGGACGACGGCAACCTGGTGGTGTACTCCAGCACCGGCAGCGCCCTGTGGTCGGACGGCACCTACATGCGGTCGGCGACGATCGGTTCGGGACAGAAGCTCTACGGCGGCTGGTGGGCCCAGGCCAAGTACACCCGACTGGTGGTGCAGCCGGACGGCAACGTCGTGCTGTACCGCAAGCGCGACGGCAAGGCGCTCTGGTCCACCGGCACCTACGGCCACTCCGGCGCCTACGCGTACATGCAGGGCGACGGCAACCTGGTGGTCTACCCGAGCAGCGGCAGCGCCCTGTGGTCCACCCACACCTCCGGCCACTCCGGCGCGTACGCCACGGAGCAGAGCGACGGCAACTTCGTCGTCTACGCGGCCTCCGGCGGCCCGGGCAAGGGCGGCGCCCTGTGGGCCAGCAACACCCGGTCGTATCTGCCCTGACCGAGGGCCACAACGGAATCTGCACAGTGCGTACGCAACCACGGAACGGTCCGGTGCCGTTGGTGCCGAGTTGTCCGAACCGCTGCGGCGGTGGCAAGAGCTGTGACCCGCCTGTGGGGCGCCGCATGTGGAGAAACCGCCCCGGAAGCGTGACCGCGCCCGCACGGATGGGGCACGCGGCGGGGCAACTGACCCGGGCCGGGCTGCGGTTGGGTGGCTGCCCGGCGCACTCCGTGGTTTGATCGCTCGCACCGCCGGGATCGCGCCACCTGTCCTGAACCAGGACGGCGCACGCCTGCGGCCGCGGCCCACCGTCTGTCCCCCGGCGGTGCCGCTTCCCCTTGTGGACCATCACGCGAAGGGCAGTTTCCCCATGAACTCCGCTCACCAGCTCCAGACCGTCGAGATCTCCGACGCCGAACTCGACACCGTCGCCGGCGGCCTGATGCCCGAGCTCAGCCTCACCCTCGACAACACGACCCTCAGCAGCACCGGCGCCCTGTCCCAGCTCAGCGCCGTCACGGGCTCCGTCACGGGCGAGGCGCTGGGCGCCCTCGGCCAGACCCACCAGGTCGGCGTGAACGCCTCCCTCTGATCGTTTCGGTCACCGCACCCAGCCCCCTGCCGGAGGAGACTCCGGTCAGGGGGCTCGGTCGTGCCCCCTATACACCTCTTTCGGCGAGGGTGCCCACGCGGGTGGCGCCAAGTGGGCCCCTATTCGGGTGCTTGTGTGCACGGCACCGCTTCTCGCGTGCGGGCCGGCGGCATACCTCTGGCGCAAGCACACACCGACCGAAGGAGACGCTTATGCGTGCACGTACCGTGGTGGCCGGCATCGCTCTCGCCGGGACCGTTCTGCTCGGGGGTGCGGCCCAGGCCCTCGCCGACGACAACGACGACATGGGGAGCCCCGTCGGCAACAGCCAGGGCAGCGGGGTCATGGGCAACAACCATGGCGGCCTCATGGGAAACAGCGGAGGCGATTTCGGGAAGGGCTCGCACGGCAAGACCGATCTCGGCCCGGATGCCTCCGGATTCGGCAAGACCGGGTCCATTTTCGACCGATCCGACGCCAAGTGACCGCTTGGCCGTGCCTTCATTGCCCGCCCCGCACCATGCTGCTCACGGTGCGGGGCGGGCAATGTTCCGCAGGTGAGCCCCTCAGGCCGTACGGACCTCGGGCTCGGCGTCCATGGCCGGCGGAGCGGGCGCCATAGGAGTCTCCTTCGGCAGCCCCCGCATGAGCACCCCGTACCCCAGTCCCGCGACCGTCCCCACCGCGGCGCACATCCCCCACAGCCACGACGCGCCCAGATGGTCGATCACGGCGCCGGACATCAGCGGGGCGACCAGCGCGGCGACGGACCAGGACAGCGTGTAGACGCCCTGGTAGCGCCCGCGCCCGTGCACCGGGGAGAGCCGTACGACGAGTCCGGTCTGGGTCGGTGCGTTGACGATCTCGGCGAGCGTCCAGACGCACACGGTGACCATGAAGACGCCGACCGACCCGGCGAAGGCGGTGAGCCCGAAGCCGTAGCCGGCGAGCAGCGAGGAGGCGACCAGCAGGGTGCGCGGGTCGCGGTGCTCGATGAAGCGGGTCACCGGGATCTGCAGGGCGACGATCAGGATGCCGTTGACGGCGATGGCGAGCCCGTAGTCCGCGGGCGAGAACCCGGCCCGCCCCATGGCCACCGGCAGCCCCACGGACCCCTGCTGGAACACCAGTGCCACCAGGAAGGACAGCCCGACGACGGCCATGTACCGCCCGTCCCGCAGCACGGTCCCGAGGCTGACGGCGCTGTCCTTCTCCTTCACGTGCGCCGCGGGCCGGGACTCGGGCACCTTCAGGAAGACGACGAGCGCGCAGGCCAGGGTCATCCCGGCCTCGATCAGGAACCCGGCGAGATAGCTGAACTCGGCGATGAACCCGGCGGCCATGGAGGAGACGGCGAACCCGAGGTTGATGGCCCAGTAGTTCAGGGAGAACGCCCGCACCCGGTCCTCGGGCCGCACGATGTCGGCCATCATCGCCTGCACGGCCGGCCGGGACGCGTTGGAGGCCATGCCGACGAGGAAGGCGACGCCGGCGATGGCGGCCGGGTCGCTCATGAAACCGAGCAGCGCGACCGAGGCGGCCGTGCTCGTCTGGGCGATGAGCAGGGTGGGCCGCCGCCCGAGCCGGTCGGCCATCACCCCGCCGCCCAGCGAGGAGACGACACCGCCCAGTCCGTGCAGCGAGGCGACGAGACCGGCGTACGAGGCGGAGTAGCCGCGGTCGAGGGTGAGGTAGAGGGCCATGAACGTGGCCACGAAGGCGCCGAGCCGGTTGACGAGGGTGCTGGTCCACAGCCACCAGAACTCGCGGGGTAGCCCGGAGACGCTCTCCCGGGCGGCACGTCGAAGACGAGCGGCGGACATGAAAAAGGACCCCCCATGGATCACAGGACGCTCCGACAGGGCCCTGTAAGTGACGCAAGCGGTGATCACACATTACAGCGGGGGGTTGTCAGTGGCCACTCAATTAACAGATGCCGTCAACGGTCCACCCATCGGCCGTCCGAGCAGGGCCGGGAACGCTTGGATTACGCTCTTTCCCATGGCCGACGCACCGTACAAGCTGATCCTCCTCCGCCACGGCGAGAGCGAGTGGAACGCGAAGAACCTGTTCACCGGCTGGGTGGACGTCAACCTCAACGAGAAGGGCGAGAAGGAGGCAGTCCGCGGTGGCGAGCTCCTGAAGGACGCCGATCTCCTCCCCGACGTGGTCCACACGTCCCTCCAGAAGCGCGCGATCCGCACGGCCCAGCTGGCCCTGGAGGCCGCGGACCGCCACTGGATCCCGGTCCACCGCAGCTGGCGCCTGAACGAGCGCCACTACGGCGCCCTCCAGGGCAAGGACAAGGCGGCCACGCTGGCCGAGTTCGGCGAGGAGCAGTTCATGCTCTGGCGCCGCTCCTACGACACCCCGCCGCCCCCGCTCGCGGACGACTCCGAGTTCTCCCAGGCGAACGACCCCCGCTACGCCTCCATCCCGCCGGAGCTGCGCCCGGACACGGAGTGCCTGAAGGACGTCGTCGTCCGGATGCTCCCCTACTGGTACGACGGCATCGTCCCCGACCTTCTCGACGGCCACACCGTACTGGTCGCGGCCCACGGCAACTCGCTACGCGCCCTGGTCAAGCACCTGGACGGCATCTCCGACGCCGACATCGCGGGCCTGAACATCCCGACCGGCATCCCGCTGTACTACGAACTCGACGAGAACTTCAAGCCGGTCACCCCCGGCGGCACGTACCTCGACCCCGAGGCGGCCGCGGCGGCCATCGAGGCGGTCAAGAACCAGGGCAAGAAGAAGTAAACGCCCGCGAACAAGCCCCCTACCTGCGGTTTCTCCGCTGGTAGGGGGCCTTTCGCTGCCTCTGGGCCGTCTCTGGGCCGTCAGGGCGATGGGGCCGCGCGCTCTCCGGGCTCCGGCTCCTGTCTCCACTCCGCTCTGGCGCCGGCGCTCTGGAGCACAGCGACAGCGGACTGGGCCCTGTACGCAGACAGACCCTCAAGGAGGGTGACGGGCGCTTGGCGCGCCAGGACCCGGCTGTGCCACAAGCTCAGCCCGGTCACCTTGCGCACTGCTCGGATCACATCCATCTCGCGCGGTGGGTCGACGGCGTACGGGATGGGAGCTGGGGACGGTGGTGGGTTGAGGTGGTAAGAACCCCTCGGCCCATAACTGCTGAAGGCATCCGGCTCAGGGCTTCATAATCCAGCAGGACGTACCCGCTGAAGCGACCCGAGCGTACGGGCGCCTGGCCTTGCACGGATTCACCAGCCGACTCGTGTTGGAAGTCGCGACAGACACGCGACTAGGGCAAGGTATTGGGGCTCAACGCCTTTGATTAGCGTTTAGTGGACCGCTGACCAAGTCGTTCCTTAAGCACTTCCTGGATCACCTGCAGAGCGAGTTCTCGTGCGTTTTTGTCCGACTCTCCTGACGCCTGCATGATTTCATTGATTTGCCGCCATCTCCTTCCAATTGTTTCTAGTTGGTCGACTCGCATAGACTCAACGGCGAGTCGCGAGTCCTCAGGATGCAGCGCAAGGTGATGCGCCCACGAAGTCACCCCGCCAGTCTCAAAATGCCATTGATAGAAGGCGGCTTTTTGAGCACCGATACGGCGAGTCTCAGCACGTTGATGCTCCACGAGCAACTCAAGTTCAAATCGCGAGATTCCCTCGTTGACCAAGTGGGTCAGCCGCTTGCTGCGTTCTTCCTGGGATACATTGATGCTCCAGGATACGCGCAGGCCGATTGATGAACCGAGCGACTTGGAATCCGCTGCTTCTTGCAACGCACTTTCCGCTTCAGCGCTATTTTCGATATTAATTCGCCGTGTGACTCGACGAGCGATCCTCTGGATCTCTGCCATCAGGTGTTGTGGCACGTCACGGACCCCGCTGGCCACGTACCGTGCCGGATCGGCGACCTGCCAGAGGATACTTACGTCCCCATCGAACTGGAAGGCATCATCCGCACTAGGCAAAGTGATGCTCTCGGTTATGAGATTCGTGCTGACATCCACCTCGTACATTGTGGTGTACCGCCTCGATGCTACTTCACTACGCGAAGGGCGATACGATGGCATATACGTGTCGTACACACCTCCAGGTGTTGCGAAGACCAATGCGCGGTCAGGTGCAGTGAGACTAACTGACGGGCTTGCTCGTTTCACAACTCGAACTGTAAGTACCGCGTCAATCAGGCGAGTTTTTCCGTCGGCTGTACGGCCCCACACGTAGGGTGGCTCCTCGCCTCGTTTATCACCTCCCGAGGAGTAATTCGTAATTTTGCCGTCCAGGCTCTCGACGTCGTTCGTTTCGGGGTCGTCGCCTCCGGCAACTCGTGTGACTCTAAGGCTCAGAATGCGATCGGGAGTAGCTTTTCTCGAAACAACTGATGGAGATTGCAGGGCAGGAGTGCGTCGTGACATTACGGCAATTATCTGGCCGATCAGTGAATCAGCGCGCATACCTAGGCCTCCGGATCCAGGTTTGACGCTCCCTGCATCGTCGATGTTTCAGGTGGCGTGAGATTGGATTCTGGGAGTTGCAGAGGGACCGTGCGAGCGATTCTCTCAATTATGTACGGAGCCGCCGCGCCGATGGTCAGGGCGCCAATCGGGCCCGATATTTGACCTGTCAGATCTGCAGCAGAAGCCAGCCCCCCACCAACCATCCATACCGCGACCCCGGCGATGGTGTAGGCGACCGCGCCTGCCTCCCCGTCGCCCGGCTTACGCTCCTGCCAGGGCCAGCGGCGATGGGTGCGGACGGAGCGATAGATCGCAACAGCGTCGAGTGCGAACCCACCTGCAACGCCCCAGACGGCAGCCTGCCACCATGTCATGTCGCCGACCATAGGGGGCAGTTTGACGCTCGCGCAGCGAAACGGCCAGAGGGCGGCCGTTTTCGGCCTGAGCAGGATGGTGGTGGGGAGAGTAGCAGCGCTCGCCGGCCTGTTTCTGGCGCGCCTGCGCCGAGTGTCCGGCCTGTGTGCCAGGCCACGGCTTCAAGTGCGAAGCCGCAGTTCCAACGCCTGTCGCCCGACATCAGTAGCCGACAGCAGCGGAGGCGTACAACCCGATACGGTGATGCACCCGCCATTGAGAGCGCGACCCGCGACGACATCAGCCAACTCGTCGGCCCAGCGAAGCAGAACCTTTGAGGTAATGGCCTTCCGCGCCGGTCCCTCCGTTCGAATCTCAGCGAATGCACCAAACGATTCATGATCACGGAATCGCGGCGGCACCGGAACGGGAACTAGGATCGGCCCCAGCGCACAGATCACGGCGCTGTGAGGGGCTGACCCGGCCGGCCAGCCAGCCCGCAGGAGGTCCGCAATGGCGACGCTGCTGTCCGTGAACGTAGGCATGCCCAGAGACGTCCCCTGGCAGGGAAGGACTGTCCACACCGGAGCCTGGAAGGCCCCCGTCCAGGGCCCTCGCATGGTCCGGCGGCTGAACGTCGATGGAGACGGTCAAGGAGATCTGGCCGGGCATGGCGGCGAAATTCGAGCCGTTCTCGTCTATCAGTTGCAGTCCTATCAGTACTGGCAAAAGCAACTCGGTCGCGACGACCTGACCTTCGGGATCTTCGGGGAGAACTTCACTGTCGACGGTCTGCCCGACGACGAAGTGTCCATCGGCGACCGGTACCGCATCGGCGAAGCCGAATTCGAAGTCACCCAGCCGCGCGTCACCTGCTACCGGGTCGGCATGCGCCTGGGCGAACCGACCATGGCCTCCTTCCTGGTCGCCCACCACCGACCCGGCTTTTACCTGCGCGTCCTCACCGAAGGGCGCGTCGAAGCCGGCGATGAGATCAGCCTCATCCGCAAAGGTCCCGAACAACTCAGCGTTGCCGAGATCGACGCGCTGCTCTACCTCCCCGGTCGCGACCCCGCGAAGCTGCGTAAAGCATTGAACATCCCCGCTCTCAGCCCCGGATGGCAGCAGTCCTTCCGCGAACTCGCCGCCGCCCAGCAGCCTAAACAGGAACCGGGATGGCCGGGCGAACGCGCCAGCTGCCAGCAGCCCAGACAAGAGCCGCAATGGCCGGGGTTCAAGACCATGCGCATCGCCCGCATCGTCCCTGAGACCCCCACCGTCTCGTCGATCTACCTCGCCGCCACTGATGGCACACCCTTGCCCGAAGCCCGTCCGGGCCAGTACCTGTCCATCCGCCTCGCCGTCGGCGATGCCGCCCCCGCAGTGCGCAGCTACTCACTATCCTCCGCACGCACAGCCGACACCTACCGCATCAGCGTCAAGCACGAGCCCCACGGGAAAGTCAGCAGCTACATCCATGCCAGGCTCCGCCCCGGGGACCTCGTGGACATCGCCAGCCCCCGCGGAACATTCGTACTCCAAGAAAGCACCCGCCCGATCCTCCTGATCTCCGCAGGGATCGGTGCCACCCCCGTGCTCGCCATGCTCCACCGACTCGCCGCCACAACAGACGCACGCCCTGTCTGGTGGATCCACACCGCCCACGACCGCGCCCACCACCCTTTCGCAGAGGAGAGCCACGCCCTTCTGGCGCAACTCCCCAACGCCCACGAGCACATCTACTACACCTCCGAAACCCCGCATCCCGGCGAGGTCTACATCACCCAGGGCCGCCCGACCGCACGATCACTCACGGCCATGGGCATCCCCACCGACGCCGACGCCTACCTGTGCGGACCACCCGCCTTCATGGACGACGTCGGTGGCTTCCTGCGCGATCATGGTCTGCGCCCCGAGCGGATCCATACGGAACAGTTCAGCGCCCTCCCGGCCATCAACCCCGGCGTCACCCCCACTGCCGTGGTGCGGCCGCACCAACCATCCGGTCCACCGGGCACCGGCCCCCTCATCACCTTCGCCCGCAGCGGCCTCACGACCCCGTGGTCACCCGCCCACGCGTCCCTCCTCGATCTCGCCGAAGCCTGTGACATCCCCACCCGCTGGTCCTGCCGCACGGGCGTCTGCCACACCTGCATCACCCACCTTGTGTCAGGCGACATCACCTACACCACCCCACCCCTCGAACTCCCCGAAGCCGGCACCATCCTCGTCTGCTGCAGCGCGCCGACCACCGAAGTCGTCCTCGACCTCTAGCCGGCCAGCAAAGGCACAGGCCGGGCCTGCACATCACCGTCGCCGACCGCTTCCAAGACGGATAATTCGACGGCGAGTTCGCCGACCGCGCCACAGCTCTGACCGACGCCGCCGAGACCGACTGGCACAGACCGCTGGGCTGAATCCGAACACCGAGGAGAACCGCACCACAAGCGCACCAGATAGAGCGGGGAACAGCGGGGAATCACGGTGAACATGAGCGCCGCCGGCGAAGCCACAGCTCAGCTGTTCGCCCAGGTCAATGCCCGAACCGACCGCAAATGATCGCAGCTTCCCAAGCTGAGGCTCAGGCACCGTCTTTACGGGGCGGCCGTCACGGCTTGCTGTGATCGACGGCACCGGCAGCGTGGCGGAGGCCGGTGGGGGTGCAGCGAGGCATACGCGTGCGTGATCGGTCCGCAGGCCCGCCGTCGTGGCTGACTGTCGTCGGCTGAGGCCCAGAGGAACCGGACCCAACTCTGAGGAAACGTCATCTGTCACCCACCTGCGGCTGGCGCGGCAGGGCTGTACATCCTGGGCACCATGACGAACCCCGAAGGCCCGTACGTGAAGGTGCACTTCCGGCTTGAGGTCGAGGACGACTGGCTCCCGACGTCGGTGGAGAGCCTCTGGGCCGTCGACCAAGGTGACGGCACCGTGCGGCTCGACAACATCCCCTGGTTCGTCCGAGGTATTGCCTGCGGGGACATCGTGGCCACCGAGCCAGATGAGGAAGGCGTGCGATGGGCCGGCGAGGTGGTCCGGCGTTCGGAGAACTGCACTATCCGCCTCATCGTGTTCCGTGACGGCGGCTCGGGAGCTGCACGGCAGAGCGTGATCAACGCGTTTGAGAGAGTCGGCGTCGACGGCGAGGGCATAGAGCGGTTCGGCATGGTTGCCCTGGACGTCCCGCCCACCGCCGATCTCGTCAAGGTGCAAGGGCTGCTAAAGCACGGCGTAGCGAAGGAGTGGTGGGACATGGAAGAGGGGTGCATCACCGAGCAGTGGCGGGCCGCCTCCGCCGTTTGACGCCGTCGATGTGCCCCATGACGTCGATGTGCCCCATGACTGGGCCGTCCCTGGGCCGTCCGAGGCCGCTCGACAGGGGCCAATGACGACCAACGACGACCACCAGGCGCACGGGCTCACCGCTCCCGACCAGCAAAAACCCAGCTCCCCAAGATCCCGGGCAAGACCCAGGGCAAGGAGAAGTAAGCGCCCGCGAACAAGCCCCCTACCTGCGGTTTCTCCGCCGGTAGGGGGCTTTTCGGTCGTCTTCTAGTCGGTCTCGTCCTCCGATGTGTCGGAGCCGTTCTTGTCCGGTGAGGGAGGGGCGGGGATGACATGCCCGTTCCTGCCGTCGTGACCCCTCCTGCCGTTGTGGCCTCTCCTGCCGTGATGGCCGTCTTCCCCGTGGTGCCCCGGTCTGCCTCTCGGGCCGGTGGGGCCGGCCGCACCGGAGGGACCGGAGGGGCCGGGCGGGCCGGGCAGGACCTCCTGTCCTTGGAGGCTGACGCGTCGTGCCTGGAGTCTGTCGATCTGCTGCTGGTGGGCGACGAGCGCGACCGACTGCGCGACGAGAGCGACGGTCAGCACTGCGCCGAGCACAAGGGGGCGCCGCGGGCTACGCGACACCTCGTTTACGCTACTCACGCTTTTCCTCACTCTGTGTGACGGCGAAAAGTAAAAGGCGCGGACTTGACGCGACTTCGACGACGGGGGCTCGGCCGGCCGACGCCGCCCCGTCTAGCTGCCGATGGCGTCCTTCCCGTCCTTCCCGTCCTTTCCGTCATGACCGTCCTGCCCGTCCTTTCCGTCCTTTCCGTCCTTTCCGTCATGGCCTGCCGGGCCGATGGGGCCGGCCGGACCGCGAGGGCCAGGAGGACCGGACGGGCCGGGAGGACCGGTCAAGAGGTGTCCCTGGGAGTCGACGGGCTGCGTCTGCAGGTCGTCGATCTGCCCTTGTTGGGCGAGGAGCACGGCTGACTGCACGACGAGGGCGACGGTCAGCACTGCGCCGAGCACAAGGGGGCGCCGCGGATTACGCAGCGCTTCAATCACGTTTCTCATATGATTCCTCACGCTGAGTGACGAACAAAGTATAAAAGATGAAGACATTAAGGACGTGCACCTCCGTGTGGAGTGTCTCCCCGGCGACCTCGAACGGCCCAGGAGCCGCAGAACGCGGCTCGGTAGCCTTGGCGGCCGTAGATCAACTTCACATTGCGGATCGGTCATATCGACCACCGGTGAGAAGTCGTATTCCGAGGAGCGACAGGAGTGCGCCACCGCACGCACACAGCGACTCGGCTACGCGGCTCGGTCTGGCGGGTGCTGTCGCCCTCACCGCGTTCACGGTCATGCTGCCACCGCGGCGCGAGCGCAACGCGCGCGTCTGACAGGACGCGGGGATCCGGAAGAGCACGGGGGCCGGAGTCCGGCTCGGTGCGCGGCAGGGGACGGCGGCGCATGCGTGGGCCGCGTCCTCGGTCCGGCCGAGGGTAATCAGCGGTCCGCCACGACCAGGTCCGACGGACTTCACCGGCTGACAGTCATCACCCGCTGACGGACGTCACCGGTTTACGGACGTCACCGGCGCGCGCGACGGCATCGACCGGTCCCTTCCGCCCCCCCGCATGACAAGGGCCGGTGTGGATC
Source organism: Streptomyces sp. CG4 (assembly GCF_041080655.1). Lineage (NCBI taxonomy): Bacteria > Bacillati > Actinomycetota > Actinomycetes > Kitasatosporales > Streptomycetaceae > Streptomyces > Streptomyces sp. CG4. Next base: position 5,285,223 of record NZ_CP163525.1, read on the forward strand.
GCATCTCGCGTCCACACCGGCCCTCGTGACGTCGTACCGCCCTCAGCCGCACTGGCAGGGGCCACCCGACTGGCAGCCGCAGCCGCAGCCCGAGCCGCACCCGCACGCGCCGATCAGCGGAAGGTTCCTCGTTTCGGTGGGCCGGTCGGTCTCGCGCTCCTGCGTGGGGTCGGGCGTGGTGCTGGGGGATTCGGCCATGGGTCCCTCCTAGACGCTGGGGCAGGGGTGCCCTCACCTAGTTCATGCCCGTTTCCCTGGGCGCATCAACGGCGCACGGAGGCGCTCACGCGGCCCCGCGCCCCCGACACCACTCCGGAAGCCCCCTCCGGAGCACCGAGCGCCCCGGAGGCCCGGACGCCCCGGAAGCCCCGCCCCGCGGGGTCAGGCTCCCTCGACTCCCGTCACCGGCTGGATGTCCGCCTGCAGCTCGTCCGCGTGCTCGCCCGTGACCAGGTACACGACGCGCTTGGCGACGGCCACGGCGTGGTCGGCGTACCGCTCGTAGTAGCGGCCGAGCAGGGTGACGTCCACCGCCGTCTCGATGCCGTGCTTCCAGCGCTCGTCGATCAGGTGCTGGAACAGCGTGCGGTGCAGCAGGTCCATCTCGTCGTCGTCCTGCTCCAGCTGCATCGCGAGGTCGACGTCCTTGGTGATGATCACCTCGGCCGCCTTCGCCATCAGACGCTGCGCGAGCTGACCCATCTCCAGGATCGTGGCGTGCAGGTCCTGCGGGACCGCGCGCTGGGGGAAGCGCAGCCGGGCCAGCTTCGCCACATGCTGGGCGAGGTCGCCGGAGCGCTCCAGGTCGGCGGACATACGGAGCGAGGTGACGACTATCCGCAGGTCGGTCGCCACCGGCTGCTGCCTGGCCAGCAGGGCTATCGCCCGCGCCTCCAGGTCGTGCTGGAGCTCGTCGACCTTCTTGTCCGCCTCGATCACGCTTTCGGCCAGCTTGAGGTCGGAATCCAGGATGGCGGTCGTGGCGCGCCCGATCGCCGACCCGACCAGCCGGGCCATCTCCACCAGACTGTCACCGATCGAGTCCAGTTCCTCGTGGTACGCGTCCCGCATCAGGGTTTCCTCTCCTACGTGCGTGTTCTCGGGGTTCCGGGGCTGTGACACCGAGCGGACCCAGTGGACCGGGTGCCCCGTGCAAAATCGGCGGTGCGAACCCCACGCTCCCACGCTGTGGCCCGTACGCGTCCGTTTCTGCCACCCCAAATGAACCAATACTGGCTCCCAGGTGAACTCTGGGCGACGAGTGTTCGAGGTCGCCCCCCGACGGCTGTGGTCTTGTCGTACGCCCTGCTTAACCTGGACGCATGGACGTGAACGCGGCGGTCGCCGCAGCGGCAGCGATCGCCGGGGTGCTCACCGGCGTCATCGCCATGCTGGCGTTCCGCTGGAGCGAGCGCGACCAGAAGCGACCGACCAGGACTTCCTTGCATATCGATCCCGTACTCCCGCCGGGCGTGGACACCGTGCTGTCCGTGCTCCGTTCCTCGGCCGTCGTCCTCGACGAAGCCGACGCCGTCGTCAAGGCGAGCTCCGCCGCGTACGCCCTCGGGCTGGTGCGCGGTGGCAAGCTCGCCGTGGAACCCATGCTCCTGATGGCGCGGGACACACGAAGAGACGGCGAGATACGCCAGGTCGAGCTGGACCTGCCCCGGCGCGGCACCGGACGCGGCGAGGCCCTCGCCGTCTCCGCGCGCGTGGCCCCGCTCGGCTCCCGCCTGGTCCTGCTGCTGGTCGAGGACCTGACGGAGGCCAGGAGAATCGAGGCCGTACGACGCGACTTCGTGGCCAATGTGAGCCATGAGCTGAAGACGCCCGTCGGCGCCCTCTCCCTCCTCTCCGAGGCGGTCATGGACGCCTCGGACGACCCCGAGGCCGTACAGCGCTTCGCGGGGCGTATGCAGATCGAGGCGACCCGCCTGACCAACCTGGTCCAGGAGCTGATCGACCTCTCCCGGGTGCAGAACGACGACCCGCTGGAGGACGCGGAGCCCATCCGCGTGGACGAGCTGGTCGCCGAGGCGGTCGACCGCTGCCGCCACCAGGCCGGTACGAAGCAGATCACCATGGCCTGGAACGTCCTTGCGCCCGAAGGGCCCGATCAGGGCGGTGGCGGGCGACGGGCGGGCGGCACGGCCGATCTGCACGTCTGGGGCAACCGCGGCCAGCTGGCCGCCGCCCTGGGCAACCTGGTCGAGAACGCCGTGAACTACTCCCCGGCCCGCACGCGCGTCGGCATAGCCGCCCGCCGGGTCAGCGCTCCCGGCGGCGACATGATCGAGCTGGCCGTGACGGACCAGGGCATCGGCATCTCCGACAAGGACAAGGAGCGCATCTTCGAGCGCTTCTACCGCGTCGACCCGGCCCGCTCGCGGGCAACCGGAGGCACCGGTCTGGGTCTCGCGATCGTCAAGCACGTGGTCGCCTCGCACGGCGGGGAGGTCACGGTCTGGAGCGCCGAAGGCCAGGGCTCCACCTTTACCCTCAGGCTGCCGGAGGCGGGTGCGGCCCGCGACCGCGCATCGCAGCACCCCGACCCCGACCTCGACGACGAGGCCGGCAACCCCCCTGAGTCATCCCCGTACGAACCGCTTCCCGCCCCGGAGGTCCTTCCGTGACCCGAGTGCTCGTCGTCGAGGACGAGGAGTCCTTCTCCGACGCCCTGTCGTACATGCTCCGCAAGGAGGGCTTCGAGGTCGCCGTCGCGGCCACGGGCCCCGACGGACTCGACGAGTTCGAGCGCAACGGCGCCGACCTCGTCCTCCTCGACCTGATGCTGCCGGGGCTGCCCGGCACGGAGGTGTGCCGCCAGCTGCGCGGCCGCTCCAACGTCCCCGTGATCATGGTGACGGCCAAGGACAGCGAGATCGACAAGGTCGTCGGTCTCGAAATAGGAGCCGACGACTATGTCACCAAGCCGTTCTCCTCGCGTGAGCTGGTCGCCCGTATCCGGGCCGTCCTGCGGCGCCGTGGCGAGCCGGAGGAGGTCGCTCCGGCCGCCCTGGAGGCGGGCCCGGTCCGGATGGACGTCGACCGCCACGTGGTGACGGTCGCCGGCTCCAAGGTCGACCTCCCGCTGAAGGAGTTCGACCTGCTGGAGATGCTGCTGCGCAACGCCGGCCGCGTGCTGACCCGCATGCAGCTCATCGACCGCGTCTGGGGCGCCGACTACGTGGGCGACACCAAGACGCTCGACGTCCACGTCAAGCGACTGCGTGCCAAGATCGAGCCGGATCCGGGGGCGCCGCGGTACCTGGTGACGGTGCGGGGTCTGGGGTACAAGTTCGAGCCGTGATCGAGCCGATGTCAGGGACGCCCGCTGTCCGGCCGGACGGAGTCCGGCGCAGCGCCCCGATGCCCGCGCAGCGGTGCGAGGGGTGCGTGGGGGAGGGGTCCCTCGACGTCCACGTCAAGCGCCTGCGCGCCAAGATCGAGCCGGATCCGGGGGCACCGCGGTACCTGGTGACGGTGCGGGGTCTGGGCTACAAGTTCGAGCCGTAAACCGCACGCGCCGGCCGGACGAGCCGTAGACCGCTCGTGCGCGCCGTACGAGGAAGGGCGGCACCCCGCGCTGGGGTGCCGCCCTCGCGTGTACCGCTGCTCAGTGGCCGGCGACCGACTGCGACGCGGAGTCGGTCGGGGTGGCGCCGGTGCTCGCCCGGCCGCTCGCGGAGGACGACGGGGTGGCCTTGCCGCCCTTGCCCTTGGCCGGCTTGCCGCCGGTGGACGGGGAGCCGCTCGCGCCCGGGGCGCCGGTGGGGATCGCCGGCGCGGACGGGATCGTGCTCGGGCCCCACTTGTCGAAGTAGCTGGTGGCCGGCACCACGAAGGCCTGCAGGCTCACCTCACCGGTCTTGCTGAAGGTGAAGGTGATCTTCTGGGCGTTGCCGTCCTGGACCGACTGACGGCCGCTGGGCAGTTCCGCGGAGGCGTTGTCCTTGCCGCCGAGGATCAGCGAGCCGTGCGCGGGGACGGTCAGGTTCCCGCCCTTGGCCGGGGTCAGCTTGACGGTGTCGCTGCTGCCCTGGACGGCGACGGACTGCAGGGTCTCGTCCGTGTCGCCCTGGTTGAACAGGGTCGCGGAGATCACCGCCGGACCCGTCGCCTTCAGGTCGGGCTGGGTGATGACCAGCGCGTTCTGGATCTTGATGTCGCCGACCGAGGTCGCCGCGTTGTCCGGCTTGACCCCCAGGGTCTGCGAGTCGTTGCCGGCACCACAGGCGGCGAGCGAGGCGATCGAGAAGACGATGGCGGAGGCGGCGAGGGCGCCGCGTCGAAGGCTGCTGCTCACGGCGGCGGCAACTCCTTGAACGCGCGGGCGGCTCCCCTGATAAAGCCACCCTAAGTGTCTGTCAGCGGGCTTAGGTTACCGAGCCGTTCCCGGGCCGCCGCACCCGACCCTCCCCAAGGGACCGGCTTGCCTCCGGCTGGGGGTACCGCGCTGCTTCGCCACTCCCGTCACACGTGACTCCCCGGTCACTTTGCCGGGCGCTCGTCCGCCATTCACATAACCGCCCGCAAAATTTCCGTGAAGGAATGCGTGACCGCTTCGATGACGGCTCTCGAGCGGCTCTCGATGACCGTCCCCGATATTGATCACGTGGCACCTGTCCGGCCGTCGTTGATCAATTCCGGAATCGGTCGGGATCGTCCTCGGGCCACCGAACGGAGTAGCGGAAGTCGTACGCTTGGAAGCGGACAAAACGGGACGTTCGTCCACTTGGAGGGGGCTCCGGGAGTGTGTAACGTACGCGTTTCACCCCGCCCGAAGAGCCCCTCCGACCTGCGAATTCCCGCCCCCGCAGGCCCCTCGAAGCACGTTCCAGTCGCAGTTGTCAAGCCCCGAGATATGCCCTGACCTGCGAAAACGCCATTCAGAAGACGCCGTATCCGTGTTACCCTGGATAGCCACGGAAGGGGTACCTGTCACATGACGTTCAAGGTTGGCGACACCGTGGTCTATCCCCATCACGGGGCCGCGCTGATCGAGGCCATCGAAACTCGCCAGATCAAAGGCGTGGACAAGACCTACTTGGTGCTGAAGGTCGCCCAGGGTGACCTGACGGTACGTGTGCCAGCGGACAATGCTGAGTTCGTGGGCGTGCGTGATGTGGTCGGTCAGGACGGGCTGGACCGGGTCTTCGAGGTGCTGCGCGCGCCGTATGCAGAGGAGCCCACGAACTGGTCTCGTCGTTACAAGGCAAACCTGGAGAAGCTCGCCTCCGGTGATGTCATCAAGGTCGCCGAAGTCGTGCGTGACCTGTGGCGTCGTGAGCGCGAGCGCGGCCTCTCCGCCGGTGAGAAGCGCATGCTCGCCAAGGCTCGCCAGATCCTGGTGAGCGAGCTGGCTCTCGCGGAGAACACGAACGAGGACAAGGCCGAGGCCCTGCTCGACGAGGTGCTCGCCTCCTGACGCGCCACGGCAGCGAACCTTCGCTCCCGCCACGCTCAGCGCGTTCAGCACAGTGAAATGCCGCGGTGCCCGATGACACTGACCCTGTCGCCGGGCGCTGCGGCATGTTCGTCCCCGGAAACCGCAAGGCTTCAGCGCAGCACTTCACGCTTCGGCACAGCACCTCGCACTGCAGCACGGCTTCGGCAGCCGGAAACACGGGCGCCGAAACGCCCGCCGTACACCTCAGGGAAAGCCCCCGGATACTTGATGTGCCGGGCCCGGGCAGATGGCTCGACCAGGGTCACGGAAAGGGTCCGGTCAAAGCCGCGCCCGGCACTCCTCCAGGCCATACCCACCTGGGTCGAGCACACAAACCTGACAGGAACCGATGTCTGACGAATCGCGCCCTTCGCCCGCGCAGACCAACGTCGCCGCCGTGATTCCCGCCGCCGGCCGGGGCGTACGCCTCGGCCCGGGCGCCCCCAAGGCGCTCCGCGCGCTGAACGGCACGCCCATGCTCATCCACGCGGTCCGCGCGCTCGCCGCGTCCCGCCATGTCTCCCTGGTGATCGTCGTCGCCCCGTCCGACGGCGCCGCCGAGGTCAAGTCCCTGCTCGACGCGCACGCCCTGCCCGAGCGCACCGACTTCCTGGTCGTGCCCGGCGGGGACACCCGGCAGGAGTCGGTCAAGCTCGGCCTGGACGCCCTGCCCCCCGAGTACGGCGTCGTCCTCGTCCATGACGCGGCCCGCCCGCTCGTCCCGGTCGACACGGTCGACGCGGTCATCGAGGCCGTGCGCGCGGGCGCGTCCGCCGTGGTCCCCGCGCTCCCGCTCGCCGACACCGTCAAGGAGGTCGAGCCCGCCGCCGAGGCCGGCGACCCCGAACCGGTCGTCGCCACCCCGGAGCGCGCCCGGCTGCGCGCCGTCCAGACGCCCCAGGGCTTCGACCGGGCCACCCTGGTCCGCGCCCACGAGACCGTCACCGACAACGTCACGGACGACGCGAGCATGGTCGAGCAGCTGGGGCTCACGGTCGTCGCCGTCCCCGGCCACGAGGAGGCCTTCAAGGTCACCCGCCCCCTCGACCTGGTCCTCGCCGAGGCGGTCCTCGCCCGCAGGAGGCTGAACGATGGCTTCTGAGCAGCCCCTGATGCTGCCGCAGGTCGGCATCGGCACCGACATCCACGCCTTCGAGGAGGGCCGCGAGCTGTGGTGCGCGGGCCTGAAGTGGGAGGGCGAGGGGCCGGGCCTGGCCGGACACTCCGACGCCGACGTCGTCGCCCACGCGGCCTGCAACGCGCTCTTCTCCGCCGCCGGCCTCGGTGACCTGGGACAGCACTTCGGCACCGGGCGCCCCGAGTGGTCCGGCGCCGCCGGGGTGGTCCTGCTCACGGAGGCCGCCCGGATCGTCCGCGAGGCGGGCTTCGCCATCGGCAACATCGCCGTCCAGGTCGTCGGCCCCCGTCCGAAGATCGGCAAGCGCCGCGACGAGGCTCAGAAGATCCTCTCCGAGGCGGCCGGCGCCCCCGTCTCCGTCTCCGGCGCCACCACGGACGGCCTCGGCTTCCCGGGCCGCGAGGAGGGACTGATGGCGGTCGCCACGGCACTGGTGGTGCGGACGGCGGGCTGACGGTGACTCCGCGCCTTCCTGGTGCGGGTCCGCCCGGAGCGTGCGAGGGTACCCACACGACCGCCAGTGACCCCTGGACTCCGGAGGGTACCCATGTCCGCCGCCCTGTCCGACCGGCTCAAGTCCCTGCTCGACGGCAAGGTGTTCATCGTCGTCGGCACCCTCCAGCCCGACGGCAGCCCCCAGCTGTCGCCCGTCTGGGTGAAGCGGGACGGCGACGACGTCCTCTTCTCCACCACCGTGGACCGCCGCAAGTACCTGAACCTGGACCGCGACCCCCGGGTCACGGTCGTCGTCATGGACCCCGACCAGCCCTACGCGTACGCCGAGATCCGCGGCACCGCCGAGACGACGACCGAGGGCGGTCTTCAACTCATCGACGAACTGAGCGAGAAGTACACCGGCAGGAAATACGCCGACTTCAACCCCGCGTCGGCACAGGACGCCCAGCGGGTGGTCGTACGGATCCGGCCCCGGAAGGTCGTCGGGCGGCTCTGAGGGGCCCGGTTTACGGGGAAGGGGCGTGAGGCACCCTCTCGCGCCCACTACCCTGGAGTGGTGACCATTCGCCTGTACGACACCAGCGCCCGGCAGATCCGTGACTTCACCCCGCTCAAGCCGGGTTGTGTCTCGATCTACCTCTGTGGCGCCACCGTGCAGGCGGCACCGCACATCGGCCACATCCGCTCGGGCCTCAACTTCGACATCATGCGCCGCTGGTTCGCGTACCGCGGCTATGAGGTGACGTTCATCAGGAACGTCACCGACATCGACGACAAGATCATCGCCAAGGCCCGTGAGCAGGGCCGGCCCTGGTGGTCGATCGGGTACGAGAACGAGCGCGCCTTCAACGAGGGCTACACCGCCCTCGGGTGCCTGCCGCCGACGTACGAGCCGCGCGCGACCGGCCACATCACCGAGATGGTCGAGATGATGCAGCGCCTCATCGAGCGCGGGCACGCCTACGCGGCCGACGGCAACGTCTACTTCGACGTCCGGTCCTTCCCGCAGTATCTGGAGCTGTCCCGCCAGGAGCTGGACAACCTGCTGCAGCCGTCCGGCGAGGGCGAGACCGGCAAGCGGGACCCGCGCGACTTCGCCATGTGGAAGTCCGCCAAGCCCGGCGAGCCGACCTGGCCGACGCCGTGGGGCCCCGGCCGCCCCGGCTGGCACCTGGAGTGCTCGGCGATGGCGCACAAGTACCTGGGCTCCGCCTTCGACATCCACGGCGGCGGCCTGGACCTGATCTTCCCGCACCACGAGAACGAGATCGCCCAGGCCAAGGCCTACGGCGACGAGTTCGCCCGCTACTGGGTGCACAACGCCTGGGTGACCATGGCCGGCGACAAGATGTCCAAGTCGCTCGGCAACAGCGTCCTCGTGTCCGAGATGGTCAAGCAGTGGCGGCCCGTCGTCCTGCGGTACTACCTGGGCACCCCGCACTACCGCTCGATGATCGAGTACAGCGAGGAGGCGCTGCGCGAGGCCGAGTCGGCGTTCGCGCGGATCGAGGGCTTCGTGCAGCGGGTCACCGAGCTGGCCGGGAAGACCGTCGACCCGGCCGCCGAGGTCCCGCCCGCCTTCGCCGAGGCGATGGACGACGACCTGGGTGTCCCGCAGGCCCTCGCCGTCGTGCACACCACGGTCCGGCAGGGCAACAGCGCGCTGGCCGCCGACGACAAGGAGGCCGCCGTGGCCCGCCTCGCCGAGGTGCGGGCGATGCTCGGCGTCCTCGGCCTCGACCCGCTCGACGAGCGGTGGACGGGGGAGTCCGGCCAGGGTGAAGACCTGCACGGCGTGGTCGACAGCCTCGTCCGTCTGGTGTTGGACCAGCGCGAGTCGGCCCGCGCCCGCAAGGACTGGGCGACGGCCGACGCCATCCGCGACCAGCTCGCCCAGACCGGCCTCGCCATCGAGGACAGCCCGCAGGGCCCGCGCTGGAGCCTCAAGGCCTAGCCCCGCACCTGAAGATCGACTGTGCCGCCCGGCTCCCCGGGCGGCACACTGCATAAGACGTACGTACGAAGCTCACGGAGACAGGTAACTCATGGCCGCGAACAACCGCCGCATGTCCGGCAAGAAGGGCGCGCAGGTCGGCAGCGGCGGCAAGCGGCGCCGGGGCCTGGAGGGCAAGGGCCCGACCCCGCCCGCCGAGATGCGCAAGGGCCACGCCAAGCAGCGTGCCGCCGCGGCGAAGACCCGCCGCGCCCAGGTCCGCCCGCAGCAGCGCCGGGGTGCCGGCAGGTCCGCCTCCGAGATGGTCGTCGGCCGCAACCCCGTGGTCGAGGCGCTCCGCGAGGGCGTGCCCGCCTCCACCCTCTACGTCCAGCAGTTCATCGACAACGACGAGCGCGTCCGCGAGGCCCTCCAGCTTGCCGCCGAACGCGGTGGCATCAACCTGATGGAGGCCCCGCGCCCCGAGCTGGACCGCATGACGAACGGCCTCAACCACCAGGGCCTGGTCCTGCAGGTCCCGCCGTACGAGTACGCGCACCCCGAGGACCTCACCGACGCGGCCTACGACGAGGGTGCCGACCCGCTGGTCGTCGCGCTGGACGGGGTCACCGACCCGCGCAACCTCGGCGCCGTCGTCCGCTCCGTCTCCGCCTTCGGCGGCCACGGCGTGCTCGTGCCCGAGCGCCGCTCGGCCGGCATGACCGCCGGCGCCTGGAAGACCTCCGCCGGTACGGCGGCCCGCACCCCGGTCGCCCGCGCCACCAACCTCACCCGCGCCCTGGAGGCGTACAAGAAGGCCGGCCTCACGGTCGTCGGCCTCGCCGCCGACGGCGAGACCGAGCTCGGCGACCTGGAAGCCCTTGAGGGGCCGGTCATCATCGTGGTCGGCAGCGAGGGCAAGGGCCTGTCCCGCCTGGTCGGCGAGACCTGCGACGTCCGCGTCCGCATCGCGATGCCGGGTGGCGCGGAGTCGCTGAACGCGGGTGTGGCGGCGGGGATCGTCTTGTATGAGGCGGCGCGTCGGCGCGGCTGACATCGGCACTCCGAACGGGATTGAACACCCGTCCGGAACTTCACCCTTACGGGGTAATTCTGGCGCCCATGTGGCGTTCGAGGCTGCTTTGACGGGGTCCGGACACATCCGCCCCGGTCAAAGCAGTGTCCTAACTCCTCGTCACTCGGTTAGATGAGTGTGGACACCAGAACACCCCGCACACCCACGGGGGACCGCTCGTCGGGATTCCAGTCCGGGTCCGACGACGCTCCCGCGCTGAGCATGGTGAAGGTGCCGAGCGATCCGGCGCAGGTCATCGTCAACCACCCCAGCTTCCGCGTGCAGCTGGGCCCGTCGGCGAAACGCACCCAATCCCAGCGGATCGCCCGGCATCTGAGTGCCGCCCAGGACCGCGCCCGGATGCCCGTCGTGGGCACGGCCGGCCGGTCGGGCGCCGCCGCCCGCCGCCGCCCCGTCGTGTGGAGCGGCAAGTCCGCCCCCGACGACACCGGCGCCCACCGCCTCCTCCAGGCCGTGCGGGGCAGCAGCGTCCGCCACGCCGACGAGCCCGAGCCCGGCGCCACCCGGGTCATCCCGCGCGTCGAAACCGGCTACGGCGACGGCTACGACCAACTCGACCAGACGGTCGAGACCCCGGTCGTGGGCCACCAGCGCACCGCCCCCCACGACTCCGGCACCCGCCTGCTGCCTCCCATGCGCACCGACGCCGGCGCCTACGACGACCCCCCCTACCCCGACACCGGCTTCGAGTCGTACGACGACTACGACGACGACTACGACGAGTACGACGACCCCTCCGACCCCGACGCCCCGCGCCCCGCCCGCCGCCACGGCGACGACCCGGCCCGGCACGCCTACTACCCCGGCCGCCGGATGAACCTCGGCGTCGTCCTCCTCCCCCTCCGCATCTTCCTCGGCTTCATCACCATCTACGCCGGCATGGGCAAGCTGTGCGACCCCGTCTACTTCGACGGCGGCAAGCGCGGCTCGATGGTCAAGTGGCTCAACACCCTGCACCCGTGGGACGTCGCCGAACCGCTGCGCCAGTTCGCCCTCCACCACCCCGTCGGCTCCGGCCTCGTCATCGCCTTCCTTCAGGTGGTCGTCGGCGTCCTCACCATCCTGGGCTGCTGGCAGCGCGTGGCCGCGGTCCTCGGCGCCCTGCTCTCCGCCGCCCTGATCGTCACCGTCAGCTGGAAGACGGTCCCCGCCTACGACGCCCCCGACATCATCTACCTCGCCGCCTGGTCCCCGCTGATCATCGCCGGCGCCCCCGTCTACTCCGTGGACGGCCGCCTCGCCGCCAGTGCCTGGCGCCGTCTCGGTCCCCGTGCCGACATCTGGGACCTGCGCCGCTACGTCCTGCGCCGCGGCGCCCTGATCACCCTCGTCACGGTCGGCCTCACCCTGCTCGTCGGCTCCCTGTTCGGCGGCGCCGTACGCGACTCCAGCCGCGTCGTCGTCCCCGGCCCCGGCGAGGCCCCCCGCAACGACCAGCCCGGCTCCCCGCTTCCTCAGGGACCCGGCCATCGGCACAGCCAGAGCCCGTCCTCCTCCGGTGTGCCCACCCGCGGCGCCACCGCCGGCGCTCGCCCGTCCGGTGCGGCGGCGACCCCGGGAGCCACCCGCTCCGCCGGCGGTACGACCACCACCCCCAGCCAGACCCAGGGCACCACCGGCCAGATCCCGCCCCGCCAGTCCTCCCCGACGGGCGGCGCCCCGAGCACGTCGGCCGGCCCGACGAGCAGCGGCGGCACCTCGACCGGCAGCGGCTCGTCGACGAGCGGCGGCGGTTCGTCCTCCTCCGGCCAACCGGGCCTGGTGGGCGGCCTGCTGGGCTGACGGAACGCGACACGAGAGGGCCCCGTACCGATGGCGGTACGGGGCCTTTTCGCGCCCGAAAGGGACGGCTACCGCTCGGACGGCTACCGTCCCAAGGCCGCCAACTCCTTCGCCGCCTCGGTCAGATCCTTCGCCGTGTCGATGGCCCGCCAGTACGCCCCCTGCGGAATCGGGAACCCGAACAGCTTCCGCTCCCGGGCCAGCCCGGGAAACGTCGTCCGCTCATGATCCCCCCGCTCCGGCAGCAGCGAGGCGAAGCCCGGCGAGAAGACGTAGACACCCGCGTTGATCTCGAACGTCGACGGCGGGGCCTCGATGAAGTCGGTGATGTGCCCGAACCCGTCCGTCTCCACCGCGCCCCAGGGGATACGCGGCCGGGCCAGCGCCAACGTGGCCGTGGCATCCCGCTCGGTGTGGAAGTCGGCCATGTCGCGCAGCGAGAACCGGGTCCAGATGTCGCCGTTGGTGGCGTACCAGGGCTGATCCGGGCGCGGAAGATGCGCGGCGGCGTACTTGAGGCCACCGCCCCGGCCGAGCGGCTCGGTCTCCACGACGGTGCTGACCGACACGGGCAGATCGGCGGAGTCCAGCCACTTCTGCAGGACTTCCGCGAGATGGCCGCAGGAGACCACCACGTCGGTCACGCCTTCCTCGGCGAGCCAGGTCAGCTGATGGCCGATGATCGGAGTGCCCGTACCGGGGATCTCGACCATCGGCTTGGGCCGGTCGTCGGTGTAAGGACGCAGCCGGGAGCCCTGGCCACCGGCCAGGACCACGGCTTGAGTGGGGCGCGACGCGGCGTTGGGAAGGGTCATGACCGCACTGTACGTGGCGCCCCACTCGGACCGGCCCACAGCGGCACGCTTCCTGAGGAGCCGTTACACGGAGCCGTTGGAAGCGGCCGCCGGAAGGAGGAGGGGTCGGAGGAGGGGTCGGAAGGAGGAGGGGCCGCCGGCGGGAGCCGCCGCCTCCGGGACTCCGGGGCGAACGTCAGCTGTGTGCGGCGAGCACGCCGGAGGCGAACGACGTGTCGCACACCGGGCGGGCGTAGGACTGGGCGCGCGAGGCGCCGTACATGCGCACCGCGGCCTGGCCGAGGGCGCGGGCGATGGAGGCGCAGTGCTGGGCCAGCGAGGGGTGTCCGTTGACCGCCTGCTGGAGGTGGGTGAGGACGACGCCCGGGTTCTTCTCCTGGAGCTCGCCCATCAGCTGGTCGCGGAGCTCCTCCTGTGGGGCGCGGGCGACCTTCTTGGCGGAGACGTCCGAGGCGGTCAGCAGCGAGCTGGAGGGGCTTCCCGTCCAGTTGACCCGGGTGACCGCGAGGGTCCCGGAGAGCACCAGGACGACGGGCAGGACGAGGGCGAGAGTGCGGCCGATCCGGCGGGCAGGGCCGCCCCGGTGGCCGCGTCGTGTCTGCGGGATGGTGGAGTGCTTCACGCGTGTGAGGGTAGCGCGGGGTAATGATTTGGCGACATTTAGTCACCCTTTCGGGGGATGAAAAGGCTCTTCTTTCTGGGTAAAGGGTTGACGGGCTGTGCCCGAAATGATCGCTGTGCCGGGTTATATCCGGGCAGAGATGGCACACAAAAGGGGCCCCACGGCACTCCGTGGGGCCCCTTTCGTCAACTTCGGCGCAAACGCGCTGCTCAGTCGGAGGAATCAGCCGAAAGGGCGAGCCGAAGGGACCGGATCAAGGGACCGGATCAAGGGACAGGCTCCAGGGACCGGCTCCAGGGACCGGATCAGTCGGAGAGGCGCTCACCCGTGGACGTCGAGAACACGTGGGTCTCGCCCGGCCGCGGCACCACGTGCAGCGTGGCGCCCTTCTCCGGCACCTGACGGCCGTTGACCCGGACGACCAGGTCCTTGACCTCGCCACCGACCTCGGCGGTGCCGTAGACGTAGCCGTCGGCGCCCAGCTCCTCGACCACGTTCACGGAGACGGCCAGACCGGCCGGGGCGTCCGCGCTGTCCTTGGACAGCGACGCGCCGGCACCGCCGCCCAGCTCGACCACGTCGAAGTGCTCGGGCCGGACGCCGACGGTCACCGTGCGGTCGCCCTTGTCGGAGGCGGCCTTCAGGGCCTCGCGGTTGACCGGGACGACGCTGTTGCCGAACTTCACCCCGCCGTCGGTGATCGGCACCTCGACCAGGTTCATGGCCGGGGAGCCGATGAAACCGGCGACGAAGAGGTTCGCGGGCCTGTCGTACATGCTCCGCGGCGAGTCGACCTGCTGCAGCACACCGTCCTTGAGTACGGCGACCCGGTCGCCCATCGTCATGGCCTCGACCTGGTCGTGGGTGACGTAGACGGTGGTGATGCCGAGACGGCGCTGCAGCGACGCGATCTGCGTACGCGTGCTGACCCGGAGCTTGGCGTCCAGGTTCGACAGCGGCTCGTCCATGAGGAAGACCTGCGGCTCCCGGACGATGGCACGGCCCATCGCGACACGCTGGCGCTGACCACCGGACAGCGCCTTCGGCTTCCGGTCCAGGTACTCGGTCAGGTCGAGGATCTTCGCGGCCTCCTCGACCTTCTGCCGGATCTCCGCCTTGTTGACACCGGCGATCTTGAGCGCGAAGCCCATGTTGTCGGCGACCGTCATGTGCGGGTACAGCGCGTAGTTCTGGAACACCATGGCGATGTCCCGGTCCTTCGGCGGCAGGTGCGTGACGTCGCGGTCACCGATCCGGATGGCGCCGCCATTGACGTCCTCCAGTCCCGCGAGCATCCGCAGCGACGTGGACTTTCCGCAGCCCGACGGGCCGACCAGGACGAGGAATTCGCCGTCCTCGATCGCGATGTCGAGCGAGTCGACGGCGGGCTTCGTGGAACCCGGGTAGATCCGGGTCGCCTTGTCGAACGTGACAGTGGCCATGGTGATGGGCCCCCTTCTACCGGCAGGAACGTGCCGGACGATCCGTTGTAGGAAGGTGGTGGTGTAGTCCACGCGGGTGAACTGGCTCACGACGGTACCTGCCGTTCACTCGCTCTGTCAGCACCAAGACGACTGTGAACTTCGCGGAAATTTTCGACAGGGGCAGCCCCAGACCTGGGTACACTGCACGGGCGCCCATGCGCAGGCCTCCTTAGCTCAGCTGGTCAGAGCGCCGCTCTTGTAAAGCGAAGGTCGTCGGTTCGAATCCGACAGGGGGCTCTGGAAAACTCGCTCTGACCTGGGGGTTATCCCAGGCGGCACGCCCTATTCGGCCTCGGACTCCCCGTCCGGGGCCGTTTGCGTGAGCGGTGCGTGAGCGGATGCGTCACCAGGGCCCAGCTGGGCTGCGGATTCCCCGGCATCCGTCGGCACGCCTTCGGCGCCGGATTTCACGCCATCGGCGACCTCTGGCTCGGCTTCGGCCTTCTCGGCATCACCTGTCAGGTGAGCACGTGGTACGAGGCGGGCGGCGGCCTCGGCGATGGCGAGGTCGGCCTCGGGAAGCAAGCTCGTGTACGTGTCCGCCGTGATGGTGATCGAGGAGTGGCCGAGCATCTCCTGGATGTCCTTCAGGTCGGCCCCGGCCGCGTGAGCGAGGGTCGCCGCGCCGTGCCGCAGGTCGTGCAGTCGGATCGGCGGGAGGCCGATCTCCTCGTACAGCTCGATGAACCGGCGCGTGACGTTGGCGGGGCGGAGCATCTCGCCGTTCTCCTTGGTGAAGACGCGGCCGGTCTCCACCCAGGCGCTCTCCCACTCCTCGCGGTCCTTGTCCTGCTGGACGCGGTGCCATGTGAGGGCTCGGACCGTGTCGGAGTCGAGCGCGATGGTGCGGGCGCCTGCGTCGGTCTTGGGATCGTCCTCGTACACCTCCCAGCCACTCACGACGAGCTGCTTGGCGACGGTGATACGGCCGTCGTCGAGATGCGTGTCGGTCCACCTCTGCCCGCATGCCTCGCCTCGCCGCAGCCCGCGGAAGGCGATCAGGTGCCACAGCGCGTACAGGCGGTCCTCGCCCTCCCGCAGGCAGCCGCCGACTACACCGGCAGCGGCGCCCTCACCGCCGCCTACCAGTACAGCCCGCTGGAGCAGATCCAGTCCCGGACGCTGCCCAGTGGCGCCGCATACTTCCAGCACCACGACCAACTCGGTTCCGTCACCGACCTCACCGACGCCACCGGCAACCTCCAGTCCAGCTGGCCCTACACCGCCTACGGCCAATCCACCCAGACCAACACCGCCACCAGCCCGCCGGCCAACCCCTTCACGTACACCGGTCAGTACACCGAACCCACCACCAAGGCCGCCGGCTACAACCTCCGCGCCCGCAACTACGACCCCATCACCGGCCGCTTCACCACCACCGACCCCATCCAGCCGCAGCAGGCCGAGCCCTACACCTCGGCGTACAGCTACACCGGTGACCGGCCGACGTACGCCGTCGACCTATCGGGCCAGAGCTGGTGGGATCCGATCACCAGCCGCCTCAAAGCCATCGGCAGCGGCCTGAAGGAAGGCGCCGAACTCCCCTTCACCTTCATCGGCGACCTCGGTGACGCCGTCTCCGGCCGCAACGGCGGCGCTGGCGCCTTCCTCGACAAGTACTTCCCCGTCCGCCCCGCCTACCGCCTCTACCGCGCTGCCGAAATGCTGCGCCAGCAAGGGTGCGACCAACTCGCCGACCAGTACGACGCGGCCGGCGACCAACTCACCCAGCAGATCCTCCTCACCGGCCTCGGCGGACTGACCGGCTGGGAAAAGGACGCTGTCGAACCGACCACGACCCAACCGCGCAGGTTCGGCCCAGGTGCGGCTCATGGCGATGACCCGGCACTCAGCGGAGCCAATCCGTACATCCCGCGCGGCTTCTCGGACACCGCCCAGTACCAGCAGTTTCTGACTAAGTTGTACGATGGCCTGAATGAACTCGGATTTTCGGATGCTGAAGCGGTTTTCCAGGGAAGCTCACCGGCACTAGCTACAGGACAGGGGAGCCATTCGACGAAGGGCGCACCAGTGACTACGACATAGCGCTCACTGGTCCGAGCCTTCTCAAGCGCGCGAAGAATTCGAACATTCAACTGCGGTCGCGAGGCACTCGGACAGGTCCACTGAAAGACTATCAACTTCGTCAAATGGGTCTGCTGAATTTGGCGAACGATCTGTCGGCCTCGCTGGGCGGACGTGAGGTCAAATTCATGATCTACGAGTCCACGGAAGCGGCGATTGCGCAAAAGCCCTGCCTTGTCGCTAAGAAGCCATGAGAAGTACGGACGGAGGACGGTGTGCCCGACCGTTTTTACCTCTTCGGATCCACCGGTGCAGACATCGCTGAAGTCAGCGAGAACCTAGCCCGAACGCTTTCTGCTGCATTGGAGGAGCGCGAGAGTTCGTACGCGGGTGGCGTCTACTTTCTACTGCGGAGTGCTCATTTCGATAAGGCAACCGTGGAAGAGAACTGGACCGACGAGGAAGGGTATCAGTCAGAGCCAGATTTTCCTGACTATCCGATCCTTGTATACCTGACGAATCCAGACCGGTCTGTGCTGACTTCGCTCGGTGGTCTGCCAGATCTGGCGAAGCTGCGGTTGGACGAGGTCGGGTAAGAACCACAAAGGCCGTGACGCAGGTGGCGGCATTCCTCTACTTCCTGTCCGATGGCTGAACCCGACGCCTCTGACTCGTACCTCCAATGAGGCGTCAACGTTTTCTGGAACGCAGGCGTAGAGGTCCCCGAAAACGCGATCCAACCGTTCCGGGGGGGGTGATGACTTTGAACAACCGGAGCGACCGGTACAGCCCGATCGCTGACTATGGCTCGCTCATCAGGATCGAACCCGCGCACCTATCGAAGGCCCTGCGAGGGTTCGTCCCGCCGGTGCCTCCAGGGCGACAGGCGCGGTGGGTTCTTACTCTGGTCGACGTCGCTTTCACCGACTACTATCCCGCCAACCAAGATCAGGGCATCGACCTGGAGCGGCGTCTTTCCTTTGCGGCGAGTCTGCTCGATTTCGTCGAGCGAGAATTGAACGTCCATGACCCGGTAATCATCACCCGGGAGTACATGAGGTTTGCTCGGCTAGCGGTGGATGAAGGGGCTCGGGATGTGCCTGCTTCTTTTCGAGTCGATGCCGTGGCAGAGCGGCTACTGGGTTGCCTGACTTTCACTCGTGAGCGGGCATCGAGGGCGGCCAGTATCAGGCGTGACCGCTATCTCAGGGCTTTGGGTGCCGGTCTGCCGCAGGGAGAGGAATTCGATCGAGCGGTCAGCTTCGAAGGGGGCGTCGAACTTCATGCGGTGCTTGTTCTGTTGGAAAAATTGTCTTGGTTTCAAGGCAGGGTTGCCGACACAGACCTGGCGCGTGAAGCAGAAGCCTGGCTGGATGTCGTTCCAGAGCTCGGCCTTGGAATTGCTGTAGAAGAGTTGCTGTCCAGTCGACGGAGACGAGGGACCGGGGGCCTGTGATCTGATCAGGGTGCAGACGGCCACAGACATGCCCATTGCAGGGCTGATGGCCGAGCCCTGCTGGTGGCGTGCCATGCGAGCAGCCTGGAGCGCGGCGTCTGACCTTTCGCCGCCCGGCGCGCCGACGCGCGCGGCCACCACGCCGGGGCGGACTCGCACTCGGCCCTGGCAGAACCGTGGTGTGCGTGCAACTGCGGGCACCCGCGCCGTGTCGGCAGCCACTTTCGGTACCCGGAGAGAACTCGCTCCCTGGCGTCGAAGCTCACCAACGCAGCCGGTCACACCCCCCTTCGTGCGTGAGCGATGCGTGAGCGGACCGCCCGGCACGAGGCGTCATGAGCCGGATGGAGTACGCCGCCGCAGGGCGCTGATCAGGCAGAACAGCACCCCGCGGCAGCGTCGAGCACCCCCCAGCAAGGATTCGATCCCACTTGTAAAGCGAAGGTCGTCGGTTCGAATCCGACAGGGGGCTCCACACATGGGTACATGGAGTATGAGAAGTGCACATGTACCTACATTCGGGGAGGTGAACCCCGATGACGCTGCCTGTCCGACACCGGCACGGCAGTCTGCTGGAGAGGCCGTTCCACGCCTTCGGCTGGGGTGAGCCCGTCGCCGCCGAGTTCGATGAGCTGTTCGAGCGCATGAACCGGCTGCTCGAAGGCGCCGCCGCTGCCGCTCCCGCCGCGATGGCCTGGTCCCCCGCGGCCGACATGCGGGAGACCGACGACGCCTATGTGATCGAGGCGGAGTTGCCGGGAATCAAGCGGGACGACATCGACATCGAGATGGGCGCGCGCGAGCTGCGCATCACGGGGGAGTACAAGGAGCAGGAGCGCGAGGGCGTCCTGCGCCGCAGCACCCGCCGCAGCGGCCGTTTCGAGTACGCGGCCCTGCTGCCCGCCGACGTCAGGTCGGAGGAGGTCCACGCGACGCTCTGCGACGGCATGCTGACCGTCACCGTACCCAAGGCGCAGGCCACGAAGCCGCGCCACATCGAGATCGCCGAGTCCTGAGGACCGAGGTTCTGAGGACCGAGGTTCTGAGGACCGAGGTTCTGAGGACTGAGGTTCTGAGGATCGAAAGGGGCGTGAGGCGCGCAGGACGGCCCCGCCGGTCGTCCTGCGCGTTCTGCTCGTCCTGCTCGTCCTGCGTGGAGAGGCCGGCGATGGCCCGCATGGAGGTCCGCGGTGACGACCTGTTCGTCCGTCTGACGTGGCGGGAACGGGTTGCCGCGCGGCGTGGTGACGTACGGGTGCCGCTCGCCGCGGTGTGCCGGGTGACCGTCGAACCCGCCTGGTGGCGCGCGCTGCGCGGTGACCCGCGGCGCGGGGTGTGGATTCCCGGGACCCGGTGCGTCGGGACACGCGGCCACCTCGCCGGGGCGGACTTCGTCGTCCTGCGGCCCGGCAGACCCGTCGTATGCGTCGAACTGCGCCCCGGTGCCCCGTTCCGCCTCCTCGCCGTCTCCGTGCCGAACCGCTCGGAGGCGGCGGCCACGGCTGCCTCGCTGGTCCGGGCCGCACCGGAGATCGACGCCTCCACGCCGTGCCGGCAGCCGCTTCCGGTGCCCGACGAGCGCGGCAAGGGCTGGCCGGAGCTTCCGGCTGCCGACGAGAGCTGATCCCCCGATCAAGGCTCAGCGAAGCCGGCGCGCGATCTCCAGCTGCCGCTCCTCGACCGGCTGCCCGTCCTCCACGTCCCACAGCGCGTTCTGCAGCAGCCGGCCCAGCGTCCAGGCACGGGCCCGCTCCCGGTCCAGGCCGAGGACGTCCGTCAGCGCGTCGAAGCGCCGGCGCACCTCGGCCGCCTCGAAACGGTTGACCAGCGCGGGCCACAGCTCGAAACCCGGATCACCGGCCAGCGGCTTGGGGTCGATGGCCAGCCAGTCGGCGCGCTCGCCGGCGAGGACGTTCTCGAAATGCAGATCCCAGTGCAGCAGCCGGTCCCCGGGCTCGGCGACGACCTCACGCACGGCGGCCGCACAGTCCGCGACCAGACGCCGTACCGCCGGGTCCGGAATGCGCTCCAACGCCCACGGCGTCTGCTCCAGCATCGCCCCGGCGATGTCCCCGAGCCGACGCATCCCGGGCGGCGCCGGAAAAGAGGTGAGACGAGCCAGCAGCCGGCCCACGACCAGGACGGCCGCGCGCGTGTCCGCCACGGCGGAGAGCATCCGGGACTCGTCCAGCCGCTCCAGCAGCATCGTGCCCGTCTGCGGATCGTGATCCAGCAGCCGTACGGCCCCGGCACCGTCCCACACCCGCAGCGCGACCGGCTCGCCCTCGCTCTCCTCGTCCGGCAGCTGCAGCTTGAGGACGGCCCGGCCGCCGTCGGCCCGAACCACCGGCAGCACCAGCGCACTGACCCCGTTCATGGCGGGCCCGTCGAGCCGCAGGCGCCAGCGGTCCAGGAAGCCCGCCGTCAGGTCCGGCAGCCCGGCGATGAAGGCCCGGCCCGCCGGGCCGTTGTACGTCTCCTGCGCTTCCGCGAGATCGGCGGGAATGTCAATCATGGACCGGACGATACTGACGTGCGTGAATCGGCTCATGCGAAATTACCGGGGCCCCGGCGGAGTGTGGGCGTACATCCGCAGCGCTCCGGGCACCTATGTGTGGCTGGCCGTCCTCTTCATCACCACCGTCGCGCTCCACCAGATGTCACCGGCCTTCGAGCAGCACTTCCTGCGGCAGCGGTCGACCAACATCCACGAGCTGTCCCACAACCCGGTGCGCGTCCTCGTCGCGAGCGCCCTGTGGATCGACAGCGGCCACTGGCTCCCGTACGTCCTCCTGTACAGCCTCTTCCACGCACAGGCCGAACGCTGGCTCGGCACGCCCCGCTGGCTCGCGGTCTGCGCACTCGCCCACGTCCTGGCCTCACTCATCAGCGAGGGGGCGCTCCTCGTCGCGATCCAGGGCGGCATGGCCCACCGCTCCGCCGTCAACACCCTCGACATCGGCGTGAGTTACGCACTGGCCGGTGTCATCGCCGTCCTCACCTACCGGATCACGCCCCCCTGGCGATACCCCTACCTCCTCGCCGTACTGATCTTCTACGGACTGCCACTCGCCGAAGGACCGACCTTCACCGACCTCGGCCACTTCCTCTCCGTCCTCATCGGCCTGGCCTGCTACCCCCTGGCCAGGGGCCGCGGAAAAGCATGGAATCCGAAGGAGACACTGGCCGCCCTCAGGGGTTAACGTCCCGGCCATGAGCAGCTCGGCAAGCAGCGTCGTCAACGGCGGAATCTCCTACTGGTACGCCGACGACGGCCTCCCGCCCGTACGGGAACCCCTGTCCGGCGACGCATCGGCCGACGTCGCCATCATCGGCGGCGGCTACACCGGCCTCTGGACGGCCTACTACCTGAAGAAGGCCGCCCCCTACCTGCGCATCACCGTCCTGGAACAGAAGTTCTGCGGCTACGGCGCCTCCGGCCGCAACGGCGGCTGGCTCTACAACGGCATCGCCGGCCGCGGCCGCTACGCCGCACTGCACGGCCACGAGGCCGCCGTACGGCTGCAGAAGGCCATGAACGACACCGTCGCCGAGGTGATCGCGGTCACCGAGACCGAGCGCATCGACGCCGACATGCACCGGGGCGGCGTCCTCGAAGTGGCCACCACACCCGCCCAGTTGGCCCGCCTCAAGGCGTTCCACGAGCACGAGCTGTCGTACGGCGAAAAGGACCGCGAACTCTACGGCGCCCGCGAGACCGCCGAACGGATCCGCATCGCCGACGCCGTCGGCTCCACCTGGACCCCGCACGGCGCCCGACTGCACCCGGCCAAACTGGTCAAAGGCCTCGCGGCCACCGTCGAATCCCTCGGGGTCACCATCCACGAATCCACCCCGGTGACCGAGATCCGCCCCCGGCACGCCGTCACCCCCTACGGCACGGTCCGCGCCTCCTACGTCCTGCGCTGCACCGAAGGCTTCACCGCCTCCCTGAAGGGCCAGAAGCGCACCTGGCTCCCCATGAACTCCTCCATGATCGCCACCGAGCCGCTCACCGAGGCGCAGTGGTCCGCGATCGGCTGGAACGGCCGCGAGGCCCTCGGCGACATGGCCCACGCCTACATGTACGCCCAGCGCACCGCCGACGGCCGCATCGCCCTCGGCGGCCGCGGCGTCCCGTACCGCTTCGGCTCGCGCACCGACAATGACGGCCGCACCCAGACGGCCACCATCGACGCCCTGCACGAGATCCTCACCCGTTTCTTCCCGTCCCTCGCGGGCGTGCGCGTGGAGTACGCCTGGTCGGGCGTCCTCGGCGTCCCGCGCGACTGGTGCGCCACCGTCACCCTCGACCGCGCCACCGGCCTCGGCTGGGCCGGCGGCTACGTCGGCTCCGGCGTCGCCACCACCAACCTGGCCGGCCGCACCCTGCGCGACCTGGTCCAGCAGGACTCCGGCCAGGGCGGCCGCACCGAACTGACCGACCTGCCCTGGGTCGACCACAGGGTCCGCACCTGGGAGCCGGAACCTTTCCGCTGGCTCGGCGTCCATGGCATGTATGCCACGTACCGGACTGCCGACCAGCGGGAACGACGTCGACCGGGGACGGGCTCGTCCCGGCTGGCGAAGATCGCGGACCGGGTGGCGGGGCGGCACTGAGAGGACGGCTGTCGTGTGTACGCCCACCCGCCGGCCTCAAGCACGCTTGAGATCAACCGTGGTCCGGCCGAGGATCAGGGAGACCGCCGTGACCGCGCTGTTGAAGGACACCTCCGACAGCACGCCCGGCGCCGCCACCGAGTCGCCCGCGAGATAGACCCCGTCGCCCCGGTCGACGCCGGGCCGGTCCCGCCAGGTGCTCCCGGGCAGGTCCACGGCCCCGGTACGGCCGTCCGCCACGGCCTCCCGCCGCCAGGTCAGCCGCTGTCGCCAGTCCCGGAACCCCAGATCGAGCAGTTCCTCGGCGCGGGCCAGCCCGTCGGCGCGGGTCTCGTCCGGCCCGATCGGCAGCTGCGCCTGGACCAGCTGTTCCCCGGCCGGCGCGAGGGTGTGGTCCGGCGCGGTGCACCGTTCGAACCAGCCGGTGGCGTCGAGGTCGGAGAGGATGAAGGGGTCGCCGCGCCGGGTCCGCAGGGCGAGGTCGAGCAGGACGGTACGGCCGCTCGGCCAGGTCAGCGAGACGTCGCCGAGCAGCTGCCGGGCGGCGGCCAGGGAGGTCGCGACGATCACGGGTGTGCCGGTGGGCAGTTCGTCGACGCGGGACAGCGTCTCGACCCGCACGCCCAGCTTCCAGGCCAGTGCGGCCATCCGCTCGATCAGCGGACCCCAGCCGCCGACCGGGTAGTGCGCCTCCGGCGGCAGTGTGGTGGCCCGGCGCAGGCGTTCCTGTACGAACGCGGCGGACAGGGCGCCCGGGTCGTGGTGGAAGAGGGCGACGGCCGCGTAGTGGGCGGCGGCGCGGGCGCCCTCCTCGCCGGCGACACCGGTCGCCCAGCTCTGGAAGTCGGTGTCGACGGGGGCCTGCCGGACGCCGGGGCGCAGCAGTTTCAGCATCCCGAAGGGCGGGGTGCGGCGCAGGGCGCCGTGGTGGCGCAGCCGCAGCCGGGCGGCGTCCAGGGGCGGGATCGGGGCGAGCGGGCCGATGAGGTCGCGCCGCTTGAGCCAGGTCCAGTGCGGGCCGCCGTTGTAGAGGGCGTGCGGGCCCTCGTTGGTGCGGTACGGCCCCTCGGCGGTGCGGGCGCGGCCGCCCAGGGTGTGATGGGCCTCGTACAGGGTGACCTCGGCGCCTGCCTCGGCGGCGGTGATCGCGGCGGTGAGTCCGGCGAAGCCGCCACCGATGACGGTGATGCGGGGCTGGGGCATGAGGTGGGTCCTCCCTCGGGTCAGGTCATCCGGTCCGTGCGTACGGCGGGTCGGTGCGGCGGATCTGTGTGGCCGGTCCGTACGGCTGCTTGGTCACTGCGATGGGTCGTGACTACGACGGCGAGGGGGCGCCGGAATGTGACACGGGCCGCGTTTTCCCAGGTCAGGGCGGATTGTCAGTGGTGGGGTGCAGCATGGAGGGCATGGCGAGGAGAGCGACGGACGGCGGCCGTGCGGCGGGCCGGGCGGGGGTGAAGGGTGCGCGACGGCCGGAGCTGCGGCTGCCGCCCCTGGAGCCGTGGCAGGGGGGAGAGCTGGAGCCCGACGGGGACTATGACGGGCTGGAGTTCACAGACGCGGACCTGACGGGGCAGGACGGTGTGGGCGCCCGGTTCATGGACTGCGCGCTGACGGGCTGCGCGGTGGACGGCACGGCGCTGGGCCGGGCCAGAGTGCTGGACTCGGTCCTGACCGGTCTGCGCGGGGTGGGGACGCATCTCGCCGAGTCCACGTTCCGGGACGTCGAGCTGATCGACGCCCGGCTGGGCGGCACGCAGTTGCACGGCGCCGTCCTGGAGCGGGTCGTGGTGCGCGGCGGCAAGATCGACTATCTGAACCTGCGCGAGGCCCGCCTCAAGGACGTCGTGTTCGAGTCCTGTGTCCTGGTCGAGCCGGACTTCGCGGGCGCGCGCCTGGAGCGGGTGGAGTTCGTCGACTGTGCGCTGAGAGAGGCGGACTTCGGCAGCGCGACGCTGACGGACGTGGACCTGCGCGGGGCCGCTCCGCTGGAGATCGTGCGCGGGCTGGACCGGCTGTCGGGGGCGGTGATCAGTACGGCCCAACTGCTCGACCTGGCACCGGTGTTGGCGGCGGAACTGGGTATCCGGGTGGAGTGAATCAGCCGGTCCGGGGACGGCAGCCCCAGGGCCGGCAGGCGGACTTACGGAACCCGGGGAAAGCGGGCCTGCAGTGTCCAGACGGCCGGGTTCTCCGACAGGTCCTCGTGCAGGTCGGTGAGGTCCGCGAGCAGGTCGTGCAGGAAGTCGCGGGCCTCGCGGCGCAGTTCGGCGTGGGAGAAGGAGAGCGGGGGCTCCTCCGCCGGCGCCCAGTCGGCGGTGATGTCCACCCAGCCGAAGCGGCGCTCGAAGAGCATGCGGTCGGTGGACTCGGTGAAGTCCAGGTCCGCCCGCTGCGGCCGGGCGGCGCGGGAGCCCATCGGATCCCGGTCCAGCTGTTCCACGATGTCGCACAGCGCCCACGCGAAGTCGAGCACCGGCACCCATCCCCAGGCTGTGGACAGCTCCCGGTCGGTCTTGGTGTCCGCGAGATACACGTCACCGCAGAACAGGTCGTGGCGCAGGGCGTGGACGTCCGCGCGGCGGTAGTCGGTCTGCGGGGGGTCCGGGAACCGGTTGGAGAGGGCGTAGCCGATGTCGAGCACGGAAGAGATGGTGACACGCTTCCCCCTGCACCCCTGAACATAAGATCACTGACATGTCCAGATCCGTACGCCTTGTCCCACCCGCCGCGGCCCTGTTCGCCCTCGCTCTCACGACCACCGCATGCGGCGGCGGTGTGCACGGCACCCCGGGCGGCTCCGGCGTACGCGACCCGTATTTCCCGAAGGCCGGCAACGGCGGCTACGACGTCGACCACTACGACCTCGCCCTCGACTACACCCCCGCAGGCCGCCGTCTCACCGGCACGGCGGTCATCACCGCCCGCGCCACCCAGGACCTGTCCGCGTTCAATCTCGACCTCGCCGGGCTGCAGGTGGACTCGGTCACCGTGGAGGGCAGAAAGGCCCTCTTCGCCCGGGCCGGCCAGGAACTCACCGTGCGCCCGCACGACGACCTGAGCAAGGGCGAGACGTTCCGCACCACCGTCCGCTACTCGGGCACTCCGCGCACGCTCACCGACCCCGACGGTTCGAAGGAGGGCTGGCTGCCCACCGCCGACGGCGGTCTCGGCCTCGGCGAACCGGTCGGCTCCATGGCCTGGTTCCCCGGCAACCACCATCCCTCCGACAAGGCGACCTACGACATCACGGTCACCGTCCCGAAGGGGCTCCAGGCGGTCTCCAACGGCGAGCTGGCGGACCAGTCCACCCAGGGCGGCCGTACGAGCTTTCACTGGCACACCGCGCAGCCCATGGCCGGCTATCTCGCCACGGTCGCCGTCGGCCACTACGACATCACCCGCACCAGGGGCCCGCACGGCCTGCCCATCGTCGCCGCCGTCGACCACGCCGAGGCGAAGGAGAGCAAGGAGGTGCTGGCGAAGCTCTCCGACATCGTCGACTGGGAGGAGTACAACTTCGGGCCGTACCCCTTCTCCTCCACCGGCGCGATCGTCACCGGCGACAGCGACGCCGGTTACGCCCTGGAGACCCAGAACCGGCCGGTCATTCCCGCCGACCAGTTCAACACCGAGACGCTCGTGCACGAACTGGCCCACCAGTGGTACGGCGACTCGGTCACCCCCAGGTCCTGGCAGGACATGTGGCTCAACGAGGGCTTTGCCACCTACGCGGAGTGGCTGTACGGGGAGGACCACGGCGGCGAGAGCGCCCAGCAGACCTTCATGGACCTCTACAACGGCGACAACGAGGCCATCTGGGCCTACCCGCCGGCGAAGCCGTCGAGCGCGGCCCATATCTCCGACAGCCCCGTCTACCTGCGCGGCGCGATGGTTCTGCAGAAGATCCGGCAGAAGGTCGGCGACGACACCTTCTACGCCATCATCCAGGGCTGGGCCGCCACCCATCGCTACGGCAACGTGGACACCGCCGACTTCACCGCGTACGTGGAGAAGAAGGCCCCGGGCCACGACTTCAGTGAGATCTGGAAGGACTGGCTGTACGGAGACGGCAAGCCGGCCCACCCGTGAGGCTCTGGTCGTGGCTCGGGGCAGCGTCTGTCAGACGTTGACGCCGAAGTCCTTGGCGATGCCGACCAGGCCCGAGGCGTAGCCCTGGCCCACGGCGCGGAACTTCCACTCCGCGCCGTTGCGGTACAGCTCGCCGAAGACCATGGCCGTCTCGGTGGCGGCGTCCTCGGAGAGGTCGTAGCGGGCGATCTCGGCGCCGCCGGCCTGGTTGACGATGCGGATGTAGGCGTTGCGGACCTGGCCGAAGTTCTGGCCGCGGTTCTCGGCGTCGTAGATGGAGACGGGGAAGACGACCTTGTCGATGTCGGCCGGGAGCGCGGCCAGGTTGACGTTGATCGCCTCGTCGTCGCCCTCGCCCTGGCCGGTGGTGTTGTCACCGGTGTGGACGATGGAGTTGTCCGGGGTCTGCTTGTTGTTGAAGAAGACGAAGTGCGCGTCCGAGTAGACCTTGCCCTGCGCGTTCACCGCGATCGCGGAGGCGTCCAGGTCGAAGTCCGTGCCGGTCGTGGTGCGGACGTCCCAGCCGAGGCCCACGGTGACGGCGGTCAGGCCCGGAGCCTCCTTGGTGAGCGAGACGTTGCCACCCTTGGACAGGCTTACAGCCATGATTGGGAGTCCTTCCCTTTTAGGTTTCTGTGCCGACGAAGCTACCGTCACCCCGAAGAACGTCGAGTGGGGTCCCGGTGGTTCCGGATCCCTTTACCTTTTTTACCGAGAGCGAAAACAGGGTGACGTGAGACGGGCCGCCCGGGAACATGGGAGGCATGTCCGGGCCCTACTTCATCCGTGGCTCGGTCTCGCTTCCCGAGGCCGAGCTGACGTGGCGTTTCTCCAGGTCGTCAGGGCCCGGCGGACAGCACGTCAACACCAGTGACTCGCAGGTGGAGCTGCGCTTCGACCTCGCCCGCACGGAGGCGCTCCCTCCGGTGTGGAAGGAGCGGGCGCTGCAGCGGCTGGCCGGGCGGCTCGTCGACGGGGTCGTCGTCGTACGGTCCTCCGAGCACCGCTCCCAGTGGCGCAACCGCGAGACCGCCGCCGTGCGCCTCGCCGCGCTGCTCGCGGAGGCCTGCGCGCCCCCGCCGAAGCCGCGCCGGCCGACCCGTATCCCGCGCGGCATCAACGAACGCCGGCTGCGGGAGAAGAAGCAGCGCTCGGACACCAAGCGGGGCCGCTCCGGCCGGGACTGGACATGAGCGGCCCCGGAACCGGGCGCTAGCCGACCCGGGATCGCGCGCCAGCCGACCCGGAACCGGACGTCGGCCGACGGACCGGGCCGCCCACTACGACGACTGCCGTTCGGTATTTCGGTATGTCGATGCCTGCGCCCAGCCGGTGAGCCCGTCACATCTCCGGCCCGTCGATCGTCAGTGAAGCAGAGGACCCAGGGATGGCGACGGAGAGGCCGGAGAGCCCGATGAGTGACAACGAGCAGCACCGCGACGACGACCTTCTCGCCGAGCGGTTCGAGGCATACCGGGGGCATCTGCGGGCCGTCGCCTACCGGATGCTGGGCTCGGCCACGGAGGCCGAGGACGCGGTGCAGGAGGCGTGGTTCCGGCTGAGTCGGTCCGACGCCGGTGAGGTGGGCAACCTGGGCGGCTGGCTGACGACCGTGGTGGGCCGGGTCTGCCTCGACATGCTCCGCTCCCGCCGCTCCCGGGGCGAGCAGTCGCTGGACACCTGGCATCCGGGGCCGTCCGCCGAGCCGGATCCGGCGCAGGACGCCGTGCTCGCGGACTCGGTCGGGGTGGCCCTGCTCGTCGTCCTGGAGACGCTCTCGCCGGCCGAGCGGCTGGCGTTCGTGCTGCACGACCTGTTCGGGGTGCCGTTCGAGGAGGTCGGCGGGGTGCTCGGGCGCAGCCCGGCCGCGGCGCGGCAGCTGGCCAGCCGGGCGCGGCGGCGGGTGCGGGGAGCGGATGCGCCGGAGGCCGATCTGGTGCGGCAGCGGGAGGTCGTCGACGCGTTTCTGGCGGCGGCGCGGGGCGGTGACTTCGAGGGGCTGCTGGCCGTGCTCGATCCGGACGTGGTGGCGCGCAGCGAGGCCGGTGCGACGGTGGGGGCGGCCGGGGTCGCCTCGGGGGCGAAGAGCTTCGCGCATCTTGCGCGGGTGGCGCGGCCGGCGCTGGTGGACGGCGCGACGGGGCTGGTCGTGTACGCCGACGGTCGCGTCGAGCGGGTCCTGACGTTCACCTTCGCCGCCGACCGCATCACGTCCATCGACGTCGTCACGAACCCGGCGGACCTGTCGACGCTGACGATCGAGCCGGCATAGACCGACGCTGACGATCGAGGCCGGCATAGACCGACGCTGACGATCGAGCCGGCGTAGATCTGGCGGCCGGCTCGGGGAGCGCGTCCCGCTCGCCCGCGCCGGCGGCGCTATGCGGGCGCGTGCCGGGCCACGTACTCCTCGTACGGCTCGATTCCCACCTCCGCTCGGCGTTCGTCCAGGTGCTCGGGATCGATGGTCGGCCACGGGACCGGGGAGCCGTTGTGGACGGCGGCGATCTGGGTGCCGTAGATCTGTTCGTGGCCCTCGTTGACGAGGGTGCGGTCGCGGAGGAAGGCGAGGTCGCGGGCGGCGGCCCTGCCTTCCGCGACCGCCTGCTCCAGCAGGCGTAGCGCGCGGCGCTGGATGTCGAGCCGGCGGTCCGCGTGCTGGGCGATCAGCCAGGCCGCACGGGCGGCCTCCGGGCCGACCCGGTCGGCGGTGGGCCAGCCGTGTTCGTCCATGATCTCGCCGAGCCGGTCCGCGTGCCGCGCGGTCAGCCGGCGCCACGCGAGCTGTTCGGCCGGGTCGTCGCTGTGGGCGCGGGCGGCCAGTTCGTGGTCCGCCGTGGCCATCCGTGCCAATTCCGCGGCCAGTTCCGCGGCCGGTTCGGTGTGGTGCGGACGGTCGTTCGTCATCGTCAACTCCTCGGAAATGCCGTGCCGTTGGGTGCATGGAAACCCTAGGGGCGTTTCCGGATGCGAAGATCATCCGTGAAGATGGTGACAGGGCGGGTGCAAAACCTGGATACTGGATTTACGCCGCGATAATCGAGAACTTCGCCGGTCAGTCCAACTGGCGGTACCGGCCGCGGAAATACAGCAGCGGGCCGCCCTCCGCGCTCGGGACGTGTGCGGTCAGGACGCGGCCGATGACGAGGGTGTGGTCGCCGGCCGTCACCCGCTGCTCGGTGCGGCACTCCAGCGTGGCCAGCGCGCCGCCGACCAGTGGGGCGCCGGTGGCCTCGCCGCGGACGTAGGGGATGTCCTCGAAGAGCAGCCGGTCGCTGATCCGGCCCTTCATCGCGAACCGGCCCGCGATGTGCCGCTGGCTCTCGGTGAGCACCGACACCGCCCACAGGGGCTGTTCGTCGAGCAGGTCGTCCATGCGGGCGCCCGCACGCAGGCTGACCAGGACAAGCGGCGGGTCGAGGGAGACCGACAGGAAGGCGGTGGCGGTCATGCCGACGTCCTCCACGCCCGGCGCGTCCGGATCGTCCGGGTCCAGTGGCGGCTCCTGCGCGGTCACCAGGACCACTCCGGCGGCCAGTCGGGACATCGCGGCCCGGAACTCGTCGTTGCTCACCCCCTCAGCATGCCCGGAAGCGGCGGTGGCGGGGGATGAGGGCGTCTTCAGCACGCCGGAAACGCTAATCTCCGCTCTGCACGAACCGCATCGGGCCTTCGCCCGAGCCGGGTCCTAGGACCAACGGCCGAGCGGGCCGGCCGCCGGCCGCCGAGGGCCGCGATCTGCACCGCCTCCCGGTGCGACAATCGCGTGCATCATGTGCGCACGCCCGCAAAACTTCCGTTCAGGAAACGCACAGGGAAACCGCGGAAACTCCACTCAATTGTTCACGTTCTCCTGTGACTTGAGTCACAAGAGGCAGGAATTGTTGACCCTGTGTACCGAGTGGGCAGCGCGCTGTGATTCAGTGGCGGGGAAAGTCAGACAGCACCGTAAGAGGCACCCAAGAGAAGCGCCGAAGACAACCCTTGATTCGCTGCGAGGTCTCGGGGGGAGGGCGAGCATGGAGACCGAGTCGGAGCCGTACGTCCGTCTTGCGTCCCTGCGGCAGCTGCACCAGGTCATGGCCGACATGAACACGGCACGCAGCCTGGCGGACACACTGCAGACCGTCTCCGACGGCGCCGTACACGCCCTCGGCTACGAGATGGCGTGCGTGAACCTCGTCCGCCCCGACGGCGATCTCGTCGTCGCCGCGTTCTCCGGGAACTCCGCCGCCGAGGCCCTGATCACCGGCCGGGTCGGCTCCCGCGAGTCCTGGGAGCGCCGGCTGCACATGGGCGAGAACTGGGGCGACCTGGTCTTCATACCGCACACCGAGGGCTGGGTGCTGGACGACGACGACGTACCCCAGTGGTACACGGACGGGCCCGCGCCGCGCTTCGAGGACGAGTGGCACCCCTCCGACCGCCTCTTCGCCCCCATGTACACGCCGGGCGTGCAGGGCGGCTCCTCCGGCGAGCTGCTCGGGGTCATCTCCGTCGACCGGCCGCGCAACGGCCGCCGCCCCGGCGCCTGGGGCCGCGAGGCCCTGCAGATGTACGCCTTCCAGGCCGCCATCGCCATCAGCAACGCCCGTCTACGCGCGAATATGCAGCGGGCACTGGTCCGCCTGGAGCGCGAGCAGCAGGCGCTGCGGGCCAGTGAGGAAAGCTTCAGGCAGGCCTTCGAGTACGCCCCCTCGGGCATGGCGATCGCTGAGATGGGCGGCGACCAGCACGGCCGCATCCTGCGCACCAACGACGCCCTGTGTCGCCTGCTGGGCCGCCCCGCCTCCGCGATGCGCCGCTACTCCTTCTCCGACCTCGTCCACCCCGAGGACATCGGCACCCTGCTGCGGACCTCGGCGGAGGGCGGCCGGGCGGAACTGCGCCTGGGCCGCCGGGACGGCACGTATGTCTGGGTGTCCCTGCGCAACAGCGTCGTCGCGGACGCCGCCGACGGCCCGCGCTTCCTCCTCACCCACGTCGAGGACATAGAGGAGCGCAAGCGCCGCGAGCTGCAGCTCGCCCACCGCGCCTCCCACGACTCCCTCACAGGCCTGCCGAACTCCGCCGAGCTGCGCTCGCGCCTGGCGTCCCGGCTGTGCCGGCGCGCGGCCCACGCCGGCGAGCTGGAGTCCCTGGACGCGGCCTACGGCCACCCCGCCTTCGACACCCCCGCCGGCCACGGCTTCGACTTCCGGCCGGGCACGGAGGGGTACGACGGCTACGACCACCATGTGCACACCGTCGCCCCCGAGGACGGCCAGGACGACGGCACCAAGGGCCTCGCGGTGCTCTTCTGCGACCTCGACGGCTTCAAGTCGATCAACGACCGCTTCGGGCACAACGCGGGCGACGCGGTGTTGATCGAGGTGGCGCGCAGGCTGTCCCGGGGTGTCCGCGACGGCGACACGGTCGCCCGCCTCGGCGGCGACGAGTTCGTGATCCTCGCCGACGGCCTCGGCCGGGCCGACGCCCAGGATCTCGCCGTACGGCTGCGCAACGAGATCATCCAGCCGATCCGCGCCGAGGGACGGGCCGTCCGGGTGGGCGCGAGCTTCGGCATCGGGTGGGCACACTGCGGCATGACCGCGGACGAAGTGTTGAAGTCAGCCGACGAACGTATGTACGTAGAGAAACGATCTCGTCCCAAACAACACCGACGCGCCGGGTGATCCGCAGGTCAGGGACTTGATGCGATTCGAGTCACCCGTTTGGCTCAGTCGGAGCGGGTAGGCTCGCCCTTCCAGACCTGTATCGATCCACCCGCACCCGCTGAGGAGACCAAGGGATGACGCCCGGCGAAAACGGCCCGAGCACGCCCGAGGACGACGACCCGTTCGGCTATCTGTACGCAGACGGCCAGGCCAGAGGGGCCCAGCCGCCGTCCGGCGGTTACGGCTACCCGAACTCGGTCAGCAGGGTGCGTGCGGTCGGCGAGCGCCAGTACGGCCAGCAGCCGTCGGCGTACGGCCAGCAGCCCGGCATCCCGCAGCAGCAGGGTGCCTACGGCCATCCGAACGCCCACTACCAGGCCCCGGAGACCCTGCCCGGCGGCGCCCCGCCGAGCGGCCCCCGATCCGCGCCGCCCGCCCCCGGCCGCCGCGGCCCGAACACCAAGGGCCTGCTGATCGGCGCGATCGCGGTGGTCGCCGCGGTCGTCATAGGGATCAGCGTGGCGATGCTCAACGGCAGCGACGGCAAGAAGAACGACAACCAGGCGGGCACGACGCCGAGCCAGTCCCAGAGCCAGGGTCCGAGCCCGTCCAGCAGCAGCTCGGCGTCCGGCGAGCTGAAGACCGACGCGGGTGCCCTCCAGTTGGCGGGCGGCGCGGCGAAAGCCACGGACGTCAAGGGCGCGCAGACCTCTGACGGTTCCTATGTGGGCGGCCTGAACCAGGCCGGCTCCTCCATCACCTGGACTGTCAACAACGTCCCCTCGGACGGCACCTACACTCTGTTCGCGCACTTCAGCGTGCCCGGGCAGGACCAGAAGATGACGGTCAGCATCAACGGTAAGCCGTTCGCCCCCGGGCTGCCGCTGAAGAACTACGCGCACGCCAAGGCCGGCGACTTCGTGAACGGCTGGACGACAACCTACGTGTGGCCCACCCTCAACCAGGGCTCCAACACGATCTCCATCTCCTGCCAGGCCGGCGACCAGTGCAACGCGCTGATCGACCAGCTGTGGCTCAAGCAGGGCCAGCACACGCGCAACGGCTAGGCCCCCGACTGCGGCCGTAAGAGTGGTTAGTTCGGTGAGCGGTTTTTCGGAATGATCGGCCGGGGCAGCTTGGTGGCGACGTTGTCCTAGACGAGGTGGAAACCATGCGTGTACGTAGAGCCTTGGCCATCGTGATCGCCACTCCTGTCCTGCTCGCCGCGATCGGCATGACCGGCGCATCCGCGGCCACTCCGCAAAAGCCCACCACCGAGAGGTCGATCGCCCGCCCCGAGCCTGCCGGCGGCAGCAGGGACGGAGAGGGTAAAACGGCTGACAGCGCGCACGGTGCCGACCATGCGCACGGCGCGCCCAAAAAGGCTGCCGAACAAGAGGAACCGGAAGAGGGTCTCCTCGGCACCATCGCAGGTGAACTCTTTGATCGCGTTTCTCCTGTGAGGACATGAGAGACGGGTCAAGAAGGGCTCACGCGGCGCTGGAGTCCCCGGTCACGGAGATCCTTGCCAGTAGTTGCTCGTAAGCGTCCCGGTCGAACTCGCCCGCCGCCGGAGCCATCACGGTCGCCGCGGAGAGTGCGACCGCGCGAGCCAGCCGGTCCGGCCAGGGCAACCGCTGCACCAGGCCCGAGAGCAGGCCGGCGACCGCCGAGTCGCCGGCGCCCGTCGGGTTGCCGTGTATCCGGGCCGGTGGGGTGGCGCGCCAGCGGCCCTCGGGGGTGACGGCGAGCAGGCCGTCCGCGCCGAGGGAGGCGACGACCGCGTGGGCGCCGCGGCGGCGGGCGTCCTGTGTGGCGCGCAACGGCTCGTGGGAGCCGGTGAGTTCGGCGAGTTCGTCGGTGTTCGGCTTGATGAGGTCCGGGCGGGCCGCCACGCCGCGGCGCAGTGGCTCGCCGCTGGTGTCCAGCAGTACGGGGGCTCCGGCGGCGCGGGCGGCTCTGACGAGATGGGCGTACGCGCCGACCGGGACGCCCGGTGGCAGGCTGCCGCACAGGGCCACCGCGCGGACTCCGCCGTCCAGGAGCTCCTCGTACCGGTCGAGGAAGGCGCCCCACTCGGCCGGCGCGATCTGCGGGCCGGGCTCGTTCAACTGGGTGGTGTCACCGGAGAGTTCGTCCACCACGGCGATCGTGCGGCGGGTCGCCCCGGCGACCGGGACCAGCGCGTCCGTCAGACCGGGGATGCCGCCGAGCTGGTCGCGCATCGCACGCCCGGTCGCGCCGCCCACGAACCCCGTGACCGTCGTCTCGTGCCCGAGCGCGGCCAGTACCCGGGCCACGTTCACGCCCTTGCCGCCGGGCCGCTCGACGACGTCCGAGACCCGGTGCGAGGCGTGCGGCCGTAGCGACCGCACGCGATAGGTGAGGTCGAGAGCGGTGTTCAGTGTGACCGTGAGGATCACCCGGGCCGGCCTCCCTCGAAGTTCCTTCGTTTTCTGGGGCCCGATCATGCCAAAGAGACGGCGGCCAGCCCAGTGACGGGTCGGCCGCCGTCGAGGGAAAGGCGGGCAGATCAGGCCAGTTGGGGCGGGACCACCCACGCGCCGTGCCGCATCACGCCCTTGAGGCCGAAGTCCGCGTCCAGCAGGAGCAGGTCGGCGTCCTTGCCGGGTTCCAGGGAGCCGATGCGGTCGAAGAGGCCGAGGAGGCGGGCGGGGTTGACGGACAGGGCCGTCACGGCGTCCTCGACCGAGAGCCTGTCGATGGTCACCGCCCGCTGGAACGCGCGGTCCAGGGTGAGCGTGGAGCCCGCGATCGAGCCGCCCTGCACCAGCCGGGCCACGCCCTCGCTGACCTCGACCTCCAGCGGGCCGAGCATGTAGCGGCCGTCGCCGATGCCGGCCGCGTCCATCGCGTCCGTGATGAACGCGACCCGGTCCGCGCCCGCGTGGTGGAAGGCCAGCTCCAGCGCGGCCGGGTGGAGATGCGTGCCGTCGTTGATCAACTCGACCGTGACCCGCTCGTCCTCCAGCAGGGCGGCGATCGGACCGGGCGTGCGGTGGCCCAGCGGGGGCATCGCGTTGAAGAGGTGGGTGGCGACCGTGGCGCCCGCGTCGATGGCCTGGACGGTCTGTTCGTAGGTGGCGTCCGTGTGGCCGATCGCGGCGATCACGCCGTGCTCGGCCAGCAGCCGTACGGAGTCGAGGCCGCCCGGCAGCTCGGTGGCGAGCGTGACCATCTTCGCCCTGCCGCGTGCCGCGTCGATCAGCTTGCGGACCTCGGCGGGCTCCGGGTCGCGCAGCAGTTCCTCGGAGTGCGCGCCCTTGCGGCAGGGGGAGATGAACGGGCCCTCGAAGTGGATGCCCGCGATGTCTCCCTGCTCGGCCAGCTCGCTCAGCAGCCCGGCCTGCCGCGCGAGCAGGTCCATCTCGTCGGTGACGGTGGAGGCGACGAGGGTGGTGGTGCCGTGCACGCGGTGCGTGTGGATGGCCTTCAGGATGTCGTCGGGGGTGCCGGAGAAGGAGGCTCCGCCGCCGCCGTGGTTGTGGATGTCCACGAAGCCGGGGATCAGCCAGTGGCCGGATACGTCGATGACCTCGGCGTTCTCGGGAGCGGCAGCCGTGATCTTCGTACCCTCGACGGATACGCGCCCGTCGTCCACCACTCCGCCGGGCAGCACCACCCGAGCACCTGTGAGAACCAAGCTGGGAGCCATCAGGCGGTTACCTCCGGGGGGTCGGTGGGGTCGGTGGGGTCGGTGGGGTCGAGGTCGGTGGAGTCGAGCAGGTCCTGCGCCAGCAGTCCCGCGCCCAGGCAGCCGGCCGTGTCGCCCAGGGCCGCGGGGACGATGACCGGCAGTTTCTGGAAGGTGACCCGCTGCCGGACGGCGTCCCGCAGGGGCTGGAACAACACTTCCCCGGCCTCGGCGAGACCGCCACCGATGATCAGGGTGCGCGGGTCCAGCAGGGTGAGCGCGGTGACCAGCCCGTCGGCGAGCGCGTCCACCGCCTCCTGCCAGACCCGGACGGCGTTCGGGTCACCGGACGCGACGGCCTTGGCGCAGTCGGCGGCGTCCGCGTCCGGGTCCCCGCAGGCCGCCGCCCAGGCCTCGGTCACGGCGGACGCGGAGGCGTACCGCTCCAGGCAGCCGTGTTGCCCGCACGGGCAGGGCGTGCCGGACGGTCGTACGACGATGTGGCCGATCTCGCCCGCGAAGCCGTGCGCGCCCGCCTCGACCCGGCCGTCGATGCCGATGGCGCCGGCGATCCCGGTGCCGAGCGGTACGAACAGGAAGCGGTCGGCGCCCTTGCCCGCGCCGATCCGGCCCTCGGCGAGGCCGCCGGTGCGCACGTCGTGGCCGAGGGCGACGGGGATGCCGAGCCGCCGCGTGAGCAGTGCGCGCAGCGGTACGTCCCGCCAGCCGAGGTTGGCCGCGTAGGCGGCGATGCCCCGCTCCTCGTCGACGATGCCGGGGACGGCGATGCCGACAGCGGCGGCGGCCTCGCCGTAGCGCTGCAGGCCGTACGCGCGCAGCTCGGCGGCGAAGTCGAGGATCGTCTCGACCACCGCGTCCGGTCCGCGCTCGCGGCCGGTGGCGCGGCGGGCACGGTGCAGCAGTTCGCCGTCGTCGCCGACGAGGGCGGCCTTCATCCCGGTACCGCCCACGTCCAGGGCGATGACATGTCTCACCACGGCACCTAGTGTGGCCCGGCCACCCGCGAGAGGTCTAGTCCACTCGCGTGGTGTAGACCTTATGTGTCCATATATTGAACGGTCAGACAGCAGGGTTGGGGCGTTGAGGTTGCGTCGGCGTACGGCAGGAACGATCGCGGTGGTGTCCGCACTGGGCATGACGACGGTCCTCGGCGGCTGCGGGAGTTCGGGCTCCTCCGACGTCACACTGAAACTGGTCGCCGCCGACTACGGCGACTCGGCCGCGAACAGCTCCAAGAAGTACTGGGACGCGCTGGTCAAGGAGTACGAGTCCAAGCACCCCGGCGTGAAGATCGACGTCAGCGTGTACTCCTGGAACGACGTCGACGCCAAGGTCAAGGACATGGTCGCCGCGGGCCACGCCCCCGACCTGGCCCAGATCGGCGCCTACGCCGACTACGCGGCCGCCGGGAAGCTCTACCCGGCCTCCGACCTGCTCTCCATCCGCACCCAGGCCGACTTCCTCTCCCAGCTCTCCGACGCGGG
Source organism: Streptomyces sp. CG4 (assembly GCF_041080655.1). NCBI lineage: Bacteria > Bacillati > Actinomycetota > Actinomycetes > Kitasatosporales > Streptomycetaceae > Streptomyces > Streptomyces sp. CG4. The sequence continues at coordinate 5,323,008 of NZ_CP163525.1, forward strand.
CCAGTGGAACCACACGCAGTTCGGCATCCCCTTCGGGGCCTCCACGCGCGTGCTCTTCTACAACAAGACCCTGTTCGCCAAGGCCGGCATCACCACCCCGCCCACCACCTGGGACGAGCTGGCCGCCGACGCCAAGACGCTCAAGGACAAGGGCGTCAAGTACCCCATGGCGCTGCCCCTCGGCCCCGAGGAGGCGCAGGCCGAGACCATGCAGTGGATGCTGAGCGGCGCGAGCGGCGGCACCGGCTACACCGACGACATCGGCACCTACACCATCGACTCCGCGCAGAACGTCGACACCTTCACCTGGCTCAAGGACGACCTGGTCGGCAAGGGGCTGACCGGGCCCGTCGCGCCCGGCAAGCTCAACCGCGCGGATGCCTTCGCGGCGTTCGCCGACGGGCAGGTCGGCATGCTCAACGGGCATCCCACGCTGATCCAGCAGGCCGGGAAGAAGGGCGTGCAGTTCGGCATGGTGCCGATGCCGGGGCGCAGCGGCAAGGCCAGGGCCTCCATGGGGGTCGCCGACTGGATGATGGCCTTCAAGCAGAACGGGCACGCCGAGCAGATAGGCGACTTCCTCAACTTCGCCTACAGCAAGAAGAACGTCCTCGACTTCTCCCGCCAGTACGGCCTGCTGCCGGTCACCGGCTCCGCCTCCAACGCCATGATCGACTCGGACGCCGCCCCCGACAAGGCCCTGCACCCCTTCCTCGAGCAGCTGCCCACCTCCGAGCTGTACCCCGTCGGCAAGACCTCCTGGGCGTCGGTCAGTGCGGCCGTGAAGCAGAACATCGGCCAGGCCGTGGCCCCCGACGGCAGCCCCGCCGCCGTCCTGTCCCGCCTCCAGGCGACGGCGACGGCGGCGGACAGCAGCAGCAAGGGCTGACCGGGCTGTCAGTCCCCGGCGCTACGGTGGCTGTCATGGAACTGGGCCTGCGCGAACAAGCCGTCCTCGCCCTGGAGCGCCGGGGCTTTCCCGGCCCCGGCGCGAAGGAGCGAGCGATACGCGAGGAGCTGGGCCTGGCCCCGGTGCGCTACTACCAGCTGCTGAACGCGCTGCTGGACGACGAGAGAGCCCTGGCCCACGACCCGGTGACGGTGAACCGCCTGCGCCGGGTACGGGACGCTCGCCGCTCGGAGCGCTGAAGGAGCCCTGAAAAGGAACGCTGAAGCCGACGGCACCGCGGTTCCGTCAGGAGTGAGCCCGGCCGAGCCTGGATAGTGTCGGAGGTATGGACCCTCTGCCCACCCCGCAGACCCAGCCCGGCCGAGACGGACTCACCGCACTCCTGGCCAAGCCCACCGCAGCAGTCGTCGGCCTGGATTTCGACGGCACCCTCGCCCCCATCGTCGCCGACCCCGAACAGGCCCGCGCCCACCCCGAAGCTGTACCGGCGCTCGCCGCCCTCGCCCCGAAGGTCGCCTCCATCGCCGTGATCACCGGCCGCCCCGCCGGCGTCGCGGTCCGCTACGGCGGCTTCGCCGGCGTCCCCGGCCTGGCGCACCTCACCGTCCTCGGCCACTACGGCGCCGAACGCTGGGACGCGGTCACCGGCACCGTCACCGCCCCCGCCCCGCACCCCGGCGTCGCGGCGGTCCGCGCCGAGCTGCCCGGCGTCCTGGACCGGGCCGGCGCCTGGCCCGGCACCTGGATCGAGGAGAAGGGCCGGGCGGTCGCGGTCCACACCCGCCGCGCCGACGACCCGCAGGCCGCGTTCGAGGCCCTGCGCGGCCCCCTCGCCGACCTCGCCGCCCGCCACGGCCTGATCGTCGAACCCGGCCGCATGGTCCTGGAACTGCGCCCGCCGGGCATGGACAAGGGCGTGGCGCTCAGCGAGTACGTCCGCAAGACCGGCGCCGAGTCGGTCCTCTACGCCGGCGACGACCTGGGCGACCTCCCCGCCTTCGACGCCGTCGACGAACTCCGCTCCGACGGGGTCTTCGGCGTCCTGGTGTGCAGCGGCAGCACGGAGGTCACGGAACTGGCGGAGCGCGCGGACCTGGTGGTGGACGGCCCGTCCGGCGTCGTGCACCTGCTGCGGACCCTCGCCGCCCAGCTGGACTGAAGCCTCAGCCGGCCGGAAGCTCCTCCAGCGCCCGCAGCTGCTCCAGGAACCACTGGGCCGGGGGAAGCGCGGTGGCCGCCGCCGCCAGTCTCTTGGCGCGGTCCGCCCGCTCCTCCGGCCTGAGGGACAGCGCCTCGTGCAGGGCCCGCGCGGTCTCCAGCACGTCGTAGGGGTTCACCACCAGCGCGTCGGCGCGCAGCTCCTCGTACGCCCCCGCCTCCCGGGACAGCACCAGCGCGCAGCCCTGGTCGGAGACGACCGGCACCTCCTTGGCGACCAGGTTCATGCCGTCCCGGATGGGGTTGACCAGGGCCACGTCGGCGAGCCGGTAGGCGGCCAGCGAGCGCGCGAAGTCGTCCTTGACGTGCAGCACGACCGGGGTCCAACCGGCCGTGCCGTAGGCCGAGTTGATCTCCTGGGCCACCCGCTGCACCGCGGCCGTGTACTCCCGGTACACGGCGAGGTCCTGCCGGGACGGATAGGCGAAGGCGATATGCACCACCCGCTCGCGCCACTTGGGGTGGTCGTCCAGCAGCTGCCGGTACGCCAGCAGACCGCGCACGATGTTCTTGGACAGTTCGGTGCGGTCGACGCGGACCACGGCCTTGCGGCCCTCGCCGATCTCCGCCCGCAGGGCCGCCATCCGCTCCTCGACGTCCGGCTCATGGGCCCGCTTGCGCAGGAAGTCCGCGTCCGCGCCGAGCCCGTGCACGCCGATCTCCGTGCCCGTGAGGCTGTCGGGACCCAGGACCGCGGCACAGCAGGACGCGAACGCGTCCGCCCAGCGCGTGGTCAGAAAGGCCGCCCGGTCCGCGCCCAGGATGCCGCTCAGCAGCGCGGCCGCGATGTCGTCGGGCAGCAGCCGGAAGTAGTCCGGCGGTGCCCACGGCGTGTGCGAGAAGTGGCCGATGCGCAGGTCGGGGCGGAGCACCCGGAGCATCCCGGGCACGAGGCACAGGTGGTAGTCCTGCACCAGCACCGCCGCCCCGTCGGCCGCCTCCTCGGCCAGCGCCTCGGCGAACGCCCGGTTGTAGGCCTCGTACGACGCCCACTGCCGCCGGAACTCCGTGTCGAAGACCGGCGCCAGCGGGGTCTGGTACAGCATGTGGTGGACGAACCAGAGCACCGAGTTGGCGATGCCGTTGTAGGCGTCGGAGTGCACCCGTGCGTCGATGTCGAGCATCCGCACCCGCTGCCCGCCGGTGTCCTCGGCCGGCAGCAGTCCGCCGGCCGCCCGCCGTACGGCCGCCCGGTCGCCGTCGCCGAGCGCCGCGCACACCCACACCGAGCCCGCGTCCGCCCCGATGGCCGACAGCCCCGAGACCAGCCCGCCGCCGCCCCGCTTGGCGCGCAGCGAGCCGGCCCCGCCGGCCCCGCCGTCCTCGTAGACGGTGTATGAAACCGGGCCGCGGTTGGACGCGACCAGCACCCGAGCCTTCTCGGCAGCACCCTGCGTGGAAGCCATGGTCCACAACCTAGCCCGGCCCGGAAACGCTCAAACGTACGGATGGGCCCGGCGCGCGGACGTATACGACCGGTTCACGCCACCTTGCGTTCGGCGTACTCGGCGATCTCCGCCATCGGCGGCCGCTCCTCGGTGTCCACCGGGTACGTGCGCGGCTCGAAGCCGTCCGCACCCCGTTCGAACTGGGTCAGCGCGGGGCGGACGAGATGGCCGCGGGCCAGCCGGAGCTGGGCCGTGCGGTAGATGGCCGCGGCCATCCGGCCCAGCGCCTGTCCGTCCTGGTGGCGGTGTTTGCGCACGCCCACGTCCACCTGCGCGAGCGCGTCGAGCCCCACCAGGTGCAGCGCGTCCACCAGCATGCCCAGCTCCACGCCGTAGCCGACGGGGAAGGGGAGCTGTTCCAGCAGGCTGCGGCGGGCCGCGTACTCGCCGCCCAGCGGCTGTACGAAACCGGCCAGCTGCGGCCAGTGCAGATTCAGCAGCGGCCGGGCCATCAGTTCGGTGACCCGGCCGCCCTGCCCCGCCGCCCCGGCGAGCGGACGGTCGTACATGGCCTTGACCAGGTCGACGCCCGGTTCGGTGAGCAGCGGGCCGATGATCCCGGAGACGAAGTCGGAGGAGAACTCGCGCAGGTCGGCGTCGACGAAACAGACGATGTCCCCGCCGGTCACCAGCAGGGAGCGCCACAGCACTTCACCCTTTCCGGGGACCGCGGGAACGCGCGGGAGGATCTCGTCGCGGTGAACGACCCGGGCGCCCGCGCGCGCGGCGACCTCGGAGGTACGGTCGGTGGAGCCGGAGTCGACGACGACGATCTCGTCGACCAGCGGGACCTGTTCCATCAGGTCGTGCCGGACGACCGCGACGATGTCGCCGACCGTCTCCTCCTCGTTGAGCGCGGGCAGCACGACGCTGATCGTCTGGCCCGTGCGCTGCTTGGCGGACAGGATCCGGTGGAGAGGGCGATCGGCCACGGACCAGGAGCGGGTGGCCAGCCAGTGCTCGACTTCTTCCAGCACGGTCTGCGGCTCCTCTCTGTTCGTGATCACAGGGGGTGACCGTGTGATCCATCTCGCGGTTCGGACGACTATCTCAACTCTCCTGGCCGTCGGTTACAGTCTTGAACAACGCCGATGACCATCGCATGTCGGAGGTTCTCGCGCGTTCACAACCGAATACCGCTCATCCAGAGGGGCAGAGGGACACGGCCCGATGAAGCCCCGGCAACCCTCCAGTCGGTACTCGTAGATCCGCAGGGATCGCTCCGCGAGGCTCCCGGCTAGGGAAGGTGCCAAATCCGTCTCATGGCGAGATGCGTCATGAGGAAGATGAGGAGAAAGGGCCTCGCCTCCATGGCTGTGCAGACAGTTGCAAGCAATTCCACCGTCGACCTCGGTCCCGCAGCGGCCCTGAGCTGTCGCGAGTGCGGGCACCGCGTCCCGCTCGGCCCGGTGTTCGCCTGCGAGGAGTGTTTCGGCCCGCTGGAGACCGCCTACGACTTCTCCGGCTACGACACCGAAGAGCTGCGCCGCCGTATCGAGGCCGGCCCGGCGAACATCTGGCGCTACGCCCCGCTGCTGCCCGTCCCCGCGGACGTGGCCGACAAGCCGAACCTGAACCCGGGCTGGACCAAGCTCGTCAAGGCCGACAACCTCGCCCACGAGCTGGGCGTCACCGGCGGCCTGTACGTGAAGGACGACTCCGGCAACCCGACGCACTCCTTCAAGGACCGCGTCGTCGCCCAGGCCCTGGAGGCCGCCCGCGCCTTCGGCTTCACCACGCTCTCCTGCTCCTCGACGGGCAACCTGGCCGGTGCCGTCGGCGCCGCCGCGGCCCGCGCCGGCTTCCGCTCCTGCGTGTTCATCCCGCACGACCTGGAGCAGGGCAAGGTCGTCATGGCCGCGGTCTACGGCGGCGAACTGGTCGGCATCGAGGGCAACTACGACGATGTGAACCGCTTCTGCTCGGAGCTGATCGGCGACTCGGCCGGCGAGGGCTGGGGCTTCGTCAACGTCAACCTGCGGCCGTACTACGCGGAGGGCTCCAAGACCCTCGCGTACGAGATCTGCGAGCAGCTCGGCTGGCGGCTGCCCGACCAGATCGTGATCCCGATCGCCTCCGGCTCCCAGCTCACGAAGATCGACAAGGGTCTGAAGGAGCTGATCGAGCTGGGTCTGGTCGAGGACAGGCCGTACAAGATCTTCGGTGCGCAGGCCGAGGGCTGCTCGCCGGTGTCGACGGCCTTCAAGGCCGGCCACGACGTCGTACGGCCCCAGAAGCCGAACACCATCGCCAAGTCCCTCGCCATCGGCAACCCGGCCGACGGCCCCTACGTCCTGGACATCGCGCGCCGCACCGGCGGTGCGGTGGAGGACGTGACGGACGAGGAAGTCGTCGACGCCATCAAGCTGCTGGCCCGCACGGAGGGCATTTTCGCCGAGACCGCGGGCGGAGTGACCGTCGGCGTGACGCGCAAGCTGATCAAGAACGGCGTCCTGGACCCGACGAAGACCACGGTCGTCCTCAACACCGGCGACGGCCTGAAGACCCTCGACGCGGTGGCCGGTACCGGCCTCACCGCCACCATTCGCCCGACCCTGGACTCCTTCCGAGAGGCTGGCCTCGCATGAGCGTGACCGTTCGCATCCCCACCATCCTGCGCACCTACACCGGCGGCCAGGCCGAGGTCGCCGCCGAGGGCGCGACCCTCGCCGAGGTCATCGAGGACCTGGAGAAGAACCACACCGGGATCGCCGCGCGCGTCCTGGACGACCAGGGCAAGCTGCGCCGGTTCGTCAACGTCTACGTCAACGACGACGACGTGCGCTTCGAGCAGGGCCTTCAAACCGCGACGCCCGACGGCGCGGGTGTCTCGATCATTCCGGCGGTGGCCGGCGGCTGATCGTTACCTTGGGTAACTAGAGTTACTCATTGTTCATCGAATTGCCTCCTCCGTGAGAGAAGCGGAGGGGGCAATTCTGCGTGATTGAGCGCGGTACAGTTGGGGAACCCGGTCGCCGCCTTCGGGTCGCGAGCCCCGGATTCATGCCGCAAGCCCGACAAGAAGTAGCCAAAGTATGCGGGTTTTATGCGGCATTTGTGATGTTTGCGTGGCCCGACTTGCCCCGAAGTCGGGCGAATTCTCACCACATTCCGGACCGTTCCCGTCCAGAATTCTCGTCCGATTGACCTGTTGCAGACGGCAGTTGGGCAGATACATTCAGCCGCGGTCGACGCGTTCCGGCGCACGCCCCCGACCGATTTGGGGGGTGAGGTCTGACCCGGGTCCGCGAAGTGTGGATCTGTGCAAGGGCCAGTAATAGGGGAGTTAGGCATGGCTCAGGGCACCGTCAAGTGGTTCAACGCGGAGAAGGGGTACGGCTTCATCGCGGTCGACGGTGGTGCGGATGTTTTCGTCCACTACAGTGCGATCCAGATGGACGGTTACCGCACCCTGGAAGAGGGGCAGCGGGTCGACTTCGAGATCTCGCAGGGCCAGAAGGGTCCGCAGGCGGACATGGTCAAGCTGGCGACCAGCTGAAGCACGCGTCGGCTGACAGCGACGTTCTTCTGTTCGACTTCGAAGGGTCCGTACCTCCTGGGGTGCGGGCCCTTCGGCATGCCCGGCGCCCCCTGTTCGCGCGCGGCTGAGCGAGGTCCCCGGCAGGCGCTGGGCGCTTGCACTCGGGGGTGCCGAGTGCTAATCATTGGCGTTAGCACTCTGAAGGTGAGAGTGACAAAGAAGGACCGGGTCGGTGAGGCCCGCAGGCCACGTGGGGCAGGGAACCACAGGCCGGCGAGCCGTCCGTCGCGGGCGCGGGCGCGGTCCGAAGGAATCACCCCCAGTCCTGGAGGGACCACTTCACATGGCCAAGATCATCGCGTTCGACGAGGAGGCGCGGCGCGGCCTCGAGCGCGGCATGAACCAGCTCGCGGACGCCGTGAAGGTGACGCTCGGCCCCAAGGGTCGCAACGTCGTCCTCGAGAAGAAGTGGGGCGCCCCCACGATCACCAACGATGGTGTCTCCATCGCCAAGGAGATCGAGCTCGAGGACCCGTACGAGAAGATCGGCGCCGAGCTGGTCAAGGAAGTCGCGAAGAAGACGGACGACGTCGCCGGTGACGGCACGACGACCGCGACCGTCCTGGCCCAGGCCCTGGTCAAGGAGGGCCTCCGCAACGTCGCCGCCGGCGCCAACCCGATGGCGCTGAAGCGCGGTATCGAGAAGGCCGTCGAGGCCGTCTCCGCCGCCCTCCTGGAGCAGGCGAAGGACGTCGAGACCAAGGAGCAGATCGCCTCCACCGCGTCCATCTCCGCCGCCGACACCCAGATCGGCGAGCTGATCGCCGAGGCCATGGACAAGGTCGGCAAGGAAGGCGTCATCACCGTCGAGGAGAGCAACACCTTCGGCCTGGAGCTTGAGCTCACCGAGGGCATGCGCTTCGACAAGGGCTACATCTCCGCCTACTTCGCGACCGACATGGAGCGCATGGAGGCGGCGCTGGAGGACCCGTACATCCTCATCGCCAACTCCAAGATCTCCTCGGTCAAGGACCTGCTCCCGCTCCTGGAGAAGGTCATGCAGTCGGGCAAGCCGCTGCTGATCATCGCCGAGGACGTCGAGGGCGAGGCCCTGTCGACCCTGGTCGTCAACAAGATCCGCGGCACCTTCAAGTCCGTCGCCGTCAAGGCCCCGGGCTTCGGCGACCGCCGCAAGGCCATGCTCGGCGACATCGCCATCCTCACGGGCGGCGAGGTCATCTCCGAGGAGGTCGGCCTCAAGCTGGAGAACGCGACCCTGGACCTCCTGGGCCGCGCCCGCAAGGTCGTCATCACCAAGGACGAGACCACCATCGTCGACGGCGCCGGCTCCTCGGAGCAGGTGGGCGGCCGGGTCAACCAGATCCGCGCCGAGATCGAGAACAGCGACTCGGACTACGACCGCGAGAAGCTGCAGGAGCGCCTGGCGAAGCTCGCCGGCGGTGTCGCGGTCATCAAGGCCGGTGCCGCCACCGAGGTGGAGCTCAAGGAGCGCAAGCACCGCATCGAGGACGCCGTCCGCAACGCGAAGGCCGCCGTCGAGGAGGGCATCGTCGCCGGTGGTGGCGTGGCCCTGCTGCAGGCCTCCTCGGTCTTCGAGAAGCTGGACCTGGAGGGCGACGAGGCGACCGGCGCCAACGCCGTGAAGCTCGCCCTGGAGGCCCCGCTGAAGCAGATCGCCGTCAACGGTGGTCTTGAGGGCGGCGTCGTTGTGGAGAAGGTGCGCAACCTGGCCGTCGGCCACGGTCTGAACGCCGCCACGGGCGAATACGTCGACATGATCGCCGAGGGCATCATCGACCCGGCGAAGGTGACCCGTTCCGCCCTGCAGAACGCCGCCTCCATCGCCGCGCTGTTCCTCACCACCGAGGCCGTCATCGCCGACAAGCCGGAGAAGGCCGCCGCGGCCGCTCCGGGCGGCATGCCGGGCGGTGACATGGACTTCTGATCGACCTGACGGTTGATCGCCTGTCCTACGGACCGAGGGCGGTACCCCCAGCTTCTGGCCGGGGGTACCGCCCTCGGGCGTTTGCCGAGGTCAGTCGGCGTAGTCCTTGAGTTCCTCGGTGTCCAGGGTGATGCTCACCGGCGGTGGGAGTTCGACGGTGGCGCCCCAGGGGTAGGACGGGGACTGCTGGTAGCGGCCGTCCTTGGGCTCGCTGAAGACGGTGAGGGTGTTGTTGTCACGGTCGATGAGGAGGTAGACGGGGATCTCTGCCGTCGCGTACCCGATCGGCTTGTCGATGCGGTCGCGTTGGTCGGTGTCGCGGTCGTGGGAGGTGATCTCCACGGCCATCAGGATGCCGTCAGTTGCAGACCAATCCCCGCGCCCCTTGAAGTGGCCCTTCGGCGCGAGGGCGCCATCTGTGCGGGCGCGACCGTTGCGGTAGGCCTCGGCCTTGACACCGGACTCGGGGTAGAGACGTAGGTCAGGGCGATGCTGCATGCACTGCTCCTGGAGCCAGACGAAGATCTCGTTGTGGTTGCCGTCCGGCATTGCCTTGACTACTACCCTTCCGTTGACGTATTCCAGCCGCACGGTTTCTGGAGCGACTTCAGCCAGTTCCTCGAACTCCTCAACGTCAAGCGGCCCGTGCCTTACGCACAGGCGGCCGCCGAGGAATTCCAGCCGGTTCTGCAGCTCCCTGGGAGCCCTGCGGACGAGTTCCTCGAAGTCCTCGACGGACATCTGCGGGCGCTCAGCGGTGTCAGGGGTCATGGCGTCGCCTCCTTCCTCCCATCGTGCCCCAGGGCGGTGTCGTCGGACCGTAGGAGCGGTCATGCGGGTGTCCTTTCACGTCGTCGTAGGGACATCGCAGCGCGGATCTCGGATGCGTGGACTTGGACCGCCGAAGCGGGCAGGGGCGCGTTGGAGTGCGTCGGCGCGCGTTCGCCCCGGCAGCCGCCGCACACACCCCCCGCCAGTGCTTCCGGCCGCCCCGGCACCCCGCACTCCGCGCACTCCAGCACCCGGCGCGCTGGGCGGCGGACCGGTTCCGGGGGGAGTTTGTCGATCAGGCGGCGGCGGACCAGGGCGGCCGGGTGGTGGACCGGGGAGGGCAGTCCCTCGGTCAGGGCGCGGAGTACGACCTCGTCGGTGGCCTCGCGCGCGAACCACCCCTCCACCAGCGGGGCGAGGGCGGCGCAGTCGGCGGCGGAGAGGGACAGGACCGGGGCCGTACGGCCCAGGGCGGCGAGGAGGATGTGGGCTCGGGAGCGGGTGGGGCCCGACCGATCGGGTGGATCCTCCGGTACGTCGCCGCGCGTGAAGGCCGCCCACCAGCCGTCGTCGCGTGCGGTACGGGACCACCACGATCGGGTGATCCAGCGCGAGCTGCCGCCTTCCGTCTCCAGCCGCTCCCTTCCTCGGCGTAAGTGCCCTGCCGCCTGAAGGCGGTTGAGCGCTGTGCGGAGTGCGCACTGGCCGTACGGGAGCTGCTTGGCCAGCGTTTTCACCGAGATGTCGGCGCCGTCGGGGAGACGGCCGACGTACGCGGCGATGGCTGCTTCGCGGGGCGGGAGGTGCGCGAAGTCGTGGTTGGTGCGGGGGCGTTGGTCTGATGCCGAGCGCTTGCCGTAACCCGGATTGGCCATCGGGTGGGGGGGGGAAGCGTGCGCGGGCAGGGAGACAGCACTAAGCTTGGCGTCAGCCACGGGATCGGGTCCTGTCCGGTCTCGTTGGTCAAGCCCCCGCAGGTGTTGCTAGCACCTGACGGGGGCTGTTCGTTATGCGGGCACGCTAGAGCCTCGTGACTGTGCGTGGCAAGTCGAGCGCAGCAAGTCAACTCGCGGGGTGGGAGGGTGGGTTGAGACCCTCCGCCCATTCCATGCAAAGAGCGCTCGGAGCTGGTGGCTTGAGCTTCGGGGCGCCGGATCTGCCCGAATCAAGATCATGAACATGCTATGTTCCTCCCGACCAAGATCATTTGGCTTGGTTTCACATGGCTCAATCAGGAGGAACTGTGTCCTTCGCAGTACGGGGGAAGCGCGGCATGGCACTGACCGGCCTCGCGGTCGCCGCCGCCATCGGTGGCGCGACGCTGGCCACGCCGGCCTACGCCGACGACGTCTACGGCCACTGCACCACGGACGGTGTCCGCATCCGCTCCAACCCGAGCACCTCGGGCACGGTGCTCGGTCTCTGCTACACCGGCGAGCGCCTGGCGCACCGGGACGTGTCCGGTGACGGTCAGTGGGACCTGGTCTACGACGTCGACAGCGGCGTCAGCGGATGGATGTCCCACGGCTACTACAGCTGGTGACATGTCCCGCTGAGGTACCGGTGAAGATCTGAAGATCTAGGGATGGGGCCGCCCGGCCGTCTGGCAGGGCGGCCCTTCTCGTTGTGGCGCGAACAGCGCGCCGCGCCTAGGCCTTCGGCGTGACCGCCGACAGCGTGTCGCCCGGGGTCAGTCTGTGGTAGAGCCAGACGGCGTCCTTGGGGTCGAGCCCGATCCAGCTGCCGGTTCGGGCGGCGCAGGCGAGGGAGCCGAGGTAGATGCTGTTCCGGTCGGCGTCGTGGAGTTCGACCACGTACGGTTCCGCCACCTTGCAGGAGGCCTCGGCGAGTTGACCGACGGGGCCCCGGCCGAGGTCGAGTTTCGCGGCGACGGTCAGCGGGCCGGCGGCGACGAGGGTCGGAAAACCCGAGGTGATGGGCATGACCCGGCCGTCGATCGTCAGGGTCCGCTTGCCCAGGTTCACCGTTCCGGCGATCGTGATCCCCGTCGGGGTCGGAGTCGGGGGAGGGGCGGGAAAAGAGGAGGAGGGGGAGGGGGAAGCGGAGGGGTAGGGGGACGGGAGGCGGGGAGCGGTGGCGGCCGGGGGCTGACGGTGTTCCGGAGTGCCACCCGTCTTCAGGGACAGGGCGAATGCCGCCAGGGCGAGGGCCGTGGCACCCGCGCCGAGGGCGAGGGCCGTGCGACGGCGGCGGCCCCGGCGGACGGCGCGGCGGCGGATCCCGGCGGCAGTGACGGGTGGCTGGGTCTCGTTCGCCGTGGCCAACTCGTGGAGTGCGGTGGCCAGTTCACGCGCGGTGAGGTCATCCGACACGGCGGCCCTCCTTCCGTACCGGCTCCTCGGCCTCGTCCGCGCCCAGTTGCTTCGCCAGTGCCGCCCGGCCCCGGGACAGCCGGGCCTTGACCGTGCCCACGGGCGCGCCGGTCTCGGAGGCTACCTGCTCGACACTCAGGTCGCACAGATGGTGCAGGACGATCGCCAGCCGCTGCGCCTGTGGCAGTGCGCGCAACGCGGCCACCAGCGCGGTGTGTTCGGGTCCTGGGCCGGGGGTCGACTCGGGCGGGGTGTGCCGCCGTACCAGTTCCAGCCAGCGCCTGGCGCGCCGCCAGCGGCTGACCGCCAGCCGTACGGCGACCGTGCGGATCCAGGCCTCGGGGGCGCTGTCGGCCAGGAAGGACTTCCGCCGGTCCCAGGCGCGTACGAACGCCTCCTGCACCACGTCCTGGGCCTCGCCGTGGTCTCCGGTGAAGGCGTAGAGCTGCCCGGTCAGGCGGGGGAACGCGGCCGCGTAGAAAGCGTCGAACTCGTCCTCGGTCATGCCTCCGCGTCTTTCGTTTCCGGTGCAACCCGCCTGCCCCGCCCGTGCGTACAGGTCCCGTGGGCCGCGTGTGCGGCGTACATCGAAACACATGTGACCCAAGGAGAAGACGATGCGGACGGGTGCCCGGATCCATGACGACTTCGCCGCCTACGCGCGCGCCTGCTGGCCCCGGCTCCTTCGCACCGCGTTGTCGCTCACCGGGGATCCGGCCGAGGCGGACGATCTGGCGAGGAGGACGCTGGCACGGGTGTACGCGCGCTGGCGCCGCGTTCCGCGCAACGACGTGGACTTCCATGTACGGCGTCACCTGGTGCGGAGCTGGTTGCGGCGGCCGTGGCCGCTCGGGCGGCGCGCCGACCGGCAACGGGCCGTGCTGGTGCTGCGGTACGGCGAGGGGCTGCCGGACGCGCAGATCGGTCAGCTGCTCGGCATCTCCACGGGCGCGGTGCGCCATGTCGCCAGGCGTGGGGTGAAGGCGGCCGGGGGTGACGAACGGCGGCTGCGCGAGGCCTGCGCCGCCGCGGCCGGTGACGTGGTTCCCGGCCCGGTTCCGCTGGCGGCGGTGACCGTGCGGGGGCGGGCGTGGCGGCGGCGCCGGGCCGCGGTGGCCGCCGTCGGCTGTGCGGCGGTGCTGGTGGCCGGGGGTTTCGTTGCCGTCGGCCTGGTCGGCGGGGCCGGCAGCGGTTCGTCGTCCGGTACGGTGGCCGGCCGCGAGGCGGGTTCCGTACGGATCGTGGCGCCGGGGGAGCGGGTACAGGCGGCGCCCGGTGTGGAGATGTGGCTGACCGCGGACGGCAGCCACTGGTCGACGCCGGAACAGGCCAACCAGTTCCGCGGGTTGGACACCTACCCACGCCACCAGCCGGGGGTGTCCGTGCAGGCGGAGCCGGTGAAGGGCGGGTACTTCCTGTCCGGCCTGTACTACGGCGTCACCGGGGACCCGGGACGTGTCGAGCTGAGCACCGGCCACGGCCAGGTCGCCGCCAACGTGCTCACCCTGGCGGGCAGCCCCGGCTGGGGCGTCTGGTACGCGAGCACGCCGCTGTCCGCACGGGACACCAAGACGCTCATCGTCGAGGGCGTCGGCGGTGACGAGGGTGACAGGGGTGACGGCGTCAGGGTGTACGACGCCGCGGGCGCCGTCGTGGCCCGGCTGCGGAGCGGGGGGTGGCGGGCATGACCCCGGAGCTCAAGGCGGAGCCCAAGGAGGAGCCCAAGGAGGAGCCCAAGAACGCCGTCCCGCCCGCGAGTTCGCGGCGCGTTCCGCTCCGCGTCCGCCTGCGCCGCAACCGGGGCCGTATCGCGCGTCGGCTGCTGGCTGCCTTCCTGGTCCTGATCGCCCTGCTGTGCGGGGCGGTCGTCGTCGCGTACAAGCTCACCGTCATCCCCGATCCGCACCCGGACACCGTCGTCCAGAGCACCGTCTTCCTCGACGAGAAGGGTGCCTACCTGGGCCGCCGGGGTCCGGTCGACCGTCAGGACGTACCGCTGTCGCAGGTGCCGCGGTATGTGCAGGACGCGGTGATCGCCGCCGAGAACCGTTCCTTCCGCACCGACTCCGGAGTCTCCCCGAAGGCCCTCGTCCGTGCCGTCGCGGCGGCGCTGACCGGCGGTGAACGGCAGGGCGGCTCCACCATCACCCAGCAGTACGTCAAGAACGCGCTGCTCAGCCCCGAGCAGTCGCTGTCGCGCAAGGCGCGTGAGGCGCTGATCGCGGTCAAGCTGGACCGCACCCGCTCCAAGGACGAGATCCTTCAGGGCTACCTCAACACCGTGTACTTCGGGCGGGGCGCCGCCGGCGTCCAGGCCGCCGCGCGCAACTACTTCGACGTCGACACCAAGGACCTCACCGTCTCCCAGGGCGCGGCCCTGGCCGCCATCATCAACCTCCCCTCGTACTACGAGAAGGCCGGCTCGGACCCGAAGGTGACGGCGACGCTGCAGCACCGCTGGGAATGGGTGCTGGACGCGATGGCGGCGAGCGGGAACATCACGGCGAAACAGCGGGCCGAGGCCCGCTTCCCGGCGTTCCGGTTCTATCCGCCGGGGGCCACCGAGGGGCAGCGGCAGTACCTGATCGACGCCGCGGCGAAGGAGGCCGCCGACCGGCTCGGCATCACCGAGGACCAGTTGGCGAGCGGCGGCTACACCGTGCGCACCACTTTCGACCTCACCCTGCAGGACTCCGCCGCGGAACTGGTCAAGGGGCAGAAGGCCGGCAAGGGGATACGGCTGCACACCGCCGTCGTGGGCATCGAGCCCGGCGACGGCGCGGTGCGGGTGCTGTACGGGGGGTCGGACTACGCCCGGCAACCCTTCAACGACGCGGTGAGCGGGGCGGTGGAGGCGGGTACGGTGATGACGCCGCTGGCGGGCCGGCAGTTCGGGGCGCCGCTCACGGGGTTCCCGAAGACAACCGCGCCCACACCGCTGAAGCTCACGTCGGCGTACGCGGCGGTCGCGGCCGACGGCATGTACGCCGCGCCGTACACCGTCGCCCGCATCACCCGCGACGGCCGGACCGTCTACTACGCGCACGCCGACCGCCACCGGGTCCTGCCGGAGACGGCGGCCCACGTGGTGGCCGCGCCGGTCCGGTTCACGGCGGGCGCGGGCGGCGGCATCACCCGCCGCACGGTGTGGACCGTCGCCTACGACACCCGGCTCACCCTGACCGTCGCTCTCTTCGCCGACAAGCCGGGCAAGAAGAAGGACACGACGGTGCCCGCGCAGCTGCCGACGGATCCCTCACCGACGGCGTTCACGGAACAGATGGCGACTCAGCTCTGGGGGCGCTTGAGGTGATCGACGAAGGCGGACCAAGTCGACGGTCCGAACGCGAGATTCGGGCCGTCGGGGGTCTTTGAGTCGCGGACGGGGACGAGGGTTGGGTGGGCGTCGGCGACTTCCAGGCAGTTGTCGGCGTTGCCGCTGTAGCTGGACTTGTGCCATACGGCCGTGTTCAGGTCGTAGTCAGGGATGTTCCTCATGGGTGTAATCCTCCGCCAACGCCTCGACCAGAGCCAGGGACTCCTCCTGCGAGAGCGCGGAGGCCACGAGGAGATCGAACACGAACCTGAGTTGGGCGACGGTGCCCGGGTCGTCCTCCAGCCGTCCGGTACGGACTCCTTCCAGGTAGACCAAAGGAGGGGCGTCCGCGAAGTCCATCAACTTCAGGGCACCCTCCATCGCCGTGTGCGCACCTGCGCTGAGTGGCAGCACCTGCATGATGACGCGGTTCCGGCCAGCCAGTCCGCCGATGTGGCGCAGAGCCTCCGCCATCACCGCCCGACCACCGACCTTCCGGCGCAACGCAGCCTCGTCAAGCACCGCCCAAAACAACGGCTTTGTTGGGTGTTCAAGTACGCGGGCCCGCGCCATCCGGTTGTCCACCCACTCTTCGATGGTCTCCTCCGGCGTTGTCGGGTCGTACCCGCGGTTCACGGCCCGTGCGTACGCGGGCGTCTGCAGCAGCCCGGGGATCAGGAGTGGCGCGTACTGCCTGATCGCCGTGGCCTGAGCCTCCACCTCCGCCACCTCTGCGAAGTGCTCCTGATACTTCGACCTGGCCGCCGCCTTGCAGTTCCGCGTGAAGAAGCCGTCTGTCTCCAGGACTTCGTCCAGCATCACCGCGAACTCCGGCTGCATCCGCCGCGTCCCCGCCTCCAGTTGCCCGATGAACGATCCGCTCACGAACAGCCGTCGGCCCAGCTCCTCCTGGCTCAGCCCTTTCCGCTCGCGGGCGTGGCGTAACTCGGCGCCCAGCAGAGCGCGTGGTGATGACGACGGGTCGAGGTCCTTCGGTCCTGCCATGGCAACTCCTGGTCTGACAGCAGAGTTTGTTGGGCGCCATCTCTGGCCAGGTTAGAGCGCGGTCGGCCACTCTGTGTGGCGAACGTGAATACTCAGCGTGGAGGAAGTGGCGCAATGGAGACGAAGGAAACGACCGTCGGTGAGCGGCCCGCCCGGACTGCCGACGAGGCGGTGGACCGGCTGCGTGTCGCTCTGCGCGGGGTGGGGATCGTCCTGCCGTCGCTGCGGGTCGACCCGCTGAGCACCTCGGACGAGGACTCGTACGCCTTGGTCGACCTGGGCCGCTGCAATCTGGGCGTGGCCTCGCGGCTGGCGGCGGTTCTCCGCGGGAAGGCCTCCGACGCGTGAGCCGTACACCCGAGTACGCCGTCGACACGCGCAGCGGGCGGATCGGTGAGGTCATGGCGCGCGTAGGGGGCTATGTGCAGCTGCGCCCCATCGGTGGCGGCCGGGAGTGGGACTGTCCGCCCGAGTCGGTCGAGCCGGCGCCGCCGGACGCGGTGCTGCGGGAGCGGGTGCGGCGGCTGAACCGGGACAGTGTGAGTGGGGTCACATGAGGGGATGCGGCGGGGCCGGAATGTGGGGCACCGCATAGGCGGTTACTTAAGGAGCTGCAACAATGCGTGTTCACATACCGACCGGTTAACGCCGTCCCTCACGAGGAGCCCCCCACGTGACCGTCACGACCCCCGCCTCCCGCGCGGCCCAGATACTGTCCCGTCCGATCGCGCTCAACGGCCTCACCGTCCCCAACCGGATCGTGATGGCTCCGATGACCCGGATGTTCTCCCCGGGCGGCATCCCGGGTGAGGACGTGCGGTCGTACTACGCCCGTCGTGCCGCCGCCGGTGTCGGCCTGATCGTCACCGAGGGCACGTACGTCGGCCACGAGTCGGCCGGGCAGAGCGACCGGGTGCCGCGGTTCCACGGCGAGGAGCAGCTGGCGGGCTGGGCGAAGGTCGCCGAGGACGTGCACGCGGCCGGCGGCACCATCGTCCCGCAGCTGTGGCACATCGGCATGGTCCGCAAGGACGGCGACGCCCCCTACCCGGACGCCCCCGCGATGGGCCCGTCCGGCCTGGTCAGTGCGGGTGCCGAGGTCACCGGCAAGGCGATGACGCAGACCGACCTGGACGACGTCGTCGCCGCGTTCGCCCAGGCGGCCGCGGACGCCGAGCGCATCGGCTTCGACGGCGTCGAGCTGCACGGCGCCCACGGCTACCTCCTCGACCAGTTCCTGTGGGAGGGCACCAACCGCCGTACCGACGCCTACGGCGGCGACCCGGTGGCCCGTACGAAGTTCTCCGCGGAGATCGTCGCGGCGGTCCGCGCGGCGGTGTCGCCCGAGTTCCCGGTGATCTTCCGCTACTCGCAGTGGAAGCAGCAGGACTACACCGCCCGGCTCGCCGAGACCCCCGAGGAGCTGGACGCCATCCTCACCCCGCTCGCCGCGGCCGGTGTCGACGTCTTCCACGCCTCCACCCGCCGCTACTGGCTGCCGGAGTTCGACGGCTCGGACCTGAACCTGGCCGGCTGGACGAAGAAGATCACCGGCAAGCAAGTCATCACCGTCGGCTCGGTCGGCCTCGACGGCGACTTCGTCAACGCCTTCCAGGGCGAGGGCTCCCCGGTCCAGGGCATCGACAACCTCCTCGACCGGCTGGAGGCCGACGAGTTCGACATGGTCGCCGTCGGCCGGGCGCTGCTGCAGGACCCGGAGTGGGCGGCCAAGGTGCTCGCCGACCGCTTCGACGAGCTGAAGCCGTACGACGCCGCCGCCGTGAAGACTCTCAGCTGACGTCTTCAGCTGACGTCTTCAGCTGACGTTTTCGGCTGAGTTTTCGGCTGACGTCTGCGGCCGGGCACTTGTGATCGTCGTCGCGCGTTGTCGTGATGAGCAGTCAGGCAGCGAGGGAGCGAGCAGCGATGACGACGAGTGAGTCCCAGGTCACCCCGGACACCCCGGATACCCCGGACACCGACGGTCCCGTGGTGCGCACCGCCTCCGGCGCGGTGCGCGGCCTGCGCGAGCAGGGCCTGTCGGTGTTCCGGGGCATCCCGTTCGCCGCGCCCCCGGTCGGCGAGGCCCGCTTCCAGGCCCCGCGCCCGCCCCGCCCCTGGGACGGCACCCGGGAGGCGTATGCCTTCGGGCCGCCGCCCCCGCAGGAGACGGGCTTCGTCGGGCGCGCGGTCCCGCTCCCGGCCCCGCAGAGCGACGACTGGCTGACGGTCAACGTCTGGACCCCGGAGCCGGACCCCTCCGCCGCCCGCCCCGTCATGGTGTGGATCTACGGCGGTGCGTACAAGCTGGGCTTCAGCGGCCAGCCGGGCTACGACGCCCAGCACCTGGCCCGCGCGGGCGACGTCGTGGTCGTCACTCTCAACTACCGCGTGGGCATGGAGGGTTTCGCCCTCTGGGCGGGCGCCCCGGCCAACCGCGGTCTCCTGGACCAGGTGGCGGCCCTGGAATGGGTCCAGGAGAACATCGCCGCGTTCGGCGGCGACCCCGGCCACGTCACGGTCTTCGGCGAGTCGGCGGGCGCGGGCTCCATCGCCGCACTGCTGGCGATGCCCAGAGCGCGGGGCCTGTTCCGGCGCGCGGTGACCCAGAGCGTGCCCGGCACGTACTTCTCCGCCGACCTGGCCCGCGACATGGCGTCGGCGCTGGCGGCCGAGGCGGGCCGTGAGCCCACGGCGGCCGACCTGGCGTCGGTGGCGCCCCAGCGGCTCACCGAGGCAGGCGCGGCGCTGGGCGCCAAGATGGCCCAGTACACCGCCCGTTGGGGCCAGGCGGCCCCGACCACCGTCCCCTTCGCCCCGGTCGTCGACGGCGAGATCCTCCCCGACACGCCCTGGCAGGCCCTCGCCGCCGGCGCGGCGCGGGACATCGACCTCCTCGTCGGCCACAACCGCGACGAGTACCGCCTGTTCCTGGTCATGGCGGGCCTGTCCGGCAAGGTCACGGACGACCTGGCCACGGCGACCCTGCGGATGTACGCGCCGGGTGGCGAGAGCGGCGAGCAGGCCTACCGCGCGGCCTTCCCGGACGCCACCGCCGAGCAGCTCTTCGCCCGCGTCCAGACCGACTGGCTGTTCGCGCTGCCGAGCCTGCGCCTGGCCGAGGCACAGCACGCGGGCGGCGGCCGCGCCCATGTCTACGAACTGACCTGGCCGGCTCCCGACACCGGCGGCGATCTGGGCGCCTGCCACGCCCTGGACATCCCGCTGCTCTTCGGCACGTACGGCGCGGACCTCGGCGCGCTCCTCTTCCCCGGCGGCAGACCGACACCGGAGGCGGAGCGGCTCACGGCCTTCTTCCAGCGCGCCTGGCCGGCGTTCGCCCGGACCGGCGACCCCGGCTGGCCGGCCTACGACCCGGAGTCCCGCCTGGTCCAGGTCCTGGACGCGGAGCCGGAGGTGGCGCCGTACCCGGAGGAGCGGAACAGGCTCATCTGGGAGGGGTACGCCTTCTCGGCCTTGCCGCTGCAGGGCTGACGGAGGTGCAGGGCTGACGGAGGCGCTACAGGTTCCCCATGTTTCCCATGTTCCCCATGGGCTCGATGTCCACGTGCACCGGTGTGCCCCACACCCGCAGCACCTCGTAGTCGGTGAACTCGTGGACGAGCCGGTAGGCCATCGCCGGCCGCGAACCGCGCCGCTGGGCGGCGAGATACGCCTCGGCCTCGCGCCGGTCCCGCCGGGGCGTGCCGCACAGCTGCCACTCCTGCCCGGTCCACGCCTCCGGCAGCCAGCGCTGCTGGGGCTGCGGCCGGTCGGCGCGGACGCCGTACCGGGAGGGTGCGGTGGCGACGGGCGCGGGCTCGGCGCGCCCGCCCTGGAACTCCGAGCGGCGGGCGGCCCGGCGCCGGGTCTCGCACAGCAGGCACAGATCGGGCGCGCTCTCGTCCACGGGCCCCTGCGGGTGCTCGGCACACCGGGTGGCGGGCGCGCTGCCCCCGGCGCTCTCCTCCACCAGGTCGAGCGCCCGGCGCAGATCCGCCTTGATCTCGTGCAGCCGGGCGTCCGGGGTGTCGGCGGTGAGGGCCTCCCCGTGCTCCCCGAGGAGCCGGAGGGCCCTTCCGAGGGCGGCGAGCTGGGCGTGGTTCATGGTCACCCTGCGTACACCTTTCCTGCCCAGGTGTCCAGCGATGATCGCCATGGGCCGGTGGCGCGAAGCCGTTCGTGGTGGACTGGCCGCATGACGACACCGCCGAGCCGGCTGGTGGAGGCCCTCCATCGCTTCAACGCCGCCCACCCCTGGGACCACAACGCGCACTATCACCGCTGGCTGCTCAGGCAGCTGCCGCGCCGCTTCGGCAGCGCCCTGGACGTGGGGTGCGGCAGCGGGGATCTGGTACGGCGGCTGGCCGGCCGCGCGGAGTCGGTCGTCGGGGTGGACGCCGACCCCCGAATTCTCGACAGGGCACGGGAGTTGACGGGCGCGACGGCCCCTGTCACCTACACCCGCGCCACCGCCCCCCATGGCCTTCCGGCCGGCCCCTACGACGTCATCACCTGTGTCGCCGTCCTGCACCACCTGCCCTGCGCCGACACCCTCACCCGCTTCCGGCGGGAACTCGCCCCCGGCGGCACCCTGGTGGTCGTCGGCTGCGCCCGCCCGGAGGGCGCCCTCGACCACGCGATCTCGCTGACGGCCGTACCGCTCAACGCGCTGATGGGGTGGGCGAAGAACCGGGGGCGGGCCACGGCGCGCCGGCCGGTCTCCATGACCGCCCCCGTCCGTGACCCGGAGCTGACCCTCACCGAGATCGCCCGCGAGGCGGGCCGACTGCTTCCCGGTGCCCGGCTTCGGCGCCGGCTCTTCTGGCGGTACACCCTCGTCTGGCGCGCCCCTGCCGCCACCTCGGGCCGCTGAAGAGTGATCCGGCGCCGTTCGGTCAGCCGCGGAGCTGACTGAGCGTGCTGCCCGCCCCGCACACGGGGACGGCGGCGATGGCACCGGCCGCCAATGCCAGCGGTGAGGTGGGCTGGAGAACGGGAAGTACGTTGAGGTTGCCGGCGCAGGTCACGGGATCGGCGTCCACCTCGCGATCGTCGGCGTGGGCGGGGGCGGCCAGGGCCGCGAGCGACGTGGCCAGAACGGCGCTGACCAGGAGCTTCTTCATCATGCCCGGGGAAACGACCGGTCGGGCGGCACGTCACGCGGGTGCGGCCACACGGGGACGGCGCGGGAAGCCGAAGAGACAGGTCGCCGCGAAGCCGACCGCGTACCCGGTGAGCAGCCCGCCCGCGTAGATCGCCACGGCCGCCGCCGGGCCCCGGTTCCCGGTCAGCAGCGGGAACAGCGCCCAGCCCGACGGGCCGATCGCCGTCGCGCCCACTCTGGTGCCGAGCGTCGCGAAGAACCCGACGAAGCCGCCGCCCGCCGCGCCGCCCGCGCAGGCGGTCAGGAACGGCCGGCCGAGGGGCAGCGAGACGCCGTAGATCAGCGGTTCGCCGACGCCGAGCAGCCCGGCCGGGAGAGCCGAGCGGATCGTGGTGAGCACGGAGGCGTGGGTCTCGTCGTGGCGCAGCCGGACGTACACGGCGAGCGCCGCGCCCACCTGGCCCGCGCCCGCCATGGCCAGCAGCGGGAGCAGGACGGTGTAGCCCTCCTGCTCGATGAGGGTGGTGTGGATGGGGATGAGGGCCTGGTGCAGGCCCAGCATGACCAGGGGCAGGAAGAGGCCGCCGAGGAGCAGTCCGGCGGCCGCGCCCGCGGTGGCCAGCAGCCAGTCGGCCGCCGTACCGATCGCGGTGGCCACCGCGCCGGCTGCGTACATCAGGCCGTACAGCGTCACCAGGCCGGAGACGAGGACGGTGACCGTGGGGGTGAGCAGGACGTCCAGTGCGCCCGGCACCCGGCCCCGTACCCACTTCTCCACCCGGGTCGCGAGCAGCGCCGCGGCCAGCGCGCCGAGCACCCCGCCCTGTCCGGGCGCCAGCTGCGTCCCGAACACCGCCACCTTCGCCACGCCCGGGTGGACGACGACGGCCGCGACCGCGCTGCCCAGTACGGGGGTGCCGCCGAACTCCGCCGCCGTGTTGTGGCCGACGAACACCGCGATCAGCGCCATGAAGGCCGACGCGACGGCCGACAGGGCCGGGGTGAGGCCGGGCAGCCAACCGGTGTTCAGCAGCAGCCCGTTGACGCCGGACAGGATGCCGCAGCCGATCAGGGCGGGGATGAGCGGCACGAAGACGTTCGCGACCCGGCGCAGGGCGGTCCTGACCGGGGTGGCGTCACGGCGCCGCAGCCGCTCCCGCAGCTCGGCGCCGTCCCGCACCTGCGTGTCGGGGCCCAACTCGGCGTCACGCACGCCCGGTTGCCCGGCGCCGACCCGCGCCGCCACCTCCGCCGTGACCTCGTCGACCACCCCGGGCCCGAGCACGATCTGCCAGGCGGGCCCGTCGGCCACCACCCCCGCCACACCGGGCAGGGCCCGCAGCCCCGCCTCGTCCGCCGCCGCCGGATCGGCGAGGGTCAGCCGGAGACGGGTCATGCAGTGGGCCACGGAGGTGACGTTGGCCGGGCCGCCGACCCGGGTGAGGACGGCTGCTGCGGTGGAGGCGGGGTCGTTGCGCACGCCCCGAGCGTGCGGGTCAGCCGGGCGTGTGCGCCAGCGCGGCACGCAGATGCCCGCCGGACTCCTCCAGAAGGCGGGCGGCCGTCGGGCCGTCGACACCGGAGAGGAGGGCGAGGATCGCGTGCTTCACCTCGCCGCCGGACTCGGTGAGGGCCTTCTCGATCTCCGCGTCCGAGGCGCCCGTGGCCAGGGACACGATCCGGCGTGAGCGGGCCCGCAGCTTGTCGTTGGACGCCCGGACGTCGACCATCAGGTTCCCGTAGGTCTTGCCGAGCCGGATCATCGTGATCGTCGAGAGCATGTTGAGGACCAGCTTCTGCGCCGTGCCGGCCTTCAGCCGCGTGGACCCGGTGATCAGCTCCGGCCCCACGACGACCTCGATGCCGTGCTCGGCGGCGGCCGCGAGCGCGCTGTGCGCGTTGCAGGACAGGCCGACGGTCAGGGCGCCCAGGGCGCGGGCGTGCTCGACGGCGCCGATCGCGTACGGGGTGCGGCCGGAGGCGGAGATCCCGACGACGGTGTCGGCGGGCGCGAGCTTCAGCGCGTCCAGGTCCTGCCGGGCCAGCTCCCCGGAGTCCTCGGCGCCCTCCACGGAGGTGACCATGGCCGCGGGTCCGCCCGCGATCAGGCCGACGACCTGCCCGGGATCGGTGTTGAAGGTGGGCGGGCACTCGGAGGCGTCCAGCACGCCCAGCCGCCCGGCCGTACCGGCACCGGCGTAGAGCAGCCGGCCGCCGTTCGCCATGCGCTCGGCGATGGCGTCGACGGCGGCGGCGATCCGGGGCAGCTGGGCGCCGACGGCGGCGGGGACCCCGGCGTCCTCGCCGTTCATCAGGCGGGCGATGTCGAGGGTGGGCAGCCGGTCGATGTCGGCGAGCTCGGGACGGAAGGCCTCGGTGGTCAGGGAAGCCAGCTGGCTGCGCAGTTCGGGGGAGGTCATGGGGGGTGGCTCTCTCAGGTTCGGGTTCGCGTGCTGATACTCACCTGGGGTTGGTGCGATGCCGATGAGCCAGCGCCTCGTACGACGCGGCCAGCGCGGGCGCCGCCGTCTCGTACGTCCGCTGGGCCACGCCCACGAACAAACAGTCCACCACGAGCAGTTGACTCGTCCGCGAGGACATCGCGGCGGGCCGCAGCTCGCTCTCCCGTGAGGTGGACGTGGTCAGTACGTGGTCGGCGTACTGGGTGACCGGCGAGTTCGGCCGGCCGGTGATGGCCACGGTCGTGGCCCCGTGCTCGAAGGCGACCCGCAGTGGCTCGATGACGTCCCCCGTCGAGCCGGAGTGGGTGATCGCGATCGCCACGTCGCCCGAGCGGAGCTGCACCGCGTTGGTCACCGCGAGGTGCGGATCGCCGTGGGCGTGGGCTATGAGCCCTATCCGCAGCAGCTTCTGCGTGAGGTCCTGGGCGACGAGCCCGGACGCGCCGACGCCGTACACATCGGTGCGCCGGGCGCCGGCCAGCGCGCCCACCGCGGCGCCGAGCTGGACGGTGTCGAGTCCGGCCGCCGTGTCGGCGAGGGTCTGCTGCTCCTCGTAGGCGAGCTTGGTGACGACATCGGCGAGGGGGTCGTCCACCGCGATGTCGGTCGTGATCGCGGGCGCGCGTCCCGACTGCTGCTGCGCGGCGAGCCCGGCGAGGGCCAGGCGCAGATCGCGGTAGCCGGGGTAGCCGAGGAGGCGGGCGGTGCGGACGACGGTGGCCTCGCTGGTGCCGGTGAGCTCGGCGAGGCCGGTGACCGTGAGGGCGGCGCAGCCGGCCGGGTCGTTCGCCACGGCCTCGGCGACGCGCTGCATGGACCGGGTCATGGAAGGGGCGAGGGTGCGCACCTTGGCGGCCAGGGAGCCGCCCGGACTGCCGAACCCGCCCGGCCCGAAAATTTCCTTCACATCCTGGGTCACATATGAAAGATATTTTCGGTTCGGCGTTGTGGTCAAGAGTGCGCACAATGGGTTCCATGGATCCCGTCAGTCCCCTTGAGCAGGCCCTGCATGCCGCCAGAGCCCTGGTGCTCGCCGATCTGGTGGCCGGCGAGGTCGCGGAGGCGGACGTGGTCTCGCTGGTCGAGGACTCCCTCGCGGAGCGGCGCTGGTGGGTCGAGCAGTGGCCGGACGGCCTCGCCTACGTCGTCGGGCTGGTCGCCCAGGACGTCCAGGACGCGCTGCTGGACCGCTACGGCCGCTGGCCGCTGTGCCCGGTCTGCGGCACCGGCGATCCGCATGCGCTGGACGTGGAGCCCGAGCTGGGCCCCGACCCGCACTGGGTGTGCCACAAGGCGGGCGTGAAGGTCGCCGCGGTGGGCTCGCTGGGCTCGGCCACCGGCGGAATGACCTCGTCGTGACGGTGTACGTCGACCCGCCCGTCTGGCCCGGCCACGGCCGCATGTGGTCCCACCTGGTGAGCGATGTGTCCTACGACGAACTGCACGCGTTCGCCGAGAAGTTGGACGTGCCGAGGCGCGCCTTCGACCGCGACCACTACGACCTTCCGGCGCACCGGTACGCGGACGCGGTGGCGGCCGGGGCGGTGCAGGTGGGCTCCAAGGAGCTGGTCCGCCGGCTCACCCGGGCGGGATTGCGACGCCCGAAGGGGCGGCCGGCCCAGCCGGGCCGGGGCTGAGTCGGGTGCTGAGCCGGGTGCCGAGCGGGGGCGTGCACCAGGTTCTGCCTCAGCTTCTGCCTGAGCTTCCGCCTCAGCGGCGGATGTAGAGCTGGAGCCCGGTGTCCAGGCCGCGCTCCTCGTGGGCGATCCGCTCCTCCTCCACGGTCGCCCGGGCGAACCCGGCCCGGGACACGACGCGTTGGGAGGGGACGTTGGTGTGCTCGATCGTCGCGAACACCATGGAGACGTCGTCCCTGGCCAGGGTCCGCTCCGTCAGGGCGCGCAGCGCCTCGGTGGCGTAGCCCCGGCCCCGGGCGCCCTCGACCAGGTCGTAGCCGACCTCCACCCAGCCGTGCTCGTCCGGGGCGCTGTGGAAGCCGATGCCGCCGATCGCCCGGCCGTCCTCGTGCCGGACGAGCACGAAGACCCCGAACTCCGGCCGGTGCACGCCGGATTCGTACGCCTTCACCAGGAATGAGGAGGCTTCCCGGGTGCCCTCGTACGGCCCGCCGTCGAGCCAGTCGAAGCCGCCGTCGCCGCCCAGGCGCAGCGCGTGGGCGGCGGCCGGGCGGACGCCGACCAGGGCGAAGCGCTCGGCCGGGACGACGAGGTTGTTGTGCCAGCGCCACTCGGTGACCGGGGCGCGGCCGGGCAGCTCGCCGCGGCCGGTGGCCCACAGCAGGGTCGGCCAGGGGGCGGGGCCGGGCTGGACGTCCGGGAAGAGGCAGGCCAGCACGGACTCGGCGAGCTCGGCCGGCGCCTCGTAGGGGATGCCCAGACCCTCCGCCATGTCATGGGTGTGGAGCAGCACCTCGGCGATGCCCATCGCGGCGAAGCCCACCCGGTCGGCGCTGCGGAAGGGGTAGGGGTGGAAGGCGCGGACGCCGGGCGGGGTGGTGCGGACGGTGGCGGCGAGCAGGGCGCCGGTCGTCTCGATGACGTGCAGCAGGCCCGCGTTGTCGGTGCCCTCGTCGAGGGTCAGCTCGAAGGGGACGTAGGCGTCCTGCGCGCGTCCGGCCAGGTTGGCGGCGTAGGCGATCAGGTCGTCGGCCACATGGACCGCGGTGGCGTGGCAGTCCCACTCCAGCCGCCCGGCCGGGACGGCCTTCCAGTCCCGGTCCACCGCCGTGCGCAGCACCGCTGTGCAGTTCGCCACGGCCTCGATGACGTCGTCCCCGTTTGTCGGTCGCATGGGGCGAACCCTAGGCGGGCCGCCTCCCTCAGGTCGACAGCATTTCCAGCTCGGCGGAAAGGTTGTAACGGGCGGTGGCCTCCCAGTGCTCCTGCCCGTATGGCGTGCGGAACAGCCTTGGCAGACCGAGGAGTTGGCGCAGAATCCCCGAACGCCCCTCCCGGAAGGCGTCGTTCGGCACGAAGTGGTACTCCTCGCGCACCTCGGCGGTGTAGGCGGCGTACGCCGACGGGGGCGCGGCCAGGATCGCCAGGTCGGCGTCGCACAGCACCTGGCCGTCGCGGTCGTCGTCGGCCGGGTCGTGCGTGACGGTGAGCCGGACCAGCCGGGCCACCTCGGCGGTCTTGTCCCGCGGGACCCCGGCCTCGGGCAGCGCGCGCTCGGCCAGCCGCGCGGACCGCTCCTCGTTCTCGGACCGCTCCGGATGGTAGACGGCGTCGTGGAACCAGGCGGCCAGGCGTACGACGTCCGGGTCGTCCGCGTACTTTTCGAGTACGTCGATGCGGTCGAGGACCGCGGTGAGGTGGGCCACCGTGTGATACCGGCGCTGCGGCTCCTGCCAGCGGGTGAGCAGGTTGTCGGCGTACGGCGCGGGGTCGGGACCGCCGCCGGGGGTGCCGTGACCTTCGCCGGGGGCGCCGGGACCGTCGCCGGCGGTGCGGGTCGCTTCCAGCGCGCGGGCGAAACGGAGGCGGAGGGCGTCGAGGTCGGCCATGGCGCCCATTCTTTCGTGAAGGCGACGGCACTGCAGCTCCCCCGGGGCGCGGGGCCGCACCCCAACGGCGGTACTCCGGCCCCGCCCCCGGAGGGCCTCGCGTAGTCTAGGAATTGGACTAGACCTGTACGGGACCTGTACTCGCCGAGGAATGGGGTGCCATGAGCAAGCGTGCAGTCCTGGAGGTGATCGCGCTCGACGTCGAGGACGCGGTCGCCGCCCAGGCCGGAGGCGCGGACCGCCTGGAGCTGGTCACCGACATGGCGGCCGACGGGCTGACCCCGTCGGTGGCCGTCTTCGCCGGGATCCGTGCCGCCGTCGACATCGACCTGCGCGTGATGCTCCGCCTCGCGGACGGGTTCGCGGCCGGTGACGTGGAGCGGCTCGTGGGCGTGGCCGGCGAGCTGCGGGCGGCCGGCTCCGACCAGTTCGTGCTCGGCTTCCTCGACGCGGACGGCGGGGCGGACCTGGCAGCGCTGGAACGGCTGGTCGGCGTGCTCGACGGCTGCGCCTGGACCTTCCACCGCGCGATCGACCGCGCCGCCGACCGCGACGCCCTCCGCAAACAGCTCGCCGACCTGCCGGGCCTGGACACCTACCTCACCGCGGGCGCCTCCGGCGGGGTGGACGAGGGGCTGCCCACCCTGGTCGCGGAGGCGGGGCGACGCGGGGAACCGGGGTACGACCAGACGCTCCTGGTCGGCGGCGGGCTCCGCCTGGAGCACGTACGACCGCTGCGCAACGCCGGCATCGACGCGTTCCACATCGGCGGCGCCGCGCGCTCCGCGGGCTGGGCGGGGCCGGTTTCGCAGGAGGCTGTCGCCGAGTGGCGGAGGGCGCTGGACGGGGAGTAGCGCCGTCGGGGCGGGGGGTCATGTGCCGGGCGCGTCGCCCCGCAGCTGTGCAGGCAAGGGTGCCGTATGCGTCACGATCAGCCCCGACACCGCTCGCGTCAACGCCACGTACAGCCGCCGCAACCCGGTGCGCTCGTCCGGCTCCCCGGCCACCACCGCCTGTGGCTCGTCCAGGACCACGTAGTCGTACTCCAGACCCTTGGCGAGGGACGCCGGGACCAGGGTGAGGCGGGTCTCGCGGGTGGTCTCCTCGCCGGGGGCGAGGTAGGTGATCCCGGCCGCCGTCAGGGCCTCGGCCAGCGCGGGGACGCGGGCGTCGGCGGCGATCAGGCCCGTCGAGCCCTCGTTGCCCAGCAACTCCTCGCACGCGGCGACGACTTCGGCCGTCTCCGCCGTCGTACGCACCTCGAAGAAACCGGGGTTCTCACGGACGGAGGCCACCGGCGTGAGGCCGGGCGCGATGTGCGGGAGGAGCCGGGAGGCGTACGTGATGACGTCCGTGGGCACGCGGAAACCGGCCGTCAGCTCCTCGATCACGCCCTCCTGCTTGCCGAGATGGCCGAGCGCCTCGCCCCAGCTGCGGGTCGCCCAGGGCGTCGTACCCTGTGCCAGGTCCCCGAGGACGGTCGCGCTGCCGGTGGTGCAACGGCGCCCGACGGCCCGGTACTGCATGGGGGAGAGGTCCTGCGCCTCGTCGAGGACGACATGGCCCAGCGAGTGCGTGCGCCGGATCAGATCCGCCGCCTCGTCGATCAGCACCGCGTCCGCCGCCGCCCACTTGGCCGCCTTCACGCTGCGCACCGGCCTGGCCCACAGGATCGTGGCCTGCTCGTCCTCGTCCAGGACCCCGGCGGCGTGCTCGGCGAGGAAGCCGGCGTCCGTCAGCAGCCGCAGGACCAGCTTCGCCGGATCCACCACCGGCCAGATCTCCTTCACGGCCGCCTTCACCGCGCTGTTGCGTGCGACAGCGTCCTGCACCCGGTCGTCCGGAGCCTCCCCGGCCCGCTCCATCTGCACCAGCACCGCGTGCGCGATCCGCTGCGGCAGGGCCTCGCGGGCGGCGCCGTAACGGATCTCCCGCTGGAGCAACTCCCGGATGATCTCCTCCAGTTCGTACGACGGCACCCGCCAGCGCCGCGAGCCCCGCACCACCACGACCGCCTCCGTCGGCAGGGTCACATGGGAGTACAGAGCCCGGCGCAGCACCTCGGCCATCCGGGCGTCGCCCTTGATCACCGCCGCGGCCGCGTCGTCCGTGCCGCGCACTTCCACCTGGGCGACCAGGTCGTCCACGGTGGCCTGCTGCACGGCCAACTCGCCCAGCGCCGGGAGGACTTGCTCGATGTAGTGCAGGAAGGAGCGGTTCGGTCCGATGACGAGCGTGCCGGTGCGGGCGAGCCGCTCCCGGTGGGCGTAGAGGAGGTAGGCGACCCGGTGCAGACCGACGGCGGTCTTCCCGGTCCCCGGACCGCCCTGCACGCACACGGTCCCGCCCAGCCCGCTGCGGACGATCTCGTCCTGCTCGGGCTGGATGGTGGCGACGATGTCCCGCATGGGGCCGACGCGGGGCCGCTCGATCTCCT
This sequence comes from Streptomyces sp. CG4, assembly GCF_041080655.1. Lineage (NCBI taxonomy): Bacteria > Bacillati > Actinomycetota > Actinomycetes > Kitasatosporales > Streptomycetaceae > Streptomyces > Streptomyces sp. CG4. The sequence continues at coordinate 5,352,988 of NZ_CP163525.1, forward strand.
GCTGGAGCAGCTTGCTGGTCTTCGCGGTCTCCTCCGGGTCGGACAGGTGCTCGTCCTCGTAGGCCGTGAGGTCGCCGCCGGTGTAGCCGAAGCGGCGGCGCAGCCCGATGTCCATCGGGTCCTTCTTGGACGCGCGGTAGAACGGCTGCGAGACCGGCGCGCGCCAGTCGATGACCATGGGGTCGCCGTCGGCATCGTGCACATGCCGGCGCCCGATGTAGAACTGCTCGCCGTCCGCGCCCTCGGCCTGATCCGCGCCCGGCGCGTGCAGGTAGTTCAGGCGGCCGAAGAACAGCGGGGTGTCGCTGAGGTCGGCCAGCGCCTTGATCCGCTCGTCGATCTGGCGGGACAGCACCTCGGCGTTGACCCAGTTCGCGGTGACGTCCCGGATGTCCAGCGACTCCACGTCCTCCCGCATGGCGCGCAGCGCGGCGCGGGAGGAGGCGAGGTGGGAACGCTCTCGGGAGAGGGGGTCGGCGGGGCCTTCGACGGGGGCGGCGGGGCCTTCGAGGGGTTCGTGGGCGGGCGCGGACAAGGGGGCCTCCGGATCTGCTCTCGCATGACGCATGACGCATGACTGGGCATGGGTGCACGACTGGGCATGGCTGGGGCCGTCCGGTTTCCGTGCGGGCGGCGGCGCTCCGTGAGGGGAGGCGGGCAAGAGCGGGGATTTTAGGCGAGTGGGCGGGGACGAGGCCAATGGTTTTTGTGCCCCTTAGGGGGCGCCGGGCCCCCTAAGTAGGGGCCGTGGTCCACCCGGGGGCCTACGCGCAGCCGTCAGGAATTGGCTCTGGAGACCGATGCCGGTCTCAGGTCCGGCGATCCACCATGGAGACATGAGCGCAGCAACCATCTCCCCAGGTCCTGTCCGACCGCCGACCGGCGCCACAGCCGTGGACGGCCCGCACCACCACTGGCTCGGCAACGCCCTGCGCGCCGTCAAGGTGTTCGCGGAGGCCGCGTTCGGCGTGGTCATCCTCGGCGAGTACGGCGAGGAAGCGGGCATACGCCGTAAGTGACGGCGACGCCTGGACCTCGAACCCTCCAACCCTCGAACGTCCTTGGCGGCAGCAGCCGTTTGCAGATCCTTACCCACTCCTGGTGCTCGGGCTCTCGGAGCCGTATGCCAACATGATCAGCCGTTGTCCGATCCATTCGACCGAGCAAACGGGGAAATTGGCATGACCTTCTCAAAGCTTACGTTCCGCAAGGCGGTGAGCGGTCTCACCGCCGCCACCGCGCTCGCCCTCGGCGCCACCGTTCTGGCCGCTCCCAGCGCCTCGGCCGTGGGCTCCTCCGCGTGCACCGAGAACATCAAGGACCAGACCTTGCAGGTCGTCCAGTGGGACCACGCCGACATGTACACCAGCCCCAGCTTCAAGTCCAAGGTGGAGAAGTCCGTGTTCGCGGGCAACAGCGTGCGCGTGTACTGCACGGCGGATCACGGTTCCTGGTACTACGGCAAGTCCGGCAAGACCACGGGCTGGATGGAGGAGCACGCCTTCTTCTAGGCCGAACCCCTCCAGCCACACACCTTCGCCCCAGGGCCTGCCCCAGGCCCTGGCGGCCTAGCCCCCCGCCAGGATCTCGTCCGCGTCCATGATCCGGTACGCGTACCCCTGCTCCGCCAGGAAGCGCTGGCGGTGGGCGGCGAAGTCCTGGTCGATGGTGTCGCGGGCGACGACCGAGTAGAAGTGCGCCTGATGGCCGTCGGCCTTCGGGCGCAGCACCCGGCCGAGCCGCTGGGCCTCCTCCTGCCGGGAACCGAAGGTGCCGGACACCTGGACGGCGACCGTCGCCTCCGGCAGGTCGATGGAGAAGTTCGCGACCTTGGAGACGACCAGCACGCTGATCTCGCCCTCGCGGAAGGCGTCGAAGAGCTTCTCGCGCTGGGCGTTGGAGGTCTCGCCCTTGATCACGGGGGCGTTCAAGTGCTCGCCCAGTTCGTCGAGTTGGTCGATGTACTGACCGATGACAAGGATCTGCTGCCCGGCGAACCGGCGCACGATCGCCTCCGTCACCTTCCGCTTCGTGTCCGTCGTCGCACAGAAGCGGTACTTCTCCTCCGTCTCGGCGGTGGCGTACGCCAGCCGCTCGGAGTCGGTGAGATTCACCCGGACCTCGACACAGTCGGCCGGCGCGATGTACCCCTGCGCCTCGATCTCCTTCCACGGCGCGTCGAACCGCTTCGGCCCGATCAGCGAGAACACGTCGGACTCCCGGCCGTCCTCGCGGACGAGGGTCGCCGTCAGACCGAGCCGCCGCCGCGCCTGCAGATCGGCGGTGAACTTGAAGACAGGAGCCGGCAGCAGATGCACCTCGTCGTAGACGATCAGCCCCCAGTCCCGGGAGTCGAACAGCTCCAGGTGCGGATAGACGCCCTTCCGCTTGGTCGTCAGCACCTGGTAGGTGGCGATGGTGACCGGCCGGATCTCCTTGCGCGTCCCGCTGTACTCGCCGATCTCGTCCTCGGTCAGCGAGGTCCGCTTCACCAGCTCGTGCTTCCACTGCCGGGCCGAGACGGTGTTGGTGACGAGGATGAGGGTGGTCGACTTGGCCTGCGCCATGGACCCGGCGCCGACCAGCGTCTTCCCGGCGCCACAGGGCAGCACCACGACACCGCTGCCGCCGTGCCAGAAGTTCTCCACGGCCTGCTTCTGGTACGGCCGGAGCGCCCAGCCGTCCTCCAGCAGCTCGATCGGATGCGCCTCACCGTCGACGTACCCGGCGAGGTCCTCGGCCGGCCAGCCCAGCTTCAGCAGCACCTGCTTGATCTGCCCGCGCTCGGAAGGGTGCACGACGACCGTGTCCGGATCGATCCGGGCCCCCACCAGCGGGGCGATCCGCCTGGACTTCAGCACCTCCTCCAGCACCGGCCGGTCGGTGGTGGTGAGGACCAGCCCGTGCGCCGGGTCCTTGGACAGGGACAGGCGGCCGTAGCGGTCCATGGTCTCGGCGATGTCGACCAGCAGCGCGTGCGGCACCGGATACCGGCTGTACTGCACCAGCGCGTCCACCACCTGCTCGGCGTCGTGCCCGGCGGCGCGCGCGTTCCACAGCCCGAGCGGGGTGACCCGGTAGGTGTGGATGTGCTCCGGCGCCCGCTCCAGCTCGGCGAACGGCGCGATGGCCCGACGACAGTCATCGGCCCGCTCGTGGTCGACTTCCAGGAGCAGGGTCTTGTCGGACTGGACGATTAGGCAGGACACGCATACCTCCGCAGATAGGATCGTCAGCGTGACAGACACTGCACCTGCCACTGCTCGGGCCATGCCCCGTGCCCGGCGCCGGAAGGGCGTACCGGCCAGCGCGCCGGGGATGCGCGCCGCTATCTATGTTCGCCTATCGCGTGAAACGGACGAGACGACTTCTCCAGAGCGCCAGCGCGCAGCGTGCGAGGCGCTGTGTGAGGCACGTGGCTGGGACGTCATAGTCGTCGAGGAAGACATCGATGTCTCCGGCTTCTCGCGGGGCCTCGACCGGCCGGGTCTGCAACGCATCCTGACCCGGCTCGCCGAGCTGGACGTGATCGTGTTCTTCAAGATCGACCGGCTTGCACGCTCGACGGTCGACTTCGCGGAGATCATGCGACTCGCCGAGCACCAGAGCGTTGCGCTCGCATCGGCCACGGAACCTCTTGACCTCACGTCGTCCATGGGCCGGGCCATGGCAAAGGTCATCGCGGTCTTCGCCGAGCTGGAGTCCGACACCATCGGCATGCGGGTGTCCAGTGCCCACGAGCACCTGCGCCGCGAGGGCCGCTACACCGGCGGCCGCGTCCCGTACGGCTACATGGTCGTCCCCAACCCCAACGGGGCGGGCAAGGTCCTTGCGGTCAACGAGGACGAGGCCAAGACGATCAGGAAGATCGTGGAAAGGGTCCTGGCCAAGGACTCCCTCATGCAGATCATCAACGATCTCAACAAGGAGGGCGTCCCGTCGCCCGGCCACACCTCACGCCAGACCACGGGCAAGCGCAGCGACTCCAAGCAGTGGTACACGACGACGCTACGCAGCCTGCTGGGCAATCCCCAGTTGCTCGGCCAGGTCATCGAGGATGGAAAGCCGATCCTGCGGACGGACGGTCTGCCCCTGGTCAACCGCCCGCCGATCCTCGAAACGGACACCTGGCAGGTGCTCCAGGACGAGTTGGAGCGCCGGGCCAATCCTGGTGAGAAGCGCCGGGAGGGGACGTCGCTGTTGCGCGGCATCATGCACTGCGGAGTCTGTGGTGAGCGCATGTACACCTTCAGCGGGCGCAACGGTCAGCTTCGGTACCGGTGCATCGGCCCCCTGAAGTACCGCCAGCGGGCGGCCAAGGGGGAGGAGAAGCCGGGCGAGAAGTGCTACGGGCCGACCGTGGCGGGGGTGACCACCGAGGAGCATGTCACCGAGCAGTTCCTTGCGAAGTACGGGCACCTTTCCGTGATGCGGACGGTCCAGGAGGCGGGCGAGGACTTCCGCCCGCAGATCAGGCAGGCTGAGGAAGCGTTGGCCGACTTGCAAAAAGATCGCTACGACCGGGGCCTGTTTAAGGGCGACGACGGAGCGATCCGGTACGCGGAGCAGTACGCCAAGCTGGAGGAGCGTCTGGCCTCCCTGAAGGAGAGGCAGCGAACGGCGAAGCCGGGCGGCGTAAAGGCGGAGCCGACCGGCGAGACGCATGCCGAGCAGTGGAAGCGCTCGGACGTGGCCGGTAAGCGAGACCTGTTGTTGAACGCGGGCGGCTACGTGGAGGTGGCACCCGCGCGGCGGGGCGGGAAGAAGCTGGACACCTCACGCCTGTCGGTGTACTTCGGCGAGGAGGGGCACATGCGACGGGCGGCAGCGGCGAAGAAGAGCGGACAGGAGATCGAGACGACCGACAGCCGGGGCTGACGCCGACGCCACCAGACAGACGAGAGGGCGCCCCCACCGGACGAGGTGGGGGCGCCCTTGCGTCTGTTCAGCTCAGGCAGTGCCCTGGTCGGGGTCGTGCCAGGGGCCGATGACCTTGATAGAGGGGCGGCAATAGGACAGTGCGGCGCCATCGCGGGTTGTGAACTCAACCGTCTCTGCGGCGAGTTCGCAGAGGGCATCCCCGCCTATCCCGGATAGTGCGGCCCTTAGCGCTGGGACGGATTCCGCCAGGTCCCATGAGGCGGAACTGAGGCGGAAGCCGCCGAGGGCGTATGCGTCGGCGAGACGGAACGAGAGGCGAATACTGGGCTTCGGCTCATAGCGAGGTGCGGCTGTCAGCAGGCCGGCCCTGATGGATTCGGGGCCGGAGATGACGACTCGCATGGTGGTTGATCGGGGCAGCAGTTCGAAGTAGTCGGCTTCGTTGCTGGCCCGGGTCGGCAACTGCCTGCCGAAGAGCTTCCCGATGGCTGCGGCGACTTCCTCAGTCCCAGTGGAGACGCGCCAAGAGCCCTGGCCGCACTGGAAGCGGCCGACGAACGTCGTGGTGCGGTTGGTCATTTAGAACTCCCCCTCTTGCCTGAGGCGTTGGGTGTGGGCGATGTCGTGGCGGACTTGCGCGGCGAGAAGTTCTTCGCCGGGGCGGTAGCCGCTGCTGAGGTAGGTCCAGGAGGAGGCGGTGACGAGGGTGGTGTTCTCGTCGGTGGTGGGGAGGCCGGCGCGGGCGCGGGCGGCGTCGGCCTGGGCGAGGCGCCAGGCGCGGCGTACGTCGCGGAGGGCGCCGAGGGTGGTGGAGTAGGCGCGGGATTTCGTGGAGAAGTGGCCGCGGAAGCCGAGCATGTGGGCCCACTTCCAGAGCTTGAGTTCGGCGAACTCCGGCAGATGGCCGAGGGCCCAGGCGGTACGGATCATCTGCCGTACGTGCTGCTGGACTGGCAGGGCCTTGATGGGTTCGGCCTGTCCGGTGCCGTCGCAGTCGGCGCACCGGTCGTGGAAGTGGTCAGGGCCGCGTACGTAGCCGCGTCCGGCGCAAGGGCGGCACATCAGGGTGCGGTCGACGGTGCCCGCGCCTTCGGCGTTCTTGGTGGCGTACTTGGCGATGTATCCGGCGACCTTGGCGTCTGTGTACTCGGCAACCCTGGCGTCGGTGAGTTCACCGTCGCCCAGGGCCGAGATGGGATCGACCTTGTACCGGCCGCCCCAGGCGATGACACGTTCGCCGATCGAGTCGGACTCAATGGTGAGCCGGGCTCGCTCGCGCGCCAGGCCCACCGCGGTTTTCAGGGCATCGAAGGTGGCCCAGGGCGGGGGCGTGCTGGTGTGGCCGTCGGGGCCGTCGAAGCGGATCACGGCGTGGAAGTGGATCAGGCCACGTTTCTGGTACTCGGCGACCTTGGCGAAGGAGACGCGGAGGGCGGCGTTCAGTGCCTTCTGCGTCATGCCGAGGTATTCGGCCAGGGCTCGGCGCATATAGGTGGTGAAGCGTGCCCAGAGCTGCCCGGCGTGCGCGTTCCAGAGCACGGCGCCGGAGTAGTCGTAGGTGGATGGGTTCAGTGGGGTGCCGAGTGGGGCGTCTTCGGCGTGGGTGTCGCCGCAGGCGCAGGGCCGGGGCTTGCCTGCGTCGGTGGCGGGGCGGTTGTGGACGGGGCCGAAGGAGGGGGCGGTGAGGGTGACGAAGGCGCGGGGGTGGTCGCGGACGGTTTCGGCGACGTTCTTCCCGCCGGAGAGTCCGGCCTTGATGAGGTGGTAGGTGTCGGCGGCGTAGACGCGGGAGCAGGCGGGGCAGCGGGAGGCGCGGCGGTTGCCGCAGACAGTGAGGAGGCGCCCGGAAGGCTCGTCCTCGGAGCGGTAGGAGCGGACGACTTCCTTGGTGGCCGGGTCGGTGGTGGTGCTCCAACCGTGGAGATTGACGGGGTGGGTGCAGCCGCGCAGGTTGCGGACCTGTTCGGTGACGCGGTCGAAGTCGTGGGTGTTGGCCAGTTCGATCAGGTCCCGCAGGCCGGGGCTGACGACGTGGCGCAGGTCGAGGGGGCGGCGCATGAGTGGCGGGGTCTCCTATCTGGCACGAGGATGAGAGCGACGGGTGCGTTGCGCGTGCGCTCGCGGTGAAAGCTGCGGGCAGCAGACGGGACGGAACGAGTCGGCTGCTGCCCGCAGGCATGACGGGGTGGGCCCAGGGGCGGGCGAGGGTGGGAGGTGCCGGGAAGGCCGGCGGAGGGTGCGGCCCTACAGGGCGGCGTGGAGAGCGGTAGCCATGGGAAGGCCGATACCGAGTCGCCTCTTGAGCTGGGCCGGTGTGATGTTGTCGCCGTGCTCCGCGTGATGGGACGCGGCGATGGAGCGTGCTTCGGCGAGCAGCGGCTCAGGCACTGTCACCACAGGCGCAGGCGCAGGCACGGCTGGGGCCGGGATGGTGAGCGGCGCAGCCGGGGCCGGTTCCGGCATAGCGGGCGGGGCGGGTTCCGGTTCGACGGAGGCCGGGGCGGGCTCATGGGCCGGTGCCATCTCGGCAGTGACCGCCGGGGCGGCTGCTTCGGTGGTGACCGTGTGGAAGGAGCGCAGCAGCTGCGGGCCGACCGCTCCCCAGCCCAGGAGCAGCAGCGGGGCTACGGCGTCGATGGCAGCGCGGCCGTAATGCCGGGCGACGACGGGTTCGGCGACGTTGAGGGCCAGGGTCAGCAGACCGGAGACGTGCATGAGGCGGGTGGCCGCCTTCATGTGCTCGGCCGGGACGCCGCGAAGGGACAGGTAGCGCAGGGCGACCAGGAGCCCGACCACGGACAGGTCCACCATCGGGGCGATGAGTGGTGCGATGGGGGCGGGGACGCCCAGGCGCAGGGCCAGGGCCCAGACGTTGCCGAAGGAGAAGACGAACGCCAGGAGAGCGATGATGCCCATGACCACGGTCACGGTGCGCTGGGTGATCCGGTCCTCAGACATTGGGAGTTCACCTCCTTTCGCAGGTGACGGGGCGTTGACCGCCGGTGGTCAGTGCTTCCGGCCCACGAGCTTGGCCGCGCTGGGTCCGAGGTACGTTTCGAGCAGCCGACGTTCCTTGCCGTTGGCGACGCGGTAGGCGGCGACGCCGATTGCCGAGGCGTCTGCCCAACGCTGTTCGCGGACGGCTTGCCGCATGGCGCGGACGGCTTTTCGGATGCGGGGACGCATCTGTCCTCCCGATGGATCAGGCCGCGAGCGGCGTGGAGCCGTCGTCGTCCGGGTCGATCTTGGTGAGGTCGACGGAGGGGAGCAGGTCGGCCGGGTCGGCGGTCAGGTGGTTGGTGGCATGGGCGATGTCGGACGCCCACTCGTCCGGCACGTACGGGGTGCGGATGCGGGTGAAGCCGGGCTGGGACTGGTGGTTCATCGAGGCCACGCCGATGTAGGCCGGGTCCTGAAGGTTGATCGGGTTGGCATCCGGCCACTCCCGGATGTCCTCACCGAGCGCCGCAACGGCGGCTTCGGCGGTCTTCTGAGCGAAGCTCAGGCCCACGGGGCACACGTCGCGGATGAAGGTCGGGATCGCGTCCCCGGTGGTCTTCTGCGTGGCGAGGATGACGAGGATTCCGACAGAGCGGCCCTTCTTGACCAGGTCTTCCACCAGCCGGGCGTTCTCGGCGGCCAGCGCGGCGAGCTTCTTCGTCTTGGGGTCGCTGCCCTTGTGGTCGCGGAAGTAGGTGTGCGCCTCATCAATGATCAGCACGACGAGCGGCCACTTCTCGGACGGGCCCACATCCCACACGGACTTCACCCCGAGCACATCGCGCACGAGGGTCGAGCGCACACGCCGCAGGTCCACCAGCCGCCGGAACAGCTTGTTGGCTTCCTCCAGGTCATCACCGACGAAGGCGAACATGCGCTGTACCCAGTCGGCATAGTCCCCCTCGTACGCAGCGGACACCTTGCCGTCCGCGCAGGCGAACTGAACCCACGGCGCCGGCGCCCAGTCCGACAGAAGCCGGTTGATCAACGAGGTCTTGCCCTTGCCGGGAAGGCCGCCCACGGTGACACCAGGCACCTGCCGCAGGTCGACGGACACCGGCTGTGCGTACTCATCCACGCCCAGATCCCACCGGGCCGCCTCCTCCGGCTCCTCACCCGTGGGGCGGTGCTCGGTGGGGAACTTCAGCGGATCGAGCCGCACACCACGGATGACGACCGACCCCGGCTCATCCTGGGTGACCGCGACCCGCGTGCACCTCCAGGCGTCCGCCAGATGCGGGGCAGCCTTCTGGTACTGCTCCAGGCCGACGCCCGGCAGGCAGCCCGCCCGCGCGATCACCCCGTACGCGTCATGCGTGACCTTCAGAGCGGGGACCAGGACCCGGGGCTTGATGGGCTTGTTGCCCGTGTTCGACATCGACGCGAGCGCAGTCGGCGTCTTGTCCGTGGCCGACAGCTTCAGCATCGGCGCGAGCCGCTTCCAGGTCCGCCGCACCCGCATGGCCTGCCGGATGGACTGCCGGGTCATGGCATCGGCACGCACATAGCGGACCACCCACCACACCGACCAGCACACCAGCACGACCAGAGCCACGCCGACCACCACACGGCAGAAGCCCAAGGCCCCTTCCACGGCGCCGTTGAGATCCTTCACGATTCGTTCTCCTGAGAGTTGTAGAGGAAGGCCACAAGGGCCGACTTGAGAGCCGCCCGGTCAGCCGGGGCGGAAAGGCGGGGAAAGCCGTAGCCGACGAGCACGGCCGCCACCGAGTTCACGAGAGGCTCGGTGAGCAGGGCCTCCGGCCCGGCGTGAGCCAGCGGGTAGCTGCGCTCGACGCCGGACCGGAAAGCGGTGCCGCTCACGCGGCCTCGGCGGTCGAGGCGGGTGCGCCGACCAGGTCCAGACGCTCCGCGCGGTAGGCGATGCCGTCCGACAGCGAGCCGTTGAAGATCCGCGCCCACGGAGTGGCGAACAGCTCCACCGGCATCACCTGCACACCCGGCTTCAGGCCGTTGGGGAGGCCCGTCTCCGGAACGGTGATCTTCATGGCCTCGGCGCGGTCCTCCTCCATGAGGAAGAGGGTGATCGTGTAGAGCTTCGCGCCGGTCTCGCGGTCGGTCGCGAACTGGGTCTTCTCGGCGTCCGCGTACTTCGGCACCGCCTGGTTGCCAGTCATGAACGACGTGGACGGGAGCAGGCCAACACGGATTCGAGCCATGGGTGTCACTTCCTTTTCGATCTTGGGCCGGTAGCTCCGGCCGCACCACTACATAACCACAACACCCGCTACACACGCAACACCCGCACACCGAGTGAAGCGCTACACACGAGACACAAGGGTGATGCGGGTGTATCGCGTGTGGGGTAATCGCCGTATCCTGCGGGCATGACACTGCCGCTCGAAGACGACTCCCGGCCGCCCTACATCCAGGCCGCCGAAGTCCTGCGCAGAGAGATCAGCACCGGGCATCTCAAGCCCGGAGACAGGCTCCCCTCGGCCCGCGCCCTCCAGGACCGGTACGGCATCGCGAGCAGCACCGTGCAGAACGCGCTGCGGCTGCTGAAGAGTGAGGGGCTGGTCTACAGCGTTCAGGGCCGGGGCAGCTTCGTCCGCAACAGCGCCGCCAATGTGCCGGCCGAGGCAGCCCCCGGCGAGCAGGGCCAGGAGGAGCAGACCGAAATGGCCGGCGATGCTCCCGGCCCCAGCGCGGAATCACTCGCCCGGGACATGCAGGCCATGAAGGCCGACATCAAGCGGCTTGAGAACACGGTGTCTCAGCTTCTGACGATCCTGGAAGCTCAGCAGCGGAAATAGCCGCAGCCAGCCGTCGCACCTTCGCGTCCAACCGGGCAACCGCCGCGCAGATGTCGGTGAACTCCGCGTCCAACGCGGCTATTTCATGCTCGGTCATTTCCCGTTTCCCCGCCTTACGTCCGTGCCAGTTCCACGTGCTCCATCGCGATGCCCAGGGATCGCCCGAAGGCTTGCCCAGGGGTCAGCTGCCGCCGGATCAGGACTTGCCCGAGCCGCCCGGCGCGACGTCAACGCGACTGCCGAATCAGGTCTACCGGCCAGACCGGACACGTACGAGGCGCATGGTCCCGTGCTCCCGCCAGGCGGGAAACAACCTTTCTTTCCGTCCCGCGTGACGGGCTCGAAGACCAGCATCCGTACTTCTCGCGGACAAAGCGAACCGCGCAGTCCGGACCCGCCGAAGGTCAACCAGGTGAGTTGCGCCCGGTTCAATCCCGCTCGGTCCTGCCTGCACCCGGCTCGATCCCGCTCAATCCGCTTGAGTCCGCAGCCGACCCAGCCTCGTGCAGCGCACATCACATGCCTCCCTTCGTCCGCCGAGGACACCCATGGTCCGGAGAAACGCCGGTTTCGGTAACCGGGGATCCCGTGGTATAAGCCCCACCGTCGCGCGCCAATCACACATTTCCCTTCGTCCGGCGGGGAGCAGCAATAGTCCGGAGAAGCGGCCATTTGGCCAAATGCCGATCGTCGGCTATGTTCACCCGCCCTGTTCCGAGGGGCACCCGCAGAAATGCCGGATTTCGCATCCGCCTGTCTCCTTCTCCATGACTTGGACCACGGCCCAGATTCCGGGGGTCTCACCTGCTACAGGTGACGCGACCCCTATCCGTGTGACACCCCCTTCTGTGAACTGGGTCACTCGACCCTGAGCCCCACTCGCATACGGAAGGGGACCGCCGAATCGGTCCGCGTGACCACACTTTGGTCACAGCTTCATAACGACAGCTAGCGGGTGCCGCTTCGTCCATCGCGAGAACTATGCGACCCCCAGCCTGTGGATAGATTTCGCCGACCGCCGGAACGAATAGGCAGCAATGCGGCTATACATGGCCTATTGCGGCAGTGAAGCTGCGGAACGGGTGGGAGACGAGGGCGACGCATGACCGCATGACCGGCCACGGGCCCAGCACAGCGGAGCTGTTCAAAGTTTCTTTACTGGATCAAGGCGGCCCGCCTACGGCGGCCCGCGCGCGCTGGCGGCCCGTGGCCGCCACCGCTCCATGTCTCCGCCACCGCTCCGGCGGCCCCCCGCCGCTCAGCGCGCAGAATCGCCGGGGCGGACAGCCAGAGCAGGAAGCAACCCGACCGCTCCGAGCACCAGGACCAGGCCGGCGTACGCCAAGCACGACCACGCCACCCAACTGGCCACCGCTCCAGGTCACATGGCCTCCAGTACCGGCACAACCAAGCGCACGACGCCGACAAGATCCATGGCGCGGCGCCGGGTCTCGTCGCGGCATGCGGACCGGTCGCGCCATCGCTGAGTAGCCGGTGGGGGCGGAGCGGAGGCGTCTGCGGGTTAGAGATCAAAAGCATGGCAGCGTGGCTGAGGACGGTGGGGGATTGCTGCAACACACGTGACGGGTGCTCGTTCGGCGCACCCACCATCGTGGCTGACTTTCTGTAGCTCAGGTCAGACACCCCTCTCCAACTCGATCACGTGAAGCCGGGGTTTGGGCAGCGCTCGAATCCGAGCACGCCAACGGCCCCGGTACCATCGGCACCGGGGTCCTGAACAGGGACTCTCCACCGGACCACCCCGGTAGCTGCCAGGCGAGGGGTGGTCCGGTCATCACTCTGAGGTTGTCTCAGCTCTCATGCCGACTCCCGCCGGCCATCAGGCGCGCATCTACCAGGGCCTGTGTTCGTGGACCAGCCGCCTCGGCACACGGTGGCGATCCAGCAGCTCGTACAGCGAGCTGAGACAGATGCCGTACCGCTTGCGGATCGCCACCACCGGTTCCCCGCCTCGGTAAGCCGCGACGATCTCCGATTCGCGCCCGACCCAGGCCGTCTTACGCCTGCCCATCACGCACCGCCGTCCTGGAGCCATCCGAAGACCGCACGCCCTTCCCGGAGTCCAGCAGTCCGGAGTTCTCCAGAAGGAACCGCAGGGTGTAGCCCAGGCTCTTCACGTGCCATGTGGCCGACTGCAACCCAGGGCCCAGCCCTCGACCCACCTCATGCGGGATGGTGTCCAGCCTGCGGCGCTTCTGGTACCACTCCACCGAGCCACGCCACAGACCATCAACATGCTTTGCTGCCAACGGTGTCAGCGCCCCGATGTGCCGCACCAAGTCCTGGTGCAACGCGCACAGATCCTCGTACGGGGGCAACGCCGAACGCTCCGCCAGGGCTCTGGTGATCGTCGCCTTGATCTCGTCCGTGTCCACCGGTCGGCCTTCCTCCCTGGGCTCGTGCAGCGTGAACGGGGAGACCGTAGGGGCAAAACAAGGGGCGGACCCGGAAGGAAATTCCGGGTCCGCCCTGCAATGTTTGGGGTGTGCTACTTGAGAGCGCCGAGACCCAAGGCGAGTTCGCGAACGTCACTTCGTCGGCTTCGCTCATGCAGCCGCCGTGCCAGGTCACGGGCGAACTCATGCGCTCGCATCTGCTCGGGGGCGGCCCTGAAGGCTCGCTTCAGGTGGTCTGCCGCGTCATCGGTGCGACCAGCTTCTCCGTATGCCCGAGCGACGTCAAGACGCGCCCGCGCCCGTCGCTCTACCGGCAGGTTCCGGCCGGGCCGTATCCCTGGAGCTATGTCCACAGCCAGCTGTACGTCTTCGAACTCAAGGGCCAGCGCCAGGCGGTGAATCTCGACGTTCGTCGGACCAAACGAGGTCCACATCTCGTTGGCGTCGGCCCTGAGCCGATCGGCCGCCTGCTGCGCCTTCCCGATCATGTCGTCGGCAGCAGCCCGATCGCGCAGTCGTGCCGCCGCGACCGCACCGTTCAGGAAGAGCGTTCCGTACAACGACAGCGCGGTTGGTGAACTCTCCCACCAGCCATTCGGAAGGCCGTCTGCAGCGTCGCGCGTGACGCTTACTGCCTCCGACGCCATCCCAGCCCCGAGCTGGACGTGAGCGACGCACCGACGCAGCGCCAGTGTGACGGCCGGATCCCCGGTGTCGCTCGCGGCAACGTCACCTTGATCGGCAGCTGTCCAGGCCAGGTTCGTCTCACCCAGCTTGCGGAGGAATGCCGCTGTGACATGGCAGGTCAGGGCAAAGAGCTTGAGCGCCTGGATCCGCTCCTGCGGCGTGGATTGCTCGTGCGTGGCCAGACGCGCGTCTGCCAGCAGCGCCGGAAGACGCTTGGCGAGCCTGGCGTATTCGGAGGACTGATACAGGTCCCAGGCGTCATCGACTTCCACGCTGAGGCGTTCGAGGCGCAGCGGCTCCCGCGCGTCGTACAGTGCGCCGGCCAGCCGTCGAGACTGCATGAGCGCGGCTCGGATGGCGGGAACGCTGCCCTCGTGGTTGTTGTGATCGTCCAGGAGAGCCGGAGCGCCTTGGAGATCTTCGACGTGCACCCGTAGGGCATCCGCCAGGTCGGCCAGCATCTTGACGTTGTTCACTGGTATGCGGCCGGACTCGACCCGGTACACCCAGTCCTCAGAGCGGTTCAGCAGCTCACCGAGCTGCCACTGATGGAGGCCCCGCCGCTCCCGGTAGAACCGCACGCGCTTGCCGAACGGGAGATGGTTAGCCATGCCACGCACTATCTGACCCCCTCACTCTGTGAGACCGAGTGTCACACGAGTCGCGGCATCCCGGCAGTGGAACGGTCGACTCAAGCGCATGGGGTCATGGTCAGTAGGCTCGTGGCATGGACCAGAACGAGCACGAGCAGCGGATGGCGCGACCGCGCATGGCAGCAGGCGCCCTGTTCTTCGATGAACACGGCCGCGTCATGTTGGTCCGTCCCTCGTACAAGCCGATGTGGGAGATCCCTGGCGGATACGTCGAGACGGGCGAATCCCCGTTGGTTGCGTGCCGACGCGAAATCGAAGAGGAGCTGGGCATCACACCGGCCATCGGTCCCCTGCTCGTGATCGATTGGGCGCCTGCCCCCGCCGAGGGCGACAAGGTCCTGTACGTCTTCGATGGCGGCGAACTCACCACGGACGCCGCAGCGTCGATCAAGCTCGCCTCTGACGAGCTGCTGGCCGCCGAGTTCCATCCCACCGAAGACCTTGACCAGCTCCTGATCCCTCGCCTTGCCCGCCGTGTGAAGCGCGCAATTGCTGCGCGCAGCGACGGCCAGACTGTGTACCTCGAACACGGTGAGCTTCCGGCCGCGTAGTCCTTCCCGCGTCTTGACGGCAACGGCGGCTCACAGAGCCGTTGATCCCTGCCTCCAGCCCTCAACCGCTCATCTCCCGCGACGGCCCGCCGACTGATTCGGTGATCCGTTTCGTCGGTCAGCCGCGGCGGCGCGGTGATCGGGAACGAGAATGGCCCCCGACCAGGTTTTCCCTGCTTAAGGGCGACAAGACTCCGGCCGAGTTGTTCATTGGATGGGATCTGCGCCACCGGTGGAGCGGGAACGGCACAGCCCAGAAGTCAGACATCCTCGGCACAAGCCTTCGGGACATGTACCTATCTGTACATGAAGGAGTGCTGGGGCTGCTCGATGGCCTCGACACGGTTGCAGCCGAGATAGCAGACCCCAAACGCCGGGTGTGGTTCATCCGGGCAGCCCCCTGGCGATACCCGTACGACCTTGGCGTGGAGTGGTACCGCGCGCACCTCGCCGAGCGCGTTGAAAAGGCCAAAAAGGAGGGGTGGCAGGACGCGACTCCTGAATGGATCTAGCGAAACAGTAGGTAGACGATGAACAGTCCCCGAGCAAGCCACTGCTCGGGGGCTTACGCGTACGCGCGGGGAAACCTCCATGACCTGGCCGCGTCGCTCCCAGCGTCATGACCTGGGTGTTACGGAGCAAGGCATCGGTTCGCCTTCTAGGCGTCGTGGATGGTGCTGGTGTGCCCGTCGGCCCCCGTCGGTCAGCACCACCTCACCGTCGTCAGTCTTGCCCACAGCCGCGCTCGACGAACCGGTCCGACGTATGAGCCCATGGTCAGCGCGCCTGCGGGCAGGAACGCCCCCATGGCCTGGTCGAGTTCGGCGATGGCGACCAGGCCATACGAGATTGAGTTTCGAAGGCGCGTTGGTGCACCGGACCTCCCCCGCACGGGGGAGACCAACCCCCCGGTCGAGGGAAGCGCGACCGGTTCCCGAGGCGGGAGGGTGGAGCCATGACAGCGATCGACATCCACGAACTGGAGTTAGCGGGCGCCAGTTCCGCGACTGAGAGTATTCGAAGGGAGAGTTCAGTGAAGGCAAGGCGATGGGTTGTATGCGCGGCGGTAACAGCCGCGCTGATGGGCGGAACCGTTGCGCTGGCCGGGCCGGCGGGAGCGGTCGAACACAACAGCCCCGTGGCCAGCAGTGCAGTGGGCGCAAAATCGACGGCCCGTACGACTAGCTCCATCGCAGCACAAGCTCAACCGCGGTCGGGCCCATGGAGTCTCTACGCATCGTACCGCGACAAGGCATGGTGCGAGTTAAGCGGAGGGGTAGGGCAGTCCCAGGGCAAATGGGACGCGTGGTACTGCGAAGACGAATGGTGGGGCGAGTGGTTTCTCTACGTGGCTTACTGATTTACCACGCCTCTCGCTTGGGCCTTTGACGGCACATCGAAGCTCCGTTGGGCGCAGGCGACTTGGCAAGGTCACCTCCACAACGGAGCTTCGTTGCGTCCGGTCGCGCATCCATCCACCATCGTCACACCGCCGTGACCTGCACACTCACGAGACCACCGCGACTTTGCAATCGCCCTGGGACCAAGGGGTGTGGGCCCATGACGCATCGGGCGCCTGCGAGCAGGCCCAGTGGCGGACGTGAACCCGCCTAGGCGGATCTTCACCTCCCGTAGCGACGCCGGGTGGCCTCGGGCGAGCCACCCGGCGTCGCTACGTCCTATAGGCAGGTTTGTTGTCACCCGCCACGCTCCGCTTCGCTCCCGAGGACGTTGTCGGTGTGGCTGGTTTCAGCATCCATGGCATCCTCAGGATTACGCTCGGCCTCATGCGAGCCGAAGGAAAGCAGATCCCCCCGGCCATTGGCAGAGGGGTCCGAAACATGGGCGAGTAGATGACGTACGAGCTCGCGGTCCAGTTTTCTGCGGTTCCTGGTCAGGTCGGCGAGGTGCCCTCGGACCTCGCTGTTCTCCTCCACAGTCAGCGACCGGTCTGCCCTGATGGCAGCGCGGAAGATGCGATCGACCGAATGTGCCGGTCTGGTGAACCAGTCGATAGCCCCGGAGTAGATGTAGTACTCGTGCATCGTCATGCTCATCAAGGCCACGCGAAACGCGCCCTCGCGCTCGGCAGAGATTTTGTCGTATCGACTCAGACCCCACCGGCCGCCGTCCCCCAAGTCGTCAGCCACCTGTTCAAGGTGCCGTAGCCACAGAGCACTGGCGAGGCGGGCATCGGCGGCGAGTTTCAGTAGCTGGGCCGTACGCTCCTGCGCGCTCGTCTCATCGTCTCTTTGCTGCTGCCGACGCTGTAAAAGGGCCGGTCCCAGGTAGGAGCCAAGGGCACCAATGACAGCCCCACCGAAGGCGCTCACCGCGCCAATCACTGCCGCATCCATGGCGTCACACTTGCACGGCCTGGCACAGACGGACAGCCGATCGGTGGTCCTCGCGCAACCAGATCCGGACACGACCCTGACGGCAACGACGGCACACACAGACCGTTGATCGCGATCATCAGCGATCAGCCGGGAGGAAGGCGGAGCCCCTGCCTATCAGCCTGCCCGATTCTACGGATCAGGTGGTGATGGCTTGGTCAGTGATCACCGTTCCCCATCCAAGGCAGACCTCCCGTTCGCTCCGTGACGACGTCGGTGGCCTTCCTTGACGGGTCTGCGTAACCATACTGACCAGGTGAACCACCCCACAGCTCGGACCTATCCGTTAGTGTGTGCATCGCGCCTGATCGTATGGACGATCAGTGGACCATTCACGCGCGGTACACCCTTTCCCTACGGCCAAACGTCCAGTGTGCCCTATTGGCCGATGATCAGGGTCGGTCCCGGTCAGTCCTCCGCCAGCTCCGCCACCCCCGTGATGCGGTGCAGGGGATAGGTGCGGACCTCGTCCGCCGTGTGGTCGTAGGCCGTGACGAAGCCGCCCTCCACCCGGACCGGGGCGATGACGCGCTGGCTGGCGGTGCCCTCGGCGTTGACGTAGCCGATCCAGAGGGACTCGCCGGTCAGGACGGCGGCCTGCATGGTGGCCAGGGTCTCGGCGGAGGACGTGCGGGGCAGGCCGCCCCCGGCCGGCGATGCGCCGCCGGGCGCGCTGCCGGACTCGCCGACGGGCCGGCGCGGGGTGGTGGCGGCCAGGTCGCCCGCGCGGATCGCGCGGATCGCCGCCGCGAGCAGTGTGGCGTCGGGCGCCGGCGGCCCGTCCGGGACCGGTTCGGGGGCACTGCGCGGCGGGGTGCGGTGGGCGTGCGCGCGGGCGATCAGGACGTCGCCCTCGGCGGACTCGGCGGCCGGTGCACAGCCCATCGCGCGCAGGCCCTCCAGCAGCGTGGCCGGGTCGGTCTGGGCCGCCAGCACGGTCGGGGCGAGGCGGCGCAGCCGCAGGGCGGCGGCGCGCTTGTCGGCCAGGATCTCGTTCAGCAGGGTGTCGTCGTCGCAGCGGACGTACGCCGAGGCCGCGCCGACCCGGAGGTGACCGTGCTTGCGGGCCACGTCGTCGATCAGATAGGCGAGCGGCTGCGGGACCGGGGTGCGGGAGTGCTCGGTGAGGAAGGCGTGCAGGTCGGCGGCGGTCCGGCCGGCGTCCAGGGCGCGCCGTACCGAGGCCGGGGTGAAGCGGTACACCGTCGCACCGCCCTTGGACTCGACGTCCGCGAGCACGCCCAGGAGATCGGCGAGCGGCCGCCGCAGCGGTCCGGGCGCCACCGCCGTCAGATCGGCCTGGATCAGTACGTGGTCCAGCGGTTCGGGCAGCAGCGGCGCCAGCAGCCGCCCGGCGGCGGCCGTCGCCACGGCCTGCTCGGCGGCGGAGAGCGGAGCGGGGACGGCGGCCGGCCGATGGTGATGGTGCACGGGCAACTTGTCACCCGGCCCGAGGGGCGCGGCGGACGGGCCCGCGCTCAGGCCGGCCGAGGAATGCGAGGAACCGGGGGAGGGGGAACGGGATGAGCGAGCGGACGACAGAGCGATGGCACGGGTGTCGGGGGAGCCCGGGGTGGTCGAGGCGGCCAAGGTGGCAGAGGCGGCGCGCGATCCGGCGGGTGAGTCCGTACCCGTCGTCGGGGTGCCCAGCAGGGCCCGGCCGTGTTGCGACAGGGCGGCGCGGCCCGTGACGCCCAGCAGCTCGGCCTCGGACAGGGTCCAGCGGGCGAGCCGGGAGCGCAGGTCCTCCTCGCCGTCCCGTCGGGCATCGCGCTGGGGCCCGCGCAGCGGCCGTTCCCAGCGCAGCCGGGCCAGCAGCGACTCGGTGTCCGGGGCAGCGCCCGCCGGCAGTCCGGCCAGCAGGGTCAGCACCCGGTGCCGTACCTCGGGCGCGGCGGACCGGTCGAGTCCCGGACCCAGCGTGGACAACGTACGGTCCTTCGCGTCCCGCCCGCCGACCACTCCCGGTGTCCGGGTGGCCGCGAGCCAGGCCTCGGCGAGGTGGGCCCAGCGTTCGGCGGCGGGCCGCTCCAGCCACTCGTCGTAGGCGGGCGTGGCCGCGTACCGCTCGTCGGCCTCGCCGTCGGAGGCGATCAGGCCGGCCGCGTACGCCAGCTCCACCCAGAACGCGGCGACCGGCTCGGACACGTCCAGGGCGACGGCGGTCCGCTTCAGATCGCGCACGCTCAGACCGCCGGCCCGCAGCACCGCCGGGCCGCCCTCGTCCCAGTCCTTCAGCAGCTCCTCGACGGTGGCGAGCGCGGTGTACGCCTGCCCGGCCGCCGTCGCGTCCACCACCTGCGGGCTGTGCGTCGCGGCCGGTTCGACGGCGGGCGGCAGCGGCTCGGGCACGCGGTGGGCGCGGCCCTCGCGCAGATGCAGCGCCACCTCGCGCGGCAGGACGACCGTGCCGGGCGTGGCCGGCAGCAGCAGACCGCGGTCCAGCAGCCAGCGCAGATGCGTGGCCGGATCCGCGGTGACCTGTCCGTACGGCGGCCCCCACATCAGCCGGGACAGCACCTCGCGGGCCGGCTCCGGGGCGCCGTCGAGCAGCTCGGCCATCGCCTTCCGGTCGGCGAACAGCCCGGTGAGCGCGGTCACGGCGGACACCGAGTCGTGTGTCGAGGGCAGCCCGGCCGTCGCGACGATCTCCTGGATGCGGCCCGGCGACATGCCCGCAGCGGCCTCCTGCACGCCGGGTCCGAGCCCGGTCGGGGAGGGGTGCTGCGGGGACGGCGCGAGGAGTTCGCGGGCCGTGCGCACCAGCCGCAGCCGCTCGTCGTCGCCCCACACCAGCGCCTGTTCGCGCAGGGTCGCGAGGGCCCGCGGCAGCGCGGCGACGACCGTCTGGTCCGCGGCGTCGCCCGCCATCAGCCCGAGCAGCGTGTCGTACGACGCCGGGTCCGGCGCCACGGCCAGCGCCTCCGCCGTCTGCAGCGCGAACCGGTCCAGCCGCTCCAGCGCGCGCAGCACCGAGGCGCGGGTGCCGGCGCGGGTGGCCAGCTGGGTGAGGTCGGTCGGTACGGGCGTGATGAGGTCGGGGCGGCTGCGCAGCAGCGCGGCCAGGGAAACGTCGTCCCGCGCGCGAAGTGCTTCCGCGAGGGAACGGGGGGCTGGGCGGGCCGCTTGGCTCATCTGACCCACGGTAGCGGGTGAGCACGTTCCAGCCGAGTGGGCCGCGTTGGGGGTCTCCCCACGCGCGAGCGAAAGCGAAGCCGAGTGTGGGGGAGGTCGGGCAGGGGCGGCGGGTGCCGGGGGCTGGGTGCCGGGGCCGGGTGTCAGGGCGGGGTCCGTGGGGGAGACGGGGGCAGAGGCGCGGGTGCCGGGGCCGGGGTGGGGGGGCGGCGGTGCCGAGGTTGGGGGTGGAGGGTGGCGGTGACGGGGTCGGGGTGGGATGCGGCGGAGACGGGGTCGGGGCGGAGTGCGGCGGAGACGGGGTCGGGGCGGAGTGCGGCGGAGACGGAGACGAGGTCGGGGCCCGGGGTGGAGGGCGACGGTGATGGGGGTCGGGGGCGGAAGGCGACGGTGACGGGGCCGGGGGCGGAGGGTGGCGGTGACGGGGCCGGGGCGGGGGGCGGCGGTGACGAGGGCGGGGGCGGGGTGCGGTGGAGACGGGGACCCGGGGCGGAGGATGGCGGTGACGGAGCCGGGGCGGGGTGCGGTGGAGACGAGGGCGGGGGCAGGGTGCGGTGGAGACGAGGTTGGTGGCGGCGGTGACGGGGGCTCGGGGTGGAGGGCGGCGGTGACGGGGGTCGGGGGCGGGGCGCGGCGGAGACAGAGGCCGGAGTGGAGGGCGGCGGCGACGGGGCCGGGGTGCGGCGGTGACGGAGACGGGGTCGGGGGCGGAGGGCGCGCGGTGGCGGTGACGGGGGCTCGGGGCAGAGGCGCGCGGTGGGGGTAACTCCGGCGCCGGGCGGGGGAGAAGAAGCGGTACCGTCCTCAGCGGGGTTTCATCACCGTCACCCCGGAGGGGTTTCCGTTGGGGATCGAGAGCGACCAGGTCGTCTACGAGTACCTGAGCCGTGTCGGAGACATCGCTCAGCAGCGGCAGCTGCCGTCGGGCACGCGGATGCGGCTCGTGACCGAGCTGCGCAACGAGATCGACCGGCACCGGGCCGAGGCGACCGCCGACAGCCCCGCCGCGGTCCGCCGCATCCTGGACCGCCTGGGCACTCCCGACGAGGTGGTCTCGGCGGCGGGCGGTACGTCGGGTACGTCGGGTACGTCCGGCGCGGGCTGGGGGGCGCAGTCGTCCGCCGCGGCCGTGCCCGTGCGGCCCGCGCCGCGCGAGCGAAGGCCGGAGCCGGCGGACGGAGACGGCGACGGGACGAAGGGCAGGGGCCTACGCGGAGTCGTCCCCCGTTCCTCCCGTTCCCCCCGCTCCTTCCCCCGCCCCCGCTCGCGCGCCGCCGAGGCCGAGCCCGCCGTCCCGCGCGACACCCCGTCCCCGCCGCACCTCGCCGCTGCGCACGAACTCGGGGACAGCGCCGTACAGCCCGACTGGTGGCGGGTGGCCGGCAACCCCTTCGGGGGCGCCGCCGAGACGACCGACTCGGTGCCGGGGTTCGTCGGCGGTGTGGAGATCCCGGAACTGCTCAAGCGGCCGCCCAGGCCGACGGAGGAGACGGCGGGGCCGGGCCCGGAGAAGGCGGAAGCGGTCGAGGCCGAGCCCGAGCCCGAGCTCGAAGCCACGCCCGCCCGGCGTCGCCGCCGTCTGATGCCGCGTCCCGCCGCGGGCTGGACCAACCCGCTCCTGTTGCTGGCCGCCGCCGCGCTGGTGGCCGGGGCGGTGCTCGGGAACTGGTTCGCTCTGCTGCTCGGCTGGGTGATCGCCTACGGCTCCCGGCGGCTGACCCCCGCGGAGACCAAGCTGGCCGTCATGGTGCTGCCCGGCACCGCGATCGCCGCCGGACTGGTCTGGCTGTGGGGCCGCGACAACGGCCGCTGGGGCACCCCCATCGCCCAGGGCCACATGAACGACGCGATCGCCGAGACGTGGCCCTGGGTGGTCCGAGGCGCGGCAGTGGCCTCGGCCCTGTACCTGGTCTGGCGCTCCCAACGCCGCAGGTAGGCCCCGCCCCGGGCGGGTTTAGCTCGCCCGCAGCTACGGCGCGATGCAGCTACGGCGCCTGCACCCCCCCAGGGGCGCGGGGAACTGCGCGACCAGCCACCACGCACCCGCACCCGGCAACGCACCCGCACCCGGCAACGCACCCCCACCCCCGGCGCCGCAAACCCGCCCGGCCGAACCGCCGGAGGCACCCGGCACAATGGCCGATATGACTCTCACCGTCGGCTTCGACCTCGACATGACCCTGATCGACTCCCGGCCGGGGATCCACGCCTGCTACGTGGCTCTGGCGGAGCGGACCGGGACGTACATCGACGCCGATCTGGCGGTGACCCGGCTCGGCCCGCCGCTCCTGGACGAACTGGCCTACTGGTTCCCGCAGGAGCAGCTCCCCGCGATGGTCGAGCTGTACCGGGAGATGTACCCGTCGATCGCCATCGCCGCGTCGCCCGCCATGGCAGGCGCACGGGAGGCGATAGCCGCGGTGGCCGCGGCCGGCGGCCGGACGATGGTGGTCACGGCGAAGTACGAGCCCAGCGCCAAGCTGCACCTGTCCCACGTCGGCATCGAGCCGGACGTGGTCGTGGGCGACCTGTGGGCCGAGCGGAAGGCGGAGGCGCTGCGCGAGTACGGCGCGGGCGTCTACGTCGGCGACCACGTCGGAGACGTACGCGGGGCCCGTACGGCCGGAGCGCTGTCGGTCGCCGTGGCGACCGGCCCCTGTCCCGCCGACGAACTGCGCGCCGCCGGAGCGGACGTCGTCCTCGATGACCTGTCCGCCTTCCCGGCCTGGCTGACCGGCTACCGGGCGGCGGCCCGCGCCTGACGGCGGCCCGAGGCGACCGAGCGCAGCACACCCGCGCCGGCCAGCAGGAAACCGACACCCATGAGCATGCTCATGCAGTACATGTACGTCGGAAACGGCTTCGCGCCGAGGAACAGCGGTGTCACCGTGACGAGCGTGGCCACGGCGCCGACGAAGAAGACGATCGCACCGGCACGGATCAGTCGGTCACCGGGCGCGGCGGAATTCGTTTGGGTTTTGTCACGCACCGGACCAGGGTAGTTCCCAGCGCGAGAGAACAACCGGGGGACGTCTTGTCACCCGCCCCGAGACCATTACGCTTGGTAGCGGCGGGTCACGGTCGACCCGCTCTACTGCTATCAAGAGCACTTTCCGAGCAGCAGAAGCAGCAGCTCCCAACTAGTACGAGGACGAGGACAGACGGTGCCGACCGGGCGTGTCAAATGGTTCAACAGCGAGAAGGGCTTCGGCTTTCTCTCCCGCGACGACGGCGGTGACGTCTTCGTCCATTCCTCTGTTCTCCCCGCCGGAGTCGACCAACTCAAGCCGGGACAGCGCGTGGAGTTCGGCGTCGTGGCCGGTCAGCGCGGTGACCAGGCGCTGTCGGTGACCGTGCTGGACCCGGCCCCGTCGGTCGCCGCCGCCCAGCGCAAGAAGCCCGACGAGCTGGCCTCGATCGTGCAGGATCTGACGACCCTCCTCGAGAACATCACGCCGATGCTCGAGAAGGGCCGCTACCCGGACAAGGCCTCCGGCAAGAAGATCGCCGGCCTGCTGCGGGCGGTCGCCGACCAGCTGGACGTGTAGCCGCAGGCAGCAAACCCGTCAAGGGAAAGCGAGCGCATCCGGGCCGAGGGGCGGCAGCAGCCCCTCGGCCGCCGCACGTGTGAGCAGCCCGCGGATCGCCGCGTAGCCGTCCTCGCCGAGGTCGGCGGTGAACTCGTTGACGTACAGCCCGATGTGCTGGTCGGTGACGGCCGGGTCCATCTCCTGGGCGTGGGCCATGACATACGGCCGGGACACCTCGGGTTCGTCCCAGGCGGCCCGCACGGAGGCCCGGACGGCGTCGGCGAGCCGCGTCAGCGTGTCCGCGCCCAGCGAGCGCTTGGCGACGATCGCGCCGAGCGGGATGGGCAGTCCGGTGGTCCGCTCCCAGTGCTCGCCCATGTCGGCCAGCTTGTGCAGGCCGTAGTCCTGGTACGTGAACCGGGCCTCGTGGATGACCAGTCCGGCGTCCACCTTGCCGTCCCGCACGGCCGGCATGATCTCGTGGAACGGCAGGACCACGATCTCGCCGACCCCGCCGGGGAGGGTGTCGGCCGCCCAGAGCCGGAAGAGCAGATACGCCGTCGACTTCTCGCTGGGCACCGCGACCGTACGGCCGGTCAGGTCGACCCCGGCCTCCCGTGTGAGCACCAGCGGCCCGCAGCCCCGCCCCAGCGCACCGCCGCACGGCAGCAGCGCGTACTCGCCGAGGATGTACGGCAGGACGGCGTACGACACCTTCAGCACGTCGAACTCACCGCGCTCGGCCATGCCGTTGGTGAGGTCGATGTCGGCGAAGGTCACGTCCAGCGCGGGGGCGCCGGGGACGCGGCCGTGGGCGAGGGCGTCGAAGACGAAGGTGTCGTTGGGGCAGGGCGAGTACGCGATCTGCAACGGTTCACTGGTCATACGGTGTCCAACTCTCCAATGCGGGCGCGAGCTTCCCGAAGGACTCGGTGAGGGCGGTGAGGGCGTCGCCGATGCGCCAGGCGGCGCGGTCGCGCGGGCCGACCGGGTTGGAGACCGCGCGGATCTCCAGCACCGGCACCCCGTGCGCGGCGGCCGCCTCCGCCACCCCGAAGCCCTCCATGCCCTCGGCGAGCGCGCCGGGGTGCCGCTCGCGCAGGGCGGCGGCGCGGGCGGCGGTGCCGGTGACGGTGGAAACGGTGAGGATCGTGCCGGTACGGGAGCCGGTCGCCTCGGCGACGGCGCGCACGGCCGAGTCCGGCGGGCGGTGGGTGATGGTCCCGAAGCCCAGTTCGGTGACCGGGAGGAAGCCGTCGGCGGTCTCGGCGCCCAGGTCGGCGACGGTGATCGCGTCGGCGACGACGAGCGAGCCGACGGGCGCCCCGGGCTGGAAGCCGCCGCCGATCCCGGCGCAGACGACCAGGTCGTACGGGGCGCCGTCGAGGGCGGCGGCGGTCAGGGCACCGGCGGTGGAGGCGGCGGCGCGGGCCGGGCCGACGCCCGCGGCGAGCAGATCCCAGCCGCCGGCGGTACGGCTCAGCGGCGCGCCGGGCAGCCGTATCTCGGTCGCGGCGCCGGTGAACGCCCGTGCCACCGCGTCCCGTTCGGCCGGGACCGCGGTGGCGACGAGGATGCGTACGGAGGCCGTGGTCAGGCCTTCGTCAGCTTGAACGACCACATGCCCTGGTTGGACTTGTCGCCCATGCGGATCGTGACCGTGTTGGTGTCGCCCTGGGTGCCGTACTGCTGGTTGAAGAACGCGCTGCCCGGGATGGTGCGGTAGGTCTTCTTGCTGACGTCGGTGAACTGCTGGCCGTTCACCAGGAGGACCCAGCCGGCGTCCGCGATCTTCGGGTCGACGCCGAAGCGGACCGTCTCGTCCTGGTCGACCTTGATCGACTTGGCCTTGCCGACGTTCTTGACGCAGTTCGTCAGCGACTTGGCGTCCAGCGCGTTGCCGTCGTTGTAGCACATGGCCTCGGAGTTGACCGAGCCCGTGCCGACGGTGACCGTCGCGACGGGCGACGGCTTCTCGCAGGCCGTGAGGGCGAGCAGTCCGGCGGTAACGGCGCCGGCGGCGGCGACGGCGCGGCGGCGTCGCACAGCGCGTGGTACATCAGCGGCTTCGCCGCGGGGCAGCGTGGTCATGGCGGAAGGCTATCGGGCGCCCGGACCCCTCCCCCCACGTGGGGTGCGGCGTGCCTGGTTCGTTACGCCAGCCGTGCCCACCACCGGGAAAACGTGTCCGGTTCGTTACGCCGGGCCAGGTCAGACCGCTACCGGACCGACCGGGCCCCGGGACGCGCTGGCTGGCCGCGGTGTCCGGGCCGACCTCGGAACTCGCCGGCCGGGCTCTGGTGTCCTGGTCGGCCCCGGAACTCCGGAAACGTCAGGCCACGCGAGGCCGGGCGCGGCCCTGGTGTCCCCGCCGGCCTCGGGACTCGCCGGCTGGCTCTGGTGTCCTGGTCGGCCCCGGAACTCCGGGAACGCCAGGCCACGCGGGGCCGGGCGCGGCCCTGGTGTCCCCGTCGGCCTCGGGACTCGCCGGCTTGGTCCCGGAGTCCCGGCCGGCTTCGGAACTCGCCGCCCGGCCGCGGTGTCCGGGCCAGCCTCGGAACTCGCCGGCCGGGCCCCAGTGTCCTGGCCGGCCCCGGAACTCCGGGAACGTCAGGCCGCGCGAGGGCGGGAACGTCAGGCCACGCGGGGCCGGGTGCGGCCGCCGTGGCGGGCCGAGGCGAGCAGGCCCTTCAGGGTGGTCAGCCAGCCGACGGCCACGAACGCCGCGCCGATCAGCAGACCGACGGTCCCGTTGAGCGGCAGCACGATGCCGACGGCGCCGCCGAACACCCACGCCATCTGCAGCAGCGTCTCCGAGCGGGCGAACGCCGAGGTGCGCACCAGCTCCGGCACGTCCCGCTGGATCAGCGCGTCCAGCGCCAGCTTGGCCAGCGCCTGGCCGAACCCGGCGACGGCGGCCAGACAGGCCACCAGAAACGCCCCGAAGAACACGGCGGCCACGATCGCCGTACCGAGCACCACCGCGACGACGGTCACGATGATGATCTCCGGGGCGCGGGATCTCAGCCAGGCCCCCACGGCCGTGCCCAGCGCGTTGCCCACCCCGGCGGCGACGCCCACGATCCCGAGCGAGACCGCCGCGCTCTCCCCGGTCAGCGGATGCTCGCGCAGCAGGAAGGCCAGGAAGAAGATCAGGAAGCCGGACAGACAGCGCAGGGCGGCGTTGGCGCCGAGCGCGTGCGTGACGGCGGGCCCCACGGTCCGCAGCCCCGGCCGTTTCGCCGCCTGTTCCTTTCTGCGCGGCCCGTGCAGATGCTGCTCGTCGGCCGCGAGCAGCGCCACGTCCTCACCCCGCGCCGAGTCCACCTTGGGCGGCAGGGAGAACGACAGGAACGTTCCCCCGACGAAGATCACGAAGGCGCCGTACAGCGGCCAGGGATCGCCGACTTTGTGCAGCCCCGCCGCGACCGGCGCGGCGACCCCCGTGGCCAGCAGCCCGGCCAGGGTGACCCGCGAGTTGGCCTTGACCAGCGAGAACCGGGGCGGCAGCAGCCGCGGTACGACGGCGCTGCGGACCACCCCGTACGCCTTCGAGGCGACCAGCACCCCCAGCGCGGCGGGATACAGCTCCAGGCTGCCGCTCGCCACGGCGCCCGAGATCACCAGCGCGAGCAGCGCACGGGCCAGCATGGCCCCGGCCATCGCGGCGCGCCGCCCGTGCGGCAGCCGGTCCAGGAGGGGCCCGATGACCGGCGCGAGGACGGTGAAGGGCGCCATCGTGATGGCGAGGTACAGCGCGACCCGCCCGCGTGCCTCGGCGGTCGGCACCGAGAAGAACACCGTGGAGGCGAGCGCCACGGTGATCATGACATCGCCGGCGCCGTTCACCGCGTGCAGCTCGATCAGCTTGCCCAGCCCCGACTCGCCCGCACCATGCGCGTGCGTGGCCTTGCGGATGCCCCGGGCGGCCCCGGTGAGGGGAAAGTGCAGGGCACGCCCGACGGAGCGGACGGCGCCGCCGACCCGGCTCGCACCGCCACCCCGAACACGACGCCTGTCCGCGGTCGCCACGTGCTTCATAGTGCCCCGAGAAGGGGGCGGATAGTGCGGTACGGCACGTACGTCATGGGTGGGCGGGTGGGAGAGAATGCCGCGTAGCGGCGACGAATCTCGTTCGGTGTAGCGTGCGTATCTCAGCCATAACGCAGAATGGATGGCAGAGGTGCGCCCGAGCGCGCGGATGCCTGACGTCGATGCGGTCCCCCGGTCCGCTCCGTCGGCCAACCCGCCGGAGGCAGCCGCACTCGACGAGACGGCGTAGGAGAGAAGCGATACCTGTGAGCGCAGCGACAACGCGAAGCCGCACCCCCGACCGTCTGTGCGCCGAGGCGGTCGACCTCGCCCGTGGTGCCGCCGAGGAGGCCGCCGCGCCCGGCGTGGTCGGCGAGCATGCCGGCGTGCTGTCCGAGGGCGACCGCGTTGTGACGCACTTCTTCGAGTGCAAGGAGCCGGGCTACCGCGGCTGGCGCTGGGCGGTGACCGTGGCCCGCGCCTCCCGCGCCAAGATCGTCACGCTCGATGAGGTGGTCCTCCTCCCCGGCCCCGACGCCCTGCTCGCCCCCGAGTGGGTCCCGTGGAGCGAGCGGCTGCGCCCCGGCGACCTCGGCCCCGGCGATCTGCTCCCCACCGACCAGGAGGACCTGCGCCTGGAGCCCGGCTACAGCGGCGAGGAGGAGCCGCTGCCGACCTCGGCGGTCTCGCACGAGATGGCGGAACTGGCGGAGGCGGAGGACGCCGACGTCACCCCGGGCACCCCGGCCGTGCAGCCCGTGGTCCCCACCCGGGGCTCGATCGCCGCCGTCGCCGAGGAACTGGGCATGCGCCGCGCCCGCGTGCTCTCCCGCTACGGCCTCCATGTCGCGGCGGACCGCTGGGAGGAGTCGTACGGCCCCAAGACCGCGATGGCCCAGGCCGCCCCGGCGACCTGTCTGACCTGTGGCTTCCTGAGCCCCATCGGCGGCTCCCTCGGCCAGGCCTTCGGCGTCTGCGCCAACGAGTTCTCCCCGGCCGACGGCCGCGTGGTCTCCCTGGCCTACGGCTGCGGCGGCCACTCGGAGGCCGCGGTCATGCCGAAGCCCCCGCAGCCGGCCGCGCCGGTCATCGACGAGACGCGGGTCGACCCCTTCCCGCTCCGCCCGGCCCGCGACTCGGGCTCGGTCCCGGAGGCGGGCGACGAGGAGACGGCGGAACTGGGCCACTCCTGAGTGGAGCCGAGTCGCTCTTGAGCGGAGCCGAGTCGTTCCTGCGCGGAGCCGGTTTGCTCCTGAGTGAATCCTGACCGCTCCTGAGCGGAACGGGGCGAATCCTGCACCCGGGCCAACGGCGGCCCCCAGGCCCGCAGTTGCCCGGTGGCGCCGGCCGAGCGGGTGAGGCGCCGTACCCGCCTCCACCCCCCTTCCGCTGACGGCCTCCGCCGCCCACCGCTGACCGGATGAAACGGGCTGCTCCATAAGGAGTGCCGCGCGCGTTCGTCTGCCACCGCGGGGTGTCCGCTCCTCGATCATCGCCGGGGCCGGCGCTGGGCCGGCCGCGAGGCGAGGAGTGGCCCGATGGCGGATCAGCGTGTTTCCCGGAGCCTGAGCGTTTCCCAGAGCGTGGGCGTTTCCCCGAGACGGTCGAACCGGCGGGCCGCAAGATGGGCCGCGGCCTGTGCGGGGCTCGCGCTCGCGCTGGGCGTGGCACAGGGTACGGCGGCCGCGGCGACCACCCCCGACCCCCCGGCGCCGCGGGGGCAGCTCCTCGCTGGCCCCGCGGCGCTGATCGGGGGGCTCGTCCACCCGGACGACCCGCCGGCCGGGGCCAACGACTGGAGCTGCAAGCCCACGAAGGAGCATCCGCGCCCGGTCGTCCTGCTCCACGGAACCTTTGCCAACGCCTACGAGAACTGGGGCGTGATGTCCCCGTACCTGAAGCAGCTGGGCTACTGCGTCTTCGCCGCCGAGTACGGCGGGACGCCCGGCAACCCGGTCAAGGCCACCGCCCATGTCCCGGTGTCCGCCGGTGAGATCGCCGACTTCGTCGACCGCGTCCTGAAGTCCACCGGCGCCCACCAGGTCGACCTCGTCGGGCACTCCCAGGGCGGCGGTGTGACGCCCCGCTGGTACCTGCGGTTCGGGGGCGGTACGGATTCCGCGCACCCGGAGAAGAACAAGGTGCACAGCCTCATCGGACTGGCACCGTCCAACCACGGCACGACCGCCTCCGGCCTCGGCACCCTCACCACGAAGCTGGGTCTCAACAAGCCCGTGTCGGCGGTCCTCGGTGAGGCGTACGAGGACCAGTTGGTCGGCTCCGAGGTGAACACGACGCTGGACAAGGACGGGGACACCCAGCCGGGGGTCGACTACACCGTCATCGCCACCAAGCTCGACGAGGTCGTCACCCCCTACACGCACCAGTTCCTGACCGCGGGCCCGAAGGCGACCGTCAAGAACATCACGATCCAGGACATCTGTCCCCGGGACCTCTCCGAACACGTCTCGCTCGCCTACGACTCCAACGCCGCCCAACTCGTCCGCAACGCCCTCGACCCGGCCCACGCCAAGCCGGTCGAGTGCACCGTCACGCTGCCCGTGCTCGGCGGCTGAAGCGAGTCACTCTCGTGAGTGAGTTTCCTGTGTGACACGCACCTCGGCCCACACCGTCTTGCGCGGTGGCAACCCCGGCGCCACTCCCCACTTGTCGGCCAGCGCCTCCACGAGGAGGAGGCCCCGGCCGGAGTCGGCGTCGGGGGCGGGGTGCGTGGTCAGAGGGAGGCGGTCACCGCGCGTGTCCGCCACCTCGATACGGAGGGTGTCGGCGACGGCGTACAGCGTCAGCCGGAAGTCCCGGCCTGTGACCCGGCCATGCGTGGCGGCGTTGGCGGCGAGTTCCGCGACGATCAGTTCCGCCGGGTCCAACGGGATTCCCCAGGAGCGGAGTTGTTCCGCGGCGAGCAGCCGGGCGAGGCGGGCGCCGCGCGGGGTGGCGGACAGCTGGGCGGTGAAGTGGGGGATGGGGGTGGAGATTTGCCTCCTTCGGTCCGGGCTACCCGGCGCTGCAGAAGAGGGTGACGGGCAAGCCGTACGCCAGCCCGCTGACCAGGACCCGGGAGTTCGTCCAGGCGGTGCGCGGCCTGGTGCGCGGCGAGTCGGTCGAGCAGCCCGAGGCCGAGTACTTCCCGATCACCGCCGGGCTGCCCGCGGTCCCGTGCCCGCCGATCCGTATCGGTATCGGCGTGCTGCGTCCGAAGATGGCGCGCCTGGCCGGGGAGATCGCCGACGAGGCCGTGATGTGGATGTGTCCCCCGGACTATCTGCACGACGTTCTCGTCCCGGCCGTCAAGGACGGACTTGCGGGCTCCACATGTCCGCCGCGCACTACCAGGACGCGCTGCGGCACGCGGGACACACCGTCACCGGCAGCGAGGACGACGTACAGAAGATCACGGACGCCGGCCTCTTCCTGTACGGCACACCACGTGACATCCACGACGGGATCGCCCGGTTCGCCGCAGCCGGCGTCGATGAAGTGGTGCTGAACATGGTCGGCGCCGACGGCATCCGCAAGACCGCAGCCGACCTGGACCTTCAGCGTCGCACCCGGCAAAGTGACCGGCTTCCTCGGGCCGAACGGCGCGGGCAAGTCCACCACCATGCGCATGATCCTCGGCCTGGACCAGCCCACCTCGGGCACCGCCCTGGTCAACGGCGTGCCCTACCGGCAGATCGAGCGCCCCTCGTCCAGGTCGGAGCGCTGCTGGACGCCAAGGCCGTACACGGCAAGCGCAGCGCCGAAGGCCATCTGAGAGCCCTCGCCACCAGCAACGGCCTGCCCGCGGCACGCGTCGGCGAGGTACTGGAGACGGTGGGGCTGACCAGCGTCGCGAAGAAGGGGGCCAAGGGCTTCTCCCTGGGCATGGGACAACGCCTCGGCATAGCCGCTGCCCTGCTGGGCTCGCCGGCTACACCGACCTAGAACGCCGCGGACGGCACCACCGGCCGTCGGCGCTGTACCTTCGACCTCACGTCGACGAGGAGAGTGAACGTGAGCAAGTTCGTGCGGCCGGCGGCCGAGGGCGCCGACCCCTTCGGCACGGCCCGTCTGCGCCGTGGCGTGCTCGACGCCTGGGCCACCAGCGCCGCCCGGTTCCGTGAGGACGCCAACGCCGAGGAGGACCTGGTCCTCGGCGGCTACCGGGACCGGCTCGTCGTCGAGCTGGCCCAGAACGCCGCCGACGCCGCCGCGCGGGCCCGGGTGCCGGGGCGGCTGCGGCTCACCCTTCGCGACGGCGTGCTCGTGGCGGCCAACACCGGTGCCCCGCTGGACGCGACCGGAGTCGAGTCACTGTCCACGCTGCGGGCCTCCGCCAAGCGGGACGCCGAGGTCACCCAGGGTGCCGTCGGGCGGTTCGGGGTCGGGTTCGCCGCCGTGCTCGCGGTGACCGACGAACCCGCGATCGTGGGGCGGCACGGAGGCGTGCGCTGGTCCCTCGCCGAGGCGCGGGAGCTGGCCGCCGACGTCGCCCGGCACAGCCCGGGGCTGGGGGACGAGGTCCGGCGCCGGGACGGGCATGTGCCGCTGCTCCGGCTGCCGTTCGCCGCCGAGGGCACCGCTCCCGACCCGTACGACACCGCCGTGATCCTGCCCCTGCGGGACACGGCCGCCGCCGATCTCGCCGAGCGGCTGCTGCACGCCGTCGACGACGCGCTGCTCCTCGCCCTGCCGGGGCTGGAGGAGGTCGTCGTGGAGGCCGGCGACGGGGCGCCGCGCACCCTGCGCCGGCGCGGCGAGGGCGCGATCACCGTCGTGGAGGACTCGCGGGAGGGGACCACGCGCTGGCGTACCGTCGCCGCGCACGGGCCGCTCACCCCCGACCTGCTCGCCGACCGGCCCGTGGAGGAGCGGCTGCGGCCCCACTGGTCGGTGACCTGGGCCGTACCCGAGGACGAGGACGGGCGTCCGGCCCGCCCGCGGACGACCGCCGTCGTGCACGCGCCCACCCCGAGCGACGAGCCCCTCGGCGTGCCCGCTCTGCTCATCGCCTCCTTCCCCCTCGACACCACCCGCCGGCACACGGCCCCCGGCCCGCTCACCGACTTCCTGGTGCAGCGCGCGGCCGATGCCTACGCCGAGCTGCTCGCCGGCTGGCGGCCGGTGACGGAGGGAATCATCGACCTCGTGCCCGGGCCGCTCGGCAAGGGCGAGCTGGACGGGGCGCTGCGCCAGGCCGTGCTGGCGCGGCTGCCGCGAACCGCCTTCCTGCCGCCCGCCGTTCAGGGGCCGGGCGGCGAGGACGAGCTGCCGGAGGCCCTCCGGCCCCGGGACGCCGAGGTGGTGGAAGGCGCCGGCGCGGACACCGTACGGGTGCTCGCCGAGGTCCTGCCCACGCTGCTGCCCGCCGGTCTTGAGCGGCGGGCCGAGCTGCGCACCCTCGGGGTCGCCCGGCTGCCGCTCGCCGACGCCGTCGACCGGCTCGCCGGGCTGGAGAAGGACCCCGAGTGGTGGTGGCGGCTCTACGACAGCCTCGCCGGGATCGACCCCGACCGGCTCTCGGGCCTGCCGGTGCCGCTCGCTGGGGGCACCTCCCAGGCTTTCGGCACTGGGGGAGGGAGGACGACCATCGGGCCCCGGCAGGTGCTGCTGCCCACCCCGGACGCCGCCCGCATCGACGCCGACGTGCTCGGGCGGCTCGGGCTGAAGGTCGCCCACGCGGACGCCGCGCATCCCCTGCTGGAGAAGCTGGGCGCGCTGCCCGCCACCCCGCGCGCGGTGCTCACCACCCCGCAGGTGCGGGCCGCCGTCGCCGCCTCGCTGGACGACGAGGGGATCGGCTGGGAGGAGGACGCCCCGGACGCCGAGGAACTCGCCGACACCGTCCTCGGGCTGGTACGGGACGCGGGCCTCGAACCCGGTGAGGAGCCCTGGCTGGGCGCCCTCGCCCTGCCCGACGAGGACGGCGAACTCGCCCCGGCGGGCGAGCTGGTGCTCCCCGGCAGCCCCTTCACCCGGGTGATCCGCGAGGACGAACTGGCCGCCGTGGACCACGACCTGGCCGAGAAGTGGGGCGAGCAGCCGCTGGCCGCCTGTGGCGTGCTCGCGAACTTCGCGCTCGTCCGCGCCACCGACGTCGTCCTCGACCCGGACGAACTGGAGCCCCGGGAGGGCGACTTCGCCGAGCCCGACGACGCCGGCCTGCTCGACGCCGTCGACGTGTGGAGCGAGGACCTCCTCGACCGCTTCCCGGACAGCCCGGTGCCGCCGGTCGCCACCGAGCTGGTCGCCGTACGCGATCTGGACCTGGTGGACGACGCGCACTGGCCCGAGGCGCTCGCGCTGCTCGCCCAGCCGCCGCTGCGGGACGCCCTCACCCAGCCCGTGCGGATCCTGCTGCCCGACGGCACCCACGAGGTCGTACGGCCGTACACCGCCTGGTGGCTGCGCGGGCACCCGGTGCTCGACGGGCGCCGGCCCGCCGGCCTCCTCGCGGCCGGCGGCGACCCGCTGCTGCACGGGCTGTACGACGAGGCCGACGCCACCGGCTTCGAGGACGAGCAGGTGCTGCGCGCCCTGGGCGTACGGACCTCCGTGGCCGCCCTGCTGGACGAGCCCGGCGGCGCTGCCGAGCTGCTGGACCGGCTGGCCGACCCCGAGCGGCCGGTCACCCCGGCCCAACTCCACGGACTCTACGGGGCGTTGGCCGAGCTGGATCCCGAGCAGGTGACCCTGCCGGACGAGCTGCGGGCCGTGGTCGACGGGCAGGTGGCGGTCGTCGACGCGGGCGAGGCCGTCGTGGTCGACTCGCCGGACCTGCTGCCCTTCACCTCGGGCGTGCCGCTGCTGCCGGTCCGGCCGGCCCGCGCGGCCGAGCTGGCGGAGCTGTTCCAGGTGCGGCGCCTCAGCGAGTCCGTCACCGGCGAGGTGCACTCCGAGGGGGCCGTGCACGACGTACCGGAGCCGGTGCGGGTGCTGCTCGGGCCGCGCACGCCGGAGACCTACGTCGAGCACGAGGAACTGCTCGTGGACGGCGTGGAGATCGACTGGCGGCTCACCGACGACGGCGTCCTGCACGCGGCCACTCTGGAGGGCGTCGCCGCCGGCCTCGCCTGGGCGGCGGGCCAGTGGCCGCGCCGCTTCGAGGTGGCGGCCCTGCTGGAGGACCCGTCCCGCACGGCGGAACTGGCCCGGGACCGCTGGTTCGACTGACGGCAGGAGGCGGGCATTGCCTGCGCCATGAACAGGCAATGCCCGCCCCAAATGTGGCCGACAATCGCTCTTGCCGTACAACCCACTGCGGGGGTCGCGGATCTGATCGCGCGAGTCGACCGACTCCACGATCACTTCTCCCTCCAGGGGAAACGCACATGCGCATACGTGCCACCGTGGCCGCCGTCTCCGGCGCCCTGGCCCTCACCGCCCTCGCAGTCCCGGCCGCGCAGGCCGCAACCGACTCGGGCGCGCCTTACACGCTGAACGCGAGCTTCTCCAACGTCTCGATCGCCAAGGCGATCAAGGTGGGCACCACCAACATGGTCAGCGTCTCGTACGCGTACACGCTGACGCACGGCGCCGACGTGAACATCGCCGCGAAGGACTTCATCACGGACGCCTTCCTCTACCACGGCGCCTACAGCGACACCTCCCCCGAGCTGTACGGCGACAACCCGGCGACCTGCACCGCCACCTCCTCGACGACGGCCACCTGCAAGGGCGCCATCAACATCTACCCGGCCAACTCCCCGTCCGACGGCGGCCTGCTGAACGCCTGGGCCGGCAGCTGGAGCGTGGCCGCCGAGGCCGTCGCCTTCAACGGCCAGAGCCAGACCAGCCCCGACATGAGCAAGGTCGGCTACAAGGACCAGAGCGGCCTCGGCACCACCCTGGTCCAGCGCAACTCCGCGCTGACGACCACCGTGAGCGCGACCTCCGTCTACAAGGGCAGGACGTTCACGGTCTCGGGCAGGCTGACCCGCGCCGACTGGGAGAAGCACACGTACAACGCGGTCGGCGGCCAGTCCGTCAACCTCCAGTTCCGCAAGGCGGGCACCAGCACGTACACCACCGTCAAGACGGTGACCACCGACTCGTACGGCAACCTCAAGACCACCGCGACCGCGAACTACAGCGGTTACTGGCGCTACAGCTACGCCGGCATCTCCACCACCCCGGGCGTCAGCGCCACGGGTGTGTACGTCGGCGTGAAGTAGGGCAGCGCCCCGAAGGGGCGCGGGGAACTGCGCGACCAGCCACGGCGGACCCGCAGTTCCCCACCGGCCTCAGTCGGGGAACCGCCGGTCCACCCACTTCCACAGAAACTCCAGGGCGGCCGACCCCACCACCGCGATGCCGACGGCAGTCCACGGCATGGCCATACCCACCAGCTTCAGCGCGAAGAAGCCCTGCATCGCCGGTACGGCCAGGATGAGGACGAACGCCAGGCCCATCGCCGCCACCAGCAGCACCCGCCACCAGGTGTAGGGCCGGGCGATGATCGCCAGGATCCACATGGAGATCAGGAAGAGCGTCAGGGTGGCCGCGCTCGTCTCCGCGTTCAACCGGACCGGCCCGGTGTAGTAGTGACGGGCGATCAGGTACGTCACGAAGGTCGCGATTCCGGCCACCACGCCACCCGGGATCGAGTACCGCATGACTCTGCGCACGAAGTGGGGTTTCGCCCGCTCCTTGTTGGGCGCGAGGGCCAGGAAGAACGCGGGGACGCCGATGGTGAGGGTGGAGAGAAGGGTCAAGTGCCTTGGCAGGAAGGGGTATTCGACCTGCCAGCACACCACCAGCACCGCCAGTAGCACCGAGTAGACCGTCTTCACCAGGAACAGCGTCGCCACCCGCGTGATGTTGCCGATCACCCGGCGCCCCTCGCCGACCACCGACGGCAGGCTGGCGAAGCTGTTGTCCAGCAGCACGATCTGCGCCACCGCCCGGGTCGCCTCCGAGCCGGAGCCCATGGCGACGCCGATGTCGGCGTCCTTCAGCGCGAGCACGTCGTTCACGCCGTCGCCGGTCATCGCGACGGTGTGCCCGTGGGACTGGAGCGCGCCCACCATGTCCCGCTTCTGCTGCGGGGTGACCCGCCCGAAGACGGTCCCTTCGTCCAGCGCCTTCGCCATCCCGGCCGGGTCGGCGGGCAGCCGCCGCGCGTCCACCGCCGTACCTTTGAGGCCCAGCTTGGCGGCGACGGCGCCCACCGATACGGCGTTGTCGCCGGAGATGACCTTGGCACGGACGTTCTGGTCCGCGAAGTAGCGCAGCGTGTCCGCCGCGTCGGAGCGCAGCCGCTGCTCCAGGACGACGAGGGCGGTGGGGTGAGCGCCGTGCGCGGGCTCGGTGTCGTCCAGGTCGCGGCTCGCGCGGGCCAGCAGCAGGACCCGCAGCCCCTGCTCGTTGAGGCGCTCGGTTTCGGCCAGGGCCGGGTCGCGGTCGGCGAGGAGGACGTCCGGGGCGCCGAGCAGCCACGTGCTGATCTCGCCGTCGGCCTCGCTGAACGCGGCCCCGCTGTACTTGCGGGCCGAGGAGAAGGGCAGCGACTCGACGCAGCGCCAGTCCTCGCTGTCCGGGCAGGCGTCGATGATCGCCTTGAGGGAGGCGTTGGGACGCGGATCGGACTCGCCGAGCGAGCCGAGCACCTTGCGTACGTACGTCTCGTCCGCCCCGTCCAGCATCCGCAGCTCGGTGACGTCCATGCCGCCCTCGGTGAGGGTGCCGGTCTTGTCCAGGCAGACGGTGTCGACGCGGGCCAGCCCCTCGATCGCCGGCAGCTCCTGGACCAGGCACTGTCTGCGGCCGAGCCGGATCACGCCGATCGCGAAGGCGACGGAGGTGAGCAGCACCAGCCCCTCCGGGACCATCGGGACGATCCCGCCGACGGTCCGCGCGACCGCGTCCTTGATTCCGTTGCTCTTGACGACGAGCTGGGTGATGACGAGTCCGACGGCCGCCGGGACCATCATCCACGTGACGTACTTGAGGATCGTGGAGATACCGGTGCGCAGCTCGGAGTGGACCAGGGTGAAGCGGGAGGCCTCCTCGGCGAGCCGGGCGGCGTAGGCCTCGCGGCCGACCTTGGTCGCCTGGACGGCGCCGCCGCCCGCGACCACGAAGCTGCCGGACATGACCTGGTCACCGGGGCGTTTGACGACGGGGTCGGCCTCACCGGTGAGCAGCGACTCGTCGATCTCCAGCCCGTCGGCCTCGGCACACACACCGTCTACGACGATCTTGTCCCCGGGCCCGATCTCCATCAGGTCGTCGAGCACGATCTCGTGGGTGGCGACTTCGACGGCCGCGCCGTCCCTGCGTACGGTCGGCCGGGCCTCGCCGATGACCGCGAGCGAGTCGAGGGTCTGCTTGGCCCGCCATTCCTGGACGATGCCGATGCCGGTGTTGGCGAGGATCACGAAGCCGAAGAGGCTGTCCTGGATCGGGGCGACGAACAGCATGACCACCCAGAGCACGCCGATGATCGCGTTGAACCGGGTGAAGACGTTGGCCCGGACGATCTCCCCGAGCGACCGGCTGCTGCGCACGGGTACGTCGTTGACCTGGCCGCGGGCGACGCGGTCCGCCACTTCGGCACCGGTCAGCCCGGCCGACGGACTCTTCGGCAGGGCCACGGGATGCACGGGGTCGAGCTCGGCGCCCGCGTCTATATGGGTCATGCATTCGACGGTACGTGCGCTTTTGCCTACCCGCCCACCCGACCCGGTCGGCGGGAAGGGGAACGTTCGGAGGCGAGCTCCGGCGCCCCCCGGGGGCCGACTGCGGCCGACCGCGCCGACCGCGCTATTCGGCCGGCGTCGACTGAGGCTCCGCCGCCCGCTTGAGCGCCGCGTCCCGCCTGCGCACGTACCAGACACCGATCAGCCCGAGCCCACCTCCGGCCAGGCACGTCCACAGCCACCACAGATGCCCGTGGCCGGCGAACCAGCCGTAGAACGGGAGCTGGACCAGGAAGAGGACGAACCACACGATCGTGCCGCCGGTGATGGTGGCGACCACGGGCCCCTCCAGGGGCTCCGGCGCCTCGTGCTTCGGGGTCCACTTGGTCATGACGCACAGCTTAAGCGCCGTGACTGTCTACGCGCGGAGATAGCGATCTCGCACTCATACCTTCATACTGAAACCGTTTGTCTTTGACCACTTCTGCTCGTACGAAACTCCAAGAGGGCTCGGGGGAACCCCATTGGTGATGAGGTCCCGCATGTCCACCCCGGCCCCCGCCAAGGTCCCCACCCCCGAGATACCGGGCGGTGTACGGCCCCACGGCGCGCTCGACCGCTACTTCAGGATCTCCGAGCGCGGCAGC
Source organism: Streptomyces sp. CG4 (assembly GCF_041080655.1). Lineage (NCBI taxonomy): Bacteria > Bacillati > Actinomycetota > Actinomycetes > Kitasatosporales > Streptomycetaceae > Streptomyces > Streptomyces sp. CG4. The sequence goes on from NZ_CP163525.1 coordinate 5,392,334, forward strand.
TCCGTCGCCCGCGAGGTCCGCGGCGGTTTCGCCACCTTCTTCGCGATGGCGTACATCATCGTGCTGAACCCGATCATCCTCGGCAGCGCGAAGGACATGTACGGGCACCACCTGAACAACGGCCAGCTGGTGACGGCGACCGCGCTGACGGCCGCGTTCGCCACGCTGCTGATGGGTGTCATCGGCAACGTCCCGATCGCGCTCGCCGCCGGCCTCGGCGTGAACTCCGTCGTCGCGCTCCAGCTGGCACCCCGGATGTCCTGGCCGGACGCCATGGGCATGGTCGTCCTGGCCGGATTCGTGGTCATGCTGCTGGTCGCCACGGGCCTGCGCGAGCGCGTGATGAACGCCGTGCCGTTCGGGCTGCGCAAGGCGATCTCGATCGGTATCGGCCTGTTCATCATGCTGATCGGCCTCGTGGACTCCGGCTTCGTCTCCCGTATCCCGGACAAGGCGGACACCACCGTCCCGCTGCAGCTCGGCACGGGCGGTCATCTGCACGGCTGGCCGGTGCTCGTCTTCATCCTCGGCGCGCTGCTGACCTTCGCGCTGATCGTCCGCAGGACGCCGGGCGCGATCCTGATCTCGATCGTCGGCATGACCGTCCTCGCGCTGATCATCAACGCGGTCACCACGGTCCCGTCCTGGGGCCTGACGGTCCCGAAGTGGCCCGGCAACCCGGTCGCCACCCCGGACTTCGGCCTGATCGGCCAGGTCAGCCTGTTCGGCGGCTTCTCCAAGGTCGGCCTGCTGACCGGCATCCTGTTCGTCTTCACGGTGCTGCTGTCGTGCTTCTTCGACGCGATGGGCACGATCATGGGCGTCAGCGACGAGGCCAAGCTGACCGACGCCCAGGGCTACATGCCCGGCATCAACAAGGTCCTCTTCGTCGACGGCCTCGCGGTCGCGGTGGGCGGCGCCAGCTCCTCCTCGGCCACGACCGCGTTCGTCGAGTCCACGGCCGGTGTCGGCGAGGGCGCCAGGACCGGCCTCGCGAACGTCGTCACGGGCGGCCTCTTCACCGCCGCGCTGTTCCTCACCCCGGTCGCCACGATGGTCCCCTCGCAGGCGGCCACCCCGGCGCTGATCGCGGTCGGCTTCCTGATCCTGTCGAACTCGATCAAGGAGATCGACTGGGCCGACTACACCATCGCGATCCCGGCGTTCGTGACGATGCTGATGATGCCGTTCACGTACTCGATCACCAACGGCATCGGCATGGGCTTCCTCACCTTCACGGTGCTGCGCCTCGCCGCCGGCCGGGCCCGGGAGATCCCGGTCCCGATGTACCTCGTCTCGGCGGTCTTCGCCTTCTACTACCTGATGCCGGCCCTGGGCCTGACATGAGGTCTCAGTTGACGCCGTAGAACTTTTCCGTCTCCTCGACGGCGGTCTGGAACCGCTGGTCGAAGTCGTCCCGAATGAGCGTGCGGACCACATAGTCCTGCACGCTCATTCCTCTTTTCGCCGCGTGACGGCGGAGCCGTTCGAGCAGCTCTCCGTCCATGCGCAGGCTGAGCACGCTGGTCCCCATGGACACGAGGGTCTCTGTACTGATCCGGCCAGTGCGTCACGTTCCGCGCATCGATCACCCATATGAGTGATATCCGGGTTCAGTGGCCAGGGTCACGGGCATACGGCGTGTTTTCCGTGGTCCTTAGCGAGGGTAATGAGTTACTCTAAAGAACATGCCGGACCTTACCCATGGCGACGACGCTGCCGCCGTGAACTCCCTCCGCTCCGCCGTGATGCGGCTGTCCCGTCGGCTCAAGCACCAGCGGGTCGACGAGTCGCTGAGCCCCACCGAGATGTCGGTGCTCGGCACCCTCTCCCGCTGCGGCTCGGCCACCCCGGGCGAGCTCGCCCGCAAGGAGCACGTCCAGCCGCCGTCGATGACCCGCATCGTCGCGCTGCTCGAAGCCAAGGGGCTGGTCCGGCTGGAGCCGCACCCCGAGGACCGGCGCCAGAAGGTCGTCACCCAGACCGAGCAGGCCGAGGCGATGCTCGAGGAGAGCCGCCGCAAGCGCAACGCCTTCCTGGCCGGCCTGGTCGAGGGCCTCGACGAGGACGAGTGGGCCGCACTGCGCGCCGCCGCCCCCGTGCTGGAGAAGCTCGCACACCTGTAAAACCCCGCAACGAGGAGGCGAACGCACTTTGAGTACGGGACCCGGAGCACCTTCCGCCCCCGCACCGACCGCACCTACGACCCCCGCTTCCCGCAAGTCCTCGATGTTCAGCTCGCTGAAGGTCAGGAACTACCGCCTGTTCTTCCTGGGCCAGGTCGTCTCCAACACCGGCACCTGGATGCAGCGCATCGCCCAGGACTGGCTCGTCCTCAGCCTCACCGGCTCCTCCGCGGCCGTAGGCATCACGACAGCCCTGCAGTTCCTGCCGATGCTCCTCTTCGGCCTCTACGGCGGTGTCCTGGTCGACCGCCTCCCCAAGCGCCCCACTCTGCTGGTCACCCAGGCCTCGATGGCCGTCGCCGGCCTCGCGCTGGCCGCGCTGACCCTCACCGGGCAGGTCCAGGTCTGGCACGTCTACGTCGCCGCCTTCGCCGTCGGCCTCGCCACGGTGCTCGACAACCCGGCCCGCCAGTCCTTCGTCTCCGAGATGGTCGGCCCCGAGCAGCTGCAGAACGCGGTCAGCCTGAACTCGGCGAACTTCCAGTCCGCCCGCCTGGTCGGGCCCGCCGTCGCCGGCCTGATGATCACCGGTGTGGGTACCGGCTGGGCGTTCCTCGCCAACGGCCTGTCCTTCGCGGCCCCCATCACCGGCCTGCTCCTGATGCGCGCCCGTGAGCTCCATGTCGTCCGGCGCACTCCGCGCGGCAAGGGCCAGCTGCGGGAAGGCCTGCAGTATGTGGCCGGCCGCCCGGAGCTGATCTGGCCGATCGTCCTGGTCGGCTTCATCGGCACCTTCGGCTTCAACTTCCCGGTGTGGCTCTCGGCCTACGCCGAGCACGTCTTCCACGCCGGAGCCGGCGGCTACAGCCTCTTCAACACCCTGATGGCGTCCGGCTCCCTGGTCGGCGCCCTGCTGGCCGCCCGGCGCGGCACGGCCCGGCTGCGCATCCTGATCGCCGCCGCGCTGGCCTTCGGCGCGCTGGAGACCGTGGCCGCGCTGGCGCCGTCGTACTGGCTGTTCGCGCTGCTCATGGTCCCGATCGGGATCTTCGGGCTCACGGTCAACGTCACCGCGAACACCGCGGTCCAGATGGCCACCGACCCGGCCATGCGCGGCCGGGTGATGGCCCTGTTCATGATGGTGTTCATGGGCGGCACGCCGCTGGGCGCGCCGATCGTCGGCTGGATCACCGACACCTACGGCGCGCGGGTCGGCTTCGCCGCCGGCGGCATCGTCTCGACCGCCGCGGCCGGCGCGATCGGCCTGGTCCTGACCCGGATCGGCGGCCTGCGCCTGTCGGTGGGCTGGCACCACGGCCACCCGCGGGTGCGGTTCGTGCCGCGCGGAGAGCGGGAGGACCTCGCCACGGCGGCGTAGGAGACGCGGGACGCGCGGTGGCGTGTCCCCGTACGGATGTGTGTCCACGGATGTGTGTCTGCGTGTCGATCGCGGGTGCGATTGGCATCTTATGAGATGACTTCTGCCGATACGTCCCCTTTGGAACGCATGGGTCAGGAGCATCCGCATGAGACCGAAGACATCGAAGGCGTCGAAGAGATCGAAGGCTTCGCAGGCATCACCGCCGTCGACCCCCAGACCCCGCTCCCGTGTACGGCTGCTGGCGGCGGTCGCGCTGACCCTGGGCACGGTCGGTGCGCTCGCCGTCGCCGCGCCGTCCGGGGCCGCGGACGGGTCGAGCAGGTTCGGCCACGGCTTCCGGGAGCGCGACCTCGTCTCCGACCTCCAGGGCCGAGCGGAACGGCAGGACCCGAACCTGGTGAACCCCTGGGGGCTGGTGCGCACGGAGAACGGCGCGATCAGGGTCTCCAACAACGGAACCAGTACGTCCACGGTGTACGCGGGCGCCCGGGACGACCGGCCGGTCACCTTCCTCACGCCCGTCGTGCAGCTCCCCGCCAACGCCGACCCGACCGGGGTCGTACGCAACGACACCGACGAGTTCCGCTTCAGAGCCTCCGGAAGATCCGGCCCCGCGCGCTTCCTCTACGCCGGGGAGAACGGCGGCCTCTTCGCCTTCAACCCGCGTGTGCTCCCGACGACCGGCGTCCAGGTCGCCCAGGAGGACGACGCCGTCTTCAAGGGCCTGACGCTGGTGGACTGCGCGAAGCGGGACACGAAGGACGACACGAAGGACGACGACAGGCGCGGCGAGGGTGACGCGCGTGCGCGTCGGCAGCCGCGCATCCTGGTCGCGAACTTCCGTGACGCGCGCATCGACGCCTTCGACACCCGCTTCAGGCTGGTGAGGCAGCCCGCCGGCGCGTTCCGGGACCCGAGCATCCCCGCGGGCTTCGCGCCCTTCGACGTCAAGAACATCGATGACAGGATCTTCGTCACCTACGCCCTCCAGAACGCGGAGAAGCACGACGACGTCGCCGGACCGGGCAACGGCTTCATCGACGTGTTCAGCACCAGGGGCAAGCTGCTCCAGCACTTCGCGCGCCGGGGCGTGCTCAACTCGCCCTGGGGTCTGGAGGTGGCGCCCAGGGGGTTCGGGAGGTTCGCCGGCGACCTCCTCGTCGGCAACTTCGGCGACGGCCGCATCAACGTGTTCGACCTGCGGACCGGCCGGTTCGAAGGAACCCTGGACCAACCCAACGGGCAGCCGATCGTGATCCCCGGCCTGTGGGGGCTGCAACGGGGCACCGCCAGGTCCGGCGGCGAGGACAGCGTCTGGTTCGCCGCGGGCATCAACGACGAGCAGAACGGGCTGCTCGGCACCCTGCGCGCCGCGCGCTGACCCCTCACCCACCCCGGGTGCTCGCCGGGCGGTCAGACCCGCCGGGCGAGCACCTGGCCCGGCCAGTCGTGCTGCTCGCCGGAGGTGTACGTCTCCGTCGGGGCGAAGCCGTTGGCCTCGTAGAAGGCGACCAGCTTGCGGTCGTCACCGGCGTAGCAGTCCACGCGCAGCAGGCCGACCCCGGCCCGCCGGGTCACCTCGGCCGCGTGCGCGAGCAGGGCGGCCCCGGCACCCTCGCCCTTGAAGCGGCGGTCGGAGGCGAGCCAGTGGATGTACCGCTCGGGCTCACCGGGTGACGGCAGATGGGACAGGTAGTCGCCGGGCGCGTCGCTGAGGGTCAGGGTGGCGGCCGGTACGCCGTCGACCTCGGCGATGTACGTACGGCCCCGGTCCATGTACCCGGCGACCGATTCCGCCACCCTCGGGTTCTCCGACAGCGGCTTGGTTCCCCACTGGCCGGTGCGGCCCTGTGCGACGAGCCACTCCACACTGCTGTCGAGCATACCGAGTATCACGGGGATGTCGTCGGGTCCGCCTTCGCGAATGGTGATCGTCATGAAGGTCATCCTGCCCGGCGGTGTCTGCGAAGGTGAAGGCATGAGACTCTTCGCCGCGGTGCTCCCGCCGGAGCACGTCGTCCATGAGCTCGCCGTCGAGGTCGCCAAGCTGAAGCGGCTGCCCGACTCGGAGAAGCTGCGCTGGACCAACCGCCCCGGCTGGCACTTCACCCTGGCCTTCTACGGCGAGGTCGCCGACGACCTCGTACCGGACCTGTCGGACCGCCTGGCCCGTGCGGCCCACCGCACGACCCCCTTCGACCTGGCCCTCTCCGGCGGTGGCCAGTTCGGACACGGCAGGGCCCTGTGGACGGGCGGCTACGGCGACGTACAGGCGCTGCGGCTGCTGGCCGACCGGGCGGAGTCGGCGGGGCGGAAGGCGGGCGTACGGATGGGGGAGCACCGGCAGTTCAAGGCTCACCTGACGGTGGCGCGGGGGCGGGACGCGGTGAACGTACGGCCGTATGTCGAGCTGCTTCGGGAGTTCACCAGCGGGACCTGGACGGTGCGCGAGCTGGTGCTGGTGCGCAGCAACCTGCCGAGGTCGGGCGTGGCGGGGGAGCAGCCGCGGTACGAGGCGGTCGCCCGCTGGGAGTTTGGCGGGGTTGGTTAGGCTCGGTCACGTGGACCCGAAGAGTCGGAACCGGATCATGGCCGGTGCGCTTGTGTTGTTGCTGGTGGTTGTGGCTGTGGCTGCGGCTGTCAGGTAGGGCCGGGGAACTGCGGCCGGGATTCCGGCTGCGAGCCGGTTGTGGCTGGTCGCTCCCCCACTCTCGGCTTCGATCGAGCGGGGGGACCCCCATCGCGGCGGGGCCGCATGTCGAATGCGGCCCCGCGCCCCTGAGCCGGTTGCTCCTCTGGAACTACCAGGCGAAGGCTTCCGGGGACGGACCCGGGCCCGGGAAGACCTCGTCCAGGCCGGCCAGCAGCTCCTCGCTCAGCTCCAGCTCCACCGCCCTGAGCGCCGACTCCAGCTGTTCGGCCGTACGCGGGCCGACGATGGGACCGGTCACACCCGGGCGGGTCAGCAGCCAGGCCAGGGCCACCTCGCCGGGCTGCAGGCCGTGCTTGTCGACCAGGTCCTCGTACGCCTGGATCTGGGCGCGCCCTGCCGGATCCTTGAGGGTGTCGGCGGCCCGGCCGGAGGCGCGGCGGCCGCCCTGGACCTCCTTCTTGATGATTCCGCCGAGCAGTCCGCCGTGCAGCGGCGACCACGGGATGACACCGAGGCCGTACTCCTGCGCGGCCGGGATGACCTCCATCTCGGCGCGCCGCTCGGCGAGGTTGTACAGGCACTGCTCGCTGACCAGGCCGATGGTGCCGCCGCGGCGGGCGGCGATCTCGTTGGCCTGGGCGATCTTGTAGCCGGGGAAGTTGCTGGACCCCGCGTAGAGGATCTTGCCCTGCTGGATCAGGGTGTCGATCGCCTGCCAGATCTCCTCGAACGGGGTGACCCGGTCGATGTGGTGGAACTGGTAGAGGTCGATGTGGTCGGTCTGCAGCCGCTTCAGGCTGGCGTCCACGGACCGGCGGATGTTCAGCGCGGAGAGCTTGTCGTGGTTGGGCCAGGCGGCCTGGCCGTCGGGGGACATGTTGGCGTAGACCTTGGTGGCGAGGACCACCTTGTCGCGGCGCTCGCCTCCCTTGGCGAACCAGTTGCCGATGATGCTCTCGGTCCGCCCCTTGTTGTCACCCCACCCGTACACGTTGGCGGTGTCGAAGAAGTTGATACCGGCGTCCAGCGCCGCGTCCATGATGGCGTGGCTGTCGGCTTCGTCGGTCTGCGGCCCGAAGTTCATCGTCCCGAGGACGAGCCGACCGACCTTGAGCCCCGTGCGTCCTAGCTGCGTGTACTCCATGGTCCACTAGCCAACGGCTTGGAGTGCGCTCTATGCAAGCGACGCGAGGGTCGTGATGAACGCCGTGAACGCCGAGAACACCGACAGGCACCACCCTCTGCCCAACGGGTGGTGCCTGCGGTGCTGTCGAGGCTCAGGCCTTCTTGACGTCTGCCGCGTGCCCGGGCGCGTCTATCTCGAACTGGACCTTGTCCCCTCGACGCAGGTTCTGGCGCTCGGTGGGATTCCGGAGGTCTTGCCCGGAGAATGCCAGCCTTTCACCCTGGTCGTCCTTGATCATGCCCTCGCCCGGGCCGGGGCTCCACTGCTCGATCTTGCCTGTAGACATGCCTGCGTCTCTTTCGCTCGATGGGGGGGTGAGACCCGGTCTCAACCCGGGCTCCCTCCCATCGAAACCGGCCCCGGGTGCGACAGCGAGCGCTGTGGGCCGAACGGGTGATGCCGCCCCTAGGGCCTGTGCGCGCTCCGCAGGGCGGAATTCGCCTGCCACGTACGGCCGATGGAGCGCATCAGCGCCGGGTACACCCCGAGGTAACGGAAGGGCTTGATGGCGGCCATGTAGAGGGTTCCGAACAGCCCGTTCGGCTTCACCAGGACGGCCATCTGACCGCGGTAGCCGCCGGATCCGTCGGGGACCCAGCCGATGTGCATCACCGCGTGCACGGTCTTGTTGCCCATCTCGGCGGCCCACTCGTCGTCCCGCTGGTAGAGGGAGATGAACTTGGACGAGCCGAGGTCGGGACCCTGCGGACCCTGGCGAAGGTCCGCCGGCAACCGGTCGCGCAGGGAGGGCAGTCGGGCGCCGATGCCGGTAGCGGGCTTGTCCCAGCCGAGCAGCGCTCCGAGCTTCCAGCGGACGGCGAAGAGCACGCGGGAGACGGGACCTTCTCCGGTCACCCCGCCGCTGACCTTTTCGGCGAACTGGCGCACCAGCCACGGGAGATCACCGGGTCCGCCGGGGGTGGGCAGCGCCCACACGTCTTCCACCGTGAAGTCGCCGGCGATCTCGTGGATCCGCCAGGGGCGGTCGGTGTGGGCGGTACGGGGAAGTCGCATGAGCAGACCCCTGTCTATACGGTGGCGTATAGATCGAGCGTACGGCCTTCTATACGCCGCCGTATACTCGATACGGGGCGTGAGGAGGCACACACGATGGGCGCGACCCGTACACCACGGGGCAAGTGGATCGAGGAAGGCCTGCGGGCACTCGTCGCGGGCGGCCCCGAGGCGGTCCGGATCGAGGTGCTGGCGCAGGCGCTCGGCGTCAGCAAGGGCGGCTTCTACGGGTATTTCCGCAACCGGGACGCGCTGCTCACCGAAATGCTCGACACCTGGGAGTACGAGGTCGCCGAGAGCGTGATCGAGCAGGTGGAGAGCGGCGGGGGAGACGCCAGGGTCCGGCTGGAGCGGCTGTTCGGCATCGTCGCCGCCGCCGACGGGCCGGTGCGGGGGGTCAACGCCGACATAGCGATCCGCGACTGGGCCCGCCGCGACGCGGCCGTCGCCGAACGCCTGCGCCGCGTCGACAACTGCCGTATGAACTACCTGCGTTCGCTGTTCTCCTGCTTCTGCCCCGACGAGGAGGAGGTGGAGATCCGCTGTCTGATCGCCGTATCGCTGCGCATCGGCAACCACCTCTACGCCGGCGACGACGGCAAGCACAGCCGCGCGGAAGTGATGGAGCTGATCAGGCGACGGCTGCTGGCGTAGCCGCTTCGCTCACTGGCCGCGGGGGAACGCGTCGGTCTTGAGGGTGAGGTCGACGACTGTGTCGGTGAGGTCGACGTCGGTGCCGAAGTCCACCGATGTCGTCACGGCGTAGTCGTCGCCCTTGGGGTGGGTGTAGACGTGGCAGCGTCCCTGGTAGGGGTCGGCGATGAGGTAGACGGGGACCTCGGCGACGGCGTAGGCGGTCTTCTTCGGGCCGTAGTCGTTGGCGGCCGTCCCCTGGGAGATGACCTCGGCGACGAACTCGACGTCCTCGTAGCGCCAGTGGCCCTTGTCGTCCTTCTTTGCCGACTCCTTGAGCATCGCGACGTCCGGGCAGAAGCCGTTGTCATGGCCCGGGAAGTCGATCCGGACGTCCGAGAACACTGTGACGTCCATCCCGAACCTGTCCTCCAGAGCCCGCACGATTCGGCGGATGATTACCCAGTGAGTGTCCCGCTGTGGCGTCATGAAGACGTTGCCCCCGACGATCTCGACCCTGAATCCTTCGGGGACGGGCATCCGCTCAAGGCGCTCGAACCACTCGTCCAAGCCCATGGTGTTGGCGTCGGCGTCGGCCATCTCGATCCTGTCTTCAAGGACGGTCATCGTGGCGCTCCTCCCCGGCTGCCCCACGGACAGGTGCAGCCGCGCAGTACAACGATACGCACCGTGACCGGGAGACGCCGGGATCGAGTCAACCTGTTCCAGCCACGTACATCTGTCCAACCCCCCACGCCTCCCACATGGCCCCCGCGAACGCCGCCGCGATCCGGTGCTCCCCGCTCGCGTTGGGGTGCGTGCCGTCGTAGGTGTCGGCGTGGATGTCGTACGACTCGGGCGGCGAGGCCAGCAGCAGCGGTGAGCGGGGTTCGTCCAGGTCGGCGGCTGTCTTCGCCAGCAGGACGTTGAAGAGGTCCACCTGCTCGGCGAAAGACGCGTCCGCCTCGGCCCGGATGTTGGGTATCACCGGGAGCAGCACCATCCGCACCCGCGGCCGCGCTTCCCGGGCGCCCGCCACGAAGGCCCGTACGTTCTCCGCCGTCTGTTCGGCGTTCGTGTAGAAGCCCAGGTCGATCAGGCCGAGGGAGACGAGGAGCACGTCCGCGCGGTGCGCGCGTACCGCCTCGCCGATCAGCGGGGCCATGTGCAGCCAGCCCTCGCCCCAGCCCGCCAGGTGCCGGCGCGGGAAGTCGGGGTCGGCGTACGCGCAGGACGTCGGGGCCTCGGCCGACTTGTCGTACAGCTCCTCGCGCGGGCCGACGAAGGTGAACGGGCCGTCGTGCGTGTCCCGCAGGTGCCGCCACAACCGGTAACGCCATGTGTGCTCGCCGGCGCTCCCGATCGTCATGGAGTCACCTACGGGCATGAACCTGAGCATCCGCTCATGATGGACGATCACGCGCGGTGGTGGGGTGTGAGGCCTGCCACGTACGGTGCGCCGCCACGGGAGCGCCCCCGGTGAACCCCGGTGAACCCCCGGAGGGAGTGGCAGGCTTGGGTCATGCGTCGATCGTTCGCCGTCCTCGCCGTCCTTGCCGGGGTGCTGCTCGCCGCGGGCCGCGTGCTGCCCGCCTCCGCCACCGACGGTGACGGCGACCAGGGGTTCACCCTCAAGGACCCGCGGATCACCGAGTCCAGCGGGCTCGCCGCGTCCCGTCTCCACCCCGGCGTCTACTGGACGCACAACGACAGCGGCGACGGGCCGTACGTCTACGCCGTGGACAGCCGGACCGGGAAGACCGTCGCCCGGATCACCCTGCGCGGCATCGGGTCCCCGCGGGACGTCGAGGCCATCTCCATCGGGCCGGACAACGAGATCTACCTGGGCGACATCGGCGACAACTTCGGTGGTAAATGGCCGTATGTGTGGATTTACCGGTTGCCCGAGCCGAAAGAACTCAAGGACCAGACGGTCAACGCCACGCAGTACGTCGTGAAGTACGCGAACGGGCCGCGCGACGCCGAGTCGCTGATCGTCCACCCGAGGACCGGGCGCGTCTACATCATCGACAAGAAGGAGGACGGCGGGCATCTGTACGAGGGCCCGGCCACTCTCTCCACCTCCGGCACGAACATCTTCGAGCCGATCGCCCCCGTCGACCTCTGGGCCACCGACGCGGCGTTCTCACCCGACGGCCGGCAGCTCGCCGTGCGCGGCTACTTCGGCGGGATCTCCTACGACTGGAACGGCGGCCGGATCAGGCGCACGGGCCAGCTCGACGTACCCCTGCAGGGACAGGGCGAGGGCGTCAGCTACTCCGCCGACGGGACCAAGCTGCTGTACAGCAGCGAGGGCGCCGACAGCGAGGTCGTGGCGAAGGACGCGCCCGGCCTGCCCGCGGCCAAGTCGCCGTCCGGGAGCGGGAGCGGGAGTTCGGCTTCGGGTTCCAGGACCGGCTCGGGCTCCGGGATCGGTTCGGTCGGCGGGAGTGTGACGATCGGTGCCGCCATCGTCGCCGCCGGGGTGGTCGCCCTCTTCGGGGTGCGGCTGCTGCGGCGCCGGGGCTGAAGGGCGCCCCGCGCCGATTCCGCGGGGCGCCTTTCAGCGTCGTATCACCGTCGTACGCGAGACGTCAGAGCTTCTCGATGACGTAGTCGATGCACGTCGTCAGCGCCTCGACGTCCGCCGGGTCGATCGCCGGGAACATCGCGATGCGCAGCTGGTTGCGGCCGAGCTTGCGGTACGGCTCGGTGTCCACGATGCCGTTGGCGCGCAGCACCTTGGCGACGGCGGCCGCGTCGATCTCGTCGGCGAAGTCGATGGTGCCGATGACCTGGGAGCGCTTGGCCGGGTCGGTGACGAAGGGGGTGGCGTACTTGGATTCCTCGGCCCAGGTGTACAGGCGGGTGGCGGAGTCCTTCGTACGCGCCGTGGACCAGGCCAGCCCGCCCTGGCCGTTCAGCCACTTCAGCTGCTCGTTGAGGAGGAAGAGGGTGGCGAGCGCCGGGGTGTTGTACGTCTGGTTCTTGCGGGAGTTGTCGATCGCCGTGGGGAGGCTGAAGAACTCCGGGACATGGCGGCCGGACGCGTGGACGCGCTCGGCGCGCTCGATCGCGGCCGGCGAGAAGACGCCGATCCACAGGCCGCCGTCGGAGGCGAAGGACTTCTGCGGGGCGAAGTAGTAGACGTCGGTCTCGGCGACGTCGACGGGGAGGCCGCCGGCGCCGCTCGTCGCGTCCACGAGGACCAGGGCGCCCTCGTCGGCACCGGTCACCCGCTTGATGGGCATGGCGACACCGGTGGAGGTCTCGTTGTGGGTGAAGGCGTAGACGTCGACGCCCGCCTCCGCCTGCGCCTCGGGGTGGGTGCCCGGGTCGGTGCTGATCACGGTGGGTTCGGCCAGCCAGGGGGCGAGCTTGGCCGCCTTGGCGAACTTGGAGGAGAACTCGCCGAAGCTGAGGTGCTGGGACTTGTTCTCGATGAGACCGTGGGTGGCGATGTCCCAGAAAGCGGTGGAGCCGCCGTTGCCGAGGACGACCTCGTAGCCCTCGGGGAGCCGGAACAGCTCGGAGATGCCCTGACGGACCTCGCCGACCAGGTTCTTGACGGGCGCCTGGCGGTGGGAGGTGCCCAGCAGGGACGTACCGGTCGCGGCGAGGGCGTCCAGCGCCTCGGTGCGCACCTTGGAGGGGCCCGCGCCGAATCGTCCGTCGGCGGGCTTGATGTCAGCGGGAATCTGGATGTCGGCCACGAAGGCGAGGTTAGCCGGTGGGGGTAAGTCGGGCGAAACGTCGTCCGTCGGGTGAGACGTGGTGTCGGCACCGCCCCGGGGCTCCGCTTTCAGCCCCGTGTCTCCGTCTGGCTGTCCGTCCGCCCGCCCGTCCACCCGCCCGGCCCGGTCGCCTGGTTTGCTGGACCCATGGCAGATCTTGCGGGCGAGCTTCGTAAGGTCGTCCGGGGCGAGGTGGGCTTCGACGTCACCTCCCGGGCGCTGGTCACCATGGACGCGTCCAACTACCGGCGTGTCCCCGCGGGCGTGGTCGCCCCCCAAGACGCCGACGACGTGGCCGCCGTACTGGAGGTGTGCCGGGCGCGCGGGGTGCCGGTGGTGGCGCGCGGCGGAGGTACGTCGATCGCCGGGCAGGCGACCGGCGTCGGTGTGGTGCTGGACTTCACCCGGCACATGAACGGCCTGCTGGAGCTGGACCCGGGCACGCGGACGGCGGTCGTACAGCCCGGTCTGGTCCTCGACCGGCTCCAGGAGGCCGCCGCCCCGCACGGCCTGCGCTTCGGCCCGGACCCGTCCACGCACAGCCGGTGCACGCTCGGCGGGATGATCGGCAACAACTCCTGCGGCTCGCACTCGGTGGCCTGGGGGACGACCGCGGACAGCGTGCGGGAGCTGTCCGTCCTCACCGCGCGCGGGGCGCGGCTGCGGCTCGGGCCGGACTGGGCGGGCGCGCCCGAGGGGCTGCGCGAACTGGTGGCGGGCGATCTGGCCCGGCTGCGCACGGGCTTCCCGGAGCTGCCCCGCCGTATCTCCGGATATGCGCTGGACGCGCTGCTGCCCGAGAAGGGCGCCGATGTCGCCCGCTCCTTCTGCGGCTCCGAGGGCACGCTCGGGGTGCTGACCGAGGCGGTCGTGCGACTGGTGCAGGCCCCACGCGCGCGTGCCCTGGCGGTCCTGGGGTACGCCGACGAGAGCGCCGCCGCGGAGGCCGCCGCCGGTCTGCTGCCGCACCGGCCCCTGACGGTCGAGGGCATGGCGGCCGACCTGGTGCGCGCTCCGGCCGGGCTGCCCGAGGGTGGTGCCTGGCTGTTCGTGGAGACCGGCGGGGAGTCCGCGGCCGAGGCCCGCGCGCGTGCGGAGGCGATCGTCCGCGCGGCCGACGTGGTCGACTCGCTGGTGGTCACGGATCCGGCCGCCCAACGGGGGCTGTGGCGCATCCGCGAGGACGCGAGCGGTACGGCGACCCGCATGCCGGACGGCTCCGAGGCCTGGCCCGGCTGGGAGGACTGCGCGGTGCCGCCCGCCCGGCTCGGCGCGTATCTGCGGGACTTCCGCGCGCTGCTGGCGTCCCACGGGCTGCGCGGCACGCCGTACGGCCACTTCGGCGACGGCTGCATCCACGTCCGTATCGACTTCGACCTGCTCACCGGGGCCGGCATCGGCCGCTTCCGCCGCTTCTCCGGGGAACTGGCCGACCTGGTGGTGGCGCACGGCGGCTCGCTGTCCGGGGAGCACGGCGACGGTCAGGCCCGCGCGGAGCTGCTGCCGCGCATGTACGGCACGGAGACGGTCCGGCTCTTCGAGCGGGCCAAGGCGGTCTGGGATCCGGACGACCTGCTGAACCCGGGGATGCTGGTCCGCCCGGCGCGGCTGGACGAGAACCTCCGCTTCGCCGTGCTGCCCCGCCACCCGGTCGACGTGACCTTCGGCTACCCGGCGGACGACGGCGACTTCCGCGCCGCCGTGCGCCGCTGCGTCGGCGTCGCCAAATGCCGTACGACGACCGTGTCCGGCCCGGCCGTGATGTGCCCGTCCTTCCGCGCGACCGGCCAGGAGGAGCACTCCACCCGCGGCCGCGCCCGGCTGCTGCACGAGATGCTCGCCGGTGAACTGGTCACCGACGGCTGGCGTTCCACGGAGGTCCGCGACGCCCTCGATCTGTGCCTGTCCTGCAAGGGCTGCCGCTCCGACTGCCCGGTCGGCGTCGACATGGCCACCTACAAGGCGGAGTTCCTCCACCACCACTACGCCGACCGCCGCCGCCCCGCCGCCCACCTCAGCATGGGCCGACTGCCACAGTGGCTGCACTGGATCGCCATCACCCACACCGATCCACTGCTCAACGCCCTTGCCGGGGTGGGCCCGTTGGCGCGCGTGGCCAAGCGGCTCGGCGGGATCGCGCCCGAGCGCGAGATCCCGCCACTGGCGCCGCGGACGTTCACGGGGTGGTGGCGCACGAGGAGGCCTGCGCGGGGGGTTGGGGAGATGGCGGGGGCGGGGGGTCCGGGCTCAGACGGCTTGGGTTCGGGTGACGTGGGTTTGGGTGGCTCGGGCTCAGGTGGTCTCGTGGTGCTCTGGCCCGACACCTTCACCGAGCATCTGTCCCCGTCCGTCGGGCGGGCCGCCGTTCGGGTGCTGGAGGCCGCCGGGCTGCGGGTGGCGCTGCCGCCGACGTTGCTGGTGCGCGGGGGAGGGATCGGTGCCGGCCGGGCCAGGTCGGCCGGTGCGCTGCTCACCGCCCGCCGAGCCCGTGTCTGCTGCGGCCTCACCTACATCTCCACCGGGCAACTCGACCGCGCCCGCGCGGTCCTGCGCCGCACGCTGGACCTGATGGAACCGGTGCTGCGGGCCGGGGTCCCGGTCGTCGTGCTGGAACCGAGCTGCGCGGCGGCCCTCCGCACCGACCTGCCCGAGCTGCTGCACGACGACCCGCGAGCCGCCCGGCTCTCCTCGGCCGTCCTCACCTTCGCCGAGGCCCTGCGGCGGCACGCCCCGCACTGGACCCCGCCCGCCGTGAACCGCCCGGTCGCCGGCCAGACCCACTGCCACCAGCACGCGGTGCTCGGCGACACCGCCGACCGCCGGCTGCGCGAGGCGGCCGGCCTCACCGGCGAGCTGAGCGGCGGCTGCTGCGGACTCGCGGGCAACTTCGGCTTCGAGAAAGGCCACTTCGAGGTGTCCAGGGCGTGCGCGGAAGAACAACTCCTTCCGTCGGTCCGGCAGGCACCCGAGGAGACCGTGGTCCTGGCCGACGGCTTCTCCTGCCGCACCCAGCTGGACCAGCTGGCCGGCGTACGGGGACGGCATCTGGCGGAGGTACTGGCGGAGGCACTGGAGCAGGAGCCGGAGAAGGAATCGGGGAAGGAATCGGGGAAGGAATCGGGGAAGGAATCGGGGAGTTGAGAGGTGTCAGGAATGAGAAAGGGCAGTTGGCGGCGCATGCGGGGATCGGCAACGCATACGTAGACTCGAGATCGACCAGTCGTCTCGCAGCTCGGAGGAACTACCCATGACCAAGGTCCCGTTCATCTCCTTGTCCGCCGCGATCGCGGCGCTCGGCACGGCGCTCGCCTTCCTTGCGGTCCAGCTCCGCGCGGACGGCTACGAGCCGTACGTGGAATCCGTAGCGACCGCCAGCGTCGTGATGTACGTCACCGCGGCGCTCATCGTGGTGACGTGGGTCCGTGCCAGTCGGACCCACTCGAACTGAGCATTGAGCATGGGGCATTGAGCATGTCGACGGGAGCCGCTGCGGGCGTCACCGCCGCTGACGTCCGCAGCCGCTCACACACCCGCTTGGCGGTCCTGTCCGACATCCACGGGGTACTGCCCGCCCTGGAGGCAGTCCTCGCGGAGCCCGAGGTGGCCGCCGCCGACCGGATCGTCGTCACCGGCGACATCACGGCGGGCCCCCAGCCGGCCGAGGTCCTGGACCTGCTGCGCGAGCAGGGCGAGAGGGTGCTGTGGCTGGCGGGGAACGCCGACCGGGAGCTGGTGGAGTACCGGCGCGGTGAGCGGGCCGAAATCCCCGACCCCATCGGCCCGTTCGCGGCGCGGGCGCTGCGCGAGGACCAGGTGGACTTCCTCGCCGGCCTGCCCCGCACCCTCACCCTGCGCGTCCGCGGCCTCGGCACGGTCCTGTTCTGCCACGCCACCCCGCGCGACGACGAGGAACTGGTGCTGGTGGACTCCCGCCCCGACCGCTGGGCGGAGGTCTTCACCGGCCTGGCGCCCGACATCGGCACGGTCGTCTGCGGCCACACCCACATGCCCTACGTCCGCCTCGCACACGGCCGCCTGGTGGTCAACCCGGGCAGCGTCGGCATGCCCTACGGCCGCCCCGGCGCCCACTGGTGCCTCCTCGGCCCCGGCACCGACCTGCGCGTGACGCCGTACGACATTCCGGCGGCCGTAGCCCGGCTCACCGCGGAGTGCGCCTACCCCGACATCGCCGAGTGGGCCGACTACTACCTGCACGCCCGGGCGACGGACACCGAGGTGCTGGCGGCGTGGGGACCGAAGGCCGGCTCATGAGGAAACGCTCAGGTTCATAAGAGAACTCTCGGCTTCCATGGGGCTTCGAGTGCTTCTCTCTCCTTGCGCGACTTCCCCCTGGCCCGGCTGCGCGAGTACGTGACGCTCCTGCCCCAGGAGACCCTCGTCCGTCTTGCACGACACGGTGCGCGCCAACATCGCCTGCGGCCGGCCCGGCGCCGGCGACCGGGCGATCGAGGAGGCGGCGCGGGCGGCCGACGCCCACGACTTCATCGTCCGCCTCCCCGACGGCTACGGCACCCGACCGCATCCTCGTCGTGGACCGGGGCCGGATCGTGGAGACCGGCCACCATGCCGAACTCCTCGCCCGGGGCGGCGCGCCCGCCCGTCTGCACCGCTCCCAGAACAACGCGGTGATGGACACGGGCGAGCTGCGCATGCCGCTGTGGGCGGCGGGGACCTGGGCCCAGCCCACCCGCGACCCCTACGGAACCGTTCCTTCGCACCTCCCGACGGCCGTCCCCTGTTCCGCGAAGAGGAGGCCTGGCCCGAGGCCTGGCCCGGCATCCGAACACCGAGGATCCCACCATCCGGGACAGCTCCTAAAAGGGTTCACGCTCCTGTCGAAGTCCATTACCCTGGACCTGGTAGTACATCGAGATGAACGAGCCCCATCAAGCACCAGGACCGCCCGTGACCGCCACCCCCAGCACCGCCAACCCGCCCCAGGTCGCGCCCGCACAAGGGCATCACCACCGCCTCGGCTCACTCGGCCCGGTCGGCCTGGTGCTGGCCGGTGGTGTCTCGGTCCAGTTCGGCGGCGCCCTCGCGGTGACCCTGATGCCCCGGGCCGGCGCCCCGGGTGTCGTCACCATCCGCCTCCTCGCGGCGGCCGTGGTCCTCCTCCTGGTCTGCCGCCCCCGGCTGCGCGGACACTCGCGCACCGACTGGGGCACGGTGCTCGCCTTCGGCGTCGCGATGGGCGCGATGAACGGCCTCTTCTACGAGGCGGTCGCCCGTATCCCGCTGGGCCCCGCGGTCACCCTGGAAGTCCTCGGCCCGCTGGCCCTGTCCGTGCTGGCCTCCCGCCGTGCGATCAACGCGGTGTGGGCGGGCCTGGCCCTGCTCGGTGTCTTCCTGCTGGGCGGCGGAGGCTTCAGCAACCTTGACCCCATAGGTGTCGCATTCGCCCTGGGCGCCGGTGCCATGTGGGCGATCTACATACTCTTCAGCGCCCGTACGGGCCGCCGCTTCCCCCAGGCGGACGGCCTCGCCCTCGCCATGGCGGTCGCGGCCCTCCTGTTCCTCCCCGTCGGCATGGCCTCGGCCGGCACCCGCCTCCTGAACCCCACCACCATCGCCCTCGGCTCGGCGGTGGCCGTGCTTTCCTCGGTCCTGCCCTACACCCTCGAACTCCTCGCCCTGCGCCGCCTCCCCGCCTCCACCTTCGCCATCCTGATGAGCCTGGAACCGGCGCTGGCGGCAACGGCCGGCTTCCTCGTCCTCGGCCAGTCCCTGTCCCCGACGGAGGCCGCCGCGATCGCCCTGGTCATCGCGGCGAGCATCGGCGCCGTACGCACCCAGGTGGGCCGGGGCAGGGCCCGGGTGGAACCGGCACCGGAGGCCTGACGACCCGGGCCCACGCCCGACACCGACCACTCGGGCCCACCCGTAGGACACCCCGCCCACCCCGCCGGCCGAATTAATGCAAGCACGCTTGATTGTTTCCGGCCCCACTGCCATGCTCCCCCCATGGCCGACCCGACGCCCGTCATCGACGACCTGCGTGCCGAGAGCGAGGAACTCGACCTGCTCGTGGCCGAGTCGAGCCCCGCGCAGTGGGCCCTGCCCACCCCCGCGCCCGGCTGGTCCGTCGCCCACCAGATCGCGCACCTCGCCTGGACCGACCGCTCGGCCCTGCTGGCCGTCACCGACGCGGACGCCTTCCGGGCGCTGGTCGAGAAGGCGCTCACCGCCCCGGACTCGTTCGTGGACGAGGGCGCGGCGGACGGCGCCCGGCTCGCGCCCGCCGAACTGCTGCGGACGTGGCGCGAAGGGCGCGAGGCCCTCGACCGGGCGCTGCGTGCCGCACCACCCGGTGCCCGCTTCCCCTGGTACGGCCCGCCCATGTCCGCCGCCTCTATGGCCACCGCCCGCCTTATGGAGACCTGGGCCCACGGCCTGGACATCGCCGACGCGCTGAGTGTGGTGCGTGCACCCACTGACCGGCTCAAGCATGTGGCCCGGCTCGGGGTCCGCACCCGGGACTTCGCCTACACCGTCCATGGGAGCACACCCCCCGCCGAGGAGTTCCGTGTGGAACTCACTTCCCCCACAGGCGAGTCGTGGACGTACGGCCCCGAAGGCGCCGCGCAGCGCGTGACCGGTCCCGCCCTCGACTTCTGTCTCCTCGTCACGCAGCGCGCCCACCGAGCCGATCTGGCCCTGACCGCCGTCGGCCCGGACGCCGACCACTGGCTGGACATCGCGCAGGCCTTCGCGGGCTCGCCCGGCACCGGCCGCCCGCCGAAGGAGCCCGGCCGGTGAAGCCCCCGCCCCTGCCCTTGCCCCCGCCCCTACGCATCGGCAATTTCTCCGGCTTCTACGGCGACCGTTCCGACGCCCTGCGCGAGATGCTCACCGGCGGTGAACTCGACGTCCTCACCGGCGACTACCTCGCCGAACTCACCATGCTGATCCTCGCCCGCGACCGGCTGAAGGACCCCTCCGCCGGATACGCCCGCACCTTCCTGCGCCAGCTGGAGGACTGCCTCGGCCTCGCCCACGAGCGCGGGGTGAAGATCGTCACCAACGCCGGCGGGCTCCATCCGGCCGGACTGGCCACCCGCGTAAGGGAGTTGGCGGACCGGCTCGGCCTTCCGGCCAAAGTCGCGCATGTCGAGGGCGACGACCTCACCGCCTCCCACCCCGGCGCGCTCGCCGCCCACGCCTACCTCGGCGGCTTCGGCATCGCCGAATGTCTGCGCGCCGGTGCGGACATCGTCGTCACCGGGCGGGTGACCGACGCGGCGCTCGTCACCGGACCGGCCGCCGCCCACTTCGGCTGGCGGCCGGGGGAGTACGACCGGCTCGCGGGCGCGGTCGTCGCCGGACATGTGCTGGAGTGCGGGACGCAGGCCACCGGCGGCAACTACGCCTTCTTCCGGGAGGGCGACGTACACCGGCCCGGCTTCCCGCTCGCCGAGATCCACGCCGACGGCAGCAGCGTCATCACCAAGCACCCCGGCACCGGCGGTCTGGTCGACGTCGGCACGGTCACCGCTCAGCTGCTGTACGAGACCGGCGGCGGCCGGTACGCCGGGCCCGACGTCACCGCCCGGCTGGACACCGTACGGCTGAGCCAGGACGGGCCGGACCGGGTGCGGATCGACGGGGTGCGCGGCGAGGCACCGCCACCGACGCTCAAGGTCGGCCGCAACCGGCTCGGCGGCTTCCGCAACGAGGTCGTCTTCGTCCTCACCGGACTCGACATCGAGGCCAAGGCCGATCTCGTGCGGGCACAGCTGACCGCCGCGCTCGCCAAGTCACCGCCCACAGTGGTCCGTTGGGAGCTGGTCCGCACCGAGCGCGCCGACGCCGACACCGAGGAGACCGCGAGCGCGCTGCTGCGGCTCGTCGTACGGGACGCGGACGAACGGGTCGTCGGGCGTGCGCTGAGCGGAGCCGCCGTGGAGCTGGCGCTGGCCAGCTACCCGGGCTTCCATGTGCTGTCCCCACCCGGAAAGGGCGCCCCCTATGGGGTCTTCGAGGATGTGTACGTCCCCCATGGCGCCGTAGACCATATGGCGGTCCTCCACGACGGACGCCGTATCCCCGTGGCGCCGCCCCAGGACACCCGACCCCTGGACGCCGTACCGGAGCCGGCCCTCCCGGATCCGCTCCCGTCCGGGCCGGCCCGGCGTGCGCCGCTCGGGCTGGTCGCCGGGGCCCGTAGCGGGGACAAGGGCGGGAACGCCAACGTCGGCGTGTGGGCCCGTACCGACGACACCTGGCGGTGGCTCGCGCACGAGCTGACCGCCGAAAGGTTCCGGCAGCTGATCCCCGAGAGCCGGGACCTGCCCGTCACCCGGCACCTGCTGCCGAACCTCCGTGCGGTCAACTTCGTCGTCGAGGGCATCCTCGGCGCCGGCGTCGCCGCGCAGGCCCGCTTCGACCCGCAGGCCAAGGCCCTCGGCGAATGGCTGCGCTCCCGCCACCTGGACATCCCGGAGGTCCTGCTGTGACGACCCTGACCTCGGCCCTGGATCCGAGCGGCCCCGACTACCGCGCGCACCGCGAGGCCATGCTCGCCAAGCTCGCCGGACTCGACGCCGAACACGCCAAGGCGCTCGCGGGCGGCGGGGAGAAGTACGTCCAACGGCACCGCGAGCGCGGCAAGTTGCTCGCCCGGGAGCGGATCGAGCTGCTCCTCGACCCGGACACGCCCTTCCTGGAGCTGTCCCCGCTCGCCGCCTGGGGGAGCGACTACACCGTCGGCGCCTCGCTCGTCACCGGCATCGGGGTGGTCGAGGGCGTGGAGTGCCTCATCACCGCCAACGACCCGACCGTGCGCGGCGGCGCGAGCAACCCGTGGAGCCTGAAGAAGGCCCTGCGCGCCAACGACATCGCCCTCGCCAACCGGCTGCCCTGCATCTCCCTGGTGGAGTCCGGCGGCGCGGACCTGCCCTCCCAGAAGGAGATCTTCATCCCGGGCGGCGCCATCTTCCGGGACCTCACCCGCCTCTCCGCCGCCGGCATCCCCACCATCGCCGTCGTCTTCGGCAACTCCACCGCCGGCGGCGCCTACATCCCGGGCATGTCCGACCACGTGATCATGGTCAAGGAGCGCGCGAAGGTGTTCCTCGGCGGGCCGCCGCTCGTGAAGATGGCCACCGGTGAGGAGAGCGACGACGAGTCCCTGGGCGGCGCCGAGATGCACGCGCGCGTGTCGGGTCTCGCCGACTACTTCGCCGTGGACGAGCCGGACGCGCTGCGGCAGGCGCGCCGGGTGGTGGCCCGTCTCAACCACCGCAAGGCCTACGACGATCCGGGCCCGGCGGCCCCGCCCAAGTACGACCCGGAGGAACTCCTCGGCATCGTCCCCGGCGATCTCAAGATCCCCTTCGACCCGCGCGAGGTCGTCGCCCGGATCGTGGACGCCTCCGACTTCGACGAGTTCAAGCCGCTGTACGGGACCAGTCTGGTCACCGGCTGGGCGTCCCTGCACGGCTACCCGGTCGGCATCCTGGCGAACGCCCAGGGGGTCCTGTTCAGCGCCGAGTCGCAGAAGGCCGCCCAGTTCATCCAGCTCGCCAACCAGCGCGACATCCCGCTGCTCTTCCTGCACAACACCACCGGCTACATGGTCGGCAAGGAGTACGAGCAGGGCGGGATCATCAAGCACGGCGCCATGATGATCAACGCGGTCAGCAACAGCCGGGTGCCGCATCTGTCGGTGCTGATGGGCGCGTCGTACGGCGCCGGGCACTACGGCATGTGCGGGCGGGCGTACGACCCGCGCTTCCTGTTCGCCTGGCCCAGCGCCAAGTCCGCCGTCATGGGCCCGCAGCAGCTCGCCGGGGTGCTGTCCATCGTCGCCCGCCAGTCGGCCGCGGCGAAGGGACAGCCGTACGACGAGGACGCGGACGCCGCCCTGCGCGCGATGGTGGAGCAGCAGATCGAGTCCGAGTCGCTGCCCATGTTCCTGTCCGGGCGGCTGTACGACGACGGCGTCATCGACCCGCGCGACACCCGCACCGTCCTCGGCCTGTGCCTGTCCGCGATCCACACCGCGCCCTACGAAGGCGCGCGCGGTGGCTTCGGCGTCTTCCGGATGTGAGGTCCAGTGAGGTCCATGATCCAGACTCTGTTGGTCGCCAACCGCGGCGAGATCGCCTGCCGGATCATCCGTACCTGCCGTGAGTTGGGAATCCGGACGGTCGCCGTGCACTCGGACGCCGACGCGAACGCGCTCCACGCGCGCGTGGCCGACACGGCGGTACGGCTGCCGGGCGCCGCGCCCGCGGAGACGTATCTGCGCGGCGACCTGATCGTGAAGGCGGCGCTGGCCGCCGGCGCGGACGCCGTGCACCCCGGCTACGGCTTCCTCTCCGAGAACCCCGACTTCGCCCGCGCCGTCCTCGACGCCGGCCTGACCTGGATCGGCCCGTCCCCGGAGGCCATCGAGACGATGGCGTCCAAGACCCGCGCGAAGGACCTGATGGGCATCGCGTCCCTCGACGCGGCCGACGTCACCCAGGCCGACCTGCCGGTGCTGGTGAAGGCGGCCGCGGGCGGCGGGGGGCGCGGCATGCGGATCGTGCGCCGCCTGGAGGAGCTGGGTGCCGCGCTGAAGGGCGCGCGCGCCGAGGCAGCGAGCGCCTTCGGCGACGGCGAGGTCTTCGTGGAGCCGTACCTGGAGCACGGCCGCCACGTAGAGGTGCAGGTCCTCGTCGACACCCACGGCACCATCTGGACACTCGGCACCCGCGACTGCTCCCTGCAGCGCCGCCACCAGAAGGTCATCGAGGAGGCCCCGGCGCCCGGCATCTCCGAGGCGCTCACGAGCGACATGCACGCG
Source organism: Streptomyces sp. CG4 (assembly GCF_041080655.1). NCBI lineage: Bacteria > Bacillati > Actinomycetota > Actinomycetes > Kitasatosporales > Streptomycetaceae > Streptomyces > Streptomyces sp. CG4. The sequence goes on from NZ_CP163525.1 coordinate 5,415,874, forward strand.
CTGGCCGTGCAGGCCGTGTGCGCCGTCGCCTACGAGGGCGCCGGCACCGTCGAGTTCCTTGTCGCCGACGGCCGCGCCCACTTCCTGGAGATGAACACCCGCCTCCAGGTCGAACACCCCGTCACAGAGGCGGTGTTCGGCATCGACCTGGTCGCCGAACAGATCCGGATCGCCGAGGGCCACGCCCTCCCGGAAGACCCGCCACGCGCGCGTGGCCACGCGATCGAGGCCCGCCTGTACGCCGAGGACCCCGCCCGCGACTGGGCCCCGCAGACCGGCACCCTGCACCACCTCGCCGTACCGGACGGCGTCCGCCTGGACACCGGCTACACCGACGGCGACACCATCGGCGTCCACTACGACCCGATGCTCGCCAAGGTCGTCGCCCACGCACCCACCCGCGCGGAGGCCGTCCGTCGTCTCACGGGCGCCCTGGAGCGGGCGGAACTGCACGGCCCGCTCACCAACCGGGACCTGCTCGTGCGCTCCCTGCGCCACGAGGAGTTCACGAGCGGCCGCATGGACACCGGCTTCTACGACCGCCACCTCGACGAACTCACCGGGTCCGCTCCCGACCCCCTCGCCCCCCTGGCCGCCGCCCTCGCCGACGCCCACGGCCGCTCCCGCTTCGGCGGCTGGCGCAACCTGCCCGCACAGCCGCAGGTCAAGCGGTACGAGCTGGCGGGGCAGGAGCACGAGGTCCGCTACCGGCACACGCGCACCGGGCTCAGCGCCGAGGGCGTCCGGGTCGTACACGCCGACGCGCGTCTGGTCGTACTCGAAGTGGACGGTGTGGAGAGGAAGTTCGCGGTCGCACGCCACGGTGACCAGGTCTACGTCAACTCCGCCCGCCTCACCGCCCTGCCCCGCTTCCCCGACCCCACCGCCCAGCTCGCCCCGGGCTCCCTGCTCGCCCCGATGCCGGGCACGGTCGTACGCATCGCCGAGGGCCTGACCGAAGGGGCAACGGTTCAGGCCGGCCAAGGACTCATATGGCTGGAGGCGATGAAGATGCAGCACCAGATCTCAGCGCCGGTCACCGGAACGCTCAGCGCCTTGCATGCCAAGGCGGGGCAGCAGGTCGAGCCGGGCATGTTGCTCGCCGTAGTGCAGGAAACCTCTTCCTAGGAGCCCCATGACTGCCGTCATCGAATCCGAAGAGCACAAAGCGCTCCGCTCCGCCGTAGCCGCCCTCGGCAAACGCTACGGCCGCGACTACCTGATGCGAACCGTCGCCGAGGGAAAGCCCCTCACCGAACTCTGGTCCGAGGCGGGCAAACTCGGCTACCTCGGCGTCAACCTCCCGGAGGAATACGGAGGCGGAGGCGGCGGTATCACCGAACTCTCCCTTGTCCTGGAGGAGTTGGGTGCCGCCGGCTCGCCCCTCCTCATGCTCGTCGTGTCCCCTGCCATCTGCGGCACCGTGATCTCCCGCTTCGGCACGGACGCCCAGAAGCAGACGTGGCTCCCCGGAATCGCCGACGGCACCCGCCTCATGGCCTTCGGCATCACCGAACCCGACGCCGGCTCCAACAGCCACCGCATCACCACCACGGCCCGCCGCGACGGCGCCGACTGGCTGCTCACGGGCCGCAAGGTCTTCATCTCCGGGGTCGACATGGCGGACGCCGTCCTCATCGTCGGCCGCACGGAGGACGCCCGCACCGGACGCCTCAAGCCCTGCCTCTTCATCGTCCCGACGGACGCCGAGGGCTTCCAGAAGCGGCCCATCGACATGGAACTCAATGCCGCGGAGAAGCAGTTCGAGCTGATCCTGGACGATGTACGGCTGCCCGCCGACGCACTCGTCGGCGACGAGGATGCGGGCTTGCTGCAGCTGTTCGCAGGGCTGAACCCCGAGCGCATCATGACGGCTGCCTTCGCGATCGGGATGGGCCGCTACGCCCTCGCCAAGGCGATCGAGTACGCCCGCGACCGCACCGTCTGGAAGACGCCCATCGGCGCCCACCAGGCCATCGCGCACCCCCTGGCGCAGGCGCACATCGACCTGGAACTGGCGCGGCTGATGATGCAGAAGGCCGCCCATCTCTACGACGCCGGCGACGACATCGGCGCGGGCGAGGCCGCCAACATGGCCAAGTACGCGGCCGGGGAGGCCTGCGTGAAGGCCGTCGACCAGGCCGTGCACACCCTCGGCGGCAACGGCCTCACGCGCGAGTTCGGTCTCGCCTCGTTGATAACGGCCGCCCGCGTGGCTCGTATTGCTCCGGTGAGCCGGGAGATGATTCTCAACTACGTCTCCCACCAGACCCTGGGCCTGCCCAAGTCGTACTAGGCCACCACCGGCAGCCGCTTGGAGGAACCGTGTTCCGCAGCGAGTACGCAGACGTCCCGCCCGTAGAACTCCCCATCCACAAGGCCGTTCTGGGTCACGCCGCCGCCTTCGGCGAGCGTCCGGCCCTGATCGACGGCACGGACGGCACCATCCTCACGTACGAGCAGGTGGACCGGTTCCACCGGCGCATCGCCGCCGGTCTCGCCGACGCGGGCGTCCGCAAGGGCGACGTCCTCGCCCTGCACAGCCCCAACACCATCGCCTTCCCGACCGCCTTCTACGCGGCCACGCGCGCGGGTGCCTCCGTCACCACCGTGCACCCGCTCGCCACGCCCGCGGAGTTCGCCAAACAGCTCGGCGACAGCGGCGCGCACTGGATCGTCACCGTCTCACCCCTGCTGGGGACGGCCCGCCGCGCCGCCGAACTCGCGGGCGGAATACGGGAGATCTTCGTCTGCGACAGCGCGACCGGTCACCGGTCGCTCATCGACATGCTCGCCACCACCGCCCCCGAGCCGCAGCTCGCCTTCGACCCGGCCGAGGACATCGCCGCACTGCCGTACTCCTCCGGTACCACCGGCGTCCCCAAGGGCGTGATGCTCACCCACCGGCAGATCGCCACCAACCTCGCCCAGCTGGAGCCCGCCGTCACCATGGCGCCCGGCGACCGCATCCTGGCCGTCCTGCCGTTCTTCCACATCTACGGCCTCACCGCCCTGATGAACGCGCCACTGCGCAAGGGCGCCACGGTCGTCGTCCTGCCCCGCTTCGACCTGGAGACCTTCCTCGCCGCCATCGAGAACCACCGCATCACCGGCCTGTACGTCGCCCCGCCGATCGTCCTCGCCCTCGCCAAGCATCCGGCGGTCACCCGTTACGACCTCTCCTCGCTGAAGTACGTCCTCAGCGCCGCCGCGCCGCTGGACGCCCGGCTCGCCCGCGCCTGCGCCGAGCGACTGGGCCTGCCCCCGATCGGCCAGGCCTACGGCATGACGGAACTGTCCCCGGGCACCCATGTCGTCCCCCTCGACCAGCTGCACGACGCCCCCGCCGGCACCGTCGGCAGGCTCATCGCCGGCACCGAGATGCGGATCGTGTCCCTGGACGACCCCGGCAAGGACCTCGGCACCGGCGAGTCCGGCGAGATCCTGATCCGCGGCCCCCAGGTGATGAAGGGCTACCTCGGCCGCCCCGACGCCACCGCCGCCCTGATCGACGCCGACGGCTGGCTGCACACGGGAGACGTCGGGCATGTGGACGCGGAGGGCTGGCTGTTCGTCGTGGACCGGGTGAAGGAACTCATCAAGTACAAGGGCTTCCAGGTGGCCCCCGCCGAACTGGAGGCCCTGCTGCTCACTCACCCCGGCATCGCCGACGCCGCCGTCATCGGCACCTGCGACGAAGACGGCAACGAGGTCCCGCACGCCTTCGTCGTCCGCCGGGCCGGCGCCCCCGACGACCTCACCGAGAACGAGATCCTCCTCTACGTCGCCGAGCGGGTCGCCCCCTACAAACGCGTCCGCCGGATCACCTTCATCGACACCGTCCCGCGCGCCGCCTCCGGCAAGATCCTGCGCCGGGAACTCAGGGAGCACACGTGAGCACACTGATCGGCCGCACACGCGCGCGTGCCGTGCAGACCCTCAGCCTCGACGCGACCGACACGCGCAACGCGCTCTCGTCGGCCCTGGTCACCGACCTGGCGAGCGCCCTGGCCGACTGTGCCAAGGACGAGGACGTACGGGCCGTCGTCCTCACCCACACCGGCACCACCTTCAGCGCGGGCGCCGACCTGCGGGACCCGCCCGCCCCGGACACCCTGGTCGGCCTCTTCCGGCAGATCGTCGAACTGCCCAAGCCGGTCGTCGCCCGGGTCACCGGCCACGTCCGCGCGGGCGGCCTCGGCCTGCTCGCGGCCTGCGACATCGCCGCCGCCACCACCGCGGCCACCTTCGCCTTCACCGAGGTCCGCATCGGCGTCGCCCCGGCGGTGATCTCCCTGCCGATCCTTCCGCGCACCGACCCCCGCGCCCTGGCCCGCCACTACCTCACCGGCGAACGTTTCGGCCCGACGGAAGCCGTACGGCTCGGCCTGCTCACGGCGACCGCCGACGACGTGGACGAGGCCCTCGCCCCGATCCTCGACGGACTGCGCCGCTCCTCCCCCCAGGCCCTGGCCGAGACGAAACGGCTGCTCACGGCTAGGGTGCTGGAGACATTCGACCGGGACGCGGCGGACCTGACCGCCCTCTCGGCCCGGCTGTTCGCCTCCGACCAGGCCCGGGAGGGGATGACGGCCTTCCTGGAGAAACGGGACGCGGCATGGGTGGTGTGACCGGATGAGCACGACGGCGGAACGCGACCGCGCGCCCAAACAGGACCGCAGCCGGGCCACTCGGCAGCGGCTCCTGGAGGCCGCCGTGGCCTGCCTGGCCGAACACGGCTGGGCGGGCTCCACCGTCGCCGTCGTCGCCGAACGCGCCGGAGTCTCGCGCGGCGCCGCCCAGCACCACTTCCCGACCCGCGAGGACCTGTTCACGGCCGCCGTCGAGTACGTCGCCGAGGAGCGCTCCACCGCGCTCCGGGCGCTCTTCCCTGGCGGGCCCGCCGACCGCCGGGCCGTCGTCGCGGCCCTCGTCGACCTCTACACCGGCCCCCTCTTCCGCGCCGCCCTGCACCTGTGGGTCGCCGCCGGCAACGAAGACCAGCTCCGGGCGCGCGTGACCGAGCTGGAGGCCCGCGTCGGCCGCGAGACCCACCGCATCGCCGTCGACCTCCTCGGCGCCGACGAGTCCCGCCCCGGCGTCCGCGAGACCGTCCAGGGCCTGCTCGACATGGCCCGCGGCCTCGGCCTCGCCAACCTCCTCACCGACGACACCGCCCGTCGCGCACGCGTCGTCGCCCAGTGGGCCGCCCTGCTGGAGCAGGCGCTCGGCTGAGCCGTTGTCGGTGCGGCCGGTTACGGTTCCCGCTCGGGCGACACCTTGCGGACGATCGTCGACCTCGACGCCGGCGCCGCCACCTGTTCACCGCCGTACGACCGGATCGAGACGGCCTGGGAGCCGTACGGCGCGGCGCTGGATCGATGAGTTCCGGACGCTGATCGCGCGGACGCCGGGCGGCCACCGCACGGTGCGGGTGTGGGGCAAGTGCTGAGCTGGTGAAGCAGGCCACATCCCTGTCCCGCGGGGCGCAGTACTCTTGCCGCATGCTTCCGATGCTCGTTCGCCGACGCCACGTGGACTACGTGCGCGTCACGAGCATGGGCTGTCGGCTTTCGGCCTGATTCAGCCCCTTTTTTCTCCCTCTTCTTACGGCATCCTGGGCGCCGCCCTACCCTCGGCGGCCTGCCCGTGGCCCACACACCCCTGTGGACGCATCCATGACCTTGCACACCTCGACGGCGACCCCGTCGTACGACCAGCTCCCCATCATCGACCTGTCGGCCGCCGACCGCGGCCCCCAGGCCCGCGCCCTGCTCCACGCCCAACTGCACAGCGCGGCACACGACGTCGGCTTCTTCCAGCTCGTCGGACACGGCGTGACCCAGGCCGAGACCGACGCGCTGATCACCGCCATGCGCGCCTTCTTCGCCCTCCCCGAGGCCGACCGGCTCGCCCTCGACAACGTGAACTCGCCGCACTTCCGCGGCTACACCCGCACCGGCGACGAACGCACCGCCGGCGCCCGCGACTGGCGCGACCAGCTCGACATCGGCGCCGAACGCCCCGCCCGCATCCCCGGCCCCGGCGAGCCCCCGTACTGGTGGCTGCAGGGCCCCAACCAGTGGCCCGTCGCCCTCCCCGAGCTGCGCACGGCGGCCCTGGCCTGGATCGACAAGCTGAGCGCGGTCGCCGAGCGCCTCCTGCGCGAACTGCTGACCGCGATCGGCGCCCCCGCCGACTTCTACGCCCCGGTCTTCGGCGCCCGTGCCCACCCGCACCTCAAACTCGTCCGCTACCCCGGCAGCGCGGGCGACGGCACCGACCAGGGCGTGGGCGCCCACAAGGACTACGGCTTCCTCACCCTCCTGCTCCAGGACACGGTCGGCGGCCTCCAGGTCCACCGCGAGGACGGCCGCTTCCACGATGTGCCGCCCCTCCAGGGCGCCTTCGTGGTCAACCTGGGCGAACTCCTGGAGGTCGCCACCAACGGCTACCTCCTCGCCACCAACCACCGCGTGGTCAGCCCGGCGGGAGCGACGGAACGCTTCTCGGTCCCGTTCTTCTACAACCCCCGCCTGGACGCCCGCATAGACCCGTTGCCGTTCCCCCACGCCGCGCAGGCCCCGGGCGTCACGACGGATCCCTCGAACCCGCTGTACGCCGAGTACGGCTACAACGAGTTGAAAGGCAAGCTGAGGGCACATCCGCTGGTGGCGGAGAGGCACCACGGGGACTTGCTGACGCCGGTGGCCTGAAATCTTTCAGGGGCGCGGGGCTGTATCGATGTGCGGCTCCGCCGCGTGGGCGCGAGCAACCAGGCACGACCCGCTGCCGCCCACGCGCCCCGACCACCCCTCTCAGTGGGCGATATCCGCATACCCCTCGATGTCCTGCGGACTGCGCACTCCCGGTCCCACATACCGCGCCGAAGGCCGCACCAGGCGACCGGTGCGCTTCTGCTCAAGAATGTGCGCGGACCACCCCGCCGTACGCGCGCACGTGAACATCGAGGTGAACATGTGCGCCGGCACCTCGGCGAAGTCCAGCATGATCGCGGCCCAGAACTCCACGTTGGTGGCGAGCACACGATCCGGCCGCCGATTGTGCAGCTCCTCCAGCGCGGCCTTCTCCAACGCCTCGGCGATCTCGAAGCGGGGCGCGCCCAGCTCCCGCGCCGTACGCCGCAGCACCCGCGCGCGCGGATCCTCGGCCCGGTACACCCGGTGCCCGAACCCCATCAGCCGCTCACCCCGGTCCAGGGCCTGCCTGACGTACGCCTCCGCGTCCCCGGTCCGCTCGATCTCCTCGATCATCCCGAGCACCCGCGACGGCGCACCCCCGTGCAGCGGCCCGGACATGGCCCCGACGGCGCCGGACAGCGCGGCGGCGACATCCGCGCCGGTCGACGCGATCACCCGCGCCGTGAACGTCGACGCGTTCATGCCGTGCTCCGCGGCGGACGTCCAGTACGCGTCCACGGCCGCGACATGCTTGGGATCCGGCTCGCCCCGCCACCGGATCATGAACCGCTCCACGACCGACTTCGCCTTGTCGATCTCCCGCTGCGGCACCATCGGCAGCGTCTGCCCGCGCGCGGACTGGGCGACGTACGACAGCGCCATCACGGCGGCCCGCGCGAGGTCGTCCCGCGCCTGCTGCTCGTCGATGTCGAGCAGCGGCTTCAGCCCCCACACCGGCGCCAGCATGGCGAGCGCCGACTGCACGTCCACCCGGATGTCCCCGGAGTGCACCGGGATCGGGAACGGCTCGGCGGGCGGCAGACCGGGGTTGAAGGCGCCGTCGACGAGCAGCCCCCACACGTTCCCGAACGAGACGTGGCCGACCAGATCCTCGATGTCGACGCCCCGGTAGCGCAGGGCGCCGCCCTCCTTGTCCGGCTCGGCGATCTCCGTCTCGAACGCGACGACTCCCTCGAGTCCGGGTACGAAATCGGACATCAGGCGGCTCCTCGTGATGTGTCGGCGGCGGTCACCCCCGTGATGCCCCGAACGGCCGGTGGTCACCCAAACCGCGGCGGGAACCAGCACGATATCCCCCGGTGCCAGCTCTGGGGACCCCATACGGCACTGAGTGCCAGCTCCGTTCGTATGCGGTGCGGCCTCGTCCCGTCCGATACGGCCCGCACGGGACGCCCGGCCGGTACGGCAAGATGACCGCGTGACCGACCGCGACCCGCTCCTGGACCCCGTCCTCGATCCCGCCGCCATGCGCAAGCAGTACCGGGCGGAGGGCCTCGCCGAACAGGACCTCGCCAGCCACCCCATGGACCAGTTCGCCCGCTGGTTCGAGGACGCCGCCCGGGCGTCCCTGCACGGCACGGTCTACGAACCCAACGCGATGGTCGTCTCCACGGCGGACGCGGCAGGCCGTCCCAGCTCGCGCACCGTTCTGATGAAGCAGTTCGACACCGAGGGCTTCGTCTTCTTCACCAACTACGGCTCCCGCAAGGCCCGCGACCTCGCCGAGAACCCGCACATCTGCCTGCTCTTCCCCTGGCACCCGCTCGCCCGCCAGGTGATCGTCACCGGCACCGCCCGCCGCACCGGCCGTGACGAGACCGCCGCCTACTTCCGCACCCGCCCGCACGGCTCCCAGCTGGGCGCCTGGGCCAGCGCCCAGTCCTCGGTGATCGCCTCCCGCACCGAACTCGACGCCGCCTATGCCGACCTGGAGGCCCGCTACCCCGAGGGCGAACAGGTCCCGGTCCCCCCGCACTGGGGCGGCTACCGCATCACCCCGGAGACCGTCGAGTTCTGGCAGGGCCGCGAGAACCGCCTCCACGACCGTCTGCGCTACGTCGCCCGGCCGGACGGCCACTGGACGGTGGAGCGCCTCAGCCCCTGAGGGGCCCGGGAAGCCTGTGGGCCCGGGACGCCTGTGGGCCCTGGACACCTGTGGGCCCGGGGAAACGCAGACGACCCGCGAGCTCGGGTCCTCCGCCGCTCGGCGGAGAAGCCGGCCGGACGTACCGGCGAGCTCGCGGGTCGGGTGACTGCTTGGGATTGGGCCGGCTGCACGCGTCTGTCACGTGCTGGTCCGGCACCGCACTGGATGTGGTGGCGGACCGCTAGCCCGCAGCCACCTCACGCGTCCGGTTCTCATACATCTGCCGAACCACCTCCCTTCTCGTGTAACCGACACCTTAGGAAGCCGACGCGAGACGCTCAAGCTCTTTTTTCTCGGGAACAGGATGTGGGCTGAGTCACGTTCCAGTTGAATGAAGGCCAGTGAGAGGCCAGTGAAGCGAACCGCGCGCCGGATGCGCGCCGACGCAGCCTTCAGGGGGTCCAGGTGAGTGCTTCCCGGCGGAGTGGGACCACCGATGAACTGGGGCCGGACGACCCCGGTGAGTCGGGGGGTTCCGATCTGCTCGCCGCGCTGCTCGACGGCATGGACGCCGCCCTGTGCGCCTTCGACGCCGACGGGGTCGTCACGCACTGGAACCGGGAGGCGGAGCGGATCCTCGGCTGGACGGCCGCCGAGGCGGTCGGGCGGCACGGCTTCGCCGGCTGGGCGGTGCGCAGCGCCGACGCCGAGGAGGTGCAGTCCCGGCTGATGTCGGCGATGCACGCGCAGGGCCGGCAGGTGCATGAGTTCGCGCTGGTCACGAAGGACGGCGGCCGGGTGCTCGTACGCACCCAGTCCGCCGCAGTACGAGGCCCCGACGGCAAGCCCGCCGGGCTGTACTGCGCGTTCAGCGAGGTGCACGCGCAGATCGATCTGGAGCGGTCGATCGCGCTGAGCGAGGCGCTGTTCGAGGACGCCGCCTGGGGCGTCGTCCTCATCGACGCCGATCTGCGGCCCGCCGTCGTCAACGCGCACGCGGCCCGGGTCCTCGGCATCGGGCGTACGTCCGCGCTGGGCCGGCCGCTCGGCGAGCTGCTCGCGCAGGGCGTGGAGGAGCTGGAGGCCGCGCTCACCCATGTGCTGTCCGAGGGCGCGCCGCCCGCGCCCGCCGAGCTGTGGGTGAGCCTGCGCACCGCGGAGGGCGAGAAGCGGCGCTGCTGGCGGAGCGGGTTCGTCCGGCTGGCCTCGCCGCTCGCGGAGGAACCGGTGCCGCTCGGCGTCGGCTGGCTCTTCCAGGACGTCACCGAGGCCAAGCAGACCGAGCAGGAGGCGGCCCTGCTGCGGTTCCGCACCAACCAGCTGCACCGTGCCGCGCGGGCCGCCGCCGAGTGCGAGGACCCGACCGAGGCGGCCACCGTCCACCTGGACTTCGCACTCGCCGGCTTCGCCGACCACGCGATGATCGACCGGGTCGTGCCCGCCCCGAGGGTGGCCGGACGCGAGGACCGTGAGGACCGTGAGGAGCGCGAGGACCGCGAGAACGGGGACGACACCGAGGTACGGCTGGTCCGGCTCGCCGCGACGCCCGCCGGTGCGCCCGGTCCGAGCCTGCTCACGGGGGCGGCCGGGCTGCCGCTGCGCTACGAGACGGGGCATCCGGCGCTGCAGTGCGTGGAGCGGGCCGGTGCCGTGCGCGCGGACGCCGGGTCGATTCCGGCGGAACAGGCGCGGGAGTGGGCGCTCGCCCGGCAGTGGCCCGGCGACGCGGTGCACGCCCTGTGCGCGGTGCTGCGCAGCCGGGGGCGGACGCTGGGTGTGGTGACCTTCCTGCGCGGCTCCGGCCGGCACCGCTTCGAGCGGTCCGACTCGGCCTACGCCGAGGACGTGGCCGTCCGCATCGCGGCGGCCCTCGACCTGGCGGACGCGGCGCACGGCGAGAAGCAAGCCTGAACAGGGCCTGAACATGGGGCCTGAGCAGGGGCTTACGTCGCGCAGAGGGCCTGCACAGAGGTCTATGGGGCTCAGCGCCGGTAGAAGATCCGGTCGCCGTACTCCTGCATCACGCGGCCGTTCCACTCGTGGCCGCCGTCGACGTTGCCGGAGCGCAGCAGCGGCGGCTCGATGCCCCGGTCGGCGAGGGTGGCGGCGGTGGTCGCCATGACGGCCTGCAGCAGGGCGGTGGTGACGACGGTGGAGGCGGGCGCGAAGGGTGCCGGGATGGTGTCGAGGGTGAGTTCCGCGTCGCCGACCGCGATCTTCGAGTCCAGCACGATGTCGCAGTGGTCCTTCAGGAAGGTGCCGGAGGCGTGCCGGGACCTGGTCTGCGCGGCGTAGGCGACCGAGGTGACGCCGATGACCTTGAGGCCGAGGGCGCGGGCGCCGCGGGCCATCTCCACGGGCAGGGCGTTGCGGCCGGACAGGGAGATGATCACGAGGGCGTCGCCGGCGCGCACCGGTGAGGTGTCCAGGACGGCACTCGCGAGGCCGTCGACGCGTTCGAGGGCGGAGCCGAGGGTGGCCGGGGTGACGTCGACACCGACGACGCCGGGCACGGCGAGCAGGTTCATCAGGGCGAGGCCGCCCGCCCGGTAGACGACGTCCTGAGCGGCCAGCGAGGAGTGCCCGGCGCCGAAGGCGAACAGCCGGCCACCGGCGGCGACCGTGTCGGCGAGCAGGGTGCCGGCCGCGGCGATCGGCTCGGCCTCCTCCTCACGGACCCGTCGCAGCAGGCCGATGGCGGCGTCGAAGAACAGGTCGGCAGGCGTGCCGTCGCTCATGCGGTGCCCCTTCGCAGCGTCTGTGTCGCGGATCACCGTGCGGTCTGGACCAGTGCGGTGTCAATACGGCACCTCGACGGCCGGAATCCCCACGGTGGCCCCCCGTTTTCCCGCCGGCCCCCGATTGTCAGTGGGATCCGGCAGAATTGGTGCCAGGGCCAGCGCACGCGCCGGGCTTCCGGCAGAGGTAATCGAGGGGCACGTATGTCCGGACTGATCGACACCACGGAGATGTATCTCCGCACCATCCTCGAGCTCGAAGAGGAAGGCGTCGTCCCCATGCGCGCCCGCATCGCGGAGCGGCTGGACCAGAGCGGGCCGACGGTGAGCCAGACGGTGGCGCGCATGGAGCGCGACGGCCTGGTGTCCGTGGCCAGCGACCGCCATCTGGAGCTGACCGACGAGGGCCGCAGGCTCGCCACGCGCGTGATGCGCAAGCACCGGCTGGCCGAGTGCCTCCTCGTCGATGTGATCGGCCTGGAGTGGGAGCAGGTGCACGCGGAGGCCTGTCGCTGGGAGCACGTGATGAGCGAGGCCGTGGAGCGCCGCGTCCTGGAGCTGCTGCGGCACCCCACCGAGTCGCCGTACGGCAACCCGATCCCGGGCCTGGAGGAGCTGGGCGAGAAGGACGGCGCCAACCCGTTCCTGGACGAGAGCATGGTCTCGCTGGCCGACCTCGACCCGGGCTCGGACGGCAAGACGGTCGTCGTCCGCCGGATCGGCGAGCCGATCCAGACGGACGCGCAGCTGATGTACACGCTGCGGCGCGCGGGTGTGCAGCCCGGCTCCGTGGTGAGCGTGACGGAGTCGGCCGGCGGTGTCCTGGTGGGCAGCGGTGGCGAGGCGGCCGAGCTGGAGGCGGACGTCGCCTCGCACGTGTTCGTCGCCAAGCGCTGAACAGGTGAGGGCCCCGGCGCCGTGTGGCGCCGGGGCCTGTCCTCCCCTGTGCTGACCCGGAGCCCCGAGCTCTCAGGGTCATCCCCTCGGACCGTTTTTCCCCGAGCGGTCCGCCTCCCGCCAGTACAGATCCCCTGCGCGGCGGCGATCATTCCTTGAGGGGTGTCACTCGAATGAGGGGTGTTGTCCGCAGAGGCAGCGTTTTCGAATGGGTATTCGATAGTCTGCGGCGGCAGGACGAGCACGACAGCGACAGCAGCGAGTACGAGCGAGTACGGCAGTACACCGGTACGAGGCAGGCGGAGCTGGGGGTGCCAGGCCCATGGCACGGCGTATCGACGTGACGGGATCGGGTGGCGTGCGCCTGGCTGCCTGGGAGTTCGCCGACCCTCCCAAGACGGGTCCCGATCCGGTGCAGGGCCGGGCGGAGGCGGAGCCCGGCGCTCCGGGCGTGCTGTTACTGCACGGCCTGATGGGCCGCGCCTCCCACTGGGCCTCGACGGCCCGCTGGCTCGCCGCACGCCACCGCGCCGTCGCCCTCGACCAGCGCGGGCACGGCCAGAGCGAGAAGTCCCCCCGGTCCGCCTACACCCGCGAGGCCTACGTCGAGGACGCCGAGGCCGCCCTCGAACAGCTCGGTCTCACCCCCGCCGTCCTCGTCGGCCACGCCATGGGCGCGCTGACCGCCTGGCAGCTCGCCGCGAAGCGTCCCGAACTGGTCCGGGGCCTGATCATCTGCGACATGCGGGCCTCCGCGCTGGGCGCGGCCTCGCAGCGGGAGTGGGCGGAGTGGTTCCGGGCCTGGCCCGTCCCCTTCGCCACGCTGGCCGACGTACGCAAGTGGTTCGGTGAGGACGACCCGTGGGTGGAGCGGCCGAACCCGGCCCGCGGCGCGTTCTACGCCGAGGTCATGCACGAGTCCGCCGACGGCTGGCGCCCCGTCTTCGAGCCGGAGCTGATGCTGCGGACCCGGGAGAGCTGGGTGTACGACGCGCACTGGGAGGAGCTGGCGCAGGTGCGCTGCCCGACGCTGGTGGTGCGTGGGGTGGACGGGGAGCTGGGGCGGGCGGAGGCGCAGGAGATGGTGCGGGTGCTTCCGGCGGGGGCGTATGCGGAGGTCGCCGATGCCGGGCACCTCGCCCACTATGAGCTGCCGCTGGCCTGGCGGGCTTCTGTGCTGCCGTTTCTTGACGGGGTGCTCGGGGACTGAGGGCGCCATGTCGTCTGCCGGGTCGGTGGTTCGTCGGCGGCTGCGGGTCTGTCGTGGCTGATCGCGCAGTTCCCCGCGCCCCTGGGGGTTGCAGCTCGCCGCGCCGCCAGGGGCCGCAGCCTTGCTAACCCTTGCTCACCGCCGTCAGGATCTCCGGAAGTCGCGCCGCTGTCCTCGGAGCTGCCAGGCGCAGGCCCAGGAAGGTCACCCCCGCGCCGTACGCCGCCCCCACCGGCAGGAGCAGCCACCTCCAGTCCTCCCCGTCCGCGCTCACATGGAGCCAGATGGCGACGGCGATGACCGGGGCGCAGAGCAGGGCTGCGGAGATCATGCCGCCGAAGATGCCGATCCAGGCGAGGCCCGCCTGGCCCGGGGCGACGTTCTTGTGGCCCTCCTGGGGGATGGAGTACGGGAAACGGGCCGAGGTCCAGGCGCCGGTCGCGAGCATCGCGCCGAGCAGGGCGAAGGACAGCCCCAGCACCTCCGGCAGCCGCGACCACGCGCCCAGCACGCCCGCGGTCACCGCCGTCACGAGCGTCGCGTAGGGCAGGGTGACCAGCAGCAGGGCCAGGGCGCGGCCGCGCAGTTCGGCGTAGGCATCACGCGGTGAGGAGATGGTCGTGGCCACCATCCAGAACGCGGAGGTGTCCTGCCCGAACTGGTTGTACATCTGGATGCCGAGCATCCCGGCGGCGAAGCACGCGAAGTAGATCGACCCGGTGCCCTGCGCCGCGTTGAACACCGGCACGATCAGCCCGATCGCGAGCGAGGTCACCCAGGCGGCCTTGGTCTTCGGATCCCGCCAGATGTAGCGCAGGGCGCGCTCCATGACCGGACCCGTGCGCCCGCCCGGCAGCAGCCGTCCGAGCCCGTCCGGGGTGCGGCCCTGGGCGCCGGCGTCGGCGGCCTGCAGCGTGGAGCCATCGGGCGCGGTCATCAGCCGGGTCAGGCTGCGCGCCCACAGGGCGACGAGCGCCCCCAACCCGGCCATGGTGACGGCGAGTTGGGCGATCGCCATGCCGTACGCCCCGTCACTCGCCGACCGCACCGCCGCCACCGCCGACGCGGGCGGCACCCAGCCCAGCGCGTCCGCGACCGGCTGCAGCTGCCCGAGGCCCGCCGAACCCAGCTGCCGCGCGGCGAAGTTGACCAGCTGCGCCCCGACCGCGATCACCAGCCCGCTCAGCACCGCCAGATCGCGGCCCTTCCTGCTGGTCAGCAGCCGTACGTTGGCGGCGGCCACGGCCCGTGCGAGCGCCACGCAGACCAGCAGCGCGAGGGCGACGGCGAGCACCGCGACGGCGTACCCCGCGGCCCCGTGCGCCACGGCCAGGGCGCACCCCGCCAGCACCAGCAGCGTGAACAGCGGGCCGATGCCGACCAGGGAGGCCGCGAGCAGCGCCCGCACCAGCGGCCGGGGCCGCAGCGGCAGCATCACCAGCCGGGTCGGGTCCAGCGTCTCGTCGCCGGTCGGGAAGAACAGCGGCAGCACCGCCCAGCCCAGCGCCAGCACGGCCGTACCCGGTACGGCGACGGCCTCGGCGTGCGCGTGCCCGCGCAGCGCGAGCAGCCCCAGCAGCTGCAGCAGTGCGAACAGGACCGCGACGACCGCCGAGACGACGAACGCGGCCCGCCGGCCTCCGGACTGCCGCAGCCCGTTCCGCAGCAGCGACAGCTTCAGCCGTACGACGGTGGAGGTGAGGTTCGTCATCGGGCCGCCCCGCCGCCCAGCCAGTCCAGATCGGACCCGGCGTCCCGCCCGCTCGCCCCGACCAGCTCCAGGAACGCCCCCTGGAGAGTGGGATGGGTGCCGCGGACTTCTGCCAGCGTGCCGGTCGCGCGGATCCGGCCTGCCGCCAGCACCGCGACCCAGTCGCACAGCGACTCGACCAGTTCCATGACGTGGGAGGAGAAGACGACGGTCGCCCCGGAGGCGGTGTAGCGCTCCAGTACGCCCCGGATGGTCTGCGCGGACACCGGATCGACGCCCTCGAACGGCTCGTCCAGGAAGAGCACCTCGGGGTTGTGCAGCAGCGCGGCGGCGAGCCCGATCTTCTTGCGCATGCCGGTCGAGTAGTCGACGACGAGTTTGTGCTGGGCCCCGGCCAGGTCGAGCACGTCCAGCAGCTGGGTGGCCCGCTTGTCGACCTCGGCCCCCGGCAGCCCGCGCAGCCGCCCCGAGTAGCCGAGCAGCTCCCGCCCCGACAGCCGCTCGAACAGCCGCAGTCCCTCGGGCAGCACCCCGATCCGTGCCTTGACGGCCACCGGATCCCGCCACACGTCGTGCCCGACGACCTCCACGGTGCCCTCGTCGGGCCGCAGCAGCCCGGTGACCATGGAGAGCGTGGTGGTCTTCCCGGCCCCGTTCGGCCCGACCAGTCCTATGAACTTCCCGGCGGGCAGCTCAAGATCGATCCCCCCGACAGCGACTTGCTGCCCGAACCGCTTCCAGAGCCCACGCACGCGTACTGCAGCTTCGGTCATGCATGCACAGTAGGTGAGGCCGAGTTTCCTCAGGGGCGCGGGGCTGTGCCCGATGTGCGGCTGACGCCGCGTGGGCGCACGTCAGCGATCCCGGCCGCACGCGTAGGCAAGCGGCGAGATCAGTTCCTCCGCATCCGGCAGCCACCGATTCGCCGGGGTGGGCCGGCAAGCCCACTGCACGGCCCCACGAGACCCGAACCGAGTCGGCGGAGCGGCCACATACGCCCCCTCGCCCAGCGCCACCAGATCCAGGGACGCGAGCGACCACCCGAGCTTGCGCACCAGATCCGGCACCTTCGCGGACCCGCCCGGCAGCACGAAGAACTGCATACGCCGGTCGGGAGCCAGCGTCACCGGCCCGAGTGTCAGCTCCATCCGCTCCATACGGGCCAGCGCCAGGAACCCGGCGCTCTCCGGGACGGACAGCGCGTCGAAGGTCCGCCCCGTCGGCAGCAGGATCGACGCCGTCGGCTGCTTCTGCCACATCCGGCGCGCGACGGTCGCGCTGCCCGTCGCCTGCGTCGCCCAGTCGGGGCGCGCGGGGTGCGCACCCGGCGCAGGGCAAGAGGCATCGCCGCACGAGCAGCGCTGCATTCCGGCGACCGCTTCCAGCCAGGTGCCCGGGGACACGTCCCAGTGCCGCTCCTCGGCGTAGCGTACGGCCGTCTCCAGCAGCGATTCCCCGCGCTGCTGCGGAATCTGACCGGCAATCTGACTGTTCTGGGCGCCCGCGATCGTCTCTTCCACGCTCCTCTCAACTCCCACGCCCACCTGGAGTTACGGCTGGGGCATGCGCGGGGGTGGAGCATCGATTCCGCAGTCGGGGCGCATGGATGCACGTCCGGGGGCGCGCAGGGGGAAGTACGGGGTGAGGTGGGTAGCCAGGGGAGGGGTTGCATCCGCCGCTACCCCGGCAAACGGCACATGTCGCGCATTGGCGGTATGTCAGCTGGGCAGTGGTCTTCCTGAACTGATCGTCTGCTCCAGGGGATCGCAACGCAGGGGGTAGCACATGGCCGCAAGGCCTCTCGTGGCGAGGCAGCCGAACGAACGGCTGCAGGCACTCATCCAGGAAGCGGGGTGCTCCAACGCCGGGCTGGCCCGGCGGGTCAACATGTGCGGCGCCGAGCACGGGCTCGACCTGCGCTACGACAAGACGTCCGTGGCCCGCTGGCTGCGCGGACAGCAGCCGCGGGGCCGGGCCCCGGCGATCATCGCGGAGGCGCTCGGGCGCAAGCTCGGCCGTACGGTCACGATCGACGAGATCGGCATGGCCAACGGCAAGAACCTCGCCTCGGGGGTCGGTCTCCAGTTCTCGCCGACGGTACTGGGGGCCATCGAGCAGGTCTGCGAGCTGTGGCGCAGTGACGTGGGCCGGCGGGACTTCCTGTCCGGCTCCTCCGTCGCCGCCTCCGCGCTGGTCGAGCCCAGCCGGGACTGGCTGATCTCGGCGCCGGACGCCCAGGTGGCCCGGCAGGCGGGCCCGCGCGTGGGACAGGCCGACGTGGCGGCCGTACGGTCCATGACCCAGGCGTTGACCGAACTGGACCACCAGTTCGGCAGCGGGCATGTCCGCCCCGTGGTCGTGCACTACCTCAACAGCGTGGTCTCCGGGCTGCTCGCGGGCTCGTACCGGGAGACGGTCGGGCGGGAACTGTTCGCCGCGGTCGCCCGGCTGACCGAGCTGGCGGGCTACATGGCCGTGGACACCGGGCAACCGGGGCTGGCCCAGCGCTACTACATCCAGTCGCTGCGGCTCGCCCAGGCCGCCGGGGACCGGGGCTACGGCGGTTACGTCCTCGCCGCGTCCATGAGCCACCTCGCCGCGCAGCTCGGAAACCCCCGCGAGATCGCCCAGTTGGCGCGGGCGGCGCAGGAGGGGGCGCGCGGCCAGGTGACCCCGCGCGTGGACGCGATGTTCCACGCGGCGGAGGCGCGCGGGCACGCCCTGCTCGGCGACGTACGCGCCGCACAGGCGTCCACCGGGCGGGCGGTGGCGGCAATGGAGCAGGCGGACGACTCCTCCGGCGACGACCCGGTGTGGATCCGGCACTTCGACGAGGCCTATCTGGCCGACGAGTTGGCGCACTGCCACCGCGATCTCGGGCAGCCCGAGCAGGCGGCCCGGTACGCCGAGCGGTCGCTGGCCGGGCATCCCGAGACCCGGGCCCGCCGCCGCGCCATCGGCTATGTGCTGCTCGCCACGGCCCAGGTGCAGCAGCGGGAGATCGAACAGGCCTGCAACACCGGTCTGAAGGCGGTGGAGCTGCTGGAGACGCTCCGCTCCAACCGGGGCGCCGAATATCTGGAGGACCTGCAGCAGCGCCTGGAACCCTTCCGGGAGGAGGCGGTGGTAAGGGAGTTCGGGGCGCGCCTCGATCTCCAGCAGGCAGCCTGAACACCGGCCCCGCGGTTGCGTGAACACCAGGCGAACGGCATCCGGAGGCGCGCGGGGGCGCACGAGGGTGCCATACAACAGCGCGCCGCGGGACGGTTTTGTTACCGCTGTCACAGGCAAAAACATCGCGCCCTGAGCTGCCTCGCACCTGGCTCGGGGGACCCGGTAGCGTGAGCCCGATTCACAAGGTCCCCCATTAGTAGGAGTCCCGGTGACGCAGAGTGGACAGGGCGAGGAGGCCGCGGCCCAGCCCGCGCGCGAAGGCATCGTGCTGCCCTCCGACGGAGGCGAGCCCTTGCTGCCGGGCATGACCGGCGCGCCCGCCCCCGCCGCCCCGGCCGGCGGGCAGGCCTGGGGCGGTTCGTGGGGGCCCGAGCAGCAGCCGCCGCAGTCGGGCCAGGGCTGGCCCCCGGCGGCGGCCCAGCAGTGGCAGACTCCGGACGCCCCGGGCGGGCAGCCGTCCGCCGGGAACCCCGGCCCGCTGCCCCCGGAGGGCACCCCGGCGGCCTCGTCGTACGGCCCGGCCCCGTCGTACGACCAGCACGGCACCCAGGGTGCGGTCCAGGACGGCGGCTACGGCGCCGGTCAGCAGCCCGGGTACGGCGCGGCACCCGACCCGTACCAGCAGCACCAGTCGCAGCACGAGCAGCAGCAGTACCCCCAGCCGCCCGGCTCCGCCGCGCCGCTTCCGGCGGCCTCCGCGGCTCCGCCGCCGCAGGCGCTGCCGGGCGCGTATCCGCCTGCCCGCGCCCCGCTGCCCCCGGCGGCCGACGGCGCCGCCCCGTACCTCCCGCCGGTCCCGGCCGCCCCCGCGCCGTCGGCCGCCGAGGGCGCGACGCAGTACATACCGCCCGTACCCGCCGTCCCGGCCGACGAGGGCGCGACCCAGTACATCCCGCCGGTGGCGGCCGGCGCCCTGCCGCCCGAGTCGGCCGGCGAGGAGACGCGCTACCTCGGCCACGCGCCCCGGCAGCAGGCACCGGCGCCCGCGTCGTCCGACGCGGAGGCCACCCAGTACATCCCGCCGTACGCCGCCCAGGCGCAGGGCGGGGACCGGCAGCCGCCGGCCGAGTTCGACAACCTCTTCCGCGGCGGCCCGGCGGGCGGTGACGGCCCGGCCGGATCCACCCAGCAGCTGCCGCGCCTCCAGCAGCCGGACGCCCGCCCCGGCGCCGCGCAGCCGCCGTACGGGCGGCAGCAGCAGCCCGCGTACGGCGCGCCGCAGCCGTCGTACGAGCCCGCCTACGACGACGACCCGCCCCGCGGCAAGTCGCGGGTACCGCTGATCGCCGCCATCGGCGTCGGCATCGTCGTCGTCGGGGTGGGCGCCGGTGTGCTGCTCAGCGACGGCGGCGGCACGGACCAGGGCAATGACGGCAAGACCGTCGCGGCCACGTCCCCGGTCCCCGGGGGCTCCGCCGCGGGCGGCGATGCCGCCCGGGCGCAGGCGGTCGAGCTGGACAAGCTGCTCTCCGACAGCGGCAGCAGCCGCGCCTCCGTGATCAACGCCGTGGCCGGCGTCAAGCAGTGCGAAAACCTCGACGGGGCCGCCTCCGACCTGCGCGCCGCGGCCAGGCAGCGGGGCGACCTGGTCACCCGGCTCGGTCGGCTGTCCGTGGACAAGCTGCCGGACAACGGCGCCCTCACCGCCGCGCTGACCAAGGCATGGCAGGCGTCCGCCGCGGCCGACAACCACTACGCGGCCTGGGCCGACCAGGCCAAGCAGCCCAAGGTCTGTCGCAAGGGCCACGCCCGCAGCACGAAAGAGGCCGAGGCCGGCAACCGGGAGAGCGGGAACGCCAGCGCGCAGAAGGTGAAGGCGGCGGCGCTGTGGAACGCGATCGCCCAGAAGTACGGACTGACCCAGCGCCAGCCCACCCAGCTGTGACGGCAGGCGCCGGCGCCACCGGCCGCCGGACCGGCGCCGGTGCCGGCGTCACTGCACGTCGGCGCCGTCCAATGTGCCGGTCATGTCGCTGATGCCGGTCCGTCCCCCGATGCCGTTGCGGGCCGCGACCAGCTGGCCGTCCTGCACCACCTGGAGGGTGACGTCGGCGTTGACCATCCGCGGGAAGCCGACCGAGGCGAGCTTGCCCTCGTAGGGCCACTGCAGGGTCGGGGTGAGACCGCCGGTGGAGACCCGCAGACCGCCGTCGAGGGTCTTGCGCACACTGTCGGCGGACACGTCGCCGTCGCCGATCTTCTCCAGGGCGGCCTTCAGCACGGTGTAGGCGATCCAGGTGGTCTGCACTCCGGCGTCCGCGGGGTCGATGCGGTTGTCGCCGAAGGCCTCCTCGTTGATCACCTTCTTCATCGCGTCCCAGCGGGCATCGGACGCCGGCGGGTACCAGCCGGTGATGTACGCCCCCTCGTACGGCCCGGACGCGCCGCCCGTGGCGTTGATCACCGTCTGGTCGACATTGCCGAGCACGGTCCCGAGCCGTACGGCGGGGTAGGTCTCGCGGGCCCGGCGGAAGGAGTCCATGAAGGTGTCGGTGCGGTCCCCGAGCGCGGGCACCACACAGCCCTTCTTCAGCGCGCCCTTGGTGGCGCCCGCCAGCGCCTGATTGGACTGGTCGCTGTACTCGGTGGCGTCCTCGGCGGCGAGATGGTCGTCCGCGTTCGCGTGCCCGCCCGCCTTCAGCCCGGAGTCGAGCAGCACCGGCAGCTGGTCGCCGGCGATGCTGTCCGGGCGGACCAGGGAGACGTTGCCGCAGGCGGCGGCGAGGGCCTTGCCGAGTCCGGCCAGCAGGGCGGGCTGGCCGCCGTTGACCGGGTACGACAGCTGGCCGGTGAACTCGGAGTTGGTGACGCCGTAGCCGCCTATGTAGGGGATGCCGGCGCCCTCCAGCGGGGCGAGGTAGGAGTCGCCGAACTGGCTGTAGGAGCCGACGACGGCGACCACCTTCTCGTCGGCCGCGCGCCGGGCGCACTTGGCGGCGGCCACGGCGTCGTTGTGGTCGTTGCAGGTCAGGACCTCAAGCTTGTGGCCGTTGATGCCGCCGTGCGCGTTGATCCACTTGGCGTAGGCGAGGGCCATCGCGGGCATGCCGGGCTTGTTGGTCGAGTTGGTGTCCTCCGGCGCCCAGGTCATGACCTTGACCGAGTCGTCCCCGGAGCCCCCCGTGGCACCGGGGATGACCCCGCATCCGGCGGTGAGCGACGCACAGAGGACCACGGCGCCCGCGGTCAGGGCGGTGGCTCTGCCGGAGCGGGAGGCGGAGTGGAGGAAGGTACTGATCGTGCGTCGCCGGCCGGTCATGCCTCCGCACGATTCCCTCACACCGCGAACCGAGGAGTGACCTCGGGTCAATGAAAGGTGACGCCCGGGTGAATTGCGGGGGTCGGTGAGGCCGGTGTGACGGGGAACGTACGATCGACGACTGTGCAAGGTTCGGAGAACTCTTCCCGTCGCGGCCGTCGCTCCTCCACCATGGGCGGCATGCCTCTAAGCGACATGCCGTGGTGGCGCTGGCGCAGCAATGTGCGCTCGGCGCTGCACATGCTCTCCGACCAGGACTTCCAGCGGAACGTCTGGCTGGCCGGCGTGGACGGGTACGGCGACGTCACCGACGCCGTCTACCGGCTGGTGGAGGACACCTGGCTGGACAACTGGTCCGCGGAGAAGTACGTCGGCACGATCTTCCGCGACTCGCAGGAGGCGGCGCTCGTGGACACCGCCGTGCTGCGGGTGCTGCGGATCATGCACCAGGTCGGCCCCGACGCGCCGGTCGCCGCGTACCTCGAGCACGAGGGGTGGCCGGACGCGGTGCGGGCGGCGCGGGACGCGCACATACGGCTCGCCACGAGTGACGGCGAGGATCCCGGCACACCGCCGCGGAGCCTGGAAGTACTGCAGATCATGACGCGGACGGCGTAGTCCCGCCTTGCGGAACGAGCACCCGCGGCGGCCGCCGCCATGAGAACCTGTAGCGCATGAGCGAGCAGTCCGCGGCCGCCGCACCGGCCGACCAGTACGTCCTCACCCTCTCCTGCCCGGACAAGCAGGGCATCGTGCACGCCGTGTCGAGCTACCTCTTCATGACCGGCTGCAACATCGAGGACAGCCAGCAGTTCGGCGACCACGACACGGGTCTGTTCTTCATGCGCGTCCACTTCTCGGCCGAGGCGCCGGTGACGGTGGAGAAGCTGCGGGCGAGCTTCGCGGCGATCGGTGACTCCTTCCACATGGACTGGCAGCTCAACCGGGCCGACGCGAAGATGCGGATCCTGCTGATGGTCAGCAAGTTCGGGCACTGCCTGAACGACCTGCTGTTCCGGGCCCGGATCGGCGCGCTCCCGGTGGAGATCGTGGGCGTGGTCTCCAACCACACCGACTTCGAGGAGCTGGTGGGCTCCTACAACATCCCCTTCCACCACATCCCGGTGACGAAGGACACGAAGTCGCAGGCCGAGGCCCAGGTGCTGGAGCTCGTCCGTGAGGAGGGCGTCGAGCTGGTCGTCCTCGCCCGCTACATGCAGGTCCTCTCGGACGACCTGTGCAAGCAGCTCAGCGGCCGGATCATCAACATCCACCACTCCTTCCTGCCGAGCTTCAAGGGCGCGAAGCCCTATCACCAGGCGCACGCGCGCGGTGTGAAGCTGATCGGCGCCACGGCCCACTATGTGACGGCCGACCTCGACGAGGGGCCGATCATCGAGCAGGAGGTCGAGCGGGTGGCGCACGACGTGACCCCGGACCAGCTGGTGGCCATCGGGCGCGATGTGGAGTGCCAGGCACTGGCGCGGGCCGTGAAGTGGCATGCGGAGCGGCGCATTCTGCTCAACGGGCGCCGTACGGTCGTTTTCGCCTGACAGCGGTAGCGGCTGCGCACGTAGCGGCTGCGCAGTCGCGGCTGCGCAGTCTCGGCTACTCGGCGATGGTGAAGTAGCGGGCGATGGCCGGGACCAGGTCGGCTTCCGTGATCGTGCCGTCGGTGTCCGCGTCCAGGGACTCGGCCGCGGTGCGAGCGGTGTCCGGCTGGACGTGAAGGGCACGCAGGACGCGGGCCGTGTCGGCGACGCTGATCCGGCCGTCCCCGTCCTCGTCCGCCACCGCCAGTGCCGCGTGCAGGAACGGGCGGGCGATCTCGGCGAAGCGGCCCGGGTTGTCGCGCAGCCGCTTGACCGCGCCGGTGACGAACTCCTCGCGGGTGATGCGCTGGTCGCCGTCCCGGTCCGCGATGCCGGCCATGCCCTGCCAGAACGCCTCCGCGCCGGCGTACAGCGCCTGCCCCTTGTCGGAGCGTGCGGTCACGGTGAACTCGGCGAGGAGCGCCTTGGCCGCCGCGCTGAAGTCCTCGCGGTCGATCCAGCCGTTGCCGTCCTGGTCGAAGGTGGCGAACCGGGCGGCGATCCTGCGCTCGTACTCGGTGCTGACCATATGTGTTCGGACCGCCTTACGTGTGCGTCGTACGGGTGGGGCGTACGTGTGCGTGACTCACCTGGCAGGGAGCGTATGACGCGGGTGGCCGTCGGACGGCGGAAATCCGGCGGTTGTGCCAAGACCGGGGGAATTCTGCGACAACCGTGTGGCCTTGTCGCGAAGAAGCGGGCTCCGGTCGGGCGGCGCTGGGTCGGGCGGTGCGGCTCGGGCGGCGCGGGTCAGGCGGAGAGCGGGCCCGCCTCGTCGGCCGTCGCGGTCTCCAGGTCGGGCCGGACGTCGAAGAGCCGGCGTACGCCGAGCGCGCCGAGGACCCGGTTGACATGCGAGCCGTCGTCGGCACCCCGGTCCGGCAGGATGAGCCGGAGCCGGCCCTGACAGGAGCGGATCAGCCTGCGGGCGGCGACGAGGACACCGACCCCGCTGGAGTCGCAGAAGAACACGTCCGAGAGGTCCACGACGAGGCTGTGGTTCCCCTCGGCGACGACGTCGTGCACACGTTGACGCAATATCGGCGAGGTCATCAGGTCCAGTTCCCCGGACACCCGGAGCACGGCCCACTCGCCCTGTTCGACGCCGGTCACGCTGAATGCCACGGCCATGCCCCTCCGCTCGCCGGAAAGCCCGGAACCGCCCGGAAACGGAAGCAGTTCCTACGTTTGCTTCCTGCGCGGCTGCCCAGCGGCGGTTCCCTGAAACGTCGAGCGGCAAACTGGACGTGATCGACAAGAGGCTTGTTTCGGTCACTACCGATCCTGTTCGATCAGAGATGCACACTCCTTACGTGAAGGTTATGTGAAAGGGGCACTATCACCTGCGGCGCATCGAGGGGCGCACATTGACACAAAGGGGCGTGCACTGTCAGAGGTGCCGACTACATTCGAGAAGACGGTGCAGACAGGCTGGACGGGCCGGACACGGGTGAGGGGAGGGAACCGCGTGGCCAAGAAGGACATACCACCCCGCTGGGACCGCAAGATGCAGCAGCGGCTCGCCCGCGGCGAGGCGGCCGCCCTGGGCGAGCTGTACGACCGGTTCGCCTCGCTCGTGCACGGCCTCGCCCACCGCGTCCTCGGTGACGAGAAGGCCGCCGACACCCTCACCCGCGAGGTCTTCACCCACGTCTGGGAACACCCCGAGACCTACGACCCGAAGCAGGGCCCGCTGCGCACCTGGGTCGCCGGGGTCACCCACCGGCTCGCCGTGCAGCGGCTGCGCGCCAGCGAGACCGCCGCGCTGCCGGCGGGCGGCGGCTCCCTGGCGGAGCTGGAGCGCAAGGTGCGCCACGCCTCGGTCGCCGCCCGCGCCGACTACATCGTCCACTCCATGCCCACCCCGCTGCGCGCCGCCCTCGACCTCGCCTACTTCCAGCGCCGGGACTACCGCCAGACCGCCGTCGACCTCGGCGTCACCGAGGACGAGGCCCGCCGCCGGCTCCGCCTCGGCCTGCAACTGCTCTCCACCGCCCACGACGCCGGGACACCGCCGGACCACGGAGGTGCCGGGTGAGCGGAGCGGGACGGTTCGAGGCACATGACGACCACGAGCGACGGGGCGAAGAACAAGGACACGGCGAAGGACACGGCGAAGGGCACGGCGCCGGACAGGGAGACGAGGGGCGCGAGGGGCCGCCGTACGGGGACCACGCGGGGCACGCGGGTCCCGGCGGCCGGGAGGGACACGGCCGCTTCGGCGACGGTGCCGGCGGCGGCTCGGGGCGGACACCGGCCGGGACCGGCGGGCCCGAGCCGGACGGGCCGCCGCGCATACCGACACCCCGCGCCTCCGTCGAGGACACCGGGCGTCCGCTGCCCGACCTCGCCGACCTCGCGCCCGTGCCGCTCGACCTGCCGCACGACGTCCTGAAATCACTGCTCGGCGCCTGGGCGCTGGCCGCCTGTTCGGCCGCCGAGACGGCGGCCGTCGAGGAGCATCTCGGCTCCTGCGGAGGCTGCGCCGACGAGGCCCGCCGGCTGCGCGAGGCGGTCGGCCTGCTGCACCAGCCGGAGAGCCTCGACCTGGACCCGGGGCTGCGCACCCGCGTCCTGGAGAGCTGCCTGGAGCGCCGGCCGCCGCGCATCCCCGTCCCGGACTGGGCGGCGGCGTACGATGCCGAGACCGCGCGCCTCGACGCCCTGCTGCAGGACATCGGGGACGCGGAGTGGCATGCGCCGGTGCGGCTGCGGTGGTTCGAGGCCGACGGGGCGAGAAGCCGGCGCACGACCGTGGCCGGGGTGATCGCCCATCTGCTGTCCGTGGACGGGCTGATCGCGGTTGCGCTCGGCCTGGAGGACCCGCTGGCCGAGGTCACCGGAGCGGCGGACCAGAAGCCGGACCGGGACCGCAAGCCGGACCGGCGGGCACCGGGCCCGGCCGAACGCACCGAGGCGTTCTGGCGCACCTCCCACTTCCCGCCGACCCGTTCGGTACGGGGACCCTGGCGGGAGCAGAGCCACAGCCTGGTGCGCACGGTGTGCTTCACCGGCGGCCACACCGGCGGACTCACCGTGTCGTACGGCGACTTCGAGCTGCCGCTGCACGACGCGATGCTGGACCGCGCCTTCGCCTGCTGGGTGCACGCCGAGGACATCGCGGAGGCGGTGGACTATCCGTACCGGCCGCCCGCGCCGCGGCATCTGAACAAGATGATCGACCTCACGGCCCGCATGCTGCCCACCGCGCTGGCCAGACGCCGGCAGAGCGGGCTGGCGGCCCCGGCGCGCGGCCGCCACCTCGGCCTGGCCGGCGAGCCCGGCCGCAGCTTGCGCCTGGAGATCGAGGGCGCGGCCGGCGGCGAGTGGCTGATCCCGCTGGACTCACCTGCGGCGGTCGCCTCCGCGGACCTTGAGGTGGCCCATGTGGCGCTGGACGACACGGAGTTCTGCCAGTTGGCCGCGGGCCACATTCCTCCGGAGGAGGCCGCGGTGGGACAGGTCGGCGACCGGGAGGCGATCAGGGACGTGCTGTTCGCCACGGCGGGGTTGAGCCGGATGTAGCGGCGGGCCCGGACGGGACACGCGGCCGCCGGCGCGCCGTCGTCACGAGCGGCCCACGGTGCCGCGACAGCGCGCCTCGCTCATCGAGCCCACCGCGGCCCTGCGCACCCTGGAACGCCTGGAGCAGAACCTCGTACAGGCCGCCGCAACTTCCGCCGCAACGTCCGCCGCCACTTCCGCCTCCACTTGCGCGGACACGATCAAGGAGCGGTGACGGCTGCCCGACTGGCCTAGGGAAACGGTCGTGAAAACCGCTCCCTCAGCTTGTACTTGAGCACCTTGCGCAGCGTGTCGTTGCGCGGCAGCGCCTCCACCACCTCCAGCCGTTCCGGCAGCTTGTGGACGGACAGGCCCGCCGAGCGCAGGTAGGAGACGATCTCCGGCAGCGTCAACCCGCCCGCGCCCGGCGGCTGTTCCAGCACCGCGCAGACCAGTTCCCCGCGCTCGGCGTCCGGCAGGCCGATGACCGCCGCGTCCCCTATCGCGGGATGGGCGGCGAGCAGGTCCTCGATCTCCTTGGCCGAGATGTTCTCGCCCTTGCGGATGATCACGTCCTTCAGCCGGCCCGTCAGGACCAGGTGGCCGGAGTCCGTCACCCGGCCCAGGTCGCCGGTGCGCAGGAAGCCGTCGGCGTCGAAGGCGGCGGCCGTCTGGGCGGGGTCCAGGTAGCCCTGGCAGACGGCCTCGCCGCGCAGCCGTATCTCGCCGTCCACGATCCGGATCTCCATGCCGGCCGGCGGGCGGCCCTCGGTCGTCGCCAGGTGCTCCGGGGTGTCCCGCGGATCGCCCATGGTGATCATCGGGACCTCGGTCATGCCGTAGCCGTGGGTGAGCTGGACCCCCATCTCGCGGACCACGGAGTGGTACACCTCGGGCGGCTTGGGCGCGCCGCCGCCCGCGAGCAGCCGGAGGGACGGGATCACCTTCTCGCCCGGCTGCTTGCGCTGCTCGGTCAGGAACAGGGAGTAGAAGGCCGTGGAGCCGCCGGCCACCGTCACCCGGTGCCGCCGGTACTCCGGCAGCGCGTCCGGCAGCGCGAAGTGCTCGAACATCACCGCCGGGAAGCCGTACAGCAGCAGCATCACCAGATAGTCGGGGCCGCCTATGTGGGCGTACGGGAAGGCGATCGAGCCCACGTCGTCGGCCGTCAGCCGCAGTGCGTGCGCCAGGCAGGAGCCGCCGGCGATCAGGGAGCGGTCGGTGTGCAGCACGCCCTTGGGGTCGGAGGTGGTGCCCGAGGTCCAGTAGATCCAGCGGACCGAGGTGCCCTCGGCGGGCGGGGCGGGGAGCTTCGACGGGTCGCCGTCCGGCAAGGAGCCGTCGTCGTACGCCTCGAAGATCCCCCTCGCGCCCAGGCGGCGGGCCATCTCCGTGTGGTCGTGGCCGCGCCACACGCCCGGCACCGCGAAGAACTCCGCCTTCGACTCCCGGAGCGCGAAGCCGACCTCCCGGTCCCGGTAGAAGGGGATCACCGGGGACTGCACGGCGCCCAGGCGGGCCAGCGCGAAGGACAGCAGGGCCGTCTCGATGCGGGTCGGCAGCTGCCAGGCGACCACCGTGCCGGGGCGCACCCCCCTGTCGTACAGGCCGGCCGCCACCCGCTCGGCACGCGCGCGCAGTTCGCCGAAGGTGAGCCGGCGGTCGCCCTGGAGGAGGACCGGGCGGTCGGGCGTCAGGGCGGCGCGGCGGACGATCAGGTCCCACAGGGTGCGCGCGGAACTCAGGGAATGCGGAGTCTCGTTCACGTAGGCCCCCTGACCGGCTTGGCTGACGAACCGTCAGGTGCCATGCTATCTGACGGGTCATCAGATAGGTACGGTCCGAGCACCGCCCGGCGGAGGGGAACGCGAGGGGAACCATGACCGAACTGCCCCGCATCATCAGCGTCGACGACCATGTGATCGAGCCCGCCCACCTCTTCCGGACCTGGCTGCCTGCCAGGTACCGGGACCGTGGGCCCCAACCGCTGACCGCCGGCATCGGGGAACTGGCCTACGTCGGCGGCAAGTACCAGATCACCATGGACCCGGCGGGCCAGCCGACGGACTGGTGGATCTACGAGGACCTGAAGTTCCCGTACAAGCGCAACATCGCCGCCGTCGGCTTCGACCGGGACGAGATGACGCTGGAGGGGATCACCCGGGAGCAGATGCGGCCCGGGTGCTGGGATCCCGTCGAGCGCCTCAAGGACATGGATCTCAATCACGTCGAGGCGAGCCTCTGCTTCCCGACCTTCCCGCGCTTCTGCGGGCAGACCTTCGCCGAGGCGCACGACAAAGAGGTCGCCCTCGCCTGTGTGCGCGCCTACAACGACTGGATGGTGGAGGAGTGGTGCGGGGGCAGCGGGGGCCGGCTGATCCCGCTGTGTCTCATTCCGCTGTGGGACGTCGGCCTGGCCGTCGCCGAGATCCGGCGCAACGCCGCGCGCGGGGCGCGGGCGGTGACCTTCTCCGAGATCCCCACCCACCTCGGACTGCCCTCCATCCACTCCGGCTACTGGGACCCCTTCTTCGCCGTCTGCCAGGAGACCGGCACCGTCGTCAACATGCACATCGGCAGCAGCTCCCAGATGCCGGCGGCCTCCCCGGACGCCCCGCCCGCCGTCCAGGCCTCGCTCAGCTTCAACAACGCGATGGCCTCGATGATGGACTACCTCTTCAGCGGGGTCCTGGTGAAGTTCCCGCAGCTCAAACTCGCCTACTCCGAGGGCCAGATGGGCTGGGTGCCGTACGCCCTGGAGCGCGCCGACGACGTGTGGGAGGAGCACCGGGCCTGGGGCGGGGTCAGGGACCTGGTCCCCGAGCCGCCCTCGACGTACTACTACCGGCAGATCTTCTGCTGCTTCTTCCGTGACAAGCACGGCGTCGCCTCGATCGACGTCGTCGGCCGCGACAACGCCACCTTCGAGACCGACTACCCGCACGTCGACTCGACCTTCCCGCACACCAAGGAGGTCGCCCTCGACCATGTGAAGGGCCTGGACGACGAGACCGTGTACAAGCTGATGCGGGGCAACGCCATCCGCATGCTCGGCCTGGACCTGGACCGCTAGTGGATCTCTCGTACACGCCGGAGGAGGAGGACTTCCGGGCCCGGCTGCGGGACTGGCTCGCCAAGGCGCTGCCCACCCTGCCGGCCAAGCCGTCCCCGGCCGACTGGCCCGGCCGGCGGGCCTACGACCTCGGCTGGCAGCGGATGCTGTACGACGCCGGGTACGCCGACGTCCACTGGGACGCCTCGCCGACCACCCGGCTGATCTTCCTGGAGGAGACGGAGCGTGCGGGGGCGCCCTACGTGGGGGCCAACTTCGTCGGGCTGCTGCACGCCGGGCCGACCGTCGCCGCCGAGGGCACCGCCGAGCAGCGGGCGCGCTGGCTGCCGCCGATCCTGCGCGGCGAGGAGGTGTGGTGCCAGGGCTTCAGCGAGCCGGGCGCCGGCTCCGACCTCGCCGCGCTGCGCACGCGCGCGTGGCGCGACGGCGACGACTACGTGGTGAGCGGGTCCAAGATCTGGACCTCGCATGCCGAGGTCGCCGACTGGTGCGAACTGCTGGTCCGCACGGACCCGGACGTGCCCAAACACAAGGGCATCACCTGGCTGGCCATGCCCATGGACGCCGACGGCATCACCGTACGGCCGCTGCGCACGCTCGCCGGGTCGGCGGAGTTCGCCGAGGTGTTCCTGGACGAGGTCCGGGTGCCGGCCGGCAACCGGGTCGGCGCGGAGAACGACGGCTGGCGCGTGACCATGGTGACCCTGTCCTTCGAGCGCGGCACGGCCTTCGTCGGCGAGGTCGTCGCCTGCCGCCGGGTACTGGCCGAACTCGCCCGCGCCGCACGGGAGAACGGCTGCTGGGACGATCCCGTGCTGCGCCGCCGGCTCGGCCGGCTGGAGGCGGAGTTCCGGGCGCTGTGGCGGCTGACCCAGTGGAACGTGAGCGAGGCGGAGGCGAACGGCGGGGTGCCGGGGGCCGGGGGCTCGGTCTTCAAACTCCGCTATTCGCACGCCCGCCAGGAGCTGTACGACACGGCGGCCGACGTGCTCGGCCCGGCCGCCCTCGACCTGGACCGGCCGTGGGTCCTCGACCGCCTGTCCGCCCTGTCGTACACCATCGCCGCCGGGACCTCGCAGATCCAGCGGAACATCGTGGCCGAGCGGATCCTGGGTCTGCCGAAGGGGAGATGAGCGTGCGGTTCCAACTCACCGAGGACCAGAAGGCGTTGCGGGCGGGCATGCGGGAGCTGCTGGAGCGGCGGTTCGGGCGGGAGGCGTTGCGGGCGGCCGTCGACGCGCCGGGACGGCTCGACCGGGAGCTGTGGCGGGCGCTCGGGGACGCCGGGTTCTTCGCGCTGCGGCTGCCCGAGGCGGACGGCGGGGTCGGGCTGGGGCTCCCGGAGGCGGTCCTGGCCTTCGAGGAGGCGGGACGCGCCCTGCTGCCCGGACCGCTCGCGGCCACGCATCTCGCCGCCGGCGCGGTGCCGGGCGCGGCCACCGGGGAGACGGTCGTGGCGGCGGTCGACGGAGAGCTGGTGGAGTGGCTGGAGGCGGCGGACGTCGTACGAGGTCAGGCGTCGGGCGCCGTAGCCCTGCGCTCACTGGACCCACTGACGCCGCTGCACCGGACTCCCGCCGCCGGTGCCACCGGCACCGGCACCCAGGACCCCGTGGCCGTCCTGCTCACCGCCGCCGAGCAGCTCGGCACCGCCGTACGCGTCGGCGAGCTCGCCGTGCAACACGCCCGGAACCGGACGCAGTTCGGACAGCCGATCGGCGCCTTCCAAGCCGTCAAGCATCTCTGCGCGGACCTCCTGGTACGGACCGAGACCGCACGCGTGGCCGTCTACGCGGCCGCTGTCACCGCCGACCCCGCCGACATCGCCGCCGCCCGTCTGCTCGCCGACGAGGCCGCCGTCCAAGGTGCCCGCGACTGTCTCCAGGTGCACGGCGGCATGGGTTTCACCTGGGAGGCGGACGTACACCTGCATCTGAAGCGGGCCTGGGTGCGGGCCCGTCGTGGCGGCGGGAGCACGGAGAGTGAGGAACTTCTCGCGGCGCGACTGGTTGCCTGAGCCACCGGCAACCCTCTGGGCTGCGGCGGCGGGAAAGCCCTGGCCCAAGATGTCGCGGATCGTGGCATGCCGGTATCACTTTGCGTCGATACCCGGTTGTGTCCTTCGCGGGACTCGTCACGACCCGGAGTCGGCTGTCCGCTCCGGTACCTTGTGTGGGATGCGAGTGGCTGCGAGCGCGGGCCGGGCCGGCGATGCCCCTGGGGCGGTGCCGGGTCGTGCGGTGCGCAGCGCCGCTCGCGGTGTGGTGACGGCTTCGACCGTCGCCTGTTCGATGCCCCGGCACGAGCGTCGCACAGTATGCCTCACGCGTACTCCTTCGCGCTGGAATATGCCCGAAGCGCTTGTTGGGGTGACTGTACGTCAACCATGCTGGCTCCAAAGGGAATCACGTTCCGTGACCCTTGCACTGGCCGTTGTTCTGGCCATGCAGAAAATGGCTACGATCGTGGCCCTCGTGATCGCCGTCGCGGCTTCGGCCGTGGCGGCCTGGTGGCGTGGGGTCATGTGTCCGCCGGTTCGGATGGTGTGAGCGGTGCAGGTGCTTCAAGTGCAGCTGGAGATCCGGCCCGACCCCACGGAGGTGGGGCGGGCGAGGAGATGGGCTCGCGCGCGGCTCGCCGGGCTGGGAATAGCGGCCGACGAGCCGCTGGCCGAGACCCTGATCCTGCTCGTCTCCGAGCTGGTGACCAACGCGGTCGTGCACACCGGCCGCACGGCCGTGTTGAGGCTCTCCCTGCCGAGCACGGAGACCGAGTCGGCAGAGAGGGCTGAGGCTGTCGAACGGGCCGAGGCGGTCGAGAGGGCCGAGCAGGCAGTGCGTCTCGAAAAGGCCGCACAGGTCGCACAGGCTGAGCGGGCCGCACAGGCCGAGCGGGCCGAGGGGACCGTGCGGTGCGGTGCCGCCGAGTGGTCCGAGACGGCCGACCCGCCCGCGGCGGTCACCGTGCGCGTCGAGGTGGCCGACTGCAGCTCCCGCGCCCCCGTGCCGCGCTGCGCCGGCGGTGACGCCACCGGCGGCCGTGGCCTGGCCCTCGTCGACTGCCTGGCCGATCGCTGGGGCTGGAGCCCGGAAGGCGCCGGCAAGAGCATCTGGTGCGAACTGGACCGCTGTTCGCAGCCCCGGGAGAGCGCAGCGATGGCGTACGGGGGCGGACTGTCCGCGTACGAGGGTCTCGCCTTCGAGGCGGTGTAGCACCCGGCGCGGTGGTGCGCCGGGGGTGCCTCCGTGCGCGGGTGCCCTGAGCAGGGCGTACGTAACAAACCCCCGTACCGGCGTTGACGACCCGTCACCGCCTGAACAGGCTTGTGGGCGACGATTCGCCGCGAGGGGACGACGAGGATCGGAGACGGCGGTCCTCGTCGAGTGTGGGTCGCACCCGGTGGGCGGCGCGTGCGCGGGACCGAGGGGGAGCGCGCCGCCAGCCGGTCAATGCTCGGGAGCCTCTCAGAGGACGGCCACGGGGGCCACCGGGGTACCCGTCGCGCCGACGAACGGCTCGGGCATCGCCGACAGCAGGAACGCATACCGCCCCGCTTCTCCACAGGCTGTGGACAACTCTTCGAGATTCCAGTTCTGCCCCTGGAGCATCCCCATCTCCACCAGATGCAGGGCGTGCACGGGCAACCAGAGATTCTCCGACTCGGGCGGAAATATCTCAAAAGTGAGCGTGTCGTTCGCGACCGCCGCGACATCGCGCGCGTGGAACCACTCCGGTGTACGGATGGACAGCCCCGGCGACGGATAGCCGTACCCGTGCTTGTCCCCGGCCAGGCACACCTGCACCTGCCCGGTCCGCACCAGCACGACGTCCCCGGACCGGACCGCGGTCCCGGCGAGTTCCTCGGCCGCGTCGAGATCCTCCGGCGTGACCGCGTGCCCGCCGTCCAGCCGGTCCACGCCCCGCGCGCGTGCCACGTCCAGCAGCACCCCGCGCGAGACGATGTGCCGCGCCTTGTCGATCCCGGCGAACTCCGCGCCGCCGTGCGCGGTGACCGTGTGCGCCGGGCGGCCGTTGTAGACCTTCCCCGAGTGCGAGACATGGGTGAGCGCGTCCCAGTGCGTGCCCGCCTGCAGGCCCATGGTCACCACGTCGTCGCTGCACGCCACCGTGCCCGGCCCGAACAGCTCCTGGTTGATCTGCACCATCGCGTGCAGCGGATCGACCCGCCCGGGGATCAGGCCCGTCTGCACCCCGCCCTGCCGGAGGGGAAGGGCGAGCGGGATCCGGCGCCCGGTGCGGACCTCGGCGACGGCCGCGCGTACGACCTCGTCGGTGATGAGATTCAGGGTCCCGATCTCGTCGTCCGCTCCCCAGCGCCCCCAGTTGTTCACGCGCCCCGCGATCTCGTGGAACTCCTTGGGCAGTGCCATCCGGTGCCTCCCCGGGGCTTGTGTCCGCGCATCCGACGCGCCATAGAATCTAACGGACCGTCAGAAACCGCGGGAAGGGGCCGGGCGTGGGGAACTTCTTGGCAGGAAAGGTCGTCGCCGTGACCGGTGCCGGACGCGGCATCGGCCGGGCGGTCGCGCGGGCGGCGGCCGCCGAGGGGGCGAGGGTCGTCGTCAACGACTACGGCGTCGCCATGGACGGCGCCTCGCCCACCAGCGAGGTCGCCGAGGCCGTCGTCAAGGAGATCGAGGCGGCGGGCGGGGACGCGGTCGCGGTGGCCGACGACATCTCCACGATGGCGGGCGGGCAACGGGTCGTCGACGCGGCCCTGGCGTCGTACGGCCGTCTCGACGGGGTCGTGTGCGTGGCCGGGATCCTGCGCGAGCGGATGCTGTTCAACATGACCGAGGAGGAGTGGGATCCGGTGATCGCCACCCACCTCAAGGGCACGTTCACCGTCTTCCGGGCGGCGTCCGCGGTGATGCGCGGGCAGCGCTCCGGCACGCTGATCGGTTTCACCAGCGGCAACCACCAGGGCTCGGTGTCCCAGGCCAACTACAGCGCGGCGAAGGGCGGGATCATCTCGCTCGTCCGCAGCGCCGCGCTGGGCCTGCACAAGTACGGGGTGACCGCGAACGCGGTGGCGCCGGTGGCGCGTACGCGGATGTCCGCGCACGTGCCCATGGAACTGACGGAGATCGGCGAGCCGGAGGATGTGGCGGCGCTGGTGGTGTACCTGCTGTCGGACCGGGCCGCCGCGCTGGACATCACCGGGCAGGTGTACACGGTCGCCGGACCGAAGATCGCGGTGTGGGCCCAGCCGAGGGAACTCCGTTCGGTTCACGGGGAGGGAGCGTGGACGCCGGAGCGGATTGCCGAGGTTCTGCCGGGCGAGGTGGGGGTGGATCCGATGCCGATGCTGTCCCAGCTTTTGGCGATGGAAGCGGCGGCGCGGAGTGGGTCTCGGCCGAACGCCTAATAGTTCGGGGCGCGTTGTGGTGTCGCGGCTGCGGGTTCGTCGTGGTTGATCGCGCGCACGCGGCGGTAGCCGCATATCTGACACAGCCCCGCGCCCCTAGGGGGTTGCAGCTGGCAGCGCCCACATTCGGCCCCCAATCGGAGGTGGTCCACCATGGATTTCGGGTTCAGTGATGAGGATGACGAATTTCGGGCCGAGGCCCGCGCATGGCTGGCCGCGCACGCCAACCCGGCGACGAGCAGACGTACCTGGGAACGCACCCTCGGTCGGGCCGGCTGGATCGGGATCGGCTGGCCGGAGTCCGGATACGGCAACCGGACCGCCACGCTCACCCAGCAGGTCGCCTGGGCCGAGGAGTACGCCCGTTCTCCCGCACCCCCGCGTTCGGGCCACATCGGCGAGAACCTGCTCGCCCCCACGCTCCTCGTACACGGCACCGAGGAGCAGAAGTCCCGGTTTCTGCCGCCGATCGCGGCCGGGGAGGAGCTGTGGTGCCAGGGGTACAGCGAGCCCGGCGCCGGTTCGGATCTGGCCGGGGTGCGGACGGTGGCGGTGCGGGAGGGGGAGGGGTACCGGATCAGCGGGCAGAAGATCTGGACCTCGCTCGCCCACGAGGCCGACTGGTGCTTCGTGCTGGCCCGCACCGACCCGGACTCCCGCCGCCACCACGGGCTCGGCTTCCTGCTCGTCCCCATGGACCAGCCCGGCCGTATCGAGGTCCGCCCCATCCGGCAGATGACGGGCACCAGCGACTTCAACGAGGTCTTCTTCGACGGGGCGCACGCGCGCGCGGAGCACGTCGTCGGGGGAGAGGGGCAGGGGTGGCGCGTGGCCATGAGCCTGCTCGGGTTCGAGCGCGGGGTGTCGACCCTCTCCCAACAGATCGGGTTCGCCGAGGAGTTGGCGGGCATCATCCGGACCGCCGTGCGGAACGGGGCGGTGCGGGATCCCGTCGTACGGTCGCGGCTCGTACGGCAGTGGGCCGAGCTGCGGACCATGCGCCGACACGCCCTGCGGACCCTCGGCGGCTCGGCCGACCCCGGCGCGCCCAGCGTGGCCAAGCTGCTGTGGGCCGGCTGGCACCAGCGGCTGGGCGAGCTGGCGATGCAGGTCCGGGGCGCGGCGGCCACCGTCGGCCCCACGGACTGGTCGCCCTCGGTGCCGTACGAACTCGACGCCGACCAGCACCTGTTCCTGTTCTCCCGGGCCGACACCATCTACGGCGGCTCCGACCAGGTCCAGCGCACGATCATCGCCGAGCGCGTGCTCGGTCTGCCCAGAGAGCCCAAGGGGGCCGTGTGATGCGTGGTGTGGTGTTCGACGGCAAGCAGGTCCAGGTGGTGGACGACCTGGCGGTGCGCGGGCCGGGGCCCGGCGAGGTGCTCGTGGCCATCGCGGCGGCGGGACTGTGCCACAGCGATCTGTCCGTGGTGGACGGCACCATTCCCTTCCCGGTACCGGTGGTGCTGGGGCACGAGGGGGCCGGGGTGGTCGAGGCGGTCGGCGTGGGGGTCACCCATGTCCGGCCCGGTGACCATGTGGCGCTGTCCACGCTCGCCAACTGCGGCACCTGCCCGGAGTGCGACCGGGGCCGGCCGACGATGTGCCGGCAGGCGATCGGGCGCCCGGGGAAGCCGTTCAGCCGGGGCACCGGACCGGTCCATCAGTTCGCCTCCAACTCGGCGTTCGCGGAGCGGACCGTCGTCAAGGCCGTGCAGGCGGTGCCGATCCCGAAGGACATCCCCCTGGAGTCCGCCGCGCTGATCGGGTGCGGGGTGCTCACGGGCGTGGGCGCGGTGCTGAACCGGGCCCGGGTGGACCGCGGGGACAGTGTCGTCGTCATCGGGACCGGGGGCATCGGGCTGAACGTGCTGCAGGGCGCCCGGCTCGCGGGGGCGCTCAGGATCGTCGCCGTGGACGCCAATCCGGCCAAGGCGGAGGTGGCCCGGCAGTTCGGCGCCACCGACTTCCTGACCTCGACGGATGGCGTGCGGGACATCCTGCCCGCGGGCGCCGACCACACCTTCGAGTGCGTCGGCCGGGTGGAGCTGATCCGGCAGGCCATCGACCTTCTCGACCGGCACGGCCAGGCGATCCTGCTCGGCGTCCCCGCGGCCACCGCGGAGGCGTCCTTCCTGGTCTCCTCCCTCTACCTCGACAAGTCCGTCCTGGGCTGCCGCTACGGCTCCTCGCGCCCCCAGCGGGACATCGCCCTGTACGCCGAGCTGTACCGCCAAGGGCGCCTGCTGCTCGACGAGTTGGTGACGGCCGTCTACCCGGTGGAGGACTTCGCCAAGGCCCGCGCGGACGCGGAGGCGGGCCGGGTGGCGCGGGCGGTGCTCACGTTCTGACCGCCGGCCCGCACACCCCGGCGCCCGTCCGGAACGTCCTCCGGTACGCCGTCGGTGTCACCCCGAGCGCCTGCTGGAGATGCTGGCGCATCGACTGGGCCGTGCCGAAGCCGGCCTCGCGCGCCACCTGGTCGATGGACAGGTCCGTGGTCTCCAGCAGATGGCGGGCGCGTTCGACGCGCTGCTGGGTCAGCCACTGGACGGGGCTGACCCCGACCTCCTCGCGGAAGCGGCGGGTGAAGGTGCGTACCGACATGGCCTCCTGCCCGGCCATGTCGCGCAGCTGGATCGGCTCGTGGAGGCGGCCCAGCGCCCAGGCGCGGGCCGCGGTCGTCGTGGCCAGCTGCGGGTCCGGGACCGGGCGGTGGATGTACTGGGCCTGGCCGCCGTCCCGGTACGGCGGTACGACCGTACGCCGGGCGACGTCGTTGGCGACCGCCGTACCGAAGTCGCGGCGCACCATGTGCAGACACAGGTCGATCCCGGCGGCCACGCCGGCCGAGGTCAGCACGTCGCCGTCGTCGATGAACAGCACGTCCGCGTCGACCCTGATCCTCGGGAACATCCGCTGGAAGCGCTCGGCGTCGGCCCAGTGCGTGGTCGCCGGGCGGCCGTCGAGGTAGCCGGCGGCGGCGAGGACGTAGACACCGGTGCAGATGGAGGCGAGCCGGGTACCGGGCCGGATGCGGGCGAGCGCAGCGGCCAACTCCTCGGTGAGCCGGCCCTCCTCGAAGACCGGGCCCAGCTCGTACGACGCCGGGACGATCACCGTGTCGGCCTCGGCCAGCGCCTCCGGGCCGTGCGGGACGTGCACGGCGAAGTCGGCGTCCGTCTCGACCGCGCCGGGCGGCCGTACCGAGCAGGTCACCACCTCGTACAGCAGCCTGCCCCGCTCGTCCTTCGGGCGGCCGAAGATGCGGTGCGGGATGCCCAGTTCGAAGGGGAGCAGGCCGTCGAGGGCGAGCACGACGACCCGATGCGGCCGGAAGTCCTCGGATCCTTCAGCTACGACACTCATGGCCCGATCCTAGCGGATACTGTCCTTCGGGCCACTCGATGCGCGGAGCCGGAAACCGGACGCTTGATGACGTGACTCAGACAAGCCCAGCCGCAGCCTCGTCCGCAGCCCCCGTCCAGGCCGCCCCGCCCGCCCGGCGCCGCCGGGTGCACCGCGCCTGGTTCGTCGCCGCCGTCACCTTCGTCACGATCATCGGCGCGGCCGCCTTCCGTTCCCTGCCCGGCCTGCTCATCGACCCCCTGCATCAGGAGTTCGGCTGGTCGCGCGGCACGATCGGCGCGGCCGTCTCCATCAACCTCGCGCTCTACGGCCTGACCGCCCCCTTCGCCGCGGCGCTGATGGACCGCTTCGGCATCCGCCGGGTGGTGGCCGTGGCGCTGCTCGTGATCGCGGCCGGTTCGGGCCTGACCGTGTGGATGACGGCGGCCTGGCAGCTGTGGCTGTGCTGGGGCCTGCTGGTGGGCCTGGGCTCCGGCTCGATGGCGTTGGCCTTCGCGGCGACGGTCACCAACCGCTGGTTCACCGAGCGGCGCGGACTGGTCAGCGGCATCCTCACCGCCGCGTCCGCCTCCGGCCAGCTGATCTTTCTGCCGCTGCTGTCCTGGATGGTCGAGCACCACGGCTGGCGCCCGGCGGCCGTGACCGTGGCGCTGGCCGCCCTGGCCGTGGTCCCCTTCGTCTGGATCCTGCTGCGCGACCACCCGGCCGACATCGGCCAGAAGCCGTACGGCGCAAGGGAGTTCATACCCAAGCCGCCGCCGGTGACGGGCGCCGCCCGCCGCACGCTGAACGTCCTCTCGACCGCCGCCCGCACCGGCACCTTCTGGCTGCTCGCCGGCACCTTCGCGATCTGCGGCGCCTCCACCAACGGCCTGATCCAGACCCACTTCGTGCCCGCCGAGCACGACCACGGCATGCCCGTCACCACGGCGGCCTCGCTGCTCGCGGTCATCGGCGTGTTCGACGTCGTCGGCACGATCGCCTCCGGCTGGTTCACCGACCGCTTCGAACCCCGCCGCCTGCTGGCGGTGTACTACGCCCTGCGCGGCCTCTCCCTCCTCTTCCTCCCGATGCTGCTGGGCCCCGCCGTCCACCCCCCGATGCTCTTCTTCATCGTCTTCTACGGCCTCGACTGGGTGGCCACGGTCCCGCCCACCCTGGCCCTGTGCCGGGAGCAGTTCGGCGAGGACAGCGCCATCGTCTTCGGCTGGGTGCTCGCCTCCCACCAGGTCGGCGCGGCCCTCGTCGCCTACCTCGGCGGACTCGCCCGCGACGTCTTCGGCTCCTACGACCTCGTCTGGTACGCCTCCGGCACGCTGTGCGCGGCGGCGGCGCTGATGTCCCTGGTGATCAGGCGGCGACCGGTGGTTCCCGTGCCGGCGGCGGCCTGAAATGGGGAGTGAAGGGGAGCGAAGGGGCGTGCTGGCGGATCACCCCTGGCCAGAGGGCAGGGGAGATCGCGGCTCTCGTGGTTCGGGGAACAGGTCACCAGGGCCAGGGAGAGGTAGGAGGGGCGTTCGAGGTAGAAGCCGAGCGATACGTCACCGCCTGATGCCAGCCGCTCGCGGGCGGAGGCGACGAGGGCGGCCAGGCGTCTGCCGTCGCGCTCGGCCTCGGACGCGAACCGGGGCGCGTACTCGGTCAAACGGTCACTCAGCCATGCCGTCGCCGGTTTCGGTTCCGGCCATGTGCCGCGCACCAGCGTGCGTGGTTTGACGAGCCAGTACGCCGTTTCCAGCGGCGGCAGATCCGACGTGGGGAACTCCGCGGCCACCTCGCGATGGCGCTGGATCAGTTCCGGTCTGCTGCCTGCCGGCGGCGGCTCGGGGTGGGGTGGGCGTCGTAGCGCTTCCTGGTCGAAGCGGGCCTTGGGGCCGGTCCACAGGTAGCCGTGGTGGTGCACGGGTCGGTCGTCCAGTTCGGGGCGTCGGTGTTCGTGAATCCGGCCGGGCCTGGCCAGGACCGGCCGGGGGGTGAGGGGTTGCGTCAGACGGGCAGGCCGAACCGTGCCGGGTCGATCCCGGCCACGGTCAGTTCCTCCGTGGTGAACCTCAGCGGCTGCGCCTCCGGCTGCTTGCTGTCACCGAGGGCCCAGGCGTCGTCTCCGATCCGGGCCAGGGTCACGCACGACTCGCCGTCCGGGTGGGTGTTGCCCCCGCAGGCCTTCACGAACGAGGGACCGCTGAGGTCGAGCGCGTACAGATCGATTCCGTTCAGCATTACTGCACCTTCCTGCTCGCTGTCGCGGCCATGACTGACCGCCGCCGCCCTTGGCGGGCGGGAGTTCAAGGGAGGGGAGTCGGGCGCGGGTGCCCGGATCACGGCTTTCCGTGCACGCCCGAGGTGTGGTCCCGGATCTCGGTGGCGTGGCGCGCGGCCTGCGCGACGTCACCGGACTGCTTGCAAGCGGCCAGCTGCCGCCAGTTGGCGGCACACACGTCACAGCCGGTGGCCGGTACGCAGTCCAACAGCCAGACGTCGTAGCCGCTGGGCAACTGCGTCGCCGAGCGCTTCTGCTTCGCCTTGGCCATGGCTGTCACCGTGTCTCCCCGAGTTGGTGTGGCTTCGGGAGATGACCGTAGGAGGGGGGAGAAGCGCAAGGCCGGGAATATTCTCCATTATTCTCACGCGGTAACGCTGGATGCATGGACATTCACTCAGTGGCACCGACAGGCTGTGTCTACCAACATCGTCGAGCCCCAAGGGGGTCGTACATGGCGCGCAGGTTGCGGTTCAACGGGACGGGCAGCGACATCGGCGGATGCCCGTCCCTACACGAGGACTTGGACAGCGGGGAGATCATCGTGCACGGGCCTCCGCTGACCGGCACAGAAGACGTGGCGCAGCTCCAGCACCTCTCGGATGGAGAGGTTGCCGTGGTGGTCCCACGTGAGCTGCTGGTGGACTGGGCGCCGAAGGAGAGGGCGCGGCAGGTGCGGACGATCGATCTGGACGAGTTCAGTGATTTGTTCGCCAAGTTCGAGCACACTGCATGGAGGTTGGAGACCCGTCGTCGGTACGCGAGTGACGAGGCCAGCGACCGCTGGGAGCGGTTCATCGAGACCGGGAGCGTCGTCGAGGACTGGCCGGAGGGCTCGCCGGCCAAGGGGTTCCGCGACACGATCCGTGCGCAGACCGCACAGGGAAAGCGCGTCGAGCGGGTGCGGATCGTGGACCAACCCGCCACCACCGGGCAGAGCTACCTCCTCGACGGCGCCAGGTGGAACATCGCGACCGGTGAGGACATCCGCAACATGTGGCGTGCCGACGCAGATCGGCTCCGCCTCCCCGCCGAGGACTTCTGGCTGTTCGACAGCCGCCTCATCGCGCTCCTGCGGTTCGATGACGACGACCAACTCACCCACGTGGACCTCATCACGGAACCGGCAGAGGTGGTGCGTTGCGCCATGATCCGGGATGCTGCTTGGCATCACGCCGTACCGTGGAAGCAGTTCACGGCGGAGATGGACAGCAACGCGTAGGAGCATGAGCGGGTACCGGTGAGCACGGACTATCAGAGGGCGCGTGCAGAACTGGGCCGCAGGCTCAGGGAACTCCGCGTCGACAGCCCTGATGGTCGGCTCACCGGTACGGAACTGGCCCAACGGCTGGGGTGGCCGCAGTCGAAGGTCAGCAAGCTGGAGAACGGCAGACAGACACCCACGGACGACGACCTCCGGGCATGGGTCGAGGCTGTGGGGCAGCCTGCCGTGTTCCCGGAGCTGCGCGCCCGGCTGAAGGGTTTTGAGAGCCATATCCGTTCCTGGCGACGCCAGCTCGCGCAAGGGCACGGCCCGGTTCAGGAAACCTGGAACACTCTCGTCTCCGACGCCCAGACGATGCACGCGTTGAGCAACGCCGCTGTCAGCGGGATGCTCCAAACAGCCGACTATGCCCGGTACGTCTTCGAGGGCCACTCCGCGCTTCAGGATGCGCCGCGGGACACGGAAACCGCTGTGCGGGCTCGCATGAAACGGCAGGAGTGGCTGTACCGTCCAGGCAAGCGGTTGAACCTGCTCATGCATGAGAGCGTGCTGTGGGCTCGCATCTGCCCACCAGAGGTACTGGCGGCCCAACTTGACCGTTTGCTCGGCGTGGTGGGCATGGACACCGTGCGCATGGGAATCCTGCCGCTGGATGCCAACCTGCCTTTGGCGCTGGGCAACTCCTTCTGCATGCTGGACGAGCGCCTCGTCGTGGTCGAGGACTGGCACGCCGAACTCTGGCTGGACGACGCCGAAACGATCGCTCTCTACCGCCGCGTCTGGGACACCTTCGCGGAGTCGGCCGTCTTCGGCGCCGACGCCCAGCAGGTGATCGCCCGCGTCCGCCGGAGTATACGTGTGTGAGTACCCGCTCAAGGAGGCCTGGCATGCCGCAGAACCTGCCCAGCTTTGACGACCTCATGGAAGCTGCACAATGCTGCGCCGTGCACCTCGAAATGCGTGACCAGTACGCCGTGGGCGACGAGGCGGATGACTTCAACACGTGGCTGAGCACGGGCCGGATAGACACTGATCCCGCCTCAGAATACTGGGCACCTTGGGTCAGCTTGATCTCCCGCACGGTCGCCCGCGGCGTCGTCGTACGACGTGCCCGCATCGTCTCAGAACCGGTCACCGACTACATCCGCTACGAGCATGCGGGCACACTCGTCAACGTCGCGGCCGGC
The DNA here is from genome assembly GCF_041080655.1 of Streptomyces sp. CG4. Lineage (NCBI taxonomy): Bacteria > Bacillati > Actinomycetota > Actinomycetes > Kitasatosporales > Streptomycetaceae > Streptomyces > Streptomyces sp. CG4. The sequence continues at coordinate 5,459,270 of NZ_CP163525.1, forward strand.
GAGCAGGTGCGATGGCTGCCCCGCCTGCGGGCGGTCGACCTGATGCTGCCAGGCGCTGACCTGTGGATCTTCGATGGGAAGCAGGTCCTCTTCAACCACTTCACTGGCGTCGGCGAATGGGCCGACCCGGCCAAGGAATTGCGCACGGAGCCGAGCCTCGTCAAGCAGTGCTCGGACGCCTTTGGGGCGGTCTGGGAACGCGCCATCCCGCACGAGATGTACGAGATCCGCTGATCCGGAAGCGTCAGCATGTGAATACGTAGCGGCGTACCACGTCGTCGGAGGTGTCCCAGGGGGACGCCCGTGCCGGGGAAGGGGTTTGCCAGCACTCCTCGTCGTGCGGAAACGGCAGGTAGCGGCCAGCCGCGCGGGAGCGCTTGGACCAGCGGCGCCAGCGGGCGTCGTAAGGGCTCGGGAGCTGCCACACGTACGGGTCAGGTGTCCGGAGCTCCCGCGCGATCTCCAAGTCGGTCCCTGTGTGACGGGGGCGCGGCTTGATGAACAGGCGGGCGAGAGCGTCATAAACCAGCCGGAGCATGGGCTCCCTCTATCTTGACCAGCGCGAAGAGGGCCCACACGCACTTTGCGTACGGCTCTCGTCGGCAACCCCAGGCATCGGCCAATACCTCCACGAGTGCCAGTCCGCGTCCGCCTTCCTCGTCCGGGCCGGAGTCGTGGCACCGGGGAAGCGCGTCCCTGTCCGGATCCGAGACCTCCAGCATCAGCTCCGCTTCCCGGAGGGTGAGCGTGACCTCGACCTGGGCGTAGGGCGTTCGGCAGTGGGTCACGGCGTTGGTGACGAGTTCGCTCACCGACAGGGTGACGGCGTCGGCGAGTTCACCCGTGATCCCCCAGTCCGCGAGGGCTTTGCGGATGTACTGACGGGCGGTTGACACGTGTTGTCTGCGCTTGGGGATGCGGAAGGTTTCGGTTTCGGGCATGGGGGTGCCGTACCTCCTGACGTGTCGTCAAGATGCGTTGCTGCAAGCAGCGTGTACTCATGAGGCTAGGGCCGCAATGAAGGAAGGCGCAATCGATTGAGGTGCATACATGCTGTTAGGTATATGTTCGAGCGCGGCATGCTCTACAGTTTCGTTGCGATAGAGAGGGGCCAGAATGCCTGTAGCTGGACGACCGACCGTGCGTAGCAGGCGACTTGGCGCTGCGCTCAAGACGTATCGGCTGGCGGCGAAGCTGGATCAGCTTCAGGCTGCCGAGGTGATCGCCGCCCACCAGACCAGGGTCAGCCGCATCGAGACCGGACATGTTTCTGCTCGCCCGCTCGAAATCCGGGCGATGTTGGACGCGTACGGGGTGCATGACACCGAAGTCCGGCAGAAACTGGAGGAGTTGGCTCGTCAGTCGAAGCGCCGGGGCTGGTGGCTTGAGCATGCAGCGCACCTGCGGCCGGACTATCTCGACCACATCGCGCTGGAGGACGACGCGACCTACATTCGGGAGTGGCAGCCGGCCCTGATCCCGGGGCTCCTGCAAACTCCCTCGTACGCACAGGCGATCGCCACGGGAAATCCCCACTACATCGCCCCGGAGCGGATCGCTCAGTTGGAAAAGGTGCGCGAGAGTCGGCAGGCGAAGATCGAGGAAGGCGGGGCAACGTACTCCACCATCCTCTGGGAATCAGTCATCGCACACCCACTGGTGAGCACCGGAATTCACCAGGAGCAGCTCGCCGCGATCCTCGAGATCGGCAAGCGGAAGAACGTCACCGTGCAGGTGCTGCCGTTCAGCGCGGGCGTACTGGGATCCGTGACGTCTGCCTTCTCCGCCTTCAGCTTCGATTCCGAGCCGGTGGTCGAAGCAGTGACCCTGGAGAACCTGAGAGGAGCATCGGTCCTCGAAGGCCCTGAAGACCTCACCGCTTACGCCAATATGTACGACCTACTACGATCGTCGGCACTGGCACCGGACGCGAGCGCGAAGCTCATCCGGGGCATACTGCGGAGCCTGAAGGATGACGCATCGTGACCGAGGTTGTAAGTCCCTTCCGGAAGTCGTCGTACTCCCAGCCGGAGCAAAACTGCGTAGAGGTCGCCGACACCGCCGACAACGGCCGAGCCGTCCGGGACAGCAAGCGCCCCGCCGGCCCCCTCCTCACCGTCTCCCGCGACAGCTGGCAGGCCTTCCTCCAGCAGTTCGCGTAGGTCTCGCACGCGGCAGTGAAGGGCGCCTCCCCGCGGTGGCCCGTGGCCCGCTGACCGTCACGCCTGGGGAGCAAGTCGGGCGAACCGCCCCCGGTGGAAGAGGAGCGGGTCGGCCGGCTCCTCCGTGCCGAGGGCGGTCACCCGGCCCACGACGATGAGGTGGTCGCCGCCGGTGTGTACGGCGTGGATCGTGCAGTCGATCCAGGCGGCGGTGCCGGTCAGGCGCGGGGAACCGGAGGCCGGCGCCGCGTCGTACGGCACGCCCGCGAACTTGTCCGCGCCGCTCACCGCGAAGGCCCGGCACAGTTCGCCCTGGTCGGCGCTGAGCACGTTGACGCAGAAGACGCCCGCGCGGGCGATGCGGGGCCAGGTGGTCGACGTACGGCCGACCATGAAGCAGACCAGGGGCGGGTCGAGGGAGAGGGAGGCGAAGGACTGGCAGGCGAAGCCGGCGGGGCCCGCATCGGCCTCGGCGGCCGGGGCGGTGATGACCGTGACCCCGGTCGCGAAGTTCCCCAGCACCCGCCGGAACTCGGCCGGGTCGACGGGGGCCCGCTCGTCCTGCCGTACGCATCGCAACTCCGGCCGCGGCAACGGCTCCACGGCCCTCGGCCTCAGATACCGGACGGCGGCGGCCGCCGCCCCTGCGTGTCCCATCACGTCCCCCATTGAAGCTGACGGTGTGTCAGATAGGAAGCCCGGCGACCGGTGACCCTCACCGGCCCCGGAACTCCGGCTCCCGGCGTTCCACGAATGCCCGCAATCCCTCCCGGGCGTCCTCGGTCGTCATGTTGATCTCCTGGGCCCAGGACTCCGCCGCGAAGGCGGTGGCGCGGTCCGATTCCAGGGAGGTGTTCAGCAGGTGCTTGGTCAGGGCCAGGGCGCGGGTGGGGGCGGCGGCCAGGCGGGTGGCCCATGCGTGGGCCGTTTTCCGCAACTCGTCGTCCGGGACGGACCGGTTGATCAGGCCCAGGCGCTCCGCGTCCGGCGCCGGCAGGGCGTCGCCGAAGAACATCAGCTCCTTCGCCCGGTGGGGGCCCAGCAGGCGGGGGAGGAGGTAGGCGCCGCCGGCGTCCGGTACCAGGCCCCGCCGTACGAACACCTCGATGAAGCGGGCCGACTCGGCGGCCAGGACCAGATCGCAGGCGAACGCCAGATGCGCGCCCAGGCCCGCCGCCGTGCCGTTCACCGCGGCGAGCACCGGCTTCTCGCAGTCCAGGACCGCCGTGATCAGGCGTTGGGCGCCGAGGCGCAGCATCCGTGCCACGTCGCCGGGGATCCGCTCGCCGGAGCCCGCTCCACCGCGCAGGTCCGCGCCCGCGCAGAAGCCGCGACCCGTGCCGGTCAGGACCACCGCCCGTACGTCCGGGTCCGCCGACGCCTCCGACAGGCGGTCGATGAGGGCGTCCCGCATGTCCGGGGTGAGGGCGTTGAGGGCGTCCGGGCGGTCGAGCGTCAGGTACGAGACCTGTTCCCGCACCTCATGGCCGATCCCGCTCACCGGCACACCACCAGCGCGTCCAGCGCGACCGCCCCCTGCCCCCGCGGCAGCACCATCAGCGGGTTGATGTCCAACTCCGCGATGTGGTCGCCCAGTTCGAGGGCCATGCGCTGGACCCGGAGCACGACCTCCACCAGTGCGTCCCGGTCGGCCGGCGGGCGGCCGCGGACGCCGTCCAGCAGGGCGCGGCCGCGCAGTTCGGCGAGCATCGCGCGGGCCTGCTCCTCGCCGAACGGCGGGACGCGGACGGCCGCGTCGTGCAGGACCTCCACCAGGACGCCGCCGAGGCCGGCCGTCACCGTCGGGCCGAACAGGTCGTCGTGCGTCATGCCGACGACCATCTCCACGCCCTGTTCGACCATCTGGCACACCAGGATCCCGTCCAGCGGGACGCCCTCGTAGCGGGCGATGTCCGTGAGCTCGCGGTAGGCGTCGCGGACCTGGCTGGCGGACGTCAGCCCGATCTTGACCAGGCCCAGTTCGGTCTTGTGGGCGATCTGCGCGCCGGAGGCCTTCATCACCACCGGGTAGCCGACCTGGGCGGCCGCCCGTACGGCCGCCGCCGCGCTGGTCACCAGTTGCTCGCGCGGCACTCGGATGCCGTAGGCGCGCAGGAGCTGTTTGGCCGCGTGCTCGCTCAGCTGCCGGCCCGGACGCATCAGGGCTTCCGCCTTGCGGAAGGAGGGGGACGGGAGGCGCGGGGCCTCGTCGAAGGGCGAGCGGTAGTCGCTGACGAACGCGTGGTGGTCCAGCCAGGCCCGGACCGCCGTCAGGCAGTTGCCCACCGTGCGGAAGGTGGCCACGCGCGACGAGCCGAGCAGGGTCTCGCGGTACGCCGGCTCCGTCCCCACCGGTGAGCCCCACACCACGCACACCAGCTTGTCCGTCTCCTCGGCGACCGCGACCAGGTCCGTCACGAGCTTGTCGCTCAGGGGCGGGAAGGGCCCGGTGATGGGGCAGATCAGCACCCCGATCGACGGGTCGGCGAGGAGCGCGTCGAGGATCTTGCGGCCGCGCCGGTCGCCCACCGGATGCCCGCCGTTGTCCACCGGGTTGGCCACGCTCAGGTACTCCGGTATCCACTGGTGCAGCTCCGCCTGCTTGGCCTCCGGCAGGCGGGGCAGCCGCAGCCCGGCGGCCGTGGCGAGGTCCGCGACATGGGCGCCGGTGCCACCGGAGATCGAGTAGACGGCCACACCGTCCGCCAGGGGAGCCCGCGCCCGCGCCAACAGGGCCGCGGTGTCCTGGAGTTCGTCGAGGCCGTCGACGCGTACGACTCCGAACTGGCGCATCGCCGCGTCCACCACGTCGTCGGCGCCGGTGAGCTTGCCGGTGTGCGAGGCGGCCGTTAGGGCACCGGTCTCGGTGCGGCCCACCTTGACCGCGACCACCGGCACCTTGCGGCGGGCGGCGCGGTCGGCGGCCAGCAGGAAGGCGCGGCCGTCCTTCAGGCCCTCCACGTAACAGGCGATGGCGCCGACCTCGGGCCGCTCGGCGAACCAGGAGAGGAAGTCGGCGGTCTCCAGGTCGGCCTCGTTGCCGGTGGGTGCCCAGTGCGAGAGCCGGATGCCCAGCTCCTGGAGCGAGAACACCGGGCGGCCCTGGTGGCCGGACTGGGTGATCAGGGCGATCGCCGGGCCGGTCAGGTCCTCGCGGAAGTGCTCGAAGGCGTTCAGGTTGGTGTTCGGACCGAGCAGGCGCAGGCCCGAGCGCCGTACCGCTTCCGCGAGCCGCCGCTGGGCCTCGGCGCCCGCCTCCCCGGTCTCGGCGAACCCGGAGGCGAAGGCCACCGCGAACTTCACCTTGGCGTCCGCCAGTTCCTCGACCACCGGCAGTGGGTCGGTCACCAGCAGTACGGCCAGGTCGATCTGTCCGGAGGGCAGGTCGGCGACGGAGGCGGTGCAGGGGATGCCGAAGACCGACGGGCGGGTCGGGTGCACCGGGTGCACCCGTGCGCCCACCCGCTCGGCCCATGCCAGCAGTTGCCGGGTGATCCCGGTGTTGGGCCGTCCCTCCGCGTCCGAGGCGCCGATCACGGCGACCGACTCGGGCCGGAAGAAGCGGGTCAGGTCCGGTACGTCCGCGTACAGCGGCCGCCCGCTGACGTCCAGGTCGTCGACCCGGTCATGGACGACGGGTCCGGGCCGCTGCTCGCCGCAGGCGATCACCCGGGCCAGGCGGGAGTCGGTGGTGAGGGTGCCGTGGGTTGATCCAAGCATCGGTCCGCCCGCTCCTGTGAGACAGCACAAGTAAACTGACGCTCTGTCAGATTACTGAACTGACGCAATGTCAGGAATGGGTCGGAGTCGCAAAGTTACCGATGGGTGGGAACCGCGGAGTCGTGGGACGAGCGGTTCCGCAAGATCACGGACGGGCGCGGAGCTGCCTGGCCGCCGCCTTCGCGATTCTCCCGGCGTCGAGCGCCATCTCCCGGAACATCCCGCTGATCGGGTTGGTGAACCCGGTGAAGTACAGGCCGGGCGCCTCGGCGGACGTACGGCCGCCGTGCACGACCGGCCTGCCGCGCTCGTCCAGTATCCCGAGATGCCCGACCAGCCCCTCCAGCGCCCGCACATACCCCGTCGCCGCGATCACGGCGTCCGGCTCGATGCGGCTGCCGTCGGCGAGGACGACCTTTCCGGGATTCCCGCCCTCGAAGGACTCGACGGCGGCCACGACCTCCACCTTCCCCTTGCGCACGGCGTCGATCAGGCCGACGTCCTGCACCGGGATGGCACCCTCCAGGGCCCTGCTGTACAGGCCGGTGTCCGGGCGGGGCAGCCCCTGGGCGGACAGGTCCGGCACGCCGACCTTCGCCTGGATCCGGCACAGCCGGTCCACCAGCCCCACCGGCAGTCGCCGTACCAGCACGCCCGAGTACTGCGCGGGCCAGCCGAGCGTCGAGCGGCGCACGAGGTGCGGGGCGCCGCGCACGGCCAGCCGCACCCGCGCGGCCCCGCCCGCCGCCAGGTCCACGGCGATCTCGGCGCCGGTGTTGCCGGCGCCGACGACCAGGACGTCCCGGCCGGCGTACGGGGTTGCGTTGCGATAGCCGCCGGCGTGCAGGAACTCCCCGCCGTAGTCGGCGAGGCCCGGCCAGTCGGGGATGCGCGGGGTGTGGTTGTAGCCGGTGGCGACGACCAGCGCGCTGCCGGTCAGCTCGCGCCCGCCGGAGGCGTGCAGCAGCCAGCCGCCGCCGTCCCCGGCGCGCTCGACGCGGAAGACCTCCACACCGGTGACGATCTCCAGTTCGTGGTGCTCGGCGTACGTCTCCAGATAGCGCACCACGTCGTCCCGGGCGACCCAGCGCCCGAACCTCCGGGGGATCTTCAGGCCCGGCAGGGCGGACAGCCGCCGGGTGGTGTGCAGCCGCAGGCGGTCGTAGTGGCCGCGCCAGGAGGCGCCGACGCGGTCCGCCTTTTCGAGGACCACGGCCCGTATGCCCCGGCTCCGCAGCGCGTGCGCGGCGGCCAGACCGCCCGGACCGGCGCCTATGACGTAGACCGGGCGGGCGGCGGGCGTCGCGGAGAGATGCACGGAAGCACAGGGGGAGACGGCCATACTCCGGAGCGTAATCACCCACCCGGTTGATGGGTCTCGGTCAAGACCGGAATTGGTTGCGGATTGATCACGCGTGTGGAGAAGTATGCGCTACAAGTGACGTAGCCCACGTGGATCAGGGGAAAGTGTGCGCTATTTCTCTCCGGCCATCTGACGTACTCAGGCAAGCTGACGTACCGTCAGATCCATGGACTCGATATGGCTCGACGGCGCGGAATGGCTGGCGGTGCTGCGGATCGGTCTCGGGCTGTGGTGGCTGGAGAGCTGGCGGCACAAGGACAAGAAGGCCTGGTTCGAGCGCGGCAGCGGCATCGCCTGGGCGGCGGGCGTCGCGGAGAAACACCGCTGGGCGCCGGTGCGGACCGGCTTCGAGACGATGGTGAAGCCGCATCCGAAGCTGATGGCGTACCTCGTCGCCTACGCCGAACTCTCCCTGGGCCTCGGCCTGATCCTCGGCTTCCTGACCCCGGTCGCGCTGCTCGGCGGTCTGCTGCTGAACGCGACCTACTTCGTCCTGATGATCCACGACTGGGCGGAGCAGGGCCAGAACTCGATGATGGCGCTGATCTCGCTCGTCGGGTTCTTCGGCATGTCCTGGCAGACCTGGTCGCTCGATGCCTGGCTGGGCTGGTTCTGATGGGAGCGGTGCGGTACGACGTCCCCGAGCCCGACGCCTTCACCCGCACCTACTGGGAGGCGGCCGCGCGGGGCCGGCTGCTGATCCGCCGCTGCGGGGCCTGCGGCCGGGCCCACCACTACCCCCGCGAGTTCTGCCCGCACTGCTGGAGCGAGCGGGTGACCTGGGAGGAGGCGAGCGGCCGTGCCGCGCTCTACACCTGGTCCACCGTCCACCGCAATGACCTGCCGCCCTTCGGCGACCGTACGCCCTATGTGGCCGCGGTGGTCGACCTGGTGGAGGGGCCGCGGATGATGACGGAGGTCGTGAACTGCGCGGCGGGAGCCCTGGCGGCGGGGATGGCCCTGCGGGTGACGTTCCGGGACGGAAAACCGGTGTTCCAGCCGGGTGGGTGAGCCCGATCATTGGGGTGCATGAGCCCCGAGAACTGGTATCTCACCGAAGACCTGGACGACTTCCTCGCCCGCGCGGGCGACTTCCTGTCCGCCCAACCGGCCCTGCACACGGTGCTGTTGACGACGACGGACGCACTGCGCCGCCGCGGCCGGCATTTCTACGGCCCCGAGGACCCCGTCTTCGGTGTTCTGGAGGGGAACGGCGACGGCAGGGTCCGCGCGGCCCTGCTGCACACCCCGCCCTTCCCCGCGCACGTCACCGCGCTCACCCCCGTCGCTGCCGACGCACTGGCGGACCGGCTCGCGGAGCTGGACCACACGGTCTCCGGGATCTCCGGACCGCGGGAGACGGCGGAGGCCGTCGCCGCGGCCTGGCGGCGGCGGACCGGCGCGACAGGGACGGTCCAGCAGCGGCAACGGCTGTACCGCCTGGCGGAGTTGACGGTCCCACAGCCCAGGCCCGAGGGGCGCGCGCGGATCGCGGACGACGGGGACCGTGCGCTGCTGGAGCGCTGGTACGGGGAGTTCGCGCAGGCCGTGGGCAACGGCGCCGGCCGGGATCCGGCCGCATGGGCCGACGCCCGTATCGCCCATGGCGGCGTCACCCTATGGGAGACCCCGGACGGCACCCCCGTCTCCTTGGCCGGAGTCACCCCGGAAACCGCCGGCCAGGTCCGTGTCGCCCCCGTCTACACCCCGGCGGGCCTGCGCGGGCGCGGCTACGCGGGCGCCGCCACGGCGGAGGTCAGCCGCGCCGCACGAGCGGCGGGCACCGCCGAGATCCTCCTCTTCACCGACCTCGCCAACCCGACGAGCAACGCCCTGTACCAGCTGATCGGCTACCGTCCGGTGGCGGACTTCGCGGTGTGGCGCTTCGGCGCCGACGGCCCGAAGAAGACTGACGGGGGAAGGCGACCATGATTCTGGTGACCGGGGCGAGCGGGAACGTCGGCAGGGCTCTCCTGGAGAGTCTCCAAGCCTGCGGCGCGGCCACGCGGGCCGCGTACCGCGATCCGCGCACCACCGACCGGGTGATCGAGTCGGGCGGCCGGGCGGTGACGCTCGACCTGGCCGTGCCGGACACGCTCGGCCCCGCACTCGACGGTGTCGACACCGTGTTCCTTCTCGGCGCGACCGGCCCCGCCCAGACGACGCTCGAACTCAACATGGTGGAAGCCGCCCGCAAGGCGGGCGCCCGGGTGGTCAAGCTGTCGGTCTGGCGGGCCGACGAGGAACTCACGCCGATCGCCCGGCTGCACCGGCCCGTCGAAGAGGCACTGATCGCGTCCGGGCTGCCCTGGACCTTCCTGCGGCCCAACTTCCATCTGCAGAACTTCCTGCGCCAGCCCTCCGTCCGCGAGGCCGGGGAGCTCCGGCTGCCCCTGGTCACCGCACCCATCAGCTTCATCGACACCGGCGACATCGCTCGCGTCGCCGCGCACGTCCTCACCACCGACGGCCACGACGGCCGCGTCTACGACCTCACCGGGCCGAAGGCACTGACCTACGCCGAAGCCGCGGCGGAGTTCTCCGACGTGCTCGGCAAGCCGGTGCGCTACGTGGGTCCGGCCGACGACGAGGCGCGCGCGATGATGCTCGGCCGCGGGATGCCGGAGTTCCAGGCCGACGCCCTGATCGAGGTGGCCCGCGCCTACCGCTACGGCGGCGCCGACACCGTCACGTCGACCGTCACCGACCTCACCGGCCGCGCACCCCTGGGGTTCGCCGACTTCGTACGACAGAACCGTCACGTCTTCGAGTGACCGGGGCGCGTCCGGTTCGCGTGACGAGGCGCGTCCGGCGGGAGGGGCGGCTCACGGCCAGAGCAGGCCGCGGCTCCAGCCGAACTCCGTGCTGCGGTACTCCAGGCGTACGTGCCGCCGGTCCGGGTCGCCCTGGAAGAACTCCACCGTCCGCGGGCGCAGCCGGTACAGGGTCCAGGTCGGGGACGGCTCGGCCGGGTTCTCACGGGCCCGCTCCCAGGCCGTCTCCGACGCCTGCCGCAGCTCGTCCAGCGAGGACAGCTCCGCGCTCTGCCGGCCGGTGAGGGCGGCGGCCAGGGCACCCGTGGAGCGGGCGTGCAGATCCGCCTGGCTCTCCTCGGAGGGTGCGGACGTCACCGGCCCGCGCAGCCGCACCTGGCGGCCCAGCGCCGGCCAGTAGAAGGCCAGCGCCGCGTACGGGTGGGCGGCGAGGGCGCGGCCCTTGCGGCTCGTGGCGTGCGTGGCGAAGGACCAGCCGTCCGCGTCGGCGCCGTGCAGCATCACGATCCGTACGTCCGGCTCCCCCTCCTCGTCCACCGTGGCCAGCGACATCGTGTGCGGCTCCGGCTGCCCGGCCGCGACCGCGTCCGCGAACCAGCTCGTGAACAGGGCCAGCGGGGTCGGCGGGGCGGTGTCCGGGTCGAAGGCGGGCAGCGTCGTCGCCCCCGCGTCCCACACCCGCAGCGACCTCAGCAGCGCCGGGAGATCAGTTCCCATGCCCCCAATGGTCACATCCGGCCCTGCCGCTCACATCCGGCCCGCGCGCTCACACCTGGCCGAGATCCGACGACACCCACCTCTCGGGGCGCATGTGGACCACCACCTGCTCCCCGTGGTTCTTCCGGGCGAAGTCGACGTAGCCGTCCACCTTCTCGGCCGGCAGATAGCGCGCCGAGATCGCCCGCAGCCCTTCGAGCGTCGCCGGAGCCGTGTTCACCACCGGTCCCTCCACCGACACGTACCTGACCGTCGGCTCCACCCGCTCGACCATCAGCGTGAACCGGCCCGCCGCGCTGATCAGGGCGTACTTGCGGGACTCCCGCCCGGTCATGATCCACACGTCGCCGCCGGGCTCGTACCAGTACCAGATGGGCACGGCCAGCGGTGCGCGCCCGGGGCCCGCGTCCACCGCCAGCGCGGCGATGTGCGGCTCGGCCAGGAACGCCTCTCGCTCTTCGCGGGTCAACGCCATGTCGGTCTCCTCCTGCGGCTCGTCCGTGGCCGGCGGCAACACCGGCCGGTACGAGCCGTCTTCCCGTACGGCTCCCGGGCCGATCAGTTCCGGCCGAGCACCACCGTCCCGGAGGAACAGAACCAGCCGCCCGTCCCGGACGCCACGCCCAGCCGCGGCAGCTCTCCGCCGGGCCGCCGCACCTGCCGCTCCCCGGCCTCCCCGCGCAGCTGCCGCACCGCCTCGACCAGCAGGAACAGCCCCCGCATTCCCGGGTGTTGGGCCGACAGTCCGCCGCCGTCCGTGTTCACCGGCAGCTCCCCGCCGCGGACCAGCAGCCGGCCCTTCTCCACGAACGCCCCGCCTTCGCCCTTCCCGCAGAAACCCAGGTCCTCCAGGGTCACCAGGGTCATATAGGTGAAGGCGTCGTAGATCTCCGCGAAGTCGATCTCGGCCGGGCGCACCCCCGCCCGCTCGAAGGCGAGGCGTCCGCTCACCGCCGCCGGGGACACCGTGAAGTCCGCCCACTCCGACATCGCCGCGTGCGAGACGTGCTCGCCGGTGCCGAGGATCCAGACCGGGGCCGTACGGCAGTCCCGTACGTACTCCTCGGCCGCCAGCAGGACCGCCGCACCGCCGTCCGAGCGCAGACAGCAATGCAGCTTGGTGAAGGGGTCGGCGATCATCGGGCCGGCCAGGACGTCGTCGACGGTGATCGGTGCGCGGAACATCGCCTCCGGGTTCAGCGCCGCGTTGGCCCTGGCCTGGACCGCCACCTGAGCCAACTGCTCGATGGTCGTACCGTGCTCGATCATGTGCCGGCGGGCGGCCATCGCGTACTTGGCGATCAGCGTGTGGCCGTAGGGCACCTCGAACTGGAGGGGCCCGCGGGCGCCGAAGGACAGGTCGCCGGTCCTCCTGCCGGCCTTGATGTCGGCCCGGGCGGTGGAGCCGTAGACGAGGAGGACGGCATGGGCGTGGCCCGCCGCGATCGCGTCGGCCGCGTGCGCCGCCATGACCTCCCAGGTCGAGCCGCCGACCGAGGTGGAGTCCACCCAGGTGGGGCGCAGGCCCAGATACTCGGCCACCTCCACCGGGGCCAGCGTGCCGAGGCCGGCCGAGGCGAAGCCGTCCACCAGCGCGCGGTCCAGCCCGGCGTCCGCGAGGGCGCGACGGGCCGCCTGCGCGTGCAGGGTGTAGGCGGTGGCGTCGTCGACGCGCCCGCAGTCGGAGAGCGCGACACCCACCACGGCGACTTTCCGGCCTCCCGGAGTCATGAGAGCCCACCTTCCCCTGTGCATATCGTTTCCGGACTCCTAATATGACGGTCCGTCAGATGCGGAGGGAAGAGTCATGGACACGCGCCTCACCGCCGAGCAGGACGAGATCCGCCGCACCCTGCGCGAGCTGCTGCACAAGCGGTGCGGGCCGGCGGAGCTGCGGAGCGCCGTCGACAGCCCGGCCGGACACGATCCCCTCCTGTGGTCCGCCCTCGCCGACCAGCTCGGCCTGCCGGGGCTCGCGCTGCCCGAGCGGTACGGCGGTGTCGGCTGCTCGGTCACCGAACTGGCCCTCGCCTGCGAGGAGATCGGCCGGGCGCTTGCCCCCTCACCGCTGTTCGCCACGTCCGTCCTCACCGCCCCGCTGATCCTCGCCCTCGGGACGGCGGCGCAGCGTGCCGAGCTGCTGCCCCGGCTGGCCGCCGGCAGCCTGACCGCCGCGCTGGCCGTCCCCGGTCCTGCCCTTGCCGCCGTCCTGGCTCTGACCTGCGGAAATTCCGGGTTCACGGCGGGTGGCGGACGGGCCGGGGGGGTGCAGGCCCGGCGTGTGGACGGTGACTGGCAGCTCTATGGGCAGGTGGACCAGGTGCTGGACGGGCACAGTGCGGGGCTGCTGCTCGTCGCCGCGCACACCGGAGGCTTTGCGCGGTCCCGGACCCGGCTGTTCCTGGTGGCGGGGGATGCGGCCGGTGTCGTACGGGCCCGGCAGACCGTGCTGGACGCCACTCGGCCACAGGGGCGGGTACAACTCCGGGATGTCCGGGGCGAGTTGCTCGGGGACGAGGGGGTGGACGTGTTGCCCGCGCTGGCCGCGGTGGGGGACTCGGCTGCCGCGGTGCTGGCCTGTGAGGCCGTGGGGGCGGCCGAGCGGGTGCTGGAGCGGACGGTGGAGTACGTCGGGCAACGGGAGCAGTTCGGGCGGCCGGTGGGCTCCTTCCAGGCGGTGAAGCATCGGCTGGCCGATGCGTATGTGGGGGTGCAGGCGGCTCGGTCGGCGGCGTACTACGCGGCGTGGGCCTCCGGCCGGGGCGCCGGGCCGCGGTCCGGTCCGACGCCGCCGACGCTCGGGCAGGGGCAGGGGCAGGGGCAGGGGCAGGGGCAGGAGGAGCGGGGCGCTGGTGGGTTGGGGCTTGCGCAGGCCCTGGAGGCGTTGCGGGGGGCTGCTGCCGAGGGGATTCAGTTGCACGGCGGGATCGGGTTCACCTGGGAGCATGACGCGCAGCTGTACTTCAAGCGGGCGGCGGGGGACGAGCTGCTGTTCGGGCCGGTGCACCGGTTGCGGGACCGGGCCGCCGAGGTCGCCGGTCTCTTCGCGGGCGGCGAGGTGGCCGTCTGATGGCCGGCCTCGGCGTCCGCCTCGTGCAGCGGGTGTCGGCCACCCGCGCCTTCGCGAAGGTCGCCCCGCATATGGTCCCCGCGCTCGACCGGAGCGTGCACCGGCTCACCGGCGGCCGCTTCCTGCTCAGCGCCCGGATGCTGCCCGGGGTGGTCCTCACCTCCACCGGCGCCCGCAGTGGCCTGCCCCGCCGGACCCCGCTGGCCTGCATGCCGGAGGCGGACGGCAAGAGCTGGATCCTGGTCGGCTCGAACTTCGGCCGCACGGCCCATCCGGCCTGGACGCACAATCTGCTCGCCCATCCCGACGCCTCGATCAGCTGGAAGGGGCGGGACGTCCGCGTCACGGCCCGGCTGCTGGAGGGGCGGGAGCGGGCCGCCGTCTGGACGGCACTGCTGGCGTTCTGGCCGCCGTACGCCACGTACCAGGCGCGGGTGGACCGGGAGATCCGCCTCTTCCGGCTGACGCGCGCGGAGGGCTAGGCGAGTGGTTCCGGCCCTCGCGCAGCTACAGCGTCGCCAACCGCTCCACCAGCAAGAACGCCCCGATCCCCAGCATCGCCGCCCCCGACGTGCGCGTCACCGCCCGAGCCGCCGCGGGCCGCGCGGCGAGCAGCGCGCGGGACAGGGCGCCGACGCTCAGGTACACGGCCGCGCAGCACGCCATGTGGAGCAGGCCCAGGGTCGCGGTCTGGACGGGGACGGGCAGGTGGGCGCCCTTGAGGGTGAGGAACTGGGGGAGGACCGAGAAGTAGAGCAGCAGGCCCTTGGGGTTCAGGCCGCTGATCGTGGCGCCGCGGAGGAACAGCCGGCACGCACCGGCCGTGGGGGTGCCGTCCGCACCCGGCACCGCCGGACGGCGCAGGACGCTCCAGCCGAGCCAGAGGAGATATCCCGCGCCCGCCACCGTCAGGGCCGTCAGCAGTTTCGGGGAGCCCGCGACCAGGACCGCCAGGCCCGCCGTCGCCAAGGCCGTGTGCAGGGCGTAGCCGCAGACCAGACCGGTGACCGCGCGCGGCACCGAGCGGCCGCGCAGGGCGGTCGTGATGACGTACGCCCAGTCGGCGCCCGGTACGCACACCAGCAGCAGATCCACGGCGAGGAAGGAGAAGAGCAGTCCCGAATCCATACTGGGGACATTAGGCGTGAATGGCCCGAAAGTGTTTCCGAAGTTTGCCCATGATCCGGGGTTCTGGGGAAGAATCTTCCTCGTGGACGACGTAGACAGAAAGATCCTTGCCGAGCTGCAGCAGGACGGGCGGCTGACCGTGACCGAGCTGGCCGCGCGGGTGCGGCTCAGCGTCTCGCCCTGCCACCGGCGGCTGCGCGAGCTGGAGCGCTCCGGGGCCATCCAGGGCTACCGGGCGGTCGTGGACGCGACCGCGCTCGGCCTGAACTTCGAGGCGCTGGTCTTCGTGTCCATGCGGCAGGAGGACCGGGACACGGTCGTCGAGTTCGAGCGGGCCGTGGGCGAGCTGGAGCACGTCCTCGACGCCCAGCGCCTGTTCGGCGAGCCCGACTATCTGCTCCGGATCGCCACCGCCGACCTCGCGGCCTTCCAGCGGCTGTACGACGAGCGGCTCGCGACCCTGCCCGGAGTGCAGCGGCTGACCTCGACGCTGGTGATGAAGCACGTCGTACGGGACCGTCCGCTGCCCGCGTGACGGCGCATGACAGCGCACGGCAGTGCACAGCAGCGCAGGCGGTGGCTCGACCGCTCACGCGGGTGAACCACCGCCTGCCAGACAGGACTTGGGGACTGGGGTGTTGGAATAAGAGCCGGGTGTTACTTGGTCGGCTTCTTTCCGGTCACGCCCAGGTGGACCAACAGCGCCAGATTCGGCTTCAGTTCGGCCTGCTTCACACCCCAGGACTGGAAGCCCTTCTGGTGTGCCGCCACCGCCGCGAGCATCGCGACCAGCGAGCCGGCCACCGCCGCCGGGTTCACGTCCTTGTCGACCCTGCCCTTGGCCTGCAATTGGGCGATGGCGTCCGCCAGGGAGTTGTTCACCGAGTTCAGAATTTTCATGCGGAGCTTGTAGAACCGTTTGTCCCCCTCGGCCGCGCCGAGGTCGACGACGCGCAGAATCGCGTCGTTCTTGCGCCAGAACTCCAGGAAGCCGTCCACGAGTTCCTGCGCGGTCTGCCACCCGGACTTACCGGCCCAGGACCGGCCTTCGAGCAGTTCGGTCAAACCCGCGCCCTCGGCCGCCATTTGCTCGGCGATCTCCAGGACGGCGCCTTCGACGTCCGGGAAATACTGGTAAAAGGTCGCGGGTGAAGTACCCGCCTTCCGGGCGACATCGATGACCTTGACGTCCCGGTAGGGGGAGGAGCTGAGCATCTCGCTGAGGCAGTCGAGCAGCTTCTGCCGGGTCGCCTGCCCGCGTCGGCCGGCCACGCGACCGTCGACGGTACGCACTTGTCCTGTCATGCCGTCAGCTTACCGAGGGGTGATCGGAGCGCGATTCGGCCGAGTGCAAATGGGGTGCATGGGTGCTCTGAGGGTGGTGTGCCTGGTCTGCGCGGTGCGCGCGGCCCGGTTACTTTGGCGGCATGGCCGAAAACAGGGCATCCGCGAACGAAGACGCGGAAGAGGCGGAAGTGGCAGAAGGCGTGATAGAGGCCGAAGAGGTGGTCGAGGGGGAAGTGGTCGAGGCGGAGGGGGCGGAAGAGGCGTATGGGGAGGGTGTGCCCTGCTGGGTGGACGCCCAGCTCAACGACGTCGAGGCGGGCAAGCGGTTCTACGGTGCGCTCTTCGGGTGGTCCTTCGAGGACGCCTACGGCTCCTCGGTGTGGGCCCTGCTGCGCGGCGCGCCGGTCGCCTCACTGGCCCCCAAGCTGGACGGCCGTATGCCCACCGTCTGGATGGTCTCCTTCGCCACTCCGGACGCCGAGGCCCTCGGCCGGCGGATCACCGCGGCCGGCGGGCACGTGGTCATGGCCCCGTTCCCGGTGGGCGACCTCGGGGTCGCCGCCCTCGCCACCGATCCCGAGGGCGCGGTGTTCGGGCTGTGGCAGGCGAGCAGCCATCGCGGCTTCGGGCGCCGGCACGAGCCCGGCACCTTCGTCTGGGCCCAGCTGTACACCCGGGACACGGCCACCGCCAACACCTTCTACGGCGGTCTCTTCCACGACGCCCTGTTCGGCGCGGGCGCCCGGCCCGACTTCGGCCGGTCCGACGTCACCGAGGTCTTCCCGGCCGAGATGCCCCCGCACTTCCTCGCCCACTTCCGGGTCGCCGACCTCGACGGCGCCCTGGGGGTCGTACAGCGGCTCGGCGGCCGGGTGCAGGCGCCACCCTTCGAGACGTCGTACGGACTGGTGGCCGTCGTCACCGACAATCAGGGGGCGTCGTTCGCACTGCTGCAGCGCTGATCCGCACGGGTTCGCCGCCGATATGCCAGAGCTTTGTCCCCTTTGTGATGGTTGGGCATGAGACACCCCTATCCTCACCGGGTTCGCAACCGGGCGCCCGGCCAGGAAGAATCGGGGTGCGTGCCGCCACGGCGGTGCGGTGGTGAGACGCTGCACTTCGGCCGCGTACATAGATGGGTGGCGCGGCTCGTACGGGGAGGTGGCAGGCAAGTGGTGGATCAGCTGACACAGCACGATCCGAGGCGGATCGGGCCGTTCGAGGTGCTGGGGCGGCTGGGCGCCGGCGGCATGGGGCTGGTCTATCTGGCGCGCTCGGCGTCCGGCCGGCGCGTGGCGATCAAGACGGTGCGCACCGAGCTGGCCGAGGACCAGCTGTTCCGCGTCCGCTTCACCCGTGAGGTGGAAGCGGCCCGCGCGGTCTCCGGCTTCTACACGGCCGCCGTGGTCGACGCCGACCCGCGCGCCGCCGTGCCGTGGCTCGCGACCGCGTACGTCCCCGCGCCCTCCCTCGAGGAGATAGTGAACGACTGCGGGCCGCTCCCGGCCCAGGCCGTGCGCTGGCTCGCCGCGGGCGTCGCGGAGGCCCTCCAGTCCATCCACGGCGCCGGACTGGTCCACCGCGACCTCAAGCCGTCCAACGTGCTCGTGGTCGAGGACGGCCCCCGGGTGATCGACTTCGGCATCGCGTCGGGCGTCTCCAACACCCGCCTGACCATGACGAACGTCGCCGTCGGTACCCCCGCCTACATGTCCCCCGAGCAGGCCAAGGACTCCCGCAGCGTCACCGGCGCCAGCGACGTCTTCTCGCTCGGCTCCATGCTGGTCTTCGCGGCCACCGGCCACCCGCCCTTCCACGGCGCCAACCCGGTCGAGACGGTCTTCATGCTGCTGCGCGAGGGCCCGGACCTCACCGGCCTGCCCGACGAGCTGCGCCCGCTGATCGAGTCCTGTATGCAGATGGAGGCCACCGGCCGGCCCAACCCCGCCGACCTCCAGGCCCAGCTCGCCCCGCACCTCTTCGGCTCCGGATCGGACGACAGCGGCACCGCCTCCGCCTGGCTGCCCGAGAAGGCCGTCGCCCTCATCGAGGCCCGCCGCGGCGGCCGCCCCGCCGCCAAGCCCGCCCCGGTCACCACCGGCGGCCCGCGCAGCGGTGGCCGCTCAGCGATCCCCCCGCCGCCCGCGTACGACCCGCCCGTCCCCGTCGGCGCCCCCGACAACGGCCCGGTCCGGCTGGCCGGCGCCCAGGTGCCCATCGGCCCCGGCCCACGCGTCGCCGACGCCCGCGCCGCCGCCGTCAAGGCACCCCCGCCGGAGGCCGGCCTGGTCGCCAACTGGTCCCGCCCGCGCCCCGGCGTCGCCGGCACGGACCCTGCCGTAGGCCCTGCCGTACCGCCCGTCCCGCCCGCGCCCCCGGAGACGGCGAGCGGCTGGCGGCCCTGGCGGTTCCGCATGTCCAACGAGGTCTGGGGCACCCCGGCCGTCGACGGCGACCTGGTCTACGTCACCTCCTTCGAGGTGCACGCCCTGGACGTGGCCACCGGCCGGCGCCGCTTCAAGACGCGGGACGTCGCCTGGTCGATGGCGGTGGCGGACGGCCGTATCCACGCCTCCGACGGCCCGACCCTGTTCGCCCTGGACGCCCGCGAGGGCACCGACCTGTGGCGGCTGTCCACGGACGCCTGGGTGTACTCGCTGAAGGCCGACCGCGGCACGGTCGTCACCGGCACCCGCGGCGGCGGCGTCCAGGCCTGGGAGGCCGCGAACGGGCAGAAGCTGTGGGAGATCGCCGGCTGCCAGACCGACTTCGAGTCCCCCGAGGCCGGCCCGCTCGTCCACGACGGCACGGTCTACGTCTGGCAGGACGCCCGGCTGCGCGCCCTGGACGCCCGCACCGGCGAGGAGCGCTGGTCGTACCCGGTCGGCGACGCGGCCTCCTGCGGCGGTGTGCCCGTCCGGCTCGCCCCGGCCCCCGACGGCTACGTCTACGTCTCCGCGGGCACCCGTGTCCTCGCCATCGAGGCGGCGAGCGGGATGGTCCGCTGGCACTTCGAGGCACCGGCGGTCTTCCTGTCGCCGCCCGCCTTCACCCCGGGCCCCGCGGTGACCGGCGGCGGGGTCTACCTGGCGGACTACCTCGGCACGGTCTACGCCCTCGACGCCACCGACGGCCGCGACCGCTGGCGCATCGCGACGGAGGCGCGCTCCTCCATCGAACCGGTGCTGGTGGCGGCCGGCCATGTCCACGTCGGCAGCGGCAAGGGCCTGTACACCCTGGACGCGGTCACCGGCACGCCCAAGTGGCGCTTCCAGGCGGGCGGCGACGTCGTGGGCGCCCCGGCGGTCGCGGAGGGCCGGATCCACTTCGGCTCCACCGACCATCTGCTGTACACGCTCAAGGCCGACGACGGCCGGCTGCGCTGGAAGCTGGCGACCGGCGGCGAGATCACCGGCTCGCCGGTGGTCAAGGACGGCGTGGTGTACGCGTGCAGCAAGGACCGCTGCGTGTACGCGCTGGACGCGGAGAAGGGGACGGGCACGGCCCGCACGGTGTGAGGACGTGAGGGCCTGACGGGGGAGTGCGACGGCCGTCGTACCGGTGTGTCACGGAAGGGCTCCAGACGGCGGCCGTCCCAGGGCTGACGCTACCCCCGGTGCGCGTTCCTCGCCACGCGGTCACTCACCGTGTCCGCGGCTCGGTACGGTCCCTGCCCCGGAACAGTTCCGCCTGCCGCTCGGCCGGCAGACTGCCGAGCGCGATGAGCTGCGGGGCCTGCGCGAACGCCTGGGCCCGGCCCGCCTCCTTGGCCGCCCACAGCGCCCGCACGGTCCCCTGCACCCCCTCCGCCGGATACCCGGCGACGACGGCGGCACAGCGCACCGCGGCGGCCAACGCGCCGCCCTCCTCGGTGACTTCGGAGACGAGCCCGATCTCATGGGCCCGCCGTGCGGAGATCCGCTCGGCGGCGCCCATGAGCATCATCCGGGCCACCTCCCCGTACGGCATCCGCGCCGCCATCAGCATGGACTCGTAGGCGCTGACCATGCCGTACGTCGTATGCGGATCGAAGAAGACGGCCGTCGGATCGGCGACGACGAACTCGCACTCCCCCAGCAGATAGAAGGCACCCCCGCAGGCCATCCCGCGCACCGCGGCGACGACGGGCTTCCACAGGTCGTTCGCCTTCGGCCCGACGGTCAGCAGCGGATCGTCCAGCATGTACGGCGACGAGGGCTGCGGTACGACGACGTCCCGGTCGATCCCGGTGCAGAACGCCCGCTCCCCGCTCCCGGTGAGCACCACGGCCCGCACCGAGTCGTCGAACCGCAACGCCCGCCAGACCTCGGTGAGTTCGCGAGCCATGTCCATGTCGATGGCGTTGAGGCGGTGCGCCCGGTCGAGGGTGACGATGGCGACCCCGCTGTCCTTGTCGGCCGCCAGCCGCACGGTGCTCACGCGAGCACCCACTGCGGCAACCCGCCGTCACCGAAGACGACATGCACCCGCGCGCCGATCCTGAGGCGCCCCGGATCGAGGGAGTCGAGAGGGGCGCCCGCATGACGGACCACATTGCCGACGAGCCGGATCCGCGGCGCGTCCTCCAGCTCCACCACGACCACGTTGTACGGCGCCACTTCGGCGTACTCGGGCAGCAGCGGCGGATGCGGCACGACGTACGACCACACGCGACCGCGCCCCGACACCGCCCGCCACTCGCTCGCGAAGGACTGGCAGTGCGGGCAGCAGGGCCGGGGCGGGAACCGCGGCTCACCGCACTCGCCGCAGACCTGGACACGCAGTTCACCCCGGGCCGCGTACTCCCAGAAGGGCGCGCCGTCGGTATCGGTGACGGGCTTCAGCATGATCAGCTCCTCCTCAACTCCTTGACTCCTCAGTTCCGCAGGAGAAGGGCGGAGGTGGGCACGCCCTCACCGGCGGTGACCAGACAGGTGGCGGCGCCGGGGACCTGGGCGGTACTGGTCCCGCGCAGCTGCTTGACGCCCTCGTTGACGAGGTTGAAGCCATGCACATAGGCCTCGCTGAGCCCACCACCACTGGTGTTGACGGGCAGCCGCCCCCCGATCTCCAGCGCCCCGCCCTCGGTGAAGGCACCCCCTTCCCCTCTCCCGCAGAAGCCGTATCCCTCCAGCGACAGGGGTATCAGGGCCGTGAAGGCGTCGTAGATCTGCGCCACGTCCACGTCGTCCGGGGTGAAGTCGGCGTGCTTCCACAGGTGCCTGGCGGCGGTCCAGGCGGGCCCGGTGAGGGGGTCGTCGTTCCAGTAGTTGACCATGCCGTGGTGCTGGGCGGGCAGTCCCTGGGCGGCGGAGTGGACGTAGACGGGGGTGCGACGGCAGTCCCGGGCGCGCTCCGCGGACACGAGGACACAGGCGAGGGCCCCGTCCGTCTCCAGGCAGTTGTCGAAGAGGCAGAGCGGCTCGCTGATCCACCGGGAGGTCATGTACATCTCGCGGGTCAGCGGCCGTTCGTACATCACGGCGGCCGGGTTCTGGTTGGCCCGGTTGCGGCAGGCGAGGGCGACGTTGAAGAGGTGATCCCGGGTGGCGCCGTACTCGTGCATGTACCGCCGCGTCAGCATGGCGATCTCGTCGGCGGGCCGGAGCAGCCCGAAGGGCCGGGTCCACTGGCCGGGAGTCGGGAGCTGCACGTGGGTGTTGGTCCACGGCCGCGCCCCGCTGCCCCGCTTCCGCGACCGCCAGGCGACGCCGACGGAGGCCTGCCCGGAGGCGATGGCGGCGGCGAGATGCCCGACGGTGGCACAGGAACCGCCACCCCCGTACCCCACCTTGCTGAAGAAGGTCAGATCCCCGAACCCGACGGCCTTCGCGAGCTCGACCTCGTCGGTCTCCTCCATGGTGTAGGAGGCGAGACCGTCGACCTCACTGGGCGCGATCCCCGCGTCGTCGAGGGCGGCGATCACCGCCCGGCACGCAAGCGTCTTCTCATCCTCGGCCAGCTGCCTGGCGAACGAGGTCTGCCCGATCCCGACGATGGCGGTGGCGTCCTTGAGCCCGGTTGCTGCCATGGCGTCCCCCTCACGGCTTCCTGACAGAGTGTCAGATTACAGCTAATCTGACGGTCAGTCAGCTGTGGCAGGGGGCCTGTGATGAGCGACTGGGACACCATCCCCGATCTGGTCCGGTGGTCGGCCGAGCGGTACGCCGACGCCGAGGCCGTGGTCGAGGGCCGTACGAGGATCACGTACGCGGAACTGGGCGCGAGGGTGGAGCGAGCGGCGGCGGCCTGCCTGGCGAGCGGAGTGGAGACCGGCGGCCGGGTCGCGGTCTGGGCTCCCAACTCCCTCGACTGGATCGTGTCGGCCCTGGGCGCGGTGACGGCGGGCGCGGTCCTCGTCCCGCTCAACACCCGCTTCAAGGGTACGGAGGCGGCGGACGTACTGCGCCGCAGCGGAGCCCGGCTGCTCTTCGTCACCGGCACCTTCCTGGGCACGTCGTACGTGGCGAGCCTGCGCAGAGCGGCGGGGGACGGGGCCCCGACGGGCCCGGGTCCACTGCCCGGCCTGCCGGAACTTCTGCAGGTGGTGGTCCTGTCGGAGGACGCGCCACCGGACTTCCGCACATGGAAGGACTTCCTGGCGGGAGGGGAGGGCGTGTCGGCGGCCGAAGTGCGCGGACGGGCAGGGGAGTTGGAAGGCCGGTCGCTGTCGGACATCATCTACACGTCGGGTACGACGGGCCGCCCCAAGGGCGCGATGATCACGCACGAGCAGACCCTGCGGGCGTACGACATCTGGGCGGACCTGGCGGGATTGCGGGTCGGTGACCGCTACTTGATCATCAACCCCTTCTTCCACACCTTCGGCTACAAGGCCGGGGTGATCGCCTGCCTGATGCGCGGGGCGACGATGATCCCGCAGTCGGTGTTCAACGTGGAGACGGCGCTGGCGAACATCGCGGCGGAGCGCGTGTCGGTCCTCCCGGGTCCACCGACGCTCCACCAGTCATTGCTGGACCACCCGTCCCGGGACGCCCATGACCTCTCGGCGCTGCGGCTGGTGGTGACGGGAGCGGCGGTGGTGCCGTTGCGGCTGGTGGAGCGGCTGAGGGGGGAGCTGGGGGTGGAGACGGTCCTCACGGCCTACGGTCTCTCGGAGGCGAGCGGCATCGTCACGATGTGCCGGCGCGGCGACGACCCGTCGGTGATCGCGTCGACGTCGGGCCGGGCGATCCCCGGCACGGAGGTGAGGGTGGTGGACGTCTCCGGCGCTCCGGTGCCCACCGGCACCCCGGGCGAGGTCCTGGTCCGCGGCTTCCACGTCATGCGCGGCTACTACGAGGACATCGGGGCCACCTCCGAAGTGATCTCCGCGGAGGGCTGGCTGAGCACGGGAGACGTGGGTGCCCTCGACGAGGCGGGCAATCTGCGCATCACGGACCGCATCAAGGACATGTTCATCGTCGGCGGCTTCAACGCCTACCCCGCGGAGATAGAGCAACTGCTCGGCATGCACCCGGATGTGGCCGACGCCGCCGTGATCGGCGTCCCCGACCCCCGCCTCGGCGAGGTCGCCAAGGCGTTCGTGGTGCGCAGGCCGGGCTCGACCCTGACCTCGGACGACCTGATCGCCTGGTCCCGCCGCGAGATGGCGAACTACAAGGTGCCGAGAATGGTCGAGTTCGTGGCGGAACTGCCGCGTAATGCGAGCGGGAAGGTGATCAAGGGGGTTCTGCGGGGGGCCTGATGTGAACGGGTTCACCTTGACGCCCTGTTGATCATCTGGTGTGAGTCAGATCTCGTTGTGGGGGCGCGGCGGGTCTGCCTAGCCTGCGGAAGTCCGCATCGGACGGACTCCGTCGCCGGAACGCCGAGTCCTGCGGGGACCGGACAGCGGTCCGAGCGGGACAGCTCATCTCGCAGGCGTCGTAAGAAAGCCCCCACCATGCGCCTTTCCGTCTCCCCTGCCCGCGTGGGCGTGGCCGGCGCAGCCGCCGCGCTGCTGCTCCTGCCGCTCGCCAACCGGGCCGCCGCCGCCACCTCCGTCACCCAGGACCGGCTGACCCCGACCGCGATGACCGCGGGCGTCGCGACCTCGGCTCAGCTGACCGTGCGCGCGTCCAGCTGCTTCACCGCCAAGACCCTCGGTGTCGGCGTGCGGGACGCGGCCGGCAAGAACCTTGACTTCCCGGGTAACGCCTCACATGTCCGAATATGCCCGAGTGGTGCGCGCTTCACCAGCGCCCCCCGCGCGCTGCCGGCCGGCGCGTACACGATCTTCGGCTTCTGGCAGGACTCCGGCGGGGCCTGGCACAGCCTGCCGAAGCACCGGCTGACCGTCGCCTCGGGCTCGACCGCTCCGGCCCCGAAGGCCACACCCGCCCCGGCCCCGTCGCCCTCCGGTGGCGGCGGCTCGCCGATCGCCGGCCAGTCCGTGGTCTGGTCGGACGACTTCTCAGGTGGCATCGCCTGGGGCTCGAAGTGGGTCGGCGACAAGTCCTCGTCCTACCGCTACGGCAACCACAACCCGGACGACAACAAGCTCGACTGGCTGGACCCGAGCGACGTCACGACCTCGAACGGCGTCGCGACGTTCACCGCCCAGCCCTCCTCGCACACCCTGGAGAGCGGCAAGCAGGCATGGACCACGGGTCTGCTCACCACCGAGGGATCCGGCGAGGGCTTCCAGGTGAAGACCGGCGACTACGCCGAGACGCGGGTCGAGCTGCCCTCCGGCACCGGTGCCTGGCCGGCCCTGTGGACCTGGAAGGACGGCAACGGCGAGATCGACTCCTTCGAGTACCACCCGGACAACCCGAACCTGCTGGAGCTGAGCAACCGCATCACCCCCGGCTCCGACGACTACGCCAACTCCGGCGCGGTCGCGCCGGGCCAGTGGGTCACCATCGGCACCTATTACGGCGCCAACTCGGTGGACTGGTACGTCAACGGGCAGAAGGTCTACTCCGACGGCCACGGCGTGGGCAGCGCCTTCTCCGCGTACCTGATCCTCAACCTGTCGCTCAGCGCCGGCCAGTACCACTCCGCGCCCACCGGCTCGACACCGATCACCATGCAGGCGGACTACGTGAAGGTGTACCGCTGATCAGCCCTTGAGAGACCCGAGGAAGGCGGAGCCCCCCCGGACACACGTCGGCCGCGACGGCTCCCCCTCGGTGCCGTCGCGGCCGTGTCCCCCGTGCTGGAAGGTCTCGTCAGGCCTTTTCGTCGGTGGCGTGAGAGTTGTCCGGCGTTACTTCGCCGGTGGTCTCGCCGGCGGCGACGGTGGTGATCTTTGCCGGCTCGATGGTGGCGTGGCTGTTCAGCGTGGTCACCTCGGTCGGCTCGGTGTTCGCAGCCGGTGCCGTGGCCGTGTTCTCGTTGCTCATGACTCTGCTCCCCTGAAAGTACGTGGATGCGATGCGCCGGCGCGGCCCGTCCGGCAGCTCCCCCGAGAGCCGCCGGACGGGTGCTGACGGCCGCTACACCTTACGGTGCGGCTGCCGGTCGGCCCGCCTGCCCCCCGACGCGACGGATCGACAGGAAAGAGCCTGCCGTGGGGCGATAAACGAACGATGAACGCGTACACGCGCGCTGCGTCAGACGACGGCACCGGGCTTGAGAAGGGCCCGTACTTCCTCGGCTTCCGAGACCTTCAGCGCATCGAAGATCTCAAGAGCTTCCTGCCAGCAGACTTGTGCGCGGCCGGACTGCCCGATGCCGCTCAAGGCGCGACCCAGCACGGTGAGTACGTTGCCGCGTCGCCAGTCACCGCCGACCCCGCGCAGAAGGGCCAGCGCCGTCTCGGCGTTGGTCGCGGCCTCCGCCGGACGGCCGGCCGCCAGGTCGAGTTCCGCGAGACGGAAAAGGGTCATCCCCTCCCACAGACGCATCCGGCTGTCCCGGAAGACGGAGAGAGCCTCCTCCAGGCGCTCGGCAGCATGCTTGTACTGGCCGCATTGGGTGAGCGCGAGGCCCAGCGCATAGCGTCCGTTGGCGCCCTTCAGCGCGTGTCCCATGGCGTCGTACATGTCGGTTCCCTGCTGAGCCAGGGACACGGCGCTCGCGGTCTGGCCCATCGCCAGCCGGATCCGGGAGAGGTTGCACAGGGCGCTGGCCTCTCCGGGGCGGTCTCCGCACGAACGGAAGCTGTCGATGGCACGCGTGAGATGCTTCTCGCCCTCTTCGAAACGACCTCGGTAGAGCGCGATGATGCCGAGCATGTTGGAGGCCCAGCATGGGGGCAGGGGATCTCCCGCGGCGTCGGCCAGCAGCAGGGCGTGGGTGGCTTCCTCGCCGGCCAGCTCGAATCGGCCCGTCAGGTGGTGGCCGTTGGCCACGGTGACGAGGGCACGTGCCTCCGCCTTCTGATCGCCGGCCGCCTGTGCCGCGGCGCGTACGGAGGCCGCTGTGTCGACGTACTCCCGGGAGTTGGCGCCCGACTCGGTCAGATCGACAGCAGTCCACAACAGGTCGACGGCACGCCGCACATGATGGGGTGCCGACGACTGGCGCACACACGCGAGCAGGCAGATCGCCTCCCCGTACAGCCAGTCCTGAGCGCGGTGACGATCCTCGAAGCTCAGGCCCGGATACTCCGTCGGTTCCAGGTGGTCCACGAGCCGGTCCCCGGGACGTTCGATGGCATACACCTGAGCTGCCGTGGCCAAGTAGAAGTCCAGCAGCCGCGACATCGCCGCCTCCCGCTCGCTCGGGGGCTGTTCGTCGCGTTCCGCGCAGGCACGCGCGTAGAGGCGGACCAGGTCGTGGAAGCGGTAGCGGCCGGGTGCCGCTGACTCCAGCAGGGACGTGTCCACCAGGGACTCCAGGAGGTCCTCCGTGTCCTCCACCGGCAGATCGAGGACCGCTGCCGCAGCCGCCAGGGAGATGTCCGGGCCGTCGGCCAATCCCAGCAACCGGAACGCCCGGGCCTGGGCCGGCTCCAACTGCCCGTACCCCAGCTCGAAGGTCGCCTTCACGGCCAGGTCGCCGGCCTGCAGCTCGTCGAGCCGGCGGCGTTCGTCCGCCAGCTTCGCCGCGAGGACCGAGACCGTCCAGGTGCGGCGGGCCGCGAGGCGGGACGCCGCGATACGGATCGCCAGCGGCAGGAAGCCGCAGGCCGCCACCACGTCCAGGGCCGATTCGCGTTCCGAGGCCACCCGCTCCTCGCCCACGATCTTCGTGAAGAGTGCGAGGGCCTCGTCCGGGGACATCACGTCCAGGTCGACCAGATGTGCGCCGGCCAGGTCGACCATGCGGACGCGGGAGGTCACGAGGGCCGCGCAGCCGCCGGTGCCGGGCAGCAGCGGGCGCACCTGGGCCGCGTCCTTCGCGTTGTCCAGCAGGAGCAGGACCCGGCGGTCGTCGAGGACCGAGCGGTAGAGGGCCGCCCGCTCGTCCAGGGAGTCGGGAATCGCCGTGTCCGCCGTGCCCAGCGCCCGCAGGAACGAACCCAGTACCGTCTCCGGCTCCGCCGGCCTCGGTCCCGCGCCCTGCAGGTCGACGTACAGCTGGCCGTCCGGGAAGGCCCGCCGTGCCCGGTGGGCCACGTGCACGGCCAGGGTCGTCTTGCCCACTCCACCGATGCCGGCCAGGGCCGAGACGGCCATGACCCGGCCCGCCGCCTCCGAGGCCGACGCCAGCACCTCGCTCAGCTCCTCGACGAGGGACGAGCGGCCCGTGAAGTCGGGGACGGAGGCGGGGAGCTGGGCCGGACGGACCGCCACCACCGGCGATTCCGTGGCCGGGGACGACGGTTCCGCCAGTGCCGGGTCGGCCTGGAGGATGCGTTGCTGCAGCTCCCGCAGGCCGGGGCGGGGGTCGACGCCCAGTTCCTCGGCCAGCAGGCGGCGGGTGTCGGCGTAGACCGCCAGGGCCTCCGCCTGGCGGCCGCTGCGGTACAGCGCCAGCATCAGCAGCTCACGCAGGCGCTCGCGCAGGGGGTGGGCCGCCGTCAGGGCCGTCAGTTCGGAGACCGCCTCGGCGTGGCAGCCCTGCTCCAGGTCCATGTCCAGGCGGGACTCCAGCAGGCCGAGGCGCCATTCCTCCAGGCGGACCCGCTGGGTCTCGGCGTAGGGGCCGGGGACGCCGGCCAGCGCCTCGCCCTCCCAGCGGGTCAGGGCCTGGTTCAGCTGCGTGCGGGCCCGGCACAGGTCGCCGGTGGCCCGTGCCTTCTCCGCCTGTGCCGCGAGGTCCTGCGCGGCGGCCAGGTCCAGGGCGCCCTCGCCGAGGCCCCGGATCGCATAGCCGCCGGACTCGCTGACCAGGACACCGGCGTCCAGGATCTTGCGCAGGCGGGACGCGTACGTGCGTACCGCCGCCAGCGCCTGCGACGGGGGCTCGGCGCCCCACAGGGCGTCGATCAGCTCCGCCGCCGTCGCCGTACGGCCCTCGCGCAGCAGCAGGGCGGCCAGCAGGGCGCGCTGCTGGGGGGAGCCCGTGCTGAGCTGCTCCTCGCCGCGCCAGGCCCGTACCGGACCGAGCACGCCGAAGCGCAGCGCCGCCTGTTCCGTGACGGTCACGGAACCGGGACGCCGCTGCTCAGGCACTCGCGGCCCACCGTCCATGCGTTCGTCCCCCTCGGCATCGAACAACCCCGTCAGTTTGCCTTGTTCCGGCAGGTTCCGTCAGCCACGGGAGACGCCGATCACAGGGAGGCGCATTTCAGTACACAAAGCCCTCACACCTCGATCCGCAAATCACTCACACCTCTTCGCACGCAGTCGTCCGATACGCGATAGCTGACGGACCGTCAGATCGGCGCTACCGTGAGGGCCATGGAGACCACACAGTTCCCGCTGATCATCTCCGTCGACGACCACACCGTGGAGCCCGCCACCGTCTGGCAGGACCGGCTGCCGAGGAAGTACCTGGACGTCGGGCCCCGGATCGTGCGCGCCCCCGTCAAGGAGATGACCTTCCTGGGAGGGCGATTTAGGCCCGTCATGGGCGAACCCGGCAGCACCGAGGGCCCCCTCGGCGACTGGTGGGTCTACGGAGACCTCCGGCGCCCGCTCACCCGGCTCGACACCGCCGTCGGCTACGCCCGGGACGAGGTCAAGCTGGAGGTCATCACGTACGAGCAGATGCGGCCCGGATCGTACGACGTGTCCGCCCGGCTCGCCGACATGGACGTCAACCACGTCCAGTCCGCCGTCTGCTTCCCCACCTTCCCCCGCTTCTGCGGCCAGACCTTCTCCGAGGCCTCGGACAAGGAACTCGCCCTGCTGTGCGTGCGCGCCTACAACGACTGGATGGTGGAGGAGTGGTGCGGGCCCAAGGCGCAGGGCCGGCTGATACCGCTCCCGCTCATACCGCTGTGGGACGCAGAACTTGCCGCCGCGGAGGTACGGCGCAACGCCGCGCGCGGCGCACGGGCCGTCGCCTTCTCCGAGATACCCCCGCACCTCGGCCTGCCGTCCGTCCACGGCGACGACTGGGACCCGTTCCTCGCGGCCTGCGACGAGACCGGCACGGTCGTCGCCATGCACATCGGCTCCAGCAGCCGGATGCCGTCCACCTCCGCCGACGCCCCGCCCGCCGTCGGCTCCACCATCACCTTCGCCAACTGCTGCTTCTCGATGGTCGACTGGCTGATGAGCGGCAAGTTCGAGCGCTTCCCCAACCTCAGGGTCATGTACGCCGAGGGCCAGATCGGCTGGATTCCGTACATCCTGGAGCGCGCGGACGTCGTCTGGGAGGAGAACCGGGGCTGGGGCGGGGTCGCCGGCAAGGTCACCCGGCCGCCGTCCGAGCTGTTCGCCGAGCACGTCTACGGCTGCTTCTTCGACGACGCCTTCGGCCTCAGGAACCTCGACTCCATCGGCGTCGGCAACGTCCTGTACGAGACGGACTACCCGCACTCCGACTCCACCTGGCCGAAGTCCCGTGAGGTCGGCGTGGCGCAGATGGGGCATCTGCCGGCGGACGTGGTCGAGCGGATCGTGCGCGGCAACGCCATCGAGCTGCTGGGGCTGACCAAGGACGGCCTCTGGCGGGGGGCGAAGTGAGCCTCGCGTACGGCATCCAGCTGCCCGTGCAGGCGCAGAGCGCCCTGTTCGCGGAGGGCTGGGAGGCGGGCGCCGGGCCGGCGGACCTGGTGGCGCTCGCCCGGGCCGCGGACGATGCCGGGTTCGCCTACCTGGCCGCCTGCGACCACGTGGCCGTCCCGCGCCGGCTGGCCCCGGCCATGAGCACGGTCTGGTACGACCCGGTGGCCACCCTCGCCCACCTCGCCGCCGTCACCGAGCGCGTCCGGCTGCTCAGCCATGTCGCGGTGGTGGGACTGCGGCACCCGCTGCTCACCGCCAAGCAGTACGCCACCCTCGACCATCTCTCCGGCGGCCGGCTGATCCTCGGGGTCGGGGCCGGGCACGTACGGGAGGAGTTCGAGGTGCTCGGGGCCGACTTCGAGCGGCGCGGCGCCGTGCTGGACGAGACGATCGACGCGCTCCGGGCCGCCCTCGGGCCTGAGGAGTTCCCCGAACACCACGGCAAGCTCTACGACTTCGCCGGGCTGGGGCAGCGGCCGCGGCCCGCGCAGCCGGACGTCCCGCTGTGGGTCGGCGGCTCCTCGCCCGCCGCCGTTCGCCGAGCCGCGCTGAAGGGCGACGGCTGGCTGCCGCAGGGGGATCCGCGGGAGCGGCTGCCCGCACAGATCGCCCGGCTGCGGCGGCTGCGGGAAGAGGCCGGCGCCGAGGGGCCGTTCACGGTCGGCGCGATCACCGAGCCGCTGTACGTCGGACGGGCCGGCTGGGAGGTCGGGCGGCGGACCCTCACCGGGGCGCCGGAGGAGATCGCCGAGTCGCTGCGGGCCTACCGGGCGATGGGCGTGGACCAGATCCAGGTGCGGTTCCGCAGCCGGAGCCGGGCCGAACTCGTCGAGCAGATCGGACTGTTCGGGGCTCAGGTCGCACCCCGGCTGCAGTGAGGAGGAAGCCATGGGCAAGCTGGACGGGCGGGTCGTCATCATCACCGGGGCGGCCCGCGGGCAGGGCGAGCAGGAGGCGCGGCTCTTCCGGGCGGAGGGCGCCCGGGTGGTCGTCGGCGACGTACTGGACGACCAGGGGGAGGCCCTGGCCAAGGAGATAGGCGCGCTGTACGTCCATCTCGACGTCGGCACCGAGGACGGCTGGCGGGATGCGGTGGCGGCCGCCAAGGCGGCGTACGGGCACCTCGACGGGCTGGTCAACAACGCCGGCATCCTGCGCTTCAACGCCCTCGTGGACACCCCGCTGGAGGAGTTCATGCAGGTCGTGCAGGTCAACCAGGTCGGCTGCTTCCTGGGCATGAAGACGGTGGCGCCGGAGCTGGCCGACGGGGGCACGATCGTGAACACCGCCTCCTACACGGCCATGACCGGCATGGCGGCCGTGGGCACGTACGCCGCGACCAAGCACGCCGTACTGGGGCTGACCCGGGTGGCCGCGCTGGAGCTGGCGGGCCGGGGCATCCGGGTCAACGCGATCTGTCCGGGCGCCATCGACACCGCGATGTCCAACCCGTCGCGGCTCGACCCGGACGCCGACCCGGAGGAGACGAGCCGGGCCCTGGACGAGCTGTACCGGGGGCTCGTGCCGCTCGGGCGGGTCGGGCAGCCGGAGGAGGTGGCACGCCTCGCCCTCTTCCTCACCTCGGAGGACTCCTCGTACATCACCGGGCAGCCGTTCGTGATCGACGGGGGATGGCTGGCGGGCGTCTCCATCATCTGACGGCTCATCAGCTATTGACCCGTCGGGTGGCCGGTGCCACAGTCGTCAAAACTGACGATACGTCAGAAATCTTCGAACGAACCGGGACGGTGAACCGCCTTGGAATTCGGGCTCTTTGTACAGGGATACGTGGGCAAGCGCGCCGAGACGGACCCGCTCGCCGAGCACAAGGCGCTGATGGAGGAGACCGAGTACGTCATCCAGGCGGACAAGTCCGGCTTCAAGTACGCCTGGGCCTCCGAACACCACTTCCTGGAGGAGTACTCGCATCTGTCGGCCAACGACGTCTTCCTCGGCTATCTGGCCCACGCGACCGAGCGCATCCACCTGGGCTCCGGAATCTTCAACCCGCTCGCCCAGGTGAACCATCCCGTGAAGGTCGCCGAGAAGGTCGCCATGCTGGACCACCTCAGCGAGGGCCGCTTCGAGTTCGGCAGCGGGCGGGGCGCCGGATCGCACGAGATCCTCGGGTTCATACCCGGGGTGACCGACATGAACTACACCAAGGAGATCTGGGAGGAGACGATCGCCGAGTTCCCGAAGATGTGGCTCCAGGACGAGTACGCGGGCTTCCAGGGCAAGCACTGGCAGCTGCCGCCGCGCAAGGTCCTGCCGAAGCCGTACGGGAAGTCGCATCCGGCGATGTGGTACGCGGCCGGGTCGCCGCCGTCGTACGCCATGGCCGCGAAGAAGGGGCTCGGGGTGCTCGGCTTCAGCATCCAGAAGGTCTCCGACATGGAGTGGGTGCTGGAGCAGTACAAGACGGCGGTCGTGAACGCGGAGCCCGTCGGGGACTTCGTGAACGACAACGTGATGGTGACGACGACGGCGATCTGTGCGCCCACGCATGCCGAGGCGATCGACATCGCCGTGCACGGGGGGCTGCACTATCTGCCCTCGCTCGTCTTCCGGTATCACGACACGTTCCCTCGCCCCGAGGGGTTCCCGGTGTGGCCGGAGACCCTGCCCGAGTACACGCCGGAGTTCGTGGAGCTGCTCGTCGAGGAGGAGCTGCTGATCTGCGGGGATCCGGACGAGGTGCTGCGGCAGTGCAAGCGGTGGGAGCAGGCCGGGGCGGACCAGTTGAGCTTCGGGCTGCCGGTGGGGGTGCCGAAGGAGGAGACATTGCGGACCATTCAGCTGATCGGGGAGCACGTCATTCCGAAGATCGACACGGATCCCGTGCACCGGACGTCGCGGTTCCGTCAGGCCGTCTGAGAGGGGGTACCCGGCATGTTGGATCACCTCATCAAGGGCGTCACCGTCGTCGACGGGACCGGGGCGCCCGCCTACGTCGCCGACGTCGGCATCCACAACGGCCGGATCGCCGTCATCGGCACCGTCACCGAAGACGCCCGTACGACCGAGGACGCGCGCGGTCTCGTCCTCGCCCCCGGCTTCGTCGACCCCCACACCCACTACGACGCCCAGCTCTTCTGGGACCCGTACGCGACCCCCTCCCTCCATCACGGGGTGACCACCGTCGCCGGCGGGAACTGCGGGTTCACGCTCGCGCCCCTCAATCCCTCCCGTCCCGACGACGCCGACTACACCCGGCGGATGATGTCCAAGGTGGAGGGGATGTCCCTGGTGGCGCTGGAGGAGGGGGCGCCCTGGAGCTGGAACTCCTTCGGGGACTATCTGGACGCCCTCGACGGGCGGATCGCCGTCAACGCGGGCTTCATGGTCGGCCACTGCGCGCTGCGCCGCTACGTGATGGGACCCGACGCCGTCGGCGGGCAGCCCAGCGCGGAGCAACTGGCCGAGATCGTACGGCTGTTGCACGAGGCCATGGACGCCGGCGCGTGGGGGTTGTCCACCACGCAGTCCCGTACGCACTCCGACGGGGACGGGCAGCCGGTCGCCTCGCGGCACGCGCGGCCGGCGGAGCTGCTGGCGCTGTCGAAGGCCGTCGGCGAGCACGAGGGGACGCAGATCGAGGCGATCGTCGCCGGGTGTCTGGACCAGTTCAGCGACGACGAGATCGATCTGCTGGTGGAGATCAGCGCGGTGGCCGGACGGCCGCTGAACTGGAACGTGCTCACCGTCGACGCGGCCGTTCCGGAGCGGGTGCCCCGGCAGCTGAGCGCGAGCGAGCGGGCCCGGAAGGCCGGCGGGCGGATCGTGGCGCTCACCATGCCGATCCTCACCCCGATGAACATGTCCCTCGGCACCTTCTGCGCCCTCAACCTGATCCCCGGGTGGGGGCCGGTCCTCGGGCTGCCGGTTCCCGAGCGGATCGCCCGGCTGAAGGACCCGGACGTGCGGGCGGAGATGCTGCGGCGGGCCGAGTCGAAGGAGGCGGGCGTCTTCCGGCGGCTGGCGAACTTCGGGCGCTACGTCATCGGGGACACCTACAGCGAGGCCAACCGGGGCCTGACCGGCCGGGTGGTGCGGGACATCGCCGAGGAGCGGGGGCTCGACCCCTTCGCCTGCCTGGTGGAGATCTGCGCGAACGACGAGCTGCGTACGGTGCTGTGGCCGATGCCGAGCGACAACGACCCGGCGTCCTGGGCGCTGCGCGCCGAGACCTGGCAGCACGAGGACGTCCTGCTGGGCGGGTCCGACGCCGGGGCGCATCTGGACCGGATGTGCGGGGCGCCGTACACGACGCGCTTCCTCGGGGACTGTCTGCGGCGGCGGAAGCTGGTCGGTCTGGAGCAGGCGGTGAAGATGCTGACCGACGAT
The DNA here is from genome assembly GCF_041080655.1 of Streptomyces sp. CG4. Lineage (NCBI taxonomy): Bacteria > Bacillati > Actinomycetota > Actinomycetes > Kitasatosporales > Streptomycetaceae > Streptomyces > Streptomyces sp. CG4. Next base: position 5,493,829 of record NZ_CP163525.1, read on the forward strand.
CCGGCCCAGCTCTTCGGGCTGCGGGAGCGCGGGCAGGTGCGCGAGGGCTGGCATGCGGACCTGGTCCTCTTCGACCCGGAGCGGATCGACGCCGGGCAGGCCCGGCTGGTGCACGACCTGCCGGGTGACAGCCCGCGCCTGGACTCCCGGGCGATCGGGGTGCGGGCCGTGTGGGTCAACGGGGTCGAGGCGATCCGCGACGAGGTGGTGACCGGGGCCGTACCGGGCAAGGTGCTGCGCTCGGGGGCCGACACCCGCACGGTGAGCACCCGGTGAGCGAAGGGCAGCGGCTGTTCGTCGGCGGCGCGTGGGTGGAACCCGACGGCGGGCACTATCCGGTGACCGACCCGGCCACCGAGGAGACCGTCGGCTGGGCGCCGGAAGCCTCGGCGGCGCAGGTGCGCGCGGCCTGCGCGGCGGCCCGGGAGGCGTTCGCGGCGTGGTCGGGGACCCGGCCCGAGGAGCGGGCGGCGGTGCTGGGCCGGACGGCGGAGATCATCCGGGGGTCGATGGAGCCGTACGCCGAGCTGGCCCGCGCGGAGACCGGCGCGACCACGGGGACCGCCCGGGCGATGCAGGTCGGGGTGGCCGCCGCCCGGTTTCGCCGGTACGCGCGCGTGGAGCCCGCCGAGTGGCCCGTGGCCCCGCAGATCAACGAGGCCGGACCGATGGGGAAGGCCGGGGTGCTGGGCGCCCTGGCGGTACGGCAGCCCGTCGGCGTCGTCACCTGCATCACCTCCTACAACAACCCCTGGGCCAACCCGGCCGGCAAGGTCGCCCCGGCCCTGGCCATGGGCAACACGGTGGTGGTGAAACCGGCCCCGCAGGACCCGCTGTCCGTCTACCGGATGGCGCAGGCGCTGGAGGCGGCCGGTGCACCGCCCGGCGTGGTGAACGTCGTCTCCGGGCGGGACGTGGCCGTGGGCGAGGCGGCGGTGGCCTCCGACGACGTCGACATGGTCAGCTTCACCGGCTCCACGGCCGTCGGCCGGCGCATCGCCGAGGTGTGCGGGCGGGACATGAAACGCCAGCTGATGGAGCTGGGCGGCAAGGGCGCGGCGCTCGTCTTCGACGACGCCGACCTCGCCTCGGCCGTCGCCGGCATCGGCACCACCTTCTCCTTCTACAGCGGGCAGATCTGCACGGCACCGACGCGGGTGCTGGCCCAGCGCGGGGTGTACGACCGGCTGGTGGAGCAACTGGCCGCATACGCCGCCCGGTTGAAGGTCGGGGATCCACGGGAGAGGGACACGGTCGTGGGCCCGCTGATCTCGGCCGAGCACCGGGCGCGGGTGGAGTCGTACATCGAACTCGGCCGGAAGGAGGGCGCGTCGGTGGTCGCGGGCGGCGAACGCCCGCCGATGGACGCCGGTTTCTATCTCACCCCCGCCCTCCTCGCCGACTGCACCAACGACATGCGGGTGGCCCGGGAGGAGATCTTCGGCCCGGTGGTCGTGGTGCTCCCCTTCGACGACGAGGAGGAGGCCGTCGCCCTCGCCAACGACTCCGACTACGGGCTCCTCGACTACGTCTGGTCCGGCGACGTGGCCAGGGCCTTCCGGGTGGCCCGGCGGCTGCGGGCCGGCGGGGTCGGGATCAACACGGTGGGCCGGAACATGGAAGCGCCGTTCGGGGGATTCAAGAAGAGCGGTGTGGGCCGTGACGTGGGCTCTTATGCCCTGCACGCCTACAGCGAGGTACAGGCCATCGTGTGGCCGGGCTGAGTTCTGGCACCGTTTGCTCCATGGAGCACACGGTGAAGGTCGAGGGCGGCGAGGTCTGGGCGGACGACTCGGGAGGCTCGGGGCTCCCCCTGGTGCTGCTGCACCCGGGGATCGCGGACTCACGGGTGTGGGAGCCGGTGCTGCCCCAGCTGACGGCGTGGTACCGGGTGATCCGGTACGACGCCCGGGGTTTCGGCAAGTCCCCGATGCCGACAGGACCGTACACGCAGACCGGGGACCTGCGGCGGGTGCTGGATCACTTCGGGGTGGACCGCGCGGTCCTGGCCGGCAGCAGCATGGGCGGCAGGACCGTGATCGACTTCGCGCTGAGTGATCCGGGGCGGGTGGCCGCCCTGGGTCTGCTGGTGCCGGGCGTCAGCGGTTACCCGAAGCTGGAGTCCCCGGACCTGAGCGCGGAGATCGTCCGGCTGGCACAGGCGGGAGACATGGACGGTCTGCTCGCCCTGTCCCTGCGCACCTTCGCCGCGGCGGGCAGCGCGCCGGACGCCCGGGCCGCCGAGCTGGTCCGGGACTCGTTCCGTGGCTGGTTCTCCACCTATGGCCACGAGCAGCCGGAGCGGCCCGCCTTCGACCGGCTCTCCGAAATCCGGGTGCCCTGCGTGCTGTTGCTGGGCGAGCAGGACACGCCCCGGCTGGTCGCCTGCAACGAGGCGATGGCCGCCCGCATCCCCGGCTGCCGGCTCGTCCGGGTCCCGGAGAGCGACCATCTGCCGACCCTGCGGGCTCCCAGGACGGTGGTGCGGGTGATCACCGACCTGTTCGAGCGGGTCGGCTGAGCCGAGCGCGGGTCCGGCGGCCGCATGGCGGCACTCGGGGGTCCCGCGCTCAGTCCTCCAGGTCCACCCGGATCGTCAGCAGGCTGGTGCCGAAGGCGCGCACCGCCGTGCTGTTGAAGCGGGGCAGGGAGCGCAGGCGGGCGACCGGGTCGTCGTCGGGGAGGAGATGGGCGGTGCCGTGGTGCCAGCGGCCGGCGATCCGGACGCGGACCTTCGGGTCGGCCTGGATGTTGCGCACGTACTGCGACTTGTAGCCGAACTCGGAGACCAGCCAGAAGGATTCGCCGGTCCGGCGCCCGCCGACCGGCGTCTGCCGGGGCAGGCCCGAGGTGCGGCCGGTGGTCTCCAGCAGGACCTGGAACGGCAGCCGCCGGTTGAGCGGATTGGCGAGGTACCGCTGGAAACGGGTCACGAGGCGGTGCTTGAGGTCGCTGCGGCCTGCCATCTCTCCTGCTCTCGGTGCCGTCCCGGCACAACTCGGGGGGAAGCTGTGGCAGCAGTGTAGGAGGCGAGGCGTTCAGCGGGTCGCCTGAGCGGCGGCGGAACGGATCAAGCCGAGCGGGCGGCCCCGAGGAAGACGGGGTTGGTGAACGCCGCCAGCGCCCCCGGCACCGGCCCCAGCGCCGTCTCGTGCCGTACCTCGGCGCGCACGTACGCCGCGTAGGCGGGCGTCGTGCGCCACTCGACCGTGCCCGCGCCCGACACCGGCAGCGGATCGCTGGTGTACAGCACGCCCTGGTCGGTGACGAAGCGGACCGAGCAGCGCGGGGCGCCCGAGACCTCCAGCCGTACGGTCACCGGTGTGTCGTCGGCCACCTCCAGCCGCTCCCCGATACCCGCCTGCTGTCCGCGCCCGCCCGTCGCCGTGAAGCCGAGGACGACGTTCTTCGACTCGGCCACGTACGAGCGTCCCGCGCGGATGCCCTCCTGGATCGCCTCCCGGGTCAGGTCGTCGGCGAGGACGACCGTCTGCGGGCTGCCGACCGTGTCCGGGTCGCGGTGGGCGTCGCTGTTGCCCATCGCCGGGAGCCAGGCCCGCCCCTGCCGTACGGAGGCGACCAGCTGGTTGTCCCAGTCGGCCAGTGTGACCTCGTCGTCCGGGGTGTACGGGCCGTTCCACACCTCCACGGCGTCCGCCTCCCCGAAGCCGAACTTCCAGCCGCAGCCCACACAGGTGGCGTGCGGATGGGCGGGGACGACCAGGCCGCCGGCCCGGCGGATGTCCCGGGCGAAGCGGGCCCAGCGGTTGTCCCGGGCGCGGTAGCGCCAGTCCACGAACGTGCCGGGCTCCGTGCCGAGCGCCACCACATGGCCGTTGCGGGTGGTGACCTCCTCACCGAGCATGATCAGCAGGTCGTCGCCCGCCTGGTCCGCCCAGTGGGGGTGGGCGGAGTGGGTGTTGTGGTCCGAGGAGTTGATGAAGTCCAGGCCCGCCGCCCGCGCGAGGGCCGCGATCTCGGCCGGGGTGCGGCGGCCGTCGGAGTACCAGGAGTGCAGATGGCAGTCGCCCCGGTACCAGTCCCGGCCCCGGCCCTTCGCCCGGGACGGCGGATACACGGGCCTCGGGGTCTCGCCGGGGTCGCCGTAGGTCAGCGTGATCGTCAGCTCGTACGGCAGCCCCTGCGGCGCCACCGTGTAAGGGCCCAGCGCGACGTACCAGGTGCCCTCCCGCACCGGGCCGGGGATGTAGCCGGGGGTCGCATCGTCGGCCCGGACGAAGAACTCTGTCCGGGCCCCGCCCGACCAGCCCCTGAAGCCCCGGCCGCCCAGCTCGGTGCCGTGCCGGTCGAAGAGGCCGATGTCGAGGGCGTTGCCCATGGTGCCGGCCGGGACCGAGGGCTTGTCGTAGGTGTAGGAGACCTTGATCTCCTGGACGCCGGCGGGGACTTCGACCGGTACGTACACGAAGTCGGGGGAGCCGGGCGGCAGCGTCCCGCGTACCGTCTGGGTCTCCTGCTCGCCGTCCGCGGCTTGGGCGCCGCTCGCGAAGGTCACGCCTCCCAACGTAAGCGCGACGGCGGCGCCCGTCACGAGCACGGCGCGTCTGGCGGGAGCGTGTCCGGTGTCGTGAGTGTCTTCGCACATACCGCCACTCTGCTCCTCTTGCGTGAACTCCCGTGCACCAGAAGGGAATCGACAGCTGTCACTCAGCCAGTGAGGCGGGTCGCGGAGATCCTCCCGACCGGTTGGTATGGCCGAGTGAGGCGGTGCCCGGTACGGATGATCCATGCGTATCCGGCGGCCCGGGGGTCTGGGGGTGCCCCCCGGAAAGCACAGCACTCTTGGCCTCGGCCAGGGGCGCGACCAGCCACAACGTACCCGCACCCGGCAGCACTCCATACCTCCCCGCGCCCGACCCGCTGAACCGGCGGAGCCATATGCTCAAAGAATGACGACTTCCGCGACCCCCGGAACCGGCCCGACCGAGAACTCCATGCGTCGCGCCCTCAAACGTGCCCGGGACGGCGTCGCCCTCGATGTCGCCGAGGCGGCGGTGCTGCTGCAGGCCCGCGGCGAGGCCCTGACCGACCTCGCAGCGTCCGCCGCCCGGGTGCGTGACGCGGGCCTCGAACAGGCGGGCAGGCCCGGCGTCATCACGTACTCGAAGAGCGTCTTCATCCCCCTCACCCGGCTGTGCCGGGACAAGTGCCACTACTGCACCTTCGTGACCGTCCCCGGCAAGCTGCGCCGGGCCGGGCACGGCATGTTCATGTCCCCGGACGAGGTGCTGGACATCGCCCGCAAGGGCGCCGCCCTCGGCTGCAAGGAAGCCCTGATCACCCTCGGCGACAAGCCGGAGGACCGCTGGCCCGAGGCGCGCGAATGGCTCGACGCGCACGGCTACGACGACACCATCGCCTATGTCCGCGCCATCTCCATCCGCATCCTGGAGGAGACGGGCCTGCTGCCCCATCTCAACCCGGGCGTGATGTCCTGGACGGACTTCCAGCGGCTCAAGCCCGTCGCGCCGTCCATGGGCATGATGCTGGAGACCACGGCCACCCGCCTGTGGTCCGAGCCCGGCGGCCCGCACTACGGCTCCCCGGACAAGGAACCGGCCGTACGGCTGCGGGTGCTGGAGGACGCGGGCCGCTCCTCGGTGCCCTTCACCTCGGGTCTTCTCATCGGCATCGGCGAGACCCACGAGGAGCGGGCCGAGTCCCTCTTCGCGCTCCGCAAGGTCTCCCGGGCCTACCACGGCATCCAGGAACTGATCATCCAGAACTTCCGCGCCAAGCCGGACACGGCGATGCGCGGCATGCCGGACGCCGAACTGGACGACCTGGTCGCCACGGTGGCCGTGGCCCGGCTCATCATGGGCCCGGCCGGCTGCCTGCAGGCCCCGCCGAACCTGGTCGACTCCGAGTACGAGCGGCTGATCGGCGCCGGCATCGACGACTGGGGCGGGGTGTCGCCCCTGACCATCGACCATGTCAACCCCGAGCGCCCCTGGCCGCAGATCGAGGAACTCACCGCACGCTCCCGGGCGGCCGGTTTCGAGCTGCGTGAACGCCTGTGCGTCTACCCGGAGTTCGTGCGCCGCGGCGAGCCCTGGCTGGACCCCCGGCTGCGCCCGCACGTGAGCGCGCTCGCCGACCCGGAGACCGGGCTCGCCCTCCCGGGCGCGGTGGTCGAGGGGCACCCGTGGCAGGAGCCGGAGGAGGCCTTCGTGCCGACCGGCCGGACGGACCTGCACCGCACGATCGACACCGCGGGCCGTACGTCCGACCGGCGCGACGACTTCGACGAGGTGTACGGCGACTGGGCGGCGCTGCGCGAGGCGGCCGCCCCCGGCATGGCGCCGGAGCGCATCGACACGGACGTACGGCAGGCGCTGGCGACGGCGGCGGACGACCCGACGAAGCTCACCGACGCCGAGGCCCTGGCCCTGCTGCACGCGGACGGCCCGGCGCTGGACGCGCTGTGCCGGGTGGCCGACGACGTGCGCAGGGCGGCGGTCGGGGACGACGTGACGTACATCGTCACCCGCAACATCAACTTCACCAACGTCTGTTACACCGGCTGCCGCTTCTGCGCCTTCGCCCAGCGCCGCACCGACGCGGACGCGTACACGCTGTCCCTGGCGCAGGTCGCGGACCGCGCCCAGCAGGCCTGGGACGTGGGCGCGGTCGAGGTGTGCATGCAGGGCGGCATCCACCCCGATCTGCCGGGCACGGCGTACTTCGACATCGCGCGAGCGGTGAAGGAGCGGGTCCCGGGCATGCACGTCCACGCCTTCTCGCCGATGGAGGTCGTCAACGGTGCGACCAGGACGGGGATGCCGATCCGGGAGTGGCTGTCCGCCGCCAAGGAGGCCGGTCTCGACACCATCCCGGGGACGGCGGCGGAGATCCTCGACGACGAGGTCCGCTGGGTGCTGACCAAGGGCAAGCTGCCGACGGCCACCTGGATCGAGGTGATCACGACGGCGCATGAGCTGGGCATCCGCTCGTCCTCGACGATGATGTACGGCCATGTCGACCAGCCCCGCCACTGGCTCGGCCATCTGCGCACGCTGGCCCGGATCCAGCGCGAGACGGGCGGTTTCACCGAGTTCGTGACGCTGCCGTTCATCCACACGAACGCGCCGGTGTACCTGGCGGGCATCTCCAGGCCTGGCCCGACGACACGGGACAACCGTGCGGTGACGGCCATGGCCCGCCTCCTGCTGCACCCCTGGATCCCCAACATCCAGACAAGCTGGGTGAAACTGGGCACGGAGGGTGCGGCGGAGATGCTCCGCTCCGGGGCGAACGACCTGGGCGGGACGCTGATGGAGGAGACGATCTCCCGGATGGCGGGCTCGTCGTACGGCTCGTACAAGTCGGTCCGCGATCTGGTGGCCGTGGCCGAGGCGGCCGGCCGCCCGGCGAAGCCGCGCACCACGCTCTACGGCGAGGTCTCCGCGGAGCGGCGGCGGGCGGCCGAGGCCTCCGACGGGCACCTGCCGGAACTGCTGCCGGTCCTGGACTGAGTACGATGATCCGACCCTGGACCGAGAAGGGGCCCCCGAGCGCCCCCTAGCGGAGGAGATGCGTACCCGTGGCTGCCCGACTGCCCTCGTGGGCCTGGGTCACCGGTCTGACGGCGGGAGCGACCGCGGTCGTCGTGGCCCTCGCCGTACAGGCGGACCACGGGCCGCATCCCACCGCCGCCGTGGCGAGCCCCAGCGCGTCGGCGTCCGCCGGCGCCCACCCGTCCACCGGCGCGAAGCCCTCGGCCCCGCCCGCGCTGCCGGACGGCTCGGGCGAGGGCCGCCGGATCGTCTACTCGGTCGGGCAGAAGCGGGTGTGGCTGGTCGACGCGACGGGCAAGGCGACGCGTACGTTCACGGTGTGGCCGGGCACGGTGAACCCGCAGCCCGGCCACTACTCGGTCATCAAGCGCATCCAGTCCCTCAAGGGCTCGGACGGCGTGGAGATCGAGCACGTCATGTACTTCACCGTCGCGTCCGGCGTGAACATAGCCTTCTCCAACGCCCTGGACGGCTCCTCGCCGCCGCCGGCGGACGGCAAGAAGCTGGGCGGCATCCGTATGCACAAGGAGGACGGCGCCGCGCTGTGGTCCTTCGGCGATCAGGGCACCGGCGTGGCAGTGGTCAACTAGCGTCCTCGTGGGCCTCTCCCCGGCGGGAGGGAAGCTGGTTGACGATCAGGGCGACCCCGCTGAGGGTGAAGATCCGGGTCGCCGCTTCCAGCCCGTTCCAGGTCTTGGACTGCCACATCGAGAACCACTCACCGCCGATCGCGATGAACCCGGCACCGAAGAGCAGCAACAGCATCAGCAGGCCGTAGGTGGAGATGCGGCGGGCGAGGTCGTCTTTGCGCCATGCCCACAGCCAGGCCCCCCAGATCAGCACGAGGGCGGACGCGGTCTCCCACACGATGATCAGGACATACGCGGTGTCCTGAAGACCGCTGCTGGTGACGGCCCGCCACATCAGGTCGTGGTCCTTGAACGTCGTGTCCATCGCCAGCACATGCCGTACGAACTGCTGGTTCGTGCCGAAGTCGGTGATGTTCCCGAAGGCGACGAGGGCGATGTAGAGGGCGAGTATGCCGGTGAGTACACCGGCGGCCAGTCTGAGACCGGAGTGACGTGTGGGGGTGGTGGTCATGGCTGAATTCTCCCTCACCTCAGGGCGGGTGAGCGCGTGGCCATTGCGCCAGAATGGGAACGCGAACTGCGGGAGGGGCGTTCGGATGGCGCAGGCACGGCCGTCGATGCAGGAGCTGATCGGACGGCGCAGACGGGCGGGCCTCGTCGGCCGAGGCGACGAACGGGCCGCGTTCCGGTCCAACTTGGACCTTCCGCCTGAGGACGAGCGGCACCGCTTCCTCTTCCACATCCACGGCAACGCCGGTGTCGGAAAGACCTTCCTGGTCCGGGAGCTGGAGCAGATCGCGCGGGAGCGCGGGGCGCTGACGGCGTATGTGGACGAGGGCGCGGGGAGCGTGCCGGAGGCGATGACGGCGATCTGCGGCCAATTGGCAGGTCAGGGACGCCGCTTGAAGAAGCTGGAGGAGGCGCTGGTCGCCCACCGGGAGCGGCGGCACGAGGCGGAGGCCGAGGTGGCGACGCTGGAGCCCGCGCCGGAGGGCCCGTCCCCGCTGACGACGACGGCGGTACGGCTGGGCATGGCGGGCGTGGGCGCACTCGTCCCCGGCGCCGGCGCGTTCGTCGGTGCGATGGACGCGGGCCAACTGGCCGAGGGCGCGGCCCGTTTGAAGGCCAGACTCAGCGCGCGCTTCCGTAATCAGGAGGACGTGCAGCTGGTCCTGTCCCCGGAGCGGGTCCTGACGCCGAGGCTGCTGGACGAACTGTCGGAGATGACGTCGTCGGTCCCCTGGCTGATCCTGTTCTTCGACACGTACGAGCGCACCGGCCCCTTCCTCGACGCCTGGCTGCATGAGCTGGTGACGACCGACCGGTACGGCGCGCTCCCCGCCAACGTCGTCGTGGTCACCGCCGGCCAGCGTCCCTTCGACACCGCCCGCTGGGGAGGCTTCGCGGACTTCATGACCGACCTGCCGCTCGGTCCGTTCACGGAGGCAGAGGCGCGGGGCCTGCTCGCCGACCGTGGAGTGGTGGCCGAGCCTGTGGTGGCGGAGGTGCTGCGGCTGACCGGCGGCCTGCCCGTCCTCGTCTCCACCCTCGCCGAGGCCCGCCCCGCCGACCCGGACGACGTCGGCGACCCGAGCGCCACCGCGGTGGAACGGTTTCTGAAGTGGGAGCCGGATCCGGTGCGACGGGCGGTGGCCCTGGCCTGCGCGCTGCCCCGGCGCCTGGACGCCGACGTGTTCCGGGCGGTGGTGGACTGCGAGGAGAACGAAGCCGACACGTTGTACGACTGGCTGCGGGGGATGCCGTTCGTCAGTGAGCGGGGCGATCGGGTGCAGTATCACGATGTCGTACGGGCGCCGATGCTGCGGTTGCAGCGCCGGCGGTCCCCGCGGGGATGGGCGGAACGGCACAGGCGGCTCGCCGAGACGTTCGCGGGGTGGCGGGAGGAGCGGGAGGCGGGGCTGGACGATCCCTGGACGGACGAGCGGTGGCGGGAACTGCGGCTGGCGGAGGCGTATCACCGGTTGTGTGCGGGGGAGCGGGCCGAGCTGCCGCCGGTGCTCGCGGGTCTGGTACGGGCCTGTCAGCGCGGTGACGAGGAGGCTCGCCGGTGGGCCGAGATGCTGGTGCAGGCCGGAGCGGACACCGGGACCGAGGTGGTGTCCCGCTGGGGCAGGGACCTGCTGCACGCGTTCCAGGCCTCGACCGCCGCGGGTGCGCTGGCCCTGCTGATCGACCGGGCCGCGCTCGACACGGAGTCCCGGGCCCTCGCTCATGTCGTCCGCGGCAACACCTTCCGGGCGCGTGACGAGTACGAGCGCGCGATGACCGAGTACGACCGGGCCGTCTCCCTCGACCCCGAGTCGGCCCGCGCCTACGTCAGCCGTTCCGCGACCCGCGTTCTGCTGCAGGACTTCGCGGGGGCGATCGAGGATCTGGACCAGGCGCTCGCCCGGGATCCCGACAACGCCGCGAACCTGACGTTCCGCGGCGAGTACCACCGCAGGGTCGGGCACTGCGACGCAGCCTTGCGGGACCTGGACCGGGCGATCGGACTCGACCCGACGATGCCCGGTACCTGGGCCTCGCGCGGGGCCACGCAGCACGCACTCGCCCGGTACGACCTCGCGCTGGCGGACGTGAACCGGGCGCTGGAGATCGCCCCGGACTTCGTCTGGGGCCTGGTCCGCCGGGCCCGTCTGATGCGGTCACGGGGCGACCGCGAGCAGCAACTGGCCGACCTCGACCGCGCGGTGGCGCTCGACCCGGAGGCACCCTGGGTGCTGTGCGAGCGGGGCGACGCGCTCAGCGCCGTGGGCCGCGAGGAAGAAGCCCTCGCCGACTACCGGAAGGCCATCGACCTTGACCCCGACTACCCCTCCGTCCACGCCAGCCGGGGTGCCCTGCACTGCAAACACGGCCGTGACGAGGAGGCGCTGGCCGACCTCGACCGCGCGCTGAGCCTGGCGCCGGACTACGCCTGGGCCCTGGTGCACCGCTCCCATGTCCACCGCCGCCAAAGCGCCCACGGCAGGGCCCTCGCCGACGTCTACCGCGCGGTGGAACTGGACCCCGAGGGCGCCTGGGCGCTGGGGCACAAGATCCAGACGGACATCGCGGTCGGCCGGCTCGACCGGGCCCGCTCGGACCTGGAGCGACTCGTCTCGCTGGGCGGAGATCCCTGCTGGGCCCAGCGCACATCGGCCACCGTGCATCTCCTGAGCGGCCGGCTCGGGGAGGCACTTGCCGCGGGCTCCGCCGCGACCCGGTGCGCCGTACACCTGCGCACGCGGAACTGGTCCCTGGCCCGGCAGGCCGCCGAGCAGGAGCTGGCGGCCGACGAGAACTTCGGACTGCTGCACCTGGCCCTGGCGGTGAGTGGGGCGGAGGGCACGGCGGCCGCCCACTCGCTGTGGACACGTCTGGCCCGCTCGGCCCGGCACCCCGACCGGCGGGTGAGCTGGATCACCGAGGCCACGACCGGCGCGGCCGTCCAGGACTGGCCTCGCCTGGACACCACGCTCCTCCTCGGCCCCGCCGAGTACGACGGGCTGGCCACCCTGGCCGACTGCCTCACCGCCCTCCTGCACAGCCCCGGCATGGACCGGACCAGACTCGCGCCCCGCCTGGCACGGGTGACCGCGGCCCAGGACGCACTGCGAGCGCGCTACACGGAGTGAGCGGCGAAGCCCAGGAACTCGGGTGAGCAGGGTGACCGGATCCCGCGTATCCCGGACCCGGCACCCGAGGACGCGGAAGGCGGCGGAGCCAGGACGGTCCGGGCTGAACTCGCACCGGGTCGCAGCGGCCCATGCCCCGGCGATGCCCGACGCCGAACTGGGTTCACCGTCCTCCCGCAGGTGGGGGGCGTAGCTCGCCCGGCCGGAGCATCTGGCTCGCCGCCAGCTCACGGTAGAGGGCGCTGCCGGTGAGCAGTTCCTCGTGGCGTCCGACGGCCGCGGTGCGGCCGTCCTGCAGCACCACGATGTGGTCCGCGTGCTGCACGGTGGACAGACGGTGGGCGATGACCAGCAGGGCGCACTCCTGGGCGACGTCCTTCATGACGGTGGTGAGCGCCGCCTCGTTGATCGCGTCGAGGTGGGAGGTGGGTTCGTCCAGCAGGAGCAGCGCGGGGCGGGCCAGCAACGCGCGGGCGAGGGCGACGCGCTGGCGTTCGCCGCCGGAGAGCGTGCCGCCGCGTTCGCCGACGACGGCGGCCAGACCGCCGGGCAGCCGGTCGACGACCTCTTCGAGCCGGGCCAGTTCGACGACGCGCCGGATCTCCGCTTCCGTGGCGTCGGGCACGGCGTAGGTGATGTTGTCGCGCAGGGTGCCGTGGACGACGTGCGTGTTCTGGTCGACCACGGCGATGCCTTGCCGGCATGCCGCTCGGGTGAGTTCGGCGGCGGGCCGCCCGTCGAAGAGCACGGTGCCCGCGTCCGGCTCGTAGAACCTCGCCACCAGGGCGAACACGGTGCTCTTGCCCGCTCCGGACCGGCCCACCAGGGCCACCTGCCGGCGCCGCGGGACGGTGAACGAGACACCGCGGAGCACCGGGCGCCGCGGGTCGTAGCCGAAGTGGACGTCGTGCAGGGCGAGGGCGGGCCGTTCGCGGGTGACGGGTGGTGCGGTCGGTCGTGGTGCGGGCGCGGGGTCCGCCGGGATCCGGGGTGCGGTGGGTTCCACCGGCAGGCGCAGCGCCTCCTCGATGCGCTGGTAGGCGCCCATCCCGCGCTGGACGAGACCCACCGCACGGAAGACGGAGGACAGCGGCAGCACGAGGTACGAGGCGTACAGCAGGAAGGCGACGAGGTCGCCGAGGGATCCGGTGTGGCCGCTCACCCGCAGGCCGCCGACGACCAGGACGATCAGGAAGGAGCCCTGGACGGCGAGTTCGACGGCGGAGCTCATGACGGAGGCGAGCTTCGCTGCGCGCACGCCCGAACAGTAGGCCGCGTCGACACGGGCGCCGATGCCGGCCGCCTCGCGCTGCTCGGCGCGGTGCACACGGACCATCGGCAGTGCGCCGAGGGCGCGTTCCAGATCGGCGGCGACGGCACCGACCGCGTCCTGCAGGTGCGCCGACGCGCCCCTGATGCCCGTGAGCAGCGAGGCGACGACCACGGCCGCCGCGGCCACGGTGACGGCCACCAGGAACAGCAGCAGGGGGTCGAGCCACGCCATGAGGACGATCGCCCCGGCGGAGACCACGCTGCCCGTCACCAGATCGACCAGCGCCTGGGACACGACCTCCCGGAGCACGGTCGTGTCGGTCGTCACCCGGGAGACGAGGTCGCCGCCCCGGTGACGGTCGTACTCCCGCATCTCCAGCCGCAGCAGCCGCCCCACCAGCCCGTGCCGGAGCTGCCGTACGACGCCTTCGCCCATCCGTTCCAGCAGGAAGCGTCCCGCGGCCCCCGCCGCCGCCTCGACGGTGAACAGCGCGCCCAGCAGTCCCAGCAGCGGCCAGACGACCTGTCCGCGGCCGCTCGCGTCCACGACGTCCTTGGCGACGAGCGGCTGGGCCAGGCCCAGGGCGGAGCCCACGAGGGTCAGTACGGTGGCGACGGCGACGGCGCCGCGGTGCCCCGCGGTCAGCCGGTACATCGTGGCCACCGCGGCCAGGGTGGAGCTGTCACCCCCGGCGGCCTCGGCCCGGTCGGCGTGCGGGGCCGCCGTGCCGGTCATCGGTGCGCCGGCCGGGGCGGCGGGCCGACCGCCACCAGCCGGGCGAAGTAGCCCTCCGGCAGGCCCTCGCCGACGGGACCGCCGTCCGCCTCGATCCAGGCGTGCGCGGTGAAGGGCGGGACGACGCTCACCCCCGTGCACCAGGTCGGCCAGGTTCCGCCGAGCCGGCACAGCAGGGCGGCCCCCAGGGAGCGCGGCAGGCATCCCTTCGGCCCGGCGCAGCGCAGGCTGACGGCGCACATCGCGTCGCGCGCGTTCTGGGCCTGCGCGGTGGTGGCCGGTCCGGCACCGCGCCGCAGGACGCCGAGTACGGCGCGGATGCGGCGCGGCGGCAGCAGGGCGACGGCGAGGGCGGGGAGCAGGACGAGGCGGGCGGCCAGGCGCCGGGACAGGGGCACACCGGTCGGCCGCTCCAGCGCGCTGGGCGTCGTCATGAGGCCAGCCCGGAGTCGCGCAGCTGCCGTACGAGGTCCTCGACGTCCCGCAGGGCCTGCGCCTTGTCGATGTCGAACTCCCGGACCAGGGCGGCGGCCGCGTCCGTCTCCTCGCCGCCGTCGAGCAGGGTCCGCACCACCAGCGTGGCCGTCGGGTTCAACTCCCAGTAGGTGCCGCCCTGTTCGTCCAGCAGTACGGTGCCGTAGTCGGTCTGGGCCGTGGAGACGTTGTCGCCGAACCGCAGAGGCATGTGAGGGCCTTTCTGATGGGGGGATGCGGTCAAGGGGGATCCGGTCAGGGGTGTGCGGCACGGGTGCGGCTGCGGTCCATGCCCCGCAGCCACACCTCGGCGGCGATCGTGGAGTACAGGATGGCGTCGGACAGTCCCTTGGAGGCGGGGCGCTGGGCGAGGCGGCGCAGCTCGGCGCCGTCCACCAGGCCCAGCTCCGCCAGCCGTGAGTCCTCCCACAGGGCCAGCAGGTCGGCTCGGTGGTCGCGCAGTCCGTTGGCGGCGTCCATGGCGGCTGTCGCCTTGTTGGCCCGCCGCAGACACTCCTCGGGCACGATCCCGCGCATCGCGGCGGTCAGGACGGGCTTGTACCGCCAGGGTGTGACGCGCTCGCTCGGACGAACGGCGAGACACGCCTCGATGACGCGGTCGTCGAGGAAGGGCGAGGCCATCGGCAGACCGGCGCGCGCCGCCATCCGGTCCCACTGCCGGATGATGCGGGTGCACGAGCGGATCTGCTCCAGGTCGGCGTGGAGTCCGCGGTCCGGATGCAGCGGCGAGGCCGTCGGCGCGGCGGCGAGCAGTGTCCGGCGGGCCATGTCCTCGGCCTCCGGAGTCACCCAGTCGAACAGGCGCGGGGCCATGCCCCAGCCGAGACCGGTGGCGACGGAC
This sequence comes from Streptomyces sp. CG4, assembly GCF_041080655.1. Lineage (NCBI taxonomy): Bacteria > Bacillati > Actinomycetota > Actinomycetes > Kitasatosporales > Streptomycetaceae > Streptomyces > Streptomyces sp. CG4. The sequence continues at coordinate 5,508,939 of NZ_CP163525.1, forward strand.
GGGGGCAGCGGGCCACGCAGCCCGCTTGCGGCGTCGGCGAGCCACTTCCCGTACGGCCGGGAGTCGGCGAGAGCCCGGACCGTGCCGCCGAGCGGCCAGTGCCACAGCGCCCGGCACCCGCGCAACTGGCGCAGGGCGAACAGCGGACGGGTGCGCAGCAGCCGGTGGTAGTACGCGTCGGAGCACCACGCCACGTGGTCGCCGCCGATGCCGGTCAGGTGCAGCCGGCTGCCGCGCGCGGCGAGGCCGGGCAGGTGGTGCAGGACCCGGGAGCGGTCCATGACGCCGATGGTGGGTTCGTCGAGGAGGTCGTCGATGCCGAGCAGGTCCTCGTAGACCAGTGGCGAGGCGTCGGCGTCCCAGACCACGTGCTCGACGTCCGGGAGGTGCCCCATGGCCCGCTCGGCCCAGTGCAGGTCGGTGTCCGCCGGATCGCGTCCCGGCCAGGTGCTGGCCACCACGTGGGCGGGGGAGCGGTCGGCCAGGAAGCAGACGGAGGTCGAGTCCAGGCCGCCGGACAGGTCGCAGCTCACCACGCCGCCCTGCCGGGTACGCGCGCCGACGGCCTCCTCCAGCGCCGTCCGGATCAGGGGCGCCGCCTCGGCGAGCGGCCGTACCGGCTCCGGCGGCGTCCACCAACGGGTGTGCCGTACGGTGCGTCCGTCCGCGGCGACGACCACGGCGTCCTGCGGGGCGACGGCGGTGACCGGCCGCCACATCGATGTCTCGAACAGCGGATACGGGGCGGGCCACAGCAGTCGTACGGCCAGTTCCTCGACGTCGGGGTCGAGGCCCAGGGCGGCGGCGAGTGTGTCGGCGCGGGTGGCGGCCACCCGCACGCCGTCGATCTCCGCGTGGAAGACGAGCCGGAGTCCGGAGGCGGTGCCCTGCACCCTGATCCGTCCGTCGAGGGCGCCGACGAGGTGGAAACTGCCGGGCAGGGAGCGGGCCAGGGCATCGAGTTCCGCGAGATCACGCAACCGTGCGGTCCGGCGCCGCAGTTCGTCGGCGTCGGCCGGGCAGCAGCCGACGACGGCGACGGAGGCGCCGTCGGCGCCCGCCGTGACGACCTCGTCGTCGTGCCAGTGGCCGACCAGCCAGGGCCTTCCCGACGCGTGCGCGAGGGTCCGGCTACCGGGGCGGGCGAAGGAGCGGGCCACGGCGGCCGCGTCCGCGCGGTCCGGAAAGACCGCGAAGTGCGCGTCGCCGGGGCCCGTCCCCGCACTTTCGTGCAGTTCAGTCATGACGTCGGTCAGCGACCGTCGGTCATCCGTTCTTGCTCAGGATCAGCCGGTCGTTGCCGTGTTGCCCAAGGAGTCCCGTCTGCTTCCGGAACGTACCGATCCGGACGAGCGTCGGCGCCTCATAGGCCTTCTTCATGACTACTCCTCACATGCGGGTTTCCGACCACTTCCCTTGACCAACGGCCCGGGCTCGTCGGGAGCCGGGGCCACGAAGTGGACGCAGCACATAGCTAGCTGCAGAGCGTGAGGCGAAGGCAAGGGCCCGGGTGAAGGTCGGATAATAGGCACAATCCGTACGCCTCGGGTTGTGCGCCCCCGCTCGTTCTGGCTGTCGTCAGCGCGGCGTTGGCAGGCGGCCTCGGTATGCGCATCCTCAAATAAACGTTTTGAGATGCTGCCCGGCAGTTGCTGAAGGCAGTTGCCGGAGGCATCTGACGGCAGCCGCGGACAGGCGCCGCCGGGCGCACGCCACGCCGGGGCGCACCTCTCGGCGCCGGGCTCAGCTCCCGGCGGCCGGGACGAGGTCCGGGGTGAACCGGCAGGAGATCGACTCCAGCAGTGGCTAGCGCTTGGTGCACCCTTGAGAGAGCCTCGAAGGGCCGGGAATGACCCGCGCCGGGTGATTTGCCCCCGTGAACGGGCCGTTCGCTGTCGATTACAGTGCTGAACGTCGTACGGACGGACGGTGCCGTGAGGAGGTCTGCATGGGTGCGACATCCGGCGCCGTCTGGGGCCGCGCCGAACAACAGGACTTCCGCAGCCGGGTGCGCGGCACCCTGCTCGGGTCCGCCGTGGGCGATGCGCTCGGCGGGCCCGCCGACGCGCTGTCCCTGGAGGAGATCCGGGCCGCCTACGGCCCCGAGGGGCTGCTCGACCTGGCCTTCGGGCAGGGCCGGCGCGGCACGGTCACCCACCACACCCAGCTCACCCTCTTCACGGTGGACGGGCTGATACGCGCCCAGGTGCGCCGCGACACCGGCGCCTGGCATCCGCCGACCGATCTGCACCGGGCGTATCTGCGCTGGGCGGCCACCCAGCGGGACTGGGGGCCCGACGAGCGCCGCAAGGACGACGGCTGGCTCGCCCGCGAGGAGTGGCTCTACGCCCGCCGCGAGCCGACCCGGGCCCTGCTCGTCGGCTTCGGCGACGACACGCTCGGCACCCTGGAGTCACCGAAGAACCCCGGCGAGCTGGGCCCGGAGGCGGTGGCCCGGTCCGCGCCGTTCGGGCTGCTGGTCGGCTGGGAGCCGCAGCTCGTCGCGCAGCTGGCGGTGGAGTGCGCGGCGCAGAGCCACGGGCACCCGATCGCCTACCTCTCGGCGGGCGCGTACGCCGTGATCGTGCATGCGCTGGCCCGCGGCGAGAGCCTGGACGGCGCCGTGCAGCGGGCCCTCGCCCTGCTCTCCGCCCGACCCGGCCACCAGCCCGTCTCGGACGCCCTGCAGCACGCCCTCGGGGCGGTGCGGCAGGGGATACCCGGCCCGACCCGCGTGGAGGAGCTGGCCGGGGACGGTACGGCGGACGGGCTGCTGGCGGCGGCCGTGTACTGCGCGCTGGTCGGGGAGGACGTACGGCACGGGCTGTGTCTCGCGGTGAACCAGGGCGGGCCGTCGGCGGCGGCGGGCGCCCTGACCGGCGGCCTGCTCGGCGCCCTGCACGGCGAGACGGCCCTCCCGCCGGGCTGGCTGACGGAGCTGGAGGGTCGGCCGACGATGCTGGAACTCGCCGACGACTTCGCGATGGAGATGACCCAGGGACCGGCGCTGCACGGTCCGGCGGGCTCCGCGCCGGGCTGGCTGGCCCGCTATCCGCGGGCCTGAGCGGCGGGCGCGCTCACTCCCTCACGCCCTGCGGCAGAGGTGCGTACTCACACGTGGTCGGCCACCGTCGCCGGAACGTCGGACGCGGAGGCGGTCCGCTGTCGCCCTCGCCCGTGCCCCTCGGTCTTGTCAACGGGCAGGCTACAGGTGCTGGTTGGGTGCCCCCACGATGTCGTCGCCCGCCCCGGCCGGTACCGGGACCGCTGTCGTGCCGCCCCCGTCTGTGTTGACCTCCTCGATGATCGCCAGCCGCTCCGGCGTCTCCTCCGGCTTCACGTAACCGATGACGATGTACAGGACCAGGGAGACCGCCAGGGGGATCGAGACCTGGTACTGGAGGGGCACTCCGCCGGAGACGTTCCAGTCGACGGGGTAGTTCACCAGCCAGAACGCCAGCAGCCCCGCCGCCCAGCTGGTCAGCGCCGCCGTAGGACCGGAGCGGCGGAACGGCCGGAGCAGGCCCAGCATCATCGGAATCGCGATCGGCCCCATCAGACCGGCCACCCACTTGATGACGACGGTGATGATGTCCTTGAACGCGGGGGAGTTGACCTGCGTGGCCACCGCCATCGACAAGCCCAGGAAGACGACCGTGGTCACCCGCGCCGCGATCAGCCCCGAGCGCCCGCTCCAGGCCCGTGCCCGAGCGGACAGCACCGGCGCCACGTCCCGCGTGAACACCGCCGCGATCGCGTTCGCGTCGGAGGAGCACATGGCCATCGTGTGCGAGAAGAAGCCGACGACAACGAGTCCCAACAGCCCGTGCGGCAGCAGCTGTTCGGTCATCAGGCCGTAGGAGTCGGAGCCGTCGGGCTTGTGCGCGTGGACGAGGAGCGGGGACATCCACATCGGGAAGAACAACACCACCGGCCAGACCAGCCACAGGATCGCCGACAGCCGGGCGCCGCGCTCGGCCTCGTGTGCGCTGCCCGTCGCCATGTACCGCTGGGCCTGGTTGAGCATGCCGCCGTTGTATTCGAAGAGCTTGATGAACAGGAACGCGAGGAGGAAGACGGTGCCGTACGGCCCGACCAGCGGCTTGCCGTGGCCGTGCAGGGCCGGCTGGTTCCAGGCGTCGAGGAAGCCGATGTGCTTGTCGTTCAGCTTCAGTACGACCGCCACGAACATCGCGACCCCGGCGAGCAACTGGATGACGAACTGGCCGAGTTCGGTGAGCGCATCCGCCCACAGGCCGCCGATCGTGCAGTACACGGCCGTGATCGCGCCGGTGATGAGAATGCCCTGGTTCAGCGACACACCCGTGAACACCGACAACAGGGTGGCGATGGCCGCCCACTTGGCGCCCACGTCCACGATCTTCAGCAGCATGCCGGACCAGGCGAGCGCCTGCTGGGTGGACAGGTTGTAACGGTTCTTCAGGTACTCCAGCGGGGAGGCCACATGGAGCCGTGAACGCAGCCGGTTGATCCGGGGCGCGAACAGCCTCGATCCGATGGCGATGCCGAGCGCGATGGGAAAGGACCAGGTCACAAAGGAAGTAACGCCGTAGGTGTAGGCGATGCTGGCATACCCCGTGAACATCACCGCGCTGTAGCCCGACATGTGGTGCGAGATGCCGGACAGCCACCAGGGCATCTTGCCGCCGGCCGTGAAGAAGTCGGAGACGTCGTCCACGCGCTTGTGCGACCAGACGCCGATCGCCACCATCACACCGAAGTAGCCGATGAGTACGGCCCAGTCGAGACTGTTCATGTGCTCGATCGTGAGTGCGGTCACATGAACGCGACAAGCAAGCGTAAGGTCAAGTCGCCGTAAAAATGTTCGACTTGATGATTCGAGTTCACTTACCTGAACGTACGGGTGGAGGCGCGGGCCGGATCACCGCATCAGCTCCCCCGCGTTGACCAGCAGCGACTGTCCTGTGATGGCCCGCGCCCGGTCCGAGGACAGGAACACCGTCACGTCCGCCACGTCCCCGTCCGTCGCCAGCTCCGGCAGCGCCATCCGCTCCGTCAGCCGCCCCAGCACCTCCGCCTCCGGCACCCCCTCCGTCTGCGCGGTGAACTGCACGTACGCCTGCACCGGCGGCCCCCACATCCAGCCCGGCAGCACGGTGTTGACCCGGATCCGGTGCGACCCGAGCTCCCGGGCCAGCGAGTACATCGCGCTGGTCAGCGCCCCCTTCGACGCGGCGTACGCGGCCTGCTTCACCTGCGAGGGCGCGGCGACGGCCGACTGCGTCCCGATGAAGACCACGGAACCGCCCCCGCCCGCCCTCAGCGACGGCAGGCACGCCCGCGTCATCCGCAGGGTGCCCAGCAGGTTCACGTCGATGACCGACTGCCAGGTCGCGAAGTCCGCGTCCGCCAGCCCGCCGAAGCAGGAGTCCCAGGCCGCGACATGGACCACCGCGTCGATGCCGCCGAACCTCTCCCGCGCGAGCGCGGCCAGCGCGTCGCACTGCCCCTCGTCGGTGATGTCCGTCGCCCGGTACGCCGTACGCGCACCCTCCGGGTCGATCTCGGCCGCGCTCTTGGCGAGGTTCGCCTCGGTGCGCGCCCCGAGCACCGCGTTCCCGCCGTCCCGTACGACGGCCGCGGCGACCTGATGGCCGAGGCCGGCCCCGACTCCCGAGACGACCACGGTCTGCCGGTGAGCAGTGACATGAAGGCGACCTCCCGGACTCTGGCGCATTATCTGACGGAGCGTCAGAGTATGGGCGACCGATGGCGGAAGGAAGAGGAAGGCTGATGAGCGAGGAGACCCGCAGCGAGCAGTACGCCGAACTGGCCGCCGTAGGACCGTACGGCGTCCGCCCCGGCCACGCCCTGATCACCATGGTCGAGCCGCACCCCGGCCACGAGTTCGCCTACAACCGCTGGTACGAGGACGACCACTACTACGCCGGTGCGATGGCCATGCCCTGGATGTACGCGGGCCGCCGCTGGGTGGCGACGAGGGACCTGCAACTCCTGCGTCACCCCGAGAAGTCGGCGATCGCCCAGCCCGTCACCGCCGGCTGCTACCTCTCCACGTACTGGATCACCGACGGCCGCTACGACGACCACATGAAGTGGACCGTCGCCATCAACAAGCGTCTGAACCGCGACGCCCGCGTCTACCACGACCGCACCCACGTCTTCACGGCCTTCCAGGACCACGAGACGACGGTGTACCGGGACGGCGCGGCGGGCCCCAGGGACTTCCACGCCCTCGACCACCCCTACGCCGGGCTGGTGCTGGAGGTGATCGACAGCGAGTCGGCCGGGCAGCGGGCGGAGCTGCTGCGGTGGCTGCGCGGCCGGCACCTGCCGAAGCGCCTGGCCGGCTCCCCGGCCGCGCTGGTGACCGTGTTCCGGCCCACCCCGCTGCCCGGCGACCGCATGACCTACGTCAAGCAGGTCGAGGGAGTCGACACCCGGCTGACCCTGCTGTGGTTCCTGGAACGGGACCCGCGGGAGTGCTGGGAGGAGCACTTCACCGGCCTGGACGCGGACGTCTCCGGCTCGGGGCTGGGGCGGGTGGAGCTGGTGGCGCCGTTCGTCCCGACGATTCCGGGCACCGACACCTACGTGGACCGGCTCCGCTGAGGCGGCTGAGGCCGCCGAGGCTCAGGGCGTCAGCGCGTCTTGAACGCGTCCGGGCAGGGCGTGCCCCGGGGAAGCTGGTACGGCGCCGCCAACCGGTAGGTCCCCGCCTTCGGCGCCAGCAACATCGTCCACTTGTCGCCCTTGGCGTCCTGAGGCGTCTCCATCAGACAGCCGTTGGTGTTGACGTACGTCTTCGCCGGCGTCTGCTGCGGAGCCTTCAGGCTCTTGCCGTGCTCGTCGACGATGCTCAGCCACGGCGAGTACGGGATCCGGATCAGGATCCGCCCGGCCTTGCTCACCCGCAGCGTCATCTCGCCCTGCCCGGCGTGGTCCACCACCGCGTCGGGCTCGGCGAGCGGCGTCGGATCGGTGACCTGGAACAGCTGCCAGTTGGCATCGCCCCAGACCTGCTTCAGATACGGCATCCCGCGCCGCAGCAGCTGCCGCTCGCGCTCGCCGCCGTCGCCGTCCGGGTTGTCCTTCGGCAGGACGACGAAGTGGACGGCCCAGCGCTGGAGCCACTCGTGGTAGTTCGCCGAGTTGAGGGTGTCGTCGTAGAAGAGCGGGTTGCGCTCCATGTCCGCCTGCCGGTTCCAGCCGCGGGCCAGATTGACGTACGGCGCGAGCGCGGACGCCTCCCGGTGCGAGCGCGCCGGGACGACCTCGACCCGGCCCTTCTCGGCGCCGGCCTTCTGCAGCTGGTGGACGAGCGGGGCGAGCTCACGGGCCCAGGACGCGGCCGGGGTCGTGTGGATGATGTCGTCCACCGACTTGAAGCCGATCCAGCCCGCGAAGCCGACCAGCGCCAGCACGGCCGTGTACCACTTGCGGGACTTGCGCACCGTGAACGGCAGCGCGGCCACCAGCGTCGCACCCGCGAACAGCATCGGCAGCCGGGAGATGTTCGACCCGATCTGCGAGTTGATCAGCCAGACCAGGACCACGCCGAGGCTGTACACGGCGGCCGTCAGCCGGACCGTCACCCACTCCTTGGGGACCAGGAACAGGCACACCAGGCCGGAGGCCAGCGGAAGGATCACCGAGCCGATGGTCATCGGCTGGGTACCGGAGAACGGGAAGAGGAAGTACGAGGCGGCGACCACCACCGTCGGGGCGATCCCCAGCGCCCAGGCACCCGGCCGCCGCTTCTGCAGGAACAACGCCGCCGCGACCAGGCCGACGAACAGCCCCGACACGGGCGAGGCCATGGTGGACAGACCGGCCAGCGGGGCGGCCACCGCCGCCTTCGCCCAGCGTCTGTGCCGCCACCGGTACGGCCAGCAGAAGACGGCCGCGACGGCGCCGAGCGCGAACATCGTGCCGAGCCCGAAGGTCACCCGGCCCGAGATCGCGTTGCACAGCAGCGCGACGACCCCGGCGAGCGATGCCCACAGCGGGTTCCGCACCACCCGGCTGCGGATCAGGACCAGCGTCAGCAGGCCCGCCGAGACCGTCCCGGCGATCATCATCGTCGTACGGACACCGAGGACGGCCATCAGATACGGCGACACCACGCTGTACGACACCGGGTGCATACCGCCGTACCAGGCGAGGTTGTACGCCGAGTCCGGGTGCCGGCCGACGAACTCCGCCCAGGCGTCCTGCGCCGCGAGATCGCCACCACTGTTCGCGAACGTGAAGAACCAGATGATGTGCAGGACCCCCGCGAGGGCCGTTATCGACAGCACGGGGTGCCGCAGCAGCCGCCGGCGCAGGGGCTCGGCGGCGGCGAGCAGGCGCGCGAGTCGTCCCGGGTGCGCATCGGGGCCGTCGGGCGGGCCGGGACGCTTACTGTCAGCAGGGCCGTCCGAGGGGCCGGTGTGACCGGTGTGACCGCTGGGATCGGTGTGATCCGTGTGCCCCTCCGGGCCGGCTTCGGACACGCGTATTCGCGGGCCGGATCCCGGGCCCGGATCGGCGTCGTCAGCGCGTGTCGGCTCCGCTGTGGCCACCTGAAGGCACTCCCCGTGTCCCGTCTTCTGTTCTCGGCAGTGTTCCATGGTGTTCCCGGCCGCTTTCCGTTCAGTTCGCGGCCCTGTCCCTTGACCGGCGACCTGCCCCGATTCGTGACGCTAGCACGCACCCCGTCACGGGGCTCCCGGGTGGGGCTTCCGTCGACGGGGTGCGCGGGGCGGGACAGGGCGTGATGCGATCAGCCGAGACGGGTCAGCTTCGCGCCGAAGCCGGGCTCGGACAGGTTCTGCTGCAGGGCCACCGGGACCTTGACGGCGCCGCCCGAACCGTCACCCACGGTGAGGGTGCCCACGGTGGTGCCGGCCGCCGCGGTGTGCGGGACGGTGCCGGAGGTGAAGGACAGCTTCACCTTCAGGCCCGACCAGCCGACCGCGGTGACGTCCTTGGTGACCACGATCGGGGTCTGGCCGCCGAGCTGGTCGTCCACATAGCCGACCACGTCGCCCTTCTTCAGGATGTTCGCCGAGGTCAGCGCGGACTGGGCGGCGAGCAGCGCGGTCTTGCTGACCGCGTTGACCGTCTCGATGATGTACGGCTTGTGCTGGCCGAGGATCGCGCCGACGATCGTCACCGTCTGCCCGCCGACCGTCTTGCGGGCGGCGAAGAGCAGGTTGCCGCCGGCCGCGGTGGTGCTGCCGGTCTTGATGCCGATCGCGCCGATGAGGTACGGCAGCGTGTTGACGTTGGGCCAGTTGCGGCCGGAGGGGTCCGTCCAGCTGGCCGCGCTGGTGATGGCGACCAGGGCCGGGTTCTTGACGACCTTGTGGCCGAGCTTCACCTGGTCCGCGGCCGTGGAGACGGTGGTCTCCTTCAGGCCCGAGGGATCGGTGTACGTCGTGTCGGTCATCCCCAGTTCCTTGGCGGTGGCGTTCATCTTCTCGACGAACGCCGCCTCCGAGCCCGCGTCCCAGCGCGCCAGGAGCCGGGCGATGTTGTTGGCGGAGGGGATCATGACGGCCGACAGGGCCTGCTTCTCGGTGAGGTACTGACCGGCCTTGATGGTGTTGAGGGTGGACTCGCCGCCGTGCTTGTCGTAGCCGCCCTCCTTCTCGGCCTGCGGGTCCACCTTGATCCTCGGGCCTTCCTGGCCCGGCTTGAGCGGGTGGTCCCGGAGGATGATGTACGAGGTCATGGTCTTGGCGACCGAGCCGATGGCCACGGGCGTCTGCTTGCCGAAGGTGCCCATCGTGCCGATGCCGTCGACGTCCATCCAGCCCTGGCCCTCGCCCGGCCAGGGCAGGTTCGCCGCGCCGCCGTCGAACGTGTAGCTGTCCTTGCCGGACAGCACGAGGCTGGGGGACGGCAGCGGGCGCACCGCCTGTACGACCGCGAAGATGATCGCCAGGATCAGGACCAGGGGGGTCCAGATCTTGACCCGGCGCACGATCGTACGGACCGCGGTCTCCGGGGGCGGGGGCGTGTTCGTCAGCTCCGCCAGGAGGTCCAGCGGGGGCTTCGGGGGAAGCGGCTGCTGGGTGGTGCGCTCGGGGCCGACCTGGGGGACGGGGGTGGTGACGTCGGGCTTGGCCTCCGGCTTGGCGGCAGGCTTGGCCTCCGGCTTGGGGGCCATGTCGTTCTTGAGCGCGACGAACTTGCTGGTCCGCTCGGACTCGGACTCCGGGGTCCTGGGCCCCGGCTTGCCGCCGAGCTTGAGCATGGTCGTCGGCTGATCGACCTGCTTGGGCTTTACGGCCTTGAAGACGGCGGTGGGCTGATCTATGGGCTGGGCCTGCGCCTGCGGCGCTTCGGCCGCGTGGTTCCCACCCGCACCACCCGTGCGGGTCTCGTCGTCGGCCGCGAGTGGCCCCTGCGGGTCGTCCCCGCCGTCGGCGTCCTCGGGCCCGGCCTGGCTCTCCGCCCCGTCTCCGGCCTTCGTCCCGTCTCCGGTCTTCCGCCCGTCCTTGGCTTCCTCCGTCTTTCCTTCGGCTTCGTCGGCCGCCGCCTTCGGCTGCCCCTCGGTGTCGCTGTCCGAGTCGGCCTCCGCGTCCACGTCGGCCTCGGCTTCCGCCTCGGCCTCCGCGGCGGCGCCCCTGCCCGCCTTCGCGGCCGCGTCGGCCTGCACGCCGGCGTCAGAGGCAGCAGCCCCAGCCTCTGCGTGTGCGGTCTCGCCGTCCTCGCCGGCTTCCGCCTTCGCGTCCGCGCCAGTGGCCGCCTCCGCGTCAGCCGTCTCGCTGCCCGCGTCCGACTTCGCTTCGGCGTCGGGGGTCTCGGCTTCCTCGTCGGCCTTCACATCGGCCCCGGCCGCAGCCTTCGCGCCGGAGCCACTGTCCGCCTGCGCCGAGCTCGCCTTCGTGTCCGCGTCCGCCTTCGACTCCGCCGTCACGCCCGCGTCAGCCGTCTCGCCGTCGCCGTCCGTCCGCGCACCGGCGCCGGTGCCTGCCTTCGCCCCCGCGGTCCCCGCGTTCGCCTTCGCATCGGCGCCCGCCGCCTCGGTATCGGCCTTCCGCTCCTCGGCCGTACCGTTCTCCGCCTCGTTCTCCGTGTCCGCCTTCGCGTCGGCGGTAGCGGTCGGACCCGTGGTCGGGGTGTTTGCAGGTGTGTCGGTGTTGTTTGCGGGCGCCGCCTTGCGGACCCAGGCCGAGACCGCCTTGCGGAGGGCGGCGTCCTGGGCCGGGGCTTCCTCGGTGTCCGGCTTCGCGGGGGTCGGCTTCGCGTCGGGTATCGAGAGGATCTTGGTCGCGGTGTCCACACTCCCCGGCGCGGAATCCTTTTCGCGGGTGACCGCGAGTCGCGGATCGCGCGTCTCGGGAACCGGATCCGCGCTCCCCGACGTCGGTTCTGCCGACGACTCGCGCTGCTTCGACCTGTCGGGGGACTCGCCCGCCACCGATGCCTCCTCCATGCGCCGCACGCCCACGCGCGCGCCCTGTCCGAACCATGTACCAGTGTCCTGTGTGAGGGCTTGGCCCCTGCGGTAGACGAGAACGACATACCTACCGGTTCCCTCACGAACCGGTCACGCACCCTCGACAGACCGATGTGAGAGGGGTCACCCTGTCATTCATCCACGCGGGGAGGCATGGATGGGCAGGAGCCGCAGAACACTTCCGGAGGAGCTTCTGTTGCTGGCGCTGGACCCGGCCACGGGTACCACTGCACAGCCGCAGTCGCTCGACCTCGGTCTGGCCGGTGCACAGCTAGTGGAGCTGGCGCTGGCCGGACGGATAGCCCCAGACGGGGATCGTATCGCCGTGGTGGTGCCACGGCCCACAGGAGATCCGACTCTGGACTGTGCGTTGGAGTTGCTGCGCAGGCGCGGCGCTCCGGTACGGGCCGTCCACTGGATCGGCGGGCCCCGGTTGGGGCTCAGGCAGGTCTACCTCTCGCATCTGGAGCGGTGCGGCATGGTTGCCGCCGTGCCGGGACAGATGTGCGGGGTGCTGCCGACGACGCGCTATCAGGCGACGGACACCGCCATCAGCCGGGAAATCCGTTCCCGGCTGGATTCCGCGATCCGCACCGGCGTACCGCCGGACCCGCGGACCGCGGCGCTCGCCGCCCTGGCGCACGCCGTCGGACTCGGCAAGCACCTGTATCCGGGGAACGAGGGGCGCTCGTCCCGTTCCCGGCTGCGGGATCTCATCCGGCACGACCCCATGGGCGGTCTTGTCGCGCATGCCGTGATGGACGTGCAGAACGGCGCGGTCGCGCAGCCACGCCGGGGTCCGGCCGCCACCGGCCGGCAGGGCGCGGCTGCCGCCGCCCGGTCCGCCGCGGAACCCGCACGCGGGGTTCCGATGCAGCCGCACCGCGGATCCATGGCGCGCGCCGTAGCCCACTGAGCCGTAGGGCAGGTCCGGCGGGCCCCCGTGGGGCCGGTCCGGCAGGCCCTCACCCCGGTCCCTACAGACCCGGTTCGGGAGCCGCTGGTCAGAGCGGGGCGGTGAGACCCCTGTGGTCTCACCGCCCCGCTCGACTGCGTCCAAGGCACTCCACGGCACTCCATGGCACCCCATCGGGTGGCGTCCCGTGGCGAACTGACGCGTACGCGCCGCATATCCGCCGTTTCCCAGCGGTAGAAAGCACCTTGGTGGCAGTCTGCTCAACAGCAGATACGGAAAGTGTTAAGCAACAGGCAGGCAGCCGGAGGTGCACGTCCCGTGGCGTCCAATGTCAATCCCACTGTCAGGCGGCGCCGGCTGGGCCAGGAGCTGCGCAGGCTCCGCGAGCTCAAGGGCATGACGGCCGAGGAAGTGGCGGAACGACTGCTGGTGTCGCAGTCGAAGATCAGCCGGCTGGAGAACGGCCGCAGAAGTATCAGTCAGCGCGACGTGCGTGATCTGTGCGGCGTGTACGAGGTCGAGGACCAGCGGATCGTCGACTCGTTGATGGAGATGGCCCGCGATTCGAGACAGCAGGGGTGGTGGCACACCTTCGGGGACATCCCGTACAGCGTGTACATCGGGCTGGAGACCGACGCCGAGTCGCTGCGGGTGTACGAACCCCAGCTGGTGACGGGTCTGTTGCAGACCCACGCCTACGCGGAGGCCCTGGTGCAGGGCGCGTTGCCGGAGACGTCGACGAACGAGATCGAGAAGCGTGTGCAGGTGCGCATGCGCCGACAGGAACGTATCACCGCCGAGAACAACCCGCTCCGGCTGTGGGTGGTGCTCGACGAGGCGGCGCTGCGCCGGGTCGTCGGCAGCAAGCTGGTGATGCGCGAACAGCTGGACCATCTCATCGAGATGTCCCAGCTGCCGCATGTCACCGTGCAGGTGCTGCCGTTCGAGGTGGGCGCGCATCCGGGGCTCAACGGCCAGTACGCGATCCTGGAGTTCACCGACGCGGCCGACTCCAGCGTGGTGTACCTGGAGGGCGTCACCAGCGATCTGTACCTGGAGAAGGCCCAGGACGTACAGAAGTACGCCGTGATGTACGAGCATCTGCGGGCACAGTCCCTCAACGTGGAGCAATCCCGGCAATTCATTGCGAAGGTGGCCAAGGACTACGCGGAATGAGCCGTTGTCACGGAGGGCGCCGGATCTTACACCGTCGGTCCGCCTTTGCGGAAGGCCCACCTGGAATATGCCATCCGGTTGAGTGAACGACTACTCCAGCAGAGGCAGTTGCCAGGTAGCGTCGATCACGCCAATCAGCCGACAAGGTTGGCGTGAACCGCACTACCGCAACTCGCAACAGGAGTGGACATGGCACTGATTCAGGGCGCTTCGGAGACGTGGATGAAGTCCTCCTATTCCGCGGGCAACGGCGCCTGCGTCGAGGTCAAGTCGCCCACCGCCGCCGAACTCGCCGTCCGCGACTCCAAGGTCACCGAGGGCCCGGTCCTGGCCTTCCCCGCCGACGCGTGGAACGCCTTCGTCACCTCGGTCAAGGCCTAGGGGGTCCTCCCTGACCTTCGTCCGTAAAGAACCCCCGACGAACACAACTTCACAAGCACCACCAGAAGAGCCCTCTCGACCAGTCGCCGTCCTTGCCGAGGGGGCTCGGCCGTGCGTGGGGCCGTGCGTGGGTCCGTGCGTGGGTCAACGCACCGGGAACGCCACGTCGCACACCGCGTCCTGCGGGCCCGCCGCGTCCCAGTCCGCGAAGTAGATCTCGCGGCAGGGGCCGGCCATCTCCAGGCCCTCGCCCGCCATCCACTGCTCCACCGCCTCGAAGGCGGCCAGGATCTGCGGGTGTGCCACCTGGGCCTTGGTGATCCGGGTGTACGCCAGCCGGGCCGCCGGCTCCACCCGTACCGCCGTCTCCCACGCCCGCCCGCGCCCGGCGGCCCACGCCCGGGCGGCCGCCTCGTCGGCCACCGGCACACAGGACTCGGCCGGGCCGTCGCTCTCCATCGACACCTCGGAGTGGTATACGACGAACGGTGCGCCCGTGACGCCCCCGCACTCCCGCGCGGCGGCCGTCAGCCGGTCCAGCGACGCACCGATCCACGTCGGCAGCTCGTCGGCCAGCGTGTGCCGCGACTCGGTGATCACCACCTGCGCCGGTACGTCCACGGTCTCGATCACGAACTTCTCGTACATCTCGGAGCTCCTCCCCGACAGTCGTCCACGGAGGTACTCGGCGAGCGTCCGCTGCCCGGCCACCCGGCTCTCCACGTCCGCCCAGTAGGCGGCGAGCCGGTCGGCGGCCTCGGGACCCTGGGCCCCGAGCACCTCGCCGATCCGGGCCAGCGGCATGTCCAGCTGCCGCAGCAGGGCCACGAGCCGGGCGCGCTCGACCTGGTCGGCGCGGTAGTAGCGGTAGCCGCTGGTGTCGTCGACATGTGCCGGCGCAAGCAGGCCGAGCCGGTCGTACAGGCGCAGCGCCTTGGCCGACAGCCGGGCCCGCGCGGCGAACGCGCCGATGGTGAGCAGGTCGTCGTCCACGATGCCATCCTCCGTCACCGGGCGGATCCTTATCCCCGCCCGGTGACGGAGAGGCTCGGCCCTGCCCCAGGGGCAAGGTCAAGCGATGGTCAGGCCAGCTGCCCCTCGATGGCCGCCACGACCTCGGCGGACTCCGGCTCGGTCTGCGGCGAGAACCGGGCGACGACCGTGCCGTCCCGCCCGATCAGGAACTTCTCGAAGTTCCAGCGGATGTCGCCGCTGTGCCCCTCGCCGTCGGCGAACCCGACGAGACGCTCGTACAGCGGGTGCCGCCCCGCCCCGTTCACCTCGACCTTCTCGGTGAGCGGGAAGGTCACGCCGTACGTCGCCGAGCAGAACTCCGCGATCTCCTCGGCGGAGCCGGGCTCCTGCCCGAGGAACTGGTTGCAGGGCACACCGAGCACGGTGAAGCCCTGCGCGGCGTACCGCTCCTGGAGCTTCTCCAGGCCGGTGTACTGCGGGGTCAGGCCGCACTTGGAGGCCACGTTCACGATCAGCACGGCCTTGCCCGCGTACTGGGGGAGGTCGGCGGAGCCGCCGGTGAGGGCGTCGATTTCTACATTCAGCACGTTGGTCATGCCTGGATGCTATGCGCCCACAGGGGTGCCGGGACGGCCGGTCCGGCGGCTCCCGGCGCCGGCTACGGCCCCTCGACGTGTCCCTGCTGCGGCCAGGCCTGGGGCTGCGGCTGGGGCTGCGGCCAGGCTTGGGGTTGCGGCAGTGGCTGGGGCTGTGGCTGGGGCTGCTGGGCCGGGGCGGGAGCCCCGGGAGCCGGAGTTCCTTGAGCCGGAGCCGCCTGAGTCGGAGCCTCGTGCACCCCGCTCTGCGCCTGCGCCGCCTTGTTGACGTCGGCGTCGATCTTCTGCGCGGCCCGGTCGAAGTAGCGCAGCAGCTCGACGGGGAACGGCATCACGAGGGTCGAGTTCTTCTCGGCGGCCACCTCGACGACGGTCTGCAGCAGCCGCAGCTGCATGGCCTCCGGGGTGTCGGACATGATCCGGGACGCGTTGGCGAGCTGCTGCGCGGCCTGGAACTCGCCGTCGGCGGTGATGACCCGGGCCCGCCGCTCCCGCTCGGCCTCGGCCTGCCGGGACATGGAGCGCTTCAGCGACTCGGGCAGCTGGACGTCCTTGATCTCGACCCGGTCGATGTGGATGCCCCACTCTGCGGCCGGACTGTCGATCATCAGCGCCAGCCCCTCGTGCAGCCGCTCCCGATCGGTCAGCAGGTCGTCCAGGTCGCTCTTGCCAATGATGGACCGCAGGGAGGACTGGGCGACCTGCCCGACGGCGAAGACGTAGTCCTGCACCTCGATGGCCGCGCGCACCGGGTCGGTCACACGGAAGTAGACGACCGCGTCGACCTTCACCGACACGTTGTCCTTGGTGATGCCCTCCTGCGTGGGTACGGGCATGGTCACGACCTGCACGTTCACCTTGCGCATACGGTCGGCGAAGGGGATCAGGAAGGTGATGCCGGGCTGCCGGTGGTGCGGCAGGGCCCTGCCCCACCGGAACACGACCCCACGCTCCACCTGGTTGACCACGCGCATACCGCTCTTCAGCACGAGCAGCGCAAACAGCGCCACCACGACGACCGCCACCACGGTGCCCTCCATGGCACTCCCTTCCTCGCAACCGGCACGGACATCGGCAAGGACACCACCGACGGCCGAAAGGATGCGGCCCCGACGTCATGACTCCGTCAAGATTCCCCGACCACCGGTCCGGCCATCAGTGACCGGCGCGCGATTACACCTCGATGTGCGAGCCCATGATGACGGTGCGGTCGCGGGGCAGGCCGAAGTACTCGGCGGCGTCGGCCGTGATGTAGGAGGTGGCGATGAACAGCCGCTTGCGCCAGGGCGCCATCGTCGGCGCCTTTCCGCGCCGGAGCTCGATCTTCGACAGGAAGTAGGACGCCTGGTCGAGGTCCAACGGCCCCTCGGTCTGAGCCGGGGTGAGCATGGCCAGGGTGCTGGGCACGTCCGGTGTCTCCATGTAACCGAACCGGGCGGTGACATGGATGATCCCGTCGTCGGTGTAGCCGAGGTCGTCGACGGTGATCCGCCGGCCGGCCGGGACGCGGGGCACGGGCTCGGTCTTCAGGGAGAGGATCACGACCTGGTCGTGGCGTACGTGGTTGTGCTCGACGTTGGCCCGCATGGCCAGGGGCGCGGTCTGCTTGCCCCGGTTGAGGAAGACGGCCGTGCCGGGGATCCGGAGCGTCGACACCTTCCCTGAGCGGAGGTCTTCGATGAACTCGGGCAGTGGACCTTCGAGCCGTGCTCGTTCCGCGGTGACGAGCTCGCGGCCGCGCTGCCAGGTGGTCATGACGGTGAACGCGGTGACGCCGATCAGCAGCGGCAGCCACGCGCCGTGGACGAGCTTGGTCATGTTGGCCGCCACGAACAGCAAGTCCACGAAGAGCAGGACCGCCGCGCCGATGGCGACCAGCCACCGGGGCGTGCCCCATTTCGCGCGGGCGACGTAAAGGAACAGCAGGGTGGTGATGGTGATGGTGCCGGTGACCGCCATGCCGAACGCGAAGGCCAGGGCCGCGGAGCTGCGGAAGGCGAAGACGAGGGTGAGGACCGAGACCATCAGCAGCCAGTTGATCCAGGGGACGTAGATCTGGCCGATGGTGGATTCGGAGGTGTGCGCGATCCGTAGCCTCGGCAGGTAGCCGAGCTGGGCGGCCTGGGAGGTCACCGAGTACGCGCCGGTGATCACGGCCTGGGAGGCGATCACTGTGGCCGCCGTGGCCAGCACGACCATCGGCAGCCGTCCCCAGTCCGGTGCGAGCAGGAAGAAGGGGCTGCTGATGTTGTGCGGGTCGGCGAGGATCAGGGCGCCCTGGCCGAGGTAGCTCAGGATGCAGGCGGGGAAGACGAGGAACATCCAGGCGCGGGTGATCGCCCGGCGGCCGAAGTGCCCCATGTCGGCGTACAACGCCTCGGCGCCGGTGACCGCCAGCACGACCGCGGCCAGCGCGAAGAAGGCGGTACCGAAATGGCCGAACAGAAAGCCCAGTGCGTAGGTCGGCGACAGCGCCCTGAGGATGGCCGGATGGTCGGCGATCCCGGCGACACCGCAGGCGCCGATGGCCACGAACCAGGCGATCATGACCGGTCCGAACACCCGGCCCACCGCGGCGGTTCCGCGGCGTTGCACCAGGAACAGCAGGACGATGATCACCGCGGTGATGGGCACGACCGCACTGTCCAACGACGGCTGGACGACCTTGAGTCCCTCGACTGCGGACAGCACCGAGATCGCCGGGGTGATCATGCTGTCGCCGAAGAACAGCGACGCACCGAAGATGCCCAGCGCGGTCAGCACGGCAGCGGTCCGTCCGGCCCGGCGCGAACTCCACTGCCGTACCAGGGTGATCAGTGCCATGATGCCGCCCTCGCCGTCGTTGTCGGCGCGCATCGCCAGCAGCACGTAGGTGACCAGGACGATGATCACGACCGACCAGAACACCAGCGACACCACCCCGTACACGTTCTGCGTGGTGACCGGGACGGGGTGCGGGTCGCTCGGGTTGAAAACGGTCTGGAGGGTGTAGATCGGGCTGGTTCCGATGTCCCCGAAGACCACACCGAGGGCACCGATCACCAGCGCGAGGCGTGCCGTGTCATGCGCGCTCGCGCGACGAGCCTCAAGCGCCCCCGGGGGTGGCAATCCGTCATCCGCTCCGTTCCCCTGCCGGCGATCGGCCATGGTGGTCCTCCTCCTTGCGGGCCGCTGTGCCGAAGGCCCGGCGCATCGGGACGGACAATACCGATCACCAGCGCGAATACCGGTAGGCGGGCCGCTTCGTTTCAGCGCCGTCTTCGCGCTGACGGGCCTGCGCGGCTCGTCGAGGCGGAACACTCGCGCCCGTCGATGCCGAGGTCGCGACCATCACGTACACCATGGGCCCGAAGAAGCCGGACTGGGGGCAACCGGGCGCAACGACAGCGCGGTTACGGCCCCTGCACGACATCTCCGCGCGGCTGGTCATCAACGAGGACGCGAAGAAGGGGCAGCTGCGCATGCTGGGTGCTCTCGCCGTTGGTCAGTGCAGCAGCAGGCCGAAGACCCGGATGTAGTCGGCGAGGCGGCGGAACAGTTTGGGCACGATCACCTGCTCGTCGGTGAGCGAGGCGAGGCTCTCGATCTTCGCTCCGGTGGCCGTCACGTCGTACGACCAGACGCTGCCCGCGACTTTGGCCGCCCTGGCCTGCTGCGTGGTCGTGGTCATGTTTTGGCGCTGAGCTGAGCGAACGGCTGGGCTGTGGCTTCTTGGGGCTCGACTGCTTTCACCATCGTTCCCGTGGTTCCCTGCTCGATCTGGTGCGGTTGTGGTGCGGGGCCGACGGGCGTCGCACCAGTGGCTACGGTCGGTCTATGCAGTGGTTCACCTTGATCAGCACCGTAGTTGGAGCGGCGATCGCCACAGGATCCGCCATGCTTCTGGACCGTCAACGGTGGAAGCGGGAACGCTTGGATCGTGAGACGCAAGCGCGTCGTGCCCTGTATGGGGACTACCTGGCCGGCCTGTCCGAGTCCCGTCACGCCTGCGGCAACATGGCTCGTGACCCGGACATGGAACCCTCGACGCGCCGCGCCACAGCTCGCGAAGCGTTCGGGCCGTGCATCGGACTGAGGTATCAGATGACCATCAGCGCACCCAGCCGCGTCGTAGAGGCCTCGGAGGATGCCTTCCGCCGTCTGCGCGACCTCCGCGATCGGGTGATGGAGGGAGTCTTGGTCACTGATCCCGTGTACCTGGAGGGGCGCCGAACTTATGACGATGCTCTTGCTGTGCTTCGGGCGCGTATGCGAGAAGACCTCCGCGTCAGTGAAGACAGCACTGCGCCCAACACCACACCTAGGGCGTGACGAAGTGATAGCCGGCGTCGAGCAGGCGGGGAAGTACGAGGCGTAGGGCGGCCACTGTCTGGGAGCGGTCGCCTCCGCCGTCGTGTTCGAGGATGATCGAGCCGGGATGGGCGTGGGCCATGATTCGCTCGACGATGCGCGAGATGCCCGGTCGTGACCAGTCGTGGGGGTCGACGGACCAGTCCAGGAGCCGCATGCCCAGCTCGCGGCAGGTGGCCAGGGTCGGCTCCGACCAGGCTCCGTAGGGGGCGCGGAAGATCGTGGGGCGCCGGCCGGTGACCTTCTCGATCGTGTCGCTGGTGCGTTCCAGCTGGGAGCGGACGGTCGTGGCGGACGCCCGGGCCAGGTCGGCGTGGGTCCAGGTGTGGTTGGCGATCAGGTGGCCTTCGGCGGCGACCGCCCGCACCAGGCTGGGGTACGCGCTGACACGGGCGCCGACCTGGCAGAACGTGGCGGTTACGGCGTAGCGGCGCAGGATGTCCAGCACCTGCGGAGTCCATTCGGGGTTCGGACCGTCGTCGATGGTCAGCGCGATCGCTCGTGGGCCCTGGTGAACGTAGAACTCCGGCCTGCCCGGCAGCTCGACGTAGGCCGGCTCGCTGGCGTGAGAGTCGCCCGGATGAGTGGGCTTCACGGTGTCGGGTGTCGACGTCCCTGTGTGTTCAGGCGTACGGCCAGGGGCTGTGCAGGCGCTGAGAAACATCAATCCGCCGACTGACAGCAGGGCCCGGCGGGTGACATGTGTACTGCCTGTGTTCTCCATACCTTTGCTAACTGCATTGCCCCAGAGGGTGGTTGCGCTGTTTGTTCATGGCCGTCCGGCCGTCGCTCGTCGTCGGTCACAGTCCGGGCACACTCCGGACAGTTCCACCGTGTGCCGGACGTTCGCGAAGCCGGAGGTCCGTGCGATGGTGTCCGCCCAGTCCTCGACCGGGCCGGAGTCGACGGGCTGGCTCAGGCCGCATTCGGTGCAGAGAAGGTAGTGGCGGTGGTCGGGGCCGGGGCGGTAGCGGAAGAGGCGTTCGCCGCCTGTGTCGCGGACCATGTCGGCCCGGCCGGCTGCGGCCAGGGCCGTGAGGGTGCGGTAGACCGTGGACAGGCCGACCGGTGAGCCGTCGGCGGCGAGCCGGTTGTGGAGTGCCTGGGCGCCGACGAAGCCCTCGGCCCGGATGAATGCCTCGACGACGACGGTGCGTTGCTGGGTGTGGCGGCCGATCAGCGTGACGTCGGCCGACGGTGTGGGGGCGGGGGGTCGGTTGCGCTCCATCGGGTGCCTTCGCTCATGTGCCGGCGGGGACGGCGGTTGCGGTTCTCGTACGAGGACCGGGGACCGGCCGTCGTATCAGGAACGTCGCGGCGTAGACGGCCGTGGCGACGGCCATGATGGCGAAGCTCGGTGGCATGCTCGGCACCGCGTAGGAGGCGAACAGACCGGCCCACATCTCCAGTACCGCCAGTGCGGCGGCGAGGGCGAGTGCCCGGTAGGGGCGGTCCGTGAGGCGGATCGCGGCGCCCGCGGGGGCGGCGAGCAGGCCGAGCAGGAGCAGGGAGCCGACCGCCTGGGTGGCCTCGGCGGCGCTGATCCCGGCCAGGGCGAGGAAGCCGTAGCCGAGCAGCCGGACCGGTACTCCGCGGGCTGCGGCGACGGCTTCGTCGAGCGTGGCGAACAGCAGCGGCCGGGCGATCACTACCACCAGCAGCCCGACTCCGGCGGCCACCAGGGCGGCGACGACCGCGCCGGCGGAGGAGATGCCGAAGACGGAGCCGAACAGGACGCTGACGCCGGCGGTTCCGTTGGTGGTGCTGTGGGAGGTCGTGTAGAGGGTGATGAAGAAGGCGCCCAGGCCCAGGATCCAGGAGAAGACGCTGCCGATGACCACGTCGTCGGGGCGGGCACGGCGGCCGAGCGTGCCGAAGAGCAGCGCCATGGCGATGGTCGCGGCGAACAGTCCCAGGCGCAGGTCCGCGCCGAAGGCCAGGGCGGCCATCGCGCCGGTGAAGGCGACGTGGCTGAGCGCGTCACCGGTGAAGACCTGGGCGCGCAGGACGAGGAAGTAGCCCACCAGCCCGGAGGCGGCGGCGATGGCGGTCCCGGCGAGGAACGCATGCTGGAAGAACGGCTGGGACAGCGGGGATGCGGCCAGCAGGACGGTCATGCCCCCACCTCCACGGAAGTGAGCCGGGCGCCGGTCCGGCTGCCGAGCAGCGTGTGCAGCGAGCGCCGGCCCAGGGCGAGTACGTATCCGGCGAAGGCGATGGTCGTCACGAAGAAGCCCAGGGGATAGGGCCAGTAGTAGGCGGCGGTCAGGCCGAGCCACGTGGCCGCGAACGCCAGCAGGACGGCCAGAGCCAGGCTCAACGCAGGGCGGGCGGTGAGGACTTGTGCGGTGGCGACCGGGATCACCATGAGGGCGAAGACCAGGAGGGTGCCGGTGATCTGGCTTGCCTCGGCGGTGGCGGCACCGAGCAGGACGAGGAAGAGCACCGAAAGCGCCCGGACCGGCACCCCGCGCCCGGCGGCGACCTGCGGGTCGACCGACGCGAACAGCAGCGGCCGCCCGATCACCGCCAGCACCGCGAGTACCACCGCACCGACCACCATCAGCACGGTCACCTGCGAGGACGTGATTCCCAGGAAGGTGCCGAAGAGGATGGTCTGCGGCCCCTCCAGCAGCCCCTTGTACAGGGCGATGAACAGGAACCCGGAGGCCATCAGGAACGCCTGCACGGTCCCCGTGAGTGCGGACTCGTGGTGGTCTCCGCCGCCGCGCAGGGTCGCGATGACCAGTGCGGCGGCCGCACACAGCGTGAAGTACCCGTAGACCGCGCTGACCCCGAGCAGAACCGCTCCGGCAGCGCCCGGGAAGGCGACCACGGAGACGCTGTGCGCGGCGAACGTCTGGCGTCGTAGCACCACGAACCATCCCACGAGCGCGGAGACCACGGCCACGACCGCGCCGGCGCGGAACGCGTTGACCATGAAGGGGTAGGACCACATCTCCTGGAAGTCGGCGAGGAGGTTCCACGACCAGACCGGTGCCCCCGTCTCAGCGAGCGTCATGACCGCTCCCCGGGGGTGTCGTGCCGGTCGGTGTGCATCGCGGGCGGCTCCGGCTGGCCCACCACGACCAGCCGCCCGTCCGAGGCCCGCAGTACCTCGACCGGCGTGCCGTAGAGCCGGGTCAGCGTCTCGGAGGTGATGACCTCGCCCGGGGTGCCGGTGGCGGCCCCGCCCTCGGCGAGATACACCACGCGGTCCAGGTGGTGGAGTATCGGGTTCACGTCGTGGGCGACCATGACCACGGAGACGTCCTCCTGGTGGCAGATCCGCCCGATCAGCGCGGCGACCGCGCCTTGGTTGGGCAGGTCGAGGCTGTCCAACGGCTCGTCCAGCAGGAGCAGTTCGGGCCTGCGGACGAGCGCCTGGGCGATCAGCAGGCGCTGCTGCTCGCCGCCGGAACACTGCCCGATCGGCCGGTGCGCGTACGCCGACGCCCCGACCAGCTCGATCACCTCGTCCACCCGCGCACGCTCGGCCCGCCGCCGCGCACTCGGGAACGGCAGCGGCACGCCCCACCGGTCACCATCCAGCCCCATACGCACCACGTCGATGCCGCGGATGCGCAGGTTGGCGTCGAAGCTGCGACGCTGCGGCAGGTAGCCGATGCGGTCGTTGGCCTGCCCCGGCCGGGCGTCGAGCACTCGTACGTCACCGGCCGCGGCGGGCAGGGTGCCGAGCAGGACCTTGATCATGGTGGACTTGCCGACGCCGTTGGGACCCAGTACCGCGGTGAACTCGCCGGCCCCGATGCGAAGGTCCACCCCCGACCAGAGCATCCGGCCGCCGACCCGCACGGCGGCGCCGCGCAGGGCGACCACCGGGCCGCTTCCGGTTCCTTCGGCCGTGTTGTCGTGGCTGCTACTACGGCGGGTAGGGACGGTGTGGGTAACGGCTTCGCGGGCCTTCGTTATCGGGTTCATGGGTCAGTTCACTTCCCGGTGGCCTTGGCCAGGGCCTGCTCGATGCCCTGCAACTGCGTGGTCTGCCACTGCTGGAAGGTGGCCCCGGCAGGGCTGAGGGTCTCGGTCACCGTGGCGACCGGGATGCCCTGCGCCTTGGCCGCCTTGACCTGTGCCTGCACGTCGGGCGTGGAGTTCTGGGAGTTGTAGACGTAGATCTTGATCTGCTTGTTCTTGATCTGCTGGTCGATGGTGGCCTTGTCCTTGGCCGTGGGGTCGGAGCCCTCGCTCATCGCGTCCAGGAACGTCTCCGGGGTGAGCATCTTCAGCCCCAGGCCCTCGGCGAGCGGCGTGACGATGGACTCGGAGGCGCCGATCGGGGTGCCCGCGTACTTCGCCTTGATGTCGGCGATGAGCTTGTTGTAGCCGGCGAGCGTCTTCGTCTCGAAGGTCGTCTTCTGCTGGTCGAAGTAGGAGGCGTCGGCCGGGTCGGACTTCTTGTAGTCGGCGGTGATCTTCTCGATGACCTGGCGGACGTTGTCCGGGGAGTACCAGCGGTGCGGGTTGCCGCCCGGCTTGATCCCGACCAGGTCGCCGACCTTCAGCTCGGTGCGGTCGCTGCCGGGGTTGGAGGCGAGGAGCTTGTCGGCCCAGGCGTCGTAGCCGATGCCGTTGACGATGGCGTACTGGGCGCCGGCCACGGTGCGGGCGTCGGCGGCGGTCGGCTCGTAGGCGTGCGGGTCGGTGTCCGGGTTGTTGATGATGCTGGTCACCTTCACGTGGCTGCCGCCGAGCTGGGAGGCGATGCTGCCCCAGAAGTTCTCCGCGGCCACCACCTGGATCGTCTTGCCCGAGCCGCTGCCGCCTCCGGTCGCGGCGGTGTTGCTTGTGTGCGAAGAGGAGGTCGAGCAGGCGGTCGCCGTCACGGCCGTCAGGGCCGCCGTCGCGGTGACCAGGGCGATCCTCGCGGAGGGCCGGGGAGTACGGGAGGCGGGGGAGGTGGACATGCGGGAGCTCCTTCGGGCGATGGCCAGGCACGCGGCGGACACGCACCGAGCCGTGTGGCGACACCTCCGACGCTAGATGGGAATGATTTTCAGATCAATGCAAGATGAAAACCGTTGCCATCTCTTGACCGGGCGTGCGACTGCTCAGGGCTTGGCAGCCAGGGGGCGCGCCGGATGCAGGCGGGACAAGCGTCGGCGGCCGTCGCTCAACGAGGACTGGTGGGTCCTGGTGGGCGACGGCCGCCGAGGGGGCGAGGTGGCCGGCCTGATTGCCGTACGCCGGTTCCGGCAGTCGGCGGTCGCGACCGTCAGTGGTTCAGCAGTCGCGGAACTCCGGCGACTGGTTGAGGATCTGCGCCCGCAGGGAGGTGAAGCGGGTGTGGGTCTCGCCGCCGCGCGCCTCGGGGTGGAAGGCGGCGACGCGGTGGCAGTTCTGGAAGGCGAGGGTGATGCCGAAGTGGCGTTCCAGGCTGCCCCTGATGGCGTCGCTGGACAGGGCGCGCAGCAGCTGGCCGCGCTCCTGCTCGGAGGGCGGCGGGGTCTGATTGTCGGCGAACTCCGCTGTGCCGGAACGAAGTTCCGTGGCCAGGCGGGCGACGAGGTCGTAGGCGTACGGCAGGGACATGCGGACCGTTTCCACGAAGTCCTGCTCCCGCACTTCGCCGTTCTCGGCTTCGGCGAGCAGCTGCGGGGAGACGTCGAGCGACATGAAGGGCTGTCCTGTTCTGTGGTTCTGTTCTTGAGGGGGTGGCGTCAGGCGAAGGCGGCCAGGGCTGCGGGGCCGAGCCGGAAGTCGGGGTCGACCTGGGTGGCGAGGTCCTGACCCGTGGCCTCGTTCGCCCAGGCGGCGGCGTTGCGCAGATGGAAGTCGACGGCGTGCTTCTGGAAGGCGGCCCAGTCCTTGGTGCGGGCGTCCACGACCGCGCGCAGCCGGTCCAGTGTGCGGGCGTTGTGCTCCTCCAGCTCGCCGTGACCGCCGCGGCCCTGCTCCTGGGCGCGCACGTACGAGGACTGCTCGCAGTGGGCGATCAGATCCATGCCGACGTGGCCGCGCAGGAAGGCCAGGTCGTCCGCGCCGGTGACCTTGTTGCCGACGACGGCGACCGGGATGCCGAACTCGGCGGCGTGGTCGCGGTACTGGCGGTAGACGGAGAGGCTCTTGCGGGTCGGTTCGACGACCAGGAACGTCATGTCGAAACGGGTGAACAGACCCGAGGCGAAGGCGTCGGCGCCGGCGGTCATGTCGACGACGACGTATTCACCGGGGCCATCGATCAGGTGGTTGAGGTAGAGCTCGACCGCGCCGAGCTTGGAGTGGTAGCAGGCCACGCCGAGATCGCTCTCGTCGAAGGCCCCGGTCACCATCAGCGGTACGCCGCCGACCTCCTGGGCGTGGTGGCTGTGGATCTCGTCGTCGCCCAGCAGGCGCAACAGTCGGGAGCCGCGGCCCGGCGGTGTGGTCTTGACCATGGCTTCGCGGGACGGGATCCGCGGGTTCGTGCCCCGCAGGTAGTCCTTGATCTCGCCGGTGCGCGCGCTGAGCGGCGGCGCGGTGAACAGTTCGTCCTCGTCGAGGCCAAGGGCGTATGCCAGGTGCTGGTTGATGTCGCCGTCGATGGCGACGACCGGCACGCCCGAACGCGCCAGATGACGGGAGAAGAGCGCGGACAGCGTCGTCTTGCCGCTGCCGCCCTTGCCGACGAATGCGACGCGCATGGCTAGCCACCTCTATTGGAAATGGATTTCATGAGCATATGCTGGGGATGCGACAGGGTGGTGTCAAATCGCTCGTTTCCCAACTCGCTTTTCTCCCAAGCGAGTTCGGTCGCATCTGGCGCAAACAGGAGACCCCTTTGACCCATACGGAGGAGACGCGGAGATGAGCGATGCCGCAGGCGGCCGTCGGGGCCGCCCTTTCACCCTTGTCGTCTGCGGCTCATGCGATGCCGCCGCGACCGGGCGGCTGATGGACGGGCTGCGGCGCGCGGTCCGGGGCTGCCCACACGGGGTCATGGTCTCCACCGGTTGTCTGGGGAGTGTGCTGCACTGCCGGAGCGGCCGTGGGGTGCATGCCGCCGTGCAGCCCTGTGGGGCCGACCGAAGGCCGGGCGGGGTCGTCGTACGCCTCGGCCCGCTGGTGACGGAAGCCGACGCCGAGGTGGTCGGGGCGTGGCTGCGGGCCGGGATGCCCGACGACGGCTCGCTGCCCGATCGGCTCCGAGCAGAACCCGCGCCACGGCAGGTCGCCCACCTCAACTGACGGGCTGCTTCTGGGCATGCCGACGTGACGGATGAGGTGCGCGTCAGCCGAGGTCGCGCACGCCGATGCGCAGGGGTCGATGTGATGGACGGCCTGGTCGAGGAGCTGGGCGACGTGGTCGTCGTAGAGGCTGTAGACGATGCGGCGGCCGTCGCGGCGGCCGGTGACCAGGCCGAGGGCGCGCAGCAGGCGCAGTTGGTGGGAGACGGCGGACTGTTCCATGCCGACGGCGCAGGTGAGTTCGCCGACGGGGTGCGGGCGCTGCCGCAGGGTGGTGAGGATCAGCAGGCGGGACGGTGTGGCGAGGGCCTGGAGTGTCGTGGCGACGGAGGCGGCGGTGGCTTCGTCGAGCCGGGCGGCCGCGAGGACGTCGCGGCCGCCCGGCGTCGGCGTCATCGGCGCGCACGGGATGCACTCTGGTGTCCGTCAAAGCGGAACAAGCTCAGCGGTTCGTTCTGAGTGGGGCCTCATCACGCAGGTGGTGCAGGCGTTTTCGTTGTCCTGAAATGAGCACTACCGCGGACACACCAGCGCCACCGACGGTTCACTCGCTCACCGCGGCAGCCCCACAAGACCTGCATTGACGTGGCCTTGACCGGTGGAAGACGGCGGCCGCATGGTGAAACCATCCGACCCGCAGCCGATCTGACATGCCGTCTGTCAAGGCGGCTTTTCGTCATGCGTCCCTTCCGAACCGCCTGAACCGCCTGAACCGTCTGCAACCGCACGGAGGCTTGATGCAACGACGCGAGATACCCTCCGGATCCCTGGTGATCCACCACCACCGACCGAGACGGCGGGTGCGGCGGATGGCAGCTGCCCTCACCGCGATGCTCACCTTCGCCGTCACTGCCCTCACCATCGGCCTGGCCACCGGTGTCCAGGCCGCCGCTCTCTCGTCCGCCCCGCGCGCGTCCGCCTCCGCGGGCACGACGGGCTTCGGCTGCGTCCATCCCTTGCAAGCGGGACAGGCCCACTGTTTCGGCGTGCTGAAGGCCCACCGCACCGCCTCGGGCCGCATGTCACCGTTCACCACCGGGTCCCCGACCACGGTGGGGTACGTGCCGTCCGATCTGCGTTCCGCCTACAACCTGGGCGGTACCTCGGGATCCGGCCGCACGGTGGCCATCGTCGACGCCATGGACGATCCGCACGCCGAGTCCGACCTGGCCGCTTACCGCAGCGCCTACGGTCTGCCGTCGTGCACCACCGCCAACGGCTGCTTCCGCAAGGTGAATCAGAGTGGCCACGCATCGCCGCTGCCCTCCGGTGACTACGGATGGGCCGAGGAGATCAGCCTCGACCTCGACATGGTCTCGGCGACATGCCCTGGCTGCCACATCCTCCTGGTCGAGGCGAACTCGGCGAACGTCCCGGATCTCATGACGGCCGAGGACACCGCCGCCACCACATCGGGCGTCGTCTCCGTCTCCAACAGCTGGGGCGGGTCCGAGGACAACACCATCACCTCCGTCGACTCGCACTTCAACCACCCCGGCGTCGCGATCACGGCGAGCTCGGGTGACTCCGGTTACGGCGTCTCCTGGCCGGCCTCCTCCCCGTACGTCACCGCCGTGGGCGGCACCTCGCTGAGCAAGGCGTCCAACTCGCGCGGCTGGACCGAGACCGCGTGGAGCGGCGCGGGCTCGGGCTGCTCGGCGTACGAGGCCAAGCCGTCCTGGCAGCACGACTCCGGATGTGCCAAGCGCAGCGTCGCCGATGTGTCCGCGGTCGCCGACCCCAACACCGCGGTGGCGGTCTACGACACATACAACAGCTGCGGCGGCGCGTTGTTGTGCGACACCGAGCTGCAACTCGGTCTCGCACAGGGTGCCGACGGATGGGTCGAAGTCGGAGGCACCAGCGTCTCGTCGCCGATCGTCGCAAGCGTCTACGCACTGGCCGGAAACACCTCTCAGGTCGCCAACGGCTCGTACCCGTACACCCACACGTCGGCGCTCAACGACGTGACCAGCGGCAGCAACGGCTTCTGCGGCGGCAGTTACCTGTGCACCGCGGGTCCGGGATACGACGGGCCGACCGGCCTCGGCACGCCCAACGGCACCGGCGCCTTCTGACGGCGCTTTCCTGCCGGCAAGGGCTGGGCCACGTCGCATTGGTGCGGCGCGAGCCCAGCCCTTGCCATGTCTCAGTCCTCGGAGAATGCGACCAGCGGCGTGTGGGCGGGCAGCAGGCGGGGTTCTGCGGAGCCGGTTGACGTCCTGTTGAGGTCCTGTTGAGGTGCTGGGCGAGGACGTACCTGTCGCGGTACAGGGTGATCGGGTCGGCGGACGCGAAGAACATCGTCGTGCGGCGAGTACGGGGCGTCGCGGTAGCGGACTGCATGAACCCGCAGGTGCTCGCGTTGCACGTGGAACTCCCGGTACTCCTCGAAGTCGCCCTTGATGACCACCGCGCGGAGCTTGGGCACGGCCTCGGCCCCGGCCAGGCTCCAGCGGGCGCTGGTGATGTCCATCCGGTCCTTGACCAGGTGCCGGCACGCCCCCCCCCATCACGCCGGTTGCGATCGGTCAGCGCTCGGTGAGCGCGTTGTCGTAGCCGAGGTGGGGGAGTTTGGCCCGCAGGTGGCCCTCTCGGCGGCCGGGAACTCCTCGCGATCAGCGTCCCTCAAACCGAGCCGCACCGAGGCAGAACAGGGAAAACGGGCCCCGGCCGGCTGCCGGGGCCCGTTTTCCTTCTCCGTGCCGCCGAGGGGACCCCACGTCCCCCTCACACTGGCGGCTCCCCGTGACCCGACGGGGCGGTCATTGCATGCGTGATGTGTGCTGGTGTCACTCAGCTCGCGCTGAAGGCGGACGTGCCCTGCGGGGTGCCCCAGCCGGTCGGGCCGTCGTAGCCGGGCCCGGCGGTGCAGAAGTACGACGTGGAGCAGGTGCCGTTGCTGCCGCTGGTCACGTCGTTGAGGGCGGAGGTGCCGGCCTTGGCGTACGGGTACTGCGCCGGGTAGTCGCTGCTGCCCGGGGTACCGGCCAGCGCGTAGACCGAGGCGATGATCGGCGCGGAGGCGCTGGTGCCGCCGTAGGTGTTCCAGCCGCTCGCCTGGTAGGTGTCGTAGACCGAGACGCCGGTGGCGGGGTCGGCCACGGCCGAGACGTCGGCGATCATGCGCTTGGAGCAGCCGCTGTCGGTCTGCCAGCTGGGCTTGGGGTCGTTGGCGGAGCAGCCGGAGCCGGTGCCCTCGGTGCTGGAGGTGTGCCAGACGGACTCGTCCCAGCCGCGGCTGTTGGAGGCGGTCTTGAGGGCGGTGCCGCCGACGGCGGTCACGTACTGCGACGCGGCCGGGTACTCGGCGCCGTAGGCGCTGTCACCCGCGCTGGCGGTGATGGCGACGCCCGGGTGGTTGTAGTACTGGGCGTCGAACGTCGTGTCGGAGGAGGACTCGGCGCCGCCGTAGCTGTTGGAGACGAACTTGGCGCCGAGGGAGACGGCCTCGTTCACCGCGGTGCCGAGGTCGGCTTCGGAGGCCGAGTTGGCCTCGACGAGGAGGATGTTGCAGTTCGGGCAGGTCGCGCTGACCATGTCGAGGTCGAGCGATTCCTCACCGGCCCAGCCGCTGTCGGCGGTGGGGAGGTTGGACGACGAGCCGTCCTGGCCGACCTTGCTGAAGCAGCCGCTGTCGCTGGTGCAGGCCGGGAGGCCGTACTGCGAGCGGTAGGTCGCGAGGTCGGACTCGGCGTTCGGGTCGTCGTAGGCGTCGACGATGGCGACGGTCTCGCCGGAGCCGCCCGAGGAGGCGGCGGAGGTGAGGCCGTAGGCCGACTGGATGTCCGAGGGGCCGTATCCGGTGGGGGAGGCGGAGGAGGCGTTCGGCTTGATGGTCTTGGGCGTGATGCCCTTCAGGGCCGCCTGCTTCTCCATGAAGGCGGTGGTGCCGCCGGTGACGCGCAGCGCGTTGCAGGCGGCGTAGCCCTTCTTCGGGGTGGCGCCACATGCCCGCGTGTACTGCACGTGAGCCTTGGCGACCTGGGCGGCGATCGCCTTGGCGCTCACCTTGTGGCTCGTGACGGCGGTGTCCGCGCTTGCGTGGCCGGCGGTGCCGAGTCCGGCGATGACGAGCGCGGCGGTGGCCGCTGCTGCCGAGCCGACGCGGCGCCATCTGCCGCGTATGTGGGGGGAGCTGGGGGTGGTCGTACGCAAGGTACAGCCTCCTGGAAGTGGTGGACAGAGGCCTGCGGGTGTGGGGGTTCCACCGATGGGTGACCGGTGGGGGCGGCGGCCCGCGACGACCATCGCTTTGTTGAGTACGCGACAACAAGAAGCCTGGTGGAATCCTGACTGCCGCATTGCTCAAGGGGGTTGAGTGCTTACTGATCAATGGGCGGGGGATGGGTGTTGACTGGCTGAAACTTGACCCTGCGCGCGGCATGCGCGCGGGCCCGCGCTACGCGCGTTAACCAGCGCGCCCGAATCCGTTTGTGTTACCGGGGGGCGAGGTGTGCCCGAGGGTGTCTGCGTGGCTGAGGTCGGGCGTGGCGAGTTCGTTTGCGTGGCTGGGGCCGGGCGTGGCGAGTTCGTTTGCGTCAGCGGGGATGGGCGCGGCTCTGTTTGAAGGACCGGATGGACATCACTGGCGTCCGCTGGGGCCTGCCCGGAACCGAAGCCGTCCTGCGACTTCGCGCCGTCGTCTCCAACGGAGACCTCAACCCCTACTGGCGCTACCACGGCGCCCGCGAGCACGAGCGTCTCTGGCCCGCCCCCGACCGGCGAACTTACGCCCTCACTGCGTGATCGCGGCCGTCACTCGAACCGAACCGCACCCGCTGCTTGAGCGCCTTCACCGCCGGCGCCCCGACCTGGACCGCTCCGGAGTCCAGGTGCCGACCAGCGGCCGAATGAGGCCGCGCACCGCGCCGTACCGGGACACCAAGGCCGCCCGCCACTCGGCGTCCCTGCCACCCCGACCGGCCCGGTCCTCAGCTACTCCGGCTCCGAGGCCCGCTTCCCGGGCGGCACCTTCAGCAACTCGCAGAAAACAGCCTGTTGGGCTCGCAGCGACACCTCAGAGGGCGCGACAGATCGGCATAAATTTTCCGCATCAAGCGATTAGATCAAGAGTGCCTGAGTTGCCCGCTGCCCTGTTCCCGGGATGTTCCCATCGGGCGAGAAATGGACCCTCCGCAGCCCCTGCGGAGGGTCCATGTGCTCTCTGACCTGCAATTTTCCAGTGCCCCCGGCAGGATTCGAACCTGCGACACCCGCTTTAGGAGTTTTCTCTGGGCGGGGCTGTGACCTGCGGAAACGTTGACTGTGTGGTGCCTGGCCTGGGAAAACACCCCTCCGTAGTTCTCATGTGTTCACGGGCTTTCCCGGCCTCATGTGTGCTGAATGCGTTTCGGCCGAGGGCCGCCCGAAGGTACGCCGCAGGAGCAGGACTCGATCGCCGTCGACCCGGCCTCCGGCAAGGTGACCGACGTGCTGCGGTTCGCCGACTATCCGCCGCTGGCCCAGCTGACCCGGTGAGGCATCGACGCCCACACGAGCGTCCTGTTCGGCCCCGCCGACCAGATGCGGGTGTCACCTCAGCAGTCGGCTGAGCAGGTCGGTGAGTTCCGCCTCGTTGGTGTGGCCTGACACACCCCGTCGGTTGCGGCCCGCGTGCAGCGATCGAAGCAGGCGGTCGCTGACGCGGGTCGGCTTCCGCGCAGGGCGGTCCCAGCGTCGGTTCACCAGAGCCGGAGAGTGACCTGCGGCGGTGGGTCATGCGATGCCGTCCAGTTTGCCGTTCTTCGCGTCGGCGACGAGGGACGAGAACTGGTCGGCGCTCATCTGGACGCGTTGGCCGAAGTCGTCGGTCAGGACGATGCGGCGGTCGGCCGAGGCGCCGGGGTCGACGAACAGCTGGGGACAGCCGCAGTCGCACTCGCCGCAGAACGTGGCGACGGGTTCCAGCCCGCTGATGTCGGTCATGTTGCTCCACCTCCGTGGACAGGGGGTGCGGCCTTTCGGTGCCCGATGCCCGGACCAGTCCGGTGGCCGCAGGGGACTGTCCCGGGGATACCCGGAGCGGACATGGCGGACGCGTGACCCCGTCGTGTGCCGAGGCGCAGAGGGTGGCCGGTGTGCGCTCGTGCTCCTCGGGCTGCTTCCAGTGCTTCGAATTCGCCAGGGTGGCCGGGAACTGAACCGCACGTGCGTCCGACTCATAAGGAGGGGGCGCAATGACCAGGTAGTTCGTGGGCGGTGATGCATGTGCGTGGACAGGGGGCGGTGAAGTCCCTCAGTCTCGTGGCAGCATCAGGTGCCGTGAGTGTGTCCTGGGCGGTGCGAAGCGTGCGCGCGGCGGTGTTCGCCGTGCTGTGCGTGCTGCTCGCCGCCGGGGGGCATGCACTGGCCACAGGTGCCGCCCCGGCGGTGTGGGTGCAGGTCGCCGTGTTCGTGCCGGTCTTCGGGGCCGGCTGTCTGCTGGGCGGGCGGGAGCGGTCGCTGGCTGCCATCGGCCTCGGGACGCTGGCCGCCCAGTGCGGGCTGCACCTCGCCTTCCACGCCGCGCGGCCACAGCACGTCGCGATGGCCATGCGCGGCATGCGGATGGTCCATGACCATGCGCTCACGCCGCACGCCACCGCCGCCCATGTCGGGGCGGCCGTGCTGCTGACCTGGTGGCTGCGGCGCGGTGAGGCCGCGTTGTGGTCGCTGCTGCGGCGGGCCGTCGCGTTCGTGCCGGGGCTCGCCGCCTGGTGGCAGGTGGCCGGTGCGGTGCGGAGCGTGTCGGACGCGCCAGGGCTCGTGGGGCGGGCCGTCGGTGAGCTGTGGTCGGTGAGACAGGTGCGGCTGAGGTATGCCGTTCACCGGCGGGGGCCACCGATGGGGATGTCGTCCGCGATCTGACCCCCGACATCCCTCCCCAGTACGGAGATTCATCACCTCATGTCCCCGAACCGCATCGCCCTGCGCCGCGCCGGCACTGTCACCGCGCTGACCGCCGCCGGACTCCTCGCCGCCGCCGGGATCGCCTCCGCCCACGTCACCATCCACCCCGACAGCTATGCCAAGGGCGCCACCGACGGCGTGCTGACCTTCCGCGTGCCCAACGAGGAGGACAACGCCAGCACGAACAAGGTCCAGGTCTTCCTGCCCACAGACCACCCCGTTCTCGGCGTGCTGGTCCACCCGCAGGACGGCTGGACCGCTCAGGTGACCAACACCAAGCTCAAGACGCCCGTCAAGACGGACGACGGCACCATCACCGATGCCGTCTCCGAGATCACCTTCACCGGCGGCAAGATCGCGCCGGGCCAGTACGAGGACTTCAACGTCGCCTTCGGGCAGCTGCCCGACGACACCGACCAGCTGACCTTCAAGACCCTCCAGACGTACTCCGACGGCAAGACCGTCCGCTGGATCGAGACGCCCTCCGGCGGCCAGGAGCCGGAGAACCCGGCGCCTGTCCTCAAGCTCACCGCCAAGGGCGCGGACGAGAGCGGCAGCACCTCGACCGGCTCGCCGGCGAACTCGAAGAGCTCCGCGAGCGCCAAGTCGACCGCTTCGAGCAGCGACTCGACCGCCCGTGGCCTTGGCATCGCCGGGCTTGTCGTGGGCGTGCTGGGCCTGGCAGCGGCCGTGTTCGCCGTCCTGCGCGGCCGCTCCACGGGATCCCGGGCCGAATAGCGCAGATGCCCTGCCGACAGCCGGAACCCGGAAACCCGTCGGCAGGGCGTCTGTCGGTCGGCGCGCGACATCGGAGAACGGTTGTTTGTTATGTGGCGTGCGCCATAGGCGTGCTCCGGAACTCGGGCGTCCGGTGGCCCGACTCCTGAAGCGGTACGGCTCGATCCGAATGGCGCCGTACGACGTGATCTGGAGACGCGGTTGATGGACGAATCCCGGCAATCCTCCTCCAACGCAGGTGCGGTACTGCGGAAGCTGGTCCCACCGCCTGCCCTGTGCGGGTTCCTTCTCCTGCTGACACTGATGTTCGCGGTGTCGTACGCCGTCGGTGCCGCCGCCGGACCCGTCGCCCCCGGTATGCACGGCACCGGCGCACGGCCGGGCGGCGACGGCAGCGCAGGCGGAGGCGTCGACGACATGGGCGACATGCACGGGGGAGGCCACTGATGAGAGCGGAACCCGTGGGCACCCTCGTCACGACCGACCTGACCGTCGGCGGCATGACCTGCGCGGCCTGCGTGAGGCGGGTCGAGAAGAAGCTCGGCAAGCTGGACGGGGTTACGGCGACCGTCAATCTGGCCACCGGGCGGGCCCGGGTGAGTCATCCGGCGGAGATCAGTCCTGCGGACCTCGTCGCGGCCGTCGAGAAGGCGGGCTATACGGCTGCCCTGCCCGAGCCGCCCAAGAAGCAGAAGCGCGAGGACGACGCCGAGGGCGAGGGCGCCCGGCAGGAGCGCGACCGGCTGGTGATCACCGCGCTGCTCGCGCTGCCGGTGCTGGTGCTGTCGATGGTGTCCGGCCTTCAGTTCCGGAACTGGCAGTGGATGTGCTTCATGCTCGCGGCGCCCGTCGCGGTGTGGGGAGCCTGGCCGTTCCATGTGCGGGCGGTGCGCGGGCTGCGGCACGCGGCGGCGACCATGGACACCCTGGTGTCGCTGGGTGTGGTGGCCTCTTTCTCCTGGTCGGTGTACGCGCTCTTTCTCGGCGGCGCCGGTGAGCCAGGGATGCGGATGCCGTTCACCCTCGTGCCCTCGGCCTCGGAGGGCGCCGCGCACATCTACCTCGAAGCGGCTGTGGGCGTACCGCTGTTCGTCCTGGCCGGCCGTTTCCTGGAGGCGCGGGCCCGGCGCGGGACGGGGGCGGCGCTGAGGTCGCTCGCCCAGCTCGCTGCCAAGGAAGTCTCGGTACGCGAGGACGGCACCGAACGGCTGGTTCCCATCGAGCAGTTGGGTGCCGGACAGGTCTTCGTCGTACGGCCCGGAGAGAGGGTCGCCACCGACGGCGAGGTCGTGGAGGGCGCCTCGGCCGTGGACCTGTCCCTGGTCACCGGTGAGAGTGAGCCGGTTGAAGTGGGTACGGGATCGGCCGTGGTCGGCGGGGCCGTCAACGCCGGCGGCCTGTTGCTCGTCCGTGCCACCGCCGTCGGCGCCGACACCCAGCTCGCTCGGATCACCCGCCTGGTCACCGAGGCGCAGGCGGGCAAGGCGCGGGCGCAGCGGCTGGCCGACTCGGTGGCCGGTGTCTTCGTACCCGTCGTGCTGGCGCTGGCCGTCACGGCGCTCGGCTTCTGGCTCGGTGCGGGAGCCGATCCCCAGGCAGCCGTCACCGCGTGCGTGGCGGTCCTCGTCGTCGCCTGTCCCTGCGCACTCGGCCTGGCGACCCCGACCGCGCTGATGGCCGCGACCGGCCGGGGCGCTCAGCTGGGCGTTCTGGTCAGTGGGCCGCAGGCTCTGGAGGGGCTGCAGCACATCGACGCGGTTGTGTTGGACAAGACCGGCACCCTCACGTCCGGCCATATGAGCGTCGCCCGGGTGACCGCTGTGCCCGGCGGGCTCGGAAAGGAGGCGGTGTTGCGGCTGGCGGGCGCGGTCGAGCGGGGCTCGGAGCACCCGCTGGGCCGGGCCATCGCCGCGTATGCCGGGCGGGCCGCGCAGGGACAGCCGACGCCGGACGTGACCGAGTTCGGCGCCACACCGGGGCAGGGGGTGCGCGGACGGGTCGAAGGCCGCATGGTCGAAGTCCTGGCGCCGGAGGATGCGTTGCCCACGGTCCTCACGGACGCCATGGCCAGGGCAGAGGCCGCTGCCCACACACCCGTCCTGGTCCGTGTCGACGGCGTGGCCGAGGCCCTGATCGAGGTCGGGGACGTCGTACGCCCCGGAAGCTACCGTGCAGTGGAGCGCCTGCGGCGGCTCGGCGTCCGCCCAGTGCTCGCCACAGGTGACCGGGAAGCGCCCGCGCAGGCCGTGGCGTCGGCCCTGGGCATCGACGAGGTGCGCGCCCGCTGCACCCCCGAGGGCAAGGCCGGCCTCGTAAGGGACTTGCAGGAGCAGGGCTACCGGGTCGCGGTCATCGGCGACGGCGTCAACGACGCCGCCGCACTCGCCGGTGCCGACCTCGGCATCGCCATGGGCAGCGGCACCGACGTGGCCATCGGAGCGGCCGACGTGACGCTGGTGCGCGGCGACATCGAGGCCCTCGCTGACGCGGTCCGGCTGGCTCGGCGCACGCTGGGCACCATCCGCTCCAACCTGGTTTGGGCGTTCGGCTACAACGTCGTCACCGTGCCGCTCGCCATGGTCGGCCTGCTCAACCCGATGTTCGCCGCGGCCGCGATGTCGGCCAGCTCGCTGCTGGTGGTCGGCAACAGCCTGCGGCTGCGCGCCTGGCAGCCCTCGTCCGCCCGGAGGCGTACCCGATGACCGAGCAGAACCCCTGGCGGCCGTCGCGCCGCCGGCTGACCGACGCCCTGCTCGCCGCGGCCGTGCCCGTGGCCGCGTGCAGCCTCGCCCTGGGCGGCCTGACCACCTGGGTGGGGGCCGGGAAGGCGGGCAGCCCGGCGCGGATCGCCGTCACGTCCGGGCGGGTGTTCCTGCCCTACGGCGGCAGCACGGAGACCGCGGCGTTCTTCAACGTCTCCAACCTCGGCGGAGCGGACGACCGGCTGGTGAAGGTGACGTCCACCGACACGCGCGGAGAGATCACCCTGAGCCGTCACCGCGCCACCGACAGTGGGGCCGCGTACAAGGCCGACGTGAACTCGGTGACCGTCCCTGCCGGTGGTGAGCTGTCCATGTCCCCGCAGGGCATGGACCTGACCCTGCGGGCGCGGGCTGGGTGGCGGGCGGGTGACCTGGTGCCGTTCACGCTGAACTTCGAGCGCAGCGCGCCGGTCAGGACGATCGCGGTGGTGATCCGCTCCGGCGACGGAGTCTCCTGATCATGCCTCCGGGGGCAGTTCGGCCTTGACGGGTTTGCTGTTGCAGGAAATCCGCGGCCGAAAAGTGCTTCCCGGAGAGATGTCGGGTAGGAACCCTCGTCAGTTCCGGCGTGGCGTCGTGGTCTGGATCACAGGCTGGGTATTGAGTGTGGTGCCCGGTGGATTTCCGTACCCACGCATGACGGCCGAAGCCCGGATGCGAGGATGAGGCGCCATGACAGCAGGGTGGTGTGCTCGCACGATACGGGCCGCGGTGTTCGCGGCCATGTGCGTGCTGCTCGCCGCCCTGGGTCACGTCCTGATGTCCGGAAGCGACGTGCCCGCGTGGGCGTTGGCCGCAGGCGTGGCCGTGACCGGTGCCGCCGGCTGGTGTCTGGCAGGGCGTGAGCGCGGGCTGCCGTTGATCGTGACGGCTGTGGTCGCCGCCCAGGCCGGGCTGCACGAGGCGTTCTCCTGCGCGCAGTCGGCATCCGGCGGTTCGGCCTCCGCGGACGTGAGCGGCATGGGCTCCATGGCCATGGGGCACACGAGCATGAGCCACATGGACCACGCAGGCCACATGGACCACGCAGGCCAGATGGGCCACGCGGGACACATGGGGCACTCCATGGACGGCGGCTCGTCGTCGTTCGGCATGCTCGCGGCCCACCTGCTTGCCGCGGTGCTGTGCGGGTTGTGGCTGGCGTACGGCGAGAAGGCCGCCTTCCGGATCCTGCGGGCGGTGGCCGGATGGCTGGCGGCGCCGCTGCGACTCCTGTTCGCCTCGCCCATCACCCCGGACCGCCCGCGCGTCCACCTGCGGCGCCGTCGCTCGGACCGGGCGCCGCGTCTGCTCCTTCTCGGCCACGCGATCACTTCTCGGGGTCCGCCCGTGGGGACGGCTGTCGTCTGAGGACAGCTGGTTTCCCGAGGCCGCCCGTCTGCGCCTCGGGCCACGGCCGTACGACCGCGCAGGCGCTGTAGCGCCACAGCGACGCCGTAGGGCCGTCTCCCCTCTTCACCGGACCGCGCGCTTTTGCCGGCCGCTGGTCCGGATCACGGTTGACCCTAGAAGGACACCAGGTGATTACCTCTGCCCTGCCCACGTCGCGCGTCAAAAGCGACAAAGCGGCAGCACTCGACGAATCGATCACCGCCTGGGCGCTGGCCGCCCGAGGCGGTGACGCGGACGCGGTCGAGCAGTTCGTGGGCGCCCTGCACCGCGACGTCCAGCGCTACGTCGCCCACCTTTGCGGCGATCCCCAGGCTGCGGACGATCTGGCACAGGACACGTTCCTGCGAGCACTTGGCAGCCTGCACCGGTTCGAGGGGCGTTCCTCGGCCCGGGCCTGGCTGCTGTCCATCGCCCGCCGCGCGGTGATCGACAGCTACCGCTACGCCGCAGCCCGGCCGCGTCAGTCGGACGTACCGGACTGGTGTGCAGCCATTGAGCTGGCTCAGTCGTGCGACCTGCCCGGTTTCGACGACGGCATCGCACTGCTCGATCTGCTGACTTCGCTGTCCGATGACCGGCGGGAGGCGTTCATCCTCACGCAGCTGCTCGGCCTGCCCTACGCGGAGGCCGCCGAGGTCAGCGACTGCCCGGTCGGCACGGTCCGCTCCCGTGTGGCCCGCGCCCGCGCGGCTCTGATGGACCTGCTCGACGAGGCGGAGAGGCCCGCCGCGCTGGCAGCCTGATGCTTCGGGAGGGTGTCGGTGCCGACCGGGAAAACCCCGGCACCGACACCCTCGTCAGCACCTGGGAACGGCTCTCCTGAGCCGTGCCGCCAACTTTTCGGGAACTCACGGGAACTCGCGTGACGTTCGCTCCGACTTCTGGAGCGGGTGACGGAGGTTCGCCCGCGTACCGAGTGGATCCGGGAGATGTTCGATGCGTTCTCGAGTGTGGGGCTCTGCGGCGGCCGTCGTGCTCGGCGGCCTGCTGGCGGCGGGCTGCGGCGGCGGGGAGAAGAACACGGGGAGCGAGAGCGCGGGGAAGGCCAAGGACTCCGTCTCGGGCGCCTACCCGGTGTCCGTCACCGACTGCATGGGCGCCAAGACCACCTTCTCCGCCGCCCCGA
Source organism: Streptomyces sp. CG4 (assembly GCF_041080655.1). Classification (NCBI taxonomy): domain Bacteria; kingdom Bacillati; phylum Actinomycetota; class Actinomycetes; order Kitasatosporales; family Streptomycetaceae; genus Streptomyces; species Streptomyces sp. CG4. Next base: position 5,548,885 of record NZ_CP163525.1, read on the forward strand.
AGAAGATCGTCACCAGCAACGCCTCCAGCCTGGAGCTGCTGCTGCGCCTCGGCGCCGGCGACAAGGTGATCGGCACCGGCTTCCCGCCGGGCAAGGGCACCCTGCCCGGCACGCTCGACGCCCAGGCGCAGAAGGTGAAGGTGCTCAGCCAGAGCGTCATCCCCAAGGAGAAGCTGCTCGGCTCCGGCGCCGACCTGTACATCGACACCTTCGCCTCCATGGGCAGCATGGGCGGCGGAGGAATGGGGGACGCGCCGACGGCGGAGGAGTTCCAGGCCGCCGGAATCCAGCACATCTACCTGAAGTCCACCGCCTGCGCCGCACAGAGCAAGACCCCGGTGACCGACCTGTCCGCGGTGGAAGCCGACATCACCTCCCTCGGCGCGGTCACCGGTACGAGTGCGCGGGCGAAGGAACTCGTCACCGGGATGAAGGAGAAGGTGGACGCCGTCCAGAAGGCGGTCGGCGGCACGGCGAAGAACAAGCGGCCGACGTACTTCTTCTTCGACTACGACGCCGGCACCAAGCAGCCCTCCGTCACCTGCAACCGCCAGGTCGCCAACGCGGTGATCACTCTGGCCGGGGCCCGCAACGTCTTCGCCGACTGCGACGGCGACTACAAGCAGGTCGGCTGGGAGGACGTGATCGCCAAGAACCCGGACTGGATCCAGCTCGGGGTCCGCGACCGGGGCAGCGAGGCGGCGAACAAGAAGGCGTTCGACGAGGCCGAACAGTGGCTGAAGTCCAACGCGGCGACCAAGGGCCTCAAGGCAGTGAAGCAGGGTCACCTCCTGCGCGTCGGCTCCGAACAGACGACCATCGCGGGAGTCGAGAACGCCGACACGGTCGAGGAGATCGCCAAGGCCCTCTACCCGGGCAAGGTCGGCTGACCATGCCCTCCACGCTGGTGCGCCCAAAAGCCTCAGCTTCGGAAGAGCGCAGTCTGCCCGCGACACCGCTGGCGGTGGTCCTCGCAGTGGTGCTGCTGGCCGCGCTGACCGCCGCGGTGGCCTGGGGCTCGACGTCCATTCCGCCCGGCGAGGTGTGGGGCGTGGTGTGGCGAAGACTGTCCGGTGAGGCGCCGCGGCCCGGCACGAACGACTTGATCATCTGGCAACTTCGCGTTCCGCGCGCCCTGCTCGCCGCGCTCGTCGGCGCCGGGCTCGGTGTCGTCGGTACGGCCGTACAGGCGCTGGTGCGCAACCCGCTGGCGGACCCGTATCTGCTGGGGATCTCCAACGGGGCCTCCCTCGGGGCGGTCGCCGCGATCGTGCTCGGGGTCGGGGCGGGCGGGGCGCTGGGTCTTGGCCTGTCCGGCGCGGCCTTCGCCGGGGCCCTGGCCACCTTCGCGTTGGTGTGGGCGGTGGCCCGCAGGGGCGGCGGTTTCGCGCCGCTCAGGCTGGTGCTGGCCGGGGTCGCGATCGGCCAGTTCCTGTCCGGCTTCACCAGCTACCTGGTGCTCCAGGCCGGGGACGAGCAGCAGACGCACAGCGTGCTGTTCTGGCTCATGGGCAGCCTCAGCGGAGCGAACTGGCAGATGCTCGCGGTCCCCGCCGTCGCCGTGCCCATCGCTCTGCTCTGGCTGCAGGCGCGCGCCCGCGGACTGAACGCCCTGCTGATGGGCGACGAGACGGCGGCCGGCCTCGGCATCGACGTCGCCCGGCTGCGCCGCGAGCTGTTCACCGTCACCAGCGTGCTGACCGGCGTCCTGGTCGCCGTCTCCGGCGCGATCGCCTTCGTCGCGCTGATGGTGCCGCACGTCTGCCGCCTGGTCGTCGGCGGCGACCACCGGCGCCTGCTGCCGGTCTCGGCCCTGTTCGGGGCGGTGCTGCTGGTGGTGGTCGACATCGTCTGCCGTACGGCCATGGACACGCAGGAGCTGCCGGTGGGCGTGGTCACTTCGCTGCTCGGGGCTCCGGCCCTGCTGTACCTGCTGGACCGGCGCCTGGGGAGCGGCAGTTGAGGATCGACATCGAGGACCTGCACGTCGCCTACGCCGGCCGTACGGTCGTCGCGGGCGCCCACCTGATCGCCGCCGAGGGTGAGATCACCGGCCTGGTCGGGCCGAACGGCAGCGGCAAGTCCACGCTCCTGCGCACCGTCTACCGGCACCTGAAGCCCACCGCCGGGCGAGTACTTCTGGCCGGCACCGACCTGCGCGAGCTGAGCCCCGTCCAGTCGGCGCGGCACGTGGCCGCCCTCCCGCAGGAGCGGGGGAGCGACTTCGAGCTGAGTGTGCGCGAGGTCGTCGCCATGGGCCGCACCCCCTACAAGCGAGCTTTCGCCGGTGAGGACGCCGCCGACCGGGACATCATCGCCCGTGCCTTGGCCGACGTCGGCATGGACGAACAGGCGGGTCGCCGGTTCACGGCCCTGTCCGGAGGGGAACGCCAACGCGTCCTGCTCGCCAGGGCCTTCGCCCAGGACCCCGACGTCCTGGTCCTCGACGAGCCGACCAACCACCTCGACATCCGCCACCAGGTCGAACTGCTCGCCCTGCTGCGTGCCCAGCGCCGTACGACGTTGGTGTCGCTGCACGACCTCAACGCGGCTGCCTCCGTCTGCGACCGCCTCCACGTCCTGCACGCCGGATCGGTCGTCGCCTCCGGCCCGCCGCGCGAGGTTCTCGCGCCCGCCCTGATGGCGGAGGTTTTCGGGGTGCGGGCGGCCGTGGTCGACCACCCCCTCACCGGGGATCCCTTGATCGCCTTCGACCACCGGGCACCCGCCGACGCGGAGCCGGCTCTGGCAGTGGAGACGCACACCGGCGCGTGAACACGGTGAGGGAAGGACGGCGGGGGTGGTGCCGTCCTTCCTGCTCTCCGGGTTCCGGTCAGGCGGCCACCGAGTCCGCGACGCCGTAACCGGCCTCGACGATCGCGGCGCGCAGCCGTTCGTCGTCGAGGTCCGTGCCGTGCACGGTGACGGCGTTGGCGGAGAGGTCGACCACGACCTCGCTCACCCCGGGCACCTCGGAGACCTCTTCCCTGATGCTCGCCGCGCAGTGCTCGCAGCTCATTCCGGTGACGTGGTACTGCTTCTGGGTCATGGCGCAACTCCTGGAAGCCGATGGGGGTTTGGCGTGACGTACGTTCGCGCGAACGCGGAGGTTCAGGCTGTCGACGTCACCTCAGTAGTCGGATGAGCGGAGCCTGAAGTTCCTCCGTGAGCAAGCTGATTCCGATGGTCCTCGTGGGGCTCAACTGGCCGACGTGGCTACTTCCAGCCTTCCCGCCACATTTTTTGGGACAGGTCCGGGAACTCACGTGCGATCCCTCCCGACATGTGGGACGAGGCTGCCTTCCGGTAGCCCGCCCACGAAGGTGAGGGGCGGAAAGGTGACAGACCACAGACCCGGCTCGGAACAGCCCGGGCACATACCCGACGGCTCTGCCGGCGAGGACCGCTGGCTGCTGGTGGCCGTGGCGGGCATGCTGTCGTTCGTGGCGATGCTCGACATGAACATCGTCAACGTGGCGCTCGCGGACATCGCCGATGGCCTGCACGTCTCTGCGGCGACCGCCCAGTGGGCCGTGCTCGGATACCAGCTTGCCGTCGTCGCACTGCTGTTGCCCGTCGGACGTTGGCTGGACGGCGTGGGGATGCGCTCCGCCGTACTCGCCGCGACCGCCGGCTTCGCCCTGTGCAGCGCGCTGGCGGCCGCCGCTCCCTGGGCTGCCTGGCTGATCGCCGCCCGCATCGCGCAGGGCGCCTTCGGGGCAGTGCTGTTCGTGCTGATGCCGGTCCTCGCGCTCCGCTCCGTACGGCCGGAAAAGCGAGGGCGGGCGATGAGCGTGCCCGCGACCCTGGGCCCGCTGGGGGCGGTGACCGGGCCGGCCGTGGGTGGGCTGCTCCTGGACCATCTGGGCTGGCACGCCGTCTTCCTCGTCAAGATCCCCTTCTGCGTGCTTGCCCTGGTGGTGGCCTGGCGTGCGATGCCGCCGGACGGCGCCCTGCGCCGACCCGACCGGCGCTCGGCAGCAGACGTCCTCCTGGTGGCCACCGGTGTGGCGGCCCTGCTGCTGGCGCTGACCCTGGCCTCGGACCGTCCGGCGTGGCTGGTACTCGCGCTCGCGGCAGTCCCGCCGCTGTGGTGGTGGCTGCGTGGTCCGGGCGGGCGTCCGGTGACCGGCGTGCTGCGTGTCTCGGGGCTGTTCCGGGCACACGCTGCGGTACTGGCGCTTGCGGCCGGTTTCGCCGCCATGCACTACGTCGTCGCCCTGCACCTCCAGCGTGACGACGGCGTCAGCGCCACGACCACCGGGCTCACCGTGCTCGCCTTCCCGCTCGGCATGGGCCTGGCCGGACCGCTCGGCGGACGCCTCGCCGACCGGTACGGCGCCCGCCCGACAGCGGTCACCGGCGCCGCGCTCACCGCCGCCGGCCTGCTCCTCCTCGTTCCGCTGGGCGGCGACTGGTCACCGCTGGCCCTCGCCTGGCGGCTGGCGCTGGCCGGCATCGGCATGGGCCTGAACGGCGGCCCGACCCAGGCCCTGGTCATGGGTGCCGCCCCGCCGGAGCGGACCGCGACCGTCGGCTCGACCGTCCAGCTCGCCCGCAGCCTCGGCTTCACTCTGGGCCCAGCCCTGGCCACCGCCGCCTGGGGCCTTGCCGGAGCTGCCGACGGCGTGCACGCCGGGCTCGCCGTGGCCGCCACCGCCGCCTGCCTCGCCGTACCTCTGCTGGCACTGCCCGCACGACGGCCGGCCGCCGTGCCGGAGAACACCACCGACGCGGCGTCCGCCGCCCATCGTTGAGCAAGGAGTCACCCGTATGTGCGGAATCACCGGCTGGGCGAGCTTCCACCACGACGCCCGCACCCAGGCTCCGGTCATCGAGGCCATGACCGCCACCCTCACGCCCCGCGGCCCCGACGCCGGAGGCATCTGGCTCGGCGAACGCGCCGCGATCGGCCATCGCCGCCTGGCCGTCATCGACCTCGAAGGCGGCGTACAGCCGATGCCGGATCGCCCCGAGCAGCCGGACATCGTGCTCACCTACAGCGGCGAGGTCTACAACCACCACGCGCTCCGGGCCGAGCTGCGTGGCCGGGGCCATGTGTTCCGCACGCGCAGCGACACCGAGGTGGTACTGCGGGCCTACGCCGAATGGGGCGAGGCGGTGGCTGACCACCTGGAGGGCATGTTCGCCTTCGCCGTCTGGGACGAGCGGGTGCAACGGCTGCTTCTGGTGCGTGACCGGCTCGGCGTGAAGCCGCTGTTCTGGGCGGCCGTCGACGGCGGTGTGGCCTTCGCCTCCGAACCCAAGGCGCTGTTCGCCCACCCCGAGATCCGGCCCCGGGTGGATGCCGACGGGCTGCGGGAGGCATACAGCCTGCTGTTCAACACCGGGCCGACCGTCTGGTCCGGCGTGCGCGAGGTGGAGCCCGGCGGACTGCTGGTCCTCGACCGGGACGGCATCCGCGAACGCCGCTACTGGCAACTGGACGCCAAGGACCATGCCGACGACCAGGACACGACGGTGGAGCGGGTCCGTGCGCTGGTCGGCGCGGCGGCCCGCAGCCAGCTGGAGGCCGACGTCCCGCTGTGCAGCCTGCTGTCCGGCGGCATCGACTCCACCGTCCTGACCGCGCTGCTCGCCGACGAACTACGACTGCGGGAGGGGACGGAGGCGAGGATCCGCTCCTACGCCGTCGACTACAGCGACCAGGCCGAACAGTTCACGGGCGACGTCCTGCGCACCGGGCACGACACCCCGTACGCCACCGAGGCCGGCGCCTTCATCGGCACCGACCACAGCACCGTCGTCCTGGATCCGCGTGCTCTGCTCGACCCCGAGCACCGCAAGGCGGTCGTCGTGGCGCGCGACTCGCCGATCGGCGTGGGCGACATGGACACCTCGCTGTACCTGCTGTTCGGCGAGATACGGCAGCACTCCACTGTCGCCCTGTCCGGCGAGGCGGCCGACGAGGTGTTCGGCGGTTACCCCTGGTTCCACAACCCCAAGGCGCTCGCTGCGCAGACCTTCCCGTGGTTGCTGGTCACCGGCGACGAGGCCGCGATGCCGCTCAATCCCGAACTCGATCTGTGCATCGGCGAGTTCCGCAACGACACCTACCGCAGCGCGCTGGCCGCCGTACCCCACCTGGACGGCGAGAGCCCCGCCGAACACAGGCAACGCGAGATGCAGCACCTGTCCCTCACCCGCTGGCTGCGCCAGCTCCTGCACCGCAAGGACCGCCTCAGCATGGCACAGGGGCTGGAGGTGCGTGTCCCGTACTGCGACCACCGGCTCGTCGAGTACGCCTTCTCCACGCCCTGGGCGCTGAAGAGCTTCGACGGCCGGGAGAAGAGCCTGTTGCGCGCCGTCGGCACGGGCCTTGCCCCGGACTCGGTGCTGTACCGGCCCAAGAACCACTACCCGGCCACCCACCACCCCGACTACAACCGCGGCTTGCAGGACATGGCCCGCGACGCGCTCGCCATCGAACAGGTCCGCGCGCTGGCCGACGAGACCCGGATCAAGCCCTGCCTGGACACCCCGCCCGACCGGCTGGAGTGGGGCCACCGCCTGCGCCTCGAACGTGTCGTCGACCTTGCCCTGTGGCTGGACCACCACCGGCCCGAACTCGCCCTCTGAGGAGCCCCGTTCATGACCATCCAAGAGCCGGCGGCCAAGCCGGTACCCGACCCGGTCCCGCTGATGGGCTGCCCCTACAAGGCCGACCCCTACCCCCTGTACGAGCAGATGCGCGAGGCCGGCCCGGTCCACCGCGTCCTCTTCCCCAGCGGAGTGCAAGCCTGGCTCGTCACCGGCTACGACGCCGCCCACGCCGCGCTGAACGACGAGCGCCTGGGCAAGAACCACGACCGCGGCAACGACCGCTGGCGCGCCCGCGCCTCGATCATGCCCGAGCCGCAGCACTCCCAGCTCCAGGTCCACCTCCTCCACCAGGACCCGCCCAAGCACACGCGCATGCGCCGCTTCGTCACCGACGCCTTCACCCCACGTCGGATCGAGAGCCTGCGCCCCCGCTTCCAGGAGCTGGCGGATGCGCTGATCGACGCCCTGCCCGAGAGCGGGCCCGCCGACCTCGTCACCGGCTTCGCCGCTCACTTCCCCTTCCAGGTCCTCGCCGAAGTCATCGGTCTTCCGCAGGAAATGGCGGCCCGCTTCGACCGCGACTGGGGCAAGGTCGTCCAACCGGTCGGCCCCACCGACCCGGGACGCCCGCTGTATGAGGCGCGTCTGCACGGCCTGCAGAGCTACATCGCCGACGTCGTCGCCCACAAGCGCGAACACTGGGACGACGACCTGCTCAGCCGCCTCGTCGTGGCACGCGACCGCCGTGAACTGTCCCAGGAAGAGCTGGACTCGATGATCTTCCAGCTCCTCGTCGCGGGTCAGGAACCGGTCACCAACCAGATCACCACAGCTCTGATCGCGCTCTTCCGTAACCCGGACCAGCTGGCCCGCCTGCGTGACGAACCGGACGTACTGCCCCGCGCGGTGGAGGAACTCCTCCGCTACGACAGCGCCTTCGAACTCACCACCTGGCGCTTCTTCGACAAGGACAGCGACCTGCACGGCACCCGGGTACCGGCCGGCGACTCCGTGATCGTCTCCCTGTGCGCCGCCAACCGCGACCCGCGCCGCTTCCCCGACCCCGACACCCTCGACTTCGACCGCAGCCCCAACCCCCACCTCGCCTTCGGCCACGGCATCCACTTCTGCCCCGGCGCCGCCCTCGCCCGCGCCGAACTCCAGATCGCCCTGGGCACCCTGCTCACCCGGCTGCCCGGCCTACATCTCGCCATCAAAGTCGAGGACATCGAGTGGATCCCCGCCGTCCTCGGCCGCGGCACCAACAGCCTGCCCGTCGGCTACGACCGACGCCTCTGACACCGACGTAACGCTGACCGTGTCCGGCCACACCGGCCGGACCGGTCTCGGCTGACCCAAACCCGCTGACCACTGGCGCCTGGCGTGCATTCCCGCCACGGCGCCATGTCGACATGCCCTCGTATTCCAGGAGGAACGACATGCCCCTGACGATCCCGTCAGATGCCCTCCCCACCCGCATCGGCACCGAGATCCTCAACCTGCTCCTGCCGCATCACCGCACAACCGATCGCGCTCCCGTTCCCGCCCCAGCGGAAGCGTTCCACCATCAGCTGCGCCGCATCGCCGACTTCGTCCACCAGGGCGCCCCGGTCGTCTTCACCCTGCCCGGCTTCCCCTGCAAGTCACCCAACCCCGCCAAGGTCCTCGGTCACCTCCCCGACCAGGGCGAACGCCTCTCCCTGACGTTCCTGAACACCCTGTGCACCGAGATCGAGCGGATCTATCCGCCCGGGGCACGCGTGATCATCTGCTCCGACGGCCACGTCTTCGGCGACCTCATCCACGTCCCCGACCACCACATCGACGCGTACGCCGACGACCTTCGAATACAGATAGCCCAACTGGGCCTGGACAGACTGTCCGTCTTCGACCTCCGCAACATCCTCGGCGACCTCCCGCACGACATGAAACGCGCCCGAGTCCACGACCGGTACGCCCCTGCCCTGGACGCTCTGCGTGCCGAGGCCCGTACCGACGACCAGACCCTCGCCCTCTACCGGGGCATCACGCGCTTCCTCGTCGAGGACACCGCCGACTGGACCGGCACCCGCTCCGCCCTCCAGCGCAGCTGCCGGCAACGCGCCTACGGAGTCATCCAGCGCAGCCGCGCCTGGGGCGACCTGATCGCCGAACACCACGCCCACGCCGTACGCCTCTCGATCCACCCGCAACCCGTCGGCGGCCCGAAATTCGGCATCCGCCTCCTCGATGCCCCCGACGCCTGGACCACCCCCTGGCACTCCGCCGCACTCCACCGCGCCGACGGCACCTGGACGCTCATGCCCCGAGCGGCGGCGGCTCGGCTGGGCCATCTGATCCAACAGGACGGCAGGCCCAGCCACTTCGTGCACAACTGATCAGGCCGGGGTCACGGCGACAGCCACTGTGCCGTCAGCCGGTGTCCGCGGCGCGGGTGCTCCAGCGCTCCTCGACCTTGGCCAGACGCCAGTAGGCGACGGCCACGGCCCAGACGACCACGAACAGGCCGGCGATCACGTAGCCGACGTTGTCCAGGTCCAGGCCCGCGATCCAGCCGGATACGTCATCGCTCAGGCCCAGCTTGTCGTGCAGCACGCCGACCAGCTCGATCGTGCCGACGAAGAAGGCCACCGCGATGGACAGGCCGGTGATCGTGAGGTTGTAGAACACCTTGCGCACCGGGTTGGAGAACGCCCATTGGTAGGCGAAGTTCATGAAGGTGCCGTCGAGGGTGTCGAACAGGCTCATACCCGCCGCGAAGAGGAGGGGCAGGCACAGAACCGCGTACCAGGGCAGGCCGGCGGCGGCGCCGTTGCCGGCCAGGGCGAGGAGCAGAACCTCGGTCGAGGTGTCGAAGCCGATGCCGAAGAGGAAGCCGAGCGGGAACATCTGCCCCGGTCGGCGGATCGACTTGGTGAACCGGCCCAGGAGGCGGTTCATGAAGCCGCGCGAGTCCAGGTGCGCTTCCAGCTCCGCCTCGTCGTAACGTCCGGCGCGCATGGCCTTGAAGACGCGCATGATGCCGAACAGCGCGACGAGGTTGAGGGCGGCGATGAGGTACAGGAAGCTGCCGGAGACCGTGGTGCCGACGGTGCCGAGGACTTGATGGGTTCGGGAGCTGTCGTTCATCAGGGTGCCGGCGAGCTTGGCGCCCCCGGCGACCAGCGCGGCCATGACGACCACCACGCTGGAGTGCCCGAGCGCGAACCAGAAGCCCACCGACACGGGCCGCTTGCCGTCGGCCATGAGCTTGCGGGTGGTGTTGTCGATCGCGGCGATGTGGTCCGCGTCGAAGGCATGCCGCATGCCGAGGGTGTAGGCGGTGATGCCCAGCCCCACGCCGAACGCCTTGGTGCCGACCTCGTAGTGGTGCGGGACCACGAGCAGGAAGAGGATCCCGAAGGCGACCACGTGCAGAGCGACGATCACGGCCAGCAGGCCGACGGTTCGGACGGTGTCCTCGCGGCGCCAGCGGAAGGAAGGGGCGGCATCGGTTTCGGGCACGCCTTCGGACAGGGTCATACGGTCACGCTCCAGCACCTCGTGGATCAGCTTCGTGCTGCCGTGGCCGGTCTCCTGGCTGACGGGTCACCGCGCCCGCCCCTGCCTTCCCGGCCGCGAGGCCAGTGGCAATGCATGGGGCGGGAACTCCCCGATCACAGTGGCGAGGGCCGCTCCGGACTGAGCCCCTGGGGGCTGTCACCGGTCTTCCCGAACACCACGGCCTGCTCAGCCTAGAAGGCGGCCAGTGTCAGCTGCAAGGCTGCATATCTGAGCAGGTATAGAGGGGTATGGAGGGTGAAACGTGGGCTGCGATGATGCCCCCATGCATCTCGTCCCCGCGGAACGTGCCGGGCAGCGCACCATCGACGGCCATCGAGTCTGCGACGCCATCGCCGCCGTCGGCGAGCCCGAGCACGTACGCGCCTGGGCCGACCGCTTCTCCCTGCTCTCCGATCCCCGACGCCTGTCCCTGCTGCTCGCCCTTCACGAGGCCGGCCCCATCGCCGTGTCCGACCTCGCCGTCGCCACCGGGATGCGGGACACCGCCGTCTCCCAGGCCCTGCGCCTCCTGCGCACGGCAGGCATCGTCGAGGGCGAGAAGGACGGCCGGATCGTGCGCTACCGACTCGTCGACGGACCGGTTTCCGCGCTGCTGCGACACTGCGCATCCGAGCCTGGAGGGCACGTTCCCGCAATCCCCTGACCGGGCACTGGATCGAGGTGGTGCTGCGCGAGGGGCTCTCAGCCGAAGGCGAGTCCACGGAAAGCGTTGCGGACGTCGGTCAGGAGGCCGCGGTCGCGGGTGCAGTAGAACTTGTTGGTCAGGAGAGTGGTGCTTGAACTGCCTCTTCCTCACGCAGAAAGCTCTCAGGGCCTACTCGTATGCCCAGGCTCGTCCGGTCTGCCGGTAGCCCTCCACGGGGATCGGGTCGACGCCGGTTCGCATGCGGGCGGTGTACAGCAGGCCGTCGAGGTGGTCGATTTCGTGGTGGATGAGGCGGGCGAGGCCGCGTTCGTACACGGTGGTCGTGGTATCACCGCTCAGGGTGGTGGCGTTCACCGTGATCTTCAGCGGTCGGGGGACGAGGCCGCGGACGCGAAGAAGCTGAGGCAGCCCTCGTACTGCTCGTCCGTCTCCTCGGAACGGTTGGTGATCCGGGGGTTGAGCAGGATGACGGCCGGGGCGTCGTCGGCCGGCATGACGACTGCGGCGGCGCGCGCGATGCCGATCTGCGGGGCGGCGATGCCCATGCCCTTGGCGAAGGGGTGGACCTGACCGATGCGCTCGATGGCGGCGAAGAGTTCGTCCACGATGCGTTCGGCCTCGTCGCGCTCGGCGGGCAGGTCGAAGGCGCGGGCCGGTTCGGCGAGGATGCCGGCCCCGTGCTGGACGACGCCGAGGTCTCGCATGCGTTGGCTGGGCCGCACGTCAGTCACCTGAACTCCCTTGATCTGCTTCGCCTTCGGGCCGCGCCCGGAACCGCCATTCCAGACGGTACCGAGCGTGCAGGGCGGGTGCGGTGGTGATCCATGTGAATTGCCGTAGTCCGGCGGCGAAGGCCAAGCTGGAGAAGGCGGAGAAGAAGGCCCGCAGGGCCGCCGAGGAGGTGGCTGCCCTGGAGGAAGATGCCGCGTGATGTGTGCCTGATCCGTGTCGGGAGCCGTAGTCGCAGGGGCCGCGCCGTCGTGTGTGAACGATGGCGCGGCCCCTGCGGTTTCTCCGGGGGTCTGTCCGATGGGCCGGTGATCGGCGCTGGAAACGGTGGCGCTCACGGTTGCCTCGGTCATGGTTTCAGTCACCGAAATCACATGACCGGGCTGCCCCGGGGAGCCTCCTAGGCGCCGAACCATCCAGCCCGGCCTACAGGATCGTCAACGTCGTCACCCCGGTCGCGCCAGTCACGCCGCCCGCTAGGCAATGCAGCGCGCTCGGTTGGGGCACCGGGATGACCTGGAGCAGCTTTCGGCCGTGGAAGGGGCCGTGGGTGACGGTGCCGGTGACTGGGGTGACCACTTGGCCGGCCACAGCCGTGCTGCTGCCGCTGATGTCGGCGGTGCTGGAGTCGCCCGTGTTCCAGACATAGGTCCGGCGGGCCCGGAAGCCTTCGAGCAGGTTGTTGCAGCCCGTGGAGAGCGTGAACTCCTCGTGATAGCTGCCGCTGCGCACCGCGCCGTTGCCCCCGGCACAAGAGGCGAAGCGCCCGTCGATCGTGACGTGGACGGGTCGCGCCTGGAGGGTGAGTCCCGGGGAGTAGCTGATGGACTCGGTTCCCTCACACTGCAGCAGCCCTGAGCCTTGGGGGTGGGCGGACGCCGGCACCACGGGCGCGGCCACGCTGAACACCACGGTGGCCGCCAGAGCGATTGCACGCGACCACTTCTCACCCGCCGTCACGGAGGATCTCTTCACATTGAGGACCATGGGGCACACCGTGCCCCGCTTGCACAGTCCGGAGACCGGCGCACGGGAGCATTCGACGGGTTCGCGTACCGGGGAAGTGCGCACGACGCGCTTCGCGCGCGCCTACCCGCACCGATCGTCTCGCGCATAGTCTCGTGCCGCCCCTTGACCGCCTTCCGCAGGGTCCTGGGCCGGAGTGAGCTGGAGAGAGATTGCACACCCTGGAGAGCGCCACGCTGGCAGTGCCGGGGGCGCGGCTGTACTTCGAAGTGCGCGGCACCGGACCGCTGTTGCTGCTCATCCCGGGTGGCGCCTCCGACGCCGAGGTCTTCCGCGACCTGGCCGACGAGCTCGCGGCTTGCCACCGCGTGGTCACCTACGACCCACGCGGCATCTCCCGCAGCCGCCTGGACGGGCCGCCGCCCGAACCATGGCTCGACATCCAGACCGACGACGCCGCACGGCTGCTCGACCACCTCGCCCGCAACGGTGAGACTCTGCAGGTGTTCGGCAGTTGCGCCGGCGGGCTCATCGCCCTGGAACTCATGGTCCGCGATCCGGAACGGGTCCGGCTGGCCGTCGTCCACGAGCCTCCCGCCGTGGGGCTGTTGCCGGACGCGGCACGGCACGCCGCCTTCTTCGACGAGGTGTACACGACGTTTTGCCGGGAAGGCGTCCCAGCGGCCTTGGACGGGTTCCGGGCCCTCTTCGGCGGCAGGCCCGCCCCGAAGCTCCGCGAAGCGGCCGACAACAGCGAGTTCTTCCTCTCCCACGTGATGCTGCCCTCCTCCCGCTGCGTGCCCGACCTCACCGCGCTGGCGGCCGTGGCGGACCGCATCGTCATGGCCGGCGGCCGGGAGTCGCGCACCTACGACGTGCACCAGCCGGCGGCCTTCCTCGCACAGCATCTCGGCCGGGAACTGGTCGAGTTCCCCGGCGGGCACGTCGGCTACGCCAAACACCCCGCCACGTTCGCGCGGCAACTCGCGGGGATTCTGGCTGCACCACGGCCCGCGGCCTGCTGACGCGCCGTGCGCATCCTGATGGGAGCCCAGAACTGCGGCTTCGGCCCGGCTTCCGTGCTCGTCGCCGTCTCCCGGCTGCTCCGCGGACACGAGCGAGTATTCGTGGGAGACAGCGTTGCGGCAGCGTTCGCCCGCCGCAACGCCAGCGCCTTCGATGCCGTCCACGAGCTCAGCGAACCGTCCGGGAACGGATCCGTACTCCTGGACCGTCTGCTCGCCGACAGCGACCACGTCGTCTCCGCCATGGACGCCGACCTCGTCCTGCGCGCGGTCGTAGCAGGCCGGCCTGTGGTCCTGGTGGACTGCCTGTTCAGTTTCTGGCAGCACCGCACCCCCCTGACACGGATCCACGAGCTGTGCGTGACCGTTCCCCGCACCTCCTTCCCCGCGGCGAGCCGTCACCTGTCCCGCCTCTCGCCGCACGAACGCGTCCTCGCCGCCCACCTGCTGGCCGACCACAGCGTGGTCCAGAACTTCCCCGGCGTTTCCCGGCGCATGGCCGAGTTCACCGACGCCGGCACGGGCCGCACGATGCTGCTGACCGGCCCACTGGTCGACCTGGACGGCCTGGCGAAAGCGCCAGCAGGTGAACGGGCGGCCGGCGGACCGGACTACGACCTGCTGATCAACACCGGCGGTTTCAAGAACTTCCTCCTCGACTTCGAGGTCAACAACGACTACCTCCGGCTCATCGACCGCTGGATCCCGGATCTGCTCACCGACTGGCCCCGGTTCACCCGCGTCCTGGTCTGCGGAGGCCCGTACGCCGGACACCGTGCCGGCAGCCACCAGACCTCCGCACGACGTGTCGACCGCCGCTTCGTCCCTCAGCGCGAACTGCTGCGGCAGGTGGCGAGAACACCGCACTCTCTGCTGGCTCCCGGCCTGTCGGCGCTCCACGAGACCACGCTCCTGGGCCAGTTGCCTCTGGCACTCCCCGACCAGCACTACGCGCACACGTTCACCATCCGCAACCTCGCGGACACTCTCTTCGGACGCCTGGCGGCCCGGTTCGCCGATGTCCTGCCCGGCCACGCATTGCCCGAGGACGACTACTCCGGCACCCAGGCCCTCGTGGCCGTCGCCGGCAAGATCCTGGAGAACGACGACCTGTACGCGCGGTTCCGCAGCACCTTCAACGAACGTATCGAGCAGTACCTCTTCCTCCCACCAGAACAGCGGCGCGCAGGAGTGGCGGAACTGCGCCACCTCCTTGACGGTCCTCCCGCACCCTCCGTGATCGCCTCGCTCCTTACGGCCCAGTGACCGGGGCGACAGCATCCACATACCAATCCCCGGGTGGTCCCCGGCGAGAGAGGGAACGCGGACGCGTTCCCTCTCCGACGCGGCGCGTAGAGCGGCTCGCCCTGCCCTCAGCGAGCTTCGCGCCGGGCCCGATCCAGGGCCTCGGCAGCAGCATCCGCGGCGAGCTGCCTGATCTCCTGCGGCGGCTCTCGCTCGTCGAGGACGAACAACCGGCTGCCGGTCGGGTGTGTGGTCGTCTTCCAGCCGAGACGGCGCCCCGCCGCCCGAGCGGCCCGCCGGACGTCCTTGAGTTCACCCATCTCTGCGAGATCGTCGCCGCTCAGGACCAGCTGCCCGTAGTGGCCCTCGTACTCCGGCTTCAGAGCGGCCCGCATCAGCGACTCAAGACGCTCGACCAGGTTCTCGTACCGGCGCCGGGCCAGCTCACCCTTGACGGGCATCCTGCACAGCTCCCCACCATCCGCGCGCACGGCATGTGTGCCATATGTGTGCTGCAAGCGCAGGGCCCCTCCCGTCCGCTGGACGGAAGGGGCCCTGACCTGGTGTTTCTCTGTGCCCCCGGCAGGATTCGAACCTGCGACACCCGCTTTAGGAGTGGGATCGAATCCTTGCCGGGGAGTGTTCGACGATGCCGCGCGGTGCTGTTCTACCTGATCAGCGCCACGCGGCATCGTGACCGATCCCGCTCATGACACCCTGTGCCGGACCATCCGCTCACGCATCGCTCACGCAGAGGAGGCTGCTGACCAGTGCGTTCGCTCCGTCTAGCGCGGCTCGACCTTCGGCCCGAAGTGGAGTTTGTGCGACCTCGGCGAGCCTTCAGTATCCACTCCCGCATACGTCGTGTCGGCGCCTGACCATCAATGCCCTAGCGAGCATGGCACTGAACGTTTCGCTTTAGGGGTGACGTTGTGGATGCCGAGATAGGTGTATAGCGGGGATACGCGGGTCACGCTGTCGTCGCAGACCAGCCGCCTCGGTCATATATCGGAGACCACGTGAGCCGCTGGTGCAGTAGCTGTCCGTGCACACGCTCTATCTGCTCGGATCCGGCTCTGATTCCCTGACCGGGAAGGCACCTGGGTTCGACCACGAGGTGGGGTATGGAGCGCGCGACCCATGGGACGGCACGGAGCTGCACGGATGGCATCGGCGAGCGGCGGCCTGTCCGCTTCCTCTGGAGCCTGTCACGTCCGGTCCGGGAGGAACTGCTGAGTATCGGTTTCCCCAAGCAGTATCCGCCCGGGAAGAAGATCCTGGTGGAAGGGGAGGCGGGCGATCATCTGGTGCTCCTGAGGGCCGGCTGCGTGAAGGTCACCGGCACGCTTGGCAACGGGCATGAAACCCTGATCGCCATCCGGGTCGGCGGAGACGTGGTCGGGGAGATGGCCGTGCTCGACGACATGCCCAGGTCGGCCACGGTGACGGCGTGCGACGACGTCGACGCGCACGTCGTCCAAGGCCGAGCGATGCGGAGCTTCCTCGACAAGTGTCCCGAGGCCGCCATTCAGATCGTGCGGCTCAGCAACCGCCGCCTGCGTACGGCGAATTCCTGGCGCATCGCGTTCGGTGAGTTCCCCGTTCGAGTGCGGCTGGCCCGTGCGCTCGCTGAACTGGCCGAGAACTACGGCCGATGCATCGGCTCGGACACCGTGATCTGTCTCGACCTCACACAGATCGAACTCGCCGCACTCATCGGAGCGAAGCTGAGGGCGGTACAGAAGGCGCTGGCGGGTTTTCGCGACCAGGGGATCGTCCGCACCCGCGGCGGCGAGATGGGAGTGATCAAACTGGACCGCCTCCGGGCGATCGGACGCCTGCCGATGACCGGTCGTTGACGGGACCTGGAAACCGCATTTTTGCGGCCTGCTCGGAGGTTCCGGCCCACCGGCCGCACAGTGGGCGTGCAACGCAAGCAACTGTCCACTCTCATCGAGCAGGTGATGGTTCACATGACGTCGCACCCGACCGTCCGTCCCTGGGGCAAGCCCCGGCCGGACGTCACCAGCCGCCTCTGCCTGGCGGCGGACATCGAGCAGTACAGCCGCTTCGACACTCCGGACCAGCGGGCCGCGCAGGCCCAACTCGCCAGGGTGCTGCGGATGGCGGCCGAGCGCAGCGGGCTGGACCACGGCAGGTGGTCCACCCAGCCGCAGGGCGACCTGGAGTTCGCGGTTCTCCCGCCCGGCACTCCCGAGCAACTGGTGTTGGGCGCGTACGTCACGCACCTGGCGGCCGAGCTCGGCGGCTACAACGCCACCCGCCGGCCCGCCGAGCGGATGCGGCTTCGGCTGGCCATCGACACCGGCGTGGCCACCACGGCAGCCCTGGGCTTCTCCGGCCCCGCCCCGATCGCGGTGGCCCGCTACCTGAACGCACCCGAGGTGAAGGAGGCCCTGGCGGCCGCCAGGTCGGCGAGCCTGGCCGTGGTGGTCTCCGACCGGCTCTACCAGGACGTGGTGCGCTCGGGATTCCACGGGCTCGCCCCGGAGCACTACCGCCGCATCCATGTGCGGCAGAAGGAGTTCGCTGGGTACGGCTGGCTCCGGTTGCCCGGAGTGGACCCGAAGGACGCGCGGGACCCCTGGCCGGGTGCGCCGGAGGACGGGCCGCGCCCCCCGGCGCGAGCGGAGGAGCGGGGGCAGCCGAGCTTCGTGCAGAACGACGTTCACGGCACCGCCATCCAGGGCGTGATCCATGGATCCGTCGTCCACGGGGCGGTGCCTGGCGGGGCAATCCGATGAGCGACGACCCGCCTGCCGGAGGCTGCACATCGTGCGAGAACGCGGCGGGCCACAACCGCCAGGAGGGCACCCGGGGCCTCTCCGTCCAGGGCCGGACCGGCGATGTGCACTACTACGCCGCCGCCTGCGATCACCATTCCGCCGCGAGCGCGCGGCGGCGCATGGCCGGCTTCTCGCCGGTCCCCTACGAGACGCTGCGTGAGGAGTTGCACCGGATCGTCCGGGCCTGCTCACGCATCGTGGACGACCTGCGTGACGACACCGACGACTCGGGAGGTTCGCCATGGGACTGATCCCCTACAACCGGATGTTCGACGTGCTGGAGCACCTGTTCCGGCCCGCCGACCTGCCCTTCCCGGTCACCACGGCCGACGGTCCGGCCCGGATCTCCGCCCTGGCGGCCCGGCGGGCGCTGTATGGCAGGTCGGCGGACCCGCAGCTCCGCGAGGAGATCTGGCGCGAGGCCATCGGCGCGGCGCAGCGCGACACCGACGCGGCCGGAGCTGACCGGCTTCTGGCGCTCTGGCTGGCCCTGCCCGCGATGCGGGCCACCCTCTACCGGATCGCGATCCGGTGGCCGATCGACCGGCGGGAGCTCGAATCCGAGTCACTGTGCACCCTGTTGGCAGTGCTCGCGGACGTCGATCTGCAAGCCCACGAGGTTGGCCTCGCACTGCTGCACCCCGCCGGTAACCGGGTGTGGGCGTTCGCCCGGGCCCGCATCCGGGAGCGACCGGCGGCGGACGTCGCGGCGCTGGCCGCCGCCCACCTGGCCGTGGAGGCACCCGCGGAGTCGCCGGTCGGCGACTGGCGGGATGGCTGGGAGCTGCGGGTGTCGCCGCCTGCCCGGCCTGACGGCCTGTCGGCGACAGTGCGGTTCAGCGTCTCACCCGAGCGGCTGGAGAGCTTTCGACTGGGTGAACTGGCAGGGCACCTGGGCCTCGGGGAGATCGTGCACCGGGCGCGGCGTCCGAGTGAGGGCAGCCGGATCGGCGCCCTGTCGCTGCGTCCGGTCGGAGGGAGGGGTTGACTCCGCGCTCCGGCACCTGGCTGTCGTTCGGCGAGGCGTTCGACCTGCCGTTGGTCGTCGACCTGCGCACCGCCGCCCGCGCGCTCGGGCTCTGCCCCGCCACCGCGTACAAGCTCATCCACCAGGGCGGCTTCCCCTGTTCTGTGCTGCGCTTCGGACGGCAGTACCGGATTCCCACCGCTGACCTGCTGCGGGCGCTCGGGATCGAGGAGCGCCCCGTCTACCCGGCCGATATGCGAGCCGGCGCCGAGTTCGCGGAACAGCACCACCAAGCAACGCAGTTCGAAACGGAGGACTACGCATGAGCATCGTGGCCGTCGCTGGTCCGGAGTCCGACGAGGCGCCGATGACGACCTGCTTCGTCATCGCGCCCATCGGCAACGAGCACGCCCCGGACGGGAGTCCGGAGCTCCTGGCGTTCGAGGAGAACCTGGAGATCTACGAGAAGGTGATCCTTCCCGCCTGCGCCAAGAAGGGCATCGTCCCGGTCCGGGCGGACGGGATCGCCGACCCGGGCGAGATCACCGAGCAGGTCTGCCGGCACCTCTTGCAGGACGACCTCGTGATCGCCGACCTCACCGGGGGCAATGCCAATGTCGCTTATGAGCTCGGGATCCGGCACCTGACCGGCAAGCCCATCATCCACATCGGCGAGAACGGGCAGCTGCCGCTCGATCTCTCGCTGATCCGGACGATCATGTTCAAGCGCAGCCGGAGCGGGCTGGTCAGGGCGCGGCGGGACCTGGAGAGCGCACTGGAGGGTGCTCTGCACAATGGGTTCGAGCCCCTGACCCCGGCCCGGATCCTGTTCGGGCTGCCGGCGGCGCTGCCGGCTGTGGTCGAGGCGGAGCCGGACGATCCGGAGGCGCCCGGGCTGATCGACCAGTTCGCCCGGGTGGAGGAGCAGATGGAGGCGATGACCGAGACCACGGAGGCGATCACCGGGTTCATGGCGGTGATCACCGACGCCGTCGTGCAGATCGGTCCCGTGATGGAGCGGGCCTCCCAGCCAGGGGTGCCGATGGGCGCGTGGCTGCCGGCCATGACCGAGTTGGGGAAGGCGATGGCTGAGCCGGCCTCCGGTCTCCGGGAGGCGTGCACCCGTTTCGCCGGGCAGATGGTGGAGATGGACGCGGCAGCCCAAACGGCGTTCGACGTCATCGCGACGATGCCGCCCGAACAGCGCACCGGGCCGCCGACTGGGTTTCTGGAGCAGATGGTCGGCATCGCCGAGTCCACCCACGAGGTGGTCGGCGTGCTTGGCGAGGTTGAGGTCTGCATGCGATGGGTGGCGAAGATGAGCCGGGAGCTGCGGGCGCCCGGCCGGGACATCTCGGCCGCGGTCAAGCAGGTGAGTGCCGCGATGACCCGGATCGCTGACTGGGAGCGCCGGGCCCGCGAGCTGATCTGACCGCCCGGCAGGTGGCCTCGGCGACAGCTGCCGGGGCCACCTGTGCCGCCCACCCGTCGGCCGGGTGAGCCGCGCGATCGGCTCACCCGTGGAAGCCCTCGCCCGCTGAGCGTGGTCGGGTCCTTCGTTTGCCCTGGTGAGCGAGTGCGATCGAATCCTTGCCGGGTGGTGACTGGCGCCACCGCGTGATGCTGTTTTGCCTGGTCAGCGCCATGCGGCTGGGTATTCCATCCGGCTCATGACGCGCCGTGCCGGACAGCCCGCTCACGCATCGCGCACGCACCGAGCCCGTCTTCTCGGCGTCGCGAGGGTGAAGGGCCGCACCGCACAAGTGCACGACGCGGGTTAATCGCGCAGTAGGCGCATAGCCAGCACGGAACCGTCAGGATGTATGGAGACGGGACCGTTCCACCGTGGGGCCCAGGTGTCGCGCGGCCAGGTGGACCGGCGTGCGTAGATCTCCCGGCGGTACTGCTCCACCCGCCCCTCCTCAAGGTGACGGAAGAGATCCTCCGCGACTCCGGAGAATGCCTCGACTCGCTTCCGGTTAAGTCGGAAGACGTGGTCCGTGCCGACGAAGTCGATGCCGAGGAACCGGTGGCGTGCGTCCTGGACGCTGTCCGTGGCCGCGTGCGTCAAGCCCGTGAAGTGCCGCTGCCCTTGCCGCTTCGTCAGGTACGGGGCGGTTGCGCTTCCGTCCCCAGCGAAGGCGGTGAGTCCGGCTGCGGTTGTGCGGGCGAGGGCGTGTTGGAACCACGCGTAGAGGTCCGGGCTCACGTGATAGCCAGGTTCTGGCTCCATGGGCTTGTCGCCTTGCGCGGGCGGCTGGATACCGGGGTAGACGTTCTCGTCCTCCAACGCGTGATCAAGATCGCGGCCGGGTGTGTCCAGCCAACCTCCCTTTCCTCCTGCCTCCAGTGTGTGGACTGTCAGTGGTCCGTCGAGAGGGAGCTCCGTGCTGAACACCAGACACGGTGTCTCATCCCATGCTCCGATGTGCACCGCCTCAACGTGAGCGGAAGCCGATGCGAGCTGAGTGTGCGAGGTGGAGAGCCCACTGTGGTTGCCCTTGCACGCGATCGGGAAGACGCGAGAGGGCTCGCCGGGCCTCCATACCTCGGCGAAGAACTGCGGGCGGTACCGGTAGCCCGACCTCGGGCCGGAGTCCCTACTGGTCAGGGCCCACCCTGCACGCAGGGCCGTGTCGGCCGGCACGATCGAGACGAAGTGATCCGGATAGCGCCTGTTCAGGAGTCGTGTGGCGAGTGCCAGCGCGAAACCGGTGCCGAGTTCTCCCGACTGAAGCGCCTTGTAGTAGTCCGCGGTCTCCCGGCCCTCGGGCGAGAGGGCCATGAAGGAGTCCGAGTTCCCGGTCAGAGCCTGGTTGTACTTCAGGCAGCCCCAGTGCTCGGCGAGGCCGCGTCCCGCTCCGCGTCGGGCCAAGGCAATCGACCGTCCCAAGGTGTGCAGCACCTCCCAGGGCGTGAGCTGCACGAGTCGGCTGAGATCCTTCGCCGGTATGGGCTGCAGTTCCGGCTTTCGGCGAAGCGGGTCGAGCTCCTTCCCCTTTCTCTGCTTGTCGTCGTCCGCCGCCGAGGCGCTCAAGTCCCCGGCCAGCTCCGAGTTTGAGTGGACTGCGACGTTCGACGGCTGCGCAAGGTCTCTCAGCACCTCTGCCGTGAGCTTCAACCTGCTCTCCCTCGTGATCTGTTGTCCCTGGTCTGACTGCGTGGCCCGGTAGTCACGCAGTGGCTTTCGCCCGTGCCCGCTCTACGCGCTGGCTTCGGGCTGGGTTGCCGCGAGGTCGTTGAGGGCGCCGTTCACGACGTACCAGGACACGGTGAGCGTGTCGCGGTCGGGAGTGTGCGCCTCGCGGAACTCACGCCGTGGGTGGACGAAATTGCGGTACTCGCGCAGGGTCTGGCTGTGGCGTTCCATGTCGACGTCGATCCAGCCCGCCTTGTGACAGATGTCGATGAGGGCCTTGAGGCCGATGAAGTCGGGGTCCTTGTTGCGCAGCAGGGAGGCGTCGCGCTCCTCGATCACCGTAAGCAAGACGCCCTCGAGGAGGCTGCCCAGCATGATGATGGCCGCGACGTGAGCCCCGTTGGCGTAGCAGGTGCGGGCTTCGTCCAGACGGCGCTGGAGCAGCGCGGCCATCTGTGGTTCACGGATGATCTCGGCCATGGTGGCCTTGAGCTCTACCGGCGCCTGCTGGCCCGGGTGTGCCATGGCCGGATCGCAGACGACGACCCTGGGTCGGCCTCCGGGGTTCTCCAGGCGGAAGCCTTCGTGGACCAAGAAGGCGTTGACCGCGTTGACGACGGCCGGGAGAACGTCGGGTTCTTCGAGGTACTCGCGTGCGTCCGCGAGTCTGAGGAGCACCTTCTCCAGTTCGGTGGGGTTCTCGCGACGTTCCATGAGTAGCTGAAGTGCCCACTCGCCCCGGTACTCGCCGTCGTACTCAGGCACGTTGCGCCACCCGGCGTCCTCCAGGAACTGGGTGATCTCGAAGCCCCTGCGGTAGTAGAGATGGTCGTCGCCGCAGATGACGCGGGCCAGCTCCTTCAAGGTGTTGCCGTCGAGTGGGCCCAGAACGGTTTCCTGCGTCATGCGGCGTTGTCCTCCGTGGTGTCGTTGTCGATTTGGTCGTCGTAACTGTCGTCGGTCTGTTCGTCCCCGGTGCCCTCGTCATCGGTGAGCCCGTCGTCCGAGGAGAGATCGAGTGGCTTCCACGCGGCGTTGGAGCCGACCGGCTGGGTGGCTGTCGCGGACCGCGTGTAGTTCGCGGGCCGGATCCCCTGGCGGTTGAGTTCTTCCCACAGGCCGTCGAGTGCCGCGGCGGGATCGAAGCGGAAGTCGCTCTCACGTATCCGCCAGAACTTCCATCCCACGCGCTTCAGTTCGCGGTCCCGCCGTTGATCGCTCTCGATCTGCTCCCGCGTGGCGTGGTGGAAGGCGTCGCCATCGCATTCCACGGCCAGCCGACCGCGGGCCCCCACCACCACCAGGTCGATGCGCTTGCTGCCGGCCGGAAACTGCGGGACCACGTGGTAACCCCGCTCCTTGATCTCCAGGTACACCTGCTGTTCGAAGAGCGAGTCGAAGGGAGCCCTCCGGACATCGGGCAGCACCGGTCCGATGTCGTCGGTGGCCTCCAGAGCAGCGGGTGGGTTCTCCATGTACGTCAGGAGGTTGAGCCGCAGGTCGTGCGGCTTGAGACGGTCGGGTGGGACCGAGTAGAAGAGCCACATCTGGTCCTGAGCCCGACTGGCGGCGACGTTGTACGCCTGCTGCTCGCTCTTGTTCCCACCCGCTGCGCGCGGCGGGTTCGTCACGACCATGGACAGCAGGATGACGTGGCGCTCGTCCCCCTGGAACGAGGCCGCGTTACCCACGCGAATCTGGTGGCGCTCGCGCACGGTGGCCGGCAGACGCTGCTCGATGAGGGCCTCCAGGAACTTGGTCTGTCCGAAGCCCTGGAGCACGATCACGCCCATGGTCTTGTCCTGGTAGACGGGGTCCTTGGCCAGGCGGGCCAGGCAGTCGACGATCGCCTCGGCCTCCTTGGGGTTGTGGACACGGCTGTCTCGGCCCGCAACCACGGCGCCTTCGACGAAGTGGGTACGCAATGGGTCGAGGCGTTCGGCGCCGTACTGGCGCAGGGGCAGAAGCTTGTGGTCGTAGAAGGTGCTGGAGGACCAGTTGATGATCTCGGGCACACAGCGGAAGTGCTCTTCGAGGCGGATCACCTGCGGAAAGAAGTTGCACAGCAACTGGTAGAGGTTGGCGTGCGGCATATAGAGCTGGCGCAGCCGGGTGGGCATGTCTGGCAGATGGGCGGCCAGCTTGTCCTGGATGGCCTGCAGACGGCCCTGGCCCGTGACGGCGGGCGCACACTGCTTGTCATCACCGACGACGATTACTCGGGGAGCCAGCCACAGGAGGAACAACGCGTCCATGCCCGCTTGGCTGGCCTCGTCGACGATGACGACGTCGAAGGCGTCCCGCTTCGCCTGCACCATCTCGGCGACCTGTGGGATGGGCATGACCCATGCGGGAACCGCGCCCTGGGCCACGGACATCGCATCGCGCGCCGCGGCTCGGAAGCGTCCTGCATGCCGCCCCTTGCCCTTGCCGACGGACGACATGTGCGTCCGGTACGCCTGGAGCGCCGAGTGCTGTTCCTGTGTCATCCGCTCCAAGCAGTGCAACCGCCCCCAAGCCGCGGCGAGTTCACCGGTCACATGCTCCAGCCGGGCTTCGTGCTCGCTGAGGTCGCCTTCGAGTTTGCGCTCCAGACCGGGCGTGCGCTGTTTGTCCATGAACTGCGAAGCCTTTGCCCATGCCCACGCCCGTTCCAGGGACCCCAGCCGTTCCTCCCAGTAGGGATCGTCGGTGCTGTCGACGAGGCGGCCTGCGAGCAAAGGGTGGTCGGCGCGTAGGGCGCCCAGCAGTTCGGTGCACCGACGCGTGCGGTGCTCCCGCCGGTGCGCTGCGGCCAGTGCATCTATGGCCTCGGTATAGGTGTCCACGTCCTGGTCGCGAAGTGCCTGTGCGAGAGCCATGGACTCCGTTGATGGCTGGGCGCCATTGACGGGGGTACGAAGGAGTTCGTCCCACGCGGCAAGTTGCGCCACCGCCTCATCGGCGGCGCGTCGGCCATGGAGCGCAGCGACGCCGGCGTTGAAGTTCTGCCACGTCCGGCGGGAGGCGATCGCCAGGCGCACACCGTGACGTACGAGAAGCTCGTCGACGCGGTCCCGTGCCGAGCCGAATGCCTGTACGTGCTCTAGGCACTCGGTGCGTGCGCTCAGTGCGGCCAGCCGTACCTCCACGTCTCCCGGGGGGAGCGCGGCATTTGCCTGTTGCCAGCGTGTGGCCGCGCCAGCGAGGGCGGAGTGGGCCCGCAGGTGTGCCAGTACGGCGTCCAGGTCCTCCGCCGTCTGCGGCCCACGGCCGTCGACGGTGCAGGAGTCCAGCAACTCCCGGGCGTTCTTCTGCGCCTTGCTCGGAAACCGCGGGCGCAGAGTCTTGCCTGTGGCCAGATGGGCCCGGAGCGCGGCGCCGACGGTCGCCAGCTGGCTGGCCTTCTGGGCGGTCAGGTCCTCGGGCACGGTCACCAAGCGCAGGCCCAGCGCGTCCAGGTCCCGCGCGACCTCGCGGATGTCGTCGGTGACAGCTGCCACGCGCTGCCACAGCCCGAGGTCGGATCGGGAGAGCCGGTCCGTCAGCGCCCGAGTGATCCAGGAATCCGGATCCCAGCGTGTGGCGTCGGCAGGCACCCCGAGGTGATGAAGGGCCGTCTCGCAGCCATCCAGCAGCGAGGCCAGTTCGGCGGTCACGGACGCGTCGAGATGAGCGAGTACGTTCCGGATCTCGACGGCCTCCGCGGACAGACCCTCGTCGCTGAGGCGGCTGGCCACGAAGACGTCCGCGATGTGCCGGGGCGAAGGAAGCTCGTCAGGGGCAGGCAACACCCCGCCCACCCGCGGCTGACCCGCGCCGTCACGCAGCAGCAGGAGGAGTTCCTGGGCTTGCTCGGAGGCCAGCGGAGGGGAGTCCTCGGCGGTGTCCGGGAGAGGGCTGATCCACTCGAACTCCTTGGTCCCGGTGTGGACCCGCTCCACGATCTCGGCGAGCGTTCCCGCGTATCCCGGTGCCACGCTCCGATGCCGATACTCAGCCTCTCGGAGCGAGATCACCTGCTCCGTGAGCGTCTCGATCCGTCCTCGTACCTCGTCCCGTTCGCCGGCGAGGCGGCGGATCTCGGCACGTAGTTCGTCAGGGTCGCTGGTGGCTACCTGGTCGGTGAGCGCGTTGATGGTGCGTTCAAGCTCGCCAGCGCCGTCGTGGCGAGTGGAGCTGAGCAGCAGGACACACAAGTCCCTTACTGACGTGGGAAGTTTGTCCCGCAAGACGGTCAGAGCCTGGTCGCGGGCGCTGGTGACGAGCACCCGCTGGCCCTGAGCGAGCAGCGCGGAGACAAGGTTGGCGATCGTGTGGGTCTTGCCCGTGCCGGGTGGCCCCTGGACCACCACGCCGGTGTCGCGCTCCAGGCGCCCCAGCACGCTGCGCTGCTGTGCGTTCGTCTTACCAGGGAAGAGAGGATCGTCACCGAAGAGCGGGGCCCTTTGGGTTCCGTCCCAGGCCGATCGGTCGTCGGTTTCGATCGTCATGGCCATTTGGGCCAGGCCGAGCGGCGCACGGCCCTCCGAGGCCACCGCTTCCGCGATCTGGTCGTAGAACCGCAGCAGAGAGTTGAGGTTGCGGGGGCGCATGACCAGGGCGGGCGCGTATGTGAGGCGCGCCCCCGGCTCAGGTGCGCGGGGCGGCTCCCACGCCGCGCTGAAGCCCATGGGACGTGTGATCGCCCTCTCCTGCCACTGCGCCAGTTGCTCCAGTGCCTCGGGCCCCAGCGGATCCATCCCACGAGCGGTGATCTCTTCCGAGAGAGCGGCCCCGCGCTCGCGAACCCATCCGTCGTCGCTGTCCAGGAAGTCCTGGTCTTCGAGACGCAGGGCGCTCTCCGACGACAGCCTCACCGTCAGCTTTGCCGTGCGGCGGTCCACCGACGTCTCGACCCGATGGGTGAACAGATGGCGGTGCACCGTGTCCTCGTTCGGACCAGCCCAGGTCAACAGCCCTATACCCAGGATGAGTTCTGTCTGGTCGTCCTCCTGGGCCAGCTTCTGGTGCCACGCGTAGACCCGGTCGTAGAGCTCCCGGAGCGGCCGTTCCGCGCGCTCCCGCTCCGCCCACCTGCGCCAGCGGTCCAGCCAGGTGCCATAGGCCCGCAGCACGTCACCGGCCTCTTCACGGCGCAGGGTGCCTTCCTCCTCCAGCCGTTCCCGCTCGTCCGCGACGCGCACCAGCTCGCGCCCCGGCCCCTCCTCCGCAAGAGGCGGATCACCCCCATCTGGGTCCAGGCAGCGCGTCGGCTCCACCCAGCCGTCGAGCGAGGCGGGCAGGTCGGGCGGCGCGCTCTGCGGCACATGGTCGAGAATCAGCAGCACGCCGTCGTCGCGCGGTGCCGGCCTGCGGACGGGCTCGGGCAGCCGGGCCAGCCAGAGGCGGTCACGACTTTGGTCGTCACGCTGCCGCTGATGGCTGCTGTGGACCACATCACGCAGGAAATTGACCAACCCTGCCGTCTGCCCGATGACGTCTGGATCACTCGCGTGGCGTCGCGGAACGTTCACCATTCTCCTTCTCGGCCGCTGACGAACGTTCCAGAATGAGGGTCGGTCGAGGTGCCAGCAACGGGCTCCAGGCAGGATGACCGGATCTGCTTCACAAGCTTCGACACTGTGCGCGTCGCTGAATGGCCTGGTCGCGGACGTGCTGATCGGCCCGGCCGGAAGCGTCCTCGACGGTCCTTTCATGTGCCTCTGCACAGGTGGGAGGCAATGTGGAGAGACCATCGGGAACAGCCTGATAGCCAGGACGACAGACCGCGTGAGCCCCCGTGCGTGCTTCGCGGGCGGACCGAACGGCAGCTACGGTCCGCGATGAACGATGTCTGGTTATGGCGAAAACTGACGTCAGGCTTCGCAATCGTCGCGGCCTTTGACGACGAGGGTGTCACCGACGCGGACGGGACCGTACCGGTCGCTGTGGCAGTGCCCGGCGCAGATCACGTCAAGGGACGGGCAGGATGCCGCCAGCTTGAGATCCTCCTCGAAGCCGCAGCTCAACAGGACTGTCCTTCTGGTGCCGGTGGCGAGCGCCAGCTCATGCAGGGCCTGCACGAGATCCGTGACCGCGTGGCCAGCTCGCTGCGCTGCGGGGATCGAGTGGAAAGCCTGCTGTCCGATCATGGCGGTCACGCCCACGCGTCGATCACCGATGTCGGCGATGTGCAGTCGGCGGAAGATCGCGTCACCGGTACTGGCATCGATGGCGTTGGCACAGACCGTGCGCTGGTGGAGGTCGGGTTCGGGGTGGCGGGGCCAGCCGTGGTTGCCCAGGGCCAGGAGGTCGTACAGCTTGAGGAGGATCTGCCGCTCGATTCACAGTGCGCCTGTGGAATCCGGTTGATGGCCAGCCACTTCCCGGCTCTCTCGATGCCTCCTTCGGCGAGACGTACGACGTTGCGTTTTCTCCGGATGGCGGCCTCCTTGCAGCGGTTGGTGACGACAACAGCGTCCGTATTTGGATCACGCCTGCCCATCGTGCTGGTGGGTGGTAGTTGGGCCCCGAAGCCGCCTAGCCTGACGCGTTCACCGGGCAAGTCCGGATCTTGATGTCGGAACGCAGAAGTACTCCCTGAGCTGTGATGATCCGACTTATCGAAGATCAAAGCATCGCAGCTGGGAGCACTTGCCACGTGAACTCCACAACGTCTCGTTCGAGGCTGTCTGATGCGCTCGGGGTTTGACGGAGCCGGGATGCTGGACACTTCTTGGTCCAGAACCTTGGAGGGCTCCGTGTCACGCAGCTATCCGCCTGAGTTCCGTCGCAAGGTTCCTCGACCTCGTTGCTACGGGCCGCCTGGCCGGCACGTTTTCCATCCCGCGACCGACTACCGCCAGACCGTCAGTTGGTGGCGAGAAGGTGCTCCAGCCAGTTGCGGCGTGCCGCGACAGCGGCCTTGCTGATCCGCGACTCGGGGGCTTTCCGGTCGAAGCCGTGGATTCCGCCGGGCCACACGTGCAGTTCGGCTTCGCCGCCGGCCTGCCAGATCCGGTCGGCGTAGGCGAGGATCTCATCGCGCAGGCACTCGGCGGAGCCGACGTCGAGGAATGTGGGCGGCAGGCCGGCCAGGTCAGTGGCGCGGGCGGGCGCAGCGTACTGCGGCACGTCAGCTCCGCCCTGGACGTCGCCGAGCAGCGAGCTCCAGGCGAACCTGTTGCGGCTGCGGTCGAAGAGTTCGACGTCGTCCATCTGCAGGGCCGAGGCGCTGTCGTTGCGGTCGTCGAGCAGCGGGGCAATCAGCAGCTGGCCGAGCAGGCGGGGACCGCCCTTGTCGCGCACGGTCAAAGCGAGCGCGGCGCTGAGGGTGCCGCCGGCGCTGAAGCCCGTGACGACGATGCGCTCCGAGTCGATGCCGAGCTCGTCCGCGTGGTCGGCGACCCACAGCAGACCGGCGTAAGCGTCGTTGATCTGGGCGGGGTAGGGGTGCTCGGGCGCGAGCCGGTAGCCGACCGAGATCAGCGTCGCCCCGAACCGCTCGGCCGTCTCGAGTATCTGGTCGAGCCCGGTGCGGTGATCGCTACCGTAGAAGCCGCCGCCGTGTATGAAGTAGAGCGCCGGCCGCGATGCGGGCGCGCCGGAGGGTGTGCACACCAGCAGCGGGATCTCGGGGGCGCCGTCCAGGCCGGGCACCGAAGGCTGGAAGACGGTGAAGCGCCCGCCATGGCTGAGGTCCTCGAGCGCCGCCACTGCGGCGTCGACCTCCGCGCGGATCACCGACAGCTTCTCGAGGCTCATCAGCGCCAAGTCCGGTTCCTCCGCCAGGTAGGCGTCATAAGCGACCTGAAGTTCGGCATCGAGTGGAACGGGAACGGCGGGCACGGTCTTTCCAGGTTCAAGATCCATGCGCGCACGCTAGCGCCCCTGCTCCTTTCGCAACATCCGGTTTCAACACCTTGCCGATCGCGCAGCAGGGCCGGGCTGATCAGCGGCGTGGGTCAGGCGTTGCCTGCTCGATCTCGACCAGTCTCACCGAGTAAGTCTGGATCTTGATAGCGGAACGCAGAAGTGCACCCTGAGCTGCGATGATCCGACTTGTCGAGGATCAAAGCGCCGCAGCCGGGAGCAGTTTCAGGTGAGCTCTACAACGTCTCGTTCGAGGCTGTCCGTAACGTCCGACGGGCGAGGTGTCGTCTCGCATGCCGGGGCCCGGCTGCTGTCCGATCTGGTGGAGGTGACCACGCTGACCAGTGCCTTCGGTGACGCGCTGGCCGGAGGACGACAGCGCACCGGCGGCCACGATCCGGGCCAGGTGATCACGGACATGGCGGTGATGCTCGCCGATGGTGGCGAGACCATCTCGGATCTCGCCGTGCTGCGGGACCAGGCCGAGCTGTTCGGGCCGGTGGCCTCCCCGGCCACGGCATGGCGGGTGCTGAACCGAATCGATGAGGCGGCCCTGGGCCGGATGCGGGCGGCCAGAGCTGCGGCCCGCGAGATCGCCTGGGCGCAGCATGCCGACACCCGTGAGAATTCCCGCAGGCCAAAGCCGCTGGGCGGGTGATACCGGGGCTGGTGGTGGACATCGACGCCACCATCGTGATCTGTCACTCGGAGAAGGAGCAGGCGACACCGACTTGGAAGAAGACCTTCGGCTATCACCCGATCCTGGCCTTCCTGGACAACACCGGCGAGGGGTTGGCCGGGATCCTGCGCCCCGGGCGGGCTGGGTCCACCACCGCCGCCGACCACATCACCGTCCTGGACCACGCGCTTGCCCAGATCCCTGAAGACCGGCGGTATGGGGTCCCGATCCTGGTCCGCACCGACACCGCCGGCTGCACCAAAGCGTTCCTGGCACACATCAGGGCACTGCGCGCCGACGGGGTGGACGCCCGGTTCTCCGTCGGCGCCCCCATCGACGCCGAGGTCCGTGACGCCATCAGCGCGCTGCCGGCCTCCGCGTGGTCGGCCGCGGTTGACGCCGACGACGAACCCCGTGACGGCGCGCAGGTCGCCGAGCTGACCGGTCTGCTCGACGCCGCCGGGTTTCCCGAAGGCACCCGGTTCATCGTGCGGCGAGAACGCCCGCACCCCGGCGCTGCCCTGGATCTGTTCGACACCGTCGAAGGCTTCCGACACCAGCTCATCGCCACCGACAGCCCTCCCAGCACCGGACCTCTGGCCTTCATCGACGCCCGCCACCGCGCCCACGCCCGCGTCGAGGACCGCATCCGGTGCGGCAAGGACACCGGGTTCGGCCGCTTCCCGTCGCGCCAGGCGAACATCAACGCCGCCTGGCTGGAACTCGCCCTGGCTGGCATCGACCTCATCGCCTGGACCCAGATCCTGCTCCTTGACGGCGAACTGGCCAAGGCCGAGCCCAAGCGACTGCGCTACCGACTGTTGCACACCGCCGCTCGCATCACCCGCGGCGGCAGACGGACCTGGCTGCGGATCGCCGAACACTGGCCCTGGGCCCGGGACCTCGTCACCGCCTTCGCCCGCCTGGCCGCGTTGCCCCGTCCGGCCATCTGCTGACCAGCCGCTTCGCGATGCCGCCCGACCACGACCCCGAGGACTCCTGGAGCAGCCGGCCACCGCGCCGGGCCTGCCGCATGCCCGCATGCCCGCATCACACCGTCACGACCCAGCCCACTCAGCACCCAGACTCGCGCACGGAGCTGTTCAAGGACCAACTGGACCTGGACGAGGACGGCCTACCTGAAGGTGCAGTCCCCGAGCACGCGTACGAACATCCCCGGGGTCTTCGCCGCCGGCGATGTCGTCGACCACATCTACCGTCAGGCCATCACGGCCGCCGGCAGCGGCTGCGCGGCGGCCTTGGACGCCGAGCGGTACCTCGCAGCCCTCACCGATGCTGCGGCGAAGACGCCCCAATCCGTCGTGACGACCGTGTAAGGCAACGGCTGGCCTGCCCGCCGCAAGAACAAGCAGTGCGGCAGGCCCCATTGAATTGAGCGGGCCGCCGGATGCAGGCACCCGAAAGGCCGCAATCGCCACTTGACTTGAGGTTACTGCCGCTTCGAACCGCCAAGTGGCACTTGTGGACCGTCGCCTTAAGGCGCAGTGAGTGGCAACTTGAGCTGCGGACGCCCCCATGCTCTTGAGATGTGAGCCTCAGCGCACCCATCTGCTTGATTTTCACGCATAGTTCGGGGCTTCCTGGTATCGTCCTAGCGTGGAAATCGCTCTGCAGCAAGCAGTGAGTGATCTCCAGCGGGTGCTGGAGATCGTCCGGGATGTCGCGCGCGAGGTGTACGCGACCAACGCCGACCGTCATGACCCGTCGCACGGGGACGACAACGGCACCTTCGCTCAGCTGGTCTGGCGGAACATTGCCAACCTCACGTTCCAGAAGCTCAACCAGGCAGGGATTCCCGTCCGAAGGGTGGCTGGCGGGGCCATCGAGGTCATATCCGGATCGTGGGTCGTGAGGATCTACAAGTTCCCGCTGACAGCCCCTGACAAGGTGCGGGACAAGCTCGAACAGCTCAGCTGGGACGGCAGCTCCGCTCGGCTCCGAGGTGCCGTGCTGAACAGCGCGACGAAAGGGCAGTTGGCGTTCGATCATGACCCGGACTGGGCTGACAGCTTTGCTGAAGTTGTTCAACAGGGGCACGTCCGGATCATGCACACGGGTGACCCGGAGACGGGGAACTGCGTCATTGAAGTGGGCCTTCCGCGCGACAACCGCGAAGGCGGCTCGCCTTGGCTTGATGGCACCGTCGAGATCCACAATGATCTCCAGTTGAGCCTTCCGGCTCCGCGGTCGACAGAGGATGCGCTCGTCGGCCCGGGTGGGCTGCCCCCAGAGGGGCTTCCGGATCGAGACGACGAGTTGCCGTCTGAATCGGAGTCCGATGAGGGTCGACCCGCTGCAGGGAAGGCGCCGAAGGCACCCGACTACACCGACCTCGAAGAGAACGAGCTGCCGCTTCGCCGGCGCACCGAAGAGACGCGCGACAAGCGCGCGAACACAGACTGAGATATCCATGCCGACACCGCTGCGAGGATCGAGAGGCGCTGAACTCGCCTCCCGCTCCTTCGAACCTGAAGCTCTGAGCACAGCTCGTCAGCTTCGAGGACTCCGCAAGAACGAGCTCGCCAGGAAGGTCGGGCTCACACCGGCAGCGGTCAGCCAGTACGAGCTGGGACAGAGTCGTCCTTCGGCCACGGTCGTTGCGCAGTTGGCTATGGCATTGGGGGTGCCGGCCACGTTCTTCGCTACTGGGCACCCGCATCCGACGGTGCCCAGCGCTGCTCACTTCCGAAGTCTTAGGGCGACGACGCAGCTGCAGCGGGATCAGGCTGTCGCGTTCGGCAAGATCGTCTGGCGGCTCGTCACGACAGTCGAGCACTACGTGGAGCTCCCGCCTGCAGCACTGCCGCGCCTGGCCCTGCCGGTCGAGCCGAGCCGGGCGGACATCGCGGCCGTGGCTCGCGATGCACGCGACGCCATGGGGGTCCCGAGCGGCCCGATCCCCCATGTGACCCGACTACTCGAAGCTCATGGCGCCGTGGTCCTGGAGCTACCAGCCATGTCCAAACGGGTGGATGCCTTCTCGCATTGGTACGGGAGCAGGCCGCTGGTCTTCCGGAACCCTGCCAAGAACGACAAGGCTCGGTCTCGATTCGACGCAGCGCACGAGGCCGGGCACTTGGTCATGCACCTTGACGCTGAGCCTGGCAGCCGCATTGTCGAGAACCAGGCGCATGACTTCGCTGCCGAGTTCTTGATGCCAAGCGCTGAGATCCTCGCGGAGCTGCCGCAGAGACTTGACTGGGAGGCGCTCTACGCGCTGAAGCGACGCTGGGGCACTTCCCTTAAAGCCCTCGTCTACCGTGCCCATGCCCTCGGTGCCTTCCGAGAGACAACGTACAAGCGCGCCATGATGATGCTCTCTCAGCACGGCGATCCGGAACCTTGCGACCTCGGCCCCCGCGAAGCGCCCCTCCTACTTGAAAAGGCGGTCCGCCTTTGTGAAGAGACGGGCGTTTCGTTCGATGAACTTGTCTCCCGCTCGGGCCTGCCCTTCGAGCTCGCGAACGAGGTCTACACAACCGCGACCATGACGAGGCCGCGCCTTGCACTGGACGCGTCCGAGGAGGGTGAGATGCCAGCCGCCACTGAGGTGCTGACGCTATTCCCTAACTGATGGTCATCCCCAGTCCGGATCGGGCCGGGGTCTCGCGGTTCGCAGGCCCTGTCATACGGGGTCGACCTGATCCGGCAAAGATTCCGGCGGCCCGGAGCCTGCTCACAGGCTCGTGACGGCCTGCCCGGTGAGCGCTTGGGCGATCTGCCAAAGCTGCCCGCTGCGGGATGCCTTCACGAGCAGAACGTCACCGGGTCGGAGGATGGATTGGAGGTAGGCGGCAGCGGTGGCGTTGTCGCCCACCATCGCAATGTCCGGAACCCCTGCCGCGCCTGCCGAGAGAGCCAGTTGCTTGGCGAGGTCCCCGCCGACTGCCACAACGAGGTCGACGCCGTTCTCGGCTGCCATGCGCCCCACCTCGCGGTGGGCTTCAACGGCCTCGTCACCCAGTTCCAGCATCTCTCCGAGTACGGCGATCCTCCGGCCTCCTGCGGCCTCTGTCGTTTCGCCGTCGGTCTCGGTCATCAACATTCTCCGTTGGGGATCAGGGGCGCGAAGGCGATGGCGCGGCCCGTGTAAGAAGGGGAGAGACGGCTGAGGGGGACTCGGTCATGCGTCTGGCCCCAAGCCGATGGGTCCCGGAAGTGGATCACCGGGTCGGGGCCGTCCTCGTAGCCGCGCAGGATGACGAGGTGGCCGCCGGCGCGGCCGTCGTCCGGGAGCTGCTCGGTCACGGACACGATGAGCGGGGCGTCCTCGAGCCGGGTGAGTAGGTCCTCGACGGGCACGGGCTCCGCGCGAGACGGCACTCCGAGGTCGCTTGCCATGTTCGCGATCCCCGCGTGGAGCGCGCCACGCGGGGTCAGAACGTCTTGCTTGACCGCGAGTTTCAGGAGTTCCGTCACCGTGGGCGCCTCGCGCCCGTAGGCGAGCAGGATCATTCTCAGCGAGGCCAGGCCGCACGCCCGGTTGGACCAAACGATCCTGTCTCCCAGTGCCCAACCGCCATGCAGATCCCACTCGGCGGGGTCGATGAGCTGTCGGCACAGGGGGACATCGTGGACGCGCGGCACAGCGGCAGGCTCCTACGGCGAGACGGCAGCCTCCCGCGTCGCGGCGGTGCTGGAGAACACGGGAGCGGGCAGGGGAACATCGTATGGCCGCCGGGCCAGGGCCTCGTGCAACATCGCCAACACGACATCCGTGTGCGTGAGTCCGACCATCGCCGCCCCGACCGCGAAGTTGCTGTCACGGGACATGCCCGGCGTGCTGTTGACCTCCAGCGCGTACGCGTCGCCGTCCTCGGTGAGGATGAAGTCGATACGCGCCGAGCCGCGCAGCCCGATTCCCGCCCACAGGGTCTGGGCGTCCCTGGTGATCCTGTCCAGCACATCGGGAGCCAGTTCGGCGGCGCGGACGGTTACGGTGCCTCGGGAGTCCATGTCGAGTTTGGTGTGGGCGTCGTAGAACTCGGCTTCGGTCGCCTCGGTGGCGAGCGGCGGGAAGACGACGACCGAGCCGCCCGGAAGCTCCAGCAGGCCCACGGTCAGCGATGTACCGATCACGTAGTCCTCGATGAGTACGTCCGCGCCCTCCTCGCCGGCGGCGTCCACCAGCGCGCGCGGCAGTTCCGCGGCGCCGCGGACGAGGCTCATGCCCACACTGGAGCCGCCGAGGGGCGGCTTCACCATGACGGTTTTCCCGCCCCAGTTCGCCGGGCCGCCGGACCAGACGCGCCAGCCGGGCGTTGGTACGCCGAGGGTCAGCATCACCCGCTTGCAGAGGATCTTGTCGGCCGCCACCGCGGATGCCCCGACCCCGCTGCCGCAGTAAGGCACGCGAAGGTAGTCGAGTAGGCCCTGCAACCTCCCGTCCTCACCGTAGGGGCCGTGCAGGTTGGAGAGGGCTACGTCGTACCCGGCCAGCTCCATGATGAAGTCGGGCTCGGTGGGGTCCAGCACCTTCCACCGTGCGCCGATCTCGTCGAGTGCCTCGGCCAGGGCGGTGACGGATCGCTGCTCGACGGGGCACTTCGAGTGGTACAGCCGGTCTTCGGCGGACACCGGCCCGTAGATCAGGGCGACGCCGAGACCCTGGCGGCTTCGCCCCCACTGTCGAAGCTCCTCGGCGGCCTTCTGCACCGCGAGGTCCGAGCTGGGGCTGAGGAACAGAGTCATGCGAGTACCCCTTCGAAGGTGTGGGTGACCGGCCCGCCTACCCATGCGGTCCCGTTCGGTTGGTCCTCGTGTGGCCGCACGGTGAGTGGCTCGCCGGCCTGGTTGTGGACGGTGACCTCGCGCCTGGCGACCAGGCCGCGCAGAGTGGCGATGACGACGGCCGCGACGGCCCCGCTGCCGCAGGAGAGGGTCTCGGCTTCGACGCCGCGCTCGTAGGTGCGGATCTTGAGCGCCTGGCCGCCGAGGCACTGGACGAAGTTGACGTTCGTGCCGAGCGGCGCGGCGTTCTCGTGGTGCCGGACGATCCGGCCTACCGCTTCCGTGGCGATGGCATCCACGTCGTTCACGATGGCGACGACGTGCTCGGTGCCGGTGTGCACGCAGTCGAACCACGTCGGCCGGCCGTTGATGAGGGCCTGTAAGACGCGGGGCCGGATCGCGTTCACCTCGGCTGTGACCCAGACGGACGCCGGGTCGACGAATGCCTCGTGCATGACGCCCGCCATGCGCAGCCTCAGCCGCCTTTTCACGGGGAGGTCGTCGTCGTGGTGGGCGGCCCACGCCGCGCAGCGCAACGCGTTGCCGCACATGGTTGCGATTGACCCGTCCGCGTTGAAGCACTGCACGTCGTACTCGGTGGGGCGGTTGTCGTTGATTCGGCTGACGACCAGGCCGTCTGCGCCCACGCCGGTACGCCTGGCGCACAGGCGTTCCGCCTCCTTCGCCCAGGCTGTGTTGTCTCTGGGCTCGGGGTTGGTGAACAGGATGAAGTCGTTGCCCGCTCCGTGGATCTTCCGAAAGTGCAGGGGCATGGCGAAGCTCCTCGTGTTGTGAGGTGGAGGGTGGTGCGAAAGCCCGAGCGGGCCGGGATCAGCGGCGTTCGAGGGGCCGGTAGGTGGTGCGGGCTTCTCGCATGATCAGCGGGGCGCGTCCGGCGAAGTGCAGGATGCGGGCCGAGGCGCCGCCGGCGGACCTCATGTCCTGAACCCGCTGGTACTGGCCGTCGAGGAGTAGGAAGTCGCCGATGCGGACGTCGGTCGGCGGCCTGGTGGCCCCTATCGTTCCGACCGGCGGAGGGGGTATGGAGGGCTGCTCCTGGACTGTGCGCTCGTACATTCAGTCTCTCCAGATGCCCAGCAGAAGGGAGCCGCCGATCACGATGAGGCTGACCACGTAGGCGAGTTGCTGGTTTCGGGGACTCATCGGGTTCCGATGAGGTGGCGTTCCGCGCGGCCGCGGAGTGACGGGATGCCGATTTCCGCGAGGGGCACCCAGGCTGCCGCCCCCGTATCGATCACTGGGGGGAAGACCGCGCCCGAATGGGCTCGGAAGAGGTAGCGGATGCCAACCCGGAGACGGGGTCCGTACCGGTGCTGACCTGGCCTGGTCACGTCGACCAGGAAGGGGCTTTCTGCGCCGGGCTGTGTCCACACGTCCTGGATGCCGGCTTCCTCGGCGAGCAGCCGCAGGGCCGCCTCGCTGAGCGACTCGTCCTCAGGCTCCGGTTCGGCCTCCGCGAGCGCGTAGCGTCCCTCGTGCCGCAGGCAGAGGACACGATTGTGCTCATCGACGACTACGGCTCCCGTCATGACGAGGGGGCAGCGCCGGTCGTGGGTGCAGGCTCGGCGCCGCGAGTGGTCGACTGCCGCGTCATAAACAGGCATCAACACCATTTCCTCGGCGGGGTGTTCGTGGATGTAGTGGGACAGCTCCCGGATGATCTGGTCTTCTCCGACGCTCACGGCGCATCCAGCCCGTTCCGCTCGGTGTAGATCCACAGCAGCCGCCGCGTCACAAGAGCGACATCGCGGAGGTATATGAAAGCCCCGAACGCAGGCGTTTCGGCGGTCGGCCGGTTCGTGAGGTCGATCAGCCTGGTCCCCTCGCGGACCAGCTCCCGCACCTCGCTGTCATCCTCCGCGCCCAACTCCTCGCCGAGCAGCCGGTTCAACTCCGCGGCGATCCCGGGCAAGTGCCGGTTCATTGTCGCGCGGGTCGTGCTGCCCATCGACAGGCCGAGGACGGCATCCGTGCGGGAGGAGATCGCCTCCACGTCGATAGGGAAGTCGTCGACCTCAGAGTCCTCGGCCAATTCCATCGCCTTGCCCGTACTTGCCGCAGTCATCACTGGCCCCTCCGGTGCACGCCTTTAGCCGTGCAATAAAGCTAGGAGAGAGGGGAGTTTGGGCTCCACGAGTGTGCCCGAACTTGCCAGACGTTCACCCTAGAGATTCGATGGCAGCGGTGATGATTTCACGCGCGGCGGCGCCGTAGACGGCAAGTTCGGCCAGTTCGCTGAACGTCTTGGCATACATGGCAAGTTCGTGCCTTTGGATGACCGTGAGGTGAGCCGAGACCAGTTCGACAGTGACGGTGTGATCGTCGAACATAAAAAAGCCCTCGACGGGCATGAGTGGGCGGTTGATGTCTCGGGGAATAATGCCGATGCTCACCCTGGACAAAGCCATAGCGCTCAGCAAGTAGCCAAGCTGGCCAGCCATCACCTCTGCCCCACCGATGCGGTTATAGAGGGCGCCCTCCTCCAGGAGGATGGCGAACGTGCGGTTCGTGTAAACGATCTTCTGCTTCTCTACGCGGACCTCAACAGCCGAGGGCACGTCGTCGATCAGGCCACGTCGGTCACGGATGGAGGTCAACAGCGCTGTGATGTATGAGGCCGTCTGCACGGGGCCGGGGATGAGCCACGGTGAGTAGAAGCGAAAGTGCTGCGTGCGCTCCCACAGCGGGAGGGCGGACTCCTGAGCCCACTTGAGCCCGTGGCGCTCCATCTTGCGCCACTCGACGTACATGCCCTCGATACCGCGGGCCGTCGTAACGAGATCCTCCGCCTGGTTGTCTGCGCCGCATGCCCTACACCAATCGCGAAGGTCGCGCTCCGAGGGCACGCGTGTGCCGCTCTCGAAGCGCGAAGCCTTCGATTCATGCCAGCCTAGGCTATTGGCCAAGGCTCGCTTGGTGAGTCCGGCCGCTATCCGGATCTCTGCTAGGCGTTTCCCGAGCGCCTTGCGGGCTTCCTGTGCGCTCGAAGATGCCGGCGGTTCCATATGGGGGCGATGATCCTATGTGAAGTGTCAGTACGCTTCGAACTCTGCGTGTGGCGTTGCCCTCTTCCAGACGGCGTCGAAGGCTGACTCGCAGAGTTTCGCAAGCTCCGGGTTTTCTGTGATCTCTGGCTCCGTCGGCTCGCCCTCTCCGTCAAAGTGGTTCAGGTACAACAGTCGGGAGTCGAATACCCAGAAGTCGTTACCCGGAAGGAGTAGATCCGAGGCGTTTCGCCGGGGGAGCCATCGCACCTGTTCACCCGCTGCGATGTTGAGACCCTCGGTGACGTCGTACTCGAAGCGGATGTACTCGCTGACGGGCGTCGACACGATGCGTGCCCGACGCACTTCGACACCCCGCGAGACCGATTCCGAGACGATGGAGAGCCAGTCGGCCCAGCGCTCGGCGGGGTCGAAGGACTTACCGGCCTGCCAGTCGATGAAGGCTGCGTCCGACTTCATGTAGGCGTCCCGCGTTTCCAGGTGGACGGCCGTCCTCTGGCAGTCGCGGAACAACTCCTCAAACTTCGGGGGACTCGGCATCCTTCTGCACCTTCGGCTCGGCGTTGTCGGCGTCGTGCTTCCTGTCGCTCGGCAGGAAGAACCGCACCATATAGCGCGGGATCTCCACCACCGTCTCGTGCTCGGGGATGTCCATCTGCCCCAGCTGCCCCGCGTCCAGAACCTTGAACCCCTGGACGAGGTACCTGTCCGTCTCCTCGTCCATGTAGATGGTGGGCGAGTTGCCGTTAGGGCTGTTGGGGTCCTTACCGAGCATGCGCAAGGCCATGATGTCCTCCTCGGTTGCCGGTGATCCTTCCTATGCCAGAGCTTGCCCACAACTGCGCTGTCGGGCCAGGAACTTGCCCAAACTTGCCGGGCCTTTCCGTCGGCGCCCCGAGAGGAAAGCCTGGGCGACGGTGCACGGGCGCATGGACGCAGCTCGCCTCGACGGTTCACCAGTTCGCCGGAGGCAGACAGGGAAGATCCCGAAACCACTGGTGCATCGCGAACGGGCATGTCAACGTGGACGACCTTCCGAAACCCCAGGTCAACGAAGGTCTGAGACATGTCCCCGAGCTTACGGAGGCGCCCCTGCAACCGCACCACCCCAGCGAGCCCTTCCAACCCGAATCGCCGGACCCGGTGTACTGGGTCACCCCGCGCCACTTGGCCGGAGACGACGACGCGCTCGCCGAGCGGATCGGCGACACTCTGGCCGGCCTGGGTTGGCGCATGTGGCCCACCGCCCGCCACACCCTGCTGTACGTGAGTCCGGACGGCCTGTGCGGCGCCGAGTGGATTCTCGCGGCCTACCCGTTCGAGCTGGGCGGACTGCCGGTCGCCTGGCAGCTGAGCGCTCGCCGGCATGCCGCTTCCGCGATGGCGGAGTGGAACGCGTACTTCACTGCTGGCGTCCCGTACGAGGCGCTCGCTGATCTCCTCGTGGCGCTCGACGCCCGCGAGGCGCCCGACGGCGGCGTCGCGGGCCCGGAGGCCGTCCTTGCCGCGCTCACTGCCCGGGGCTGGCATCGAGACGTGGACCGCCCCCGTACGACAGCCACGGACCCTGGGTTCTCCTCCTGGATCTCCTTGGAGATGATGCCGCCGCTTATCCAGGACGCTGATCCGCGCCCTGACCTGGTGGGCTGGCAGGCGTGGGCGGAACCCGTTCTCGGTGAGCCGTACCTGTGGTGCGCCAGCTTCAGCGCCAGCGTCCCTCACGACCTGGTGGCCGCGTTCGCTTGGTCACTCGCCTCACCGGTCCCGGTGCCCCGTCGCACCCTGCCCAAGACCGCGGAGGGTCGGCTCACCGTTGCCCGCCGCAGCTGACGCCCCGCGTCTCTAGAGGAGGGCTGGGGTGCTGCTCGTCGCCGACCCCCTGAGATGCAGGTCAATCGTTCGTGGCACGCGCTCCGTGCCACCAGTCGACAGAGAGGAAGAAGATCTTGTTCTTTCGACGCCGTGCCGATCGTGCGTTCCGTGAAGCCCAGCGCGCGGGCTACGCGCTCCTGCAAATGCATGCCGAGTGGCCCCTGCCGGACCCTGCCTCCGGTGCGGCGGCACCGGCCGGCTGCCCGGTGCTGGAGAAGCTCGGCGCCGAAGCGGCGACCGGCACGGGCCTCGACTTCTCCCGCAAGGCGAAGACGTCCTTCACCTACGCCGACGGCAGCTCCTCAGAGATTTCCGAGGAGCTGTACAGCGACACCGCCGCGAAGCTGTCCAACGGCATCGGCAAGATCTTCGACGCGATGGCCTCTTGCCCCACCTACCAGGTGGTATCGGGCAGCACCGTCATCGACATGGAAACCCAGGAGACGGCCGCCCCTGACCTGGGGGACGAGCAGTGGAGCCAGCTGCTCACCTACCTGACCGGTGGGCAGCGAAGCGTCGTCAAGCAGACGGCGATCCGCACCGGCAACGTCCTGGTGATCGTCTCCGGCTCGCCGGGGCTCGTGGACGCCAACTTGGAGAAGGCGCTTGCCAAGGCCGAGGCCGCCCATTGAGCGCCCTGTCTCATCGGTGCCCTCTGCCTGGCTTTGGCAGAGGGCACCGGCGTATCCCTGAATCGCCGTGATCAGCGTCGCCGCGCCGGCGACGCCTGCGGCGACGGCGTAGCTGCCGCTGGGGGGACCGGAGAGGCGTGGCGCTGCGTGGTGCTGTGGGCCCTGGCTGCCTCGGCTCGGGGACTGGGTGCGTGGCGCTCACCGAGGCGGCGGATGCGCCAGGTCAGCGCACGGGCGGGGCTGTGGGCGTCGTCCAGGGTGCGCTGTCCGAGGGCCTGGTCGAGGACGGTGGTCGCGTTGTGCCCTGCGGTCTCCGCCTCGGCGAGCACGGTGGCGAGTGCGTCCCAGGCAGGGTCGGCCAGGATGCGCTCCGCGTGCTCTGGCACCGCCTCCTGTAGGTGTTGGGTGAAGCGGCACTTGGCCTGGAGGCTGGGAGAGCGTTGCGCGATGCCTGCCAGGACTGGTCCGGAGACCTGCGCGTACGCGACCTGCAGGTGGACGAGGGCTTGCTCGGCTGCTGCCTGCTGTTGGGCGTGCTGGCGGGTGCGGTGCCAGTGCATCGCGAAGGCCACTGCGGTGAGTGCGGCGTCCAGGAGCATGGCGAATCCGGCCCCGTCCCTGTCCTGGGGCCTCTCGCGCCAGATCGCCTGGATGCTGCGACGGAGCACGCGGGTGCTGTCGAGATCGGCAGTGATGCGGGACCGGGTGGCGCGCTCGAAGAAGGCAGCGGCCTGTTCGAGTTCGGCCCTGAGCGCGGCCGGTGCGGTGACCGGCAGCAGGTCCAGGGCGGCGCCGAGCGCGACCAGCTGGCCCTGGGCGGCGTGCTCGTCGCCGTGGGTGAGGTGGTGGGCGATGCGTTCGGTGGCGGCGGTGGCCTGATGCCACGGGTTGCCCGGTCGGACGGCGACCGGTTCGGGGCTGGTGGTGGCGAGGCGTTCGCGGATTTTGGGCAGGGAGAGGTCGGGGGCGAGGGTGGAGCCCGCGTAGAACACCGGCTCGCCCTTGTCGTTGGTGTCCCCGGGCAGGGCGAAATTGCAGCCGAGCGCGTCACCAGAGGGGCCGTGCTTGAGGCGCACGGTCACACCTGTCGCCTCCAGCAGCGCGAAGAACTCGGCCTCGTCCGCCGCGGCGGCCACCGCGCGGCGCACCCGCATGCGGAGGATCTCGCGGGAGGTGGCGTCCTGGCCCAGGCGCTTGGCCTTGAAGTGCTCCTTGCTGGTGGGGCGCTTGGCGGCAGTGCCGTCGCCCGGCTTCAACCGCCGCAGCCCGTAGTCGATTTCAATCTTGCGGGCCTCGCGCTGGACGGCGCGCTGGTCGTAGTCGCGTTTGGGCCGGCGGCCGTCCTGGCGCACGAGGGTGGCGGCGATGTGGATGTGGTCGTCGGCGTGGCGGACGGCCACCCAGCGGCAGGCTTCCTCGTCCCCGTCGGGGGCGATGCCGGCGGCTGCCACGATGCGGCGGGCGATGTCCGCCCACTGGGTGTCGGTGAGGATCGGGTCTTCGGGTGCGGCACGGACGGGGCAGTGCCACACCGTGTACTTGGGTGCCTTGTCGCCCAGCATTTTCACGGGCTGGTCGAGCTGTGCGGCGAGCTGATCCTCCACCTCCTTCGGGTCGCGGTGGGGGCTGCGGCCGGGGTCGGGGGCGAAGCCGTTCCAGGACGCCACCAGGTGCGGGTCGATGTGCTCGTTGGCGCGGCCTTCGCCGAAGAGGTAGCCGATTGTGCGGCGCGTGGCCTTCGGACCCTTGCCGAGGATGATCTTGGGTATCACCGACTCATCGCCCCTCGGTCACTTGGTCGATGGCGGCGTCCACTTCGGCCACCGCTGCCTCGACGCGGTCCAGGAGTTGTTGGACGGTGTCGTGGTGGGGCCAGGCGCCGTCTTTGTTGAGGTGGTGGGTGAGCTGGTTGACGTTGCTGCCGATCTTGCCGAGCTGTCCGTTGGCGGCCATCAGCGTCTTTACCATGGTGCGGTAGTCGGCGACGGCAGCGGTGGGGTCGTCTGCGCGGGCGGCGGCGAGTGAGCATTCGGCGACGTAGCCGCCGAGTGCCATGCCGCTCAAGGCGGCGGCTTGTCGGACGAGGTCGAACTCGCTGTCGCTGTAGCGGGGGTGGACGCGGTGCTCGCGCAGCTGCTTGTCACGCAGTCGACGGCGCGGCGCGGACTGGTGTGGTGGGTTCGACGACGGCTTGGTGACCCCTGCCTCGGTCGGCTCCCCAGGGCCGGCCGACTCCGGTGCCGCCTCGGCGCCGGATGCCTCCGCCTCCCCTGGGGCCGGGGCCGGGTAAGGACTCCTTACCCGACAACTTGCTGCGCTGTTAGAGGGCGCGGTCATCTCCTGCTGGGCGGTCGGCAGTTCGTAGTGCGGGTCGTGCATAGGACGGGTCTCCGTGGTGCGTGGGGGATCAGGCTGGGTGGACTGTGTCGGCGCGTACCGTCTTGGGGCCTTGGAGGTGGCTCGGCGGGGTGTTGTGGTTGCCGTGCAGGCAGCAGCAGGGATCAGCGGGCTACCGGAAGTCCGGAAGTAGTTCCGGACTTCCAGCAAGCCCGGGCTGCGGGGACGTCAGGCGGAAGGTATGGACGAGGCCGACGCCGCTTCGTGCTCCTTCGTGAGGACGTCGATCACCTTCTGTAGGCGTTGGTTGGCGACCTTGCGCCCCTGTACGTCCCGGATCTCCTCCGCAATCGCGTCACGGTCGACTTCGCCCGTGCGCTCGACCACCGGGCGTGCCATGGCCAGCAGCTCTTCATGCGAGGCATTCGGCGGCCGACCGGTACGCCGGGGAGTTGGTGCGGCCTGTGCAGGAATGTCATGGCCGGAATCCGGCTGGGGTTCGGGGGCGGTACCGGACGGCAGGTCGGGCTGGCTTTCGGCAGGAATCGCGGGCCGGATGCCGTCGCCGCTATCGCTGGGGCCAGGGACTTCAGGGCGTTTGGGGGTGCTGGCCTCCTGGGCGTGGCGGCGGATGACCAGGTAGAGGTGGACGGCGCCGGCCAGGGCGAGCGGGGCGAGGGCGGAGAGCGCGCCGACGGTGAGGTCGCCAAGCCGAAGGCCGCCGCCTGGGCGGGTCTGCTGGTTGAGGCGGATGGCGTGCAGGGCGTTGGCCCAGATGCTCACCCCAGTGGCCAGACCGACGAGTGTCCCTACGTACCGCCGTGAGCGCGGTGGGGCGCTGCGCAGCACGAGCTGGGCGCCAATACCGATGCCAATGAAGCCGTCGATCACGAGCGGGAAGGCGTAGGTGAGCAACCCGCGGATGTGGGTGGCGACGGCCATCTGACGCAGGGCGTCATAGGAGAGAACGAAGGCCACCGCGGCGAGCACGACGATGCCGAAGCGAATCGCTTTGCCGCCCGGTATGTCGGAGGGCTTG
The DNA here is from genome assembly GCF_041080655.1 of Streptomyces sp. CG4. Taxonomy (NCBI): domain Bacteria; kingdom Bacillati; phylum Actinomycetota; class Actinomycetes; order Kitasatosporales; family Streptomycetaceae; genus Streptomyces; species Streptomyces sp. CG4. The sequence continues at coordinate 5,593,706 of NZ_CP163525.1, forward strand.
GTGACGGTGGTGCGGGAGGTCAAGCGGGGGCACTCCAGGTGGGATCGGTCGACGGCCACGCGGCAGGGGGTGCGGCGTGGCCGCCGTGAGGTGCGGTGACTCGTACCACTCGTTGCGCGCCTGGTCAGGGCAGGTACGAGAGAAGTGGTGATGCCGAGACGACTCGTTGCGGGCCGCTCACTCGTCCCCGCGCTGACCTGCGCGGGGACGAGTGTGACGAGTGGAGTCGGGTCAGGCTGCGGTGCCGGGGGCCGTCATAGGCTGGGCGGGCCCGGCCGGAGGCTTCGGCTCGGGGCAGTAGCGCGCCCAGGCGTCGAGGAACTGGTTGCGCGCGAAGCCCTTGGCCTGGACGCCGTCGGGGAAGCGGCGGTTGGCCGAGCCGATGCCGTAGTCCTTCAGCAGCACCTGCAGGCCGCGCGGGGTCAGCCCATTGGCGCCGTACTCGGCCCACGGCGCCTCCTTGTCCCCGTTGAGGTACTCCAGCAGGCTGCTCGTCCGCAGCACTGCCGGATCGCCGACAGCGGTGAAGGCCCGGCGGATGTCGATGAGGATGCGGGTGCGCAGACCGCCCTCCTCGTCATGCCCCGCTTCGTAGTCGGTCATCGCGCGGCAGGCGGCGCGGGCGAGCGTGGGCCATTCGCCTCCGGCGAGGTCGGCCACGATCACCAGCGGTTCCCACGTGTCCGCCGCACGGTCCTCGACCGGCATGACCGGTTCCATGTCCATCGCCCGCGCGTGCAGTGGTGTGAGCCAGGCGGTGAGCCGGTTCCGGACGGCGTGCAGTGCGGGGGTGTCCCGGCCGGTGCGGAAGGCCGCCACCTTCTCGCCCGGTGCCCGGCGGCGCATCCGGATGACCACGGACCGGTCCATGATCGTGTCGGGCAGGTCGCCGATCCCGGCGAGCGCCGCCATGGCGAAGGTGGGGAACGCCTGCGGCTTGTGCTCGGGCCCGGACACCCGCAGCGTGGGCCGGTTGCGCTGATGGCCGGCGTTGAGCAGGCCGCGCAGATCCTCGTTCTTCTCCGCCGCCTTGGCGGTGCCGAAGAGGGTGTCGGCCTCGTCGACCAAGAGCGTGGGCGGGTCCTCGTCGGTGATCGAGCGGAAGATCGCCGCCGGGCTGGCGTTGACCGTGATCAGGCGGTTGCGCACCGTCTCGGTCAGCACGTCCAGCAGCCGCGACTTGCCGCACCGCTTCGCCGGCCCCACCACCGCCAGGCGCGGCGCGTGCTGCCAGGCAGGCTGCAGATGCGTCGCCGCCACCCATAGCGTGACGGCGTCCAGCGCCTCGGGCGAGGGCAGGATCACGAACTTCGCTATCTGCGCCCGCAGATCATCCAGCAGCGCCGAGGCGACGGTCGGCTCGGAATGTGGCACCTCCTCCTTGGCAGACTGAGCCGCCGAAGTGGCCTCTGGCGTGCCGTCGTTGTCGGGGGTCGCGGGTTCGGCGGGGTGGTCACCGGGCTGGCCGGGGATGGCGACCGGCGGCCAGGAAGGCTTGTCGGAGGCGGAATGGGACTCGGCTCCGGGATGTTGCACAGGGCAGCTCCTCATACTGCGGCACCGGGCATACCGGCCCAGCGCACGCGGGTCGTTCAGTGGATACGGGCGGCGGGAGTGTGCTGAGCCTCCGGCGTTGCCGCGCCGGGGGCTCGCTTTGTCCCGTGGGGGGACATCCGGGCTGTTCCGTGACTGAACACCCGGGGCGCTCCCTGAGGGAACACGGACAGTACGTCCACCCCCTGGCACAGTCCAGCGTTTCTGTGTCAGCTCAGCGCAGAACCGTCTGCTACGGACCCGCCCTCTCACGCGGCCAGGCCGAGCAGTTCCAGCAGATCCGCCGTCACGACCCTGTAGGCGTTGCCGAGCCGCAGCACCTTGCACGGGTACTGGCCACGCTTGGCCAGCTCGTACCCCTTGCTCCGCCCCAGCCCCAAGGCGCGATTGCCAGTCTCCAGGTCAACGGACACCGGCAGTCCCAGCAGCTCCTCCCTGCTCATGCCCTTCGCCTGCTCGGCGGGTTCGGTCTCGTGCATACGCACTCCATCCACGACTGAGCCCTCGGCGAACGTGACGATCACGCCCGGCTCCAGGCCACTAAATCCAGGATGGCGAAGCTAATGTGTCCTAATGACACAACACGATTCCGATGCTGGATTCGACGACGAGGACGAGGACGACGTCCCCGAGTGGGCCGACCACGTCATGGCCACCGTGGCCGCTGAGGTCCGACGCCGAAGGAAGGAGTTGCGCATGAGCGCCCAGGACCTCGCCGACCGGTGCGAGGAGATCGGCCACCCGATCCCCCGCAACGTCATCGCCAATATGGAATCCGGCCGCCGCGCCAACCTGCCCTTGGTCGACGTCATGGTCCTGGCCAGGGCGTTGCGCACGAATCCGATCTGCCTCATCTACCCGATCGGTTACATCGCCGAGGTCCAGCGGCTCCCGTACGAGCACCGCACCGCTCCGTGGGAGGCCATGTGCTGGTTCACCGCTCAGGACAGCGGCTCCCTGGCCGATCGCGACATGCTCCGCTACCAGCGCGAGCACATCGAGGCCCTCGGCGAAGCCCACGCCGCGATGGCCAGCGAAAGCTACGCGCAATACGCCGTCGAGCACGCAACCAGTGCCACAGAACGGGCGGAGGCCCTGCGAGACCAGGCCACCTGCCTGGAGCGCATCGACAAGGCCAAGCAACGCCTCCGCGTAGCTCGCTCCTTCATCCGCCGCGACCGCGGCCTGCTCCCCTACCTGCCACCCGAACTCGCCGACGTCGACAGCACCGCCGAGGAGAATGATCTTTGAAGGGTTCCACCCACCGCCGCTGCTACTGCCGTGACCCCAAGACCGGCAAGCCGCTCGGCAAGAACTGCCCCAAGCTCTCCAGCCGCAAGCACGGCTCATACTCCATACGCCAGGAGCTGCCACCCCGCGAGGACGGCACCCGCCGCTCCTTCAGCCGCGCCGGCTACGAGTCCCTCAAGGCCGCCCAGGCGGACCTCGACCATGTCCGCGCGCTTCTCGGCCTCGCCGAGGCCGACGACGCCGAGAGCCTGGCCCAGATCGCCGAGTTGCTGGAGAAGGTGGCCGACGAGAAGGCGCCACTGCCGGATATCGAGGCGACCCGCAGGCGCCTCAGCCACGGCCTGGACCTGACCAGCCGCCTCACGGTCGGCGAGTGGCTGGACATATGGCTGGCCGGCAAGAAGGGCAGGCAGAGTGCCATCAGCCGCGATGAGAGCAATATCCGGGTGCACCTCAAACCGAGGATCGGGCATTACCGGCTCGACCGGCTCCGGGTCACCCACCTGTCGGAGATGTTCGAGGCCATCGCTGAGGCCAACGTCGAGATCGCCGAAGGCAACGCCGCACGGCGCAAGGCGTTCAAAGACCTCGCCCAGATCCCCTGGAAAGGGCGCGCCCACCGCGCCCGCCGCAAGGTGATGAAGGCAGCCATCGAGGAGATGGAGACCTACCGCCGCATCGTGGGCCCGGCTACCCGCCAGCGTGTCCGCTCCACCCTACGGGCCGCGCTGAACGCCGCGATCGCCCAGCAGCTCATCACCTTCAACCCGGCGGCCCACGTCGAGCTGGAGGCGGGCAAGCGGCCCAAGGCGCTGGTGTGGACGGACGAGCGCATCCTCCACTGGAAGCGCACCGGCGAGAAGCCCTCACCCGTGATGGTCTGGACGCCGGAGCACACCGGCCTCTTCCTCGACCACGTCGCGGAGGACCGCCTGTACGCGCTGTTCCACCTGATCGCCTTCCGCGGGCTGCGACGCGGTGAGGCATGCGGCCAGAAGTGGACCGACACCCACCTGGACGCCGGTCTCACCACCGTCGCCAAGCAACTCGTCGTGGACGGCTGGGAGGTGTACGAGGACGACCCCAAGACTGACGCCGGCGCCCGCACCATCGCGCTCGACTCCGACACGGTCCAAGCTCTCAAGCGGCACCGCGCCCAGCAGGACAAGGACCGCAAGGAGTGGGAGAGCGCCTGGGTGGAGACCGGACGCGTCTTCACCAAGGAGAACGGCGAGATGCTCCACCCCGCCAACGTCACACGGCGGTTCGTCGAGCTGTACGAGGAGATCGGCCTCCCACCGGTCCGGCTCCACGACCTCCGCCACGGTGCTGCGACCCTCGCCCACGCGGCCGGGGCCGACCTGAAGGACATCCAGGAGATGCTCGGCCACTCCTCGATCACCATCACGGCCGACACGTACACGAGCCTGCTCCCGGAGGCAGACCTGGCGATCGCCGAGGCCGCAGCCCGGCTCGTACCGCGCGCCCGCGCCGCCTCCAAGAACGACGCTCCGGAAGCCCAGGGCGAGGCCGAGGCGGCGGAGGCGAACGTGCCGGACGGTGCTGATCCGTCCGGAGAAATATCGGGGCCTGGCACCCCGTCCGCTCACGCACCGCTCACGCAAACGGCCCCGGACGAGAAGTCCGAGGCCGAATAGGACCCCTCCCTGGGGGATAAACCCCAGGTCAGAGCGGTAATGCGTTGTGCCCCCGGCAGGATTCGAACCTGCGACACCCGCTTTAGGAGAGCGGTGCTCTATCCCCTGAGCTACGAAGGCGGGGATCTGTCGACAAACGTGTCTAAAACGAGGACGCGCACGCGGCCAGTTCTTGACATGTTTTGGACAGGCTGGTGATCGACCGGTGAGGGTCTGCTCGCCGACGCCAGTGTAGCGGGTGGCGCGCTCGGCGCACTGGGGATGCGCCAGGCGGGGGATCCTGCGGAGGGTGCTGGGAGTGGCGGCCTGGAGTGGTGGCCTAGTGGGGGCGTCAGGAGAAGATCGCGTTGAGTGCTCGGGTGATGGAGTTGTTCAGCCAGGCGTATCCGAGGTAGATCAGCAGGGCTCCGCGGGCGCCGTATGCCGGGACTCGCTTGTGGGGGTAGCTCTGGTCGAAGCGGGAGTGGATGGACTCGCTGTCCTGGCGGAAGCCCTTCAAGCGGCGGCCGGCCGGGGTGTCGGGAGGTACCTGCCGGAGGTGTTCGGTGCGGTTGAAGCGCTGCTTCTTCGTCTTCGGATCGATCTGCCGGTCTTCGTCGGTCTCGTCGCATCTGATGTGGAGGGTGTGCGTCTTGACGGGGCAGTTGATGGTGATCCGGTGGTAGAAGCGGGTGCTGCTCTTTCCCTCGCGGTGTTCGAGTTCCTCGACGGGGAGGGGCGTGTAGTGCGTCGTCTTTCCATCGACGGTGATGCGGCGCTCGCACACCCTGGCCTCTGCGACGTAGAGGTCGTGGGCGCAGGGGCCTTCCTTGTGGCGCAGGAGCGACTGCGGTGTGAGTCCGTCGTGCTGTGGGGTGAACACGAGGAGGCCTTGGGAGATCAGGGGGGCACGGTGTTTGCCGCGCAGGGCGGCGTCGTACGTGACGGCCTTGGTGCCGGGGGCGCGGGCGATGATGCGCTTGACCATCTCGACCAGGGCGATGCCTTCTGACTCGCGTTGGGGGTCGTCTTCCGGTGACCTGTGGCGGACTGATTCCAGGGCGAGGATCACGCGGCTGTGGGCGGTGTCGGCCAGGCGTACGGCGGTGGAGAGGAACTTGTTGCCGTAGACGAGGTTGCCGCCTCCCTCGACGGTGACGCCGGCGTCTTCGTGCACGCGGTGGTGGCGTACCTCGCCGGTTTTCTTGTCGACTGTTTTGTGTGCGGAGTGCCCGGACTGAGGCTTTGCGACGGTGGCGTCACCGTGGATGACCTGTTGGCGTTCGGGGCGGACGCGGCTGGTCCTCTTGCCGGTTTCGCTGAGCATGCCGTGAGCCAGGGCCTGCTCGATCCATAGCTTGCTGCTGATGTCGCGGATCTTGTCGTGGGCGGGCTTGAGGTGCCGTCGGAAGTAGTGGTTCCAGTTGCTTCGGGTGGGGCCGGCGGGCTTCAGGGCGTCGGCAGCCTCGTCGCCCATGTGGGTGCGGATCGCCGCGCGGACGGGCTCCCACCAGTCCTCGTGCTGAAAGTGGCTGGCGGTGGAGCGAGCGGAGCCGAAGATGGAGATCGAGCAGAGGAAGATCAGATAGACGACGGGCGGGTGGTGGGGGCGCCGGCCGACAGGGCTGGAGCCTGGCAGGGTGGCGGCCGCACTGTATACGTCCGGGTTGTTGATCAGGTGGGCGAAGCGGACGGTGGGGATCAGGTGCGGAGCTTGCGGGCCCTTGGGGAGTGGTGGGGCGCTCGCTGCGCCGAAGGTGTCGTCGGGGATCGGACCGTACACGTACGGCGGGGGCTTCTTGGCGGCTTTGCGGGCGCGTTTCTTGCCGCCGGAGGTGTCCGTGGGACGTGGAAGGGCGGCCTTGCGGGAGATCACTGGGTGTCCTCGCAGGTGCTCCAGGCCAGCCCGGCAAGGGCTGCTGCGCTGTCGAGGGAGGACAGGCCGAGCCGACGGGCGACTTCGGAGACCTGGCCTGTTTCCAGGAGGAGTTGGCGGGCGACGTAGCGGGTGATGTCGCGCGGTTCCACCTTCCGGGCGGTGGTCGCAAGGCCGGAGCGGCGAGCGATCTCGTTGAAGCCAGCGCCGACGCTGGCCTGGGCCGTGTACCGGGTGGAGGTGTCGCTGGTGACAAGGCGGTGCTGTCTGGGCCGGTGCTCGCCCAGGTAGTCGGCGCGCAGGCGAAGCACATGGACGGCCCAGGGGCTGAGCGGACAGGTCCTGGACTGGGTGTGGGTGGCGCCCGCGGTGGTGACGGCGGCATGAGTGAGGTCCAGGTCGCAGGTGGTGGCCTGGGCGGTCTCGGCGCTGGTGAGTCCAGACAGAAGCAGGGCCAGTAGGGCGGAGTGGCGGGTCGCGGGCATGCCGCGCTCGGAGTGGAACTGGAGGGTCTCGATCTCCGCATCGGTCAGTTCGGCGCCGGTGCTGCGGGGCGGACGCGGGATGGGAGAGGAGTCGAGCAGAGGTGCGGCCTGGGTCATGCCGAGGGCCCGGGCGTGTGCGAAGAAGGAGGCGAGGGCGGACCGACGCTGGCGGCGGGTGCTGGTTTTCGGGTCGAGGGTGATGTTGTCGCGGCGGTCCCGGCCGGGAGCGCCGATAAAGCGTTCGGTCAGCTGTCCGGTGACGTCATCCATCCGGTGGATTCCGTGGGCGTCGGCGAAGAGGCCGAACCGCTCGCTGATCTGGATGTAGAGGTCGACGGTCTCGATGGCCATGTCACCGTCGGCGGCCTGCTGAAGCCAGCGGCGGCTGACTTGCAGCAGGGCCTGGCGGATGGTTGTCCTAGGCATGCCGGATCACCCCCCGAAGGGGGCGGGGGCGGGCGCAAATGCGGGTGTGCAGGGGAACCGTCGCGCTACGGTGGGAGTGCCTCGCCTTGTGTGAGGGCATGCCGAAGCCCCCTTCCTGCGCAGCGTTGCCGCGCTGGTTGTCGGGTGGAGGAGGAAGTCCGGCAGCGCCGTCCCGGCCAAGGAATCAGGCGCTGCCGGACTGTTTTCTGTGCCCGGGGTCTCTAGGCGACGCGGTGGCCCCGGAGCTTGGCAGTGAGGGCCGTGACGGCCTTCAGGTGACTGTGGAGTTCCAGGACCTCCGTCGGGGTCAAGCGGGTCAGGTCCGCCAGCAGGACGGGCGGCAGCAGCAGAGACAGAAGATCCTGTTCAGGGCCTGTTCCCCCGGGGGCCCGGCCTCCGGGCGTCTCGGTGCGAGGGCGGGGTACCTCGGCTTGAGGCTGTTCGGGACCGTCCTGCCCGCTTGGGCTGTCTGCCTGTCCAGGGTCACTGGGCCCGCTGTCCACCAGGTCGGGCGGTTCCTCCCAGAGACCGGGCTCGTCATGCCCGCCGGCCGGTGGTGCTCCTTCGTCCGGAGCGTCGGTGTCCTGGGTGGTTGTGGGCGGGGTGCCCGTGTGGCAGGTGCCTTCGAACCAGTGCAGTTCGCCGGCCTGCTCCACTGTGAGCAGGCCGACCGCGACCATTAGGTCGAGCAGGACGTGGGCCTGTTTGATGCGCTCGTGCTCGGCGCGTGCGGCCGCCAGGAGCTTGGCCACCAGACCCTCGCGGGAGACGGGGCCGTAGCGGCAGCGCTCTCTGGCAGTCCGTGCGAACCACTGCCCCTTCCACTTGGTCCGCAGGGCCTCAAGCCCCTCGGATTCGCCGCGCGCGAAGGCCCGGGCGACGTACCGGCCCTTGTCGCTGGGCAGATAGGTCGCCCGCCTGTGCCCCTTGGCGAGCAGACCGGTGTTCATGGCGAACACCGGGACCAGCCCGCAGTTCTTGGCGGAGAGCCCTGTCGTCTTTGCCAGTTCCACCGCTCCGACCGGGTCGACTGCCGAGCAGGCGGCCACGATGACCAGCAGTTGCTGATCTGCCCGCAGTTTGGGCGACGGCATCAGCCGCTCCTCAGGCCCTAGCTTGGCGCGGCCGGTGACCGGCGGCGTTCCCGTCTGTTGAGTTGACACTGTTGACACCACACCTTTCAGGCGGACCGGGACAGAGGTGTGACCAGCCATCGGGTTGCTACTCTGGTAGCAACCCATGGTTGGGCGGGGTGCGCAAGTCGGCATCCCGTCCGTCACACTGGTCGCATGCCCGGAGGAACGAGACGTGGAAAGAAGCCGCGCGAGTATGCCGTGTCCGGTGACTGGCCGTACGCGGTGATGGACAGCGTCCGGCAGGCGCAGGTGGGGCAGGCCGTCGCCCGGGCTCTATCAGAGGCGATGGAGCGACGAAGCTTCTCAGCCAATGCGCTGGCCGAAGCCTCCGGCGTCAACCGGCAGGTCATCTCCAACATCCTCGCCGGAACCGTGTGGCCGGACATGTTTACGCTCGCGAGCCTCGAGGTGGCGCTGGATGAGATGCTCTGGCCGCGTCATACCGAATGGCCAACGGGTGATGACGGTGCCCGTCACCAGCCCATTCCCTCGCACCGGCGCAGCGGGGAGGGATAGTTGACGGCCAGGGCGGACGGCCTGGGAAAGTCTGATGATGTGTCTGTCGCATGGGGGTCGACCTCCCGATCGGGGGAAAAGCAGGCCGAACGCCCCATCGTCCGGGAATGACCCGGTAGCGTTGGGGTGCGGCCCAGAGTCGTTCAGACCGCCCCCGCGCGTGCTGCGTCGGCCTCGGAACCTTGCTGGCAGCGCGGGAGGCGGTCGCCTTGGGGGCTCTTCTAAGCCGCCTCCGTTGCTGTGGCCGCTACGAAGTAGCAGCGTCGGCTGTTATCCCGGTGCTTCTTCACCAGGAACGCCTTCTTGGCTAGATCATCCAAGAGGGCCCGAGCGCGGTTGTGCGCCTTCTCGTCAGCCTCGGCCTCCTGGCCCTCCAGATGCACCGCGAGCAGCTTCGGAGTCCACTGATGGCCGGGGACGCTGTTGATGATCTGCAGGACCTGCATGCCGCGCGGGCCGAGCTTCGAAGCGTCAGCCGCCGTCGGCGCATCGGCCGGTGCTTGGTGGCCGCTCTCTTCGGCTGGCCCGGCGGCCGCCGTCTCCGTCGGGCCTGCGGACTTATCCGTGCCGCTGACGGTGTCATCCCGTTCGTCGGAATCAGGCGCGACCTTGAAGCTGGCGTCTGCATCGAGATGCCCGTTTCGAAGAGCGGCTCCGGCATGCGCCGCCGCGAGGAGCGCCTCTTGGACGTGTACCGCCCGCTCGCGGGTGACCACGACCTGTTCGCGCTCGGAGCGAACTGCTTCCCACTGGGATTCCAGCGCGGCGATTCCCGACATCAGTCGGTCGAGCTGGGCGTCGTGCTCGGCCAGCTTGGCATCGCACTGGTGGATCAGGGCACCCATGTCCGCCATGATCCAGCTGGGGTTGGCGGAGGCAGTGGCACCGTCGGTGGGCTGCATGGCGATCACCATAGGGCCTTGCCATCGCAGGCGCGTACGCGCTGCCTCGATCCAGCCCGATCCGGCAGGAGTACGAGGAGTGTCAGGTGGGTAGGGAGGGCGCCCTCCCTAGACTCTTGATTCCCGCCAGAGCATGGTGCTCTGACCACGTGTGACGGCCTGAGGGAATTGCTACGTCGCCCGTGCGGAGTGCCTTAGGAACCCGACCGCAGCCCAGTCGTCGAGCGACGTTCAGGAGGGCTGTGTCACCCCACGTTTCCTAGGTAAGACAGGAGATGGCGCCCGCAACGTGACTGCTCCGTCGGCAGTTCCTGCCGCAGGTCAGCTGAGGCAGGAATCCCCCCACCCGGACAAGCCGAACACGACCTGACCCGCCTCGTACCGGGGCAGCCTGCAGTACGGGTTGCGACGGCTCATCCAGGACTCCTGCTCCGTCCTGCCCAGCCCCCGAAAGCTCTTGTCATCCATTAGAGCGGCTAGAGGGAGCTCAGGTGACAGACCAGGTGTGCGCACCTTGAAACGGTGCTATCGGCTCGGGAGAGGCGCGGTCCGGTTGCGTCCAAGGCAGTGGCGTACGGGTTCGACTTGATCCGGGGGTTTGCTCCGGCGCCTGGACGAGGACCGCATAGACGAACGGCCACCGGCTGATCTTCGAGGTGTCGAAGCCCGAAGGAGATCAGCACGATGACCGCATCTGGCAGTGTGCCCCGGCACCCCCTCGCCGAGGTCAACCTCGCCGCGGCGAGTCCCGATCTGCTGCGCGCGATGGTCAAGACGTTCGCCGACACGCTCATGTCCGCCGAGGCCGACGTCGTCTGCGGCGCCGAATACGGGCAGGTCAGCGACGAACGCGTCAACCATCGCAACGGCTATCGTTCGCGCGAGTGGGACACCCGCGCGGGAACGGTCGAACTGGCCATCCCCAAGCTCCGCCAGGGCAGTTACTTCCCGCACTTGCTCCTGGAACGCCGCCGGAGGGCCGAGCAGGTTCTCGTCTCGGTGGTCGCGACCGCCTATCTGCTGGGTGTCTCCACCCGCCGGGTCGAGAAGCTCGCCGAGTCCCTCGGCGTGACCCAGCTGTCGAAGTCCCAGGTCAGCGCGATGGCCCGGCACCTGGACGAGCAGGTCGCCGCGTTCCGCAACCGACCCCTGGATGCCGGGCCGTATGCGTTCGTCTGGGTGGACGCGCTGACCCAGAAGGTCCGCGAGGGCGGCCGCATCATCAACGTCCACGCTCTGATCGCGGTCGGCATGAACGCCGACGGGCACCGCGAGATCCTCGGCATCGACGTCGCCACCTGCGAGGACGGCGCTGGCTGGCTCGCCTTCCTGCGCTCGCTCATCGCCCGCGGCCTGATCGGTGTCCAGCTCGTCATCCCCGACGCCCATGCCGGCCTCGTCGACGCGGTCGGTGTGGTTTTGCCCGGATCATCGTGGCAGCGATGCCGCACCCACTACGCCAGAAACCTGCTCAGCCAGGTCCCCAAGTCGGCCCAGCCATGGGTGGCCACCCTGCTGCGGACCGTCTTCGAACAACCCGACACCGACGCAGTTCAGGCCCAGATGCAGCACGTCCTGGACGCGCTGGGCGCCAAGTACCCCAAGACCGCGACCCACTTGGACTCCGCCCAGCACGACCTGCTGGCTTTCACCGCCTTCCCGCGCGAGATCTGGCGGCAGATCTGGTCGAACAATCTGCAGGAACGGTTGAACAAGGAGATCCGGCTTCGCACCGACGCGATCGGCATCTTCCCCGACCGCACTGCCCTGATCCGCCTGGTCGGCGCGGTCCTGGCCGAGCAGAACGACGAATGGACCGAGGCCCGCCGCTACATGGGACTCGACCTACTGGCCAAAGCCCGCCCCCACCCGATCGAGTCAGAAACCGACGGGATCGCTCTGCCCACCGAACTCACCGCATAGCCACAAAACGAGATCACCGAGTGGTCGTCGATACACCACTCCAGCGGAAGTAACCGTTGCTGGCGGTGTCCCGCCAGGTGGTGTAGGGGATCAAGACACCGGAATCCGCAGGCCAGCGAGGCAGGGCGGCTTCGCCGCCCGCTGTGGGGTGGGTAAATGGGCACGACGAACGCCCCGTAGCGAGCATGACGTCGCTCATCGACCAGTGGAGCCCCGGAGCCTGACAACTCTCCCACAAGCGTGCTGAGACTACTGCACACTCGCGGAACACCCGCTGACTCACTCAGCGACCGCATTGCCCGCGTTCCTTGTCAGGTGGAAGACAGCACTGGGCAGCCTGCCGCCACCGGCGCGGGCTCCACTTCGAGTGCGTCGGGATCCAACTCATGGCAGGGCACGCGCTCACATGCGTTCCGGCGCAGTAACCCCGAGAAGGTGTAGCCCATTACGCAGTACCACCCGGCTGGCGTCGGTGAGCCAAAGCCGGGCCTGGGTCAGCGAGGTGGGCTGCTCACCATTTCGGGGCAACACCCGGCAATTGTCGTAGAACCGATGGTAAGTACCCGCCAACTGCTCCAGGTAGTGCGCAACCCGGTGTGGCTCACGCAACTCGGCGGCTGTGGACACGACGCTGGGAAACTCGGCCAGCATACGAAGCAGATCGACCTCGCGCTCGTGCGTGAGAAGTGCTGGGTCGAAGTCCTCGGCCTTGCCTCGTTCGGCACCAATCGCTGCAGCTTTGCGCTGTACGGCACACAGCCGGGCGTAGGCGTACTGCGTGTAATAGACGGGGTTATCGTTCGTCTTCTGGGTCAACAGGTCGAGATCGAGGTCAATGGCCGCATCCACGCTGGCGCGGGCGAGTGCGTACCGGGCGGCGTCCACTCCGACCGCCTCCACAAGGTCGTCCAAAGTCAGCACCGTGCCGGCCCGCTTGCTCATCCTCACCGGCCGGCCATCTTGGACAAGATTGACCAACTGGCCAATGAGGATCTCGAGGTTGGCGTCCGGGTCGTCGCCGAAACAGGCTGCCATGGCCCGCATCCGACCCACGTAACCGACATGGTCAGCACCGAGCATGATCACGACTCGGTCAAAACCCCTCTGCCGCTTGTTCAGGTAGTACGCGCAGTCGGCGGTGAAGTAGGTCCAACTGCCGTCACCCTTGACCAGTACCCGGTCCTTGTCATCCCCGAAGTCGGTGGTACGCAACCACACCGCGCCCTGCGCTTCATAGACGTGACCGCTCTTACGCAGCCGGGCCACGGCCGCCTCAAGTTCACCCGCATCATGCAGGTCCTTCTCGTTGAAGTAGACGTCGAAACGGGTACCGAAGCCGGCGAGGGAAGTCTTGATCTCCTGGAACATCAACCCTGTCCCAACGTCCCTGAAGACGGCCAAGGCATCGACGGGGGACAATCCAAGGGCGTCCGGTCGCTGCTTGAGTACCTCATCCGAGATCTGCTGGATGTATGCGCCGCTGTAGCCGTCTTCGGGCACAGGGACGCCTTGGGCGGTGGCGAACAAGGACCGGGCGAAGCGATCGATCTGTGCTCCAGCGTCGTTGAAGTAGTACTCCCGCGTCACCTGCGCACCCGCCGCTTCGAGCAGCCGGGCCAGAGCATCACCAACCGCCGCCCACCGAGCCCCGCCGATGTGGACCGGTCCGGTTGGGTTGGCGGAAACGAATTCGAGATTGAGCCGAAGGGCAGCGAGCCGGTCCGTACGACCGTAAGCACCGTCGGCTTGAACGATGTTCTGGGCCAGGATGCCTTTTGCAGCCGACGTGAGGGTGATATTGAGGAAGCCGGGTCCCGCAACCTCCACAGAGTGCACCATCGGCGCAGCGTTGATGTAGGGCGCGAGCGCCTCGGCGATTTCGCGTGCGGGTCGTCCGGCGGACTTGGCGAGCTGCAGCGCGACGTTGCTTGCGTAGTCTCCGTGACTGCGGTGTCGGGGTCGCTCGACCCGGACGGAGGTGGGCGGATCAGCAGGGATGCGTGCGTCTGAGATCGCGGCGTGCACACAGTCGGTGACTAGCGCAGCAAGATCGGCTGGGGTCATGCAGACAGAGTAATGGCGAAGTCGATTCGGGCGGTACGGCGGCCAGAGATCGCCGTTGCTGGACGCCCATAGCTTCCATGTCAAGTGACCTATAAGCCATAGAAACCCAGAGCGCACCTTGGTGTGGCCGGAGACTCCGCCCCGCAATGCTTGACAAGCCGACCACTGGCGGTTGGCCGTTACGACCCCAGGTAACCTGATCTGAAACCGGGCAAAGCTACGTCAGCTGGCAAATCAGACACCGCGATGATGTTGTTCCGAGCCCCACAGCGGCGAACATCGCACTGGTTGGCCTGTGCGAAACCACCTAGGATCGATGCGGTTTGCAAGTACGGGGGAGAGACTGTATGGGGCACGACAACGAAGGAATGGGGGCAATCCCCCATGGAAAGCTCCGATTTAACGTGCTGGGGCCATTGGAGGTATGGGTCGGTACTGAACGCCTCCGCCTCGGCGGGTTGATCCAGGAACGGATCCTCGTCGCCTTGCTACTTGAAAGCGACACGATGCTGCCTGTCGCCCGGCTGGTGGAAGCGGCCTGGGCCGAGGCTCCGCCCGCCACCGCGACGCACCAGGTACGCAAGGCAGTGGCCGACCTCCGCCGTCGGCTCGTCGGGGGCGGGGAAATCCTGGTCACCGATGGCCCCGGATACCGGGCTGCGGTGTCACCCGATCAGCTCGATCTGGGCATGTTCCATGCGCTGCTCGCAAGGGGCAGGGACGCTGCAGCGGTCGGTAACACGACAGAAGTCGCCAGAGCGCTGGGGGAGGCACTCGCCTTGTGGCGCGGCCCGGTGCTGGGCGGGTCTGCGAGCCCGACAATCGAAGCTACCGCCGCAGCGCTGGAGGAACGTCGACTGAGAGCTGTCGAGCAATTGTTCGATGTTCGACTTGATCGCGGAGAAGCCGCCGAACTGGTGGGCGATCTTCGCGAGATCGTCGCCCAGTACCCACTACGGGAGGCACTGCGGGGACAGTTGATGCTCGCCCTGCACCGGTCGGAACGTCAGGCGGAAGCCCTCGCCGAGTACAGCAAGGTCCGCGAGCTACTCGTGGAAGGACTGGGCATTGATCCAGGTCCCAGTTTGACCAAACTGTACGAGGACATTCTCCGGGAAAGCCCAGAGTTGGCTGCTCCTTGGTCGCCCCGGAGTACTTCCGCTCAGCCGCTGTCTGCCGTCGACTCGCCGTGCACACTGCCCTATGACATCTCGGACTTCTCCGGACGTGAACATCAACTGGATGAGATCCTTGATCGAGCACGCCAAGTAGGGGGCGCAGGCACTCAGATCATTGCTATCGATGGGATGGGTGGGAGCGGTAAGACGTCGCTGGCGGTGCGGGCCGCACACCGGCTTGCCGACTCCTTCCCGGACGGACAGCTCTACATCAACCTGCGTGGTTACGCTCCCGGCCAACAACCCACGAGCTCTGTCAGCGCCTTGGGAACTCTGCTGCGGGTTCTCGGTCTGCCCGACGACCGGATACCCGAGGACCTCGCCGGCCGGACCGCACAGTGGCGTACGGCGCTCGCTGGCAAACGACTGTTGGTCCTCCTCGACAATGCCTCGGACACAACGGATGTCCGCTCGCTACTGCCAACCGAACCCGGATGCCTTGTTCTACTCACCACCCGGGCCCGCCTTATCGACCTGGATGGTGCCCACTGGCTCTCGTTGGGGGTGATGACACCTGAAGAAAGCCTCACCCTAATTAGGGAAACGCTGGGTGAACGGCGTGTTACTGCGGAATCAGCCGCAGCCGCCGAATTGGCCCGGCTCTGCGACTACCTACCGCTCGCCCTCCGCATCGCCACTGCCCGGCTCGGTAAACGGTTCCGCTGGACCCTGCAGTACATGGTCGACCGGCTCCAAGACGAGACGAGGCGACTGGAAGAGCTCAGTACGGGAGAACGCAGTGTCGCCGCGACCCTGCGGCTGTCATATCAGGCTCTCGACAAGAAGAACCGCGTCGCCTTTCGGACGCTGGCCCTACACCCTGGCGGCGGCATTGACGTGTACGCCGCGGGTGCCCTGCTCGGGACGCCGCCACACCACGGTGAGGAGGCGCTGGAGCTCCTCCTCGACGTGCATCTCGTCGAACAGCCGGAGATCGGCCGCTACGCCTTCCACGACTTGGTGAGCAGCTTCGCCCGAGGTCTGCACGGCAGCGATCCGGCATCCACTGACGAAGCGGCAGTGGAGCGTCTGCTCAGCCACTACCTCACCGTTACCGAGGCCGCGTGCGATGTCCTCTTCCCCGGACGGCGGAGCATATCTACCGGCATCGGCGACTCTCCGTTTGAACTACCCGCCGTGAAGACCGCTGAACAGGCCCAGATGTGGTTTGCCAGGGAGCAAAACACCTTGCTCTCCGCCGTCGCACTGGCCGTTCGCCGCGGGTATGACCGACATGCCGTGTGCCTGGCGCGCAACGTCATCTTCTATCTCAACGCGCATGGGCTCCTGGATGAGTTCGAAAAGCTGGCACGCACCGCCGTAACGGCCGCTCGTCGCCTAGGAGACGATGCCCTGCTTGGGGTGAGCCTTGCCAACCTGGGGGTTGCTTGCTGGGAACTGGGGGACTTCGCCGAGGGAGTCGATGTGGCGCAGGAAGCCCGCAGTCTCGCTGAACGCCTTGGAGACCGGGGTACCGAGGCCCACAGTGACAGCACACTGGGGCTTTACAAGAGCCTGCTGGGGGAGTTTCCGGAGGCCTTGGCCCACTTGGAGAGAGCAATCGCGCAGGAGCGACAGATGGGGCTCTTCCGAGCTGAGTCGGAGAGCCTGACCATCCTCAGCACGCTGTACGAGCAGTGGGGCCGCCACGAGGAGGCCGCCAATGCGGCAAGGCGCGCGGTGGCGTTGTCCCAGCAACTCGACCAACACGAGAACAAGTTGGTAGCACTCATCGACCTGGGCCTCGCATATGTAGGTCTGGGTCGGTACACGGACGCGGACGCCGCATTGACTCAGGCACGAGACCTGTGCGACGACACCCGAGAGGCAGGGATCGTCTCTCTCGCTCTGGCCTTGTCTGCGGAGGTCGCCTACCGTCTGGGCGAACAGGAGCAGTCCGCAGACTACGTCGAGGCTTCGTTGGACCGCATCACGTCGAGCGTGTCACTGCTGCGGTCCGTCAAGGTCAAGAACGTGATCGGACGGGTGCTTCACAAGCACGGAGATCACCGCCGAGCGCTCGACCTCCACAGGCAGGCCCATGAGCTAGCCGCCAGGCTCCGATACCGCCCTGAAGAGGCGTATTCGCGCCTCGGCATAGCTCGGGCTGCAGAGGCCCTGCACGATGCCGTGACTGCCGCCGAACACCGAGCGGCATGTGAGGAGTTGTTCGCCTCGATGAACGTACCCGAGGGGCGCTGGCGCAGCTGAGGACGGCTGCGGCTGGACAGCGCTCCTTGTGAGAGGTCCCGATACGTGCACCGGGTTGGGGGCTCGACGTCATATCCCGGTGAGCACTGTTGCGGATTGATTGCCACGAATCGGCCAATATGGCCAGCATCCACCATGGTGCCGAAGCCACTATGCCCCGGCACTCGTCGGCCCTTTGCCCTCGGCAAGAGAGTGCCGTTCCGCGTGATGCGACTGGGCATGCCCCGTTTCCGCCGCGGAAGTCAGACCGAAAGCCAGTATTGCGGTGGTGATCCCGATCAATGTAGCCAGCCTGCGTCCCATGTCAGGGCCCTTCGTGTGTCGTCCGCTGTTGACATCACCCATCCTCAGGGCAAGCATTCCTATATCGTTCCTGCGGCGATACCTCGGCTGGGAACGTCCGTCTCGTCGAGTTATCCGGCGGCGTCCGGGGAGACGTCATCGAGCTGGATCGTGGCGATCCGGGGGCCGCTGTCAGTAATGGCGACCGTAGTGCGGGCAGCACCGAACTCGTGGCCCATGACGTCAAGCGCGGCTCTGACAGCTGAGCGCAGCAGGGTGAGTTCGGACTCGGTCGCCCCTGGGTGGACAGACTCCTGGCTATCCACTGGCTGCTGCGGGGAGATGTCGAGAATGTGGTGCATGCCCTCGCTGCTGGAGGTCGTAACGCTGAACATGGGCCCGTCCAGCATCTCCTCAGAGGCGTATGACCGCGAATTGCTCGCGACCTCGACTCGCTCGGCCAATCGTTCCATGGCGGCGATCTCGTCGAGGGGTGCGTATGGCTCCATACCGCCACTTGTGTACGAGTTTAAGGGTTTCACGTGGAGAACTTTCTGTAAGTTACTGGCCGCAGGGGCTGATTTTTCGAAGACAGAATTTCGTTCTGATGAGGATTCTTGAAATTTCACACCCCCGTTTTCGCGGTAACTTTGTAAACTGATTTTGTTCCACGCGCCGCGACGTCCCTGGTGTTCGCGTGGCGGGCCCGCACCCCTGTTAAGCCCACAGCAGGGGGCAATCAAGGGGCGGGGCCCGCGATTTTCAAGATGCCTCAAGTTCCTCTGCGTGGCGTAGTGGACCAACTCGTTTGGTTCGCAGAAAGGGGTCCTTCGGTGCCGTGGCGAAGAAATCGGCATAACGGCTGGCGTCGTGACCTGCCAGTTGGCCGGTGCGGTGCGCTCGGCAGAGCAGGGCGCCTCCCCACGTCATGTCCAGGTACTGGGCGGTCCGCTCCAACATACCGACGAGAGGCTGGGCGTCTTGAGCCTCGCCACGGGCAAACGTGCTGACTGCCCACAGCGTCTTGCCGCCCATCCGAGCCCGGAAGTCCAGGCCGGGTCGAGTCATCCAGGACGCCCAGTAGTCCAGATACAGCTTGGTCTGCGCGGAAACGCTATACCAGTACAGCGGAGACACCACCACGATGTCAGTGTGCTCCAGAGTGGCGTCGAGCATCCTCTTTTCCGCCGCCTCGGTCTCGGGAACCGTCTGCACGGGAAACGAGAGCTCACTCAAACGTAGCCAACTCCGCTCGACCGTCACGGGAAGACCCCCGGCGGCGCGGCGCGCTAGCGACTCGGTTGCACCTCCTGTGTGCGGCCCACCGAGCATGAAGGCGAAGCTCCTACCTCGGTCCTCGCCAAGCACCGAAGCCGCCCCGTTCATCGCTGTCTTCACTGGATCCCTCGTCAGAATCGACCTTGACATCCATCTCTCCCCGCCATCGGCAATCTGAGCTGGTATTACGACGAAGCCCCCGGTGGACGAGTCCTCCACTGGTGAAGCCGTCCTCCACCGAGGGCTTTTTGCCTGCTGGCTGACGCTCTGTCTGCTTAGCGCTTCAGTTCTTCGGGCCAGCTACGGCGGTCCGAGCCGTGCCGGTGAAGAATGGCCAGCGCAATCCTCTCCAGTCCGAATGCGACGCACGAAGTGTGCGCCTCGCCCTCGGCCATCCTGAACCCGAACTCCGCCGAGAAGTGGTCCTTGTGGCAGTTGCACGAGACGACTGCCTGGCTGAGTCCGTCCGCCACCTCGACGACGAGCTCCCACTTCAGCTGATCGGCACGCTGCATCCTGCCCATCATCCGGCCCGCGTCTCCGAAGAAGGGGTCATTGGCTGGCTCCACGGCGACCGTCAGTCCCAGTGCCCTCAGCCAGCCGGACGCACGCTCGATCCAGTCGTCACGCCAGCCGAGTACCGAGGCAGGCGTGTCGACGCGGATGAGCTCGTGCATTCGGAAGGAACGCATCCGGCCCGCCTCGGCCGTGCGCTCGTGCCGATAGCAGTGCCCCGTCAGGTCGAATACCGCCGGTGCGGTGAACTCCGCCTCAGCCAGCTGCGGATACAGGTGGTAGCAGGCTGCGGGGAGCAACGCGACATCGCTGAGTTCGTGCCGCTGGGTCCAGGACTCCCCCTGGCGCAGGGCCGATGCCAGTTCGCGCCACTGTCGGTCGTCACCTTCGTAGGTGTGCACGGTTCCCAGCAGGTGCGGGAAGGTCTCGACGTAGCCGAGCCGTTCCAGCAGTTGGCGTGAGATCACAGGGGGGACGCCGATCCTCGTCGCGCGGTCGTCGGCCGCAAGGCGGCCGATGGACCTCTGCAGCGCGTCGATCAGTGTTTCGAAGGTGGAGCCGAACGCTACGAGTCCGGGTACGCCGGTGTCCAGCACCACGGTCTCGTCGACGGGAACGGTAGCGGGACGGGTCATGATGTCAGCCATAACGCCTCATCAGCATCGCAGTTGCATTGGTCTCTTGCAGTCGGCTGTTGGAGATCATCAGCCTGGCGGAGTACAGGTCGCGGAGCATGCGGGCCACGGAGTACGCACCGCGCTCCTGATAGCCCGGCATCCCGCAGATTTCCAGAGCGGTCTCAGCGATCTCCACGGTCTCGGTGGAGGCAGCTAGCTTCAGGCTGTTGGCCTCGACGGCGAAGTCGGTGGTCACGACGCCCGTGTTCGTCTCGTCCAGTTGCTCATAGCCGCGGATCACTCTCTGCAGCAGGCCGTTCAATGCATCGAGCCGCTGTCCGATGGAGGCAAGCCGCAGATCCGGGGCGGCACCCGACTTCCCGAGCCGACCGGCCTGCCGCAGACGGCGTGTGGCCCGTCGAGTGGCTTCTTCAGCGATGCCGATCCAGGCAGCGCTCCACAGGATGTGGGAGAGCGGCACCATCGTCTGGGCCGCGACCTCGGCGAACGGGGTGCCGAGCACCTGGGTGGACGGCACGTCGACGGTGATGCGACAGCCCGGGCTGCGCGTGCCGCGCATTCCCATGACATCCCACTCCCCGACGTCCTGCAGTTCCACCTGGTCCTTGGACGCCAGCACCAGCACCTGGTCGCTCGCAGCGGCCTCCTCGTTCCGCCGTGCGGTGATGAGGAACGCATCCGCCATGAGGCCATAGGAAATGGTGGGTGCCTGCTTGACGAAAGAAACCCGGTCTCCTTCACGGTTGCAGGAGACGCGGCTCTCCCGGAGATTCCCGCCGACGCCGAGCTCCGAGGTGACCGAGGCGATCAGCCCGTTGCTGCCGACGGTCGAGGTGAAGAGTTCGGCAAGCACCGCATCCGCGGTGTCGAGGTTTCGCGCGACGCAAGCCAACTGCACTTGGTGCATGGTCCAGATCATTGCCGTCGATCCGCACGCACGGCCCAAAGTGCGGGCGACCTGGGCCAGGGTGGCAGTGCTCAGGCCCATGCCGCCCAAGTGGTGGGGGAGCACGGCGTTGAGGAGACCGGTCCGGGCGAGCGCGGCGACGGATGCTTCCGGGAAGATTCCGTCCTGGTCTACCTGGTCCGCGTGGTCCGCGAGGGTTCGGGCGGCGGTTTCCGCGGCAGTGATTACCAGCTCCCGCCCCGGCTGCTCCGTCAGTTGAAGGGTCATCGTCCGACCTGACCTTCCGTGGTGTTCGACGTTCCAGCCAACAGCCTGCTGATGGCCTCTGCGATCGCGGCGATGCTCCCAAAGGTGTTCCGGGCCAGCAGAGATGTCGGGAATTCGATGCCCAGCTCGTCCTCCAGCCCGATCATCACGCGGACGGATTCCAGGGAGGTGAGTCCGGCCGCCCAGAGATCGTCAGTGGGTCGGAGGCGCTCGGTTGCGACGTTGGTCTGCTGGGCGAGGATCGACGAGATGAGACTGATCAGATGCGGCGGCGCCTGCACGGCCGAGCTGCCAGCGGGTGCGAGTCCGGCCGCCTCCACCGTGCTTGCCAGCTCGTCGAGCAGCCGTATCTCGCGCTCCCGCAGGTCTCGCAGGATCTTGGCCATCCGCTGCGGCGCCTGCCCGCCGGCCTCCATCCCCACGGTGTGGGCGAAGTACCAGCGACGTGCCAGAGCGTCGGCGTTCGCGGTCAGTGGCTCCAGACCGGGCAGTTCTCGGGCAGCAGCTGCGATCACCTTCTGCGCATAGGTGCGTTCCGCGGCCACGTCCGCGACGTCAGGCACAGCCTGCCCGGACTCCACCGCACGGATGAACGCGTCCAGGTCGGCCAGTCCGGCTTCTCGGTGCGTGAGAGCGTCGGTGTGCAGCTCAGCGAGCGCCTCGACCGCGGAGTAGGCGTGCTTGACCGTCCCCTCGAAAGCGATCAGCTCGAAGTTCCTGGCCACCGCGCTGGCCCGGGTACGACGGTAGGTGTCGAGGGACAGGAACGACGGCCTCGGCTCGTTCATCGGGTCGAGTACGGTCACCGACTCCGAGCCCCACTCCACCACGATCAGCGCGTGCATCAGATGGGTACGTCCCAGGTAAGGCGAGGCGATGTCAAAGGAGTCAACCGCGACCACCACCGGCGCACCGCTTTCCAACACGGTCTGCTCGGCGGTAAAGGCGGCCGTCGCCGAGTTGAACCGCTGTCGCTGGATGTTCAGTCCCGACAGTCGCGCGACCCCGGCGAGCCATCGTTCGCCACACCGCAGCCGGTCGGCATCGGGCCCGTAGCCGAAGCCCCAGCTCACTCCGATCCGATCAGATGCCTCCGCCAG
Organism: Streptomyces sp. CG4; assembly: GCF_041080655.1. NCBI lineage: Bacteria > Bacillati > Actinomycetota > Actinomycetes > Kitasatosporales > Streptomycetaceae > Streptomyces > Streptomyces sp. CG4. The sequence goes on from NZ_CP163525.1 coordinate 5,615,853, forward strand.
GCCCTGCGCGGTCAGGACGTTGCAGGTCGCCTGCTGGACGCAGCTGCCGAACTGAGCGGTACCTGTGTAGGACAGTCCGGTGCGCAGCTGCTCCAGCGCTCCATTCGTGGAGCTTTCGATCGTGTTCAGCATGTCTCTCCTCGTCGCTCCGCATCCGGCTGCGACATGTCCTTGGCAGCGATTCCCTTTGCTTCGGCGACCACGTTGACCAGGTCACCGACGGTCGACTGATCGAACAGCTCGCTCAGCGGGATCTGGACACCGAAGGTCTTAGCGATCCGCGCGATCAGTTGGGTGGCGAGCAGGGACTGGCCCCCCAAGTCGAAGAAGTCGTCGTTGAGGCCGACCTCGTTCAGCCCGAGCACCGCGCTCCAGACCGCGCACATGCTCTGCCGTATGTCTTCAAGCCCCGCGGTGGGTGACACGGTTACCGCGTTCTCGTCGTCGGACGACGGGCTGCCGCCGGACCCTCTGGCGTCCTCGCCAGTGGCTGTCGCGGCACCGGCCAGCCGTACCGTGCGCAGCGTGTCCGGAGTGTCGAGTAGCGCGGCCACCAGCGTCTCGAAGTCGTCGACCATGCGCGCCACGGTGTCGTGTGCGAAGAGGTCGGTGGAGTAGGTGACGATGCCGGTGCAGGTGTCATCCGTTTCCCGCAGATGCCACTCCAGGTCGAGCCGGGCCGTCGTCCACGGAAAGTGGAACCGCTCGGTGGTGACGTCGGGCAGCGTCAGCTCTCCCGCTCCTGGTCGCCTGCTGTGCAGCTGGAACAGCACTTGTGCCAGGGGATTGCGGCTCGGGTCCCGGGGCGGCCGCAGCTCCTCCACCAGCTGCTCGAACGGTACGTCCTGGTGCTCGTACGCTCCCACGGCCACGTCCCTGGTGCGGCGCAGCAGTTCGCCGAAGTCCCATTCACCGGACAGGTTGAGCCGAAGGACAAGCGTGTTGAAGAAGAGCCCGATCAGCGCCTCGGTCTCCTGACGGGTCCGGTTGGCGACCGGCGTCGCGACAGGGATGTCCTCGCCGGCCCCGTAGCGTTGCAGCAGCACTCCGAAAAGGGTGAGGAGCACCATGTACGGCGTGCAGCCCTGGGCGTCGGCGAGGCTGCGCAGCCCGGCGGTGACCTCGGAGCCGAGGTCGAAAGTGACAGCGGCCCCTCGCTGGCTGAGGCGCCTGGGGCGAGGCAGGTCGGTGCGCAACGGCAGCGCGGGCGGCGAACCGGCCAGCTGCTTCCGCCAGTAGCCCAGCTGCTGCTCGCGAACCGTCGTGGAGATCCACTCACGGTGCCACATGGCGAAGTCGGCGTACTGCACCGGGAGCGAGGGCAACTCGGCAGGCCGCCCCGTCGTCAGTGCTGTGTAGAGCGCGGACAGCTCCTGCAGCAGCTGGTTGTTGGACCATTCGTCGTAGGCGATGTGGTGGACGCATATCCACAGGACGTGATCTGCGTCCGACCCTCCCAGCTGGATCAGGCCAGCACGTATGACCGGGCCCTGGCTCAGGTCGAACGGCTGGCGGATGCGCTCCACAACGATGGCCCGCGCCTGTTCCTCGTCCGCGGCGGCAACCTTATCCAGCGGTACGGAGGCGTTGGGGACAATCGCCTGGTGCGGTTGGCCGACAGGGCTCGGATAGCACGTGCGCAGCACCTCATGCCGTTCGACGATCGCGTTCAGGGCGCCCTGCAGCGCCTCGACGTCGACGAGGCCGGTCAGCCGGAGCGCCTCGGCGACGTTGAAGAACGCGTTGTCCGGAACCAGCTGATCCATGAACCACATGCGCTGCTGGGAGAAGGACAGCGGAGTGCGTACCGGTCGCGCCGTCACCGGTATCGGTTCGGCCGACTGTGCCGCGCCGCCAGAGGTGGCACGCTCGATCACACCGGCGAAGCCGGCCAGAGTTGGGTGATCGAAGAGCCGGCGCAAGGACACCTCGACCCGGAACTCCCGGCGCACCCGGGTCACCATCTGAGTGGCCAGCAGCGAATGCCCGCCCAGGCGGAAGAAGTCGTCTTCCACGCCGATCGCCGGCACGCCGAGCACATCGGCCCAGATGGCGCTCAGCCTCTGTTCCGTCCCCGTCTGCGGCGCTGACGCCGCGTCGCGCGGCTCAGCGGGTGCCGGTGGCGCAGGCAGGGCACGGCGGTCGACCTTGCCGTTCGCGTTCCGGGGCAGCGCGTCCAGTACGACGAGATTCGCAGGCACCATGTAGTCCGGCAGCCTGTCCTGCATCAGGGTGATCAGGTGTGCCGGCAGTTCTTCGGTCCCCGCACGGGCGTCCGCTGTTGGCGTCACATAGGCGGCGAGTCGCTGGTCTCCGGGACGGTCCTCGCGCAGCACCACGGCCGCGTCGGTGACCCGGGGATGCGTCCGGAGGACGTGCTCGATCTCGGCGAGTTCGATACGGAAGCCGCGGAGCTTGACCTGATCGTCGCTGCGGCCCAGGAACTCGAGGACGCCCGCGGCCGTACGGCGCACGCGGTCCCGCGTCGCGAACATCCGGTCGCCCGGCTCACCCCAGGGGTCGGGGAGGAAGGACGCCTCGGTGCGCGCGCGATCCCCCAGGTAGCCACGTGCCACGCCTGGGCCGGCTATGAAGAGATCTCCCGGTTCACCTGGCGCGACAGGATTTAGCGAGGCGTCGAGCACGTAGGCGCGCACTCCCGGCAGCGGTCGGCCGATGGGGACGACCCCGCTGGAAGGCTGGTTCGCCGGGCCCGAACCGGGGGTGTGCGGCTCGTACACGGTTGCCGTGATCGTCGTCTCGGTCGGCCCGTAGGCGTTGAGCCACCTCACGTCCGAGGGTACTGAGGCCTGCCAGGTCGCCAGCTTTCCGGCGTCGACGGCTTCGCTGCCGACGACGACCAGGCGGACCTGGGCGTACTGCGACGGCGGGTACTCGGACAGAACGGAGACCCATTCGTGCCAGTAGGACGCGGGCAGATTGAGCACCGAGACGCCGTGCTGCTCCACGAGGGACATCAGTTCCCCGACATCGGGCACGGGGCCGGCGTCCCTGAGGACCACGGTGGCCCCGCGGATGAGGGTGGCGAACAGCTCTTCGGCCGCTACGTCGAAGGTCAGCGCCGAGAACTGCAGCACACGGTCGTCCGGAACGAGTCCATAGCACTCGGCGACGGCCTGCAGCGTGTGCACAAGGTTGCCGTGGTCGACGCACACGCCCTTGGGACGCCCGGTGGTACCGGAGGTGTAGAGGATGTAGGCCAATGCCGAAGGATCCGCATCAGTTGGCCGCGGTACTGCGTCCGTATCAATGTCGAGGACATCCTCCACGACGGAGAACGGCACCCGGTCCGAAGGAGGTGCCCCGCCGTCCCGTGACCCGAGGACGAGGGCGGCTCCGGCGTCACCGAGTACGTACTCGACGCGGTCCCGCGGGTGTTTGACGTCCAGCGGCAGGTACGCCGCCCCGGCCTTCAGGATGCCGAGCAGCGCCGTCGGCCACGCCAGTCCGCGGTCCATCCAGACGCCCACGATGCTTCCGGGGCCGATGCCGCGCGCCGTCAGGTGGGCGCACACGACGTCGGAGCGCCGGTCCAGCTCGGCGTAGCTGAGCGACTGGTCACCCTGGACCAGCGCCCGGCGGTCCGGCCGGCGAGTCGCAGCCGCGGTGACCAGACCAGGCAGCGTGAGCCCGGGACGGGGTTCGTTGTGCGGGATCAACTCGTTCATTTCAGGGCCTGCCCGATGTGACCGGCGAGCTCGGAGACAGCAGGTTCACGCATGATGCTGTGATGGTCCGCGTCCACAGAGGCGAAGCGGAGGTCCGGACCGACCACGGCCCCCCAGCCCCAAGTCCGGTCCCGGTCCAGAGGCTGCCCGGACGGCTCGGCGCGGACCAGCATGACGAGGAAGTCGGGCGTGTGGAATTCCGGCTCCTTGTCGAAGTGCCGTTCCGATGCCGTCATGTTGGATGTGTACACAGCCAGCAGGGTGCGCAGCTCGTCCTCGCCCGCGTCGGGCGGCAGGTGCCCCTTGTTCTGCATCGCTGTGAGCAGGTCCTCGTAGGTGAGAGCACGAACCGTCTCCTCGGGCAGGTCCAGTTCGTAGTGCCAGGCGAAGCGGCTGATGAGCGTGGGCTCCTGGGCCGCATCGTCGGCCTCCTCCTCGTCAGCTCCCGGAACGGAGCTGTCGATCAGGATCAGCCTGTCCACCTCGGTACCGGCCCGGCGTAGTGCCTGAGCCGTCTCGAAGGCCATGGCCCCGCCGAAGCACCAGCCGATGAGTACGGGTGGCTCCTGGGTCGCGGCGGCGATGGCAGTGGCGTACCCCTCGACCATCTCCGCGTAGTTCTCCTGCGGGTCCCGGCCATGCAGTCCCCAGGACTCGACGCCGGTGACCTGCACACCGTCCGGCAGCAGGCGGGCCAGTTCCCAGTAGCTCAGCGTGTTCCCGCCCCCGGCGTGCAGGCAGAAGACGGGCTTCCCGCCCCGCGCACCCCGCAGGGGCACCAGGTTCGAGTCGTGTCGCTCACTGGTGCGTATCAGCGACGCCATTGCCGCGACCGTTCGGGCGCTGAAGATCGATGACATGGGCAGCTTGCATCCGAACGCGTTGTTCACGAGGGAGATTAGCTTGATCGCCCGCAGCGAGTGGCCGCCAGACTCGAAGAAGTCGTCCTCCGGTGCGAGGGCATCGGTTTCGAGGACGGAAGCCCACAGAGCCAGCAGCCGCTGCTCCACGGAGTCACGGGGACGGCCGGCCCGGGTCTGACGGGTCTCGACGGGGCGCAGCGCCTCGCGGTCGACCTTGCCGGTGGGCGTGAGCGGCAGCCGGTCGAGGATCTGCCACCCCGTCGGCATCATGGCAGCGGGGAGTCGACGGCCCAGTACAGCCTGGACGTCCGGGAGCGAGAGCGTCTCGCCGCTCAGGTCCCCGGCCCCCACCAGGTAGGCGTCCAGGTGGGAAACGAGACCGCTGTCGTCCGCGCGGGCGATCACAGCAGACGTGGACACGCCGGGTTGCTGGTTTAGCAGCGACTCGATCTCACGGAGCTGGACACGGTAGCCGTGCAGCTTCACCTGGTCGTCCAGCCGGCCGATGATCTCGACGCCCACGCCGGGCACCAGACGGCCCAGGTCGCCGGTTCGGTACGACCCGGAGGTCCCGCGCTCCGCGAAGCCGGACCGTCCCGCGCGCAGCTCCGACAGGTAACCGATGCCTACTCCGGGGCCGCTGATCAGGACCTCTCCGGGGCACCACGGCGGGAGCGGGTTGTCCCCGTCGTCGACGACGGTGAGGACATTCTCGCCGAGGCCCGTACCCACCGGCAGCGAGGCGCACCGCTCGTCGGGCACCGCATCTAGGGACAGACAGGAGGCACCGATCGTGGTCTCGGTCGGGCCGTAGTGGTTGTAGACCCGCAGGTGGGGGGCGAGTTCGCGCAGCCGGTCCCGCAGCGAGCGGGGCAGGAGCTCACCGCCCAGCACGAGCGCTTCCTTCGGTAGCAGCTCCGCCGGGTCGCTTGCCTCGTCGAGCAGTGCCCTCAGGTGCGACGGCACGAGCTTCATCGCGGCCACCGGATGCGCCCGGAATCGCTCGGCAAGGGCCTGCGGGCTGGTGGCATCGTCCAGGTCGAGCAGCCGGACGCATCCACCGGCGGCCAGCACAGGGAAGATCGCCGTGTAGGAGAGGTCCGAGGCCAGCGTGGACACCGCCGCGAACTCGGATCCCTCGGGCAGCCGCAGTTCTTCCAGAACCGCCGAGGCGTAGTGGGCCAGCTGAGCATGACCGATGACGACGCCCTTGGGCGTGCCCGAGGTGCCTGAGGTGAAAATCGTGTAGGCGGTACCCTCCGCGTTGGTTGCGTCCGGTGCCGGCACCTCGAGCCGACCGGGGCCGACCGGGGACGGTACCGATGCCGCGGGCACCGCCAAGTCGACGGTCGTGGCGGCACTGGGAAGGAGCGCGAGCAGCGGCGCCGCCTGTTGCATTACGGATGCGGTCCGCGCCGCCGGCCACGCCGCGTCGAATGGGACGAACGCCGCCCCCGCCATCCAGGTCCCGAGCATCGCGGCCAGCGTGTCCTGTGAGGCCGTGGCGAGGACGGCCACGTTGTCCCCAACACGGACGCCACGCTCATCCAGCAGAGCGGCGACCGCGGCTGCACGGTCTCTCAGTTCTTTGTAGGACAGAACCTCGTCTCCGCAACGGACCGCGGGCTGGCTGGGATGGCGTTCGGCGTGTTGAAGGAAGCGGTGCAGCACCGACAGGTACTGGCCCTTCCGGGGTGCCGCGGCAGCCCGCGGCGGACACAGCCGGAGCACACCGACCGCCTTTTCCGGCTCCGCCAGCGCGTCGGTCAGCAGCTGCTCGAACGCCTCCGCGATCAGAACCAGGTCGGATTTGGCGACGCGCCCGTGGGTACCGGCAAGGGTGAGCCTCAGATGCTCCATCTCCCGGGCACAGTCCAGATGGAGGATGCCCGGCACATTGGCCCCGGACAGGGCATCGTGACCTACGCTCGGCTCCGTGAGGCTGCGCCGGAACTGGAAGGACAGTACCGGCCCGCGGTCGAGATCGGCGCCGGCCGCTGCCGTGCCAGCAGTCCCCGTTCGGCTGCCTGCCTCCGTGCCGGCCTGCAGCTCGGTGGCCGCCGCCCGAACGACGTCGGTGAACGGCGCGCTCGGAGACAGCTGTAGGCGCACCGGCACCGGGCTTTCGGTCATCACCAGCATCTGGTCGTCACGGTTCTGCGTGTACCTCGCGTACAGGGACCGCCAGGCCGCCAGCAAGATCGCCGCTTCGCTCGCAGAGAGCTCACCGGCCACCTCACGCAGGCGCTGCACCAAGGGCTCCTGGAGAGGCACCGTCAGGGTCTCCGGGGTCGCGTATTCGTCCCACACACCGACCGGCGACATGAAGGGTACGAACGTTGACGGCTTGAGCATGTTGGCCGATTCGGTACCTGCTGCGGTCATCGCGGACCTCCCAAGGACTCGGAAAATTCTTCAGTGTCTGCCCGGAGCGCGAGACCCGTATCGGACTCTGCTTCCGCTGCTTCGGCCTCATTAAGTTGACGGACGCTGCGCAAAGGTGAGAAGAGCAGCAGCAGTGAGGCGAGGAACCCGCCGCACGCGGAAACCAGGACCGTCTCTCGAAGACCTAGCGTCGTGCCCAGTGCGCCGCCCACCAGGGAACCCAGAGAAAGCGCGCTCCAGGCAAAGGTGCGCACGGTTGCATTCACCCGACCCAAGAGGCGATCTGGGGTCACAACTTGACGGAAGCTGATTACGGTCACATTGAAGATGGGCAGCCCGAACAGGGCAATGAAGTTCGCCGTGGCCGCAACGCCGACCGTCCATACGGATGTTCCGTGTACCGCCCCAAGGATCAGATAGCCGATTCCGGGCAAGGCCATGGCAGCGACGAGCATGGGGCCGGCTCCGAGCAGACGGGTCAGCCGCTCCACGAGTAGCGCACCGACGACTGCACCCGCACCGCCGACCGCGACGATCAGACCGATCTCCGTCGATCCGAGGCCGACCTCCCGGACAAGGAACAGAAAGAACACCGAGAGCAGGATGCTTTCGAAGAGGTTTGCTAGGACGGCTGCAGCTGTGCACCACCGAAGGATCGGGTGACGCCTGACCACGTCGATGCCTTCGCGGATGGACGTCCAGAGCGAAGGGGCTGCCTCACCTTCCTCCTGGTATCCGGCCGGCGACTTGTCCGGCGGCAGGTTGAGCACCGCCACGCTGGACAGGACGAAACTCACGGCATCCGCTGCGATCACCAGCGGTGCACTGAGCAGACCGATCAGGGCTCCGGCGGCGCCGGGGCCGACGACCTCCGCCATCGACTCCGACACCTGCATCTTCGCATTCGCTTCCATCAGTCTTGCCCGACCGATCATGGTCGGCAAGTAGGACTGGTAAGCGAGATCGAAGAGCACGCTCATCGTACCGACGACAAATGCGACGGCGAAGAGTTGAGGGATCGACAGCACATTGAGGCCGTAAGCGATGGGAATCCAGGCAAGCGCGACGGCACGCACCACATCGGCAGTGATGAGGACGGGGCGGCGTGTGCGCCGGTCCAACAGAGCCCCGACTCCCAGGCCAAACAGGAGGAAAGGAAGGGTGGTGAGAGCGCCCAGGATTCCGGATTCGAGCGGCGTGGCATGCAGGATGACCACGGCGGTCAGAGGCAACGCCACGTAGGTCAGCTGCGTACCGAAAAGCGAAATACTCTGACTTGACCAGAGAAGCAGGAAATTCCCCTGCCGGAAGATCGATGGCTCCCTGATAGACGCCGTCATCGGATAGTCCCCGGCATCTCGGACAGTCGACGCTCCGGATCAGAGGCTGCAGCCTCGAGAAGGTTGGCGAACTCCTCGGCGAAGGCCCGTATCGTGCTTTCATTGAAGAGTGAACTGTCGTACTCGACTTCGAGTTCCAAGTCCTTGTCGAATTCCGTGATGTAGTACGTGACGTCGAACTTAGTCGCATCAGTGGTGACGAATACGTCTTCGGAGGCGAGCCCCGTCAGGTCGAGCGTAGGGTTGTGCATGTTCTGCAACGCCAGCCATGCCTGAATGAGGGTGCTGCGGACGCCGGTACGTTCGATCGCAGCGTCTGCGACCTGCTGGAAGGGAACGTCCTGGTTCTCGTAGGCGTGGAGCGTCCACTTGCGAACCCGCTTGAGCAGTTCCCGGAAGGTGGGCTCCCCGGACAGGTCTGTCCGCATCACCAGGGTGTTGATGAAGCAGCCCATGAGCGGCTCTGTCGCCGGATCCTGCCGGCCGGCAATCGGCGTCCCGACCACTACGTCCTCACGGTTCGCATGCCGCCCAAGGACAACTGAGTACGCCGCCAGGAGCACCATGAACAGGGTGGTCCTGGTCTCTCGGGCGAGTTGCACGGCCGGGGCCTTGGGGAAGGTGACCGTCACGGACTTTCCTGGCACCGTCACCCGCGACTGCCGGGGCCGGTCGGTCCGCAGACCGAGTTCGCGCGGCACCCCGCAGAGAGCCTGCTTCCAGTATTCCGCCTGCCGGGCGAACATTTCGGTCTGCGCTCGCTGCCAGATCGCGTGGTCCCGGTACTGCAAGACGAGATCGGGAAGGTCCGGCTTGACCCCCTGGATGCTGGCGTTGTACGCGGCGGCCAGTTCGTCGATGAGGTTTCCGATCGACCATCCGTCGGTGATGATGTGGTGAACGGTGATGTGCACGACGTACTCGTTGTCACCTCGTCGCACCAGCACCGGGCGCAGCATCGGGCCGGTGGACAGGTCGAACGGCGCTTCCGTGCACCGTACGAGGAACTCCTGTAGGTCGCCTTCAGCCTCGATGACCTCGAAAGCGTAGGCCCGAGGCTCCTCGACCACCGCGGTCAGCTCCCCGTCGTCAAGGAGCGTGTAGCGGGTGCGCAGAATGTCGTGGCGTGCCATGACATTCTGCAGCGCCGCGTTCAGGGCGGGGATGTCCAGGTGTCCGGTGAGACGGAAGGTGATCGGGATGTGGTAGGCGGATGACTGGTCCTCGAAGGAGTACGCCATCCAGAAGCGTTCCTCCGCAGGGCTGAGCGAGTTGGACCAGACGGACTTCCGGTCCCGCATCGGCTGGATGCGGGATGCCGGGCTACCGGATTCGTTCCGGCGGCCGGCCAGGCGCTGCGCGAACAGCTCGCGCTTCGCCTGCGACAGGGAGTCCAGAGGCGCGTGGGCAGCCTTCTGGTCGCGCCGTACATTGTCGTCGGTGGAGGAGTGGCCCGTCATTGCGGGGATCGTCATGAGTCGCGCCCCTAGTCCGTCATGGAGACGAGGGTCCGGCGAGCCCCAGTGAAGGGCTGCCGACCGTGCGCTGCCAGCATGTTGTTGATGATCATCACGTCGCCGGTCTGCCACGGGAAGTCGAACGTGACCTGCTCGTACACCTTCCGGACGACATCCAGGTCCGCCTTGTCGATCGCGGAGCCGTCACCGTAGTAGGCGTGCCGGGGCAGGTCCTCTTCGGTGTAGAGGGAGAGGAGCGCTTCCAGCACGTCCGGCTCAAGGCTTGTGGCGTGGAAGAGATGCGCCTGGTTGAACCACACCGTCTCCCCCGTGCGTGGTTCCACCTGCCACGCCGGCTGGCGATGCGAGGTCCGCAGTCCCTCGGCGGTCCACTCGAACTGTTGCCCGTGCTCCGTGCAGTACTGCTCCACAGCTGCCGCGTCGTCGGTCTGGAAAGCCTCCTGCCAGGACAGGCCGATTCCCTCACGGAACGAGCGGGCGTACACGACGCCGTCGGCGAACCGCTCGCGGAGCTCAGCCGGCAGCAGGCGGTACACCGCACGGCTGTCGGCGACCGGCGTCGCCCCGCCGGTTTCCGCGGGAATGGCACACAGGAAGAACAGCAACCTGGGCCAGTTCTCCGAGTAGGAACTCTCGTTGTGCATCGGGATCGACTGGTCGGCCGGGTATTCCGTGGACGTGTAGATGGCGCCCTGGACCTCGGTCCGCGGCGTGGACCGTTCGGTGTACTGCAACGGGGAGCCACCCACCAGGCGGGTGATCTCGTCGAAGATTCCCAGATCGGCGGGAAGTCCGCGGAGCAGCACCGCTCCCTGGTCGTGGAGTGCTGCGTCCATCTCGCCTACTAGATTCCGGCAGTCATCCAGTCCTGTGACGTCGTCGAAGACGGCGACACGCGTGTGTTCATTACCGATGAGTCGCATGGCTATGGGTTCCTGTTCTGCCTCGAATGAGCGCATCAAGGGGAAGTCGTGGAGCCGCCGGGCGTGATGGTGAGCGCGCCGGCCGGGCATGGTTGCGGGTTCAGGCGGCTCCGTGGCTCAGGAGCTCCTCCGCGTCTTCATCGCTGAGGGCCTCGAGTTCGGCCATGATGAGCCGCTCGATCTCCGCAGCGAGCGCTGCCACCGTCGTGAACCGGAACATCCCTCCGACGGGAATGTCCACATCGAGCTGCGAGCGGATACGGGCGATGGTGCGGATGGCGGTCAACGAGTTGCCGCCGTGTGCGAAGAAGTCGTCCTCCACACCGATCTGCTCCAGGCCGAGCAGATCAGCGAAGACCTCGGCGACTAGTCGTTCGGCGTCCGTGCGCGGAGCGATGTACTCCGGCTCAGCCGCGATCTCGGGCGTCGGCAGAGCAGCGCTGTCCAACTTGCCGTTGGGAGTCAACGGCAGCGCGTCGAGCTTTACGAAGGTCCGAGGCACCATGTAGTCGGGCAACTCGCGCGCGAGTGCGTCACGGTTCGGCTCGGCTGTCCCAACAACATAGGCCACAAGTTGATCCGCACGGACGGCGACAGCTGCCTGCTCGATACCAGTCTGCGCGCGCAGCAGGGTCTCGATCTCGCCGGGCTCGATGCGGAATCCGCGAAGCTTGATCTGCTGGTCGTTACGCCCCAGGTACTCCAGCAGCCCGTCTCCCCTGCGCCGCACCAGATCACCGGTAGCGTACATTTGGTGGCCGGGGTGGAAGGGGCTGTTCGTGTACGCTTCGCTCTCACGACCCAGATACCCGCGGCTCACCTGCGGCCCCGCGATGTGCAGGATCCCGGGGACCCCGTCCGGAACCGGTCGACCCGAGAGGCTCAGAACGTAGGCGGCATGTCCCGGCACCGGACGCCCGATCACGACTCCCCCGGAGGCATCGACCGGCGGCTTGGCGCCGGGCTCGATGGTCAACGCGACACAGCCGACGGTGACCTCTGTGGGACCGTATTCGTTGGTAACGCGAGCCTGCGGATTGCGGATCCGCCAGGCCTCCAGGGCGTCAGCAGGCAGTGCCTCGCCGCCCACGACAAGGTCCTCACTGGGCGATGCAGCGTCTCCGATGGCCTCCAATAGAGGCAGATGGCTCGGCGTGACCTTCAAGAAGGTGGGACGCTCCGGCACTTTGCAGGTCAGCGGGGCCAGGCGCACTGAGCCGCCCACCAGAAGAGGACCGAACAGTCCAGTGACCGTCAGGTCGAAGCAGAGCGTTGAGTGCACCAGGGACTGTCCCGCCAGCCCCGGGTAAGCATTGGTCGCCCAGGTCAGGTAGGCGGCGAGCGAGCCGTGCTCGACCACCACGCCCTTGGGTCGACCGGTCGACCCAGAGGTGTACAGCACGTAGGCCACCTCGCCGGGTGAACCCGGCACCGGGTCGCCAGCGACGTCTATGCCCAGCTCATCGCCGATTGGCAGGACCTTCTCGGGGAACGCCCCGACCGGCCCGGCCAGTACCAGTCGTGCCCCAGCGTCGCGCAGCACGTAGGCCACTCGGTCGGCCGGATGGCCGGGATCGACTGGGACCCAGGCGCTGCCCGCTTTCCAGATGCCCAGTAGCGCGGGCAGCAGTTCAATGCAGGGTTCTGCGGACACGCCCACCACAGCCGGTGCGTCGGCAGCACGCAGCCGCGCTGCGACACGCGTGGCGGCGGCGTCCAGTTCCCGGTAACTCAGTCGCCGGTCGCCGCTGATCACCGCGACGGCATCTGGCGTGCGCGAGGCCTGCGCCTCAAACAGGCCGAGCACAGTCGTGTGAGGAGCATTGGCCGGCTGTGCGTCCAAGAAACGAGCACGCTCGGCGTCGTCCAGCAGTTCCAGATCCTCTGTGCGGCTCTCTGGGGCATCCAGGCCGGCGCGCAGCAGGCGGAGGTAACGGGCGGCGACAGCCTGCACGGTGGCATGGTCGAAGAGATCAGCCCGGTAGAGCAGACGGCCCTCGCCGTTAGTGAGCTCGATCGCCAGATCGTGGGTAGTACCCCGGCAGGAGGCGCCTGTCAGTTCCGACTCCGGGTGGTAGTCGAAGCCGATCTGGTGCAGCGGCTGCACAGAGGGAACCCGCGGCGGGGCGACTGCCTCCACAACCGTCTGGAACGGCACATCGGCGTGCCGGAGAGCGTCGGCCAACGTACTTTCGACCCGCGCGACTAGTTCCGCGAAAGACAGGTCGCTGGAGACGTGCAGACGCGCGACGACCTGATTGTCGACCATGCCGATCATGGCGGGGGACTTCTGCCGATCACGCCCTGACACGGTCAGGCCCACGACGACCTCCGGTTCACCGGAAAGCCGTGCGAGTAGAGCGGCGTACGCGGCCAACAACACCGCCGGCGGCGTCGCAGCGTGCCGATGGGCCAGCTCGGCCACCCGGGCAGGTACATCCTGCGGTACCTCGAAGCGGACTTCGCCGCCGTCGTAGGTCAGCTGCGGCGGGCGTGGCCGGTCGGTTGGGAGGGAGTGCACCAAGGGCAGCCCCACCAGCGTTTCCTGCCAGTACGCGACCTGCTCCGCTCGGTCATAGCTATGTCGGCCAGCCAAGAACTCCGTGCACGGAAGGCTCGGGCCGGGCAGCTCCGCCTCGGGGGCGACGCACAGAGCCTGCAACTCCTCACGGAAGACGGCGGCAGACTCCGCGTCGAAGACGATGCGGTGGACGATGAACGCGACCAGCCAGTCCTCGTCCCCAACCCGGATCGCGGCTGACCTCCAGAGTGGGACTCCGTCCGTCGAGAGAGGATCGGTCATCAGACCGCTCACGAGGTCCCGCGCCGCTGCCGCCCGGTCCGGTTCGCTGCGCACGTCGTATTCCGGCATCTCCAACGACACGGCGGGGTGCACGACCTGCCTCAGGGTGCCGTCCACCTCGCGTATGGACGTGCGTAGTGCGTCGTGTCGCTCGACTACACGCTGCAGTGCCTGCCGAATGGCCTCAGCGTCAGGCGCCTGCACCGACAAGATGTTCGGCACGTTGAACACGGGGGAACCGGGAACAGCCTGCTCGGCCAGCCATACTCGCTCTTGTCCGGCAGAGGCAGGTGTCCCTGCTGCTTCGTCAGCCATTCCTCTTCCTTTTCTGCCACTTTCGCCGCCATCCGGCGACGCACCCTTCGGTAGGCCGTTACGCCATCGGTCTACGGTCATCGGGGGTGGTGATCGGTCTGGGGCATAGATCCGGCGCATCGCAGCACCGAATCAGTGGGCTGCTGACCGCAGTTCGCCAGCCTTTCCATGAGTCAGCAGCAGTTGATAGGCATCGCGTCCGGTCGTCGAGTGGGCCACTTCGTCGGCGGCTCTCGGCCGCGCCCCTGCACTCATGATTCCTCTGGTGCTTCCCGTGCCGGTCCTGTCCCGCTCCTGCGCGAAACGCTGGCCGGTATCTGGACGGAAGGGCGGGGTAACTCTCGTCTTCAAGTGACTTGATCGGCGCAGCCCGTGCCTGGTCGGCGGCTACGCCGGCCTGTCCGGGGCGACTACCGCGTGACAATCCTGTTCACGGCGCCGTGCGGGGGAGCCTCCACACTGGCTCAATGGGAGGCGGGGGTCACCTCCACGAAACCGCTGACGGCTGAAGGTGGAGCAGCACCACCCAGTCGGTGCCAGGCCGTGTATCGAAAGTGGATCTTGGCCTGTGAATGATCACGGTTCATGGGGCGGGGAGATCTCACAGACGAGCAGTGGGCGATGCTGGAGACGCTGTTGCCGAAGGGGGCGAAGGCGGGGCGACCGCCCGTCTGGCCTCGGCGGCAGTTGATCGACGGCATTCGGTTCCGGGTCCGGACCGGTGTTCCGTGGCGGGACGTGCCCGTCGAGTACGGGCCGTGGGGTCGGGTCTACGACCTGTTTCGCCGGTGGCAGCGGGACGGCACCTGGCAGCGAATCTTGACCCTTCTCCAGTCCTTGGCCGACGCGGAGGGTGCGATCGTCTGGGACCTGAGCGTTGACTCCACGGTCTGTCGCGCCCATCAGCATGCGGCCGGGGCCCGTAAGCAGGGTGATCTGCAGAAGGAACCGCCGGGTGGTGTGTTCACCGAGCCTCGTGATCACGGGCTGGGACGGTCGCGTGGCGGGTTCACCACCAAGCTGCATCTGGCCGTCGAGCAGAGGCAGAAGCCCATGTCGATCGTGGTGACGGCCGGGCAGCGTGGAGACTCGCCGCAGTTCGAACCGGTGCTGGAGAAGGTCCGCGTGCCCCGCATCGGGCGGGGCCGGCCACGCGTTCGTCCCGATCGGGTTCGGGCTGACAAGGCGTACGCCTCCCGCAGAAACCGCGCATATCTGCGCCGACGTGGGATCTGCTGCACCATCCCGGACAAGGCCGACCAGGCGCGCAACCGTCAGAAGCTGGGCTCTCGCGGCGGCCGGCCGCCGCGCTTTGACCCGGTTGACTACCGCGAGCGCCATGCGGTCGAGTGCGGGATCAACCGACTCAAGAGAAACCGGGCTGTCGCCACGAGATACGACAAGCTCGCAGTCCGCTATGAGGCGACCGTCCTCGTCGCGGCCATCAACGAGTGGCTGTGACCACACACGCGCACGGCCTTTTCGTTAACCCGTTGCCCAGGAGCCGATCGGCCAGCTAGGTTCACCCAGCCGCCTGCATCGGTGCAGGCCGGCGCCGTCGACGAGGAGGTGTGGAGCACATGCGCAGGAGTGCCCAGGAGTTGAGCTCGCGTACTGACCTTTGCCACCTCCACACGACGGAGACACCTTGTCCCTTCGCATCACCCCACTGAC
This sequence comes from Streptomyces sp. CG4, assembly GCF_041080655.1. Taxonomy (NCBI): domain Bacteria; kingdom Bacillati; phylum Actinomycetota; class Actinomycetes; order Kitasatosporales; family Streptomycetaceae; genus Streptomyces; species Streptomyces sp. CG4. The sequence goes on from NZ_CP163525.1 coordinate 5,631,323, forward strand.
CGACCCCGCTCACGGGCCGCACGGCCGGCGTCTTGCCTGGCTGGCGTCGGACGCGGATTCCATCCCTGCCGGAACGGCCTTTCTGCGCCTGTTCGATGGCGGACAAGAGCACCTGGCCGAGCTCGATCTCCGTGTTCATCCCGCGGAGCGCCGCAAGGGCGTGGGCTCCCGGCTCCTCGACAGCGCCGTGGCCACCGCCCGGGACAACGCCCGACGCTGCGTCGTCGCGCAGGCAGAAGCCGGATCGCCCGGCGACCACTTCCTGGCAGCGCGCGGTTTCCGGAAGGTCCTTGCCCTGAGGCACACCCGCTTGCCGCTGGCCGACGTGGACACCGCCGTCCTCACCGAGATCATCGAGCGTCCGCATTCCGGCTACCGGCTGATGTCATGGCAGGGAACCGTTCCCGACGACCTCGCCCAGACGTTCGCCGCCTCACGCCGCGCCATGGACGACATGCCCATGGACGACACCGACTACGGCATCGTGACATGGGACGTGGACCGCGTGCGGGCCGCGGCGAAGGCCGTCGAACAGCGCGGCGACCACCTGCACACCGTCGTCGCCATCGACACCTCCAACGGCTCGATCGCCGGGTTCACCGAACTCGTCATCCCCGGCAACGGCACAGGTGACGGCCAGCACTACGGCACCGGTGTGCTGCCCGAGCACCGTGGACACGGCCTCGGCCGGTGGATGAAGGCCGAGTCGATCCGACAGGCCCGTAGGGACTATCCGGACCTCGGTGGCCTCCTGACCGACACCGCCGACAGCAACACGCACATGAGACAGATCAACGACGGTCTCGGCTACACACCCACGCACACGACACACCAGCATCAGCTCGACCTCTAGCAGAGAGCGGACAGGCCGGACCGGGGCATCACCCAGCCCGGCCTGTCCGCGCTTTCGATACACGGCCTAGAGGCAAGTACGACCCCACCGCAGGGCGGGGCAACAGGCATTGCATCCTCCTGCCGCTCCGCGGACCGTATGGTGGGCGAGGCCCGGCAGGTGGCCGCGGTGCGGACCGTGAACGCGAGGTCGTCGTCACGCAGCCGTTCGTCGGCGAACGCTACCGCGGCCACCGGGCCGCGCTGGGTGGCCACGCAGGCGAGCATGGTGGAGTCCAGCCCTGCCAGGTCTGTGCTGACCGGCCGGTCGTCGACTTGGGGAGCGCATCCGCGCGCACGCGAAGCACGGCGGCCCAGGTGCACTCAGGAGAACCTCGCGGACGAGCTGGCGATGGCGCGCTGGGGGACGGGGTTGTGCGACCGGTAGCAGGTCTACCGGTGGGAGAAGGGGCTTCGTGTTCCCCGGGTGAGGCTGCCTTTTGTCCGTGACAGCCTTTCACTGAGCGGGTCCTGGACATCGCGCAGTTCCGCCACCGAGGTGCCAGAGATGGCGTGGGCGTCCTGACTTCAGGTGGCGCCGTCCTCGTTCAGGGAGCTCATCGGCCCTGTGGACACCCGTGTGAGAGTAGCCCTGGGTGCGAGCGTCGGCTCCGGAGCTGAGCGCTTTGTCATCCAGATCTCGGTCTCGGGCAGCCATGAGCGTTGCGGCACAGATCACCGGCCGCTTCATCCGGAGGTCGCGGATTGCCGTGGTGGTGCGTGGCCTGCAACCGCAGCTGTCTGCTGATCGCCCGGCAGGCCATGCGCCACCTTCAGGAGCGAACTCGTCCAGCCGCCGATACCACGCTGGGCAAAGCTGGCAAGCCTGGCCGCGGCGGAAGCACAGCGATTGCGACGATCGCCACCTTGCCCCCACTGGATACTCGAGATGGTAGGGATCTGCCAATCACGTCGTATCGACATACTCATCGTGCCCGTCATGAAGGCGGCCTTCGCCCTCGCCGACCTGAATCCGACGTCGAACTGCGCCGGCTGGAACGGCTCTCCCTCGTCGCCGGAGAGGTGATCGCCCCGATCACGCTCGGCGTTCCTCCCCGTAACGAGGAAGTCCTCACCCCGGCGGAGGCCCGTGCCCGCTACGGCTACGCCAACTCGGCCGAAGTCCATCTCGAGTTCCGGGCCCAGCAGGCCGAGCGCGTCTTCGACGACGGGAAGGCGCCTAGCGGGCAAGGGCTCGTCGAGTCCCAGGACGTCCTGGGACCGTTGTCGTAGCCAGAACCGTGACATGTGCCCCACAGGCCGTCGCGTGCAACTGCCATAGCCTGACCGAGACACGGGACGGGCTGGCAATGCGGGGCGCGTGCCCGGATATGGGTCAGTAGAGTGTGTGGGAGCCGTCAGGAAGCCAACCTTCGAGGAACCCGGCAAGAAGAGTGACGACCCCCTGAGGGGTCACGCGTCTGCGGTGACGGCGCAGGTCGTCCAAGGTGAACAGGGTGTGCCGACTTCCGCTTTTGCATGCTGCTCGCGCGTCCGCGTTGCTGATACGGGAGATCAGGGCGTGGGTCTCCGTCACCCGCTCGTACTCCCACGCCTGGTCCCTTCCGGAAGTGTGGACTCCACGGACAGCGGCGAGTCGTGGGGTGTCGATACCGAAGGCTTGCGCGAGATGTACACGGGCCTGGTGGGCGGGCTCGTCATACGTTCCGAGGTGGATGGACGGGACGGTCCAGTCCCCGCAGCAGGCGCCGCAGAGCAGTAGCTGCTGATCGTCACTCACGAGCAGCAGGAGTGCTCGTCGATCCTGCTGCGCGTTGGGGATGTGGCAAATATTCACCTCTACACCTTCCCCTGTTGCTACTTAAATAGCAAGCATGGGAGTGGTAAATGTGGCGCGGGGTGTACAGCCGCAGGCGGTGTGGTGAGGGGCGACCTGTGTCGCGATGCCGGAGTCAGGCTTGAGGCTTGCACTTGTGGGCGGCGGAACTCGGGTCGTCAGTGCGGATCGCTCGCGGCTTGCGTCGACGAGCTGACTCAAGGGTGACTGAGGCGGTGACGTACTGCCTGATCTCGGCGTTTGGAGAATCGGGATCCTCGTTTTGAGGTTCCGAGGTGGACCCGCCGCGGCCTGGGGATTCTCTGTTTTAGACACATCCCACGAAGGCGGGGATCTGTCGAAAAACGTGTCTGAAACGAAGCCGTACACGTGGCCGTTCTTGACATGTTTTAGACAGGTTGGTGATCGACCAGTGAGGGCCTCTCGCCGTCGCCAGTGTAGCGGGTGGCGCGCTCGACGCACGGGGGATGTGGCTTGCTGGGCGATCTCGCGCAGGGTGCTGGGGGTGGCCGAGGGGGGAGCTGGTGGGGGCGGCAGGGGAAGATCGTGTCGAGTGCTCGGGTGATGGAGCTGTTCGGCCAGGCGTGTCCGAGGTGGATCAGCAGGGCTCCGCGGGCGCCGTATGCCTGGACCCGCTTGTGGGGGTGGCTCTGGTCGAAGAGGGAGTCGAAGCGGGCGTCGAGGCGGGAGCGGGTGGACTCGCCGTCCTGGCGGAAGCCTTTCAGGCGGCGGCCGGCTGGGGTGTCGGGCGGAACCTGCCGGAGGTGTTCGGTGCGGTTGAAGTGCTGTTTCTTCCTCTTCGGGTCTCCTCTTCAGATCGATCTGGCGGTCTTCGTCGGTCTCGTCGCCCCTGATGTATCGGCCGTGACGGCGGACGACACGAACGGGCCGAGGTAGCCGCCGCGCGGTGCCGCGCCGGTCCCGCCGGCGGGACACCGGAGCAGGAACGCCGCAGGTGGCGGGGTCGGTTCCCGGCCGTTCGCGGCACCGCCCGGGGCGTGCGGCGAGTTCCTCGACGGCCGCCGGTCCGAGCATCGTTGACGGTCTGTGAGGCGGCGACTAGACATGGCGCTGAGAGACATGGACGCCGGGCGGAAGCGACGCGACGCCCGCCGCTCCGCGACCCCCGTGGAGCACCCCTTTACCCCCGTGGAACACCCCTTTCCCAGCGTTCTCCTGTCCCGCCGAGTCGCAACCACGTGCCCGGCACACACACGGCGCGGGACGACGGAGTGCCGACGGTGACGTCCCCTGTGGTCGTCGCAGCCCCGGCTGCGGCAGGAACCGGTCATGTGGAGGCCAGTACGTGGAGTTCAGCCTGTTCTACTTCGCAGCCGAGGCGACGGAGGACTCCGGACAGGAGCTGTACCGGCTCCTGCTCGACGGTGCGCGCTTCGCGGACGAGCACGGCTTCCGTGCGGTGTGGACACCGGAACGGCACTTCCATCCGTTCGGCGGCGTGTACCCGAACCCGTCGGTCACCGGGGCCGCGATCGCGGCGATCACGGAACGGGTCGGCATACGGGCGGGCAGCGTCGTGGCCCCGCTGCACTCACCCCTGCGCGTCGCGGAGGAGTGGGCCGTGGTGGACCGGCTCTCGGGCGGCCGGGTCGGGGTCTCCTTCGCCTCCGGCTGGCATCCCAGCGACTTCGCCCTCAACCCGGGCGAGTACTACGAGCGGCGCTACTCCACGCTCGGCACGGTGGAGGCCGTCCGGCGGCTGTGGCGTGGTGAGGCGCTGACCCTGCCGGACGGCGAGGGACGGCCGGTCGAGCTTTCCGTGTACCCGCGCCCGGCCCAGGCGAGCTGCCGGTCTGGCTGACGAGCACCGGCACTACGGAGACCTTCGAGGCCGCCGGCCGGATCGGTGCCGGGGTCCTCACCCACCTGGTACGCCAGGACGTCGACCGGCTCACCCGCAACATCGCCGCCTACCGGCGTGCGCTCGGCCCGGACCGCACCGGCCATGTGACGCTGATGGTGCACACCCTGCTGGGCGCGGACCGGGAAGCCGTGCGCGAGGTGGTCCGCCTGCTGCTGACCGAGTACCTGTCGACCTCGCTGACGCTGGTCGGCGGTGCCAACGGAGCCCAGGGCGCGCGGGTGCCGATGGACCGTGTGTCCGCGAGCGCGAAGGCCGCGCTGCTGGCCCGTTCGGTCGACCGGTACGTCGAGACGGCCGGGCTCTTCGGCATGGTGGCCGACGCCGTTCCCCTGGTCGAGCGGCTGGCCGCCGCGGGCGTGGACGAGATCGCCGCGCTCATCGACTTCGGCGTCCCGCTCGACGACGCGCTCGCCGGCCTCGAGGACCTGGACCGGCTCCGCAAGGAGACTGTGCGCGTGCGGGCTTCGGCATGACACCACCGCGTCCGTCAGCCCCTGTCCCACTGCCACGAGAGGACGGAGACCCACGCCGTGCCCACTGACGTGCCCACCGCCTACCGAACCGCACTCGAGGCCGACCCGGAGGGCGTGCTGCTGCACCTTCCCTCGGGCGCCGTCCGCAGCCGCGGCGAGGTCCTCCGGGACGCCGAACGGGTCGCCGGCCGGCTGCGGAGCAGGCACCTCGCCGACGGCTCTCCGGTCGTCCTGGAGTTCACAGGCGCGGCGTGGCCGCTGTTCGTCAGCGCCTACCTGGGCGCGTACTTCGCCGGCGTCACGCCCGTCGTCGTCCCGGCCGGCGCGGGCGAGCTGCTGCGGTACCGGATCGTCCGGACCCTTCCGGTGCGGCTGTGGATCAGCGACGGCCCGGGGACCGACGGCGGTCCCGCCGGCCAGGGCGGTGAGCACGGCACCCTCCACTTCCAGGAACCGCCGTTCACCCACCGCCCGGAGGAATCGCCCGACGTTCCTCCGGCCGACGTTCCTCTGGCTGACGTCCGTTCGCCCGACGTCCGTTCGCCCGACGTCCCTTCGGCCGACGCGCCCGCGGGGCCGCCACCCGCCGAGTACCTGGCCACATCCGGGTCCACCGGCCTGCCGAAGATCGTCCCGGTGAGCCACCGCAACCGCCTCGCGCACCACCCCGGCGCCACGCCCGGCGCCGGCGCGCCGCCCCGGGTGACGGCCCTGGCCGTCCCGCCCGGCAGCAACGCCGCCCAGACGGTCCTCGCCGAGGCACTGCTGACCCCCGGCGGCGGCCTGGCCTGCCTCGGCCACTGGTCGCCGCCCGAGTTCGTCACCCTGGTCGAGCGGACGGCGGCCGGTGCGGTGCTGCTCGCGCCCGCCATGGCCCACACGCTGGTACGGCACCCGTCCTTCTCCTCCGAGCGACTGGCCGGCGTCCGCTCGGTCCGGCTCGGCATGGCTCCGGCGTTTCCCGGACTCGTCGACGCGCTCGCAGCCGCCCTGCCCTCCGCGGTGATCCGCGACGTCTACACCACGACCGAGGCATGGCCCGCCGGCGTGGTGATCCGCTCGTCCGGCTCCGGCAGGCCCGCGAGCCGTCCGCTGCCGGGCACGCTCGTGCGGGTGGTCGACGCCACGGGCGCGGAAACACCCGCGGGTACGGCGGGACACATCCAGCTCGCCTACGCCCCGGACGGTCCCGTCGGGCCTCCGTACCCCACGACCGTGCGCTGGGTCGACACCGGCGACCTCGGCACGCTGACCACCGAGGGCGTACTGGAACTGCTCGGCCGGGAACAGGAGGTCGTCACGGGTCCGCGGCTTCCTGGCCGACGCGAAACCCCAGGCACCGGGTGCGACACCCGGGCCGCTGCGCGGCGAGATCGAGCTCGACGGGGTGAGCGTGCGCTACGACGGCGCACCCTCCGACGCGCTGCGGGAGGTCAGTGCGCGCATTCCCGCGGGTACGACCACGCGGTGGGTGTCCGCGGCGGCAATCTGTCCGCGGGCCAGCGGCAGCTCGCCGTCGCGTACGAGGACGTCGACTTCTTCCGGCGGGTCCGGCAGGCGGGGGCGAACCTGGCGTACGAGCCCGCCGCTTCCGTGGGCCACGACCACCGCGAGACTCTCGCCATCCTGCCGGCGAAGGTGTGGTCCTATGGCGTGCACAGCCGCGCCGTAGGGCGCGTCTCGGGGCCATGGAGCGCGCTACGGGGCTTCGTCCGCATGCACAGCAGGCCGAACGACCAGCTCCGCGGGGCTCTCAAGGACGACATCGTCCGCCGCCGCCCCGTCTTCGCCCTTCTCGACTGCTACCTGCTGGCCTGTTCCCTGTGGCAGTTCCTCCCGCACCTGCTGCACGACCAGGGCTTCGAGTGGACGGTCCCGGCGGACGGCTTCGGTGCCCAGGGCGCCGTACTGACCCTCGCCGAGGACGGGCTGCGCTACGCCTGGGTCTGCGTGGCCGGAGCCGTGCCGAGCATGGACTGCGCGTTCGCGGTGGCGATGGACGGCCTGGTGCCGGTGCCGGACGAGCGGTACCTGTCGATGACGGCGGCGCTGCTCGCGGACGCGCGGCCGGCTGACCCCGTACGGGCGGCCGCAGCTCCGGGGCGGTGATGTGCACTCGGGTAGAGTCGGGCGGGTACTGACCGGGCTCCCGCCGCGGCTGCCCCACCATCACCAGTACGTCTGCGGCCGTCACCCGAAGCCAGTGGAAAGCAGGGTCCCCAGCACATGAGCCGGTACGGGTTCCTCGTCTCGCCCTCGCACAACCGCGTGTACGCCCAGTCCGCTCCCGCGCTCGCCATGGCCGAGCTCGCGGTGTTCGGCGAGCGGGCCGTCGGCGGCGGGGTACGGGACATCGAGGTCACCGAGATCGGCGGGGTTCCCTACGTCACCTTCACGGCCGACGCGCTGACGGAGACCGACATCCGCCTGCTGTCGAACATGTCGTCGGTGTACGCGCTGTTCGCCCTGGAGGCCGACCTGCTGCGGCCGTTGGCCAAGCACCCGCTCGATCTGTTCGGCAGCGACCTGCTCACGATCCAGAAGTACGCCGGGAAGACCAACGAGGACTTCACCAAGCTGCTGGTGAACGTGACCGCGCTGGCGACGGACACGCCCGCCGACCTGCTGGCGGGCAGCATGCGGCTCTTCGACCCGATGTGCGGCCGGGGCACCACGCTCAACCAGGCGGTCATGTACGGCATGGACGCGGCCGGCCTCGACGTCGATGCCAAGGACTTCGAGGCCTACTCGGCGTTCTTCCGGACCTGGCTGAAGAACAACCGGCTCAAGCACAAGGCCGAGGTCGGCCCCGTCCGCCGTCAGAAGGTGACGCTGGGACGACGGCTGCAGGTCAGCCTGGGGGCGTCCAAGGACCTGTACCGGGAGGGCGAGACCATCGACGTCACGGTCGTCAACGCGGACACCCTCAAGAGCGGTGACTTCTTCCGCCGTGGCGAGTTCGACCTGATCGTCACCGACGCGCCCTACGGCGTCCAGCACGGCAGCCGTCCGCAGGGCGGCGGGAACGCCGGCCGTCTCTCCCGCAGCCCCAGTGAACTCCTGGCCGCGGCCGTGCCCGTGTGGGAGCCGCTGCTGCGGCGCGGCGGCGCCCTCGGCATCTCCTGGAACACCTTCGTGGCCCGGCGCGAGGAGCTGGCGGAGATCCTTCAGGCCAACGGTCTCCGGGTGCGCGATTCCGAGGCCTACCTGGGCTTCACCCACCGGGTCGACCAGGCGATCAACCGCGACATCATCGTGGCCACGAAGGACTGACTCCGCGGTCGGCGCCCACGGCCCGGGCTGCGGCGCGGGCGTCGGCCAGGACCGCGCGCACCGGCCGTCCGAGCAGCCGCGCGGCGGCCCGGACGTCGTCGTACTCCGGCTGCACCGTCAGCACCTTCCCGTCGGCGTGGGACACCTTCACGCGTACCGTGCTCCCTCGACCTCGACCGTCGCCTCCCACCGGGCCAGTTCCGTCTTGGCCACGTCGATCGTGCGCAGCCCGATGGTGGAGGTGTGGGCGAACACCACCTGCCGCAGCTCGTGGGCAAGGTGCTCCGGGGCGAGCACGGACAACTGGTGCGCGGGGCGGCCCTTCTTCATCAGGATCGGGGTGAGCCAGGCGTCCTGCGCTCCTCGCTCGATCAGTTCCTCCAGCACGGAGGGCCACACACGCGGATCCATGTCGTCCACGTTGGCCTCGATCAGCACGACGGCCCGGGGCCGGGCGGCGACCGGCTCGACGAGCACCACGCGCAGCACGTTCGGCACCCCCGGTGTGGCAGGAGGTCCGACGCTACGCCGACAGCGCTCGCGAACTCCTCGACCACGTGCCCGACTCCCCGGTCCGAGAAGCGCTGGACCAGCTGTGTTCGGCTGTCGCGGACCGGGCGAGCTGAGGGGGCGGAGACACCACGATGACGCGGTTTCTCACCAGCGAGTGGTTCGAGGTCCGCATGACGCTCGTCGACGACCTGCCCGAACTGCCGGGGGCGAGCGCACGGCTGCAGCACCGGGTCACCGAAGCCGACGGCAGGGTCGTCCCCTACTACGACGTCATCGAGAACGGCCGGCTCACCGCGAGCGGCCTCGGCGTGCATCCGGAGCCGGACGTCGAGATCGCCATGACGGTCGACGCGACGAACTGGCCCTGATCCGCGGCCATCTCGATCCGGTCGTGGGAGTCCTGCGCGGCCAGATCATCGTGACCGGCGACCAGAACTACGCCCTCTCCCTGCTGCCCATCCTGCAGACCCCGCAGGCGCTCGCGGTGCAGCGCATGCTCGACACCCTGACCGAGCCGTGAAAGGCCGGGAACCCGGGGACCTCGACCGCCTGGGCAGCACTGGGCCGTACTCTGCGCCGGGTACGGCGGGTGCCGTGAGGCCAAAGGGGGCCCCGCCGGCCTCCCGCGGTCGCGGGTCTCCGCTGCCGGGGCCGACCGCGGCCATGGGCTCGGCACGCTCGAACTGCCGGCCGCTCCGGTCCTCGGACTCGACCTCGACCTGACCCTCCTCGATCTGCGCTCGGCCACCTCCCACGCCCTGCGGGTGATGAATCGCCGCTGCGGCGTACGGGTCGACGCGGACGCCGTACTGGCGGACCTGGGTGTGCCCTTCCGGAGGCAACTCGGCGCCTGGATCGCGTCGGAGCGGCTGGAGGCCTGCCTGGCCGCTTTCGCCGGCGCCTTTCTCACCGAGGCGCTGGACCTGGTGACACCGATGCCGGGCGCGGCCGAGCTGCTGGGCGCCGTCACGCGGCTCGGCGGCCGGTCCGCCGTCATCACCGGCCGGAGCACGAAGACGGCGACCGCGTGCCTGGCGCGGTGCGGGCTGCCGGTACCGGTGGCCGCGGGCGGCGTCACCGGCCTCGGCAAGAGCCCCGCGATGATCGCGAACGGGCTGGCCGGCTATGTCGGCGACCACCCTCTCGACATGGCCGGCGCCACCGCCGCCTCGGTGCCCGGCATCGGAGTGCTGACCGGCTCCCACCGGGCCGAGCAGCTGGTCGGCGCCGGTGGCGCGGCGGTCGTTCCCTCCCTGCTCGACCTGGCCGACTGGCTCAGCCGGCGCAGTCCCGGGACGGCCGCGGCCGACCCCGGCCGTCCTCGATCAGCACAAGGAGATGCCCATGAATGAAGAGTTCGACGGCGACCTGGTCGAAGAGCACCTGGCGGACTTCGTCCTGGACGATCGCTACAGCCGGTTCCACCGCCGGGACACCCCCGTCAGTTGGTGGGACCACCAGGGGGGCGGTGGATGGTGGCCGGCTACCAGGAGGTCTGCGAGGCGGCCAGGGACCCCGAGACCTTCTCGTCCCGGCCCGAACTGCCCAACGGCACCGGCTCCCTGGGGGTGATGACACCGCCCACGCCGGTCCGCGCCGTGCCGATCGAGCTGGACCCGCCGGAGTACCAGGCCTACCGCTCCCTGCTCAGCCCGCTCTTCTCACCCGCGGCGGTCAGGAAGCTGCGGCTCCAGTTCGAGGAGTACACGACCTGGTGCATCGACCAGTGGATCGAGACCGGCAGGGCCGAGCTCTTCCACCAGCTCGCCAAGCTCGTACCGGCCATGACCACCATGCACATCCTCGGCCGCCCGGTGGAGGACGCCGCGATCATCGCCGACGCCGTGCATGTGCGGGGCGAGGACCGGTTCGAGATGAACAGCGCCTGGTCGATACTGCTGAGCCGCACGACCGAGGCGATCATCGCCCGCAAGGCGGAACGCCGTGACGACCTGATAGCCGACGACCCCGGTCTGATGGGCGACCTGGTGGAGGAGATGCTCCGCTCCTTCAGCCCCGTGCCGTTCCTGTCCCGCACGGCCACCCGCGACGTGTGCCTGGGCGGCCAGCAGATCAAGAAGGGGGACCGAGTGGCGTTGGGCTTCGCCGCGGCCAACCGTGATCCCAAGGTCTTCGACGAGCCCGACGAGATCCGGGTGGGCCGCACGCCGAACCGGCATCTGGCGCTGGGACACGGCATCCACTTCTGCATCGGGGCGGTCCTGGGCCGGGCCGAGGCGAGCGCCATGGTCGAACAGGTACTGCGGCGCATCCCCGACTTCCGTCTGGTCGGGGACACCTGGCTGGACGACGCCGACGAGCAGACCGCGGCGGAGGAGAAGCGGCACGCCCGCAGCTGGGAGGACCGGGTCAGCAGTGGCCTGCACGTCACCTTCACTCCGGGAGAGCGCGTCGGCACGGCCGAGATCAAACTCAACTCCTGACCCCAGGTGCCGTCGCACCCCTCTTTCACACGGCGACTGTGCGGGTCGGACGGGTGCGACGGTGTCCTGGCAGCGGGTGCTCGCAGGTCCCGGGTCCGAGGGGGACCACCGCACTCCGCCCGTCCACATCACGCAGGGGGACACTGTCATGACGCGTCGGCCCGGACCCCGTATACCGCCGCAGCCGCCCGCACAGTGGGCCGAGGACATCGCGCCGCAGCTCACCCGGGCCCGGCCGGGCAAACCACGGCTGGGCGAGATGAACGTGGGCGCAACTCTGGCTCGCCATCCCGCCCTGTTCGCGGCCTGGTTGCCGCTCGCCCGCCACCTGCTGGCCCACGGCGAGCTCGCCTTCGCCGACCGTGAACTGCTGACCCTGCGGACGGCCTGGCGCTGCGGAGCCCGCTACGCATGGGCGCAGCACGCCGGGACAGCTCTGCGCGGCGGGCTGGAGCCCGCGATCCTGGAACGGATCGCCGAGGGTGCGGACCATCCTGCCTGGACCCGGCGACAGCGTGCGTTGCTGCGCGCGGCGGACGATCTCCATCTGCATTCCGATATCCGTCACCGCCCAGCAGCGGCCCAATCCGCTCGCCGACTACCTTGGTTCGCTGCGCAGGGTGGCCGAGGTCGAGGCGGCCGAGGTGTTGCCCGGGCACGAGTACCGGTTCGAGGGGCTGCGGAACCGGGTCGACGAGCTGACCTCGCACAACACCGCGCGGCTGGCGGAGATCGAGTCACTGCTCGCGGACGGCGTGGAGCGGACCTGCTGGCAGATCGCCGCCCGGCTGAGCTGGTCCCGCCCCTTCGACGTGCTGTCGGGTTTCAACCAGCGCTCGGCAGCCGCCGAGACCCATGCCCACCTGGTGTGGCTGGCGCAGACGGACCGTATCCGGTGCCTCGGCGGTGCCCCCGAGCGCTGGTCGGCCGGGAGCGCCGCCTCCGGCTGAGGCGAACCAGGAGGCGAAGGCGAACAGCTCGCCCGTGCCCTCCAGGGCCTGCGCCCCTCTCGTCTCCCTCACCGCAGCGCCACCCGCGTGAACCGCGACGCCGTGTGCAGGTCCCGCTCGATCTCACCGGCGGTGGTGCGCAGTTCGGGCAGCAGGCCGTGCACGCAGTCCTCCAGGGTGCGGCGGGCCGGGTGGGTCGCCACGTTCAGCGCGGCCACCGTGCGGCCCGTACGGTCGCGCACCGGTACCGCGATCGACCGCAGTCCCGACTCCAGTTCCTCGTCGACCAGGGCGTAGTCCCGGGCGCGTACCTCGGCGAACTCAGGAGACCGAGGGTCGGCGTCCGCGAGGAGCACCCGGCCGAGCGAGGTCGCGGCTGCGGGCAGGCGGGCGCCCACGGTGACGTCCACCGTCAGCACCCGGCGCGTGCCCGCCCCGGCCGTGTACTGGATCTCCGTACCGTCCCCCGTCAGCACCGCGAGCGCCGCCGGCTCGGCCACCCGGTCCGCGAGGGCCCGCAGCCGGGGCTCGGCGAGCCGGGCGAGCGTCGTGCGCGACAGCGGCGGGAAGCCGAGGTCCAGGACGCGCGGGGTGAGCGTGAAGGTGCGGCCGGCGGGCGCGGTCACCAGGCCCAGCTGCTCGTGGGTGAGCAGGGCGCGCCGGGCGGTGGCCCGGCTGAGCCCGGTCGCGCGCGCGACCTCCGCCGGCGTCAGCGCCGGGCGGTCCGCGCCGAAGGCGGTGAGCACGGTCAGGCCACGGGCCAGCGACTCCACGAACTCCCGGCCCAGTTCGTGCTTGGAGGCCGCCGTCCAGGCCGCCAGACCCGCGGGCGGCGGCCCCGGTTCGGGCGGCGGCGCCGTACGCAGCTCGGCCTCCATCGCCGCCACCGCCGTACGCAGGCGCGGCAGCAGGCTGGTGCGCAGGCCCGCCGCGGAGTGCCGGCTGGTGTGGCTGACCACGCTCGCCACGCAGGCCGGGCGGCCGGTGCCCGGATCCCGTACCGGTACGGACACGGCGACCAGACCCGGTTCGATCAGCTGGTCGTCCACCGCCCAGCCGTCCCGGCGCGCCCGCTCCACCCGCCGCGGGAAGGCGGAGTCGTCGGTGGGCGTCCGCCGGGGCGGTACGGCGGGGAAGGCCGCGTCCGCCGGATCCGCCGCCCGGCGGGCCCGCCACCGCGCCCAGTCGCCCTCGGCCCACCCGGTCGCGAACAGCGGCCCCGGCGCCGTGCGTTCGGCCGGCAGCAGGTCGCCGATGCGGAAGCTCACCGACATCGCGCGGCGGCGGGTGGCCTGGTGGATGAACCGGATGCCGTCGAGGTCGGCGACCGCGAGCGACACCGACTCGTCCAGCTCGTCGGCGAGGGCGTCGGCGTGGGCGCCGAGCAGCGCGGGCAGCCGCAGGGCAGCCAGATACGCGTTGCCCAGTTCCATCACACCGGCGGTGAGCACGACATCCCGGCCGTCGAGCCGGACGTACCCCATGCGGGCCAGGGTCGCGGTGATCCGGTCGACCGTGGACCGGGCGAGCCCGGTGGCCCGCTCCAGCGCGCTCGGACTCAGCGTGCCGCCCGCCTCGGTCAGCCGCCGCAGCACACCGACCCCACGCACCAACGGCCCGACCGCTTCCCCCGTTTCACCACGGGCGTCGGCATCCAGTGCGGTCTTCGCGGGCATCGGCTCTCCGGTAGGGCAGACGGGCACGCTTACGGTAAACCCCGCCCCCGCCCGTCCCCTCGCTCCCTTCCCCCGGCCCTACCCCCGGGTCACCCGCACCCGGTAGTTCCCGTCCGCGTCCGTGTCCAGCACCTCCACGGTGATGTCATGGCGCGGGTCCTTGAAGGTCTCGCCGGAGGTGAACGTGGCGTCGGAGAGTTCGGCCTGGACGTTGGGGCTGCGGGTGCAGCCGCTGCTGGCCCGGTGGCTGTCGTAGACCGTGACCGGACCGCGTCCGGTGTCGATCGTGCCGTCCACCTTGTAGATCAGCACGCCCGGCCGGCAGACCGCCTCGTCGTTGCCGCCCTGTGCGCGCACCTCCAGGGCGTAGGAGCTCTGCGCGTTGACGGGCACCAGGACCAGTTTCCCGCCGCCGGCCCTGTACAGCGGTGTCAGCTGGTACTCGGCGCTGCCCCGGGTCGCCGCGCAGGCCACCTGGGAGCTGTCCAGCCAGCCCAGCTTCCATTTGTGCCAGCCGAGCAGATCATTGTCGGCCCCCCAGTCCTCGCTCATGATGTCCCAGTGCCCGACCGCGCCCCCGCCCTCCTGCGTGTACAGGTCGGGGAGGCCGAAGGTGTGGCCGTTCTCGTGCGGCAGGACGCGGTAGCCGGTCCGGGCGTAGGTGCCGGAGCCGTCGTCCTGACGGGAGTAGATGAACGACGCGTTGGCGACGGGGACTCCGTCGGCGACCGGGGCGTCGGTGTTCCCGGCGAAGGTCACGGACAGGACCGTGTCCAGCGCGGAGGGCCCGGCGTTCGGGGTGACCAGGACGTTCAGGATGTCGTACGAGCGGAAGTCCACCGTCGGGCCGGCCGCGGCCACGAGGTCGCGCACCAGTTCCCGGTAGCCCGGGTCGAAGGGCGCGCCGCGTCCGATGCCGTACGCCTTGAAGGGTTTCGGCATCCGCAGCCAGCCGCTGACCGGTGCCTTCGCCTCGTAGCGCAGGCGGCCGTACGACGCGGTGCGGAACCATTGCTCGGTCTGCGGGAAGAACTCGTGGAAGCGGTCCATCGCGGCGCCCTCTCCGGGGGCGTCGGAGAAGTCGATCATCAGGGTCAGCGCGTGCACCGTTCCGGTGGAGCGGGCGTAGCCGTGCGGGGTGGGCAGGCCCTCGGTCATCTGCACGTCCAGACCGGCGTGGACGGTACAGGGGGCGAGGGCGGAGGAACGGGCCAGGCCGATGGGCCCGGCGGTGGTGGGCGCCGACAGGTGTCCGGTCCCGGCCGAGGTGCTGACCGCGAGGGTCAGCGCGGTCACCGCGGCGAGAGCGGCCACCCGGCGCCCGCGTATCCGCCGGCGCCCGCCGGACGTGCGCCCGCCGGACGTGCGCCCGTCGGATAGGGAGCGGGATATCGGGCGCGGCGACTCCGGTTCCGGCTGCGGGTGCATGCATGGACCTCTCGCTCCACGGCAGCCGCCGGTCTCCGGCTGCCCCCTTGCGCTCACCCTGTGTCGGCGGGGTGCGGGGCGCGCGCTGGAGGAGACCGATCGTGGGAAAGCCGGCCCGCAGAAGGATGAATCCCGACGGAAGACGAGTGTGTCTCAGGTCACAGGAATTCTTTTCGCGGGCGGGAAATAACCGGGGAGCCCCTCCCCGTTTAGACCTGTGTCCGAGCGAAACGGGGACCGAATCCCCGGATCACCCTCATCGCCTCCGAGGAGTACGCCGTGCCGACCGCGACCACCCCCGCACCGCGCAAGGTGACCCGGCCCCGCGCCGACGCCGTGCGCAACCGGGAGCGGATCGTCACCGCCGCCCGGGAGATGTTCGTCGAGCACGGGCCGGATGTGCCGCTCGACGAGATCGCCCGCCGGGCCGGCGTCGGCAACGCCACGGTGTACCGCAACTTCCCCGACCGCGACGCCCTCGTCCGCGAGGTCGTCTGCTGCGTCATGGACCGTACGGCCGAGGCGGCCGAAGTGGCCCTCGCCGAGACCGGGGACGCCTTCGCCGCCCTGGAGCGCTTCGTGCACGCCTCCGCCGACGAGCGGATCAGCGCGCTGTGCCCGATGATCTCCAGCACCTTCGACCAGGACCATCCCGACCTGCAGGCCTCCCGCGAGCGCGTCGAGCGGCTCATCGAGGAGGTCATGGGCCGGGCCGAGGCGGCCGGGCAGCTCCGGCCGGACGTCGGCGTCGGCGACCTGATGATCGTCGTGGCCCAGCTGAGCCGGCCCCCGGTCGGCACGGACTGTCTGCGCGGCGACCGTTTCGTCCACCGTCATCTGCAGCTGTTCCTCGACGGGCTGCGGGCACCCGCCCGCTCGGCCCTGCCCGGAGAAGCCGTGACGATCGAGGAGCTGCGCGCGTCCTGACCGATTAGTTCGGCCCCGCACCCCAGTCCACAGTCCACCACAACGCCCGACCGCCGGCCGCGGCCGTCACCGTCGACGAGCCACGTCCACTGTCTTCCGTTTTTTCGTCCGACTCCCTCTTTTCTCAACTCTTCTAGATCTTTCTAGATCTTTCCGGCACGTTTTCCGTCACGAAGTCCCGAAGTGGGTATCCCCATGTCCGAAACAGCCCTCAAGGCTCCCGGCGCCGCCGCACCGAGCGGCGACGCCAACCGCTGGAAGGCGCTCGTCTTCATCGCGCTCGCCCAGCTGATGGTCGTCCTCGACGCCACCATCGTGAACATCGCCCTGCCCCACGCCCAGACCGACCTCGGCATATCCGACGGCAACCGGCAGTGGGTCGTCACGGCCTACGCCCTCGCCTTCGGCAGTCTGCTGCTCTTCGGCGGCCGTATCGCCGACAAGTGGGGCCGCAAGCGCGCCTTCGTCACCGGCCTGGCCGGCTTCGCCCTCGCCTCCGCGCTGGGCGGTGCCGCCACCACCGGCCCGATGATGTTCGGTGCCCGCGCCCTCCAGGGCGTCTTCGGCGCCCTGCTCGCCCCGGCCGCGCTCTCCCTGCTCGCGGTGATGTTCACCGACGCCAAGGAGCGCGCCAAGGCGTTCGGCATCTACGGCGCCATCGCCGGCGGCGGCGGTGCCGTCGGCCTGATCCTCGGCGGCTTCCTCACCGAGTACCTGAACTGGCGCTGGACCTTCTTCGTGAACGTCCCGTTCGCCGTCGTCGCCGCGGCCGGCGCCTACTTCGTCATCCGTGAGCCCGAGGGCGGCCGCAACCGCGCCCCGCTCGACATCCCCGGCGTGATCCTGTCCACCCTCGGCCTGGTCGCCCTCGTCTACGGCTTCACCCGTGCCGAGTCCGACGGCTGGGGCGACACCGTGACCGTCTCGATGTTCGTGGCCTCCGCGGTGCTGCTGCTCGCCTTCGTGGTCGTCGAGTCCCGGGTCAAGGCCCCGCTGCTGCCGCTGCGCGTGGTCAGCAACCGCAACCGCGGCGGTATCTACCTCTCCCTCGGCCTCGCCATCATCGGCATGTTCGGCCTGTTCCTCTTCCTGACCTACTACCTGCAGGTCGTGAAGGGCTACTCGCCGGTCAAGACGGGCTTCGCATTCCTGCCGATGATCGCCGGCATGATCACGGGCTCCACCCAGATCGGCACCCGCCTGATGACCCGGGTCGCGCCCCGGCTGCTGATGGGCCCCGGCTTCCTGGTCGCCGGCGTCGGCATGCTGCTGCTGACCCAGCTGAAGATCGACTCCTCGTACGGCATGCTCCTGCTGCCCGCGATGCTGCTGCTCGGCCTCGGCATGGGTACGGCGTTCATGCCGGCCATGTCCCTGGCCACCATGGGCGTCGAGCCCCGGGACGCCGGTGTCGCCTCCGCGATGGTCAACACCTCGCAGCAGGTGGGCGGCGCGATCGGCACCGCTCTGCTGAACACCATCGCCTCGTCCGCGAAGACGTCGTACTTCAAGGACCACATCGCCGGTGCGGTCGGCAAGCCGCAGCAGCAGCTGGTCGGGCTCCAGGCCATGGTGCACGGCTACAGCACCGCGATCTGGTTCGCCGTCGGCATCCTCGGGCTCGCCGCCCTGATCGCCTTCACGTTCGTCAACGCCGGCCGCCCGGGTGGCACCGAGGTGATCCGCGGCGAGGGCGTCGAGGATGAGGTGCCGGTCCCGGTGGTGGCCCACTGACGGCGACCTCTCAGGTGACCGCTTAGCGGAGCCAGGGCAGGTCCGCACCCGCTTCGTTGGGCTGGAGGCCCTCGGCGACGATCTCCATGATCTCGCCGAGGGCCTTCTGCTGCTGCGGGGTGAGCCGGTCGAACATCGCCTGCCGCACGGCGTTCACATGGCCCGGCGCGGTGCGTTCGAGCACCTCCAGGCCCTCGTCCGTGAGCACCGCGAACTGGCCGCGCTTGTCGGAGGGGCAGTCCTCGCGGCGCACCCAGCCGTTCTTCTCCAGCCGCGCGATCGCGTGCGAGAGCCGGGAGCGGGTGATCTTCGCCTGCATCGCCAGCTCGGTCATCCGCAGCCGGCGGCGCGGCGCCTCGGCGAGGCCGACGAGCAGGCCGTAGTAGATGTGCGGCATACCCGCGTCGCGCTGCAGCTGCCGGTCGAGGTGGTCCTCCAGCAGGGTGGTGGCGTGCAGATAGGCGCGCCAGACGCGCTGTTCCTCGTCGGTGAGCCAGCGAGGCTGTGCGGCGGAGTCGGATGCCGTGTTCATGTGTCCCACTGTACGAGTCGGCTCCTTGAAACTTGAACAAGTCGGGCGTACGGTTCGCCGTAGAGCTTGAGAGTTAAAGCATTCGGATGACCGGGAGCCGTAGTCATGTCCGCCGCCACAGCCATGTCCGCCACCGAGGAGCGCATGCCCGCCCTCTATCTCAGCCACGGCGCGCCTCCCCTCGCCGACGACCCCGTCTGGCCCGGCGAGCTCGCCGCCTGGTCCGCCGGCCTGCCCCGCCCCAAGGCGATCCTCATGGTCTCCGCCCACTGGGAGGAGGCCCCGCTCGCCCTCGGCGCGGTGCGGACCGTCCCGCTCATCTACGACTTCTGGGGCTTCCCCGAGCACTACTACCAGGTGCGGTACGCCGCCCCCGGCGCCCCCGAACTGGCTGCCTCCGTCCGCAAGCTGCTGCGCGCCCCCGGCATCCCCGTCCAGGACATCCCGGACCGCGGCCTCGACCACGGCGCCTACGTCCCGCTCGTCGAGATGTACCCCGACGCCGACATCCCGGTGCTCCAGATCTCCCTGCCCACCCTCGACCCGGTCCGCCTCATGGACATCGGCCGCAAGCTCGCGCCACTGCGGGACGAGGGCGTGCTGATCGTCGGCTCCGGCTTCTTCACCCACAATCTGGCCGCCCTGCGGTACGCGGGCAGCGGCGTCCCCAGCTGGTCCGCCGAATTCGACGACTGGGGCCGACGGGCCCTGGAGGCCCGCGACTGGGACGCCCTGCTGGACTTCCTGCACAAGGCCCCGGCCGGCCGCTACGCCCACCCGCGCACCGAACACTTCGCCCCGCTCTTCGTCACCATGGGCGCGGCCGAGGCGAGCGCCGAACTGGACGCGCAGAAGTCGGTGATCGACGGGTTCTGGATGGGGATGGCGAAGCGGTCGGTGCAGTTCGGCTGAGCCGCGGCGGGGCGGGGTGTGACTCTTCGGCGAGGCGGGCTGTGGCTCTTCGACGAGGCAGGGTGTGGCTCTCGGCGGGGCTACAGCTCCTTCTCGTACCAGGCCACGTCCCAGTAGCGGCCGAATTTGCGTCCAACCTCGCGGTACGTGCCGACGTGCCGGAAGCCGAAGCGGGCGTGCAGCCGCTCCGAGGCCTCGTTGGGCTGGGCGATCCCGGCGTAGGCGCGGTGCACGTCCTCGTCGGCCAGCGCCTTGAAGAGGGCGTCGTAGAGCAGCGTCCCGATGCCGCCCCGGCCGGAATCCGGAGCGACGTACACCGAAACCTCCACGGATGTCGTGTACGCGGGCTTCGGTCGGTAAGGACTGGATGTGGCGTACCCCAGGATTTGCTGTGATTCCGCTTCCGTGGCAACCAAGAGCCGGTGCGGGCCGTCTTCCGGGTGGGAGAGCAGCCAAGGACGGCGCCCTTCCGAAGTGAAGATCGCGGTATCGAATGTGATGGCCGTCTCACGTACGTAGTGGTTGTAGATCGCCGTGAGGGCGTCGAGATCCCCCTCGATTCCCGCCCTGACCTGCACCTCTGTGCGTTCTGTCGGCATGCCGCCTCCCCGGGTGGCGGACAGGGTACTGCATGATCAGAAAAATCGGGGGGCGGGTTGGGAATTCTGTCCGGATTCCAGTCGTTGTTTCCCACGGATGCAGGGTGCTCGGAGAGAGTCCAGAGTCCCAGAGACACTCCCCCCGGTGCCGAGCGTTCGTCAGGACCACCCGCCAGCCCACCATCGCAAGGGAGCACGCATGGCAACCCGTGCCGTCGCCCGTCGTCAGTCCGCCACCGGCGAGACGGCCGACTCGGCAAGCAGTGTTCGCGCTCATGGCGGCGAGATCGCAGACCGCGACCTGGTCGGCATGTACCTCGACGAGATCGCGCGCACGCCGCTGCTCGACGCCGCCAAGGAGGTCGAGCTGTCCCAGACCATCGAGGCGGGTGTCTTCGCGCAGCAGGTCCTCGACGGTGAGGAGGAGTCCGCCTCGGACGCCACCCGCGAGGAACTGGAAGCGCTGGTCGCCGCCGGCGAGCGGGCCAAGGACGTCTTCATCCGCTCCAACCTCCGCCTCGTCGTCGCCGTCGCCCGCCGCTACCCGCGCAGCGGCCTGCCCCTGCTGGACCTGATCCAGGAGGGCAACGCCGGCCTGGTGCGCGCCGTCGAGAAGTTCGACTACCGCAAGGGCTTCAAGTTCTCGACGTACGCCACCTGGTGGATCCGTCAGGCCATCACCCGCTCCATCGCCGACCAGTCCCGCACGATCCGGCTCCCCGTCCACCTGGTGGAGGAACTGGGCCGCATCCGCCGCGTCCAGCGCGAGTTCAACCGCGAGAACGGCCGCGACCCGGAGCCCGCGGAGATCGCCGCGGAGCTGGCCACGACCCCGGAGCGCGTCATCGACGTCCTCGACTGGGCCCGCGACCCCGTCTCGCTGAACATGTCGGTGGACGACGAGGGCGACACCCAGTTCGGCGACCTGCTGGAGGACACGTCGGCGGTGTCGCCGGAGCAGTCGGTGCTGACGTTGCTCCGCAGCGAGGAGCTGGACGACCTGATCGGCCGCCTGGACCAGCGCACGGCCTCCATCATCAAGATGCGGTACGGCATCGAGGACGGCCGCGAACGCACCCTGACCGAGGTCGGCAAGGAACACGGCCTGACCCGCGAACGCATCCGCCAGATCGAGAAGCACGCGCTCCTCGAACTGAAGAAGCTGGCGCGGGACACGGGGTTCGACGCGGTGGCGTAGCGGCCGGATGAGCGCGGTGGCGTAGTGACTGGATGGGCACGGCGTCGCAGCGGCCGGATGGGGCGGGCCCGCCGGGTGTGCGGGTTGCCGGATGGGTGGGTTGTCGCTGGAGGGGTGGTGGGCTGTGCGCGCGGGACGCCGGGTGACGGTGTGTTGGGCATGTGAGGCGCCGGGACCGGGACTCCGTGGTCGAGCGGGTGCGCTGTGCCCGGCCGGCTGTGGCGTCAGTGGGCGTGCGGTGTGTCGTTACGGTGCTCGGGGGTGGGCGGCGTCTGTGGGCGTACAGTGCGGCGTACGGTGCCTGGGGGCCGCGCACGCCGGTGGCGAAAGACGGCGCAAACATGGCGTGGTCCCATCGCTTCAAGTCCCGGACCCACGGGAACAACCCTTCCGGGCCCACTAGCAGCCAGGCCCCGGGAACCGCACTCCCCCCGCATCACACAGACCGGTCGACCCACGCGCTCACCCTTGCACGATCCACCGCCGGCTCTACCCCTACCCCCACAGCCACGTCCCGACGCAATCCCCCCCCCGGCGCCGGGACCTTCCCGAGTCGGGCTTCGGCGCCTGTCCCCCCGGGCGCCGAAGCCCGACTCCTTCTGCGCGGTCGGTCCAGGTCCGGCCAGGGGGGCGGCCAAGGGGGACAACGGTCGGCCAGGGAAGGCTTACTGGCCAACTTCCCAACGCTGCCTCAAAGTTGCGGACCGTATTCGACAGGCACCCGACCCATCCAGCCAGGCACCCGACCCATCCAGCCCGGCGGCCGGCCGGCCCGGTCAGGCGGCCGGTACACCGGGCCGGCTCACCGATCGAGTACGAGGCGCCGAAGGGCAAACTGCCGCCGTGCGAGTGAGAGATGCCACCGTGCATGAGCCCCACCTTCCGGTCTCCCCTGACGGGAGACTCAAGCTTTACGGGCGACTCAAGTCTGTGGGCGATCGCGAGTGAGGGGGCGCTGCCGGAACCTGGAAAGGCGGCCCACCCCGTACCTGAACCCCGGGGTGGACCGCCGGATGGCAGATTCTGCCACATGGGCATAGCCTGCCGGGATGAGCACCACCCCCAGCCCCGCCCACCAGCAGTTTTCCGCCTCCGCGCCGGTCTCGCTGACCGAGCGCCGGAAGGCGGAGACCCGGACGGAGATCGCCCGCGCGGCGGCCGCCCTGTTCGTCCGCCAGGGTCTGCGGGCCACCCGTGCCGAGGACATCGCGCAGGCCGCGGGCATCGCACCGCGCACGTTCTACCGCTACTTCGCCACCAAGGAGGAAGCGGTCGCCCCTCTCTACGCGGCGGGCGCCCAGTGCTGGGCGGAAGCGGTCCGCTCGGCCCCGGCCCACCTCACCGTCCCGGAGGCTCTGGAACACGCCGTCCACCACACCCTCACCCCCGGTCTCGGCGTCTCGGCGGCGTCCTGGGAATGGGTCCGCACCCTGATCCGCCTGGCCGACGCCAGCCCCGCCCTGCGCAAGGTCTGGGCCGAGGTGTGCCAGGAGTCGGACCAGACCCTGGCCGAGATCCTGACGACCCGGTCAACGGGCCTCAAGGGAGGCGGGGTTGGCGTCAGCGGCAGCGGAGCCGATGGAGGCGAAGGAGCCGCTGGGGCCGCTGGAGCCGAGGCAGGCGAGGGACGTGAAGGCTCCGAACAGGACGAAGGAGCCGAAGCGCCCGAGAACGTTGCCGCGCACTCCATAGCCTCCGTAGCCCCCACGCCCCCCACGCCCCCCACGCCCCCCACACCGGTCACCCCGGACCTCCGGTTCGCCGCGGCCGTCGCCGGCGCAGCCATCCGCGTGGCCGTGGAGTCCTGGGCCGCCACCTCCTCCCCACCCACCGGCCCCGAAGGCCCCGCGGCCCTGGCACTGCACAACCTCAAGTCCTTGCGAGGCTTCAGCTGGGGCGGGGAAGCACAGGGCGACACCTAGGCCGCGACCGCCGAGGACCTCCCCCCAGGCCGCCACTACCGGGGACCCCCAAGGTCGGCCACCCGGCCCAACCCGCCCCCGCTCGCCTCAGTCGCGCGCCCGCCCGACCCGCCCCCGCTCGCCTCAGTCGGGCGCCCGCCCGACCCGCCCCCCGCCCTGTTCACCCCCTCACTCTGCCTGCTTCCCGCCTGCCTCAACCGCCCGCTCGACTCAGTCGTCCCCCCAACTCCCGTACACAATCGACCAGTTCACGCGGCCCTCGCACCGTGAACTCACACCCCACCATCGCCAGCCGCACCGCCAGCCACTCCACGGGGTCGCCGGAGGTGCCTCGCAGGACACAACCGCCCTCGCCGTCGTCCTTCGGCACTCCGAGCCAGGCCGGAACCCGCGTGCCGACCTGGGCCGCCGTCGTGGCGAACCGCACCGCGAACTCGTACGTCTCCTGCCGCCGGTGGATGGACCGCCGCAGATACTCGGCGGCGCTCCCCGTCGGCAACTCCCGTGGCGCGAACCGGACTCCGGTCGCGAACGGCTCGCTCACCCGGTCCACCCGGAAGGTGCGCCAGTCGGCGCGGTCGAGGTCGTAGGCGACGAGATACCACCGCCGCCCGGTCGACACCAGCCGATGCGGCTCGGTCAGCCGCCGCGACTCGCCGCCGTCCTTGTCGCGGTAGGCGAACCGCAGCCGCTCGTGCCCCGCCACTGTCGAGGCCATCACGGTCAGCGTCTCGGGCGCGATGCTCGGTCCGTCGCCGCTGGTCAACGATGTGGTCGCCGCCTGCAGCGTGGACACCCTGTGACGCAGCCGGGCCGGCAGCACCTGCTCCAGCTTGGCCAGGGCCCGTACGGACGCCTCCTCCACGCCCTCCACCGCGTGCCCGGCACCGGCCCGCAAGCCCACCGCGATCGCCACTGCCTCCTCGTCGTCCAGCACCAGCGGTGGCATCGCCTTGCCCGCGACCAGCCGGTACCCGCCGTCCGCGCCCTTGGTGGCCTGCACCGGATAGCCCAGCTCCCGCAGCCGGTCGATGTCCCGCCGCACGGTACGCCGCGACACCCCGAGCCGCTCGGCCAGCTCCCCACCGGGCCACTCGCGAGGGGTTTGGAGGAGCGAGAGCAACTGCAACACCCGGCCGGGTGTGTCGGTAGTCATACGTACGAGAATGCCGCACGACTAGGACACGATCTGACCTAATGCGGTCTTAGCGTGAGGCCATGACCTACGGCGACGACAACACCCTCAAGGGGCGCGGGACCGCGTCCATCAGCGGCTCCGCCGCGGGGCACGACCAGCTCGACCAGCTACGAGCGACAGGCGGCCGGACACCGGCCGACGCTCCCACGGCGCTTCCCACGGCTCCCCCCGACAGGGCTCGCTGGCTGGCCCTGGCCATCGTCATGACCGCAGCCTTCATGGACTTGGTGGACGTGACGATCGTCAACATCGCCATCCCGTCCATCCAGCGCAGCGCAAACGCCTCGGTCAGCCAGATCCAGTGGATAACCGCCGGCTACGCCCTGGCCTTCGCCGCCGGTCTGATCACCGGTGGCCGTCTCGGCGACATCCACGGCCGCAAGCGGCTGTTCCTGATCGGTATCGGCGGCTTCACCCTCGCCTCCGCTCTGTGCGGCTTCGCCGCGAACCCGGAGATGCTCGTCGCCTCCCGCATCCTGCAGGGCGGTATGGCGGCGATGATGGTGCCGCAGGTGCTGTCGATCGTGCACGCCACCTTCCCGGCCCACGAACGCGGCAAGGTGTTCGGCATGTTCGGCGCGATCGTCGGTCTGGGCGCGGTCTCCGGCCCGCTGCTGGGCGCGCTGCTGACGGAGTGGAACCTGTTCGGCCTCGAATGGCGGCCCATCTTCCTCATCAACCTCCCTGTCGGTGTCATGGCCTGGATCCTGGGCCGTCGCTTCATCACGGAATCGAAGGCCCCCAAGGCGCTGAAGCTGGACCTCGTCGGTGTCGCCCTGGTCTCGCTGGGTCTGCTGATGCTGCTGTACCCGCTCACGCGAGGCCGTGAGCTGGGCTGGCCGCTGTGGGGGTACATCTGCATGGCCGGCGCGCTCGTCGTCTTCGTGGCGCTGGTGTCGTACGAAAAACGGAAGGCGGCCCAGGACGGTTCCCCGCTCATCGAGCTGTCCCTCTTCCGGGTGAAGAGCTTTGCCGCGGGCATCGCCGTACAGACCGTCTTCGGTGTCGCGCTCGGCATCTTCTTCCTGGTCTGGACGCTGTACATGCAGATCGGCCTGGGCTGGAGCCCGCTGCGAGCCGGGCTCACCGGTGTGCCGTTCTCGCTCGCGGTGTCGACGGCGGCCGGGATGTCGGTGCAGAAACTGGTCCCGAGGTTCGGGCGGAAGGTGCTCCAGGCGGGCGCGCTGGTGATGGGCGCGGGCGTACTGCTCTACCTGTGGGAGGCGCACCGGTACGGCCTCGCCATCGCCTCCTGGCAGATGGCCCTGCCGCTGGTCGTGATGGGCGTCGGCATGGGGCTGATCGTCGCCCCGCTGACCGACGCGGTGCTCTCGGAGGTGCCCCGCGAGCACGCCGGGTCCGCGTCCGGGCTGATCAACACGGTGCAGCAGATGGGCAACGCGCTCGGCCTGGGACTCGTGTCGGTGGTGTTCTTCGGCGAGATCGGCGACCGGCTGGCCCCGGCGCAGGTCGGCCCCGCCTTCGTGCATGCTTTCCAGCACGCGCTGTGGTGGGTCGCCGGGATCATGGGCGCGATCTTCCTGCTGATGTCAGCCCTGCCGAAGCGGCCCGCGCAGCACATGGAGGGGGCGGCGGACGCCGAGCCGCCGGTGTGGGAGAGGGAACCCGAGCTGGTTCCGTGACCAGACACGACGAGGGCCCGGCATCGACCAGGTGCCGGGCCCTCGCGCTGTCCGTGAGTCCGTGTCACAGGTCTCTGCTCCACAGGGCCGGAAGTCCGTTCATGCCCGATTGGGATCCGAACCCGTTTACTTTCCGGATATCTGGGCGTAGCCTCGCAGTGAAACCACACGTTCGGGCATTACTCGGAAGTGAACGGACAGCGGGACCGGACATCGAGGCGGAGGCCAACGACATGTACGCACCGGAACGGCAGCAGGAGATCCTCCGGCTCGCCCGTGACGGCGGCCGGGTGGACGTGCTGTCGCTCGCCGAGGAGTTCCAGGTCACCGCGGAAACGATCCGCCGCGATCTGAAGGCCCTCGACCGCGCCGGTCTCGTCCGCCGGGTGCACGGCGGTGCCATCCCGGTCGGCCGCCTCGACTTCGAGCCGGACCTCGCCGAACGCGAGGGCACGTCCGCCGACGAGAAGGACCGCATCGCCAAAGCGGCCCTCACGGAACTGCCGGGCGAGGGCACGCTGATCCTCGACGCCGGCACGACGGTGGCACGGCTGGCTGCCGCCATCCCGCTGGAGTCCTCCCTGACCGTCGTCACGCACAGCCTCCCCATCGCCGCCCGCCTCGCCGACCACCCTGGAATCCAGCTCCACCTGGTCGGGGGGCGCGTACGGCACCGCACGCGCGCCGCAGTGGACGCCTGGGCGCTCCGCGCGTACGGCGAGATCCGCGCGGACGTACTGTTCGTGGCGGCGAACGGCTTCTCCGCCGAGCACGGTCTGACCACCCCGGACCTCGCCGAGGCCGCGGTCAAGCGGGCCGCGGTCGCCGCCGCCCGCCGCGTGGTGCTGCTGGCCGACTCCTCCAAGCACGGCCAGGAGCACTTCGCCCGCTTCGGTGACCTGAGCGACGTGGACCTGCTGATCACCGACAGCGGGCTGAGCCCCGAAGACGCCGCCGCCATCGAGCGCGGCGGCACGGAAGTAGTGCGCGCATGATCCTCACCGTCACCCCCAATCCCTCCCTCGACCGCACCTACGAGGTCCAGGCCCTGAAGCGCGGCGAGGTCATCCGTGCCGACACCGAGCGCATGGACCCCGGCGGCAAGGGCGTGAACGTCTCGCGCGCCGTCGCGGCCGCCGGGCGGCGCACGGTCGCCGTTCTGCCCCTGGGGGGTGCGCCGGGGGCGCTCATCGCCGATCTGCTCGACGCGCAGGGCATCGAGGTCGCGCCGGTCCCGATCACCGGAGCCACCCGCTCCAACATCGCACTCGCCGAGTCGGACGGGGTCCTCACCAAGATCAACGCGCCGGGTCCGGAACTGTCCGCGGCCGAGCAGGCCCTGCTCCTGGTCACCGTCCGCGAGCACTCCCGCGATGCCGACTGGATCGCGTGCTGCGGGAGCCTGCCCCGGGGCCTCGCGCCCTCCTGGTACGCCGATGTCGTCGCAGAGGCGCACGCCGGGGGCGCGCGCATCGCGCTGGACACTTCGGGCCGTGCGCTGCTGGAGGCGCTGCGCGCGCGGCCGGACGTGGTGAAGCCCAACGCCGAGGAGCTCGCGGAAGCCGTCGGGCGCCCCCTGTCGACCGTGGGCGACGCGCTGAAGGCCGCCGAGGAGGTGCGCGGCATGGGCGCACGCGCCGTGCTCGCGAGCCTGGGCGCCGACGGACAGCTCCTCGTGGAGGACGCGGGCGCCTGGTTCGCCACCGCCCGTGTGCGCACCGTCCGCAGCAACGTCGGCGCCGGCGACTCCTCCCTGGCCGGCTTCCTGATCGCCGGCGGCACCGGCCCCGAGGCTCTCGCCTCCGCCGTCGCCCATGGCGCCGCCGCCGTCCAGCTCCCCGGCAGCGTCATGCCGACCCCCGCCGACCTGGACCCGGCGGCGGTCACCGTCACGGCCGAGATCCCCCTCGACCGCGAACTGACGGAGCCCGTGCCATGACCGCCCTGGCCCGGCGCCGTCCGCCCACCCCGCCGCGACCATGGCGAGACTCCCCGTCGCTCACCACGGCCGCCACCCTCACCGCTTCCCCCCACAGCACCCCTGTCCCCACCTCCGCCCACCCCTCTCCCCGGGCGATACGCGTGCATAGGAGCCCGCGATGAGCGACATGATCACCGCGGACCTGGTCGACCTCGACCTGTCCGCCGACACCAAGGAAGCGGCGGCTCGAGCCCTCGCCGAACGCATGGTGGCCCGGGGCCGGGTGACCGACCTGGACGGCTTCCTCGCCGACGTGGCCGCCCGCGAGGCCCAGATGCCCACCGGCCTCGACGGCGGCATCGGCATCCCGCACTGCCGCAGCGCTCACGTCACCGAGCCGACCCTCGCCTTCGGCCGGAGCGCCGCAGGCATCGACTTCGGCGCCCCGGACGGCCCGGCCGACCTGATCTTCCTGATCGCGGCACCGGCCGGCGCCGACGACGCCCACCTCACGATCCTCTCCTCCCTGGCCCGCCAGCTGATGAACACCGAGTTCACCTCGGCGCTGCGCGCGGCGACCGACGTGGAGACGGCGGCGGCGCTGATCCGCGGGGACGAGACACCGAGCGCGCCGCAGGCACCGGCGGCGGCCTCGGGGGAGGGCGCGGACGCAGACGTGAGCGCGGACTCGGGCAGCTCGACGAGCCCCGGACGCGCGGACTCGGGCGCGAGTCCGAATGCCGCGGCGAGCGCTGCTCAGGGCGCCGTGAGCGCCGCGGGCGTGGCGGGCGCCTCCGAAGACACCGCTGCGGCGCCGGTGGCGGCCTCCGCCGGCGCCGCAGCGGCCACTACCGCGCCTGCGCCGGGCGCATCCGCCCCGGCGCAGGCAACCTCGGCGGGCGCCGGCCCCGCTTCGGACGCCGGCGAGCGCCCCTTCCGTATCGTCGCTGTCACCTCCTGTCCGACCGGCATCGCCCACACCTACATGGCGGCCGAGTCCCTGGAGAACGCCGGCCGTGAGGCAGGCGTCGAACTCATCGCCGAGACGCAGGGCTCGGCCGGCTTCACCCGGCTGGACCCGGCGGTGATCGCGGCGGCGGACGGCGTGATCTTCGCGCACGACGTCCCCGTACGCGACAAGGACCGTTTCGCCGGCAAGCCCGTCGTCGACGTCGGAGTGAAGGCGGGCATCAACCGACCTGCCGAACTCATCGCGGAGGTGCGTGGGAAGGCGGCGCGCGGCGAGACGAGCGCCCCGGCACCCGCGTCGGGCGGCACGCCGGTCGAGCGCGCGGGCGACTCCACCGAGGGATACGGCACCAGGCTCCGCAAGTGGCTGATGAGCGGCGTGAGCTACATGGTCCCGTTCGTCGCCGCGGGCGGCCTCCTCATCGCCCTGGGCTTCGCGATCGGCGGCTACAAGATCAACAAGGCGCCGTCGGTGATGGACCACTTCGTGTGGACCCAGGCCGACAGCTGGGGTGCCCTGCTGTTCCAGATCGGCGCCGTGGCCTTCAGTTTCCTGGTCCCGGTCCTGGCCGGCTACATCGCCTACGGCATGGCCGACCGCCCCGGCCTGGTCCCCGGCTTCGTCGGCGGCGCGATCTCGCTGACCATCAACGCGGGCTTCCTCGGCGGCCTGGCCGCCGGTCTCATCGCCGGCGGCGTGGTGATGTCCATCCAGAAGATCGACATCCCGGCGGCCCTACGGGGCATCATGCCGGTGGTGGTGATCCCGCTGATCTCCTCGGCGATCGTCGGATTCCTGATGTTCGTCGTCATCGGCAAGCCCATCGCCACCGCCCAGAAGAGCCTCACCGACTGGCTGAACGGCCTCACGGGCACCAACGCGATCCTGCTCGGCGCCCTGCTCGGCCTCATGATGTGCTTCGACCTGGGCGGCCCGGTCAACAAGGTCGCCTACACCTTCGCCACCGCCGGCATCGCGGTCTCGAACCCCGGCGACTCCGCGATGAAGATCATGGCCGCGGTGATGGCGGCCGGCATGGTCCCGCCGCTGGCGATGGCCCTGGCCACCACCGTACGCGGCAAGCTGTTCACGCAGACCGAGCGCGAGAACGGCAAGGCCGCCTGGGTCCTCGGCGCTTCCTTCATCTCCGAGGGCGCGATCCCGTTCGCCGCGGCGGACCCGCTGCGGGTCATCCCCTCCGCCATGGTGGGCGGCGCGCTCACCGGCGCGCTGTCGATGGCCTTCGGCGCCACCCTGCGCGCTCCGCACGGCGGCATCTTCGTCGTCCCGCTGATCGGCAACCCTTTCCTGTACCTCATCGCCATCGCGGCCGGCGTCTGCGCCACCACGGCCCTGGTCGTCCTGCTCAAGGGCATGCGCAAGCAGACTCCCGAGAGCCCGGCCACCGACCCCGCCACGAACGCGACCACCACGACGAAGGAGACCAAGCAGCCCGTGGCGGCCTGACCGGCACACCACCCCCGTCACGCCTTGTCCCTTTAGTTCGCTGTGAGTTGTTCACGGCACCTGCGAGATACGTCACGGTCCGGGATCAAAGTCCCGGACCGTGGTGTGTACTGGGACGCATGCCTGAGCACGCTCCGACTCTCCAGCTGATCGGCATGGCCGTCCTCGCCGTGGCCGCCGTCGTCTGGGTCGTCGTCCTGATGCGCCTGCTGCACCGCACGGGCCTCCAGGCCTCCGTCCGGCGCACCACCACCGCGCTCCCTGCCCTGCCGCGCCAGAGGCGGTCGGGCCCCGCGCTGGAGTCCGTCGAGCTGACCCCCGCGGAACAGGACGCCTTCGCAGGACTGGCCCGGCAACTCGCCAACGGCTGACGGCGAAACGCCCGCCGAAGCGCCCTTCGCGCCGGGCGCACACTGCACCGGGCGCACTCCGCGCCGAGCGCACACCGCTGCGCGCGCTACCCCTGCCGCGCCGCGCGCCGCTCCATGGCGTCCCGGGCCGCGTCCTCCGACATGTACACCTCGCACATGTGCCGCCCGTCGGGCGTCGCCGTGTGCTCGACCTCCCACAGGGAGACCTCGCGGTCGTCCGGCAGCAGGAACGCGTGCTCGTACAGCGTGTAGCTCAGTCCCGCGCGCCCGGCGCGCCCCGGGCGCCCGAATGCCTGGGTGATCTCGTGCGCGGTCGCCGTCGCCAGCAGTGCCGCGGTCTCCGCGCCGGGCCGGTCCGGATTCTCCGCGCGGCGCAGAAGCCGGCGCGCGTGGTCCGCCGAGTCGTCGGAGGCGAACACGTGCCGGGGCTCCGGGATCGCCCACAGCCGCATCAGCGCGGGCAGCTCGAACTCCGGCGTGTCCGGCGGCAGCCCGAGCCGCGCCGTGGCCGTCTGCAGCTCCTCCTCGTCGACGTACACCTCGTGCTCCGGGGCGGCGCCCGGCGTCGGGTTGTGCACGAGCTCCCACAGCGTGACCGCACTGCCGTCGGCGAGCAGCCAGGTGTGCCGGTACGTCTCCCGGTGCAGCCCCGCGCTGTGGTACGCCGAGTGCAGCGAACTGTCGTGCGCCAGCGCGCAGTCGAGCCGCCGTATCACGTCATCGGGCAGCTCGAAGGAGTTCAGGGCGCGACCGAGGAGCCGCGCGAGATGCTCCTCCGGAGACTCGGGCGACTCGGCTGGTTCGTACGCTGCTGTCTCGTACGGAACGCTCAAGGCATCTCCCGGCGTTGCTGCATGTCACCTAGTGGGTGCATACCGTAGCCCCTCGGTCGGACATCATGTCCGTGAACCGAGAAAACGTATGGCGAGAAAACGCGCGGGCCGCGCGAAAAATTCCCGCGCGGCCCCGCGTGGCCTCAAAAGCTGCCGTAAAAGCTCCCGTTCAGGCGGCACTTCCGGCGGTCCAGGCGCTCCACGACATGTTCCAGCCGTTGAGCCCGTTGTCCGGGGAGACCGTGGTGTCGGGGGAGTTCTTCACGATCACGACGTCCCCGACCAGCGTGTTGTCGAAGAACCACTTGGCCGAGGTGGCTCCCTGCGCGCCCTGCACGTCCGCGAGGCCGATGCAGCCGTGGCTGGTGCCCTCACGGCCGAAAGGCGGGTTGCCCTGGCTGTACCAGTAGTTGCCGTGGATGAACGTCCCCGACGACGTCAGTCGCATCGCGTGCGGCACGTCCGGGATGTCGTACTCGCCGCCGAAGCCGACCGTCGAGCCGTTCATGCGGGTCTGCGTGAACTTCTCGGAGATCACCATCTGCCCGTTGTACGTGGTGTGCTGCGCGCTGCCCGCGGAGATCGGCACCGACTTGATCGTCTTGCCGTCCCGCACCACCGTCATCGTCTGCGTGTTGGCGTCGACCGTGGAGACCTGCGACCGCCCGATGGTGAAGGAGACGGTCTTCTTCTGCACCCCGTAGACGCCCTTCGCGCCCTCGACCCCGTCCAGGTCGATCTTCATCGTGACCTTGGAGCCGGCCTTCCAGTACTCCTGCGGCCGGAAGTCCAGCCGGCGGTCCCCGAACCAGTGCCCGACCACCTGCTGACCACCGCTGGAGTCGACCGTGATGTGCGACTGCACGGCCTTCTTATCAGTGATCGACTTGTCGAACGTGAACGACACCGGCATGCCCACGCCCACCGTGGCGCCGTTGTCCGGCGTGTACGTGCCGATGAAGCTGTTCGCCGAGGTGACGGTGGTGAAGATGGAGTTGGCCGCCGCGGTGCGCCCGTCGGCGTCCTTCGCGGTCGCGCTTATCTGGTACTTCGTCCCGCGGTCCAGCTGCTGCTTCGGCTTCCAGTTGCTGCCGTCCGCCGAGACCGCACCGGCCACGGCCTGCCCCGAACCCGCCACGGTCATCTTCACGTCGGTCAGCTTGCCGCCGCTGACCTTCACGCCGGTCGCGTTGATGGACGCGTCGGTCGAACCGTCCTTGGCCGAAATCGTGATGTTCGCCGTCGACGTCTTGGGGGAGTCCTTGCCGCCCTTGCCGTCGCTGGTGGCATTGGCGCTGCCACCACAAGCGGTCAGGGTGAGGGCGCCGACCATCAGGGCGGCACAGGCCCCCAGTGCGCGCCGCGCTGTAATGTCCGGCGTTGTCACGGGCTGCTCCAGGTTCGTGTGATGTGCGTGATCCGTTCCAGTGCGTGGAGAAAGAGGGCACTGGAGCCGGGGAGGGTTCCCTGCCGCTCCCGTGAACGCCATCACGTGACAGAACCGCGACAATTCAAGCCTGTCGGGCAGGTTCCGCTCCCGCCCGAGCACACCGCCGCCCCAACGTGGCCCGCCGCACGGACCGTTGACGGGCCCGGCGGGCGACGCGCGCAGGGGTGAGGCCGCGACCCCGCGCCCTCACCACTCCTACCGCACCCCCTACGGCACCCCGTACAACTCCCCGTACGACGGCCACGTCCCGCCCGGCCCGTCCACCGACTCGGCGGCGCGCACCCCCCGCACGATCGCCCGCGTCACGAGATCCGCGCCGGCGGCGAGGATCTCATTGAGCTCCAGCGGTTGCCCGGCGAGGGAACGCGCACCGGTCGCCAGCGCGAACACCGTGTCCCCGTCGTGCAAGAGGTGCACCGGCCGAACAGCGCGCGCGATCCCGTCGTGCGCCGTGCCCGCCAGCTTCTGCGCCTGCGCCTTGGAGAGGTTCGCGTCGGTCGCGACCACCGCCAGGGTCGTGTTGAGCGGGGGCGGCGCGTGTCCGGCGGCGGCTTCGTCGAGGCGCCGGCGCGCGGCCTCGTGCACGCGCTCCTCGGGATACTCCACCCGCCCCTGACACAACTCCCCGTACAGCGCCCCCGTCTCGGGCTCGATCACCGATCCCGCTGCGTTCACGACCGCCAGTGCGGCGACGGTGATCCCCGAGCCGAGCACCGTACTCGCGGTGCCCACCCCGCCCTTGACCCGTCCCGCCACGGCTCCCGTGCCGGCCCCGACGCACCCCTCCGGCACCCGCGCCCCCGGCGCAGTCACCGCCGCGGCCTCCACGGCCGCGCGTCCTGTGCCCGCGTCCGGCCGCGCGCGGAAGTCTCCGCCGCGCCCCAGATCGAAGACGCACGCGGCGGGCACGACCGGCACGACGTGTGCCGGGTCCGCCCCTACCCGCACCCCGCGCCGCTGCTCCTCCAGCCAGGCCATCACACCGGACGCCGCGTCGAGCCCGTACGCGCTGCCACCGGTCAGCACCACCGCGTCGACCCGGTTCACGACGTTGCGCGGGTCGAGCGCATCGGTCTCCTTGGTGCCGGGGCCGCCGCCGCGCACGTCCACGGCGACGACCGCGCCGCAGTCCGGAGCGAGGACGACCGTGGTGCCGGTGAGCCAGCCGTCCCCGCTGCGGGTGGCGTGCCCCACCCGCACTCCGGCGACGTCCGTGATTGCGTCAACTGTCATGTACGCCAGTCTCACCCGCGCAGGCGCCGCCGAGGACTCATCCGGCCGGCGCGGTGGCGCTCGCCGCGCGCTCCCGGCCGGCCATGCGCGCCGTCAGCGTCACTCCGGTCGCGACTGCGGCCGCGGTCACGAGGCCCGCCGCGAGCACTGCCCAATCGCCGAGGAAGGTGCAGCAGATCACCAGCAGTGCAGTGACCGGCAGCACCAGCTGCTGAGCGATGCCGACCTTGAAGTGCCTTGAGTGCAGCGCCCAGACGGTCAGCAGGTACAGCGCCGTGGGCAGCGTCACGGCCGCGGACGCGGACAGCGTGGAGATATGTGTCTTGCCGACCGCGTGTTCCACGGCCACCTCCAGGCCGGCGCCGATCGCCGCCGCGGAGGCGAAGATCAGGTAGTGCCCGTAGCCCCACAGGAACGCCTGACCGTTGGAGCGCAGATGGCCGTGGATGGGTACGACGAAGTAGATCCACCACGCGGAGAAGACGATCAGAAGCCCGCCTGCCGCGATCGGGAGTAGCTCGCCCAGGGCGTCGTGCTCGTCCACCGCCGACTTCACGGCGACGGTCGCCGCGGCGACCGTCTCGCCGAGCACGATGATGGTGAACAGGCCGTACCGTTCGGCGATGTGGTGAGGGTGCCAGGCGGTCTCATAGTTCTTCTCGGCGAACAGCGGCACGCACATTTCCACGATCGCCATCAGGAGGAACACCCAGGGCCGCGCGGGCCCGGGCAACACGACCAGCCCGAGCCAGCCGACCAGGCACAGCAGCACGCCGCACGCGTACCGCAACGCCATGGTTCTCTCGGTGCCCTCGGCCGATCTCGCGGCTCTCAGCCACTGCGCGGCCATCGCCAGCCGCATGATCAGGTAGCCGAGCCAGACCACCAGGTAGTCGTGGTGCTGAAAGGCCTCGGAGATTCCGGCGGCCAGCACCAGGACGCCGGCGATCTGCACCAGGGTGACGACCCGGTAGAGCGCATCGTCGTTGTCGTACGCCGAGGCGAACCAGGTGAAGTTCATCCAGGCCCACCAGATGGCGAAGAACTGCATGGCGTAGTTGAGGATGCCGCCGCCCGCGTGCCCCTGCGCGACGGCGTGCACCAGTTGCACACCGGCCTGCGCGATCGCCACGACGAAGCACAGGTCGAAGAAGAGCTCTAGCGGCGAGGAGACCCGGTGCGCCTCGTCGCGCCCCCGCGCGGTGAGCCGCCGTAGCGGTCCGGACGACTGTGGTGCGCCCGGGGAGGCGGGCGCCGGAGCGGAACTCGACGTCATGCCTCCCAGAACAGCAGAAAACCGCCCCGAAATCTTGTGAACGAATTCACAAAACATGGGGGTCCAAAGCTCCGTCTTTGCCGACAACCCCGGACAGGTCGAGCAGAGGCCCTGGCCCGAGCACTCCGCCCGGACGCTCGGGTCAGGGCCGTACCCTTGAGGCATGAGCACCGCCCCCGAATCCGAGCCCCGCGGCCCGAAGCCCGCGCTGGTCTTCGACGACCCGCTGGACCAGCAGTCCTCGGACGACACCGATCGCGGGTGGGGCGAGCGGACGGAGGGCGACAGCGCCGCCGACCTGAAGCGATTCCTCGACGAGAAGCCGCCCCACCACCTCTGAGCAGCCCGCAGGAGCGCGGCTAGCGCTCGTCGTGACCGGACCCGCGCTGCGCGACCAAGGCGTCGCGGATCTCCTTGAGCACCTCCAGCTCGGTCACCTCGATGACCTCCTTCGTGCCCTCCTGCGCCGCCTTCTGGGCCGCCTGCCGGGCCAGATACCTGGACATCGGCAGGACCATCAGGAAGTACACCACCGTCGCGGTGATCAGGAAGGTCAGCGTGGCACCGAGTACGGAGCCCCACAGGATCGGCACACCGCTCTTGACCGTGCCGTCCGCGGCCACCTGACACGGGTCCTTCAGACAGAAGCTGTAGTGATCCAGGTTCTGCGTGCCGATCGCGCCGACCAACGGGCTGATGATCCCCTTCACCATCGCGTTCACGATGTTCGTGAAGGCCGCACCGATGACCACCGCGACTGCCAGATCGACGACGTTGCCGCGCATCAGGAAGGCCTTGAAGCCCTGCCAGATGCTCGGTTCCTGCTTTGCGCTCACCTAGGGGACTCTCCTCGCATGCACAGGTTGTGGAACGAAACGCTCCGCAACCTACGGCACGGTGAGGCCCTTGTGTCCAGTCCCTGCGCTCGATCCGGCGACTTGACCGCAAGTCGCCGGGAAAGCGTCCGAGTCGGTTCAGCACAGCGTCACCGCCAGACGCGCCGTGGCGCTTGCACCGACGAGCCGTGCTGCCGTGGCACGCGGCACCGACAGCACGACCAGCGCCCCGCTTTCGGCGGCTCCTCCCTCCAGAGGCTCGGGCACCTTGGTCACCCGCGCACCGCGCGCGAGCACCCGGGCGACGCCGCCGGCCGACGGGTCCTCGGCGGCGATGACGTCGACGCGGTCGCCGGGCCGCAGGAGCCGGACCGCGGCCGCGTCGGCGATCCGCACCGGCGCCGTCACCGTCTCCACGGCCGCGTGCCGGCGTACGGGCTCCGTGATCGGGTGGCCCCGGGCCTGTTCCGCGTGGTGCGCTTCGGGCGTGGTGCGTAGCCCCGCGGCGACGAGTGCGGCCGCGGTCACCGCAAGGCCGGCCGCGATGGCCCGCCTGCGGTGCCGTACCAGCCGCTGCAGCTGATAACGCCCGCCGCGTACACGCACCGGAGGGAACTGCGGGACCTCACAGGTGGCGGGGGCGTCCGTACCCAGCGGGCGCGGGAGCCGGAGGGGAGGCGGGAAAGGAGAGCGGGTGGGCGAGGGGGAGGGACGAGAGCGCGGAGAAGGTGGAAAAGGGGGAGAGGGCCAGGGTGAAGTCGGAGAAGGATGCGAGGGCGACGCGGACCGAGGCATGGGAATCACCGCCTGCGACGAGGAATTCGGCTTGCGGTGCCACGATGAGGCCTCGCGCCGAATCCTGCCGGAGCCGGTGGATCACGGACGGGTTGTGGACAACTCGCCCACCCGAACGGGGAGTTCCGCGTGGTCGTCCACCGGCTCGTCCGCTGTTTTTCCACAGGGTGCTGGTGCACAGCACCACGGGAACTTCTCGCGGGTGCGCTACGGCAGCTCGAAGCCCGGATCCATCCCGCCGAGCGCGTTCACGCACAGACAGTCCCGCGCCCCGGTCTCCGGCAGTGCCGCCACCGCGTCGAACAGCACGCCGCGCAGCCGGTCCACGTTCGCCGCGAAGACCTTCAGCACCTCTTCGTGCGAGACGCCCTCGCCGCTCTCGGCGCCGGCGTCCAGGTCGGTGACCAGGGTCAGAGACGTGTAGCACAGCTCCAGTTCCCGGGCGAGCGCCGCCTCGGGGTGACCGGTCATGCCCACGACCGACCAGCCCTGCGCCTGGTGCCACAACGATTCGGCGCGCGTCGAGAAGCGCGGCCCCTCGACCACGACCAGCGTGCCGCCGTCCACCGGTTCCCAGTCCCGTCCCCGGGCGGCCTTCAGGGCGGCCGTCCGACCGGTGGGGCAGTAGGGGTCGGCCATGGAGACGTGCACGACGTTCGGCACGGTGGCGTCGGGACGCGGCAACCCGTCGAAGTACGTCTGCGCCCGGGACTTCGTACGGTCCACGAACTGGTCCGGCACCAGCAGAGTGCCCGGGCCGTACTCGGGCCGCAGGCCGCCCACAGCGCAGGGGCCGAGCACCTGCCGCACGCCGACCGAGCGCAGCGCCCACAGGTTGGCGCGGTAGTTGATGCGATGCGGCGGCAGGTGGTGGCCGCGGCCGTGCCGGGGCAGGAAGGCGACCCGCCGGCCCGCTATCTCGCCGAAGAAGAGGGAGTCGCTGGGCGGTCCGTACGGGGTGTCCACCTGGACCTCGGTCACGTCGTCGAGGAACGAGTAGAAACCCGAACCGCCGATTACGCCGATCTCTGCGTTCGCCATGACCAGCACACTAGCGGGCGGCGGAACAGCGGGGGAGCCGGTGCCGGGAACGCCGAAGACCCTGCCGTCGTACGACGGCAGGGTCCCGGGGAGGAGATGTCAGGCCGCGGAGCTGCTGGCGGAGCTCGACGAGGACGACGACGAGGACGACTTCGAGTCGGACGAGGAGGAGCCGGCCGACGACGCCGTGCTCGACGGCTTCGACGCCGGGCTGCTGCTCGACGTGGAGCCGCGGGAATCGTTGCGGTAGAAGCCGGAGCCCTTGAAGACGATGCCCACCGCGGAGAACACCTTCTTCAGGCGGCCAGCGCAGTTGGGGCACTCGGTCAGGGCGTCATCGGTGAACTTCTGCACCGCCTCGAGGCCCTCGCCGCACTCGGTGCACTGGTACTGGTAGGTCGGCACTGTCTTCCTCCTGGCACTCTCACTCAATGAGTGCTAACGACGGTCCATAGTGACGCATTCCCGGGGATCAGTCCACCGTCACCGGCACTCGGTGACCGACGCCACGTGCAACGGTGCGGTTCTGCTGCCGTGTGACCAGCCGCGACCGCAGCGCCAGCAGGGTCACCAGCGCGAGCACGGTGCCGGCCATCGGCACCAGGAATCCCGCGCCGCCCCACAGCCGGTCCTCCAGCTGTCCGGCGACGGTGACGGCGGCCGCCTGCCCGAGCGCGACCGCACCGGTCAGCCAGGTGAAGGCCTCCGTGCGGGCACCGGCCGGGACCAGGCCCTCGACCAGCGTGTAACCGGTGATCAGCGCCGGCGCGATGCACATGCCGACCAGCAGGCCGAGCCCGGCGAGCAGCAGCACCGAGTGCGCCGTCCACAGAGCGGACGCGATGACCGCGAGCGCCGTGTAGCCGACGACCAGGCGGCGCTGGGGGGCGGTCTTCCAGGCGATCGCGCCGCAGACGACGCCGGACAGCATGTTTCCGGCGGCGAAGACGCCGTACAGGACACCGTTCAGGCCGGGTTCGCCGATCGACTCCGTGAACGCCGCCAGCGACACCTGCATGCCGCCGAAGACGGATCCGATCCCGAGGAAGGTCACCACCAGCACGCGCACGCCCGGTACGCGCAGCGCCGAGGCGTGCTGCACGCGTGCGTGCCCGCTTTCACCGCTTACCGGCGGCTGCGTGCCCTTCTGTGCGGCGAACAGCAGGCCGCCGACGAGGGTCAGCGCGCCCTCGGTGATCAGGCCGGCCGCCGGTGCCACGGCGGTGCACAGCGCGGTCGCCAGCAGCGGACCGAAGACGAAGGTCAGCTCGTCCGTGACCGACTCGAACGCCGCCGCCGTGGTCATCAGGGGTGAACCCTGCAGCTTCACGCCCCAGCGCGCACGCACCATGGGGCCGACCTGCGGCACCGAGGCACCGGTGGGGACGGCCGCCAGGAACAGCGCCCACAGGGGCGCGTGTGCCAGCGCGAGCGCCGTCAGCGACAGGCCCGCCAGCGTGTGCACCAGAACGCCGGGGATCAGCACGGCGCGCTGGCCGTAGCGGTCGGCGAGGCGGCCGCTGTACGGCGCGAACAGCGCCATGGAGACGCCGGTGGCGGCCGCGGTGGCGCCCGCGGCGCCGTACGAGCCGGTGGTGTGCTGCACCAGCAGCACGATGGAGAGGGTGAGCATCGCGAACGGCTGGCGTGCCGCGAAGCCGGGGACCAGGAAGGTCCAGGCGCCGCGGGTGCGCAGCAGCTGTCCGTATCCCGGGCGGGACGAGACCGGCGAGTTCTTCTCCGGCTCGGTGGTGGTGACCGTGGATCCCACGGCCCGTGCCTTTCTGCCGCCTGGTAGCGCGGGCCCCGTGTGGGCCAAGGCGCCGAGAGCTGTCCTCTTGCGCGGACTGCGGTAGATACCGGCGCCCACTGCGGGTGGGGCGACACGGCCGCCATACGGTCGCGCCAGCTCTGCGTCAGGCAGAGTTGGTTCGATCAGAATGCGCCTTCATGCTACAGGGAGCATCGCGTCCCTCAGCTGTGAAAACGAGCACCATGGGGATGGCAACCTGGGATTTCACGGAATGTGAATCTGGTGAACGCTCCCTTAACGCGGGCTGCCCACCCCGTTCGTCCCCAGCCAGCCCGCCAGCTTGCCGCCGTGGGCGACCGCGCGCAGGCGTCGCTCCGCCGCGTCGCGTACCGGGTCGGTGGCGACGACGAGCAGCTCGTCGCCCTGGCGCAGCACCGTCGTGGGGAGCGGAACAAACGATTTTGCTTCGCGGACG
Source organism: Streptomyces sp. CG4 (assembly GCF_041080655.1). Lineage (NCBI taxonomy): Bacteria > Bacillati > Actinomycetota > Actinomycetes > Kitasatosporales > Streptomycetaceae > Streptomyces > Streptomyces sp. CG4. The sequence goes on from NZ_CP163525.1 coordinate 5,671,740, forward strand.
ACGAGGGTGACGGCGGCGCCGGGCGGCAGGCGCAACTCACTGATCTCCACGCCGTGCATGCGGGAGCCCTCGGGGATCGCGATGGACAGCAGGTGCCCGCGCAGCCGCTCCAGAGGCGCCGACTCGATGCCGAGGTCGGAGGCCTCGCCCTCCTCGCCGAGGCGCAGCGTGCGCGCCAGCCAGGGCAGGGTCGGCCCCTGGACGAGGGTGTAGACCACGACCAGGACGAAGACGATGTTGAAGATGCGACGGCTGTCGGTGACGCCGTTCACCATCGGGATGGTGGCGAGGATGATGGGCACGGCGCCGCGCAGTCCCGCCCACGACATCAGCGTCTGCTCCTGCCACGGCACGCGGAACGGCGCCAGGCTGAGCACCACGCTCAGCGGCCGGGCCACCATGGTCAGGACCAGCCCGATGACGAGAGCCGGCCAGATGTCGTCGCCCAGCTCGTGCGGGGTGACCAGCAGGCCGAGCAGGACGAACATGCCGATCTGGGCGATCCAGCCGAGCCCCTCGGCGAAGCCGCGCGTGGCCGGCCAGTGCGGGAGCTTGGCGTTGCCGAGCGTCATCGAGGCCAGGTAGACGGCCAGGAAGCCGCTGCCGTGCGCGAGGGCGCCGGCGGCGTACGCGGTCACGGCGATCGCCATGACCGCGATCGGGTAGAGGCCGGATGCGGGCAGGGCCACGCGCTTGAGCCCCCAGGAGCCGAACCAGCCCACCGCGAGTCCTATGGCCGCGCCGATGGCCAGCTCCAGGGCTATCTCGCCCAGTAGGACGTACCAGTGTTCGACCGGGCCGGCCGTGGAGAAGGCGACGACCAGGATGACCACCGGGGCGTCGTTGAAGCCGGACTCCGCCTCCAGCGTGCCCGTCACGCGCGCGGGGAGGGGAACTCTGCGCAGCACCGAGAAGACCGCCGCCGCGTCCGTCGACGACACCACCGCGCCGATGATGAGTGCCTGCCGCCATTCCAGCCCGACCAGATAGTGCGCGCCGGCCGCGGTGACGCCCACGCTGACGGCGACGCCGAGGGTCGCCAGGACCGAGGCGGACGACAGGACCGGCTTGATCTCCTTCCACTTCGTGCCGAGACCGCCCTCGGCGAGGATCACGACCAGGGCCGCGTACCCCATGACCTGGGTCGCCGCGGCGCTGTTGAAGTGGATCTCGCCGAGGCCGTCCTGGCCCATGAGGACGCCGATCGCCAGGTAGACGAGCAGGCTGGGGAGCCCGCTGCGGGAGGAGATCCGTACGGCCGCGACGGCGACGAGCAGGACCACGGAGCAGACGAGCAAGAGCTGGTTGAGGTGGTGAACAGTCAGCGGCGGTTCCCTTCCTTGGCTCGCGCGCCGGGCGCGCGAGCTCACGTACACAAGACCCGAGGCTGCGGCGCACCGCACCCAAGTACTTCGTTACCTTACCTAAGTCTTGACGCTTTCTTGACGCTCATGGAGGCAAGATCGAACGCTCGTACGCGCTGGTTCCCCACTCCGCGTCAAGCGGCACAGGGCCCTGCGCCTATGGTTGCTCCAGCGCTCATTCAAAGTCACAGCCCGACCTGCCGCTCGCGTTAGGACAGCAAGGACAGCGATGCCCCCCAACACCACCGCCACAACGGGTGACAAGCCCGCCAAGTCCGGCAGGAAGAAGGGGCGCAAAGCCCGATTGATCGTGCTGGTACTGGTACTGGCCATCATCGGGGGCATCGCCTACGGCGCCTACTGGTCGATCAGCACCGTGCGCGCCTCCTTCCCGCAGACCAAGGGCACGATCACGATCGAGGGCCTGTCGGGGCCGGTCGACGTCAAGCGGGACGGCAACGGCATCCCGCAGATCTACGCGTCGTCCGACGAGGACCTGTTCATGGCACAGGGCTATGTGCAGGCACAGGACCGGTTCTACGAGATGGACGTGCGCCGGCACATGACGTCCGGGCGCCTGTCGGAGATGTTCGGCAAGAGCCAGGTCAAGAGCGACGAGTTCCTGCGCACCCTCGGCTGGGACCGGATCGCCACGCAGGAGTACGACACCAAGCTGTCGGCCTCCACGAAGAAGTACCTCCAGGCGTACGCCAAGGGGGTCAACGCCTACCTTCAGGGCAAGGACGGCAAGGACATCTCCCTGGAGTACGCCGCCCTGGGCTTCACCAACGACTACAAGCCGCAGAAGTGGACCCCGGTCGACTCCGTCTCCTGGCTGAAGGCGATGGCCTGGGACCTGCGCGGCAACATGAAGGACGAGATCGACCGCGCGCTGATGACCAGCCGGCTCGGCCCGCAGCAGATCCAGGACCTGTACCCGGAGTACCCGTACAGCCGCAACAAGCCGATCGTCCAGGAAGGCCAGTACAGCCGGCTGGCCAAGTCCTTCCAGCAGAGCGGCGGCACGGGCACCTCCCAGCACACCGGTACGACGGGCGCGACCGGTACGACCGGCGGCGCCACGAGCGCCTCTGGGGGCACGAAGGGCGCGACCGGCTCCTCCGCCTCCTCCAAGACCGGATCGGCGCTCACAAGCCAGCTGGCGGGCCTCTACAAGGTCCTGGACAACGTCCCGACCGCCGTCGGCGTGAACGGCCAGGGCATCGGCTCCAACTCCTGGGTGGTGTCCGGGAAGTACACCATCACCAAGAAGCCGCTGCTCGCCAACGACCCGCACCTGTCGGCGTCGCTGCCGTCCGTCTGGTACCAGATGGGCCTGCACTGCCGCAGCGTCTCCAGCAAGTGCCAGTACGACGTGGCCGGCTACACCTTCGCCGGCATGCCCGGTGTGGTCATCGGCCACAACGCCGACATCGCCTGGGGCATGACCAACTCCGGGGTCGACGTCACCGACCTCTACCTGGAGAAGGTGAGCGCGAACGGCTACCTGTACGACGGCAAGGTCCGGCCGTTCACGACCCGCGAGGAGACCATCAACGTCGCCGGCGGCTCGCCCAAGACGATCGTCGTGCGCCAGACCCAGGACGGCATGCCACTGCTCTCCGACCGTGACGACGAACTCGTCCAGGTCGGCAAGCGGGCCACGGTCAACACCGCCGCGCCCGATCGTGGCGACGGCTACGGCATCGCCCTGAGGTGGACTGCGCTCGACCCGGGCACCGCCATGGACGCCGTCTTCGCCCTCGACAGGGCGGCCGACTGGAGCGAGTTCCGCCAGGCCGCCGCCCTCTTCGACGTGCCCTCGCAGAACCTCGTCTACGCCGACACCGCCGGCCACATCGGCTACACGCTGCCCGGCAAGATCCCCACCCGCTCCTCCGTCGACGACGGCTCCATCCCCGCGCCCGGCTGGGACTCGAAGTACCGCTGGACGGGCTTCGTCAAGCAGAACGAGCTGCCCTACGAGTTCGACCCCGAGCGCGGCTACATCGTCACCGCCAACCAGGCCGTGGTCGACAAGGACAAGTACCCGTACGCGCTCACCGCCGACTGGGGCTACGGCACCCGCAGCCAGCGCATCACCGACCTGATCGAGTCCAAGATCAAGGACGGCGGCAAGATCTCCACCGACGACATGCGGCAGATGCAGCTGGACAACAGCAGCGAGATCGCCAAGCTCCTGGTGCCCAAGCTGCTGAAGATCAACCTCAAGGACAAGAACGTCCGCGAGGCGCAGAAGCTGCTGGAGGGCTGGGACTACACCCAGGACGCCGACTCCGCGGCGGCCGCCTACTTCAACGCCGTCTGGCGCAACATCCTCAAGCTCGCCTTCGGCAACAAGCTCCCCAAGGAGCTGCGCGTCAACGGACAGTGCCTGTCCGTCCCCAAGATCGACAGCACCGGCCCGGTCGACGACAAGACCAAGGTGCGCGAGTGCGGCGAGCGCGACACCGACCAGGCGCAGCCGGACGGCGGGGACCGCTGGTTCGAGGTCGTGCGCACCCTGATGGACAAGCCGGACAGCGACTGGTGGAAGACGCCCGAGTCCCGCACCCGTCCCGCGGCGAACAACGTGGACCAGCTCTTCGCCCGCGCGATGATCGACGCCCGCTGGGAGCTGACCGCCAAGCTCGGCAAGGACATCGACACCTGGAGCTGGGGCCGGCTGCACCGCCTCTTCCTGAAGAACCAGACGCTCGGCACCGACGGTCCCCAGGTCCTGCAGTACATCCTCAACCGCGGTCCCTGGAAGCTCAGCGGCGGCGAGGCCACGGTGAACGCGACCGGCTGGAACGCCGCCGGCGGCTACAACGTCGTCTGGGTGCCCTCCATGCGGATGGTCGTCAACCTCGCCGACCTCGACAAGTCCAAGTGGATCAACCTGACCGGCGCCTCCGGACACGCCTTCAGCGCGCACTACACGGACCAGACGAGCCTGTGGGTCAAGGGCGAGCTGCTGCCCTGGTCGTTCTCGAGCCAGGCGGTCGACCAGAGCACGAGCGACACACTCGTCCTCAAGCCATGAGCCACTGACGGCACAGCTCGGAAAACGGCCCTCCACGCGCACGCGTGGAGGGCCGTTTTCCTGCCGCGTCCGGTCAGGCGCTGGGGAAGCGGCGCACGCCGGAGGGCGTCACCACCGCGTGCACCGGCTTGTCGTGCGCCTCCGCCGGGACGTGCGCGACGACCTCCGCGTCGTACAGGAGCACCACGAGCCGGGGGCGTGCGCCCGCACGCTCCAGACGAGCCAGCACGCGGTCGTACGACCCTCCGCCGCGCCCCAGGCGCATCCCGCGTGCATCGACCGCGAGCCCGGGCAGCAGGACGACGTCCGCGTCCGTTACGGCGTCAGGGCCGAGGCGCGCGCCCGAGGGTTCGAAAAGCGCCATTTTCCCGCCGTGTTGGACCCGCGCGAGGGAGTCCGGGCCGGTGTACTCGCCCCAGTCCAGGTCGTTGTCGGGCAGGAGCGCGGGGAGCAGGACCCGTACGCCCCGCGCGCGCAGCGCGTCCAGTAGCGCCCGCGTGCCGGGCTCGCTCCCCACGGAGACGTACGCCGCCACCGTGCGCGCACGTGCCAGCTCGGGCAGCTCCAGCGCACGCTCCGCCAGTGCGCGCCCTGTCGCGTCGACGTCATCCTGTGTCAACCTGTTCCTCACCGAGAGGAACTCCCGCCGCAACATGCGCTTGTCAGGCTCGCTCGTGCGTCCGTTGTGTTCCACGGGTCGTTTCTCGCGCCCTTCTTGATTGTTCAATGCGGTCATAAAGGGTCAACCAACCGGAGTCACAGTTTTCCTACAAAGACACCGGATATGGTGGCGGACATGACTCAGTCGCACCCCAGGATCAGTAAGGCTGTCATTCCCGCAGCAGGTCTCGGGACTCGGTTTCTGCCGGCCACCAAGGCCACTCCCAAGGAGATGCTGCCGGTCGTCGACAAGCCCGCGATCCAGTACGTGGTCGAGGAGGCCGTGTCGGCGGGGCTCGACGACGTCCTCATGATCACCGGACGCAACAAGCGCCCGCTCGAGGACCACTTCGACCGCAATTACGAGCTGGAGTCGGCCCTGCAGAAGAAGGGCGACGCCGACCGGCTGACCAAGGTGCGGGAGTCCAGCGACCTGGCGACCATGCACTACGTGCGCCAGGGCGACCCCAGGGGTCTCGGGCACGCCGTGCTGTGCGCCGCCCCGCACGTCGGCCGCGAGCCCTTCGCGGTGCTCCTGGGTGACGACCTGATCGACCCGCGCGATCCGCTCCTCCAGCGCATGATCGAGGTCCAGGAACGGCACGGCGGCAGTGTGATCGCCCTCATGCAGGTCGCGCCCGAGCAGATCCACCTCTACGGCTGCGCGGCCGTGGAGACGACCGCCGACGGCGACGTGGTCAAGGTGACCGGGCTGGTCGAGAAGCCGGACCGGGCGGACGCCCCGTCGGCCTATGCGATCATCGGCCGCTACGTCCTGGACCCGCACATCTTCGACATACTTCGCAAGACCGAGCCGGGCCGCGGCGGCGAGATCCAGCTCACCGACGCCCTCCAGCAGCTCGCGACGGACGAGAAGGTCGGCGGCCCGGTGCACGGCGTCGTCTTCGAGGGCCGCCGCTATGACACCGGTGACCGTGGCGACTATCTGCGTGCCATTGTCAGACTCGCGTGCGAACGTGAAGACCTGGGCCCGGACTTCCGGACCTGGCTTCGCAGTTTCGTAGCCGAGGAGATGCAGCAATCTTGAGCAGCGCCGCGACCCGCCCCGCCGGCCCGGACCACCTGTGGTCGGTGGACGAACACCTGGAGGACATCCTCGAGACCGTCCGCCCCCTCGAACCCATCGAGCTGCAACTGCTCGACGCCCAGGGCTGCGTCCTGGTCGACGACGTCACGGTGCCGGTGTCCCTGCCGCCGTTCGACAACAGCTCCATGGACGGGTACGCGGTGCGAGTCGCGGACGTCGCGGGCGCCGGCGAGGAGTTCCCGGCCGTCCTGGAGGTCGTGGGCGACGTCGCGGCGGGCGCGGCCGACCCGGTCCGGGTCGGCCCCGGCCAGGCCGCCCGCATCATGACCGGTGCCCAGCTGCCGCCCGGCGCCGAGGCCGTGGTCCCCGTCGAGTGGACCGACGGCGGGCTCGGCGAGGGTCCGGTCACCGGCATGCGGGCCGGCAGCCTGGCCCCCGAGGGCGCCGCGGGACACGTGCGCGTGCACCGCCCCGCCGAGGCGCGCGCGCACGTGCGCGCCAAGGGCAGCGATGTGAAGGCCGGCGACCGCGCCCTGGAGGCCGGGACGGTCCTCGGCCCGCCGCAGATCGCGCTGCTGGCCGCGATCGGCCGCGGCACGGTACGCGTGCGCCCGCGCCCGCGCGTGGTCGTCCTGTCCACGGGCAGCGAACTCGTCCAGCCCGGCGAGCAACTGGCCCACGGCCAGATCTACGACTCCAACAGCTTCTCCCTCACCGCCGCCGCGCGGGACGCCGGCGCCATCGCCTACCGCGTGGGCGCGGTCGCCGACGACGCCGAGACCCTCCGCGCCACCATCGAGGACCAGCTCGTCCGCGCCGACCTGCTGGTGACCACGGGAGGGGTGAGCGTCGGGGCGTACGACGTCGTCAAGGAAGCGCTGTCGCACGTCGGCGACGAGGACGAGGCGGGCAGCGGCGTGGAGTTCCGCAAGCTCGCCATGCAGCCCGGCAAGCCGCAGGGCTTCGGCTCCGTCGGCCCCGACCACACACCGCTGCTGGCCCTGCCGGGCAACCCGGTGTCGTCGTACGTGTCCTTCGAGCTGTTCGTCCGTCCCGCCATCCGCGCCCTGATGGGCCTGCCGGAGGTGCACCGGCCCAGGGCCCGGGCCACCCTGAAGGCGGACAAGGCGCTGCGCTCGCCCAAGGGGCGCCGGCAGTTCCTGCGTGGTGCCTACGCCGACGGCGACGTGACCCCCGTCGGCGGTTCCGGCTCGCATCTGATCGCGGCGCTGGCGCATGCCGATGCGCTGATCGTCGTCCCCGAGGACGTGGACTGTGTCGAGCCCGGCGCCGAGGTGGAGGTCGTGCTGCTCGGCTGAGGCACGCGCGCGTGCGTCGGGCCCCCGCCGGGGTCCTGGGCCGGTGCCTGCGCGGACATGGCGGTACCGTGTCGCGCACAACAGGCCCGTGCACCGCACCGTGACGGGCCCGGACCGGGAGCGGCACACAGCATGAGTACGCAGGACGGACTGACACACATCGACGAGGCGGGCGCGGCCCGCATGGTCGACGTATCCGAGAAGGACGTGACCGCGCGCACCGCCCGTGCCAGCGGGCGCGTCCTCGTCTCACCCCGCGTGGTCGAGCTGCTGCGCGGCGGAGGAGTGCCCAAGGGGGACGCCCTCGCCACGGCGCGTATCGCCGGCATCATGGGCGCCAAGCGCACCCCGGATCTGATCCCGCTGTGCCACCCGTTGTCGGTGTCCGGTGTGAAACTGGACCTGTCGGTCGCGGACGACGCTGTGGAGATCCAGGCCACCGTGAAGACGACGGACCGTACGGGTGTCGAGATGGAGGCCCTCACCGCTGTGACGGTCGCCGCGCTCACCGTGATCGACATGGTCAAGGCGGTCGACAAGGGAGCGGTCATCACGGACGTGCGGGTGGAGGAGAAGACGGGCGGCAAGTCGGGCGACTGGAGCCGGGCATGACCTACCGTGCTCTGGTGGTCACCGCCTCGAACAGGGCTGCCGCGGGCGTCTACGAGGACAAGGGCGGCCCCTTGATCGCCCGCGGCCTGAAGGGCTGCGGGTTCGACGTCGACGGCCCCCAGGTCGTCCCGGACGGGGACCCTGTGGAGGCGGCCCTGCGCGCGGGGGTCGACGCCGGGTACGACGCCATCGTCACCACCGGCGGCACCGGGATCTCGCCCACCGACCGCACGCCGGAGGCGACCCGCGCGGTGATCGACCGCGAGGTGCCGGGCATCGCGGAGGCCATCCGGGCGTTCGGGCGGGAGAAGGTCCCGACCGCGGCGCTCTCGCGAGGCCTGGCCGGGGTGGCCGGGCGGACCCTGATCGTCAATCTGCCGGGTTCCACGGGCGGGGTGAAGGACGGCCTCGCCGTGCTGGAACCCCTGCTGATCCACGCCGTCGACCAGATCCGCGGCGGCGACCACCCCAGACCCAGTAGCGGGGGTGCGAGCTGAACACCCCATCCTGGCCCGTCGTGCTGGCGGACGGTGATGTCGTCCTTCGGCCGATAAGGCTGCGCGACCAGCGGGCCTGGCGCGAGGTGAACCGGCGCAACCGGGACTGGCTGCGCCCCTGGGAGGCGACCATTCCGCCGCCCACGCCGAGCGGACCGATAACGCACCGGCCGACCTATCGCCAGATGGTCCGGCACCTGCGTTCCGAGGCCAACGCGGGCCGGATGCTGCCGTTCGTCATCGAATACCAGGGGCGGCTCGTCGGGCAGTTGACGGTCGCCGGGATCACCTGGGGATCGATGTGCTCGGGGCACATCGGTTACTGGGTGGACGAGGCGGTGGCCGGGCGCGGGGTGATGCCGACGGCTGTCGCGCTCGTGGTGGACCACTGTTTCCACACCGTGGGACTGCACCGCATCGAGGTCTGCATTCGTCCCGAGAACCGGCCCAGCCGCCGGGTCGTGGAGAAACTCGGATTTCGCGAGGAGGGGCTCCGGCCGCGCTATCTCCACATCGACGGGGCGTGGCGCGACCACGTGGTGTTCGCGCTCACCGCGGAAGAGGTGCCCGACGGGTTGCTCGCGCGGTGGCAGCGGGCACGCTCTCGGGGAGAGCGGCGCACCGGGCGTACGGACGACGGAGGGGGCACGAGTGGTGCTTCGGGGGCGCCGGGCGCACCCGGCCCGGCGCGCAATCCGCAGAACACGCCGGGGAATCCCGCCTAGCCCCGGAAATTGAATATGTGTTCGAAATTGATCGGATGTCGACCGTCTCGGGGCACTGAATTGGCGGCTGCGGCAGCCCGTTGATCGCATCGATCGCAAAAAAAGCTGGAAATATCAGCCAGATCGTGCGACACACCGGCCCAATTGGCGGATGGCCTCGCGCAAACCCCTCTACGGTGTGAGGCGTGAGCAGCAGCGGCCTCATCTACGCAGTCATTGTCGGGGCCTGGGCCGCCTACTTGGTGCCGATGTGGCTCCGTAGGCAGGACGAGCTGAACGAGGCCCGTCCGACGGAACGCTTCAGCACCGCCATCCGGCTGCTGTCCGGAAGGGCGGGAATGGAGCGCCGGTACGCCAAGGACCTGCGGGCGCGCTCCGCCCAGGAGGGGGAGCCGGAAACCGGTGACCCGGACGCCGTCACCGATTCGGTGGACGTCCGGGCGTTCGCCATGCCTCCGACCCGCCGTCAGGTGCACGTGGACGGCGAACCGGAGGCGCCCGGGAGGGCGGAACCGGCACGCGAACAGGCCGCCTCGCCGGCGCCCAGGTCCGCGTCCGCATCCGGCCCCGCGTCCGCATCCGGCCCCGCGTCCGCGTCCGGCTCCGCGCCCGCGGCGAAGCAGGTGCCGTCCGAGCGGCGCGCTTCCTCGGCACAGGCGGCCGCAGCGCGTGCCCGGCGCTCGAAGGTCCTCGCACGCCGTAGGCGCACCACCGTGATGCTCTTCTTCGCCTTCACACTGGGCGCCGTCGTCGCCGCCGTCGGCGGGCTCGCCTTCCTGTGGGTGCCCGCGGTGCCGGCCGTGCTGCTCAGCGTGTACATCGCGTACCTGCGCTCCCAGGAGCGCCGTCGCTTCGCCTACCAGATGGACCGCCGGCGCGCCGAGGTGGCGGCCCAGCGGCTGCGGGAGCGTGAGCGTCAGCCGCGTCGGCGCGCGTCCCTCGACACGCGCCCCGGCGCGGACGAATCGGAGGACGTCTCGGAGGCCGAGACGGACACCGGTCTGGCCGCGCTCGCCGCGGACCGGCGCGCACTGGTCGAGCAGACGGATCATGCGGAGTGGGTCGACCAGCAGCGCGAGCGGCAGCGGCGGCCCGGCGGGGACAGCTGGGACCCGGTGCCGGTGCCGCTGCCGACGTACGTGACCGCGCCGGTCGCGCCGCGTGCCAGCTCCGACGTGGATCTGGGGGCGCCCGACACATGGAGTTCGGCGCGGTCCAGCTCGGTCGTGCCGGAGCGCGAGGCGAGCCGGGCGCCGGCGGGCGAGGCGGACGGGCAGGCGCCCGCGGCCGGGGGCAACCCGGCCGGCGGCCGCAGCGACGCGCGCCGCTCGGCCTCCGCGCGCCGGGCGCGCGAGCGCGGACGCACGCCCCTCTTCGATCAGTACGAGGACGGTGACCGCCCGCGCGCGGCCAACGAGTGACCCCGCTCCCGCCCTCCCCGGTGCGCCCCGGACCGTGTGCCCCCTGCGCAAACCCTCGCCGTGACCAGTGAGGGAGCGGATTTCCAAGCACCCCGATCGGGATGCTAAAGTTTCACTCGTTGCAAGGGCCTGTGGCGCAGTCCGGTAGCGCACCTCGTTCGCATCGAGGGGGCCAGGGGTTCAAATCCCCTCAGGTCCACGCAGCATGGAGCCCCTGTCGGCAGTAGCCGACAGGGGCTCCATCGTTTGTGCGCTCGCTCGCGGCTCGTGGGGCGGGCCCGCCGGGGTTCAAGCGGGCCCGGTGTGATCCGAGTTACAGACTCAGAGTGCCTTCGCGAAGCAACGGCTCTCCTCGTAGTGGCGGTAATAGCCGAACTTGATGCAGGGTTCGTAGCCGCTGGAGGTGTACAGGGCGATGGCCTCCGGCTGCTTGGTGCCCGTCTCCAGGACCATGCGGAGGCGGCCGGCGGCGCGGGCGTCCTCCTCCAGGGCCGTGAGCATGCGGCGCGCGAGACCCCGTCCGCGCATCTCGGCGACCACGTACATGCGCTTGAGTTCGGCGTCGCCGTCCCTGTTGCCCTCGCCGTTGTGGTCCTGGCTGCGCCAGCCGCCGGTCGCGACGGGGCGGTCGTGCTCGTCGTACGCGATCAGATATACGCCCCGGGGTGGGTCGAAGTCGGTGGCGTCGAGGGTCGTGGCGTCGCCGCCGTCGCCGTAGCGCACGTGGTACTCGGCCTGGACCTCGTTGTTGAGCTTGACGGCGTCGGGGTGATCGAAGCGAACCGGGCGTATATTCATGCGAGGCATCGTACTTCTATGCAGGACGTGATCGTCGGGCTGTGCGGGTGGACCTGGTCCAGTGTGCCGGTATCGTGCCCTGGTGCTGACTGTGACCTCGGTGAACGTGAACGGACTGCGAGCCGCCGCCAAGAAGGGCTTCGTGGAGTGGCTCGCGCGGACTTCCGCGGACGTCGTCTGCCTGCAGGAGGTGCGGGCCGAACCGCACCAGCTGCCCGAGCAGGTGCGGCAGCCCGACGGCTGGCACGTCGTGCACGCCCCGGCCGCCGCCAAGGGGCGCGCGGGCGTCTCCCTCTACATGCGGCGCGAGCCCGACCGCGTCCGGGTCGGGTTCGGCTCGGCCGAGTTCGACGGCAGTGGACGCTATGTCGAGGCCGACCTGCCCGGCGTCACGGTCGCCTCCCTGTATCTGCCCTCCGGTGAGGTGGGCACCGAGCGGCAGGACGAGAAGATCCGCTTCATGGGGGAGTTCCTCACCCATCTCCAGGCGCTGCGCGAGCGGGCCGCCGCCGACGGCCGCGAGGTGGTCGTCTGCGGCGACTGGAACATCGCCCACCAGCAGGCCGACCTGAAGAACTGGCGCGGCAACACCAAGAACTCCGGCTTCCTGCCCGAGGAGCGGGAGTGGCTCGGCCGGGTGTTCGCCGCCGAGGAGGGCGGCTACGTCGACGTCGTACGCGCCCTGCACCCCGAGGCCGAGGGTCCGTACACCTGGTGGTCGTACCGCGGGCGGGCCTTCGACAACGACTCCGGCTGGCGCATCGACTACCACGTCGCCACGCCCGGTCTCGCCGGCAAGGCCGTCAAGGGCTTGGTCGAGCGCGCGGCCACGCACGCCGAGCGCTGGTCCGACCATGCGCCCGTGACGGTCGTCTACGACCTGTAGATACGTGCTGTAGACGTGCGCCTCGTCCGATGCGCCGGGGCGCGTTCAAGAGTTCTGCGCGCCTGTCTCCTTGTTGAGGCGGCGGTCCATGGCCAGGGACAGTTCCGCCTCCACCACGCTGCGGGCCAGGGGGCGCAGGCGGTGGAGGTCCTCTTCGGGAGCGTGGCGCAGGATCAGGTCGGAGAAGAGCGCAGCCAAGGCGTCGGCGTGTTCGCGGACGCGGGCGGCGGCCGTGAGGACCTCGCCGAGCGGGATGCCCTCGCGGACCAGCGCGGAGGAGACGTCCAGCAGGCGGCGGCTGATGTGGACGATCTCGTCGCCGTCGGTGCCCAGGTAGCCCAGTTCCATGGCGGCGGCGAGGTTCTCGGGGGTCACCTCGCCCTCGAAGCGGGCCGCGAGTTCCTCCGGGGTGAGGTGGACCGGCTCCTCCTCGGTGGGGCCGCCGACGCCGAGGAGGTCGGCGACATCGCGGCCGTGGTCGAAGGCCTCGGCCAGTTCGGCGATGCCGTTGAGGGTGTGGCCGCGCTCCAGCAGGGCGGCGATGGTGCGCAGACGGGCCAGGTGATGGTCGTCGTACCAGGCGATACGGCCCTCACGGCGGGGCGGCGGGATCAGCTTGCGCTCGCGGTAGAAGCGCAGCGTGCGCACGGTGATGCCGGCCAGGCGCGCCAGCTCCTCCATGCGGTACTCGCGCGGTGCCTGCGGCCGTACCTCCGGGTGTTCTGCGTCCTCTGCCACGCCCGCAGCCTATGTTGTACCGCCGGTAACTTTCCCTTGCCGACCCCTACCGCTCGGTAGGGAGCTGCTCTACAGTCCCATTGCGCCAGTGTTCACTGGCAGGGTCCAAGGTGATGCGTGGAGGCTTCGGGATGGCCGAGCACGAGCATGTACGGGTGGCGGTGATCGGGTCCGGGTTCGGCGGTCTGGGGGCCGCGGTGCGGCTGCGCCGCGAAGGGATCACCGACTTCGTCGTCCTGGAACGGGCGGACAGCGTCGGCGGCACCTGGCGGGACAACAGTTATCCCGGGTGCGCCTGTGACGTGCCCTCCCATCTCTACTCCTTCTCCTTCGCGCCCAACCCCGACTGGCCGCGCACGTTCTCCGGGCAGCGGCACATCCGCGCCTACCTGGAGCACATCACCGACCTCTTCGGACTGCGTCGGCACATCCGTTTCGACTCCGAGGTCAAGCTGATGACCTGGGACGCGGAGAACCTGCGGTGGAACATCGAGACCACGCGCGGGTCGCTCTCCGCCGACGTGGTCGTCTCCGCGACCGGGCCGCTGTCCGACCCGAAGATCCCCGAGATCCCGGGCCTGGAGTCCTTCCCGGGCAAGGTGTTCCACTCCGCCCGCTGGGACCACGACTACGACCTGCGCGGCAAGCGCGTCGCCATGGTCGGCACCGGCGCGTCCGCCATCCAGATCGTGCCCGCGATCCAGCGCGAGGTGGGCCGGCTCACCCTCTTCCAGCGCACCCCGCCGTGGGTGATGCCCCGCGTCGACCGCGCCATCAGCGGCGCCGAGCGCTGGGTGCACCGGTCGCTGCCGTTCACCACCCGGCTGAGGCGGGGCCTGCTGTGGGGCATCCGCGAGCTGCAGGTGCAGGCGTTCACCAAGCACCCCGACGAACTCGGACTCGTCGAGCAACTCGCCAAGCGCAACATGGCCCGCGCCATCAAGGACCCGGCCCTGCGCGCCAAGCTCACCCCCGACTACCGCATCGGCTGCAAGCGGATCCTGCTGTCCAGCGAGTACTACCCGGCGCTGGCCCGGCCGAATGTGGACGTCGTCGCCGGCGGGCTCAGTGAGATCCGCGGCTCGACCGTCGTCGCGGCCGACGGCACCGAGGCCGAGGTCGACGCGATCATCTTCGGTACGGGCTTCCACGTCACGGACATGCCGATCGCCGAGCGGGTGATCGGGGCGGAGGGCATCACCCTCGCCGATTCCTGGAAGAACGGCATGCGGGCGCTGCGCGGCGCCGCGGCCGCCGGGTTCCCGAACTGGATGACCATCATCGGGCCCAACACCGGCCTCGGGAACTCCTCCATGATCCTCATGATCGAGTCCCAGCTGAACTACATGGCCGACTACCTGCGGCAACTGGACGTCCTGGGCAGCCGTACGGCCCTCGATGCCCAGCCCGCGGCCGTCGAGGACTGGAACCGCAAGGTCCAGGAGCGCATGAAGCGCACCGTGTGGAACACCGGCGGCTGCACCAGCTGGTACCTGGACGCGAGCGGCCGCAACACCACCATCTGGCCCGGTACGACGTCCGAGTTCCGGCGCGCGACCCGGCGGGTGGATCTGGGGGAGTACACGGTCATCCGCAAGGCCGACAGCAAGCCGGCCGATACGGCCGTGCAGCAGAAGACGGTGGCCGCCGCTGCGCAGAGCGAGGGCGCCGCATGAGCCGTCCCGCCTCCGTGGCCTCCGGACCGTACGCCCCGCCCGCCCCCGCCCGCGAACTCACCGTCGTCTCCGCCGACGGCGCGCGGCTGCATGTCGAGGTGCACGGGCCCGAGAACGCGCCCCCCGTCGTCCTCTCCCACGGCTGGACCTGCTCGACCGCCTTCTGGGCCGCACAGATACGGGACCTGGCCACCGATCACCGCGTGATCGCATACGACCAGAGGGGGCACGGGCGCAGTCCCGCGAGCTCCGCGTGCACCACCCACGCGCTGGCGGACGACCTCGAAGCGGTCCTCGCGCAGACACTCTCACCCGGACAGAAGGCGCTGATCGTCGGCCACTCCATGGGCGGGATGACGGTCATGGCCGCGGCCACCCGCCCCCGCTTCCGTGAACACGCCGCCGCCGTTCTGCTGTGCAGCACCGGCAGCTCGCGGCTGGTCGCGGAGGCGCTCGTGGTGCCGTTGCGCGCGGGGCGCGTGCGCACCTGGATCACCGGGCGCGTTCTTGGTTCGCGTGCTCCGCTCGGGCCGGTCACGCCGGTCGCGAAGAGCATCCTCAAGTACGCCACCATGGGTGCCGGTTCCGCCCCGCACATGGTGGCGGCGTGCGCGCGGATCGTGCACGCCTGTCCGCGCGCCGTGCGCCATGCCTGGGCCAACGTGCTCGAAGGGCTCGATCTCGACCACGGCGTACGGGAGTTGCACGCGCCCACCGCGATCGTGCACGGCTCGTCCGACCGGCTCACGCCCCCCGTACACGCCCGCGCGCTGGTCGCCGCGCTGCCGCACTGCGTCGGCCTCACCGAGCTGACCGGCGTCGGCCACATGACCCCGATCGAGGCCCCCGACCTGGTGACCGCCAGGATCCGGGAACTCGTCACCACGTATGTCACGGGGGCCACCCCCGCGCAGATCAAGGAGGGCGCATGAGCAGGGTCAGCCTCGAAGGGCAGGTCGCGGTCGTCACCGGAGCGGCGCGCGGTGTCGGTGAGCTGCTGGCGCGCAAGCTCTCCGCGCGCGGCGCGAAGGTCGCGCTGGTCGGGCTGGAGGAGGAGGCGCTCAAGGAGGTCTCCTCGCGTCTGCACAGCGACAGCGCCTACTGGTACGCCGATGTCACGGACCACGAGACGATGAGCCGGGTCGCGCAGGAGGTGAAGGCGCGGTTCGGGAAGGTCGACATCGTGGTGGCCAACGCCGGTGTGGCGACGGGCGGGCCGTTCGCCGACTCCGATCCGCAGGCCTGGCGGCGGGTGATCGAGGTGAACCTGATCGGTTCGGCGGTGACCGCGCGGGCGTTCCTGCCGGTGCTGGCGGAGAGCCGGGGCTATCTGCTCCAGATCGCCTCGCTCGCCGCGATCACCCCGGCGCCGATGATGACGGCGTACTGCGCGTCCAAGTCGGGCGTGGAGGCGTACGCGCACTGTCTGCGCGCCGAGGTCGGCTACCAGGGCGTGCGCGTCGGCGTCGGCTACCTGTCCTGGACCGACACCGACATGGTGCGCGGCGCCGACCAGGACGACGTGATGCGCGAGCTGCGGCAGCGGCTGCCGTGGCCGTCCAACAAGACGTACCCGCTGGGACCGGCGGTGGACCGGCTGGTCGCCGGGATCGAGCGGCGCTCGGCGCATGTGTACGGACAGTGGTGGCTGCGCGGTATGCAGGGCGTGCGCGGTTATCTGCCGGGGCTCATCGGGACGGTCGGGCAGCGCGAGATGAAGCGGTTCGCGCCCCGGCTGCAGGGGATGCGTTCGGGGCTCGTGGGCGCGGGTGGTGCGGCCGACGAAGCGGCGCGGGCTACGCGCCGTAACTGATCCACATGCGCTCCCTGGTCGCCCGTGTGAATCTGGTCGAGGCCCCGCCGGGCCCCGTCGAGGGGGCTTCGCCAAGGGCCACCCCCACCCTCACTCACCACGGGAGTGAACCCACATGGGTATGAAGGACCAGTTCAAGGACCAGGCCAAAGAGGCGCAGCAGAAGGGCAAGGACAAGCCGGGCCAGGCGCGTGAGCGGGCCGGCCAGCGTGGCCAGCAGCCCCAGCAGCCCCAGCAGCCCCAGCGTGGCCAGCAGCCTCAGCGGGGCCAGCAGCCCCAGCGTGGTCAGCAGCCTCAGCGTGGTCAGAAGCACGAGAACATGCGCGACATCGAGGACACGGACCGGGAGATGCAAGACCGTTTCAACCGGGACTACGACGCGTAGTCGCTGCGCTCGGCTTTGGCCGGTCGGTGTGGGGCGCCCTTCCTTGTGGAGGGCGCCCCACGTTTTTTGTTTGTTCGGGGTGGTGCCTACTCCTCCCCCCGCTTCTCCCGAGGCGGAAGCTCCGGGCGGGATCGGTTGGGGGCGTCGGTGTAGTCGGGGGGGATGGCGGCGGGGATGGATTCCAGGAGGTCCAGGGCCAGTTGGATCGCGTCGTCCATCTGGGCGTGCCGGCCCTCCGCCCAGTCCAGGGGGGTGCGCATGATCTCCAGGTCGGGGGTGACGCCGTGGTTCTCCACGGACCAGCCGTAGGCGTCGAACCAGGCGGCGTTCATCGGCACCGTGATGACCGTGCCGTCGCCCAGCCGGTGGCGGCCGGTCATGCCGACCACACCGCCCCAGGTGCGCTGCCCGACCACCGGCCCGAGTTTCAGCAGCTTGAACGCGGCCGTGATCATGTCGCCGTCGGACGACGTCGCCTCGTCGGCCAGGGCCACGATCGGGCCCCTCGGCGCGTTCGAGGTGTACGACACCGGCTGGGCGTCCCGCGTCAGATCCCAGCCCAGGATCGTCCGGGTCAGCTTCTCGATGACGAGTTCGCTGATGTGCCCGCCCGCGTTGCCGCGCACGTCCACGATCAGGGCGGGCCGGGACACCTCCATGCGCAGGTCGCGGTTGAACTGGGCCCAGCCCGAGCCGCCCATGTCGGGGATGTGCAGATAGCCGCACTTGCCGCCGCTCAACTCCCGTACGACCTCGCGGCGTTTGGCGACCCAGTCCTGGTAGCGCAGCGGACGCTCGTCGATGAGCGGGACGACGGCGACCCGGCGGGCCCGGCCCGACTCCCCGTCCGCCGGGACGAACGTCAGCTCCACGGTCGTACCCCCGGAACCGGCGAGGAGCGGGAACGGACCGGTCAGCGGATCGACCGGGCGGCCGTCGACGTGGGTGAGGGCGGCGCCCTCGCGGATGCCCGTGCCGGCCAGCGGTGAGCGGGCCTTGGAGTCGGAGGAGTCGCCGGGCAGGATGCGTTTGACGATCCAGTGCTCGTCCCGGCGTACGAGGTTGGCGCCGAGCAGGCCCTGCCAGCGCTGGTAGTGGGGCGGGCCCTCGTTGCGGCGGGCGGCGGTGACGTAGGCGTGCGAGGTGCCCAGTTCGCCGAGTACCTCGCGCAGCAGATCCGCGAACTCGTCGGGGGAGGCGACCCGTTCGACGAGCGGGCGGTACTGGTCGAGCACCGCGTCCCAGTCGATGCCGCACATGCCGGGGTCCCAGAAGTAGGCGCGGATGATCCGTCCCGCCTCGTCGTAGGCCTGGCGCCATTCGGCGGGCGGGTCGACCTCGTGCAGGATGCGGCGCAGGTCGATCCAGACCGTCGTGTCCGCGTCGCCGGACTCCGTGGAGGGCACCGCGCGCAGGTCGCCCTCGTCCACGACGACCAGCCGGGTGCCGTCGCCGCTGACCGCGAACCAGTCCAGGTGGTCGACCAGTTCGGCCTTCTTCGCCTTGGTGATGTTGAAGTACTCCAGAGTGGGACGACCGCTGATGTCGGCCGGGTTGACGAAGGTCTCGCCGAGCGCGCCGGAGATCGGCCAGCGCAGCCAGACCAGTCCGCCGCCCGCGACCGGGCACAGCGCGGAGTACTTCGAGGCGATCACGGGGAACGGCGTGACCCGGTTCGCCAGGCCCTCCACCTCCACCGTCACCGTGCCGGCCTCGCCCGTCTCCTCGTCCTCGACCGGGTCCAGCCCGCCGGCCGCCGGACGGCCCTCGGGGTTGAGGGCGAAGGGGGAGGGGGTCACCGAGTTCAGCGGGACGAGGTACGGGCGGCAGCCGAGCGGGAAGGACAGGTCGCCGGTGTGGACGTCGTACACCGGGTCGAAGCCGCGCCAGGAGAGGAAGGCAAGATACCGGCCGTCGCGGGTGAAGACCGGCTTCTCGTCCTCGAAGCGGCCGTTGGTCACGTCCACGATCAGCCGGTCCTTTATCCGGGCCAGTTTGATCTTGCGCAGGGAACGGCCGATGCCCGGATGGGACCAGGTGAGCCACGCCCCGTCCGGGGAGAAGGCGAGGTCGCGGACGGGGCCGTTGACGGACCGGATCAGCTCGGTGACGTGGCCTCCGGCGGCTTCCGCGGGTCCGGCGCCCGGCCCGTCGGCTACGGCCGCGGCGCTCGCGCCCTGTCCGCCCGCGCCTGCCGTGGCTCCCGTGTCCTGTTCGCCGGTATCCGCCGCGGCTGCGGTGGCCTCGTCGCTGCGCGCGGCGTCCCCATCCTCCCCAGCCTCTCCCTCCGACGCATCGAGCACATCGATCAGCAGCAACCGCCCGTCGTGCGAGGCGACCGCGAGTCGTTCGCCCTCCGGATCGGAGGCCATCTCCAGGACGCGGCCCAGTGCGCCGGAGGCGAGCCGGCGGGGCGTGCGGTCGCCCGTCGCGCGGGGCAGCTGGGCGATCTCCACGGCGTCCGCGCCCTCGGCGTCCGTCACATAGGCCACCTGACCGGTCGTGCCCAGCATCTCCGGCAGCCGTACCCGCACGCCGGGCGTGTCGGAGATCGTCCGGGCGGGGCCGTCGCGGTGGGTGAGCCAGTACAGGCTGCCGCGTACGACGACGGCGCTGGCCCGGCCGGTCTCGTCCACGGAGATGCCGTCGACGTTCTGCGCGGCCGGCACCTGGTACCGGCGGCGCCCGGTGGCCGGCCCGGCGAGGCGGACGTCCAGCTTGCGCGGTACGGCATCCGGGGCGAAGTCGTCCACCAGCCACAGGTCGCCCGCGCACTGGTAGACCACCCGGGTGCCGTCGCTGGAGGCGTGCCGGGCGTAGAAGGCGTCGTGGTCGGTGTGACGGCGCAGGTCGGTGCCGTCATGGGCGCAGGAGTAGAGGTTGGCGACGCCCTCGTGGTCGGAGAGGAAGGCGATCCGGCCGGCGACGAACATGGGGCAGGCCAGATGGCCGCCGATGTCGGGCACGAGCTGCCGCCCGTGCAGCCAGAGCCGGCCCATGGCGCCGCCGCGGTAGCGCTTCCAGGAGGCCGGTTCGTGCGGCGGGGTGCCGGTGAGCAGGAGGGTCTTGTGCTCGCCGGCGACGTCGGCGACCTGGATGTCGGCGACCGGGCCCCAGGGCAGCCGCCCGCCGGGGTCGCCGTCGGTGGGGACCTTGTAGGCCCAGGTGAAGTAGGAGAAGGGCTGGCTGTGCGAGGCCACCGCCAGGATGCGGCACCTTCCGTCCTCTTCCGGGGGCGTCCAGCCGCAGACCTGGGTGTCGGCGCTGCCCCAGTACGTCAGCTGCCGCGTCGGTCCGCCGTCGACGCCGACCAGGTGGATCTCGGGCACGAGACTGCGCCAGGTCGTGTACGCGATCTGGCGGCCGTCGGGCGAGAAACGCGGGTGCCCGGTCTTCGTACGGTCCGCCGTGAGCCGCCAGGCCCGGCCCGGGGCGTCGAGAGGGGCCAGCCAGAGGTCGTCCTCGGCCACGAAGCACAGCAGATCGCCGCTCAGGTGGGGAAGGCGCAGATAGCTCACCTCCCCATGCTTTTCCGCCCGCTGGGACCCAGCAACTTATGCGCCCCTCACGTTCGTGACCCAAAGCACGTACGAAACGGTTTCGTTTCGCACGCTCTCAGGGTATGTTCATGGTGGTACGAAACCGGAAGGCGACGGAGTGGGAAGGTGAGTGGCATGACCGAGGCGTCGGTCAGCGGCGCGGCGTCGGCCGCTCCGGTGGAGCCGGTGCTTGCACCGGGGCGCCGCAGCCGGATCACGCCCGAGCGTGAGGCCGAGTTGTACGAGGCCGTGCTCGACCTGCTCCGGGAGGTCGGCTACGACGCCCTCACCATGGACGCCGTGGCCGCGCGCACCAAGTCCAGCAAGGCCACGCTCTACCGCCAGTGGGGCGGCAAGGCCGAGCTGGTGGCGAAGGCGGTGCGGCACAGCAAGCCGGGCGGCTCCGCCGACGAGGTCGACACCGGATCGCTCAGGAGCGATCTGCACGCCCTCACCCTGCGTTCCGACGACTGCGAGATGGAGCAGAACTCCGCGCTGATGCGGGGTCTGGCGATGGCCATGCACGGCAACCCGGACCTTCTGCGCGCGTTCAAGGACCATCTCATCGAGCCGGAGATGGCGGCGTTCCGCCGGGTGCTGCAACGGGCGATCGACCGGGGCGAGGTCCGCGCGGACAACCCGGCGATCGACTACGTGATGCACATGATGATCGGCGGGTTCGCCGCCCGCACGCTCATCGACGAGCAGCCGCCGACGCAGGCCTTCCTTCTGTCGTACATCGACGCCGTGGTCCTCCCCGCCCTCGGCGCTCCCACCACCTGATCACCACCTGATCACCACCCGATCACCAACCGATCATCCTGATCACCCTGATCACCTTCTGATCCCCGAGTAAGCCCACCACCTGACGTCACCGCTCACGTCGTCGGGCTGATCACCCCTGCCCTGATGAACCCCACGACCTGACCGGGAGTACGTCTCCGTGGCCACGATGCTCTACAAACTCGGCCGTCTCGCCTTCCGGCGACGGCACTTCATCGCCCTGATATGGGTCGCGCTGCTCACCCTCGCCGGGGTGGGCGCCGCCTCCGCGCCGGCCGCCGGCAACACCTCCTTCTCGATCCCCGGCACCGAGGCGCAGAAGGCCTTCGACCTGCTGGAACAGCGCTTCCCCGGGATGAGTGCCAACGGTGCCACCGCGCGCGTCGTCTTCAAGGCGCCGGCCGGCGAGAAGATGACCGACCAACTCAACAAGGCGGCCGTCGAGAAGACCGTCAAGGAACTCGGCAGCGGCTCCGAGGTCACCTCCGTCGCCGACCCCTACACCGGGCACGCCGTCAGCAAGAACGGCACGATCGCCTACGCCTCGGTGAAGTACAAGGTCTCCGGCATGCAGCTGAAGGACTCCTCCAGGGACGCCCTGAAGCAGGCCGCACAGCACGCGCGGGACGCCGGACTGACCGTCGAGGTCGGCGGTGACGCGCTGAGCGCGGCCCCGAAGACCGGCTCCAGCGAGGTCATCGGCATCGGTATCGCCGCCGTCGTCCTCGTCATCACCTTCGGCTCGCTGCTCGCGGCCGGATTCCCGCTGCTCACCGCGATCATCGGCGTCGGCATCGGCGTCTCCACGATCACCGCGCTCGCCAGCGCCCTGGACCTCGGCTCCACGACCTCCACCCTCGCGTCCATGATCGGCCTGGCCGTCGGCATCGACTACGCCCTCTTCATCGTCTCCCGCTTCCGCGCCGAACTGGCCGAGGGCCGCGAACGCGAGGAAGCGGCCGGACGGGCCGTCGGTACGGCGGGCTCGGCGGTGGTCTTCGCCGGCCTCACCGTCGTCATCGCCCTGGTCGGCCTGTCGGTCGTCAACATCCCGATGCTCACCAAGATGGGCATCGCGGCGGCGGGCACGGTCGCCATCGCCGTCCTGATCGCGCTGACGCTGATCCCCGCGCTGCTCGGCTACGCGGGCCGCAAGGTCAAGCCGGCCGGCGAGAAGAGCAAGCTGCTCGGCGGCGGCCGTACGCCGAAGAAGCCGGGCCGGCCCAACATGGGCACCCGCTGGGCGAGCTTCGTCGTACGACGCCCGGTCGCCGTCCTGCTGCTCGGCGTGCTCGGCCTCGGCGCGGCGGCGATCCCGGCCACCTCCCTGGAACTGGGCCTGCCCGACGACGGCTCCCAGCCCACCTCCACCACCCAGCGCCGCGCCTACGACCTGCTCTCCGAGGGCTTCGGGCCCGGCTTCAACGGCCCGCTGATGGTCGTGGTCGATGCCAAGGACGCCCACGACCCCAAGGCCGCCTTCACCAAGGTCGGCGACGAGATCAAGGGCCTGAAGGACGTCGTCACGGTCACCCCGGCCATGGCCAACAAGGCCGGCGACACCGCGACGATCACGGTCGTACCCAAGTCCAAGCCGTCCTCGCAGACGACCCAGGACCTGGTGCACACCATCCGTGACAAGGGCGTGGACATCGCGAAGGAGACCGACTCCAAGGTCCTGGTCACCGGTTCGACGGCGATGAACATCGACGTCTCGCAGAAGCTGAACGACGCGCTCCTGCCGTACCTGGCGCTGGTCGTCGGCCTGGCCTTCCTGCTCCTGATCGTGGTCTTCCGCTCGGTCCTCGTCCCGCTGAAGGCGGCCCTCGGCTTCCTGCTCAGCGTGCTCGCGGCCCTCGGCGCCGTGGTCGCGGTCTTCCAGTGGGGCTGGCTGTCGGGCCTGATGAACGTCGAGCAGACCGGCCCGGTCATGTCGATGATGCCGATCTTCATGGTGGGTGTCGTCTTCGGTCTCGCGATGGACTACGAGGTCTTCCTCGTGACCCGGATGCGGGAGGCGTTCGTCCACGGCGAGAAGCCCAACCAGGCCATCGTCACCGGCTTCAAGCACGGCGCACGGGTCGTCACCGCCGCCGCCGTCATCATGATCGCCGTCTTCTCCGGCTTCATCGGCTCCACCGAGGCGATGATCAAGATGATCGGCTTCGGCCTCGCGATCGCCGTCTTCTTCGACGCGTTCATCGTCCGCATGGCCATCGTCCCGGCGGTGCTCGCGCTGCTCGGCAAGCGGGCCTGGTGGCTGCCGAAGTGGCTCGACCGCGCGCTGCCCAACGTGGACGTCGAGGGCGAGGGCCTCCAGAAGAACGCCGATCCGGACGAGGAGAGGGAGCTGGTACGCGCCTGACGCACCGCTTCCGGTAGCGGACCGGCCGGTGAGAGTGCCCGTGGGGACGGGGCTTGCACTCTCACCGGCCTTTTTCTGTCCCGGGTTTGTCCCGGCTGTCTTGGCTGTCTCGGGCGTTGTACGGGTAAAGGTGCGCGTTGGAGGTGCGTGAGCGTGAACGAGGGCGTGGACGAGGCGGGTTGGGACGTCGAACCCGGCGACGAGATCGAGCCGATGGTGCAGGCGGTGGGTCGCCTGCTCAAGGTCTGCCGGGAAGCGGCCGGGGCGGTTGAGCTGATGCAGTACAGCAACCACAACATCCAGGGGTTGCTTCAGACGCCGGAGTACGCGCGGGCACTGTACGAGACGCGCCAGCCCGCGTACTCGCCGGACGACGTGGAGCGGGAGACGGCTGCACGTATGGCACGTAAACCGATCTTCGAGAGGGAGCCCGCCCCGACGCTCAGGTGCTGCGCCGACAGCTCGAACACCTTCTGGAGGTGAGGGAGTTGCGGAATGTTTCGCTTCAGGTCATGCCGACTGACAGGGAGGGCCATGCAGGGATGGATGGCCTGGTCCAGGTGCTGAAGTTCATCGATGGCACGGGGAAGGCTCTCACGCCGGGGGAGTCACTGGCCTTCATCGAGCGAACGCTGGGGAGACTATGAGCACCTCCGAACTTCACTGGTTCAAGAGCAGCTGCAGCGACAGCAGTGCGCCTGGCGACTGCGTCGAAGTCGCCACCACCCCCACCACCATCCACATCCGCGACTCCAAAACCCCCGACACCGCGCAGCTGAAGGTCACCCCGGCCGCCTGGGCCGATTTCCTCATCCGTCTCGGGTGACCGCGAGCAGGGCCAGGTCATCGGTGATGCGGCCGCCGGTGTGGCGGTTCACCTCGGTGAGAAGGGTGTCGAGCAGTGCGTCCGGTCCGGCGAAGTCGCGTCCGGTGAGCCCGGCCGCGGGGTCGTAGAAGTCCCCGGCGCGGTTGCGTGCCTCGTTCAGCCCGTCCGTGTACAGCAGGAGAGTCGCTCCCGGAGGGAAGGGCACCGTGTCGGTCCGGTCCTGGCCGGTGCTCAGCTCCGCCAGTCCCAGAGGGAGGGCCGGTTCGGACGGCTCCGCGCTGCGCACCTGGCCGGCGTGCAGGACCAGGGGCGCCGGATGGCCGCGGTTGACCAGCCGCAGTTCATCGCCGCAGTGCGGGATCTCGACGAGAACGCCGGTGACGAACCCCTCGGTCCGCTCGGGTCCCGTCCGCCGCCCTCTTTCCCGTAGCAGTGCCCGCTCCAGTCTGGCGGTGATCGCGACGAGCGTGGGTTCCTCCTCGGCGGCCTCCCGGAACACCCCCATGGCCACGTCCACCGCATGGACCGCGTCCAGGCCCTTGCCCCGTACGTCCCCGACCAGACAGCGCACGCCGTACGGGGTGTCCTGGGCGCTGTACAGGTCGCCGCCGATCTGCGCGTCCTTCACCGCCGCCTGGTAGCGCACGGCGATCCGCAGGGAGCCCATCGAGGACGGCAGCTGCGGCAGCACGGCGCGCTGGACGGCCAGGGCGATTCTTCGTGCGGACTCCAGACGCAGGTTGCTGTAGTGCATGAGACGGTTGACGACGACGGCGAGGGCCGAGACCGTCGCGACCGCGGCCAGCTCGCTCTGCCCACCGGAATCCCCCAGGAGGCCGAAGTGGACGAGCAGCGCGATGTCGGTGGCGCAGGCACCGATGCCCGCCAGGACCGTCGCGCGAAGCGACAGCAGCGCGGCGGCTGCCATCGGCGCGGCCGTGTAGAAGGCCTCTCCACTGACATGCGGAGCGGTGTTGTAGTCGAAGAGGGCGCCTCCGACGAGCAGGAGGACGGGCAGCAGCCGAAGGTGGCGCACACACCAGCCGCGGACGGTGGTGCGCCTCCCGCTCGCTGCTCTCATGGAGCCGCTCCCCTCACCGTCGCGCCGTACACCACACGCTCAAGCATCCTCAGGCCCCGATTCGCGTGCCAGTCGTGCGGCGGCCGTATGGGTTCGTGGCGTCTCGCGCGGGCGCGGCAACCCAGTCGCGTGCGCTGTACAACGACCGCTACCGTGCCTGCATGATCACGACAGCCGCCACCGGTGCCGAAGAGTCCGGAGCCCGCCCCGAAGGCTCGCTGTGACGCCACTGGTGACCGCCGCGGTCCTGCTCGCCGCGGTCACGCACGCCAGCTGGAACGCCATAGCGCACAAGATCACCGACAAGCTGGTCGGGTTCACGCTGATCTCCGGCGGCGGACTGCTCATCGGGCTCGCGCTGGTGCCGTTCGTGGCGTTTCCGGCGGCAGCGGCCTGGCCGTACCTCCTCGCCTCCGCCGCCGTGCACGTCGCCTACTACGCGCTGCTCATGACCTCGTTCCGGCTGGGCGACTTCGGGCAGGCCTATCCGATCGCGCGCGGGAGCGCACCGCTCGTGGTGACCGTGCTGGCGGCGGTGTTCGCGCACGAGGTGCCCGGGGCGTGGTCGGCGGCCGGCATCGCGGTGTCGTGCCTCGGGCTCGGCGGCGTCAGCCTGTGGGGACTGCGCGGCCACCGGCCCAACTGGGCCGCGATCGGTGCCGCCCTGGCGACCGGGCTGACGATCGCCGCGTACACGGTGCTCGACGGCCTGGGCGTACGCGCCTCCCCGTCGTCGCTGGGCTACATCGCCTGGCTGATGGCCGTTCAGGGAGCCGTCGTCCCGGCGTACATGTACGCGCGCGTGCGGGGCGGGACCGTACGGCTGCTGCGGCCGTATGCCGTCCTCGGTCTCCTCGGCGCCTTCCTCTCCGTCGCCGCCTACGCCCTCGTCCTGTGGGCCCAGACCCGCGCCGCCCTCGCCCCCGTCGCCGCGCTGCGCGAGTCCTCGATCATCGTCGGCGCGGCCATCGGCGCCCTCTTCTTCAAGGAGCGCTTCGGGGCGCCCCGGATCGCGGCGGCGGGACTGCTGGTCGTGGGGATAGGACTGATGCTGTACGCCGGGTAGCAGGATGACGTGGGGCCGTCACGAACCGTACGAGGGAGCCGTCATGACCGACAAACCGACCGTCAGCGTCCTGGGCACCGGCATCATGGGTGCCGCCATGGCCCGCAACCTCGCCCGCGCCGGGCTCGGGGTCCGGGCCTGGAACCGTACCCGCGAGAAGGCCGAACCGCTGGCCGTCGACGGGATCCGGGTCACCGGCACGCCCGCCGAGGCCGTCGAGGGCGCCGATGCCGTACTGACCATGCTCTACGACGGCAACACCGTCCTGGACGTGATGCGCGAGGCCGCACCGGCGCTGCGTCCGGGCACCGTGTGGGCGCAGTGCACCACCGCCGGGATCGAGCTGGTCTCCGACCTGGCCGGCTTCGCCCGCGAGCACGGCCTGGTGTTCTACGACGCCCCGGTCCTCGGCACCCGCCAGCCCGCCGAGGCCGGTCGGCTGACCGTGCTGGC
The DNA here is from genome assembly GCF_041080655.1 of Streptomyces sp. CG4. Lineage (NCBI taxonomy): Bacteria > Bacillati > Actinomycetota > Actinomycetes > Kitasatosporales > Streptomycetaceae > Streptomyces > Streptomyces sp. CG4. The sequence continues at coordinate 5,698,841 of NZ_CP163525.1, forward strand.
CGCCGGGCCCGAGGACGGCCGGGAGACGGTCACGCCGGTCTTCGACGCCGTCGGCGCCAAGACGGTGTGGACCGGCGAGGACGGGGCCGCGGGCAGCGCCAGCCGGCTGAAGCTGGTGGCCAACAGCTGGGTGCTCGCCGTCACCGCGGCGACCGGTGAGGTGCTGGCCCTCTCGAAGGGCCTCGGCGTCGACCCGCAGGGCTTCTTCGACCTCATCGACGGAGGACCGCTCGACATGGGGTACCTGCGGGCCAAGTCCGCGCTGGTACTCGACGGGAAGCTGACCCCGGCGTCGTTCGCCGTGGCCACCGCCGAGAAGGACGCGCGGCTCATCGTGCAGGCCGCCGAGCAGGGAGGCGTACGGCTCGACGTCGCCGAGGCGGCGGCCGAACGGTTCGCCCGCGCCGCCGCCCAGGGGCACGCCGACGAGGACATGGCGGCGGCCTACTTCGCCAGCTTCGACGAGCGGCCAGGCGAGCGGCAGGGCCGCCGCCAGGCCTCCACGTGACGTTCCGCGCGTCGGGGCGCACCCTGGAAGCAGTGGTTTTCGGAGGTGATCGTCATGATGCACACCGCTGTCGGATGGCATGTCGAGCTGGAGTTCAAGGAGAACGATCAGCACACGGATGCGGCGGCCCTAGTGCGCTTGCCCGACGGCACCGAGGTACGGGCGCACGGCCACGCCACCCGGCACCGCGTCGACGCCAACCAGCCCCGGGTCGGCGAGGAGATAGCCGGCGCACGTGCCCTCAACGAACTGGCCATGCAACTGCTGACCAAGGCCCACGACGAGATCGACGCGGAGTCAGGGCGGACCTCGCACACCATCAACGTGTGAGGTCGCGATCAACGTGTGAGGTCGCGCGGCCGGTGATGTCGCGCGGGGCGCCAAGGCGTGCACTTCGGGGTGCGCGGTGCTACGCGAGCGCTGTGCGGAGCGCCCGTACCAGCGCCTGTGCCCTCGGGTCCGCCGTCACGCTCTTCCGGAAGCCGTTGGTGACATAGCCGAAGGCGATGCCGGTCTCCGGGTCGGCGAAGGCGAGGGCGCCGCCCCGGCCCGGGTGGCCGAAGGAGCCGGGGGAGAGCAGCGGGGACGCGGCGCCGTGCAGCATGTAGCCGAGGCCGAACCGGGTGCCGACGACCAGGACCCGGTCCGGCCCGGCGGACTGCTCGGCGCGGGCCAGCTCCGTCGTCTCCGGGGTGAACAGCCGGGTGCCGCCGTCCACTTCGCCGATGAGCGAGGCGTAGAAGCGGGCCAGCCCGTCGGCGGTGGCGATGCCGTTGGAGGCGGGCAGGGCGGCCGCGCGGTAGGCGGGGTCGTTCTCGTCGGGGAGCGGGGTGATCGCGGCGAACGCGCGCCGGGTCAGCGACTCCGGGTCGGCGTACGCCTCGGCCACCGCGCGCTTGGGGCGCGTCTTCAGGCCGCCCGCCGTCTCTGGCGCCTCGACCGGGCCGACGCGACCCACGCGCGCGTGCTCCGACCCGGGCAGGCCGAGCCACAGGTCCGCGCCGACGGGGCCGGTCATCTCCTGCGCGATCCACTCGCCGACCGGGCGGCCGGTGATCCGCCGGATCAGTTCGCCGGTGAGCCAGCTGTAGGTCTGGGCGTGATAGCCGTGGTCCGCGCCCGGCTCCCACACCGGCGCCTGCGCGGCGACCGCCGCGGCGCCCAGGTCGGGGTCGGCGGCCTCGGCGGGGGTCAGCGGGCGGTCCAGCACGGGCACGCCCGCGCGGTGGGCGAGCAGGTGCCGGACGAGGGTGTGCTCCTTGCCGGCCGCCTTGTACTCCGGCCAGTACGTGCCGACCGGGGCGTCCAGGTCCAGTTCGCCGCGCTGGTGCAGGAGCAGGAGCGCGGCGGCCGCGACGCCCTTGGTCGCGGAGCGCACGATCTGCGCGGTCCCGGGCTCCCACGGGGCCGTACCGGGCGCACCGGCCATGCCGTCGACGTCCTTCGCGCCGGCCCACAGGTCGACGACCTTGTGCCCGTCGCGGTACACGGCGACGGCCGCGCCCCGCTCCCCGAGCAGCGCGAAGTTCGCCGCGAACGCCTCCTCGACCGGCTCGAAGCCCTCGGCCACTGTGCCGTTCACGTCCACGCCCGCCGCCCTTTCTCTCGCTGTCCCATCGCCTGCGACAGTGGGTGGAACACGGGTCGCGTGCCTGGGATTCCTCGGTGGGATCAGCCCAGCAGGATCGTTACATCGATGTTGCCGCGCGTCGCGTTGGAGTACGGGCAGACCTCGTGCGCCGCGTCCACGAGCCGGGCCGCCAGGTCCGCGTCGAGGACCGGCAGGGAGACGCTGAGGGCGACCGCGAGGCCGTAGCCGCGCTGCCGGTTCGGGCCGATGCCGACCTTGGCGGCGACCGTCGAGCTGGTCAGGTCGTAGCCCGCGCGGTTGCCGACCAGGATCAGCGCGTTGTGGAAGCAGGAGCTGTAGCCGGCCGCGAACAGCTGTTCCGGGTTGGTGCCGTTGCCGTCGCCGCCCAGTTCCACGGGCATCGCGACCTTCAGTTCCAGCCGGCCGTCCTGGCTGGTGACGTAGCCGTCGCGGCCGCCGTGCGCGGTGGCTTCGGCGACATACATGATCTTCGTCGGACGGGCGTCGACAGCGGTGTCCTCGGCCATGGCCGGCCTCCCCCGGGAAAAGTGGCGCACAAGTACATCGTGCACAAGGTACTGGCTGGTAGGTCAGCAGGCGGTACCCGGGGGTGGCAACCGCGGGTAACGCGAGATCAGGGCGTGGTACCGAGTGACCGGTGCCGTGGGGCTCGCGCGGTCAGTGCCGGTCGGCCACCGTGTCGGCGCGCTCGGTGAGCTTCCACAACTCCTCGCGCAACCGCGCGACCTCCTGCGCACCGAGGCCCGTAGTCGTGAGCAGCGCGCCGGGCACGCGCGTCGCGCGCTCCCTGAGTTCCTCCCCGCGCCCCGTGCACGCGACGAGCACCGAGCGCTCGTCGCCGGCCGCGCGCTCCCTGCGCACCAGACCCGCCCCCTCCAGCCGCTTCAGCAACGGCGATACGGTCCCGTAGTCCAGACGCAGGGCGCGCGCCAGTTCCTTCACGCTGGTCTCGCCGCGCTCCCACAGCACCAGCAGTACGAGGTACTGCGGGTAAGTGAGGCCGAGGTCGTCCAGCAGGGGACGGTATGCGGCGGTCACGGCGCGCTGTGCGGCGTACAGCGCGAAGCACAGCTGGTCGTCCAGCAGCAGCGACCCCTCGACGGTGCGGTCCTCGTTCGTCACGCGCCCATTGTCACGGACTTCGGATCGAAACCGAACGGCAGCTCCAGCCTGTGCGCTCGCATCGGCTCCTCGTCGCAGAGCGGTGCGCAGGGTGTTCCCGAGGGCGTGAACCGGGAAATGTGCGACATTGGAGAGAAAGCGGAAGCGCAGCTTTCGCATATGTCACTCAGCGTGAAAGGGCGTTCCGATGTCTGTGGTCGAGCAGTACGCGCGCGCCCATATCGTCACGGACGAGGAGGACCCGGGGGCCGTACCGGTGCTGCTTCGGTACGACCCCGACTCCGATCCACGGTCCGTCCGGGTCGACCTGCCCGTGCCCGGCACGCACGAGTGGACCTTCTCGCGCACACTGCTGGAACGAGGACTGCGGGCACCGGCCGAGAGCGGTGCCGTAAGGGTGTGGCCGTGCGGACGCGTCCAGGCGGTCGTGGAGTTCCACTCCGACCACGGTGTCGAGGTGGTGCAGTTCGAGTCGAAGGCGCTGCTCAGATTCCTGCGCCGTACCTACACCGCAGAGCCCGTGCGGGGCTGATCAGCCGCCCGTCTTCAGCAGAGCCGCCACGATCGGTCCGGCCGTGTCGCCGCCGTGCCCGCCCGCCTGCACCACGCCCGCGGCGGCCAGGTCGCCCTTGTAGGCGGTGAACCAGCCGTTCGGCTTCTTCTGCCCGTCCACCTCGGCGGAGCCCGTCTTCGCGCCGTAGTCCCCGGTCATGCCGGCCATCGCCTTGGCCGCGGTGCCGTAGTCCGCGGTGAACCGCAGGACGTCCTTCAGCTCGGACTGCGTCTTGGCGGACATGGTGCGCGCCGCCTTCGCCAGCGTGCGGTTGTCCACCGTGGGGGACACCAGATACGGCTGGTGGAAGACACCCGACTCCACCGTCGCCGCGACCGACGCCATGTTCAGCGGGTTCATCCGCACGCCGCCCTGCCCGATCAGCGAGGCGCCCATCTGCGCGCCGCTCTCAACCGGGATGGAGCCGTCGAACGACGGGACGCCGATGGACCAGTTGTCCATGCCGAGGCCGTAGACCTGCTGGGCCTCCTTGGTCAGGTCGTCGTTCGACAGCTTCGGCGCGAAGTCGATGAAGGCGTTGTTGCAGGACGCGCCGAAGCTCTGCTTGAACGTGCCCTTCTTGATCTCGGAGTCGCCGTCGTTGTGGAACGTCCAGCCGGCCAGCTTGTACGTCTTGGGGCACGGGTGCGACGCGTCCGGGGTGATGAGGTTCTTCTCGAACAGCATCGTCGACGTCACGACCTTCATCGTGGAGCCGGGCGCGAGGGAGCCCTGGAAGGCGACGTTGAAGCCGTGCCCGCTGTTGGCGACGGCGAGGATCTCGCCGGTCGAGGGCCGCACGATGACCACGGACGCCTGTTGCTGCTTGCCGACCTGCTGCTCGGCGGCCGCCTGGAGGGTCGGGTTCAGCGTCGTCTTCACCGTGCCCGGCGTGCCCTTGCTCAGTTCCACGAGGGTCTTGTCGGACAGCTGGGCCTTCTGCGAGGCCTTGCCGCGCACCACGCGCAGCTCGATGCCGGCCTTGCCGCCCGCCGTCTTGCCGTACTTCTCCCGCAGGCTGTCCAACACCGGGCCCAGGGAGGGGTACTTCGCGGCCGTCAGCTCGTCGCCGTCACGGTCCAGCGCCTTGATCGGCGGGGTGCCGGACTCGCCGGTGACGAGCGTGTCGCCGTCCTTCAGATCCGGGTGGACGACGGCGGAGTGCCAGTCGACCAGCGGCTTGCCGTCGCTCGCCCGTCGCACCACGGTGAGCGAACTGCCGTACGCCAGCGGCTTGCTGAGCCTCTTGTACGACACCGTCGCCTTGACGGTGAACGGCACCTTGGCGCCCGCGGGCGTGCCGGGCGTGAGCGTGACGTCCTTCAGACGGGCATCCTTGGCGTAGCCGCCGAGGAGTGTGGTGGCGGCGGAGGCGTCGTCTGTGGCGGCGGCCGCCTCGTCGATCCTGCCCTGCTGCCACGCCGTGAGGAATTGGGTGGAGGCCGTACGGACCTCGGCGGCACTGAGGGGACCGGACTTGACGGCCTTGTGGTCGGCCGAGGCGGACGTGCGCTCGTCGGCCGCCGCGCCGCCGTCGGTCAGTGCGTAGGCACCGAACCCGACGCCGCCGACGAACACGGCGATCATGCCGCCGACCACGGCGGGCCTGGTGGTCTTCCGTCGCTCGGCGACGCGCCTTCTGTTGCCCACAGCCTCAGTTCCTCCGTGCCTTCCCCAGGGTCCCCGTGGCCCACACACTCCTCAACGACGCCACCCACCATAAAGTCCCCACCTACGAGGGTGATGTCTGCGGACGATCCGTAGCAAGCTTGCGACAATCCGCACAGCGTCCACCCGGTGAGTCAACAGTGTCCCGACGCGGTACCGGTGCAAAGCAGCCGGAATGAGATGAAGTCGCCGCCCGCTGCCTCGCCTCTCCACGGTCCTGACCAGGCAGTGGGCGCGGACGGAGCCGTTGCCGCCGGACCGGACGCCGAAGCGGGGCGGACGGTGGCCGCCCCGCCCCTGACCGCGCTGCTCAGACCGTGGTGCGGGTCACCGAGATCCACAATTGCGCGTCGGACTGCGTCGGGTCGTCCTGCGACGGGCGGGTGCGCAGGATCTCCGGCCCCGGACGGTACTCGTACGGGTTGGACGGGATCCACTGGGCGGCCACGTCACCCCACATCTGCTGCAGCGCCTGCGGGAACGGCCCGGTGTTGGCGAACACGGCCCAGGTGCCCGCCGGGCAGTCCAGCACGTCGAGGTCCTCGGGCAACTCGGCGGCCGTGGTCACCACCGCGTGGTAGTAGTCGAGTGCGCTGCCCTCCTCGAAGCCGTCCGACAGGCGCACGGTCGCCGACACCACGCCCTCCGGGTCCTGGTCCGAGAGGCCGACGATCCGCAGCATCGTCTCCGGCGAGATGCTCTGGATGTGCTCGGCGATGTGCGGGTTGATGCCCTGGTAGATCAGCGGGACGCGGGCCTTCTTGCCGACGACCCGGAATGCTTCCTTCTCCACGATGCGGTACCGCATGGTGCTGTTCCCTTCGACAATGAGGCGGAAGGACAGCCGGGGCTGCGAGTTCAGAGCCGCGCCGGTACGCCTGGCCTCGCCGGGACCCACACCGTGCACGGCGCGGAACGCCCGGGCGAAGGCCTCCCCCGAGGTGTAGCCGTACCGGATCGCGATCTCCAGCAACGTCGGTTCCCCGGCCAGCACTTCGGCCCCCGCCACGGTGAGCCGCCGGCGTCGGATGTACTCCGACAGCGGCATCCCCGCCAGCGAGGAGAACAGCCGCCGGAAGTGGTACTCCGACGTGACCGTGATCCGGGCCAGCGCGGTCACCTCGATGGGCTGGTCGAGGTGACCCTCGATGTGCTCCATGGCCTGGTTCAGCCGATCCAGCAACCCCGGCCTCCTTCCCTTTCGAACACCGACGTTAGGAAGGACCAAGCCTGCCGCACCCGACATCTCGTGCCCGCTCCGATCGGGTACGGCACCAGCTGGACGCGGACGGCAGCGAATCCGAGATCGACATCACCGGGAACATCGCCGATATCGAGCGTGCCCAGCCCGCCTTGCGTCAATTGGTTGATCTATGCCTAGTATTTACTCGCACATGGGCGGATCTTGACCCTGTCTGTCGTGCGTACAGGTCAGCCGGCGACCGGGGGGAACGAGGACGCTTACGCATGGCCGATGCGATGGTGCTCAAAGCCCGGCAGTTCGTCAACAAAGTCTATGGTTCCCGCATCGGGATGACCGTCAAGGAAGACGGCAAGACCGGCTGGACCACGATGTACAGCCTCACCAGGGCGCTTCAGTGAGAACTGGGCATCAAGAGCCTGTCGAACAGCTTCGGCCCCACCACGCTGTCCACGCCGGCCTCGAAACACCCGAAGCTGAACGCGTCCACGATGCCGTCGGCGGATTTCTGCAGGATCATCCAGTCCGGCCTCATTCAACGTGGGAACCGTCCCACACATGCACATCTGGGCGGCGGACGGGAAGAAGGGTGATCACGACGAGACCCCGATCCGCCACCCCGCACTCGACTACACCGACGCCGAGACCTGTCAAATCCTCCGCCGCTACCAGGGATTCGGCGACCAGGCCGAGGCCGACGCGAAGTTGCGTGTGCCGCTGTACGCGATCTTCGAGAAGTACAACCGCATCATCCGCGAGTCCTGACCGGCCATGATCACCGCATCCGATCCATGGCAGGGGCACAACTTCCCAGCGCTCTTCGCCATCGCGCTCTGCGGAGCGGCGGCGCTGCTCGCACTCCTCGTCTACCTGTGTTCGCGACTCACACCGCGGAACCTGCGTTCCTGCACTCCGCCGGCTGTCTGGCGGGATGCGTCCCTGCTGACGGCTGCCGCGTCACTCGCGCTCTACCTCTGGGGATGTCTGCACGTCATCTTCATGGACCGCGAGGAGGAAGGCCAGGCGTGCGAGGTGGCTCGCCCTCCGGACGTGCGGCACCTCGTCGGCATGCGAGGCGACTTCGTCCCCCTGCGGCTCGTATGCCGGGCAGCGGACGGCCGCGACTACTCCATCCTCATTCCGCACTACGTCAACCCGACCCTTCTCGTCCTGCTGCTGCTCGGCCTGACCTGCGGAGCCGTCTCCGTCCTGCTGTCCCGGCGAGCGCAGCGCATCGGCCAAGGACTGATCCGTTGAGTCACACCTAACCGACCCGCAGACACGCCCTCACCACGGCGATGGGCGTCACCGCGGCCGCAACCCTCTCCTCCGCCGGCTTCCTGTCCGTCCCGGCCGTGGCCGCATCCCAGCCCGGCCCCGATCCCGTGAAGAACGATGAGCTGAAGGAGGCACTGCGCAGCCTCGAAGCCCGGCGGCGACGACTCCTCACGGGCCGCCCGTCCGCCAACGGGTGGGAGATGGAGAAGGAGACCGACGCCGGCGGATCGATCTGGACCTGTGACGTCGCGGGCACCCCAGGCCCGCTCACCGTGGCGGTCCGCGCTGGTGATGTGGCAACCGTCCTTACCCACGTGATCCGCCGCTTCAACTACGAGATCGACGGACTCGGCACCAAGAACGAAGCCCCGGCACTCCTGGGATGGACTCACCCCGGCGAGGTACGCAACAGTGCTCTTCCGGAGAGCAACCAGGCCTCCGGTACAGCGGTCGTGAGCCGCCCCACCTGGTACACGCCCGGTGCGCAGGGTGGCTTCACCGACGTGCAGAAGGACACGGTCCGGGACATCCTCGCCGAATGCGAAGGCGTTGTCCGCTGGGGTGGTGACGACCGCCGCCCCTACGAGGGGTTGTTCTCCATCGACGTCAAGCCCGGAGATGTCCGGCTGGCGAAGATCGCGGGCAGGATACGTGGCTGGAACGAGACGCCGGGCGAGGGAGCGGGAACCGGCCCGGACCCGTATCAGCCGGCTCGTAAGCGTGCAGTGGACCGGCTTGCCCGCCGGCAGGCTTGACGGGCCGCCGTGATGAAACGAACGCTTCCCTCAGTCGTGTTGGCCGCGCTCATCCTGCTGACGGGGTGCAGTACGGAGCCCTCGGCGAAGAGTAGGAGTCCGCGGCCGTCCGACGGCCCGCCGACCATCAGCGCGTCCCCTGCAGGTGCGGGCCGCGACCTGGCGGCGCGCTACCGAAAGGCCGGCGGAGACGCCGACGTGTACGGGCTCACGCATACGAAGAACCGGGAAGGTGTGCTGGCCCTGACCGTGTGGACCCGCAAAAGGTCCGGCTACGGCGGTGGCATCGACACCTTCGACAAGACGCTGGCGTCCCTCCTGACCAGGGAGGGTGTCAGCCTCGCTCAGGGCTATGTGCTGAACGTGTATGGCCCTGACGGGACCAGACTGCATCACTTCGACACCACCGTGGAGAACAACTCTTGATACGCAGGACCCTTGCCTCCGCCTTCGTGACCGTGGCCTGCGCCGGCGCCGTCCTTGTGGGGACTGTTCCGCCGGCGCTCGCGGCTGAACCCGGCGTGGAGCCTTCGGCCACCGCGAGCCAGGATCCGACGCCGTCGGCAGAGCCGTCGACGGGGCCGGTGCATCCGGTGATCGCCGACTACGACGGGAGGAAGATCAACCTCGCCGAGTCCTGGGAAGGCGCTGACGTCTGCACCGAACTTCCCAACGGGGAGGTTCACTGCCACGACACGACCGAGGAGTCCCTGGCGGACCCAGATCTTCCCGCCAAGGTCCGGCAGGAATCTCTCAAGGCGTCCACGCTCCGGGCTTCTGACCCGCGTGGCAACTGTGCCGCCGACTACTGGTGCCTGTACCAGGACGCCAACTACCGGGGCCGGCGACTCCAGTTCTCCAGCAGTGGCAAGAAGAACCTCGGCGACTACGGGTTCCGTGACAAGCTCAGCTCGGTCTACTACTGGGTGGGCCGCTGGACGATCAACTACGGGTACGCGAAGATCTGGGATTCCCGTTCGGGGCTGCTGCACGACCGGCAGCGGGACCTTCTTCCGCCGCACGGCTGGGCCAATTTCAAGAACATGGCCTACCCCGGCGGTGGCAACTGGAACGACAAGGTCGACGTATTCGAGGTCAAGCGATCCTGACGTGTGGTCCCGCTGCATGCCGTGTTCGGGGGCCGATGCGTACCGCTCGCCTGCCTCCCGCTCTGGGTGTCTCCCTCGCCCGAGATCATAGGTCGACGCTCCGAGGGGAACCGACGATGACCACTGACGACCAACAACGACCATGAGGGTGCGGCAGCCGGCCGCGCCCTCATGGCGTCTGTGCCCAGCTACACCCAGGTGTCCAGCCACATCCGTGACCGCCAGCTGTCGATCGGGATCGCGGTGCCCGTGTAGAGCGGCCAGAAATAGATGAAGTTCCAGGCGATCAGCAGTACCAGTACGCCCGCCGACGAGGCGCCGACCACCCGGCGGGTGTCGGAGGAGCCCGCCGGGCCGACGATCGCACCGATCAGCATCGCCACCGCCAGACACAGGAACGGCAGGAAGACGACCGCGTAGAAGAGGAAGATCGTGCGCTCCTGGTACATGAACCAGGGCAGGTAACCGGCCGCGATCCCGCACGCGATGGCACCGGCGCGCCAGTCGCGGCGGAAGGCCCACCGCCACAGCACGTACAGGATCGCGAGGCAGGCCGCCCACCACAGCAGCGGCGTGCCGATCGCCAGCACCTCACGGGCGCACTTCTGCCCGGCGTCCGAAGGGCAGCCGTCGACACCGGGGTTCGGGGACTCGTAGAAGTACGACACCGGGCGGCCCAGCACGATCCAGCTCCACGGGTTGGACTGGTACGTGTGCGGTTGCGTGAGCCCGATGTGGAACTTGTAGACCTCGTGCTCGTAGTGCCACAGGCTGCGCAGCCAGTCCGGCAGGAAGGCCCAGCTGCCGCCCTTGCCGTCGGTGGCGGCCCAGTTGCGGTAGTAGCCGCCGGTGCCGTCCGCCGGAGAAAGGATCCAGCCGGTCCAGGACGCCAGATAGACGGCGATCGCCACCGGGACCGTCGCGAGGAAGGCGATGCCCGTGTCGTACTTCAGGGCCGCCACGTACGCGTGCCGGGCACCGGCCGTCCTGCGGGTGCCGACGTCCCACAGCACCGTCATCACACAGAACGCGGCCAGGATGTACAGGCCGTTCCACTTCGTGCCGATGGCCAGGCCCAGCATCAGCCCGGCCGCCCAGCGCCAGGGGCGCAGGCCGAAGCGGAACGTGTCGGCCACGCGCGCGTCCGGGCGGACCCGGCCGTCCGGGTCGGCCGGCAGCGCGGCGGCCAGCCGCTCCCGAGCCCGGTCCCGGTCGATGACCAGGCAGCCGAACGCGGCCAGTACGAAGAACATGAGCACGCCGTCGAGCAGTGAGGTCCGGCTCATCACGAAGTGCAGGCCGTCCACCGCCATCAGCGTGCCCGCGAGACAGCCGAGGAACGTCGAGCGGAACATCCGGCGCCCGATCCGGCACAGCAGCAGCACGGACAGCGTGCCGAGCAGCGCGGTCATGAACCGCCAGCCGAACGGGTCGAACCCGAAGACCAGTTCGCCGAGCCCGATGACGTACTTGCCGACCGGCGGATGCACCACGTACGCCGCGTCCGTCGGGATCGTGAGGTGACCGTGTGTCCGCAGCACCAGGTCGTTGGCGTTCTTGTCCCAGTTGACCTCGAAACCGCGGTGGACGAGCGCCCAGGCGTCCTTGGCGTAGTACGTCTCGTCGAATATCACCGCGCGCGGGCTGCCCAGGTTCCAGAACCGCATCAGGCCCGCCATCAGCGTCACCAGCAGCGGACCGCCCCAGCCCGACCAGCGCGTGATCCGCTCGGCGAGGAGCGGCGACACGCCGAGCGCCTGCCACAGCCGGGGGCTCGGCTCGGCATACGGGGGTACCAGCCGGTCGCGTACGTCGCCCGAGGGAGCGTCCTCGGCCGGTACGTAGCCGAATCGGCGCAGCCGCTGCTGCCAAGACGGCCGCTGGTCGTGCGGCGCCTGGCCCTGCCGGAGGTCCATGGAGGACGCGGTACTGGTCACCGCGCCATCGTAGGGAACCGTTCTGTGCGAGTCCCGTGCATGGGCGCCACCGGTCGGGATGCGGCCGATTTCCCGGGGCCGGCGGGGCTGGCGGGGCTGCCGGGGCCGGCCCGCCGCCGCGGTCGCCGGCCGGGCTGTCAGTGGTCCCTGCGAGGATGGAGGCGTGACTGGAACCCTTGTCCTCGCAGGTACCCCCATCGGCGACATCGCGGACGCGCCGCCCCGGCTCGCCGAGGAGCTGGCCGGTGCCGACGTGGTCGCCGCCGAGGACACCCGGCGGCTGCGCCGGCTCACCCAGGCGCTCGGCGTCACGCCCAAGGGCCGCGTGGTGTCGTACTTCGAGGGCAACGAATCCGCCCGCACGCCGGAGCTGGTCCAGGAGCTGCTCGGTGGCGCGCGCGTGCTGCTCGTCACCGACGCGGGGATGCCCTCCGTGTCCGACCCGGGCTACCGGCTGGTCGCGGCGGCCGTGGAGAAGGACATCAAGGTCACCGCCGTGCCCGGGCCGTCCGCCGTGCTCACCGCGCTCGCCCTGTCCGGGCTGCCCGTCGACCGGTTCTGCTTCGAGGGCTTCCTGCCGCGCAAGGCGGGCGAGCGGCTGTCCCGGCTGCGGGAGGTCGCGGACGAGCGGCGCACGCTCGTGTACTTCGAGGCCCCGCACCGGCTCGACGACACCCTCGCCGCGATGGCCGAGGTCTTCGGCGCGGACCGACGGGCCGCCGTCTGCCGCGAGCTGACCAAGACGTACGAGGAGGTGCGGCGCGGGCCGCTGGCCGAGCTGGCGCGGTGGGCCGCGGAGGGCGTGCGCGGGGAGATCACCGTCGTGGTCGAGGGGGCGCCCGAGGCCGGGCCGGAGGAGCTCGACGCGGAGGAGCTGGTGCGCCGGGTGCGGGTGCGGGAGGAGGCCGGGGAGCGGCGTAAGGAGGCGATCGCCGCGGTGGCGGTGGAAGCGGGTATTCCGAAGCGGGTTGTCTTCGACGCGGTGGTTGCAGCGAAGCGAGCCGGTGAGTGACAGGGGTTTGCTCGCCCAACAGCTCGGCGGCGTGCGTCGTTCGGCGACCGCGGGTCTGTGGGGCTTGTTCGCGCAGTTCCCCGCGGCCCTTCGGGCGTTGCCCCCGACCGGCATTCACACCGCCTCTGAGCAGGGCTGTTCTCGGGTGAGCAGACGGGCCATGGGAGGGCAAAGGGCTGTCGCCGATGGCAAAGGGAAACGAGGCCGAACGGGGCGGTTTCGGCAAGGAAGGCTCAAATCGCTTCCAACACTCGACAGCCCTGCTGCGTTCGCGCTGGTGAAGGCGTCCACTGGGTGAAGGGACGCACCCGTCCCTCGCCCCAGGGATTCCGGGGGGAACCCCGTGCGGGGCGCTTGTCCAGCGGACAAGAGGAGCTGGCATGAGTGAGATCGCAGGGCAGACCGGCCTCCGTGGCACGCCCACAGCCGTTGTTCACGAGTCGTATTCATTCGCCTGCATGAGGTGCGGGCACGGCTGGGAGCAGTCGTACGAGATAGAGCACCACACGGACGCCGACGGGCAGGAGTTCGTGCTCTACGTGGCCGACGGCCGGGTCGTGCCGTCGCCGCTGAGCCGGCCCAGCTGCCACAACTGCGACGGCCACGTCGTGCGGATCATGCGCGCGGGGCAGGTCTCGTCCGTGCGCGGCACCGCGCACCAGCACCACAGTGTGCCGCTGGCGGGACCGGTCGAGGCGCCGGAGGTTCCGGTGCAGCCCGCGCAGCCCAAGGAGCCGCACCACTGGCACCTGTCCGATCTCCTGCACGCGTTCCAGCGCAAGGCCGGCTGAGCCGATCGGCGTCCGCCGAGGGCGTGCCCCTTTCGTAGGATCGGGGCATGCCTTCGAACGCCGGCCAGAACGCCCAGGGCGACAAGAACGCAGCGCCGCCGCTTCCGCCGCCGCTGCGGGTTCCGGTCGCCGACTCGCACACCCACCTCGACATGCAGTCCGGCACGGTCGGGGAAGGCCTCGCGAAGGCCGCGGCGGTCGGTGTGACGACGGTCGTGCAGGTCGGCTGCGACATCAAGGGCTCCCGGTGGGCCGCCGAGACCGCGGCCGCGTACGACAGCGTCCACGCGGCCGTCGCCCTCCACCCGAACGAGGCCCCGCGCATCGTCCACGGCGATCCCGACGGCTGGTCGCGGCAGGGTGCCCGGGAGCCGGGTGGTGACGCCGCGCTGGACGAGGCGCTCGCCGAGATCGACCGGCTCGCCGCACTGCCCCAGGTGAAGGGCGTCGGCGAAACGGGGCTGGACTACTTCCGCACCGGGCCGGAGGGCAAGGCCGCCCAGGAGCGGTCCTTCCGCGCCCACATAGAGATCGCCAAGCGGCACGGCAAGGCGCTCGTCATCCACGACCGCGACGCCCACACCGACGTCCTGCGCGTCCTGAAGGAGGAAGGCGCCCCCGAGCGCACCGTCTTCCACTGCTACTCCGGCGACGCCGAGATGGCGGAGATCTGCGCACGCGAGGGCTATTTCCTGTCCTTCGCCGGCAACGTCACGTTCAAGAACGCCCAGAATCTGCGGGACGCGCTCGCCGTCGCCCCGCTGGAGCTGGTCCTCGTGGAGACCGACGCGCCCTTCCTGACCCCGGCGCCGTACCGTGGCCGGCCCAACGCGCCCTATCTCGTCCCGGTCACGGTCCGTGCGATGGCCGCCGTGCGCGGCATCGACGAGGACGCCCTGGCCACGGCCCTCGCCGCGAACACCGCCCGCGCCTTCGGCTACTGAGCCCTCAGTTCGACTGCTGGGCGCACACTCGACGGGCAACAGTGCGTAGTCGCGTCGCTTTGGAGAGTGACGATCGCTCCGCTAGGTTCTGGGGGCCCGATCCGGACCCCTCTGGCACCTCTGGAGTGTGTCGGCGTGAGCAAGTCGCAGTACGAGACGTTCGAGGCACACGCACCGTACGAGTGGTATGAGCCGTACGGGCCGTATGGGCTGTACGAGTCGTACGGCCCCGAAACCTCCGTGCACACCGCGGATACCCTGCCGCACGGGCGGTACGAGGACACCTACCGGCCCGCTTACGAAGCGCAGGCGTACTACGTCACCGAGCCGGTGCTGCCCCGGCAGGCCGGGCGCGGGCCGGGAGCCCCGAGCGTGCCGGGGGCCCGCAGCGCGCCGGAGGCCGGGGGCGCGCTGGACGCGGGGAGTGTGCCGGACGGAGGCGGCAGGGCGTACGGCGCCGGGGAGCCCGCCGGAGCGAGCGGGAGGGCCGCGCGCCGGCGCAGGGCGCGTTGCGCCGAGCGCCCCGAGTCCGCCGTGCGCCGTCTGCTGCCGCAGGCGCTGGTCGTGGCCTTCCTCGCCGGCGGCACCACCGCGTTCGTCGCCAAGGACAAAGCGGTCGAGCTCACCGTCGACGGCAAGCAGCGCACCCTGCACACCTTCGCCGACGATGTGAGCGAGCTGCTCGCCGATGAGGGCGTCAGCACGGGGGCGCACGACATCATCGCGCCCGCGCCCGGCGCGCCACTCGCCAGCGGGGACGCGGTCGCCGTGCGCTACGGGCGCCCTGTCCGGCTCACCCTGGACGGCCGGCGGCACGAGGTGTGGACGACGGCGCAGACCGTGGCGGGCGCGCTGGACGAGCTGGGGGTGCGCGCGGAGGGCGCGTATCTGTCCGTCTCGGGCTCGCGGCGCATCGGACGCGCCGGACTCGCGCTCGACGTGCGCACCGAACGCGCCGTCACGATCATGGCCGACGGTCACAGCCGGGCCCTCCGCACCAACGCGGCGACCGTCCGCGAGGCCCTGGCGGAGGCCGGGATCGGCCTGCACGGCGAGGACACCACCTCCGTCCCGCCCGACAGCTTCCCGCGCGACGGGCAGACGGTGACGGTGCTGCGGGTCAAGGGCAGCCGGGAGGTCCGCGAGGAGCAGATCCCGTTCGACGTCGAGCGCACCGACGACCCCACCCTCTTCAAGGGCACCGAGGTCGTCGCGCAGGCCGGGCAGCCCGGAGTGCGGCGCGACACCTATCTGCTGCGCATCGTCAACGGGGTCCGGGAGAAGCCGCGCCGGGAGAAGTCCGAGGTGGTGCGCAAACCGCGGAAGCAGATCGTGAAGGTGGGCACCAAGCCGCTGCCGCAGTCCGTGTCCGGTGCCGACGATCTGAACTGGCGCGGTCTCGCCACCTGCGAGTCCGGCGGTCGCCCGGACGCGGTCGACCCCTCGGGCACGTTCGGCGGCCTGTACCAGTTCGACGCGGGCACCTGGCACAGCCTCGGCGGCAACGGCCGCCCCCAGGACGCTCCGGCGGAGGAACAGACCTTCCGCGCGAAGAAGCTGTACACGCGGCGGGGGGCGACACCCTGGCCGTCCTGCGGCTCGCGGCTGCACGGGTAGCCGGCGCTGCATGGGCCACTGCGGCACGGGTAGTCGGCGCTGCCTGGGCCACTGAGGACCGGTAGTCGGCGCAGCCCGGGCCACTGCGGCACTGCGCCGTTGGCCTGCGGGCCCGTCTGCCGAGTGCGGGTCCGTCGTGGCTTGTCGCGCCCACGCGGCGGAGCCGCATATCGATACAGCCCCGCGCCCCCAGGGGGTGCAGCCGCCGCACCTGCAGGCGCGCGGCACCCGGCCGGCGGCGGTGGGCGATCCCACCCCCGGCCGGTCACGGCACCGGGACCTGGCAACCCAGCCACCTTCGTCCCCGTACCCTTGTCCCGTGAGCAGCCCCACCCCCGACGCCCTTCTCGGCCCCGCCGACATCCGTGAGCTCGCGGCAGCGCTCGGTGTCCGTCCCACCAAGCAGCGCGGCCAGAACTTCGTGATCGACGCCAACACGGTCCGCCGTATCGTCCGCACCGCGGAGGTCCGCCCCGACGACGTGGTCGTCGAGGTCGGCCCGGGGCTCGGTTCCCTCACGCTCGCGCTGCTGGAGGTCGCCGACCGGGTCACCGCCGTCGAGATCGACGACGTACTCGCCGCGGCCCTCCCCACGACCGTCGGGGCGCGCATGCCGGCGCGCGCAGACCGGTTCGCGCTGGTCCACTGCGACGCGATGCACGTCGCCGAACTGCCCGGCCCCCCGCCGACGGCGCTGGTGGCGAACCTCCCCTACAACGTCGCCGTGCCGGTGCTGCTGCACATGCTCGACACCTTCCCGAGCATCGAGCGCACCCTCGTCATGGTGCAGTCCGAGGTCGCCGACCGGCTGGCCGCCGCGCCCGGTTCGAAGGTGTACGGCGTGCCGTCCGTGAAGGCCAACTGGTACGCCGAGGTCAAGCGTGCCGGAGCCATCGGCCGCAATGTCTTCTGGCCCGCGCCGAACGTCGACAGCGGGCTGGTCTCCCTCGTCCGGCGGACCGAGCCGATCAGGACGACGGCCTCCAAGAAGGAGGTCTTCGCGGTCGTCGACGCCGCCTTCGCACAGCGCCGCAAGACCCTGCGGGCCGCACTGGCCGGCTGGGCCGGGTCGGCCGCCGCCGCCGAGGCCGCCCTGGTCGCGGCCGGTGTCTCGCCGCAGGCGCGCGGCGAGTCGCTGACGGTGGAGGAGTTCGCACGGATCGCCGAGCACAAGGCCGCGCGGAGTACCGAGCCCGGGCGGACGACCGAGCGCGAGCGGATCAACGACCACGAGGAGAGCGCCAAGTGAGCGTCACGGTACGGGTACCGGCCAAGGTCAACGTCCAGCTCGCGGTCGGCGCCGCGCGCCCCGACGGGTTCCACGACCTCGCCAACGTCTTTCTCGCCGTCGGCCTGTACGACGAGGTGACGGTGACCCCCGCGGACGAACTCCGGATCACCTGCGAGGGCCCCGACGCCGCCCAGGTCCCCCTGGACCGCACCAACCTCGCCGCGCGCGCGGCCATCGCCCTCGCCGGGCGCCGGGGCATCGAACCGAACGTCCACATCCACATCGCCAAGGACATCCCGGTCGCCGGCGGCATGGCGGGCGGCAGCGCGGACGGCGCGGGCGCGCTGCTCGCCTGCAACACGCTGTGGGGTACGGGTGCGTCGCGGGCCGAACTTCTCGCCATCTGCGCCGAGTTGGGCAGTGACGTGCCCTTCAGCCTGGCGGGCGGCGCGGCTCTCGGCGTCGGACGGGGAGAGCGACTGACGGTCCTGGAGACCGTCGGCACCTTCCACTGGGTCTTCGCGATGGCTGAGCGCGGGCTGTCGACCCCGGCGGTCTTCCGGGAGTTCGACCGGCTGGCGGAGGGGCGGGACGTTCCTGAGCCGGTGGCCTCGGCGGAGCTGCTGGAGGCGCTGGCGAAGGGGGACGCGGACGCGCTGGCGGCGGCCGTCTCCAACGATCTTCAGCCTGCTGCCCTGTCCTTGTTCCCGGAGCTGGCGGACACGCTGGAGGCGGGACGCGGAGCGGGCGCGCTGGCCGCATTGGTCTCCGGTTCCGGGCCTACGACGGCGTTCCTCGCGCGCGATGCCGAGTCGGCGGAGAAGGTGGCGGCGGCCCTGCGGGCGTCCGGCACGTGCAGGTCGGTGCGGACGGCGGCGGGGCCGGTGGCGGGGGCGACGGTTCTCTGAGGGGCTTCAGAGGGCGTCGATGGCGGTCAGGTCGATGTCGATGGAGTAGGGCTTGTCGACCTTGATCCGGTCGCGGTGCATGCCGGTGTGGATGTATGCCCTGGTGATCGGGTCGAGTTCGTAGACGTGGATGACGGGCCTGCCGCTCGTCCCGTTTTCCTCGACGCGCCAGAAGTTCGGGATCTCGGCGGCGGCGTACTTCTGGGGCTTGGTCGTGCGGTCGCGGGACTCCGAGTCCGGGGAGACGACCTCGATGGCGAGAACTACGTCCTTGGCCTCGTATTTTGTCTGGCCAGGGCCGCTGATGGCGTCGGCGCGGATGACGCTCACGTCGGGTTCCGGACCGTTGCGCTCGTTGAGGACGATGGTCATCTCACGCTTGACCTTGAACTCGATCGGCAGGCTCTGGCGAAGGCCGTTGACCAGCAGGTCGATCGCATCGGCATGAAAGGCGCGCTGCGGACTCACGAAAACCAGGCTCCCGTCGATCAGCTCGGTGTGCGGCGGGAGATCCGGCAGCGTGAACAGGTCGTCCACGGTGTATCCGTCCAGCGGCGGCACCGGCCACTGGACGCGGTGCTCTACGGACTCGGCGGTCATGGTTCCTCCCATGGACGGGATCCTGCTGCCTGCCCTCCACGGTAGCGGCCGTTTCCCGATCACGTCATCACAAAGAGTGACAACACCCTCGCGCCCCGCCCCCACCCTCCGAGGCCCTACGCTAGAAGGCTGACCGACCCCCGCACGCAGGAGTGAAATGGCCGTCAATCTGGTCAATGTCGAGAACGTCAGCAAGGTGTACGGCACCCGTGCCCTGCTCGACGGCGTCTCGCTCGGCGTGTCGGAAGGGGACCGGATCGGTGTCGTCGGACGCAACGGCGACGGCAAGACCACCCTCATCCGGATGCTCGCCAAGCTGGAGGAGGCCGACACCGGACGGGTGACCCACTCCGGCGGCCTGCGGCTCGGCGTACTCACGCAGCACGACTCCCTGGACCCCGCCGCCACCGTCCGGCACGAGGTCATCGGCGACCTGGCCGACCACGAGTGGGCCGGAAACGCCAAGGTCAGGGACGTACTGACCGGGCTCTTCGGAGGGCTCGACCTGCCGGGCTTCCCGAAGGGGCTCGACACCGTCATCGGACCGCTCTCCGGTGGCGAGCGGCGCCGGATCGCGCTCGCCAAGCTGCTCATCGAGGAACAGGACCTCCTCGTCCTCGACGAGCCCACCAACCACCTCGACGTCGAAGGCATCGCCTGGCTCGCCCGCCACCTGCAGAACCGCCGCTCGGCGCTGGTCTGCGTGACGCACGACCGGTGGTTCCTCGACCAGGTCTGCACCCGCATGTGGGACGTGCAGCGCGGCGACGTGTACGAGTACGAGGGCGGCTACTCCGACTATGTCTTCGCGCGTGCCGAGCGCGAGCGGATCGCCGCCACCGAGGAGGCCAAGCGGCAGAACCTGATCAGGAAGGAGCTGGCCTGGCTGCGCCGCGGCGCCCCCGCCCGTACGTCCAAGCCGCGCTTCCGGGTCGAGGCCGCCAACGAGCTGATCGCGGACGTGCCGCCGCCCCGGGACAGCAGCGAGCTGATGAAGTTCGCCTCCTCGCGGCTCGGCAAGACCGTCTTCGACCTCGAGGACATCACCGTGCAGGCCGGACCGAAGGTGCTGCTCAAGCACGTCACCTGGCAGCTCGGACCCGGTGACCGGATCGGCCTCGTCGGTGTGAACGGCGCCGGCAAGACCTCCCTGCTGCGCGCCATGGCCTCGGCCGCCCGCACCGAGGGCGAGGAGCAGCCCGCGGGCGGTCGTATCGCCGTCGGCAGGACCGTCAAGCTCGCCTACCTCTCCCAGGAGGTCGCCGAACTGGACCCCACCCTGCGGGTCCTGGAAGCGGTGCAGCAGGTCCGTGAGCGCGTCGACCTCGGCAAGGGGCGCGAGATGACCGCCGGGCAGCTGTGCGAGACGTTCGGCTTCAACAAGGAGAAGCAGTGGACGCCGGTCGGTGACCTGTCCGGTGGTGAGCGCCGGCGCCTGCAGCTGCTGCGCCTCCTCATGGACGAGCCCAACGTCCTCTTCCTCGACGAGCCCACCAACGACCTCGACATCGAGACCCTCACCCAGCTCGAAGACGTCCTCGACAACTGGCCCGGCTCGATGATCGTCATCTCCCACGACCGGTTCTTCGTCGAGCGCACCACGGACCGCGTCTTCGCCCTCCTCGGCGACGGCACCCTGCGGATGCTGCCGCGCGGCATCGACGAGTATCTGGAGCGGCGGCAGCGCATGGAGGAGGCGGTCGCCGCGCAGGCCGCCGCCGCGGCCCCCAAGCCGGCCGGCCCGGAGAAGAGCGCCGCCGACCAGCGCGCCGCCAAGAAGGAACTCCAGAAGATCGAGCGCCAGTTGGACAAGATCTCCGAGAAGGAGACCAAGCTGCACGCCCAGATCGCCGAGAACGCCACCGACTTCGCCAAGGTCGCCGACCTGGACGCCCAACTGCGCGACCTCGCAGGCGAGCGCGAGGACCTGGAACTGCGCTGGCTGGAGCTGGCGGAGGACGCGTAGCGAGACCGGGGCGCGAGCGCGGGGAGCGGGCGCCGACCGGCGTGAGGCGCGCTGTGCCCCGCGCCCGCACCGCCCCCGCGACGTGAATCAGCCACCGTGCGACGGCACTTCACCTCTCCACCCCTCCGCCGCGCCCGTGTCCTCGCACGGCGCGCGGGGCTGTTGCGTGCGCCGCGTGAAGGGGGCGTGAAGGCGCGTAACGGCGGCATCACGGGCCGGTCGTCCCTTGGGAACAGCGGTCGATCCGGGCCCGTGCGCTGTCAGTACCGGGTGATAGAAAGGGCCGTCTGAGAACTGTCTAAGAAACGACCCAGGGTCCGTCAAGAACCTCAGGGCGTGGCTAAAAATCAGTGAACGAGGGGGAAGAGCGCTGATGACTCAGCCGCCCAACCAGCCGCCGCACGGCGGTTTCGGAGCGCCGCAGGACCAGCCACCACAGGACCAGCCGCCACCGGGCGGCGGATTCGGCGCCCCCCAACCGCCTCCGGCCCAGGGCGGATTCGGCGCCCCGACGGGCACCCCTGGCACCCCCGCCGCTCCCGGCGTCCCTCCCACGCCCCCGCCCCCGGCTCAGCCGCCCGCCGCCCCGCCGCAGCCGCCCCAGCCGGGCTACGGCTACCCCCAGCAGCCAGGCCCGTACGGCGCCCCGGGCGCCTACGGTTATCCGCAGCAGCCAGGTCCCTACGGTGCGCCGCCCCAGCCCGGATTCGGCCGGCCGCAGCCCCCGTACCCGGGCATGCCCGGCGCCGCGCCGGGCGGCAAGCCCAAGACGAGGACCGCGTTGATCATCGGCGCGGCGGTGGCCGCGCTGCTCGTCATCGGCGGCACGGTGTACGCGGTCACGAGCGGTGGCGGCGGCAAGAAGAAGCCGGTCGCCCAGCAGAGCGACGACCCCAAGCACTCCGCCACCGGCACGCCGAGCGCGTCGAGTTCGACCGGCGCGGGCGACGACCCGGAGGACCTCAACAAGGGCCGGAAGGCCGGTGAGGCGAAGGTGCTCTGGTACCAGTCGGCACCGGACGCCCCGGGTGCGGGCGCCGACGCGCCCGGTATGTGGATCACGGACAAGGCGGCGGTGAAGGCGGCGTACAAGCAGGTCTTCGCCTACGGCGTCGGCGACGGCAAGCCCGTGTGGGGCCCGATCTCCTTCCCGCAGAAGATCTGCGCGGTCACCCGGCAGAAGTCGGCCGACGACAAGGCCGTCGTGGCGTACATGAGCGGTGCCGGCGACAACGCCAAGTGCAACCAGCTGCAGGAGATCGACCTGGCCACCGGCCAGAAGGGCTGGACGCACGAGGTCGCCGACGCGGGGCTGTTCGACAGCGCGCTCAACGTCGAGCTGACCGTGAGCGGCAAGACGCTGATGGTGGGGCGTTCGGAGTCGGGCACGGCGTACGACATCGACAGCGGCAGGAAGCTGTACGACAAGGAGAAGTACGGCGCGGACTGCTTCCCGGCCGCGTTCGCGGGCGGCACCGACCGGCTGATCCAGGTGGCCTCCTGCGGCGCGGGCGGCAGCGACGCGCACGACGAGATCCAGGAACTGGACCCGGCCACCGGCAAGGTGCGCTGGACGCAGCCGGTCAAGAAGGGCTGGCAGGTCACCCGGGCGTTCTCCGTCGACCCGCTGGTGGTCTATATGACCAACTCGGACAAGAAGGCCTGGAACATCTCGACGCTCACCAAGGACGGCACGTTCCGCTCCGAGGTCAAGGTCGACGAGAAGTTCGCCCCGCGGTGCGGCTGGGCGGTTCTCGAACGCGATCTGCAGGGCTGCCGGGGCGTCGCCGTGGACGCCGACACGCTGTATCTGCCGACGGACACCACCAGCAGCGCCAACGAGATCGTCGCGATCAGCCTGGCCGACGGCAAGGCGCGGTGGCGGGCCAAGTCCCCGGCGGACGAGCCGATGTACCCCATGCGGGTCGGGGGCGGCAAGCTCGTCGCGTATGTGCAGCCGTCGTACGACGCGGGCGGCCAGGTGGTGTCGATCCCGGTCACCGGCTCTTCCCACAAGACCACCAAGCTGCTGCAGAACCCGCAGGGCACGGCCGAGATCGAGAACACCTTCTTCGACGCCGACGTGGACTGGGCCGACGGGCGGTTCTTCATCTCCGCCGGCCGGCTGAACGGCACCGACCAGTCGAAGGAGAAGCTGATCATGGCCTTCGGCAACTGAGCCGACCGAGCCGCCGTCCCGGCTTCCCTTCCGTCGCCCGTTCTGTCCGTGGCGAATCCGTTCGCCATACCCCTGTCCCGTGTCCCCTGTCCCTTGTCCCCTTCGCCGTCCGGCTTTCGAGCCTCATCGAGGTACCCGTCCCATGACCCAGCCGCCCCCTCCGCCGCCGAACCAGCCCCCGCAGCAGGGAGGTTTCGGCCCCCCGAGCCCGCAGCAGCCGCCTCAGCCGCAGCAGCCCCCGCAGGCCCCTCAGCCGCAGCCCGGCTACGGCTACCCGCAGCCCGCACCGGCCCCTCAGCCTCCGCAGCCGCAGCAGCCTGCACAGCCCGGCTACGGCTACCCCGGCGGGCAGCCGCCGGCGTACGGCCAGCAGCCCGCCGCTCCCTACGGCGGCCAGCCGCAGAACCCGTACGGGCAGCCCGCGCAGCCGGGTTACGGCTATCCGGGCCAGCCGCCGACCGTGCCGATGCACCCGCAGCCGGGGCAGAGCGGCGGCGGGCGGAACAACACCACGCTGCTCGTCGTCGTCGCGGCGGTCGTGGCCATCGCGCTGATCGTGGCCGGAGGCTTCTGGTACGCCAACTCCTCCGGAGGCGGCGACAAGCAGCACGACACCGCTTCCTCCAGCGGCGGCACCGGTGGCACGGGCGGCAGCGGCGGTAGCGGTGGGACCGGTGGCACGGGCGGCGGGAAGGAGAAGGTCCCGGCCAACCCCGCGGCCCACGTGCTGTTCCAGGTCCCGCTGCCCACCGCGGACGGCGCGGTCAGCACGGCGGGTTCGTGGCTGACGGACAAGGTGTACGCCAAGAGCGGCCTCGCCGAGATCGTCGGCTACGACCCGGCCAAGGGCACCAAGCTGTGGACGATCCCGCTGCCCGGCCCGGTCTGTGCGGCCAGCCCGCACGCCACGGCCGACGGCAAGACCGCGATCGTCTACCAGCCGAAGTGGAACACGAAGAAGGACATCGCCGGGTGCACACAGATCGCCGCGATCGATCTCAACGCGGGCAAAAAGCTGTGGACGCAGTCGGTCAAGTCCGGTGATTCTCCCATCAGTTACCAGAATGTGACGGTCGCTCAGCGCACCGTCGCGCTCGGCGACAGCAACGGCGGCGCCGCCTTCGACATCGACTCGGACAAGCCGCTGTGGCTGCCGAAGCCGGGCGACAACTGCTACGACGCGGGCTACGGCGGTGGCGACAAGCTGGTCGCGGTGCGCAAATGCGGTGACTCCGCCAACGGACAGCTGCTCATCCAGACGCTCGACCCGAAGACCGGGAAGGTGATCTCCGAGTACAAGATGGACTCGGGCATCCAGTACGCCTCCATCGTCTCCACCGACCCGCTGGTGGTGGCCGCCGACGTGGGCGAGAGCGCCGGTGACGGCAGTGAGGTCTCGGACTACTTCTCCATCGACAACAAGTCCGGCAAGCTGCTCGCCCACATTTCCGCGCCGGGCAAGACCTACGGCGGCAAGTGCGACGGCATCTACCGCATCGAGGCCTGCAAGTCGATCGTCGCGGGCAACGGCAAGCTGTACGTGCCGACCGAGGAGCACGACGGCACCAGCGGCGCGTTGAACAGCACCAACGAGATCGTCTCCTTCGACCTGAACACCGGCAAGCCGACCGGCCAGCGCCTGGAGGCCGGCGACGGCTATCTGCTGAGCCCGCTGCGCATTGACGGCGGCAACCTGCTCGCGTACAAGAAGCCGCCGTACGACAAGGGCGGGCAGGTCGTCAGCATCGACGGCGGGTCCTTCAAGGCGACCAAGCTGCTGGAGAACCCGGCCGTGGACGACTCGAAGAACGCGGAGGCCAACATGCTGCCGGAGGACTCGGAGATCCTCTTCGGCGACGGGCGTCTGTTCATGTCGCAGATCTACGCCAAGGAGAAGGGCTGGTCGTCGGACGGCAAGGAGGACCTGGCGGTCGCGTACGGCACGAACGGCTGACCGCCGGCCGACGCCGTCGCACCTCTCGCCCGAATGGGTGACTTACCAAGAAGTGCCCCGGATTTCATCGATCCGGGGCACTTCTCATCAAGAGGGGCAGCGATACGTCGAACAAGCGTGTAGCTTCCGGGGGCATGAAGGACGAGGTGCCGGGGGGCCCTCTGTCCTTGCGGACCGGTGGACGTCCATAGTGGGGCATCCATGGGGGGGACTGGGGGGTTGCTCTATGGGAGTACGGCTCATGGTCGTCGACGACCATCGCCTGCTCGCGGAGGCGTTGGCATCGGCGCTCAAGCTGCGCGGACACCGGGTGCTCGCCGCGGCGGCGCCGGCCGCGGGCGCGGCGGACCTGGTGATCGCGCGGGCGCCGGAGGTGTGTCTGCTGGGTACGGCGGCGCCGGCCGAACCGGGGGTCTTCGATCCGGTGGCGAAGATCAAGCGGGAGCGGCCGCAGGTGGCGGTGGTGGTGCTCGGCCCCGTGCCGTCGCCGCGGGGGATCGCGGCGGCGTTCGCCGCGGGGGCCTCGGGCTACGTGCGGCACGACGAGCGTATAGAGGGTGTCGAGCGGGCGATCATGAAGGCGCGGGCCGGGGAGGCCGCGGTGGCGCCGCAGTTGTTGCAGGGGGCGTTCGGGGAGCTGCTCAATCCGTCGGCGCAGCCGGATGACGAGGCTCAGCGGTTGCTGCGGATGCTGACGCCTCGGGAGGTGGAGGTGCTGGTGCGGGTGGCCGACGGGGAGGACACGCGGCTGATCGCGGCCGGGATGGGCATCGCACCGAGCACCGCACGGACGCATGTGCAGCGGGTGCTGATGAAACTGGGCGTGGGGTCGCGGCTGGAGGCGGCGGCGCTGGCCGCGAGGACGGGACTCCTGGACCGAGCGGGTCCCTTGGGTTCCGGGCCCGAGTAGGCGCACTGTGCTGCGGCTGGTCACGTTTGGGCGCATCCGCGGCGGCGCGGATGCGGGTGCGGCGGCTGCAACTCCCTTGGGGGCGCGGGGAACTGCGCGATCAGCCCCCACCTACCCGCAGCCGGGGGACGGCCCGCACCTCTACGGCGACACCGGCCCCCGGCCGACGGTCACTTCTCCGGCGAACCCTCCGGAGGAAGCGGCTGAGGCGCCGCAGGCCGGAGCTTGAGCCAGGCCAGGAAGAAGACACCCAGCAGCAGCATGCCGATGCCGGTCCACAGGTTGATGTTGACGCCCTGGGCCTTGTCGATGGCGGACTGGGAGTCGGTGATGCCGGTGATCGTGACGATGACGCCGTACACCAGGAACAGGCCGCCGATGATGCGGCGCAGGTCGAAGATGCGGGCCGCGGTCGCGGACTTGGTCTCCAGCTCGGTGACCTCGCGCGCGACCTCCTCCTCGGTCCAGTGCTCGTGACGGTCGGGGTGGTGCTCGGAGTGGTCGCTCATGGTTCCTCGGTCCTTCCGCGTCAGAACGAGAACGGGATGTAGCAGGCGGCGGCCAGCACGACCGCGCCCCAGCCCAGCAGGGCCGGCTTGCGGTACCAGGCCTCGTCACCGGGCGCGGGCGGCTCGGCCATGCCGGGGGAGCGGGTGCCGTAGACGAGCCCCTGGAGTTCCTCGGCCGGCTTGGGCTTCGTGAAGAGGGACACCGCGACCATCACGACCGCGCCGGCGACGAAGCCCGCGATCGCGGAGACGAAGTTGGCGCCCTGGTCGGAGGGGATCGAGATGATGCCCTTCTTGTAGAGCACGAAGTAGTTGACCATCGCGGTGACGGTGCCGGCGAGCAGGCCCCAGAAGCCGGACTTGGCGGACGCGCGCTTCCAGAACATGCCGACGATGAAGACGACGAACATCGGCACGTTGAAGAAGGAGAACAGCGTCTGCAGGTAGCTCATGATGTTCGAGAACGAGGACGCCAGGAACGCCGTGCCGACCGAGGCGGCCACGCCGATCGCGGTGATCAGGCGGCCGAAGCGGACGTAGTACGCGTCCTCGCGGCCCGGCACCACGTACTTGGCCCAGATGTCGTTCGTGAACACGGTGTTGAAGGACGACACGTTCGCCGCCATGCCCGCCATGAAGGCCGCCAGCAGACCGGTGACCGCGATGCCGAGCACGCCGTTGGGGAGCAGCTCCTGCATCAGGTACGGGATGGCGTCGTTGTACTGCAGGCCGGAGCCGGAGGAGCCGATCTTCGGCACGAGCGCGGCGGCGACCAGGCCCGGGATCATCACCAGGAAGACGATGAAGATCTTCGGGTAGGCGGCGATCAGCGGGGTGCGCTGCCCGGCGGAGAGGTTCTTCGCGGACAGGGCGCGCTGCACCTCGGCGAAGTTCGTGGTCCAGTAGCCGAAGGAGAGCACGAAGCCGAGGCCGAGGACGATGGTCAGCCAGTTGGCGCCGAGCGGGTTGACGCTGCCGATGCCGGTCCCGCCCCAGGCGGTCGTGAAGTTGTGGCCGTGGGTCGCGGTGAGCTTGTGGGTCAGCCCGCCCCAGCCGCCGACCTTCTTCAGGCCGAGGACGGTGATCGGGATGAGGGCGGCCAGGATCACGAAGAACTGCAGGACCTCGTTGTAGATCGCCGAGGACAGGCCGCCGAGGGTGATGTACGCCAGCACGAACGCGCCGGCGACCACGATCGCGACCCACTGCGGCCAGCCCAGCAGCGCCTCGACGACGATCGCGAGGGCGTAGAGGTTGACGCCCGCGATCAGGATGGCGGCGAACGCGAACAGGATCGAACTGAGCAGGTGAGCGGCCCGGTCGAAGCGCAGCAGCAGGAACTCGGGGACCGAGCGGACCTTGCTGCCGTAGTAGAAGGGCATCATCACGAGGCCCAGGAAGACCATGGCCGGGATGGCGCCGATCCAGTACCAGTGCACGGTGTAGGCGCCGTACTGGGCGCTGTTCGCGGCCATGCCCAGGATCTCGGTGGCCGCCAGGTTCGCCGAGATGAAGGCGAGGCCGGTGATCCAGGCGGGCAGCGAGCGTCCGGAGAGGAAGAAGTCGAGGCTGGTCTTCACCGAGCGGCGGGCCGCGAAGCCGATGCCGAGGACGACGACGAAGTAGATCGCCAGGATCGTGTAGTCCAGCCAGTTGGTGGGGAGCCGTAGCTCCGCCGCCAGTTGGAGCGGGGTGTCTGTGGGGGTTTGCATGAGAACTCGCTTCGTTGCGCGAACTGATCCTGAGCGGAACCTACGTCTCCGCGTTCAGTAATTGAACACTTCTGTTGGTGTTCTTTGTTTGATTGTGATGATCCGAAGTGTTGTCGAGTTGTGGTCTGTTATGTTTGATTGTGTTGAGTGATTGGGTTGCGGGACGTAGAGGAGTCCGGCGTGAAGAAGACCTCGAACCGGCTGGCCGACGGTCGTGAGCTGATCTACTACGACCTTCGGGACGACACCGTCCGGGACGCGGTCGACCGGCGGCCCCTGGACCGCACGGTCACCACCTCCGCGATCCGCCAGGACGTGCTGCTCGGCGACTCGATCGCGATCGCCTCGCACCGGCAGGGCCGCACGTACCATCCGCCGGCCGACGAGTGCCCGCTGTGCCCGACACACGGCGACCGGCTCAGCGAGATCCCGGACTCGTCGTACGACGTCGCCGTCTTCGAGAACCGGTTCCCCTCGCTCGCCGGCGACTCCGGGCGCTGCGAGGTCGTCTGCTTCACCTCCGACCACGACGCGTCCTTCGCGGACCTGAGCGCCGAGCAGGCGCGCCTCGTGCTGGACGCCTGGACTGACCGTACGTCGGAGCTGTCGCATCTGCCCTCCGTCGAGCAGGTCTTCTGCTTCGAGAACCGGGGCGAGGAGATCGGCGTGACCCTCGGCCACCCGCATGGACAGATCTACGCCTACCCTTTCACCACCCCGCGCACCGCGCTGATGCTCCGCTCGCTCGCCGCGCACAAGGAGGCGACCGGCGGGGAGAACCTGTTCGACGCCGTTCTGGAGCGGGAGCTGGCCGACGAGCGGGTCGTCCTTGAGGGTGAACACTGGGTCGCGTTCGTGCCGTACGCGGCGCACTGGCCGTACGAGGTCCATCTGTACCCGAAGCGCCGGGTCCCCGACCTGCTCGCCCTCGACGAGGCGGCACGCACAGAATTCCCCCAGGTCTATCTGGAACTCTTGAGGCGCTTCGACCGGATCTTCGGCACCGGTGAGCCTCCGACGCCGTACATCGCGGCCTGGCACCAGGCCCCGTTCGGCGCGCTGGCGGAGTTCGACGGAGTGACGAGGGACGACGTCGCGCTCCACCTAGAGCTTTTCACCATCCGCCGCACTTCCGGCAAGCTGAAGTTTCTCGCGGGTTCCGAGTCCGGCATGAGTGTGTTCATCAACGACGTGCCGCCGGAGCGCGCGGCCGAGCGACTGCGAGAGGTAGCGAGTTCATGAAGTACCTGGTGACGGGCGGCGCGGGTTACGTCGGCAGTGTCGTGGCCCAGCATCTGCTGGAGGCCGGCCACGAGGTCACCGTCCTCGACAACCTCTCCACCGGCTTCCGCGAGGGCGTCCCGGCCGGCGCCGCGTTCGTCGAGGGCGACATCCGCGACGCCGCCAAGTGGCTCGACGCCTCCTACGACGGTGTGCTGCACTTCGCCGCGTCCTCGCAGGTCGGCGAGTCCGTGGTGAAGCCGGAGAAGTACTGGGACAACAACGTCGCCGGCTCCCTCGCCCTGCTCGGCGCGATGCGCGACGCGGGCGTCCGCACGCTCGTCTTCTCCTCCACGGCGGCGACGTACGGCGAGCCGGAGCAGGTCCCGATCCCGGAGACCGCCCCGGCCCGGCCGACCAACCCCTACGGCGCCTCCAAGCTGGCCGTCGACCACATGATCACCAGCGAGGCCGCCGCCCACGGCCTCGCGGCGGTCTCGCTGCGCTACTTCAACGTGGCGGGCGCGTACGGCGCCTACGGCGAGCGCCACGACCCCGAGTCGCACCTGATCCCCCTGGTCCTCCAGGTCGCCCAGGGCCGCCGCGAGGCGATCTCGGTCTTCGGCGACGACTACGCCACCCCCGACGGCACCTGCATCCGCGACTACATCCACGTCGCGGACCTGGCCGAGGCCCATCTGCTGGCCCTGACGGCCGCGCTCCCGGGCCAGCACCTGATCTGCAACCTCGGCAACGGCGAGGGCTTCTCCGTCCGCGAGGTCATCGAGACGGTCCGCCGGGTCACCGGTCACCCGATCCCGGAGATCGTGGCCCCGCGCCGCGGCGGCGACCCGGCCGTCCTGGTCGCCTCGGCGGACACCGCCCGCGAGAAACTGGGCTGGAACCCGACCCGCGCGGATCTCGCGGGCATCGTCGCGGACGCCTGGGAGTTCGCGCAGCACATCACAAGGGAGCGGTAGTGGGGGCACAGCAGGTCGCGGAGCGCTTCGCCGAGCTGTACGGCGCCGAGCCGGAGGGGGTGTGGGCGGCGCCCGGCCGGGTCAACCTGATCGGCGAGCACACCGACTACAACGACGGCTTCGTGATGCCGTTCGCGCTGCCGCACGAGACGGTCGCGGCGGTCTCGCGCCGGGACGACGGCATCCTGCGCCTGCACTCGGCGGACGTCGAGGGCGGCGTGGTGGAGCTGCGCCTGGACGCCCTGGCCCCGCAGAGCGACGACGCCTGGACCGCGTACCCGGCGGGCGTGGTCTGGGCCCTGCGCGAGGCGGGCCACGAGGTCACCGGCGCAGACGTCCACCTGTCCTCCACGGTCCCGACCGGCGCCGGCCTGTCGTCGTCCGCGGCCCTGGAGGTCGTGATCGCCCTCGCCCTGAACGACCTGTACGACCTCGGCCTGCGGCGCTGGAAGCTGGCCCGGCTGTGCCAGCGCGCCGAGAACGTCTACGTCGGCGCGCCGACCGGGATCATGGACCAGACGGCGTCGGCCTGCTGCGAGCAGGGCCACGCCCTCTTCCTGGACACCCGCGACCTGTCCCAGCGGCAGATCCCCTTCGACCTCGCGGCCGAAGGCCTGCGCCTGCTGGTGGTCGACACCCAGGTCAAGCACGCGCACAGCGGCGGTGAGTACGGCAAGCGCCGGGCCGGCTGCGAGAAGGGCGCCGCCCTGCTCGGCGTCGACGCCCTGCGGGACATCCCGTACGCGGACCTGGACGCGGCGCTGGCCCGGCTCGGCGACGAGGACGACGAGGAGGAGGAGACCGTCCGTCTGGTCCGCCACATCGTGACGGAGAACCACCGGGTGGAGCGGGTGGTGGAACTCCTCACGGCCGGCGACACCCGCGCCATCGGCCCGGTCCTCACCGAGGGCCACGCCTCCCTGCGCGACGACTTCCGCATCTCCTGCCCGGAGCTGGACCTGGTCGTCGACACGGCGTTGGGGGCGGGGGCACTGGGCGCCCGCATGACCGGCGGCGGCTTCGGCGGCTCGGCGATCGTCCTGACGGAGGCCACCGAGGTGGACACCCTGACGAAGGCCATCGAAGAGGCCTTCCTCAAGGCCGACTTCACGACTCCGCGCATCTTCGAGGCGGTGCCTTCGGCGGGGGCGCGGCGGCTCGACACCACCTCCTAGGGAGTCGACACGACCCCCTGGGGGACGAGGCGCTTCGTCAGGGTGTACTCCGTGATCCCCGGCGGATAGTCGGGGATCACGCACACCACGTCGTAGCCCTGTTTCTCGTAGAAGCGCGGGGCCTGGAAGTCCCAGGTCTCCAGGCGGGCGGCGGTGCAGGCGCGGGCGGTGGTGGCGAGGTGTTCCGCCTCGGCCAGCAGCCGGGAGCCCAGGCCCGTGCCGCGGTGGGGGGTGTCGACCCACAGGTAGGTGACGTGCAGCCAGGTCGTCCAGGTGTGGCCGACCAGGCCGCCCGCCAGGTCTCCTGAGGAGTCCAGGGCCCAGACGTGCAGGGGGACTTCGCGTTCGCCGGGCGTGCCGCGCAGGGCCGCCAGGACCGGGGACGCCGCCGTGTTCGTGTCACGGAGACGCGCGCGGAGCAGATCACGTCGGCCTTTGTCGACTTCCGCCTCAATACGAAACATGCGGCACACGATAAACGCGCCGGACGGCCAGTTCTGTAAATCCGCTTCCGCTGCGTGCTCTCATCCGTACTCTGTGGAACAGCACCGGTGGGGGCCGGTGCCGATCAGGGGGCGAGACAGGCGGGTACGTCGCCCGCGGTGGGGGTAGCAGTTTCCGCGACGGCGGCGGCCGTGCGGCGCGCTTCCTCGCCGTGGGTGTCGTACACGCTCCGTGGGTGTCGTACACGCTCTTCCGGACCTTGGTTGCCCCGGCTCCGCGCGGAGCCTGGGGAAGGAGGTTTCGTGGTTCGTATCCGAGTCCTGGTCGTGGACGACCACCGCATCTTCGCCGAGTCGCTCGCCGCCGCTCTGGCCGCCGAGCCGGACGTGGACGTCTCCGCCGCCGGCAGTGGCCCCGCCGCGCTGCGCTGCCTGGAGCGGGCGGCCGGTGAGGGTCGCCGCTTCGACGTCCTCCTGGTCGACGCCGACCTCGGCGGCACGGTGCCCGGCACCCGCCCGGCCGTGCCCGTGCACGACGGCGACGAGGAGGGCCTGGTCGACGGGATCTCGCTGGTCGCGGGCGTGCGCACGGCCCAGCCGGCCGTACGGACCGTCGTGCTCGCCGAGAAGGACGATCCCCGGCGGGCGGCGCTCGCGCTGCAGGCCGGTGCCTCCGGGTGGGTCGCCAAGGACTGCTCGCTGTCCCGGCTGCTGACGGTGATCCGGGGCGTGCTGCGCGACGAGACGCATCTGCCGCCCGCTCTCCTCACGGGCGTCCTGCGCGAACTCACCGCGGCCCGCCGGCACCGTACCGAGAGCGAGCGGCTGGTGGAGTCCCTCACGCCCAGGGAGCGGGAGGTGCTGCGCTGCATGGTCGCGGGGCTGGGCCGCAAGGCCGTCGCCGAGCGGCTGTTCCTCTCCCCGCACACCGTGCGCACCCATATGCAGAACGTCCTCGGCAAGCTGGGCGTCCACTCGACGCTGGCCGCCGTGGCGCTCGCCCGCCGCGCGGGGGTCGGGCCGGCCGACCTATCCGGGGATGTTGTCGAACGGGGCGGTCAACTGGCGTAGCAGGCCCGCGAGTTCGGCGCGCTGGGCGCGGGAGAGTTCCGCGAGGATCGCTCGCTCCTGCTCCAGCAGGCCCGCCAGCGCCTGGTCCGCGCGGTCCCGGCCGGTGTCGGTCAGCCGGACCAGCACGCCCCGCCGGTCACTCGGGTCGGGCAGCCGCTCCACCAGGCCCTTCTTGGCCAGCCGGTCGATGCGGTTGGTCATCGTGCCCGAGGTGACCAGGGTCTGTGTCAGCAGCTGGCCGGGCGAGAGCTGATACGGCGTGCCGGCGCGCCGCAGCGCGGTCAGCACATCGAACTCCCACGGCTCCAGCTGATGCTCGGCGAAGGCGAGCCGGCGCGCACGGTCCAGATGCCGGGCCAGTCGGCTCACCCGGCTGAGCACTTCCAGCGGCTCGACGTCGAGGTCCGGACGTTCCCGGCGCCACGCTGCGACCAGCCGATCGACCTCGTCCTCCATGGAGATCAGTGTAGTGGTTGTGTCGACATGAAGTCTCTTGATGTCGAGTCTCTTGACATCGAGATATCTGGGCGGGGAAAGTGGCAGACATGACGAACGCCATCTGGGATCCCGGTCAGTACCTGCGGCACGCCGATCACCGGGCCCGTCCCTTCGCCGATCTCCTCGCCCGCGTCCCGGGCCTGCCCGCGCAGGCGCCCCGCATCGCCGACCTCGGCTGCGGCCCGGGCAATGTCACCGTCCAGCTCACCGAACGCTGGCCCGCCGCCCGTGTCACCGGCTACGACAACTCGCCCGAGATGCTCGACCGGGCCCACACCCAGTACGAGGGCCCCACCGCCGGGGGCGGCCGGCTGGACTTCGCTCACGCCGACGTCCGTACCTGGACGCCCGAGGAGCCGTACGACCTGATCGTCTCCAACGCCACGCTCCAGTGGGTGCCGGGGCACGCCGACCGCTTCGCCGACTGGATCGCCGGCCTCGCGCCCGGCGGCACCTTCGCCTTCCAGGTGCCCGACAACATCGACGCCCCGCTGCACGCCCTGATGCGCGAACTCGCCGGCACCCCGCGCTGGAAGTCCCGCCTCGCCGACGTCCTGCGCCACACCGACTCGGTGCACACCCCCGGCGCCTATCTGGACCGCCTCGCGCGCCTCGGCTGCGCGACCGACGTGTGGCAGACCACGTATCTGCACGTCCTGCGGGGCGAGGACCCGGTCCTGGACTGGGTGAAGGGGACCGGTCTGCGGCCCGCCCTGACCGCGCTCGCCGACGACCCCGAGGCGCGGGACGCGTTCCTCGCCGAGTACCGGGACCTGCTGCGGCAGGCCTACCCGAGCGCGCCGTACGGCACGGTCATGCCGTTCCGCCGGCTGTTCGCGGTCGCCGTGAAGGAGGCCTGAGGATGCCGGCCGCGGTCAATCATGTGCAGCTGGCGGCGCCACCCGGGTCCGAGCCGGCCCTTCGGTCGTACTACGTCGACGTCCTCGGCATGACCGAGATCCCCAAGCCGCCAGTACTGGCCGCGCGCGGCGGCTGCTGGTTCCAGGCCGGTGCCGTCCAGCTCCACCTCGGCATCGAGGACGCCCCCGCCGGAGGCGGAAAATGTCACTTCAGACCGGCCAAGAAGGCGCACCCGGGGCTGCGGGTGACGGACATCGAGGCGTACGCGACCCGGCTGACCTCGCTCGGCGCCCCGGTGACCTGGGGCGACAACCTCCCCGGCCATCTGCGCTTCTACTCGCAGGACCCGGTGGGCAACCGGCTGGAGTTCCTGGAGCCGGTTTCGAGCCCCAGTCGCCTGCCTACCTCTGCTCGGTGAGAGCGATGGTCTCGCGGCTGTGGGCCACACGGCGGACCAGGTCGCCGAGCGGGGAACGGGCTGCGCTGATCGCGATCCGCGTCATGCGGCCATGATTCCGCAGGTGAGTACAAGTCCCCCCTCAGCGGCACCTTTTCCGGTGAACCTCAGCTCTTCCTGTGCCCTATCAACCGCGGCTTCGGCTCCAAGCCGTCCAGCCCGTGCCACGCCAGGTTGACCAGGTGCGCCGCCACCTCCGCCTTCTTCGGGCGGCGTACGTCCAGCCACCACTGCCCGGTCAGCGCGACCATGCCGACCAGCGCCTGGGCGTACAGCGGGGCGAGCTTCGGGTCGAAGCCGCGGGACTTGAACTCGCGGCCCAGGATGTCCTCCACCTGCGTGGCGATGTCCGAGATCAGCGAGGCGAAGGAGCCCGTGGACTGGGGAATGGGGGAGTCGCGGACCAGGATGCGGAAGCCGTCCGTGTACTCCTCGATGTAGTCGAGGAGCGCGAAGGCCGCCTGTTCGCACAGCTCGCGCGGATGGCCGGCGGTCAGGCTGCTCGTCACCATGTCCAGCAGGCGCCGCATCTCGCGGTCGACCACCACCGCGTACAAGCCCT
This sequence comes from Streptomyces sp. CG4, assembly GCF_041080655.1. NCBI lineage: Bacteria > Bacillati > Actinomycetota > Actinomycetes > Kitasatosporales > Streptomycetaceae > Streptomyces > Streptomyces sp. CG4. Next base: position 5,734,185 of record NZ_CP163525.1, read on the forward strand.
CCTTGCCGCCGAAGTGCTCGTACACCACCGGCTTGGACACCCCGGCCTTGGCCGCGATCTCCTCCACCGAGGTGCCCTCGAAACCCTTCGCCGCGAAGAGGGTGCGACCGATCTCCAGCAACTGCTGGCGGCGCTCGGCGCCGGTCATACGGGTCCGGCGGGTCCGCCGCGGTTTGTCGGTGCTGGAGGTGCTGCTGGAGTCGGTCGCCACGGCGTCAATCATGCCGTCTCGGCGCCCACCTTCCGGCGCCGGGAGCCGTCATCCGGGGTGTTACGGCGCGAATCGATACGCGAGCGTGACGGCCAGCGCACGTCGTACGCCCAGCCGAGCAGCTCGAAGATCCGGATGAAGCGGGCCGAGGAGTCGATCTGGCCGCGCATCACCCCGTGCCGCGCCGAGGTCGGGTCGGCGTGGTGCAGGTTGTGCCACGACTCGCCGCACGACAGCACCGCCAGCCACCACACGTTGCCCGAACGGTCCCGCGACTTGAACGGCCGCTTGCCCACCGCATGGCAGATCGAGTTGATCGACCATGTCACATGGTGCAGCAGCGCCACTCGTACGAGTGAACCCCAGAAGAACGCGGTGACCGCGCCCCACCAGGACATGGTCACCAGACCGCCGATCAGCGGCGGCAGACCCAGGGAGAGAGCCGTCCAGTAGACGAACTGGCGGGAGATGGTCCGGATCGCCGGGTCCTTGATCAGATCCGGTGCGTACTTGTCCTGCGGGGTCTGCTCCTCGTCGAACATCCAGCCGATGTGAGCCCACCACAGGCCCTTCATCAGCGCCGGGACCGTCTCCCCGAACCGCCACGGAGAGTGCGGGTCACCCTCCGCGTCGGAGAACTTGTGGTGCTTGCGGTGATCGGCCACCCAGCGCACCAGGGGACCCTCGACCGCCAGCGAGCCCATGATCGCCAGTGCGATCCGCAGGGGCCGCTTGGCCTTGAACGAACCATGGGTGAAGTACCGGTGGAAACCGATCGTGATGCCGTGGCATCCCAGGTAGTAGAAGAAGACCAGCAGGCCCACATCGAGCCAGCTCACCCCCCAGCCCCAGGCCAGCGGCACAGCCGCCACGAGTGCCAGGAACGGCACGGTGATGAACAGGAGCAGCGTGATCTGCTCGATCGAACGCTTCTGCTCGCCACCCAGCGTGGCGGAGGGGTAGGGCGTGTCGTTGGCCTTGGGCGCTTCTTCGATCACATCGGAACTGGAGGTCATGCGCGTCCCCTGTGGGGTCGAGGGTCGGGGCAGATGCCGGGCCGCCGGAACGGGACGGGAAGCGAGCGGTACTTCCCTACGGTTCCGTAACCTACGGCGACGTAAGTATGGCAGCGTGGCGTGCGGCGGCAAGAGCCCCAGACCCTGCGCGTCCACATGGCCACCTATCCTTGGTCTCGGTCGGACAGCGCGGTCCGCTGAAGTTTCCTTCCCGGACGCTCCGGCCCGTATGCGGCGCCCGCCGCCTGCCGGCCGGCCGGGTTCCCTCCTAGTCGAGCTTCAACACTGCAAGGAGCCGCACCTGTGAGCAGTGCCGACGACCAGACCACCACGACCAGCAGCGAGCTGCGCGCCGACATCCGCCGGCTGGGTGATCTCCTGGGCGAGACCCTCGTACGGCAGGAGGGCCCCGAGCTCCTGGACCTGGTCGAGAAGGTCCGCCGCCTCACCCGCGAGGACGGCGAGGCCGCCGCCGAGCTGCTGCGCGGCACCGAACTGGAGACCGCGGCCAAGCTGGTGCGCGCCTTCTCCACCTACTTCCACCTCGCCAACGTCACCGAGCAGGTGCACCGCGGCCGCGAGCTGCGCGCCCGGCGCGCCGCCGAGGGCGGACTCCTCGCCCGCACCGCCGACCGGCTCAAGGACGCCGACCCCGAACACCTCCAGCAGACCGTCCAGCACCTGAACGTCCGCCCGGTGTTCACGGCACACCCCACCGAAGCCGCGCGCCGCTCGGTCCTGAACAAGCTCCGGCGCATCGCCGCGCTCCTGGAACTGCCCGTCCTCGACTCCGACCGCCGCCGCCACGACGTCCGCCTCGCCGAGAACATCGACCTGGTGTGGCAGACCGACGAACTGCGCGTCGTACGCCCCGAGCCCGCCGACGAGGCCCGCAACGCCATCTACTACCTCGACGAGCTGCACGCCGACGCCGTCGGCGACGTCCTGGAGGACCTCACCGCCGAACTGGAGCGCGTCGGCGTCAAGCTCCCCGCCGACACCCGCCCCCTCACCTTCGGCACCTGGATCGGCGGCGACCGCGACGGCAACCCCAACGTCACCCCCCAGGTGACCTGGGACGTCCTCATCCTCCAGCACGAACACGGCATCAACGACGCCCTGGAGATGATCGACGAACTGCGCGGACTGCTCTCCAACTCCATCCGCTACACCGGCGCCACCGAGGAACTGCTGCAGTCCCTGCAACAGGACCTGGAACTGCTCCCCGAGATCAGCCCCCGCTACAAGCGCCTCAACGCCGAGGAGCCCTACCGGCTCAAGGCCACCTGCATCCGGCAGAAGCTGGTCAACACCAAGGAGCGCCTCGCCAAGGGCATCCCGCACGAGGCGGGCCGCGACTACCTCGGCACCGCCGAACTCCTCGCCGACCTGCGGCTCATCCAGACCTCCCTGCGGGAACACCGCGGCGCACTCTTCGCCGACGGACGCCTCAACCGCACCATCCGCACCCTGGCCGCCTTCGGCCTCCAGCTCGCCACCATGGACGTCCGCGAACACGCCGACGCCCACCACCAGGCCCTCGGCCAGCTCTTCGACCGCCTCGGCGAGGAATCCTGGCGCTACGCCGACATGCCCCGCGACTACCGCGGCAAGCTCCTCGCCAAGGAGCTGCGGTCCCGCCGTCCGCTGGCCTCCACCCCGGCACCCGTCGACGCGGCCGGCGCCAAGACCCTCGGCGTCTTCGAGACCGTCAAGAAGGCCCTGGAGGTCTTCGGGCCCGAGGTCGTCGAGTCCTACATCATCTCCATGTGCCAGGGCGCCGACGACGTCTTCGCCGCCGCCGTCCTCGCCCGCGAGGCCGGCCTCGTCGACCTGCACGCCGGCTGGGCCAAGATCGGCATCGTGCCGCTCCTGGAGACCACCGACGAGCTGCGCGCCGCCGACACCATCCTCGAAGACATGCTCTCCGACCCCTCCTACCGGCGCCTGGTCGCGCTGCGCGGGGATGTGCAAGAGGTCATGCTCGGCTACTCCGACTCCTCCAAGTTCGGCGGCATCACCACCAGCCAGTGGGAGATCCACCGCGCCCAGCGCCGGCTGCGCGACGTCGCGCACCGCTACGGCGTACGGCTGCGCCTCTTCCACGGCCGTGGCGGCACCGTCGGGCGCGGCGGCGGCCCCTCCCACGACGCCATCCTCGCCCAGCCCTGGGGCACCCTGGAGGGCGAGATCAAGGTCACCGAGCAGGGCGAGGTCATCTCCGACAAGTACCTCATCCCCTCCCTGGCCCGGGAGAACCTGGAACTGACGGTCGCGGCCACCCTGCAGGCCTCCGCCCTGCACACCGCCCCCCGCCAGTCCGACGAGGCCCTCGCCCGCTGGGACGCCGCCATGGACGTCGTCTCCGACGCCGCCCACGCCGCCTACCGCCGCCTCGTGGAGGACCCCGACCTGCCGGCGTACTTCTTCGCCTCCACGCCCGTCGACCAGCTCGCCGACCTGCACCTCGGCTCGCGCCCCTCACGCCGGCCCGACAGCGGCGCCGGCCTCGACGGACTGCGCGCCATCCCCTGGGTGTTCGGCTGGACCCAGTCCCGGCAGATCGTCCCCGGCTGGTTCGGCGTCGGCTCCGGCCTGAAGGCCCTGCGCGAGACGGGGCTGGACACCGTGCTCGACGAGATGCACCAGCAGTGGCACTTCTTCCAGAACTTCATCTCCAACGTCGAGATGACCCTCGCGAAGACCGACCTGCGCATCGCCCAGCACTACGTCGACACCCTCGTCCCCGACGAACTGAAGCACGTCTTCGACACCATCAAGGCCGAACACGAGCTGACCGTCCGCGAGATCCTGCGGGTCACCGGCGAGCAGGAACTGCTCGACGCCCAACCCGACCTGAAGCAGACCTTCGCCATCCGCGACGCCTACCTGGACCCGATCTCCTACCTCCAGGTCACCCTGCTCAAGCGCCAGCGCGACGCCGCCGCGGCCGACGTCACCCCCGACCCGCTGCTCTCCCGCGCCCTGCTCCTCACCGTCAACGGCGTAGCGGCGGGCCTGCGCAACACCGGCTGACACCCACCACACCAAGAAGGGTGCCCCCGAGGTCGTACGACCCCGGGGGCACCCCCGTCTCCGGCTACTGCAAGGCCACGAAAGCCGCCGTCAGCAGCCCCACGCCGGAAAGCCCCAGCACCCACGCCACCCGCGTCAGCCGCATCCCGCCCGCCACCACCACCGAAGCCAGCAGCAGCGCCCCGCCCAGCGGCACCCAGGCGTACAGGATCCCCGCCGGCCCCGAACGCACCGCGTCCGACGTACCCGGCTTCAAAACGACGTCGTACGTCTGCCCCTCACGCACCGCCACGGACTTCGTGAGCTCCACACGCGCGCGTGCCCGGGCTCCTTCCGACGTCGGCGTGAACGGCCCCGTACAGGTGCCCCCGGCACACCGCGTCACCCGCACCGTGCCGGCCTCCCGCCCCTTCGCCAGCATCACGTGCTGCGCGGTTCCCCAGGAACCCCACACCCCGGCGAACAGGATCAGCGCGGCGACCGTGCCCATCGCCGCGACCCGCCCGAACCGCAGAGCGGTCACGGAAGCGCGACGAGCGGAGGCGGAGGCTGTGGCAGGCATGGCCGGGATCATTGGCCATACGGCCACGACCGGTCAACTCGCCCGGGAGCCAAAGCCGTACAAGTCACGAGTTGTACGGGCCAGATCAGGAGTTGTACGCGCCGGGGGTCAGGAGTTGTACGTGCTCTGTGCCCGCTCCAGGCCCTCGATCACCAAAGACTCCACCGCGTCCGCCGCACGGTCCACGAAGTAGTCGAGCTCCTTGCGCTCCGCCGACGAGAAATCCTTCAGCACGAAATCCGCGACCTGCATACGGCCCGGCGGCCGGCCGATCCCGAACCGCACCCGGTGATAGTCCGCACCCATCGCCTTCGTCATCGACTTCAGACCGTTGTGCCCGTTGTCACCGCCGCCCAGCTTCAGCCGCAGCACCCCGTAGTCGATGTCCAGTTCGTCGTGCACGGCCACGATGTTCGCCACCGGCACCTTGTAGAAGTCCTTCAACGCGTTCACCGGACCACCGGACAGATTCATGTACGACATCGGCTTCGCCAGGATCACCCGCCGGCTGGCCGGGCCCGCCGGACCGATCCGCCCCTCCAGCACCTGCGCCTGCGCCTTGCCCGCCCGCTTGAACTTCCCCCCGATCCGCTCGGCGAGCAGGTCCGCCACCATGAAACCGACGTTGTGCCGGTTCATGGCGTACTCCGGCCCGGGATTCCCGAGCCCGACGATCAGCCAGGGGTCACCGCTGGCGGGGGTGGTCACGTCCATGTCTCCTTGATACGCGCCAGCCGCTGCCCCCGGAGAGGGAAGCAGCGGCTGAACAGCCGATGACGACGGGGAGGATCAGGCCTCCGCCGCCTCCTCGCCCGCGGCCTCCTCGCCCGCGGCCTCCTCGGCCTGGGCCTGCAGGACCTGCAGAACGACGGCGTCCGCGTCCACGGCCAGGGTCGCACCCTTCGGCAGGGCGATGTCCTTCGCGAGGACGGAGGCACCGGCCTCCAGACCCTCGACGGAGACCGTGACGGCCTCGGGGATGTGCGTGGCCTCGGCCTCGACCGGCAGCGTGTTCAGGACGTGCTCCAGCAGGTTGCCACCCGGGGCCAGCTCGCCCTCGGTGTGCACCGGAATCTCGACCGTGACCTTCTCGCCACGCTTGACCAGCAGCAGGTCCACGTGCTCCAGGAAGCCCTTGATCGCGTCACGCTGGACGGCCTTCGGGATCGCCAGCTCGTTGGTCTTGCCGTCGATGTCCAGGGAGATCAGGACGTTCGGCGTACGCAGCGCCAGCGTCAGGTCGTGACCCGGCAGGGTCAGGTGCACCGGCTCGGTGCCGTGGCCGTAGAGAACAACCGGAACCTTGTTTTCACGGCGGATGCGACGGGCCGCACCCTTGCCGAACTCGGTACGGGTCTCGGCGGCGAGCTTCACCTCGGACATATCGATCACTCCTCGCAGGAACGGAACGGACGTGGTCACCCGGCCACGAACGGCCTGCTACGAAGAGCGCGTCGATAACGGACCGCCGTACACACGCGTACGGCCTCCCTCGCCGAGCAACTTCGCCAGTTTACTCGGACAGGGAGGCCGCACCCAAAAGGATCTTCCGCTACCTCACCAAGAGAGGTCGCAGAATCCTCACTGCTCGTCGAAGAGGCTGGTCACCGAGCCGTCCTCGAAGACCTCACGCACCGCGCTCGCAATGGTCGGAGCGATCGACAACACCGTGATCTTGTCCAGATCCCGGCCCAGCTCCGCCGGCGTCGGCAACGTGTTCGTGAACACGAACTCGCTCACCCGCGAGTTCTTCAACCGGTCCGCCGCCGGACCGGACAGCACACCGTGCGTGGCGGTGACGATGACGTCCTCCGCACCATGCGCGAACAGCGCGTCGGCGGCCGCGCAGATCGTGCCACCCGTGTCGATCATGTCGTCGACCAGGACACACACCCGGCCCTTGACCTCACCCACGACCTCGTGGACGGTCACCTGGTTCGCCACGTCCTTGTCACGCCGCTTGTGCACGATCGCCAGCGGCGCACCGAGCCGGTCGCACCACCGGTCCGCCACCCGCACCCGGCCCGCGTCCGGCGACACGATCGTCAGCTTGTCCCGGTCCACCTTCGTGCCCACGTAGTCCGCGAGCAGCGGCAGCGCGAACAGATGGTCCACCGGACCGTCGAAGAAACCCTGGATCTGATCCGTGTGCAGATCCACGGTCAGGATGCGGTCCGCACCCGCCGTCTTCATCAGATCCGCGATCAGACGCGCCGAAATCGGTTCACGACCCCGGTGCTTCTTGTCCTGCCGCGCGTAACCGTAGAACGGCACAATCACCGTGATGGAGCGAGCCGACGCACGCTTCAGCGCGTCGATCATGATCAGCTGCTCCATGATCCACTGGTTGATCGGAGCCGTGTGGCTCTGGATCACAAAACAGTCGGCACCACGCGCCGACTCCTGGTAACGGACGTAGATCTCGCCGTTCGCGAAGTCGAAGGCCTTCGTCGGGACGACCCCGACACCCAGCTGCTGGGCGACCTCCTCGGCAAGCTCGGGGTGGGCGCGGCCGGAGAAGAACATCAGCTTCTTCTCGCCGGTCGTCTTGATCCCGGTCACAGCACAGTCTCCTCAGAGGTTGTCTCAGCCAGCCAGCCGGCTGCTCGGCGACCTCTCGGCTGGGCATGAGAGGCCGTATCAGCTGGTAAGGGTGCGGGGGTGCACACGTGCGGATGTGCACTTATCACGGTACGCCGTGTTTGGCGCACCCGTTTCCGGTCACTCCTCGCCCTCACCCCGCCGCGAGGCCGCCTCGGCCGCCTTCGCGGCCGAACTCCCCGGACGCTTACGGGCCACCCAACCCTCGATATTCCGCTGCTGACCACGGGCCACGGCCAGCGAGCCGGGCGGCACATCCTTCGTGATCACCGACCCGGCGGCGGTGTAGGCACCGTCCCCGACCGTGACAGGAGCCACAAACATGTTGTCCGAACCGGTCCGGCAGTGCGACCCCACGGTGGTGTGGTGCTTGTCCTGACCGTCGTAGTTCACGAACACACTCGCCGCACCGATGTTCGTGTACTCACCGATCGTCGCGTCACCGACGTAGGACAGGTGAGGCACCTTCGTCCCCTCGCCGATCGAGGCGTTCTTCGTCTCCACGTACGTCCCGATCTTGCCCTTCGCACCCAGACGCGTACCGGGCCGCAGATACGCGTACGGCCCCACGGTCGCGTCCGGACCGACGTGAGCGGAATCCGACACGGTGTTGTCCACCCGCGCCCCCGCACCCACCCGCGTGTCCTTCAGCCGGCAGTTCGGCCCCACCTCGGCACCCTCACCGAGGTGCGTCGACCCGGTCAGCAGCGTGTTCGGCAGCACGACGGCGTCCCGCTCGAAGGTCACGGTCACGTCCACCCAGGTCGAGGCAGGGTCCACGACCGTGACCCCGTCCAGCATCGCGGCCGTCAGCAGCCGGTCGTTGAGAATCCGGCGGGCCTCGGCGAGCTGCACCCGGTTGTTGATCCCGGCGATCTCCCGGTGATCGGCGGCGACGGACGCACCGACCCGATGCCCGGCCTCCCGCAGAATCCCGAGCACGTCCGTGAGGTACTCCTCACCCTGGCTGTTGTCCGTCCGCACCTTCTTCAGCGCGTCCGCCAGCAACTGCCCGTCGAACGCGAACACCCCGCTGTTGATCTCCCGGATCGCCCGCTGGGCGTCGGTCGCGTCCTTGTGCTCCACGATCGCGGTGACGGCACCCATCGCCTCGTCCCGCACGATCCGGCCGTAACCGGTCGCGTCCGGCACCTCGGCCGTCAGCACGGTCACGGCGTTGCCGTCGGTGGCGTGGGTCTCGGCCAGCTGCTTCAGGGTGTCGGCGGTGAGCAGGGGAGTGTCCCCGCACACGACCACGACGGTTCCCTCCACGGCCCCGCCCAGCTCCTCCAGGCCCATGCGCACGGCGTGCCCGGTGCCGTTCTGCTCCGCCTGTACGGCGGTCCTGGTGGCCGGGTCGATCTCGGCGAGGTGGGCACCGACCTGCTCACGGGCGTGGCCCACGACCACGACCAGGTTCTGCGGGTCCAACTCACGGGCGGCGGCCAGTACATGACCGACCAGGGAACGGCCGCAGATCTCGTGCAGGACCTTCGGTGTGGCCGACTTCATACGGGTGCCCTCACCCGCTGCGAGAACGACGACGGCGGCCGGGCGGATGGCGCTCACGGGGTTGCCCTTCGGCTGTGGGTGAGTGGGGGTGACAGCCGCAGGATACCGGGGCGTTTCGTGGGGGACATGAGAGCGGGCCCTGACGGGGAGGTCAGGGCCCGAACCCAGGTCTTGTGTGCTGTGGCTCCCCCGCAAGGATTCGAACCTTGTCCTGCTGGTACCAAAAACCAGTGTGCTGCCAGTTACACCACGGGGGACAGCGCCTCAGACCTTACCCGAGACGTGTCTCGGCTTGAGCCACGATTCCGGCCCACCAGCCTTCGATGCGGTTGTACAAGTGGGCGCTTCGGGCTACGCCGATGACCAGGCAGCCGTGATAGTCGTCCCCGGTGTTCTTGCGGACGGTCTTGGGGTTGTGCTTCTTCAGGGTCGGCTTGGCGAAGACTGACGTGTCGACGTCGGCGACGGCTGCCCAGAAGCGGTGCGCCGCATCGACGTCCGCCGACTCGTGGATGAGCAGCCGAAAGTTCAGGCGCTCGCGGTCCACCTCGAGCAGGTCCAGCCAAGCCAAGTAGGTCTTGATCACTCCGGGGTCGCTGTTGACGAAGATCGCGCGCTCTCGGCGGTCGTACGGCTTGCTCTTCGACCCCTCTGCCCAGTAGAGCGCGACGCCCACCATGAAGAGCTCGCGATCGGTGAGTTCTCCGGTCTCTCGCAGCGCGGCCACCTTGGTCATTTCGAGCTTTTCCCTCTCTGTGGCGCGGCGCCTCGTCAGGCCCTCTCGCATGAGTGCCCGCTGCTCCTCCGGCGTGTACCGGGGTTCGGGCCTCGGAAGGTCCCGTACCCACAGCGACACAGAACTGCGCGAGCATCCCAGCTCCGCCTCGATCTGGTCGTAGGTCCAGCCCTGGAGCCGTAGCTCCCGGGCCTTTGCCCGGAGGTCGTCCTTCGCGTTCGGGCGCTTGGTCCACTCCGGTGGGGGCTCGCCCTTGACCAGCTGGTTGAGGATGTCGTTGTTGAAGATCTTCAGCTCGTCGCGGATCTGCCGGAGGCTGTGGCCGGCCCGGCGCAGGGCCACAGCCTGCTCACGGAGGCTCTCTAAGTCGGCGTATTTGCCTGATGGATGTGCCATGGGCATACCGTCTGGCCGGAATGAAACGTTCCGGGGTCGAACGGGATGGGTTCGCCAGTTCGAGTGATACCGGTGGGTTTCGAGGCCGTACGGTTACGGAGTGTGGTGTACGGCAGTAGGTGAAAGTCACCGGAAAAGCCCCGGCGGTGGCCCGTAGGCTGGATGCATGACCACGACGGGGGAAGACCACGCCAGGGGCCTGACCGGCCCGTGGTGGTGGGGGAGGTGGCGCAGTGCGGTGCTCGACGGGAGTCTCGCGCTGGTGTCCGCCGTGGAGTGCGGTGCGGAGGGGGTTCCGTTCGCCCGGGATGCCGGGATCCCCGTGTCGGTGGGGATCGTTTTCGGCCTGATCGCCGGTTCGGTGCTGTTGGTGCGGCGGAAGTGGCCGATCGCCGTCGTGCTCGTCGCCATCGCGATCACACCCGCGCAGATGGGGTTTCTGCTGGGCGTCGTCGGCCTGTACACCCTCGCCTCGTTCGAGTTGCCGCGCCGGATCATCGGGGCGTTGGCGGGGATGTCGCTGGTGGGGACGGCGGTCGTGACGTTCGTACGGGTGCGGCAGGACATGGCGCGGGGCGATCTGACGCTCGGTGACTGGTTCGTGCCGTTCGCCGCGGTGACGACGGCGCTCGGGCTGACGGCTCCGCCGGTACTGCTGGGGCTGTATGTGGGGGCGCGGCGGCGGTTGATGGAGAGCCTGCGGGAGCGGGCGGACTCGCTGGAGCGGGAGCTTCAGTTGCTCGCGGAGCGGGCGGAGGAGCGGGCCGAGTGGGCGCGCAACGAGGAGCGGACGCGGATCGCCCGGGAGATGCACGACGTCGTCGCGCATCGGGTGAGTCTGATGGTGGTGCATTCGGCGGCGTTGCAGGCGGTGGCCCGGAAGGATCCGGAGAAGGCGGTGCGGAACGCTGCTCTGGTGGGGGACATGGGGCGGCAGGCGTTGACCGAGCTGCGGGAGATGCTCGGGGTGCTGCGGGCCGGGGAGGATCTGGTGCGGCGTGCCGCCGGAGTGCCGTTGGCGGCGGTCCGGGAGGCGGCTGAGGCGGCGGCTTCGCGGGCGGTGGCGGAGGACGGGCCCTGCTTGTCGGAGCTGGACGAACTGATCGGGCAGTCGGCGGCGGCGGGGATGGTCGTGGATCTGTCGGTGGAGGGGGAGGTGCGGTCGTATGCGGCGCAGATCGAGCAGACGGCGTACCGGGTGGTGCAGGAGGCGTTGACGAACGTCCACAAGCATGCGGCGGGTGCGAAGACACATGTGCGGCTTGCGCACCGGGTGTCGGAGATCGCGATGCAGGTGGAGAACGAGCCGCCGCCGGAGCCGGGTTCGGCGTCGGCGGCGAGGCTGCCGTCGGGCGGGAACGGCCTGGTGGGGATGCGGGAGCGGGTCGTCGCCCTGGGGGGCGTGTTTGTGTCGGGGCCGACGGATGCGGGGGGTTTCCGGGTGTCGGCGGTGATTCCGGCGGCGTAGGGCTGTCCGCCCCTCCGGGTGTGCTCCGCGTGGCTCCGGGGGCGTTCCGGGTGCGCTCCGGGTGTGTTGAGGGTTGCGGTCGCGGGTCCGCTCTGCTTCCGGTGCCGGGTGTTTCGGCCGGGGGCGGGGTCGTAGCGGTCCTGGGGGTCAGCCGGCGGTGAGGCGTACCGGTTCGATGCCGGTGATGAGGGTGGCGAGGGCGTGGTCGATGTCGGGGCCGGCGTACCAGTCGCCCGTGTGGTCGAGGGTGTAGACGCGGCCTTCGTTGTCGATGGCGAGGATGGCGGCGGTGTCGGTCTCCTCGCCGAGGGGGCAGATCTCGGTGCCGAGGGCGCGGCCGAGGTCGCCGAGGGTGCGGGCGTGGTGGAGGCCGTGCAGGGGGTCGAGGTGGAGGGTGGCCGGGGCGATCTGCCGGCCGGGTCCGCTGGGGGTGATGCGGAGGCCGCCGAATTCGGCCCAGGCCTCGACGGCGGCGGGGAAGACGGTGTGCCGGTGTCCGGCGGGTGAGGCGTGCTCGCGCAGGGCGTCGGCCCAGATCTCGGCCTGCTTTATGTCCCAGCGTCCGGGTTGCCAGCCGGCGGCGCGCAGGGCGGCGTCGACGAGTACGGGGAAGCGGGCCGGGGTGGCCCCGTGCTCGTGGCGGGCAGGGGGCTTGGGGGTGGTGGCGTGGTCGGGGTGCATCTGCCCTTCGTTCGTCGTGCCGGCGGGGGCGTACTGGGGTGGACGGTGGTGTTCAGCCGTCGGTTGCCGTGGGGTCGACGATGCGGACGCCGAAGTGGGCGCTGAGGGCGGTGCAGGCGCGGCAGGGGGTGGCGAAGCTTCCGTGCAGGGGGTCGCCGTCCTCGCGTATGCGGCGGGCGGTGAGTTTGGCGTGTTTGAGGGCTTTGCGCGCTTCGCTGTTGGTCATGGGTTTTCGGGCGGCGCGTTTGCTGCGGGCGGCGTCGGCGGCGGTGATGTGCCGGGAGACGAGGATGGTCTCGGCGCAGCGGCCGGTGAAGCGGTCGCGTTGGGTGCTGGTGAGGGTGTCGAGGAAGTCCTGGACGAGGGGGTGCAGGGGAGGGGGTTGGTCGCCGCGGGCGGCGGTGCCGGTGAGGGTGGCGCCGCGCACGGAGAGCGCGGCGGCGACGGTGGGCAGGATGCCGTCGCGGCGGTGGCGCAGGGTGGGGGCGGGAGGTGTGTCGGTGCCGCTCCAGCCGATGCGAGGGTCGCCGGCCCGCACGTCCGCACCTCCGGTTCGCAAGGCATTCATGATCGTTTTTCCCTCCCCGGGCATCCCCTCGAAGGACACAGGGTGCCAAATGCCGTGGCCGGTGCGGAAGCTGGGGCGGCGCGACACGCCCTAGTAGGGGCAGGTCGTCACGGTGGGGTGACGGCTGGTGACGCAAGCGGAGGGGTGGTTTCCGCGGGGATGCGATGGGCCGGTGACCGGGGTTCGCGTACCGCATAGGCTGTCGCCATCCGCGATCGACACCGCCGATTGAGGCCAGAGAGAACGCCGCAGGGGGCTACCGCCATGACGACAGGTCGGCTCGGGCAGCAAGCCGCGCCGCCGAACGCGGCCTATGCCGGGCAGGTCGTGCACTTCCCGGATCCGGTCCGGGCGGCGCGTCACCCGAGAGGAGTACGGGTCGACGAGCATGGTTACCCGGATTTCGCTCCGTACGCGCGCGTGGCGGTGGAGATCGCCGAACCGCCGGACGGCTTCGGCGTCGACGAGCTGCGGTTGACGGACCATGTCTCGGCGAACGCGGCACTGGCGGCGGAGCGGCACGAACTGTGGGACACGGTGCCGGACGTGGCGACGCCGCACGGCTGGACGTGGCACCACGTGGCCGGTACGCGGCGGTTGGAGCTGATTCCGGTCGAGGTGAAGGCGCTGCTGCGGCATCACGGTGGCGTGGCGACGGCGCCGGTGGACCATGCCAAGCGGGGAACGCGGCCGTTGCAGGAGACGCGACCGGCGCACTTCGGGCTGCCGAAGTCGGGTGTGGCGGTGACGGAGGCGCAGGTGCAGGGGGTCGAGGAGGATCTCGGCTACCGGCTTCCGGGCGCGTATCGCTCGTTCCTGAAGGTGGCGGGCGGCTGTGCGCCGGTGGGTACGGCGCTGGACGCCGAGCTGGGTCTGCTGGTGGACCAGCCGTTCTTCACGGTGCGGGACGAGGCGGCCGTGAACGACCTCGTGTACGTCAACAAGTGCCTGCGCGACCACTTGACGAAGGATTACCTCGCGGTGGCGTTCGTGCAGGGCGGTCTGCTCGCGGTGAAGGTGAAGGGCGAGCGGCCGGGTTCGATGTGGTTCTGTGCGTACGACGACGTGCGTGACGTGGATCCGTCGTGGTCGCCGGCGGAGCGGGTGGAGCGTCTGCTGCTGCCGTGCGGCGACGACTTCGACGCCTTTCTGTCGCGGCTGGCGGGAAATCCGCCGGAGTTGGAGACGGTGGCGAATCTGATGGTCGACGGCGGTTTCGCCCATGTCGTTCCGGTGTCCGCCGGCTCGGCGTCTTCCGGCCCGGTGGGGGAGTGAGCTTCAGGCGATGGTGACCTACGCGCAGGCGCAGGAGCGTGCCGAGGAGTGGATCAACGGTGACGTGCCCGCGTACCAGCACCGTGAGGTGCGGGTGCGGGAGTTCGAGCTGGGCTTCGTGGTGTGGGGCGAGGACCGGGCGGAGGGCCCGCGTTCGGACGCGGGCGCGCAGCGGCTGGTGATCGCCCGGGACAGCGGGGAGGCGACGCTGTGGCCCGGTCTGCCGGTGGGCGAGGTGATCCGCCGGTACGAGGAGGAGTACGGCCGTCCCGACGTGCCACGCGACGCCGCTCCGGCGCCTGCACCTGCCCGGATGGACCTCAACCAGACGTCGTTCCTGCTGACTCCTCCGGAGTGGCTGCAGGAGGCGGCGGACAAGCTGGGCATCGGGGGCGAGCGGCGGACCGAGGGCGCGAGCGGTTCGGGGGCCGGGTCGGGTTCTGGACACGGTGCCGGTTCCGGTGCCGGTGCCGGTGTTGGTGCTGGTGGCGGGGCTTCGTCCGGTGGGGCGGGGTTGGCGGAGACGCAGGCCGGGGTGCCGGCGGGGGCTTCGGGGGCGCCTGGGGTGTCCGGGGCGCCCGGCGTGTCCGCTGGGTCCGTTGGGGCACAGGGTGGGTCGGGTGCGCCGGGCGCGTCCGCTGTTCCCGGGGCGCCTGTTCCCGGGGCTGCGCCGCCCGCGGATGTGCCGGTGGGGGCGACGCCCTGGGCCGGTACCGACACCAACGCGGGCCCCGGTGAGGACGACCGTTCCGTGCCGCTGCCCGCGACGGTGTTCGCACCACCGCTGAGCGATCCCGGCGGCGAGGCTCCGCGGCAGCCGGCGAGCACGCCGGATGCGAAGACGGCGTTGATGTCGGGGGGCAGCCAGCTGCCGCGGACTGCGGTCGCGCCGGCGCTCGACCCTACGAGCGCGCCGGGTGCGCCGGGTGCGCCGGGTTCACAGGGCGCGCAGGGCTTTCCGCCGGGCGCGCCGGGTTCACAGGGCGCGCAGGGCTTTCCGCCGGGCGCGCCGGGTGGGCCGTCCGCCCCTGGTGGTGCGCCGGGTGCGCCCGACGCTGCGCACGCGCCTGGTGTGCCTGGAGTGCCCGGGGCGCCCGCCGCTCCTGGTGCGCCGGGCACGCCGCAGGGCAGCACGCCTCCTCCGCCCGGCACGCCCCCGCACGGCTACCCGCAGCCGTCGGCAGCTCCCGGCACGCCTCCGCCGGGCGCACCCGCGTACCCGCCGGCGGCGCCCGGCGCTCCGCTCCCGCCCCCCGCTGCTCCCGGTACGCCGGGTGTGCCGGGAGCGCCTGGCGTCGCGCAGGGCAGTACGCCCCCGCCGCCTCCGGCTGCCCCGACGTACGGCTATCCGCAGGGGCCCGGCGCTCCCCAGGCTGCTCCGGGTTACGGCTACCCGCAGGCGCCGGGTGGTGCGCCGGGTGCGCCGCAGCCTCCGGCCGACCCGGGCGCGTCCGCGCGGCAGCTCGCGCCGAACGCCGGTGACATCGCGGATGCCGCGACCAGCAGGGCGGCGCCGCCGCCGAAGAAGGCCCGTGGCGGTGTGGGTACGCCGCCTCCGCCGCCGGGCGTCCCTGGCGCGCCGGGCGCGCGCCCGGGGAGTGCACCGACGCCGCCCGCACCAGGTTCGTCCGCAGGTGGGTACGTGCCGACGCAGCTGATGTCGGCGCTCGGGCCGGAGGGGCCCGAGGGGCAGGGCGGTACGGGCGCGCCGGCTGGTCCGGGTGGTCCGGCTGGTCCCGGTGGTGCGGAAGGGGTGCAGGCGCCGGGTGCGCCGCATGCTCCGGGCGCCCCCAACCCGCCTGCCACGCCTCCGGGTGGCGTGCACTACGCGGCCACGATGCTGGCCGATCCCAGCCAGATGGGCGGGGGCGTGCCACAGCCTCCGGGCGCCCCGGGCATGCCGAACCCGCCCGGCGCTCCCATGGCTCCGGGCGCCCCGGGCATGCCGCCCGTGCCTGGCGCACCACAGCCTCCGGGCGCCCCCGCGGGGCCCGGTGTCCCCGGCGCGCCGCAGCCGCCGAGCGCTCCCGCCGGTCCCGGTGCGCCTGGTGCCCCGGGCGTTCCGGGGGGCGGGCGCGGGGCCGTGCACCACGCGGAGACCATGCTGGCCGCGCCCCCCGTGGCCGGTCCCGGCGCACCTCCGCCGCCGCCCGCCCCCGGCGCACTCGGCGCTCCGGGTGCCCCCGGGATGCCGCCGGGCGTCCCGGGTGGACCGCAGCCGATGGCTCCGGGTGCGCCCATGCCGGGGCAGCCGTCGGCGTACGGGTATCCCCAGCAGGGGCAGCCGACGGTCGGTCCGGGTTATCAGGCCGTGCTGCGTTACCGCGCTCAGGACGGTTCGGAGCAGCAGCTGATCCGGCGGTCGGCTCCGGGTATGCCGCACCCGGAGTGGCAGATCTTCCACGAGCTGCGGGCGATGAACGTGCCGCCGGACCAGGTGCTGGAGCTGCACACGGAGCTGGAGTCGTGCGCGCTGCCGGGCGCCTACTGCGCGCGGATGATGCGGGAGCAGTGGCCGCAGGCGCGGATCACGAGCATCGCGCCGTACGGCACGGACCACGCGAGCCGGCAGCAGGGCATGCAGCAACTGCTGGTGCACCAGGGCGAGTTGCACCAGGTGGCGGACGGGCCGGCGCGGCCCGCGCCGGTGCGGGCGCCGCTGCAGCCGGTGCAGGCCGCGCCGCCGGTCCCGCCGGAGGGCATCGCGCAGGAACTGGCGGCGGCGTTCGGGCCGGGGATCTTCCGGTTCGACCAGCAGGCGGTGTCGCGGCAGGGTGTGCCGCCGATCGTGGCGCACACGCTGGTCGTGTCCGGTCTGCCGCTGGACATGAGCCCGTTCTTCTGGGCGCAGGCCCAGCCGGGCCGTCCGGTGCCGACGCTGGCGGAGCTGGCGGCCGAGCGCGGGGTGCAGCCGGCGTCGGACGCGGGCTCGTACCTCGTCATGGGGACCGACTTCGGCAAGGCGATCTGTGTGCAGTACGGGACGGCGAACATCGTGGCCGTGCCCGTGGAGGCGGGGCCGGGCGGGGCTCCGGTGCCGCCGCAGTTCGTGAACACCGGGCTGCCGGAGTTCGCTCGCTGCCTGGCGTTGCTGGGCCGTATGTGGCGCCTCAGGTATGGGCTGAACCAGGAACAGGCGGGCCGCTGGACCGTCGACTTCCAGTCGCAGCTCGCCGCTCTGGACCCGGCGGCGCTGGGCTCGCCGGAGAGCTGGTGGTCGGTGCTGCTGGAGCAGATGTGGGACGGGCTGTTGTAGTCGTGTCGCCCTGATGCCGGCCCATCGTGTCCTCCGCGCGTGCGTGAGGAACACGATGGGCCGGCGCCGTTTCCGGCGACGTCCCGGTGGGAGCCATGCGTCACGCGCTGCCTTCCCGGGGCCTTCCCAGGTCCTTCCCAGGGCCTTTCCCGGGCGGGTGACGCCCGTTTGGAGTACGGCCATCACCCTTGAGGGAGAAGAAAGGTCTGGCGGCCCCCAGTTTGTTCACGCCGATCACGAAGTGCGGGATTTCGAGCGTGATGTGACTGCGGAGTGTCGCGTTATGAACACTTACGTCCGATCCATCAAGATGTGCGCGAAATCGTCGTGTCGTGTATGTCCGGTGGAGAGGGGTTCCCAGGGTGAGCAGCGCATCGATTTCGCCCGACGGCTTCATGACCGCCCGAGGGCGCGGCTACCGCCCCGATCAGGTCGACGCCACCCTGGAGGCGTTGTCGTACGACCGTGACGCCGCGTGGGAGAGGGCCGCACGGCTGACCGTGCTGGCCAAGGACATGGAGGCGGAAGCCGAGCGGTTGCGGGAGGTCGTCGAGCAGATCGCACCGCAGGCGTACGAGGCGCTCGGGGAGCGCGCGCAGGGTCTGTTCCAGCATGTGCTGGAGGAGGCGGAGGACCTTCGCGAGCGCACCCGGCGCGAAGCGAGCGAGCAGGTCGCGCAGGCCGAAGCGCGCGCCGCCGACGTGCGCCGGGAGGCGCAGGAAGCCGCGGACGCGCTCCGCGCGGAAGCCGACGAATACGCCGACCAGGTGCTCCAGGCCGCGCGCGCCGAAGCCGACGCCCTCCGTGTCGCCGCCCGGCGCGAAGTGAAGGAAGCGCGCGGAACGGCGCTCGGCTCGTTGCGCGAGGTACGGCAGCGCACCACCGGCATGCTCACCGAGCAGTCCCGGGAGCACGCCGAGCGGTGGGCCGACGCCGAGCGCGAGGAGGCCGAGCGGATCGCCGCGATGGACGCCCGGCACGTCGAGCGGGCGAGCCTCGCCGAGGCCGCGCTGTCCGAGGCCAAGCGGGCCCTCGCCGAAGCCGAGGACTTCGCGCGCCGCAGCGAGGAGGAGGCACAGGCGCGTGCCGCCGAAATCGTCGCCGACGCGCGCGTGCGCGAGGAACGCATCGCCGGCGAGACGGAACAGGTGCTGCGCGAGCACGGCGAGACCTGGGACGACGTACAGGCGCACATGGACCACGTCCGCAGCCGCCTGATCTCGCTGACGGGCAGAGCGGTCCTGGAATAACACTCCTTCAGTCACCCCGAGTCGCCCCGCGCGAACACCCTCACGCACGGCGCCCACGCGCACCTGCACGCCCCGCGCCCGCGCGCACCTACTCGGCCCCGCCCCCGCTCACCCCCCCTTCCGCGCAGCCCCCGCCAGGATCCACCCCTCCACCGCCTCGTACTGGCGTCGCTGCTGTTCCGCCTTGGCGCGGCCGGAGGCGACCGTGCCGAGCCAGCCGAAGAAGAAGCCGGCCGGGATGGAGACGATGCCGGTGGTGGTGAACGGGAACCAGTTGAAGTCGGCGTGCGGGAAGGCCGAGACGGGGGAGCCGGAGACCAGATTGGTGCCCGGCATGAGCAGCAGCACGGTCAGCGAGCCCCCGATCAGCGTGCTCAGCAGCCCGCTGCGGGTGTAGCGGCGCCAGAAGAGCCCGTACACCAGGGCGGGCGCGATGGCCGAGGCGCCCAGGCAGAAGGAGAGCGTGATCAAGGGCTGCAGGCTGTGGTGCTGCACCAGCGTGGCCAGCAGGATCGTCGGCACCCCTATGGCGAGCGCCGAGACACGGGCCAGGGCCATCTCGCGCCGGGCCGGCATCTCCTGCACGCGCGCGGCGAACACGTCGTGGGCGAGGGAGTTGGCGCAGGCGAGGATCATCCCGGCGACCGAGGCGAGCAGGGTCAGGAAGATCGCGGTGGTGACCATGGTGAACAGGAAGGTCTCCGCCGTGGACACGTCGGCGCCGAACGCCGCCCGCGAGCCCAGCAGATACGCGGTGTTGCCCTGCGGATCGGCGCCGGCGATCGCGGCGCGGCCCACCAGGGCCGTGGCGCCGAACCCGACCACCGTGATGACCAGCACGAACAGGGCCACGATGGACACCGCCCAGGACATCGAGCGGCGCACCTGGCGGGCGCTGGAGGCGGTGTACATGCGCATGGTGACGTGCGGCAGGACGCCGCCGCCGAGCACCACGGTCAACTCCGAGGCGATCATGTCGAGCCGGGACCGCGGCCCGGTGCCGAACTGCAGCCCGGAGTGCAGGAAGGCCGGCCCGGCCCCGCTCTGCCGCGCGGCGGCGGTGAACAGGGCGCCCGGGTCCCAGTCGAAGCGGTGCAGCATCAGTACGGCGACCACGGCGCCCGAACCGACCAGCATCACGATCTTCAGCATCTGGATGAGCGCGGTGCCCTTCATGCCGCCGATCGCCGCGTAGGCGATCATCAGGGCGCCGAGCCCCACGACGCATCCGGTCTTCAGCGAGGCGTTGGAGAAGCCCAGGATGAACGCCATCAGCTGGCCGGTTCCGGCGAGTTGGACCACCATCAGCGGCAGCAGCGCGGCGATCGTCACCGCGCAGGCCGTGATGCGCACGCAGCGGCCCGGGAGCCGGCGCGCGAGCGCGTCGCCCATCGTGAACCGGCCCGCGTTGCGCAGCGGTTCGGCCAGCAGGAACATCAGCAGCATCAGCGACAGTGCCGTACTGAGGGCGAGGACGACTCCGTCGTAGCCGCACAGGGCGATCACTCCGCCGGTGCCGAGGACGGTGGCCGCGGAGATGTAGTCCCCGGCGATGGCGAGGCCGTTGCGCAGCGGGGACAGGGAGCCGTAGCCGGTGTAGAACTCGTCGAGGTCGTCGCGGTCGGGGCCGGTCATGACGCACAGCAGCAGGGTCACCGTGGCGACGGAGGAGAAGGCGACCAGGGACATGGACTGGGCCGAGCCGCTGAAACCGGTGAAGCCGCCCACGGCCGGGGTGCCCGCGGCGCCGGTCATCGGGTCGCTCCTCGGCGTGCGTCCAGTTCGGCCACCTTGCGGATGCGGTCCGCGAGCGGATCGACGTGCCGGCGCGCGGTGCGCTCGTACAGGGCGATCGCGAGCCAGGTGACCGGGAGTTGGAGCAGGGCGAGCAGCAGACCGGCGGGGATGCCGTCGGCGACGGTGCGCGTCATCACGCCGGGCGCGCTCGCGGACAGGACCAGGAACAGGGTGAAGTAGCCCAGCGCGGTGAGCGTCGCCGTGCGCCGCTGCCAGCGGTAGGCGCCGCGCAGCACGCGAAGGTCGCTGTGGTGGCCGAGGGGCTCGCGGGACGGCCGGCGCTCCGGCCGGGGCGCCGGCTGCGAAGGCGCGGGTTGCCAGGGGTAGGTGAGGCGCGCGGGGTGCGGTGGGCCGACGGCGGGGTGGGGCGGGGCGTAGGCCGGGTGCGGGGCGTCGTAGGAGGGGCGCGGGGTGTCGTGGGGCGGACGGGGTGGGTCGTAGAACGGATGGGGTGGGTCGTACGGCGGGTACGGCGGGTCGTAGGACATCCCGGGGCTCCTTGCGTGGCTCGGGTCCGTGGCGGCGGACCGCAGGGAGGTGGGGGGTGGGAAGTGGAGCCACGCACGCTACTCGCGAGTTCGGGATCGCGCGGCGTTTTCACCGAACTGGCCGGTCGGTATGCGCTTACTACGCGAAATCGCAGTCCGGGCCCGGGCGTTGCCCGCGTTGACCAGGAGCGGGCCTTGCGCAGGCCGCGGCGCCGTCACTCCTGCCGCACCGGAAACCGTCGCGGCGCCACCAGCAGCAGCACCAGGAAGGCCAGTGCCGCCGCGCCCGCCGCTCCGAGGTACACCGCGTGCACCGCGTCGGCGATGGCGCGCCGGGTCGCCTCCGGAGCCGTACCGGCGTCGAGCGCGCGCGTGACGGAGTCCAGATCGCTCGCCCCGCCCAGATGCGCGGCCAGCACCCCGTTGGCGACGGCGCCGAACAGCGAGGCGCCCACGGTCTGTCCGGTCTGCCGGCAGAACAGCACGGACGCGGTCGTGGTGCCCCGCTCCGACCAGCCCACCGTCGACTGCACCCCGACGATCAGCGGCAGCTGGAACAGCCCGAGCGCCCCGCCCAGCAGCAGCATCAGCAGCGTCGGCTGCCACCACGAGCCGGGGTACGGCAGGAACGGGAACGCGCACAGGATCAGCGTGGCCAGGCCGATGCCGAGCAGTGCGGTGTCCCGGAAGCCGATGCGCCGGTAGATGTGCTGGCTGAACGCCGCCGACACCGGCCAGCTGAGGGTCCACACCGACAGCACGAAACCGGCGGCCACCGGTGCGAGTCCGAGCACCGACTGCGCGTACGTCGGCAGGAACACGCTCGGCGCCACCATCAGCAGCCCCAGCGCGCCGAGGGCCAGATTGACCGCCGCGATCGTCCGGCGCCGCCACACCCACCCGGGGATGATCGGCTGCGCCGCCCGCCGCTCCACGACGACCACCACACCGGCGAGCGCCAGACCGGTGCCGAAGAGCGTCAGCGAGGGCGCCGACAGCCACGGCCAGGCGACCCCGCCCTGGACCAGCGCGGTCAGCAGCACCCCGCCGCACGCGAACACCGCGAGCGCGCCGGCCCAGTCCACACGCGCGCGTGCCGTGGTTTCCGAGTCCTCCGGCTTCTCCGCCTCGGCCGGCTGCTTCGTCTTCTCCCGCTCGGGCTCGTGCAGATGACGGACGATCAGCCACAGCGCGGCGGCGCCGATCGGCAGGTTGATCAGGAAGATCCAGCGCCAGTCGGCATAGGCGGCGAGCACTCCGCCGAGTCCCGGCCCGGCCACCGCCGACACCGCCCACACCGTGGACAGCTTGGACTGGATCTTCGGGCGCTCCGCCAACGGATACAGATCGGCGGCCAGCGTCTGCACGGTGCCCTGCAACGCGCCGCCGCCCAGGCCCTGGACGATCCGGAACGCGATCAGCGCCGCCATGTTCCAGGCCCCCGCGCACAGCAGCGAGCCCAGCAGGAACACGGCCGCGCCCGTCACCAGCACCGGCTTGCGGCCGAAGGTGTCGGACAGCTTGCCGTAGACGGGGAGCGTGACGGTCACGGCGAGCAGATAGCCGGAGAAGAGCCAGGAGAAGACCGAGAACCCGCCGAGGTCGCCGACGATCTGCGGGACGGCCGTGGAGACGACGGTGGAGTCCAGCGCGGCCAGCGCCATCGCCAGCATCAGCGCGGCGACCACCGCGCCCCGCCGCCGGGTGTCCTCGCGCCCGGCCGTGCCGCCGCGTATCGCGGGTGTCGTACTCCCCACCCCGAACCCCTCCCTGTGACTCCCCGCCCGGCCCTGCCCCGTGCCCCTTGCATCTATCTCCGCCACGACAGCTTGCCACGCGCCCGTGAACTTGACCCTGACGCGACCGGAGGGTGGACGCTTTCCGGGTCGAAGGGTGGAGACGACCCCGAAAAGGCTCCGCCCGAGGGTGGAGGACCCCTAGGGGGCCCTCCGTACTCCGGCTCGGGGAGGGTTCGTTCCGGCGGAGGACGAGCAGGGCGGGCCCCGCTCCTTAACCTGGCTTTACGCCGCTGAGGGGCGGCCGACCGCACCGGCGGGGTGGGGTTTACCCCCCGGAAAGAGGGGGCTTCGCACCAGCGCGCGACGACCCCGCCGGCCGCGAGACTCGACGACGTACTCAGGACGGCACCCGACACCCGGCACCTCGGCCCGCGCCGGGTGCCACTCACTGACTTGCCAACCGATATAGGAGACATACCGTGACATCGGCTGTGACCATTCCCAGGCACGGGGGTACTGGAGGGCGTACGGCCGTTGCCGCGCGGGCGCGGCAGGTCGTGAAGGCGTACGGGTCCGGTGAGACCCGTGTCGTCGCCCTCGATCACGTCGACGTGGACATCGCACGTGGTCAGTTCACCGCGATCATGGGCCCCTCGGGGTCCGGCAAGTCCACGCTGATGCACTGCCTCGCCGGGCTCGACACCGTGACCGGCGGTCAGATCTATCTGGACGAGACCGAGATCACCGGCCTGAAGGACAAGAAGCTGACGCGGCTGCGCCGGGACCGGATCGGCTTCATCTTCCAGGCGTTCAACCTGCTGCCGACGCTGAACGCGCTCGAGAACATCACGCTGCCCATGGACATAGCCGGGCGCAAGCCGGACAAGGCGTGGCTGGACCGGGTCGTGGAGACCGTCGGCCTCGCCGGCCGGCTCAAGCACCGGCCGACCCAGCTCTCCGGCGGCCAGCAGCAGCGCGTCGCCGTGGCCCGCGCCCTCGCCGCCCGCCCGGAGATCATCTTCGGGGACGAGCCGACCGGAAACCTCGACTCGCGCGCCGGCGCCGAAGTCCTCGGCTTCCTGCGCCGCTCGGTCGACGAACTCGGCCAGACCATCGTGATGGTCACGCACGACCCTGTGGCGGCCTCCTACGCCGACCGCGTGCTCTACCTCGCCGACGGCCGGATCGTCGACGAGATGTACCAGCCGACGGCCGATCAGGTCCTGGACCGCATGAAGGACTTCGACGCCCGGGGACGTACGTCATGACCGTCCTGAAGACCTCGATGCGCAACTTCTTCGCTCACAAGGGCCGTATGGCGCTGTCGGCGGTCGCGGTGCTGCTGTCGGTGGCGTTCGTGTGCGGCACGCTGGTGTTCACCGACACCATGAACACCACCTTCGACAAGCTGTTCCAGGCCACGTCCTCGGACGTGACGGTCAGCGCGAACGGCTCCTCCGACACCGGCCAGACGACTTCCCGCACCGGCAAGCCGCCGGTCATGCCGGCCTCCGTCGTGGGCAAGGTCCGCGGGGCCGAGGGCGTGCAGAAGGCCGAGGGGACGGTCTTCTCCACCTCGGTGACCGTCATCGACGCCAAGAAGGACAAGCTGTCGCCGTCCAGCGGCGCGCCCACCATCGTCGGCAGCTGGAACGGCAACGACGCCCGCACCATGAAGATCGCCTCCGGTACGGCGCCGGGGGGCCCGGACCAGGTCATGGTCGACGAGGACACCGCCGGCAAACACCACCTGAAGATCGGCTCCGACATCGGCATGATCTCGGTCGTCGGCACGCACCACGCACGCGTGTCCGGCATCGCCGCCTTCAAGGTCACCAACCCGGGCGCGGCCATCTTCTACCTGGACACGAAAACGGCCCAGCAGACGCTGGTCGGCCGGACCGGCGTCTACACCAACGTCAACGTCACCGCCGCCCAGGGCGTGACGAACGACCAGCTGAAGAAGAACGTCACGGCCGCCCTCGGCCACGGCTACAAGGTGCAGACCGCCAAGGAGGTCGCCGACGCCAACCAGAAGAGCATCAAGAGCTTCCTGAACGTCATGAAGTACGCGATGCTCGGCTTCGCCGGGATCGCCTTCCTCGTCGGCATCTTCCTGATCATCAACACCTTCTCCATGCTGGTCGCCCAGCGCACCCGCGAGATCGGCCTGATGCGCGCCATCGGCTCCTCCCGCAAGCAGATCAACCGCTCCGTGCTGGTCGAGGCGCTGCTGCTCGGCCTGATCGGCTCCGTGCTCGGCGTCGGCGCGGGCGTCGGCATCGCGGTCGGCCTGATGAAGCTCATGGGCAAGATGGGCATGCACCTGTCCACCGACGACCTGACCATCGCCTGGACGACACCCGCCGTCGGCATCCTCCTCGGCGTCCTGGTCACCGTCCTGGCCGCCTACCTGCCCGCCCGGCGGGCCGGCAAGGTCTCCCCGATGGCGGCCCTGCGCGACGCGGGCGCCCCGGCCGACGCCAAGGCCGGCGTGGTCCGGGCCGTGATCGGCCTGCTCCTCACCGGCGCCGGCGGCCTCAGCCTGTACGTCGCCGCCACGGCCGACAAGGCCAAGGCCGGCTCGGGCTGGCTCGGCCTCGGCGTGGTGGCCACACTGATCGGGTTCGTCGTCATCGGCCCGCTGCTCGCCGGTGGCCTGGTCCGCGTCCTCGGCGCGGTCATCCTGCGGATCTTCGGCCCGGTCGGCCGCATGGCCGAGCGCAACGCGCTGCGCAACCCGCGCCGCACCGGCGCCACCGGCGCGGCCCTGATGATCGGCCTGGCCCTGGTGGCCTGCCTGTCGGTGGTCGGCTCCTCCATGGTGGCCTCGGCCACCGCCCAGCTCGACAAGACCGTCGGCGCGGACTTCATCATCCAGGGCGACCAGCAGTACAGCTTCGTCAACCCGCAGATGGTGAAGAAGATCAAGGACACGCCCGGCCTGGAGCGCGTCACCGAGTACAAGCTCGTGGACGCCTCCCTGACGACGCCGGACGGCCGGGTCACCAAGGACGGGACCATCGACGCGGCCGACCCGACCTACGCGCAGGACGTGCGCACCAAGACGGTCGCCGGCCATCTCGCCGACGCCTACAAGCCCGACTCGATGTCCGTCTTCGAGGGCTTCGCCAAGAAGCACGGCATCAAGCTCGGCTCCACGGTCTCGGTCGCCTTCAAGGGCGGCGCCACGGCCAGGCTGACGGTCCGCGCGATCACCAGCGACGACGCCGTGGTCGACAAGGGCGCGTTGTACGCCGCCGTCTCCACGGCCGCGAAGTACGTGCCGGCCGACCGGATGCCGCTTGACCAGATCGTGTTCGCCAGCGCCAAGGACGGGCAGCAGGCGGCCGCCTACAAGGCGCTGAAGTCGACGCTGCGGGACGACCCGGCGCTGACCGTGCGGGACCAGACCGACTTCAAGAAGGCGCTGAAGGACCAGATCGGCCAGCTGCTGAACATGATCTACGGCCTGCTCGCCCTCGCGATCATCGTCGCGGTCCTGGGTGTGGTGAACACCCTGGCCCTGTCGGTGGTCGAGCGGACCCGGGAGATCGGCCTCATGCGGGCCATCGGCCTCTCCCGCCGTCAGCTGCGCCGCATGATCCGCCTGGAGTCCGTCGTGATCGCCCTCTTCGGCGCCCTGCTCGGCCTGGGCCTCGGCATGGGCTGGGGCGCGACCGCCCAGAAGCTCCTCGCCCTGCAGGGCCTCAACGTCCTGGACATCCCCTGGCCGACGATCATCACGGTCTTCATCGCCTCGGCCTTCGTGGGCCTGTTCGCCGCACTGATCCCGGCGTTCCGGGCGGGCCGGATGAACGTCCTGAACGCGATCGCCACCGACTAGCCGCGCAGGCTGGGCCGACGGCCACCGCACAGGGGGCGTACGGCCGACGACCACCGCATACGGGGGTTGCGGGGGAAACCCGGTGCCGGGGAGTCTTGGGGGACTTCCCGGCACCGGGTTCTTTGCTTGGTCACCTTTCAGCCGACGCTCTGTGGCAGGCCCGCCGTGCCACCGGGCACCGGCATGCGGAGGTTATCCACAGGCCCGACGGCACGGCCGCCGGAGTCGTAGGCTGGTCTGCGTTGCCCATCCCCCGGACGGAAAGCCCCCATGAGCCTGCACGGTCTGCTCGACGCCGTCGTCAAGGACCCCGCCCTCGCGGAAGCGATCACGGCGGCCGCAGACGGCAACCGCATGCACGTCGACCTCGTCGGCCCCCCGGCTGCCCGCCCCTTCGCGGTCGCCGCCCTCGCCCGCGAGGCAGGCCGCCCGGTGCTCGCGGTCACGGCGACGGGCCGCGAGGCCGAGGACCTGGCCGCCGCCCTGCGCTCCCTGCTGCCCGCAGAGGGCGTCGTGGAGTACCCCTCCTGGGAGACCCTCCCGCACGAGCGGCTCAGCCCGCGCAGCGACACCGTCGGCCGCCGCCTCGCCGTCCTGCGCCGCCTCGCCCACCCCACCCCCGACGACCCCGAGACCGGCCCGGTCTCCGTCGTCGTGGCCCCGGTGCGCTCCGTACTGCAGCCGCAGGTCAAGGGGCTCGGCGACCTGGAACCGGTGTCCCTGAAGACCGGCCGGACCGCCGACCTGAACGATGTGGTGGAAGCCCTCGCGGCCGCCGCCTACGCGCGCGTGGAGCTGGTCGAGAAGCGCGGCGAGTTCGCCGTGCGCGGCGGCATCCTGGACGTCTTCCCGCCCACCGAGGAACACCCCCTGCGCGTGGAGTTCTGGGGCGACGACGTCGAGGAGATCCGCTACTTCAAGGTCGCCGACCAGCGCTCCCTCGAAGTCGCCGAGCACGGCCTGTGGGCCCCGCCGTGCCGCGAGCTGCTGCTCACCGCGGACGTGCGGGCACGTGCGCGTGCCCTCGCCGAGGAACACCCGGAGCTGGGCGAACTCCTGAACAGGATCGCCGAGGGCATCGCCGTCGAGGGCATGGAGTCCCTCGCCCCCGTCCTCGTCGACGACATGGAGCTGCTCCTCGACGTCCTCCCCAAGGGCGCCATGGCCGTCGTCTGCGACCCGGAGCGGGTCCGCACGCGCGCCGCCGATCTCGTGGCCACCTCCCAGGAGTTCCTGCAGGCCTCCTGGGCGGCCACCGCCGGCGGCGGCGAGGCCCCCATCGACGTCGGCGCCGCCTCCCTGTGGTCCATCGCCGACGTCCGCGACCGCGCGCGCGAGCGGGACATGATGTGGTGGTCGGTGTCGCCCTTCGCGGCCGATCTCGAACTCGACGCGGACACCCTCAAGCTCGGCATGCACGCGCCCGAGACCTACCGCGGCGACACCGCGCGAGCCCTCGCCGACACCAAGGGCTGGCTCGCCGACGGCTGGCGCACGGTGTTCGTCACCGAGGGCCACGGCCCGGCCGCCCGCACGGTCGAGGTGCTCGGCGGCGAGGGCATCGCCGCCCGCCTCGACGCCGACCTCGGCGAGCTGAGCCCCTCCGTGGTGCACGTCTCCTGCGGCTCGATCGAGTACGGCCTCGTCGACCCGGCCCTGAAGCTCGCGGTTCTCACCGAGACCGATCTGTCCGGCCAGCGCGCCACCGGCCGCGAGGGCGCCCGGATGCCGGCCCGCCGCCGCAAGACCATCGACCCGCTCACCCTGGAAGCGGGCGACTACATCGTCCACGAACAGCACGGCGTCGGCCGCTACATCGAGATGGTGCAGCGCACCGTCCAGGGCGCCACGCGCGAGTACCTGGTGGTCGAGTACGCCCCCGCCAAGCGCGGCCAGCCCGGCGACCGGCTGTACATCCCGACCGACCAGCTGGAGCAGATCACCAAGTACGTCGGCGGCGAGGCCCCCACCCTGCACCGGCTCGGCGGCGCCGACTGGACGAAGACCAAGGCCCGCGCGAAGAAGGCGGTCAAGGAGATCGCCGCCGACCTCATCAAGCTGTACAGCGCGCGCATGGCCGCCCCCGGCCACGCCTTCGGCACCGACACGCCCTGGCAGCGCGAGCTGGAGGACGCCTTCCCCTACGCCGAGACCCCGGACCAGCTCACCACCATCGCCGAGGTCAAGGACGACATGGAGAAGTCGGTCCCCATGGACCGCCTCGTCTGCGGCGACGTCGGCTACGGCAAGACCGAGATCGCCGTGCGGGCCGCCTTCAAGGCCGTACAGGACGGCAAGCAGGTCGCCGTCCTCGTACCGACGACCCTGCTGGTGCAGCAGCACTTCGGGACGTTCTCCGAGCGGTACGCGCAGTTCCCGGTGAGTGTGAAGGCGCTCTCCCGCTTCCAGACCGACACCGAGGCCAAGGGTGTCCTGGAGGGCCTGAAGGAAGGCGCGGTGGACGTCGTCATCGGCACCCACCGCCTGTTCTCCTCCGAGACGAAGTTCAAGGACCTCGGCCTGGTCATCGTCGACGAGGAGCAGCGCTTCGGCGTCGAGCACAAGGAGCAGCTGAAGAAGCTCCGCGCCAACGTCGACGTGCTGACCATGTCCGCCACGCCGATCCCGCGCACCCTGGAGATGGCGGTCACCGGCATCCGCGAGATGTCCACGATCACCACGCCCCCGGAGGAGCGCCACCCGGTGCTCACCTTCGTCGGGCCGTACGAGGAGAAGCAGATCGGCG
The DNA here is from genome assembly GCF_041080655.1 of Streptomyces sp. CG4. Lineage (NCBI taxonomy): Bacteria > Bacillati > Actinomycetota > Actinomycetes > Kitasatosporales > Streptomycetaceae > Streptomyces > Streptomyces sp. CG4. The sequence goes on from NZ_CP163525.1 coordinate 5,763,370, forward strand.
CGGCCATCCGCCGTGAACTGCTGCGCGAGGGCCAGGTCTTCTACATCCACAACCGCGTCGAGTCGATCGACCGCGCCGCGGCCCGGCTCCGCGAGATCGTCCCCGAGGCACGTATCGCCACGGCCCACGGCCAGATGTCGGAGTCCGCGCTGGAGCAGGTGGTCGTCGACTTCTGGGAGAAGAAGTTCGACGTGCTCGTCTCGACCACGATCGTCGAGTCCGGCATCGACATCTCCAACGCCAACACCCTGATCGTGGAGCGCGGCGACACCTTCGGCCTGTCCCAGCTGCACCAGCTGCGCGGCCGCGTCGGCCGGGGCCGCGAGCGCGGCTACGCCTACTTCCTGTACCCGCCCGAGAAGCCGCTGACCGAGACGGCGCACGAACGGCTCGCCACCATCGCCCAGCACACCGAGATGGGCGCGGGCATGTACGTGGCGATGAAGGACCTGGAGATCCGCGGCGCGGGCAACCTGCTCGGCGGCGAGCAGTCCGGGCACATCGCGGGCGTCGGCTTCGACCTGTACGTCCGCATGGTCGGCGAGGCCGTCGCCGACTACCGGCGCCAGCTGGAGACCGGCGAGGCGGAGGAGGAGCCGCCGCTCGAGGTCAAGATCGAGCTGCCGGTCGACGCGCACGTCCCGCACGACTACGCGCCCGGCGAGCGGCTGCGCCTGCAGGCCTACCGGGCCATCGCCTCCGCCAACAGCGAGGAGGACATCAAGGCCGTCCGCGAGGAACTCACCGACCGCTACGGCAAGTTGCCCGAGCCGGTGGAGAACCTGCTGCTGGTGGCCGGCCTGCGGATGCTCGCGCGCGCGTGCGGCGTCGGCGAGATCGTCCTGCAGGGCACCAACATCCGCTTCGCACCGGTGGAGTTGCGCGAGTCGCAGGAGCTGCGGGTCAAGCGGCTCTACCCGGGCACGGTCATCAAGCCGGCCGTGCACCAGGTACTGGTCCCGCGCCCGAAGACCGCGAAGGTGGGCGGCAAGCCGCTGGTCGGCCGCGAACTGCTGGGCTGGGTGGGCGAGTTCCTCGCCTCCGTCCTGGGGTCGTAGAAGCAGGGAGAAGAAGAAGGTCGGTCAGGGCGAGGAGGGGGGCGCTCGGCGTGCGGATCGGTGAACTGGCGGAGGCGACGGGGGCGACACCGCGCGCCCTGCGCCACTACGAGCAGGCGGGCCTGATCGCGTCCGAGCGCGCCGCCAACGGCTATCGCGTCTACGACGCCGGTACGGCCGTCCGCGTCCGCAACATCCGGTATCTGCTCGACGCGGGGCTCACCCTGGACGACGTACGGGTGTTCCTCCCGTGCCTGGACGGCGATGTCTCCGCCGGTCCCGTCTCCGCCAAGGGCGTACGGGTCGCCCAGGACCGGCTGGCGGTCCTCGAAGCCCGGATAGCGGCCCAGACGGCGATACGGGATCGCCTCGCGGCGGCACTGCGGGAGGCGGCCGTTGAGATCCTCTGAGCCCCTGTGAGAGTCGGGGCCCGGCGTTCAGGCGACGACCGCACCACCGTCCACGGGCAGCACGACACCCGTGACGAACGACGCCTCGGGCGAAGCCAGCCGGGTGATGGCCCAGGCGACCTCCTCGGGGCGGCCGATCCGGCCGAGCGGGGTGTGGGCGAGCTGCCACGCGCGGATCGCTCCGCGCTGCTCCGGGGTGTAGCCGGAGTGGTCGGCGATCGGCGTCTCGATGGCGCCCGGCGCCACGGCGACGACCCTGATGCCGTGCGGTGCCAGTTCGACCGCCCAGCTCCGGGTCAGCGTCTCCAGGGCCGCCTTCCCGGCCGCGTACAGCGAGTTCCCGGGCCAGCCGCGCTGGCCGACGGCGGTCGTCACATTCACGACCACACCCCGGCTCTCCTCCAGCGCGGGCAGCGCGGCCTGGGTGAGCAGGACCGGGGCCAGCAGGTTCGTCTCCAGCAGCGGCCGTACCGAGGCGCGGGTGTAGGTGCGCAGGGACTCGGAGTTGACGACCGCCGCGTTGTGGACCAGCACGTCGATCCGGCCGTACCGCTCCAGTGCGGCCCGTACGACGGTCTCGGGGCCGTCCTCGGCGGTCAGGTCGGCGGACACGGGAGTGATCCCCGGGTGCCCGTCGGCGGTCTCGGCCAGGGGTGCTGCCCGGCGGCCGACGGCGACGACCCGGGCGCCTTCGGCGGCGAACGCGCGCGCGGTGGCCCGGCCGATCCCGGTGCCGGCGCCGGTCACAAGGACGGTACGAGGTTCAAGGACCGTACGGGGTTTCCGGGCCGTCTCCCCGGTCTCGTTCGCAGTCTTCTTCGCAGTCTCGTTCGCGCTCTCGTTCATACCGGGATCGTCGGACCCTGACGCCGGTGTCAGGGTCAAGCTCCCGGCGGCACGATGTGAGCGGGCGCACACGCGCGTCGGCCGTGCTCCCCCTGCTCGGCACCGCATGCCCCAACTCGGCAGCTATATGCCCGAAAAGGTAGGTTTGGTCCTCATCTGCAGTCGGCCGCGGGGCAGTTACCGTGAGGGACGGAACGATTCCGCCTGTGTCCGAGGGCGGACCAGGGCGAGTGAGGGGGGACGCACCGTGACGCGTCTGAGGGGCGGGGCGGTCGCCGCCGCGGTCGTGCTGGTCGCCGTGGCCGGCTGTACCAAGGACAAGGCGAAGGGAGCCTCCGGGCCCGAGCCGAGCGGCGGCAACGGCGCGGTGCTCGCCGCCGTCGACTCGCTGCCCGTCAAGGGCCGGGCGCCGAAGACCGGTTACTCGCGGGAACGGTTCGGCACCGCCTGGGCGGACACCGACTCCAACTCCTGCGACACCCGCGACGACATACTCAAACGCGACCTGAAGGACGTGAAGTTCACCGGCGGCACCTGCAGGGTCTCCTACGGCCTGCTCGAACCCGACCCCTACTCCGGCAAGGACATCACGTACCGGCGCGGCGCCAGCCAGGTCGACATCGACCATGTCGTCCCCCTCTCCGACGCCTGGCAGAAGGGCGCCGAGTACTGGGACGCGAGCAAGCGCATAGCCCTGGCCAACGACCCGCTGAACCTCATCGCGGTCGACGCGAGCACCAACCGCGGCAAGGGAGACGGCGACGCGGCCACCTGGCTGCCGCCCAACGGTGCGTACCGCTGCACCTATGTGGCCGCCCAGGTCGCCGTCAAGAAGAAGTACGGCCTGTGGGTCACCGACGCCGAGAAGGCCGCCATGAAGAAGGTCCTCGCCGGCTGCCCCGCCCAGAAGCTCCCCACGGGCGGCAACCCGACGAAGGCACCGGACCGCTTCCGCGCCCGCTGACCGGCGAAATCCGATACCGGAGCCGGTGCGCGCCACCTACCGTGAACGGCATGGACGTCAAGGTGAGCAGCATCGCCGAGCGGCCCGACCGGCTGCCGGCGGTGTTCGAGATGGCCGACACATGGCCCGAGTTCGTGACCAACGACCCCGTGGGCACCGCCCACTACGGCCGGATCGCCACCGAACTGCCGGAGTACGTGCTGTTCGCCGAGGACGAGCACGGCGAGATCGTCGCCCACGCCTTCAGCGTGCCCTTCGCCCTCGACGTCGACGGCCGGCGCACCCTGCCCGCGCGCGGCTGGGACCAGATCCTGCTCTGGGCCTTCGCCGACCTGCGCCGCGGCACCCGCCCCGACACGGTGAGCGCCGTCTCCGTCACCATCGCCCCGCACGCCCAGGGGCACGGCCTGTCCACCGTCATGCTCGCGGCGATGCGTGCGTGCGCCCGCGCGCACGGCTTCCGGGAGGTCGTCGCCCCCGTCCGCCCCAGCGCCAAGCACCGCGAACCGCACACCCCGATGACCGAGTACGCCCACCGGGTCCGCCCCGACGGCCTGCCCGAGGATCCGTGGCTGCGTGTCCACGCCCGCGCCGGCGCCCGCATCGACTCCATCGCCCCGGCCTCCATGACCGTGGGCGCCTCGCTGGAGGAGTGGCGCCGCTGGACGGGGATGCCGTTCGACACCGCCGAGGACGTCGAGGTGCCCGGCGCACTGGTCCCGGTGCGCTGTGAACCGGAGCGCGGATACGCCGTCTACGTCGAGCCCAACGTATGGATGCGGCACCCGCTGTGAGCGCAGGACCGTCGCGCGGCGGCCCTGAAGCGCCCGACTGATCGTCGGCCGAGGGCTGTTCGCGCGCCGGCCGAGCACGGGCCGAGCGCGGACCGGCCGTCGACCGGCCGGCGGTCTCGTGCGTGGGGCGGACAACGGTTCGGTACAACCGGGACGCTTGTCCGTGGCGGGTCATATGCTCGAAGCGACCACCGCACGACCGGCGTTGTCCGCTCTCCGGAACGCCGGGCGGACACGTACGCCCACATTCGCATCGGGAGCAGCCATGCAAGGCCACGGCTACGGACAGCCGGTGAAGCAGCCGCCGCACACCGCGTGGCTGGTTCTGCTGCGGGTGCTGTTCGTGGCGATCGGGTTGTTCAGCATCGGCTTCCTGGCCTGGGCGATGATGCTGCGGCTGGCGGCCGTCACGCGCCGGTCGCTGGACTGGGGCCTGTTCATCGCGGTGCTGGCCGCCGACATCCTCAGCATCACGCTGCTGTCCGTCGAGCCCGGCGCCGAGATCCACACAGCGGCCGGCAACTTCGCCATGTTCCTGCTGCTCGGCACGCTCGTGGCCACCATCGTGTACTACCTCACCGCGGAGACCCGCCACTTCATGCGGCGCCGGCAGGCGTACGCGGCGCAGCGCCCGGCGCAGGCCGCGTACGCCTGTCCCGGTCCCGCGAGCCCGTACACCACGGCGACCGTACCGCCCGCGCCGGCCATGCCGGTCGGCCCGCACACCCCGCCCCCGGTGCCGCACACGCCCGTGCCCCCGCCGCCGCAGCGCCCGGCGCCCACCCACATCGACCAGGTGCGCGCCGAACTGGACGAGCTGAGCGACTATCTGCGCCGGCACGACGGACGGCACGACAGCCGGCACGACAGCCACGAGAGCGGAAGGTGACCGTGGCGACAGGACGTGTCGTCGCCGGCCGGTACGAACTGTCCACGCTCGTCGGACAGGGCGGCATGGGCCAGGTGTGGACGGCGTACGACCGGCGGCTGGACCGGCGCGTGGCAGTGAAGCTGCTGCGCCCCGACAAGGTGGCGGGCCAGGAGGCGGACGAGCTGCGCCGCCGCTTCCTGCGCGAGTGCCGGGTGACCGCGCAGGTGGATCACCCCGGTCTGGTGACCGTGCACGACGCGGGCAGCGAGGGCGAGGAACTGTTCCTCGTCATGCAGTACGTCGACGGCGTCGACCTCGCCGCCCATCTCGCCGAGCATGCCCCGTACCCGTGGCCGTGGGCGGTCGCGGTGGTCGCGCAACTGTGCGCCGTGCTGAGCGCCGTGCACGCCGTGCCGATCGTGCACCGCGACCTCAAGCCGCGCAACGTGATGGTGAAGCAGGACGGCACGGTCACCGTGCTCGACCTGGGCGTGGCCTCGGTCATGGACACCGACACCACCCGCCTCACGCACACCGGCTCCCCGATCGGCTCGCCCGCCTACATGGCGCCGGAGCAGGCGATGGGCGGCGCGGTCGGCCCGTACACCGACCTGTACGCGCTCGGTGTGCTGATGCACGAACTGCTCAGTGGTGACGTGCCGTTCGCGGGTTCGACGGCGCTCGGTGTGCTGCACCGGCATCTGTACGAGCCTCCCGTACCCGTGCGCCGGACCCGCCCCGAGGTCCCGGAAGCGCTGGAGCGCCTCGTGCTGCGGCTGCTCGCCAAGGACCCGCAGCACCGCCCGGGCTCCGCGCAGGAGGTGTACGAGGACCTGGCGCTGCTCCTGCCCGCGCGCGGAACGCCCACCGGGGCGCCATTGGACCCCACGCGCCCCTTCCTGCGCCCGCACGCTCCCTGGCCGGACCGCGCGCGGACCCCCGCGCCCCAGCCCGCCCCCGTCGCGCCGGCGCCACCGGTGGCCGGGAGGCCCGACGTCGCCGCGGCCGTGGACGAGGTCAAGCGGCTGCTGGGGGAGGGGCGCATCACCCAGGCCGTGGACACACTGGGCGCGATCCTGCCCGCTGCCGCCGAACAGCACGGCGCGCACTCCCCGGTCGTGCGCACCCTGCGCAAGCAGTACGCGGCCACGCTCATGGACGACGGCCAGTACCGGCGCGCGCTGCCCGAACTGCGCCGGCTCGCCGACGAACGCGCCGCCGAGGCCGGCCAGGCCGACCCGCAGTGCCTGCGCTACCGCTACGAGGCCGCGCAGTGCCTGGAACAGCTCGGCGAACCGGCCGCGGCGCTCGCCGGGTACCGCGCGCTGCTGCCGTACTACGAGAACCAGTACGTCTCCGGCGACCCGCAGCTCGCCCACGAGGTCCGCCGGCGCATCGGCCATCTCCTGCTCGCCGTCGGCGACCGTCCGTCCGCCCACGACACCCTCGCACGGCTGCTGATGGACGTGGAGCGACTGCACGGCCCCGGCTTTCCGATGGCCCTGGAGATCCGGCGCACCCTGCAGTGGCTGGGCCAGGTGCGGGGGTAGCGGGGGCGGTTGGCACCGCCGCGGCCACCAGTACCTGGTCAACAGCCAGTACCTGGTCAACAGTAAGGAGACGTACGGCGGGGTCACGCTCACCGTCGACCGGGACGTGTGGGAGGCGCCGGTGGCCATTGCGGGCTGATCCGGCGGCCAGGCCGGTGACCTCACGGGGCGGGGCGGTGCCCGAAGAGCGTGCGAATCGTTGGTCGAATGGGTTGGCCGCGGGCTGCCCACTGCCTACCATCGATCACCGCAAGACTTTGTGCACCGTCGCACAATCTCCCCTTGGAGGTTCCCTTGCACCGCCGCCGTCGCACCGCGCTCGTCCTCACCGCCGCGATCGCCGCCGCGGCACCCCTGCTGACCGCCTGCGGAGACGACGCGCACCCGGGCGCCGCGGCCGTCGTCGGAGGGCAGCGGATCACCGTCGCCCAGCTGCAGAACAGGGTCGACGAGATCCGCAGGGCACAGCGGGCCGCGGTACCGGACGAGACCCAGTACCAGCAGGTGCTCGCCTCCACCAGCAGCCTCACCCGCGACACCCTGCACAACCTGGTCCTCGACCGGGTGCTGCACCGCGCCGCACAGGACGCGGGCGTCTCGGTCACCCGCAAGGAGGTCCAGCAGCTGCGCACGGGCCTGGAACAGCAGGCCGGCGGCGCCAAGGGGCTGGAGACGGCCTGGCTGCAGAAGTACGGCATCGCCCCCGCCCACCTCGACGAGAACCTCCAGCTCCAGCTGGAGGCGCAGAAGCTGGCCAAGAGACTCGGCACCGACACCAGCCAGCCCGCCTTCTGGAAGGCCCTGTCCAAGGCCTCCCAGGAGCTCCACGTCGACCTCAACCCGCGCTACGGCGCCTGGGATGTGCAGAAGAGCAGCCGCGTGGACACCAAGACGCCCTGGGTGCGGGAGGTCACGACGTCGGCGGCCGGCGGGCAGCCGGTCACGGCTTGACGCGGGGCCGGGCCCGGCGCCGGACGCCGGAACGGTACGGCGACACGGCGCGGGACGGGGTGACCGAGCGAACTCCGGTCATACGATCACACGATCCACCCCGGCCTGTGGATAACCGAATCCGTCCGTTGCCGCCGTGGGTTACGTTCGGATCGTGAACGCATCCCGCTCCGACCTCGCCCCTGCCGCCGACCCCGGTCGCATCGTCCTGCTCACCACCAGCCACCGCGTCGCCCCCGGCCTGCTGTCCTGGCCCGCCTGGCAGGCCCTGCGTGCCGCCGACGCCGTGCTGTGCGCCGACGGAGCGCATCCGCAGCTGCCGTATCTGCGCGAGGCCGGGATAGCGGTGGCGGAGGCGTCCCCCACTGCACAGGAGCTGGTCGACTCCTGCGCCGGCGGGCGGACGGTGGTGGTCGTGGCCACGGGTGAGGGAGAGCCCGTGCTCACCGACGGCCTGGCCCGGCTGGCCGGCTCCGGGCGCGTCTCGATGCCGGAGCTGGAGCTCCTGCCGGCCTCGTACGACCTGCCCGGCGCCCGGCTGCTGGACCTCGTGCAGGTCATGGACCGCATCCGCGTGGAATGCCCCTGGTCGTCCCGGCAGACCCACGAGGGCCTCGCCAAGTACGGCATCGAGGAGGCCTACGAGCTGGTCGAGGCGATCGAGGCCGGCGACCGCGAGGAACTGCGCGAAGAACTGGGCGACGTCCTGCTCCAGGTCGTCTTCCACTCCCGGATCGCCGAGGAGCACCCGGACGCCCCGTTCTCCATCGACGACGTGGCCGGCGGCATCGTCGCCAAGCTCGTCCACCGCCACCCGCATGTCTTCGGCGACGAGACGGCCGAGACACCGGAGGACGTCAAGGAGCACTGGCTGCGCACCAAGGCCGAGGAGAAGCGGCGCACCTCGGTCACGGAGGGCGTCCCGCTCGGCCAGCCCGGCCTGGCCCTCGCCGCCAAGCTCGCCTCCCGCGCCCGCACGGCGGGCCTGGACGTCCCCCTCCCCCAAGGCGAGGACGTCGGCTACGCACTCCTCGCCCTCGCGGTCCGCGCCGAAGCCTCCGGCGTCGACCCGGAGGCCGCACTGCGAGCGGCGGCTCGCGCGTACCGGGACGCGATACGCCAGGCGGAGGGCACGGAGAAGAGAGCGCCGGAGCAGGCCTAGGGAACGGGCAGGTGCCGAGGGCGCGGTACCGGCGAAACGGGGAGCGGTACCGGAGAAAGGGGGAGCGGGTGTGGCCGGATACCGTCGAGGGGTGACCGACCAGCACCACCCCCCGACCGCCGCCGACGCCACGCCGACCGCCGCCGACGCCACGCCGACCGCCGCCGACGCCGCGCCGGACGCCGCGCCGGACTCCGCGCCCGCCCTCTTCACGTGGGAGTTCGCCACCGACCCCTACCCGGCCTACGCCTGGCTGCGGGAGCACGCGCCGGTGCATCGGACGCGGTTGCCCAGCGGGGTCGAGGCGTGGCTGGTCACCCGGTACGCCGATGCCAAGCAGGCCCTCGCCGACCAGCGGCTGAGCAAGAATCCCGCGCATCACGACGAGCCCGCGCACGCCAAGGGCAAGACCGGCATTCCCGGCGAGCGCAAGGCCGAGCTGATGACGCATCTGCTGAACATCGACCCGCCGGACCACACCCGGCTGCGCCGACTGGTCAGCAAGGCGTTCACCCCGCGCCGGGTCGCCGAGTTCGCGCCCCGGGTGCAGGAGCTGACCGACCAGCTCATCGACCGGTTCGCGGAGCGGGGCTCGGCCGACCTCATCCACGAGTTCGCCTTCCCGCTGCCCATCTACGCCATCTGCGACCTGCTCGGCGTCCCCCGTGAGGACCAGGACGACTTCCGGGACTGGGCGGGCATGATGATCCGGCACGGCGGCGGGCCGCGCGGCGGAGTCGCACGGTCCGTCAAGAAGATGCGCGGCTACCTCGCCGAGCTGATCCACAAGAAGCGCGAGGCGCTGCCCGCCGAGCCCGCGCCCGGCGAGGACCTCATCTCCGGCCTCATCCGCGCCTCCGACCACGGCGAGCACCTCACCGAGAACGAGGCCGCCGCGATGGCCTTCATCCTGCTTTTCGCCGGTTTCGAGACCACCGTGAACTTGATCGGCAACGGCACCTACGCCCTGCTCACCCACCCCGAGCAGCGCGCCCGGCTCCAGCGGTCCCTGGCCGGCGGAGACAAGGATCTGCTGGAGACCGGAGTGGAGGAACTCCTGCGCTACGACGGCCCGGTGGAGCTGGCGACCTGGCGGTTCGCCACCGAGCCGCTCACCGTCGGCGGGCAGGACATCGCGCAGGGGGATCCGGTGCTCGTGGTGCTCGCGGCGGCGGACCGGGACCCGGAGCGGTTCGCCGACCCGGACGTGCTGGATCTCTCCCGGCGTGACAACCAGCACCTCGGTTACGGCCACGGCATCCACTACTGCCTCGGCGCGCCGCTCGCCCGGCTGGAGGGCCAGACCGCGCTCGCCACCCTGCTCACCCGCCTGCCCGACCTGCGGCTCGCCGGCGATCAGGCCGAGCTGCGCTGGCGCGGCGGGCTCATCATGCGGGGCCTGCGCACCCTGCCCGTGGAGTTCACCCCGGCCGCCGGCAGAGCCGTAGCACGGGCACAGTCGTAGCACGGGCACAGCCGTAGAACCGGCAAAGCCGTAGCAGGGTTAACACGAAGCGGGTTCAACTCTGTGATCTTCACGTGATCTGCGCGGCATTAACTTGTGACAAGTGATCGTCTGCCGATACGTTCACCCATCGGCGTGGCGACGTGCATCACGGCGCCGCGCCGGTCCCGCTGTCGCACGAAAGGCATCCGCATGCTCTCCGGGAACGGTCGTCACCGTCGCCCCCGTCAGGCTCCGGCCCTCCTCGTCGCGGCCGGAGTGACCGGCTCCGCGATCGCCATCCCGCTGCTCGGCGCCGCGAACGCCAACGCGGCCGACGGCACCACATGGGACAGGGTCGCCCAGTGCGAGAGCGGCGGCTCCTGGAGCGCGAACAGCGGGAACGGGTACTACGGCGGACTGCAGATCTCGCAGGACGACTGGGACAAGTACGGCGGCACGCAGTACGCCGACAGCGCCGACCAGGCCAGCCGCTCCCAGCAGATCGCCGTCGCCGAGAAGATCCTCGCCGACCAGGGCACCACGCCATGGGCCATGTGTGCGCTGACCGCCGGTCTGACCTCCCACTCCGGTTCGGTCGACGTGGACCCCGGCGTCAGCGGCTCCGGTGGGTCGGGTGGCGCGAGTGACGGGTCCGGCTCCGCCGGCGGCTCCGGCCCGTCCGGTCTGGCGGACTCGTCCTCGCCCGGGTCGAGTTCCGGTTCCAGTTCCGGCTCCGGCACCGGCTCCACGTCCGGCACCGGCTCCGAGTCGGGCGCAGGCTCGGGCTCGGGCTCCGGATCCGGTTCGGATTCCCCCGGTTCGGATGCCTCCGGCTCCTCCTCGTCCGGCGCGAGCGCCACGCCGGCCCCCGGCTCGACCCCGGGCAAGGACGCCACCGGGACCCCGGAGGCGACCGACGGCTCCACAGGTGCGAGCACCCCCAAGTCCGACAAGGATGACAAGGCTCACAAGTCCGACTCGAACGGCGACGGGAGCCGGCAAGGGAGCGAGGGCTCGCCCACGGCGACGCCCGGCGCGGACGAGTCGGACAATTCCCGGCAGTCCGACGGCTCTTGGAGCCTGATTGACACCGGCGCGCTCAGCAGCGGTGGACGTCACCGTGGCGGGAGTGCGGACGAAAGCGCGGCAAACGGTCAGAACGACGCACAGTCCGGCCGTCACGCCGGGCGCGAACGGGACACGTACACCGTCCGCGAGGGCGACTCCCTCGCCTCGATCGCCGACTCCCTTGGCGTCGACGGCGGATGGCACGCGCTCTATGACGGCAACAAGAACGTCATCGGGGCCGACCCGAACCACATCACCGCCGGTCAGACCCTGAAAGTCGGGGGCGAAAAGGACGCCGAATAACGGCAGTTGGCGCCCCACTTCGCGCTTAATGTCCGGTTTGGCGAAAGTGTGGGATGAGTCTCAGAAGCCCTGATCGTCTTTGAAATTCCGCCGATCACCTGTCTACGGTCAGGACCGCTCGTCACCACGAGCCCCGGCATCCGCAACGCCGAGTCCTGCCAGCGGTTGCCCGGGAACAGTCGTCGCGTCATGCGCCGTAGGCAGGAGCGGGGGACCCAAGGTAGGCGCCGGAACCGGCAGTTGATGCCGGAACCGGCTTGGGGTGAAGCCGCAGGCCCGCGACAGCGGGCGTGCGGCCGGGCAACTCAACCGGCCCGAACCCGACAGCTCACCTCGCAGGCGTCGGTGAGGGGATCTCCATGCTGTTCTCCGGCAAGGGCAAGCACCGTCGTCCGTCCAAGGCTGTCCGCGTCGTCGCGCTCGCCGGTGTCACCGGTGCCGCCGTCGCCGCGCCGCTGATGGCGGCCGGCAACGCTTCTGCCGCCACCGCCTCCGAGTGGGACACCGTCGCCCAGTGCGAGTCCGGCGGCAACTGGTCCATCAACACCGGCAACGGCTTCTACGGTGGCCTGCAGTTCTCCGCCTCCACCTGGGCCGCGTACGGCGGCACCGCCTACGCCTCGACCGCCAACCAGGCCACCAAGGCGCAGCAGATCGCCGTCGCCGAGAAGGTCCTCGGTGCGCAGGGCAAGGGCGCCTGGCCGGTCTGCGGCACGGGCCTGTCGAGCGCCGCCTACAACGGCTCCGCCCCGAGCACCACCTCGTCGAGCCAGGGCACCGGCACCACCACCCGCTCCACCGACCAGCAGGCCGCCACCCGCTCCACCGAGCGCACGGCCCCGGCGAAGAGCAAGACCGTCACCACCCCGACCGGCAAGAAGGTCAAGAAGGGCGACGGCGAGTACAAGGTCGTCACGGGTGACACCCTCAGCTCCATCGCCGAGAAGCACCACGTGGCCGGCGGCTGGCAGAAGCTGTTCCAGCTGAACAAGGACATCGTCGAGGACGCCAACCTCATCTACCCGGGCCAGCAGCTGCACCTGAAGTGACACATCCGGCTCCGGCCGGATCCGCAGCGCCCTCACATCCCCACCCCCCCACACTGAGGCTCCCGTGAGGGTCCCCCCGTCCCCACGGGCCCCCCGCCCCGGCGCGTGTTCCCCCGTACGCGCCGGGGCGGGGTCTTTTGTGTCTCGCCCCGTTTCCCCACTCTTCAGCCCGGCATCACCGGAGCCCCCATTTGTTCCGTCGGTGAACAATGGGTACCGTCTGCATGTCCCTCACCATCCACGGGTCGGTCGGTCGGTGGCCGATCCCCCGGAGACGGTTAGGCTCTAGTCGCAAGGCACAGCCGTAAGGCACACCACCTCGCACTTCCAGCGTCACATCCAAGAAGGAGATGCTCGTGCCGTCCATCGACGTCGTCGTAGCCCGGGAAATCCTGGACTCCCGAGGCAACCCCACGGTCGAGGTCGAGGTCGGCCTCGACGACGGCAGCACGGGTCGTGCCGCCGTCCCGTCCGGCGCCTCGACCGGTGCCTTCGAGGCCATCGAGCTGCGCGACGGTGACTCCAACCGTTACCAGGGCAAGGGCGTCGAGAAGGCCGTCCTCGCCGTCATCGAGCAGATCGGCCCGGAGCTGGTCGGCTACGACGCCACCGAGCAGCGCCTGATCGACCAGGCCATGTTCGACCTGGACGCCACCGACAACAAGGGCTCGCTCGGCGCCAACGCCATCCTCGGCGTCTCCCTCGCCGTCGCCCACGCCGCCTCCGAAGCCTCGGACCTCCCGCTCTTCCGCTACCTGGGCGGCCCGAACGCGCACCTGCTGCCGGTGCCGATGATGAACATCCTGAACGGCGGCTCGCACGCGGACTCCAACGTGGACATCCAGGAGTTCATGATCGCCCCGATCGGCGCGGAGTCCTTCTCCGAGGCCCTGCGCTGGGGCGCCGAGGTCTACCACACGCTGAAGAAGGTCCTGAAGAACAAGGGCCTGTCCACCGGCCTCGGCGACGAGGGCGGCTTCGCCCCGAACCTGGAGTCCAACCGCGCCGCCCTCGACCTCATCATCGAGGCCATCAAGCAGGCCGGATACGTACCCGGCGAGCAGATCGCGCTCGCGCTCGACGTCGCCGCGTCCGAGTTCTACAAGGACGGCAAGTACGAGTTCGAGGGCAAGTCCCGCTCGGCCGCCGAGATGACCGAGTACTACGAGGAGCTCGTCGCCGCGTACCCGCTGGTCTCCATCGAGGACCCGCTGTTCGAGGACGACTGGGCCGGCTGGAAGGTCATCACCGACAAGCTCGGCGACAAGGTCCAGCTCGTCGGCGACGACCTGTTCGTCACCAACCCGGAGCGCCTGGCCCGCGGCATCGAGGAGGGCACCGCCAACGCCCTGCTGGTCAAGGTCAACCAGATCGGCTCGCTGACCGAGACCCTGGACGCCGTCGAGCTGGCCCAGCGCAACGGCTACAAGTGCATGATGTCCCACCGCTCCGGCGAGACCGAGGACGTCACCATCGCCGACCTGGCCGTCGCCACCAACTGCGGCCAGATCAAGACCGGCGCCCCGGCCCGCTCCGAGCGCGTCGCCAAGTACAACCAGCTGCTGCGCATCGAGGAGATCCTCGACGACGCCGCGGTGTACGCAGGCCGCAGCGCCTTCCCGCGCTTCAAAGGCTGAGCCCGTAGAGGGTAAGGCTTAGCCAGTCGTACGTACGTCCCCGTACCCGGTCCCGTACCGTGTGCGGGGACGTACGCGCGTGTGCCGTACACGGGACGATGTGTGCAGCGCACAGGACAAGGGGAGGCGGGACATGGCCGTGAAGGACCGGGACCGGTTCTCCACCGCGACCAGGCTGCGGCTGCTCGGCGAGCAGACGGCGGCCCGGGTCTACCGCTCGCAGAGCAAGCGGCAGGACCGCCGCTCCCGGCTCACCGGCCGGGCGGCGCTGCTCGCGCTCGTGCTGTGCTCGATGATCGTCGCGCTCGCCTATCCGATGCGGCAGTACGTCACCCAGCGCGCGCAGATCTCCGACCTCCAGCGGCAGCAGGAGCAGGCCCGCAAGCGGGTCGAGCAGCTGCGCGACCTCAAGGCGCGCTGGCAGGACGACTCCTACGCCGAGCAGCAGATCCGGCTCCGGCTGCACTATGTGATGCCCGGGGAGACCGGGTTCATCGTCGTCGACCCGGGCACGGCCAGGCAGTCCCGCTACGACCTCAAGGCCGCCCACCGGCCCTGGTACGCGAACATCTGGGACGGGGTCGACAAGTCCGACGCCTCCGACCAGTAGCAATCGATAGAAAGCCAACCTGAAGCAGTCATGCAAACGCCCCCGCCGCCCACCCCGCGCACCGAGCCCACCGATGCGGACGTCGAGGCCTTCAAGCAGCAGCTCGGCCGTCCGCCCCGCGGCCTGCGGGCCATCGCGCACCGCTGCCCCTGCGGCCAGCCGGACGTCGTGGAGACCGCGCCGCGGCTGCCCGACGGCACCCCCTTCCCGACGCTGTACTACCTCACCTGCCCGAAGGCGTCCTCCGCGATCGGCACGCTGGAGGCGAACGGCGTGATGAAGGAGATGACCGAGCGGCTGCAGACGGATCCTGAGCTGGCCGCCGCGTATCGCTCCGCGCATGAGGACTACATCCGGCGGCGGGACGAGATCGAGGAGCTGACGGGGTTTCCGAGCGCCGGGGGTATGCCGGACCGGGTGAAGTGCCTGCATGTCCTGGTGGCCCACTCGCTGGCCGCCGGGCCCGGTGTGAACCCGCTCGGGGACGAGGCGATCGCGATGCTGCCGGAGTGGTGGGCCAAGGGGGCGTGTGTCGTTCCCGGCGCCGACGCCGCCTGCGAGTAGACGCCGCCGGCGAGTAGCAGAGAGAAGAAGGGCTTGACCATGACCCGCGTCGCCGCCATCGACTGCGGCACCAACTCCATCCGGTTGCTCGTCGCCGATGTGCACCCCGAGACCGGTGAACTCGTCGATCTGGACCGCCGGATGACGATCGTGCGGCTCGGCCAGGGGGTCGACCGTACCGGCCGGCTCGCTCCGGAGGCACTGGAGCGGACCTTCGCCGCCTGCCGCGAGTACGCGGAGATCATCAAGGAGCACGGCGCCGAGCGGCTCCGCTTCGTGGCCACCTCCGCCTCCCGCGACGCCTCGAACCGGGACGACTTCGTGCGCGGCGTGCTGGACATCCTCGGGGTCGAGCCGGAGGTCATCAGCGGCGACCAGGAGGCCGAGTTCTCCTTCACCGGCGCGACCAGAGAGCTGGCGGGACACAACGAGGGGGGCGCGAAGCGCCCTTCGATTGAGGGTGGTGGTGGGCGACGGGCGGGCGAGATGACCGAGCCGTATCTCGTCGTGGACATCGGCGGCGGCTCCACCGAGTTCGTCGTGGGCGAGGAGCACGTCCGGGCGGCGCGGTCGGTGGACGTCGGCTGTGTGCGGATGACGGAACGTCACCTGGTGCGGGACGGCAAGGTCTCCGACCCGCCCACCGCGGAGCAGATCGCCGCGATAAGGGCCGACATCGAGGCCGCCCTGGACCTCGCGGAGCAGACGGTGCCGCTGCGCGAGGCGCACACCCTGGTGGGCCTCGCCGGGTCCGTCACCACCATCTCGGCGATCGCCCAGGAGCTGCCCGAGTACGACTCCGCGCGCATCCACCACTCCCGGATCTCGCACGACCGCGTCCGCGAGATCACCGAGTGGCTGCTGCGCTCCACGCACGCCGAGCGCGCCGCGATCCCGTCCATGCACCCCGGCCGGGTCGACGTCATCGGCGCGGGCGCCCTCGTGCTGCTCGCGATCATGGAGCGGATCGGCGCGGCGGAGGTCGTGGTGAGCGAGCACGACATCCTCGACGGCATCGCCTTCAAGGTGGCGGAAGAGGCGGAAGCGGGCAAGGGCGGCCGCTGACCCACGGTGACATGGAGCGGCCCCGGTTCCTCCCACGAGGAACCGGGGCCGTCGCCTGAGCCCGGGCCGGCCGTCAGTCAGCAGAGAAGGGCGATGAGGGCGATGCACCCGTTGTTGCCGTCGTCGTCGTCTTCGCCATGGCCGCCGGCAGGGGCGGCCGCTCTGGTGATGTGGGACGTGGGCGTCGTCGCCATGGCGGACGCGGCCGTGGCCGTCCCCGTGGCAAGAGCGATGCTCAGGACTGCGCTGACCGCGCATATTCGCGAAAGGGCCTTCTTGGAGGCCGTCTGTGAAGTGCTCATGCCTGCACGTTATGGGCGCTCGTGTCCGATATCGCGCGGTGTGTGGCTGATGGGTGAACGATGCGGCGTCCAACGATCCGTCCGGGTGGTTTTTCCCGGCGCGGGCTGTTGCCCGGCTCTCATTTGTTACTTGTGGGTAGCCTCTGGCTGAGCAGGTCGGATAACGTTTGAGCGCCCTCCGGGGGCTCTTTTGGGCTCCGTGATGACGCGGCGCCGGAAAACTTCGTGAAGTTCTTCACAAGGATTTCGGTCCGGCCGGCGTACGGAAGGCGGCCCGTTGGCCCTTTCGGGGGGCGAAGAGGCCGTTGAACATGTTCAGATGGGGGTCGTACCACACCTGCGGATCGCGTTCCGGCGACCGTGTTCCGGGCGGCTCACGTCTTCGCCCGGCACCGAGAGGGGCAGCTCACGCGGCCTTGACAACGACTCAAAGGGGGCTGTGGTTCCCCTGGCCGGTCATGATCTGCGTCACGCGAGTCGCGGAGTGTAGCACAGGCCCTACCGGACCTTGTGAAGGGGCGCACGAGCGACCCCCTGGGAGCGGGTGGATACTCGATGGCATGAGCACCACGGAGCGTCCCAGGATCCTCGTAGTAGGCGGTGGGTACGTAGGCCTGTACGCAGCTCGGCGCATTCTCAAGAAGATGCGCTACGGCGAGGCGACCGTCACGGTCGTCGACCCCCGGTCGTACATGACCTACCAGCCCTTCCTCCCCGAAGCCGCCGCCGGCAACATCTCCCCTCGCCATGTCGTCGTCCCGCTGCGACGCGTGCTGCCGAAGGCGGAGGTCCTCACCGGCCGGGTCACCACCATCGACCAGGACCGCAAGGTCGCCACGATCGCCCCGCTGGTGGGCGAGGCGTACGAGCTGCCCTTCGACTACCTCGTCATCGCGATGGGCGCGGTCTCCCGTACCTTCCCGATCCCCGGCCTCGCCGAGCAGGGCATCGGCATGAAGGGCATCGAGGAGTCCATCGGCCTGCGCAACCACGTGCTGGAGCAGCTGGACAAGGCCGACTCCACGACCGACGAGGAGATCCGCCGCAAGGCGCTCACCTTCGTCTTCATCGGCGGTGGCTTCGCGGGTGCGGAGACCATCGGCGAGGTCGAGGACATGGCCCGGGACGCGGCCAAGTACTACAAGAACGTGTCCCGTGAGGACATGCGCTTCGTTCTCGTCGACGCCGCCGACAAGATCCTCCCCGAGGTCGGCCCCAAGCTCGGCCAGTACGGCAAGGAGCACCTTGAGGGCCGCGGCGTGGAGATCTACCTCTCCACCTCCATGGACTCCTGCGTCGACGGCCACGTCGTGCTGAAGAACGGCCTGGAGGTCGACTCCAACACGATCGTGTGGACCGCCGGCGTCAAGCCGAACCCGGCCCTCGCCCGCTTCGGTCTGCCCCTCGGCCCGCGCGGCCACGTCGACTGCGAGCCCACGCTCCAGGTCAAGGGCACGGACTACATCTGGGCCGCCGGTGACAACGCGCAGGTCCCGGACCTCGTCGGCCGCAAGGCGGGCAACGAGAACGCCTGGTGCCCGCCGAACGCCCAGCACGCGCTGCGCCAGGCCCGGGTCCTCGGCGACAACGTGGTCTCCGGCATGCGGGGGTTCCCGCAGAAGGACTACGAGCACGCCAACAAGGGTGCGGTGGCCGGTCTCGGCCTGCACAAGGGCGTGGCGATGATCGTCATGGGCAAGATGAAGATCAAGCTCAAGGGCCGCCTCGCCTGGTACATGCACCGTGGCTACCACGGCATGGCGATGCCGACCTGGAACCGCAAGATCCGCGTCTTCGCCGACTGGACGCTCGGCATGTTCCTCAAGCGCGAGGTCGTGTCCCTCGGCGCGATGGAGAACCCGCGCGAGGAGTTCTACGAGGCGGCCAAGCCCGCGCCGGTCGCCGCCGCGAGCAAGGCCGAGGCGAAGGCCAAGGCTTCCTGATCCGCACCGGTCGCTGATCCAGCCGGAAGACCCCCTGCCATCCGTGGTGCAGGGGGTCTTTCGGCGTTCTGGGCCGCCATCTACGTGTCACATACAGCTGTTTTGCCGAGTTGTGACTCCTTTGCGGGACTGCGCATGGCAGCAGACGGTGTTTACGTGATTACCGGCATCCGGGATCGTCGTCTTGGAGGTGTGCGCCATGACCGACGCCGCGTCGCGGCTGAGGAGTCTTGCCGAGCAGGTACTGGGAGCCCCGCTCCCGGTCCGGCTGCGGGCCTGGGACGGATCTCAGGCCGGGCCGCCGGACGCACCGGCGCTCGTCGTACGCAACCGCCGCGCCCTGCGCCGTATGTTGTTCAAGCCGGGCGAGCTGGGCCTCGTCCGCGCCTGGGTCTCCGGCGACCTGGGCGTCGAGGGTGATCTGTACGCCGCGCTGGACGCGTTGGCGGGACTGGTGTGGGAGCGCGGAGACGACGCTCGCGGTGTCGTCGAGAGCCTGCGCGACCCCGCCGTACGGGCCGCCGTCCGCGAGTTGCTGAGGCTGGCGGGGCCGCCGATCCCGCCCGCCCCGCCGCGCGAGGAGGTGCGCAGGCCGCGCCGGCGGCTGCACACCCGGCGCACCGACAGGCAGGCCATCAGCCACCACTACGACGTCGGCAACGACTTCTACGAGATCGTCCTCGGCCCGTCCATGGTGTACTCCTGCGCGTATTGGGAGGACGGCGCGACGCTGGAGGACGCCCAGCGCGACAAGCTCGAACTCATCTGCGCCAAGCTCGGCCTGACGCCCGGTCAGCGGCTGCTGGACGTCGGCTGCGGCTGGGGCTCGATGGCCATCCACGCGGCCCGTGAGCACGGCGTGAACGTCGTCGGGGTCACGCTCTCGCACGAGCAGGCGGCGTACGCCCGCAAGCGCGTCGCCGACGAGGGGCTGACCGACCGGGTGGAGATCCGGGTCCAGGACTACCGGGACGTCAAGGACGGCCCCTTCGACGCGATCTCCTCCATCGGCATGGCCGAACACGTCGGCGCCGAACCGTATCTGGAGTACGCCCGCCGGCTGTACGGGCTGCTGGTCCCCGGCGGACGGCTGCTCAACCACCAGATCGCGCGCCGCCCGCAGGGCGACGAATCGGCGTACCAGGTGGACGAGTTCATCGACGCCTACGTCTTCCCGGACGGCGAACTCGCCCCCTTGGGGACCACCGTCACCCAACTGGAGCGCGCCGGGTTCGAGGTCCGGGACGTGGAGTCGATCCGCGAGCACTACGCCCGCACCCTGCGCCAGTGGGTCGCCAATCTGGAGGCCGACTGGGACCGCGCCGTCCGCCTCACCAGCCCCGGCCGGGCCCGCGTCTGGCAGCTGTACATGGCCGCCTGCGCGCTCGCCTTCGAACGCAACCGGATCGGCGTGAACCAGGTCCTGGCCGTCCGCACTCCCGAGTCCGGCGCCTCCGGGCTGCCGCCGCGCACCCGTACCTGGAACGCCTGACAGCGGGTACGGCAAAGGGGGCCCCGCCACCGCGAGGCCCCCCTGCTCATGCCGTACGGCTACTCGGCCTTGATCGCCGCCAGCATGTTCAGCTTCGCCGCGCGCCGGGCCGGCCACAGGGCGGCCAGGACGCCGACCCCGCCCGCCAGCAGCAGGAAGATCGCCATCCGGCCCCAGGGCAGGACCAGTTCGTACGTCGGCATCTTCGTGCCCAGCAGTTGTCCGGCCGCCCAGCCGAAGAACACGCCCAGTCCGATGCCGAGCACCCCGCCGAACAGGGAGATCACCAGGGACTCCAGGCGGACCATCCGCTTGACCGCCTTGCGGTCCAGGCCGATCGCGCGGAGCATGCCGATCTCCTGGGAGCGCTCGAAGACCGACATGGCCAGGGTGTTGATGACGCCGAGGATCGCGACGATCACCGCCATGCCGAGCAGGCCGTAGAGCATGTTGAGCATCGTCGTGAAGATCTGCGCGATGCTGTTGGAGATGTCCTGCTTGTCCTGGATCTTGATCGCCGGGTTGGCGCCGAGGGCCTGGACGAGCTTGTCCTTGGCTGCCTCGGAGGCGCCGTTCGCCGTCTTGACCATGACCTGCATGTCGGCCGGGTCCTTCAGGTGCGGGGTGAGGACCTTGTTGTCGAGCATGATCCCGTGGATCATGTCGTTGCCCTCGTAGACACCGGCGACCGTCAGGGTCTGTGCCTTGCCGTCCTCGAAGTGCGCGGTGAAGTGCGAACCGGGCGTCCAGCCGTACTCCTTGGCCCGGTCCTTGTCCACGACGACCTGCGAGCCGCCCACCTTGAAGGTGCCGTTGTCCACCTTCAGGTTCGTCAGCTTCCCGATGGCTGAGCCGTTCACACCGGTCAGGTACTCGGACTTGCCGTCGATGCGGGACACGGCGTTGCGCAGCGGGCTGCTGGCGGTGACACCGTCGGAGGCGGCGACCTTCCGCGCCACGTCCGGGGAGAGCGGGGAGCGGTTGGCCATCGAGACGACGTAGTCCGCGCGGATCGCCGAGGAGGCCATCTTGTCGATCGCCGTCTGCAGGCTGCCCGCCATCACCGTCATGCCCGTGATCAGGGTCAGGCCGATCATCAGCGCGGAGGCGGTGGCCGCCGTACGGCGCGGGTTGCGCACCGAGTTCTGGCGGGCCAGCTTGCCGGAGACACCGAAGACGCGCAGCACCGGGGCGGCGGCCGCGATCAGCGGCCGGGACAGCAGCGGGGTCAGGATGAACACGCCGATGATGAGCAGGACCGCGCCGAGGCCCATCGGACCCTGGGCGGAGTCGGCGTCCATCGTCGTGGCCCCGACGACCGTCGCGACGCCGGCCGCCGCGAACAGCGAGCCGAGCGTGTTGCGCAGCACCAGCGACTTGGCGGTGGCCTTGGCGTGCACACTGCTCATCGCCGCCACCGGCGGGATCTTCGCGGCGCGGCGGCCGGGCAGCCAGGCGGCCAGCATGGTGATGAGGATGCCGACCGCGAGGGCGGACACCACGGTGCCGGGGCTGATCACCAGCGGCCCGTCGGGCACGCTCGCGCCGAACGAGCCCAGCAGGGAGCGCAGTCCCGCGCCGATGCCGATACCGGCGGCGAGACCGGTCACACCGGCGACCGTACCGACCGCGAACGCCTCGATGAGCACCGAGCGGGTGACCTGACGGCGGGAGGCGCCGACCGCGCGCAGCAGGGCCAGTTCCCGAGTGCGCTGGGCGACCAGCATGGTGAAGGTGTTGGCGATGATGAACGTGCCGACGAACAGCGCGATACCGGCGAACACCAGCAGGGACTGCTTCAGGCCGCTCATCGAGTCGGCGATCTGCTTCGCCTGGGCGTCGGCGAGCTGCTTGCCGGTGGTGGTCTCCACCAGGTGCGAGGGCAGCGCCGAGTCCAGCGCGGACTTCAGCGCGGACTGGCTGGTGCCGGCCGCGGCCTTCACGTCGATCTCGTCGTAGCCGCCCTTCTTGCCGAACAGCTTCTGCGCGGTCGGCGTGTCGAACAGGGCCAGGCTGCCGCCCGCGGCGACATTGCCGTCGTCGGTGGTGAAGATGCCGCTGATGGTCGGGGTGAGGACCGGGCCGTCGACGGAGAGCCGCACGGTGTCGCCGACCTGGTAGCCGGCCCGCTTCGCGGTCTTGGAGTCGAGCAGCACCTCGCCCTTGCCGTGCGGGGCGTGGCCGCTGACCAGCGGGTACCGGGCGTCCTTGGCGCCCCAGTAGTTGCCGCCGGCGGACTGCCAGTCGCCGCCGAGCAGCTTGCCGTCCTTGTCGGCGACGGCGGTGAAGCCGCTGACGACACCGGTCGCGGAGGCGGCGCCGGGGACCTTCGCGGCCTTGTCCAGCAGGGCCTGGGTCAGATCCGGCGTCCTGCCGACCTTGTCGCCGGTGGAGTCCTGGTACGTGGGCCGTACGGCGACGTCGACCTGGTCGAAGCCCTTGGCGGAGCTCTTCTGGTAGGCGTCGGAGATGGTGTTGGTGAAGACCAGCGTCCCGGACACGAACGCCACGCCGAGCATGACGGCGAGCACGGTCATCAGGAGCCGGGCCTTGTGCGCGAGGACGTTGCGCAGGGCGGTGCGGAACATCAGCTGGTACGGCCCTTCGCGTCGAACTGCTTCATCAGGTCGAGGACGGAGTCGGCCGTCGGACCGTGGATCTCGTCCACGATCCGGCCGTCCGCGAGGAAGACCACGCGGTCCGCGTAGGCTGCGGCGACCGGGTCGTGGGTCACCATGACGACGGTCTGGCCCAGTTCGCGCACCGAGTTGCGCAGGAAGCCCAGCACCTCGGCGCCGGAGCGCGAGTCGAGGTTTCCGGTCGGCTCGTCGCCGAAGATGATGTCCGGCTTGGAGGCCAGGGCGCGGGCGACGGCCACGCGCTGCTGCTGGCCGCCGGAGAGCTGTGCGGGCCGGTGGCTGAGCCGCCCGGACAGGCCGACCATCGAGATCACCTGGTCCAGCCACGCCTTGTCGGGCTTACGGCCCGCGATGTCCATCGGGAGGGTGATGTTCTCCAGGGCGGTCAGCGTCGGCAGCAGGTTGAAGGCCTGGAAGATGAAGCCGATCTTGTCCCGGCGCAACTTGGTGAGCTGCTTGTCCTTCAGGGAGCCCAGCTCGGTGTCGCCGATGCGCACCGACCCGGACGAGAAGGTGTCGAGGCCGGCCACGCAGTGCATCAGCGTGGACTTGCCCGAACCGGACGGGCCCATGATCGCGGTGAACTCGGCCTGCCGGAAGTCGACGGAGACCCGGTCCAGGGCGACCACCCGGGTCTCACCCTGCCCGTAGATCTTCGACAGCTCCGTGGCGCGTGCGGCCACGGCGGTGGCCCGGGCGGCGGTGGGTGTGGTGGTCACGGGAAGGTGCTCCTGTCGGGACGACGTGTTCCATGGGGACGGATCCATCGTCCCGGCGCCGGGACGCCGTGTAGTCAGTCGCTGTTCCGGTTCCGGGGCGCGACTGGGGTCGGACGGAAGGGCGCCGTGTCATACCTGGGGAGGACACCCGCCCCTGAGAACGGCCCGGCGAAGGGCGTGGCGGACGGCGCGGCGAGGGGCGTGGAGAACGGCGCCGCGGACGGCTTGGCGGACGGCTTGGCGGACGGCGCGGTCGAACCGGTGTCGAACCGCGTCAAGAACGGGTGGAACACCCTCCTTCGGACGGTGAAATTCCGTCATTCCACGTACGGGCGTATCCACGTCACGTCACGCTGTTGGCAAGTGCGGATGGCTCGTTCCATGGGCTGATGCACCCTCAGACGTCAATAAAATAAGACAACATCGGTCCGCCCTTCCGCTGTTCGGGGGATGCGTCCCGATAGGCTCGAACCTCGAAGCGGAGCCCATGGCCTGCCCGGATGGTGGAATGCAGACACGGCGAGCTTAAACCTCGCTGCCCCTTCGCGGGCGTGCCGGTTCAAGTCCGGCTCCGGGCACCAACCGCGCCTTGGCCGCAGCCCTACCCATTGACATCGGATACCCCCCGGCGCAGACTCGGCCGCCAGCAGGTGAAAAAAACTTCACCAGGCGAACAGGGAATCTCGGTCTGAGGCAACGACGCCGCGGGAAGGGGCAGAGCCGATGCGCACCACCGTCGGGATCATCGGAGCGGGACCGGCCGGACTGCTGCTCGCGCGCCTGCTCCACCGCGCCGGCATCGACTCGGTGGTCCTGGAGAGCCGTGACCGCGCCTACGTCGAGCATCGCCAGCGCGCCGGGATCCTGGAGCAGGGCACGGTGGACGCGCTGCACGCCGTCGGCGCCGGGGAGCGGATGGACCGGGAGGGGCTGCGGCACGACGGTATCGAGCTGCGCTT
This sequence comes from Streptomyces sp. CG4, assembly GCF_041080655.1. NCBI lineage: Bacteria > Bacillati > Actinomycetota > Actinomycetes > Kitasatosporales > Streptomycetaceae > Streptomyces > Streptomyces sp. CG4. The sequence goes on from NZ_CP163525.1 coordinate 5,787,773, forward strand.
CGACCGCCGCCGCCATCGCATCGACTTCCCCGGCCTGACCGGCGGGCGGTCGGTGACGGTGTACGCCCAGACGGAGGTCTGCAAGGATCTGATCGCCCTTCAGCTGAAGGAGGGCGGCCCCCTGCTCTTCGCGGCGGAGGCGCTGGCGGTCGAGGGCGCGGACGGCGACCGGCCGCGCATCCGGTTCCGGCACCAGGGCCGCGAGGACGTGCTGGAATGCGACTACGCCGTCGGCTGCGACGGCTTCTGGGGCGTGTCCCGGGGAGCCTTCCCGGCCGCCCTGTCCCGCGTGTTCGAGCGGACGTACCCCTACGCCTGGCTGGGCATCCTCGCCGACGTCCCGCCCTCGCACGACGAACTCGTCTACGCCCGCCACGAGCGCGGTTTCGCCCTCCTCTCCATGCGCTCCCCGTCCGTCTCCCGCCTCTATCTCCAGGTGCCCCCCGACACGGACGCCGACGCATGGACGGACGACGCGATCTGGTCGGAACTGGAGCGGCGCCTGGACACCGACGACGGCTGGCGGCTGGAGCGCGGGACCATCACCCACAAGTCGGTCACGCCCATGCGGTCCTTCGTCCACGAGCCGATGCGCCACGGCCGTCTCTTCCTGGCCGGCGACGCCGCCCACATCGTCCCGCCGACCGGCGCCAAAGGCATGAACCTCGCCGTCGGCGACGTCGTCACCCTCGCGCGTGCCCTCGTCCACGAGAGGGACACCGGCTCCCCGGAACTGCTCGACTCCTACTCCGCGACCTGCCTGCGCCGCATCTGGCAGGCCCAGCGGTTCTCCTGCGACATGACGGCGATGCTCCATCCGGCCCCCGACGCCACTCCCTTCGACGACCGCCTCCAACGGGCCCGGCTGGAACGGATCGCCTCCTCCCGTGCGGCCGAGACCGAGCTGGCCGAGGCGTACACCGGGTTTCCGTTGGGGTAGCGCCACGTCTCGGTCGGGTAGCAGGTTCGTCATGGAATGCGATCACTCTTGGCCGGGAATCGCCGTTACGCGTAGCGTGTTGGGAAGCACGGCAGGGGAAAGATCCTCCTCAAGTATCATGGTCGGTCCTTTGCCAATCCATTACTCTTGAGCCAAGGCTGCGCACGGCAGCCATGGAGGAGTGAAATGAGGAGCAGTAACCCGGTCTTCTCGCGACGGGGGTTCAGCCGCGACAGCGGCTACGCCGGCTTCAACACCGCACCGCAGGCCGGGTACGCACAGGGCAACCCGTACGCGCAGAACCCCTACGCCCAGAACCCGTACGCACAGGGCGGCGTCCAGTACGGCGCCCCGCCGCAGGCTCCGGTCACCACCGACCGGATGACCATGGACGACGTGGTCGTCCGCTCGGCCATCACGCTCGGCACCGTCGCCGTCGGCGCCGTCCTCGCCTGGGCGCTGCTGCCGGTCTCGACGACCAGCTACGGCCTGGCCGTCGGCTCCGCGATCGTCGCGTTCGTCCTGGCGATGATCCAGAGCTTCAAGCGCACCCCGTCGCCCGCGCTGATCCTCGGGTACGCCGCCTTCGAGGGCGTCTTCCTCGGCGTCATCAGCGAGATGTACAACAGCCGCTGGAGCGGCGCCCCCTTCCAGGCGGTGCTCGGCACCATGGCGGTCTCCGGCGCCACCCTGCTGGTCTACAAGGCCGGCTGGATCCGCGTCACCGCCCGCTACGCCCGCATCGGTATCGCCATCGCCATGGCGTTCATGGTGGTCATGGCGGTCAACCTGCTGCTGGTCGTGTTCGGCGTCGCCGAGAACGGCGGTCTGCGCAGCTTCGGCCCGCTCGGCGCGCTCGTCGGCATCATCGCGATCCTGCTCGGCGCGTTCTTCCTGACCCTCGACTTCAAGCAGATCGAGGACGGCATCGCCTACGGCGCCCCGCGCAACGAGTCCTGGCTGGCCGCCTTCGGCCTCACCATGACCCTGGTGTGGATCTACGTGGAGATGCTGCGGCTGGTGGCGATCTTCACCAACAACGACTAGCGCACGCGCCGGCCGTGACGTGAGAGGGGCCCCGGGTTTCGACCCGGGGCCCCTCGTCGTCTAGAGCAGCTTGCGGGCTGCCCTCCTCAGGTCGTACTCGTGGACGATCGCCTTCGCGTGGCCGTACGCGAGGTCGTACTCGTGCCGGAGCCAGCTGACCTTCTCCTCGAAGCGGAACAGGGCGGGGCCTTCTTCTACGGTGCGCAGCCAGTCGGAGACTTCACGACCGGTGCAGTGGGGAATGCGGGCGAGCAGGTTGCGGTGGGTCTCCTCGGAGAAGAGTTGGGACATCGGCACCTCCGAACGCAAAGGGGATGTAGGCCGGTCCTTCACGTCACCGTGCCTGAGCGTTCGCGTATTGGCAACAGTGCGGCACGTTACGCTCGGCGCGTGGTTGATACGACGCCCTTGACCCAAGCAGTGGATCACTTCGCCGACAGATTGCGAGCGGCGCCGCAGAGCCGGCTTCAGCGGGGCGCTGCCGCGGAGGCGCTGGCGCTGGCCAGGGAGCTTTCCCGGCGGGCTCAGTTGGTGGACGAGCCCGGAGCCGAGCCTCGGGAGATGCCGGATGCCGGGATGTTCGCCGCGGCTGATCAGATTCTGGTGGCCGCGCACGACTTGGCCGTGGTGCTGAAGAGCGAGGCTGAAGTCGCCGACGCGGTGCGGGTGGTGGAGGAGGCGCGGGAGCGGGCGGGGGTGTGAGGTGCGTGGACGGGTGCGGGTGCGCCGTCAGAGAGAAGCTATGACCCTGTCGGCCAGGATGTAGACCGTGTCCTCGCCGCAGGCGAAGGTCAGGGTGTAGGCGCCGGAGATGCCGGAGCCGCCCAGGAGGTAGGGGGAGTCGCCCGCTTCCACGGCTGCTGCCAGGCGTTCGGCGGTTTCGCGGTGGCCCGGGGTCATGCACAGGGTGGTGCCGTCGGCGAAGACGTAGACGTCGAGGGTGCCGAGCGGGCCCGGGCGGACGTCGGAGAGTTCGATGCGGCCGGCGGCCAGCTGCTCCAGCGTGGTCACCGTGCGCTCGTGGTCGTTCACCGCCGGGGACTGCACCGGGACGAAGTCGGGGTGCGAGGGGTGGCGGCGGCGGGCCGCGGCCAGTTCGGGGGACTCTCCGGCGAACTCGTCGGTGTCGGCGGTCGGCTCGGACACCGGCTCCAGGCCGACGAAGTCGCTCTGCCGGGGCAGGAACAGGTCGGCCTCGGGCAGGCCCAGCAGCGACGGGGAGTCGGCGGCGTCACGGGTCTCCTGCGCGGCCCAGAAGGCACGCGCCTCGGCCAGTTCCCGCTCCCGCTCCTCGGCGAGCGCCTCGGTCACGGCCGCGCGTATCTGGTCGGCGTCGGCGTGGGTGCGGGCGCTCGGCAGCAGGGCACGGGTGGTGGCCGCCTGGTTGTCGGCGAGCTGCTGCTGCAGGTCCGCGAGCTGGCGGCGCAGCTTCAGAACGGTGCGCAGGACGGCGACGCCCACGGCGCCGGTGGCGGCCGTGGTGAGCAGCAGGGCGATCGGCATGGCGCTCACTGACGTACTCCCGGTTCAAAGTCGACCCCCGACTTCCTACATCAGCTTGAAGGGTGGACTAGAAGGCTGTCAGTGCGTAACGTCACGAAACGGACAGGACTTTGAGCTCGTGATGTTGCTGTGCACCGTGCTGACCCGCGCTGACCTGCATGGATGTGTCCGGCGAGCGAGATAGGTCACATCCTGGGGGAGATTGGATCACGAAAAGGCCCGGAACCTCGGAGATTCCTCGGTTCCGGGCCGGTTCCTGACGGGATGTGCTCGTCCCGCTACGGACGGTGGGTCAGCTGAGGCGCTCGATGACCATCGCCATGCCCTGGCCGCCGCCGACGCACATCGTCTCCAGGCCGAACTGCTTGTCGTGCCACTGCAGGGAGTTGATGAGCGTGCCGGTGATCCGGGCGCCGGTCATGCCGAAGGGGTGGCCGACGGCGATGGCACCGCCGTTGACGTTCAGCTTGTCGAGGTCGATGCCGAGGTCCCGGTAGGAGGGGATCACCTGGGCGGCGAAGGCCTCGTTGATCTCGACCAGGTCGATGTCGTCGATGGTGAGGCCGGCCCGCCGCAGGGCCTGCCGGCTCGCCTCGACCGGACCGAGGCCCATGATCTCGGGGGAGAGGCCGGAGACGCCGGTCGACACGATGCGGGCGAGCGGGGTGAGGCCCAGCTCGCGGGCCTTGGTGTCGGACATGATGACGACGGCGGCGGCACCGTCGTTGAGCGGGCAGCAGTTGCCGGCCGTGACCAGGCCGTCGGGGCGGAAGACCGGCTTCAGGCCCGAGACGCCCTCCAGGGTGACGCCGGGGCGCGGGCCGTCGTCCTTGCTGACGACCGTGCCGTCCGGGAGGGTCACCGGGGTGATCTCGCGCTCCCAGAAGCCGTTCTTGATGGCCTGCTCGGCCAGGTTCTGCGAGCGGACGCCGAACTCGTCCATGTCCTGACGGGTGATGCCCTTGGCGCGGGCCAGGTTCTCCGCGGTCTGGCCCATCGCGATGTAGGGGTCGGGCAGCAGGCCGTCCTCGCGCGGGTCGTGCCAGGTGGAGCCGGTCGACTCGGCGGTGGCCACGGTGCGGGCCTCGGCCTCGGCGAACAGCGGGTTGTGCGTGCCGGGCATGTCCGAGCTGCCGTGGGCGAAGCGGGAGACCGTCTCGACACCGGCCGAGATGAAGACGTCGCCCTCGCCGGCCTTGATGGCGTGCAGGGCCATGCGGGAGGTCTGCAGCGAGGAGGAGCAGTAGCGGGTGATCGTGCAGCCCGGCAGGTGGTCCATGCCCATCTGTACGGCGACGATACGGCCGAGGTTGTGGCCCTGCTCGCCGCCGGGGAGGCCACAGCCGAGCATCAGGTCGTCGATGTCCCTGGGGTCCAGCTCGGGGACCTTGGCGAGCGCGGCCTGGATGATCGTGGCGGTCAGGTCGTCGGGGCGGAGATCCTTCAGGGAGCCCTTGACGGCGCGGCCGATGGGGGAGCGGGCGGTCGAGACGATGACGGCTTCGGGCATCACGGCTCCAGTGCGGTGTTTTTCGGGCAGGGCCGCTTGGGAAGTTACCGCTCCGTATGGTCCAGGTCACGGGTGTGGTGGTGTGACACTGACCGCAATTTACTAAGCGCTTGCTTGGTGACCGGTGGATCAGGTGGATCAGACCGACGGAGTCGCGGGCTCGGCCTCCGGCACCCTGCGCCGCCGACGCCGCTTCAGCAGCGCCCACGGTCCCCGCGGCCCCGTCGGCATGGCCGCCGTAACCTCCGTACCCGCCTCCGACGCTGCCTCGGCGGCGGCGCGGGCAACCGGCAGGAAGCCCTCGCGACGGGACACGTCCGGCCGTTCCTCCTCCGCCGGCCACAGACCAAGCGCCGCGCACACCGTCGGCAGTACGGCCATCGCCGCCGTCGCGTAGCCCTCCGCGGAGGGGTGGTAGTTGTCGGGGCCGAACAGCTCCCGCGGGTTCGCCTCGAACTCGGGGCCCAGCAGGTCGCCCAGCGACACCGTGCGCCCGCCCTGCTCCACGACCCCGATCGTCTGGGCGGCCGCCAGCTGGCGGGAGGCCCGCCGGGCCAGCCAGCGCAGCGGCTGCTGCACCGGCTCGATCGTGCCGAGGTCGGGACAGGTGCCGACCACCACCTCCGCACCGGCCGTGCGCAGCCGTCGTACCGCCGCCGCCAGATGCCGTACCGAACGGGTCGGCGGCATCCGGTGCGTCACGTCGTTCGCGCCGACCATGATCACGCAGATGTCGGGGACGGGCGCGGACCCGGACAGGACCTGGGCCACCTGGCGGTCGAGGACGTCGGACTGGGCCCCGGGCTGGGCGACGGTGCGTAGTTCCACGGGGCGTTCCGCCACCGCCGACAGGCCCGAGGCCAGCAGTGCGCCCGGCGTCTGGCCCGCCCGGTGCACGCCCTGCCCGGCCGCCGTGGAGTCGCCGAGCATGGCCAGCCGGAGGGGAGGTTCACCGGGGACGTCGTACCCAAGGCCGTAGACCCCGTCGGCCACCGGGACGCGGTCGCCGCCGCCGTTGCCCACATGACGGCGGGCCAGCCGTACCTCCGCCAGCAGCACGCCGACCGCGGCCGCCCCGATCAGCCCGACCCCGCCACCGCCGTACGCCGCTCCGGCCGCGATACGCCGGGCCACTCTCGCCCTCGACATACTCGTCATGCGTCGCCGCCACCTCCTCGTAGCCGTACACCCACTCCTTGCCCCGTACAACCCGTACGCCAATCTCAACGGGGAGTGAACGGCCGCCTCCGCCACACAGCTGGCCTTAGGCTGGCGACACCACTACGACCACATCTTTTGCAGCGACCGGAGACAACGGTGCAATTCCACGACTCGATGATCAGCCTCGTCGGCAACACCCCGCTGGTGAGGCTCAACAACGTGACCAAGGGCATCCAGGCGACCGTCCTGGCCAAGGTGGAGTACTTCAACCCGGGCGGCTCCGTGAAGGACCGCATCGCCCTGCGCATGATCGAGGCCGCCGAGCAGAGCGGGGAGCTGAAGCCGGGCGGCACGATCGTCGAGCCGACCAGTGGCAACACCGGTGTGGGGCTGGCGATCGTCGCCCAGCAGAAGGGCTACAAGTGCATCTTCGTCTGCCCTGACAAGGTCTCCACCGACAAGATCAACGTGCTGCGTGCCTACGGCGCGGAAGTCGTCGTCTGCCCGACCGCCGTGGACCCCGAGCACCCGGACTCGTACTACAACGTCTCCGACCGGCTCGTCCGTGAGACCCCGGGCGCGTGGAAGCCCGACCAGTACTCCAACCCCAACAACCCGCTCTCGCACTACCACTCCACGGGCCCCGAGCTGTGGGAGCAGACCGAGGGGAAGATCACCCACTTCGTGGCGGGCGTGGGCACGGGCGGCACCATCTCCGGCACCGGCCGCTATCTGAAGGACGCCAGCGACGGCAAGGTCAAGGTCATCGGCGCCGACCCGGAGGGGTCCGTCTACTCCGGCGGCTCCGGGCGGCCGTATCTGATCGAGGGCGTCGGCGAGGACTTCTGGCCGACCGCCTACGACCGCACCGTCGCCGACGAGATCGTCGCCGTGTCCGACAAGGACGCCTTCCAGATGACCCGCCGCCTCGCCAAGGAGGAGGGCCTGCTCGTCGGCGGCTCCTGCGGTATGGCCGTCGTGGCCGCGCTGCGGGTCGCCGAGCGGCTCGGGCCCGACGATGTCGTGGTCGTGCTCCTGCCCGACAGCGGCCGCGGCTACCTCAGCAAGATCTTCAACGACGAGTGGATGGCCGACTACGGCTTCCTGGAGGACGAGGGCCCGAGCGCCCGCGTCGCCGACGTCCTGAGCCACAAGGCGGGCGACGTCATCCCCTCCCTGGTGCACATGCACCCCGAGGAGACCGTCGGCCAGGCCATCGAGGTGCTGCGCGAGTACGGCGTCTCGCAGATGCCGGTCGTCAAGCCGGGCGCCGGCCACCCGGACGTGATGGCCGCCGAGGTCGTCGGGTCCGTGGTGGAGCGGGAGCTGCTGGACGCCCTGTTCAACAAGCGCGCCTCCCTCGACGACCCGCTGGAGAAGCACATGTCCGCCCCGCTGCCCCAGGTCGGCTCCGGCGAGCCGGTCGGCGACCTGATGTCCGTGCTCGGCTCGGCCGACGCGGCGATCGTCCTGGTCGAGGGCAAGCCGACCGGCGTGGTCAGCCGGCAGGACCTGCTGGCCTTCCTGGCCAAGGGCGGAAAGTAGCGGCAACCCCCCGGTGAACTGGGGGTTTACGGCAGTCACTTGAGGTGAGGCGGGGTTCGCGGAAGTGGTACGAGCGTGTCACGTGCGCGCAGCACCCGCTTAACACGGGTCCGGCACAGTAGTGGGTGTCGGCAGGGGCGAGGGGGGTACCTCCCAGGCGTTGAGCACTGGGGAGACTTCCCGCCCAAGCCGGCGCCGAACGGCGCCAAGGACCTCCGGAGCGGCTCCCGGACCTCCATGGACGCCATGGACGCGCAAGCCCGGCCCTGACCCGGCCCGCGTCCCTCGCGGGGACCGCCGTCGTCCCGCCCCCCGGCAACGGGGGTGCGGCGGTCCCCGCGCAAGCCTTTTCAGCGGGGCTCGGCGGGGCTCAGTGGGCGGTACCGGATCCCCAACTCCCCAGCAGCGCAAGGCGTTCGGCCGCGCCGGGCTGTGCTCCATGCCGTCGAGCGGGATCTGGGCGCTGGGCGCACACGGGGTGCGGTCGGCTGCCGTCGCTCCCGTGGCCGGCGGGGACGCGCCTTCGGCGCCGACCTGCTGGTCGCGCACCTCGTCGACTACGCCACCAGCCGGCCCCGGCACGCCGGCCTCCGCCAGATCATCGTCCTGCCGACCCGGCGGGCGTGCGGCTCAGCCGTCCTCGCGGGAGCGGTCGCGGCGGCCGCCGAGCAGGTCCGGGTTGAGCCGCACGGCCTGGGCGAAGTTGACGCCGACGATGCCGACCCAGGTGACGATCGTCCCGGTCGTCCCCGCGATGCCGCCGCCGACGGCGGTCAGCGGTATCGCCAGGACCAGCGAGATGATCGCGAACCCGAAGCGCTCCGGCCAGGTGTCGGCGTCCTTCGGGCGCCGGGTGCCGCGCGCGCTCGCCATCTGCTGCTCGGCCAGCTGCCGCCGCACCCGGCGGTCCACCGCCTCGTCGATCCGCTGCCCGACCTTCTCCAGAAAGGAGTCGACCAGCGCCGGCTCGTACTCCTCGCCCAGTTCCCTGCGGGTCTGGAGGGTGGCGTCGAGTTCTTTTCTCAGGTCGGTGTCCCGAGAGTCCAGTGCGCTCATGGCTCCACCTTAGGAAGCGCTCACGCCCACCGCACTGGGGACAACCCCCCTACTTCACCAGCCCGTGCTGCTTGGCGTACGCGTTCGCCACGTCCTCCGGGTCCTTCTTGTCCTTGTCCACCTGCCGGTTCAGCTCGGTGAGCTGGGCCGTGGTCAGCAGGTTGCCCAGCCCGGCGAGGGCCTTGCGGACGGTGTCGTCGGCCTTGCGGTCGGCGATGAGCGGGACGATGTGCTGGCTGGGGATGAGGTGCGCGGGGTCGGTGAGGACCACCCAGCCGTTGGCCTGGATGTCGGTGTCGGTGGTGAAGAGGTTCGCCACGTCCACGTCGCCCTTCTTCAACGCGCCCTTGACCAGCGGCCCGTCCGAGTCCAGCGACTTGAACTCCTTGAACTCCACGCCGTACACGTCCTTCAGGCCGACCGCGCCGACCTGGCGCTTCTTCACCTCGGGCGCGGCGCCGATGACCAGCTTGCCGTTCTGCTTCTTCAGGTCGGCGAGGGAGGTCAGCCCGTACTGCTTCGCCGTCTCGCGGGTGACGACGAAGGCGTCGGAGTCCTCCGCCATGCCGTAGGGCAGCACCTGGAGGCCGGCCGGGAGGGCCTGGGTGAGGGCGTTCTGCATCTCGCCGGACTCGGAGGCCGTGGCCTTCGGGGCGAGGTAGTTGAGGAGGGCGCCCTGGTACTCGGGCAGCAGGTCGATGTCGCCGCCCCTGAGCGCCGGGATGACGATCTCGCGGGTGCCGAGGTTGGGGCGGACGGTCACCTTCACACCGGCGCCCTGCAGGGCGGCCGCGTAGAGGTAGCCGAGCACCTGGTTCTCGGTGAAGTTGGCCGTGCCGATGGTGACTCCGCCCTTGCTGGAGCCACCGCCGCCGGTGCCGGAGCCCTGGCCGTTGAGGGAGGTGATGCCGCTGGCGCAGGCGGAGAGGGCGGGGACGGAGGCGACCGCGAACAGGCCGCCGAGGAGAGTACGTCGGTTCATGTCGGTAGTTCCCTACGCGGTGCGGATGGGGGTGCCCCCGCGCGCGAGCCGTCGAGCGTGGGGGAGGAAGAGGAAGCGCTGGAGGGTGGCCAGGGCCACGTCCAGGACGACGGCGACCAGGGCGACCAGCACCGCGCCGCCGAGCACCTGGACCAGGTCCCGCTGGGCGAGGCCGTCGAAGACGTAGCGGCCCAGGCCGCCGAAGGAGACGTACGCGGCGATGGTGGCCGTGGCGACCACCTGGATCAGGGCCAGGCGCAGGCCGGTCATGATCAGGGGGAGGGCCAGCGGCAACTCCACCCGGAACAGGACCTGGTGGCCGCGCATGCCCTGCCCGCGCGCCGCGTCCTTCACATCCGGGTCGACGGCGGTCATGCCGGCGTAGGTGTTGGTGACGATCGCCGGGACCGCGAGGGCCACCAGCGCGACGCACACCGGCAGCATCGACAGACCGCCGGCCAGGAAGACCAGCACGACCAGGCCGACCGTCGGCAGCGCGCGGCCGAAGGAGGCGAGGTTGATCGCGACGAACGCGCCCTTGCCGGTGTGGCCGATCAGCAGGCCGAGCGGGAGGCCGATGGCGGCGGCGATGAGCGTGGCCAGCAGGGAGTACTGCAGGTGTTCGGCGAGGCGGTGGGCGATGCCGTCGGGGCCGGTCCACTGGGCGCCGCTGGTCAGCCAGGCGCCGAGGTTCTTGAGGAGCTCGTACATCTCAGGCTCGCCTCCTGGTCCAGGGGGTGAGGGCGTACTGGACGGCGACCAGCGCCGCGTCCGCGACGACGGCGAGGAGCAGGGTGAGGGCCACTCCGGCGATCACCGGGGTCGCGAAGTTGCGCTGGAAGCCGTCGGTGAAGAGCTGGCCGAGGCCGCCGTCGCCGATGTAGGTGGCGACGGAGACCAGGGAGATCGACATGACGGTGGCGATACGGACGCCGGCGAAGATCACGGGGAGCGCGAGGGGGAACTCGACGGTGAGGAGCGTGCGCAGGGGGCGCGTGCCCATCGCCTTCGCCGCCTCCTTCACCTTCACGGGGACCGAGTCGAGGCCCTCGACGGTGTTCCGCAGCAGGACGACCAGGGTGTAGACGGTCAGGCCGGTCACGGTGGTGGTGCGGGTCAGGCCGCTGACCGGCAGGAGCAGGACGAAGATCGCGATCGACGGGATCGTGAAGAGGACGTTCGAAGCGCCGAGCAGCACACCGCGCAGGCGGGGGAGCCGGTGGGCGATCACGGCCAGCGGGAGCGAGATCAGCAGGCCGAGGGCTACGGCCGTCAGGGCGGCCTGGAGGTGGGAGAGGGTGAGAGTCGTCAGGTCGTCGGTGTGGGCGGATATCCAGGACCAGTCGATCGTCATGCGGCCACCCGCACTTCGGCGTGGGCGCGTCCCGCGTGCTCGTGGATGTCGTTGCGGGAGGAGACGCCGGTGAGCACGCCGTCGGCGTCGACGCGGGCGATCAGTCCGGTGGGGGAGGCGACCGACTCGTTGAGCGCGGAGAGCAGGGAGTCGGCGTCCGTCAGCGGGCGTACGGGGATCTCGGCGTCCTTCGACGCCCAGTGCAGGGGCTTGCCCTGCGCGTCGCGGACGAGGGTCCAGGGGCCGCCCTGTGGTGCCGGGCCCTGCGGGACGTCGGCGAGGGTCTTCAGGGACAGCAGCTTCAGTCCGCGCTCCGCGCCGAGGAAGTCGGCCACGAAGTCGTCGGCCGGGCGGGCGAGGAGTTCGGCGGGCGGGGCGCACTGGACCAGATGGCCGCCGGTGCGGAAGACCGCGATCCGGTCGCCGAGCCGGACGGCCTCGTCGATGTCGTGCGTGACGAACACGATGGTCTTGCTCAACTCCTGCTGCAGCCTGAGCAGTTCGTCCTGGAGCTGGGTGCGTACGACCGGGTCGACCGCGCCGAAGGGCTCGTCCATGAGCAGCACCGGCGGGTCGGCGGCGAGCGCGCGGGCGACGCCGACCCGCTGCTGCTGGCCGCCGGAGAGCTGGTGCGGGTAGCGCTTGCCGGCTTCGGCGGCGAGGCCGACGGTCTCCAGGAGTTCTGCGGCGCGGGCCCGGGCCTTCCGGCGGTTCCAGCCGAGCAGCAGCGGGACGGTGGCGATGTTGTCGAGCACCGTGCGGTGCGGGAAGAGGCCGGCCTGCTGGATGACGTAGCCGATGGAACGGCGCAGTTCGGCCGGGTCCTGCCGGGTGACGTCCCTGCCGCCGACGCGGATGGTGCCCGACGTCGGCTCGATCATCCGGTTGATCATCCGCAGGGTGGTGGTCTTGCCGCAACCGGAGGATCCGACCAGGACGGTGAGGCCGCCCTCCGGCATCTCCAGGTTGAGGTCGTGGACTGCTGTGGTGCCGTTGGGGAAGCGCTTGTGGACCGCGTCGAACTGGATCATGAGATGTCCCTTGCCCGGCTGTATAACGTCATGCAGAGTTCTTGGTGTGTGAATAGCTTGTCAACGGGTCGGTGTTAATCCGCTGTAACAGATGACCGAAGGGCAAGATCGGATGTCTGGGTTGAGGGGAGTTTGGACGTGATGTCGTCTCGCATTGTGGACGCGCCGCAGTCCGTTCCAGCCACGCAGACCGCGACCGTGGTCCTGGACGGGTCCGGACTCGGCGTCGAGGACGTCGTCCGGCTCGCCGACCGCGCCGCGCATCCGGTCCTCGCGGCCGACGCGATGCGGCGCGTGGAGCACTCCTGGAACGCCGCCCGGCAGATCGCGGCCACCGGGCGCGTCTACGGCCGCTCCACCGGCGTCGGCGCCAACCGGAACGAGGACGTGCCCACCGAGGCCGCCGCCGGCCACGGCCTGCGGCTGCTGCGCAGCCACGCCGGTGCCGTCGGCGAACCCCTCCCGGCCCGCCAGGTGCGCGCGATGCTCGCCGTCCGCGCCAACCAGCTGCTGGCCGGCGGCGCCGGCCTGAGGCCCGGCGTGATCACCGCCCTGTGCGAGGCGCTGGAGACGGGCGCGTACCCGGTGGTCAACGAGTTCGGCTCCGTCGGCACCGGCGACATAGCCGCCCTGGCCCAGCTCGGGCTCGCGCTCGCCGGGGAGCACCCCTGGCGCGGCGCCCCCGGATCACCGCCCGGCGCCCCCGCGCCGCAGCCCCTCGACAACAACGACGCCCTCGCCCTGATCAGCAGCAACGCCCTCACCCTCGGCCAGTCCGCGCTCGCCCTGCACGAACTGCGCGGGCTCATCGGCGCCACCCAGGTCGTCGCGGCGCTGTCCCTGCTCGCCGTCGACGGCTCCCACGAGGCCTACGCCGCCCCCGTGCACGCCGCCCGCCCGCACCGGGGCAGCACCGAGACGGCCCGGCGGATGCGGGAGCTGATCGGCGCCGCCGACCGGCCGACCCCGCCGCTCGGCCGGATTCAGGACCCGTACGGCTTCCGCTGCCTGCCCCAGATCCACGGCCCCGCGCACGATGCCGCCGACGCCCTGGAGCAGGTGCTGTGCGTGGAGATCAACGCGGCCGCCGAGAACCCGCTCATCGCCCCCGAGGATCTCGCCGCCTACCACCACGGCGGCTTCTACCAGGCCCAACTGGCCCTCGCCCTCGACCACTTCAGGCTCGCGGTGACCCAGGTGGCCCGGCTGTCCACGTCCCGCCTGTCCACGCTCAACGAGCCCGCCTACACCCGGCTGCGCCCCTTCCTCGCCGACCAGGAGCCGGCCTCCTCCGGAGTGATGATCCTGGAGTACGCGGCCGGCGCGGCCCTCGGCGACCTACGGGCCTTCTCCGCGCCCGCCTCGCTCGGCCACGCTGTACTCTCCCGGGGCGTCGAGGAACAGGCGAGCTTCGCCTCGCTCGCCGCGCGGCAGACCCTGCGCGCGTGCGGTGCGTATCGTCTGGTGGTCGGCTGCGAGCTCGTCGCCGCCGTCCGCGCGCTGCGCCAGCGTGACCTGCGGCCCGACCAGGGGCTGCCGGCCGGAGAGGCGTTCGCGCTCGCCGAGTCGGTCCTCGACCCCGACCCGGCCGACCGGCCGCTCACGGACGACGTGACACAGGCGGCCGCACTGCTCGACCGGTTCACGGACATCTGGAGGGGGAGCGCGTCATGAGCGTGGACAGGAGTACCGGTGTGGCCTTCGAAGAGACGCCGGGTACGGCTTCCGGCGGGGCTGCGGGAGGGGCCTTCGGCGTCACGGACAGTCCCGCGAACCGGCTGCAGGCGCTGTTCGAGGGGCACCGGCTCACGCCGACCCAGCGCCGGATCGCGCACAGCATGGTGCGGCGGGCCGCCGACGTGCCCTTCCTGTCCAGCGTGGAGCTGGCCGAACTGGCCGGGGTCAGCCAGCCGTCGGTGACCCGGTTCGCCGTCGCGCTCGGCTTCGACGGCTATCCGGCGCTGCGCCGGCATCTGCGCGAGGTCGTCCCCGCCGAACCGGCCGCCGAGGCGGGCGCCTTCAACGAGTACCAGCAGGCCGTCGAGGCCGAGATCGAGAACCTGAGGCACCTCGCCGACCTGCTCGCCGACCCGCGCCCGGTGCAGAAGGCCGGCCGGATCCTCGCCGCCTCCCGCCCGCTGCCGGTGCTCGGCCTGCGCGCGGCCGCCTCCCAGGCGTACGGCTTCGCCTACTTCGCCGCCAAGGTCCACCCGGACGTCCGGCTGCTCAACGAGGGCGGCACGATGATCCAGGACCGGATCGACGCCGCCGTCCGCGCGGGCGCCTCCGCGCTGCTGTGCTTCGCGCTGCCCCGGCATCCGCGCGAGGTCGTCGACACCCTCGCCTACGCCAAGGACGCGGGCCTGACCACCGTCACCGTCGCCGACTCCGCGTTCGCGCCGGTCGCCAAGTACTCCGACCTGCTGCTGCCCGCCGCCGTCGGCACCGGGCTCGCCTTCGACACCGCGTGCGCGCCGATGCTGCTCGGCCGGGTGCTGCTGGAGGCGGTCTGTGACGACCTGCCCGCGGCGCAGGCCCGGCTGGAGGAGTTCGACGCGAAGGCGGCGGCCCGCGGGCTGTTCGTCGAGTGACCCGCGCGTGCCCCGGCGCGCTCTCAGACTCGTCTCACGTTCGCTCGTTACCGTGCCCGGCCGACAGCACTGTGCCGGAACGGCGAGGAGGCGGATCGTGGCGCGCGGAGTACGCGGAGTGCAGGGCCTGGCCCGGGTGGCCGTCGTCGTACGGGCCGGGGCCGCACCGCTGTGGTGGTCCGGGGTGTGCGCCGCGGGGATCGGGGTGCTGCCGCCCGGGGTGACCGGCCGCCGGATCGGGGTGCTCGCCGGGGCCGCACTGTTCCTGCTCGGCGCGGCGGTCGTGGCGCTGGTGCACCGGGCGCGGTACGCCGACCTCGCGCACGGCGCGGCCCGCGCGGGCAGGTACGACGTGCTGCAGGACCGGGCGGTGACCGTGCGCACCTGGCGCCGGGGACACCGCTGGTGGCTGCTGTCGGCCTTCGCCCTCGCGCTCGGCTCGTCCTTCGCGGTGCCCGCGGCCGGCGGCCTGCTGCTGGCCGGACTCGGTGCCGGGCTGTGGCTGAAGGCCGCCTGGCTCGGGCGGCGCGAGCGCGCCGCGCAGACCCTGCTGTGGGTGCGCGTCGACTGGCTCGACCGGCGCGGCGGGCGCCCGGCCGGCAAGGACGTGAAGGGCCTGCGCGGTACGGGCATCGCGGCCGGCGACGCGGCCCCGGGCGGGGCCCGCCGCCGTACCGCGGCGCTGGTCTAGCGCCGCGCCTCTCCAGCGCATCCCTGAGCGTCTCTGATCAGCCAAGCGTTCCCGTGCGAGACATGGTGTCCGGCGCGGGTTCTGCCCACCAGGGCGGGGAAGCATGAGCGTGGAGATGGAATCCCGCGCCCAGTACTGCTCCTCGTGGCCGATGGCCTGCGATGGGTTTGCTGAACGTGATCACGCCCTGGTGTCGGTGGGCTGCTCGGGGCAGCCGGGTCCGACCCGTTGGTCCGTGTCCCTCCGGACGCTGGCCAGCAGGACCGCACGGGCCGACTGCTGGGGAGGGAACCTCGCGTCGCCTGGGCGCGAGGCGGTTGGAGTGAGGCCGGGTGGCGCCGGTCTTTGACCGGTCTTTCCGGCTGGTTTTACGGTCCGTCACGATGACGGCTTTGGACTCGAACTTGTCGACCACCGAGCGGATCACCATCGTGCCAGTGCTGCGGTCGACAACAGTGTTGGACTGGTGGGCGAGTCCGCGTGCTGCGATGCGGAGCCAAGCGCCGTGATCGCGGTCGCCCTGCCAACCGCACTCACGGTTGGGGCAGACAGCCCACTTCCATCCTGCCACGGTGGGGCGGTCGGGGGCCTTGCGGTGTCGCAGTGGGACCAAGCAGTAGGGGCAGTGCTTGGAGGTGTTGCGCGGTGGCACCGTGACTACGGCGATACCGACCTCGGCGGCGAGGTGCCGCACGCGGTGGGCAATCGCACCTCGCACAGTCTGCGACATGCGACTGTTGTGGGTGCGGCCCATGCCGCCCGCTTCCATTGACCGTAAGTCTTCCAGATAGATCACCGTCGCCCTGGCAGCGATAGCCTGATCGACAGCCCACCGGGCCGCACTCCAAGCAAGAGCGTCGTTGAGGTTGCAGCGGCGCTCGGATACGCGTCGTATCTCTTCGGCCAGCACCTCCGCCTTTCCGTTCAGCGTGGGATCGGCGAGCCGGGCATAGTGGTCTGCTTTGCCGTGCAGCCGCTCGGAGAGACGGCGTATCCGGTACTGCTTCGCGAGTACTCCAGCAGCCCGGAACTCGGCGCCTGCACCAAGGGCGCTGATGCGCCCGTCGTCGCGGAGCCGGACTGCCCCGGCCGAGAGCAGGGTATTCAGCCCCCAGTCCACGCCAAGTGCGACTGTGTGTCCTGTGCGCTGGGATTTGGGTACGGGGTGGGTGTAGGCGAGGTCGGCCCGCACCTTGCCGCCTGCGAGGCGCAGGGTAGGCAGGTGGATCACGGCGTTCGCCGGGATGGTCGGCGGCAGGATGATCGGGCAGGAAACCCATGTCCAGTCCGCGTACTTCTGCGGGTCGGCCCGGGTGGGGAGCTGTATGCGCAGCAGGGCTCGCTGCCCGTCGTCCGATCGTCCGATGGTCGCTTGTTGCCCGTCGCAGGCCGCCAGTAGCAGCATGCGGGCAACACGCGGAGCTGATTCCAGCTCGCACAGATCAGCCGCGAGACGCCCGTGCTCGCGCTCAAAAGCGGTGATCTGTCGCGTGCGGGAGCGGATGATGCTGGACGGCAGATGCTCGCCGCCCGGTATCGCCTCGCGTACCGCATCCCACTCTCGCGAGGTGCGCTTGTTCGGATCAGCAGGCCAGGTGGCCAGGATCCCGGCGGCCGCGTCTGCACGCCATTTCGCCGACCGCAGAGCGCGCCCGGCCTGTTCCTGGGCCATGCGCACGATCCGGTCGTTGACCTTCACACCGTCCGGCAGGGAGATTGTCCAGCCCAGGCGACGCAGCGCCATCCACGCGTTCGACGGCAGCTTTCTACCTCCGGCGTCCTTGCCGGAGGCCAGTGTGTCGACATCGGTGATGTTCCAGTGCTCGGCCAGCAGCGTGCCGACCATCCCAGCCACCAAGTCGACGCACCAGGCAATTCGTTCCGCCAGGGCGGCAGCTGTGAGGACTTCGCCGGTCTTCTCGTCCACGCCCGACCGAATCAGGGCACAGGCACAGGCAGTGCGGGAAGTGTCGCCGTCGGCGAGTGGCAGTTTTCGGCTCACCGGCACCCCCTCTCCCCATCTGTGGCGCCGTCATCCGTTCAACGACGCTCCTGCAAAAAGGTCACGTATTCGATTCGCGTACCCACATGCGACGCTGAGATCGGCGTCAGGCCCCTCGTGGACGAGCCGCATCGGAAGTATGCGTTCGAGAGGGCGGCCGGGGCGCGTCACCGGTGCTCCGGCGCCCATAGCGTGGTGAGCGCGTCCGCGTGCGCCCCGCCGGACTCCGCCACCACCTCGGCGAGGGTCTGCGGCTCCCGTACGACCGCGAAGGCCACGCCTCCCGCACCGTCCGGCGCGAAGCCGTACACACCCGGCCGGACAAGGGAGTTGTAGGCGTAGTGATGGGCGAAGTAGTACGCGCCCGTGTCCAGCGCCGCCGCGTAGTCGCCCTGTTCCAGCAGGGGCAGGCTGCGCCCCTCGGCCAGCAGGTCGCCCGAGAAGCAGGCCGGCCCGGCCACGTCCTGCACCGTCTCCGGCCCCGTCTTCGGCCGGCCCTTCGCGTCGTACGCGGCGATCCTGAGCGGCCACGCCTCGGGTACGTACACCGTGCGCGTCGCCACCTGCACGCCCGCGTGCGTCACCGCGATCCGCCGCCCGCCCGCGCTCTTGGTGTACTCCACCCGCGCCACCACCGTCCCGTGCCGGGCCATGAGCGAGCGTCCGAACTCGGTCACCAGTCCGTACCGCCCGTCGAACAGCCCCGGCACCTCCTCGGCCAGTACGCGCGCGTACTGCGCATACGTCGGCGCCGCCGCCTCCGAGGCGAAGTCCACCGACAGCCCGCCGCCGATGTCGAGCGTGTCGACCTGCCGCCGCCCGGCCCGCGCGTTGATCTCCTCCGCGAGCGCGTACGTCTCCGCCACGCCCCGCGCCAGCAGCGGCATCGGGATGCCCTGCGAGCCGGTGTGCGCATGCAGCCGGGTCAGCCACGGCCGCTCCAGGAACGCCCGTACGACCCACTCGCGCGCCCCCTCGTCGCGCAGGCCGACCCCGAACTTGGAGGTCGCCGTCGCCGTGGACGTGGCCCCGATCGAGCCGCCGCCGATCTGCGGGTTGATCCGGATGCCGAGCGGAGACCGGGTGGGTGACTCGTGCGCCAGGGCGTCGAGCCGGTCCAGCTCCTGGGGGTTGTCCGCGTTGACGGCGATGCCCAGCGCCAGCGCCTCGCGCAGCTCGGCCGGGGTCTTCGCGGGCGCGTCCAGCACCGTCCGCTCCGCCGGCACCCCGGCCGCCCGCGCCAGCGCCAGCTCGCCCGGACTCGCCACCTCGGCGCCGAGGCCCGCCTCGCGCAGCAGCCGCAGCACCGGCACCAGCGGGGTCGCCTTCACCGCGAAGGCGTGCAGCACCGGCGTCCCGGACGGTACGACCGCGTCGAACGCCGCCCGCAGCGCTCGTGCCGACTCCCGGATCCCGGTCACGTCCAGCAGCGCGACCACGGCCGCGTCCGGAGCGAGCAGCCCCTGCTCCACGGCGGCGCGCACCGCCTCGTCCCGCCGGGCGGCGCGCGCCTCGGCCTCGGCCTCGATGTCCCGCTCCACAGCCTCTCCCCTCGTCTCCGCCTCCGGTACATCCAGCCAAACACCGCCGGCGTGCGAAGAGGGTCGCCCCGAGGTGTTGACTAGTTCTATTCAGGCGGACAGGATGTGAATAGACGCAGTAACAGGAGGAGGCAGACGATGTCGGGACCCCGCCCCGTACGAGCACCGCGCGGCACAGAGCTCAGCGCCCTGGGATGGCAGCAGGAGGCCGCCCTGCGCATGCTGCAGAACAACCTCGACCCGGAGGTCGCGGAGCACCCCGACAAGCTCGTCGTCTACGGCGGCACCGGCAAGGCCGCCCGTGACTGGCGCTCCTTCGACGCGATGGTCCGCACGCTGCGGACCCTCAAGCAGGACGAGACCATGCTGGTCCAGTCCGGCCGCCCGGTCGGCGTGATGCAGACCCACGAGTGGGCCCCGCGCGTCCTCATCGCCAACTCCAACCTGGTCGGCGACTGGGCCAACTGGGAGGAGTTCCGCCGCCTGGAGGCCCTCGGCCTGACCATGTACGGCCAGATGACCGCCGGCTCCTGGATCTACATCGGCACCCAGGGCATCCTCCAGGGCACCTACGAGACCTTCGCCGCCGTCGCCGCCAAGAAGTTCAACGGCACCCTCGCCGGGACCATCACCCTCACCGCCGGCCTCGGCGGCATGGGCGGCGCCCAGCCGCTCGCCGTGACGATGAACGACGGCGTCGCGATCTGTATCGACTGCGACCCGCGCGCCATCGAGCGCCGCATCGAGCACCGCTACCTCGACGTCAGGGCGGACTCGCTGGACCACGCGCTCCAGCTGGCGGTGGAGGCGCGCGACGCCCGCCGCCCGCTGTCGATCGGCGTGCTCGGCAACGCGGCCGAGCTGCTCCCGCAGCTGCTCGCGATGAACGCCCCCATCGACATCGTCACCGACCAGACCTCCGCCCACGACCCGCTGGCGTACCTGCCGCTGGGTGTGGCCTTCGAGGACATGGCCGACGAAGCCGCCAAGGACCCGGCCGGCTTCACCGCCCGTGCCCGCGAGTCCATGGCCAGGCACGTCGAGGCCATGGTCGGCTTCATGGACGCCGGCGCCGAGGTCTTCGACTACGGCAACTCCATTCGCGGTGAGGCCCAACTCGCCGGCTACGGCCGGGCGTTCGCCTTCCCCGGCTTCGTCCCCGCGTACATCCGCCCGCTCTTCTGCGAGGGCAAGGGCCCGTTCCGCTGGGCGGCCCTGTCCGGCGACCCCGCCGACATCGCCAAGACCGACAAGGCGATCCTGGAGCTGTTCCCGGAGAACGAGTCCCTGGCCCGCTGGATCAAGATGGCCGGCGAGCGCGTCCACTTCCAGGGCCTGCCCGCGCGGATCTGCTGGCTCGGCTACGGCGAGCGCGACAAGGCCGGTGAGCGCTTCAACGACATGGTGGCGAGCGGGGAGCTCGCCGCGCCGCTGGCCATCGGCCGCGACCACCTCGACTGCGGCTCGGTGGCCTCCCCGTACCGCGAGACCGAAGCCATGCTCGACGGCTCCGACGCGATCGCCGACTGGCCGCTGCTGAACGCCATGGTCAACGTGGCGTCCGGGGCGTCGTGGGTTTCCCTTCACCACGGTGGCGGTGTGGGTATGGGCCGCTCCATCCACGCCGGGCAGGTCACCGTGGCCGACGGGACGAAGCTGGGTGGCGAGAAGATCCGGCGGGTGCTGACGAACGACCCGGGTATGGGTGTCATCCGGCACGTCGACGCGGGGTACGACAGTGCCGAGTCCGTTGCGCAGGAGCGCGGGGTGCGTGTGCCTATGCGTGAGGGTGACGAGGCGTGACCGTTGGTGAGGCTGGGCACGGCAACTCTCCGGTGGAGGCTGAGGTCTCGTCGCCGGGTGCGGGTTCGGCTGTGCCCACCCGCCCCCAGTCTCGGCTTCGCTCGACCGGGGGGACCCCCATCGCCCTGCGGAACGACTGCCCACAGCCTGGCGGGTCCGCCGCCCAGCAGGCGCCCTCCTTTCATGAGATGTGGCGCGAGCTGCTTCCCATCGGGCGGCACTCCGACTCCGGTGGCTACCGGCGCTACGCCTGGACCGGCGCGGACGCCGAATGCCGGGCCTGGTTCCAGCAGCAGGCCGAAGACCGTGGGCTGACCTACGAGGTCGACCGGAACGGGAACCAGTGGGCCTGGCTCGGGGATCCTGCCGCCGGGGACGCCGTGGTCACCGGGTCGCATCTGGACTCCGTGCCGGACGGAGGGGCCTTCGACGGGCCCCTCGGGGTCGTGTCCTCCTTCGCCGCGCTCGATGAACTGCGCGCCAGGAACGTGCGGTTCACCAGGCCCCTCGCCCTCGTCAACTTCGGCGACGAGGAAGGCGCCCGGTTCGGACTCGCCTGTGTCGGGTCACGGCTCACCGCCGGGCAGCTGACCGTGGAGCAGGCGCATCGGCTCACCGACGGGGACGGGGTCAGCCTGCCGCAGGCCATGGCCGCCGCCGGGTACGACCCCGAGGGCATCGGGGCCGACCCGGAGCGGCTGGCCCGGATCGGCGCCTTCGTCGAGCTGCATGTCGAACAGGGCCGTGCGCTGGACCTGTCCGGCGACCGGGTCGGCATCGCCAGCGCCATCTGGCCGCACGGACGCTGGCGGTTCGACTTCCGGGGCGAGGCCAACCACGCCGGCACCACCCGGCTGGCCGACCGGCGCGACCCGATGCTGTCCTACGCCGAGACCGTGCTCGCCGCCCGCCGGGAGGCACAGCTCGCCGGCGCCGTGGCCACCTTCGGCAAGATCGCCGTGGAGCCCAACGGGGTCAACGCGATCCCCTCCCTCGTGCGCGGCTGGCTCGACTCCCGCGCCGCCGACCAGGACACACTGGACACGGTGGTCGGCGGGGTGGAGAAGGCGGCCCGGGAGTACGCGGACGCCCACGGCGTCGATCTCGACGTCGTACGGGAGTCCTTCACCCCCGTCGTCGAGTTCGACCACGCCCTGCGCGACGAACTCGGCCGCATCCTCGGCAAGGGCACCGACCTGAAGGTCCCCGTCCTCGGGACCGGTGCCGGACACGACGCCGGAATCCTCTCCGGCAGCATTCCGACCGCCATGCTGTTCGTGCGCAACCCCACCGGTGTCTCGCACTCCCCGGCCGAGTTCGCCGCCGAGGACGACTGCGTGGCCGGGGTGCGCGCGCTCGCCGACGTACTGGAAGGGCTGGCCTGCAGGTGACCACGCGGACCTACTGGTTGGAGCACGCCTGGCTCGACACCAACGTCGAGCCGGGCGTGGCCCTCGATGTGGACGGTGGCCGGATCAGCGCCGTCCGCACCGGTGTCCCCACCCCGCCGCCCGGCGCCGAGGTGCTGCGCGGGCTCACGCTGCCGGGGCTCGCCAACGCCCACAGCCATGCCTTCCACCGGGCGCTGCGCGGCACCGTCCAGGTCGGCAGCGGCACCTTCTGGACCTGGCGCGAGGTGATGTACTCCGTCGCCGACCACCTGACCCCGGAGACCTACCACGCCCTGGCGCGCGCGGTGTACGCCGAGATGGCCCTGGCCGGCATCACCTGTGTCGGCGAGTTCCACTACGTGCACCACGCGCCCGGCGGCACCCCCTACGCCGACCCCAACGCGATGGGCGAGGCGCTGATCGCCGCCGCCGCCGAAGCCGGCATCCGGATCACCCTCCTCGACACCTGCTACCTGTCCGCCGGCTTCGGCGAGGCCCCCAACACCCACCAGCTGCGGTTCTCCGACGGCAGCGCGGAGGCCTGGGCCGCACGCTGCGCAGTTCTCAAGGAGCGGGACCACGCGCGGATCGGGGCGGCGATTCACTCCGTACGGGCCGTGCCGGCAAGCCAGTTGGCGACCGTGGCCGGGTGGGCGCAGGAGCGGCGGGCCCCGCTGCATGTGCACCTGTCGGAGCAGACCGCCGAGAACGACGCCTGCCTGGCCGCCCACGGCCGCACGCCCACCCGGCTGCTCGCCGACCACGGCGTCCTCGGGCCCCGCACCACCGGTGTGCACAACACCCACCTCACGGACGAGGACATCGCCCTGCTCGGCGGCTCCGCCACCGGCACCTGTATGTGCCCGACGACCGAGCGGGACCTGGCCGACGGCATCGGCCCGGCCGCCGCCCTCCAGCGGGCCGGCTCCCCGCTCTCCCTCGGCTCCGACAGCCACGCCGTCATCGACCTGCTCGAAGAGGCGCGCGCGATGGAGCTGAACGAGCGGCTGCGCACCCGCACCCGGGGCCACTGGACGGCCGCCGCCCTGCTGCGGGCCGCCACCGCCGACGGCCACGCCGCGCTCGGCTGGGACCAGGCCGGCACCCTCGAACCCGGCGCCCTCGCCGACTTCACGACGGTCGCCCTCGACTCGGTCAGGACAGCGGGCCCGCTGCCCAGGCTGGGCGCCGAGACGGCCGTATTCGCCGCGACGGCAGCGGACGTACGGCATACGGTCGTCGGCGGACGGCATGTCGTACGGGACGGGGCGCACACGCTCGTACCCGACGTGCCTCAGGCCCTCGCGCGGGCAGTCGAAGCCCTCCGCTCCTGACCACCACCCACGAGGACACCATGAGCAGCAGCACCGTCATCACCAACATCGCCACGCTGGTCACCAACGACCCCTCCCTCGGTGACGGCTCTCCCCTCGGCCTGGTCCAGGACGCGGCCGTCGTCATCGAAGGCGACCGCGTCGTGTGGACCGGTGAATCCAGCAAAGCACCCGCCACTGACAATCGGGTCGACGCGGGCGGCCGGGCGGTGCTGCCGGGCTTCGTGGACTCGCACTCCCACCTGGTCTTCGCCGGAGACCGCACGCAGGAGTTCAACGCCCGGATGTCCGGCCGCTCCTACACGGCGGGCGGCATCCGCACCACGGTCGCCGCCACCCGGGCCGCGAGCGACGCGGAACTGGAGGCGAACCTGACCCACTACCTGGCGGAAGCCCTCCGCCAGGGCACCACCACCTTCGAGACGAAGTCGGGCTACGGCCTGACCGTCGAGGACGAGTCCCGCGCGCTGCGCCTCGCGGCGCGGCACACCGACGAGGTGACGTACCTCGGCGCGCACATCGTCTCCCCCGACTACGCCGACGACCCGGCCGCCTATGTCGCCCTGGTCACCGGCGAGATGCTGGACGCCTGCGCGCCGCACGCCCGCTGGATCGACGTGTTCTGCGAGAAGGGCGCCTTCGACGGCGACCAGGCCCGCGCGATCCTCACGGCGGGCAGGGCGAAGGGCCTGCACCCCCGCATCCACGCCAACCAGCTCTCCTACGGCCCCGGCGTCCAGCTGGCCGTCGAGCTGGACGCGGCCAGCGCCGACCACTGCACTCACCTCACGGACGGCGACGTCGACGCCCTGGCCAACAGCAGCACGGTGGCCACGCTCCTGCCCGGCGCCGAGTTCTCCACCCGAGCCGAGTGGCCGGACGCCCGCCGTCTCCTCGACGCGGGCGTCACGGTCGCCCTGTCCACGGACTGCAACCCGGGCTCGTCCTTCACCTCCTCCGTCCCCTTCTGCATCGCCCTCGCCGTCCGCGACATGCGGATGACCCCGGACGAGGCGGTCTGGTCGGCCACGGCCGGCGGCGCGACGGCCCTGCGCCGCACCGACATCGGCCGCCTCACCCCCGGCGCCCGGGCCGACCTGACCCTCCTGGACGCCCCGAGCCACGTCCACCTGGCCTACCGGCCGGGCGTACCCCTGGTCAGCGGGGTGTGGCGCGGCGGCGTACGGGTCGTCTGAGCGGGAGTCAGAGCGCCGGGGCGTGCGGGGCGGTCAGGGCGTCCTCCCGGGCTGCGGCCCGGATCGGGCACACCGCGGACAGCCGTGACACGCGCCGTCCCTCGCCGAGCAGGCCGCCGCCCGGACCGAGCAGGAGCGCCGAGCGGGACAGGACCCGCGCGGCTAGCCGGGCGCCGCGCAGCGAGGGGTCCTCGGCCAGGGCGGCGGCCAGCGCGGCCACGGCCGCCCGGGTACGGCGGACCAGACAGGGCTCAGGATGGACGGCCGACACGGGCAGTCGTACGGCGGCCGCCACGAGCGCGTCGAACGACGGCAACCCGCAGTCCGCCACCACCAGCACGGCCCGCCACGGCTCCCCCTCCCGGGCGCGCAGGAGGGCGGGCAGCCGGTGCTGCGGGGCGAGCAGGGCGAGGACGGCACCGGATCCGGCACCGCCGGGGTCATGGCCCGACACCGCCGACGGCACCGGTGGCCCGTCGGCCGTGCCCCCGTCGGTGCGCACCGCGAGCCCCGTCGCCCGGGCCCGCGCGGCGAGCAGCCCGGCCAGTGCGGTGCTGCCGTGGTCGTCGTCGTACGCCACTGTCAGAGCCGTCGCGCCGAGGGCGAGGGCGGCGTCGGCCAGCGCGCGGGCGAGGCGGGTCTCGTCGGGTGCCCAGCTCAGCGCGGGCGCGCGGCCGGGCAGCAGCGGCAGCAGGCAGGTGAGTCCGGCCCGCCGGTAGACGTCCAGCGCGCCGTCGGCGACCGACGGGTCGGCGTGGCCGACGACCGCGGAGTAGTCGCCGGCCGCCACGGCGTGCGCGACATCCGGGGTCTCGCGGAACACCTGCCAGTCGGCCGTTCCCGGGGCGCCGCCACGGATCCGGTCCACCTCGGCGAGGAGGACGGTGCCCGCGGCCGTCCGCGGCCCGGTGAGCGGGGCGACGACGGCGACGGCCGGTACGGGCACGGCGGTCAGCCCCAGATGAGGGAGTCGGAGCCGGCGGCGACGGCCGTGGTACCGGCCGCCGGGGCGGCACCTGTGACGGATGCGCCGGCCGCGAGCAGGGCGGCGAGGGCGACGGCGGAGGTGACGGCGGAAGCGACGGCTGAGGTGACACGCCGGACGCGACGCCGGACGGGCGCGGGGGACAGGACGGGCGCGGGGGACAGGACGGACGCCGGGGACAGGACGGACGCGGCGGACGGAGCGGGTATGGCGGACGGAGCGGGCATGGCGAACCTCCGGGATCAGGGTGGGCTGGGTGTGCGGTGCGCGAGTCGCGAGGTGCGCCGTCAGCATGTGCCGGAACGGTCACCCACGGCCATGTCCGCGCTGGTTCCGGGACCGGCCATGGCCAGGCCCGGACGGCCCGTCCGGCGCCCGCCGCGTCCGTATGCCGGACCTTGTCTGGCCAGCTGACCAGGGACGTTCCTAAGATCCACGGGGCGCTCGGCCGGGGGAGGTCGCGCCGGGGGACGACTTGGAGGGGGCCCGATGGATGTGAAGGAGCGTGCTCAGGAGCTTTATCGCATCGCGCTGGAGGACGCGGACTGGCACCCCGAGAGCGTGATCGGCGAGCGCGGCTGGAGCGACGCGGAGTTCGCCGACGCCCTTCAACTCCTCCACAGGCTAAGGCTGTTCGTGTCGGCTCCGGCCAGCGGGAACGGGTGGACGGCACTGTCGCCCGACACCGCGCTGCGCAACCTCCTCGTGGAGGAGGAGCAGCACACGTCCGCGCTGCTCAGCTCCGTACAGCGCACGCGGTCCGCGCTGACGCGGATCCTCGCCGACTTCCAGCCGGTGCACGCACGGGAGTTGCTCCCGGTACGGATGGAAGTGGTGACCGGTGCCGCGAACGTGTCGGCGGCGCTGGAGGACGTGTCCCGGCGCGTCGAGGAGGAGGTGCTGTCGCTGCACCCCGGACGCGCGCTGCCCGCCCGGATGGTCGAGTCGGGCCTGGAGCGGGACCTCGCCGTGATCGGGCGCGGGGTGCGCATGCGCACGATCCACCTGGGTTCCGCGGCTGCCGTGCCGCACATGGCGTCCTATCTGCGCCGGCTGAGCGCGGCCGGAGCGCAGGTGCGCACCGCGCACACGCTGCCGCTGCGGCTGATCGTCGCGGACAGCTCGACCGCGCTGGTGCCGGCGCCGCCGTCCGCGATCGGCGAGATCACGGCGGTGATCCTGCGAGGAGAGACGCTGGTCGGGGTATTCCGGGAGCTCTTCGAGCACTGCTGGGCGGCGGCGAACGTACTGACCGACGCGGCGGCCGGGCCGGACGGTGAATGGCGCCCCGAGGGGCGCCATCTGGAACTGCTGCGGATGCTCGCGGGCGGCCTCACCGACGAGGCCATGGCCCGCAAGCTCGGTGTCTCCGAACGCACGGTCCGCCGTCTCGTCTCCGAGCTCACCGAACGCCTGGGCGCCGCCAGCCGCTTCCAGGCTGGCGCCTGCGCCGTCCGGCTCGGCTGGCTGGACGCCTGATCTCACACGGCGGGCCTGCTCTCACACCGTGGGCCTGATCTCACACCGCAGGCCTGCTCTCACACCGCGGCCTCGGCCTCCGTGCCCTCGGTTTCCGTCTTCGCGGTCGCTGCCTCCGCGGTCGCCCCCTCCGTGGTCGATCCGGCCGCCCGCTCCCGGTCCGCGACCGACCGCCCCCATGCCGTGCCCGCGAGTACCAGGACCGCGCCGAGCAGGCCCAGCCAGCCGGGCCGGTCCCCGCCGACGGCGATGCCGACCGCCGCGGCCCACACCGGCTCCGTGCCGAGCAGCAGGCTCACCCGGGACGGCGAGGTACGGCGCACCGCCCACATCTGCACGAAGAACGCGAACAGGGTGCAGAACGCGGACAGATAGACCAGCCCGAGCCAGTCCCCGGCGCCGAAGCCGGCCGCGGCCGCCCAGGGCGAGGCACCGGTGCCCGGCAGCGCCACCAGCGCGGCGAACACGACGACCGCCCCGCCCAGCTGGACCGTGGTCAGCGACAGCGCGTCCGCCCCGCGCACCGACTCCATGCGGGACATGGCGAGGACGTGCACGGTACGGGCGACGGCGGCCCCCAGCATCAGCAGGTCGCCACCGGTCGGGGCGCTGAAACCGGCGCCCTGGGTGAGCAGCGCCACGCCGAGCACCGACAGCCCGGCGGCCGCCATGAAGGCGCCCGGCAGCCGGGTGCCGCGCACCCGGCTCTCGGCCAGCGGGGTGAAGACCATGGTGAGGCTGATGATCAGCCCGGCGTTGGTCGCCGAGGTGTGCACCACGCCGTACGTCTCCAGCAGGAAGATCCCGGCGAGGATCAGCCCCAGCAGCCCGGCCCCGCGCAGCTGCACGGCGCTCAGGCCGCGCAGCCGCCGCCAGCCCGCGGCGACCAGTACCGGCAGCGCCACGGCGAACCGCAGCACCAGTACGGCCAGCACCGTCCGTTCCGTGGTGACGCCCTTGGCGGCCAGATAGCTGGAGCCCCACACCACTGCCACCAGCAGGACGGGAAGATCGGTCAGCCGGCCGCTGCGGGCGGCGGTGGCGGTCATGGGCACTCCTCTACGGAACGGGGGACGACGGTGCTGCGCAGGCGGTGCTGCGAAGAAGGCGGTGCTACGGCGGGGACAGGCGTCGGGGGCGGGCGGCGGTCGGCACTCAGCGCGCCGTGTACGCGATCACCAGGACGTCACGGTGTGCGGGCAGCGCGGGGTCCACCGGGTGCACCGGGGTCACCGAGTGCAGCGTGCGGCGGTCGTCGCCCAGCAGCAGGTCACCGGGCTCGGACAGCGTAGTCGTCAGCAGATGGGCGCCCGAGTCGGCGTACACCCCGCTCTCGCCGCCGCCGACGTTGGTGCGGCCGATCAGCAGCGAGGTGATGAAGGTGACCCCGTCGCGGTGCCGGCCCTCGGGCGCGGGCTGGCCCACCTGTCCGGCGGAGGCGCTGATCCGGTACGGGTGCAGCTTGACGTTCCAGCGCCGGGTGCCGTCCGCGTCCCGGCCGAGGGCGGCGCTGAAGATGCGGCCGAGCGCGACGAGCACCGAGCGCAGCAGCGGGTCGTTCACGAACGACTCCGTCAGCGGGTCGAAGATCCGCTCGATGCCGCCGTTGAGCGGATTGACGTCGGTCTCCTGCCGGTACGGCTCGTGCGGCAGCAGCGTCAGCTCCCCGGCGGCCGGGTCCAGGTCGAACTGGCCGTAGCGGCGGAAGCGGTACGTGCCCCCGTCGGCCATGTAGGTGTCCAGGGTCAGCTCGTCCCAGTGTGCGGCGAACCGCGCCCAGTCGGCGGCGTCGGCGCCGAGCAGCGAGGACAGCGCGGCCGACGGCATCAGATGCCCGCCGGGCCCGGACAGGGCGGCGACGGCGTCGAGGGCGGCGGGGTGGGCGAGAGCCGTGGTCATGGGGTGCAACTCCGTAGATGTCGGGAAAGCGGGTGTGGTCAGGCGGCCGCGGGCAGCGGCGCGGGGGCGGTGGGGGAGTCGAACGGTGCCGACTCGGCGGCGATCGCCAGCTCCTCCCACTCCTCCCGGTCCCGCAGGTACAGCGGCCGGCCGGCGGTGATGGACCGGGTGTCGGCACCGCCCGTGCGCAGCCGCCAGGTGACGCTGCCGCTGGTCCGGGACGCGCAGGCGTCGACGAACGACTGGGCGGCCAGCCGCAGTTCGCCGAACCACCGGCCCTCCAGCGCCTCCCGCACCCACAGCTGCTCCAGGTGCCGCTTCTCGCGGAGGAGTTCGGCGTCGAGGCAGGCGCTCTCGATGTGCCGGTAGGTGCTCAGCAGCAGCCAGGCGGCCGGCATCTCGCGGATCTCCAGGACCTTCTCGCCGTGGTCCAGGTGCTCCAGACCCGAGTAGCGGCCCAGCCCGTAGGCGCCCACGCGCCGGTTGAGCAGCTCGATCAGTTCGGTGAGCGGCAGCCGGGTCCCGTCCAGTGCGACCGGGCGGCCGTTCTCCACGGTGACGGTGAGCAGTTCGGTGGCGCCCGGCGCGGCGGTGGGCCGGCTCCACGCGTACATCTCCTCCGGCACCTCGTGCCGTTCGGGATCGTCGAGGATGCCCGACTCGAACTCCCGGCACCACAGGTTGGAGTCGCCGCTCACGATCCGTCCGGCCAGCAGATCGACCCCGGCGGCGCGCAGGGCGGTCAGCTTGTCCTCACGGGTGACGGGGTCGAGGTCGTACGGGCTGCCGTACGCGCCGTCGTACCCGAGCAGTGCCAGCGCTCCGTTGAGCCGGCGCAGGGTGTTCTGGGAGCGGTTGGCGGTGTGCAGGACGGCCTGCGCGCCCAGCGAGCGGGCCAGCCGCACGGCGCTCTCCGCGATGAGCGGGCGGCTGAGCGTGGAACTGACCGGGTGGATGCCGAGGTACACGGCCTGCGCGGCGATGGCCGGTGCGACGAAGCGGTCGGCGAACTCCGTGCGCCGGTCGAACAGGTGGAGCCGGGCGCCGAGCGCCTCGGCCACCTGGCGTTTGTAGGGCCCGGACTCGTCCTCGCCGATGTCCACGCTCACGGCGTGCACCTCGCGCAGCCCCATGCGGCGCAGGCGGAGCAGCAGGTAGGAGCTGTCCAGCCCGCCGCTGAACAGGGTCACGACCGGTCGGTCGGGGTCCAGGTCCGCGAGCTGGCCGAAGGAACGGACGAGCGGGGACGCTGCGGTCTGCGCAGCCTCTGTTGTGGTCACGCAGAGCAGACTTCTGCCCGGCGGCGCCCGGCACAACGCTTCCCCGACGGCCGCGCCCGGCCATGACCGGACCCGGACGCCACGGGTCGGCTCGGGTGCGCAGGCCTCCGCTCGGCGCTCGGCCGGCGGTCAGCGCGCCCCCGCCCGCCACCGCTGGTCCCGCCCCTCGCCCAGCGGGGACAGGGCCACCCCGTCCCGGCCGTCCGGCGTCACCGCCGTTTCGATGGCGATGTCCGGACGGATCGTGCCGTCGGGGTCGACGGTGAAACGCAGGTTGTCGCCGTTGTCGCCGAAGACCGCGTCGCACTCCCAGATGCCGACGCCCCGGTCGGCCGAGCCCCGGCTGTCCAGGCAGAAGTGGTCGTCGGCGCCCGAGCGCAGCACGCCCAGATAGGTGTCGACCCGCCAGCGCTGGGTGGGGGCGGAGGAACACGGGGCCGTGACGACGTCGTTGCCCTCCGACAGGTCGCCGTCCCGGATGTCCAGGCAACGGCCCGTCGCCAGGTTCACCAGCTGGGCGAAGGAGGTGCCCGGGGGGACGAACGCCGGCGTCGGGTCGGGGGTGGGGCGCGGGGACGGTGCGGGCGTGGTCGTCGGGTGCGGGGAACTCGGTGTCGGGGAAGGGGAGTTCGACGGCGAACGGGTGGAGGACGGGGACGAGGACGGGGACGAGGACGGGGTGACGGAGACGGTTGCCGTCACCGTCACTGGCGGAGGTGCCGGGGTCGCGGCCGCCGGCTGCTGGTCGTCGGTGTGCGCCGGGGTGAGCAGGAAGACCAGGAGCGGGGTGAGGGCCACGCCCAGGGCCGCCGAGGCCAGCAGTACGCGGTGGCGGGGCGGCCAGGCCGCGCCCGCGGCGTCTGAGGCCTCTGCGGCAGGGGGAAAGGGGGCGGCCGGTGGTGGCTCCTCGGCGCGTATGTACGACGTTCCGCTCCACGGCAGCAGGCCCTCCGCCAGGGTCTGCCGGGGCGTGTCCCGCAGGGCCCGCAGGTCCTCGAACGCGGCCGCGCAGTGCGGACAGCCGGCCATGTGGGTGTCCAGGTCGGCGCTGTAGCGCGGGCCGTCCGGCCGTACCGCCTCCTCGATCAGTCTGCGGAAGTCGGCGCAGCGCGCGTCGTCCGAGGCGGCGAGGCGGTCGCGGAGGCAGGCCTGGGCCAGGGCCTTGAGGGCCTGCGGGGTGCCGTACGCCACGTCCGTGCGGCTCAGTCCGAGCAGGGCGGCGGTCCGGTCCTGCGGTTCCTCCTCCAGTACGCCGTACCAGATCAGGCCCTGGGTGCGGGACGGCAGTGAGCGGAAGGCGGGGAGGAGGGGCGGGGTGGGGCCGTCGGGCAGGCCGGACGCGTTCAGGACGAGCAGGAGACCTGGGTCGATTCCTGCGGCGCGCTCGTCGCGTGCCCAGGCGGCCGCCAGTCTGACGGTGAGCAGCAGGAGCCGGTGGCGCAGCGGGACGGCCGGGTCGACGCCCCGGGCCGACTCGCGGGCCGCCGTGGTGACGACCTCGGCCGCCAGCCGGCGGGCGGCGGACTCGCTCGCGACACACAGCCGGGCATAGGCCAGGACCGCCGGGTGATGCCGGCGGCGCAGTTCCTGCAGGGCGGGGTACGCCGTCGGCGTGGCGGAGCGCAGCAGATCGACCAGCCGGACGTCCGTCGCGTCCTCACCCGCCCCACCCACCTCGCCCCCACCGGCCCGGACCGCACCGATCCCGACTCCACCGGCCCCGACGCCACGGGCCGTGGCTCCGCCGGCTCCAACTCCGCCGGCTCCGACGCCACTGGCCCTGGTTCCGCCGGCTTCGATGCCGCCGGCTGTGGTTCTGCCGGCTCCGAGGCCGCCGATCCCGACTCCGTCGGCTCCGACCTCGATGCCACTGGCCCTGGTTCCGCCGGCTCCGACACCACCAGCCCCGACTCCGCTGGCCCCGGCTCCGCCCGTCCCGGCTTCGTATGCTCCGGCTCCGCCGGTCCCGGTTCGGTCTGGCCGGGGGCCGTCCATCCCGGCTGGGCCCGTCTCGGCTCGGCCGTTCCCGGTGCCGTGGGCTCCGAGTCCGCCGGCTCCGACGCCACCGGCCCCGGCTCCGCCCCTCCCGCCTCCGTATGCTCCGCCCGCCCCGGTTCCGTCCGTCCCGGCCCCGTCCCCCTGAGCCATCGTTCCGCCTCCTCGTACCCCCGGACGGTCGCGCCGTTGCGGCCCCGGGCCGGCGTACCAGCCGGTTTGGGGGCCCATGGTGGTCCAGGGGGACGGGCGGGAAAAGAGGTTACTGTGGGTAACCGCATAACGGTTGTGTCCACAAGGCCGGTTGGCCGGAGGGACGCCCGCGGCTCGGAAGCGGTGGTGGTCCGGCGCCGTCGGTGGCGCCGGACCGCGGAGGTCACTCCTCGAGCGTCAGCCCCTTGCGCAGCCGTACCAGCGTGCGCGACAACAGCCGGGACACATGCATCTGGGAGATGCCGAGTTCGTCGCCGATCTCCGACTGGGTCATGTTCGCCACGAAACGCAGGGAGAGGATCTTCCGGTCCCGGGGCGGGAGTTCGGCGATGAGCGGCTTGAGCGACTCGATGTACTCGATGCCTTCAAGGCCGTGGTCCTCGTACCCGATACGGTCCGCGAGCGCGCCCTCCGTCTCGTCCTCCTCGGGCTGGGCGTCCAGCGAGGAGGCGGTGTAGGCGTTCGACGCGGCCATGCCCTCGACGACCTCGTCGTTGGAGATGCCGAGCTGCTCGGCCAGCTCCGGGACCGTCGGGGCGCGGTCCAGCCGCTGGGCCAGCTCGTCCCCGGCCTTGGCCAGGTCCAGGCGCAGCTCCTGCAGCCGGCGCGGCACACGCACGGACCACGAGGTGTCACGGAAGAACCGCTTGATCTCGCCGATGATCGTCGGCATCGCGAAGGTCGGGAACTCGACGCCGCGGGCGAGCTCGAAGCGGTCGATCGCCTTGATCAGGCCGATGGTGCCGACCTGGATGATGTCCTCCATCGGCTCGCTGCGGGAGCGAAAGCGGGAGGCGGCGAACTTCACGAGCGCGAGGTTCAGCTCGACGAGGGTGTTACGGACGTACGCGTACTCGTGCGTCCCTTCCTCCAGCGACTCGAGGCGCTCGAAGAGGGTCTTGGACAGGGCCCGCGCATCGACCGGGCCGATCTCGTCGTACGGGGGGATCTCCGGGAGTCCCTCGAAGGGGTCGAGGGCGTCGATGGGATGATCCAGCGGTTCCGGTGGGGGTGTCGACGTCGCGACCGGGGTATGCGATGCGTCGAGCCGGGGTGACATGGGTGTCCTCCATCGTTCTCGGCATATGGCTGCCGAAGCCAATTACGTGCACTGCGGTGTGCGGCGCCTCCGAAGCCGGCGTGTAGGGGCAGGTGTACTTACTAGCCCTACCCGCTCCACCGAGCCGATCGCAAGTGCGTTCTGTTCAGGTATGTCCTATTCTGTGAGTTTCTTCGGGTGCCGGAGTGCGCATGGAAGGCGTAATGTTCGAGAGCAGTCAGCGTCCACGACCTCAGGAGAGAGACGGCATGGACCACGGGACGGTCGGCAGCGCACCTCCGGGCCGGCTTCTGGTGGAGGTGCGGGAAGCGGGCTCCAGCGCCGTTGTGACACCTGCGGGTGAACTGGATCACCACACCGCCGATCTTTTGCGCGAACCCCTCGAAGCCCTTCTGGCCGAAGGCTTCTCGCGCCTGGTCGTGGACTGCACACGCCTGGAGTTCTGCGATTCCACGGGGCTGAACGTGCTGCTCGGCGCCCGGCTGAAGGCGGAGGCCGCCGGCGGCGGGGTCCATCTGGCCGGCATGCAGCCGGTGGTCGCCCGCGTGTTCGAGATCACGGGTGCCGAGGCGGTCTTCACCGTGCACGACTCCGTGGAGGCGGCCCTGCCCGACGGCGCCGACTGAGTCCGCCGTCCCCGTGTTTCTCCGCCTTCCCCGCGCCGCCCGCCGTGGCCGCCCGGATCCCGCACGCCGAAATCAGGGGTGTTGTGCCGGATCGGCCGGGCAGGAGAGGGCAGGGGAAGGGGGACACACCCTGACGACACCCTGACGACAGCCGGCCCGGACCGCCCCGGGACCGGCGCGACGACGGGACGGACGTACGTGCGACGGACGGGCGAGCAGTACATCCCGCACATCCCGCGCGGACGACGGGCGGACGACGGACGGACGGCCCGTGGGACGTACGGGCAACGTACGGACCGGCCGGCACGGAGCGGTGCCGGACCTTTGAATCGTGAACTGGTGAATCGGTGAATCGGTGAGGTGAAGCGCTGATGAGCACCACCCGGCCTTGCTCGCCGGGCGACCGCGGCCCGGAGCCGAGCGGCGCTTCCGGGGCGTCCGAGGGGGGTGCGCCGACGGCCGGCGTGCCCACGGGGGCAGCCGCGCCGTCCGTGCCGTCCGGGACCGCCGACGGCACCCAGGACATCGGCGGACCGCAGGTCCGCAGACTCCGCCTGCAGGGGGAGAGCGGGGTCGTCCCGCTCGCCCGCGACTTCACGCGCCAGGCGCTGTACGCATGGGGCTGGCTGCCCGCGGCCGGTGCCGACCAGCGGGCCGCCGCCGAGGATGTGCTGCTCGTCGTCTCCGAACTCGTCACCAACGCCTGCCTGCACGCCGAAGGCCCCGACGAAATGCTCCTGGCCTGCGACAACAAGGTGATCCGGGTGGAGGTCTCGGACCGCGGCGCCGGTCAGCCGGCCCCCCGCACCCCGCACCGCGCCGGTCGCCCCGGCGGTCACGGCATGTTCATCGTGCAGCGGCTCTGCCTGGACTGGGGCGTGGTCCGCCCCACGGGCCGGCCGGGCAAGACGGTGTGGGCGGAGCTGGGCGCCCCGGGATAGTCGGGGTAGTCGGGGTGGTCCCACCGCGTCTGTCCTGCTGCCTCCAGTCCGCAGGTGGCGCGCGTCCGCCCGCAGGCGGCGCGCGGAAAACCGGTTTCCGTCCGACGCGGCACTCCCTACGCTGTGCGCAACGCGCTGACGGAGACGAGTAGCCCGGGGCCAGCGAGCCGAGAGAGCCGCCAGCCGCTGTGAAGGCGGCCTCGCACCCCGGTGTGAATCCCCTCCCGAGTGCGGGGAGGAACGGACCGCCGCGCCATGGCGGCCCCCATGCCCCGCCGGCCGGCCCCCGTCATCGGGCCCGACGAGGCCGTCGTACGACGGCGAAGGCGTGGTGGCACCGCGAGCACCCTCTCGCCCGCGCCCCGAGGGACGACCCCGGGGCGGACGCTGCCGCCCCGCCGCACACACGGAGCACAGCACCATGCTCGACGTCACCCTCATCCGGCAGCACCCCGAGCGGGTCCGTGCCGGGCTGCGCAAACGTGGTCTGGACGTGGACCTCGACGACTTCCTCGCCCTCGACGCACGGCTGCGCGAGGCCCGTACGGCCCTGGAGCGGCTGCGCGGCGAGCGGCGCCGCGTCTCGGCGGACATCGCGGCCCGGCGCCGGGCGGGCGAACCGGTGGACGGACCGCTCGCCCTGGCCGCGGACCTGGCCGACGCGGTCACCGAGGCCACCGCCGCGCACACCCGCCTGGAGGCGGAACACCGGGAGTTCCTCGACGCCCTGCCCAACCTGCCCGACCCGGACGTACCCGCCGGCGGCAAGGAGCACAACGAGGTCGTCCGCACCGCGGGCGCCCGCCCGGAGTTCGGCTTCGAACCCCGGGACCACGTCCGGCTCACCCAGGACCTCGGTCTGGTCGACCACCGGCGCGGTGCCGCGCTCGCCGGCAGCGGGCACTGGGTCTACCGGGGCGACGGCGCGGCGCTGGAGTGGGCGCTGCTCAACCACTTCCTGGACACCCACCGCCGGGCGGGCTACACCTTCGTCCTGCCGCCCCACCTGCTCGGCTGGCAGGCCGGGTACACCGCGGGACAGTTCCCGAAGTTCGCGGACGACGTCTTCGTCACGGACCGCGCGGCCGACGGCCGTCCCGAGCGGTTCCTGCTGCCCACCGCCGAGACCGCGCTCGCCGCGCTGCACCAGGGCGAGACCCTCGACGAGCACGAGCTGCCGCTCAAGTACGTGGCCTACACGCCCTGTTACCGCAAGGAGGCCGGCGGCTACCGCACCGCGGAGCGGGGCACCCTGCGCGGCCACCAGTTCAACAAGGTCGAACTGTTCCAGCTCACCCGGCCCGCCGACTCGGACGCGGCCCAGCTCGAACTGCTCGCCCGCGCCGAGGAGTTGGTCGCCGGACTGGGGCTGCACCACCGCGTCACCCGGCTCGCCGCCGGCGACACCAGCCCGGCGCAGGCCAAGACGTACGACGTCGAGGTCTGGCTGCCCAGCCTGGGCGCCTACGCCGAGGTCAGCTCGGTGTCGAACGCCCGTGACTACCAGGCCCGGCGCGGCGGCATCCGGTACCGCCCGGCCGGCGGCGGCAGGGCGGCCCACGTCCACACCCTGAACGCCTCGGGCCTCGCCACCAGCCGGCTGGTACCCGCGCTGCTGGAACAGCACCAGCGGCCCGACGGCACCGTCGCGGTCCCCGAGGTGCTACGGCGCTGGGGGCTGCCGGAGGTGCTGCGCAGGCCGTAGCCCCCGGGCCCACCCTCCACTCCAGCCACCCGCCGCACACGCCGGATCGCCACAACTCCGGCGTGTGACGCGTCTTCCTTCCTCACGACGCCGGGCGTACCTTGACGGCCAAATCTGATGTGTCGTCAGGAATTCTGTACGGCGCCGCCGTCAGGAACTGTCGTCGGGAATGAATGGGGTGGACCGAACGTGTCGTACCCGAAACGAACCGCCGCGCTCGCGTCCGCCGCGGCGCTGGCCGGCGCGGCGGTGCTGCTGGCCGCGCCGGCGGCCCACGCCGATGTCGTCGACGTCAATTACCGCTGTCAGACCCCGATCGGCGTCAAGAGCGCCGTCTCGCCCATCGACATGCAGGGCGTCCGGAGCGGCAGCGGCTACAAGATCACCATGTCCTGGCAGAAGGGCGTCTCCTCCAGCCCCGTCGAGCTGGGCAAGGGGGCGATGACCCCGAGCGCCAGTATCAGGCTGGGCGGCGCCGACAGCGGCACGCTGCCGGTCAGCGGTCCGCCCAACGCGGCCGCGATCCCCGCCAACACCCCCATCAAGATCAGTGACTTGAGCGGCACCTACACGCCGGCGAAGACCGGGAAGGTCACCTTCACTCCGGGCACGCTCGTCATCAAGGCGCTCGGTACGACGACGACGTGCACGCCGACCAACGACCCGAAACCGGGGCTGACCCTGGACGTGACCGCGGCCGGCGGCTCGTCGTCCTCGTCCTCCTCGTCGTCCTCGGGCGGCTCCGCCACGTCGTCCTCCGGCGGGCAGCTCCCGCAGACCGGCCCGGAGGACTCCGCGATCGCCCTCGGCACCCTTGGCGGCACGGTGCTCCTCGCCGGCGCGGCGGGCGCACTCTGGCTGACCCGGCGCGGCCAGACCGCCCGCCGCTGACCCCGGACCGACACCCGTCGAGCCCAGGCCCTCGGCCCTCGCCCCTCTCAGGCCACCGACCACCGACCATCGGCCGTCGTCCCCGTCGTCCCCGTCGAACCCCCAGGCCACCGCTGGAGCCGCCCATGCCGTCCGCAGCCCGCGCCCTGATCCGCCACCGGCGCCCGCCCCGGGGCCGCGTACCGCTCCCGGCCCGCGCCGCCCTGCCCGCGGCGCTGTGTCTGGGCGCCGTGTCGTGCGCCGTGCTGGGCACCGCACCCCTCGCCCATGCCGCTGCCGCCGCGGGCTGGTCGGTCGCGCCCACGGGCGACGGCCGCCCGTCCTTCTACGCCGAGGGTCCGCCCGGAACGGTCCTGCAGGACACGGTGTCCGTCACCAATCCCGGGCGGGCGCCGGTCGTCGTACGGCTGTCCGGCACCGGCCTGCGGACGGCCTTCGCCGAGCGGGCCGGGAACGGGATACGCGTCCCGGCCCGCACCCGCGCCGAGGTGCCCTTCACGGTGACGGTGCCGGCCGGGGCCGCGCCCGGCGACCGCTCGGGTGCCGTCGTCGCGCGGGACGCGCGGGGGCGTACGGCGACCGTGCCGATCCGGCTGCGGGTCGGCGGCCCGGCGCTCGCCGCGCTGACCGTCGAGCACCTCGCCGTGCACGCCGACCGCATCACGTACGAGCTGGTCAACCGGGGTACGACCGTCCTCGTGCCGAAGCTCGCGGTGCGCGCGGACGGTGTGCTCGGCCGGGTCCTGGACCGCGCGCCCCGCACCCTCCCCGTGCA
This sequence comes from Streptomyces sp. CG4, assembly GCF_041080655.1. Lineage (NCBI taxonomy): Bacteria > Bacillati > Actinomycetota > Actinomycetes > Kitasatosporales > Streptomycetaceae > Streptomyces > Streptomyces sp. CG4. The sequence goes on from NZ_CP163525.1 coordinate 5,826,300, forward strand.
CCTGCGCCCCGGCGCCCGCCTGAAACTCACCGAACCCTGGCCCGACCGGCCCGCACTGGACGCCGTCGACCTACGGCTGACGGTCACGGCCCCCGGCGGAGCCCACGCCACGGCGACCGCGTCGGCCCGATTCATACCGTGGCCGACGGCAACGGGCGCGACCGCCGCCCTGCTCACCGCGACGGCCGCGCTGCTCGCCGCCCGCCACCGACGCGGCACACGACCGGACACCCCGACGCCCGAGCACCCGACGCCGGACGACTCGGCCTCCGGCGCGCGGTCGGCGTCCGACGGGCCGACGGCCAGTGCTCCGGCGGACGGCGGCGGGATGGCCGGTGGCCAGCTGGACGGCAGCCGTGGCGCGCCGGTTGGTGGTGCTCGCGGCGCTGCCGGTGCTGCAACCCCTGCCTGCTCGACGTCCAACGGCCCGACAGCCAGTGCTCCGGCGACCGGTGGCGCGACGAAAGGTGCCCCGACCGACGGCAGTAGGACGGCCGGTGGCCAGGCGGACGGCGGCGGGACGGTCGGTGGCCAGGCGGACGGCAGTCGTGGCGTGTCGGCTGGTGGCGTTCGCTGTGCTGCCGCTGCCGCTGCCGGTGTTGCAACCCCCGCCTGCTCGGGGTCCGACGGGCCGACGGCCGGTGCTCCGGCGACCGGTGGCGTGACGAAAGGTGCTCCGGCTGACGGCAGTGGGACGGCCGGTGGCCAGGTGGGCGGCAGTCGTGGCGTGTCGGCCGGTGGAGTTCGCGGTGCTGCCGCTGCCGCGGACCTCTGGCCCGGTGGTGTGTTCACGGAAGGCGCGGTGACGTGAGCGGGAAGGTGCGGATTCTGCGGGGGGCGGCGGTGGCGGCGGTGTTTGCGCTGCTCCTGCTGCCGTTCGTCGGCCCGGCGGCCGCGGCGGACGGACCGGTCGTGACGTTGTCGGCGACGCAGGCCGGCACCGGAGGCTCGATCACCGCCGGCGGCACCGGCTGGCGGCCGCACACGCTGCTGATGCTGCTGGTGTGTGGGCGGGCCACACCGTCCCGGGGTGTCATCGGCGGCACCAACTCCTGTGCCAACGCCGACGGCCGGGCCGTGACCACCGACGCCAAGGGCGCCTTCAGCAAGGAACTCCCGGTCGCCGAACCGCCCGTACCCTGCCCCTGTGTGGTGCACGTGGCCACCGTCACCGGCGCGAAGGCGGAGGCGGACGCCGTCCTGGAGGTCGCCGGGCATCCCGTCGCCCCGCTGCCCGCCGAGGACACCGAGGGCCGGCTGTCGGTCCTGTCGGACACCCGGCTGACCGGCTCCGGCTCCCTGCTGACCTGGTTCGGCGCCCCGCCGAGCCGCACCCTGGTCTTCACCGTCGGCAACTCCGGCACCGGCACGATCAAGGACCCCGTCTTCCAGGTCGGCTCCGCGCACGGCGTCTTCGCTCCGCAGTGGGACGACCGGCAGTGGCAGGGCACCCTGGCGCCCGGCAGGAAGGCCGAGGTCAGACTGCCCGTCGAGCTGTCCGCCGGGGCCCACGGCGACTACACCGTGTCCCTGAAGTACGACGGCAAGGTCCTCGCCGAACAGCCATGGGGCGTGGGCCGCCCCTGGGGCGTGACGCTGTTCTGGCTCCTGCTCTGCCTGGTCGTACCGGCCGCGCTGTTCCGCATCGGCATGGCCGTGGTGGACCGGGTACGGCCGCACCGACCGGGCGGCGCCTCCCGCAACGCCCACCGGCGGCTGCCCCGGCCCGCCCTGCGGCTGCGGTTGCCGCTGCCGCGCTCCCGCACCGCCGATACGCCCCACTCGACCCCGACCCTGCCGTGGTTCACCCCGGGCTCCGTCCCGGGCGACCCGGCCGGCCGGCTCTCCGCACCGCACCCCGACAGCCCGACGAGTCCTACGACTCCCACCAGGAAGGGACCCACGTGAGCATCCGAAGGAGAGGTACGGCCGCGGGCGCCGCGCTGGCGCTGAGCGGTGCGGGCGTCCTGCTGGGCCTCGCCGCGAGCCCGGCGCAGGCGGCCGAGGTGGCGTTCGCCACCCACTGTGTGCCGCCGGCCGGCATCAGCCCCGTCGACGGCACCACGAAGGTCGAGATCACCGCGCCGGCCACCGCGAAGGTGGGCGACACGGTGGACGTCGTGTGGAAGTTCGTCCAGGCCGCGTCCAAGAATCCGAACATCATCGACCTGCCCGCGAACTCGGTCCAGCCGTCCGGCGTGCTCAAGGCGGCCGGCGCGCAGGTCGCCGACATCGCGATGCAGGGACCGCGGCAGAACCCGGCGATCCCCAAGGGCGGCGACATGGTGCTGTCCGACATGAAGGGCAGCCTGAAGCTGACGACGGCCGGCGAGGTGACGCTGACCCCGGACGCGTACACCGTCAACGCGATGTCGACGGACACCAAGTGCACGCCCAAGGAGACCGTGCAGAAGGCGGCGACGATCCAGGTGACGGGCGGTGGCGGCGGTACACCCACCACGACACCGACACCGACACCGACACCGACGACCACCCCCACCCAGTCGGGCACGCCCACCGGTTCGGCCACCCCCACGGGCACGTCCTCCGGCGGCAGCGGTGGCCAGACCGACTTCACCGGCAAGGAGGTGCAGATCCCCTACGCCTGCAGGACCCCGATCGGCGACAAGAACGCCACCTCCCCGGTGCAGATCAACGCGAAGAAGAACGGCGGGGACTTCGGCATCACCGTGCAGTTCAAGAAGTCGGTGATGAACAGCCCCGCCGACATCCCGGCGAACTCCGTGAAGCCGTCCATGGAGGTGGTGCTGGGCGGCGCCGACAAGGGCACGGTGCATGTGGAGGGGCCGACGAACGCCAAGCCCATCAAGTCCGGTGACCCGATCGAGATCCCGGACCTCACCGGCACCTACAAGCCCGGCGCGAGCGGCAGTTCGACCCTGTCCCCGGGCGTGCTGACGGTCAAGGCGCTCGGCACGACCACGACCTGCACACCGACCAGGACCGAGGTCTCGCTCACCCTGAACACCAGCCAGCAGCCGGGCGGTTCGTCCGGAGGCACGTCCACCTCCGGCGGCTCGACCGGCGGCAGCGGCACCGGCGGCAGCGGCTCCGGCGGCCTCGCCCAGACCGGCGCGAGCGACCACGGCGCCCTGAAGGCTCTGGGCCTGGTGGCGGGCACGGCCATCCTGCTGGGCGGCGCGGTGTTCACGTTCATGCCGGGACGCAGGACGCGCTGAATCCGGCCCGGACGAAGCAACGAACGGAAGAGGGCCGCCGCATCCACGTGGATGCGGCGGCCCTCTCTCGGCCAAGCCGGGCGGCAGCGACTAGTGCACGTCGCCCATGAGCTTGTTGACGTTCTTGCGGAACATCCAGACCGCGACACCCGCGAGCACCGCGAGCACGGCCTCCAGGGCGACGAAGCCCATCTTGTCGAGGTTGACCCCGCCGACGGCCGGGTTCGACATCAGCGCGGTGATCGAGTCGCCCGCGGTGACGGCGAGGAACCAGACGCCCATCATCTGGGAGGCGTACTTCTTCGGCGCCATCTTCGTCGTCACGGACAGGCCCACCGGCGACAGCGTCAGCTCACCGATCGTCTGCACGAAGTAGATCGCGACCAGCCACATCGCCGCGGCCTTGTGACCGCCCTCGGCGATCGACAGCGGGGCGAGGAAGACGAAGAACGACGCACCGATCAGCACCAGACCGGAGGCGAACTTCACGATCGTGCTCGGCTCCTGGCCGCGCCGGTTCAGCCACAGCCACATCCAGGCGAAGACCGGCGCAAGGGCCATGATCATGACCGGGTTGACCGACTGGTACCAGGAGACGGGGAAGCCCCAGCCGAGGATCGTGTTCTTGGCCGAGCTGCTCGCGAAGAGCGACAGGGTCGAACCACCCTGGTCGTAGATCATCCAGAACACCGCGGCGGCGGCGAAGAACCAGATGTACGCCCGCACCTTCGACTTCTCGGTCGAGTCCAGGTCCTTGTCGCGCAGCATCCGCGCGATGACCAGGATCGGCACGATCAGACCGATGACGGTGAGCGGGATCAGCGCCCAGTTCAGGGTGAAGTGGCCGGTGCCGCCGACGACGCCGTAGAAGACCGCGGCGATGGCCAGCCACATCAGGCCCTTGCGCAGCGTGGCGGCCTTCTCCTGGGCCGAAAGCGGGGTCGGGACCTCGCTGCTCTTCGGGCTCAGGTGGCGGCCGCCCAGCAGGTACTGGGCCAGACCCAGCGCCATGCCGAGCGCGGCCAGCGCGAAGCCCAGGTGCCAGTTGACGTTCTCACCGACAGTGCCGATGACGAACGGCGCGACGAAGGCGCCCATGTTGATGCCGATGTAGAAGAGCGTGAAGCCACCGTCGCGGCGCGGGTCCTCGGGGCCCTTGTAGAGGTGGCCGACCATCGTGGAGATGTTGGCCTTCAGCAGACCCGAGCCGATGGCGACGAGACCCAGGCCGACGAAGAAGCTGGCGGCCACGGGCAGTGCGAGGCACAGGTGGCCGAGCATGATGATCAGGCCCGCGACGGCGACCGTCTTGCGGGGGCCGAGCACACGGTCGGCGAACCAGCCGCCGGGCAGCGCGAGCAGGTACACGAGCGACACGTACACCGAGTAGATCGCGGTCGCCGTGCCCGCGTTCATGTGCAGGCCACCCGGGGCCACCAGGTACAGCGGGAGCAGGGCCCTCATGCCGTAGTAGGAGAACCGCTCCCACATCTCGGTCATGAAGAGAGTGGCCAGGCCGCGGGGGTGGCCGAAGAAGGTCTTCTCGGAGCCGGGGGTGCCCGGGCGGACCGAGTCCTTCGTCAGGCTGGACGCCATGGTCGTTCCTTGCTGGTCGGGACGCGCGTTTGGAGCGTCGCGCGCCCGGTGGGGGTGTGGCCGGCACCGGCAGGTCGGCCGCCCACCCCCACGCCCAGGGGGAGTCCGTCTCCGGATCACGGAGGCGGCGGACGGCGACCACCGGGATCCACGCCCCGACGCGACGATGCGTCCGGAGCCCGGCCAGAGGTCATTCCTTTCAAGGCTGGTGTTCACCAGCCCGCACACAAAAGAGACCCTCAGCGTCAACTGCCCGCCAAAGGTCCCCGGTGTACTACAGGCGTTCAGGTCACCATACGGCAGGACACTGCCGGATATGGAAGGACTTGAGACGCGGATCACAGGTGTCGGGGGAACCGCGGGAACGGATTCGAAGGTCTCTCTACGATCGCATCCCCGGAGTGATGGTTCGTACCAGCGCCGTACGAAGGTAAGAAGTCCTGGAAGCGATCACACCCCAGCACCGGACGCGGGCGGTCTACCATCACCTCATGACCCGTGTACTGCTCGCCGAGGACGACGCGTCCATCTCGGAGCCGCTGGCCCGCGCCCTGCGCCGGGAAGGTTACGAGGTCGAGGTGCGCGAGGACGGACCCAGCGCGCTCGACGCCGGAATGCAGGGCGGCGTCGACCTGGTCGTACTGGACCTGGGCCTGCCCGGCATGGACGGCCTGGAGGTCGCCCGCCGGCTGCGCGCCGACGGCCACACCGTGCCGATCCTCATCCTGACCGCGCGGGCCGACGAGGTGGACACCGTCGTCGGCCTGGACGCGGGCGCCGACGACTACGTCACCAAGCCCTTCCGGCTCGCCGAACTGCTCGCCCGGGTGCGGGCCCTGCTCCGGCGCGGCGCCGCGGAGCCGCAGCAGCCGCCGGCCACGCACGGGGTGCGGATCGATGTCGAGTCGCACCGGGCGTGGATGGGCGACGAGGAACTCCAGCTCACCGCCAAGGAGTTCGACCTGCTGCGGGTGCTGGTGCGGGACGCCGGCCGGGTCGTGACCCGCGACCAGCTGATGCGTGAGGTCTGGGACACCACGTGGTGGTCGTCCACCAAGACCCTCGACATGCACATCTCCTGGCTGCGCAAGAAGCTCGGCGACGACGCGGCGAACCCCCGGTACATCGCGACGGTCCGTGGCGTGGGCTTCCGCTTCGAAAAGAGCTGAGCCCCACCCCGGGGCTCAGCGATCACCCCAGGTAACGGAACATGCGTCGACGTCTCATCCAGTCCACCCTCGCCGTCGTCCTCGTTGTGATCGCTGTCTTCGGCATCTCGCTGGTGATCGTCGAGACCCGGACGATCAGCAACAGCGCCCAGGAGCGGGTGGACTCCGAGGCCGTACGGCTGGCCAGCATCGTGGACAGCAGGGTCCTCGCCGCCGAGAACATCAACGCCGAGGTGCTGAGCAACCCGGTCAGCAAGGACCAGTACGCGGTGATCCGCATGCCGGGCCACGACCCGATCGAGATCGGCACCAAGCCGCAGGGTGACGTGATTCACGCCACCCAGCAGGGCGAGGAGGGCGAGACGGTCACCGTGGCGGAGCCGCGCTCCGCGGTGACCCGTGAGGTCGGCCGGACCCTGCTGATCATCGGCCTGGTGGCGCTGCTCGCGGTGGTCGCGGCCGTGCTGCTCGCCGTACGGCAGGCCAACCGGCTCGCCTCCCCGCTGACCGACCTCGCGGAGACCGCCGAGCGGCTCGGCTCCGGCGACCCCCGCCCCCGGCACAAGCGCTACGGCGTCCCCGAGCTTGACCGGGTCGCCGATGTGCTGGACTCCTCCGCCGAGCGGATCGGGCGCATGCTGACCGCCGAGCGGCGGCTGGCCGCCGACGCCTCCCACCAGCTGCGCACCCCGCTGACCGCGCTGTCCATGCGCCTTGAGGAGATCACCCTCACCGACGACCCGGACATCGTGAAGGAAGAGGCGAACGTCGCGCTGACCCAGGTCGAGCGGCTCACGGACGTGGTCGAGCGACTGCTGACGAACTCCCGCGACCCGCGCACCGGCTCCGCCGTCACCTTCGACCTGGACGAGGTCATCCAGCAGCAGCTCGCCGAGTGGCGGCCCGCCTATCGCAGCGCGGGCCGGGCCATCGTCAGCTCCGGCAAGCGGCATCTGCAGGCCGTCGGCACGCCGGGGGCGGTCGCCCAGGTGCTGGCCGCGCTGATCGAGAACTCCCTCATGCACGGTGGCGGGACGGTCGCGCTGCGCACCCGGGTCACCGGCAACCAGGCTGTGGTCGAGGTCACCGACGAGGGTCCGGGTGTCCCGGCCGACCTGGGCGCGCGGATCTTCGAGCGGACGATCAGCGGACGGAACTCCACCGGGATCGGCCTGGCCGTCGCCCGGGACCTCGCCGAGGCCGACGGCGGCCGCCTGGAGCTGCTGCAGGCGCAGCCGCCGGTGTTCGGGCTGTTCCTGTCGCGTACGCCGCCGATGCGCAAGGCGGAGGAGGACCGGCCGACGGTCCGCTGAGCCCGGCTGCGAGCCGGGCTGCGGAACCCCGGGCTACGGAACCCGCTGGGACTTCGGCTCGGGCTCGGCGTGCGGCCGCTTCGACTCGGCCACCAGGATGGACTCCGCCTCCTGCGACGGCTGCACACGGAAGACCCAGGTGCGGTACGACCAGAAACGGAACAGCGTCGCGATGCCGATGCCGGCGAACTTGGATACGTTGCTCTGCAGCGGGCTGTCCCAGCCGAGGCCGTAGGTCGCCAGGTACAGCACGCCGTTCTCGATCACGAGGCCGATCGCGCTGAAGAGGAGGAACAGCGTGAGTTCCTTGGTGCGGCCGCTCTTCTCGCGGTCCCGGTACGTCCAGTACCGGAAGCCGACGTAGTTGAAGACGATCGCGACCACCGTCGCGATGATGCTGGCGCGCACCACCGGCAGATCGGACACGTGCCGGACCAGGTTGAACACGCCGAGATTGACGAAGATACCCGCAACGCCGACGGTGCCGAACTTGGCCACCTCGCGTACGAGCCGTCGTAGCCCCGAGGAACGAGGTTCCATGGCTGTACAAGCTCCCGTCGGTAGGTTTCGTAGCCCCGCCATGCTAACCAGACGGAGTAGCCGACGCCTCCGGGACTGGGTCATAACCCGGAAACAGGTCGGGAAGAGGGCGGAAAGTGGCGGGTAAGAGATCGCCGAAGGGACGCGATCCGGCCGCCCCGGTGTGGCCGATACGCTAGGGGTGTGACGTTCCCGGTAGTCGGCATGGTCGGCGGGGGGCAGCTCGCGCGTATGACGCACGAGGCGGGCATCCCGTTGGGCATCAGGTTCAAGCTCCTCAGTGACACTCCTCAGGATTCCGCGGCGCAGGTCGTGCGTGATGTCGTCATCGGCGACTACCGCGATCTGGACACGCTGCGCGACTTCGCGCGCGGGTGCGATGTGATCACCTTCGATCACGAACACGTACCCACCGAGCACCTCAGGGCCCTGGAGGCGGACGGCATCCCCGTCCGTCCGGGGCCCGACGCGCTGGTGCACGCCCAGGACAAGGGCGTGATGCGCGCGAAGCTCGACGTGATCGGCATCCCGTGCCCGCGGCACCGGATCGTCACCGACCCGGAGGACGTCGTCCGGTTCGCCGCGGAGGGGGACGGCTTCCCGGTCGTCCTGAAGACCGTCCGCGGCGGCTACGACGGCAAGGGCGTGTGGGTCGTGGAGACCCCCGAGGAGGCCACGGACCCGTTCCGGGCCGGCGTCCCGGTCCTCGCCGAGGAGAAGGTCGACTACGTCCGCGAGCTCGCCGCGAACGTCGTACGCTCCCCGCACGGCCAGGCCGTCGCCTACCCGGTGGTGGAGTCGCGGCAGGTCGACGGCGTCTGTGACACGGTCATAGCCCCGGCCCCGGACCTCGACGAGGCCCTCGCGCTGCAGGCCGAGCGGATGGCCCTGACCATCGCCAAGGAACTGGGCGTCGTCGGGCATCTCGCGGTCGAGCTGTTCCAGACCCGCGACGGCCGTATCCTCGTCAACGAACTCGCGATGCGCCCGCACAACTCCGGCCACTGGACCCAGGACGGCGCGATCACCTCGCAGTTCGCCAACCACGTCCGCGCGGTCCTCGACCTCCCGCTCGGCGACCCGCGCCCGCGCGCCCGGTGGACCGTGATGGTCAACGTCCTCGGCGGCGACTACCCGGACATGTACTCCGCGTACCTGCACTGCATGGCCCGCGACCCCAAGCTCAAGATCCACATGTACGGCAAGGACGTGAAGCCCGGCCGCAAGGTCGGACACGTCAACACCTACGGCGACGACCTGGACGACGTGCTGGAGCGCGCCCGTCACGCAGCCGGCTATCTGAGAGGCACGATCACCGAATGAGCCCTGTTGTTGGCATCGTCATGGGGTCGGACTCCGACTGGCCCGTCATGGAGGCCGCCGCCAAGGCGCTGGACGAGTTCGAGATCGCCTACGAGGTCGACGTCGTCTCCGCGCACCGCATGCCCCGCGAGATGGTCGCGTACGGCGAGCAGGCAGCCGACCGCGGACTGAAGGTGATCATCGCCGGTGCGGGCGGCGCCGCCCACCTCCCGGGCATGCTCGCCTCGGTCACGCCCCTGCCGGTCATCGGCGTGCCGGTGCCGCTGAAGTACCTCGACGGCATGGACTCGCTGCTGTCCATCGTGCAGATGCCGGCCGGCGTGCCGGTCGCCACGGTCTCCGTCGCCGGTGCCCGCAACGCCGGCCTGCTCGCGGCCCGCATCCTCGCCACCCACGATGAGGACCTGCTGCACAAGATGCGCGACTTCCAGCAGGACCTCAACGACCAGGCCACCGAGAAGGGCAAGCGGCTGCGCTCCAAGGTCGAGGGGTCGAGCGGCTTCGGCTTCGGGAAGTAAGACGTAATGACCTCTCTGGACGAAGCACGGTCCCTGCTGCGCGAGTTCCCCGTCGTCGACGGTCACAACGACCTGCCGTGGGCGCTGCGCGAACAGGTCCGCTACGACCTCGACGCCCGCGACATCTCCGTACACCAGGACGCCCATCTGCACACCGACATCCCGCGCCTGCGCGAGGGCGAGGTCGGGGCGCAGTACTGGTCGGTGTATGTGCGCTCGGATCTGCCGGGCGCGGTCCCGGCGACCCTCGAACAGATCGACTGCGTACGGCAGTTGATCGCCCGCAACCCCGCCGACCTGCGGGCCGCGCTGACCGCCGCCGACATGGAGGCGGCGCGCGCGGAGGGCCGTATCGCCTCCCTGATGGGCGCGGAGGGCGGGCACTCGATCGACAACTCGCTGGGCACCCTGCGTGGTCTGTACGAGCTGGGCGTGCGCTACATGACGCTCACCCACAACGACAACAACGACTGGGCGGACTCGGCGACGGACAAGCCGAACGTCGGCGGCCTGTCGGCCTTCGGCCGCGAGGTCGTGCGGGAGATGAACCGCCTCGGCATGCTGGTCGACCTCTCCCATGTGGCGGCGACCACCATGCGCGCCGCGCTGGACACGGCCTCCGCCCCGGTGATCTTCTCCCACTCCTCCTCCCGGGCTGTCTGCGACCACCCCCGCAACATCCCGGACGACGTCCTCGAACGCCTCCCCGCCAACGGCGGTATGGCGATGGTGACGTTCGTGCCGAAGTTCGTGCTCCAGGCGGCCGTCGAGTGGACGCTGGCGGCCGACGAGAACATGCGCGCGCACGGCTTCCACCACCTGGACACGACGGAAGAGGCGATGAAGGTCCACCGGGCCTTCGAGGAGAGCCACCCCCGTCCGATCGCCACGGTGTCGACGGTGGCGGACCATCTGGACCACATGCGCGAGGTGGCCGGCATCGACCACCTGGGCATCGGCGGCGACTACGACGGCACCGCCTTCACCCCGGACGGCCTGAACGACGTCTCCGGCTACCCGAACCTGCTCGCCGAACTGCTGGACCGCGGCTGGTCCACGGCCGACCTGGCCAAGCTGACCTGGCAGAACGCGGTACGGGTGCTGGGCGCGGCGGAGGACGTGGCCCGCGAGCTTCAGGCCACGCGGGGCCCGTCCAACGCGACCATCGAGTCGCTCGACGGCGAGGCCTGATCCGCGAGGGCGGGGTAGTCGTTGTAGCCGGCTGCCCCGCCCACGTACATGAAGTACCGGTCCCGGACCGGGTTGAGGGGTGCGCCGAGGCGCAGCCGCTCGACCAGGTCCGGGTTGGCGAGGAAGGGCCGGCCGAGCGCGACCAGGTCGGCACCGGCCGCCAGCAGCTCCCGCACGGCCCGGGTGACGGCCTCGGTGGTCAGGTCGGCCAGGTCCGGGTTGCCGATGAGGACGCCGGGCCAGTCGGCGCGGATCCGCCGGTACCAGCCGGTGGCCGGGTCGGAGCGCACCAGATGCAGATAGGCGAGGTCCAGCCCCTTCAGCCGGCCGAGGAGCGCGGCGTACAGGCTCTCGGTGTCGTCCTCGCGGACGCCGTTGACGGTGGAGGCGGGGGAGATCCGGATGCCCACCCGGTCCGCGCCGATCGCGTCGGCCACCGCCTCGGTCACCTCCGCCGCGAACCGCACCCGCCGCCCGGCAGAGCCGCCGTAGGCGTCCGTACGGCGGTTGGTGTTGTCCGCGAGGAACTGGTGCAGCAGCATCCCGTTGGCCGAGTGCACCTCCACGCCCTCGAAGTCCGCCTCGACGGCCCGGCGCGCGGCGGCGGCGAAGTCGGCGATCGTGGACCGGATGTCGCCCCCGGTCATCTCCCGTGGGACGACGGCCCGTTGGTGTCCGCCGGGCGTGAAGATCGTCTCCGGCAGCGGGACCGCGGACGGGGCGACCGGGTCGAGTCCCGTGGTCGCCGGATGGCCGACCCGCCCGCCGTGCTGCAGCTGCAGGAACATCCGCCCGCCGCCCGCCCGCACCGCGTCGGTGACCCGTCGCCAGCCTTCTCGATGCCGGTCGGTGTGGATCGCGGTGATGTCCGGGTACGTCTGGCCGACCAGGTTCGGCGTCGAGCCCTCGGCGATGATCAGCCCGGCCGAGGCGCGCTGGGCGTAGTGCGTGACCATGAGGTCGGTCGGGGTGCCGTCGGCCGCCGCGCGGATGGGGGTCCCCCCGGCTCGAGCGAAGCCGAGAGCTGGGGGAGGGTGAGCGGGGCCATTACTAGGTGGTGGGGGAGGGCGAGCCGGCCGAGCCGGGCGGGGGCCAGGAAGTCCGTGGAGTGCGTTGTCTGCGTCATGTCGGCACGGTAGAACTTGACACTGATGTCAGATTCGAGCCCTCTTCCCGGCGGAGGCGGACATGCGGATCGGTGAACTGGCCCGGCGCACCGGCGTGAGCGAGCGTTCGCTGCGCTACTACGAGACCCAGGGGCTGCTCACCGCCGAGCGCACCCCGGGCGGCCACCGCGACTACCCGGAGCGCGCCGTCGACCGGGTCATCCGGATCCAGGAGCTGTACGCGGCCGGGCTGCACAGCGAGAAGATCCGGCAGCTGCTGCCCTGCATGCGCGACGGGAACGGCGGACCCTCCTCGATCGCCACGCCCCGGCTGGTCGCCGACCTCACCGCCGAACGCGACCGCATCGACCGCATGATCGCCGACCTCAAGCGCTCCCGGGAGACCCTGGACGAGGTGATCCGCACGGCCGGCGAAAGCTGACGGAGCCGCGGTGCCGTCACTTCGGGTGCCCCATTCGGGTGCCCAAAGAGCGATAAGACACAGGGAGTTCACCGGCCACGCGCATGTCCGGTGGTGCAGAATGCGGAAAGGCGCCGGTTCGGCCGACTGAGCCTCGGCCGAACCGGCGCCGTCCGCCCGGCTATGCGGTGGGCCGGCCCATCGCCCGGTACGTCCAGCCCGCGCGGCGCCACAGCCCGGGGTCGAGGGCGTTGCGGCCGTCCAGGATCAGGCGGGCCGACGCGACCTCGCCGAGCGCCGCCGGGTCCAGCTCGCGGAACTCCCGCCACTCGGTCAGGTGGAGCACGACATCGGCGCCGCGCACCGCCTCCCGCGCGGAGTCGGCATAGCCGAGCGTCGGGAACACCTTGCGCGCGTTGGCCATGCCCTTCGGGTCGTACACGGTGACCTGACCGCCCTGCAGGTGGATCTGGCCGGCCACGTTCAGCGCGGGCGAGTCACGGACGTCGTCCGAGTCCGGCTTGAACGTGGCGCCGAGCACCGCGACCCGCTTGCCGAGGAAGGAGCCGCCGCCCAGCGCCTCCCGGGTCATCTCCACCATCGCACCGCGCCGGCGCATGTTGATGGAGTCGATCTCCCGCAGGAACGTCAGCGCCTGGTCCGCACCCAGCTCACCGGCCCGCGCCATGAACGCCCGGATGTCCTTGGGCAGACAGCCGCCGCCGAAGCCGATCCCGGCCCGCAGGAACTTCCGCCCGATCCGGTCGTCGTGGCCGATGGCCTCCGCCAGCTTGGCCACGTCACCGCCCCCGGCCTCGCACACCTCGGCCATCGCGTTGATGAAGGAGATCTTGGTGGCGAGGAACGAGTTCGCGGCCGTCTTCACCAGCTCGGCGGTCGGGAAGTCGGTCACCACGAACGGCGTGCCCTCGCCGATCGGGGTCGCGTACACCTCCCGCAGCAGCTTCTCGGCGCGCTCGCTGCGCACACCCGCCACGATCCGGTCCGGGTGCAGGGTGTCCTCGACGGCGAAGCCCTCGCGCAGGAACTCCGGGTTCCAGGCCAGCTCGGCGTCGCCGCCCGCCGGCGCGTGCGCGGCGAGATAGCCGGCCAGCCGGTCGGCCGAGCCGACCGGCACCGTCGACTTGCCGACCACCAGGGCCGGACCGTGCAGATGCGGGGCGAGCGAGGAGATCGCGGAGTCGACGTACGACATGTCACAGGCGTACTCGCCGTGCTTCTGCGGGGTGTTCACACAGACGAAGTGCACATCGCCGAACGCGCCCACCTCGGCCCAGTCGGTGGTGAACCGCAGCCGTCCGGTGGCGCCCTCGATGCCCGCGACATGCCTGCGCAGCAGCTCTTCGAGACCCGGCTCGTACATCGGGGTCTCGCCGCGCTCCAGCATGGCGATCTTCTCGGGCACGACATCGAGCCCCAGCACCTCGAAGCCCAGCTCGGCCATGGCCGCGGCATGCGTGGCGCCCAGATAGCCGGTGCCGATCACGGTGATCTTCAGGCTCATGGGTGTGCTCCAGATCGGGTACGTCGGGGATGCCGAGCCGAGCATAGTCGGGCCGTCCACCGGGCAATTTCCCCGCTGTCGCGTAGCTCACGTAGGCGTGCTGCGGGCCGGCCTCTAAAATTTGAGTTACTTAACGGTAATTAGCGTCAGAATCACTGCGTCTTTGGAGCGTGAGACACCGTGGCCGGATCGGCTGACTTCGACCTGTACCGCCCGTCCGAGGAGCACGACATGCTCCGCGACGTCGTCCGTTCCCTGGTCGAGGCGAAGATCGCGCCGTACGCCGCGGCGGTGGACGAGGAGGCCCGCTTCCCGCAGGAGGCCCTCGACGCCCTCGTCGCCAACGACCTGCACGCGGTGCACGTCCCCGAGGAGTACGGCGGCGCCGGCGCCGACGCGCTCGCCACGGTCATCGTGATCGAGGAGGTGGCCCGCGCCTGCGTCTCCTCCTCCCTGATCCCGGCCGTGAACAAGCTGGGCTCGCTCCCGGTGATCCTGTCCGGCGGCGAGGAGCTGAAGAAGAAGTACCTGACCCCGCTCGCCAAGGGCGACGCGATGTTCTCGTACTGCCTCTCCGAGCCGGAGGCGGGCTCCGACGCGGGCGGCATGAAGACCAAGGCCGTGCGCGACGGCGACCACTGGGTCCTCAACGGCGTGAAGCGCTGGATCACCAACGCCGGCGTCTCCGAGTACTACACGGTCATGGCCGTCACCGACCCGGACAAGCGCACCAAGGGCATCTCCGCCTTCGTCGTGGAGAAGTCGGACGAGGGCGTCTCCTTCGGCGCCCCGGAGAAGAAGCTCGGCATCAAGGGTTCCCCGACCCGCGAGGTCTACTTCGACAACGTCCGCATCCCCGCCGACCGCATGATCGGCGAGGAGGGCAGCGGCTTCGCCACGGCCATGAAGACCCTCGACCACACTCGCATCACCATCGCCGCCCAGGCGCTCGGTGTCGCGCAGGGCGCCTTCGACTACGCCAAGGGCTATGTCCAGGAGCGCAAGCAGTTCGGCAAGGCGATCGCCGACTTCCAGGGCATCCAGTTCATGCTCGCCGACATGTCGATGAAGATCTCGGCGGCCCGCGCTCTCACCTACCAGGCCGCCGCCGCCTCCGAGCGCGGCGACGCCGACCTCACCTACCTGGGCGCCGCCGCCAAGTGCTTCGCCTCGGACGTGGCGATGGAGGTCACCACGGACGCCGTCCAGCTGCTCGGCGGCTACGGCTACACCCGCGACTACCCGGTGGAGCGCATGATGCGCGACGCCAAGATCACGCAGATCTACGAAGGCACGAACCAGGTGCAGCGGATCGTCATGGCCCGCAACCTGCCGTAGCGGCAAGGGAGTCACCCGCTCGTCGAAAGGCGCCCTCCGGGGCGCCTTTCCGCTGCCCGGGGGTACCTGCCGACCGGTCGGTCACATGCGGGGCGGGCCACGGGGACGTAGGACGGAAGCACACGGGGCCCGCCCCGGGTCCCCGCCTCCGAGGAGGAGCCATGACCCAGCCCGGAACGATGACGCCCATGACCCAGCAGATGCAGGACTGCGTCAACGCCTGCATGGCCGCGCACACCATGTGCGAGGAGACCATGAGCTCCTGCATGCACAAGGGCGGCCAGGCCCAGATGCAGATCATGCGCGCGCTCATGGACTGCTCCGAGACGACCCGTATGTGCGCCGACATGATGATGCGCCGCTCGCCCATGGCGGGCGACATGTGCGCGATGTGTGCCAAGGCGTGCGACATGTGTGCCGACGCGTGTATGGCGATGCCGGACGACCCGCAGATGATGCGCTGCGCGGAGGCGTGTCGCCGCTCGGCGGAGATGTGCCGAGCCATGGCGGGCGCCGGCAAGATGTGAGGCCCGCCTGAACGCGGTCGAGGGCACCCGCGCGGGTGCCCTCGACCGATGCTGCGACTGCTGCGACAGCGGTCAGTTACCGGTGACGGTGACCTTCTGGTCGTTGTTCAGCTCGTCCACCAGCGTCTTGACCTTCGACTTGTCCCAGACGAGGTTGCCGCCGACGGAGCCGGAGATCGGCATGTTCAGGGACGTGCCGCCACCGCCCTGGACACCCTTCATGGCCCAGAACATCGAGGCCAGGTCCCACAGGGACATGTCCTTGTCGACGATCAGAGAGTCCAGGCCCGCGCCCATCACCGGGTAGAAGGTGAAGGGGTTGAGGATCGTCGACGGGGTGGCCACCTGGTGGGCCAGCGCCGACAGGAACTTCTGCTGGTTCTTGGTGCGCTGCAGGTCGGAGGTGGCGAACGCGTGCCGGGTGCGGACGAAGGCGAGGGCCTGCTGGCCGTTCAGGGTCTGCTCGCCCGCCTGGAAGTCGGCGCCGGACCACTTGTCCTTGAAGCCCTTGTCGATGTTGATGTCGACACCGCCGACCGCGTCCACGATGTTCGCGAAGCCCTGGAAGCCGATCTCCACATAGTGGTCGATGTGCAGACCGGTGTTGGCCTCGATCGTGCGGACCAGCAGGGTCGGACCGTCCTCGGCGTAGGTCGCGTTGAGCTTCTCCTGCCGGCCCCGCGCCGGGAAGACCTTCCCGGACGTGGAGCCCTTGTACGACGGGACGGTCACGTTCGAGTCGCGCGGCAGCGAGACCAGGGTGTCGCCGTTGTCACCGACGTGCAGGATCATCATCGAGTCGGTCCGCTTGCCCTCGGCGGAACCGGTGTGCAGCCGCTGCTCGTCCGCCTTGGACATGCCCTCGCGGCTGTCCGAGCCGACGATCAGGTAGTTGGTGCCGGAGCCCGAGGCCGGCCGGTCGATGACCTGGGACAGGTCGACCTCGCGGCGCAGCTTGGAGTCGGCCCAGAAGTAGGTGGCGACGGATGTGACGATGAGCACGGTCGCCAGCGTGATCACGGTCCACTTGATCCGGCGCCGCCAGTTCGGGCGCGGCCGGTACTGGGCGAGCTCCGGGTCCGGGTCGTTGTCATTGGGCACGAAGCCACCACCACCGCGGCGGCCGCCGCCGTACACCTGCCCGGTGTTGTAGCCGCTGTCGTAGTCGGCGCCCTCGTCGTATCCCTGGCCGTCCCTGTAGGACGGCTGCTGCGGGACAGCGGTCCCGTACGGCGGTGCCGCCGGGCCGGGGTCGCCGTACGAGCGCTGCCCGGGCGGTACCGCCGGGCCGCGCCGCACCTGACGCATCGCACGCGCGCCCTCCGGCTGCGCGCCGGCGCTACCGCGTCCGTACCGGGGTCCGCCATTGTTGTCGGACCATCCCTCGGGCCAGTCATTCATGCGCCCCAGTGTGCAGGGCACCGCCGTATGCCTTACAAGGGCTGTCGGAAAATAGGAGCGGCCCTGTTGCGAAGCCAACACAAATTCCGCGACTGTCACCTCGGCATAAGGTGGACGGCATGACAGACCAGGTCACGGACCCGG
The DNA here is from genome assembly GCF_041080655.1 of Streptomyces sp. CG4. Taxonomy (NCBI): domain Bacteria; kingdom Bacillati; phylum Actinomycetota; class Actinomycetes; order Kitasatosporales; family Streptomycetaceae; genus Streptomyces; species Streptomyces sp. CG4. Next base: position 5,843,612 of record NZ_CP163525.1, read on the forward strand.
AACCGGACATCCCCGGCAAGCCGACGTCCGCCTCGCGCACCACCCTCAGTCACATCATGACCCACAGTGACACCAACCTGCTGGGGACGGTGCACGGCGGGGTGATCATGAAGCTGGTCGACGACGCGGCGGGCGCGGTGGCCGGCCGGCACTCCGGCGGTCCCGCCGTCACCGCCTCCATGGACGAGATGGCCTTCCTGGAGCCGGTCCGCGTCGGCGACCTGGTCCATGTGAAGGCGCAGGTCAACTGGACCGGCCGGACCTCCATGGAGGTCGGTGTACGGGTCCTCGCCGAGCGCTGGAACGAGTCGACCCCGGCCACCCAGGTCGGCTCCGCCTACCTGGTCTTCGCCGCCGTCGACGCCGACGGCACGCCGCGCCGGGTACCGCCGGTGATCCCGGAGACCGACCGCGACCGCCGCCGCCACCAGGAGGCCCAGATCCGCCGCACCCACCGCCTGGCCCGCCGCCGCGCCATCCGCGAGCTGCGGGAGAAGAGGATGGCAGAGGGGTTCCAGGACTGAGCACCCCGAGGGGCAGCGCCGGGAAGGGGCGCGGGGAACTGCGCGACCGGCCACGACGGCGCCGCAGACGATCGACGGCAGATCGCGGCACTCACAGCGAAGCGTTCAGCACAGCACCTCGTCCCCGCGCAGCACGTTCTGCTGGGGCTGTGCCGGGTCGTCGAAGCGGATCTTGCGGACGTCCTTGAAGTCGGCTCCGGCGGTCACCTTCAGCAGGGGGCCCTGGCCCGGAGCCGGGTGCAGTTCGCTGCCCGGCAGGGCCGCGACCAGGGCGCGGGCGGAGCGGTCCCAGCGGGGGTCGTAGAAGATCATCGTGTGCGGCACATGGGCGGGGGCGGTCACCGGCTGGCGCGTCGTGGCGAAGCCGGTCGCCGCGAGCGCCGCGTCGACGCGTCCCGCGAGGCCGACGGTAGCGGTGCCGTTCGCCACCTGGACCCGGATCTGCCGCGGGTCCACGTCCACCGACACCGGTGCGGGGGTGTGGGCGCGGTGCGGCTGGTCCGCGGTGAGCGGCTTGTCGTCGCGCAGGGCCGTGAAGAGCTGGTCCGCCTTGGTCTGGTCCCACTTCAGGGTCGAGCCGATGCCCTTGACGTCGTAGTTCATCTGCGCGATGGGCACGGTGGTGAACTCGGAGGAGGACGGGGAGAAGTCCCGCATGGCCCGGCCGAGGTCGAGCAGCTCGTCCGCGCCGAAGCCCTCGTCGGCGCGGACCGACCCGAGCACCGCCCGGGTCACGTCCCGGAACCGCATCGGGTTCAGCAGCACCCCGGAGGAGGTGGCCCGCTCGATCAGCGCGGCCAGGAACTGCTGCTGCCGCTTCATCCGGCCCAGGTCGCTCGCCCCGTCGATGTGCCGGGCCCGTACGTACTGCAGGGCCTGACCGCCGGTGAGGGTGTGGGTGCCGGGCGTGAGGTCGAGGCCGGTGTAGGAGTCCTTCAGCGGGGTCGCCGTACAGATCCTGACCCCGCCGAGGACGTCCACGGTCTTCATGAAACTGGCGAAGTCGACCTCCAGATAGTGGTCGATCTTCACATGGGTCATGTTCTCGACGGTGCGGATCGTCAGCCCCGGGCCGCCCTCGGCGTAGGCCGCGTTGAGCCTGATCGGGTGGGATGCGTGCGGCTCCGCGGAGGTGTCGTCGGTGTGCTCGGGCACCTCGGCGTAGGAGTCGCGCGGCAGGCTCACCACCGTGGCCCGGTCCCGGTTCTCCGAGACGTGCACGATCATCATCGTGTCGGTGCAGTGGCAGGGCACCCCGCCCAGCCGGAACTGCCGCCGCTCCTGCTCGGTGATCTTGTCGCGGCCGTCGGTGCCGACCAGCAGCAGGTTCGTGCCGTGGCTCGCGCTGGGCCGGTTCTTCATGTCCTTGAAGGCGTCGACCCGGGCGATGCCCGCGTCCAGGCTGCTGATCACCGCGTGCCCGATCCCGGCGGAGGCGAGCACCAGGACGGACAGCGTGGTCGCCGCCCGCATCGCCCAGCGGGGCCGGCGCGGCGGCCGCAGGGACCTCGCGGGCCGCTCGGGCGGGCGCGGCACACGGCGGGGCGGCTGCGGTCGGCGCTGCGGACGCGCAGGGGACCGGGGCGGGCTGGCCAAGAAGGACACCTCCGGGCGAGGCCGTACGTGGGATCCGTGAGCACCGTAGGCCGATACGATCTCCAGCCCGCGTCATACGCCCCGGCGGCGCGCACCGGTGTCCCCCGTTCGCGGTAACGTGAGCGCCCTATGAACGCCAAGCCCGACGTGCGACTCCCCGCTGTTTCCGTGATCATGCCCGTCCTCGACGAGGAGCGGCATCTGCGCGGAGCCGTCCAAGCGATCCTCGCGCAGGAGTACGCCGGCGAGATGGAGGTCGTCATCGCCCTCGGTCCGTCCACGGACCGCACGGACGAGATCGCGGCTCAGCTCGTGGCGGAAACCGCGTCCAGCACCAAGCGTGTGCACACCGTCCCGAACCCCACCGGCCGCACCCCCGCCGCGCTGAACGCTGCGATCAAGGCCTCCCGGCACCCGATCGTGGTCCGCGTCGACGGCCATGGCATGCTCTCGCCCAACTACATCGCCACCGCCGTACGGCTCCTGGAGGAGACCGGCGCGCAGAACGTCGGCGGCCTCATGTACGCCGAGGGCGAGAACGACTGGGAGCACGCGGTCGCCGCCGCGATGACCTCGAAGATCGGTGTCGGCAACGCCGCCTTCCACACCGGCGGCGAGGCGGGCCCCGCCGAGACCGTCTACCTCGGCGTCTTCCGCCGCGAGGCCCTGGAGCAACAGGGCGGCTACAACGAGGAGTTCATCCGCGCCCAGGACTGGGAGCTGAACTTCCGGATCAGGGAAGCGGGCGGGCTCATCTGGTTCTCGCCCGAGCTGCGGGTGTCGTACCGGCCGCGGCCCTCGGTGCGGGCGCTGGCCAAGCAGTACAAGGACTACGGCCGCTGGCGGCACGTCGTCGCCCGCTACCACTCCGGCTCCATCAACCTGCGCTATCTCGCCCCGCCCACGGCGGTCTGCGCGATAGCGGCCGGCATCGTGGTCGGCGCGGCGCTCACCCCGTGGGGCTTCGTCGTCCCCGGCGGCTATCTGGCGGCCATCGCCGCGGGCTCCGTCCCGGCGGGCAGGGGGCTGCCCCTGAAGGCCCGGCTGCGGATCCCGGTGGCCCTGGCCACCATGCACATGTGCTGGGGCTGGGGCTTTCTGACCAGCCCGAAGTCGCTGGCCAAGAAGGTCATCGCGTCACGGCGCCCCGCGGTGCTCAGCTCGCACTGAGGCGCGCACCGCACCGGCCTCGACGGCCCCTCCCGGATCCGGGAGGGGCCACTGTGCCTTTCGGCTACCGCTGTGGCATGCGGCTACCACTGGTAGGGCTGGTACACGTCCATGCACTGCGAGGAGTCCGACCCGTTGAGGGCGTCGGAGCCGGTGGGCAGGTCGCCCGCCTTCGGCTTGGACGGCTTGGGGAACGCGGTGCCGGTGCGCCAGTCCGCGCCCACGACCACGGTGACCCCCGACACATCGGTCGACTTCTTCACCGCGCTCACCGGGATGCCGAGCGCCTTCGCCACCGCCTGCGCGTCCCCCTGCAGATCCGCGCTCGGGTACTGCACGACCGTACTGTCCTCGGACGCCGCTCCCGAGGTGTCGGCACTCGCCCGTGCGTAGCCCTGCTGCGCCAGCACCTGGCTGATCGCGTTCGCCCGCCCCGGCACCGCGCTCTCGGTGGAACTCTGGGTCGCGTTGCGTACCAGCACGCCCAGCCGACCCGGGTCCACGGACGGCGACTTGGCCGCCGCAGCCGCCGGAGTCCTGCTCGCGACCGGCTTCGTGTCCGAGGCCGTGCCGTTCTTGTCGAACGGCACGTCGTCGCGGAGCATCTGCCAGATCCGGCCGGCGCCGGCCGGGTCCGGCACGACATGCTCGGAGTTCGCGCTGTCCTTGACGTTGGGCATCGTCACCGACGTGATGCGGTTCGACGGCACCGACTTCATCTCCATGCCCAGGTCGTACAGCTTCTTGACCGTGCCGATCTCCTCGGAGACCTTCAGGGACTTGGTGGCCGCCTCGGCCAGGTCCATCAGCCGACCGGAGTCGGTGAACACGTTCTGGTGCTTCAGCGTGCGGATCATCGAGTTCAGGTACATGTGCTGGGCGCGGGCCCGCATCAGGTCGCTGCCCCAGGCGTGCCGGGTGCGCAGCCACTGCAGGGCCTGCACGCCCTGGACCTTGTGCGTCCCGGCCGTCAACTTCAGCCCGGAGCCGCCGCGCTGGGCCGGCGTCGAGTGGTCCCAGACGTTCTGCTTCACACAGACGTCGACGCCGCCGATGGCGTCCGCCATGCTCACCACACCCGCAAAGTCGATCGTCATCCAGTGGTCGATGTAGACCCCGGTGAGGTTCTCCCAGGTGGCCAGCGTGCAGCCCGCACCGCCACGGCCCAGCGTGGTGTTGATGATGTCGTTGGTCGCCGGATAGACCTTGCCGGTGTCCGGGTCCGTGCACTTGGGGATGTCGACGCGGGTGTCCCGCGGGATGCTCACCATGGCGGCGCTCTTGCGGTCCGCGGAGAGGTGGATGAGCATCTGCACGTCGGCGTTCCCCGGGGCGCCGACACTGTCCCTGCTGCCGCCGAGCTTCAGATTCTCCGCGGAGTTACGGCTGTCCGAGCCGATCAGCAGGATGTTCACCGGCGTCTGCCCGGCCGCGTTCGCCGGCGTCTTGTGCGCCTTGGAGTCGTCGCCGCTGCTGCGCCGGCCCTTCTGGATGTTGGCGTTCAGGTGCTGGTAGTAGAGATAACCGGCGCCCGCGGTGCCGAGTATCACCACCGTGAGGACGATCGCCGACCAGCGCAGCGTCCGCCGTCTGCGCGGCGGCCGCTCGGTCCGGGGACCGCCGGTGCGCCGCCCTCCGCCGTGCCGGCCGGCCTCTTCCGGCGTCGCCCGGTCCTGCGGTGCGAGTGACATCGTGTCGTCGACCGCAGGTTCCTTGCCGCGTACATCGCTCTGCGCCAAACGTCCTGCCCTCCCCACCCTTGCGCGTACGAACGGGCCCGCCCCGCGTCCAGTTAGACGCACGGCGGACCCGCCTGGTTACCTAAGAATTTCCTAAGAGGCGCATTTCACCGTGTCCGCCGTGGACTTGTCGACGGCGGGCGCCTTGGCCGGTGCGGTGAGCGAGGCACCCGCACCCTTGAAGTCCTTGCCCAGGGTCAGCGTCATCGCCGGCAATCCCTGGGAGTTGGTCACGCTCTTGCCCGGCTTGAGCGCGGAACCGGACAGCCCCATGAGCTGGGCCAGCTCCCGCGCCTGGGCGGCCTGGTCGGGCGCGTACTCCAGCGTGGTCCTGCTCGCGGGGCCCGCGTTGCCCGCGTTCTCGGACTTCAGCACGCCCTCCTTGGTCTGCAGCCACTGGAGGGTCTCCTGCGCGCTGCCCGCCTCGGCACCGCCGTTGAGGATCCGCACCCGTACGTCGGAGGGCGCGGACCTGCTGCCCTTCAGGCGCGCGGCCTCCGCGTCCTTCTCCGCCTTCTGCTTCTTCTTCACCTCGGTGAAGGAGACGTCGTTCTTGATGGCGTCGAAGACGTTGGGGGCGGTGGTCTGGTTGACGACGACCGTCTTGTGGACGACGCCGTCGGCCGGGTTGTCGATCACGGGCACGGTCACGAACGAGATGTTCTTCGTCGGGACCTTCTTCAGCTCCAGCGCGATGTCCTTGAGCGTGCCCACGGAGCCGATGCCCTGGTCGACGGTCAGCGCCTTCGTGGCGGCCTCGGCGAGGTCGATCAGCTTCGACGGGTTGGTGAGCGTGTCGCTGGAGGACATCTTCCGCATCAGCGAGCCCATGAACTGCTGCTGCACCTTGATGCGGTCGAGGTCGCCCTGGTTGCCCCAGCTGTGCCGGGTGCGGACGAAGGCCAGTGCCTGCTCGCCCTCGATCTTGTGCTGGCCCGCGCTCAGCTTGAGGTGCGACTCCTTGTCGTCCACCGCGTGCGCGAGACACACGTCCACCCCGCCGACCGCCGAGGTCAGCGTCTTCACCGCGTTGAAGTCCACCATCATGAAGTGGTCCGGCATGATGCCGGTGACCGCCTGCACCGTGCGCATGGTGCAGCCGGGATCCCGGCCGTCCTGCCCCAGGCTGGTGTTGAAGCGGACGTTGTCCGTGCCGGGGACGACCTTCTCGCTGCCGTCGGGCTGCTTGGTGGGGCAGTCCGGCACGTTCGTGATCAGGTCGCGCGGAATGCTGAGCGCGGTCGCGTTCGTCCGGTCCTTGGAGACGTGCAGCAGGATGTTGGTGTCGGCGTGCCCGACGCTGCCCTTGTCGCCGTAGCCCTCGTTGCCCTTGCCGGTGCGTTTGTCGGTGCCGATGATCAGGATGTTGAAGGCGTCGTTCTTGCTGAAGCCGTTCTTGGCCGCGCTGCCGACGTCCGTCGTGGTGACGTTGCCCTCGAGGTGCTTCAGGTACAGATAGCCGGCCGTGCCGACGGCGATCACCACGAACGCCGTGCCGCCGGCGGTCCACGCCAGGGCCTTCTTGGCCTTCGACTTCTTCTTCACCGGCCGCCGCGTCGCCCGACGCCCCTGCGCGGCCTCCGGCTCGCCGCCCTTGCGCCGGCCCGACCGTGGCGGCGGTACGGTACCGCCGCGCGCCTTGCCCTTCTCGCGGGTCTCGCCGGGCGCCGAGTCCTTACGGCGGCGCGGTGCGCCGGCGTTGTCCCGGGCGGCGGGTCTGCGGGGGCGGGGGACCGACGACTGCGGTGCGGAAGGGCTCAGTCGCAGTTCGTATTCGCCGGTGTTCGGATTGAGTACCCACTGGTCTGCGGGGTCGATGTTGTCCGCCCGCCCACGGCCTTGCGCGTCCACGGTTGTCCGAATCCTCCGTCGGGGCCACGCGGCGCCTTCCCCCTCAAAGGCGCTCGGGTCTCGGTGAAACAGTGCACGGCCCCAGGACGGACCTCGTGGCCGGGTGCACCGGATCGCTCACACTATCCGGCCAGTTCAGCGCCAAGCGACGCCGGTGACAAATTCCCTTGCCTACAACTGGGCAATCCGGCTCATTTCCTGGAGGGAAGTTCGGCGTCTTGATGTGCGCATTACTCACAGGTGTGTTCGGCGGCGGTGTTCCCGTGGAACGTGGGCGCGGGGGAGGCATCGCCTTTCGCGGGCGGGGTGCTGCCGTTCGAGGGATCGGGATCGCCCTTCGCGGGGGAGAGTTCGCCCTTTTCGCCCGTCTGTGGGGCCTTGCTCGGCGTGTTCCGGGCCACCGCCACGGGCCGGTCGGCCCGCAGCCGCGCGAACAGCTTCTCGGCTTCCGGCTCCACGAGTTGGTCACGGTTGGCGTCGTAGACGTACGACTCCCTCGGTACGGTCAGGAACTGCACCTGTTCGGTGGGGATACCGCGCAGCCCGCGCACCAATTGGTACATCCCGCGCAGACTTGCCAGTTCCGGATCGGTGGTGAGCGAGGAGGTCGCCGCGTCCAGCACCGGATACAGCTTCACCGGGTTCAGCAGGACGTCGTTGCTCTGCATCTTGTCGACGAGCGCGGCGAGGAACCGCTGCTGGCGTTCCATCCGTTCGGTGTCGCTGCCGTCGCCGAGCGACTTGCGGGCCCGTACATAACCGAGTGCCTGCTCCCCGTCGAGCCCGACCTTCCCCGCGGGCAGCTTGAGCCTGGCCGCCTTGTCGTCGATGGGTTCCTTCAGACAGACCTGCACCCCGTCGACGGCGTCCACCATCTCCTTGAACCCGCTGAAGTCCACGACCACGTGATGGTCGATCCGAATGTCCGTCAGCTTCTCGACGGTCCGAATCGTGCACGCCGAACCGCCCACCTGGAAGGCGTGGTTGAACATCGCGAACACCGGCTCGCTGCGGCTGCCGTCCGGCTGCCGGCAGCCCGGGATGTCCACCATCAGGTCCCGGGGCAGCGACACGGCGGTGGCACTGCGCCGGTCGGCGGCCAGATGCAGCAGGATCGTGGTGTCCGAGCGCTCACTGCCCAGATCCCGTCCGTAGCGCGCGTTCCCGTCCCCGGCCCGCGTGTCGGACCCGATCAGCAGGATGTTCTGGGCGCCCCGCACCAGCGCGGTGGGCCGCTCCCGCTCGTACCGGGCCAGTTCCCGGGCGGCCGCGTCATCGGCGGTGATGTTGTTGCTGAGCTTGGCGTAGAGGGCCCAGCCGGTTCCGCCGGCCGCCGCCAGGAGCACGGCCAGCCCGAGCGCCGCCCCCTTCACCCACCGCCGCCGACGCCGCAGCCGAAGCCCTTCCCCGGCGGCCGAGGCGCCGAGCCCAGGACCGGGGGCCTTGCCCACGGAGTCGCTCACGACCGAGGCACCCCCTCATGGCGTACGAGCGTCACGTCCTGCTCTTACGACCATGGCGGCGGAAGGGGCCGGGAGGCGCCCTTTGTTACTCCAATAGAGGGACCCGCGGTCTGCTCAGCGGCGCACCGAACTCACCCGCTCGCTCTCGATCCGCTGGGCGAGAGCGTCCTCGTCCAGCCGGTCGAGATTCCGGCACAGCACCACGGACCCCCCGACGGCCAACGGCGAGTACAACCCCGCGCTGACCCCCTGCCACGTGTCGTACGACAGCCCCGACAGCAACCTCGACCCAGGACCGGTCAGATCCAGCGACGGCGCCTCCGCCAGGGCCCGCTCGACGACCTCCGCCCCGCTGAACTCCCGCCCGGCGACGATCAGCGCGGGCTCCTCGGGATCGACCGGAGCGAACGGCGCGAACCGGTCCCCCTGGCTCGGCACCTCCACGGCATAGTCGATGAACCCCTCGGGGGCCTGCGGGAACCGCCCGCCCAGCGGCCGCAGCGCCAGCGCGACGCGCTCCCCCCGGCATGCCCGCCCCGCGTCCAGCGCGTCCGGCCCGCTGACCACCACATCCGCGGCGGCCGGATCCCCGCCGAGATCCGCCAGCACGCCCACCGACGAACAGGCCAGCAGCCACACCGCCGTCTGCCAGTGCGCGGGCAGCAGCAGCGCGACCCGGTCGCCGGGCCCGGCGGAGAGATCGCCCTGGAGGAGATTCGCGGTCTTGGCCACCCAATTGGCGAAGGTGGCCACGGACAGTTCGACGCGTTCGCCCGTGGCGTCGTCGTAGAAGGTCACCAGCGGGCGGCCGGGGTCCGCGGCGAGCGCGGAAGCCAGCAGGTCGGCAGGGGTGCGATCGGTGGCGTTCACCCGGAAAAGGGTACGCGCGGGCGGACGCGTGCCGCGCGCACCGCCGCCACCGGTTCGGCGGAACGGTCGCCGACGGTCCATCAGTTCAGCATTGGACAGATTTGTCGGACTATGTCCAAGATCATAAGCATGCGTGGATTCCTGACTTCCTCGATCGGCGTCACCTGCGCCACGGCCCTCGCACTTCCGCTGACCCTGCCCGCGACCACCGCGTCCGCCGCGACCGCGACTTCGACACCTGCGAATGCCGCGACCGCGCCTTCGACTTCGACAGCTGCGAATGCCTCGACAGCTGCGAATGCCTCGACCGCTGCGAACCTTGCGACCGCTGCGAAGCTCGCGACCGCCGCGAAGCTCGCGACCGCGGTGACCGCGATCCCGCGGAGCACGGTCCGGGGGAGCACCCGCTCACTGCCCCTCGCCCCCCTCACCGACCGGCGCGTTCTCGGCGTCGCCCCGGTGCAGGGGCTGTACCGGCCCGACGGCGAGCACTTCTCGCTGCTCGGGGTCGTCTGGAACGACCCGGACACCGAGCTGCGCGGCCGGGTCCAGGTGCGCACCCGGTCGGCCGCGACGGGGGAGTGGTCCGGCTGGCAGGACGTCGAGACGCACAACGCCGACCACGGCCCCGACCCGGGTACGGCGGAACGCACCGCGCGGCGGGTACGCGGGGCGACCGCACCGCTGTGGGTGGGCGCCGCCGAGGGCGTGGACGTGCGGGTCCGCGCCGACGACACGGGCGCGCGGAGCACGGGTACGGGCGGACCGCGGCCGTCGAAGCCGTCGCACCCGGCTCGGGCCTCGAAGTCGTCGTACCCGGTCAGGGCCGCAAAGCCGTCGCACCCGTCCCGGTCGTCAAAGCCGTCGCAGCAGTCCGGGGCGTCGGGGACATCCCGAACATCCGCGACGTCCGGAACATTCGGGACGTCTGGTGCGTCGCATCCGTCCGGGTCGGCGAGGCCGCCGCTGCCCTCCGGGCTGCGCCTGGAACTCGTCGACCCCGGTAAGGAGGTGCCGTCCGCGGGTGCGCCGCCCGCGGGTGCGTCGGCCGCCGGCGCACCGGCCGACAGGCCGCACACCGATCTGGACACGGACGCGGCGAAGGCGGCCTCGACCGCCAACACCGACATCGCCCCCTTCGGTGCCCGGGAGATTCCGGCGCTGGGCAAGAAGGCCACCGAACAGGAACTCGCCCGTCTGAAGGGGCCGGTGAAGGGCAAGCCGTACATCGGGCCGCGGCCGCGGATCGTCACGCGCCGCGGCTGGGGCGCGGACGAGTCGCTGCGCGACGGCGACTTCGCCTACACGAAGAAGATCAAGGCGGTCTTCGTGCACCACACGGCCTCCGGCAACAAGTACAGCTGCTCCCAGGCCGGCTCCGTCATCCGCAGTATCTACCGCTACCACGTCACGAGCATGGGCTGGCGGGACATGGGCTACAACTTCCTCGTCGACAAGTGCGGAACCATCTACGAGGGCCGGGCCGGCGGCGTGGCGAAGGCGGTCCTCGGCGCACACACCCTCGGCTTCAACAACAACAGCATGGGTATCGCCGTGATCGGCACCTACGGCACGGCGAAGCCGTCCGGTGCCGCCGTGAAGGCCATCGCCAGGCTCACCGCGTGGAAGCTCGGGCTTTACGGGGGCAATCCACGCGGCAAGACATATCTCACGTCGTCAGGAGGCAACCGTTACGCCAAAGGTAAGAAGGTGCGACTGAACGTAATCTCCGGCCATCGGGACGGATTCGCCACCGAGTGCCCCGGCGCACGGCTTTATGGCAAGCTCGGTACGGCTCGTTCGAGCGCGGCGCACTTTCAGGGGCGCTGAGCGGTCGGGAGGTGCGCGTTCGGCGCCGTCGCCAGGCGGCTCGCCGGTCTCACACCGTTCTCCTACCGATCTCGTGGGAAACCGCGCGGTCGTCAAGGGTGCCGCCGCTACGGTCTGCATACACTGACCGGCCGAAACGAGTGATACGAGTGAATACGAGTAGTTCGGCCGGTCCCGGCAGGAAGCAGAGACGACAGGTGACAGAAGCGATCCTCCTGGTCGGCGGCAGAGGCACCCGGCTGCGTCCGCTCACGGTGCACACGCCCAAGCCCATGGTCCCCGCCGCCGGGGTGCCGTTCCTCACGCATCAGCTGGCGCGCGCCAAGGCGGCGGGCGTGGACCACATCGTCCTCGCCACCAGCTATCTGGCCGAGGTCTTCGAGCCGTACTTCGGCGACGGCTCCGCCCTCGGCCTGCACATCGAGTACGTGACGGAGGAGGAGCCGCTCGGTACCGGCGGGGCCATCCGCAACGTCGCCTCGCGGCTGCACTCCGGTCCCGACGAGCCGGTGCTGATCTTCAACGGCGACATTCTGACCGGCCTGGACATCAGAGCCTTGGTCGACACCCACACGTCGACCGGCGCGGACGTGTCGCTGCACCTCACCAAGGTCGCGGACCCGCGCGCCTTCGGTCTGGTCCCCACGGACGAGTCCGGCCGCGTCCTCGCCTTCCTGGAGAAGCCGCAGACGCCCGAGGAGATCGTCACCGACCAGATCAACGCGGGGGCGTACGTCTTCCGCCGCTCGGTCATCGACACGATCCCGCTGGGCCGGCCGGTGTCGGTGGAGCGCGAGACGTTCCCCGACCTGCTGGCGGCCGACGCCCATCTCCAGGGCATGGTGGACTCGACGTACTGGCTGGACCTCGGCACCCCGGCGGCGTTCGTCCGCGGCTCGGCCGACCTGGTCCTCGGCCGCGTCCCGTCCCCGGCCGTCCCCGGCCGCTGCGGCGACCGGCTGATCCTCCCCACGGCCACGGTGGCGCAGGACGCCAAGCTGACGGGCGGCACCGTGGTGGGCGAGGGGGCGTTCGTGGCCGAGGGTGCGCGGGTCTCCGGCTCGACGATCCTCCCCGGCGCCGTCATCGAGTCCGGCGCCGTCATCACCGACTCCCTCATCGGTGCGCGGGCCCGCGTCGGCGAACGCACGGTCCTCACGGGCACGGTCGTCGGCGACGGCGCGACCATCGGCGCGGACAACGAACTCCGCGAGGGAGTCCGCGTATGGTGCGACGCCCTCATCCCCCCGGCCTCGCTCCGCTTCTCGTCCGACCAGTAACGCCGGCTGGGGGCGCCCTCCCATGGGGGCTGCGCCCCCAGCCCCCATACTTCGGGGCTGGGGTACTTCGGGGCTGGGGCCAGGGCCGCGAGCAGTTCGCGTGCGGGTCCGGCAGTGGCTGGGCGCGCAGTTCCCCGCGCTCCTTGGGGAGCTGCGGTGCCGTCGGCTGCGCAGTGCCGCCGCCGCTGCGGGCAGTCGTACCGCTGAGGCGGCGCCCGTCCCACGGAAAGCGGCACCCCGCAGGCGCGGGCAAGCGCACCCGCCCCCGCCCAGCCCCCCTCACAGCAACCCGATGTCCACCCGAGGCATCTTCGGCGCACGGCGGGCCGGCACCCGTCCGCTCAGCAAGATCAACCGCACCGCCCGATGCCGCTGCCCGGCATACGGCTCCAGCAAGCGCAGCATCACCGCATCGTCGGCATCCCGGTCCCCCGCCAACGCCCACCCCACGATCCCCGGCAGATGCAGATCCCCCACCGTCACCGCATCCGCCGCCCCATGACTGCGCTGCACCACCTCCGCCGACGTCCACGGCCCGACCCCCGGCACGACCTCCAACCGCGCCTGTGCCTGACCCGCCGGCATCCCCACCGCCTGCTCCAGCCGCGCGGCGACCCGCACGGCCCGCAGAATCGTCGACGCCCGCTTGTCGTCGACCCCGGCCCGGTGCCACTCCCAGGACGGAATCAGCGCCCAGGTACGCGGCGCCGGCATCACGAACATCGGCCGCTCGCCCGCCCCCGCGGGCCCCGGCGCCGGCTCCCCGAACCTCCGCACCAGCAGCCGCCACGCCCGATACGCCTCGTCGGTCGTGACCTTCTGCTCCAGCACCGACGGAATCAGCGACTCCAGCACCAGCCCGGTCCGCGTCAGCCTGAGCCCCGGCTGCCGGTGCCGCGAGAGCGCCACCACCCGGTGCCGGGGCACGAACGCCTCCGGCTCGTCGGCCGCGCCGAGCAATTCGGGCAGCCGGTCCAGCAGCCACTCCGCCCCCGGCCCCCACGCCTCACCGAGCACCTCACCGCCGTACGCCCGCACCCGCAGGGTGCCCGGTCCGGCGGGCGTACGGCAGGTCCGCCACACGGATCCGTCCGCGGTGGCGCGGAAGGTGGGGTCGGCGGGTCCGCGCCGCAGCGGTCCGAGGACCAGCCCGAGGTCGAGCGGCCCGTCCGGCACCCACCGCCGCACCCGCGCGGGCGCCGCCGCCTGCCGCGGTATCCCGGCGGCCGCCGAGCCCGCCGGGCCCGCGGGCACACCGACATGGCCGCCGCGCACGGTCGTACGCGTGGGCTGCTGAACGAATCGTCCTGCCACGAATCAGGTCCCAGAAAGCCGGTGGTGCCGGTGCCGTCCTACGAGACTAGGCGGTCGTACGAGAGCTACGGCCGCGTATGCCGAACTCACCGAAGATCGATGAACGCCTCCGCATCCCGCTCCGGCCGCGGTCTCGGCTCCTCGGCCGGATGCCCGACCGCCACCGCGCCCATCGGCTCCCAGTCCGCGGGCAGCGCGAGCGCCTCGCGCACCACGTCCCGGCAGAACATCGTGGACGACACCCACGCCGAGCCCAGCCGCTCACCGGCCAGCGCGACCAGCAGGTTCTGCACGCCCGCACCCATCGCGACGACGAACATCTCCCGCTCGGCGCCGTCCCGCCGCGCGTCCCCGTAGTGGTGCGAACCGTCCATGACGAGGCACGGCACGACCAGATACGGCGCGTCGCGCAGGACATCGCCACGGCGCACCCGCTTCGCGATGGACTCCTCGCTCTTGCCGTCCCCGCGCAGGTCGGCGATCCAGGCGTCCCGCATCGCGTCCAGCAGCCGGGTCCGCGACTCCGCCGACTCCAGCAGCACGAACCGCCATGGCGTGGTGTGGTGCGGGGCCGGTGCGGTCACCGCCGCGGCCACCGCGCGCCGTACCGATCCGGGGTCCACCGGCTGGTCGGTGAAGGCCCGGACCGTACGCCGCTGGGTCACCGCCTCCCGGACGGCCTCGGACGTGCCGAGCCGGAACATGTCGCCGCGCGCGTCGCGCACCAGCGCCCGCGCCCCCTCGCCGTCCTCCGCCGGGGTCACCACATGGGGGAGACCGCGCACCACGGCCACCGGCCGGCCCGTCGCCTTGCCCTTGACCAGGTCGCCGGCGGCGGCCAGTTCGTCCGCCGTGGCCACGATCGTCGCGTGGAGCGCATTGCCGTACGCGTCCGTGTCCCCGCGCAGATCGTCCAGTACGCGCACCCCGGCGGCACCGATCGCCACGTCCGTGAGCCCCGAGCGCCAGGGCCGTCCGAAGGTATCGGTGACGATCACGCCCACGTCGACCTTGAGGGCGGCGCGCAGGCCGTCGCGGATCGCGCGCGCGGACGCGTCCGGGTCCTCGGGCAGCAACAGCACGGTCCCGGCGGGGGTGTTGGAGGCGTCGACCCCGGCTGCGGCCATGACCAGGCCCTGCCGGTTCTCCACGATGCGCAGCGTGCCGCGCCGGGCGACGACCCGGACGGTCTCGGCGTCGATGGCCGCCTCCCGGTCGTCGGCCCGCACGATCCGGCCCTCGGCCTTGGAGACGATCTTGGAGGTGACGATCAGCACGTCCCCGTCGGCCAGGCCCGGCTCGGTGGCGGCGATCAGCTTGGCGAGATCGTCGCCCGGCCGCACCTCGGGAATGCCCGACAGGGCCCGGACCGTGTACGCCGTGTGCTCGGAGCGTTCCTCGCTCACGCTCCCCGCACCTCCTCGGCCAGCGCCAGCGCCTCCCGCGCCATCTGCGCGCTCGCGTCGACGTCGGTCATCATCAGCGGTACGGCGCGGCAGCGGATCCCGTCCGCCTCGACCCGCTCGACCGCTGCCGCGTCCACGGTGTCGACCAGCCAGCCGTCCAGCAGGCCGGAGCCGTAGTGCTCGGCGACCGCGGCGGCCGTGGACTCCACGCCGACCGCGGCGAGCACCTTGTCGGCCATCCCGCGCACGGGCGCGT
Organism: Streptomyces sp. CG4; assembly: GCF_041080655.1. NCBI lineage: Bacteria > Bacillati > Actinomycetota > Actinomycetes > Kitasatosporales > Streptomycetaceae > Streptomyces > Streptomyces sp. CG4. The sequence continues at coordinate 5,858,911 of NZ_CP163525.1, forward strand.
CCCCGACGATGGGGGACAGGCCGATCACGGGCACGCCCGCGTCCGCGATCGCCTCCCGGATGCCGGGGACGGCGAGGATGGTGCCGATGGACACGACCGGGTTGGACGGCGGGAAGAGGATGACGTCCGCCGCGGCGATGGCCTCCAGCACACCGGGCGCCGGCTTGGCCTGCTCGGCGCCGACCGGCACGACCGCCTCCGCCGGGACCGAGGCGCGCAGCCGTACCCAGTACTCCTGGAAGTGGACCGCCTTGCGCTCGCCGTCGACCTCCACCGCCACGTGGGTCTCCACGCGGTCGTCGGTCATCGGGATCAGCTTCACGCCCGGCTTCCAGCGGTCGCACAGCGCCTCGGTGACGGCGCTGAGCGGATAGCCCGCGCCGAGCATCTGCGTGCGCACGATGTGCGTGGCGAAGTCCCGGTCGCCCAGGCCGAACCAGTCGGGCCCGACCCCGTAGGCCGCCAGTTCCTCCTTCAGGCGGAAGGTCTCGTCGACCCGCCCCCAGCCCTGCTCCTCGTTGATACCGCCGCCCAGCGTGTACATCACCGTGTCGAGGTCCGGGCAGACCTTCAGCCCGAAGAGGTGGATGTCGTCGCCGGTGTTGCCGATCACCGTGACGTCCGCGTCGGGCACGGCCTGCTTCAGACCGCGCAGGAAACGGGCACCGCCGATGCCGCCTGCCAGAACCACAATGTGCATGGGGACAAGTCTTGCAGGCGGGTACGACAACGCGTCAGGCAGTCACCGGACGGGGCCCATCGGATTTCGGGCGGTCACGGCATCCGGACGGCCCGGGTCTCAGGCGGTCAGGGCACCAGGACTGCCCGGGTCTCAGGCAGTCACCGGACGCGGCTCGGTGCGTGCCTCGCAGTGCTGCGCGGTGTGCATCGGCATCGCGGTCAGGCCCGGGTAGTAGACGTGCAGGCTGACCGCCGGCTCCAGCGCGTCGTTGACGACCTCGTGGACGTACCCCGGCGCGAACACCCGCTGTGTTCCCGCCGTCAACGCGCGCGTGCCGCGCTCGGTGCGTTCGGTGAGGGTGCCCTCCAGGACGGTGAGGACACCGGAGGAGCGGCCGTGGTCGTGCAGCCCGCTGCCCTGCCCCGGTACCCAGCTCAGCAGCCACACCTCGTAGCCGGGGCCGGTGCGCAGCCGGTGGTACCAGCGGGTGGTCGCGTCGTAGCGGACGAGGTGCGCCCACTGCGCGCGGTCGGCGGCGATCGCGCGGGCCAGGCCCACGAACTCGGCAACGGTGGCCGGGTGCTCGCGCGGCGGCTGGAGCAGGTGCGGGACTTCGAGGATGTCGCCGGCGATCTGGAGGTCGTTGTCGCTGTTCATCGGGGTGCGTGGTTCCTCTGCGAAAGAGCGGAAGAGGGTCCCGGAAGGGAGGGTTCTGCGTGGGGGAGCGACCGAGTCGGCTGGGAGGACTCGGCGTCAGCCGGAGCGAGAGGCAGGCTCAACAGCTGGAACAGCGACAACAGCTACAGCGAGACCGGGCAGCACCGTGGGACCCGGCGGTGCGGGTCGAGGTGGGTGCCAAGTTCGCGAGCATGCCCACAAGGACACCGGCTCACACTTGAGCTGTCAACTCGGCGCCCGATATGTGGGACGCGATTCACCTCTTCCGGTCGATCGCGCAGACGAAAGGTTTGTTCACGCGGATCCCGGGACACATGGCGCACATCCGGCGCTCGGCCCCCGTGCAACGCGATCGAACGCGGGGGCGTCCTTCTTCGTACAGAGGTCTGTACGGGTCCGACCGGTCCGGGGGTCTCGCCTGCGCCTTGAGGTTTATGGCGATTTGAACACTTTCCGCACGGCCTTGGTTCCGCAGAGTGAATAACGGGCCCAATAGCAGATCTCGGCTTGACTCGCCCGGAGCAGCACACTTGTAATTTCACTCGTGTCGTTCAGCCGAAATCGGTAACGGCAACGCACGGGGACGCGAAAGACAGACGAGGGGCGCACATGACCGAGCTGGTGCAGCAACTGCTGGTCGACGACGCGGACGAGGAACTCGGCTGGCAGGAGCGCGCGCTGTGCGCCCAGACCGACCCCGAGTCCTTCTTCCCCGAGAAGGGCGGCTCCACCAGAGAGGCGAAGAAGGTCTGCCTCGCCTGTGAGGTCCGCTCCGAATGCCTTGAGTACGCCCTCGCCAACGACGAGCGATTCGGCATCTGGGGCGGCCTGTCCGAGCGGGAGCGCCGCCGGCTGAAGAAGGCCGCCGTCTGACTTCACGTCCCGCGGTCGTCCGACCACACATCCACACGAAACGTCACGAACGGCCCGTCGCCGGTGGGTTATCCACAGGGGGCGGGCCGTCGTCATGGTCAGCCGATAGTGTGGTCGCTCGTCCGAGACGCCCCGCTGTCCCCTCGACCCCCGAGAGGGCGCAGGCGTCCACCGCAGTCCATCGAACCGGGGCCCGTACCTCGATGTCCGTGCACAGCCATACGGCAGCCCAGCAAGACCCCGCTGCCACACCTGAGTTTCCGCGCCATGTGGTGACCGCGGTCCTCGTCTCCCACGACGGCGCCCGCTGGCTGCCCGACGCCCTCGCCGGGCTGCTCGGCCAGGAGCGCCCCGTGCAGTACGCGGTGGCCGCCGACACCGGCAGCGCGGACGACTCCGCCCGGCTGCTCACCGACGCCCTCGGTGACGCCAATGTGCTGCACCTCGCCCGCCGCACCGGCTTCGGCCAGGCCGTCGAGGAGGCGAGCCGCACCGCTCCGCTCCTCACCCCGGAAGAGCTGCCGTATCTCAAGCGCCCCAGCGGCTGGGACCCCGTCACCCGCTCCTGGCGCGACGACGCCTACGACCTGCCCGAACTGCCGCACGGCGAGCCCGTCCAGTGGCTCTGGCTGCTGCACGACGACTGCGCCCCCGCCCCCGACGCCCTCGCCGAGCTGCTGCGAGTCGTCGACAACGAACGGGAACTGGGCCGCGACGACGTCGCGGTCGTCGGCCCCAAACTGCGCGGCTGGTACGACCGCCGGCAGCTGCTGGAGGTCGGCGTCTCCATCGCCAACTCCGGCCGCCGCTGGACCGGCCTGGACCGCCGCGAACAGGACCAGGGCCAGCACGACCACGTCCGCACCGTGCTGTCCGTCTCCACCGCCGGCATGCTCATCCGGCGCGACGTCTTCGAACAGCTCGGCGGCTTCGACCGCCGGCTGCCCCTGATGCGCGACGACGTCGACCTGTGCTGGCGCGCCCACACCGCCGGCCACCGCGTCCTGATCGCCCCCGACGCCGTCGTACGGCACGCCGAGGCCGCCTCCCGCGAGCGCCGCACCGTCGACTGCGTCGGCCGCACCGCGGCCTCCCCGCACAAGGTCGACAAGGCCGGCGCCGTCTACACCCTCCTCGTCAACACCCGCGGCGCCGTACTGCCCTGGGTGATGCTGCGGCTCGTCCTCGGTACCCTCCTGAGGACCGTCGCGTACCTCGTCGGCAAGGTGCCCGGCCAGGCCGTCGACGAGATCCGCGGCCTGCTCGGCACCCTGCTGCGCCCCGAGCGGATCTTCGCCGCACGCCGCCGCCGCGGACCCGCGCAGATCGACAAGGACGAGCTGCGCCGGCTCTTCCCGCCGCCCGGCGCCACCATCCGGGCCACCGTGGAACAGCTCGCCGCCAACTTCACCAGCGGCTCCGACGACACCTCCCCGGCGGGCCGGCACGGTGGCGCGGTGGAGTCCGGGCCCGGCGGCGACGACGCCGAGTTCCTGGAGGTCGAGCAGTTCGCCCGGCTCAAGCGGATCGCCCGCAAGCCCGGACCCGTGCTCTTCCTCGCGCTGCTGGTCATCTCCCTGATCGCCTGCCGCGCCCTGCTCGGCGGCGGCGCGCTCGCGGGCGGCGCCCTGCTGCCCGCCCCGGCCGGCACCGGCGAGCTGTGGTCCCGCTTCGCCGACTCCTGGCATCCGGTCGGCGCGGGCGGCACCCCGTCCGGCCCGCCCTACCTCGCGCTCATCGCGACCCTCGCCGCGATCCTGTTCGGCTCCACCGGACTCGCCGTCACCGTCCTGCTGGTCGCCTCGGTGCCGCTCGCCGGATGCACCGCCTACTTCGCCTCCCGGCCGCTCGTCACCTCCCGGCTGCTGCGCGCCTGGGCGGCCATCGCCTACGCCTTCCTGCCCGCCACCACCGGCGCCCTGGCCGGCGGCCGCATCGGCACCGCCGTCCTCGCCGTGCTGCTGCCGCTCATCGCGCGCGCCGGCATCGCCGCGAGCGGCCTCGCGAACCGGTCCGGCGCGCGCGGCAGTTGGCGCGCCACCTGGGCCTACGCACTGCTGCTGACCATCACCACGGCCTTCACGCCGATCGTCTGGCCGATCGCGCTGCTGCTCGGCTTCGGCGTGCTCGTCCTGCGCCGTGGCGACCTCGTCGCCCACGCCCTGCGTTTCCTCGCCCAGGTCGGCACCCCGCTGCTGGTCCTCGCCCCCTGGTCACTCACCCTGTTCCCGGCCGGCTTCTTCAAGGAAGCCGGTCTGGCCTACGGCACCTCGGCCGCCTCCCCGCTCGACCTGCTCGGCGCCAGCCCCGGCGGCCCCGGCACCGTGCAGGGCCTGATGCTCATCGGCATCGTCCTCGCCGCCCTCGGCGCACTGCTGCGCTCCCAGCGGCAGCTGGGCATCCGCACCGCCTGGGCGGTCGCCCTGGTGGCCCTCGCCTTCGCCGTCCTGTCCAACCGGTCCGTCTGGGCCGGACCGGCCACCCTCGTCTACGGCATCGCCCTGCTGGCCGCGGCCGCCCTCGGCGCGGACGGCGCACGCGCGCGTGTGGCCGAGCAGAGCTTCGGCTGGCGCCAGCCCCTCGCCGCCCTGATCGCCCTCGCCTGCGCCGTGGGCCCGCTGCTGGTCGCCGCCGGCTGGATGATCCGCGGCGCCGACGGCCCCCTGAAGCGCCGCGACCCGACCCAGGTGCCCGCGTTCGTCGCCGAGGACTCCACCACCGGCGACCGGGCCCGCACCCTGATCCTGGACAGCGACTCCACCGCGCGCGTGCGCTACACCCTGGTCCGCGGCTCCGGCGCCCGCATGGGCGACGCCGAAGCCGGCGCCGCCGACGGCCAGGACACCCGGCTGGACAAGGTCGTCGCCAACCTCATCGCCGGTTCCGGCGCCGACCAGGCGAACGAACTCGGCGGCTTCGCCGTGCGCTACGTCCTCGTCCACAAGGGCGCGCCCCGCGACATCACCCGCGTCCTCGACACCACCCCCGGCCTGACCCGGCTCAGCCAGCAGAACGGCAGCGCGCTGTGGCGGGTCGACCAGGAGGTCTCCCGCGCCGCCATCGTCCCCGCCGGCGGCTCGGGCACCGCCCAGCCGGTCAGCGCGGGACCGGTGGAGATCCACACGACCGTCCCGTCCGGCGCGGACGGCCGCATCCTGCGCCTCGCCGACACCGCCTCCGCCGGCTGGACGGCCACCCTGGACGGCAAGCCGCTCACCCGCACCACGGTCGACGGCTGGGCCCAGGGCTTCCAACTGCCCTCCTCGGGCGGCAATCTGGACGTCGCCTACGACGACCCGATCACCCATACCGCCTGGCTGTGGGCCCAGGGCGCCCTCGCCGTCGTCCTGGTCGTCCTCGCCCTGCCCGGCCGCCGCCGCGACGTCGACGACGACATGCCCGCCGAGGAGCCGCTGCCCGCCCAGGCCGTCGCCGGCGAGGGCCGCCGCGCCCGCCGCCTGCGCGCCCAGGCCGAGGAACAGGCCGCCGGCGAGCAGCCCGGTGACGAACAGCCCGCCGCGGCGCCCCTGCCGACGGAGCCCCCGGCCGCCGTACCGCACCAGCAGTCCTACGAAGAGTGGGACCAGGCCGCCTACATGAACGCCGGGTACCCCGGCTACGGAACGGACCAGTACCAGAACACCGGCCAATACCAGCCCGCCGGCTACGACCAGCAGGCGTACCCGGCCGCCGACCCGTACCAGACGGGCCAGTACGACCCGTACGCCTACGGAGGCACGGCCGACCAGATGCCCTATGACCCGACGGCCTACCAGCAGGGCTACGACCCGGCGTACGACCCCGCCCAGCAGGGCTACGACCCGGCCCAGCACCCCCACGGCACCGGCAGTGAGCGCCCCGACGGGAGCCAGCAGTGAACCGCACCACCTTGTCCCTGATCGCCGTCACCACCGGGCTGGCCGCCATCACCGCGTTCGCTCAACTGGACGGCCCGTCCGCCTCCGGGGCCGCCACCCAGGCAGCCGCGCACCTCCCGGTGGAGCGCACCAGTCTGCTGTGCCCGGCGCCGAGCATCTCGGACATCGCCGACACGTCGTACACGTCGTTCACACCCGTCACCGAGGGAACGGCGAACAGCGGCCAGGCCCAACTCCAGTCGGCAGACGAGCAGTCGGTGGACGGCACGGACAACTCCCAGACCGGCAAGGACGCCAAGAACCCCAAGGGTGCCAAGGGCGCGAAGAAGACGGCGGACAAGCCGCTGCTCACCCCGAAGGCGCCGGGTACTCCGGTCACCGGCGACAGCTCCGGCGCCGACACCCCCGCGCTCATCGGCACCGCAGACGGGAAGTTCGCGCCCGGCTGGACCGTGCAGGAGACCACCGCGGTCGCCGCCGGCACCGGCCGTGGCCTGCAGGGCGTCACCTGCACGGAAGCGGACACCGAGTTCTGGTTCCCGGGCGCCAGCACGGCCGCGAGCCGCACCGACTACGTCCATCTGACCAACCCCGACGGCTCCGCCGCGGTCGTCGACATCGAGCTCTACGGCAAGGACGGCGCGATCAAGTCCCCGCTGGGGGAGAACCTCACCGTCCCGCCGCACGCGAGCAAGCCGATCCTGCTCTCCACGCTCACCGACCAACGCCAGCCCGACCTGACCGTGCACGTCAGCGTGCGCAGCGGCCGGGTCGGTGCGTCTGTGCAGGCCCTGGACGGCAAGGCGGGCGGCGACTGGCTGGCCGCGGCCGCCGACCCGGCGGGCAGCCTGGTCCTGCCCGGTATCCCGAAGGACGCCACCGACGTCCGTCTGATCGCCTTCACACCAGGCGGCGACGACGCCGACCTCAAGCTCCGCCTGGCCTCACCGGACGGCCTGATCACCCCGGCGGGCAACGAGACGCTGCACGTGAAGTCGGGCATGACGACCACGGCCGACCTCGGCGCCGTGACCCGCGGCGAGGCGGGCTCCCTGATCCTGACCCCCACCAACCAGTCGGTCCCGGTCGTGGCGGCACTCCAGGTCGTCCGCGGCAAGGGCGACAAGCAGGAGATGGCCTTCATCCCGGCCACCGCCCCCGTCGGCACGCGCGCGACCTCGGCCGACAACAGCGCCAAGGGCACGTCCCTCGCCCTGACGGCGCCCACCGCCTCCGCCACGGTCAAGGTCACCGCCTCGGCGGGCAGCGAGGGTGGCACGCCGGCGACAAAGACGTACACGATCAAATCCGGCACCACCGAGGACGTCCCGGTCCCCGTCCCCTCCGGCCTCCAGGGCACCTACGCCCTCACCGTCGAATCGGTCTCCGGCGGCCCCGTCTACGCCGCCCGCACCCTCTCCGCCACAGAATCCGGCATCCCCGGCTTCACCATCCAAACCCTCCCGAACGACCGCGGAATGGTCGCAGTACCGAAGACGACACAAGACCTGTCGGTCCTCCAGAAGTAGCCCGCACCCCTCCGACAACAGCCCGCGGCGACACACCACCGCGACCGCGGGCAGCCGTATCCCGCCGCAGCCCCTGCACCGGCGGCCAACCGCGCCGCCGGGCCACCACCCACCCGTCAGCGACAGCCATGCCACCGCAGCCACGGCCCGCCTTACCCACGCAGCCTCGGGTGCTCGCACGGTCGCCGCTAGGGTCCGCCGCACCTGCGCAGCCCCGGGTGCTCTCACTGATGCCGCTGCGGTCCGCCGGGCCCGCGTAGCTGCGGGCGCTCACATGGTCGCCGCTACGGTCCGCCGTGCCGCTGGGCTGGCGCCGACCTGGTAGCGGTCGTCATGCCGCTGTGGCTACGGGCCTGCGTACCCACCCAGCTGCGGGCAGTCGTGCCGCTGGGGCGGCACGGGTGGGCGCAGCGGGCACCCCGCAAGCGCGGGTGAGCGAATCGCCCCGACGTCCAGTGGCAGCAGCGGGCACTCGGCAAGCGCGGGTGAGCGAATCGCCCTGCTCTCCAGCGGCAGCACCCGGCACCCCACACCCCCATATCCCCGCAAGGCTCCGGCCTAGTCCTGGCCTAGTCCTCCCCGTACCGCGGATCCACCGTCTCCGGAGTCAACCCGAGCAACTCCGCCACCTGCTCCACGACCACCTCGTGCACCAGCGCGGCCCGCTCGTCCCGCCCCTTCGTCCGGATCTCCACCGGCCGCCGATACACCACCACCCGCGCCCGCCGCCCGTCCCGCGCGGGCACGACCCCGCCCAACGGCACGGCCTCGTCGCTCCACGCCTGCTCCCCCCGGCCCTCCAGCCGAGGCACCTCCAGCACGAGGAAATCGATGTCGGCCAGCTGCGGCCACCGCCGCTCCAGACGTTCCACGGAGTCCTGCACCAGGTCCGCGAACACATCCGCACGGCTGGCCGCCAGCGGCACCTGCGGCGGTGCGATCGGCCCCCGCATGCCCCGCCCATGGCGATCACGGCGACGAGGCCCGGGGCCGGCGGCAAGGGGCGGTACACGGTTGTCCATCACTGGGGAAGCGTAGTCCCCGCACGCCCGGCCCGCCCGGCCCCACACGGCGACGGCCCCCGCACCCCCGTACCAACCAGCCACTTCCCACCGCGCCCGCCGCCCCGCCGGTCAGCGGCGTTCAGGACGGCCCAGGACGGCCCCGGAGGGTCCCGCTCGGCCGATCGGCCCGCCACCGATCAGCCCGCCCCCGAACAGCCCCACACCGCCCCGAACGGCCGCCTCCACCCCCGTGTCGCAGGATGACCATTCCGGCCAACGTCTGGCGCGTTTCCCTAACCGTTCAAGACCGCCGTACTCAAGGCAATTGACGGTGTTTGTACGGACTCATGACCTTATCGAGTCACGCCCAAAACTTGCCGAGAACCTGTCTTCGCAGGTCAACAAGGCTTCCCCGAAGGGGTGTGTGGGGTGTTTCACAGCACGACACGGTGGAGTGACGTGGTGGAGAGTCGTCGCGGCCCGCTCAAGAGTGCGGTACCGTCCAACGTCGTGAGCCCTGTACGTCGCTGTTCGCGCACCGCCTGCGGCCGACCCGCCGTCGCGACGCTGACGTACGTCTACGCCGACTCGACCGCGGTCCTCGGCCCGCTCGCCACCTACGCCGAACCCCACTGCTACGACCTGTGCGCCGAGCACTCCGAACGCCTCACCGCCCCCCGCGGCTGGGAGGTCGTCCGCCTCCTCGACGGCTCCGCTCCCGCGCGGCCCAGCGGAGACGATCTGGAGGCGCTCGCCAACGCGGTACGCGAGGCGGCCCGCCCCCAGGAGCGCGCGGCCGAGGCGGGCGGCGGCGGAGCCCGTACGGCGGACCCCATGGAAGTTGCCCGCCGCGGCCACCTCCGCGTCCTGCGCTCACCGGACAACTGACTCACCGGACAGCCGGCCACCGGCCCAACTCCCGCACCGCACAAGCGACCTGCGCCCCGCGGGTCACGCCCCGGCACCACCCGCGGCACCCTCGCCGGCCCCCGCACAGCACCCCGCCCCCGGTCACGACTGTGCGTCCACATGGTGTCCGCACACCTCGCCCTTACCCCCAACGGGTAGTTTGTGGGCACCCATAGGACTTTCAGGAGGGTTGGCCGTGACTGCTGATCTGTCGCAGATCGTGAAGGCGTACGACGTACGCGGAGTGGTGCCGGACCAGTGGGACGAGTCACTGGCCGGGCTCTTCGGCGCCGCCTTCGCGGAGGTGACGGGTGCTTCGGCGATCGTCGTCGGCCACGACATGCGGCCCTCGTCCCCGGGCCTGACCCGCGCCTTCGCCCGCGGCGCGGCGGACCGCGGTGTGGACGTCACCGAGATCGGCCTGTGCTCCACGGACCAGCTGTACTACGCCTCGGGCGCGCTGAACCTGCCCGGCGCCATGTTCACCGCCTCGCACAACCCGGCCCAGTACAACGGCATCAAGCTGTGCCGCGCGGGCGCCGCCCCGGTCGGCCAGGACACCGGCCTCACGCAGATCCGCGAACTGGTCGAGCGGTGGCTGGAGTCGGGCGCCCCCGAGCCGGTCGCCGAGCCGGGAACCCTGAGCACCCGCGAGACGTTGGACGATTACGCGGCGCACCTCCGCTCCCTCGTCGACCTGACCTCCATCCGCCCCTTGAAGGTCGTGGTCGATGCCGGCAACGGCATGGGCGGCCACACGGTCCCCACGGTCTTCGCCGGCCTGCCCCTGGCCCTCGTCCCGATGTACTTCGAGCTGGACGGCACCTTCCCGAACCACGAGGCCAACCCGCTCGACCCGGCCAACCTCGTGGACCTGCAGAAGCGGGTGCCCCAGGAGGGCGCCGACCTGGGCATCGCCTTCGACGGCGACGCCGACCGCTGCTTCGTCGTGGACGAGCACGGCGACCCGGTCTCCCCGTCCGCGATCACCGCCCTGGTCGCCCGGCGCGAACTCGCCCGCCACGGCGGCGAGGGCACGATCATCCACAACCTGATCACGTCCCGTACGGTCCCGGAGGTCGTGAAGGAGCACGGCGGCACCCCGGTCCGCACCCGCGTCGGCCACTCCTTCATCAAGGCCGAGATGGCCCGCACCGGCGCGATCTTCGGCGGCGAGCACTCCGCGCACTACTACTTCAAGGACTTCTGGAACGCCGACACGGGCATGCTGGCCGCCCTGCACGTCCTGGCCGCCCTCGGCACCCAGGACGGCCCCCTCTCCGCCCTCGTCGCCCAGTACGACCGCTACACCGGCTCCGGCGAGATCAACTCCACGGTCGCGGACCAGTCCGCCCGTCTCGCCGCGATCCGCGCCGCCTACGAGGGCCGCGCCGACGTCACCTTGGACGACCTCGACGGCCTCACGGTCGCCGCGGCCGACTGGTGGTTCAACGTCCGCCCCTCCAACACCGAGCCCCTCCTCCGCCTGAACGCGGAGGCGAAGGACGAGGCCACGATGGCGAGGATCAGGGACGAGGCGCTGGCCATCATCAGGGCCTGACACCCGCCCCCACCAGCCGACCGAGTCGGGCGACGGGGCCACTTCTCAGGCCCGGGAGTCCAGGGGGCGCCGCCCCCTGGACGGTACCCGTGGCCCGGCTCAGCCCGCCCGGCAGCGGTACGCTGACCAGCGGCCAAAGAAAACTCCGCCCTCGAAGGGACACCTCATGCCGCTCGAAGCCGGCCTCCTGGAGATCCTCGCCTGCCCGGCCTGCCACGCCCCCCTCAAGGAGCAGGACACCGAGCTGATCTGCACGGGCCAGGACTGCGGCCTCGCCTACCCGGTCCGCGACGACATCCCGGTGCTCCTCGTGGACGAGGCCCGCCGCCCCCAGTGACGGGGCCATCCCCTCGTAGAACCCTCGTAGCGAAAAGGCGCCCGCCGCGCAGCGAAGAGGCGCCCACCCCCTTGGAAAGGCTCCGCACAGGACGCCGGCGACCGGAGGCTGCCGCCATGCTGGATGAATCGCTGCTCGACACCCCGGAGGGCCTCGCCGAGGCCGACCGCCGAGGCCTGCTGCGCGGCGCCGCCGAGGCCGGCGCCCGCGTCCGCACCGCCGCGCGGCACGCCGCCGAGGCCGGCATCGCCGACCTCAAGCCCGACGGCCGCCCCCGCGCCGTCCTCATCGCGGGACCCGGCGCCGCCGCCACCCACACCGCCGGCCTCCTCGACACCCTGGCCGGTGTCGGCAGCCCCGTGGTCCGGCTGACCCCGACCGGCGTCGCCCCGGCCGCCGGCGCCCTGCGTTGGGAGCTCCCGGGCTGGGCCGGCTCCGTCGATCTGCTCCTGATCGCCACCCCGGACGGCAGCGAACCCAGCCTCTCCCTCCTCGCCGACCAGGCCTACCGCCGCGGCTGCTCGCTGGTCGCCGTGGCCCCGCCCCGCACCCCGCTCGCGGATGCGGTCGCCGGCGCCCACGGGATGTTCGTACCGATGGCGACAGCGCCGTACGACCAGGAGGAACCGCTCGCCGCGTCCGCCCCGGGCGTCTTCTGGGCGCTGCTCACCCCACTGCTGGCGCTGCTGGACCGCATCGGCCTGCTCAGCGCGCCGCCGGACGTCCTGGAGAAGGTCGCCGACCGCCTCGACCACATCGCCGAGCGCTGCGGCCCCGCCATCGCGACCTACAGCAACCCCGCCAAGACCCTGGCCGCCGAACTCGCCGACGCGCTCCCCGTGGTGTGGACGGAGGGACCCTCCGCGGGCCCCGCCGGGCACCGTTTCGCCGCCGCCCTCGCCGAGCTGGCCGGCCGCCCCGCACTCGTCGCCGAACTACCCGAGGCGCTCGCCGCGCACAGTGCGCTGCTGGCCGGCCCGCTGGCGGCCAGCGCCGACCCCGAGGACTTCTTCCGGGACCGCGTCGAGGAGCCGCCCGCACTGCACGCACGCGTGGTGCTGCTTCGCGACCGCCCGAGCAGCGGCCTCACCGCCGCCTCCGCCGCCCGCGACCTGGCCCTCAGCCACGACACGCCGATCAGCGAGCTGGAACCGGAGGAGGGCGGCGAGCTGGAGACCCTCGCGGAACTGATCGCCGTCACGGATTTCGCCGCTGTTTACCTGGCGCTCGCTTCGAGGGCCTGATCTGGCTACGGGCCGGAACACCCCCGCCCACCACCAGCACGGCGACCGGCAGCACCACAGGCGCCGGCCGGGCAGCCGTACGTACGGAGACAGAGAAGACACATGGACCGCCTCGACAACACCGTCCGCCCCTACGCCTGGGGTTCGACCACCGCCATCCCGCACCTCCTCGGCGTCGACCCGACCGGTGAACCACAGGCGGAGATGTGGATGGGCGCGCACCCCGGAGCCCCCTCGCGCACCGCGCGCGGGACGCTCGTCGACGTCATCGACGCCGACCCCGAGGGCGAGCTGGGCGCCGAGACGGTCGCGAAGTTCGGCCCGCGGCTGCCGTTCCTGCTGAAGATCCTCGCCGCCGGCGCCCCCCTCTCCCTCCAGGTGCACCCCAACCTCGAGCAGGCCAAGGAGGGTTACGCCGACGAAGAGCGCCGCGGCATCCCGGTCGACGCCCCGCACCGCAACTACAAGGACGCCAACCACAAGCCCGAACTCATCTGCGCGCTCACCGAGTTCGACGGCCTGTGCGGCTTCCGCGACCCGGCCCAGGCCGCCGACCTGCTCGCCGGACTCGGCGTCGACTCCCTCAAGCCGTACGTCGACCTGCTGCACGCCCACCCCGAGGACGCGGCCCTGCGCGAGGTCCTCACCGCGATCCTCAGCGCCGGTCCGGAGGACATGGCGCGCACGGTCGCCGAGGCCACCGCCGCCGCCACCCGCCTCGGCGGCGACTACGCCCCCTATGCCGACCTCGCCCACCACTACCCGGGCGACCCCGGCGTCATCGCGGCCATGCTGCTCAACCACGTCCGCCTGCAGCCCGGCGAGGCCCTGTTCCTCGGCGCCGGCATCCCGCACGCGTACCTGAACGGCCTCGGCGTCGAGATCATGGCCAACTCCGACAACGTCCTGCGCTGCGGCCTGACCCCCAAGCACGTCGACGTGCCCGAACTGCTGCGCATCGTCCGCTTCGAGGCGGGCGACCCGGGCGTGCTGCGCCCCGAGGCCTCCCCGGACGGCGAGGAGGTCTACGAGACGCCGATCGACGAGTTCCGGCTGTCCCGGTACGTCCTCCCCGAGGGCGGCACCGCCCACGACGTCACCCTTGCCACCCCGCAGATCCTGCTCTGCACGGCCGGTGCCGTCCGCGCCGGCGACCAGGAGCTGAACGCGGGTCAGTCGGTCTTCCTCCCGGCCGGCGAGAAGGCGGAGATCTCGGGCACGGGCACCGTCTTCCGTGCCACTGTGCTCGTGTGACCGCTCGCACCGCAAGGGCTGTGGACAGCCTGCGGATCATATGACCGGGGTTGTGGATACCTGACGCGCCGGGGCCCGGCCGGGCTGCAAGAATGGCCCACCGGCAAAGGCCGGGCAAAGCCGGGCGCACGCCTGGCCGGCGTGGGCGTACGAGGGCGACAGAGGCGAAGGGACACGCGGACACATGAGCGCGTCAGGCGGTACGAAGGCGATCGTGGCGGCACTCGGCGCCAACCTCGCGATCGCGGCATCGAAGTTCGTGGCGTTCGCGTTCAGTGGCTCCTCCTCGATGCTCGCCGAGGGCGTCCACTCCCTCGCCGACTCCGGCAACCAGTTCCTGCTCCTCATCGGCGGCAAGAGAGCCCAGCGCGAGACCACCCCGCAGCACCCCTTCGGCTACGGCCGCGAACGGTTCATCTACGCCTTCCTGGTCTCGATCGTCCTGTTCTCCGTCGGCGGCATGTTCGCCATCTACGAGGGCTACGAGAAGATCAGCCACCCGCACCAACTGGAGCACTGGTACTGGCCGGTGGGCGTCCTGGTCTTCGCGGTCGTCGCCGAGGGCTTCTCCTTCCGCACGGCCATCAAGGAGTCCAACGAACTGCGCGGCAGACTGTCCTGGGCGCAGTTCATCCGCCGCGCCAAGGCCCCCGAGCTGCCCGTCGTCCTGCTGGAGGACTTCGGCGCGCTCATCGGCCTCGTCCTCGCCCTCCTCGGCGTCGGCCTGGCCGTGCTCACCGGCGACGGCGTCTGGGACGGCATCGGCACCGTCTGCATCGGTGTCCTGCTCGTCTGCATCGCGCTCGTCCTGGCCGCCGAGACCAAGTCGCTGCTGCTCGGCGAGGCCGCGGGCGTCGAGGAGGTCAAGAGCATCGAGGCCGCGATCGTCGACGGCGACACGGTCACCGGCGTCATCCACATGCGCACGCTGCACCTCGGCCCCGAGGAACTGCTGATCGCCGCCAAGATCGCCGTCCAGCACGACGACACGGCCGCCGAGGTCGCGAACGCCATCAACGCCGCCGAGGCCCGCATCCGCGCCGCCGTCCCGATCGCCCGCGTCATCTACCTCGAACCGGACATCTACAGCGAGGCCGAGGCCGCCAAGGGCCCCGACCCGGAGGCCACCCCGGGCGGCCCGACCCCGCATCCGGCCGGCCACTGAGGTCTTCCGCCGCGGCTTGGTTCAGCTCCCCGTCGGCTGCGCCGGCCAGGGCATCGGCGGCGGCGGACGGTGCCGTCCGCCGCCGCACGACGAGGAAACCGATCCCGATCCCGAGCCTGATGCCGGTGAGGACCAGCACCACGGCCGGCAGCAGGGCCGCACCGAGCACGAGCGCCGCCGAGCGCCCGCCCGTCACCCGGCCCCACACGGCCTCCACCGCTACGGTCCCGCCGTGGTCCGCGGAGAAGAAGCCAGGGAGGTACGCCCCGGGCCGAGGGCAGGGAAGGCACGCCCCGGGCCGAGGGCAGGGGAGGAATGCCCCCGGACCGCAGGAGCGGGATGCGGCCCCGGCCCACCGCCCAGGGACCCGCACTCGCGCCCCCACCCCCACCGGGATCCGCCCCACCCCCGTCAGCCGCGCCGGCTCACCCGACCTCACCGAGCACGTCGAGTACCGCCCGCTCGTCCTGCGCCGCCAGCAGCCGCTCCCGGAACCCGGGATCCATCAGCTTGCGCGAGAGCAACGCGAGGATCCGCAGATGCTCATCACCCGCAGCCGCCTCCGGTACGGCGATCATGAAGACCAGCCGGGCCTTCGTACCGTCCAGTGACCCCCACTCGACGCCCTCGTCGGACCGCGCGAACCCGACGACCGGCGCCGTCACCGCATCGGTCTTGGCATGCGGGATGGCAATCTCCTCGCCGAGGCCGGTAGTCCCCTGCTCCTCACGCCGCAACGCGGTGGCCACCAACTCGTCCACATCGCCGACCCGCCCACTGCGGCCGAGCAACTCGGCCATCTCCCGTATCGCGGCACCCTTGTCCCCGGCCTGGAGACCAACCTTCACCGTGCGCCCGGTGAGATACCCGGAGAGCACCTCGGCCCGATCGCCCTCGGCCACAGCCTCCCGATCCGGCGAAACAAGCACCGAACCCGAACTCGAACCCGCGGGCGACACCTGCCCAGGCACGACCACCCCCGACGACGTACCAGCACTCTCTGACGACGAACGAGCGGCCTCCGACGACGCACCGGCACTCTCCGACGATGAACCCGCAGCCGCCGCCGACGTCCTGTCGCTCTCCGACGACGAACTCGCCGCCGCCGACGACGCGCCGACCCCCTTCGATGCCGAACCCGCGGCCTCCGACGACAGCCCCGCAGCTGCCGTCGACGACGTACTGGCGCCCGCCGCCGACGAACTCGCCGCAGACGCCATACCGGCACCCTCCGACCCGGCACCCTCCGACCCGGCACCCTCCGACAAGGAACCCGCAGCCCTCGCCGACCCCCGTCGCCCACTCACATCCACCAACGCCACGGTCGTCACCGCAGTGACCACCGCCCCGATCACCACAGCGACGAAGAACATCGGCACCCCACTCACCGCACCCAGCACCGCCACGATCGGCCCCCCATGCGGCACCGCGTCCTTCACCCCGGCCAGCCCCGCAACCGCCCCGGCCACCGCCCCACCGAGCATGTTCGCCGGAATGACCTGCGCCGGCCGCGCCGCCGCGAACGGAATCGCGCCCTCCGAGATGCCGAAGCACCCCATGAACAGCGCCGCGAGTCCCGTCTCCCGCTCCTGCTCGGTGTACAGCTGCCGCCGGATCAGCGTGGCCAGCCCCTGCCCCAGTGGCATCACCGGAATCGCGGCCGCACACATACCCATCACGGTCTGGTTGCCGCTCGCGATGAGCCCGGCACCGAACAGGAACGCCGTCTTGTTGACCGGCCCGCCCATGTCGAACGCGATCATCAGCCCGAGGATCGCGCCGAGCAGGATCGCGCTCGTCCCCGTCATCCCGCCGAGCCAGCTCGTCAGATGCTCGAACACCCACGAGATCGGCTTGCCGATGACGTAGATGAAGAACAGCCCCAGCGCCGTCGTCGCCACGATCGGGATCACGATGATCGGCATGATCGGCTGCACGAACTTCGGCACCCGGACCTTCTTGATCCACAGCACCAGATACCCGGCGAGGAACCCGGTCACGATCGCCCCGATGAAGCCCGCGCCCGCCTTGGAGTCGTACAGTTCGCCGGTGTTGGCGATCCAGCCGCCGATCATGCCCGGCACCAGCGCCGGCCGGTCGGCGATCGCGTAGGCGATGTAGCCGGAAAGGATCGGGATCATCAGCTGGAAGCCGATCCCGCCGATCGCGTTGACGTGTGCCCAGAAGGTGCCGTCCGGGATCACAAAGCCCTTGGACGTCGCATGCCCGCCGAGCGCGAGCGAGACCGCGATCAGCAGCCCGCCGACGACCACGAACGGGATCATGTACGACACGCCGTTCATCAGCGCCTTGTACACCGGCCCCCGCTCCTTGCCGCCACCCCAGGAAGCGGTCGCCGCCCTACCTCCGGCCCCGTCCGACGCGTGCACCGGCGCCGACCGCACCCGCTCGATCAGCTGCTCGGGATGGTGGATGCCCTCGGCGACCCCCACCATCAGCACGCGCTTGCCCGCGAAACGGCTCAGGTCGACGTCCTTGTCGGCAGCGATGATGATGCCGTCCGCCTCTTCGACATCGTTGTCATCGAGAACGTTCTCGGCCCCGATGGATCCCTGGGTCTCCACCTTCATCTCGATGCCACGGCTCGCGGCGGCCTGTGCGAGCTTCTCCGCCGCCATGTACGTGTGCGCGATGCCGGTCGGGCAGGCGGTCACCGCCACCAGTTTCCGCTGCCGCCGCTCGTCATCGCGGCCACCCGTGGAGGGAGGGCCGGCCGGACTGGTCACGTCGTTCTCCTAACGCCGTAGTCGCACGAGGCACCGTCCCGGACACCTCGCGAACGGAACCGGACGGCCCCGGTCCTTGTGCATCCTGCACCACCCCGCCCCCGGCCCCAAGGTGCGAAAGTTCCTGTTCGCACCGGTTTGTTGGCTCTCGCTCCACGGATTCTGCGGCCCTACCGGCCGCCCTTCTGCCCCCGCCCCACGCCCCGAAACCGCCTCCCGTGCGCCGGGAACCATGCCGATGCGGACTGGGGCCGACAGGGCCGTCCGGTGTAGCTTGGGACGGAGCCAGACGTCGCTGCTGATGGCGGTCGGGCGGTCCCCGTGCGGGCCGACCGAGGGAGAGAGGGCCTCCGACGGACTGCGCTGCGCGTACGTGGGCATGCCTGTGTCCTCTTCTCGGGCACCCGTGTGTCCGCCGCCGCGCAGACCAGCCGTACCCACCTCGCCCCAACCCCGAGGAGCAGCTCGCAATGACGACTGTCGACAACCGACAGGACTTCAAGGTCGCCGACCTCTCGCTGGCCGAGTTCGGCCGCAAGGAGATCACCCTCGCCGAGCACGAGATGCCCGGCCTGATGGCGATCCGCAAGGAGTACGCCGAGGCCCAGCCTCTCGCCGGCGCCCGCGTCACCGGCTCCCTGCACATGACCGTGCAGACCGCCGTACTCATCGAGACCCTGGTCGCCCTCGGCGCCGAGGTCCGCTGGGCTTCCTGCAACATCTTCTCCACCCAGGACCACGCGGCCGCCGCGATCGCCGTCGGCCCGAACGGCACGCCCGACAACCCCCAGGGCATCCCGGTCTTCGCCTGGAAGGGCGAGACCCTGGAGGAGTACTGGTGGTGCACCGAGCAGGCGCTGACCTGGCCGGACAGCCCCACCGGCGGCCCGAACATGATCCTGGACGACGGCGGTGACGCCACCCTCCTCGTCCACAAGGGCGTCGAGTACGAGAAGGCCGGCGAGGTCCCCGCCCTGGACACCGCCGAGTCCGACGAGCACCGCGTCATCCTCCAGCTGCTGCACCGCACCCTGGGCGAGAACCCCCAGAAGTGGACCCAGCTGTCCTCCGAGATCCTCGGCGTCACCGAAGAAACCACGACCGGCGTGCACCGCCTGTACGAGATGCAGCGCGACGGCGTCCTCCTGTTCCCGGCGATCAACGTCAACGACGCCGTCACCAAGTCGAAGTTCGACAACAAGTACGGCTGCCGCCACTCTCTGGTCGACGGCATCAACCGCGCCACGGACACCCTGATCGGCGGCAAGACCGCCGTCGTCTGCGGCTACGGCGACGTGGGCAAGGGCTGCGCCGAGTCGCTGCGCGGCCAGGGCGCCCGCGTGATCATCACCGAGATCGACCCGATCTGCGCCCTGCAGGCGGCGATGGACGGCTACCAGGTCACCACCCTGGACGAGGTCGTCGAGACCGCCGACATCTTCGTCACCACCACCGGCAACAAGGACATCATCCTTGCGTCGGACATGGCGAAGATGAAACACCAGGCGATCGTCGGCAACATCGGCCACTTCGACAACGAGATCGACATGGCCGGCCTCGCCAAGATCCCCGGCATCGTCAAGGACGAGGTCAAGCCGCAGGTCCACACCTGGACCTTCGCGGACGGCAAGAAGATCATCGTGCTGTCCGAGGGCCGCCTGCTGAACCTGGGCAACGCCACCGGCCACCCGTCGTTCGTGATGTCCAACTCCTTCGCGGACCAGACCCTGGCCCAGATCGAGCTGTTCACCAAGCCCGACGAGTACCCGACCGGTGTCTACGTGCTGCCCAAGCACCTCGACGAGAAGGTCGCCCGCCTCCACCTGGCCGCCCTCGGCGTCAAGCTCACCGAGCTGCGCCCGGAGCAGGCCGCGTACATCGGCGTTGAGGTCGAAGGCCCGTACAAGTCGGACCACTACCGCTACTGAACCGGCGATCTCCTGATCCCGCCCGCCGGGGAGCACATCGGCGCACCGTAGCGCTCCCCGGCGGCAGGTCCTCCGAGGCAGGCCCCCGCACCCCCGTGCCGGGGGCCTGCCCCTTTGGTCTCCGACCGGCACCGCACCAGCAGCGCCCGGCCGGAGCGTCACCCCGTCAGAACCCAGGACCCCCCATGCCCCGAGGCCGTTATTCGCTCCATGATCCGCACGATCACACCCCCCTTGGCGAAGAACACTTCCAGTGCGCGCCCGGCCCTTCCGGCTGGCGCTACGTCTCCCGGCTGACCGGCCCCGCCGGCGATCACCGCGGCTCGGTCGACCTCGCTCTGGACGACCTCGGCCGCCCCATCCGTCTCGAACTCCACGCGAACGACTGGCAGGTGCGCGGCGCCGCCCTCGACGGCGTCACCTGGGTCCGCACCGACCCCACCGGAACCCATGCCACCGAAGGCAATGCGCGCGCCCACGCCTTCACCGGCACGTCCCCCGCGTTCCTCGTCGCCACCGCCCGTCTCCTGCGCCTCACCCCCTCCTCCCATGCGACCCGCGTACGCCTGGTCGCGTTCACGGACCCGGTCCTCGCCCCCCTCACCGTGGACCAGTCCTGGGCCTTGGTGAACAGCGAAGCACACGCCACTGACAACGGCCCCCTGACCGTGGACGAGTACCAGGTCACAGCCCTGGACACCGGCGAGCGGCACACCGTCCACATCGCCGGCGACGTCGTCCTGGCCGCACCCGGAATCGAGCTGGAGGACCTCCAGTCACCGCCGTCGAGGTTCGACTGAGCGCCGGAACGGACAAGCCGACGAGCCTGACAGGCCAGACGAGATCGACGGGCCTGCCGGAGCGGGAGCCGAGCGGACGCCGTTCTACGCCGGCGGCGCGAAACCGGTGGCCGGGCGGTCGGTCGGCGAGTGATCGTGCGGGGGTACGGCCGACGGATGGTCGCCCGGCGGTACGGCGGGTGGCGTGAGCGGCGCCTGCGGCTGCCCAGCCCAGTCCTGGGTGTGGCCGGACCCACCGGGATGCGGCGGCCGGGCCGCCGCAGCAGCGTGCGATTGATACGCGGCCGGCGCGCCGGGCGCGGCCGCCGGCGGGGCGAAGCCACCGGCGCCGAACGCGCGCCGGGCCTCACGCGACTGCCGCTCGTGCAGCACCGCCGCCAGGAAGGCTGCCGCCGGAAGATCGTGCGGCACCGAAACGCCCGTACACGCCACGAGGTCGGCTGCGAGCCGCTGGGCCAAACCCCGCGACACCTGCGGATCGAGCTGCCCCATCCGGGTCAGGTACTGCCGGACCGCGAGCCACAGCCCGTCCGGCACAGCCGACAGGTCCAGCTCGGCGAACCGCCCCGCGAGCCACGGAGGCGGCGGCGGAACGAAGGCGGCCCGGTCGGCCGGTATGCGCTCGCGCACGACCAGGGTGCCCGCGAACACGTCCCCGAGCCGCCGGCCTCGTACCGACACCAGCGACGCGATGCAGGCGACCACACCGAACGTCAGCAGGATCTCGATCACACCGATCGCGCCCCGCACGAGCGCGTGCCGGAACCGGATCGGCCCACCGTCGTCCCGCACCACCCGGAGACCGAACGCCAGCTTCCCCAGCGAACGCCCGTGACTGAGCGTCTCCACCGCGATCGGTCCGCCGACCAGCACCATCAGAAATGTGGCGATCGTCAGCGCCACCTGCGCGGCCTCGTCCAGAGAAGCGGTCGACATCACCATCACCGTGGTGACGACGACGTATCCGATCACGGCCACCACGACATCGAGCAACACAGCCAGCGCCCTGCTCGGCAACTTCGCCGGACGCAGTTCGAGCGCCACCGCCTCGCCCGTCACCAGCTCACTCACGTCCGCCGTCCTTCCCTGATCTGCCGCCGCAAGCGCAAGTCTGCCAAGCTGTGGGCGCATCGCGCCCTGGTACGACAAGCTGACAGCGATCAAGGGCATCCACGACGAGCAGCCGACGACCAGCCGAGGAGCAGGCAGACCCGATGGACCTGGACGTCTTCGTCTCCGTACACCGAGCCGAATGGGACCGCCTGGACGCACTGCTCCGTCGCCGGCGCCGCCTCAACGGCGCCGAGGTCGACGAACTCGTCGCCCTCTACCAGCGCACCGCCACCCACCTCTCCCTCATCCGGTCCAGCGCTCCGGACCCGCAGTTGACCGGACGGCTCAGCCAACTGGTCGCACGCGCCCGTAGCGCCGTCACCGGCACCCGCCGTGCCTCATGGCGCGATGTCGTGCGCTTCCTGGTCCAGGGCTTCCCGGCCGCGGTCTACCGGGCACGCCATTGGTGGATACCGACCGCATTGATATCCACCACCATCGCGATCCTCCTGGGCTGGTGGATAGGCACCCACCCGGACGTGCAGTCCTCCATCGCGGCACCCAGCCAGCTGCGTGAGCTGACCCGCCCCGGCGGAGAGTACGAGACGTACTACTCCAGCCATCCCGCGGCGGCCTTCGCCGCCCAGGTGTGGACGAACAATGCGCAGGCCGCAGCGATGTGCCTGGTCCTGGGCATCTTCCTGGGCCTGCCGGTCCTCTGGATCCTCTTCCAGAACATGCTCAATCTGGGCGTCGGTTTCGGCCTGATGTCCTCCGCCGGCCGACTCGACACGTTCCTGGGGCTGGTGCTTCCGCACGGCCTGCTCGAACTGACCGCCGTCTTCGTCGCCGCCGGCACGGGACTGCGTCTGGGCTGGACACTCATAGACCCCGGGCCCCGCACCCGACGCACCGCGCTCGCCGAGGAAGGACGCGCAGCGGTCGGCATGGCCATCGGCCTTGCCCTGGTCCTCTTCGTCTCCGGCGCCATCGAAGGCTTCGTCACCCCGTCCGGGTTGCCCACTTGGGCCCGCACAGGAATCGGCGTCCTGGCCGAGCTGGCATTCCTGACCTACGTCCATGTCCTGGGCGGACGAGCGGTACGCGCAGGTGAGACCGGCGATCTCGAAGCAGCTGACCGCAGCGCCTCGGTCCCCACCGCCGCTTGATGTGCGTTCCACCCCTGTGACCTGCTAGTCTCCTCTTCGCCCCACAAAGCCGTTGACACGGATGGCGTGGGGAGGTAGATTCAAACAGTTGCCTAGAAGTGGACAAGATCCAGGGCAGCCGATAGTCTCTACAAGCTTCCTGAGAAGTCGCGAATGACATCTCGAAGGAGCACCCCCGATTACTCAGAAATGAGCGGCCGGTTCGACCGGCCAAGAACTTCTGATAAAGTCGGAACCGCCGGAAAGGAAACCGCGAGAAAAACGCGGGAGCCTGGAAAGCACCGAGGAAATCGGATCGAGAAAAGATCTGATAGAGTCGGAAACACCGAAGGGAAGCGCCCGGAGGAAAGCCCAAGAGGGTGAGTACAAAGGAAGCGACCGTTCCTTGAGAACTCAACAGCGTGCCAAAAATCAACGCCAGATATGTTGATACCCCGTCCGTCGGAAATATTCCGATGGTCGAGGTTCCTTTGAAAAACACAGCGAGGACGCTGTGAACGGTCGGGTCATTCCATCCGACTGTTCCGCTCTCGTGGTGTTCATCCCGATCACGGGAAAACATTCACGGAGAGTTTGATCCTGGCTCAGGACGAACGCTGGCGGCGTGCTTAACACATGCAAGTCGAACGATGAAGCCCTTCGGGGTGGATTAGTGGCGAACGGGTGAGTAACACGTGGGCAATCTGCCCTTCACTCTGGGACAAGCCCTGGAAACGGGGTCTAATACCGGATACGAGCCTCCACGGCATCGTGGAGGCTGGAAAGCTCCGGCGGTGAAGGATGAGCCCGCGGCCTATCAGCTTGTTGGTGAGGTAATGGCTCACCAAGGCGACGACGGGTAGCCGGCCTGAGAGGGCGACCGGCCACACTGGGACTGAGACACGGCCCAGACTCCTACGGGAGGCAGCAGTGGGGAATATTGCACAATGGGCGCAAGCCTGATGCAGCGACGCCGCGTGAGGGATGACGGCCTTCGGGTTGTAAACCTCTTTCAGCAGGGAAGAAGCGCAAGTGACGGTACCTGCAGAAGAAGCGCCGGCTAACTACGTGCCAGCAGCCGCGGTAATACGTAGGGCGCAAGCGTTGTCCGGAATTATTGGGCGTAAAGAGCTCGTAGGCGGCTTGTCACGTCGATTGTGAAAGCCCGAGGCTTAACCTCGGGTCTGCAGTCGATACGGGCTAGCTAGAGTGTGGTAGGGGAGATCGGAATTCCTGGTGTAGCGGTGAAATGCGCAGATATCAGGAGGAACACCGGTGGCGAAGGCGGATCTCTGGGCCATTACTGACGCTGAGGAGCGAAAGCGTGGGGAGCGAACAGGATTAGATACCCTGGTAGTCCACGCCGTAAACGGTGGGAACTAGGTGTTGGCGACATTCCACGTCGTCGGTGCCGCAGCTAACGCATTAAGTTCCCCGCCTGGGGAGTACGGCCGCAAGGCTAAAACTCAAAGGAATTGACGGGGGCCCGCACAAGCGGCGGAGCATGTGGCTTAATTCGACGCAACGCGAAGAACCTTACCAAGGCTTGACATACACCGGAAAACCCTGGAGACAGGGTCCCCCTTGTGGTCGGTGTACAGGTGGTGCATGGCTGTCGTCAGCTCGTGTCGTGAGATGTTGGGTTAAGTCCCGCAACGAGCGCAACCCTTGTTCTGTGTTGCCAGCATGCCCTTCGGGGTGATGGGGACTCACAGGAGACCGCCGGGGTCAACTCGGAGGAAGGTGGGGACGACGTCAAGTCATCATGCCCCTTATGTCTTGGGCTGCACACGTGCTACAATGGCCGGTACAATGAGCTGCGATACCGTGAGGTGGAGCGAATCTCAAAAAGCCGGTCTCAGTTCGGATTGGGGTCTGCAACTCGACCCCATGAAGTCGGAGTCGCTAGTAATCGCAGATCAGCATTGCTGCGGTGAATACGTTCCCGGGCCTTGTACACACCGCCCGTCACGTCACGAAAGTTGGTAACACCCGAAGCCGGTGGCCCAACCCCTTGTGGGAGGGAGCTGTCGAAGGTGGGACTAGCGATTGGGACGAAGTCGTAACAAGGTAGCCGTACCGGAAGGTGCGGCTGGATCACCTCCTTTCTAAGGAGCATCTAGCTGCCGCAAGGCAGCCAGAGCCACTACGCCAGCAAATGTCTGGCGGTGGTCAGCTCATGGGTGGAACGTTGATTATTCGGCACGGTCCAGGATGGACCAGGCGCTAGTACTGCTCTTCGGGGCGTGGAACGCTGATCTGGTCGGCTGGTCGTGTCGGGCACGCTGTTGGGTGTCTGAGGGAACGAACCTTTCCTCAGTTCGCCGGCCCCAGTGCACTCACCGGATGTTCTGGTGGGGTGATGGGTGGCTGGTCGTTGTTTGAGAACTGCACAGTGGACGCGAGCATCTGTGGCCAAGTTTTTAAGGGCGCACGGTGGATGCCTTGGCACCAGGAACCGATGAAGGACGTGGGAGGCCGCGATAGTCCCCGGGGAGTCGTCAACCAGGCTTTGATCCGGGGGTTTCCGAATGGGGAAACCCGGCAGTCGTCATGGGCTGTCACCCACTGCTGAACACATAGGCAGTGTGGAGGGAACGAGGGGAAGTGAAACATCTCAGTACCCTCAGGAAGAGAAAACAACCGTGATTCCGGGAGTAGTGGCGAGCGAAACCGGATGAGGCCAAACCGTATGCGTGTGAGACCCGGCAGGGGTTGCGTATACGGGGTTGTGGGATCTCTCTTCTGCGGTCTGCCGGCCGTGGGACGAGTGAGAAACCGTTGATGTAGACGAAGGACATGCGAAAGGTCCGGCGTAGAGGGTAAGACCCCCGTAGTCGAAATGTCAGCGGCTCGTTTGAGAGACACCCAAGTAGCACGGGGCCCGAGAAATCCCGTGTGAATCTGGCGGGACCACCCGCTAAGCCTAAATATTCCCTGGTGACCGATAGCGGATAGTACCGTGAGGGAATGGTGAAAAGTACCCCGGGAGGGGAGTGAAATAGTACCTGAAACCGTGTGCCTACAAGCCGTGGGAGCGTCGGAACGTGCTTGCACGTTCTCGTGACTGCGTGCCTTTTGAAGAATGAGCCTGCGAGTTTGCGGTGTGTTGCGAGGTTAACCCGGGTGGGGAAGCCGTAGCGAAAGCGAGTCCGAACAGGGCGATTTTAGTAGCACGCTCAAGACCCGAAGCGGAGTGATCTAGCCATGGGCAGGTTGAAGCGGAGGTAAGACTTCGTGGAGGACCGAACCCACCAGGGTTGAAAACCTGGGGGATGACCTGTGGTTAGGGGTGAAAGGCCAATCAAACTCCGTGATAGCTGGTTCTCCCCGAAATGCATTTAGGTGCAGCGTCGTGTGTTTCTTGCCGGAGGTAGAGCACTGGATAGGCGATGGGCCCTACCGGGTTACTGACCTTAGCCAAACTCCGAATGCCGGTAAGTGAGAGCGCGGCAGTGAGACTGTGGGGGATAAGCTCCATGGTCGAGAGGGAAACAGCCCAGAGCATCGACTAAGGCCCCTAAGCGTACGCTAAGTGGGAAAGGATGTGGAGTCGCAGAGACAACCAGGAGGTTGGCTTAGAAGCAGCCACCCTTGAAAGAGTGCGTAATAGCTCACTGGTCTAGTGATTCCGCGCCGACAATGTAGCGGGGCTCAAGCGTACCGCCGAAGTCGTGTCATTCATATGTAAGCCCCAACGGGTGTATGGATGGGTAGGGGAGCGTCGTCTGCCGGGTGAAGCGGCACTGGAAGGTAGTCGTGGACGGTTGACGAGTGAGAATGCAGGCATGAGTAGCGATACACACGTGAGAAACGTGTGCGCCGATTGACTAAGGGTTCCTGGGTCAAGCTGATCTGCCCAGGGTAAGTCGGGACCTAAGGCGAGGCCGACAGGCGTAGTCGATGGATAACCGGTTGATATTCCGGTACCCGCTGTGAAGCGTCAAACATCGAATCCAGTGATGCTGAGGCCGTGAAGCCGTTCCGGACCCTTCGGGGAATGGAAAGTGGTGGAGCCGCCGGACCAATCTGGTAGTAGGTGAGTGATGGGGTGACGCAGGAAGGTAGTCCATCCCGGGCGGTGGTTGTCCCGGGGTAAGGGTGTAGGACGGTGTGTAGGTAAATCCGCACGCCATTAAGTCTGAGACCTGATGCCGAGCCGATTGTGGTGAAGTGGATGATCCTATGCTGTCGAGAAAAGCCTCTAGCGAGTTTCATGGCGGCCCGTACCCTAAACCGACTCAGGTGGTCAGGTAGAGAATACCGAGGCGTTCGGGTGAACTATGGTTAAGGAACTCGGCAAAATGCCCCCGTAACTTCGGGAGAAGGGGGGCCACGCCTGGTGATCCGATTTACTCGGTGAGCTGGGGGTGGCCGCAGAGACCAGCGAGAAGCGACTGTTTACTAAAAACACAGGTCCGTGCGAAGCCGTAAGGCGATGTATACGGACTGACGCCTGCCCGGTGCTGGAACGTTAAGGGGACCGGTTAGCTTGGATTCGTCCAGGCGAAGCTGAGAACTTAAGCGCCAGTAAACGGCGGTGGTAACTATAACCATCCTAAGGTAGCGAAATTCCTTGTCGGGTAAGTTCCGACCTGCACGAATGGCGTAACGACTTCTCGACTGTCTCAACCATAGGCCCGGTGAAATTGCACTACGAGTAAAGATGCTCGTTTCGCGCAGCAGGACGGAAAGACCCCGGGACCTTTACTACAGTTTGATATTGGTGTTCGGTTCGGCTTGTGTAGGATAGCTGGGAGACTGTGAAGCATGCACGCCAGTGTGTGTGGAGTCGTCGTTGAAATACCAGTCTGGTCGTGCTGGATGTCTAACCTGGGTCCGTGATCCGGATCAGGGACAGTGTCTGATGGGTAGTTTAACTGGGGCGGTTGCCTCCTAAAGGGTAACGGAGGCGCCCAAAGGTTCCCTCAGCCTGGTTGGCAATCAGGTGTTGAGTGTAAGTGCACAAGGGAGCTTGACTGTGAGACCGACGGGTCGAGCAGGGACGAAAGTCGGGACTAGTGATCCGGCGGTGGCTTGTGGAAGCGCCGTCGCTCAACGGATAAAAGGTACCCCGGGGATAACAGGCTGATCTTCCCCAAGAGTCCATATCGACGGGATGGTTTGGCACCTCGATGTCGGCTCGTCGCATCCTGGGGCTGGAGTCGGTCCCAAGGGTTGGGCTGTTCGCCCATTAAAGCGGTACGCGAGCTGGGTTTAGAACGTCGTGAGACAGTTCGGTCCCTATCCGCTGTGCGCGTAGGAGTCTTGAGAAGGGCTGTCCCTAGTACGAGAGGACCGGGACGGACGAACCTCTGGTGTGCCAGTTGTTCTGCCAAGGGCATGGCTGGTTGGCTACGTTCGGGAGGGATAACCGCTGAAAGCATCTAAGCGGGAAGCCTGCTTCGAGATGAGGACTCCCACCCACTTGATGGGGTAAGGCTCCCAGTAGACGACTGGGTTGATAGCCGGATCTGGAAGCCAGGTAACTGGTGGAGGTGACCGGTACTAATAGGCCGAGGGCTTGTCCTCAGTTGCTCGCGTCCACTGTGTTGGTTCTGAAACCACGAACAGCCCCACGTTGCCACAGCGTGGTGTGGCGTTCACAGTTTCATAGTGTTTCGGTGGTCATAGCGTGAGGGAAACGCCCGGTTACATTCCGAACCCGGAAGCTAAGCCTCACAGCGCCGATGGTACTGCAGGGGGGACCCTGTGGGAGAGTAGGACACCGCCGAACAAATATTGAGGGAACCCCCGCACCGGGAATGGTGCGGGGGTTTTCTGCGTTTTGGAGCACTTCTCAAAGCAATTCAAAGCAACGGGAAGGTGCTCTTCCCCGAAAGGGGCGAGACAAGGCGGATCAGAGCCGGCCCGCCGCCTTCAGAGCCAGATACGCATCCGCCAGTGTCGGCGCCAGATCCTCCGGCGTCGCGTCCACGACCGTCACCCCATGACGACGCAGTTGCTCAACGGTGCGCTGACGCTCGCTCTGTGCCTGAGCCGCAGCCGCGGCCTCGTACACCGCTTCCGTGTTTCCTCGGGCCTTGGCCATCTGAGCGATGTGCGGGTCGGCAACGGAGGCCACCAGAAGCGTGTGTCGCTGAGTGAGCTGTGGAAGCACAGGGAGCAGACCCTGTTCCACCGGAGCCGCGTCGAGCGTCGTGAGCAGGACGATCAGGGAACGGCGAGGTGCCGTACGTAGAGCGGCCGCGGTGAGTCCGCGGGCGTCGGTCTCGATCAGTTCCGGCTCCAGCGGAGCCATCGCGTTCACCAAGCCCGGCAATACGTCGCCTGCCGAGCGGCCTTGCACCAGAGCGCGTACTCGGCGGTCGTACGCCAGGAGCGCCACGCGGTCGCCGGCTCGGGAGGCGAGTGCCGCGAGGAGGAGTGCCGCGTCCATGGCGGCGTCGAGGCGCGGTTCGTCGCCCACGCGGCCGGCGGAGGTGCGGCCCGTGTCGAGGACGAGCAGGATGTGACGGTCGCGTTCCGGGCGCCAGGTGCGGACGGCCACGGCGGACTGGCGGGCGGTGGCCCGCCAGTCGATGGAGCGGGTGTCGTCGCCGGGGACGTACTCGCGCAGGCTGTCGAACTCCGTTCCCTCACCACGTGTCAGCACGCTGGTACGGCCGTCGAGTTCACGCAATCGGGCGAGTTTCGACGGGAGATGCTTTCGGCTGGTGAACGGGGGCAGAACCCGTACTGACCAGGGCACCTTGTGGGTGCCCTGACGGGAGAACAGGCCGAGGGGGCCGTAGGAGCGGATCGTCACGCGGTCGGCCTGGCGGTCGCCCCGGCGGGTGGGGCGCAGCCTGGTCGTCACGCGTCGGCGTTCGCCCGGGGGCACGGTCACACGGTGGCGGGAGGCCCCGGTCTCGGTGCCGGGCTGCCAGCTGCTGGGCGGCCATGCGTCCCGCAGCTGTGCCCGCAGGGGGCGGCGGGACGGGTTGGTGATCGTGAGCGTGACGTCGGCGGTTTCGCCGAGACGGGTGGAGGTGTCGCCGGAGCGGGACAGGACGAGCCGTCGTACGGGCGCGGCGAGTGCGTAGTCGCAGGCGCAGGCCAGAGCCAGCGGACCGTTGACCGCGAGGATGCCCGTCCAGCCGGGTTCCAGGATGCCGACGGGGATCGAGCCGAGGGCCGCGAGGAGGGCGGCGCGTCCGGTGAGCGCCATCAGCGGGGGACCGGGACGTGGGCGAGGATGGCGTTGATGACGGAGTCCGCCGTCACGCCTTCCATCTCCGCCTCGGGGCGCAGCTGGATCCGGTGCCGCAGGGTGGGCAGGGCGAGGGCCTTCACGTCGTCGGGAATGACGTAGTCGCGGCCCGTCAGCCATGCCCACGCACGGGCGGTGGCCAGGAGGGCGGTGGCACCGCGCGGGGAGACGCCGAGGGTGAGGGAGGGCGATTCGCGGGTGGCGCGGCAGATGTCCACGACGTAGGCGGTGATCTCGGGGGACACGGCCGTCTTGCCGACGGCGGCGCGGGCCGATTCCAGTTCGGCGGGGCCGGCGACGGGGCGTACGCCGGCGGCGTGCAGGTCGCGCGGGTTGAAGCCCGAGGCGTGTCGGGTCAGGACGTCGATCTCGTCCTGCCGGGAGGGCAGAGGGATCGTCAGTTTCAGTAGGAAGCGGTCCAGTTGGGCTTCGGGGAGGGGATAGGTGCCCTCGTACTCGACCGGGTTCTGGGTCGCGGCGACCAGGAACGGCTCGGGGAGCGGGTGCGGCGTGCCATCGACCGTGACCTGGCGTTCCTCCATGGCTTCGAGGAGGGCGGACTGGGTCTTGGGCGGGGTGCGGTTGATCTCGTCCGCGAGGAGGAGGTTGGTGAAGACCGGGCCGGGCTGGAAGGAGAACTCGGCGGTTCGGGTGTCGTAGACCAGGGAGCCGGTGACGTCGCTCGGCATCAGGTCCGGGGTGAACTGGACGCGCTTGGTGTCGAGTTCGAGTGCAGATGCCAGGGTCCGGACGAGCAACGTTTTGGCGACTCCGGGGACTCCTTCAAGTAGTACGTGTCCGCGGCAGAGGAGAGCGACGACGAGGCCGGTCACGGCGGGGTCTTGGCCGACCACGGCTTTGGCGATCTCGGCGCGCAGGGCTTCCAGGGAGGCACGGGCGCTGTCGGCGTCCCCGGTGGTCCCGGCGTTGTCAGTGGTCGGGTCCATCATGGACGGCGTACCTCTCTTTCGAGGGCGTCGAGTTGGTCGGTCAGTGCGATGAGGGCCGTGTCGTCGCCGGGCGGCGGCCCGAAGAGGAGGGAATGCAGGGCCTGTCCGTCCTGCGTGAGGTGGGCGGACAGGGCGGGGAGCAGGGCCTCGGGCGTGTGCGCCTGGGTGACGGGGACGCCGATGAGGGGGGCGAGGCGGGTGCGGGTGGCGGAGCGAAGAGCGGAGGCCGCGCGGTCTCGGGCATCGGCTTTGCGGTAGAGGCGGGCGCGGCCTTCGGCGGTCTCGGAGGCGCGGATCGCCACGGGGAGTCTTTCGGGCACGAGGGGGCCGAAGCGGCGTGCCCGCCAGAAGGCGGCGAGGGCCGCTGCGATGAACAGCTGCAGGGTGCCCCAGAGCCAGCCCGAGGGGAGCAGGTCGAGGAAGTTCTTCCGGTCGCCGGGGTCGGTGGCCGAGGCGTCGGAGAGCGAGGGGAGGTACCAGACCAGATGGGGGCGGGAACCGAGGAGTTGGAGGGCGAGCGAGGCGTTGCCCTGCTTGTCGAGCCGATCGTTGTAGAGGATGTCGGGCGCGCCGAGCACGACGGTGTCACCGTCCCTGGATGCCTCGGGGATGCGCAGCAGGGTGGCGAGTCGCTCGCTGGGGTAGCAGGAGTCGGCGTCGAGGTGGGTGGTGGTGTAGCGGATGCCGCCGGTGTCGGCGCTGCCCGCGCGCCGGGCTTCGGGCAGGGTGCAGTCGGGGGCGAGTGTGCCGTCGGCGCTGGTGGCGGGGTCCGCGGTGACCCCCGGGGCGAGTCGCTCGACGGACGGGCTGCCGGCCGCGACGAGGACGGTGCGCCCGCCGGAGGCCGCGGTGGCCTGGTGCAGCTGGGTCTGTTGACGGGCCGTCAGCAGGTCGGGTACGGCGACCAGGAGCGTGGTGTCCGGTCCGGCGGCGGCGCGTGCCTCGCCCAGCGTGGTGACGACGCGCGTGGTGACGCCCCGGTCGGCGAGGAGTTGGGCGACGGCGCGGCTGCCGTAGGGGTCGGCGGAGCGCGGGTCGAGTTCGCCGTGCCGGGCGGTGGAGCGTACGGCGGCCATGGCGACGGCGCCCGCCAGGATCAGTACGACGGCGAGCGCGATGCCCCGGGTACGGGTCCACACCTGGCGGACGGTGGGCGCGGTGGAGGTCGTCGGCAGCGTGGCCTCGACGGTCACTGGGCGGCCCCCTGGCGGGGGTTGTGGTTCGTGCTGGTGGTGCTGTGGGCGAGCGCGGGCCTGGTGCGTTCCAGGTCGCGGTCGAGTTCGGAGATGCGGTGGTACGACTGCTCGGTCGCCCTGCGTCCGCCGTATGTCACCTCGTCGAACTCACGGGCCGCGGCGCGCAGTCGGTCGGTGTGCGCGGGCAGGGCCCGGCCGGCTTCGTCGGCCGCCTCGTCAGCGGTGCGGCCGGGGCGGACATCGAGGAGGGTCCGCTCCTCCAGGGAGCGGACGATGGCCCGCATGCGTTCCTGTACGGCCTGGTTCCAGTGCGCCTGGGCCGCGTGCGCCTCGGCGGCCGAGCGGTGTTCGGCGGCGCTGCGGGGGCGGTCGTCGAACAGGACGGCGGTGGCGGAAGGGTGCCGGCGCGGGGTGCCCAGGCGCCACCACAGGGCGGCCAGGACGGCGGCGACGAACAGGACCACGACGATCAGGCCGACCGTGCCACCGGGAGTCGCCGAGGCGGCCGAGTTGA
Source organism: Streptomyces sp. CG4 (assembly GCF_041080655.1). Classification (NCBI taxonomy): domain Bacteria; kingdom Bacillati; phylum Actinomycetota; class Actinomycetes; order Kitasatosporales; family Streptomycetaceae; genus Streptomyces; species Streptomyces sp. CG4. The sequence continues at coordinate 5,891,574 of NZ_CP163525.1, forward strand.
ACAGCCGGTCGAGCCAGTCCCAGAACGCTTTCAGCGCGCGCTGGAACAGCCCGGGGTCGCTCTCGTGGTACATCCGCTTGGACAACTCGCGGCGAGCCGCCTCCCGTGCGGGGTCGCGGGAGATCGTCACGGGCGGGGTCGCGGGCGGCTCGTCTCCCGAGCCGCCCGCTGCGCGCACGGCCGTGAACGCCGTGCGCAGCAGGCTGTGTACGACCGTGCGGCCGACGCCCGACGGCGCCGCCGCCGTGAGCACTCCCCCCGTGAGACTCACCGCATCAGCTCCCCGTGACGGGACCGGGAGCGCCGGTGCCGGCGTCCTGGGCACCGGCGGCGCGGGCCAGTTCGAGGTCGAGGGCCTCGCGGCGGATGCGCTGGTCGATGTAGAGGAGCACCGTGACGCCCGCGCTGATCGGCAGGGTGAGCGCGCTGCCGATCAGCGCGCCGAGTCCCTGGATGATCAGGGATGCCCAGCCGATGTGCCCACCGCCGGTGCCGAGCAGGTTGTCCATGCCGTCGCCGCTCACGGCGGCCCCGATGGCGGTGAAGGGGATGCTGATGAGCGCCTGGACGATCCTGACGATGAGCCCAGTGAGCAGCAGGATGCCGAAAGTGCGCCACCAGGAACCGCGCACCAGCTTCGCGGAGCGGCTCATGGCCTTGACGATGCTCTGTCGTTCCAGCATCAGGGCGGGAGCCGACAGGCAGAAGCGGACCACCAGCCACGCAGAGACGACGATGCCGGCGAGGATGCCCAGCGCGAGCAGGCCCGCCCCCGCGGCGTCGCTGCCACCGGCGAGGACGACGAAAATGGCGGGCAGCGCCCCGGCGAACATGACACCGACGACGATCAGGCCCAGCAGGATGAGCAGCCCGAACAGCTTCGGGAGCTGCGGGCGGGCGTCTCGCCAGGCCTCGCCGATGCTGACCGGCCTGCCGAGAACGGCACGGCTGGTGATCGTGGTGAGCAGAGCGGTCGCGATGACCACTGCGATGCCGGAGATCAGAGAGACGATGCCGGTGCCGATCACGACGTCGGGCAGGGCGCGGAACACCTCGTCGGGGTTGGCGTCGGGGCTGTTGACCCGCATCTGTCCGAGAGCGTCGTTCAGGACGAAGCCCTGCACGAGGACGAGGCTGGTCGCCGAGAACAGGGCGACGGCCAGCGAGATGCCGAGCACCGTGCGCCAATGGGTGCGCATGGTGGAGACGGCGCCGTCGAGGATCTCGCCGACGCCGAGCGGGCGCAGCGGGATGACGCCGGGCTTGGCCGCGGGTGGGGGACCGCCCCAGCCGCCGCCCCAGGCTCCGTAGCCGGGGGGCGGACCTCCGTACCCGCCGCCGGGGCCGGCGGGCGGCCGGGAGCCCCAGCCCGGGCCGGGCGGCGGGGGCGGGGCCTGGTTCGGGTTGGGGGCACCGGTGGGTGCGGACCATTGACCGGCCGGCGGCTGCTCCTTGGCCCACTTCACGCCTGGGCGCTGCGCGTCCGCGTCCGGCTGCTGCGCGGGTGCGCTGTCGCCGGGGCGGTCGGCGGGTTCGGCGGGGCCGGACGCGCCGGGTTCCCGCCCCTCGTTCGACGGGGCGGATCCGGGCGAGGCCCAGCCCGGAGTGTCTGTCATCGAAACTCCTTCTCGGTGCCCTTCCGCGGACGCGGCGGCAGGTTGGCAGCCATCGTGCCATGGGGTGGTCACGGGGAGACCGGCCGCGATGGGCGCTGGATGCCTTCAATTGTCCGCCGGATCCGGGGCAGACTGACCGCATGGCTGATCAGCAGGCGCGAACCGACGGGGACAAGCGGCCGACCGGAATACCTACGATTCGATGGGAGGAACCACCCGAAGGCCCTGTGCTGGTCCTTCTCGATCAGACGCGGCTCCCGGCCGAGGAGGTCGAGCTGGTGTGCACGGACGCGCCGGCGCTGGTGGAGGCGATCCGTTCGCTCGCCGTGCGCGGAGCGCCGGTGCTCGGGATCGCCGGGGCGTACGGCGTTGCGCTCGCCGCCGTACGCGGCTTCGACGTCGCCGAGGCGGCCCGCGCGCTCGAGAGCGCCCGGCCCACCGCGGTGAACCTGTCCGTCGGTGTACGCCGGGCCGAGACGGCGCACCAGGCCGCGCTGGCGAAGACCGGCGACGCCACCGAGGCGGCCGCGGCGGCTCTTGCCGCGGCGCGGACGCTGCATCGGCAGGATGCCGAGGCCAGCGCCCGGATGGCGGCCCACGGTCTGGCGCTCCTGGACGAGTTGCTGCCCGGCGGCGGGCACCGGATTCTCACCCACTGCAACAGCGGCGCGCTGGTGTCCGGCGGTGAGGGCACGGCCTTCGCGGTGGCCCTCGCGGCGCACCGCGCGGGGCGGCTGCGACGGCTGTGGGTGGACGAAACGCGTCCGTTGCTGCAAGGTGCTCGCCTGACGGCGTACGAAGCGGCCCGCAGCGGCATGGCGTATACCTTGCTCACCGACAACGCGGCGGGATCGCTGTTCGCGGCGGGCGAGGTGGACGCGGTGCTGATCGGGGCGGATCGGATCGCCGCCGACGGCTCGGTGGCGAACAAGGTGGGGAGCTATCCGCTCGCAGTGCTGGCGCGGTACCACCATGTGCCGTTCATCGTGGTGGCGCCGGTGACGACGGTCGATCCGGACACCCCCGACGGGGCGTCCATCGAGGTCGAGCAGCGACCCGGCTTTGAGGTGACCGAGGTCACAGCACCCCAGGTGCCCGTGACGGGAGCAGGAGGCGGGATTCCGGTGGCACCCCTGGGGACCCAGGCGTACAACCCGGCGTTCGACGTGACGCCGCCCGAGCTGGTGACGGCCATCGTCACCGAGGAGGGAGCCGTTTCACCCGTGACGGCCGAGGCTCTCGCAGAGCTGTGTGCCAGGTCACGCCAGGTAACGATTAGCTAATGGGATGATGTCGTTTATGAAGGGACGAGTCCTTGTCGTCGACGACGACACCGCACTGGCCGAGATGCTCGGCATCGTGCTGCGTGGTGAAGGTTTTGAGCCGTCTTTTGTAGCCGACGGCGACAAGGCGCTGGCCGCTTTCCGGGAGACCAAGCCCGATCTGGTGCTGCTCGACCTGATGCTGCCCGGACGGGACGGCATCGAGGTGTGTCGGCTGATCCGGGCTGAGTCCGGGGTGCCGATCGTGATGCTCACGGCGAAGAGCGACACCGTCGACGTGGTTGTGGGCCTGGAGTCCGGCGCCGACGACTACATCGTCAAGCCGTTCAAGCCGAAGGAGCTGGTCGCCCGGATCCGTGCGCGGCTGCGCAGGTCGGAGGAGCCGGCGCCGGAGCAGTTGACCATCGGTGACCTCGTCATCGACGTGGCCGGGCACTCGGTGAAGCGGGACGGGCAGTCGATAGCGCTGACCCCGCTGGAGTTCGACCTGCTGGTCGCGCTCGCCCGCAAGCCGTGGCAGGTGTTCACGCGTGAGGTGCTGCTCGAGCAGGTGTGGGGCTACCGGCACGCCGCCGACACGCGGCTCGTCAACGTGCACGTCCAGCGGCTGCGTTCCAAGGTCGAGAAGGACCCGGAGCGGCCGGAGATCGTGGTGACCGTCCGTGGTGTCGGTTACAAGGCCGGGCCGAGCTGACATGTCCGGGGACAGCACCGCTTCGGCCCCCGGTCGGTCCGGGGCCCGTCCGGGGCGGGCTGTCGGCCGGACGGCGGGTGCGCGGTTCAGGAGTTTCTTCGAGGGCGGGCTGCTCGAGGGCGGGGTCCAGGGCAGCCCGGTCCTCCGGTTGTTCCTGCGCTGGGTGCGCCGTCCGCTGCTGCCGGTGATGCGGCTGTGGCGGCGCAACATCCAGCTGAGGGTCGTCGCCACCACGCTGGTGATGTCGCTGGGCGTCGTCCTGCTGCTGGGCTTCGTCGTGATCGGACAGGTGCGCAACGGCCTGCTGGACGCGAAAGTGAAGGCCTCGCAGAGCCAGGCCACCGGCGGTTTCGCCGTGGCCAAGCAGAAGGCCGACGAGGCGGCCAGTGGCGCCGGTACGGGCGCGGCCGCCGGGAGCGGCACCGCGGACGGCACGTCGACCACGGACGGCCGCCAGTCGCAGAACGTCATCCAGTGGATGAGCGACCTCGTGGAGTCGCTGTCCAGCGGCGGCGCGGGCGCCTTCGACGTTGTCACGCTGCCTGTCGGTGACGACAGCGGCGGCGGACGCAGCCCGCGCGGCTCCGGGAACGTCAACCCGACCTCCAGCGTGCCCGCCGACCTGCGTGATCGGGTCAACAGCGGTACGACCGCCGCGCAGAGCTACACCCGGATCGTCTACTCCAACGGCAAGGAGTCACAGCCGGCGCTGGTCATCGGCAAGCAGGTCAACGACCCCAACGGGCGGCCGTACGAGCTGTACTACCTCTTCCCGCTCACGCAGGAGGAGAAGTCCCTCAGCCTGGTCAAGGGCACGCTCGCGACCGCCGGGCTGTTCGTCGTCGTCCTGCTCGGCGCCATCGCGTGGCTGGTGGTGCGCCAGGTCGTCACGCCGGTGCGGATGGCGGCCGGGATCGCGGAGCGGCTCTCCGCCGGGCGGCTGCAGGAGCGGATGAAGGTCACCGGCGAGGACGACATCGCACGCCTGGGGGAAGCCTTCAACAAGATGGCGCAGAACCTCCAGGTGAAGATCCAGCAGCTGGAGGACCTGTCGCGGATGCAGCGCCGGTTCGTCTCGGACGTCTCGCACGAGCTGCGGACGCCGCTGACGACCGTCCGGATGGCCGCTGATGTGATCCATGAGGCGCGTGAGGACTTCGACCCGGTGACCGCGCGATCGGCCGAGCTGCTCGCCGACCAGCTGGACCGGTTCGAGTCGCTGCTCGCGGACCTGCTGGAGATCAGCCGGTTCGACGCGGGCGCGGCGGCGCTGGAGGCCGAGGCGATAGACCTCAGAGAGGTCGTCCGGCGTGTGGTCAGCGGCGCTGAGCCGCTCGCCGAGCGCAAGGGCACGCACATACGCGTGCTCGGTGATCAGCAGCCCGTCGTCGCCGAAGCCGACGCCCGGCGCGTGGAGCGTGTGCTGCGCAACCTCGTGGTCAACGCCGTCGAGCACGGCGAGGGCAAGGACGTCGTCGTCAAGCTCGCCTCGGCGGGCGGCGCGGTCGCCGTCGCCGTGCGCGACTACGGCGTCGGGCTCAAGCCCGGCGAGGCGACGCGCGTCTTCAGCCGCTTCTGGCGGGCGGACCCGGCACGCGCGCGTACCACCGGTGGTACGGGCCTCGGGCTGTCGATCGCCCTGGAGGACGCGCGGCTGCATGGCGGCTGGCTGCAGGCCTGGGGCGAGCCCGGGGGTGGCTCCCAGTTCCGGCTGACGCTGCCCAGGACCGCGGACGAGCCGCTGCGAGGCTCGCCGATACCGCTGGAGCCCAAGGACTCGCGGCGCAACCGCGGCCTCGACGAGGCCGGTCTGCCCGGCGGAGCCGAGGAGAAGCGGGCGACCGTGCCCGTGCAGCAGGGCGGCGCCCAGACGGCCGCGCTGCCGCCGCGCGCCCCGATCACGCCGCGGCTCACTGGCGTCGCCCCCGCCGCCGACCCGGCCGCACTGCCCGGTAACGGCAACGGCGCGCGCGTGGTGCCGCGGCCCACCGGCGGCGTGCGGCGCACCGACGACAAGACCGCCGCGGATCCGGCACCCGGCGCGGGCGCGAGCGCGGACCGGCCGGACTCGACCGGCGCGCAGGACTCGACGGAGCCAGGGGAGGCATTTCGTGGGCGCTGACCGCAAGGGGGGAGCCCGGCACAGGCCGGGACGCGCGGTGGCGTACGCCGCCCTGGGGGCCGTACTGCTGGCCGGGTGCGCCTCGATGCCCGACAGCGGGGACCTGAAGAACGTGGAGTCCACGCCGCGCCAGGACACCGCGGTCCGGGTGTTCGCCATGCCGCCCGCCGAGGGCGCCGGGCCCGCCGAGATCATGCAGGGCTTTCTGGAGGCGCTGACCAGCGACGACCCGGACTACGACACGGCCCGCAAGTACCTGACGGACGACGCCGCACGCGCGTGGCGGCCGGAGCAGTCGACCACGGTCCTCGCGGGCGGGCCGAGCATCGAGCCCGGCTGCCGGGCCGGTGGCAGCCCGGACCTGCCCAGCAGCATCACCTGCGTCCTGGCGGGCAGCCAAGTCGCGACCGTGGACGGGCAGCAGGCGTACCAGCCGGCCGACGGGGCCTACCGCAAGAAGGTGCACCTCTCGCGGAACCCCAAGAACGGGCAGTGGCGCATCGACCAGCTGTCCGACGGCGTCGTCATGGGCAAGTCCGACTTCCAGCGCAACTACACCCCCGTCGACAAGTACTACTTCGCCTCCGGCACGGCGGCCGGGTCGACGGGGCAGCCGGTGGCGGTCGCCGATCCGGTGTTCGTGCGCAGCAAGGTGGACCCGATGACGCAGATGGTCCGCTCGCTGCTGACCGGCCCCACCGGCTGGCTCGGGCCGGTCGTCAGGTCCAGCTTCCCGACCGGCGCGGCCCTGCAGAAGGACGTGTCGGGCCTGGCGCCGGACGACCAGAACAAGCTGACCGTGCCGCTGAACCTGAAGCAGTCCCAGGTCGCGCCGACCAAGTGCACCGAAATGGCGACGCAGGTGCTGTTCACCCTGCGGAACCTGGCGCCGACGCTGGAGTCCGTCGAGCTGCAGGGCGTCGGCGGCCACCGGCTGTGCGGCCTGAGCGAGGAGCGCGCCGAGTCCGCCGCCTGGCACGGGTCGGCCAAGACCCCCGACAACCTGTACTACCTCGACGGAAAGCACCGGCTGGTACGGATACCCACGGGGAGCACGAGCACCAGCGCTCTGCCGGCGCCGGGCCCGCTGGGTGAGGGCGCCAAGGCGCTCGATTCGGTGGCGGTCTCGCGGGACGAGCACTACGCGGCCGGGGTCGGTGACGAGGGCCGATCGTTGTACATGACGTCGCTGGTGGCGGGCGCTTCCCTCGGGGACGCGCTGGTGACCAGCCACGGCGCGGTCGGCGAACGGCTGACGACACCGAGCTGGGACGCCCGTGGCGACCTGTGGGTGGCCGACCGCGACCCACGCCATCCGCGGCTGTACGCCCTGCAGCAGGGCGCCGGCAAACCGGAGGAGGTCGCGGTCCCGGACCTGTCCGGCCAGATCCAGGACGCGCGGGTGGCGGCCGACGGCGTGCGGATCGCGCTGGTCGTGGAGAAGGGCGGCAAGCAGTCCCTGCTCATCGGCCGCGTCCAGCGCGACGACAGGACCGGACAGGGGACCTCGGTGGTCGAACTGCGCTCGGCCGCGCCCGACTTGGAGCAGGTCAGCGCCCTGTCGTGGGCCGGGGACAGCAGGCTGCTCGTCGCCGGCCGGGAGCAGGGCGGCGTGCTGCAGATGCGGTACGTCCAGGTCGACGGCTCCACGCTCGACGGTCCGGCGCCGGGCGCGCTCCCCGGGGTCAAGGCGATCGCCGCGTCCGAGGACGAGCGGGTGCCGCTGGTGGCCTGCTCGGAGGACGGGATCGTACGGCTGCCGTCCGGGGCGCAGTGGCAGAAGGTGGACAAGGACGGGACGGCACCCGTCTATCCGGGCTGAGTGCCGCGCTGCTGTCCGGGCTGAGTGCCACGACTCTGTCCGGGCTGAACACCGCGTCTCTGCCGGGCTGAGGGCCGCGGCGCGCACCGCCCCGCGCACCGCCCCGCTCACTCGTGTGGGTGAGGGGCGGGTGGATGACATGCGTCCGAGCGTCTGGTCGTGCGCGGTTCCCCGGCGTTGTCCACAGGGGGTTTTCCACAGGGGTGGCCGGACCGCTCCGGCGTTGGCACAGTGGTGCCATGCGGGGGTGGTGGCGGGACCTCACCGACCTGGTGCTGCCGACCGACTGCGCGGGCTGCGGAGCACCTCGTACGCTGCTCTGCCCACGCTGCCGGGCCGCGCTGTCCGGGCGTGGGCCGAGGCGGGTTCGGCCGGTGCCGGAGCCGGCCGGGCTGCCGGTGGTGCACGCGGCCGCTCCGTACGCGGAGGAGGTGCGCACGCTGCTTCTCGCGCACAAGGAACGGGGTGCATTGGCCCTCGCGGGAGCGCTGGGTACGGCCCTGGCGGGGGCCGTGCGAGCGGGGCTCGACGGGAGCGGTGCCGGCTGTGCCGGTGCAAGTACCGGAGGCCGGCGGAGCGGCGCAGCGAGGTTCCGGCCCGTGCTGCTCGTCCCCGTCCCCTCCGCCCGGTGGGCCGTGCGGGCGCGTGGGCACGACCCGGTGCGGCGGATGGCGCTGGCTGCGGCCGGGGAGCTTCGGCGCACGGGGACGCCGGCCAGGGTGGCGGCCGTGCTGCGCCAGCGGCGGGCCGTGGCGGACCAGGCCGGGCTCGACGCGCGGCAGCGTCTTGCGAACCTCGCGGGCGCGCTGGAGGTGACGGCAGGCGGTGACCAACTGCTTCGCGCCGGACACGTCGTGCTCGTCGACGACCTGATCACCACTGGCGCCAGCCTCGCGGAGGCGGCAAGAGTTGTACGGAAGGTGGCGGAAGAGCGAACCGGAGGGGGTACCACCGTGTACGGGGCCGTAACTCGGGAAGGAAGGGATGAACGACGGATCGGGGCGCGACCGGAGAGCAGGAAGTGGGTGCATGGTGCACCGGAAAAGGCAGCGTTGAACACCCTCGGGCATGCTCTCCATGCGGCCGTGATCGCCGCTCCGCGGGATTCTTTTGAAATAGACAGGAACTGACTGCTCGCTTGCATCGTTGCAGGTAGCGAGAGGCGTAATTCACCTGAACGGAGGTACGCCGGAGTAGAGGGTGACGACATCCGTCCGGGCGAGATATGTTCGGTTGTGAGGAAAGGCGCAGGCCACACCTCTCATATCGGAATGCCGTGCCACGGGTTTTCCGCAAACCTGTGGCGGTGGGGTGGAGATCTCGCCGTTGGGGGAGGAGGAGGTGGAAGTCACCGAGTCCGAGGTCCGGTGCTCACCGGACCTGCTGCAAAAGGGAGATGCTCCGCCGCTGGAGCGGAGCGATCCGGGAACGGAGTTCTGCGTGGACATCGTCGTCAAAGGCCGCAAGACCGAGGTGCCCGAGCGGTTCCGCAAGCACGTGGCCGAGAAGCTGAAGCTGGAGAAGATCCAGAAGCTCGATGGCAAGGTGATCAGCCTCGACGTCGAGGTGTCCAAGGAGCCCAACCCCCGACAGGCCGACCGCTGTGACCGAGTGGAGATCACGCTCCGCTCCCGCGGTCCGGTGATCCGGGCGGAGGCGGCGGCCAGCGACCCGTACGCCGCACTCGATCTGGCGGCGGAGAAGCTGGACGCCAGGCTGCGCAAGCAGCACGACAAGCGGTTCTCGCGCCGTGGCGCACGGCGGATCTCGGCGGCCGAGGTGCCCGACCACGTCCCGGGCGCGGCCACGCTGAACGGCAACGGCCTCCCCGTCCATGACGAAGAGACCGACGGGGTGCCGACGAAGAAGATCGGCTCGCTGGAGGTCAAGGGTGAGGGCCCCCTCGTCGTCCGCGAGAAGACCCACGTCGCCGCACCGATGAGCCTCGACCAGGCCCTCTACGAGATGGAACTGGTCGGCCACGACTTCTACTTGTTCGTCGACGCAGAGACGAAGGAACCGAGCGTCGTCTACCGACGCCACGCCTACGACTACGGCGTGATCCACCTCAACTCGGACCCGATGGTCGCCAAGGCCCAGCCGCCCGAGGCGGGAGGCACACTGGGCGGCTGACCCACCCGGCCGAGGTAGAGCCGGTGCCCCTGGCAGCGCTTGTGCGCCCCCAGGGGCACCTGTGTGCGACCACTTCACGCCCCGCACGTCACCTCGGCGTCGCCTGGGCATGAAATCATGGCCGGACCGGCCCAACCGGTGGGCCGCTGCCTTGGGTTGGCGATGGCACAGGACCACAGGCCACAGCCTCAGGGGGAGGAACGATGGCGGACACCTTCGGACCGATGCGGGACGAGGATGGCGACGACGGTGTCATCGGCATGGGCCCGGACGCCGACTGCGTACGCCCGGAGCCGATCAGAGTCCTGGTGGTGGACGACCACGCCCTCTTCCGGCGGGGACTGGAGATCGTGCTCGCGGCCGAGGAAGACATCCAGGTCGTCGGCGAGGCCGGGGACGGCGCCGAGGCCGTGGACAAGGCCGCCGATCTGCTGCCCGACATCGTGCTGATGGACGTCCGTATGCCCAAGCGCGGCGGGATCGAGGCCTGCACCTCCATCAAGGAGGTCGCCCCCAGCGCCAAGATCATCATGCTGACGATCAGTGACGAGGAGGCCGACCTCTACGACGCGATCAAGGCGGGCGCGACCGGCTACCTCCTCAAGGAGATCTCCACGGACGAGGTGGCGACCGCGATTCGCGCGGTGGCCGACGGGCAGTCGCAGATCAGCCCGTCCATGGCGTCCAAGCTGCTCACCGAGTTCAAGTCGATGATCCAGCGCACCGACGAGCGCCGGCTGGTGCCCGCACCGCGGCTGACCGACCGGGAGCTGGAGGTCCTCAAACTCGTGGCGACCGGGATGAACAACAGGGACATCGCCAAGGAGCTGTTCATCTCCGAGAACACCGTGAAGAACCACGTCCGCAACATCCTGGAGAAGCTCCAGCTGCACTCCAGGATGGAAGCCGTGGTCTATGCGATGCGGGAGAAGATCCTCGAGATTCGCTAGGCGAGCGTGCGGGCCAGTTCCCTCGTCAGCGGATCGCGCAGTTCGGGGGCATCCACCCGCTCCACGCGGACGTCCGTGCAGTCCACCCAGGTGGCCGCCTCGACCAGGGCCTGGGCGACCGCCGGAACCGCCTTCGGGCCGTCCAAGCTGACCTGCTTGGCCACCAGTGTGCGCCCCGCGCGCGCCGGGTCCACCCGCCCGACCAGCCGGCCGCCCGCGAGCACCGGCATGGCGAAGTAGCCGTAGACCCGCTTCGGCTTGGGCACATACGCCTCCAGACGGTGGGCGAAGCCGAAGATCCGCTCCGTGCGTGCCCGCTCCCAGATCAGCGAGTCGAACGGCGACAGCAGCGTGGTGCGGTGACGGCCGCGCGGCGGCGTGGCCAGGGCCGCCGGATCGGCCCAGGTCGGCCTGCCCCAGCCCTCGACCTCGACCGGGACCAGACCCGAGTCGGCGATGACCGCGTCGACCTGCTCGCCCTTGAGCCGGTGGTAGTCGGCGATGTCCGCGCGCGTGCCCACCCCGAGGGACTCGCCGGCCAGCCGGACCAGACGGCGCAGGCACTCGGTGTCGTCCAGCTCGTCGTGCAGCAGCGCGTCCGGGACGGCGCGCTCGGCGAGGTCGTACACCCGCTTCCAGCCGCGGCGTTCGACGCACACCACCTCGCCGTACATCAGCGCGCGCTCCACCGCGACCTTGGTGCCGGACCAGTCCCACCACTCGCTGGTCTTCTTCGCGCCGCCCAGCTCCGTGGAGGTCAGCGGGCCTTCGGCGCGCAGCTGCTTGATGACCTGGTCGTAGGTGCCGTCGGGCAGCTCGTGGTTCCAGTGCGGGCGGCCGCGGTAGGCGCGGCGGCGGAAGGCGAAGTGCGGCCACTCCTCGACGGGGAGGATGCACGCCGCGTGCGACCAGTACTCGAAGGCGTGCGGGCGGGCCGGCGACACGCCGACGGACGAGGGCTTCCAGTAGGCGGACTCGACCGTCTTGCGGCCTACCGCGCCGAGCCGGGCGTAGGGCACGAGTTCATGGGAGCGGGCGAGGACCGAGATCGTGTCGAGCTGGACCGCGCCCAGGTGGCGCAGCACTCCGCGGACTCCGGCCCGCCGGTCGGGGGCGCCGAGAAAGCCCTGGGCTCGCAGGGCGATACGGCGGGCGTCGTCCGCGGTGAGGGAGGTGGTCGGGCGCGGCAGGGTCGTCATGCCTCGGACGATAGACGGCGCCACTGACAGCCCGCGGTGACCTGGGAAAACGCCTCTCGGCGGGCAGGAACGGGCGGTCAGGAGCGGGCGGGCAGGTACGGCGCCGTGGACGGCAGGCCCAGATCCGAGGGGAGCAGGGAGCCGACCCAGCAGTCCCGCCGGACCCCTTTGTTGTTGACCGCGGAGCGCAGGGTGCCCTCCATGGTGAAGCCCGCGCGTTCGGCCACCGAGCGGGAGGCGTGGTTGCCGACCTCGGCACGCCATTCGACCCGGTCGACACCGAACTCGGTGAAGATCCACCGGCAGGCGGTGAGCGTGGCCTCGGTGACATAGCCCTGGCCGCGGTGCTCCTTGGCCGCCCAGAAGCCGACCTCCGCCACGCCGAGCGAGCGCATGGTGAGACCGAGCATGCCGGCGAGTTCCCCGCCGGTCAGGAAGACACCGAAGGTGAACATCGAGCCCTGCGCCCAGCCGTCGGGGACCAGCTGCTCGGTGAAGCCGCTCGCGTGCTCGGGCAGATACGGTGAGGGCACCGTGGTCCAGCGCTGGATCTCGGGGTCCTGCGCGGCGCCGTACACCGCCTGGGTGTCGTGCGGGCCGACCGTGCGCAGGACCAGGCGGTCCGTGGTGAGTGTGACGGGTTCCATCGGCCGATTGTGCTCGGCCGCCCGCGTGGCGGCCATCGATTTTCGCTGCGTGTGAGCGCGCGATCACATTTCGCGCAATTCCTCGCGCCGATGCGGCACTATCGCCGTGCGCCGTCCGTTGTCCCGGATGACGGCAGCCGTCGGGCCGCCAGGCCTCCCGGCCCAGCCGGGTCCTCGCATACGATGGCCGTTGCTCAGTAAGTCAAATGGAAACCGACCGTCCCAGGCCCGACCGGCAAGGAGACAAACCCCCGTGTCCGTCCTCTCGAAGATCATGCGTGCAGGCGAAGGTAAGATCCTGCGCAAGCTGCACCGCATCGCGGACCAGGTCAACTCCATCGAAGAGGACTTCGTCGACCTCTCCGACGCCGAGCTGCGGGCCCTCACCGAGGAGTACAAGCAGCGGTACGCCGATGGTGAGAGCCTGGACGACCTGCTCCCCGAGGCGTTCGCCACCGTCCGTGAGGCTGCCAAGCGCGTGCTCGGCCAGCGGCACTACGACGTGCAGATGATGGGCGGCGCCGCCCTCCACCTCGGCTACGTCGCCGAGATGAAGACCGGTGAGGGCAAGACCCTCGTCGGCACGCTCCCCGCGTATCTGAACGCCCTGTCCGGTGACGGCGTCCACATCGTCACGGTCAACGACTACCTGGCCGAGCGCGACTCCGAGATGATGGGCCGCGTCCACAAGTTCCTGGGCCTCAGCGTCGGCTGCATCCTGGCCAACATGACGCCGGCCGAGCGCCGAGAGCAGTACGCGTGCGACATCACCTACGGCACGAACAACGAATTCGGCTTCGACTACCTGCGCGACAACATGGCGTGGTCGCAGGACGAACTGGTGCAGCGCGGCCACAACTTCGCGATCGTCGACGAGGTCGACTCCATCCTGGTCGACGAGGCCCGTACGCCGCTGATCATCTCCGGCCCGGCCGACCAGGCCACCAAGTGGTACGGCGACTTCGCCAAGCTGGTCCTGCGCCTGAAGAAGGGCGAGGCGGGCAACCCGCTCAAGGGCATCGAGGAGACCGGCGACTACGACGTCGACGAGAAGAAGCGCACGGTCGCGATCCACGAGTCCGGCGTCGGCAAGGTCGAGGACTGGCTGGGCATCGACAACCTCTACGAGTCGGTGAACACCCCGCTCGTCGGCTATCTGAACAACGCCATCAAGGCCAAGGAACTGTTCAAGCGCGACAAGGACTACGTCGTCATCGACGGCGAGGTCATGATCGTCGATGAGCACACCGGCCGTATCCTCGCCGGCCGCCGCTACAACGAGGGCATGCACCAGGCGATCGAGGCGAAGGAAGGGGTGGACATCAAGGACGAGAACCAGACGCTCGCCACGATCACCCTGCAGAACTTCTTCCGCCTCTACGGCAAGCTCTCCGGCATGACCGGTACGGCGATGACCGAGGCCGCCGAGTTCCACCAGATCTACAAGCTCGGCGTGGTCCCGATCCCGACCAACAGGCCGATGGTCCGCAAGGACCAGTCGGACCTGATCTACCGCACCGAGGTCGCCAAGTTCGAGGCGGTCGTCGACGACATCGCGGAGAAGCACGAGAAGGGCCAGCCGATCCTGGTCGGCACCACCTCGGTCGAGAAGTCCGAGTACCTCTCCCAGCAGCTCTCCAAGCGGGGCATCCAGCACGAGGTGCTGAACGCCAAGCAGCACGACCGCGAGGCGACGATCGTCGCCCAGGCGGGCCGCAAGGGCGCGGTGACCGTGGCGACCAACATGGCCGGCCGTGGTACGGACATCAAGCTCGGCGGCAACCCCGACGACCTCGCCGAGGCCGAGCTGCGCCAGCGCGGCCTGGACCCCGAGGAGCACATCGAGGAGTGGGCCGCGGCCCTGCCCGCCGCTCTGGAGAAGGCCGAGCGGGCGGTCAAGGCCGAGTTCGAAGAGGTCAAGGAACTCGGCGGGCTGTACGTGCTGGGCACCGAGCGGCACGAGTCGCGCCGCATCGACAACCAGCTGCGCGGTCGTTCCGGCCGTCAGGGCGACCCGGGCGAGTCCCGGTTCTACCTCTCCCTGGGTGACGACCTGATGCGCCTGTTCAAGGCCCAGATGGTCGAGCGCGTGATGTCCATGGCCAACGTGCCGGACGACGTGCCGATCGAGAACAAGATGGTCACGCGCGCGATCGCCTCCGCGCAGTCGCAGGTCGAGCAGCAGAACTTCGAGACCCGTAAGAACGTTCTGAAGTACGACGAGGTCCTCAACCGGCAGCGTGAGGTCATCTACGGCGAGCGCCGCCGCGTCCTGGAGGGCGAGGATCTGCACGAGCAGGTCCAGCACTTCATGGACGACACGATCGACGCCTACGTCGGCGCGGAGACCGCGGAAGGCTTCCCCGAGGACTGGGACCTGGACCGGCTGTGGGGCGCCTTCAAGCAGCTCTACCCGGTGAAGGTCACCATCGAGGAGCTGGAGGAGGCCGCCGGCGACCGGGCCGGTCTGACCGCCGAGTACATCTCCGAGTCCATCAAGGAAGACATCCACGAGCAGTACGAGGCCCGCGAGGCCCAGCTCGGCTCCGAGATCATGCGTGAGCTGGAGCGCCGCGTCGTGCTGTCGGTCCTCGACCGCAAGTGGCGCGAGCACCTCTACGAGATGGACTACCTCCAGGAGGGCATCGGCCTGCGCGCGATGGCGCAGAAGGACCCGCTGGTCGAGTACCAGCGCGAGGGCTTCGACATGTTCACCGCGATGATGGAGGGCATCAAGGAGGAGTCCGTCGGCTATCTGTTCAACCTGGAGGTCCAAGTCGAGCAGCAGGTCGAGGAGGTCCCGGTCGAGGCCGCGGAGCCGGCCGGCGAGGGGGTCCAGGAGACGGTTCCGGCGCAGGCCGGGGCGCGTCCCGAGATCCGCGCGAAGGGGCTGGACGTTCCGCAGCGGCGGGATCTGCACTTCTCGGCGCCGACGGTGGACGGCGAGGGCGGCATCGTCGAGCGCGACCTCGAGGACGACGAGCCGGTGCGGTCCGAGTCGGACGGGCTGACGCGGGCCGAGCGGCGTCGGCAGGCCAAGGGCGGGCGGCGCCGTAAGAAGTAGGCCGCTGCGGCCGCCTGCGGCGCTCCAGCGGTGTCGAAGGGCCGGGTTCCTGTTCTGGACCCGGCCCTTCTGCGTGGCCAGTCCTCAGGTGCCCTGCGCCCTCAGACGCCCTGTGCTGCGGCGGGGCGAGGGCCGGTTTCCACTGCTGCGCAGCGCCAGCGGAGGTCCTGGCCCAGCTCCAGGCGGAAGGCCAGGGCACGGAGCCGGTCTCCGGCGGCGATGCGGGCGAAGACTTCGAGGGTGCCCTCGCTGGGGACGTAGTAGCCGATGTCGTGGACGACGGGGCGGGAGCCCCGGGTGCGCAGGGGACCGCGTTCGGCTAGGAGGGCCAGGTCGTCATAGGCACGGCCCACGGTGTGCCGGAGCATCCAGTGGACGGGCCGCTGACCGCTCAGGACGGCCAGCAGACGCTCGGCGAAGACATCGGTGGGGCGTACTGGCGGCTGGGTGGTCTCCGGCGCTGTACGGGCCGTGCTTGCGTCCCGGGGTGCGGCTGGTGGCATGTCTCGCTTGCTCCTGACGGACGGCTTCCGGGGCGGGGCGCCGCCCGGGCGGCGGGTGTCGTGGCGGGTCGGCGGGCGGTGACGCGGGCGGGGCTGGGCGGTGCGGCTCATGACCTTGTTCATGGGGTCCCCGTTCGGCGGGCCCGGCTGATACCGGGCGGTAACTCGCTGATGGGGATCTTGTACGGGGGCCGGGAGCGGCGTGGCAAGGACGCCGGGAGGTGCTCGGGAGGGGTCCGGAGGTTCACCTATCAGAGGGATGAAGAGGGCGCCGGTCCCCGCGATATGGCGGGTGCACCGGGTGAACCCACGGCCCGAAGTGGACGGCTTCCGGGGTGTGGGCACAGACCCGAAAGGGGACGGCCGCACGTATCCTGAAGGCCCTCCGGGAGACGCGGCAGCCGGCCTCCCCGGGGCCACAGCGGAGCCTTTGCACAGGAAAGAGCGGCCAGCATGCGCGTCTACGTCCCCCTGACCCTTCCCGGTCTCGCCGAGGCGCACAAGACGGGTGAGCTGGGGAGCGGCCCCTTCGTCGCGTATGCCGTCACGCCCGCGCTGCGCGAGTGGTACGTCTCCGAGGACATCGAGGAACTGGAGTACGCCGCGCTCAGCCGGGCCGCGCTGGCCTCGCTGCGGCTGCTGGCGGCGGATCCGGGTGCGGTACGGCGCCGGGTCGTGGTCGCCGTGGACGTGGCCGACGGCGCCGCGAGTGCCGATCCGGACCGTGGGCTCGACCCGTCCGCCCTCGGCGAGGTGACCGTGACGGTGAGCGTGCCGCTCGGCAAGGCGGCCGCGGTGCATGTCGACGCCGAGGACGCGGAGCGGGACGTGGCCGCGGCGGCGGACGTGCTGGAGGCGGCCGACGGCGGGGACGACGACGCGCAATTCGTCGTGGACGGTGCGGACGATCACGAGCTGCTGTGGTACGCCACGCAGGAGATCCCCAACCTGGTCGGGCTCGCGTGACGTGCCTGACCTGAGCCGACCCTCTGGCTCGCCCGGCCCGACCCGGCCCGACCCGGCCCGACCCGGCCCGACCCGGCCCGACCCGGCCCGACCCGGCCCGACCCGGCCCGACCCGGCCCGGCCCGGCCTGGCCTGACCTGGTGAAATCGGCCGGCAGCCATCGTTGTCAGTGGGGGCGGGTACGTTTTTGGCATGGGGATGCACGAAAGCTCGCACATCGTCTGGGACTGGAACGGCACGCTGTTCCACGACACTGACGCGATCATCGGGGCGACGAATGCGGCCTTCGCCGAGCTGGGGCTCGCGCCGATCACGCTGGAGGAGTACCGGTCGCTGTACTGCGTGCCGGTGCCGAAGTTCTACGAGCGGCTGATCGGCCGCCTGCCGACCGATGCCGAGTGGGAGCTGATGGACGCGGTCTTCCACCGGCACTACGCCGAGCATCGGGGGCGGTGCGGGCTGACCGAGGGGGCGGCGGAGCTGCTCGCGGGGTGGCGGTCGGCGGGGCACAGCCAGTCGCTGCTGAGCATGTATGTGCACGAGGAACTGGTGCCGCTCGTGCGGGGGTTCGGGATAGAGCCGCACTTTCTGCGGGTCGACGGGCGTACGGGGCCGTCCGGGGGCAGCAAGTCGCAGCACATGGTGCGGCACCTGGAGGCGCTCAGCGGGGTGGTGGAGCCCGCGCGGACCGTGGTGATCGGGGATGCGGCGGATGACGCGGTCGCGGCGCGGGGGGCCGGGGCGCGGGCTGTTCTCTACACCGGGGGGTCGCACAGCCGGGCCAGCCTGGAGGAAGTGGGGGTGCCGGTGGTGGACACGCTGGCGGAAGCGGTGGAGGAGGCACAGCGAATAGCGGCATAGCCGTGGGTGCGGGGTGCGGGGTGCGGGGTGCGGGGTGCGGGGTGCCGGGTGATGGGGGGCCGCCTGTGTTGGACAGGTGCCCTGTGCTGTGGCTGGGCACTGGGGAGACACGACTGCCCCCAGCGACAGCGATACGGCTCCCCGCAGCCGCGTGGTGACGACCGCTGCCGCCCAGGCCCTCAGGTCACCGGTGCCTTCGCTCGGAGCAGTTTGAGGAACTCCCGCATCCAGGCCGGGTGGTCCGGCCAGGCGCGGGAGGAGACCAGGGTGCCGTCGACCACGGCTTCGGCGTCCTGGAAACTCGCTCCGGCCGCCTGCATGTCGGGCTCCAGCGCCGGGTACGCCGTGACGCGGCGGCCGCGCAGGCTGTCGATCGACGCGGTGAGCAGGGGGCCGTGGCAGATCTGGGCGACCGGCTTGTCGGAGTCGAAGAACGCCTTGAGGATCTTGCGGAGTTCGGGGTCGTTGCGCAGATACTCGGGGGCCCGGCCGCCGGGGATGACGAGGGCCACGTACTCGCCGGGGTCCACGTCGGAGAAGGCCAGGTCGGCGGGCCAGGTGTAGCCCGGCTTCTCGGTGTAGGTGTCATAGCCGGGTTCGAAGTCGTGGACGACGAAGCGCAGGGTCTTGCGGGAGGGGGCCGCGATGTGGACCTCGTAGCCTTCCTCGCGCAGGCGCTGGTACGGGTAGAGGACTTCCAGGGACTCCGCCGCGTCGCCGGTGACGAGCAGGATCTTCGCGGACATGTCGGCTCCTCCGGGTACTCCGAGGTGCTCCTGTACTCCTGAGCGGGACGCACTGTCCCAGGGCAACGTGCCAACACCGGGACCGCTTGCCAAGAGGGCCGTCGCGATTCCGGCCCGCCCGGGGCGCCGAGACCCCACCCGGTGCCGGGGTGCCCTGTACTCAGAGTGCGGTCACGACTCGCCCACCGCGACCGGACGCCCTCACCCGTCTGCCTCCACCAGTCCCCACCCGGCTGCCTCCGCTGGTCGCCCCACCAGAACCCACACCGCCACCCACCGGAACCCCGACCAACCCGGACCAGACCTCACGTCCAGCCCCCGGGACGTGACGCCCACCCCCGCCCCCCTGCAACTGGCGCCCACCCCCGCCACCGCGCCCGCAACTGGCACCCGGCCCTCGGGACGCCACAGCCACTCCGGCTATTCCCACACCACCGCCACCACAACTGAACCCACTCCTGAAGCGCCACATCACCCCATCGGCTCCCTCCGCCCCCTCCGAACCCCCTCCCCGCCCCCCTCCCCACCCCCACCAAATACGCCACCACCCCCCACCCCGCCCCTGTGCAGAACGTCAAACTTCGTACCCGGGTTTTGTACACATACGGCTCATGACGGGCCCCGGGTATGGAGCGATAGCCTTGTGGCGTGATCAGCGCGATATCCCGCGGGGGCGATCCTGTCCCCGCCCTGCGCCCGGGTTGCACGGAGCACCTCCGTGACCGGGCGGCAGTCGCTGATTCTTCGCGGGCGGGGCGGGGCCACAGAAGCCCCCGGGACGCCGAGGACACCCCTGGACACGGCGGCGCCGAGAGCAGCGTCACATCCGACAGGCGTGTCGAGAATGGCCGAATTCCCCCCGCGTATCTCACCTCGCGGCATAGCGTCGGAGCGGACCGGACACCCCGGGCCGTGGCGTCGAGCCGGAGGGAAAGACACCGTACTTCCTTCTACGTCACGCAATGGCGCGCGACAGGAGTCAGAGGACAATGCAGACCAAGCTGGACGAAGCCAAGGCCGAGCTGCTCGAGAGGGCTGCCCGGGTAGCTGAGAACAGCCCGGTCGGGGGGCACCTACCGACCGGGACCGCGGGCGAGGGCTCCCCGGGCACCCCGGACAGCGAGTCCGTACTCGCGTTCCTCCAGCGCTACTACCTGCACACCGCACCGGAAGACCTTGCCGACCGCGACCCGGTCGATGTCTTCGGCGCCGCGCTCTCGCACTACCGTCTGGCCGAGAACCGCCCCCAGGGCACGGCGAACGTACGGGTCCACACCCCGACCGTGGAGGAGAACGGGTGGACCTGCAGCCACTCGGTCGTGGAAGTCGTCACCGACGACATGCCCTTCCTCGTCGACTCGGTCACCAATGAGCTGACCCGGCGCGGGCGCGGCATCCATGTCGTCGTCCACCCGCAGTTCGTCGTCCGGCGCGACCTGACCGGCAAGCTGATCGAGGTCCTGCCGACCTCGTCGAGCGACGACCTGCCGCACGACGCGCACTTCGAGTCCTGGATCCACGTAGAGATCGACCGGGAGACCGACCGCGCCGATCTGAAGCAGATCACGGCCGATCTGCTGCGCGTCCTCTCCGACGTCCGCGAGGCCGTCGAGGACTGGGAGAAGATGCGGGAGGCGGCGACCCGGATCGGCACCGATCTGGCGAGCGAGCCCGTCCCGGGCGACCTGCCCCGGCCCGAGGTCGAGGAGGCCCGCGAGCTGCTGCGCTGGCTGGCCGACGACCACTTCACCTTCCTCGGCTACCGCGAGTACCAGCTGCGCGACGACGACACGCTCGCCGCCGTGCCCGGCACCGGCCTCGGCATCCTGCGCTCCGACCCGCAGCACGCCGAGGACGACCAGCACCCGGTCAGCCCCTCCTTCGAGCGGCTGACGGCCGACGCCCGCGCCAAGGCCCGCGAGCACAAGCTGCTCGTGCTGACCAAGGCCAACAGCCGGGCCACCGTGCACCGGCCGTCGTACCTGGACTACGTCGGCGTCAAGAAGTTCGACGCGGACGGGAATGTGGTGGGGGAGCGGCGGTTCCTCGGACTGTTCTCCTCCGCCGCGTACACGGAGTCCGTGCGCCGGGTGCCCGTCATCCGCCGCAAGGTCGACGAGGTGCTGCACCGCGCCGGGTTCTCGCCCAACAGCCACGACGGCCGCGACCTGCTGCAGATCATGGAGACGTACCCGCGCGACGAGCTGTTCCAGACGCCCGTCGCCGAACTGCAGTCCATCGTCACGAGCGTCCTGTACCTGCAGGAGCGGCGGCGGCTGCGGCTCTACCTGCGCCAGGACGAGTACGGGCGCTACTACTCGGCGCTCGTCTACCTCCCGCGCGACCGCTACACCACCGGTGTCCGGCTGCGGATCATCGACATCCTGAAGGAGGAGCTCGGCGGGGTCAGCGTCGACTTCACCGCCTGGAACACCGAGTCGATCCTCTCCCGGCTGCACTTCGTCGTGCGCGTCCCGCCGGGCACCGAGCTGCCCGAGCTGTCCGACGCCGACAAGGACCGTATCGAGGCCCGCCTGGTCGAGGCCGCCCGCTCCTGGGCCGACGCGTTCGCCGAGGCGCTGACCGCCGAGTGCGGCGAGGAGCGCGCGGCCGAGGTGCTGCGCCGCTACAACCACGCCTTCCCCGAGGGCTACAAGGCCGACCACACCCCGCGCGCCGCGGTCGCCGACCTGGTCCATCTGGAGCAGCTCAGCGAGGACAAGACCTTCAGCCTGAGCCTGTACGAGCCGGTGGGCGCGGGTCCCGAGGAGCGCCGGTTCAAGATCTACCAGAAGGGCGGCTCGGTCTCCCTCTCGCACGTGCTGCCGGTGCTCAGCCGGCTCGGCGTCGAGGTCACCGACGAGCGGCCGTACGAGCTGCGCTGCTCGGACCGCACCACCGCCTGGATCTACGACTTCGGTCTGCGGGTGCCGAAGGCGGCAGGCGGCGGGGAGTACCTCGGCGGCGACGCCCGCGAGCGCTTCCAGGAGGCCTTCGCCGCCACCTGGACCGGCAAGGCGGAGAACGACGGCTTCAACGCCCTGGTGCTGAGCGCCGGGCTGAGCTGGCGGCAGGCGATGGTGCTGCGCGCCTACGCCAAGTACCTGCGGCAGGCCGGTTCGACCTTCTCGCAGGACTACATGGAGGACACCCTCCGCAACAACGTCCACACCACCCGGCTGCTGGTCTCGCTGTTCGAGGCGCGGATGTCCCCGGACCGGCAGAAGGCCGGACTGGAGATCACGGACGCCCTGCTGGAGGAGCTGGACGCGGCCCTGGACCAGGTGGCCAGCCTGGACGAGGACCGGATCCTCAGGTCCTTCCTGACCGTCATCAAGGCGACGCTGCGCACGAACTTCTTCCAGGAGAAGGTCGACGGCAGGCCGCACGACTACGTCTCCATGAAGTTCGACCCGCAGGCCATCCCGGACCTCCCGGCGCCCCGCCCGGCGTACGAGATCTGGGTGTACTCGCCGCGTGTCGAGGGCGTGCACCTGCGCTTCGGCAAGGTCGCGCGCGGCGGTCTGCGCTGGTCGGACCGGCGTGAGGACTTCCGCACGGAGATCCTCGGCCTGGTCAAGGCGCAGATGGTGAAGAACACCGTCATCGTGCCGGTCGGCGCCAAGGGCGGCTTCGTCGCCAAGCAGCTGCCGGACCCGGGCAAGGACCGCGACGCGTGGCTGGCCGAGGGCATCGCCAGCTACAAGACGTTCATCTCGGCGCTGCTCGACATCACCGACAACATGGTCGCCGGCGAGGTCGTGCCGCCGCAGGACGTGGTCCGGCACGACGGGGACGACACCTACCTGGTCGTCGCCGCCGACAAGGGCACCGCGACCTTCTCCGACATCGCCAACGACGTCGCGAACATGTACAACTTCTGGCTCGGCGACGCCTTCGCCTCCGGCGGCTCGGCCGGCTACGACCACAAGGGCATGGGCATCACCGCCCGCGGTGCCTGGGAGTCCGTGAAGCGGCACTTCCGTGAGCTGGGCGTGGACACGCAGACCGAGGACTTCACGGTCGTCGGCATCGGTGACATGTCCGGTGACGTGTTCGGCAACGGCATGCTGCTCTCCGAGCACATCCGCCTGGTCGCCGCCTTCGACCACCGGCACATCTTCATCGACCCGACCCCGGATGCGGCCACCTCGTACGCCGAGCGCCGTCGGCTGTTCGAGCTGCCCCGCTCCAGCTGGGCCGACTACAACACCGAGCTGCTGTCGGCGGGCGGCGGGATCTTCCCGCGCAGCGCCAAGTCGATCCCGGTCAACGCCCACATCCGCGAGGCCCTCGGCATCGAGGGCAAGGTCGCCAAGATGACGCCGGCCGACCTGATGAAGGCGATCCTGCAGTCGCCGGTGGACCTGCTGTGGAACGGCGGCATCGGCACGTACGTGAAGGCGTCGGCGGAGTCGAACGCGGACGTCGGCGACAAGGCCAACGACGCCATCCGCGTCGACGGCAAGGACCTCAGGGTCAAGGTCGTCGGCGAGGGCGGCAACCTGGGCCTGACCCAGCTCGGCCGGATCGAGTTCGCTCTGCACGGCGGCAAGATCAACACCGACGCGATCGACAACAGCGCCGGCGTGGACACCTCCGACCACGAGGTGAACATCAAGATCCTGCTGAACGGTCTGGTCGGGGACGGCGACATGACCGTCAAGCAGCGCAACAAGCTGCTTGCCGAGATGACCGACGAGGTCGGTGCGCTGGTCCTGCGCAACAACTACGCGCAGAACACCGCCCTGGCCAACGCCCTGTTCCAAGCCAAGGACATGCTCCACGCCCAGCAGCGGTTCCTGCGCCACCTGGTGCGTGAGGGCCATCTGGACCGGGCGCTGGAGTTCCTGCCGACCGACCGTCAGATCCGCGAGCGTCTCGGCCAGGGCCAGGGCCTGACCGGCCCGGAGACCGCCGTCGTCCTGGCGTACACGAAGATCACGGTCGCCGAGGAGCTGCTGGCCACCTCCCTGCCCGACGACCCGTACCTGCGCAGCCTGCTGCACGCCTACTTCCCGACGGCGCTGCGCGAGCGGTTCGCCGAGGCGATCGACAACCACCCGCTGCGCCGCGAGATCACCATGACGGTGCTGGTCAACGACACCGTCAACACGGGCGGTACGACGTATCTGCACCGGCTGCGCGAGGAGACCGGCGCCTCCCTGGAGGAGATCGTCCGGGCCCAGACCGCGGCCCGCGCGATCTTCAGCTCGGCCCCGGTGTGGGACGCGGTGGAGGAACTGGACAACAAGGTCGACGCGGCCGTCCAGACCCGGATCCGGCTGCACTCGCGCCGGCTCGTCGAGCGCGGCACGCGCTGGCTGCTCAACAACCGGCCGCAGCCGCTGGAGCTCGCCAAGACGGTCGAGTTCTTCGCCGAGCGGGTCGAGCGGGTCTGGCAGGAGCTGCCGAAGCTGCTGCGCGGCGCGGATCTGGAGTGGTACCAGCACGTGTATGACGAGCTGTCCGCGGCCGGCGTCCCGGACGAGCTCGCCACGCGCGTGGCCGGGTTCTCCTCCGCCTTCCCGGCGCTCGACATCGTGTCGGTGGCCGACCGCATGGGCAAGGAGCCGCTCGACGTCGCCGAGATCTACTACGACCTCGCCGACCGGCTCAACATCACCCAGCTGATGGACCGCATCATCGAGCTGCCCCGCGCCGACCGCTGGCAGTCCATGGCCCGCGCCTCCATCCGCGAGGATCTGTACGCGGCGCACGCGGCGCTCACCGCGGACGTCTTCGCGGCCGGCAACGGCACCTCCACTCCGGAGCAGCGCTTCACGTCCTGGGAGCAGAAGAACGCGCCCATCCTGAGCCGGGCGCGCGCCACCCTGGAGGAGATCCGCGGCTCGGAGACGTTCGACCTCGCCAACCTCTCGGTGGCGATGCGCACGATGCGGACGCTGCTGCGCACGCACTCGTAGCCGTGCGACGCTGCGGCCGTAGCGGTACGACCGTGCGGCCGCAGCCGTACCGACCGTGAGAACGCCCCGGGCCGACGGGAAAACGGCCCGGGGCGTTCCGCTTCTTGCCGACCCCTCGTACGAAACGATCATTGAATTTACCGTTTCCTGTTAATCGGCAGGATTCGGATAGGGTCGGCGCTGTGACTGTTGACCTCATCGAGCCCCGCCCGGCAGCACCCCCCGCGCCGGCTCCGGCCAGACCCGTCACACGCGTCGCGCTGGAGGTCGTGAAGTTCGGGATCGTCGGGGGCAGCGGTGTCGTCGTCAATTTCCTGGTCTTCAACCTGCTGCTGCGCGGTCTGGGCTGGCAGGCGATGACGGCGAACGTCCTGGCCAGCTGTGTCGCGATGGGGACCAATTACCTGGGCTTCCGTTTTTTCACCTATCGTGACCGGACCTCGCGCACCCGTAGCCAGATCATCCTGTTCTTCGTCTTCAGCGGCCTCGGTGTCGTCATGGAAACCGGCCTCTTCTGGGTGGGGTACCACGGTCTCGGCCTGCACAGTGTGCTGGAATCGAACGTGGTGAAGGCGGCGTCGGTCGTGCTCGCCTCCACCTTCCGTTTTCTCGTCTACCGCACGTGGGTGTTTCAGCAGGATGCGCATCGCACCGTCTGACACCGAGCCGGTGAACCGCACACAGCCGCAGGACGGCGCCGCGCGGGCCGGCCGGGTACTGCCCCAGGTGGCCGCCGCGCTCGTCGTGGTGCTGCTGCTCCTGGTGATCGTCCGTCTGCCGTGGGCGGGCGACCTCGGCATGCACGCCGCCACCATCCAGCGGCTGAGCCACCACCTGTTCCATCCCGGCAACCCGCTGGTCGACGCGGACACGCCGAGCCCCTACTACTCGCCGTGGATGCTGGTACTGGGCCTGGTCGCCAAGGTGACCGGCCTGTCGGTGTTCGTGGTGCTGCGGCTCGGCGCGCTCGTCGCGCTGTCCCTGCTGGTCACCGGGGTCTGGCGGTACGTCCGCACCCTGAGCGCGCACCGCGCGGCACCGGCGCTGGCCCTGCTGAGCCTGCTCTTCCTCTGGGGCCCGGTGCTGTTCAACTGGTCCGGCTTCCTGGGCCTGAACTCACTGGCGCTGACGGTGTCGTACCCCAGCGCCCTCGCGCTCGGCCTCACCTTCCACTTCTGGGCCTGGCTCACCCGGGCGCTGCGCGAGGAGAGCGCGTGGGGAAGGTGGCTGTGGCTCGGTGCGCTCTGGGCGCTGATCCTGCTGTGCCACCAGTTCACGGGTGTCGTGGCGTCGCTGGGGGCACTGGCCCTGGTGATCGCGGCGCGGCCGGCGCGAGCGGTGCTGCTGC
Organism: Streptomyces sp. CG4; assembly: GCF_041080655.1. Classification (NCBI taxonomy): domain Bacteria; kingdom Bacillati; phylum Actinomycetota; class Actinomycetes; order Kitasatosporales; family Streptomycetaceae; genus Streptomyces; species Streptomyces sp. CG4. Next base: position 5,917,455 of record NZ_CP163525.1, read on the forward strand.
GCCTGGCCGCGGCCCTGGCCCTCGGCATGGCCCTGCTGTGGCTGTGGCCGTACTACGACTTCTTCTCGCTCTTCTCCGCCGGCGCGGATCTGGAGGCCATCCACCGGCCGCTGTACGGGCATCTGGCCGCGCGGTTCGGGCTGGTGCTGCTCGGGGTGGCGGCGCTGGTGCTCCGCTTCCGGCGCGACCGCTGGGACCCCCTGGCCCTGTTCTTCGTCCTCGGGACGCTGATGTTCGCCGCGGGCGGGCTGACCGGCCACTACTCCTGGGGCCGTGCCATGCCGGCCGCGCTGATCCCGGCGCAGCTGGCCGCCGCGCTGGAGGCCGTGGCGGCCGGGCGGCGGGCCGTGCGCGTGGGGTGGGCGTGTGTGCTGGGCGCCGCGCTGGCTGTCGGGGCGTGGACGCAGGCCGGGACGCTCGGGTACGTCACCGGGAAGGGTGCGCTGCCGTCCGTGGTGGCGGCGAAGTACCAGGAGCCCTGGGTGGGGTATCACTGGATCACGCCGTGGGTGAAGTACGGGGATGTGGTGATGGCCCGGACGTTTCCCGCGCGGCAGATTCCCGCGTACGGGGCGTACACGGTGGCGCCCGGCTACCCGGACGTGTTCCTTCCGGACGCCGGGCGCAGGGACGCGGCGGTCACGCGGTACTTCGCGGCGGGGACGCCTGCGGCCGAGCGCGCGGGGATCCTGCGGAAGTACGGCGTGCGCTGGGTCGTGGGGCCGAGCAGCCTGGCCGGCCCGGGTCTCAAGAAGGTGACCGCCGGTCCGGACGACCAGATCCTGTACCGAGTCGTGCACTGAGCCGGGAGGGGCCGGGGGCGCCCACCAGCGTCTGCCGGATGCCACTGCGAAGGGCCCGTGGTCACCCACGGGCCCTTCGCACATGCCGCTTCGCAACGCGGTGGCGTTCTACCTGAGCACGCTGGACAGCAGCTTCGCCGCCTTGCGGACCTTCGGGCGGGCCACCCGCTGGACCACCGGACGGATCACGCGGGCCGTGACGCCCACCGGGCGCCAGCGCAACTGCAGGCGGCCGGGGTTGCGGCTCTCCGGTTCGATGGTCAGCTCGTGCGGGGCCACGCCGGAGCGGTACTCGATGCGGGCCGTGAGCGTGGGGAAGGACAGCGGGGCCAGCAGAAGGCCGGAGTTGGACAGGCCCTGCTGCTGGAGCCGGATCAGGGGGTGCCGTACGCCCGCGAAACCCTGGAGGGGGAGCGGGGCCTCGGTCAGGTCCAGGCGGACCTCGCCCTCGAAGAGACCGGGACGGATCGGGTTCAGGCGGAAGGGCACCGTCATCCGGCGGTTGCCGGGGGACAGGAGCAGGCTGGCACGCTGCGGGCCGACCGGCAGGCGCAGGCCCGGGTCGTAGGTGCGGATCGCCAGGGTGAGCGAGGCACCGGGACCGGGCGTCAGCTCCGTGATCTCGTGGCGGAACTGCGCGCTCGGGAACGGACGCGTGTCCAACTCCAGGTCCGATACGTTCAGTTCGCCGCGGGCGCGCTCGGTGGACGGCACGCTGTCGCCCCAGTACGGCACTCCGGACGCGTCGGCCGTGACCTGCCGCGGCGCCACCCCGTGCCCGAGCCCGCGCGCCGCGAGCCGGAGATCCTCCAGCCGGCCGTCCCGCAGCAGCTCCAGGACCACCCGCTCCGCACGGGGCAGGCGGGAGTACGCGCCGGGGGACAGGGTGTCCAGGTAGGGGTTCATGATGTCCGCGAACGCCTGCAGCCATTCCTCGTCGCGGTAGGGCAGGTCGCCGGCGTACATCCGGAAGTCGTGCTTGAGGAACTTGTAGTCCTTGTCCTCGCGCAGCCCCGCGTGTCCGCTCTCCACCAGGAAGTCGTCGATCATGCGCTGGACGTTGACCCGGTCCTGCACGTTCTGGACCTTGTGCCGCTGGTTGGAGATGGACGCCGAGGCGGCGGCCGCGAACGGGTCGATGTACCACATGTACACCGGATCCGGGATGATCGTGAACGCCTTCGCGAGGCAGTACGCCTGCGCCGAGAAGAGCTGGTCCTCGTAGTGGATGCCCTCCGGGAAACGGAGTTCGTGCCGGTCCAGGAAGGCGCGGGTGTACATCTTGCTCGTCGACAGGTGCTCGAAGAGCAGCCGCGGGTCCGCCTCGATGCCCTCGACCGTGCGGCGCTCGGCCACCAGGTGCGGCATCCACGTCGTACGGCGGCCGTTGTCCACCCGTACCCGTCGTACCGCGCCCATGGTGAAGTCGACGTCGCGCTCGCGGTGCGCGGCGAGCAGCAACTCGACCGCGTTCGGCGGGAGTTCGTCGTCGCTGTCGAGGAACATCAGATACGGCGCGCGGGCGATGTCGATGGCCCGGTTGCGCGGGGCGCTGCAGCCGCCGCTGTTCTCCGGGAGACGGAGATAGCGGACGCGGTCGTCCTGCGCCTCCAGCCGACGCGCCACCGTCGGCGTGTCGTCCGTGGAGTGGTCGTCACTGATGATGATCTCGATGTTCGCGTGCGTCTGCGCGCGCAGCGACTCCACGGCACGGGGCAGGCGCTCCGCGTCGTTGAAGACGATGACCGTGACCGTGACGTCAGGGATCGTCGAGGTCGTGGTCGTCATGCCGAGGCCTCCTCGGGGGTCGGGGCGGGGGTGCGTTCCTCGAGCGGGAGCACCGGGGGCAGGGATTCCTCCGGCTCGCCCAGGAACACCCGTCGTACGACCCGTTCGGCGGCGCGTCCGTCGTCGTACTCGCAGAACCGGCGCCGGAAGGCGGCTCGTGCCTTGGCCGCGCTGTCGTTGCGCCAGGCGCCGGAGACGAAGATCTCCGTCAGCTCCTCCTGGGTGCGCGCGACCTGGCCGGGATGTTCGGCCATCAGGTCGAAGTAGACGCCCCGGGTGGTCCGGTAGGTCTCCCAGTCGTCGGCGTAGATGACGATCGGGCGGTCGAGGTTGGCGTAGTCGAACATGATCGACGAGTAGTCCGTGACCAGCGCGTCGGCGGCCAGGCACAGCTCCTCGACGGGGTCGTAGGAGGAGACGTCGATGATCCGGCCGGAGCGGCGCAGCCCGGTCAGCGGGGAGGCCGCGCCGCCGTAGAAGTAGTGGGCGCGGACCAGCAGGACCGTGTTCTCGCCGAGCCGGTCGGCGAGTTCGGCCAGGTCCAGGCGCGGGGTGAAGCCGGCCTCGTAGTCGCGGTGGGTCGGGGCGTACAGGACGGCCGTCTTGCCGCGCGGGATGCCGAGGCGTTCGCGGGCCGCGCGGACGTCGTCGGCCGTGGCCGAGTAGAAGACGTCGTTACGCGGGTAGCCGTAGTCCAGCGAGGTGTAGCGGGCCGGGTAGGCGCGCTCCCACATGCGGGTGGAGTGGCCGTTGGCGCTGACGCTGTAGTCCCACTTGTCGATGCGGCCCAGCAGGGCGTCGAAGTCCAGGCCCTTGGCGGCGGCCGGGTGCTCCATCTGGTCCAGGCCCATGCGCTTGAGCGGGGTGCCGTGGTGGGTCTGGAGGTGGATCGCGTCGGGGCGCTTGGCCACCGCGTTGGGGAAGTTGACGTTGTTGACGAGGTACTTGGCGGTGGCCAGGGTCTCCCAGTAGCGGCGGGTGCCGGGGATCACATGGTCGGTGCCGGGCGGCAGCAGGGCCTCGTTGCTCTTCGACACCACCCACACCGGGTGGATGTGCGGGGCGAGTTCGCGGAGCTTGGCGGCGATCGCGGCCGGGTTGCAGGCCACTCCGCGCTCCCAGTAGGCGGCGAACACGGCCAGGTTGGGGTTGACCGGGCGGCTCAGGGCGCGGTGGTACTGCTGGTCGCGGAGCTTGGCGCCGACCTGCTTCTTACGCGTCCGTACGGCCTTCTTGGCGGCGCGACGGGTGCGGTTGGCGGCCTGGAACGCGCGGTACTTGGTGTACGCGCCCTCCTCCAGCAGGGCGTGCCGTACGCCCTCCACGCCCGCCGGGCGCTCGTGGCGTTCGGGGCGCCAGCGGACCGCGGCGAGGGAGGCCCGGCGGAAGAACTCGCGGGCCACCGCGTCCGGCAGGTTCTCGCCGGCAAAGGTGCGCACGAGGTCGCGCATCATCAGGTCGTACACCACCACGCGGGCGGCGCGGCGGTCCTTGGCGAGCGCGAGCAGTGACTCGTAGCGCTCGATCAGCGCGAAGCGGTCCTCGGGGGCGCGCGGCGGCAGGCTCTCGGGGCGCAGCTCGCGGTGCTCGTACGCCACCTGGTTCAGGCAGGCGACACGGCCGGCGCGCAGCAGCGCCGCCTGGGCGGCGTACGGCTCGTCGTCGGTGGTGAGCCGCTCCTCGTGCGCGCGCCAGAAGTCGGTGCGCACGGCGCGGTTGCCGAGCAGCGGGGTGAGGCGCAGCAGGTCGGCGGAGTCGTCCAGGGGCAGGCCCTCGCGGCCGACGGCGGCGAGGAGGCGGCCGTCGCGGGAGGGCTTGGCTGCGGTCTGCCAGGTGGTGGCGACGTGGTCGAGGAGGAGGACGTCCACGGCGGCGCCCGTGGCCCCCGGGGTGCCCTCGGCGTCCGCGGCGTCGAGTTCGGCGGTGCGCTCGACGATCAGCCGGGGGGTGCCGGCCGGAAGGCTGTCCTTGGCGTGCACGAAGTGCAGCCAGCGGCCGGTCGCGCGGGCGGCGCCGGCGGCTCGGGCCGCCGCGTCACCGGTGCCGTCCGGCAGCGGTACGACGATCGTCTCGGGGGCGTGGCCCGCGGCGGCTTCCCGCGCCCAGTCGCCGACCGCCGCGACGATCACCTCGGCGTCGGAGAGCGGGTGGGCCTCCAGGGAATCCAGCAGCTCTGTCAGATGCCCCTGTGCGTTCGGTCCGTAGACGATGACGCTGAGTTGGGGCATTGCAGGGGACTCCTTTTGGTTCGGCAAAGCGGAAAGACTCTTCATAACATACTGTCACGCAGCGGGTGAAAGGGATGACCGCCCGTGCGGTAGAGAAGAGGGCTCTAGATGGTAGACGCGGTTCCGTGGTCCGGGGTTTCTCGCCCGGTAACGTTTAGGCCGCCTTCTTGTTGCCGGCCTTCTTGTTGTCGCCGGAGAAGGCCTCGTACTCCTTCATGACGTCCTCGGTCGGGCCGTCCATGCGCAGCTCGCCGCGCTCCAGCCAGATGGTCCGCTCGCAGGTGTCGCGGATCGACTTGTTGTTGTGGCTGACCAGGAAGACCGTGCCCGCCTTCTCGCGCAGCTCGCGGATCCGTTCCTCCGAGCGCATCTGGAACCGGCGGTCGCCGGTGGCCAGGGCCTCGTCGATCAGCAGGACGTCGTGGTCCTTGGCGGCGGCGATGGAGAAGCGCAGCCGGGCGGCCATACCGGAGGAGTACGTCCGCATCGGCAGGGTGATGAAGTCGCCCTTCTCGTTGATCCCGGAGAAGTCGACGATGTCCTGGTAGCGCTCCCTGACCTGCTCGCGGGACATGCCCATGGCGAGGCCGCCGAGGTAGACGTTGCGCTCGCCGGTGAGGTCGTTCATCAGGGCCGCGTTGACGCCGAGCAGGGAGGGCTGGCCGTGGGTGTAGATGTGGCCGTTCTCCACCGGCAGCAGGCCGGCGACGGCCTTGAGCAGGGTCGACTTGCCGGAGCCGTTGGTGCCGATGAGGCCGATCGCCTCGCCCTTGTAGGCGATGAACGACACGTTCTTCACCGCGTGCACCCGGCGCACGCCCGCCGCCTGTTCGGCCTGCTTGCGGCGCAGGATGCGGTTGAGGGCGGCGGTCGCGGAGCCGCGGCCGGAGCCGGTGCCGTTGACCCGGTAGACGATGTCGACGCCGTCGCAGACGACGGTGGGGATCTTCTCGGCGTCGGCGAGGCGCTCGCGCCGCTCGCGCATCACACGCTCGTCAGGGGTCTCCTCGGCGGTCTCGTCGAGGATCTCGGGGGTCTCGGGAGTCTGCTCAGCCACGGCCGTACCTCTCCTCTGCCTTCCAGAAGTAGATGAAGCCGCCGACACCGACGACCAGGGCCCAGCCGACGGCGAGCGACCACACGTGCGGGGGCAGCTGCTTGGCATGGAAGCTCGCGATCAGCGCGTACCGCATGAGGTCGATGTAGACCGCGGCCGGGTTGGTCTCCAGCAGGATCGTGACGATCTGCGGCAGGTGGTCCTTCTTGGTGAGCTGGCCGATGCTCCACATCACGCCGGACACGTACATCCAGGTGCGCAGCACGAACGGCATCAGCTGGGCGATGTCCGGGGTCTTGGCACCCATGCGCGCCATGATCATCGCCATGCCCGCGTTGAACAGGAACTGGAGGACCAGCGCGGGGAACACCAGCAGCCAGGAGAGGGAGATCGGCACGCTCAGGCTGAGCAGGATGACGACCAGCGCGGCCATCGAGAACAGCAGTTGCTGCAGCTGCTGGATGCAGAAGGAGATCGGCAGGGCGGCGCGCGGGAAGTGCAGGGCGCGCACCAGGCCGAGGTTGCCGGAGATCGCCCGGGTGCCGACCTGGATCGAACTCTGGGTGAACGTCCACACGAACACGCCCGTGACCAGGAACGGGATGTAGTCCGGGACGCCCTTCTTGGTGCCCATCAGCACACCGAAGATGAAGTAGTAGACCGCCGCGTTCAGCAGCGGGGTCATGACCTGCCAGATCTGGCCGAGTTTCGCCTCGCTGTACTGGGCGGTGAGCTTGGCGGTGGCGAAGGCGGTGATGAAGTGACGCCGGGCCCACAGCTGGCGGACGTACTCGGGCAGGGTGGGGCGCGCGCCGCTGACCGTCAGGCCGTGCCGGGCGGCCAGCGCCGCGAGATCGTCGTCTGCCGGAGCCCGGGTGGGGGGCGGTGTGTCGAGGACCTGGCTCACATCCGCTGCTTTCGCTCGGGGGGAGGGGGTGCCGCGCCCCGGCCGCAGCAGCCGGGGTGCGCCTGCGGTCCGAAGTCCGGCGTTTCCTCCGCTTCGCGCGTTTCCTTACGCTTCTCTTCACGTTCTCTTACGCCGGGACGGGACCGTATCGTCGCAACGGTGAGAGTAGAACCAATCGACGTCGGAACGCAACCGTATCGTCGTTACGGCCTATGCTGTACGTCATGACGACGAACGCCGACGAGTCGCCGACGCCCCAGCGCCGCCGGACCCCCGCGGGGGCCGCCGTACTCCGGGAAGATGTGACCGAAGCCATTCGCGGCGCGGTCTTCGAGGAACTCGCGGCGGTCGGCTACGCCCGGATGTCCATCGAGGGCATCGCGCGGCGGGCGGGGGTCGGCAAGACCGCGGTGTACCGCCGCTGGCGCTCGAAACTGCACCTCGTCCTGGACGTCGTCTCGGCGATGGCGGTGCTCGGCCTGCCGGTCCCCGACACGGGCTCCCTGGAGGGCGACCTGCGCCTGCTCTACGAGGTCACGTCCCGCGCCCTGCGCCATCCGGTCGCCTCGCAGATCATCCCCGACCTGCAGGCGGAGGCCGCCCGCAATCCCGACATCGCCGACGCCTTCCAGAAGGCCCTGCGGGACGGTCAGGAGGGCGTGGCCAGCAAGATCGTGGCGGCGGCGGAGGCGCGGGGCGAGGTCCGTCCGGGCGTCGACCCCGACCTCGCCCTCGACCTGATCTCGGGCCCCCTGTACTGGCGCGCGGTGGTGATCCGCTCCCCGAAGCTGCCCAAGGGCTACCTGGAGAACCTCGCCCGGGCCGCGGCGGGGGCGCTCAAGGCGCTGTGAGGGCGTGGCCGGGGAGGGGCCGCGGGAGCGACCACCGGGGAGGGGCCGCGGGGGGCGACCGGCCTCCGGCTACCCGCGGCCGGGACTGTCGAGAAGCCTCTCGGCGAGTTCCCGCAGGTCCTGCGCACCCAGCACACGTTCGCCGAACCCCGGCAGCGGCACATGCAACGGTTCGAGCCAGCGCAGCGGTACCGCCTCGGCCCCGTACACCGCCCCCGCCAGCGCCCCCGTGACCGCCGCCACCGTGTCCGTGTCGCCGCCGAGGTCGACGGCGGCGCGGACCGCCTCCTCGTAGGACCCCGTCGTACGCAGCGCCCACACCGCTGAGCCCAGACACGGCCACACCGCGCCGTTGAACTCGGTCGCCTGGTCGGGGTGCCAGGCGGGGGACAGGACCGCCTCGTAACGCCCGCGGTGGTCGGGGTGGAGGGCGGTCAGGGTCGCCGGTACGGCGGTGAGCGGGTCGGCCCCGGTCAGGGCCACGCGGATCAGCTCGTGCAACGCCGCCGTGCCCTCCCACGCGGCCGGGTCGCCGTGGGTGAGGGCGGACAGCCGGCGGGCGGCGGTCATCGTGGCGGCGCGGCCGCGGTGGGCGAAGTGCACCGCGGAGGGGGCCGCCCGCATCAACGCGCCGTTGCCGGCGGCCCGTTGGCTGACCTGGAAGTGGCGCGCGGCGGCCGTGTCCCAGGGGGCGCCGCCGCTCAGGACCGCCTCCGTCTGGAGGCCGATGTCCTTCGGGCCGGACGCCGCCCAGCGCTGGAAGCGGCGGAAGACGTCCGGCAGGTCCAGCCCGCCGCGCTCCAGCAGAGACTCGGCGGTCAGGACCGCCATCTGCGTGTCGTCGGTCGCCTCGCCCGGATCCCAGCCGCCGCCCCCGCACATCTCCCCGCCGTGTCCCGGATACGGGAAGCGGGCGGAGAGAGCGCCCTCGGGGCCGAACTCGAAGGGCGCCCCGAGGGCGTCACCGACGGCGGAACCGAGCACGGCGCCGACGGCGCGTTCGATGCGGGAGGGACCGGTCATCCGGGGAGCCTACGACTCCGGGGTGCCTACGAGCGGGCCGCCTCCGGGTGGTGGCGGAGCCAGCCCTCCCAGGCCGAGGTGATCATGTCCTGGACGTCGTACTTGGCCTGCCAGCCCAGTTCGGTGGCGATGCGGTCGGCCGAGGCGACGACGCGCGCGGGGTCGCCGGGGCGGCGCGGGGTGACGGTCGGCGCGCGGTCGTAGCCGGTGACCGCGTTGATGCGGTCGATCATCTCGCGCACGGAGACGCCCTCGCCGCGGCCGATGTTGAGGGTCAGGTCGGTACCGGGGGAGGAGGCCAGCGCGCGGGCGACGGTGACATGGGCCTCGGCCAGGTCGACCACGTGGATGTAGTCGCGCACACAGGTGCCGTCCGGCGTCGGGTAGTCGTCGCCGAAGATGCGCGGCGGCGCGCCCTCGGTGAGCTTCTCGAAGACCATCGGGATCAGGTTGAACACACCCGTGTCGGCCAGTTCCGGGCTCGCCGCGCCGGCCACGTTGAAGTAGCGCAGCGACGCGGTCGACAGCCCGGTCGCCTTGCCCGTCGCGCGGGCCAGCCATTCGCCGGCCAGCTTCGTCTCGCCGTAGGGGGACATCGGGACGCAGGGGGTCTCCTCCGTCACCAGGTCGACGTCCGGCATGCCGTAGACCGCCGCCGAGGAGGAGAAGAGGAAGGACGGGACCTCGGCCGCCGTGACCGCTTCCAGCAGGACCCGCAGGCCCTCCACGTTCTCCCGGTAGTAGTGCAGCGGGCGCTCCACCGACTCGCCCACCTGCTTCTTCGCCGCCAGGTGCACGACCCCGCTGATCTCGTGCTCGGCGAGCGTGCGGGCCACCCGGTCCGCGTCCAGGACGGAGCCCCGCACGAGCGGGACCTCCGCCGGTACGCGCTCGGCGACGCCCGTGGACAGGTCGTCGTAGACGACCGTGCGTTCGCCCGCCTCGGTCATCGCCCGTACGACGTGTGCCCCGATGTATCCGGCACCGCCGGTGATCAGCCAGGTCATGGTGCGGCCCGTCTCTCCTCGTCAGTCGGTCCCCGTGCGTCAGTGAAGCGGGGCTCTCTCAGTGAAGCAACCGGCGGAGCCGGCTGCGTGCCACCTGTACCACCCCGCGCACGCCGGACGCCACACGGACGGCGAGCGCACCGGAGTGCGTGGCGTACGGCTGCACCAGCAGCACACCGTGCCGGGCGCTCGGGACGGCGCTCCGGCGCAGCCGCCCGGCGCCCGTCAGGGCGTGCGCCGTGACCTCCCGCTCCGCGCCGTCCGCGAAGCGCACGGTCAGCCGCAGGTCCCAGGTGCCCGCGCCGAGCGCGCCCAGGCCGACGGGCAGCTCGGCCGACCAGCTGTCCGCGCCGGTCTCCGGGCCCGTCTTCGTGCCTGTCTCCGTGCCTGTCTCCGTGCCGGAGGGCGTGAGCGGGACCGTCGTGCGCCCGCGGACGCGTTCGTCGTCCCGGCACTGCCACGCCACGTCCACCTCGCGCGGGTCCGCCTCGGCCACCCTGCCGTACAGCTCGTGCAGCCGCAGCAGCAGGCGCGAGGCACGCGCGCGTGGCTGCAGTTCCGCGTCGAAGGCGAGCGGGAGCTCGGCGATCGGCCGGGTCAGGTACGGCGCGAGGGTGATCTGGGGGAGGTCTTCGGCCCAGACGGGGACGCCGTCGGGGGTGCGGGCGTACGGCGGCAGGAGGCGCGCCGGGCGCGCGGCCAGTTCCCGCATGCGGGGCAGGTCGCGGGGCTCGGGCGACTCCAGGACGACCCGCCCGAGCAGCCGGCCCGGGGCGCTCGGGTTCAGCTCCCAGTCGGCGGCGTCGTAGCGCGCGAGGAACTCACGGGTGTGCTCCCACCACGCGCGCCGGTAGTCCGCGTCGCGCAACCCCAGCTCGCGCGTGTACATCCGCACCTCGTGGTCGAGGAACTTGGCCCGCACCGCGCGCGCCAGCTCCTTCTGCCCGGCGCCCAGCAGGGTGTCGTACGCCAGCGTGCACGCCGCGACGCGCGCCTTCCAGTTGTCGATGCGATCCCGGTCCAGCGAGAGCGACAACTGCTCGGCCGACCTGCGTACATGCCACAGATACACGCGGTCCGGTACGAGTGCCATGCGCGGCGCGGCGGCCAGCACGCGCGCGGTGAAGACGATGTCCTCGTAGAGGAAGCGGCCGTCGGGGAAGCGGATGCCGTGCTCGCGCAGGAAGTCGGTGCGGTACAGCTTGTTGACGCACAGCGTGTCGTGGACCAGGCGCGGGCGCTGGGCGGGACGCGCGAGGACGGTGTGCGCCGTGTAGAGGGGCTCCTGCCAGGGCTGTTCGCGCCCCGAGGGCAGCTCCCGGCGTACGCACAGCCCGCTCGTGACCTCGGCGTGCGCCCCTGTGGCCGCGGCCAGCAGCGCGTCCACCGCGCTGGGCGGCAGCACGTCGTCGCTGTCCAGGAACATCACGTACGGAGTCGTCAGCGCGTCGATCCCGTTGTTGCGCGGGCTGCCGCAGCCGCCGCTGTTCACATCCCGGCGCACCACCCGCAGCCGGGGCTCGTCGGCGGCCAGCCGGTCCAGCAGGTCGGCGCTGTCGTCCGTGGAGCAGTCGTCCACGGCGATGACCTCGGCGACCGCCGGCCCCTGGGCCAGCGCCGAACGCACGGCGTCGCCCACATGAGCGCGGTCGTTGTAGCCGATGACGACGACGCCGACCTGCGCCGCGCGCGGCGCATCGGCGGCGCCCGCCGTGTCGGGGCTCGACTCGGCGGTACCTGCTGTATCGGGGGTGTCGGTTGTGTCCGGTGTGTCGGACGGGTCTGGTCGCATCGGGTCCACGGGCCGGGAGCGTAGAAACACTCGGTCATACGCTGCTGAGAATTTTTACTACTACCAGGTTACGAGAGACTCAGCGCCGCCCGGTCCGGAAGGCGGTCGGAACCGGGTCGGGGTTCCGTCAGTTGTGCGCCCTCTCCATCGGGCCGGGTCGCCCGCCACAGCCGGACGAACGACAGCACGGCCGCGGCCGCCAGGATCCCGTTGCGGGCCAGCATCAGCAGACAGCCGGTCCAGGTGGCTTCGATCACATCGTTGTAGCGCATCGGGAACTCCAGGGTGGTCAGCGCGGTCGCCGCCAGGACCAGCGCCGCCACCGGCCGCTGGCTCGTGGGGCGCGAGGTCACGCACACGGCGGCGAGACCGACCAGCCAGATCATGTACTGCGGGCTGATCACCCGGCTGGTCACCGTGAACAGCAGCACCGCGCACAGCGCCGCGTCGAACGGCGTGGCCGCACTCCAGCGCCGCGCCCGCACCCGCCACAGCACCAGCAGCGCGAAGGAGACCGCCGTCAGCACCAGGGCGGCGGTGGCGACGGCGTGCACATGCGGGCCGACCATCTCGACGGCGCCGTACTGGAAGCGCGGCCCGCCCGACCAGCCGGCGTGCCGCGCCAGGCTCAGCGCCGTACCGCCGAGCGACTCGATCTGCACCCCGCGCCCGCCCTGCTCCCGCAGAAAGGACAGCGGATGCCCGAACGTCACGACGAAGAGGGCGAGCGTGGCGAATCCGGCGCCCGCCGCCCATCCCCACGCCCCGCGCGTGGCCCGTCCCCGGGGCGTGCCCAGCAGTGCCAGCGCCGGCCACACCTTCACCAGCGCGCCCAGCGCCGCGAGCACTCCGCCGACGCGCGGGGAGCGGCCGAGCACCAGCAGGGAGAGCACGGCCAGGGCGGTGACCTGCACGTCGTACCGGGCGAGCGGGATGTGCAGCAGCAGCGGCAGACCACACGTCCACAGGGCCGCGCCGAGCAGGCTGCGCCCGGGCCGTGTGCCCACGGCCACCAGAGCCGCCGTGACCAGGGCGTCCGTGGCCAGCGTGAGCATCACGAACGCCTGAAAGTACGTCAGCCACGGCAGCAGGCCCGGCGCCAGCAGCACCGCGCCCGCGCCCGGCGGGTACTGCCACAGGGTGTCGTGCACCGGGAAGGAGCCGTGGACGAGGATGCCATACCAGTGGAAGTAGAGCTGTGACACCTCACCCGCCACCGTGCCCCCGCCGAGCAGCGGGACGCTGTCGTGGAGGAGCAGCCACAGCATCAGGCCACGCGTGGTGACCCAGAGGGCGGCGAGGGCGCGGACCGGACCGGAAGTGACACGGAGACGGTTCATCGCGTGGCAGCCTAAGCGGCGGGGATGGTGTGTCGATGCCGATACGCCGTGGTGCGGTTAAAAGGTTGGTTAATCGTAAAAGAACGGGCCGTGGTGAACGTCGGGCTTCCTCCGAAACCGCAGTCACACAGGGCGCCTGCCGTCACAGCCGTCGCACCGGCCGGTGGGGCGACGCACGTGCCGGAGAGCCGGCGGGCCCGGACACGCCGCCGGGTTGCCGTGGGCGTACCCGCAACGGTGATATTCACGATCGGGCTTTGGGGGCTCGACCGGGACGGGATGTGGCGCGACGAGGCCGTCAGCTTCCAGGTCGCGCGGCGTACGGTGCCGCAGATCTGGCGGCTGCTGCACGACGTGGACGCCGTGCACGGTCTCTACTACCTCCTCATGCACGCCGTCCTCGCCGTCCACCCCGGCGAGGTGGCGCTGCGGCTGCCGTCGGTGTGCGCGGCGGCGGTGACGGCCGCCCTGGTGGCGGCGCTCGGCAGTCGGCTGGCCCGGCCGTGCGTCGGGCTGTGGGCCGGGCTGCTCTACGCCGGTGTGCCGATGGCCGGCCACTATGCGCAGGAGGGCCGCTCGTACGCGCTGGTGGCGGCCGGGGCCACCGGTGCGACGCTGCTGTTCGTACGGGCCGTGCAGGGCAACTCCCGGCGGGCCTGGCGGGCGTACGGCGCGGTCCTCGGCCTCACCTGCTGGCTGCACGAGTTCGCGGTGCTGCTGCTGTGCGCCCACGCGGTGTCGCTGGCGTTGGTCCGGGCCCGGGCGCCGGTCTGGCGGAGCTGGCTGTGTGCGGCGGGCGCGGTCGGGGTCTCGCTGCTGCCGATGGCGCTCGTGTCGCGGGGGCAGGCGGCGCAGGTGGCGTGGCTGTGCAGGCCCACGGCGGATACGGCGCAAGAGCTGGTGCGGAGGTTCCTCGGGCCTGCGGGCGGGGTGTACGAGGTGTGTCTGCTGCTCGCCCTGGTGGGGCTGGTGGGTCTGGTGGGGCGGCGGGGTGAAGTCACCCTCGTGGGGGTGGCGTTGCCGTTGACGGTGGTCCCCCCTGCGGTGTTGATGCTGGCGTCCCAGGTCTCGCCGCTGTATGTCGACCGGTATGTGCTGTACGCGCTGAGCGGGGCGCCGTTGCTGGTGGCGGCGGGGGCCGAGCGGGTGGCGGGGGCGGTGGGGCGGCTGTGCGCCGGTGGCCGGACGAGCGGGTCCCCCCTGTCGCCGTCGTCTCTCGTCACCCTTACCGGTGTCCTCGCCGTCGCCCTCGGCTTCCTTCACCAGCTGCCGCTTCTCCGGGCCGATCGTGACCCCGGTGCCCGCGCCGATGACCTGGGGGCGGTTTCGCGGGTCGTGGAGCGGGAGTCGGCGGGTGGGGACGCGGTGGTGTTTCTGCCGGACAAGGTGCGCAATGCGGCCCTCGCCTATCCGGAGGCCTTCCGGGGGCTGCGGGATGTGGCGCTGGTGGAGAGTGCGTCCGAGTCGGGGACGCTGTACGGGCGCGAGGCCGGGGTGCGTGAGATGCGGCGGCGGCTGGGGCGGCTGGACCGGGTGTGGGTCGTGGCGGACGGGAATCTGCTCACCGGGCACCGGGCCCCGCGCAAGCCCGCCGAGCGGGCCGAACTGGCCGTGCTGAACCGGGACTTCACCGGCCGGAAGACGATCCTGCGGGACGGGACGGTCGTACGGCTGTACGTCCGTACGCAGATGCTCCGGCCACTGCTTTCGACAGGGCCTAACCCCTGGCCCAGCCCGCCTCGCGCTCCGCTTCCGCCACCGCCGCCGCGTCCAGCGCCGTCGTGAGCCGGTCGAGGCGTTCGCGCAGGTCGGCGAGTTCCGTGAGGTCGAAGCCGGTCGCCCCCATGATGCGGCGCGGCACCCGAAGGGCCCGCTCGCGCAGCGCCGCGCCCTCCTCGGTGAGCCGCACCTGTACCGAGCGCTCGTCCTGCGCGCTGCGCTCCCGGTGCACCAGACCCGCCCCCTCCAGCCGCTTGACCAGCGGGGACAGCGTGCCGGAGTCGAGCCGCAGATGTTCGCCGAGCTTCTTGACGGGCAGCTCGCCGTGCTCCCACAGCACCAGCATCACCAGGTACTGCGGATAGGTGAGCCCGAGGTCCTTGAGGATCACGCGGTAGACGCCGTTGAAGGCGCGGGACGCGGCATGCAGCGAGAAGCAGATCTGGCGGTCCAGGCGCAGCCACTCGGTGTCGGCGGGGGAGGAAGGAGAGGAGGGCGAGGCGGTCATGCCTCCCAGGGTAGCTCTTGCGAGCCATTTGGTTGTGCACAACTTAATTGTGTGCTCTACTTGTACCCGCAAGCCCGCAACGGACACCGCATCGAGAAGATCGAGAAGGACGGGTCACC
The DNA here is from genome assembly GCF_041080655.1 of Streptomyces sp. CG4. Classification (NCBI taxonomy): domain Bacteria; kingdom Bacillati; phylum Actinomycetota; class Actinomycetes; order Kitasatosporales; family Streptomycetaceae; genus Streptomyces; species Streptomyces sp. CG4. The sequence goes on from NZ_CP163525.1 coordinate 5,932,597, forward strand.
ATGGACGCGCTCTACACCGCAGTCGCCACCGCCACCCACGGCCGGGACGGCCGCGCCGTCTCCTCCGACGGCAAGATCGACCTGAAGCTGGCCCCGCCGGTGGAGCTGGGCGGCAACGGCGAGGGCACCAACCCCGAGCAGCTCTTCGCCGCCGGATACGCCGCCTGCTTCGGCAGCGCCCTCGGTCTCGTCGGCCGGCAGGCGAAGGTCGACGTCAGCGACGCGGCCGTGACCGCCGAGGTCGGCATCGGCAAGCAGGGCGAGGGCTTCGGGCTGAAGGTGACGCTGCGCGTCGAGCTGCCCGACACCGTGGACCAGGAGACCGGGCGCAAGCTGGTCGAGACCGCCCACCAGGTCTGCCCCTACTCCAATGCCACCCGCGGCAACATCGACGTCGACCTCGTCATCGAGTAACACGCGCATACCGAGGGGGCTGGTGCCACGCCCGCACCAGCCCCCTTGTCCGTCCCGCGTCCCTACGCCGACGTCAGCGCATCCCGCTCCGTCGCCTGCCCCGGGATCCGTACCGCGCCCGGCTCCGGCATCGGTTCGCCCAGCAGCAGCGTCCGTACGACCCGCTCGGCGGCCCGGCCGTCGTCGAACTCGCAGTACCGGGCCCGGAAGTCCGCCCGCAGCCGCGCCGACTCCTCGTCGCGCCAGCAGCCCGAGGCGAACAGCCAGGCCAGCTCCCGGTAGGAGTGCGTGACATGGCCCGGCGGTTCGGCGGTGATGTCGATGTAGGTGCCCCGGCTCGCGGTGTAGGCGGGCCAGTCGTCGGCGTGCACCACGATCGGCCGGTCCAGGCCGGCGTAGTCGAACATCACGGCCGAGTAGTCGGTGACCAGCACGTCCGCCGCGAGCAGCACGTCCGTAAGGTGCGGCTCGTCGGTCGCGTCGACCACGATCCCGCGCCGGGCCAGCTCCGCGAGACCCAGCCCGCGCGCCGGACCGTTCGCCAGCGACGGATGCAGCCGGACCACGAGGGTGTGGCCCTTGCCCAGGTCGGCCGCGAACCGGGCGAGGTCGAAGCGCTCCACGTGCCCGGTGCGGCGGTAGTCCCGGCGGGTCGGCGCGTACAGCACCACCACGTCCGTCTCCGGGATGCCGTGCCGCTGCCGGAAGTCGCTGTCGCCGCCGTTCACCAGCACGTCGTTGCGCGGGCTGCCGGTGCGCACCGAGGTGAAGTGGCAGGGGTAGGCCCGCTCCCAGACCAGCTCGGAGTGGCGGTTCGCGACCAGGCTGTAGTCCCAGCGGTCGGCCCGGCGCAGCATCTCCGGCACGTCGAAGCCGAGCCGGGCGCCCGGCCTGTCCCGCAGATCGGCGCCCAGGTACTTCAGCGGGGTGCCCTGGTGGGTGTGGATGTGCACGCTGCCGGGCCGCTTGGCCAGCGCGCCGGGCCAGTTGACGTCGTTGACGAAGAACGCCGCCCGCGCGGTGACCTCCAGATAGCGCCGCGAGCCCATGATCACGTGCTCCACGTCCGGCGGCAGCCGCGCGGCGGTCTCCGCGTCCCGCACTACCCACACCCCGCGCAGCTGCGGGGCGATCTCCCGGGCCTTGGCGTGGACGGCCGCCGGGTCGCCGAGCACGCCCCGGTGCGAGGAGGCCGAGTAGACGACCAGGTTCGGGTCCAGCGGGCGGCACGCGTGCAGGGCCGCCCAGCCGGAGCGGGCCCGCGCGCCGGCCGCGTCGCGGACCAGGCCGGCCCGGCGTGCCGTCTCCTGCCCGGCCCGCGCCGCCTGCCGCCGGATCCGGTACCCCGTCCAGGAGCCCTCCAGCGCGCCGGTCTCGCCGTCGACCAGGGCGCCCTCGGGCTTGTGGGCGCGGAACATCGCCGCCGTACGCCGGAAGAACTCGGCCTTGTCGGCGGGCGGCAGCCGGTCCGGCTCGGCCAGGATGTCCAGGCAGTGCTCGCCCATCCTGCGGTGCAGATACGGCCGCCAGCGCGCCAGCTCCGGGCGCTGCTCGACGAACGCGAAGACCCGCTCGTACTGCTCGTGGATGTCGAAGTGCTCGCAGCTGGTGGTGGACAGGATGCTGCCCTGCCGGCGCTGCCGGTGGTTCAGGCAGATCCGGTCCAGTGCGGCGATCCGCCGGGCGCTGAGCAGGACCGGGAAGGTCCAGGGGGTGTCCGCGTAGGAGCCGGGCGGGAAGGCGAAGCCCCGCGCTGCCACGAACTCCCGCCGGTAGACCTTGTTCCACACCACCATCAGCAGGTCCAGGATCCGCGGGTACGTGTCGACGGTGAAGGTGTCCGGGCCGGCCTCGGTGAGCACCTCGGCCAGGGCGTCGCGCCGGGTGCCGCCCCACCAGTAGGTGCGCGCGTGGTCGAAGACCAGCACGTCCGGCTCCGCGGCCTCCGCCAGCCGGTCGGTGACGGCCCGCAGCGCGCCCGGGGTGAGGGGGTCGTCGCTGTCCAGGAAGAACAGGTAGTCGCCGGTGGCGTGCATAAGGCCCGCGTTGCGGGCCCGGCCGAGGCCCACGTTCTCCGGCAGGTGCAGCACCCGCACGCGCGGGTCGCGTGCGGCGTACTCGTCGAGGATCGCGCCGGTGCCGTCGGGGGAGCGGTCGTCCACGGCGATCAGCTCGAAGTCGCCGAAGGACTGGGACAGCACCGAGTCCAGGCACTCGCGCAGAAAGCCCTGCGCCCGGAAACAGGGCACGATCAGACTGAAGCGGGGCACGGCGGGTCAGCTCCTCACGAGGGTCGCGGCGGCGGGGGCGGGGACGCGGTCCGCGAGCGGGATCACCGGCGGCACCGCCTCCGGCGGCTCGCCGAGCAGCACCCGCCGTACGACGCGCTCCGCGGCCCGCCCGTCGTCGAACTCGCAGAACTTCTTCCGGAACGCGGCCCTGAGCTCCGTGGCCTCCGCACCCGCGTACGAGCCGTCGCGGAAGACGGCGGCCAGCTCGTCGGCGGTGCGCGTGACCAGGCCCGGCGGCTCGGCCGTCAGGTCGAAGTAGACGCCCCGCGTCTCCCGGTAGACGTCCCAGTCGTCGGCGTACACGACGATCGGCCGGTCCAGGTTGGCGTAGTCGAACATGATCGACGAGTAGTCGGTGACCAGCGCGTCGGCGGCCAGGCAGACGTCCTCCGAGGAGCGGTGCGCGGTCACGTCGATGATGCGGTCGATGCCGCCGGAACTCCGGATCCGGCCCCGGTCGTAGAAGTAGTGGGCGCGCAGCAGGACGACCACGTCCTCACCGGCCGCGTCGCAGAACGCCGCCAGGTCCAGGCCGGGCTCGAAGCCGGTGTGGTGGTCGCGGTGGGTCGGCGCGTACAGCACGGCCGTCGAGCCCTCCGGGACGCCGAGCTCGCGCCGGATGCGCAGCACGTCCTCGCCGGTCGCCGTGCAGTAGACGTCGTTGCGCGGATAGCCGTACTCCAGGTGCTCGTAGGAGCCGGGGAAGGCGCGCTCCCACATCTGGGTGGAGTGCCGGTTGGCGGAGAGGTTGAAGTCCCAGCGGTCGACCCGGCCCAGCAGCCTGGTGTAGCTGCCCGACCGGGCGGCCACCACCGGATACGTCGACTGGTCCACGCCCATCGTCTTCAGCGGGGTGCCGTGCTGGGTCTGCAGATGCACACTGCCGGGCCGCTTGACGATCCCCTCCGCGAAGTTGGCGTTGTTGACGAGGTACTTCGCGCGGGCCAGCACCTCCCAGTAGCGCCGGGAGCCGATCACCGCGTGGTCCACGTCCTGCGGCATCGTGTGCGCCTGGCCGGCCTCGACCAGGAACACCGACCGGATGTGCGGGGCGAGTTCGCGGGCCTTGGCGTGGATCGCGGCCGGGTTGCAGGCATAACCCCGGCCCCAGTAGGCGCAGTACACGGCCAGTTCGGGGTCGAGCGGGCGGCGCAGGGCGAGGGCGTAGCGCAGCCGGTTGCGTACCGCGCGCGGGCGGGGCAGCCGCTCGCCGGCCCTGGTGGCCACCTGGTTGGCGCCGCGCAGCGCGCGGAAGGCGGTGTACGCGCCGGACGCCAGCAGCCGGTGCTGTACCCCCAGGCTGCCACCGGGCGTCCGGTAGCCCGGCGGCCGGTGGTGCCGGTAAAGGTGGGCCGCGCGGCGGAAGAACGCCCGGTGCCCGGACGGCAGCCGCTCCGGCCGGGACGCCGTCTTCAGCACAGCGGCGAACAGCTGCTCGAACAGCGCCCGGATCCGGTCGGCGGGCAGCGCACGCTCGGCGGCCGTCGTCAGCACCAGGTCCACCTGGTCGAGCACGGTGTGCTGGTGGGGCCCCGGCAGATGGAGCCGGCTGCCCTGCCGGCGCAGCCGGTGCCGTACGACGACCCGGCGCAGCACCGCGATCCGCCCGGCCGCGACGGTGGTCAGTCCGCCCCAGCCGAGGTCGGTGAAATGGCTCTCGGGGAAGGTGAGTTCGTGCTCGGTGAGGAAGCTGCGGCGGTAGACCGCGCTGCACGCCGGGAGCCGGACGCCGGTCAGCTCCGGCAGCTCGGCCGGGGTGAAGGCGCCCTTGGGGGCTCTGGCCAGCAGGGGCGCGGCCGGGTTGGTGGGCTCGCCCTCCCACCAGGGGGCGCGCTCGTGCTCGGCATAGAGCACGTCCACGCAGGCGGTCTCGGTCAGCCGGGCGTCCAGCGCCGCGAGCGCGCCCGGGAGCAGCAGGTCGTCGCCGTCGAGGAACAGCACATACGCTCCGGTCGCCGCCCGCAGCCCGGCGTTGCGCGCCCCGCTCGGGCCGGCGGACGGCGGCGAGCCGACCGGGGTCACCCGGCAGTCCCGCTCCGCGAATCCGGCAGCCACCGAGGCGGCCGGGGAGCCGGGGGCGTCGCAGACCGGGATCAGCTGCAGATCGCCGAAGGACTGGCCGAGAACCGAGTCCAGCGCCTGGGACAGCCGGGCGGCCGCCCCAGGGGACGGGACGATGATGCTGAAGCGGGGCATTCTGTACTTTCTGTCGTCTTGCCGACCGGGCCGACCGGGCCGACCGGGCCGACCGGGCCGACCGGGCCGACCGGGCCGACCGGGCCGACCGGGCCGACCGGGCCGACCTGGCCGGCCGCGCGGCCGGGCCGTCCCGCCGGACGCCAGGTGGGCGGCCGGCTCGGGGTGGGCCGCGTCGAACCGAGGGGCAGGGGAACTCCCCAAGCGATCAACGGTGTTCACCGCCTCTCGGGGACGGAAAGGGAACCGGAAGGCTGCGGCACGGTGGCCAGCGGGGAGCGCGCACAGGCCGACGGCACCGGCTTGCGCTCCGCCACCGGCACCACCGACGGCAGACCCGGCTCGCCCAGCACCACATGCCGTACGACCCGCTCGGCGGCGCGACCGTCGTCGTACGGGCAGAACCGGTCCCGGAACGCCGCGCGCAGCTGCGCCGAGCGCGAGCCGCGCCAGTGGCCGGTCGCGAAGATGTCGATCAGCTCGTCCTCGGTGCGCGCGACCGCGCCCGGCGGGCAGGCCCGCAGGTCGAAGTAGGTCCCGCGGGACGCCCGGAAGGCCTGCCAGTCGCCGGTGTGCACCACGATCGGCCGGTCCAGATCGGCGTAGTCGAACATGATCGACGAATAGTCGGTGAGCAGCGCGTCCGAGGCCAGACAGAGGGACGCCACGTCCGGGTGGTCGCCGACGTCGATCACCCGGGCGCCCGTGCCGAGCGGGCCGCCGCGGGTGGGGTGGGGGCGGGCCAGGATCACGAAGCGCGGGCCGAGCCGGAGCGCGATCCGCTCCAGGTCCAGCTGCGGGTGCTGGGTGCGCAGATGGTCGCGGTAGGTCGGCGCGTACAGGATCGCGACCGCGCCCTCCGGGATACCCAGCGCCTCGCGCAGCCGGGTCACGTCCGCCGAGGTCGCCCGCTGGAAGACGTCGTTGCGCGGGGCGCCGTACTCCAGCGTCGTGTAGCGGCCCGGGAAGACCCGCTCCCAGACCAGGGTCGAGTGCCGGTTCCCGGACACGACGAGGTCCCACTGGTCGACGCCGCGCAGCAGTTCCGCGAAGTCGGTGCCGCGGGCCGCCGCCGGGCGCTCCTGCAGGTCCAGGCCCATGTGCTTGAGCGGGGTGCCCTGCCGGGTCTGGATCACGATCTGCTCGCGCCGCTTGCGCAGCCGCCGGTCCAGCACGTCGTCCGTGACCAGGTACTTGGAGCGGGCCAGCGCCGTCCAGTAGGCGGCGGTGCCGGGCCGCAGCCGGCGCGGGCCGGGCGGGACCGCGTGCTGGTGCTCGGGGCGGGCGATCCACGCGGTCCGCACCTGCGGGGCATGGGTGCGGAACGCCTCCTCCAGGGCGCCCGGATCGCCGCCGTGGCCGCGGCCCCCGCCGGCGGCGAACACCGCCCGGTCGGCGCGCACGGGCAGCCGCAGCTGGATCCGGTAGTGCAGCCGCAGCGCGCCGGCACGCACGGCGCGGGCCAGCTTCACCACCGCCTTCAGCGTGCGCTGCCGCGCGGCCGAGAACAGCTGCCAGGCGCGGAACGTGCGGTGCAGGCCGAAGCGGACCAGGACGTTCCGCCGCCGCAGCCGGGCTCCCGGGACACGGTAGCGGCGGTAGTGGGCGCGCGCCCGGCGCAGGAACTCGCCGTGGCTCCCGCGCGGCAGCCGGCCCGGCCTGGTGAACACCGTCGCACAGTGGTCGACCATGCGGCGGAACAACTCCGGTCGCCACCGCGCCAGTTCGGGATGCTCCTCGACATACGCGAACACCCGGTCGTACTGGTCGAACAGATCGAAGTGCCGGGAGCTGGTGGTGCCGAGGATGCTGCCCTGGCGGCGCTGCCGGTAGTGCACGCAGACCCGGTCCAGGGTGGCGATCGACCCCGCCGTCATCAGCACCGGGAAGGTCCAGGGGGTGTCCTCGTAGTAGCCCGGCGGGAACGCGAAGCCGTACTCCTCGACGAACTCCCGCCGGTAGGCCTTGTTCCAGGCCACCATCAGCACCTCCAGCAGCCCCGGCCGGTCCTCCAGACGGAACGGCGCCGGGCCCTGCTCGGCGAGCTCGGCGGCGAGGTGGTTGCGCTCCTGGCTGCCGTCCCAGTACGTGCGCGCGTAGTCGTACACCAGGACGTCCGGCTCGCCGGACTCCTTGATCCGGTCGGCGATCGAGTGCAGCGCGTCCGGGGTGAGCGTGTCGTCGCTGTCCAGGAAGACCAGATAGTCGCCGCTCGCCACGGCCATCCCCGCGTTACGGGCCCGGCCGAGCCCCTGGTTCTCGGCCAGGTGCACGGGCCGCACGCGTGCGTCGTGGGCCGCGTACTCGTCGATGATCGCGCCGCAGGCATCCGGCGAGCAGTCGTCCACGGCGATCAGTTCCAGATCGGGATACGACTGCGAGAGCACCGAGTCCAGGCACTCGGAGAGATACGCCTGGACCTGGTACGCGGGGACAATGACACTGAACCTGGGCAAGGGACATCCATGGGTCGTCGGTCGGCGCGGGGACTTTGACCGGAAACGGCCGATGGAGTGAATTGGTTACGGCCCGTAGGGCCATACGGGCTACGGGCCGTACCACACACGGGCTACACGGGTACGCGGGCTACTTGACCGCGCCCGCCATCACCCCCGACACGAACTGCCGCTGGAACGCGAAGAACACGGCCAGCGGGATCACCATGGAGATGAACGCGCCGGGCGCCAGCACGTCGATGTTGTTGCCGAACTGCCGTACCTGCGTCTGCAGCGCGACCGTGATCGGCTGGGTGCCCGACTTGGTGAACACCAGCGCGACCAGCATGTCGTTCCACACCCACAGGAACTGGAAGATGCCGAGGCTCGCGATCGCCGGCCCGCCGAGCGGCATCACCACCCGGGCGAACAGCCGCAGTTCACCGGCCCCGTCGAGCCGGGCCGCCTCCAGCAGCTCGCGCGGGATCTCCGCGAAGAAGTTCCGCAGCAGGAACACCGCGAACGGCAGACCGAAGCCGGTGTGGAACAGGATCACCCCGAGGATCGTCCCGAACAGGCCGACCTTTCCGAACAGTTCGGCGATCGGGATCAGCGCCACCTGCACCGGCACCACCAGCAGACTGACCACGCCCAGGAACCACCAGTCCCGGCCCGGGAACTCCATCCACGCGAACGCATAGCCCGCGAGCGCGCCGACCACCACGACCAGCACCGTCGCCGGGACCGTGATCAGCACGGTGTTCCAGAGGGAGTGCGTGATGTCGCCGTTCTCCAGGAGCTTCCGATAGCTGTCGAACGTCAGCTGGGACGGCTTGGCGAACACCTTCCACCAGCCGCTCGCGCTCATGTCCTCGGGCGAGCGCAGCGAGGAGATGAGCAGACCGATCGTCGGCACCAGCCAGAACAGGCCCACCACGATCAGGAACGCCCGGACCAGACCGCCGCTCAGCCTCTCGGCGATCCTCGAACCGAGCGACTGCCGTGCCCGCACCGCCCGGCCGGGGCCGGCTTCCGTGATGCTCCCGGCGGTCGCCGTCATCGCCGCACCTCCCGCCTCAGCCGACGGATGTTGAATGCCATCACCGGGATCACCAGCACCAGCAGCAGCACCGCGATGGCGCTCGCGACGCCGGGCCGGTTCTCCGCGAAGCCCTTGCGGTACAGCTCCAGGGCGAGCACGTTCGCGTCGGCCTGGGAGGAGCCCGGCGCGATGATGTAGACGAGGTCGAACACCTTCAGCACGTTGATCATCAGCGTGACGGTGACCACCGCCAGGACCGGCGCGAGCAGCGGCACGGTGACCTTGCGGAACACCTGCCACTCAGTGGCGCCGTCCACCCGCGCCGCCTCCAGCAGTTCCCGGGGCACGCCCGCGAGCCCGGCCGCGATCAGCACCATCGCGAAACCGGCCCACATCCATACGTACGCCCCGATGATCGCCGGGGTGACCAGCGCCGGGCCGAGCCACTCGACACCGTTGTACGGCTCCTTGAAGTTGTCTGCCGGAAGCCGCAGTCGAGCCCCGTCGGCGGACGCGGGCAGCGTGAAGGTGCCGTCACCGGCCGCCTTGGTGGCGGCGACCACCTTGCCGTCCTTCACCGCCTCGATCCGCATCCCGGCATAGCCCAGTTCGGACGGATCGGGCACGCCGAGCTGTCCCACGCCCTTGCCGCGCGTGAAGTCCTGCCAGGTGGTGCCGGTGATCTTCCCCGGCTCCGGCCTGGCCGCCACGGCCTTCTTCGCACTGCCCGGCATCTGCTCGGGGGCGACGCCGACAAGGGGAAGGGTGACGGTCTGACCGACGTGCACGGTGGCCCTGGTGATGAAGCCGCCGTTCTGCGCGACGAGGGGCGACTCGCGGCCCGGGTGGGCCTTCGGGAACGCCGACGACTGCGCGAAGGTGTCGTGGACCCCCACCCACACCGCGTTCGCGACCCCCTTGTGCGGATCCTGGTCGTACACCAGCCGGAAGATGATCCCGGCCGCCAGCATCGAGATCGCCATCGGCATGAAGACGACCAGCTTGAACGCCGTTCCCCAGCGCACCCGTTCGGTCAGCACCGCGAAGATCAGGCCGAGCGCGGTGGAGACCGTGGGCGCGAACACCACCCAGATGACGTTGTTCTTCAGGGCGGTGCGGATGCCGTCGTCCGTGAAGAGGGTCTTGTAGTTGTCGACGCCGGCGAACCCGTCGCCGGAGGAGTCGTAGAAGCTGCGGATGACCGAGTACCCGATCGGGTAGACCACGAGCGCGCCGAGCAGCACCAGGGCGGGCAGCAGGAACAGCGCTGCCACGGTCTTCCGGGTGCCGGTCACGCTCCTGCGACCGCGGGGTGCGGCCGGGCCCGGTGGGGCCCCGGCCGCCGCTGCCGACGCCATCGCCGGATCAGCTCCCGTTTCCGTACGCGGCTGCCGCGTCCTTCTCCAGCTGCGCCTGCGCGCCCGCCACGTCCGCCGGGTTCTTCAGGAAGTCCTGCAGGTCCTTCCACTCGCCCTTGCCCGGGGTGCCGCCGAAGGCCTGCGGGGCCTGGTCGGACATGTCGAAGCGGAAGTCGTCGCCGGACGCGATCAGCGCCTTGGCGATCTTCTGCTGCACCGGGTTCGGGTACGCCGAGATCGGCACGCTCTTGTTCGGCGAGAGATAGCCGCCGAGCCTCGCCTGGATCGTCGCCGCGTCCGGGGAGGCGAGGAAGGTGGCCAGGGCCTGCGCGGCCTTGGAGTCCTTCAGGATCACCGCCGCGTCACCGCCGGAGACCACGGGCGCGGTGGCGCCCACGGCCGGGAACGGGAACACCTTCGCGTCCGTGCCCACCTTCGCCTTCGTCTCGGCGATGTTGACCTGCACGAAGTCGCCCTCGTAGACCATCGCGGCCTTCGGCTGGTCGCCGCCGGTGAAGGTCTGGGTGACCGAGGCCGGGAACTCGGTCTGCAGCGCGCCGTCCTGACCGCCCGCCAGATAGTCCTTCTTGCCCCAGATCTGGGCGAGCGTCGTCAGGGCCTGCTTGACCGAGGGATCCGTCCACTTGATCTTGTGCTGGGTGAGCTGGTCGTACTTCTCGGGCCCCGCCTGGGACAGATAGACGTTCTCGAACCAGTCCGTCAGCGGCCAGCCGTCCGCGCCCGGCACCGAGAACGGGGTGACCCCTGAGTCGTACACCGCCCGCGCCGTCGTCAGCAGGTCCTGCCAGGTCCCCGGCTCCTTGGCGCCCGCGTTCTCGAAGACCTTGGCGTTGTACCAGATCAGCGACTTGTTCGCGGCCTTGTAGTAGACGCCGTACTGCTTGCCGTCGACCTTGCCGATGTCCTGCCAGCCCCGCGAGTAGTTCTGCTGCAGCTCCTTCAGGGCGTCCGGGCCGAGCGGCTTGGCCCACTTCTGCCGCACGGCCTGCTTGATGGCGCCGGGCTGCGGCAGCATCGCCACGTCCGGCGGCTGGCCGCCCGCGATCTTCGAACCGAGGAAGTTGATGATCGGGTCCTGGGCGGGCACGAAGGTGACCGTCGCGCCCGTGCGCTTCTCGAACTCGGCGAGGACCTTCTTGAAGTTGTCCTGCTCGGCGCCGGTCCAGACGGCGGCCACCTCCAGATGGGCGCCGTTCAGCTTCGGCAGGGTGACGGAGGGGCCGGCCGGGGTCTGCTCCCCGCCGCTCTGCTCCTTGGTGCCGCTCTTGTTGCCGCTGCTGGAGCAGGCGCTGAGCGCGAGGGCTCCGGCCAGCAGCGCGGCGAGTGCGGTGACGGCTCTGTGTGTCCGGATGGTGCTGCTGCTCTTGCTGCGCATCACTTCCCCGTTCGTCGTTCTCCGTTGAACGTCGTGGTACCTCATGGTATGTCGCCGTGCGTGCCTGGTACGCCACGGTGTGTCGTGGTACGTCGTCGAACTCGTCGAACTCAAGAAGAGTGTCACTGTCCCGTGCGGTCCGGTGTACGCCGGGCCGCTCAGGGGCGGCAAGAGCGCCTGCGCTGTCAACCCGCGCATCGTGACCGGCTCGTGACCGGGGGTGTATGCGGGCCGGTTCCGGGTGGGAGGGACGAGCCGGTTCCGGTGAGAGGGGCGAGCCGGTTCCGTCGGGAGGGGCGCAGGGAGGGTCTGAGGAGGGACGGTCAGAGGAGGGACGGCACCCGTGCCGCCGACACCTCGCGGGCCGCCCGCTCCACCGCGCTCGCCAACAGGGCCAGGTCGGTGGGACCGTTGCCCAGCTCCCGCACGGGCCGGCGGGCCGGCGGGTCGCCCATGCGCTGCCAGTCCAGCGGGACGACCGTGGGCCGCTGGGTCGCCGTACGCGGGATACGCCCCGTCACCCGGCCACCCTGGAAACCGACGACCCGCCCGTCCGCGTACGCCAACACCCCACGTCCCGGCGCCGGTTCATCGGGACCCGAGGCGGGGGCGTCGAGCACGACCCGCAGGGACGCCCGCCGCGCGGGCTCGGTCTCCGTCGTACGGCCGCCGATCCCGGCCGCCGCCACCAGATGCACCCCGAGCCGCTCGCCGTCCCGGGCCACCGCCTCCAGTGCGCGCATCACCGACCCGGCGGCGGGCCGGCCCGGTGAACCGAGTGAGGGCGAGACCAGCGCGTCCAGGTCGTCCACGACGACCACGAGCCGCGGCAACGGCGGTGCCGCCTCTGCCTGTTGCCGCCCGGCTGCCCCCGGCCGCAGCCGCAGGGTGGAGCTGGGCGGCGCCTCTATGTCACCGCTCCCGGGCGCGCGCTGCGCCACGATCCGGCCCGGCACGGCACGCCCCGCGTGCCACTGCGCGAAGTCCGTGCGGCCCAGCAGCTCCGCCCGCCGCTTCAGCTCGGCGGTCAGCGACTGGGCGAACTCCCGCATGCGCACCGGGTCGTTGGCGACGAGATGCGTGGTGACATGCGGTATGTCGGTGCACACCCGCAGACCCTCGCCGCGCGCCGCGCCCGTCCCGATCCCGTCCCGGCCGTCGACCAGCACCACGCCCAGCCGGTCCGGCCGCTCGGCGGCGGCCAACGAGGCCACCACGGCCCGCAGCAGCTCCGTACGACCGCTGCCGGCCGGCCCCTCGACCAGCAGATGCGGCCCGTCGGCCGCCAACTCGGCGACGAGTGGCCCGCGTGGCCCGGCGCCGAGCACCGCCCGCGCCCGCCCGCCCAGTGCCTGGGCGTCGTCGGCCGCGTCCGCCCAGCGCGCCATCAGCGACGCCGGGGTGGCCCGGGCCAGCCCCAACTCGTCCAGCAACCGCGCCGACTGCGGCAACGGCGTGGCCACACGCGTGTCCCGCTCACCGACCGGGCCGTCCGGCCGCAACGGAGCCAAGGCGCGCGCGAACCGCTCCGCCCAGGCGGGGGAGACGGCGTCCACGGCGGCGAGCGTGCCCGGTCCGACGGGCCCGCCGGGCGCCACCCGCATCAGATGCAGAGCCGTCGCCACATCACCGCTGAGCAGCGCCACGGCACCGCAGTGCCGGAACGTCGGCGTCGCCGCGCACGCGGCCTCGTACGTCCCCGCCACGGGGGAGGCGGCCGAGGCCGGCTCCGTCTCGGCGAGACACACCACATGAATCCCGACCCGCGGCCCGGCCACGGCAAGCCGCGCCACAGCGTCCCGCAGCGCACCGCCACCGGGATCCCCGTCCACTACGACGACGGTATAGGGCCCGGGGAACCCACCGCCCCCAGCGACCTCACCATCACCCTTGGCCCAGGAGGGCCGCCGGGCGGCCGCGACGGCGTGTGCGCCGTGGACGGGGGCGAGGTTCTGGGTGGGGGTGCCGGGGGCGCTGGAGGTGCCGGGGGTGTGCGGGTGTGCGGAGTTGGCGGAGCTGCCCGGGTGGCTGGGGGTGCCAGGCGCGTGCCCGAGCGCGGCGTTCTCGTAGCCGCCAGGGTGGCCGGTGACGGGTACCTGGGGCGGCGCGGCGGGGGTGCCGGGGTGGCTCGGGGCGGGTTTTTGGGGCGGTACGCCGGGGTGGCCGGTGACGGGTGTTTGGGGCGGTAGGCCAGCGGTGCCGGGCGCGTGTCCGAGCGCGGAGTTGTCGTAGCCGCCGGGGCGGTCGGGGGCCGGTGCCTGAGGCGGTACGCCAGGGGTGCCAGGGGTGTGCCCCAGCGGGGAGTTGCCGTAGCCGCCGAAGTGGTCGGCGGTGGGGGCCTGATCCGGTGCGCCGGGAGTGCCGGAGGCGTGCCCGAGGCCGGGGTTGTGGTGGCCCGTGGCGGATGTCCGGGGCGGAACGCCGGGGGCGCCGGGTGCGTGCCCGAGCCCGGGGGCGGCGGAGTTGCCGGGGTGGCCGGTGACGGGTACCCGAGACGGTGTGGCAGAGCTGTCGGGGTGGCCGGAGGCGAATGGTCCGGCCGGTGTGGTGGTGCCGGGGTGGCCGGAAACGTGCCCCTCGGCGGGCGTGGCCGGGGTGGCGGGACCGGCGCCGTGGTTGCCGAGGGCCGCCGGGCCCGGGGCGGGCATGCCGAGTGCGCCCGTGGCTCCCCGCGCGGAAGCCTGGGCGGCGGCGGACGGGCGGGAGCCCTGCGCGGCGGTGCTGGGCGGCTCGCCGTGTGCGGGGGCGGCGGGGTGGGCCGCGCTGCGGACGGTCGTCGCGTGGTCGTCCACCCGGCGCAGCAGTTCCTCCGCGCGGGCCGCCGCCTGTTCGCGGTCGTAGGCCAGCAACAGCCGGCAGTCCTGGCCATGGCCGGGCCGGACGTGCGGAAGCCAGCCCAGCCAGGCCCACTCGGCCGTACGCTCGGCCACCGGACGCGCGCGGTCGGCGCTGATCAGCACGATCTCCAGCTGGTCGGGGGAGTGCAGCGCGGCCAGCTGGGCGACCACGGCCCGGGCCAGACCGGACAGCCGGGGGCGCGGACCGGCCAGGCCGAGCGCGCCCGCCTCGCGCAGTGCCGCCGTCACAGGCACCGCGGGCAGCAGGCCGGAGCCGTCCGGCGCGCTCCGGTCGGCGGTGCCGAGGCGCACGGTCAGCGCCTCCGCGTGACCGGGCCCGCGCTCCCACAGCCGGGGCCCGGGACCGAGCGCCGTCAGCAGCAGTGCGGCCGGATCCGGCCAGGTCTCGGGCTGCTGCGGCGCGACGACCGCCGGGGCGGCGTGAGCCGGGGCCGCGGTCCCGCCGTACACCTCGGGTGCGACAGGCTGCTCCCCGCGCCCGCCGGCCAGCCGCCGCGCCCACGCACCGAGCCCGCGCCGCCGTGCCCCCTGAGGGCCCTCGGCGCTTCGGCCGGGGGTGTCCTTGCGGCCGTGCGCCAGCGGATCCCCGCCGGATTCCGGGTCACCGTCGGTGGTCCCGTATCCCGCCGGGCGCGCCCCTCCGACGCCGAAGCGACCGGCATGCGTATCTCCGCCGCTCCGATTCTCGACAGCCGGCGCCCCGCCCTGCCCCGGCACGATCCCCGGCTCGCCACGCCGATGCTCCAGCCCCCCACCCCCGGAGGACCCCCACCCGCCGGAGTCATACCCGTGCTGAGCAGCATCTTCGTACCCCCCGGACACACCACCGGCAGCCGCCGACAGTGCTCCGCCCCCACCAGGGCCACCCGCACCCGACGACGACGCCTGCACGGCTGGGAACCCAGACCCGGCCGAAGGCCGGTTGCCCCCCAACGCACCCGCACTGGCACCCGCACCGGTACTCTCACCCGCCCCCGCCACCTCCCCCCGCACAACCCGCACACACCCCTCCCCGTCGGAGACGACCCGCACCTGCGCCCCCGCGGCCGGCCCCACCGCGGCAACCCGGAGCGCGGACTCCCCGATCCGCAGCAGGCCCCCGGCAGGGAAGCGCACGGGCCGCTCCCCCACCCGCCCCCCGTCCAGCACCGTCCCGTTCGTCGAGCCGAGGTCGGCGACCGCGACGCGTCCGTCCGCGCCGACGGTGACCGCGCAGTGCAGCCGGGACACATCGGGGTCGTCCAGCGGTACGTCCGCCTCGCCGGAGCGGCCCACGGTGATCCGCCCGCCGTGCAGCAGATGGACTCCGCCCGCGTCCGGCCCCGCGACGACATGCAGCTGGGCCGGCGCGTCGTCCAGCTCGGGATGCGGCTCGGGGGCCGCCGGGGCGGCCAGGGACAGCACGGCGCCGTCGATCAGCGGAGGCTCGCCGAGGGTGTGGCGGCGGGGATCGAGGCGCTCGGCACCCGCGTACAGCACCACGGCCGCGCCACCGGTGTCGCGGCCCGTGCCGCCCTCCCCGGTGACCGCCCCGGCCAGCGCCGACGCGATCGCGCCCAGGTCCGTGCCGGTGGGCGCCGTGACCAGCACGTCGCGGCTCGCGGCACGGCCCCGCTGCGAGGACGGGCCCAGCGGGTCTACGACGGTCAGCCGGATCTGCATCGGCGTCAGCGGTCCCTTCTGCGCGGGTCTGCGCGGGACGGACTTCCCCCCACCCCACACGAGCACATCGGCCAGTACTGGAAGGCATCCTCGCACCTGCCACTGACAACGCGCCCGGGACCCGGTGACAAGTGATCTTGATTGGTCGGCTCTGCCCCCAAAAGTGCCTGACCGATGACCCGCGGGCGATCAGTTGAGATCGGTCACGTCCGGCTTCGGCAACCAGCCGACCGGCTCGTGCGTCTTCCCGTCGAACCGTTCGTTCCGGTCGGAGACGGCCGGAAAAGCCGAATCGGGCCGGAGCCTTCGGACATCTCGCCGAAGCCTTCGGACATCTCGAACAGGCTCGGTAACGCTTGCGTAGTGCCTGGAAAGGCGGCACTACAGTGGGGCGGAGCACCGGAATGCAGGCAAGCAAGCAACAGCAAGCAGCAGGGAGCGCGTGACGTGCGGCCAGTCGGCAGCAAGTACCTGCTTGAGGAGCCGCTCGGACGCGGCGCCACAGGCACCGTCTGGCGTGCCCGCCAGCGCGAGACCGCGGGCGCCGAGGCGGCCGTACCCGGGCAGCCCGGCGAGACCGTCGCGATCAAGGTCCTCAAGGAGGAGCTGGCAAGCGATCCGGACATCGTGATGCGCTTCCTGCGCGAACGTTCCGTCCTGCTGCGCCTGACCCACCCAAACGTCGTCCGGGTCCGCGACCTGGTCGTCGAGGGCGATCTGTTGGCGCTGGTCATGGACCTCGTCGACGGCCCCGACCTGCACCGCTACCTGCGCGAGAGCGGCCCCTTCACACCGGTCGCCGCCGCGCTGATGACCGCGCAGATCGCCGACGCGCTCGCCGCGAGCCACGCCGACGGTGTCGTCCACCGCGATCTGAAGCCCGCCAACGTACTGCTCGCGCAGAACGACGGCCAGATGCACCCGATGCTGACCGACTTCGGCATCGCCCGCCTCGCCGACTCCCCGGGCCTGACCCGCACCCAGGAATTCGTCGGCACGCCCGCGTACGTCGCACCGGAGTCCGCCGAGGGCCGCCCGCAGACCTCCGCGGTCGACATCTACGGCGCCGGCATCCTGCTGTACGAGCTGGTCACCGGCCGTCCGCCGTTCTCCGGCAGCACGGCCCTCGAGGTGCTGCACCAGCACCTGAGTGCCGAGCCGCGCCGCCCCTCCACCGTCCCGGACCCGCTGTGGACGGTCATAGAGCGCTGCCTGCGCAAGAACCCGGACGAGCGCCCGAGCGCCGAGAACCTCGCGCGCGGTCTGCGGGTCGTCGCCGAGGGCATCGGGGTGCACGCGAACGCCGCGCAGATCGCCGCCGCCGAGGGCGTCGGCGCGCTGCTCGCCCCGGACCCGGCCCCGACCGCCGTCCCGGGCGTGCCCGGCGCCGCCGACCCCACGCAGGTGCTGCCGACGAACGCGCCGCAGGGGTCGTACGATCCGAACGCCGCGACCAGTTTCCTGCCGCACACCGGCGGTCCCGCCGGCGCCGCCGACCCCACCGCCGTACTGCCGAACACGGGCGCGGCGGACCCGACGGCGGTGCTGCCGAACACCGGCCCGCCGGGGCAGCAGCCCGAGCAGCCGCACCCCTGGCAGACCCAGCTGCGCGCCGCCCGCGACCGCAACGAGCAGACGCAGGTCCAGCAGTTCCTGTCCCCGGAGGACGACCCGCTGCGCCACCGGCCGCAGCGGCAGGTCGCCAGGCCCGGACAGCAGCCGCGCCAGGCCCCGCAGGCCCGCCCCCAGCAGCCGCAGCCGCGCGGCCGGCAGCAGGGATACCAGCAGGGGTACGGCTATGCGCCGCAGCAGCCCCAGCAGTACGCCCCGCCGCAGCAGCCGCAGCGGTACGCGCCGTCCGCCCCGGAGCCGCAGCGCCCCGCGCGCGAGCCCCGCGCGCCGCGGCAGCGCAGCGCCAACCCCATGAAGATCCCGGGGCTCGGCTGTCTGAAGGGCTGCCTGTTCACGATCGTCATCCTCGTCGTGGCGAGCTGGCTGATCTGGGAGCTGACCCCGTTGCACACCTGGGTCGGCCAGGGCCGGGGCTACTGGCACGAGGTGAGCCACTGGGTCAGCCAGACGAGCAAGTGGCTCAAGGATCTGGGCGGCTCCTCAGGCGGCGGCAACTGACCCCGCGCACTCGCGGCGACCGAACCGGCGTACTCGCGGTAACTGACCGCGAGTTTGCGGCTTTGTCGACATCTGACGGGTGATTTCCGTCTCCGCAGTGAAGGTTGGCTCGTCAGGCGCGTAGTTTTAGCGACAACACGCGTCTGTAGGAGCAGTCTTGGCACGGAAGATCGGCAGCCGGTACACCGCGAACCAGATCCTGGGGCGGGGCAGCGCCGGCACGGTGTGGCTGGGCGAGGGACCCGAGGGCCCCGTCGCGGTCAAGCTGCTGCGCGAGGACCTCGCCTCCGACGAGGAGCTCGTCGGGCGCTTCGTCCAGGAGCGCACCGCGCTGCTCGGACTGGAGCACCCGCACATCGTCACCGTGCGCGATCTGGTCGTCGACGGCAACGACCTGGCCCTCGTCATGGACCTGGTACGCGGCACCGACCTGCGCACCCGGCTGGAGCGCGAGCGGCGGCTCGCCCCCGAGGCGGCCGTGGCGATCGTCGCCGACGTCGCCGACGCGCTGGCGGCGGCCCACGCGGCCGGGGTCGTCCACCGGGACGTCAAGCCCGAGAACGTCCTCCTCGACATGCAGGGCCCGCTCGGCCCCGGCGGCGCCCACCCCGCCCTGCTGACCGACTTCGGCGTCGCCAAGCTGATCGACTCGCCGAAGCGGACCCGGGCCACGAAGATCATCGGCACGCCGGACTACCTGGCCCCCGAGATCGTCGAGGGCCTGCCGCCGCGCGCGGCCGTGGACATCTACGCCCTCGCGACGGTCCTGTACGAGCTGCTGGCGGGCTTCACCCCGTTCGGCGGGGGCCACCCGGGTGCGGTCCTGCGCCGCCACGTCACGGAGACGGTCGTCCCCCTCCCCGGCATCCCCGAGGAGCTGTGGCAGCTGCTCGTGCAGTGCCTGGCCAAGGCGCCCGCGTCCCGGCTGCGCGCCTCGGAGCTGGCGGCGCGGCTGCGCGAGCAGCTGCCGATGCTGGCCGGGATGCCGCCGCTGGACGTGGACGAGCCGGACCTCGCCGAGGAGGCGGTGGAGGAGTCCGCACCGACGGACGCACCGGCGGGGGAGCCGGAACGACGGCGGGGCGCGGTGTCCCTCGTCCCCGGGGCCAAGCCGGACTCCAACCGGGACACGCATACGTCGATGCGGGTGCCGGGGGCGGACGAGCTGGCGGGCGGCGCGCACGGCACGGCCCGCGCGCCCCGCCCCACCGGTACGCCACGACCGGGCTCGGCCCGGCACCGGGCGACGGTACGACGGCGCCGGATCACGCTGGGCGTGGCCGGGGTGGCCGTGGCGGCTGTCGTGGGCGTCGGCGCGTATCTGGCCTCTTCCGGCGGCGACGATCACCCGGCACAGGACACCCACAGCACCTCGACCCCTTGACCCGCCCAGGAGGCCCGGGGGCAGAGCCCCCAGGAGACCCTCGCCGCTCGGCGGAGCCGTTACGCTTGAAGGCGTGGCAGTCGTCGATGTATCCGAAGAGCTGAAGTCCCTCTCCTCGACCATGGAGTCGATCGAGGCCGTCCTGGACCTCGACAGGCTGAGGGCAGACATCGCCGTGCTCGAGGAGCAGGCGGCCGCGCCCTCCCTCTGGGACAACCCGGACGAGGCGCAGAAGATCACCAGCAAGCTCTCCCACCTCCAGGCCGAGGTCAGGAAGGCGGAGGCGCTGCGCGGCAGGATCGACGATCTCGCCGTGCTCTTCGAGATGGCCGAGGAGGAGGACGACCCGGACACCCGCGCCGAGGCCGAGTCCGAGCTGGCCGCGGTGAGGAAGTCGCTGGACGAGATGGAGGTCCGCACCCTCCTGTCCGGCGAGTACGACTCCCGTGAGGCGCTGGTCAACATCCGCGCCGAGGCCGGTGGCGTCGACGCCGCCGACTTCGCCGAGAAGCTGCAGCGCATGTACCTGCGCTGGGCCGAGCAGCGTGGCTACAAGACGGAGCTCATCGAGACGTCGTACGCCGAAGAGGCCGGCATCAAGTCGACCACCTTCTCCGTCCAGGCGCCGTACGCCTACGGCACCCTCTCCGTCGAGCAGGGCACGCACCGTCTCGTGCGTATCTCGCCCTTCGACAACCAGGGCCGCCGCCAGACCTCCTTCGCGGGCGTCGAGGTGCTGCCCGTGGTCGAGCAGTCCGACCACGTCGAGATCGACGAGTCCGACCTGCGCATCGACGTCTACCGGTCCTCCGGCCCCGGCGGTCAGGGCGTCAACACGACCGACTCCGCGGTCCGCATCACGCACCTCCCGACCGGCATCGTGGTCTCCTGCCAGAACGAGCGCTCGCAGATCCAGAACAAGGCCACGGCGATGAACGTCCTCCAGGCCAAGCTGCTGGAGCGCCGCCGCCAGGAGGAGCAGGCCAAGATGGACGCCCTCAAGGGCGACGGCGGCAACTCCTGGGGCAACCAGATGCGTTCGTACGTGCTGCACCCGTACCAGATGGTCAAGGACCTGCGCACCGAGTTCGAGGTCGGCAACCCCGAGGCCGTGTTCAACGGCGAGATCGACGGCTTCCTGGAGGCCGGTATTCGCTGGCGCAAGCAGCAGGAGAAGTAACTTTGTCGACATGACAACTGCCGCCCGAGAGGCGGCAGTTTGTCTTTTGTCTGGGTTTTACATCACACTCACAGGCTTCAACTCGCCCCAAACGCCCACCCAAGGGACATTGCGCCCGCAACGGCCTTGACGTTGCTTTGAAAAATCGGAAGGGTGGCACGCGGCATGCGTACTTAGAGGGGCGCATGTGAACCGGGGGAATGAGTTGACGCGGACTTCGTCACCGGCTGCCTCCCGTCGATCACGGCAACGCCCCACGCGCCGCCTCATTGACGAACAGCTACTGGGGGTAGCAACCATATGACGAAGAAGACGCGGATCCGGGTCGCGCGGATAGCCGCGGGCACCGTGATCGCGGCCGGTGCGTCCCTGACCGCCGCCGGCGCGGCCTCCGCCGCGGGCATCGATGTCCAGGCGGGCCCGATCAACCTGGGCGTGCACACGACTGCCGGGGACGACGGTGGCACCAACGGCGGCTGCCCGATCGCCGTCTGCACCACCGACGGCGGCACCAACGGCACCGGCGGCAACGCCACCGGTGGCGCCTCCACCACCGGCGGTACCGACACCACCGGCGGCGGCGACGCCACGGGCGGTGGCGCCTCCACCGGCGGTGACAACGGCACCGGCGGCGACGTCACCATCGGTGGCGTCATCGGCGGCGGCACGACCGGTGGCGGCAACGGCACGGGCGGTGACAACGGCACCACCGGCGGTGGCAACGGCACCGGTGGAGACAACGGCACCACCGGCGGCAGCACCACCGGCGGCAGCACCACCGGCGGCACCACCACCGGGGGCTCCACCACCGGCTCCACGACCGGCGGCTCCACCACCGGTGGCAGCACCACGGGTGGCTCCACGACCGGCTCCACCACGGGCGGCTCCACGACCGGCGGCAGCACCACGGGTGGCTCCACCACCGGCGGCTCCACCACGGGCGGCTCCACCACCGGTGGCAGCACCACCGGCGGTTCCAGCACCACGGGCGGCTCCGGCAGCACGGGTGGCAGCAGCACCGGTGGCTCCTCCAGCACCGGCGGCAACAACGACACCCCCCAGGGCGGCAACAACAACGCCACCCAGGACCAGGGCTCCTCGAACCTCAGCGACACGGGCTCCGACAGCAAGCCCCAGGGTCACGACAAGCAGCTCGCCGAAACCGGTGCCGGCGAGACCATGTTCCTGGTCATCGGCGCCGCGACGATGATCGCCGGCGGCATCGGCTTCCGTGTCCTGCCGCGGCTGGTGAACGGCCGGGGCGGCGCGGCCGCCTGACCGTAGCCGTCAGGTCACACAGCGCACGCAATGTGCACCATTAAGGGCCCGGAGCTTGGCGCTCCGGGCCCTTGAGGCGTCTTCTTCGCGCGTCTCACGCGGTCTGGTGCGCCAGCAGCGCCACCGCGGCGATCAGCACCGCCAGCAGCGCGATCAGCGCCATCGGGTTCACCCCGCCCAGAAAACCCTCTTGCTGCAGTCGCTCGCGGTTGGCACGGCACACCGGGCACCGGCCCTCGCTCACGGGCGCCGCGCAGTTCGCGCACACCAACCGGTCGTACGTCATGCGGTCGCCCTCCTTGCTCCGGCCATCAGTCGTACAACGCTCACGGGAACGAGAACGTTCCCCCTCCACTGTGCCAGGTTCCCGCGGAGCTCGCGCCGGGTCCTGCCCGGCGGACAGGCCGCAGTGCCCGGCACAAAAGCGACAAGCCTTACCCAACCTCGACCTGCGACTGCACTTGCACACCCGGTTCGCGTATGGTCACGCTCATCTACCCCCGGCGACCCGTGGTGCATCCGTGATCCGATTCGACAACGTCTCCAAGGTCTACCCCAAGCAGACCCGCCCCGCACTCAGGGATGTCTCCCTGGAGGTGGAGAAGGGCGAGTTCGTCTTCCTCGTGGGGTCCTCCGGCTCCGGAAAGTCCACCTTCCTGCGGCTCGTCCTCCGCGAGGAGCGGTGCAGCCACGGACAGGTGCACGTGCTGGGCAAGGACCTCGCCCGCCTCTCCAACTGGAAGGTGCCGCAGATGCGCCGCCAGCTGGGGACGGTCTTCCAGGACTTCCGGCTCCTGCCGAACAAGACCGTCGCGGAGAACGTGGCCTTCGCCCAGGAGGTCATCGGCAAGTCCCGCGGCGAGATCCGCAAGTCCGTGCCGCAGGTGCTCGACCTGGTCGGGCTCGGCGGAAAGGAGGACCGGATGCCCGGCGAGCTGTCCGGTGGTGAGCAGCAGCGCGTGGCCATCGCGCGGGCCTTCGTCAACCGGCCCAAGCTGCTCATCGCCGACGAGCCCACCGGCAACCTCGACCCGCAGACCTCCGTCGGCATCATGAAGCTGCTCGACCGGATCAACCGGACGGGCACCACCGTCATCATGGCGACTCACGATCAGAACATCGTGGACCAGATGCGCAAGCGCGTCATCGAGCTGGAGAAGGGCCGCCTCGTCCGCGACCAGGCCCGCGGCGTCTACGGCTACCAGCACTAAGCAAGTTCACGACGGAAAGGCTCGACCAGACGCCATGCGCGCCCAGTTCGTCCTGTCGGAGATCGGTGTCGGTCTCCGCCGCAATCTGACGATGACCTTCGCCGTCATCGTCTCCGTCGCCCTGTCCCTGGCCCTCTTCGGCGGTTCGCTGCTGATGAGCGACCAGGTGAGCACCATGAAGGGCTACTGGTACGACAAGGTCAACGTCTCGATCTTCCTGTGCAACAAGCACGACGCCGACTCGGACGTGAACTGCGCCAAGGGCGCGGTCACCGAGGACCAGAAGAACCAGATCCTCTCGGACCTGCACAAGATGCCGGTCGTCGACAAGGTGTCCTACGAGTCGCAGGACGAGGCGTACAAGCACTACAAGGAGCAGTTCGGCAACTCCCCGCTGGCCAGCTCGCTGACGCCGGACCAGATGCAGGAGTCGTACCGGATCAAGCTCAAGGACCCGCAGAAGTACCAGGTCATCGCGTCGGCCTTCAACGGGCGTGCCGGTGTGCAGTCCGTGCAGGACCAGAAGGGCATTCTGGACAACCTCTTCCAGCTGCTGAACCTGATGAACCGGGGCGCGCTCGGCGTGATGGCGATGATGCTGATCGTCGCGCTGCTGCTGATCGTCAACACGGTGCGCGTCTCGGCGTTCAGCCGCCGGCGCGAGACCGGGATCATGCGCCTGGTCGGTGCCTCGGGCTTCTACATCCAGGCGCCGTTCATCGCCGAGGCCGCGGTCGCCGGGCTCATCGGCGGTGGGCTCGCCTGTGTGGGCCTGGTGGTCGGGCGGTACTTCACCATCGACCACGGCATGGACCTGTCCCACAAGCTCACGCTCATCAACTTCGTAGGCTGGGACGCGGTGTTGACCAAGCTGCCGCTGATCCTCGCCACGAGCGTGCTGATGCCGTCGCTGGCGGCGTTCTTCGCGTTGCGCAAGTACCTGAAGGTGTGACGCATCCCAAGAGGGCCGTACGGGCATCCGGCCGTACGGCCCTTCGCCTTGTCCTAGACTCACCGCCATGTCAGGCCGTGACAAGTTTTCCCAGCCCCGCAGCATCCGCCGCGGGGCCGCCCTGACACTGGTCTTCGCCGGCGTCCTGGTCACCGGCGCGGCGACCGGCTCCTTCCCGGAGCCCGACGCCACCGCGCGCAAGGCCGCCGTCGGCCCGGCGCCCGCGGCCACCCGGCACGAGGACGTCCAGAAGGCCGCCGCCGAGGCGATGGCCGACGGCAAGTCCCCTATGGAGGCCGCCGAGCGGGCCGTGAGCCGCAGCGGGGACCGCTGGGGCGCCGTCTACTCCGAGGGCGAGTACCAGGAGTTCCAGGAGGCCCTCGACGGCCGGTACACCGGCGTCGGCCTGTGGGCGGGGCGTGAGCGGGACGGCCGGATCGAGGTGACCAAGGTGCAGCCCGGCTCGCCGGCCGCCGTGGCGGGGATCCACCGGGGTGACCGGCTGCGCAGCGTCGACGGCGGCAAGGTCGACGGGAAGCCGGTCACCGAGGTCGTCTCGTTACTGCGCGGCGACGCCGACGACGCGGCCGCCGGTACGACCGTCACCGTCGGCCTGCAACGCGGCACGCGCGCGTGGACCGAGAAGCTGCGCCGGGCCAGCCTGTCCACCGACTCCGTCACCGCACGCAGACTGGTCGGCGGGGTCACCGTCGTCAGGATCGCCGCGTTCACCAAGGGCTCCGGCGACGCCGTGCGCGCCGCGCTGCGGCAGGCCCCGGCCGACGCCGGGATCGTCCTCGACCTGCGCGGCAACTCCGGCGGCCTGGTCACCGAGGCGGTGGAGACCGCCTCCGCCTTCCTCGACGGCGGCCTGGTCGCCACGTACGACGTCGACGGCGCCCCGCGCTCCCTGCACGCCGGCCCCGGCGGCGACACCGCCCGGCCGCTGGTCGTGCTGGTCGACGGCGGCACGATGAGCGCGGCCGAGATGCTCACCGGGGCGCTGCAGGACCGGGGCCGCGCGGTGGTGATCGGCTCGCGCACCTTCGGCAAGGGCTCCATCCAGATGCCGACCACGCTGCCCGACGGCTCGGTGGCCGAGCTGACCGTCGGCCACTACCGCACCCCCTCGGGCCACGCGGTCGACGGCCGGGGCATCACCCCGGACCTGGAGGCGGGGCCGGAGGCCCTGACCCGCGCCGAGACGGTCCTGACCGGTCTGGGCGACCCTTCATAACCCCTTAATCGGCTGTACGCACAGCCCCTCCGTAGTGCGAAAATGGACGGCATTATGAGCAAGGGAATGTACGTACCCAAGGAGTCCCAGCCCAAGCAGGGCGGCGGGGCCGCCAAGGCCAGGGACGGCGAGAAGGGCGGCAAGCGCAAGATCGTCGCCCAGAACAAGAAGGCTCGGCACGACTACGCGATCATCGACACCTACGAGGCCGGGCTCGTGCTCACCGGCACCGAGGTCAAGTCGCTGCGCGAGGGACGGACCTCGCTGACCGACGGCTTCGTCCAGATCGACCGGGGCGAGGCGTGGCTGCACAACGCCCACATCCCCGAGTACCACCAGGGCAGCTGGACCAACCACTCCGCGCGCCGCAAGCGCAAGCTTCTGCTGCACCGCGAGGAGATCGACAAGCTGGAGTCCAAGGCCCAGGAGACGGGTCACACCATCGTGCCGCTCGCTCTCTACTTCAAGGACGGCCGCGCGAAGGCCGAGATCGCGCTCGCCCGAGGCAAGAAGGAG
This sequence comes from Streptomyces sp. CG4, assembly GCF_041080655.1. Taxonomy (NCBI): domain Bacteria; kingdom Bacillati; phylum Actinomycetota; class Actinomycetes; order Kitasatosporales; family Streptomycetaceae; genus Streptomyces; species Streptomyces sp. CG4. The sequence goes on from NZ_CP163525.1 coordinate 5,958,137, forward strand.
TACGACAAGCGCCAGACCCTGCGGGAGAAGCAGGACCGGCGCGAGTCGGACCGCGCGATCGCGGCGGCGAAGCGGAGGCAGCGCGGCGCGTAGCTCGGGAATACGGTGGCATCGGGGTGCGTTGGTCACGTACGATGGCACCAACACCGGTGGAACCCGGTGTGTGCATTGAAAACACAACATGGGGATGATCGGTTTCGACAGCGGCTGTCGAAGCAGGGGAAGCGTGTCGAGGAAGCGGCAATGATCTCGTAAACCATATGTCGCAAAAAATAATCGCCAACACCAAGCGCGATTCCTTCGCCCTCGCTGCCTAAGTAGCGACTTGCGAAGTGTCAGCCCGGGGCTGTTCCCGACCCGGATCCTGGCATCAGCTAGGGAACTAAACCTTGATCCCGGTCACGGGGTGAAAAGGGAAACCTAACAGTGACTGGGCCCGTCGGCGACTTGTTCGCGTGATCGCCGGGGCCGAGAAAATCGCAGCGAACTGCACACGGAGAAGCCCTGATTCCGCACCGTTGGACGCGGGTTCGATTCCCGCCATCTCCACGAACCCCTCCGGGGGTACCCCATGTGGGCAAAGGCCCCGTCGCTTCTTTGGATTCGAGCGACGGGGCCTTTGCCATGCGCCGTCTCAGCGGTTGAGGTCGAACACCGGCACGCCCAGCCCGCCGTAGGCGTCCGGCTCCACCGTTGCGACCAGGGCTCCCAGAGGCACGGCGGGGTTCGGGCGGGACATGTGTACAGCGGCAGCCATGCCATGGGGTACCCCGCGCCGACCGAGTTCGGCCACTGTGAGGGTGAGAGCGTAGTCGTCGTCGACCAGATGCAGGGCGTCGAGCAGGAGACCGACGTGCTCGGTGATCCCGGAGCGCTCCCGCTCGGCCTCCAGCAGGCACAACATCGGCACCCACAACCGCAGGTCGCCCGTGGTGGCAGCGGTGTGGACGAGACCGGAGACCTGCTTGTTCCCGCCGAGCGTGACGAGCGTGGGGGTGTCGAGGACGAGTTCGTCGACCGGACTCACCGGCCGATCCCCGCCTCCTGCAGGGCCGCACGATGGGCGGCGGCCGCCTCGCGCACCCTGCGTCGTATCTCAGCCGACTCCTCGTCGGTGACCTCGTGCCCGAACAGCTCGGCCAGCACCGCACGGACCCGCTCGCCCCGCTCGCGGATCTGATCGGGGGTGAGGGTCTGTGCGGCGATCTCCTGCATGAGGGCCCGCAGGCTGGTGCCTCGCGCCTCGGCAACCGCGGCAAGTTGGTCGCGTACCTCTTCGGGGACGCGGATCATGACGTCACTCATGGCGCAAGTATACGCAAGGTATACGCGTTCCGTGGTCCCCTTGGGCACATGGTCTGCAGAGGCCAATCGCCGCCCCCTTCAGGTGCACCAGCCGGCGGACATGTCACGGCCCGGCACCAAAGCCCGTCCTGGCACGGCCAGTTGTGCCTCTTTGCACCATTGCGCGCGCTGTGTGCCAGGCGGGCAGCCCCATTCGCTCTTTGTGCCTACGGGCCAGCCCGATACGGTATTTGCTGCTTCTCAGACCTCAACCGTCCCACCAGGAGCCCACCGTGACCCGCCGCTCTCGTCTGCTCACGACAGTCACCGCCGGTGTGACGGCCGCACTTCTGCTCGCCGGGTGTGGAGGAGGCGGCGGCGGAGACTCGAACTCGAAGAACAAGATCTCGGGCGCGGACACGGGTGGTTCGGCATCCGCGTCGCCGAGCGCTTCGGCGTCCGCGGCCACCGGTCGCCCTGAGATCACCTTCCCGTCCGACGCCAAGAACGTCTTCGAGGGCGGGAAGACAGGTGACGCGACGAAGGATGCTGTCCTCGCGGACAGTGCCTTGAGTGTCAATTCCGTGGATGAGGCGATCTTCAAGGGGAGTGCGAGCACGAAGGCGCTCGGCTTCTACAACGCGGGCAAGGCGCTCGGTGAATCGATCACTTACGCGCAGGGATACATCAACAAACACGACACGTGGGTCGGCGAGACGCGATACTTCGATCGAAGTGTGACGCTCTCCGGGGCCGACAAGGCGTACGTCACCTATTGCTCCGACGAGAGCAAGTCCTTCATCAAGCACAAGAAGACGAATAAGATCGAGAACACGCCGACAACTGCGGACAGTTACGTGCTTTACCACACCGCGCTCACCAAGAACGCCGCGGGTGTATGGCAGACCACTGATGTCGTGTCGAACCGGGGGGCCAAAGAATGCCAGCCATAAGGAATGTGGTGAGGGGAGCGGCGATTATTTGCATCGCTTGCGTTCCCCTTTGGTGCTTCACGCCGGCCTACGCGGGCGGGCGTGGTGGCGATGGAAGCCGCGGTCAGACGCAGGAGCAGGGCAACGCCTCTGACGACGGCACCCTCTCCTCGTCGGTCGGCGTGATCGTCTACGACCGCTCGAAGAACGGCTCCGGCAGTTCGGTCGGTCCCGTCACCCCCGCCACTACCTGGACCCCGCCGCCCTGCTGGTACGCCCCGAAGTACACGCCCGACCAGCTGAAGGCGTACCTGGAGCCGATCTGGGAGGCGGAGTCGACGGGGTACGAGTGGGACGCCAAGCAGCGGGACCGCTATGTGAACGGTCACCCGTACAAGGACTTCAACAAGGACAAGGCGGGCAAGGGCTACTGGTGGGACTCGTACGTCGACAAGAGCTTCCCGCCGGGCTGGGACAAGTGCAACGAGCCCATCTTCTGGGTGGACAAGGGCAATCCGCCGCCCGCGAACGTCCCGAACGCCGTCACCACGAAGATCCTCGGGGAACTGGCGTACAAGGAGATCCGCGTCCCCGGCACGAAGGTGTCCCTCGCTCCGGCCGACAAGACCAAGGTGAACCTTCCCACTTGGGCCTGGCTGGATGGTGCCGAGTTCAAGCCGGTCTCGGTGACGGCATCGGTTCCGGTCCTCGGCATCTCTGCCACGACCACGGCTGAACCGGTCTCGCTCAAGATCGACCCCGGCACCTCGGATGCCGAAACCTACCCGGCCTCCGGCGTCTGCGAGATCACCAACGGCCACATCGGCGAGCCCTACGCCACGGGCAGGGCCAACGACACCCCGCCCTGCGGCGTGAAGTACCTTCGCTCCTCCGGTAATGGCTCCTATCAGCTCAGGGCCACGATCACCTGGAAGATCAGCTGGAAGGGCAGTGACGGCGCGGGCGAGCCCCTGCCTGACGGCACGTTCGGGACCACCCAGGACGTCGTGGTCCAGGAGATCCAGTCGGTCAATCGCTAGGCCAGGTGGTGGAGCCGGCGGGCGGTAGCGCCAGGTCAAGCCCCGGTCAACCCGTCGGGTGGCTGTTCCGGCGTGGTGGTGGACGTGGAAGACTGCCCCGGTTGCTGAAGTGAACAGAGTGATGTGTCCGAGGGGGAGTGGGCTGCGTGAGCAAGCGGCAGATACGGAAGATGCTGGACCTGATCGCGAGGGGCGAGCCCGCCGAGCTCACCATCGCATGGGCCTCGGTGAAGAAGGCCGCCCGGCTCGCCTTCGTCGCCCAGCAGTTCGGGTACGAGTACGCGGACGCCCGGTACACCGGTTCGCGCAACAACGTGCTCAAGCTGCTCGTCGTACCCGATCCCAGCCCGGAGGCCCGCAACCGGGCCGCGCAGAACTGGGCCCAGTACCCGAACGCGGCCGACGGCGAGTCGCTGCCGCCCGTCGTGCCCGACGCGTTCGAACTCCTCAAGGCGCGCATCCAGTTCGACCTCACCGGCAAGAGCGCCGAGAAGCGCATGCTGCTCGCGGCCGGCGGACTCACCGTCGGTCTCGTCCTCTTCGTGGTGCGCAAGGGCGGAGGCGTCGGCGCCATGTTCGTGGCCGGTGTCGTGTGGGTGATCCTCATGGCGATCTTCGGCATCGGCTTCGCCGTGACACGCGGACGCAACGCCAAGTTCGCGAACCGCCTCCAGGCCGCCGGCTTCACACCGGTCACGGACGAGACCGGGCGGGTGCGGTATCTGCCGCCGGGGGCTCAGGTACCGGGGGTCGGAGTCGGGGCCGGCGGCCAGGCGGGGCCGTACGGTGCGGCGGCGTACGGCCAGCAGGGCGCCTATGCTCCTTCCGGCCAGCAGGGTTCCTACGGCCAGGGTCCGTACGGTCAGCAGCCTTCGTCGCCGGGGCCGTACGCTCCCCAGGGGTACCCCCAGGCCCAGGCTCACCCCCAGCCGCAGCAGTACGGCCAGCCCCAGCCCTACCCGCAGCCCCAGCAGGCTCCCGGCCCCTACGCGCCCCAGCAGCCGTACCCGCAGCAGCCGCAGCCTCCCCACGGCTACGGTCCCCGCTGACCCGAGGGCCGCAGTACGGCCGCCGCGCCGATGACCAGCGCCGTGCCGGCCGCCGCGACCGGTACCGCGAAGCCCGACTCGGGTGAGGCGTGGTCGGCCGTCCAGCCGCCGATCGCCGAGCCGCAGGCGATGCCGGTCAGCAGGCCGGTGACGGCGAGGCTCATGCCCTCGTTGAGGCGCCCCTCGGGGGTGCGGCGCTGAACGAGCGTCATCGCGGTCACCATCGTCGGCGCGGTGGCCATGCCCGCGACCAGCAGGGCGGCGGCCAGCGCGATCAGGGACCCGATGCCGCGCGCGGCCAGCAGCGGCAGGGTCATCAGTGCCGTCATCGCGGCCAGACACCAGGGATGCCGGCGTTCGGCCGGTCCGGTCGGACGCAGCGCGCCGTACAGCAGGCCCGCCGCGCACGAGCCCGCTGCCTGCAGGGCGAGGACCACGCCGGCCGCCGACCGGTGCCCGTGCGCGTCGGCGTACGCGATCGTGACGACCTCCATGGACCCGAAGACCGTGCCGGTGGCGACGAATCCGGCCAGGAGTGCGGGAAACCCGGGCGCCCGCAACGGCCCCTTGCCCCGGGCGCGTCGCTGGACGGGCGGCTCGGTCGACCGTTGCCCGGTGAACAGCAGCATGCCCGTGAGCAGCAGCACCGCACCCACGAGTGTGCCGGCCTCCGGGAAGAACGTGCCGGTCAGGAAGGAAGCGAGCACCGGGCCGAGCATGAAGCACAGTTCGTCGGCGGCCTGCTCGAAGGAGTTCGCGGTGTGCAGCGCCGCGGGGTCCTCCCGCAGCAGATGGGCCCAGCGGGCGCGGGAGAGGCCGCCGATGTTGGGGGTGGTGGCGGTGAGGGCGTAGGCGGCGAACAGGGTCCAGTCGGGGGCGCCGTAGCGCACGCACAGCAGCAGCGCGAGGCTGCCGAGTACGGAGGCGAGCGTGGCCGGTACGGCGACGCGCGCCTGTCCGTGCCGGTCCACGAGCCGGGCGACCCAGGGCCCGGCCAGCGCGGTCGCCGCGAGCCCGGTCGCGGTGACGGCACCAGCCAGGGCGTACGAGCCGCGGGAACCGGCGATCATCACGACCGCGCTGACGCTGAACATGCCCATGGGGAGGCGGGCGAGCAGGTTGCCGGCGGTGAAGGCACGGGTGCCGGGGAGGCTGAAGAGGCGGCGGTAGCCGGGAGTTGTCGCTGATATGTGCGGGGGCATGTTCCTACCGTCGCCCGGAGTGGATCACCGGGTCCAACACCTTCTCCGCGCCGATTCACGCACCCGCGTTGTAAATTCACCGCCATGCCGGCCCCCTCCGCCATCGACCCCCGCCTCCTGCGCGCCTTTCTCGCCGTCGCCGAGGAACTGCACTTCACCCGCGCCGCCGCCCGCCTGTACATCGCCCAGCAGGCGCTCAGCCGGGACGTCCGGCGGCTGGAACGGGAGCTGGGCGCCGAGCTGTTCGTCCGTACGACCCGGCAGGTGACGCTGACGGCGGACGGCGAACGCCTGCTGCCGCTCGCGCGCCGCGTGCTCGACGCCCAGGACGAACTCCTCGCCTCCTTCGGCCAGGCCCGCCCCCTGCTCGTGGACCTCAACTCCCCGGGCCTGGTCACCGGCCGCCGCGTCCTGCACCGGGCCCGCGAACTCGCCCCCGACTGCGAGCTGATGGCCCGCTACGAGAGCGGCCTGACCGGCGCCGCCGCCGAACTGCTGGCCGGCCGGCTGGACGCCTCCTTCGGCCGGTTCGCCGGCCTGGACCCGGCGCTGCGCTCGGGGCTGGAGCAGCAACCGGTGCGCTACGAGCCCATGGCCGTCGTCCTTCCCGCAGACCATCCGCTCGCCGACCGCACGGAGGTGCCGCTGGCCGCGCTGGCCGGCGAGACCGTGTACGCCGGCGCCGGGAATCCGCGTACCCGGGAGTGGACCGATCTGGCGTCCCGGCTCTTCGCGGGCCACGGCATCCGGCTCGCGCCGCCCCTGCCGCTCGCCGTCGGCGACGAGGAGTTCGAGCGGGTCATGGCCAAGACCGGCCATCCGGTGCTGGCCGTGGTGGACTTTCCGGCCCTGCCCCGCACGGTGCGCCGGCCTCTCGTCGAGCCCGTCCCGCTGTCCCCGGTCTCCCTGGTGTGGCGCAAGGGCCTGGTCCATCCCGGGCTGGACGCGCTGCGCCGGGCGGCGGGAGGGATCGGGGAGGCGGCGGGCTGGCTGCGGCGGCCGGGCGGGAGCTGGATCCCGGAGGCGGACGTGACGACGATGACGGACCGGCAGTGATGTGCTCACGGCACGGGGCCGCCCGGGTGGTGGTCACCCGGGCGGCCCCGTGCGGGCGCGTGCCGCGGATCAGCCCGCCGAACCCGCCGGTGCCGTCTTGGTGGTGAAGCCCTCCTTCTTGTTGGCCGCCAGGGCGAAGTCATTGGTGAACGTCGTGCCGAGGTCGACCTTCGAGGTGGCGTGGCCGACCAGTTCCTCCGTGGCGAGGACGTTCTTCGGGCCGCCCGCCGGCATGATGCCGTCCGGGAGGAACTGCCCCTTGTCCTGGGTCAGGGCCGCGATGTAGTCGGCCTTGGTCACGAGTTGGTTCTGCACGAACGACTGCGGCAGCTTGTCGGCGATGTCGGCCGCGCTGTGCGTGTTGATCCAGTGCATGGTGGCCACGAGCGCGTCGACGACCTTCTGGGCCGCGTCCTTGTGCGCGTCGACCCAGTCGCTGCGGGCGATGACACCCGCGGCGGGCCAGGCACCGCCCGTCGCCGTCGTGGCTCCCTGGGTGGTGGCCACATCGACCGCGGAGTAGCCGACGCCCTTCTTCTGGATCGCGGCGACCGTCGGCTGTGTCGTCATCACACAGGCGACCTTGCCGTTCTGCAGCGCGGCAATGGCGGTGGAGCCCGCGCCGACCCCGATCCGGTGGAAGTCGCTGGTCTTGACGCCCTTCTTGGCCGCCAGGAACTGGGTGAGGGTGTCGGTGCCGGAGCCCAGGTCGGTCACGCCGAGCGTCTTGCCGTTGAAGTCGGAGGCCGAGTGCACGCCGCTCTTCGTGGCGCACATCTCCCGCTCGCCCGGTGCGCCGGACAGCTGGACGATGTCCTCGACCGCCTTGCCCTTCACCTGGAAGTCGATCGTGTGGTTGTACCAGGCGCCGGCCATGTCCACCTGCCCCGAGGCCATGGCGTCCTCGGCACCGGTCCCGCCGTCCTGCTCGGTGCTCAGCGTCACGTCGACGCCGTACTTCTTGTAGAAGCCGAGGCTCTGGGCGAGCTGGAACGGCAGGTAGATCTGCTTGTCGATGCCGCCGACCATGATCTTGACGGTCGGGGTGCCGCCGGAGCCGCCCGAACCGGAGCTGCTGGAACACGCGGTGGCCGCGCCGAGGGACAGGATGGTGACGAGCGATGCGGTGAGGGTTCTCTTGAACATGGCGGCTCTTTCGTTCGCGGGACGGGGAAAGCGGAGGGGAAGCAGAAGGGGAGCAACGGGGCGGTAATCAGAGGGAGTTGGCCTCGGTGGGGGCCGGCGGGCGCCAGGCCAGCAGCCGGTGTTCGAGCTTGCCGATCAGCCACTCCGCGCCCAGCACGATGACCGCGATGACGAGCATCGTCGCGAACACGCCGTTGGGGTCGAAGTTGTTCTGCGCGGTCTTGATGACGAGGCCGAGGCCGCTCTGCGCGCCGAGCACCTCGCCGACCAGCGCGCCGACGATGGCGAAGCCGAACGCGCTGTGCAGGCTGGCGATGATCCAGGTGAGCGCGGAGGGCACGATGACGTGCCGGATGATCTGCAGCTGGGAGGCGCCGAGCACCCGGGCGTTGGCCAGGATGTTGCGGTCGACCTCGCGGACGCCCTGGAAGGCGTTGAAGAAGACGATGAAGAACACCAGCACGGCGGCGAGCAGGATCTTCGGGGTCACGCCGATGCCGAAGGCGACGATGAAGATCGAGCCGAGGACGATCCGCGGGATCGCGTTCACCATCTTGATGTAGGGCCCGAGGACGTCGGACAGGTAGCGGCTCTGGCCCAGTGCCACGCCGACGACGACTCCGGCGACGGAACCGGCGGCGAAGCCGAGGAGCGCCTCCTGGATGGTGGTCCAGATGTTCGCGTAGAAGGAGCCGAACTCGGTGCCGTTCTGGAAGAGATCGATCAGCCGCTGCCAGATTCCGGACGGCTGCCCGAAGAAGAACGGGTCGACGATGCCCCAGGTGGTGAAGGCCTGCCAGCCACCGATGACGAAGGCCGCGATGCCGATGCGGCCCGCCCACACCCGCATGACGCGCCCCCGGGCGGCCCGCTTGGCGGCGGCCGCCGCCGAGGTCCGCCCGCCGCCCTTGGCCGGCGCGGCGGAAGCGGTGGGCGTCGTCCTCGTGCCGTGCGTGCTCATGCCGTGCCTCCTGCGGTGCGTGCGTACGCGCGCTCGACCTCTTCGCGCAGCGTTTCCCAGATCTGGTGCTGGAGTTCGATGAAGCGGGGCTGGAAGCGGATCTCCTGCACGGAGCCGCGCGGGCGCGGCAGGTCGATGTCGAAGACCGCCTTGACCGACCCGGGGCTGGAGGTCATCACGACGACCCGGTCGGCGAGCGCCACGGCCTCGTCGAGGTCGTGGGTGATGAAGATGACGGAGGGACGGATCTGCTCCCACAGGCCCAGCAGCTCGGTCGACATGATCGCCTTGGTCTGCACGTCCAGGGCGCCGAACGGCTCGTCCATGATCAGGATCTTGGGTTCGTTGATCAGCGCCGCGGCCATCGCCACGCGCTTGCGCATACCACCGGAGAGCTGGTGCGGGTAGCGGTCCTCGAACCCGGTGAGGCCGACGCGGCGCAGCCAGTCCCGGGCCGAGGCCTGGGCCTGCTGCTTGGGTACGCCACGGAAGACGGGCCCCATCAGCACATTGCCGAGGACGGTCTTCCAGGGCAGCAGGGCGTCCGCCTGGAACATGAAGCTGACGCCGTCGGTGATGCCGTCCACCTCGCGGCCGCCGACCTTGACCGAGCCCTCGCTGGGCCGGTCGAGCCCGGACACCATGCCGAGCGTGGTCGACTTGCCGCAGCCGGTGGGGCCGACCACCGCGCAGAACTGGCCGGGCTCCACGGTGAACGACACGCCGTGCAGCGCCGTGAACACCTCACCGGCGGGGGTCAGGAATCGCTTGGTGAGCCCGGATATCTCGATGCGCGCGTCCTCGCGGTCGGCTGCGCCGGCGATGGGGCTCGTCGCGACATCGTTTCGCGAAGCCATGGTGGGCCGTCTCCTTTCGCCCTCGGAGGTCGAGGTGAAGGCAGACGCTAGAAGCCACCGCCTGTTACGTCGCTGTTTCCGAGGTATCCCGCGATAGCCGCGTAAACCGGAGTTCTGCTCGTTCTGCTCAGCGATACGGGGGTGGGCAGAAAATCGGCCATCAGGCACAATCACGCCACCACGGGTCCAGCGCAGGGCCGGCCCGGCACCATCCAGAACAGGGGCGATGAGGCACCTGTGACACCCATCCGCATACGGATCGGGCGCGGCGGGAGGGGGAGACTGTCCGCGCGGATCCTGGCCAGCCAGCTCGTCATCCTGGCGCTCACGGGCGTGATCGGATTCCTCCTGTTCGCCTTCGCGCAGCGCTCCGCGCTCGACCGCACCTATGAGGAGCGGGCCGTGGCCATCGCCCGGACGACGGCCGCGGACCCGCAGATCCGGCGGGCCATGCAGCAAGGCGGGTCGGACGTGGTGCAGGCCGTCGCCGAACGCATCCGGCAGTCGTCGGGGGCGTCGTACGTCGTGGTGATCGACCTGCACGGCATCCGCCACTCGCACCCCATGCCGCAGCTGGTCGGCTCGCCGGTGACCGAGCCGATCGTGGCGCGGGACGGCCGCCCGCACGTCGGCACCGACCAGGGCGCCACCGGGCGCTCCGCCAACGGCAGGGTGCCGCTGTACGGGCCGACGGGCGAGCTGGTCGGCGAGGTGTCGGTGGGCATCCCGGAGAACGACGTCCTCGGCGAGCTCTGGCGCGAGCTGCCCACCTTCGCCGTGTACGCCGCGATCGCCACGGCGCTCGGTTCCGCGGCCGCGTATCTGCTGGCCAGGCGGCTGAAGCGGATCACGTTCGGGCTGGAGCTGGAGGAGATCGCCGGGCTGCTCCAGGACCGCGAGGCGATGCTGCACGGCATCCGCGAGGGCGTGCTCGCCTTCGCCCCGAACGGCAGGATCACGGTGCTGAACGACGAGGCCCGCCGGCTCCTCGGTCTCGGCACCGCGCTCGGCAGCACCCTGGCCGAGGTGCTGCCCGACGGACGGCTGCGCCGGGCTCTGGACGGGACCCTGACCGGCACCGACATCAGCGTGCTGACCGACGGGCACTGTCTGGTCGTCAACCGGATGCCGGTGACCCTGCGCGGGCGCGAACTGGGCGCGGTGGTGACCGTCCGCGACCGCACCGAACTGGTCGGACTGCTGCGGGAGCTGGACTCCGTGCGCGGCCTGACCGACGCGCTGCGGGCTCAGCAGCACGAGTTCACCAACCGCCTGCACACGCTCGCCGGGCTGCTGGACATCGGGGCGTACGACGACGCGTACGAGCTGGCCGTGGAGTCGGCCGGCGCCGGGCAGGCGCTCACCGAGGCGGTGCGGGGGCGGATCGGCAACCCGCTGATGGTCGGCCTGGTCGTGGCCAAGACCACCGTCGCCGCCGAACGCGGGGTGCGCGTCGTGCTCGACGACGACTCGGCGCTGGGCGAGGACCCGCCGCATCTGCGCCGGCTGCTGACGATCGCCGGCAACCTGCTGGACAACGCGATCGACGCGGCGGGCGACGGGCCGCCCCCGCCGGGGGGACGCGCGGTCCGGCTCATGCTCACCGAGGACGCGGAGGGCACGACCGTGCGGGTGGCGGACACCGGCCCCGGTATCCCGCCCGGCGCCGGCGAGTCGATCTTCGAGGACGGCTGGTCGACCCGGCCCGAGCGGGGCACCGCCCGGCGCGGCCTGGGCCTCGCCCTGGTCCACCGCCTGGTGACGCGGCACGGCGGCACGGTCACCGTCAGCGAGGGCCCGGGGGCGGTGTTCACCGTACGACTGCCGGTTCCCGCACCGGCGGGCGAGGAACGTTTCACGAAGGCGCTGCCCGTGGGAGGCGACCGCTGATGATCCGCACCCTGGTCGTGGACGACGACTTCCGGGTCAGCCACATCCACTGCGACTACGTGTCCCGGGTGCGGGGCTACGAGGTGGTGGGCGAGGCGGCGAGCGTGACCGAGGCCCTGGCGGCGGCGCACGACCTCCGCCCCGACCTGCTCCTCCTCGACGTCTTCCTGCCCGACGGCAGCGGACTGGACGTGCTGCGGCGGCTCACCGGGGACGCGGGCGGCGCCCGCCCCGACGCCATCGTGATCACCGCGGACCGGGACATCGCCTCGGTCCGTACCGCCATGAAGCTGGGCGCCGTGGGCTACCTGGTCAAGCCCTTCGGCGCCGCCGACCTGGCCGAGCGGCTCACCTCGTACCGCGAACTCCAGCACCGCGTCGACACCCTCGGGGAGACCGCGGACACCGAACAGGCCGATGTGGACGCCCTGTTCAGCGCGGTCCGGCCACCGGCCGTCCCCCGGGTGCCGGCCAAGGGCCACTCCGCGCCCACGCTCGCCCTCGTCCAGCAGGCCCTGCGGGCCGCCCACGGCGATCTGTCGGCCGCCGAGGCCGCGGAACTGACCGGCGTCTCCAGGGCCACGGCCCAGCGCTACCTGTCGTACCTCGTCAAGGAGGGCATGGTCCGGCTGATTCTGCGCTACGGGGCGACGGGCCGTCCGGAGCACCGGTACCGGATCGCGTCCTGAGGCCCCGGCGGGCTCCCCTCACCGGTCCGCCTCCGCGTGAGTGAGAGCAACGTTCCCTTCCGGTCATGCACAGCCACAGGCAGGAAACGCGTGCTCCCTACCTTCGGGCTCAGTCAGTCGATGGCAGGTCGACGGCAGACCGAGCAGCCGGAGCCCCGTGGAGGCGTGATGACAGCCCCAGCCCCAACACCAGCCCCTCCAGCCCCAACCCGGCGCAGTGGCCGCTGGATCGAGCGCTGGGACCCGGAGGACGAGGCGTTCTGGAAGGCGACCGGGCAGCGGATCGCCAACCGGAACCTGTGGTTCTCCGTCCTCTCCGAGCACATCGGCTTCTCGATCTGGACCCTGTGGTCCGTCCTCGTCCTCTTCATGGGCCCGAAGTACGGCCTCACCCCCGCCGACAAGTTCCTGCTGACCTCGATGGTCACCCTCGTCGGCGCCGGTGTACGCGTCCCCTACACCTTCGCCGTGGCCGTCTTCGGCGGCCGCAACTGGACGATCATCTCGGCGGGTCTGCTGCTCGTCCCGACGATCGCGGCCTACGCGGTCATGGAGCCGGGGACGTCCTTCACCACGTTCCTGTGCGTCGGCCTGCTGGCCGGTATCGGCGGCGGCAACTTCGCCTCCTCCATGACCAACATCAACGCCTACTTCCCGCTACGGAAGAAGGGCTGGGCGCTCGGCCTGAACGCGGGCGGCGGCAACATCGGCGTGCCCGTCATCCAGCTCGTCGCCCTCGCGGTCATCGGCGCCGGCGGCGGCCCGCGCCTGCTGCTGGGCATCTACATCCCGCTGATCGTCGTGGCCGCCGTGTGCGCCGCGCTCTTCATGGACAACCTGGCGACGGTGCAGAACGACACCGGCGCGGCCAAGGACGCCGCCAGGGACCCCCACACCTGGATCATGTCCTTCCTCTACGTCGGCACCTTCGGCTCCTTCATCGGCTACAGCTTCGCTTTCGGGCAGGTGCTGACGATCCAGTTCGGGCGTACGCCGCTGCAGGCCGCCTACCTCACCTTCATCGGCCCGCTGCTCGGCTCCCTGATCCGGCCGCTCGGCGGGCGGCTCGCCGACCGGTACGGCGGCGCCCGCATCACCCTGGGGAACTACATCGCCATGGCCGCCGCCACCGCCGTACTCATCGTCGCGAGCCGGCAGAAGTCGCCGGCGCTGTTCGTCAGCGTCTTCGTGGCGCTGTTCGTGCTCAGCGGCCTCGGAAACGGCTCGACGTACAAGATGATCCCCGGCATCTTCCAGGCGAAGGCCCTGGCCAAGGGGCTGGAAGGGGAGGAGGCCGTGGCCTACGGGCGGCGGCTGTCGGGTGCCTCGATGGGGCTCATCGGCGCGGTCGGCGCGCTCGGCGGGGTCGGCATCAACCTGGCCTTCCGCCAGTCCTTCCTCTCCTACGGTTCCGGCACCGGCGCGTTCGTCGCCTTCCTCGCCTTCTACGGCCTCTGCTTCGCCGTGACCTGGGCCGTATACCTTCGCCGGCCGGCCCGGCAGGCTGAGACCATGGCCGTACAGGAGACAAAACCGCAGCTCAGCTATGCCGACGTGTGACGTAACACCGGCGCAATGAAGCCGAACCGAGCCTGTCACGCGCCGTTGACAGGCTCGTTCGGCGCGCCGGTCAGCTAGGAGAGCCCCATGTACGACGAAGTGCAGCAAACCGGAGTCGTCGAGCACGGTCCGCTCGCGGGATTCACCGTGGGCGTCACCGCCGCGCGCCGGGCGGAAGAGCTGGGCGCCCTGCTGCAGCGGCGCGGTGCCGCCGTGCTGCACGCGCCCGCCCTGCGCATCGTGCCGCTCGCCGACGACAGCGAACTCCTCGCCGCCACGAAGGGGATCATCGACCAGGTGCCGGACGTGGTCGTGGCCACCACGGCGATCGGCTTCCGGGGCTGGATAGAGGCCGCGGACGGCTGGGGTCTCGGCGAGCAGCTGCTCGGCCGGCTGCGCGGCGCGGAACTGCTGGCCAGGGGCCCCAAGGTCAAGGGAGCGATCCGCGCGGCGGGGCTGACGGAGGAGTGGTCACCCTGCTCGGAGTCCCTGGCCGAGGTCCTGGACCGGCTCCTGGAGGAGGGTGTGGACGGCCGCCGTATCGCCGTACAGCTGCACGGCGAACCGCTCCCGGGCTTCGTGGAGTCCCTGCGGGCCGGGGGAGCGGAGGTGGTCCCGGTGCCGGTGTACCGGTGGATGCCCCCGGAGGACATCACCCCGCTGGACCGCCTCCTCGACGCGACCGTCTCGCGAGCGGTGGACGCGCTCACCTTCACCAGCGCGCCGGCGGCCGCGTCCCTGCTCTCCCGGGCGGAGACCCGGGGCCTGCTGCCCGACCTGCTGTCGGCCCTGTGCCACGACGTCCTCCCGGCCTGCGTGGGTCCGGTCACGGCGATCCCGCTGCAGGCGCACGGCGTGGACACGATCCAGCCGGAGCGCTTCCGGCTGGGCCCGCTGGTGCAGCTGCTCTGCCAGGAACTCCCGGCCCGGGCCCGCTCGCTGCCGGTCGCCGGGCACCGGGTGGAGATCCGGGGCCACGCGGTCCTGGTCGACGGCGACCTCAGGCCGGTCCCGCCGGCGGGGATGTCCTTGCTCCGCGCCCTGTCCCGCCGGCCCGGCTGGGTGGTGCCCCGGGCGGAGCTGCTGAGGGCGTTGCCGGGCGCGGGCCGCGACGAACACGCCGTGGAGACGGCGATGGCCCGCCTGCGTACGGCGCTGGGTTCGCCGAAACTGATCCAGACGGTGGTGAAGCGGGGCTACCGCCTGGCCCTGGACCCGGCGGCGGACGCGAAGTACGCGGACGCGTAGCGCACCGAGTCGCTCACCCGTCGCTCACCGGCTGTCGTACTCGTCGTGGCGGCGCCACCAGAAGCCGGACTCGTTACGGCCGAGGGGTGCGCGGTCGAGCCACTGGTACATGCCCCACAGGGCGTCCAGCCCGCGCGCGTACGCCGAGTAGGTGTGGTGGACCGCGCCGTCCTGCAGGGCGAACGCGCTCACACCGGGGCCTTCGCGCCGGTACGTCCGCCAGTCCGTGCCGACGATCGACCGGGTGAAGGCGTCGCGGGAGCTCTGCTCGTCGGCCGTCGCCGGCCGCAGGTCCTCCTCGCCGAAGTTGTACGCGACGACTCCCGCTTCCCACTCCTCCTCGGTGTGTGCCACCCCGAAGTCGAAGTTGAAGTCGCTGCCGTAGGAGGACGCCCACGGGAAGCTCCAGCCCATCCGCTGCCGGTAGGCGTGGAGCTTGGCGAGCGGGGCCCGGGACACCGCCCAGAACATCACGTCGTGGTGGGCGAGATGGACCACGGAGCCGTTGAAGCCGTCGGCGATCGCCGAGCAGGACGGGCAGCCGGCGGTGTAGTCGGGCCCGAACATGAAGTGGTAGACGAGCAGCTGCGAGCGGCCCTGGAACAGGTCGGCGAGCGACGCCGTACCCTCCTCCGTCTCGAAGCGGTAGTCCTTGTCCACCCGGACCCAGGGCAGCTCCTGCCGGCGCCGGGCCAGCTCGTCGCCGCGTCGGGTCAGCTCCTTCTCCGCTTCGAGCAGCTCCAGCCGCGCGGCAAGCCACTCCTCGCGTGTCCCCGTCTTGTGACCGGTCATGGCCCGTCTCCGTTTCTTGTTCCGTTTCCTCTTCGGTGTCGTTACGTCCCTGGTGGCATGAGCAGCCCCGGAACCAGCGCAGGCGCGATCACGATCACGAGCCCGAGTCCGGCGATCGCCAGCGCCAGGGGAACGTCGACCGCGGTCTTCGCGGGCAGCAGCTTCTGGGCGGAGGCGAGGACGGCGACCACGGACATCCACAGCAGGCTCATCACGCCCAGCGCCACCAGCAGCGCCATCAGCCCGACGGTCGAGCCGGCGCAGTACCACCCGTACCTGAGCCCGGAACCGGCATCCGCCCGGCAGCGGCGCCGGAAGTGCCGTTTGACCGGCGTGAGTTCATAGGCGCCCGCCGCGATCACCACGACGCCGGCGGCCGTCGAGCCGTGCGGCCGGTCCAGCGCGTACGCCACGACACCCGCGAGTGCCCAGACGGCCACGTAGCCCGCGGCGAACGGCAGCGCGGTGCGCAGCCCACCGGTCGCGCGGACGTGCCGGGCGACGGCCGGAGCCGCGCCCGGCAGCATCATCGCCGCCATCGTCGTCGTCCACGTCGCGGCGAAGAACCCCGGCGGACCGGGGCTGGTCGCCACGCCCATGTCCATGCCGTGCATCAGCCGGACCGTGGCGGCCCAGCATGCCGTGGCCGTCGCGAGCGTCAGCCCCAGTGCGATCGCCGGCTCGGCCGGCCGGTGGAATTCCGCGTTCACCGTCGGTGCTCCCTCCGCGATGGCGGGCGGCGCCGGACCCCGTCACCCGGATCCGCGTGCCTGCTCGTCGAGGTGATCCTTCAGGGCGTCGAGCGGGCTGTCCCAGTCACGCGCCAGCGCGGCCAGGAACTGCTGCGCCACCCGCATCGGAGCGGACCGCAGCCGGTACCGCACCCGGCGCCGCTCACCCGGTTCGGCCGTCACCAGGCCGGCCTCGGCCAGCAGGGCCAGATGTTTGGCGATCGCCTGCCGGGTGATCGGCAGCCGGGCGGCCAGGTCCGTGGCCGTGGCCGGGCCCCCCGAGGCCAGCGCGGCCAGGATGGAGCGCCGGGTCGGGTCGGCCAGCGCGGCGAAGACCTGTTCGGCGATCGCCTCGACGTCAGGCTGCGGCATCGAGGTGGTCGACCAGTTCGCCCAGCTCGCGCGCCCAGCCCTCGGTGTGGCTGTCGTACTCCGTGCGGTGGACGTCGTCCGGCAGCTGGGCGAAGCCGGTCTCGACCACCGTCAGCCGGGTGCCGGTGGCGACCGGTTCGAGCGTGAACTCCACATAGGTGCGGCGCGGATCGTCCTCGGGCAGTCCGGCCATGCGCCACGTGTAGCCGAACACCCTCGGCTCCTCCACCCGCTCCACCCGCATGTCGGCGGAGTGCCCGCCGTCCCATTTCATCCATGCCGCGCCGCCCGGGCGCAGATCGATCCCGGCCTGGTCGCCGAACCAGGCGCTCAGCCCCTCGGCCGTGGTGAGCGCCGCCCACACCTTGGCCGGCGGGTGCGCGATCTCGACGGTCCGCTCGATGCGATCGGGGAATCCCATAGCTGCCTCCGTATGTATAGCAACCAACTGATTGCGATGCTATGGCAACCAATCGGTTGCGTCAACCGGTCGGCGGCCATGCGGGGCGGCCGGGGCGGCCGTACGGCGGCAGCGGGGACATGGTCGAGGTGCGCGTTCGCATACGCGTGCGTCCAGCACTGGTACGAGGGGTTCCGGCCCGGCGTCCGGGCAGGCACTGTGAAGAGAAGAGCGCTTCCTGCCTAGGCGGTGACAGGCACATGGCACTGGGTACGGCCACGCCCGCGTACGAGCTGCGTTTCGACGCCGGACGGATCTGTCTCGATCTCCTCGCGACCACGCATCCGGCCGAACGGCTGGACTCCGTCGAGGCGCTGTGCGCGTGGATCGGCGGGGCGGAGCTGGTGCCGGAGGGTACGCCGTTGGTCCACGCCGACGGCCCGTGGCTCGTCGGGTTCCGCGAACTGCGCTCCCACGTCGGGCGGTTGGTGCGGGCTCCGCACGCGGTGGATCCTCCGTCGCGGGACCGCTCCCTCGCCCGCGTCAACGAGGTCGCCCGCGCCGCGCCCCCGGCCCCGCTCGCCGTACCCGCAGAGGACGGCCGCCTCGTCAGGGAGTTGGCCGGCCCGCCGACGCTGGCCGAACTGCTCGCCCTCGTCGCCCGGGATGCCGTGGAGCTGCTCACCGACCCCGTCGCGCGGGCCGCCGTACGGGAGTGTGAAGGGGACAACTGTCCGCTGGTGTACCTGGACACGTCCCGCGGGCGGCGCCGGCGGTGGTGTTCCAGCGAGGTCTGCGGGAACCGGGAGCGGGTGGCGCGGCATCGGCGGCGGGCCGCCCTCGCCCGCGCCTGAGCTCCGCCCCGACCCGCACAACCCGACGCGCCTGGGCGTGATTTGCGTAACACCCGGTTTCCCGGCCGGCCCGGCCGGGCAGTTCTGCCGCTCCGGCCCACCCCTCGGCGATGTGTCGGAAATGCAAAGATCATGCGGGGGGAATGTGCACGCATGTCCCGGTCGTCATGTCGTCCCCGAGAAAACTGTCACCTCCCTTTGAACACCGCGCCGTTCCTTTCCGTACGGGTGGGCGAGCGACCGACTGGGGGAACCCCCGGACACCGGAGGTGGGCGTGCGCAAGGATGCGGCCGTGGCCAATGAACGTGGATCGAGGGCCCGACATCGCATGTCCTCACAGCCCTCGGAACCCGACGAGGAGTTGATGCGTGCCCTGTATCGAGAGCACGCCGGACCTTTGCTTGCGTATGTCCTGCGGCTGGTCGCCGGTGATCGGCAGCGCGCCGAGGACGTCGTGCAGGAAACGCTCATCCGTGCCTGGAAGAACGCCGGTCAGCTCAATCGGGCGACCGGATCGGTACGCCCCTGGCTGGTGACGGTCGCGCGCCGCATCGTCATCGACGGCCACCGCAGCCGGCAGGCCCGGCCGCAGGAGGTCGATCCGTCGCCGCTGGAGGTCATCCCCGCGGAGGACGAGATCGACAAGGCGCTGTGGCTGATGACGCTGTCGGACGCGCTCGACGACCTGACCCCGGCCCACCGGGAAGTGCTCGTCGAGACGTACTTCAAGGGGCGTACGGTCAATGAGGCGGCCGAGACGCTGGGCATACCCAGCGGCACGGTGCGCTCCCGGGTGTTCTACGCCCTGCGATCGATGAAGCTGGCACTGGAAGAGCGGGGGGTGACGGCGTGATGAGCAGCGGATACGGGGGAATGCAGGGATTCGGCGCGGGTGGTCCGGGTATGTCTGGCCCCATGAGCCCCAACCAGGGATCTTCGGTGCCGAGCGAGCACGAGACCGTCGGCGCCTACGCCCTCGGCATTCTCGACGACGCCGAGGCGACCGCATTCGAGGCCCACCTCGCCGGCTGCGAGTGGTGCGCCCAGCAGCTGGACGAGCTGGCCGGGATGGAGCCGATGCTGGCCGCGCTCGCGGACCTGCCGGGCGCCGGCAGCACCCCCGCGATCGGCGACTCGCTGTCCGCCAGGCCCAGCCCGCGACTGGTGGAGAAGCTGGTCGACGAGGTCGCCGAGAAGCGCGCCCAGAAGCGAAGGCGTTCCTTCTACATGATCGCCGCGGCGGCCGCGCTGATCATCGCAGGCCCGCTCGCCGCGATCGCCGTGAACAGCGGCTCCTCGGGCGACAGCGGCCAGGTCACCGCGTCCGCCGCGCAGACCACCTTCGAGTCCATGCCGGACAAGAAGTCGGCCACCGACCCGTCGTCCCAGATCAGCGCCACCGTCGGCATGCAGCAGAAGGTCTGGGGCACCCAGGCGGTCCTGGAGCTGAAGAACGCCAAGGGCCCGATCAAGTGCTCGCTGGTGCTCGTCGCGAAGAACGGGCAGCGCGTGACGATGTCCTCGTGGTCCGTGCCGGACTGGGGCTACGGCATCCCGAACGCCAAGACGGAGGAGGCCAGGAAGCCGCTGTACATCGGCGGCGCGGCGGCCTTCAAGCCGAACGAGATCGACCACTTCGAGGTCGTGACCTTCGACGGGAAGAAGCTGGTGCAGGTGCAGGCGTAGCGGCTCTGGGGGCTGCGCCCCCAGGCCCGCCGATCCGGGTGGGTCCGGTCCGCACACACCTGCTGGTCGCGTTGTGGCTGGTCGTGTCCACGCGGCGGAGCCACGTATCGACACGGCCGCGCGACCCTCGGGTGTCGCTGTCCCGTAGCTTTGAGGCCCCCCTTCGCGTACGGTTGACGGCTGCCCAGCACGTCAGAAGGGGGCCCGGTGGCCGCTCAGGTTCAGCAGTCCGCGGTCGGCTCGGTACACGACGCACACGATTCCGTCCGTGACCGGGAGATCAGCGTCGAGCAGGAACACCTGGACCGGGTGTACCGGCGGCTGGAGGAGAAGATCCACGAGGCCGAGTTCCTGATGCACGACGCGGCCAAGCGCGGCCAGGTCGGCACCCCGGGCGCGCTGGCCGAGCGGGACGCGCAGGTCTTCCGGGCCGGCATCCACCTGAACCGGCTCAACAACGAGTTCGAGGACTTCCTCTTCGGGCGCATCGACCTGCTGCTCGGCAAGGACGGGAAGAAGGGGCCCGACGGGGCCTACACCGCCGTGGAACCCGCCGAAGGCGCCGTGCGGGACGACAACACCGCCGACATCGCCGAGACCCTGCACATCGGGCGCATCGGCGTCCTCGACGAGGACTACGCGCCGCTGGTCATCGACTGGCGGGCGCCCGCCGCCGCACCCTTCTACCGGGCCACGCCCGTGGACCCGGGACGGGTCGTACGGCGCCGGGTCATCCGGTCCAAGGGGCGCCGGGTGCTCGGCGTCGAGGACGACCTGATGCGGCCCGAGCTGACCGCCCGCCTGGACGGCCGCACACTGCCCGTCATCGGTGACGGCGCCCTCATGGCGGCCCTCGGCCAGGCCCGCACCCACACCATGCGGGACATCGTCTCCTCCATCCAGGCCGAGCAGGATCTCGTCATCCGCGCACCCGCCGCCTCGATCACGTACGTCGAGGGCGGACCGGGCACCGGCAAGACCGCCGTCGCCCTGCACCGTGCCGCCTATCTGCTCTACCAGGACCGGCGGCGGTACGCCGGTGGCATCCTCATCGTCTCGCCGACACCGCTGCTCGTGGCGTACACCGAGGGCGTGCTGCCCTCGCTCGGGGAGGAGGGACAGGTCGCGATCCGCGCGATCGGCTCGCTCGTCGACGGCGCCGAGGCCACGCTGTACGACTCCCCGTCCGTGGCCCGTGCCAAGGGCTCGTACCGGATGCTGAAGGTGCTGCGCAAGGCCGCCCGCGGCGCGCTGGAACTGGGGCCGGCCGGCGCCGGCGCGGCCGGGCAGCTCGCCCTGGGCGACGACATCGACGACGACATCGACGACATCGACGACGGCACCACCGACGCCACCACCGGCGGCACCGGCACCGGGCCGCGGGTCCTCGACGGCCCGCCGTCCCGGCTCCGCGTCGTCGCCTTCGGACGCCGGCTGGAGCTGGAGGCCGCCGAGCTGGAACGGATCCGCCGCAGCGCCCTCGGCGGCACCGCGCCCGTCAACCTGCTGCGCCCGCGCGCCCGCAAGCTGCTCCTGGACGCCCTGTGGGCCAAGTCCGGAGCGGCCGGCCGGCACTCCGACCCCGAGCTGGCCGCCGAGCTGCGCTCCTCCTTCGACGAGGACGTCACCACCGAGGACACCTTCATCGCGTTCCTCGACTCCTGGTGGCCCGAGCTGACCCCGAAGCAGGTCCTCGCCGCCATGGCCGACGAGAAGCGGCTCGGCCGCTGGGCCCGCCGGATCCTCAACCCCGGCGAGGTCCGCAAGGTCGCCCGCTCCCTCGGGCGGGACGGCCACACCGTGCACGACATCGCCATGCTGGACGAGCTGCAGGCGGTCCTCGGCGCCCCGGCCCGCCCGCGCAAGAAGCGTGAGCTCGACCCGTTGGACCAGCTCACCGGCCTGGAGGAGCTGATGCCGGTGCGCGAGGAGAGCCAGCGGGAGCGCGCCGAGCGGCTCGCGCAGGAGCGCACCGAGTACGCGCACGTCATCGTGGACGAGGCGCAGGACCTCACGCCGATGCAGTGGCGCATGGTCGGCCGCCGCGGCCGGCACGCCACCTGGACGGTCGTCGGCGATCCGGCCCAGTCCTCCTGGTCCGACCCGGACGAGGCGGCCGAGGCCCGCGACGAGGCCCTCGGCACCCGGCCCCGGCGCCGCTTCGAGCTCACCGTGAACTACCGCAACCCGGCCGAGATCGCCGAGCTGGCCGCCCGGGTGCTCGCGCTCGCCATGCCGGGCTCCGAGTCGCCGCGCGCCGTGCGGTCCACGGGGGTCGAGCCGCGCTTCACGGTCGTACGGGATTCCGCCGAGCGGACCGTGCGGGCCGAGGCCGAGCGGCTGCTGGACCTGGTCGACGGCACGGTCGGCGTGGTCGTCGCCATGAACCGGCGCGAGGAGGCCCGGCGCTGGCTGGCCGGGCTCGGCGACCGGGTGGTGGCGCTCGGCAGCCTGGAGGCCAAGGGGCTGGAGTACGACGCGACCGTCGTCGTCTCGCCGGCGGAGATCGCCGACGAGTCCCCGGCCGGGCTGCGCGTGCTCTACGTGGCGCTGACCCGGGCCACCCAGCAGCTGACGGTGGTGTCGGGGGAGCGGGACGAGCCGGACGCGGCCGGGGTGCCGGATCTGCTGCGCGACTGAGTTTCCTGTGAACATCCCGTGGGGGAATGGCCGTACCGCATCGGTTTGTTAGCCTTGGTGTGGCACCGGCCCGATCCAAGCCCCCGGGCCCAACCTTTGTCCCTGCGAGGGACCACTTGCCGCGAGGCGAGCATGGCGGGTCGGTGTCATGACCTTGTGGGAGACCCACATCACGACCGTGATGTGGGTCTCTTTCTTTGGGGTCTGCACCCCTTTTCCCGCCTGATCATTTCTCGTATGGTGGAAGTAGTTTTCCGAAACCTTGCGAAACCTTCCGGAAATCACGTACCTGCTCGCCGATCCCTGTGAACAAAACGTCCACAACCCTGGGCGACTATCACGTACTCGCGGGTAGGTGCGACGATCGGACGGCACAACTCGCGACACGGTGAAAGCAGAGGAAGTCGGCCATGGCAACGGCGCCCAGCGTCTCCTACTCGATGACCATCCGGTTGGAGGTGCCCGCGAGCGGAACCGCCGTCTCGCAGCTCACCACCGCCGTGGAGTCCTCCGGAGGCTCGGTCACGGGCCTCGACGTCACCGCGTCCGGCCATGAGAAGCTCCGTATCGACGTCACCATCGCGGCCACCTCCACGGCCCACGCCGAGGAGATCGTCGAGAAGCTGCGCGGCATCGAGGGCGTCACCCTCGGCAAGGTCTCCGACCGTACGTTCCTGATGCACCTCGGCGGCAAGATCGAGATGCAGTCCAAGCACCCCATCCGCAACCGTGACGACCTGTCCATGGTCTACACGCCGGGTGTGGCCCGCGTCTGCATGGCGATCGCCCAGAACCCCGAGGACGCCCGCCGCCTCACCATCAAGCGCAACTCCGTTGCGGTCGTGACGGACGGCTCCGCCGTGCTCGGCCTCGGCAACATCGGCCCCAAGGCCGCGCTGCCCGTCATGGAGGGCAAGGCGGCCCTCTTCAAACGCTTCGCCGGCATCGACGCCTGGCCGATCTGCCTGGACACCCAGGACACCGACGCGATCGTGGAGATCGTCAAGGCGATCGCCCCCGGGTTCGCCGGCATCAACCTGGAGGACATCTCCGCGCCGCGCTGCTTCGAGATCGAGGCCCGGCTGCGCGAGGCCCTCGACATCCCCGTCTTCCACGACGACCAGCACGGCACCGCCATCGTCGTCCTCGCCGCCCTGACCAACGCCCTGCGCGTCGCGGACAAGGCCATCGAGAACATCCGGGTCGTCATGTCCGGCGCCGGCGCGGCGGGTACGGCCATCCTCAAGCTGCTGCTCGCCGCGGGCGTGAAGAACGCCGTCGTCGCCGACATCCACGGTGTCGTCCACGCGGGCCGCGAGGACCTGGTGAACGCCCCGGCCGACTCGCCGCTGCGCTGGATCGCCGACAACACCAACCCCGAGGGCCTCACCGGCACCCTGAAGGAGGCCGTGCGCGGCGCGGACGTCTTCATCGGCGTCTCGGCGCCGAACGTGCTGGACGGCGACGACGTGGCCGCGATGGCCGACGGCGCCATCGTGTTCGCGCTCGCGAACCCGGACCCCGAGGTGGACCCGGCGATCGCCCGTCAGACGGCCGCCGTGGTGGCCACCGGCCGCTCCGACTTCCCGAACCAGATCAACAACGTGCTGGTCTTCCCGGGTGTCTTCCGCGGCCTGCTGGACGCCCAGTCCCGCACCGTCAACACCGAGATGATGCTCGCCGCCGCGCAGGCCCTGGCCGACGTGGTGACCGAGGACGAGCTGAACCCGAACTACATCATCCCGAGCGTCTTCAACGACAAGGTCGCGGGCGCCGTCGCCGGAGCGGTCCGCGAGGCCGCGAAGGCCGTGGGCGCGTCGGCGTCGGCCGAGTAGGCCCCCCAGAGTCGTCGCAGCCGTCGCGGACGTGCGCCGGGGCTGTGCCGCCCGCGGCGCCCCGCGGCGGCCGGGTGACGCCGTCGGGGCGGGCGCGTGTCCGCCAGATGACGGCATGTCGTACTGTGCAGGGGCTGTGAGGATCACCACGGCGGCCCCCGCACCGGCGCGTCGTGGAACCAGCTGATGCCGGGCGCGCTCTAGGGTGACGCCGAGCGGGCGCTTTTCGTGTGACTCCCCAGGGTGTTCTCACGACTCCTACGGGTGCCGGATTGGCTTTACCGCCGCAGGTAGGGGCAGGATGCGTCCCTGGGCGCGAGCGCATCGGCATCGCAGTGCCTCGGGCGGATCCGCCGCGTGGCACACCCCAACGGCAAGAAAAACACGGGAGTAACAACATGAACCGCAGTGAGCTGGTGGCCGCGCTGGCCGATCGCGCCGAGGTGACCCGCAAGGACGCCGACGCCGTGCTGGCCGCGTTCGCCGAGACCGTCGGCGAGATCGTCGCCAAGGGCGACGAGAAGGTCACCATCCCCGGCTTCCTGACCTTCGAGCGCACCCACCGTGCCGCTCGCACCGCGCGCAACCCGCAGACCGGCGAGCCGATCAACATCCCCGCCGGCTACAGCGTGAAGGTCACCGCGGGCAGCAAGCTCAAGGAAGCGGCCAAGGGCAAGTGACCTTGCCGTCTCTGTGCCAACGGGACGGTGTGGGGACATTCTGAATGACGACGACGGGGCGGCACCCTGATTTCCGGGTGCCGCCCCATCGTCGTAAGAACAGTTGGCCGTAAGAACAGTTAACCGAGCGCCTTGCCGGGCAGCTCGACCTTCGCGCCGAGCTCCACGAGTTTCTCCATGAAGTTCTCGTAGCCGCGGTTGATGAGGTCGATGCCGTGCACGCGGGACGTGCCCTCGGCCGCCAGGGCCGCGATCAGGTACGAGAAGCCGCCGCGCAGGTCGGGGATGACCAGGTCGGCGCCCTGCAGCCGGGTCGGGCCCGAGACGACCGCGGAGTGCAGGAAGTTGCGCTGACCGAACCGGCAGTCGGAGCCGCCCAGGCACTCGCGGTAGAGCTGGATGTGGGCGCCCATCTGGTTCAGGGCCGAGGTGAAGCCGAGGCGGGACTCGTAGACCGTCTCGTGGATGATGGACAGGCCCGTGGCCTGCGTGAGGGCCACCACCAGCGGCTGCTGCCAGTCGGTCTGGAAACCGGGGTGTACGTCCGTCTCCAGCGCGATGGACTTCAACTGGCCACCGGGGTGCCAGAAGCGGATGCCCTCGTCGTCGATCTCGAAGGCGCCGCCCACCTTCCGGTAGGTGTTCAGGAACGTCATCATCGAGCGCTGCTGGGCGCCGCGGACGTAGATGTTGCCGTTGGTCGCGAGGGCGGCCGAGGCCCAGGACGCGGCCTCCAGGCGGTCCGACAGGGCGCGGTGGGTGTAGCCGCCGAGGCTCTCCACGCCGGTGATGCGGATCGTGCGGTCGGTGTCCATCGCGATGATCGCGCCCATCTTCTGCAGCACGCAGATGAGGTCCTCGATCTCCGGCTCGACGGCCGCGTTGGACAACTCCGTGACGCCCTCGGCCAGTACGGCCGTCAGCAGCACCTGCTCGGTCGCGCCCACGGACGGGTACGGCAGCCGGATCTTCGTACCGCGCAGACCCTTCGGAGCCTCCAGGTACTGCCCGTCCGCGCGCTTCTCGATCGTCGCGCCGAACTGCCGCAGCACATCGAAGTGGAAGTCGATGGGCCGGCCGCCGATGTCACAGCCGCCGAGACCGGGAATGAACGCGTGGCCGAGACGGTGCAGCAGCGGACCGCAGAACAGGATCGGGATACGGCTGGAACCCGCGTGGGCGTCGATGTCAGCCACGTTGGCGCTCTCGACATGCGTCGGGTCCATCACCAGTTCGCCGGGCTCCTCGCCCGGACGGACCGTCACGCCGTGCAGCTGGAGCAGGCCGCGGACGACCCGCACGTCACGGATGTCGGGAACATTGCGCAGTCGGCTCGGCGCGCTGCCCAGCAGGGCGGCGACCATGGCCTTCGGTACGAGGTTCTTCGCACCGCGGACACGGATCTCGCCCTCCAGCGGGGTTCCGCCGTGGACAAGCAGGACATCGTCGTTGACGGTCATGTATCTCGCGTTCCGATGAGTTGGGCAGGGGCCGGCCAGCCGATCACTGTGCGCAGGGGCCGGGAAGACAGGGTAATCGCCGATTACCCCCGGCCCGTAAGCCCAAGTACCACCCAGCCACGTCATAGCTGTGTCACAACACGAACCGTTCCCTTTCGGGCACATGGGGTCACCGTGCCCGGATGTGCGCCCGGGGCGCTTCCGTGCTCCCTGAGCTGCGTTCACTGCGGCCCCCTCACCGGCTCCCCACTTCGGGGGAAGATGCGGGATCATGTCTGGCATGACCGAGGTGTCCTCGCTCACAGGGCGGCTGCTCGTGGCCACTCCCGCCCTGGCGGACCCGAACTTCGACCGCGCGGTGGTGCTCCTTCTCGACCACGACGAGGAGGGTTCCCTCGGTGTCGTCCTCAACCGCCCCACGCCGGTGGACGTGGGTGACATCCTCGAAGGCTGGGCCGACCTCGCCGGCGAGCCCGGGGTGGTCTTCCAGGGCGGTCCCGTCTCGCTGGACTCGGCGCTCGGCGTCGCGGTCATCCCGGGTGGCGCGGGCGGCGACCTCGCCCCGCTCGGCTGGCGCCGGGTGCACGGCGCGATCGGCCTGGTCGACCTGGAGGCCCCGCCGGAACTGCTCGCCGCGGCCCTCGGCTCCCTGAGGATCTTCGCCGGGTACTCCGGCTGGGGCCCCGGCCAGCTGGAGGACGAGCTGGTCGAGGGCGCCTGGTACGTGGTCGAGTCGGAGCCCGGGGACGTCTCCTCGCCTGCCCCGGAAAGACTCTGGCGCGAGGTCCTGCGCCGCCAGCGCAACGAACTGGCGATGGTGGCCACATATCCGGACGACCCTTCACTCAACTGATACGTGGGCGCTTCAGTACCCTGGCTGGTATGAGCACTCTTGAGCCCGAGCGCGGGACTGGTACGGGGACCCTCGTAGAGCCGACGCCGCAGGTGTCCCACGGCGACGGTGACCACGAGCGCTACGCCCATTACGTCCAGAAGGACAAGATCATGGCGAGCGCCCTCGACGGCACTCCCGTCGTGGCGCTGTGCGGCAAGGTCTGGGTGCCGGGCCGCGACCCGAAGAAGTACCCCGTGTGCCCCATGTGCAAGGAGATCTACGAGTCCATGGGCAGCGGCGGCGACGACAAGGGCAAGGGCGGCAAGGGCGGCGACAAGTAAGGATCCGTCGAGGACCTGTCGAGGACCCGTCGAGGATTCGTCTGTCCGAGGTCGTGAGGCCTCCGGTGCGTGCGCGGTGCGCGCGTGCCGGAGGCCTTCGTGTTCTCTGGCCATGAGTGGTCGAGACCTGTAGCCTCCCTCGCAGTTGTGCATGGTGGAACGGTCGTTGCACTCGATGCAACGCATCTGGCGGAGGTGCGGCGGGCGACATGAGCGACACACCCCTCTTCCCGGAACCCGACGTGGCACTGATCCCCGCGCCGGGTCGCCTTTCGGCCTCGCTGCCCGGTGGCGGCACCGGATTCGTCATCGACGCGGGCACCGAGATCGAGGCCACCGAAGGCACCGAGCGGGTCGCACGCTGGCTGCGGGCGACCGTCGGCGCGGCGACCGGGCTGCCGCTGGCCCCGCACCGCCACAGCGGCTCCCGCATCCTGCTGCGCATCAACCCCGCGCTCGAGGACGAACTCGGCAGCGACGAGGGCTACCAGCTGTGTGCCGACGGACATCTCGTCTGCATCGACGGCGCCGGCGAGGCCGGGGTGTTCTGGGGCGCCCAGACCTTCCGTCAACTGCTCGGCCCGGAGGCCTTCCGGCGCGCCCCGGTCACTGGCCGGACCGAGTGGGAGTTCCCGGCCGTCACCGTCCGCGACGCCCCAAGATTCCGCTGGCGCGGTCTTCTCCTCGATGTGGCCCGGCACTTCATGCCCAAGGAAGGCGTGCTGCGCTATCTCGATCTGATGGCCGCGCACAAACTCAACGTCTTCCACTTCCATCTGACCGACGACCAGGGCTGGCGGATCGAGATCAGGCGGTATCCGAAACTGGCCGAAACCGCCTCCTGGCGGGCGCGGTCGAAATTCGGTCACCGCGCGTCCCCCTTGTGGGAGGAGAAACCGCACGGGGGTTACTACACCCAGGACGACATCCGGGAGATCGTCGCCTATGCCGCCGAGCGGCATATCACCGTCGTCCCGGAAATCGACGTACCCGGCCATTCGCAGGCCGCCATCGCCGCGTATCCGGAACTCGGCAACACCGATGTCATCGACACCACCGCCCTCGACGTCTGGGACAACTGGGGGATCTCCGCCAACGTACTCGCCCCCACTGACACCACCCTGCGCTTCTACGAGGGGGTGTTCGAAGAAGTCCTGGAGCTGTTCCCCTCGCGGTTCGTCCATGTCGGCGGCGACGAGTGCCGCAAGGAGCAGTGGACCGGGTCGGTGACCGCCAAGACCCGGATCGCGGACCTCGGCCTCGCCGACGAGGACGCGCTGCAGTCGTGGTTCATCGGCCACTTCGACGCGTGGCTCGCCGCGCGCGGGCGGCGGCTCATCGGCTGGGACGAGATCCTGGAGGGCGGGCTCGCGAAGGGCGCCGCGGTGTCGTCCTGGCGCGGCTACGGCGGCGGGATCGCGGCCGCGCGGGCCGGCCACGACGTCGTCATGTGCCCCGAACAGTACGTGTATCTGGACCACCGTCAGGCCCCGGGCGAGGACGAGCCGGTGCCCATCGGGTTCGTGCGCACCCTGGAGGACGTCTACCGGTTCGAACCCGTCCCGGACGACCTCACCGAGGCGGAGGCCCGGCATGTGCTGGGCACGCAGGCCAACGTCTGGACCGAGGTGCTGGAGGACAGCGCGCGCGTGGACTACCAGACCTTTCCCCGGCTCGCGGCCTTCGCCGAGGTGGCCTGGAGCCGGCTGCCCGCTCCCGCGCAGCGGGACTTCGCCGGTTTCGAGCGCCGTATGGCCGCCCATTACCCGCGACTTGACGCCCTCGGCGTCGCCTACCGGCCGCCCACCGGGCCCCGCCCGTGGCAGCGGCGGCCCGGTGTGCCCGGTCGCCCGATCGAGGGGCAGCCGCCGAACAAGTGACCGTGGCGTCCGGCGCCTGTCCCGAACAAGTGCCGGAAAACCGCTCCAAGGATCACCAAAGAGTGTCAATCGGTGCGCACCGGTGATGCCGTGTGAAAACGGACCATCTCCGCGATGAGGTGGGCGAATGCCTCCTAGCGGACCCCCGCGTTCGGCCCTTGCGAAGATGTGCCAGAGTTGCCACGTCCGCCCTGTGAGCACGTACCGTACGGCCACACAGGTGGGACCAGGTGGGGCAGCGGGAAGGGGCAGCCGGTTTGACCACGCACGCACCGCAGGCGGCGCAGGCCGTCACGCTGCCCACGACGCTGGACGAGGCGGTGGCGGCCCTCGCCGCGATGCCCGCCGCGGTCCCCGTCGCGGGCGGTACCGACCTGATGGCCGCCGTCAACTCCGGCCAGCTCAGGCCCGCCGCCCTGGTGGGCCTCGGGCGGATCAGCGAGATCCGCGGCTGGCAGTACCAGGACGGCCACGCGCTGCTCGGCGCGGGCCTCACGCACGCGCGCATGGGCCGCCCCGACTTCGCGGCCCTGATTCCGGCGCTCGCCGCCGCCGCGCGCGCCGCGGGCCCGCCGCACATCCGCAACGCGGGCACCCTGGGCGGCAACATCGCCTCGGCCGCTCCGACGGGTGACGCGCTGCCGGTCCTCGCCGCCCTGGAGGCGACGCTGATCATCGCGGGCTCGGGCGGAGCCCGCCGGGAGATCCCGGTGTCGCACCTGCTGGCCGGCATGGAGATGCTGCGCGGCGGCGAACTCATCGGCTACGTGCGCGTGCCGCTGCTGCACGCCCCGCAGGTCTTCCTGAAGGCGACCGGACGCACCGGCCCCGGCCGGGCACTGGCCTCCGTGGCGCTCGTCCTCGACCCCGCCCGGCGCGGAGTGCGGTGCGCCGTGGGCGCCATAGCGCCGATGCCGCTGCGGCCCCTGGAGGCCGAGCAGTGGGTCGCGCAGCTGATCGACTGGGACAACGACCGCGCGCTCGTGCCGGAGGCCCTGAACGCCTTCGGCGAGTACGTCGCCGCGGCCTGCATCCCGGACCCGGCACCGGAGTCCGACGGTTCGGTGGCCCCGCTTCCGCCCGCCGTACTGCACCTGCGGCGCACCGTCGCCGCACTGGCCCGACGAGCACTGGGGAGGGCGCTGTCGTGACCGACGACCAGCACGGACAGGGCACGCCCCGGGGCGGCGGGCGCTGGGACCCGCTGCCCCAGGGCGACTACGACGACGGCGCCACCGCGTTCGTCAAGCTCCCCGAGGGCGGCATCGACGCCCTGCTGTCCGGCGACAGCCCGCTGGCCGCGCCCGGACACGGCTATGTGCCGCCGCAGATAGCGGTCGCCCCCGGCGCCGACGACCCCGCCGCGCCCGGCACGTGGACGGCGCCCGCGAGCGGCGTCGAGTGGCCCGACCCGAACGCCACGCCCCAGGCGCCGCCCGCCGACGACCGGTTCACCTACCAGCCCGGCGCGACCCAGCAGTGGACCTTCGAGGAGCCCGCGGCGGCCCCGGCCGCGCCCGGACACGACGTCACCGGGCAGTGGTCCATCCCGGTCGCCGGCGGTGATCTTCCGGACGAATCGGGCGAGTTCACCACGTCCTCCCTGGTCGAGCAGTGGGGCGGCACCCCGCCGGCCACGCTGCCCGGCGGCGCGCCCGCACCCTGGGCGACGGAGGGCGCGGGCCACCCCTGGGGCCGCCCCGCGGATCCCGACCACACCGACCACACCGGCCTGCCCGACCACACCGACGCACACCCGGCGGGCGCTCCGGCCGCACAGGCGCCGGGCGGTACGGGGGCACAGGCGCCAGGCGGCGCGGCCGCGCAGGGGTACGCGCGGGACGAGCAGTACGCAACCGATGACCAGTACGCAACCGATGACCAGTACGCAACCGATGAGCGGTTCGCGTCCGATGAGCGGTTCGCGCCGGATGGGCAGTTCGCGGCCGAAGGCCAGTACGCGCTGAATAGGCAGTACGCCCACGATGAGCGGTACGGGCAGGGCCTGACCGGTCGCGAAGAGGCCGGCCGCGAGGTCGGCCACGAAGAGCCCAGGCGCGAGTCGGCCGGTCACGAGAGGGCTGGTCACGAGGCGGCCAGGCGCGATTCGGCCGGGCGCGATTCGGCCGGGCGGGGAGAGCCCGGCCCGGCGGACGCCGGGCACGCACCGGCCGGTCGGGCGGACGCCGGTCCCGCCGACGCCGCGCACGCGCATACGCACGTCGAGGCCGGTCACCCGGGCGAGTTCGCCGAGCCGGCGGAGCCGGGTGCCGAACCGGCCGCGGTGTCGGACGTGGCGCAGGACACGGACGGCCATGGCCCCGCGGAGGCCCCTGGGCGCCCCGCTGACGGCCCGGCGGGCCACGACGGCCCCGCAGGGCCCCCCGAAGTCCCCCAGGGCGCCACAGCGCCCGACGCGCCCGTCACGCCGCCTTCGGCCGACGCGCCGGTGACCGCCGTCCCGGCGGAACCTCGGCCCCCGGCCGCGGCAGCCGTAGCCGAGCACACCGCCGACGCGCCCGAGACCGCCGTACCGGAAGCCGTACCGGACGCTGACGACACGCCCGGGAGCGGCGCCGAGGACACCGGCGAGGACACCGCGCCCCGGCCGGAGGCGGCCGCCGCCGAGGAGCACTCCGCGCCGCTGCCGCCGCACGACGACCACCCGCTCGCGTCCTACGTGCTGCGCGTCAACGGCGTCGACCGGCCCGTCACCGACGCGTGGATCGGCGAGTCGCTGCTCTACGTCCTGCGGGAGCGGCTCGGTCTGGCGGGCGCCAAGGACGGCTGCTCGCAGGGCGAGTGCGGGGCCTGCAACGTCCAGGTCGACGGCCGTCTGGTCGCCTCCTGCCTGGCCCCGGCGGTCACCGCGGCCGGCTGCGAGGTGCGTACGGTCGAGGGCCTGGCCGCCGACGGACAGCCCTCCGACGTGCAGCGCGCGCTCGCCCGGTGCGGCGCCGTGCAGTGCGGTTTCTGCGTGCCGGGCATGGCGATGACCGTGCACGACCTGCTGGAGGGCAACCCGGCGCCCACCGAGCTGGAGACCCGGCAGGCGCTCTGCGGCAACCTGTGCCGCTGCTCCGGCTACCGGGGCGTCCTGCAGGCCGTCCAGGAGGTCGTCGAAGAACGCGAGGCGTCCTCCCACGCCGCCTCCTCCCACGCCGCCGCCGGCGACGCCGAGACGGACGCGGACGAGGTCCGTATTCCCCACCAGGCGGGCCCCGGCTCCGGCGGCGTCAACCCGTCGGCGTTCGAGGCCCCGGGCGCGTTCGACACGCCGCCGGCCGCCGCGGCCGGCTACCGCGACGCGCCGGAGGCGTACGGCGCGCCCGACCCGTACGGCACGCCCCCGCACGGCACACCGGGACCGCACGACCCGCACGGTCCGCGCGACCAGTACGGTCCGCACGACCCGCACTACGGCCAGGACGGAGGCCAGGCGTGAGCAACGAAGCCGCCACGGCGACCACCGCCGCGGAACCCGCTCCGGAGGCGGAGTCGTCGCCGCACGGCATCGGTGCCTCCCTGCCGCACGCCGACGCCCGCGCCAAGACCGAGGGCACCTTCCCGTACGCGGCCGACCTGTGGGCCGAGGGCCTGCTGTGGGCGGCCGTGCTGCGCTCCCCGCACGCGCACGCGCGCATCGTGTCCATCGACACCAGCCACGCGCGCGAGATGCCCGGCGTACGCGCCGTCGTCACGCACGACGACGTGCCCGGCACCCCGCGCTACGGCCGGGGCACCCCCGACCGGCCGGTGTTCGCCTCGGAGGTCGTACGGCACCACGGCGAGCCCATCGCCGCCGTAGCCGCCGACCACCCGGACACCGCGCGGATGGCCGCCGCCGCCGTCATCGTCGAGTACGAAGTACTCGATCCCGTCACCGACCCGGAGCAGGCCTTCGAGGCGGAACCCCTGCACCCCGACGGCAATCTGATCCGGCACATCCCGCTGCACCACGGCGATCAGGACGCCGTCGGCGAGGTCGTCGTCGAGGGCCTGTACCGGATAGGGCGCCAGGACCCGGCCCCGATCGGTGCCGAGGCCGGTCTCGCCGTGCCCCGTCCCGACGGCGGCGTCGAGCTGTACCTGGCCTCCACCGACCCGCACGCCGACCGCAACACGGCCGCGGCCTGCTACGGCCTGTCCCCGGATCGGGTGAAGATCGTGGTCACCGGGGTGCCGGGCGCCACCGCCGACCGCGAGGACCAGAGCTTCCAGCTGCCGCTCGGCCTGCTCGCCCTCAAGACCGGCTGCCCGGTCAAGCTCACGGCCACGCGCGAGGAGTCCTTCCTCGGCCACGCCCACCGCCACCCCACCCTGCTGCGCTACCGCCACCACGCGGACGCCGAGGGCAAGTTGGTGAAGGTGGAGGCGCAGGTCCTGCTGGACGCGGGCGCGTACGCGGACACCTCCGCCGACTCCCTGGCCGCCGCGGTCTCCTTCGCGTGCGGCCCGTACGTCGTCCCGAACGCCTTCATCGAGGGCTGGGCCGTACGCACCAACAACCCGCCCTCCGGTCATGTGCGCGGCGAGGGCGCGATGCAGGTGTGCGCCGCCTACGAGGCGCAGATGGACAAGCTGGCGAAGAAGCTGGGCCTGGACCCGGCCGAACTGCGGCTGCGCAACGTCCTGGCGACGGGAGACGTCCTGCCCATTGGCCAGACGGTGACCTGCCCGGCGCCGGTCGCCGAACTCCTGCAGGCGGTACGGGACTTCCCGCTGCCCGCGCTGCCCAAGGACGCCCCCGAGGAGGAGTGGCTGCTGCCCGGCGGGCCCGAGGGCGCGGGCGAGCCGGGCGCGGTGCGCCGCGGCGTCGGCTACGGCCTCGGCATGGTGCACATGCTCGGCGCGGAGGGCGCCGACGAGGTGTCCACGGCGACGGTCAAGGTCCACGACGGCGTCGCGACCGTCCTCTGCGCCGCCGTGGAGACCGGCCAGGGCTTCACCACCCTGGCCCGGCAGATCGTCCAGGAGACCCTCGGCATCGAGGAAGTCCATGTGGCGCCCGTCGACACCGACCAGCCGCCGGCCGGCGGGGGCTGCCGGGGCCGGCACACGTGGGTGTCGGGCGGTGCGGTGGAGCGGGCCGCGAAGATGGTCCGCACACAGCTTCTGCAGCCCCTCGCGCACAAGTTCGGCATGTCCACCGAGCTGCTGCAGATCACCGACGGCAAGATCACCTCGTACGACGGTGTGCTGTCGACCACGGTCACCGAGGCGTTGGACGGCAAGGAGCTGTGGGCCACCGCGCAGTGCCGCCCCCATCCCACCGAGCCGCTCAACGCCTCCGGGCAGGGCGACGCCTTCGTGGGCCTGGCCTTCTGCGCGATCCGCGCGGTGGTGGATGTCGACATCGAGCTGGGCTCGGTGCGCGTGGTGGAGCTGGCGGTCGCCCAGGACGTGGGCCGGGTCCTCAACCCGACGCAGCTGGCGGCCCGGATCGAGGCGGGTGTGACCCAGGGCGTGGGCATCGCGCTGACGGAGAACCTCCGGACGCCCCGCGGCCTGATCCGCCACCCCGACCTGACCGGCTACGCCCTGCCGACCGCGCTGGACGCCCCGGACATCCGGATCGTCAGACTCGTCGAGGAACGCGACGTCGTCGCCCCCTTCGGCGCCAAGTCCGTCAGCGCGGTCCCGGTCGTGACGGCACCGGCCGCGATCGCCTCCGCGGTCCGCGCGGCCACCGGCCGCCCGGTCAACCGGCTCCCGATCCGCCCGCAGGCAGCGGTGGTCACGGCCCAGTGAGCACACCCGGCACGAGCGACTAGCGGCGGGCACCGGGGCCCTGTTCACAGGTGCCCGGTACGGCGGTGCGGGTGATGCTCCCGGGTGCGCAACGCCCCCGACGCGCCGGGCGTCCTCCCTGGTGAGGGCCGTTGTCAGTGGGGCGGCGTAGTGTGCTGAGCGGTGGGGGGAAACCGCCAGGGTCGCGTGGGTCGCGTACGACAACGCACGCGGTCACGCACGCAGATCGCACGGGAAGATCGCGGGGGAGCGATGAGCACGACCGACGCCGGGGTTCCGGCGATCACGCTGACCGAGGCGGAGCTGGACCGCTATGTCACGCACGCGCCGACGCGCGGCCTGCTCGGCGGCTCCGGACTGCCCGCGGCCACCGACCTGCTGACCTTCTCCCCGCTCCGCACGCACGGCCTGCGCACGCTCGCCGACGCCGCGGACGGCCCGTTCCGCGTCGCGGACGAGCTGCGGGACCGGCTGGTGATAGGCGAGCTGCTCAACCCGGCGGGCATGCGGCGCGAGTCCATCCTGCTCGACGGTGGCACCGGCGAGCTGACGACGGCCTACCTCTTCGACCCGTCCGGCGCCCGCCCCTTCGCCCCTTCCCTGGACGCCCTCCTGCGCTTCGCCGCGGTCACCGAGGAACTGGCCGGCCTGCGCGGCCGTTTCGCCTCCCTCGCGGGCCGGTACGGCCCCGGGACGGTGACCGAGGCCACCCGGCGACTGCTCGCCCTCTTCGAGGAGGGCACGGGCGGCAAGGTCCCGCCGTACTGGAAGGCGGCGGCCCTGATCCGCCCGCTCGCCCTCGTCGCGGGCCCCGGCACGGCGTCCGGGCTCACCCTGGACGTCTCGGCCCGGCTGCTGGACCAGGAGTTCGGGCACGGCCGGGTGGCCCGCTTCGAGGAGGTCGACTTCCCCGCGACGCTCACGCACGAGCCGACCCGCCGCTTCCTGCGCGAGACCGGGCTGCCGGAGGAGGCGGTCCTCTTCCACGCCGACCCGGACGTCCCGCTGCCGACGCTCCGGGAGTACGCCACCGAGGACTACGCCGTCCCTCTGGCCGAACTCCCGGCCCACGCGGACCACTTGATCCGCCTGGGCCGCCTGGTCGGGGACAACAGCCTGGTGATCGACGGCAGAACGGGCGCGGTCCTGACCTTCAGCGAGCCGGAGGCGACGCTCCACCCCCTCAACACCGACGTCTCCACCCTCGCCTTCACGCTCTGGCTCCTCCACCACGAGCGCACGATCGACGAGCACCTCGGCGCCGAACTGACGACCCGCGCCTACGACCAACTGGCCGCCGCCATGCTCCACACCCTGACCACCCTCGACCCCACGACCACCCTCCCGGCGACGGACTGGCACTACTGGACGGAACAGTTCCGCGACGAGACGGGCGGCGCCCTCTGAACCCCGAAGGGCGACACCCTGCCGAGAGCGCCGCCTCTGCAGGGGCCGTGGCGGGAATCGAACCCACGTAACTCGCCTCGCGGGTCCGTTCTCTGTGCCCGCCTGCGGACAATGCCCCGCGGTTCAGGACTCCGTCGGGGTGCCGTGCAGTCGGACCGTGCTGAGGATCTTCATGATGGTGGCCGTGGGAACCTCGTCGCGGACACCCTTGGCGCCGTAGAAGGTCCACGCCACGAAGTCACCGGCCGAGTTCTTGAAGCCGAACGTGAGCGCCTTGCCGTCGCTGTCGCACTTGCCCTTCTTGGGCGTGTTGGTCGACCGGGCCCAGGCGATGCTCCCCTGGACTCCCGCGGTGGTCTTGTAGGGCTGGGCCTTCTCGTCGACGGTGAAGCTCTTCTTGTCGGGCTGTGTATAAGGTGCGTAGACCCACCAGCCCACGGTTTGCACCGCCACCTCGTCGGTGTTCTTGGCACCGCCCGCGCCCTTGGTGCCGGTCGCGGCCAGTGCCGTGTCGTCCGTCCGGCCGTCCTTGTCGTCGTCGGACGTGCACCACTTCGGCTTGTCATAGGCTATGCCCGACATGTAGGCGATCGGCTTGCCCGTCTTGTTGTCCGCGTAACCGATGGCGGCGGTCGAGGGCTCCACCTCCCAGTCCGGCGGCACGTCGAAGGCGATGCCCCACTTGGCGTTGATGGTGACCTTCCAGCCAGGGATGGTCGGCTTCTCGCCCCCGGAGCCGCGCGGGTCGTCGTCCGACCCGGATGCGGAGGCCGTCGGGCTCTGCGGCGCCGCGGCCGACGCCTTGGGCTTGCCGCCAGCGGCGTTGTCGTCCTTGTTGCCGCCGAGGACCAGGAAACCGGTGACGCCGGCGGCCACCACCACGGCCATGGCCGCCCCGATCGCGACGACCTTGGTCCGGTTGCCTCCGCCGCTCGGCGGCTGGGGCGCCCCCACGGGCGCGGGTGCGCCCCACTGCGGCTGCCCTGGCTGCCCGGGCTGCTGGTAGGGGTTCGGCTGCTGATAACCCGGCTGCTGGTACGGGTTCGGCTGCGGGTAGGGGTTCTGGTTCTGCGGGATTTGCTCGCCCCCGGGCGGCTGCTGTCCTGGCCACATGTGCGGTAACCCTAATGCCGCAGTCACCAAGTCAGTCAGCCAGGAAGCGGCCCTGGGCGCGCGGGGACTGCGACGGGAACCGAGACGGACGAGGAAAGGGGCGGCACCCCTCCAGGGATGCCGCCCTTTCGTTTTGCCTGGTCAAGCCACCAGAGGCCGTGGCGGGAATTGAACCCACGTAACTCGCTTTGCAGGCGAGCCCCTCAACCACTCGGGCACACGGCCGTGTTCGTGGGAACGACGCTATGGGGCCGGTGCGGGGCGGCTCAAGCGGACCGGCGGGGCTGCAATGGGACTGCCATACGGCGTTCATGAAAGGCGTGCACTGGCCGATGGTTGTGACGTGGGTCCCACCCGTGGGGTACCCGGGCTCGTCCGGGGGTGGCGGGTGGGGCGGCGCCGGTAGGGTGGCCCGGTTGTCATACGTAGCCGAGCACCCCATACAAAACGGAGACCGTGACTACTACCGCCGCTTCCTCCGCGCACTCGCACCACCTCTCGCCCGCCTTCCCCGGGCGGGCCCCTTGGGGTACCGCCAGCAAGCTGCGTGCCTGGCAGCAAGGGGCGATGGAGAAGTACGTCCAGGAGCAGCCGCGTGACTTTCTCGCCGTCGCCACGCCCGGCGCCGGCAAGACCACCTTCGCGCTGACGCTCGCCTCCTGGCTGCTGCACCACCACGTCGTGCAGCAGGTGACCGTGGTCGCACCGACCGAGCATCTGAAGAAGCAGTGGGCGGAGGCGGCGGCCCGGATCGGGATCAAGCTCGACCCCGAGTACAGCGCGGGCCCGCTCGGCAGGGAGTACGACGGGGTCGCCGTCACCTATGCCGGTGTCGGCGTGCGGCCCATGCTGCACCGCAATCGCGTGGAGCAGCGCAAGACCCTCGTCATTCTCGACGAGATCCATCACGCCGGTGACTCCAAGTCCTGGGGCGAGGCCTGTCTGGAGGCGTTCGAGCCCGCCACGCGCCGGCTCGCGCTGACCGGTACGCCGTTCCGCTCCGACACCAACCCCATCCCCTTCGTGACGTACGAGGAGGACAACGCCGGCATCCGGCGGTCCGCCGCCGACTACACGTACGGGTACGGGTCGGCCCTGTCGGACGGGGTCGTGCGGCCCGTCATCTTCCTCTCCTACAGCGGCAACATGCGCTGGCGTACGAAGGCCGGAGACGAGATCGCCGCCCGGCTCGGCGAGCCGATGACCAAGGACGCGGTCAGCCAGGCCTGGCGTACGGCGCTCGACCCGCGCGGCGACTGGATGCCGAGCGTGCTGCGCGCCGCCGACCAGCGGCTGACCGAGGTCCGCAAGGCCATCCCGGACGCCGGCGCTCTCGTCATCGCCTCCGACCAGGACTCCGCCCGCGCCTACGCCAAGCTGATCCGCGAGATCACCGGTACGAAGGCCACGCTCGTGCTGTCCGACGACGCCGGCGCCTCGAAGAGGATCGACGAGTTCAGCGACAGCACCGACCGGTGGATGGTCGCCGTGCGGATGGTGTCCGAGGGCGTCGACGTGCCACGGCTCGCGGTGGGGGTGTACGCCACCACCATTTCGACCCCGCTGTTCTTCGCTCAGGCCGTGGGGCGTTTCGTACGGTCCCGGCGGCGCGGCGAGACCGCCTCCGTCTTCCTGCCGACCGTCCCTGACCTGCTGACCTTCGCCAACGAGATGGAGAAGGAGCGGGACCACGCCCTCGACAAGCCGAAGAAGGAGGGCGAGGAGGACCCGTACGCCGAATCCGAGAAGGAGATGGAGGAGGCGAACAAGCAGCAGGACGAGGACACCGGCGAGCAGGACATGCTGCCGTTCGAGGCGCTGGAGTCCGACGCCGTCTTCGACCGGGTCCTCTACGACGGCGCCGAATTCGGCATGCAGGCCCACCCCGGCAGCGAGGAGGAGCAGGACTACCTCGGGATTCCCGGGCTGCTGGAGCCGGACCAGGTGCAGATGCTGCTGCAGAAGCGGCAGGCCCGGCAGATCGCGCACAGCCGGAAGAAGCCGGACACCGAGGCCGACCTGCTGGAGCTGCCCGCCGAGCGGCGGCCGGTGGTCAGCCACAAGGAGATGATGGAGCTGCGCAAGCAGCTCAACACCATGGTCGGCGCGTACGTCCATCAGAGCGGCAAGCCGCACGGGGTGATCCATACCGAGCTGCGGCGGGTGTGCGGGGGGCCGCCGAGTGCGGAGGCCACGGCGGGGCAGCTACGGCAGCGGATCGCCAAGGTGCAGGAGTGGGCCACGCGGATGCGGTGAGGCTCCGCTGGGTTCGGCGAATTACTTGCCCACCCGCCCACCCGCCCAGCCGCACACCCGCAGGCGAGAGCTCGCTGTCGCAGGGCTTCACCCCGGACCCCCCAGGTGGATGGCGCGTGTCACTTCCTGGGGCGTGTGCGTATCCGGACGAATTGCTGCAGGCCGGATCTGGTCTTGCCCGGATTCTGGACGGAGACTTCCGCTCAGCGAACCTGCTTCGCTACTGTCCCGCTACGCACACGCCCCGTGGCAGCGCCGCCGCGGAGCGCAGCCGTGAAGCGACTTGGTCCGGAGCCGCCGGGCCGTTCTGCCGATCGGCGGCCTCTGAAGCGCGTCGCCGACGGGACTCGGTGACGCATCCGTCGCTCAGGGGGCCGCCGGCCTCACCACCAAAGGAGTGGGCGTCGTGACCGCGGAGACCTCTCAGACGCTCGACCGGGGACTGCGCGTCCTCAAGCTGCTGGCCGACACCGACCACGGGCTGACCGTCACCGAGCTGTCCATGAAGCTGGGCGTGAACCGTACCGTGGTGTACCGGTTGCTCGCCACGTTGGAGCAACACGCGCTCGTACGGCGTGACTTGGGCGGGCGTGCCCGGGTCGGGCTCGGGGTGCTGCGGCTCGGACGCCAGGTGCATCCGCTGGTGCGGGAGGCCGCGTTGCCGGCGCTCAGGTCGCTCGCCGAGGACATAGGGGCGACGGCGCATCTGACGTTGGTGGACGGGACGGAGGCGCTGGCCGTCGCCGTGGTCGAACCGACGTGGACCGACTATCACGTGGCGTACCGGGCCGGGTTCCGGCATCCGCTGGACCGGGGGGCCGCGGGGCGGGCGATCCTGTCCGCTCGGCAGGCGCCGTCCGAAGGACCTGGTTACACCCTCACGCACGGCGAACTGGAGGCCGGGGCGAGCGGGGCGGCAGCACCGCTGGTCGGGGTCACGGGCGTCGAGGGCAGCGTGGGCGTGGTGATGCTGGCGGACTCCGTACCGGAGCGGGTGGGGGCGAGGGTGGTCGAAGCGGCCCGGGAGGTCGCCGAGGCCCTGCGCTGACCGCGTGGCCCCGTGGGGGTACCCCACCCTTTGCTCATCCGGTCAAAAGCCAACCGGCAGCTTTGGCCGATCCGCTCACCCCGCCGCACCCATACCTCCGCATCATCAGGGGCCAAACAGCCCCGAGCGGAGGGAACAGCGCGGTGGAGGCAACAAGACGTCGGCTCACCCGGCGGCAAACGGTGGACGCGCTGGCCGGTGAAGCCGGCGGCAGCCGGTTGCGGCGGACCATGGGCGTGGCTCAGCTCACGCTGCTCAGCGTGGGTGCCACCCTCGGCACCGGGATCTTCGTGGTGCTCGGCCAGGCCGTGCCGGAGGCCGGCCCCGCCGTCGTCCTCTCGTTCGTGCTGGCCGGCGTCACCGCAGCATCGCGGTCCTCGCCGCCCTCGTGCCGCTCGGCAGCCTCGCCGACGCCACCGGCATCGGCACGCTGTTCGCGTTCATGCTGGTCAACCTGGCGGTCGTGCTGCTGCGCCGGCGCAGTCCCGGGACCCCGCGCTCCTTCCGGGTGCCGTTCTCGCCCGTCACGCCCCTCCTCGGCGTCGGCTTCTGTGTCTACATGCTGGGCAGCCTGGGCGCCGACACCTGGATCGCCTTCGGCGCGTGGCTGGCGGCCGGACTCGTCGTCTACGGCGGCTACGGCATCCGGCACTCCAACCTCAACAGCCGCAACAGCCAGCCTCAGCGGCCCCCAGGAAGACCCCGCACTCCAGGAAGACCCCGCATGACCGCCCCCACCACTCCTGTCGCCCCCGCCACCCCCGTCACCTCCGCCACCCCCGTCCTCGATCTCACCGCCGACGTCGTCACCCTCACCCGCGCCCTCGTGGATCTGCCCTCCGAGAGCGGGCGGGAGGACGTCATCGCGGACGCCGTCGACACCGCCCTGCGCGCCCTGCCCCACCTCACCGTCGAGCGGATCGGCAACTCCGTCGTCGCCCGCACCGGGCTGGGCCGCTCCGAACGCGCCCTGATCGCCGGGCACGTGGACACCGTCCCGGCCGCCGGGAACCTGCCCTCCCGGCTCGCCGGCGGCCGGGTGCACGGGCTCGGCGCCTGTGACATGAAGGGCGGGGTCGCCGTGGCGCTGCGGCTGGCCGCCACCGTGGCCGCGCCCGTCCGCGACCTCACCTACGTCTTCTACGAGTGCGAGGAGGTCGAGGGGGACCGGAACGGGCTCGCCCGCATCGGGGCCGAGCGGCCCGACCTGCTCGCCGACGCCGGGCCGGCCATCCTCATGGAGCCCTCCGACGCGGGCGTGGAGGCGGGCTGCCAGGGCATCCTCACCGCCGACATCGTGATCAGGGGCGTCCGCGCCCACACCGCCCGCGCCTGGCAGGGCGTCAACGCCGCCCACCAGGCCGGTGAGGTGCTGCGGCGGCTCGACGCGCACCGGCCGGAGCGGGTCGTGGTCGACGGGCTGGAGTACCGGGAGGGGCTCAGCGCCGTCGCCGTACGGTCCGGGATCGCCGGGAACGTAGTACCCGACGAGTGTGTCGTCACCGTCAACTGCCGCTTCGCGCCCAGCCGTTCAACGGAGGAGGCGGAGGCCCGCGTGCGCGCGCTCTTCCCGGAGTACGAGGTCCGCGTCACCGAAGCCGTCGCCGGGGCGCTGCCCCACCTCGACCGGGTCGGCGCGCTCGTCGCCGCGCTCGGGGCCGAGCCGCGGCCCAAGCTCGGCTGGACGGACGTCGCCCGGTTCGCGGCGCTGGGCGTGCCCGCGCTCAACTAGGGCCCCGGGGACCCGTCCCTCGCCCACACGGCGCTGGAGTACGTCCCGGTCGCGCACCTGGAGCGGTGTGACGCCGGGCTCAGGGCGTGGCTGAGCTGAGGCCGGCCAGCGCCCGCAACTGCAGCCACAGCACCAGCCGTTCGTCGGGGTCGTCGAGGTCGACCCCGGCGTGCTGCTGGAGCTGTCTGAGGCGGTAGCGGCAGGTGTTGGGGTGCACGGCGAGGAGTTTCGCCGCGCCCGCCATGTCGCAGCCCGCGTCGAACCAGGAGACGAGTGTGCGCGCGTATGCCGTGCGGTGCCCGGCGTCGTACGCGAGCACTCGCCGCCAGGCGCCCGCGCTCAACTCCCGCCGCTCACCCATCACTTCGGACAGGCGCAGCAGGGTGACGCGGGCCCGGACCTCGTCCACCGTGGCCACCGGCAGCTCCGCGTCCAGCACCCGCAGCACCAGATCCGCGTCCGCCCGCGAGTCCGCGAGGCCCGTCGCGTCCGGTACGACCTCGCCGAGCGCCGCCCGCACCGGCACCCGCAGCGCCTGCCCGGCCCGCGCCACGATGTCCTCGGCGAGCCTGCGATGCCGCTCTCCGGGGCCGGGCAGCACCGCGTACACCACCCCGTCGACCAGTACGCCCGCGTGCCGCCCGTAGCGGGCCTCGCACTGCAGTCGTACGACGTCCAGCAGGCGCAGCGCCGTGCGCTCGGTGTCGGGGACGCTCGCCGCCGAGTCCAGCACGAAGGCCGCCACCCGGGCGGGCCCGTCAACTCCCAGCCGTTCGGCGGCCGTTGCCGCGTCCGGCGCCGTGCCGTCCAGCAGTCGGCGCAGCAGTTCGCCGCCCTGGTACCGGGCCAGCTCGCGGGCCGCGCGCGCCCGCAGCAGGAGCAGGGCGGCGGTGGAGGCGCCCTGGGCGAGGGTGTCCTCGGCGTCCGGGGCGAGCGCGCCGCCGTCGATCACCCACACCGAGCCGAGCGTCTCGCCGCCGGCCCGTACCGGCATCGCGAGGCGGGGCAGGTCACCGGCGGACAGCGCGGGCAGCCCGATCGGGCGGTCGGCGGCGAACAGCCGCCGGTACTGCTCGGTGTTCTCCGCGCCGGCCGGCACCTGGCGGCCGAGGATGCCCTGCCGGCGGTCCTCGTCCACCGGCTGCCCGGGGACGGTCGAGTAGGCGAGGATCCGCTGCCGGGGGTCCTCGATGGCGGTGGCCCCGCCGGTCGCCGTCGCGATCGCGTCGGCCAGCGCGAACAGGTCGCCGAGCCCGCTGTCGGAGGGGGCGGCGGCGCTGGGCCGTGCGGCGATGGCCGAGGCCAGCAGCAGGTGCACGTGATGCCAGGCGGCGTCCTCGGCGACGGAGAGCAGGGCCACGCCGTGCGCCCGCGCCTCCGCGACCGGCCCGTCCGCGCCGCGCACCACCACCCCGGTCAGCCCGGCCTCGGCCGCCGCCCGCAGCAGCGGCCCGGCCTGGGCCGCCGGCACGCCGACCGCCAGCAGCAGCGCGCCGGGCAGCCGGGGGAGCGGGAGATGACCGTCGTACAGGACCGCCTCCGTGACCGGTACGGCCTGTCCGGCGGGGGCCGTGTGCAGGCGCAGGGCGGGACCGCCGACGACGTCCAGGAGGTCACCGAGGGTGCAGACGTCCATGAGGGTCCCCAGCAGGCGGTTGGCGGATGGTGAAACGAACCTAC
This sequence comes from Streptomyces sp. CG4, assembly GCF_041080655.1. NCBI lineage: Bacteria > Bacillati > Actinomycetota > Actinomycetes > Kitasatosporales > Streptomycetaceae > Streptomyces > Streptomyces sp. CG4. The sequence goes on from NZ_CP163525.1 coordinate 6,002,545, forward strand.
GTATGCCTTGGCCGCTCGCACAACACACGGGCACCCGGCTCCTTCGAGACTCGTGCCATGACAGCAGGAGTCACCGTCCGTACCGTCCACGACGTCGCCTCCCTCGCGGCCGTCGCCGACTACTTCAGCGACGTCTGGCAGACGCACCGCACCGCACCGCCCTACCCGGCCGAGGTCCTGCGCAGCCTCGTGCACGCCGGCGGCGCGGTGCACGCGGCGTACGACGGGCAGCGGCTCGCCGGGGCGTCCGTCGCCGTGCTCGGCGCCGGCCACGGCACGTACTCGCTGGTGGCCGCCGCCGGGCGGGGGCTCGGGCACGCCGTGAAGCTGGCCCAGCGGGACTGGGCCGTCGGCCTGGGCGCCCGCACCATGCGCTGGACCTTCGACCCGCTGGTCGGCCGCAACGCCCGCTTCAACCTGGTCAAGCTGGGCGCCGTCGGCACGGAGTACCTGGTCGACTTCTACGGCCCCATGACCGACGGGGTGAACGACGGCGACGAAAGCGACCGGCTGACGGTGACCTGGGAGCTGGGTGCGACCCGGGAGGCGAGCGCGCCGGGGCCGTCGTACGACCTCGCACCGCGGGGGCCGGTCACCGCCACCGCCCCCGACGGCGATCCCCTGGCCCGCCGGGACGGGCGGCACCTGTGGTGCCGGGTGCCCGAGGACGTGGTGAAGCTGCGCGCCGCCGACCCGGTGCCGGCGCTGCGCTGGCGGCACGCGGTGCGCGAGGTGCTGTCGGCGGCCTTCGCGGAGGGGTTCCGGGCCACCGGGATGTCCCGTGACGGCTGGTACACGCTGACCCTTCCGACCGAGGAGGCCGGGGCATGAAGCTGGAGCGCGTCGAGATCGTGCACGTGGCGATTCCGCTGGCCACTCCCTTCCGTACGTCCTTCGGGACGATGACGACGAAGGACACCTTCCTCCTGCACGTCGTCACGGACGCGGCCGAGGGCTGGTCGGAGTTCGCCGCCGACCCCGAGCCGCTGTACTGCTCGGAGTTCGTCGCCGGCGCCGAGATCGTGCTGCGCGACTTCCTGATCCCGCGCACGGCCGCCCTGCCGCACCTCACCACGGCCGCACTCGCCCCCGCCCTGGCGAGGATCAAGGGCCACGAGCTGGCGAAGGCGGCCCTGGAGACGGCCCTCCTGGACGCCGAGCTGCGGTCGTACGGCATGCCGCTCGCGACGTACCTGGGTGCGGTACGGGACCGGGTGCCGGCCGGGGTGTCGGTCGGCATCAAGAACTCGGTCCCGGAGCTGCTGGACGACGTGGCGCGCTACCTGGCCGAGGGGTACGTCCGGATCAAGCTGAAGATCGAACCGGGCTGGGACGTCGACCCGGTCCGGGCGGTCCGCGACCGCTTCGGCGACGCGCTCCCCCTCCAGGTCGACGCCAACACCGCCTACACCCTCGCGGACGCGGAGCGGCTGCGGCGGCTGGACGAGTTCGGGCTGCTGCTGATCGAGGAGCCGCTGGAGGAGAACAACCTGCACGCCCACGCCCTGCTCCAGCAGCGGCTGCGGACGCCGGTCTGCCTGGACGAGTCCCTGCACCACGCCCGCGACACCGCCGCCGCGATCGCGCTGGACGCCTGCCGGGTGGTGAACGTCAAGCCCGCCCGGGTCGGCGGCTATCTGGAGGCCCGCCGGGTCCACGACGTGGCGCACGCGCACGGCGTCCCGGTGTGGTGCGGCGGCATGCTGGAGACCGGCATCGGCCGGGCCCCGAACCTCGCCCTGGCCGCGCTCCCCGGCTGCACCCTCCCCGGGGACACCTCCGCCTCGTCCCGCTACTTCGCCGAGGACATCACCGAGCCGTTCGTCCTGCGGGAGGGCCATCTGCCGGTTCCGACCGGCCCCGGCATCGGCATCGCGCCCCTTCCGGAGGCGCTGCGCCGGTTCACCCGGGACCGACGGGACCTGTACACGGGATGACCTGACCCGTACGCGGCACAGGGCACAGGCAGTGGTCACGTTAGATTGATGTCGTGCTCTCTCGTCTCACGCGTTCCCAGGCCGTAGCCGTCTGTGCGCTGCCCGTCGTGGCCCTGCTGGCCACGGCGGCGTTCGCGCCGCTGCCGTTCGCGGTGGCCCAGCCCGGGATGACGGCGAACGTGCTCGGCGAGAACAAGGGCACCGAGGTCATCACCGTCTCCGGCGCGACCGCCCGGAGCACCAGCGGTCAGCTGCGGATGGTCACGATCGTGGCGACCGGCCCGGACACCAAGGTCACCTTGGTCGACGTGTTCCACAACTGGTTCCGCACCGACCGGGCCGTCATGCCGCACGACGCCGTCTACCCGAGCGGCGACACCGTCAAGGAGATCGAGCAGCACAACGTGGCGCAGATGCGGCAGTCCCAGGACGCCGCGACCCAGGCGGCGCTGCAGTATCTCGGGCTGAGCCCCGACAAGGTCAAGGTCACGCTGAAGCTCGCCGACGTGGGCGGGCCGAGCGCGGGTCTGCTGTTCACCCTGGGCATCATCGACAAGCTGCACGGCGACGGCAGCGGCGGCGACCTCACCGGCGGCCGCACCATCGCCGGTACGGGCACGATCGACGCGGAAGGCAAGGTCGGGGCGGTCGGCGGCGTGGCCCTGAAGACACAGGCCGCCCGGCGGGACGGAGCCACCGAGTTCCTGGTCCCGAAGGCCGAGTGCACCGACGCCAAGGCGGAACTGCCGAAGGGCCTCAGACTGATCCCGGTCACCACACTGAAGGACGCGGTGAACTCCCTACAGGCCCTGGAGAAGGGCAAGGCCTCGGTCCCGAGCTGCTAGGCCCCGGCGTCAGGACCTAGGCCATCGCCGGTGCGGGCCGCGGGGCGGCCGCCAGGCGCAGGCCGAGTTCGACGAGGGTCCAGCCGACGCGGGTGCGGAGACTTCTCGGGGGCTTGGCCTCCGTGGCCAGGCGGTGAGCGTCTGCCTGGGCTCGTAGGTCGGTCATGTGCATGTGGGCCAGGGCGCGCTGGGTCCTGGGGTCGGTCATCGGGGCCTCTTTCGGTCCGTCCTGATGGGGAAGAGGTGCGAGTGGAGGCGGACGTACTCCGCCTCCGGGTCGTCCTCGACCTCTTCGAGGTCGTCGTACTCCTGGATCAACTCGTGCATTCTGCGGACGAGTTCGCGGCTCCGCTCGGGTGTCAGCCGCAGTTCCCAGTCGCTCAGGTCCGTGGCGTGGTCTGCCCACTCGGGGAGCCACTCGTCGCGCGTCGCCACCCAGGTCGTCAGCTCCCGGGCGCGGGTGGCGGCGATCTCGTGGAGGAGCAGGTCGGCCGCGCCGCGTACCTCGGGGCTGGTGTCCTGGAGCAGTGTGTCGCCCATGGTGATGCCCTGCTTGACCGCCTGCCACCACCGCTCGCGCCCTTTGCCGCGCTCCGATGCGTCTTCGACGAAGCCGTGGGCGGCCAGTTGACGCAGGTGGTAGCTGGTGGCTCCGCTGGACTCGCCCAGCCGTTCGGCGAGCATCGACGCGGTGGCCGGGCCGTGGCGGCGCAGTGCGTCGAGCAGTGCCATACGCAGCGGATGTGCCAGCCCGCGCAGTGAACGGGCATCGAGCTGGCGCATGTCGCGCTGTTCCGGCTGCTGCTCTTCCTCTGTCACGCGTACAAAGATAGCTATGCAAAAACTCCTTTGCAACGCTCCCTTTGCATCAACTTCTTTGTACCCGCGCCTACTTCACCAGCCCCTCCTGCTTCATCCAGTCCAGGGCCACCTGGTGGGGATCCTGGCCGTCCACGTCCACCTTGGCGTTGAGGGTCTGGGCCACCGTGTTGTCCAGCTTCTTCGTGACGGGCTCGATGACGCTCGCGATAGCCGGCCACTTCTGCAGGATCCTGGTGTTGATCACGGGAGCCGCGTTGTAGTTGGGGAAGAACTTCCTGTCGTCCGCCATCACCGCCAGGTTCATCGACCTGATGCGCCCGTCGGTGGTGAACACCTCGCCGTAGGTGCACTTCCCCGTGGCCACCTGCGTGTAGATGATCCCGGTGTCCATCTGCGTGACGTTCCGCGCCGGCACGCTCATCCCGTATGCCTTCTCCAGACCCGGCAGCCCGTCGGCCCGGTTGGCGAACTCGCTCTCCACGCACAGGGTGACGGCGCCCGGGTCCCTCTTGGCCAGCGCGGCCACCTGCGAGAGGGTCCGGGTGCCGTACTTCTTGAAGGTGGACTGGTTCATGGCCAGCGCGTAGGTGTTGTTCAGCCGTGCGGGCGGCAGCCAGGTCAGCCCGTTCCTCAGGTCCGCGTCCCGCACCGCCTGCCACTGCTGCTCCGGGTCGGGGATCGGGTGGCTGTTGCCCTGGTACGTGATCCACGCGGTGCCCGTGTACTCGTACATGGCGTCCGCCGACCCGCCCTTCACCGCCTCCCGCGCGCCGATCGAGCCCTGGATGCCGGTGCGGTCCAGCACGTCCGCGCCGGCCGCCTGGAAGGCGATCCCCATGAGCGCGCCGAGGATCAGCTGCTCGGTGAACTCCTTGGAGGTGACGGTGAGATGGGCCCCCTTCAGCGGCTCGCCCGCCCCGACCGCGCCGGGTCGGACGGCGTCGGCCATGGGGGAGCCGCTGGTCAGGCCGCAGCCGGAGACCATCAGCAGCCCCGCCGCCAGCAGGCATGCCCCGCGTCTCATACCCGCACCTCCAGGCCGCGCGGGCGCAGCAGCACCTCCGCCAGCGAGGCCAGCCAGTCCACCAGCAGGGCGAGCGCCACGGTCAGGACCGAGCCGAGCACCAGCACCGGCATGCGCTGGGTGGTGATACCGGTGGTGATCAGCACGCCCAGGCCGCCGCCCCCGCCGAAGGTCGCCAGGGTCGCCGTACCGACGTTGAGGACCAGGGCCGTACGGACGCCCGCGAGGATCAGCGGTACGGCGAGCGGCAGTTCGACCCGGCCGAGCACGCCGAGCGGGGACATGCCGATGCCGCGGGCCGCCTCCAGCAGGGTCGGGTCGTTGGCCTTGAGACCCGCGATGGTGTTGGAGAGGACCGGCAGGATCGCGTAGACGATGATGCCGATCAGGGCCGCCCTGACGCCGACGCCGAGCCAGATGACCAGCAGGGCCAGCAGGCCGATCGCCGGGGTCGCCTGGCCCATGTTGGCGCAGGCCATCGCGACCGGGGTGGCCCTGCGGAAGGCCCGCCGGGTGAGCACGACGCCCAGCGGGATCGCGATGACCAGCACGAAGAACGTGGAGATCACGGTCAGTTCCACGTGCTGCCAGAGTGCCTTGGAGACCTGCCCGCCCGACAGGGCGTTGCGCGAGATCGTGTCCAGGTGCGCCTGCCGGAACCACAGCCAGGTCGCCAGGAGTACGGCCGCCAGGAAACCGGGCAGGACCGTCAGCCGCGGCCAGGACAGGCGCCGGGCGGGCGGGCGCGGGGCCGGCGGCGGGGCCTCCTGCTCCGCCTCGCCCTCGTCGCGGAAGGCGAGCCCCTTGACCTCGTGCTCGCCCTCGGGCCGCGGCTGTCGCTCGGTGCTCACGCCTTCGTCACCCCTCCGGGCCCCTCCTGCTCGAAGTGGGTCTGCTGGGCGCGTGCCTCCTCCAGCTCGTGCTGGGCCTCCATCGCCTCCAGCCGGTCGGCCTCCAGCAGCTCGTGCACGGAGTTCATCAGGGTCTCCATGTCGACCACGCCGATGTACTCGCCGCGCCGCCCGGTCACCGCGACCCGGCCCGCGTTGTCCGTGAGTACGGCCTCCAGCGCGTCCCTGAGGGTCGCGTCCCGGGTCACCGTGTCGTGCACCAGCGTGCCCGCGCGGGCCAGCGAGCCCTTGGCCCGCATCAGGTCGCCGCGGCGCAGCCACTTGTAGGGGCGGCGGCGCTTGTCGAGGAGCAGGATCTCGTTCGTGCCGCTGCCCCGGATCACGGTGAAGATCTCCTGGAGCGGGGTCTCCACGGTCACCGTCGGGTAGTCCTGCATCTCCACGTCCCGCACCCGGGTCAGGTTCAGCCGCTTCAGGGCCGCGCCCGCCCCGACGAAACCGGAGACGAAGTCGTCGGCCGGGTTGGTGAGGATCGCCTCCGGGGTGTCGAACTGGGCGATGTGCGAGCGTTCGCGCAGCACGGCGATCCGGTCGCCCAGTTTGATCGCCTCGTCGAAGTCGTGGGTGACGAACACGATCGTCTTGTGCAGTTCGTGCTGGAGCCGGATCAGCTCGTCCTGGAGGTGATCGCGGGTGATCGGGTCGACCGCGCCGAACGGCTCGTCCATCAGCAGCACCGGCGGATCGGCCGCCAACGCCCTTGCCACGCCCACCCGTTGCTGCTGGCCGCCGGAGAGCTGGCGCGGATAGCGGCCGTGGAACTCGCCCGGGTCGAGCCCGACGAGGTCGAGCAGTTCCTCGACCCGGGACCGGATCCGCGCCCGCGGCCAGCCGAGCATCTTCGGTACGAGGGAGATGTTCTGGGCGACGGTCATGTGCGGGAAGAGACCGGCCGACTGGATGGCGTACCCGACCTTGCGGCGCAGCTTCACCGGGTCGATGTCGGTGACGTCCTCGCCGTTGATCCGGATACGGCCGCCGGTCGGCTCGATCAGCCGGTTGATCATCTTGAGCGTCGTGGACTTGCCGCAGCCGGACGGGCCCACGAAGATGACCGTCTCGCCCGACTTGATCTCCATGCTCACGTTGTCCACGGCGGGCTGCTGACTGCCCGGATACCGCTTGGTCAGGTTCTCCAGCTCGATGGAGGCGCCGTGGCTCTCCTGGCTCTCGCGGCGCTGGCTGGCGGACGTCTCAGACACGGATCCCCCTCGGAATGGTCAGCCGGCCGATGAGGACGTACACGGCGTCGAACAGGAGCGCGAGGATGACGATCCCGAGGGTGCCCGCGAGCACCTGGTTCAGCGCGTTCTTGCTGCCCAGGGAGGCGAGCCCGCGGAAGATCTCGTTGCCGAGGCCCGGACCGGAGGCGTAGGCGGCGATCGCGGCGATGCCCATCAGCATCTGCGTGGAGACCCGGATGCCGGTCAGGATCGGCGGCCAGGCCAGCGGCAGCTCCACCCGCACCAGCCGCACCGGACGGGACATGCCGATGCCCCGGGCCGCGTCCACCAGCGTCGGGTCCACCCCGCGCAGGCCCACGATCGCGTTCCGCACGATCGGCAGCAGCCCGTACAGCGTCAGCGAGACCACCGTGGGCGGCACGCCCAGGCCGACGACCGGGATGAGCAGACCGATCATCGCCAGCGAGGGGATGGTGAGGATGGTGGAGGTGGCGGTGGTGGCGAGGTTGCCCGCCCAGTCCGAGCGGTAGGTGACCACCCCGGTCAGCACCCCGATGGCGGTCGCCAGGACCATGCACTGGAAGACCGCGCTGGCGTGCTGAAAGGCGTCCGCCAGCAGCTGCTGGTGACGATTGCCCAGGTACTCCCAGAACGTCACCCGCACTCACCTCGGATCGCCCTACGTCCCCTTCGCCTCCCGGGCGGCCTGTTCCACCAGGGGGATGATGCGCAGCGGAACCGGGTTCTCCATGACGATCGCCGTGGAGGCCCGGACGATGCCATCAAAACCGACGACCCGGTCGATCACCCGTTGAAGATCGGCGTTCGAGCGGGCCACCAGCCGGCACAGCATGTCCCCGCTGCCGGTGGTGGTCAGCAGCTCCAGCACCTCCGGAACGGTCGCCAAGTGCGCCCGCACATCGGGCCCTTGACCCTGCCGGATCTGCAGCGTGGCGAAGGCTGTCACCGGATATCCGAGGGCCGCCGGCTCCACCTGCGGACCGAATCCGCGGATGACTCCATTCGACTGAAGCCGGTCCAGGCGTGCCTGGACCGTGCCCCGCGCGACTCCCAGCCGCCGGGACATCTCCAGCACGCCGATGCGCGGCTCCCGGGCGAGGAGCACGATGATCCGCCCGTCCAGATGATCGATCGCCACGGCACCTCCAGGGGTGGTCATCCTGTACAGAAAGACCGTCGGCACGCGCGTACCACTGAGCAGTTTGCCCAGTGAAAGCACGAACTATTGCGCACCTTGCAGGGCGGGGTCACCCTTCCGCTATGACGCAGACCACACACCACACTCCCGTCACGACCGCCCGGCAGGCCGATCCCTTCCCGGTCAAGGGAATGGACGCGGTCGTCTTCGCCGTGGGCAACGCCAAGCAGGCGGCGCACTACTACTCCACCGCGTTCGGCATGCAGCTGACCGCCTACTCCGGACCGGAGAACGGCAGCCGCGAGACCGCCAGCTACGTGCTGGAGAACGGCTCCGCCCGTTTCGTCTTCACCTCGGTCGTCAAGCCGAGCACCGACTGGGGCCGCTTCCTCGAACGCCATGTGGCCGAGCACGGCGACGGCGTCATCGACCTGGCCATCGAGGTCCCGGACGCGCGCGCCGCCCACGCCTACGCCGTCGAGCACGGCGCCCGCTCGCTCGCCGAGCCGTACGAGCTGAAGGACGAGCACGGCACCGTCGTCCTCGCCGCGATCGCCACCTACGGCGAGACCCGCCACACCCTGGTCGACCGCTCCGGCTACGACGGCCCCTACCTCCCCGGCTTCGTCACTGCCGCGCCGATGGTCGAACCCCCCGCCCGCCGCACCTTCCAGGCCATCGACCACTGCGTCGGCAACGTCGAACTCGGCCGGATGAACGAGTGGGTGGCCTTCTACAACAAGGTCATGGGCTTCACGAACATGAAGGAGTTCGTGGGCGACGACATCGCCACCGAGTACAGCGCGCTGATGTCGAAGGTCGTCGCGGACGGCACCCTGAAGGTCAAGTTCCCGATCAACGAGCCCGCGATCGCCAAGAAGAAGTCCCAGATCGACGAGTACCTGGAGTTCTACGGCGGGGCCGGCGTCCAGCACATCGCGCTGAACACCAACGACATCGTGCAGACCGTCCGCACCATGCGCGCCGCCGGCGTCGAGTTCCTCAACACCCCCGACTCCTACTACGACACCCTCGGCGAGTGGGTCGGCGACACCCGCGTGCCCATCGAGACCCTGCGCGAGCTGAAGATCCTCGCCGACCGCGACGAGGACGGCTATCTGCTGCAGATCTTCACCAAGCCGGTCCAGGACCGCCCGACCGTCTTCTTCGAGATCATCGAGCGGCACGGCTCCATGGGCTTCGGCAAGGGCAACTTCAAGGCCCTGTTCGAGGCCATCGAGAGGGAGCAGGAGAAGCGCGGGAACCTGTGAGGCCTACGGGGCAGCGCCGGGCGGCGGCACATCGGGTACGTCGCCCAGCGCCCGCAACGCCGCCGCTGCCACCGGCGCCCGCAGGGGTGAGAAGTACGGGTTGATCCGGATGGCCTCCAGGAGGTGGCGGCGGGACGGGGCCGGCAGGCCCAGGCTCTGCTCGATCAGGGCCCGGTGATACGCGTACAGGGCGCTGCGGACGCCGCCCCTGGAGGTGTCCGTCGCGGCGCCGGCATAGGTCAGCGCCTCCTTGTCATCGCCGGCCCGGTGCAGCGCCCAGCCGAGGGCGTCGGCCACCTCCGTGCCCGGCTGGCGGTGCCACTCCGCCCGCAACCGCGCCACGGCCACCCGCGGGTCCCCGTGGTCGGCCTCGAACTGGCCGATCAGCAGATCCTCGTCGACCCCGGCCGCCACCTCCCGCCGTACCAGCGCCTTCACCTGCTCGTACGCGTCCCGCGCGGACCGGGTCATACCCCGTGCCTCGTACAGCTCGCCCAGCTCGTAGGCGTCCCGGGGGCTCGGATGCCGGGCGAGCGCCGCCTGGTACGCGGCGAAGGCCTGTTCCGTATGGCCCAGCGTGGCCAGCGCCCGGCCCCGCCCGGCCTGTGCCGCCCGCTGGTCGGGATCGAGGCGTACGGCCGCCTCGAAGTGCCGCAGCGCGTCCTGCGGGTCCCCGCGGTCCCAGGCCAGCTGCCCGAGCCCGGCCAGGCAGGCGGCCCGCTCGGCGGGAGTGCCGGCGGCGGCCGCCGCGTCGCTCAGCTGGGCCACCGCGTCCTCGCGCCAGCCCCGGTCCTGGTACACCGCCGACGCCCGGGCCATCACCACGGGCCGGGCCGCCGCGTCGGCGTGCAGCCCCAGCAGGTTGTCCAGGGCGGTGCGGGCCGCCGTGTAGTCGCCGAGCCCGGTGTAGGCGTCGATCAGCGGCGGATACGCCGTCCACCGGTCCGGCGCCGCCTTCAGCGCCTGCTCGCCGTACTCCTTCGCCGCCGGAAAGTCCCGGCGCGCCAGCGCGAGCGCGGCCATCCCCTGCAGCGCCTCGGTGTTCGCCGCCCGCACCCGCAGGGACGTCAGCAGCGCCTGCTCGGCCCGCGGAAAGTCCGCCGGGTCGGCCGCCCGGCGCCCCCGCTCCACATACGCGCGCCCCAGCACGGCCCACGCCCCGGCGTCCAGGGGCCGCGCCCGTACCCGGCCCTCCTGTCGCCCGACGAGCGCCATCAGCTGCGGCAGCGCGACCGTCTCCCCCGAGACCACCGCCGTCAGCACCTGCGCCTGTGTCTGTGCCTGCGCCTGGGGACCGGAGGCGGGCGGCCGGACCGTCCTGTGCGGCGGCTTCTCGCACAGCAGCGTCAGCGCCGCACCCGCGACGACACCGGCGACCAGTGCCGTCACCAGGACCCGGCGCGGCCACCGCCGGGCGCGGCGCCGCGCCCGCGACCCGGCCGGCAGGGCCGTACCCGGCCGGCGCACTCGGTTGTCCATGGCCCTCACTCTGCGTCGGTACGACCAGCTGATCCGGGCGGACCAAGGCGGGTATGGGTGGGGTTCACACCGATGGGCGCGAGTGCCAAGCTGTGATCATGAGCCGTATCGAAGCGCCTCGCTCCGAAGACCTCGCAGAGACGAGAGACACCGCAGAGACGAGAGATACCGCGGAGACGAGCGGTCTCACCGACCGGCTCCTGGCCGGCCTGCCCGCCGAGGCCGTCCTGACCGACCCGGACGTCACCGCCTCCTACGCGCACGACATGGCGAGCTTCTGCCCGGCCGGCGCGCCCGCCGTGGTCGTGCTGCCCCGCACGGTCGAGCAGGTCCAGCACGTCATGCGCACCGCCACCGAGCTACGCGTCCCGGTCGTCCCGCAGGGCGCCCGCTCCGGGCTGTCCGGAGCGGCCAACGCCACCGACGGCTGCATCGTGCTGTCCCTGACCAGGATGGACCGGATCCTGGAGATCAGCCCCGTCGACCGGGTCGCCGTGGTCGAACCGGGCGTGATCAACGCGACCCTCTCCCGCGCGGTCGAGGAACACGGCCTGTACTACCCGCCGGACCCCTCCAGCTGGGAGATGTGCACGATCGGCGGCAACATCGGCACGGCGTCCGGCGGCCTGTGCTGCGTCAAGTACGGCGTCACGGCCGAGTACGTCCTCGGCCTGGACGTCGTCCTCGCCGACGGCCGCCTGATGTCCACCGGCCGCCGTACGGCGAAGGGCGTGGCGGGCTACGACCTCACCCGGCTCTTCGTGGGCTCCGAGGGCTCGCTCGGCATCGTCGTACGGGCCGTGCTCGCGCTCCGGCCCAAGCCGCCGCAGCAGCTGGTGCTGGCCGCCGAGTTCCCCTCCGCGGCGGCCGCCTGCGACGCCGTCTGCCGGATCATGGCGGGCGGTCACGTCCCCTCCCTCCTCGAACTGATGGACCGCACGACCGTCAAGGCGGTGAACGACCTCGCCCACATGGGCCTGCCGGAGACCACCGAGGCGCTGCTGCTGGCCGCCTTCGACACCCCGGCCCCGGCCGCCGACCTCGCCGCCGTCGGCGCCCTGTGCGAGGCCGCCGGCGCCACCCAGGTCGTCCCGGCCGAGGACGCGGCCGAGTCCGAACTCCTCCTGCAGGCCCGGCGGCTCTCGCTGACCGCGCTGGAGGCGGTCAAGGGCACGACGATGATCGACGACGTGTGCGTGCCCCGCTCGCAGCTCGGCGCGATGCTGGAGGGCGTCGAGCGCATCGCCGGGAAATACCGGCTGACCATCGGCGTCTGCGCCCACGCCGGCGACGGCAACACCCATCCCACCGTCTGCTTCGACGCCCAGGACGAGGACGAGTCCCGCCGGGCCCGCGAGTCCTTCGACGAGATCATGGCCCTCGGCCTGGAACTGGGCGGCACCATCACCGGCGAACACGGCGTCGGCGTCCTGAAGAAGGAGTGGCTGGCCCGGGAGATCGGCCCGGTCGGCGTCGAGATGCAACGGGCCGTGAAGCACGCCTTCGACCCGCTGGGCATCCTCAATCCCGGCAAGGTCCTGTGAAGCAATCCGGGCATCCTCTGAAGCCCGCTCGCCCTCCCCGGTACGGTCTCTCACCGCGGCCCCTCACTGGGCGAGCAGCTGGTCGAGCGCGTCGTCGATGCCGAGTTGCCCGCCCTCCGTTCCCGGCGGGACCACGCGCAGCGTCCGCTCCAGCCAGGCCGACACCTGCGGGATTGGCGCCTCCAGCAGGGCGTCCCCGTCCGGTGAGCTGAGTGCCATCAGTACGACGCTGCGCCCGTCCACCTTCGTCGGCCACACCCGCACGTCCCCCTGCCCGCACGGCCGGAACACCCCCTCCACGAGCAGTTCGCGGGCGAACGTCCAGTTGACGGGGGACTCGGAGTTGATGTGGAACATGATGTGGACGGCGTACGGATCGGCGGAGCGGTAGCTCAGCCGGGCCGGTACCGGGATGCTGCGCTCCGGCGACAGGATGAGCCTCAGTTCCAGCTCGCGTTCCACCACTGTGTGCTCCATGACCTGCGTTCCTTTCCTCGTCCGCGCTGGTCGGGGCCGCTCGGAACGGTCCCGCACCAGGGGAGAGCGGGCAGGGGCTGCGCCATTACGCGGGTTCGGGGAATTTTCTTTCGCGGACCTGTGAGAGTGGGGCACGGCATTGCCCGGAAAGGAGTGGGTCCTGCGGGACTGGCGCTGCGGGGTGCCCGGGTCTGATAGATGTGGAGACCCCTATTCCCACCCCCGAGCAGATACGGGACGACGGACATGAGCGCCCCAACCCCGGCCCCAGGTGACGACAGGCCCCGCGAGGGCTACTACCCGGACCCGTCCATCCCCGGCTACGTCCGGTACTGGAACGGCGCCTCCTGGGTGCCCGGCACCAGCCGGCCGGCGCCGAAGGACGGTGAACCGCTCACCCCGCCGCCCGGCGTCCGCCCGGCGACCCCCGCGGTGGAGGAGACGGGCCCGCACTTCTTCGACGAGGACCCGCAGCCGACGCCCGGCGGGCAGAACCGGCCCGGCGCCTGGTCCGCCGACGGTCAGCATCCTCCTGCCGGTGCCGGAGGCCGGGCCGCCGGGCCGCCCGGTGCCGCCGGCGACAGTGGCGGGCGTACCGCCTGGGGTGTCGACCCCAGGGTGCCGGCGGAGGGTTCGGCCCAGCTGCCCGGGCAGGCCGGCCAGGCCGGGCATGCCGACGGCGCGGCCTCGGTCCCGCCGGCGGAGGACGACGAGCGGGATCCCAGCGGCACCTTCCTCTTCCGCCGCCCGGTCCCGGGGCCCGCGGCCGTCCAGGACGAGGGCACGATGACGTTCCGCCCGGTACCGGGCCAGGGCCGGCCGGGTGCGCAGGCGCCCGGCGGCCGGGCCGGAGGGCCGGGTGCGGTGGACCCGGGCTACGGCTCGCGGCCCTCGGCCGGCGCGCAGGCCGCCGGTGCGGAGGCCGGGGCGGGCCCCGGTTTCGGGCCGCACGGCTCGGGCGGCGCTCCCGGTACTCCCGGTGCTCCCGGTACGCCCGGCGCTCCCGGCCCGTCCGGTGGCTTCGGGCCGCAGGGGCCCGTCGGCGCGCCCACCCCGCCCGCCGCCGGGAACCCCTCGATCCCCGCCCCGCAGTCCGGGGGTCCCGGTTTCGGTGCCGGAAAGGCCGCCGCGTCACGTGCCGCCGCCGCGCAGGCACCGCAAGCAGCCCGCGCGCCGCAGGCAAGCCAGGCGCCGCAGGCCGCGCAGGCACCCCGAGGGGTGCAGCAGCCCCTGCAGTCCGCTCAGGCCGCGCCCGCCTCCGTGGTGCCCTCGGTGCCCGCGCAGGGCGGTGCCCCGGCCGCCCCGGTGACCAGTGGACCCGGTGGCGGTCAGACGTCCTGGGCGCAGCAGGTGCACCAGCTGGCCGGGGGCGCCGACGAGCAGCCCGTCGCGCCGTGGAAGCCGGTGGTGGAGGACCCGTTCCAGGCGGCCGCGCGCCGCCAGGCCGCCGCCCGTCCCGCCGGACTCGGCAAGCGGTTCGCCGCCCGGCTGATCGACACCCTGGTGGTGGGCGCGGTGACGGCCGCCGCCGCCGTACCGCTCGGCACCAAGGCTGTCGACCACGTCCAGCAGAAGATCGACGCGGCCAGGCTGTCCGGCCGTGAGGTCACCGTCTGGCTGCTCGACGGCACGACCGGCACCAGCCTCGGCATCGTGCTCGCCGTCCTGCTGCTCGTCGGCGTGGTGTACGAGGTGCTGCCGACCGCCAAGTGGGGCCGCACCCTCGGCAAGAAGCTGCTGGGGCTTCAGGTGCGGGACATCGAGGCGCACGAGCCCCCGGCCTTCGGCCGGGCACTGCGCCGCTGGCTGGTCTACAGCGTGCCCGGCCTGCTCGGCATCGGGATCGTGGGCGTGCTGTGGTGCCTGTTCGACCGGCCCTGGCACCAGTGCTGGCACGACAAGGCGGCCCACACCTTCGTCGCGGACTGACCGGACGAGGCGGCGGTTCCGAGGCGGCGGTACTCCGTACGGCCGCCCGTCGGATGCGGAGCCGGGGCGTTCGCGGTCCACTCGGGCCATGAGCAGTGAACCGCCCCCCGGCTCGGGAGAGCAGCCCCCCGAGGACGACCCGTTCAGGAAGCGGCCCCCGTCGGACCAGGGGTCGGGCTCGCCGTACGACACCCCGTCCGGCGGCGCCCAGCAGCCCCCACCACCCGGCGGCGGGGGCCCGCAACCGCCCCCCGGCGGCCCGCAACCGCCCCCGCCCCCCTACGGAGGCCAGCAGCCACCACCCCCCTACGGCGGTGGCCAGCCTCCTCCCTACGGCGGCGGCCCCTACGGCGGTGGCCCGGGCGGCTATCCCGGTGACCCGCTGGCCGGTATGCCCCCGCTCGCCGACAGCGGCAGACGCACGCTCGCGCGGATCGTCGACATGATCCTCGTCGGCATCGTCGTCTGGCTGCTCACCTGGGCGTTCGGCGTGCGCGAGTACCAGGTCAACGGCGACCACGTCGAGGTCGGCAAGTCCGTGGGCCAGTCCGTGATCGCGGCCGTGCTGTACGTCGCGTACGACACCTCCATGATGAGCAAGTACGGCCAGACCCTCGGCAAGAAGTGGCTCAACATGCGGGTGGCGAACCTGGACAACGGCGCCACGCCCTCGGTGCAGACCAACCTGATCCGCGCCCTGGTGCTCTGGGTGCCGTTCGCCTTCTGCTGCGCCTGCATCTGGACGGCGATCTGCGGCGGCTGGAGCTTCTTCGACAAGCCCTACAAACAGGGCCTGCACGACAAGGCGGCCAAGACGGTGGTGGTCACCACCGATTGAGACGCCGCTCTCCGCTCACGTATGAGCCGCTCAGAGCGCCGTGGACACCGGCTGCTCTTGAGGTGCGGACTCGACGGATCGGGTCGGTTCCTCGGCCGCCGGGGCCTTCGGCAAGGGCACCGTCATCGCGACGAGCAGCCCCAGGGCCAGCGCGGCGAGGGCGATGACGGTGACCCCGAGGCCCGAACTCGTCTGGGACAGCAGCAGCATGGCGAGCGTCGAGAAGATCACGGTGCACGAACCGTAAACGAGCTGTGCGGCAGTCGGACGAGGCATGGCAATCGTGTCCTCGGAAGTCTTCGGGCGGAGTGGGGGGTGCCATTCGACTCTCTTCGCGTGCATGCCCGAACCGGCCCCCTGGTAAGCGTGACCTAACCCACGGTACAGGTGCACGGGGGGCGCACAGGAAGCACGGCATACGTAAAGCGGACGTCAACTCCGCATAGTGCACACGAAGTGGCTGAGTCAAGGTCTGTCTTTTCTGCTAAACCTCAAGTCAAATTACGTCACTTGAAACACGCGCACGACCATGCACACCTGCGTGCAGCGCTAGAGGGGAACTCAAGTGACCAGCAGATCCTGGACGTTCAGAGCGGCCGCGGTCGGCGTGACGCTCGCGGCGGCTTCCGCCACGTTCGCCACCTTCGCCGTCGCGGAGGCCAGCACCCAGGCGGCCCGCTCCGCCGCCGTCCACCGGCACGATCCGGCTCCGGTGACACAGCGGGCGGACGACCTGGACGGTCCGCTCAGCAAGACCCAGGAAGCCCAGCGCCGGGAGGCGCTGAACCAGCTCATATCGGGCAAGACCAAGGCGCAGGAGCGGGGCGGCTCCAAGGTGGTCCAGCTCAAGAGCCGCAAGGGCAAGGGCAAGTACGTCGAGCTGAGCCGCGAGAAGACCGACAAGATCTTCACGATCCTGGTGGAGTTCGGGGACAAGACCGACCCCAAGTACGGCGGCACGGCGGGCCCGCTGCACAACCGGATCGCCGCGCCGGACCGCACGCAGAACAACTCCACGGCCTGGCAGAAGGACTACAACCAGAAGCATTACCAGGACCTCTACTTCGGCACGGGGAAGAAGACCGAGTCGCTGAAGAAGTACTACGAGAAGCAGTCCTCGGGCCGCTACTCGGTCGACGGCGAGGTCTCGGACTGGGTCAAGGTCCCCTACAACGAGGCCCGTTACGGCAACAACGCCTGCGGCCAGACCAACTGCCCGGCCGTGTGGAACATCGTCAGCGACGGCCTGAACGCCTGGGTCGCCCAGCAGAAGGCGGCCGGCAAGACCGACGCCGACATCAAGAAGGACCTCGCCCAGTACGACCAGTGGGACCGCTACGACTACAACCACGACGGCAACTTCAACGAGCCCGACGGCTACATCGACCACTTCCAGATCGTGCACGCCGGCGAGGACGAGTCCGCGGGCGGCGGCGCGCAGGGCAAGGACGCGATCTGGGCCCACCGCTGGTACGCCTTCGGCACCGACAAGGGCGTCACCGGCCCCGCGGACAACAAGCTCGGCGGCGCCCAGATCGGCGACACCGGGATCTGGGTCGGCGACTACACCATCCAGCCGGAGAACGGCGGCCTCGGCGTCTTCGCCCACGAGTACGGCCACGACCTCGGCCTGCCGGACGAGTACGACACCGCCGGCGGCGACAACTCCACCGGTTTCTGGACCCTGATGTCCTCCGGCTCGTGGCTCGGCACCGGCAAGGAGTCCATCGGCAACCTGCCCGGCGACATGAACGCCTGGGACAAGCTGCAGCTCGGCTGGCTCAACTACGACACCGCGAAGGCCGGTACGCAGTCCACGCACAAGCTGGGCGTCGCCGAGTACAACACCTGGGACAAGCAGGCCCTCCTGGTCGATCTGCCGGACAAGGCGGTCACCACCACCATCACCGAGCCGGCCCAGGGGGCGACCCAGTGGTGGAGCGGCAGCGGCAACGACCTGAAGAACACGCTGACCCGGTCCGTGGACCTCACCGGCAAGTCCTCGGCCAAGCTGGACCTGGACGGCTGGTGGGCCACCGAGGACGGCTACGACTTCGTCTACACCGAGGTGTCGACCGACGGCGGCGCCAACTGGACCGCCCTGGACGGCACGGCGGACGGCCAGGCCATCCCGCGTGACGGCGGCGGCAAGCCGGCGCTGACCGGCTTCTCGAAGACGCACAAGAAACTGTCGTACGCGCTCGACGCCTACGCGGGCAAGAAGATCGACCTGCGCTTCCGCTACGCCACCGACAGCGGGGTCGCGGAGAACGGCTTCACGGCCGACGAGATCACCGTGAGCGCCGACGGCACGCCGCTCTTCTCGGACAACGCCGAGACGCAGGACGCCGGTTGGACCGCGAACGGCTTCTCCCGCATCGGCGCGTCCTTCACCAAGGACTACAAGCAGTACTACCTCGCCGAGAACCGGCAGTACGTGTCCTACGACAAGACGCTCAAGGCCGGCCCGTACAACTACGGTTCGGCCCAGCGCCCCGGCTGGGTGGAGCACTACCCGTACCAGAACGGCCTGTTGATCTGGAAGTGGGACACCTCCCAGGCGGACAACAACACCAACAGCACCAACGGCCACCCGGGTTCCGGTCTGATCCTGCCGGTCGACTCCCACCCGCAGGCTCTGAAGTGGTCCGACGGCACGCTGCTGCGCAACCGCATGCAGGCCTACGACTCCCCGTTCAGCCTGTACGGCACGGACGGCATCACGCTGCACAAGGCGGACGTCCCGACGGTGATCAGGGCCTCGAAGGGGGTGCCGGTCTTCAACGACCACACCAGCACCTACTACGACCCGGCGAACCCCGCCGGGGGCGTGAAGGTCACTGACACCAACACCAAGATCGCGATCGTCAAGCAGGCCGAGAACGGCTCGACGATCATGCTCAAGATTGGTCCAGCAGTGAACTAATCCACATTTACGCAGGTCACGCGCGTTTCGGCGGTAGCCCCTTGGCGGGTTGCCGCCGATCGTGTTTAGGTGCGTCCTGTGGATCGCTTATTGACACCGACGGAAACGGGGATGTGACCGCATGGCCGCTGGAGGCTTCTGCAAACTGCCGAACGGCACGGTCGTGGTGGCGCTGAATCTGCCCTACGACGCCGTCGGGGTGCGGGTACTGGTGCACGCCCACAACCGCGCCCGAGCCCTGACCAGGCTCCGCAATCTGGGGTTCCGCGCGATCTACCTCCGGGGGAACGCCGCGCCTCCGACGCCCGACGAGGTCACGGCGGTGCTGCACCATCCGGACGGCCTGATATGGCGTACGGCTCCCGCCGACAACGGTGTCATCGTGAACGAGCTGTGGCATCCCATCCGAGCGCTTCTTCGCAGGTCAGCGGTGGTTTAGCCGAAGTCGACGGGTGGGGGGTGCGGGTCCGGTGCCGGGGCCCGCGCCCCCGGGCCGGCCGCTCTAACCGCTTACCACCGGCTTGCCGGTGAGCTCCACTCCCGCCGCCCGCAGCTCCTCCAGCGCCCGCTCCGTCGTCTGCGGGGCGACCCCGGCCGTCAGGTCCAGCAGGACCTGGGTGCGGAAGCCCTCGCGCGCGGCGTCCAGGGCGGTGGCGCGTACGCAGTGGTCGGTGGCTATGCCCACCACGTCGACCTCGTCGATGTGCCGGGCGCGGAGCCAGTCGGCCAGCGGGACGCCGTTCTCGTCGACGCCCTCGAAGCCGCTGTAGGCGGCCGAGTACGCGCCCTTGTCGAAGACCGCGTCGATCGCGCCGGAGGCGACGGCCGGGGCGAAGTTCGGGTGGAAGCCGACGCCCTCCGTGCCCGCGACGCAGTGCGCGGGCCAGGAGTGGACGAAGTCGGGATCGTCGGCGAAGTGGCCGCCGGGGGCGATGTGGTGATCCCGGGTGGCGACCACGTGCCGGTATCCGGTGCCCGCCGCCTGGCCGATCAGTTCCGTGATCGCGGCGGCCACGTCCGCACCCCCGGCCACCGCGAGGCTGCCCCCCTCGCAGAAGTCGTTCTGCACATCTACGACGATCAAGGCGCGGCGCATGGCGGGTGTCCTTCGACTAAGAGTTAAGTAACTGAGCCTAGAGACTTCCGGGCCCGCGCGGGAGGGGGCGGGCGAGGGGGCGGAGGGCGGTCCCGCTCTAGCTACCCGACCTCCCGGTGGCGTACTCCGTCGGAATGACGGGTTCCCCTCGGGAGAGCTGTGTAGCGGAGAGCGGGAGGTTCGCCCGGGCGGCGATGTGCCGGTCCCGGGGGACGTCCAGCGGTTCACGGGCGACCACGTCGCCGCCCTTGACCAGCTCGACCAGCAGCTGGCGGTCGGCCAGCTCCGCCGGCACCGGCCCGGTGCCCACGACCTCGGCCTCCGCCACCCCGTCCGCGTCCAGCCGGCGCGCCGCCCACTTGCGGCCCCCGATGGAGGTCTTGCCGCCGCTGGACTTCTTCGCGACCGGCACCAGCGGCGCCTCGGGGTCGCCGGACTCGGCGCGGGCGACCAGCTTGTAGACCATGGAGCAGGTCGGGTGCCCGGAGCCGGTGACCAGCTGGGTGCCGACGCCGTACGCGTCCACGGGAGCGGCGGCGAGGGAGGCGATCGCGTACTCGTCCAGGTCGGAGGTCACGACGATCTTCGTGTGCGTGGCGCCCAGCTCGTCCAGCTGCTGCCGCACCCGGTGCGCCACGAGCAGCAGGTCGCCGGAGTCGATGCGGACCGCGCCCAGCTCGGGGCCGGCCACCTCCACCGCCGTACGGACGGCCTGGGCGACGTCGTAGGTGTCCACGAGCAGCGTGGTGCCCCGGCCGAGGGTCTCGACCTGGGCCTGGAAGGCGTCCCGCTCGCGGTCGTGGAGCAGGGTGAAGGCGTGGGCCGAGGTGCCGACGGTCGGGATGCCGTAGCGGAAGCCGGCCGCCAGGTCGGAGGTGGTCGCGAAGCCGCCGACGTACGCCGCCCGGGACGCGGCCACCGCCGCCAGCTCGTGGGTGCGCCGGGCGCCCATCTCGATCAGCGGGCGGTCCCCGGCGGCCGAGGCCATGCGGGAGGCGGCCGCGGCGATCGCGGAGTCGTGGTTGAGGATGGAGAGGATGACCGTCTCCAGGAGCACGCACTCGGCGAAGCTGCCCTCGACCCGCATGATCGGCGAGCCGGGGAAGTAGACCTCGCCCTCGGGGTAGCCCCAGACGTCCCCGCTGAAGCGGTAGCCGGCGAGCCACGCCAGGGTCTCCTCGTCGACGATCTTCCGCTCTCGCAGGAAGCCGAGGACGCCCGCGTCGAAACGGAAGTTCTCCACCGCGTCCAGGACGCGCCCGGTGCCGGCGACCACGCCGTAGCGGCGGCCGTTCGGCAGCCGCCGGGTGAAGACCTCGAACACGCTCCGTCGTTCGGCCGTACCGGCCTTCAGAGCGGCCTGCAGCATCGTCAGCTCGTACTGGTCCGTGAAGAGCGCCGTCGAGGGAACATCCACCGGCAGCCCAAGGTCCGCTGTGTTCATGACGAGGATGCTACCCCCATTTCGTCAGTGTGACGATTTTCGCTGAGCGTGGCAGCATGGGCACTGTGACGTCACCCGCGCCCGTAGAGATCGAACGCACCGAGTCGGCGGAGGAGGTCTTCGCCGTACCCGAACCCGACGTCCCCTGGGTCACGATCGTGCACAACGACCCGGTCAACCTCATGAGCTATGTGACGTACGTCTTCCAGTCGTACTTCGGCTACAGCAAGGACAAGGCCACCAAGCTCATGCTCGACGTCCACCACAAGGGCCGGGCGGTCGTCTCCAGCGGGAGCCGCGAGGAGATGGAGCGCGACGTGCAGGCGATGCACGGCTACGGTCTGTGGGCCACCCTGCAGCAGGACCGGAAGTAGCGAACCCATTTACATGCCCGGACATTTCGAACCGCTCCCCGGCGGCGGCGCGGCCGTCGCGCTCGACGACGTCGAGATCTCCATCATCCGGTCGCTGGCCGTCCAGCTCCTGGAGCTGATCGGTCCCGGCCCCGGTGCCGACTCCCCCAAGGACCCGCTCGCCGAGCTGTTCGCGGAGGGCCCGAGCGAGCCGCCCGCCGATCCGGTGCTGCGCCGGCTCTTCCCGGATGCCTACAGCGACCCGGAGAAGGCCCCGGACTCGCCCGCCGACGCGGAGGAGCGGCTGGCCCACTCCGCCGAGTTCCGCCGCTACACCGAGAACGACCTGAGGGCCGGCAAGCGCGAGAACGCACTCGCGGTGATCCGCACCCTGGACGCGCTCTCCCCGGTGGACGAGGGCGGGGCGGTGCTGAAGCTGGCTCCCGAGGAGTCCCGGCAGTGGCTCAGCGCCCTCAACGACCTGCGGCTGGCGATCGGCACCCGGCTGGAGATCACCGAGGAGGACGACACCGATCTCCTGTACCGGCTCCCCGACGAGGACCCCCGCAAGCCGATGGTCATGGCCTATCTGTGGCTGGGCGGGCTCCAGGAGACCTTGGTCGGCACGCTGATGCCGTGAAGACGGCTTTTGCGGTGCACGAGTGTTCGCTCAGCGGACGCTCAAATCCGGATAACGATCCCGTCACCGTTGCGGCCGGTTTTGCCGCGTTCGGGCGTTCTTTGTCCGCTTTTCCCTGTGTGATGGGTCACAACCCGTCCCGGTGATCAGTATTGCGGCCGTGATAAATCTTCACGATCGCCCGGCCGACACCACCCACGTCCGGCCGGGTGCGCCACCGAGCCGACGACCGTCGGCCAGGCAGACAACTCCAGCATCCGGGGGGATCGAAACCCGATCCGAGGCCGACGAAAGGCCCGGGTCGGCATGGAGAAAGGCGCACCACACATGACCTCAGCGCAGGTCGACCAGCATCGCGACGGCGAAGAGGCCGTGCGGACCGCGGACGGCGAGGGCGGCGAGGGGTATCAGCGCGGGCTCGGGTCCCGCCAGATCCAGATGATCGCCATCGGCGGTGCCATCGGCACCGGCCTGTTCCTCGGCGCCGGCAAGGGCATTTCCAAGGCCGGCCCCAGCCTGATCCTGGCGTACGCCATCGCGGGTCTCGTGATCTTCCTGATCATGCGGGCGCTCGGCGAGCTGCTGATGTACCGCCCGGTGTCGGGTTCGTTCTCCGAGTACGCGCGCGAGTTCATCGGCCCCTTCGCGGGCTTCGTCACCGGCTGGACGTACTGGCTGTTCTGGGTGGTCACCGGCATCACCGAGGTCACGGCCGCGGCCGCCTACATGACGTACTGGTTCGACATCCCGCAGTGGGTCTCGGCGCTGATCTTCACGATCGTGCTGTACGCCGCCAACCTGATCTCCGTGAAGCTCTTCGGTGAGCTGGAGTTCTGGTTCTCCATGGTCAAGGTCACCGCGATCATCGGCATGATCCTGATCTGCGCCGGCATCCTGACGATCGGCTTCTCCGACGCCGGCAAGACCGCCTCGGTCAGCCACCTGTGGAACGACGGCGGCTTCTTCCCGCACGGCGTCGGCAGCACGCTGATGACCCTGCAGATGGTCATGTTCGCCTTCCTCGCCGTCGAGCTGGTCGGTGTCACCGCGGGCGAGTCCAAGGACCCCAAGAAGGTGCTGCCGAAGGCGATCAACACCGTGCCGTGGCGCATCGCCGTCTTCTACGTCGGCGCGCTGATCATGATCCTGTCGGTCGTGCCGTGGACCAACTTCCACCCGGGTGTCAGCCCGTTCGTGGCCGCCTTCCAGAAGATGGGCCTCGCCGCCGGCGCCGGCATCGTGAACTTCGTCGTCCTCACGGCCGCCCTGTCCTCCTGCAACTCCGGTATGTACTCCACCGGCCGCATGCTGCGTGACCTGGCGCTCAACAGCCAGGGCCCGAAGTTCTTCACCAAGCTGACGCGCAGCGGCACCCCGCTGGCCGGCACCACGTTCTCCGCCGCGCTGATGCTGGTCGGCGTCTGGATCAACTACCAGTGGCCGGGCAAGGCGTTCGACTACGTGGTGTCCTTCGCGACCATCTCCGGCATGTGGGCCTGGATCGTCATCCTGATCTGCCAGATCCGCTACCGGGCGAAGGCGAACCGCGGGGAGCTGCCGCAGAGCGAGTTCCGCGCGCCGGGCGCGCCGTACACCAGCGTCTTCGCGCTGCTGTTCATCTTCATGGTGATCGTGCTCATGGGTATCGACAAGGATGCCCGGGTCTCGCTGTACTGTGCTCCGCTGTGGGGCGCGATCCTCGGCGTCTCCTACTGGGCGCTCAAGCGCCGCAACCCGGAGGCCGCGGCCTTCCGCAAGCGCTGAGCACCATAAGGCCAACGGAAAGGACGTCCGGCCGGCGAGGGTACTCGTGGCATCCTCGCCGGTCGCCGCTCAGGACGTCCAGCATGTGGGCCGTCCCGTACCACACCTCGGTACGGGGCGGCCCCTCTGCTTATCCTGACCGTCATGCTGACCATCACCCAGGCCCTCTA
This sequence comes from Streptomyces sp. CG4, assembly GCF_041080655.1. NCBI lineage: Bacteria > Bacillati > Actinomycetota > Actinomycetes > Kitasatosporales > Streptomycetaceae > Streptomyces > Streptomyces sp. CG4. The sequence goes on from NZ_CP163525.1 coordinate 6,026,358, forward strand.
CGACCAGATCGTCGCCCACGCGCGCGAGGACCACCCCGACGAGGCGTGCGGCATGGTCGCCGGCCCCGCGGGCGCCGGCCGCCCCGAGCGGTTCATCCCGATGCTGAACGCGGCCCGCTCGCCCACGTTCTACGAGTTCGACTCGCAGGACCTGCTCAAGCTCTACCGCGAGCTGGACGACCGCGACGAGGAGCCGGTGATCATCTACCACTCGCACACCGCGACCGAGGCGTACCCCTCCCGGACCGACATCTCCTACGCCAACGAGCCCGGCGCCCACTACGTCCTCGTCTCCACCGCCGACACCGACGGCCTCGGCGATTTCCAGTTCCGCTCGTTCCGGATCCTGGACGGCGAGGTCACCGAGGAGGAGGTCAAGGTCGTAGAGGGGTACTGATCCCGCGATTCGGTCAGAATTCATCCAGCATGCGAGATCACACTCCGATGCCGGGACCGGGAATCGTTACGATGAGCCCATGGTTCTGTACGACGTGAGCGAGAAGGCGCCGGGCACGCTGCTCGTGGCGCGGCTGCACGTCGACCTGTGCAGGCTGAACAGCGCCATCTGTTGATTCCCCCTGCCGCCGTTCGGCCCGTGTGCCGCGGCGGGCCGCCGCACGCCCGAACCGACGACACCTTCCGACAGGAGCCCTGAGCCATGGCCATCGAGGTCCGCATCCCGACCATCCTCCGCCAGTACACCGACGGTCAGAAGGCGGTGGAGGGCAGCGGTGACACCCTCGCCGCGCTGCTCGCCGACCTCGAACGCCGGCACACGGGCATCCAGGCCCGCATCGTGGACGGCGACCAGCTGCGCCGGTTCGTGAACGTCTACCTGAACGACGAGGACGTCCGCTTCCTGGACGGCATCAACACCAAGCTGTCCGACGGCGACAACGTGACGATCCTGCCGGCCGTCGCCGGCGGCATGCGCTGACCGGTCGCTGAGCAGCGATGCGCTACGACTCCCCGCTGGCCGCGGTGGGCAACACCCCGTTGGTGCGCCTGCCGCGACTCTCGCCGTCCGCCGACGTCCGGATCTGGGCCAAGCTGGAGGACCGCAACCCCACCGGCTCGGTCAAGGACCGCCCCGCGCTGCACATGATCGAGCAGGCGGAGAAGGACGGCCGGCTCACCCCGGGCTGCACGATCCTCGAACCCACCTCCGGCAACACCGGCATCTCTCTCGCCATGGCGGCCAAGCTCAAGGGCTACCGCATGGTGTGCGTGATGCCGGAGAACACCTCGCAGGAGCGCCGGGACCTGCTCGGCATGTGGGGCGCCGAGATCATCTCCTCGCCGGCCGCGGGCGGCTCCAACACCGCCGTACGCGTGGCCAAGGAGCTGGCGGCGGAGCATCCCGACTGGGTGATGCTCTATCAGTACGGCAACCCGGACAACGCGGGTGCCCACTACGCCACCACCGGCCCGGAGATCCTCGCCGACCTGCCCTCCATCACCCACTTCGTGGCGGGCCTCGGCACCACCGGCACCCTGATGGGTGTCGGCCGCTATCTGCGCGAGCACAAGCCGGGCGTCCAGATCGTCGCCGCCGAACCGCGCTACGACGACCTGGTGTACGGCCTGCGCAACCTCGATGAGGGCTTCGTGCCGGAGCTGTACGACGCCTCCGTGCTGACCTCCCGCTTCTCGGTCGGCTCGGCCGACGCGGTCACCCGCACCCGTGAACTCCTGCAGCAGGAGGGCATCTTCGCGGGTGTCTCCACCGGCGCCGCCCTGCACGCGGCGATCGGTGTGGGCAGGAAGGCGGTCAAGGCGGGGGAGAGCGCCGACATCGTCTTCATCGTGGCCGACGGTGGCTGGAAGTATCTGTCCACCGGCGTCTACACGGCGGCCACCACCGAGGAAGCCATCGAGACGCTGCAGGGCCAGCTCTGGGCGTGATGCCGCCGTTATCAGAACCGTCCGTTCCGCATCAAGCGGTGATCCAGCCCCCTCTCTCATGAGGGGGCTAAACCATTCCTATGGCAGGGCAAAGAAAACCGCCCGGTACTGCCGGTGGTGCCGGAGCCGGAGCTACGTTCCTCCCCACACCCTGTCATGTCACGCTCACCCGGTGCCATGACGGGTGTCTGTGAGTGTCATGCTCATGACTGCGCGGTTCCACCGCCGCTACGCGCGTCACGGGCTGCCAATCCAGTGCGCATCCCCACGTCAACCGGAGGCAGTACCCCATGCGTGAGTCACGCCTGAGCAAGCGGAGACGGAGCCTGCGAAGACTCCTCGTCGTCTCCTTCCCCGCCCTCACCCTCACCGTCGCCGGGCTCGTCGCGGCACCGACGGCCGGCGCGCAGAGCGCCACGGCCCACCCGCACGGCACCAAGGTCACGCAGAACAACAAGGCGCTGACCGCACCCGAGCGGCAGACCTACCACTCCACCGGCAAGGCCGGCCAGAAGGTGCCCACGGCGCACCTGTGCGCCACCGCCGAGCCGGGCCACGCGTCCTGCTTCGCCCAGCGCCGCACCGACATCAAGCAGCGCCTCGCCTCGGCGCTCGCCGCCGCGGCCCCCTCCGGCCTCTCCCCGGCCAACCTGCACAGTGCCTACAACCTGCCCACCACGGGCGGTTCCGGCATGACCGTCGCCATCGTCGACGCCTACAACGACCCCAACGCCGAGTCGGACCTGGGCACTTACCGCTCCACCTACGGCCTGTCGTCCTGCACCAAGGCCAACGGCTGCTTCAAGCAGGTCAGCCAGACCGGCTCCACCACCTCGCTGCCGACCAACGACACCGGCTGGGCCGGCGAAGAGGCCCTCGACCTCGACATGGTCAGCGCGGTCTGCCCGAACTGCAACATCATCCTGGTCGAGGCCAACTCCGCGACCGACTCCGACCTCGGCACCGCCGAGAACGAGGCCGTCGCGCTCGGCGCCAAGGTCGTCTCCAACAGCTGGGGCGGCTCCGAGTCCTCCGCCCAGACCGGCGAGGACACCCAGTACTTCAAGCACCCGGGCGTCGCGATCACCGTCTCCTCCGGTGACTCCGCCTACGGCGCCGAGTACCCGGCGACCTCCCAGTACGTGACCGCCGTCGGCGGCACCGCGCTCACCACCTCCTCCAACTCCCGCGGCTGGAGCGAGTCGGTGTGGCACACCAGCTCCACCGAGGGCACCGGCTCCGGCTGCTCCGCCTACGACCCGAAGCCGAGCTGGCAGACCGACAGCGGCTGCTCCAAGCGCATGGAGGCCGACGTCTCCGCCGTCGCCGACCCGGCCACCGGCGTCGCGGTCTACGACACCTACGGCGGCACCGGCTGGGCGGTCTACGGCGGCACCAGCGCCTCCGCCCCGATCGTCGCCGGCGTCTACGCCCTCGCGGGCACCCCGGGCTCCAGTGACTACCCGGCGAAGTACCCGTACCAGCACACGGGCAACCTGTACGACGTCACCAGCGGCAACAACGGCAGCTGCTCCCCGTCGTACTTCTGCACCGCGGGCACCGGCTACGACGGCCCGACCGGCTGGGGCACCCCGAACGGCACCGCCGCCTTCACCGCCGGCTCCAGCAGCGGCAACACGGTGACCGTCACCAATCCCGGCAGCCAGTCCACCACCACCGGAAGCGCGGTCAGCCTGCAGATCAAGGCCAGCGACAGCGCGGGCGCGGCCCTCACCTACAGCGCCTCCGGCCTGCCGACCGGCCTGTCCATCAACAGCTCCACCGGCCTGATCTCCGGTACGGCGTCCACGGCCGGCACCTACCAGGTCACGGTCACCGCGAAGGACTCCACCGGCGCCTCCGGTTCGACCTCCTTCACCTGGACCGTCGGCTCCGGCGGTGGCGGCTGCACCTCGTCCCAGCTGCTGGCCAACCCCGGCTTCGAGTCGGGCAGCACCGGCTGGACCTCGACCAGCGGCGTGATCACCAACGACACCGGTGAGGCGGCGCACGGCGGCTCGTACTACGCCTGGCTCGACGGCTACGGCTCCTCGCACACCGACACGCTGTCCCAGTCGGTGACGATCCCGGCCGGCTGCAAGGCCACGCTCAGCTTCTACCTGCACATCGACACCGCGGAGACCGGCAGCACCGCGTACGACAAGCTGACGGTGACCGCCGGTTCGACCACCCTGGCGTCGTACTCGAACCTCAACGCGGGCTCCGGTTACGCGCAGAAGACCTTCGACCTGTCCTCGCTGGCGGGCCAGACGGTCACCCTGAAGTTCAACGGCGTGGAGGACTCCTCGCTGCAGACCAGCTTCGTCGTGGACGACACCGCCCTGACGACCAGCTGATCCGTCCCGTCCGAACCACCATCTGAACCACCCAGTGATCCCGCACGCGGAAACAGTCCGCGTGCGGGATCCGTTCGTCGTGCTGCTACGTCTCATCTGCACCAGGCGGCCGACCCCCCGCGGCCACGGCAGAAAGGCGAACCCCATGCGCCGTACCACGACCCCCCTCGCCCTCGCGGCGGCAGCACTGCTCCTCGCCGGCTGCGGCTCGCAGAGCGGCTCGGACAACGCGAGCGGCAGCGGCAAGGTGTCGCCGTCGTCGTCCCCCGCGTCCCCCGCACCGACCAAGGGCGGCTGCGCGGCCGACGTGCAGCTGAAGGCCGCGGACGGCGGCCGCACCGTGTGCGTGACCAAGGGCGGCGAGGTCCGCCTGACCCTGAAGGGCACCAAGTCCCGTCCCTGGAAGCCGGTCGCGGTGAGCGGCAGCGCGCTCAAGGGCATGAACGCCGGCTTCGTCCTCCAGCCCGGGGACGCCACCGCCGCGTACCACGCCGTGACGGCCGGCACCGTGAAACTGACGTCCTCCCGCCCCCTGTGCGCCCAGCCGACGGCTCCGGGTCAGCTCTCCTGCAAGGGCATCCAGGAGTGGACAGTCACGGTGACCGTGCAGTGATCAGCCGGCCAGGTGCCGCACCTGGTCCCACAACACCGGGTCGACCACCCCGACCCGGCGCCGGAAGTCGCCGACGGGCACTTCGCGCAGCTCGTCCGTCTCCAGGAAGCTGGGGCGGCCGCGGGCGTCGCCGACCGCGCCGGGCGGGAGCGGGATCACCCCGGCGCGTTCGTCGTGGTACTTGCTGGTGATCTTCGCGACCGTGGCCCGGTTCCCGCGCACGGCCAGCACCAGACAGGGCCGGTCCTTGACCTCGGCGTGGTCCTCGTAAGGGACGTCCGCCCACCAGATGTCCCCGGGGGCCGGCCGGGCGGCCTGTCGCGGGTGCGTTCCCGCGCGGCCGAGCGGCCTGAGGCGGCGTCCGGCGGGCCGGCGACCGCGCCCCCAGCCGTCTATGAGCGTGGCGACCAGCGCGAGCAGTACGACCGCCGCGAGCGCCAGCCACCAGGACGTGTCCATACGACGACGTTACCGGCGCGCGCCGAGGATCGCGCGCCCTCTGATGAACCTTCTGCGCCCCGGGTCCAGCCGAACCGGTGACAGCACAGGTGAGTTCGCCCACAACGGCCCTTTGCGGAGGAGCGACCCGTGCTTTCGCGCCTTACGCTCGACAAACCGCACGACCCCCGTTTCCTGCCCTTTTGATCTTCGCCGCCTGATCTTTCCGCCAACGGAGGTTTCTGCTTCATGAAGCTCACCGTCGTCGGCTGCTCGGGGTCGTTCCCGTCCGCGGAATCGGCCTGCTCGAGCTACCTCGTCGAGGCCGACGGCTTCCGGCTGCTTCTCGACATGGGCAACGGCGCCCTGGGCGAGCTGCAGCGCCACTGCGGTCTCTACGACCTCGACGCGATCTTCCTGAGCCATCTGCACGCCGATCACTGCATCGACATGCTCGCGTACTTCGTCGCGCGCTACTACCGCCACGACGGCGGCCGTGCCGACCCGATCCCGGTCTACGGCCCCGAGGGCACCGAGCACCGCCTGACCACGGCCTACGCCGACACCCCCTCCGCCTCGTCGATGAGCGAGGTCTTCGACTTCCACACCGTCAAGCCGTCCACGTTCGAGATGGGCCCGTTCACGGTGCACACCGAGCGGGTCCGGCACCCCGTGGAGGCGTACGCCATCCGGATCGAGCACGGCGGGCGGTCGCTGACGTACTCCGGCGACACGGGTGTCACCGAGGCGCTGGACGAGCTGGCCCGGGACACCGACCTGTTCCTGTGCGAGGCCGCGTTCACGCACGGCAAGGAGAACATCCCGGACCTGCACCTCAACGGCCGCGAGGCGGGCGAGACGGCGGTCCGCGCGGGCGCCCGCCGCCTGATCCTCACCCACATCCCGCCGTGGACCGACCCCCAGGTCAACCTCCGGGACGCACGCGAGGTGTTCACCGGCCCCGTCGAACTGGCCGCGCCCCGGGCGACGTACGAGGTCTAGCGTCCGCACCTGACGAAGGCCCCGGAACCAGTCGGGTTCCGGGGCCTCTGCGCGTTTCGAAGGGGCGCGCTACGCCTTGGTGAGGTCCTCGATCTCCTCCTCGGGCTCGCGGCCCGGGGTCGGGAGGTTGAACCTGGTGATCGCGAAGCGGAAGACCACGTAGTAGATCGCCGCGAACGCCAGGCCGATCGGGATGATCAGCCAGGGCCTGGTCGCGAGGTTCCAGTTCAGGACGTAGTCGATCGCGCCGGCCGAGAAGTTGAAGCCCGCGTGGACGCCCAGCCCCCAGGTGACCGCCATGGACACGGCGGTCAGGACCGCGTGGATCACGTACAGCAGCGGGGCGATGAACATGAAGGTGAACTCGATCGGCTCGGTCACGCCGGTGACGAACGAGGTCAGCGCGAGCGAGACCATCATGCCGAGGACGGCCTTGCGGCGCTCGGGTCGGGCGCAGTGCGCGATGGCGATGGCGGCGGCCGGCAGACCGAACATCATGATCGGGAAGAAGCCGGACATGAACATACCGGCGCTCGGGTCACCGGCGAGGAACCGGGTGATGTCACCGTGCACCAGGTCGCCGTGGGAGTTCTTGAAGTCGCCGATCTGGAACCACGCCACGGTGTTCACGAACTGGTGCATGCCGATCGGGATCAGACCACGGTTGACCAGACCGAACAGTGCGGCACCGACGGAGCCGAGACCCGTCATCCACTCGCCGAAGTGCGTGATGCCCTTGCCGACGGGCTCCCAGACCAGGCTGAAGAGCACGCCCACGAGGGTGCCGACGAAGGCCATGATGATCGGCACCAGGCGGCGGCCGTTGAAGAAGCCGAGCCAGTCCACCAGCTTCGTGCGGTGGAACCGCTGCCACAGCACGGCGGCGAGCAGACCCATGATGATGCCGCCGAGGACACCGGGGTCGTTGTACGTCGCCGCGACGATCTTCCCCTTCTCGATGTGCTCCTCGGTCACCGGGAAGGCCTGCATGACCTTGCTGTAGACGAGGAAGCCGACCAGCGCGGCGAGCGCGGTGGAGCCGTCCGCCTTCTTGGCGAAGCCGATGGCCACGCCTATGCAGAACAGGATCGGCAGGCTGCCGGTGATGGCACCGCCGGCGGCGTTGAAGACGGTCGCGACCTTGTCCCAGCCCAGGCCGTCCTTGCCGAAGATGTCGTCCTGGCCCAGCCGGACCATGATGCCCGCCGCCGGCAGGACGGCGATCGGGAGCTGCAGGCTGCGGCCGACCTTCTGCAGGCCCTGGAACAGGCCGGATCCCCGCTTCTTCGCGGGAGCCGCCGTGGCGGTCGCGGTGGTCATGGTGGATGTCCTCCATCGGTGATGGTCTACACCACTCAGTGGTGTAGACCTGTTGTAGCACGATGAAGGCGGGATAAGGAACCACGAAATCCGCTACCGACACGCTACGCGGCGTGCCGATGTGCTAAGGGGGCGAACGGCCCCTGTTCCCGGGCCTGCTGGGGTCACGCCTTGGTGATGTCCTCGACCTCGTCCTCCGGCTCGCGGCCGGGCGTCTTCAGGTCGAACCTGGTGATCGCGAACCGGAAGACGGCGTAGTAGACCGCAGCGAAGCACAGGCCGATCGGGATGATCGCCCACGGTCTCGTCGCCAGGTTCCAGTTGATCACGTAGTCGATGAGGCCGGCCGAGAAGCTGAAGCCGTCATGCACCCCGAGCGCCCAGGTCACCGCCATCGAGACACCGGTGAGCACGGCGTGGGCGGCGTAGAGCAGGGGCGCGATGAAGAGGAAGGAGTACTCGATCGGTTCGGTGATGCCCGTGACGAACGACGTCAGCGCCACCGACAGCATCAGACCGCCGACCTCCTTGCGGCGGTGCGGCTTGGCGCAGTGGGTGATCGCCAGCGCGGCCGCCGGCAGCGCGAACATCATGATCGGGAAGAAGCCCGAGGTGAACTGGCCCGCATGCGGGTCGCCCGCCAGGAACATGTTGATGTCGCCGTGCACCACCGTGCCGTCCGGCTTGGTGTAACTGCCGAACTGGAACCAGATGGGCACGTTCAGGAACTGGTGCAGGCCGACCACCAGCAGCGCGCGGTTCGCCACCCCGAAGACTCCCGCACCCCAGGCACCCGCGTCCCGCAGCCAGTGGCTGAAGCTCTCCAGGCCGCTGCCGATCGGCGGCCAGATCCACAGACACAGCGCCGCGAAGACGATGGCGACGAACGCCATGATGATCGGCACCAGCCGGCGGCCGTTGAAGAAGCCCAGCCAGTCCACCAGCCTGGTGCGGTGGAAGCGGGCCCAGAAGAAGGCGGCCAGCAGACCCATGACGATGCCGCCGAAGATGCCCGGGTTCTGGAAGGTGAAGGGCGTCACCGCACCCGCGCCCGTGCCGGCGGTCACCTGGCAGCCGACCTGCGGGACGGCCTTCGCGCCGCCGGGGCAGGACTCGGGGAACTGGTGCAGTACGCCGTAGTAGACGAGGAAGCCCGCCACCGCCGCGAGCGCCGTCGAACCGTCCGACTTCTTCGCCATGCCGATCGCCACGCCCACGCAGAACAGCAGCGGCAGGCCGAGCGAGCCGTCGAGCAGGGCGCCGCCCGCGCCCATCATCACCTTGGAGACGTCGGTCCAGCCCAGGCCGTCCTTGCCGAACACGTCGGGCTGGCCGAGGCGGTTGAGGATGCCCGCCGCCGGCAGCACCGCGATCGGCAGCTGCAGACTGCGGCCCATCTTCTGCAGGCCCTGGAACAGATGGTGCCAGCGTTCCCGCACCGGGCTGACCGTACTGCCGGCGGGTGTGCTCCCGGCGCTCATGGGCGACCTCCGGCCACTCGGCTCGAACGCGGTTCGTCGGACGCGGTTTGGCGACCGTCCCCACGGTGGTGTAGACCAGTCGGCGGACGGTTCCACTGCCGTGATCGCCATCATTCGGCACCTACGGCAGGACCGCTCGCGAAGATGGGCCAACTGTGGGTTACTGCGACATAGCGGTTCGGATCAGGGAAGTCAGGGAGACAGGACATGGCCACCAAGGCTGAGAAGATCGTCGCCGCGCTCGGCGGGCTGGACAACATCGAGGAGATCGAGGGCTGCATCACCCGCCTGCGTACCGAGGTGTCCGACGCCTCGCTGGTCGACGAGGCCGCCCTGAAGGCCGCCGGCGCCCACGGCGTCGTCAAGATGGGCACCGCCATCCAGGTCGTCATCGGCACCGACGCCGACCCGATCGCCGCGGAGATCGAAGACATGATGTGAGCCCCGCCGGCTCACCTGTGAAGGGGCTCTTCCCGAGGCGGGAGGAGCCCCTTCACCATGTACGGCTAGGCTCGTCGCCATGTCTCGCATCGACGGCCGTACCCCCGAACAGCTCCGCCCGGTCACCATCGAACGCGGCTGGAGCAAGCACGCCGAGGGCTCCGTCCTCGTCTCCTTCGGCGACACCAAGGTGTTCTGCACCGCCTCCGTGACCGAGGGCGTCCCGCGCTGGCGCAAGGGCAGCGGCGAGGGCTGGGTCACCGCCGAGTACGCCATGCTGCCCCGCGCCACCAACACCCGCGGCGACCGCGAGTCCGTCAAGGGCAAGATCGGTGGCCGTACGCACGAGATCTCCCGCCTCATCGGCCGCTCGCTGCGCGCCGTCATCGACTACAAGGCGCTCGGCGAGAACACCATCGTCCTCGACTGCGACGTCCTCCAGGCCGACGGCGGCACCCGCACGGCAGCCATCACCGGCGCGTACGTCGCCCTCGCCGACGCCGTCGCCTGGGCCCAGGGCAGGAAGCTGATCAAGGCCGGCCGGCAGCCGCTCACCGGCACCGTCTCCGCCGTCTCCGTCGGCATCGTCGGCGGCGTCCCGCTCCTCGACCTCTGCTACGAGGAAGACGTGCGCGCCGAGACCGACATGAACGTCGTCTGCACCGGCGACGGCCGCTTCGTCGAGGTCCAGGGCACCGCCGAGGCCGAGCCTTTCGCCCGCGAGGAGCTGAACGCCCTGCTCGACCTCGCCGTCACCGGCTGCGACGAGCTGGCCGCGATCCAGCGCGCGACCCTGGACGCCGCGCTCGGGAAGTAACGGGCGGAAAGCAACGGGCCGAAAGTACAAGGCACAACGCGAAAGAGAGAAAGTAAAGGGCAGGCCAACAGGACGGGCGCGCGCGGGCAACCCGCGCGCCCTCCCCGGCGTCCTAGCTACGGACAGCCTTACCAGGGGAGGGGACCTTCACCATGGCCGCCGTCAGCCGACGCCGTCTCACCGCCGTCGCCGTCGTGGCAACCGCCGCGCTCACCGCCGGCTTCACCACCGGCTGCGACACCGTCAACAAGGCCCTGGACTGCGTGCACACCGCCGACTCCATCGCCGACAGCGTCACCGGCCTGCAGCAGGCCGTGGAGAACGCCGCGAACGACCCCTCCCGGGCCGACGAGTCCCTGAACTCCATCGAGAAGAACCTCGACAAGATCGGCGACAAGACCGACAACGCCGACGTCAACAAGGCGGTCGACCACCTGAAGCAGGCCGTGGGCAATATCCGCACGTCCATCAAGAACGGCGACAAGACACCGGACGTGAGCCCGGTGACGGATGCCGCCGGCGAACTGACCAAGGTCTGCACCAAGTAACCCAGGAGCGGCTCAGTACCCGCGGTCCCGGCGCCGCTGCTCCCGCTCCTCGCGCCGGTCCCGGAACAGCTCCCGCCGTTCCTCGCGCCGTTCACGCAGCAGCTCGTGCCGCGTCTCCCTGCGCTCCAGCCGCTCCTGCCGGCGCTGTTCCTTCAGACGCTTCTGCTCGGCGCGGGTGACCTTGCGCTCCACACCGACCCCGCCCCAGAAGGCGAACCCACCGATGATCACCCGCGGCGCGCCCGGCTCGAACGGCTCGTCGTCCCGAGGGTGCTCGAAGCCGCCCATGATGCCGATGCCCCGGACGACGACCTCGACCCCCGGCGGCACGATCACCTGGACCCCGCCCATGATCGCCACGCAGTTGATCTCGACCTCGCGGTCCGCGAAGTTCGCCTCGCGCAGGTCGATCTCGCCGCCGCCCATGAACGCGAAGCAGTTGAACCGCTTCGGCACCGTCCAGCGGCCCTTGCGCTCGAACCCGGACAGGATCCCGAACCCGCCGGTCGAGGACCCCTCGCCGCCGACGATCCGGGACGCCCAACTCCCGCTCTCCACAGGCGCCTTGGTGAACGAGACCGGCGCGGGCGCCGCCGTGCCGCCCGTCGGCAGATCGCGGGTGAGCGGCGTCAGCTCGCCGTAGGTGCGCGCCTTGTACACCGCGTCCAGGCGCTCCTCGAACTCCGCCATGTCGAGGCGGCCCTCGGCCAGCGCGTCCCGCAGCACCTCGGCCACCCGCTCACGGTCGGCGTCGGAGGCCCGCAGGTCCGGGGCGGGGGCGGAGGCCCGGTGGTCCGGGACTGCGTCGTCGGTCATGACAGCAGCCTACGAGACGGCCTTCTCCGCGTACATCTTCGCGATGACGGCCTCGATGTCCGGCTCCCGCACCGACAGGTCCACCAGCGGGTACTGCGCCGCGAGATGCGCGACGAGCGGCGCCGCCGACTGCCCCGCCGGGAACGCCAGCCACTGCCGCGGCCCCGCCACCCGCACCACCCGCGCGCCCGGCACCTCGACCGGCGGCAGCTCCCGTTCCAGGTCCACCACCAGCGTGCGTTCGCTCTCGCCGGCCTCGTGCAGTCCCGTGAGCGGACCGTCGTACATCAGCCGGCCGTGGTCGATCACCATCACCCGTGAGCACAACTGCTCGATGTCCTGCAGGTCGTGCGTGGTCAGCAGCACGGTCGTGCCCTGCTCGGCGTTCAACTCCCGCAGGAATCCCCGGACTTTGGCCTTCGATACGACGTCCAGGCCGATCGTCGGCTCGTCCAGGTACAGCACCTCGGGGTCGTGCAGCAGTGCCGCCGCGATGTCGCCGCGCATGCGCTGCCCGAGCGAGAGCTGCCGTACGGGCACGTCCAACAGGGCGTCCAGCTCCAGGAGTTCGACGCACCGGTCCAGGTTCTCCCGGTAACGGGCGTCCGGGATCCGGTACATGCGGTGCGCCAGCCGGTAGGAGTCGATCAGCGGCAGGTCCCACCACAGGGTCGTACGCTGCCCGAACACCACGCCGATCCGGTGCGCGAGGCGCCGCCGCTCCCGCGACGGGTCGATGCCCGCCACCCGCAGCCGCCCCGCGCTCGGCGTCAGGATGCCGGTCAGCATCTTGATCGTGGTCGACTTCCCGGCGCCGTTCGGACCGATGTACCCGACCATCTCGCCGCGCGCCACGCGGAACGAGAGCGAGTCCACCGCCCGCACCTCGCGCCGCTCCCGCTTCAGGAACCCGGTCTTCTTGCGCACGTCGAAGACCTTCTCCACGTTCTCCAGCGTGATGAAGTCCGTGGTGAGGCCCGTGTTGATGTCCGCGGTGATGTCCGTGGCGCGGTCGATGTCCGCCATCTGTCAGCTCCCCGTGCTCCGGTACGAACGAAGTCCCGCCCGCCAGGCCAGCCCCGCGAGCGCACAGCACCCCACGGCCACCAGCGGCGAGGCGAACGCCACCCACCCGGGCAGCCCCAGCGGATACGGCCGCCCCAGCACATAGGTCGCGGGCAGCCAGTTCACGAAGGCCAGCGGCAGCACGAAGGTCACCCCGCGCACCAGTTCCTTCGCGAACAGCGTCGGCGGATACTGCAGCAGCGTCCCGCCGCCGTAGGTGAACGCGTTCTGCACCTCGGAGGCGTCCTGCGCCAGGAACTGGAAGGCCGCGCCCGCCACGAACACCGCGCAGAAGATCCCGCAGCCGCTCACCAGCATCACCGGCATCAGCAGCAGCTTCAGCGGCGTCCAGTCGATGTCGAGCCGGGTCAGCGACCAGCCCAGCACCAGCGAGCCCTGCACCACCCGGCCCAGCCGCCGAAGCGCGAACTGGTCGGCCGCCACCTGCGCCAGCACCGGCGCCGGACGCACCAGCAGCGTGTCCAGCGTGCCGTCGCGCACCCGCCGCCCCAGCCGCTCCATCGACCCGATCACCAGGTCGGCCAGCCCGAAGGCCGCGCCGGACAGGCCGTAGAGAAAGGCCACCTCGGGCAGCGACCAGCCGCCCAGGGCGTGCACCCGCGAGAACATCAGCATGATCCCGACGAAGTCGAAGAAGCTCGCCGCGAAGTTGCCGAACGTCGTCATCACGAACGAGGCGCGGTACGCCATCGTGGACCGCACCCACATCCCGGCGATCAGCAGATAGGCCCGCACGCCCTCCCGCACCCGGCTGCCGCCGACGTGACGCACCTCACCCGTGTCACCCACCCTGGACCACCACCCGCCGTGTCGCCGCCGCCTGCACCAGCCGCCCGGCCCCGAGCAGCGCCACCGCCCACGCCCCCTGGAACGCGTACGTGCCCAGCGGATCCGCGTGCCCCAGCAGGATCTGGGCCGGCGCCTGGAGCAGCGAGGACCACGGCAGGGCCCGTACGACCTCGCCGAGCGCGCCCGGGAAGACGTTGAGCGGCAGCAGCATGCCCGAGCAGAAATAGCCCGCGAGCCATGCCATCTGCGTCGCACCCGCACCGTCCAGGAGCCAGAACGCGCTCAGCGCGACCAGATACCGGATCCCGAACCCGACGAGCATCGCCAGCAGCACGGCGACGAGGAAGGCGGCCCAGGTGCCCAGGTTCGTCGGCAGATACGCCGGGAAGCACAGGGCACCGAAGACGAAGGGGACCACGCCCCGGCCCAGCAGCTGGAAGAACGCCCGGCCCAGGTCGGTCGCCAGCCACCACAGCTGCAGGTCGGCGGGCCGGTAGAGGTCGATGGCCACGTCCCCCGTACGGATGCGTTCCATCAGCTCGTTCTCGACGCCCCCGCCGCCGATCGCGAGCGTCGACAGGAACGCCTGGCCCAGCCACACATAGGTCACGACCTGCGCCTGGTCCCACCCGCCCAGATGCGGCCGCTCGTCCCACAGCGCGCGGTAGGTGTAGACGAGAATGAGGCCGAAGACGGTGTTCGTGAACACCCCTGCCGCAGTGGCGGCCCGATACGTCGCGTACCGTCTGAATCCCCCCGCCGCGACGGCCACGTACAACCGTCCCGCGCCCACGCCAGTCCACCTCCCGAGACCGCTCGACACCGAAGCGCAGGAGCCTAGTCCGGAGGCCCGGTCGCCGGCCACGCAATTTGTGCCCGAAGCGTGCCGGAATCCGGGAACGGAACGCCAGGTGCGAGAGTCTTCCAACCGGGGGCGCAGAAGCGTACGAGACGTACGGGAACGTACGACGCGAAAACAGGAGTCCGTGCACGAGATGAGCGACGAGCCGCAGCCGCAGCAGCCGACCGAAGGCGTGCCGCCGACAGAGCCGCTGCAGGCTGAGGGGCCCGGTGATCCGTCCCGCCCCGAGGGCGCAGGCAACCCGCCTCGGCCCGAGGGAGCCGACAGACCGGCACGGTCCGAGGAAGCCGGCGAGCGTGCAGGATCCGAGGAAGCCGGCGAGCGTGCAGGGTCCGGTGAACGGGCCGGGCAGGACGGGCGCGATGGTCAGGACCGGGAGGCCGGGGTCGGCCGAACGGGTGATCGTCCGGCGCCCCAGGCACCCTCGGCTCCCGCCGGCCAGTCGACTCCGGCGGACCCCTTCGCCCAGGACCGGACGGCCTCCATGGCCCGAGCCCGCCAGGCGGCCCAGGCCGTCCGGACGGAGCCGGGAACGACCGCGTCGAGCGCCGACACGCCGTCCGGCGAGGCTGCGGCGGCTGGTGGGGCGGCTGGTGGGGCGGCTGGTGGTGTGCCGGCAGCTCGCGGGGGCTCGGCGTCCGGTGGGGCCTCGGGCTCTGGTGAGGGTTCAGCTGATCGCGGTGCGTCGGTTTCCGGTGGTGTTTCGTCGGGCGGTGCGGGCGAGGGCTCGGGCTCGGGGGCTGCTGGCGGTGTGCCGGGGGCTCGTGACGGCTCGGCGGCCACTGACGCTGCGAGTGATGTGTCGGCGGGCGGGGCGTCCGCGGCATCCGAGGGAGCCGGCGCGGCGACCCCGCGGCGTGGCGACTCGGGGAAGCCGCAGGTTCCGGGGGCGTCGGACGCTGCCGAGCAGGCGCAGTCGGCCGAGAGCACCCAGGTGCTGCGGCGCGTGACGCCGCCCCGAGAGCCCCAGGAGGACAAGTCCGGCAAGGCGGCCGGGGCGGATCAGGGCTCCGGTGCGGATCAGGCGCCCGAGAGCACCCAGGTCCTCCGGCGGGTCAACGCACCCCGAGCGGCCGAGCCGGGCGCCACCGGCCGTACCCCGAGTACTCCGCGCCCGCCGCGCCAGTCTCGTACCACCGGCACCGGCACCGGCACCGGCACCGGCGCGAACCGCGCTGCCCAGGCAGCCGGCGCGGTCGGTGCCGTCGGCGCCGCCGCCGGTGCCGCGGGCGCCGCCGGTCAGGCATCGGCGGGCCCCGCCGGAGCCGCAGCCGCAGCGGGCGCGGCCGGAGCCGCCACCCGCGGCCCCCGTCCCGGCACCGGCACCGGCCCCGGCACCGACGCCACCCGCAACACCCCCCACGGCGACTCCGCCCAGCCCGCCGGCGGCGACGGCAAGAAGCCGAAGCGGCCCAAGCGGACCGGGTGGCGGCGCGTCATTCCCACCTGGCGGATGGTGCTCGGCGGCTTCTTCGTCGGTGTGCTGCTCGTCATCGGGCTCTTCTTCGTGGGCTACTCGATGGTCAACGTCCCGCCGCCCAACGCCATGGCCATGAAGCAGAGCAACGTCTACCTGTACGCCGACGGCTCGCAGCTGGCCCGCGACGGCGACATCAACCGTGAGAACGTGAGCCTCGCCCAGGTCTCCAAGGACGCCCAGCACGCCGTACTGGCCGCCGAGGACCGCGACTTCTACTCCGAGTCGGCCGTCGACCCGAAGGCGATGGTCCGCGCCCTGTGGAACACCGCGACGGGCAAGGGCAAGCAGTCCGGCTCGACGATCACCCAGCAGTACGTGAAGAACTACTACCTGGCCCAGGAGCAGACGCTCACCCGCAAGGCCAAGGAGTTCTTCATCTCGATCAAGCTGGACCGGCAGAAGTCCAAGGACGAGATCTTCGAGGGCTACCTCAACACCAGCTTCTTCGGCCGCAACGCCTACGGCATCCAGGCCGCCGCCCAGGCCTACTACGGCAAGGACGCCAAGGACCTGGACCCGGCCCGCGCCGCCTACCTCGCCGCGCTCGTCAACGCGCCCAGCGAGTACGACGTCGTGGCCCACCCCGAGAACAAGTCGGCGGCCGTCGCCCGCTGGAACTACGTCCTGGACGGCATGGTCAAGAAGGGCTGGCTCAGCCAGTCCGAGCGCGCCGGCCTGACGTTCCCGATGCCGAAGGAGCAGACGGTCTCCACCGGCCTGTCCGGCCAGCGCGGCTACCTCGTGCAGGCGGTCAAGGACTACCTGGCCAAGAACAACATCATCGACTCCGACCAGCTCGCGGCCGGCGGCTACCGCATCACCACCACCATCCAGAAGAACAAGCAGAACGCCTTCGTCAAGGCGGTGAACGACCAGCTGATCTCCAAGCTGGACAAGAAGAACAACAAGGCGGACAACTACGTCCGTGCCGGGGGCGCTTCCGTCGATCCGAAGACCGGCAAGGTCGTCGCCATGTACGGCGGCATCGACTACGTGAAGCAGTACACCAACGGCGCGACCCGCGGTGACTTCCAGGTCGGCTCGACGTTCAAGCCGTTCGTGTTCACCTCGGCGGTGCAGAACGGCTCGTCCACCCAGGACGGCCGCACCATCACCCCGAACACCATGTACGACGGCACCAACGAGCGCCCCGTACAGGGCTGGAGCGGCGGCGCCTACGCCCCGCAGAACGAGGACCAGAAGTCGTACGGCCAGATCGACGTCACCAAGGCGACGGACCTGTCCGTGAACGCCGTCTACGCGCAGATGGCCGTCGACGTCGGCCCGTCCAAGGTCAAGCAGACCGCGATCGACCTCGGCATCCCGTCCGGCACCCCGGACCTGCAGCCGTACCCGTCGATCGCGCTCGGCACCGCGACCGCCAGCGTCCTGGACATGGCGGAGAGCTACGCGACGCTCGCCAACCACGGCAAGCACGGCACGTACACCCTGATCGACAAGATCACCAAGGACGGCACGAACGAGGTCAAGCTGCCCGAGCAGCCGGTCCAGCAGGCCGTCAGCCGGGAGGCCGCCGACACCACCACGTCGATCCTGCAGAGCGTGGTCGACAACGGCACCGCCACCGCCGCGCAGGCCGCGGAGCGTCCGGCGGCCGGCAAGACCGGTACGGCCGAGAACGACACCGCGGCCTGGTTCGCGGGCTACACCCCGGACCTGGCCACGGTGGTCTCCGTCATGGGCCAGGACCCGGTGACGGCCAAGCACATGGGGCTGTACGGCGCGCTCGGCCAGGACCGGATGAACGGTGGCGGCCCGCCGACCGAGATCTGGGCCCAGTACACGCAGCAGGCGCTGCAGGACCAGCCGGCCGCCGACTTCGACCTCCAGCTGGAGCAGGGCGCCGAGGTACCGCAGCCGCCCGCCGCGACCGGCTCGGCCCAGCCGGGCAAGTCCGGCAGCCCGACCGGCAGCGCGACGGCCAGCCCGAGCGGCGGCGGTGCGACCATGAGCCCGGCCGGCGGTACCGTCGGCAGCCCCACCACCGGCGGTACGGCAACCAACGGAGGCACCCCCACCACCGGCGGTGCCACGACCGGCGGCACCCCCACCACCGGAGGCGGTACCACGACGGGCGGGGGTACGACCACCGGCACGGACACCACGGGCGGCGGTGCGACCGGCACGGACACCACCGGCGGCGGCACGGCCGCGGGCGGTGGCACCGGCGGCGCCGGTGGTACGACCGGCACGGCCGCCGGCGCCGGAGGCGGCGACCCGGGCGTCTGATGCCCCGGTGACGGCTCGGCGACGACTCAGTGACCGCTGGTCGCCTTCAGACCCACGACGGCGACCAGCAGCAGACAGACGAAGAAGATCCGGGCGGCGGTGGCCGGCTCACCCAGCACCACCATGCCGAGCACCGCCGCACCGGCCGCCCCGATACCGACCCACACGCCGTAGGCGGTACCGATGGGCAGGGACTTCGCGGCGTACGACAGCAGGAACATGCTGGCCACGATCCCGGCGCCGGTGAACAGGCTGGGCACCGGCCGGGTGAAGCCCTCCGTGTACTTCATCCCGATCGACCAGCCGACTTCCAGCAGACCGGCGACGATCAGCAGAACCCAGGCCATGACAGGCACCTCCGAGACTCGGCGACTCTTCTTCGGTGCGTCGTCTTTGCCTGTATCCCGGTACGGCGCGTCTCGTCGGGTTCGCTCTCGAAGATAGCAAAGGAAGCGCAAAAGGGGCCGGTGACGATGGTCACCGGCCCCTGTCGCGAGACGGACGCAGAGATGCCGTCGCAGAGATACGGACGCAGAGATACGGACTCGGAGATTCAGGGATACGGGCTCAGAGATACAGCCCCGTGGAGTCCTCCGACCCCTCGAAGCGGTCCGCGGCCACGGCGTGCAGGTCCCGCTCGCGCATGAGCACGTACGCCACACCCCGCACCTCGACCTCGGCCCGGTCCTCCGGGTCGTACAGGACGCGGTCGCCGGGCTCCACGGTCCGTACGTTCTGGCCGACCGCGACGACCTCGGCCCAGGCCAGCCGGCGTCCGACCGCGGCCGTGGCGGGAATCAGGATGCCGCCCCCCGACCGCCGCTCGCCCTCGCCGGTGTCCTGCTTGACCAGAACGCGGTCGTGCAGCATCCGGATGGGGAGCTTGTCGTGATGGGGGGTGCGGTGCTCGTCTCTGTTGGGGCTCACGCCTCGAACCTACCTGTCTTCGCCCTGCCCGTACGCCTCCGGGTCAGCCCTTGCGCCGCCGGGAGCCCAGGGCGAGCAGCCCGACGACCCCGACGGCCAGCAGCGCGACCGGCACGACCCGCTCCAGCCGCAGGGTGCCCTCCTCGTCGACGAACTGCCCCCTGACCTCACTCACCACCCGGTTGACCTGCACGTAGGCCCGGCCCGCGGTCTGGTCGACCTTGGCGGCGACCTTGGCTTTCGCGTCCCCGATGATCGTCTGCGGATGCACCCGCACCCCGATCTCGTCGAGTGTCTCGGCCAGCACTTCACGGCGGCGCTTGATGTCCGCCTCGATCTGCGCCGGGGTTCTGGTGTCCGACGTGTCCGCCACCGTACGGCCTCCGAAGTCTCCTGATGCTGTTCCGGACAGTTTGTCAGTTGCGGGCCGCACCGCGCCGCAAGGCCCCCCGGTTACGCTGGCCCGATGAGCGAGCGACTCCAGCCGGGGGACGTGGCCCCCGCCTTCACCCTCCCGGACGCCGACGGCAATGAGGTGTCCCTTTCCGCCCACAAGGGCCGCAAGGTCATCGTCTACTTCTACCCTGCCGCCCTGACCCCCGGCTGCACCAAGCAGGCCTGCGACTTCACGGACAACCTGGAGCTGCTGGCCGGCGCCGGCTACGACGTCATCGGCATCTCCCCCGACAGCCCGGAGAAGCTGGCGAAGTTCCGCGAGAAGGAGTCCCTGAAGGTCTCCCTCCTCGCCGACCCGGAGAAGAAGGTCACCGAGGCCTACGGCGCCTACGGCGAGAAGAAGAACTACGGCAAGACGTACCTGGGCGTCATCCGCTCCACGATCGTCGTGGACGAGGAGGGCAAGGTCGAACGGGCCCTCTACAACGTCCGGGCCACCGGCCACGTGGCCAAGATCATCAAGGATCTGGGCATCTGACCTTCGGGACCCGCTGCCCGGCCGCTAGCATGGCCGGGCAGCATCACGCGGCCGTGGTGGAATTGGCAGTCACGCTGGGTTTAGGTCCCAGTGGGGTAACTCCCGTGAGGGTTCGAGTCCCTCCGGCCGCACCAGAGTCCGGCCGAGCGGTTGCCGTGTGTCAGCCGAGCAGTTCGCGTACGACCGGCACCAGTGCGCGAAATGCCTTGCCGCGGTGGCTGATGGCGTTCTTCTCCTCGGGGCTCAGTTCCGCGCAGGTCCGGTCGTCGCCCTCCGGCTGCAGGATCGGGTCGTAGCCGAAGCCGTTCGTGCCGGATGGGGCGTGCCGCAGCACACCTCGCAACTGACCCTCCACCACCCGCTCCGTGCCGTCCGGCAGCGCCAGGGCGGCCGCGCAGGCGAAGTGCGCGCCCCGGTGCTCGTCCGCGATGTCGGAGAGCTGGGCGAGGAGCAGATCGAGGTTGGCCCGGTCGTCGCCGTGCCGGCCGGCCCAGCGGGCCGAGAAGATGCCGGGGGCGCCGTTCAGCACGTCGACGCAGAGCCCCGAGTCGTCGGCCACGGCCGGCAGCCCGGTGGCCTGCGCGAGGGCGTGTGCCTTGAGCAGCGCGTTCTCGGCGAAGGTGACGCCGGTCTCCTTGACGTCCGGGATGTCGGGGTAGGCGTCGGCGCCGACGAGTTCGTGGCGGAGTCCGGCGGCGGCCAGGATGGCCCTCAGCTCGGTGATCTTTCCGGCGTTGCGGGTGGCGAGGATCAGGCGGGTCATGCCCGCCAGTATTCCTCCCGCACGGTCACCGGCACCGCCCGCCCCCGTCGGCTACAGCGGCTACAGCGGCTACAGCTCTGTCTGGCCGGCGCCCTTGAGGGCGGTCAGATCGAAGATCTTGGCCATCTTCGCGAAGCCCCGGTCGCTGGGGTGCAGATGGTCGCCGGAGTCGTAGTCGGCACGCAGCCGGCGCGGGGCGTAGGGGTCGCGCAGCGCCTTGTCGAAGTCGACGACCGCGTCGTACACGCCGCCGGCCCGTATCTGCGCGTTGACCTGCCGGCGCACCGTCTCGCGGGCGGGGGTGTAGTCGCGGTGGCCCTGGAACGGCATCAGTGTGGCGCCGACGACCTTCAGACCGCGGGCGTGGGCGTCGCGGACGAGGGTGCGCAGGCCGGTGATGATGCTGTTCGGGTCGGCGAGCCGGGGGTTGCGCAGGATGTCGTTGACGCCGAGGTCGATGACGACGACCTTGACGTTCGGGTGGGAGAGGGCGTCGCGGCCGAAGCGGCCGAGGCCGCTCTCGTTCTCGGCGGGGCGGCCGAGCCCGTCGGCGAGGACCTGGTTGCCGCTGATGCCCTCGTTCACGACGCTGTAGCGCGGCACCGGCCGTCCGCCCTGGAGCGCGCTGCGCAGCCGGCCCGCGAGGATGTCGGGCCAGCGGTGGTTGGCGCCGATGGTGGATGTTATGCCGTCGGTGATGGAGTCGCCGAACACGACGACCGTGCCGTCGGCCTCGTTGCTGAGGACGTCCAGGTCCGTCAAGTACCGCCAGTGCGGCGTCTGTTCGGTGTACGGGGTGCCCGTGGCGTCCTCGGTGCGGTCGCCGTCGGCGACGTAGGAGGTCTGCCGGGCGTGCGGGTGGTAGGTGACGGGGCCGGACGGGGTGGGCGAGTACGTGGTGACCAGCACGTCGCTGTCGTACGGGACGGCGAGGCGCGCGGCGTCGCTGACGACCTGTTCGCCGGCCGGGATCACCACGCTGGTGGCGCCGGCGAAGGTGAGGCGGCGCATCGACCCGGGGTCGGCGGCGGCGGTGCCGTCGCCCGCGGACAGGGCGATCGAGGCGTGCGTGATGGTCAGCGGAGCCTGGCCGTAGAGGTTGGACAGCGTGATCCGGGCGCTCGTGCCACCGGTGCTCGTGTGCACGATGTTGCGTACCGAGTGGCCCGCGAGGCCCTCGGTCTCGGTGCCGGGCTCGGCGCCGACCGGGGCGGTGGACCAGGCGCCGACCCAGGTGCCGGTCGAGGCGGGGGCGGCGGAGGAGTCGTGGTGGGGGCGGTCGTCGGCGAGAGCGCCGCGCGCGCCGCCGTGGTCGGCCGCCACGGTGAGATAGATGGCGGCGGACACGGCCACCACCAGTGCCACGAGCGCACTGAGCACGGCATAGCCATGTCGCCTGGTCACGCTGTTGTGTTCTCCTCGGGGAATGGAGCCCGAGGCTCCGATCGCGATGAGCCCATGATGCGGTATGGGCCGGGGAGAGCTGTCGGGGCCCTGCCCAAACCGCCGTTCACACGGACGCCGGGAACTCTTGTTCCGTTCCGGGAGTCGGTCAGGCAGGGACAATTGTGTGCGGGATCACCGGACGGGATCACCGAATGGGATCACTGGACGGGACAGGCGAATGGGATCGCTCAACGGGTGAAGCCGAACGGGCGGAGCTGAACGGGTGGAGCTGATGGGACCGACCGAAACGGAAACAGCACCGGCGCGGGGCGGGTCGTACCGCACCATGACGGCCTTCACTCCGGCCGACGAGGAGCGCCGGCGCGGGGTGCGCCGGATGAAGCTCATGGCGACGGGCCTCCTGCTGTTCGTGGCGCTCGTCTACGTCCTGGCCAAGTTCGCCGGGCACCAGGGAGCCGGTCCCTGGGCCGGCTATGTGGCCGCGGCGGCGGAGGCCGGCATGGTCGGCGCGCTGGCGGACTGGTTCGCGGTCACCGCGCTCTTCCGTCACCCCCTCGGCCTGCCCATTCCGCACACCGCGATCATTCCCACCAAGAAGGACCAGCTGGGCGTCTCGCTCGGCGAGTTCGTCGGCGAGAACTTCCTCTCCGAGGACGTCGTGCGGCAGCGGCTGCGCGCGGTGGGCATCGGCAGCCGGCTCGGGGCCTGGCTGGCCGAACCGGAGCACGCGGACCGCGTGACGGCGGAGCTGGCGACCGCGCTGCGCGGCGCGCTGACGGTCCTGCGGGACTCGGACGTGCAGGCGGTCGTGACCGAGGCCGTCACCCGGCGGGCGAACACCCAGGAGATCGCCCCGGGCCTCGGCAAGCTGCTGGAGGGGATCGTCGCCGACGGCGGGCACCGGCGGGTGGTGGACCTGGTGGTGACCCGGGCGCACGACTGGCTGGTGCTGCACCGGGACGAGGTGATGGTGGCGGTCGAGGGCGGCGCACCGGGCTGGACCCCGAGATTCGTGGACCGCAAGGTCGGCGAACGCGTCTACAAGGAACTGCTGCGCTTCTGCGCCGAGATGCGGGACATGCCCGCGCACCCGGCGCGCGGCGCGCTGGACCGCTTCCTCACCGACTTCGCCTCCGATCTGCAGTCCGACACGGACACCCGGGCGCGGGTGGAGCGGCTCAAGGGCGAGGTGCTGGGCCGCGGCGAGGTGCAGGACCTGATCGCGTCCGCCTGGACGGCTGTACGCTCCATGATCGTGGCAGCGGCCGAGGACGAGCGCAGCGAGCTGCGGCTGCGCGTGCGGGCCGCCCTGCTGTCCCTCGGGACGCGGATGGCGCGCGAGCCGAAGGTGCAGGAGAAGGTCGACAGCTGGGTCGAGGGCGCGGCGGTGCACGTCGTGACGACGTACCGCAGGGAGATCACCTCGCTGATCACCGACACCGTGGCGGGCTGGGACGCCGAGCACACCACCCGGAAGATCGAGGCCCACATCGGCCGCGACCTGCAGTTCATCCGGATCAACGGCACGGTGGTGGGATCACTGGCGGGACTGCTGATCTATGTGGTGACGCGGACGCTGGGGGCGTGAGGAGGGCGTGAGGAGGGCGTGAGGGGGCGTGAGGGAGGCGATGCAGGGTACGGCCGCGGGGCCGTAACTCGGCTTTCTCAGGCCCCAGTTGTGGACGCCCATCTCGCTCGCGGTGGCGAACCCGAAGACCGCGACATGACGGTGGACGAGATCGCCGCGCAGGCGGGCATGAGCACCCGCACCCTCAACCGCCGCTTCCGCGAACAGACGGGTACGACTCCGTTGCAGTGGCTGCACCGGGCGCGGGTACGGCGGGCCCAACATCTGCTGGAGACAACGCCGTACCTGGTGGAGTGCATCGCCACCCAGACGGGCTTCGGCTCGCCCACGGCCTTCAGGGAACGCTTCCGGAGGGTCGTGGGGACGAGCCCGCAGGCGTATCGCAGGGCGTTCCGGGCGGGGGCGCGGTAGCAGGCAGGTACGTCCGCAGGCCTTGCGATGCGGACTCTGCGGCCGGGGATGCGCCGGGTGTTCCTAAGCCTTGCGGTCGGCGACGGCCCAGGAGGCGAGGGCGACGGCGCCGGCGACACCGAGGACGGACGGCCAGGCACCGACCTTCTTGGCGAGCGGGTGGGATCCGGCGAAGGCGGCGACATAGGCGGCGCTGAGCGCACCCGCGGCCTTCCCGCCGGCCTGCTGACGCCACTGCTGAGCGGCGGCGACCCCCGCGACGGCCAGCACGGCCCCACCCAACTGCCGCTTCTTGGTCCAACGGGCCACGCCGTACCCACCGACGAGCCCGGTAGCGGCAACAACCGCACTGGGAACCCTGGCCATGAGCGCCTCCTTGCGTCCGTTATGTCTGCGCCGAGGCTAACGCGCAGGTGGGAGACCGTTTCAAACTTGAGTCGAGGCAAGTCAAGTCTCCTCTGACTCCCCTGACTCCGCCGGCCCCGCCCGCCCCGACCAAGCCGAGAAGCCCCCCGTTGCTGGGGGGCTTCGTCGGCTGTTCTGTTGTTCACCTGTTCACCGGGGACGCGGGCCGTACGAGGGCGAGGCCGGCGTCTCCCGCCTCGGCGGCGGGCAAGCCGGCCGGCCCACCGGACGCCTGGCCGGCCGCCGCTGTCCGCCGTATGCGAGTACGGGCCGACTGCTTACCAGGCGCTGCTGTTGCAGCCCATGGTCGAGCCGATGTGGGTGTCCTGAGCGCCCGGGTCGCCCTCGCCGTTGAGCGCGTTGCCGAGCGCGCCGTTGAGGATCCCGAGCTCGCCGATGACGTCGAGGTTGAGGTCGTGCGACCGGCAGTTGGCGCTCTGCAGCACGCTGTTGCTGCCCCCGCCCCCCTGGCCGCCGGCGTAGGCGGTGCCCGAGGCCAGGAACCCGACGCTGCCGAGGGCGGCGACCAGGACGGCGGTCTTGTGAAGCTTGTGCATGTCATCTCCAGATGTGCGTACGGATACGGTCAGTGTCAGGTCGACCGCTTGCAGTTATGGAGATTAGTGAGAAAATACCCCGCAAATCACAGAGGCACGCCGATTTCGTGATCAAGTTATGTAAGCAAGACGAAACCATCGACAGCCAGTACAAGCAGGTAATAACACCGATAATCCCTGCTCCAGCCCACCACCCACCCCACCGCCTCCGCCGCTCCCACCGTGCCGCCGGGCGGCCTCCATCGACTACGACGCCCCCAGCCGGCGCGACCGCACCGAGCGGCACATGTCCCGACTGGAGCAATGACGCGACACCGCCGAGACGGCCCCTCCAACTCCGTAATGACCCGCTTCGCCACGTCCCGCGCGGGCTTCAGTCGGCCCTGCTCCAGAAATCCACGGCTTCGCTGATCAGACTGCCGGCGGCATCGCCGTAACTGGCCGTGCTGCTCAGGGCATCGAACGCCTTCTCATGGAGGGCGAGTTCGTCCTCGTCGGTGATATCTGCGCCGGACGAAACTAGTTCGTAGTGGGCTCGCCCGCCGTCGTACATGCTGAAGCCGGGAAACGGGACCACAATCGTCTCGGCGGTGGTCGGGAGGATGCCGAGCGTGAGTGAGGGCAGTTCGATGTCGCGGAGCAGG
This sequence comes from Streptomyces sp. CG4, assembly GCF_041080655.1. Taxonomy (NCBI): domain Bacteria; kingdom Bacillati; phylum Actinomycetota; class Actinomycetes; order Kitasatosporales; family Streptomycetaceae; genus Streptomyces; species Streptomyces sp. CG4. The sequence continues at coordinate 6,052,199 of NZ_CP163525.1, forward strand.
CGTTCCATCTGCCCTCGCATGACCTCGGGCCCTCCGACGTTCGAGTACAGGGCCTGCTCGCCGAGGATCACGTCGTAGTGATGCTGCCCGTCGTACAGGACCTGCTGACGCTCCATGCGTTTGGCCACACCCGCCGCCACGTCATCCGGCACGTCGAGGAAATCGACGACCTTCCGGAGGATCACGCTTGCGTAGGCCTCGGTCTGGAGCGTGCCCCAGATCATTTGCGGCACATACGCCTTGCCGTGCCGCGTCTGCTGGTACCAGCGGATGACTTCGTCCTGGATGTCTTCCGTGCCGGTGGACAGCCGCTGCTGCCAGGGAATCAAGCTGGTCATACTGTCTCTCCTCGTTCGACGGGACATGTCAGCTCAGGTCTCGCACTGTTCGGAGAACACGTCACCACAGCAAGGGACAGGTATGAGGGGCGTTCGAGGTAGAACCCCAGCGTCGCATCACCACCTGAATTCAGTTTTGCAGCAACAGAGTTGAACAGCCCTACGGGATCGGCGAAGTTCCGCTCCCACTCGGAGGCGAACCGGGGCGCATACTCGGCCACGCGCGCCCCGAGCCAGGCGCCCGCGTCCTTGGCTTCCTCCCATGTGCCCCGTACCAAGGAACGCGGTTTGACGAGCCAGTACGCCGTCTCCAGCGGAGGAAGGTCCACGATCGGGAACTCCGCTGCGACCTCCCGGTAGCGCTGGATCAGCTCCGGCTTGCATCCGGCCGGTGGCGGCTCGGGATACGGAGGCCGCCGGAGAGCCTCCTGATCGAAACGCTCTTTCGCCCCGACCCATAGGTAGCCGTGGTAGTGCACCAGTGGTCCCTGCAGACGTGGAAGGCCGGAGGGACCGGCCCCGGCCCAACCCGGAACCGGGACCGGTCAGGGAACATCAGACGGACAGCCCGAACCTCGCCGGATCGATACCCGCCACGGCCAACTCCTCCGTCGTGAACCGCAGCGGCGCCACATCCGGCCGCTTGCTGTCACCCAGCGCCCAGGCGTCGTCGCCGATCCGGGCGAGCGTCACGCACCCCTCGGTACAGGGCCCTCCACACGCCTTCACGAAGGAGGCCTCGCTGATGTCGATCCCGTACAGCTTGGATCCGTCCAGCATCACTTCACCTTTCTGCTCAACTGATCGCGGCCATGACCGACCGCCGCCGCCCTCGACGGGCGGGAGTTCATGGGGGAGGGGAAGGCGGACGCCTCAGAACCCAGAGCCCTTACCGCGCCCGCCGCAGTGCCGACACAGACACGGCGGCCACTCGGTGGTGGTCAAGGGCGGAAGATCATCCGTGGCGAACAGCGCACGCTCGGCCCCCCAGGTCTTCCCGGAGTCTCGCGAGACACGAATGGTCATGAGCGGGCTACTAGAAAAGAGCCCGAATTCCGTCTCGTGCTTGCGCATACCCGTCATTGCTCCTCCCTGGCTTCATGACGCTCACATGATTCACCGAAGAGAGCGCGAAGCCGAGCCATATTCCCGTTGTCTACTAAAGATCAACGGTAGTGGCTCGCCCATTCTTGAAGAAGGGTGCGGGATACGTCTCCGAACTGGGCCTTCTGCTCGTACTGCTTGAAAACGTCAAGATGTTCGGCAATGTCACGGGAGTCACGGAAGACCGTCCTCCCGGTGAAGGTCTCGACCGTGGCAAGCCTGTCGTCATAGACCGTGAAAGTGTTCATTGGGCCGCGGCTTATGACCGTCCCGATAGGTATGAGCCCTATCCGTATGTTGGGGAGATGCGACAGCGAAGCCAGGCGGTCGATCTGCACGGCCATGGCTGGCGGAGGGAGAACAGCCCAGCGCACAGCCTGCTCGGTGATCAGGAAGGTGAAGTGCTTGGAGGTGTCGTAGAGCGCGGCCTGCCGTTCCAATTTCCGCGCCACCGTCTTTGAGGTGTCTCCTGGTGAGTACTCAAGGCTGGCCCGGATGTATTCAGGAGTAGCCAACAACCCAGTGATCATTGCAGGAAGGAAATAGCGGAGTTCTTTGGCTTCAGCCTCCAGGCCGGCCAGCTCTGCCTGGCGCTTCTCCAGGCCACGCCGGAACGACGATCGGATGGGTTCCCACTCGGTGTTCGCCAGCCGTGCCAGCGACGTTATTTCGGCAACTAGTTGCTCGGGAGCTTCAAGTGCCCGCAGGATGAGTTCGACATCGACCAGGCTCGGCGTAATCTCGGCAGTTTCGATCTTACTGATTTTGGACTGTGAAACATTGCAACGCTTGGCGAGCCGGACTTGGGACAGTCCGGCTCGCTTGCGCAGCGTTCTCAGGGTCTCGGCCAGGTCGGCCTTCGACTGCCCCAGCTGCTCAGGATCAAGCGTCAAGGCCCTTCACGTACTCCTCGAAGGGCACCGATTCCGCAAGGGCGATGCGCTGGTACTCCCGGTACGGCTCCGGGGCGCCTTCGTACACTTCCCGACTGATCTGAGTCCCGTCCGGCTCATAGTTCATGAGCACGATTCGAGAGCGGTCGAACATCCAGAAGTCCTGAACGCCGTCCAGGGGGTTGGGGCGGTTGGTCACGTCGAGGATGCGGATCGCCTCACCGGCTTCGACGTTGTGGCGGTAGTGCTCGAACTCGAATCGCAGGTAGTCCGAGAGAGGCTGCGCGACGATGTGCACTCGCCCAACGCTGCGGTCGCTCGCCACGTACGCCTTGACCCGATCGAACCAAGGCTGTGTCGCTTCACGCGTCACCGGCTCGCCGGCCAGGAATCGGCGCACGGCCTCTTCCTCCTGCGGCACTTGATAGACGGGCAGAGTTTCCAGACGCCACGCCTCTTTTTGCATGGCGTCGAACGCCCTCCGCCAGTCCTCACCAGCCAAGAGCACGGACAGCCTCCCTCAGGACCGCCTCCGGGATCTCCACGAGCGCTTCGCCCTCCGGCGGATCGAAGGCATGTGACAAGTTCCCTTGGACCACGATCGACCCCGAGCCGGTCTGGTACACGTTGGGGCAGTCGTCGCCCCCGCACTGCCCGTTCCCGTTCCCGTTGCCGGTCAACCGGGTCAGATCTCCACGCGCCATTGTGCCCCCTGTGCGTCGGGCAGGGACGTTCCCCGCCTCGGAGGCGACGCTAGGACGGCTGGGCGGAGGACGTCCATGTCGCCACGGGAATATTCCTGTAGTGGGGTAGTTGATCTAGGAAGCGGGCCTGTGCTCGGCTGCTGCCGCCTCCGTGCCTACCGATGCACTGTCGGCCGAGAAGACCTGCTTACTACGCTGCGCCCATGATTCGTGCCGTTGTGTTCGACGTCGGCGAGTGCCTCGTAGACGAAACCAGGGAGTACGGTGCCTGGGCCGATTGGCTCGGTGTGGCCCGCCACACCTTCCACGCCATGTTCGGCGCAGTCATCGCGCAGGGGCGTGACTACCGAGAGGTCTTCCAGGAGTTCCGCCCCGGCTTCGATCTGTACGAGGAACGCGAAAGGCGAGCCGCGTCGGGGCAGCCGGAGGCGTTCGGCGAAGAGGACCTATACGAAGACGTCCGGCCTGCGCTGACCAGGCTGCGGGCGGACGGCACCTGGCTGGGTATCGCAGGCAACCAGACGATCCGGGCCGGCGAGATCCTCCGGGAACTGTTCACGGAGGACGTCGACTTGATCGGAACCTCGGATGACTGGGGCGCCAGCAAGCCAGATCCGGCCTTCTTCCATCGTGTTGCCGAGGTGGTCCCCTTCAGCAAGGATGAGATCCTCTACGCCGGCGACCGCATCGACAACGACATCCGGCCGGCCGCCGCTGCAGGCATGCACACTGCCTTGGTCCATCGAGGACCATGGGCCACGATCCAGTGGCGCTCGGCGGAAGCCGAGAGACTCCCGACCTTCAGAGTCGAGAGCCTTGGGGAACTGCCAGGACTGATCAAGACTTTCAACGACGCAACGGATTGACACTCGCCGTCAAGCTACGCCGAAGCGTTGCCAGACGAAGACCGAGCGCCCGCAACAAACCATGTCCATGCGGACGCTGAGACAGTGAGACGGAGACTGCCAGGGCGTTTCGAGTCCCGTATGAGCACACTCCCCGGCACGATGGCCGTCTCCACGCACTCGGTCGTGTTGCCGCCGCTGTACGACGACTTGAACCAGACAAGGGCGGTACCGGGCTGGTGGCCGGCGGTCATGTGCAACTCCTTGCAGGCGCGGTGGGTGAGCCGGGAGTGTCTCCGCCTGGGTGGGGTGCCGGGGTGCCTCGGAGCACAGGGCCGTCAGCCTTCCAGCAGGCCCCTTCGCAAGGCCCCGGTGAACGCGTGCCAGGCCTGGCCACTGATGGAGAGCACGGGCAAGCTTCTGTCTTTGGAGTCGCGTATGAGGATGCTTTCAGTCATCCGCGCGCATTCAACACATTCCGTACCACTGCCCCCGCTGTAAGTCGACGTGAACCAGGAGGGCGCGGACGGTCTGGTCATCAGGACTCCTTGCTTATGCGGGTGATGAACTCTGCTGAGGATTCCAGGTCGAGCGCCTGGGCGCTCAGGTACTCAAACGCCAACCTGTAGCGATCTAGTTCCCCGGGCTTTTCCATGAAGAGCCCGCCGCCGAGGAGATCGACGTAGACCACGTCCAGTTCCCGCTTCGGTCCACGGAGGACGGCGAAGCTGCCGACGGCGGCTGCGTGGGCGCCCCTTGAGAACGGGAGCACCTGCACGGTGATGTGCGGTCGTTCGCTCAGCGTCCGCAGGTGCCGTAGCTGTTCCTGCATGACTTCGCGTCCGCCGACGATGCGTCGGATGGCGGCCTCGTCGATCACGCACCAGATGTGCGGAGGCTCATCGCGGTCAAGGAGCTCTTGCCTCTTCATACGGATGTCGACCATGTGCTGCACCTCCCGCTCAGGGCAGCCCACTTCGGAGGCGCGGTGGACCGCTTCGGCGTAGGCGCGGGTCTGCAAGAGGCCGGGAACGTACATGCAGGCGTAGTGGTCTTCTCGTACGACCTCGTCCTCTAGGGTCAGCATGAGGTTCATGGACTCGGGAATGGGGTCGGCGAGCGAGCGCCACCAGCCCTGGATCTTGGCCGCCTTGGCCAGTTCGACAAGCGCGAGGCGTTCCTCGTCTGAGGCGCCGTACTCACGACAAAGGGCATCTACCGTTGGCCACTTGACGGTCCCTTCCTTTGTCTCATAGCGGCTGAGCGTTGCCTTCGAAATGCCGACCCGGGCGCCTGCCTCTTCAAGGGTTAGGCCTTTGACCTCGCGAAGGCGTCGGAGGTCGGCGCCGAGCTGGCGCCTACGAGTAGTCGGTCCAACTGGCATGTCCTGGCCCTTCACGTCGATCCGTTAGATCGTCCTGGTGCCGTAACGGCATGGCAAGACGGTGTGCGCTGGGGGCGCGTGTGCTCCGTTCGCGCCCCCATGACCTCAATGTGAGAGTTCCATTTTGAGAGTTCCACTGCAACTCTGGGTGCATCATCAGTTGCAGATCGCAACGTGGCATCCATGGGAGGGAGTTGACGTGGGGTACAACGAGGCCAGTCCGCCGAGGAAACCGTGGGATCTCCAGTTCACGGCAGAACCTGAGGAAGTAGCGGCTCTTCGACGAGTGATGCGCCTTCACCTGAGGCTGTGGGGATTGGAGGACGTCGTGGAGGCGGCACAACTCTGCGTGAGTGAGCTCGTCACCAACGTCATCACGCATGTGGGCTTCGGAACCCCGACCACGCTGGCCGTCTCCATGAACGCCACCCACTTGCGGATCGAGGTGCACGATCCGGACACCTGTGCTCTGCCCACCTTGCTTGAGGCGGGACTGGGCTCTGAAGGCGGCCGTGGCATGCGACTTGTTGAGTCCATCGCTGCCCGCTGGGGTGTTGAGCTCCGGGCCGATCGGAAGGCGACGTGGTGTGAGATCGCTACCGAGTCGGCCTCGCCCTGCCCTGTGAACGACAGTCCACGCCTGAGCAGAGCAGAGGGATTGCTGGACCTCTACAAGGCCGAACACTCGCCGCGGGCGGCGAGTGCCGGGGGACGCAGGATGAGACTGGCCTGCGCGGAGGAGGCGGCGATCAACATCATCGCCGACCTTCTCCACTGGCTTCACGCTCACGGCCGCAATGCAGACGATGTGCTGGACCGGGCTCAAGTGCACTTTGAGGCAGAGACCGACGTCCCGGCGTAACAGGCGGCCGCACTTTCATCCGCTAGAGATCGCGGCCGAGTACGACCACACATCGGCGGGAAGGTCATGCTGCAGATCCCAGGTGATCGCCATGGGTTTGCTGCCGGTGTGCTTCACATAGGTGGCTGGGCCGAGCAGCATCCAAGGCTCGGACTTGCCGATGCTGTTGCGCTTGTAGCGGCGCAGGAATAGCAGGACATGGCTGCCTTGTTGGGCATGTCGTTGATAGCGCAGGCCTGTTGTGGAGTTCTCCGGGGTGGTGCTCTGCGACTCCCAGTGGAAGCGGGTGGGGCTGAGTGCGTAGTCCCTGTAGCGGACCGTGGGTGAAAAGTCCCGCTCGTTCTTCTCCAGGGTAATGAGCAGTGCGTCCGTCTTTATCTCTTCGATCCAACGCACACCTTGGCCGAAGTCTCGCGGCATCTGTCCGCCCAGCTGTGCCACTCCCAGGGCCGCAAGGATCTCGGAGCGGTTGTATGCGCTGTGGACTTTGAGTGGAATGTGGCTGAGTGAGCTGTCCAGAGGGATGGGGTAGTGGTCGGCTTCTTCGAGCACGTAGGACAGGACCTGTCGAAGTTCGTCCCGGACAAGCCGCTGGGTGCGCAACGATTCGAGCCCCTGTTGGTAGCTGCTGAAGCCGCCGGCGTTGTCCCACAGGTTGAAAAAGAGCATGCGGGCGTACGCCTGGTCCTGGGGTGACAACGAGCCGTAGTCGGGGGCGTCATCTTCAAGAAGGCGGAGATAGGCTCGGACCCGGTCGGGGTCGTCTACGTGGAGGAACGCGTGGACACGTTTGAGGAGGTCTGCTTCACCTGTCAGTGCTGCCTCCTCGATGAACCCGGCCTTGCGAAGCACCTTGGTCCATGAGTTGTCGCTCTTGTAGAGCTCCCTGATCTCGCGACGGCTCTCGCGCAGGTAGTCGGCCAACCTGGGTGTGCTGTAGCTCTTGGCCTCTTTCGCGAGTGTTGTGATGGTGGCCTTGAGCTGAGTGCGGATGTTGTCGAGGACGAGGTCCTTGGATTTGCCTTCCAGGAGGATCTGGCAACCGGAAGGCAGCTGGGGGAAGTCGCGCTCGATGCTGTCCACCAAGCGGTTGCGAGACAGGTTGATCAGCGCTCGGAACTGCTCCTCGAAGCGGAACTCCGCACGGTGCTGACCGATGAAGTCGAGCACCGTCAGCACTGGCTTGTTCGGCGTACGACGCAGTCCGCGCCCAAGCTGTTGGAGGAACACCGTCGCGCTGTTCGTGGGGCGCAGGAGGAGCAGGGTGTCGACATCAGGGACGTCGAGTCCCTCGTTGAAGAGGTCGACGGAGAAGATCACCTGGATGCGTCCGGCTTTGAGATCCTCTAGCGTGCGTTCACGTACGGCAGGAGCCGAGTCGCTGTCGAGGGCCTCGGCCTTGAAGCCCGTCTCGCGGAAGCACCTGGCCATGAAGTGCGCGTGCGCCTTGGTTACGCAGAAGCCGAGCGCGCGCATAGAGCCTGGTTGGGCGATCTTGTCCTTGACCTGCTTGATGACGATACGAGCTCGCGCGTGGTCGCCTGTGTAGAGATTGCCGAGTTCGTCTCGGTCGTAGGTGCCTGATCGCCACCCAAGGTTGGTCAAGTCGGTGCCGTCTGGGAGCCCGAAGTAGTGGAAGGGGCAGAGTAGGTCGTTTTCGAGTGCTTCCCAGAGCCGTAGCTCGGCGGCGATGCGCCCGCCGAAGAACTCGTCCTGCACGTTAAGCCCGTCCATGCGCTCCGGGGTTGCCGTGAGGCCGAGGAGTTCGGTTGGTCTGAAGTGCTCGATCACCCTCCGGTACGTGTTCGCCGTAGCGTGGTGGAACTCGTCGATGACGATGACGTCGAAGTGCTCGGGATCGCACTGTTCCAGGCGTTGGAGGTTGAGCGATTGCACGCTGGCGAAGACGTGTGTCCAGTCGCTGGGCTCTTGACCGTTGTAAAGCAACTCGCCGAAGGACGCGTTGTCCAAGACCTCACGATAGGTCCGCAAGGACTGCCTCAGGATCTCCTTGCGATGGGCCACGAAGAGCAGTCGCGGGAGCGCTCCGCCGAACTTGTCGCGCAGGTTCCGATAGTCCAGGGCGGCCATGACGGTCTTGCCCGTGCCGGTAGCCGCGACTAGGAGATTCTGGTGACGGTCGCGGATCTGACGCTCGACATGGAGGCGCTCCAGGATGTCTTTCTGGTGCGGGAGCGGATGCACTTCCAAGCCGGACAGGCTGATCTTGAGCTCGCCAGCCGATCCGGTACCGCCCGCCTGGGCCAGCGCCTCCGCAAGTCGCTCGCCGTCGCGGACGGGGTCGTACGTCTCGAATGCTGCGTCGGCCCAGTAGGCGTCGAAGGTTGCCTCAAACTTGTCGAGCACCCTGGGAGTGGCGACCGACGACAGCCGTACATTCCACTCCAGGCCGTCGAGCAGAGCCGCCTTTGACAGGTTGGAACTGCCCACGTAGGCCGTGTCGAAGCCGGTGTTGCGCCGGAACAGCCACGCCTTGGCGTGCAGACGCGTGGACCGGACTTCGTAGTTGACCTTCACCTCGGCACCGAACTCACGGACTAGGCGGTCCAAGGCGTAACGATCGGTGGCGCCGATATAGGTGGTCGTGATGACCCGGATCGGGACTCCGCGCTCCCTCGCCGCGCGCAGTGAGTCTTCGAGGACCCGTATGCCATACCACTTCACGAACGCGCAGAGCAGGTCAATACGGTCCGCAGTGGCCAGCTCCGCTCGCAACTCTGCGCCCAGGCTGGGGTCGTCTGGTGCGTTCGTGATCAACGCCGTCTCGGACAGGGGTGTGAGTGGACGAATGGCGTAGACGCCTGGCGCTTCACGCTCGGCAAGCGCGAGCAGTTGCCGAGGGCCGTCAGTGATAGCGCTACCCATCTCGTCCATATCAGGATCCGGAGCGCTGGCGGCCAGCGAGCACATGATCTCGTTGGCGAGGGCAACCTGCTTGTTGTGGGGCAGTTGGCTCAGTCTGAGCCTCACGGCCTCACCGATGTGGCGGGCCAGCACATGTGGGGTGGACTCTTCACTGACCTCCGCATCGATGGCCTTCCAGCCCTGTGCGTCCAACTGCCTCATCTGCGCCTGCAAGCGGCGGGTAACAAGCTGCTCGTACACACCCGAGACGGGCTGCGACAGATCCCCTGGTTGAGTCATGCGTGTCCCCCCTTGATCCCTCAGACCGCATGACCAGTTGTAACAGGGACCACTGACAAGCCGTGGCAGCTTGCCGACTCTGCCCAACGCGATCGCACACCGGCAGCGAATCGGTCAAGTAGCGATTTGAAAGTGACATGACTGATCGAGCCGCTTCAGTATGTCGGGGTGGGAGAACAAAAGATCGGTCACATCGATGGCATCGCCCCGGGCGCGGAGTTCCACCGACGGCTACAGGTGAAGCACAACAACCTCCATCGGGACACGGTGCGTGGCATCTCATGGCTCGATGACGAGGACGGTAGTGAAGTCGCTGACGCCATCGTGCTGCACGGGGGATACGAGGACGATCACGATGACTGGACCACGATCCGGTACACGGGAGCCTCGCCTGACAAGGACAAGGTGAAGGTCGATGGGGTTAAGAGGCTCCTGCGTAGTCAGTCCTGGGAGTATCAGGACAATGCTGCGCTGAAGCGGAGCTATGTCCGAGGGCATTTCATTCGGGTCATACGGGGATGGAAGGGTGATTCGAGGTACTCCCCGATCAACTGCTATAGGTACGACGGCCTGTACGAGATCACGGATATCCGCACAGCCATCTCAAAGTGGCCAGCACCGGATGGCACACCGATCGAGATCTGCCAGTTTGACCTGAAGCGTCTGCCCGATGAGCTCCAAGATCCAACCTCGGTAGAGCGTCAGATATCCGACTTGTTGGAGCAGCGGGAAGAGCGCCCACAGGAAGAGCCGCCGGAAGAAGATGCAGAGGTAGTGGGGGATGAAGAGGCCGAGGAGGACTCGGACGAGGAGGCACCGGAGGGGGAGAGGTTCCCTGAGACGCGTAGTGCCGAGGTCCAGCGCCTGGTGCGTGACGACGCGGTGATAAGGAACGTCAAGAGGCTCCACGATGGAGAGTGCCAGGCGTGCGGCCTCCGACTGGTGGGGCCAGGCGGGAAGCCCTATAGCGAAGGTGCCCACATCCGTCCTCTGGGGAAGCCGCACAAGGGCCCGGACGTGGAGCCGAACGTCCTGTGCCTGTGCCCCAACTGTCATGTGCGACTTGATATCGGTGCCATCGTTATTGACGACGATTGGTCGATCATCGTGCGGGCTGGAGCCTTGGGCGGGAACCTTCGGCCGAAGCTCAAGAGGCACCGGAAGCACAAGATTCACTTGGACTACATTCGCTATCACCGCGAGTGGTGGCTGAGCCGGGTTGACCCCGGCGCTGAGTAGAGCCGGGGTCATTGCGTCGTGTGGGTGCGGAGCGGTAGGAGCTGACCGGCTACTCCGCTCTGTACCCCCCGATCAACGGCGGATCTTGGACAAGGCGTCACTGGCTCAGCGTGGCGTCGAGATAAGTCTGCACAGGATCGAAAAGGCCATACGGCACGTACGCAGGGATCTGGGCAAGCCTGACCCACGCCACCTCGGCCACTTCTGCGTCGTCAGCGACGTATGGCGTCCCCGACTCCACGGCGCAGGCTACGTACGACATCCTGCGGCCAGTCTTGGGGTGGACCCGTTCTCCGAGAAGTTTGAGCGCAGTCACGTACATGCCGGTCTCTTCGAGGGTCTCGCGCACGGCTGCTTGCTCAGGGCTCTCGCGTGGCTCGATCTGACCCGCCGGGAACTGCCACAACAGCTGACCCTCGGGGACCCGACGACGAATCATGAGAACGCCGTCGCTCTGGACCGCGATCGCGGCTGCGACGCCCGCTTGCTTATGGTCCGCGTGATCAGTCATGAGCCTTCTTTCTCCAACGCCGCCGGGGTCGCAGTAGATCGTGTCGACGGAACTGGGAAGTACCGTGAGGGCCGCCCGCTTCTCGGCATTGTCGTGCTTCCGCGGCCCGCCTCAAGGGCGCGTCCGTTCCGCTGCGCTTCACTCCCGCGTCGGCCGGCGCCGATGGCTCTTCGGGCCACCCTTGACCCGGGCCGCTCCAGCACGGGGAAGAAGCGAGCGGGCGGCCCGGGTACGCGGGGATCCAGGTAAATGGCCGTTCGGTGGGGCGGAAGGGGGGCCGGAGTGAGGGGTGCGTCAGCCGCGTGGCGGCACGCCGGGCCGGCTGGCGGCTGACGGTGGAGTGTGGGGCCCAGGGCTCCCTGCCTTTATGCTCCGTGGCATCCCTCGTAGACCTGGCCCGCCCCACACCAGCACTCCGCCCCCCTCAGCGGCGGCCAGGCAACCGCCCGCCCCCGCGCTGCCAGCGTCGTCGCATACTGCGGTAGCAGCGTCATGTCCTCCGGTGTCGTGCCCTCCGACGCTGCGAATGCCTCGTACGACGGGACCGTGCCCGTGACGATGCCCAGGTTGGCCGTGCCGGAAGAGGACAGCTCGCGTAGGGAGGACTCTATGGTCGCGAGGTGGGTTTCGTGGGTCGGGTACTCCGAGGACAGGGTGGGGTACGCCGACAGTAGTTCTGTCAGTTCCTCCGCCGGCCAGTGCAGGACCGCCACCGGGAAGGGGCGGGAGAGGGCCTCGCGGTAGGCGCCGAGTTCGGCTCGGAGGCGGGAGATCTCGGCCTGGAGTTCTGCCGGGTTGTCCGAGCCCAGGGACCAGATGCGTTTCGGGTCGTGGAGTTCGTCCAGCGATACCGGGGATGCGTGGAGCGAGTCCGCCAGGGTGTCCCAGGTGTCGTGCGGCAGGCCCAGCATGCGGCGGACGCGGTGGCGGCCGTAGAGGAGGGGATGGATGGAGGGCATCGGTTCCGTGCCCTCCGGGAGGAGCAGGGTCGCTCCCTCCGTGAACGTCCCCTCCGCCGCCTCCAGCTCGTCGTGCGACTCCAGGGACTCCGCCACGATCACCCACGGCGCCGGGTCCCGGGGAGCCGTCGTGCGGATGCCCTCGATGATCGCCCTTGCCTCCGCCTCGTGGCCGTACTCCCAGAGGTTCGACGCCTTCAGGGCGCGGATCAGGGGCGGGTTCTCCAGGCCGTCCGTCGTGGACAGCAGGCGGTCGTAGAGCGCGGTGGCCGCGGTGCGGTCGCCGGAGACTTCCAGGTGGGCCGCCGCCCTCAACAGCAGGGCCTCGGCGTCCTCGGGATACAGTCCGGCGGTCCGCTCCAGGCGTGCCGCTTCGGCGGCGTGGTCGACGTTCTCGGCAGGCGTGTCGGGGCGCATGGGGGACACCGTACTGCCGAGCCGGGACGGAGGGGGGTAAGTGCTGGTCAGGGGGTCGTCATCGGGGGGCGTCAACGGGCGTTCAAGTCGTGACACGGTCACTCCGTCGTCACACGGTCACTCCGCCGTCACTCCGTCACTCCGTCCACCTGCAGCGTCTGGATCGACTTCGGTGCGAACGACGCCGACACCTTCTTGCCCGACAGGTAGGTGTCCGTGTGCGGTGTGTAGAGGTCCGCTCCGCCCGTCGTCACCGTGTTCCAGCGGGGGACGAGGCCGGCCGAGTCGCCGGTCACCGACGAGAAGCGGGACAGGTCGAAGGTCAGGGTCGTGGCCGACGACGAGGTGTTGGCCGCCACGATCACCAGGCGTTTCGCCTGTCGGTCCAGCGCCGCCGCCGCGTAGCTCACCCCCGTGTCCAGGATGGTCATTCCCGGGCGGATGTGGCGGGTGAATTGGGACAATACGTAGTACTTCGTCTGTATTGCGCCCGGCTGGAGCGTCGAGGCGTCGTACGCGATCGTCGCCCAGCCCGCGCTCGGGTCCATCACCTGCCAGTACACCCAGGCCGTGGGGTGCAGCCAGCGGAAGTCGTAGAGGAGGTTGCCGGCCAGGGTCAGGCCCGTCGCGTCGCTGTCTCCTGTTTCCGAGTTCCACAGCCCCTTGCCCGCCGTCGTCACCACGTCCGTGTAGAGGAGGTCGCGGCGGCCGCCCGAGCCCTGGTAGCCGTGGACGTTGACCCGGTCCACGTAGGACTTTGTCGCCGAGGAGAAGGAGTTCCAGGTCGTGCGGGCCAGGTCGTAGCTGGTTTCGTCGGATGCGGAGATCTTCGTCGCCGTCAGGCCTCGTTGGTCCAACTCGCTTCTCAGGTACGGGAGTACGGCCGCCTGGACCGTCGCGTCCATGTGGCAGCCCTCCTGGGTGCCCGTCGCCGTCCACCAGGAGGACGACGGCTCGTTGAAGGCCTCCACCGTCGAGAACGTCACTCCCCAGTTCTGCTCCGCGTACAGGGCCACCGCCGCCAGATGGGAGGCGTGCCGGCGGTAGTTCCAGGACTGGAGGTTGTTGCCGCCGTCCGACGCGCCCGACGGGTTGTGGTTCAGGCACATCCACCACATCGGGGAGTTGGCGAACAGCTCGGTGGTCGCGCCCCGTTGGGCCGCCTTCTGCAGCATCGCGCGCTGCGTCGCGTCCGCCGTCCACTTCCACGACGAGGAGGTCGGGTCCTCGTTCGTCCAGTCCTGCCAGTAGCCCTCGATCTGCTTGAAGGACGGGATGTTCGGGGAGGCGGTCATCGACTCGCCGCCCACGCTGTTCCAGCTGCATCCGCCCAGGTTGTAGCGGGCCATGTTCAGGCCCAGGCCGGGGAGTGCCGTGCCGTTGTACGTCGTCGTCCTTGTCGTGAAGAAGATGTCCGCGAAGTCGTCCCGCGCGCCGAAGACGTTCGCCCACCAGGCCAGCGAGGTGCCCCAGCCCTCCCAAGTGCCGTACGTGGTGGACGGGTTGATCGCAATCGTCGCGTCCGCCTGTGCCGTGCCCGTGGCCAGGGTGGTGCCCAGGAGGCCGCCGCCCGCTGCGGCCAACAGTGTTCTGCGTCGGATCATGGCTTCTCCGCCTCTCCCTTGAGGCCTCTCCGTTGCGGCTTCGGCAGCAGGAAGCATCGGGGGTGGCGGGTGGGCTTGTCGAGGGTTGTGACAGGCCTTTCTCTAACCCGTTGAGAAACCAGGCGTGGCTCTTCTTCCGGCGTGCGGCTATGGCCTGTTGTGCGCTCCGGGCCTATGGTGCGGGCGGCTCCCGTGGAGGTCGGCGTGGGGGTCGGCGCGGAGGTCGGCGCGGAGGTGGGTGCGGATGCGGGTTCGGTCCGGCGTGCGGGTCGTACGGCACGGCGACCGGCGTCGGCGTGTCCGGCGTCGGAGGGTGCTGTGGGGCGGCGGCGAGGTGCTCGTCACGGTCGGGGTGCTGCTCATGCTGCTGGTCGTGCACCAGCTGTGGTGGACCAACCGGGAGGCCCGGCGCGGCGCTGAGCGGAAGGTGGAGGCCCTGGAGCGGGAGTGGGGCAACCCGGAGGCGGGTGCCGGCAGTGGTCCGGCGGTCGCGCCCTCCGCCTCGGCCACGGCTCCCGCGGCCGGCCCCGGCAGGTCCGCCTCCCGCGCGCCGCAGTCGTCGTACGTCCCCGCCTCCCTGCCCCGGCGCTCGCAGGCGTACGCGGTCCTCGACATCCCGCGGCTCGGGCTGCGCGTCCCCGTCGCCGAGGGCGTGAGCAAGGCCGACGTCCTCAACATGGGGTACGTCGGCCACTACCGGGGCACCCAACAGCCGGGCCAGGCGGGCAACTTCGCGCTCGCCGGGCACCGGAACACGCACGGTGAGCCGTTCCGGTACCTGCCCCGGCTGCGGCGCGGGGACGACATCGAGGTGGAGACGCGGACGGCGACGTACGTCTACGGCGTCGACCAGATCCTGCCGCAGACCTCGGCGACGGACTCGGGGGTCGTCCGGCCCGTCCCGCGCTCCCTCGTCCGGCCGTCCTACGGGTACGACCAGCCGGGCTACTACATCACCCTGACCACCTGCACCCCCGAGTTCACCTCGCGCTACCGGATGGTGGTGTGGGGGAAGCTCATCTCCATGCGGCCCAGGTGAGCGACCCGGTACCGGCTCAGGCGAGCCCGGGGATCCCCGCACTCACCGCTCCCGCAGCACCACCACACTCACCGCCCCCACCGCCGCCAGCCCCGCCGACACCAGCAGGGCGATGTTCGCGCCGTGGGCCAGATTTCCGGACGAGGTCGCGAGGGCGATGGTCAGGGCGACGCCGGCGCTGGATCCGATGTAGCGGAAGGTCTGCTGGGCGCCGGAGCCCATCGCGGCGCGTTCGCGCGGGACCGAGTCCACGGCGAGCAGGGGCAGCGCGCCGTTGAGCAGACCGCTGCCCACTCCGCCGACGATCAGGCCGGGCAGCAGCCGGGTCCAGGAGCCGGAGCCGATGGCGCCGAGCATGGTCAGGACGCCGACGGCGTGCAGGGCGAAGCCGACGGCGAGCTGGGTGCGCGGGGCGATCCGGCCGGCCAGGTGCTTGACCTGGAGCGCGACGGTGAAGCTCAGCCCGGACCAGAGCAGGAGCAGCCAGGCGGTGTCGACGGGGGACAGCCGGAGCGTCTGTTGGATCAGGGCGGGCAGGAAGCTGAAGGGGGCGATCACGGCGAGGCCGGTGAACAGTCCGCCGGTGGCCGAGGCCAGGAAGGGGGTGTGGCGCAGCAGGCCGAGGTCGATCATCGGAGTGCCGGTCCGGCGCTCCACGGCGACGAACAGCGCCATCAGGACGACGGCGGCCGCGAAGAGGAGCCCGACCGGTGCGCGCAGCCAGCCGTCGCGGCCCAGGGTCAGGGCTGCGACCAGGGCCACCAGGGCCAGGCCGAAGGTCAGGGCGCCGAGGACGTCCGGGCGGCCGCCGCGCGGGGCGCGGGACTCGGTGAGCGCACGGGTGCCGAGCGCGGCGACCACGAGGGCGGCGGCGCCCAGGACGCCGTACGCCACCCGCCAGGTCGGCAGCGCGCCCGCGATCAGCGGGCCGACCGCGATGCCGCCGCTGACGAAGGCGCCCCACACGCCGGTCGCGTGGAGACGGCCGCGCGGTGCGGGGAAGGCCGCCACCAGGAGGCCGAGACTGCTGGCCAGGATGGCCGCGCTCGCCGCTCCCTGGGCGATGCGGGCGAGGGTGAACTGCCAGGTCGAGGTCGTGAGGGCGCCGAGCGCGGTGGTGAGGCCGAGGGCCAGGGTGCCGCCGAGGAAGATCCGGCGGCGGCCGTAGTCGTCGGCGAGGCTGCCGGCCACCAGCAGCAGGGCGGCGAGGCCGAGCGGGGTGCCGTTCAGCAGCCAGGCCTGGCCGGAGAGCGGGGTGTGCAGTGCGGCCGCGGTGTCCGGGAGCGTGACCATCGGGGCGGTGTACGTCATCAGGGTCACGGCGGTGGCCGCGCTGGTCAGGGCGAGGGTGGCCCGGGGGCGGGCGCGGGCGTCCCGGGCGGTGGCGCCGCGGACGGCCGCGCCGGCGGGGGTGGTGGCGGAGTCGAGCCCGGTCATGGCGTGGTCCTGTCCTTCCGGGGCCTGCGGCGACGTACGGCGGTCGCCCAGCCGGCCGAGGGGAGGGTTCGGTCATTGAACCGACCTGTCCCGGCCACCGTAACACCATCGGTTCGGTCACTGAACCAAGAGGTCGGAAAGTGGCTACAGTGGACGGCATGGCACTGGGCAAGGACTACGTGACACAGGAGTGCTCGATCGCCCGCGCGCTCGAGATCGTCGGCGAGCGCTGGACGCTGCTCGTCGTCCGGGACGCGCTGTACGGCGTGCGGCGCTACAACGACTTCCTGGTCCACCTCGGCATCCCGCGCGCCGTCCTGGCCGCCCGGCTGCAGACCCTGACCGCCGAGGGCATCCTCGAAAAGCGCCGCTACCAGCACGCGCCGCCGCGCGACGAGTACGTCCTCACCGAGCGCGGCATCGCCCTGTGGCCCACCCTGCGCTCCCTCGGCCTGTGGGGGCGCGAGCACTTCTCCGAGACGCAGCTGCGGTACTTCCGGCACGTGGACTGCGGCACGGAACTCGGCCCGTACGGCGAATGCCCCGCGTGCCGGACCGTCGTACCGGTCGAGGACGTCGTCATGGAACCCGGTGCCGACCTCGACCAGGACCCGGCGGACCCGGTCAGCCGGGCCCTGCTCAAGCCGAAGCGGCTGCTGGAGCCCCTGGAGACGGAACCCGCCTGACCGCGGGTCCGTGTCGCTCAGGAAGCCGGTGAGCCGTCGCCCCTGAGCAGGTCGATCCCCATCCGGTCGGTGTGGTCCGAGCGGCCGCCCAGGCGGTGGACGACCACCCACCGGCCGTCCGCCATGGCCCCGGCGAAGACGGAGGCGTGGCGGGTCGCGCCGTTGTGCCACAGCAGCGGGCCGGCCGTCTGCCACGAGGGCGCGGGATCGCCCAGCCGGCGCTCCATCGCCAGCCGGACCAGCAGATCGGCGACAGCGCGCGGGGTGGCCCACAGGCCGCCTGCCGGAAGGATCGCCCCGTCCATGGTCCAGGGCCTGCGGTCCCGGCCGAGGAACCCGGGCGCGAGCAGCCGCCGGCCGGCCTCGGGGCGCGCGCTCACCTCATGGACGTCCAGCGGCCGCAGCACATGCTCGGCGAGCAGTTCCTCGTACGAGGCGCCGGCCGCGACGACCAGCGCCGCGCCCAGCACGGCGTACCCGAGGTTGGAGTACTCCTCCTGCTGCCCCGGCGGCCGGACCGCGACCCCGTCCAGCCGGCCGAGCAGCCGGCGCAGGGCGTCGGCGTCGAACGCGGCGTACGGATCGCGGCCCTGTGTCCCGGGTGGGAGGCGGGGCAGCCCGGAGGTGTGCGCGGCCAGGTGCCGCAGGGTGATGCCGGTGCCCGGTGCGGCGGGGAGCCAGCGCTCGACGGGGTCGTCGACGTCGAGCAGGCCCGCGGCCGCCATGCGCATGAGCGCCGTACCGGTGAGCACTTTGGTGAAGGAGCCGATCTCGACGAACCGGTCCAGCGTGTGACCGTCACCGACGTGTGCCGGAGAGGAGTCGCTCAGGACGCAGGTGGGAGTGCGCGGCACGCGGGGCCCTTTCGGCTGGGGCGGCGGTGAGGTCGGCCCGGTCGGCCTCACACATTGTCCGTCAGGGGCGCGGGCGGTACCCGTGGATTTCGGCCGGCACCGGCCCCCGTACCCGGTGTCGGCGCTGGTCAGGTATAAAGGGCGGGTGGATGGTGGCCGTTGTGACCGTGGGGAGGGGAGCCGAGTGGTCCGCAGTCTCGCGCGGTCGCGTGCGCTCGCCCCGCTGCTCCTTCTGCTGCTGCCGCTCCTGCTGCTCGACACCGGCAACCTGACCGCGACCGTGGCGCTGGCCGCGACCGCCGCCGCCGGTTCCGCGCTCGCCCTCTGCTCCGTCCTCGCCGCCCGCAGCGCGCCCGCCGTCCCGCCCACCCGGGTCCGTACGGCGATCCGCGACCGGGCCCGGCGCACGGCCTTCCTGCCCCAGCGCGATCCCGACGCCGCCGGCCGACGCCGGCCCAGGGCACCCGGACTCGCCCTTCCGGCGACCGCCGCGTAGGGACACGTCTCACCGCACACCTCGTACAGCCTCGTACGGTTCGTACGTGACCCCGCGCGGGTCGTCATGCCGCCCTGCTCACTTTCAGCACGCTTCCGGCACGACGAGACCCCCGGAGGGCTCACCCATGTCCGTCTTCACCGTCTTCGCCCGCCTGGTCGAGCAGCTCGCCGACCTGCTCCAGCCGTTCTTCCACGCCTCCGCGGCCGCCGCCGCGATCGTCCTGTTCACCGCGCTCGTACGACTCCTCGTCCACCCGCTGTCCCGCGCCGCCGCCCGCGGCCAGCGCGCCCGCACCGCACTCCAGCCGAAGATCGCCGAGCTGCGCAAGAAGCACGGCAAGGATCCGGAGCGGCTGCAGAAGGCGGTCATGGAACTGCATGCCGAGGAAAAGGTCTCGCCGCTCTCCGGCTGTCTGCCCGGTCTGCTCCAGCTGCCCGCGTTCTTCCTGCTCTACCACCTCTTCTCCAGCTCCACGATCGGCGGTGAGACCAACGGCCTGCTCTCCCACCAGCTGCTCTCGGCGCCGCTCGGCGGGCGCTGGGCCGACGCACTCGGCGCCGGCGGGCCGTTCGGCGCCACCGGGCTGGTCTACCTCGGGCTGTTCGTCCTCGTCGCGGCCGTCGCCGCCTTCAACTACCGGCGCACCCGGCGGATGACGGCGGACAACCCGGTCACCCTGGGCACCGGGGACGGCGAGCAGGTGCCGGGGCTCGGCGCGGTCACCAAGGTCATGCCGTTCATGTCCTTCTTCACGCTCGTCACCGTGGCGGTCGTACCGCTCGCCGCCGCGCTGTACGTCGTCACCAGCACCACATGGAGCGCGGTGGAAAGGGCGGCCCTCTACCGCTGACCAGCCGAAAGAACTCCGGTTACGGTCCAGTACGTGAACAGGGTCTTGCGGAGTGGACGGCGGGATTGGAGGATCGGCCAGTCCTCCGATGGCTGCACCCATCGGCCGGGCGCCCGCGACCGAGGGAGATGTGACCATGAAGCTGCTGCGAGTCGGCACGGCGGGGGCGGAGCGGCCCGCGCTGCTGGACGCCGGGGGAACGCTCAGGGACCTGTCCGGGATCGTGCACGACATCGACGGCGCCCTCCTCGCCGACGAGGTCGCGCTCGCCCGGGTACGGGCGGCCGCCGAGAGCGGCGAGCTGCCCGCGCTGGACCCGACGGGGCTGCGGATCGGGCCGCCGCTCGGCCGTATCGGCAAGATCGTGTGCATCGGGCTCAACTACCACGACCACGCCCGCGAGACGGGCGCCCAGCCGCCCGCCGAACCGGTCGTCTTCTTCAAGGCGCCGGACACGGTCGTCGGGCCGAACGACACCGTGCTCGTCCCCCGCGCGTCGGTGAAGACCGACTGGGAGGTGGAGCTGGCCGTCGTCATCGGGCGTACGGCCCGCTATCTGGAGTCGGCCGAGGAGGCGCTCGCGCATGTCGCGGGGTACGCCGTGGCCCATGACGTGTCCGAGCGGGAGTTCCAGATCGAGCGGGGCGGAACCTGGGACAAGGGCAAGAACTGCGAGACGTTCAACCCGCTCGGGCCGTGGCTGGTGACGGCGGACGAGATCCCGGATCCGCAGCGGCTGTCGCTGAAGCTGTGGGTCAACGGCGAGCTGAAGCAGGACGGTTCGACGGCCGAGCAGATCTTTCCCGTCGCGGAAGTCGTGCGGTACGTCAGCCAGTTCATGACGCTCCATCCCGGGGACGTCATCAATACGGGGACGCCGGCGGGGGTGGCGATGGGGCAGCCCGAGCCGAAGCCGTATCTGCGGGCCGGGGATGTTGTCGAGCTGGAGATCGCTGGGCTCGGTCGGCAGCGACAGGAGTTGAAGGACGCGTAGACGCTCCGCTGGGGAGCGCCGGGGAACTGCGGGTTCGTCGCCGGCTGCGGGTGGTTCGTGGCTGGTCGCGCAGTTCCCCGCGCCCCTTTTTGTCGGCTACGCCTCCAAAAGGGCAGCGAGCCTCCTCCATGCCTCCCGGGGGAGGCCCTCGCGGGAGCCGGAGTCGATGACCTGGAGGGCCACGTGGTCGGCGCCCGCCTTGTGGAAGGCGTCGATGCGGGAGCGGATCCTCGCGTCGTCGCCCCAGGCGAAGAAGGTGTCGACCAGGCGGTCGCTGCCGCCGTCCGCGAAGTCGTCCTCGGTGAAGCCGAGGCGCAGCCAGGTGGTGGTGTAGTTGGGGAGGGCGAGGTAGAGGGCGAGGGTGTCGCGGGCGGCGGCGCGGGCCTTCGCCGCGTCGGTCTCCAGGACGACCTTGAACTCCGGGGCCAGCAGCGCGGTTTCGCCGAGGATCTCGCGGGCCCGGGCCGTGTGCTCGGGGGTGACCAGGTACGGGATCGCGCCGGCCGCGCGGGTGCCGGCGAGGCCGAGGGTCTTCGGGCCGAGGGCGGCCAGCACCCGGCGGTGCGCGGGCACCCCGGCCTCGTCCAGGGCGTCGAGGTAGGCCACCAGGGCCGAGTACGGGCGGCGGTACTGGTCGTGCAGCTTGGCGTGGCTGATCCCGAGGCCCAGGACGAAGCGGCCGGGGTGGGCCGCCTCGACCTCGGCGAAGGCCGCGGCGCTCGCGCCGGCCTCGTACTGCCAGATGCTCTGGATGCTGGTGCCGACGGTAAGCGCCGAGGTCGTCTCCAGCAGGGGGACGGCGTGCCGGGCGGCACTGCTGCCGCCCAGCCAGACGGCGCCGTAGCCGAGCTCTTCCAGCTCGGCCGCCGCCTCGCCGATCTCGGCCCGGCGGGACGGATCCTCGTCGCGCAGGCCGTGGCTCCAGATGCCGTACCGGCCGACGGACTCCTTGAGAAGGCTTGCGGTGTCGCTCATGGGCGGGACTTCCTCCGGTCGGGTGCGATGCCGTGACGCATGTGACATCTGTGCCAACCGGCGGGCGCCCCGGGGTAATCCCCGGTCAGCTGCCCAGGAACTGCTCCAGCGCCGCCACGACGAAGCGGTGGTCCTGCAGCTGGGGCAGGCCGGAGACGGTCACCGCGCCGATCACGCCCACGTTCTCGACACGGATCGGGAACGAGCCGCCGTGCGCCGCGTAGGTGCCGGGGTCCAGGCGGGAGGAGTCCTCGAACGTGCTGCCCTTGGCGCGGAAGCGGGCGCCGACCAGGTAGGAGGAGGCGCCGTAGCGCTCCACCACCCGGCGCTTGCGGGCGATCCAGGCGTCGTTGTCCGGGGTGGAGCCCGGCAGGGCCGCGTGGAAGAGCTGCTGGCCGGCGCGGTGGATGTCGATCGCGACCGGGGCCTGCCGGTCCCGGGCCAGCTCGACCAGGAGCGAGCCGAGGGCCCAGGCGTCGTCGTGGCTGAACTGCCGGAAGACCAGGCGCCGTTCCTGGGCCTCCAGTTCCTCGACGGACGGGGTTGACTCAGGGGCGGTCCGGGTCATCGGAGGGTCACCGTCACCTTGTCGCGGGCGGACCGGCGAGCCGCTTCCAGTACGTCGAGGGCGGCGGCCGCCTCCAGCGCGGTCACCGGGTTGGGGCCGGCGCCGGCCAGGGCGCGGACGACGGCCGCGTAGTAGGCGGGGTAGTCGCCGGGCAGGGTCGGTACGGCGGTCCCGCCGCCGGTCACCGGGGACTCCCCAGAGCCGATACGACCCCACAGGGACGCGTCCTCCGTGCCCCAGTCGGCGGTGGTGCCGGGGCGGTCGCCCTCGCGCAGGGCCGCCTCCTGCGGGTCCAGGCCGTACTTGACGTAGCCCGCGCGCGAGCCGAGGACCCGGAAGCGGGGGCCGAGCTGGGCGGCCGTCGCGGAGACGTGGAGATGGGAGCGGACGCCGTTCGCGTGCGTGAGCGCGATGAAGGTGTCGTCGTCGGTCTCGGCGCCGGGGCGGCGGACGACCGACTCCGCGTAGACCTCGGTGACCGGGCCGAAGAGGACCAGGGCCTGGTCCACGACATGACTGCCGAGGTCGTAGAGCAGACCTCCGATCTCTGCCGGGTCGCCGGACTCGCGCCAGCCGCCCTTGGGCTGCGGGCGCCAGCGCTCGAAGCGGGACTCGAAGCGCCAGACGTCACCGAGATCCCCCTGGGAGATCAGCCGGCGGAGGGTCAGGAAGTCGTTGTCCCAGCGGCGGTTCTGGAAGACGGACAGGAGCAGGCCGCGCTCCTCGGCGAGGGCGGCGAGGTCACGGGCCTCCGCCGCGGTGCCGGCGACCGGCTTGTCGACGACGACCGGCAGGCCCGACTTGAGGGCGGCGGTGGCGAGCGGGACGTGCGTCTTGTTCGGCGAGGCGATGACGACCAGGTCCAGCCGGTCCGCGCGCTCGAACAGCTCCTCCGGGGTGGCGACGGGCGTCACGTCCGGGAACTCGGCGCGGGCCTGCCGCTGCCGCGCCGGGTCGGAGGTGACCACGGTGTCCAGGGCGAGGCCCTCGGCGGCGGCGATCAGCGGGGCATGGAAGACGGAGCCGGCGAGGCCGTAGCCGATCAGACCGACGCGGCGGGGGGAAGCAGTCATGGCTCCTACTTTCGCAACGCTGTTGCCAAAGTGCAAGTGGTGGGGAGAATGGGTGGCGTGAACAGGACGAGGACGGCGACGGGGGCGCGGACGGTGCAGGGACAGGCGGGCGGTGGGCCCGGCGGGCCGGCGGGGGCCAATCTCGGTGTCGTGCGCAGCCACAACGCCGCGCTGGTGCTGGGGCTGCTGCGGGACGCCGGGGCGGACGGCATCAGCCGGCTGGAACTGGCCGAGCGGACCGGGCTGACCCCGCAGGCCGTCAGCAAGATCACCGCACGGCTGCGGGAGGAGGGGTACGCGGCGGAGGCCGGGCGGCGCGCGTCGACCGGGGGCAAGCCGCGGACCGTACTGCGGCTGGTCCCGGAGGCGGGGCATGCGGTGGGGGTGCATCTGGACCGGGACGAGCTGCGGGCGGTGCTGGTCGATCTGGACGGGACCGTGGTGGGGGAGCGGCGGGCGGAGCTGGATCTCGGGGCCGGGGCGGAGGCGGTCCTCGGGGTGGTCGCCGGGGCCGTGGAGGGGCTGGTGGCGGACGGCCTCGGCCTCGGGGACGAGGGGCTCGCCGGGGTCGGGACGCTGCTCGGGGTGGGCGTGGCGCTTCCGGGACCGCTCGATCACGCTCGCGGGGTGTTGCACCGGGTGACCGGGTTTCCCGAATGGGACGGGTTTCCGCTGCGGGACGCGCTCGGGGAGCGGCTGGGGGTGCCGGTCGTGGTGGACAAGGACACCAACGCGGCGGCGCTCGGGCTGGCCGTCGGGGGTGAGGCGGCATCCGGGTCCTTCGCGTATCTGCATCTCGGTACGGGGCTCGGTGCCGGTCTGGTGATCGGCGGGCGCGTGCATCGGGGGGCCCGGACCGGGGCGGGGGAGTTCGGGCACCAGGTGATCCAGCTGGACGGGCCGCCCTGCGAGTGCGGGAACCGGGGGTGCGTGGAGGCGCTGTGCCTGGCCGCGGTGGGGCGCGGGGAGCCCCGGGAGGCGGCGCGGGTGCTGGGGGTGGGAGCGGCGAATCTGGTGGGGCTGCTGGACATCGATGTGGTGCTGCTCGGGGGGCGGACGGTCGCGCGGACGCCGGAGGTGTTCGTGCGGGGGGTCGGTGACGTGCTCGGTGCCCGGGCCCGGCGCGAGGGCGTGCTCGGCGGCGAGGTGCCGGTCCGGGTGGCGGGCGGCGGGGAGCGGGTCGTGGCGGAGGGGGCGGCACAGTTGTTGCTGGGGGCGGTGTTCGGACGGGGCGATACGTGACGCTGCGCTGTGCTGCAGCGGGGGCAGTTGCTCGGTGCTGTGGCTGGGCGCAGCTACGGTGGCAGCGGAGGCGGTGCCGTGAAGCCGACGGGGCTGCAGTTCCCTGAGGGGCGCGGGGAACTGCGCGACCAGCCCGCCACGGACCCGCACCCGGTGACGGCCTGCATGACACCAGCTGACCACCCCCGCCCTCCGGGAGCTCCGCTGATCGAGCGGAGTTCCCCGGGGTTCCGGAGTGGCACCTCCGCGCACCCCCGGAGACCCGGCATGGTCATATGTTCATGCGACTGTGCACATCTCTGCCCGCCTGCCTTGCCGCAACTGCGACCGCAACGGCAACCGCAGCCGCCGTCGCCGTAGTCGTACTCGCTCCCGCGTCGCCGGCCGCCGCCCGCGCCGATTCGCCCCCCGCCTGCGTCGGCGCCGACGCGCACGCCTTCCCGCTCGCGACCCGGATCCGCGGGGGACCCGGCTGGTACGAGCCGGGCGGCGCATACGGCACCTGGTATGTCGACCTCACCAACACCACCCGCCGGACCTGCACCGCCGTCCACCTGGTGATCGTGCTCGTCGACGACAAGCGCGCGCTGCGCCCGGACCAGCCCCGGCTGGACTTCTACGACGGCTCCACGGCCCGGCCGGTGAAGTTCGAGAGCACCGACGAGCAGGAGTTGATCGGCGTGCTGGACGCCCCCGGGTTCGAGGGGTTCGCCGTACCGCCCGGCGGGACCGTCAGCGTCAAGGTCAGACTCGCGCTGCCCGACGACGCCGTGACGGAGCGGGTCACCGTCAACGCGGCCGTCGTCCAGCGCCGGGGCGACGACGGGGACTGGGTCGGCGAGTCCAACCCCTATCGGTTCGGGATCGGCG
Organism: Streptomyces sp. CG4; assembly: GCF_041080655.1. Classification (NCBI taxonomy): domain Bacteria; kingdom Bacillati; phylum Actinomycetota; class Actinomycetes; order Kitasatosporales; family Streptomycetaceae; genus Streptomyces; species Streptomyces sp. CG4. Next base: position 6,077,311 of record NZ_CP163525.1, read on the forward strand.
AGGACGGGACGGGCCCGACGCCGGATCCGGAGAGCACACGGAACGGCGCGAGCGTGCCCCCCAGCGCATCCAGCAGCCCGCAGGCCACCCCCGCCCCCACCTCCCTTTCCACCCCCGACTCCCCGGCGTTCGTCGAGGCGGGGCCGGAGGAGGGGCGGCGGGCCGGTGAGCTGGCCCGGACCGGGCCCGGCCTCGCCTCCGGGCTGCTTGCGGCCACGGCTGTGCTGTTCGGTGTCGGCGCGGGCGTGGCGTTGCTGGCCCGCAGGCGCCGTTGAGCCAGGGGGCGTACGACCGGCACCCGCCCCGTCTGCGACGATCCCTGCGTGGACTACCCGAACGACCAGGCCCCCGGCGCCCCCGTCCGCTCCGGCATTCCCGAGCACGGGCGTATCCCCAAGTACTACGCGGTGAAGGCACGGATCGCCGCGCTGCTGGACGAACTGGGGGAGGACAGCGTCATCCCCACCGAGCGGGACCTCGCCGAGCGGTACGACGTCGCCCGCGAGACCGTGCGGCAGGCCGTACGGGAGCTGGTGCTGGAGGGGCGGCTGAGGCGAAAGGGGCGCGGAACCGTCGTCGCCGGGCCCAAGCTGGCCCAGCCGCTGTCCCTCGCCAGCTACACCGAGGGCGTGCGGCGGCAGGGGCGTACGCCCGGTCGTACGCTCGTCACCCTCGACCGCTTCCCCTGCCCTGAGGCCCTCGCCGCCGAGACCGGACTCACCCGCGGCGAACCCGTCTGGCACCTGGAGCGGGTGCTGCTCGCCGACGACGAGCGGGTCGGGCTGGAGAGCACCTACGTCTCCGTCGGGCGCGTGCCGGGTCTGCAGCGCGATTTCGACCCGGACTCCTCCTTCTACGCCTATCTGAAGGCCCAGGGCATCGACTTCGGCGACGCCGACGAACGCATCGAGACCGTGCTGGCCACGCCCCGCGAGGCCCTGCTCATCGGCACCCCGCCCGCCCTGCCGATGCTGCTGATCCACCGGGTGTCCCGGGACACGGAGGGGCGGCCGCTGGAGCGCGTGCGCACCCTCTACCGCGGCGACCGGTTCTCCTTCACCGCCCACCTCGAAGGCTGACCGCCACCCCTCACCGTCACTCCTCACCGCCACCCATCCGCACCCATCCGCGCGGCTGAAAGGCAACCTCCCGTACGTCATCATGAGTATCACGAAAAGATAACGGGTCTAGCCCAAACGTGATGGGTCGTTCACGCTCTCGTTGTCAGCCGGACCCTTCCGGTTACCCGATCCCGAGGAGCGTTGACGTCGTGAAAGTGACAGTCGTCGGAGCAGGCGTGGTGGGCACCATGCACGCCTGGCATGCAGTGGAACGCGGCCACCAGGTCGTCCAGATCGAGCGCGAGGCCGAGGCGCGCGGCGCCTCGCTGCGCAACTTCGGGCAGATCTGGGTCAGCGGCCGCGCCGGTGGAGAAGAGCTGGAGACCGCGCTGCGGGCGCGGGAGCTGTGGGAGGGCATCGGCGCGCGGGTGCCGGCGCTGGGCTTCCGGGCGAACGGGTCCCTGACCCCCGTCCGCGGCGCCCTGGAACTGGCCGTCGCCGAGGCCGCCGTGGCCCGCCCGGACGCCGCCGCCCGCGGCTACAAGCTCCTCACCCCGGGCGAGGCCCGCACCCTCAACCCGGCTCTGCGCGGCGACTTCACCGCCGCCCTGTACTGCGAGCGGGACGCGGCCGTCGAGCCGCGTACCGCCCAACTCGCCCTGCACGCCGAACTGTTGAAGTCCCCGAACTACACCTTCCTGGCGGGGCGGGAGGTGCGCGAGGTGACCGGCGCCGCAAGCGTGCGTGACGATCACGGGGACGTGCACGAGGCCGACGCCGTCGTCCTGTGCACCGGCGCCTGGCTCGGCGGGCTCGTCCGCGAGCTGGCCGGGCCCGACCTGCCCGTGCGCCGCGTGCGCCTGCAGATGATGCAGACCGACCCGCTGGGCGAGCCGCTCACCACCTCGGTCGCGGACGCCGACAGCTTCCGCTACTACCCGGCCTACGCCTCCCCGGCCCTGGACGCGCTCAACGCCGGCCAAGCTCAGGCGCGGACCGCCGCCGAGCACAAGATGCAGCTGCTCATGGTGCAGCGCGCCGACGGCGGACTGACCATCGGCGACACCCACGAGTACGAGCACCCCTTCGCCTTCGACACCGTCGAGGAGCCGTACGAGCACCTCACCGGGGTCGTCGAGTCGCTCCTCGGCCGGCCGCTGCCGCGCATCCGCCGCCGCTGGGCCGGTGTGTACGCGCAGTGCACCGACACGAGCCGGGTCGTCCACCGGCAGCAGGTGAGCGACGGTGTGTGGCTGGTCACCGGGCCCGGCGGGCGCGGCATGACCTGCTCCCCCGCGATAGCCGAGACCACCGCGAACGAACTGGGCTGGTGAGCACGTTGACCTCCTCGACCTCCTCGACCACCTTGACCGACATCCGTCTCGTCGTCCTCGACATGGCCGGCACGACCGTCGCCGACGGCGGACTGGTCGAGCGCGCCTTCGCGGCGGCCGCCGCCGAACTGGGCGTCGCACCCGGCTCGGCCGAGCACGCCGAACACCTCGCCTACGTCCGCGCCACCATGGGCGAGTCCAAGATCTCCGTCTTCCGGCACCTGTTCGGCGCCGAGGACCGCGCCCAGCGCGCCAACACCGCCTTCGAGAAGGCGTACGGCGACCTCGTCGACGCCGGTCTCATCGCCCCGGTCCCGGGCGCCCGCGAGGCCGTCGAGGAACTCGCCGCCGGTGGCCGTACCGTCGTCCTGACCACCGGCTTCGCCCGCGTCACCCAGGACGCCATCCTCGACGCCCTCGGCTGGCAGGACCTCGTCCCGCTCACCCTGTGCCCGGCCGACGCCGGCGGGCGCGGACGGCCGTACCCGGACATGGTCCTGGAGGCATTCGTCCGCACCAAGGCCGCCGAGGACGTACGCCAGGTCGCCGTCGTCGGGGACACCTCGTACGACGTGCTCAGCGGCGTACGGGCCGGGGCCGGGCTGGTCGCCGGGGTGCGCACCGGGGCGCACGGCGACGAGGCGTTCCGCGCCGCCGGTGCCACGCACGTCCTCGACTCCGTCGCCGGCCTGCCCGCCCTGCTTACGGGAGCGCGCTGAGATGGGCATCCGCTTCGACTCCGTCACCGTCGCCTACGACCGCAACATCGTGCTCGACTCGCTCGACCTGACCGTCGAGCCGGGCGAGGTCATGGCGCTGCTCGGGCCGTCCGGATCCGGCAAGACCACCGCGCTGCGGGCGGTCGCCGGGTTCGTCCGGCCCGCGTCCGGGCGGGTGCTTCTCGGCGGCCGGGACGTGACGGACCTGCCGCCGTACCGGCGGGGCATCGGCATGGTCGTGCAGAGTTACGCGCTCTTCCCGCACCTGCGGGTCGACGAGAACGTGGCCTTCGGACTCCGGGCCCGTAAAACGGCCAAGAGCGAGATACGGCAGCGGGTCGCCGAGGCGCTGGAGATGACCGGCATGGCCGGCTACGCCCGCCGCCACCCGCGCGAGCTGTCCGGCGGACAGCAGCAGCGCGTCGCCATCGCCCGCGCCCTCGCCATCCGGCCGGACGTCCTGCTCCTCGACGAGCCGCTGTCCGCGCTCGACGCCCGGCTGCGCTCCGGGATGCTCGCCGAACTCGCCCGGCTGCACCGGGAGTTGCCCGACGTCTCGATGCTGTACGTCACCCACGACCAGGTCGAGGCGCTGACGCTGGCCGACCGGATCGCGGTGATGGACGCGGCGCGGCTTCAGCAGTGCGGTACGCCTCGCGAGCTGTACCGGGCGCCGAAGAGCGAGTTCACGGCTTCCTTCGTGGGCGGCGCGAATCTGCTGCCGGTGACCGTGGGTTCCGGGGGCGTCGGCTTCGCGGGGACCGAGCTGAAGGTCGACACGGGGGAGGTGGTCGCGGGGGCGCGGGCCACGTTGTGTGTACGGCCGCATGTCATCGGGCTGGGGCAGGGTCCCAACCGACTCGACGGTGTCGTACGGGAGATCCAGTGGCGGGGGGCCACACATCGGCTGTACGTCGAGGTCGACGGGCATTCCGTCATGGCGGACGTGCGCGAGCTGAAGGAGCCACCGGCGCTCGGGGACCCGGTGAGCCTGCACTTCGCCGCCGAGGACGCGGTACTGCTGCCCGCGGGGGTCGGCCATGAGTAGGCGACTGCTGTGGGCCCTTCCTCCCGTGGCCCTCCTCGCCCTCTTCTTCCTCTATCCCCTCGCCCTCGTCGTCCAGCAGTCCTTCCAGCCCGACGGCGGAGGCACCTCCCTGCAGCCGTACGCGGACGTCTTCGCCTCCGAAGGCTTCCGGAACGCGCTGTGGACCACGGTCTGGCTGGCGCCGGCCGCCACCGCCGGATGCCTGGTCCTGGGCTTCCTGTTGTCGCTGGTCATCGCGTTCGTGCCGTTCCCCGGGGCGAAGGCGGTGGCGCGGTTCATCGACGTCTACCTGTCCTTCCCGTCCTTCCTGATCACGCTGGCGCTGCTGTTCATCTACGGCACCACGGGCATCATCGGCTCCTTCCAGTTCCTCACCACGCCCTGGGGGGTGCTGCTGGCGGAGGTCACCTACTTCACGCCGTTCGTGATGCGGCCGCTGCTCGCCGCGTTCTCGCAGCTGGACACCGCACAGCTGGAGGCGGCCAGTTCGCTCGGGGCGCGGGCGCCGCGGATCGTGCGGCAGGTGATCCTTCCCGAGGCGCTGCCCGCGCTCGCCGCCGGCGGAAGTCTCGTCCTGGTCCTCTGCCTCAACGAGTTCGGGATCGTGCTCTTCACCGGCGCGAAAGGGGTCACGACCCTGCCGATGCTCGTCTACAGCAAGGCGATCCTGGAGTCCGACTATCCGGGCGCGTGCGTGGTCGCCGTCGTCAACGTCCTGATCTCCGTGGGCCTGTACGGCCTCTACCGGGTGGTGAGCCGTCGTGCTGGTGCATAGCCGCAGGACCAAGTGGGCCGTATGGGCGCTGTTCCTGCTGCTCTTCGTGCCGCTGTTCGCCCTTCCCCTCCTCGTCGTGCTCGGCGCCTCCTTCGCCACGCACTGGTCCGGCGTCCTGCCCTCGGGCCCGACCATGGCCGACTACCGCGCCGCCACCCGCGGCGAGGCCCTGCGGGCGCTCACCACCAGCCTGCTCACCGCCACCGCGGCCAGCCTGCTCGCGCTGGCCGTCGGCACCTGGGCCGCGCTGGCCGGGGCGGCGCTGAAGAAGCGGTACCGCAGGGTCATGGACGCGCTGTTCGTGCTGCCGGTGGCCGTACCGTCGGTCGTGGTCGGACTGTCGGTCCTGGTGGCGTTCTCCAAGCCGCCGATGCTGCTCAACGGCACCCGGTGGATCGTGATCCTCGCGCACACGGTGCTGGTCACCGCCTTCGCCCACCAGTCCGTGTCGGCGGCGATCACCCGCCTCGACCCGGCCTACGAACAGGCCGCCGCCTCCCTCGGCGCCCGGCCGTCCCACGTGCTGTGGCGGGTACGGCTGCCGTTGCTGCTGCCCTCGCTCACCGCCGCCGCCGGCCTCTGCTTCGCCCTGTCCATGGGCGAGCTGAGCGCCACGATGATGCTCTATCCGCCCGACTGGACCCCGCTGCCCGTCCTGATCTACGCGGCCACCGACCGCGGCGCCCTGTTCACCGGCTCCGCCGTCGCCGTGGTGCTGATGGCCGCGACCCTGCTCGTCCTGTTCGCCGTCTCCCGGGTCCGCACCCGGGCGTCGTACCGCTGACCCACCCCCCGCAATAGCCCCCCCGCACCCCCCACAACCCCTGTAATCCCCTTGAGAACGCCAGGAGTTGGCCTCGCCATGCCCAGAACCCGCATCACGCTCGCCGTAGTCCTCGCTCTCCTCGCCACCCCCGCGCTGTCCGCCTGCGGCGGCTCCTCCTCCGCCTCCGACGCCAAGGAAGTCACCGTCTACAGCGCCGACGGCCTCAAGGGCGAGAACGGCGACGGCTGGTACGACAAGGTCTTCGCGGACTTCACCCGGCAGACCGGTATCAAGGTCAAATACGTCGAGGGCGGCTCCGGCGAGATCGTGCAGCGCGCCGTCCGCGAGAAGAGCAACCCGCAGGCCGATGTGCTGGTCACCCTCCCGCCCTTCATCCAGCAGGCCGACGAAAAGGGCCTGCTGGAGAAGTACGAGCCGAAGGACTCCGACCAGGTCAGCGGCGCCGACAAGGCCCCGGACGGCACCTGGACCTCCGTCGTCAACAACTACTTCGGCTTCGTCTACAACAAGAAGGAGCTGGCGCAGGCCCCCAAGACCTGGGACGAACTGCTCGACGCCAAGTACAAGAACAAGCTGCAGTACTCCACCCCGGGCGTCGCCGGTGACGGCACCGCCGTCCTGATCAAGGCCATGCACGACTTCGGCGGCAAGGACCAGGCCCTCGCCTACCTGAAGAAGCTGCAGGCCAACAACGTCGGCCCGTCCGCCTCCACGGGCAAGCTCGCGCCCAAGGTCGACAAGGGCGAACTGCTCGTCGCCAACGGCGATGTGCAGATGAACTACGCCCAGTCCAAGACCATGCCGGGCCTCGGTATCTGGTTCCCGGCCGACAAGAACGGCAAGCGCACCACCTTCGCCCTGCCGTACGCGGCCGGCCTCGCCGCCAAGGCCCCGCACAGCGAGAACGGCAGGAAGCTGCTCGACTTCATGCTCGCGCAGAAGCAGCAGCAGGAGGTCAGCGGGATCGGCGGCGGCTTCGCGGCCCGCCAGGACGTCAAGGCCACCGACGCCAACGCCATCGCCCTCACCAAGCTCATGGACGGCGTCGACTTCTTCGAGCCCGACTGGAACGACATCAACAAGAACCTCACGTCGTACGTCGAGGACTGGAAGTCGGCCACCGGCAGCTGACCTGGACAACCGGCAGCAGACCGGGGTCAGGATCAGGCCAGTGATGGCTAGGCTGGGGGCGTCGGTACGCCGTGGTTCCGGCGCCCCCCGCTTTCTCGCCCCCGCTTTCTTGACCGTACGCATGCCAGGAGACGCGCAACATGGCAGACCGCAAGCCCATCGAGTCATGGCTCACCGACATGGACGGCGTCCTGATCCACGAGGGGGTGCCGATCCCCGGAGCCGACGCCTTCGTGAAGAAGCTGCGTGAGTCCGGGCGGCCCTTCCTGGTCCTCACCAACAACTCCATCTACACCGCCCGCGACCTGCACGCCCGGCTGAACCGCATGGGCCTGGAGGTGCCGGTGGAGAACATCTGGACCTCGGCGCTCGCCACCGCCCAGTTCCTGAACGACCAGCGGCCCGGCGGCAGCGCCTACGTCATCGGCGAGGCCGGTCTGACCACGGCACTGCACGACATCGGCTACATCCTCACCGACCACGACCCCGACTTCGTGATCCTCGGCGAGACCCGCACCTACTCCTTCGAGGCCCTCACCAAGGCCGTACGGCTGATCAACGGCGGCGCCCGGTTCATCGCCACCAACCCGGACAACGTCGGCCCGTCCACCGAGGGCGATCTGCCCGCCACCGGCTCGGTCGCCGCCCTGATCACCGCCGCCACCCGCAAGAAGCCGTACTTCGTCGGCAAGCCCAACCCGCTGATGATGCGGGCCGGGCTCAACGCGATCGGCGCGCACTCGGAGCACTCGGCGATGATCGGCGACCGCATGGACACCGACGTCCTCGCCGGTCTGGAGGCCGGAATGCGCACCTTCCTGGTGCTCAGCGGCGTCACCCAGCCCGACGACGTCGACCGCTACCCCTTCCGCCCCTCCCAGGTCGTCGACTCCATCGCCGATCTGGTCGACCTGGTCTGACCTGGGGTTTTCATTCCCTGATCCACCCATTCGGAGCAATCGGGCGCCCTCCGAGGATGCGGGGGCGCCCGGGCCGGGGGAGCCTCCTGGTATCTGGAGGTTCACGATGGGCTCAGCACGCCTCACTCTCTGTACCGGAATCCTGGCCGCCGCCGTCCTCGCCCCGGCGGCGCACGCGGCCCACGCGGCCGACGCCGGCCCGGTGTCCGTGACCCCCGCCTCCCCCGCACCCGGCGCCGACGTGGCCCTGCGGGTCCGCGGCTGCTCCGGACGGCAGGGCACCGCCGTCTCACCCGCCTTCGTCTCCGACGCCCGGCTGACCGGCGGCCAGGGCAGCCTGTCCGGCGAGACCCGGGTCCGCTCCTCCCTCAAGCCCGGCGCCTACGACGTCCGGGTCACCTGCGCCGACTACGTGATCAGCGGGAGGATCACGGTGGGCGACCGCGGGACCGGCACCGTGCAGGGGGCGGGGACCGGCCGGGGGACAGGGAGTGACCGGGGGGACGGGCAGAGCGAGAAGCCCGGCCGTGAGCCCGTCGACGGCGCCTCGCCCTTCGCCCCCGTCCGCGCGGGCGGCGGCGGCACCGCGCACTTCGCCACCGTGGCCACCACCGAGTCCGGGCCCGACACCGTCCAGGCGGTGACCGGGCTCGGCCTTGCCGGAACCGCGGCGGTCGCCGTCGGGCTCCGCGCCCGCCGCGGCCGCGACCCGCGCTGAGGGCGGACCATGCCCGACGAGCACGCGCGCACCACCGGCACCGCGCGGCTGATCACCGGCCTCGCCTGGGCGCTGCTGCTGCTCGGGCTGTGGCTGTGGGGGCGCGCACTGACCGACGTACCGCGGGGCGCGGACAGCACCACCCCCGGCGGCGTGTTCGCCCTCGGCCCCGTCGATCCCGCCCTGCTGCCCCGCGCCGCCCGGCCGCTCGGGGACGCCCTGCCCCAGCGCGTCGACATCCCCCGGCTCGGCGTGCAGGCACCGGTGGTGAGCCGCGGCCTGGACGCCCAGGGCGCCGTGGACCCGCCGCCCTTCGACCAGCCGGGCGTGGTCGGCTGGTACGGCGCCGGCACCAGACCCGGCGCCGAGGGAGCGGCACTCCTGGTGGGGCACGTCGACACCGAGACCCGGCCCGCCGTCTTCTACAAGCTCAGCACCCTCAAGCCCGGCAACACGGTTCGCGTGGTCCGCTCGGACGGCCAGGTCGCCGCGTTCACCGTCGACGACGTCCGCGTCCTGCCCCGCGCCGGCTTCGACGCCCGCCAGGCCTACGGCCCGCACCGGCCCGGCCGCGCCGAACTCCGCCTCATCACCTGCGGCGGCACCTTCGACCGTGCCAGCCGCAGCTACACGGCCAACGTGGTGGTGTCCGCCTACCTCACCGGAACCACCCGCTGACCCTCGTACGCCCCACCACGCGACCTCGTGACGGACCGGCCGGATATGCCACGATTGGCACCGGGACCAGTTCGCCCAGGGGGGACCAGGGGGGATTTCGCATGGACGACAGCAGGAGGGCCCGTGCCTGCGCGCGAGCGTCGGCGGCGGCGGTGCTGGGGGCGGCACTGCTGCTCGCCGGATGCTCCTCCGGCGGCGGGGACAAGAACGGGGACTCCGGCGGCCGCATCACCCAACAGCCCAAGGCCGCCGACCCGTTCTGGGTGAACCCGGACGGCACCGCGGCCCGCCAGCTCGCCGCCTACACCAAGTCCGGCGACACGACGCGGGCGGAGCAGATCAGGAAGATCGCCGAGCAGCCGGTGGGCGAGTGGATCGGCCCGGAGAACCCGGAGCAGGAGGCCCGCGGCTTCACCGAGGCCGCCGCGAAGTCCGACCGCACGGCTCTGCTCGTCCTCTACGACATCCCGCACCGCGACTGCGGCCAGTACTCCCAGGGCGGCGCCGCCGACGGCAACGCCTACCGCGCCTGGATCGACGGCGTGGCCCGGGGCATCGAGGACCGCTCCGCCATCGTGATCCTCGAACCCGACGCCGTACTCCACCTCGTGGACGGCTGCACGCCCGCCCAGTTCCACGAGGAGCGCTACGACCTCCTCAAGGGCGCGATCGCCAAGCTCAAGTCCCTGAAGAACACCAAGGTCTACCTGGACGCGGGCAACGCCGGCTGGGGCCACCCCGACCAGATCTTCCAGCCCCTCCAGCAGGCCGGCATCGACCGGGCCGACGGCTTCTCCGTCAACGTCTCCAACTTCTACTCCACCCAGGACTCCCTCGCCTACGGCAGGCAGCTCGCCTCGAAGGTGGGCGGCAAACACTTCGTCATCGACACCAGCCGCAACGGCAACGGCCCCTACACCTCCGGCGACCCGGGCCAGCGCTGGTGCAACCCGCCCGGCCGCGCCCTGGGCGAGACCCCGACGACGAAGACCGCGGATCCGCTGGTGGACGCCTACCTGTGGGTCAAGCGCCCGGGCGAGTCCGACGGCACCTGCAAGGGAGGGCCGAAGGCGGGGGACTGGTGGGCGACGTACGCCCTCGCGCTCGCCAAGAACAGCCGGCCCTGACTAGCCCATCTCCGGTTCCGGCTCCCGGTCACCGGTACCGGCTCCCGACGCCTCCACGAGCACCTCCCCGGCCGCCGTCCGCATGTACAGCACCGAGCGCCCGGCCCGCCGCCGCTCCACCAGCCCGGCGTCCAGCAGCACCCGCAGATGCCGGCCCACCGACCCCAGCCCCTGTCCGGTCACGGCGACCAGCTGGGTCGTGCTGAGGGGAGTCCCCAGCAGCACCAGCACTCCGGCCCGCGCGGTCCCGACGAGCGCGCCGAGCCCGGCCGGGACGGGCCGCCGGTCGTGGTCCTCGGCGAGTACCCCGAGACACGGGTAGACGACGGCGTACCGCTCCCGCCCCTCCCACGACACCCAACTGGTCCTCGGCGTCACCGGCATGAACAGCAGCTCGGCCCCGGCGGCGATCTCCCTGGGCGGATAGGCGTGCTGATTGACCTGGAACCGGCTCTCCCCGATCCAGCGCATCCAGGGCGTCAGCGAGTCCAGCACGGCTGCCCAGCCGCCCTGGCTCACCCGCGCGGTCCGCGCGACCATGTCGGCCTCCAGGACGCGCCGCCGACGCTCCCAGTACGGCCGTACGGTCTCCTCCCAGACGTACGTCAGGAGCGCGGTCGCCCGCTCGGGCAGGTCGTCCCGCTCCAGGCCGGCGGGGAGCGGGCCCCGCAGGGAGACACGGAGGTCGGCGCGCGCCCGACCGGCACCGGCCGCCCGCACCCGGGCCACGGTCTCCTCGAAGCCCTCCCCGACGCACGAGGTGGGGCAGAAGAAGTCGGCGATCCAGGACGTGCCGAGTCCCGCCCGCACGAGCAGCGCGGTCACCGGGTCGGCCGCGAGGCGCGCCCGGTAGCCGGGCAGGTGCGCGCCCAGCCAGGCCGCCTCGCCCGGATGGGCGCCGGTCCCCACGTGCAGCAGCTTCAGGCTCGCGAAGGTCTCGGCGAACGGCGAGAGCACGAACCGGCTGCGGACGAGGGTGTCGGTGCCGATCTGCCACAAGCCCATGCGTACGACCTTTCGCATGCCGGCGAAACAATAAACACGGGCCCGGGGCCGGTCCGAGACTTCGACCCATGCGCAGCTACCGAACCCTGTTCCGCATCCCGGAGTTCACCCCGTTCCTGCTCTCCTTCGCCGCCCACGCCGCGGCCCAGACGATCGGCGGCCTGGCCCTCGGCACGCTGGTCTTCCGGGCCACCGGCTCCCCGTTCCTGTCGGCGGTGAGCATGTACGGCCCGCAGCTCGCGCAGTTGCTGGGAGCCGCGTTCCTGCTCTCGGGCGCCGACCGCCTGCCCCCGCGCGCGATCCTGTCCGGCATGAGCCTCGCCTTCGCGACGGCCACGGCGGTGCTGGCGCTGCCCGCACTGCCGGTCCGGGCGCTCTTCGCCGTCGTACTCCTGCAGGGCCTGGCCGCCTCGCTGGGCGGGGGAGTGCGCGGGGGACTGCTGAACGAGATCCTGCCCAAGGACGGGTATGTCCTGGGCCGTTCGGTCCACAACATGCTCTGGGGCCTGACGCAGGTGGCCGGGTTCGCGACGGGCGGCGCGCTGCTGACGCTGCTGACCCCGAGAACCTGCCTGCTCCTGGCGGCGGCGCTGTACGTGGCATCGGCCCTCGTCACCCGCCTCGGCCTCACGGCCCGCCCGCCGCGCTCCGCCGGCCGCCCGTCCGTCTCGGCGACCTGGCGCACCAACGCCGTCCTGTGGTCCTCGCGCCCGCGCCGTCTCACCTACCTGGGCCTGTGGATCCCCAACGGCCTGGTGGTCGGCGGCGAATCGCTCTACGTCTCCTACAGCCCCTCGGCCGCCGGCACGCTGTACGCGTGCGGGGCGCTGGGCATGTTCGCCGGCGACATGGCGGTGGGCCGCCTGGTACCGCCCGCGCTGCGCCCCCGGCTCGCGACCCCGCTGCGGCTGCTGCTGGCGGTGCCCTACCTGCTCTTCGTCCTGCGGCCGGGAGCGGCGACGGCGGCCGTGGCCGTCACCGCCGCCTCCGTCGGCTTCGCCGCGAGCCTGGTCCTGCAGGAACGCCTGATGACCCTCACCCCCGACGACCTCGCGGGCCAGGCCCTCGGCCTGCACTTCGTCGGCATGTCCACCCTGCAGGGCGTCAGCGCGGCGCTCGCGGGCGCGGTGGCCCAACTGACCTCCCCGGCCGCGGCGATGACGCTGATGGCGGCCGGGTCGGTCACCGTGACCCTGACCCTCGCGGCGCGGGGCGCTACGGCACCTTCACCCACTGCGCCGTGCTCGGGGTCCCCTGATCGTCGTCCACGAACAGCATGTACCACCCCGACTGCACCAGATTCCGGTCCCTCGGCACCGTCACCGTGATCTTGTCCCCGGCGGTCTTGAAGTCCAGCGCGATGGACCGCTGATCCACATCGGTCACATGCGTGGACGCGCTCGGCCGGATCAACCGCACCTTCTTGATGCCGGCCGCGTGATCCGACGTGAACGTCCCCGACGCACCCCGCGCAATCGTCTGCGGGCCTCCGCCCAGCGTCGGCCGGGAATCCCGGTACAGATAGGGCGGCGTGTAGATCTCGATCCGCTGCTCGAACTTCCCCGGCTTCGTGTTCGCCTTGTCCCCGTACAGCGAGTCGGACCCGAAGAACATCACCCGCCCGTCCGGCAGCAGAATCGACCCGGAGTGGTAGTTCCGCCCCACCAGCGGATCGGCGACCTGGGTGAAGCTGTTGCTGTCCGGGTGGTACAGCCGCGCCTGCAGGATGTTGGAGTCGCCACGCCCCCGGTAGTCCTGCGATCCGCCGCTCACCAGAACGGTGTCGTCGGGCAGGATCGAGGTCTGCGGATAGCGGGTCCCCTTCTCCAGTTCCGGCCCGTCCGCGAACCTGGGATGCGGGTCCTTCAGGTCGATGATCCGTGTCTTCCTGCTCGACAGCTTGGACTCACCGACGCCACCGCCCCCGACCACCATGAATGTCTCGTTCTGCGCCGGAGGCAACAGCACGGTCCCGGACGTCTCCATCATGTTCGGATCACTGAGTCCGGGCAGCTTGGTGAACGTGTTGGTGTCGACGTCCCACACACCGGGGTCGCGGCCCACGTTGTCCGGTCCGTATCCCGCGTTGGACCCCGAGTAGAAGATCTTCCCGTTCTGCATCAGGAACAGCGCCGGATACGTCGGGAACTGCCGGATCGCCCGGGTGTACGTCCATGTCCTGGTCTTCGGGTCGAACATCTCGTTCTTGCCCGGCACCAGCTGGCCGATGTCGTCCAGACCGGAGACGCTGAGGATCTTCCCGTCCGACAGCGTCGTCAGCGTCGGGTACCAGCGGGCCTCGTTCATCGGGTCGACCTTGATGTACCGTTCGGCGACCGGATCGAACTCGTAGGAGTCCTTGATCCCTTCGAAGTCCTTCTTGTCCAGGGCGAGCTTCTGCGCGATGCCATAGGTGTTGCGCGCGTCGGCGCCGGTCAGGCCCTGGATCCGGTAGTTGTCCTGGGTGCCGGTCTCGTACTGGGTGCCCTCCTGCGGCGCCTCGACGTAGACACGGCCGTAACCGGGGTTGTTCCGCAGCCACTTGCCGGTCCTGTCGAACACCTTCCGGGCGCGCGGAAGGAGCACGGAGTCCTGTGAGGCGAACGTCCTGCCGTTGGACTTGCCGGTGAACCTGGTGCCCGCGGGCAGGGTGATCGGCTTGTCCGGGTTCTCGTTGTAGAGAATCATGACGCCGCCGGCCTTCTTGACGTCCCCCTTGAGCTTCTCGTACCGCTTGGTGCCGCCCGCGATCAGCAGATTGCCGTTGGCCAGCTGCGTATGGCCGGTGCAGAACAGGTCGTTGGGCGTGGGTATCTTCTTGATCGTGCCCTTGACCGGGTCCCAGATCCGGGTGTCGAACTTCTTCTCGTTGAAGTTGTCCTGGTTGTTCCCCGAGCCCGCGACCAGCAGGATCTTTCCGGTGTGCAGGAGCGCCGCGTGGATGGTGTCCTGGCGGTACTCCGGCGGGAACTCGACGATGTCCCAGTGCCCGTTCTCGGCCTTGTACTCGGGTCTGTTGATCTTGTACTGGTGGTACTGCGCGGTCCCGAAGCGGTACAGCCACGGCCCGTTCATCCCGGCCAGCGCGAGTACCACCACCGTACCGATCGCGAGCCTGCGGGCACGACGGCGGCCGGCCTGGTCCTTCATTCTTTACGTCCCCCAAGCCCGCCAAGGGCGATCTGCATGGTCTGTTCGGTCTCCGCGCTCCGGCCCGCGCTCCGCTCCCCGGGCCCCGCGGCCGCCCAGGTGGGCCGCTGCTGCGGGAGGTGCGGCGCGGGGGCCGGGTACGGAACCGCGGCCTGCGGCCCGGCAATGGCCGCCGCGGGCCTCGGTTTCCGCTTCTCCTGCCGCAGCGTGTACCGCCAGGCGAAGATCGGTGACGCGGTGATCAGCAGGGCGAAGGACGCCCAGGTGATCATCGCGGGGTGGGAGTGCCCGAGCGTGAAGCCGGCGGCGAGCGAGCCGGCGAAGACCAGGATGAAGAACCAGTGGATCCGGAACGTCCCGAACAATGTGTCGGGGCTCGCCGATTCGCCCTTGGGCGTCACCACGAACTTGCTCTTGCGGCGCAGTACGGCGTCCATGAGCGAGCGCGCGTAGACCGGCGCGGACAGCGCGGACATCACCATGCCCGCGACACCGCCGGAGCCCTCCGGCTCGTGCGGGGAGACGTTGTGCCGCCGGTTCCAGACGTACAGGCCGATCTGGAGCGCGGAGGCGTTGCCGTACAGCATCAGCCACACGGTCGGGTCGATGTTCACGCCCGAGGCGCCGAGCCCCAGGAACAGGGCACAACTCAGCGCCGCGAGGATCCAGTTGAGGGCGGACATCGGGTAGAAGATGATCATCATCGTGTAGTTGAAGAGCTTGCCCGGCCCCAGCGTGAACAGGCCCTTCCAGTACTGCTTGAGGATCGTCTCGTACGTGCCCCGGGACCAGCGCAGCTGCTGGGTGAAGAAGTCGGTCCAGGCGTTCGGGCCCTCGCCGACGGCGAGCACGTCCGGGGTGTAGACGGACTTCCACTTCCGCCCCGTCGCCGGGTTCTTGGCGCGGTGCATCTCGAAGCCCGTCGCCATGTCCTCGGTGATGGAGTCGTACAGGCCGCCGATCTGTTGGAGTGCGCTGATCCGTACGGCGTTGGAGGTGCCGACGAACATCGGGGCGCCGTAGCGGTTGCCGGCGCGCTGGATCAGGGCGTGGAAGAGGAACTGCTGGGACTCGGCGGCCTTGGTGACGAACGTGTCGTAGTTGCCGTACACCTGCGGGCCGATGACGAAGCCGACGTCCGGGTCGCGGAAGTAACCGAGCATCCGCTCCAGGTAGTTGGGCAGCGGCACGTGGTCGGTGTCGACGGAGGCGAAGAAGTCGTAGCCGTCGCCGTGCGCCTCCAGCCAGGCGTTGTAGTTGCCGTGCTTGGTCCTGGCGCGGTGCGGGCCCTTGGCCCGGTTCCACCGGGCGACGCCCTTGCGCGTGAAGTGGTGCACGCCGAGTCGCGCGCAGACCTCCTTGACCGCCGGGTCGTCGCCCTCGTCCAGCAGCCATACGTGCAACAGGCCCCGGTGGCGCAGCTTCACCGCCGCCTCCAGGGTCTTCGTCACCATCTCCAGCGGCTCCTTGCCGGGCACGAAGGAGGTGAGGAAGGCGACGCGGGTGCCGGTCTCGGGCACGACCGGGACCGGGTCGCGGGCGACCAGCGTGGCATGCGCGTTGGACAGTACGTTCATGCAGCGGAAGAACTCGATCAGACCGATCGAGACGAGCATGACGGTGTCGAGGGCCGGCAGGAAGTCGTAGGCGGGATAGTCGCGTTGCGTCCAGTGCTCGGGCTGGAGCAGCCAGAACAGCAGGACCAGGGAGAGCACCGGGGCCGCGCCCAGCATGAGCGCGGCGCGGACGCGATGCGGCTCCTGCGAGAGCAGCGAGCGGTACTGCACCTTGTAGGGCCCCGTCGGGTCGGGCTGGGTGAGGGGGCCCGCGAGCCGGCTGTAGTGCTCGTAGTCGTATCTCGGCAGGCTCTTCCTTATTCGGCGGAACTGGCCCGTCCGGTGGCCGATCACCCGGAGCTGTGTGGTCTGTGACGGGTCGTCGTGAACGTGGCCCGGTCCGGCGCCCGGCGGCGTCGACGTCATGAGTCATTCCCCCCACACGCAGGTCACCGCGTGTTTCGTCGGTCCTGTGCCGCGTGCGGCAAGCCCCCCTTGAGCCCGCGCGCACGGGTCGGTGGCAGTACGCAGTCCCCACGTCTTCCCCACCTCATGGACACGGGACGGCGACCTTCCGGTTGCATGATGCCCCCCTCGGCACCGGTTCATGGGCGGGGCCCCCTCCCCGCCGGTCGGCAACCGGTTGTTTCCCCCCAACTCCCGCCGAACGGCGGCAGCTTGGACGTCCAGGTTTCTACGGTGATCCGCATGATCGCAAGACGCGAAACGCGGTGTTTACCGGTCAAACCCGTTCATTGTGGCGCGTGTGGGGCTCGGGAGACCGGGGTGCGCCGGTGGTCCCGGAAGGCCGGGGCGCGCCGGTGGTGGAGAGGCGGGCACGGATGTTGCCGAAGTGGTCTCGTATGGCCTTCTCCGCCCGCATCGAGTCGCCGGACCGGACCGCGTCCAGGATCTCCCGGTGCTGGCGGCAGGTGACCCCGGGGTCCTGCGGCACGTCCACCAGATCCCGCTGCACCCGGTGGAACGCGTCCCAGAACGCCTCCAGCACCTCGCTCAGCAAGACGTTGTCCAGCCCCCGGTAGAGGGTGGCGTGAAAGGCCCGGTCGGTCTCGGCGAGGCCCGCCCCTTCGGCGGCCTCCCGTTCCATGCGGTTCACGAGGGCGTCCAGTGCGACGAGGTCCGCCTCGGGCAGCCGCCCGGCCAGCCTTGAGACCAGCCCGGTCTCCACGGCCTCGCGCAGCTCCAGCAGCTGCAGCAGCGAGTCCTCGCCCCGGTAGTGGCCGGTCACGGTGCGGAACGCCAGCCCCTCGATCATCGGCGCGAACGACATCGGGCCGACGTACGTCCCGAACCCGTGCCGGATCTCCACGATCCCCATCGCCTGCAGCGCCTTCAGGGCCTCGCGCACCGAGTTCCGGCTGGCGCCGAGGTGGTCCATCAGCTCCGGCTCGGTCGGCAGCGGGGCCCCCGAGGGCAGCCGCCGGTCCACGATCAGCTTCTTGATCCGCTCCTGAAGGTCCCGGGCTGCCATGGCCAGAGGGTAACCGGCCAATCGGGGGGAACTCTCGGTGCCGACCTTTCGGGGCGTGCCTCGGTGGACCACCTCCGGCAAAAACAGAGATGGCGAGCCATATCCGCATTCTCTGCGGACGTGGCTCGCCATCGTCATCGTGCGCCGCCAGGGACTCGAACCCCGGACCCGCTGATTAAGAGTCGGACCGTCAACCAGTGGCTAGGTCGAGATAACTCTACCTGTTGGTGCCTCCGAAACCTCCGGGACCAACGACGGCCGCCGCCACACATCATTCGGACCGTCAAAGTGGCGGTCGAGTGGACAGTTGGGAAACTGACCAACGTGCACACTAGCGGACAAATCCCATCCACATGTGAGACAGATCGCATGACGACTCCGGTGTTCGAGGAATGCGACCCCGCGAGCGACTGCGACTGCCCCGGCTGCGTGCAGGAGCGACGGTCCGGTCCCCGCCCGATGTCCGCCCGCCCGGTCGGCCCCCCGGCCGCCGCCTGCGGAATCGTGGCCGTGGCCGCCGCCTCCGCCGTGCTCGGCACGGTCGCCCCGGCCGCCGCGCTCACCCCCGGCCGGCCCGCCGAGCAGCGCCCGCACGCCTCCGGCGACGACGACCCGCAGACCCCCCAGGGGCCCAAGGCCCCGCTGCACCGCCCGGCGGGCAAGCCGGCCAGGCCCAGCGCCACCCCGATCCCCGCGAGCACCCGGACCCAGATCATCAACCGGGCCAAGACCTGGGTGACCGCACAGGTGCCGTACAGCATGAGCGACTTCTGGTCCGACGGATACCGGCAGGACTGCTCGGGCTATGTCTCCATGGCCTGGGGCCTGCCCGGCAACGAATGGACGGGCACCCTCGTCCAGTTCGCCGTGAAGATCACCAAGGGCGAGCTGAAACCCGGGGACATCCTGCTCTACCACAACCCGGACAACCCCCAGGGAGGCTCCCACGTGGTGATCTTCGGCGGCTGGACGGACCACACGCACGCCAAGTACACGGTCTACGAGCAGTCGCCCCCGCACACCCGCAGGCAGCCGACGCCGTACCCCTACTGGAGCCACGCCGACAAGTACGTCCCCTACCGCTACAAGGGCGTGACCCCCGACACGGCGGGCACGCAGGCGGCCGGCGCCGAGCCGAAGGACGGCTACCCGGGCGCCCGCTCCTTCGGTCCGGGCGCCGTGAACGAGTACGTCGCCCGGCTCGGTCGGCTGCTGGTGGCCCGGGGCGGTGGCGCGTACTACACCCAGGGGCCCGGACCGGCCTGGAGCGAGGCGGACCGGCAGGCCACCCGGGCCTTCCAGCTCGCCCAGGGCTGGAGCGGCGCCGACGCCGACGGGCTGCCCGGCCCGCGCACCTGGGAGCTGCTGATCACCGGAAAGGGCAAGGACATCGCAGGCAAGGGCAAGGACATCGTGGGGAAGGGGAAGGACATCGGGGCCAAGGGCAGGGACGTCGCGGGTCGGGGCAAGGGCGTCGAGCGGAAGGGCAAGGAGATCGCGGGCCAGGGCAAGGACGTCGGGGGCAAGCGCAAAGACGTCGCGGGCAAGCGCAAGGACCTCGCGCCGGGGGCGGCCGGAGCGGTGCGGGCCGTCGCGCAGACCGGCTCGCACGGGGTGGCCGGCTATCCCGGCCGGAACTACTTCCGTCCGGGCGCGGAGAACGCGTACATCGCACAGCTGGGCCGCCAGCTGGTGAAGAAAGGATTCGGCAGGTTCTATGCCACCGCTCCCGGGCCGCGCTGGGGCGACGCGGACCGGCGTGCGGTGGAGGCCTTCCAGCGCGCCCAGGGCTGGCGCGGCGGTGCGGCGGACGGCTATCCGGGGCCGGAGACCTGGCGCCGGCTGTTCGCGGCCGCGGCCGCGGACCCGGACGGGGCGACCGGCGCCTGACCGCTCCACCCCACCCCCTGTTCAGCACGCATCTGGCGCGGAGGCTGGAAGCAGACATGAGTACGACCACGTCACACACACCGCCCGAGTCCGAGGGACGGCCGGAGGACGCCCCGGAGCCGGGCGGGCGACCGGGCCGGCCGATCCAGAACGAGGCGACCACCGAGATCCCGGTCCATCTGCTCTTCCGTGACCGGCTCGGCCCGGTGACGGTGTCGCTCAAGCCCGCCGTGGTGGCCCGCCGGCAGGACACCGGCGAGCAGCCGCTCCCGAGGCGCCGGGCGCCGGTGCGCCGCCGGCCGCTGCCGGAGGTCGACCCGGAGCTGGCCGAGCGCCCGGCGCGGGTGCTGCCGGGGGCGGCCGGGGTGCTCGCCGGGGCGTGCGGGATCACCGGGTGCCTGGCGACCTCGTGGTGGGCGGGGCTGCTGCCGTCCGGCGCGGTGGAGGCGCTACGGCTGCCCGCGTCCGTGGGCGCGGGGTTCGGCCCGGCGCAGTGGGCGGCGTACGCCGGGGCCGGGGCGCTCGGGTGGTGCGGGTTCGGCGGGCTGGCCCGGGGGCGGACCGGTGGGGCGTGGGTGCTCGGCCTGTTCGGCCGGTACCGGGGGACGGTCCGGCGGACCGGGCTGCTCTGGGTGAACCCGCTGATGCGGCGCCGCCGGGTCGATGTGCGGCTGCGGCACTGGCGCAGCGAGGCGATGGCGGCGGCGGATCCCGACGGGATGGCGCTGCGGGTGGTCGTGCTGGTGGTGTGGCGGGTGCGGGACACCGCGCGGGCGCTGCTCGGCGTCGAGGACCACGAGGCGTATCTGACCGAGTGCGTGGAGGCGGCGCTGGCCCGGGTGCCGGTGGAGCCGGCGGGCGGGACGCGGGGCGGCGCGACGGCGGCCGGGGGCGCGCTGACCCGGCTGGTGGCCGAGGAGACCGCACCGGTCGGCCTGGAGGTGTTCTCGGTGCGGCCGGTCCGGGTGGAGTACGCCCCGGAGGTCGCCGCGGTGATGCACCGGCGCCGGATCGCCGCACTGGACGCCCGGCAGCGGGCCAGCATGCTCGGCTCGGTGGTCGACTCGGTGGAGGACACGGTGACCCGGCTGACCGTGCGCGGACTGGTCGAACTCGACGACTACGAACGCAAGGCGCTGGTACGGGACCTGACGGTGGCCTTCTGCTCGGGGCGCGGGGAGCCGTCGTAGCGCGGCTCGTGAGGCGCATGGACACGTCTTTTGTATGGACACAGTCAATTAACGGCAATAATCTGAGACTTGGTCTAGACCTACCTGCACAGCTCACCGAACTCCCCACGTTCTCCAGGAGCGGCAGTATGCGCACCAAGACCAGATTTCCGGCGTTGTCCGCGGCGTTGCTCGGGGTGGTGACCGCCGGAGCGTTCGTGCTCTCCACCGGCGGCGCCAGCGGACACGGCTACACCGACCTCCCCATCAGCAGGCAGAAGCTCTGCGCCAACGGCACGGTGACGGACTGCGGTGACATCCAGTACGAGCCGCAGAGCGTCGAGGGCCCCAAGGGCTTCCCGGCCGCCGGGCCCGCCGACGGCCAGATCTGCAACGGCGGACTGAGCCGGTTCGCCCAGCTCAGCTCGCCGGTCCCGCCCTCCGGCGAGGCCTGGCCCACGACCAGGGTGACGGGCGGCCAGACGTACACCTTCCGCTGGCAGTTCACCGCCATGCACGCCACGACGGACTTCAGGTACTTCGTCACCAAGCAGGGCTGGAACCAGGACCACGCCCTGTCCCGCTCGGACCTCGACCTCACCCCGTTCCTGACGGTCCCGTACAACGGCCGGCGTCCGCCGGCCACCCTCAGCCACAGCGGCACCCTGCCGTCCGGGCTGAGCGGACACCATGTGATCGTCGCGGTGTGGACGATCGCCGACACGGGCAACGCGTTCTACGCCTGCTCGGACGTCACCTTCTGAGGTCCGTTCCGCCACAGCACGGAAACTGAGGTTCCCTTGAGGCCGGGTGCCCCGCGCGCCGGGTACGTTCCCGGCACGCCGATCACTCGGAGCGGCGTACCGACCTCGGGGGACCTCATGTCCGAGCTGTTCTTCTACCTCGTACCCGGCCTCATGATCGCGATGGCGGTCTTCGCCCTGGTCAGGATCCTCGGCCGCACCCGGGAGATGCGCCGCGCCTGGAGCAGTGGCCTGACGGCCGAGGCGCGGTGTCTGCGGACGTACACCACGACCAGCGGCGGCGGTGAGACCTCCGTGCGCACGACGCTCCACCACGTGTACGAGTTCACCACCCGCGAGGGCCGTGCCGTCCGCTTCGAGGAGCGGGGCGGGCGGGGGACGGTCGTCGAGGGTGACGTCGTCACCGTGCACTACGCGGCCGAGCATCCCGAGCGGGCGACCGCGCACGCCCCGGCGCGCGGCAGGCTCGCGGCCGAATCGGGGTGCGTGGTGGCCTTCCTGGGCGTGTTCATCGCGGGCTGCGTGGCCTTCATCGTCAGCGCCCATCTGATGTTCTCGGCGACGGACGGCTTCCCGCCGTAATGCTCTCCACATCTGACGATGCCTCAATTATCGTGCGCCCTCATGGAGTCCAAGAAACGCACGGTCGCCGACCAGGTGGCGGCACGCTGGGGTGACCACCGGCCCGGGCTGTGGTGCGAGGACCGCGTGCTGACCCAGCACGAGGTCGCCTCCGGTGCCGCGGCGCGCGCGGCGCTGTTGGCCGACCTGCTGCCCCCCGGTGCCGTGGCGCACATCGGCGTACTCCTCGACAACACCGAGGAGTTCCCGCTGTGGCTCGGCGCCGCCGCCCTCGCCGGCGCGGCCGTCGCCGGCCTCAACCCCACCCGCCGGGGCCCCGAACTGGCCCGGGACATCCTGCACACCGAGTGCCCGCTCCTGGTCACCGAGCGGGCCCGGCTGCCCCTGTTGGCCGGCCTGGAGCTGCCGGGGGTGCGGATCCTCGTGACCGACGACGAGGAGTACGGCGCCCTCCTCGCCCCGTACGCCGACGCCGTGCCCGACCCGTCCCGGGCCGCCCCCGCCGACCGGCTGCTGCTGTACTTCACCTCCGGATCGACCGGTGCCCCGAAGGCGGCCCTGTGCTCCCAGGGCCGGCTGGCGGCGGCCGGGCAGGCGCTGGTCCGGCAGTTCGGGGTCGGCGCGGACGACGTGCACTACATCTGCATGCCGATGTTCCACGGCAACGCGGTGATCGCCGACTGGGCGCCCGCGCTGGCTGCCGGCGCCGGGGTGGCGCTGCGCCGGCGCTTCTCGGCGTCCGGGTTCCTCGCCGACGTACGCCGCTACCGGGCGACGTACTTCACCTATGTCGGCCGGGCCATCCAGTACGTCCTCGCCACCGAGGAGCGCCCGGACGACCGGGACAACCCGCTGCGCATGGGCTTCGGCACCGAGGCGGGCGCGGTGGACGCGGCGGCCTTCGAGCGGCGCTTCGGGGTGCGGCTGGTGGAGGGGTACGGCTCCTCGGAGGGCGGCGCGGCGATCCAGTGGGCGCCGGGCACCCCGCAGGGCGCGGTGGGACCGGCCGGGCCGGGGCTGGCGGTGCTCGATCCCGCCACCGGGCGCGAGTGCCCGCCGGCCGTCTTCGACTCCGCGGGGCGGTTGCTCAACGGGGAGGAGGCGATCGGCGAGCTGGTGAACCGGGCGCCGAACCCCTTCGAGGGCTACTGGCGCAATCCGGCGGCGGAGGCCGAGCGGCGCAGGGACGGCGCCTACTGGACGGGCGACCTCTTCTACCGGGACGCCCGGGGATACCTCTACTTCGCCGGTCGCGGCGACGACCGCATCCGCGTCGACGGGGAGAACCTGGCCGCCGCGGTGATCGAGAACATCGTCGCCCGGTACGAGGGTGCGCTGGCCGTCGCCGTGTACGGGGTGCCGGACCCGGTGACCGGGGACCAGGTGATGGCGGCCATCGCCGGCTCCTTCGACCCCGACGGCTTCGCGGCCTTTCTGCGCGCCCAGCCCGATCTCGGCACGAAGATGGCGCCCCGGTTCGTGCGGGTGGTGCAGCGGATGCCGGTGACGGCCACGAACAAGATCCACCGGGCGCTGCTCAGGCGGGAGGGATACGGGTGCGCCGATCCGGTGTGGTGGCGGCCACCGGGGGAGCGGACCTACCGGAGGCTTGCGGAGGGGGATGCCGAAGGGCCCCTCGCCTTTGCGAAGGGCCCTTCATCTGTGCGCCGCCAGGGACTCGAACCCCGGACCCGCTGATTAAGAGTCAGCTGCTCTAACCAACTGAGCTAGCGGCGCATGACTCTCGCCTTCCCCGGATTTTTGTTTCCGCGGCTGGCGACGAAGAAAATACTACCTGGTCCGAGGGGGTGGTCGTGACCACCCCCTCGGACCTAGATCGTCAGGGACAGCAGCACCGGTCCCGCGTTGCGGTTGAGCGCGTCCGCGGCCTGCTTCAGGCGGTGCGCGTGCTCCACCGGGAGGGACAGCGCCAGGCAGCCCACCGAGGCGCCCGCCGTGATCGGGACCGCCGCGCAGACCGTGCCGACCGCGTACTCCTGGAGGTCCAGGACCGGCACCGTCGGCGGCTGGGACTCCAGGCGGGACAGCAGCAGCTTGTCGCTGGTGATGGTGCGCGAGGTGAGGCGGGCCATCCGGTGCCGGGAGAGATGGTCGCGGCGGGCGTTGTGGTCGAGCTGGGTGAGCAGGCTCTTGCCGACCGCCGTGGCGTGGGCGCAGTAGCGGAAGTCGACCCACTCGTTCACCGCCGGGGTCGTCGGCCCGGCGGCGTACTGGGTGACCTTGACCTCGCCGTCGACGTACCGGCTGATGTAGACCGCCGCGCCGACCGAGTCGCGCAGGCGGTCCAGGGTGTGCTGGAGCTTCTCGTGCAGGGCCTGCTCACGGTCGTGCGCGGAGGTGAGGCGGCGCAGGGTGTCGCCGGTGACGTATGCCCCGTCGGTGATCTGCTCGACATAGCCCTCGCGGCGCAGCATGCGCAGCAGGGCGGTGAGCCGCTCGGAGCCGAGGCCGGTGCGGCGGGCCAGCTCGGTGTCGGTGACGCCGGCGGAGTGCCGGGCCACGGTCTCCAGCACACGCAGCGCGTCCTGGGCGGAGTGATTCGGGGCGGTCGGCTCGTGCATCAGCGCCACGGTTTTCCCCCTGCGCTCGCCTGTGTGGGCCGCGGGACCCGGTCTGCGGATCGCTTCCACGATAACGGGCAAACCCGGTGCGGGGAGAGGGGGTTGGCGAGAATGTTGCGCTCGCCGTGCCCCTCCCAACTGCGCCGGAACCCCATGGCATATGCCTTGGTCATGACCCAGCGCTCGGACCTCGGCATCTGCCGGATCCGCGCCGCGTGCTCACAGCACCGCGCTCAGGAATTCCCGGGTCCGGTCCTGCTCCGGCTCGCTGAAGATCTTCTCCGGGGAACCCGACTCGATCACCCGGCCCCCGTCGAACATCAGCACCTGATCCGAGATGTCGCGGGCGAAACCCATCTCGTGGGTCACACAGAGCATCGTGATGTCCGTGCTGCGCGCGATGTCCCTGAGCAGGTCGAGCACGCCCGCGACCAGCTCCGGGTCGAGCGCGGAGGTCACCTCGTCCAGCAGCAGCACCCGCGGCCGCATCGCCAGCGCCCGGGCGATCGCCACCCGCTGCTGCTGACCGCCGGACAGCTGCGTCGGCCGCGCGTTGCACTTTTCGGCCAGCCCCACCAGCTCCAGCAGCCCCCGGGCCCGCTCCTCGGCCTCGTCCTTGGACATGCCGAGGACCTGCACCGGAGCCTCGGTGATGTTCCGCAGCACGCTCATGTTCGGGAACAGGTTGAACTGCTGGAAGACCATCCCGATCTTCTTGCGGACCTCCCGGGTCTGCTTCTCCGGCGCCGGGAACAGCTGCTCCCCGTCGACGGTGATCGTGCCCTCGTCCGGCTGGGTGAGGGTCATCAGCAGCCTGAGGATCGTCGTCTTGCCGGAGCCGGACGGGCCGATCAGGGTCACGTGCTTGCCCGGGTCGACGGTGAAGTCGAGGTGGTCGAGGACGGTGTTCGAGCCGAAGCGCTTGGTGACGCCGTCCAGCCGGATCAGCTCACCGCCGGCCGCGGACGCGCCGGGGCCCGGCTCGGGGTCTTTCATCAGGGGAGTGTCAGCGGACAAGACGTCGCTCCAGGGCTCGCATGAGAAGGGAGGCCAGATAGGAGATGAGGATGAAGGCCACACCGATCACGGTGACCGGCTCGGTGAACTGGAAGTGCTGCTGGGAGAAGAGCCGGGCCTGGCCGAGCATCTCCAACACGGTGATCACCATCAGCATCGGTGTGTCCTTGAGCATGGCGATCACGTAGTTGCCGAGCGCGGGCACCACGCGGCGGATCGCCTGCGGCAGGATCACCGCGGTCCACGTCCGCCGCCGGGGCAGGTTCAGCGCGGTCGCCGCCTCCCACTGGCCGACGGGCACCGCCTCGATACCGGCCCGGTAGACCTGCATGGTGTACGTCGAGTAGTGCAGGCCGATCGCGAAGACACCGGTGGTCAGCGCGGAGAAGGTCAGGCCCCACTCGGGCAGCACATAGAAGAGGAAGAACAGCTGGACCAGCAGCGGGGTGTTGCGCACGAACTCCGTGACCACCCCGACCGGCCAGCGCACCCACCGGGTGGGCGTCCGCATCAGCAGCGTCCACACCAGACCGAGGGTGAAGGACAGCAGCGAACCGAGGGCCAGGGCCTCCAGGGTGACCCGCAGCCCGTCCCAGAAGTGCGGCATGAAGCCGCTCACGGCATTCCAGTCCCACTTCATGCGGCACCTCCGCCCAGGCCCGCGCCGCCCGCGACGCCCACGCCCGTCGTCTGGGCCCGCTTGAGCTCACGCGCCGCCCGCCCGGTCCCGGGATCCTTGCCCACCCCGGCCTTCAGCCGCTTCTCCAGGCCGCGCATCAGCCGGGTGAGCACGAAGGCGATCACGAAGTAGATCAGCAGGACGTACGTGTAGATCTCCGCGCTCTGCTGCAACGCCAGCCGGACGAGATTCGCGCTGAACGTCAGATCGCCCATGCCCATGACCGACACCAGCGCGGTGCCCTTGAGCAGCTCGATCAGCAGATTGCAGAAGGAGGGGATCATCTCCGGCACCGCCTGCGGCAGCACGATCAGCCGCAGCCGCTGCCAGGGCGTGAAGCTGAGCGCTATTCCGCCCTCCTTCTGCGCCGGGTCCACCGCGTTCAGCGCGCCGCGCACGATCTCCGAGCCGTACGCGCCGTACGTCAGGCCCAGCGCCAGCGTGCCCGCCCACAGCGGCACCAGCTGCCAGCCGGAGACGATCGGCAGCACGAAGTACACCCAGAAGATCATCACCAGTGCCGAGGTGCCACGGAACACCTCGGTGTAGACGCCGGCGACGAAGCGCACGATCCACAGCCGATGAGTCCGCGCGATGCCGACGACGAACGACACCGCCGTGGCCAGCAGCGCGCCGAACACCAGCAGCTGGATCGTGGTCCAGACGCCCTTGAGTACGAGTTCCCACAGCCCCGGGGTCATCCGCCGCACAGCTCCTTCGCGGTGAGGCCGGTCATCTCGGCCTTGGTGAAGCCGAACGGCCGAAGAATCCGGAACAGCTCGCCGCTCTGCTTCAGTTTGTGCAGCTCGACGTTGAAGGCGTCGCGCAGGTTCGTCTCGGTCGGCCGGAACGCGAACGCGCCGCCGTCGACATGCGGCTTCCCCTTGACCAGCGGTGCGAAGGGCTGGGTGGCCTCCGCCTTGGCCGACTTCTTCACCACTTCACGCGTGGTGAGCGCCGTACCGGCGAAGACGTCGACGCGGCCCGCCTCCACGGCGTTCAGCCCGGCGACCTGGTCCGGGACGATGAGGATGTCGCCCTGGCGGTACCCGGCCTCGACGGCGTACTGGATCTCGGCGTACCCGGTGCCGGTGGCGAACTTCGCCTTCTTCGCGACGATGTCCTTGTAGGAGTGCAACCCCAGCGGGTTGCCCTTGCGCACGATGAACGAGTCCAGCATCTGATAGTCCGGATCGGCGAAGATCACCTGCTGGCACCGGTCGGGATTGACGTACATCCCGGCGGCCACGACGTCGAACTGCTGGGAGTTGAGCCCCGGAATCAGCGACCCGAACTCGGTCGGCACGGGCTGCACCTTGCCGACCCCCAGCCGCTTGAAGATCACCTTGGCCAGCTCGGGCGCCTCCCCGGTGAGCTGCCCGTCCTTGTCGATGTACCCGAAGGGGATCTCACCGGCGATCCCGAGCCGCACGATGCCCTGCGCGCGAAGCCGTTCCAGCAGGTCACCACCCTTCTTGCCGGAGGCCTCAGCCACCCGCGTGCAGCCCGCCGCGCCCAGTACACCGAGGGCGGCGGCACCCGCCAGCACCGAGCGCCGGGTGGGTCTGTGTTCCGACCGAAATGTGTGTACGTCGTTCCCAAGTGGTGGAGCCATGGCGGCGCGGCTACCCAAGCGCATCCCGGCTATGCACCCTTGTTTTCATGGCCGATCGATTCGTCACCGTCTCGCTCGACAAGCGGAATGTGCACTGCACGGCCCGGCTGCTGGCCGACCGTGCGCCCCTGACCTGCACGGCGGTATGGGAGGCGCTCCCCCTCGCGGGCGACGTCTACCACGCCAAGTACGCCCGCAACGAGATCTACGCCCTTTTCCCGCCATTCGCCTCCACGGAACCCCCACTGGAAAACCCGACGGTCACCCCGATCCCCGGCGACCTCTGCTACTTCTCCTTCGCCGGCACCGAACTGGCCACGAAGGCCTACGGCTACGACCGCGAGGTCCGCCCCGGCAGCACGGTGGTCGACCTGGCCCTGTTCTACGAGCGCAACAACCTCCTCCTCAACGGCGACGTGGGCTGGGTGCCGGGGATCGTATGGGGCCAGGTGGTGGAGGGCCTCGACGCCATGACCGAGGCCTGCAACGACCTTTGGCGCGCGGGGGCGGCGGGGGAGACGCTGTCCTTCCGGCGGGCGTGAGGTCCGGCGGTCGTGCGGCTGGTGGTCGTGCGGTTCTTTCCTGGCGGGTCGTGCGGGCGCGTGCTCGCCGGCGGGGTATGAAGGTTCTTCTGTCCGAGCGACCAGCGTGTCTTCCACGAGCCGCGCGCGACGCACCTAGCGTCGGGCGAATCGCGTGCGGCTCCACCCGGGGGCCGACCAGCTCGAAGGAGCAACCACCCCATGCGTGTTTCCGTCATCGGCTGTGGACATCTGGGAATCCCCCACGCCGTCGGCATGGCCCATCTCGGCCACGAGGTACTCGGTGTCGAGCTGAACGCCGAGCGGGTTGCCCAGCTCAACCGGGGCGAGGCCCCGATCTACGAGGCCGGACTGCCCGAGCTGCTGGCCAAACACACCGGCGCCGGCCAGCTGCGGTTCACCACGAGCATGGAAGAGGCCGCCGACTTCGCCGATGTCCACTTCCTCGCCGTCGGCACGCCGATCGCCCAGGACGGCCGGTCGTACGACACCGGGCAGATCTTCGGTGCCGCACAGGCGCTGGCCCCCCATCTGGCGCGGCCCTGCACGATCATGGGCAAGTCGACGGTGACCGTGGGTACGACAGCCCGGCTGACCTCCCTCGTGCACCGCCTGGCCCCGGTCGGGGCAGACGTCGACGTGGTGTGGAACCCGGAGTTCCTGCGCGAGGGCCACGCCGTCGAGGACACGCTGTGTCCGGACCGGATCGTCGCCGGCGTCACCAGCGAGCGCGCCGAGGCAGCCGTCCGCAAGGTGTACGCGCCACTCCTCGGCGACGGCGTCCGGCTGATCGTGACGAACCCGGAGACGGCGGAGCTGATCAAGGGCGCGGCGAACACCTTCCTCGGGCTGAAACTGTCGTTCATCAACGCCGTGGCGGACATGTGCGCGGCCGCCGATGCCGACGTGCTGACGCTCGTCGAGGCCCTGGGCTTCGATCCGCGGATCGGCGCGAAGGGCATGATGCCCGGCATCGGGTTCGGCGGCGGCTGTCTGCCCAAGGACGTCCGGGCCTTCACCGCGTCGGCGCGGCAGCTCGGTGCGGCCGAGGCCGAGCGGCTGCTGCTGGCCGCCGAGTCCGTCAACGAGAGCCGGCCGGGCATGGCCGTGCGGCTCATCGAGGACGCGCTCGGGCGTCCGGTGGCGGGGGCCCGGGTCGCCCTGTGGGGCGCCGCCTTCAAGGCCGGCACGAACGACGTACGCGAGTCCCCGGCGCTGGCCGTCGCGAGCCGGCTGCACGAGCGGGGTGCCCACGTGACCGTGCACGACCCGCACGCCTTGCCGACGGCTGCGCGGCGGCACCCCGAGCTGGAGTGCGCGGACACCGTGGAAGAGGCGACGAGCGGCGCCGATGTCGTGGTGACGGGCACCGAGTGGCCGCAGTTCCGCGAGGTCGACCCGGCCCGGCTCGCCGCGGTCGCGGCCCAGCGCATCGCCGTCGACCTGCGCAACGTCCTGGACGCGGAGCGGTGGGTCGGTGCCGGATGGACGGTGCACCGGCTCGGCCGACCCTCGCGGCGGCCTGCATACGCCTAGCACACACCGCGCATACCGCGATCCGACCGGGGCAGCCGGATCGCGGTATGCCGGGATCACCGCCTGGGCCGCGTCACACCGCTCCCGCCTCGTACAGCGCGTGTGCCGCTCGTAGGACCAGGTCGTCCCGGTGCCGGGCGGCCACGAGCTGCATGCCGACCGGCAGGCCGGACCCGTCCGTGCCCACCGGGACGGTCGCCGCGGGCTGCTGGGTCAGGTTGAACGGGTAGGTGAACGGGGTCCAGCCCGTCCAGCGCTGGTATGCCGCGCCCGGTGGCACCTCCACCCCCGCCTCGAACGCCGTCAGCGGCAGCGTCGGGGTCACCAGCAGGTCGTACCGCTCGTGGAAGCGGCCCATGCGGCGGCCGAGGTCCATGCGGACGTCCACCGCGGCCAGATAGTCCAGCGCGCTCATCCGGGCGCCCTGGACGCAGATCTCGCGCAGACCGGGGTCGAGGAGCTGCCGTCGGTGCGGGGAGAAGCGCTGGGTGAGCCGGGCCGCGCCGGTGAACCAGAGGACGTGGAACGCCTCCACCGGGTCGCTGAAGTCGGGGTCGGTCTCCTCGACGTACGCACCGAGGTCGGCGAGCGAGGCCACCGCGCGCCGTACGGCCGCCGCGACCGCCGGCCGGACCGCGACCTGGCCGCCCAGGGAGGGCGAGTACGCCACCCGCAGTCCGCGTACACCGCCCTTGAGGCCCTCGGTGAAGGAGCCCGGTGCGGGCGGCAGCGCCGACCAGTCCCGGGCGTCCGGCCTCCCGACGACATCGAGCAGCAGGGCCGCGTCGGCCGCGTCCCGGGTCATCGGGCCCGTGTGCGACAGCGTGCCGAACGGGCTCGACGGGTACAGCGGCACCCTGCCGTACGTCGGTTTCAGGCCGAAGATGCCGCAGAACGCGGCCGGGATGCGGATGCTGCCGCCGCCGTCCGTGCCCAGCGACAGCGGGCCCGCGCCGAGCGCGACCGCCGCCGCGCTGCCCCCGCTGGAGCCGCCGGCGGTGCGGGTGGGGTCGTGCGGGTTGCGGGTGACGCCGGTGAGCGGGCAGTCCGTCACGCCCTTCCAGCCGAACTCGGGCGTGGTGGTCTTGCCCAGGAACACCGCGCCGTGTTCGCGCAGCCGGGCCACCGAGGGCGCGTCCTCGTCCCAACTCCCTTGCTCGGCAATGGTTTTCGAGCCGCGCAGGGTCGGGTGGCCGCGCATGAGGAGGATGTCCTTGACCGTCACCGGCACCCCGTCGAGCAGCCCGGCCGGCTCCCCGCGCCGCCAGCGCTCCGCCGACTCCCGGGCCCGTGCCAGCGCGTCCTCCTCGGTGAGCCGTACGAACGCGTTCACCTCCGGCTGGATCCGCCGGGCCCGTTCCAGCGTCTGCTCGGTCGCCTCCACCGGACTGAACTCGCCCTTGCGGTAGCCGTCGAGGAGCTGGACGGCGGTCAGGTCGGTGAGTTGCATGCACCCTCCTGGTGGTTCAGTGGCCCGGTCAGTGGCCGGGGACGTAGCCGCGTTTCTTGTCGACCACGTTCACCAGTGATCTGCCCGCCGCCCACCGCTCGTACAACTCCACGAACTGCGTACCCAGTTCGTCCCGCCACCCGATCGTGTCGCCGCTCATGTGCGGGGAGACGATCAGTCCGGGCAGACCCCACAGCGGGCTGTGCTCGGGGAGGGGTTCGGTGGTGAACACGTCCAGTGCGGCGCCCGCGATCCAGCGCCGGGTCAGCGCGTGGGCGAGCGCGTCCTCGTCGACGAGCTGACCGCGGCCGACGTTGATGAAGAACGCCGAGGGCTGCATCACGCCGAAGCGGTGGGCGTCGAACATGCGGTGCGTCTGCTCGGTGAGCGGCGCCGCCGCGATCACCCAGTCCGCGCGGGACATCAGCCGGTCCAGGTCGGCCGGGCCGTAGACGCCCGTCCGGGGGACCCGGCCGGCCAGCGCCGTCGTCACGCCGAGCGCCTTCAGGGTCCGTACGATCGCCCGGCCGATCGGGCCCGAGCCGACCACGCACGCGCGCGTGCCCGCCACCCGCCGGCCCTCCCGGTGCCGCCAGGTCCGCTCCCGCTGGAGTTCCAGGGTGCGCGGAAGATCCTTCGCGACCGCCAGCACGAGCGCCGCGACGTACTCGGCGATCGGCTGGTCGAAGATCCCGCGCGCGTTGGTCACCACCGTGTCCGACGCGGCGAGTTCCGGGCACATCAGATGATCCACGCCCGCGCTCGCCGTGTGCACCCAGCGCGGCCGCGGTCCATCCCCCGGCCAGGCCTCGCGCACCGCGTGCGAGGTGAAGTCCCAGATCAGGAGGGCGTCCGCGGTCGGCAGCCGCTCGGCCAGGTGCGCCGCGTCCGTGTGGATGATCCGGGCGCGGCCGGTGAGCCGGCCGAGCCGGGGCGGCGGCTCGGCGTCCAGCACGAGGAGGGTGGGCAGGGACGTCATACGGGGCGGCTCCCGGCGTCTGACATACGCGATGACGTGCGCGGTGACATGCGCGGATTGACCACGCTCGCACCCGAATCTACCTTCGTCAACACGGGCGTACTCGCCGCCCTTTGCCCCTGGTCGTTCCCGTGTGAGGCGGTACCTGCCATGGACGTCACCTTTCTCGGCGGCCCCCGCCCCCAGCGCGGTGTCGGGGTGGTCGCCCCTTTTGACTTCGCCCTCGACCGTGAGCTGTGGCGCTGGGTGCCCGACGACGTGTCGCTGCATCTGACCCGCACCCCGTTCGTACCGGTCGAGGTGAGCCTGGACCTGGCCCGGCTGGTCAGTGAGCACGAGACGCTCGGCGACGCCGTGCGCGCGCTGACCGCCGTCACGCCCGAGGTCGTCGCCTACGCCTGCACCTCCGGCAGCTTCGTCGGCGGGATCACCGGGGAGCGGGCGATGCGCGCGGCGATGAGCCTGGCCGGCGCCCCGCCCTCGGTGACGACCTCCGGGGCGCTGCTGGACGCGCTCACCGAACTGGGCATCGAGCGGCTCGCGCTGGTCACGCCGTACACGGTGTCCGTCACGCGGGCGCTGGAGGAGTTCGTCGCCGAGGCCGGCGTCCAGGTCACCGGGTGCGCCTTCATGGGGCTGACCGGGGAGATCTGGCGGGTGCCGTACCGGGACGTCGTCGCCATGGCACGGGAGGCGGTCCGGCCCGGCAGCGCCGACGCGCTCTTCATCTCCTGCACCAATCTGCCGACGTACGACGTGATCCCCCAGCTGGAGGCCGAGCTGCGCATCCCGGTGCTGTCGGCCAACCAGGTCACGATGTGGGCGGCGCTGCGCCGGCTGGGTACCCCAGCCGTGGGGCCCTATCAGGCGCTGCTGGACGAGTCGGCACGAGCCTGGCCCCCCGTGATGCCGGCGGAGTCGCCGGAAGAGACGCAGGAAGGCTGGACATGACCGCACTCGGATTCCTCTACCCGGGCCACTCCGCCGAGGACGACTATCCACGCATCGAGCAGCTCCTGGGCAGCGACATCCGGGTGGACCTGGTCCACACCGACATCGGCGAGGACGCGCACCGGGTGGCGGCGCTGCGCGAGATGGGCTCCGCCGAGCGGCTCGCGGCGGGCCTGGAGACGCTGCGGCTGACCGGCGCCGAGACGGTGGTGTGGGCCTGCACCAGCGGCGGGTTCGTGCACGGCTGGGAGGGCGCGCAGGAGCAGGTGCGCACGCTCGCCCGGCTGGCCGGGATGCCCGCGTCCTCGACGTCCTTCGCCTTCGTGCACGCGGCCCGGGAGATCGGGGTACGACGGGTCGCCGTCGGGGCGACCTATCCGGAGGACATCGCCGCGCTGTTCGCGGACTTCCTGCGAGCCGGCGGTCTGGAGGTGACCGGGGTGCGCCCCTCGGGGATCATCACGGCCGCGGAGGTCGGCACGTGGGGGGAGGAGGACGTGCTGACGCTGGCGCGGGCCGCGGACGCCTCCGACGCGGAGGCCGTACTGCTGCCGGACACCGCGCTGCACACGGCGGCGCATCTGCCGCTGCTGGAGAAGGCGCTGTCCAAGCCGGTGCTCACGGCGAACCAGGTGACGGTGTGGGAGGGGCTCAGGCTGGCCGACCGGCGGGTGAACGCGCCCGCGCTGGGGGCGCTGTTCACCAGGGAACCGATCATTCAGGTCTGAGGCGGGAATAAGCGGAGACTGTCTCCTGTTAAGCCCCGGCAGAACACCCCACGCCGCGAAACAGGAGGCCCACACCGTGTCGGCAGACGAGATCCGGGGCACCACGCACGGGACCGCCCCCGTCCCCCTCTCCGTACTGGACCTGGTGACCGTCGGCGCGGGCAGTACCGCCGGTGACGCGCTGCGCACCAGCGTCGCGCTGTCCCGCTTCGCCGAGGCGCGCGGCTTCCACCGGTACTGGGTCGCCGAGCACCACTCCATGCCGGGCGTCGCCTCCTCCTCCCCCGCGGTGATCCTCGCCCACCTCGCCGCCCACACCGACCGCATCCGGCTCGGCTCGGGCGGCGTCATGCTGCCCAACCACGCCCCGCTGGTGATCGCCGAGCAGTTCGGCACGCTGGAGGCGATGGCGCCGGGCCGGATCGATCTGGGCCTCGGGCGGGCGCCGGGCACGGACGGGGCCACGGCCGCGGCCCTGCGCCGTACCGACACCCTGAACGAGGGCGCCGACGACTTCCCGCAGCAGCTCGCCGAACTCACCCGGTTCCTCGACGACGACTTCCCCGACGGGCATCCGTACGGCCGTATCCACGCGATCCCCGGGCCGGTGCAGGCCACCGCCCCCGGCGGCGTCCAGTCCCCGCACCGGCCGCCCATCTGGCTGCTCGGCTCCTCCGGCTTCAGTGCCCGCCTCGCCGGGATGCTGGGCCTGCCGTTCGCCTTCGCGCACCACTTCTCCGCGCAGAACACCATCCCGGCCCTGGACCTGTACCGGCAGACCTTCCGCCCCTCCACGGTCCTCGACGAGCCGTACGCCCTCATCGGCGTCTCCGCCCTCGCCACCGACGACCCGCGCGAGGCCGCCCGGCAGACCCGGGCGATGGCCCTGAACATGCTCCGGCTGCGCACCGGCCGGCCGGGCCTGTTCCCCGACCCGGACGAGGCCGAGAAGCACGAGTTCAGCCCGGCGGAGGAGGAGTTCATCACCTCCTGGACGTCCAACATCGTGCACGGCGCCGCCGACGAGGTCCGCTCCGGCCTGGACGATCTGCACAAGCGCACGGGCGCGGACGAGCTGATGCTCGTCTCCCACGCCCACCGCGGTGAACTGCGGCTGCGCTCCTACGAGTTGATCGCGGACGCCTACGGATTGCCCACCGCGTAGGCCCGCGCGCCGAGGAGTTCGGAGATACGGTCCGGCGGCACCGGGCGGGAGTACAGCCAGCCCTGGCCGGTGTCGCAGCCGATCCTGCGCAGCCTGCTGGCCTGGGCCGAGGTCTCCACGCACTCGGCGGTGACGGTGATGCCGAGCCGGTGGGCGAGCTGGATCATCGCCTCGACGACGACCTCGTCGGCCGGGTTGGGCGCGAGCGCCCGCGCGTCGCCCTCGTACTGGAAGCCGCGCACGAAGGACCCGTCGAGCTTGAGTGTCGAGACCGGCAGTCGGCTGAGGTAGGCGAGGTTGGAGTAGCCGGTGCCGAAGTCGTCGATGGCGATGCGGACGCCCGTGTCGCTGAGCGCCTGCAGGGCCTGCAGGGGCCGGCCGGCCGAGCCCATCACCGCCGACTCGGTCAGCTCCAACTGCAGCAGATGCGGGGCGAGTCCGGTCTCCGCGAGGGTCTGCGCCACGTCGGCCACCAGGTCGGAGTCCCACACCTGCCGCACGGCCACGTTGACGCTGACGAAGATGGGCGGCTCCCCGGGGTGGTCGAGCTGCCAGCGGCGGGCCTGGCGGCAGGCGGTGTGCAGCGCCCAGCGCCCGAGCTGCACGATCGAGCCGTCCTCCTCGGCCAGTCCGATGAACCGATTCGGCGTCAGTGTGCCGAACTGAGGATGATTCCAGCGGATCAACGCCTCGACCCCGCTGAGCCTGCCGTCCTCCATGCCGACCAACGGCTGGTATTCGAGCGCGAATTCGCCGCGGTCGATGGCGGGGCGCAGGGTGGACGACAGGGCCTGACGGGTCATCCGGTGGGCGTTGCGCTCGGGGTCGAACAGGGTCCAGCGGGCCTTGCCGTCGGCCTTCGCCCAGTACAGCGTCGTATCGGCCGCCTGCATCAGACCGGTGGCCGTCGTACCCGCCGCATGGCGTTCCACGACACCGATGGAGGCGGTCAGGGACAGCCGCTGGCCCGCCAGATCGAAGGGGGCCTCCAGCGCCACGAGCGCCGACTCGGCCAGCTCCGCGAGCTGTTCGGTGCCGGTGGAGTCCTCCACGAGCAGGGCGAACTCGTCGCCGCCGAGCCGGGCCACCAGCGGGGTGACGGCCCGGGCGTAGCCGGCCTCGTCGGCCACCCGGGTCAGACGCTCGGCGACGGCCGCGAGCAGCCGGTCGCCGACCCGGTGCCCCAGGGTGTCGTTGACGGCCTTGAAGCCGTCGACGTCCAGGTAGCACAGACCGATCCGGCCGGTGCCGCTCTGCTCGTACGACTCCGCCTCCAGCGCGGCCGTCAGCCGCTCGAAGAACAGGGTGCGATTGGGCAGCCGGGTCACCGGGTCGTGCATCTGCAAGTGCCTCAGCCGCGCCTGGAGTTCGCGGCGGGTGCTGATGTCGGCGGCGGACAGCAGCACCCCGGGCTCGCCGTCGCCGAGCGGGCCGACGGTGACCTGCACCCACACCGAGTGGCCCTCCGGGTGTTTCAGCCGGCGGGTGCAGCGCAGCCGGGCCTGCCGGCCGCGCAGGACCTCGCGGTAGGCGTGCCAGCTCCGGGTGTCCGAGGCCAGGTCCACCAGGTCGGCGGCGACCCGCCCGATGAGCGTGTCCGGATCGCCGCCGAGCAGCTCGCCGAAGGCCGCATTGGCCGCGGCGACGTGTCCGGTGCGGTCCACGACGGCCATGGCGAGCGGGGCAGTCGCGAAGACACGGTGGTAGGTGGTGTGATCACTGTCTGTTACGGCTGACCGGTCGAGGTCTGCCGCGGGCGTCGGCCCTTCGGACGTTCCGCTCACCGCTCGCTCCCGCAGTGCACTCGATCTCTGTCCGTGCCGGAAAGTGTGCCGATCATAGAGGCTGGCCCCGGGCCCTTCCAGCCACTCTCCAGTGTCCCGGACCGGACACCATTTCTGACAGATCGTTTCTGCCCGCGCGTGGGCCCGTTCTTCAAGCCCTCGACCAGTTGTGACGTTCCGTGAGTGTTACGGGATGTCGAGCGCCGGAGCGCGCGGGCGCGCCCTACGGCGCACTCACCCTAGTGGTGCAGATAAACAGGGCAAAGCGCAACACATGACACCAACCTGGATGTGGGTCCCGCGAACCGCATCGGGAGGTCGAGTCCGTGCCCAAGCTGCGCAGCACCGCCGCCGTGTGCACCACGCTGTCGGCGCTCGCCGCCACCTCGATCCTCACCCCCGGCCGCTCGGCCGCCGAGCCCTTCTCCACCACCCCCTGCGCCCTGCACCGCACCGACGCCCACCACTCCGAGGGCGTGGACACCTGGAACCCGGACTACACCCGCCCGACCCACCCGCTCGACGCCGTGCTGATCTTCCTCTCCTTCCCGGACGCCGTCCCGAACGTCACGCCCGCCGAGTTGACGGCCGATCACTTCCCGGCCACCAGTCGCTACTACGAACAGGCCTCCTACGGCAGGTTCACCCTCCGCCCGCACCCGCTGCGGCACTGGCTGCGGATGCCCCGGCCATCCACGGCGTACGCCATGAAGCGGGACTGGAGCGCGGCGGACCGGGCCGCCTATCTGCGCGACGCGTTCGCCGTCGCCGACAAGGAGGTCGACTTCTCCCGCTACCAGGTCGTGTACTTCGTCGCCGACCCGGAGGCACCCGGCGTCGACTCCGACGCCACGAAGGTCGTGAACCTCGACACGCCCGCGCATGTGGACGGCACGGACATCCGCCGGGTCGTCACCGTGTTCGAGAAACACCCCCCGGACCGGCTGGTCCTCGCCCACGAGACCGGACATGTCTTCGACCTGCCCGACCTCTACCACCGCCCGGACGACGGCAAGGGCGACTGGGACACCTATGTCGGCGACTGGGATCTGATGGGCAGTCAGTTCGGTTTGGCTCCCGACATGTTCGCCTGGCACAAATGGCGCCTCGGCTGGCTGGATCCGCGCCAGGTGGTGTGCGTGCGCGGCGTGGGCTCGACGCGGCTGACCCTGGAGCCGCTGGAGGCCGGGCCGGGGATCCCGGTGCAGGGCGCGGCGGGCGCCCCGGCCTTCGGGCTCGGGCACGGAGTGAAGCTGGCGATCGTGCGCACCGGGCCCGACGGCGCCCTGGGCTTCGAGGCGCGCGGCCCGGCGGGGAACGACCGCGACGGCTGCCGGCAGGGAGTGCTGGTGTACCGGATCAGGAGCGGGGCGGAGTCCGGCGGCGGCCCGGTGGAGGTCGTCGACGCCCACCCGCACACCGAGGCCTGCTGGGAGAACTCGGTCTACCCGCCCCTCGCCGACGCGCCGGTCGCCCTCGGCGAAAGCTTCACCGTGCCCGGGGAGGGCGTTCGGGTGGAGGTGCAGGCGAGGACGGCATCGGGGGCGTGGACGGTGCGGATCACGCCGGGGGTGAAGGGCTGATGCCGAGTGCCGGTGCGAGTGCCGGTGCACGTGCCCGTGTATACGAAGACGGCGGGCCTGATTCTTTCGAATCGGACCCGCCGTCCTACATGCGCGTGCGCCGCCAGGGACTCGAACCCCGGACCCGCTGATTAAGAGTCAGCTGCTCTAACCAACTGAGCTAGCGGCGCCTGCTGACGTCGTAGACCTTAGCATCCTGGTCGGCGGGAGGAAAAATCGATATCCGCACCGCCGTGCGGGCGGCTCGCACGGCCGCCCAGAGCACGACTTCCGGCCCCGGCAGCCAGGGGTGGCGGGTGTCCGGGGCGACCAGCCAGCGGGCCGCGCCGGGGCTGTCGCCGCCGGCCGGCGCCGGGACGGTCACCGCGTCCCCCGTGCCGTGACACAGCAGCGGCGGCACCGCCTCCGTACGGTGTGAGCCCCACTCCTCCCACGCCAGCAGCGAGGGCAGCCGCTGGGCCGTACCCGGCGCGGCGAACATCAGCACACGTCCGCGGAACACCGCGACCGGGCCCGAACCCGGGCCGTCGTCCCACAACCGGTCCAGCATCCGGCGGCCGAAGATCGCCGGCGCGCTCACCACGTCGAAGACGGTGCCGCAGGGCAGGACGACGGGGGCGTCCGGGTGCTCCTCCCAGAGGGCCAGCGTGCTCCGCGGATACGTTCCTGCCGAGGCGAGCCAGTCGGCGCCGTCGGAGGTGACTCGGGTGACGTTCGGTGCGCAGCTCATGACACCTACATGTACCGGGGGTGAGCGGACCGTTCTTCTGAGTTGCGGAAAGACGAGACAGGGGCGGTGGGGGAGGAGTATCTTGCCCGCCTGGCATATGCCAGGCGGGCTTACGTGTGGGGTTGCCGCGCTGCGTGGGGGACGAGCGGGGTGGGGTGACGTGCGGGGAAAGCGACGCGGAGCGACCCGGCTCAGGCGTCACACGGAGCCGGCGACGGTCCGGCCCCCGGTGTCACACGGGGCTGGCGGCGGTCCGGCCCCTCGGTGTCACACGGGGTCGGCCGTGGTCCGGCCCTCGGCGTTCCCCTTCATCAGGTCCCGCCCGAACTCGACCATCCTCTTCGCGTAGTCCTCGGTCCACTCCGCCTGCTCGGCGATACCCGCCGGGGTCAACCGGTCGAATCGGCGCGGGTCGGCGAGCTGGGCCGCCGCGATGGCCTGGAACTCCGCGGCCCGGTCGGCGGCCGCGCGGAACGCCTGGGTCAGCTCCGTGGCCCGGGCCAGCAGCGTCCGTGGATCCTCGATCGACTCCAGGTCGAAGAAGTGCTCGGGATCGCCGGCCGCCTCCGCGGGCTCGAAGATCAGGGGCGCGGGGCGTAGCCGCGGTTCGTGACGACGCGGCGTGGGCTCCGCCATGTCTTGTCCTCCTCGTACGGTTCGCTGGGCACCGCCTTCAGGTGGGCCACCGTCCATTGTCCCGCGCCCCCGCAAGGGGCCGGCCGCCGAGACCGACGACCGCGAAAGCGCGGCCCCGGCCACCGGCCGCACCCCGAAAGCGCGCTCGCCGCCACCGGCCCACCCGCAGCTCCGGTCACGGTTGCCAGCTCACGCGGTGTTCTGCCAGGTGGGCCAGCACCGCGTGGTTCGCCTCCCAGCCGTCCGGAAATTTGACCAGCGTGCCCAGCTGGACCGGTTCCGTGGACGGGTAGTCGTCCAGGAGGGCGCCGACGCCGGCGCGGCAGACGACGATGCAGGCGTGGCGGTGGCGGGAAGCCAGGACGCACAGGCGGCCGGTCTCCAGGTGGAAGGCGGTGGCGTCGGGGCGGCCGGAGAGCGGGTGCAGAACGACCGTGATGTCGTACTCCCGGCCTTGGAGGCGGTTCGCGGTGTCGACCGTGACGTCCGCCACGCCCAGTTCGGCGAGCGCCGTGCGGACCGCCGCCGCCTGGTCGCGGTGGGCGGTGCCGACGGCGATGCGGTCGGGGGTGACGGGGGTCGGACTGGGGGAGCGCTCGGAGGTCGCCGCGCCGGCGCGGTCCAGCAGGCGGCGTACGACCGTCGCCACCGCGCGGACCGCCTCGGGATCCGTGCGCGGAGTGTGCCGGGCGGGCAGCTCCAGCAGACCCCAGCCGGATTCCGCCGCCTCGTCGATCACCCGGTCGGGGCCGGAACCGTCCGACGGGACGGCGAAGGAAAGGCGGCGGTCGTCATGGCCGGTCCCGCTGCGGAACGGGGTGTACGGGTAGAACGCGGCGGAGACCAGGGGCGCGGCCGACGCGGGCAGCCGCCAGGAGACCGGCAGGCGGTGCTGGGGAAGGCCGGGGTTGTGGGCCAGCAGCGTGGTCACCGCGGAGGCCGAGGGGTCGTACGACAGGCCCGCCCACTGCTCGCTGCCGACGATCGCGAACGGGTCCAGCTGACCGGGGTCGCCCACGAACAGCGCCCGCTCGAACAGGCCGGCCACGGCCAGCAGGGAGTCGGAGCGCATCTGGTACGCCTCGTCGACGATCGCGTGCCGCCAGGGCTCGTCGGCCTTCACGTGCGCCCACTTCGCCGCCGTGGACAGGACGACCGGCAGGCCGTTCAGATCGGCGGCCTTCGCGGACGTGCGGACCTGCGGCAGGTCGTCCAGCGCCTTGTCGTAGGCGTCGGTGTCGCTGCTGTGCAGCCGGCCCACCGGCAGGTCCGGGTTCTTCTCGGCGAGCCGCAGGACGAGGTCGTCCACCTGGGCGTTCGTCTGCGCCACGACCATCAACGGGCGCCCCGCGTCGGCCAGTTCGAGAGCCGCGCGGACCACCAGCGTCGATTTGCCGGCGCCCGGCGGGGAGTCCACGACCACACCCCGCTCGGTGCCGTGCAGCGTGTCGTGGAGGATCGCGTCGGTGGCGCGGGCGGCAGCGGCTCCGGGGTCGAAGTCGACCGTCGTCACAGGACGTCCTCCTCGGTCACGGTGTCGGGGGCCTCCGGTACGGCCTCACCCGGCGGGCCGCCGTGCGTCCATGGTGTCTCCTCCGGGTCGGGCAGCTTCGCGCCGCCGCGCTGCGCGTGCTCGAAGAGCGTGAAGCACACCCGGTCGCCCTTCTCCGGCACCGAACCGGGCTCCGGCTCCTTGCCCCGGCCCATCTTGTCCAGGACCCGGAGGACCAGCACGCCCCCGTCCGGGGAGTCCTCGTACCCGACGAACTCCGCCGACTGCGGCTTGCCGCCCAGCGAGCGATACACCTTCGCGCGCTCCGCGAGATGCGGCCGGTCGTCCGTGCGGACCGTCACCAGCGGGCGCGGGCTCGGCCGTTTGCCCTCGCTGTACGCCAGGACGACGTCGGTGACCTCGCCCGCGAACGCCTCTCCGGCCAGCCGCCGTCCCGCCATCACCAGCGGGTCGTCCAGCGCCTCCTGCGCCTCCAGCCGGGCCTGCTCGCGCTCCCGCGTGGCCAGTTTGTTCGCCGCCGTCACCGCGTCGTCCCGGCGCGGCTGCGGGGGCTCGCCCGCCAGCACCCGGTCGCGGTGGCCGGTGAAGGACCAGCGGTCGCGGGTCCAGCGCTCCTCGACATGTGCCCCCGCCGGGAGCGCCCGCAGCAGATCCAGGCCCCGCCACACCGCGTCCCAGGTGGGCCTGGTGTGGCTCGCCACCAGGTCGCGGATCTCCCGCTCGGCCGCCGTGAGCGCGGCCAGCCGGTCGTCGGCGGCCAGGGCGTCCTCGGCCGCGGCGAGGGCGGTGCGCGCGCGGTCGTAGCGCTCGATCGCCGGGGCCAGCAGCTTGTTGTCGAACGCCGGGTCGGTGGCGGGACCGGCCGGCGGGCACAGCAGCTGGCCGGTGGCGTCCCGGGCGAGTTCGGCCCGGCGCGCCGCCTCGGCACCGTTGGTGCCCTCCGGTGGGTCGATCCAGGCGAGCAGCGCGCCCAGATGCTGGTCCTCCAGTCCGGACTGGCCGGTCGCCCAGTGCCGGGAGAGCACATCGGTCAGCGCCAGCAGCAGGGCGGAGCCGGGGACCCGGGACCGCTCGCCGTAGTGGGTCAGCCAGCGGCCGAGCAGCGGCACCCGGGGCGGCGCCGGATAGGGCGCCTGCGGGTCCTGCTCGGCCGTACGGCGAAACCGCATCGAGCGGCCGAGCAGCCGGACGAAGTCCAGGCCCGCGCGGCTCGGCACGATCAGCTGGGGAGCGTCCGCGCACAGCTCCGCCTCGACCTTGACCCGCTTGCCGGTCTCCGGGTCGGTCTCGGTGCGCTCGGCCGCCTCCACGGACTCGGCGTAGGAGTCGACGTACGGCAGCACGGTGTCGGCCAGTTCGGCGAGGAACGTGAAGCGCAGATCGCGGTCGCGCGGCTGCGGTACGACCAGCAGGCGCGGGCGCTCCCGGTCGGTGCCGACCAGCGCGCCGAGCGGGGCGCCGGCCTCACCGGCGGTGGTGAGCGGCACGAACACCATGGGGCGCTCGGACACATGCCGGTGCCGGACGGTCGCGGCGGGCTGGGCCCGGCCGCTGCTGACGGCCTCGAGCCGGGCGAGGGTGGCGATCAGGGACACGGGGCCGCCACCTCCGCCTCCGTACGCGCGCGTGCCTCGGCCGCCCCGAGGGCCTCCGCGCGCAGGGCTGCCGCCCGGCGCAGGGCCGCGACCGCCGGGTCGTCCGGGTCGCCCAGCTCGCCGCGGGCCGCCGCGAGGACGTCCTCGACCGTGGTCAGACCGCCCAGTTCCGCCCGCAGGGGCCGGCCGAGGCGGGTGACGGCGCCCGCTTCGCGGGAGCGTTCCCGGCAGTGGAAGGCCAATTCGCAGGCGGACAGGCACTCGGGCGCGTAGCTCGCCGGGACCGCCGCCACGGCCGCCGTCAGCTCCTCGGCGCTCCGGTCCGGTGCGAAGCACGTGCCCTCCGGCAGCGCCTCGGCGATGTCCTCGATCCGGGTGAGCCGGGCCAACTGGCGGGCGGTGACCGCGCGCTGCTTGCGTACGTCCACGGCGGAGCCCGTGGCCAGGTTGGAGAAGTCCTTCGGGCACACGAGCAGCACTTGGTGACGTACGCGCGCGGGAGCCTCTTCCCGGGTGAGCCGGGCGGCGACCTCCTCCAGCGCGAGCACGTACACCGCCGCCTGCCGGGCCGCCGCGCCGACCTTGGCCGGGTCCGCCGAACCGTCCAGCATCGGGAAGGACTTGATCTCCACCACCGACCAGCTGCCGTCCGGGTGCACCACCACCGCGTCCGGCTCCAGGAAGGCGAGCGAGCCGGCCACGTCCAGCGCCAGCATCGGATGGTCGAGCAGCGTCCAGCCGCCCGCGTGCGTGGCCTCGCGCAACGCCAGCGCCGTACGGGCCGTGCGTCCCTCGGGGCCGTGCGCGGTCAGGTCGGGCACGGCGGCCCCGGCCGGTGGTTCGGCACCCGGGTCGAGGCGGGCGTGCGCGAGGCGCAGCAGCTCCGCGCCGCCGTCGGCCTTCACCCGGGCCTCGAACGCGTTGCCCCGGGTCAGCGCGAACTGTGACTGCCCGAAACCGGACGGCGCGCCCAGCGCGCTCGCGAGGCGCGCCTTGTCCACTCCGGCGCCGTCCAGGAGCGCCCGTCGCGCGCACCCCGGGTTGGCGGCGAGGGCCGCGAGGGCGCGCGCGTCCAGGGCCTTGGCCGGTACGTCCGGACCGCGCAGCTCAGCGAGCCGGTGCCGCAGCCCCTTCTCCCGCGTCGCTGGGGGAGGCGTCCGGTTCGGCCCCGGCGTCGAGCTGCGACTCGCGCTGCCGTGGAATTCGCTCACCCGGGGAAGTCTGGCATCCGCCACTGACAATCGGGGCGGCGGTGCCGCCCGCGACGGCTGCGGTGCGCGGGAAGAGACGGGACCGGAGCAGGTCCAGGACCCGCGTCACGCGCGGCGCCAGCAGGAAGCCGACACCCATCACCGCGACACCCGCGACCGCGTCCAGGAAGTAGTGATTGGCGGTGCCCATGACCACCAGCGCGGTCCCCAGCGGATAGACGACGCCGAGCACCTTCGCGAGGCGCGTACCGCCGTGCCGCCACAGCATCACCCCGCACCACAGCGCCCAGCCGACGTGCAGGCTCGGCATCGCCGCGTACTGGTTGGTCATCCCGCCCATGCCGCGCGGCGCGCTCGCGTCACCGCCCCACCAGCCGTACGAGCTGTAGTGCGCCATGGTGTCCACGAAGCCGTTTCCGGCGGCGAGCAGCCGGGGCGGGCAGGTCGGCACCAGCGTGAAACCGATCAGGCCGATGAACGTG
This sequence comes from Streptomyces sp. CG4, assembly GCF_041080655.1. Lineage (NCBI taxonomy): Bacteria > Bacillati > Actinomycetota > Actinomycetes > Kitasatosporales > Streptomycetaceae > Streptomyces > Streptomyces sp. CG4. The sequence goes on from NZ_CP163525.1 coordinate 6,121,995, forward strand.
GAGGTCATCAGCCAGGTGCGGGCCCGCCGGTAGTGCTCGGCGCGGGCCCGGAACAGCCAGATCAGGAGGGCGGGCGTGATCAGGTAGTGCAGCGAGGCGTACCAGAAGTCGGCCGGCACACCGAGCCAGGGCTCGCGGGTGAACAGCCGGTTGAGCGGGTGCTCCGCGTTGAGGTGCAGGGCCTTCTCGAGGCGCAGGATCGCCAGACCGTGGTCGACGGCGCTGTGCACATCACCGCGCGCGAGGAGCCGGCCGGCCGAGTAACAGCCGTAGACCAGGAGGATCAGGGGCAGCTCGGTCCACCACCGCAGCCGGGTACGCGGGGCCCCCTCGGTGCCCGGTGTCTCGGTCTGCGGCATCCGATCGCCCGCCCCCTTCGGCTGTGCTGTTGCGGTGCGCCCAGGTGGGCGACCGTGCCACTTTACGGCGTCCGTATCTCGCCCATGCGGGCCCTCCGGCCCACAAAGACGCCGAGATCGCCCGCCGGGTTGCCCGGGCCCGGGTGTGACCGATGCCCGATCGGGTGTGAGCGATGATGGAGAAGTCCTCTTTCTTTGTTTCCGTGACGTCTGTGTGGCGTCCCGCTCCCGGAAAGGTCCCTCATGGCACCGCGCATCCTGCTGGCCCGGCACGGGCAGACGGAATGGTCGCTGTCCGGCAAGCACACCGGCAGGACCGACGTGCCGCTGCTGGAGGAGGGCCGGCGCGGGGCCAAGCTGCTCGGCGAGCGCCTCCATCGCGCTCCGCTGGACGGGCTGCCGGGCGTGGAGGTGCGCACCAGCCCGCTGGCACGCGCGCGTGAGACGTGCGAACTGGCCGGCTTCGGCGACCGGGCCACCGCGTGGGACACGCTCATGGAGTGGGACTACGGCGCCTACGAGGGCATGACACCGGCCGAGATCCAGGCCGTGCGGCCGGGGTGGCTGATCTGGCGGGACGGAGTGCCCGGGGGCGAGAGCATCGCCGAGCTGTCCGCGCGCGCGGACGAGGTGGTGGCGTGGGCACGGTCGGCGGACCGGGACGTCCTGGTCTTCGCCCACGGCCACATACTGCGCTCCATAGGCGCCCGCTGGCTGGGCCTGCCCCTGGACTTCGCCGCGCGGATACGCCTCAACCCCACTTCGCTGTCGGTCCTCGGCTGGGCCTACGGGGAGCCGGCGATCGAGAGCTGGAACGACCTCGGGCATCTGGCTGCTTGACGGGTGGCGGGGTGGGGGCGCTCGGGCGCACCGGTGCCCCACCCCGGACCGCTACGTCCGCCCGGTCCTCGGCACGGACGCGTGCCGGTCCAGGAACTCCGACACCCCCGAAGCCCGCCGGTGAGGCAAGAGCACCCTCGCCGTCCCCGCCAGCATCCCCTGGATGCGGGAGGACTGGACCTGGTCCAGCAACGACAGCACCCGCAGGCCGGCGGCAGCCGCCTCGTCGGGGCGGCCCTCACGGGCGAGGTCGTCCGCCAGTTCCGCCGTGTACAGCGCGATGTTGCGCGTGAAGTGCGGATCCTGCAGATGCGCCGCCCGGCGCGCGTGCTGGGACGCGCGCCGCCAGTCGCCCAGTGTGGACCAGCACTGCGCCTCCAGCCCCTCCAACTCGGCCTCTCCGTAGAAGCTCATCCACTCGGGGTCGGCGTCCGAGCGGCCCCGCACGAAGAGGGCCTGCGCCCGCGCGAGCGCCTGCTCGCACCCGGTGCGGTCGGCGAGCCCCGCCCAGCCGCCCGCCTCGCGCAGCGCGAGCAGCGACATCAGCCGGGCGGAGCCCAGGGGGCGGGCGGCGCGCTGGGCGGCCTGTGCCGCGCGGACCGCCTCCCGGGGGCGGCCGGCGTCCCGCGCGAGGAACGCGGTGTTGCAGAACGCATGCGCCTCCAGCGCCGGATCCCCCGTCATCCGGGCCGTGGCCAGCGCCTCCGCATAGTGCGAGCGGGCATCGTCGAAGCGGCCGGAGTCATGCGCCAGCCAGCCCACGGAGATGGCGAGTTCACCGGCGCCGGAGTGCAGCCGGTCGGCGGTGGTCTGCCGGGTCGCGCCGGCGTCCAGCAGCGCGTATGCCGCGCGCAGCGGAGCCGCCGCGCGCTGGTAGAGGCCGTCCGCGCCGTGCCGGTCGTCGAGCAGCCGGATCCGGCGGACCGCCTCCTCCAGGGCGGCCGCCTCGGGGCTTCCGGGCCGGCGCGCGGCCCGTACCGCGGCCGCGGCGTCCGTGGTGAGCCCCAGCGGGCTCAGCGTGGCGGCGGCCATCGTGGCGCCTCCGCCGGTCATGAATGCGCGACGCAGCACGTCGCTCTCCTCGTGGTTCAGGTGGTCTTTCGCGTACGGCTCGTGCGGGTCCTGCACATCCGGTGTCTCATACGGTTCGCACGCCCCCGGTGTCTCACCCGCCCGTGGACGCCCACCGGTGATGAGCGCCTCGGGCGCGTCCGCCGCCGTACGCGCCGCGCGGCCGCGCACGGACGAGCGGGGCGCGAACCCGAGGTCGGTGAGTGTGCGACCGGGGAACATGTGCAGGAACACCCGTTCGTAGGCGTAGTTCGGGCAGCGGATCTCGCCCGCCTCGACCCTGCCGACGTAACGGGCGTCACAGCTCACCCGCTCACCGATCTCGCGCGCGGCGCGCCGTACGAGCGCCGCGAACTCGGCCGGTGAACGCCTGCCGCGCAGTTGCCGGAAGGCGAGGTTGGGCCGGGATGGCCGTTCGGGCTGTGACGAGGTCACGGTTGACGACGCCATGGCCGGGTCCTCTCGTGCGAACCGTCGAACCATGCCGGATCCGGGACGGATTCGGGACGAGTTGTCCGAGTGACGACCTGGTTCCGGCGGGCATGAACGTACCTGCTGTGAAGGACCCGCCACGCTGTGTTTGGCTACAAACCGGATATCTCATCCAAGATCTGCCATGAAGTGCCATCCTTTGCGGCGCACTTGTGCCGTAGCCGTTGACGCGTTCACGCGTTGGACTCCATGGACCGCAACAGGGCTGTGTGGTGGAGGCGGGCATGGAGACCAGCCAGAGCAACGAACCTTGTACGTCGCCGTCGCCGCCGTCGTCCGAGGAGGACCCGGCGAGCTGCGACCTCGTGACGGTGCCGGCCCGGCAGGGCCTCGAGGCGGTCGACATCCTGCGGCGCGGCGCCGGCGACGCGGTGGGGCCCGTGCTCCACGACGGCGGCTGCGCCACCCTCGGCTTTCTGGTCCCGGCCGGCACGGCGGCCTGCTGGGACGTGCCCGGCAGCACCTGCACGGAGACGGACGGACGCGGACTCACGCTGACCCCCGAGCCACCCGTCGAGGGCTCCGACTGGCTGCTGCCGCCCGGCGACGCCGACCTCGCCACCGACCCGGTGGTGCTGCGCCGGGCCCTCGGGGAGGCGGCCCGGCTGATCGAGGCGGCCGACAACTGCAAGTGAACCGGGCCGGCCGGCGCACGTGCACCGAGGCGGTCAGCAGCCGCAGGTGCGGCAGCGGCCGGGCGCCGGCCCGCCGCCGGTGCGGCGCGGTCCCGGACGACCTGCGAAAATGATGCGGTGGGCAGGTCCAGGAATACCCGGAACAGGCGGCGCGGATCGGCCGCCGCCGAAGCGGTCGTGGAGGCGGTCGACGGCGGGCTCGCACAGCTCGTACCCGACCCCGACCGGGGCCGCGCATGGACACTGCTGATCGACGGTGCGCCCCAGTCGCACGTCGACCTGGACGACCCCGCCCACCTCTCCTTCGAGTACCAGCGCCGCCTCGGCCATGTCATCGACCTCGTCGCTCCGCCCGGCAAGCCCGTGCACGCCGTGCACCTCGGCGGCGGCGCGTTCACCCTCGCCCGGTACACCGCCCACACCCGCCCCCGTTCCACCCAGCAGGTCGTCGAGCGGGACGCGAGCCTGGTCCAACTGGTCCGCCGGGAACTGCCGCTGGATCCGAACGCCCGGATCCGGGTGCGGTCGGCGGACGCCCGCGAGGGTCTCGCCAAGGTGCCGGACGGCTGGGCGGACCTGATCATCGCCGACGTCTTCAGCGGCGCCCGCACCCCCGCCCACCTCACCTCCACCGAGTTCCTGGACGAGGTCGGCCGGGCTCTGAAACCGTCCGGGGTCTACGCCGCCAACCTCGCCGACGGCCCGCCACTCGCCCATCTGCGTGGCCAGATCGCCACCGCGGCCGCCCGGTTCGCCGAGCTCGCCCTGATCGCCGACCCGGCCGTACTGCGCGGCAAACGCTTCGGCAACGCGATCCTCGTGGCCTGCGACGCCCCGCTCCCGCTCGCCGAACTCACCCGCCGCGCCGCCTCCGACCCGCACCCGGCCCGGGTCGAACACGGCAAAGCGCTCACGGACTTCACCGGCGGCGCCGCGCCCGTCACGGACGCGGCGGCCGTGGCCTCACCGGCCCCGCCGCCCTCGGTGTTCCGCTGAGCGGCGACGGTTCGGCAGGCGGCGGTCAGTAGTTCCCGACCTCCACGTGCGGCGGCCCGTCGTGCCAGGTGCAGATCACCGAGACCCGGCCGGTGCCCCGGCTGAACTCCACCCGGATCCATGTGTCGGTCTTCCACACCTGCATCGACCAGCCGGCCCCCGGCGTCGCCGAGACGAGCGTGGCGCTGGACCCGCCCAGCTCGAACACCGCCCGGCCGCCGTCGGTGTCGTAGGACTTGACCTGGCCGGACGACGCGGGAGCGGAGGCGGAGGGCGAGTGGCTCGGCGTCCGGGTGGTGCGGGACGGGGCCGGTGCCGCCGGACTGGTCGACGGCCGCTCCGACGGGTTCGGGCGCTGCGTCGGCGAGCCCAGGGCCTGCGTGCCCTGCGTGGACGCGTCGGCGGCCCGGACCGGCAGCGCGCGCGGCGGGTCGTACGCCGTCCCGGCCATGACCGTGTGCACACCCCACCACGACAGCGTGACCGCCGCTCCCGTCGCGAGCAGCCACGCCAGTACGTGTACGAGTCCTCTGCGCATCGCGGGCCATACTGCCTCAGGGACACCGCCGTACGCACACCCCCCGAGTTATCCACAGGCCCCGGCCGGTGTGGGCCGCATGGCGTACGGTGCGGCGCATGGCAAGTGTGCTCGTGGTCGAGGACGACCAGTTCGTACGCTCGGCGCTCATCCGGCATCTGACCGACGCCGCACACACCGTGCGCAGCGTCGGTACGGCACTGGAGGCGCTGCGCGAGGTCGCCCATTTCCGTTTCGACGTGGTCATCCTGGACCTCGGACTGCCGGACCTGGACGGCTCCGAGGCGCTGAAGATGCTCCGCGGCATCACCGACGTGCCCGTCATCATCGCCACCGCCCGGGACGACGAGACGGAGATCGTCCGGCTGCTCAACGCCGGTGCGGACGACTATCTGACCAAGCCGTTCTCCGTCGACCACCTCTCCGCGCGGATCGCGGCCGTGCTGCGCCGGTCCCGCTCGGTGAGCGCCGAGGCCGCGCCCTCGTCCGTGCTCCGGGTCGGCGGCCTGACCGTCGACCCGCTGCGCCGCCAGGCCGAGCTGGACGGAGCCCGCCTCGACCTGACCCGCCGCGAGTTCGACCTGCTCGCCTTCCTGGCCGGCCGGCCCGGGGTGGTCGTCCCGCGCAAGGAACTCCTCGCCGAGGTCTGGCAGCAGTCCTACGGCGACGACCAGACCATCGATGTCCATCTGTCCTGGTTGCGCCGGAAATTGGGAGAGACCGCCGCAAGGCCCCGCTATCTGCACACGCTTCGGGGGGTCGGCGTGAAACTGGAGCCGCCCATGGACGGGGAGCCGGCGCGATGAGATGGGCTCTGGTCAAGGTCTGCCTGGCGGTCACCACGATGGTCGTGGTCGCCTTCGCCGTGCCGCTCGGCCTGGTCGTCAAGGAGATGGCCCGCGACCGCGCGTTCTCGAACGCCGAGCGGGAGGCCGCCGCGGTCGCGCCCGCGCTGTCCATCACCACCGACCGGGACAAACTGGAGCGGGTCGTGGCCGCCGCCGGCGCCGACTCCGGGATGGCCGTGCATCTGCCCGCGGGTGAGGGCCGGTCCGCGCTCGACCTCGGCCGGCAGCGCGCCGCCGGCCGTGACATCCAGGCCGTGCGGAAACTGGGCCGGGCCTCCACGACCACCGTGACCGGCGGATCGACCCTGCTCCAGCCGGTCGCCCTCGGCTCCGGTGACATCGCGGTCGTCGAGGTCTACGTCCCCGAGTCCGAGGTGACCAACGGCGTCGGCACGGCCTGGGCGGTCCTCGCGGCCGTCGGCCTCGGGCTGATCCTCGGTTCGGTCGCGATCGCCGACCGGCTCGGGGTGCGCATGGTGCGGCCCGCCCAGCGGCTGGTCCGGGGCGCGCACGAACTGGGCGAGGGCAAGCTGGGCGCCCGGGTGCCGGAGGACGGCCCGACCGAACTGCGGCTCGCGGCCGTGGCGTTCAACTCCATGGCCGACCAGGTCGTCCAGCTCCTCGCGAACGAGAGAGAGCTGGCCGCGGACCTCTCCCACCGGCTGCGCACCCCGCTGACCGTGCTGCGGCTGAACACGGCCTCCCTCGGCGCCGGTCCGGCCGCCGACCAGACCCGGGCCGCCGTCGCCCAGCTGGAGCGCGAGGTCGACACCATCATCCGCACCGCCCGGGACGCCAAACCGCAGACCGCCGCGGCCGGACCCGGCGCCGGGTGCGACGCGGCGGAAGTGGTCCGTGAGCGCATGGAGTTCTGGTCCGCGCTCGCCGAGGACGAGGGCCGCAAATGGCGGGTGGCCGGCGTCGAGCGGCCGGTGCGCATACCCGTGGCCCGCGCCGATCTGGCCGCGGCCCTGGACGCCCTGCTCGGCAACGTCTTCCGGCACACCGCCGAGGGCACCGCCTTCGCGGTCGACGTGCACAACGGCGAGGACGCGGTGATCGTGCTGGTCTCCGACGCGGGCCCCGGCATACCCGACCCGGACGCGGCGATGGCCCGCGGCCGCGGCTCCGGGAGCGCCGGCTCCACCGGTCTCGGCCTGGACATCGTGCGCCGGCTCGCCGAGGCCACCGGCGGTGATGTGCGCATCGGCGCCTCGGTGCTGGGCGGCACGGAGGTGCGGATCTGGTTCCAGCTGGACGGGCGCAAGCCGGTAGGGCGCGGGCACCGGGGGTCGATGCGAAGACGCCGAACGGGCAAAACGGTCCCGGCTGGTCTCGACCATTAATCGTCCCCGATCCCTTCCTTAAGCGAACCCTAAGGTCTGCAACGGCCGTCCCGATGAAGTGATTTGCCCGATTCCGGATCGCTAGCGTGCTGCCACACCCCCACCCCGTGAACAGCGAAGGCAGGCACGCGCATGAGCACGCACCGGCGCAGGATCAGTGGCAGGAACAAGGCGATAGGCGGTCTCGTCGCCGCGGCCGTCGTGGGCGGCGGCGCGGTCCTGCTCACCGGCACCGCCAACGCCGCCGACGTGAACGCCGCGTACACGAGGACCAGCGACTGGTCGACCGGCTACACCGGCCAGTACGTCGTCACCAACAACAGCGGCCAGCAGGAGAAGACCTGGACCCTGGAGTTCGACCTCCCGGCGGGCGCCAAGCTCAGCTCGCTGTGGAACGGCGAGTCGACCGTCAGCGGTTCGCACGTCACCGTGAAGCCCCCGAAGTGGGACACCGCGGGCCTCGCCCCCGGCAAGTCGGTGACCGTCGGCTTCGTGGTCGACGGCGGCGGTGCCCCGACCGGCTGTCGTATCGACAACTCCCCGTGCTCCGCGGACGGCGGCGCCACCCCCGAGCCGAGCGGCCGGCCCACCGGGACCCAGTCGCCGGCCCCGACCGCCACCCCGAGCAAGAGCGCCACCCCCACCCCGACCAGGAGCGCCACCCCGACGCCGACCACCTCCCAGAGCACCGGCAGCGGCACCAAGGCCGCCGCCGGCTTCGCCCCGTACGTCGACACCTCTCTCTACCCGGCCTTCGACCTGGTGGGCGCGGCCGACGCGACCGGCGTGAAGAACTACAACCTCGCCTTCGTCACCGACGGCGGCGGCTGCACCCCCAAGTGGGGCGGCGTGACCGACCTGACCGGCGACGCCGTGGCCCAGCAGATCGGCTCGCTGCGCGCCAAGGGCGGTGACGTCCGGGTCTCCTTCGGCGGCGCCTCCGGCTCCGAACTCGCCACCACCTGCTCCTCCGCGGACGCGCTGGCGGCGGCGTACGGCAAGGCGGTCGACGCGTTCAAGCTGACCAAGGTCGACTTCGACGTCGAGGGCGGGGCGCTGCCGAACACGGCGGCGAACACCCTCCGGGCGAAGGCGATAGCGAAGCTCCAGGCGCTCCACCCGGACCTGGACGTCTCCTTCACCCTTCCGGTGATGCCCGAGGGCCTCACCCAGGACGGCGTGAACCTGCTGTCCAACGCCAAGTCCAACGGCGCGAAGATCTCCACCGTCAACATCATGGCGATGGACTACGGCGCCTCGTACAGCGGCGACATGGGCGACTACGCCCAGCAGGCCGCGACAGCCACCCAGGCCCAGGTCAAGGGCGTCCTCGGCCTGTCCGACTCCGCCGCCTGGAAGGCGGTCGCGGTCACCCCGATGATCGGCGTCAACGACGTCTCCTCCGAGATCTTCAAGGTGGACGACGCCACCCAGCTGGCGAACTTCGCCAAGTCCAAGGGCCTCGGCGGCCTGTCGATGTGGTCCGCGACCCGCGACAAGCAGTGCGACGGCGGCGCCAAGCCCACCGCCGACGCCACCTGCAGCTCGATCGTCCAGGACAAGTACGCCTTCTCGAAGGCCTTCGCCGCCTTCAACTGACGCCACCCCCCTGAAGGGGCGCGGCACCGCAGTCGGGTGCCGCGCCCCTTCGTCCCTCACACCTCCGGCAACACCCCCGTCCGCGCCGCCTCCCCGTACCACCTGGCACTCGACTTGGGCGTGCGCTCCAGCGTCCCGTAGTCCACGTACACCGCCCCGAACCGCTTCCCGTACCCGTACGACCACTCGAAGTTGTCCATCAGGGACCACAGGTAGTAGCCGCGCACGTCGGCGCCGTCGGTGAGGGCGCGGCGGACCTCGGACAGATGGCCGCGCAGGTACGCGATGCGCTCGGGGTCGTGGACGCGGCCGTCGGGGTCGGGCTTGTCGTCGTAGGCCGCGCCGTTCTCCGTCACGTACAGCGGCAGGCCGGGTGCCTCCCTCGTGTACCGCGTGATCAGGTCGTACAGGCCCGTCGGATCGATCGTCCAGCCCATCTCGGTGCGCTCGCCCGGCGTCTGGTGGAACCGTACGTCGTCGGCGCCCGGCCAGGGGGAGTGGTCGCTGGCGCCGTGCCCGTCCGCCCGCGGGCCCGACTGTGCCTCGCCGGCCACGGCCGACACCAGGGACGGGGTGTAGTAGTTCAGGCCCAGCGCGTTCAGCGGCACGTTGATCGCGCGGAGGTCGCCCTCGCGGACGTACGACCAGTCGGTGACCGGGGCCGTCGCCGCGAGCAGCGACGACGGGTACGCCCCGTGCAGCAGCGGGCCGTGGAAGATGCCGTTGGCCAGGTCGTCGATCCGGCGGGCCGCCGCGACATCGGCCGGGTCCTGGGAAAGCGGCCGTACCACCGAGGAGTTGAGGCTGATCGCGATCTCGTTGCGGGCCGGCATCACCGAGCGCAGCGCCGAAGCCGCCAGCCCGTGGGCGAGGTTGAGGTGGTGGGCGGCGCGCAGGGCGGCCTCCGGTTCGGTACGGCCGGGGGCGTGCACACCGGAGCCGTAGCCCAGAAAGGCGCTGCACCAGGGCTCGTTGAGGGTGATCCACTGCTCCACCCGGTCGCCCAGCGCCTCGCCGACCAGCTGTGCGTACTCGGCGAACCGGAACGCGGTGTCCCGCTGCGGCCAGCCGCCCGCGTCCTCCAGCTCCTGCGGCAGGTCCCAGTGGTAGAGGGTGAGCGCGGGTTTGATGCCGTGGGCGAGGAGTTCGTCCACCAGGCGGCGGTAGAAGTCCAGGCCCACCTGGATCGCCGGGCCCCGCCCGGTGGGCTGCACCCGGGGCCAGGACACCGAGAAGCGGTACGCGTTCACGCCCAGCTCGGCCATGAGCGCCACGTCGTCGCGGTAGCGGTGGTAGTGGTCGGCGGCGATGTCACCGGTCTCACCGCCGGCCGTCCGGCCTGGCATATGGCTGAAGGTGTCCCAGATCGAGGGGGTACGGCCGCCCTCCCGCACCGCCCCCTCGATCTGGTAGGCGGAGGTCGCGGTGCCCCAGAGGAAGGCGGGGGGAAAGGTGACGGAGACATCGGGTTCGGACATGGAAGCGCTCCCATAGAGGTCGTAGCCGGACCGGCGAAACGGAGAGGTGAGGGGAGGGCAGGCGAGGCGAGGGGCAGGGGGCCGGAGCGGCGGTGATCCGGCCCCCGGGAGGCGGGGCGTCAGCCCTTGATCGCCCCCTGCATGATCCCGCCCACGATCTGCTTGCCGAACAGCAGGAAGGCGGCCAGCAGCGGCAGCGTGCCGAGCAGTGCGCCCGCCATGATCACCGCCTGGTCCGGGACATAGCCGGTGCCGAGCGAGTTCAGGGCCACCTGCACGGTCGGGTTCTGCTGGTTCAGGGCGATGATTGGCCACAGGAAGTCGTTCCAGGCGAACACGAACGTCAGCAGGCCGAGCACCGCCATGGCCGGACGCGCGGCCGGGAAGACGACATGCCAGACGATCCGCAGGCTGCTCGCCCCGTCCACCCGGGCCGCCTCGATCAGCTCGGTCGGCAGCGCCTGCACCAGGTACTGCCGCATGAAGAACGTGCCGAAGGCGGTGACGAGACTGGGCAGGATCACCGTCTGCAGCTGATTCGACCAGCCGAGGTCGGACATCCACAGGTACAGCGGTACGACGGCCAGCTGCGGCGGGATCATCATCGTGCCGACGGTGAGCAGCAACAGCAGGCCGGAGAAGCGGAACCGCAGCTTGGCGAAGGCGAAGCCGGCCAGCGTGGCGAAGAGCACCGTGCTCACGGTGATCGTGCCCGCCACGATCACCGAGTTGAGCATCGCGGTGCCGAGCCCCGCCTGGTCCCAGGCGCTCCGCAGGTTCTTGAACAGGTTGCCGCCGAACCACAGCGGCGGCGGGGTCTCGGCGAGCCGCCGGTCGGTGCGGGAGGCGGCGATCGCCGTCCACACCAGCGGGGCGAGGGAGACGAGGGCGAAGACGGTCAGCACGACGTACGTCACCGGGCCCGCGTGCAGCTGCTTTCCCGCGCCGGTCCGCCCCCGGCGCCGGACCGTCCTCGGGGGCAGCGTCAGTTCACCGGTCGTCATTGGGCCTTCCTCAGCCGTCGGGTGAGCAGCAGATTGACCGCGGCGACGAGCAGCAGGACCAGGAACATCGACCAGGCGATCGCGGACGCCTTGCCGAGGTTGCCGATGATCCAGCCCTGGTCGTACATGTACAGGCCGAGCGTCTGGTACTGGTGCTCGGAACCGCCCTTGGACCCGCTCACCCCGCCGAACAGCAGCGGCTCACCGAAGAGCTGGGTCGCGCCGATCGTCGAGACCACGACCGTGAACAGGATGGTCGGCCGCAGCTGCGGAACCGTCACATGCCGGAACTGCTGCCAGCGGTTCGCACCGTCGATCGCCGCCGACTCGTAGAGGTCGGCCGGGATCGCCTGCATGGCCGCCAGGTAGATCAGCGCGTTGTAGCCGGTCCACCGCCAGATCACGATCGACGACACCGCGAACCGTGAACCCCAGTCGGACTCACGCCAGTTGACCGGATCCACCCCGAAGAAGTGCAGGATCCAGTTGACCATGCCGCCGTCCCACGAGTACAGCAGCGTGAACACCAGGGTCGCCGCGGCCACCGAGGTGGCGTACGGGGTCAGCATCACCACCCGCCACACGGTCGAGCCGCGCAGCCGGTAGTTCAGCAGGTGCGCGAGCCCGAGCGCGGCCAGCAGCTGCGGCACGGTCGAGATGACGCCGATGGCCAGGGTGTTCCGCAGCGCGTTCCAGAAGAAGTCCGAGGACAGAAGGTTCTTGTAGTTGTCCAGGCCCGCCCAGGTCTGGTGGTCCAGCGCGGACAGCTGCACATGGTGCAGCGAGTACCAGGCCGTGTAGAGCAGCGGGACCAGCGTGAACGCCGCGAACAGGACGAAGAACGGGGACACGAACGCGTACGGCGACGCCTTCATGTCCCAGCGGTACAGCCGGCTGCGCCAGGAGTCGGCGCCCGCCGGCCAACCGCGACCGTGAGCGCCCGGTGCCGCGCCCGGCGAGCTGCCGGACGCGGCACCGGTGCTCGACGCGGAGTGCGCGAGAACCTGCTTGGGGCTGGTCACTGGCCGAGCACGTCCTTGATCTCCTTGCTCGCCGCGTCCCAGCCCTGGGACGGCGACTTGCCCTTCTGCTCCACCTGGAGGATGCCGATGTCGCTGATCGCGTTGTCGATCGGCTTGTCCTTGGGGCCGAGGGGCTGCGCGGGGATGGTCTTCGCCGCGTCGGAGAAGATCTGGGTGAGCGGCGCGTTCGAGAAGTACGCCGTGGTGTCGGCCTGCGGCCGCAGACCCGGGTACGCCGACGGGGTGGACGGGAAGCTGGCCTGCTTGGCGAACACCTTCGCCTGCTGTTCGGGCGCGGTCAGCCACTTCGCCAGCGCGACGGCCTCCTTCTGGTGCCTGGTCGCCGTCGGCACACCGAGGAAGGAGCCGCCCCAGTTGGACGCCGCCGGCGCCGCCGCCACGTCCCACTTGCCCTTGCCCGAGTCGCCGGACTTCTGCTCGATGTAGCCGATCATCCAGGCCGGGCAGGCGACGCTGGCGAAGCTGCCGTTGGCGAAGCCCTGGTCCCAGGTCGGGTCGAACTGCTTCAGCTTCGCCGACATATTGCTGGTGGCGACGGTCATGGCGGCGTCCCAGGCCTTCTTCACGCCCTCGGACCTGTCCCAGACGACATTGCCGCCCTTGTCGTAGTACCGCTCGCTCGCGCCGCCCACCGCCGCGTTGTAGACGGACGAGGCCGAGTCCACGAACTTGGTGCCCTGGGGTGCCTTCTGCATGTACTGCTTGCCGAGATCGACGTACTTGGACCAGTCGCCCTTCCACAGCTGCGCGAGCCTGGTCCGGTCGGTCGGCAGCCCGGCCTTCTGGAACAGGTCCTTCCGGTAGCAGACGGCCATCGGCCCGACATCGGTCCCGAGCCCGATGAGCTTGCCGTCCTTGGTGGTGGCCTGGGCGTTCTTCCAGTCCAGCCACTGTGACCTGTCGACGTCCTTGCCGAGGTCCACGAACTTGTCGGCCTGGGTCTGCACGGCCTCGGTGATGTTGCCGATCTCGATGGCCTCGATGTCGTCCGTGCCGGAGCCGGCCTGGAGGCGGGTGAGCACCTTCGGCCAGTACACATCGGTACGGGTGGTGACGTTCTCCTTGATGCTGATGTCCGGATGCAGCTTCATGTACTCGTCGTAGAGGCCGGCCTGCTGGTAGCCGAAGACGCCGAACGTGCCGATGGTCAGCGTGATCTTGCCCTTGCCGCTGCCGTCGCCGCCGCCGGAGTTGTCCGACGAGCCGTCGTTCGAGTCCTTGGCGCAGCCGGCCAGCAGCCCCGTGGTCAGGGCGGCCACGGCCGCGAGGGCCATCAGCCGCTGGGACCGGCGGATGCTCGTGCGCATTGCGTCCTCCTGTTGCCTGACGTGCCGACCCCCCGGCCAACTGCATGGAAATCGGGCCCGTTCGTCTTCGCTGCGGCTCGGGCGGGGAACGTGCGGGATGTGTAGGTGTCAGGTAGTGTGGGAGCGCTCCCATAAGTGATGTGTTGAAGAGTCGTCGGTGCGGGGCGGGGTGTCAAGGGAGCGGACGACGGCAACCGCGTTCGTTTATTGGGTCGTTAGCTGGACCCGCCTGAGCCTGTCCGGGGGCGGCAGCCGCAGGGTGGGCGAGGACGGCGAACGGTGCTGTTACATTCCAGGCCGGCACCAGGAGTCGGTCGAGAGAGGCGGAGCCCATGGCAAGCCAGGGAGCGCGGGGCCGCAGCGGAGGCCGGCCCACGCTCGAAGAGGTCGCCGCCCGGGCCGGGGTCGGCCGGGGCACGGTCTCGCGGGTGATCAACGGCTCGCCCCGGGTCAGCGACGCCACCCGCGCCGCGGTCGAGGCGGCGGTCGCGGAACTCGGCTACGTCCCCAACACGGCCGCCCGCGCCCTCGCCGCCAACCGCACCGACGCCATCGCCCTCGTCGTCCCCGAGCCGGAGACCCGCTTCTTCGCGGAGCCCTACTTCTCGGACATGCTGCGCGGTGTCGGCTCCCAGCTCTCCGACACCGAGATGCAGTTGCTGCTGATCTTCGCGGGCAGCGACCGGGAGCGCCGGCGCCTGGCCCAGTACCTGGCGGCCCACCGGGTCGACGGCGTACTCCTCGTCTCCGTCCACGCCGACGACCCCCTGCCCGACCTGCTGGCCCAGCTGGAGATCCCGGCCGTGATCAGCGGCCCCCGCTCGGCCGGCGAGACGCTCACCTCGGTGGACTCGGACAACTACGGCGGTGCCCGCTCGGCCGTCGAGCACCTGCTCTCCCGCGGCCGCACCCGCATCGCGCACATCACCGGCCGCCTCGACGTGTACGGCGCCCAGTGCCGCGTCGACGGCTACCGCGACGCCCTGCGCGACGCGGGCCGCGAGGTGGACGAACTCCTCGTGGAGCCGGGGGACTTCACGGAGGAGGGCGGCCGGCGGGCGATGTCCGTACTCCTGGACCGGCACCCGGACCTGGACGCCGTCTTCGCCGGCTCGGACGTGATGGCGGCCGGCGCCCGGCAGGTGCTGCGCGAGGCGGGCCGCCGTATCCCGGCCGACGTGGCGCTGGTCGGCTACGACGACTCCGCCATCGCCCGCCACATGGACCCGCCGCTGACCAGCGTCCGCCAGCCCATAGAGCAGATGGGCCGCGCGATGCTCGACCTGCTCCTCACGGAGATCGCCGACCGCCGCCCGCCCGTGTCGCGGGGGCTGGAGCGGCAACACGCGGTACTGCCGACGGAGTTGGTGGCGCGAGCGTCGTCGTAGCGCTCGTACCCGTCAGCCCCCGCAGGCCCGTTTCAGCGCCGCCTCGGCCTGGGCGGCCAGGTCGGCGACCAGGCCGGCGGCGGAGGGCAGGTCGTCGATGAGGTCGACGGCCTCGCCGGCCCACTGCGGGAGCGCGGGGATCTCGCCGCGTGCGACGGCTTCCTGGTACGACTGCCGGGCCTGGGCGTCGGTCGCGAGTTCCGCCTCCCGGGTCCGCCAGCGGTCGAGGAAGGGGTGCGGGAGGGTGCGGGCGGTGTACTTCGCTGGCCAGCGCGAGCCGCGGGCGATGTCCAGCACGCGGTTGCGCTCGGTGTCCTCGCTGCGGCCGGCCACGATGGCATGGGCGGTCGCGCGGTCGACCAGGGCCTCGGTGGTGGCCTGGAACCGGGTGCCGAGCAGCGCCCCCGCCGCGCCCAGGGCCAGGGCGGCGGCCACACCGCGCCCGTCGGCGATCCCGCCGGCCGCGAGCACCGGGACGGGCGCCGCCAGGTCCACCACGACGGGCACGAACGGCAGCGTGGACCGCCCGTGCCGGGCCCCGTGCCCGCCCGCTTCGGTGCCCTGCGCCACGATCACGTCGGCGCCGACGTCCACCGCCCTGTGGGCCTCCTCCAGATCGGTGACCTGCACGATCAGCGCCGCACCCGCGTCGCGGACGCGCTCCGCGAAGGGCCTCGGGTCACCGAAGGACAGCATCACGGCAGCCGGACCGCGCTCCAGCGTCCACTCCACCGCACCGACATCGGTCGCCCACGCCTGAAAGCCGACGCCCCAGGGCCGTCCGGCGTTCTCGGCGGTCAGGACGGGCAGTTCGCGGGCCAGCCAGTCCCGGTCGCCGTTCCCGCTGCCCAGCAGCCCGAGCCCGCCACCGCGCGAGACGGCTGCCGTCAGGGCTCCGCCCGCCGAACCGCCCATCGGCGCCAGCGCGATCGGATGCTCCACACCGAACAGCCGCGTGAAGGCCGTAGACAAGCCCATGAAGCGATCTCCTCTTGCCGGTGGACTCTCGTCAGCGGACTGTTGTCAGTGGACGAAGGACTCCGGGCCGAAGCGGCCCCACGCCACGAAGGCTGCCAGGACGATGTAAAGCACGTCCACCGCCATGAACTTGAGTTCGTGCCGCCGGTATCGAGTGATGGCCGCCCCGATCATGAGGAGCACCAGGCCGGTTGCGGCCAGCGGCACCAGCTCCGGCGCGACGTCGAGCGCGGCGGGCAGGATCAGCCCCACCGCGGCCAGCACCTCCAGGGCGCCGATGGCCTTCACGCTGCCGTCGCCGAAGTCGTCGACCCATCGCGAACTCGGCCCGAACGCCGCGATCTTCTCCTTCGCCATGACCACCTTGCCGCCACCGCCGAGCAGATAGGCGACGGCGAGCAGTCCGGTGACGGTCCACAGAGCGAGGTTCATCCGCTGTCTCCTTGTTCCTGTCGTTCGCTGTCGTTCGTTGTGTCGTTCGCTGTCACCCCTCTGAGACAGGGCAGCCCGGCGCGCTGTGACACGAGCGGATACGCTGCTGGACGTCGTGCGGATGTGTGAAGGGGGAATCCGTGGCGGGATCAGCAGTGGGGACGGACGTGGGGACGGACGCGGACCGGTACCGGTCGCTGCTCTTCTCCATCGCCTATGGGATGACCGGGTCGGTGGGCGACGCCGAGGACCTCGTGCAGGACGCCTTCCTCAACCTGACCCGGGCGCGCCAGGCCGGGACGACAGTCGGGAATCTGAAGGCGTATCTGACCACGTCGGTGACACGGCTCGCCATCAACCACCTGAGTTCGGCCCGGGTACGGCGGGAGACCTATGTGGGCGACTGGCTGCCCGAGCCGGTCGTGGTGTCCACCGAACGGCCCGGACCGGCCGAGCACGCCGAGCTGTCCGACTCGCTGTCGATGGCGTTCCTCGTGCTGCTGGAGACCCTCGCCCCGGCGGAGCGCGCGGTGTTCGTGCTGCGCGAGGTGTTCGGGTACGGCTATCCGGACGTGGCGAGGATCGTCGGCAAGTCCGAGGCGAACTGCCGGCAGATCTTCGCCCGCGCCGGAAAGCGCATCGCCCCCGGCAGGCAGCCGGCCGACCTCGCGCCGCCGCCCCCGGTGCGGCGGGCCGAGGGCGAGGAACTGGCCCGTAAGTTCTTCGCGGCCGCCGAGGGCGGTGACATGGACGCGCTGCTCGGCATGCTCGCCCCGGAGGTGGTGTTCCAGGGCGACGGCGGCGGCAAGGCGCGGGCGCTCGCGAGGTCGGTCACCGAGCCGCGCCACGTGGCACAGCTGATGGTCGGCGGCCTCCGCCGGGTCGGGATACTCGGCGCCTCCCTCCGCGCGGCCTGGATCAACGGCCGGCCGGGCGCCGTGATCCACGACGCCGAGGGCCGCGTGGCCAGCGTGGTCGAACTCGACATCGCCGACGGCGCGATCCGGGCGATCCACTCGGTGTCCAACCCCGACAAACTCGGCCACCTCGGCCCGGTGTCGGACATTGCCCGCCTGCCGAAGAGGTGACGACGGCCGCTCTTGAGGCCTCTTGAGGCCTCTTGAGATCTTTTAAAGTCTTTTGAGGCCTTTGAGGCTTACGGCCGTACCGCCTCCCAGCCCCGCTCCAGCAGGTCGAAGGCCGCGTTGACGGCGGCGACCCGGTCCGGGGCCGTCGCCGCGAGGGCCCGGGCCTCCAGGGCGAGATGGGTCAGGGCGGCGCAGGCGGGGTCGTCGGCGGGGGCGCCGGTGACGACGGCGATCGCCTCGGCCAGGGCGTGTCGTCCCCGGTGACTACAGCGGTGACGGCCGAGATGACCTCGGCGCCATGTACTTCTACAGCGAAGGCCGGGTCAAGCAGGAGTGCCGGGCCGCCCGGCCCTCCCCTCACATCACCTTGCGAACGCTGGCTCGACCGGACCTACCGAAAGGATCAGCGGGTTGAGGGATGGGCCATGCGGGGCTTGGGGTCGTGAGGGTGCGGCGGAGCGGTGCGGACGTACGAGTGATACCCGTCCCTGAACAGGTACGGGCACGGAAGTAAGGACAAGGATCGTGAGCAAGGACGGGGCGTCCATACCGGACGAGGAGTGGGAACGCTTCCTCAAGGAGGCTGAGGCCGGGACTGCGGGAGCGCCCGAGGAACCATCGGCACGGGCCCGGATGGTGGCACGGCAGCTGCGCGAGCAGAGCGGCCAACCGGAGGGCTGGCGGACGTACCGGCCGGCCCGGCGACGACGGCGCACCGGCTGGACCGTGGTCGGCCTGCTGGCTGCGGTCGGATTGCTGGTCGTGGCGCTGGCCCCGGGCCGGGTGGTCGGCTGGTTCGGCGACGGGAGCAGCACGAAGGCGCCGCCGACGGCGGAGGCTCCGGGGCAACAGCCCACCATGGAGGAGCCGTTCAGGGGATCACCTGCGGCCCGGTGGGGCGACGGGGCGGCAGGGATCCACCTGCCCGGAGCGCGGGCGACCGGCTGGATGAGCCAGGAGCAGGTCGCGCAGGCGCTTGCCCGGAGCCGGGACTTCCTGACCGGGTCCAGCCTGGATCCCGGTGTGCTGCGTGGGGAGCACCCCAGCAAGGCGATCGCGTTGATCAATCCGCGTCAGCATGACGTCCAGGACTACCTGGCGGCCGCGTTCCGCACGCCCAGCCGGGAGAACGATCCCCTGCTGCTGTTCAGCCGTTTCGCAGAGGCGAAGGTGCGGCTTGTCGGGAACGTGGTCAAGACGCGGGGCCGGATCACCTACCGAGAGGGTGCGCGCGGCGCGCTCGAGGTGACGGCCGATGTCACCTACGTCTATCCGGTCGTACGCGCCGCGACGGGAAGCGACGAAGTCGCGCGCACCATCGTGCGCCGCGAGATCGTGATGAGCTGGGACAACCCGGCAAAGGTGGACATTGAACCGGGGACGTTCTCCCTTGTCTCTTACAAGGCAGACACCACCAACGGCGGCTGCAACACCTTCACCGGCTACTTCACCCCCGCGTTCAGAGCCGAGCGCGCCGCGACAGGCTTGCAAGACGGCCCCGAGGTCGACCCGTACGACCGGAGCACGCCGATGGACGCCCGCATGCGGGAGGCCAGGCAAGGGGAGTGCGGAACCGCGACACGATCGTGAGCGACGACTTTGCTTGATCGCCGGTGACTCGATTGGGGAGGGGGCTGGTGTTCCTCCGACTCGGGCTTGTTGCGGAGTAAAACTTTTATAATCTCTTGGGAGCAGAGGTACCTTGCAACGGCTTCAGAACGACTGCCCTGCGCCCGTTTGTCGAGGCAGCGCCCGGAGCGAGGGCTCTGCCTGACGGAGGGGGCGCGGTGATGGGGGAAGAGCCGGACCGGCTTCGGTTCAACATCCTGGGCACGCTGGAGGTCTGGGCCGGGCAGACCCTGCTGCGGTTCGGGGGAGCGATCCAGGAACGCGTGCTCGTCACCCTGCTCCTGGAGCCCGGCAAGGCCGTACCGGTCAGCCGTCTGGTCGAGGCCGCCTGGGACGAGGAACCGCCCACGAGCGCCGAACACCAGGTGCGCAAGGCCGTGTCGGAGCTGCGCCGACGGATACCCGGCGGCGCCTGCGCCGTTGTCACGGACGACTACGGCTACCGCGTCCAGCTCGGTGACGGCCGACTCGACCTCGACGAATTCGCCGACCTGTTGCGCACCGCCCGTGCCGCGGCCGACGCGAACCGTACGGCCGAGGCGGTGTCGGTCCTGCGACGGGCGCTCGCCCTGTGGCGCGGCCCCGTCCTGGCCGGCCGCGGCGGCCGGATCATCGAGGCGGCGGCGACGGCGTGGGAGGAACGCCGGCTGACCGCGGCCGAGCAGTACTTCGAACTGCGCCTGGCGCAGGGCGCGGCCCCCGAACTCGTCGGTGACCTGCGCGACCTCGTCTCCCGGCACCCGCTGCGCGAGACCCTGCGGGGCCAGCTCATGCTCGCCCTGTACCGCTCCGGGCGCGGCGCCGAGGCGCTGGAGGAGTACGCGGCCGCGCGCTCCCTCCTCGCCGGGGAACTGGGCATCGACCCGGGCGCCCCGCTCATGCGCCTGCACGAGGGCATCCTTCGCGAGGACCCCGAACTGGCCCCGCCGGCCACCGCTCCGCAGCCCGCCCAGGCGACCGCGGCGACCACTGTGCCCCCGGCGGCCCCCTTGACCTCGGTGGCCGAGCCGGGTCCGGTGGACCGGGGCGTGTGCACACTGCCGTACGACGTGACCGACTTCACCGGCCGGGATGACAAACTTCGGCTGCTGCTGGCGAAAGCCCGCGAGCCCGGCGGCGAGGGCACCCGGATCCTCGCTCTGGACGGTATGGGCGGCTCCGGCAAGACCACCCTCGCGGTACGGGCCGCGCACCGGCTCGCCGACCACTACCCCGACGGCCAGCACTTCCTGGACCTGCGTGGCTTCACCCCTGGTGAGGAGCCGCTGCGGCCCGCCGTGGCGCTGGAGAGCCTGCTGCGGTCGCTGGGCGTACCGGACGAGCAGATACCGGAGGGCACCGGGGCGCGGACGGCGTTGTGGCGGGTCACGGTCGCGCGCAAGCGGGTGCTGATCCTGCTCGACAACGCCGCCGACCCGAGCCAGGTGATCCCGCTGCTGCCCGCCTCCTCCGGCTGCCTGGTGCTGATCACCAGCAGGGGCCGGCTGGTCGACCTCGACGGCGCCGAGTGGATCGGCCTCGGCATGCTCACCGCGGCGGAGAGCGCCACCCTCCTCGCGGAGACGCTGGGCGCCGAGCGCACCGCGGCCGAGCCGGACGCGGTGGCCGAACTCGGAGAGCTGTGCGGCCGGTTGCCGCTCGCCCTGCGCATCGCGGCGGCCCGGCTGCGCAACCGGCCCCGCTGGACGGTGGCGCACCTCGTGGAGCGGCTCAGCCACGAAACGCGCCGGCTGGAGGAGCTGAGCACCGGCCGGCGCAGCGTCACGGCGACCCTGGAACTCTCGTACCAGGCGCTGAGCGCGAGCGTGCGCAGCGGATTCCGGCTCCTCGGGCAGCACCCCGGCACCGAGATCGACGTCTGGTCCGCGGCCGCCCTGGCGGGAACCACCGTGCAGGAGGCCGAGGATCTCCTCGAACACCTCCTGGACGCGCACATGCTGCAGCAGCACACGCTGGGCCTGTACAGCTTCCACGACCTGGTGCGCAGCTTCGCCCGCTCGCTGCCGGGCGACGACACCGAGAACGGGGCACCGGCCGAGCGGCTGCTGCCGTACTACCTCGGCGCGACCGAGGCCGCCTGTGCGACGCTGTTCCCGGACCGGCTGCCCATGGCGTTCGACGTCGCGGTCCCGTCGGCGACCGAACTGCCCGCGTTGCGGACGGCGGCGCAGGCCATGGACTGGTTCGACCGCGAGTACCACACGATCCAGTTCCTCATCGACCGGGACGGGGACACCGCCGACCCGGCCTGTGTGGTGCACCTGTCCCGCAACCTGGCCTTCTACCTGTACTCGCGCAGCAAACCGGACGAACAGCTCGCGCAGGGGATCACCGCCGTACGTGCCTCGCGCCGGCTCGGGGACCAGCGGCTGCTGTGCCTCAGCCTCAACAACCTCGGCGTGGCACAGTGGCGGGCGGGCCGCTTCCACGACGGCATCGACAGCGTCTCCGAGGCTCTGCGGATCGCCCGTTCGCTGGGTGACGAGGTCGGTGAGGCGATGAGCATCGGGCGGCTCGGGCTGCTCTACCTGGACACCGGTCAACTGGCCGAAGCGGTAAGCCACTTGGAGCGAGCCGTGGTGCTGCGGCGCGAGAGCGGCTACGCGACCGGCGAAGCCGACAGCTGGGCCAACCTGTCCTCCGCATACCGCCGGCTCGGCCGCCACCGCGAGGCCGTCGCGGCGGCCGAGGAGGCGCTGCGGATCAACCGCCGCCTCGGCGTCCTCGACAAGGAGAGACTCGTCCTGAACGACCTGGCCGCCGGGCTGCTGGGCATGGGCGAACCCGAACGGGCGCTGGCGGTCCTCGACGCCTGCCTCACACCCGGTGACGAGGCCCGGGCCACGGAGAACCACGCCCTGGCCCTCGCCCTCTCGGCGGAGGCCCGCCAGCTCCTCGGCGACGACGAGCGCGCGCTGCGCGACGCCGACCACGCCCGCGAGACCGTCGGCCGCTCCGGAGTACGACTGCGCGCTTCGGAGATCGAGAACATCGTCGGCCGGGTCCACCGCAGGGCCGGCGACCCCGCCGCGGCCCTGCGCCTGCACCGGCTCGCCCTCGACCGTGCGACCGCCCTGGACTACCGGGCCGAGATCCTCGACGCCCTGACCGGGCTGAGCGCCGCAGCGGCGGACTTGGGGGAGAAGGAGGCGGCGGCGGAGTACCGGGATCGAGCGCGGGTCCTGGCGGCGGAGCTGGGGATCGGGGAGAGAGAAGGCAAGACGGAAGGGGAGAGCGAAGCGGAGTAACGATTCGGCGGAGGACCCGGTTCCCGCACCGGCGGACGTGCGCGGGAACTCAACGGGAACTGATGCGTGGATGCTCCCGGCAGGCAACGTTCAGTCCACGAGGAGCCTCGCCATGCAGACCCGACCCGACCGCCTGCTGATGGTTCTGCCACGCGCCCGGACGGTCCGCAAGGCCGTGGCGGCAGGGTATCGGGTCTGGTCCGTGTGGGACCCGGCGCTGCGCCCGGCGACCGAGCACGCCGACGTGGTCCGGCACTCCGCACAGGTGCTGACCGCCGACCTCACCGACGAGCCGGCTCTGCGCGCACTCGTCGTACGAGCCGCCGAGGAGCATCGCATCGGGCACGTGCTGTACCTGGGCGGCGGGGCGGGCAGGCGGCCGGTACTGGAAGAGGCTCACAAGCTCGGCCTCGGCGTCAACTCGCCCGACACCCACCGGCTCCTGGAGGACCGTGGCGCCCTGCGCGATCTGCTGAGCGGCCACGACCGGCTGAGCGTGCGCTACCGGCGGGTGGAGCGAAGGTCCGAACTCCCGGGCGCCGTACGCGAGTCGGGCGGTCATCCGGCCGTCGTCTGCTCCCTGGCCCGGGACGCCGACCGCCGTCCCGTCCTCGCCCCCGACCTGGGTGCCCTGACGGCCTGGGCCCTACGCACCCCGGGGCCCTACCTCGTCGAGGAGTTCTTGGCCGGGCCGCAGTACAACGTCACCACCCTCAGCGTCGACGGCATGCACCAAGTCGTCGGCATCACGGCCACGGTGACCGGGGGGCCGCCGCATTTCGTGGCGACGGAGCATGTGCACCCGGCCCGGCTCGGCGCGCGTGCGGGCGCCGAGATCCGGTCCGCGGTGTGCGCGCTGCTGGACCTCGCGGGATTCGAGTGCGGCCCGGCCGACACCACCGTCGTGCTGACCGCCACCGGCCCGCGCATCGTCTCCTCGCATCCCCGGTTCGCCCGGGACGGGATACCCCTGCTGCTCCGGGTCACCTGCGGGATCGACCTGGAGGCGGCGTTCTTCCAGAGCCTCGCGCTGGGCCGATGTCTGCCGCACGCCGACCCGGCGGGCATCGCCGCGACCGGCTTCTTCCGGCTGCCGCCCGGCCGCCTGACTGCCGTGACCGCTCTGGACGAACTGCGCGCTCTGCCCCATGTGCACGCGGTGCGCTTCCCGTTCCGCCCCGGGGATGTCGTCCGCGCCACGACGAACAGCGCGACCCGGCACGGCTATGTCGTCGTCGACGGCGCGGACGCGGACGCGACCGCCGAACGCCTGGCGACCGCGCGGCAGTTGCTGCACACCGGAGTCGAGGTCGAACCCGCACCCTGACCCCCCCCACCCACCGAGCGCCCGTGTCACCGCACGGCTCACGCGCTCGTACGCGCCGCCGGTGAACCCCATCTCCCGCACCAGGAGGACAGGACACGTGGACATGCGTCAGCTCAGGACGTTTCACAAGGCCGCCACTCTGCTCAGCTTCAGCCGCACGGCAGCCGAGCTCAACTACGCGCAGTCAAGTGTGACCGGGCAGATCAAGGGCCTGGAGAACGCCCTGGGTGTGGCGCTGTTCGAACGGCTCTCCGGCCGCAGGGTGCGGCTCACACCGGCCGGCCTGCGGCTGCTGCCGTTCGCGGAACGGTTGCTCCTGCTGGCCGACGAGGCGCGCAGCGTGACCCTGGGCTCCCCCGAGCCGTCGGGGCGGCTGGTGATCGGGACGATGGAGAGCATCGCGACGTACCGCATGCCACCGCTCCTCGAGCTGTTCCACCACCGCTGCCCGCAGCTGGAGTTGGTCCTGCGGCCGGGCAGCGGGGCGGAGATCCTCGACGGCCTGCGCCAGGGTGCCCTGGACCTGGTGCTGCTGATCGACACCGACACCCGTCATCCCGGCCTGGAGAGCACGGTCTTCGGACCGGAGCCGCTCGTCGCCGTCGTAGCACCCGACCACGCACTGGCCGGTCTGCGGTCCGGCACCGGTGAGCGGCTGCGTGACGTGCCCATCCTGGCGCCGGAGTCCGGCCGCGGCTACCGGCGGCTCCTGGAGCGCGAGTGGAACGGCCGTACCGCGCCGCTGCTGGAGTCAGGCACGGTCGAGTCGACCAAGCGGTGGGCCGCGGCCGGCCTGGGCGTGGGGCTGTTGCCCGAGGTCGCCGTCGTCGAGGACATCGCGGCGGGTGTGCTCGTACCGCTCGACTGGCGCCCGCCGTCCGCCGTGTACACGCAGCTCGTACGACGCCGGCGCACCCCGCTCAGCCGCGAGATGCGGCTCTTCATCGACCGGGTCAGCACCCTGATGGCCGAGGAGAACGACCAGCTCGCGGCCTGATGAGAGCCGACCCATCGGCTTGTCCGAATTCCCGTGACAGATAAGCCGATCGGGAATTCATTGACCGTGTCGACTGGGCCTGATGAAATCAAATCACCAACAGAGAAGCCCCCGGAAAAGCGAGACAAGGGGGCGGACAATCAAAAGGAGCTGGATATGAGCAACGTCTCCGTCACCCCGGCCCAGCAGATGATGAACAGCCTGTACGCCGACGGCGCCCAGTTCGACGCCGACTGGAGCAAGGTCGACGACGCCACCCTCACCCAGCTGCGCGAGGCCGCCGCCTCCGGTGACGAGGCGCTGCAGTCGCTCCTCACCAGCCTGGCGTTCACCAAGTTCGAGGGCGCCGAGCAGGCCGCGCGTCTCTCCGCCTCGCTGGCCGGCATCAAGCAGGCGGCCGTCGCGGAGATCTTCGAGGAGCTGCCCACCACCTCGATCGACGACCTGCGCGCCGCCGCCGAGGCCGCCGGCTACGAGGTCGAGATCCTCGCCTGACCTTCGACGCGGGGCGATGCGGTCCGGTCCCCGGAACTCGTCTCCGGGGACCGGACCGCCCCGTGGAAAAACCCCGCCCCGCTCCCACCGTCACGCAGAAAAGGAAAGGGAAAGTCGTGAGTGAGTCGTTTTCCATCGAGGGGCTCGGCTGGCGTGAGAACTGGCGGATCGAGAACGGGAACGATTCCTACGTCGTCCCCTTCCCGACACTGCGGCCGGCCACCCTGGTTTTCCATGGAGAAACCGAATTCAGCTACGGTCACTACGGAATCCACCTGGGCCAGGCGGACGTCCTGACCTTCCTGGGCCCGAGCAACGGCACGATCACCGGCTGGTTCATCGACTGCCGCGAGGGCTCGCCCACCGCCGGGGTGCGTGAGAAGCACACCTGGTCGCCGACCTCGGCCCGCGCCCTGTACGTCCCGCCGGGCGTGGCCCACACCTTCGACGGCCTGGAGTTCGTCAACACCATCAACTCCTACGAACTGTTCCTGCCCGACCCCACCGAATGGGTCCACGGCAGCCTCGACTGGCAGCCCGATGCGGACATCATCAACATCCCCCTCGACATCACCGACGAGGACGTCCCCCGCTACCGGCCCAACTCCCACCCCGCCAGCGAACTCTGGTACGACATGGTCGCCGCCCAGCAGCGCGCCATGATCCCGAAGGTTGCCTACGAATACCCCGTCACCCGGGACGTGAAGCTCGCCGACGGCACCGTGCGCCGAGTCGAACTGCGCCGCCCGCTGCCCAAGGAGGACCGGAGGAACTGGGAGCCGCTGGCAGACGTCTTCGGTATGGGCTGGGTGCGTCACCCGGTGATCCGCAGCGGCGCCGAGTCCGGCTTCTCCGCGCTCCTGGACCGCCACCCGCTCTACTTCATCGACCACGGCGAGACCGGCTACACGCACGACGCCTACGGCATCCACCTCGGCCAGGAGGACCGGCTCACCTTCGTGGGACCGCGCGACCAGGACGTCACCCTCCACCTCATCGACACCCGGGTGGACTCGCCGACCTACGGCGCGGACGTCACGTACACCTTCCGCCCCGACCCCGAGCGGTATCTGCTCATCCCGCCGGGCGTGGGCCACGCCTTCGAGCACCTGGAGAACGTGTACACCGTCAACCGGCCGCGCACCCTGCTGCCCGAGGACGGCAGCGAGTACCAGCCGGGCAACGACGTCATCGACTGGCCGGTCGCCAAGCGGCCGATCCCGTCGCTGCGGGCCAACACCGTTCCAGCGAGCCGGGAGTACTACGAGGCCCGGGTCTCGGACCAGAAGGCCCTGCGGGCGTTGCCCGTCACCCACTCCACCCCCTCGGTGATGATGATCAAGGGCAAGGACGGCAAGGAGATCAGGGTCGCGCTGCGGAAGAAGGTGGCGATGACCGGCTCCTGAGCGAGCTCCACCGGTGCGGCGGCCACCCCGGCCGCCGCACCGGTGTCGTATCCGCACGTCCTCCGTTCCTCTCACTTCCTTCCCCTGCCGTATCCGGAGTTGGGAATCCGATGTCGTCCCTGTCCCGTTCCCTGTCCCGCTCGCTGGCGCCCCTGCGGCACCGCGACTACCGGCTGCTCTTCGTCTCGTACCTCATCAGCATGCTCGGCGACGGTGTCTGGCTGGTCGCCCTGCCCTGGGTGGCCATGGAGCTGGGGGGTGACAGCTCCGGACTCGCCCTGGTGGTGGGCGCCGAGTCGGTCGGCCTGATCTCCTGCGTCCTGGTGGGCGGTGTGCTCGCGGACCGCTTCCCGCGCAAGCGGGTCATCGGCTGGTCGTTCGCGGCGAGCTTCGCCGCCCTGGGTGTGCTCGTCGTCGTCCATGCCGTCGGTCGTCTGACGGTGTGGCACCTGGTCGGCGCCGCCCTGGTGCTCGGCGCGTCCGCCGCCATCAGCGGTCCCGCCGCGGACGCCTTCACACCCGACCTCGTACCCGAGGAAGAGCTGCACTCCGCCAACGCCCTTGAATCCACGGTGCGTTCGCTCACCATGAGGATGATCGGCCCCGCGCTCGGCGGCATGCTGATCTCGCTGCTCGACTCCCTCAGCGTCATCGTGCTCAACGCGGTCAGCTTCGGGGTGGCGGCGATGTGCGTGGCCCTCATCCGGCCGGGCGCGTCCGCCGGTGCCGTACCCGAGAAGGCGCAGGAGGCCGAGCCGGCCGAACCCGTCCCGTACCGTCAGGCGCTGCGCTATCTGTTCGGGGAGCGGTGGCTGTGGGTGCTGATCGTGTGGTCCGGCGTGGTGCTGCTGCTCCAGTCCGGCCCCCGGCAGGTGCTCCTGCCCTTCCTCATCAGCGACCGGCTCCACGGCGACGCCCGCGACTACGGCCTGCTCATCGCGGTGACCGGGGTCGCGGCCGTAGTGGCGTCCCTCGTGCTGGGCGCGCGCCAGGCCCCCCGGGACTACGCCCGCAAGATGCTGCTCGCCTGGACGGTGGGCGCCGCGCCGCTCGCGCTGATGGTCTTCGTGCCGGCGTTCTGGATGCTGCTCCCGATGGCGGCGGTGTACGGCTACTTCTCGACCGTCGGCAACGTGTACTGGTCGACGCTCATCCAGACCTCCGTGCCGAGCGCGGTGCGCGGCCGCGTCATCAGCATCGACTGGCTGGGCTCGCTGGCGCTCGTCCCGCTGTCGGCGGTGCTCGCGGGTGTGGGCTCGGGCCGGGCGTTCGTGGCGGCCCTCTTCGTGCTCGGCGGGACGCTGCCGGTGCTGCTGACACTGGCGACGCTGCGGTGGGTGGACCTGACCGCGCTGAAGCCGCCGGGGGAGGCCGGGGAGCAGGCAGCGCCGGGGCAGACCGTGGAAACGGCCGGGGCGCCGGCGCCCGAACGGAGGGAGTCCCAGGTGGCGGCGCCCCCGGTGGCCTGACACTCATGGCGCCCGTTCTCTCCTGAGATGCGGTTCCTGCGCCGTTCCCGTCGCACGGGAGGGCCGGAGGAGGGCCGCGGGAACCGGGGCGGGCAGCATCGGAGATGTCGAAAGCGACCCGAGTAGACCGTGACAAAGGGGTGGGGCATGCTCAGCAAAGTGATCAAGCTGGCCGGGGCTCTCGCGATGACACTGGCGCTGGCGCTCGGGGCAGGCGCCCTGGCCGGACCCGAGGGCGCGACGCACACCGTGGCCCAGGGGGAGGGCCCGGGACACCCTGCGCAGCATTGACCGCGCGCGAGCCCGGGCCGGCCGGTATGCCGCATCGGTGGAGGGACCGGCCCCTGTCGCCGGAGGGCGAACCGGGCCGGTCCCGCCCGGCTCAGCCGTTCGGGGCCGGGTCGGCCACGGCCGCGGCGTAACGGGCGAGCGAGACGTTGTAGCACGGCAGGTGCCGGGCGAGTGCGCCCAGCGCGAGCGCCGCGGCCTCCCGCTCCCGGCCGAGGTCGACGAGCGCCAGGGCGAGGAACGCGGTGACCGCGTCGTCGAGGTGGTCCGAGGTCTGCTCGCGCTCCGCGAGCAGTAGGTCGGCGCCGGCCTGCGGGTCGCCGAGCGCGCGCAGCGTACTCGCCAGCTGGATGACGGCCTGTCGCCGGCGATCGCCGTCCAGTCCGCCGTCCAGCGCCTTCCGGTAGTGCGCGACGGCGCGTTCGCCGAGGTCGGTGGCGTCGTAGGCGGAGGCCAGCTCGAAGGCGGCGACGGCGTGCCCCGCCGGCAGCTCGGCGGCCAACGCCTCGATCCTCGAGCGGAATTCCGCCGGGTCGCAGTCCTCGAAGGCGTCCCACAGGGCTGCGCACCGCTGTTCCCACTCCGGCGTGGTCGTCATGGTCATCGCCCCAGCCTGGCAGACGGAAACCGCCGTCGCGCGACACGCGGCGGTTCTCTTGTGGGCATGCACCGCGCTGACGTCCGTCAGGGGGGTGCCGGAAGCGGGCAGGCCGACGGCCATACTCTGCCCGGCCCAGCCGTGAACAGCATCCGGACGTCTGACACCCCTGCGGCGACGTCGAGTTACCGATTGGTCCCGTCGGCCGTGTGCCGAACCACACCATGCCGCATCCTGGACGACGTGGTCCTCCGCCCTCGGCAGCTTCGTGCCCCGGCGGCAGTTCTTCGCCCTCAGCCGAGGCGGCAAACGACAAGGCCCCTGACCTTTTCCCAGGTCAGGGGCCTTGATCATCAGGGTGAGTGACGGGACTCGAACCCGCGACATCCTGGACCACAACCAGGTGCTCTACCAGCTGAGCTACACCCACCATGACCGGCGGTGGAAGTCGTTTCCCCGACCGGCCGAGAAGAAGTCTACAGGGTCCGCAGGGGTGCTCGCGCACACGTTTTACGGCACCCTTGCGCGGGACCTCCGAAGACTTACTGAGCAGGCAGGACGTGCTTGGCGGCGATGGCCTTCGCCGTGTCGGAGTCGGGGCCGGGCTGCGGGACGAAGATGGCCTCGCGGTAGTAGCGCAGTTCGGCGATCGACTCGCGGATGTCGGCGAGGGCCCGGTGGTTGCCGTTCTTCTCCGGGCTGTTGAAGTACGCCCGCGGGTACCAGCGGCGCGCCAGCTCCTTGATGCTGGAGACGTCCACGATCCGGTAGTGGAGGAAGCTCTCCAGGGCCGACATGTCCCGCTCCAGGAAGCCGCGGTCGGTGCCGACGGAGTTGCCGCACAGCGGGGCCTTGCCGGGCTCCTTCACGTGCTCCTTCACATACGCGAGGACCTGGTCCTCGGCGTCCTTCAGCGTCGTGCCGTTCGGGAGCTCGGCGAGCAGCCCGGAAGCGGTGTGCATCTGACGCACCACGTCCGGCATCGTCTCCAGGGCCTGGTCCGGCGGGCGGATGACGATGTCCACCCCCTCGCCGAGTACGTTCAGCTCGGAGTCGGTGACGAGGGCGGCCACCTCGATGAGAGCGTCGTCGGACAGCGAGAGGCCGGTCATCTCGCAGTCGATCCACACCATGCGATCGTTCATGCGACCACCCTAAAGCGGGCCTGCGCTTTTGGATGCCCCTGTACTGGTTCCGGCCTGTGCTGAAAGGGCCGGCCTGTGCTGAAAAGACAGACTGAAAGGACAGAGGGGGCGAGTGTGCTCGCCCCCTCCCATCTCTCTCAGCTACCGCTCCGCGGCCCCGGCAGCAGTCCCACCGCGCCCGCCGCCTGGCGGCGGGTCTGCATCGGGACACCGTTGTCGCGGTCCGGGTGCAGCATCGTGGGTGGGTGACCTATCGAGCCGACGCCCGGCAGGCCCGGTGGCGGGCCCGGCTGGCCGGGCGCGGGCAGCGCCGGCTCCGCGTCGGCCGGCTTGTCGCCCTGCGGCCGACGGGCCCGGTAGGCGGCCCGGTAGGCGGCCGGGGACGAGCCGAGCTGGCGGCGGAAGTGGCCGCGCAGCGCGACGGGGGAGCGGAAGCCGCACCGGCCCGCCACCTCGTCCACGGAGTAGTCCGACGTCTCCAGCAGCCGCTGTGCCTGCAGCACCCGCTGCGTGATCAGCCACTGCAGCGGCGCACTGCCGGTCAGCGAGCGGAACCGGCGGTCGAACGTACGGCGGCTCATATAGGCGCGTGCCGCCAGGGTCTCCACGTCGAACTGCTCGTGGAGGTGTTCCAGCGCCCAGGCGACGACCTCGGCGAGCGGGTCGGCGCCGATCTCCTCTGGTAAAGACCTGTCGAGATAGCGCTCCTGACCGCCACTGCGGCGCGGTGGGACCACCAGGCGCCGGGCGAGCGCGCCGGCCGCCTCGTTGCCGTGGTCCGTCCGCACGATGTGGAGACAGAGATCGATTCCGGCCGCCGTGCCGGCTGACGTGAGCACGTCGCCGTCGTCCACGAACAGCTCACGCGGATCGACGTGCACCGACGGATAGCGCTTGGCCAGCGTCGGTGCGTACATCCAGTGGGTGGTCGCCGGGCGGCCGTCCAGCAGGCCCGCCGCCGCGAGGACGAAGGCCCCGGTGCACAGCCCGACTATGCGGGCCCCCTCCTCATGCGCCCGGCGCAGCGCGTCGAGCGCCTCTTCCGGTGGTGGCGCGGTGATCGAACGCCAGGCCGGTACGACGACCGTCCCGGCGCGCGAGATCGCCTCCAGTCCATGCGGCGCGGTGAGTTCCAGGCCCCCTGTGGTCCGCAGCGGGCCTTCCTCGCCGGCGCACACCAGCAGCCGGTAGCGCGGCACTCCGGCGTCCTGGCGGTCGATTCCGAACACCGACAGCGGAATGGAACTCTCGAATATGGGGCCGCCGCTGAACAGCAGCACCGCGACGATCTCCTTGCGGCGGCGTCCGGAAAGTTTCCGGACGGCGGCCTCCGGCGCGGCAGTGGAGTCGTGGCTCATACTGCTAAGCCCCCCTCGGTGGTCGCGGCTCCTCGGTTGTGTCGCTCCTGCACGTTTCCCCTCGGTCCTGCACGAGTCCCCCGCCGTAAGACAGTCAAGATCGAATCTACTGGCTCCCGCGGTCTCACGGTGACCAGTTCCACACGCCCCTGATTGTCGACATGACAACTTGGCGTGAAGCATTCGATCACGAAGCGTTGCACTCGTGGGGGGTGTAGGGAAGTGCGCCTTGTGGCGGTGGCCGAACCGCGTAGGGTGCGCAGCCGCCCCTGGACCCTTTCCGTGCAGGTCAAACGGGGGTTGAGGGGTGGTCGGGGGCCTCCTGGGGCGGCATTGAGAAGTTGGCTGAAAACAAGCGGTGTGGGGTATGGAAACAGGTCAGTCGACCGGTGTCCGTCGGCGGGTGTGACGTCCCCCTCTTTGCACCGCGCAACGCTTTGCGGAACACACGTGCCGCTCGGCACACCGCTCGGAGCGGCGCAGCAGGATCCGGCACACCGCCGTCACGGCGGCCAGGCCCAGTGCGGCGCCCGCCGCGCCGGCCAGCGAGGAGCCGTACCAGACCAGCACCACGGGGACGAGAACGCAGCTGAAGGCGGCCCAGCGGATCACATCGCTCACGGTGTCCGGCGCGGAATGCGACTCGGAGGTGGGTCGGGGACCGGGCATCACTCGTACTCCCTGTGGCGGTGGGTCACCCGGGTTCAACGTCTGTTCGACCCGTCGGTCACCGGCCGTACGTCTGTGAATCCTGTGCAAACCGCCTGTACGGGGCAGCAACCATTGCGTTACGGGCGCCGCTCGTGCATGCTCCGGTGAACCCCTACGGACGTCGGGGGACCGCTTACGGAGCGTGCGCGGGATCTGGGCTCAGGAGGCGTGCCGCCGTACCCTTGGGGGTATGGGGTTGGGAAGATGTTTCCCGGACACAGCTCCGTGACACAGTTCCGCGCACACTGTCGTCCCACCCATAAAGGATCACAACGCCGAGACAGCCATGGCCGGTCACGAATTCTTCGAACCCGCGGACCGCAAGCGGCCCGTCGCCGATCCCACGGCGTCCGAGCCCCTGGCGGCGGAAGAGTCACGCCCCTCCTGCGACCCAGCCTTCCGGCACGGAGTCGTCGTCGGCTTCGACGGCTCCACCTCCAGTGAGCGCGCCCTCGCCTACGCCATCGGTATGGCCCACCGCTCCCAGTCGGGCCTGATCATCGTCCATGTCGCCAACCGGCTGCCGACCACCGTGTGGGCCGGCTGCGAACCGCCCGTCTTCGTCGACGTGCCGGACCATCGCACCGAGGTCCTCGGGCTGGAGCTGGCGTGCGCGGACTATCTGGCCGAGGTGCCGTGGATCCTGGTCGAGCGGGGCGGGGACATCTGCCACGAACTCGAAGAGGTGGGCCGGGAGTACGAGGCCGACGCGATCGTCGTCGGATCCACGCACGGCATCGTCGGCCGGATCTTCGGCTCCGTCGCGGGGCGGCTCGCCAAGCGGGCGCAACGGCCCGTGATCGTCATCCCGTGATGGTCATCCCGTGATCGTCCTTCCCTGACTGCTCCAACTCCCTTTGTGCAGCGCGAAACTACTCGCGCGTAGAGGTGGTTTGTGCCCTTGTGAAGGGCATATATCGGTCACCGCGCAACTGCAGCACGAAGGGAGCCCGCCGTGGACAGCGAAGTCTCTGCGGGAAGCGGAAGCACCACCGTGGTCGGACGACTCGCCCTGGGAATCACCCTGTTGGCGTTCGGCCTCGGTACGACTGGCGTGATTCACGGCGTGGCAGCGTCCGACGCCGTGTCAGTGGCCCACTATGTGGGCGGAGTCGCTCTGTTCCTCGTCGGCCTGCTGGCCTTCCGGGGCGGCGACAAGTCCTCCGGTACGGGTTTCGTGGCTCTCGGCGCCCTGTGGTTCACCTGGGCTGTCGGGGACCACGCGTCGGCCGACGCGGCCGGACTCTTCCTTCTCCTGTTCGCCCTCGTGGCGCTCACCCTGACCCTCGCGGGCGGGGACAGCCTCGGTCAGGTCATGCACGGGCTGCTGTTCCTGGCGATGCTGGTGCTGGCCGTGGCGTCCTTCGCCGACAGTTCCTCTTTGGCCAAGGTCGGGGGCTGGGTCGCGGCGGTGTCCGGTGCGGTGGCCTGGTACGCGGCCACGGCTGTGCTGGCGCACTGGCCGACGACGCTTCCGGGGCGTGCCGCCGGCCGGGGGGTGACGGCCACCGGCTGATTCCCAGCGGCACCGAAGGGACCCCCACGTGCTTGGTGGCACACGTGGGGGTCCCTTTTTTCGCGCCTGAACCGGCGCCGCTCTCGCGGACGGGGTTGCTCGCCGCGGGGGTTGCTCAATTATCGCTTCGGTGGTCGGGTGGATTTCCTACTCCACCGTCACCGACTTGGCCAGGTTCCTCGGCTTGTCGATGTCCCGGCCCAGGGCCTTGGCCGTGTGGTAGGCGAGGAGCTGGAGCGGGATGCCCATCAGGATGGGGTCCAGCTCGTCCTCGTTCTTCGGGACGATGATCGTCTGGTCCGCCTTGTCCTGGTGCTGGTGGGCCACCGCGAGGATCTTGCCGCTGCGGGCCTTGATCTCCTCCAGGGCCGCGCGGTTCTTCTCCAGGAGGTCGTCGTCGGGGACGATCGCGACCGTCGGCAGGGCCGGCTCGATCAGGGCCAGCGGGCCGTGCTTCAGCTCGGAGGCGGGGTAGGCCTCGGCGTGGATGTA
Source organism: Streptomyces sp. CG4 (assembly GCF_041080655.1). Taxonomy (NCBI): domain Bacteria; kingdom Bacillati; phylum Actinomycetota; class Actinomycetes; order Kitasatosporales; family Streptomycetaceae; genus Streptomyces; species Streptomyces sp. CG4. Next base: position 6,156,116 of record NZ_CP163525.1, read on the forward strand.
GGAGACCTCCTTGAGCTTCAGGGAGGCCTCGCGGGCCACCGGGTAGCCCCGGACGCGGCCGATGAAGAGCATCGAGCGGGCGTCGGCGTACAGCTCGGCCAGCTCCTTGATCTGCTCCTCCTGCTTGAGGATCTCGGTGATCTGGTCCGGCAGCTTGCGCAGGCCCTCGATGATCCGCTTGCCGTCGCGGACCGAGAGGTCACGGGTGCGGCCGAGGTGCAGGGCGAGGAGGGCGAAGGCGACCGTGGTGTTCGTGAAGCACTTGGTCGAGACCACGCAGACCTCGGGACCGGCGTGGACGTAGATCCCGGCGTCGGCCTCGCGGGCGATCGCCGAGCCCACCACGTTGACGACGCCGAAGACCCGCGCGCCCTTGCGCTTCAGCTCCTGGACGGCGGCGAGGACGTCGTACGTCTCACCGGACTGGGAGACGGCGACGTACAGGGTGTCGGGGTCGACGACCGCGTTGCGGTAGCGGAACTCCGAGGCCGGCTCGGCGTCGGCGGGGATGCGGGCCAGCTCCTCGATCATCTGGGCGCCGATCATGCCCGCGTGGTACGAGGTGCCGCAGCCGAGGATCTTCACGCGGCGGATCTGCCGGGCCTCGCGGGCATCCAGGTTGAGGCCGCCGAGGTGCACGGTGGAGAAGCGGTCGTCGATGCGGCCGCGCAGCACGCGGTCCACGGCGTCGGCCTGCTCGAAGATCTCCTTGTGCATGTAGGTGTCGTGGCCGCCCATGTCGTAGGAGGCGGCCTCCCACTCCACGGTGGTCGGCTCGGCCGCGGTGCGGGTGCCCTCGGTGGTGTAGGTGCGGAAGTCGTCGGCCTTGAGGGTGGCCATCTCGCCGTCGTCCAGCGTCACTATCTGCCGGGTGTGGGCGACCAGGGCGGCGATGTCCGAGGCGACGAACATCTCCTTCTCGCCGATGCCGAGGACCACCGGGGAGCCGTTGCGGGCCACCACGATGCGGTCGGAGAAGTCGGCGTGCATGACCGCGATGCCGTAGGTGCCCTCAACCACCCGGAGGGCCTCGCGGACCTTGTCCTCCAGCTTCTCGGCCGAGGAGCGGGCGATCAGGTGGGTGAGGACCTCGGTGTCGGTCTCGGAGAGGAACTCGACACCGTCCGTCTCCAGCTTGCGGCGCAGGTCGGCGGCGTTGTCGATGATGCCGTTGTGCACGACGGCGACCTTGCTGTCGGCCGACATGTGCGGGTGGGCGTTGACGTCGGAGGGGGCGCCGTGGGTGGCCCAGCGGGTGTGGGCGATACCGGTGGTGCCCTTGAAGCGCGCCGGGACCTTGGCCTCCAGGTCGCGCACCCGGCCCTTGGCCTTGACCATCTTCAGGCCGGGCGTCTTCGGGGAGGTGACGACGATGCCCGCGGAGTCGTAGCCGCGGTACTCCAGCCGCTGCAGGCCCTCCAGAAGGAGGGGGGCCACGTCACGCTTTCCGATGTATCCGACAATTCCGCACATATATAGGTATTCCGTATTCCTAGCCGTAGACGATGCGGCGCAGCTGCCTGAGCGTCAGCTCGGGCGGTGCCACCGCTCGGTAGTGCAGGTCCGCTCCGATCCGCTCGAAGATCTCCGCGTTCACCAGGCCCTGGGCCTGGAGCTCGCGGTGGCGGCGCCGGACGTAGGCTTCCGTCGACTCGTCGAAGTAGGCCAGCACGTCCTGGACCACCCGCAGTGCCTCGCCCCGGTTCAGGGGCGTGGACCGCGTCAGATGATCAACGAGTTCGTCGTGCACCCGGTAGATCCTGGGGTACCGGCGCGGGTTTCGCAAGAATCCTGCCCGATTTCGGGCAACCCCTTGGTGAGGGTCTCTCGTGGATCTCTGTTCTCCGGCTGTCCATCCTGTGTCTTGCGTCTCGTTGGAGATGTGGACCATTTTCAGACGCCATGGACATTCCTCGTATGGGAGTACCCGAGAAGCTGGCCGAGCGCATGAGCATGGCCGAGCAGCATGAGTACCTGCGCGCCAGATTCTCGCGGCGCACCATGATCAGGGGCGGCGCCGTCACGCTGGGCGCCGTCGCGGGTGGCGCGTTCGTGCCGGGCGCCACCGCCCAGGCGGCGGTGCCGACGCAGCGCACCGCCCCGGCCGCCGAGACGGTCGACGGCGCCCTCGTCGCCCCCTTCGGCCGCCACCTCGCCTACGGCAACGACCCGAGCAGGGAGATGACCGTCTCCTGGCAGGTCCCGGTTGCCGTGAAGAACCCGTTCATCCGGATCGGCGCCCACCCCTGGGACCTCTCCCGCAAGATCGAGGCCGAGGTCCGCAGCCTCTACACCCCGGCCGGCGTCGGCGCGAGCGGCGACCACACGCAGTACTACCTGCACGCCCAGCTCACCCATCTGCGCCCGGGCAGGACCTACTACTACGGCGTCGGCCACGAGGGCTTCGACCCGGCCGAGCGGCACCTGCTGGGCACCCTGGGCACCTTCACCACCGCTCCCGCCCGCAAGGCGCCGTTCACCTTCACCGCCTTCGGCGACGAGGGCGTGGGCTACCACGGCCTGGCCAACAACGCCCTGATCCTCGGCCAGAACCCGGCCTTCCACCTGCACGCCGGCGACATCGCCTACGGCGACCCGGCCGGCCAGGGCAAGTCCACCGACACCGGCTTCGACTCGCGCACCTGGGACCAGTTCCTGTACCAGACCGAGTCGGTCGCCAAGCAGGTCCCGTGGATGGTCTCGTACGGCAACCACGACATGGAGGCCTGGTACTCGCCCAACGGCTACGGCGGCGAGGAGGCCCGCTGGACCCTCCCGGACAACGGCCCGGACCCGAAGAACCTGCCCGGCGTCTACTCCTTCGTCTACGGCAACACCGCGGTCATCTCCCTGGACCCGAACGACATCTCCTTCGAGATCCCGGCGAACCTGGGCATATCCGGCGGTACCCAGACCAAGTGGTTCGAGGCTCAGCTGAAGAAGTTCCGGGCCTGCGACGACATCGACTTCGTCGTCGTGTTCTTCCACCACTGCGCGTACTGCACCTCCACCGCGCACGCCTCGGAGGGGGGCGTGCGCCAGGAGTGGGTGCCGCTGTTCGAGAAGTACCAGGTGGACCTGGTCATCAACGGCCACAACCACCAGTACGAGCGCACCGACGTCATCAAGGCCGGCGCCGTCACCAAGAAGCTCCCGATCGGCGGCACCGCCTACCCCGAGACCGAGGGTGTGGTCTACGTCACCGCCGGCGCGGCGGGTCGCAGCCTGTACGCGTTCAGTGCCCCGGACTCCTACGAGGGCCACGAGCACGAGGTCGACTCGGTCGCGTCCTTCATCAACACCAAGGACGGCAAGGTCAACGAGACCGTCACCTGGTCCCGGGTGCGCTACCTCAACTACTCCTTCCTGCGCGTGGACGTCACCCCCGCGCCGAAGGGCCGGCAGACCACGCTGACGGTGTCGGGCATCGCCGAGACCGGCGACCGCATCGACCACTTCACGGTGTCCCGCACGGCGAAGTAGTCACCGGTGTGCTCGGCAGGCGGGCGCACCCGGACGAGAGCCACAGGCGGTCCTCACAAGCGTTTGAGGACCGCCTGCTTGGCCAGCGCGAACTCCTCGGCCGTCAGGATCCCGTCGCGGTGCAGGTCGCCCAGCTCGCGCAGGCGGCGCAGCAGGGCGTCGTGGCCGTCCCCACCGTCTGCCTTGCCGAGCACCGGCGGATCCTGCCGTACCTCCTGCTCCGCCGCCGCGGGATGCGGCAGCCGCGCCTGTACGGCGGCCGCCACCAGGGCCATCAGCGGGTCCTTCTTGAAGCCCCACAGCTCGACCGCGTTCGGGTCGTACTTGGGCGGTGCCGTGACCGGGGCGCCGCGCACCAGGAAGCGCAGATGGCCGTTCTCCAGCCCGGCCGCGGGCTGCCACTCCACGCCGAGGACGTCGGCGAGAGGGATCGTGCGAGGGCCGCCGGCGGCCTTGGCGTCCTCGGTCTTCCAGTTCCACTCCAGCCGCAACCGTTCCCCGTCGAAGCCCGCCGTGCCGTCCCCGGCGGAGGCGGACACCGGCAGTGCGGGTCCCGGCAGCAGATACTCGGCGACCGGATCCGGTGAAACCCCGTCCAGCAGCAGCGCGTTGCGCACCTCGTCCGCGAAGTACTCGGCGACGCCGTACCGGTCGGACTCCACCGCCAGCTGGTACGGGTCGTTCGGTTCGGCGAGCCGGCCGCCGGTGGCCTGGGTCAGCGGATCGGCGCCGTCGCGCAGCCGCAGCCGCAGCCGCCCCGACTTTCTCCCCTGCTCGAAGGAGATACCGGCCAACGCACCCAGGGGAACGACGAGTTCGCCCAGCTCCCGGCGGAGGGGGCTCACGTTCTTGTCCCGGCCCGGGGTGAGCCGCAGGGCGTCACCCTCGAAGGTCCAGGTGCCGTCCTTCTGGATGATTTCTGCCATGGAGGGATTGTTTCATCGGATCTGCGGGAGAGTGGTCTCGACCACGTTTGAAGGGAGCGCATGTGAGACGGAACCACAGCAAGACTCCCCGAACACCGAGCATTCTGGGATCGCTGCTGCTCGTCGCGGCGGCCGGCGTCTTCACCCTCGGTGCGGCCCCCGCCGCACACGCCGCGGCCGCGACACCTCTGGACCAGGTCGTCCCGGCCCCCGCCTCGGTCGCACCCGGCGGGCTGCCGTACCGCATCACCCGTGCGACCGGGGTCCGTGTCGACGACTCCGCCGAGGTACGCCGCATCGGCGGCTACCTCACCGGCATCCTGCGGCCCGCCACCGGCTACCCGCTGCCGCTCACCGACCACGGCACCGGCGGCATCCGGCTCCACCTCGCCCGGGGCGACTTCGGTGCCGAGGGGTACCGGCTGCACAGTGACGCGGGCGGTGTCACCCTCACCGCGAGCGCCCCCGCCGGCCTCTTCCACGGCGTCCAGACGCTGCGTCAGCTCCTCCCGGCCGCCATCGAGAAGAAGACCGTGCAGAGCGGCCCCTGGCAGATCGCCGGCGGCACCATCGAGGACCGCCCCCGCTACTCCTACCGGGGCGCCATGCTGGACGTCTCCCGGCACTTCTTCACCGTCGCCCAGGTCAAGCGGTACATCGACCAGCTGGCGATGTACAAGATCAACGAGCTGCACCTGCACCTCAGCGACGACCAGGGCTGGCGCATCGCCATAGACTCCTGGCCGCGTCTCGCCGACTACGGCGGCTCCACCGAGGTCGGCGGCGGCAAGGGCGGCTTCTACACCAAGGCGGACTACCGGGAGATCGTCCGTTACGCGGCCTCCCGCTATCTGGAGGTCGTCCCCGAGATCGACATGCCCGGCCACTCCAACGCGGCCCTCGCCTCCTACGCCCAGCTCAACTGCAACGGCCAGGCACCCCCGCTGTACACCGGCACGGAGGTCGGCTTCAGCTCGCTGTGCGTGCCCAAGCAGGCGACGTACGACTTCGTGGACGACGTCATCCGTGAGCTGGCCGCCCTCACCCCCGGCCGCTACCTCCACGTAGGAGGTGACGAGGCCCACTCCACCAGCCACACCGACTACGTGACCTTCATGGACCGGGTACAGCCCATCGTGGCCAAGTACGGCAAGACGGTCATCGGCTGGCACCAGCTCACCGGCGCCCACCCGGTCAAGGGGGCCGTCGCCCAGTACTGGGGCCTGGACAGCACCAGCGCGGCCGACAAGGCCCAGGTCGCCAAGGCCGCCCAGAACGGCACCGGGCTGATCCTGTCCCCGGCCGACCGCATCTACCTCGACATGAAGTACACCAAGGACACCAAGCTGGGCCTGGACTGGGCGGGCCTGGTCGAGGTGCAGCGGTCGTACGACTGGAATCCGGGCGCCTATCTGCCCGGCGCTCCGGCCTCCGCCGTCCGGGGTGTGGAGGCGCCCCTGTGGTCGGAGACCCTGAAGACGAACGCCGACATCGACTACATGGCGTTCCCGCGCCTGCCGGGCGCCGCCGAACTGGGCTGGTCCCCGGCGGCCACACACGACTGGAACGCTTACAAGGTCCGGCTGGCCGCCCAGGCCCCACGCTGGGACGCCCTCGGAATCGGCTACTACAAGTCGCCGCAGGTCCCCTGGCCGACCAGCTGACCACGACCAGCCGCCCCCTGCGGACGGGCACCCCGGAGGACCGTACTCCGGGGTGCCCGTCGGTCCGGATCAGAACCCCGCGATGGGATTTTTCAGGGTTCCGACCAGCTGGAGGGCGCTCGACGGGTCTGCCAGGTCCACCATCTGCCGGTTGTCGCGCAGCTGGAGCCGGTTGAGGCAGGACAGGGCGAACTCGGGGGCGAACATGTCGTACTGCCGGAATTTGTGGGCGAGTTCGGGGTTCGCGTCCTGGTACGCGCGGGTGACCTCCGCGACCGTGCGCCAGAAGTCGTCCTCGGCCAGGATCCCCTCGGCGGCGAGATGCGCGGCGAGGAAGCGGAAGAAGCAGTCGAAGACGTCCGTGAAGATGGACAGCAGCTTCGTGTCCTCGGGGACCTCGACCCGGATCCGGCGGACCTCCGGCGGAAGTACGGCGTCCGGGTCCATCACCACGATCTCCTCGGCGATGTCCTTGTAGACCGCCCGTCGTACGACCCCGTCCTCCAGCACCAGGATGACGTTCTCACCGTGCGGCATGAAGGCGAGGTCGTAGGCGTAGAAGCTGTGCAGGAGGGGTGTGTAGTACGCCCGGAGGTACTGCCGTAGCCATTCCACCGGCGTGAGACCGGACCGCTCGATCAGCGCGCCCGCGAAGGAGGCGCCGGCGTGGTCGACGTGCAGCAGGGAGGCCATGGTCGCGAGGGACTCGCCGTCCCGCAGCGAGGGCACCGGGCTCTCCCGCCACAGCGCGGCCAGCATCTTGCGGTACGGCGAGTAGCGGTCGGTGGCCTGCTCGTACTCCAGGTGCCGGTAGCCGACGGCCGCCCGCTCGCGGATGATCGTCAGGCCCGTCGCCTTCAGCACCGGGTCGTTCTCGATCAGCTGGGCCAGCCAGTCGTTGATGGCGGGCGTCGCCTCCATGTAGGCGGCCGAAAGACCGCGCATGAAGCCCATGTTGAGCACGGACAGGGCCGTCTTCACATAGTGCTTCTCCGGGTGGGAGGAGTTGAAGAAGGTCCGGATGGACTGCTGGGCCAGATACTCGTCGCCGCCCTCGCCGAGGCAGACCAGGTGCCGGCGGGCCACCTCGGCCGCGAAGGTGACGGAGAGCTTGTTCCACCACTGCCAGGGGTGGACCGGGATGAGGAGATAGTCGGCCGGGTCGAGGTCCTGCTCGGTGAGCGTGGCGCGGAAACGGTCCAGCGTCTTCTCGCCCAGCTCCTCCCGCAGGAACTCCTCGTACTCGATCCCGGCGCCCGCCGTGAACGCGGCCCGGGAGCGGTGCGCGGCCAGCCACACCAGCCGGACGGGGCTCGCGGTCTCCGGGGCGTACGACAGGTACTCGTGGATGCCGAACCCGAGCCGCCCGTTGTTCGCGACGAAGCAGGGGTGGCCCTCGGTCATCCCGGTCTCGATCGCCTGGAAGCCGCTGCCCGCCAGCTCCGCGGAGGTGATGCGGGGCTTGGTGAGCTTGTAGCAGGTGCCGGACAGGGTGGAGGAGATCTCCTCCAGATAGACCGGCAGGATCTCGTCGCTCAGGCCCAGGGACGTCTTCAGTTCGATGAAGAAGTCCAGGGCGGCGAGCGGGAGTTCGTCGCCCGCGCGGTGCCGGGTGAGGGAGTCGGTCTCGATCTGCCAGTGGTCGAGGGCGCGCCGGACGGCGGAGAAGCGGTAGGAGGTCAGTCCGTCGTCACTGCGGACGACGTACCCGTCACCGTCCTGCTCGGGCGTGATCAGGCGCTCGTGGGCGAACTCCGCGAGCGCCTTGCGTATCAGCAGCCGGTTGGCCCTCGCCCAGCGCTCGGGGGACAGATGGGCCACGGCGTCGGCGGGGCTCATGCGGCCACCCCCGTCGCGGCGACGAACCGCTCACGCGTGCAGAAGCTCAGCAGCGCCGTCTTCTCCGGCTTCTGGATCTCCCGCTCGGGCACGAACCCGACCGCCTCGTTCAGGGCGTGTACGGCCTGGTTGCGCACGTCCGGCTCGACGACGACCCGCAGGGTCGCCGGATCCTCGAAGAGGTGGGCCATGACGGCGGTGATGACGGACCTGGTGAACCCGTGCACGGGCGTGTCGGTCGCCGGGGTGAGGAAGTGCATGCCGATGTCCCCGGGCTGTGCCTCGTACAGGCCGACCAGCTCGCGGTGCGCCGGGTCGTACTGCTCCACGAGGAAAGCGGGTTCGCCGTCCCGCAGCCCGAGCAGCGCGTGCTGGTGCGGGTCGGCCGCGATCTCCATGTACGCGCGCTCGACGTCCTCCAGTTTCGCGTCCTGCATCATCCAGAAGGCCGCCTTGGGGTGGGTGACCCAGGAGTGCAGAAGCTCGGCGTCCCGCAGCGGATCCACGGCACGGAAGGTGAAGGTCATGCGGGTCATACGCGTCATACGGCGAACTCCTGGAACGCGATGGTCTTCTCGACCGGGTAGTACTCGGTGCCGAGCAGCTCGCGGATGATGTACGAGTTGCGGTACGCGCCCATGCCCAGGTCGGGGCTGGTGATGCTGTGGGTGTGGACGCCGGCGTTCTGCAGGAAGACGCCGCGGCCCGTGACGTCGACGGCGTAGTTGCGGGCGACGTCGAAGCGGCCGTGGCCGTCGAAGAGCAGCCGGTCGCGGATCGGGGCGAGGAAGGCCGGCGGCTCGTAGTGGTAGCCGGTGGCCAGCAGCAGGCCCTCGGTGCCGATCTCGAAGTCCTTGTCCTGCTCGTCCTGGTGGAAGCCGAGGGTGTAGCCGCCGTCGGCGTCGTAACGGGCGCTCGTCAAGCTGGAGTTGGTGAGCAGCCGCGTGGGGACCGGACGGTCGCCGCTGGTGACGTTCTTCTGGTAGAGCAGGTCGAAGATCGAGTCGATCAGATCCGAGTTGATGCCCTTGAACAGGCCCTTCTGCTGCTTCTCCAGCCGGTAGCGGGTCTCCTCGGGCAGCGCGCGGAAGTAGTCGACGTAGTCCGGGGACGTCATCTCCAGGGTCAGCTTGGTGTACTCCAGCGGGAAGAACCTCGGGGAGCGGGTGACCCAGTTGAGCTGGTAGCCGTAGGAGTCGATCTCGGCGAGCAGCTCGTGGTAGATCTCGGCCGCGCTCTGGCCGCTGCCGACGATCGTGATGGACTTCTTCGCCTGCAGCTCCGCCTTGCGGTGCATGTACTGGGAGTTGTGCACGAAGTCGCCGCCGAGCCCCCGGCAGGCCTCGGGGACGAAGGGGACCGTGCCGGTGCCGAGGACCAGACGCCGGCCGCGGTACGTCTCCCCGCGCTCGGTGCGGACGACGTACAGCTCGTCCTCGTCCTCGTACGTCACCTCGGTGACGGTCGTGTTGAACCGGACGCTGCTCAGCCGGCCCGCCGCCCAGCGGCAGTAGTCGTCGTACTCGACCCGCAGCGGATAGAAGTTCTCGCGGATGTAGAACGAGTACAGTCTGCCTTTCTCCTTCAGGTAGTTGAGGAAGGAGTACGGCGAGGTCGGGTCGGCGAGGGTGACCAGGTCCGACATGAACGGGGTCTGCAGATGGGCGCCGTCCAGGAACATTCCGGCGTGCCACTCGAAGTCCGGCTTGGCGTCGAGGAAGACGCCGTCGAGGCCGTCGATGGGCTCGGTCAGGCAGGCGAGGCCGAGGTTGAAGGGGCCGAGCCCGATCCCCACGAAGTCATGGGTGCGGCTGGCTTCAGGAAGCGCGGTCAAGGGACTCTCCCAGATACTGCTCGGCGTGGCCGGCGATCAGATCGAGGACGGCGGCGATGTCGGCCGGCGTGGTCTCGGGGTTGAGCAGGGTGAACTTCAGGTAGTGGCGGCCGCCGACCTTGGTGCCCGCGACCACGGCGTCGCCGGAGGCGAACAGGGCCTTGCGGGCGTACAGGTTGGCGCGGTCGATCGCGGCCGGGTCGGTGACGGCCGCCGGGATGTAGCGGAAGACCAGGGTGGACAGGGTGGGTTCGACGACGACGTCGAAGCGGGGGTCGGCGGCGAGCAGCCGCCAGCCCTCGGCCGCCAGGTCGCAGACCTCGTCGAAGAGCGCGCCGATGCCGTCGGCGCCCATCACCCGCAGTGTCATCCAGAGCTTGAGGGCGTCGAAGCGGCGGGTGGTCTGCAGGGACTTGTCGACCTGGTTGGGGATTCGTTCCTGCACCATGCGGCGCGGGTTGAGGTACTCGGCGTGGTAGGTGGCGTGGCACAGGGTGGCCGCGTCCCGGACCAGGAGAGCGGACGAACTCACCGGCTGGAAGAAGGACTTGTGGTAGTCGACCGTGACCGAGTCGGCGCGCTCGATGCCTGCGAGCCGGTCCCGGTACTTCAGGGAGGCCAGCAGTCCGCAGCCGTAGGCCGCGTCGACGTGCATCCACACGCCGAACTGCGCGCACAGCTCGGCGATCTCCGGGAGCGGGTCGATGGAGCCGAAGTCGGTGGTGCCGGCGGTGGCGACGACCGCCATGGGGACGAGGCCGTCCCGCGCGCAGCGCTCCAGCTCGCGGGCGAGGGCGACGGTCTGCAGCCGCTTGTCGTGGTCGACGGGGAGGGCGACCACGGACTCCTGCCCGAGGCCGAGCAGTTTCGCGGACTTCTTCACGCTGAAGTGGCTGACCTCGGAGGCGAAGATGCGCAGTTTCGCGAGCGAGTCCGTCTTGGCCTCCTCCCTCGCGAGGAGCAGCGCCTGGAGGTTGGACTGGGTGCCGCCGGAGGTGAACACGCCGTCGGCGGCGGGCCCGAGGCCGATCCGGGCGGTCGTCCAGTCGATGAGCTTGCGCTCGATGAGGGTGCCGCCGGCCGACTGGTCCCAGGTGTCGAGGGAGGAGTTGACCGCGGAGAGCACGGCCTCGCCGAGCACCGCCGGGATGACCACCGGGCAGTTGAGGTGGGCGAGATAGCGGGGGTGGTGGAAGTAGACCGCGTCCTTCAGATAGACGTCCTCCAGCTCGTCCAGGACGGCGGCGGTGTCGCCGAGCGGCCGGTCCAGGTCGATGGCGTCGACGCAAGGGGTGAGGGCGTCGACGGTGATGCCGGTGAACGGACGTTCGGTGGTGGCGAGTTTGGCCGCCACCCGCTCGACTCCTTCGGTCACGGAGCTGCGGTAGTGCTCCGTGGTGAGGCCATTGAGCAGGTGCGAACGCATGTGGGGGTCCTCCGAGGGGACAGTCCGTGCGGGGTTTGAACGGGTTCGGGTGTGAACGGCTTGGGGTGTGAACCGCTTCGGGCGTGAACGGGTTCCTCGTTCAACTAAGGTTAGCCTAACCTAAGTTTTCTGGATCAAGGCATGCGTCACCCGTGAGCGGTGTCACGCCCGGGGAGCTACTCCGCGGCCCGCAGCTGTTCCTCGGTCATCCCCTGCCGCCAGTACCCGACGAAGGTCACCCGCCGCCGGTCGACCCCGCGCTCACCGACGAAGTGCCGCCGCAGCGCCTTCACTTGCCCCGACTCGCCCGCGATCCATACGTACGGCCGCTCGGCGAGGGGCAGTCGCGCGGCCCGTACGGCGTCGACGGCCATGGGGGCGCCGTCGTGCCGTACGCGCCACGTGATCTCCGCGTCCGCGTCCGTGGCGATGTCCTGGATGTCGCCGGCCTGCGGCACCTCCAGCCAGGCGTGCACGCGGGTGCCGGCCGGCAGGGATTCCAGGATCGAGGTCGCGGCCGGTACGGCGGTCTCGTCGCCCCACAGCACGACGAGGTCGGTGTCCTCGGGCGGGCGGAAGCGGATCGCGCGGTTGTCGGCGAGCGCGGGTCCGAGCAGCAGGACGCGGTCGCCGGGAGTGGCCCGGGAGGCCCAGCGGGAGGCGGGGCCGGCGACGGCGGACGTACCGGGCTCGACGCCGTGCAGTACGAAGTCGATGTCGATCTCGGTCGTGTGGCCCAGGGCGTCCCGGCGCAGGGCGCGCAGCGTGTACGAGCGCATCACCGCCCGTATGTCGTCCGGCAGTTCCCGCCAGCCCTGCCACCAGCCGTCACCCAGCTCCAGCGGGACGACGGGCTCGGGCTGGCCCGGGTGCGGCAGGAACAGCGACAGGGACTGGTCGCGCCCGTCGGAGTGGAAGTCCCGCAGTTCGGCGCCGCCGAAGGTGAGTCGGACGAGAGACGGCCCCAGCCGCCTCGTCCGTACGACCTGCAGAGCGAAGAACCGGAACGGGGCGGCTACGGCCGTCGTCATGGGTGACTCCTGAAGGGGGGGTGGGATTCAGGACTTTTCCGTGCGGGAGGGTCAGCCGACCTTCTTGGCCTTCTCCAGGGCCTCCGCCAGATTCGTCAGCAGCGGCACGCACTTGTCGTACGACAGGATCGGCTCGGGGGAGCGGGGGATGACCTGACCGGCCCTCACCGCGGGCAGCTTCTTCCAGGTCGGCTTGGCGATGCCGGCGGGCTGGAGAGCCGAGGACCGGTCGTCCATCATGATGATGTCGGCCTGGTACTTGTCGACGTTCTCCCAGCTCAGCGACTCGAACCAGCCGCCGCCCTGCTTCTTCGCGCTCTCCGGGGGCTCCACGAAGTTCACCCCGAGGGCCTTGAAGTACTCCAGGTCGACGGAGAGGTTGGTGCCGGAGACGTAGAAGAGCTGGTCGCTCGCGCTGCCGGCCATCACCTTGATGTCCGGCTTGGCCTTGGCGGCGGCGCGCAGCCGGGCCGCCGCGGCCTCGAAGCGCTTCTTCGCGTCCGTCACCTTGGCGGCCTTCATGTCGCCGCCGAGCGACTCGGCGAGGTCCCACATCCGCTGCAGCGGCTCGGTGAGCTGACGGTCGTAGGCGGAGATGCCGACGCTGGGCGCGAGCTGCGCGATCTTCTTCTTCGACTCCTCGGGGACGTACCAGAGCGTCCCGGCGCCGTCGAACATCGTGGTGATCAGCACGTCCGGCGCGAGGGAGGCGTACTTCTCGATGTTGAACTGGCCCCAGGTGTTGCCGAGGATCGTCACCTTGCTGATGTCCATGTCACCGGCCTGGACATCGGGCTTGCCTGCGCTGGTCCTCGTCGGTCCGAAGACGCCCTTCACCTGGACGCCGTAGTCGAAGAGGGCCGCGCCGACGCCGGTGAAGGCGACGATGTTCGCCGGGACCTTGTCGAGCTTCACGGCCGTACCGCGGTCGTCCTTGAAGGACCACGGGCCGGACTTGGCGGCCTTCGCCCCGCTGCCCGAGCCACTGCCTTTGCCCTTGTCGTCCCCGCAGGCGGCGAGCGCGGCACCGAGTCCGACGGCGCCGCCCGCGGCGAGGAGGCCGCGGCGAGTGAGGTGGGTGGCACGGGCTTGGGACATGGGTATGACTGCTTTCGAACGGGGGCGGGTGCCCGCCGGACAGGTTCGAAAGTAGGTTAGCCTAACCTCACTCGGCGTCCAGGGTCGGGGGCGGCCCCGGGCGTCCGGCGCCACGGGGGCGGAATCGGCCATTCGCCTCGCTCGCGCCTCTCAACCCCCCTTCTCCGCCTGGCTGTTGTGATCACGCGCGGTTATGTTGATCCGCGCGCTGACCGCTGCTTGAAGACGATCGAGCACGGGGAAGGAGTGACCGCGACGGTGGCTGGAGACGTGAGCGCGGTGGAGGGTGTCGTCCGTGCGGACGCCGCGCTGCTGGAGGAGGATCTGGCCCGGTTCCTCGGGGCGCTGACCGGCCGGCCGCCCGGCGCCGCGGGATACGGCTCGGCCTACGCCGCCGCGCTCGACCGCGCGCTGCACCTGCCGGCCGCCGACGCCCTCGGCTCCAAGGCGGGCCAGGAGGCGCTGCGGCCGCGGCCCGGGGCGCCGGGGGGCGGGGCTCCGCTGCGGCCCTCGATGGTGTACTGGGCGTACCGCAACTACCGGGGCTTCGGGGACATCTCCGAGGCGACCGTGGCCTCCGCGGGAGGCGATGCCGGTGACGGTTCCCTCGCCGCCGTGCGCCGGGCCGCCGTGGCCGTGCGGGTTCTGCTGAAGGCCGCGGTCGTGGTCGACGACATCCAGGACGGCAGCGCCGTCCGCTACGGCGAACCCGCGCTGCACCTCACCCACGGCGTCCCGCTCGCCCTCAACACCGGCTCCTGGCTGATCACGGCCGCACTGGCGCACGCGGCCGACCCGGCCGTCACCCAGAGCCTGCTCACGGCGGTGACGAACGGCTTCACCGGCCAGGCCGTCGACCTCGCGACCCGCTCCGACCGCACCCGCGCCGAGCTGACCGGGGCCCCACACGCGGAGCGGATCGGCTTCTGGGAGTCGATGGCCGCGCTCAAGACGGGCACGCTGTTCCGGATGCCGTTGGACGCGGCGCTCGCCGCCCTCCGCGTGGTCGCCGACGAGCGCGCCGCCCTGGAGGAGGCGATGCGCCAACTCGGGCTCGCCAGCCAGCTGTTCAACGACGTCACCGACTTCGTACCGGAACTCGGCGGCGCCAACACCCACGAGGACTTCGACGCGCTGAGCAACCGCGTCCTGCTGGAACTCCTCGACTCCGCACCGCCCGACACCCGCCACGCCCCGTCCGGCGAACGGCTGCGCGCTCACGCCCTCGGCCACCCGGACCTCGACCGCACGCTGCTCGCCCTCGCGGCCGAGGCGGTGGAACGCAAGCGCGCCGCGAAGGAGGCCGTGCACCGTGTGTGCCGCTCACCATCGAGCGCCGCCTACTTCGACCTCACCATCGAGCGCAAGGGCCACCTCGTCGACCGGCTCCACGACACCCTCCGGCAGCGGAACGGCGTATGACAGCGACGGCCACAGGTGCCCGTGGGGGACGTGGGTGGCCGAGAGTTGAGGAACAGGAACAGCGGCCGGTCCCGGTACTTGTTCGCGAGGGTCAGGGCGTGGTCGACCTGGTGGCGCGTGGAGTCCGCCTCGGGGAGCAGAACTCGGGCCGCCAGTGGTCTTCGTGGAACATGTCGGGCAGCACTGACCCGAGTGGGCTCTCCCGCGAGAAGTACGTCACGCCGCCGACGCACACGGTGCGGGCGGGGGATTTCGCTTTTCCGCAGTCGGCTGGGCCGCTCATCTCGGTCGTCGGCCGACCGCCAGGAGATGTGAACTCGCCGCCAGCAGCTCGGGGTACGGCTCGGCCAGACGAGCGGCAGCCACGTGTCCCTCGCTACTGCGCGCTCGCCTGCGTCGGCGAGGCGACCAGAAAGCTGCGACTCGGCGACGGCTGCACGCCGCCCGTCCGTGTTGCCGTGGCGCGGAAGCTCGCCCGCTGCGTCAAAGCCCTGTGCGACCACTACGAGAACCTGCGCGCCGAGCAGCCATGAGTCCTCGCCCTGGTGCCGGCGCGGACGTCCGGCTGACGCACCCTCATGGCGACCTCAGGGGCAGGGTCGCACCCCTCGAACGCCCTTCCCGTCGTGTCGAGCAGGACGTGGCGAGTGAGCCGGTCCTCGCGGTGATGCTCCGCCCCATCCGCTGACCGGCGCCCGCGGCAGGCATGGAGGGAGCGGCGGAGAGCGATGCGCGGCGTCGGACTTCAAGGCATCAGCGCGTCTTGAATGCCGACGCCGCGCGGCGTCTCAGTGCACGGTCTCAGCTCACCTTGATGGTGGCCGTCCATGGCGCGATGGCGCGGGGGCACTTGTGCCCGGGGTCGGGGTGGCACTGACGCACGGCGGAGACGGTGCTGGTGCCCGGGTTTTGCGCGTGCAGGACCGCGTATGAGTCACCGGCCGCTTTCGTGCCGCCGACAGTCCGCGTCAGGACGTGGGCGTCGCCGGCGCTCGGCATGCTCCATGTGTACGTCAAGCCCTGGTCGCGGGTGGCCTTCAGGCGGATCACGGTGTCGTCACCGACCGACCGGGCCACGATGTGGCCGTTGTCGGATTCGGTGAGGACGTGAGGGTCGGGCGGAGCGGAGTGCGGTGCGGCGGAAGCGGCTGTGGTGACCAGCGTGGCCGTCACCGCCAGTCCCAACGTCAGTCCGGTCGCATACTTCGCGGCTTTCACGGTTACCTCCAGGCAGATGACGGACGCGCTGATCAACGTCCCGCACACCCGTCACGCAATGCCCGGCCGCGAGAGAACCACCTGATTCGCCCAGCAGCGTCAGAAGGGGCCAGGGGGCGTCGTTGGACCGACTCGTCCGACGACGCCCCCGTACCCCTGGCTCACCTAGCTCACCAGCCCCAGCTCCCGCGCGATCAGCATCCGCTGGACCTCGCTCGTGCCCTCGCCGATCTCCAGGATCTTGGAGTCGCGCCACATGCGGGCCACCGGGTACTCGTTCATGAAGCCGTAGCCGCCGTGGATCTGGGTGGCGTCGCGGGCGTTGTCCACGGCGACCGTCGAGGAGTACAGCTTGGCCAGGGCCGCCTCCTTCTTGAAGGGCTCGTCCGCCACCAGGCGGCTCGCCGCGTCGCGCCAGGCCAGGCGGGCCGTGTGGGCCTTCATCTCCATGTCGGCGATCTTGAACTGGATGGCCTGGTTGGCGCCGATGGGGCGACCGAAGGCGTGGCGCTCCTTCGCGTACTTCACCGACTCGTCGACGCAGCCCTGCGCCAGGCCCGTCGCGAGCGCCGCGATGGCGATGCGGCCCTCGTCGAGGATGCGCAGGAACTGGGCGTAGCCCCGGCCCTCCTCGCCGAGCAGATTCGCCGCCGGCACCCGGACGTCGGCGAACGACAGCTCGCGGGTGTCGGAGGCGTTCCAGCCGACCTTCGAGTAGGGAGCCGCCACCGTGAAGCCGGGGGTGCCTGACGGGACGATGATCGCCGAGATCTCCGGCCTGCCGTCCGGCTTGCGGCCGGTCACGGCGGTGACGGTCACCAGTCCCGTGATGTCCGTACCGGAGTTGGTGATGAAGCACTTCGTGCCGTTGATCACCCATTCGTTCGTGTCCGGGTCCAGGCGGGCCGTCGTACGGGTCGCCCCCGCGTCGCTGCCGCCGTCCGGCTCGGTCAGGCCGAACGCGCCCAGGATCTCGCCCGTGCAGAGGCGGGGGAGCCACTCGCGCTTCTGCTCCTCCGTGCCGAAGAGGTGGAGGGGCATGGCGCCGAGGGAGACGCCCGCTTCGAGGGTGATCGCCACGGACGAGTCGACCCTCGCCAACTCCTCCAGGGCGATGCCGAGTGCCAGATAGTCGCCGCCCATGCCGCCGTACTCCTCCGGGAACGGCAGCCCGAACAGGCCCATGCGGCCCATCTCGCGGACGATCTCGTACGGGAACTCGTGCCGCTCGTAGAAGTCGCCGATCTTCGGCGCCACGACATCGTGCGCGAACTCCTCCACCGTACGGCGGAGTTCCTCCAGCTCGGGGCTGAGACGGTGGTCCATGCTGATCACTGGTCCTTGTGGGAGAGAGCGCGGAGGGTACGGGACGGGCTGGGCCGGTCCAGATGGGCGGCCATCCACACGCTGGTGGCGGTCAGACGGCCGAGGTCGACCCCGGTCTCGATGCCGAGGCCGTGCAGCATCCAGACGAGGTCCTCGGTGGCGAGGTTGCCGGTGGCGGACTTGGCGTACGGGCAGCCGCCGAGGCCGCCGGCGGAGGCGTCGACGGTGGTCACGCCGTGCTCCAGGGCCGCGTAGGTGTTCGCGAGCGCCTGGCCGTAGGTGTCGTGGAAGTGGACGCCGATCATGTTCGTCGGCACGCGCTCCTCGTTGAGGAGGGAGAGCAGTTCGAGTACGTGGCCCGGCGTTGCGACCCCGATGGTGTCGCCGAGGCTCAGCTCGTCGCAGCCCATGTCGCGCAGCGCCGTGCAGACGCGGGCCACCTGGTGGAGCGGGACCGCCCCCTCCCAGGGGTCGCCGAAGCACATGGACACATAGCCGCGTACGTGCGCGCCCGCGTCCTTCGCCTGCCGCACCACCGGCGCGAACACGGCCAGCGACTCGTCCACCGTGCGGTTGAGGTTGGCCTTCGCGAAGGACTCGGTGGCGCTGGCGAAGACGGCGACCCGGTCGGCGCCGAGCGCCAGCGCCCGGTCCAGGCCTCGCTGGTTGGGCACCAGCACCGGGAGTTCGACCCCCGGCAGGCCGCTGATCAACGGGAACAGCTGCTCGGCGTCGGCCAGTTGGGGCACCCACTTGGGGTGCACGAAACTCGTCGCCTCGATCGTCGTCAGGCCCGCGTCGGCGAGCCGGCGGATGAACTCCGCCTTGATCTCGGTCGGAACGGCCCGCTTCTCGTTCTGCAGCCCGTCGCGCGCGCCGACCTCGTGGATCCGCACCCGCGCGGGCAGGTCCGAGGCCGGTACGACCATGGGGAGACCCTCGGCAGTCACTCCGCCACCTCCTCTTCCTCGTGCGGTGCGATCACGGCGAGCACCTGGTCCATGGCGACCGTCGAACCCGGCGTCACGTCCAGTTCGGCGACCGTGCCGGCGTGCGGGGCGGAGATGACGTGCTCCATCTTCATCGCCTCCACCACCAGCAGGCTCTGCCCGGCGGCCACCTCGTCGCCTACGGCCACCTTGACCACGGTGACCGTGCCGGGCATGGGCGCGGTGAGGGAGTCGGCGCCCGCGTGGCCGGACCTGCCGAGGGACGCGGC
This sequence comes from Streptomyces sp. CG4, assembly GCF_041080655.1. Lineage (NCBI taxonomy): Bacteria > Bacillati > Actinomycetota > Actinomycetes > Kitasatosporales > Streptomycetaceae > Streptomyces > Streptomyces sp. CG4. The sequence goes on from NZ_CP163525.1 coordinate 6,174,602, forward strand.
CACCGGGTCGTGGTCCCGCACCTGCCAGGCGTCACCGTCCCGGCCGAGCCAGGTGCCGTCCGGTGTGGCCGTGAAGGTGTGGCAGACGCCGTCGAGCAGGAAGGAGAACCGGTGCTCGGCGCCCGGACGCGGGGGCATGACCCCGGCCCCCCGGAGTGGCTCGTCCGCCCCGGGCAGCAGCAGCTCCGTCCCGCCGTCCGCCGTGCCCCGTACGCGCACCGTCACCGGCTCGTGCCCCGGCACCCGCAGATGATGCGGTGTCCAGGCCCGCTCCCCGCCCAGCCGCCAGCCGTCGGCGGCGGCGAACGGGTCCGTCCAGCCGGAGCCGGCGGCGGGCGCGAGCGCGGTCTGCCGCAGCAGTGCCGCGGCCGCGTACACCTCGGCCGGCACCCCGTCCCCGACGAGCCCGTCCACCTCTCGCTCCACCAGCCCGGTGTCCAACTCGCCCGCCACGACCGCCGGATGCGCCAGCAGCCGCCGCAGGAAGCCCGCGTTGGTCGGCACGCCCAGCGTGACCGTCTCCGCGAGCGCCGCCCGCAGCCCCCGCAGCGCCGTCGCGCGGTCGGGGCCGTAGGCGATCACCTTGGACAGCATCGGGTCGTACCGGCTGCCGACCTCGGTGCCCTCGCTGAGCCCGGAGTCGGTGCGGACGCCGTCGCCCTGCGGCTCGTTCAGCAGCAGGACGGTGCCGCCGGAGGGGAGGAAGCCGCGCGTGGGGTCCTCGGCGCAGATCCGGGCCTCGATCGCGTGCCCGGTGAGCCGTACGTCGTCCTGGGCGAAGCCCAGTTTCTCCCCGGCCGCCACCCGCAGCTGCCACTCCACCAGGTCCAGGCCCGTGACGAGTTCGGTGACCGGGTGCTCCACCTGGAGGCGGGTGTTCATCTCCATGAAGAAGTACTGGGTGGGGTCGTTGCCCGGCACGATGAACTCCACCGTGCCCGCGCCGCGGTACCCGCAGGAGCGCGCCGCCTGCACGGCCGCCTCGCCCATCGCCGAGCGCGTCCGCTCGTCCAGCAGGACTGAGGGCGCCTCCTCGATGATCTTCTGGTGCCGCCGCTGCAGTGAGCACTCGCGCTCGCCGAGGTGCACGACGTTCCCGTGGCCGTCGGCCAGCACCTGGATCTCGATGTGCCGGGGCCGGTCGATCCACCGCTCCACCAGCAGGGTGTCGTCGCCGAAGGAGGCGCGGGCCTCGCGGCGGGCGGCCGCGATCTCCTCCTCCAGGGCCGTCAGGTCCCGCACCAGCCGCATGCCCTTGCCACCGCCGCCGGCGGACGGCTTCAGCAGCACGGGTGCGCCCAACTCGCGGGCCGCTTCGGCCAGTTCGGGGTCACGGCCGCCGGGGACCACCGGCACCCCGGCCGCCTTCACCGTCTCCTTGGCGCGGATCTTGTCGCCCATGAGCGCGATCGCGTCCGCCGGCGGGCCGATGAAGACCAGCCCCGCCTCCGCGCAGGCACGCGCGAAGCCCGCGTTCTCGGCGAGGAAGCCGTACCCCGGGTGCACGGCCTGTGCACCCGTGCGGGCGGCGGCCGCCAGCAGCCGCTCCACCGACAGATAGCTCTCGGCGGCCGGTGCCGGGCCGATCCGTACCGCCGTGTCGGCCTCCCGGACGTGCCGCGCGTCGGCGTCGGCGTCGGAGAAGACCGCCACCGAGCGCACGCCCAGCGAGCGGAGCGTACGGATGACGCGTACGGCGATCTCGCCCCGGTTGGCGACCAGCACTGTGTCGAACACGGTTCCCCTCCTCACATCCGGAAGACGCCGAACTGGGGGTCTCCCAGCGGCGCGTTGGCACAGGCCGTCAGCGCGAGGCCGAGCACCTGACGGGTCTCCAGCGGGTCGATGACCCCGTCGTCCCAAAGCCTGGCGGTGGCGTAGTAGGCGTTGCCCTGGCGCTCGTACTGCGCACGGATGGGCGCCTTGAAGGCCTCCTCGTCCTCGGCGGGCCACTGCTCGCCGCGCGCCTCCAGCTGGTCGCGCTTGACCGTGGCGAGGACGCTCGCGGCCTGTTCGCCGCCCATGACGGAGATCTTGGCGTTGGGCCACATCCACAGGAAGCGGGGGGAGTAGGCCCGGCCGCACATCGAGTAGTTGCCCGCGCCGTACGAGCCGCCGACGACGACGGTCAGCTTGGGCACGCGCGTGCACGCCACCGCCGTCACCATCTTGGCGCCGTGCTTGGCGATGCCGCCGGCCTCGTAGTCCTTGCCGACCATGAACCCGGAGATGTTCTGCAGGAACACCAGCGGGATGCCGCGCTGGTCGCACAGCTCGATGAAGTGGGCGCCCTTCTGGGCTGACTCGGAGAACAGGATGCCGTTGTTGGCGACGATCCCGACCGGGTGGCCGTGGATCCGGGCGAAGCCGGTGACGAGGGTCTGCCCGAACTCGCTCTTGAACTCGGCGAACCGCGAGCCGTCGACCACGCGCGCGATGATCTCGCGGACGTCGTAGGGGGTGCGGGAGTCGACCGGGACGGCGCCGTACAGCCCGTACGGGTCGGCCTTGGGCTCCGTGGCGGGCGCGACCTGCCAGGGGAGGGACTGCCGGGCCGGGAGCGTGGCGACGATGTTCCGCACGATCCTGAGCGCGTGCGCGTCGTCCTCGGCGAGGTGGTCGGTGACACCGGACACGCGCGAGTGGACCTCGCCGCCGCCCAGCTCCTCCGCCGTCACGACCTCGCCGGTGGCGGCCTTCACCAGGGGCGGGCCGCCGAGGAAGATCGTCCCCTGATTGCGGACGATCACGGCCTCGTCGCTCATGGCCGGGACGTACGCCCCGCCCGCCGTGCAGGACCCGAGCACGGCGGCGATCTGCGGGATGCCGGCCCCGGACATCCGGGCCTGGTTGTAGAAGATCCGCCCGAAGTGGTCCCGGTCGGGGAAGACCTCGTCCTGCATCGGCAGGAAGGCGCCGCCGGAGTCCACGAGATAGACGCACGGCAGCCGGTTGTCGAGGGCCACCTCCTGCGCGCGCAGGTGCTTCTTCACGGTCATCGGGTAGTACGTGCCGCCCTTGACGGTCGCGTCATTGGCGACGATCACGCACTCGCGCCCGCTGACCCGCCCGATCCCGGCGATCACCCCGGCGGCCGGGGCCTGCCCGTCGTACATCCCCTCGGCCGCGAGGGGGGCCAGCTCCAGGAACGGCGACCCGGGGTCGAGCAGCGTGTCCACCCGGTCCCTCGGCAGCAGCTTGCCCCGCGCGGTGTGCCGGGCCCGTGCCTTCTCGCCGCCGCCGAGGGCCGCCGCGGCCAGCTTGCCGCGCAGCTCCCCGACCAGCGCGAGATGCGCCTGTTCATTGGCCCGCCAGGCCTCCGACGCGGGATCTGCCGCGCTCGTCAGCTCCGGTGCCTCCTGCATTCTGCGGTCCCCTCACCCGGTGATCGAACCTGTGATCCGCTGTTAATGAGCGTTAACCATTTCCTTCAGGTTAACGACCGCTAACCTCGCTGTCTAGAATTGCCTGCATGGTCACCAGAACCGACGCCCCGACCCGCCGCGAGCAGATCCTGAAGGAGGCCGCCCGGCTCTTCGCCGAGCGCGGCTTCCACGGCGTGGGCGTCGACGAGATAGGCGCCGCGGTGGGGATCAGCGGCCCCGGTCTCTACCGGCACTTCCCGGGCAAGGACGCGATGCTCGCCGAGCTGCTGGTCGGCATCAGCGGCCAGCTGCTGACGGGGGCGAAGCGGCGCCTCGCGGAGGCGGACGGCCAGACCGGTGCCTCGTCCGTGCTGGACTCCCTCATCGAGGGGCACATCGACTTCGCCCTGGACGACCGTCCCCTGATCACCCTGCACGACCGCGAGCTGGACCGCCTGCGCGACAGCGACCGCAAGCTGGTGCGCCAGCTCCAGCGGCAGTACGTCGAGCTGTGGGTGGAGGTGGTCCGCGAGGTCTACCCGGCCCTCTCCGAGCCCTCGGCCCGCTCGGCCGTCCACTCGGTCTTCGGCCTGCTGAACTCCACCCCGCACCTGGGCCGCGCGGGCACCCTGCCGGGCCGGGGCGCCACGGCGGCGCTGCTGCACCGCATGGCGCGGGGGGCGTTCGAGGCGGCGGGCGAGGAGTGACCTGCGTCTCTGGACGCATTCCGTACTCGCCGGTACGGTTGGCTCTGAGCAAGCGCTTAGACATGCCGATGTCGCCGATGTCCCGAGGTACGTGGAGGTAGCCGTGCGCCGTACGGTGTTCAACGAGGATCACGAGGCGTTCCGGGAGACCCTGCGCGCCTTCATCGAGGCCGAGGTCGTCCCGGTCTACGACGAGTGGTTCGCCGCCGGCCAGGCGCCGCGCGACTTCTACTACAAGCTCGGTGAGCTGGGCATCTTCGGCATCAACGTCCCCGAGGAGTTCGGCGGCGCGGGCCTGGACAGCCACAAGTTCGAGGCCGTCCTCTACGAGGAGACCGCCCGCGCGGGCGTCCAGTTCGGCGGCTCCGGCGTGCATGTGCTGCTCGCCCTGCCGTACCTCAAGATGCTCGCCACCGACGAGCAGAAGAAGCGCTTCCTGCCGAAGTTCGTCACCGGCGAGGAGATGTGGGCCATCGCGATGACGGAGCCGGGCACCGGTTCCGACCTCGCGGGCATGAAGTCCACCGCCAAGCTCTCCGAGGACGGCACGCACTACGTCCTCAACGGCGCCAAGACCTTCATCACCGGCGGCGTCCACGCCGACCGCGTGATCGTGTGCGCCCGCACCTCCGCGCCCACCGCCGAGGACCGCCGCCACGGCATCTCCCTGTTCGCCGTGGACACCAAGTCCGAGGGCTACTCCGTCGGCCGCAAGCTGGACAAGCTCGGCCTGAAGACCTCCGACACCGCCGAGCTGGCGTTCGTCGACGTCAAGGTGCCCGTCGAGGACCTGCTCGGCGAGGAGAACAAGGGCTTCTACTACCTCGGCCACAACCTCGCCTCCGAGCGCTGGGGCATCGCCTTCGGTGCCTACGCGCAGGCCAAGGCCGCCGTCCGGTTCGCCAAGCAGTACGTCCAGGAGCGCACCGTCTTCGGCAAGCCGGTCGCCCACTTCCAGAACACCAAGTTCGAGCTGGCCGCCTGCCAGGCCGAGGTCGACGCCGCCGAGGCCGTCGCCGACCGCGCGACCGAGGCCCTGGACGCCGGCGAGCTGACCCCCGCCGAGGCCGCCTCCGCGAAGCTGTTCTGCACCGAGGTCGCCCACCGCGTCATCGACCGCTGCCTGCAACTGCACGGCGGCTACGGCTACATGAACGAGTACCCGATCGCCCGCCTCTACGCGGACAACCGCGTCAACCGCATCTACGGCGGCACCAGCGAGATCATGAAGTCGATCATCGCCAAGGACATGGGTCTGTAAGGTCTCCGCAATCACTGGCCGGTACAACTGACGCCATGAGCCAGGCACTTCAGGATCTCCTCGATCTGCTCGACCTGGAGCAGATCGAGGAGAACATCTTCCGCGGCCCATCCCGCTCCGCCGTCGTCCCCCGGGTCTTCGGCGGGCAGGTCGCGGCACAGGCGCTGGTCGCCGCCGGGCGGACGGTCCCCGCCGACCGCCCCGCCCACTCCCTGCACGCGTACTTCCTGCGCCCCGGCGACCCCGGCGCGCCGATCGTCTACACCGTGGACCGCATCCGCGACGGCCGCTCCTTCACCACCCGCCGCGTGGTCGCCGTCCAGCACGGCAAGCCGATCTTCCATCTCTCGGCGTCCTTCCAGACGGCCGAGGACGGCCTCGAACACCAGGCCCCGATGCCGCCGTCGCCCGACCCGGCGACCCTGCCCACCTCGCAGGAGCGGCTGCGCGGCTACGACCACCTCGCCCCCGAGGTCGTCGAGAAGTTCCTCGAGGCCCGCGAGGCGATCGACCTCCGGTACGTGGAGGAGCCGCCGTACGGGCAGTTCGGCGAGCCGCGCGAGCCGCACTCACAGGTCTGGTTCCGCACCAACGGCAAGCTGGACGACGACCCGTTGCTGCATGTCGTCCTCGCCACCTACGTCTCCGACATGACCCTTCTCGACTCGATCCTGCTCGCGCACGGCCGCGGCGGCTGGGCCGTCGGAGACGTCGTCGGGGCCTCCCTGGACCACGCGATGTGGTTCCACCGGCCCTTCCGCGCCGACGAATGGCTGCTCTACGACCAGGAGTCCCCGTCCGCGCACGGCGGCCGCGGCCTCGGCCAGGCCCGGATCTACACCCAGGACGGGCAGCTCGCCATCACCGTCATCCAGGAGGGTGTGGTCCGCGTTCCGCGTGCCTGACTCGCCGAGATGCCGAGTGACACATGGGGCACTAATCTCTAAGAGTGAAAGCCGCAGCACACGGCGTAACCGGCCGATGGGTTTCCGGGCCCCCGGAACGGCAGACGTCGGCGGTGACAGCCGTGTGGTCAACCTTCTGCGGTGCCACCTGAAGAGCGCGCCGTGCCTTCCCCCTTCTGTGAGCACGGCGTCGGCCATCCATCCCGCGCGTCCCCAATGAACCAGCGAGGGATGATGGAAACGAAAGGGTAATTTCCCATGCGAGCACAGCGCATCAGGCGTTATGTCGTGATGTCCGCGGCAGGCTTCCTGCTGGCGGGCGGAGCCGCCATCGGCGCGGCGGGCACCGCCTCGGCAGCACCTGCCCACGACCACCATGGCCGTCATCACTGTCGTCATCACCACAGCCACCACCACTGCCATGACCACGGTCGCGGCGGCCACGACGACAACGGCCGTGGTGACAACGGCAAGGGCGACGACAACGGCAAGGGCAACGACAACGGCAAGGGCAACGACAACGGCAAGGGCGGCGACAACGGCGGTCGCTGATCCGGCGCCGGCAGCGCCCACACTGTGCGGCTCCGCGACGCGGGGCCGCACGTGCCGTTCGGGCGCCGGCCCGGCCGCTCAGGAAAGTCCGGCCGCCGCCAGCAGATACGCCGTCATCGGGTCGTAGTAACGGGGGCTGGGCACATGGTCGTCCAGCGGTACGACGACCTGGACCGTGCCCTCGGACTCGGCGAGGAACAGCGCCGGGTCGTTGCAGTCGGCGTACCCGACGGAATCGACGCCGCGCTGCCCCGCGTACCCGGCCCATCCGTGGTCGGCGACGACGAGGTCCGGCAGCGGCCGTCCCTCCCGCTCAAGTCCCGTCAGAATGGCCCGCATCGGCTCCCCGGAGTGGGTGTGCCACAGCGTCGCCCCGTGCTCCAGCACCGCCACGTCCGCGAACTGCATGACATAACCCTCGTCCGTCTGCAGCCCGTCCGGGATGACGACGATCTCGCAGCCCGCGGTGCGCAGCGCGGCGGCCGTGGCCCGGTGCACGTCCAGCAGACCGCCCGGGTGCCCGGTCGCGAACAGCACCCGCTGCTGCCCCTCGGCCGCCTTGCGCAGCCGTGCCGCCATCCGCTCCAGCGCGGCCACGGTCAGCTCGGGGTCGATGGTGTCCTGCCCGTACCGGTACCCCGGGTCGTCGCTGACCCCCACCCGCTCGGCCATCACCGCGAGCACGTCCTGCTCGTCCGTCCAGCGGTCGCCCAGCTCCAGGCCGAGCCAGAAATTACGGACACCGTTGGCGAGCTGGCGGTAGTGGGAGAGGTTGTTCTCGCGGGGCGTGGCGACGTCCCCCGCGATACGGGTCCTCACCAGATGGTCGACGAGCTGAGCGCGGCTGGGCGTCCCGGATATCGGCATGCCCCCCATTGTGAGGCAGCCCGCGGCGACCGTCCCGGGCATATCGCCCGCTGGGACGGGGCTCACGCGCCCCGTCAGCCGTGGCGCAGGGCGAACCACAGCTCCATGCGTACGTCCGGATCGTCCAGGTCGGTGGCCAACAGGGCGGCGCAGCGGGCGATGCGCTGGCGGACGGTGTTGCGGTGTACGTCCAGCGCCACCGCCGTACGGTCCCAACTGCCGTGCAGGGCGAGCCAGTTGCGCAGGGTGTCGATGAGTTCGGGGCGGTCGGCGAGCGGGGCGAGCAGGGCGTGGGCGTGGGCCTCGGCGTCCGCGCGGGGCACCAGGTCCGTGAGGCCCGGGCGGGCACCGTGCCGGATCAGCGCGGTGCGGGTGGCGCGGGCGCGGGCCAGGGCGCGGGCCGCCTGGGCGTCGGCGGTCGGCCACTCGCGCGGCTGCACGGCGGCGCTCACCCCGAGCGTCCAGCCGGGCTGTGGCTCCGGTACCCGCCCGCCCGGCACCAGCACCCGTACGACGTCCCGCCCGAGGTCGACCAGCGGCGAGCCCAGCGCGGCGCCGAGCGCCGAGGCGGCGACCGCGTCCGGGACCTGCGCCTCGGGCCGGGCGTGTACGACGACCCAGGCCTCCGCGCCGAGCAGCGGAGCGACTTCCTCGGGCACCGAGCCGAGCAGCAGCCGCACCAGCGCCGAGGACCGCGCGGCCCCGGCCCCGCTGTGATGCTCCCCGGTCAGCAGCGACAGCAGCACACAGGCCACGGAGGCGATGGTGTGGTCGCCGGGCTCGCGCCGCGCGGTGGCGACCCCGAGCACGAATCCCTCACCGGAGCCGAGGGCGTAGGCGGCGAGGTGGGTGGAGCCGACGGTGGCGGTGGCGGAGGCGGGGAGCGGCCGCGCGGGGGAGGATCCGGCCGGGGTGGCGGCGGGGCGGCTGGTGGCCGGGGGTACGACCTGGCGCGCGCTCGCCGGGACGGTGCTGCCGCCGGCGGCGATGGCCGGCGCCGGGGCGGGGCGGGGTGCGGGGGAGTGGTCGTCGGTCAGGTGTGAGCGGTTCGGGGGCGTGGGTGAGTCCTCGGCCGTGTTCGTGCCGGTCCGGCCCGCCGTGCGCCCGCTTGCGGCGTTGGTCGGCGGAGCGGCCCGGGGTGTGGGGGAGTGGTCGTCGGCTGGGTGTGAGCGGTCCGGGGTCGTGGGGGAGTTCTCGGCGGTGTCCGTGTCGGTTCCGCCTGCTGTGCGTCGGCTCGCGGCGATGGCTGGCGCCGGGGCGGGCCGGGGTGTGGGGGAGTGGTCGTCGGTCGGGTGTGAGGGGTCCGGGGCCGTGGGTGAGTTCTCGGCGGTGTCCGTGCCGGTCCCGCCAGCCGTGCGCCCGCCCGCGGCGATGGCCGGTGCCCCGGGGGCGGGCGCGCCGGTGGGGCGTACCACCGCGGTGAGGTCGGTCAGTGCGGCGCGGACCTCTTCGGACGGCTCCCGGCCCGCGCCGGCGAGGGCCGTGCCGTCGGGGCCGAAGAGCACCGCGTGGCCGGAGAGGTGCTGGGCGAGGCGCCGCAGCACCGACGGCACCGGGTCCGGGCGGGCGGCCGCGGAGGCGAGGCTCTGCTGCGCCTCCGTGACGCGCCGCAGCTCGGCCAGGCGGGCCTGAGCCATCAGCTGCCACACCGCGCGGGCCACACCGGAGAACGTCGTCTGGGGCGGGACCTCCAGGAGCGGGAGGCCATGGCGCTCGCAGGCCGCCACCAGCGCGCGCGGCACCGTGTCGTGCACCGGGGCCAACCCGAAGCCGAGCGCCGCACCGCCCGCCGCGACGATCCGCGAGACGTAGTCGTCGAAGTACGTGCCGGAGCCCGCCGCCTCCGGGACGTGCACCCCGGCCGTCAGCAGCAGCTCGCCGCCCAGCAGATACGGGTACGGGTCGGCCATCTCCGAGGTGTGCGCCCAGTGGATCACGGTCCCCCGGTCCGCCGGGCCCGCGATCTGGCGCAGGGCGAGATCCTCTCGGGCCAGCAGCGCCGAGAGCGGTACGGGTGGGGTCGGTGGGACTGCTGGGGCGGTCGTCTCCGGCATGGTGTGCGTTTCCTCCACTCCACCCCGTTCATATGGATGAAACGTACACTTCGCAGTCGCTTTCCGGCCACCTAGTGTCGATGCACGTCACCCGCCGGCGACCCCCAGTGCGACTTCGAGTGAAGGAGGGCCTCATGGCCGTCGACTACACCGTGATCGTCGTCTATCTCGCCGGGATGCTGGCCATGGGCTGGTGGGGCATGCGCCGCGCCAGGTCGAAGAGCGAGTTCCTGGTGGCCGGGCGCCGCCTCGGGCCCGCCATGTACTCCGGCACCATGGCGGCGATCGTCCTCGGCGGCGCGTCCACCATCGGCGGGGTGGGACTGGGGTACCGGTACGGCCTCTCCGGCGCCTGGATGGTCTTCACCATCGGGCTCGGGCTGCTCGCCCTGTCGGTCCTCTTCTCGGCCCGGATCGCCCGGCTGAAGGTCTACACCGTCTCCGAGATGCTGGACCTGCGCTACGGCGGCCGCGCCGGCGTCGTCTCCGGCATCGTCATGTGGGCGTACACCCTGATGCTCGCCGTCACCTCCACCATCGCCTACGCCACGATCTTCGACGTCCTCTTCGACATGAACCGGACGCTCGCGATCGTCCTCGGCGGCTCGATCGTCGTCGCCTACTCCACCCTGGGCGGCATGTGGTCGATCACCCTGACCGACATGGTGCAGTTCGTGGTGAAGACGATCGGCGTGCTGCTCCTGCTCCTGCCGATCGCGGTCGTCAAGGCCGGCGGCTTCTCCGAGATGAAGGCCAAGCTGCCGACCTCGTACTTCGACCCACTGGGCATCGGCGGCGAGACGATCTTCACCTACGTCCTGATCTACACGTTCGGCATGCTGATCGGGCAGGACATTTGGCAGCGCGTGTTCACCGCCCGCAGCGACCGGACCGCCAGGTGGGGCGGCACGGTCGCCGGAACCTACTGCCTCGCCTACGCCCTCGCCGGCGCGGTGATCGGCACGGCCGCCAAGGTGCTCTACCCCAGGCTCGGCAGCCCCGACGACGCCTTCGCCACCATCGTCAAGGCCGAACTCCCCGTCGGCGTGCGCGGCCTGGTGCTGGCCGCCGCCCTCGCCGCCGTGATGTCCACCTCCTCCGGCGCCCTGATCGCCTGCGCCACGGTCGCCAACAACGACATCTGGTCGCGGCTGCGGGGCATCGCCAAGAAGCCCTCCGAGGATCATGACGAGGTCGCCGGCAACCGCGCCTTCGTCCTGATCATGGGCGTCGCGGTGATCGGCACGGCGATCGCCCTGAACAACGTGGTCGAGGCGCTGACCGTGGCGTACAACCTGCTCGTCGGCGGCCTGCTCGTGCCCATCCTGGGCGGCCTGCTGTGGAAGCGCGGCACCGCCCAGGGCGCGCTCGCGTCGGTGCTCGTCGGCGGCCTCGCAGTGATCGGCCTGATGGCCGGCTACGGCATCCTCGCGGGCGAGCCCGTCTACTACGGCCTGCTCGCCTCCCTCGCCGCCTACGTCGCCGTCTCCCTGGCGACCAGGCCCACCGACGAGACCGTGCTCGCCACCTGGCGCGAACGCCTCGCCGGCCGCACCCCCGAACTCGCGTCCGAACCGGCCCCGGCTCACCAGTAGAGTCGTAGGGAAAGCAGTGCATGCGCGACGAAGCGCAAGAAAGAAGGCATTTCATCATGAGCAGCAACGAGACGCCCCGCGGTCCCGTCGACTCCTCCCGCATCCCGCGGTACGCCGGCCCCGCGACCTTCGCCCGGCTGCCCCGCCTCGACGAGGTCGGCACCGCCGACGTCGCCGTCGTGGGCGTGCCGTTCGACTCCGGCGTCTCGTACCGGCCGGGCGCCCGCTTCGGCGGCAACGCCATCCGCGAGGCGTCCCGGCTGCTGCGCCCGTACAACCCGGCGCAGGACGCCTCCCCGTTCGCCCTCGCCCAGGTCGCGGACGGCGGCGACATCGCCGTGAACCCGTTCAACATCAACGAGGCCGTCGAGACGATCGAGGCCGCGGCCGACGAGCTGCTCGGCACCGGCGCCCGGCTGATGACCCTGGGCGGTGACCACACCATCGCGCTGCCGCTGCTGCGGAGCGTCGCGAAGAAGCACGGCCCGGTGGCCCTGCTGCACTTCGACGCCCACCTGGACACCTGGGACACCTACTTCGGCGCCGAGTACACCCACGGCACCCCGTTCCGCCGCGCGGTGGAGGAGGGCATCCTCGACACCTCGGCACTGTCCCACGTGGGCACCCGCGGCCCGCTGTACGGCAAGCAGGACCTGACCGACGACGAGAAGATGGGCTTCGGCATCGTCACCTCCGCGGACATCTACCGCCGCGGCGCCGACGAGGTCGCCGACCAGCTGCGCCAGCGCATCGGCGACCGCCCGCTGTACATCTCCATCGACATCGACTGCCTCGACCCGGCCCACGCGCCCGGCACGGGCACGCCCGAGGCGGGCGGCATGACCTCGCGCGAGCTGCTGGAGATCCTGCGCGGCCTGGCCTCCTGCAACCTGGTCTCGGCGGACGTCGTCGAGGTGGCGCCGGCGTACGACCACGCCGAGATCACCTCGGTCGCGGCCTCGCACACGGCCTACGAGCTGACCACCATCATGAGCCGCCAGATCGCGGCGGCCCGGAAGGACGCGTAAGCGCAGTGACTCACGACCACGACCTGGTACTCCGCCCGACACAGGCGCAGATCACCGCGGCCCTGAACCCTCCCCCGGGGCGGGGCGGCGGAGACCTGGTCGTGGAGACCCTGGCCGGGCTGGGCGCGACGACCGTCTTCGGTCTGCCCGGCCAGCACGCGCTGGGCATGTTCGACGCCCTGCGCCGGTCGTCCCTGCGGTACGTCGGCCTGCGGGTGGAGAACAACGCGGGCTTCGCGGCGGACGCGTACGGCCGGATCACCGGCGAGGCCGCGCCACTGCTGCTGTCGACGGGCCCGGGGGCCCTGACGTCACTGGCCGCGCTCCAGGAGGCGGCCGCGGCCTCCGCACCCGTGCTGGCGATCAGCAGCCAGATCCCGACGGCGGGCCTGGGCGGCGGCCGCCACGGCTATCTGCACGAACTCCCCGACCAGTCGGCCTCGTTCCGGGGCGTGGTCAAGTCCGTGCACACGGTCCGCACGCAGTCGCAGATCCCGTCCGCGATCGCCGAAGCCTGGAAGTCGGCGCTGACGGCCCCGCACGGCCCGGTGTGGGTGGAGATCCCGCAGGACGTGCTCCTCGCGAAGACCGCGCTGCCGGTGGTGACGGCGCCGGACGCGACCCCGGAGGATCTGGTCCCGCGCCCCGAACTGACCGCGGTGGCGGCCGAATTGCTGTCGTGTGCGGCCCGCCCGGCGATCATCGCGGGCGGCGGCGTCGTACGAGCGGACGCCTCGGGCAAGCTGCGTCAGCTGGCCGAGAAGCTGGACGCTCCGGTCGTGACGACCTTCGGCGGCAAGGGCGCCTTCCCCTGGGAGCACCCGCTGTCGCTCCGGTCCTGGCTGGAGGACCGGCATACGACGGACTTCCTGGAGGACGCGGACGTCCTCCTGGTCGTCGGCTCGGGCCTCGGTGAACTCTCCTCCAACTACCACACGTTCAAGCCCCGCGGCCGGGTGATCCAGATCGAGGCCGACCTCGGAAAGCTGGAGTCCAACCACCCGGCGCTCGGCATCCACGCGGACGCCCGCCTCGCGCTCCAGGCCCTGCTGGAGACGGTGGAGGAGCGCAACGACGCGTCGGCGCCGGAGCGGGTCCGGGAGCTGCTGACCAAGGTCGCTTCCCGTATCGAGGCCCAGGAACTCACCCTGGAACAGGACGTGTTGGCGGCGGTCCGGCGCGCCCTGCCCGCCGACTCCCCGTCCTTCTGGGACATGACGATCCTGGCGTACTGGGCCTGGTCGGCCTTCGATCCCCGGGGCGCCAACACCATGCACTCCGCACAGGGCGCCGGCGGCCTCGGCTACGGCTTCCCGGCGGCGCTGGGCGCGGCGGTGGCTGACGCCAGCTGCCCGGTCCTGGCGGTCTCCGGCGACGGCGGCGCGCTGTACTCCATCGCCGAGCTGGCGACGGCCAAGCAGTACGACCTGCCGGTCACCTGGCTGATCGTCGACGACGGCGGCTACGGCATCCTCCGCGAGTACATGACGGACGCCTTCGGCCGGGCGACGGCGACGGAACTGACGCGCCCGGACTATGTGGCGCTGGCGGAGTCCTTCGGCGTGCCCGGGGTCCGTACGACCCCCGAGACCCTGGAGGAGGACCTGGCGAAGGCACTGGCGACGCCGGGCCCTTCGGTGGTCGTACTCCCGGCGCTGCTGCGCATGTTCGCGCCGACGCACCTCGGCTGACGGTCGCGGCGCCGCCCCGAGGGTGCCGAGGCGGGTTCAGCTCACGTCCGACGGGTCCAGTCGGTAGAGCGTGGACTGGCTGGCGGAGGAGGAAGAGGAGGACTTCGAGCTCGAAGAGCTTGCGGTCTTGCCGTACGCGCTCTCCTTCACCGCCGTGCCGTGCTTCTTCACCCAGTTCGACACCTCGGTGCTGAGGCTGTTGCCGCCGCCGGGGCCGCCGCCCATGCCACCGCCGCCGATCTGGACGTAGTGCAGCTCGCCCTTCTTCACGAGTTCCTCCAGCTTGGCGACGGTCATCGCCTGGTCGGTGCCGGTGAAGCCCCACATGGAGATGACCGGCATCCTGGCGCTCAGCTCGATCTGGGCCGCGCTCTGCGAGTGGGAGACCGCGAGCAGCCAGGTGGCGCCGTCCCGGTGCTTCTTCAGGTACGCGATCAGCTCGCTGTTCGCACCGCCCATGCCACCGCCCATGCCGCCAGGGCCGCCACCGGCCATGCCCGCGCCGGTACGACCGCCCGTGCGGTCGCCCTCGCCGCCGGAAGTCGTACCGCCCGGTGCCGTACCACCCAACGCGCCCTGCCCGCCGGGCAGTTCACCGTTCTGCGCACCACCCGGAAAGCTGCCGGCCTGCTGTCCGCCGCCCGGCATCTCCCCGCCGGGCGCACCACCGGGCGCACCACCGGCCGCCCCGCCCGGCATGCCGTTCGCCGATCCGCCCGGCACCGTACCGCCGCCCGGGAAGCCGCTCCGGCCGCTGCCGAAGCCGCCCCGGCCGCCGCCTCCGCCGGGGCCGCCGAAGCCGCCTCCCGTGGAGGGGCCGGCCGTCGGGTTCACGCCGCTCATGCCGCCGCCCGAACCGGACGGCACCGACCAGGCGTACGCCGCCGGGCCCGCGACCGCGGCGACGACCGCCGCCGCCACGGAGGCCGCGAACAGCCGTACGTGGTTGCCGGAGCGGAAGACGAACAGGCCGGTGATCGCCGCCGCCATGACCACACCGACGGCCGGCCACAGCCAGGTGTGCCAGCCGGAGGCCCGGCGGAGGAGCACGACGGCCCAGATCGCCGTGCCGGCGAGGCCGACCGGCAGCACCCACACCCAGCGCTTGTCGGCGCGGAACGCGCGCAGCAGCAGGACGCCGCCGCCTCCGCACAGCGCCGCGATGCCGGGCGCGAGGGCGGTGGTGTAGTACGGGTGCATCGTGCCCTCGGCGGTCGCGAAGGTGACGTAGTGCAGGACCGTCCAGCCGCCCCAGAGGATGAGGGCGGCCCGGGTGAGGTCGGTGCGCGGGGCACGGCCGCACAGGATCAGGCCGGCGACGAGCGCGACGGCCGCGAACGGGATCAGCCAGGAGATCTGGCCGCCGAGGATGTCGTTGAACATCCGGCCGAGCCCCGCGGAGCCGGAGAAGCCGCCGCCCCCGCCTCCGCCGCCGTTGCCCTCGCCGCCGAAGATCCGGCCGAGGCCGTTGTAGCCCATGATCAGGTTCCAGGCGGTGCCGTCCGTCGAACCGCCGATGTACGGCCGCTCGGAGGCGGGCACGAGGGACACGGCGACGGCCCACCAGAAGCCGGCGACCGCCAGGACCACGCCGGCGATCAGCAGGTTCACGATCCGCCGCACGAGCTTCGGCCCTGCCGCGAGCAGATGGACGGCGAAGACGGCGGGCAGCGCGATGTAGCCCGCCAGCATCTTGGTGTTGAAGGCGAGGCCGAAGCACACCGCCGAGCCGAGCAGCGGCAGCAGCGTGCCTTTGCGCGTGGCGCGCAGGGCGAGCGCCGCGCCGCCGACCATCAGCAGGACGAGGATCGTGTCGGGGTTGTTGTCCCGGTTGATGGCGACCGTGATCGGGGTCAGCGCGAGGACGAGCGCGGCCACGGCGGCTGCCGCGTGCCCGAACGTCCGCTTCACGGAGGAGTGCAGGATCCAGATCGCGCCGAGCCCGGCCGCTACCTCGGGCAGCATCATCTGCCAGGTCCCGAAGCCGAAGATCCGGCACGACAGGCTCATGACCATGTCGGCGAACGGCGGTTTGTCGACCGTCAGGAAGTTCCCGGCGTCGAGCGACCCGAAGAACCAGGCCTTCCAGTTCTGCGTGCCGCTGTAGATGGCCGCGCTGTAGAAGCTGTTGAGGCTGTTGCCCGACAGGTTCCAGCAGTACAGCACCGCCGCCAGGAGCATGATCGCGATCAGCGCGGGGGGCGACCAGCGTGGTGCCGGGCCCGGTGCCGCGGTCGCGGGGTGTGGGTCGGGGCTCACGGCTGTCGTGTGGGGGAGGGGATCGGTGGCAGATGTCACGGGCGCAGCCTGCACGGCGCGCGTAGGTGGCCGCTGTGGCGAAGCTGGCGCTCGGCTGTGAAGAGCCAAAGGGTGCCGTAGGTATTCGCCGGCGGATCCGTGGATTTCACTGCAGTAATAGCGACAAATCGTTGTGGGGCTGGGCGGCGGTGCCGTTCGGTGGTACGGGGAGCACCCCCGCAACCAACCGAACGGAGACCAGAAATGGGAAAGCACCGCAGGCCGTCGCATTCGCCAACTGGACGGCGAGTGGGTATGGGCGTCGCCACCGTGACCCTCGGGCTCACCGGCCTCGGCCTCAGCGCGACCTCCGCGCAGGCGGCGACGAACGACGCCGTGGATCCCGCTGCCGGGCAGTTCGTCGAGGGGCCCGGCGCGCCTGACGCGGCCCACCCGGGTGCGAAGTTCGACGAGGGTCTCTACAAGACCTTCGCGGGGATGGACAATCAGTCGTTCAACACGGTCAGAAACGCGCTGATGAGCCAGAATCCGGACGACGAGTCGAATCCGGAGCTGCGGCAGCGGGAGCAGGAGCTGCAGCGAAGCTTCTACTCCAACGGCTGCACGGGAGTGCCCAGCTCATTCGTCTCGCAGCGGACCACGGACGCCTGCGCTCAGCACGACTTCCGTTACACCGTCGGTCCGAACGTCTACGGCGAACAGACCGAGGCAGGAAAGGCCGAACGGGCCGCTGCCGACGCGCAATTGGGAGAGAACATCGGCGGCTGGACGGGGGCGGGCGCCAAATTGCTCACCAATCAAGTGGGCGGATGGTTCTTCAAGAGCACGCCCACGGCCGGTTGACGCCACCGCTTCCGCGTGACAGTACCCTCGGGCCCCGGCCGGCCCGAGGGTACTCAGACGGCGAACTCCCTGTCCGTGGATCACTACAGAAAGCGAGACCCGGCGGCGCGCACAACTCCCCGCCCCTCCGGCGCGTCAAGCAGTCGGCGCAGGAATGCGCCCACGTGACGTTCCAAGAGGGGGACCTGTATGACCCACCGCATATCCCGGCGTGCCAAAGTGCTGGCGGCAGCCGTCGGCGCCGGGGCGCTCGTACCCGCCGTCATGGCCGCCACCCCGGCCGCCGCGGCCACGCCCGCCGTCAGTTGTACGTCGGGCAAGGCGGGGCTCGCCGCCAAGTTGCAGAAGGACATCACGGCCGTCCTCGCGGGCCGCCGGGGCACCGTCGCCCTCGGCGTGTACGACCGCGCCACCAGCACCACCTGCACGCTGCGCGCCACCAGCTCCTACGACTCGGCGAGCACCGTCAAGGTCACCGTGCTCGCGGCGCTGTTGTGGGACGCGAAGAAGGACAACCGCTATCTGACGGACACCGAGGCCTCGCTCGCCAAGGCCATGATCACTCAGTCGGACAACAACGCGACGACCAGGCTGTGGAAGCAGCTCGGCCTCGCCAAGATCAAGGGCTTCCTGGCCGCCGCCGGGATGACGAACACCGTGCCTGGCGCGAACGGTTACTGGGGCCTGACCCAGGAGAACGTCACCGACGAGCAGAGGCTGCTGGGGCTCATCACCGCCAAGAACGGCGTGCTGAGCGACAACTCCCGTGCCTACATCCTGAAGTTGATGGGCCAGGTCGTCCCGGCGCAGCGCTGGGGCACCCCGGCCGGCGCGCCGTCCACCGTCTCCGTGCACGTCAAGAACGGCTGGCTGCAGCGCGCGACGCACGGCTGGCGGGTGCACAGCCTCGGCACCTTCGACGGCGCCGGCCACGACTACACGATGTCCGTGCTCACGCAGGACAACAGCACCATGGACTACGGCGTCACCACCATCCAGAACGTCGCCAGGGTCATCCACAAGGACCTCGTACCGATCACCCCGTCGACCGCGGTCTACGTCCCGACGAACAGGCCGAGCGAGGCGTTCGTGGCGGTGCCCCCGCAGGGCTGACGCAGGGCTGAGGCGGGGCTGACGCAGGGCTCGCTTCACGAGGCGGCCTCCCGCAGGACACCCGCCCGTCCTACGGTGACGCGCATGCGCCTGAGAACCGTACTCGCCACCCTCACCGCCGGCCTGGCGGCGGCCGCCTCGCTGGCCGCCGCCGGGCCCGCCGACGCCAACTCCGCGAAGGGCCACGCCTGTTCGCCGTCGGTCTCGATCGATCGCTTCTCCGACGCGCTCGACAAGACGACGTACGACGGCACGTTCGTCGGCAACTTCTCGGCCCTCGCCGTGGACCGGGACGGCTCCCTGGCCGCGCTGGAGGACCGCTCCTCCCTCTTCCGCCTGGACCCGTGGACCCTCCGGCCGAGGTCCGCCGTCCACCTCGCCGACGAGAACGGCGCCGACCTGGACTCGGAGGGTCTGGCCATCGACCGGGACGGCACCCGGCTCATCACCTCCGAGACCGAGCCGTCCGTCCGCCGCTACTCGGCCGACGGCAGGATCCTCGACCGCCTCCCGGTCCCGCCCGCCCTCCTCGTCGCCCCGGCCGGCCGCGCCACCGCCAACCAGACCTTCGAGGGCCTGACCCTGCTGCCCGGCGGGCACACGCTCCTCGCGTCCATGGAGGAGCCCCTCTCGGGCGACGCCAAGGACCTCGTCCGCTTCCAGACCTGGACCCGCACTCGGGGCAACCACTTCCGGCTCGCCGACCAGTACGCCTACCGCATCGACGCCGGCCTCGGCGTCCCCGAGATCCAGGCCACCCCCGACGGCCGCCTCCTCGTCCTGGAACGCGGCTTCACCGCCGGCGTCGGCAACACCGTCCGCCTCTACCTCGCCGACCCCCGCCACGCCACGGACACCAGTACCGTCGAGAAGCTCACCGGTCAGCCGGACGTCCGCCTGATCAGGAAGACCCTCCTGACGGACATCGCCGCCTGCCCGTCCCTGGGCGCCACGGCGAAGCAGCCCCAGCCGAACCCCTTGCTGGACAACATCGAGGGGATGACGATCACCGGCCGTGACCGCACCGGCCGCCTGAAGGTGGTGCTGGTGAGCGACGACAACCAGAACCAGGCGCAGACGACGAGGTTCTCTTACTTGCGGGTACGGGTCTGACTCGCGCCCTCGTTCTGTTACGGAGGGATGAAATCCGCTCACGCGTGCGTTGGTGCCTTCCGGCAGAGCAGCTCAACAGGGAGGCACCGGCGTGGCAACGCAACGGGGATGGGCGAAACGGTTGGCGGGATACGCCTGGCGCTACCCCAAGGACGTGATCCTCGCCCTCGGCTCCTCGCTCGTCGGCATGGCCGTCATGGCCGTCGTACCGCTGATCACCAAGGTGATCATCGACGACGTGATCGGGAACCACACCCGCTCGATGGCGCCCTGGGCCGGCGCCCTGATCGCCGCTGCCCTGCTCGTCTACGCCCTCACCTACATCCGCCGCTACTACGGCGGCCGCCTCGCCCTCGACGTCCAGCACGACCTGCGGACCGAGATGTACGGCACGATCACCCGCCTCGACGGCCGCCGTCAGGACGAGCTGTCCACCGGGCAGGTCGTCGGCCGGGCCACCAGTGACCTGCAGCTCATCCAGGGCCTGCTCTTCATGCTCCCGATGACCATCGGGAACGTCCTGCTCTTCCTGATCTCCCTGGTGATCATGGCGTGGCTGTCACTGCCACTGACCCTGGTCGCGCTCGCCGTCGCGCCCGCGCTCGCCTGGATCGCCAGGCGCAGCCGCAGCAAGCTGCACCCCGCCACCTGGTACGCCCAGGCGCAGGCCGCCGCCGTCGCGGGCGTGGTCGACGGCGCGGTGAGCGGCGTACGCGTGGTGAAGGGCTTCGGGCAGGAGGAGCAGGAGACCGGGAAGCTCAGGGAGGTCGGCCGCAAGCTCTTCGCGGGGCGCCTGCGCACCATACGGCTGAACAGCACGTACACCCCCGCCCTGCAGGCCGTCCCGGCCCTCGGCCAGGTCGCCATGCTGGCGCTCGGCGGCTGGCTGGCCGTGCGCGGCCACATCACGCTCGGCACCTTCGTCGCCTTCTCCTCGTACCTCGCCCAGCTGGTCGGCCCGGTCCGCATGCTCGCGATGGTTCTCACGGTCGGCCAGCAGGCCCGGGCCGGCACCGAGCGCGTCCTGGAGCTGATCGACACCGAGCCGACGCTCCACGAAGGCACCAAGACGCTCCCCGCCGACGCGCCCGCGACCGTCGAGTTCGACGACGTGTCCTTCGGCTACGACGACGAGCGCCCCGTCCTGCGAGGACTGACCTTCGAGATACGCCCCGGCGAGACCCTCGCCGTCGTCGGCTCCTCCGGCTCCGGCAAGTCCACCCTCTCCCTGCTGCTCCCGCGCTTCTACGACGTCACCCACGGCGCCGTCCTGATCGGCGGCCACGACGTACGCGAGCTGACCCTGGACAGCCTGAGGGCCGCGATCGGGCTCGTCCCCGAGGACTCGTTCCTCTTCTCGGACACCGTCCGCAGCAACATCGCCTACGGCCGCCCGGACGCCACCCGGGAGGAGATCGAGGCCGCCGCCCGCGCCGCCCAGGCGGACCGTTTCATCGGGGAACTCCCCGACGGGTACGACACCAAGGTCGGCGAGCAGGGCCTGACCCTCTCCGGCGGCCAGCGCCAGCGCATCGCGCTCGCCCGCGCCCTGCTCACCGACCCGCGCCTGCTCGTCCTGGACGACGCCACCTCGGCCGTGGACGCCCGGGTCGAGCAGGAGATCCACGAGGCGCTCAAGCAGGTGATGCAGGGCCGTACGACCCTGCTCATCGCGCACCGCCGCTCCACCCTCAACCTCGCCGACCGCATCGCCGTCCTCGACGGCGGCCGGCTCGCCGACCTCGGCACCCACGAGGAACTCCAGCAGCGCTCGGCGCTCTACCGGCGGCTGCTGACCGACCCGGACGAGCTGGGCGGGGTCTCCCCGGGCCATGTCGAGCCCGCCGTACCGCGGGAGGACACCTCCGTCCGCGAGGAGCTGGACGCCGAGTTCGACGCCGAGCGGGGCGTGACCCCGAGGCTGTGGACGGGCGACCGGCAGCCGAAGGAGCAGGCGCTCTCCGGCACCCCGGCCACCCCGGAGCTGCTCGCCCAGGTCGAGGCGCTGCCCCCGGCCGTCGACACCCCGGACATAGACGAGGCCCGAGCGGTCCGCCGCGAGGACTCCTACGGCCTGCGCCGCCTGCTGCGCGGCTTCGGCCTGCCCCTCCTGCTCAGCCTGCTGCTGGTCGCCGTGGACGCGGGCGCCGGCCTGCTGCTGCCGGTGCTGATCCGGCACGGCATCGACGCGGGCGTGACGAAGATGGCCCTCGGCGCCGTGTGGGCGGCCGCGCTGCTCGGTCTGCTGACCGTCCTCGTCCAGTGGGCCGCGCAGATCGGCGAGACCCGGATGACCGGCCGTACCGGTGAGCGGGTGCTGTACGCGCTGCGGCTGAAGATCTTCGCCCAGCTGCAGCGGCTCGGGCTCGACTACTACGAGCGCGAGCTGACCGGCCGGATCATGACCCGGATGACGACCGACGTGGACGCGCTGTCCACGTTCCTGCAGACCGGCCTGGTCACCGCGTTCGTCTCGGTCGTCACCTTCTTCGGCATCATGGTCGTCCTGCTGGTGATCGACGTCCAGCTCGCCCTCGTCGTCTTCGCGACGCTGCCCCCGCTGATCGTCGCGACCTTCTTCTTCCGCCGGGCGAGCGTGAAGGCGTACGAACTCGCCCGCGAACGCGTGTCGACGGTCAACGCCGATCTGCAGGAGTCGGTCGCCGGGCTGCGGATCGTGCAGGCCTTCCGGCGCGAGCGGGACGGCGGGCGGCGGTTCGCCGAGCGCAGCGACAGCTACCGGCGCGCCCGGATCCGCGGCCAGTGGCTGATATCGGTCTACTTCCCGTTCGTGCAGCTCCTGTCCTCCGTCGCGGCGGCCTCCGTAATGATCGCGGGCGCACACCGGGTGGAGGCGCAGACCCTCACCACGGGCGCCCTGGTCGCCTACCTCCTCTACATCGACCTGTTCTTCGCCCCGGTCCAGCAGCTGTCCCAGGTCTTCGACGGCTACCAGCAGGCGACGGTCTCGCTGGGCCGCATCCAGGAGCTGCTGCGCGAGCCGACCTCCACGAAGTCCGCGGACGAGCCGCTGGAAGTGCTGTCGCTGCGCGGGGACCTCGCCTTCGAGGACGTGCGCTTCGCGTACGGGAACGACGAAGAGGCTCTCACCGGCATCGACCTGACGATCCCGGCCGGGCAGACGGTGGCCTTCGTCGGCGAGACGGGCGCCGGCAAGTCCACGCTGGTCAAGCTGGTGGCCCGGTTCTACGACCCCAGCGGCGGCCGGGTCACGGTCGACGGCACGGATCTGCGCGCCCTGGACCTGACCTCGTACCGGCACCGCCTCGGGGTCGTCCCGCAGGAGGCGTACCTCTTCCCGGGCACGGTCCGGGACGCCATCGCCTACGGCCGGCCGGGCGCCACGGACGCCGAGGTGGAGGCGGCGGCACGGGCGGTGGGCGCGCACGAGATGATCGCCACCCTCGACGGCGGCTATCTGCACGAGGTCGCCGAGCGCGGCCGGAACCTCTCGGCCGGCCAGCGCCAGCTGATCGCCCTGGCCCGCGCCGAACTGGTCGACCCGGACATACTCCTGCTGGACGAGGCCACGGCCGCCCTGGACCTGGCCACGGAGGCGCAGGTCAACCAGGCCACCGACCGGCTGGCGGGGCGGCGTACGACGCTGGTGGTCGCCCATCGCCTCACCACGGCGGCCCGCGCGGACCGGGTGGTCGTGATGGACCACGGCCGGGTCGCGGAGGAGGGTACGCACGAGGAACTCCTGGCGAGGGGCGGACGGTACGCCGCGCTGTGGCGGACCTTCGTGGGAGAGGCCGAAGCCGTGGCATGACTCGGGCCACTTGCGTGCCGGACGGAGTCCGGCCAGTCGTCCGCAGTATCGATATGCCGCTTCCGCGGCGTGGCTTTGAGGCCCGCCAGGGCCGAGGAGTGCGAGGGCGACCGAGGGAGGTTCTGCCCACGGCCGGGTCGCGGAGGACGGCACGCACGACGAGCTCCTCGCCCTCGACGGCCGGTACGCCGAGCTGTGGCGCACCTTCGTCGGCCGCCCCGAACCCGAGGAGCCGGTCACCGCGTCCCGCTGACGCCCCTGCCGTCACCTGCGCCTCGACCTGTACTTCTGACGGTCGTGCAACCATCCGACATACGTCGTGCGTCCGTACAGCAGTACGGCAATCGGGGGACAGGATCATGGCTGGGGGAGGACAACAGTGGACAGTGGCGCAATAGGCAGGCGGCTGGCGCTCGGCGCGGCCGTGCTGGCCGCGGCCGGAGTGCTCGGCCTCGTGACATCCGGCACCGCCGCGGCGGACACGGCCGGCGGCGGCTGTGCCGGGAGCCAGGTGCGGACCCTGCCGTTCAGCACAGGGATCACACGCGTGTACAGGACCGGCGACGGCTACGTCTGCGCCGTCACCCTCGCCCGCAAGCCCGGCACCACCCAGACGATGGCCGTCAGCGTGCAGGCCCGCGGCGGCCGGCCGGTCGTCGACCAGGGCCGCTACGTGCACCACGCGGGCCCGGTCACCGTCCACGCCGGCCAGCGCTGCGTATGGATCAGGGGTTCGGTGGGCTCGGGGTCGGTCAGCTCGGGCTGGATCCTCTGCTGAGGCGTCCGCGTCCCTGACGGCCGGCGGGGCGCCGGGAACCGGACCGGTTCCGCGGTCGTCCAACGGCGGGTTGCCGGACGAATCCCCGTGGTGCGGTGTCGGCCCGCACGCCTGGCGGCGAGCGCCGACTCACCCTCTCCGCCGCATCCGGCCGGCAGCCCGTCGCCATCGGCGCGCCCCCCTCAATGCGCCGGTGGCGGCCCCTCTTCCGGTTACTGTGCTCTCCCTTGACGGAAAGAAACCTCCCGGATATTGGTGACTCCTCGGAAGTTTCCTTCACGGTTCTCCTCTGGAAGGAGCGCACGTGTCCGACACCGGCAGACCGTCCAGACGCGCCGTCCTCGCCGCCACCGCGGGCCTCACCGCCGCGCTGACCGTCCCGGCCGGCGCGCAGCCCGCCGCACCCCCCGACCCCCGCCGGCTGCGCGCCCTGATCTCCCGGATGACGCTTGAGGAGAAGGTCGGCCAGCTCTTCGTGATGCGGGTCTACGGCCACTCCGCCACCGCCCCCGACCAGGCCGACATCGACGCCAACCGCAAGGAACTCGGCGTCGGTACGGCCGCCGAGCTGATCGCGAAGTACCGCGTCGGCGGCATCATCTACTTCACCTGGGCCCACAACACCCGCGACCCGCACCAGATCGCGGACCTCTCCGACGGCATCCAGCAGGCTTCCCTGGAACAGCCGCGCGGCCTGCCGGTGCTCATCTCCACCGACCAGGAGCACGGCGCGGTCTGCCGGGTCGGCAGGCCCGCCACCCTCTTCCCCGGCGCCATGGCCGTCGGCGCCGCCGGCTCCCGCTCCGACGCGCACACCCTCGGCCGGATCTCCGGCGCCGAACTGCGCGCGATGGGCATCAACCAGGACTACTCCCCGGACGCCGACGTCAACGTCAACCCGGCCAACCCCATCATCGGCGTAAGGTCGTTCGGCGCCGACCCGAAGGCCGTCGGCGCACTGGTGGCCGCCGAGGTGAAGGGCTATCAGGCCGCCCGGGTCGCGGCGACCGCCAAGCACTTCCCGGGCCACGGCGACACCGCCGTCGACAGCCACACCGGCTTCCCGGTCATCACCCACAGCCGCGACCTGTGGGAGAAGCTGGACGCCGTCCCCTTCCGGGCGGCGATCGCCGCGGGCATCGACTCGATCATGACCGCGCACATCCAGTTCCCGGCCCTGGACGACTCCGGCGACCCGGCCACCCTCTCCCACCCCATCCTCACCGGCATCCTGCGCGGCGAACTCGGCTACGACGGCGTCGTCATCACCGACTCGCTCGGCATGCAGGGCGTCCGCACCAAGTACGGCGACGACCGGGTGCCGGTGCTCGCGCTGAAGGCGGGGGTCGACCAACTGCTCAACCCGCCCTCGATCGACGTGGCCTGGCACGCCGTACTGAAGGCCGTACAGGACGGGGAGTTGACCGAGTCCCGGCTGGACGAATCGATCCTGCGCATCCTGCGCCTCAAGGCCCGGCTCGGACTCTTCGGCCACCCGCACACCAGCCGGGCGGGCATCGAGCGCACGGTGGGCACCGCGGCGCACCTGGCCGCCGCCGACCGGATCGCCGAGCGCGGCACGACCCTGCTGGTCAACGAGGACCACACCCTGCCCTTCGACCCCCGCACCGAGCGCCGCGTCCTGGTCGTCGGCGCCGACCCGGACTCCCCCTCCGGCACCACCGGCCCGCCCACCGGCGTACTGGCCGCCGCCCTCACCGAGCTGGGCTTCACCGCCACCGCCCTGTCCACGGGCACCGCGCCCACCGCCGCCGCCGTCGCCCAGGCGGTCACGGCCGCACGGGACGCGGACGCGGTGGTCGTGGCGACGTACAACGTGACGGCGGACAACGCGCAGCGCACGCTGGT
The DNA here is from genome assembly GCF_041080655.1 of Streptomyces sp. CG4. Classification (NCBI taxonomy): domain Bacteria; kingdom Bacillati; phylum Actinomycetota; class Actinomycetes; order Kitasatosporales; family Streptomycetaceae; genus Streptomyces; species Streptomyces sp. CG4. Next base: position 6,200,395 of record NZ_CP163525.1, read on the forward strand.
GTCACACCTGCTGGCCACCGGCCGGCCCCTCGCGGCTCTCGCCGTCCGCAACCCCTACGACGTGGCCCAATTCCCCTCCGTGAAGGCGTGTTTGACGTCCTACGGCTGGACGGACGTCGAAGTGCGCGCCGCCGCCCGGGTGATCGCCGGACGCGTGGCGCCGCGCGGCAGGCTGCCGGTGCCGGTGCAGCGGGCCGACGACCCCACGCAGGTGCTGTATCCGATCGGGCACGGGCTGACGTACTAGCCGTACGCCACACACCCGGCGTACTACCCCCAACAGGAGGAAACCCGCCCCAATGACTGGCGTGGCCACGCCGCCCAGGGCCACGCTGGACCGGGGTGTGTCAGGGGGGATGGCGATGCGTGGGAAAGGTGCCGTCGCAGCGGTGTGCCTCGCCTGCCTGCTGCCGGCCGCCCTGCTGACCGGCTGCCGGGGCCAGGCGGGCACCCCCGTCGGCGACGCCCGCCCCACCCCGGCCACGACCGATGACTACGGCGCCGATTTCCTGGAGACCGGCGCGTGCAGCTCCTTCGGCACGGTCAGCTTCACCGAGGTGCCCTGCACCAGCGAGCGGGCGGCGGCCAGGGTCGTCGCCCGCTACGACGGCGCGGTCACCGACGGCCCCCTGTGCCCGGCGACCACCGACTTCGTCCTCCACATCAGCGCCCAGCGCGCGATCACCCCGGGCTACGCCTGCATGCGCAACCTGGAACCCCCGCATCCCGGCGACCCCGGCGGCGGGGGCGGTCCCCGCACGATCCCGGGCGACTGCGTCTACACCTCCGGCGAGGGCCAGGTCCGCGAGACCGCGTGCGACGGCTCCGGCGACCACCGGCCCCAGTACCGGATCACCAAGGCGGCACCGACGCGGGACGACTGCCCCGCGTCGACGACCCTGTACGTCCGGCTGGGCGGGAGCGATCCGGTGGGTTGCGCAAGCCGGGTATGAGTTCCTACGGCCTCGACGCGGGCTCGCGCTCGGTGTCCCCGGCATCCAGCTTGGCGTCGAAGCGGGCCAGGGGCTCGGCCCGGGCGGTGTCGGCCGCGGAAACGCCCGCCCACTGCAGGATGCGCCCCGTGGCGAGGGTGTTCTCCCGCGGCACCAGGCCCGCCACATTCGCGCCGTGGTTCATGCCGGGCGCGGTGAAGACGTACGAGTCACGGGCGCCCGCGCCGAGCCGGAACCGCTCCGAGCCCCAGGGGTCGTTCTGGCCGTACACGAAGAGCGTGTGCGTGGCGTGGTGCCGTACCCATGTGTCCACGTCCCGCATCGCGTACGGCTGGAAACGCATCGGGATGGCGCGGGGCACGAAGTTGCGCGGCGGCTGGTAGCCGTAGCGGATCAACTTCCGCTCGATGTACGGGAAGTGGATGGTCGGCGAGCCCAGCTGGGTGCCGGCCTGGTAGTAGTACGGCGTGAACTGCGCGAGCCCCTGGTCGGTGTAGGCGGAGAAACCGGAGATGGTGTCGACCGACTTCCAGATGGCGTCGTCGCTCGCCGTGGCCGCGTCGGCCGGGACGGTGCCGCAGTCCTTCAGCAGGCTGTACTGCCAGAAGCCCCACACATAGTCGAGGACGACCGCCTCGTACGCCTTGTCCAGCCCGCCGATGGTGTCGAACGTGTACCCCTTCCCGGCGGCGTACTGCGCATACCGCTTCTCCAGCGGCTCCCGGCGCACCAGCGCCTCCCGCTGGACGGCGTTCAGCCGGTCCCGGCACTCCTTGGTGCCGACCGTGGTGAAGAAGCGGTCGTAGGCCGAGTCCTCGTCGTTGACGACGTCGTTCGGGGCGACGTAGGCGACCACGCCGTCCATGTCGCGCGGATGGAAACGCTCGTAGTACGTCGCCGTCATGCCGCCCTTGGAGCCGCCGGTGGCGATCCAGTGGCCACCGTAGATCGGCTTGAGGGCCTCGAACACGCGGTGCTGGTCGTCGGCCGCCTGCCGGATGTCGAGCTTGGACCAGTCGGCCGGGTCGGGGCGGGACGGCGTGAAGTAGCGGTACTCCAGGGAAACCTGGTTGCCGTCCACGATCCGGGTGGGCTCGCTGCGGGACGGGTTCGTGGAGACGTTGTAGCCGCTGGTGTAGAAGACCGTCGGACGGCTCACGTCCTTGTGCAGCACGGTGATCCGCTGCTGGAAGGTGCCGCGGTCCGGGTGCCGGTGGTCGACCGGCTGGGTGTAGTTCAGGACGAAGTAGCGGTAGCCGGGGTACGGCTTCTCCTCGACCAGGCTCATGCCCGGTATGGACAGCAGCCGGTCCTTGATGTCGGTCGGCTCGGACCGGGCGGCGGTGGCCGCACCCGCCGCCGTGCCGCTCAGCGTGCCGATGAGCACCGCGAGCGTCAGCAGCCATCTGAGCACCTTGCGCATGCGCACTCTCCCCTGTGTGACTTTTGTGAGACACATGTGCGCCGGAAGCTATCGGAGCAACTTGCGTCACACCAGGGGGAGTTGTCCACGGTGTCGGTGCGGCTCAGCCGGTCTCGGCCAACTCGGCTGCGGACACCCGGAGTTGATCCCGCACCGCCGCCAGTACCGGATCCCTTTCCGCTCCCGCCCGGACCGCGGCGAACACGTTCCGGGACGGCGGCTGGCCCGCGACCGGCCGGACGGCGAGGCGGCGCCGCTCGTACAGCGGCCGGACCAGCCGCGGCACCAGCGCCACCCCGGCACCCGCCTCCACCAGGGCGATCAGGGCGCCCCAGTCGTTCACCGGGTGGCGGATGTCCGGGGTGAAGCCCGCCGCCGCGCACACCGCACGGGCCACCGCGCCGCAGCAGCTCCCGGCCGCGCCCACGATCCAGTCGGCGGCGGCCAGTTCGCGCAGCGGGACGCGCTCGCGGGCGGCCAGCGGATGGTCCTCCGGGAGCGCCGCATCGAGGCGGTCCGTCAGCAGATCGGTACGGGTGTAACGGCGGTCGGTGTGCGGGGGTGTCGCCGCGAAGTCGACGGCCACCACCACGTCCAGCCGGCCCGCGTCGAGCGCCGTGAACGCGTCCGGGGGTTCGGCCTCCACCACGTCCACCCGGACCTGCGGAAGCCGCTCGGCCAGCGCGCGCAGGGCCGGCGGCACCAGCCCCAGGATGCCGCTGCCGAAGCAGCCGATCGTGACCTGCCCGCGCCCGCCCGACCCGTACGCCACCAAGTCGGCCCGCGCCCGCTCCAGTTGGGCGGCGATGGTCTCGGCGTGGCCGAGCAGGATCCGGGCTTGCCCGGTCAGCCGTACGCCCCGCCCCTCACGCTCGGTCAGCGGCGCGCCGAACTCCCGGGCCAGCGCCGCGATCTGCTGGGACACCGCCGACGGGGTCAGGTGCAGGGCCTCGGCGGTACGGGCCAGGCTGCCCCGGCGCTCCAGCTCGCGCAGCACGGTCAGCCGCCGCAGATCCATCGTGAAGTTCCCACTTAAGTGTTCCACCCGGAAACATTAACTGGACCGAGGGACTGGACCCAGGCGATCATCGCCACCATGACCACGCGCTCGTACCTGATCCTGCACGGCTGGCAGAACCGCCGCCCCGAGGGCCACTGGCAGCACTGGCTCGCCGCCCGCCTCACCGAGCTCGGCCACCGGGTCTCCTATCCCCAGCTGCCCGCCCCGGACGAGCCGGAGCTGGAGGTGTGGCTGGCCGAACTCGCCGGTCACCTGGAGGAGTTGAACGAACCCGGCGCGAGCGAGCGGGTCGTGCTCGCCCACAGCCTGTCCGCCGTCCTGTGGCTGCATGCCGCCGCCCGGAGCATGAAGCAGCTGCGCCACGCGGACCGGGTCCTGCTGGTCGCCCCGCCGTCCCCGGCCACCGTCGCCGGTATCCCGGAGATCGCGGCCTTCGCCCCGCCGGCCCCGAACCCGCCCCTGCCCACCCCCACGCGGCTGGTCGCCGGCGCCGACGACCCCTACTGCCCCGAGGGCGCGAACCAGGTCTACGCCGCCCCGCTGGGCATCCCCGCCGACATCCTCCCGGCCGCGGCCCACCTCGACCTCGACGCGGGCTACGGCCCCTGGCCGGCGGTCCTGGACTGGTGCCTGACCGCAACCACCCCGCTGACGCCCCGGGCGGGCGGCGGCTGCGCCCCCTAGGGGCGCGGGGCTGTATCGATATGCGGCTCCGCCGCGTGAGCACGACCAGCCCCAACGCACCCGCACTCGGCAACGGCCGGCACTCCCGAGCCCGCAGCCGAACTAGGCCGCCTCGCCCAAGAGCCGCAGCAGATGATCCCGCCCGGCACCGAGCAGCCCCGCAAGCGGCGCAGCCGACTCGTGCCAGCGCTTCTCGTACTCCCAGCACAGCCACCCGTCCCACCCGTGCCGGCAGAGCACATCCACGCACTCGGTGAGCGGCAGCACCCCCGAGCCCAGCGGCAGCGGCTCCGGGTCCTCGGCCGAGGCGATGTCCTTGACCTGCACATACCCCAGGTGCGGGGCGAGCGCCGCATACGTGTCGGACGGCTGCTCACCGCCCAGCCAGGTGTGCATCACATCCCACAGCGCCCCCACCTGCCGATGCCCGACCGGACCGAGGACCCGGATCGCGGCGGCACCGGTGCGGTGCGAGTCATGCGTCTCCAGCAGGATCCGCACCCCCAGCGCGGCGGCGTCCTCCGCCGCGGTGCCGAGCCGCCGCGCGGCGATGGCGTCGGACTCCGCGCGGGGGAGGTCCGGGTCGGCGCCGGGGAAGACCCGGACGAAGGGGGCGCCGAGGTCATGGGCGAGCTGGAGGAGATCCCGGACCTCCGTCAGCACGGGAGCGTCCGCACCGGGCGCGGCGACGCGCGCGTACCCGGCGACGCCCAGCACCTCGACCCCGGCCTCCTTGAAGAGGGCCGCGGTCCCGGTGCGTTCGGCGGGGGAGAGGCCGGGGTGCACCGGCTCCTCGGGGTGGGCGCGCAGTTCGACGCCGTGGTAGCCGTGCTCGGTGGCGAGTGTCAGGACCTCCGGGAGGGGCAGGCCGGGGACACCGAGGGTGGAGAAGGCCAGCTTCATGGCTCGGACCCTACTCGCCCTGCCCGCCCCTCGCCCCGCTTGTCACTCGCCCGATCCGTGCAGATCCAGTCGCCAGTCCTGCCCCACGAGATCCTTGCCGAAGGAGCGGTGCGGTTTCTCGGCGACGAGCACGAAGCCGTGCCGCTGGTAGATGCGGCGGGCGCCGCTCAGCACGTCGTTGGTCCACAGCACCAGCTCGCGGTAGCCGACCCCGCGCGCGAAGTCGATCACGGCCCGCACCAGCCGGTCGCCGAGGCCGTGCCCGCGCGCCTCGGGCTCGACGAGCAGCAGCCGCAGCCGGGCGGCACCCGGCGCGTCGTCCCGTACACACATCACACACCCCACCGGCCGGCTCCCCCGCTCGGCGATCCACACCCGCTCCAGATGCGGGTCGTGGTCCTGCGCGAAGTCGGCGACGATCCGGGCGATCAGCCCCTCGTAGTCGGTGTTCCAGCCGTACTCGGCGGCGTACAGCGCGGCGTTGCGCTGCACGATCCAGCCGAGGTCGCCGGCGCGCGGCTCGCGCAGCACGGCCTCGTGGGACCCGGCGCGCCGCTCGCCGAGGATGTCCTGGATGGTCCGCATGGCCTCCGCCAGCCGGGGCCGGTCGGCCGGGGGCACGGTGTCGAGCAGGGCCCCGACCGTGTCCCGGGCCCGCTCGTCCAGCAGTCCGGCGGCCTCCCGTCCCCGCGCGGTCAGCCGCACCCGCCGCCGGCGCGGATCGGTGTTCGAGGGCCCGCGCTCGATCAGCCCGGCGTCCTCGAACTTGTTCAGGATGCGGCTCAGATACCCGGCGTCCAGGTCGAGCCCGGTGCGCAGATCGACCGCGTCGAGGTGCGGCACCTGGGCGAGTTCGTACAGCACGCGGGATTCGGTGAGGGTGTAGGGGGCGTAGAGCCGGCGACCGTAGTCGAGGGCGCCGATGAGGCCCGTGTAGAAGCGGTTGAAGGCGCGGACGTCCTGGACGGTCATGATCGCCCCCGGATGCTTGACTCAGTCAGAGATACCGTCTCTCCGAGCCTAGGCCCGGCGCCCGCCCGCGTCCACGGTCCGCCCCTCTTCGGCGCCCCAACTTCCTTTGCTGGTTCTTTCTTTCTCCGTCGGGCCCTGCTTTTGACATCCGCGCGATCGCATCGTAGGTTTGTAAACAAACGTCACATAAGTCCGATATTCAACGGAAGTGACGAGCCGCCCCCGCAGGGCATCGCGGGAGGCGACGGCGCACAGAGCTACGCGCAGGCTCTGGGGCGCAAACGGTCGGCCCGTCGAGGCCGCCGGAAAATCAATCACACCCTCGGAGAGGGGCTCATCATGCGCGCGCACGCGACCCGTATCAAGAGAGTGGCCATCGCGGTCTGCTCGGCACCGATCCTGGCCATCGCGGCCGGAGCCGGAGCCGCCCACGCCGCCACCACCGCTGCTCCGACCCACGTCACTGCCTCCGCGCACACCGACGGCGGTGGTTGGGGAGACGGCGGCTGGGGCGACGAAGGCGGCTGGGGCGGCGGCTGGGGCGACCACGGCGGCTGGGGCTGGGGAGACCACGGCGGCGGCTGGGGCGACGAAGGCGGCTGGGGTTGGGGCGATGGCGGCTGCGACTGAAGGTCAGCAGGTGTGATCGACACCCACTGAGAGCAAAGGGTGGATCCGGGTGCCCGACCCCAGGGCACCCGGATCCATGTGACCACACGGTGAGGCGGTGACCGGATGAGGATCGTCTGCGTGGGTGGAGGCCCGGCCGGGCTGTACTTCTCGATCGCCGCGAAACTGCGGGACGCCGGGCACGAGATCACCGTGATCGAGCGGGACCCGCCCGAGGCGACGTACGGCTGGGGCGTCGTGTACTGGAACGATCTGCTGGACATCCTGCACCGCACCGACCCCGAGAGCGCGCGGGCGGTGAGCGCCGGTTCCGTGCTCTGGCAGCAGCAGGAGATCCGCCTGCACGGCGGCCGGCACGACGGCACCGCGTACTTCGGCGGCTACGGCTACAGCATGGGCCGCGCCGCCCTGCTGGACGTCCTGACCCGGCGCGCCCGGGCACTCGGCGTCGACGTCCGGCACGGCCAGAAGCTCGACGACCCCGCCGAGCTGCCGGAGGCCGACCTGATCGTGGCCGCCGACGGCGCGAACAGCCGGATCCGCCAGCATCGCGTCGAGCACTTCGGCACCCGCGTGGAGACCGGCCGCAATCCCTACATCTGGCTCGGCACGGACCGGCAGTTCGACAGCTTCGTCTTCGACTTCGAGGAGACCCCCGCGGGCTGGATCTGGTTCCACGCCTACCCGTCGATCAAGGGCCGGATCAGCACCTGCATCGTGGAGTGCTCGCCGCAGACCTGGCAGGGCCTGGGGCTCGACACGCTGGACACCGAGGACGCCGTACCCCTGCTGGAGAAGATCTTCCATCGCGCCCTCGACGGCCACTCCCTCATCAGCCGATCACGCGGCGAACCGGCCAAGTGGCAGCGGTTCGGGCACATCACCAACCGGACCTGGGTCGACGGCAATGTCGTCCTGGCCGGCGACGCCGCCCACACCACCCACTTCACGCTGGGCTCCGGCACCCGGCTGGCGATGATCGACGCGATCGTGCTGGCCCACAGCCTCTCCCGGTTCCCGGACCTGCCCACGGCGCTGCGCGAGTACGACCGGCACCGCCGCGCCGAGCTGCACACCGTACAGGCCGGAGCGCGCTCCAGCATGGCCTGGTTCGAGCAGCTCGACGACTACCTGGACCGCGACCCGGTCTCCTTCGCCTACGCCATGTCGGTCCGCACCGGCCAGCAGAGCCCCTGGAAATACCAGGTCCACCTGGCCACCCAGATCGACGTGGTCCGCAGGGCCCGGCGGGCCTACGACACGGGCCGGCGCTGGTACCGCGACCGTCGCAGGGGCGAGGCCCCGCTGCCGCTGCTGGGCAGGTCACTTCCCGGCTGACGGCACCCCTGTGGACCCCCGCACCATCAATTCCCCCCGAACGGCGGCCACACCCCCGGGCGGCGCCTCCTCCCGCCCCATGGCGATGCGCCCGGCCCTGGCCCCCGCCTCCGCCAGCGGCAACCGCACCGTCGTGAGCGAAGGCACCGTGTCCACACTGAACGGCAGGTCGTCGAACCCGGCCACCGACACGTCCTCGGGAATCCGCAGCCCCGACTCCCGCAGCGCCGCACACGCCCCCAGCGCGACGGAGTCGTTCGCGGCCACGACCGCCGTCAGCGAGGGATCGCGGCGCAGCAACTCCAGCGTGGCCTCGTAGCCCGACTGGCGGTCGTACCGCCCGTGCACCGTCCAGCGAGGGTCCTCCTCGACGCCCGCCGCCGCCAGCGCCGCCCGATGACCCTCCAGGCGGTGCCGGGTGGTCGTACGCTCCTCCGGGCCCGCGATGTAGCCCAGCCGCCGGTGGCCGAGGCCCAGCAGATGCTCGGTGAGCCGGCGGGCGCCACCCCGGTTGTCGAAGGTGAGGGCGATCGCGCCGGTCTCGGGCGCCGGCGGCCGTCCGCACAGCACCACCCGCGTGCCGGCCTCCGTGAGCCGGCGCAGCTTCGCGGTCATCGCCGCCGCGTGCGACGCGTCCTCCACGGCCCCGCCGGTGAGCACCACGGCCGCCGCCCGCTGCCGCTGCAGCAGGGTCAGATACGTCAGTTCCCGCTCCGGCGAGCCGCCCGTGTTGCACACGACCGCCAGCCGCTCACCGCCCGCCCGGCCGCCCGGACCGCAGATCTCGGCCTGGATCGCGCTCGCCATGATCCCGAAGAACGGGTCGGCGATGTCGTTGACGAGAATGCCGACCAGATCCGAGGTGGCCGCCGCGAGGGAGCTGGCAGGGCCGTTGAGGACGTAGTCCAGCTCGTCCACCGCTCGCAGCACCCGTTCGCGCGTGGTGGCGGCCACCGGGTAGTTGCCGTTCAGCACGCGCGACACCGTCGCGGGTGAGACCTGGGCGCGGGCCGCCACATCCGCCAGGGTCACCGTCATGTCGTCGTCCTCCGGTCGCGCATCGTGTCGTACGCCCTCGTAGACAGCCAGGCCAGCCCACTGGTTCCGAGAAACTGTCGACCAGACCTTAAAGCCATGGACCCGGGGTGTTCGCCCCCTCGAACAACTCGAAGGGGACACGGTCTTGTACAGACCAGTGTGAAGAGGCTAGCTTCTCACGATAGAAAGCGCTTGCTGCCAGTGTTGAAGAGGGGACTGACGTGACACGCAAGACGGTGCGTATCGCCATGAACGGCGTGACCGGGCGCATGGGCCACCGCCAGCACCTCGTCCGGTCGATCCTCGCCCTGCGCGAGGCGGGCGGGCTCGGCCTCGGCGACGGCACCGTGCTGTGGCCCGAGCCGGTCCTGCTGGGCCGCCGCGAGCACGCGCTCAGGGAGATCGCCGAGCGCCACGGCCTGGCGGAGATCTCGACGGACGTGGACGCGGTGCTCGCCGACCCGTCCGTGGACATCTACTTCGACTCCCAGGTCACCTCCGCCCGCGAGGAGTCGATCAAGAAGGCGATCGCCGCCGGCAAGCACGTCTACACCGAGAAGCCGACGGCGACGGGACTGGCGGGCGCCCTCGAACTCGCCCGTCTCGCCCAGGAGAAGGGCATCAGGCACGGCGTGGTGCAGGACAAGATCTTCCTGCCGGGCCTGCTGAAGCTGAAGCGGCTCATCGACGGCGGCTTCTTCGGCCGGATCCTGTCCGTGCGGGGCGAGTTCGGCTACTGGGTCTTCGAAGGCGACTGGCAGCCGGCCCAGCGCCCCTCCTGGAACTACCGCGCCGAGGACGGCGGCGGCATCGTCGTCGACATGTTCCCGCACTGGGAATACGTCCTGCACGAGCTGTTCGGCCGCGTCAGGTCCGTCCAGGCCCTCGCCACCACCCACATCCCGCAGCGCTGGGACGAGAGCGGCAAGCCCTACGACGCGACGGCGGACGACGCGGCGTACGGCATCTTCGAACTCGAAGGCGGCGCCGTCGCCCAGATCAACTCCTCCTGGGCGGTCCGGGTCAACCGCGACGAACTGGTCGAGTTCCAGGTCGACGGCACCGAGGGCTCGGCCGTCGCCGGCCTGCGCCGATGCCGCGCCCAGCACCGCTCCGCGACCCCCAAGCCGGTCTGGAACCCGGACATCCCCGCGACGGAGGTCTTCCGCGACCAGTGGCAGGAGGTGCCGGACAACGGGGACTTCGACAACGGCTTCAAGGCCCAGTGGGAGCTGTTCCTCAAGCACGTCTACGCCGACGCCCCGTACCACTGGGACCTGCTGGCCGGCGCCCGTGGCGTCCAGCTCGCCGAGCTGGGCCTGAAGTCCTCGGCCGAGGGCCGCCGTATCGAGGTACCGGAGATCGCCCTGTGACCGTCCGCCTCCCGTCCGCCGACGGCACCCTGCGCACCTACGAGCCCCGTGGCGAGCCCCTGGTGTGCTCGTCGGGCACCCCCTTCACCTCCCGTACGGTCTTCTCGGCGGCCCACGTCGTGGCCGACCCGTACGCCGACGTGTCCCCCGATTCCCCCGCCGCCGTCGACTGGGACGCCACCCTCGCCTTCCGCCGCCACCTGTGGTCGCACGGACTCGGTGTCGCCGAGGCCATGGACACCGCCCAGCGCGGCATGGGCCTGGACTGGGCGGGCGCGGCCGAGCTGATCCGCCGTAGCGCCGCCGAGGCGCGGTCGGTCGGCGGCCGTATCGCCTGCGGGGTCGGCACCGACCAGCTCACGGGCGGCTCGCTCGCGGAGATCCGCGCGGCCTACGAGGAACAGCTCGCGGTGGTGGAGGAGTCGGGCGCCCAGGCGATCCTGATGGCGTCCCGGGCCCTGGCCGCTACGGCTTCGGGCCCCGAGGACTACCTGGAGATCTACGGCCGGCTGCTGCGCCAGTCCGCCGAGCCGGTGATCCTGCACTGGCTGGGCCCGATGTTCGACCCGGCGCTGACGGGCTACTGGGGCGCGACGGACCTGGACACGGCGACGGAGGTGTTCCTGGAGGTCATCGCCGCCCACCCCGACAAGGTCGACGGCATCAAGGTGTCCCTGCTGGACGCCCGGCGCGAGATCGGCCTGCGCCGCAGACTGCCCCGTGGGGTCCGCTGCTACACCGGCGACGACTTCCACTACCCCGAGCTGATCGCGGGCGACGAGCACGGCTTCAGCCACGCCCTGCTCGGCATCTTCGACCCGCTGGGCCCGCTGGCGGCGCAGGCGGTACGGGTCCTGGACACGGGCGACACGGCCGGCTTCCGGAACCTGCTGGACCCCACGGTCGCGCTGTCCCGCCACCTCTTCCAGACCCCGACCCGCTTCTACAAGACGGGCGTCGTCTTCCTGGCCTGGCTCGCGGGCCACCAGACGCACTTCACGATGGTCGGCGGCCTCCAGTCGGCCCGCTCCCTCCCGCACCTCGCCCGCGCCTACGAACTCGCCGACGGCCTCGGCCTGTTCCCGGACCCGAAGCTCGCGGAGGAGCGGATGAAGACGCTGCTGTCGCTGTACGGGGTGACCTCATGACGGCCGATCTCTCGCGCTTCAGCATCAACCAGATGACGGTGAAGCAGCTGTCGATGCCGGAACTCGTTGATGCCTGCGGCCAGTTGGGTGTGGGCCGGGTGGGCCTGTGGCGGGAACCGGTCCAGGAGTACGGCCTGACGGAGACGGCGAAGCTGATCCGCGAGGCGGGCCTGACGGTGACGACCCTGTGCCGCGGCGGCTTCTTCACGGCGATCGACCCGGAGGCCCGCGCGGCGGCGCTGGCGGACAACCGGCGCGCGATCGAGGAGGCGGCCACGCTCGGCACGGACACCCTGGTCCTGGTCTCCGGCGGCCTCCCGCCCGGCAGCAAGGACCTGCGGGCGGCCCGCGAACGCATCGCCGACGCCCTCGCCGAACTGGCGCCGTACGCCGAGAACCATGGCGTCCGTCTGGCCATCGAGCCCCTGCACCCCATGTACGCCGCCGACCGCTGCGTGGTCTCGACCCTGGCCCAGGCCCTGGACCTGGCCGAACGCTTCCCGGCGCACCAGGTCGGGGTGACGGTGGACACGTATCACATCTGGTGGGACGACCAGGCTCCGGCGCAGATCGCCCGGGCGGGCGCGGGCGGCCGTATCCACACCTTCCAACTCGCCGACTGGATCACCCCGTTGCCCGAGGGTGTCCTCACCGGCCGGGGCCAGATCGGCGACGGTGCGATCGACCTGCGCGAGTGGCGGGGCTATGTGGAGGCGGCCGGCTACGCCGGTCCCATCGAGGTCGAACTCTTCAACGACGATCTATGGGCCAGGGACGGCCGGGAAGTGCTGGCGGAGACGGCGGAGCGGTTCGTGGAGCGGGTGATCCGCTCGTAGTCCGCGGCTCGACCCGGCACACCGGGTCGAGCCAGGGCTCGCCCTACTTGACCTTGTACTCGCAGGGCTTGTTGGTCTTGCCGCCGTTGTTGTCGGCGACTTGCTTGCCATCGACCTTGATCACGCAGGATGCCATCTTCAGCATTCCGCCGGTGCCCTGGACCGAGCCCGGGACGACCGACACCAGGTATCCCACCCGCTGTTCAGCAGGGGTGAGATGGATGGTCTCCGTCTTCGTCCACGGCAGCTTCTGCGTCCCGGAGCCATCGCTCGACAGGTTGTACATCACCATGGTGCTGCCCTCGCCGGTGACCTGCAGCGTCACGGTGTGGGTGGCCTTGTCGGCCGTCTTGGCCGCCGACGGCGCGCTCGGCGAGGCCGCCTTGTCGCTGCCCTGGCCCTGGCCCGAGTCCTTGCCGCTGCCGCCGCATCCCGTCAGCAGCAGCACCGCCGTGGCGAGGGCGGCCGCACCGGTAACTGTCCTACGCATGTTCCCCGTTCCCTGATCGGTTTCCTGTCGCGAAGGGCGACGGCGAAGATCCAATCATGTTCGGGTTCGAGATGCCTCTCTCAGCTGTCGCCGATCCGACCGTCCTTGACGGCGGTCACGAATGACTGCCAGCCGTCGGTGGAGAAGAGCAGTGCCGGGCCGGTTACGGCTTTGCTGTCGCGGACGGGGACGACGGCGTGACCGCGTGCGACTTCGAGGCATTCACCTTGGTCGCCGCCGCTGTAGCTGGACTTGTACCACCCGGTGAGCATGGACGAGTCGGAGACGGTGTGCTCACTGCTGACCATGTGCGTGTTCCTCCGCTGCCGCCCTGACTGCGGCCAGTGATTCCTGCTGCGACAACGCGTCGCTCAGCGCAAGAGCGTAGGCGGTCTGGCTGGCGGCCACCAGCGCCGGATCGTCCATCAGATTGCCGGTGAGAAAGCCTTCGGCATAGGCCACTGGAGCAGAGTCCTCGAAGCTCATGAGCGTGAGCAGGCTCTGCTGAAGCGAGTGTGCCCCGACACCGTACGGAAGCACATGCAGCCGGAGCCGCCCGGCCTCGGCCATGTCCGCGATCTTGTGCAGCTGTTCGGCCATGATCTGCGGGCCACCGACGCGGCGCCGCAGCACGGACTCGTCGAGCAACGTCCAGACGACCGGCTTCGACGGCCCGTCGAGAATCCGGGCACGCTTTGTTCGAATGACAACGGCTTCGTCAAGTTCCTCCGCCGTGTGATTCGGCCGGTACGCCCGGAAGAGGGCGCGCGCGTAGCCCTCGGTCTGGAGCACGCCTGGTACCAGAGAGAGCGCGAACTGCTGGATCAGCGTGGCTTGTTTCTCCAGTTCGGCCACGGCTGCGAAGTGGTCGATGTACTTCGACTCCAGGTCCTCCAGCCACCGCGAGAAGAATCCGTCCGTCGACAATGCCTGGTCGATCCGCCGCGCGTCATCGGGACTCGGCAGCCGTCTCCCCGCCTCGTAATGACTGATCAACGTGGGCGAGCACACGATCAGTTCGCCCAGTTGTTCCTGGGTGAGACCGGCCGCGATCCGCCGCAGCCTCAGCTCCTCTCCGTACTTCTCGCGTTGCGTCCGAGGCTTCTGGCGCTCGCTCATCCGGCCAACTCCCGTTCCTGACAAAGGCGCTGTCAAGTCCCCGCCCCTGGCAGCGTAGCCAGCCCCGACCCCACTCTGTGAGGAATTCGCCACAGAACGCAGTCACCGCAGGTGAGAAAGCAGGTCGGCATGACACATCTCCTCGCCCGGCTGGTCGAGCCATTGCTCCGGCCCTATCTCGACCTCGTGGAGACCTACGCATGAGCGGGCGCCTGCTTCCCTGGACCGGTGCGGACGGCAAGCCCTGCTACCTGATGGGTGACGGCACGGGATACGTCTCCCGGCTCGCGGACCAGATCGAGAGCGTGCAACTCGGTATGGCGGCGGGTCTGTTGGACCACGCGACCGAACTCCCCGCCGAGCAAAGGCTGACCGGCGACGAGTTGCGCTACCTCGCCCGACGGCTCAGCGAGTCCCTGACGGACGTCAAGCGGGTCGCGGAGAGCAGGGGTGCACGGCTCGGCCGAGAGTAGTCGGTGACTGTCCCACCCGCTGCCGCGCAGGGTCAATGGTCCCGGGGTGCGTCATACAGGAGTATGCTGGTTTGTATGAAGACTCGTATGCGCACCACGGTCAGCCTGCCGGCCGATCTCGTTGCCCACGCCCGTGCCGCCTCCGGCGGCAACCTGTCGGCCTACGTCGAGCACGCGCTTCGGGCCCAGCAGCTGCGCGACGCGGCGCCCGCCGTGCGAGCCTGGCGCGAGCAGGCCGCGAACGACACCGAGGAACTCGCCGACATCTTCGGTGAGGATGTCGCGTGATGGCGTTGGCTCGCGGCCAGGTCTGGCGTGTCCAGCTGGCCACCAAGAGCCGAGCGGTGGTCATCGTCGAGTCGGACGCCGCTCTGGATGCCCTGCCCGGTACCGCCGTGTGCATGATGATTGACGAGACTCGGGGTGCCCCGGACACCGTCGTCACCATCCCTGTGGCCCACCCGGTGCGCGGCGCGGCCGTCGCAGTTGACCTCACCGCGCTGACCGACAAGCGCCTTCAGGCCGGGGAGTTTCTCGGCACCGTCGACACGGAGACCATGGACCGGATCTCCGCCGCCCTGCGCGTCACCCTGGATCTCACCTGATTCTGAGGAGGCGAAGGTCATGGGTGTCTCGCCGGCAGAGATGCCGACAGCGCGCCGCCCTGCACGCGGAGGGCGGCGACGCCCGTCCGCAGGCCCGCGCCGCGCCCCGCTCGCCTAGAAGAACACCCCGCACCGCAGCAGCACATTCGCGTACGGCCGGGCCTCCCCGGTGCGGACCACCAGGCGGGCGTCCGCCGAGAGTTGCTTCAGGCGTTCGTGCGGGACCAGCTCCAGCCCGGGGAAGTGGCTGTCCAGGAGAACCCGATGGGGACCGCGCAGCTCCCGCGCCGCCGTCGCGCCCTCCACCACCAGCTCGGCCAGCAGGCCGTCCAGGACCTCGGCGAAGGACGGGACGCCGGCGCGGAACGCCAGGTCCACCACGCGCGGCCCGGCCGGGATCGGCATGCCCGCGTCGCACACCAGCACCCCGTCACCGTGCCCCAACTCGGCCAGGGCACCCGCGAGATGGCGGTTGAGGATCCCCGCCTTCTTCACAGCTCCTCGACCTCTTCCGCCGTCGGATACGACTCCTGCGCGCCCCGCCTCGTCACCGCCGCCGCGCCCACCCGGGCCGCATGGGCCGCCGCCTCCCGCAGCTGCGCACCCGACCCGAGCTTCCAGGCCAGCGCGGCCGTGAACGCGTCGCCCGCGCCCGTCGTGTCCACCGCGTCCACCTTCACCGACGGCACGGCAAGGACACCACTGGAGTCGCACACCAGCGCCCCCTCCGCACCCAGCGTCACCACCACCGAGCGCGGGCCCTTGGCCAGCAGCAGCCGCGCCCAGTCCGCCGGGTCCTCGCTCACACAGGACTCGCCGAGGATCACCCGTGCCTCGTGCTCGTTGACGATCAGCGGATCGCAGGCCGCCAGCACCTCCGTGGGCAGGGGCCTCGGCGGCGACGGGTTCAGCACGAAGCGGCTGTCCGGGGCCAGATTCCGTACGACCTCCACGACCGTCTCCAGCGGGATCTCCAGTTGCGCCGACACCACCCGGGAGGCCAGGAACAGGCTCACCGCCGCCCGGACGTCCGCCGGGGCGAGCCGGGCGTTGGCGCCGGGCGACACCACGATGCTGTTGTCGCCCGAGGGGTCCACGGTGATCAGCGCCACGCCCGTCGGCGCCCCGCCCACCAGCACGCCGACCGTGTCGACACCGTCCGCGCGCAGGGAGTCGAGGAGCAGCCGGCCGTAGGTGTCGTCACCGACCCGGGCCAGCAGGGCCGTACCCGCGCCGAGCCGGGCGGCGGCGACCGCCTGGTTCGCTCCCTTGCCGCCCGGGTGGACGGCCAGGTCGCCGCCGAGCACCGTTTCACCGGCGGCCGGCCGCCGCTCGACATCGATCACCAGGTCGGCGTTGGCCGAACCCACGACCAACAGGTCGTAGCCGTACATCAGTTGACTCCCCTTGTTCCCCTGTTGTTCCCCTGAGAGATGACCCGCCCATGGACACCTGTGCGTTGCCGGCTGACCGTCGTCAGCCGCTGAAACCGGCCACGTTGTCCTTCGTGACCACCTTCACCGGTACCTTCACCGTCGGCTCCACCTTCTTGCCCTGGACCGCGCTCAGCGCGTTGTCCACGGCAATCCTCCCCAATTGCGTCGGCTGTTGGGCGACCGACGCGTACAGCGTGCCGTTCTTCACCGCCGTCAGCCCGTCCGGGGTGCCGTCGAAACCGACCACCTGCACGGAGCTGCCCGCCTTGGAGCCGAGCGCCTTGATCGCGCCGAGCGCCATCTCGTCGTTGGCCGCGATGACACCCTGCACGTCCGGATGAGCCTGCAGCAGGTTCGACATCACGTCGAGGCCCTTGGTGCGGTCGAAGTCGGCGGGCTGCTGGGCCAGCACCTGGATGCCCGGGTAGGCCTTCAGCCCGTTCGCGAAGCCCTGCGCCCGCTCCCGGGCCGCCGACGTGCCCGCCTGGCCCTGCAGAATCACGATCTTGCCCTTGCCACCGAGCCTCTCGGCGACCGTCTTCGCGGCCAGTTCACCGCCCGCCACGTTGTCGGACGCCACCAGCGTGTCCACGTCGGCCTTGTTGACGCCCCGGTCGACGGCGATCACCGGGATCTTCGCCTGGCCGGCGGCCTTCACCGAGTTGCCCGCCGCGTCCGAGTCCACCGGGTTCACGATGATCGCGCCCAGGCCCGAACTGGTGAAGTTCTGCAGCTGGTTGGCCTGCTGGGAGGCGTCGTTCTGCGCGTCGGTGACGGTCAGGTCCACGCCCAGCCGCTTCGCCTCGGCCTGGGCACCGGCCCGGATCTGCACGAAGAACGGGTTGTTGAGGGTGGACAGCGACAGGCCCATGCGCGGGGTCGTGGAGGACGACGAGCCGCCGTGCAGGAAGGAGGTCGCGCCCACGACCGCCACGGTCGCGACGGCCGCGAGGGCGTACGTGGCGGCCTGCTTGCCCTTGCCGCCTCCGCCGGGCCCGGTTGCCACCGGAGTCGCCCCGGCGCTGCGGCGCACGGTGTCCAGCAGCACCGCCAGCGCGATGACCACACCGATCACGACCTGCTGCCAGAAGGCCGAGACGCTCAGCAGGTTGAGGCCGTTCCTGAGCACCGCCAGGATCAGCGCGCCGATCAGCGTGCCGGACGCCTTGCCGGTGCCGCCCGCGAGGGAGGCCCCGCCGATGACGACCGCCGCGATCGCGTCCAGCTCGTAGCCGTCGGCGGCCTGCGGCTGCGCCGAGGAGAGCCGGGACGCCAGCACGACACCGGCGACGGCCGCGAACACCCCGGACAGCGCGTAGATCGCGAGCTTCTGCCGCGGCACGCGCAGCCCGGACAGCCGCGCGGCTTCCTCGTTGCCGCCGATGGCGTACATGGAGCGCCCGATGTACGTCCGCCCCAGCACGAGCGCGGCGACGAGCCCCATCACGACCATGACCAGCACGGGCACCGGCAGCCAGCCGCCGAGCGTGTCCCCGAGGTGCGAGACCGAGCCGGGGAAGGCGATGGGGGAGCCCTGGGAGATCACCAGGGCCAGACCGCGCCCCACGGACAGCATCGCCAGCGTCGCGATGAACGGCGGCAACTTGCCGTAGGCGATGAGGAATCCGTTCACCAGACCGGCCACGACGCCCGTGCCGAGCCCGAGCAGCACGGCGACCGCCACCGGCACCCCGTGCTGCGTGGCGCTCCAGGCCAGCACGGTCGCCGACAGCGCGGCCACGGACCCGACCGAGAGATCGATACCGGCCGAGACGATCACAAAGGTCACACCGAAGGCCAGGATGGCCGTAACGGCCGCCTGGACGCCGATGTTGAGCAGATTGTCGGTCGTGAGGAAGTCCCCGGACAGCGCCGACAGGGCGATGACCAGGACGATCAGCGCGGTGAGCGCGCCGTTGTCGAGGAGCAGCCGGCGCAGGCCGCCCGGGGCGCCATTCGCGCCCGCCCGGCTCCCCAGCGTGTCAGTGGCCACGGGAGGCCTCCTTCGCGGTGTTGTCGTCAGTGGTGGGAGTGGAGACGGCGAGCGCCATGACGGCGTCCTGCGTGGCGTCGGCCGCTCGCAGCTCGCCGGCGATCCGGCCCTGGGCCATGACCAGCACCCGGTCGCTCATACCGAGCACCTCCGGCAGATCGCTGGAGATCATGAGTACGGCGGCCCCGGCGGCGGTCAGCTCGTTGATCAACTGATAGATCTCGACCTTCGCGCCGACGTCGATCCCGCGCGTCGGCTCGTCGAGGATCAGCACCTTGGTGTCGGCCAGCAGCCACTTGCCGATGACGACCTTCTGCTGATTGCCACCGGACAGGGTCCGCACCTGCTGCCCCAGCCCGGCCATCCGCACGCCCAGCTGCGCGGCGATCCGCTCGGCGGCCGCGCGCTGGCTCCTGCGGTCGACGAGCCCGGCCCGGGTGGCGGCGCGCATCGTCACGAGCCCGAGGTTCTCCTCGACGGAGGCGCCGAGCACCAGCCCCTGACCCTTGCGGTCCTCGGGCACGAGCCCGATCCCGGCGGCCATGGCGGCGTTCACGTCATGCCGCTTGAGCCGCGTCCCGGAGACGGTGACGGCCCCGCCGTCGTACGGATCGGCTCCGAACACGGCCCGTACGACCTCGGTACGCCCGGCGCCCACCAGCCCGGCGATCCCGACGACCTCCCCGGCGTGCACCTCGAAGCTCACGTCATGGAACACCCCGTCCCGGGTGAGCCCCTCGACGGACAGCAACGCGGCGCCGCGGTCGGCCCGTTGCCGCGGATACTGCTGCTCGATGGACCGCCCGACCATGAGCCGTACGAGCTCGTCCTCGGGAGTCGACGCCGGGACCTGCCCGACGCTACGCCCGTCCCGGATGACGGTGACCCGGTCCCCCAGGGCGGCGATCTCCTCCAGATGATGGGTGATGAAGACGATCCCGACCCCGTCGGCGCGCAGTTGGCGCACGATGCCGAAGAGCTTCTCGACCTCCTCCGCGGTGAGCACGGCGGTCGGCTCGTCCATGATGAGCACGCGCGCGTCCAGGCTGAGCGCTTTGGCGATCTCGACCATCTGCAGTCGCGCGATGCCGAGTTCACGCACACGCGCGCGTGGGGACACGGCGACCCCCACCCGCTGCAGCAGCGCCTCGGCCTCGGCCTCCATCCGCTTCCGGTCGATCATCCCGAAGCGCCGGGGCTGCCGCCCGAGGAAGATGTTCTCGGCGACGGTCAGGTCCGGTACGAGGTTGAACTCCTGGTAGATGGTGGCGATCCCGAGCCGCTCGGCGTCCTGGGCGCCATGAATACGCACTTCGCGGCCGCCTGCCCAGATCCGCCCGGCATCGGGCGTATGGGCACCGGAGAGCATCTTGATCAGCGTGCTCTTGCCGGCGCCGTTCTCACCGAGCAGCACATGGACCTCACCCCGGCGCAGATCGAAGTCGACGCCGTCGAGCGCGACCACGCCGGGGAAGGTCTTCCGTATGCCCTCGATGCGCAGCAACTCGTCCGGGTCGCTCACGACGTGCTCCTGTTCTTCTGGGGATGCTCGCCGCACGAGCGGCGCACGACGAGCCGGGCGGAGAGGGTGACGGACGCGGCCGCCCGCCCCTCGATGCGGTCGACGAGGGCCCGTACGGCGGCCCGCCCCAGCTCACCGGTCGGCTGGGCGATCGCGGTGACGGGCGGATCGGTGTGCACGAACCAGGGGATGTCGTCGAACGCGGCGAGCGCGATGTCGTCCGGAACGCGCAGTCCACGCGCGCGTACCGCGTCGAGCGCACCGAGTGCCATGAGATTGTCGGCGGCGAAGACGACCTCCGGCGGCCGAGGCAGATCCAGAAACCCCTCGGTGACCCGCCGCCCGCTCTCGGCCTGGAAGTCGCCCTGGCCGATGTAGGCATCGGGAAGCGGAAGCCCGTGCTCGGCGAGCGCGGCCCGGAAGGCCTCGACACGCTCACTGCCGGTCGTGGTGGCGGCGGGCCCGGCGATGATGGCGAGCCGCCGATGCCCGAGCCCATGCAGATGCGCGACCAGATCCCGTACGGCCGCCCGCCCGTCGGCGCGTACGACGGGCACGTCCAGGCCCGGGATCCACCGGTCCACGAACACCATGGGAGTCCCGGCCCGAGCGGCGTCGAGCATGAGCGGCGACCCCCCATCGGTGGGGGACACGAGGAGCCCGTCGATCCGCCGGTCGAGCAGATTCCGCACGTGGTGGTCCTGCAGCTCGGGCCGCTCGTCGGCGTTCCCGATGATCACGCTGTACCCGAGCGCCCGTGCCTCCTCCTCGACGGAGCGGGCCAGCTCGGTGAAGTAGGGGTTCAGCACATCGCTGATCACCAGCCCGAGGGTGTGGGTCTGGTCGGTACGCAGCGACCGGGCGACGGCGTTGGGCCGATACCCCAGCGCTTCGACGGCGGCCAGCACACGCGCCCGTGCGTCGGCACTGACCGACGGATGCGCGTTCAGGACACGCGAGACCGTGGCGACGGACACGCCGGCTGCAGCGGCGACGTCCTTGATGCTCGCCATCCCCGGACTCACCTCCTCGTGAGACTCCTTGGCGGCCAGGCGTGTAATCGATTCCACGTTGTGCCGCAGGAAGGATTGGAATCGATTACACAGGGCGAAGGCAAGAGGTTGAACGTTGACCGAAACCTAATCGTGACCGGAGGCCAGGAAGGGCCGGCACCGGGGTCTAGACGTGGTCTGGGCGGGGTCTAGGCGAGGTCTAGGCGGGGTCGGTGCCGGGCCCGGGCCGGCTCAGATCCGCCTTGGCCCGCCGGGTGCGCTCGTCGGCGAGGACTTCCGTACGGCCCGCCTCCACGGCGTCGAAGGCCTGCGCGGCGATCGACTCCGGGGTGTTCTTCAAGCCGGTGACATGGGCGGCCATGTCCGTGTCGATGTACCCGCAGTGCACGCCGACGACCAGGACGCCCGTGCCGCCCAGCTCTCCCCGGATCCCGTTGGTCATGGCCCAGGCGGCGGCCTGACACACCCCTTTTCCGTCAGCCGCCCCTTGCGGAAGGGACTGTCACCGGCCCATTGACCCGAGCCCCTGATCGTCCGCTTCCAGGGACGAAGGCCCGCGTCTTCCCGGACGCGGGCCTTCGGCATACCCAAGGGACCGGGCTGCTCACTCCGTGCCGAACAACCCCGCCGCGTCTGTGGCGTGTACGGCGCGCTGGGCCCATACCTCCAGCTGGGCGAGGTCCGTACAGGCGGTGACTCGCTCGCGGGTCCCATCTGCCACCGGGATTCCCCGCCACTCCAGGATGCGCAGGATCATCTCCCTGCGACCCTCGATACGGCCCTCGGCTCTGCCCTCTTCCCTGGCTTGTTCCCTGCCTTGTTCCCTGCCTTCCGCGCGCACCTGCTCCGCCAGGGGGTGTCGCCAGAAGTACTGGATCGCCATCCTCGTCACTCCGCGTCGAACAGCTCCGCCGCGCTCGTGGCGTGTACGGCGCGCTGGGCCCAGGCCTCCAGCTGGGCGAGGTCCCTGCACGCCGCCACTCGCTTGCGGTCGGCGTCAAGTACCGGGATGCGGCGCCATTCCAGAATCTGGAGCACCATCTCGGCCTTGGCCTCGGCCCGGCCCTGTTCGAGGCCTTGCTCCAGGCCTTGTTCCAGACCTTCTTCCAGGCCTTGATCGCGGCCTTCCGCGCGTACCTGTTCCGCGAGCGGGTGTCGCCAGAAGTACTGGATCGCGGTCATCAGGTCCCTCCACATCTGCTTCGCCTGGGGGTCGGCCAGGCAGGAGTCGACAAACTGCACGAAGACTGCGGCACTGTCGGGGTCGATGGTCCGCAGGGCGGCGGCCAGGGATTCCAGTATGGCCGGAGCCTGCGGGCCACGCCCGTGTGTCATGGCCGAGAGCACCGCAAGAGGTACGTCCCGCTCGGCCTGCCGCTCGTCCGAGATCACCGGCACGTTGTCCGGACCCAGCACCAGCGGCCGTACCGTCATCGAGTCCCAGCCCGGGAAGCCGAACCGGATCGGCTTCGATGCCCACTGCGCCGTCCTGCTGCTCTGGGTGATGACGATGAGCACGGGCTCGCAGCGGTACTTCTCATGCAAGTACGAGAGGTAATAAGGCCAGCTGCCCCGTTTCCGCTCGTCCGCCTTCCCCTGCGACTCCACCACCAGCAGGTACGTGCCCTTGTCCGTCTCCGCCCGCAGCAGGGTGTCCACCCGGCGCTCGACCGGTTCGATCTCGGTGAGGTCCACGTTCAGCGCGGCGATCTCCCGAGGCTCGGGGAAGGGCACGTGCAGCACCTTCTGTAACGCCTTCGTCAGCAGCGTCGGATCCTTCTGAAAGATCCGATGCAACGCCTCATGCGACGAGCCGACCATCACGCGGCCCCCAGCTCACACCACACGTACTTTCCCCGGTCCCCGAACCGTGCCGTGGGCTGCCACCCCCAGTACTCCGCACAGGCCTTCACCAGCCCCAGCCCCCGCCCGTCCTCCAGCTCCGCCACCTGCTCCAGCGGACGCGGCGGATCCGGCGGAGCGGGATCGGTGTCCCACGCCCCGATCCACACCGTGCCCTCCGGGGTACGACGCACCCTCAACGCCGCCGGCCCCTTCGTATGCCGCACGGCATTGGACACCAGCTCAGCCGCCAGCAACTCCGCCGTGTCCACGATCCCGATCAACCCATGCAGGGTCAGAATCAGGCGCAGGGTGCGGCGGCACACCGTGACGGCTCTGAGGTCGTTGGGGACGTAGAGCGTGTAGTCCCAGGCTTCGTTTTCGGGCATGCGTCATCAACTCCAGTACACAGAGAGGGATTTGGCGCGCGGTGGCCTTGCAGCCGTCATGGGAGGACAGCGCGGTGCGCTTCCGCTACGTGTGCGCTACGTCACCGAAGGTAGGGGTAACGTGTAACCCGTGGCAAGCTGATCGCGCGATCCGCCCCCGAAAGAGGAGGAGCAACCCCCCCATGGTCCAGAGGCGCGAACCAACAGCCCGTCAGCTGCGCCTGGGAGTCGAATTGCGCAGGCTGCGCGAGGCGGCAGGACTCACCGCCGTCCAAGCGGCGGCGCTACTCGGGGTGAACAGGGTCCAGATGAGCCACATCGAATCAGGCCTCACGGGAGTCAGTGAAGAGCGGCTGCGTCGACTCGCGTCCCATTACGCCTGTACAAACGCGGAGTTCATCGATGCCTTGGTCGAGATGGCCACGGACCGGACACGAGGTTGGTGGGAGGAGTACCGGGGCCGGCTTCCTACGTCATTCCTGGACCTGTCCGAGTTGGAGCACCACGCCCGATTCCTGCGCCACGTAGCAATCCTCTATGTGCCGGGCCTGCTGCAGACGGAGGACTACTCGCGTGCCGTCTTCTTGTCCAGGCTGCCGGAACTGACCGGCGAGGAAGTCGAGTTGCGCATCCAGCACCGTAGGGCCCGCCAGGAGTTCAGCATCCCGTACGAAGCGGTGATCCATGAGGCGGCCCTTCGGATCAGAGTCAGCGACCGTGCCACCGCAAGGGCTCAACTCACCCGGCTCCTTGAGCTCTCCGAAGCCGACCACATCACCGTGCGCGTCATCCCCTTCGATCTGGACGGCTTCGCCAGAGCCTCCAGCGCGATGACGTATGTGGGCGGCACCCTGCCCAAGCTGGACACCGTGGTACGGGATGCACCTCACGGTTCCGTGTTCATCGACTCCGAAGCTCAGCTCGGTACCTATCGAACGCGCTTCCGTAAGGTGGAGCGCGTATCGCTCGACCCCGACCGGTCGCGGGACTTCATGCGCGATCTGACCAAGGAGCTGTGAAGCCTCCCATGAGCCCACTCGACAACTGGCGGAAGTCGTCCTATTCCGGCGAAGGCGACGGCAACGAATGCGTGGAGATCGCCGCCACCCCCACCCACATAGCCATACGTGACTCGAAGACCCCCACCCGAGCTACCCTCACCTTCCCCGCCCCCTCCTTCACCGCGTTCCTCGGGGCCCTGAAGAAGCGGGACGTGACACCGTAGCGCCTGCGACTGCGCCCGCACCGGCGCGAGGCCTCAGCCGTATCGCCCTGTTCAGGGCCAGAAGGCAACGGCCAGGCCGATCAGCGTGCCGAGGACGACGAGGCCGCCGAAGATGCCGAAGCCGATGCCAACCTTCACGCTCGTGGGCCGCAGTTCCTGCCACCCCAGTTCCTGGGCCACGCCCCGGATCAGGCGATGGCCGTCGGCCGACGAGAAGCGGTATCGCCCGGTGCCGTCCGGCGTCCCGCCCTTGACGACATACAGGATCCGCCCGGCGGACACCGTCTTGCCCAGGCGGACACCGCCCGGGCCGGCCCCGTATCCGACGGTGCGGACGATGTCCGTCATGGTGAATGCCCGCTCCTGCCGGCGCAGCACGACGCGGTAGGTGTGCACCTGCCGTTGCCGTTCCCGGCTGGGGACGTCAACGGTCAGCTCGAATCCCTGCCCTGTACGGCTCATGCGATACGGCGTGTCCGTGACGGCGGCCTCGATACGGGCCTGGAACTCCCCGACGGCGTCGGTCCTGTTGGCTCCCCACATGGGCAGGCACGGTAACAGTGCCATTGTCAGACCCCACCAGTACCGTCGGTCGTGTGGAGGGACTCGCTTGCGCCGAGGGCTCTGTGGCGGGGCTGTGACGTTAGACGGTTGCAGGTGCGATCGCCAGCTGTGAGCATGGCAAGGGCGGAAACGTTTCTTATCAGCCCGTACCGGGGGAGGCCATATGAAGTTCGACATGGGTGCGCAGACGTTGTCGACGTTGATGCGTGATTCGCGTGGGTCGAGTCAGGATCTGGGGACGTTGATCCGGCAGTTGGTGCAGGCGGCGGAGCCGTTGGAGGGGAAGTTCAACGGTGCGGGTCGTGCGGCGTTCGATCAGTTCAAGGCGCGGGCGGACGGGATCGCGAAGGAGCTGAATGGGTCGCTGGGGGCGATCCTGGGTGGTCAGTCCGGGATGGACAGTGCGTTCAGTACGGGTGACCAGGAGCAGGGTGACAACGCGAAGCGGCAGATGGGTTCGGCCAACTTCGACGCGGCGCGTTTCTCGGGCCGCTGAGTGTCTGTGCGTTTCGGAACTTTTTCGGGGAGTGGTGTGTGATGGCGGGTGCGAATGCGGATCGTCGGTCGTACGACACGTCGGCGTCGGCGGATGTGCAGGGGAATCTCGCGGGGGTGATCGCTCAGTTGGAGACGGTCATCGGGGCGCGGGACAAGCAGGTGAAGAAGGCGATGGCGGACTTCACGGCGGATGGTGTGGCGGATGAGTACCACGGCAAGGAGCGTCGTTGGAATCATGCGTCGCAGGAGGTGCGGAACATCATTCATCTGCTGAAGACGACGATGGAGAAGAACGACTCGACGGCGCATTCGACGCTGGCGAGGGCGAAGTCCGCGGTGGACAACATCGGCTGAACGGCGGTCTTGGCCGTGTGTTCCTGATCGCTTGTTCTTGATGGTTCGTGACGGCTGGGTGCCGGGTTCACGGGGGTGGGTATGACGGGCTGGGATCTGCATCCGCAGGGCATCAATCATGTGCTGACGACGACGGAGAAGACGGCGTCGCATCTGGAGACGTACGCGAACGATTTCGGTACGCATCTGCAGTCGGCGGCGTCGAGTGCGGGCACGATCTCCGCGGACGGCGGCTCCGGCGGTCACGGTGGTCATGGCTGTCATGGCGGTCATGGCGGTCATGGCGGTCAGGGTGGCCAGGGCAAGGACGGCGGGAAGTCGTCGGGCGGTCTGGTGGCGTTGGCGTTGTCGCAGTATGCGGAGCGTGCGACGAAGGACTTGCAGTTCATCGCGGCGCGGGCGGGTAAGTCGTTGCAGGGTGCGGTGGATGCGACGAAGGCGTACATGGACGGGGACGAGGCGATGGCCGCGCGTGCGCAGCGTGATGCGTCGATGCCCGGGGTGAAGATGCCGGGAGTGGGCCAGGCGTGATCAAGCCGGAGGAGATTCCTGAGTTCACTGGTGATCTGGAGCAGTTGGAGAAGGATTACGGTGCGCTGAAGAAGGATGCCGGGCTGGTCCGTTCCACGGGTGCGGATGTGCATGGGCAGTTCCAGAAGCTGCGGGGGTTCTATCAGGCTCCGGAGGCGGAGAAGCTGTTCGGCTCGACGCGGCCGGTGGCGGACCGTTCGGATGCGTTCGCCACGCATCTGGAGACGGTGTCGTCGGCGTTGTCGGGGTATGCGGCGGAGATCCGTCCGCTGGTGGCGAAGCTGAAGCAGCTCAGGCATGACGCGGTGGCGTTCGTCGACTCGGTCAAGGGTGATCACGACTGGGAGTACGACGAGGACAAGGTCAAGAAGAACAACCAGCTGCGTGATGATGTGACGGCGGCGGTGGCGGCGTTCTGGGCGGCGGAGCGGACGTGCCACAACAAGATCACGGCGATCTGGCACGGGACGCAGATGGTCGCCGGGGATGGCTCCAACAGGTCGGACATGTACGGCTACAACGCTTCGGACCTGAAGGGTGCGAAGGGGTTGCCGTGGGGTGATCCGGTGGAGCAGAAGCACCACTGGTACGAGTTCGGGCACTGGGCGAAGTCGTTCCTGTGGGACGGCATTTGTGTGGACGGGATCTGGGGCACGATCAAGGGTCTGGGGACCCTGGTGGGTGTCGATGGCTGGGATGCGATGAAGCAGGCCTGGAAGGGTCTGGCGCAGCTGGCGACGGCGCTGGAGTTCATGGCCAATCCGGTGACGGCGGCGGCGTTCTTGCTGGTGCCGGACAAGTACATGCCCTCGTGGCTGCGTGAGTCGCGCAACACGATGAAGCAGACCGGTAAGGCGTTGCTGGCGTGGGACGAGTGGGGCAAGAACCCCGCGCGCGCCGCGGGTGGGGTCACCTTCAATGTGCTGACGACGGTGTTCACCGGTGGTGAGGGTGCGGCGGTGGCGGGTGCGGGCAAGGCCGGCGCGGTGGCCAAGGCGATCTCGGTGGCGGGCAAGGTCGGCAGGGTCATCGACCCGATGACGTACGTGATGAAGGGCGCCGGCGCCGGACTGTCCAAGATCGGCGACATCGGCAAGGCCCTGAAGGGCGCCGGGAAGATCGACATCCCCAAGATCCCCGACAACGCGATCACCCTGCCCGAGGGCACGGTGCACCTGCCCGACGGGACCGTCCACCTCCCCGAAGGGGTGGACATCCCCAAGGGCGGCGTCGAACTCCCGAACGGCAACGTCAAGTTGCCCGACAACGCCCCACTGCATCCCGCGGGCACCGAACCCCTCCACACACCCGAGGGCGAACCGGCACTGTTCGCCGACGAACACGGCAACATCGTCGATCACCACGGCAACACGCTGATGCACCGCGAGGGCGGCTCCCAGGACATCGCAAAGCAGTCCCCGGATGGCTCGGACGTCCTGCATACCGGCTCCCCAGCCAAGGAACCCGCCCTGGTCGGCGCAGTCCCCCACGTCGGGGACGACTCTGGGCACATGGGTGAAAGCGCCGCCGGAGGGACTGCAACTTCCGCCGATAACCTCATCACTGACGGAGCACACTCTGCACATGCCTCGCATGCGTCGACGAACGTTGTTCACGATGCCGTCGGCGGTGGAGGACACAGCGGTCATGGAGTGCCCGA
The DNA here is from genome assembly GCF_041080655.1 of Streptomyces sp. CG4. Lineage (NCBI taxonomy): Bacteria > Bacillati > Actinomycetota > Actinomycetes > Kitasatosporales > Streptomycetaceae > Streptomyces > Streptomyces sp. CG4. The sequence continues at coordinate 6,228,428 of NZ_CP163525.1, forward strand.
CACGTCACATTCAAGCAGTGACGCCGCGCACGGATCGCACCCGGGAGGCGAGCCCAGCCATCATCCGGAACCGGATGGGGCGCCAGGCCACGACCACACGGAAAACGTGTCGGACGGCATGAGCCATGACGGGACCGCTGCGCATGAGGGCGGCTCTCCAACCATGTCGGGTGATGATCCGATCCACATGGCGAATGGGCGGGATTACGAGGCGAAATGGGGCACGGATTCGACGGTCCCTGCCCCGCCCAAGGTGCCGGGCGATATTGTGTTGGAAACGGGTGACCATGTGTACTTCCGGGAAGGTTCAACAGCGGTTGGTTATGACGACAGCACGTTGACCAATTTTGAAAAGGTCAAGCCTTTGGAGGGTTACCACGATGTTGTGGTGCATGGAAACAACCGGGGGCACTTCGTGCCTGGCCGGGTGAACCACTCCGACGTGAGCTTCCCTGCCGGCGAGACGCATCCCACGCACATTGCTGAAGCCATCAGGAACAACCCCGGCTACGATGGTGGACCTGTCAGGCTGATTTCCTGCCATAGTGGGACAGTGGCCGAGGGATCTCTGGATGTGCCTGCTGCGCAAGCGTTGGCCAATGAACTTGGCGTCCCGGTCATGGCGCCCACGAATAAGGTAGGGGTGTCCAGATTGAGGGGCCCAGGACAGACCCCGAAGATCTTTGACAACGGCTACTGGCGAACCTTCTTCCCCATCAGTCATTAGGGCAGGTGTACACCGTGAAGATTGCAGGATTCTTCCAAGAGCTATGGACCCCGGCCTTTGGTGCCCGGATCGGGAGCATCCATGGATTCCTGGCGTCAGCTCCGTACGATGACGAGGGTAAGATTATCGAATATCTACGCTCTGGTCATGAAATCTTTAGCGTTATGGGTGCTGCTGCTGATGTCCTCGACCCTGACCGGGAATTTCTTAGCGGGGATTCCCTCCTGACAGACGGGGAATGGCTGTGGAGGGCTGATCTCTGGCGCTACGTGCACCTTCACCATGTTCTGCTTCCGGACGAGTTCCTTCGTAGAATCCGGGATAATGCTTATTCTGTGCCGACAGTAGAGAATTCTCGACTTCTGGAAGTGCTCGATTTCGTCGAAGCTAGATGGTGAAATCGGCCGGCGGTCTCGTGTCCCGTATGGGTTCCCGCTCTATTTCCTTCGGGTGGCGTCGCAGCCCAGCGACTGCGGGATTGGGGTGGCGTCAGCGAAGGTGGTCTGGACGCTATGGGCCTTGACTTCGGCGGGGCGGACCTCTCGCACGCTGTTTTCTCCGGATCATGGTGCAACGGCGTCAAGCTGATGAACGCCAAGCCTGGGGGTACGCGCATCATGGGATCCTCACTGCTGGGGGGTTGACTTCCGCTCCGCAGATCTAAGTCACTCCGCGTCGAGGGGGGGGAAGGGATCTCGCGGGAGCTGTCGGGCGCGGACCCGCAGAAATGGATCCAAGAGCGCGGTGGAAACATTCGAGCGATGCACACGAACCCGCAGAGCCCTTCTGCTTGACGAGGGTGGAGTGTTGGACCGACCGACGAGGGACATGACTTCGCTGCGGCTGGCGCAAGACGTACGGAAATGGCTCACGGCGCATGGTTGGTCTCCTGGCCGTGACATCGGCGAGGAGGCCGAAGAGTTGGTCCTGGCGCGGGTGCAGGACTCCGAGCGGCAAGGTGTCCCGCTGTCCCCGGTTCCGCCCGCACTTCATGTCATCCATACCTACGGCCGAATACACCGGGTGTCGCGTGGGTCATGGATCCGACCGTGGGTTAGGACGGAGACGCGACGGCCGTCATGGAGCTGGCCGCGGGACTCGGAACGGCTCTGTTCCCTGTGGGACATGAGGCCTCGGAGTGCGGAATTCTGTTGGTGGACGAGAACGGTCGTTTCTTCCACCTTCACCACACCGGTGGGTATTACTTGGGGGACAGCGCGTTCGACGCATTCTCGCGGTTCTTGCAGGGACTGCCGGATCCCGACGCGGAGGACTACTTCGTCTGATCGTTGCCGCTGATCCGGAGGACCGGGTGCAGCGTGACGCCCCCGCTGTCACACCCCACCGGTACCGTCGGATCATGGCTCAACAGGCGGGGACCCCCACGAGTGGCGAGCGGCGGATGGCCGTGCTTGAAGGTGTGCTGGAGAGGATCACGTACGCCAACGAGGAGAACGGCTACACGGTCGCCCGGGTCGACACCGGAAGAGGGGCCGGCGATCTCCTCACGGTCGTCGGTGCGCTGCTCGGTGCCCAGGTCGGGGAGTCGCTGCGGATGGAGGGCCGTTGGGGCTCGCACCCCCAGTACGGCAAGCAGTTCCACGTCGAGAACTACACGACCGTCCTGCCCGCCACCGTCCAGGGCATCCGGCGATACCTGGGGTCCGGTCTGGTCAAAGGGATCGGGCCGGTCTTCGCCGACCGGATCACGCAGCACTTCGGCACCGACACCCTGCGCATCATCGAGGAGGAGCCCAAGCGGCTCATCGAGGTGCCGGGGCTGGGGCCCAAGCGGACCAGGAAGATCGCCGACGCCTGGGAGGAGCAGAAGGCGATCAAGGAGGTCATGCTCTTCCTCCAGACCGTCGAGGTGTCGACGTCCATCGCCGTGCGGATCTACAAGAAGTACGGGGACGCTTCGATCGCCGTCGTCAAGAACCATCCCTATCGACTCGCCGCCGACGTCTGGGGCATCGGCTTCCTCACCGCCGACAAGATCGCCCAGTCCGTCGGGATTCCGCACGACAGCCCGGAGCGGGTCAAGGCCGGTCTGCAGTACGCGCTGTCCCAGTCCGCCGACCAAGGGCACTGCTTCCTGCCCGAGGAGCGGCTGATCTCCGACGCCGTGAAGCTGCTCGCCGTCGACACCGGACTTGTCATCGAGTGCCTCGCCGAGCTGGCCCAGCCGGGAGAGGACGGCGCGGACCCGGGCGTTGTACGGGAGAAGGTGCCCGGGGTGGACGGTGGCGACTCCGAGCCCGTCACGGCCGTGTACCTCGTGCCCTTCCACCGGGCCGAACTCTCCCTCTCCGCCCAGCTCCTCCGCCTCCTCCGCACGGACCAGGACCGTATGCCGGGCTTCCAGGACGTCGACTGGGACAAGGCCCTCGGCTGGCTGAAGACGCGCACCGGGGCCGATCTCGCGCCCGAACAGGAGGCCGCCGTACGCCTGGCGCTCAGCCAGAAGGTCGCCGTTCTCACCGGCGGGCCCGGCTGCGGCAAGTCCTTCACGGTCCGGTCGATCGTGGAGCTGGCCCGCGCCAAGCGTGCCAAGGTGCTGCTCGCCGCGCCGACCGGGCGGGCCGCCAAGCGACTCGCCGAGCTGACCGGGGCGGAAGCCTCCACCGTGCACCGGTTGCTGGAGCTGAAACCGGGTGGCGATGCCGCCTATGACCGGGATCGGCCGCTCGATGCCGACCTGGTCGTCGTCGACGAGGCCTCCATGCTGGATCTGCTCCTCGCCAACAAGTTGGTCAAAGCCGTGCCCCCCGGCGCCCATCTGCTCTTCGTCGGGGACGTCGACCAGCTGCCCAGCGTCGGTGCCGGCGAAGTGCTGCGCGATCTGCTCGCCGACGGGAGCCCCGTCCCCGCCGTGCGGCTCACCCGGGTCTTCCGGCAGGCCCAGCAGTCCGGTGTCGTCACCAACGCGCACCGGATCAACGCCGGGCAGCATCCGCTCACCGACGGGCTGAAGGACTTCTTCCTCTTCGTGGAGGACGACACGGAGGAGGCCGGGCGGCTCACCGTGGACGTGGCGGCTCGTCGGATTCCGGCCAAGTTCGGGCTGGATCCGCGGCGGGACGTGCAGGTCCTCGCGCCGATGCACCGGGGGCCGGCCGGGGCGGGCGCCCTCAATGGGCTGCTCCAGCAGGCCATCACCCCGGGCCGCCCGGACCTGTCCGAGAAGCGGTTCGGCGGCCGGGTCTTCCGGGTCGGCGACAAGGTCACCCAGATTCGCAACAATTACGAGAAAGGGAAGAACGGTGTCTTCAACGGCACCGTCGGCGTCGTCACGTCGCTGGATCCGGTCGACCAGCGCCTGACGGTGCTGACGGACGAGGACGAGGAGGTTCCGTACGAATTCGACGAACTGGACGAACTGGCCCATGCGTACGCGGTGACCATCCACCGTTCGCAGGGGAGCGAGTATCCCGCCGTCGTGATCCCCGTCACCACCAGCGCATGGATGATGTTGCAGCGGAACCTGCTGTACACGGCGGTGACACGGGCGAAACGGCTGGTCGTCCTCGTCGGTTCACGCAAAGCGATCGGACAGGCGGTGCGCACGGTGTCCGCGGGGCGGCGTTGCACGGCACTGGACTTCCGGCTGCATGGCGCCTGACCTGGCGCTGGGCAGACGTGGCGACCTGCATCACAAAAAATGATCGATCAAATGAGTCGTGAAGGTCACAGAGCACTTCCAGATGCCGTTCGGAGGGGGCAGGATGGGCAAGTTGGCGGCACTCAGTGCCGCCAATGAGCCCAATGGTCGACCCCGAGTGCACTCTCCTGAGCCAAATGGGGGATGGTAGAGACAGTCAGGGCACCTCGAAGATGAGGCACTACGTCGGTGAGGGAAGACGTGAGCGACAACTCTGTAGTACTGCGGTACGGCGACGGCGAGTACACCTACCCGGTGGTCGACAGCACCGTCGGCGACAAGGGCTTCGACATCGGGAAGCTCCGCGCCCAGACCGGTCTGGTGACTCTGGACAGCGGGTACGGCAACACGGCCGCCTATAAATCCGCTGTCACCTACCTCGACGGCGAGGCGGGCATCCTCCGCTACCGTGGCTACCCCATCGAGCAGCTGGCCGAGCGCTCCACCTTCCTCGAGGTGGCGTACCTGCTGATCAACGGCGAGCTGCCCACCGTCGACGAGCTGGCCACGTTCAAGAACGAGATCACGCGGCACACCCTGCTGCACGAGGACGTCAAGAACTTCTACAAGGGCTTCCCGCGCGACGCCCACCCGATGGCCATGCTGTCCTCGGTCGTCTCGGCGCTGTCCACCTTCTACCAGGACAGCCACAACCCGCACGACGAGCGGCAGCGCGACCTCTCCACGATCCGGCTGCTCGCGAAGCTCCCGACGATCGCGGCGTACGCGTACAAGAAGTCGATCGGCCACCCGTTCGTCTACCCGCGCAACGACCTCGGCTACGTCGAGAACTTCCTGCGCATGACCTTCTCGGTCCCGGCGCAGGAGTTCGAGCTGGACCCGGTCGTGGTCTCCGCGCTGGACAAGCTGCTGATCCTGCACGCCGACCACGAGCAGAACTGTTCGACGTCGACGGTCCGCCTGGTGGGTTCGTCGCAGGCGAACATGTTCGCCTCGATCTCGGCCGGCATCAGCGCCCTGTGGGGCCCGCTGCACGGCGGTGCCAACCAGTCCGTGCTGGAGATGCTCGAGGGCATCCAGGCCAACGGCGGAGACGTCGACTCCTTCATCCGCAAGGTGAAGAACAAGGAGGACGGCGTCCGTCTGATGGGCTTCGGCCACCGGGTCTACAAGAGCTTCGACCCGCGCGCCAAGATCATCAAGGCCGCCGCGCACGACGTGCTGTCCGCTCTCGGCAAGTCCGACGAGCTGCTGGACATCGCGCTGAAGCTGGAGGAGCACGCCCTCTCCGACGACTACTTCGTCTCGCGCAACCTCTACCCGAACGTCGACTTCTACACCGGTCTGATCTACCGGGCCATGGGCTTCCCGACCGAGATGTTCACGGTCCTGTTCGCCCTCGGCCGGCTGCCGGGCTGGATCGCCCAGTGGACCGAGATGATCAAGGAGCCGGGCTCCCGCATCGGCCGCCCGCGCCAGATCTACACGGGCGTCGTCGAGCGCGACTTCGTGCCGGTCGAGGAGCGCTGACACCTGCCGGTGGGGGCTCTCACCGGTGCTCGGTGGGCCAGTTCTGCCCTCGCCGGTGGCGTCGGTCGGCCTCTTGGGCTCGGGTCGGCGACGGCCCCGGGTCCGGCCGGGGGTCCGGCCGCCGGCTGAGCCGCTGCCGGATGCCGCGCCCCACGGGCGGATGCCGCGTCCCACGGGCACGGCCCGGCGCGACTTCCTGCCGGTCGAGGAGCACTGAGCGCGCCGAGTGCCAAAGGGCCTGCCCGGTCGGCGGGCCCGGTAGCAGCGCCGGGAATCGGCGCTGACACGCGGAAAGCTGGCAGCTGAGACGCGGAAAGCCGACAAGCGAAAAGCGGAAGGCGCCCTGTCGCCGGTCCCCCCACGGGCCGACGATCAGGGCGCCTTCCCATGTCCCGGTGCGGATTCCCCCCACGGGATCCGGCCGGGCGCTCGGAGAGGACAGCGCCTGAATCGCTGTCGGTGAGCAGAATGAGCAAAACTCGTCCTGCCCCAGTGATGCGGTGCGATCTGCCGGGACAACGCACGCTGGGAGGGCCGCTCAAAGCTCCCCGGTGTACGTGCCCCGGCAACGCATCTCTGAGGAAGTCCCCCAAGACATCCCCAGACGCCGGACGACGCCCCCCAAGACGCCGAACCGACATCGCCAACTTAGACCTTCGAACCCCTTCGATGGTTACGTTCGCATCACTGTGATCTGCGTCTCTTGCATATGTCCTTTAGGTACGCAAGAGCCCCGATACGGCGATCGGAGCCCAAGCGTAAGGAAGATGCGCGAGCCTTGTGAAGAGCTTATGTGAGGCTCGCGCCGGACTCTAGGGGGTCTCTCACTTCGGCTTGTGGCGAACCGCCGGTAACCCCGCGGGACTTCAGCGGAAGCGGCGCAGCCGCAGGCTGTTGGTCACCACGAACACCGAGGAGAAGGCCATCGCCGCCCCTGCGATCATCGGGTTGAGCAGCCCGGCGGCGGCCAGCGGCAGCGCGGCCACGTTGTAGCCGAAGGCCCAGGCCAGGTTGCCCTTGATGGTGGCCAGCGTCCGCCGGGACAGCCGGATGGCGTCCGCGGCCACGCGCAGGTCCCCGCGCACCAGCGTCAGATCGCCCGCCTCGATCGCGGCGTCCGTGCCGGTGCCCATGGCGAGGCCCAGATCGGCGGTGGCGAGGGCGGCCGCGTCGTTGACGCCGTCGCCGGCCATGGCCACGGTCCGCCCCTCGCGCTGCAGCCGTCGTACGACGTCCACCTTGTCCTCGGGGAGCACCTCGGCGTACACGTTCCGGGCGTCGATGCCGACGGTCTTCGCGACCGCCTCGGCGACCGTCCGGTTGTCGCCGGTGAGCAGCACCGGCGTGAGCCCGAGGGCGCGCAGTTCGCCCACCGCCGCCTCGCTGGTCTCCTTGATCGCGTCGGCGACGGCGAGGACCCCGCGGGCCCGCCCGTCCCAGCCGGCCACGACGGCCGTACGACCCTCCTGCTCGGCCTCGCGGGCTGCCCGGACCACCTCCTGCGGCAGCACGTCGTAGAGGCGCCCCACGGCCACCTCGCGGCCGTTCACGCGCCCGCGTACGCCTCGCCCGGGGACGTTCTCGAAACGCTCGACCGCGGGAAGTGCTCCGGCGCGCTCCTCGGCGCCGGCGGCGATCGCGCGGGCGACCGGGTGCTCCGAGGCGTGCTCCAGGGCGCCGGCGAGGCGCAGCAGCTCCTGCTCGTCCTCGCCCTCGGCGACGTACACCGCCTGGAGCGTCATCCGGCCGGTGGTGACCGTGCCGGTCTTGTCCAGGACGACGGTGTCGACGCGGCGCGTGGACTCCAGTACCTCGGGGCCCTTGATGAGGATGCCGAGCTGGGCGCCGCGTCCGGTGCCGACCATCAGCGCGGTCGGCGTGGCGAGGCCGAGCGCGCAGGGGCAGGCGATGATCAGGACCGCGACGGCGGCCGTGAACGCGGCGACCGTGTCGCCGGTGAAGCCCAGCCAGACGCCGAAGGTCGCGACGGCGATGAGGATGACCACGGGCACGAAGACCGCGGAGATCCGGTCCGCGAGCCGCTGCACCTCGGCCTTGCCGTTCTGCGCGTCCTCCACGAGCCGCGCCATCCGGGCCAGCTGGGTGTCCGCGCCGACCCGGGTGGCCTCCACGACCAGCCGGCCGCCCGCGTTGACCGTGGCACCGGTCACCCGGTCGCCCGGACCGACGTCCGCCGGCACCGACTCGCCGGTCAGCATCGACGCGTCGACCGCGGAGACGCCCTCGATCACCGTGCCGTCGGTGGCGATCTTCTCGCCGGGCCGTACGACGAACCGGTCGCCGACGGCCAGGGCCGACACGGGCACGCGTACCTCACGGCTGTCCCGTAGCACCGCGACGTCCTTGGCGCCCAGCTCCATCAGCGCCTTCAGGGCCGCGCCCGCGCGGCGCTTGGAGCGGGCCTCCAGATAGCGGCCGAGCAGGATCAGGGCGACGACTCCGGCGGCGACCTCCAGGTAGATGGTGGAGGCGCCGTCCCTGCGCGCGACGGTGAAGCGGAACTCGTCGTGCATGCCGGTCATGCCCGCGTCGCCGAAGAACAGGGCCCACAGCGACCAGCCGAACGCGGCCAGTGTGCCGACCGAGACCAGGGTGTCCATGGTGGCGGCGCCGTGCCGGGCGTTGCTCCACGCGGCCCGGTGGAAGGGCGCGCCGCCCCAGACGACGACGGGCGCGGCGAGGGTCAGCGACAGCCACTGCCAGTTGTCGAACTGCAGCGCCGGGATCATCGCGAGCAGCACCACGGGCGCGGCGAGCAGCGCGGAGACGAGCAGCCGGTGGCGCAGGGCGCCGAGTTCGGGATCCCGCTCGGGGGTTTCCGGGGCCGCCTCGGGCTCCGGCGCGGGCGGCGCGGGTTCCTCGGCGGTGTAGCCCGTCTTCTCCACGGTGGCGATCAGGTCGGCCACCCCGACGCCCGCACCGAAGGCGATCTTCGCCTTCTCGGTGGCGTAGTTGACGGTGGCGCTGACGCCGTCCATGCCGTTGAGCTTCTTCTCCACGCGGGCGGCGCAGGAGGCGCAGGTCATCCCGCCGATGAGCAGCTCGACCCGGGACGTGCCGGCTTCGGAGGTGTCGCCTATCGGGCTCGCCGGCCCGGTCTCTGTGGTGGTGCTGGTCATGTCCGGACTCCAGACATCGGACCGGGCCGTGCGGATCCAGTATCAGCTGGTCGGCACGGCCCGATCGGGGAAAGGTTTCGGTTCCCGCGCGCGGGTGCGGGACCGGTCGTACGGGCCGCTGCGGCTCAGACCCGGCCGGCCAGCTCGAAGCCGGCCTCGTCCACGGCGGCGCCCACCGCCTCGTCGTCCAGCGGGGCCTCGGAGACCACGGTCACCTCGCCGGTCGACGCGACGGCCTTCACCGAGCTGACGCCGGGGATCTCGGAGATCTCGCCGGAGACGGCGCCTTCGCAGTGGCCACAGCTCATGCCGGTCACCTTGTAGACCGTGGTGACGGAGCCCTGGGTGTCGGTGTGGGCGGTCATGTCGTTACTCCTCGTCGAGGCGTGTGGGGCCGGTGGGGCCCGCGAGGGAACCCCACGTTCTTCAAACACTATACCCCTAGGGGGTATTTCTCCAAGAGGTGCCCCGGCGAGTCAGCGACCGCACCCAGCCGACCCCGGCCAGTGCCACCAGGGCCGGCCCGCCGACCGAGAACAGCGTGAACAGGTATTCCTGCTCGGCGCTCGGCCGGACGAGGTACTCCTGGGCGAACGGCCGCCCTTGCGCGCCGGTGCCGGTCAGCCGCGCGACCATCCAGATCGCAAGGCTGTGCGTGGAGTCCCACAGGGCGTGCAGCAGGGACACGCCCAGGCACGTGCCGAGTACCGGCGCGGTGAGACGGAAGTCCCCGTTCAGGCGGCGCCGGGACAGCAGCGCTCCGCCGGCGATCGCGGTCCACAGACCGTGCCCGAAAGGCGCGAGCACCCCGCGCAGGAGCTCCGTCTGCAGCAGGGCGCGCAGCCCGATGCCCTCGCCGGAGACGGCCGCCTCGAAGGCGTACCCGGCGCTCTCCAGGGCCGCGAAGCCGAAGCCGACGGCCGCCCCGAGCGCCAGTCCGGCGCGCGTCCCGCGCAGGTACGGCTGCCGGCGCAGCACGAACACCAGCGCCGCGAGCTTGGCCGCCTCCTCGATCAGGCCGACGCCGACGAACATCCCGGGGGAGGGGTGCAGCAGATACGGCCGCGTCAGCGAGGCGCCGAGCACTCCGAGGGTCCCGCCGGCCAGGAAGCAGCCGAGAACCGCGCTGACGCCCAGGTCGCGGCCGTGCCGCTCGTACGCCCACAGCACGAAGGCGACCGGTACGAGAAAGCTGCCGAGCAGGACCAGGGTCGGCAGCAGTGCGCTGTTCCGTGTCTCGTACGTGACCCACGCGATCAGCGACCACAGGGCGAGCCCACCGCCCAGACAGCGCCGCCACAGGCCGGCCCCGATGCGGGGGTACGGCGGTGGCGGCTGCTGGGGGCCGGGTATGCGGGCCTTGGGCGTGCCGGGAGGCGGGGAGTGGCTCACGTCGGTCCCCTCGGACAGCTGCTGGGCGATTTATCCGCACTGTAGGCAGATGTGCCGGGTGTCGCAGTCCGGGAGGGTTCCGTCGATGACCTGGATCCGGGGCGCTGTCCGGGGGGCTCGCCGGGTCACTCGTGGCCGAGTCGGGCGCCCACCAGCGGTTCCAGGTAGCGGATCAGGACGTCCTTGATCTCCTGGACATAGGCCGTGCGCTCGATGCCGTCGTGGGCGAGGACCAGCTCAAGTCCGGCCTTGTAGATGCCGAGGCAGACGTGCGCCGTGCGGGTGACGTCGGCCGGGGTGGCCCCGGGCATGAGGGAGGCGAGCAGGCCCTCGATCCGGCTGACCAGCGTGGTGTGCAGCTGGTCGTGCGTCTCGGCCATCCGGCCCGGGATGTCGGGGCCGTGCATCAGCGTGAAGAACACCGGGTGCTCGGTGTTGAAGGTGATGAACCGGTCGATGGCGGAACCGATCGCCTCCTCCAGCGGGGTGGCGGGGGCGACCGGGGCCAGTGCCTCGCCGTAGGTCTCCCGCATCTCGTGGACGAGCCGGTCGCCCAGCTCGACCGCGATCGCCTCCTTGTTCGGGAAGAACTGGTAGAGCGTCCCCGGTGAGACGCCGGCCTCGCGGGCGATGGCGTTGGTGCTGGCGGCGGCGTAGCCGGTGGTGCAGAAGACCCGGGCGGCCGCTTCGAGCAGCTGGGCGATGCGGCGCTCCCCGCGGGCCTGCCGGCGGCGCGGCTGCTCCTTCGCCTGCGGCTGCTCCTGCTCCGAGGTGTCGGACACGCGTTATCCCCAGCTCTCCAGAAGGCGATTGACAAACGCGAGTGGTCGCTCGCATTCTGGAGAAACGCGAGCGATCTCTCGTGTTTGCCAGTCTATGGCAACGGCTCCTCCGTGCCGCCTGTCTGTGCGGGCACGGCTCCTGGTGAAGGGGACACCGCAGGATGACCGAAGTCAACACGCCACTGTCGACGGGGGGCAGGGCGCCGGAGGGGGCGCCGCCCCGGACCGGCCGCTGGACCCGATTCGTGACGGCCCGTCCCCGCCTGTCGCTGCTGGTGGCCCTGGTGCTCACCGCGCTCGCCGTGCTGGCCGGCAGCGGTGTCGCGGACCGTCTCGGCGGCGGCGGCTGGGAGGACCCGGCCGCCGAGTCGACGTATGCCACCAAGGCCCTGGAGCGGCAATTCCCCGATTCCCAGCCGAACTTGCTGCTCCTGGTCGACTCGGGCCGCGCCTCGGTCGACGATCCGGCGGTCGCCGCCCAGGCCCGCGACCTGGCCGGCCGGCTGGCGCGGGAGAAGGGCGTGACCGGCGTCGGCTCCTACTGGCAGAGCGGGTCACCGGCCCTGCGTGCCAAGGACGGCCACGAGGCGCTGATCGCCGCCCGCATCACCGGCGACGACAACGCGATGGGCAAGACCCTGGACCGCATAGCGCCCCACTACCGTGGCACGCACGGCTCGGTCCGGGTCAAGGTCGGTGGCATCGTCGCCGTCCGGCACGACATGCAGACGATCATCAAGGAGGACCTGACCCGCGCCGAGATGATCGCCCTGCCGATCACGCTCGTGCTGCTGGTGATGGTCTTCGGCAGCGCGGTCGCCGCCCTGCTGCCGCTCGGCATCGGCATCGTCGCCATCCTCGGCACCAACGCCGTCCTGCGCGGTCTGACGACCTTCACCGACGTCTCCGTCTTCGCGCTCAACCTCACCACGGCCCTCGGCCTCGGCCTGGCCATCGACTACGCCCTGTTCATCGTCCGCCGCTACCGCGAGGAACTGTCCACGGGCGCCGACCCGTTGACGGCGGTCGGTGCGACCCTGCGCACGGCCGGCCGCACGGTCCTGTTCTCCGCCCTCACCGTGGCGGTGTCCCTGGCCGCCATGATGGTCTTCCCGCAGTACTTCCTGCGCTCCTTCGCCTACGCCGGCATCGCCGTGGTCCTGCTCGCCGCGGCCGCCGCCCTGATCCTGCTCCCGGCCGCCCTGGTCCTGCTCGGCCACCGGGTCAACTCCCTCGACCTGCGCCGCCTGTTCCGCCGGGGCCGCGAGCCGAAGCCCGCCGAGGGGACGGCCTGGGCACGGACCGCCCGCCTGGTGATGCGCCGCGCCCCGCTCTTCGCCCTCGGCACCACCGTTCTGCTGGTGGTCCTCGGGCTGCCCTTCCTGGGGGTGAAGTTCGGCACCGCCGACGACCGCCAGCTTCCCTCGACCGCCCAGTCCCATGTGGTGCAGGACCAGATCCGCGAGGGCTTCCCGGGCAGCCCCGGCGGCGGTCTGGAGGTCCTCGCCGAGGGCAGGGCCACCGCAGCCCAGTACGCCGCCTACAAGCAGCGGCTGGCCGCCCTGCCCGAGGTGGTCCGCGTCGACGGCCCGCTGGTCAAGGGCGACGCCGCCTACTTCACGGTGCAGCCGAAGGGGGAGGCCGTGGACGGCGCGGCCCAGCGCCTGGTGGGCGCCGTACGAGGCCTCCACCCGCCCTTCGCCACGAAGGTGACCGGCACGGCGGCCGTCCTGGTCGACACCAAGCACGCGATAGCCGAGCGCCTGCCCTGGGCGGCCGTGTTCATCGCCGTCGTCACCCTGCTGCTGGTCTTCCTGCTGACGGGCAGCGTGCTGATACCGGTCCAGGCGGTGGTCCTCAACGCACTCAGCCTGACGGCGATGTTCGGCGCCGTGGTCTGGGTCTTCCAGGACGGCCATCTGTCCGGCCCCCTCGGCTTCACCAGCCCCGGCTCGATCGAGACCACCCTGCCCGTGCTGATGTTCTGCGTGGCCTTCGGGCTCTCGATGGACTACGGCGTGTTCCTGCTCTCCCGCATCAAGGAGGAGTACGACCGCACCGGCGACCACGACGCGGCGGTACGGCACGGACTGCAGCGCACCGGCGGGCTGATCACCGCGGCGGCGGTCATCCTCGCGGTGGTGATGGTCGCCATCGGCACCTCACGGGTGACCAACACCAAGATGCTCGGCCTGGGCATCGCGCTCGCCGTGCTGATGGACGCGATGGTGGTCCGCAGCCTCCTGGTCCCGGCGATCATGCGGCTGACGGGGAGGGCGACTTGGTGGGCGCCGGCGCCGCTGCGGCGGCTGCACGCACGGTTCGGTCTGAGCGAGGGCGAGCCGGTGGCACCGGTGGAGAAGAAGGAGCCGGCGGGGGTGTGAGGTCGTCGGCCGCCGTGGCAGGGTGGGCCCATGAGAGCCCTGGTGTTCGAGCAGTTCGGGAAGCCGGCCGAGGTGCGTGACGTCCCCGACCCGGAACCTGCGGAGCACGGCGTGGTCGTCCGGGTGGAGGCCACCGGCCTCTGCCGCAGCGACTGGCACGGCTGGATGGGCCACGACCCCGACATCACGCTGCCGCATGTACCGGGGCACGAACTGGCCGGTGTCGTCGAGGCGGTGGGGTCCCGGGTGACCGGATGGCGGCCGGGCGACCGGGTCACCGTGCCGTTCGTCTGCGCCTGCGGCACCTGCCCGGCCTGCGTGGCGGGCGACCAGCAGGTGTGCGAACGCCAGACCCAGCCGGGCTTCCACCACTGGGGCTCCTTCGCCGAGTACGTGGCGCTCGACCACGCCGACGTCAACCTGGTCGCGGTCCCGGACGAGATGGCGTACGCCACCGCCGCCGCCCTCGGCTGCCGTTTCGCCACCGCCTTCCGCGCGGTGGTGCAGCAGGGCCGGGTGGCGGCGGGGGAGTGGGTCGCGGTGCACGGCTGCGGCGGGGTCGGGCTGTCGGCGGTGATGATCGCGGTAGCGGCCGGGGCCCGCGTCGTCGCCGTCGACGTGGCACCCCGAGCCCTCGACCTGGCACGGACATTCGGCGCCGCGGAGTGCGTCGACGCCACCGGTGTGGCCGACCCGGCCGCCGCCGTCCGTGAGCTGACCGACGGCGGCGCCCACCTCTCCCTCGACGCGCTCGGCTCGCCCGCCACCTGTGCGGCCTCCGTGCACGGCCTGCGCCGGCGGGGCCGGCACGTCCAGGTGGGCCTGCTGCCCTCACCGGACGGCACCACGGCCGTCCCGCTGGCCCGCGCCATCGCCCTGGAGCTGGAACTCCTCGGCAGCCACGGCATGGCTGCCCACGCCTACTCCGGCATGCTCCGCCTGGTCCGCTCCGGCGTCCTGCGCCCCGAACTGCTGGTGACGTCCACGATCACACTCGACGCGACACCGGCGGCCCTCGCGGCGATGGGTAGGGCAGGAGAGGCCGGCGTCACGGTCGTCGAGCCGTGGACCTGAGAGCGGCCCAAGCTCATGGAACGACTGTGCCCCACACGGTCGGTGGGGCACAGAGGACTTCTTCCGCCGGCCGGGGGACCGGCCGGGGTCAGTCCAGTTGGCGGCCGCGGTTGCCCGGCCGGGAGGCGACCCAGGCGCGGACGGTGTCGGCGTACCAGTAGGGCTTGCCGCCCTCCACATGGTCGGGCGGAGGCAGCAGCCCGTGCTTGCGATAGGACCGTACGGTGTCCGGCTGCACTTTGATGTGTGCCGCGATCTCCTTGTAGGACCAGAGTCTTTGGTCGGTCATGAGTCGTACCTCCCTGCGCGCGCCACAGCGGCGGCCGGGGGTGGCCGTCGGGGGAGCCGGACGAGCGCTGGCGATCACCAAGCCTGTGTCCGGTGAACGACTCACAGTGACCAGAGGACAGGGCCTGTCGACATGGTGTGACGCACAACCCGCGCACACGGGACACACGTGACACGGAGAGGGTGTTTGTGACACAGCCACCACAAAGGCGCACGCCGGTGCGTCGGCACGGCGCGTTGCTCCCGAGTCGATGCGTTGCTCCCAAGTCGATCCAGGGCCGTTGGGAACAGGGCGCATCGACATCCGAGGACGGGCCGGGTCCGCTGCGTCGGACCCGGCCCGCCGGCCTCCCCGCATCCCCGACGGCCGCCTCCCCAGGGGGGCCACCGCCCCGGTCAGGGCGCCTCCCGGGACGGTTCCCCCTGGCCGCCGGACGCCCCCGCTCGCCCTGGGAACCTGCCGGCCGGGCGATCAGCGTGCCCGGTTCCGGGCCTGCGGGTCTTGGAAAAAAGCGCACCGCGGCCGGAGTTGAGCAGCAGGCTCGTCGGCTCGCCCGTCAGACGGTCGGTAGCGGAGCTCGCGTCCGGCAGCCGCCGGGCCGCCAGAAACTCGCCCGGCGTGCAGCCGGTCATGGTCTTGAACTCGCCGCTGAAGTGCGCCTGGTCGTAGTACCCGCACATCGCCGCGGTCTCCGCCTGCCCGTGGCCCGCAGCCAGCAGTCGCCGTGCCCGTTGCAGCCGCAGCACCCGGGCCGCCGCCTTCGGCGGGAGGCCGATCTGTTCCTGGAAGCGGTTCTCCAGGTGCCGTACGCTCCAGCCCACTTCCTCGGCCAGCCGGGGAACCGGGATCCGGCCGGCCGTGCGCAGCAGCAGTGACCAGGCGTGCACCACCCGGTCGGACGCCGGCACGCTTGCGTCCAGCCGCGCCAGCAGCACCCGGTCGAGCAGGGCGAACCGCTGCGGCCAGCCGGGCAACGCGGCGAGCGCGGCGGCGAGTTCGCCGAGCGGTACGCCCGCGGAGTCGGCCAACTCGGCCGGATCCAGCGAGCGGTTGGCCAGCTCGTACTGCGGGGTGCCGAACAGCGTGAACGCGGCCCACGGCGCGAGCAGCACCTCGATCCCGGAGAGCCGGCCCCCGTGTTCACCGACGGCGGGTGCGGTGGTCAGCCCGTTGACCACGGATACCAGGCTCACCGGGGCCCGCCCCGCCCGCGTGATCCGCACCGGCGCCTCGAAGCCCAGCAGCAGCGTGGCCGCACCGATCGGTGTCTCCAGCCGTCGCCGCGGCCGGTCGAGGGCCACCCGTATCCCGCGATAACTGATCACTCCCGGCCGCAACGCCGGATGCGGCCGAGCCGGCACGGTCAACACGGCTCTCATGCTACGAGCGACGCGGGCAACCCCCTAGGCCCTGTCGTCAAACTCCCTCCTGTCCCGCGACGCCATGCCCGCGAACGATCCGCACGCGCGCACCCGCGGAACCCGGCCCCCCGGCAGGCGCCCCCGCCCCGGCTGCCAGGCGCCGATGCGATCCGGATACGGGACAGTGAGGAGGAGGCGGCCGGGGCGAAGCGACCTCACTGGTCCGAATGTCTGGACAAACTATTGACAGGGCTCGGCATGCGGGACTACAACACCGGGGAGAGTCGTGACGAAGGGAAGCCGATGGCCTACGACCTGATCACCATGGGGCGGATCGGAGTGGACCTCTACCCGCTGCAAGCCGGTGTGCCGCTCGCCCAGGTGGCGTCCTTCGGCAAGTTCCTCGGCGGGTCGGCGACGAACGTCGCGGTCGCCGCGGCCCGGCTCGGCCGGCGCACCGCCGTGATCACCCGGACGGGCGACGACCCGTTCGGCACCTACCTGCACGAGGCGCTGCGCGGCTTCGGTGTCGACGACCGCTGGGTCACTCCCGTCCCCGGGCTGCCGACCCCGGTCACCTTCTGCGAGGTCTTCCCGCCGGACGACTTCCCGCTCTACTTCTACCGGCAGCCCAAGGCGCCCGACCTGGAGATCGACGCCCACGACCTGGACCTCGACGCCATCCGTGCGGCCCGTATCTTCTGGGTCACCGGCACCGGCCTGTGCGAGGAGCCCAGCCGTACGGCCACCCTCGCGGCCCTCGCCCACCGGGCGAAGACGGGCACGACGGTCTTCGACCTCGACTGGCGGCCCATGTTCTGGGCCCACCCCGACGAGGCCCGCCCCTACTACGCCGAGGCCCTCAGGCACACCACCGTCGCCGTCGGCAATCTCGACGAGGTCGAGGTCGCGACCGGCGTGCGCGAGCCCCATGCGGCCGCCCGCGCGCTCCTCGACGCCGGGGTCGAGATCGCCGTCGTCAAGCAGGGCCCCAAGGGCGTCCTCGCCGTCAGCCGCAACGGTGACTCGGCCGAGGTGCCACCCCTCCCGGTCACCGTGCTCAACGGACTCGGCGCCGGAGACGCCTTCGGCGGCTCCCTCTGCCACGGCCTCCTCGAAGGCTGGGACCTGGAGACGATCATGCGGCACGCCAACGCGGCCGGTGCCATCGTCGCCTCCCGCCTGGAATGTTCCTCGGCGATGCCCACCCCGGACGAGGTGGCCGCCGCGCTCGAGGCGGGAGCGGTGCTGTGAGGGCCGGCCGGGTCACGGGCACGCACACCGAGGGCGGGGACGCCGGCCGGAGCCCCCGTGTCGACGTCGCCGAGCTCGTCCGGGTCCGTACCCATCACCCCGAGGCGATCGCCGAGGCCGCCGCCCGCCGGGCCCGCCGGCCGCTCCTCAAGGAGAACGGCAAGCTGATGATCGTCGCCGCCGACCACCCCGCCCGGGGCGCGCTCGGCGTCGGCGACCGCAAGCTGGCCATGGCCAACCGCGCCGACCTGCTGGAACGCCTCTGCCTGGCGCTGTCCCGGCCCGGCGTCGACGGCGTCCTCGCCACCGCCGACATCCTGGACGACCTGCTGCTGCTCGGGGCCCTCGACCACAAGGTCGTCATGGGCTCGATGAATCGCGGTGGTCTGCAGGGCGCCCGCTTCGAGCTGGACGACCGTTTCACCGGGCACCGCCCCGAGGACATCCAGCGGCTCGGCTTCGACGCGGGCAAGCTGCTGCTGCGCATCGACTACGACGACCCCGGTTCGCTGACCACCCTGGAGTCCACCGCCCGCGCCATCGACGAGATGGCCGCACGCCGGCTGCCGGTCTTCGTGGAGCCGTTCATCAGCCGCCGCACCCCCGAGGGAAGGCTGCGGAACGACCTGTCCGCCGAGGCGGTCACCCGGTCCATCGCCATCGCCTCCGGCCTCGGCGGGTCCTCCGCCTACACCTGGCTGAAGGTGCCCGTCACCGAGAACCCCGACGACATGGCCCGGGTCATGGAGACCTCGACCCTGCCGGCCGTGCTGCTCGGCGGCGACATCGGGGACTCGCCCGAGGACCAGGTCGCCGCGTACGAGAAGTGGCGCGGCGCGCTCCAACTCCCCACCGTGCGCGGTCTGGTGGTCGGCCGCTCGCTGCTGTACCCGGCGGACGGCGATGTGGCCGCCGCCGTGGACACCGCCGTAGGACTGCTGTGAGGGCCGCATGACCAGCACCGACCTGCATCTGCCCAAGGGCGCGACCGCGAACGCCCAGTACGTCGTCGACATCGACCCCAAGTTGGCCGGCTGGACACACAGCAGCCTGCGTGTCGTCGAGTTGGCGCCCGGCGGCAGCCATACGTTCACCACCGGCGACAGTGAGTGGATCGTGCTTCCGTTGCAAGGCGGATGTACCGTACAAATTGAGACGGCGTCATCCGAGCAGGCCGAGTTCCAACTCCTGGGCCGGGACAGCGTGTTCGCGGACGTCTCCGACTTCGCGTATGTTCCCCGGGACGCCCGGGTCCAGATCGCCTCCGGCGCGGGAGGCCGCTTCGCCCTGGCAGGAGCGAAGTGCGAGCGACGACTCCCCGCCCGCTACGGCCCCGCGCCGGAGGTCCCCGTCGAGGAGCGCGGCAGCGGCAGTTGCGCCCGCAGAGTGCGCAACTTCGCCTCCGCCGACTCCTTCGACTGCGACAGGCTGATCGCCGTCGAGGTGATCACCCCGGGCGGCAACTGGTCCTCGTACCCGCCGCACAAGCACGACGAGCACCGGCCGGGCCAGGAGTCCGAGCTGGAGGAGATCTACTACTTCGAGATCGACGGCCCGAGCGGTCTCGGCTATCAGCGCGTCTTCCCCTCGCGGGAGGGCGGCTCGGACGTGCTCGCCGAGGTCCGGTCCGGTGACGCGGTCCTCGTCCCGGACGGCTGGCACGGACCGTCCATCGCCCAGCCCGGGCACGACATGTACTACCTGAACGTCATGGCGGGTCCGGGCGCGACCCGGGAGTGGCGGATCTGCTTCCACCCGGATCACGTAGAAGGCACAGGGGGGTACCGATGACCATCCGGCTGACCGTCGCCCAGGCGCTCGTCCGCTTCCTCGCCGCCCAGTACACCGAACGCGACGGCGAGCGCCGGCGGCTGATCGGTGCCACCTGGGGCATCTTCGGCCACGGCAATGTCGCGGGGCTCGGCCAGGCCCTGATCGAGTACGCCGAGGCGATGCCGTATCACCAGGGCCGCAACGAGCAGTCCATGGTGCACGCCGCCGTCGGCTACGCCCGCCAGGCGAACCGGCTGTCCACGCACGCGGTGACGACGTCGGTCGGCCCCGGCGCCACCAATCTCGTCACCGGCGCCGCCCTCGCGACCATCAACCACCTCCCGGTCCTGCTCCTGCCGGGCGACGTCTTCGCCACCCGCCCCGCCGACCCGGTCCTGCAGCAGCTGGAGGTGCCGTACGCGGGCGATGTGTCGGTCAACGACAGCCTGCGCCCGGTGTCGCGGTACTTCGACCGCGTCACCCGCCCGGAGGCCCTGATCCCGTCGGCCCTGCAGGCCATGCGGGTGCTCACCGACCCGGTCGAGACCGGCGCGGTCACGCTCGCCCTGCCGCAGGACGTGCAGGCCGAGGCCTTCGACTGGCCGGAGGAGTTCTTCTCGACGCGCGTGTGGACGGTACGCCGGCCCGGCGCGGACCCCGTCGAGCTGGCCGAGGCGGTCCGGGCGATTCGGGGCGCGCGCCGGCCGCTGGTAGTCGCGGGCGGCGGCGTCCACCACAGCCGCGCCGAGGCGGCTCTCGCCGAGTTCGCGGAGGCCACCGGCATCCCGGTCGCCTCCACCCAGGCCGGCAAGGGCTCCCTGCGCTACGACCACCCGCAGGACGTCGGCGGGGTCGGCCACACCGGCACCGCGACCGCCGACGAACTGGCCCGCACGGCGGACCTGGTGATCGGCGTCGGCACCCGCTACACCGACTTCACCACGGCCTCCGGCACTCTTTTCGCGCATCCGGGCGTCCGATTCCTGAACCTCAACATCGCGCCCTTCGACGGCCACAAGCTGTCCGGCCTCCCGCTGGTCGCCGACGCCCGCAGCGGCCTGGGCGAGCTGACCGAGGCGCTGGTGATGCACGGTCACCGGGTGCCGGAGCCGTACGTCACCGAGTACACCGAGGACAAGGAGCGCTGGGAGCAGCGCGTCGACGCCTGCTTCGAGGCCGCGGAGATCGACGTACGGCCGACCCAGCCGCAGGTCATCGGCGCCCTGGACGCCCTGGTGGACGAGTCCGACATCATCATCAACGCGGCCGGCTCGCTCCCCGGCGATCTGCACAAGCTGTGGCGGGCACGGTCCTGCGACCAGTACCACCTGGAGTACGGCTACTCCTGCATGGGCTACGAGATCCCGGCCGCGCTCGGGGTCAAGCTCGCCGCGCCGGAGCGGAACGTATGGGCGCTGGTCGGCGACGGCACGTATCTGATGATGCCGACCGAGATCGTGACCGCCGTGCAGGAGGGCGTCGCGATCAAGATCCTGCTGGTGCAGAACCACGGGTACGCCTCCATCGGCGGGCTCTCGGAGTCGGTGGGCGGCGAGCGGTTCGGCACCGCGTACCGCTACCAGGCCGAGGACGGGACGTACACGGGCGCCCCGCTGCCCGTCGACCTCGCCGCCAACGCGGCCAGCCTGGGTATGCGGGTACTGCGCGCGAAGACCGTACGGGAGCTGCGCGCGGCGCTCGCCGAGGCACGCGCCGCCGACACTCCCACATGTGTCTACGTGGAGACCGAAACGTCCGACACTGTGTCGGGCGCGCCCCCGGCGCAGGCCTGGTGGGATGTTCCTGTGGCCGAGACCGCGACCCGACCGTCGGCGGTCAAGGCACGTGAGCTGTACGAACGGCACGTCTCGACCCGACGCCGCCATCTGTAATAAGGAGTCTCTGGGCATGACGAAGATCGTCAACCACTGGATCGGCGGCAAGACCGCCGAAGGCGCGTCGGGCACGTACGGGCCGGTCACGGACCCGGCGACCGGCGCGGTCACCACGAAGGTCGCGTTCGCGTCGGTCGAGGAGGTGGACGCGGCCGTCGCGGCGGCCAAGGACGCCTTCGCGACCTGGGGTCAGTCCTCGCTGGCGCAGCGGACCTCGATCCTCTTCAAGTTCCGCGCGCTGCTGGACGCCAACCGGGACGCGATCGCCGAGCTGATCACCGCCGAGCACGGCAAGGTGCACAGCGACGCCCTGGGCGAGGTGGCCCGCGGTCTGGAGATCGTGGACCTGGCCTGCGGTATCAACGTCCAGCTGAAGGGCGAGCTGTCCACGCAGGTCGCCAGCCGCGTCGACGTGGCCGCGATCCGCCAGCCGCTCGGTGTCGTCGCCGGCATCACGCCGTTCAACTTCCCGGCGATGGTCCCGATGTGGATGTTCCCGATCGCCATCGCGACCGGCAACACCTTCGTGCTCAAGCCGTCCGAGAAGGACCCCTCGGCGTCGATCAAGATCGCCGAGCTGCTGTCCGAGGCGGGTCTGCCGGACGGCGTCTTCAACGTCGTCCACGGTGACAAGGTGGCCGTGGACCGGCTGCTGGAGCACCCGGACGTCAAGGCCGTCTCCTTCGTCGGCTCGACCCCGATCGCCCGCTACATCCACACCACCGCCTCCGCCCACGGCAAGCGCGTGCAGGCCCTCGGCGGCGCCAAGAACCACATGCTGGTCCTGCCGGACGCCGACCTGGACGCGGCCGCGGACGCCGCGGTGAGCGCCGCCTACGGCTCCGCGGGCGAGCGCTGCATGGCCATCTCCGCGGTCGTGGCCGTGGGCGCGATCGGCGACACGCTGGTGGAGAAGATCCGCGAGCGCGCCGAGAAGATCAAGATCGGTCCGGGCAACGACCCGACCTCCGAGATGGGCCCGCTGATCACCAAGGTCCACCGGGACAAGGTGGCCTCCTACGTCGAGGGCGCGGCCGCCGAGGGCGCGGAGGTCGTGCTCGACGGCACCGGTTACACGGTCGAGGGCTTCGAGGACGGCCACTGGATCGGCATCTCGCTGCTCGACAAGGTGCCCACCAGCGCCAAGGCGTATCAGGACGAGATCTTCGGCCCGGTGCTGTGCGTGCTGCGCGTGGACACCTACGACGAGGGCGTGGCCCTCATCAACGCCTCGCCGTTCGGCAACGGCACCGCGATCTTCACCCGGGACGGCGGCGCGGCCCGCCGCTTCCAGCTGGAGATCGAGGCGGGCATGGTCGGCGTGAACGTGCCGATCCCGGTGCCGGTGGGCTACCACTCCTTCGGCGGCTGGAAGGACTCGCTCTTCGGCGACCACCACATCTACGGCAACGACGGCACGCACTTCTACACCCGCGGCAAGGTCGTGACCACCCGCTGGCCCGACCCGGCCGACGCCCCCACGGGCGTGGACCTGGGCTTCCCGCGCAACCACTGACCGCAGCCAGAACCCGTCGTCAGGCCGTCCGGAGTCCGGACGGCCTGACATTTTTTTGACGCGCCGGCTTCGGTTCCCGTTCAGCCCGGACGAAACGGATGACGAAGGGGCTACATGTAGATGACCTTTGAAAGCAAGGTCACATTCACCCAGGGCTTGATGGATGCACCTATAGGGCTTCACGGCCTGGGAATGTGATGCGGCGTAAGGGTTTCCGCAGGTGCGGATTTCGAAGGTAAACGGCCATTGACGTGTCGGTTTTCGTCGGGGTTCTCTATGCGGGCCGGGAGCGGACGAGACGAACGCACGACGATCCGCCGGAGGCGATAGCGCTCCCGACCCCACCCTCAGCCGTACGACGATCGGAACCGCCGCATGACCGACACGCTCCCGAAGTCCGTGGTCGAAACCGCGCCCGCCGCTGCGCCGGGCCTGAAGCGTTCCATCGGTGTCGTCGGCGGCACCCTGCTGACACTGTCGTGCGTCACGCCCGCCTCCACGCTGTTCGTGATCGTGCCCGACCTGTTCTCCAGCCTGGGCACGGCGACCGCGCTCTGTATCGCGATCGGCGCGCTGCTCTGTATCCCCGTGGCGTTCTGCTACTCGGAGCTGGGCACCCTCATCCCCAGCGCGGGCGGCGAGTACGCCATGGTCTCCACCCTGGCCGGGCGGCTCGCCGGCTGGCTGGCCTTCGTGATGTCGCTGCTCGTCGTGATGATCGTCCCTCCGGTCATCGCGATGGGCACCGCCGACTACCTCGCCCCGGTCATCCACCTCGACCCGTCCCTCACCGGCGCCGGCGTGATGCTCGCGGCCACCCTCGCCGGCCTGCTGGACCTGCGCGCCAACGCCTGGATCACCGGCATCTTCCTGGTCCTGGAGGTCGTCGCCGCCGGAGTCGTCGCCCTCCTCGGCTTCAGCCACGCGCACCGCGGCATGGGCAGCCTCGGCTCCCTGCAGGTCGCCGGCGAACACGCGCACGTGGGCGCCGTCACGGCCATGATGGTCGTCTCCGGGCTCGCCATCGCCCTCTTCGTCACCCAGGGCTTCTCCACCGCCGTCTACCTCTCCGAGGAGCTGGAGAACCCGCGCCGCAACGTCGCCCGCACCGTCCTCGCCACGCTCGCCATCTCCAGCGTCGTCATCCTGGTGCCGGTCGTCGCGATCACTCTGGGCGCCGGTGACCTGAAGGCCCTGACCGGCGGCGACATCTCCAGCATGGTCATCGCCTGGAGCAACTCGGCCGTCGGCACCTTCGTCAGCCTGTGCGTCGCCCTCGCGATCATCAACGCGGGCATCGTCATGGTCATCCAGAACTCCCGCGTCCTGTTCGCCTCCGCCCGCGACAAGGCCTGGCCCGCCCCGGTCAACAACGCCCTCGCCAAGCTCGGCCGGTTCGGCTCCCCGTGGGTCGCCACCCTCGTCGTCGGCGTCCCGGGCGCGTTCCTCTGCTTCGTCAACCTGGACACCCTCTACGGCGTCACCGGCGTCGCCGTCACCGGCCTGTACCTGCTGGTCGCGATCGCCGCGCTGCTCGGCCGGCGCGGTGCGCACGGCGGCAAGCAGGCCTGGCGGATGCCGCTGTGGCCGGCGATGCCGATCCTGCTGATCGCCGTCCTTCTCTACATCCTGGTCGAGCAGGACCCCTCGTACCTGCTGTGGACCGGCGGCATCACCGCCGTCGCCACCCTCTACTGGGCCTTCTACCTCCGCCCGCGCCGCGCGACCCGCTGGCTGGTCTCCCTCCCGGAGGACGTCCGGACCAGCGAGCCGGCCCAGGCGTAGGCCCCGGGCGGGGTGCGGGGCTCGCTCTCAGGCCTCAGCCGAAGCGAAGTCCCACGCCAGCACCGTGCACGTCCCGTCGTCCTTGCCGCCCGCACTGCGATAGGCGGCAAGGGCGGCGTCGTTCCCGGTGTCGACACCGACCCACATGCCGTAACAGCCCCGCTCCCGGGCCAGCGCGGCCAGCCGCTCCACCAGCGCCCGCCCGATGCCCCGGCGCCGGTACGGCTCGTCCACGGCCAGCTCGTACAGGAACATCTCGGTGCCCTTGTCGGGGTGGACCGTCTCGACCCCGCTGACGAAGCCGACCGGCCCGCCGTCGGCGTACGCCAGCAGCAGATGGTGCCCGGCAGCGGCGAGGAAACGCTCCGCCCACGCGGAGCGCGCCGGGTTGTCGAACAGGTGCTCGGCGGCGACGACTTCGGCGACGGTGGCGGCCCGGCGGATGTCCATGCGTCTTCGTACCACGGTTGGTGTACACCGGGCAGACCCCGTACGCCTGGAGGAGGGGCGGGCGTTCAGCCCAGCGGCGCCATCGGTTGTCGGTGGCGGCCCGTACCGTTGAGGCATGGATCTTCGCCCGCCCCTCCGGGGGCGTTTGAGGAAGCGCTTGCCCTCGGTGCGGGGGGTGCTCAAGGGGCCGCGCAGGCTGGTCGCCGCCGCGGCCGCCGCCGTGGTGCTCGTCGGCGCCGGGACATGGACCGCGGCCGTCGCCTCCGCCGACACTCCCACGGTCCGCGTGAGCGACCAGGTCATGGCGGTCGACGGCGTGCGCCTGGACACCTCGTTCTTCACCCCGGCGGGCGCCGGCCGCCACCCGGCCGTGCTGCTGGCGCACGGCTTCGGTGGCAGCAAGAACGACGTGCGCGGCCAGGCCGAGGACCTCGCCCGGGACGGGTACGCGGTCCTGACCTGGTCCGCGCGCGGCTTCGGCAGGTCCACCGGCAAGATCGGGCTCAACGACCCGAAGGCCGAGGTCGCCGACGTCTCCCGGCTCATCGACTGGCTGGCGAAGCGCCCCGAGGTCCGGCTCGACAAACCGGGCGACCCGCGCGTGGGGCTGGCCGGCGGCTCCTACGGCGGCGCGATCTCCCTGCTCGCCGCCGGGTACGACCACCGGGTCGACGCCATCGCCCCGGCCATCACCTACTGGAACCTCGCGGACGCCCTGTTCCCGAACGGCGTGTTCAAGAAGCTGTGGACCGGCATCTTCTTCAACACCGGCGGCGGCTGCGCCCGCTTCGAGCCCGCGCTGTGCCGGATGTACGACCGGGTCGCCGAGTCCGGCACCCCGGACGCGGCCGCCCGGGCACTCCTCGAAGAGCGCTCACCGTCTGCCGTCGGCTCCCGCATCAAGGTGCCCACGCTGCTGCTGCAGGGCCAGACGGACTCCCTGTTCACCTTCGCCCAGTCCGACGCGGCCGAGCGGGCGATCCGGGCCAACGGCGCCCCCGTGGACGTCGACTGGATCGCGGGCGGCCATGACGGCGGCGACATGGAGGCCGGCCGGGTCCAGGCACGCGTGCGTGCGTGGTTCGACCGCTATCTGCGGGGCGACGAGAGCGCCGCCACCGGCCCGGCCTTCCGGATCACCCGCACCGGCGGCGTCAACTCGGGCGACGGTACGGCCCAGCTGCGCGGCGCGAGCGCCGCCGGCTACCCCGGCCTGCGCGACCACCCGCGCGCCATCGCCCTGACCGGCGGCACCCAGCACGTCACCAACCCGGCCGGGGCCAGCCCGCCCGGCGTCTCCGCGCTGCCCGGCCTCGGCGGCAGCGGCGGCCTGACGCAGCTGTCCGCGCTCGGTGTCGGTGTCTCCCTCGACTTCCCCGGCCAGTACGCGAGATTCGACTCCGCACCGCTCCACCGCGATCTGCAGATCACCGGCACCCCGACCGCGACCGTCCACGTCACCTCGACCACCGACGACGCCGTCCTGTTCGGCAAGGTCTACGACGTCGGGCCCGACGGCACCCAGCAGGTGCTGCCCAGCCAGCTCGTCGCCCCGTTCCGGGTGACCGGCGCCAGGGCCGGCAAGGACGTCACGGTCACCCTCCCGGCGATCGACCACGAGGTGCAGAAGGGCCACCGGCTCCGCCTGGCCCTCGCCGCCACCGACCTCGGCTACGCCTCACCGGCCGCCCCGGCCACCTACACCGTCTCCCTCAAGGGAGACCTGAGCGTGCCGACGGCGCCCGCCGTCACCACCGCCGCGGTCCCCCTGCCCGCCTGGGTGTGGTGGCTGCCGGCGGCCGGCGCGGCGACCGCGCTCGCCCTGCTGTTCACCGCCCGCCGCCGCACGGCCACCCCCGCGCCGGACCCCGATCTCGCCGAAGTCCCGCTGGTGATCCAGGACTTGAGTAAGCGGTACGCGAAGTCCGTCGACCGGTACGCGGTGCGCGAGCTGTCCTTCCGCGTCGAGAAGGGCCAGGTGCTGGGCCTGCTCGGACCCAACGGCGCGGGCAAGACCACGACCCTGCGCATGCTGATGGGCCTGATCACCCCGGACGACGGCGAGATCCGTGTCTTCGGCCACGCCATCCGGCCCGGCGCGCCCGTGCTGTCGAGGGTCGGCGCCTTCGTGGAGGGCGCGGGCTTCCTGCCCCACCTGTCCGGCCGGGAGAACCTGGAGCTGTACTGGCGGGCCACCGGCCGCCCGCCGGAGGACGCCCACCTGGACGAGGCCCTGCAGATCGCCGGGCTCGGCGACGCGCTCGCCCGCGCGGTGCGCACCTACTCCCAGGGCATGCGCCAGCGCCTCGCCATCGCCCAGGCCATGCTCGGCCTGCCCGACCTGCTCATCCTCGACGAACCCACCAACGGCCTCGACCCGCCCCAGATCCGCGAGATGCGCGAGGTGATGATCCGCTACGCGGCCGCCGGGCGTACGGTGATCGTCTCCAGCCATCTCCTCGCCGAGGTCGAGCAGTCCTGCACGCACCTGGTGGTGATGGACCGCGGCCGGCTCGTCCAGGCGGGTCCCGTCCGGGACATCATCGGCTCCGGCGACACCCTGCTCGTGGGCACCGCCACACCCGTGGAGGAGCCGGTCGCGGAGAAGGTGGCCGCGCTGCCCGGCGTCGCCTCCGCCGTCCGCACCGACGACGGGCTGCTGGTCCGGCTGGAGGCCGGCGGTACGGCCGAGCGGCTGGTCGTGGAGCTGGTGCGGCTGGAGGTGCCCGTCGCCTCGGTCGGCCCGCACCGGCGCCTGGAAGACGCCTTCCTCACCCTGATAGGAGGTTCCGCATGAGCGTGCTCACCGAGGTCGCCTCCGGATACCAGACGCGGCACACGCTGCCCCTGCGGGTCGAGCTGGTGCGCCAGCTCAAGCGGCGGCGCACGCTGATCATGGGCGCCGTCCTGGTCCTGCTGCCGTTCGTGCTGCTGATCGCCTTCGCGATCGGCGGCGATCCGGCCGCCCGCAACGGCCAGATCACCCTGATGAACACGGCGACCGCGTCCGGCGCCAACTTCGTCGCGGTGAACCTGTTCGTCTCGGCCGGCTTTCTGCTGGTGATCCCGGTCGCCCTGTTCTGTGGGGACACGGTCGCCTCGGAGGCCGGCTGGTCCTCCCTGCGCTATTTGCTCGCCGCACCCGTGCCGCGCGCCCGGCTGCTGTGGTCCAAGCTGGTCGTGGCGCTCGGGCTGAGCCTGGCCGCGATGGTCCTGCTCCCGGTGGTCGCCCTCGCGGTCGGTACGGCGGCCTACGGCTGGGGCCCGCTGCAGATCCCCACCGGTGGTGCGCTCGACTCCGGGACGGCGGTGCAGCGGCTCGCGGTGACCGTGGCGTACATCTTCGTGTCCCAGCTGGTCACCGCGGGGCTCGCGTTCTGGCTGTCGACGAAGACGGACGCCCCGCTGGGCGCGGTCGGCGGCGCGGTCGGCCTGACCATCGTCGGCAATGTCCTGGACGCCGTCACCGCGCTCGGCCACTGGCGTGACTTCCTGCCCGCGCACTGGCAGTTCGCCTGGGCCGACATCGTCCAGCCGCACCCCGAGTGGTCCGGCATGGTCCAGGGGATGTCGATATCCCTCACCTATGCATGCGTGCTCTTCGCCCTGGCCTTCCGGGGATTCGCCCGCAAGGACGTGGTGTCCTAGTTTTCCGGTCAGCTGCTTTTCGTCCGGCACATTGACTTTCTCACGCTTGGAACACCATACGATCAATCGATTCGCCGACCGGATGCAAATCCCTCTGGGGAATTCCGTGAAATGCGCTTCTTCACTCCCGCGGCATTCATGCGTATGGAGTAGTGCATCGCTTTGGGCGCACTGCGGACTGCTATGTTCTGCGTCTGTCGGATCAGAGGTAACTTCAAGTGAGGTGAATCATGAAGAAGGCAGTTTTCACAACTGCGGCGTTGGCTATCGGCGCGAGTCTCGTGGGTGGCTCCGCCGTCGCGGCTACGGGCGCCGGCAAGGCGCCTGCCCACGAAACCGGCCCGCTCGGCCTCATGTCCCAGACCGAGGTGACCCCGGCTCTCGTGCCGGCGGCAGACACCGTGATGCGAGTGGCCAAGCAGGGAAGCCTCACCAAGGGCAATGCGTTCGACCAGAACCAGTCGTCGACGGTCACCGGCACCAACAAGGCGGCGAAAGTCTCCGGTGTATACCTGGACGGGATGGGCCGGGGCAGCAATAAGAAGCCTGCAATTCCGCTGAAGAATCCCGTGGGATCCGGTGCCGTCCAGCTTCACCCACTGAACGGTCCGACGAGTGCCGGTCTCGGTAGCCTGCTCAACCAGAGGTGACCCGAATTCTGACACTCTGATCCGGTTCTCGTCCGCCGCAGACCGACACGGCGGCACCGCGGGACGGACCCGCGGTGTCCCTCCTGGTACGACCCACGTCCGGCGCCTCGATCGCACAGACCTGTCCGGCCCACTGGATTCCTCCTTGCCAGTGGGCCGGACGCACGTCGGCGCTCCTTCCGGCTGCGTGTGACCCAGGTGAAAGAGCGCGCAGCATCGTTCCGCCATCCGGTGGAATCCGTGCGGTATAGATAGTGTCCGCGTGACTTTTCGCCACATATTTCGGTTTCTTGCTATGTAAGCGCGGCTTACCGTGAATCCAGGAAGGAACCGAGTTGACCAGGAAGTTCGCGGTCGTCACTGCACTCGCCCTTGGCGCACTCTGCGGCAGCGCCGGCATTGCCTCCGCCCACGATGATGGGAACACGACCAACGCCACTGGCGGTAACGGCTTTTCGGAGTCTCCGGTCGTCGTGAACGCCCCTCAGCAGGGGGTGCTTGTCGTCAACGGCGCGCTCGTCGACGGCCGTTGCATCGCGCCGTGGTCCAACGGCTCCGTCGGTGTCCTTGGCGGCGCCGGGACCATCGTGCCGAACTCGCACTACGCCACCTGCAACACCGCGGCGGTCGACCAGTCGCAGAAGGCCGGTTACCAGGGCGGCCTGCTCTTCTGACCCCTGCTTCGAGTCATTCCGAGCAGATGAACCCCCTTGCAGTCCGGAAAGGACACTCCATGCGTAACAAGGTTACGGCCGTCTCCGCCCTCGCCGCGGGCGTCGTCCTTGCGGCCGCCGGCACTGCCGCAGCCGACAACTGCACGACGGTCACCGGCGGCAACGGCTTCTCGTCGGCCCCGGTTGTCGTGAACGCCCCGCAGCAGGGCGCCGTTGTCTCCAACGGCACGCTCGCCGACCTGCGCTGCGTCGCGCCGTGGTCCAACGGCTCCGTCGGTGTCCTCGGCGGCGCCGCGACCATCGTGCCGAACTCGCACTACGCCGCCTGCAACACCGCGGCGGTCGACCAGTCGCAGAAGGCTCCGTACACCGGCGGCCTGCTCTTCTGACCCCCCCTTGCTCCGGTCCATCCGGAGTAGGGCGGGGGCCGTCGGCCGACGACCCCCGCCCGAACCGCCCCTCCCACCCGAAAGGCGCATCTTATGCGTAAGAAGGTTACGGCCCTGTCCGTCCTGGCCGCGGGTCTCGTCCTGGCGGCCGGTGGCACCGCTGCGGCAGACGACAACACCACCACCGCCACAGGCGGCAACGGCTTCTCGGAGTCCCCGGTCGTCGTGAACTCGCCGCAGCAGGGCCTTGTCGTTTCCAACGGCGTGCTGGTCGACGGCCGTTGCATCGCGCCGTGGTCCAACGGCGCCGTCGGTGTCCTCGGCGGCGCCGGGACCGTCGTGCCGAACTCGCACTACGCTGCCTGCAACACCGAGAAGGTCGACCAGTCGCAGCAGGCTCCCTACACCGGTGGCCTGCTGTTCTGAGCAGTCCCCAGCTGGCGGCCCGCCGAACTACGGCGGGCCGCCAGCTGTTTTTCTGCATTTCTGCGTACGTCTGCATTTCTGCATACGGGTGTGGGCCCGGAGAACGCCGAAGGTCGGCTCCGCGGAACGGAGCCGACCCGAATGGCCCAGCGAGGTGTGCGTCTTTACCTGACGACCGGAAGCTTGGCCGGGAGCTTGGCCGGGAGCTTGCTCGGAAGCTTGGCGGGGCTCTTGCCGTTCAGCGGATTCGGCAGGGTGCGGCCGAAGACGGGGGTCTGGATGATGCCCGATTCCTTCACGCCCTCCGCCGTGCTCCTGACGTTGTCGGACACGCCGCCCATCGGAATCGCGGCTGCGTTGGGGAGCGAGTGGGCGACCGACTTCCCGTCCTCAAGAAGGCCCTGTGCCGGCACGTCCGCGGCGACGGCGGGCGCCGCCGCGGCACCGACGATGGCCAGGGTGCCGACCATGAGGGCGGCAGCCTTCAGATTCTTCATTGTGTTCCTTTCGTACGCAGCTCGGGTCACCGGAGGGGACTCGCACCTCGAGGCATCGCGAGTGTCTGGGCTCTCGCTTCTCCTGGGCTAACGAGAGACGGACGCCACGGGAAACTCCGCCGCTGACAAGTTCTCGGAACTCATACATCCTGAAAGGCCGTGCGGAATTCTCATCGGATTATCTGTCAGGCTGCTCATGGGTGTGCGGTGGAGCCAAGTGGGTGAATCGGTACGGGAAATATCACTCTGATGACGGCCCGCATTCCGACACAGGTGACGAGTTAGTAGAAAAAGACGGATAAGCGGCTAGTGTTGCATCCGAATCCGACGCGTTTTATGCCGAACCTACGATCACACCCATGGTGCTGGGTTCGGAATGTTTCTTCGGAAGGGAAGCCTCGGTCATGCGCATTCCCCTCGGTTCCGTCCCCCACCGTGCCACGCGGTCCGCCGCACGCGAGCCGCACGTCCTGCACGTAGCCCAGCCGGTCGACGGCGGTGTCGCCAGATTCGTGACGGACCTGGCGACGGCGCAGCTCGCCGCGGGGCTGCGCGTCACCGTGGCCTGCCCGCGGGGCGGCACGCTGACGCACGCACTGCGCGCGGCGGGCTGCAGGGTGCTGCCCTGGGAAGCGACCCGCTCTCCCGGGCTTCGACTCCCCGGTGAGGTCGGGCGGTTGGCGCGGCTCGTGCGCGAGGTGCGGCCCGATGTCCTGCATGCGCACAGCGCGAAGGCCGGGCTCGCCGCGCGGCTCGCGCTGCGCGGCCGGCTCCCCACCGTCTTCCAGCCGCACGCCTGGTCGTTCGAGGCCGTGGACGGCGTAACGGCCCACGCGGCGCTGAAGTGGGAGCAGTTCGCGGCCCGCTGGGCCACGCGCGTGCTGTGCGTGAGCGAGGCCGAACGGCGTACCGGGGAGCAGCACGGCATCGCCGCCCGCTGGCATGTGATCCCCAATGGCGTCGACACGATCAGGTTCCAGCCGGAAGGGAGCGTGGCCCGGTCCGCGCCCGGCCCGCTCGTCGTGTGCGTGGGACGGCTGTGCCGGCAGAAGGGCCAGGACGTGCTGCTGGAGGCCTGGCCCGCGGTGCTGCGGCAACTGCCCACCGCCCGGCTGGTGCTGGTCGGCGACGGTCCGGACGCGGGCCGGCTGCGGGCCGGCGCACCCGCGTCGGTGGAGTTCGCCGGCCCGGCGGTCGACGCCGCCCCCTGGTACCGGGCCGCCGACGTCGTGGTCCTGCCGTCCCGCTGGGAGGGCATGGCGCTCGTCCCGCTGGAGGCCATGGCGTGCGCCCGGCCGATCCTCGTCACGGACGTGGACGGGGCGCGCGAGAGCCTGCCCCCCGGCCATCTGCCGCACTGCGTGGTGCCGCCGGAGGACCCCGACACGCTGGCACGCGCGCTGACGGCGCTGCTGCTCCGCGGACCGCTCCGCGCGGCACTGGGCGCTCAGGGCCGCGCCCATGTGCTCGCCGCCCACGACGTACAGCAGACCGCGGACGCCGTGACCGATGTGTACCGCGAACTGCTCGGCATCGTCACCACGCCGGTCGTGGTACCCAACCAGAGCAGAGAGTCCATCACCACATGACTGCGGAAAGCACTGTTCCTCCTCCTGCCGGGGGGTCCCGGGCGGCGGTCGGTGCCGTCTCCCTCCTCGCGCCGCCCGGTGCCGCCACCGGGACCACACCGTCCACCGGGCGGCCGTCCCGTCGCGCGCGGCGGATCTCCTGGACCCCCCTGCTGATCGCCGACCTCAGCGGCACCCTGCTGGGCGCCCTGGCCGTGCCGGAGGCCCAGCGGTATCCGCTGCTCATCGCCTTCCTGGGCCTGTCCGTGCTGGCTCTGAACCGACAGGCCCTGCTCTACGACACCCCGGACGTCCCCGGCGTGCTGGAGGAACTCCCCGCCGTCTGCGGGCGCGTCGCCGTCGGCTGGGCGGTCGTCGCGGCGCTCACCTCGCTGCGGCAGCTGCCGATGACGGTGCTCGGCACCGCGTGCGCCGTGCACTGCCTGGTGGCCTGCGTGGGCCGCGAGGCAGTGCACGGACGGCGGCGCAGGGCGTTTCGTCGCCGTCCTCGTCCCGCTCTGGTGGTGGGGCCGTTCCCGGCGGCCCTGCGGGTCGCGGCCGCGTTGCAGCGCAGCCCGCAGTGCGGAACGCGGCCGGTGGGCCTGGTCACCGACGCACCGGAGCCCGTCCCCGTCCCCGGGGACCGGCCCGCGCTGCCGGTCCTCACCTCGCGCGAGGAGGCACATCGCGCGCTCATTCAGAACGGTGTGGAGACGGTACTCGTCGTGGGGCCCGCGACACGCGTGCAGAAGGCCCCGATGCTGCGCGAACTGGCCGCGTTCGGCTGCGTGTTGTGGGAGCTCGACGCGGACACCCCGGCGTACGGACTGCGCGGGCGGCGCAGCCGGGCGGGGCACCTCGTGGGTTTCTCCCGCAGGCTGTTGTGGCCGGGCTCCGGGCCGCGCGGCGGCAGGATCGGCAAGCGGCTGCTCGACCTGGTCCTGTCCGGCGTGCTGCTGCTGCTCGCCGCACCGGTGCTCGGGGTGTGCGCGGCCGTGCTGCGGATCACCGAGGGGCCGGGCGTGGTGTTCCGGCAGGAGCGGATCGGCAAGGACGGGCGGCAGTTCACGATGCTGAAGCTGCGCACCTTCCGGCCCGCCAGCGACCACGAGGCCGCGACCCGCTGGAGCGTGGCGGACGCGGAGGACATGAGCCGCTTCTGCCAATTCCTGCGCCGTACCTCGCTGGACGAGCTGCTGCAGCTGTGGAACGTCTTCCGCGGCGACATGAGCCTGGTCGGACCGCGGCCCGAACGCACCTATTTCGTCACCAAGTTCAGCCAGACCCTGCCCGGCTACCCGGCGCGCCACCGGATGCCGACCGGCATGACCGGACTCGCCCAGATCAACGGTCTGCGCGGCGACACCTCGATCGAGGACCGGTGCCGCTTCGACAACGCCTACATCGACAACTGGTCGCTGTGGCAGGACATCTGCATCCTGACGCGTACGGCGATGCTGTTCGTACGGCCCACGGGGAGCTGAGCAGGTGAGCGCTCCCTCGACGGCCTCGCCTCCGCTGGTGCTGTCCCTGGCGCCGCCGGCATTGCGCCGGCTCGCGCCGGTTCTGCCCGTCGTGGCGATCGTCGTCCTGCTGGGGCTGCCGGTGGCACCGGAGAGCAACGCCACCCCCGCCGACGCGATGTCGGCGCTGGTCGTGCTGTGGGCCGTCGTCCACACCGTGCGGCAGGCGCGGCGCCCGCTGACGCGGACGGCCGCGCTCGTGCTCGGGCTGCCGGTCGTGGGCCTCGCCGTATCCGCGAGCGGGGCGATGACGCCCGCCGACGCCGTCACCGGACTGGCCCGCTATCTGCAGGTGTTCGTGCTCGTCCCGGTCGCCGTGGTGCTGCTGGTGCGGGACCGGCGCGACGCCCGGCTGGTGCTCTGGTCGCTGGTCGGCCTCGCGCTGTGGGAGGGCGGGGTCGGGGTGCACCAGTACCTCACCGGGACCGGGGCCTCGTACCAGGGGGCCGAGATCCGGGCGGTGGGTACGTTCGGGCCGGCCGACGTGATGGGGATGGCCACCGCTGTGTCGCTCGGTCTGGTGGCCGCGGTCGGTATCGCCCTCGGGTCGGGGGCCCGGCGGCAGCGGCTCGTGGCGACCGCCTGTGCGCTGGCGCTGTTTCTGCCGCTCGTCGTGTCCTTCAGCCGGGGTTCCTGGATCGCCACGGCCGTGGCGTGCGGGGCGCAGCTGCTCACGGCCGGCCCACGACGTGCGGCGAAGACCTTCGCGGTCGGAGTCGCGGCCGTGGTGGTGCTGGTGGGCGGCGTCGGCGTGGGCGCGGCGGTACTGCAGGAACGGTTGACCAGCATCACGCGGATCGCCGACGCGCCGGACCAGTCGGTCGTGGACCGCTACAGCCTGTGGGCGGCGGCCACCGACATGTGGCGCGGGCACCCGATGACGGGCGTCGGGCTGAAGGCCTTTCCCGCGTACCGGGACGGGCACGCCTCGGTCGCGCTGTCCTCGGGCAGCGACACGGACGCGGCGGGCTGGGGCTTTCGGCGGCGGCCCCTGCTCAGCCCGCACAACATGTATCTGCTGGTGCTCAGCGAGGAGGGCCTGCTGGGCGCGCTCACCGTGGTCGGCAGCTGGCTGGCCCTGCTGGTGTGCGCGACCAGGCGGCTGCGCCGGGCCGGGCGGGCCCGGGACTGCGCGGTCGCGGCCTGCGGGCTGCTGCTGTGGCAGTACGTGGATTACCTCTACGCCGACATCGGCGGACCCTCCACCGTGCTGACGGGCGTGTGCCTCGGCCTCGGCGCCTGGTGGGCGCTGGCCCGCGGGGCGACCACGACTCCGGCTGCGGAGGCGGGCGTGCGATGAGATCCCCATCCGCTGCGCCGAGAGGGACCGCCGATGACGAGCCCGGCGCGGAGGGCGGGCACCCGACCAAGGCCGACCAAGCCCCGACGACGACCGAGACGACCGAGACGACCGACACAGCCTCGGGCACAGCGGCGGCGGCTTCCCCGAACGCTTCCTCACCCACGCCCGGGACGACTGCCCCGGCTGCGACTTCGAGCGCCTCCCCGGACACTTCCTCGTCCGCTTCCCCCGGCACCTCCTCGTCCGCAGCCTCGACGACTTCCTCGGCCACGTCCTCGACCGCTTCCCCCGGCACTGCCTCGGCTGTTTCCTCCGGTGTTTCCTCCGGAGCCTCCTCAGGCGCTTCCGCGGTGGCGAGCTCGGCCGTTTCCCCCGGCGTTCCGGCGCCCGCGACCTTGGTCGATTCCCCGAGCGCGACCTCGGTCGTTTCCTCAGGTGCTTCTGCGGGGGCGGCCTCGGCCGTCTCCTCCGACGTTTCGTCAGGCGTTTCCCCGGGCGCGACCTTGGTCGTTTCCTCGGACGGCTCCTCGGGCGCCTGCCCGGTCGTTGACGCGAGCGCGTCCTTGCCCGTTTCCCCCGGCGCTGCCCCGGCCTCTTCCTCCGGCGCTTCCCCGAGCGCGCCCTCGATCGCTCCCCCCGCCCCTTCCCCGGGCTCCACCGCAACCGCCTCCCCCGTCCCTTCCCCCGTCCCTTCCCCCGTCCCTTCCCCCGTCCCTTCCTCCGGTCCCGCCTCACCCCCTGCCCCCGGCGCGTCCCCGCACCCTTCTTCCGGTGGTTTTCTCGCGCGGGCGACTCTCGTCACGGCCGTGCTGTCCGTTGCCGGGGCCTTGCTCGGGCTTGGGCGGGATCAGGCGCTTGCGCGGCTGTTCGGGGCCGGGGTGGCCACCGATGCGTTTCTGGTGGCGTGGACCGTCCCGGAGATGGCGGCGACGCTGCTGATCGAGGACGGGATGGCGTTCCTGCTGGTGCCCGCGTTCAGCGGGGCGTTGGCGCGGCGGGCGGGCGGGCGCGGGTCCCCGGATCCGGTGCGCGCGCTGGTCGCCGCCTCGCTGCCCCGGCTGAGTCTCGCCTTCGCCGCCGTGGCCGCCGTACTCGTGGCCGGGGCGCCGCTGCTGGTCGGCGTCCTCGCGCCCGGCCTGCCGCACCCCGCCCTCGCCATCGCCTGCACCCGGCTGACCGCGACCTGCGTGCTGACCTTCGGGCTGGCCGGGTACTGCAGTTCCGCACTCCGGGCCCACCGCTCCTACCTCGCCCCGGCGACGATCTACGTCGCCTACAACACCACGATCATCGCCACGATGTTCGCCCTCGGCGCGCACTGGGGCGTACGGTCCGCCGCCCTCGGCGTGGCCCTCGGCGGCTGCCTCATGGGCGCCGTGCAGGCGCCGTCGCTGTGGCGGCGGATCGCCAAGTGCCCCGACCAGCCCGCCGCCGCGTTCCGCCGGGACGGCGAGCAGTCGCTCACTCCCGCCCCCGCTCTGGTCCTCGCGGTCCTGCTCTTCGCCCTGTGCCGTCAGTCGCAGGTCCTCATCGAGCGCCATTTCGCCTCCCTGCTGCCCGCCGGTGCCATCTCGCACCTCAACTACGCGCAGAAGATCGGCCAGTTGCCGATGTCCGTGGCGCTGATGCTGTGCGTCGTCACCTTCCCGGTGCTGGCGCGGGCCATGGCCGATGGCGACACAGTGCGGGCCCGGGACCGGATCGAGCGGGATCTGGTGATGGTGACCGGCATCGTGCTGCTGGGGGCCGCGGTCATCTCGGTGTGTGCTCCGCAGATCGTCCAAGTCCTCTTCCAGCGCGGCGCCTTCACCGCGCAGGACACCGCCGCGACCGCCACCGTCCTGCGGGTGTACACGCTCGGGCTGCTCGGCCACACGCTGGTGGGCGCGCTGGTCCGGTCGTACTTCTCGGCGGGCCGCACCACCTGGTACCCCACGGGCGTGATGGCCGTGGGCATGGTCGCCACCGCCGTCATCAGCGCGTGCACCGTGGGGACCTGGGGTGCGTCCGGCATCGCCGCGGCCAACTCGGTCGGCATCACCGTGACCGCGCTGCTCCTGCTGCGTGGGCTGGGCGGCCGCAGCGTCGCCGTGCGGATCCGGCGCGTCGGGGCCGAACTGGCCATGACGGTGGACGCGGCGCTGGGTGCGGCCGGCACCGGCTACCTCTGCACGCTGCCGTTCGCCTCGCCCCTGGCCGGCCTCGCCGCCGGCTGCCTGGGCGTCACCGCGGTCTATCTGCCGCTGGTCTGGCTCCTCGACGTGGCCGGAGCCCGCTCACTGACGCCCGCGGCACTCCGCACCCTCCGAACCCTCCGACGGTTCCCGACGCGAAGGAAGAGCCGTGGTCGTTGACGCTTCCGAAGCTCACCGTGCGGCCGGGCAGAAGGCCCCTGGCATAGGGGGACGGTCCCGGCGGGGGCCCGCCGCCTGGGTGGCCATGTACCACTCCGTCTCGGACTCCTGGGACGACCCGTTCAACATCACCGTCCCCGCCTCCCGCCTCGCCCGCCAGCTCGCCTGGCTGCGCGGCCGCGGCCTGCGCGGGGTGAGCGTGCGTGACCTGCTGGCCGCCCGCGCCCAGGGACAGGAGCGCGGGCTGGTCGGGCTCACCTTCGACGACGGGTACGCGGACTTCGTCACCTGCGCGCTGCCCGTGCTGCGCCGCTGGCACTGCGGGGCCACCGTGTTCGTGGTGGCCGGGCGGCTCGGCGGCGAGAACGACTGGGAGCTGTCCGGCCCGCGCAAGCGGCTGCTCGGCGCGGACGACATCCGGCAGCTGGTGGCCCTGGGCATCGAGGTCGCCTCGCACGGCCTCACCCACTCCGACCTCACCCGGCTCCCGGACGACGTGCTGCACGCGGAGGTGCACGGCAGCCGCGCCCTGCTCGCCGAGCTGGCCGGCCAGGACATCCGCGGCTTCTGCTACCCGTACGGCCGGCTCGACGCGCGGGTCGGCGCCGCTGTGCACGCCGCCGGCTACCGCTACGCCTGCGCCGTCGCACCGGGCCCCGAGAACGCCGGCGACCTGGCGCTGCCCCGTATCCACATCGGACGGGCCGACACCGGGGTGCGGCTCGAAGTGAAGCGGCGACTGGCGCGCCCCTGGGGACGTGCCGTGGAGGCCTCATGAGAGTGCTGCACATCATCACCGGCCTTGAGGCGGGCGGCGCCGAGCAGCAACTGCGCCTGCTGCTGCGCCATCTGCCCACGCGGTGCGACGTGCTGACCCTGACCCGGCCCGGACAGGTCGCCGACGGGCTGGTCGCCGACGGCGTCCGCGTCACCGACCTCGGCATGGGCGGCAACCGGGACGTCGCCGCCCTGTTCCGCCTGGCCGGGCACATCCGCGCCGGCCGCTACGACCTGGTGCACACCCATCTGTACCGGGCCTGCGTGTACGGCCGGATCGCGGCCCGCCTCGCGGGCGTACGGGCCGTGGTGGCCACCGAACACTCCCTGGGCGCACGGCAGTTGGAGGGCCGGACCCTGAACGCGGGCATCCGGGCCCTGTACCTGGCCACCGAACGCCTCGGCCGGGTCACCGTCGCCGTGTCCCCGACGGTGGCCGGGCTGCTGCGCGGCTGGGGCGTGCCCGACCGGCGCGTCCGCATCGTTCCGAACGGCATCGACGCCTGTCGTTTCCGCTTCGACGAGGTGCGCCGCAAGGAGGTGCGCGCGTTCTACGCACTGCCGGAGGACGCGTATGTGGTGGGCTGCGTCGGCCGGCTCGTCCCCACCAAGCGTTTCGAGGTCGCCGTACGCGCGCTGGCGCTGCTGCCCGCGGACGTACGGCTGCTGCTGATCGGGGCGGGGCCCCAGGAGCGGACGCTGCTCCGCGTCGCGCGGGAACTGGAGATCGCGGACCGGATCCTGCTGACCGGCGAGCTTCCCTATGTGCCGGATCCGCGCCATGCCACACCCGACCTGCCCGCGGTGCTGAGCGCGTTGGACGTGCTCGTCGCGCCCGCCCTGGAAGAGACGTTCGGCCTGGCCGTGCTGGAGGCACTCGCGGCCGGCCTCCCCGTCCTGTACACGTGCGCCCCCGCGCTCGCCGACCTGCCCCCCGAAGCGGCTCCGCGCGCCCGGCAGGTCATCGGCGAGGCCGAGGCGTACGCACGGGAACTGCTGCGGCTGCACGCGGCAGGGCCCGGTGAACGAGACGTCCCGGACGCCGTGCGGCACTACAGCATCGAGCACACCGCCCGGCAGCTGATGGACGTGTACACGACCGTCCTGTCCGGTCACGACCTGGAAGTGAGTTCCCGATGACCGATCGCCCCCACCTGCCCGTACGACTGCTGCGCCCGGTCCTCGACCGGGCGGAACGGCTGCTCCGCCCGGCCTTCGCGCACACGGCGCGGCTGCTGCGCTCGGCCTGCACGCTCGCAGCGCGCCTGCTGCGCTCGACCTTTGTGTTCGTGGCCCGACAACTGCGCTCGGCCTGCGCGTTCGTGGCGCGTCTGCTGCGCTCGCTCTTCGCGTTCCTGGCCCGGCTGCTGATGCGCTGGGCGACGGTGATCCCCGCCTGTGCCCTCCTCGGCGCCGCGGCCGGCGCCACCTACGGCGAGATGAAGCCGCCGCAGTACTCGGCCACGAGCTACGTCATCGCCGTACCGGCCGAGAAGTCGAGGTCCGATCCGGCGATGGCACTGGGATTCGCGCAGGCGTACGGCCGGGTCGCGACGCAGCTCGCCGTGCTGGGGGAGGCGCAGCAGACGGCCCGGGTGCCGGCGGCGAAGCTGCGCAGGAGCGTGCGGGCCGAGACCTCGCCCGACGCGCCGATGATCGCGATCACCGCGGTCTCCCGGCGCCCCGCCCGCGCCGCCGACATCGCCAACGCGGTGTCCGGGGAGCTCACCAAGCAGGCCAACAAGACCAAGAAGGCCACCGGCATCACCCTCACGCGCCTGTCGCGCGCCCTCGAACCCACCGAGCCGTCCTCCGCGTCCCCGGCGCTGACCACGCTGGTGGGCGCGTGCGCCGGAGGCCTGCTGGGCGGCCTCGCCCTGCTGGTCCGGCCGCGGCGGGCGACGCCGGACGGGGACACCGGGCGGGCCCAACTGCCCGGCCCGGCAGCCGCCGTCGACCTCGCCCAGGAGGTGCGGTGACCACGGTGGCCGACCGTGCGCTGCCGGTGGATTCGGTGGAGGTCTGCACCGACGACCGGGTGTTCGCGGGGCTGGCCGAGGAGTGGGGACGCCTGCACCGGGCCTGCCCGTCGGCGACGCCGTTCCAGAGCCACGCCTGGCTGCACTCGTGGTGGCAGTCGTACGGCACCCCGGGCGGGCTGCGGCTCGTCCTGGTGCGCCATCGCGGTGAACTGGTGGGCGCCGCGCCGCTGATGCGCGTCTCCCGCCCGTGGCCGACGCTGGTGCCGATCGGCGGCGCCATCACCGACTTCGGCGATGTGCTCCTCGACGAGACGGCGGACACCCGGGGCACCCGCGCGCTGACCGACGCCCTGGCCGAACTGGCCCGCACCGCACTGATCGACTTCCGTGAGGTGCGGCCGGGCGGCGCGGCGCAGCGGAT
Source organism: Streptomyces sp. CG4 (assembly GCF_041080655.1). Lineage (NCBI taxonomy): Bacteria > Bacillati > Actinomycetota > Actinomycetes > Kitasatosporales > Streptomycetaceae > Streptomyces > Streptomyces sp. CG4. Next base: position 6,269,614 of record NZ_CP163525.1, read on the forward strand.
CTACCTCGGCTGGCGCGGCCCACGGCACCGGCTGCCCGACTCCGCGTGCCTGGAGTTGCCCGTCCTGCCCATGGACCAGCTGATCAGACGGCTGCCGTCGGCACGCGCCCAGCGCATCCGCAACAAGGTGAACAAGCTCACCCGGCTCGGCGTGCACTGGCGCGTCGTGGGCCACGACGAGACCGAGAGCGCGCTGCGCCGGCTCCTCGCCCTGCACCGGCTGCAGTGGCAGGACCGCAAGGTGGCGCCGGAACACCTCCGCCCGCGGTTCCTGGAGCACCTGATCCGCTCGGCGGGCCCGATGGTGCGGTCCGGCGAGGCGGTGATCAAGGAGTACCTCCTCGACGGCGAGGTGGTCGGGGTCGAACTGACGCTGCTGTCGAGGACATGGGCGGGCATCTATCTGTACGGCGTCCACCCGCAGCTGCGTGAGCGCCGGACCGATGTGGCGACGATGCTGCTGCGCGCCGCCACCGAGCAACTCGCCGCCGACGGCGAACGCCAGGTCCTGAGCCTGCTGCGGGGCGACGAGCCGTACAAGTACCGCTGGGCCCCCGAGACGGTCGTCAACGAGCGTCTGCTGCTGGCGCGCAGGCGCACCGCACCGCTGCTGGCGGCCGCCGTCGGGGGCGCCGCCGCACGTCGCCGGGCCAAGCAGGTGCTGCGGCGGCCCGCCTCCGGATTCGGCGCGCAGGGGACGAACTCACCGTAAACGCAAGTAAATGGGATGAAGGGAGCGAACGACATGACAGTCTTTCGGGCCGAGTGTGCCCAGGACGAGCGGGTGGACGCGGGCACGGCGGACGACACACCCGATCTGCGGTGCCCCGCGTGCGTGGGAGTGGGAAAGCCGCTGCGCCTGGTCGTCGAGGACCGGTACCGGCTGGTCCGCTGCCGTCAGTGCCGCACGGAGTACTTCCGCGCCGACCCGCTGCTCGCCGACCGCGACCGCGAGGCACCGGTCAGCGCGTACTGGGAGCAGTACAAATTCGGCCTGTACGCGAGTGACGACGTCCGGCGCGGCTACGAACAGCGCTACGAGAAGACGCTCGACCAGGTGGAGGGGCTGACCGGGGACATCGGCACGGTGCTGGATGTCGGTTGCGGCATCGGGAACTTCGTGAGCTTCGCCCAGACCCGCTGTGCCCGTGCCTACGGCGTCGACGCGGACCCCGACGCCGTGGACATGGCGCGCTCCCGCGGACTGCGGGTCGGGCTGAGCGACGAGCTGGACGCGCTGCTGCCCGACGGCACGGCGGACGCGGTCACGCTGTGGGACGTGATCGAGCATCTCTACGACCCGCTGCCCGTGCTGAGCCGGGCCCTGCGCAAACTCCGCCCCGGAGGCACGGTGGTCTTCGAGACGCCGGACGCGTCGTTCCCGGTGCGTCCGCTCGTGCTGGCGGCCCATGCCGCGAGCCGGGGCCGGCTCGATCTGACGGGGCATCTGTACTACTGGGAGCACAAGATCTACTTCACGGAGACCGGCATGCGGGCCATCCTGAGCCGGCTGGACTGTGAGGTGATCGCGGTGGAACGCCCGACCTCTCCCCGGGCGAAGATGCAGGAGATCTTCACGCACTACGCGGACGCCTCGTGGCAGAGCCGCGTCCTGGCCCGCGCCTGGCCCCGGTTCGAAGGCCTGTGCCGCCGTGCCGGGCGCGGGAACAAGCTCATCGTCATCGCCCGGTACGCGGGCGGTCGTTGAGACCACCGGTGACCGTGGGGAGGGCGGTGCACGGTCACCAGGGCCGGGGCGGTGCTGGAGGCGGTGGCGGCTGTGGCTGGGGCTCGGGCGCGGGTGAGGCGGGGGCCGGCGGCTTCGGATCCTGGTCCGGGGGGTGCTGACCGGCGAGTGCCGCGTGGTAGAGGGCGGATGCCCGGGGATTGGCGGAGCACAGCCACACCCCGTGCGGGCAGTAGTCGGTGATCGTGTTGTACAGCGGTTTGTGCTCGTCCATCCACGCGAGCATCCGCAGCACGTAGGTCACGCTGTCGCCGTTGCGGAACAGGCCCCACTCGGGATACGAGATCGGCTTCTCGTGCGCCTTCGCGAAGTCGACCTGGTCCTGCAGACCGTAGGGTTCGGACACCTGCTGGTCGAACGAGATCCCGGCCGGCTGGTCGTAGGAGTCCATGCCGAGGACGTCGACGACGTCGTCGCCGGGATAGCACTGCGGCCACGGAACGGCGTCGGCGCCCCGGTTCGGGGTGAAGTCGAAGGTGAAGTGCTGGCCGGGCACCGAGCGCATGACGGTGACGATGCGCCGCCAGTACGCCTTCCAGGACTCCGGATCGGGGCCGCAGCGATGGGTGTAGGAGACGCCGTTCATCTCCCAGCCGAGCACGAGGACCGCGTCCGGCACCCCCAGGCCGACGAGGTGCTCGGCGAGCGCCCGGAAGTGCTGGTCGAACTCCCCGGCCGCCCCGCGCCGCAGCAGCTGCTGGACCTCCGCGTCCGGCACGTGGCTCTCGTTGCGCTCCAGCAGCGGGACGTTGACCACGAGGATGCGGTCGTCCCGGGCCCGCCGCCACTGCGCCCAGCTGTCGAGGAAGCTCGGTGGGCCCTCGATGTTGCTCCACCGGTCGCCCGGCAGGTACGTGTGGCCCACCCGCACATCGGCGTGATCGAGCCAGTCGCTGAATCCCTCGATGCGCAGCACACCGGCGGGCTCGGAACCGAGGAACGCGCCGAACGCGGGCGCGCGCTCCTCCCCCGGGGAGGGCCCCGTCGCCCCGCACGCCGCGGCGGCGAGCCGCCCCAGCACGGACACGGCCGGTGGCGCGGAGCGCGCCACCGGCGGACAGTGTCCCGTGGCCGGGTTCGCCGCGGGGCCGGACTTGACGACCGGGCTGGGAACGACACTCGCCGCCGCGAACAATCCGGCGGCGAGGAACGTCACTCGTCTCAGGGACCGGAGACGTTCGGACGTCATTCCCACTCCTTTGGTGCGACTGCGCTCCCATTACTGAGATACAGCCATATATACGCTCAATGCACCAATGGAGTCGGACGGCTCGACGCTGATCGGCCACAAGGGCGACCGTACGGGGGCGAGCCGGCGGGTGCCGGACGCCAGGCGTCCGGCACCCGGGCGACTACTGCTGGGCCGAGGTCTTGCGGCCTCGCCGGTAGAGGACGGTGCCGGCGACCAGCAGCGCACCGCTGGCGGCAACGGCAGCGATGGTGCCCTCGGCGCCGGTGTGGGCCATCGGGTGGTGCCGGTGATGGTGGTGGTGCGGGTGGTGGTGCGGCTTCACCGGGGGCATCTCGTGCTCGTGCGGCGGCCTCTGGTGATGGTGGTGGTGCTCCACCGGCTCGGGCTTGTGGTGGTGCGGGGGCTTCTCCTCGTTGCCGTAGCACCCGCAGGACTCGTCGTCCCCGTACTTCGAGTCCTCGTCGCCGTATTCCTTGTCCTTGCCGTACGAGGACTTGTGGCCTTCCTCGTCGTCGCCGTAGTCCTTGTCCTTGCCGTGCGACGGCTTGTGGCTCTCTTCGTCGTCGCCGTAGTCCTTGTCCTTGCCGTACGAGGGCTTGTGGCTCTCCTCGTCGCCGTAGCTCTTGCCGTATGAGGAGTGCTGGTTCGAGCCCTCGTCGCCGTAGTCCTCGGAGGAGCTCTCGTGCTGCGCATGTGTCGAGTGGCCGCCGGACCAGCCGGTGGAATACGGGGCCGAGAACTCCTCCGCCATGTTGCGCGCCATCTGGGTGGCGCTCTCCGCGCGCTCCATCGCCCGCATGGCGCTCGCCGCACCCGGGAAGTCGGAGTCCGCCGAGTCGTCCGAAAAGGCCGAGTATGAGTCGTCCCCGGACGTGAACGGACCGGAGTCCGCGAACGCGAAGGGGGTGTAGAAGGACAGGACACTCGTCGCGGCGGCGGCCACGACCAATCCCTTGCTCAGGGTCTGTCGCACTCTCTTTGTCTTCCTCTCAGGGGGAGTTCGAAAGGCCGGCCCTGGAGCCAGGTGAAGGGGGGATGCTCCGCAGCGGGCCGCCGGGGTTCCGTAGTTCGTCGCAGGGTGTCGTGATGCCGCTCGGATGCAGCACGTTCACACGTGCCACCACCTGCAGACTGTGAACGAAATATGGACACGTACGGATACCAAGAAGCATGAAATGCCGGGTAATTCACCCGATCGCCCGTCTGGCTTGACGGACCTATCCGCCGTATAGGGTCTCGATCTGCTCCGCGTACGCCATCGCCACCGCCTGCCGCTTGACCTTCATGGACGGGGTGAGCAGACCGTTCTCCTCGCTGAACTCACCCTCGACCAGAACGAAGGCGCGGATCGATTCGGCGCGGGAGACGGATGCGTTGGCGTAGTCCACGGCCTGCTGTACGTCGGCACGCATCCGCGGGTCACGGATGACGTCCGCCATCGGAGTGTCCTCGGGCAGTTCGCGGACCGAAAGCCAGTGGGACACCGCTTCGGGGTCTAGCGTGACGAGAGCCGCCACGAAAGGGCGCCGGTCGCCGACGACGAGACACTGGCCGACCGGCGGGCGGCTGCGCAGACGGTCCTCCAGGACGGCCGGCGAGACGTTCTTCCCGCCGGAGGTGATGAGGATGTCCTTCTTGCGGCCGGTGATGGTGAGATGGCCGTCGCCGTCGAGGGAACCGAGGTCGCCGGTGGCGAACCAGCCGTCGGTCAGCACCGCGTCCGTGGCCGCCGGGTCGTTCCAGTACGCCCCGAACACCACCCCGCCCCTGATGAGGACCTCCCCGTCGTCGGCGATGCGGACCGTGGTGCCGGGCACCGGGAGACCGACCGTGCCGGGACGCGGCTCCAGCGGCGGGACGATGGTGGCGGCGGCGCTGGTCTCGGTCAGGCCGTACCCCTCATAGACGATGACGCCGGCCGCGAGGAAGAACAGGTTGAGGTCGCGGTCGAGCGGGGAGCCGCCGCAGATGGCGTACCGCAGCCGGCCGCCCAGCTCCTTGCGGATGCGCCGGTAGACCAGCAGGTCGTACAGCGCCCAGGCGGCGTACAGACCGATCCCCGGCCCCTTGCCCGTGCCGAGGAACTTCTCCAGGCAGGCCTCCCCGAAGCGCACCCCGATCCGGTCCGCGCGGTCGAAGGACGCGCCCCGGCCGATCCGCTCGGCGGTGGCCCGCCCGGTGTCGTGGATCTTCTCGAAGAGGTACGGCACCCCGACCAGGAAGGTGGGCCGGAACTCCTTGAACATCGGACGAAGTTCGTCCGGCTTGATGCTCGGGCAGTGGCCCAACTCGATCCGGGCCAGCAGACAGGCGATCTGCAGGGTGCGGCCCAGGATGTGCGCGAGCGGCAGGAAGAGCAGGGTGGACGCGGTCTGGCCGGTGACCTCCCGGAAGATCGGGTGGAGCAGCTCCACCGTGTTGCCGGCCTCGGCGTACAGGTTGGCGTGGGTGAGCACACAGCCCTTGGGTCGTCCGGTGGTGCCGGAGGTGTAGCAGATCGTGGCCACCGCCTCGGGCGTGAGGGCTCTGCGGCGCTCGGTGACCTCCTCGTCCGGGACGTCCCGGCCGAGGGCGACGAGTTCGGGCAGCGCCTGGTCGTCGATCCGCCAGATGCGCGGGGGTTCGGGGTGGCCGGCCGTGCCGGCGGCGACCGTCCCGGCGTTCTCCGCGGTCTCGGCCACGACGAAACGGGCGCCGGAGTCGCGCACGATCCACTCCACCTGTTCGGCCGAAGAGGTGGCGTAGACGGGGACGCTCCGACCGCCGGCGGCCCAGATCGCGAAGTCCAGGACCGTCCACTCGTAGCGGGTGCGGGACATCACCGCGACCCGGCCGCCCGGTTCGAGACCGGCGGCGATCAGCCCCTTGGCGGCGGCGGTGACCTCGCGGGCGAAGGCGGCGGCGGTCACCGGGCGCCAGCCGTCGTCCGTCCGGCGGCGCAGGACCACGGCGCCGGGCGCCTCCTCGGCGTTGACGAACGGGATGTCGGCGGTGCTGCCGCCGGCCCTCCGGGGCGCCAGGGGAGCGGTACGGACCTCGCGCACCGTGCCGTTCTCGTCCCTGATCAGCTCGACCGCCGTACGCGCGGACAGGTCGGCACGCCGCCGAGCCCGTGTCAGATCCCTGCGTACGCCCATGACGGCTCCCGGTCGCGGCTCGGCTGACGTGCTGCGGTACGTGCCCACCCGGACTTACCGAGAGGTCAACTTACTCGTGCGTAGAAAATGGTCAATGGGTCCGGCGTGCCGAATCGCCCGCGGCGTCTCCCGCCACGGCCGCACGCGGTGGCGGTGCACGGGCCGTCCCTCGATCGTGTGGAGCCCCGGCCGCCCTGCGCCGCTCGGGTGAGCGTGCACCGGGCCGCCGCGTCGCCGGTCGATAGGGTCGCGCGGTGACCTCAACCCCCGACGACACGCCCCCTTCCGGCTTCGCACTGCTCCTGGTGGTCACGGGCGCGGCCGGGCTGCTGGCCTCGTGGGTCATCACCCTCGACAAGTTCAAGCTGCTCCAGAACCCGAACTTCACCCCGGGGTGCAGCCTCAATCCGGTGGTGTCCTGCGGCAGCGTCATGAAGAGCGCGCAGGCCGCGGTCTTCGGCTTCCCCAACCCGATGCTCGGCCTGGTGGCCTACGGCATCGTGATCTGCGTCGGCGTGAGCCTGCTGACCGGCGCCGCCTTTCCGCGCTGGTACTGGCTGGCCTTCGACGCGGGCTGTCTGTTCGGGGTCGGGTTCGTGTCATGGCTGCAGTTCGAGTCGCTGTACCGGATCGGCGCGCTGTGCCTGTGGTGCGCTCTGGCCTGGGTCGCCACGATCCTGATGTTCTGGTACGTCACCTCGTTCGCCGTACGGCACCGGTTCCTGCCCGCGCCGGCCGCGCTGCGGGTGTTCTTCGCCGAGTTCACGTGGGTGCTGCCGCTGCTGCACATCGCGGTCGTCGGCATGCTGATCCTGACCCGCTGGTGGGACTTCTGGACCAGCTGAGCCGGCCGGCTCCGGACGCCCGGCAACCGGGGCCACAGCACTGCCGTGGCGCGCTCGTCACCGGTCCGGCGGTCACCGGTCCGGCCGCACGGCGGTGACCGGGAGGGCCGTCGAGCGGTTACCGGCTCGGACAACCGAACCGGACGAGGAGTGAACGATGGTTCCAGGCGTCGGCGGAGTGCCGGTGGGCGGGCAGCGCGGCACGCCCGCCGCGGACGGAGCGCGGTCCCGGGGCAGCACACGGCGGGACATGACGCGGAGACTGTTCTCCTCGGCCGTCGTCGCGGCGTTCGCCGCCCCGGCGACCGCGGCCTGCGCACGGCAGCCCGAACATGCCCCGGACGACGGCCGGCGGGCCACCGCCTTCGACGAGACCTACCGGGGCCGCCACATCCGCGGCGTCGAGGTGCACCCCGCCGAGCGGGCCGCCGTCGCGGGCACCCAGTGGAAGGTCACGATCGACGGCCGCCCGCTGCATCTGATGCGCCGCGCCGACGGCAGCTGGCTGAGCATGCTCGACCACTACCGCTCGTACCCGACCGCGCTCGCCGCGGCCCGCGCGGCGGTCGACGAACTCGGCCCCGAGGAGCAGCTGCACGACCTGGCACCGGGGCCGATGGGCGGCGGGCCGATGCACATGGAGGGTGGGAATGGCGTACACGCGTAAGAACGTCAACCGGCTGACCCCCACCGAGCGGCGCCGGTTCGTGGGCGCCCTGCTGGACATCAAACGCAGCGGTGAGTACGACGAGTTCGTGCGGATGCACATCGACTTCAACACCCCCGACGGCGAGAGCGGGCTGCGCACCGCCCACATGGCACCCTCGTTCCTGCCCTGGCACCGCAAGCTCCTGCTGGACCTGGAGCGGGCGCTGCGCCGGGTGGACGACTCGGTGACGGTGCCGTACTGGGACTGGACCCGCGACCGCTCGGCGACGGCCGTGCCGTGGACCGACGATCTGCTCGGCGGCAACGGGCGGCGCTCGGACCGGCAGGTGATGACCGGCCCGTTCGCCTACCGGTCCGGCCACTGGAAGCTCACCGAGAACGTGACCGACCGGCAGTACCTCACCCGTGACCTCGGCCGCGCCCGGGACCCGATCCAACTGCCCACCGCCCAGGACCTGGAGGTGGCACTGGCCGATCCGGTCTACGACACGGCACCCTGGGACTCGACGGTCACCCGGGGGTTCCGCAACAAGCTGGAGGGGTGGGGGCCGGGCCGGGGCAAGGTCTCCTGGCGCAACCACAACCGGGTGCACCGCTGGATCGGCGGGGTGATGGTCGGCGGCGCCGCCGTCAACGACCCCGTCTTCTGGCTGCACCACTCCTTCGTCGACCTGCAGTGGACCCGCTGGCAGCAGCGCCACCGCAACCACCGCTACCTCCCGGCCGACCCGCCCGACGAGCGTGACGACCAGCACGACCGGGTCGTGGCCCGGCACGAGCAACTGCCGCCGTGGGACGTGACGCCGGACGAACTGGAGGACATGAGCGGGATCTACCAGTACGAGTGAGCCCGGTCCACGGGAGCCGCAGCGCTCCAAGAGTCGGCAGAGCCCCGGTCCGCACGGGACCGGGGCTCTTCCCGCACGTACGAGGATTTCCTCAACTCAGCCTTTTTCTCGGACCCTTTCACCGAAATGCCGGTCGACAGCGGTGCGACGGGGATGCGTTGCCGGCCTCGACCGCCTCGAATGTTCGCTTCGCCGTTCGAGGTATCACACGTCCCGCTGAAATCCCGGCGACACGGCAACCGCCGCTCGGTGCACGGCTCTCCGCTGATCAAGTCTGAGTCTTCTGCGAAGGAGACGCCCCTGTGCGAATTTCTGACATTCAGCGCTGCGAAGCGCGGCCCGGACACCTCGTCGAGTGGACGTTGAGCCCGGCGACCGTCGCGGCCGCGGCAGCGCTGCCGCCGGATCCCCGGCCGCCGTCGTACATCCAGGAGTCGCACATCAGAACCGCGCGTTCGGTGCGTGAGGACGGACTCTTCGTGCCGACCTGGATCGGCACGGCCTTCGACCTGCCGGGCCAGGCCGATCTCGACGCGCTGGAACGGGCCTTGCGCGGCTGGACCCTGCGGCACGAGACGCTCCGCAGCGGCTTCCGCTGGGCCGGCGACGACATGCACCGGTTCACGCTCGACGAGGACGACGTGTCCCTGCACCGCGAGGTGGTCGGCGACTTCGCCGACGCGGACACCCTGGTCCGCTATCTGCAGGACCGATTCGACGTCGCGGCGGACGCGCTCGGCTGGCCCAACTTCATCTACGCGGCGGTCGTCCGCGACGACTCCACCAGCGTCTACCTGGCGTTCGACCACACCAACGTCGACGCCTACTCCCTGCAGCGCATCCCGGACGAGATCCACGAGCTGTACCGGGCGGGCGTCACGGGCCGCTCCCTGACCGGGGCGCCGGTGGGCAGTTACGTCGACTTCTGCGAGCTGGAGCGGGCCAACGCCGACGGCATCGACGACACGCACGCGATCGTCGCCCGCTGGCGGGAGTTCATCGCCCGGGGCGACGGCACGCTCCCGGACTTCCCCGTCGACCTCGGTCTGCGCCCCGGTGGTCCGCTGCCCGCCCAGAAGCTGATGCGCGAGCCGCTCGTCGACGCGGACGCCGCCACCGCGTTCGAGACGCACTGCCGGCCCTACGGCGGCAGTATGGTGGGCGTCCTGGCCGCGACCAGCCTGATCGTGCACCAGCTCGGCGGGGAACCGGTCTACCGCACGGTCGTGCCGTTCCACACCCGGGTGAAATCCGCGTGGTCGGACTCCGTGGGCTGGTACGTCGGCGGCGCACCGATCGAGGTGCCCGCGGCACCGGACTTCGACGGCGCGCTCACCGCCGTACGCGCCGAGTTGCAGGCCAACCGGGCGCTGGCGCGCATCCCGCTGGCGCGTGTACTGCGGCTGCTCGGCGCGGACTTCCGCCCGACCTCGCCGGATCTGTACTCGATCGTCTCCTACGTCGACGCCCGCGTCGTCCCCGGCTCCGCCAACTGGCCGGAACAGAAGGCGTACGGGCTGCTCCGGGTGTCGTACGGCGACCAGGTGTGCGTCTGGATCACCCGGCTGAACGAGGGGCTGTGGCTGGCCTGCCGCTACCCGGACACCGACATCGCGTACAAGAACATGCGGCGCTATGTCGAGGCGTTGCGGGATCTCATCGTGTCCGTGCCCGCGCACAACCGTCTCCTGGCCACGGAACCGACATTTTCGTAATACCGGGTCGGGCAACTTCCTTTTCCGGAATCCGCGTTGGTGTGCCTTTCGCAACGCGCAATGCCGGTACGGAAGTTGTCGTCGCCCAGAACAATCTTCGTACCCATGTCCCCTTTTGGACACGGATATCCGGCAAAGTGGAATACCGCGTATCGCTACTGGTAGTGTTCACTCAGTCACGGTAGGCAATCAGCCTCGATGTCCAAGCAAGGAAGAACCGAGGGTTCCATGCGCAAGCTTCAGCAAGTCGTGATCGCAGCAGTGGCGGCCGGCGGTCTGGCCGGCGTCGGTGCCGGCGCCGGTGCGGCCTACGCCCACGGTCGCGGGGTTGAGGTGAACGACCTCTACCGCCCCTACCAGGAGTGCAGCCCGCAGACGGTGGCCGACGGCAGCCTCCCGGTCAGCGTGCTCGGTCTCTCGCAGACCTTGGACACCACCTGCGGTCAGTTCAACAACGCCTTCACTGGCTGAGGTCGACGGCGTCGGCAGTCCCGACGCCGTCCGCGGAACCCTTCGGGTCACCTTCCGGAGGGTTCCCTTCACGCCCGGCCGGTCGCCCGGCTCCCAGGACGAAGTCAGGGCAGGGCGCGGCCGGTTCGCGGCACACGGTGCCCTGACGTCCCTCACAAAGGAAACGCATCACATGCTCAGTAGAAAGAAGCTCGTGGCCGTCTCGGGGCTCGTCGGCGGCCTCGCCGTGACCTGTACCGGCCTCGCCCAGGGATACGCCGCGGCGGACCCGGGGATCTGCACGCGTGACATTCAGGGCAACGTCACCTGCATCCAGCGGATCCAGGGCGAGGTGCCCGAGGGTGGCGCCCTTCCCCACCAGGACAACTGCATGCCGATGCAGCCCATCACGCTGCCGGCCGCCCTGGGCAGCGGGACGATCAAGTACGGGCCCGAGGTGACCTGCTCCACGCCGCCCCGCGACAAGGGCGACGGAAAAATGGAATTGCCCGGCCTGCTGGACTGAGACTCCGCGCCGGAGCCTCCCGACTCCCGACGAATCGAGCTGTGAGCCGACACGACGTATGACCGAAGATCCCGAATTGCTACCTATTGTGTGTATATGCTCACGATAAGTAGTCAACCAGGGCTGTGTGCCCGGGCAAGAAAGGGTCAATCATGCGTAAGTTTCAGCGTGCAGCGGTCGTAGCGGCAGCGGTTGCGGGGCTGTCCGCACTCGGCGTCGGTGTCAGCTTCGCCGGCGGCGAAGAGGGCCACCCGACGCAGGAGTACACCGCTGTGGCCAACTCGTCGGCCAACGCCGTGGCCACGTACGGCGGCTACAACACCCACGACGGAGGCAAGGGGCACGACGACCCCGCTCCCGAGGGCAGCGGCGGCGAGTACGCGGGTCAGGGCGGCGGTCAGTAAGACCACTCAGGTCCACGATGCCCACGAGTGACCGTGCAGCGGCCGTGGCGCATCGACATTCCTTTGGAACGCGATATGCACATCGCACGAACGGTACGTCCTAGTCCCGGACCAACTCGGACTGTTCGCCGGTGTGCTGAGTAATACCCCATGGCGAAGGCAGCCCGGACGCGCGACAGACCCCTCAGGGTGCGCGTCCGGGCTGCGGCAATGCCGCCGCCGGACGCATCCGTTCATGCGTCCAGGCGCTGGGTCCCCCCTTCGACCTCCTCCAAGGCCCGGGTGCGCGCCGGTCGATGGCGCGGACGCCGGGCCTCCAGCGCAAAGGAACACATCACATGTTCACCCGGCAGAAAATTGCGACCGTCACGGGGCTCGTCGGAAGTCTCGCCGTGATCTGTGTCGGCACCGCACACGCGCACACCGTCGACCCCAAGGGTGACTGCAAGAGCACCGCCATGGGCGACACCATCTGCATCCACAAGAGCGAGACCCGCACCGACCAGCACGGCAAGCACGTCATCAAGCAGGCGCAGGACTGCTCGGTCGTCGACCGGCCGCGTCTGGTGGGCCCCGGCGACGACCTGCTGGCCGGCGGATCCAAGAACGTCGGCGCGGTGGTGACCTGCTCCAACGAGCTGAAGCTGCCCAAGGGGTTCAAGAAGCCGCAGATCGTGAAGCCGCAGATCGTGAAGCCGCACATCGTGCTCTGACGCACGATCGGAAAACGCCGGACCGGGATCACCCCGGTCCGGCTTTTCGGCTTTCTGGAGCCGGATCCTGCCCGCGACATGAGGATCCCCGGTGTCCCGGCCTCGCGGCCGGGACACCGGGGAAGGTGTCCTGCTTGCGGCTACTTACTTGCCGACGCTGTTGTTGCAGCCCATGTTCGAGCCGAGCGACGACTCCTGCGCACCGGCGTTGCCCTCACCGTTGAGCGCGTTGCCCAGCGCGCCGTTGAGGATGCCGACTTCGCCGAGGACGTCGGCGTTGAGGTCGTGGGACCTGCAGGTGGTGCTCTGCAGGACGCTGAAGCGGGAACCGCCGCTCTTGCCGCCTCCGTCAAAGCCCTGGCCGGCGTGAGCGGCGCCGGCGCCCAGGAGTCCGACGCTCCCGAGGGCGGCGACCAGGACGGCAGCCTTGCGCAGCTTGTGCATGTCTACTCCGGTGGAAGTGAAGTGGATGCGATCCGTGAGAGATCGACTTCGAACAGTAACCGAGGGTAATAGGAAATATCCGAAGACAAACAGCGACGCGCCGAATTCGTAATTCTCTTCACTCCGAATGCTCAATGATCATTCTGAATGCTTAGCAGGATATAAAAAATGCTTAATGATGGGCACAAAAAAGTCCCGGCACCTAGCCTCGGGCTCGGTGCCGGGATCATTTACCGCTCTGGTCGGGCGGTGTGGCTCTGGGTTCAGAACGCGCTGTTGCTGCAGCCCATCGTCGAGCCGATGTGAGTGGCCTGGGCGCCCGGGTCACCCTCGCCGTTGAGCGCGTTGCCCAGCAGGCCGTTGAGGATGCCGACCTCGCCGAGGACGTCCAGGTTCAGGTCGTGCGACTTGCAGTTGGAGCTCTGGAGGACGCTGAAGCGGTCGCCCTTGCCGCCGCCTTCCTTGCCGCCTTCCTGGCCTCCGGCGTGTGCGGTGCCGCCGACGAGTCCGATGCTGCCGATGGCCGCGATCAGGACGGCGGCCTTGCGAAGCTTGTGCATGTCATCTCCGGTGGAGTGAGAGGTTGCGATCTGTAGCTGATCGCCTTCTTACAGTTACCGGAGATTAATAGGAAATACCCCAAAACGGACAGCGACGCGCCGAGTTCATGATCTATTGGCAAAAGCACCCGAAAGCCGCATCGCATGCGCACGGGCCCTTCGAGGGTGTTCCTCGAAGGGCCCGTCGGGCGTCGGTGTTCGGTTGTCGGACGGCTCTGGTGCCCGAAGTCAGTGCCCGGAGTGGGCGAGAGCGTTCGACTGCGTGTTGCCCTGGCTGCACTCGATCCCATGGGTGTCGGCGGCGGCAAGTACGGCGACCGGGACGTTCGCGCCCAACAGGGACTGCGGGCTGCACTCCTGGGACGGACGGAAGAGGTTGCTCTGGAGCGAGTCGCCGCCCTGCCCCGGGGTCGCCTGCGGGGAGATCTGGGGGCTGAGAGAGGGGCTCAGGTTCGGGTTGATCTCCGGGGTGACCTCGGCGCCCCGCTGCGGCGGAGCCGCCTGCTGCGGGCCGTAGCTCTGTGCGGTGGCCCCCGCGGAGCTCGCCGAAGAGGCCTGGGCGTCCGGCTGTGAAGCGGGGGGCGGATAACCGCCGTTGTAGTCCGGAGCGGCGGAGCTGGGGCCGGCGCCGACGGCGGACAAACCGCCGGCTGCTGCGACGATGAGCGCGACTTGCTGGAGCTTGCGCATGAAACCCTCGGCCCTTCATTGACCTGTGCACGGAACGATTCAAAATGCTGGTGAGCCAGTGCAGTTGTTGCTGTTCTTGCTGCCCTGTGCGGTTGCGACGGACCATCGCTCTGGCCCAGTGGGAACGACGTAAGTGCGGCCATGGATACGGTGTTCCGGGCCCTGATCACCCATTTGCCCGAGGCCGCTGTGCGCCGCGCCGCCGCGTTCCGGACGCCTCTGCAATCATGCTCCGGGGCGACCGGCCGTCAATGGCAAACGGGTGACGGGCTTTCAAGTCCCGTGACCGGGGCGGGGGAAAAGTCGTTGCCAGCTGGGAGAGGGCAGCGATCATGGATCACGGAGGGGTTACGGAATTCGCTGCCGGCTCCGGCGTGAGTCCGTGTACGGCCCGGTAGTTACCCCGTAAAGGCACAGTACGAAAATCGGACTGGGCGCACATGAGACTGCACTGAAATACAACGGATTTCCTGTTCAGGTTTCGAAGGGCCGAGGGTTCCATGCGCAAGCTTCACAAGGCCGCTGTCGTCGCAGCAGCGGCCGGCGGTCTGACCGCCATCGGCGCCGGCGTCAGCCATGCCGACGCTCCCGTCGGATACGGTGCCGCTCCAATGTCGGCTCCCGAGTACCCCGCACCGCAGTACGGGCCGCCGCAGTACGGGCCACCGCAGTACGTGCCGCAGTACGGGCCGCCGCAGTACGCACCGCAGTACGGGCCGCCCCAGTACGTGCCGCAGTACGCGCCGCCCCCGCCGAGCGGCCCGATGGCCGAGGCGGCGTCCCACTCGCGCGGCTACGCACAGGTCGCCCCGCAGCCGTACCCCCAGCCGATGATGCAGGCCCCTCCGCCGCCGCCTCCCATGCCGCAGCAGCCGCCGACCGGTTACGCCGTCGCCTCGGCCTCGTCGGGCGGCTCCGCGCAGGCCTCGAACGGGCCGTCGTACGACCCGCCGGCCGCCCCGCAGCCGGCCCCGGCTCCCGCCCCCCAGCAGCCGGCGCAGGTCATGCCGCAGGTCAGCCCGCAGTCCGCGCCTGAGGTCATGCCGAGGGTCGCCCCGCAGGTCGCCATGCCGCAGACCTTCGGCGCCGCGGATGGCCCGCCGCGCGTCGCCCCGCAGGTGAACCCGTCGGTGAACCCGCAGGTGAACCCGCTCGTCAACCCGCTGCTCGCACCGGACACCCCGCGGGCGCCCGGGCTCGGCCTCGGGCAGGTCGCCGCGCCTCCCGTCGGCTCGCTGGGTCTGCCCCGAATCGGCTGACCGCCTTCGGCGATGTCCGCCGTCCCCACTCGATCTGCCGCAGATCGCAACCGCTCGACCATGGAGAAGTGATGCGCACGTTTCAGAAGGCCGTCCTCGTGGGCGCCATGCTCGGAAGTGTCGGCTCCCTCGGCGTCAACACCGCCTTCGCACACGGTGAGCCGGGCCACGACCTCGAGGTCGCACAGTCCACCGAGTGTCGTTCGCACGACATGAACATCAATGTGCTCGGCAGCGTCGGCGCCGTCAACGGCCTGGCCGGCAACCTGCTCAACGGCGAGGGATCCCCGGGCGCGCAGCCCACCAACCTCGGTTCGGACATGGGCTGCAACAGCAAGGCCCTCTGACCGGCTTCGTCGCAGGCCGGAGCCGTGCGGCTCCGGCCGCGGACGGGCGGTGCGCAGAAGCACCGCGGCGACCCGGTGACGGGCAGCGCCGGACCTTCCCTGTGGACACCAGGGAGGGTCCGGCGCTTTTTTGCGCGGCCGGGATCCAGGTTCTGTGCGGCCGGGGCTCAGGTTCTGCGCGGCCGGGATTCGGATTGTGTGCGGCCGGGGCTCAGGACAGGAGTCGTAGCGGGGTCCCGGCCAGGTAGGCCTGGATGTCCTCCACCGCCTGGCGGTAGTACGTCGTGTAGTTGGCGTGCGAGACGTAGCCGAGATGCGGGGTGGCGAGGAGGCGGGGGGCGGTGCGCATCGGGTGGTCGGCGGGCAGCGGCTCGATGTCGAAGACGTCCACCCCGGCGCCCGCGATCCGGCCCGCGTGCAGCGCGGCCAGCAGGGCGTCCTGGTCGACGACCGACGCCCGGGAGGTGTTGATCAGGTAGGCGGTCGGTTTCATCAGGGACAGCTCGGCGGCGCCGATGAGGCCGCGGGTGCCGTCGCCCCCGGGCACCTGGACGGTGACGAAGTCGCCGGTGGCCAGCAAATCCTCCTTGGACCCCGCCAGTTCGACACCGTGTTCCGCGGCGCGCTCCTTGGTCAGGCGCGGGCTCCACGCACTCACCCGCATGCCGAAGGCGAGCCCGACCCGGGCCACGTGGCCGCCGATCCTGCCGAGGCCGAGCACCCCCAGCCGCGCGCCGTGCAGATCGGCGCCCACGGTGGACTGCCAGGGGCCGTTCGCGCGCAACGCGGTGCTCTCCTCGACGAGCCCGCGCGCGAGGCCGAGCAGCAGCGCCCAGGTCAGCTCGGCGGGCGGGATGCCCGAGCTCTGCGTACCGCACACGGTGACGCCGTGCGCCTTCGCCGCGGCGTAGTCGATGACGGTGTTGCGCATGCCGGAGGCGATGAGCAGCTTCAGCCGGGGCAGCCGGGCGAACAGCGAGCCGGGGAAGGGGACGCGTTCGCGCAGCGTGACGACGATGTCGCAGCCGGCGAGAGCCGCGACCAGGGCGTCCTCGCCGTCCAGGTGCTCCCGCAGCGAGAAGACCTCCACCGTGTCCTCGAGTACCGACCAGTCGGCCAACTCGGTGGCCACACCCTGGAAGTCGTCCAGCACCGCACAGCGAAGTCGCACGTCGTCTCTCCTGCCGAGTACCTGTCACCTCTCACGGACGGGGGCCAGTCTGCCCCGGGCAGCAAAAAGCCCTCCCGGAGGGGGAGGGCTGGGCACGGGCGCCCCCGGCAGGACTCGAACCTGCGGCCAAGCGCTTAGAAGGCGCCTGCTCTATCCACTGAGCTACGGGGGCCTGGTGTGGTGGCCTCGTGCGGATGCCCTGGTCGGGCTGATCCGTGACGTGACCCGGGGACAAGGATAGGGCTCCCGGTTCCTTGACCCCGCTGCTTCGCCTCCGTGGCTCGATGTGGAGGTTCGGTGAAGCGGTCCTGATAATCGCAGGCAGGTGCGATTCGTGCATCGCTTTTGGCGTCCGACGCCCCGGGTGTTGTGCACTCGTTATGCCTGGACTGTGCCCGTGTCCCAATGGTTCCTTCCGTCCGTTCCGTCCTCTCGGCACGCAGACATGTCTATATGCTTCAGAATTCCCCTAAAATTGGGCATTCTTCGCATGTGGTGACCTTGGACGTACGGCCTCAGCTGCTCGACACACTTTCCGCTCTGCGCGATCGTGTCGCCGCCACACGCTTTCCGCTGCCCCTGCCCGGGGCCGCACGCGCGCGTGCCAACCGCGACGAACTCCTCGCGCAGCTCGACGACTATCTCGTACCCCGCCTGCGAGAGCCCGAGGCGCCGCTGCTGGCCGTCGTCGGGGGATCCACCGGCGCGGGCAAGTCGACGCTGGTCAACTCCCTCGTCGGGCGGCGGGTGAGCGAGGCGGGCGTGCTGCGGCCGACGACCCGGACGCCGGTCCTCGTCTGTCATCCGGAGGACCACCACTGGTTCAGCACCATGCGCGTGCTGCCGGAGCTGACCCGGGTGTGGGCGGCTCAGCAGGACCCTGTCGACGATCTGCTGCTGCCCGCCCGCGAGGAGCCCATGCGCGTGCTGCGCATCGAGACCGCCGAGACCCTCCCGCGCGGGCTCGCCCTCCTCGACGCGCCCGACATCGACTCGCTGATCGCCGACAATCGTGTCCTCGCCGCCGAGCTGATCTGCGCCGCCGACATCTGGATCATGGTCACGACGGCGACCCGCTACGCCGACGCCGTCCCCTGGCATCTGCTGCGCACCGCCAAGGAGTACGACGCCACCCTCGTCACCGTGCTGGACCGGGTGCCTCACCAGGTCGTCTCCGAGGTCTCCCGGCAGTACGGCGCCCTGCTCACCAAGGCCGGACTCGGTGACGTACCCCGCTTCACGGTGCCCGAGCTGCCCGAGTCCGCGTGGGGCGCCGGACTGCTGCCCGCCACCGCCGTGGCGCCCCTGAAGAACTGGCTCGTCCACCACGCCCAGGACCCCGCCGCCCGGCAGCACGTCATGGCCCGTACCGCCTACGGCCTCCTCGACTCGCTCCAGTCGCGCATGCCCGAGCTGGCCAGCGCGGCCGCCGCCCAGTACGCGGCCGCCCTCCGGCTCACCTCCGCCGTGGACGCCGCCTACGACACCGAGCACGCGCGCGTACGCGGCCGCCTGCAGTCCGGTGCCGTGCTCGCCGGGGACGCGCTCAAGCGCTGGCGGGCCTTCCCGCTGGACTGCACCCCCGCCGAACTCCTCGACGCGCTCGTGGAGAGCCTGGGCGCCCTGCTGCTGTGCTCCGTCACGGCCGCGGACGAGCGCATCGACGAGGCATGGCGGCACGAGCCCGCGGCAGGCGCCCCGGGCCTCGCCGAGCGCGGCCTCTCCGTGGAGACCGCCGAGCACCGCATCGGCCTCGCCGTACGGCGCTGGCGGCGCGAGTTGGAGGAGTACGCCGAGGACGAGGTGCGGGTGCTGGAGCGTACCTCCGCACCCGACCCCGAGATCGTCGCCTCCGTCGTCGCCACCGCGCTGCTGGGCGGGCGCCGGGCGCGCAACGCGGGCGAGGGGCTCGCCTCCCGGATGGGCGCCCAGGGCGCGCTGCGGCTGCGCGAGCGGGCGGGGCGCCTGCTGACCGAGTACGTGGACCGTGTCATGAACGCCGAACGCGAGCGGCGCCTCGCCGCGCTGGAGTCCCTTGACGTCCAGCCCGCGCCGCAGGCCGAACTCATCGCCGCGCTGTCCGTACTGCAGAAGGAGAGGTGACCGGTGACGGCCGCCACTGATCAGGACCACATGGAGCACACCGACCACATGGCGCCTACTGAGCACAGCGGTCACATGAATTCCGAGGTCGTGAACCCCGGAGAGCGTGGCGACCTTCTCGGGGAGCTGGTGCCCCCGGGCCCGGGAGCTCCCGGCGACACCGCCGTCGAGGCACCCGGCACCGCAGCCGCCTCCGCCGTACCTGAAGACCGGACCGAGGCTCCGGGCCTGGACTCCGCACCGGCCGCCTCGGCGGCGGACGCGGTCGAGAACTGGGCCGAGGCCGAGGCCGAGGCCGAGGGGGAGGACGCCGAAGACGATCAACGCGATCAACGCGATCAACGCGATCACCGCGGCCGCCGCGACGGACGCGATGGACGTGACGGACGTGACGGACGTGATGCGAGCGACGCCGAGGCCGCGGGTATGGACCCGCAGCGGCGGTGGCACGCGCGCGGGGTGTCGCGTGGGGCGTCGCGCGGGGCGCAGGAGGACGCGGCCGCAGAGCCGCAGATCCGCGGGCCGTTGGCGGGATCACCTCGGGAGCGGGACGCGCGCGTGACGGACCAGGACATGGGTCGGGCGGCCGCGCCCGCCCTCGGCAGGAGCGCCGACGCGGCAGGCGGCCGAGGTTTCCGCCCGCCGCACCGCACGCCCCGGCAACCCGGCCCCAGCGACGCGGCGCCCCTCCGGCGCAGATCCGAGGCCGTCACCGACACCGACAGTGGCGTCGGCTCCGGCGCCGACTCCAGCTCCAGCCCCAGCTCCGACTCCGGCTCCGAGTCTGCGGAGACCTGGGACGACGGCCTGATCGCCCGCCGCATCACGGACGCCGGAGCCGCCGCGCTCGCCGCCGAACGCGAGACCGACACCCGGGGCCAGGGCAGCAACCCCCCGCCTCCACTGGCGTACGACGGTCCGTTGCGCTCCCGCCTCGACGCCCTGCGCGAACTCGTCGGCCTCTCCCGCGCCCGGCTGGACCACCACACCCTCGCCGAGGCGGGCCGCGTCCTGGACGAGGCGGCCGCCCGCCGCAAACTCTCCGGCCGGCACACCGTCATCGCCATCGCGGGCGCCACCGGCAGCGGCAAGTCGCAGCTGTTCAACGCCCTCGCCGGCGTGGCCATCTCGGAGACCGGGGTACGTCGCCCGACCACGGCCGCCCCCATCGCGTGCAGCTGGAGCGACGGCGCGGCAGGCCTCATCGACCGGCTGGGCATCCCGGGCCGGCTGCGCCGCCGCCCCGCGCACAACCCGGACAACGAGGCGGAGCTGCGCGGGCTCGTCCTGGTCGACCTGCCCGACCACGACTCCGCCGCCGTACAGCACCGCGAACAGGTCGACCGGATCCTGAAGCTGGTCGACGCGGTGATCTGGGTGGTCGACCCCGAGAAGTACGCCGACGCCGTCCTGCACGAGCGCTATCTGCGGCCCATGTCCGGCCACGCCGAGATCATGTTCGTCGTCCTCAACCAGGTCGACCGGCTGCCCGGGGAGGCCGCCGACCAGGTCCTGGACGATCTGCGGCGGCTGCTGGACGAGGACGGCGTGGCGCTCGGCGAACACGGCGAACCGGGCGCCAACGTGCTCGCCCTGTCCGCGCTCACCGGCGAGGGCGTCGGCGAACTGCGCGAGGCGCTCGGCCAGTTCGTGGCGGAGCGGGGCGCGGCGGCCCGCCGGGTCGCGGCCGACGTGGACTCCGCCGCGGCCGACCTGCGGCCCGTCTACGCCGCCGAACGGCGCGTCGGTCTCAGCGAGGAGGCACGCGAGGAGTTCGCGGCGCGGCTCGCGGACGCGGTGGGCGCCACCGCGGCGGGCGACGCCGCCGAGCGAGCCTGGCTGCGCAACGCCAACCGCGCCTGCGGCACGCCCTGGCTGCGGCTGTGGCGCTGGTACCAGGGGCGCGGCGACGCCACGACGGGCCGCCATGCGGTGCGTCCCCAGGCCGAGGAGGAGATCACGGCCCGGCAGCGGGTGGAGCACGCGGTCCGTACGGTGGCCGACCGGGCCTCGTCGGGGCTGCCCGGGCCCTGGGCGCAGGCGGTGCGCGAGGCGGCCGTACGCGGCGCGCACGGGCTGTCGGAGGCGCTGGACGAACTGGCGGCGCGGGCCGGACTGCCGCCCGGCCGGCCGCCGCGGCCGGGCTGGTGGCCGGTGGCGGTGCTGGTCCAGGCGGCCATGACGCTGCTGCAGATCGTGGGCGGCGTGTGGCTGGCGGCCCAGATCGCCGGCGTCATGGGCCCCAACCTCGGGGTCCCGGTGCTGCTGATGGTGTGCGGGATCATCGGCGGACCGCTGGTGGAGTGGGGCTGCCGGATGGCGGCCAGAGGCCCGGCCAGACGCTACGGCCAGGAGGCGGAACGGCGCCTACGGGAGGCGGCCGCCGGCTGCGGCCGGGCCCGCGTGCTCGACCCGGTGGCGGCGGAACTGCTGCGCTACCGGGAGGTGCGCGAACAGTACGGGAGGGTCGCGCGGACGGGCTCGGGGGCGACCGTGGGCTGAGGGCTGAGGGCTGAGGGCTCGGCCCTCAGGTTGGGGGTTGGGAGCGGCCGCCGGGGGTGTGTGGGCTGTGCGGGCTGGGGCGGCCACGCGGGGGTGTGTGAGCTGGGGGGCGGCGGCCCAGGATGCGCGAGTCGGTGGCTGGCCGGGGCCATCTGGGTTGTCCGGGCTGGCGACTGGGGACTGCTGCCCGGGGGTGTGAGTCGGAGGTCGGCTGTGGACATCTCGAGTGTGTGGGCTGACGACCGGAGGTGGCCGCCCGGGGGTGCCTGAGCCGGCGGCAGGCCGCGGCCACCTGGGGAGATGCGAGCCGGTGGCCAGGGGCGGCCGGCGGGGGTGAGGACAGCGGCGGGGGACGGGGATCACTCGTGCGGGTGACCGCGATTTCCACAGGTGAGGCGGTCGTCCACAGCGCTCGGCGGGCTCGGCCCGGCGGAGGCAGTCTGGGGTCGCGGCGATCGCACGGCGGGTCCGGCCGGAGGGACGGCGGACGGCGCGCGCGATCGGCGGGATGTGCCGGTGCGTACGACGGTCGTACGCGCCGGCACGCCAGACGCAGCCGTACGGGACGGGCCCGTACGTGTGTCCGTCCGGCCGTCGCGGGCCGGGCGGGGGAGGGGAGCGAGGACATGAACGAGACGATCGTGTGCGTGGTGGGCAACGTGGCGACCCGGCCGGTGTACCGGGAGTCGGCGGCGGGGTCGTCGGCCCGGTTCCGGCTGGCGGTGACCACGCGTTACTGGGACCGGGAGAAGAGCGCCTGGACCGACGGACACACCAACTTCTTCACGGTGTGGGCCAACCGCCAGCTCGCGGTGAACGTGGCGGCGTGCGTGGAGATCGGCCAGCCACTCGTCGTCCAGGGCCGGCTGAAGGTGCGCACGGAAGGACGCGAGGGGCAGCAGCAGTGGGCCTCCGCCGACATCGACGCCGTGGCGATCGGCCACGACCTCGCACGCGGTACGGCCGCCTTCCAGCGCGCGGCCAAACCGGAGCAGGCCCTCACGGCGGCCCGGCCGGAGCCGAACTGGGAGACACCGCAACCCGTCGGCGCCGCGAGCGACGAAGCGGCCCAACATGCCCCGGAGCCAGCGGCAGTGACATGACGTCAGCAGGCGGGGGATGCGCCGGGACCGTTCGGTCCCGGGGCGGGACGCGATGGCCGAACACCCCGCACGAACCGGTGGATTTGTCGATATGCCCAGCTCATGGACGGTCCCGGGGATAACGATTACGGATCGGATCGCCCATCGGATCATCCGACCGGCAGGAGAGGCTCCGAGTGATCCATAGGATGCCGGGCGTGCCCCTAGGGGCTGCCGATTCTGCTGGTGGGACCGTCCCCCACGTCCAACGGGTCCTGCTCGAAGGGGAATTCTGTGCTTGCTGCGTTCTCTGAGTTCCGCCGTTCCGCCGGAGCGGCCCGCCTGGCCGCCGCCTCGGCGGCATCCGGCCTCGTGGCAGCCGGTGTGCTGTCCGGCGCCGGTACGGCAGCGGCCGAGGAGACACCGCAGACCGAGGGCGGGGCGACGGCCACGATCAACGGCCTGAAGACCTACGGCGAGGCCGTGATCCACGAGGGCGGCGGCGACCAGCGGGTGCAGGCGGGCCTGTTCGAGATGTCCGTGGACGGCGGCGGCGCCCTGCAGACGTACAGCGTCGACCTCCGCAACCCCACCCAGCGCGACGCCCCCTACGAGGAGACCTCCTGGAGCGGCACCTCGCTGGGTGTCAACAAGGACGCCGGCAAGATCCACTGGATCCTGCAGAACTCCTACCCCCAGGTCAACGACTTGGCCGCGCTCGCCCGCCGGGCCGGCGTCGGCACGCTCACCGAGCAGGACGCGGCGGCCGGCACCCAAGTGGCCATCTGGCGCTATTCCGACCACGTGAAGGTCGACGCCGTCGACCCGCAGGCCGAGAAGCTCGCCGACTATCTGCAGAAGAGCGCCCTCGGCCTCGGTGAGCCGCAAGCCTCGCTCACCCTGGACCCGCCTGCGGTCTCCGGCCGGCCGGGCGGGCTGCTGGGACCGGTGACCGTGCACACCAACGCGACCGGTGTCGCCGTAAGCCCGCCGGCCGACGCGGCCACCAGCGGGGTGCGGATCACCGACAAGACCGGCAAAGCCATCACCTCCGTGAACGACGGCAGCCGCTTGTACTTCCACATCCCCGAGGCCGCGTCGAACGGCACGACGCAGCTGACGGTGCAAGCCTCGACCACGGTGCCCGTCGGCCGGGCCTTCGCCTCCGACAGCCGCAGCCAGACGCAGATCCTGGCCGGTTCCAGCGAGTCCACGGTCTCCGCGACCGCGACCGCCGCCTGGGCGTCCCGTGGCGCCATACCGGCGGTCTCGGCCCGGAAGAACTGCGCCAAGAGCGGCGTGGACATCATCGCGGCCAACAAGGGCAACGAGCCCTTCACTTTCGAGCTGATGGGCGCCGAGCACACCATCCCCGCGGGCACCACCCGCACGGTGACCATCCCGCTCCAGGAGGACCAGGCCTACGACTTCACGATCACCGGGCCGCACGGCTTCCGTCACCGCTTCACCGGCGTCCTCGACTGCAAGACGCAGGGCATGCTCACGACCCAGACGACCCGGGCCCACAACGAGCCCAGCCCCGCCACGGTCGGCGGCACCACGGCCCCCGGCACCGACCTCGCCGCGACGGGCGGCGCGGCGATCACCCCGCTGATCGCCGGCGTGGCCATCGGCTTCGTGGTGATCGGCGGCGCGGTCCTGGTGGTCCTCCGCAAGCGCGAGCAGCCGGACAGCTGACCGCGCCCGGCCTCACGCCTCTTCCTCCCGGGTACCCGACCCGTCCTGGGAGGTCTCGGAAAAGATGAGCCGCGCCGAACCGCTGACCATCCCCACACACCCCAGCCCTAGCGCCCAACGCCCAAGGGCCATGGTGCCGTGCCAGTCGTGCGGGGCGCCGAAGACCGCATAGGCACCCAATGCGATGCCCGCGGCCATGACCGCCAGTCCACCGATACGACGTAAGCCGTGACTCATGGCCCCATCGTTGCCCACCGCAGACCACCACTCAACTGAAAAACCACCCACCCAGCCCCCCTCGACAACAGAAAACCCCCAGGTCACAGCCCCCGCACCAAACGGGTTAACACCCAAGCCTGGCGTTCAGGCAAGATGGGGTGTTACTTGCCAGGGGAGGGCACGAAAGGGCCCCTCACCAGCGGTTTCCTTGCCGATGAGGGGCCATGTTGGGCAGCCTGGGCCGTCTGTGGGCCGTCGGCGGGGGAGCGGCGCTTCAGGGGCCGATTGCGGGTGGCTCGCCAGCCACGCTTCCGAGGCCGAGGTCGGCGCGCATCACGGCGCGCATGCCTTCCCAACGCTCCCAAAGCCGAACGAAGTCTGTCCGTATTTCGGTGAATGATCCATCCGGATCCGGATTCCCTTCCTCCAGGAACATGATCCGCCGGTAGACCCTGGACAGCGCGGTCGTCATCCCGTCCAGCTCGACCAAAACCGCTGCGGACGCGACCATCTGAGCCTCAGCGAGGACGGAGTGATGGTCGCGTCGGGCCTCCTCAACCAGCTCGCGTTCGTCCGGTGTGACAGCTCCCTTGTGCACAGTCCACAGGAAGTTGATCAGCTGGGTTCGGTAGCGCCGGAAGGACGCGTTGACTTGCATGTAGCCTTCGCGTCGGCGGTTCAGCTCAGCTACTTGCTGCTCACGGTGCCACTGAGCTTCAACCGCCTGTTGCTGACGCTGAAACTGTTCCGATTGATCGCGAGCCAGGAGACGCTGCGACAAGACAGAGGCAACAAGCGTGCCTGTGACGCCAACCACCGCAGCGGCTAAGCCGATGAGCGCGCTTCCCATGTGACCACCTGACTTGGAGAGAATACGTCAGCGGCATCCTGCCCGCAGTGCGGCGGTTGTGGACGACGTTTTGCGGCTTGACGTCATTGCCTCCCGGTACTTACAGGTCCGCCGCGTGAGGGCAGAAAACAGCCCCTCACCAGCAGGTTTCCCGCCGATGAGGGGCTGTCTCAGGCTGCCTGGGCAGTCTCCGGGCCGTCATGGGCGTGACCGGCGGCCTGGTACATCGCGGAGATGGCCTTCCGGGTCCGGGTCTCGCTGGACGGCATGAGGTGTGTGTAGACGCGGAGGGTGAACCCCGGGTCGCTGTGACCGAGGTAGAGGCTCAGGGCCTTGATGTTCTCCCCGGCGTCCAGGAGGACCGAGGCGTAGAAGTGGCGGAGGGCGTGCATGCCGTGCTCGCGGGCCGCTGCGTAGCGCTGGCCCTTCTCCGGAGTCGGGATGATGCCGGCCGAGGCCAAAGCAGGCTTCCATGACTGGTCGTTGAACCCCTGGCTCCAGATGGCTGCGCCGATGCCGCTCGTGAAGACGAGGCGGTGTTTGACCTTGGGACCAGTCGGGGTCAGCCAGGGCAAGGTCACCTCGACGGGCGGGAAGCGCTCCATGTGCTCGCGGAGGGCCGCCGATACCTCGGGGTCGAGGGGGACGTCACGGAGCTTGCCGCGCTTGGGCGGTGCGAAGACGAGCGTGCCGCGAACCTTCTTCACTTGCTGGCGGACGTACAGCCAGCCGAGGTCCCCGATGTCGTCGACGGCCAGGCCGAAGATCTCGCCCTGTCGAAGACCGCATCCGGCGCCGAGGTCGACCATGGCCATGTATCGCTCGGGGAGGCCAGCCCGTACGCCGAAGACCTGTTCAGCAGACCACGGGTGCACGCGTGTCGGCGTCGGACGGGGCGCCTTGACTGATCGGGCCCGGCAGGGGTTCGAGGCCAGCAGGCGGTCATCCACGGCCGCGTTCAGGACGGAGGAGACGGCGTCGAAGATGAGGCGCCGGTACTGGGCTGACGCCACGGCGTCTTCGAGCTGGCGGTTCCAGTCGCGGATGTGCTCGGGTTGGAACGAGCCGATGGGGCGGGTGCCGAGGTAGGGCAGAGCGTGCAAGCGTAGTCGGCCCTCGACGGCAGCCCGGCTCGTCAGATCGGTCGTGAGCGACCCGAGCCAGCGATCCGTGTACTCCCGGAACGTTGTCCGAGCCGCTTGCGGGTCGATGTACTGCCCGCGCGCCATGTCGGCTTCGATGTTGGTCAGCCACTTCTCTGCCAGCCTCTTCTGCTTGTCAGGGAAGCTCTTGGACTTCTCCGTGCCGTCCGGGCCGATGTAGCGGGCTCGGTAGCGCATGCCGGAGCCGTAGCGCTCGGTCTTGGCCCTGCGAGGCTTGCCGTTCGCGCCGACTTCGCTCCTGTACCAACGGTCCTGAACGTGGCCGGCCATCAGGCGGCCTCCCCCAGCTGGGTGTCGACCCAGGCCCGCACGTCGGTCGGGTCGAAGCGGAGGTGCCGACCGACACGGAAGCCGCGCGGGCCGGTGTGCTTGCGGCGCCACTGGTAGACCGTCTCGACGCTGGGTAGCTCGAACATCTCGACCAGGTCATCGGGGGTCAGGAACCGGTTCGGAAGCTCTGCGGCCATGGTCAGCACTCCCTTTCGGCGTTCAGCTGGTCGGCAAAGGCGTCGCGGGCGGTCTCGCGGTTGGTCTGGAGGTCGCGGGCGATGGTCGTGGCGAGGGCGGCTTCGCCCGGGGTGTGGCCGTGGCCGGCGTACTGCCAGTCGGCCAGGACGAGGACGGTGTCTGGCTCGCGGTCGTCGAGGCCGAGGGCGGAGGCTTCCTGGGCGGCGCGGTAGTCGGCGCGTTCCTGGCGGAGGGCGCCGAGGGTGATGGAGTAGGTGCGGGACTTGGAGGAGAAGTGCCCGCGGAAGCCGAGCATGTGGGCCCAGGCCCAGAGGCGGCGGTCCGGGTAGAGGCTGTCCAGGTCGCGGCACGCGGTGATGAGTCGTCGGGTGTGGTCGGGGACCTGGTGGCGGTCGAGTTCGGCGAGTTCGCCGATGCGGCGGTCGAGGGTGCCGGTGTTCTCGGCGGCCTTGGTGGCGTACTTGGCCACGTATGAGGCGACGGCCTGTTCGGTGATGTCGGAGCCGTCGCCGAAGGCCTTGACCGGGCGGACGTCGAGTTGTCGGCCCCAGCGGAAGGTACGGGCGGGCTCGTCACCGGCAGCCGGGACTGAGACCGATGTGTACGAGTGCGCTGCGGCGGCACGTACGGCGTCGGTGAGGAGGTCGATCGTGGCCCAGGCGGGCGGTGGTGTTCCGGGTCCCTCCGGGCCGTCGAGGCGTACGACGGCGTGGAAGTGCAGGGCGCCGCGCTTCTGGAACTCGGCGACCTTGCCGTATGAGACGCGAAGGTGTTCGGCGAGTTCCCGGCGGGGCAGGCCGGCGCGGGCGGCGAGTTCGCGGCGGAGTCGGGTGGTGAAGCGCTGCCAGAGCTGTCCGGCGTGGTTGTTGAACAGCACGGCGCCTGAGTAGTCGTAGGTGTCCGGGTCGAGGGCGGTGCCCAGTTCCGGGGCGTCGGGGGCGTGCGGGGTGCCGCAGCGGCAGGAGCCGTGGTCGGGGCGGTTGTGGACCGGGCCGAACGAGGGGGCCGTGAGGGTGGCGAAGACGCGGGGGTGATCGCGGACGGTGGTGGGGACGTCGCGGCGGTCGTCTCCGGCCAGGCCGGCGCGGATCAGGTGGTAGGTGTCGCCCGCGTAGGTCCAGGCGCAGGACGGGCAGCGGGAGGCCCGGCGGTTTCCGCAGGCGATGCGGAGGCGTCCTCCCGGCTCGTTCTCGGTGGAGTATTGGTGCAGGGTCTCGCCGGTGGTCTTGTCTTTGTGGAGGATCCAGCCGGTGAGGTGGATGGGGTCGGAGCAGCCGCCGGTGCGGCGGATCTGGTCTTCCCAGCGGGCGTAGTCGGAGGCCGAGGCCACCCGGAGCACGTCCCCGAGGGTGATCGGGTCAAGCAAGGCGTCGGGCATGGGCGCACTCGGTGTCGCGGGTGAGGCGCGGTGGGCCATGCTTGGGGTTCCTTCCGGTTGTGAGATCGGACAGGGACGGCGCCCGGGCGGCGGATGCTTGGCGGTATCGAGGCCGCCCGGGTGCCGGTCAGCGACGCTTGGCGTCGGAGGCGAGCAGGGAGCGCAGGACGACGGCGCAGACGGCGACCGAGGCGCCGGTGATGGCGACCGCCAGGAGTAGCGAGACCAGGACGGCGCCGAGGACCAGGACGACGGCCGTGCCGCCGCCGACGAGGGCGAGGGCGGTGCCGGGGGTGAGCTGGACCGTGGGCCGGGACGGCGCCGGAGTAGGCGTGGCGGCCGGCGGAGTCTCTGTGTGCCGGGTGACGGCGGTCGGCTCGATGACGGCGGGAGGGGTGGTGAGGCCCGTCGGCATGGGCATGGTGGGGATCTTCGGGCGGAACATGGGTGGTCTCCTCTCGCGGGCGGGCTACTTGACGAGGGCGTTGATGGCCGGGGCGAGGACGCTGTCGGCGAGGAGGAAGCCGCCGAGCAGGAGTACGGCGATGAGCCAGGCGGGCGGGCGGATGAGCTTGACGCCGAGGTAGCCGACGACGAGCAGTGCGAACCAGAGCGGGACCTGCATGGCGGTGACCTCCTAGCGGATGCGGCAGCGGTGCGTGCGGGCGGCGAGCTGCGCGGCGGACTGGCTGGAGTAGTCGGCGGACCAGCCGCAGCCGTCGGAGGTGCACACGGCGGCGTGCTTGGTCTGGCCATGGCGGTCGCGGTGCGTGCCGATCTGCACCGGGCCGATGTGCATCACGGAGTGGAAGTGGTCGCGGGCTGGCATGTCAGTCGGTCTCCTCTCGGGTCGTGGCCGGGGCGGGGAAGCTGGCGCGGATACCGGCGGCGGTGGCCGGGTCAGCGGTGCGCTGGGCGGCTTCCTCGGCGAGCAGGTGAGCGAGGAAGGGCCGGTTGGCGGCGGCCATCTCGCGGGCGCCGTCGAGGTAGTCGGAGGCGGTCAGGTCGGCCGGGTCATGGGTCACCGGTCTTCCTCTCGTGCTGGTCAGGCGAGGTGGGCGGCGATGGCGTCGGCGAGGTGGGGCGGGACGCCGAGGCGGGAGCGCAAGGTGTCGGGGTCGATTGGGGATCCGGTGCGGGTGCGGTACTCGTCGGCGACCTTGCGGGCGTGGTCGAGCAGGACGGCGGGGACCGGAGGAGCAGGGGCCAGGGCCGAAGATGCGGGGGCCGCGTCAGACTCGGGCACCGGCTCAGTTGCCGATGCGCGTTCGGCGTCCGGAACCGGCTGCTCGACCGGAGCCACGACCTCCTCCGCGTCCGCGACAGATGCCGGCGGAACCGGCCCCGACTCCGCAGCCGACGAGTGCGCGAGGAGCGTGCCGCCGAGGAAGGCGAGCGCGGGCCATCCGGCGATGCCGAGGCGGAGCAGAGCGGGCGGGTCGGCCAGGTCCAGGAACCCGGCGGTGGCGACGTTGGCGCCGAGCGAGGCGAACAGCGCTACGACGAACCAGCACCAGGCCAGCCGGGACGGGCCTTCACTGCGCAGGCGCCGCCAGGCGGCGACCATGAGCAGGTCGACACTGACTGGGTAGGCCCAGGCCTTCCAGCCGTTCTGTCCGGCAGCGGAGGCCAGGTCGTGCAGGTGGGCGAAGGACAGGGCACCGGCGATGACGGCCTGAACGAGGACCGCGTCGACACGGAGGCCGTGACGGGAACCCATCAGGAGTCGCCGGGGTAGGCGGGGCCGCCGTCGGGGTCGTAGCCGGACGGGAACGTGCCGGGCGGGAACGTGCCGGGCGGCGGCTCGGGCAGCGAGACGGCGAGGGACGCGCTGACGGCTTCCACGAAGTCGAGGTCAGCGCCGGCCATGTCGGCGTACAAGGCGAGTTGGCCGAGGAGGAGCACGGTCCGGGCGAAGTCCTCGCAGTTCGGGCACACGGCGGGGTCTCCCTTCTTTGGGCATGGCGGGGGTAGGGACCTGGCGCGAAGGCGGTCGCGCCGACCGGTGGGGATCAGAGAAGGATCAGACGGCGGCTGAGGAAGCCTTGGCCAGCGACACGGGAGCGGCGGCGGAGGCGGAGAGGGCGGGCCGGAACGGAGCCAGCTCAGGCAGGTCCGGGGTCCGGTCGGCGTGCCGGTTGCAGATGTTCACGGCCTGGCGGAGCGAGGTGTGCGGAGCACGGATGCGGTGCCACCCTCCGGAGGAGTCGCCCGAGATGGCGAGCCCCCGCATTTCGGCCGGGATCTGGATAGCGGCGAGGACGGCGTCCGGGGCGATGTCGCCGAAGGCCATGTTGGCGGATGACTCGTCGTTGACGCGGTGGGCGGTACGGCCGGTGAGCTGGGCGCGGAGCATGGTGATGCCCTTGCCGAGTTCGGAGCCGAAGCGCTGCCCGCAGATTTCGAGGTAGATGCCGGCCGCGCGGCCGAGCTGGGCGAGGCGGACCAGGGCAGTGATGATGCGGTCCCGGCGCTTCTCCTCCTCCTTGTTGGCGTACAGGGCGAGTTCGGCGACCTCGTCGACCAGGACCACGACCGGGACCGGGCGCAGGTGATCGGGCAGGTCCCAGATGTCGGCCGCGATCTCCGCGTCCGGCACATCGGCGGTGATCCGCTGCTGAGCCCGTATGACCTGATAGATGCCCTCCATCCGGACCACGAGCGCGTCCAGCACCTCGGCGGCGGTGTCGGGATCGTCGGCCAACGCGGAGAACCGGCGGGCCAACGGGAACAGTTCAACCCCCTGCTTGCAGTCGATGCCGACAAGGGCAACGTCCATCGCCGCGAGACCGGCGACGAGGTTCCGCTGGTAGACGGACTTGCCGGACTCCGTGGCCCCGAGGGTGAGCGCGTGGGGTATCGCCCGGTAGTCGCGGTAGTGGACCGAGCCGTCCTGCCGCAGGGCGACCGGCACCCGCATCGGCCGGACGTCGGTCTCGGCCGGCATCTGCACCCGCTTGAGCACGTCGTAGCCGGTCATCCGCACCTCTACGACGCCGGAGCGCAGCTCCCGCGAGGTCACGCCGTACATCGAGAACGAGTGCCGGAGCCGGTCCGAGGCTGCGGCGACGTCGAAGGCGTCCTGTCCGGGACGGAGCTTGAGCCGCAGGACCAGGCCGGTGCGAGTGGGCCGTAGCCGAAGGATGCGCGGGGAACGGGGCTCCGGTATCGGCCGGTTGGTGGCACGGGCGAGAGCGAGACGCCACCGCGCGGGCGGCACGGTTAACCCGCACGCGTCCATGACGGAGCGGTACCGGACCAGGACCCGCACCACGGCCAGCGTGACCCCGAAGGTCAACCAGTACCAGGCGGGGCGCCGCCACCGCAGGAGACCCACGGCGACGGCGACCAGCACCAGGGCGACCGTGAAGCCGGTCATGATCAGGCCGCCTTGGGTCCTGCGGCGGCGTTGGCGAGCGAGGTGACCGCGACCGCGCGGAACGCGATGCCGTGCCGCTTCTGGCCGTTGAAGTCGTTCTCCCAGGGCCGGGCGATCAGTCCGGTGAGCGCGACCGGCGTGCCCATGGCCAGCTCGCCGGTGATGCCGGGCTCCGGGACGGTGATGGAGAGGATCTCCACCTCCTCGTTCGCCGCGAACATCACGTCGACCGTCATCAGCTTCGCCCCGGTCTCGGTGTCGGTGGCGATCTCGCCGGTACGGCGGTCACGCACCTTGACCTGCGGGGACTTGGCGACCATCACGACCGCTCCGGCGGTGTCGACGGGAATCTGACGCACAGAGATCACTCCTCTATAGATGCTGGACTCCGTCACTCATGTACATGAGTGACATGAAGAAGAGTGCCTCACTCCTGTACATGAGTCAACCCGCCGCGAAGAAGAACTCACGACGGGTTGCAGGAAGTTGAGCGGGCGTCAGTCGGCGGCAGGGATCCTGTACTCGAAAACGAACTGGTCAGCGGCCATGAGGGTGTCGCACACCTCGACCACGAGACCCTCGGTCGTACGGGCCTCACGGATCAGATGAACCACCGGCGCACCCGGACTCAGCGCCAGCTCCGAGGCCTCCGCCTTCGAGGCCGGCCGCGCCTGCAACGTCTCGACGAACTCCACGAACTCGTGCCCGTGGTCTTCGAGTCGGGCGTAGATGCCACCGCCGCCGGGGTTCTCGGCGAACAGCTCCGGAATCTCCTTCACGACGTCCCACGGCAGGTACGACGTCGCCGTCTCGACCGGGGTGCCGTTACGGAAGTACAGGCGCCGACGAGCCAGCACCTGCGCACCGACCGGGACGCCCAGGCGCTGGGCGGCAT
Source organism: Streptomyces sp. CG4 (assembly GCF_041080655.1). Lineage (NCBI taxonomy): Bacteria > Bacillati > Actinomycetota > Actinomycetes > Kitasatosporales > Streptomycetaceae > Streptomyces > Streptomyces sp. CG4. The sequence goes on from NZ_CP163525.1 coordinate 6,302,068, forward strand.
CCTCGGGCGCCTCCATGGGCCCGATGTAGAGAACGCTGACCTTGGCAGCCGCACCGGACTGCGCGGACTCCGCGAGGTAGGCCGCCTGCCCACCCTGCCGGAGCGAACGCCGGAAGCGATCGGAGGAGCGGTGCCGCACGGGAGGCCGGCTCTTCACGATCGAGCCCTTGCCGTGCCGGGTCTCGACCAGCCCACTCGCCCGCACCTCGACCATGGCCTTACGAATCGTCCCGCCGGACACGCCATAGCGGTCCACCAGCTCAGACTCACTCGGCACCATGTCACCAGGCTTCAGGACCCCCGCCCGGATCTGCTGCACGATCTCATCCGCGATCTGCACGTACCGAGGCCCGGATCCGACCCCTCCAGCCGCAGTTCCCATAGTCCTTCTCTGCCTCCTATGCTCCTCTACATGAGTCAAGCACAGGAAGCGTCACCCTCCCCCCTGCACTCCGTATCCGTGGCCGGAGTAGTGGTGCGCGAGGACGGCCGCCTCCTGGCGATCCGCCGAGCCGACAACGGCACCTGGGAACTCCCGGGCGGCATCCTTGAACTCACCGAGACCCCTGAGGCCGGCGTAGCCCGCGAGGTCCTGGAAGAGACAGGCATCCACGTCGAGGTCGACGAACTTACCGGCGTCTACAAGAACCTCACCCGCGGCATCGTGGCCCTGGTCTTCCGCTGCAAGCCCTCCGGCGGCACCGAACGCACCTCAAGCGAGTCCACAGCCGTTTCCTGGCTCACACCCGACGAGGTCAGCGAGCGCATGGCCGAGGTCTTCGCAGTCAGGCTCCTGGACGCCCTGGACGGCAACGGCCCCCACGTACGCAGCCACGACGGCAAGCGCCTCATCCCAGCGGGATAAGACCTTCTCTCCTTCATCAAGGCGGCTCGCTCCGCTCACCGCGCGCGGCCCGGCCCCCGGCCGGGCCTGCGCTCCTGTCTCCGCCCCGCTCCAGCCCGGCCGGCGCCCGGGCCGCGGGCACAGCAAGCAGCCGCTTGATGTCAGAGAAGGGGTACGTCGTGGCTGGGGCCGGTCGGCTCCACGGCTTTAGCCACCTCCCCGGTCCGGGTCCCGCGTCGAGCAAGACCAGGGGGCCACTCGTGCACATTGCGGTCAGGCCCAAAGCCTGCCCGAGTTGCTGGCCAGCGTACGGCCCCCTGATCACGCTCGACCCCAGACCGGGCAGGCCACCGGCCAAACCCGTTCCACCGACCGGCTGTTCGACCTCGTGTCCACAGTGATCTTTGAAGACCGCTACCACACAACGGCTCCGCGATGAGATCATCTCCCCATGGAGCAGAGGGACTTCGCGGTGGCGGACTTAAGACTGGACGGTAACAACCCTCGGCATGCTGTGCCGACACCAACGACACGCGAAGCCATCGCAGCTCTGCTTGGGAAGGACCCCGAGAAGCTACTGCGGCTGGCTCAAGACATCGCCCAAAAGGGAGTCAATCCCACTGAATTCCCCATTGTAGTTTATGAAGACGGTCACGCAATCGTTATCGAGGGAAATCGTAGAATCGCTGCGCTCAAGGCGCTAGCCGATCCGTCCTTGGTGGAAGAGTCGCGCATTCGGCAAATGTTCGCAATTGCTGCGCGCCGTCATTCATACCCCCAGTCCGTACGCTGTGTAGTGGCAGAAAGCAGGGAAGAGGCGCGCCACTGGATCACTCTCAGGCACACCGGGGAAAACGAGGGTGTCGGAATCCAGCCTTGGACGACTGAGCAGAAGACGCGGTTCGCGGAGAAGAAAACCCCTACCGAAAAAGCGTTGCGCTTTATGCAGCAAGTCTCGGAATGGTACAGCGCCGACGAGAAGTTGTTGCAGGACATAGAGATTGTTCGCTCGACGCGACTCACTACGCTCGCTCGCCTGCTCTCCGACCCTAAAGTCAGGAATTCCTTGGGGTTCGACTTCCGGGATGACGGGATCCTGGCCGAGTATGAGCCGGAAGCAATGCATAACTCGGTGCGACGCCTGTTCTCTGACTTGGCAACTCATCTTTCGGTGTCCCGGGTCAAGAGCAAAGACCAGCGAAGCGAGTATCTCGGCGCCATCAAAGACGATCTTCCGCAGAACTCGCAGCGTCTGACTCAGCCCCGCTTTGTGCCAAAGCAAAAATCAGCGGGTCCCCCAGTAACTGTTCAGGCGCCGAGTCAACCCTCCGCGCCTGCCCGTCCAACATCTTCGGTGCCCAATAGGCCTCAGCAAGACAAGCGCGTCTTTCAAAATGTCGTAATGAGGAATATCAGTCCTCGAACGGCCAAGGTTCTTAACGAGGCGAAGAAGATTGTCATCGCCGACTCTCCGAACGTTGCAGCCATTATGATCCGCGCTGTCATCGACATCGCCGTAACAGAGGCAGCAGAAACACAAGGATGGCGTCGACGGCAAGACAAGTTGCGGGATCGAATCGGTGTTGCTCTACGCCATATCGACCCGGAAAATGCGGACAGGAAGCTCGACGAAGCCCGCAGGATGTCTCAGAACGACGGTGCTTTGTCTGTTAAAAATCTACACAGTTTCATGCATCAATGGGACGTCCACCCCATGATCGTGGATATCACGACACTCAGTGTGGTTTACACACCCATGCTCCTAAAGCTGGATGAGTATTTGGGAGAAAATCCCAAATGACGAGATACATCAGCCCCCTCCGTTACCCCGGTGGAAAGGCTCGCCTAGCCGGATATATCAAACACCTAATTGACTCCCAGCACCCCCGACCGACCCACTACTCGGAGCCGTTCTGTGGAGGCGCCGGCGCTGCACTTAAGCTTCTCACCGACGGCACCGTAGATCACATACATCTGAATGATGCGGACCCGGGGATCGCCGCCTTCTGGCGGTGTGTCTTCACCATGACCAGTGAGTTCGCAGAGTTGGTGCGCGCCGCCGAGGTGACGATCGACAGCTGGCGTAGGGCCGCAAATACGTACGCTAGTCCCCTAGGGAAAGATGATCTCGATCTAGGATTCGCAACGTTCTTCTTGAACCGATGCAACCGATCAGGGATCCTTCGTGCCCGTCCCATCGGCGGTTACGAGCAGAAGGGTAAGTGGAAGATCGACGCGCGCTTCAACCGCGAAGGGTTGGCGGAGCGTATAGAGCTGCTTGGATCGTATCGGGACAGTGTCTCCTTGTCGCAGCAAGACGGTCGGCAGCATATTCAAGACCTGGAAGCCCTGGGTGAGAACGTCTTGGCGTATGTGGACCCTCCCTACTTGGTCCAGGGCGATCGCCTCTACATGGATTCCCTCAGCTCGGAAGACCACACTGAACTATCCTCGGTTCTGTCTGGAAGCCCCATTAAATGGTTCCTGACTTATGATGCCGAGAGCCGTATCACGGAAAGCCTGTACCCAGATCACCGGTGCATGCAGTTCGAGATATCGCATAGTGCGCAGGTGCGTCATCTGGGGGTCGAGTACGCCGTTTTCAGTAAAGATTTGCACGTTCCAGAATTTGATGGCGTTATCGGCAAGAATGACTATCTTTGGCTAACAGTCTGAGGGGGTAAGTTTGACGATCGTACACTTTCCTGAATATCGGGCGTACGACCAGGAAAGGGTCAGGGCGAGTGATGCCATGATGGCATTGCTGGCAGGATCCCGGCTTGCGGAGAATACGCTGCGCCTGACTGATGGCAGTACTCGCCTTCTGCCCGAAATATTCCCTGCGGTACCTCATATTCGACGCATGAATCTGACGACGGCGAATGCCCGCACGCTGCTTTCTCAAGCTGAGCAGCACCTAGGTGCTATGGCTGTGCCCTACGCTCTCGCCATTCACGAGGACTTCGTTAAGACATGCTTCGATCTCCTGCTTAGGGATAGCCAAATTACGTCGGCGGAAATTCAAAGTGCGAACGCATCGTCCATGCATAGACTTTTTGAGAGGAAGACTGGTAAGCGGCTCCCAAGTGATTCCATAGAACAATTCCACCTTATTCGACGCATGCGTAACGCGGTGATTCACGCAGGTGGGAAGCCGAAACAAGGTCTTGTCGCGGCGGCCAACAGCCTATCTTCTGGGGCGCTTGCGCAGTGGGTGAAAGTAACCGGCGAACACCCGGCCACTCGCGTTCAGCTCGGCGTTCCCGTCACCTTCTCTCACGGGGGGCTAGTTCTAGCGCTAGCGGTGACAAAGCGAATATCGCAGGAAATGAACTTTGCGCTCATGGGGAGTCTTTCGCGCGACACATGGGCCGATGTTGCGCTTGAAGATTTCATCGCCGAACATCCACGGTTGGTCCACATAGCGCAGCGAAAAAGAAAGTTGAGTGGTTTTCTCCAAAGTTATTACCAGGCGCTCAATCTGACCGAAGCCGAGACGGTCTCAGCAATGCAGAGAGCAGGATGGTAAAAGTGAAAAGAGGGCGCTCTTCCAGTTAAGCTACCCGCCGGGACTCGAACCCGGACCTCCCTCTTCTGTGGATGCCAGCGGTCGTGAACCGCAGTGGGCTTCTTGGGCCTCGCATCCCTTCACTACAAGCAGAATAGCAGACGTTGCTACAAGCTGGTCGGCCCTCAAGTCGACTGTGTTGCAGTGACGTTGAACACCCCGTAGCGCTGCTCGAAGTTCATGAGACCACGTCTGACGACGTTGATTCGGTTGTCTGTGGCCGCAGCGGGAGCCTGGTGGGGAGGCGTAGCCGGGCCCAGCGCGCATGGTCGGTGGCACACCATCCGTTGTGTCTGGCTGTGTGAGCTGAAGCTCAGACGGTTGGGCAGAGCGCCGCGCATCGGTCAGGTGGCATAACGCGAGAGAGAAGAACCCGGGCGGATGACCGGGCTCGTCTCCCTGCAAAGGTGGAACACGGTGGTTGGCAGACGCCGTTGGCTTCAGAAGCGGCGAGGTTCGCTTGCCGCCAGGAGGTGGCCACGGCTGATCGCTACGCGGAGTACGTCCCGCAGAGATCCAGTCAGCTTGTCCGCCAGGAGGCGTACCTCTTCAGGTCCCGAGTCTTTGCCGCCGAGGGTTTCCGATGCCTGGTCCAACAGTTCCGCGGCCATACCCAGTTGTACCGCCTCGATGTTGTCCGCCAGGCGGGACATATGGCCGTCCCCGTCATCGGTGCTGAGGTAGCAGGGTTTGCCCTCCCGACCCGACCACGGGAGGAGCCGGAGTTCGTTCCGTGCCGTCATCCTTGCGTCTTCCTCTCACTGATCATGTGGTGGGTGGTGAAAACCGCGTCGACGCGGTCCCCGGGGAACACCAGGAGGGCGGCCTCGACGACTCGCCCGGTCGTGTCGGCTGCAACGCGTGTGATCGCGAGGACCGCAAGAGCTGAACTGATGCGGAGGGCCGACGTCTCTTCTGGCGTCGGGAGGCGGGCGGAGACTGTCTCCCGGATCTCTGCCGGCGGAGGGCGGAGCACGGGGAAGCTCGCTTCTGCCCGTGCACAGGAGAGTCCGTCGCCGAGCGCTGCGGGCGATGTCATCTCGTGCGGGACGTAGATGCGGGCCATGCTGTGCGGGGACTCTCCCTCGTAGCTGAGGCAGAGGAATTCGGTCAGTGGGCTGCCGTTCGGGACGCGCAGCAGGGCTGTCAGCTCTCCGCGCGCGCCCATTGCGGTGGTGCGGACCGTGACGCGCAGATCAGTGTCCGCGGCTGTCCGAGGGTCCAGCGTGCCCCATCCGCCGACGTATGCGATCTTGCGGAGGGGGCGGCGAACGAAGTTGCCCTTGCCGTGGATCTTCTCGACGAGGCCCTCGCCCTGAAGTGCCCCGAGAGCGCGCCGCAGCGTCGCCGTACTGACCTTGTATTGGCCGGCCAACCCGGACTCGGGCGGAAGGCGTTCGCCGGGCTTGATGTGACCGGTCGTGATCTGGTGCCGTAGGTCATCGGCGATGTCGTGATGGCGTGCGGCCATGGACCCGATCACCGCCTTCTCATCATCCGCACGGCGGCGAGCCGGGTTCGCGTGTGTATGGTCAGCAGCTCGCCCGACTCGAAGAGGAGTTGCTTGGCGCCGTTGGACAGTTGGAAGAGGTTGCCCACGCGGCATGCCCGGCCGCCGACCTGGATGATGTCGCCGCGCTGAACAGTGGTCGCGGTGACCTCCACGTTGGATACCAGCGCGCCGCCGGGAACGGGAGCGTTCACCGCTGTACCTCCCCGGGCGTGGACTGGTCGTATGTCGAGTGGCATGGGCAGTCGCATTTCTCGTAGACAACCGGCAGGTCGACCGGTGCCGGGGCGGCGGAGGACTCCGCGCAAGCGGGGTGTGTACCGATCCGGCACGCGGTCGATCGGTAGGAGGCAGCCGAGGCGTCCTCGACGCGGGGCTGTTGGCGGGAAGGCATCAGTGGACCCCCGCCAGGGCCGACCAGACTTCAGCCGGCAGGTGGGAAGCGACGACCACCGGGCGCGGACGTACTCGTTCCTCCCGAGCCAGCACGTACGGGCGGACGAGCGCGTTTTCCTCACCTCTGAGCGGGTGTCGGTGGTTCGCGATGCCGGAGGCCCGGCCCAGGACGACCGTCGGCGCGTCAGCGGACGCACGGAGGGCGCGTGCGGCCGGCGACCGGAAGGGCGTTAAGGGGCGGCGGTGCCTGCCCCTGGGGAAGTACCGCGCTCTGGTGAGCGAGACGGCACGGCGGATACGGTTGAGCACGCTACTCAGCTCCTATCGCTGATGGCAGGTCCCCCGACATCGCCCGTCGTGGGGACCGCTTTGCGTACGACCGCCCAGAGGGTGCGGCCGTTCAGGCTGGTGGCGACGAGGCCGAACCGATCGGCTTCTGCCACTGCTTCCAGGGCCTCCCGCCATAAATCGGCGGAGAGCGAGTCCGGCACTTCCGCTTCGACCGACGAGTACCGGTCGTGCTCCTCCACGCGCGCGACGAGCCCGACGGCGGACAGCCGGGCAGCGATGGCCGCCGCGCTAACTCCCGAAGCGGGCACAGGGCAGCCTCCGTCAAGCGGCAATCACGTTCGGTGAAGCTAGTTAACTAGATTAGAGCTAGTGGACTAGATTTTCCATATGCCTGAGCAGCCGCCCTATCTCCGCATCGCCGACGAACTCCGGCGGCGGATCGCGGAGCATGCGTGGGAGCCGGGGGACCGTCTGCCCTCTCGCGCCCAGATCGGCCAGGAGTGCGGCGTGGGCGAGAACGTCGTCCGTCGCGCGCAGGAGCTGCTGATCTCCCAGGGTGTGCTGGAGGGGCGGGCCGGATCGGGCACGTACGTCGCCGAGCCCCGGCAGCGGGTCCGGGTCGTCCGGTCATCGGCCCGGGAGCAGCCCAGTGGATCGCCGTTCCGCGCGGATATGAGGGCCGTGGGCAGGCAAGGTGATTGGGAGAGTCGGACCGATGCCAAGGTGCCGGCTCCGGCAGCCATTGCGGCCCGGCTCGGCATTGCCGAGAGCGATCTGTGCGTCCGGACGACGTACGAGTTCTTGGCGGATGGCAGGCCGGTGCAGCTGTCCACGAGCTGGGAGCCGTACGACCTCACCGCTGGCACTCTCATCGTCCTCCCCGAGGGTGGGCCGCACGCCGGGGCGGGTGTCGTGAACCGCATGGCCGCGATCGGCGTCACGGTCAGCCATGCCGTGGAGCAGCCCGAGCCGCGGCAGGCGACGGCCGAGGAGGCGTCGATGCTCGGCATCCAGAAGGCCGCGCTCGTCACGCACATCCGGCGGACGTACTACAGCGACCAGGGGCGGCCCGTGGAGACGGCGGACATCGTGGTGCCCGCCGCGCACTGCGAGATCGTGTACGAGATCCCGATCAACCGTTAGTCGGCGCCCTCAGTAGCGAGCCAATCGGCGAGCGCGGAGAAGTCGGCATCTACGAGGCCTTTGGCCGGGTCGACGCGATGAAGCAGCGACGCCCCAGGGTGTTGCGCAGCGACCCACAAGCGATCCATGGCGCTGATTTCGTCGTCGACCCAGATGAACGGTCGACCGTCGGCCCACTCGACCAAGGGGCGAGTCTTCCAGTGCAGGCCGCGCGGTCCCTCGTCGGCGCCGGTGTCCGGCCACTCCACCACAGGCAGCTTCGGCAGTCCGAGGCGCGGGGCGACGACTTCGTTCGCCTCCTCCATCCACGTCGTGGCCCAAGCGAGACGACAGCCCAAGGCCAGCAGACGTGCTCCGATCCCGGGATCGAGCCGATCAAGCAGCGGGTTCCCCCGGTCGACCGGCGTCGAGGAGCCGTACGACGCCCCGAACGGGATGAGTGGGCCGTCGACGTCGAGGAAGAGGATGGGGCGCTCCGCTGCGCTGGTCACAGCGGCACGATAGCCCCGCGGAGCAGTGAGGGGACCCGACTTCCCGGGCCGTCTCTGGGCCGTGCGAGGGTGCCCGAGGGCACTCGGCAGCGACCGACAGTGACAGACGAGCTACAGTCGCCACCACAGAAACCCCAGGTCAGACGGCCCGGACCAAACGGGTTAACACCCAAGCCTGGCGTTCAGGCAAGATGGGGTGTATCTGCCCACTGCCAGATTTCAAGCTGCCGGACGGTTTCTCTTGGCTGAGTTCATTTACACCATGCGCAAGACGCGCAAGGCGCACGGCGACAAGGTGATCCTCGATGATGTCACCCTGAACTTCCTGCCGGGAGCGAAGATCGGCGTCGTCGGCCCGAACGGCGCCGGTAAGTCGACCGTGCTGAAGATCATGGCCGGGCTGGAGCAGCCGTCGAACGGCGACGCGTTCCTGTCCCCGGGCTACAGCGTCGGCATCCTGCTGCAGGAGCCCCCGCTGAACGAGGAGAAGACCGTCCTGGCGAACGTCCAGGAGGGTGTCGCCGAGATCAAGGGCAAGCTCGACCGGTTCAACGAGATCGCCGAGCAGATGGCGACCGAGTACACCGACGCGCTCATGGACGAGATGGGCAAGCTCCAGGAGGAGCTGGACCACGCCAACGCGTGGGACCTCGACGCCCAGCTCGAGCAGGCCATGGACGCCCTCGGCTGCCCGCCCGGCGACTGGCCCGTCACCAACCTCTCCGGTGGTGAGAAGCGCCGCGTCGCGCTCTGCAAGCTGCTGCTGGAGCAGCCCGACCTGCTGCTCCTCGACGAGCCCACCAACCACCTCGACGCCGAGTCGGTGAACTGGCTGGAGCAGCACCTCGCCAAGTACCCGGGCACCGTCGTGGCCATCACCCACGACCGGTACTTCCTGGACAACGTGGCCGAGTGGATCCTGGAGCTCGACCGCGGCCGCGCCTACCCGTACGAGGGCAACTACTCCACGTACCTGGAGACCAAGGCCACCCGTCTCAAGGTCGAGGGCCAGAAGGACGCCAAGCGGCAGAAGCGGCTCAAGGAAGAGCTGGAGTGGGTGCGGTCGAACGCCAAGGGGCGTCAGGCCAAGTCCAAGGCGCGTCTGGCGCGGTACGAGGAGATGGCCGCCGAGGCCGACAAGATGCGGAAGCTGGACTTCGAGGAGATCCAGATCCCGCCGGGCCCGCGGCTCGGCAACATCGTCGTCGAGGTCGACAAGCTCAACAAGGCCTTCGGCGAGAAGGTCCTCGTCGACGGTCTCTCCTTCACGCTGCCGCGCAACGGCATCGTGGGCGTCATCGGCCCGAACGGCGCCGGCAAGACCACCCTGTTCAAGATGATCCAGGGGCTGGAGACGCCGGACGCCGGCAACATCAAGGTCGGCGAGACGGTCAAGATCTCCTACGTCGACCAGACCCGCGCCAACCTCGACCCGAAGAAGACGCTGTGGGAGGTCGTGTCCGACGGACTCGACTACATCAACGTCGGTCAGGTCGAGATGCCGAGCCGGGCGTACGTGTCCGCCTTCGGTTTCAAGGGCCCGGACCAGCAGAAGCCGACCGGTGTCCTCTCCGGTGGTGAGCGCAACCGCCTCAACCTGGCGCTGACCCTGAAGCAGGGCGGCAACCTGCTGCTCCTCGACGAGCCCACCAACGACCTCGACGTCGAGACCCTCAGCAGCCTCGAGAACGCGCTGCTGGACTTCCCGGGCTGCGCCGTCGTCGTCTCCCACGACCGGTGGTTCCTCGACCGTGTCGCCACGCACATCCTCGCCTACGAGGGTGAGTCGCGGTGGTTCTGGTTCGAGGGCAACTTCGAGTCGTACGAGAAGAACAAGGTCGAGCGGCTCGGGCCGGACGCCGCGCGTCCGCACCGTGCCACCTACAAGAAGCTGACCCGGGGCTGATCGGTCTTGCGCCACATCTACCGCTGCCCGCTGCGCTGGTCGGACATGGACGCGTACGGCCATGTCAACAACGCGATCTTCCTCCGCTACCTGGAGGAGGCCCGCATCGACTTCACGTCCCTGAGGGGCGCGGAGTCCAAGCAGGGGTCCGTGGTGGCGCGCCATGAGATCGACTACCGGCGCCAGCTCGTCCACCGGCCCACGCCCGTGGACATCGAGCTGTGGATCACGGAGATCCGGGCCGCGTCCTTCACCGTCTCCTACGAGGTGAAGGACGCGGACGCGATCTACGTGACGGCCCGGACCGTGGTCGTCCCGTTCGACTTCGAGGCACAGCGGCCGCGCCGGCTCACGGCCGGGGAGCGCGAGTTCCTCCAGCAGTACACGGACCGGGACGACGGCAGCCACGACGACAGCCACGACGACTCCGCCGACGAGGAGGCCGTCGCCGCATGACGGTGCTGCACCTGGCCGACGAGACGGAGGCGGCCGACCTCGCCGCCTTCCTCTCCCGGCTGCTCCACTACGACCGTGGAGCCGCGGTGCGCCTGCAGGCGGCCGGCACGGCGCTCGCCGTGTTCGGCCGTCCGCCCTCCTTCGAGGTGCTCGCCGTCCGCGCGGTACGGCTGGCCAAGCCGTACGAGAACGGGCTCGACGTCAGCCTCGATGTGACCGTCTCCGCAGGCCAGTTGCTGGAGTCCGTGGACGAGCGCGCGGCCACCGCCGGCGTACCGGCCGCGGTCACCGGTCCGCCGTGGGCCGGTGTGCTGCCGCCGCGCGGCGGCTGGCGGGCCGAGCCGGGCCTGCCCGCCCCGGACGCGCTCAGGGCGACCGTCGCCGCGGCGGTCACCGAGTTCCGCTCGCGTACGGAGGAACTGGCGCCGGACGGTCGTACCCGCGCCGAACTGGACCGGATCGGGCGGGACATCTGGTCCCGGGAGATCGGGCGGACCGGGTTTCCGGTGCGGGCCGTGCACGCGGCCCAGTCCCTGGGCTTCCTGCGGCCGGGCGGCGATCCCGCCGACACCGCACTGTTCTCCTCGGGGGCGTGGCTCAGACTGCGTACCCCGTACGGGTCCGTCGCCGTACGGCGGGCCGGCCTCGGGGCGCTCGGCGTCAGCGTGCGCTGACCGGCTCCGGTCAGCGGGAGTCGGCGTAGCGGGCGCGCTCGTCGGCCACGAGGTGCACGTCCGCCGAGCCGCCGGCCGTGTGTCGCAGCGCGCCCGCGTCCAAGTGATCACAGGTCAGCAGCAGGGCCGTCGGGCGGTCGGCAGGGGGGGCGAGGCTCGCGCCGTTCACGACGAGGAAGTTGCCGCCGGACACGGCCGGGGTGCCGTCGCGGACCAGTGCGATGCGGACCGTCACACCGTCACCATGCTGCCGTCCGAGAGCCGGACCGGGAAGGGGCGCCGGGTGCCGTACGCCGAGGCGACCGACGGGGAGGCCCCGGCCGGCAGCGGACGCGGGCGCGTCCGCAACGCGGAGGCGGGGAAGCGGCCCAGATCCGTACGGGCCGTCAACTCGCCGTAGGCCCGCGGGTCCACGCCCACCAGCGGTATCGAGTCCTGGCCGGCCACCGGCCAGGCCTGGTAGTCGTGTTGTCAGTACGGCGCGGTAAGCGGTCGGCGGCCGACCGCAGTTGGGTGCGGTCCAGTGCCGCGACATACGTCAGGTCCGGGTCGCCGGAGCGGGCCGGGGGCGGCTGCAGTGCGCGGGGCAGCGCGTACGGGCGCGAGCGGCGCAGTGTCCGCAGTGTCACCGGCAGGCCGTCGAAGGTCTTCCGGGCGCCCTCGCGGACGGCGGCGTCGGCGGCGGTGAGCAACGCGGCGCCCAGCAGCAGCCGGTGCGCACGCGCGCGAGAAGACGAAGGTGACGGGCTCGGACCGGAGTGTCAGTCCGGGGTGTTCACCATCGACGCGGCCGCGTACGTCAGGTAGTTCCACAGCGTCGTCTCGTGCTCCTCGGACAGCCCGAGTGCGTCGACGGCCGTCCGCATGTGCCGCAGCCAGGCGTCGTGCGCCGCGCGGTCCACGGTGAACGGGGCGTGCCGCATCCGCAGCCGGGGGTGGCCGCGGTTGTCGCTGTAGGTGGTGGGGCCGCCCCAGTACTGCATCAGGAACAGGGCGAGGCGCTCCTCGGCCGGGCCCAGGTCCTCCTCCGGGTACATCGGCCGCAGGATCGGGTCCTCGGCGACTCCCTCGTAGAAACGGTGGACGAGCCGGCGGAAGGTCTCCTCCCCGCCGACCTGCTCGTAGAAGGTCTGCTCCTGAAGCGTGCCGCGCCGAATCTCATTCACCCGTACATCGTCTCAGACGAGGTGACCCAGGACTCAAGGCTTAGGACCCGGCGGACCGGTCCGACCCTACTGTGGAGCCATGGGTATGGGTGTGGGCATGGGCGCCTACGACACCGGGACCGACACCCTGGCCGCCGCCGCGCGGGCCGCGCTGGTGCGGGAGATCGACGCCGAGGGGGTCTTCGCCGAGGACCCGGTGTGGCGGGAGGCGTTCGCCACGGTGCCCCGGCACCTGTTCGTGCCGTACTACCACGTCGCCGGACGGCGTGGCTACGAGCGCCGTTGGGGCGAGAGCCCGGACCGGGAGGCCCGCGAGCGCTGGGTGCGCGGCGCTTACGAGGATGTGCCGCTGGCCACCCGGCTGCGCGACGGCGAACTGGTCTCCTCCAGCAGCCGGCCCTCCCTGATGGCGCGGATGCTGGTCGCGCTGCGGGTGGCGGACGGGAACCGGGTGCTGGAGGTGGGCGCCGGCACCGGCTACAACGCGGCCCTGCTCGCGTACCGGCTCGGCGACGACGACCTCGTCACCACCATCGATCTGGAACCCGAGATCACCGAATCGGCCCGCCGGCACCTGGACGCGGCCGGCTACCACCCGGCCGTCGTCACCGGCGACGGCGCGCGCGGAGTGCCCGAACGCGCCCCCTTCGACCGGATCATCGCCACCTGCGAGCTGCCCACCGTCCCGCGCGCCTGGCTCGCCCAGTGCCGCCCCGGCGCCCGGATCCTGACCCCGCTCGCCACGGGCCTGCTCGCGCTCACGGTCCGGGACGCGAGCCACGCCGAGGGCGGTTTCCTGCCCACGGCCACCTACTTCGTACCGCTGCGCGGCGAGGGCCGGGCGGTGCCGGAGGACGTGTCGCTCGCCGGGCTGCCGGGCCGGGCCCGCGAGCAGGAGACGTTCCGCTTCCTGCTCGCGCTGACCCGGGGCACCCTCGCTCCGCGGGAGGCCTACGCGCTGTGGGAGCGCGCGGGCATGCCGGAGCGCGCGCGGTACGGCGTCACGGTCGACGGCGACCACGTCCGGGCCTGGCTGGACGAGCCGGCGGGGCCGTGTGCCTGGCCCCTGCCGTGACCGTCTTCCGGGTGGTGCTCAGGCCCGCCGGATGGTGATCGTCGTCCAGGCGCCCACGTGCACCCGGTCGCCGTCCTGCAGCGGAACCGGCACGAACGGCTGGATCGGTTCCTCGGACATGTTGACCGTGGTGCCGTTGGTCGAGTTCTGGTCGACGACCGCCCAGCTGCCGTCGGGCTGCTGCACCAGCACCGCGTGCTGGTGCGAGACGCCCGGGTCCTCCGGCGGCACCGCCAGGTCGATGTCGGGGGTGTCGCCGGTGGAGTGCCGGCGGCGGCCGATGGTGAGCTGGTTGCCGCTGAGCGTGCGCTGCTGCTCGGGCGAGTACGCGGGCAGGTTCAGCCCCGCGGCCTCGGGCCCCGAGCGGTGCATCATCGCCATGAAGTACTCGCGGTCCGGGCCGATGGTCGCCGTCCAGGTGACCGGTCCCGCGGGCTGCTGCGGGAAGCCGGGGCCGGGCGGCGGGGCCTGGGTGGCGCCGGGCTGCGGGTAGCCATAGCCGCCGCCGGGACCGCCGTTCGGGCCGCCGGCGGGGCCGGGCTGCGGATAGCCGTAGCCGCCCCCGGGACCCCCGGTGGGTTCGGTGGACGACGGCGGGGAGATCACCCAGTCGTCGTCACCGCCGCCGAAGGAGGGGCCGCCGGGGGGCGGACCGCCGACGGGGGGTCGGCCGGTCTCGCCCGGGAAGGCGGGCGGCGCGGGCGGGCCCGACTGCCCAAACGCCTGCGGGGCACCACCGGGACCGCCCGCGGGACCGGGCGGGGTCGGGCCGGGCGGAGGCGGAACCGGACGCGAGGGGTCGCCGCCGTACCCGGAGGGACCGGGCACGCCGGGGCCGCCCTGCGGCGGGCCGGGGGGCGTGGGGGCACCGGGGCCCGAGGGCTCACGCCCGAAGGGCGGCGGCACACCGGGACCGGCCTGGTCACGGCCGAAGGGCGGTGGGCCGGCGGGGCCGCCGGGACCTTGTCCCTGACCGGGACCCTGTCCGGGGCCGTCGCCGAAGCCGGAGGGGCTACCGGGACCGGACTGGTCACGGCCGAAGGGCGGTGGGCCGGCGGGGCCGCCGGGACCCTGTCCCTGGCCGGGACCCTGCCCAGGGCCGCCACCGAAGCCGGAAGGAGCACCCGGACCACCAGGACCACCAGCACCACCCGGACCGGCACCGAAGCCCGACGGGCCCCCAGGCCCACCGGGCCCACCAGGTCCAGACGGCCCACCCGGTCCGGACGGACCGGGTGAGGTCGGCGGGCCGGACGGGCCGGACGGGGCGCGGTCGTTGCCGAACGGCGTCGGGCCCGACGGCTCGCTGCCGAAGGGCGGGATCGGCTCGGCGGGCCGGTTCATCTGCGAGGGTCGCGAGCCCTGGTACTCGTATCCGTCACCGCCGCCGTAGGTCGCGCTCGGCGGCTGGAACCGCGGCTGCGGCGGGCGCGGCGGGCTCGGCGCGGCCGGGGTGTACGAGGTGGCCGTGTTGGTCAGGAAGTTCCACCGGCACTCCTCGCAGAAGGGCGCGCCGCCCTCGCGGGGCGTACGGCACTGCGGGCACAGCTCCGGCTCCGGGGCCGACGCGGCCGGCGGGCGGCCGGCGGCCGGGCCGCCCGGCGCGGGCGGGAAGCCGTAACCGCCCGTGGGCGGGGGCGGCGGTGGGGGCGGAGGTACGGCACCGGCCATGCGGTGACCGCAGACCTCGCACCAGTCGTCGGAACCCGACTGGTGTCCGTTCGGGCAGGTCGGCATGTCGGTGCTTCCCCTTCTCCTAAGGGTCGGTCTGGATCGCTCGAAGTCGCTTCCAGGGTCACTTCTTTACACGAACGGTCTTGGTGGACCGGGTCTCCAGAGTCATCTCATCGGCCTCGGCGACCTTCGTCTTCAACCGCACAGTACCTGTCGCGGCATCGACCACGTCCACCACCTTCGCAAGCAGTTTCGCAGTATCCGCGTTCCCGGAGGCACTCGCGAGTTGAACAGCGCGCCCCAGTTTGGCCGTTGCGCCATCGAAATCGCCCGCTTTGCGAAGATCGAGCCCTTGCTGGATGGCTTGTGCCAGTTCGGCCTGCCCGGTGTAGTGGGCGACTTGGGGGTTGATCGAGGTGGAGGCCGTCATGTCGTCGGTCCACACCGCCCGTACGAGGCCCTGCGCGCCCAGGTTCTGTACGGATCCGTCCGGTTGGGGCACGACCAGCGAGACCCGGGCGGCGAGCATCTCCTGGCCGATCCCGGCCGCCGGGACCTCCACGCACAGGTGGTAGTCGCGGGACTCGTCGCCCCAGGACCCGGTCGGGTAGTCCCCGGCGCGCGGGCCGGCCTCGGTGCGGCGGCCGGTCAAGTCCTCGACGGTGGGCGCCACTTGCTTGACGAACCTGATGGCCGTACCGACCGGTGTCCACACCCGCAGGGCGACGTCGGCGACCTCCTTGCCCATCGCCGTCTCCATCATCTGCGTGAAGTCGGCGGCGAGAGCGGCCGGGTCGGCGACGATGTCGGCGGTGCCGAGGAGCGCGGAGGCGATCCCTGTGACTTCTTTCACTTCCCAGTCGGTGCCCACGCCGCGTGCGTCACAGGTGAACCGTCCGGCACACGCGTCCAGCATCGCGCGCAGGTCCTCCGGCGACTCGTGTTCGTTGCGGCCGTCGGTGAGCAGGATGCCGTGCCGGATGGTGACATCGGCCGAGTTCAGCAGCTGGTCGGCGAGCCGCAGCCAGGTGCCGATGGCCGTACCGCCGCCCGCGCCGAGCCGCCGCAGCGCCTGCTTGGCCTGCTCGCGGGTGGTGGCGTCGGCGATCGCGAGCCCGCCGCCGCCCGGATAGACCTCCTTGGCCACGTGCGTGCCGCCGATCACCGCGAAGTGCGTGCCGTCGCGCAGGGTGTCGATCGCGGCGGCCGTGGCGTCCCGGGCGTTGCGCATCTTGGTCGGCGGATAGTCCATGGAGCCGGAGCAGTCCACCATGATCGCCACGGCGGCGGACGGGCCGCGCCCGGCCGGGTGCAGCGGGGTCACGGCGCTCCCGACGGTGCCGCCGCCGGTCGCCGTCACGGTGACGATGGCGTTGACCTCGCGCCCGTCCTGCGGCAGGTACTCGTTCTGGTAGACGTCCATCGAGAACTGCGGCACGTGCGACTTCGCGAAATTGGCCATGCTGGTTCGAATCCCCCTCGGAACGTCTCGCTGCGACGCGAGGCGATGTGTGAACGGACCGTCCCCTACGGTCCTGTGCGGCTTCCCCGTATCCGCGCCTGTATCCGCGTCTGTGTCCCCGTTCCCCGTCTCTGTCCCCGTCTGCGCCCGTGTCCGCGCCCGTGTCCGGGCCCGTGTCGGCGGCCTCAGGCCGATCCTGCCCCCTGCGGCGGTGCCGGGAACGGTACGACGGCCACTGTTACGTTGTCGTGGCCCCCGCCGTCCAGGGCGTGGCCCACCAGTACCCGGGCGCTGTGCAGCGGGCGCTCGGCCGCGTCCCGGGGGATGGCCTCGGCCATCTCCTCGGCCGTCTCCGCGTAGTTCCACAGGCCGTCGGTGCACACCACCACGACGCCGGACCGGTCCGGCTTGAAGGACGCGGTGTGCGGTTCCAGTTCGTAGGCGTCCGCGCCGAGCCAGCCGGTGATCGCGTGGGCGCGCTCGTCGGCGTACGCCTCGGCCTCGCTCATCAGCCCGGCGGCGACCATCTGCGCGGCCCAGGAGTCGTCCTCGGTCAGCCGGGCCGCGGGCGCGGTGCGGTCGTCCGGCACCCAGTAGACCCGGCTGTCGCCGACCCAGCCGACGACCAGCAGCCCGGAGGCGACGACCGTGCCGACGATCGTGCAGGCCGGGGCGTTCTGGTGCGGGGCGTGCTCGCGGGCCGTGGCAGGTTCCTCGGCGAGCGCGTTCACGGCCTGCGCGGCGGCGACGATCGCCTCGTGCATGGCGGTCTGCGGATGCGTGCCGCGCGGCAGGGCGGCCAGCAGCGTGTCACCGGCCGCCCGGGAGGCGGCGCTCGACGCGTCGTCGGGGCGGGTCGCGGAGGACACGCCGTCGCAGACGACGGCCAGGGTGGCCGGGGTGCCGTCGGGCAGCGCGGTGTGGCCGACGGTGAAGGCGTCCTCGTTGCGGTGGTGGCGCAGGCCCCGGTCGCTGACGGCGGCCACCGGGCCCGACTCCTGCTCCATGTGGTCGCGTTCGCGGGGCTGGGCGTGCCCGCAGTTCTCGCAGTAGCCGTCGCTGTCCACCCGGCCCGCCCGGCAGGCCACGCACAGCTGCGCGGGCTCCTCCGGTGCGGGAGTGTTCCCGGCCACCCGCGGGTCGGGCGCCTGCAGTGCGTACTCCTCCGGCTCCGCGGACCGGTCGAAGCGCACCCCGGCCCCGGCCGGCTGCCCCGGCTCCCGCACGCCGGACGCCCGACCGCGGGGGTCCGCGCCGGACGCCTCGGCCGGGCCGGGCTCGTCCTCGTGCAGCGGACCGCCGCCGGCGTCGGTGCCGGGCAGATCGGTCGGCAGATGCACCGCTGGCGGGCCGGCGGAGCCCTCCGCCTCGGCGGCGGGCCAGGCCACGCCCTCCGGGCCCTCCCCGGCGGAGCCGGTCATGGTGAGCGTCGGATGGTCCGGCGGCGGCGCGGGTACGACGGAGAGGTCGTACCCGCACGCTCCGCAGTAGTGGTCACCCGACTCGACGGGCTCCGCGCAGCTCGGGCACTTCGCCGGTGCGGCCTGCTGGGGCATCTGCGACATCAACTACACCCACGTCCGGGGGCGGTAACGGTTGGCCCGTTCCACCAGTTCGATCCTCTCCTCGCCGCCGGGCGCCAGCCGGGCCAGCGTGCGGTAGGCGCGCTCCAGGCCGAAGCGGAGGCCCCGCTCGTCCAGACCGCTGCCCAGCAGCACCTGTCCGCCGGCGGCGGGCCGGCTGCCCTGGCCTCCGGAGAGTATCCAGTCCAGCGCCGAGCCGAGGACTTCCGCCGTCAACTCCTCGCGCCGCGCCGGGTCAAGACCGTACGCGTCCAGCGCCTCGACCTGCCCGGCGGCGGCCGTCAGGTCGTCCAGGAACGGTACGTCACCGGCACTCGCGGTGCGCTGTCTGAGCCGCGCCCGTACGGCGGCGACCCGGGCGGCCGTGTAGTGGATGGAGGACTCCGGCACCGACTCCAGCGTCCGCACCGCCCCCTGCCGGTTGCCCGCCGCGAGCTGCACCCGGGCAAGACCGAAGGCGGCGCTGACGAAGCTCGGGTCGGTCGCCCACACCAGGTGGTAGTACTCGGCCGCGTTGTCCAGCTGGCCGAGCACCTCCGCGCACAGGCCGAGCGCCAGCTTGGGCGCGGCCTCGCCGGGGAAGGCGTCGTAGATCGCGTCGAAGGCGAGCGCGGCGCCCTCGAAGTCGCCGGTGACCAGGGCGGCCACGCCCCGGTACCAGACCACCCGCCAGTCGTCCGGCCGCTCCTCGTCCAGCTTGGCCAGGCTCATCAGCGCGGTCCGCTGGTCGCCGTTCTCCAGCCGGGCGCGGATCTGCCGCAGCCGGGTCTCCACGGTCTGCGTGGGCGCCGCGTCGAGGGCGCTGATCAGCTCGGCCGGCGCGGAGGCCAGCAGACCGGCCAGGAAGCCCGCGTTGGGGTCGCCCGGGTCGACCAGCGGGACGGGCAGGGCGAGCGCGGCGGCCGGGGTGTCGACGGGCCGGACGAGGGCCGACGGCGGCAGCGCCGGGGCGGCGGACTCGGCCCGGCGCACCTCCCGCGCCCCCAGCGGGGACACGTCACCGTCCAGCCGCGGGAACAACTCCCGGTCGACGACCCGCACTTCGGGTCCGAACTGCGTCGACAGCGCGGGCCGCGGCCGCCCGGACTGCAGCGCGACCACCTCGCGCAGCACACCGGTGAGCTGTTCGACCATCTCCTGCGCGGAGCCGAACCGGCGGGCCGGGTCGGGGTCGGTGGCGCGCACGAGGAGCCGGTAGAAGGACTCGTAGCGGCGGAAGACCTCGATGGTCTCCGGATCGGGCAGGGAGTCGACGTAGGCGGTCGTGTAACCCTGGAAGTCGAAGGTGAGCACCGCGAGCGTACGGCCCACCGTGTACAGGTCGCTCGCCACCGAGGGACCGACCTCGGCGACCTCCGGCGCCTGGTAGCCGACCGTGCCGTAGATCGCCGACTCGTCGTCGTCCATGCGGCGCACGGCGCCCATGTCGATCAGCTTGAGCTGGTCCTCGGTCTGGATGGCGTTGTCGACCTTGAAGTCGCAGTACAGGAGGTTACGGCTGTGCAGATGGCCGAGGGCTTCCAGCGCCTCGATGCCGTACGCGCAGGCCTGCTCCACCGGCAGCGGATCGCGGCGGCCCTCGGAGGTGCGGCGGGCGTTGGCGATCTCCTTCAGGGACTTGCCGCCGACGTACTCCATGACGATGTAGCCGTCGAGGGAGCCGGTGCGCTGGTCGAGGTGCTCGACGAAGTTGTAGATCCGCACGATGTTGGCGTGCTCGATCTCCGCGAGGAAGCGCCGCTCGGAGATCGCGGCGGCCATCGCGTCCTGGTCGCCGGTGTCCAGCAGGCCCTTGAGCACCACCCACCGGTCGGAGACGGCCCGGTCCACGGCGAGATAGACCCAGCCGAGCCCGCCGTGCGCGAGACAGCCGACGACCTCGTACTGGCCGTGCACCACGTCCCCGGCCTTCAGCTTCGGCACGAAGGAGTACGGGTGCCCGCACTTGGTGCAGAAGCCCTCCGTACGGCCCGGCCGCTCGCCGCGGGCGCGGCCGACGGGTGCCCCGCAGTCGGAGCGCGAGCAGAACCGCTTCCGCTCGGGCACCTCCGGGTTCTCCAGCACCATCGCGCGCGGGTCCGGCCGGGGCACCTGCGGCACGTTCACCAGCCCGGCGCCGAGCCGGCCGCGCGTGGACGCGCCCGAGGAGGAGCCGGAGCTGCGCACCGACACCGACCGCCCGCTGGACTGCCCCGACAGCGAGCGCGAGAGCCGCCCGGACACCGAGCGGCGCGACTTCGACGACTGCGAGGACGTACGCGAGCTGTGCGAACCGCGTGAACTGCCGCTCTCCACCGCGCCCTTGGTGAGCCCGGTGGGCGGCGAGCCGACCATCCCGTTCGCCGACACCACCGGGGCCAGGCCGCAGGTGTCGCAGTACAGCTCACCGCCGCCGACGTCCTCGTACGACCCCTCGCAGCCCGGCCGCTGACAGGTCTGACCCGCCTGGCTCATGACCGACCCCCCTTACGGTCCTCCGGCGCCCCCGCGCCGCCCAGTAGTTCGGCCGCCAGCTGCTGATAGCGCAGCACGGCCTGTTCGGCCACCCGCAGGTCGCACGGCGCGCTCCACAGCATCCGCCGGGCCGCGTCGTATCGCTCGACCAGGAACGGGTCCTCCGCGTACCCGTGCCGGGCGACCTTCGCCTTGTACGCGTCGAGGCGGCCGCGCAGCTCGGCGCGGACCGCGAGCGGCGCGGTGACCGCGGTCAACGACTCGCGGGCGCGCAGCAGTTCGTCCTCGGCCTTCTGCTCCAGCGACTCCAGCAGCGGGGAGAGCCGGTGCCACTGCGCCTGCCTGCGGTACTCGGCCGCCGTCGCCAGCTGCTCCTGCAGCACCGTCGGCGGGCCGCTGACCACCGGCACCTCCGTCGCCGCGATCTTCGCCAGCACCTCGCCGCGCGCGGTACGGGCCTCGGCCAGGGTGCGGTCGGCGCGCGAGAGCACGTCCCGCAGCCGGATCAGCCGCGCCTCCGCGTCCTGCCGCACCGTCAGCACGGCGTCGATCTCCCGGCGCACCTCCTCCAGGGCGCGCGCCTCCCGGTCGTACACCGTCGTGTCCGGGCGGCCGCCGCCCGGCGCCGAACTGCCCTCGGTCGGCACCCAGAAGGCCAGCGGGTCCGAGACGACGTCCTCGCGCAGCTTGGTCAGCGTGCGGGTGATCCGCTCCAGGTCGTCGCCCGCCGGGTGCTCGCCGGGGCGTACGCCGACGGAGTGCGCGAGCTTGCGGGTGCGCTGGAGTTCCGCGGCGAGTAAATCGATCCGGGCGGGCAGCGCCGACCACACCGCGTCGGCGGTGACGACCAGGTCCAGGCTCGTCGCGTACAGCTCGTTCATCCGGTCCACCAGCGCGGTCAGCGAGTAGGTCTCGCTGAGCCGGCCGCTCCCGGCGACGGTCACCGACTCGCCGCGCAGCAGCTCGGTCAGCTCCACCAGGTCCTCGCGGGTGGACCAGCGGCGCCGGCTGCGGATCTCCCGGGCGGAGCGCAGCGCCGCCGCATAGGCGTCGAAGTACCCCCACAACAGGGTGATCTGCGCCTCCGTGGCCTGCCAGCGTTCGCCGGTGACGCCGGTCAGACGGGCGCCTTCGAGGAGTCTGCGGCCCGCGTGGTCCTGCAGGGCCAGCAGCGAGGTCTCGATCGCCTCGTGCTCCTGGCCGAGCCGCGCCAGCGCACGGTCCACCTCGTCCCGGTCCATCACCGGCCCGGCGGGGTCCGTGACGCCCATCGATCACCTCTCGCTGCTTGTGTTTCCCGGTCGGATGTGGCTCAACTCGTCCGCAGATACTGCGGTGCGGGCGGCTTGGACGGGCCCGAGTCCTTCCCCAGTGTCGCCGACAGCCAGGTGTCGTACGACGCCTGCCAGCCGTTCGCGCGGTAGCCCACCAGAACGCGATTGACCCGGCGTACCAGATCGGAGGCGTCCTTCTTCATCGCCACGCCGTAGTACTCGGTCGTGAACGCCGCGCCCTTGAGCTCCACCGTCGGATCCTGCGCGGCCTGGCTGGCGGCGAGCGCGCCGTCGGTCACCACCGCGTCCGCCTCGCCCAGTTGCAGCCGGACCAGACAGTCCAGCTGGTTCGGGACGGTGGTGGAGATGTCGGTGGAGGAGGGCAGGGTGCCCGCCTTCTTGTCGGCGTCCAGCTTGGTGTACGCCGTCGAACCGGCCGCCGTGCACACCTTCTTGTGCGCCAGCGTGGAGTTGTAGCCGGTGATCGAGGACGACTTGGGCGCGAGCACCTGCTGCCCGGTCTTGAAGTAGGGCGCCGAGAACGCGACTTGCGCCAGCCGCTCACAGGTGATGGTCATGGTCCGTACGACCATGTCCACCCGCCCGTCCTGGATCGCGGAGATCCGCTGGTTGGTCGGGATCGCCTTGAACTGCACCGCGTCCGGGTCGCCGAGGATGTCCTGCGCGATGCGGTGCACCAGGTCGATGTCGAAGCCCTCCAGCTCCGCGCCCTCGGTGTTCGGATTGCGATAGCCCCAGCGGTAGCTGTTCTGGTCGACGCCGACGATCAGCTTGCGCTTGGCGCCCGTACGGGACTTGATCGCGTCGATCGTCGGCCCGTCCGCGTCGGACGGCGGCAGGGTCTGGTTCTGTGCCTCGGACGGCGTGCAGTCCTCGGCGCGTGCCTGGCTGCCGGTCGCCACTCCCGGGCCGGACGTGCTCGCGGCCTGCCGGGCGGCCTGGGTGTGCGGCAGCAGCAGGACGAACGCCAGCGCCAGCGCGCACAGCACCGCCATCGCACCGACCCCGCCCCAGCCCCGCAGGGAGGCCCGTACACGTTGCGCGTACATCGTCATGCCCCCTGTCACCGGTACTCCGACAGTCTGCGCCCGATGCCGAACAGTGCGCCGGCCGCGCCGAGCACCGCGAGCGCGGCCGCGCCCACCGGCAGCCCGGTCATGGCGTCCCGCCCGTCGACCGCGGCCTGCTGGAACTCGGTCTGCTCGTGGTCGATGGCCCGGGCGAGATCGCTGTCGACACCGTCGAAGCACTCGCCGGTGGCGCCCTTGGCGCCGATGACCTTGTCCAGCGCCTGCTGGTAGTTGCCGTCCTCGTCCTCGGTGCGGGCGGATGCGTGGCGCTGCTTCCACACCGTCATGTCGCCCTCGGCCGCCTTCACCGGAGTACGGCCGCCCTGGTCGTCGGCGAGCTGCCCGGCCCGGGTCAGGCCCTTGCCGAGCGTGGTCATGTCCTGGTCGAAGGCGTAGTAGTAGGTGTCGTACGTCTTGCCGTCGACCGTGATGGTCTCGGCGCCGCGCGCCACCAGGCTCAGGTTCTCGTTCCCGCGCGCCTTCAGCGAGGCGATGCGGGCGTCGTGCAGGACGGTCAGCGAGCGGATGCCGTGGTCGTAGGAGCCGTTCAGCTCCGCGCGGGCCACCGCGTGCCCGACGACGAGCCACAGCAGGGCGACGGCGGTGGCGCCGGAGGCGGCGACCAGGCCGTGGTTGAGGACGCGGTTGGTGCGCCGGTACGTGCGCTGCTGGGCCCAGCCGAGCGCGGCCAGCGCGAGCACGCCGAGCGCGATCGCGAGCCACGGATACGGCGTCGCGTTCCCGTAGTCGGCGTCGAGGCGCTGGTTCTCCTTGGTGTAGAGATCCTCCGCCGCCGGGAGCATCTCCTTCTGCATCTTCTCGTTGGCGTAGCGCAGATACGCGCCGCCGACCGGATAGCCCTGCCGGTTGTAGGTCCGCGCCCGCTCGATCAGCCCCTTGTACTCGGGCAGCAGCGTGTTCAGCTTGCTGATCGCCGCCTCGGAGGCGGAGCCCGGCTCGGCGTTCGCGGCGGCCGTGACGAGTCCCGCGGCGGCCGTACGGATGTCCTTCTCGTACCGGTCGCGGGAGTCCGCGCTCTCCTGCCCGCCGGCCAGGAAGCCGCTGGACGCGGCCGTGTTGGCGTCCGCCAGTGACCGGTAGATGCCGGCCGCGCCGGAACTGAGCGGCTGACTGCGGTGCAGCACGTCGTCCGCGGCGGCCGCCCGTCCGCTGGCCTGCCAGGCGGTGACCGCGCCGAACGCCACGACCAGCAGCGCCAGGACGGCCCCGATGATCCGCAGCCGGCCCGGCTCGGTGGTCGCCGCGGCCCGCAGCCGGTCGACACCCTCGGCGAACGCGGTCCGCCGGGCGGACGGCGCGGGGGAGCCGGCGGGCGCCGGGCGGCCGGGCTGTGCGGGGACACCGGGGGCGGCGGGCATGACGGGGCCCGCCGGTGGCGGTGCCGCGCTCTTCGGCGGGTGTGTCACTCGACCTCCCCCAGGGTCATCCGTTCGCCGCCAAGTATCGCCGCACGGACTGACATCCGCACCGGCCTTCACTGGATCTTGATCGGATCGCAGCGTCCGCTGCTCATGAACACGCCCTGCGCAGGTGTTCGGTTCCCCCGGGGCCGGCTACCCCTCCCAGTGCCTCCGCGCCCGCTCCCGTGCCCGTGCCCCCGCCCCCAGCCGGTCCAGGCCCAGCAGAGCCGCGCCCAGGACCGGGCTCGCCGTCACCACGCGGACGTCGGCCTTCGGTGCGCGGGCGGTCAGGTGGTCGCGGATGGCGTCGTCGAGCAGGGCGTGGCCGGCGGTCAGGACACTGCCGCCGAGCAGGACCGGTGTCTCCTCGTCGAGCAGGTCCAGGCGGGTCAGCGCCACCGTGGCCATGACCGTCACCTCCTCCGCGAGCCGGGCGACGATCGCACGGGCCACCGCATCGCCCTCGGCGGCCGTCGCGAACAGCACCGGCGTCAGCTCATGGCGGCGGTCGTGGTCGACGTGCTCCAGGTGCAGCGCCTCGATGAGCGCGTACATCGTCGGCAGGCCGAAGTGGCCGGGCAGCGTGCGGGCCAGAGCCGTCGGCTCGCCCCGGCCGTCCTCCGCGCGGGCCGCGAACCACAGCGCCTCCTCCGCAAGGCCCCAGCCGCCGCCCCAGTCACCGGAGATACGGCCGATCGCCGGAAAACGCGCGGTACGGCCGTCGGGGCGCATGCCGACGCAGTTGATGCCCGCGCCGCACACCACGGCCACCCCGCGCGGCTCGGCGACGCCCGCCCGCAGGATCGCGAAGGTGTCGTTGCGCACCGCCACCGACGCGCCCCAGCCGCGCGCCTTGAGCGCCGTCGCCAACTGCTCCTCCTCGACGGGCAGATCGGCGTTGGCCAGACAGGCCGAGACATGGGAGACGGAGCCGACACCGGCGTCCGCGAAGGCGCGCGCGACCGGTGCGGCCAGCGCGTCCAGCGCCGCCGTCACCCCCACCGCGGGCGGCCGGAAACCGCCGCCACGGGCCGTGGCCAGGACCTCCCCGGCGGCGCTGACCACGGCCACGTCGGTCTTGCTGTTGCCCGCGTCAATCCCCAGCACGGTCGAGGTCAGGCCCACGCGAGGTGCTCCCGGTTGTGTGCGATCAACTGGTCGGTGAGGGCGTCGGCGTACGCGTACTGGCCGATCAGCGGATGGGCGAGCAGGGCGCGCAAGACACGGTCCCGGCCGCCGCGCAGCGCCGCCTCCAGGGCCAGGTCCTCGTACGCCGTCACGTTCGCGATCAGACCCGAGAACAGCGGGTCAGGCTCCGGCACGGGCAGCGGCGCCGCACCATTCGGGCCGACCGCCGCCTGGACCTCGATCACCGCGTCGTCCGGGAGGAAGGGCAGCGTGCCGCCGTTGTACGCGTTCACCACCTGGTACGGGCTCCCGCCGCCGCCCAGCAGCGCCGCCGCGAGGTCCACGGCCGCCTCCGAGTAGTAGGCACCGCCGCGCTCGGCGAGCAGCGCCGGCTTCTCGGCCAGGGCGGGATCGCCGTACATCGTCAGCAACTCCCGTTCCATGGCGGCGACTTCGGCTGCCCGCGACGGCTTGGTGCGCAGCTCGCGCACGACTTCGTCGTGGGCGTAGTAGTAGCGCAGGTAGTAGGAGGGGACCACGCCGAGGCGGTCCAGCAGGGGGCGTGGCAGGCGCAGGTCCCCGGCGATCGCGTCGCCGTGCTCGGCCAGCAGCTTGGGCAGGACGTTCTCGCCCTCCGGGCCGCCGAGGCGCACATCAGTTTCCCAGGTGAGGTGGTTCAGGCCCACATGGCCCAGATGCACATCCGCCGGGGCCACGTCCAGCAGGCCCGCGAACTTCCGCTGGAAGCCGATCGCCACGTTGCACAGCCCGACCGCCCGGTGCCCGGCCTGGAGCAGGGCGCGGGTGACGATGCCGACCGGGTTGGTGAAGTCGATGATCCACGCGCGCGGGTTGGCCCGGCGGACCCGCTCGGCGATGTCCAGCACCACGGGCACCGTGCGCAGCGCCTTGGCCAGGCCGCCCGCGCCGGTGGTCTCCTGCCCGACACACCCGCACTCCAGTGGCCAGGTCTCGTCCTGCTGCCGGGCCGCCTGGCCGCCGACGCGCAGCTGGAGCAGGACCGCGTCGGCGCCGTCGACGCCCGCGTCCAGGTCGGCGGTGGTGACGATCCGGCCCGGGTGGCCCTGCCTGGCGAAGATCCGCCGGGCCAGACCGCCCACCAGCTCCAGGCGCTCGGCGGCCGGGTCCACGAGGACGAGTTCCTCGATCGGCAGGGTGTCCCTGAGGCGGGCGAATCCGTCGACGAGTTCGGGGGTGTAGGTCGAGCCTCCGCCGACCACGGTGAGTTTCATACAGGGTTAACCCTTCACTCCGGTGAGCGTGACGCCCTCGACGAACGCCTTCTGGGCGAAGAAGAACACGACGATCACGGGTGCCATGACCAGCACGGTCGCGGCCATCGTGAGGTTCCAGTCGGTGTGGTGGGCGCCCTTGAAGGACTCCAGGCCGTAGGACAGGGTCCAGGCGCCCGGGTTCTCGGACGCGTAGATCTGCGGGCCGAAATAGTCGTTCCAGGCGTAGAAGAACTGGAAGAGGGCGACGGCGGCGATACCGGGCCGGGCCATCGGGAGGACCACCTTCAGCAGGGTCCTGAGGTCCCCGCAGCCGTCGACCCGCGCCGCGTCCAGGTACTCGTTCGGGATCGTCATCAGGAACTGGCGCAGCAGGAAGATGGAGAACGCGTCGCCGAACGCCATGGGGATGATCAGCGGCCACAGCGTGCCGGACAGATCCAGCTGCTTCGCCCAGAACAGATACATCGGGATGATGATCACCTGCGGTGGCAGCATCATCATCGAGATCACCAGCATCAGCGACAGGTTGCGGCCCCGGAAGCGGAACTTGGCGAGCGCGTACGCCACCGGGATCGACGACACCACGGTCAGGACGGTGCCGAGGCCGGCGTAGACCAGCGTGTTCTTCCACCAGGTCAGAAAGCCCGGTGTGTCG
Organism: Streptomyces sp. CG4; assembly: GCF_041080655.1. NCBI lineage: Bacteria > Bacillati > Actinomycetota > Actinomycetes > Kitasatosporales > Streptomycetaceae > Streptomyces > Streptomyces sp. CG4. The sequence continues at coordinate 6,329,586 of NZ_CP163525.1, forward strand.
AAGACCTTCCGGTAGTTGCCCCACTCCCAGGTGCGTGGGATCAGATCGCGGCTGAGTGCCTGGGTGTCGCTCATCAGCGAGGTCAGGAACACGAAGACGAAGGGGAGGACGAAGAAGAGCGCGGCGGCGACCCCGAGGGAGTGGATCGCGATCCACTCCATCAGCGCCCTGCGCCGGGCGGTCCGCTCCGCCCCGGACACCGGGGGAGCGAGCCTGACCGGCTGGTCCAGTACTTGGGTCATGGTCAGTCACCTGCCTGGATGAGACCGCCCCGGCGCCGCATCAGGAACCCGGTGAACGCCATCGACAGCGCGAACAGCACCAGGGCCACCACACAGGCCGAGCCGTAGTCGAAGCGCTGGAAGCCGAGGTTGTAGACGAGCTGGGGGAGTGTGAGCGTGGACTTGTCGGGATAGCCGGGCTCGAACTGGGTGCCCGCGCCCTGGATCACCCCGGAGGCGACCTTCCCGGCGATCAGCGGCTGCGTGTAGTACTGCATGGTCTGGATGACACCCGTGACGACGGCGAACATCACGATCGGCGAGATGTTCGGCAGCGTGACGTACCGGAAGCGCTGCCAGGCGGAGGCGCCGTCCAGCTCGGCCGCCTCGTACTGCTCCGTCGGCACGTCCAGCAGCGCGGCCATGAAGATGACCATCAGGTCGCCGATGCCCCACAGCGCCAGCAGGGTGAGCGCGGGCTTGGACCAGGCCGGGTCGTTGAACCAGCCCGGCGCCGGGATGCCGACCTTTTCGAGGATCGAATTGACCGGCCCGGTACCGGGGTTGAGCAGAAAGGCGAAGGCCATGGTCGCGGCGACCGGCGGGGCGAGGTAGGGCAGGTAGAAGAGGGTGCGGAAGACGCCCGTACCCGTCTTGATCTTCGTGATCAGCAGCCCGATACCGAGCCCGAAGACGACCCGCAGGGTCACCATCACGACGACCAGCCACAGGGTGTTGCGCAGCGCGGGCCAGAAGTACGGATAGTGCTCGAAGACGTACGTCCAGTTCTTCGCACCGCTCCACGTCGGTGGCTTGAAGCCGTCGTAGTGCATGAACGAGAAATAGACCGTCGAGATCAGCGGGTACGCGAAGAAGACCGCGAAGCCGATCAGCCAGGGCGACATGAAGGCGACCGTACGAAGCGCCGACCGGCGGCGCTTGGAGGCCAGAGTGACCGTAGTCATCGGCTACTTCGCCTGCGCGATGTCCGTGTCGATCTGCGCGGCCGCGTTCTTCAGGCCGGATTTCAGATCGGTGACCTTGCCGCTTTCGTAGTCGTAGCCGAGCTGCTGGATCGTCACCAGGTACTGACCGCCGTTGACCGAGGCGGGAGAGGTGGTGGAATTCGGGTCGGCGGCGATGCCGAGGAAGGTCTTGAACCGGGGGTTGTACTTCAGCTTCGGTGACTTCAGCGCGGCCAGGGTCGAGGGCACATTGTGGATGTCGTTGGCGAAGCCGACCACGGCGTCGGTGTCCGTGGTGATGTACTTGACGAACTCCCAGGCCGCGTTCTGCTTGTGACTGCCTGCGGCGATGCCCGCGATCGTGCCGGTGATGTACCCCTTGCCGTACTGCGCGACCTGGTCGTCGGGCACGGGCAGCGGGGCGACGCCGATCTCGAACTTCGGCCCCGCCTGCTCGGCCATCCCGAGCCGCCACTCGCCGTCGAGCTGCATGGCGACCTGACCGGTGTGGAAGGGGTGTTTGGGGCCCCATTCGTCGCCGAGGGTGGCCCGGAACTTCTCCAGTTTCCGGAATCCGCCGAGTTCGTCCACGAGTCGTTTCTGAAGGCTGAATCCCTGCTCGAAGGCAGGGTCCTTGGCCACGTTCGACGTGCCGTCCTTGCCGAAGTACGTCGGCGAGAACTGCGCGAAATAGTGTTCGGTGGTGGACTCCCAGCCGTGGTAGTCCGGCATGAATCCGAGCTGCCGGTAGCTGTCGCCCTGCGCGATGGTCAGCTTCTTGGCGTCGGCCTCGAACTCGGACCAGGTCTTCGGCGGATGCGCGATGTGCGCCTGCTCGAACGCCGTCTTGTTGTAGTAGAGCCCGTACGCGTCACCGAGCAGCGGCGCCGTGCAGCGGTTGCCGTTGAACTGGGTGTACTCGCTCATGGTCTTCGGGAACGTGGTCTGCGGGTCGATGCCCGATTTCTTGAAGAAGGGGTTGAGGTCGACCAGCGCGCCCGAGGAACAGAACTTGCCCACATTGTTCGTGGTGAACGACGAAATCACATCGGGCGCCTTGTCGCCCCCCGACCGCAGCGCCTGATTGATCTTGTCGTCGGTCATGGTGCCGAGGATGTTCACGTGGATGTTGGGGTGCGCCTTCTCGAAGCCGGCGACCAGGGACTTGACGGCCTGCACCTCGTTCGGCGCGCTCCAGGCGTGCCAGAAGTTGATCGTCGTGTTCTTCGAGGCGTCGTCCGTGGCACCCGAGCCGGACTGTCCGGTACAGGCGGTGGCGAGCAGGGTGAGGGAGGCGGTGAGGGCAAAAGCCGCCTTTCGGGCAGCTGAGGGTATGACTTCGGGCATGGCGAGGTCTCCCAGGGGGCGGGTGAACGGAAGGAGGGGGTGCTGCGGGGCTCAGCGCGAGGTGTCGAAGACCTCGTCGCGGGTGGTGACGAGCGCGGACTCCAACGCGCCGCGCAGGACGGGGTGTTCGTGGACGTCCCCGACGACCAGCCGGGGGCGGGCCGCGGCCAGCTCCTCCAGCTCGGCCTGGACGAGGGCGCGCAGCACCTCGCCGCCGGCCGTCAGCGCGGAGCCGCTGAGGACGACGAGTTCGGGGTCGAGGACCGAGACGAGCGAGGCGAGACCGGTGGCGAGCCGGGTCGCGTAGGTCTGCAGCAGCTCCCGGTAGGGGCCGGAGGCGTGATCGGCGCCCCGGGCGACGAGTTCGGCGGCGACCTCGGTGTACGGCCCCGAGGGGAGGTCGGGGATGCCGAGTTCACGGGCCAGCTTCGGTACGGCCTGGGAGCCGGCCAGCTCCTGGTAGCCGCCACTGTTGGCCTTGGTCACCTGCCGTACCAGGGGCGTGCCCGGCACCGGCAGGAAGCCGACCTCGCCGGCGCCGCCGGTCCAGCCCCGGTGCAGCCGGCCGCCGAGGACCAGGGCGGCGCCGAGGCCCTCCTGGCTCCACAGCAGCACGAAGTCCCCGTGGCCCTTGGCCGCCCCGAGCCGCTGTTCGGCGAGGGCGACGAGGTTGACGTCGTTCTCGTACTCCACCGGCATCGGCAGGGCGGCGGCGAGTTCGTCGAGCAGGGTGGGGGAGTGCCAGCCGGGCAGGTGGGAGGCGTAGCGCAGCCGCCCGGTGTTGGGGTCGAAGGCGCCCGGGGTGCCGATGACCAGCCGGTGTACATCGGCTCGCGCGAGCCCGGCCGCCTTCACGGCACCGTCGAGGGCGTCGGTGACCTGCTGGACCACGGGGCCTGCGGGATGCCGCCCCGGGGTGGGCAGTTCGTACTCGCCGACGGTGCGGCCGGTGATGTCGGCGACGGCGGCGCGGATGCGGTGGGGGGCGACGTCGAGCCCGGCGGCGTACGCGGCGGCGGGGTTGACCGCGTACAGCTGGGCGCTGGGGCCCGGCCGGCCCTCGCTGGTGCCGGTGACCCGGACCAGACCGGCCGCCTCCAGGCGGGCCAGTAGCTGGGAGGCGGTGGGCTTGGACAGGCCGGTGAGCTTGCCGATCCGGGTGCGCGACAGCGGCCCGTGCTCCAGCAGGAGGTCCAGGGCGGCGCGGTCGTTCATGGCGCGCAGCACGCGTGGGGTGCCCGGCGTACCGGCGGTTCCTGCCATGGCGTCGACACCTGCCTCTCCAGCCGCCCAGCTTCCCAGTGACCTGGCCGGACGTCCAGTCTTGATCACCGGTCGCCGGTCGCCGTAGATCACTGTTAGGAAGGTTTCCTATTCGGGTGGGAGGAACGTAAGCCCAGGGCGAAGGGGGCGTCAATAGACAACGGGCCCGAGGAGACGGAGTCGTTACCTCGGGGTCGTGGGTGCCGGGGCCGCTCAGTTCTCCAGGAAGGGTGCGGTGTCGAGGGTGGGGTACGGCGCCGGGAGGGGGAGGGGTTTGCCGAGGCTCACCTTGGTGTCGGTGTCGTAGTACGCCTCGGTGGGGTCGTCGCCGGGGAGGACGGGGTCGGTGTAGCAGTGGGCCGTTTGGGAGTGGCGGTTGATCAGGACGTAGGCGGGGATTCCGGCGGCTGCGTAGGTGCGGAACTTGGGGCCGGTGTCCGTTTCGTGGTTCGTGGAGGTGACTTCGCCGACGAGGGCGAGCATGTCGATGGGGTACCAGCCTTTGTTGGTCTTGCGGTACGACTCATCGAGTTCAGTCGCTCGGCGACGGCGGACGTAGAAGTCCGGAACGATCAGGGCCATGGTCCTGCCGTCCTCGTGGGTGGCGCGATAGCCGTTGCCGAAACCCACGAGGCCGAATCCGGCTGTCCGGAATTGGTAGAACAACTCCCCGGCACCGTGGTTGTGGCTGTCGTTCGGTTGCGGCGGCACGATGACCGTCCCCTCGACGTACTCGGGTCGAATCGGCGCTACTGACGCCTCTTCGATCGCGCTCAACAGGTCGATGGGGTCCTGCGTCATGACCGGCTCCATGATCGGTTCGGCGCTCATCGCTTCTCCTTGTCACGCTGATGCCAGGCTAAGCCCGCGCTGGGTGCCCCGGGAGAACGATGGGGCACCCCGCACGCCCCCGGCGCCGGAATGCCCCACCTGTTCACTCGAACGAGTGTGCTGAACCGTTCCGCTCGCTACTTGACCGGAGGTTCCGGCTGCTGCGGAGCTATCGGCGTCGTCGCCTTCGCCTGCGCCGAGTCCGCGTTGGAGAAGGCCGAGGGAGCCGCGACCGTGGCCGTCGGGTCGGGAGTGTCGGTCGCGTCCTCCACCGCCGTCGTGCCGCCCACGATGCGGATGTGCGCCGCGTCGAACGCCCGCTTGATGCGCCACCGCAGCTCCCGCTCGACCGTCAGCGCCTTGCCCGGCATCGTCTTGGCCGAAACCCGCACCACCATGGAGTCGATCAGGACCGAGTCCAGGCCGAGGACCTCGATCGGGCCCCACAGCAGCTCGTTCCAGGGCTCTTCCTTGCTCATGCGCTCGGCGACCACGTCCAGCGTCTCCTTGACCTTGTCCAGGTCCTCGCCGGAGCGCACCGTGACGTCGACACCCGCCGTCGCCCAGCCCTGCGAGAGGTTTCCGACCCGCTTGACCTCGCCGTTGCGTACGTACCAGATCTCGCCGTCCCCGCCGCGCAGCTTGGTCACGCGCAGCCCGACCTCGATCACCTCGCCGGTGGCCACACCGGCGTCGATCACGTCACCGACGCCGTACTGGTCCTCCAGGATCATGAACACGCCGGAGAGGAAGTCCGTGACCAGGTTCCGGGCGCCGAAACCGATCGCCACACCCGCCACACCGGCCGACGCCAGCAGCGGCGCCAGATTGATCTTGAAAGTGGACAGCACCATCAGCGCGGCCGTGCCGAGTATCAGGAAGCTCGCCACCGAGCGCAGCACCGAGCCGATCGCCTGCGAGCGCTGCCGGCGCCGCTCGGCGTTGACCAGCAGCCCGCCCAGCGCCGTGCCGTTCACCGCCTCCGCGGTACGGCCCATCCGGTCTATCAGCTTGGTGATCGCCCGCCGTACCACCGCGCGCAGCGCCACCGCCACGACCACGATCAGCAGGATCTGCAGCCCCATCGCGAGCCATGTCGACCAGTTCTGTTCGACCCAGCTCGCGGCGTTCGTCGCGCTCTGCTGGGCGTCCTGGATCGACGGCACGGTGGGTGTCGTCCCCGAGGGGGAAGGGGACGGGGTCGGCGAGGCACCGGCGGCCAGGAGGGCGGCGGGCAAGGACGACACGGCAGGTACCTCCAACGTGCTGCGCAGTCCGTACCGGTGGGGCGGTCAAGGTCTTCAAGGTCACGAGAAGGTCACCGGGTGGACAGGAACACCACACTAACGGGGCATTGTGTGTGCCCCGCGCGAATCCGCCAAGGAGGGGCCCAGGAGAGACCGGGCTCACCCTGGCTTGAACAGGCCATGATCCGGGGGATGAATGCGATGTGGTCGAAAACACTCCCAGCCCGTTACCGGGACATGGTGGCGCTTCCACCAGGCATGAGGGGAGACTGACTGCAGATCGTCCCGGCGCGAGCCACGCGCCGCCGACGCCCAAGGAGGCACCCGTGCCGCATGTCCTGGTTCTCAACGCGTCGTACGAGCCGCTCGGCGTCGTACCGCTCCGCCGTGCGCTCATCCTCGTCCTGGAGAACAAGGCTGTCTCCCTCGAGGAATCCGGCGCCTTTATGCACAGCGCAACCGTCACAGTCCCCGCACCCAGCGTGGTCCGGCTCAAGCGATTCGTCCGGGTTCCCTATCGGGGGCCCGTTCCTCTCACCCGCCGCGCGCTCTTCGCCCGCGACGGGGGCCGGTGCATGTACTGCGGTGGCGTCGCAACCAGCGTCGACCACGTCATCCCGCGCAGCCGCGGGGGCAAGCACGTCTGGGACAACGTGGTGGCCTCCTGCCGCCGCTGCAACCACGTGAAGGCCGACCGTCACCTTGTCGAGTTGGGGTGGCGGCTGCGGCACAAACCCGCTCCGCCCTCGGGGCTGGCCTGGCGCATCATCGGCACCGGGCATAGGGATCCGCGCTGGCTGCCATATTTGCAGCCGTACGGCGCGGATGATGCTCTGGCCCGGATCGACGGCATCTCTGCCTAGATCCGGGCCCGTGTTGTTTCGCGCCCGTTGAGGGCGTGGCGTGGTGGTTGTGGTGCGGCGGCCTCGGGTCGGTCGTGGCCGCTCGCATCCACACGGCGGGCCGCATGTCGATATGCCGATACCGCCCCACCTCTTTCAGGTGCTCTGTACCGCCCCACCTCTTTCAGGTGCTCTTTCAGCTGCTCAGCCAGCCGCTCCTTCAGGCGCCGCGGAAACGGGAGCGAGTGCGGGCGCCGTCTCGGGGTAGGTCTGCCGTAACCCGTTCAAAGCCGCATCATCCGACCGGCTTGTTCGACCGACCCGAAGGAGACCCGCGTGGCCGTCCCCACTCGACTCTCGATCCCGGCCCAGTGGAAACCCGAGGCGGACCCGTCCGCCGCGACCGACGACGCATCGCTGTGCGTCTTCAGCGCCGAGAGCGCCTCCGCCCAGGCCCCGCTGACCAGCGAGCCGCCGCTGCCCGACGCCGAGCCCCTGACCAGCGAGCCGCCGCTCGCCGAGACCGTCCCGCTGACCAGCGAGTCCGACGCCTTCGGTGCGGGGTTGTAGATGACAGCGGCGTTCGGGGACCTCGGGGACGTCGGCGACTTCGGGGACTTCGAGGACCGGGATCTCGCCCGGCTCGCCGAGCTGCACGGCGTCGCCACCTCCTACAGCCCCGCCCCGGGCCGTACGGTCGCCGTTCCCGCCTCCGCCGTGGTCGCCGCGCTGGCCGCGCTCGGCGTCGACGCGGCCGCCCCCGACGCCGTACGCACCGCGCTCGCCGCACGGGAACGCGAGCTGCGTGAGCGCCTGCTGCCCCCGACCGTCGTGCACTGGTCCGGCGACCCGCAGGGCCCCGCCGCCCTCGCCGCACTGCCGCCCGGCACCCGTCTGCGCGTCGAGACCGAGGACGGGGAGGAGCGGGAGACGGCCGAGGGGCTGCCGCTCGGCGTGCACCGGGTGACCGCCCTCGCACCCGACGGACGCACCGGACACGCCCACCTCGTCGTCGCCCCCGACCGGCTGCCCACCCCGCCCGGCCGCTCCTACGGCCTTCTCGTCCAGCTGTACTCCCTGCTCTCGCGCCGCTGCTGGGGCATGGGCGACCTGGGCGACCTCGCCGAGCTGGCCGGCTGGGCCGGGCGCACCGCCGGCGCCGGATTCGTCCAGGTCAACCCGTTGCACGCGGCCGTACCCGGCGCGCCCACCGACCCCTCCCCGTACCGGCCGTCCTCCCGCCGCTTCCCCGACCCCGTCCATCTGCGCGTCGAGGCCGTGCCCGAGTTCGCGTACGTCACGGACCGCGAGCGGCTGAGCGGACTGCTGGAGCGGGCCGAGCGGCTGCGCGCCGCCGTCCTCGACAAGGGCGCCCTCATCGACCGGGACGCGGTGTGGGATCTGAAGCGCGAGGCCCTGGAGCTGGTGCTGGCCGTCCCCCTCGGCCCCGGCCGCCAGGCCGCCTACGACGACTTCCGCGCCGCTCACGGCCAGGCCCTCGACGACCACGCCACCTGGTGCGCCCTCGCCGAGACCCACGGCTCCGACTGGCACAGCTGGCCCGACGAGCTGCGCGACCCCCGCTCGGCCGCCACCGCCGGCGCCCGCACCGACCTCGCCGACCGGGTCGCGTTCCACACCCGCCTCGCCTGGCTCACCGACGACCAGCTCCGCGCCGCCCAGCGCGCCGCGACGGAGGCCGGGATGCCGGTCGGGATCGTGCACGACCTCGCCGTCGGCGTGCACCCCGCCGGCGCCGACGCCTGGGCCCAGCAGGACGTGTTCGCCGCCGGCACGTCCGTCGGCGCCCCGCCCGACGCCTTCAACGCCCGTGGCCAGGACTGGGGCCTGCCGCCCTGGCGCCCCGACCGGCTCGCCGCCACCGGCCACGCCGCCTACCGCGACCTGCTGCGCGCCCTCTTCCGCTACGCCGGCGCCCTGCGCATCGACCACGTCATGGGCCTGTTCCGGCTGTGGTGGGTCCCGCAGGGCAGCCCGCCCACCGAGGGCACGTACGTCCGCTACGACGCCGACGCGATGCTCGCCCTCCTCGCCCTGGAGGCCGGCCGCGCCGGCGCCGTCGTGATCGGCGAGGACCTGGGCACCGTGGAGCCCGGGGTGCGCGAGACGCTGCAGCGGCGCGGGGTGCTCGGCACCTCGGTGCTGTGGTTCGAGCGCGACTGGGAGGGCGACGGGCGCCCGCTGCCCCCCGACCGCTGGCGCGCCGACTGTCTGGCCACCGCCACCACCCACGATCTGCCGCCCACCGCCGCCCGGCTCACCGGCGACCACGTCGACCTGCGCGACCGCCTGGGCCTGCTCACCCGCCCGGCGACCGAGGAGCGCGCCGAGGCCACCGCCGACACCGCCGAGTGGCTCGCCCTGCTGGGCAGCCTCGGCCTGGTGGACCGCACCGCCGCCGGGCCGCCCGGCACGGACGAGGAGGAGGAGATCCGCGCCGTCCACCGCTTCCTGCTGCGCACCCCGGCCCGGCTGGTCGGCGTCTGGCTGCCGGACGGCGTCGGCGACCGCCGCCCGCAGAACCTGCCCGGAACCTGGGACCAGTACCCGAACTGGCGGTTGCCGGTCGCCGACCGCGAGGGCCGCCCGGTGCCCCTGGAGGAACTGACGGGCATGACCCGACTGAGGGCACTACTCGCCGTGTTCACGCAGGTCGCAGACGCGTCAACGCTCTCTACGGGACCCCGGGCGCGCGGCCTTCCGGGTGATTCGCTAACTTGAGACCGTGGACAAGAAGAACGCCCTGCGCGCCGGCGCCCTGGCCGCCGGTACGACGCTGATGATGCTGCTGATGTCGTCCCCCGCGCTCGCGCTGACCCGCGACGACGGTGACGACCCCGGCCCCGGGCTGAACGTCGCCCAGACGCTGGGCCTCTACGTGCTGGCTCCGCTCGTCCTGTTCGCGGTCATCGCCGGTCTGGTGATGGCACTGGACAAGTCCAAGATCCGGACCATCAAGCCCTCGTCCAACGCCGGCGCGAAGTCCGGCGCGAGCGCCAAGGCCTGACCGGACACCACGTTCCTCCGCCGGGGCGCCGGTCTCGCGCAGGTACGCACAGCCGTACCTGCGCGAGACCGGCGCCCTCGGCGTTTCGCCGCCCGGCACGGGCTACGCCAGCCGAACAAGCTCACCCGTACATGTCAGCGGCCCGCGACCTCGCGGCGTGCCGCACGCACGATCACCCCGGCTTCACGGACGGCCATGGCAACGGCTTGCCGTAGCACCGGCAGAGTCAGCTCGGGCTTGGGGATGAGCGGACCGTTTCCGTCCGCGTACGGCATGGTCATCAGCCGCTCGTGCGCGCGAGCGCATCGGCACCGCAGAGGGTGAGGCCGAAGCCCCACTGCGCACAGACGGTCTTGCCCACACCAATCTGTGGCCCCACACCGCAGATGTCCGCCAGCGCCGCGACCAGCGTCAGCTCGCGCCCGACGAGTCACGGAGCCGTGACTGTGCCAACTCGTGTCGCGAGGTACACATCCGGCGACGCCACCTCCAGGGAGCGGCCCGCCCGCGAGCTCCGGCGGCCCCGAAGCGCGTGGGCGACGGCCTCCACCTGAACCTTGATTTATATGATGATGGGATCTTCGTGTAGATGTGGGGGCCGTCCACTCAAGAGGCGGGAACGAACCGGGGGTTGGGCAAGGCGTGATCAAGCCGGAGGAGATTCCTGAGTTCACTGGTGATCTGGAGCAGTTGGAGAAGGATTACGGTGCGCTGAAGAAGGATGCCGGGCTGGTCCGTTCCACGGGTGCGGATGTGCATGGGCAGTTCCAGAAGCTGCGGGGGTTCTATCAGGCTCCGGAGGCGGAGAAGCTGTTCGGCTCGACGCGGCCGGTGGCGGACCGTTCGGATGCGTTCGCCACGCATCTGGAGACGGTGTCGTCGGCGTTGTCGGGGTATGCGGCGGAGATCCGTCCGCTGGTGGCGAAGCTGAAGCAGCTCAGGCATGACGCGGTGGCGTTCGTCGACTCGGTCAAGGGTGATCACGACTGGGAGTACGACGAGGACAAGGTCAAGAAGAACAACCAGCTGCGTGATGATGTGACGGCGGCGGTGGCGGCGTTCTGGGCGGCGGAGCGGACGTGCCACAACAAGATCACGGCGATCTGGCACGGGACGCAGATGGTCGCCGGGGATGGCTCCAACAGGTCGGACATGTACGGCTACAACGCTTCGGACCTGAAGGGTGCGAAGGGGTTGCCGTGGGGTGATCCGGTGGAGCAGAAGCACCACTGGTACGAGTTCGGGCACTGGGCGAAGTCGTTCCTGTGGGACGGCATTTGTGTGGACGGGATCTGGGGCACGATCAAGGGTCTGGGGACCCTGGTGGGTGTCGATGGCTGGGATGCGATGAAGCAGGCCTGGAAGGGTCTGGCGCAGCTGGCGACGGCGCTGGAGTTCATGGCCAATCCGGTGACGGCGGCGGCGTTCTTGCTGGTGCCGGACAAGTACATGCCGTCGTGGCTGCGTGAGTCGCGCAACACGATGAAGCAGACTGGTAAGGCGTTGCTGGCGTGGGACGAGTGGGGCAAGAACCCCGCGCGGGCCGCGGGTGGGGTCACCTTCAATGTGCTGACGACGGTGTTCACCGGTGGTGAGGGTGCGGCGGTGGCGGGTGCGGGCAAGGCCGGCGCGGTGGCCAAGGCGATCTCGGTGGCGGGCAAGGTCGGCAGGGTCATCGACCCGATGACGTACGTGATGAAGGGCGCCGGCGCCGGACTGTCCAAGATCGGCGACATCGGCAAGGCCCTGAAGGGCGCCGGGAAGATCGACATCCCCAAGATCCCCGACAACGCGATCACCCTGCCCGAGGGCACGGTGCACCTGCCCGACGGGACCGTCCACCTCCCCGAAGGGGTGGACATCCCCAAGGGCGGCGTCGAACTCCCGAACGGCAACGTCAAGTTGCCCGACAACGCCCCACTGCATCCCGCGGGCACCGAACCCCTCCACACGCCCGAGGGCGAGCCGCCGCTGTTCGCCGACGAACACGGCAACATCGTCGACCACAAGGGCAACGTGCTGCTGGACACCAGGGAGCCCGGCCCCACGGACACCGTGGACCGGGGACACTCCGGCGCCCCGGCCCCCGGCCACCAGGCCACGGGCGCGGACCTGCCGCACGTGGACTCCCCGGCCAAGCAGCCGGCCCTGGTCGGCGCGGGCGCCCACACCGCCGACACCGCAGCCCACGCCGGCGAACACATCAAGCTGGGCAGCAGCCTCGACGACATCGGCCGCGTCGGCGAGAACGCCCCGACGGCACCCGCCGTCCACGCGGGCGGAGAGATACCCGGGGTCCAGGCCGGTGGCGACCACCTCCCCGGCGGCACCGCCGACCACCTGCCGGGCGGCCGGGCCGACGCCCACATGCCGACGAACAGCGTCGACACCCACGTACCCACCGGCACCGGCGACCACGCGGTGCCCGCTCCCGGGTCGGGCGACCACGTGCCCGGTGGCCACACCGGCGACGTCAACACCCCCGGCCACGGGCTGCCGGGCCACGGCGGCGACACCCACCTGCCCGGCCACCGTGCCGAACCGCCCGTCGGTGGAAGCGGCCCGGACGACCTGGGCGGGGTCGGCAACGACGCCATCGGAGGAGGCAAGCACACCGCCCCCGAACCCGCTACGGCCCCGCACGACGCTGAAGCCGCCCGCCCCAGCTTCATGCACGACGGCGACAACCCGTACGGCCCTGCGGGCTCGCTCAGCGAGGAGCAGGTCCGTGAGATCCAGGTCTACCGTGCCAACCACGAACCCGGTTACTTCGAAGATTTCTACAAGTCGAACGGAAACCGGAAGAGCCTTGAGTTCTACGACGAGAGTGGCAGGACACCGCCACAGCTGACCCGTGAGTCGCCGAACCACCCCTGGGTCACGGTCCACGACGCCCCGCCCCCGGTGAGGCCACGCTATCTCGGCGACTGGATCAAACGCGGCCCCGACGGCCTGGACCCGGAGCCGCTGTCGAAGCTGAACGAGGCGGCGGAAGAGCGCCACTTCGCCATCCATCACGACCACGCCATGGACTCCTGGAAACAGGATGCCAAGCATGCGCACCAGCAGCACCCGACGTGGGAAACGGAGGTGGAGCAGCACGAGAGCCGAGCTGCATATCGGGAATCTCATATCCGCATGCGGGATGCTTCCGAGGATTTCGGCGAAAAGGTAGCCGAACACCACGTCATCCCGGAGCGCTACAGCGGTGCCACCCCTGAGCCACTCCACGGCCCGCTGAACGGAAACGACCAGTTCGACCAGGTGTGGCGCCGCAAGGACGGCGGCTACGTCGTCGTCGAGGCCAAGAGTAGCGTCGACACCGAATTGGGGGCGCGCAACCTGCCCAGCGGAAAGCGGGTTTCTCAGGGAACCAGGGAGTATTTCCTCGACATCATCCGTGAAATGGAGAAGCGTGGAAAGCACAACGCAGCCGAAAGGAAGCTCGCACGGAATCTCAAGACGGCTCTGAAGGAAGGGAAACTGGACTACATAGTTGTCAAGGGGGAGAAGAACGCGGGCGAGTACGCTGGCTACCGCATGCGCCAGTTCGACATCTCCAAGAGGAGTGCTCCGTGACCGTCATCATCCCACGTCACAGCTCGCCGGGACCCGACGACGAGGGCTATGCGGCGGATCTGGGACAGAACGTGATCGAGGATGTCCAGGACCTCGAAGAGTCGCCCGACTCCTTGGACTTGTTGTTGAGCACAGCCTTGCTCCATGTCCAGGCTCGCTGCACCGTCGATCCGCGTGCAGCCAGGCTTGAGACGTGGGAGGCCGTGGTCACCGCGATGCAGATCTATTCAGCGCTGTTCGCAGTGACCAGCGCCACCGAAGGAACCGTGCAGTGCCGTATTGCGCACGAGGTACGAACCCTTCCGGTCATCGGCCCGCAGTCTTATGCGGATGCGGGTAACTGGGTCAACGCCTTCTGGCTGGCCGTGATCTGCCGTGACCAGAAGCGTATGACCGAGCTCTGCGAAGTGCCCCTGGAACGGCTGCGTTCACCGGAAGGGTCGTTCGACGAGTACGTCTACCACTGGGTCGCGGCGCTGCAGGCCTACTGGCTGCAGCGACCAGGACTGGTGGAAGAACTCACCGCGGCGCTTCGGGGCTCCCACCCCGACGTCGCACGCATCACGCCCCATGACTTGCTGCAGAACATCCTGTATCCCCCGATCAACCTCTTCTATCGCTTCCTGCGCCAGGACGGCCCCGGCTTCAACCAGGCCCTGGCGGAAGCCGTGGAACTGCACAAGGCCTACTGGACCGCGGACGAGGACAGGACGGATGATCCGTCCGGCATGGTCGCCCTCGCACCACTGGCCATCGCCTGCCTCGCCTACGACGGCGACATGCCGATCGAGGTGGAGTCCGACTACTTGCCCAAGCACCTGCTCCAGCGCGGCTGGCTGGGCGAGTTCCCCACCTAGCACACGGCAGAGCGGTCCCTCCGAGGCCTGAGGGCACCGCCATGCAGGCCGGGGCACGGGGGAGCGGGGCCGATCGACCCGGCTCAGCCGCGTGGCAGGAGGAGGCGGGAGAGGGCGGCTGTGGTGAGGAGGAGGGCGGCGACGGTGACGAGGCCCAGGTGCATGCCCGGGAGGGAGAAGCCGCCGGGACCGGAGAGCAGGCTGCCGAAGAGGGCGACGGCGAGTGCACCGCCGGTCTGGCGGAAGGAGTTGAGCAGCCCTGACGCGGTTCCCGCGCGCTCTCCCGGGACGGCGTCCATCAGCAGCGCGGTCAGTGCGGGTACCGCGAGTGCCCCGCCGATGCTCAGCGGCAGCAGCAGGATCAGCACCAGCCACACCGGGGTGTGCGCGGCCAGCGGCAGCATGGCCAGCATCGCTCCGGCGAAGATCACCTGACCGGCGACGATCACCGGCCGCCGCCCGATCCGCTCCGCCAGCCGCGGCGAGACCAGGTTGGTCACCGTCACCACCGCCGACATCGGGACGAACATCAGCCCGGCCGTGATCCCCGACATCCCGCGCAGCTGCTGGTAGTACAGCCCGAGGAGGAAGATCCCGCCGTAGAAGGCGGCGTTGACGGCGAAACCGACCGCGAGCGACACGGCCATCCGGCGGTCCGTCAGCATGTGCAGGGGAACCATGGGCTGGCGGTGCCGGCCCTCCACCACGCGGAAGGCGTACCCGGAGGCGACGGCGAGCGCGCCGGCCGCCAGCACAGGGCCGCTGGTCCAGCCCAGGTGGCCGCCCTCGATCACCGCGAAGGCCAGCCCGGCCAGGGCCAGTACGGCGGTGAGCTGGCCGCCGCCGTCCAGCGCGGCGGGCCGGCGCGGGGAACGCTCCACCCGGACCAGCAGACCCAGGATCACCGCGCCCACCGGGAGGTTGAGCAGGAAGACCGCCCGCCAGCCGGCCGAGTCGGTGAGCAGCCCGCCCAGTACGGGACCCGCCGCCATCGCCACCGAGCCGCCGACCGTCCACAGCGCGATGGCGCGGGCGCGCGCCCGGGCGTCCTCGTACGCCTGCCGGATCAGCGCCAGCGAGGCCGGCATCACGACCGCGGCGGCACCGCCCTGGGCCACGCGCGCGCCCACCAGTACGCCGATGCCGGGCGCGAGCGCGCAACCGAGGGAGGCGAGGGTGAACAGAGCGATGCCCCAGGCGTAGGCGCGGCGGGCGCCGGCCCGGTCGGCGAGGGCGCCGGCGGAGAGCATCAGGGCCGCGAACATCAGCGTGTACGCGTCCACCACCCACTGCAGCCCGGCCATCCCGCCGCTGAGGGAGTCCCGGATCGCGGGCAGCGCGATGTTCACGGCCGAGACATCGATGGTGATCACTGTGAAGCCGAGCAGTGAAGCGACCAGCGCGACGCCGCTCCGCCGTGGCGCGGCGGGGGCGCCGGTAAGGGCGCCGGTGGGGGCGCCAGTGGGTGGCGCGGCTGGTCGGGCCCGGTCCGGCCCGCGCCGCCGGAGCGTGGGCGCCGCGGTCTCGGTGCCGTGCCCGTGGGCGGGTGCGGTGGACCGGGACGCGGCAAGGGGGGAGGTGGTTCGCATGGTCAACTCCTGGGTGAAATGAGACTAATTGACTTCTCGTCAGAGCAAGCCGGGGCGGGCGGCCTCAGCCCGTCGGGGCCGCGGCCCGGTGTCTCGCACCCCCTGGGCCCCGGCGGCCGGGCCGCCCGCTGCGAACAACTCTCCGTCCCCGCGCGGCCGTCCGGCAGACCGCGTTGTTCCCGGGGCGCCGCGTTCCAGGCACTGACAGGGCCCCCCACGTTCCTCGCCCGGCTGCCACAATGGGTCGAATGGCAGCAGTAGACGCGCGAGGCACCGAGCTCGGCAGATATCTGAAGGCCCGCAGGGCACAGGTCCGCCCGGAGGACGTCGGCCTCCCGGCCGGCGCCGGGCTTCGCCGCACTCCCGGACTGCGCCGGGAGGAGCTGGCCGCGCTGGCCGGGGTGAGCGTCGACTACTACATCCGCCTGGAGCGCGGCCGGGAGACCAATCCCTCTCCCGCCGTCGTGGACGCCCTCGGCCGCGCCCTGCGCCTGCGCGGCGACGCCTACGAACGCCTGCACGAGCTCGCGGAGCTGGCCTCCGGCCGGATCGCCGAGCTGCCGGCCTCCTCGGACCACGCCGTCCGCGACTCGGTCCTGCAGATGCTGGAGTCGGTGCGCCCGCTGCCCGCCTATGTGGTGAGCCGCTACAACCGCGTACTGGCCGCGAACCCGCCGGGCCGGCGACTGCTGCCCGGGCTCTGGGACTGGCCCGAGGACCAGCGCAACCTGACCCGCTATGTCTTCCTCCACCCGGTCGGCCGGGCGCTCTACGACCCGTGGGAGGAGAACGTCGCGCTCTCGGTGGCGCATCTGCGGGCGGTCGCCGGGGCCGACCCGGACGACCCGGAGCTCACCGCGCTCGTCGGCGAACTGGTCCTGAAGTCACCGGAGTTCGCGCGACTCTGGGAGCGGTACGACGTCTGCGAGCGCGGCGGCGGGCAGAAGACCTTCCGGCATCCGAAGGTCGGACCGATCACCCTGACGTACGAGGTCATGCGACTGGCCCGGACGGGCGGCCAGCGGGTGGTGGTCTACCAGGCGGCCCCCGGCAGCGCGGACGAGCAGGCCATGCTCCGCCTGGAGTCCGCGGACGCCCGGCCGGAGTCGGCGCCCCCGGGCCATCCGGAGCCGGCCGGCGAGTCGTGCCCCGCCGGCGTGCCGTCCTCGGCCCACGCCTCCGTCGGCTGAGTCACGGTCCGCCGCCTCGCCTCATCACGGCTCGCCCTCGGGTGACGTGGTGACGTAGAGACGTGGTGACGCGGTGATGTGATGACGTGATGCGCTCGCGGTCCCGCCGGTGCGCGCGCAACGCCGTGTCCGGGCGGGGCCGGCGCCCTCGGCGTTTGCGTGGTTCAGGGGCTCGGTGCCGTCAGGTACCGCTGCACGGTCGGCCCGAGCCACGCCAGCAGTTCCTCGCGGACCAGCTCCCGGGCCGGCGGGATGCGCAGCACATAGCGGGTCAGAGCCAGCCCGAGCAGCTGCGCGGCGCACAGCGCGGCCCGGGCCGGGACCTGCTCGGGGTCGGGGCACACCTGCCGGGCCACCGGCAGCAGCTGGTCCCGGAAGATGCCCTGCATCCGCTCGGCCCCGGCCTCATTGGTGGCGCCGACCCGGAGGACGGCCGTCAGCTCCTCGTTCTCCTCCCACAGGTCGAGGAAGTGGCCCACCAGCGTCCGCCCCACGTCCTCCCGCGCCAACCGCGTCAGATCGGGCAGCCGCAGATCCAGCGCCACGGCCGCCGCGAACAGTCCCTCCTTGCTGCCGAAGTACCGCATCACCATCGACGGGTCGATGCGGGCGTCCTTGGCGATCGCCCGGATGGTGGCCCGCTCGTAGCCGTCGGCGGCGAACCGCTCGCGGGCGGCGTCGAGGATCGCGGTACGGGTGGCGTCGGAGCGGCGTGCGGGGGTGGGTCTGGTGCTGCTGCCAGTCATGCCAACGAGCGTAGGCCAACAGTCGTGGGCCAACAAGTGTTGACTCCCCGCCCAGCCCGGTTCTACCGTGGTCAACAGGTGTTGGCCAACGGGCGTTGGCCATCGAGCGTTGACCAACAGGCGTTGGCATCCAGGAGGCCACCATGACCGGCACCACTGGCAACAACGACACGACTGCCGTGACCGGCACGCCCGGCGCCCCCGGCACCGGCACCGGCGCCGACACCGTCATCGTCGTCGGCTCCGGCCCCACCGGCCTGCTCCTCGCCGGTGACCTCGCCGCCGCCGGCGTCCCGGTCACCGTTCTCGAAAAGCGCCCCCACAAGATCAGCAACCTCTCCCGCGCCTTCGTCCTGCACGCCCGCACCCTCGAACAGCTCGATGCGCGCGGCCTCGCCGACGACCTGGAGGCCGTGGGCCGGTCGCTCGACCACCTCCGCCTCTTCGGCCGGCTCGGCATCGACCTCTCCGCGCTCCCCTCCCGGTTCAACCACCTCCTGGTCCTACCGCAGTACGAGGTCGAGAAGGTCCTGGAGCGGCGCGCGGTCGAGGCGGGCGTCGACCTCCGGTACGAGACCGAGGTGGCCGGGCTCACCCAGGACGCGGACGGGGTGACCATCGAGGCGCGCGGGCCCGAGGGGCGCACGGAGAGCCTGCGGGCGGCGTACGTCGTCGGCGCCGACGGCATGCGCAGTGCCGTACGGGACGCGATCGGGCTGCCCTTCCCGGGCAGGTCGGTGATCCGTTCCGTGGTCCTCGCCGACGTCAGGCTGGCCGAGAAGCCGCCGACCCTGCTCACCGTCGACGCCGTCGGCGACGCCTTCGCCTTCCTCGCGCCGTTCGGTGACGGCTACTACCGGGTGATCGGCTGGCTTCGCGGCCGTGACGTCCCCGACGACGCGCCGCTGGACCTGGCCGAGGTCAAGGAGATCACCCGCCTCGCCCTCGGCCGGGACTTCGGGATGCACGACGCCCGCTGGCTGTCCCGCTTCCACAGCGACGAACGGCAGGCGCCCGCCTACCGGGTCGGGCGGGTCTTCCTGGCCGGCGACGCCGCGCACGTGCACACCCCGGCCGGCGGCCAGGGCATGAACACCGGGCTGCAGGACGCGGCCAACCTGAGCTGGAAGCTCGCGGCGGTCGCCACCGGCCACGCGGACCCCTCGCTGCTCGACACCTACCAGGCCGAGCGGCACCCCGTGGGCCGGGCGGTGCTGCGCAGCAGCGGCGGGATCGTGCGCCTCGCCATGGCCAAGCGCCCCTGGACCCTCGCCGCGCGCGCCGCGCTCACCGCGTTCCTGAACGCCGTAGGCCCCGCCCGGCGCAAGGTCGCCGCCCAGGTCACCGGCATCGGCTACCGCTACCCGGCCCCCCACGGCACCCACCGCCTCACCGGCACCCGCGTCCCGGACGTCGCCCTGGCCGGCGGCGGCCGTCTCTACGAGGCACTGCGCGGCGGCCGGTTCGTCCTGATCACCCCGGAGCCGTACGAAACGGGTCCGGCCCGCGCCGGCCGGCTGACTGTCGCGCACTGGGCGAGCGCCCGCCGTACGACCGTGCTGGTACGCCCCGACGGCTATGCGGCCTGGGCGGCGGACTCGGCGGACACGGAGGGAATCGAGGCGGCGCTGACGGCACACGTCGGAGCCTGAGTGCTCCGCCGATGGTGCCGCGACGGGACCCCCTGGTGGTGCGGCGACGGACCCCCTGGTGGTGCCGCGACGGGCCCTCGGTCGTCCGTGGGCCCGTCGCGGCCGGGCGCGCCCCGCGCGGGGGAGCCGCCGATGGAACACGAGCCCGCCGGACCGCCGTCGCTACGCCCGGTCGAGCACCGTGTTCCGGTCAGTGCCCGGCGTCGTCATGATCGGCATTGGGGGATGTTGGGGTCCCGGTTGACGCTGTGGGCGTTGCCGTCGGCGTATCCGGCGAACACGTAGGCGTTGCCGGTCCAGTACCACCCGTTGCCGTAGTTCACCTGGTTCACCCGGTACCAGGTGTCGCCGTAGTTGCCGATGCTCTCGCCGACGGTCCAGCACTGGGCGTAGACCGCGCCGCCCGGGGGGACGTCCCCCCACCCGATCTTGCCCCCGGTGGTGTTGGGGTAGTTGTAGAGGCCGACCCAGTGGGAGGTGGTGAGCGGGACGATGTCGTCGGCGGAGGCGGTCCCCGCTGTCGTCAGGAGCGCGCCGGCGCTCAGCGCCGCGGCCGCGACGAGTGTCGCCGTACGGCGTCCGAATCTCATCCTCATGTGGTGCTCCCCTCTCTCGGGCGTCAGTGATGTGGACGACTTGTGGATGACTGACGCAGATTCAGCCTGGTGCGCCCGCGGTTCGTCGGCCATGCTTTCTGTCCTCGCCAAAAGGCTTGCCAGCGGGGGGAGTTGGGCATGCTGTGCATCGAGCTGTCGGAACAGGACCTCACCCGGATCCGGTTCGCACCGCAGCCGGCCCCGCTCGTCGAGCTCAAGCTCGCGCTGATGATGCTGCGGCGCCCGGACTCGGAGCAGACGTTCGGACGGTGGCGGCGCGGACTGCGGCAGCGGCTGCCCGCGACCACCCGCCCGCTCTGGGACCTGCTCACCCCGTACCGCGGCCCCGCGTTCCTGGATCCGCTGAGCGTGGATCTGCCGACCGGCCTGGAGGCGGTCAGGTCCGCTCCCACCGCCCTGGTGCGGGCCGGTGTCGAACGGGTCTGGGCCGGCCGGAAGGGCCCCGTGCCGCCGTGGCTGACGGACCTGGTCCAGGGCGAGGTCACGTCCCGGGAGCGGCTGTGCCAGGCCCTGCACGACGCCTACGGCGCCGCGCTCGGTGCGAGCTGGCCCCGCGTGACGGCCGGCCACAAGGCCGAGTTCGCCCGCTACGCCCTCGACGCGGCGGAGCGCGGGGTCGCCGCCGCGCTGACCGCACTGTGCCCGGGCTCCCGGCTGGCCGACGGCCGCTGGGAGCTCGGCGCGCCCTACCAGCGGCACGTGGTGCCGGCCGGCCGTGGCCTGATGCTGTTGCCCACGTTCCACTGGACCATGGCGCCGTTGGTCGCCGACCACGGGGATCAGCCGCTTCTGGTGGTCTACCCGGCCGGTCCGGGCCTGCCGATCGTGCCCGCCGCCGCGGGCGAGGACGCGCTCGCCCCCGTCCTCGGCAGCACCCGGGCGCACACGCTGCGCCTGCTGACCGTTCCGCTGAGCACCAGCGAGCTGGCCGGCCGCCTGGGCATCAGTGCCGGCGCGGCCTCCGTCCACGCGTCCGCCCTCCGCGAGGCGGGACTGATCGACACGGCGCGCAACGGCCGCGCGGTCCGGCATGAGCTGACGGCCCTCGGCGCGCTCCTGACCGGAGGCGCGGGCCGGGGTGACGCGTTCGCGCGAGGGCAGGCGCGGTGACCAGGCGCGCCGGCGGCTGTCGGTGACTGTCGGCGGCTGTTGGTGGCTGTCGCTGGCTGGGGTGTGGCGCCCCGGGGCCTAGTGCTCCGCCTCCCGGGTCCCCGCCAGCAACTCCCGCAGTAGAGCGGCCAGTTGGTCGGCCTGCTGGTCGTCGAGGGAGGACAGGGCCTCGGTCTGGACGGCGAGGCCCGCGCCGACCGCCTGGTCGATGACGTCGAGCCCCTTGTCGGTGAGGGTCACCTGGAGGCCCCGGCGGTCGTGCGGGTCGGGGGAGCGGCGCAGCAGGCCCGCCTTCTCCAGCTTGTCGAGCCGGCCGGTCATGCCGCCGGTGGTGAGCATCAGAGTCGCGGCGAGCCGGCGCGGGGAGAGCGTGTACGGCTCGCCGGAACGGCGCAGGGTCGCCAGCACGTCGAACTCGCCGCGTGAGATGCCGTACGCCTGGTACGCCTTCTCCATGCGGTCGCCCATGGCGCGCGAGAGGCGGTAGATCCGCCCGAAGACCTCCATCGCCTTGGTGTCGAGGTCGGGCCGGACGGCCGCCCACTGGTCGATGATCGCGTCGACGGGGTCTCTGCGCTGCCGGCTGCCTTCAGTCATGTGCCGAGTATCGCTCGCCTACGAGTCACCCACAAGAAAGTAGCTTGCCAAAAAGTAGCTTAGAGCTAAGCTACTTTCTATCAAGCTACTTCAAGGGGGTCGGCACGATGAGGCGACAGCACGGGGCGGACGGGCGCGTCCCGGGGGAGCGGGCGGTCCCGGCGGAGTGGGTGCTGCCGCTCACCGCCGCCGTGAACGGCGTGGGTACCGGCATGTACGTCCCGTTCACGCTGGTCTTCTTCCACGCCGTGACCGGGCTGTCCTTCCCGGCCGTCGGCGCCGTGCTCACGGCCACCGGCCTGGCCGGCATCGGCGTACTCCCGCTCGCCGGTACGGCGGTCGACCGGTACGGCGCGAAGCGCGTGCTCTACGCGCTCTACGCCGTCCGGGTCGTTGGATTCGCCCTCTACCCCTTCGCCCACTCCCTCGCCGCGTTCGCGGCCGTGGCCCTGGTCACGGCGGCCGCCGACCGGGCCTTCCCGGCCGCCCAGCAGTCCCTGATCGGAGAGGTGGCGCGCGGTGCGGACCGGGACCGGCTGCAGGCGGCGACACGGGCGCTGCAGAACGCCGGCAGCGGCGCCGGCGCGCTGCTGGCCACGCTGGTCATCTCGCTCGCGGGCAGCGCCGGTTACACGTACGCGGCCTGGGGCAACGCCCTCTCCTTCGCGCTCGCGGCCCTGCTGCTGCGTCTGCTGAAGCCGGTGCGCGTGACGGGCGGGGCGGCGGACGGCGCTCCCGTGCCGCGCCGGGCGGGCTCCGGCTACCGGCTGGTCCTCGCCGACCGGCCCTTCCTGGTCATCACCGGCGCCAACTTCCTGAACGCGCTGAGCTATTCGGCCCTCTCGGTGCTCTTCCCGCTGTTCATGGTGGAGTGGCTGCACGGGCCCGCGGTGCTCACCGGTGCCGCGTTCACCCTCAACACCGTGCTGTGCGCGGTCGCCGGTGTCTTCGTCGGCGCGCGGGTCCGGCGGGCGGGCGCCCGGCGCACCCGGGCGGCGGCGCTGGGCGGATCCCTGTTCGCGACCGCGTTCGCCGCGCAGATCGTGCTCGGCACGCTGCGGCCCAGCTCGGCCACGGTCCTCGGCGCCGCGCTGGTCGCCGTGATCGTCGTCTACACCCTCGGCGAACTGATCCACAGCCCCGCCGCCGAGGTCCTCGCCGTGTCCGCGGCGCCCGAGGCGGTGCGCGGCCGCTATCTGGCGGCGTACCAGATGTCCTGGTCGCTGGCGAAGGCGGTCGCGCCGTCCCTCTTCACGACCCTGCTCGCGCTGGACGGCCGGGCGCCCTGGGCGGTCCTGATCGTGACATCGGCGCTCGCCGCCGCCCTCCTCGTCAGGGTGGAGTCCCGGCTGCCGGAGGAGGCGGTACGACCGCTGCCGGCGAAGCCGGCCGCCGGGGGCACGCCACTGACCCCGCCCCACCTGCCCGCCGTCCCCGCCGCACCCGAAGGATCCCGGCCGTGAAACGCTCCGCGACCACCGTCCCGCTCACCGCCCTCGCCCCCGTCTCCTGGGGCACCACCTACGCGGTGACCACCGAATTCCTGCCCCCGGACCGCCCGCTGTTCACGGCCCTGATGCGCGCCCTGCCCGCCGGACTCGTCCTGCTGGCGGTGGCCCGGGTGCTGCCGAAAGGCGCCTGGTGGTGGAAGGCGCCGGTGCTCGGCGCGCTGAACATCGGCGCCTTCTTCCCGCTGCTGTTCGTCGCGGCCTACCGGCTGCCCGGCGGCATGGCCGCGGTCGTCGGCTCGGTCCAGCCGCTGTTCGTCGTCGGCCTCTCGGCGCTGCTGCTCGGCCGGCGGCCGGCCGCACGCACCCTGGTCACGGGCGTCGTGGCCGCACTGGGCGTCAGCCTCGTGGTCCTCCAGGGCGCCGGTGCCCTCGACGTGACCGGTGTGCTGGCGGCCGTCGCCTCCACGGCCTCGATGGCCGCCGGTACGGTGCTGACCAAACGCTGGGGCCGCCCGGACGGCGTCGGCCCGCTGGCCCTCACCGGCTGGCAGCTCACCGCGGGCGGCCTGCTCATCGCGCCCCTCGCCGTCCTCGCCGAGGGCGCCCCGCCGGCTCTGGACGGCCGCGCCGTGGGCGGCTACCTCTACCTGGCTCTGGCCAACACGGCGCTGGCCTACTGGCTCTGGTTCCGCGGCATCGGCCGCCTCACCGCACCTCAGGTCGCCTTCCTCGGCCCGCTCTCCCCGCTGACCGCCGCGGTCGTCGGCTGGGCGGCACTCGGCCAGTCGCTGACCCCGGTGCAGGTGATGGGCATGGCGCTGGCCTTCGCGGCGACGCTGGCGGGACAGCTCGGGGAGCGAGGACGACGAGGGGGGCCAGGGGGCGGCGAATCGTTCAGTTCTCCTGAAAAGAACGATCGAAAAGTTTCGATGGACCTGACAGGTCGGTGACCGCGACGGTAGGAGCACGCACACGCCGCCACCCCTGCCCCCGCTCCCGCCGAAAGGACCCCCGTGCCCGCCGTCCTGCACAGGACCACCACCAAGACGACCCCCTCCACCACTCCCTCTCCCACCCCCTCTCCCGCCCCTTTGCTCGGCCTCGCCTGTGCCGCCCTCGCGACGGTCGTCTGGTCCGGCAGCTTCGTGACGTCCCGCGGCCTGCACGACAGCGTCCCGCCCCTCCAGCACGCCTTCTGGCGCTGGGTCATCGCCCTGTTCGCCGTGGCCCCCTTCGGCGCCCGGCAGGCCTGGCGCCGGCGGGCCCTGTTCCGCCGCCACGCCCGCTACGTCCTCCTCGCCTCCCTCCTCGGCGTGGCCGTCTACAACACCCTCGTCAACCAGGCCGGACTGACCACCCCCGCCGCCACCATGGGCATGATCATGGCCGCCTCGCCGGTGCTCATGGCGGTGTTCGAACGCCTCGGCGGGGCCCGGCTCGGCGCACGGCGCACCACCGGACTGCTCATCGCCTGCGCGGGCGTGGCCTTCCTCGTCGGCGGCGCGAAGTTCTCCCCCGGCGACCTGTGGATGATCGCGGCGGCCTGCAGCTTCGCCGGCTACAGCGCGCTGCTGCGCCGCAGGCCGGCCGAACTGGGCGGTACGGCCTTCCTGTTCACGACGTTCCTGATCGGCACCGTCCTCCTGCTCCCCGTCCAGGCCGCGAGCGTGGCCCTCCAGGGCGGCTTCACTCCGACCTCCGGCACGGTCCTGCCACTCCTCTACGTCGGTGTGGCCTCCTCCGCCCTCGCGTTCTTCGCCTGGAACAAGGCCATCGCCCTGATCGGCGCGACCCGCGCCGGCATCGTCTACTACCTTCAGCCGGTCTGCGTGGCCGTACTCTCCTGGGCCGTCCTGGGCGAGACGACGGGCCGGCCGCAGCTGCTGTCGATGGGCCTGATCCTGGGCGGGGTGGTGCTGGGCGCGGCGTCCCGCGGGTGACGTGTAGCTTTCCGGCATGGCCGAGTGGGACATCCGGAAGCTGCAGATCCTGCGCACTCTGCGCGAGCGGGGGACGGTGACCGCGACGGCCGAGGCCCTGCACATGACGCCGTCCGCGGTCTCCCAGCAGCTCACCAATCTCTCCCGGCAACTCGGCGTGCCCCTCCTGGAGGCGCGGGGCCGCCGGGTACGGCTCACCGACGCGGCCCGCCTGGTGCTGACCCACACGGAGCCGGTCTTCGAGCAACTGGAGCGCACGGAGGCCGCGTTGGCGGCATACGGTCAGGGCGAGGCGGGCGAGGTCAGGGTCGGCGCCTTCTCCACCTCGGTCCCCGCCCTGGTCGTACCGGCCGTACGCGCCCTGCGGACCACGCACCCCCGAGTCACCGTCCGCGTACGGGAGGCGGAGGCATCCGAGGCCTACGACCTCCTGACCGCCGCCGACGTCGACGTGGCCCTCTCCCTCGCCGCGGAGGCCCCGAGCGCGGCCGACCCCCGCTTCACCCAAGTCCCCCTCCTGGCCGACCCCTTGGACGTGGCCCTGCCCCCCGACCACCCCCTGGCCGAGACCCCCACCCTGACCCTGACCGACCTCGCCGCCGAGCCCTGGATCTTCGGCGGCAGTGGCCCCTGGTCCGACATCACCCGCCGCGCCTGCGAGTCGGCCGGCTTCAGCCCCCACCAGGGCCACTCGGCCTCCGGCTGGACCGCGATCCTCGCCATGGTGGAGGCCGGCATGGGCGTGGCCCTGATCCCCAGAATGGCCGCGACCCGCCGCGACGGGGTGGTCATGCGCGACCTCGGCCCGGACGGCCCGGTCCGCCATGTGACGGCAGCGGTACGCAGGGGCGGCGAGACGGGGCGGGCAGTGGCGCACGTACTGCAGGCCCTGAGGGACGCGGCGGCTGCCAGTGGTCACTGGGACGCGCCCCGCTGATCCGCGCTGAAGTACCGGGCCACGGTGTGCGCAGCCGGCCCGGTCAGCACCGCGCCGGAGCCCTCAGTCATGTCCGGCGCGGCACCTCGCCGAACTGTGCGGCCGGGTGCCCGCGATGGTCACGGTCGACCCGGCAGAGGAACGGCGTCTGCACCGGGCACTGGACCCGGCCGGCCTCGCGGTCCTACGCCCGCCGCACCTCGTACAGAAAGCACCCGTACTCCACCGCCCGCACATGGACCACCGCCACCTCCGGGTCGGCGAAGGCCTCCGTGAGGGCGGACGGGAAGTCGGTGTCCACCAGGTGGCCGCCCAGGATGTGGCCGTCGGCGGAGTAGCGGCGCAGGACGCGGTGGGCGTTGGTGAAGGGCAGGGGGGCGGGATCGGCCGGGCCGGGGCACTCCTCGGCGTGGACGAAGACCGGGCCCTGCTCGTCGTACGCCCCGGGATCGGCGCCCGTCTCGGCCGCCCAGCGGCGCAGGGGCGCGTACGAGACCAGGGCGATCGACTCGCCGGGCGTGCTGCGGCGCAGGCAGCAGCGCAGCGGGGCGCCGCCCTCCTCGTCGGTGAAGGGGGTCGTGGGGCGGCCCGCGTCGTCGGTGGTCCGCAGCTCCTTCAGGACCTGGGACGGGATCGGGCGTGGCGTGTACGTGGTCGTCATGGGCCCAGCGTCCGCTTCCGGCGCCCCGGTCACCGGCGGGAACCGGACATCGCGTTCCCTGCGGATCCCATGGAAGGATGGCGCAACCGACACATAACGAGGAGATGACCGCGTGCCTGGCACAAACCTGACTCGCGAAGAGGCGCAGCAGCGGGCCGAGCTGCTCACCGTTGACTCGTACGAGATCGCTCTCGACCTCTCCGGTGCGCAGGAGGGCGGTACCTACCGGTCCGTGACCACGGTGCGTTTCGACGTCGCCCGCGCCGGCGCCGAGTCCTTCATCGACCTGGTGGCGCCCACCGTCCACGAGGTGACCCTGAACGGCGACGCGCTCGACCCCGCCGAGGTCTTCGCGGACTCGCGGATCGCGCTGCCGGGCCTGCTGGCGGGCCGTAACGTGCTGCGCGTCGTCGCGGACTGCGCGTACACCAACACCGGCGAGGGCCTGCACCGCTTCGTCGACCCCGTCGACGAGCAGGCGTACCTCTACACCCAGTTCGAGGTGCCGGACGCCCGCCGGGTCTTCGCCTCCTTCGAGCAGCCGGACCTGAAGGCGACGTTCCAGTTCACCGTGACGGCGCCCGAGGGCTGGACCGTCGTCTCGAACTCGCCGACGCCGGAGCCGAAGGACAACGTCTGGACCTTCGAGCCGACCCCGCGCATCTCGTCGTACATCACGGCGCTGATCGTCGGCCCGTACCACTCCGTGCACAGCGTGTACGAGAAGGACGGGCAGAGCGTGCCGCTGGGCATCTACTGCCGTCCCTCGCTCGCCGAGTTCCTGGACTCGGACGCGATCTTCGAGGTGACCCGGCAGGGCTTCGACTGGTTCCAGGAGAAGTTCGACTACGCCTACCCGTTCGCGAAGTACGACCAGCTGTTCGTGCCCGAGTTCAACGCGGGCGCGATGGAGAACGCGGGCGCCGTCACCATCCGTGACCAGTACGTCTTCCGGTCCAAGGTGACCGACGCGGCGTACGAGGTGCGGGCCGAGACCATCCTGCACGAGCTGGCCCACATGTGGTTCGGCGACCTCGTCACGATGGAGTGGTGGAACGACCTGTGGCTGAACGAGTCGTTCGCCACCTACACCTCCATCGCCTGCCAGGCCGCCGCCCCCGGCTCGCGCTGGCCGCACTCGTGGACCACGTTCGCCAACTCGATGAAGACCTGGGCGTACCGGCAGGACCAGCTGCCCTCCACGCACCCGATCATGGCGGACATCCGTGACCTGGACGACGTCCTCGTCAACTTCGACGGCATCACGTACGCCAAGGGCGCGAGCGTGCTCAAGCAGCTCGTCGCGTACGTCGGCGAGGACGAGTTCTTCAAGGGCGTGCAGGCGTACTTCAAGCGCCACGCGTTCGGCAACACGCGCCTGTCCGACCTGCTCGGCGCCCTGGAGGAGACCTCCGGCCGCGACCTGAAGACCTGGTCGAAGAAGTGGCTGGAGACGGCGGGCATCAACGTCCTGCGTCCGGAGGTCGTGACGGACGCCGATGGCTCGATCACCTCCTTCGCGGTGCGCCAGGAGGCCCCGGCGCTGCCCGCCGGCGCCAAGGGCGAGCCGGTGCTGCGCCCGCACCGCATCGCGATCGGCTTCTACGACCTCGACGCCGGAAGCGGCAAGCTGGTGCGCACCGAGCGCGTCGAGCTGGACGTCGACGGCGAGCTGACGGCCGTACCGCAGCTGAACGGCAAGCACCGCCCGGCGGTGATCCTGCTCAACGACGACGACCTGTCGTACGCCAAGGTCCGCCTGGACGAGCAGTCGCTGGCCTTCGTCACCGAGCACCTCGGCGACTTCACCGAGTCCCTGCCGCGCGCGCTGTGCTGGGCCTCGGCCTGGGACATGACGCGGGACGCGGAACTGCCCGCCCGCGACTACCTGTCCCTCGTCCTGTCGGGCATCGGCAAGGAGTCCGACATCGGTGTCGTGCAGTCGCTGCACCGCCAGGTCAAGCTCGCCATCGACCTGTACGCCGACCCGGCCGCCCGCGAGTCCCTGCTCACCCGCTGGACCGACGCCACGCTGGCCCACCTGCGTACGGCCGAGCCGGGCGGCGACCACCAGCTGGCCTGGGCCCGCGCCTTCGCGGCGACGGCCCGCACCCCGGAGCAGCTGGACCTGCTGGAGGGCCTGCTGGAGGGCACCCACACCATCGAGGGCCTGGCCGTGGACACCGAGCTGCGCTGGGCGTTCGTGGAGCGGCTGGCGGCGGTCGGCCGGTTCGACGAGGCGGAGATCTCGGCGGAGTACGAGCGGGACAAGACCGCGGCCGGCGAGCGCCACGCGGCGACGGCTCGCGCCGCCCGCCCGACGCAGGAGGCCAAGGCGGAGGCCTGGTCCTCGGTGGTCGAATCCGACAAGCTGCCGAACGCCGTGCAGGAGGCCGTGATCGGCGGCTTCGTGCAGACCGACCAGCGCGAGCTGCTGGCGCCGTACACGGACAAGTACTTCGAGGCCGTCAAGGGCGTCTGGGACTCCCGTTCGCACGAGATCGCCCAGCAGATCGCCATCGGCCTGTACCCGGCGGTCCAGGTCTCCGAGGAGACCCTGACCAAGACGGACACCTGGCTGACCTCGGCCGACCCGAACGCGGCCCTGCGCCGCCTCGTCTCGGAGTCCCGCGCGGGCGTCGAGCGGGCGCTGAAGGCCCAGGCGGCGGACGCGGCGGCCGAGTAGCGGCCCGAACGGTCACGGGGGCGTCCGGTGCGACACCGGACGCCCTGCCGACCGCACCCACTCCTGAACGCGGCGCCGGGGCGGCACCGTGTGATCATGTCGACATGACGTCCGGTCGGATCATTTTCCTCAACGGCACTTCCAGCTCAGGGAAGTCGAGCATCGCCCGAGAGCTTCTGGACATCCTGAACGACGGCGTCTTCTTCCACATGGCGGTCGACGGCTTCAACGCGATGCGCAGCAAGCGGGAGCTCGGGACCGATGAGCTCGACGCCGCGCTGCGGCGGACCAGGATGGGCTTCCACCGCTCGATCGCAGCCATGGCGGAGGCGGGCAACGACATCGTGGTCGACCATGTGCTGAGCGAGCCCTGGAGGCTGCTCGACTGCCTGACGGTGCTTCAGCCCGAGAACGTACTGTTCATCGGCGTCCACTGCCCGCTCGACGAGCTGACCCGCCGCGAACTGGCCCGGGGCGACCGCCCGCCGGGCCTCGCGGCGCACCAGTACGACCTGGTCCACAGCCACGGCGACTACGACCTGGAATGCGACACCAGCACGTCGAGCCCACGCGAATGCGCGCAGCGGATCAAGGAGTTCCTCCCGCACCGCCCCAGCCCCACCGCCTTCACCCGCCTCCGCCGACGCCACCTGACGGCCGACCGGATCCACCACCAGGGCGGGAGCACTGGCCCGGGAACATGGGCGACGTCCTCGCGGGGGTGACGGGCGGCCGTGGGACGGTCGCGGACGGGCTCGCGGTCGCCCTGCCGCCGCTGCTCGCCGAAGGCGCAGTCCGCCCGGCCGCCGGCTCCACGGCCGCCCCGGGCGCGCTGCTCCTGGGGTGGGGGCTGGCGTACGGCGGTGTGTCCGTGTCGGCCCAGCGCGCCCTGTCGGCCCAGCGTGCCCTGTCGGCCGCCGCGCCGGAGGCTCCGGAGGCGGCGTCCGCGCTGTTCGCCGGGGTGTTCAACGCCGCGATCGCGCTGGGTGCCGTCCTGGGCGGGCGGCTCGGGGACGGGCCCGAGATGACCGCCGTGCTGGTCGCGGGCGCGTGCTCGCGCTGCTTGCGGTGGTCCTGGAGAGGAGAGGGGCGGCCACGTGACCGTGACCGCCCCTGCCGTACGGGCCGTAAGGGTGCCCTACTTGGCGGACAGCTCCGCCGCCACCAGCTCCGCGATCTGGACCGCGTTCAGCGCGGCGCCCTTGCGGAGGTTGTCGTTGGAGATGAACAGCGCGAGGCCGTTGTCCACCGTCTCGTCGCGGCGGACGCGGCCGACGTACGACGGATCCTGGCCGGCCGCCTGCAGCGGGGTCGGGATGTCGGAGAGGACGACGCCCGGGGCGCCCGCGAGCAGCTCGGTCGCGCGCTCGGGGGAGAGCGGGCGGGTGAAGCGGGCGTTGACCTGGAGGGAGTGGCCGGAGAAGACCGGGACGCGGACACAGGTGCCGGAGACCTTCAGGCCCGGGATCTCCAGGATCTTCCGGGACTCGTTGCGCAGCTTCTGCTCCTCGTCGGTCTCGTTCAGACCGTCGTCGACGATCGAGCCCGCCAGCGGAAGCACGTTGAAGGCGATCGGCCGCTTGTAGACCTGCGGCTCGGGGAAGTCGACCGCCGCGCCGTCGTGGGTGAGCTTGTCGGCCTCGGCGACGACCTTCTGCGCCTGCCCGTGCAGCTCGGCCACGCCCGCGAGGCCCGAGCCGGACACCGCCTGGTAGGTGGCGACGACGAGCGCCTCCAGGCCGGCCTCCTCGTGCAGCGGCTTCAGGACCGGCATCGCGGCCATCGTGGTGCAGTTCGGGTTGGCGATGATGCCCTTGGGGCGGTCGGCGACCGCGTGCGGGTTCACCTCGGAGACGACCAGCGGGACCTCGGGGTCCTTGCGCCAGGCCGAGGAGTTGTCGATCACGACGGCGCCCTGGGAGGCCACCTTCTCTGCCAGCGCCTTCGAGGTCGCGCCGCCCGCCGAGAAGAGCACGATGTCCAGGCCGGTGTAGTCGGCGCTCGCCGCGTCCTCCACCGTCACGCCGTCCAGCACGGTGCCGGCCGAACGCGCGGAGGCGAACAGGCGCAGCTGTGTGACCGGGAAGTTCCGCTCCGTGAGGATCCTGCGCATGACCGTGCCGACCTGACCGGTGGCTCCGACGATTCCGACCCTCACAGTGACTCCCTCTTTGTGTCTCTTCCATGGCCAGGCGCATGACCGGGGCGTTTCCATCATGCGGCCGACCCCGGTCCGCCTGTCCAATTCTCTGCGGAACGTGCCCAAGGTGTGGGATAGGTCTTCCCCGCCCGGCGGTTCCACACCTGCGCCGTTCACCCCGCTGAGCTGGAGGAATTCCCTCGCCCGGGGGCCCGCACCGCAAGCTGTGCTGTCCCGCCCCTGCCCGTGCGGACCACGGCCACACGGCGGTGTGACGTACGCCTCGGAGCACACCTGAGGGAAATCGGAGCACACCGGTGGGAAATCCGGCCGAACGTTCTCACCGGGTCCGGCGTCATAGGGGAAACGCGTGAGGGGGTGGCTTGTGCTGCGCGG
Organism: Streptomyces sp. CG4; assembly: GCF_041080655.1. NCBI lineage: Bacteria > Bacillati > Actinomycetota > Actinomycetes > Kitasatosporales > Streptomycetaceae > Streptomyces > Streptomyces sp. CG4. Next base: position 6,361,478 of record NZ_CP163525.1, read on the forward strand.
AGAGGCGCGCCGCGGACAGGTGTCGTACGCGGGCGGTACGGACGACCGTACCGGCGACGACCCGCTGGACGCGGCCCAGGAACGCCGGGTGCGGGCGGTGCTCGCGCTCGGCGGGGTGCCGCAGTCGGACCTGCCGGACGGGGTGCAGCAGGTCCGGCTGCGGTTGTTGGAGCGGACCGCGAGCGGGCAGGAAGCGCCGCGGGACGTGTCGGCCTGGGCGGCGGTCGTCGCCTCCCGCCTCGCCATGGACTGGCACCGGGCCAAGCGGCGCCAGGAGCGCCTGGGCGAGCGGCTGGCCGCGCTGCACGAGCCCGTACACCCCTCCGGCGAGGAGACCAGCCTGCTCTCCCTCGCCGTCGCCCGGGGCCTGGACGAACTGCCCGCCGCCCAGCGGCAGGTGCTCGTCCTGCGCTTCTTCGCCGACCTGCCCGTGCGGGCCATCGCCGAGGAACTGGGCATCCCCGAGGGCACCGTCAAGAGCAGGCTGCACACGGCGGTCCGCGCCCTGCGCGACCGACTGCACGAGGACGAGGTGGTGTGACGTGACCGCCGAACACGAGGGCGCGCGGGGCGCCGGGAGTGCGGGGAGCGCGGGGGGCGCGAGGGGGTACGGCGGTATGGACGCGCTGATGGCCGCGATCACCGGGGAACCGTTGCCGGAGGAGGCCCGACGGGATCCCGCCTTCCTCGCCGAGCACCGTGCCGCCGAGGCCGATGTGGCGGTGCTGAAGGGACAACTGGCCTGGCTGGCAGAGGCGTTGACCGGGGAGACGGCGGATGGGGAGACTGCGGACAGGGAGGTGGCGGACGAGGAGTCGGCTCCCGGCGAGCCCGTAGCCGTACCCGTACCTGTACCCGCACCCGCACCCGTACGGCCCGTCCCGGCCTCATGGTCACCCCGCCGTCCCCGCGGCGTCGGCCGCCGCCCCGCAGGCACCGCCCGCCCCCCACGTCCCCCACGTCCCGGCCGCCCCACCGGCCCCCGCCGCGTGCTGCGTATCGCGCTCGGGTCGCTCGCCGGTTGCGCGGCCTTGGCGTTGGTCGTCGGGTTCGGCTGGATGGTGACGCACTCCGCCGGTTCGGTCGACGACAGCGGGGCCGCGAGTGCCGCCGACAGGAGCGGCAGGGCTTCCGCGGTGGAGACCGGTCCGCCGGCCGACCCCGCACGCGCACTCGCCTGCTCCCGACTGGTCGTCGAGGGCACGGTGGCCAAGGTGGAGCCGGAGAGGCCGACCCCATGGAGCCGGGTCACTCTCACCGTGACCCGCTCCTACAAACCCGCCCACGGCCCGGCGGAGGTCACCTTCCTGCTGGCCGGTGGCGCGCGACCGGCCCCGCGCACGGGACAGCACGTGCTCGTCGCGGTCGGTGCGGGCCTTCAGAACGCGAGCCTGTGGGTCGTGGGAGACACCCGTGTCGGCGTCAACCGGGCATGGATCACCGAGGCGTTGCCCCGGTCCGGGCACTCCGGGCACGCGACCTGCGCCCCCGGCAGCGCCTTTTGACCATCTGAGCAGAGGGGCGGGCACCCGCCCCTCTGCTCCGGGTCACCCCTCCTTCGAGCGCGCGTAATGCCGGGAGGCCTTCGCGCGGTTGCCGCACGCGGCCATCGAGCACCAGCGGCGGGTGCCGTTGCGGGACGTGTCGAAGAAGTGCAGGATGCAGCCGCCGCCGGAGCACGTGCGGATCCGCTCCGGGGCCCGGCCGAGCAGGTCCAGATAGTCCCGGGCGGCGAGCCAGGCCGGCCCCCAGGACGGATCGGCGAACTCCGGCTCCTCGGCGGGGCCGTCCGCGGTCAGCCGGGCCCGGATCCGCCCGTGCGCCAGTACGGCGTCCACGAGCGGCGCCGCCTCCCGCGGTGACCCGTGCACCGCGGCCGCCAGCGCCTCGCGGGCCTCCCGCAGATGGCGCAGCACCTCCGCGTCGGCCGGGTGGGCACCGCCCAGCCCGTTGCTCGCGAGCCACACCGCCAGCCCGTCGGTGTCGGCGAGCAGGTCCTGGGTGACGCCTTCCCGGTTCCACCGGGTGTTGAGCAGGTCGAGCGCGAGGGGCTCACCGGTGAGCGGGCGGGGATCGCGGGCGGCGGACATCGGGCGCTCCTTCTCTGGCTAACCATTGAAGCGTACGTCACCGGTTGACTTTCTCGCGCCTAACCTCTTAATCTAGTGATGAAGGTTAGATCGCTTGAAGGAGAACACGATGGCTCCGCGCATCGCGCACGCAGGCCTGAACGTCACCGACCTCGACCGTTCGCTCGCGCTCTACCGCGACCTCCTCGGCTTCGCCGTGCTCGCCGAGGGCAAGGAGGACGGCCAGCGCTGGGCAATGCTGGGGGAGACCGGCGGCGCCCCGCTCGTCACCCTCTGGCAGCAGGCGCAGGGGTCGTACGACAGTGGCCGGTCCGGACTGCACCACCTCGCCTTCACGGTGGACTCCGTGGAGCAGGTCCGCGAGTACGAGACCGCGCTGAGGGCGGCCGGGTTCGACTTCGCCCATGAGGGCGTGGTCGCCCACCGGGAGGGCGGGACGTCGGGCGGGATCTTCTTCCACGACCCGGACGGCATCCGCCTGGAGATCTCCGCCCCCCTCGGCCCCGACGGCGCCCCGGCCCCCCACACCGACGCCCCGACCTGCGGCTTCTTCTAGCCATGGGCGCCTATCACGCGGGTTCGCTCGCCGTGCAGGAACAGAGGGGCGTACGTGACCGCGCCGAGCACGTGGGCCGCTCCCTGGGCCAGGACATCAAGCCGGTCGCGGCGGCCTTCCTGGAACTGCAGCCACTGCTGATGGTGGGCGCGGCGGATCCGGAGACGGGGAGGGTGTGGACCTCGGCTCTCACGGGCACCCCGGGCTTCGTCCGGGCGACCGGGCTCCGGCAGATGTCGGTCGTCACGGATACGGATACCGGCCGGGGTGGCCGACCCGAAGGGGAGGGGGGCTGTGTCCGATGTGCGGCCACCGCCGTGCGGGCGCGAGCAGCCCACGCCCACGGCAACCCGCACTCGCGCGACGGCCTGCAAGACCCCCTCGCGACCGCGCTGAAAACCCCCGGCACCCACCTGGGCACCATCGCCCTGGACCCCCGCACCCGCCGCCGCATGCGCCTCAACGGCCGGCTGCGGCCGACACCCCGAGGGTTCGCCGTCGAGGCGGACCAGGTCTTCTCCAACTGCCCCAGATACATCCAGCGCAGGGAGTCGTACGAAACGGTCACCGACCGTACGCCCGGCACTCCCCGGCTCCTCACCGAACTCGGCCCGCACGAAAGGGAGTTCATTCGGTCCGCCGACACCTTCTTCCTCGCCACGGTCCACCCCGGCGGAGCCGACGTCAGCCACCGAGGCGGTAACCCCGGCTTCGTCCAGGTCGCGTCACCGACCGGACTGACCTGGCCGAACTACCCAGGCAACGCCATGTTCCTCACCCTGGGCAACCTGCGCACCGACCCCCGGGCCGGACTGCTCTTCCTCGACTGGACCACCGGCGACACCCTCCAGCTCACGGGCGAGGCACACGCCGACATCGCCGCCGGAGGTGTCCGTTTCACGCTCACCCAGGCGCTGTGGACCCCGGCCGCCCTCCCCCTGCGCTGGTCCGCGCCGGAGTATTCACCGGCCAATCCGCCGGGTTAACGTCGGCCGATGAAACGCAAGTTGAGGGTGGCGGCCTACGCCGTGTGCGTCCGTGACGAACAGATCCTGCTGGCCCGTTCGCCGGGTCCCGACGGAACTCCCGAGTGGGTGCTGCCCGGGGGCGGCATGGACCACGGCGAGGATCCGTACGACACCGTCCGCCGCGAGGTCACCGAGGAGACCGGCTACCGCATCGAGGTGACCGGTCTCCTCGGGGTGCACTCGCAGCGGCTGGTCGGCCACCCCCGCGTCGGCCGCCGTACGGACCACCACGGGCTGCGCCTCGTCTACGAGGGAGAGGTCGTGGGGGGCGAACTCCGGTACGAGGTCGGCGGATCCACCGATTTCGCGGCATGGCAGGACCTTTCGGCCGTACCGGACCTGAACCGGGTGTCGCTGGTCGACATCGCGCTCCGGCTCTGGCGGGAACGCCCCGCGCACGGCCGTCTCACCGCCGGAGACCCTCCCCTACCCCCGCAGTTGAACGCGGAGTGACCACTCCTGGGACGCCCGCAATCCACTCCATGGCCGAGCCCGGTACCGAGTGAACCACGTACGGTGATGGGCGCTGCGCGTTGCCGTCGTGTTCACGCACGGGTCATCCCCGGTGCCAACGATCCAGAGCGAGCGGGGTGTTCGCATCCGCGACGGCCCGCGACCACTGCCGACGCGTTCGCACCCGGGGAGACCGCGCCATGTCGCGCATACGCTCTGTCGCCACCTCCGCTCTGGGGGTCAGCCGCCGTACCGTCCTCGCCGCCGCCGGAGCGGTCTCGCTCTCCGCGGGCGTCGGCTACGCGCTCCGCCCGACCGACAGCGAGGCCGCCACCAACCCCGCCGGCACCGGTGAGGCGCCCGTCGCCCACTCCCGGCAGGCCACCGGAGCGGCCCCGTCCGCCCCCTACACCAAGGGCACCACCCTCGCCTCCGTCGCCGCCCCGCGCGGCAGCTCCGGCTACCGCCGGCTCGGCGACGGCCCCGGCTGGAGCCGCGTGGTGCGCGGCGAGCTGGCCGCCGCCAAGTCCGGCCGGGCGGGCCGCCGTACGACCCTCGCCGCGTTCGTGCAGCTCACCGACCTGCATCTGCAGGACGTCCAGCACCCGCTGCGCGCGGAGTTCCTGCGCGCCAACGCCGTGCACGCCTGGCGGCCCCAGGAGGCGCTCACCGTCCAGGGCGCCATCTCGCTCGTCGAGCGGGTCAACGCGCTGAAGGGTGCCCCCGTCACCGGTGCGCCGCTCGGCTTCGTCATGACCACCGGCGACAACACCGACAACAACGCCCACTCCGAACTGGAGTGGTTCATGCAGGTGATGAGCGGCGGCCGCATCAGCCCCAACACCGGGGACCCCAAGCACTACGAGGGCGTGCAGAACAGCGGTCTGAAGCTGTACTGGCAGCCCGACGCCACCACCCGCGACAACGACAAGGCGCTCGGCTTCCCGCACCTGAACGGCTTCCTGGCCGCCGCGATCCGCGAGGTACAGAGCCCCGGTCTCCATCTGCCCTGGTACTCCACCGTCGGCAACCACGACTTCCTCGCCCTCGGCTGCTTCGGCACCCACGCCGACCCCTACCTCGCCGAGGCCGCGATCGGCGGCAAGAAGCTGATGGACGTCTCCGCCGCCGAGGCCAGGAAGCTCCAGGACGCCGTCAAGAACGCCAAGGACCCCCACGGCGTCGCCTACCGCGACCTGCTCAAGGCCCACGCCCGCTCGATGCGTCCGGTCACGGCGGACGAGAAACGCGCCCCGTACACCCCCGCGGACTACCTCAAGGCCCACCTGGACCCCGCCTACCAGGGCCACGGCCCGGTCGGACACGGCTACTCCACCGCGAACCTCGACGCGGGCACCCAGTACTACGCCTTCCGCATCTCCGCCGACGTCATCGGCATCAGCCTCGACACCACCGACGCCTGTGGCATGCCCAACGGCTCCATCGGCACCGCCCAGCTGAAGTGGCTCGACAAGACGCTGAAGGACAACAAGGACTCCTACGCCGTCGTCTTCAGCCACCACACCAGCACGACGATGGACAACACCTGGCCCGATCCGGCCCGCCCCGGTGAAAGGCGGCACACCGGCGCCGAGGTGGTCCAGCTGCTGACCTCCCACACCAACGTCCTGGCCTGGGTGAACGGTCACGTCCACGAGAACGTCATCACCCCGCACCAGGCGTCCGGCGGCCACTCCTTCTGGGAGATCTCCACCGCCTCGCACGTCGACTCCCCCCACCTCGCCCGCATCGTCGAGCTGGCGGACAACAAGGACGGCACGGTCTCCGTCTTCACCACGCTGATCGAGTCCGCGGCCCCGCACCGTACCGACTTCGCCGACCTCTCCCAGACCGGCCTCGCCGCCCTCTACCGCGAGCTGGCCTACAACGCCCCCGGCGCGAGCAAGGCCCTCGCGGGCAACGCGGCCGACCGCAATGCGGAGCTTGTACTGAAGAAGGGCTGATTTTCGCTCAACCGGCGCAACCCTGAGCAACCTTCGCGCACCCGGCACCGGTTTCTTCCCCCGACCGCACGAACACCACAGGTTGGGGGAAGACATGCGTGTACGCACGACTCTCGTGGGTGCAACGGCCCTGCTCGTCTCGGCGGCCCTGGCGGCGCCGGCGGCGTTCGCCGCAGGGGACGACGGGCACGGGCACGACGCCACCCGCAAGGCCGTCGACGCGGCCGTCGCGGCCGGGGTGCCCGGGGTGACCGCCACCGTGCGGGAAGCCCACGGCACCTGGTCCGCGACCGCCGGCGTGGGCGACCTGCGCACGGGCAAGCCGCGCTCGACGGCCGACCGCTACCGCGTCGCCAGCATCACCAAGACCTTCGTCGCCACCGTCCTGCTCCAGCTGGAGGCGGAGGGCCGGCTGTCCCTGGACGACACCGTGGACAAGTGGCTGCCCGGCGTCGTCGAGGGCCATGGTCACGACGGCCGTCACATCACCGTCCGCCGGCTGCTGAACCACACCAGCGGCATCTACAACTACCTCGCCGACGCCGACTTCCAGCGCGCGTACTTCACCGCGGACGGCTTCTCGAAGCACCGCTACGACACCGTCGACGCGCGCGACCTGGTGGCGATCGCGATGCGGCACAAGCCGGACTTCGCACCGGGCACGTCCTGGACCTACTCCAACACCAACTACGTACTCGCCGGAATGGTGATCGAGAAGGTGACCGGCCGCCCCTATGCCGCCGAGATCTCCCGCCGCGTCATCCGGCCGCTGCGTCTGACGGCGACCTCCGTGCCCGGCACGAAGGTCACCCTCCCGCAGCCGAGCAGCCGGGCCTACTCGAAATTCCGCGACCCGAGCGGCCCCACGTACGACGTGACCACGCTCAACCCGTCCATCGCCTCCTCCGCCGGCGAGATGATCTCGGACTCCGCCGACCTGGACCGCTTCTACGGCGCCCTGCTCGGCGGAAAACTCCTGCCGCCCGAGCAGCTCAAGGAAATGAAGACGACGGTCGACACGCGGATCGCACCCGATGTCCGCTACGGCCTCGGCCTCATGGACACCAGGCTGACCTGCGGCGTTCACGTCTGGGGCCACACCGGCGGCATCCATGGCTCCTCGTCCGAGGTGGCGACGACGCCGGACGGCCGGCACTCCGTGGCGGTCAACTTCAACGGCGACTGGAGCGGGGACACGACGTCCGTACTCGAAGGGGAATTCTGTTAGCCACCGTTTCATACGCGTCGTTTCGTGTTAACGCGTATGCAATGTCCGTACCGCCTCATATCGGCTAACCCGCAGTTCACGGGGATGGCTCGATCTTCTCGATCGTTTTATGCAAGGCGGGTGGTCGTGTGCGCGCGACGCACGAGCTGCGTGTGCTCTCGGTCTACGAGGGCTTCTTCTCCGGAGGAGCCCGGATCGTGCACACCGACGTCGTACGGGGACTGGCCGAGGGCGGCCAGTCCCACCACGTCCTCAGCATCCATGGCGAGGTCCTGCGCGAAGCCACCCGGCAGCGCATGGAGGACGACCACTGCTACGGGGAGCTGACCGCCGCCGGCATCGGCGTCACCTCGCTCGGCCGCAGCGCGGGCCTGGTGGACGGGGCGGTCGCGGCGAACGTTTTCAGCGGGCCCGAGCTGGCCGAAACCGCGCGGGCGATGGCCGCGGCGGATGTGATCCTCTCCCTGAAGGAGCAGCCGCTGGCCCTGCTGAACCAGGCCGGCCTGCCCCGCCGCCCGGTCGTGGTCGCCCTGCACCGCTCCGACCCGGAGAACCAGGGCCCCGCGCTGGACGAGCTGAAGGCCGCCATCGCCGACGGCACGGTGGCCGCGTGCGTGTGCTGCGCCGAGTCCACGCGGGCCGCCTACGAGGCCGCCGGCATCCCGGCCGGGCTGCTGCACGTCATCCCCAACGGCGTCGACCTGCTCCGGTTCCGCCCCGACCCGGCGGCGCGGCTCGCCGTGCGCGCCTCGCTCGGCATCGCGGACCGGGCGCCCGTGGTCGTCTTCGCGGCCCGCTACGCCCCGATGAAGAACGTCCCGCTGCTGCTGCGCGCGGCCCGCGCCTGGCTCGCCCGCGAGGGCGGCGGGCACGTGGTGATGTGCGGGGCCGGGATGACCCCGGGCAACACCGGGCTGCGCGCCGACCTCGCCGCCGCCTTCGCGGACGCGCCGGACCTCGCCGACCGGGTGCATCTGCTCGGCGTACGGCACGACATGCCGGCCGTGTACGCCGCCGCCGATGTCGTCGCCCTGACCTCCGTCTCCGGGGAAGCGGCGCCGTTGTGCCTGATCGAGGGCATGATGTGCGGCGCGGTCCCGGTGACGACCGACGTCGGCGACAGCGCGGCCATGGTCGCCGGGCTCGGCTTCGTCACCCCGCCGGACCCGGGCGCCATCGCCCTGACCTGGACGGCCGCGATCGCGGGCCGCGCGGATCTCGCCCCGGACCTGGAGGCCGCCCGCGAGCGCTTCAGCCGCACCCGGATGATCGCGGCCTACGCGGCGCTGCTCGACCGCCTCCACGCGGAGGCCGTCCGCGCGCCGTCGCTCCCGGACCCGCTGTAGGCGGGCCCGCCGTGGTCGCCGTGGCGCGCACCGTCCCGGATCAGGAGACCCGGTCGAGGGCCGGGAGGTAGCCGCGCGCCTGTCCCGGCGCCGTCGGGTGGTACGACTCGGTGGGGGCCAGCACGTCGACGCCGCGCATCCACGGGCTCCGGGAGCAGATCTCATGGCCGGCGAAGTCGGCCCTGACGTCGGCGTAGGTGAACCCGTGGGCGGTGGCGCGCCCGGCGATCACGGCGTCGAGATGATCCACGCCGGCGTTGACGGCGGCGCGCGCCCGGTCCTGCAGCCCGACCTCGCAGCTGCCCTTGAGGTGGTACAGGTGCGGATAGCCGAGCACCACGACATGGGCGGCGGGCGCCCGGTCCCTGACGGCCGAGTACAGCCGGTCCAGGTCGCGCACGAGGGACCCGTCGACGGTCGAGCGGGCGCCGGCGACGGCGGACAGGCACCGGCTGGTGCCCCCCAGGTCGCAGCTGGTCATGACGGCGGCGAAGCCCGCGTCACTGCCGCCGACGGTGAGGGTGACCAGCCGGGTACCCGGGCCGAGCGTGCCGAGCTGGCCGGTCAGGACGTCCTTCGCCCCGGCGCCGTTGCACGCGGGGAAGGCGAAGGCCGTCGCCCCGTGCGCCGCGGCCCACAGCACGGGGTACGCCCTGCTGCTGCGCTTGCAGCTCCTGCGGCCGGGAAGGTAGTCGCCGGCGCCGACACCGGCGGAGTAGGAGTCACCGAGGGCCACATAGCCCGCGCCCGCAGTCGCAGGCGCGCCCTGGGCCGTCGCGGGGGCGGCGAGGAGACAGGCCGCGGCGAGCAGCAGAGCGGACGAACACGCCACTGAGCGGGAATGTCGCATACCTCCCGTCTACCGTGCCCCGCTCACCCACCGCCCGCCGGACGCACCCGTCCGGGTGAACGTGCCACGGTTGCACGGAGTGACGAACGACCCGACGCAAGGGCCAAAGGGCCACGCCGGATCCGTCCCCCCTCCGTGTGCGGGTCACAGGTGCGCGGGCAGCGGATCATCGCGCAACACGCTGTAGGCGACCCCGTCCCGCCACTTCCCGTCCCGGAAGACGATGCCGCGCAGCACGCCCTCGCGGGTGAAGCCGGCCTTCTCCAGGGCCCGTTGCTCGGCGATGTTCTCGGCCTCGGTGTCGGCCTCGATCCGCATCACGGGGGTGTGGGCGAAGAGGTAGCGGACCAGCTGCAGCTGGGCCCGGCTGCCGATGCCCCGCCCGCGGGCCTCGGGCAGCAACTGGGCGCCGATGTTCCAGCAGTGGGTCGACGGCGAGACGACGACCTTGCGCCAGGCCACGAAGCCGAGCGGCTCGCTGTCGGCCGTGACGATCAACTGGCCGCCGTCCTCGCCGAGCAGCCCGTTCTCCGCCCAGCGCCGCCGGAACCGGCCGGGGTCCGGGTAGCCGTACCACTGGAAGGGGCCGGCCGCGACCGGGTCGGTGAGGAAGCGCTCCAGCAGGGGGAGGTCCTCCTCGCCGACGGGGCGGAGCGTTGGGCGTGGATGCATGGGCCTGCAGCTCTCCTGGTAGTCGGTTCGGGAAGTCGGGCGTGTCCTCGGGGCGCAGTGCTGCACGGGTCTTCGAATGAACTCGTACGGGGGCTACGGCCACCGTAGTCCATGAGCCAACCCCCGACCCGCCGAAGGGTTGTCCTCGTGAAGTCGCCTGCGTCGTACGGCCGTTGCCCCCCCGACGTCATGAGGAGGGGCCACCGGAATCGGTCCGGTGGCCCCTCCTCTCCCCTCCTGAGGGCTCCCCTCGGCCCTCTTGATGCCTCCCGGTCCGTCACTACCGGGGGAGCACCACGACGTACGCGGCCGGGTCGCGGTCGACGGACGCCATCAGGGCCGTACGGACCACCGTGGCCTGCTGTTCCCGTGCGTCCCTGAGCTTCTTCGGGGTGATGTACACGACCGTGATCCCGAGCCGTTCCAGGTGCTCGCGCTTGCGGGCGTACTCCGACCACAGCGCGTCCTCGTCCTGGCGGGGCGCGCGGGTGTCCAGCTCCACCGCCACCGCCTGGTCGGGCCAGTACGCGTCCACGCCGCCGAGGTACGGGCCGCCGGGCAGCCGCAGGTCGACGTTCCAGACCGGGTCGGGCAGCCCGTACTCGCTCACCATCCGGTACAGGCGGTCCTCGGCGATCGAGCGGCCCTCGGCCAGGAGCGCGTCCACCGCGTCCACCACATGGGGCCGGTTGAGGAGCTTGGCGTGGGTCAACTCCCGTACGACGGCAGCCGGTTCGCAGTGACCGCCGCGCACCGCCTCGGTCAGCAGCCGCCGTACCGCCTGCGCGTCCGTCAGCTCCGCCACCGCGTCCGCCAGGGCCCGTGGCACCGGCGCCACCGGTAGGCCCGTCACCGCGCGCGGCTGGGGCAGGGCGTGGGCGCGCAGGACGCGGACGTACCCCGCGGAGCGCAGCCGGCGCTGGCGCGGGATCAGGACGTCGACGCGGTCCAGGGAGAGCAGCGGCGGGGTGGCCGAGAAGCCGTACAGGGTGAGGGCGGCCAGGCCCGTGATCATCGCCTCCGCGTACACCGGCCGGTGCGGCTCGTCCGCCGTCGGCTGGGTGGGGACGCCCGGCGCCGACTCGCGGGCCGCGTACAGCAGGGCCCCGTGCAGCCGCTCCTCGCTCGTCGCCGGGCCGGGGTGCAGCAGGACCACGTTCGGCAGCAGCAGCTGCCAGGGGCCGCCGGGGCGGCACTGCTCGTTCAGCTCGGCCGACGTCACACCGTGGGAGCGGAGCTGAGCCGCCGTCAGAACCCGGCGGTGGACCTCGGAGAGGTGACGGAGGGGGCGGGGGGAGAGCGGGGTGTTGTGGGTCATGGCGTCGGGATTCCCACGCCCGGTCCCCCAATTAACCGCTGTTACAGGGCCGTCGATGAATGCGGACAAGGTGGGACTAAAGGTCAGGTGTTCGGATACCGAGTAGGGAGAGGAAACCCCTGGTCCGATCGGGTGCGGACCAGGGGTTACGGTTCCGATGGAACGAATTCCGTAACGGTGACCGGCGGCCCAAGCTCAGGCCAAAGGCCGGTCGGTGTCGGCCGGTGTCAGCCGGCGATCGCCGCCAGGTCGCACGCCTGTGCGCGCAGCGCCCGCGCCAGATCGTCCCGCGCCTCCAGCACCAGCCGGCGCAGCGCCGGCGCCGCGTCCGGGTGCGCCGCCAGCCACGCGTCCGTCGCCGCAAGCGTCTCCGGGCGGTCCTGCAGCGCCGGGAACAGGCCCCGTACGACGTCCATGCCGATCTGGATCGACCGCTCCCGCCACACCCGCTCGATCACCGCGAAGTACTTCTCCGCGTACGGCGCGGCCAGCTCCCGCTGCGAGGGCTGGTCGAAGCCCGAGATCGTCGCCTCCACCAGCGCGTTCGACAGCGCGTCGGACTCCACCACCTGCGCCCACGCCTGCGCCTTGACCGCCGCCGACGGGCGGGCCGCGAGGCAGCGGACCTGGTGCCGCTTGCCGGACGCCGTGTCGTCCCGGGCCAGCTCCGCCGCCAGCACGGACTCGTCGGCCGCGCCGTGCGCCGCCAGCGGCTCCAGGAACGCCCAGCGCAGCTCCTGGTCCACGTCCAGGCCGTCGATCGCCGTGGTGCCGTCCAGCAGGTCCGTCAGCAGCTTCAGGTCCGGCTCGGCGGCGGCCACGGTCGCGAAGAACCGCGCCCAGGCCAGCTGGTGCTCGCTGCCCGGCTCGGCCGTCCGCAGCTCCCGCAGCGCACCCTCCGCCAGCAGCTCACCGCCGGTCTCCCGCCACTCGGGCGCCGCGTAGTACACCAGCGCCGAGTTCGCCCACGCGTGCAGCATCTGCAGCACACCGATGTCGGACTCCCGGCCCGCGAACCGCAGCACCAGACCGACGAAGTCCCGCGCCGGCAGCAGCGCGTCCCGGGTCATGTTCCACAGCGCCGACCAGCACAGGGCACGGGCCAGCGGGTCGGTCAGCGCGCCCAGGTGCTCCTGGAGCGTGGCCAGCGAGGTGGCGTCGAAGCGGATCTTGCAGTACGTCAGGTCGTCGTCGTTGACCAGCACCAGCTCCGGGGCCTCGGCGCCCACGAGGTCCGCGACGACCGTGCGCGGCTCGTGCACGTCCGTCTCCACGCGCGCGTACCGCTGAAGCGCACCGTCGGGCGTACGGCGGTACAGGCCCACCGCGACCCGGTGCGGGCGCTCCTCGGGGTGCGACTCCGGAGCCTCCTGCACCACCGCCAGTTCGGCCACCCGGCCCGCCGGGTCCAGCAGCACCTGCGGCGTCAGCGAGTTGACCCCGGCCGTCTGCAGCCACGCGCGCGCCCACGCGGACATGTCACGGCCGCTGGTCTCGCCCAGCACCGACAGCAGATCGCCGAGGCGCGTGTTGCCGTACGCGTGCCGCTTGAAGTAGCGGCGGGCACCCTCCAGGAACGCGTCCTGGCCGACGTACGCCACCAGCTGCTTGAGCACCGAGGCGCCCTTGGCGTACGTGATGCCGTCGAAGTTCAGCTTGGCGTCCTCCAGGTCGTGGATGTCCGCCGTGATCGGGTGCGTGGAGGGCAGCTGGTCCGCGCGGTACGCCCACGCCTTGCGGCGGTTGGCGAAGGTGATCCAGGCGTCGGTGAAGCGGGTCGCGCCGACGGCCCCGAACGTGCCCATGAAGTCCGCGAAGGACTCCTTCAGCCACAGGTCGTCCCACCACTCCATGGTGACCAGGTCGCCGAACCACATGTGCGCCATCTCGTGCAGGATGACGTTGGCCCGCGCCTCGTACGACGCCTGCGTCACCTTGCCGCGGAAGATGTACTCCTCGCGGAAGGTCACCAGGCCCGGGTTCTCCATCGCACCGAGGTTGTACTCCGGCACGAACGCCTGGTCGTACTTCCCGAACGGGTACGGGTAGTCGAAGTGGTCGTGGAAGAAGTCCAGGCCCTGCTTGGTGACCAGGAAGACGTCGTCGGCGTCGAAGTGCGGGGCGAGCCCCTTGCGGCACAGCGCGCCGAGCGGGATCTCCAGCTTGGTCCCGTCCTCGAAGGTGCGCGTGTAGGAGTCGGTCACGTAGTGATACGGGCCCGCGACCACGCACGTGATGTACGTCGAGATCGGCTTGGTCTCCGCGAACCTCCAGACACCGTCGGCCCGTTCGCCCGCGCCGTTGCTCCACACCGTCCAGCCCTCGGGCGCCCGCACCTCGAAGCGGTAGGGCGCCTTCAGGTCCGGCTGCTCGAAGTTCGCGAAGACGCGGCGGGAGTCGGCCGGCTCGTACTGCGTGTAGAGATAGACCTCGCCGTCCTCGGGGTCGACGAAGCGGTGCAGGCCCTCGCCGGTGCGCGAGTAGGCGCACTGCGCGTCCACGACCAGCTCGTTCTCCGCGGCCAGGTCCTCCAGCGCGATCCGCGCGCCGTCGAAGACCTGGCCCGGGTCCAGGTCCCGGCCGTTGAGCGAGACGGAGGTCACGCTCGGGGCGATCAGATCGGCGAAACTCGTGGCCCCCGGCTCGTTGCAGCGGAAGCGGATCGTGGTCACCGAGCGGAACGTGCGCGGCGCCCCGCCCCTGGAGTCCCCGTCGCCGGTGACGGCGGACCTGAGGTCCAGGGACACGTCGTACCCGTCGACGGACAGCAGGGCGGCCCGCTCCCGGGCCTCGTCGCGGGACAGATTCTCACCGGGCACGGGCGGCACTCCCTCGTGGTCGCGTGCAAGGACGGCTGGTGGAAGACGGCTGAACAGGACCGATCCTGCCATGCGCCCCTGACAGGAGGCACCAGGGAATGGCCGGGCGGACAACGGCGTTCTCGCCCCAATACGGGAAATCGTTCCCCTTGAGGAGAGACATGTCGGAGAAGACCCCCGTCGACTTCTGGTTCGACCCGGTGTGCCCCTGGGCCTGGATGACCTCCCGCTGGGTCCTGGAGGTGGAGAAGGTCCGCGACATCGAGGTCCGCTGGCATGTGATGAGCCTGTCGGTGCTCAACGAGAACCGGCTGGACGAGCTGCCGGAGGAGTACGCCGAGAACATGCGGCCCGGCGGCAAGACCTGGTGGCCGGTCCGGGTGGTGATCGCGGCCCAGCAGCTGCACGGCGACGACGTGGTCGGCCGGCTCTACACCGCGCTCGGCACCCGCTTCCACAACGAGGGCCTCGGGGTGAACCGCGACAGCATCGCCGCCGCCCTCGCCGACGCCGGCCTGCCCGCCGACCTGATCGAGTACGGCGAGAAGGACACCTACGACACCGAGCTGCGCGCTTCCCACAAGGAGGGCATCGACAAGGTCGGCCAGGACGTCGGCACCCCGGTCATCGCGCTGCCCGGTCCCGACGGGGAGCAGATCGCCTTCTTCGGCCCGGTCGTCACCCCCGCCCCCAAGGGCGAGGCGGCGGCCCGCCTGTGGGACGGCGCGGTCGCGGTCGCCTCGGTCCCGGGCTTCTACGAACTCAAGCGCACCCGCACCAAGGGCCCGGACTTCAGCAACCTGTAGGTCCCGGTGACTAGTGCCCCAACAGGCAACGTTCGCCCCGTCGCGACGCCCGGCACGCTCCCCCACTGCCTTAAAGGCGTGGGCGGTGCCCCCACTCGCCGCACCGGGCACAAGCCCAAGTACATCCAGTACGAGGACTTGCACCCAGCACGCCGAGAGCACGCACCGGACGCCGCTCCTTGATGGGCAAACGTTGCCTGCCGGGGCACTAGGTGAGCGGCGCGCCCGGCTTGAGGAAGAACAGGCCGGCGACGGCCCCGGTCTTGTCGAGGCTCACGCGGAACTCGCCGGGGCCGCGCTCCATCCGCAGGGGCACGCTGACCACGGTGAACCGGCCGACCGCGACATCCTTGGGATTCTGGTGCGACCGATAGGCGCCGAACTGAGCCTCGTAGTTCCGCCACGCCTTCTCGAGCGCGTCCGGGGGCAGCTGTCTGCGCACCGTCGCGTCGAAGTGGGCGGTGGCGGCGGTGTAGTCGCCCTTCACGATGTCGTCGAGTGTCTGCAGTGCGATCGTGTCGTCCTGAGACGCGGCCAGTGCGGAAACCTGGGCCGGCAGGAGCGCGGACGCGGCCAGCACGACCGTGCCCACCGCCCGGGCGAGGCGCCGCCTGCCGCCGCGCGCGATGCCGTTGTCGGACATGCCTTCATCGTGCGCCACCCGCGCTCCCCGCGCATGCCGGGCAGAGGAAGACCCCGCGAGTCACGTCCTCGCGGGGTCTTCCGTTCATCCGCCTGCCTGCGTGAAGGGTGAGAAGACGATCACGAGGCAGGACGTCTCAGGGGATCAGTGGATCGGGGGATCCAGGAGATCGGGAGGCTCAGGGAGCCAGCAGCAGTACGTCGGCGCGAGACTTGGCGGCCGCGTAACGGCGGGCCACGTCCTGCCAGTTGACGACCTGCCACATGGCCTCGATGAAGTCCACCTTCTGGTTGCGGTACTGCAGATAGAAGGCGTGCTCCCAGGCGTCGAAGACCAGGACCGGGGTGGCGCCCTGGCCGACGTTGCCCTGGTGGTCGTAGACCTGTTCCACGATCAGACGGCCGCTCAGCGGCTCGTACGCCAGCACGCCCCAGCCCGAACCCTGGGTGGTGGCCGCGGCCTTGGACAGCTGGGCCTTGAAGGCGGCGAAGGAACCGAAGGACTCCTTGATCGCCTCGGCCAGCTCGCCCACCCCGTCGGCGGCGAGCGGCTCTCCGCCGCCGTCCTTCGGGCCGGTCATGTTCTGCCAGTAGACGCTGTGCAGGATGTGCCCGGAGAGATGGAAGGCCAGGTTCTTCTCCAGCCCGTTGATCGAGCCCCAGCTCTCCTTGTCCCGCGCCTCCGCCAGCTGCTCCAGCGTGTCGTTGGCGCCCTTCACATAGGCCGCGTGGTGCTTGTCATGGTGCAGCTCGATGATCTCCGGGCTGATCACGGGGGCCAGCGCCGAGTAGTCGTAGGGCAGGTCGGGCAACGTGTAGACGGGCATGCGTGATCCCCTCCGGAACCTTATTGCAAGTGGCTTGCAACTACACGCTAGCAATAAGAGTGTCAGGGCAACAGAAAGGCCCCCACGTGTCGTACGTGGGGGCCGGTGCCGGTGCGGGGCTCAGCGCTTGGCGCGGGCCCGCTGCCAGAAGTAACCGACGGCCGCCAGGGTCAGCGTCATCCCGCCCGTCGAGTACAGCTGGACGCGGGTGTCCGGTTCGCGGGCCATCAGGACGAAGATCGCGACCATGCCTGCCAGGGCGACCCAGGTGAGGAAGGGGAACGCCCACATGCGGACGACCAGCTTCTTGGGGGCCTCGCGTTCGATACGGCGGCGGAGCCGGAGCTGGGAGACCGCGATGAAGATCCAGACGACCAGGATGACCGCGCCGATCATGTTCAGCAGCCACTTGAAGACGTCGTCCGGCCGCCAGTAGCTGAGCAGTACGCAGACGAAGCCCAGCACGCAGGAGGTGAGTACGGCGATGCGCGGCACGCCGCCGGAGAGCCGGGCCAGGGCCCTGGGGCCCTGGCCGCGCTCGACCAGCGAGAAGGCGATGCGCGAGGAGCCGTAGATGTTGGCGTTCATCGCGGAGAGCAGGGCGACCAGGACGACCACGTTCATCAGCCGGCCCGCGCCCGGGATGCCGAGGTGGTCGAGCGTGGCGACGTACGGACCCTTCGTCACGACGTCCTGGGAGTTCCACGGGACCAGGGTGACGACGACCGCCATGGAGCCGATGTAGAACAGGGCGATCCGCCACATCGCCGTACGGACGGCGGACGCCACGCCCTTGACCGGGTTCTCCGACTCGGCCGCCGCGATGGTGACGGTCTCCAGACCGCCGTAGGCGAAGACGGAAGCGAGCAGGCCGACGATCAGGCCGTTGCCGCCGTGCGGAAGGAAGTGGCTCAGGTTCGCGGTGCCGGGGGCGTCCGTGCCGGGCAGCACGCCCGCGATGGCCAGCACGCCGAGGATCAGGAACAGGGAGATCGCGCCCACCTTCAGCGCCGCGAACCAGAACTCGAACTCGCCGAAGTTCTTCACGGCGGCCAGGTTCGTCCCGCAGAACACGACCATGAACAGCGCGACCCAGAGCCACTCGGGGGTGCCGGGCACCCAGCCGGAGACGATGTGCGCGGCGCCGATGCCCTCCAGGCCGACGGCCGTGCACAGCAGGATCCAGAAGGACCAGCCGGCCGCGAAGCCCGCCCAGGGCCCGATCGCCCGCTCGGCGTGCGCCGAGAACGAACCCGAGGAGGGGTAGGCGGCGGACATCTCGCCCAGCATCCGCATCACCAGCATCACCAGCAGGCCGGAGAGCGTGTAGGCGATCACGATGGAGGGGCCGGCGGCGGCGATGCCCGCGCCGGAGCCGACGAAGAGACCCGCGCCGATCACCCCGCCGAGGGCGATCATCGACAGATGGCGCTGCTTGAGGCCGTGGGAGAGGGAGCGGCCGTCCTGTTGCTGTGGCGGCGTCTCGGTCGGCGTACTGCTGGTGGGCATGGGCGCGGCTCTCCCCGGGCAATGGGCGGGCAAAAACCCCGCCAGTCTGGGCGGCCCGTCCGCTCGGGCGGAGGGGCTGCCCAGTATCCGGACATCTGGCGTACGCAGGGTGAACCAGCGGTTACGCGAGCCGTTGTGCGGCCGGTTACGCGGCCGCGAGCACCGGTGTGTAATGCGAGGCGTCGCCCTCGATCGAGTAGCTCTCCTTGCCCTCGATGCCGACCGGGACGTCACCGGCGACGGTCACCCGGTGCAGCCGGCGCGGCCGTCCGTCGTAGTTGTCGATGGCGTAGTGCTGGGTGATCCGGTTGTCGAAGAGCACCAGCTCGTTCTCCGCCCAGCGGTGGCGCAGGATGTTCTCCGGACGGGTGACGTACGCCTGGAGCAGGTCGAGGATCTTGCGGGACTCGCCCGTCGACAGGCCGATGACGCGTTGGGCGAACCCGCCGATGAACAGGCCGCGCTCGCCGGTCAGGGGGTGGACGCGGACCACCGGGTGGGCCGTGCGGTAGGTGATGGATGTGAACTGGGCGCGCTGGGCGGCCTGTTCCGCGTCGATCTCCTCGTCCGGCACCGCGTAGTCGTAGTCGTTGGTGTGCTCGGCCCACAGGGTGTCGGCGAAGCGGCGCAGCGGCTCGGGCAGGTCGCGGTAGGCGGCCGCCGCGTTGGCGATCAGGGTCTCGCCGCCGTACGGCGGGACGGTGATCGAGCGCAGGGTGCTGGCCTGGGGCGGGTTGAGGACGAAGGTGACGTCGGTGTGCCAGTGGTTGGCGCGGCCCCGCTCGCTGTCGACGGGCAGTACGTTCGGGGCGCCGTCGACCGCGCCGACCGTCGGGTGGGCGGTGGTCAGGTCGCCGAAGTGGCGGGCGAAGGCCTGCTGACCGGCGTCGTCCAGCCCGCCGGCGTCGAAGACGAGGGCCTTGTGGACGTTCAGGGCCTCGCGGAGCGCGGTGACCTGCTCCGGGGCGAGCGGCTCGGTGATGTCGACACCGGAGACGCGGGCGCCGATGCGTGCGGTGACCTTGGTGATCTCGAGGGACATGGCGGTTCCTTTCGGGTTTTTGACGAGGACGGGAGCGGGGGACAGGTACTGGTTGGCGGGGCGGGGGAGGCCGTAGCGCTCCCGGAGGGTCCGGCGTGGGCCGTATGCGGTGCGGAACAGGCCGCGGGCGCGCAGGATCGGTACGACGTGCTCGACGAAGGCGTCCAGGCCGGAGGGCAGCACGGCCGGCATGATGTTGAAGCCGTCGGCGGCGCCTCGCGTGAACCACGTCTCGATCTGGTCGGCGACCTGCTCGGGCGTCCCGGTGAAGGTGAGGTGGCCGCGTCCGCCGCCGAGCCGCGCGATCAGCCGGCGGACGGTGAGCTTCTCGCGCCGGGCCAGCTCGACCACGAGCGTGTAGCGGCTCTTGGCGCCCTCGACGGCGGACTCGGGCGGCAGCTCGGCGGGCAGCTGTGCGTCCAGCTCAAGGGTTCCTGCGGGCAGTTGCAGCAGCCCCTCCAGCCGGTCCAGCCCGTGGTCGTACACGATGTGGTCCTCCAGCAACTGCTCCGCCGCCCGCGCCTCGGCCTCCGTCGAGCCGAGGACGGGCACGATCCCGGGCAGCACCTTGATGTGTTCGGGGTCGCGTCCGGCCGCCTCCGTACGGGACTTGAGGTCGGCGTAGAAGGCCTGTGCGGCGGCGAGGGTCTGCTGCGCGGTGAAGACCGCCTCCGCGTACCGGGCGGCGAAGGCCTTGCCGTCCTCGCTCGACCCCGCCTGCACCAGCAGCGGGTAGCCCTGCGGCGTACGGGGGACGTTGAGGGCGCCCGCAACGCTGAAGTACCTGCCCTGGTGCCGGGGTGGGTGGATCTTGCTGTCGTCGCCCCAGACGCCGGCCGTCCTGTCGCCGACGATCACGTCGTCCTCCCAGCTGTCCCACAGCTTCAGCGCCACGTCGAGGAACTCGGCGGCCCGGGCGTACCGCTCGACGTGTGCGGGCTCCGCGTCGAGGCCGAAGTTGCGGGCGGCCTCGGCGCCGGCGGTGGTGACGATGTTCCAGCCGGCCCGGCCGCCGCTGATGATGTCCAGCGAGGCGAACGTGCGGGCCAGGTTGTAGGGGGAGTTGTAGGAGGTGGAGGCGGTGGCGATGAGGCCGATGTGCTCGGTCGCGGTCGCCAGCGCGGTCAGCAGGGTGAGCGGCTCCAGGGCGCCGGCCGGCCGCTGGGCGAGGTTGCTCCACAGCTGGGGGCTGTCGGCGAGGAAGAGGGAGTCGAAGGTGCCTCGCTCGGCGATGCGGGCGAGCCGTACGTAGTGCTGGAGGTCGACGTGCGCGTACGGGTCGCTCTCCGGGAGCCGCCACGAGGCCTCGTGGTGACCGGTGTTCATCAGGAACGCGTTCAGGTGGAGCTTTCTCTCTGTCACCGGTGGTCCTCCGTGACACCCAGGGCGGCCAGCAGCCGTTCGCGGTACTCGCCCAGCACCGGCTCCCGGTAGGAACGCGGGTGGGGACGGTCGATGGGCAGGTCGAGACCGATCCGGCCCCGGTCCAGGACGAGGACCCGGTCGGCGAGCACGATCGCCTCGTCCACGTCGTGGGTGACCAGCAGCACGGACGGCCGGTGACGCGTCCACAGATCGCGCAGCAGGTGGTGCATCTTGATCCTGGTGAGCGCGTCCAGTGCGCCGAACGGCTCGTCGGCCAGCAGGAGTCCGGGCTCGCGGACCAGGGCGCGGGCGAGTGCGGCCCGCTGGGCCTCGCCGCCGGACAGCTCGCCCGGCCAGGCCCGCTCCCGGCCCTGCAACCCGACCTCCGCCAGTGCGGCCCGGCCGCGCTCGACGTCGTCCCTGCCGTCCGCGCCCAGCAGGACGTTGTCCAGCACCCGGCGCCAGGGCAGCAGCCGGGAGTCCTGGAAGACGACCGAGACCTGCTCCGGTGCGGTGAGCTCTCCGCTGCCCGCGACGCCGTGGTCGAGTCCGGCCACCGCCCGCAGCAGGGTGGACTTCCCCGAACCGCTGTGCCCGAGCAGGGCCGTGAACTGGCCGGCGGGCAGGTCCAGATCGATGCCGTCGAGCACCGTACGGTCGCCGAACGACCGGGTCAGGCTCCGCAGCCGTACCGCCGGGCGGGTCAGCTGCTCAGTGTGCGGCGCCATGACAGCACCCTCCGTTCGATCAGGCGGACCACGCTGTCGGAGACCAGGCCGAAGACGCCGTAGATCAGCAGGCCGACCAGGATGACGTCGGTCTGGCCGTAGTTCTGTGCCTGGAACATCAGATAGCCGAGGCCGCTGGTCGCGTTGATCTGCTCCAGCACCACCAGACCCAGCCAGGAGCCGGTCACCCCTAGCCGGAGTCCCACGAAGAACCCGGGCAGCGCGCCGGGGATCACGACCTGCCGGATGAAGGCGAACCGGGACAGGCCCTGCACCTCGGCGAGTTCGACGTAACGGCTGTCGATGCCGGAGAGCGCGGCGTGCGTGTTCAGATAGATCGGGATGTAGACGACGATCGCGATGATGGCGACCTTGAACGTCTCCCCGATGCCCAGCCAGAGGATGAACAGCGGGATCAGACCGAGGGTCGGGATCGCCCGGTTGAGCTGCACGGTCCCGTCGACCAGCGCTTCCCCGGTCCGGCTGAGCCCGGAGACGAGCGCGAGCAGTACGCCCGCGACGAGGCCGATCGCGAAGCCGTATCCGGCTCGTGTGAGGGAGGTCAGGACGTCGGTGGACAGGGTGCCGTCGGTCCACAGATGAGCGGCCGTCCGCAGCACCGTCCAGGGCGCCGGTACGGCACCTGTGTCGAGCGCACCCGCAGCCGAGGCGGCGGCCCACAGGGACAGCAGGACGAGCGGGCCGATCAGCCGGGCGGCGGGCAGCCGGCGGCCGGGGGAGAGCCGGCGGCGCCGCCGGACCTGGGGGAATTGCCCGGCCTGAGCCGCCGGGACGGCGGTCGTCGCGGTTATGGCGGTCATGTGCGGTACTCCTCGGGTACGGCCTTGGCGGCGATCGACTCGAAGCGGTGGTCGAAGAGCGAGGAGACGTCGAACTTCTTCACGAACCCGCCCTCGGCGAGCAGATCGGCGGTCTCCTGCTCCCACTTGACCGCCTCGTCCCAACCGGGCGGGAACAGCGGCTTGTTGGCGAGCCTGGTGATGCCCTGCGCCTGCTGGAGGGTCAGGTTCTGCGTCTTGACGTAGAACTCCTCGTCCCACACGTCCGGGTGCTCGTAGGCCCACACCTGGCCCTGGGCCCACTGCGGGATGTAGGCGGCGATCGCGGCGGCCTTCGCGGAGTCGTTCAGCACGGACTGCGGCGCCCACAGCAGGTTGAGCAGGTCGACGACGTCGGTGGCGATGGTGTGGGCGCCCTTCGCCGCGTACTGCTTCAGATACGCGGGGGCCTGACTGATGGCGAGCGGGGCCACGTCGACCTGCCCCGACTGCAGCGCGGTGAAGAACTGGTTGCTGGTCAGCGGGACCAGCGTCACCTCGTCGTACTTCAGGCCCGCCTGCTTCAGCGCGCGCAGCAGGACGACACCCTGCGCCTGGCCCTGCGAGAAGGCGAGCCGCTTGCCCTTGAAGCCGCGGACGGTGCGGATGTCGCTGCCGGGCTTGGTGGCGAACAGGTAGTTGGGTTTGCGCGTGATGCCGATCGCCACGATCTTCGCGTCGTAACCCTGGTAGTGCGCCTGGATCGGCGGGATGCCCGCGTTGTTCGCGAGGTCCAGGGACCCCGCACGGAAGGCGTTGATGACGTCCGGACCGGCGCCGATGTTCAGCCAGTTCGACACGGTGAACGGCAGCTCGGGCAGCTTCGCCAGCCTGAACTGCAGCTGCTGCTGCCCCAGGTAGGAGGCGATCTTCAGGCTGGTCCCGGCCGGGACCTTGTCCGCGAGCGGCTTGGTGGCGGCGCCCTCGGTGTCGGCGGAAGGCTCGCCCTTGGCGCAGCCGCTGAGGCCTGCCACGGCCGCGGACGCGCCCAGCAAGGAGGAGAGAAAAACACGACGGTGCATGGGAGAACTCCCAGGGGAAAAGAGGGGAAACGCAGCAGGAATTCCGGGCAGGCGGGCCGGAGGAAGAAAGGCTCACGCAGCGGGAAACACGCGCTTCATGCGCGGCAATGTGTCAGCAACAGAGAGTGCGACAGCTCCTGAGCTGGTCCATGACCAGCATGTTCCCGGCCACGATCGCCCCCTGTCAACATTCCGAGTTTCTGAATTAAATAGCCTCAGGTGACGCGCCCAGTGGATCCCGGAACAGCACGTCCAGCGCCACCGAACCGCCCGCCACGGCCAGCACGGAATCGGAGAAACTCGTCGGCAGCACGGTCGCCGTACGACGCATTCCGGCCGCTTCTCTGAGCGCGCTCAGGCAGTCCTCGAAATGGATCACGCCCACCTCGGTCACGACCACGGTCTCCGGATTGAGGACGTCCAGCAGCAGCCCGGCCGCCCGCCCCGTCGTCCGGGCCCGCTCCACCAGCAGCCGCCGGGCCACCGCGTCCCCGGCCGCCGCGGCGGCCACCACATGCATCGGATTCGCCGAGCCGATCACCCCGGCGGCACGGGCCCGTCGGCCGAGCGTCCGCTCGCTCAGCTCCACCTGGAGGCAGCCGGTACGGCCGCACGGGCAGGGTTCGGTGCCGCCCGGCACCGGCAGATGCGCGATCGCCCCGGCCGCCGAACGCGGTCCGTGATGCACCTCGTCGTGGGTGGCGAAGGCCGCGTCGACCACATTGCCCACGAACAGATGCAGCACGCTCCCGCTGCCCCGGGCCCGCCCGAACAGCCGCTCCCCGTTCACCAACGCCCGCGCGTGCCCGTCCACATGGACCGGCAGCCCGGTGCCGGCGCCGAGCAGCTCCCGCACCGGCACCTCGCGCCAGCCCAGCAGCTCGTGCTCGACCACGCTGCCCGTCTCCCGGTCCACCCAGCCGCCGACCGCCACCCCGACCCCCAGCGGCCGACGGCCCGGCAGCCCGGCGAGCAACCCCGCGAGCCCCTCGGCGGCCCGCGCCAGCACCCAGCCGGGATCGGTCCGTTCGTGCCGCAGCTCGCGCCGGGCCACCACCCGGCCGCGCAGATCCAGCAGCGCGACCGTCGTGTACGGCACAGCCACATGCACCCCGCCGACCACGAAATCCTTGTCGTTCAGGTCGATGGGGACGTGCGGCCGTCCGACCCCGTTCGAGCGGCGCGGTACGGCGGACTCGCGGATCAGACCGAGACCGGTGAGCCGGGCGCAGTGCTCGGTCACCGACGCCGGCGACAGTCCGGTCAGCCGGGCGACGGTGCTGCGCGCCACCGGCCCGTGCTCCAGCACGGACCGCAGCACGACACTGGCGCTGGTGCGTCGCCGGTCCCGGTCGGCGGCACGCGGAACGGGCGAGACAAGAGGGGATACCGCGGTACGGGGCATGGAGAACCGTCCTCGGGAACGGGGCCGACACGTCTCGGAGTTCGAAAGGCTGGAGCTTCGAAGGGTTCGAGCTGAGAGGCGTGCCGAGCGGTCCGCCCCTACCCCGGGCGGCGACAGGTGGCCGCGCCCTGGCGTCGCAGGTCGACATAGCGACGCGACGTGAAGAACCGGGCCTGGGCAACCATGCGTTCGAAGCTAGCAAACCGCCCCCGCGCTGCCCAGACGGCGACCGACGGGCGAGACGGGCCTGCGGGAGCCCTGCGGGGCATCGACCGGGCTCCGGCGGAGCTTTGGTGGGACCCTACAGTTCCGGTTCGGGGCAGAGGAGTGAGCTGAGCGCCTCCACCTCAGTGACCGGTATCACGTCGTACCCGGTGTAACTCACACCCTTTGTATGAAGCGCACCAAGGCTCGACTCAAGCCTTTGTCGATCGGTGACGGTGATCGACGCGACCGGCGCGGTATAGCGTCGCCGTGTTCCCACCTGCCCACTCACCCGCGGAGTCCCCATGAGCACCGCCACCGCCACCGCTCGCCCCGGCGCAGTCCTCGCCGACCTGCTCCCCACGTCCCGCGCCCGCGACGCGGCCCTCGTCGTCGGCGGCGCCGTGCTCACCGGTCTCGCGGCCCAGGTGGCCGTCCCGGTGCCCGGCTCCCCGGTGCCGGTGACCGGCCAGACCTTCGCCGCGCTGCTCGTCGGCACCGCGCTCGGCACCCGCCGCGGCTTCCTCTCCCTCGCCCTGTACGCGCTCGCCGGTGTGGCCGGTGTCCCGTGGTTCGCGGACGGCACCTCCGGCGCGGGCTCGGTCTCCTTCGGCTACATCCTCGGCATGCTGCTCGCCTCGGCCGCCGTCGGCGCCCTGGCCCGGCGCGGCGCCGACCGCTCCCCGGTGCGCATGGCGGGCACGATGGTCCTCGGCGAGGCGATCATCTACGCCGTCGGCGTGCCCTACCTGGCCCTGGCCGCCCACATGTCCCTCTCCCAGGCGGTCGCGGCTGGCCTCACCCCGTTCCTGATCGGTGACCTCCTCAAGGCCGCCCTGGCGATGGGCGCGCTGCCCACCGCCTGGAAGTTCGCGAACAAGCGCTAGACGAATGAGTCCGATGTGATCAGTGGTCGAAGGCGATCAGCGAACGGGTGACCGGCGCGCCGATCCTGCAGTTGGCCACCGCCAGGCAGATGAGCTCGGAGTCGCTGAGGAGGCACGGGCGTCCCGTCCAGCGCATTCCTCCGATCTCGTCGTCGATCTTCTCGTACAGTGCCGTCGAGAGGGTCTCCAAGTCAGGCGTCACAACCGGATCTTGGGGGCCCTCGCCACGTCCGCACGCCGAAGCCCCGGCCTCTCACTCGAATGAGCTCGGCCGGCCGTTGACCGAACGGAGCCCAATCCCATGCCGGACGCAATCTCCGCCGCTCCCGGCCCCCGTGAGGTTCTGACCCGCTACCAGCAGGCGATGCTCGACAAGTCCGCGGACAACTTGGCCGACCTGTACGCGGTCGATGCAGTCCATGAGTTCCCCTTCCTCTTCCCCGGCATGCCCACGCGATACCAGGGCCGCGAAGAGGTCCGCGCGGGCTACCGAGCCCTCTGGGGCGCAAGCCCGGCACAGCCGCAGGAGATCCGCGAAGTCGCCGTGCACCAGAGCACCGACCCAGAGGTGATCACCGTCGAGCAGCTCGTCACCGGGACCGTGACCACGACCGGCCGGCCCTTCGGCTTCCCGGGCCTCCTGGTGATCCGGGTCCGCAACGGCCAGATCCTGCACGTGCGCGACTACATGGACGGGCTGCGCGTGGCCCACGCCATGGGCCGACTGACGGCCATCGCCGCCGGCCTCAATGACCGCCCTTGAGCCTCTGACTTCGGACTCATTCGTCTAGACGCCGTAGTTCCTGCGGAAGAGGTTCGCCGGGTCGTACGTCTCCTTGACCCGGGCGAGCCTCTTTCGCGTATCGGGGTCGTACAGGCCCGCGCCCCGGTCGCCCGCCCCGAAGGCGAAGTTGAGCGATCGCCCGAGGGTGTCCTCGGCCAGCAGCGCGAACGCCGGGTCGAGCAGCGCCCGCGCCTGCTCCCGCTCGCCGACCGTCAACAGCCGTACCAGGAACCGCCCTTCGCGGTACGGCACCGCGTTCGGCGCCGGCCGGGCGAGCGCCCCGCCCAGGTGGTTGAGCTGGACCACACACATCTGCTCCGCCTCCGGCCCGGTCACCCGCAGCAGCTCCCCGGCCCGCTCGACGTCCAGGTCCCGCAGCACCGCGCTGTCGCCGTAGTAGGCGTGCGGGAAGTCCGGGTCGCTGTGGATGGTGTGGCTCTCGGCGTACGGCAGCTCGCGCAGCGAGTCCGACAGCAGCGGGCCCAGCCGCCTGAGGGGGGCGACGACCGCGTCCCCGTCGTCGCCCGTGTGGGCGACCCGGATCGAGACCACGTACCGGCCGCGCAGCTGCGGCGGCAGCGCCGGCAGGTCCGGGTACGGTACGGCGGCGAAGGACGAGGTCAGCCCGTCCGGCACGGTCCGCGTCCAGGCCTCGTACGCGCGCAGCAGGGCCGCCGGGTCCACCGCTCGCCCGTCGAAGGCGAGCGAACCGCCGTACAGCGTGCGCACCGGTACGAGCCCGATCTCCAGCTCGGTGACGACGCCGAGGTTCTGCCCGGCGCCGAGCAGCGCCCAGTACAGCTCGGGGTCGGAGTCGGGGGTGACCCGGCGCAGTTCTCCGTCGGCGGTGACGACCTCCAGCCGGTGCACATGGTCGGCCGCGTACCCGAACTCCCGCGCCAGGATGCCCAGTCCGCCGCCCAGGGTGTACGACACCGCGCCCACACTCGGCGCCGATCCGTTCAGCGGCGCCAGCCCGTACGGCTCGGCCGCCGCGACCACCTGCCCCCAGCGCACCCCGGCCTGCACCCGGACGGTACGGGCCTCGGCGTCGACGGTGATCCCGTCCAGCTGCCGGGTGGTGATGAGCAGCCCGCCCTCGTACCCGCCGGGCAGCCCGTGCCCGGTCGCGTGCACCCCGACGGGCAGGCCCTCGGCGGCCGCGTACCGTACGGCGGCCACCACGTCGGCGGCCGAGCGGGCGGGCACGAGCACGGCGGGGCGCTGGGTGAAACCGAGCTGGAAACCCGCGAGTTCGTCGTCGTAGCCCCGGTCACCAGGGCGAAGGAAGGCACAGGCGGCGTTGGTCATGGGACGCAGTATGGCCGCATAACCTGACAGGTGCCGTCAGGTTATGCGGCCATGTCCGCCGCTGTGCGCGGTGCCGTCAGCCGGTGGTGACCTTCTCGGCCGCGTCGGCGACGGGCGCGCTCTCCGCGCGGCTCGGCCCGAACCTCTGCTTCAGCAGGGCGATGACGACCACGACCACCGCCACGCCCACCGACAGCAGCACGGTCGTACGACCGCTGCTCTCGCCCTTCGTGTCGGTCAGCATGTAACCGAGGACGAAGACGATGAAGGCGGCCGTCAACCAGGTCAGGTACGGGTACAGCCACATCTTCACGACGAGCTTCTCCGGCGACTCGCGCTGGATGATCTTCCGCATCCGCAGCTGCGAGAAGCAGATGACCAGCCATACGAACAGGGCGACCGCACCGGAGGAGTTGACCAGGAAGAGGAAGACGGTCTTCGGGTAGGCGTAGTTGAAGAAGACGGCCACGAAGCCGAAGACGACCGACGCCAGGATCGCCGCCATCGGCACACCGCGGGAGGTGGTGCGGGCGAACGCCTTCGGGGCGTCACCGCGCTGGCCGAGCGAGAACGCCATCCGGGAGGCCGTGTAGAGGCCGGAGTTGAGACAGGACAGCACCGAGGTCAGCACGATCACGTTCATGATCTGGCCGGCGTGCGCGATGCCGAGGGAGTCCAGCGCGGCGACGTAGGAGCCCTCCTTCTTGATGGAGGGGTCGTTCCACGGCAGCAGCGAGACCACGACGAGGATCGAGCCCAGGTAGAAGACGCCGATCCGCCAGATGATGCTGTTGGTGGACTTGGTGACCGCGCGCTGCGGGTCCTCCGACTCGCCGGCCGCCAGGGTGGCGATCTCGCTGCCCATGAAGGAGAAGACGACCAGCAGCACGCCGGTGAGAATGGTGCCGGGTCCGTGCGGCAGGAAGCCGCCGTGGTTCGTCAGATTCCCGAAGCTCGCCTTGTCGGCGTGCACGCCCGGCAGCACGCCGAACACGGCCAGCAGACCGATGACGATGAACGCGCCGATCGCCACGACCTTGATACCGGCGAACCAGAACTCGAACTCGCCGTAGGAGCCCACGGAGACCAGGTTGGTCGCGGTCAGCACGCTCATCACGATGAGCGCCCAGGCCCACTGCGGTACGCCCGGGACCCAGCCGTGCAGGATCCCGGCGCCGGCGGTGGCCTCGACGGCCAGCACGACGACCCAGAAGAACCAGTACAGCCAGCCGATGGAGAAGCCGGCCCAGGGACCGATCGCGCGCTCGGCGTGCGCGGAGAAGGAGCCGGAGGCGGGGTTGGCGGCGGACATCTCGCCGAGCATCCGCATGACGAGGACGACGAGGGTGCCGACGAGTGCGTACGACAGGAGGATGCCTGGTCCCGCGGTGGCGATACCGGAGCTGGAACCGACGAAGAGGCCGGCTCCGATGACACCACCGATCGCGATCATCGACAGATGGCGGTTCTTGAGTCCTGCTTGGAGGCCCGAACCAGGGGTCATGGACGGATTTCCTTTGCGCCAGGAGGAGGGCAGCTCGTATGAGCGGTGTACGAGTCGGTCCAGTGAATCCGAGGCGAACGGATTCGGGAACCTCTGAATCCGTATCGTTACTTGAGGTTCCCTTGAGGTTCTATGGTCTGACTCACATTTTCCGGGGCCTGGCTGGGGGTTCTTCGGGGCCGGTCCGGGTGCCTTCCGAGGCCCGGGGGAGCGCCGCCACCCGAGGCTGCTCCCCTGAAACAGCCGTGTCACACTCATGGCATGCGCGTGTATCTCGGCTCCGACCATGCGGGCTACGAACTCAAGAACCACCTCGTCGAATGGCTCAAGGCGGCGGGGCACGAGCCCGTCGACTGCGGGCCGCACATCTATGACGCCCAGGACGACTACCCGCCCTTCTGCCTGCGTGCCGCGGAGCGGACGGCAGCGGACCCCGACGCCCTCGGCATCGTGATCGGCGGCTCCGGCAACGGTGAGCAGATCGCCGCGAACAAGGTGAAGGGCGTGCGGGCGGCGCTGGCCTGGAGCGAGGAGACCGCGTCGCTCGGGCGGCAGCACAACAACGCCAACGTCGTGGCCGTGGGTGCGCGGATGCACAGCACGGAGGAGGCGACGAAGTTCGTCGAAACCTTCCTGAACACGCCGTTCTCCGGTGACGAGCGCCACATCCGCCGGATCGACATGCTGTCGGCCTACGAGACGACGGGCGACCTGCCCCCGATCCCGGCCCACCACCCCCAGCCGTAGGCTCCGCCCGCCCACCCGGCCACCCGTGTCTGCCTTTCGGTCAACCGGGCGGCCGGTGGGTGGGAAGGTGGCCGGAAGGCCGGGGCGCTCGGCTGGGAGACTGGGGGCACGGGGACTTCGGGCGCGGTGGTGGCCCGCCCGGCTCGGTCGGACTTTCGGCCGGACTTTCGGTCGGACTTGATGGCGCCCCGCTGACGATGCTGGAAGGAGAGCTCAGCCTTGCCGGAAGGGCACACCATTCATCGGCTGGCCCAGGACTACGCCGCGTGCTTCCAGGGCGCGGCCCCTCGCGTCACCAGCCCCCAGGGCAAGTTCTCCGACGCCGCCGCGCTTCTGGACAGGGCCGAGCTGACGGCCACCGAAGCCCACGGCAAGCACCTCTTCCTCCGCTTCCGCGACACCGACTGGGTCCACATCCACCTCGGCCTCTTCGGCAAGGTCGGCTTCGGCGACGCCCCCGCACCCCCGCCGACCGACACCGTCCGCCTCCGCCTCGCGACCGACACCGCGTACGTCGACCTCCGCGGACCCACCACCTGCGCGCTGATCACGGACGAGGAGAAGCGCGCCGTACACGACCGCCTCGGCCCCGACCCGCTCCGCGAGGACGCCGAGCCGAGCGCGGCGTACCGCAGGATCTCCCGCAGCCGTACGACGATCGCCGCGCTGTTGATGGACCAGAAGATCGTCGCGGGCGTGGGCAACGTCTATCGCGCCGAGGTCCTCTTCCGGCACGGCATCGATCCCTACCGCGCGGGCAAGGACGTCACCGCGCCGGAGTGGGACGCCATCTGGGCCGACCTCGTCGAGCTGATGCGCGAGGGCGTGCGGAACAACCGCATCGACACCGTGCGCCCCGAGCACACCCCCGAGGCGATGGGACGGCCGCCGCGCGTGGACGACCACGGCGGTGAGGTGTACGTCTACCGCCGCGCCACCCTGCCCTGCCACATCTGCGGCGACGAGATCCGCACCGCCGGCCTCGCCGCCCGCAACCTCTTCTGGTGCCCCACCTGCCAGCAGCGCTGACCGGCAGGGCAGTCGTACAGGGCCGCCCGTCCTAGAAACCGTGGGACAGCCACGGTGCGACCGGAGAGCCGAACGCCACCGACGCCTCCGCCAGTGCCCCGCGCCGCAGTTCCCGTACCCGCCCGGCCGCCGCCAGCGACAGCAGAGTCGCACCACCCAGGTATGCCGCCCCCAACTCCCTCACCGAGAGCGACACTTCGGCCGGGTCGGACGTCCGCTCGCAGGACGCGCCCTTCGCATCGCCGGTCAGCCGCCAACGCCCCTCGTTCCAGGGGCAGAAGGCGTCCACCACCTCGAACACGACGTCCACCGGCGCCAGATAGGTGCGCGCCGACAGGGCCGTACCCACCTCCACGAGACGCACGTACCCGGCGTCCCGCAGGCGCGGCCGGCAGCGGCGGATGTCGGAGACCAGGTGCTGCCAGGCCTCGTCGACCGGTCGCCCGCGCACCGCCAGCGTCGACATCAGGTCGATGCCGAACAGGAAACGCCACAGCGCCCCCTCGCTCGCCGGGTCCAGCGCGGCCAGATCCTCCAGGGTCACCGTCCCGTCGTGCCCGCTCGGCCCCCAGCCCAGCTTGGTACGGAACCGGGCGTACCCGGTGATCTCCCCGTCCCGCTGCGCGACCACGCACTGCAGCGCCGACGCGCCCTCCCGTTCGCTCTCCGGGTCGAGCAGCGCCTGCCGCTCCCAGCCGGGCTGCCGGGCCAGCATGCCGGGCCGGCCGGGCACCAGGGCCGCGTACACCGCCTCGCACTCCTGCAGGACGTCGGCGGGCGCCGCGTACCGCACGCGCACCTCGTCGGTGCCCTCGGGCAGCGCCAGGGCGACCCGGGCGGTGTCGATCTCGGCGTTGAGCTGGAACGTCGCCGCGCCGTACCCGAAGCGGCCGTATATCGCGGGCTCCGACGCGTGCAGCGCGGCCAGCGGCTCACCCTTGGCGTGCGCGTCGTCCAGCAGCCGTCGCATCATCGACGTCAGCACCCCGCGCCGCCGGTGCGTCGCGGCCACGCTGACCATGGTCACACCGGCGGTGGGCACAACGGCTCCGCCCGGCACGGTCATCCGGAAGCTGAACGCCCCCGCCGTACCGACGATCTCGTCCCCGTCCTGCACGGCCAGCGTACGGTCGAACTCGGTGAGGGACCTGTCCAGTTCGCGCTCCTCGGACGAGGCGGCCCCGCCCCCGAACGCACGCACCACACCGTCCCACCATCGGTCGAAGTCCTCCGGTGCCAGCACGGTCGGTTCGCTCACGCGTTCAGTCCCCATACGCCATGCCTATCAGGGCATTGCAGGACGAGCCAGTGAATTTCCCCCGGAGGGCCGCGCGCTGGCCTCCGGTGCCGTTCACTGTGTGGACGAACCGCTGAGCGGAGCCTCGCACGGGGGACAAGTGGGACCTCCCGTGCCAAGCAGCCGGTCCGATGGATAGGGTCCCGAACTAATGGCAGCAGGACGAGGGCGGCGCGCGAAGGCCGAGACGTTCACGGCCCGGTGCAAGATGCAGTGGCACCGGGTCCGCACCGGGCTGCGCAGAAGCGCCGTGGACTACTTCCGGGGCGACGGCTCCGACTGGATCGCCTTCGTCGGGCTGCTGCTCACCATCCCGCTCCTCATGGCCATGACTCTGGTCGACTCGGTGTGGTGCTCCCCGGCCACCCTGGTACTGCCGATCATCGCGGGCGGCCTGCTGCTGCGCCCCGCGAGCCTGCTCGGCCTCTACGCGGCCGGGGCCACGGCACTCATCGTGGAGTCGGTACGGCTCGGCCCGTACACCGAAGGCCCCTCCCGCGTGACCCCCGGCGTGGTCCTCGTCGTGGCGGCCTGCGGCTTCTTCGGCCTGCTCACGGCCCAGTTCCGCAGCCGGGTCGGCGTGCCCTGGCGGCGCGGCGGCACCATGCTGTTCGACCTGCGTGAGCGGATCCGGGTGCAGAGCAAGCTGCCGAAGCTGCCGCAGGGCTGGCACCACGAGATGGCGCTGCGCCCGGCCGGCGGCCAGTCCTTCTCGGGCGACTTCGTGGTGGCCGCGCGCACGAACGGCGGCCGCACCCTGGAGGTCGTCCTCACGGACGTCTCCGGCAAGGGCATGGACGCGGGCTCCCGTGCCCTCCTCCTGTCCGGCGCCTTCGGCGGCCTGCTCGGCTCCCTGGCCCCGCACGCGTTCCTCCCCGCCGCGAACGGCTACCTGCTGCGCCAGGACTGGGACGAGGGGTTCGCCACCTCCATCCATCTCGTCCTGGACCTCGACTCCGGCGACTACGAGCTGTACTCCGCCGGCCATCCGCCCGGGCTCCAGCTGAGCGCGGGCAGCGGACGCTGGGAGGAGAAGGCCGCCGAGGGCCCGCTGCTCGGTGTCTACGACGGCGCCCAGTTCGACCCCGTGAAGGGCTCGCTGCGCCCGGGAGACGTTCTGATGCTCTTCACGGACGGTCTGGTGGAGACCTCCGACCGCGACATCGTCGAGGGCATCGACCGGCTCACCGGCGAGGCCGACCGCTATGTCGCCGGCGGCTTCCACGGGGCCGCCTGGCATCTCATCGAGGCGGTCGCCAGGGACGTCAACGACGACCGGGCCCTCCTGCTGATCTGCCGCCAGGCGTCGGCGGCCCAGGCGACGCGCTGACGCCCATCGGGCGTCAAGGCGGTTCTTCGCCAAGGTTTGGTCATGGAAGTTTGCTGACTTTGTGACAGTGCGGACCCCAGCTTGGCCGGCCGATTCCGTAGTTGATACAGATGATTCCGTATGCGACACGAGCGGCACAGGCCGCGTGAGCCCGTACCGGGGGAGGTCATATGAAGTTCGACATGGGTGCGCAGACGTTGTCGACGTTGATGCGTGATTCGCGTGGGTCGAGTCAGGATCTGGGGACGTTGATCCGGCAGTTGGTGCAGGCGGCGGAGCCGTTGGAGGGGAAGTTCAACGGTGCGGGTCGTGCGGCGTTCGATCAGTTCAAGGCGCGGGCGGACGGGATCGCGAAGGAGCTGAATGGGTCGCTGGGGGCGATCCTGGGTGGTCAGTCCGGGATGGACAGTGCGTTCAGTACGGGTGACCAGGAGCAGGGTGACAACGCGAAGCGGCAGATGGGTTCGGCCAACTTCGACGCGGCGCGTTTCTCGGGCCGCTGAGTGTCTGTGCGTTTCGGAACTTTTTCGGGGAGTGGTGTGTGATGGCGGGTGCGAATGCGGATCGTCGGTCGTACGACACGTCGGCGTCGGCGGATGTGCAGGGGAATCTCGCGGGGGTGATCGCTCAGTTGGAGACGGTCATCGGGGCGCGGGACAAGCAGGTGAAGAAGGCGATGGCGGACTTCACGGCGGATGGTGTGGCGGATGAGTACCACGGCAAGGAGCGTCGTTGGAATCATGCGTCGCAGGAGGTGCGGAACATCATTCATCTGCTGAAGACGACGATGGAGAAGAACGACTCGACGGCGCATTCGACGCTGGCGAGGGCGAAGTCCGCGGTGGACAACAT
The DNA here is from genome assembly GCF_041080655.1 of Streptomyces sp. CG4. Taxonomy (NCBI): domain Bacteria; kingdom Bacillati; phylum Actinomycetota; class Actinomycetes; order Kitasatosporales; family Streptomycetaceae; genus Streptomyces; species Streptomyces sp. CG4. The sequence continues at coordinate 6,395,932 of NZ_CP163525.1, forward strand.
CGGCTGAACGGCGGTCTTGGCCGTGTGTTCCTGATCGCTTGTTCTTGATGGTTCGTGACGGCTGGGTGCCGGGTTCACGGGGGTGGGTATGACGGGCTGGGATCTGCATCCGCAGGGCATCAATCATGTGCTGACGACGACGGAGAAGACGGCGTCGCATCTGGAGACGTACGCGAACGATTTCGGTAAGCATCTGCAGTCGGCGGCGTCGAGTGCGGGCACGATCTCCGCGGACGGCGGCTCCGGCGGTCACGGTGGTCATGGCGGTCATGGCGGTCATGGCGGTCATGGCGGTCAGGGCAAGGGCGGCGGGAAGTCGTCGGGCGGTCTGGTGGCGTTGGCGTTGTCGCAGTATGCGGAGCGTGCGACGAAGGACTTGCAGTTCATCGCGGCGCGGGCGGGTAAGTCGTTGCAGGGTGCGGTGGATGCGACGAAGGCGTACATGGACGGGGACGAGGCGATGGCCGCGCGTGCGCAGCGTGATGCGTCGATGCCCGGGGTGAAGATGCCGGGAGTGGGCCAGGCGTGATCAAGCCGGAGGAGATTCCTGAGTTCACTGGTGATCTGGAGCAGTTGGAGAAGGATTACGGTGCGCTGAAGAAGGATGCCGGGCTGGTCCGTTCCACGGGTGCGGATGTGCATGGGCAGTTCCAGAAGCTGCGGGGGTTCTATCAGGCTCCGGAGGCGGAGAAGCTGTTCGGCTCGACGCGGCCGGTGGCGGACCGTTCGGATGCGTTCGCCACGCATCTGGAGACGGTGTCGTCGGCGTTGTCGGGGTATGCGGCGGAGATCCGTCCGCTGGTGGCGAAGCTGAAGCAGCTCAGGCATGACGCGGTGGCGTTCGTCGACTCGGTCAAGGGTGATCACGACTGGGAGTACGACGAGGACAAGGTCAAGAAGAACAACCAGCTCCGTGATGATGTGACGGCGGCGGTGGCGGCGTTCTGGGCGGCGGAGCGGACGTGCCACAACAAGATCACGGCGATCTGGCACGGGACGCAGATGATCGCCGGGGATGGCTCCAACAAGTCGGACATGTACGGCTACAACGCTTCGGACCTGAAGGGTGCGAAGGGGTTGCCGTGGGGTGATCCGGTGGAGCAGAAGCACCACTGGTACGAGTTCGGGCACTGGGCGAAGTCGTTCCTGTGGGACGGCATCTGCGTGGACGGGATCTGGGGCACGATCAAGGGCCTGGGCACCCTGGTCGGCGTCGATGGCTGGGATGCGATGAAGCAGGCCTGGAAGGGTCTGGCGCAGCTGGCGACGGCGCTGGAGTTCATGGCCAATCCGGTGACGGCGGCGGCGTTCTTGCTGGTGCCGGACAAATACATGCCCTCCTGGCTGCGTGAGTCGCGCAACACGATGAAGCAGACCGGTAAGGCGTTGCTGGCGTGGGACGAGTGGGGCAAGAACCCCGCGCGCGCCGCGGGTGGGGTCACCTTCAATGTGCTGACGACGGTGTTCACCGGTGGTGAGGGTGCGGCGGTGGCGGGTGCGGGCAAGGCCGGCGCGGTGGCCAAGGCGATCTCGGTGGCGGGCAAGGTCGGCAGGGTCATCGACCCGATGACGTACGTGATGAAGGGCGCCGGCGCCGGCCTGTCCAAGATCGGCGACATCGCCAAGAACATCAAGGGCATCGGGAAGATCGACCTCCCGACCCTTCCCGAGGGCTCCGTGCACATCCCCGAGGGCTCCGTGAACCTGCCCGGCGGCCATGTCCTGGATCCGAACGGAAATCTCCTCGACCACACCGGCAGCGTCGAGACGACGACGATCCCGAAGGGAGCCGCCCCCGGGCTCCCGTCCCACTGGACCCTCCCGACCTCGGAACCGGCGTCCGTGGGCGTACCCCATGGGGCGGACAGCGCCGGCCACGGGGCCCTCCCGCACACGGCGGACGGTGTATACGGCGGCATGCCGTCGGCTGCGAACGACGGCATCCATGGCGGGATTCCCCAGCCCGTGAGCAACGGTGTCCACGGCGGGATGCCGCACGTCCCCGACAGCGGGATCCACGGCGGAATTCCGAACCCCGTCGACAACGGCATCCACGGCGGCATCCCGCACGTGCCGGACAACGGGATCCACGCCGGGGTTCCCCACGTCCCGGACAACGGCATTCACGGTGGGATGCCGCATGTCCCGGACAGCGGCATTCACGGTGGCATCCCGCACGGCGCGGGCGACGGGTTCTCCGCGGGTGAGCACGCCGGTACGACGCCTTCGGCGTGGTACCACGACGCCCCGACGGCTCCCGCGCACGATCTGCCGCACACCACCCCGCACGACACCCCGACCGCCCCGCACCCCGGCGGCCACGACGCCCCTGGCGTCGGCGGCCACCCGGACCACGGAGCCGGCCACGACGGCGCCAGCCACGGGGGTCACGACGGCACTGGTCACGACGCCGGGCACGTCGGCGACCACGGCGGCCTCGGCCACGACGCGGCGGACATCGCCGGGCACGACGGCGCCGACGCGGCTACGCCGGGGCACTCGGGGGTGCCGGGGCACGGTGGGGCCGGGGAGCCGTTCGAGTACAAGCCGTCCATGTCGGACGACGACTTCAACAACCTGGCCACCGACGCCGAGCGGCATGCGGCGGCCACGGCGGAACTGGAGCGGGGGACGAACCCCTGGCCCAGCAGTAGTAATGGCGCAGGGAAGGCGTACGGCGACGCGCACTGGAACGACTTCCTGGACAACCTCGACCCCAAGGCCAAGGATGCGCTGGAAAGGTACAGTAGTTTCTACTACAAGCACATCAATGGCCAGCTGCGAGATTTCGACCTGCACGGCCCCGCTGCGGCTCTCGAGCCCAGCGTCCAGGACATGGTCGACAACATGGACCGGGTCATGGGCGACCGCCCTGTGCCCGAAGACATCATGGTCGTCCGAGGCACCGGTATCGACCACCTCGATCTGACCTCGCCGTATGAGATGGTGGGCAACAGCTACCATGACGCTGGCTTTCTCTCCACGTCGCTCGGTAAGGACGCGGCTTTCAACTACAAGCCCGTGATCCTGCACTTGCGTGTGCCGAAGGGTGCACCCGCTCTGTGGATCGACCACATCTCTGTGAACAAGGGGGAGCGGGAGTTGCTCCTCGCTCGTGATACCCACTACCGGGTGACGCGCGTGTTCCAAGACACGACGGGTCAGTACCACGCCTACGGAGAGGTACTGCCGAAGCCGTAACCTATCTGACGGCAGGCACAGATATGAGGAATGTGACTTCATGAGCGGTGAACGACCGATCAATTCACGCTTTGCCGAAGACATGAGATTCGTGGAGGTGCCCGGCGGTCCTGCGCGATACCGGGACAGGACTGACAAGCCGGTGCAGTACTTCACGGTCGTCGACAAGCAGAACGGCGCGGTCCTCGGATATGTATGGGGCAGTGACGAGGACGACGCCGCTGCGTATGTGCCAAGGCAGGCCGCCGGTCCCGTGGGGGCGAACGAGAGCATGTCCTGGATCAGTCGGCTGCGTGAAGCCAAGGCACGGGGTATTTGCCCGTCCCAAGCTCTCATCGAGTTCTTGGCCGGACCGGAGCCCGGTGGCAGGGGCCGTCCTCTGCCAGGTTCCCTCGCCGACGCCCCGAACGCCGCCGCGGTCGAAGCCCTCGCCAAGCAGGCCTGACCCGCGTGAACCACCCCGTCCAGTACGTAGCGGTCGAGACCCCCGACGGTGAAGTCGTCGGGTACGTCTGGGCCGACTACACCGCAGGCACCCTTGAGTGGGCCCAGCGCGTCGCGACCGGCGTCGAGGGGTTCCGGCTCGGCCGGGAATGGTCGGAGAAGGTGGCGGAGGTCCGCAAGCGGGGCCTCCCCCTGGCCGGTGCGCTGACCGAGCTTGCCCGCGCCGCCGGCACCGGGCCCCCGCTCGACGCCTCCGGCCCGGACGTGGTCGAGGAACTCGCCCGCGCGGTCACCGAGGCCGACGACCGCCGGCTGCTCGCCCAGCTCGACCACGGCAACGCGCAGGCCTGGCAGGAACTGGCCGACGCCTACGCCGCCCTCACCGACGACGACCGCGTCGTCCGCTGGGGCGGCGGCGAGAAGAACGCGAACGGGGCGATCCAGGTGGCGTTCCCGGTCTACAGCAGGCCGCTGTGGCGGGTCGTCACCGCACTGTGGGGCATCGGTGCCGTCACCCCGGAGCACCATTTGAGCGCCAGCCCCGATCCCACGGCGCCGCCACGCGGGCGGCTCCGGCCCGCGGACGCCGTACGCGCCGCCACCCTCCTCGCGGCCGGCGAGCGCATCAGCGAGGGGACGGTGGACGAGGCCGTGCGGTCCGGTCTGTTCGACGCCATGGTCGTCGCGCTCCTCGACCGGCACGCCGCGCAGAGCTAGGACCTGGCCGCACAGGCCCGGGTGTGCAGGTTCTGCGGAGGTTTCCCCGCCGTTCCCGTCAGCCCGGCCGCCCCGGGTGTGCCGCCCGCGCATTCATGCTCTATGTTGCACGGGCAAAGTTAGGGGGACTCTGGAATGCCGTACGACGGGCCGTCCACTCACGTCATGACGCTCGCCGAGGTCGAGGCCGTCGCCCGCGCCGCGCACGCCGCGCAGCGGGACAAGGCAGGCCGGCCCTATGCCGAACACCTGCAGGCCGTCGCCGAAGGCGTACGTGCCCGCGGTGGCGGTGACGAACTCGTCGCCGCCGCCTGGCTGCACGACGCGGTCGAGGACGGCGTGCTGAGCGAGGAGTGGCTGGCCGCGGCCGCGCTCACGCCGCGCACCAAGGACGTCGTACGGGCCATGACCAAACGGCCGGACGAGGAGCCGCGGGCGTACGCGGAGCGGATTCTGGCCACCCCGGGCGCACGGCTCGTCAAGGCGGCCGACCTCGCGCACAACGCCGACCCGCACCGGCTGGCCGTCCTCGACGAGCTCACCGCACGGCGGCTGACGCAGAAGTACGCCACCATGCGGCAGTACCTCGGCCTCACCGCCGAAACCTCCGACGACTGACCCGCACTGACCCGCACTGACCCCCACCGACCCACAGAGAGCACAGGCACAGGACCAACTCAATGGCACGGGACTACGACAGCCAGTTGCTGGAGTCGGTGGCGGTACGCCGGCGCCGGATGCGTGACGCGCTGCTCTTCGGCGCGCAGCGCGCCCGGCGCTCGGCGGACGAACGGCTCGGCAAGGTGTTCGCGGGCATCGCCATCGCGGCCGTACTGTGCGCCGGATGCGTCGGATGGTCCTTCCTGCAGCACACCCTGGCCAAGCAGAAGCAGCAGCAACAGCAGCAGGAACAGCAGTACGGCACCCCCTCCGCACAGCCGTCCTCGGCATCCTCGGCCTCAACTTCGCGATGATAGGTTCCGGTAAGTGGTGAGCACAGCAACGACGTCCCGGACGCAACTGAGCCGGGTCACGCTGGTCGGTGAGCGTCGGCGCGCCGACATCGTCCTGCCGTCGGACACCCCGATCGGCCATCTGCTGCCCGACATCCTGCAGTTGCTCGACGACCGGGCCGCCTCCCGGCCCATGACCCGGCAGCTGATCACCTCCGACGGCTCGGTACTGCCGCACGAGGCCACCCTGTCGTCGGCCGAAGTGCCCGACGGCGCCGTCCTCCAGCTGGTGCGCGCCCATGCCGCGCCGCCCGCGCCCGTCGTGCACGACGTCACCGACCAGGTCGCCGACGACCTCGATCTGCGTTCCTGGCGCTGGCGGCCCGCCGCCCGCCGGGCCAGCGCCGGGGTGGCCACCGTGGTGTTCGCCGTGGCCGCGGCCCTGCTGGCCCGGCACGAGTTCGCGCTCAAGTCCGTCGGTGTCGCGCTCGCGGCCGTCGCCGCCCTGTTCCTGGCCGCCGGCGCGCTCGTTGCGAAGATTGGCGACGGCAACCGCGGGCTCGCCACGGTGCTGCTGCTCGCCTCCGGAGGGCTCGGAGTGCTCGCCGTCTGGACCGCCGCCGACGCCTACGGCTGGACCGGACCGGCCCGGCTGGCCGGGGTCGTCGCGGCGCTGGTGCTCACTCTGGTGCTGCTCGCCTACTTCTCGCCACTCGGCCGCGGCGCGCTCATCGGGGCCGGCGCGACCGCCTGCATCGCCGTGGTGTGGGAGGCCGTCGCCGCCGTACAGGACCGGCCGGACCGGCTCGGCGCCGTGATGGCCGTGTTCTCCGTCGTGCTGCTCGGCCTGCTGCCCCGCCTCGCGCTGATGGCCTCGGGCCTGACGGGCCTCGACGACCAGCGCTCCTCGGGCGCGTCGGTCAGCCGCCACCAGGTCGCCAACGCGCTCGCCGCGACCCACCGCGGGCTCGCGCTGGCCACCATCGCCACCGTCGTCTCGGCCGCCGCCGGCGGCTGGCTGCTGACCACGGCCGGACGGCCGACCGTGTGGGCGGTGGCCCTCACCTCGCTCACCGCCCTCGTGCTGCTGTCCCGGGCCCGCGCCTTCCCGCTGGTCGCCGAGGTCGTGGCGCTGTTCGGCGGGGCCGCGCTGCTCGTCGTACGGCTCGCGGTGGTCTGGGCGGACCACGCGGGCGGCGCCGGGGCGCTGGTGCTGCTGTGCGCCGCCGCCGCGCTGCCGCTGCTGGTCCTCGCGATCCAGCCGCCCGAGCATGTGCAGGTACGGCTGCGGCGGATCGGCGATCTGATCGAGTCCGTCGGTGTGATCGGGCTCTTCCCGCTCGCCGTCGGGGTGTTCGGCATCTATGGGCAACTGCTCAACAAGTTCTGAGGCCAGGGCAGGAGTGAAGGGCGACATGCCGAACGGGGACAACTGGCAGGGCGACGTGCTGCGCGATCTGAGGGGCGGCACGCCTCCGCAGCAGCCCGCACCGGAGCAGCAGCAACAGCAGGGGGCCGGCGACCCGGGGCAGCAGGGCGCGCCCGCGCAGGGTCCCGCGCCGGCGTACGGCTATCCGCAGCAGCAGGCCTACGGCGACCCGTCCACGGCCCAGCAGCAACAGATACCGCAGCAGGGCGCCCCCGCGCAGGGTCCCGCCCCGGCGTACGGCTACCCCCAGCAGCAGCCGTACGCCGACCCGTCCGCTCAGTACCAGCAGCAGGCCTACCCCGCCCAGCCCCAGCAGGCCTACGCGCCCCAGCAGCAGTTCGCCGAGCAACAGCAACAGCAGTACGCGGAACAGCAGCAGTACGCCGCCCGGCAGCAGCCGCAGGCCCACCCGCAGCAGGCCCCCGCCGCCCGCCGCGGCACCCCCGACTCCCGGCCGGTGCTCGACAAGCGGATCGCCTCCGCCGCGCTCAAGCCGCGCCGCGGTGAGCCGTTCAGCACCCGCGCCCTGCGCGCCGTACGCCGTACGGTCGCCTCCTCGGCGGCCCGCGAGGTCGCCGACACCGCGGCCACCGCCGAGGTGCTGCAGCAGGCGGTCACCACCGGCCGCCAGATCGCGGTGACCTCCATCCGCGGCGGCTCCGGCAAGACGACCGTCGCCGCCCTGCTGACCGCCACCTACGCCCACTACCGCCAGGACCCGGTGCTCGCCGTCGAGGCCGACCCGGCGCTCGGCTCGCTGCCGCTGCGGCTCGGCGCGGAGACCCTGCGCTGGACCACCGGCGACCTCGCAGGACTGGTGGAACCGCAGATGTCGCTGCTCGACGTCACCGGATACCTGGTCCAGCTCCCCGGCAACTCCTGGCTGCTGCCCGGCAGCCAGGGCCAGGTCGGCGCCATGCTCGACACCAAGGGCTACGAGCGGGTCATGGTGGCGCTGCGCCGCTACTTCGGGGTCACCGTCGTCGACTGCGAGACCCTGCCCGCCGAGGTCGCCCGCACCGCGCTGTCCGCCGCCCAGGCCCGGGTGCTCACCGTGCCCGCGACGCTGGAGGGCGTCGCCAGCACGCGCGCCGTCCTGGAGTGGATGCGCAACCTGCCCCGGCATGTGCTGGCCTCCACCGTCGTCGTCCTCACCGAGATCGCGCCGCACCCCGGCCTCGACCTCGACAAGGCCACCGAGGAACTGACCAGGGCCGGAGTCACCGTGGCGGTCCTGCCCTACGACCGCCATCTCGCGGCCGGCGGCCCGCTGCGCACCGATCTCCTCGCCCGGGCCACCCGGCAGTCCGCCACCCGCCTGGCCGCCGACGTCTTCCAGCTCTCCCAGAAGCAGCGCTGACCGCCCGACAGGAAGGGACCCGAGGAACTCGAGGACGAGGCAACGAAGATGAGCACCCGACTGATCCATCGCCCCGCGCGCACCACCCGGCCGCCGGCCGCCCCCGAGCCGCGCACCATAGAGGCGCCGCCCAACCTGCCCGAGGGCAAGGCCGGCTCCGTCATGCACTCGCTGCTGCCCGTCGCCGGGGTCATGTCGTCCGTCGTGATGATGACCATCGTGCGCAACAGCCAGTTCGCCGGGCTCGGCGCGATCATCCTCGTCGTCACCCTGACCGGCTCCCTCGCCATGGCCTTCTCCCAGCGCGGCAAGGCCCAGCGCACCCGCCGCACCCAGCGCGAGGCCTATCTGGCCTATCTGGAGGACCTGCGCGAACAGCTGGCCAAGGAGGAGCGCGAACGGCGCGAGCGCGCCCAGGTGCTCAATCCGCCGCCGGACGCGCTGTACGACATCGTGCGCGACCCCGCCCGGCTGTGGGAGCGGCGCCGGGTGGACGGGGACTTCCTGCGGGTGCGCGTCGGCACCGGCCAGATGCCGGTACGCGATCTGAAGGTCGCCCAGCAGGGTTCGTCCGTGCTGACCCCGCCCGACCAGTTCATGCTCAACGAGGCCTCCGCGCTGTCCGCCCGGTTCAGCACCGGCACCGAACTCCCGCTGACCGTCCCGCTCGACCGCGTCGGCAACATCAGCGTCATCGGCCCGCGCGAGGACACCCTGCGCGTCGCCCGCGCGCTGCTCGTCCAGGCCGCCGCGACCCACGCGCCCGACGACGTGGCCCTGGCCGTCGCGGCCCCCGGCGACCGGGTGGCCGACTGGGAGTGGGCCAAGTGGCTGCCGCACATGCTGGACACCGAGCAGTTCGACGGCCCGGTCGCCGCCCGCAGGATCGCCCCCTCGCTGCCCCAGCTCGCCCGGCAGATCCATGGTGAGCTGGGCCGCCGCGCCTCCTACGCGGCCGAGGTGCGCCGCGGCCTGTCCGGCAAGGACGCCCTCGCCATGACCTCCCGGCTCCTCGTCCTCGCCGACGCGCACGGCGACGACGCCGTCGACCTGCCGCGCCCCGACGACGCGGTCGGCCTGCGGGACATGGGCATCACGGTGTTGCACCTGCTCGACGAGCGGGTGCAGGAGCCCGGCAGCGTCGGCGTGCGCATCACCGTCGACGGCGCCCGGATCGTCATCGAGGACCTGCGCGAGGCCGAGCCGATCAGCGCCCACGGCACGGTCGACGAGGTCGGCACCGCCCTCGCCGAGGGCCTGGCCCGGATGCTCGCCCCGCTGCGGCTGTCCGCGGAGTCCCTGGTGGATGCCCCGCTGACCGGCCCGGTCGACTTCGCGGAGCTGCTCGGCATCGACGACGTCGCCCGGCTCGACCTGGACCGGCTGTGGGCGCCGCGCGCCGAGCGCGCCTTCCTGCGCGTCCCGATCGGCGTCAGCGACAGCCACGAACCGGTGCTCCTCGACCTGAAGGAGTCCTCCGAGCTGGGCATGGGCCCGCACGGCCTGTGCGTCGGCGCCACCGGCTCCGGCAAGTCCGAGCTGCTGCGCACCCTCGTCCTCGCGCTGGTCGCCACCCACCCGCCGGAGGACCTCGCGCTGGTCCTCGTCGACTACAAGGGCGGCGCCACCTTCGCCCCCTTCGCGGACCTCCCGCACGTGGCGGGTGTGATCACCAACCTGGAGAACCAGGCCGGTCTCGTCGAACGCGTCCACGCCTCGCTCGCCGGCGAGGTCAAGCGGCGCCAGCAGGTCCTCAAGGAGGCGGGCAACGTGGCCGACATCGGCCACTACGCCGCCCTGCGCGCCGAGAAGCGCCCCGACCTCGACCCGCTGCCCCACCTGTTCGTCGTGATCGACGAGTTCGGCGAACTCCTCACCGCCAAGCCGGACTTCATCGACCTGTTCCTGTCCATCGGCCGTATCGGCCGCTCCATCGGCGTCCACCTGCTGCTGTCCAGCCAGCGCATCGAGGGCGGCAAGCTCAAGGGCCTGGACACCTATCTGTCGTACCGGCTGGGACTGCGCACCTTCTCCGCCGACGAGTCCCGCACGGTCCTCGACACCACGGACGCCTTCCACCTCCCGCCGCTGCCGGGCTTCGGCTACCTCAAGGTCGACACCAGCCACTACGAGCGGTTCAAGGCCGGCTATGTCTCCGGCGCCTACCGCGGCCCCGTCCAGCGCGACACCGAGGACACCGGGCCGCTGGCCCTGGAGTACACGACGTACAACTCCCTGGGCCAGGAGGAGAGTTCGGGCCCGGCCGAGCCGCAGATGCGGCGCCGGGAGACCGGGCCGACCGAGATGGGCGTCATGGTCCGGCAGCTGGAGGACGCCGGCGCCCGGCCCGTACGCCAGATCTGGCTGCCCCCGCTGCCCGACGGCGTCGCCCTCGACCAGGTCGCCGGTCCCGTCGAGGTGGGCCCGCGCGGCATGCAGCTCACCCGGCGCCGCGGCCCGCTCCAGGTGCCGCTGGGCGTCCTGGACGACCCGACCCGGCAGTGGCAGGGCCAGTGGTACCTGGACCTCACGGTGGCGGGCGGCCACGCGGCGGTCATCGGCGGCCCCCAGTCCGGCAAGACCACCCTGCTGCGCACCCTGGCCCTGTCCCTGGCGCTCACCCACACCCCGCAGGAGGTCGGCGTCTACGGCCTCGACCTGGTCGGCGGCGGTCTGCAGGCGCTGTCCGGGCTCCCGCACGTGGGCGGCGTGGCCGGCCGGGCGGACCGGGAGCGCTGCGCCCGCACCATCGACTCCGTGCGCGGCATGCTGGACCAGCGCGAGGAGCTGTTCCGGCTGCACAACGTCGACTCCCTGGAGCAGCTGCGCACCCTGCGCGCCGCGGGCCGCGTCCCCGAGCTGGCCTCCACCGAGATCGTGCTGCTCATCGACGGCTTCGGCGCCCTGCGCGACGACTTCGAGGAGCTCGACGACGCGGTCGGCGACATCCTCAAGCGCGGCAGCGGCTACGGCATCCACGTGGTCGCCGGCATGCTCCGCTGGAACGACGTGCGCATCGCCGCCCAGTCCCAGTTCGGCACCCGGGTCGAGCTGAGGCTGAACGACCCCGGCGAGTCCAGCATCGAGCGCAAGCTCGCCCAGACCCTCTCGCCCGAGGAGAAGGGCCGCGTCCTCACCGACGGCAAGCTCTTCGCCCAGGTCGCCCTGCCCCGCACCGACGGCGTCGCCGACACGGCCGACCTCGGCGCGGTCCTGGAGCGCACGGCCCGTACGATCCGCGCCACCTGGACCGGCGAGACCGCCCAGCCGGTCCGGGTGCTGCCGCACGTCCTGGAGCCGCATCTGCTGCCGGGCCCGGCGACCGAACCGCGCCGGGTCCCGATCGGCCTGGACCAGACCCAGCTGGCACCCGTCCTGCTCGACCTGTTCCGGCACGACCAGCACCTCGTGATCATGGGCGACAGCGAGTGCGGCAAGACCAACCTGCTCAAGGCCGTCGCCGAGGGCCTGATCGAGCGCTACAGCGAGGACGAACTGGTCTTCGGCGTCATGGACCCGCGGCGCGGGCTGCGCGGCGCCATCCCGGAGGAGTACCGGGGCGGCTACGCCTACAACGCCAAGCTGTGCGCGGGCCTGTCCGCGGGCATCGCCACCGAACTGGAGAAGCGGCTGCCCGACGAGAGCGCCGACGGCGAGGACCTGGAACCGGGCAGCTGGGGATCGGGCCCGCGGATCGTCATCCTGGTCGACGACTACGACGTCCTGACCACCGCCGGCCAGCAGCCGCTCGCCCCCTTCCTGCCGTACATCCCCTCGGCCCAGGACATCGGCCTGCACTTCGTCCTCACCCGCCGGGTCGCGGGCGCCTCGCGCGGCCTGTACGAGCCGCTGCTGCAGAGCCTGCGCGAGTCCGGTGCCTCGGCGCTGGTGATGGCGGGCGACCGCAGCGAGGGCCAGCTCTTCCCCGGCGTGTACGCCGGCCAGCAGCCGCCCGGTCGCGGCGTCCTGGTCCGCAGGGGCGAGCCGAGCCGGCTCATCCAGACCGTTTACACGGGGAACCGGTGAGCGGGGAACAGGTAACAGGTAAGGGGCCGAGGTAACTCATGACGAAGGATGTCGTCGCGCTCACCAGGGCCATGCCCGACCCGCTGAGCGTGCTCGCCGGGCTGCTCGCCGGCGGCCCCGACATGCTGGCGGGCGTCGAGGGGGACGGCGCGGTGGTGCAGCTCTGCGACGAGCAGGGCCGCCCCCTCGTCTCCGTCGAGGCACCCCTGCTGGTGCAGGTCAGGGGAGAGGCGCAGCGGCTGCTCGGGGCGAGCGAGCCCGAGGTGCCGTACTGGTGGACCGAGGCCCGTGCCACCACCGGCGTCAAGGAGGCCGAGCAGCTCGCCGGTGCCTTCGCGGCCCGTATCGCCACCCTGGTCGGCGGCACCGCGTGGCCGCGGGAGGCGACGCGGTCGCTGGCGGTGGTCAAGACCGACGGGATGCGCGCGGCGCCGACCCCGGCCGCGGCGCAGCCCGCCGTGGACGTGCTCACCGACAAGGTCGCCGTGGTGATCCAGGACCGCCCGGTGGTCGCGATGACCGCCTGGCTCTCGAACGCCTTCCAGGCCGTGGCCGAGGCCAACCTCGGCCTGCAGATCGTCACCCCGGCCGGCACCCGCCTGTCCGCGGCGGTCCGCAACAACCTGCCGGGCTGGCCCTCGCGCTGGGTGGTGCAGGACGAGAAGGACGGCTACTACGACGGCCTGTCCGGAGCCGTACTGCACTGGGTCGACGGCCTGTTCATGCCGGTCGAGTCCCCGCAGGCGACGCCGGACGACCCCCGCACCCCCATGGCCGACTCCTTCGCCCCCGTGGTCGCGGACGACGGCGAACGCCAACTGGCCGTGTCCTTCCGGACGATCCACCCGGCGGACGACCGGCTGGTGCTGGGCGGCGCCCTGGAAGCCGTATGGCGTGAGCTGACCGGTGAGCCGCCGGCCGGCTGGGGCACCGAGGAGCCCGCCAACCTGCCCTGGTCGGTGCGCCAGCTGACGGACGTGGCGTACGAGCGGGCACCCGAGCCGACCTGGCTGGTGGTCGTGGGCAGCCCGGAGCGCCCGGGCCTCGCGACGGTCCGGATCAGCCGCACCGAGGGCGGGGTGGAGGAGGACGTCACGCTGGCGTTCGGCTACGGCCCCGGCGAGGAGGTGCCCACGGACGCCGATGTGATCCGGGCGGCGGAGGTCCTCGCCACCCGGCACGACCTGCAGTCGATGCTGGTCCAGGTCCGCCGCGCCCGCCGTGATCTGTCCGTACCGCCGCGCTTCGAGGGCCCCGGCGTCCCGTACGCCTTCGTCCTCGGCGCCGACGAGGTGCGGGAGATGCCCGGTGACCGGGCCCGGCGCACCCCGCTGTCCTCGCCGCCGCGCGAGCTGGGCCCGAAGCGGCGTCCGGCGCTGTACTACTCCTTCCCGGGCGACCCTTCGGACCTCTCGGGCTGGGCGGACTTCGAACGCCTGGTGACGCACCTCAAGGGCGACTGAGGCGCCGTATCACGCCGGCTGGGGCGCGGCACCCAGGCGAAGAAGCAGGCCGTCAGCAGCAGCGAGCAGCCCATCATCGCGAGCGTCAGCCATTCCTGGTTATTGCCTCGGGATGCTCCCGATTTACCGAACTCGGGCCCGGCATTGACGTGATGATGCGCACACAGGGGCCCTCGGTTCACCCGTGATGTCCCGATTCATCCCTACTAAATAGGGCATACGATGCCTCCGTGTCATCAATTCGAATTGCCTGCGCACAAAATGTGTGGACGCCGAAATGAAGTCGCGCAATTCCCTGGGAAGTCGGGCGCGGAAGCGCCGTCGAATTACTGTGCGGCGGATCGCCCGCGCAGGTCCGGTGGCCGACGTTGTGTCACGAGCCGCATGAGGCGGCCGGGTTGGTGGCACGATGGTTCTGGCGGGGGTGCGGTGGCCGTACCTCCGGGCCGGGAGAGCGGACCGACCGAGGGTTGTGATCAGTTGTGGCCATTTCACTGTCTGTGGTGCTGCTGTTGGCGATCATCCTGGTGGTCCTGCTACGAGGAGGGAGCATCAAGGCGGGGCCGGCGATCGTCGCGATCCTCTTCGGCTTCTTCCTCGCCTCGACCGGCATGGCCCCGTCCATCGACCGCTTCCTGAACTCGATAGCGGACTCCATCAGCTCGATCAAATTCTGACCGGCGACGAGTTCCGCCTCCGGTCCGGCCGCGAGGTGGCCGCCGCCCGCGAGGCCGGCGGCACCTTCGCCGCGCCCATGGCGGACGCCGATGCCCCGCGCCCCAGGACGGCCACGCTCTACGTCCCCGGCGAGGACCCCGGCATCCACGCCCGCCGGCCGCTCCCGCCGGACCGGACAGGCCTTGCCAAGGCCCTGCACGACGTCCACCGCGCCGGTGTGGTCCACCGTGACCTCGAACAGGCCGACCTCATGCTCGACGGGGACGGCCCGCACGTGATCGACGTCGGCACCGGCTGCGCGAACTGATCCGGACCGGCCGGGATGGGGGACTGCCCGCTCAAGCGAAGCTGAGAGTGGGCTGGCCGCCCTCGACCTGCGCACCGACCGGGTCACCGGCGCACAAGGCCGTACTGCTCGGCATGTCCGCTGGTTCGGACACCCGGGGGACATGCCCATGGTGAGCCGTGTCCGGTGATCGGTGTGGTCGTTGGAGCGAGCATGCGAAAGATCATCATGACCGCCACGCTGGCCGTGGCTGCCATCGCCATGGCGGCTCCTGCCCACGCGGACAACAAGTCGACGCCGTTCACCAACTGGACCTTCTCGCCGGCATCCGTCTGCGGGCTGGAAGGGGCAGACGTCTCGGCGCTGCCAATTCTGACCAACTTCGTCCCCGTCCACGCCAACAACTGCTCGAACGGCAACGTGCTCGACAACCCGACGATCTAGGTCGCACGATCCCCTCAACGCAGCACTCTCACCCCAGCTCCCATCCCGTCGCCATGCGCCGCGTCCGCTCGGCCCTGCCCGGGGCCGATGGTGTACGGGATGGGAGCCTTCGGCGTCCGCCCCAAACGGGTCGGCCGCCGGGAACGGCGCACGTCGGGCCGGTCGCAGCCTCGGAAACGATCAGGGCCGGAACGATCAGGGCCAGGCGGAGGAATCACCCTCTGACCTGGCCCTGAATCATGGAGAGCGGGCGACGGGAATCGAACCCGCGTAGCTAGTTTGGAAGACTAGGGCTCTACCATTGAGCTACGCCCGCAACAGTGCGCCGCAGGTCGGTGACCGCGGCACTGGTGGCATCGTAGCGGGTCGTCCGCCGTCGAGGCCAACGAGTTGGTCCGCGAAGGGTCCGCGCGCGTCGCCTCGAAGAATGCGGCCGACGTAACCGTCCGGGCCATGTACCCTACGTCTCGCACCAGACGGGGTGTGGCGCAGCTTGGTAGCGCGTCCGCTTTGGGAGCGGAAGGCCGTGGGTTCAAATCCCGCCACCCCGACCACCTGCCCACGACGTCGTGATGATCGCCTTTTGGGGCGCTGACCGCCTGCGGTTACTATGTAAGCTGCGCGCCCGTGTGTCTCGGTCCTCATGGCCTACGTACTCCTCCGGGCGGCGAATCCGCCGGACCTGTCTGGCTCCGGCAGAACCCAAGCAGTCAGCCACAAGGAGACCGAACCGTGAAGAGCGCCGTGGAGACCCTGAACCCGACCCGGGTTCGGCTCACTGTCGAGGTGCCCTTCGAGGAGCTCAAGGACAGCCTCGACGCGGCGTACAAGAAGATCAACCAGCAGGTCACGGTGAAGGGCTTCCGCAAGGGCAAGATCCCGGCCCGCGTCATCGACCAGCGGTTCGGCCGCGGTGCGGTGCTTGAGGAGGCCGTCAACGACGCGCTGCCCAAGTTCTACACCGAGGCGGTCAACGAGGCCGAGCTGAGCCCGCTGGGCCAGCCCGAGGTCGACATCACCGAGCTGAAGGACGGCGAGACGCTGAACTTCACCGCCGAGGTCGATGTCCGCCCGGCCCTGGAGATCCCGGACTACACCGGCATCGAGGTCGAGGTCGACGCCGTCGAGGTCACCGACGAGGACATCGAGAAGTCGGTCGAGCAGCTGCGCGAGCGCTTCGCCTCCACCTCCCCGGTCGAGCGCGCCGCCGAGGACGGCGACGTCGTCACCATCGACCTGGAGGCCAAGGTCGAGGGCGAGGTGCTGGAGGACGGCATCGCCAACGGCGTCTCCTACACCATCGGCTCCGGCGAGCTGCTGGACGGCATCGACGACGCCGTCAAGGGCAAGTCCGCCGGCGAGGAGGCCACCTTCACCTCCGAGCTGAAGGGCGGCTCCGCCGCGGGCAAGGAGGCCGAGGTCACCGTCAAGGTCACCCAGGTCGCCGCCCGTGAACTGCCCGCGCTGGACGACGAGTTCGCGCAGCTCGCCTCCGAGTTCGACACCCTGGACGAGCTGAAGGCCGACAGCCGCAAGCGCCTCGCGAACATGAAGCAGTTCGACCAGGCCACCCAGGCCCAGGAGCGCGTCCTGGAGAAGCTGCTCGAACTGGTCGAGGTCCCGGTCCCCGAGAAGCTGCTCGAGGACGAGGTCAACACCCGCAAGCACAACCTGGAGCACCACCAGCTCGGTCAGATGGGCCTCGACCTCGCGAAGTACCTGGAGATCCAGGGCAAGACCGCCGAGGAGTTCGAGACCGAGACCCGCGAGGCCGCGGTCAAGGGCATCAAGACCCAGTTCGTCCTCGACGAGCTGGTCAAGAAGGAGAACCTCAACGTCAACCAGGAGGAGCTCACCGAGCACCTCATGCGGCGTGCGGCCTCCTCCGGCATGTCCCCCGACCAGTTCGCCCAGGCCGTCGTCGAGGGCGGCCAGGTGCCGCTCCTGGTCGGCGAGGTCGCCCGCGGCAAGGCCCTGGCCGTCGTGGTCGAGGCCGCCACGGTGAAGGACACCAACGGCGAGATCGTCGACCTGGACGAGGAGGACGAGACCGAGACCGCCATCGAGACGGTCGAGGCCGCCGAGGCTTCCGACGCCGCCGAGGAGAAGACCGAGGGCTGAGCGGCCCTGCGGCGCTTCTGACGCACGTACGACGGGCCCCTGGGAGTGTCTCCCGGGGGCCCGTGTCGTATGGGGGAGCAGCCGACCTGAAGGGGCGCGGGACTGTATCGATATGCGGCTCCGCCGCGTGGGCGCGAGCACCCCCCACTCAGCCGCAGCCCGACGACAACCGCACCACCCCCCCACGAACCGCGCCGGCCCCCTCGCGGAGCGCTACGCCCCCGGCGAACACCAGCCACTCCGGGATTCCCCGAAGGGACGCTGGCGTTAGGGTCCATGAAAGGCAGAACAATGAGACGGCCCGGCGCCGTCGTAAGACGAGCAGGTGGATACGTGACGAATCTGATGCCCTCAGCCGCCGGCGAGCCTTCCATCGGTGGTGGCCTCGGCGACCAGGTCTACAACCGGCTGCTCGGCGAGCGGATCATCTTCCTCGGCCAGCAGGTCGACGACGACATCGCCAACAAGATCACCGCGCAGCTGCTGCTCCTTGCGGCCGACCCCGACAAGGACATCTACCTGTACATCAACAGCCCCGGCGGCTCGGTGACGGCCGGCATGGCGATCTACGACACCATGCAGTACATCCCGAACGACGTGGTGACCATCGGCATGGGCATGGCGGCCTCGATGGGCCAGTTCCTGCTCACCGGCGGCACCGCCGGCAAGCGGTTCTCCCTGCCGCACACGGACATCATGATGCACCAGGGCTCCGCGGGCCTGGGCGGTACGGTCTCGGACATCAAGATCCAGGCCCAGTACCTGCTGCGCACCAAGAAGACCATGACCGAGCTGACCGCGCAGCACTCCGGCCAGAGCGTCGAGACGATCCTTCGCGACGCCGACCGAGACCGCTGGTTCACCCCGGAAGAGGCCAAGGAGTACGGTCTCATTGACGAGATCATCACGCACGCCTCGGGTGTTCCGGGAGGCGGCGGCACCGGTGCCTGACCGGCCCGGCCACGCCGAGCACCGCCGAGACCGAAGCCCCCAGAACGCCACCAGGACGGTGAACACCCCATGAGCAACTTCCCCGGCGCCGCCAGCGGCATGTACGAGGGGCCTCGCCCCGACAGCCGCTATGTCATCCCGCGCTTCGTCGAGCGCACCTCCCAGGGCATCCGCGAGTACGACCCGTACGCGAAGCTCTTCGAGGAGCGCGTGATCTTCCTGGGCGTCCAGATCGACGACGCCTCCGCCAACGACGTCATGGCGCAGCTGCTGTGTCTGGAGTCGATGGACCCGGACCGGGACATCTCGATCTACATCAACAGCCCCGGTGGCGACATGACCGCCCTGACGGCGATCTACGACACCATGCAGTTCGTGAAGCCCGACATCCAGACGGTCTGCATGGGCCAGGCGGCCTCCGCGGCGGCCATCCTGCTCGCCGCCGGTACGGCCGGCAAGCGCATGGCGCTCCCGAACTCCCGCGTGCTGATCCACCAGCCGGCGGGCTCCACCGGCCGCGGCCAGCTCTCCGATCTGGAGATCATCGCCAACGAGTTCACCCGGATGCGCGAGCAGCTGGAGAACATGCTGGCGAAGCACTCGAACCAGCCGATCGAGAAGATCCGCGAGGACATCGAGCGCGACAAGATCCTCACGGCCGAGGAGGCGCTGGAGTACGGCCTCGTCGACCAGATCATCTCCACCCGCAAGCTGAACAACGCCGAGGTCCGCTGACGCGGAGCGGCATACTCCGAGCCCCCCTTGGCACGGTGCACGTCAAAGTGAACCCTGCCAAGGGGGGCCCGAACACCGGGCCCGGCAAGGTACCGTCGGACATAAGGCAGCACCAGGAGCCGCTGGACTCGAAAGCGTCCGGGCGTCTCCCAGGCGAAGGGGAAGCACACCGTGGCACGCATCGGTGACGGCGGCGATCTGCTCAAGTGCTCGTTCTGTGGCAAGAGCCAGAAGCAGGTCAAGAAGCTCATCGCAGGGCCCGGTGTGTACATCTGCGACGAGTGCATCGATCTCTGCAACGAGATCATCGAAGAAGAGCTCGCGGAGACCAGCGAGGTGCGCTGGGAGGAGCTGCCCAAGCCCCGCGAGATCTACGAGTTCCTCGAGGGCTACGTAGTCGGCCAGGAGGCCGCGAAGAAGGCCCTCTCCGTCGCGGTGTACAACCACTACAAGCGGGTCCAGGCCGGCGAGAACGGCGGCGCGAGCGGCCGTGACGACGCCATCGAGCTGGCGAAGTCCAACATCCTCCTGCTGGGCCCCACGGGCTCCGGCAAGACCCTCCTCGCCCAGACGCTGGCCCGCATGCTCAACGTCCCGTTCGCGATCGCCGACGCGACGGCGCTCACGGAGGCCGGCTACGTCGGCGAGGACGTGGAGAACATCCTCCTCAAGCTGATCCAGGCGGCGGACTACGACGTCAAGAAGGCCGAGACCGGGATCATCTACATCGACGAGATCGACAAGGTCGCCCGCAAGAGCGAGAACCCGTCGATCACGCGCGACGTATCGGGCGAGGGCGTCCAGCAGGCTCTGCTCAAGATCCTCGAAGGCACCACGGCCTCGGTCCCGCCCCAGGGCGGCCGCAAGCACCCCCACCAGGAGTTCATCCAGATCGACACGACGAACGTCCTGTTCATCGTGGGCGGTGCCTTCGCCGGCCTGGAGAAGATCATCGAGGCGCGGGCGGGCGCGAAGGGCATCGGCTTCGGCGCGACGATCCTCTCCAAGCGCGAGCTGGAGGCCAAGGACGTCTTCGAGGACGTCATGCCGGAGGACCTGGTCAAGTTCGGCATGATCCCGGAGTTCATCGGCCGCCTGCCCGTGATCACCTCGGTCCACAACCTCGACCGCGAAGCGCTCCTCAAGATCCTGGTGGAACCCCGCAACGCCCTGGTCAAGCAGTACCAGCGCCTCTTCGAACTCGACGGCGTGGAGCTGGACTTCGAGCGCGAGGCCCTGGAGGCCATCGCCGACCAGGCCATCCTCCGCCAGACCGGCGCCCGAGGCCTGCGCGCCATCATGGAGGAAGTCCTCCAGGGCGTGATGTACGAGGTCCCGTCCCGCAAGGACGTGGCCCGCGTGGTCATCACGGCGGACGTGGTCCTCTCCAACGTCAACCCGACACTGATTCCGCGGGACGCGCGGGGTCGGGGGTCCGGCGAGCAGAAGTCGGCGTAGGCCGTACTACGAGTACGAGGGGCTCCCGGCGAGAACTACGCACTACGCCGGAAGCCCCTCTTCTGTCTCCGCCGCCTGCCGTGAAGGGGCCCCGGTCACTCGACCGGGGCCCCTTCGTCGTACCGGCTGACGGTGTCAGGCCTTGACACGCACGTCGTTGCGCAGCTTGGCGGCCAGCTCTGCCGTGTCGTTGATCGAGCCGCCGTCACCCGTGGTGAAGGTGGCGATGCTGGACGCCGTGACCCGGGCGACCGTGCTGTGATCGGCCCAGACGCACACCGGAACCTTGATCGTCTTCGCCCCTCCGCCGGACGACGAAGACGAACCGGCGTTGTCGAGCTCGACCACCTGGCACTTCATGACGCCGTTGGAGAAGCCCGACGGGGTGACCTGCTGGGGGCTGCCGATCATCTTGCCCTTGATGCTGGAGTCGCTCTGGTCCTTCTCGGACTGCTCCTTGGCCTTGGCGAACGCGCCGTCGACAACCGCCTCGGGGTTGGCGATCGTGCCGTACACGCCGCTGAAGGTGAGACTCTTCGCGGTGAAGCCCTTGCCGCTCTGGTACCCGGCGCTGACGCCCTGAGGGTTCTTGACACCGGCCTTCTCGAAGTCCTTGAGGTCGGACGGGCTGACCTCGCCGCTGGAGGCCGAGTTGGCCTGCTTCGTGTAAGTCCCGTTGATCACCGAGTCCGGCGTGATCAGCTTGTGCGGGCCGTCGTCCGCGACGCTCGTGCTGCCGCCCCCGCCAAAGGCGAAGTACGCCCCCACCGCCACAGCCGCCACCACGGCCACCGCGCCGATGATCAGGCCCGTCTTCTTCTTGCCGCCGCCCGGCTGCGGGGGCTGCGGCATGCCGTAGGGCTGCTGGCCGTAGGGGGGCTGCTGGCCGTACGGCTGCTGCGGCGGCACGCCCTGTTGCGGGTAGCCGTAACCCGGCTGCGGCGCGGCCGGCGGTGCCTGCTGGGGGTAGCCGTAGCCGGGCTGCGGAGCCTGCGGCTGCTGGCCGTACGGGCCCGGCTGGCCCGGCTGGCCGTAGGGCCCCGGCTGGCCGTACGGAGCAGGCTGCCCCGGCTGACCATACGGTCCCGGCTGCTGGGGTGGCTGGCCGTACGGGCCCGGCTGGTTGTTGCTCATTTCTGGGTTCCCCCTAGGACGCTTATGTGTTCCTGACATCCTGGCTCAGGCCTCGGAGCCAGACGGCACCGGGGGGCGCACCGTTACAGAACAATCGCGTTTCGGGACCACCCCGCGACACCTCTAAACTGACCCCCGTGACCGAGAACGCTCAGCAGCAGCCACCCGCGCCCGACTCCGAACTGCCGACCCAGTACGCGCCGGCCGATGTAGAGGGCCCGCTGTACGAGCGCTGGGTAGAGCGCGGTTACTTCGAGGCGGACGCGAAGAGCGACAAGCCGCCGTACACGGTCGTCATCCCGCCGCCGAACGTCACGGGCTCGCTCCACCTCGGCCACGCCTTCGAGCACACCCTCATCGACGCGCTGACCCGCCGTAAGCGCATGCAGGGTTACGAGACGCTGTGGCAGCCCGGCATGGACCACGCCGGCATCGCCACGCAGAACGTCGTCGAGCGCGAGCTGGGCAAGGAGGGCAAGTCCCGGCACGACCTGGGGCGGGAGGCCTTCGTCGAGCGCGTCTGGCAGTGGAAGGCCGAGTCCGGCGGCCAGATCAGCGGTCAGATGCGGCGCCTGGGCGACGGTGTCGCCTGGTCGCGTGAGCGGTTCACCATGGATGAAGGGCTCTCGCAGGCCGTTCAGACCATCTTCAAGCGGCTCTACGACGACGAGCTGATCTACCGCGCCGAGCGCATCATCAACTGGTGCCCGCGCTGTCTGACGGCCATCTCGGACATCGAGGTGGAGTACCAGGACGACGACGGCGAGCTGGTCTCCATGAAGTACGGCGAGGGGGACGACACCATCGTCGTCGCCACCACCCGTGCCGAGACGATGCTCGGTGACACCGCCGTCGCCGTCCACCCCGAGGACGAGCGGTACAAGCACCTCGTCGGCAAGCTCATCCGGCTCCCGCTGACCGAACGCTCCATCCCGGTCGTCGCCGACGAGCACGTCGACCCCGAGTTCGGCACCGGCGCCGTCAAGGTCACCCCGGCCCACGACCCGAACGACTTCGAGATCGGCCAGCGCCACGACCTGCCGGCCATCACGGTCATGGACGAGCACGCCGTCATCACCGTCCACGGCCCCTTCCAGGGCATGGACCGCCTGGAGGCCCGCTCGGCGATCGTCGCCGCGCTGCGCGCCGAGGGCCGGATCGTCGCCGAGAAGCGGCCGTACGTCCACTCCGTCGGCCACTGCTCGCGCTGCAAGACCACCATCGAGCCGCGCCTGTCCATGCAGTGGTGGGTCAAGGTCGGCCCGCTCGCCAAGGCCGCCGGTGACGCCGTCCGTGAGGGCAAGGTCAAGATCCATCCGCAGGAGATGGAGAAGCGGTACTTCGACTGGGTCGACAACCTCCACGACTGGTGCATCTCCCGCCAGCTGTGGTGGGGCCACCGGATTCCGGTCTGGTACGGCCCGGAGGGCGAAGTCGTCTGCGTCGGGCCGAACGAGCAGCCGCCCGGGACCGAGGCCGAGGGCTGGCACCAGGACACGGACGTCCTCGACACCTGGTTCTCCTCCGGCCTGTGGCCGTTCTCCACCCTCGGCTGGCCCGAACAGACCGAGTCGCTCGCGAAGTTCTACCCGAACTCCGTCCTGGTCACCGGCTACGACATCCTCTTCTTCTGGGTCGCCCGGATGATGATGTTCGGCCTGTACGCGATGGACGGCACCCCGCCGTTCCACACCATCGCCCTGCACGGCATGGTCCGCGACCAGTTCGGCAAGAAGATGTCGAAGTCCTTCGGCAACGCGGTCAACCCGCTGGACTGGATGGACAAGTACGGCAGCGATGCGCTCCGGTTCACGCTGGCCCGTGGCGCGAACCCCGGTGTCGACGTCCCGATCGGCGAGGACTGGGTCCAGGGCTCCCGCAACTTCGCCAACAAGATCTGGAACGCCACGCGCTTCGCGCTGATGAACGGCGCGACGGTGGAAGGCGAACTGCCGGACGCCTCCCGGATGTCGGCGACGGACCGCTGGATCCTCTCCCGGCTGAACTCGGTCGTCGCCGAAGTCGACGCGTACTACGACGACTTCCAGTTCGCCAAGCTGTCCGACGCCCTCTTCCACTTCGCGTGGGACGAGGTCTTCGACTGGTACGTCGAGCTGTCCAAGACCGTCTTCCAGGCGGGCGGCGAGCCGGCGGAGGTCAGCAAGCGGGTCCTGGGCGAGGTCCTGGACGTCACGCTCAGGCTGCTGCACCCGGTGGTCCCGTTCGTCACGGAGACCCTCTGGACGACCCTCACCGGCGGCGAGTCGATCGTGATCGCCGACTGGCCCGAGGACGGTGGCTTCCGCGACACGGCCGCCGAGCAGGAGATCGAGTCCCTCCAGTCGGTCATCACGGAGGTCCGCCGCTTCCGCGCCGACCAGGGCCTGCAGCCGGGCCAGCGCGTCCCGGCCCGCCTGACCCTGGACGGTACGGCGCTGGCGCCCCACGAGGCCGCCATCCGCCAGCTCCTGCGCCTCCAGCCGGAGGGCGAGACCTTCACGGCCACGGCCACCCTGCCGGTCGCCGGCGCCGAGGTCGCGCTCGACCTCTCCGGCACGATCGACGTGGCGGCCGAGCGCAAGCGCCTCGCGAAGGATCTGGCGGCCGCCGAGAAGGAGAAGGCCCAGGCGAACGCCAAGCTGGGCAACGAAGCCTTCCTGGCCAAGGCTCCGGACAACGTGGTGGAGAAGATCCGGGGCCGCCTGGCCAAGGCGGAGGAGGACATCGCGCGGATCACGGCTCAGCTGGACAGGCTGCCGCAGGCGTAAGCAGTTCTACGTGACCGAAGGCCCCGGTGCTTTGAGGCGCCGGGGCCTTCGCCGACCCAGGGACGCGGGCCGTGTTGCCATGCGGCTGCGCCGCGTGGGCGCGAGTCACCACAACGGACGCGCACCCGGCAAGGGCGAGCAACCACCCCGAACCGGTCCGTTGTCACCTCCGCTCCGTAGACTGGCCCCGTGAGCGACCTCCCGCACGAGAACGACCAGCCCGACCCCCTCGAGGGCTTCGACGAACTCATCGAAGCCGAGACCACCCGCGACCCCGACCTCGCGGTGATCGAGGCCGGCAGCCGCACCCTGCGCACCCAGGGCGGGCAGCCGTACGCCGACGTACCCGCGCGGCCGGAGGACCCCGAGCTCGACCGGGCCCTGCGCGAGGTCGAGGCGGAGCTGGCCACCCGCTGGGGCGAGACCAAGCTGGAGCCCTCGATCGGCCGGATCGCCGCGCTGCTGGACGTGCTGGGCGAGCCGCAGCGGTCGTACCCCTCGATCCACATCACGGGCACGAACGGCAAGACCTCCACCGCCCGCATGATCGAGGCCCTGCTCGGCGCCTTCGAGCTGCGCACCGGCCGCTACACCAGCCCCCACGTGCAGTCGATCACCGAGCGCATCAGCCTGGACGGCGCCCCGGTCTCCGCCGAGCGGTTCATCGAGACGTACCAGGACATCAAGCCGTACATCGAGATGGTGGACGCCCAGCAGGAGCACCGCCTGTCGTTCTTCGAGGTGCTCACCGGCATGGCGTACGCCGCCTTCGCGGACGCCCCGGTGGACGTCGCCGTCGTCGAGGTCGGCATGGGCGGCTCCTGGGACGCCACCAATGTCATCGACGCCGACGTCGCCGTGATCACGCCGATAGACCTGGACCACACCGACCGGCTCGGCGAGACGACCGCGGAGATCGCCGGCGAGAAGAGCGGCATCATCAAGCAGGGCGCGACCGTGATCCTGGCGCAGCAGCCGGTGGACGCGGCGCAGGTGCTGCTGAAGAAGGCCGTCGAGGTGGACGCCACCGTGGCCCGCGAGGGGCTGGAGTTCGGGGTCGTCGCCCGGGAGGTCGCCATCGGCGGGCAGCTGCTCACGCTGCGCGGTCTCGGCGGCGAGTACCCCGAGGTGTACCTGCCGCTGCACGGCGCCCATCAGGCGCACAACGCGGCCGTTGCCCTGGCCGCCGTAGAGGCGTTCTTCGGCGTCGGCGCGCAGCGCGCCGAGCCGCTGGACATCGAGGTGGTCCGCAGGGCCTTCGCTGCGGTGTCCTCGCCGGGGCGGATGGAGGTCGTACGGCGGTCTCCGACGGTCGTGCTGGACGCGGCGCACAACCCGGCGGGCGCCGCGGCCACCGCGGAGGCGGTCCAGGAGGCGTTCGACTTCACCCGGCTGATCGGTGTCGTGGGCGCGAGCGGCGACAAGAACGTGCGGGGCCTGCTGGAGGCCTTCGAGCCGATCTTCGCCGAGGTCGTCGTCACCCAGAACTCCACCGCCCGGGCCATGGACGCGGACGAGCTGGCCGCGCTCGCGGTCGAGGTGTTCGGCGAGGAGCGGGTGCAGGTCGAGCCGCGGCTGCCGGACGCCCTGGAGGCCGCGATCACGCTGGCCGAGGAGGAAGGCGAGTTCGCGGGCGGTGGCGTGCTGGTCACCGGTTCCGTCATCACCGTCGGCGAGGCCCGGCTGCTGCTGGGGAAGGGCTGAGGACCGAGGATGCGTACGCTCTGTGCCTCGACACTGATCGGCGAGTTCTTCGTCATCGGGTTCGCCGGGCTCGTCGCCATGAAGGACCCGAGCCTGTCCGTCTCCACGGTGTGGCTGGTCAGCGGTATCGCCATGCTGCTGTGCGTGCTGCTGTGCGGCATGGTGACCCGGCCCGGCGGGGTGGCCCTCGGCTGGGCCCTGCAGATCGCCCTGATCGCCTCGGGGGTCTTCGTCCCGACGATGTACTTCATGGGCGCGGTGTTCGCGGCGCTGTGGTGGGCGTCGGTGCACTTCGGCAGAAAGGTGGACGAGGCCAAGGCCCGCTTCGCCGCCCAGGTGGAGTCCGGCTCCTCCACAGCTGACGCTGCGTAACAACCGCAGGGCACGCTCTTGTAACCTCGTCCCACCACCGCAGACGTCCGTCAGAAGGAGTAACCCCGTGACCCAGCGCACCCTCGTCCTGCTCAAGCCCGACGCCGTCCGTCGTGGCCTGACCGGCGAGATCATCAGCCGTATCGAGCGCAAGGCCGGCTGGCAGATCACCGCGCTGGAGCTGCGGACCCTGGACCGCGCCACGCTGGAGCAGCACTACGCCGAGCACGTCGGCAGGCCCTTCTACGAGCCGCTGCTGGAGTTCATGTCCTCCGGTCCGGTCGTCGCGCTGATCGTCGAGGGCGAGCGGGTCATCGAGGGCGTGCGCGCGCTGGCCGGTCCGACCGACCCGATCGCGGCCGCGCCGGGCTCCATCCGCGGTGACTACGGCGTGATCGTCCGGGAGAACCTGATCCACGCCTCCGACTCCGAGGAGTCCGCCGAACGCGAGGTGAAGATCTTCTTCCCGGGCCGGGCGTGATCCGCGGCGAGCTGAGTTTTCGCTAAATTTTCTGATGGGTCGTCAGCTCGGTTCGGTGGCGCCTGACCAGGGACGGCCGTATATTTCCGGCCGTCCCTTGGCATATGCCTCCCGATCGGGGGAACGCGTGCCTCCGTTGGACCGTCTCCACAAGCGGGGCGGGCCGCCATCTGGTGACAATGGCGGAGACCCTCGCGCAGTGGCCGTGCAGGCGCGTTTACGATGGAAGCCTTCACGTCACAGCACCCGCCTCGCCGACCTGATATGCCCTCAAAAGCGCAGGAAGGCCAGATGAATCCGGATGGGGAACTCAATGTCGTTCATCGGCCGTGACATGGCTGTCGACCTCGGGACCGCCAACACGCTGGTGTACGTCAGGGGTCGCGGGATCGTACTCAACGAACCGTCCGTCGTCGCGATCAACACCAACACGGGTGGCATCCTCGCGGTCGGTGCCGAAGCGAAGAAGATGATCGGCCGGACGCCGGGCAACATCGTCGCCGTCCGCCCGCTGAAGGACGGCGTGATCGCCGATTTCGAGATCACCGAGCGGATGCTCCGCTATTTCATCCTGAAGATCCACAAGCGGCGCTATCTCGCCCGGCCGCGGGTCGTCGTCTGTGTGCCCTCGGGCATCACGGGCGTCGAGCGCCGCGCCGTGATCGAGGCGTCCTCCCAGGCCGGCGCCCGCCAGGTGCACATCATCGAGGAGCCCATGGCCGCCGCCATCGGCTCCGGCCTGCCGGTCCACGAGGCCACGGGCAACATGGTGGTGGACATCGGCGGCGGTACGACGGAGGTCGCGGTCATCTCGCTCGGCGGCATCGTCACCGCCCAGTCCATCCGCGTCGCGGGCGACGAACTGGACAACGCGATCATCCAGTACATCAAGAAGGAGTACAGCCTTCTGCTGGGGGAGCGTACGGCCGAGCAGATCAAGATCACGATCGGTTCGGCGTACGACCTCGACTCCGACGAGCACACCGAAGTCCGCGGCCGGGACCTGGTGTCCGGGCTGCCGAAGACCGTGGTCATCTCGGCCGCCGAGGTCCGCAAGGCGATCGAGGAACCGGTCAACGCGATCGTGGACGCGGTCAAGACGACCCTCGACAAGTGCCCGCCGGAGCTGTCCGGCGACATCATGGACCGAGGAATCGTTCTGACCGGCGGTGGAGCCCTGCTGCGCGGGCTCGACGAGCGGCTGCGCCGGGAGACCGGGATGCCGATCCACATCGCCGAGGATCCGCTGGACAGCGTCGCGCTCGGTTCCGGGAAGTGCGTCGAGGAGTTCGAGGCGCTGCAGCAGGTCCTGGACGCCCAGCCGCGCAGATGACGTAACTCTTCCATTCCGCCGTACGAGACGTTCTCCTCTCGTGCGGCGGATCGTTGATTAGAGGCATAAGCTCCCACAAATGGCCCCCTCGGGTTTGCGTTTCGCGTATCGCGCCCGCGAAGGGGCTCCCGAATTCCTATTAGAGGAAGGGCACGGCCGCCGCACGTGAGGGACACGAAAGAGAGCCGGTTGCTCCTGGTCCTGCTGGTTGCCATCGCATTCGCGCTGATCACGGTGGACATCCGCGGGGGCAGGAACTCCCCGGTCGACGGTGCCCGGCAGGCCGCGGCCGCCGTGTTCGGCCCGGTCGAGAACGGGCTGTCCTCGGCGGTCGACCCGGTCGGCAACGCCGTCTCCGCGATCCGGGACTCCGGCAGCCGCCATGACCGGCTCGCCGCACTGGAGAAGGAGAACGCGGCCCTCAAGGCGAAGCTCGGCAGCGACGACCACAACCGCAGCAGGCTCAACCAGCTCGACAAGATGCTGAAGATCGCCGGCGCGGGCCAGTACGGCATCAAGGGCGCCCAGGTCATCGCCATAGGAGCGGCGCAGGGTTTCTCCTGGACCATCACCATCGACGCCGGCGCCAACGACGGCATCAGGCGCGACATGACCGTCCTCAACGGCGACGGGCTGGTCGGCCGGGTCACCACCGTCGGCCCCGACACCTCCACCGTGCTGCTCGCCAACGACCCCGACTTCACGGTCGGCACCCGCATGGAGGGCAGCGACGAACTCGGCTTCGCCTCCGGGCAGGGCGACCGCCCGCTGCGCGTAGAGCTGCTCAACGGCAAGGCGGAGGTGAAGAAGGGCGACCGGCTCGTCACCTTCGGTTCGGAGGCCGACCGCCCGTTCGTGCCGGGCGTGCCGGTCGGCGTGGTCTCCCGCGTCGACCCCTCCAACGGCGGCCTCACCCGCACCATCTACGTCACCCCGTACGTCGGCTTCACCAAGCTCGACGTCGTCGGCGTGGTCGTCCAGGCCCCGAAGAAGGACCCGCGCGACGAGGTCCTGCCGGCCCAGCCCAAGCCGGTTCCGACGCCGACGGTGACCGTCACGGTGACCCCGTCCGCCGACGCCTCTCCCAACCACCAGCAGCAGTAGGAGCTGAATCCCATGCGCTTCAACCGGATCCTGCTTTCCAGCGCGCTGGTCGTCGTGGCGCTGGTGATCCAGGTGAGCGTCCTGGCCCGCCTGCACCTGCCGGGCGCCGTCCCCGACCTGCTGCTGCTCACCGTCCTGGGTCTCGCCATGGTGTACGGCCATGTCGGCGGCGCCCTGGTCGGCTTCGGCGCAGGTCTGCTCGCCGACCTCGCCCCGCCCGCCGACCACGCGGCCGGCCGCTATGCGCTCGTGCTGTGCGTCGTCGGCTACTTCGCCGGGCTCATCAAGCCGGAGAACGGCCGCCTGAAGTCGGCGACCGGTCCTATGGCCGTCGTGGTCGCCGCCGCGATCGGCTCCACGCTGCTGTACGCGTGCGTCGGCGCCCTGGTCGGCGACACCGCCGCGCGCCATGTCGGCCTGCCCGGGCTGCTGTTCTCGGCGGCCCTGTACGACCTGCTGCTCGCCCCGTTCGTGGTCCCCGGGATCATGTGGCTGGCCCGCCGCTCGGACAACGACCCGCTCACCGAGACCGGCCCCGCCGCCAAGGCCGGCGACATCTCCAGCGGCTGGCTCTCCTCCGGGACCGGCCTGCGCATCGGCAGCCAGCGCGGCGGGCTCGGCGCGCTGAAGGCCAAGGCCCGTACCCGCTCCACCCGGGTCGGCCGGATCAAGGGGGTCAAGCGGCTGTGAAGCGCGGTCAAGCGCCCGCGGGACCCACGGAGTTCACCCGAACGGGGCAGCTCTCCCGGAACGCGGGCTCACAGGCTGGTCGTTCATCATTCGTACGCACGCGGCCGGTTCGTAGACCTGCGCCGCGCACCCAGACGTCCATGCACTGAGAGGGGGAGGCAGCCGCAGTGACCAACATCCCCGAGACCGGTCGGACCCCACGGGTCCAGATCCGGCTCATCGTGATCCAGATCCTCGTCCTCTCCCTCCTCGGCACGCTGGGCGGCCGGCTGTGGTACCTGCAGATCCGCGAGGGCGCGCAGTACCAGAAGGAGGCGTCCGGCAACCACGTCCAGCAGGTCGTCGACCCCGCCGTGCGCGGCGACATCCTGGACGCCCGAGGCGTGCCCCTCGCGGACAACGAGACGCGCCTGGTCGTCTCCGCCTCCCGCACCGACCTGCTCAAGCAGAAGGACCACGGCAAGGCGGTCCTCACCAAGCTGGCCGGGGTCCTCGGCGTGAAGCCCGAGGACGTCATCCAGAAGGTCCGGCTGTGCGACGCCAAGACCCCCCAGCCGTGCTGGAACGGCTCGCCGTACCAGCCGATCCCGATCACCGACGAGGCCACCCCGAAGCAGGCCCTGCAGATCCGCGAGCGCTCCGAGGACTTCCCCGGCATCACCGCCGAGCCCGAGGCCGTGCGCCGCTACCCAGGCCCGGGCAAGTCCAACACCGCGCAGGTGCTCGGCTATCTCTCGCCCGTCACCGACGACGAGATCCAGAAGGCCAAGGACACCGCGTCGCCCTATCTGCGCTCCGACATGGTCGGCCGCTCCGGCCTGGAGCGGGAGTACGACAAGGAACTGCGCGGCAAGGCCGGCGTCACCCGCTACGAGGTCGACAACCTCGGCCGGGTCATCGGCAAGGCCAAGGCGGACCCCGCCGAGCCCGGCGCCAACCTCGTCACCAGCATCGACTCCCGCGTGCAGCGCGTCGCGGAGTACGAGCTGGACAAGGCGATGAAGACCGCCCGCCAGCAGTTCGACAAGAACACCGGCGAGAACTTCAAGGCCGACTCCGGCGCCGTCATCGTCATGGAGGCCAAGACCGGCCGGATCGTCGCGATGTCCTCGGCACCGACCTACGACCCGAACGTGTGGGTGGGCGGCATCTCCGCCAAGGACTACAAGTCCCTGACCGGCAAGGACTCCGACTACCCCCTGCTCAACCGGGCCATACAGGGTCAGGCGGCCCCCGGTTCCACCTTCAAGGTGGTCTCCACGGCCGCCGCGGTCCAGGCCGGCTACGCCTGGGACGGCGGCTACCCCTGCACCAGCTCCTACTCGGTCGGCGGCCAGGTCTTCAAGAACTTCGAGGGCGAGAACTTCGGCCCGATCTCCCTCGGCCGCGCCCTGGAGGTCTCCTGCGACACCGTCTTCTACGGCCTCGGCGACAACGAGTGGAAGAAGGACGGCGGCATCAACCCCAAGAAGGGCCAGCCCAAGGACTGGTTCTTCAAGACCGCCCACCAGTTCGGCCTCGGCAAGGAGACCGGCATCGACCTGCCCAACGAGGTCACCGGCCGCGTCCCCGACCGCCAGTGGAAGCTGGACTACTGGAAGGCCAACAAGGACGCCTGGTGCAAGACCGGCAAGAAGGACGGCAGCTACGTCGAGAAGATCTCCTACGAGAACTGCCTCGAAGGCAACAAGATGCGCGAGGGTGACGAGATCAACTACTCCATCGGCCAGGGCGACACCCTCGTCACCCCGATCCAGGAGGCGATGATCTACGGCGCCGTCGCCAACGGCGGCACCGAGTACGCCCCGACCATCGGCAAGGCCATCGTCAGCCCCGACGGCAAGACCGTCCAGGAGATCAAGCCCAAGGTGCAGCGCAAGCTGCCCGTCAGCCAGGCCACCCTCAAGGGCATGGACGACGCCTTCGCGGGCGTCATCACCCGCGGTACGGCCGCGTGGAAGTTCAACGGCTGGCCGCAGAACAAGATCCCGCTGCACGGCAAGACCGGTACGGCGGAGGTGTACGGCAAGCAGACCACGGGTTGGCTGGCCACGTACTCCAAGGACTACTCGGTGATCATGACGATCTCCCAGGCCGGTACCGGTTCCGGTTCCGCCGGTGAGGCCGTGCGCAACATCTACAGCGCGCTCTACGGCGTCCAGGGCGACGGCTCCATCGACAACAAGAAGGCACTGCTGCCCGAGCCGCAGAAGGGCCTGCCGAAGGTCCGCACGGACGGCACGATCGACGCCCCGAAGGTCACCGGCGACCCGGCCAAGGACGCCGAGGCCGCCCAGAAGGACAACCCCAGCAACGGCGACAGCCAGCAGCCCGCCGCCACGGCGTCGCCCACCACGGGCAACCGCAACACCCGCAGGCGCCCTCGCAAGAGGGGAAGCCGGAGGATGCCCTCATGACCGGCAACAGCTTCTCCGTCTCCGGGTACGGCCCCGAGCGGGCCGGCTGGACGAGGCTCCTCGCCCGCGACTCGCTCGCCCGCCGGCTGGACTGGCCGATGCTGCTGGCCGCCCTCGTGCTGTCGCTGCTGGGCTCGTTGCTGGTGTACTCCGCGACCCGCAACCGCACCGAGATCAACCAGGGCGACCAGTACTACTTCCTGGTCCGCCATCTGATGAACCTCGGCATCGGCTTCGCCCTGATGATCGGCACGCTCTGGCTCGGCCACCGCGCCCTGCGCAACGCGGTGCCGATCCTCTACGGAGTCTCGCTGTTCGGGGTGCTGCTGGTGCTCACCCCGCTCGGCGCCACCATCAACGGCAGCCGCAACTGGATCGTGTTCGGCGGCGGTTTCTCGCTGCAGCCCGCCGAGTTCGTGAAGATCTCGATCATCCTGGGCATGGCGATGATACTGGCGGCCCGGGTCGACGCCGGGGACAAGCCGCACCCCGACCACCGCACGGTCATGCAGTCCCTCGGCCTGGCCGCGGTGCCGATCCTGATCGTGCTGCTCATGCCCGACCTCGGAACGGTCCTGGCCATGGTGTCGATCATCCTGGGCGTGCTGCTCGCCTCCGGCGCCTCCAACCGCTGGATCTTCGGCCTGCTCGTCACCGGTGTGCTCGGCTGCCTCGCCATCTGGCAGCTGCACGTCCTGGACCAGTACCAGATCAACCGCTTCGCCGCCTTCGCCAACCCGGCGCTGGACCCGGCGGGCGTCGGCTACAACACCAACCAGGCCCGTATCGCCATCGGCTCCGGCGGACTGACCGGCGCCGGTCTCTTCCATGGTTCGCAGACCACCGGCCAGTTCGTGCCCGAGCAGCAGACGGACTTCGTCTTCACGGTCGCGGGGGAGGAGCTGGGCTTCCTCGGCGCGGGCCTGATCATCCTCCTGCTGGGCGTGGTGCTGTGGCGCGCCTGCCGGATCGCCCGCGACTCCACCGAGCTGTACGGGACGATCGTGGCCGCCGGGATCGTCGCCTGGTTCGCCTTCCAGTCCTTCGAGAACATCGGGATGACCCTCGGGATCATGCCGGTGACCGGTCTGCCCCTGCCGTTCGTGTCGTACGGCGGCTCGTCGATGTTCGCGGTGTGGATCGCGGTGGGACTGCTGCAGTCGATCAAGGTGCAGAGACCGATGTCGGCGTAGGCCTCCCGCAGCTCGGCCGCGATCGGGGAGAGCCGTACCCCGGGCTGGACGGGTGGTCGTACCCGGACGGCCTGGACGGCTCACACGGCCCGGACGGGGTGGCCGTTCACCGGGTGGATGTGTGGAATTTTCCTGCTATTCATCCGGGGCGGCCCCTGCCGTGTCGCTCCGCGGCCCACTAGATTCAATTCATGGCGGATACGAAGCGCGAGATCGAGCGCAAGTACGAGTCCGACGACAGTGGGCTGCCCGACCTGACGGGCGTCGGCGGGGTGGCGACCGTCCTGGACAAGGGCCTGGTGGAACTCGACGCCACCTACTACGACACCGCCGATGAACGCCTGGCCGCCGACGCCCTCACCCTGCGCCGTCGCACCGGGGGCTCGGACGCCGGCTGGCATCTGAAGTTCCCGGTCGGACCGGGCGTGCGCGACGAGATCCGGGCCCCGCTCTCCGACACCCTGCCCGAGGAGATCGCCGCCCTCGTCCGCTCCCGGGTCCGGGACGCCGAGCTGATCCCGCTGGTCCGGCTGCGCTCCGCCCGCGATGTCCGCCACCTGGTCGACGCCGACGGCGCCCTGCTGGCCGAGGCGAGCGTGGACACCGTGACCGCCGAGCGGCTCGGCGGCGGGGGAGAGGCCGCCCAGTGGACCGAGATCGAGGTGGAACTGGCCGAGGACGGCGACCCCGCCTTCCTCGACCTGGTGGAGAAACGGCTTCGCAAGGCGGGCGTACGCCGCTCGAAGTCGCCGTCGAAGCTGGCCCGGGCCCTGGAGCAGACGGGAGGACCCCGCCGTAGCAGCCGCAGGAAGGGCGAGCCCGCGCCGCCCGTGACGGCCGGTGACCATGTGCTCGCCTATCTGCGCGCCCAGCGGGACGTACTGGTCGAGCTCGATCCGGCCGTCCGCCGGGACGTGCCCGACTCCGTGCACCGCATGCGGGTCGCCACCCGCCGCGCCCGCAGCACCCTGCGCAGCTTCCGCGCCGTCCTCGACCGCACCGTCACCGACCTCGTCGCCGCCGAGCTGAAGTGGCTCGCGGGCGCGCTGGGCGTCGACCGCGACCAGGAGGTGACGGCCGAG
The DNA here is from genome assembly GCF_041080655.1 of Streptomyces sp. CG4. NCBI lineage: Bacteria > Bacillati > Actinomycetota > Actinomycetes > Kitasatosporales > Streptomycetaceae > Streptomyces > Streptomyces sp. CG4. Next base: position 6,430,476 of record NZ_CP163525.1, read on the forward strand.
CGCCTGCGGGCCGCCCTCGACGCCGTCCCGCCCGACCTGGTCGCCGGCCCCGTCCAAGACCGCCTCGCGGCCTGGGCCGAGGCCGGGCACGGCGGCGCCCACACACAGCTGACCGGCGTGCTCGACTCCCGCCGCTATCTCACCCTCCTGGACACCCTGGACGGCCTGCTCGCCGACCCGCCGCTGCGCAAGGCCGCCGGAAAACAGCCGGACAAGGTGATTGCCAAGGCCGTGGACAAGGACCTGGCGACCCTGTCCGCCCTGGTCGAGCAGGCGCTCGGCGCCCCGCCCGGCGAGGAACGCGACGTTGCCGTGCACGAGGCCCGCAAGAAGGCCAAGCGCACCCGGTACGCGGCCGAGGCGGCCACCCCCGCCCTGGGCAAACCGGCCCGGTCCCTGACCCAGGGCATGAAGAACCTGACCACCCTCCTCGGGGAACACCAGGACAGCGTCATGACCCGGCTGACCCTGCGCGAGCTGTCCGCGACGGCGCACGCGGCGGGGGAGAGCGCCTTCACCTACGGGCTCTTGTACGGGCGCGAGGAGGCACGGGCGGCGCAGGCGGAGGCCGAGCTGCCCGGGCTCTGGAAGAAGATCGGCTCCCCGGCGGCCGGCTGAGCGTACGGGGGACTCCGTCGGGCGGGTTACGCTTGATGGTCACCCCTGTCAGCTCATGAAGGTTCGCGAGATGCCTGTCGAGTCGGTTTTCCCGCAGCTCGAAGCTCTGCTCCCCCACGTGCAGAAGCCCATCCAGTACGTCGGCGGAGAGCTCAACTCCACCGTCAAGGACTGGGACGAGTGCGACGTCCGCTGGGCGCTCATGTACCCGGACGCGTACGAGGTGGGTCTGCCCAACCAGGGCGTCATGATCCTCTACGAGGTCCTCAACGAGCGGGAGGGCGTCCTCGCCGAGCGCACCTACAGCGTGTGGCCGGACCTGGAGGCGCTGATGCGTGAGCACGGCGTCCCGCAGTTCACCGTCGACAGCCACCGCCCCGTGAAGGCCTTCGACGTCTTCGGCCTCAGCTTCTCCACGGAGCTGGGCTACACGAACATGCTGACGGCCCTGGACCTGGCGGGTATCCCCCTGGAGTCCAAGGACCGCGGTCTGGACGACCCGATCGTCCTGGCCGGCGGCCACGCGGCGTTCAACCCGGAGCCGATCGCCGACTTCATCGACGCGGCGGTCATCGGCGACGGCGAGCAGGCCGTGCTCGACATGACCCGGATCATCCGCGAGTGGAAGGCCGAGGGCCGCCCCGGCGGCCGCGAGGAGGTCCTGTTCCGCCTGGCCAAGACGGGCGCGGTGTACATCCCGGGGTTCTACGACGTCGAGTACCTGCCCGACGGCCGTATCGCCCGCGTCGTCCCCAACAAGTCGGGCGTCCCGTGGCGCGTCTCCAAGCACACGGTCATGGACCTGGACGAGTGGCCGTACCCCAAGCAGCCCCTCGTGCCGCTGGCCGAGACGGTGCACGAGCGCATGTCGGTGGAGATCTTCCGCGGCTGCACCCGAGGCTGCCGCTTCTGCCAGGCGGGCATGATCACCCGCCCGGTGCGCGAGCGCTCGATCACCGGCATCGGCGAGATGGTCGACAAGGGCCTGAAGGCGACGGGCTTCGAGGAGGTGGGCCTGCTCTCCCTCTCCTCGGCGGACCACTCCGAGATCGGCGACATCGCCAAGGGCCTGGCGGACCGCTACACGGACGACAAGATCGGCCTGTCGCTCCCCTCCACCCGCGTCGACGCGTTCAACATCGACCTGGCGAACGAGCTGACGAGGAACGGCCGCCGTTCCGGCCTCACCTTCGCCCCGGAGGGCGGCTCCGAGCGCATCCGCAAGGTCATCAACAAGATGGTCTCGGAAGAGGACCTGATCCGTACGGTCTCGACGGCCTACGGCAACGGCTGGCGCCAGGTGAAGCTGTACTTCATGTGCGGCCTGCCGACCGAGACCGACGACGACGTCCTGCAGATCGCCGACATGGCGACGCATGTCATCCAGAAGGGCCGCGAGGTCTCGGGCTCGAACGACATCCGCTGCACGGTCTCGATCGGCGGCTTCGTCCCGAAGCCCCACACCCCGTTCCAGTGGGCGCCCCAGCTCTCCGCCGAGGAGACGGACGCCCGTCTGGCGAAGCTCCGCGACAAGATCCGCGGCGACAAGAAGTACGGCCGCTCGATCGGCTTCCGCTACCACGACGGCAAGCCCGGCATCGTCGAGGGCCTGCTGTCCCGCGGTGACCGCCGTATCGGCGCGGTCATCCGCGCGGTGTACGAGGACGGCGGCCGCTTCGACGGCTGGCGCGAACACTTCTCCTACGACCGCTGGATGGCCTGCGCCGACAAGGCCCTCACCGCCTTCGGCGTGGACGTCGACTGGTACACCACCCGCGAGCGCGGCTACGAGGAAGTCCTGCCCTGGGACCACCTCGACTCCGGCCTGGACAAGGACTGGCTCTGGGAGGACTGGCAGGACGCCCTCGACGAGACCGAGGTCGAGGACTGCCGCTGGACCCCGTGCTTCGACTGCGGCGTCTGCCCCCAGATGGACACCCACATCCAAATCGGCCCGACCGGCAAGAAGTTGCTGCCCCTGACGGTCAAGAACGCAGGTCCGACGCCGGCTGCGAGTGGTCACGCGCACTGAAGTGGGTGAGGCGCTCGATCGGGTGGTGGAGGCCCTGGCGGGGGTGAGTGAGGAGGAGGTAGCGGCTGCGCTGGCTGCTGTCGGCGTTTCCGGACGTCGTCCGGCGGCCCCGAAGCGGAGACTCCGTACGCCCCTGCCGGAGCCGGCAGGCTCCTCGCGCATCCGCTCAGAGGTGGAGTGGGTCTGAGCTCGCTGCGGTATCGGGCGTCGACTTGCACTGGCCGGACACCAGGAAATCGACTCGACGACCGGGCCGGTATCCCGGCAGTGCGCGGATCCGGCCGCGATTGGTCACTTTCCGTCGACGCCGGGCTGGATCTCCAGCGTGAAGACCGCGTCCTCGGGGCCAGTGCCTTCTTCGCCCGCCCACACGATCACGCGCACGTGCTGCTCGCTGATGCCGTTCACCTTCCACTCGGTCACAAGGTCGGTGACGACGAGAGCGGCGACGTATTTGGCATCCTCGCTCCGGGACTCGGTGGTGACCCTTCCCCGCCACAGGCGGGAAGGGCCGCCGTGGGGGCGCCAGCCGTGCGAGCCGTGTGGCTCCTCCACTCGGTACGCCCACACCCTCTCGGTGCCCATGGCACCGATCCTGTCACCAAGGAGCCCTCATGCGCCGGATCGGATCGACGCCCGCCGAGCGGGGCAGTGCGACGGGGCAGTCCTGTCCGGATCTCATCGAGGCCGACGACGGGGACTTCCTCGTGATCGGGAAGCTCGCCTGGCTCAGCTTCCGCGACGGCACGGCGGGTCGTCGCCGCAGGGGGCGACTTCTACGCGGCTGACTGCCACCACCAGCAGTACTCGACAAGCATCCTGCCGAGTACTGCGGGCTGGGCGAGATCGGCGTCTCGTGCCCGATCGGCGTGCGGCTTCTGCCCCCAGATGGACACCCACATCCAAATCGGCCCGACCGGCAAGAAGTTGCTGCCTCTGACGGTCAAGAGCGCCGGTCCGGCGCCGGCTGCGAGTGGTCACGCGCACTGAGGTGGGCTAGGCACTCGATCGGGTGGTTGAGGCTTCGGCCGTGGTGAGCGAGGACGAGGTGGTGGCTGCGCTGGTTGCAGCCAGCGCTTTGGCCCCTCGCCTGCGGCTCGCGCCGCGCAACCGCCGCGCTGCGCCGACGCTCCTGTCTGCGCTCCGCTCCGGCGCGTACTGCCGCACGCCGCGAGGGTGGGGCCATTTGGACACGCTGCGGGCAGGCCCGAATCCTGCCCGAGTTGCCCTATGGCGCATGCTCGACCTCAGGATCGGACAGGGCACCGGCCAAAACCTTTCCGCTGCCCTTTTGCGGCCGGCCACCAACGCCCCCGTGGTGAGCGGTCACCCGCGGTGAGGATCCGATCGGGCGTGGCCGGCGTCTACTCCGGTATGGAACCGCACAACCCGCCTCCCCGGCCCCGGCAGCCGGAAGGGTGCCTCACCGTCGCGATCCGCGTTCCCCTGCGGATCGTCGTCCTGGTGCTGGTGGTACCGGTGCGGGTGGTGTGGGACGCGCTCGTCGTCACCGGAAGGCTCGTGCGGGACACCGTCCTCAGGCCGCTCGGCCGGGCGCTGCTGTGGGTCGGAAAGGCCTTGTTCGTCTGGCCGTTCGTGGGTCTGTGGCGCTGTGTGCTGGTCCCCGTCGGCAAGGGCCTCGCCCGGCTCGGCGCCGTCCTCGTCGTCGTACCGGCCGTGTGGCTCCACCGGTACGTCCTCACCCCGGTCGGCCACGCCATTGCCTGGCTCGCGCGCGGGGTGGGGGCCGGGCTCGACCGGGTGTACGCGCACGTGCTCCGCCCGATCGGGCACGCGCTCACCTGGCTGCTGAAGGGCGTCGGCGCGGTCCTCGCCGCCGCCGGCATCGGTGTGTACAGGGCCGTCGCCCGGCTGGTGCGGTATCTGCTCGTCGTCCCCGCGCGATGGCTGTACGACTGGGTCCTCGCGCCCGTCGGGCGTGCCGTGGCCTGGTGCGTACGGGGGCTGGGGTGGCTGCTGGGCATGATCGCCACCGGCATCGGGCTCGCCCTGTACTGGACCCTCCGCGTCCTGTTCGCGCTGCCCGCCCTCGCGTTGTGGCGCTGGGTCCTCACTCCCGTGGGCCGGCTTCTCGCCGTCGTGGCGCGCGAGGCGGGGGACGCCCTCGGGCATGCGTGGCGGATCGCGGGACGGATCTCGCGGGCCGTCGGCCGGGCGCTCGGGACCGTCTTCCGGTGGATCTTCGTGGAGCCGGTGCGCTGGGTGTTCCGGACGATCCTCATCCCGGTCGGCCACGCCGTCCGCGACGCCGTCCTGCGGCCCGTCGCCCAGGGCGCGCGTGTGGTGGGCCGGACCGTCCGGGAAGCGCTGGCCGGCGCCCGCGAGACGGTACGGCAGGCCCGGGCCGACTTCCGGCGCATGCTGCTCGGTGAGCCGCGGCAGCCGGTCGCGGTGGACCGGCGGGAACCTCAGGGGCCCGCGGCACGTACTCTTGGTAGCAGTACGACCGCACTCACGAAGGACTAGGACACTGGGCAAGCGACAGCCCGAAGGCCCGCCGCCCGCACCCGCGGTGCAGCGCATCCGACTGCGCTACACCAAGCGCGGCCGCCTGAGGTTCACCAGCCACCGAGACTTCCAGCGCGCTTTCGAGCGGGCGCTGCGCCGCGCCGAGGTGCCCATGGCGTACTCGGCAGGGTTCACGCCGCACCCGAAGGTGTCGTACGCCAATGCCGCACCCACCGGCACGGGCAGTGAGGCGGAGTATCTGGAGATCGCGCTCACCGCACCGCGCGACCCGGAGGCGCTGCGCGTCCTCCTCGACGAGTCGCTGCCCGCCGGGCTCGACATCGTCGACGCGGTCGAGGCGCGGACCTCGGGTCTCGCCGACCGGCTGACGGCCTCCGTCTGGGAGCTGCGGCTGGACGGAGTCGCCCCGGCCGACGCCGAGCGCGCGGTCGCGGCCTTCAACGGGGCAGAGACCGTCGAGGTCCAGCGGATGACCAAGAACGGCGTCCGTACCTTCGACGCCCGCCCCGCCGTGGTGAGTCTGGAAACGCACGGTTCACCGGCTGATAGGCCGACCGACCAGCCCTGTGCGATACTGCGGCTGGTTGTTCGGCACGTGACGCCTGCCGTACGACCCGACGACGTCCTGTCCGGTCTCCGCGCCGTGGCCGACCTGGCGCCGCCGGTCCCCGCAGCGGTGACCAGGCTGGCGCAGGGGCTGCTCGATGAAGAGACCGGCACGGTGACCGACCCGCTCGCGCCCGACCGCGAGGCAGCCGGGGCCCTGACGGCCCAACCGGCCGCCGTCGCGACGGCGCCGACGCCGGAAGGTCCCGCGTAGGGACGGACGTCGTAAGCGCCGCCCTCGTACTCGGGAGCCACCTGGGTCGGGCAGCGCACCGACCAGAAGACTTTCGCCAGGCCGTACCGACAAGGCGTACGGAACCGGCGAGACAGGACACAGAGTGCTCCCGTGCGGCGCCCGCGCCCCGGACGGCGGCCATCGCGGATCACGCGGGCCGTGGACGTCAACGGCGGACGGTCCACCGAGACCGACGCCGGACCAGGCGCGGCGCCCGGGAGCCTGACGGGAGAAACGCCCGCATGCTCGAGCCGACCGAACCCATTGAGGGTTCCGAACTGAACACTCCCAGCGACACCCTGCCGCCGCGCAGGCGTCGCCGTGCCTCCTCTCGCCCGGCGGGTCCGCCGGCCGCGGCCGAGGCCGAGGCATCCACCGAGGTGACCGTGCCGGCCATACCGGCCGCGGAGTCCGACAACCTCGTCGAGGCCGAAGCGATCGAAGAGATCGAAGAGGCCGAAGAGACGACGGTTGAGGCCGTCGAGGAAGCCGCGCCCGCCGGCCGTCCGCGCCGCCGGGCGACCCGCCGCGCGTCCGCGCCCGCCGGGTCGCCGTCGGCCGCCGAGGCCGTCGTACCGGCCGCGTCCGCCGCCGCCGAGACCGAGCAGCCCGCTGCCGTCGCCGAGGGCGGCGAGGCCGTCGTCGGCGAGGGTGCCGCGCCGCGCCGCGTCCGCCGCCGCGCCACGCGCAGCGTGTCCGCGCCGACCGCCGCCGCTGCCGAAGCGCCGACCGCTGCCGTTGCCGCTTCCGATGCCGATGAGGCTCCCGTGACCGAAGAGACCCCCGTGACCGAAGAGCCCGCCGAGGCCGCGTCCGCCGCCCGTCCGCGCCGTCGGGCCACGCGCCGCGCGTCCGCGCCCGCCGCGTCGCCGGCCGCCGCCGAGGCCGCCGGGACAACGCACCCGGACACCGCAGCGTCCGTTACGGCCGCTGCTGCCGAGGCCGAGAAGGCGCAGGAGCAGCCCGCCGTCGAGGCGCCCGCCGTCGCGGTCGCGGAAGAAGCCGCGCCCGCCGCCCGTCCGCGCCGTCGTGCGACCCGCCGGGCGTCCGCGCCGGCCGGTGCGCCGAAGGCCGCCGAGTCCGCCGCCGCGGAGACCCCGGCCGTCGCCGAGCCGGTCGCCGCGCAGACCCCGGCCGTCGCCGCCGAAGCTCCCGCTGTCGTGGCCCCCGTGGCCGAGTCCGGCGCTGCCGCCGAGGTGAGCGGTGACGTCGAGGAGGCCACTCCGCGGCGTACCCGCCGCCGGGCCACCCGCCGGGCGTCCGCGCCGGCCGGCGCGTCGAGGGCCGCGGAGGCTGCCACCGAGTCCGCCGCGACCGAAGCCGCGCCCGCCGCCGAGGCCGAGAAGTCCGCCGAGGCCGGTGCCGGGGCGCACGCCCCGGAGGTCCCCGTCAGCACGCCCGCCGCCGAGCCCGCCACCGCCGCGCAGGAGCCGCAGGCCACCGAGGCGCAGCCCGCTGCCGAGGAAGCCGCGCCGCGCCGCAGCCGGCGCCGGGTCGTGCGCCCGGTGTTCGGGTTCTCCGAGCCCGCGCAGCAGCCCGCACAGGGCGCCGAGACCGAGGCCGCCGAGGCCGAGGCCCCGCGTCGTCCGCGTCGCCCCGCCGTCGCCGTCTTCCAGGCGCCGGTGTTCGCCGAGCCGAAGTTCCAGACCCCGGAGCGCGCCGCTGCCGAGGCCGCCGCCGAGGCCGCCGAGCCGGAGGAGCCCGAGGAGATCGCGGAGGAGCGCGCCGAGGCCGGCTCGCGTCGCCGCCGTCGCCGCAAGGGTGCCGCCGCCGAGGAGACGCGCGCCGTCGAGGCCGCCGCCGAGGAAGCGGAGCAGGAGGCCGAGGAGTCCGCCGAGGCGGCCGAGGACCTCGCCGAGGGCGAGGAGGCCGAGGAGACGGAGGGCGCCGAGGGCTTCGAGGAGTCCGGTTCGCGTCGCCGTCGCCGGCGTGGCGGCCGCCGCCGCCGTCGCGGTGACGCCGCCGAGGGCGAGGGCGCGGACGCCGAGGAACTGGCCGCCGAGCAGGCCGAGCAGGACGCCGAGGACACCGCCGAGCAGGAGGAAGAGGACGCCGAGGAGGCCCGTGACGAGGCCGGCGGCTCCAGCTCCAGCAGCCGTCGCCGCCGTCGCCGTCGCCGCCGGGCCGGTGACACGTCCGCGGACACCGAGCCCGACGAAGGCGACCCCGAGCGCACGGTCGTCAAGGTCCGCGAGCCGCGCAAGCCGAGCGAGCCGTCCGACGAGGTGCAGTCCATCAAGGGCTCGACGCGTCTGGAGGCCAAGAAGCAGCGCCGCCGGGAAGGCCGTGAGCAGGGCCGTCGCCGCGTTCCGATCATCACCGAGGCCGAGTTCCTGGCCCGCCGCGAGGCCGTCGAGCGCGTGATGGTCGTGCGCCAGCACGGCGAGCGCACCCAGATCGGCGTGCTCGAGGACGGCGTGCTCGTCGAGCACTACGTCAACAAGGAGCAGTCGACCTCGTACGTCGGCAACGTCTACCTCGGCAAGGTGCAGAACGTGCTGCCGTCGATGGAGGCCGCCTTCATCGACATCGGCAAGGGCCGCAACGCCGTCCTGTACGCCGGTGAGGTCAACTTCGAGGCGCTGGGCATGGCCAACGGCCCGCGCCGCATCGAGTCCGCGCTGAAGTCCGGCCAGTCCGTCCTCGTCCAGGTGACGAAGGACCCGATCGGGCACAAGGGCGCCCGTCTGACCAGCCAGGTCTCCCTCCCGGGCCGCTACCTCGTGTACGTCCCCGAGGGCTCGATGACCGGCATCAGCCGCAAGCTGCCCGACACCGAGCGGGCCCGGCTGAAGACCATCCTCAAGAAGATCGTCCCCGAGGACGCGGGCGTGATCGTGCGCACCGCCGCCGAGGGCGCGAGCGAGGACGAGCTGCGCCGGGACGTCGAGCGGCTGCAGGCGCAGTGGGAGGACATCCAGAAGAAGTCGAAGAACGGCAACGCCCCGACGCTGCTGTACGGCGAGCCGGACATGACCGTCCGGGTCGTGCGCGACATCTTCAACGAGGACTTCTCCAAGGTCATCGTCAGCGGTGACGACGCGTGGGACACCGTCCACGGGTATGTCTCGCACGTCGCGCCGGACCTCGCCGAGCGGCTGTCCAAGTGGACCTCCGAGGTCGACGTCTTCGCCACGTACCGGATCGACGAGCAGCTCGCCAAGGCGCTGGACCGCAAGGTCTGGCTGCCGAGCGGCGGTTCGCTGGTGATCGACAAGACCGAGGCGATGGTCGTGATCGATGTCAACACCGGCAAGTTCACCGGCCAGGGCGGCAACCTCGAAGAGACCGTGACCAGGAACAACCTGGAGGCGGCCGAGGAGATCGTGCGTCAGCTGCGGCTGCGCGACCTGGGCGGCATCGTCGTCATCGACTTCATCGACATGGTCCTGGAGTCCAACCGCGACCTGGTGCTGCGCCGTCTGCTGGAGTGCCTGGGCCGTGACCGTACGAAGCACCAGGTGGCCGAGGTGACCTCGCTGGGCCTGGTGCAGATGACCCGCAAGCGGGTGGGCCAGGGCCTGCTGGAGTCCTTCTCCGAGACCTGCGTCCACTGCAACGGTCGCGGTGTCATCGTGCACATGGAGCAGCCGACGGCCGTCGGTGGCGGTGGTGGCGGCAAGCGCAAGAAGCGCGGCCGGGGCGGTGACGTGCACGAGCATGTGCACGAGGCCGCCGCCGTGGCCGTCGAGACGGGCGAGGCCGTCGAGCCCGAGGCGGAGACGGTTGCCGAGGTGGCCGCCGAGGTCGCCGCGCCGGCCGCCCTGCCCGCGCCCGAGTTCGCGCCGGACGAGGAGCTGTACAGCAGCGTCGCCGAGGCGGAGGCGGCGGCCACCCGTGGCCGTACCCGCCGTCGGGCGAGCCGCCGCGCCTCGGCTCCGGCGGGCGCGCCGAAGGCGGAGCGGGCTCCCAGGGCCGAGAAGGCCGAGAAGACCGCGAAGGAAGCCGAGAAGGCCGAGGCCGAGGCCGCGGTTGCGGCCGTCGCCATGGCCGAGCCGGCCGCCGAGGCGCCGAAGGAAGGGGCTGTCGTCCCGGCGGCCACCGCCGGGGAAGCGGTCGCCGAGGTGGCCGCGGTACCGCAGGCCGAGGCCGTCGAGGAGGCCGCGCCCAAGGGCCGTACGCGCCGTCGTGCGACCCGGAAGGTGTCGGCGCCGGCCGGTTCCCCCGCGGGAGCCGAGGCGACCGTGGTGACGGTGCCCGAGACCGCTCCCGCGGCCGAGGCACCGGTGGCACAGCCGGAGGCCGCGGCACCGGCTCCGGTCGCTCCGGTCGCTCCGGTCGAGGAGGCGCCCGCGGAGAGCGCCGCCCCGGCCCGCCCGCGCCGTCGTGCCGTGCGCCAGGTCGGCGCGCCGACCGTGTCCGAGGAGGCGGCCGTCATGGTCGTACCGTCGGCCGCGGCGGAGGAGACCCCGGTCGCCGCGGAGGCGGCCGAGGTGCCGGCCGAGGAGGCCGCTCCGGCGGCCAAGAAGGCGGCCCGCAAGACCGCCAAGAAGGCCACGGCGAAGAAGGCCGCCGCTAAGAAGACCACGGCCAAGAAGGCGGTGGCCAAGAAGACGGCCGCGAAGAAGACCACGGCCAAGAAGGCGGTCAAGACGGCTGCCGCGAAGTCGGCGGCGAAGAAGACCACCACGGTCTCCGCCACCGGCGACGAGGGCTGACGCCCACGGGTGCGCGGCCGGTCCCGAGTGACCGGCCGCACACCCCCGGGGCCCGGTTTGACCCCCTCGGCCCGGCCCCGTAACCTTGACCGTCGGCGTGTCACTGAGCGCGCCACATCCCCGTAAACCTATTCCTCCCGGACGCAAGGCGGGCCGGGAGAGGTCGCCCATGCGTCGTGGGGCGGCTGGCCTGCGGGGGTGCCGGTTCTGAACGAGCGAAAGAGAGATCCGCGTGTACGCCATCGTGCGCAGCGGTGGTCGCCAGCACAAGGTTGCTGTCGGCGACATCGTTGAGGTTGACAAGATTTCCACCGCCAAGGTTGGCGACACGGTCGAGCTCTCGACCCTGCTCGTTGTCGACGGCGACGCCGTGACCAGCGACCCGTGGGTGCTGGCCGGCATCAAGGTCCAGGCCGAGGTCGTGGACCACCACAAGGGCCAGAAGATCGACATTCTGCGCTACAAGAACAAGACCGGCTACCGCCGTCGGCAGGGCCACCGCCAGCAGTACACGGCGATCAAGGTCACGTCGATCCCCACGGCTGCGAAGTAAGGGACTGAGGAGACATGGCACACAAGAAGGGCGCATCGTCCACCCGGAACGGTCGCGACTCCAATGCCCAGCGGCTCGGCGTGAAGCGCTTCGGCGGTCAGGTCGTCAACGCGGGTGAGATCCTGGTCCGCCAGCGCGGCACCCACTTCCACCCCGGCGCCGGTGTCGGCCGTGGCGGCGACGACACGCTGTTCGCCCTGCAGGCCGGTGCGGTGGAGTTCGGTACGCACCGTGGCCGCAAGGTCGTGAACATCGTTCCGGTCGCCTGATACCAGCCCCCTCAGGGCTCAGGCGCCGTAGAGCGTTTCGCGAGGCGGACCTCACTTCCCGGTCGGGAAGGCGGGTCCGCCTTTCGCGTGTTAAGAGAGAGGTGGCATCACTCAAGGATGGTGTCGCCCCCGTACATCTTTGGAGGCACAGAACCATGACCACCTTCGTGGACCGCGTCGAACTGCATGTCGCCGCGGGTAACGGAGGTCACGGCTGTGCCTCCGTACACCGCGAGAAGTTCAAGCCGCTCGGCGGCCCGGACGGCGGCAACGGCGGGCGGGGCGGTGACGTCATCCTCACCGTCGACCAGTCGGTGACGACGCTGCTCGACTACCACCACTCGCCGCACCGCAAGGCCACCAACGGCAAGCCCGGCGAGGGCGGCAACCGGTCGGGGAAGGACGGGCTGGACCTGGTCCTCCCCGTGCCGGACGGGACCGTCGTCCTCGACAAGGCGGGCAACGTCCTCGCCGACCTGGTCGGCCACGGCACCTCGTACATCGCCGCGCAGGGCGGCCGCGGCGGCCTCGGCAACGCGGCGCTGGCCTCGGCCCGCCGCAAGGCGCCCGGCTTCGCGCTGCTCGGCGAGCCCGGTGACCTGCGGGACGTCGTCCTGGAGCTGAAGACCGTCGCGGATGTGGCGCTCGTCGGCTACCCGAGCGCCGGCAAGTCCTCGCTGATCTCGGTGCTGAGCGCGGCCAAGCCGAAGATCGCCGACTATCCCTTCACGACCCTGGTGCCGAACCTCGGTGTCGTGACGGCCGGTTCGACCGTCTACACCATCGCCGACGTGCCGGGTCTGATCCCGGGCGCCAGCCAGGGCAAGGGCCTGGGCCTGGAGTTCCTGCGGCATGTGGAGCGGTGCAGCGTGCTGGTGCACGTGCTGGACACCGCGACCCTGGAGTCCGAGCGCGACCCGCTCTCCGACCTCGACGTCATCGAGGAGGAGCTGCGGCAGTACGGCGGCCTCGACAACCGGCCCCGGATCGTCGTCCTGAACAAGGTCGACGTACCGGACGGCAAGGACCTCGCCGAGATGGTCCGCCCCGACCTGGAGGCCCGCGGCTACCGCGTCTTCGAGGTGTCGGCCGTCGCCCACATCGGGCTGCGCGAGCTGTCGTTCGCGCTCGGTGAGCTGGTCGCCAAGGCGCGCGCCGCGAAGCCGAAGGAGGAGGCGACCCGGATCGTCATCCGGCCCAAGGCCGTGGACGACGCGGGCTTCACCGTCACCCGCGAGGAGATCGGCGGCGAGCCGCTGTTCCGGGTGCGTGGCGAGAAGCCCGAGCGCTGGGTGCGCCAGACCGACTTCAACAACGACGAGGCCGTCGGCTACCTCGCCGACCGGCTCAACCGCCTCGGCGTGGAAGAGCAGCTGATGAAGGCGGGCGCCCGCAACGGCGACGGCGTCGCCATCGGCCCCGAGGACAACGCGGTCGTCTTCGACTGGGAGCCGACGGTCATGGCCGGCGCGGAGATGCTCGGCCGCCGTGGCGAGGACCACCGCTTCGACGCGGAGCGTCCCGCGGCCCAGCGCCGCCGGGACAAGCAGGCCGAACGGGACGAGGCGCTGCGCGAGTACGACGAGTTCGATCCGTTCGAGTGAAGTTCGGCGCGCTGTTGTGACCGCCCGCGGGCGGCTGTATCGGGGACCTGAGGGCCACCACCCCCAGGTCCCCGACTCGTAGCCGATCTACCGTCAGACCCGTTGTGCCACGAGGGTTTTCGAGGATTTCTCTCGTGTCGTGACGGGTCTTCCGCGTCCTCCCGCGCTGTCTGCCATTTGTCATGCTCGCACCTGGTTTCGTTCGGTGCGCCGGCCCTGCGGCCATGGGAGTTTCCCCCTGTCCGCAGAGGCCACCGTGGCAAGGGAGTCAGCGCATGACCGCACCATCGCCCGATCGCCGCCGCTTTCTGGCCGCCGGGGCCGCCGTGCTCGGCGCCGCGGCCTGTGCCCAGCCGTGGCTGCCGGGCACGGCCCGCGCCACCGGCCCGCCGCTGCCGGACAGCCCGTTCACTCTCGGCGTCACCTCCGGCGACCCGCTGCCCGACGGCATCGTGCTGTGGACCAGACTCGCACCCGACCCGCTGCACGGCGGTGGCATGCCCGACGCGGTCTGCCCCGTGGAGTGGGAACTCGCCGAGGACGAGCGGTTCCGCCGGACCGTCCGCCGGGGGATCGCCCAGGCCCGGCCCGAACTCGGCCACAGCGTCCATGTGGACGTGCGCGGGCTGCGCCCGGACCGCCCCTACTGGTACCGCTTCCGGGCCGGCGGGCAGCTCTCGCCCGCCGGCCGCACCCGCACCGCGCCGCACGCGCACCAGCGGGGCGGTGCGCTGCGCGTCGCCCTCGCCTCCTGCCAGAACTGGCAGCACGGCTACTTCACGCCGTACGCCGACATGCTGGCCCAGGACCCCGACCTCGTGCTCTTCGTCGGCGACTACATCTACGAGACGGCGCCCACCTCGACGGCGGTACGGCGACACGAGGGCGCGGGCGAGCCGTACACCCTCGTCGAGTACCGCAACCGGTACGCCCAGTACCGCACCGACCCCGACCTCGCCGCCATGCACGCGAGCGCCCCCTGGGTGGTCACCTTCGACGACCACGAGGTCGACAACGACTGGGCCGGCGAGGTCCCGCAGGACCCGGACAAGCAGTCGCACGACGCGTTCGTGGCCCGGCTGACGGCGGCCTTCCAGGCGTACTGGGAGCACATGCCGGTGCGCGCGAGCGCCGTCCCGCACGGCCCGCACATCCGGATGTACCGCCGGCTGGAGTTCGGCCGGCTGGCGCGGCTGAACGTCCTGGACACCCGGCAGTTCCGCACCGACCAGGCGACCACGCAGCAGGGCGCCGAGGCGCCGTCGATGACGATGCTGGGTGCCGGGCAGAAGCGGTGGCTGCTGGACGGGCTGCACGGCTCCCCGGCCCGCTGGAATCTGATCGCCTCTCAGATCATGATGGCCGAGACCGATCTGCTGCCCGGCGACGGCAAGCTCTGGTCCTACGACTCCTGGGACGGCTACCAGGTCGAACGCAACGCCCTGCTGGCGGAGTTCGCCGGCATCCGCAATCCGGTCGTGCTCAGCGGCGACCGGCATCTGACGATGATCAGCGATCTCAAGGAGGACTTCGCCGACCCCGACGCGGGTGTCGTCGGCACCGAGTTCGTCGGTACGTCCGTCTCCAGCAACGGCGACCAGGACGAGGCCGCCTTCCACGCCCAGTGGGACCCGCTGAAGGCGGACAACCCGCACTGGAAGATGATCGACTGCCACCGCGGCTACCACCTCTTCGACATCCGCCGCGACGGCATCGACGCACAGGTCCGCGTCGTCGACACCGTCGTCCGACCGCAGGCCACGGCGCGCACGCCGGCCCGGCTGCGGGTGGAGTGCGACGAGCCCGGCGTTCAGGTGGTCTGACGGCATGGTCTGACGGCAGCGACGGCGGGGCGGCGCACGACCGGCCCCATCTGGTGCTCGTGCCGTACATCCGCGGCAAGGTCCCGCCGAAGGCCGATGCGGTGCTCGCCGCCGCCGTCGACGACTGGCCGGCTGGCCACCAGGTCAACATGTGGCTGGAGACGATGGAGCAGCTGGACCTGCTGCGCGTGCCCACCATGAAGCACGTCTTCATCGGCCACGGCGACAGTGACGAGCTCGCGAGCGTCAACCCGTACAGCAAGGTCTACGACGAGGTGCGGACCGCCAGTCGGGCCGGCCGTGACCGCCATGCCATCGCCGACGTCGGCGTCCGCGACGACGACATCGTGGAGGTCGGCCGCCCGCAGCTCGCGCCCATCCAGGCCTGGCAGGGCGCGCCCGAAGCCGCTGACGGACACTGCCCGACCGTGCTGTACGCGCCGACCTGGGAGGTCTGGGACGGCAACCCGGGCAACACCTCGATCGTTCTCGCCGGCGAGAACATCGTGCGGAAGCTGATCGCGGCCGACCCGCCGGTCCGCGTCCTGTACAAGCCGCACCCGTTCACCGGCACTGTCAGCAAGGAGGCCGGCGCCGCGCACCGGCGGATCACCGTGCTGGTCGAGAAGGCCGCCCCGAGCGCGCCGCCGATCCGCGCTTCACCGCCGACAAGGCCGCCCCAGGCCACGGCGGAGTCGGACCTGGCCCGGATCGAGGCCCGGATCGACGAACTGACCGGCAAGGGCGACGACAGCAAGGGCCACGAGGCCGAGGCCACCCGCGACAGCACCGGAGACGTGGCTCGGCACACGGAGATCGCCCAGCTGCGCGCCGAGTGGAACACCTCCTACTGGCACGCCTTTCCCTCGTACGAGCACCGCGTGATCACGGGCGCCGAGCCGCGTCTGTACGACTGCCTCGACGTCTCCGATGCGATGGTCTCCGACGTATCCTCCGCATCCTCCTGCTGGACGCCGTACGCGACCAGGCCGCCGCCCGCTGACGGACGGCCGCAAGCGAGTGAGAGAGGGCCGGCCCACGGACCGGCCCTTTTTCGTTCGCCTTACGTTCAGAATTGCTCCAGATCGCTCTTACCTGAAGCCACCAAGCGAAGGTGAGCAGCTCTTACCTCTTCTGAGCCCGACCACTCCCGGCCTGGTAGAGGGCACCTGCTTGCAAGGTAAGAAGGCGTAACGGGCTGCGATTAAGGTAAATCACGGGGAATGTCCCACGTAAAGGGCAAGTGTGACCGTCAGTCATGATCAACCAGTGCGCCCTCGCCACGCCCTCGCGCCGTACGCGCATCGTGAGCGCACGTGAGCGCACGGCCACGCACCGCCCGTCCGGAGGCTGGACCGGTGGGCACGGCACGATCCGCTTCGCGTAGATTGCCAAGGAGGCGACCGGCAACCGCGCGCGGGAACACGAGGGAACAGAGGGCAAGGTGGCAAGGGCTAGGCAGGCCGTGGGCGAGGCCCGCAGGATCGTCGTCAAGGTGGGCTCCTCGTCGCTGACCACCGCCGCCGGCGGCCTGGACGCCGACCGCGTCGACGCGCTGGTCGACGTGCTGGCCAAGATCCGCAGCGGGGGAGAGCGGGAGATCGTCCTCGTCTCCTCCGGTGCCATCGCCGCCGGGCTCGCCCCGCTCGGGCTGCGCCGCCGCCCGAAGGACCTCGCCCGGCAGCAGGCCGCCGCCAGCGTCGGCCAGGGCCTGCTCGTCGCCCGCTACACCGCCTCCTTCGCCCGCTACGGCGTCCGCGTCGGCCAAGTCCTGCTCACCTCCGACGACATGAGCCGCCGCGCCCACCACCGCAACGCCTCCCGCACCCTCGACAAGCTCCTCGCCATGGGCGCCTTCCCGATCGTCAACGAGAACGACACGGTCGCCACCGACGAGATCCGCTTCGGCGACAACGACCGCCTCGCCGCCCTCGTCGCCCACCTCGTCCACGCCGACCTGCTCGTCCTCCTCTCCGACATCGACGGTGTCTACGACGGCGACCCCAGCAAGCCCGGCACCTCGCGGATAGCGGAAGTGAAGGGCCCCGAGGACCTCGCCGGCATCGAGATCGGCAGCGCGGGCAAAGCCGGCGTCGGCACCGGCGGCATGGTCACCAAGGTCGAGGCCGCCCGGATTGCGGCCGCCGCCGGCATCCCCGTGGTCCTCACCAGTGCCGTGCACGCGGCGGACGCGCTGAGCGGCGGCGACACCGGCACCTACTTCCACCCCACCGGCAAACGCTCCGCCGACCGCCTCCTGTGGCTGCAGCACGCCTCCACCCCGCAGGGCGCGCTGACCCTGGACGACGGCGCGGTGGACGCGGTCGTGAAGCGCCGCACCTCCCTGCTGCCCGCCGGAATCGCCGCCGTGGAGGGCGAGTTCAGCGCCGGCGACCCCGTCGAACTGCGCGACACGAGGGGCCGCGCGGTGGCCCGGGGGCTCGTCAACTTCGACGCCAAGGAGATCCCGCGGCTGATCGGACGTTCGACCCGCGAGCTGGCCCGCGAGCTGGGCCCGGCGTACGAACGCGAGGTCGTACACAGGGACGACCTGGTGCTCCTGCACCCGTGACACTCGCAAAACCGCTCGTAAAACGGGGCGTAAGGACCGCCCCCGGTGGGGGACGTTCCGTAAAACCACCACGCGGAGGCCTAAGGCCTGCTCAACTTTGTGTCTGGGACATGTGAAGGAACACGTTCCGTCAAGGGGCCATGCGAGCCAAGCGTGAAGGAGGCCGTCGTGAGACGAGCGCGCCCTGGGGCGACGTCGCGCGGTGCTCTGACGAGCGTCGCGGCCGGGGACGTCTACCAAGAGCCCACGGATCTGCCCCGGCTGTGGCACGTCACCCTCAGCGTCTCCGGGAAGCAGGTGCCCCTGCCCGAGCTGCGGCGGGCCCTGGAACAGCTGGCCCACGACCACCCCTTCCTGCTCACCAGCAGATACGCGACCGACCACGCCGAGATCCGGTACTGGGAAGAGGCCCGGGATCTGCACGACGCCGCCGCCGTGGCCCTGCGCCTGTGGGGCGAGCACCGGCAGAGCGCCGGCCTGCCGGCCTGGGAGATCGTCGGCCTCGAGGTCATCGACCGCGAGACCTATCACCACCGCATCGCCGAGGGATACGGCCCGGCACCGGCGACCCCGGTGGGAGTACATCCCTTTTGAGTGATCCTGAGGGCTTGTCTCGGGGTTTGGGATGAGCGGTGAGTGCGCGGCGCCGCGCACTACCCTTCCCTCATGACCACGCTCTCGCCGTACGACTCCATGTCCCCGGTCACCCAGGCCGCCTACCGGGCCAAGGCCGCCGCCGCCGACCTCGCGCCGCTCCCGCGCGCCGTGAAGGACGACGCGCTGCTCGCCATCGCCGACGCCCTGGAGGTCCGGACCAGCGAGATCGTCGAGGCCAACGCCAAGGACATCGCCAAGGCCCGGGAGAACGGCACCAGCGAGGCCATCGTCGACCGGCTGACCCTCACCCCCGAGCGGGTCCGCGCCATCGCCTCCGACGTCCGCGACGTCGCGAAGCTGCCCGACCCGGTCGGCGAGATCGTCCGCGGCTCCACCCTGCCCAACGGCATCGACCTGCGCCAGGTCCGCGTCCCGCTCGGCGTCGTCGGCATCATCTACGAGGCCCGCCCGAACGTCACCGTCGACGCCGCCGCCCTCTGCCTGAAGTCCGGCAACGCCGTCCTGCTGCGCGGCTCGGCCTCCGCCTACGAGTCCAACACCGCCCTCGTCCGTGTCATCCGGGACGCCGTCGGCGGCGCGGGACTGCCCGCCGACGCCGTCCAGCTGGTGCCCGGCGAGAGCCGCGACTCCGTGCGCGAGCTGATGCGCGCCCGCGGTCTGGTCGACGTCCTCATCCCGCGTGGCGGCGCCTCCCTGATCCAGACCGTGGTCAGCGAGTCCATCGTCCCCGTCATCGAGACCGGCACCGGCAACTGCCACGTCTACGTCGACGCGACCGCCGACATCGACATGGCGATCGACATCCTGATCAACTCCAAGGCCCAGCGGGTCAGCGTCTGCAACGCCGCCGAGACCCTCCTCGTCCACCAGGACATCGCCGCCGAGTTCCTGCCGCGCGCCCTGGACGCCCTCGCCGAGGCCGGCGTCACCGTCCACGCCGACGAGCGGGTCATGGCCCACGCCAAGGACTCCAAGGCGACGGTCGTGGAGGCCGTGGCCGAGGACTGGGAGACCGAGTACCTCTCCTACGACATCGCCGCCGCCGTCGTGGACTCCCTGGACAAGGCCGTCGAGCACATCCGGCTGTGGACCTCCGGGCACACCGAGGCCATCGTCACCACCTCCCAGCAGGCCGCTCGCCGCTTCACCCAGCTGGTCGACTCCACCACCGTCGCCGTGAACGCCTCCACCCGCTTCACCGACGGCGGCCAGTTCGGCTTCGGCGCCGAGATCGGCATCTCCACCCAGAAGCTGCACGCCCGCGGCCCGATGGGTCTGCCGGAGCTGACCAGCACGAAGTACATCGTCACCGGCGACGGACACGTGCGCCCCTGAGATTCACCTGTTCGGCCGTACGTCCCGTGATCCGGGCGGGCAGCTGAAAGGCGTCTCACCAGTCAGACGAATTTCCATACCGTCTGCCCAAATTGACCCCCCAGGTCTACTCTGGATCCGTGCCGGAGGACGTGGGGGGCATGCCGTTCCCTGACGGCTGGGAGCCCGACGACGACCACGACCACGGGGTGTCGGACGAAGAGTTCGCCTCCGTGGTCTTCGACGAGGCCTTCGTACAGGCGGCCGTGGTCCATGAGCCGACCGCCGTCGAACGCCTCCTGGCCGCCGCACAGGCCAGAGCCGAGGCCTCCGAGGCGGAGGCCCGCCGCGCCCACGCCCGAGGCGAGCGCTACGAGGACAAGTACTCCCCCGAGGGGACCGATCTCAGCCAAGATCGGGACGACGACGAGCTGGACGACACCTACGTCCTCCACGAGCGCCACGGCCCCTTCGGCCCCTACGGCAAACAGGTCCGCTGGCATCGCCCCGTCGCCTGGGTGCTCGCCGTCGTCATGGGCATAGGCATGGTCGCCCTGGCCTTCGCCGCCGTCTACCGCGGCAGCTCCGCCGGCGCCCGCGACGGGGTCCCCACGCCCGCCTCCACCGGCCTGGAACAGGGCAGTGCCGGCGCGCCCTCCGCCTCCGCCGACTCCTCCCAGCCGGCCGCCTCGGCCACCCCGCGTTCCCCCTGAGTGCCCGCCTCCACTCTTGGTGAGCACCTGTCAGAAGTTGTCGTGTAGCAGGGCGTTTACCTGAGGCCCACGAGACCTACTCTGAAAGTATGGGCGGGCCTGGAGACCCACCGGAGGGCACACCCGAGGGCGGCCCCGGAGGTGGCGAGGACGAGTACCGATCCGTCGTGTTCGACGAGTCGTTCGTCCGCGCTGCCCGCCTCCAGGAGTACTCCGCCGAGGAGCGGATGGCCGACCACGCGCCCGCCGTACGCCGCCGCCCGCCCCTGCACCGCGGACTCACCCGGCAGGCCCTGGCCCTCGTCGTGCTGCTCGCCATCGCCTTCGGCACCGCGATCTACATGGGCGTCCGCCACCCCTACGGCTCCCCGCAGACCCGGCGCCCCGCCGAGCCGCTGCGGATGACCGTGATCCCGCTCGCCCCGACGGGCAAGGTGCCCGGCACCGGCGACGCCGAGAACCTGTTCGCGCACAGCCCCGCCGCCCAGTTCGATATCGGCGCCGCGGGCATACCGCTGCCCGCCTCCCGCAGCACCGCCCACTTCTCCGACAGCGAGGTCGTGACCGCGCTCACGACCGCCAAGGACTACATAGTCCGCTCCTCGCTCTACCCCGAGGTGCTGACCGGCCGCGAGGTCAGCCCCGTCCGGTCCCTCATCGACGCCGACCAGCTCGACCAGTTCGACCAGAGCTTCGTCGACCACCCCGCGACGGACGGCCGGCACGCCGCCACCGGCTGGCTGGTCCGCCTCGACCCCTCCCGCGCCCAGCTCGCCGACGACCGGATCCGCGTCCGGGGCGATCTGCGGGCCGTCGAGAGCGACGCGAGCGCGCTGGAGGTCACCGCCGACCACACCTTCGTCTACGCCCTGCGCTCCACCGGTTCCGCGGCCGGGGCCGCCGTGTCGCTGTTCACGGTCCGCCGCGAGGTGACCTTCCGCTTCACCCGCGACGATCTGCGCACCCACCAGGTCCAGCTGATCACGTCCTACGTCGAGGCGGGCCCGCTCGCCTGCGTCGAGGACTCCAGCGCCTACCTCCGCCCCCTCCTGGCCGGCCAGACGGCCCACACCGGCGTCCCCGCGGGCACCGACCCGTACGAGACGGACAGCCCTACGGCCCTGTGCGGGACGCTGGCCGTTGGGGCCGAGCCGAAGGTCTGAGCGGCCTTTTCGGCGCCGGTCGGCTGGCTGGCCGGCCGGGGTGAAGGCGAGGCGTCTTTCCCGGCACCCGGGATCGGTGTCTCGGGCTGAGGTGCGTTCGGCGCCGCCGCATCCCGCCGTCGCGGCTGAGCGCCGTTGCGGAGGGATGACGTCGCCGTGGGGTTTGCCGCGCCCTACTCCTCGTCCCGCGGAGCGTCCGTCGGGCCCTCCTTCGGCGGGGGCGGGGTGCGGAAGCCGTCGAAGCCGCGGCGGACCCGGCCGCCCAGATCGCCCGCGCCGCCCGCGAGATCGGTGACCAGCTTCATCAGCGGGTCCTTGGAGGCCTTCACATCGCTTGCGTAGCTGGCCGCCGACTCACGGAAGGAGTCGCTGACAGAGGCGTCCTTGTCCTCGTCGCGCCGCGGGTAGTGGCCGTCCATCATCCGCTGGAAGTCCCGGGACTCGGCCCACTTCTTCAGCTCCGCCGCTCGCACGGTGGTGAACGGATGCGAGCGGGGCAGCACGTTCAGGATCTTCAGCACCGAGTCGCGCAGATCGCCCCCGGAGTCGTACTCCTCGGCCTGCTCCAGGAACGCGTCCACGTTCATCTCGTGCAGATGATTGCCGCCCGCGATCTTCATCAGGCCGCGCATCGAGGCCTGCAGGTCCTGCCCCACCAGCAGCCCCGCCCGGTCCGCGGACAGCTCCGACTTGCGGAACCACTCCCTGAGCGCCGTGATGATCGCCATGATCGCGAGGTTGCCCAGCGGGATCCAGGCCACCTTCACCGCGAGGCTGGTCAGGAACAGCAGGATCGTGCGGTACACCGAGTGCCCGGACAGCGCGTGTCCGACCTCGTGTCCGACGACCGCCCGCATCTCCTCCTCGTCGAGGAGTTCCACCAGCCCCGTGGTGACGACGATGATCGGCTCGTCCAGGCCGATGCACATCGCGTTCGGCTGCGGATCCTGCGTGACGTACATCGGCGGGACCTTCTCCAGGTCCAGGATGTAACAGGCGTCCAGCAGCATGTCGTGCAGATGCTGGAACTGCCGCTCGGAGACGCGCACCGAATCGGACAGGAACAGCAGTCTCAGGCTCCGCTCGGGCAGCAGCCCGCTGAGCGCCTTGAAGACGGTGTCGAATCCGCTCAGCTTGCGCAGCGCGACCAGGGCGGAGCGGTCGGCCGGATGCTCGTAGGCACGCGAGGAGATCCCCGGGAACCGCCTGCGCTGCCTGCTCGGCACGCGCTCGTGCCCCGTGTCCTGCTGGCCGTCGTCGGACATGTCGTCCCCCATGTACGTGTGAGTGCCACTGTGCCCCCGAGGCGGAGCCCAGCCTAGGCGGAGATACCGTGGACGGGCAGTACAGCCGAAGGAGTCCACGCATGGAGCATCACCCCGCAGCCGCCTGGCTGACCGAGGCCGCCGCGAGCGCCGTCCAGCAGCACGGGGCGGGGAATCTGCTCCGGATCATCCTGATCGTCATGGTCCTGGGCTGTGCACTGACCGCCTGGTTCCTGCTGCGCGGCTACAAGCGGAAAGACGACTGACGGCCGGCGAAAGTTCCCCGCCGCGCGACGGCGGAAGATCCCGGGCAGCGTCTCGCCGGCCGGCGGCGGGAAGTCCCCGTCGCGGGCGGCCTCATGCCGGCTGCCGTCCCCAACGGCGGAGTCGGCGTGATCGCCGCAGGGCCGCCCGCTTACGATGAGCCGACATCTTTATCCCGCCCACACGCGTTAGGTCCTGCCGAAGATGAGCCTTCACAGCACCGCAGCCCACTTGGTCACCCTCGCCGAAGCCGAGGGCGGCCACCACAACAGCCTCAACCCCGCCGTCACCGGCGGCTCGGCCCTCGCCATCCTGCTGCTCCTGCTGTGGATCACCACCCGCTTCAACCGCGACCGCTGAGCCGGACCCCGTCCCCGGCCGGACGCCCGAGGCCGGGCCGGTAGGGTCTGCACGCATGGGAGAGCAGGACATGCCTACCGGTCCGGCGTACGAGAGCGCCGACGACACGGTGAACCACCCGGAGTACCGGCCGGGCCAGAGCCCCGACCACACGGGCAAGCGTCGCCTGGGCGTCATGGGCGGTACGTTCGACCCGATCCACCACGGGCACCTGGTGGCGGCCAGCGAGGTCGCCGCGCAGTTCCACCTCGACGAGGTGGTGTTCGTGCCCACCGGGCAGCCGTGGCAGAAGACCCACCGCAAGGTCTCCCCGGCCGAGGACCGCTATCTGATGACGGTCATCGCGACCGCCGAGAACCCGCAGTTCTCCGTCAGCCGCATCGACATCGACCGCGGCGGTCCCACCTACACCGTGGACACCCTGCGCGACCTGCGCGCCCTCAACCCCGACACCGACCTGTTCTTCATCACCGGCGCCGACGCCCTCGCCCAACTGCTGACCTGGCGGGACAGCGAGGAACTGTTCTCCCTCGCCCATTTCATCGGCGTCACGCGGCCCGGCCATCATCTGACCGATCCGGGTCTGCCGGAGGGCGGCGTCTCGCTGGTAGAGGTTCCGGCGCTCGCCATCTCCTCCACAGACTGCCGTGCGAGAGTCGCCAAGGGAGACCCCATCTGGTACATGGTGCCGGACGGAGTCGTGCGCTACATCGACAAGCGCGAGCTGTACCGCGGCGAGTGAGCCGAGAGGGGCACCGGTGAACAACCGATACGACGTGGGTGACGCCGGCTACGGCGCAGGCCCGTACGAACTCGTCGGCTACGACGAGCACGGCCAGCCCGTGTACCGGCAGATCCCGGCACAGCAGGCTCCACAGGCCCAGCAGGCCACCTACGACCCGTACGCCCAGCAGCAGGGCTACGGCTACGACCCCTACGCCACCGGCCAGCAGCCGCCGGTGCCCCCCTACGACTCCGGCCGGCCCGCACCCGGCTACGACCCCTACGGCGCCCAGGCCCCGTACGACCCGTACGCCACCGGCCCCCAGCACACCGCCGGTTACGACCCCTACGGGCAGGCCGCGAGCAGCGGGCAGCAGCCCCGGGTCACCGAGCAGACCGCCTACATCCCGCAGCAGGCCGGCCCGGTGGAGGGACCGTACGCCCCGGCACGGCCAGAGGAGCGGCGGGATGAGGACGAACGGGACTACCACACCGAGCAGTTCGCGTTCGTCGAGGAGCCGGACGGCAACTCCGAGGACGTCATCGACTGGCTGAACTTCACCGAGAACCGCACCGAGCGCCGCGAGGAGGCCCGGCGCCGCGCCCGGAGCCGGATCATCGCCCTGCTCGTCGTCCTCGCCCTGGTCGCCGTCGGCGGCGTCGGCTACCTCTGGTACGCCGGAAAGCTGCCCGGCCTGTCCTCCTCCGGCTCCAAGCCCGGAGCGGGTACGGCGGTCGGCGCCCAGAAACGCGACGTGATCGTCGTCCACCTGCACAACACCGGCAAGGGCGGCACCTCCACGGCGCTGCTGGTCGACAACACCACCACCAAGCAGGGCAGCACCGTGCTGCTGCCCAACTCCCTGGATCTGAGCGCCGACGACGGCTCCACCACGACCCTCGCCAAGTCGGTGGATGACGACGGCTCCTCCGGCACCCGGGACCAGCTCGGCACCGTCCTCGGCACCAACATCCAGGGCACCTGGCGCCTCGACACCCCTTATCTGCAGAACCTCGTCGACCTGGTCGGCAACATCGACATCGACACCAACACCGACGTGCCCGACCCGGACACCAAGAAGAAGGGCGCCGAGCCGCTCGTCCACAAGGGCAGCGGCCAGACCCTCAGCGGCAAGATGGCCGTCGCCTACGCCACCTACCGCGCCCCCGGCGAGTCCCAGGACGCCCAGCTCGAACGGTTCGGCCAGGTCATGCAGGGTGTGCTGCGCAAACTGTCCTCCGACCCGTCGGCGGCCACGATCACCGTGCAGACGCTCGCGCAGATCCTCGACCCGCCGCTCACCGACAAGGACCTCGGCACCTTCCTCGCCAAGCTCGCCGACCTCGCCAAGGGCGGCGCCTACAAGACCGCCCTGCTGCCCGTGCAGCCCGACGGCACGCTGAGCGCGAAGACCAGCGACAGCGTGGTGAAGGACATCCTCGGCGGCACCGCCAAGAGCCCCGACACGGGCTCCGCGGTCCGTGTCTCCGTGCAGAACGCCACCGGTGTGAAGGACGACACAGAAAAGGCCCGCGTGGTGCTGCTCAACGGCGGCTTCACCTTCCTCGAAGGCGGCAGCGCCTCCGGCACCCAGGCCACCTCCAAGGTGGTCTACTCGAACGCCTCCCACAAAGCCGATGCCGCGGAGGTCGCCAAGACCCTCGGCCTGCCCGCCGGCTCCGTGGCCCAGAGCACGGTCTCCTCGGGCGCCGACGTCTCGGTCGTCCTCGGCCGGGACTATCAGCCCGGCAACTCGTGACCAGGTCCCGGGCACCCCACGTGGCACCGTAATCACGTGGGGTGCGCCGGGCGGTCCGTGAGACCCTTGAGGTCTAGTGACCGCCGACCGAAAGCTTGCTTGTGACCGCCACCGACCGTTCTCTTGAGCTCATCAACACCGCCGCCCAGGCGGCGGCCGACAAGCTCGCCCACGACGTCATCGCCTACGACGTCAGCGACGTGCTGTCGATCACGGATGCCTTCCTGCTGGCCTCCGCGCCGAACGACCGCCAGGTCAAGGCCATCGTCGACGAGATCGAGGAGCGCCTGCTGAAGGAACTCGGCGCCAAGCCGGTGCGCCGTGAGGGAGACCGCGACTCCCGCTGGATTCTGCTCGACTACGTCGACATCGTCGTCCACGTCCAGCACAGCGAGGAGCGGGTCTTCTACGCCCTGGAGCGGCTGTGGAAGGACTGCCCCGAGCTCGAGCTGCCCGCCGACGCCAAGGCCACCCGCGGCAAGGCGGAGGAGCACGCCAAGCTGCAGGCCGCCGAGGCCGAGCGGGAGCCGGGCGGGGAGTGGTGATGAGCTCCACCGGAGAGGTCACCGACCGCAAGGACCGCGGCCGCCGCGTCATCCTGTGGCGGCACGGCCAGACCGCCTGGAACGTCGAGCGCCGCTTCCAGGGCAGCACGGACGTCGCACTGACCGAGACCGGCATCGGCCAGGCCCGCCGCGCCGCCCGGCTGCTGGCCTCCCTGAAGCCCCACGCGATCGTCTCCTCGGACCTGCAGCGGGCCTCGGACACGGCCGTCGAGCTGGCCGCCCTCACCGGCCTCGACGTCACCCGTGACGAGGCCCTGCGCGAGACCTACGCGGGCGTCTGGCAGGGGCTGACGCACGAGGAGATCATCACCCGCTACGGCGAGCAGTACGCCGCGTGGAAGCGCGGCGAGGCGGTCCGCCGGGGCGGCGGCGAACTGGAGACCGAGGTCGCCGACCGTGCCGCCCCCGTCGTACTGCGGCACGCCGAGAAGCTGCCCGAGGACGGCACCCTCGTCGTCGTCAGCCACGGCGGCACCATCCGCACCACCATCGGCCGGCTCCTCGGCCTGGAGGCCCGGCACTGGGAGAGCCTCGGCGGCCTCTCCAACTGCTGCTGGTCCGTGCTCGGCGAGGGCGCCCGCGGCTGGCGCCTGCTGGAACACAACGCCGGCACCTTGCCGGAGCCCGTCCTCGGCGACGACGACTGAGCCCAGCGCGCCCCCGGACCCCGGATTTCACTTTCTGGCAGGTCACAGGCTAGAGTTCTTCTTGTTCGCCCCGCCGAGCGGGAAGAACGCGAGGGGCTATAGCTCAGTTGGTAGAGCGCCTGCATGGCATGCAGGAGGTCAGGAGTTCAATTCTCCTTAGCTCCACTGATCGACACTCCGTTGAGTTGTCGAAGATCGGTGATGAAGGTCCCGTCCCCGTCAGGGGGCGGGATTTTCTGCATTCCAGCGGTGGACGTCCTCCGGGGCGTAGATCACGGTCCGGCACTCGGGCATCTCGCCGATGGACAGCGACTGCGAGGTCACCCGGCCTGAGCTTCGCCCCAGCCGCCGCCGCCTTCACGACCGTCAGCTCGACGCTCACCGGTGCGCTCGCCACGGTGGCCCGACGACGCGGCGGACGTCAGCGGCTTGATGACGAGGTCACCCAGCCAGGTCAGCTGATCGGTGTGCGTCATTCGGCACACTGTTCCCGAACCGGCTTGAGTCGCTGGGGGCTTTGCGCTCGTATACCTCTGCGGAGGCGTTCTCGGTGTGCCTGGGCGCTGGCCGGAACGGCCGCGACGGGAGCCGTGTCCGGACTGGTACTGAGGCGTCGCTGACCGTATTGCTCCGGCCGTGGCAGAATCAAACGGCCGGAAGGGGGCGTGGCCCGACGGGAGGGAGTAGCGATGCCTGCGAGCATCCTCGAGGAGGTCGGCCACCTCCTCGGTGCGGCGTTGATACGGGGCACGACCACCCGGCTGAGCTGCCCTTCCTGCGGTTCCGCGCATGTCGCCCAAGTTCTCGGCGACAACGGTGGAATCTCCTACGTGTGCACGGCCTGCGGCCACAGCTGGAGCTGATCGATGGGTGCACACAGGCGAAAGTGCGACTGGTGCGGGAGCGGTACCCCGATCGTCCGTGACATGGAGCCGATCAACCCCGATTACCAGTACTGGTGTGAGGAATGCGCGCGGGCGCTGATCATAAAGGGCGACCCGATCGAGACGTACCGCGAATTGGAGGGCGAGCCGATCTACGGCCGTCTCCTGGAAGAGCACTGCACACTCAAGCGGTTCTACTCCTTCGTGACGGCTTGACGCGCGCCGCACCGCCCACGCGCCGCGGCAACGATGTCCAAGCGAGTACGAGGAACAGGGCGCCGACTCCCTCGTAACGGGCCGAGAGCGGCAATTCCACGACTTGCTGGTGCAGTTCGGGCCGCCCGGTCCCGCTGCCCGTTCAACTCCGCCGGCAGTACGCCGCGCACGCGCGCCAGAACACACGTACGCACGCGTGCCGCAAACCCGGCTTGACGACCGAGGCCGGCCCCAGCCCCGCGCCCGTCCCGTGCCCGTCCCGCGCGGGTGGTCAGGCCTGGTCACTAAATCCGACATTAGTGGACACGTCGGGATGAACGCGAAACCGATTTGGCGCTGCGTCCGCGGGCCTGTAATGTTTACGACGTCGCCGGGGGAACCGGGCGAAACAAGAAAACGAGGGGCTATAGCTCAGTTGGTAGAGCGCCTGCATGGCATGCAGGAGGTCAGGAGTTCAATTCTCCTTAGCTCCACAGAATTCGAAGGCGGATCATCCGAAAGATGGTCCGCCTTCGGCGTGTTGGGGAAACGCGTGGCTGAACGGAGGGGCGGGTCACCCGGCTCGGGTGACCCGCCCCTCCCGTGTGCTCAGCGTGCTCAGCGGCCGAGCGCGCGCCGGCCGCGGCCCTGGGAGACGACCGGCAGATTGCGGGACGGCGCCTGCCCGCGCGTGTCCTCCTCCAGGCGCAGGGCGAGCGCCGGGCAGCGGCGCACCGCGCGCAACGCCTTCGCCTCCGCGTACCGCGGCACCTGCGCCTGGGCGACGGTCGGGAAACCGTCGGCGCCGAGTTCGAACACCTCGGGGAGGATGTCGGCGCACAGTCCGTGGCCCCGGCACAGCGTCCAGTCGACGTAGATCTTCTGGCGGCTGGCGCCGGTCTCCTCGGGCCCTTCGCCGCCCAGGATGCCCGTAGCGGCCCTGCCCCCCTCGAAGAGCGGCAGAACGCCCTCCACGGGCCGTCCGCAGCCGTTTCCGAGGACATGTGCGGCCAGGTCGTCGGTGAACGCCTTGATGGTCGACTCCAGGAACATCGCCGAGCCGTCCGGATGCGAACACGCGCCGCGCCGCTTCACGTTCTTCGCGACCTGCTTCAGCGCCTCCAGGGCGGCCGGTCCGCCGCCGTTGAGGATGTCCTCCATGCCGCGCGCGGCCGCGGGCAGTCCGAGGTAGCAGGGGCCGCACTGGCCGGCGCTCTCCTCGGCCAGCCACTGCGCCACCCGCAGCGACTCGCCCAGCGGGCAGGTCTCCTGGCTGATCGGCAGGATCGCGCCCGCGCCCAGCGAACCGCCCACCGCGTCCAGCGAGTTCCGGGAGACGATCGCCTCGTTGACGGTCGCCGCGTCGATCCACTTGCCGTGGTAGCCGCCGGTCAGCACGCCCTGCGGCACCGGCGGGGCGCCCGCCAGCTGCAGCACGTACCGCAGCGGCACGCCGGTGGGGACCTCGATCACCATCGGGCGGGCGACCGCGCCGGAGACGGTGAGCATGACGGTGCCCGGCTCGTCGTACAGGCCGGTGTTGCCGTAGCGCTCGGGGCCGATGCGGGCGGCGATGGCCAGCTGCGCGAACGTCTCCGCGTTCGACAGCAGGGTGGGCGCGCCGCCGACGCCGCTCTGGGAGGCGCTGATCTTGCGGCCGGGCGGGATCGCCGGGCCGCCGTCGATCGAGCGGATCAGGGAGGCGGCGGCGCCGGTGACCATGCGCACCGGATTGCGCTGCACCCACGCGCGGAGCGCCGATCTACGGCTGTTGCTCAGCCCGCGTTCGGCGAGTGCGGCCTCCATGGAGCGCTGCGTGGACTCGCGCGTGACACCGATCACGAGTGTCCGCGCGCCGAGCGCCTCCGCGCACAGCAGCGCGCCGTCCAGGATCAGGTGCGGGGCGCGGTTGATCAGCACCGTGTCCTTGCGGCAGGCCGGTTCGTCCTCGCTGCCGTTGACGACGACGACCGGCCGCACCCCGCGCTTGATCGCCGACTCGGCGACCGAGCGCAGCTTCTTGTGGAACGGGAAGCCCGCGCCGCCGCGGCCCTTGAGATTGATGCGTTCGGCGAGCTGCGCGAGCTGCTCGCCGCCGAGCGTGTCGAGCGGTCCGTGCACCTTCAGGTGCATGGGCAGGTCGAGTCGTTCCACAAGGTCGAAGCCCGACGTGAGCTGCGGAAGGCCGACCACGCGGACTTCGGGTACGTCGGGCAGGGCCTCGTTCACTTAAAGCCTCCGGACGGCGTGTTCCAAGGTTCGCCCGAACTCGGTGTGTCGTAGGACATGCCGGGCAGCGTTTCGGTGGCGGAACCGTCGTTGTACGTGTCACTGGCGTTGTACGTGCCATAGAGGCCGTTTGTCTCAGTGTTGTCGTACATGTCACTGCCGCCGTACCCGTAGGCGTCTGAATTGCCATAGACCGGGATGGTGTGTCCGGTGTCCTGCAGCGGGTCGTAGGCCGACGGCGGGGCCTCGCCGACCGGCGGCGGGGACGGGATGGGCCAGCTGCCCGCGGCGCCGGAGGGGCCGTCCATGCGCGGGACGGCCTCCGTGGCCTGCAGGTCCAGCGGCAGGTCCATGCGGGCGGTCTGATCCGGGTACGGCTGCCGGGAGCGGCGCGGCGTGGAGACGGCGCGGTAGGCGGCCGCGAAGCCCGACGCGGGCTCTGCGGCGGGGGCGACGGGGGACTGGTACAGCGGCGCGGCAGGGGCGGCCGCCGCCCGGGGCTCGGGTCGGCCCTCGAAGCCCGCCGGTGCCGGCTCGGCCACCCGGGAGCGGCTCGCGTCCAGCTCCTCGAGCCCCGGCCGCTCCGAGCTGCCGAACAGTGCCACCAGCCGGTCGGCGACCTTGCGCTTGACCGGGCGCGGAGCCGCGCGCAGCGCCAGGGCGCCCATCACGCCGAGCAGGGACAGGCTGTAGAGGATCACGAAGACCGGCTTGGCCGCGCGGCCCGCGTACAGGCCGTGGACCAGCGCCGCGCACCAGGCCGGGTAGGCCAGCATGTGCATGGCGCGCCAGCGGGCGGCGACGGGGGCCGGGGTGGCGAAATTGCTGCGCAGGGCGCCGGTGATGCCCACGAAGATCATCAGCAGGCCGGCCAGCGAGCCCAGTCCGATCAGGCCGCCGATTCCGGTGACGCCCAGCGAGAACGGAATGATCGCGGCGATCAGCTGTGTGTGGCCGAGCGCGATCTTCGTGGTGATGTGCAGCAGCAGGAACGCGATCGAGGCGACCGCGGTGGTCCGGTGCACCGCCTGGCCGACGATCCGCTGCCGTGTGTTCAGGAAGATCCGGTCCTGCGCGAACAGGCCCCAGATCACCGAGCAGCTGAGCGAGACCAGGGACAGCACGCCCGCGCCGAAGTTCAGGAAGTCGCGGAACTGGTTGCCTCCGACCAGCACGACCACGGGTATGAGCAGCAGGACGACAGCCGACGCCACCCCATAGGCCGAACGGCCCGGTTTGGGGAGGGAGCGGTTACTACGACGAGGGTTCATGGGGGCAACTCCGAGCAGTTTCGGGAAAGCGGTCCCGCTGCCGAACTCTAAGTGGCGCCAATACTGATCAGTATGGGGTTTGCGTTATTCCGTCGTTATCAACGGATGATCTGATTGCGGGGTGTCCCTTAGGGGACGGTACGCGAAGAAATTGTTGAGCTTGGTTCAGCTTCCTCCCTGGTTCTGGCATGTCCACAGGGGATACGGAAGCGCGTCGCGGCTTGCTCAAGGCCGTCGCCGCTCGCTCAGGGCCTGCGGTACCCTAACGCCATGCGTGCCGTACGCCTTCTGCTTAGCGGGCCGCGCTGATCAGTACCGACCCTGGTCGAACCGTGAGGTCGGCATCGGCGCGGCGTCCCCTCCTGTGCGAGGGGATTTTTCGTTTCTTTGGATGTCGCAGCCGCAGGCAGAGACGATCGATGGAGCTTTGAGGATCATGAGCGAGACGAACCCCGCTGCGGCCGCCGCCACGTCGGCGGAGGCCGCGCCGCACCGCTACACGGCCGCCACGGCGGCCGAGATCGAGGCACGCTGGCAGGACTTCTGGGACGCCGACGGCACCTACGCGGCGCCGAACCCCAAGGGTGACCTGGCCGGCGACTCCGAGCTGGTCGCCAAGCCCAAGAAGTTCATCATGGACATGTTCCCGTACCCCTCGGGTGCGGGCCTGCACGTCGGCCACCCGCTGGGCTACATCGCCACCGACGTCTTCGCCCGGTTCCAGCGCATGACCGGCCACAACGTCCTGCACACCCTGGGCTTCGACGCCTTCGGCCTGCCCGCCGAGCAGTACGCCGTGCAGACCGGCACGCACCCGCGCGTGTCCACCGAGGCCAACATCGAGAACATGAAGGCCCAGCTGCGCCGGCTGGGCCTGGGCCACGACAAGCGCCGGTCCTTCGCCACGATCGACCCGGACTACTACAAGTGGACCCAGTGGATCTTCCTGCAGATCTTCAACTCCTGGTACGACGAGGAGGCGAGGAAGGCCCGCCCGATCTCCGAGCTGGTCGCGCTGTTCGAGTCCGGTGAGCGGGCGATTCCGGGCACCACGCGCGCGTGGAGCGAGCTGAGCGCCCGCGAGCGCGCCGACGTCCTGGGCGAGTACCGCCTGGCCTACGCCTCCGACGCGCCGGTCAACTGGTGCCCGGGCCTGGGCACGGTGCTGGCCAACGAGGAGGTCACCGCCGACGGTCGCTCCGAGCGCGGTAACTACCCGGTCTTCAAGGCCAAGCTGCGCCAGTGGAACATGCGCATCACCGCCTACGCGGACCGGCTGCTGGAGGACCTGGAGGAGCTGGACTGGCCCGAGGCCATCAAGCTGCAGCAGCGCAACTGGATCGGCCGCAGCGAGGGCGCCCGCGTCGACTTCCCGATCGACGGCGAGCGGATCACGGTCTTCACCACCCGCCCGGATACCCTGTTCGGCGCCTCCTACATGGTGCTGGCGCCCGAGCACCCGCTGGTCGAGAAGTTCACCCCGGCCGCCTGGCCGGAGGGCACCCACGAGGTGTGGACCGGCGGCCACGCCACGCCCGCCGAGGCCGTCGCCGCGTACCGCGCGCAGGCCGCCTCGAAGTCGGACGTCGAGCGACAGGCCGAGGCGAAGGACAAGACCGGCGTCTTCATCGGTTCGTACGCCACCAACCCGGTCAGCGGCGAGCAGGTGCCCGTCTTCATCGCCGACTACGTCCTGATGGGCTACGGCACCGGCGCGATCATGGCCGTACCCTGCGGCGACCAGCGCGACTTCGAGTTCGCGCGCGCCTTCGAGCTGCCGATCCACTGCATCGTCGAGCCGACCGACGGCCGTGGCACCGACACCGCGACGTGGGAGAACGCCTTCGGGTCGTACGACGCGAAGATCATCAACTCGTCCAACGACGAGATCAGCCTGGACGGCATGGGCGTGGCCGAGGCCAAGGCCCGCATCACCGAGTGGCTGCAGGACAAGGGCATCGGCGAGGGCACCGTCAACTTCCGCCTGCGCGACTGGCTGTTCAGCCGCCAGCGCTACTGGGGCGAGCCCTTCCCGATCGTCTACGACGAGGACGGCATCGCCCACCCGCTGCCCGAGTCGATGCTGCCGCTGGAGCTGCCCGAGGTCGAGGACTACAGCCCGCGCACCTTCGACCCGGACGACGCGAACACCCAGCCCGAGACCCCGCTGTCGCGCAACGAGGAGTGGGTCTACGTCACCCTGGACCTGGGCGACGGGCCGAAGAAGTACCGCCGCGAGACCAACACCATGCCCAACTGGGCCGGTTCCTGCTGGTACGAGTTCCGCTACCTGGACCCGCACAACGACCGGCAGCTGGTCGACCCCGAGATCGAGCAGTACTGGATGGGCCCGCGCGAGGGCCGGCCGCACGGTGGTGTCGACCTGTACGTCGGTGGCGCCGAGCACGCCGTGCTGCACCTGCTGTACGCGCGCTTCTGGTCCAAGGTCCTGTACGACCTGGGCCACGTCTCGTCGGCCGAGCCGTTCCACAAGCTGTTCAACCAGGGCATGATCCAGGCCTACGTCTACCGCGACGGCCGGGGCATCGCGGTGCCGGCCGCCGAGGTCGAGGAGCGGGACGGCGCGTACTACTACCAGGGCGAGAAGGTCAGCCGCCTGCTGGGCAAGATGGGCAAGTCGCTGAAGAACGCGGTGACCCCGGACGAGATCTGCGCCGAGTACGGCGCCGACACCCTGCGCCTGTACGAGATGGCCATGGGCCCGCTGGACGTCTCCCGGCCGTGGGACACGCGCGCGGTGGTCGGCCAGTTCCGGCTGCTGCAGCGGCTGTGGCGCAACATCGTCGACGAGACGACCGGTGAGGTCACGGTGACCGACGCCGAGGCCGACGAGGAGACCCTGCGTGCCCTGCACAAGGCCATCGACGGCGTGCGCCAGGACCTGGAGGGCCTGCGCTTCAACACCGCCATCGCCAAGGTCACCGAGCTGAACAACCACCTGACCAAGGCCGGTGGCCCGGTGCCGCGCTCGGTCGCCGGGCCGCTGGTGCTGATGACGGCCCCGCTGGCCCCGCACATCGCCGAGGAACTGTGGCGCAAGCTGGGCCACACCGACTCGGTCGTCCACCAGGACTTCCCGGTCGCCGACCCGAACTACGTCGTGGACGAGACCGTGACCTGCGTCGTGCAGATCAAGGGCAAGGTCAAGGCCCGTCTGGAGGTGCCGCCGGCCATCTCCGAGGAGGAGCTGGAGAAGGTGGCCCTGTCCGACGAGAAGGTCGTCGCGGCGCTGGGCGGCGCGGGCATCCGCAAGGTGATCGTCCGGGCGCCCAAGCTGGTGAACATCGTTCCCGCCTGATGACCGGACGCGTTCCCGCCTGATGACAGGACGCGTTCCGCAGTGACGACCGGACGCCGGCCGCGACCGGCATCGGGGTAGTCCCCTACGGGCAGGTTCGGGGTTCTTCTGGAACTCCGGGCCTGCCCGCTGCGTTTACCGTGGAGAGCGCAGCGGCGTGTGCCGCACCGGTCCGAGGAGGAGCGTCGTGGAAGCCGTGATCGCCGTGTTCGCTGTCCTCTTCCTGCTCTTCGTCGGCCTGGGCGTGTACGCCACGGTCAAGGCGGTCGGCGCCGCCAAGCGCGGAGTGGACCGGACGATCGAGCAGGCCCGCCGCACGGTCGAGGACCACACCTTGCGCGCCAAGTCCTTCGTCCAGGTCGGCCCGGCCGCCGAGATCGCCCAGCTCCGGCTCGCACTGCGCACATCGATGCGCGCCACCCAGGACGCGCTGCGCACGGGTGTGGCCGACGACGAGTCGCTGAAGGAGTCCCTCGGCCTCTTCGAGCGGCTCAGCGCGCACGGACACGAACTGGACGCCGACCTCAGGCGCCTGGAGTCCGAGCCGGACCGGGCCGAGCTCACCGCTCGCCTGCCCGAACTGCGCAGCCGCACCGAACGCATCACCAAGTCCGCGGACTCGCTGCGCTGGGCCGTCCGCGACCGGGCGCGCCGCTTCGTCGAAGACGACCTGGGCACGCTCAGCGACCAGATAGACCTTGAGGCCGACGCCCTGCGCCACTGGACCCCGGCCGGACCTGCACCGGAGCCGGGCCGGCGGGCCGGCGCATCCGCCTCGACTGCCGACGGTCCGATGGGACAGCAGGCCCGCTCCCGGACGTCCCGCTCGGCCGAGGAGCAGCCTCCCCAGGCGATCACGCCGCCGTCGCCGCGCGTCGCCCACCCCTGGCAGAAGAAGCCCCGGCCCGAGAGCACCACCTGAGGGCCGGTCCCGGCCCGCACCATGGGGGCCGGGCTGCCGCGCGAGCGCTACGGCAGGTAACCTCCAGCTCATGTCCCGCCATGTCGCGATCGTCACCGATTCAACGGCCTACTTGCCGCCGCGGACGATGGAGCGCCACGGCATCACCGCGGTACCCCTGACCGTGGTCCTCGGCGACCAGGCACTCGAAGAGGGCACCGAGATCTCGACCCGCTCGCTGGCCCAGGCCCTGCAGAAACGACGCCCCGTCACCACCTCGCGCCCGAGCCCCGAGGTGTTCGCGGAAACCTACCGCAGGGTCGCCGAGTCCGGCGCGAGCGGCATCGTCTCCCTGCACCTGTCCGCCGAACTGTCCGGCACCTACGACGCGGCGGTCCTCGCGGCACGCGAAGCACCGGTGCCGGTACGGGTCGTGGACACCGGGATGGTCGCGATGGCCCTCGGCTTCTGCGCGCTCGCCGCGGCCGAGGCCGCGGAGGCCGGCGGCACGGTGGACGAAGCCGTCACGGCCGCCGAGAAGCGCGCCGCGGGCACGTCCGCCTACTTCTACGTCGACACCCTCGACTATCTGCGCCGCGGGGGCCGCATCGGCGCCGCACAGGCGCTCCTCGGCTCCGCACTCGCCGTCAAACCCCTGCTCCAACTGGACGGCGGCCGCATCGAACTGCTCGAGAAGGTCCGTACGGCGTCCAGGGCCATCGCACGTCTGGAAGAGCTCGCCGCCGAGCGGGCGGGCAGCGCCGAAGTCGACATCGCCGTCCACCACTTGGCCGCTCCCGACCGTGCCGCCGCGCTCGCCGACCGGCTGCGGGCACGCGTGCCGGGCCTGGCCGACCTCCATGTCAGCGAGGTCGGGGCGGTGATCGGTGCACACACCGGTCCCGGGCTGCTCGGCGCGGTGGTCTCACCGCGCTGACCGCTCACTCGTGTGGGTGGCGGAGTTATCCACAACCGGGCGGGCATCCCCGGGATTTGACCAAGATCATCGCGAATCGGCGAGATGTTCCATCCTCGTCGCATGGCACTTCGATCACGTTCACGCACAGCCACTCCGACCAGCGGCCCCGGCCGCGGTCCCACCTCCGACGGCCGTGTCCGCCACCGCCGTGGCATCCGCCATCGACGCACCCGCCACCGCCCGCCGGCACCGGCCGAGGAACTGCGCCGCCGCGCGGAACTCCTCTTCGGCGAACGAGCCGCGCGATGGCGGGAGTCGGGGAACGGACCGCCGGACGCGGGTCCCACACATCGGGCAACCGACACGGCAACGGCATGGGGCACGGGTCGGGCGCCTGGACTGAGTGCGGCGAGGGCGGCTACGGCCACGACGGCCGTGCCCTGCCGGACCGTACTGCCGGCCGCCGGCCCTGGACCGACCCTTCCACCGGACGTTGACCCTGACCCGGCCGTTCCACCGGACGTCGCCCCTGACCCGGCCATGCCGTCGAGCACCGTGCCGCCGAGTGCAGTGCCGGCTGACGGGCGGACGCGCAAGCCGGCGTCGGCGCGCATGGTGATGACGGCCGAAGCACCCGAACCAGCCAGTGCCGTAAGCCCGTTGGAGCTGCCTGGGCCCGAGGGTCCTGGCTGGCGGGAGCGGGTCGGGCTGGCGTTGCGGGAGCGGATGCCGGTGTGGTTGCAGGCCCGGTGCGGTGTGGAGCGGCGGGGAGTCGTCGCGCTCGCCGTGGTGCTCGTGGTCGCCGCCGTGTTGGCCGTACAGCACTTCTGGGCCGGGCGGACCGAGTCCGTGAGCGCCCCTCAAGTGGTGCGCGCGCAGACGCAGACGCCTTACCCCAAGAAGCAAGACGGCGGCGGAGCCAAGGCCGGTGCGGTTGCGGGGGCAGGTGCGGGTGCTTCGTCGGCGCCGGGTGGACAGATCGTCGTGGATGTCAGCGGCAAGGTCCGCAAACCGGGGATCTGCCGGTTGCCGGCGGGTTCCCGCGTGGCCGATGCGCTGCGGGCGGCCGGTGGTGTCCGTCCGGGCGTGAGCATCGAGGGGCTGAACCGGGCCCGATTCCTGGTCGACGGCGAACAGGTCGTCGTCGGTGGGCCCGCCGGGGCGATGGCTCCACCCGGCCCGGTGGCCGGGCGGGCTTCCGGATCCGCCGGGTCGGCCCCCGCGGCGCCTGTCTCTCTCAACACGGCCACGGCGGACCAGCTCGACACGCTGCCCGGAGTCGGCCCGGTGCTCGCTCAGCACATCGTCGACTACCGCACGCAGCACGGCGGTTTCCGCTCGGTGGACGAACTGCGCGAGGTCAACGGCATCGGCGACCGCCGCTTCAGCGATCTGCGGAACCTGGTACGGCCATGAGCGGCGTGGTCGACGGCGGGCTGTCGGGGCGCGGAAGAACCGTTGGACGCGCGGGTGCCGGGCGCGGAGGTGACGGGCTGGAGGAGCTGGGGTCCGGCGGCGCCGTGGGCCGCGAGATCGAGGAGCGCGGGCCTGCGCACGGTGAGCGGGCGGGGCCCGTGGACCTGCGCCTGGTGCCGCCCGCGCTCGCCGCCTGGGCCACGGCGGCCCTGACGCTGGACACGCCGGCGGTCTGGACGGCCGGGATCGCGGTCGTCTGCCTGGTGGGCGGGGTCGTGCTGTTGTCGGTGCGGAGGTCCGGGCAGCCCGGACGGCCCGGACGGCTTGAACGGGCCGGACCGGAGGGGCGAGGCGGCGGGGTGCTCGGGCGGTTTGTGTGGGCCAGAGCCTCGATCGCCGCAGTGCTGCTCTGCGTTGCCGCTGCGGCCGCGTCGGCCGGGCTGCACGGAGCGGACGTACGGCGAGGACCGGTGCCCGAGCTGGCCCGGCGGTACGCGACCGTGACGGCCGAGGTCGAGGTGACTGGTGATCCCTGGCTGAGCCGGCCACGGGTGCGTGGCGATCACGCGGCGCCGGTGGCGGTGCTGGCCCGGGCGGAGGTGCGGCGCGTCGAGCGGAGCGACGGGACGAGCGTACGGACGCGGACTCCGGTGCTGCTGGTCGTCGATGCGCAGGCACCGAAGCGGAAGACCGCTCGGAGCGGGAGTTCGGCAGCTGACAGGAGTGCTGTCCAGGGCGGGCAGGGGGCTCGTGCTGCCTGGCTCGGGGTGTTGCCGTCCACGCGGCTGCGGGTGAGCGGGCGGCTGGCGCCCGCGCAGGCCGGTGGGGATCGGACCGCGG
Organism: Streptomyces sp. CG4; assembly: GCF_041080655.1. NCBI lineage: Bacteria > Bacillati > Actinomycetota > Actinomycetes > Kitasatosporales > Streptomycetaceae > Streptomyces > Streptomyces sp. CG4. The sequence goes on from NZ_CP163525.1 coordinate 6,469,303, forward strand.
CCGTGCTGCGGGTGCGGGGTCGGCCGGGGCCGCGGATCGTGGCCGGCCCGAGCGGGCTGCAGCGGCTGGCGGGACGGCTCAGGGCCGGGCTGCGGGAGGCGACCGACGGTCTGCCCGGGGACGCCCGGGCACTGCTTCCCGGGCTGGTCGTCGGGGACACCTCACGGATCACGCCCGAGCTGGACGAGGCGTTCAAGGAGACGGATCTGACGCACACGCTGGCCGTGTCCGGCAGCAACCTCACCATCCTGCTCGCGCTGCTGATCGGGCCGCCCGGACTGGCCCAGCGGGCCGAGCGCCGTGGTCTGGCCCCGCGCCTGGGGCTCTCGCTGCGGGCGACCGCGCTGGCCGCCGGAGTGCTCACGCTGGGATTCGTGGTCGTGAGCCGACCCGACCCCAGTGTGCTGCGAGCGGCCGCCTGTGGCGCGATCGCACTGCTCGCCCTGGCCACCGGGCGCCGTAGATCCCTGGTCCCGGCACTGGCCACGGCCGTTCTGCTGCTGGTGCTCTACGACCCGTGGCTGGCCCGCAGTTACGGCTTCCTGCTGTCCGTGCTGGCCACCGGCGCGCTACTCGTCCTGGCGCCGGGCTGGAGCGAGGCGCTGCGTCGGCGCCGGGTGCCGCCGAGGCTCGCGGAGGCGCTGGCAGCGGCTGCCGCCGCACAGGCGGTGTGTGCCCCGGTGACGGCGGTGCTGTCGGCGCGGGTGAGCCTGGTGGCGGTGCCGTGCAACCTGCTGGCCGAGGTGGCGGTGGCGCCGGCCACGGTGCTGGGGTTCGTGGCGCTCGTGACGGCGCCGGCGGCCATGGCGCCGGCCAAGGCGCTGGCCTGGTGCGCGAGTTGGCCGGCCGGGTGGATCGCCGCAGTCGCTCGGACGGGGGCGGCGCTGCCCGGCGCGGGAGTGGACTGGCCGGGCAGCTGGCCGGGGGCGCTGGCGCTCGCGGCGGTCGCCGTGGCCGTCGTCCTGGCCTGCCGGCGGTTGGTACGGCATCCGTGGTGGTCAGGGTTGCTCGGGGTGCTGCTTCTGCTGGCGGTGGTGCGACCGGCGCCGCTGACCCGGGTGATCACGGGCTGGCCGCCGCCGGGCTGGAAGTTCGCGATGTGCGATGTCGGACAGGGCGACGCGACCGTCCTGGCGACCGGTGAGGGAGCCGGGGTGGTCGTGGACGCGGGACCCGATCCGGACCTGGTCGACCACTGCCTGCGACAGCTGGGCATCACGCGCATCCCGCTCCTCGTCCTGACCCATTTCCACGCCGACCACGTGGCGGGACTGCCCGGTGTCCTACGGGGCCGTTCGGTGGCCGCGATCGAGACCACGGGCTTCGAGGAACCCGCCGACGAGGCCGCGTTCGTCACAAGGGAGGCGGCGGCACGGCACATCCCGGTCACGCGGGCCGTCGCGGGAGAGGAACGGCGCACCGGACCGGTCTCCTGGCGGGTCCTGTGGCCCCCGCCGAGCACCGGGCCGCTCGCGGACCCACAGGCCTCGGCGTGGCCGGGTCCGGTACCGGTACCGGAGCCCGAGGATCCGAACGACGCCAGTGTCGCGATGCTGGTCCGCACGGGCGGACTGCGGCTGCTGTTGCTGGGTGATCTCGAACCGCCGGCCCAGCAGGCGTTGGTGCGGTCACCGGCGGCGGTCGAATTGGCCGGAGTGGATGTGCTGAAGGTGGCTCATCATGGCTCCGCCTATCAGGATCCGGACCTGATACGGCTCGTGGCTCCCCGGGTGGCGCTCATCTCCTGCGGTGCCGACAACCCCTATGGCCACCCGGCACCGGCGACCGTGGCCGCGCTCCGGGCGGGCGGTGCGCTCGTACTGCGCACCGACCGGGACGGAGGGCTGGCGGTCGGTGGGACGGGCGGGCCGGGAGGGAAGGTGTCGGTGACGAGGGACTGAGGACGCGGACGGTGGAGGGGGCACCTGGCTCGCGGACGTCGGGTTCGGGGCGCACAGCCACTACCCGCTCGCGTACGCGGAACGCGGGGAGCAGGCCGACCCCGGCGGGGTGTTCCGGGTGGTGGAGGCCGGGCCGGACGTGGCCGGGGTGCGCGGCGGTGGCTCGGTCGGGGCCGGAGCCTGGGACCTGGATGTCGTACGGAACGGCAAGCCGCAGTACCGGCTGGTGTTGGGGACGGACGAGGAGGTGCTGGCGGTGTACCGGGAGCGGTTCGGGATCGCGTTGGATCGTGTGCCGACTGTGCGAAACCAGAATCTGAGCCCCTAATTCGACTCAGTTCCGGCGCATGCGCTGGATCCCTGCGATGTGCTCTCGTTTTGCGTCGAAAGCCGCATCAGTGATCGAATGAATCTTCGGCAAGAGGTGATGTCGAGGCGTACAGGGGTGTCGTACATGTTCGGCCGCTGGCTGGGTAACCGCACGAACCGCATGCAACGGGCGAGTCCTCTGGCGGCGGTTCAGACGCCGCCGGACGCCGGAGTGCTCAGCTGCCGTGTGCTCGACCCGGTCAACGAGCCGGTCGCCTGTGCCGAGTTCGCGGTCAGCGACACCACGGGGCGCAAGGTGGTGGCCGGTGGTACGGACCCCTACGGGTCGTTCATGACCATGCTGCCCGCGGGGGAGTACCGCCTCGCGGTGTCGGCGGAGGGCTATGCGCCCTACCGGGCCACCGCGTTGGTCGGGGAGAGCTCGCTGGCCTCGCTGGGCGACGTGACGCTCCAGGTCGCGCATCCGCCGGAGCCGCCGGCGGCGGGCGACTGGGACATCGAGGCCGCCCACTCCTCGATCGCTTTCACGGCGCGGCACATCGGGCTGGCGCGGATCCATGGGCGGTTCGAGTCCTTCGCCGGGGCGGTGCGGATCGCCGAGCGGATGGAGCAGTCGGCGATGCACGTGGTGATCGACGCCGCGTCCCTCGACACGGGGGTGCGGAGCCGGGACGACCATCTGCGGTCGGCGGACTTCCTGGACGTGCGGCGGTTTCCGACGCTGGAGTTCTACAGCGACCGGTTCGTGCACAAGGGCGGCAGCCGTTGGGCGGTCACCGGAGCGCTGTCGCTGCACGGCGTGACCCGCACGGTCACGCTCGACACCGAGTACCTCGGGCTCGGCAACGGCATGGACGGCGAGGTGCGGGCGGCCTGCCGGGCCACGACCGAACTGCATCGCGACGACTTCACGATCAGCTGGCAGTCCATGCTGGCGCGGGGCATCGCGGCCATCGGGCCGAGCATCCGAGTCGACCTCGATGTGCAGATCGTGCCCAGGGGCTGACCTGGGCGTGCTCCATGTCTGCCCGCACCCTGGCCGGGGGGTTCGGTGCTCGTGGGGTGCCGGAGAATGGGGCCGTGAGCGATGTGAGACATGTGCTGGTGCTGCCCGACCGGGATGCCGCCGAGGAGGCGGCCGAGGCGCTCGGGGAGCGGTTCGGCCTGGCCGAGGAGCCGCAGCTCGTCCGCGACGCGCTGGCCGGTGAGGACGATGCCGAGGACGCGCAGTGGCTGATCGTCCTGCGGGACGAGGGCGAGCGGCTGGATCCGGCGGAGCTGGACGAGTTCGCGGGGGAGTGGGACGGCTGGCGGGAGGAGCCGTGACCCCGAAGCGGACTCGGGGGTCGTTGGGGGACCGCTCAGGGTGCGCGGGCCGACTCGTTGTCAGTGGTGCATGGGATGCTTTGAGGGATGGCCAGGAAGACTGCGAATGACGACCCTCTCGCCCCGGTGACGCTTGCCGTGGGCCAGGAGGACCTCCTGCTCGACCGTGCCGTGCAGGAGGTGGTGGCCGCCGCCAAGGCCGCCGACGCCGACACGGACGTACGCGACCTCACCCCGGACCAGTTGCAGCCCGGCACGCTCGCCGAGCTCACCAGTCCTTCGCTCTTCGCCGAGCGGAAAGTCGTGGTCGTACGCAATGCGCAGGACCTGTCCGCCGACACGGTCAAGGACGTGAAGGCGTATCTCGGGGCGCCGGCCGAGGAGATCACGCTCGTGCTGCTGCACGCGGGCGGGGCCAAGGGCAAGGGACTGCTGGACGCCGCGCGCAAGGCGGGAGCGCGGGAGGTGGCCTGCCCGAAGATGACCAAGCCCGCGGACCGGCTGGCCTTCGTGCGGGGCGAGTTCCGCTCGTTCGGGCGGTCGGCCACGCCCGAGGCGTGCCAGACGCTGTGCGATGCCATCGGCAGCGATCTGCGGGAGCTGGCCTCGGCGGTCTCCCAGCTCGTCGCCGACGTGGAGGGGACGATCGACGAGGCGGTCGTCGGGCGGTACTACACCGGCCGGGCGGAGGCCTCCAGCTTCACGGTCGCCGACCGGGCCGTGGAGGGGCGTACGGCGGAGGCGCTGGAGGCGTTGCGCTGGTCGCTGGCGACCGGTGTCGCGCCGGTGATGATCACCAGTGCGCTGGCGCAGGGCGTGCGGGCCATCGGGAAGCTGTCGTCCGCCCGGGGCGGCCGGCCGGCCGATCTGGCGCGGGAGCTGGGGATGCCGCCGTGGAAGATCGATCGGGTGCGGCAGCAGATGCGGGGGTGGACGCCGGACGGGGTCGCGGTGGCGCTCAGGGCTGTCGCCGAGGCCGACGCGGGGGTCAAGGGCGGAGGCGATGATCCTGAGTACGCGTTGGAGAAGGCCGTTGTGGTGATCGCTCGGGCTGCTCGGTCCCGCGGACGCGGCTAGGCGGCCCTGGCGCTCTGCCCCAGACCCCGCCAGGGGCTCTGCCTGTGGACCCGTCGCCCCACCGCACTCACCCGTCCCGGGCGCTCCTCAGCCGAGGAACTGCCCGGCCCGGAAGTACGGAGCGGCGCATCTGCCACTCCGTGAGCCGGGCAGGCAGCCGAAAACCCCGCCACCCGCCCTGGGGAAGGGCAAGGTGCCGGGGTCTTCGGTTCAAGCTGGTGAGCCCGTACCCGCGTGGCGAACGCAGGCCGCGTACAGGCTCGGGGTGCCGGACGGAAGCGGATGAGAGAGGGCCCGCTCTGGGTCCTTCCGGCGGTCAGATCAAAAAGGGGGTTCAGCCCTTGAGGGACGCGACCTTGGAAGCAAGCGCCGACTTCTTGTTGGCGGCCTGGTTCTTGTGGATGACGCCCTTGGAGACGGCCTTGTCGAGCTTGCGCGCAGCCTCGCGCGCCGCCACGGTGGCCTTCTCCACGTCACCCGCGGCAGCGGCCTCGCGGGCCTTGCGGATCGCGGTCTTCAGGGAGGACTTGACGGCCTTGTTGCGCAGCCGAGCCTTCTCGTTGGTCTTGATCCGCTTGATCTGGGACTTGATGTTCGCCACGAAGGAGCCTTTTCAGGTTCAGGTGCGGGGCCGTGAAGGTCCCGTACCGGTGATCCAAATTTCTCGGACGTGCCTCGCGCTGAGAGGGCATGAGGCACAGCCATCTACAGTACCAGTGGCCCTGCGAGCGGCCCAAAACGGTCCATGCTCCCTCCGCATGGGACCATGGAGACTACGTATCGATCCGACCCGAGACCCTTACCCTGCGGATACCTCAAGAATCAGGACCCTGCGTGCCCGCGACCCCTAACCATGTGCCCGAGCCGAGCCGTACCGACCCGGCTCTGATCCGCAATTTCTGCATCATCGCGCACATCGACCACGGCAAGTCCACACTCGCCGACCGGATGCTCCAGCTGACCGGTGTGGTCGAGCAGCGGCAGATGCGTGCTCAGTACCTCGACCGGATGGACATCGAGCGCGAGCGCGGCATCACGATCAAGTCCCAGGCGGTGCGTCTGCCCTGGGCCCCCACCGAGGGACCCGACAAGGGCGCGACCCACATCCTCAACATGATCGACACCCCGGGGCACGTCGACTTCACCTACGAGGTCTCGCGGTCGCTCGCCGCCTGTGAGGGGACCGTCCTCCTCGTCGACGCCGCCCAGGGCATCGAGGCGCAGACCCTCGCCAACCTCTACCTGGCGATGGAGAACGACCTCACGATCATCCCGGTGCTGAACAAGATCGACCTGCCGGCCGCCCAGCCGGAGAAGTTCGCCGAGGAACTGGCGAACCTGGTCGGCTGCGACCCGGAGGACGTCCTCAAGGTCTCGGCCAAGACCGGTCTCGGCGTCGACGCGCTGCTGAACAAGGTCGTCAAGGAGATCCCGGCCCCGGTCGGGGTCGCCGACGCGCCCGCCCGCGCGATGATCTTCGACTCGGTCTACGACTCGTACCGCGGTGTCGTGACGTACGTCCGTGTCATCGACGGCCAGCTCAACAAGCGCGAGCGCATCCGGATGATGTCCACCGGCGCCACGCACGAGCTGCTGGAGATCGGCGTCAACTCGCCCGAGATGCTGCCGGCCGACGGCCTCGGCGTCGGCGAGGTGGGCTATCTCATCACCGGTGTGAAGGACGTCCGCCAGTCCAAGGTCGGTGACACCGTCACCAGCCAGCACAAGGGAGCCACGGAGCCGCTCGGCGGGTACAAGGACCCGAAGCCCATGGTCTTCTCCGGTCTGTATCCGCTCGACGGCTCCGACTACCCCGAGCTGCGCGAGGCCCTGGACAAGCTGCAGCTCAACGACGCCGCGCTGGTCTACGAGCCGGAGACCTCCGCCGCCCTCGGCTTCGGCTTCCGCGTCGGCTTCCTCGGGCTCCTCCACCTCGACGTCATCCGGGAGCGACTGGAGCGCGAGTTCGGGCTCGACCTCATCGCCACCGCCCCCAACGTGGTCTACCGCGTGATCATGGAGGACGGCAGCGAGGTCACCGTCACCAACCCGAGCGAATTCCCCGAGGGCAAGATCGACGAGGTCTTCGAGCCGGTCGTGCGCGCAACGATCCTCGCGCCGACCGAGTTCATCGGCGCGATCATGGAGCTGTGCCAGACCCGGCGCGGCACCCTGCTCGGCATGGACTACCTCTCCGAGGACCGGGTCGAGATCCGCTACACCCTGCCGCTCGCGGAGATCGTCTTCGACTTCTTCGACCAGCTGAAGTCCAAGACGCGTGGCTATGCCTCGCTGGACTACGAGCCCACGGGCGAGCAGTCGAGCAGCCTCGTCAAGGTCGACATCCTGCTGCACGGCGACAAGGTGGACGCCTTCTCGGCGATCACCCACAAGGACCAGGCGTACGCCTACGGCGTGCGGCTCGTCGCGAAGCTCAGGGAGCTGATCCCGCGGCAGAACTTCGAGGTGCCGGTGCAGGCCGCCATCGGTTCCCGGGTCATCGCCCGCGAGACCATCCGCGCCATCCGCAAGGACGTCCTCGCCAAGTGCTACGGCGGTGACATCTCCCGTAAGCGGAAGCTGCTGGAGAAGCAGAAGGAAGGCAAGAAGCGGATGAAGATGGTGGGTTCCGTGGAGGTTCCGCAGGAAGCCTTCATCGCCGTCCTGTCCAGCGATGACAGCGCGGGGTCGGCCAAGGGCAAGAAGTAACCAGCGGTAACAGCGGGTTACGCCGCCAAAGCGGACCTATGGGGGCCCGTCGTACGAAAGTGCGGTGGGTCCCTACGCGTGCGTAACGTCGCTCTCCGTGGAGCATGCGAGGAAACAGACCGGCCGATGCCCCTTACGCAGCGGCCGGTCGCGGCTTACTCTGATCCCTGCTCGATAGTTACTCGCGAGTTAAACAACAGCGAGACAGCAGCGCGAACCCCCACCGTGAGTCAGTCCAGCCGCACCGAGTACAGCCGCACCGTCGCGGGCCCGGAGGATGTCGTGAGCGACACACAGACCTTGATCGAGAACCGTCCGCCGTCCGTGGCGGCCCTCTTCCTGGAGCGCGTGGCGGCCACACCGGACGCCGAGGCCTACCGCTATCCGGTGCCGCCGGCCTCCGGTCAGGGCCCCGACGACTGGAAGTCGCTGAGCTGGGCGCAGGCGGCCGAGCGGGTGTACGCGATCGCGGCCGGGCTCGTCGAACTGGGCGTACAGCCGGAGCAGCGGGTGGCGCTCGCCTCCTCCACCCGCGTCGAGTGGCTCCTCGCCGACCTCGGCATCATGTGCGCCGGCGGTGCGACCACCACCATCTACCCGCAGACGAACTCGGACGAGTCGGCCTTCATCCTCTCCGACTCCGAGAGCCGGGTGCTGATCGCCGAGGACGCGGCCCAGGTCGCCAAGGCCGTTGAGAAGCGCGCCGAGCTGCCCGACCTGACCAAGGTCGTCGCCATCGACCCGGCCGGCGTGGAGACGAACGACTGGGTGACCACCCTCGCCGAGCTGGAGCAGCGCGGCGCCGCCTACCTGGAGACGCACCCCGAGCTGATCAAGGAGCGGGTCGGCGCGATCACCCGGGACCAGCTCGCCACCCTCATCTACACCTCCGGCACCACCGGCCGCCCCAAGGGCGTGCGCCTGCCGCACGACAACTGGGCGTACATGGCCAAGGCGATCGCCGCGACCGGCCTGATCACCGGCGAGGACGTGCAGTACCTGTGGCTGCCGCTCGCGCACGTCTTCGGCAAGGTCCTCACGTCCGGGCAGATCGAGGTCGGGCACGTCACCGCCGTCGACGGCCGCGTCGACAAGATCATCGAGAACCTTCCGGTGGTGCAGCCGACGTACATGGCGGCCGTGCCGCGCATCTTCGAGAAGGTCTACAACGGCGTCGCCGCCAAGGCCCGCGAGGGCGGCCCGGCCAAGTACAAGATCTTCCAGTGGGCCGCCGAGGTCGCCCGCGAGTACGCCAAGGTCACCCAGGACAACTTCCGCCGCACCGGCAGCCACGCGGCGCCCTTCGGGCTGGCCGCCAAGCACAAGGTCGCCGACACCCTCGTCTACGCCAAGCTCCGCGAGGCCTTCGGCGGCCGGCTGCGCGCCTGTGTCTCCGGTGCCTCCGCGCTCGCCCCGGAGATCGGCTACTTCTTCGCCGGCGCCGGCATCCACATCCTGGAGGGCTACGGCCTCACCGAGTCCTCCGCGGCCTCCTTCGTCAACCCCGGCGAGGCCTACCGCACCGGCACGGTCGGCAAGCCGCTGCCCGGCACGGAGGTGCGCATCGCCGACGACGGCGAGATCCTGCTGCGCGGCCCCGGCATCATGGAGGGTTACCACGGGCTGCCCGAGAAGACCGTCGAGGTGCTGGAGTCCGACGGCTGGTTCCACACCGGCGACATCGGCGAGCTGTCGCCCGACGGCTATCTGCGCATCACCGACCGCAAGAAGGACCTGATCAAGACCTCCGGCGGCAAGTACGTCGCACCGGCCGAGGTCGAGGGCCAGTTCAAGGGGGTGTGCCCGTACGTCTCCAACATCCTGGTGCACGGCGCCGACCGGAACTACTGCACCGCCCTCATCGCCCTGGACGAGCTCGCGCTCCTGGACTGGGCGAAGGAGAACGGGCTGGAGGGGCGGTCGTACGCCGACGTCGTGGCCGCGCCGCAGACCGTGGAGATGGTCGACGGGTACGTGCAGCAGCTCAACGCCGGGCTGCAGAAGTGGCAGACGATCAAGAAGTTCCGCCTGCTCCCCCGGGATCTCGACGTGGAGCACGGGGAGATCACGCCGAGCCTGAAGCTGAAGCGTCCCGTGGTCGAGCGCGAGTACAAGCACCTCATCGACGAGATGTACGCCGGGGCCAGGGAGAAGTAGGGGACGGCGGTTCGGTGGGTGGGGAGCTGCGGGTCCGTCGTGGCTTGTCGCGCAGTTCCCCACGCCACTGGATAACTGGGTAAGTTGCGCCCACCGCCGTTCGAAAGTGGCCGTCTTCTGGTCACTTCAGTGACTCAGCGCTTATAGGTGCCCCCGGCCTGTCACCCTGGCCGCATGGACATGGCGGCCATACCCACGCAGCGGGAGAGCGAGGCGGCCCCGGCCCGGGAGGTGCGGGGGCGGACCACGCTGCCCGGGAGCCCCGTCGCACCCGGCACGGCCCGTGCGCTGGTGCGGGCCACGCTGGCCGAGGCGCCCGGGGTCTCGGCCCGGCTCGCCGACGACGCCATGGCCGTCGTCAGCGAACTGGTCACCAACGCCGTCGTACACGCCGGTACGGACATGGAGGTCGACTGGCGGCTGGAGGAGGACGGCGCGTTCGTCGTGGAGGTCTGCGACCGGCATCCGTCCCGCGCACCGCGCGACGCCCTCGGCGGCGAGGGGGCGTACGACACCCCCGAGTACGGGCGTGGCCTGCGGCTCGTCACCACCCTCGCCGAGTCCTGGGGCGTCACCTACCGCACCGGCGCCAAGACCGTCTGGGCGCGGCTGCCCCCGGGCGGCGTCGAGGACCCGGTCGCCCCCGCACCGGACGCGGCCCTGGCGGTCGCCGAGGACCTGGCCCCGCAGCCGCACCGCGCCGTGGCCGCCGGGGACTGGCTCGGCCGGGGCGCGCTGTCCTTCCTCGCCGAGGCCTCCGACCTGCTCGCCGGACAACTGGACGAGAACCTGGTGACCGCCCTGACCGGCCAGCTCCTCGTGCCCCGGCTCGCCGACTGGTGCGCGGTGTGGCTGGAGGACGAGGCGAGCGTGCGCGGCCGCGCCTGCGGCGGCCCCGACCGGGTCTGGCACGCCAGCGAGAACCGCATCGAGGAACTGCGCTGCGCCCTGGAGAAGGAGCCGCCCTGCCCGCCCGAGGGGCTGAGCTCCGGCCCCGAGCCGTACCCGTGGCCCGGCCACGCGCTCGGCGCGGAGGGCGCCGACGGCACGGCGCTGGCGTACCGGCTGATCGCGGGCGGCCGGCCACTCGGCACCCTGGTCATCGGCCGGTGCGGGCTCACGTGCTTCCCCGACGAGGTCACCGGGCTGGTCGAGGACCTCAGCCGCCGGGTGGCGCTCGCCATCGGCGCGGCGCGCCAGTACGCCCGCCAGGCCACCATCAGCGCCGTCCTGCAGCGTGGCCTGCTGCCCGGCGCGGTCGCCGAGATCCCCGGCATGAGCAGCGCGCTCGTGTACGAGCCGTGCGACAAGGGCGGCCCCAGCGGCGACTTCTACGACCTGTTCCCGGCCGGCAACGGCCGCTGGTGTTTCGCGGTCGGCGACGTCCAGGGCAAGGGCCCGGAGGCGGCCGTCGTGATCGGCCTCGCCCGCCCCTGGCTGCGCCTCCTCGCCCGCGAGGGCTACCGCGTCGCCGACGTCCTCGACCGCCTCAACCAGCTCCTCCTCGACGACGCCACCGAGGCCGCCGACGCGGCCGCGCGCGCCCTGGTCGCCGCCGGCGGCCGCCCCGTGGCCCCCGGAGACGGCCCGCAGACCCGCTTCCTGTCCCTCCTCTACGGCGAGCTGACCCCGTACGACGGCGGCGTCCGCTGCACCCTCGCCTCCGCCGGCCACCCGCTCCCGCTCGTCCTCAGCCCCGACGGCACGGTGCGCACCGCCGCCCGCCCGCAGACCCTGCTCGGCGTGGTCGAGGACGAGACCTACACCAGCGAGACCCTCGATCTGCGGCCCGGCGACAGCCTGCTGTGCGTCACCGACGGGGTGACCGAGCGCCGCTCCGGCTCCCGCCAGTTCGACGACGCCGACGGGCTCGCCCAGGCCCTGTCCGGCTGCGCGGGCCTGAGCGCCGAGCTGATCGCCGAAAGGATCCGCCGCCTGGTGCACGACTTCGGCGGCGGCCTGCCCGAGGACGACCTCGCGCTGCTGGTGCTGCAAGCGGAGTAGGCGCGCCGGTGCTGGACAATGGAAGGCATGCCTTCCGCACTCCCCGACGGCGAGCCCGTCCCCGCCGACGGCGCGCTGCCCGCGCACGCGCTCGCCGGGGCCGCAGACCGCCCGCTCGGCTTCTACCTGCACGTGCCGTACTGCGCGACCCGCTGCGGCTACTGCGACTTCAACACCTACACCGCGACCGAGCTGCGCGGCACGGGCGGCGTGCTGGCGTCCCGCGACAACTACGCGGACACGCTGACGGACGAGATCCGGCTCGCCCGCAAGGTGCTCGGCGACGACCCACGCCAGGTCCGCACGGTCTTCGTCGGCGGCGGTACGCCGACCCTGCTGGCCGCGGACGATCTCGTACGGATGCTGGGGGCGATCAGGGACGAGTTCGGGCTGGCACCCGACGCGGAGATCACCACGGAGGCGAACCCGGAGTCGGTGGACCCGGCCTACCTGGCCACCCTCCGGGACGGCGGCTTCAACCGGATCTCCTTCGGCATGCAGAGCGCGAAGCGGCACGTGCTGCGCGTGCTCGACCGGACCCACACCCCGGGCCGCCCCGAGGCGTGTGTGGCGGAGGCACGGGCGGCCGGCTTCGAGCACGTCAACCTCGACCTGATCTACGGCACGCCGGGGGAGAGCGACGACGACTGGCGGGCCTCGCTGGACGCGGCGATCGGGGCCGGGCCGGATCACGTGAGCGCGTACGCGCTGATCGTCGAGGAGGGCACGCAGCTCGCCCGCCGGATCCGCCGGGGCGAGGTCCCGATGACGGACGACGACGTCCACGCGGACCGCTATCTGATCGCCGAGGAAACCCTGTCCGCGGCGGGCTTCGACTGGTACGAGGTCTCCAACTGGGCCACCTCTCGGGCGGGCCGCTGTCTGCACAACGAGCTGTACTGGCGCGGCGCCGACTGGTGGGGCGCGGGCCCTGGCGCCCACTCGCACGTGGGCGGGGTCCGCTGGTGGAACGTCAAGCATCCGGGCGCGTACGCGGCGGCCCTCGCCTCTGGCCGTTCACCGGGGGCGGGGCGTGAGCTCCTGTCCGACGAGGACCGGCGGGTGGAGCGGATCCTGCTGGAGCTGCGGCTGCGGGAGGGCGTGCCGCTGTCCCTGCTGAAGGAGGAGGGCCTGGCGGCCGCCCGGCGCGCGCTGGGGGAGGGGCTCCTCCAGGAGCGGCCGTACGAGGAGGGGCGGGCCGCGCTGACGCTGCGGGGGCGGTTGCTGGCGGATGCGGTGGTCAGGGACCTGGTGGATTGATCACTCGGGCGGGTGAATCACAGCCGGACGCCGGTTCGGCCCCTAACCTGGTTCGTAGGCTGCCGCTGACAGTATGCGGCGAATGTAGAGGCCACGGAGATGACCGCTGTGGACGAACGTGGAGTCGCAGAGTTCTTCGAGGGTTTTGAGCCGCCTGACGGGCTCAAAGCGGAGCTTCTGCGGGGGGAAATCGTGATGATGGCCAGCCCTGATCTGGTGCACAACCTGATCGTGCTGCTGACGGAGCGGCAGATTCCGTTGGATCGCTGGTATCCGCTTCAGACCCAGGACGTGGACCTCGTCGACGAGGCGAGTGAGCCGGTTCCGGACCTCGTGGTCGTGGCGCGTGACGTCCTGCCCGATTCGGGGCGTCTGCTGCCGTGCCAACTGATCACGATGGTCGTCGAGGTCGTTTCCAAGAACAGCGTGCACCGCGACTACGCCGTCAAGCGTTCGATCTATGCCGCAGGCAACGTGCCCGCCTATCTCGTCATCGATCCGATCATGGCGCAGTGCGTTCTGTTCACAAAGCCCGAGGGAAAGGGCGAGGACGCCAACTACCGGGCGCAGTACATCGAGAAGTTCGGCCGGCCGCTGATGCTGGATGTCCTGGGTGTCGAGCTGAAAACCAGCGAGTTCGGAACCTTCCCCGACGTCAGGCCCCACCGCTACCCGTAACGAAATCGATCAGCTCCTCCACCCGCCCCAGCAACTCCGGCTCCAGGTCCTTGTAGGACCCCACCCGCTTCAGGATCGCCTGCCACACCGCCCCGGTGTTCTCCGACGGCCAGCCCAGCGCCCGGCACACGCCCGTCTTCCAGTCCTGGCCGTGCGGCACCCTCGGCCACGCCTCGATCCCCAGCGCGGCCGGCTTCACCGCCTCCCAGATGTCGATGTACGGGTGGCCGACCACCAGCGCGTGTGCGCTGGTCACCGACTCCGCGATCCGCCACTCCTTCGTGCCCGGCACCAAGTGGTCCACGAGCACGCCCAGGCGCGCGTCCGGACCCGGCGCGAAGGACGACACGATCGACGGCAGGTCGTCCACGCCCTCCAGGTACTCCACGACCACGCCCTCGATGCGCAGGTCGTCGCCCCAGACCTTCTCCACCAGCTCCGCGTCGTGCCGGCCCTCCACGTAGATGCGGCCGGCGCGGGCCACACGGGCGCGGGCGCCGGGGACGGCGACCGAGCCGGAGGCGGTACGGGTGGGCCGTACCGGAGCGCCGGAGGGCGGTCGTACGAGCGTCACGACGCGCCCCTCCAGCAGGAAGCCGCGTGGCTCCAGCGGGAACACCCGGTGCTTGCCGAAGCGGTCCTCCAGCGTCACCGTGCCGGCCTCGCAGCGGATCACCGCGCCGCAGAAGCCGGTGCCAGGCTCCTCGACCACCAGGCCGGGCTCCGCCGGTACCTCCGGCACCGGCTGCTGCTTCTTCCACGGCGGGGTCAGGTCGGCGGAGTACTGGCGCATTCGAGTGACGATAGGAGAAGCCGTACGGCCGCGCTCACGACACGCCGAAGCGAGTGGCCAGCTCGTCGCGTTGGCGTCGGACGAACGCGGCGTCCACCACCGCTCCGTGACCGGGTACGTACAGCGCGTCCTCGCCGCCCAGGGACAGCAGCCGGTCCAGGGCGTCCGGCCAGCGGGACGGGACCGCGTCCGGGCCGGCCTGGGGCTCGCCGGACTCCTCGACCAGGTCGCCGCAGAAGACCACCTCCGGAGAGCCCGGGATCAGCACCGCGAGATCGTGGGCCGTGTGCCCCGGGCCCACGTTCGCCAGCAGCGCCTGGCGGCCGGCGCCGAGGTCCAGCGTCCACTCGCCGGAGACCGGATGGCCGGGCGGCACCAGCGCGTCCACCGCCTCGTCGGCGTCGGCCACCGCGAGTCCGTTGCGCACGGCGTCCAGGCGCAGCTCCTCGCGCTCGTACGCGAACACCACGTCGACGCCCACCGCCCCGTACGTCTGCGCCCCCGCGAGCGCGGCCGCCCCGAAGACATGGTCGAAATGGGGGTGGGTCAGCGCGAGATGGGTCACACGGCCGTCGGCCAGTGCCTCGGCCTGCGCCCGCAGCCGCGCGCCCTCGGCCAGACTGGAGCCGGCGTCCACCATCAGCGCCGTACCCTGCCCGAGGACCAGCCCGGCCGTGCAGTCCCAGCCCGGCAGCCGGCACCGGCCGACCCCGTCGGCCAGCCGTTCCCAGCCCAGCTCTTCCCAAGTCACCGTCATACCGCGACGCTAGCTCCACGAGCCGCCGTGACCGCACCGACCTTGCCCTGGGTGTACCCGACAGCCGTACACTGGGCCCGGGAACGCTGGCACTCGCATGTGAAGAGTGCCAGGCGGACGGACCGCGAGGCAGAGGGGACGACGTGCTGGAGGTGCGCGCGAATGCTGAGTGAACGCAGGCTTCAGGTGCTGCGCGCCATCGTCCAGGACTATGTCGGCACCGAGGAGCCGGTCGGGTCGAAGGCCCTGACCGAGCGGCACAACCTCGGGGTCTCCCCGGCGACCGTCCGCAACGACATGGCGGCCCTGGAGGACGAGGGGTTCATCGCCCAGCCGCACACCAGTGCCGGGCGCATCCCCACCGACAAGGGCTACCGGCTGTTCGTGGACAAGCTGGCGGGCGTCAAGCCGATGACCGCGCCCGAGCGGCGGGCGATCCAGAACTTCCTGGACGGCTCCGTCGATCTCGACGATGTGGTGGCGCGGACCGTGCGGCTGCTCGCGCAGCTCACGCGGCAGGTCGCCGTCGTGCAGTACCCGTCCCTGACCCGGTCCACCGTCCGGCATGTGGAGCTGCTCTCGCTCGCCCCGGCGCGCGTGATGCTCGTGCTGATCACGGACACCGGCCGGGTCGAGCAGCGGATGGTCGACTGCCCCGCGCCCTTCGGCGAGACCTCCCTCGCCGATCTGCGGGCGCGGCTGAACAGCCGGGTCGCGGGCCGCCGGTTCACCGACGTGCCGCGGCTGGTCGAGGACCTGCCGGACGCCTTCGAGCCGGAGGACCGCGGTACGGTCTCGACGGTGCTCTCCACCCTTCTGGAGACACTCGTCGAGGAGAACGAGGAGCGGCTGATGATCGGCGGAACCGCCAATCTCACCCGCTTCGGACATGACTTTCCCCTCACGATCCGGCCCGTTCTGGAGGCCCTGGAGGAGCATGTCGTGCTCCTCAAGCTCCTGGGCGAGGCGAAGGATCCGGGCGTGATGGTGCGCATCGGGCACGAGAACGCCCACGAGGGACTCAACTCCACCTCCGTGGTGTCGGTCGGTTACGGTTCGGGCGGCGAGGCGGTTGCCAAGCTCGGCGTGGTCGGACCGACCCGCATGGACTACCCGGGAACGATGGGAGCGGTACGCGCAGTGGCACGGTACGTCGGACAGATCCTGGCGGAGTCGTAAGTGGCCACGGACTACTACGCCGTTCTCGGCGTGCGCCGCGACGCGTCGCAGGATGAGATCAAGAAGGCGTTCCGTCGGCTCGCGCGCGAGCTGCACCCGGACGTCAACCCCGACCCGAAGACCCAGGAGCGGTTCAAGGAGATCAACGCCGCTTACGAGGTGCTGTCGGACCCGCAGAAGAAGCAGGTCTACGACCTCGGCGGCGATCCGCTCTCGCAGGCGGGCGGCGCCGGTGCGGGCGGCTTCGGCGCCGGTGGCTTCGGCAACTTCTCCGACATCATGGACGCGTTCTTCGGCACGGCGTCGCAGCGCGGCCCGCGCTCGCGCACCCGGCGCGGCCAGGACGCGATGATCCGGATCGAGGTCGAGCTGGACGAGGCGGCCTTCGGGACGACCAAGGACATCCAGGTCGACACCGCGGTCGTCTGCAACACCTGCAACGGCGAGGGCGCGGCGCCCGGCACGACCGCTCAGACGTGTGACATGTGCCGCGGCCGCGGCGAGGTCTCGCAGGTCACCCGGTCCTTCCTGGGCCAGGTCATGACCTCCCGGCCCTGCCCCCAGTGCCAGGGCTTCGGCACGGTCGTGCCGACCCCGTGCCCCGAGTGCGCGGGCGACGGCCGGGTCCGCTCCCGTCGCACGCTCACCGTGAAGATCCCGGCCGGTGTCGACAACGGCACCCGGATCCAGCTCGCCGGTGAGGGCGAGGTCGGCCCCGGCGGCGGTCCCGCCGGTGACCTGTACGTCGAGATCCACGAGCTGCCGCACCAGACCTTCCAGCGGCGCGGCGACGACCTGCACTGCACGGTGACGATCCCGATGACCGCGGCGGCGCTCGGCACGAAGGTGCCGCTGGAGACGCTCGACGGCATGGAGGAGGTCGACATCCGGCCCGGCACCCAGTCCGGCCAGTCGATCCCGCTGCACAACCGCGGTGTCACGCACCTGCGCGGCGGCGGCCGGGGTGACCTCATCGTGCATGTCGAGGTCACGACGCCGACCAAGCTGGACCCCGAGCAGGAACGCCTGCTGCGCGAGCTGGCCAAGCTGCGCGGCGAGGAGCGGCCGCAGGGCCAGTTCCAGCCGGGTCAGCAGGGGCTGTTCTCGCGCTTGAAGGATGCCTTCAACGGTCGCTGAGCCGTTGCCGGACAGGGGCGTACGGCGGTGCTCCGGCACCCGGTATGCCCCTGTCCTATGCCGTGGGAAGCCCGGATTCGGACTTGTTCAAAGGACGTGACAACATGCGGTCATGTCCTCCGCGCTGACCGATCTCTTCCCCCTCCCGATCGTGCAGGCCCCCATGGCGGGCGGCGTCTCCGTCCCGCAGCTCGCCGCCGCCGTCTCCGAGGCCGGCGGCCTCGGGTTTCTCGCCGCCGGGTACAAGACCGCCGACGGCATGTACCAGGAGATCAAGCAGCTCCGGGGGCTCACGAGCCGCCCCTTCGGCGTCAACGTGTTCATGCCGCAAGCCGAGTACCCCGGTGCAAGCACCGGCTCCACCGGAGCGGCTCACGCCGCGTCCCCTTCCGGCGCCGTGGAGGTCTACGCCCACCAGCTGGCCGGCGAGGCCGCCTGGTACGAGACCGAGCTGGGCGACCCGGACAGCGGCCGGGACGACGGCTACGACGCCAAGCTCGCCGTACTCCTCGACAACCCGGTACCGGTGGTCTCCTTCCACTTCGGGGTGCCGAGCCGTGAGGTGCTCGACAAGCTGCGCCGGGCCGGCACCCTCACCCTGGTCACCGCCACCACCGCCGAGGAGGCCCGCGCGGTCGAGCAGGCCGGTGCGGACGCGGTGATCGCACAGGGCGTGGAGGCCGGAGGCCATCAGGGCACCCACCGGGACCTCCCCGCGAACGACGGCTCCGGCATCGGACTGCTGTCGCTGGTCGCGCAGGTCCGCGAGGCCGTGCGCATCCCGGTCGTCGCCGCCGGCGGCATCATGCGCGGCAGCCAGATCGCCGCCGTCCTCGCGGCCGGCGCGAGCGCGGCCCAGCTGGGCACCGCCTTCCTCG
Source organism: Streptomyces sp. CG4 (assembly GCF_041080655.1). NCBI lineage: Bacteria > Bacillati > Actinomycetota > Actinomycetes > Kitasatosporales > Streptomycetaceae > Streptomyces > Streptomyces sp. CG4. Next base: position 6,487,489 of record NZ_CP163525.1, read on the forward strand.
CCACCCCCGAGTCCGGCGCCCAGGCCGTGCACAAGCAGGCGCTCACCAACCCCCTGTTCGCGCGCACCGAGTTGACCCGCGCCTTCTCCGGCCGGCCGGCGCGCGCACTGGTCAACCGCTTCGTGCGCGAGCACGGCCCGTACGCGCCCGCCGCCTATCCCGAGATCAACCACCTGACCTCGCCGCTGCGCAAGGCCGCCGCCAAGGCCGGGGACGCGCAGGGCCTGTCGCTGTGGGCGGGCCAGGGCCACCGGATGGCCCGCGAGCTGCCGGCCGGGCGGCTCGTGGAGGTGCTCGCCGAGGAACTCGACGCCGCCAGGACAGCGTTGTCGGCCCAGGGCGGCCCGCGATGACCGCGCCGGTGTTCGTCGTCGACTCGCTGGAGGGCGTGGGCCCCGGCTCGGTCGTCGACGTCGACGGCCCCGAGGGGCGGCACGCGGTCTCGGTACGGCGGCTCCAGCCCGGCGAGCAGGTGGTGCTGACGGACGGCCGGGGGCGCGGCGCGGCCGGGGTCGTCGTCAGCGTCTCGGGCAAGGACCACATGGTCGTCGAGCCCTTCGAGTTCCCGGTGGAACCCGAACCCAGCCCCCGGATCACCGTCGTCCAGGCCCTCCCCAAGGGCGACCGCGGCGAGCTGGCCGTGGAGACGATGACGGAGACCGGCGTCGACGCGATCGTGCCCTGGCAGGCCGCCCGGTGCATCACCCAGTGGAAGGGCGACCGGGGGCTGAAGGCGCTCGCCAAGTGGCGGGCCACCGCGCGCGAGGCCGGCAAGCAGTCCCGCCGGCTGCGCTTCCCTGAGGTCGCGGACGCGGCAACCACCAAGCAGGTGGCCGCGCTTCTCGCCCGCGCCGACTTCGCGGGCGTGCTGCACTCCGACTTCGAGCACGAGAGCCGGCCGCTGGCGAGTGCCGAACTGCCCACGCAGGGCGAGATCGTGCTGGTCGTCGGCCCCGAAGGCGGCGTCGCCCGGGACGAGTTGGCGCTCTTCGAGGAGGCGGGCGCCGGGGCGTATGTGCTCGGTCCCACCGTGTTGCGTACATCAACCGCCGGCACCGCCGCCGCGGCCCTGCTGCTGGGCCGCACCGGCCGCTGGTCCTGACACCTGGGGGACATCGTGGAACTCGCCCAAGTCCGGCTCCTGGTCACCGACTTCGCCGTCTGCTACCGCTTCTACGCCGACGTCCTCGGCCTCAAGCCGCAGTCCGGGGCGACCGAGGGCCCGTACGAGAAGTTCAGCCCGCACACCGGTTCCGCCGGGATCGCGCTGCAGGACCGGGCCATGATGGCCGAGATCCTGGACGAACTGGGTGAGAGCGCCTGCGGGCATCGCTCCTTGGTCGTCCTGCGCGTCGACGACCTGGACGCCTACGTCGCGGAGATCATCGGCCGTGGTGCGACGATGCTGCGCGAGCCTGCGCCGATGACCGACAGGATGCGGGTTGCCCATCTCAAGGACCCGGAGGGCAACCTGGTCGAGCTCCAGGAGTGGCTGTTGCTGAGGGGCTGACAGGCGCTTGCCGGGGTGCCGCGACATGCCATCCGGCGGCTGTGGCGCCGTTGTGGCTGATCGCTACCCCACTCTCGGCTTCGCTCAAGCGGGGGCACCCCCATCGCTGCGGAGCCGCATATCGATACAGCCCCGCGCCCCTTCGGGGGCGCTGCCGCTCCCGAATCGGGTGAGTGGCCGTATGCGGCCTTCCGTCTCGCCCGCGCCGGTGGCACTCTGCCCAGCATGGGGGCTTTGGGATGGATTCGGCGCGGGCGGCGCGGGGCGCGGGTGGTGGCCGTTGCCGGGCTGGTCGTGGTGGGTGCGGGGGCCGTGGTGGCGTGTCAGCCGGGGGGTCTCGGTTCCGCGACCGCCGCCTACACCACCCAGACGACCTCGACGGCCGCGCTGAAACGGCAGCACGTGGATGTGAGTTGGCTCACCTGCACCGGCGACTACGGCGGCGGCAGCGCGGCGGGCGGGACGCCCTCGCCGACCGAGACCACCGTCGTCTCCGTCGACTGCCAGGGCCGGACCAGGGACGGGCGGAAGATCACCGTCACCGGGAAGGTGACCAAGGCCGTCGACGGCGCCTGTGTGCGCGGTGACCTCACGGCGAAGGTCGGCGGCAGGCAGGTGTTCCACGTCGACGGGCTCGGCGACTGCGCTGCCACACCCGGACCGACGTATACGCCGCCCACCTCTCACCCCGGCGGCGGGCGGCCCACCGTGACGGTCACCGTCACCGAGACGGTCTGGTGCAAGGGCGACCCCACCTGCTGGCCCGCCGCCGGAAAGTGACCGCGGGCAAGTGATCGGAAGGGGCGCGGGGTACACCGGTCACTGCGTACAGTGACGGGGTGACCCAGGGTACACCGACGCGAACCACGACGTCCTCCGCCTATCTCCGATACCCCCATGTACACGGCGACTTGGTGACGTTCGCCGCCGAGGACGACGTGTGGCTCGCGCCCCTCGACGGCGGCCGGGCCTGGCGGGTCAGCGCCGACAACATGCCGGTGACCGTGCCCCGGATATCCCCGGACGGCCGGTCCCTCGCCTGGACCTCCACCCGCGACGGCGCCCCCGAGGTGCATGTCGCCTCCGTCGACGGCGGCCCCGCCACCCGGCTGACGTACTGGGGGAACTCCCGTACCGAGGTGCGTGGTTGGACCGCCGACGGGCGGGTGCTCGCGATCGGCGCGCAGGGCCGGGCCAGCTTCCGGCACACCTGGGCGCACGCCGTCCCGCTGGACGGCGGCCCCGCCGAGACCCTGCCGTACGGCCCCGTCGGCGGTGTGGCGTTCGGCCCGGCCACCGTGCTGCTGTCCGCGCCGATGGGCCGCGAGGCCGCCTACTGGAAGCGCTACCGGGGCGGTACCGCGGGCAAGCTGTGGATCGACCGGGACGGCGGCGGCGCGTTCGTCCGGCTGCACGAGGACCTCGACGGCAACATCGAATGCCCGGTGTGGGCCGGGGAGAGGATCGCCTTCCTCTCCGACCACGAGGGCACCGGCGCCCTGTACTCCTCCCTCATCGACGGCTCCGACCTGCGCCGGCACACCGCACTCGACGGTTTCTACGCCCGCCACGCCTCCGGCGACGGCACCCGGGTCGTCTACAGCTCGGCCGGTGAACTGTGGCTGCTGGACGACCTGGAGGGCGCCGAACCGCGCCGGCTGGACGTGCGCCTCGGCGGGCCGCGCGCCGATCTGCGCCCCCGCCCGGTGACCGTCACCCACTGGTTCGGTGAGGCGTCCCCCGACCACACCGCGCGCGGCAGCGCCGTGTGCGTGCGCGGCGGGATCCACTGGGTCACCCACCGCTCCGGGCCCGCCCGCGCCCTCGCCGCCACTCCCGGCGTGCGCGCCCGGCTGCCGCGCGCCTTCCGCGCCGAGGGCGAGGAGTGGGTGGTGTGGGTGACGGACGCGGAGGGCGACGACGCCCTGGAGTTCGCCCCGGCGACCGGCAACGTGCCCGGCGCGCCCCCGCGCCGGCTCGCCGCCGGACAGCTCGGCCGGGTCCTGGAGCTGGCCATGGCCCCCGACGGCAGCCGGGCCGCCGTAGCCGCCCACGACGGACGCCTGCTCCTGGTCGAGCGGGAGACCGGCGAGGTCCGCGAGGTGGACCGCAGCGACGACGGCGAGGTCTGCGGCCTCGCCTTCTCACCCGACTCCGCCTGGCTCGCCTGGGCCCACCCCGGCCCCCGCCCGCTCTCCCAGCTGCGCCTCGCCCACACCACCGACCTGTCGGTCACCGAGGCGACCCCGCTGCGCTTCATGGACTACGCGCCCGCCTTCACCCTCGACGGCAAACACCTCGCGTTCCTCTCCAACCGCGCCTTCGACCCGGTCTACGACGAGCACGTCTTCGACCTCGCGTTCGTCGTCGGCGCCCGCCCGCACCTGATCACCCTGGCCGCCACCACACCCTCGCCCTTCGGCCCGCAGCGCCACGGCCGCCCCTTCGAGACCCCCGACAAGGACGAGACCCCGGACAGCGAGGGCACCCCCGCCACCCGTATCGACCTCGAAGGCCTCGCCGACCGGATCGTGCCCTTCCCGGTCGAGGCCGGCCGCTACTCCGGCCTCCGCGCCGCCAAGGACGGCGTGCTCTGGCTGCGCCACCCCGTGCACGGCGTGCTCGGCGCCGCCCGCGCCCACCCCGAGGACCCCGACCCGCACACCGGGCTGGAGCGCTACGACCTCGCCCAGCGGCGCCTGGAGCACCTGGCCGCCGACGCCGACCACTTCGAGGTCAGCGGCGACGGCAAACGCGTCCTGCTGTGGAGCGACGGCCGGCTCCGGGTGGTCCCCGGCGACCGCCGTACCGGCACCGACGACGACGGCGACACCAGCGTCTGTGTCGACCTCGCCCGCATCCGGCAGACCCTCGACCCGGCCGCCGAGTGGCGGCAGATGTACGACGAGACCGGCCGCCTCATGCGCGACCACTTCTGGCGCCCCGACCTCGGCGGCGCCGACTGGACCGGCGTCCTCGCCCGCTACCGCCCCCTCGTGGACCGCCTCGCCACCCACAGCGACCTCGTCGACCTCCTCTGGGAGGTGCACGGCGAGCTCGGCACCTCGCACGCCTACGTCATCCCCGCCGGCGGCCCCGGCGGCGGCCCCCGCCACGGACTGCTCGGCGCCGACATCTCCCGCCACCCCGACGGCAGTTGGCGCATCGACCGCATCCTCCCGTCGGAGACCTCCGACCCGGACGCCCGCTCCCCGCTCGCCGCGCCCGGCGTCGCCGTCCGCCCCGGCGACGCGATCATCGCCGTCGCCGGTCACACGGTCGACCCGGTGACGGGCCCGGGGCCGTTGCTCGTCGGCACGGCGGGTCATCCGGTGGAGCTGACCATCTCCCCGGCAGCCGGCGGCGAACCCCGCCACACCGTCGTCGTCCCCATCGCCGACGAGGAACCCCTGCGCTACCACGCCTGGGTCACCGGCCGCCGAGCCCACGTCCACGCCGCCTCCGCCGGCCGCCTCGGCTACCTCCACGTCCCCGACATGCAGGCCCCCGGCTGGGCCCAGATCCACCGTGACCTGCGCGTCGAGGTCGCCCGCGAGGGACTCGTGGTCGACGTCCGCGAGAACCGCGGCGGCCACACCTCCCAACTGGTCGTCGAGAAGCTGGCCCGCCGCATCATCGGCTGGGACATCCCGCGCGGCATGCGCCCCACGAGCTACCCCCTCGACGCCCCGCGCGGCCCGGTCGTCGCCGTCGCCAACGAGTTCTCCGGCTCCGACGGCGACATCGTCAACGCCGCGATCAAGTCCCTCGGCATCGGCCCGGTCGTCGGCACCCGCACCTGGGGCGGCGTCATCGGCATCGACAGCCGCTACCACCTGATCGACGGCACCCTGGTCACCCAGCCGAAATACGCGATGTGGCTGGAGGGGCAGGGGTGGGACGTCGAGAACCATGGCGTCGATCCCGATGTGGAGGTCGTCCAGCGCCCGCAGGACTGGGCGGCGGGCACAGATGTCCAGCTGGACGCGGCGATCAGGCTCGCGCTGGAGGCTCTGGAGGAGCGGCCCGCGAAGACTCCACCAGGCATGCCGACCTGATACGACTACGATGCACCGGTATTGATCACCAGCGTGAGGAGGCACACGCATGGCCGGCGAACCGCAGGACGACTGCCTGTTCTGCAAGATCGTCGCGGGTACGATCCCGGCGACGATCGTGCGCGAGACCGACACGACCGTCGCTTTTCGGGACATAAACCCCCAGGCCCCCACCCACATCCTGGTGATCCCCAGGGCCCACTACGAGAACGCGGCCGCCCTTGCCGCCGGGGCACCGGAACTCGCCGCCGACGTCCTGCGGGAGACCCAGGCCGTAGCGGACGAAGAGAAGCTGGACAGCTACCGGACCGTCTTCAACACGGGCTCCGGCGCCGGCCAGACCGTCTGGCACGCCCACGCCCACCTCCTCGGCGGCCGCGGCATGCAGTGGCCCCCCGGGTAACGAACCGTGTCCGTACGTGAATTGGTGATCCTCGGCACCGCCAGCCAGGTCCCCACCCGACATCGCAACCACAACGGCTACCTGCTGCGGTGGGACGGCACGGGCATCCTGTTCGACCCCGGCGAGGGCACGCAGCGCCAGATGGTCCGCGCCGGGGTCGCCGCCCACGACCTGAACCGGATCTGCGTCACGCACTTCCACGGCGACCACTCCCTCGGTCTCGCCGGCGTCATCCAGCGGATCAACCTCGACCAGGTGCCGCACGAGGTCACCGCGCACTACCCGCGCTCCGGGCAGCGCTTCTTCGACCGGCTGCGCTACGCGACCGCCTACCGGGAGACGGTCGGCATCACCGAGGCGCCGGTCGCCGCCGACGGCATCCTCGCGGTGACCTCGTCGTACACCCTGGAGGCCCGCAGGCTGTCGCACCCGGTCGAGTCCTACGGCTACCGCCTGATCGAACCCGACGGCCGCCGCATGCTGCCCGACCGGCTCGCCGCGCTCGGCATCAAGGGCCCGGACGTCGGCCGGCTGCAGCGCGAGGGCCGGCTGGGGGACGTCACGCTGGAGGACGTCAGCGAGGTGCGGCGCGGGCAGCGGTTCGCGTTCGTCATGGACACCCGGCTCTGCGCCGGTGTGCATGCCCTCGCGGAGGGCTGCGACCTGCTCGTCATCGAGTCCACCTTCCTGGACGAGGACACCGAACTGGCCGTGGAGCATGGGCATTTGACCGCCGGGCAGGCCGCCGCCGTGGCCCGGGACGCGGGCGTGCGCCACCTCGTCCTCACCCACTTCAGCCAGCGCTACTCCGATCCGGAGGAGTTCGAGCGGCAGGCGCGGGCGGCCGGCTTCGCGGGCGAGCTGACCGTGGCCCACGATCTGCAGCGAGTGCCGCTTCCGAAACGGCGATAGAGCACCCGTACGATGCTTTGATGCCCCTCCCGAAAGCAGAACTGCACCTCCATGTCGAAGGCACCCTGGAGCCGGAGCTGGCCTTCGAGCTGGCCGCCCGCAACGGCGTGACCCTCCCGTACCCGGACACGGACGCGCTGCGCAAGGCGTACGCCTTCGACGACCTCCAGTCGTTTCTGGACCTCTACTACGAGCTGATGGCCGTCCTGCGCACCGAGCAGGACTTCGCCGACCTGGCGAACGCCTATCTGGCCCGCGCCGCCGCGCAGGGCGTCCGGCACGCGGAGATCTTCTTCGACCCGCAGGCCCATCTCGCGCGGGGCGTGTCCATGGGGACGGTCGTGGAGGGGCTGTGGCGGGCGCTGGGTGACAGCGAGCAGAACCACGGCATCTCCACGAAGCTCATCCTGTGCTTCCTGCGCGACGAGTCCGCCGAGTCCGCGCTGGAGACGCTGCGGGCCGCGACGCCCTACCTGGACCGGATCACCGGGGTCGGCCTGGACTCGGCCGAGGTCGGGCATCCGCCGGTGAAATTCCGGGAGGTGTACGAGGCCGCGGCCGGCCTCGGGCTGCGCCGGGTCGCGCACGCCGGCGAGGAGGGGCCGCCGGAGTACATCACCGAGGCCCTGAACGTGCTCGGTGTCGAGCGCGTCGACCACGGGCTGCGCTGCATGGAAGACCCGGCGCTGGTCGAGCGGCTGGTCCGGGAGCGGATCCCGCTCACCCTGTGCCCGCTGTCCAACGTCCGCCTGCGCACCGTCGACACACTGGCCGACCACCCGCTGCCCGCCATGCTCGACGCGGGCCTCATGTGCACGGTCAACTCCGACGACCCCGCGTACTTCGGCGGGTACGCGGGCGACAACTTCACGGCCGTGCACCGCACCCTGGGCCTGTCCGAGGACCGGCTGCGCGAACTGGCCCGCAACTCCTTCCTCGCCGCCTTCCTGGAGGACGACGAGGAGCGCCGGGCCCGCTACATCGCCGAGGTCGAGGCGTACGAGTTCGGCGACGCGGTGTCGTAGTCGCGCTGGACGGGCACGGCGGGCGACTCCACCGGGACCTCCACGACCGGCATGACCGGCAGGGGCCGCCTGCCCGCCCGCAGGGCCACCGCCGTCATCGGCACGGCGATCAGCAGCAGCCCGGCGCCGAGCAGCGTCCCCATCACCGGGAAGCCCGCCCACCCTGCCAGCACACTCCCCGTCAGCGGGCCCGCCGCCGTGCCCAGTGAGGACGCCGAGCCCACCAGGACCGCCCAGCGGCCGCGCGGGTCGAGGGAGGCGGCGAGGCCGATGACGTACGACAGGACGACCGGGTAGAGCAGGTTCCAGGAGATCTCGCCCGCCGCGAAGGCCGGCAGGTCGGTCGCGGACGCGCTGAGCGCGATACAGCCCGCGATCAGTGCCGTACCGGCGCCGATGGGCAGGGCGCGGCCCAGCCGGGGGCCGAGCGCACCGGCGCCGACGACACCGACGAGCCCGGCGCCGAGCGCGACCGCGAACACCGCACCGACGGTGACCTCGGTGAGGTGGGCCTGGGCGAGCCCGATGCGGCCGCTGACGCCCCACAGGGAGTTCTGGGCGAGGGACCAGCACGGCATGGCGACGGCCAGCAGTAGTCCGGCGCGGAGCCGGGGGAGCCGGCCGTACGCCGGTGCCGTACGGGCCGGTGCGGTACGGCCGGACAGGCGGCCGGTGAGCGGCCACACGGCGAGTGCCGTGAGCGCGAGGGCGGCCAGCGGCAGGCCGTGGCCGGGGCCGAGGTGCGGGATCGTCAGATACAGGGCGCCGGCGAGGCCGGAGACACCGAGCAGCCCGAGCGTGGTGACCCGGTGCGGGTCGTGCTGCGCGGCGATTCCGCTCGCGGCGACCGCCGTGACCGTGCCGGACCCGAAGCCGCCGATGAGCGCGCCCGCGACGACGGCCGGTACGAACCCGGTGAGGGCCGCGGTGCCGTAGCCGAGGACGGCGAGCGCGAGGCCCGCGCGGGCGAGCGTGCGGGGGCCGATCCGGTCGACCCGGGAGGCCAGCACAAAGCCCGCCGTCGCCGAACTCAGCAGCAGCGCACTGCCGATGGCGCCGGCCTGGGTGGCGCTCAGCGGCAGCCCGCCGGAGAGTCTGCCGACGGTGGTGGGGAGGAGGTACGGGGCGAGATACCCGGTCGTGAAAAGGGCGACGAGGGGCCAGGGCATGGTGCGGGGGGCGGACACGGGCGTTCCCGGGGCAGGCGTGAGCAAGGGCTCAGAGAGAGGGGGAGGGGGCGACGACCGTCGACGGACAGGAACGCGCGAGCAAGTTGTATCAAGCAGGCGGTTTCCGGAAGAAGGGCGGGCGGTGCGATCTGTGTCACTTTTCGGTTTGCTGAGTGTGGGCCCGGGTAAAAGCGGCTATGTTCGTTCTCATATATAGACGTCATTCATAAGTGGAGATGATCAGGTGGCCGGCGATCCGAATCCCGAGGGTGTGGCGCGGCGGCTGCGGGAGGGGATGGCGCGCGGGGTGCTGTCCTTCCCGCTGACCGCGTTCCGTGACGACGGCTCGCTCGATCCCGAAGGGTTCCGCACCCATGTCGCAGGCAGGCTCGCCGCCGCGCCCGGCGCCGTCTTCCCGGCCTGCGGCACCGGGGAGTTCTTCTCGCTGGATGAGGAGGAGTACCGGACCGTCGTCAAGGCCACCGTCGAGGCGGCGGCCGGGAGAGTGCCGGTCGTGGCCGGGACCGGGTACGGCTGGGCGCAGGCCGCCCGGTTCGCACGCATCGCCGAGGAGGCCGGCGCCGACGCCCTGCTGGTGCTGCCGCACTACCTGGTCGACGCCCCGCAGGACGGCCTCGCCGCCCAGCTGGAGCGGCTCGCCGAGCGCACCCGGCTGCCGCTGATCGCCTACCAGCGCGGCCAAGTCACCTACGGCACCGATGTGTTGCGGCGCATCGCGCGCATCCCGAACGTCATCGGCGTCAAGGACGGGCACAGCGACCTCGACCGGCTCCAGCGCCTCACCCTCGCCGCCCCCGACGGCTTCCTCTTCTTCAACGGCGCCGCCACCGCCGAGATCCAGGCCCGCGCCTACGCCACCGTCGGCGTCCCCGCCTACTCCTCCGCCGTGCACGCCTTCGCCCCTGAGATCGCCGGTGCCTTCTTCGCCGCGCTCCGGGACGGGCAGCAGGAGACGGTCGACGCACTGCTGCGGGAGTTCTACGTCCCGTTCGTCGAAATCCGCGACCGCGCGCCCGGATATGCCGTATCCCTGGTCAAGGCGGCCGCCCGGCTGCGCGGACAGCGCGTCGGACCCGTGCGCGCCCCGCTCACCGACCCCGCACCCGCCGACCTCGCCGACCTCAAGGCCCTGCTCACCGCCGGACTCGACCTCGTAGGAGCCGCCCTGTGACCCGTGATCTGACCATCGCCGAGGTGCGGCTGACGCCGATCCTGGTCGCCGACCCGCCGCTGCTCAACACCCAGGGGGTGCACCAGCCGTACACCCCCCGGCTGATCGTGGAGATCGTCACCGCCGACGGGATCACCGGGCTCGGCGAGACCTACGGCGACACCAAGTACCTGGAACTGGCCCGCCCGCTCGCCGCACGGCTCACCGGACGGTCGGTCATGGATGTGAATGGACTGTTCGCGATCGACCTCGGTGTCGACGCGTCGCGGGTCCAGGGAGCGGTGGACGCCGGCGGGCTGCGCGGCGTGCAGAGCGCCGACAAACTGCGGCTGTCCGTGCTGTCCGCCTTCGAGGTCGCCTGCCTGGACGCCCAGGGCAAGGCGCTCGGACTGCCCGTGCACGCCCTGCTCGGGGGCAAGCTGCGGGACGCCGTCGAGTACAGCGCCTACCTGTTCTACAAGCCGGCCGGGCACCCGGCGGGCGTGGCGGCCGAGCCCGACGACTGGGGCGCCGCGCTCGATCCGGCCGGGATCGTGGCACAGGCCCGGGAGCTGCAGCGTCGGCACGGTTTCGGCTCGTTCAAGCTCAAGGGCGGTGTCTTCCCGCCCGACGAGGAGATCGCCGCCGTACGGGCCCTCGCCGAGGCCTTCCCCGGACACCCGCTGCGCCTCGACCCCAACGGCGCCTGGTCGGTCGAGACGTCCCTGAAAGTGGCGAAGGAACTCGGCGACGTCCTGGAGTACCTGGAGGACCCGACGCTCGGGACGCCCGCGATGGCCGAGGTGGCCGCCGGGACCGACGTCCCGCTCGCCACCAACATGTGCGTGACCACCTTCGGGGAGATCAAGGAGGCGTTCACGAAGGACGCCGTTCAAGTGGTCCTCTCCGACCACCACTACTGGGGCGGGCTGCGCAACACCCGGGAACTCGCCGCGATCTGCGCCGCGTTCGGGGTCGGGATCTCGATGCACTCCAACACCCACCTCGGGATCAGCCTCGCCGCGATGACCCAGGTCGCGGCCACCGTCCCCGGACTGCACCACGCCTGCGACTCGCACTACCCCTGGCAGTCCGAGGACGTCCTCACCGAACGGCCCGGGTTCACCGAGGGACGCGTCGCGGTGCCGGACGAGCCCGGCCTCGGCGTCGAGCTGGACCGGGACGAGCTGGCCCGCCTGCACCGGCGCTGGGTCGAGGACGACGGCGCGCTGCGCGACCGCGACGACGCGGCGGCGATGCGGCTGGCCGAACCGGGCTGGCGGCAACCGGTGATGCCCCGCTGGTAAGCATCTGTTAACCCGCTGCACGGCACGCCGAGTGGTGCACACTGGCCAGATCCGCACCACGCCAGGGAGCGCACCGTGACCCCGTCGCACACGATCACCGGAGAGGAACCGGAACACCTCACCAGGGCCGCGCGCTGTCAGGCCCAGGTCGATCCGCTCGCGGCGCTGCGCGGGCCCGGTGACCCGCCCTGGGACGTCTGTCTGACGGGCACGGTCTTCCTCGACATCATCTTCACCGGCCTGGACTCGGCGCCCGTACGCGGCACCGAGTCCTGGGCCCGGGGCATGGGCTCCAGCCCCGGCGGGGTCGCCAACATGGCCACGGCCCTGGCCCGGCTCGGTCTGAAGACCTCCCTCGCGGCGGCCTTCGGGGACGACCACTACGGCGACTACTGCTGGGACGCGCTCGAACGCGGCGAGGGCATCGATCTGTCGGCGTCACGGACCGTGCCCGGCTGGCACTCGCCGGTGACCGTGTCCATGGCGTACGAGGGCGAGCGGACGATGGTGTCGCACGGGCACGAGCCGCCGCCCGAGGCCGCGTTCCTCCAGCAGCGGGCCCGGGACCGGGCGCCCCGCGCACGGGCGGCCGTGGCCTCGCTGACGCCCGGTACCCGCGAGCCGTGGATCGCCGAGGCCGCGCGGGAGGGGACCCGGATCTTCGCCGACGTCGGCTGGGACGACACCGGGGCGTGGGATCTCGCCGGGCTCGCCGACCTGGAGCACTGCGAGGCGTTCCTGCCGAACGCCGAGGAGGCGAAGCGGTACACCGGGGCCGAGTGCCCGCGGATCGCCGCGCACGCCCTGACCGAGCATGTGCCGGTGGCGGTCGTGACGCTCGGGTCGGAGGGGGCGTACGCGGTGGACCGGCGTACGGGGGAGGCGGCGGAGGTGCCGGCGATCGCCGTGGAGGCGCTGGATCCCACGGGAGCCGGGGACGTGTTCGTCGCCGGGTTCGTGACGGGGTCCCTGGCGGGGTGGCCGCTGGCGGACCGGCTGGCCTTCGCGGGGCTTACGGCGGCCCTGTCGGTGCAGGAGTTCGGGGGGTCGTTGTCGGCGCCGGGGTGGTCGGAGATCGGGGCGTGGTGGCGGCAGGTGCAGGCCCTTCCCGGGCAGGATCAGGCGGCGTTGCGGAGGTACGAGTTCCTCGAGGGGCTGGTGCCCGAGGAACTGGACCGGCCCTGGCCGTTGCGGCGGGCGGTACCGACGATCGGATTCCGCCGCTCCAGCTGACGTACCCGGCGGAGAAGTCCCCCTCTGAAAAGCCCTACGGGCTTGTCTGTGCACCGTCGTACCCTGGAATCGCGAGGCCGCCCTCAGCCAGGCGGCCGTGACGAGGAGGAAGCGCAGGCCTTCAGAGCCGGCCCATGACACAGACACCCACAGCTCACACCACCCCCGCGCAGGAGCAGGCGAGAGCGCAGTTCACCGTCCCCGCCCAGCACCCCATGGTGACCGTGCTGGGTTCCGGCGACTCCCTCCTGCGTGTGATCGAGAGGGCCTTCCCGGCGGCCGACATCCACGTCCGGGGCAATGAGATCAGCGCGGTCGGCGACTCCAACGATGTCGCCCTCATTGCGCGCGTGTTCGACGAGATGATGCTGGTGCTCCGCACCGGGCAGCCGATGACGGAGGACGCAGTGGAACGCTCGATCGCCATGCTCAAGGCGAGCGAGAACGGGACGAGCGATGGCCCGGAGACCCCGGCTCAGGTGCTGACGCAGAACATCCTGTCCTCGCGGGGCCGCACGATCCGCCCGAAGACCCTCAACCAGAAGCGGTACGTCGACGCGATCGACAAGCACACGATCGTCTTCGGCATCGGCCCCGCCGGTACCGGCAAGACCTACCTGGCCATGGCCAAGGCCGTCCAGGCCCTGCAGTCCAAGCAGGTCAACCGGATCATCCTCACCCGCCCCGCGGTCGAGGCCGGCGAGCGGCTGGGCTTCCTGCCCGGCACGCTCTACGAGAAGATCGACCCCTACCTGCGCCCGCTGTACGACGCGCTGCACGACATGCTCGACCCGGACTCCATCCCGCGGCTGATGGCGGCGGGGACCATCGAGGTGGCGCCGCTGGCGTATATGAGGGGTCGCACGCTCAATGACGCCTTCATCATCCTGGACGAGGCCCAGAACACCAGCCCCGAGCAGATGAAGATGTTCCTCACCCGCCTCGGCTTCGACTCGAAGATCGTCATCACCGGTGACGTGACCCAGGTCGACCTGCCGAACGGCACCAAGTCCGGTCTGCGGCAGGTGCAGGAGATCCTGGAGGGCCTGGAGGACGTCCACTTCTCCCGGCTGTCGTCCCACGATGTCGTACGGCACAAGCTGGTGGGCCGTATCGTCGACGCGTACGAGCAGTACGACACCAAGCACGGCACCGAGAACGGCACCCACAAGGGCGGCCGGGGCCGGTCCGGGCACAAGGGGAAGTAGAGACACGGCACCACCATGTCGATCGACGTCAACAACGAATCCGGCACCGAGGTAGACGAGCAGGCGATCCTCGACATCGCCCGCTACGCGCTCGCGCGGATGCGCATCCACCCGCTCTCCGAGCTCTCGGTGATCGTCGTGGACGCCGACGCCATGGAGCAGCTGCACATCCAGTGGATGGACCTGCCCGGGCCGACCGATGTCATGTCGTTCCCGATGGACGAGCTGCGGCCGCCCGGCAAGGACGACGACGAGCCGCCGCAGGGGCTGCTCGGCGACATCGTGCTGTGCCCGGAGGTCGCCGCCAAGCAGGGGGCGGAAGCCCCGACGCAGCACTCCATGGACGAAGAGCTTCAGCTGCTCACCGTCCATGGGGTGCTGCACCTGCTCGGCTACGACCACGAGGAGCCCGACGAGAAGGCCGAGATGTTCGGGCTCCAGGCCGCCATCGTCGACGGGTGGCGGGGAGAGCACGGGCTGACCGGGCCGTCGCCGGCGCCCACCGTCTCGTAGCGCGGCCGCGATGTCTGCGCAGATCGTGACCGGCGCGATCGCGCTGGTCGTCGTCGCCTGGCTGGCCGCCTGCGCGGAGGCGGGCCTCGCGCGCGTCTCCAGCTTCCGTGCCGAGGAGGCCGTCAAGTCCGGCCGGCGCGGCAGCGCCAAGCTCGCCCAGATCGCCGCCGACCCCACCCGCTATCTGAACGTGGCCCTGCTGGTCCGCGTCGCCTGCGAGATGGCGGCCGCGGCCCTGGTGACGTACGCCTGCCTGCAGGAGTTCACCGCCACCTGGGAGGCCCTGCTGGTCGCCATCGGGGTCATGGTGCTCGTGTCGTACGTCGCCGTCGGTGTGTCCCCGCGCACCATCGGCCGCCAGCACCCGCTGAACACGGCGACGGTGGCGGCGTACGTACTCCTGCCCCTCGCCCGGGTGATGGGCCCGATCCCGTCGCTGCTGATCCTCATCGGTAACGCGCTCACGCCCGGCAAGGGCTTCCGGCGGGGCCCGTTCGCCTCCGAGGCCGAGCTGCGCGCGCTGGTCGACCTGGCCGAGAAGGAGTCGCTGATCGAGGACGAGGAGCGCCGCATGGTGCACTCGGTCTTCGAGCTGGGCGACACGCTCGTGCGCGAGGTGATGGTCCCGCGCACCGACCTGGTGGTCATCGAGCGGTACAAGACCATTCGCCAGGCGCTGACGCTGGCCCTGCGCTCGGGCTTCTCCCGGATCCCGGTCACCGGCGAGAGCGAGGACGACATCGTCGGGATCGTGTATCTGAAGGACCTGGTCCGCAAGACGCACATCAGCCGGGACGCCGAGAGCGACCTGGCCTCCACCGCCATGCGGCCGGCGGTCTTCGTACCGGACACCAAGAACGCCGGTGACCTGCTGCGCGAGATGCAGAAGGAACGCAATCACGTCGCCGTCGTCATCGACGAGTACGGCGGCACGGCCGGCATCGTCACGATCGAGGACATCCTGGAGGAGATCGTCGGCGAGATCACCGACGAGTACGACCGGGAACTCCCGCCCGTGGAGGACCTCGGTGACGACCGCTACCGGGTCACCGCCCGCCTCGACATCACCGACCTCGGCGAGCTGTACGGCCTGGACGAGTACGACGACGAGGACGTGGAGACCGTCGGCGGACTGCTCGCCAAGGCCCTCGGCCGTGTCCCCATCGCGGGCGCGTCGGCCGAGGTCGAACTGCCCGACGAACGCCGGCTGAAGCTGACCGCGGAGGCCGCGGCCGGACGCCGGAACAAGATCGTGACGGTGCTGGTCGAACCCGCCGGGGAGGAGAAACCCGAGTGACACCTCAGGAGTTGCGCGCCTTCTGCCTGTCCTTCAACGCGGCCGTGGAGGACTTCCCGTTCAATCCGGAGACGTCGGTGTTCAAGGTGCTGGGCAAGATGTTCGCCCTGACCAACCTGGGCGCCCGGCCCCTGACGATCAACCTCAAGTGCGACCCCGAGGACGCCGTCAGACTGCGGGGCGAGCACGAGGGACTGATCCTCCCCGGGTATCACATGAACAAGCGGCACTGGAACACGGTGACCGTCGACGGCGGGCTGCCCGAGCGTCTGCTGAAAGAGCTGATCGAGGACTCGTACGACCTGGTCGTCGCGGGTCTGCCGAGAGCGGAGCGGCTGCGGCTGGACCGGCCGTAAACCCGTTGCCGGGGCGGGCGGCACGGGGTCGGATGTCCCCATGACCATCAGATATCCGCGCCCCTTGCGCCCCGGTGACCGTGTCGGTGTGACCTCTCCGTCCAGCGGAGTCGCCAAGGACCTCAGGGGGCGGCTCGATGTCGCGGTCCGGGAGATCGAGGCGCGCGGGTACGAGGCGGTCGTCGGCCGGTGCATGGATGGCTCGACGCATGTGAGCGCGCCGGCCGCCGAGCGCGCCGCCGAACTGACCGCGCTGCTGACCGACCCGGCCATCCGGGCCGTGGTGCCTCCATGGGGCGGGGAGACCGCCATCGATCTGCTGCCCCTGCTCGACTTCGAGGCGATCGGGCGGGCCGAGCCGACCTGGGTGGTCGGCTACTCGGACATGTCGACGATCATCACGCCGCTGACCCTGCTCACCGGGGTCGCGACCGTGCACGGCAACAACCTGATGGACACCCCGTACCGGATGCCCGAGGGCCTCACGTCCTGGCTGGACATCGTGGCCGGGCGGCAGGGGGAGCCGTTCACGCAGACGCCGCCCGGGCGTTACCGGTCCGGGGGCTACGACGACTGGCAGCGCCACCCGGAGGTGCGGGACCTCACCCTGGACGCCGAGGGCACCTGGACCCGGCTCGACGCCACCGGTGACGTGGACGTCGAGGGCCGGCTGATCGGCGGCTGCATTGAGACCCTCGCCAACGTCGCGGGGACGCCGTACCTGAACACCTCGTCCTTCGCCGCCGGTGAGCCGCTGCTCGTCTATGTCGAGGCATGCGAGGACAACGCGTTCACCATCTGCCGCCACCTGCACGGCATGCGGCTCGCCGGGTTCTTCGACCGCGCCGCCGCCGTCCTCGTCGGCCGGACCCACGCCCCCAACAGCCGTACTCTCACTCAGCACGAGGCCGTGCTCGACGCGCTCGGCGGGCTCGGGGTGCCGATCGTCGCCGATGTCGAGTGCGGGCATGTCGCACCCTTCCTCCCGCTGGTCAACGGCGCGCGCGGCCGTGTGGTGCACGCGGCCGCGCGGAGCGAGATCGTTCAGATCCTGGACTGACGCCGGCGCAGGCCCAGGCCGACCAGGACGGCGGCGGCCAGGACCACGCCCGCGTCCAGGGCGAGGACCGTGTGGACGCCGCTCAGCAGGTCGTGGGACGTGGTGGCCAGCACGCCCAGCAGCGGGATGCCGACCGTGATGCCGACCTGCTGGGTGGAGGTCACCAGACCGGTGGCCAGGCCCTGCTCCTCGTTCGGGACGCCGGAGGTGACGGTCAGGCCGTACGAGATGATCGCGCCCAGGTGGAACATGCTGGCCAGGGACACGGCCGCCGTGGCGAGCCAGACCGACCAGCTGTGCGAGTCCAGCAGGAGCAGGGCCGCGATCAGCGCGCCCTGGCCGGTCAGCGAGCCGACCAGGGTGCGGCGGGCGCCGAAGCGGCCGATCACCTTCGGGGCGAGCGAGCCGGCGACCGCCGACAGCACACCCTGGACGCCGAAGACCAGGCCCGTCTGGAACGCGGACAGGTGCAGGATCTCCTGCAGGTACAGGGTCAGGACGAAGATCACCGTCGACATCATCGAGAAGGTGACCAGACCGCCCACATTGCCCCAGGCCACCGTGCGGCGGCGCAGCATGGGCAGCGAGACCAGGGGCGCCTGGGTGCGGGATTCGACCACCGTGAACACGGCCAGCAGGAGCAGTCCGGCGACCAGGGTGACGACGACGTCCGCGCGGCCGAAGCCGCGGTCGGCGGCCGTGGACAGGGCGTAGATCAGGGAGAGCAGTCCCGTGGTGACGGTGATCGCGCCGGGCAGGTCCAGGCGCGGGCGGTCCGGGGTGCGGGACTCCGGCAGCAGTCCGGGGGCGAGCGGCAGCACGATCAGCGCGGACAGGGTGAGCAGGGCCATCGTGGAGCGCCAGCCGAGCGCGTCGGTCAGCATCCCGCCCGCGACCATGCCGACCGTGTAGCCCAGCGACATCACCGTGCCGGCGATGCCGAGGGCGCGGTCGCGGGCCGGGCCCTCCGGGAAGGTGGTGGTCAGCAGGGACATGGCGGTCGGCACGATCGCCGCCGCGCCCAGGCCCTGCAGGGCCCGCCCGGCGAGGAAGGACGCCGGGTCCCAGGCCAGGGTCGCAAGCAGCGAGGCCGCGCCGAACAGGGCCAGGCCGGTCAGGAACAGCTTCCGGCGGCCGTACAGGTCGCCGATGCGGCCGAAGAGCAGCAGGAAACCGCCGGACGGGAGCGCGAACGCGGTGACCGCCCACTGCAGGGCCGAGCGGCTCATGCCGAGGTCGGTGCCGAGTTCGGGCAGGGCCACGTTCAGGACGGAGAAGTCCAGCGCGACCATGAACTGGGCCGCGCACAGGACGAACAGGACGAGCTTGTCACGCGTCGACAGCCGGGGCGGTCGGGGGGTGTCGAGCGGTGCGCCCGTGGTGGGGGCAGTCTGGGTGGTGGTGTCGATCGCCATGTCCTGAGCTTCGGGCGTGCGGAATACCCGTGGGGAGTCGGAACTTATGGTGGTGGTGGGACCACCAGACACGACGGGGGAGGAGAGGGTACGTGCCTGCAGCGGGGGCGATGAAGAGTGAACGGCGCAATGAGCTGCGCGAGTTCCTGATGAGCCGGCGGGCCCGGGTCAGCCCGGAGGAGGCCGGACTGCCCGTCGGCGGCGGCCGGCGCCGTACGCCCGGACTGCGCCGGGAGGAGGTCGCCGTGCTCGCCGGTGTGGGCGCCTCCTGGTACCAGTGGCTGGAGCAGGGGCGGGAGATCTCCGTGTCCCCGTCGGTGCTCGACGCCGTCGCCCGCGTGCTGCGGCTGAGCGACGCCGAGCGCCGGCATCTGTATGTGCTGGCCGAGATGAACCCGCCGGCTCCCGAAGTGGCGCCGGAGAAGCGGGACATGTGCGACGGGCTGCGGCGGCTGATCGAC
Source organism: Streptomyces sp. CG4 (assembly GCF_041080655.1). Lineage (NCBI taxonomy): Bacteria > Bacillati > Actinomycetota > Actinomycetes > Kitasatosporales > Streptomycetaceae > Streptomyces > Streptomyces sp. CG4. The sequence continues at coordinate 6,506,587 of NZ_CP163525.1, forward strand.
ACCTGGATGCCGTATCCGGCGCACATCATGGACCTGTACTACAACTGCGTGATGTACAACGACGCGGCCGCGATCGTGCTCGGCATGCGGCCGGACATCACGCAGAACTGCCTGATCGACTTCTTCGTCGATCCCCTGTACCGCTCGCGCAGCCACAGCTGGGAGCGGAACGCGCGCACGGTCGTGGCGCAGTTCCGGGCCGCGTGTGCGGCGCGGCCCGACGACGAGGGGTTCCAGGAGGTGCTCGCCGAGGTGTCCGAGCGCAGCCCCGAGTTCCTTCAGCTGTGGGCCGAGCGCGACATCGAGGACCAGGGGCAGATCCGCAAGGAACTGGAGCATCCGCTGGTCGGGCTGCTGGTGGTGGAGTCGACGGCGATGAAGGTGCCGGCCCGGCCCGATCTGATGATCGTGCTGCACACTCCGCTGGAGGAAGCGAACACCGCGGCGAAGCTGGAATGGCTGGCGTCCCCGGAGGGCCGGCGGGGCGCGATGTACCCCGTGGCGGGGTGAACGGGGCCGGGCTTCGTATGCTCGGGGCATGACCGAGAGCAACGCGCTTGATCCTGAGGACCGCAAGATCGTGACCCTGGCCCGTTCGGTGCGGGCCCGTAACGGTGTGCCGGAGGGGGCGGCCGTACGGGACGAGACCGGGCGGACGTATGCCGCCGGGTCGGTGGAGCTGGCCTCGCTGCGGCTGAGCGCGCTGCGGACGGCCGTGGCCATGGCCGTGGCGTCGGGGGCGAAGTCCCTGGAGGCGGCGGCGGTGGTGAGTGAGGCGGAGGTCCTGCCTGACGAGGACCGGGCTGCTGTTGCCGACCTCGGCGGTGCGCAGACGCCGGTGCTGCTGGCCGGCCCTGACGGCGTGGTGCGGCTCACCGTTTCCGCGGGCTGAGCCGGCGCGTGTGCCGGTACCTCGTCGAGCGGGTACCGGCCGAACGGCAGGTCGGCCGGAATTCAACCTTGTTGATTTCTTCCTCCTGCGCATCAATGAAGCCGTACGTTCCGACGGGCCGTCAGATCCGCACCGCCGACGCAGCGTGTTCGCATCCGCCTGCTCGGGCCTCCTCGCCCGCCGGTGTCCCCCCACACGGCACTCCCCCAGGGAAGGGAAGCGGATCTCCATGAGAGGCAAGCGCACGGCAATGGGCGCGGCTCTGGCCGCCGGGGCCCTCGCGGTCACCGGACTCGCCCTCGCACCCTCCGCGGTCGCCGTCACCCCACAGTCGGCGACCATCACCGCGAGCTGCGGCGCCTTCGGCGGCGGTACGGCCACACTCACCGCCACCCAGAGCGGCACCTCGGCCACCATCACCCTCAGCTCCTCCGCGATCAGCGCGCCGGTCGCGGTGGCCCAGGACTCCATCTCCTCCACCCTCACGATGGCCAAGGCCGGCGGCGGCTCCGTCGTCTTCAGCGGGACGAAGAACCCCGCCATGAAGTCCGGCGACCCGGTCAGCGTCGGCCCTCTCCCCGGCACCGTCGCCTCCGGTGACAGCCTCGACGCCAATGGCGGCTCGCTGAAGATGGTGATCTTCGGGGTCACCGTGAACTGCACCGCGAACGGCCCGCAGTCGCCCGGCCCCTTCGTCTTCGACTGACGGAACTGAGCGATCTGTTCCGGTTCCGGCCGGAAGTCCCCTGGATGCCGCGGAAACTGATGATCCGTCAGGTTTCCGCGGCATCTCCATTGACTTCTCACCCCCGCTCCACCTCAATGCCCCCTGTCGGCGCAGATGAGCCGCTGCGCCCGCAACCCTCAGGAGGGGGCCCCATGGGTTCGACACCCCCAAGATCACGAAGATCCCGACGGTGGCGCTGGAGCGCACTGTTCGGGGCGACCGCGCTCGCGGTCACCGCGGGCGGCGCGCTGGCCTTCCCGGCCGGTGCCGCCGGCACGAACGTCGACTTCGCCACGCACTGCATCCCGCCCGCCGTGGCGGGCCTGCCGCCGATCGACGGCACCACGACCGCCAACGTCTCGGTGGACAACGTGAGCCCCAAGGTCGGCGACACCGTCACCGTGACCTACACCGTGGTCACCGCCGCCGCCAGCAACCCCACCGACCTGGCCCTGCCGGCCGACATCATGACCCCGACCGGAAAGGTCACCCTCGGCGGCGCGCAGACGGGGGACGTGACCGTCGCGGGGCCCAAGAAGAACCCGCCGGTGCCGGGGAAGGCCGCCTTCCCGTCGTTCTCGATGACCGGCACGTTCACCGTCACCAAGCCCGGCCGGATCACCCTCTCGCCCGGCGACTACAACATCCACACCAGCTACATCCTGGAGCTGGACACCCCCTGCACGGTCACCACCCCGCCCGCCCCGGTGTCGCAGACCGTCACCGCGACCGACGGGACTCCGGCCAACACCCGGGCCATCTCGCTGAGTTCGGCCTCCGGTGATCCGGGTGCGAGCGTCACCGTCAGCGGTACGAACTTCACGCCGGGCGCCACCGTCACGCTGGCCGGGCGGGCCGGGGGCAACCAGACCGCCGACACCGCCACGGCCACGGCCGACGCGCAGGGAGCCTTCAGCGGCTCCCTCGTCGTCAAGGACAAGACGACCACCGGGGTCGTGGCGTACGAGGGCGGTTCCTGGAGCGCGGACAAGGGCGCCGGACCCGCCGCCTACGTCGTCAACGACAACTCACCCGTCCCGCCCGGCAGCCAGAAGCTGACGACCACCGTCAAGGCGGGCACGCTGTCCCTGTCCCAGGCCGCGGACTCCGTCGCGCTGTCGGCGGTCGACTTCGGCAAGGGCGGGGCCTCCACCGGCGCGCTGCGGACCGTCACCGTCAAGGACTTCCGTGGCGGACCGGCCGGCTGGTCGCTCACCGGCAAGGTCACCGACTTCAGCGGCCCCGGCGCCAAGATCGACGCGGGCAGGCTCAGCTGGACCCCCGCCTGTGCGACCAAACCCGGCAGCCCCAGCACCTGCAAGGCCGGCTCGGCGGGCACCCTGGGCGCCACGGGCGCGACCCTCGCACAGACCCCCGACGGCACGCTCACCGGCGGTGAGTTCACCGTCGACGCCGGACTCTCCCTGGACGTACCGGCGTTCACGCCTCCGGGCGCGTACTCCGGTGTCCTCACACTGACGCTCACCTGAGCGCGGGGCGTCCGCACCCGCCCGTCCCCCTGTCTCCCGTCATGTCTCCCGCCCGTGGGGGTCCGCACCCATGCGCAAGCCGTACGTCCTCCTCCTCGGCCTCCTCGTCCTTCTCCTCGGCCTGTTCCCCGGCCTCACTGCCGCACCCGCCCACGCCGCCGACAACGGCGGCTGGTCCGTCTACCCGGTCGCCTCGAAGGTCGCCGCGCGGCCCTACTTCTACCTCTCGGCCGACCCCGGCCAGACCCTCACCGACCAGGTCGCGGTCCAGAACAAGACCGGCGGGCCGCTCACCTTCCGCCTCTACGCGGCCGACGCCTACAACACCGCCCGCGACGGCGGGTTCGCCGTCCGCACGCTGAACGAGCGGATGAGCGGAGTCGGCGCCTGGGCGAAGCCCGCGAGCCCCCGGATCAGCGTCCCGGCCCACAGGACCGTCACCGTGCCGTTCACACTCCACGTCCCGGAAGGGGCCGAGCCCGGGGATCATCCCGGTGCCATCGTCGCCCTGGACGAGCACGTCGATCCCGGCAGCGGGCGGCTCGCGCTCGGGGTGCGGCGGGCCGTCGGCGCCCGCGTCTATCTCCGGGTCGGCGGGCCCACGCTGCCCGCGCTCTCCGTCGGGCAGGTGCACATCAGCCACCACCAGCCCCTGATCCCGGGCCTCGGCGCCGGCACGGCCACCGTCTCCTACACCCTGCACAACACCGGGAACGTCACCCTCGACCCGAAGGTGGAGCTGAGGGTGCGCGGGCTGTTCGGCCGTACGCTGCTCGACCGCGAGCTGACCCGGGTGCCCTCCGAGCTGCTGCCGGGGCAGCGGGTCCGGCTCACCGAGACCTGGCGCGGGGCGCCCCAACTCGACCGGGGCGAGGTGACGTTGACCGCGAGCGCGCCCGGCACCCGGCAGTCGGCGAGCGCCGCCTTCCTCGCGCTGCCGTGGCTCGTCGTGGCGCTGGTGTGCGTGGCCGGCGTGGCGGCCGGGGCGCTGCTGGTCAGAGCGCGTCGGCGCCGCGCTCGCCGGTCCGCACGCGTACGACCGTCTCCACGGGTACGGCCCACACCTTCCCGTCCCCGATCTTCCCCGTCCGCGCGGCACTGACGATCGCGTCGATCACGGCGTCGGCGTCCGCGTCCTCCACCACGACCTCGATCCGCACCTTCGGCACCAGATCGACCCGGTACTCGGCCCCCCGGTACACCTCGGTGTGACCGCGCTGCCGGCCGTAGCCGCTCGCCTCGGTCACGGTCAGACCGTGCACGCCCAGCTCCTGCAGGGCCGTCTTGACCGCGTCGAGGCGGTACGGCTTGACGATGGCGGTGATGAGCTTCATGCCTGCGTGTCGACCTTCTGCGTGCCGGCCGGGGGAGGACGGAGGGGGGATGACGGAGGGGGAGACCGGGGCGCCGTGGCCCAGATCGCCGCGATCGTATGCCGTCCCGGCGCGCACCGTAAGGTCCGGGCCGGTGTGCTCCTCCTCGCCGGCCAGGGGGCAGCGATTCCGTGACGTTTCGTCGTCCGAGCGTCACCGAAACCTCACGGTGCGGTCGGGCCTCGTGGATCAGGGACAATGAACGGCATGAGCGTTCGTACCCCGTCATCCGAAGAGCCGGCCGAGACCGTCCACCGCGCCGGCTTCGCCTGCTTCGTGGGCCGCCCCAACGCGGGCAAGTCCACCCTCACGAACGCTCTGGTCGGGCAGAAGGTGGCGATCACCGCGAACCAGCCGCAGACGACGCGGCACACGGTGCGCGGGATCGTGCACCGGCCCGACGCCCAGCTGATCCTCGTGGACACCCCCGGGCTCCACAAGCCGCGCACGCTGCTCGGCGAGCGGCTCAACGACGTCGTACGCACCACGTGGGCCGAGGTCGACGTGATCGGCTTCTGCCTGCCCGCGAACGAGAAGATCGGGCCCGGTGACCGCTTCATCGCGAAGGAGCTGGCGGGGATCAAGAAGTCCCCGAAGGTCGCGATCGTCACCAAGACCGACCTGGTCGACTCCAAGGCCCTCGCCGCGCAGCTGATCGCGATCGACCAGCTGGGCAAGGAGCTGGGCATCGAGTGGGCGGAGATCGTCCCGGTGTCGGCGGCGGGGTCCAAGCAGGTGGATCTGCTGGCCGACCTGCTGATCCCGCTCCTCCCCGAGGGCCCGGCCCTCTACCCCGAGGGCGACCTCACGGACGAGCCCGAGCAGGTCATGATCGCGGAACTCATCCGCGAGGCGGCCCTGGAGGGCGTCCGCGACGAGCTGCCGCACTCCATCGCCGTGGTGGTGGAGGAGATGCTCCCCCGGGAGGACCGCCCGGCCGACCGTCCCCTGCTGGACATCCACGCCAACGTCTACATCGAGCGCCCCAGCCAGAAGGGCATCATCATCGGCCCCAAGGGCAAGCGCCTGAAGGAGGTCGGCATCAAGTCCCGCAAGCAGATCGAGGCACTGCTGGGCACGCCGGTCTTCCTCGACCTGCATGTGAAGGTGGCCAAGGACTGGCAGCGTGACCCCAAGCAGCTTCGTAAGCTGGGCTTCTAGTTCTTTCCTGCTGGTCCGCCCGTCCGTCTTGGTCGGCTGAGAGATGCTTTCACGGGGGGGGTTTCGTCCCGGACCTCGGTCTGTGGTGGCTGCTTTGGCGTGTGTCTGGGGGAGGTCGGCATCGGGTCTCGTAAGCAGATCGAGGCGCTGCTGGGGACGCCGGCCGCGCGGCGGTAGCCGCATGTCGATGCAGCCTCGACCTGCATGTGAAGGTGGCCAAGGACTGGCAGCGTGACCCCAAGCAGCTTCGTAAGCTGGGCTTCTAGTTCTTTCCTGCTGGTCCGCCCGTCCGTCTTGGTCGGCTGAGAGATGCTTTCACGGGGGGTTTCGCCCCGGACCTCGGTCTGTGGTGGCTGCTTTGGCGTGTGTCTGGGGGAGGTCGGCATCAGGTCTCGTAAGCAGATCGAGGCGCTGCTGGGGACGCCGGCCGCGCGGCGGTAGCCGCATGTCGATGCAGCCTCGACCTGCATGTGAAGGTGGCCAAGGACGGGCAGCGTGACCCCAAGCAGCTGCGGAAACTCGGTTTCTAGTGCCGTGACCGCAAAGGTTCACCGGGGTCAGGAGCGGCGAGGGAGCGGACTGCGCTGGAGCGGATCCGGCCGCCCGAGCTGGCCGTGAGAAGATCGCGGCCGTGACCATCCAGCTTCATGACTTCGACGGCGAACACTCGCTGACGTTGGACGTCGGTGGCCTGGCTGCTGACGCGGCAGTAGCCGATGCAGGTCACGAGCCGAACGGGTACTTCTGGGAAGGTCTCGTGCGGTTTGCCTGGCCGGACATTGCCAAGCGCCTCGACTTCGACAGCGAGGCCGGCATGTTCTGCGCGGTCGGGACTCCGAGTGACCTCGCGCGACTCAAGACGGCCGTTGAGTCAGTCATCACGAGCACCGACGCGGTCCGCGACATCATCGCCCAGGCGGAGACTTCGGGCTTCGAGTTCGACGACTAGCAACTCCACCGGACAGGGACACCGGTTCGCTCAGGCTGCTGTGGCAAGTGGGCGTCCGCCCCAGCGGATTCCTTTCTCGCTGCGGATTCGGGCGCGTTCACGTCGTTGGGCGGCCAGCACGTCCGGGTGGCGTGTGTTGGTGTTACGCCAGCGCAGGTAGACGTGCAGGGCGCGGGTCTGGACGGTGTGGTTGCGGTGGTTCGAGTTAGCGATCGTGAACTGCCGAAGGGGCCCGAAGTGGGCCTCGATGGGGTTGGCCCAGGACGCGTAGGTAGGGGTGAAGCACAGCTCGACGCGGTTCTTCTTGGCCCAGCGTCGGATGGTTTCGCCCTTGTGGGCGGACAGGTTGTCCAGGATGACGTAGATCGGGGCGCCGTCCGGGCGGGCCGCGCGGATCGAGCGGAGCGCGGCCAGCGTGTTCGCGGCGCCCTTCCTGCGTCGGTTGACGCCCCAGAGGGTGTCGTCGCCGACCGAGTAGCAACCGTGGAAGTACCGCACGCCGTGGGTGCGGTGGTAGGTCGCGGGGTGCCGCTCGGGGTGACCGGCCCGGGCCCAGCCGGAGCCCATGGTGGGGCGGATGCCGAGCGGCCCGAACTCGTCGAACGCGAAGACCCGGTCGGGGAAACGGTCCAGGACCTCTTCGAGGCGGTCGAGCTTGGTGTCGCGGTCGGGGTCGGGTGATTCCTTCCATGTCTTGGTGCGCTGGAAGGTGATGCCGCGGCGGGCGAGCAGGCACCGTAACGCCTCGCGGCTGATCCGGATCACGCGGCCGTGGACTTTGCGCAGGTAGGCAGCGAGTTTGCGGATGGACCAGCGGGTGAAGGGCTGGCCGAGTTTGGTCGGGCGGATGGTGGCCGTCTGGACGACGAAGTCCTCGTCGTCAGGACTGAGCAGGCGGGGACGGCCTCCCGCCCACCGAGGGTCCAGAGCGGCCAGGCCGACCTCGTTGAACCGGTGGATCACGTCGCGAACGGTGTCCTCATCAGCCTGTACCAGCTGAGCGATCACCGGGACCCGGTTCCCGCCGGCCGAGGCCAGCAGCATCATCGCCCGACGGAACCGCACCGAACTGGTGCTGCCCCGGCGCACGATCTGCTGCAGCTTCTGCCCCTCCTGGTCGGTCAACCTGCGCACACGGACAGGCTCTGCCACCACACCCCCAGCAGTCGGATCAACGGACGCCACCGCACATCCAACCGCCCGCAGCACCAATCCGGCGAACCATCCCGGTCAAAGCACTAGCCGACGGCTCCCTGCGGGGTCATGTCCTGCAGGCCCACCACCCTGAGCAGCTGGAGTCGCTCGTGCGACTCCGTGCCGGGGCGGGCCGTGTGCAGGACCAGGTGGTGGCGCCGGTCGTCGCTCAGCAGGACCTCGCAGTCCAGCTCCAGCAGGCCCACCACCGGGTGCCGGAACCGCTTCGTCGAGCTGCGCCGCACCGCCACCTCGTGCTCGTCCCACAGGCGGGCGAACTCCTCGCTCGCGGCGCGGAGTTCGGCCACGAGGGCGGCCGGCTCGGGGTCGTCGGGCCGGGCGGCGGCTACAGCGCGCAGATTCGCCACGTGCCGACGGGCGTGGTCCGGCCCGTCCTCCGGCGGGAACACGGCGCGTCCCGCCGGGTCCAGGAAGAACCGGCGGACCAGGTTGCGCTCCCGGGGCGGGCGGCTCAGCACGTCTCCGGTCATCGCCCGCGACAGCGCGTTCTGCGCCAGCACCTCGCCGCAGTCCGACAGCACCATCGCGGGCGCGTCGTGCAGCCGGTCCAGGACCAGCAGCAGCCCGGGGCGGACATGCGGGGAGGCGGTCTCCCGGCGGGGCGGCTCCTCGCCCGTCAGATGGAAGAGGTGGTCCCGTTCGTCGCCGGTCAGGCGCAGCGCGCGGGCCAGTGCCGTGAGCATCTGGCGGGACGGGCGCGGGCCCCGGCACTGTTCCAGCCGGGTGTAGTAATCGACGGACATACCGGCGAGGGAAGCCACCTCCTCGCGCCGCAGACCGGGGGTACGGCGGCGGGCGCCGGGGGTGAGGCCCACGTCGGACGGGTCGAGGCGGGCCCGGCCGCGGCGCAGGAAGTCGGCGAGTTCGGTCCGGTTCACCCCTCCAGCCTGCGGCAGCCCGCCCGGCTTATCCAGGCACTGCCGATCCCCTGATCGGGAGGTCTCTCCCGGTCTCCGGTCCCCTCGACCGAAGCTGAAGCTGACAGCACTGATCGACAACCAACCGATCGAGGGCCGACTGATCGACGACCGATCGATCGACGGCTGACTAGTCCACGCCCCTGATCCGGCCCACCAGCACCGCCCCCGCCACCCCGATCACCGCCGCCACCAGGTACAGCACCCGGTAGCCGCCCAGGTACCTGACGATCGGCGCGGCGAGGGCCGGGGCCGCGACCTGGGGCAGGGCGTTGGCCACGTTGATCACGCCGAGGTCCTTGCCGCGGTCCAGTGCCGTCGGCAGGACGTCCGTCATCAGCGCGAAGTCGACCGAGGTGAACACGCCGAAGCCGACCCCGAGGACCGCCGACGCGACGATCGCGCCCGGCCAGGTCTGCCAGCCGGCCAGCGCCGCCGTCGCCACCGCCATCAGCAGCCCGGACCAGACGACGAACGGCTTGCGCCGGCCCACCCGGTCCGACCACACCCCGCCCACCACGACGGTCGCCATCAACGTCAGGCTGCTGACGGCCGTCAGGATCAATACGCCCTGGCCGGGGTCGGCGTAGTGCAGGCGGTCGCGGAGGTAGTACAGCAAGTACAGCAGCACCAGCGCATTGCTGAGGTTGATCAGGAACCGGGTCAGCCACGCCCAGCCCAGGTCCGGGTGGCGGCGCGGGCTCAGCCAGAACCCGGCCAGAAACGCCCGCCAGGACCAGGCCGGCCGGTCCTCCTTCGCGAGCCGGACATCCTCGTGGCGCAGGACGTACGGCAGCACACCCGCCACCGTGCACACCGCGCACGCCGCATACCCGGCGCCGATCCCGCCCGCCGCGGTCGCGAGGCCCGTGCCGCCGACCACGCCCAGGATCTGCGCGGCTCCCAGCCAGCCGCCCACCGCGCCCCGCTGGAGCCTCGGTACCCGGTCCGGCACGGCCGCCGTCACTGCCGCGAACGCCGCGTTCAGGGTGAGTTGCACCAGGCACCAGCCCGCCGCCATCGACCACACCCCGCCCGCCCGGGCGAGCAGCAGCAGGGACAGCGCGCCGCCGGCCGTTCCGGCCACGATCCACGGGGTACGGCGGCCCCGACGGGCCGTCGTCCGGTCGGACAGGGCACCGAAGACGGGGTTGGCGAGCAGCGAGACCACCGCGCCGGCGCCGGTCACCCAGGCCAGCACGGTCTCCTTGGACATCCCGGTGCCGGGCGCGAAGTCCCCGGCCTGGGAGGCGAGCAGGATCTGCAGCGGCCCGAACCAGCCCACCCAGATCGCCCCGTTGGCCAGCGAGAGCAGCGCCGTCCAGCCCCGGCCGACCCGTTCGGCCGGCTCGGCGAGGGCGGCGGCGGACGGACCGCCGACCGTGGTCATCCCTGGGCCCGGAGCACGTCCCGGAACCAGTGATAGGAGGCCTTCGGGGTGCGCTCCAGCGTCGCGTAGTCCACGTGCACCAGACCGAAGCGGCGCGCCTGGCCCTCGGCCCACTCGAAGTTGTCCAGCAGGGACCACACGAAGTAGCCGCGCACCTCCACGCCGGCTTCCAGGGCGGTGTGCAGGGCGCGGATGTGCGCGTCCAGGTAGGCGATGCGGTCCTGGTCGTCGACGCCCTCGTACGAGCAGCCGTTCTCGGTGATCACGAGCGGCGGGAGCCGGTCGCCGTAGCGGTCACGGAAACCGGTCAGCAGCTCGGTGAGGCCCTCCGGGACGACCGGCCAGCCGAAGTCGGTCGTCGGGCGGCCCTCGATCTCCCGCACCGAGAAGGGGAGTACGGCGGGCAGGGCCAGACCGCCGTACTCGCTGTCCGTGCCGCCGGGCGCGCCCACCTTCGTCGGCGCGTAGTAGTTGATGCCGTACCAGTCGAGGGGCTCGGCGATGACCTTGAGGTCGGCCGCCACGTCGCCGGGCATCAACTCGCCCATTCCCTCCGGATATTCGCCGAGGACGATCGGCTCGGCGAAGAGGCGGTTGAGGAGGATGTCGTAGAAGCCGGCCGCTTCCCGGTCCGCCGGTTCGGCGGAGGCGGGCCAGGTGGGGCCGTGGGAGTTGGCGATGCCGATGTCGCCCGCCCCGGCCGCGCGCAGGGCGCGTACCGCCAGACCGTGGGCGAGGAGCTGGTGGTGGGCGACCGGGAGCGCGTCGAAGAGGAGCTGCTTGCCGGGGGCGTGCGCGCCGAGCGCGTGCCCCAGCAGCGTGTGTTCCGCGGGCTCGTTGAGGGTGATCCACTTGGTGACGCGGTCGCCGAGCCGCTCCGCCACCACGGAGACGTACTCGGCGAACCGGTCCGCTGTGTCCCGCTCCAGCCAGTCCAGCGAGGCGGGCAGGTCCCAGTGGAAGAGGGTGGGCACCGGCCGTACGCCCGCCGCGCACAGCTCGTCCACCAGGCGGTCGTAGAAGTCCAGGCCGCCGGGGGAGTTCACCCGGGGCCAGGAGACCGAGAAGCGGTACGCGTCCACGCCGAGACCCGCGAGCAGGGCCACGTCCTCGCGATAGCGGTGGTAGTGGTCGCAGGCCACCGCCGCCGTCGAACCGTCCTTCACCCGCCCCGGCTCGGCCGTGAACACGTCCCACACGGAGGGCTCGCGCTCCCCGGCCGCCCCCTCGATCTGGTGGGCCGAGGTCGACACACCCCACAGGAAGCCGTCCGGGAAGCGGGGGAGCGGGGCGGATGGGGGATCGCCTGCGTCAGTCGCCATGGCCGGGATCATCCTTACCCTCGGTAAGGGAAGTCAATGCCTCGGCGGCAACCGGTTGCTACGCGCCTTCCTTCAGCACCCGTGACACCAACTCCCGTTGTTCCTCGGTGAGTCGGGGATCGGCCGCGTACACCGTGCGGCCGTCCACGGTGATCTCGTACCGGAAGCCGTCCGGGACGCCGGCCGACGGGGTGTCCTGGCCGGACGCGAGGACGCGTTCGGCCAGGACCTGCCATGCGGGGGCGTCGGGCCGGCCCGAGGTGTCCACCTCGGCCCGGCGCTCGATGCCCGCGAAGCCGCCCGTGCGCCGTACCTGAATACGCATGGGTCCCTGTCTAGTACGGATGGTGCGGAATGTCGTGCGGAATGCCGTGTGGAATGCCGTGTGGAATGCCGTGCGGAATGCCGTGCGGAATGGCGTGCGGAATCAGGAAGTCGGCACCTTCACCTGCGACCAGGCGTCGCGGACGGCCTTCGCTTCCTTGCCCTCGCCGTAGAGGGACGTGGCCGCGGCGGCCGTGAGCCGGGCGAAGGCCGCGAAGTCCGCGTCGGACGGCAGCTCGCCGCCGGTGAGCACGTCGTACCAGATCTGCCCGGCCTTCTCCCAGGAGTGGCCGCCGATCGCCGTGGCGACCAGGTAGAAGGCGTGGTTGGGGATACCGGAGTTGATGTGCACGCCGCCGTTGTCCTGGCTGGTGTGGACGTAGTGGTCCATGCTCGCCGGCTGCGGGTCCTTGCCCAGGTTCGGGTCGTCGTACGCCGTGCCCGGGGCCTTCATCGAGCGCAGCGCGGTGCCGTGGACGCTCGGGGCGAGGAGCCCCGCGCCGATCAGCCAGTCGGCCTGGTCGGCGGTCTGGCCGAGGGCGTACTGCTTGATCACCGAGCCGAAGACGTCCGAGACCGACTCGTTGAGGGCGCCGGACTGGCCGTAGTACTCCAGGTTCGCGGTGTACTGGGTGACGCCGTGGGTCAGTTCGTGGCCGATCACGTCGACGGGGATGGTGAAGTCGAGGAACGTGGTGCCGTCGCCGTCGCCGAACACCATCTGCTCGCCGTTCCAGAAGGCGTTGTCGTAGTGCTCGCCGTAGTGCACGGTCGCGTTCAGCGGCAGGCCCGCGCCGTCGATGGAGTGCCGGCCGTAGGCGTTCAGGTACAGCTCGAAGGTGGCGCCGAGGCCCGCGTGCGCGCGGTTCACGGTCGCGTCCTTGGCGGGCTCGTCGTTCTCGCCGTGCACCTTCTGGCCCGGCAGGGTCTCCTGGTGCCCGGCGTCGTAGATGGTGCGGTTCGGGTGGTCGGAGGGGGTGCCGGTGGGCGCGGCGGTGGTGCGGACGGAGGTGATCCGGCGATGGGTGCGGTGGGCGGCGTCCCGCTCCAGGGTGCGCTGCGCGCGCTCCGCGATGGCGGGGTCGTCGTGCCGGGCCAGCTGGTCCAGGAGATGGGGCGGCACGATCGTGCAGAAGACGGGCTCGAAGCCCCCGTTGGTCGTCATGTCCCGCACCATCGCATTGTGTGATGTCGATGTCACTAGCTGCCACCATGATTGGTGAAATACCGGGACAGGAACCGCGACGCTCCGTGACGATGTGGTACGGCGCACTTTTTGTCCCTTTTGTAATGCCGGTCCCGCATACTGGACCGCGGTCCCGCGTCCGGGGCGGCTCGGCTAGGCTGCTGCGCATCATGCGTTTCGGGCTGCTTCTCCTTAGCTGCCGCGGCGAGGGCCTGTAGTCGAGGCCGACTCCCTCCCCGCGGAGCTTTGGCGTTGCGTCGTCGGCCGTCCATCCGGACATCCGGATATCCGGACACCCTGAGGAGCCCACGCACCATGGCGAACCGCCAGCAGCCCAGCAGCATGCCGATCCACAAGTACGGCCGCTACGAGCAGGTCGACATCCCGGACCGCACCTGGCCCCAGAAGCGCATCACCGCCGCCCCCCGCTGGCTCTCCACCGACCTGCGCGACGGCAACCAGGCCCTGATCGACCCCATGTCGCCCGAGCGCAAGCGCCGGATGTTCGACCAGCTGGTCAAGATGGGCTACAAGGAGATCGAGGTCGGCTTCCCCGCCTCCGGCCAGACCGACTTCGACTTCGTGCGCTCGATCATCGAGGAAGAGGGCGCGATCCCGGACGACGTCACGATCTCCGTGCTGACCCAGGCCCGCGAGGACCTGATCGAGCGGACCGTGGAGTCCCTGAAGGGCGCCAAGCGCGCCACCGTGCACCTCTACAACGCCACCGCGCCCGTCTTCCGCCGCGTGGTCTTCCGCGGCTCCAAGGACGACATCAAGCAGATCGCCGTCGACGGCACCCGCCTGGTGATGGAGTACGCCGAGAAACTGCTGGGCCCCGAGACCGAGTTCGGCTACCAGTACAGCCCCGAGATCTTCACCGACACCGAGCTGGACTTCGCGCTGGAGGTCTGCGAGGCGGTGATGGACGTCTACCAGCCGGGCCCCGGCCGCGAGATCATCCTCAACCTGCCCGCCACGGTGGAGCGTTCGACCCCCTCCACGCACGCGGACCGCTTCGAGTGGATGCACCGCAACCTGTCCCGCCGCGAGCACGTCTGCCTGTCCGTCCACCCGCACAACGACCGCGGTACGGCGGTGGCGGCGGCCGAGCTGGCCCTGATGGCCGGCGCCGACCGCGTCGAGGGCTGCCTGTTCGGACAGGGCGAGCGCACCGGCAACGTCGACCTGGTCACCCTGGGCATGAACCTGTTCTCCCAGGGCGTCGACCCGCAGATCGACTTCTCCGACATCGACGAGATCCGTCGTACGTGGGAGTACTGCAACCAGATGGAGGTCCACCCGCGCCACCCCTACGTGGGCGACCTGGTCTACACGTCCTTCTCCGGCTCCCACCAGGACGCCATCAAGAAGGGCTTCGACGCCATGGAGGCCGACGCGGCGGCTCGCGGGGTCACGGTCGACGACATCGAGTGGGCGGTGCCGTACCTGCCGATCGACCCGAAGGACGTCGGCCGCTCCTACGAGGCCGTCATCCGCGTCAACTCGCAGTCCGGCAAGGGCGGTATCTCCTACGTCCTGAAGAACGACCACAAGCTGGACCTGCCGCGCCGGATGCAGATCGAGTTCTCGAAGCTCATCCAGGCCAAGACGGACGCCGAGGGCGGCGAGATCACGCCGAAGGAGATCTGGGCGGTCTTCCAGGACGAGTACCTGCCGAACCCGGGCAACCCGTGGGGCCGTATCCAGGTCAGGACGGGCCAGTCGACGACGGACACGGACGGCGTCGACACCCTGACGGTCGAGGCCACGGTGGACGGCGAGGACACGGTCCTGACCGGCTCCGGCAACGGTCCGATCTCGGCCTTCTTCGACGCCCTGGAGTCCATCGGCATCGACGTACGCCTGTTGGACTACCAGGAGCACACGATGAGCGAGGGTGCCTCCGCGCAGGCCGCCTCCTACATCGAATGCGCGATCGACGGCAAGATCCTGTGGGGGATCGGCATCGACGCGAACACGACGCGTGCGTCGCTGAAGGCGGTCGTCTCCGCGGTGAACCGCGCGGCCCGCTGACCGCTCTGACCGGGAGTTTCGGGGCCCCGACCGCTGTATACGGCGGCCGGGGCCCCGTCGTTTATCGGCCACGGGGCCGGCCAGGTCACAGAAAGGTCTCTTCCGGGGTACTGACTCAGCCTCCGGGATGTGGCTAACATCACGCCAGCGCGGCGATGTTGCCGTGCGGTTACGGAGGTGCGACGTGCTGCCAGTACGGGGACGAGACGGCCGTGCCGCCAAGGCTGGGCACATCGTGCGCATCCGCACCGCGTGGACTCCCGTCGGGGACGGCGAGTTCTACTGCCCCGGCTGCGGCGGCGACCGCAACTACCAGCGGCTCACCGGACGCCGCCGGCTCACCCTGCTCGGGGTGCCGCTCCTGCCCCGCGGCAGCACCGGACCGGTCGTGGAGTGCGCCGCCTGCCGCCAGCACTATGGCACGGACGTCCTGGACCACCCCACCACGCGCCGCTTCTCGGCGATGCTCCGCGACGCC
This sequence comes from Streptomyces sp. CG4, assembly GCF_041080655.1. Lineage (NCBI taxonomy): Bacteria > Bacillati > Actinomycetota > Actinomycetes > Kitasatosporales > Streptomycetaceae > Streptomyces > Streptomyces sp. CG4. Next base: position 6,522,048 of record NZ_CP163525.1, read on the forward strand.
GTGCACACCGTCGCCCTCGCCGTGCTCGCGGCGGGTGGCACCTCCTCCCGTACGGCCCTGGAGACGGCCGCCGGCGCCGTCCGCGCGGCCGGCTTCGACGGCTGTACCGAGGAACAGCTGGCCGCCCTGGTCGAGGCCCTCGCCGCCGACACCGGCCGGGTCCTCGGCGCGGAGTGCGGCACGAGCCTGACCATAGAGCTGCACGAGGCCCTGGACCCGCTCGCCCCGCACCTCGCCCCCGCCGGCCGCGAGTCCCTCCTCCTCCAGGCCGCCCGCATCGCCCTCGCCGACGGCCCCTACACCCCCGCCGAACGCGACGCCCTCACGACGGTCGGCGCGGCCCTGACCATCTGCGCGGACGACGTGACGCGCCTGCTGGCGGCGGCGCGGACGCCGTCCTGATCGTGCACTCAGCGGCGGATGAGGCCCAGGTCGGTGGCGGTGGCCACGGCGGCGGTGCGGGAGTCCACGCCGAGCTTGGCGTAGACGCGGGCCAGGTGGGACTTGACCGTGCCCTCGGTGAGGTGGAGGCGGCGGCCGACGGCCTGATTGGACAGACCCTCGGCGACCAGGGCGAGGACTTCGGTCTCGCGCCGGGTCAGTGAAGTGCCGGGCGCGCGCAGCCGGTTCAGCAGCCGGTCCGCGACCGCGGGCGCCAGGGCGGTACGTCCGCTGGCGGCCGTCCGTACGGCGGCCGCCAGTTCCTCCGGAGGGGCGTCCTTGAGCAGGTAGCCGGTGGCGCCGGCCTCGATGGCCGGGAGGGTGTCGGCGTCGGAGTCGTAGGTGGTGACGATCACGACCCGGGGCGCGCCCGGCCGGGCCGTGATCGCGGCCGTGGCCTCGGCGCCGCCCATCCCCTTGCCGAACTGCAGATCCATCAGCACGACGTCGATGTCACCCGCGGCGGCACGGACGACGGCGTCCTCGGCGGTCGCGGCCTCGGCCACCACGACGAGACCCGGCTCGGTCTCCAGCACGGCCCGCAGCCCGGCCCGCACCACGGGATGGTCGTCGGCGAGCAGGAGCCGGACGGGGTACTCGGTCATGGGCAAGCCTCGGTGGGGGTGGGCGGGGTTGGCCGGGTGGCGGTGGGGGCGGGCGGGGTCGTCCGGGTCGCGGTGTCGGGGGGCGGGGTCGGGTGGGTGTCGGCGTCGGCGAGTGGTCTGTCGGTCCCGGTGTTCGGGGTTGACCGGGTGCCGGTGTGGGCGGGCGGGGGCGTTCGGGTGCCGGTGTCGGCGGGCAGGGGCGGCCTGGTGGCGGTCTCGGCGGCCAAGGCCGACCGGGTGGTCTGCGTGCCGGCGGGTGATCTGTCGGTCTCGGCGGAGAGGGTTGGCTGGGCGTCGGTCCCGGCGGGCGAGGTCGGCCGGGTCCCGGTGTCGGCAGGTGAGGTCGGTCCGGTCTCGGTTCCGGTGGGTGGGTTCTCGGTCTCAGCCGGTGGTGTCTCCGGCCCCGTGGGTGGGGTGAACGGGAGGCGGGCGGTCAGGGTGGTGCCGTTGGCCGGGGTGGACTCGATGGTCAGGGTGCCGCCGAGGGCGTGGAGGCGGGTGCGCATGGCCGTCAGGCCGAAGCCGCCCGTCTCGGGGTCGGGGACGGGCAGCCGGTCGGGGTCGAAGCCGATGCCGTCGTCCACGACGGTGAGGGTGGTGCGGTCCCCGAGGGTGCCCAGCGTGACGTCCACCGTCGTGGCCCGCGCGTGCCGGACGGTGTTGGCCAAGGCGGACTGGGCGATGCGCAGCAGGGCGACCTCGTGTGCGGTCGGCAGGGGGACCGGGGCTCCGGTGAGGCTGAAGCGGGCCGTGAGGCGGTGTCGGGCGCCCGTGGTCGTGCACAGGCGTTCCAGCGCGTCCGCCAAGGTCGTGCCCTCCAGCGCGGGCGGGGCGAGCGCGGCGACGAAGCGGCGGGCCTCGGCGAGGTTGTCGACCGCGGCCTGGCGGGCCTGGCCGACGTAGCGTACGGCGTTCTCCGGGGCGCCCGGCAGGTTCCGTTCGGCGGCGCGCAGCAGTAGCTGGATGCTGGACAGCCCCTGTGCGAGCGTGTCGTGGATCTCGCGGGCCAGGCGCTCGCGTTCGGCGAGCACCCCGGCCGTGTGCTGGGCCTCGGCCAGATCCGCGCGGGTGGCGGTGAGCTCCTCGATCAGCCGCCGGCGCCGTTCGCTCTCCCGGTACAGCGCCTGGTACCCCCACACCACCGCGACCGCGACGGCGGCCCCGAGCGCCGGGCCGATCGCCATGGCCGCGCTGAAGGAGCCCTGATGGGCGGCGAACGCGACGACCGCGGCGAGTGCGGTCGCGGCCACCGCGGCCAGGCTGCCGCGGCGCGGCAGCAGATGGAGCTGGAGGAAGTACAGCGGAAAGGCCACCCACACCCCGTCGGCGGACAGCGCCAGCAGCGCCAGCCACACCGCGCCGACGGCGGCCAGCCACCAGGCGGCGGCCCGCCGGTCCCCACGGATCCGCGGCAGCAGCGGACCCACCGCGTACGCCAGCGCGCACACCGCCGCCACGGCGACGGTCGCCCCGGTGTGCGGCCCGCCGGTGGTCAGGGCCCGGGCAGCGGTGAGCACGAGCAGCCCGACAACCAGCAGGTGCAGGCACCAGGACAGGGCCCGGGTGGTCGGGGTCAGGGCGGGGGCGACGGTGTTCACGGTCCTTCCAGGGTGTTCGGAGTCCGCTTTCAGCCTAAAGAAGCCGCCCGCGGCGCGGCCTCTGCCGAAAGTTGCAATCCGTGCGCCGCCCTTCGGTCCGCCAAGTGCATTCCGCCGCCAGATGCCCGGGCCGGGCCGGCGCGGCGACCGTAGAGGCACACCGTATCCACCGTCGTCATCCACCGTCGTCATCCACCGTCGTCATCCACCGTCGTCATCCACCGTCGTCATCCACCGACGCCGAGAATCGCAGAGGGCAGCCGAGGCCGTGTTCGTCGCCTGGAGAGACCTGAAGTTCGCCAAGGGACGGTTCGCCCTGATGGGAACCGTCATCACCCTGATCACGCTGCTCGTCGGGCTGCTGTCCGGACTGACCGCCGGCCTCGGCCGGCAGAACATCTCCGCGATCACCGGCCTGCCCGCCGACCGCATCGCCTTCGAGGCCCCGGCCCACGGGCAGAGCCTGTCGTACACCAACTCCACCGTCACCGCAGGGCAGTGGCAGCAGTGGGCCGCGACGCCCGGCGTCACCCGCGCCGAACCCCTCGGGATCACCACCACCAAGGCCACCGCGGGCGACCGGAGCACCGGTGTCTCCGCCTTCGGCGTCCAGCCCGGCTCCCGCCTGGCCCCCGACGGCGGCAGGATCCGCGAAGGTACGGCGGTGCTGTCCGGCACGGCCGCCGACGACCTCGGCCTGGAGCCGGGCGGCACCTTCCGCCTGGCCGGCCGGACGATGTCCGTGGCGGCCGTCCGGGGAGACGCCTCCTTCAGCCACACCCCCGTGATCTGGACCAGCCTCACCGACTGGCGGCAGGTGGCACCCCCCGCCGGCGCCGACGGTCCGGCCGCGACCGTGATCGCCCTGGACACCAGCCCCGGCACCGACCTGACGGCCGCCGACCGGACCATCGGCACCAGGACCGTCGGCAAGGACGCCTCGCTGTCCGCGATCGGCTCCTACACCTCCGAGAACGGCTCCCTGCAGCTGATGCGCGGCTTCCTGTTCGCCATCTCCGCCCTCGTCGTCGGCGCCTTCTTCACCGTCTGGACCATCCAGCGCAGCGGCGACATCGCCGTCCTCAAGGCGCTCGGCGCCTCCACCGCACACCTGCTCAGGGACGCCCTGGGCCAGGCCGCCGTGCTGCTCGTCGCCGGCACCCTCCTCGGCACCGGCATCGCCGCCGTGCTCGGCGTCCTCGTCCTGGACCAGGTGGTGCCGTTCCTCCTCACCCCCGCCACCGTCCTCGGGCCGGCCGCTGTGATGGTCCTGATGGGCGCGTTGGGGGCCGCCTTGTCCGTGCGCCGTATCACTTCCGTGGACCCGCTGACCGCCCTGGGGAGCGCCCGATGAGCCTGACCCTGTCCGACGTCACCCTCCTCGGCACCGGCGTCGCCGCCGTGCTCGGTGCCCTCGTCCTGCACCAGGTGGTGCCGTTCCTCCTCACCCCCGCCACTGTCCTCGGGCCGGCCGCCGTGATGGTCCTGATCGGCGCGCTGGGGGCCGCCCTGTCCGTGCGCCGTATCACTTCCGTGGACCCGCTGACCGCCCTGGGGAGCGCCCGATGAGCCTGACCCTGTCCGACGTCACCCTCACCTACCCCGACGGCGAGGACCGGCTGACCGCCCTCGACCAGGTCACCCTGGACGTGCCCAAGGGCACGCTGACCGCCGTCGTCGGGCCCTCCGGCTCCGGCAAGTCCAGCCTGCTCGCCGTCGCCGCCACCCTCGTCACCCCCGACACCGGCACCGTCACCGTCGACGGTGTCACCACGACCGGCCTGAGCCGCCGGGAACTGACCGAGCTGCGCCGCCACACGATCGGCATCGTCTTCCAGCAGCCCCATCTGCTGCCCTCCCTCACCGCGGCCGAGCAGCTGGAGGTCATGGCCCGGATCGACGGCCGCCCGCGGGGCGGGGCCCGCCGCCGGGCCGGGGAACTGCTGGCCGCCGTGGGCCTCGCCGCCCAGGCAGGACGGCGCCCCCACCAGCTCTCCGGCGGACAGCGCCAGCGGGTCGGCATCGCCCGCGCCCTGATGAACGACCCCACCCTGCTCCTGGTCGACGAACCCACCAGCGCCCTCGACCACGAACGCGGTGCCGCCGTCGTCGATCTGCTCACCCGTCTGACCCATGAGCGGGCCACCGCCACCGTCCTGGTCACCCACGACCGCACCCATCTGACGGCCGCCGACCGGATCGCCGAAGTCCACGACGGACGCCTCGGTTTCCCCGCGGCGGCCCGCTGACCGGCCCGTTCGCCGAGGGGTTCGCCGCACGCCCGTCCGCCGTCGGCACGGGCGTGGGATACGAGGTGCGGCCGCCGGCCCAGGCGAACATGAGCGGATGACCCCGCTCAGCCGCGCCCTGCTCACCGCCCTCGCCTTCCTCACCTCGCTCACCGTCCGCATGCCGGCCCAGGCGAGTCCCGGACAGGCGCACCCCGCCCACCCGAGCACCGCGAACGGCCCGGCGGCCCCGGACCGGCCGGGTACCCGGACCGGCCGGCCGGACCCGCGGCACGCGGGCGCAACGGCCGGTCCCGCGCGCTGCGCTTCCTCCCTGCCGTACGTCTCCGGACAGGGCGGTTACGCCACCTACCGCATCCCGGCGGTCGTGGCGACCCGGCACGGCACCGTCCTGGCGTTCGCCGAGGGCCGGCGAGGCGGCATCAGCGACACCGGTGACATCGACGTCGTACTGCGCCGCTCCACCGACGGCGGCTGCACCTGGGGTCCGCTGACCGTGGTGGCCGCCGGGCACGGGGACACCCGGGGCAACCCGGCGCCGGTCGTGGACCCGCGCACCGGGGCCGTCATCCTCGTGACCTGCGGCAACAGCGGATCGGCGACGGAGGGCCAGATCATGCGCGGCGAGGTGCCCGCGGACCGGGGCCGCCGGGTGTACGTGCAGCGCAGCCGGGACGACGGCCGCCACTTCACCCGCCCGGTGGACATCACCGCGCAGGTGAAGCGGCCCGGCTGGCGCTGGTACGCCACCGGCCCCGGCCATGCGCTGGCCCTCACCCGGGGCCCGTACCGCGGCCGTCTGCTCGTCCCGGCCAACCACTCCGGCCCGCCGCCCGCCGGCTCCTCCGACACCGGCCGGGAAGCGAAGTACTACGGCGGTCACGCCCTCTACAGCGACGACGGCGGCTGCACCTGGCACCTCGGTTTCGCGAACGACCGCTACGACGGCGTGACCAACGCCAACGAGACGAGCGCCGCCCAACTCCCGGACGGCCGCGTCTACTTCAGCGCCCGCGCCCAGAAGGGCAGCGCGCCCGGCCACCGCCTCGGCGGCTACTCCGCCGACGGCGGCGCCACCCTCAACCGCCCCTACGCCGCCCAGCCCACCCTGGACGACGTCCCCTCGGTCCAGGGCAGCGTCCTCCAACTCCCTGGCTTGGGAGCGCCGTTGCTGTTCTCGGGCCCCTCCGTGCCCACCGCCCGCCGGGCCATGGCGATCTGGTCCAGCGAGGACTTCGGCCACACCTTCACCCGGCTGCGCACCCTCTCGGACCTCCCAGCCGCCTACTCCGACCTCGTCCTGCTCGGCCACGACACGGTCGGCATCCTCTACGAGACCGGCACCCACACCTACGACACCCTGGAGTTCCGCCGCATGACCCTGCCCTGACCCGGCCCCCTGGTCGCGGGTCAGCCGTGTCAGAGCAGCCCCGCCGCCGCCAGGTACTTGCCGACCCGCTCGGTCTCCTCGCCGGACAGCGGCACCTGCGGCTCGGCCGTCACCGGGCAGTCGATGATGCCGCGCAGATGCAGCGCGGCCTTGAACGCGCCGAGCGCCGACGAACTGCCGCCCATCCGGGCCGGATCGCCCACCGTGACCATCCCGAACAGCGCGCACAGCCGCTCCTGTTCGGCCCGCGCGCCCTCCCAGTCGCCCGCCCGGCACATCCGGTACAGCCGCACGTACCCGTGCGGGTCGACGTTGGCCAGCCCCGGCACGGCCCCGTCGGCGCCCATCGCCAGCGCGGCGTCCACCAGCAGCTCGGAGCCGGTCAGCACGCTGAACCCGGGGTGCGTACGGGCTCCGGTGACGATCTCCCGGAAGGCGCCCAGGTCCCCGCTGGAGTCCTTGATCCCGGCCAGCACCCGGTCGGCGGCCAGCCCCAGCACCATCTCGGCGGGGAGCTTGGTGTGCACGGCGACGGGGATGTCGTAGGCGATGACCGGCACGTCGCTCGCGGCCGCGATCCGGCGGTAGTGGTGGACGATCTCGGCGCGGTGGGTGCGGGCGTAGAACGGGGCGGTGACGACGACGGCCTGCGCGCCGGCCGCGGTCACGGCCGCGACGTGGTCGAGGACGCGTGGGGTGGTCATGTCGATGGCGCCGGCCAGGACCGGCAGCCGGCCGCCGACGTGCGCGGTCACCGCCTCCACCACCTGCCGGCGCTGCTGGTCCGTCAGGAACGCCGCCTCGGAGGAGGATCCGAGCACGAACAGCCCGTGCGCCCCGCCGTCCATCAGATGGTCGACCAGCCTGAGCAGCGAGGGCACGTCCACCTCGCGCTCCGGCGTCAGGGGTGTGCAGACGGGCGGGACGACACCGGTGAGCGGGGTGGGGAAGGGCATTTCAGGGCTCCTGCCGTGCTGGGTCGCGAGTCGACTGGTCCTCCTCCACAGGATGGTGGCAGCGGTAGCGGTGTCCGGGTCGTGACGCGGCCGAGAAGTCCGGCATCGCCTCGGCGCACAGGTGATCCGTCTTCCAGCAGCGGGTGCGGAACGGGCAGCCGCTCGGCGGCCGGGTCGCCGACGGCACCGGCCCGGTCAGCGGGATCGGGTCGACGGGATCCAGCAGGCCGGGCGTGGCGGAGAACAGGGCGCGGGTGTACGGGTGCCGGGCGGCCTCGGTGACCCGGCCGGCCGGGGTCTCCTCCACGATCCGGCCCAGATACATGGTGATCACCCGGTCGCTCATCCGCCGTACCGTCTGGATGTCGTGCGAGACGAACACCAGGGCCAGACCGAGGCGTTGCTTCAGGTCCAGCAGGAGGTTGAGGATCTGGGCGCGGACCGACACGTCCAGGGCGCTGGTCGGCTCGTCGGCGACGACCAGGGCCGGGTCCAGGGCGAGCGCGCGGGCGATGGCGACCCGCTGCCGCTGACCGCCGGAGAGCTGTCCGGGCAGTGCGTCGGACAGGGCCCGGGGGAGGCCGACCAGGGCCATCAACTCCCGTACGCGCTCGTCCCGTTCGGCCCGGGTGCCACGGTCGTGGACGTCCAGCGGGTCGCGCAGGATCCGGCGTACCGTCAGCCGCCGGTTGAGCGCGGTCGACGGGTCCTGGAAGACCATGCCGACGCCGGCGCCGAGCGTGGCCCGGCGTTCGGCGGGCGGCATCGTCCACAGGTCACGGGCCCGGAACGCCACCGTCCCGGAGGCCGGCCGCTGGATGCCCACCAGCACCCGCGCCAGGGTCGACTTCCCGCACCCCGACTCGCCGACCACGCCCACCGTCTCCCCGGCGGCCACGGTGAGGTCGGCGCCGGTCAGGGCGTACACCCGGTCACGGCGGAACAGTCCGCCGCTGCGGGCCTTGTGCACGACATGGGCGTCCCGGACCTCGATGACGGCGTTCACCGGAGAGCCTCCTCCACGGGTACGGCCGGGTGATAACAGGCCGCCCTGTGGGTGGCCGTACCGGTGAGGACGGGCGCGCTGTCGTGGCACACCCGGGTCGCCGGCGGGCAGCGGTCGGCGAAGCGGCAGCCCGCCGGGAAGTCCGCCGGGGCGGGTACGACTCCCTTGATCTGCGTCATCCGTTCCTCGGCCGACTCCAGCGACAGCACGCTGCCGAGCAGCCCGCGCGTGTAGTGGTGGGCCGGCGCGGCCACCAGGTCGGCGGTCACCCCGCTCTCCACGATCTGCCCGCCGTACATCACCACCACCCGGTCGGTGACGTCGGCGACCAGCGCCAGATCGTGCGAGACCAGGATCAGCGCGAAGCCCAGCTCCGCGCGCAGTCGCAGCAGCAGCTCCATCACCTGGGCCTGCACGGTGACGTCCAGCGCGGTCGTCGGCTCGTCGGCGACGATCAGCCGTGGTTCGCGGGAGAGGGCCATGGCGATGAGGACGCGCTGGCGCTGGCCGCCGGACAGCTCGTGCGGATGGCTGCGCAGGGTGCGGTCGGGGTCCAGGCCGACCAGTTCCATGAGCTCGCGCGGAGCGCGCCGGCCGCCGCGCCGGACGAGCTGTTTCAGCTGGGCGCGGATGGTCATCGCCGGGTTCAGCGAGGACAGGGCGTCCTGGTAGACCATCGCCATCTCGTGCCCGAGCAGCCTCCGCCGGGCCCGCATCGGCTCGGTGAGCAGGTCCCGCTGCCGGAACCGGATCTGCCCGCCGACGCGCGCGTCCCGCGGCTGGAGCCCCATCACGGTGAGCGCGGTCAGCGACTTCCCGCACCCCGACTCGCCGACCAGGCCGAGCACTTCACCGGGGTACACCTCGAAGCCGACCCCGGCGACGATGTCCACGCCCCGGTGCCGGTCCGGGAAGCCGATGGTGAGGTTCTCCACGGCCAGCACCGGCCGGCCGGAGGAGTCGGGGCGGGGCCGGGCCCGCGAGCGCAGGCGCGCGGCGGCCTCCGTGAGTCCGGGCAGTTGCAGCACCTCGCCGCTGCCGGGCTCCGGCGTCTCCAGCCGGTCGTCGGGCCTGTCCACTTCCCTGGGTGCCGGTGCCGCCCAGGCGTCGGACACGCCCTCGGAGAGGATGTTCAGCGACAGCACGGTCAGCAGGATCAGCAGCCCGGGGAAGACGGTCGCCCACCAGCCTCCGGTCAGCACCATGTTCTTGCCGTCGGCGATGACACTGCCCCAGGACGGGTCCGGCGGCCGCACCCCGGCGCCGATGAAGGACAGCGACGCCTCGAACACGATCGCCTCGGCGACCTGCACCGTGCAGAACACCAGCACCGGGGCAGCGCAGTTGACGGCCACGTGCCGCAGCACGATGTGCGGGGTACGGGCGCCGATCACCCGTTCCGCCGTGACGTAGTCCTCGCCGTACTGGTCGAGCACGTTCGCCCGGACGACCCGTGCCACCGGCGGCGTGAACAGGAAGGCGATCGCGCAGATCAGCACCCCGATGCCGCCGCCGAACACGGCGACCAGCACGGCCGCGAGCGCGATCCCCGGGAATGCCATGACCACGTCCAGGCAGCGCATCAGCGTCTCGTCGACCGCCTTGCGGGAGGTGGCGGCCACCGCCCCGATGACGGCACCCACGACCAGCGCGAGCGCCGTCGCCCCCAGCCCGATCGCCAGCGACCAGCGGGCGCCGTACATCAGCCGGCTCAGGATGTCCCGGCCGAGGCTGTCCTGCCCGAGCCAGTGCGCGGCCGAGGGATGCCCGCTGCCGCCGACCGGGTCCTGCTGGTCGAGCGGATCGTCCGGGGCGAGCAGCGGGGCGAGTACGGCGACGAGGATGACGAGCGCCAGGAAGCAGACGGCGATCCTGGACAGCGGCGGCAGTCTGCGCCAGCCGCGCAGCCGGACGCCGCCGGGCCGGGAGAGCCGTTCGGCAAGGCTCGCGCGCGTGACCATCAGGCCGCCCTCAGACGTGGGTTGACCAGCAGATACAGGATGTCGATGACGAGGTTGACGACGACGAACCCGGTGGCCGTGGTGAGGACCACCCCCTGGACGACGGCCGGGTCGCCGTTCTGCACGGCGTCGATCATCAGCTTGCCCATGCCGGGCAGCGAGAAGATGGTCTCGATGACGACGGCACCGCCGAGGAGGTAGCCGACCCGCAGCCCGAGCACGGTCAGCGGATTGACCAGGGCGTTCCTGAGGACGTTCCGCCCGACGACGACCAGGGGCGGCAGCCCGCCGCCGATCGCCGTGCGCACGTAGTCCTTGTCCAGCTCCTCCACCACCGAGGTCCGCACGATCCGGGTGAGCTGGGCGGCCACCGGCAGGGAGAGGGCGAAGGCGGGCAGCGCCATGGTCTTCAGCCAGCCGGTGACCGAGTCGGCCGGGTTGATGTAGCCGCCGGTCGGGAACCAGCCCCGGTCCACCGCCAGATACTGGATCATCAGCAGCGCCAGCCAGAACCCGGGCGCGGCCACCCCGATCAGCGAGACGACCCGGATGGCCTGGTCCGGGATCCGGTCCCGGTGGACGGCCGCCGTGACCCCGCCGGCCAGCGCCAGCACCACGGCGACGGCGAGGCCGAGGAAGGTCAGCTGGAGGGTGAGCGGCAGCGCGGTGGTGACCTGGTCGACGACCGGCGCCCGGGTCAGGGCGCTGGTGCCGAGGTTGCCGTGCAGGAGGTCGCCGACGAAGTGGACGTACCGCACGGGCAACGGATCCAGCAGCCCGCCCCGCTCCCGGAAGTCGTGCAGCTGCCGCGGGGTCGGGTTCGAGCCCTGGAAGAACGCGGACGCCGGGTCGACGTCTGAGAAGCGCATCACCAGGAACACGAACAGCACGATCCCGAGCATGAGCGGCACGAGCAGGGCGACCCGGCGCAGCAGGATCCGTACGACGGCCGTCATGCCGTCAGACCCACTTGGCCTGGAGCACGTTGATCCCCGGGTACGGCTGTGCTCTTATCCCGGTGAGCTTGCGCGGGTCCCAGGCCGTCATCAGCTCGTTGTGCACCACCGGGTACAGCACGGCCTGCTCGGCGACGACGTCGATGTAGTCCTGGATCATCGCCTTCTTCTTCGCCGCGTCCGGCTCCCGGGTCGCCCGGTCCATGTCCGTGAAGAGCTGCTGGGCGACAGGGTTGTCGGCCCACCGGGTGTACCCCATCCAGAGGTTCTGCGGGCCGTAGTTGTAGTGCATGATCAGGTCGGCGTCGAGCCCGAACTGATTGGGGTTCGAGGCGGCGGCGACGACCTGGTAGTCCTGCTTCTGGTCCATCTTGGTGAAGACGGCCGTGGTCTCCTGCGGTGCCAGGGTCGTCTCGACGCCGACCGCGTCCCAGGAGGACTTGATGGTCGGCAGACAGTCCACGATCCAACTGACGTTCACGGCAAGGATGTCGACCTTGAGGTCGGTGACGCCCGCCGCCCTCAGCAGCGCCTTCGCCTTCCGCGGATCGTGGTCGTAGACGGTCCTGGCCCGCCGGTGGGCCGGGTTGCCCTCGTTGAGGAACGAGGAGGCGGGCTTCCCGTGCCCCTTCAGGGCGACCTGCACCATCTTCTCGGTGTCGATGGCGTAGTGCAGCGCCTGCCGCACCCGTACGTCGTCGAACGGCTTGTGCTTCGTGTTGAACATCAGGAACAGGTTGTTCATCCCGGCGCCGCCCGCGACCGTCAGGCCGCCCTGCTCCAGCCTCGCGATATTGGCGTACGGGATGTTGTCCGCGATCTGCGCCCCGGCGCCGGATCCGGAGATCTTCGCGACGCGCGGAGCGGCGTCCACGATGGTCAGCCAGTTCATGCGCCGGAAGGCGGGTCTGCGGGGCCCGTTGTAGGCGGCGAACGCCTCGAAGACGGTGTTGGACTTCGGGTGGTGCGCGGTCTGCCGGTACGGCCCCGAGCCCACGGCGAGCCCCTTGACGGCGTCGTCCCAGGCGCCGGGCCGGGAGAAGACGTGCTGCGGCATGATCTTGGCGAGGGTGAGCCGGGACAGCCCGTCGGGGAAGGGGAACTTGAGCCTCAGCTCGACGGTCCGCGCGTCGGCCTTCCGCACGCCGTCCAGCCAGCTCACGAAGAAGCCCTTGGCGAGCGTCGGGGTGCCCGGGTCGAGGATCCGGTCGAAGACGAACACGACGTCGTCGGCGGTGACCGGCCTGCCGTCGTGGAAGGCCGCGCCCGAGCGCAGCGTGAACCGCCAGGTGGTGGCGTTCGGGTCCGCCGGTACCCCGGTGCCGAGCGCCGGATAGGGCACCCGGGTGATCGGGTCGGTGTCCAGCAGCCCCTCGTAGACATGGTTGTTGGCGGCCATGGAGAACGCCGACGCCGTCTGCGTCGGATCCCAGGTCCCGTCGTTGCCGTACCCGATCACGGCGGTCAGTGTCCGGTTCCTGCCGCTGCCGCCGGTGTCGTTCGTGGACTGCGGGCCGGCGGAGCAGCCGGTCAGCACCGGCGGCAGAGCGGCGGCCGCGCCCAGCGCACCGGTGAACTTCAGGAACGACCGGCGGCGCGGAGCCGGTGCGTCGGGGGTCACGTCGTCGCGCACGGGTCCTCCAGCAAGTCGGTGGGGGGAGGGGGTGGGAGATACGACGTCCTACGTCCTACGTCCGGTCGGTAGCGCGACCATAAGAGGGGCTGTGGGGGCGGTCAAGACAGCGCACACGAATGGACCAGCCGCCAGAGGTCACACCGAGGGCGGCCCGAAATGCCCGGGTGCCGACGCGAGTTGGGCCGATCGGGTTCAGGGGGTGGGCGTGGGCCCGGTCACCCCTCGGGGATCACGAGGTCCTCGGCACGGCCCTCCACCACCAGGTTGCCCTCCGGTGTCAGCCGGGCCAGATCGCCGGTGCGGTGGAACCCGTCGGGGGTGAAGGCCCGGGCGTCGTGCCCGGGGGACCGGTAGGGGCCGCGCGGGGTGTACGGGCCGCGGGTGAGGAGCTCGCCGGCCTCGCCCTCGGGGGCGTCGATCCGGATCTCGTCGGCCGGGGAGAGCGGCCGTCCCCGGGTCGTGAGCACCACGTCCCGCGGGTCGTCGAGGCGGGTGGCGGTCAGCAGCCCCTCGGCCCCGCCGTACACCTGCTGCAGCCGGCAGCCGAAGCCGGGCTCGACCCGGGCGGCGAGGCCGGGGTGGAGGCGGGCGCCGCCGATCTGCAGCACCCGCAGCGAGCCCAGGTCGGCCTCGGCGCCGTCGAGGGCGTCCAGCCAGCGGACAGCGACGCTGGGTGTCACCGAGGTGACGGTCACCCGTTCCCGTGCGATCGCGGCGAAGGCGGCGTCCGGCTCCGGATCGTCGAGCAGGACGACGGTGCCGCCGGCGGCCAGGGTGCCGAGGATGCCGGGACAGCCGAGGGCGAGGGCGGACTCCGCGGGCAGTACCGCCAGATAGACGTCCTCGGGGCCGAGTCCGAGCAACTCGGTGGTGGCGCGCAGCTGGTAGGCGTAGTCGTCGTGGGTGCGGCCGACGAGCCGCGGCGGCGCCGGCGCACCGCCCGACGATGCCGTCGTACCGCCCGGCAGCAGGAAGAACGCCACGTCGGAGGCGTCCAGGCGGTGGTCCGGTACGGGGGCCTCGTCCACGGTGTGCAGCGGGAAGGCGAGGCAGCCGCCCGGCAGCACCGCGAAGCCGCCCGCCTGCTCGCCGGGTGCGGCGAGGGTGAGGATCCGCCGCAGTGATGTCGACCCGGCGGCGATCCGGGCGGCCATCGCGGCGTGGTCGAAGCCGCGGTGCACCGCCGGGCCGACGTAGCCGACGGCCTCGGTCCCGGCCGTCAGCTGGGCGATCTCCGGCTCCCGGCGGTCGGTCGGCGCGAGCACGGGGACCGCCCCGGCGCGCATCAGCGCGAACACCGTGATGACGAACTCGGGGGTGTTCGGCAGCTGCACCACGACCCGCTTGCCGGGCGCGATGCCGCGCAGCCGCAGCCCCGCGGCCATCCGGTTCACCCGCCGGTCCAGCTGGAAGTACGTCAGGCGGGTCGCGCCGTGCACGAGCGCGGTGCGCGGGCCGTGCGCGGCCGCCCAGTCGTGCAGCAGCTCGGGCAGGGGACGGCCCTGCCAGTAGCCGGCGCGGCGGTGGGCGAGGGCGGTCTCCTCGGGCCAGGGGGTGAAGCCGTTCGCTGCCATCCCCGCAACATAGAGTCCACCCAGGTATTCCGTAAAGCGGCCATATCTTTCCGCTATCCGAAATCCGCGCAGATGGTTGCGGATTGTAGAGGCGGAGCGTCACTCCGGATGTGCGAAGCGTGAAACTCGGGAAGGAAGGGGAGCAGGTCAAGGCGCGACGCAACCCGCGCGGCGCGCTGTGTGCCGAAGAGCCGGAGGACATGTTGAGGGAATTGCGGCCTGCCGTCGGCAGCCATGTGGTGGACACCCGTACCGGCAGGCTCGGCATCGTCATGGGGTACGAGGGTCCCTACGCCCAGCTGAGACCGTACGGCGGGGGCCGGGAGTGGGACGCCGAACCCGGAGCGCTGCGCACCGCCACCGCCGCCGAGCGGCTCAAGGCGGCGACCGCGCACGCCAATGCCCGAAGCCGCGGGGAGGCGCTCTAGCCGCTGCCCGCATGGGCGAGAATGGGTGCCATGAGTCTGTTCCGCGACGACGGCATCGTGCTGCGCACCCAGAAGCTGGGTGAGGCGGACCGGATCATGCTGTGCCTGCCCGGGGGACACCCCCCGGACCCCCGGCCGGGCGAAGGCGGGGGTCGGCGATGAGTCTGTTCCGGGATGACGGCATCGTGCTGCGCACCCAGAAGCTGGGTGAGGCGGACCGGATCATCACGTTGCTCACCCGCGGTCACGGGCGGGTGCGGGCCGTGGCGCGTGGGGTGCGGCGGACCAAGTCGAAGTTCGGGGCCCGGCTGGAGCCCTTCTCCCATGTCGACGTGCAGTTCTTCGCGCGCGGGAGCGAGCTGGTCGGGCGCGGGCTCCCACTGTGCACACAGAGCGAGACCATCGCGCCGTACGGTGGCGGAATCGTCACCGACTACGCCCGCTACACCGCCGGTACGGCGATGCTGGAGACCGCCGAGCGGTTCACCGACCACGAGGGCGAGCCCGCCGTCCAGCAGTATCTGCTGCTCGTCGGCGCCCTGCGGACACTGGCCCGCGGGGAGCACGCCCCCCATCTCGTCCTCGACGCCTTCCTGCTGCGTTCCCTCGCTGTCAACGGCTACGCGCCCAGCTTCGAGGCCTGCGCGAAGTGCGGCATGCCCGGTCCGAACCGCTTCTTCTCGGTCGCCTCCGGCGGCTCCGTCTGCGCCGACTGCCGGGTGCCCGGCAGCGTCGTACCCTCGCCACAGACCCTGGTACTCCTCGGCGCGCTGCTTACGGGAGACTGGGAGACGGCGGACGCGTGCGAGGCGCGGTACGTCCGCGAGGGCGGCGGGCTGGTGTCGGCCTACCTGCACTGGCATCTGGAGCGGGGGCTGCGCTCGCTCAGGTATGTGGAAAAGACGTAGAGGGAGACGAGAGACACATGGTGGTACGCGGGATCCTGGGACGCCAGCGGCGCGAGCACAAGGCGCCGGAGCCGCACCCGTCCGGTGCCCGCGCGCCGAAGCTCCCCGGCGAGCTGGTCCCGAACCACGTGGCCATCGTCATGGACGGCAACGGCCGGTGGGCGAAGGAGCGCGGTCTGCCCCGCACCGAAGGGCACAAGGTCGGCGCCGAGCGGGTGCTCGACGTGCTGCAGGGCTCGATCGAGATCGGCGTCCGCAACATCTCCCTGTACGCCTTCTCCACCGAGAACTGGAAGCGCTCGCCCGACGAGGTCCGCTTCCTGATGAACTTCAACCGCGACTTCATCCGCAAGACCCGTGACCAGCTCGACGAGCTCGGCATCCGGGTGCGCTGGGTGGGCCGGATGCCCAGGCTGTGGAAGTCGGTCGCCAAGGAGCTGCAGGTCGCCCAGGAGCAGACCAAGGGCAACGACCTGCTCACCCTGTACTTCTGCATGAACTACGGCGGCCGGGCCGAACTCGCCGACGCGGCCAAGGCGTTGGCCGAGGACGTGAAGGCCGGCCGGCTCGACCCGGCCAAGGTCAGCGAGAAGACCATCCAGAAGTACCTGTACTACCCCGACATGCCGGACGTGGACCTCTTCCTCCGGCCCAGCGGTGAGCAGCGCACCTCCAACTACCTGCTCTGGCAGAGCGCGTACGCCGAGATGGTCTTCCAGGACGTGCTGTGGCCCGACTTCGACCGCCGTGACCTGTGGCGGGCCTGTGTCGAGTTCGCCTCCCGCGACCGGCGGTTCGGCGGCGCCGTCCCGAACGAGGAACTGCTGGCCATGGAGGCCGCCATGAAGGGCGATTCCACCTCATAGCAACCGGCGGTTCACCGGGGCCGTCGAGGATGCGGGACTCATGAGACGCCTCACGCCCGTCCTCGCTCTCGGTGCCCTGCTGCTCACCGCGCTGCCCGCGCACGCCGCCGACGGCCCCGCGCACCGCGAGAGCTACGGGACCAAGGCCCCGTACGAGCCTCAGCAGAGCGCCGACGGCTACGAGCGGCCCCCGGCCGGCTTCGAGCCCGTCTTCACCGAGAACGTCTCCCGGCACGGCTCGCGCGCGGCGACCGACGGCACGGACGGCGACCTGATCCTCGCGCTGTGGGACAAGGCGCAGCAGCAGGGCCAACTCACCGATGCCGGTGAGGAGTTCGGGCCGCGCGTGCGGGCCCTGCAGGCCGCCATGTCCCGGGTCGGGTACGGCAACCTCAGCGGGCGCGGCCGACAGGAGATGCGGGACACGGCGACGCGGATGGAGCGGCGCCTGCCCACGCTGTTCGCGAAGATCGCCGACGCGGGCGAGGAGATCGACGTGGTCAGCTCAGGACAGGGGCGGGCCGTGGACAGCGCGGGCGAGTTCACCGGCGCGCTGGCCTCGGCCGACCCCGCGCTTGAGCCGTTGATCGGGGCCACCCGCACCGACAAGGACCTGCTGTACTTCCACAAGGCGGCGGGCGGTGCGGCGTACCGCGACTACATCGCGGGCGACCAGCGCCTCAAGGACACCCTGGCCTCGATCGAGGACCGGCCGAGGACGTACGAGGCCGCGTACGGCGTCCTGCGCCGGCTGTTCGCGGAACCCTTCGTCGACCGGATCGGCGACCGTGACCGGGTCGGCGCCGCGCAGGCCGTCTACAACCTGTACGCGATCGCCCCCGCGATGAGCGAGGAGAGCCCTGACCCGGACGGCAGGGGCTGGGACATGGACCGCTTCATCTCCCGCTCGGACGCGGCCTGGTTCGGCTACCTCGGTGACGCGGAGGACTTCTACGAGAAGGGCCCCGGCTTCGCCGGCAGCGACATCACCTACAAGATGGCCGACGTCCTGCTGGCCGACTTCTTCCGGCAGGTCGAGGCCAAGCGGGCCGGCACCAGCGACCTCGGCGCCGAACTCCGCTTCACCCACGCCGAGGAGATCATCCCGCTGGCGGCCCTGATGCACCTCCCGGGCAGCACGGACCCGGCGACGCCGGGGGAGCCGTACACCTACGCCGACAATCCCTGGCGCGGCGCGTCCGTCGCTCCCCTCGGCGCCGACATCCAGTGGGACGTGTACGAGAAGGACGGCCGCTACCTGGTCCGCATGCTCTACAACGAGCGGGAGACGCCGTTCAGGACCGGCTGCCACCCGATCGGCAAGGGGAGCACCTTCTACGATCTGAACGAACTGGAGCGCTGCTTCGGCCGGAGCTGAGCGGCAACCCCCCGGGCGATCAGCCTCCGGCGCAGTCGGAGCACGTGCCGAAGATCTCCACGGTGTGGGCCACGTTGACGTATCCGTGCTCCGCCGCGATCGCTTCCGCCCACTTCTCCACGGCCGGTCCCTCCACCTCCACCGCCTTGCCGCAGGTGCGGCAGACCAGGTGGTGGTGGTGTTCGCCGCTGCTGCAGCGGCGGTAGACGGACTCGCCTTCGGAGGTGCGCAGGACGTCGACCTCGCCGGCGTCGGCGAGGGACTGGAGTGTGCGGTAGACCGTGGTCAGCCCGACGGAGTCGCCCTTGTGCTTGAGCATGTCGTGCAGCTCCTGCGCACTGCGGAACTCGTCGACCTCGTCCAGGGCCGCTGCCACGGCTGCCCGCTGTCGGGTCGCGCGGCCCTTCACGGGCGGTCCAGCGGTCGTCACCGTTGCCTCCTCACGTCTCGCTTCTGCCCGGGCGGCCATTGTGCCAGTCCGGGCTGTCAGCGGTCAGACGCCGATCTTGTCCCCGGCTCCTCTCGTGGCCGGAATCGTGCACTCGGTCGGGTCCCCGGCCGGGTGCGCGGCCGCCGCCGCACGGGCGCGTCGACGGGCCACCGGCGTGGCCAGCGCCGTCATGGCCACGAACGCGGCGATGGTCAGCAGGACGATCGTGGCACCGGGCGGAACGTCCTGGTAGTAGGAGGTGATCGTGCCGCTGACGGTCACGGCCACCCCGATGGCCACGGCGATCACGAAGGTCGCCTTGAAGCTGCGGCTGAGCTGCTGCGCGGCCGCCACCGGCACCACCATCAGCGCGGACACCAGCAGCAGACCGACCACGCGCATGGCGACGGTCACGGTCACCGCCGCCGTCACCGCCGTCAGGAGGTTGAGCGCGCGCACCGGCAGGCCCGTGACCCGCGCGAACTCCTCGTCCTGGCTGACCGCGAACAGCTGACGGCGCAGGCCGAGCGTGACCAGCACCACGAACGCGGCCAGCAGACAGATCGATACGACGTCCGACTGCGAGACCGTCGAGAGCGAACCGAACAGGTACGTCGTCAGGTTCGCGTTGGAGCCCGTCGGCGCGAGGTTGATGAACATCACGCCGCCGGCCATGCCGCCGTAGAAGAGCATGGCGAGGGCGATGTCGCCGCGGGTCTTGCCGTACCAGCGGATCAGCTCCATCAGGACCGCGCCGAGGACGGAGACGGCGGTCGCCATCCACACCGGGGAGGCGGACAGCAGGAAGCCCAGGCCGACGCCCGTCATCGCCACATGCCCGATGCCGTCGCCCATCAGGGCCTGGCGGCGCTGGACCAGGTAGATGCCGACCGCGGGCGCCGTGATGCCGACCAGGACGGCGGCGAGCAGCGCCCGTTGCATGAAGGCGTAGTTGAGGAAGTCCATCAGCTCAGCAGTCCCGTGCGGAGAGGTTCGGCGCCCGCGGGTGCGTGCGGGTGTACGTGGTCGTGGCCGGGCAGGGCGTGCTGGCCGACCGCGCGGGGCGGCGGGCCGTCATGCAGCACGCAGCCGTCGCGGAGGACGACCGCCCGGTCGATCAGGGGCTCCAGGGGCCCCAGTTCGTGCAGGACGAGCAGGACCGTCGTCCCCTGTCCGACCTGTTCTCGCAGCGTCCGCGCGAGGATCTCCTGGCTGGCCAGGTCGACGCCCGCCATCGGCTCGTCCATGATCAGCAGTTCGGGCTCGGCGACGAGCGCGCGGGCGATCAGGACGCGCTGGTGCTGGCCGCCGGAGAGGGCGTTCACCGAGTCCCTGGCCCGGTCGGCCATGCCGACCAGTTCCAGGGCCCGCCGCACGGCCTCCCGGTCGGCCCCGCGGAACATGCCGAAGCGGGTGCGGGAGAGCCGGCCCGAGGAGACGATCTCGGTGACCGTCGCCGGGACGCCGCCCGCGGCCGTCGTCCGCTGCGGTACGTAGCCCACGCGCGCCCAGTCGCGGAAGGCGCGGCGCGGGGTGCCGAACAGCTCGATCGTGCCGCCGCTCGCCGGCACCTGGCCGATGATCGTGCGGATCGCCGTGGACTTGCCGGAGCCGTTCGCGCCGAGCAGCGCGACGACCTCGCCGCGGCCGACGGTGAGGTCGATGCCGCGCAGCACCGGGCGTGCGCCGAGCTCGGCGGTGACGCCGCGCAGGGCTATGACGGGTTCTCCCATGGTCCTGCCTTCCCTGTCGGTCACTTGGCGCCCAGCGCCTGCTGGAGCGCCTTGAGGTTGGCCTCCTGGACGGAGAAGTAGTCCTTGCCGCGGGACTTGGCCGTGATGCCCTCGATCGGGTCGAGGACGTCCGTCTTCAGGCTCGCGTCGCCCGCGATGGTCTTCGCGGTCTTGTCGCTGACGAGCGTCTCGTAGAAGACGGTGGAGACGCCGTCGGCCCTGGCCATCTTCTCCAGGTCCCTGACCCGGGCCGCGCTCGGCTCGGACTCGGGGTCGAGGCCGTTGATGGCTTCCTCGGTGAGGCCGTAGCGCTCGGCGAGGTAGCCGAAGGCGGCGTGGGTGGTGATGAAGACCTTGGTCCTCGTGTGCGCCAAGCCGTCCTTGAACTGCGTGTTCAGGTCGTTCAGCTGCTTGACCAGGGTCGCGGTGTTCTTCTTGTAGTCGGCGGCGTGCTTCGGGTCGGCCTTCTCGAAGGCCTTGCCGACGCCCTCGGCGACCTCGGCGTAACGCACCGGGTCGAGCCAGATGTGCGGGTCCTTGCCCGCCGACTCCTCGTTCTTGTGGGTGTCGTGCGCGGCCGCGTGGCCGCCGACCTCGTTGCCGTGCTGCTCCAGCGTGGTCAGGGAAGCCGCGTCGACCTTCGTCTTCACCGGGGACTGGGCCACCGCGTCGTCGACGGAGGGCTGGAGGTTCTTCAGGTACAGGACCGCGTCGGAGTCCTGGAGCAGCGCGATCTGCTTGGGGCTGATCTCCAGGTCGTGCGGCTCCTGGCCGGGGGAGGTGAGACTGGTGACGTGGACGTGGTCCCCGCCGATCCGCTCGGCGAGGAAGGCCATCGGATAGAACGACGCGACGACGTCGAACTTGCCGGCGCCGGCCGCCGCCGCGCTGTCGCTGGAGCAGGCGGAGAGCGTGCCGATCCCGAGGGCGGTGACCGCGGCTGCCGCGGCGGCGGGTATGAGGCGTCGTCGTACGTTCATGACAGTCATTTTCAACAAATATGGAAACCGTTGTCAACAACGGCTGGTGAGGGCCGTGAGCAGGGGGCCGATTTGGCCGTGGGGGAGCCTGCGCCGGTACCCTGAATCAATTCGCAAGCTGGAAGCTTCTCGCTTCAACGCCCGTCGTCGTAATCGTCATGAAGAGAGCACCGTGGCCGCCGACAAGATCGACACCATCGTCAGCCTGAGCAAGCGCCGTGGCTTCGTTTTCCCGTGCAGTGAGATCTACGGCGGACAGCGTGCCGCCTGGGACTACGGACCGCTGGGTGTCGAGCTCAAGGAGAACATCAAGCGCCAGTGGTGGCGCTACATGGTGACGTCGCGCGAGGACGTCGTCGGTATCGACTCGTCCGTCATCCTGGCCTCCGAGGTCTGGGTCGCGTCCGGCCACGTCGCCACGTTCACGGACCCGCTGACCGAGTGCACCGCGTGTCACAAGCGGTTCCGCGCCGACCACCTGGAAGAGGCGTACGAGGAGAAGAAGGGCCACGCCCCGGCGAACGGCCTGGCCGACATCAACTGCCCGAACTGCGGCAACAAGGGCCAGTTCACCGAGCCCAAGCAGTTCTCCGGTCTGCTCTCGACGCACCTCGGCCCGACGCAGGACAGCGGCTCGATCGCCTACCTGCGCCCGGAGACCGCCCAGGGCATCTTCACCAACTTCGCCCAGGTGCAGACGACCTCGCGCCGCAAGCCGCCGTTCGGCATCGCCCAGATGGGCAAGTCGTTCCGCAACGAGATCACGCCGGGCAACTTCATCTTCCGCACCCGTGAGTTCGAGCAGATGGAGATGGAGTTCTTCGTCAAGCCGGGCGAGGACGAGACGTGGCACGAGTACTGGATGGAGCAGCGCTGGAACTGGTACACCGGCCTGGGCCTGCGCACTGAGAACATGCGCTGGTACGACCACCCGAAGGAGAAGCTCTCCCACTACTCCAAGCGCACCGCCGACATCGAGTACCGCTTCCAGTTCGGCGGCAGCGAGTGGGGCGAGCTGGAGGGTGTCGCGAACCGTACGGACTACGACCTGGGTGCGCACTCCAAGGCCTCCGGCCAGGACCTCTCCTACTTCGACCAGGAGGCCGGCGAGCGCTGGACGCCGTACGTCATCGAGCCCGCGGCCGGCGTCGGCCGCACCATGCTGGCCTTCCTGCTCGACGCGTACGTCGAGGACGAGGCGCCGAACGCCAAGGGCAAGATGGAGAAGCGCACGGTGCTGCGCCTGGACCACCGCCTCGCCCCGGTGAAGGTCGCCGTGCTGCCGCTGTCCCGCAACCCCGAGCTGTCCCCGAAGGCCAAGGGTCTCGCCCAGGCGCTGCGGCAGAACTGGAACATCGAGTTCGACGACGCCGGCGCCATCGGCCGCCGCTACCGTCGCCAGGACGAGATCGGCACGCCGTACTGCGTGACCGTGGACTTCGACACGCTTGAGGACAACGCCGTCACGGTGCGTGAGCGTGACTCGATGAAGCAGGAGCGCGTGTCCCTCGACCAGATCGAGGGGTACCTGGCGCAGCGTCTGCTGGGCTGCTGAGCCCGCGGCGCACCAGCCGTCCTCCGCCCGCCCGCCCGCCGACTCGCTCGGCCGGCGGGCGGGCGTTCTCATGCCCTCATGTCCTGTCCGCCGTCACGATCACATACGCCGTCCTCGTCACGCGGCCGTGGTGGGAGACGATCGTGACCGGATAGCGGCCCGGCTTCAGACCGGCACGCAGGGTGGCGACGTCGAAGTAGCGCGCGCTGTCGCCGTCGGCGCCCTTGCTGGTGTCCCGGTGGAGACGGACGGCGTGGACGAACGCCGGGGACGTGGCGGTCAGCCGGGTCTCCTCGCCCGGGTCCGGGTACGCGTCGTGCCAGATGACCCCGACCCGCCCGCCGGCGCGGACCCTGATCTCGTGGTGCCCCTGGCCGGGGTAGCCCCTGCCCGGGTCGTAGAAGTCGGGGCCGTGCGGTTTGCCGAGGTAGTCGGGGTCGCCGGGACGGGCCGCCCTGACCTTCAGACGCTTCTCGGCGATGCGGTGGCCCTGCGGGCCGTACAGCTCGAAGGCGTAACTGCCGTCCGCCAGGCCGGGCTTGAGCGCCGGCACGGCCGAGAAGGCCCGCGGGTCGTAGTAGTCGATCAGGTTGTCGTGGACGAGCCGCACGGGCCGGGGCAGCGCCGGGGACCGCACGGTGAAGTCGGTGCCGCGCTCGCCCGGGTACAGGTCGTCGAAGCGCAGCGCCACCGGCTCACCGGGCCGGGCCACGCGCCAGTCCACGCCGACCGTGAACGACGGGCGTACGGAGCGGACGACCTGGATCCGGTCGGTGGCCACGGTGCGGCCCGCGACCGCCACCGAGAGCGGGTACCAGCCGGGCCGGTCCGTCATGGCGAGCGGTGCCACCGCCCCGTACGCGTGGTCGCCCTTGTCCCAGCGCAGCCGTACGGTCTTGCCGAACGCACGCGACTCGGCGGTCACCGCGTCGTGCCCCTCGGTCCGGCCGACGCCGTCGAGCAGGAGGGAGACCAGCTGCCCGGGGCGGGCGTCGAGCTGGCCGTTCAGGATCAGGAGGGGCTTGCCGGGCGTGGCCACGGGCGCGATCGGAGCGCTCGCCGTGCTCCCGGCGTTGTGCGCCGGCACGGCGGCACTCGGCTCGGCCCCGGCCCTGCCCGCCGAGGAGACGCACCCGCACAGCGCAAGACCGGCCGCTGCAACGCCCAGGGGCTTGAACCAGTTCATCGTGTTCCCCCACTTGTCGGTCACACGAGGAGATGCCGGAATTGCGCTGCGGGTTGTCCGCGGGAGGGCAAGGTTTTCTGCCAGGCCCGGGAGACCAGGGACGGTGACAGGTGGCCGCCGCCCGCGCCGGGCTGTGAATGACAAAGTTGGAATGACAGATATTGAAATCTGTCAGCTGTCATGGCATCGTGAAGGCATGACGATGCGAACCCGACACCTCGGAACGACCGGACCGACCGTCTCCGCCCTCGGCCTCGGCTGCATGGGCATGTCCGCGCTCTACGGCGAGGCCGACCGCGCGGAGTCCGTCGCGACGATCCACGCCGCCCTGGAGGCGGGCGTCACCCTGCTGGACACGGGCGACTTCTATGCCATGGGGCACAACGAGATGCTGATCGGCGAGGCCCTGCGCACCGCCCCGGGCGCCCTGCGCGAACAGGCCCTGACCAGCGTGAAGTTCGGCGCCCTGCGCGACCCGGAGGGCAACTGGAGCGGCCACGACGGCCGCCCGGCAGCGGTGAAGAACTTCGCCGCCTACTCCCTGCAGCGCCTCGGCGTCGACCACATCGACGTCTACCGGATCGCCCGTCTCGACCCGGACGTGCCGATCGAGGAGACGGTCGGCGCGATCGCCGAACTCATCGAGAAGGGGTACGTCCGGCACGTCGGCCTGAGCGAGGTCGGCGCCGAGACCATCCGGCGGGCCGCCGCCACCGCTCCGATCGCCGATCTGCAGATCGAGTACTCGCTGATCAGCCGGGGTATCGAGCGGGACATCCTGCCGACCGTGCGCGAGCTGGGCATCGGCGTCACCGCGTACGGCGTGCTGTCCCGCGGGCTGATCTCCGGCCACTTCGCCCGTGACCGGCAGCTGGCCCCGACCGACTTCCGCGCCCACTCGCCCCGCTTCCAGGGCGAGAACCTCCGGCACAACCTGAATCTGGTCGAGGCCCTGCGCAAGATCGCCGAGCAGAAGGGCGTCACGGTCGCGCAGATCGCCATCGCCTGGGTGCTGTCCCGCGGAGAGGACATCGTGCCGCTGGTCGGCGCCCGCACCCGTGAGCGGCTCGCCGAGTCGCTGGGCGCGCTGGACGTCACCCTGGACGCGGCCGATCTGGCGGCGATCGAGGAGGCCGTACCGGCGGACGCGGCGGCCGGCGACCGCTACCCGGCCGCGCAGCTGGCGCACCTCGACAGCGAGCGCTGACCGTGGCGCCGGGTACGGTCTAAGGCATGGCACCGCCCACCGAGACACTGACCGCCGAGCGCATCCTCGAAGCGACCGAGGAGGTGCTGCGCCGCCATGGCCCGGCCAAGGCCACCGTGGTGGACGTCGCCCGCGCGCTCGGCGTCAGCCATGGCAGTGTCTACCGGCACTTCCGCACCAAGGCGGCGCTGCGCGAGGCGGTCACCAAGCGCTGGCTGGACCGGACGTCTCACAAGCTCGCGGGGATCGTCGCCGCGGACGGCACGCCCGAGGAGCGGCTGCGGGCCTGGCTCGCGGCCCTGTTCGAGGCCAAGCGGCACAAGGCGGGGGACGACCCGGAGCTCTTCGCCACCTACACGGTGCTGACGGACGAGAGCGGGACGGCGGTCGGCGAGCACCTCGCCGACCTGACCGGGCAGCTGACCCGGATCATCGCGGAAGGGGCCGGGTCGGGCGCCTTCTCGGTGCCCGACCCGGCCGCCGCGGCCCGGGCCGTCTTCCAGGCCACCGGCCGCTTCCACGACCCCTGTTACGCCCGGGAGTGGACCGCTCCCGGCGTCGACGAGGAGTTCACGGCCGTAGTGGACCTGCTGATACGGGGACTTGCGTCACCTTCGCGGTGAGAGTGTGCCCGGTGGGGCTCAGCTCACCTTCACCGTGACGGTGGGCGAGACGACCTTGCCGGTCTTGTTCGCGGACACGACCCGAAGCTGGTGGGTGCCCTTGGGGAGCTTGGCCACCAGGGCGTACGAGCTGCCCTTCTTGACCGTCGTGGTCGCCTTCAGATTCGTCCACTTGCCGGACGCCAGGTGCTGGAGCGCCAGCGGGCTGCCGACCTTCAGGCCCTTGGTACGCCCGGTGAGCTTCACCGCTTCGCCGGCCTTCACCGAGGTCTTGTTGGCCGTCAGGGTGATCGAGGCCTTGGCGGCCATGTGGCTCGTGGAGGTCGCGGTCGGTGTCGGTGTGGGCGTGGCGGCGAAGGCTCCGGCCGTTCCGCCGGAGAGTAGCGCCACGGAGAGAGCACCGGCGCCGAGCGCGCGGCCGTAGCGATGGCGGAGTACCGAGGTCATGTGTGTCTCCTGTCGCTCGATGGACGTCTCCCAGGCTGAACCCGCCGGGGGAAAGCGGCCACTCGAGAGGTGACGGAGCGTGTCCTCGGTTGGTAAGAGCGCAGATCAAGCGCGGTGTTGAGGGCCGATGTTCTTACCTTGAGGGCTGCCGGGCGGCCGCCGGGTCGATCGTCGCCTGATGGGCCTCGGCCAGATGCTCCTCGGCCTTCAGCCACGGCAGGAACTGGGCGCCCCGGCGCCAGCCGCACGTGTCGCACCGGATGGTGCGCTGCACTCCCGTGCGGTGCACCCGCACGACGTGCTCCCGGCCGTGCTGGTCCCAGCGGCTGACCTTGCTCGTGCTGTTGCCCTGCGGCATGACGCCTCGCGCCTCCTCGCGTCGGGCACACCCCGACCGGGACAGGAGTGTGCAACAAGACGAACATCAACAGGGGGAGCTTCACATGGAGTTGTCCAAGCCGTGCCCCGCGACCTGAACCGCCGAACCCTCCGGCTCAGCCGACATGGCGGGGCAGGCGCAGGCTGAGCAGGCCGGTCAGGGCGATTCCGGCCAGCTGGAGCAGCAGCGTGGTGATCAGCGCGTCGCGCATGCCCAGGTGAGGCACGAGGGTGAGGAACAGGGTGCCGAGTGTCGCCACGCCGAGGGCGAGCGCGGACTGCTGGGTGGTGACCATCACGCCGCTGCCGACACCGGCCCGGGCGGGCGGCACCTCCGACATCACGAGCCGCAGGACGTTGGGCAGTTGGAGCGCCTGTCCGGCGCCGGCGACGGCCGCGCCCGGCAGCAGCGAGCCGACGTCCAGATGCGGCCAGTCCCGCCAGGCGGCCAGCACGATCAGCAGGATGCCCACACCCTGGACCGCGGAGCCCGCGGTGACGACGCGGGTGCCGTACCGGCCGATCAGCCGGGGCCCGGCGAGGGAGACGAACAGGAACGCCACGGCCATCGGCGCGAGCGCGAGCCCGGCCGGCACCGGACCCAGCCCGGCGCCCCGTTGCAGCGCCAGCGCGATGACGAACATGAACCCGCTGAAGCCGATCGAGAACGGCACCATCAGCACCAGACCGCGCCGCAGCGAGGCCAGCGCCATGAGACTCGGCGGCACCAGCGGGGTCCGCCCCGCCCGGTCGGCCCGCCGCTCCACCGCCCAGAACGCGCCGGCGGCGAACGGGAACGCGGCCAGCGACAGCCACGTCCACAGCGGCCAGCCCGTCGCCCGGCCCTCGGTGAGCGGGGCGAGCAGCGTCAGCAGGGACACCGCGAGCAGGACGGTGCCCAGGCCGTCGACGGGCTCGGGATGCTGCGACCGGGTCTCGGGCATGACGCGCACGGCCAGGATCAACCCGACCACGACGACAGGGACGTTGACGAGGAACACCGACCGCCAGCCCGTGCCCGCGACATCGGCGGCGACGAGCACCCCGCCGAGTATCTGCCCGGCCACCATGGACAGTCCGGCCGTGGCGCCGTACAGGCTCATGGCCTTCGCGCGGCGCGCGCCGTGCGTCGCGGACTGGATGGTGGCGAGCACCTGCGGCAGCATCGCGGCGGCCGCGGCGCCCTGTGCGACCCGCGCCGCGACCAGGCTCCAGGCGCCGGGCGCCAGCCCGCAGGCCAGTGAGGTCAGCCCGAACGCGGCCATCCCGCCGAGGAACAGCCGGCGCCGCC
The DNA here is from genome assembly GCF_041080655.1 of Streptomyces sp. CG4. Lineage (NCBI taxonomy): Bacteria > Bacillati > Actinomycetota > Actinomycetes > Kitasatosporales > Streptomycetaceae > Streptomyces > Streptomyces sp. CG4. The sequence goes on from NZ_CP163525.1 coordinate 6,549,830, forward strand.
CGAACAGGTCCCCGAGCCGGCCGCCGAGCACCAGCAGTACGGCGTAGGCGACGCCGTACCCGGCGACGACCAGCTCCAGTACCGCCTCGCCCGCGTGGAGATCGGCACCGATGGTGGGCAGGGCGACGTTGACGATGAAGAAGTCGACCAGCGGCAGCGCCGCGGCCAGGAGAACGGTGAACAGTCCGAGCCCGCCGAGTGCGGGCGGTGCGGCCGTCGTGGGGACGGCCCGGGTGGTGACGGTCTCACTCATGTCCCCGAGCCTGCGCCATCGCTGAGCCTGGTACCAGAGTGTCCTCATCCTGGTAGCGGAACTACCTGGCAACAGGATGCGGCGCGCGGTCGCGTCAGCGGGACCGTCCCGGCCTTCGCCGCATCCGGGCGGCGAGGAGACAGCAGCCCCCCAGCAGGCCGACGCCTCCGACGAGCCCCCACTGCGGGTGAGCCGTGAGACCGTGCCGCACTTCCTCGGCGACTGACGGCTCCTCAGCTATCCAGAACCGCTTCTCCCTGACATCGTGCCCGCCGTGGCTCACCACACGCGCCGTGGCGGAGCCGGTCGGCGCCGCCGCGCGGAGCCGGGCCTTGCCGCCGTACTGGCGCCCGGACCAGGACAGCCGGACCGGCTGTTCGAAGGCGGACGAGGACACCTCGACCTTGTCCTGCGGAGAGTTCCACTCGTCCAGCCACCAGACCTCGACCTCGCTGCCCGGTCTCCCCATGTCGACGGAGAGCGTGGCCGAGGGCGCGCTCCGGCCGGGCGGCGAGTCGTCGGCCACGGCGGCCCCGGCGGTCGCGGCCGTGGCGAGGACGAGGCCGCAGGCGACCAGTGCGGAGCGGAAGGCGCGAGGCACCTGGTGATCCCTTCTGTATGACGTCTCTCTGTATGACGTCTCTGCATGGCGACGCATTGCTTTTACTTTATTCGCTCCTTTCCTTTCCTTTGCGTGGCGCGTCTTCATCCTGGTAGCAGAACCACCTGGCAACAGGATGAGAGGGAAGGCACCCTGGAGCCATGACGACGACGGCCATGGCTCAGGAGACCGCCCCGCGGCCGGTCCGGGGCTCGGAGATCCGGCGGCACGAACTGGCCGCGTTCCTGCGCAGCCGCCGTGAGCGCATCAGCCCCGAGCAGGTGGGCCTGCCGCGCGGGGCCCGACGCCGTACGCCCGGACTGCGCCGGGAGGAGGTCGCGCAGCTCTCCGCGGTCGGCGTCACCTGGTACACCTGGCTCGAACAGGCCCGTGACATCCAGGTCTCCGTCCAGGTCCTGGACGCGCTCGCCCGCACCCTGATGCTGGACGCCAGCGAACGCGCGCACCTCTTCCAGCTGGCCGGCGCCACCGACCCGACCCCCGCCGCGAGTTGCCCGAGCGTCACCTCGGCCCTGCGCGAGATGCTGCGCCGGCTGGAGCCGCTCCCGGCCTGCGTCCAGAACAGCCGGTACGACATCCTCGCCTACAACCGCACCTACGGCCGCCTCCTGTGCGACCTGGACGCCCTGCCGGCGGAGGACCTCAACTGCCTGCTCCTCGTGTACACCAACAGGGAGTGGCAGGACTCGGTCGTCCACCTGGAGGAGAGCCAGCGTCTGATGGCCGCCAAGCTGCGCGCCTCGATGGCCGGTCATCTCGGCGAGCCGGCCTGGAAGATGCTCCTGAAGCGACTGAAGACGGTGTCCCCCGAGTTCCGCGAGAACTGGGAGCGTTACGAGGTGGTCGACAGCCGCTCCAAGACCAAGGAGTTCCGCAACGCCCTCGTGGGTCGTCTCAGGCTGGAGCACACGGACCTCTGGCTGGGCCCGGAGTCGGGGGCCCGCATGGTGACGTACACCCCCGCCGACGAGGAGTCCCGCGAGCGGCTGGAGAAGCTGTACGAGATGGCGCAGCGGTAGGTCCGCGACGGGCGAAGCCACTCGTACGGTCGCGGACGAGCGGCCTCGCGTGGCCGGCGGGCGCGGGGACGACTCGGTCCCCGCCCGCCGCGACGGGCGACTTGCCCCGGCTCCTGGCCGAGTTCGGCCTCGCTTCCCGCGTCCAGGCAGCCTCGTCTCTCCCGGCCCTCAGGCCCGCGCCCCGGTCCCCGCGGCTTCCCGTACCTCCGGTGACGACAAGCTCTGCGCCGTGCGCTCGGCGGTGTCGCGTGCCCAGCGGCCGCTGGTCAGGAGGCCGAGGACGAGGACGGACAGGCCGCAGGCGCTGAGGATCCACCAGCCGGGGCGGGCCGCCGGGACGAAGGTGTCGCGGTAGGCGGAGGAGTTGATGCCGGCGGCCAGCACCGCGCCGACCACCGCGACGCCGAGGGTCTGGCCCAGCTGCCTGCTCGTGGAGGCGACCGCGGCGGCGACACCGGCCTGGGCGCGGGGCATGCCGGAGACGGCCGTGTTGGTGATCGGCGCGTTCACGAAACCGAAGCCGACGCCGAACAGGACGTAGCCGAGGAAGCGGGTGACGTTCGACGTCTCCGCCCCGAAGGCCGCGAAGAGGACGCCGCTCGCGGTCATCGCCGTACCGGCCACCAGGAGCGGCAGGCGCGGGCCGCGGCTGCCGACCAGGCGGCCGGACAGGGGCGCGCACAGGAACGTCGGCGCGGCCATCGGCAGCATCCACAGGCCCGCGTGCAGGGCGTCGAGACCGCGGACGTTCTGCAGGTAGAGGTTCGACAGGAAGAGGAAGCCGCCCAGCGCCGCGAACGCGCTGATCGCGATCACCGTGGCCCCGCTGAACGGAGCCGAGCGGAAGAAGCGCAGGTCGATGAGGGGTTCGGCACGGCGGGGCTCGTAGTGGAGCAGGGCGAGGAGCGCGGCCAGCGCGATCACGGCGAACGGGGCCACCGCGGCCGCGCCCGACTCCGGCGCCTCGATGATCGCGTACGTCATCGAGCCGAACAGGACGATGACCAGGAGCTGCCCGACCGGGTCGGGGCGGCGGGCCTTCGGCGCGCGGGACTCGGGCACGAAGCGGAGGGTGAGCAGGAGAGCGGCGAGGCCTACCGGGAGATTCATCCAGAAGATCGAGCGCCAGCTCACCGACTGGACGAGGAGACCGCCCACCAGCGGGCCCGCCGCCATCGATATGCCGACCACCGCGCCCCACACACCGATCGCGCGGGCCCGCTCCCGGGCATCGGTGAAGGTGTTGGTGATGATCGACATGGCGACCGGGTTGAGCATCGAACCGCCGATCGCCTGCACCATGCGGAACACCACCAGCAGGGACAGGCTCGGGGCGATCGAGCACAGCAGTGAGCCGACGGAGAAGACCACCAGTCCGGCCATGAAGACCTTCTTGCGGCCGATGCGGTCGGCCGTCGAGCCCGCGAGCATCAGGAGCGACGCGAGGACCAGCGTGTAGGCGTCGATCGTCCACTGCAGGCCGGAGGTGGTGGTGTCCAGATCGCGCTGCATGGACGGCAGCGCCACGTTCAGCACGGTGTTGTCCAGGCTCACGATCAGCAGGCTCATACAGCAGATCGCGAGCACGAGCAGACGGCGGCGATGGCTCAACTCGGGCATGCTCCCATCGTACGTGGATTTCAATAGTGTGTCTAACTAATGATCGCTACATGATCTTGGCGGGCAGCCGCAGGCCGAGCCATCCCAGCCCCAGCAGTTCCGCCGCCTGCACGGCGAGCACCACTGCCAGCGCCTGACGCATGCCGAGACCGGGGACGAGGGACAGGAACAGCGAGCCGAGCGTCGCGACCCCGACGGCCAGGCACGACTGCTGGAGCGTGGCCGCCAGTCCGCTGCCCGTGCCCGCCAGCCGGGCCGGGACCGCCGCCAGCAGGATCCGGTAGTACAGGGGCAGTTGGAGGCCCTGACCGAGGCCGCACAGCACCAGGCCGGGGGAGAGGGCGAGCGGGCTCAGGTGCGGCCATGGGCCCAGCAGCACGGTCGCCGTCACCGTGGCCAGACCCGCGATGTGCACCACCGCCGCCAGCGTCACCGCCCGCCCCCCGAACCGCCGTACGGCACGCGGCGCCAGCATCGACGCCGCGAACTGCGCCACCCCCATCGGCACCAGCGTCAGCCCTGCCCCCAACGCCCCGTAGCCGAGGCCCTGTTGCAGCGTCACCGCGCTCACGAACATCCAGCCCGCGAAGCCGATGAACACCGGCAGGCCCAGCAGCAGACCCCGGCGGACGTCCGGCGCGGTCAGCAGGGACGGGGGCAGCAAGGGGCTCCCGCCGGCCCGCTCCGCCCGCCGCTCCACTCCGTGGAACGCCGCCCCGCACAGCGGCGCCGCGCACAACAGCAGCACCGACCACAGCGGCCAGCCCGCCGCCCGGCCCTCGGTCAGCGGCAGCAGCAGCGCGATCAGCGTCGCCGCCAGCAGCGCCGTACCGGCGAGGTCGCCGCGGGCCGGCCGCTCGGCCCGGCTCTCCGGCACCGCCCGGAGCGCACAGACCAGGGCGGCGACCGCCACCGGCACGTTCACCAGGAACACCGCGCGCCAGCCGGTGCCGGCCAGATCGGCGGCCACCAGCACCCCGCCCAGCACCTGCCCGAGCACGACGGACACCCCGCCGACCGAGCCGTACAGGGCGACCGCACGGGCCCGCCGTTCCCCGGACGTCGTCGCGTGAATGGTCGCCAGCACCTGCGGCAGCAGCGCCGCCGACGCGGCACCCTGCGCGATCCGCGCCGCCACCAGCCACCCGGCGGTCGGTGCCAGCCCGCAGGCCAGCGAGGTCAGCCCGAAACCGGCCACACCCCACAGGAACAGCCGGCGGCGGCCGTGGCCGTCGCCGAGCCGGCCGCCGAGGACGAGCAGCACGGCGTACGCCACCGCGTACCCGGCCACCACCATCTCCAGCGTGGCCGGCGTGGCACGCAGATCGCGCTCGATCGTCGGCAGCGCGACATTGACGATAAAGAAGTCGATCATCGGGAGCGCGGTCCCGAGGAGGAGCGTGAGCAGGCCCAGGGGCGTCAGCCCGCGGGCCGGGGCTTCGGTCGGCGGAGAGATCGTCGTCGTGGTCACGCCTCGACTCTGGGACAGCTCCCAGCGGGGTACCAGGCGGTGCTCATCCAGGTACCGGCACCAACTGGAACCGGGCTACGGCGGGACGGCACCCTTGGTGCATGAGCATCGCAGCGCCGGAACACCGCACGGAGCAGCCGGAAGCGCGGCACGTCCGCGGGGAGCCGCCGACGGCGCAGCACATCCGCACCGAGCAGCCGACGGCACAGCACATCCGCGCGGAGCCACCGAAGGCGCAGCACATCCGGCGCCGGGAACTGGCCGCGTTCCTGCGCAGCCGGCGCGAGCGCATCACCCCGGAGCAGGTCGGCCTGGTGCGCGGCCCGCGTCGCCGTACGCCGGGACTGCGCCGGGAGGAGGTCGCCCAGCTCTCCGCGGTCGGCGTGACCTGGTACACGTGGATCGAGCAGGCCCGTGCCGCCCATGTCTCCGCGCAGGTGCTGGACGCCGTCGCCCGCGCCCTGCTCATGGACCCCACCGAGCGTGCCCACCTCTTCGCCCTCGCCGGGACCGCCGACCCGCGCACCGACCCCGAGTGCCCGGTGGTCTCCACGTCCGCGCGGAAGGTCGTCGAACGGCTCGCGCCCTATCCGGCCTCCCTGCAGAACGCCCGGTACGACGTCCTCGCCGCCAACCGCCCCTTCGCCCAGGTCTTCGGCGACCCCGCCGAGCTGCCGCCGGCCGAGCGGAACTGTCTGTGGCTGCTGACCACCAGCGAACGCTGGAAGCGGGACTTCCTCGACCGGGACGAGATGCTGCGGGACCTGATCGCCAAGTACCGGGTGGCCATGGCCGAGCATGTGGCCGAGCCCGCGTGGAAGGAGCGGCTGGAGGGGCTGCTGGCGGTCTCCGGAGAGTTCCGCGAGCTGTGGGAACGGCATGAGGTCGCGCCGATGTCCCCGCACGTCAAGCGGTACCTCCACCCGGTCGTCGGCCTGATCCGCCTGGAGCACCGCAACATGTGGCTGGCACCACAGCAGCCGGCCCACCGCGTGGTCGCGTACCTCCCCGCCGACGAGGAGAGCGAGGAGCGGCTGGAGAGGCTGGCGGAGCTGGCGGACGGGTGACCGGCCGGGTGAGGGACAATGGGTTCTTGCCCCGTGTCCCAGTGCCCTACATCCGTCCCGGAGCCCTGACGATGACCCACCCGCTCTCCATCGGCCCGCACGCCGTGACACCGCCCGTCGTGCTCGCACCCATGGCGGGCATCACCAACGCGCCCTTCCGCACCCTGTGCCGGGAGTTCAGCGGTGGCAAGGGCCTGTTCGTCAGCGAGATGATCACGACCCGGGCGCTGGTCGAGCGCAACGAGAAGACCATGCAGCTGATCAGGTTCGACGCGAGCGAGCGCCCGCGTTCGATCCAGCTGTACGGCGTCGACCCGGCGACCGTCGGCAAGGCCGTCCGCATGATCGCGGAAGAGGACCTGGCCGACCACATCGACCTGAACTTCGGCTGCCCGGTCCCCAAGGTCACGCGCAAGGGCGGCGGCTCGGCCCTCCCGTACAAGCGGAACCTGCTGCGCGCCATCCTGCGCGAGGCGGTGAGCGGCGCCGGTGACCTGCCGGTGACGATGAAGATGCGCAAGGGCATCGACGACGATCACATCACCTACCTCGACGCCGGCCGTATCGCCGTCGAGGAGGGCGTCACGGCGATCGCGCTCCATGGCCGTACGGCCGCCCAGCACTACGGCGGCACCGCCGACTGGGACGCCATCGCACGCCTGAAGGAGCACGTCCCGGAGATCCCCGTGCTCGGCAACGGCGACATCTGGTCGGCCGAGGACGCGCTGCGGATGGTGCGGGAGACCGGCTGCGACGGGGTGGTCGTGGGGCGCGGGTGCCTGGGGCGGCCGTGGCTGTTCGCGGACCTGGTCGCCGCCTTCGAGGGGCGCCTGGACGCCCGTGCCGAAGGCACTGATGGATGCAGTGCCCGGCCGTCGCTGCGGGAGGTCGCCGACGTCATGGTCCGGCACGCCCGGCTGCTCGGCGAGTGGATCGGCGACGAGTCCAAGGGCGTGATCGACTTCCGCAAGCACGTCGCCTGGTACCTGAAGGGGTTCGCGGTCGGCTCCGAGATGCGGGGGCGGCTCGCGATCACGTCCTCCCTGGAGGAGCTGCGGGCCGGCCTGGACGAGCTGGACCTCGACCAGGCCTGGCCGCTCGGTGCCGACGGCCCGCGCGGCCGTACGTCCGGCAACAACCGGGTGGTGCTGCCGGACGGCTGGCTCAAGGACCCGTACGACTGCGCGGGCGTGAGCGAGGACGCGGAGCTGGACACCTCCGGAGGCTGATCAGCCCTTCTTCGGGTGAGGGGTCGAGCCGTACGCCGTCAGGAAGCGGTCGCGGAAGGCGCTCATCTTCCACACCGGCGCGTTGTGCGCGGGCCGCAGGCCGTCGGTCCAGCCCCACCCGGCGATCTTGTCGAGGAGCTTCGGGTCCTTGGCGACGATCGAGACCGGCACGTCACGGCTGGCGTGGTTGCCGCTGGCGTGGGCGTTCGGCTGGTGGTCGCCGAGGAAGACCAGCACGGTGTTCTCGTTGCCGTAGCGCTCCAGCCACTCGGTCAGCGCCGTCACCGTGTACTGGACGGACTTGCCGTACTCCTCCTTGGTGTGCGTGTCGTCGGTGAGGGTGTAGGTCGACGGGTGGCCCGCCTTCTCGATGGAGTCGAAGACCGAGCCGTCGCCCAGCTGGTTCCAGGGGACCATTGTGGGGATCGGCGCCCAGGGGGTGTGGCTGGAGGTGAGGATGAGCAGCGACATACGGGACTTGCCGTCGGCCGGCTTCTTGCTGTGCACGCGGTCCTGGTACTGCTGGAGCGTGTACTGGTCCGGCATCGTCGACCAGCTGAACTTCGGTCCCTTGTAGCCGAGTTGGAAGGCGTTGTAGACCCTGTCCAGGCCGTACCACTTCTGCTCCGGCCACCCCTTCTGCACGCCCGGCATGACGCCGACGGTGTCGAAGGCTCCGGTCTTCTTGAACGCGTCGGTCAGACTCATGTGGTCGCTGGCCATGACCGTGCGGTAGCGCTGCTGGTCGCTGATCCACAGGCCCGACATGGTGGTGGAGTGCCCGAGCCAGCTGCTGCCGCCGTAGGTCGCCGAGGTCAGCCAGCCGCTCCTGGCGTGGAAACCGGCCTTGGCCAGGGCCTTGGTGCGCGCGTCGAGGGTGCTGTCGACCCCGGGTGCCATGACCGGGTCCTCGACCGCGCTGCGGCCGTAGCTCTCGATGAACGTGAAGATCATGTCCTTGCCGCGCAGATCCGGCACCAGCTGGCTGCCCGGGGTGTTCCCGAAGGCGTCCACCCTGGCCACCTTCTCGAACTCCGCCTCGTCCCGCAGGGTGTTCCGCGCCTGCCGGACCTGCCCCTTCAGCGCGGTCGCGGTGCGGTCGACGGCGAGCGGCGTGCCGGACATCTGCACACCGAGCGAGGAGCAGGTGATCCAGACGACGCCGGCGATCAGGGTGCCCCGGGTCGCGATGCCGGAGTGCCGGGCGAGCAGGTTGGCGAGCCGGACGGTCGACAGCGACAGCAGCGTGAACAGCAGCAGTACGACGGCGATCACCCCGGCCGTGACGGCGAGCGTGGTCGTACGGCCCAGCGAGTCCACCAGATACGACTGGGCGTCGCCGAGCAGGCTCCAGTCGAGGACGGGGTTGAAGCCGCGGCCCAGGTACTGGTTGAAGCCCATGTCGAGCAGGTTCAGCACGGTCAGCGCGGCCAGCGCGACCCCGGACACGACGGCCAGCGCCACCCTGGGGCGGCGCGGCAGCGCGAGCATCACGGCGGCCCCGATCACCCCCTCCGCCGGTATCCGCACAAACGTCGAAAGCTCCAGCCCGTCCATGGAGTTCGGCATCACGAGCGCGGCGACGACGAGAACGGCGGCGAGCACGTCGAGCGCGCCGGACAGCACCCGGACGACCTCGGGATGCCCCTCCCGCCAGCGCCGCGTACGCGTCCGCCAGGCGACCCAGGGACGCCGGAGCCGGGCGGCCCACAGCCGCCAGGAGGGGCGGGGAGTGGGCGCGGGCGTTGCGACGGGGGCGTCGTCGTCCGGTGCTCCGGTCTCCAGCTGGCGCGTGCTCGTGTCCTGAGACACCCGAGGTCCTTCCGTACGACACCCGTGACGTCACTCCGTACGGCCACCCCACAACCCCTGTTCACAGCACAGGGCAAACACCTGGCAAACGCTCACCGCACCCACCCAGGGGCGCGCGGAACTGCGCTACCCACCCCCCACCGCCGTGAGCAGCGCGAGCGGAACCGCGGCCGACCGCGATTCCCGCACACACGCATGCGGATAGGGAACCGGCTCCGGATGCGTGTCCCTCCCGTACCCCGCCAAAACCTCCGGCAGCCGATGCCCCGCCACCGTCGCCGCGTCGATCAGCGCACGCGCCACCGTACGGGCCTCGTCGTGCAGTCCGTACCGCGCAAGCCCCAACGTGATCAGCGCGTTGTCGTGCGGCCACACGGAACCCCGGTGATACGACATCGGGTGGTACGCCGCCTGCCCCGCGGCCAGCGTCCGTACGCCCCAGCCGGAGAAGAAGTCCGGCTCCAGCAGCCGACGGCCCACCACCTCGCCGTACTCCTTGTCCAGCAGCCCGGACCACAGCAGATGCCCGGCGTCGGAGGCCAGCGCGTCGATCTGGCGGCCCTCGCCGTCCAGCGCGAGCGCCGGGAAGGAGCGCTCCGGCATCCAGAAGTCCCGCTGGAACCGGTCCCGCAGATCGGCCGCCCCCTGCTCCAGCAGCGCCGCGTACGTCGCGTCGCCCCAGGCCGTGCGCGCCAGCCAGGCCGTGCGGCGCAGCGCGTCGTACGCGTAGCCCTGCGCGCCCGCCGCCATGACCGCGCCGGTGGGCCGGGTGCCGTCGGCGCAGCAGATCGCGCCGGGGGAGTCCTTCCAGTTCTGGTTGGCGAGGCCGCCCTCGTCGGCGCGGTAGACGAGGTAGCCGCGCGAGGTCAGGCCGCCGTGGTCCAGCATCCAGCCGACGGCGGCACGCGCGTGCGGTTCCAGGCGCCGGGCCGGGACCTGGTCCCCGGTCTGTTCGGTATACGCGCCGAGCAGGATCAGGAACAGCGGGGTCGCGTCGACCGAGCCGTAGTACCGCCCGAACGGCACCTGCCCGAAGTGCGCCAGCTCGCCGTGGCGTACCTCGTGCACGATCTTGCCGGGCTGGGCGACCGGAGACAGTGCGGTGCCGGTCGCCTGGGTCGCGGCGAGCGCGGGGAGCGTCGCGGCGGCCAGCTCCGGGCGGTACGGCAGCGCGAACAGCGAGGTGAGCAGGGCGTCGCGGGCGAGAAGGGTGAGGAACCAGGGGGCTCCGCCGGCCGGCACGCGCAGTTCCTCGCCGTCCGGTCCGGTGGCCGGCACCTGGAGCGCGGCGAGGTCGGCGAGGCCGCGTGCGCAGGCCGCCGCCAGCTCCGGCCAGCCGCTCGGGAAGGCCACGCCCTCCATGAACTCCCCTTCCAGGGCGAGGAGTTGTTCGTCCTGGGACGCGGGGTCGCGGGGCACGCGCAGGGCGCGCTTCTCGCCGTGCGGGCGGGCGATCACCCGGAGCAGCAGCTCGGTCGTGCCGTGCGGATCCAGACCGAGGGTCCACACCAGGCGCCGGGCGCCGGTGCCGGTCTCCTCCACGGCGTCGGGAGCGGGGTCGGCGGTGATGGTCGTACACGAGTGCCATTCGGCGCGCCGGTAGGTGAACTCGATGCCGTCGTCGAGGACTTCACGGGAGCGTACGGCACCGGGCTTGGCGTAGGTGCGGTGGTCGGAGCGGAGTTCGAACTGGTCGGTGAAGTCGGCATCGGCGGTGATGGCGAGCCGGACCGTGGTCGGCTCCGGGCGGTTGCTGGTCACCCGCAGCGACTCCACGAACGAGCTGTCGCCGACCGCCTGCCGGCGGAACAGCGTGTGCGCCGCGGGCTCCTGCCGGCCGCCGCGCGGGACCAGCACACAGCGGGCCGCGTCGCCGTCGGTGACCGGGGTGAGCGCCTCGGGCACGGCGCCGTCCACGGTGAGCTGCCAGCGGCTGAGATGCCGGGCGTCCCGTACGAACAATCCGTCCGGGGCACCACTGCCCCGGACGCCGCTGATGTCGCCCCGGTCGCCCACGGCGGCGAACGTCGCTCCGTGCACGAGCAGATGATGCCGGTCGGTCATCCCCGGTCTCCTCCTTCGTCACTGCTGTCGAACGTGCCGGTGGCTGCCTTGGACACGCCCTCGCCGGGGCGCTTGGGAAGGTCTTTGTGCAGCTCTCGGCGCGGGTCCGGGTGCCTGTCCCGGTGCACCTGGCGCGGGTCCCGGTGCAGTTGGTGGTGCAGGTCGAGGGCGAGCGCGGCGGTCCAGCCGAAGCCGGTCGCGCCGCAGGCCTCGCCGGTGTACGGGTCGACGTACTCCGCGAAATCCGTGGTGTCGGCGAGGTGCAGCACGGCCGCGCGCAGCGCGTCGGCCCGCTCCCGCCGGCCGTGCACCCGCAGGCCCCGCTCCAGCAGCCAGTTCGTGTTGAACCAGGCCGGCCCACGCCAGTACCGGTGCGGGTCGAAGGCCTTCCCGAGCAGGTCGTAGCTGGGCACGAGCCGGGTTTGCCCACCCAGCCCGAAGTGCGGGCCGCACAGCGTGCGGACCAGCGCGGCGACGACCTCCTGCGGCAGCCCGGGAAGAACGAGCGGCACCAGCCCGGAAACCCCACGCTCCCGGATCAGCCCGGACGCCCCCCGCTCGCTGATCGCCCCGCCGCCCCGCAGGTCCCGGCACAGGAACATCCCGGCCGTCGGGTCCCACAGCCGTGTCACCAGAGCCGCCGTCAGGCGTTCGGCGCGGATGTGGCGGGCGGTGCCGGGTGCGCCCAGCTCCGTGGCGATCCGGGCCAGCGCGTGTTCGGAGGCGATGAGCAGGGCGTTGAAGGCGGGATCCTCGACGGCGAACTCCCCGTCCCCGGCGCTGTCGCTCCCGCCCGCCCCAGCCCTACTTCTCCCGCCCGCCCCGCCCCTGTCGCTCCCGCCCGCCCCATCCCTGTACCCGGCGTCCCGGTAGTCGGCGGCCAGCCGCACGTACCGCCCGTAGTCGAGATCCGTCGGCCGGTCCTCGGGGGCGCCGTGGGCGAGGTCGGCGCGGCGGAAGGAGCGGGCCGGGGCCGGGGTGATCCGGGCCAGCGGGGCGTCCCAGCAGGGGCTGTTGTCCATGCCCTGCTCCCAGGGGTGGACGACCGACACCAGCCCTGCGCCGCCCAGGTCCCGGTGGTGCAGCAGATAGCGGTGCCAGGCGGCCAGCCGCGGATAGACCCGGGCCAGAAAGCCGCGCGCCCGGGACAGGCCGGGGTCGGCGCAGTGCACCAGCCAGGCCGCCAGCGCGTGCACCGGTGGCTGCACGATGCCCGAGGTCTGTACGGTGCGCGGGGCGCCCGCCGGGCGCCCGGCGGTGGTGGAACGCCAGAAGTCGGGGCTCGGGAAGTACGCGTCGAGCGGCACGGAGGGGTTGAAGACGATGTGCGGGACGCGTCCGTCGGCCCACTGGGCGGCCAGCAGCGTCTCCAGCTCCGTCTGGGCCCGCCGCGGAGAGACGTGCCGCAGGCCGATCGCGATGAACGCCGAGTCCCAGGACCACTGGTGCGGATACAGGTTCCGGGAGGGGACCGTCGAGCTGCCCGTCCAGTTCGCGTCGAGCACCTTGGCCGCTCTGGCGGGTAAGGACGCCGCGGCGGCCGGGGGACCGTACGCGACCTCGTACTCCGTGGGACGGGCAGTGAGCTGCGTGCTGCGATCCACTCGGGGCTCCCCGAAGACGAAGGCGGAGACGAAGACGCCCGGCCGAGCCGACCGGTTCTGTTGTTACGACCGTAGAGTTACGTCTATTTAACACGCAAAACTCAATATGTAATGCATGGTTGGGAAACACAAGGGGGTGCGCATGCCCGACCGTATGACCGACCGTCAGGACAGGCCCGGCAGACGGGCCGGCCAGGCCGGCGCCGGAGAGCTGCTCGCACTGGTACGCAGCGGCCGGGCCGTGACACGCGGTGCGCTCCAGCAGGTCACCGGGCTGTCCCGGGCGACCGTCGGGCAGCGCCTGGACCGGCTGTTCCGGGCCGGCTGGCTGCGCGAGGGCGCGGGCGGCCCGGTCGGCTCGCCGCTCGGCGGCCGCCCCTCCATCACCCTGGAGTTCGACGACGGCCACGCCGTCGTCCTCGCCGCCGACCTGGACACCCGGCACGCCCGCGCGGCCGTCCTCGGCCTGACCGGCGAGATCCTCGCCGAGCACTCGGGAACCCTGGTCGTCGAGGACGGCCCGGAGGCCGTGCTCGGCGAACTCGGCCACTGGTTCGACCGGCTGCTGGAGAAGACCGGGCGACCGGCGGCGGACGTCTGCGGCATCGGCCTCGCCGTGCCCGGCCCGGTGGACACCGGGACCGGCCGGGTGGTGCAGCCCCCGATGATGCCCGGCTGGGACGGCTACGACATAAGGGGCCGCCTCTCCCGCGCCTTCACCGAGCACACCGGCGCGGCGGCGGTCCCGGTCCTGGTGGACAACGACGCCAACTTCATGGCCTACGGCGAACAGCGCGCCGGACACCCCGACTGCGCGGCCTTCGTGCTGGTCAAGGTGTCCACGGGCATAGGCGCCGGGGTGGTCGTGGACGGCGCGATCTACCGGGGGATCGACGGCGGCGCGGGCGACATCGGGCACATCCGCGTCGGCGCGGACGCGCTGTGCCGCTGTGGCTCGCACGGCTGTCTCGCCGCCGTCGCGAGCGGCGGCGCCGTGGCCCGCCGGCTGGCGGAGAGCGGGGTGCCGGCCGCCTCCGGCGCGGACGTACGGGACCTGCTGGCCGCCGGTCATCCCGAGGCGACGGCACTGGCCCGTGAGGCCGGGCGCCAGGTCGGTGTGGTGCTGGCGACGGTCGTGACCCTGCTCAACCCCGGCGTGCTGATGATCGCGGGCGATCTCGCCGGCACGCCCTTCCTCACCGGATTGCGCGAGCTGCTCTACCAGCGGGCGCTGCCGCGCTCCACGGCCCACCTGGACGTCGTCACCTCGCGGCTGGGGGAGCGGGCCGCGCTCATCGGAGCGGGGGCGCTGGTCGTGGAACACCTCTACGCGCCGGAGCGGGTCGAGGAGCGGCTGCGGGCGCTGGGCGTGTGACGCCGCTGCTGCCGGGCGTGTGACGTGGGTGTTTCCGGGATCGGAAGCGGTCCGCATGGTGAAATCCGGCGGGCTGTGGCAGCGTGATTCTCGCCACCCTTGATAAGGGTTGCGCTCAGATGAGCGGATCTTGGGCGACTGCACTTCTCCAAGGGGTGGCACTGGGTGCCACCCCTTGATCGTTCATCGATCGAAATCAGACGTGCAGGATGACCGCTCATTTGAGCGGAATGCCTCGCGTTTGGGGATGCTTGCGTTCAAGAAGTGAAAACATCCGGCCCTGCTGGCTTGCCAAGCTTTGACTTTCGATCCGCTGGCGGACTACTGGTTACAGGCGCATGACGCACAAGTAGACGTACCCATGTGCCTTCGATCTGGGTATGTTCCTCGCCGTCAGGGCAGCCACCGTGGCCTCAAGGAGTCGAGACCCGTGTCGGAAAACAAAGAACCCCACGGAGTGAAGTTCGTTTACGACTTCACCGAGGGAAACAAGGACCTCAAGGACCTCCTCGGCGGCAAGGGCGCCAACCTCGCCGAGATGACCAACCTCGGTCTGCCGGTCCCTCCCGGCTTCACCATCACCACGGAGGCCTGCAAGGTCTACCTGGAGAGCGGCGAGGAGCCCGCGGCACTGCGTGACGAGGTGAGTGCGCACCTCGACGCCCTCGAATCCCGCATGGGCAAGAAGCTCGGCCAGGCCGACAACCCGCTGCTCGTGTCGGTCCGCTCGGGCGCCAAGTTCTCCATGCCCGGCATGATGGACACGGTCCTGAACATCGGCCTCTCCGACAAGTCGGTGCAGGGCCTGGCCAAGCAGGCCGGCGACGACCGCTTCGCCTGGGACTCCTACCGCCGCCTCATCCAGATGTTCGGCAAGACCGTCCTCGGCGTCGACGGCGACCTCTTCGAGGAGGCCCTCGAGGCGGCCAAGGAGGCCAAGAAGGTCACGGTCGACACCGACCTGGAGGCCGCCGAGCTGAAGAAGCTGGTCACCGCCTTCAAGAAGATCGTCAAGAAGGAGGCCGGCCGGGACTTCCCGCAGGACCCGCGCGAGCAGATGGACCTCGCCATCAAGGCGGTCTTCGACTCGTGGAACGGCGACCGGGCGAAGCTCTACCGCCGCCAGGAGCGCATCCCCGGCGACCTCGGTACGGCCGTCAACATCTGCTCGATGGTCTTCGGCAACCTGGGCCCGGACTCCGGCACGGGCGTGGCGTTCACCCGCGACCCCGCCTCGGGCCACCAGGGCGTCTACGGCGACTACCTGCAGAACGCCCAGGGCGAGGACGTGGTGGCGGGCATCCGCAACACCGTCCCGCTCGCGGAGCTGGAGTCGATCGACAAGAAGTCGTACGACCAGCTCATGCAGATCATGGAGACGCTGGAGAACCACTACAAGGACCTCTGCGACATCGAGTTCACGATCGAGCGCGGTCAGCTGTGGATGCTTCAGACCCGCGTCGGCAAGCGCACGGCGGGCGCGGCCTTCCGCATCGCCACGCAGCTGGTGGACCAGGGCCTGATCGACGAGACGGAAGCCCTCCAGCGGGTGACCGGCGCCCAGCTGGCCCAGCTGATGTTCCCGCGCTTCGACGAGCACGCGAAGGTCGGGCAGGTGGGCCGTGGCATCGCCGCGTCTCCCGGCGCCGCGGTGGGCAAGGCGGTCTTCGACTCGTACACGGCCGTGAAGTGGTCCCGCTCGGGCGAGAAGGTCATCCTGGTCCGCCGTGAGACCAACCCCGACGACCTGGACGGCATGATCGCGGCGGAGGGCATCCTCACGTCGCGCGGCGGCAAGACGTCCCACGCGGCCGTGGTCGCCCGCGGCATGGGCAAGACCTGTGTCTGCGGTGCGGAGGAGCTGGAGGTCGACACCAAGCGCCGCCGGATGACGGTCCCCGGCGGACACGTCGTGGAAGAGGGCGACCTGATCTCCATCGACGGCTCGTCGGGCAAGGTCTACCTCGGCGAGGTCCCGGTCGTCCCGTCCCCGGTGGTGGAGTACTTCGAGGGCCGGATGCACCCGGGCGCCGACGACGCCGACGAACTGGTCGAGGCGGTCCACCGCATGATGGCCTTCGCCGACCGCAAGCGCCGCCTGCGCGTGCGCGCCAACGCCGACAACGCGGAAGACGCGCTGCGCGCCCGCCGCTTCGGCGCCCAGGGCATCGGCCTGTGCCGCACGGAGCACATGTTCCTCGGCGACCGCCGCGAGCTGGTCGAGCGCCTGATCCTGGCGGACACGGAGGAGGAGCGCGAGAAGTCCCTGAAGGCGCTGCTCCCGCTCCAGAAGAAGGACTTCGTAGAACTCTTCGAGGCAATGGACGGCCTCCCGGTCACGATCCGCCTCCTGGACCCCCCGCTGCACGAGTTCCTGCCGGACATCACGGAGCTGTCGGTCCGCGTGGCCCTGGCCGAGTCCCGCCAGGAGCCGCACGAGAACGACCTCCGCCTGCTCCAGGCGGTGCACCGCCTGCACGAGCAGAACCCGATGCTGGGCCTGCGCGGCGTACGCCTCGGCCTGGTCATCCCGGGCCTGTTCACGATGCAGGTCCGCGCGATCGCCGAGGCTGCGGCGGAACGCAAGTCCTCGAAGGGCGACCCGCGGGCGGAGATCATGATCCCGCTGGTCGGTACGGTCCAGGAGCTGGAGATCGTCCGCGAGGAGGCCGACAAGGTCATTGCGGAGGTCGAGGCCACGACCGGTACGCAGCTCAAGCTGGCGATCGGCACGATGATCGAGCTGCCGCGAGCGGCGCTGACGGCGGGCCAGATCGCGGAGGCGGCGGAGTTCTTCTCCTTCGGCACGAACGACCTGACGCAGACGGTGTGGGGCTTCAGCCGGGACGACGTAGAGGCTTCCTTCTTCACGGCATACCTGGAGAAGGGCATCTTCGGCGTCTCCCCCTTCGAGACGATCGACAGGGACGGCGTGGGCTCCCTGGTGAAGCTGGCGGCGGAAGCGGGCCGCCGCACCCGCCCCGACCTCAAGCTCGGCGTCTGCGGCGAACACGGCGGCGACCCGGAGTCGGTCCACTTCTTCCACGAGGTGGGTCTGGACTACGTCTCCTGCTCCCCGTTCCGCATCCCGGTCGCCCGCCTGGAAGCCGGCCGCGCGGCGACGAACTCGGCGGGCAGCGACCACCGCTGACCCTCCCCTGACGCCGGAGCCGCCGCCCGTCCCCGACCCTCAACCGATGGGCGACGGCTCCGGACCACGAAGAGAGAGGCGGCACCCTGTGCGGGGGTGCCGCCTCTCTCGCTTCGCAGGTTTGTCCGTGCTGGTCAGCACACGATCCGGATGCGTCCACCGGCGTTCAGTGCTCGCGTGCTCGCAGGCGGCGCAGCATACGGGTGTCCGCGAAGCCGACCGCGCGGGCGGCGGCATCGACCGTGGCACCGTGGCTGATGAGGTGCTCGGCGCGTTCGAGACGCAGGGTTTGCTGATAGCGCAGCGGGGTGAGGCCGCCGGTGGCGCGAGTGAAGAGGCGGGTGAGGGTGCGTTCGCTCACCCCCACTGCCGCGGCCAGGGCGGGCAGGGGCAACGGCTGGTCGAAGCGGGCGTCGAGCAGGTCCTGGGCGTGGTGCACGGTGTCGTCGAGGTGGGACCGGTACCGGAGCATGGCGCTGGCCTGCGGTTCATGGCCGTTCCGCCGCGCGTAGACGACCATGTCCCGGGCCACCTGGGCGGCGACGGCGGGGCCGTGCCGGGTGGCGATCAGGTGCAGGGCCAGGTCGATGCCACTGGCGATGCCGGCCGAGGTGACCACCCGGTCGTCGGCCGTATACAGGACATCGCGAATGACCGTCGCCCTGGGGTAGCGGCGTGCGAGCTCGTCCTGCACATCGTGGTGGGTGGTGCAGCGGCGGCCGTCGAGCAGGCCGGCGCGGCCGAGCGCCTCGGCTCCGGCGCAGACGCTCGCAACGGTCCCGCCCCTGGCGTGGTGGTCCCGGAGAGACTGCAGCAACGCCGCGCCGATGGCAGGACTGCCGGCCAGGGTGAGCGCTCGCCAGCCGGGCACCACGATCAGGTCCTCGGGGCCGAGCTCGGGCCAGTCGAGCCGGGCCACCAGTGACAGGCCCTGAGCGGTGGAGACCAGCGGCTGCTCGGCGATGTAGCTGAGTGTGTAGGGGTGCCCGAAGTCGGCGGCCGTGGAAAAGACCTGCGCGGGGCCTCCCAGATCCAGCAGATGGACTCCGGGCACCAGCAGGAAGGCGATGTGGCTCACGATCCGGTCATCATGCCCGAGGCCCGGCCGCGGCCTCCAGTTGCCCGACGGTGGTGATGGTGGCGAAGCGTCCGGCAAGGGCGTATTCGGTGCGCCTGATGATCTCCTCGGCGCTCAGGGTGCGGGGGTCCGACAGCAGTTCGGCGACGCTCCGGTCGGCGGGAGCGTCACGGTGCGGGATGGGGTTGGTCGCCGTGGCGTCGATGACGAAGGTGACCAGGTAGCCGAGGTCGCTTGCGACGCGGGTGGTGGTCTCGACGCACTGCTCGGTTCGGATGCCGCAGACGGTGAGCTCGCGGATGCCGCGCTCCGTGAGGAGCTGCTGCAGGTTGGTGGTGGTGAAGGCGTTGTGCGACGTCTTGTGGATCAGTGGTTCCCCGTCCCGGCGCTGCAACTCCTCCATCAGCCGGACATGGCCGAGGGCGGGGTCGAAGACATCGCCGCTGCCGGGCTCGGAATGCAACACCCACACCACGAGGTCTCCAGCCTCGCGGGCGAGCCGGACCAGCCGGTCCACCTGGTCGGCGATCTTCGGGTTGGAGATGGTCTCCCACAGCGGGCGGGCACGGAAGGATTCCTGGACGTCGATGACGATCAGTGCTCGGGTCATACCCCCAAGCCTCACCGGCGGAGCCGCAGCGGCGACAGGCCTCATCGGGTCCGGGAGCGGACCGATCTGGTCACAGCTCTCCTCCTCCTGGTCGCGGGTACCGCCCCTCCTCGGTTGTGCGTGGGCAACAAGCCTTGCGGGCCCCCGGCTCGCGCTGCCCCAGGGGGCGAACCAGCCGTCGCGTCTCCAGTCGTCCCCGTTGCCTCGGGGCTGTCTATCCGTGATCCGAGCCCGGCTCGGCGGTGTCGGCCGTGGGGGTCTCGGGTTGTGTGTAGAGGACGTCGCGGGCCTGTTCGGCGGCGCGGGCCATGCTTTCGGCGACGAAGTCGACGAAGCGGGCGATGTTCTCGAGGCGGACGGCGGCGGGGGTGTCGGGGCCGAGGACGCTGACGCCCTGCCGTGCGGTCTCGGCGAGTTGGGTCTGGGCTCGGGCGGCGGCGATCATTCCCTGGTACCAGAGCTCGTTGTCGACGACGTAGCGGTCGCGGCGGCGTTCGTCGCGTTCCCTGCGGATGAGGTCCAGGCTTTCGAGGAACGTGACCGCTTTGGAGATGGACGCCGGGCTGACCTGGAGGCGCTGGGCGAGTTCGGAGGCGGTGAGGCTGCCCGCGTCGGTGGTGTAGAGGCAGGCCAGCACCCGGGACGTCATCTTGGGCAGGCCCTGTTGCATGAAGACGGTGGTGAACGTCTCCCCGTACTCGCGCACCGCCTCGGCGTCGCGTCCGTCGGGCTGCGGGGGCGTCTTCGAGTCCCGGGGTGAGGTCTGCCTGCGGCGGTGGGCGCGGCGTTCGGTGGCGCGGTGGGCCAGGTCGGCGCGGTACGTGGTGGGGCCGCCGTTGCGCATGACCTCGCGTGTGACGGTCGAGGTGGGGCGGTCGAGGCGCCGGGCGATCTCCGCGTAGGCGAGCCCGTCGGCCAGTCCCAGCGCGATCTGCTGGCGTTCCTGCTGGGTGAGTCTGCCTCCGGGCATCGCACTCTCCTTTGTGGTCCGTGATGTCTCCCAGTGTAGCGTTCATTTCCCATTCATTGCAACGAATGAAGTGAGGGGTGTTGCGTTAGATTCACCGCCGTTGCAATGATTTTCTGGCATTGACCTGCGCATATGTCGCTCGTACGCAACGAACTTGTTGCCGGTTTCTGGAATGCAACGTAGCGTTTCTGTCATCGGAAAGAAGCGAGTCAAAGGAGCGCACGATGCAGAAGAACCAGGGCATCACGCAGAAGTTCGACACCCCCGCCCCCATCTCCACCGTCCTCGACATCCCCGCGGGACGCGTCCAGTTCATCGCCGCCGACCGGGGCGACACCACCGTCGAGATCCTGCCCGCGGACGCCGCCAAGAGCCGCGACGTGAAGGCGGCGGAGCGGATCCAGGTCTCCTACGCCGACGGCGTCCTGCGGATCGAGACCCCGACTCCGACGCACCCGATGCTCGGACACTCCGGATCCGTCGACGTCACCGTCCAGCTGCCCGCCGGCTCCCACGTCGAGGCGAAGGCGGCCAGCGCCGAACTCCGCGGCGTCGGACGCCTCGGCGACGTCACCCTCGACAGCGCACACGGCACCATCAAGCTCGACGAGGCCGCGAGCGCTCGCCTCACCCTCCAGGCCGGCGACGTCTCGGTCGGCCGCCTCACCGGCCCCGGCGAGCTCAGCACCCAAAAGGGCGACCTCCGGATCACCGAGGCCGTGCGCGGCACGCTCACGCTGAACACCCAGCACGGCGACATCACCGTCGGCGCCGCCCCCACCACCTCCGCCTCCCTTGACGCCGGCACCGCCTACGGCCGCATCCGCAACACCCTCAAGAACACCGGCACCCCCGACCTGAACATCCATGCGACCACCGCCTACGGCAACATCACCGCCCGCAGCCTCTGACCGCCTTGCCGGCCACCGGGGCGGTACCCGGTCCGGGTGCCGCCCCTACCTCACCGAGGTGTGGGCAACAGGCCGTTCAGCAGGGCCGTCAGGCCGTCCGTGTATGTGTCCTGTGCGGTCAGTGGTGCCCAGCGGTCCGCCACCTCCGCCAGGCGCGGGAGTTCGTGTGGGTCGAGGTCGGCGAAGACCCGGTCGCGGAAGGTCGGGCGGTCGTCGGTCGTGCGGCGGCGGGCCGCTGTCGCACGGATCACGACCTCGCCGGCGGTGTAGTACCAGATCGCGCGGTATCCGTGCACGGCGGCCTCCAGGGAGAGCCCGCAGGCCGTCAGCCCGTCCACGATCTGCTCCACGAACCACAGCGCGGACTTCGCCATCAGGTCGTCCGCCGTCAGTACCTCCACCACCCAGGGGCAGTCGGCCAGCACCTCGTGGATCGCGGTCGCCGCAGCGATGACGCGTGCGCGCGGGTCGGCGGGGGGAGTCGACGGCCTGCGCAGGTTCTGTGCGGCGTAGTCGTCCAGCAGGAGGAGCAGCAGTTCCTCCTTGTCGCGGACGTGATGGTAGAGCGCCATGGGTGTGCTGCCGACCTCGGCGGCCAGCCGGCGCATCGTCAGCCGGTCCACGCCCTCGTCCGTCACGATCCGGAGCGCCGTCCGGATGATCTCCGCACGGGAGATGCGGGCGGGCCGGCCGGTGGTCTTACGGGGTGCGGGCGATTGCGGCATGGCTCCCATCATGCCCTCGCCCTCCCCTCGTGATCCCTTCGCGATCCCCTCGCGGTCCTCTCGCCATCCCCTCCTCAGTTCCCTCGCCATCCCCTCCCCACCCCCTCCCCATCCCCTTCCGGGATCCCCGGGTGTCGACAGCGGCGACCGGTGCGCGCTAGTTTTCTTACATGTATAGAAACTTACGGGGAAACCCCCCGGCCGTGCTCGCGGCCGCTGCCGTGGCGCAGTTCGTCGTCGCGCTGGACATGGCCGTGGTCAATGTCGCGCTGCCGGAGGTCCGCACCGCTCTCGGATTCGATCCGCTCGGCCTGTCCTGGGTCGTGCATGTGTACGCGCTCACCTTCGGCGGGTTTCTGCTGCTCGGCGGCCGGGCCTGCGATCTGTACGGCCGACGTCGGCTCTTCGTCACGGGGCTGGTCGTGTTCGGTGTCTGCTCGCTCGCCGGCGGACTGGCCCGGGAACCCTGGCAGTTGGTCGCCGCCCGTGCCGGACAGGGCGTCGGTGCGGCCGCCACCGCGCCGGCCGCGCTGGCGCTGCTGACCACCACCTTCACCGACGGCCCCCGGCGCGTCCGCGCCCTCGGTGTGTGGAGCGGGATGAACGCCGTCGGCGGCGCGCTGGGCGTGCTGGTGGGCGGGGTGCTCACCCAGTACGCGGGCTGGCGCTGGGTGATGCTGATCAATCTGCCCATCGTGGCCACGGCGCTCGCGCTGGCCCACGCGGCCGTACCCGCCGAGCCGAGGCCCGTCCGGCGGGAGCGGCCCGATGTGCTCGGAGCCCTGCTGGCGACCGGCGGGACCGGGCTGCTCGTGTTCGGCGTCGTACGGACCGATGTCCAAGGGTGGGCGTCCGCCCGGACGTTGAGCACGCTCGGCGTCGCCGCCGTCCTGCTCGTCGCGTTCGGACTCGTCGAATCCCGGGCGCCCGCCCCGCTGCTGCGGCTCGGGCTGCTGCGCAGCCGCTGGGTCGCCGGCGCCAACCTGCTGGTGTTTCTCGCCGCGGCCGGGCAGTTCACCGCGTTCTATTTCATCTCCCTCTACCTCCAGCAGGTCCTGGGCCTCGGCGCCGCCGCGACCGGCGCCGCGTTCCTGCCGTTCAGCGTGGGTTCGGTGGCCGCCACCGCCGTCGCCACCCGCATCACCGCGACCCGCTCGCCCCGCGCCTCCCTCATGCCCGGCGCGCTGCTCGCCGCCATGGGCCTGGCCTGGTTCGCCATGATCAGCCCGCACGGCGGCTTTCTCACCGACGTGCTCGGGCCCTCCCTGCTGACCAGCGCGGGCATCGGGCTGGTGTTCGCGCCGGCGGCCGCTGCGGCGACGACCGGCGTCCGGGCCGGCGAGGCCGGCATGGCCTCCGGCCTGTTCAACAGCGCACGTCAGCTGGGCGGTTGCCTCGGCGTGGCCACCCTGGCCACGGTCGCCGCCCAGCGCACCGGTACGGCCACCGACCCCGGTGCGCTGGGCGCCGGATACGCCCTCGGTCTGGCCGTCACGGCCGCGCTCCTGCTGCTCGCGGCGGTCGTGGCCGTCTGTGTGCTGCCCCGGCGCCGGAGCGGCACCGGATCCTCGGCCCCGATTCCCGTAGCCGCGGTGGTCCACACGGACACGCGCAGAGAAGGAGCATCGTCATGACCCTCACGACCGTGGATCTCTTCTCCTCGATGCTGGACTTCCGGTCCGACGGCGGCGTCCTGGCCGGTGCCCGGCGGATGACGGACGGCGACCCCGGCTCCTGGCAGGTCGCGGCCTTCCATGCGGAGACCGACGCCGATGTGCACGCCGACCACTGGGAGATGCATCCCGAGGGCGAGGAGGCCGTGTGCTGCCTGACCGGCGGCGTGCGTCTGTATTTCCGTCCCGTCGAGGAGAGCGGCACCGAGGAGATCGGCATCGAGGAGGTCGTACGGCTGGGGCCGGGTACCGCCCTGATCGTGCCCCGCGGGCGCTGGCACCGCCTCGCACTGGACGCGCCGAGCGATCTGATGTCGATCACCCGGCGCAGCGGCTCACGCCTGGAGAAGCGGACCGGCCCCGGCGACTGATCCGCACCGCCGAGCGCCGCGCCCGACGGGGCCCTCTTTCGTAATCGATGCGCATGGTTGATCGTTGGGCCGTGCATCGATGACGGACGCCAGGGGGCGCAGACGATGACCATGAGGCGCAGGACACTGCTGGCCGTGGGAGCCGGGGCAGGTGCCGGACTGCTCGCCGCCTGCGGATCCAACACCGGGCGCGGAAGCGGGAGTTCGGGCACGAAACTGGCGCAGTGGTACCACCAGTACGGCGAGACCGGCACCGAGCAGGCCGTCGAGCGGTACGCCGCCGCGTACAAGAAGGCGAGCGTCACGGTGCAGTGGCGGCCCGGGAACTACGACCAGCAGACCGCGGCCGCCCTGCTCACCGACTCCGGACCGGACGTCTTCGAGGTCAACGGACCCACGATCGACCAGATCCAGGGCGGTCAGGTCGTCGACCTCACCGAGCTCCTCAAGGACGTCAAGGGCGACTTCAACACGGCGGTGCTCACGCCGAAGACGTACGACGGCCGGATCTGGGGCATCCCGCAGGTCGTCGACATGCAGCTGCTCTACTACCGCAAGAGCCTGCTGAAGGACGCCGGGGTCGAGCCGCCGGCCACGCTCGACGCCCTCGTGGACGCCGCGAAGAAGCTCACCAGCAGCAAGGTCAAGGGGCTCTTCCTGGGCAATGACGGGGGAGCCGGCGTGCTCGGCGGTACGCCCCTGTACGCCGCCGGGCTGCAGCTCGTCACCGAGGACGGCAAGGTCGGCTTCGACGACCCCGCCGCCGCCCGCACCCTCGGCAAGCTGCGCCAGCTGTACACCGACAAGTCCCTCCTCCTCGGCGCGCCCACCGACTGGTCCGACCCGTCCGCCCTCCTGCAGGGGCTGACCGCGATGCAGTGGTCCGGACTGTGGGCGCTGCCACAGGTGCGGAAGGAACTCGGCGACGACTTCGGGGTGCTGCCCTTCCCCGCCGACGGCGGTCGGGGCAGGCCCAGCGTTCCCGTCGGGGCCTACGCCGCCGCCGTCAGCGCACGCAGCAGGCACAGAGCGGCCGCCAAGGAGTACGTGCGCTGGCTGTGGGTCGAACGGACCGACTACCAGGAGGACTTCGCGCTGTCCTACGGCTTCCACATCCCGGCCCGGATCTCCCTCGCCAAGAAGGCCGCCGCACTCCGGAACGGTCCCGCCGCCGACGCCGTCCGCTTCTCCACCGACCACGGCTACGCCGAGCCCCTGCTGTGGACGCCGGCCGCCCGGACCGCCTACCAGGACGCGCTCAGCCGGATCATCAGGAGCGGGGCGAATCCGGAGAGCGAACTGCGTGCCGTCGTACGGAAGGTAGCCGGCGAGCTCGACCGTGTGAAGAACGCGAAGAAGACGTCGTGAGGCGCCGCAGGACCCTCTGGTTCTGGGTGTTCGTGGGGCCGTTCGCGCTCGGGCTTGCCCTGTTCACCTACGTTCCGCTGCTGTGGAGCGTCGGCCTCAGCTTCTTCGACGCGCACAACACCGTCACGCCCACGCACTTCGTCGGCCTGGACAACTACACGGCGATGCTGCAGGACGACGCGTTCCTCGGCAGCCTGAAGACCTTCCTCGTCTTCACCGCCTTCATCGTGCCGGCCACCTTCGTCTTCTCACTCTCCCTCGCCCTGATGGTCAACCGTCTCGAACGCGCTCGGGCGTTCTTCCGGTCGGTCTTCTTCCTGCCGGCCGCGTGCAGTTATGTCGTCGCCGCCCTGGTGTGGAAGATGTCGCTCTTCAACGGGGTGCGGTTCGGGCTCGCCAACACCGTCCTCGACTGGTTCGGCGGCGATCCCGTCGCCTGGCTGTCCACCACCGATCCGCCCTGGTACTGGCTGGTCATCGTCACGGTACGGCTGTGGCTGCAGGCCGGGTTCTACATGATCCTGTTCCTCGCCGGGCTGCAGCGCATCGACCCGGTGCTGTACGAGGCGGCCGCCGTGGACGGGGCCCGGCCCGGCTGGACGGTGCTGCGGCACATCACGCTGCCCCAGCTGCGGGCCACCTCGGTCGCGGTGGCGCTGCTGCTCGTCATCAACGCCTTCCAGGCCTTCGACGAGTTCTACAACCTGCTCTCCGACGCGCGGGGCTATCCGCCCTACGCCCGGCCGCCGCTCGTCTACCTCTACTACACCGCCCTCGGGCAGGGGCAGAACCTCGGGCTCGGCAGCGCGGGCGCCGTGATCCTCGCGCTGGTCATCGCGCTCGTCACGGTGGGGCAGGCACGGTGGCTGCGGCTGGGAAGGACGGACACCGATGGATGACGCCCTGGTGCGGGCCGGACGCGCGCTCCGGCTGGTGCTGTTGATCGCGCTCGCCCTGCTCTTCCTGATCCCCTTCTATCTGCTGGTCCGCAATGGCCTGTCGAGCGAGCAGGACATCACCTCGCCCCAATGGACCTTCTTTCCCGGCGCGTTGAGGTGGGGGAACGTCCGGGAGCTGTTCGACGACCCGTCCGTCCCCTTCGCCCGCTCCCTGCTCAACTCCGCGCTGATCGCCGTCGCCACGACCGCGGGCACCCTGCTCCTGGCCTCCCTGGCGGGCTACGGCCTCGCCCACATCCCCTACCGGCACGCGAACAAGGTCTTCTACGGCATCCTCGGCACCCTGCTCGTCCCGGCCGCCGTCACCTTCGTACCGAGCTTCGTGCTGGTGTCGACGCTGGGCTGGATCTCGACCCTGCGCGGGCTGATCATCCCGACCCTGTTCTCCGCGTTCGCCTGCTTCGTCTTCCGGCAGTACTTCCTGGGATTCCCCCGGGAGCTGGAGGATGCGGCCCAGGTCGACGGGCTGGGCTACTGGCGCACGTACTGGCTGGTGGTCGTGCCGAACGCGCGGCCGGTGTTCGCCGCCGTCGGCACGATCGTGTTCCTCGGCGCGTGGAACTCCTTCCTGTGGCCGCTGGTGATCGGGCAGGACCGGAGCGCCTGGACGGTGCAGGTGGCGCTGTCGTCGTTCACGACGTCCCAGGTGATCCGGCTGCACGAACTGTTCGTCGCGGCCGTCGTGTCGATCCTGCCGCTGCTGGTGGTGTTCCTGTGCTTCCAGCGGTGGATCGTGGCGGGGGTGGAGCGGTCGGGGATCGACTGATCCGGGTCAGGCCGTGCGCACCTCGTACGCCGCCACCCGCACCGCCCCGTCGTCCAGGCACTCCCCGCTGATCAGGTCGAAGCGCTGCTTCAGCAGGGGCGAGGCCACGAACGGGCGGTCCTGGTGGGTGCCGGTCAGACCGCGGGACAGGACGGCCGCGCCGGTGAAGGGGTCGCGGTTGTCGACGGCGTACAGGCGGTCGGCGCGGTCACGGAAGAGGGCGACCTGACGGCCGTCGGGCAGCAGGGCGGCCACCCCGCGGCCCGGGGTGAGCGCGCTCAGCTCGCAGGCCGTGAACCAGCCGTCCGCCAGCCGGAGTTGGACCTTCAGACCGGTGGTCTCGGGAGCCAGGGTCATCGCTGGGCGCTTCCTTCCAGGGCGTCGTCGGCGGGCCGCAGG
Organism: Streptomyces sp. CG4; assembly: GCF_041080655.1. Lineage (NCBI taxonomy): Bacteria > Bacillati > Actinomycetota > Actinomycetes > Kitasatosporales > Streptomycetaceae > Streptomyces > Streptomyces sp. CG4. The sequence continues at coordinate 6,576,947 of NZ_CP163525.1, forward strand.
CCGATGGACAGCAGCGGCAGGTCGGGCTTGATCTGGTCGCGCTCGGGGACGAAGGCGACGACCGGGTCCGGGGTGTCCGGAGCGTTCACGAAGGACACGAACCGGGCCAGCTTCTCGGGGTCGTTGACGGTCTGTGCCCACTCGTCGCGGTAGTGGGCGACATGCGCCCGCATCAGCTGCTCCAGCTCGTCGCAGATGCCGAGCGCGTCGTGCACCACCACGTCGCGCAGATGGTCCAGGCCGCCGGGGATCCGCTCCAGCCACACGCTGGTGCGCTCCAGACGGTCGGCCGTGCGGATGTAGAACATCAGGAAGCGGTCGATCAGGCGGACCAGTTCGGCGTCCGACAGGTCCTGGGCCAGCAGGTCCGCGTGGCGCGGGGTGGCGCCGCCGTTGCCGCCGACGTACAGGTTCCAGCCGCCCGCGGTGGCGATCACGCCGAAGTCCTTGGACTGGGCCTCGGCGCACTCGCGCTGGCAGCCGGAGACCGCCGACTTCAGCTTGTGCGGGGACCTCAGACCCCGGTAGCGCAGCTCCAGGTCGATCGCCATCCGCACCGAGTCCTGCACCCCGTAGCGGCACCAGGTGGAGCCGACGCAGGACTTCACCGTGCGCAGCGCCTTGCCGTACGCGTGCCCCGACTCGAAGCCGGCGTCCACCAAACGGGCCCAGATCAGCGGGAGTTGCTCGACCCGGGCGCCGAACATGTCGATCCGCTGACCGCCGGTGATCTTCGTGTAGAGGCCGAAGTCCCGGGCGATCTCGCCGATCACGATCAGCTTCTCGGGCGTGATCTCGCCGCCCGGGATGCGCGGCACGACCGAGTACGAGCCGTTCTTCTGCAGGTTGGCGAGGAAGTGGTCGTTGGTGTCCTGCAGGGCCGCCTGCTCGCCGTCCAGGACATAGCCGCTCGCGCCGATCGTCGGGGCGAGGGAGGCGATGATCGAGCCGACGGCCGGCTTGCAGGTCTCGCAGCCGTCGCCGCCCCGGGCGTCCTCGCGGCCGTAGCGGTCGAGCAGGTCCCGGTGGCTGGTGATGCGCAGCGCGAGGACGATCTCGTACAGCTCCTCGCGGGTCTGCGAGAAGCAGCCGCACAGCCCCTTGTCGACCTCGACGCCGTTCGCCTCCAGCTCGGCGTTGACGAGCCGGCCGAGCACCTTGACGCAACTGCCGCAGCCCGTACCGGCCTTGGTGCACTTCTTCACCTCGGGCACGGTCGTGCAGGAGTGCTCCGTGACCGCGCCGCGGATCGTGCCCTTGCTGACGTTGTGGCAGGAGCAGATGACCGCCTCGTCGGGCAGGGCCGACGGGCCGAGCTGGGCCCCCGAGTCCGCTCCGGCGGGCAGGACGAGCGACTCGGGGGAGAGGGGGGGTACCGAACCGGTCAGTGCGCGCAGGGTGCCGTAGGCCTCCGCGTCGCCGACCAGGATGCCGCCGAGCAGCGTCCCGTCGCGGCCGATGACCAGCTTCTTGTACAGGCCGGCGCGGGAGTCGGAGTAGACGACGTCCAGGCAGCCCTCGGTGGTGCCGTGCGCGTCGCCGAAGGAGGCGACGTCGACGCCGAGCAGCTTCAGCTTGGTGGACAGGTCGGCGCCGGTGAATGTCAACTGCTCGGTCTCGTCCTCAGCGATGGTGGCCGCGGCCGTCTCGGCCTGCTCGTAGCCGGGCGCCACCAGGCCGTACACCCGGCCGTCGGCGGCCAGCGCGCACTCGCCGATCGCGAAGACGTGCGGGTCGGAGACGGTACGGCACTGCTCGTCGACGGTGATGCCACCGCGCTCGCCGACCGCCAGACCGCAGTCGCGGGCCAGCTGGTCCCTCGGCCGTACACCGGCGCTGAACACCACCAGGTCCGTGGCCAGTTCGGAGCCGTCGGACAGCTTCATGCCGGTGACGGCACCCGCGTCGTCCGTGACGATCTCCTGGGTGCCGACGCCCGTGTGGACGGTCAGGCCCATGTCCTCGATGGTGCGCAGCAGCGCCGCGCCACCGCCCTCGTCCACCTGCACCGGCATCAGCCGCGGCGCGAACTCCACGATGTGGGAGGTGAGTCCGAGCCCCTTCAGCGCACCGGCCGCCTCCAGGCCCAGCAGACCGCCGCCGACCACGGCACCGGTCGTCGCCTTCGTCTTCGCGTACTCCTCGATCGCGAGGAGGTCCTCGATGGTCCGGTAGACGAAACAGCCGACCGCGTCCTTGCCCGGGACCGGGGGCACGAAGGGGTACGAGCCGGTGGCGAGCACGAGGACGTCGTAGTCGAAGACCTGGCCGGACCTGGCCGTGACCTTCCTCGCCTCGCGGTCGACGGTCTCGGCGGGGTCGCCGAGGTACAGCTCGATGCTGTGCAGGGCGATGAACTTCCCGTCCGTCAGGGAGAGTTCCTCAGGCGTCCGGCCCGAGAAGTACGAGGTGAGGGCGACGCGGTCGTACGCCGGACGCGGCTCCTCGCAGAGCACGACCACGCGGTGCGTGGCGGTCAGGCCGCGCTCGGCGAGCGCTTCGAGGAAGCGCTGGCCGACCATGCCGTGGCCGACGAGCACGATCGTGGGGGTGGCCCCCGGGTCGGTGGTCATCAGGAGCCTCCATCGTGGGTGAGCAGGTGGAGCAGGGGCCCGTCGTCGGGGAGCGGCTCCGCTCCCTCCCAGGCGCGGGCGAGCGCCCCGACGGTGCCGAGGTCGCCGACGAGCACCCCGCCGACCAGGCGGTCCTCGCGGACGACGACCTTGCGGTAGGTGCCGCGGGTGGCGTCGGCGAGCCGTACGACGTCGTCGCCGGGCAGCGCCTCGGTCTCGCCGAACGCGGCCAGGTCGAAGGGGGAGCCCGGGCCGGTGAGGGTCAGCCGGGTCAGGGAACGGGTGCCGCGGTAGCGCGCCTCGGCGTCTCCGGCGAGCGACTCGGCGAGCAGGTCGGCCTGTTCGAGCGCGGGTACGGCCAGGCCGTAGACCGTGCCGTCGTGCTGGACGCAGTCGCCGACGGCGTGGATGTGCGGGTCGGAGGTGCGCAGCTCGTCGTCGACGAGGATGCCGCGGTGGACGGCGAGACCGGCCTGCTCGGCGAGTGAGGTGCGCGGGCGCACCCCGCAGGCGAGGACGACGAGGTCGGCGTCGAGCGCGTACCCGTCGGCCAGCTCCACCGAGCGGACCGCGCCCGCGACACAGCGCACGTCCCGCACCCGGCACTCGGTGTGCACCTCGACGCCCAGGTCGGTGAGGTGCCGCAGTACCAGCCGGGACGCGTCCGGGTCGAGCCGGCGCTCCATGAGCCGCTCGGCCTGCTGGGCGAGGACCACCTGCGCACCGCGCGCCGCGAGCGCGCGGGCGGCCGACACACCGAGCAGTCCGCCTCCGACGACGACCACCCGCGCACCGGGCCGCACCGCCTTGGCGAGGCCCAGACAGTCGTCCATGGTGCGGAACGCGTGGACGCCCTCGGGGAGTTGGTGGTCAGGGGTGAACAGATCGCGCAGCGGCGGCAGCACCGGGTTGGAGCCGGTGGCCAGGACCAGCGTGTCGTATGCGATCGAGCCGCCGTCCTCGCACGCGAGGGTGCGGGCGGCCCGGTCGATACCGGTGACCCGGGCGCGGAGCAGGCCGTCCGGCGCCGGGAGGGTGATCACCTCCGGCGCGTACCGGCCGGCCAGCACCTCGGCGAGCAGCACCCGGTTGTACGGCGGGTGCTCCTCCTCGCCGACGAGCAGCGCGGGCGTGCCCAGCTCGCCGAGCCGCCGGGCGAGCCGTACGCCCGCGAGGCCGGCGCCGATCACCACCACACGCGTATTCGAGGTCATGCCCTTGAGCGTGCGGCGCGGACGTTACCCGGTCGCATCACATCTGTTTCCCGTGAGGAACGCTGCCCTCAGCGGGGGCGGGCGGAGGGTGTGAGGGGTCCGTGCGCGCGCAGGGGAGCGCTGTGAGGTTAGGGTCGCGATCATGCCCGACATACCCATGACCGTCGTAGCCCTGCTGTGCCTGGCCTCCGTCGCGGCAGGGTGGATCGACGCGGTGGTCGGCGGGGGCGGGCTGCTGCTTCTGCCGGCCCTGCTGCTCGGGCTGCCGTCGACGACCCCGGCCGCGTGGGCGCTCGGCACCAACAAGGCCGTCGCGATCGTCGGCACCAGCGGCGCCGCCGTGACCTACGTCCGCAAGGCGCCGGTGGACGTCGGCATGGCCGTGCGCATCGGGCTCGCCGCGCTCGCCGGGTCCTCGGCCGGTGCCTTCTTCGCGGCCGGGATGAGCACGGACGTCCTCAAGCCGGTGATCATGATGGTGCTGCTCGCGGTCGCCGCCTTCGTGATCCTGCGCCCGGCCTTCGGCACCGCCCCGGCGCCCGGCCCGGCCACCCGCCGGCAGCGGCTCGCCGCGATCGGCCTGGCCGGCCTGGGCATCGGCTGCTACGACGGCCTGATCGGCCCCGGTACCGGGACGTTCCTGGTCCTCGCGCTGACCGCGCTGCTCCGCCTCGACCTGGTCACCGCCTCCGCCACCGCGAAGATCGTCAACTGCTGCACCAACGCGGGCGCCCTCGCGATGTTCGCCTGGCAGGGCACGGTCCTGTGGAAACTGGCGGCCCTGCTGGCCGTCTTCAACCTCGCGGGCGGCACCCTCGGCGCCCGCACCGCGCTCAAGCAGGGCAGCGGCTTCGTCCGGGTCGTCCTGCTGACGGTCGTCCTCGCGCTGGTGGCGAACCTGGCGTACGAGCAGTGGGTGGCTTAGCGGAGGTCTTTCCTGCGGCCCTGCCGGCGGAGCCCTCAGCGGCTGTCCGTCAGATGGGCGAACACCACCACGTTGCCCTGGTAGCCGGTGGCCTTCGAATAGGGGCCGCCGCAGGTGATGACGCGCAGCTCGGGGCGGGAGGCGGCGCCGTACACCTTCTCGTCGGGGAAGTCGTGCGCCGCGTACACCTCCACCGCGTCCACGGTGAACACGGCGACGCTGCCGTCCTTGCGGTCCACCTCGATCCGGGCGTCCCGTCTGAGCGCGCCGAGGTTGTAGAAGACGGCCGGCCCCTCGGCGTTGTCGACATGCCCCGCGACGATCGCGGTGCCCGGCTCGCCGGGCATGGTGCCGGACTCGTACCAGCCGGCCAGGTTCTTGTTCCGGGCGGGTGGCACGTCCAGGCTGCCGGAGCGGGTGAGGGCCAGGCCCATCAGCGGGGCGTCCACCCGGATCGCGGGGATGCGGATCCGGGTGGGCGGGGAGGGGGCGAGGGCGGGGGCCGTGGGCCGCTCGACGCCCGCGTCGGGGCGGCCCTCGGCGGCGGCCGGCTGCGGCGGCGCGTGCGCCCCGGCACCGCCGCCGAGCAGCCACACCCCGCAGCCGAGGGCCACGACGGTGACCGCGGCTATCGCGGCGTCGCCGAGTCTGGCGCGGCGGCCTCGCCTCGCGCTCCTGCGCATACCGACCTCTCTCCCGGAGGCGAACCCCCGAACGTCCCGGAGGCGGACCTCCGTATATCCCGGAGGCGACCCCGGTTCTCCCGGAGGCGGACTCCGGGTTTCCGGAGGCGGACCCCGGTTCTCCCGGAGGCAGGCCCCGGATTTCCCGGAGGCAGGCCCCGGGTCTCCGGAGGCAGGCCCCGGATTTCCCGGAAGCAGCCCCCGGTTCTCCCGGAGGCGGACCCCCGGGGACCCCCTCCCCCTCCGGGCCGCGAGGGGCATCGGACCCGGAGGGGGCGGGATATGCGGTACCGGCGGACGGACAGCGGAGGGTGTCCGTCAGATCCCGTCGCCTCTCGCCCGGCGATGCAGGAGCCAGGTACCGCCCGCGGCGGCGACGGCCAATGCCGCCACACCCACCGCGGTCTGCACGGGGTCGGGACCGAGCGCGCCGCCGACCCCCGTCTTCAGACTTCCCCGCGGCTGCCCATGCGCCGCGCTCAACGCCACCACCAGGTCGCCCGTCACCTGCCGTTTGCCCTCGGCGCACTTGGCGACGATCTCGTACGTCCCCGGCTGCGCGCTCTCCGGCACCTGGAACTGGCCGACCGCCTCGCCCTCGTGCGCGCTGGGCGCCAGCGTGAAGGTTCCGGCGCCGACCGCGCCCGCGTCCCCGATCGCCGAGCCCTTGTCGCCGCACGCGGCGGTGTTCACCGTGACCTCGGTACCGGGCACCACGCTGGAGGGGTAGACCTCCAGGCTTGAGCTGCTGCCGGCGTAGGCGGGTGCCGCGGCCGCCACGACGAGCGCGGTACCGGTCAGCAGACGGGCGGTGCGTCGCATGGTGTTCCCCAGAGCTCGTCCGACTCGTGTGTCCTCTGCCCTTCCGAGGTAACTGGCTTTCGCCCGGCCCCGCTCCCTGATGGCCCGTCAGGAATACGGTGAACGGGTGTCGCGACCGGTCCCGCACGGCGTGGCGGCCGCCGAGTTCCGGCAGGTCACAGGCGCACGGAAGGGGTCGACGAGATGACCGTGCGAAGAGCACACGAATGGAGCGACGCCCACCGTTGAACGGGTGAGGACACGTCAGTCCCCGGCCGCCGCCGGCAACAGCACCTCCGCCTCGGCTCCGCCGTCCGGCGCGTTCCGCAGCCGCACCCGCGCCCCGATCACCTGCGCCTGCCCGAAGGCGATGGTCAGCCCCGGCCCGGCGCCCTGACCGCGCTCGGCCGCCCCGGTCAGGAACCGCCGCGGCCCCGCCCGCAACAGCCGCTCCGGGAAGCCGCCCCCGTGGTCCCGTACGGTCACCGCGCACCCGGACACGGACACCTCGACCCGGCCGCCGCCGTGCCGCCGGGCGTTGCCGATCAGGTCGGCGAGCACCCGCTCCTCCGGCGCGCGTCCGTCCGTACCGGGGTCTTCGCCGCGGCACCGGTGAGCCCCACGTCCTCCCCGGCCCGCCGTACGATCCCGGCGACCAGCGGACCCAGCGGACCCAGCGGACCCAGCGGACGCACCGCCAGGTCCGGCCGCTCCACCTCGGCGTCCAGCCGGGCCATCTCCAGCAGGTCCTCGGTGAGCGTCCGCAGCGCCTGTACCCGGTCCCGGACCAGCTCGCTCGGCCGGCCCGGAGGCAGCAGTTCGGCCGCCGTGCGCAGGCCGGTCAGCGGGGTGCGCAGCTCATGGGCGACATCGGCGGTGAACCGCTGCTCGGCCTCCAGCCGGCGCTGCAGGCTCGCCGCCATCGTGTCGACGGCGGCGCCGAGTTCGGCCACCTCGTTCCGGCCGCCGGCCGGTCCCGGTCCGCCGATCCGGGCGTCCGGCTCGCCCTGGCTGATCCGGCGCGCCGTCGCCGCAGCCGTCCGCAGCTCACGGCTGAGCCGGCCGGCCGGCAGGGCACCGCCGAGCGCCACCACACCGGCGCCGGAGAGCATCAGCTGCCGGTCGAACCCGGCCATTTCCCGGGCCTCTTCGTCCAGCGGCTCGCGCACGGACAGCACATGACCGCCGATCGGCCGCGCCGCCCACACGGCGGGGCGGTCCGAGGACAGGGCGAGGTAGGTGGTGCGCCGCCCGTCGAGCGCGGCGCGCCGCAGCGGCTCCGGTACGGCGGTGGAGTCGAGGGCGCCTTCGACGTCGTCCTCGTCGACGTGGCCGGTGAGTTCGTACACCTGCCGGACCCGGAGCAGCTGAGCCACGGCCTGCGCCCGTGCCCCGTCGGCGACCTGCTCCAGCCGCGCCCGGTGCACGAGCAGCCCGATGGCGACGGCGACGAGCGCGCACCCGACGGCGAGCAGCAGGGCGATCTTGCCGCGCAGCCCGAGCCGGCGCAGCACGCCCTTGCCGTTCCCGCTGTCCTTGCCGCGCGTGGAGATGTGTGAGGAGGCGAAGGGGGTACAGAATCGTTTCCGTGATCGCTGAGGAGTCCGAGGGGCCCGGGACCCCGCTGCCCTTCTTCGTCTACGGCACCCTGCGCCCCGGCGCGGTCAACCACGACCTCTTCCTGCGGGGCCGCACCGCGGCGGAGGAGCCGGCCCGGCTGCCCGGCGCGGCGCTCTACGACGGCCCCGGCTACCCCTACGCCGTCGAGCGGCCGGGCGGCGGGATACGGGGCGAACTGGTCACCGCCCGGCCGGAGTCCTACGCCGAGCTGCTCGCCGCCCTGGACCGGCTGGAGGAGTACACCCCGGGCGACCCGCGGAGCCTGTACGAACGCGTCGCCCGGCACGTCGTCCGCACCGCCGACGGCGCCCGCGTCCGGGCCTGGGTCTATCTGGCCGCGCCCCGCGTCGCCGCCGCCCTGCGCGTCACCGGCACCCGGATCGAGGACGGTGACTGGCTGTCCCGGCGCTAGCGGGAGCAGCCCGTTCGGATCAGCCGAGCAGCGTCAGCCCCTCGGGTACGGCGATCCCGAACTCCTCCGCCGCGACGCGCCGTGCCTCCGCCTCGTCCGTCAGCTTGTGCTCGGTCACCGCGCCGTCGGTGCGGGTCTCCGTCAACAGGCTGCCGTCCAGGGACAGATGACGCTCGGCGGTGGTCCGCTGCAGAAAGGCACGCTGGGTGAACGGAGAGCGCGGGTGGGTGCTGATGTACCAGTTGAACACCTCGAAGTCCCGCGCGGTGAACGGCTCCAGGGTGAAGGCGTACTGCCCGGCCCACTCCCGCCTCCGCCGGTCGTAGGCCTGCAACTCCCTAAGCTCCAGCGGGCCTTGGCGCGGCAGCGGCATCAGCCGGTGCCGGCGTCCACCGCCCTCGGACTCGACGCCGGTGACCAGCGGCACCGGCGCCAGCAGCGCCCCGACCGAGCCGAAGCCGACGTCCGCGAGATACGGCTGCGGCTCGCCCGGCACCGTGACCCGCAGCATCGCATGGGTCCGCGGCCGGCTCTCCGGGGTCTCCGCGCCCAGCACCACCCGCCCGGCCAGCGGCGTCACCGGGAAGCCCAGCGCCTCCAGGGCCAGCCGGAGCAGCGTGTTGTGCTCGTAGCAGTAGCCGCCGCGCCCGCCGTGGACCATCTTGGCCAGCAGATCGGCCGGGGCGAGCGAGGGCGCCCGCCCGGACAGGGCGTCCAGGTTCTCGAAGGGCACGGACAGCGCGTGCGCCAGATGGACACCCCGCAGCGTCTCCAGGCCGGCCCGCCGGCCGCCCTGCCAGCCGATGCGGTCCAGATAGGCGTCGAGATCGAACTGCTCAGGATCGGACATACGCCGAACCTACGCCCCCGCACCGCTCCCCACCCCGCCCCGCGGACCGACCCGTACTACTGAGCTGGCCCTACGACCTCCACCCGCACCGCGCACGACTTGAACTCCGGCATGCGGGACGTCGGGTCGAGGGCCGGGTTGGTGAGGGTGTTGGCGCGACCCTCGCCCGGCCAGTGGAACGGCATGAAGACCGTGTCCGGGCGGATGGCGGAGGTGATCCGGGCGGGCGCGGTGGCCCGGCCCCGCCGGGAGATCACGGTCACCGCGTCGCCCTCGGCCGCGCCGATGCGGGCCGCGAGACGCGGGTGCAGCTCCACGAACGGGCCGGGCGCGGCGGCGTTCAGCTCGGCGACCCGCCGGGTCTGCGCCCCCGACTGGTACTGCGCCACGACCCGGCCGGTGGTCAGCAGCAGCGGATAGTCGGCGTCCGGTTCCTCCGCCGTCGCCCGATGGGTCACGGCGGCGAAGCGGGCCCGGCCGTCGGGGGTGGCGAAGCGGTCCAGGAAGAGGCGGGGGGTGCCGGGGTGGGCCGCCCCGTCCGGGCTCTCCGGGCACGGCCAGAACACCCCGGTCTCCTCCGCCAGCCGGCGGTAGGTGATCCCGGAGTAGTCCGCGGGGTCGCCCTCGCTCGCCCGGCGCAGCTCCTCGAAGACCTCCTCGGGGTCGGTCGGGAAGCCCTTCTCGACGCCGAGACGGGCGGACAGCTCGTGCAGGACGTACAGGTCGCCGTGGACCCCGGGCGGCGGGGCGAGCGCCCGGCGGCGCAGCAGGACCCTGCCCTCCAGACCGGTCGTCGTACCCGTCTCCTCCGCCCACTGCGTGACCGGCAGCACCACATCCGCCAGCTCCGCCGTCTCCGAGAGGACGACGTCGGCCACCGCCAGGAAGTCCAGCGAGCGCAGCCGCTCCTCGATGTGGGCCCCAACCCCGTGGTGTCGGCGGGAGCGCATCCGGGTCCACGCCCCAGACCCCGGCCACGTGCGCCCGCGCCGCCGGGTCGTCCAGCTTGCGGTAGCCGGGCAGCTGGTCGGCCTTCTGGCCGTGTTCGCGGCCGCCCTGCCCGTTGCCCTGCCCGGTCAGGCAGCCGTACCCGGACAGCGGGCGGCCCGCCCGCCCGGTCGCCAGGCACAGGTTGATCCACGCGCCCACCGTGTCCGTGCCCTTGGACTGCTGCTCCGGCCCGCGCGCGGTGAGCACCATCGCGGCCCGAGGCGCACAGAACAGTCGTACCGCCTCCCGGAGCCGGGGAACGGACACCCCCGTGATCCGCTCCACCTGCTCCGGCCAGTGCGCCATCGCCGCCGCCCGGGTCTCCGCCCAGCCCGTCGTCCGCTCCCGGATGTACTCCTCGTCCGTCCGCCCCTCGGTGACCACCAGGTGCAACAGGCCCAGCGCGAGGGCGAGATCGGTGCCCGGGCGAGGGGTCAGATGCAGGTCCGCCTGCTCGGCCGTCTTCGTCCGGCGCGGGTCGACGACGATCAACGTGCCGCCGTTCTCCCGCAGTTCGCTGAAGAAGCGCAGGGACGGCGGCATGGTCTCGGCGAGATTGGAGCCGACGAGGATCACGCATCCGGCCTTCGGAATGTCCTCCAGCGGGAACGGCAGCCCCCGGTCCAGACCGAACGCCCCGTCCCGGCCGCCGCGGCCGACGACATGCAGAAACGGCCGTTGTAGTCGATCTGCGAGGTGCCCAGCACCACCCGCGCGAACTTGCCGAGCGTGTACGCCTTCTCATGGGCGAGCCCGCCCCCGCCGAACACCCCCAGCGCGTCGGCGCCGTACGCCTCCCGCGTGCTCCCGAGCCGCTCGGCGATCAGATCCAGCGCCGCCGGCCAGCTCGCCTCGACCAGCCGGCCACCCGACCGCACGAGCGGCGAGGTCAGCCGCACCGCCGGCGAGAGCACCGCGGCCGCCGTCCGCGCCTTGCCGCACAGCGCACCCCGGTTCACCGGGAAGTCCGGCCGCTCGGTCACCTCGACGCCCCCCGCCGCCAGGGGCGTGAGGTTCATACCGCACTGCAGGGCGCAGTACGGGCAGTGGGTGGGCGTCGAGGCGATCGTCTCCATACGCCCAGCGTGCGTCCGCCGTGTTACGGCGCCCGACCGCTCCCGGTTACACGCCCGGCACCACGACCTCCCCACACCACCCGCCCCACCGTGAGGCACCGACCCCCGACCACCCGCCGGCGACCGCCCCGGACCGTCCGCCCGCCGCCCGCCACCGCCCGCCGCCGACCGCCAGCGCCCGCCGAGCGACGGCGACCGCCACGGATCGTCCGCCACCGCCCGCCACCGACGGTGACCATCACCGATCGTCCGCCACCGCCCGCCGACCGCCGCCCGCGAGCGCCTGCCCGCCAGCACCCGTCCGTCACCGCATGCCGCCGCCCGGCCCACCGTGAGGCGCCGGCCCCGACCGCCCGCCACCGACCCTCTGCCAGCGTCCGCCGACTGCCGGCGACCATCACCGATCGTCCGCCAGCTCCCGCCGGTCACTGCCTGCCGCCGCCCGGCCCACTGTGAGGCGCCGGTGACCGACCGACGGCGACCGCCAGCGCCCGTCGCCGACCGCCACCGATCCCCCGCCAGCACTCGCCCGTCACCGCCCGGCGCCCGCCCGTCACCGCCCGGCGCCCGCCCGTCACCGCCCGGCCGCCAGTGCCCGCGTCACCCCCGGCTCCTTCGGTCCGAGGAACGTGGGATCCGGGTGGAACACCGCGTCCAGCAGCGCCTTGCCCGCCGCGAACACCTCGCGTGTCCCGCCGTAGTACCAGGTCACATCGTGCGTCGCGTCGACCCCGACCCCGTACGAGTCGACCCCCGCCGCCCGGCACAGCGCCACCGCCCGCCGGATGTGGAAACTCTGGCTGACCAGCACGGCCCGGTCCACCCCGAAGATCTTCCTGGCCCGCACACAGGAGTCCCAGGTGTCGAACCCGGCGTAGTCGCTGACGATCCGCCGGTCCGGCACCCCGTGCTTCCTGAGATAGCCCCGCATGGCGTCGGGCTCGTCGTAGTCCCTGCGGCTGTTGTCCCCGGTGACGAGGACGACCTCGACCCGGCCCGCCCGGTACAGCTTCGCCGCCGCGTCCAGCCGGTTCGCGAGGTACGGCGACGGCTCACCGTTCCACAGCCCGGCCCCGAACACCACGGCGACCTGCGCCCGCGGTGCGTCCGCCGTCGTCCGCAGCCGGTCCGCCGTGGACACGTACAGCCAGGTCACCGGCAGCAGCGCCAGCACACACCCGGCCATCACGGCCTGCACCAGCCGCCGCTGCCCCCGACGGGTGCGCGGCAGCCGAGGTCGACGGATCTTCATATGGCCCCCCGGAATCGGCTGTCGACCATCAAGGACGTGCTCGACGCCGCTCCGGTTCGCCTCACATCGTGCGTGTGTACGACGTGAACCCGTGGAAAACGCTCGTGACGGCCCGGCAACGGCCATGCAACCTGACCCCGGCAGGATCCTTCCATGACGGCGTCGCACCCTTCCCGCCCCGAGTCCTTCGCCCGCCTCGACAGCACGGCGAACCTCATGAACAGCATCGGCAACGAGCTCGCCGGCCAGCTGCGGCTCGTCTCCCCGCTCGGCGGCCGCCGCCCGGCCCGGCCCGCCCTCGTCCTGGTCGCCCACGGCAGCCGCGACCCGCGCGCGCTGCAGACCGTACGGGCCCTGCGGGACCTCATCGGTGAGCTGCGCCCCGGCCTCGCCGTCCACCTGGGCCACATCGAACTGAACGAGCCCCTCCTCCCGGACACCCTCGCCGCCCTGGGCGACACCCCCGCCGTCCTGGTCCCGCTGCTCCTCTCCCGCGGCTACCACATCAAGCACGACATCCCCGCGATGGCCGCCACGGCGCGGGTACGCGCACACGTGGCCACCCCGCTGGGCCCGCATCCGCTCCTGGTGGAGACCCTCTACGACCGCCTGCTGGAGGCCGGCTGGCCCACGCCCATGGACGCGGCCACCCGCCGCGCGTGCGCGGTCGTCCTCGCCGCGGCCGGCTCCCGCGACCCCGACGCGGCCACCGACACCCGCCGCACCGCCCGCTCCCTCGCCGACCGCCTGGGCGTCCCGGTCGTTCCCGCCTATGCCTCGGCGGCGACCCCGACCGTCCCGGCGGCGGTCCGCGCACTGGCGGCGCGGGGCCGCCACCGGGTGGCGATCGCGTCGTACTTCACGGCCCCGGGCCGCTTCGCGACACAGTGCGCGGAGGCAGCGCCATGGATCGCCGCGGATCCTCTGGGCGCCCATCCGGCGATGGCCCGCCTGGTCCTGCAGCGTTACGAGGAGAGCGTGACGACGCGAGGGGCGACAGCCGCCTAGTAAGGGCGCGGGGCTGTACCGATGTGCGGCTCCGCCGCGTGGGCGCGAGAAGCCACGCACAGCCGGTAGCCGCGAGATCACGGAACTCGGCGGATCAGTAGGCTTACTGTCGAGTCATGGACGGCACCGCGCTCAGCTACAGCCCCGCCGCACTGGAACGCTACGCCCCCGAACCGGACAAACGCCCCGGCCGCACCGCCTTCCAACGCGACCGCGCCCGCATCCTCCACTCCGCCGCCCTACGCCGCCTCGCGGGCAAAACACAGGTGGTCACCCCAGGAACCCGCAGCCGGGTATGGGACGCCAGCCCCCGCACCCGACTCACGCACTCCCTCGAATGCGCCCAGGTGGGCCGAGAGCTGGGCGCGGCCCTCGGCTGTGACCCCGATCTCGTGGAAGCCGCCTGCCTCGCCCACGACCTCGGCCACCCGCCTTTCGGCCACAACGGCGAACAGGCCCTGAACGCCTTCGCCGACGACTGCGGCGGCTTCGAGGGCAACGCCCAGTCCCTCAGACTCCTCACCCGCATCGAGCCCAAACGATTCACCCCGGAGGGCTCCGTCGGCCTCAACCTCACCCGCGCCGCCCTCGACGCCGCCACCAAGTACCCCTGGCCGCGCGGCGCCCACCCCACCGACCCGGCCTCGCGCAAGTTCGGTGTCTACGCGGACGACCGCCCGGTGTTCGACTGGGTCAGAGCGCACGCCCCCGGCACCCGCACCTGCTTCGAGGCCCAGGTCATGGACTGGTCGGACGACGTGGCGTACTCGGTGCACGACGTCGAGGACGGTCTGCACGCCGGGCACATCGACCCCAACTGCCTGCACGCCGAGCCCGAGCGGCAGGAGGTGTTCCGCGTCGCCATCGGCAGGTACGTGCCCGCCGGCACCGACCCGGCCGAACTCTCCGCCGCCCTCGACCGGCTCCAGGACGAGGAGTGGTGGCCGCACGGCTACGACGGCACGGCGGTCGCCCAGGCCCGCCTGAAGGACGCCACCAGCCAGCTCATCGGCCGGTTCTGTCTGGCCGCCGAGGGCGCCACGCGCGCCGCGTACGGCAGCGGCCGGCTCACCCGGTACGGCGCCGAACTCGTCGTACCCCGCGAGGCCCGCATGGAGTGCGCGGTGCTGAAGGCGGTCGCGGACCGGTATGTGATGCAGCGCGCCGAGCAGGAGCGGCTGCGCGCGGACCAGCGGGTGATCGTGGCGGAGCTGGCTCAGGCGTTGACCGCTCGCGCGCCGGACGGTCTCGATCCGCAGTTTCGGGCCCTGTTCTACGGGGCAGGCGACGACCACGCGCGCAAGCGGGTGATCGTCGACCAGATCGCCTCCCTCACCGATGCCTCCGCACGTTCCCTGCACGCGAGACTGACGGGGCATATGTGAGAGGAACGTGACGCGCGGTGGCCTGATCGGGTCACTCCCTCTTCCCGCAGCACGGCGTGTGCGGGACGCTCGCCTAGGGCGGCATATGGCGGCACCCTTACGAGGAGGCATCAAGTGGTCGACGCGGATCAGACATTCGTCATCGTCGGGGGCGGTCTCGCCGGGGCGAAGGCGGCCGAAACGCTCCGGGCGGAGGGCTTCACCGGCCGGGTGATACTGATCAGTGACGAGCGCGACCACCCCTATGAGCGCCCGCCGCTGTCCAAGGGCTACCTGCTCGGCAAGGAGGAGCGCGACAGCGTCTTCGTGCACGAGCCCGCCTGGTACGCGCGCAACGACATCGAGCTGCACCTCGGCCAGCCCGCCGTCGCGATCAACCGCGTGGACAAGACCGTCCGCCTCGGTGACGGCACCGTCATCCGCTACGACAAGCTCCTCCTCGCCACCGGTGCCGAACCCCGCCGTCTCGACATCCCCGGCACCGGCCTGGCCGGTGTGCACCATCTGCGCCGGCTCGCGCACGCCGAGCGGCTCAAGGGCGTGCTGACCTCCCTCGGCCGGGACAACGGGCACCTGGTGATCGCGGGCGCCGGCTGGATCGGCCTGGAGGTCGCCGCGGCGGCCCGTGAGTACGGCGCGGAGGTCACGGTGATCGAGCCGCTGCCGACCCCGCTGCACCATGTGCTCGGCCCCGAGCTGGGCGGCGTCTTCGCCGAGCTGCACCGCGGGCACGGCGTCCGCTTCCAGTTCGGGCGGCGGCTCACCGAGATCGTCGGCCAGGACGGCATGGTCCTCGCGGTCCGCACCGACGACGGCGAGGAGCATCCGGCGCACGACGTCCTCGCGGCGATCGGCGCGCTTCCGCGCACCGGCCTGGCCGAGGCGGCGGGGCTGGAGCTGGCCGACCGGGCGCGGGGCGGCGGTGTCGTCGTGGACGAACGGCTGCGGACGTCCGACCCCGACATCTACGCGGCCGGTGACGTCGCCGCCTTCCCGCTCGATCTCTTCGGGACCAGGATCCGGGTCGAGCACTGGGCCAACGCCCTGAACGGCGGACCGGCGGCGGCACGCTCGATGCTGGGCCAGGACGTGGTCTACGACCGGGTGCCGTACTTCTTCACCGACCAGTACGACCTGGGGATGGAGTACAGCGGATGGGCGCCGCCGGGGTCGTACGACCAGGTGGTGATCCGGGGGGACGCCGGCAAGCGGGAGTTCATCGCGTTCTGGATCGCGGAGGGGCGCGTGCTGGCCGGGATGAATGTGAACGTGTGGGATGTCACAGACCGGATCCAGCAGTTGATCCGGTCCCAGGCCCAGGTGAACCCGGAGGCCCTGGCCGACCCGCACGTCCCGCTGGACAGCCTGGCCTCCTGAACCGCCGGGGCTGTCGGTCCGCCCCCGTAGAATCACCTCGTGGCAGGACGGATCAACGACGAGGACGTGAAGGCGGTACGGGACGCGGTCCCGATCGACGCCGTGGTCTCCGAGTACCTCCAGCTGCGCAACGCGGGCGGCGGCAATCTCAAGGGCCTGTGCCCCTTCCACGACGAGAAGTCGCCGTCCTTCCAGGTCAGCCCGAGCAAGGGACTCTTCCACTGCTTCGGCTGCCAGGAGGGCGGCGACACCATCACCTTCGTGATGAAGGTGGACCACCTCTCCTTCTCGGAGGCGGTCGAGCGCCTGGCCGCCCAGGCCGGCATCACCCTGCGGTACGAGGAGGGCGGGTACAACCCGGCCCACCAGCGCGGCGAGCGCATCCGCCTGGTCGAGGCCCACAAGATCGCCGCGCAGTGGTACGTCGAACAGCTCGCGACCAGCCCCGAGGCCGACACCGGCCGCAAGTTCCTCGCCGAGCGCGGCTTCGACCAGGCGGCCGCCGAGCACTTCTCCGTCGGCTACAGCCCCCAGGGCTGGGACCACCTCACCCGCTATCTGCGCGGCAAGGGCTTCACCGACAAGGAGCTCCTGCTCTCCGGCCTCTCCCAGGAGGGCCGCCGCGGCCCCATCGACCGCTTCCGGGGCCGCCTGATGTGGCCGATCCGGGACATCGGCGGCGAAGTCGTCGGCTTCGGCGCCCGCAAGCTGTACGAGGCGGACAACGGCCCGAAGTACCTCAACACGCCCGACACGGCGATCTACAGGAAGTCCCAGGTCCTGTACGGCATCGACCTCGCGAAGAAGGACATCGCCAAGGCCAGCCGGGCGGTGGTGGTCGAGGGCTACACGGACGTCATGGCCTGCCACCTGGCCGGCGTGACGACCGCGATCGCGACCTGCGGTACGGCCTTCGGCGGCGACCACATCAAGATCCTGCGCCGGCTGCTGATGGACAACGGCTCGGCCCGAGTGATCTTCACCTTCGACGGCGACGCGGCAGGCCAGAAGGCCGCCCTGCGCGCCTTCGAGGACGATCAGAAGTTCGCCGCCGAGACCTACATCGCGATCGCACCGGACGGCATGGACCCGTGCGAACTGCGCCTCGCGAAGGGCGACGAAGCGGTGGCGGACCTGGTCGAACCCCGCACGCCGCTCTTCGAGTTCGCGCTGCGCCAGATCGTGAGCCGCTACGACCTGGACACCCCGGCGGGCCGGGCGGGCGCCCTGGACGAGGCGGCGCCGATCGTCGCCCGCATCAAGAACAGCGGCGCCCAGCACGAGGTCGCCGTCGAACTGGCCGGCATGCTCGGCATCCTCGACACCCAGTTCGTGGTCCGCCGCGTGGCCCAGCTGGCCCGCTGGGCGAGGGACCGCGGCGGCAGGGCTCCGCAGCAGGACCGCCCACGCGGCGCGGAGCAGCAGTGGTCGGCCGCCCGCCCCGCCTCCTCCGGCCCGGCCCTCACCCTGCGCAACCCCGTCTACGCCGCGGAACGCGAACTGCTCAAACTCGCCCTGCAGCGCCCCGAGCTGGTCTCCCCGGCCTTCGACGCGTACGGCGTGGACGAGTTCACCGCGCCGCCGTACGCCGCCGTACGTCAAGCGGTCGCGGAGGCGGGCGGCGCCGAGTACGGCGTCCCGGACTCGCAGGAGTATCTGGTCCGGGTCCGCGAGGCCGCACCCGACGACACCGTCCGTGCGATGGTCACCGAACTGGCCGTCGAGCCGATCCTGCGGCGCACGGTGGACGAGACCTACGCCGGCACGGTCCTGGTCCAGATCCGCCGCCGCGCCGTCGAGCGCCGCATCCACGACATCCAGTCCCAGCTGACCCGCCTGGCCACCGGCGGCGACCCGGCCCAACTGACCGCCGTCCAGAACGAGATGTGGGTCTTGCAGCAGTACGACCAGGCGTTGCGGGAGCGGGGCGCGGAGGCGCTGTGAAGGAGGCTAGCCCTCTTCTCGGGGCTGCTCGGGCGGGGTGATTCCGAAGTGGCTGGTGATCGCCTGCAGCTGTTCCATCATCGCCACCTGACCGGAGACCAGGGCACCGAGCAGCTTGCTGTGTTCCTGCAGCGTCTTGCCGTGCGCCTCCAGTGTCTTGCCGTGCTCAAGCTGCGTATCCCGCAGGGCCCTGATCACCTGCATGTCCGCGCGTCGTTGTACCTGAAGAGCCGCCACGTCGCTGTCCGACCCCACGGCAAGATTGCGGGTTGTCGTGTGCTCCGCCACGACCTCGTCCACCCGCGCCTCCAGCGCCTCCAGACGCCGCCGCAGCTCTTCCATCTCGCTCATGCCTTTCATCCTGCCCCAAGTCGGTGCGGACCAGTGCCCGCATATGCCAGTCGGATGGTCCAACGAGCTGAGTAACCGACCGGACACGGATGAGCCCATGAGCTTGCGCGTCCGGTTTTCGCCCCCGGATCACCAACCGGTCACGGACCGGATGCAAAAAGTCACCGCAAGCCCCTCGTGGCGGGGATGTGTCGTACTCCACACTGGGGGCGGTGTCCGAGTCCGCGGAGCGCAGGCCGTCGACTCTCCACTCCCGAAACCGCTGCCGCACACCTTCAGCAGTGATCATCCTGGAGGTCGCCCCCGTGCAGACCCAGACCCTCACCCAGACCGACAGCACCACCGGCACCGCCGCGGACGAGCCGGACGCGGAGCCGGACGTCCTCGCGGCCGTGCCCCCGCAGGGCCCCGCTGCCCGGCACCCGGAGGCGCCCGCCGCCGAACCGACGGAACCACCGGCGGAAGCCCTCGCGGACGAGCCCGTGGCGGCCGGCGAACCACTGGAGGCCGCCGAGCCCGTCGAGACACCGGTCTCGACCCGGGCCGACACCGGCGGCCCCTCCGCCGACCTGTTCCGCCAGTACCTGCGCGAGATCGGCCGTATCCCACTGCTCACGGCCGCCGAGGAGGTCGAACTCGCCCGCCGGGTCGAGGCCGGCCTGTTCGCCGAGGAGAAGCTGCTCAACACCCCCGATCTGGACAGCCAGTTGGCGCTCGATCTGGACCGGCTCGTCGTCATGGGGCGGATGGCCAAGCGGCGGCTCATAGAGGCCAACCTGCGGCTCGTCGTGTCGGTCGCCAAGCGGTACGTCGGACGCGGCCTGACCATGCTCGACCTCGTCCAGGAAGGCAACCTCGGGCTGATCCGGGCCGTGGAGAAGTTCGACTACGCCCGCGGCTACAAGTTCTCGACGTACGCGACCTGGTGGATCCGCCAGGCGATGTCCCGGGCCCTGGCCGACCAGGCCCGCACCATCCGTGTCCCGGTCCATGTCGTCGAGCTGATCAACCGGGTCGTGCGGGTGCAGCGGCGCATGCTCCAGGAGCGCGGCTACGAGCCGACGCCCGAAGAGGTGGCCGCCCATCTCGACCTGCTGCCCGAGCGGGTCTCCGAGGTGCTGCGGCTGGCCCAGGAACCGGTCTCGCTGCACGCCCCGGTCGGCGAGGAGGACGACGTCGCCCTCGGTGACCTGATCGAGGACGGGGATGCCGCGAGCCCCGTGGAGTCGGCGGCGTTCCTGCTGCTGAGGGAGCACCTGGAGGCCGTCCTCTCCACCCTCGGCGAGCGGGAGCGGAAGGTCGTACAGCTCCGCTACGGGCTCATCGACGGCCGGCCCCGCACGCTGGAGGAGATAGGCCGGCTGTTCGGGGTGACCCGGGAGCGGATACGGCAGATCGAGTCCAAGACCCTCAACAAGCTCCGCGACCACGCCTTTGCGGACCAGCTGAGGGGTTACCTGGACTGACCGGGGGCCGCCCGCCGGCGGCCCCCGTGCGGCTAGTCCACCTCGGCCACAGCCTGCGCGAACTGGGCCTTGTACAGGCGCGCATACGCACCGTCGGCGGCCAACAGCTCCGCGTGCGCGCCCTGTTCCACGATCGACCCGTTCTCCATCACGAGAATCGTGTCCGCGTCCCGGATCGTCGACAGCCGGTGCGCGATCACGAACGACGTCCGCCCCGCCGCCAGCTTCGCCATCGCCTTCTGGATCAGCACCTCGGTCCGGGTGTCGACCGAACTCGTCGCCTCGTCCAGCACCAGGATCGTCGGGTCGGACAGGAAAGCCCGCGCGATGGTGATGAGCTGCTTCTCACCCGCGCTGACCCCCGTGCCCTCGTCGTCGATCACGGTGTCGTACCCGTCGGGGAGGGTGCGGACGAACCGGTCGGCGTGCGCGGCCCGCGCGGCCTCCTCGATCTCCCCGCGGGTGACCTCCCTCGACGCCCCGTACGCGATGTTCTCCGCGATCGTGCCGCCGAACAGCCAGGTGTCCTGCAGCACCATGCCGATCCCGGACCGGAGTTCGTCCCGGGACATCCCGCGGATGTCGACCCCGTCGAGCGTGATCCGGCCCCCCGACACGTCGTAGAACCGCATCAGCAGGTTGACCAGCGTGGTCTTGCCCGCGCCGGTCGGGCCGACGATCGCCACCGTGTGACCGGGCTCCACCGTGAGCGAGAGGTCCTCGATCAGCGGCTTCTCCGGGTCGTACCGGAAGGACACCCGCTCCAGGCGCACCCGCCCGCGCAGCTCGGCCGGCCGCTCGCCCGGCACCGGATCCGCCTCCTGCTCCTCCGCGTCCAGGAGTTCGAAGACCCGCTCGGCCGAGGCGACACCGGACTGCACCAGGTTCGCCATCGACGCGACCTGCGTCAGCGGCATCGAGAACTGCCGCGAGTACTGGATGAAGGCCTGGACGTCACCGATGGAGAGGGAACCGGAGGCGACGCGCAGCCCGCCGACGACCGCGACCAGGACGTAGTTGAGGTTCGACACGAACATCATCAGCGGCTGCATCACACCGCTGTTGAACTGGGCCTTGAACCCGGCCTGGTAGAGCGCCTCGTTCTGCTCGGCGAACTGCTTCGCCGACTCGTCCTGCCGGCCGAACACCTTCACCAGGGTGTGCCCGGTGTACATCTCCTCGATGTGGGCGTTCAGCTTGCCGGTGGAGCGCCACTGCTGCACGAAGTGCGGCTGCGACCGCTTGCCGACCCGGGTGGCGACCACGAACGACAGCGGCACCGTCACCAGCGCGACCAGCGCCAGCAGCCAGGAGACGTAGAACATCATCACGAGCACGCCGATGATGGTCAGCACCGAGTTGATCAGCTGGCCCATCGACTGCTGGAGCGTCTGCCCGATGTTGTCGATGTCGTTGGTCGCGCGCGAGAGCACCTCGCCGCGCTGTCGCTTGTCGAAGTACGACAGCGGCAGCCGCGACAGCTTCGCCTGCACGGACTCGCGCATCCGGTACATCGTGCGGTTCACGGCCCGGTTGACCAGCCGGGTCGCCACCGCCATCAGCAGGCCGGCGACCAGGAACGTACAGAGCGCGAGCAGCAGGATGTTCCCGACGGCACCGAAGTCGATGCCCTTGCCGGGCGTGAAGTCGGTGCTCCCCAGCATGTCCGCGATCCGGCCCTTGCCGTGGGCCCGCATCTGGTCGAGGACCTGCTGCTTGGTGGCCCCGGCCGGCATCTGACGGCCGATGATGCCGGCGAAGACCAGGTCGGTGGCCCGGCCGAGGATCTTCGGCCCGATGACGCTCAGGGTCACACTGACGACCACGCACAGCAGCAGGCCGTAGATCGTGAGCCGTTCCGGTTTGAAGAGGGAGACGAGCCGTTTGCCCGACCCCTTGAAGTCCATCGAGCGCTGGTCGGGGCCGCCCCCGGCCATCATGCGACCCATGGGCCCGGCCATCAGGCAGCCTCCGCTTCCGTCAGCTGGGAGAGCACGATCTCCCGGTAGGTGTCGTTGCCCGCCATCAGGTCCCGGTGCCGGCCGGTGCCGACGACCCGGCCCTCGTCCAGCACGATGATCCGGTCGGCCTCCCGGATGGTCGCCACCCGCTGGGCGACGATCACGACGGTCGCCTCGGCGGTCTCGCGGGAGAGCGCCGCGCGCAGCGCCGCGTCGGTGGCGTAGTCGAGCGCGGAGAAGGAGTCGTCGAAGAGGTAGATCTCCGGGCGCTGCACGAGGGTGCGGGCGATGGCCAGGCGCTGGCGCTGGCCGCCGGAGACATTGGTGCCGCCCTGCGCGATCGGCGCGTCCAGGCCGCCCTCCAGCTTGCTCACGAAGTCCTTGGCCTGCGCCACCTCCAGCGCGTGCCACAGCTCCTCGTCGGTGGCGTCCGGGTTGCCGTAGCGCAGGTTGGTGGCGACGGTGCCCGCGAACAGGTACGGCTTCTGCGGCACCAGGCCGACCGTCTTCGCCAGCAGCTTCGGCTCGACCTCCTGCACGTCCACGCCGTTGACGAGGACCTCGCCCTCGGTGGCGTCGAACAGCCGCGGGACCAGCCCGAGCAGCGTCGACTTGCCGCTGCCGGTGGAGCCGATCACGGCGGTGGTCTCACCCGGCCGGGCCACCAGATCGACGGCCTTCAGCACCGGCTCCTCGGCACCCGGATAGCGGAAGCCGACGCCCCGGACCTCCAGATGGCCGTGCCGGCGCAGCTCGGTGACGGGCGCCACCGGCGGCACCACGCTCGACTCGGTCCCGAGGACCTCCTCGATGCGCTCGGCGCACACCTCCGCGCGCGGCACCATCATGAACATGAAGGTGGCCATCATCACGGACATGACGATCTGCATCAGATAGGCGAGGAACGCGGTCAGGTCGCCGATCGCCATGCCGCCGCTGTCGATGCGGTGCGCGCCGAACCACACCACCGCGATCGACGACAGGTTCACCACCGTCATGACGATCGGGAACATCAGCGCGAGCATCCGGCCGGTGGCCAGCTGCATCTCGGTCAGGTCGCCGTTGGCCTTCCCGAACCGTTCCTGCTCGTACTCGTCGCGGACGAAGGCGCGGATCACCCGGTTGCCGCTGATCTGCTCGCGCAGCACCCGGTTCACCGTGTCGAGGCGGACCTGCATGGACCGGAACAGCGGCCGCAGCCGGCGCACGATCAGCGTCACGGAGATGCCGAGCACCGGCACCACGGCGACGAGCACCCCGGACAGCGGCACGTCCAGGCCGAGCGCCAGCACAATGCCGCCCACGCACATGATGGGCGCCGACACCATCAGCGTGAACGTCATCAGGGCCAGCATCTGGACCTGCTGTACGTCGTTGGTCGTACGCGTGATGAGCGACGGCGCCCCGAAGTGACCCACTTCACGCGAGGAGAAGGACTGCACCCGTTCGAAGACGGCGCCGCGCACGTCCCGGCCGAGCGCGGCGGCGGTCCGGGCGCCGTAGTACACGGCACCGATGTTGCACACGACCTGCGCCAGCGAGATGCCGATCATCAAGCCGCCGAAGGACAGGATGTAACCCGTGTCACCCTTCACGACACCGTTGTCGATGATGTGCGCGTTGAGGGTGGGCAGATAGAGGGTGGCGCAGGTCTGCAGGAACTGCAGCAGCACCAGCAAGGCTATGGGTTTCTTGTAGGGCCTCAGATAGGTCCGCAGGAGTCGTATGAGCACGCTAGGTCTCTCGGAGTCGGCGACAGGGCCGGGTCGGTGTGCCCTTGGCCCCTATCGTCGGACACTCCACCCGCGTTACCTCAACCGAATTAACCCGACGGCGCAGCGCGTACGGCCCTCTGGACTCGGTTCGCGGAGCTCAGAGGGCCGGGGTGCTGCCGGTGCGCTAGGAGCGGAATGCTCCCGGGTGGGTCTGCTCCCGCACCGCCGCGAACTGCTGCCGCACCGCCTGCCCCACGGCCAGCTCGTCACCCGGCTCCAGCACCTGCGCCGCGGCCCCCTGCCAGGCGGGCGGGGTGCGCGGATCGAGCGTGCCCTGGGAAACCCCCAGCGCCCAGGCCGCCTGCCGGGCGGCGCCGATCGCCGCGTAGTCCGCGGGCTGCGGTACGACGACCTGCGCACCGAACAGCGAGGGCGCCGCGGCCTGCACCGCCGGCAGCTCGGCGGCCGGGCCCAGCAGGAAGATCCGCCGCACGTCGACGCCCCGCCCGCGCAGCACGTCCAGCGCGTCGGCGAGCCCGCACAGCATGCCCTCGAACGCGGCCCGCGCCAGATGCTCGGGCTTCATCGACTCCCGCCTGAGCCCGGCGATCGTCCCGGCGGTGTGCGGCAGGTTCGGCGTCCGCTCGCCCTCCAGATAGGGGAGCATGACCAGCCCGTGGGAACCCGGAGTGGACTTCATCGCCAGGTCGGACAGGCTCTCCAGATCCGGCAGTCCGAGCAGTTCCGCGGTGCCGCGCAGGGTGCGTACGGCGTTCAGGGTGGTGACGACCGGCAGGTGCATGCCGGTGGCGTCGGCGAGGGAGGTGATCATCCCGGACTGGTCGGCGAGCGCCTCGGGATGGACGGCCATCACGGAGCCCGACGCCCCCAGCGAGACGACGGCGTCCCCCAGCCCGATCCCCAGCCCGAACGCGGCGGCCATGGTCTCCCCGGTCGCCGCGGAGATCAGCAGCCCCTCCGGGGTCGTACCGGCCGCGTCCGACGGGCCGATCACCTCCGGCAGCATCGCCTGATGGCCGAGCGCCAGCTCGACCAGGTCGGGCCGGTAGGCACCGGTGCCGGCCGACCAGTACCCGGTCGAGGAGGCCCCGCCACGATCCGTGGTCCTGCGCACCGGGCGCCCGAGCAGCTGCCAGACCAGCCAGTCGTGCGCCTGCAGCAGCACGGCCGTTCGGCGGGCGTTCTCGGGCTCGTTCTTCGCGAGCCAGCGCAGCTTGGTGACCGGCTGCGCGGCCGACGGCACGCACCCCACGGCCTGCGCCCAGGCCTCGCGCCCGCCGAGCGCGTCGATGAGATCGGCCGCCGCGACCTGGGCCCGCTTGTCACCGCCGACCATGGCCGGGCGGACGGTGTTGCCCTGGGCGTCCAGCGGGATCAGCGCGTTCTGCTGGGCCGACACACCGATCGCCTGCACGCCCTCCAGCAGGCCGCCACCTGCGGCTTCGCCGAGGGAGAGCAGCCAGGCCTGAGGGTCCGTGTCGCTCGGGCGGGCGCCGTCCGGCGCCTCGACCGGATGCGGTGCGTATCCCTGCCGTAGTACGGCACCGGTGTCCGCGTCGCAGACCACGATGCGTGTGAAGTCCGGTGAGCTGTCCAGCCCGGCGACTATCCCCATGCGGAGAATTTTGCCGCATCGCCGCGCCGGCTTCGGCCGATGGGCGCCCAATGGGGTGGGACCGTCTCCGTAGCGGCGGGTGCGGGTCCGTGGTGGCCGGTCGCGCAGTTCCCCGCAGCCCTGGGGAAACGGCGCTCGGCCCGCTTACGTGTTGCTGGTGCCCCAGTCGTCCTCGGGGGTGCCGTTGAGGTTCCGCTCGCGGAGTGAGCGCACCCGCTGGGCGACGGTCTCGGGAACCCGGTCACCCACCCTGCCGCTGACCGTGTGGAAGGCCTTGCCGGCGTACTGGCGGCCCTGGTGGGCAGCGCTCTCGGCCGTGTTGCGGACGGCGGGGTTCTGGGCGATCCGCCGGGCGGACTTCTTCAGCTGCTCGTAGCGCTCGCGACCGGCCCTCGTGCCGAGTACGTAACCGAGGGCCAGTCCGGCGACGAACGTGAGCCGGTAGCGCATGACTGCCACCCTTCCCTTGCCTTGGTCTGCGGTGCGACGTGGGCGCCGGGGGAACCGATTGGCGGAGCACCCCCCTGCTTGCGCTAATGTATGTGTCGCAGCGAGCGCCCGCCCCCTGGCGAATACCCAGGTAGGTACGTTCGATGCAATCGAGGCGATCCTCCGTAGCTCAATTGGCAGAGCAGCCGGCTGTTAACCGGCAGGTTACTGGTTCGAGTCCAGTCGGGGGAGCTTCGGTCCTCCGTAGCTCAATTGGCAGAGCAGCCGGCTGTTAACCGGCAGGTTACTGGTTCGAGTCCAGTCGGGGGAGCGCAGTGAACGAGGACCCCTTGGGGGTCCTTTTTCATGCCCGCGGGAACCGCCGTGCCTGCGCCGATGTCCTCAAGGTCATGAGCAGCGCAGATGCCGACCATCCGAAGCAGGAGATCGTATGAGCGGCTATGCTGCGGCAGACGGCGCGCACACATGTACGCGACACGCCGCTATGGGGCGGTAGCTCAGCCGGTTAGAGCAGCGGACTCATAATCCGTCGGCCGTGGGTTCGAGTCCCACCCGCCCCACCAGGCGTCGCAGGTGCAGAAGCGTTTCTACCTGCGGCAGCGGAGAAGGAGGGCCGCCACGCCCGGCGTGGCGGCCCTCTTCATTCGTTCAGATCAAGATCCAGGGGACACACAGGGGACACAGGCCACTCCAGGGGACGGACCTACTACGACGGTCTCACCGGCGCCGTGCTCCACTGGCACGAGGGCCGCTTCACTCCCGCGCCCACGGCGGACGGCCGGGCATCGGTCGCGGATGCCTTCGAGGCACACCCCGCCACCCAAGGTGAACAGCAACTCCACCTCTCCATCCGCACCACCCACCCCGCCGACGACAACCTCCTCCTCGGCGGCGCCCTGGAAGCCACCTGGCAGGCACTCACCGGCGCCCCACCCGCCGGCTGGTCCACCGCCGAACCCGTCAACCTCCCCTGGTCACCACGCCAGCTGACCGAACTGGCCCGTACCCGAGCCGAAAAGTCCGCCCCCACCTGGCTGGTCGCCGTCGGAGCCCCCGACCGCCCAGCGATCGCCACCTGCCGTGTCATCCGAACCCCGGCCGGTGTGGAGGAACAGATCACACTCGCCTTCGGCTACACCGCTGGCCGGGCTCCTCTCCACGCTCTCGCTGAGCTGGCCGAGACGCTGGCCACCCGCCACCGCCTCACCTCCATGCTCACCTACCTCCGCACCGCCCGCGCCGACCCGACCATTCCGCCGCACCACGAGGCGCCACTCGTTCCGCTCTCCTTCACCCTGGGCTGCGACGCGGTACGTCTCGTAGGTCCTACGGTTGCCGAGTCGGGCCCAGACGTTTGCCCCATCCGCCTCGGCCCCGCGTCACGGCCCGCCCTCCACTACCCGCTCGGCGACGGCACCGACCTCACCTCCTGGCAACGCCTCAAACAGCTCAACGATCACCTCAGGGCACCGCGATGAGCTTCTGAATGTACGAGATGATCCGGCTCATATTGGCCACGCTGCCAGTCGCCACTGACACCCAATTCGGCAGGCAGGACCTTCGCGCAGCAGAGCCGAAGCCCCCCACCCCACCGTCGTCTTGCCGACGCAATCCAGCGCCTTCAGCACCTGGCACAGGACGAACATTTGCATCCTCATTGGCGACTTCTCATTGAGTCTGGCAACTCAGTTGCTGCCTACGGAGTTGACGCCATAGCATCACGTTCACTGTCGCGAATCGATTGTTGTTCCAGTGCATCGGGGGCCTGGTGTGACGTTGATGATGGCGGCGGCCGCCGTCTGGGGTGTGCTGCAACTGTTCGCCGTTTCCTGGCCGACGCGTTCGGTGCGCTTGTCAACGGTGCTGCTGGCGCTCGCGGTGGGGGTGTATGGGTGCGGCGTGGCGACGGCGTTGGTGGAGCTCGCCTACACCCGCTTCTACGCGGTCCAGTCGGGCCAGTCGCTGATCACGGTGGTGAACACCACCAGTTACACGGTGGCTCCTTGGGTGGAAGAGCTGATCAAGGTCTCTCCGCTGCTGCTGGCCGGGCTGAGCGTGAAGGCTCGCCGCCAGTGGGGGCTGACCGACTTCGTGGTGCTGGGTGCGGCGCTGGGGGGTGGGTTCGGGCTGCTGGAGGCGGTACTTCGGTACGGCCTGGACGCGAACCGGGCGATTACTCGGGGTGGGGGCTGGATCATCCCGGACAGCTTGTCCCCGCCCTATGTGCCGGGCCTGGGGCAGGTGTTGACGGCCTGGCTCCCCGCACCGTTCAGCCAACTCGACCTGGGCGGCCCGCCGGTCGCGCAGACCTTTTCGCATCTGGTGTGGACGGCGATGGCCGGCTTGGGGGTTGGGCTGCTCTGGAGTGCACGAGGATGGCTGCGCCTGCTCTCGGTGCTCCCGATCGCGGCCGCCGCCGTACACCACACCGTGAACAACTACGCAGTGCAGAAACGCGCGAGCCCGGCCAGGCATTGGCTTGATTCCCTGGACGCGAAGGCATGGGCGGCGCCACTCATATGCTTGGCCATCGCCATGGTCGTCGACCTGCGCCACATCCACCGCGGTAAACGCAGCGTGCCGGGCGTACTGCTTGCTTCCGAACGCGTCGACGGCGACAGCCTGGGAGCCCTGCTGCGGTACGCGGCCTGGCATCCGCCATGGAGCCTGCTGATCGTCCTGCGCTACATCAGACTGCGGCGCTCCCTGCTGTACGCCGCCGCGTCGGCACCACCCGTCGACACCGAGGAACTGCGTCGGGTGGCCGCCGGGATCACCGCTCGGATGGACGTATCCGACAACCCGCACGTTTGGCGGGCTCTGAATGTCCGCGCCCTGCTGAAGGCAGCCCGAACGGCCCGCGGTTCCCGGGAACGGTGGCTCCTGGCGATCCCATGCGTGCTCGTACTGCCTTCGTTACTGTTCCTGGGCGTCGGCTCGTTCACCTCGGCTGCCGGTCTCCAGAGGTTCTTCAGCACCGGCTCAGGGCCGAAGATCCTCATGAGCTTCGGCATCGCCGCCCTGGCCTGGATCGCCTATCAGCTCACCGTCCTGCTTCGTACCTGGCGAACGGCGTCGGCCCAGCCCACGGCGGAACCGCTGGCGATCCACCGCTTCCGTCTCGGAACCGCACTGGGCTCGGCCACCACCGGCGCACTTCTGCTGTGGCGCGGGTTCGGCGACGCCGGCCCTGGCGGCAGGGCGATCCACACCTTCCACCTGCTCGACGCGCTGAACGCCTTCCTGGTCTACCTCGGCTTCGCCCTCCTGCTGTTGTCCCTCCTCGCCCTGTTCCCTCCCGGAGGCCTCGCGCTCGCCGGAGGCGGAGCAATCGGCGCCCTCACCACCGAAGCTGCCCTCAACGCCGGCGTCCTCGGTACCGCCGGCGTCGTGTTGATGGCGGTCGGGGCAGGAGGAACCGGTGGCGGCGAGTCGAGCAGCGGGAAGCGCAGCAAAGTCCCGCAGTGGCTGCGCGACAAGTGGAACGAGGGACGTCAGTTCAACGAGGACAACTGGCCGCACTACCCGGCAAACGAAATCTATCTCGAAAACGGTAAGGTCCTGGACTCGTACCGGCCCGGAAGAGAGATCGTATCGCGCAAACAGACACAGATATGGAAGATCAAGCCGGACACGTTTAGGAATTATCTGCGCGAGATAAATCAGAAATATAAGGCGGGAACAAAGATCCCGGACACGCCAAAGGCGCGCAGAGAATACCCGCAGTTGATCGGAAAGCCCTTGAAGGGTAAGTATTATCTGGAAGTCCCGGTTCAGTCCCAGCCTGTGCCAGACTGGGCACTCAGGGAAGCGGCGGACCACGGCGTGATAATCCGGGACGTGCAGGGCTTCGTATACCGGCTACCGAAGGGCACGGGCTAAGTCAGCCATGATCTGGACCTACTGCGAGCAGTGGAACAACCTTACCGAGACGCCTATGAACCCGCTGACGTCCGACCAGGCTCAAGCCAGGCACACATCCGGCCAGTTGTACACCGCCGTTGCCTCCCCCGATGAGCACTCCGCCGCAACGTTGCGCGTGGAAATGCGCCTGGAAACCGGATACACCTCAGTCATTTTCATGGATGAGCACGGCCGCGACTCCCTCGACTGCACCTTCACCCTTATCAACGGCTCCCTCTTCCTGGAGACAGCTACCTCATACGATTACGGCGATTCACAGGAGCGCGGTGGATATGCAGACGCGGAACGCGTGGAATCCTACGAGTTCACCACCGATGGCATCATCCGGCGCACTGTGGAGGTCGATGGGGAGGAATCCAAGGAAAGCCGGCACGGCATTGACGTCACCAGAAACTGGGAGTCGGTTCCGAGCTTCGGTGCCTACGATGCGTTGATTCGACGCGACCGTGCTTGACGCTGGGGACTGCCAACTGAAGGGACACTTGCGGCCACCGACCCCGGTGAGCACCGCTTGGTGCAGTTCTGCGCCAAGCGAGTCGGCTGGTCCCGGTCAGGCTGCCGGGGCGGTCAGGGCGGCCTTGGCCGCCAGCCGGAGATTCCTGATCATCGGATTTGGGTCTCCCTTGCGGCTGACCAGGACGACCTGGCTGGAGGGAGCGCCCTCGATCGGGACAGTAACGAGGTTGGGACGCAGTGAGCTACGCCGATCGCCGACCGGTAGCACCGCGATCGCCTCGCCACTCGCAACGAGTTCGAGCTTGTCCTCATAGCTCTCGATCGGCGGCACGCCAGCCCCGAGGATCCGGTAGGAAGTCCAGTCTGCGGTCTCGAACGCGCACGGCGCCGCCTCTTCGCCGGCCAGTTCTTCCGCGGTCACCGACGCACGGTCGGCCAAGGGATGGCCGCGCGGGACCACGCGCATCCGGGGCTCCTCGCTGGCGTTCTTGCGGAGCGCCCGACCCTGCTCGACGTCGTACGCGAACTGCCCGACATGCCTGACCTGCACAACACCAACAGCGGAACCGTCACGAACCTCATCCAGGCTCGCGACGTCCACGGCAACATCACCTTCGGGCCGCCGTAACGGGCGTCGCGGAGGCGCGCGGCGGGGGACTTCGGGGTTCAAGCCGCCGCCGACATCGTTCACCCGTTCGTTCACTCGGCCGCGCGTGAACGAACGCGGGCCCTACACCCCACCGAGGCGTATGCGCTCGTTGCTCAGGGAGGTCCCGGCCGGCACGTGCAGCCTGCAACACCGGCGAGGTCTTCAAGGCGTGACCAACACAGTGACGGCCTCGACGCCGGGCGGGAGTCGAGGCCGTCACCACATGGAACCGGACCAGATGGGGGGATCGGTTTCACCTCTTCACTGACACGAAACACAACGCGCCGCGCGGACGGAGGTCACTCCGCCGGCGCGACAGCATCACCCGCCGCACTGCGGCGCGAGCTTGCTGTGCGGCGTGGCGACAAGCACCCTGGCGGACCACCGCGCGCACTGCCAGCTCGGTGCAAGGGGCCGCGCCGTGTTCGGACGGACTGCCCGGCCGCTCTCGTGCGCGCCCTGGCCCCCGGAGGACAGGGGGCCACAGCGCGCCAGCAGGTCGCGCGAACCGCGAACCGCCCATCCACCAACCAACTTTTCCCCAGGAATCCCGATCCTCCCCCGCCCCTCGAGTTTGCGGGGATCGTGATCTTGAGCTGGGTCGGCGGGCTCTCGTCCGGATGAGTCCGGCCTGACGAAGCCTCTGCCGCGATCGTGACGGGGCGCCGGAGGTGAACGGCGAGGCAAGACCTGTGGTCGGGTAGTCGGATCACGTTGCCGTGACCCGCTGCTGGTTCTTCTTGGCGCGTGACGGGAAGTTTTGCGGTTGCACCATGTGAGAGACACCACCTTCGCCGAGCACGCCTCGAAGGTCCGCACCGGGCACGGCCCGGCGAACATGGCCCCTGCGCAACCTCGCGGTCAACATCCTCCGCGACGCCGGACACCACAGCATCGCCGCCGGGCTCCGGCAGGCCTCCTACGCGCCCTTCACCTAACCGCTCGACCTGCTCGGCATCGGCTGACCTGCACCAACACGTGATCACCAGGACTGCGAATCGGCCCTGACTCCTCCGCCCGCTCCCGGTCTGATACCTGAGGCGGGACCTCCAGCAACTCGACGTGCATACATGCCAGTTATCTGGCCAACGACATCGACAAGCTGTGACCCCGATCATGATCTACAACTGAAGGGTGAGTGTCGGCCTGATCCTGGTGCTTGCCGACGAGTGATAGGCGACGCAGGTTCCAACCGCAGTGGTTTCTTGGTGAGTTCGTAATCGCAACATAGCGACCACTGTGACCAATCGCACACCCGCCTAGGTTCAAGTTGACCTGCGCAGAGGAGTTCGCTTTAGATCAACTTTACTCACCGTTGACCAGGTGGGTGTGGAAGCGGCCGTATTCCGTCCAAAGATCACGACCGCTCCACCCGTGTGATACACACAAGGAGAGGGTACGTGAAGCGCGTTACCTTGGGCACGAGTGCGGCCACTGCCATGGCCTGCTGTCACCTTCAGCGTCGCCGCCCCGGTGGCCTCCGCTGTTGAGCACCGCCGCGCTGAGGCTGGCGTGGCCGCCATCGCTCAGACGGAGCCCACGCTCAGCGCCGCTGAGCCCCGCGTCTTGTTGGCCAGTTCTGAGGTTCGCGCCGGTCTCTCTCTAGGCGCCCAGGCTGACCTGCAGTCCGTCGCGGATGGCACCGCCAGCGCGGTACAGCGGCACAGTGCCGCTTCGTCCGCCGCCAGGGGCGCTGCCAACTCTTCCGGAGCCGTCAGATGGTCACCGGCGCGAACCTCCTTGCCGAGCATCTGATGCTCGGTCAAAGTCGACAGCGCCTGCCGAAGGCTTCGTCGTCCTCCCGTGCAGGGGTGCGAGGAGTAATCCTCCCGTGGATCTTCCAACGGAGTTGCTGCGTACGCGACTACGAACGTCTGCGCGTCCACCCGTGAGGCCACGGTCAAGTGGTCGGTAATTCAGTCTCATGAGCCGCCCCTGGCCCGCTCCCACACACGTCAACAACACCCGAAATGATTAGTTCATTCGCGGGCACTAAGGAGATTCCGATGCTCACAGTGACACATTCGAGGAAAAAGCGCAGAGGTATCGCAGCAGTAGCGGGGCTAGTCGCCGCCGTCGGGATCGCCACCCCTGCCGCCGCCGTCAATGACACCGACAACCTGTACAGCCCGGAGGCATGCAAGCGCCCCGGCATATCGAAGTTCAAATTCCACATCCACTTCAACTCCGGGCAGAACGGCTCTTACCGCAACATCGGCTATAGCATCTACGACTTCGACGACGCACCAGACGGGGTCGTGGGTGTGACCACGCCGCTGAGGTTCTGCGAAGTCAATGGTGCGAGCGCCCCATGGCCGGGTTCGGGACTGAAGGTCAAGAACAATGCCGCGTCGGGCGAGAACGAGCACTACAAGTACTGGGCTCGGGTGTACTTCAACAGCGGTTACAAGGGGGCCCAGGACGTCATGGCCCCCTATCAGCACGTCGACACCTTCCGGAACGTCCACAACAACAACGCCTCGTTCAAGTGGACCAGTAAGTGACGATCGAGCAACGGCAGAGGGGAAAGACAGGCATGCGACTGACGGCCAAGGCTGCGGTTCCCGTCACTGCTCTCGTGCTCGCCGCGGGGGCAGGTACTGCCTACTACTGGTGCGGCGGCACGGAGACGGGCACCAACAGTCCCTCCGGAACGGACCATACCGCCGCTCTGGCACAGGTGGCGCATGCGCACGTGGGCTCCCCGAACGACCCTGCGACCTGGCGTCTGCCCGTCGAGGCCTACATGCCCACCACGACACAGGCGCGCCTGGTGACCGAAACGCGGGACCAGCTGATCGGCAAGTGCATGAGCGCCGCGGGCTACGCAGCATGGAAGCCCGCCCCCGACCTGCCGGACCTCGGAGGCAAGACCCTCACTGACTGGCGCTACGGCATCCATGACGGTCGGCTCGCCGCCAAGCGTGGATACCACCCCGCCGAGGGTGAACAGAAGGCGTACGACAAGGCGGTGGAGGCTGGGGCAGTGGACGAGTCCGGTGCCGACGAAGCCACGCTGCGGCGCTGCGTGGAGCAGACGGATGGGAAGGTCCCCGACGCACAGCCGCGGGCCATCGTCCAGCAGATCAGCGGTGAGGCGTTCGAGAAGTCCAAAGAGGCTCCCGAGGTCGTCGCCGTGTTCGCCAAGTGGTCGTCCTGCATGAAGGACAAGGGCTACTCCTCGTACAAGCAGCCGCTGGACGCCAGTGACGACCCTCGCTTCACGGATCCCGACAAGGTGACGGGCAAGGAGATCGCAACGGCCACGGCAGACCTCGCCTGCCGTGACAAGTACGACGTCGCCCGAACTTGGTTCGATGCCGAGTCGAAGATCCAACGGACGGAGATTGCTAAGCACTTGAAGGAATTCAACGAGGCAGCCAAAGCGAGCAGGGAAGCGGTCGACAAGGCGAAGGCGTTCTGACCGAATCCCTGTGAAGCAGTGCCGGGCAGTAGTTGCACTAGCTGTCCGGCCTGCCGCCGACCAGGCTCCAACAGGACCGTATGGCTCCAGGCGCCCGGGCGGGAAGGCGACGGCCCCAGCCATCAACTTCCACTGTTCTCTTGCACCAACGAGCGATGCCGTTGCCAGCTGAAGCAGCCCTTCTCGCCGCCCCTGGAACGAAGTAGCACTCGTTAGCGGTGTGAGTCGGAACAGGCTCTCGCAAGTTGACTGCACGTCACCCGTGCAATTTTCCCTTATGGGAAATACCCCTGACTCACGGCCGATACCGAGAGAAGAACCACCCGCGATCTGAAGGTGGTCAACGTTTTTTGTCTACGAATCAAGTGATTAAGGATCGTTTTGATACGCCGTCATAGCGTGTCGAAGCGTCTGCGCACACCACTGCTCATCACCACGGCCATGCTGGTCGCGAGCGGACCCCTGGTGTCGCAGGCACTCGCCGCCGAACCTCAACCCCCAACCCCCGAGGTCCGCGACGCGGCCGCTGAACCGAAGTCGTCCGGCGAGCCCCGCTCGAGCCGGGTGGCAAGCCCGGACGCCAACCTCGGCAAGGACTGGAAGAAGAGCGAGGACCGGGCCGTGACCGGCGCGGCCGACGCGAAGGCTTTCAAGATCCTCGCTGCCGATGAAGCGAAGGCGTACGACTGGAAGACGGTCGCGGCGCTCTCGGAGCCGGGTATGCCCGCCGACTCGTGGATCGGCAACCAGTGCGTCATGGACCGCGACCACGTCGCCGCCGTGTACGCGCCTCGCGCGTTCACGAACAAGCCCGACCTGATGCAAGGCGGCGCGTTCACGGCGATCGTGAACGTCAAGACGGGTGGGGTGACGAAGCTGCCGTTCACCGCGACCCTCGCCTACTTCGACCCCACCTGCAACACCACCACGCACACCGCCGCCTTCACCCAGTACCGCGACATGAACGACGCGTCGAAGGTGAAGACGCAGGTGATCACGGTGGACACGGCCGGCAGGACCGTCGCGAAGACCGGCGAGCTGCGCGGGCAGGTGTCGTCGGCGGCCCCGGTGAAGGACGGTGTCGTCGCCGGTCTGGGCCGCGATCTCGTCCACGTCAACGACAAGGGCAAGATTCGCCGACTCGCCAAGGGCGAGAGCATCCCCTTCGACATCCGCCCCATGACCGGTGGCCGCATCGGCTTCGTGGACCGCAAGGGCACGAAGACGGCGCAGGCGAAGGTGTACGACGGCCACGACAAAACACGCACGGTCGCCACCGGACGCCTCGGTGACCTCGACCTCGTGCCTGGCGCGCAGGGCCGTGTCTTCCTCACCGGTGACGCCAAGGACGTCAAGGTGGAGGGAAGTGGCGTCGCCAAGGTCGAGGCGTCGGCCGACACCGATCTCTCCTCCCACGGCCGCCTGGCCGTCGACCCCGTCCTCACCCCCGGCGTCCGTGCAGGGCTGACTCGCATCAAGGCGGCCGGGAAGGGATTCGACAAGGTCGATGAGCCTGAGGCGGGTGTGCGTTCCCGCTCCGGGAAAGCTCCGGGGACCGCGGACGGCGACACGATCACCGTCACGTCGACTGCTACGACGACGGGGAAGGAGGTCAAGCAGAAGGTTGCCTTGACACAGCCGCGTAACAGCAACGGTCTCTCCCCCGCCCTGACCGGCAGCCCCCGGCCGCGCATGCTGTCGCCGGTGGCCGCAGCCGTCTCCCACGATCCCCGTGACACCGACCGCTGGTGCTCCGTCTCCCGTAACGACATGCGTGCCCAGGCGTTGCAGCCGACGCCGAACCAGGTCGAGTGGGCGGTGGACATGGCCGTCCGCGGCGAGCTGCGCGGCAAATGGCTCCGCCAGGGCGACTACCGCAGTCAGGCCGGGCTGGGCGACATCGACCCGCAGGGGTTGTTCCCCCTCCCGAAGCTGAACGGAGGCGGCCGGATCCCCGCCAATGTCCTCCTGGGCATCCTGGCGCAGGAGTCCAACCTGTGGCAGGCCGAAAACGGCGCGATCCCCGGCCAGATGGGCAACCCGCTGGCCGCCATGGACGGCTACTACGGCCACAGCACGAAGGACACACTCCTCGGCTACTGGCGCATCAACTGGGAGAAGTCCGACTGTGGTTACGGCGTCGGTCAGGTCACCGACGGCATGCGCCTGAAGGGGCACGAGAAGACAGACAAGAAGACGGGCAAGAAGGTCGAAACGAGCCTTGACCCGAAGCTCCAGAAGGCGATCGCGGTCGACTACGCAACCAACATCGCCGCCTCCATGAAGATCCTCGCCGACAAGTGGAACGAGGTGCACAAGGAGGGGCAGAAGATCACGGTAAACAACGACGACCCCTCCCGCGTGGAGAACTGGTTCACCGCCGCCTGGAACTACAACCTCGGCTTCAACCCCAAGTCAGAAGCCTCCAAGAACGGCGGCCACTGGGGTCTGGGCTGGTACAACAACCCCGCGAATCCCATGTACAAGAAGGGCGCTTGGGACCACCCATTCATGGATGTCACCCTCAACCCGACACACATCCGTGACGCGGCGCACCCGCAGTACTGGCCCTATGAGGAGAAGGTGATGGGCTGGGCCGCCTGGTCCATCGACACCGGCTTCTCCTACGGCACCGACGGCCGTCAGGACTGGAAGGGCGAGGACGGTTTCTCCTCCGCCGGCTTCCAACCCGCCTGGTGGACCGACAAGAAACACCGTTCCCGCGTCAGCCCGCCGCTGGACACCTTCTGTAACCAGAAGAACGGCTGCGACCCAGACAAACCGGTTGACTGCCCGGATGAAGCCTGCTATCGGCAGTTCTGGTGGAATCAAGAGAATGTGACGTGGAAGCCCGACTGCGACCAAACGTGCGGGTACGAAAACATCAAATACAAAACCCTGCGCTCCGAGCCCGGACGCGGCAAACGGCTGCAATATGGTGAGCCGGTGTGCGACGCCGCCCCGAAGGGCGCGGAAGTCGTCGCCTCCCTCCCCAACGGCACAGAGACGTGGTCGAAGTGCGGGAAGGTGTCGTCGAAGGGCACGTTCCAGTTCACCTTCTACCCCGACTGGGACAAGCAGTACGAGGCGAAGGCCGATCTGCGTTCGGTCGGCGGCGGCCACGGCGGCCACTTCTGGTACACCCACACCCGCAACGAGGACAACCTCGGCGGCGACGGAAACCGGATGACGATCAAGGGCCAGTGGACGCTCGGGCACAAGCTCGAGTGGGCACGGGTGCTGGTGCACCTGCCCGACACCGGCGCACAGACCCGGCAGGCCGCCTACATCGTCCGCAACTCCGACTCCAAGAGTGAGAAGCGCCATGTGCTCCAGCGCGCCGGCGGCTGGGTAAGCCTCGGTGCGTTCCACTTCACGGGAACACCACAGGTCGAGCTGTCCAACATCACTGCGGACGGCACCGCGGACGAAGACATCGCCTGGGACTCGGTCGCCTTCCAGCCTCTGCCAGGCAAGCCGAAGAACTCCGTTGTTGCCATGGGCGACTCCTACTCTTCGGGCGAGGGCGTCACGGCACCGGGCGGCAAGGACTACTTCCCGGAGACCGACTACTTCAGCAAGCTGACCGACAAGACCACGGACAAGTGCCATCGTTCGAAGCTGGCCTGGTCGCGGCAGGCGACTCTGCCTGGCTACTCGAAGTCCATCGGTGAGATGGCCGACAGTCTCGATCCGCAGGTGGACTACCACTTCGTGGCCTGCTCCGGTGCCCGCACCTACGATATGTTCAAGGGGCAGTCCAGTGAGGTTCCGCAGATCGACTCCGGTTACCTCGACGACAACACCACTCTGGTCACTTTGAGCATCGGCGGCAACGACGCCCGGTTCGCCGACATCGTCAAGAAGTGCGTCTTTCCGGCAGGGACGAACTGCGACGGCAATTCCATGAGCAACGTAGACCCGACCAACGGCAAGGACGTCGGGGGTGACACCGGGCCACTGCGGGAGTGGGCGCCGAAGTGGCTGCACAACGCTGTACGCCCCCAGGTCGTGAAAACGCTTAACGCCATTCACGCCAAGGCTCCGAAAGCGAAGGTCGTCCTCATGGGCTACCCGCGCCTGCTGTCCACGGAGAAGGGGGCATCGTATCCGGGTACGTGCGTCCTCAACATGGAGAAGCCGGAAGGCGAGTGGCTCAACGTCATGGCCGACAACCTTGCGGCGGAGATGAAGGGCGCAACGCAGGATGCCGGTTCGTGGGCGGTGTTCTCCGATCCACGTGACGAATTCGACGGCAAGACGATCTGCGGAGCCCCCGAGACCGTGCACGGCATCGTGATGAGCGGACGATCGCAAGCCGACGAGGACTTTCCAAACGCGTCGATGCAGTCGTTCCACCCCAAGCCAGCAGGAGCCCGACTGTATGCAGATAGCCTGGAGCACACGCTCCAGGGCAAGGGCTGACAAGCGATAGTGAGCCGGGGACCTGGGTAGATACGTAATTCCACTCAGGCCCCGGCGTTTCCGCACAGGAGGATGGGAAGCATGAAGAAACCACGCCAGAGCGACGTGCCGCTGGCTGTCCTCGTTGCCGCAATTGACCTGGTGGCCATCGGAATGCTGGCTTCCTATTATGTACTCTCCGGGCTTAGCATTGGCGCCCCAGACGCCCGTGAACTACAGCAGCGGGAAACCTCCCAGAACAGCATTCTCGTCATAACCGCGCTGTTCGCCGGCGGGGGTTCTGCACTCGCCGCACTGTTCCGGTTCTGGAAAACGAGCATCACCCATCTCGTGTTGACCGGCCTTCCTCTGCTGGCCATTCTTGTCTTGCTGACCTGGAACGGCAGATAAAGCTTGACGTCGAGAACGCGAGGCCTGTTGGAACAGCGACTCGCACACCGTCCGGGGTAAGCATTGACGCGCCCCAAGGTCAGCGACTGATCGATGACGTGGAGGCTTGTCCCGGCGGCGCCATGACCGACGAAGTCGGCGTCGTCACTGGCGAACTGACCATCGCCACCACTCCGCTTCCCGACGACCGAGCCCGCATCGCCATCCACTAGCCCGCATCGCCATCCAGTGCACCGAAGCAGACGAGTGGTACACCCTCGCGCTGCGGCGCCGAAGCGCCGCGCCGAATCCCGCCGAGATGATCTGCCGCCGCTGGCCTGCCCTCCGGCGGCACCTCCAGTCGCGAGCACCACTGGTACGGCACCACGGCCAACACGGCCCTCGCTGGGCACCGTGGCTACCGCACGCAAGACTATGCCGAGTGTGGGTCGGGAAAGCTGAGTGAGCGGCACGCACACGGGCGGGTGAAAGCATCAGGGCCGCTCTGCCCGGGCACCTCCTCTCGCCCGTCAGCTAAGACGGTGTCCTATGTGGTGAGGCGGACGAGTCGCTTGTAGCAGCACAGGGCGGCGGCGAGACCGAGAAAGGCCAGGTAGTTGCGGGAGTGGCGTTCGTAGCGGGGGCTGAGGCGGCGGCAGCCGGACAGCCATGAGATCGTCCGCTCGATCACCCACCTGCGGCGGCCCAACCGTTCGCTGGACTCGATGCCTTTGCGGCGATGCGCACGCCGATGCGCTTGCCTCGTAACCATTTCCGCAGGTGGAGGACGTCATACGCCTTGTCGGCGTGCAGGCGCTGAGGCTTGAAGTGGCGGCCCCGGTGGGGGTCGTGTCTCGTCTGGTGACCCGCCACCATGGGCTTCAGTCCTTCACTGTCGTGGGTGTTGCCGGCCGAGACGCCGACGACCAGGGGCAGTCCGTTCGCGTCCGACAGGACGTGCATCTTGGAACCCGGCTTACCCCGGTCCACGGGACTCGGACCTGTGAGTTCGCCCCCTTTTCAGCCCGCACGTGAGCGGAGTCGAGGACCACACGCGAGACGTCGATGAGACCGGCGTCATCGAGCCGGTGCAGTACCGCCTCATGCAGCCGGCCCCACACCCCGGCCCGCGACCAGATCAGGAACCGGCGGTGCGCGGTCGACTTCGATATCCCGAAACACGGCGGCAGAGCCCGCCAGGCACAACCGCTGACCAGCACGTAGATGATCGCCGCGAACAGCGTGTCATCAGGCGTGTCCTGCGTTCCACCACCTTGCGGCCGCACCTTCGACGGTGGGATCAGCGGCTCGGCGATCTCCCACAGCCCGTCCGGAACAATCCAACTCCACGTACCCCGCCCCATAGACGGACCAACGAGCGATCACCACATAGGACACCGTCTAAGACGTGGGGAAGCCGGGAATCTCAAGTGATGTGATCCCGGGCGAGCGGATGCCGGAGGCTGTCTCAGTTGATGTGGTCCGAATTCGCTGTGTCGTCGGCCGCAACCGGACCGCTGGCGTGGCTAGGACTGACGACGTGCGAAGAGGACCGCACCTGGAACGCTCTCGTCGGGGTCGATCAGCATGTGGGCCTCGACGGTGAACCCGGCATCGCGTAGCCAGGCCGCCACTTGGTCAGGCTGGCGGCGGTGAACGTGGACGTTCATCGGGTGGCCGCCGTAGCCCTGCGTCTTCAGCCTCGACTCGTTGCCGACGTGAAAGCCGAGCAGCAGTGGTCCGCCGGGACGCAACACGCGCCGGAAGTGGCCGAAGACCGTGGGCACTGCTTCGTCGGGGACGTGAATCAACGACCAAAATGCGAGCAGGCCAGCGACTGAAGCGTCGGCGAGGTCGAGGTCGGTCATCGAGCCCACCTCGAACCGCAGGCGGGGGTGGTCACGTCGAGCCACGTCGATCATCGCGGACGAAAGGTCGATGCCGAAAGCGTCCACACCCAGCTTGTGCAGGTGAGCGGTGACGTGTCCAGGTCCGCAGCCCACGTCCGCCGCCGGCCCACCGCCAGCGGCGTGCACCAAGTCGGCTAACAGTGCCAGAGTCGCCCGAAGATACGGCGCCCCGGCCAGAGCCTCGCGTAGTTGGTTGGCATAGCTGACCGCGACCGTGTCGTAGGAGGTCCGGGTGTCTGCCAACCAGCGGTCCGCGTTCATGGCTCGACAGAGTAGTGCAGTGATCAGGATCGCGAACCAGGTCAAGTGAGATCAACGACGAGTCAGACCGGGCTACTTGAGATGGGGGGCAGATCCTTCGAGACGGGACATGATCGTTGTCATTGAAGGTTGGCGAGCAGCCCGTTCGTGCCAACGAAGTTTGAGCGGCAACGGTGCTTGTGTGCCAGGGTGGCGGTGGGAGAACTCGCGGGTGCGTACACGCATCCGGACCTGAGAGCGTGCAGGGGAGCGGTGACGGTGGCGATGCGGGCATTTCCGCTGGTGGGCGGGCCGGTGGAGCTACGGGGTGCGCTGGACCTGGAGAGGACGCAGGCGGGGGTGATGCCTCGCCGGTTGCCCGCGTGGACCAAGGAGCAGTACCAGGACCCGTCCGTCTACGGGGTGACGGTGATGCCTTCGGGGGTGCGGCTCGTGTTCCGCACCGATGCGCGTGAGCTGGAGTTCGAGGTACTCACCTCCACAGGGCAGCTCGACACCGACCCCCAACCCCGCCCGACTGGGATGCTGGAACTGCTGGTGGACGGTGCCCATGCCGGGCGGCAGCAAGCACCGATGGGCAATGTGGTGCGGATGGCTGGCCCCGGGACCGCGCAGCGACTCGTCCCGGGGAAGCCGGGGACCGTGCGGTTTGCCGGGCTGCCGACTGGCATGAAGAACGTCGAGCTGTGGCTGCCGCAGCAGACCCCAACGGAACTGGTGGCACTACGTGCTGACGGCGAGGTGCTGGCACCGCTGCCGGACGGTCGGCGCCGCTGGGTGCACCACGGCAGTTCCATCAGCCACTGCCTCGAGGCCGACGGCCCGACCGGCACCTGGCCGGTGGTGGCGGCTTCGCTCGGGGGAGTGGAGGTGATCAACCTCAGTCAGGCGGGCAACGACATGCTGGACCCGTATGTCGCCCGGACGATCCGCGACCTGCCCGCCGACCTGATCAGCCTCAAGGTAGGCATCAACATCGTGGGCCTGGCTACCTTCCGGCTGCGGACGTTCGGCCCGGCGGTGCACGGATTCCTGGACACGATCCGGGACGGGCACCCGGACACCGCGCTGCTGCTGATGTCCCCGGTGAGCTGTCCGGCGCTCGATGCGACTCCCGGCCCGACCGTGATGGGCCCGGACGGGAAAATCACAGCCCTGGGCGACCCGGCCGATGTGGCCGGTGGGGCGTTGTCGCTGGAGGTGGTCCGTGACGAACTGGCCCGAATCGTGGCGGCCCGGCGGGCACGCGATCCCCACCTGCACTATCTCGACGGACGCGAACTGCTCGGCCCGGACGAGGTGGATGACCTTGCCGACGGCCTGCACCCCACCGCCGCCGCATACCGCCGGATGGGCAAACGCTTCGCCGCCCATGCCTTCGCCGACGACGGCCCGTTCCGCTGAGTGACCGTCGAGACCGCGGTGGCCAACTATCTCTGAGACTGGATGCCCGCGGCTGCGCCGCACACCATGCTCGATTCGCTGCCGGGTGAGTTCAGCGGGCCGCCGCTGGCGGACTGGCAGGCGGATGCGGCCTGGAGTTACCAGGTCACCTCGGTCGGCGAGCGCGGCGACCAGGTGCAGTGGCTCGCCGACCGTGTACGCGACGGCGTCGTCGGCCGGAGCGACGGCAGCTGGGCCTACGACCTGCGCATCTCCCAAGGCCGGGTGATCGACCGCGAGTTGGCGCACGAGAGCGGCGGAGAAACCTCCGTGTCGGCGGCAGGCGCTATCGTGTCCTACGTACAGCGGTTCACGATCACCGTGACCCCAGCCTGAAGACTTGTTCTTCGGCTCCTCACCGCGGAGGCCCGCGCGGACCCTCGGCCCCAGGCCAGGCGAACCCCCTCTTGAACCTCAAAGGGGCAGGGCCTCGGCACGGGACGCTGCCCCGGAAGCGGGAGCGACCCTGTGTCCTCGACCAAGCCGGCCACGGAGCCGTCCACCCAGACCCGATTCCTGCGGCGCGGCATCTCCCAGATCTACTGGCTCAAGAAGATCAACGACCCGAAGCGGCCGACCCGTACGGAGATCACCGAGGAGCCCAACCGGTTCGACCTGACCAAGGCCGTCAGCGACATCGAGGGCTGGGCGCTGACGAACGAGCCCATCGAGACCCCGGACATGGGCAGCACGTTCAACTCCTCGATCCCGGGCAACGACAAGGCCGACAACAGCTCCTTGACGTTCTACGAGGA
The DNA here is from genome assembly GCF_041080655.1 of Streptomyces sp. CG4. Taxonomy (NCBI): domain Bacteria; kingdom Bacillati; phylum Actinomycetota; class Actinomycetes; order Kitasatosporales; family Streptomycetaceae; genus Streptomyces; species Streptomyces sp. CG4. The sequence continues at coordinate 6,620,252 of NZ_CP163525.1, forward strand.
CCGGCTCTCCGACGCGATCGAGCAGCAGCTCCCCAAGGGCGCCCAGGGGTACGTGGTCTTCCTGCGCAAGGGTGACATCCCAGGCTCCCGCTCGGTCGACGTCTTCCCCGTACAGGTCGCCACCCGCGCCGCGACCTACTCGACCGGCAACGAGGCGGCGAAGTTCAAGGTCGACTTCACCATCACCGACGTGCCCTCCCTGGACGCCCCGGTGCCCGAGGCGTTCCACACCCTCCCCGCGCCGGTCGAGGACTGCGACGACGACCACGAGCACCGCCACCACGGCGGTGAGCACGTCGACGTGACCGTCGTGAGCACCACCGCGACGGCGACCGCAGCCACGGTCCACGAGGACGTCGAGGACTGAGCATGTCGCGCCCCACGCCGGCCAAGCGCCCGCCGTCCCCCTCCGCTGCCCGGCAGACGGCGGAGGGGGGCGTGGGCGGCCAAGATGGACCGCCTGCGCCACCGTGCCCGGCCGCAGAACAAGCTCCGCATCTGCGACGACGACCAGCTACGCCGACGGTTCGAGGACGCCGAACAGACCGCTCAGCGCGCCCGGTTCCTCGCCGAGGCAAACCCCGACGACGAGCAGGTCGCCCAGCACGCCGCCCAGGCCACCAGCACGCTGGAGGAAGCCCGCGCGGCGCTGGACGACACCTCCGACTTCCTCACCTTCCTCGCCCTGCCCCGCCCGGTGCTGGAGGAGCTGATCTCCAAGCACCCGCCGACCGAGCAGCAGGCAGCAGAGGGGACGGTGTTCAACCCCGACACCTTCCCGGCCGCGCTGATCGCGGCAGCCTCCTTCGACGGCATGACCCGGGACGAGGCCGATGAGCTGCTGCCCACTTGGCCCGCGGCCGACGCCAACCTGCTGTGGGAGGCGGCCTGGTCCGTCCAGCAGGAAAGCCGGGTGGACCTGGGAAAAGACTGAGCCGTGACGCGCAGCTGCGCACCGAACTGGAGCTGTGCGAGCGATACCGGATCCCGCACTCGCAGTTCCTCGGCGGCGACGGCCGCTGGACGGACCTGGACCGGGCGAAGGCGCTGGCATGGGCGCAGTGGCAGCGGTCGGTGTGCCCCGAGTGCCACACCCGCCTTCAGGACTGGGACCCGGAACACGGCGGAGACCCGCACGCCTACGTCACGGACACGCTGCGCTGCCCCGGCTGCGAGCTGATCGAGCAGGAACGCGACCACGCCAACGAGGCGTTGTGGCAGGGCAGATGGCGGGCGAGCGCGCCCGGTGCGAGCACGCGGCGTCCCGCTCCCGGCCGAGGTCGACGCACGCCAGGGCGAGGAACGCGGTGACCGCGTCCTCGGGATGGTTCGAGGGCTGCTCGCGCTCCGCGAGCAGCAGACCGGCGCCGGCCCGCGGGTCGCCGAGCGTGCGCAGCGTACTCACCGGCTGGATGTCGGCCTGCCGTCGGCGATCACCGTCCAGGCCGCCGTCCAGGCCTCCGTCCAGCGCCTTCCGGTGGTGCTCAACGGCACGCTCGCCCAGGTCGGTGGCGTCGTAGGCGGAGGCCGGCTCCGAGGCGGCGACGGTGTGCCCCTGCGGCAACTCGTCGGTCAGCGCCCCGTCTTCGAGCGAATTCCGCCGCGTCGCAGTCCTCGAAGGCGGACCGCAGGGCGGCGCACCGCCGTTCCCGCTCCGCCGTGGTCCTCATGGTCATCGAGCCGGCCTGGCAGGCGGTGCCCACCGCCGCCTTCGTTGCGCGACACGCGGTGGTTCTCCTTGTGGTCATGTACAGGAAAAGTAGGGTTTCCTCATGTGACAGCGAGCATGACGACAAGGGACAGAAGACCAGCCCGCATACGCTCCGTTCTGGCCGCGCTGCTCTCGGCGGCCGCGCTGGCGCTCAGCCTCACCGCCGCGCCTCCCGCGGTGGCCGAGCCCGACAGCATGGCGGGTCCGCTGACGCCCACGCCCGAAGAGGAGTACACGCAGTACCAACTGAAGATCGACCGTACGACCCACTACGACAACTACGGCCACTCCATCCGCGGCGTCGAGCAGAGCGGTGCCGTCACCACGAACGGCGTGCTCGGCGTGGCCCTGTCGGGCCAGCACACCGGACGGGCCCTGTGTCACACCACGGGGATCAACGGCACGTTCCTGTACAACGGCTTCTGCTGGGACCAGGGCGATGACACGTCCGACGGCGGCTGGACCCCGCAGGGTCTCACCGCGTCGCACGACGCCGACCCCAGCGGGACGGTCGCGGGGCATCGCCTGTACGTGGCGTCCTGGCACTACGACGACAACGAGTTCGCCCGGATCTCCATCGTCGACTCCACCGGCAGCCAGTGGACCTACGGACACGTCCTGCTGGTCGAGCCGACGGGTGACCAGAACGGTGACACGCACAGCGCGAACTTCGTGCCGGTCACCGCGACCCACGCCGACGGTGCCCTCTGGTACGGCAACAAGCTGTTCATCGCCAACGGCAACGAGCTTCAGGTCTACGACTTCCAGCACATCTGGAAGATGGGGAAGAGCTCCGACTACGTCGGCATCAAGGACGGTGTCTCGTCGGCCAGATACCACCAGTGGGCCCTGCCCATGGTGGGCAAGTACCGGATCGCCCCTGGTGAAGGCGGTCCGGGTTACTGCCCGGCGCCCCATCTGAAGGGGCGCACCTGTCTCAGTTCCCTGAGCCTGGACCGGAGCGGAGGCACGGACCACCTCGTGTCGGGCGAGTACTACCAGGACAAGCACGGCCCGGTGGCCCACCTGGCGCGCTGGCCCCTGAACCCCGCCACCGACCTGCCGAAGGCGGACAACGGCGACACCGTCGGCACGACCACCGCGGACGGCGGCTTCGCGGCGCCCGTCCAGCAGTTGCAGGGTGTGGCCACCGACGGGACCTCCTACTACCTGGCCGCCGAGTGTCCCAAGGGGTACATGGGGGAGGACGACCCGGCCAACAGCTACTCGTGCATCTACCGGGCCGCCCCCGGGGAGATCGGCAAGGTCCTCACCCGGACCCCGAAGTACACGCAGAACCTGTCCTACGACCCCACGGTCGGCCGGCTCTGGGGCCTCAACGAGGTCTCGGGCGACCGCTCCGTGTTCTCCCTCGTGCCCAGAGCCGCCGACCACAGCGTCTATCTGAGCAACGCCTACAGCGCCCTGTGCGCGGGCGTCGGCAGCAAGACCGGCAACGGCGCCCGGGTCATCCAGTGGGGCTGCAACAAGTCCCGCGACGAGCGCTGGGTGTTCGAGAACACCACGGACGCGAACGGCAACCGGGCCTACCGCGTGCGCGACGAGTACTCCGGCAAGTGCATGGGCGTCGCCTCGCACCTCGACGACGGCGCGGGCGTCATCCAGTACACGTGCAGGAACACCGCGGTCGACGAGAAGTGGTGGTACGACGCCTCCGCGAAGACGCTGCGGAACGTCTACTCGGGCAAGTGCCTCGGACTCGGTGCCACCGCGACGAAGGGCACGCAGCTGATCCAGTACAGGTGCAACGGCAAGCCCGACGAGGGCTGGCAGCAGATCCCTCGCTAGATCGCTCGACAGAGCCCTCGGCAGAGCCCTCACTGACGTCGGATGCGGCAACCGGCGGCCCCGGAAGCGGTGGTCGTGTCGCGCGGGCCGGGAGCGATCCCGGCCCGCGCCTTCAGTCGGGGCACCAAGTGCGCTGCGCCGCGCGGTGGTTGAGGGTGTGCCGTCAGGGGGTGCCGGAGCCGGGCAGGGCGGCGGCCATACTGTGCGCATGGAACGCATCGGGGGATACCTGGTCGAGCGGCGGCTCGGCGAGGGTGGCATGGGCACCGTGTATCTGGCGCGGACGCGCGGCGGGCGGGCCGTCGCGGTGAAGGTCGCCAAGGCCGAGCTGGCCGCGGACGCCGTCTTCCGTGAGCGGTTCCGCAGCGAGGTCGAGGCCGCCCGTGCGGTGGGCGGTTTCCATACGGCACAGGTCGTGGACGCGGACGTGGACGGCGAGCTGTTGTGGCTGGCCACGGCCTACATCCCCGGACCGACCCTCGCGGGGCGGCTCGCCGCCGAGGGTGCGATGGACGAGCCGCGGCTGCGGGCGCTGGCCGCCGCGCTCGCCGAGGCGCTGGAGTCCATCCACTCCTGCGGGCTGGTGCACCGCGATCTCAAGCCCGGCAACATCATCATGGCCGTCGACGGCCCGCGCGTCCTCGACTTCGGCATCTCCCGGGCCGTCGAGTCCACCCGGCTCACCGCGACCGGCACCGCTTTCGGCACGCCCGGCTTCCTCGCGCCCGAACAGGCCCTGGGCCACGATGTGACCGGCGCCGCCGATGTGTTCGCCCTCGGCGCGGTACTGGTCGCGGCGGCGGGCGGCAGCGCCTGGGGCGAGGGTACGCCGATGGGGCTGATGTACCGCTCCGTGCACGAACAGCCGAACCTGGCCGCCGTACCGGCCGGACTCGCCGGCCTGGTCGCACGCTGCCTGGCGAAGGACCCGGCCGACCGGCCGACCCCCACCGAACTGCTGGACCTGCTGACCGACGGTGCACCGGTGCCGGCCCCCGCGGAGGCGGCCTACGCCCCGACCCTGGCCGCACCCGCACGGCCGACGCCCCCGCCCCCGCAGCCCCCGGCGGCCCACGTGGCCCCGGCCCCGTCCCCGACTCCCCTCCCGCCCTACCCGGCCACGCCCCCGCCGCAGGTCGCCCAGGGATTCGGTCCGCCGGTCCCGTACGCGCCCCCGGAGGTCGAACTCACCGACGGGCAGGCGCGCGTCGTCGTGAACGCCACCGGGGTCGTCCTCGAAGTGGCGGGCGCGGCCGCGGACTTCGAGTGGGCGGAGATCGCGCACGTCTGGCGCACCCGGCGCGGCCACCATCTCACGGTGACCGTACGGCTGTGGGACGGCGGCGTGTACGACTGCGAGCTGAACGCCCGGCGCTCGGCCCGGCTCGGGGAGTGGTTCGCCCGGCTGGACTTCGCCCTCAGCAGGTACGCCATCCGGTAGCGGCCCGGCCACCGTGCTCGCCAACCAGCGTTAAGCAACCGTTGAGTTGACCCGTACACGCTTGAACAGTCCGCGTCCTGGGCACGCACCTCCTACCGGCATCCACCGCCGGGCCGTACCGGCAGAGGGAGGGCGTCATGGACCGTCGCATCCGGGTACGCGTCAGCCGACGCCCCGCCGCGCCGCGCGAACGCGAGATCGACCGCAGGACTCCGTCGGGGCGGGTACTGCCGTACTGACGGGTTCCGCTGCGGCTTCCCACCCTGGGGGCCGTTGTCGGCTGCCGGGTGTCACAGCGGTGCCTGCCAGGTGACCGTTGTCCCCTCCGTGTCCTCGCCCGCCTCGGTGTTTCCGTCGTCGTACACCGTCAGCCGTACCGCCGCACGGCCGTCCGGCAGGGTCGCCGTCGCGTCGACGGTCACCTCGATGCGGGAGACGGCCCGGCGGCGGGCCGCGGTGTCGAGGGCGCGGCGGAGGGTGGTGAGGAGCTGGGTGGCGACGCGGTCCGGGACGCGGCTGTCCACCGGGCCGAGGAAGCGAGCGGACGGCGGGAAGCCGAGCAGCGTCGCCGCGCCCGCCGTCCGGGCCCGCCTGGCCGGGATCGGCGGTGCGCAGCGCCGCGTACCGGGCGCCGGTCAGCTCGGCGGCGCCGTCCACGATGCGCTGCAGGGTGGTGCGCAGTTCGAGTTCGGAGCCGACCCCGAGAGCCGCTTCGAGCAGCGGCGGCAGATGCGGGACGGGATCGCCGGGCACGGGGCGTGGCGCAGGCTCAGGCGGCCATCGGGTTCAGGACCAGTGGCTCGATCTGGCCCTCCAGCATGGCGCCGAGGCCTTGCACCGCGCAGATGTCGGGCCGTTCGGCGATGTGCACGGGCATCCCGGTGGCCTGGCGCAGCATCTGGTCGAAGCCGGGCAGCAGCGCCGAGCCGCCGACCATCACGATCCCGCGGTCGGCGAGGTCGGCGACCAGGTCGGGCGGGCAGTCGCGCAGCACCTTGCCGATGCCGTCGAGGACGCCGGTCAGCGGGGTCTGGATCGCGTCGCGCACGGCGGCGGTGTCGATCTGCGCGCTGCGCGGCAGCCCGCTGACCACGTCACGGCCCTGGATCTCGGTCTCCGCCGGGCCGTGCGGGGTGAGCCCGGTGCCGGCCAGGGCCAGTTGCAGCGGACGCACGGACTGGCCGGGCAGCAGCAGCTTGTGCTGGTGCCGCAGGTACTGCACGATCGCGTGGTCCACGGCGTCGCCGCCCACCGGGATCCGCTCGGCGGCGACGATCGAGCCGAGCGAGAGCACCGCGACCTGCGTGGTCGCCGCCCCGCACACCATGATCATGGCGGCCTCGGGGCGTTCCACCGGCAGCCCGCAGCCGACGGCGGCGGCGATCAGCGTGTCCACCAGCTCGACCCGGCGCGCGCCCAGCCCGACCAGCGTCTCGGTGATCGCCCGCTGGGCCAGCGGATCGGCGCCGTACGGGGCGCAGGCCGCCGCGCGCAGCCGCAGATTACGGCGCAGGGCACGGCGCATCTTGTCGCCGAGCAGTTGCCGCAGCATGCGGTGGGCCATCTCGATGTCGACCACCGTGCCGCCGGCGATGGGCCGCACGACCTGGATGTAGTCCGGCGTCCGTCCCGTCATCCGCTCCGCGAGCTCGCCGACGGCTATGAGCGAGCCGGAACGGGCGTTCACCGCGGCCACCGAGGGCTCGTCGACGACCAGACCGGAGCCCCGCACATACACCCTGGTACGGGCCGCGCCCAGGTCGACGGCGAAGTGGCAGCGACGCAGCTGCTCCAGGTTGACGGTCACGGCGATCCTCCCGGTGCACGGGCCTTGGTGCGCCCGGCCGGCTGGCGGGCCTCTCCCAGCATCCTGAGCCCGCCACACCGGCGGACGCCTGCTGGAGGGGGCCGGGCGGGGTGCCGCCGAACGGGGGTTCTTCGCGGCTTCGGGCGCGTCCCGGGCTCCGTTCGGCGCGCGGAAGAGGTAAAGGGCCACGGTGCACGCGGCGGACCCGGCCCGGCCGCGCTCATGGGCGGTTCGGGGTTCATACGATGCCCTGGATCACCCCCAGCTCCACCAGATCCTGTGGGCGGATGCGGAGCTGGTCCGCGGTCGCCTCGACCTCGTCCTTCGGGCGTTTGAGGATGGCCGCCGCCAGTTCCGGGGCGATCACCGAGAAGTAACTGTCCGGGGTGGCCCAGGTGTTGCCGGGCGCGGCCAGCGCGAGCGCTCCGCCGGAGCCGCCCTCGCCGATGACGAGTGTGGTGATCGGTACCCGGGCGGACGCCACCGCCCCGAACGCCTCGGCGATCGCGGCCCCGGCTCCCTGCCGCTCCGCCTCGGCGTCATTGGCCGCGCCCGGGGTGTCCACCAGTGTCAGCACCGGGATGTCGAGCCGGTCCGCGAGCCGGATCAGCCGGGTCGCGGTCCGGTATCCGGCGGGCCGGGTCGCCGCCCCGGTCTGCGCCGCGTAGGCCACGGTACGACCGTCCCGCTCACCGAACCCGCACAGCATGCCGTCGGGATCCGTACCGCCGCACCGGTCACCGCCGATGTCGAGGCGATGGGTGAAGTAGGCGTCCAAGTAGGCCTGTGCGCGGGGGCGTTCGGGGGAGCGGGCGCGGCGGACGGCTGCCCAGCCGGTGGCGGGCAGGCCACCGGCGCCGAGGGCGGCTGGTGCGGGGGCCTCCTGTGCCGGCGTGGTGAGCAGCCTGAGCCACCGCCCCAGTGTCTCCCGCAGTTCCGCGGGCCGTACCACCATGTCCGCCGACCCCACCGCCACCTGTCCCTCGGCGGTGTAGGCCGCCGGGTCGGCGTCCGGGGGCCGGACCCGGGAACCGGCGAAGCCCACCTGGGCGCCCGGCAGGGCCAGGACGACGTCGGCGCCCGCGCCGAGGGTGGCCCAGCCGCCGCCTGTCGTGGGGTCCCGCAGGACCGCGATCTGCGGCAGACCGGCCTCCCGGGTGAGCGCCGACTCGCGGGCCACCCGCTGGAGTTGGCTCAGCGCGAGCATGCCCTCCTGCATCCGGCTGCCGCCGGTGGCGATCAACGGCACGACCGGGAGCTGGTGGGCGCGGGCGTGGTGGTACGCCGCCTCCAGCCGGTCACCGGTGCGCTCGCCCAGCGAGCCGCCGAGGAAGCCGAACTCGAAGGCGATCAGCACGGCCGGGGTGCCCCCGACGCGCGCGGTGCCGCAGACGACCGACTCCTCCTCGCCGGTGCGGGCCGTGGCACGGGCGCGGGAGGCGTCGTAGCCCTGCCAGTCGAGGGGGCCGTCCGTCTTCGGTTCCCTTATTCTGCCGGGCAGTTCGCCGAAGGTCGCCTCGTCCGCGACCAGGGCCAGGATCTCCCGGGCCGACAGCCGCTCAGGCATCGGCCACCAGCGCCCGCTTCATGATCTTCCCCATGTCGTTGCGGGGGAGGGCACCCAGGTACCGGACGACGCGTGGGCGCTTGTGCGGGGCGAGGCGGCGGGCCACGTGGTCCGCCAACTCCTCGGCGGCGGGCGGGACTTCCGTGTCCGCCGGGACGATCCAGGCCACGATCCGCTCGCCCAGGTCCGCGTCCGGCTCCCCGGTGACCGCCGCCTCCCGCACCCCCGGATGCTCCAGCAGCGCGTTCTCGATCTCACCGGCCCCGATCTTGTAACCGCCGCTCTTGATCAGGTCGGTGGCTTTGCGTCCGACGATCCGGACGTATCCGTCGGGCTCGCGGACCGCCATGTCCCCCGTGCGGAAGAACCCGTCGGCGGTGAACGCGGCGGCCGTGGCGTCGGGCCGGTTCAGGTACTCGGTGAACAGGTTCGGCCCGCGTACCTGGATCTCGCCGACGCTCTCCCCGTCGTACGCGCCGATCGGCGTCCCGTCCTCCTCCACGAGCCGCAGCTCGACGCCGGGCAGCGGCACGCCCACGGTCCCGGCGCGCGGCTCCCCGTCGGCCCGCACACTGGTGTTCATCAGCGTCTCCGTCATGCCGTACCGCTCGATCACGCCTCGCCCGGTCGCCGCCGCGATCCGCTCGTGGTCGTGCACGGGCAGCGCCGCCGAGCCCGACACCAGCAGCCGGGCCCGGGTGAGCGCCTTGGCCAGCTCCGGGTCCTCGGGCAGCGCCTCGGCGATGCGGTGGTACATCGTCGGCACCCCGAACAGCATGGTCGCGCCGGCGGTCAGCTCCCGGGCCACGCCCTCGGTGGAGAACCGGCCGAGGTGCCGGACGCTGCCGCCGCGCCGCAGCGGGCCGAGGGTGCCCAGCACGAGCCCGTGCACATGGAACAGCGGCAGCCCGTGGACCAGTACGTCCTCGGCCGTCCACTGCCAGGCGTCGGCGAGCGCGTCCAGGGTGGTGGTGAGGGCCCGGCGGGGCAGGACGGCGCCCTTGGGCGGGCCGGTGGTGCCGGAGGTGTAGACGATCAGCGCCGGGTCCCCGTCGGCGGCGGTCTCGCCGGGTACGGCACCGGGGGCGGCGGCCGCGTCGACGTCCAGCCGCTCCAACGTGCCGAGCGCGGAGGGGAGTTCGGCACCCGGTGGGGCCAGCACCAGGGTCGGCGCGCTGTCGGAGACGATGTGCGCGAGTTCCTTCTCGCCCGACTTCGGGTTCAGCGGCACCGCGGCCGCCCCGGCGAGCAGGACGCCCGTCACCGCTACGGCCGTCTCCAGTTCGGGCGTGGCCCACACGGCGACGCGGCCCGTGCCGCGCAGCCGGGCGGCGAGCGCACCGGCGGCCCCGGCGAGCTCGCCGTACGTCAACGACCGGGCACCGAACCGCAGGGCGATCCGTTCACCCGGACCGTGCGTCAGAGCGGGAAAGAGGGAGGACACGCGGGGCACTCCTAACACTCGCGGTGGGGACCGTTCGGCACCTTCCTACACCAGGAGCCTGGAGCCGACGACCACGCTCAGGTCCGGTGCGAGCCGCAGCTCCGTCGCGTGCAGCGCGGGATGCTCCAGCCAGTGCAGCCGGGCCCGGTCCGGTTCGCCCTCGTGCAGCGGCGGCCAGCCGGTCGCCGGGGTGAAGTCGTCCACGACGACCGTCCCGCCGGGCACGAGCAGCCGCTCGACGTCGGCGGGCGGATCGCCGGGTGCCTTGCCCTGCCCGCCCCCGTCGAGAACGAGCAGGTCGAAGGGCCCGTACTCCTCGATCCGGCGCCAGTCGCCGGTGAGCACGGCGGCCTCCGGGCGCCCCGCGAACACCTGGGCGGCGGCCCGCGCCCGCTCCGGATCCCGCTCCACGCTGTACAGCCGCACCCCCGGCGCCGCGCCCGAGACCAGCCAGGCCAGGCCCACCCCGAGTCCGGTCCCGGTCTCCCCGATGCGGGCCCGCGCCCCGCCCGCCAACACGCGCAGCAGGCCGCCCTGTTCGGGGCGGCAGGAGTACGGGAAGCGGTGGGTCCGGGCGGCGGTGAGCGCGGACCGTACGAGGGGCGGGAGGCCGGTTACGGTCGTGTGGGCCGCGGTGCCGTCGGTGGTCATGGTCGGTTCACACCGGGCCGCGACGTTCTTCGGCGGCGGGATGCTGCACGCCAGGGGGGTGCCGTGATGTGTCGTCCTGCGGCTGCGTCGTCGCCCGGCACGCCTCCGCATACGCTCGTACGAGCGGGCGGCCGCGGTCCTCCCGCCGCCAGGCCAGCGCATACCGGCTCGGGCCGATGCCCCGGACCCGGCGGGTGACCACCCCGCCCCGGGTGATCAGGGGCGCGTTGCCCTCGGCCACCAGGCAGAGCCCGAGGCCCGCCACCAGCGCCTCGTACGTCTCCTCCGCCCCGGAGATCTCCGCGCCGATCCGGGGCGGCCGGCCGGCGCGGGCGTCCAGTGCGAGCCAGTGGTCCCGCAGCCGGCCCGCGCTCTCCGGCAGCGCCAGGAACGGCTCGTCCAGGACGTCCGTGAAGTCCAGCTCGGTGCGGGCGGCCAGCGGGTGCGTCTCCGGCAGGGCGAGCAGGCGCGGTTCCTCGGCGACCACCGTCCAGGCGTAGCGCTCCTCGTCCGGCAGCGGCAGCCAGACGAAGGCGACGTCCGTCGAGCCGTCCGCCAGGCCCGCCGTCGCATCGTCCCAGCTCATCTGCCGTAGCCGCACCGTGACCCGCGGGTGCGCGGCGGTGAACCGGGAGCGGATGGCCGGCAGCAGCCCGCCCCGGCCCGGACTGGTGCTCATGCCCACCACCAGCGTGCTGCGCTGGGCCGCCTTGGCCGCCTCCACCGCCGCCGCGCCCGCCTCCCATGCCGACAGGACGGCGCGGGCGTGCGGCAGCAGTGCCTCGCCCGCCGCCGTCAGCGCCACCCCGTGCTGATCGCGCCGGAACAGTTCCGTCCCCAACTGCCGCTCCAGCGCCCGGATTTGTTTGCTCAGCGCCGGCTGCGAGACATAGAGACGCTCGGCGGCCCGGGTGAAGTGCAGCTCCTCGGCGACCGCGACGAAGTACCGCAGATCACGAGCGTGGACGTCCATCGTCATAACCGTTGGCTATCACCGAGGGTCTTGGACGGGCAACGGCATCCGGCAGCAGTCTTGTTCGTGTCGCACCCGATGGGGCGAACGAGACGAGAGCGACGGGGAGTTGCGATGAACAAGGTATGGCTGGTGACCGGGGCGAGCAGCGGTTTCGGGCGGGCGATCGCCGAGGCGGCCGTAGCCGCCGGTGATGTGGTGGTCGGCGCGGCCCGGCGTCCGGAGGCCCTGGACGACCTGGTGGCGGCTCACCCCGACCAGGTGGAGGCGCTGCGTCTGGACGTCACCGACCTGGCCGCGATCGATTCGGCGGTCCGGGACGTCGTGGCCCGGCACGGGCGGATCGACGTGCTGGTCAACAACGCGGGCCGCACCCATGTCGGCGCCGTCGAGGAGACCACCGAGGCCGAGCTGCGCGCCCTGTTCGACCTGCACTTCTTCGGACCGGCGGCGCTCGTCCGGGCGGTGCTGCCGCAGATGCGGGAGCGGCGCTCGGGCGCGATCGTGCAGATGAGCAGCATGGGCGGGCAGATGTCCTTCGCGGGCTTCGGGGCGTACAGCGCGACGAAGTTCGCCCTGGAGGGCCTGTCCGAGGCGCTCGTGGACGAGGTGCGGGAGTACGGCATCAAGGTGCTGATCGTCGAGCCGGGCGCGTTCCGGACCTCGCTGTTCGACACCGGCCGTGCCGGGGTCAGCTCCGACACCGGCGCGTACGCCAGGGTGGCCGAGACCCGTGGCTCGGTCGCAGGCGGCCAGGGCAGCCAGCCCGGCGACCCGGCCAAGGCGGCAGCCCTCATCCTGGCCGCGCTGGAGGCGGAGCACACCCCGCTGCGCCTGCCCCTCGGCGACGACGGCGTGAGCGCCGTCCTGGCCCACCTCGACCAGGTCCGCGAGGACATCACCGCCTGGGAGAAGCGCACCCGGGCGACGGCCTTCGACGCCTGAGCTAGGTGATCACGGCCGTCCGCTGCAGCAGCCCCCAGGTGAACTCGGCGGTCACCTCGTGCCGTACGCCGTCCGGGCCGGGTGCGGTGAAGGCGAGCCCCCACCGGGTCGGCGCGGTGCCCTCCAGCGGGCGGGCCGGGGCGAAGGCGCGGGCGGCCTCGTCCACCGTGCAGGACCAGGGGACGAGGTCGTCCAGGGTCTCCAGCCGCGGGGCCGGGGCGCCCGGTGCCCGTACCAGCCACTCGTTCCAGACCGCGCCGTCCGGCCCGACCAGCACCTCGAAGCGCAGGTCGGGCCAGAGGGGCAGGGCCCAGTGGCGGGCCTCGCAGTCGACGTCCCCGAGCCGGCGCGGGACGACGGACTCCGGCTCGCCGAGGACGGAGCGGTACCGGGCGGCGGCGGACCGGGACCTCGGTGAACGGACCATCGCCTGCCAACGCTTGTTGGCCTCCCGCATGTCGGCGATCGAGGCGCCGAGCGAGCGCCGGGCGTCCTCGACGAGATCCGGGTTGTGGTCGGCCATGCGGCGCAGCAGCACCAGCTGGAAGTCGACATACATGCCCTTCATGGTGCCCGGCGTGCTCCGGACCATTGCCCGCGCACCTCCCCATGATTAGCCTGTGTTCGTCATGCCGATCGCCTGTTGATATCTCGAACATCTCGACATCGAGCTGTCGAACGGGCGCTTAGACCCAAGGGAGGGGGCCGGACGTGGGACGCCTCGTGCCTGCCGTGACCCGGGCTCTCGATATTCTTGAGCTGTTCCTCGACGGAGACGGGACGCTCTCCGCCCCCGACATCGTGCGCAAGCTCCAGCTGCCGCGCACCACCGTGCACGAGCTGGTCACCACGCTCGCCGCACGCTCGTACATCGTGCCCGTGCCGGGCCAGCCCGGACGCTACCGGCTCGGCGTACGCCCGTACCAGCTCGGCAGCCGCTACGCCGAGCAGCTCGACCTGGCCGCCGAGGGCCAGCAGGTGGCCCGCTCGGTCGCCGAGACCTGCGACGAGACGGTCCATGTGGCGATCCTCGAGGGCACGGACGTCATCTACATCGCCAAGGTCGACTCCACGCACGCCGTCCGCATGGTCTCGGCCGCCGGCCGCCGGCTGCCGGCCCACTGCACCTCGGTCGGCAAGATGCTGCTGGCCTCGCTGCCGGAGCAGGAGCTGGCGGCGCGGATCCCGGACGACGCCGAGCTGGCCGCGATGACGCCCAACAGCATCACCGACCCCGCCGCGCTGCGCGAGGCCCTGGCCGGGATCCGGCAGCGGGGCATGGCGGTGGAGAGCCGCGAGTCCAACCCGGACGTGAGCTGTGTGGCGGCCCCGGTGCGCGACCGCACCGGCCAGGTCGTTGCCGCCCTCTCCATCTCGGTCCCGATGATCCGCTGGAGCGACGAGCGCCGGGCCGAGCTGGAGCAGCTCGCGGCGAAGGGCGCGGCGGAGCTGTCCGAGCGGCTGGGCCACCGGGGCGTGGCATGAGCGGCCGGTACGAGGTCGCGGTACGGGCGGCGGCGGAGCTGGGCGAGGGCCCGACCTGGGATCCGGCGACGGGCCGGCTGATCTGGCTGGACATCCTGGGTATGCGCATCCACACCTACGACCCCGGCACGGGCCGGCGCACGGTGCGGACGACGGAGCAGCACGTGGGCGCGGCCAAGCCCCGCGAGGGCGGCGGACTGGTGCTCAACCTCCGCGACGGCGTCGGCCTGCTGGACCCCGACGACACCTTCCGCTGGCTGCACCACGAGCCCGTCCCGGGCCGCCGCGCCAACGACGCCGCCGTGGCGCCCGACGGTTCGCTGTGGGCGGGCACGATGCGCTACGACGAGGCACCGGGCGGCGGCACACTGACCCGGCTGACCGGCGACGGCACGGCGCGCACGATCCTCTCCGAAGCCACCGTCAGCAACGGCACCGGCTGGAGCCCCGACGGCCGCCTCATGTACTACGTCGACAGCCCGACCCGCCGCGTGGACGTCTTCGACCACGACGGCGAACGGGTCCATGACCGGCGGCCGTTCGCGGAGATCGAGAAGGGCGCGGGCTTCCCGGACGGTCTGACGGTGGATGCGGACGGATGCGTGTGGGTGGCGCTGTGGGACGGGGGAGCGGTGCGCCGTTACACGCCGTCCGGCGAGCTGGACCGGGAGATCTCGCTGCAGAGGACGCCACGCACGACCGCCTGCGCATTCGGCGGCGCCGCCTTGACCGACCTGTACGTCACGACAGCCCGCACCGGCTTGCGCTCCCCGCACCCCCTGTCGGGTTCGGTACTCGTGATCCCGGACGCGGGCCAGGGCCTGCCCCAACCGGCGTTCAAGGGCTGACCGGGGGCGCGCGGAACCGCGTGACCGGCCACGACGCACCCGCACCCGGCAACGGCCTAAAGAACCCCCGCGGCCTTCCGCTCCTCCGCAGTCAGCGGCGGCCCCGCCAAGGGGGGTCTCAGCGGCCCCACCGCGGCGGCGAGGAGCACACTCGGCGTCAGCAACACCTCCGCGCCCCGCTCCAGAGACGTCACGTCGGTCACCCGGCGGGCCACGCGGCCGTTGCCCGTCGCGGTGTACAGCAGGCGGCCGACGTAGGCGGACAGCAGCCGGTCCCGCACGGTGGGGCCGGAGGCCGTCGCGCCGGGGTAGAACACATCCTGGCCGAGGGCCAGGTCCCAGGCCGCGCGGACCGGCCGGGCGACCGCCCGCTGCACCCGGCGCGCCAGCCCCGGCGTGCCCCGGCCGTGCCGCCGTATCACCTCGCGGAGCAGCACCGCGCTCTGCGCGGCGACCGCCAGACCGTGGCCGTAGACCGGGTTGAACACGGCGAGCGCGTCACCGAGGACGGTGAAGTTCTCGGGCCACACCGGCATCCGCTCGAAGAAGTGCCGCCGGTTGACGGTGGAGCGGGTCACCGACACGTCGGACAGCGGCTCGGCGCTCTCCAGCAGTTCGCCGAGCAGCGGATGGCGCAGCCGCTCCCGGGCGAAGGGGAGGAAGGCCTCGTTCGCGGCGGAGGGTTCGCCGCCCCGGGTGCCGGACAGGGTGACGATCCACCGGCCCTGCTCGATGGGCAGCAGGAAGCCCGACCGGCCCGGTCCGTCGTCGTGCGGATCGGGCTGCACATTGATCACGGGGAAGCTGTCCCAGGTCGCCTCGGGGGCCCGGTAGAGACGGCTGGCATAAACCACGCCCGGGTCGATCTCCCGGTGCTCCGGCGCGGGCAGCCCGAGGTCGGCCAGCCACCGTGTGGCCCGGGATCCGCGCCCGGTGGCGTCGACCACGAGGCCGGCGGCGAGGGTGTGCTCGGCACCGTCCCGCGTCCGCAGCCGTACGCCGGTGACCGCCGTGTCGGTGCCGGTGAGGCCGAGAGCCTCGGTGCGGTCGACGAGGTCGATCCGCGCATCGGCGAGGACCTGTGCGCGGATGGTGGCGTCCAGCAGGTCCCGGCCGGCCAGGATCACATGGTGGGACTCGGGCCAGCGGCGGAACCAGCCCTGCGCGGAGAGGGCGACCACGCCCGTGGTCACCGGATGCCGGCGCCCCCCGGCGGCCTGGAGCGCCTCGGTGATGCCCGGCAGCAACTGCTCCACGGCCCGTACCCCGCCCGACCACAGCATGTGCGCGTGCCGGGCCTGCGGCAGCCCCTTGCGGGGTTCCGGGCCAGTGGGCAGGGCGTCGCGTTCGACGACCACGACCCGGTCGGCACAGTCGGCGAGCGCGCGGGCCGCGAGCATGCCGGTGTGGGATCCCCCCAGCACGACGGCGGTTCTTATGGGGGAGGGGCGGTCAGTCATGCGCGGGCACGCTCTCTGCCGGGGCGGCCGCGCCGGCGCGTACCGCCATGATGTCGTCGGGGTGGCGGAGGGCTTGGGACACGGCCTGGATCTCCTGGAGCAGATACGCCGTGTCGGGACCGGACGCGGCCTCGGCGCCGTCGGCCCGGGCCGGCCGCGCACCGCCGGCCGCGTCCAGCAGGGTCACGGCGGCGGCGAGGGCCCTGGCCCGGTCGGGGTAGAAGCCGAGGGCGAGGGCGGACTCGTACGAGCGGGCGCGCAGGTCCTCGTCCAGGTGCCGGGACAGTTGCAGCAGGGCGTCGCGGATGAAGGTCTCGCGGCGGATCAGGCGCAGTTCGGCGGGGGCGTGCGGGGCGAAGGGCTCGCGCTCGCCCGTGACCGCGCGCATCAGCTGGTAGAGCGGGCCCAGGGAGCGGTGGCGCAGCCGGACGTTCCAGCGCTCGTGCAGATACTGGCCGACGTGCGGGACGATGAAGCCCACCGCGACCAGGGTGGCGGACACACACGCGCCCGCCGGGGCCACATCGGTGCTCAGCCAGTCCAGGTCGTGCCCGGTCCACCGGGCCGCGACGGCGGTCAGCTTGGCCGCGTCGAAGAACAGGTTCGTGGCGTAGCCGACGCCCAGCAGCCCGAGCCCCCAGCGCAGCCAGGCGTCGAGGCCGTCGGTGCGGATCCAGTTCCAGATCAGCCGGGCTGTGATCGAGCAGGCCACGGTGTGCGCGACGAGGTAGAGCAGGATCTCCTCGCGCATGAAGGGGGTGTTGGCGTAGTAGGTGTCGAGGTCGCGCAGCCGCTCCACGGGCACGTCCGCGAGCGCGAACAGCACCCACAGGGCGACCACCACACCTGCGTAGACGGACACCACCCAGCGGGTCACCCGGCGGGTCTGGGCCGAGCGGTCGGAGCGGCCGTTGCGCCAGGCGATGATCAGCAGCAGCCAGGACGCGCAGAGCGCGGTGAGCAGGGAGTACACCCAGGGCGCCGAGATGTTCGGGACCCCGGTGACCCGGTTGGTCCAGGCGATGGTCCGCGGGGACGCGAAGACGAACACCGCGCAGGCGAACAGCAGCAGACCGCCGACGGCGCGCAGCATCGGGTCCCGCCACATCTTGATGATGCTGGGCAGTTTGATCGCCAGAGCGGCGGTCAGGACGGCCGTGGGGATCCAGAAGGAGACGGAGACGTCGCCGAGGGATTGCGGGGAGTGGACCGCCAGGGTCGAGGCATCGAGCGCCAGTGTCACGGCGTTTCCCCTCCTCCTCCGCGATAGCCGAGGGTCCGTTGCACCGGGCTGAGAGAACGTTGCGCCCGGCCTTGCGGGGCGCCGGTGCCGGAGCCGGCGAGGTGGGGCCGGAACAGGGCGGCCAGGCGGTGCCCGAAGTCGTCCGCCTCGGCCTCGTCGGCCTCCCGGGAGCCGTTGCGGGCGGCCACCGTGAGGGGCATGTCCCGCCAGCCCGGCGCGTCGGCGAGTGCGCGGGCCGCCGCGTCCCCAGCCAGGTGGTGGTGCCGGTGCCCGGCGTGCAGATGCCACAACTCATGGCCCAGGATGACCAGTTGCTGCACGGCCTCGGCCCGCTCCTCCACGATCACCAGGTCGAAGTCGGCGAACTCCACCCACAGCCCGGTGACTTCGATCTCGTCCGGGAAGCGTTCGAAGCGCAGCTCGACCGGGCGTCCGCCGCGCCGCGTGCTCATCTCCTCGCACAGGGCCCGGCACACCTCCCGTACGCCGTCGGGCGCCGAGGGCCGGGCGTGGATGGCGGCGGCGAGGTCGCCGGCCAGTGAGCGCATCGCCGAGCCGGGACGGGAGCCCCGCAGTCGTGCGGTCAGGCGTGCCGCCCGCTCACGCGCGCCCGCGATGCCCATGCCTCCCCCTTCTGACCGCCGCTGTAGAGCCCGTCCGAGGGTACGCGCCTGGGTGTGTTCGCGTCATGCGATCCGCGAGCGTCGTTCAACCGTGAACGGCCTTATGGGCGTGGGTCCGCCCCAGGAGCTTGCGTCCGACCCATTGACGCGGAAGCGCTTCGAATCTACGGTCCCGTTCGAAGTTGCGAGTGCTATTCGATATTTCGATCATCTCGGAACGGTGGGGGCAAGGTATGGGGCAACCCGGCCTGCATCGCAGACAACTGCTCACAGCGGCAGGCGGAACGGCGGTGGCCGCGAGCCTCGGCTTCGCCGCACTCGGCACCGGAGCCGACGCACTCGCCGCCGGCGCACGCACCCGCGTCCGCTACTGGAACCTCTTCCAGGGCGGCGACGGCACCAACCAGGTCGCGATGGTCGACGCCTTCCACACGGCGCACCCCGGCATCGCGGTCAAGGACTCGACCCTCACCTGGGGCGGCCCCTACTACACCAAGCTCGCCATGGCCGCAGCCGGCAACCGCGCCCCCGACCTCGCGGTCATGTGCCAGGGCCACATCCCGGGCTTCGCCCCCGGGCGCCTCCTCGACCCTTGGGGCGCCGACCTCCTCGCCCGGTACGGCGTCCACGAAGCCGACTTCAACCCGGTCCTGTGGCAGCGCGGCATCGTCGGCGGCAAGCTCTACGGCCTGCCCCTCGACATCCACGTCCAGTACTGCTTCTACCGCAGGGACGTCTGCAGGAAGGCCGGACTGCTGGACGGGGACGGCCGACTCCCCTCCGCCGCCTCCACCGACGAGTGGTTTCCGGCATCCTCGCCCAGCGCCTGGGCCCGGTCATCGCCTCCTTCAACCTCGGTTCCGCCAAGCCCGCCCAGGCAGCCCGCCGTATGAAGTCCGAGCTGGAGAAGCAGTACGACCCTGTCCACGACGGGTGCGCTGCACGCCCGCGAGGCCGCCGCGGCCGACTCCGCCCGGGTGCGATGGGGCGCCGTTTCCAGCACGGCGGCTGGTTCGTGACCCCGTTCTTCGTCCTCTACGGCTTGTTCGTCCTTCTCCCCGTCGTCCGCGGCCTCTACCTCGGCTTCACCGACGCCAACATCTCCGGCGATCACACCGGCTTCGTCGGCCTCGCCAACTACCGCGAGGCCCTCAAGGACCCCTTGGTCTGGTCCTCCCTTTGGTACAGCGTGAAGTTCACGCTCTGGGTCGTCCCGCTGATCGTCGTGGTGGCCCTGCTGATGGCGCTCATCGCCCATCACACCGTCCACTTCACGTGGCTGTGGCGGCTGTGCTTCTTCGCGCCCTTCCTCCTCTCGGCGGTCGTCGGCAACCTGTGGCGGTGGCTGTTCCAGCCCACCAACGTCATGGTCAACCACGTGTACGAAGCGGCCGAGTTGGACGGAGCGGGCGCCTTCCAGTGGATGCTGCACATCACCGTGCCCAACCTGCGCAACATCACCGGCCTGCTCGTCGCGCTCCAGATCCTCGCCTCGCTCCAGGTCTTCGACCAGGCGGTGGTGATGTACCAGTTCGGTCCGGGGCCGGAGGACTCGACGCGCACGTTCGCGCATTACACCCTCGAAGAGGGCTACACCAGCTACCGCGTGGGCTACGCCTCCGCGATCTCCTTTGTCCTGTTCGTCATCATCGCGGCCGCCGCCCTCTCCCTGATCTGGCTCGCCCCGCTGGTCTGGGCCCTGTCCACCTCCCTCAAGCCACCTACGGAATCGGTCAGTTCACCCCACTGGATCCCGGGCAGCCCTCGCCGGACACGGCTTCGCCCGCACCGAGTTCCGCGGCAAGCGCGCTCTGATGGCCGTCACCATGGCCAGCCTGATGTTCTCCCCGGCGATCCTCGGCGTGCCTCTCTTCAGCACCGTCCAGTCGCTCGGCATGGTCGACACCTACTGGGGCATGATCCTGCCCCAGTGCGCCCCGGCAGCGATGGTCTACATCCTCTACAAGTTCTTCCAGTCGCTCCCGAAGGAGCTGGAGGAGGCGGCCTTCATCGACGGCGCGGGCAGATGGCGCATCTTCTTCACGATCGTCCTGCCGCTGTCGAAGCCCTCCCTCTCGGCGGTGGGGATCTTCACCTTCATCGCCTCGTGGAACAACTTCCTGTGGCCCTACATGGTGACCAACAATCCCGACCTGATGACCATGCTCAACGGCATCGCCACCGTGCAGAACGCCTTCGGCATCGTCTGGCCCCAGCTCATGGCGGGCGGCCTGATGGCGGGTCTGCCGCTGATCGTCGTCTTCGTCTTCTTCCAGAGCCGGATCGTCCGGGGCGTGGCCCACACGGGCCTGGCCGGCCAGTGACCCGGTGCGGCCACCGCCGCGTGAGCGCGAGAGACCACGCATCACCCGCACCCGCCGACGAAATACCCGCACCCCTCCCCGGAAGGCGCCCATGCACCCCGCCCGTTTCACCCTCGACCCCGCCTTCACCATCGGCGAAGTCAGCGCACGTGTCTTCGGCTCCTTCGTCGAACACCTCGGCCGCTGTGTCTACACCGGCATCTACGAGCCGGAGCACCCCGCAGCCGATGCCGAGGGCCTGCGGACCGACGTGCTGGACCTCGTCCGTGAACTCGGTGTCACCGTCATCCGCTACCCGGGCGGCAACTTCGTCTCCGGCTACCGGTGGGAGGACTCGGTCGGCCCGGTCGAGGACCGCCCCCGCCGCCTCGACCTCGCCTGGCACTCCACCGAGACGAACCGGTTCGGTCTCTCCGAGTACATCGCCTTCCTCAGGAAGCTCGGCCCCCAGGCCGAACCCATGATGGCCGTGAACCTCGGGACGAGAGGCGTGGCCGAAGCCCTCGAACTGCAGGAGTACGCCAACCACCCCGCCGGCACCGCCCTCTCCGGCCTCCGCGCCGCCCACGGCGACAAGGAACCCTTCGGGATCAGGCTGTGGTGCCTCGGCAACGAGATGGACGGGCCCTGGCAGACCGGACACAAGACCGCCCACGAGTACGGCCGGCTCGCCGCCGAGACCGCACGGGCGATGCGCCAGGCGGACCCCGGCGTCGAACTGGTCGCCTGCGGTTCCTCCAGCCAGGCCATGCCCACCTTCGCCGAGTGGGAGGCGACCGTCCTGCAGGAGGCGTACGACCTGGTCGACCACGTCTCGCTGCACGCCTACTACGAGCCCACGGGCGGCGACCTGGACTCCTTCCTCGCCTCGGCCGTCGACATGGAGTCCTTCATCGAGAACGTGATCGCGACCGTCGACCACGTGGGCGCCCGGCTCAAGTCCAAGAAGAAGATCAACCTCTCCTTCGACGAGTGTAACGTCTGGTATCTCTCCCGCTGGCAGGAGTACGCCGAGAGCCTCGACCCGTCCGACTGGCCCGAGGCGCCCCGTCTGCTGGAGGACAACTACAGCGTCACGGACGCCGTCGTCCTCGGCTCGCTCCTCATCGCCCTGCTCCGGCACGCCGACCGCGTCACCATCGCCTGCCTCGCCCAGCTGGTCAACGTGATCGCCCCGATCATGACCGAGCCGGGCGGCCCGGCCTGGCGGCAGACGACGTTCTTCCCGTTCGCGCAGGCCTCGAAGTACGGCCGGGGCGAGGTGCTCGACGTACGGGTGGACTCGCCGACGTACGAGACGGAGAAGTACGGCGAGACCGACCTGCTGCACGCCACGGCCGTCCGCGCCGCCGACGGCACGGTCACCGTGTTCGCCGTCAACCGCAGCCGTACGGACGCCCTGCCCCTCGAAGTCACCCTCAGCGGAATGGAGTTGACGAGAGTCACCGAGCACAGTGCGCTCGCCGACGCCGACCCCGACGCCCGTAACACCCTCGACGACCCCGAGCGGGTCGCCCCGCACCCGGTCGAGGGCACCGCCCTGGCGGACGGCACCCTCACCGCCGTACTGGAGCCGCTGTCCTGGAACGTGATCAGACTGGCGTGACCGGCAGCCCGCCGGTCGCCCGGCCGAGCAGCGTCAGACGTACGGTCCCCGGTCCGGACAGCGTGGTGAACTCCGACAGGACCGCCAGCGCGAGGGTGTTGGTGCCCCGGGTGCGCAGGACGCCGTTCGGCAGGACGAAGGTGTGCTGCGGGCCGACGTTGTTGATGTACTGGCCCATGTTCCAGCCGTTGAGGAAGATCTGGGCACGGTAGGCCCGGTACGGGTCGTCCTGAAGGGTCAGGCCGATCGAGGCGTCGATGTCGGCCGGGACCGAGAGGCGGAAGGCCGTCCGGTACCAGGTCACGCCCTGGTACCGGGCGGCGCGCGGGAAGCTCGCCTCCTCCCAGTCGTGGTCCCGGAAGCCGGGCAGATGCCAGCCCTCCCGCTCTCCGTACAGCCCGCCGTTGTTCATCGGGCCGCGGACGGGATCCGGGGTGCCCTCGCCCTGGATCCGCCAACTCACCGTCGGGGAAGCCCCCTTGAAGGAGGCTGCCGTCAGACCCCGGGCCGCCTTGTGGGTGTCGAGGCCCTTGCCGTCCTGGTCGTGCTGCATGCGCCGGACGAGCACGGACAGCACATGCCGGCCGGGGGAGCGCAGCGCCTCCCGGACGGGGAAGGCGGCCGTCGCCGTCCAAGTCCCCTGCCTGGTGGTCGTGTTCCTGTCCGGCACCGGCATCCGGTGCGTGCCCAGCGGCTCGCCGTCCAGCCACGCCATCAACAGGCCCTGGGTGCCGGTGCTGTAGGCGAGCGAGAGCTCCTCCAGGCCGGTGGAGTCGGTGAAGGAGCCGCGGTACCAGACGTCTCCGTAGTGGAAGCCGTAGTCGTCGGCGAAGAGGACCGGCCCGCCGTCGGGGACGGGCGTGGTGCTGAACGACGTCTTCTTGTCCGCAGCCTGCCAGCCCGAGTCGTCGAAGCTGGGCCCGACCTCCGGGTTCTCCCTGCGCATCCGCCAGCCGCCCAGCTCGGGCAGCTTCACCTCGGGGGCGGCGGGCAGCATCTTGGTGGTCATCAGGCTGCCGGACAGGGTCACCCGGGTGGGCAGGGTGCGCCCGTTCCACACCAGCGTGTCGATGCCGCGCGGTCCCCACACCTCCACGCTCGTCGTGTCGGTGACGTCACCCGTCAAGTGGACCTCGGAGCCGCGCAGTTCGACATGGCGCAGCAGCGCCGGGCCGTACACCAGCAGGGTCCCGGACGGGGTGTCGTACGGGAACACGCGTGCGGCGGTGAGGTCGTCGGCGAAGAGCAGCAGCAGCGGGGTCTCGGTGTCGCCCTTCTGCACCAGCACCCGGGTCAGTCCGCCCTCGCCGAGCGGCGCGTTCACATGCAGCGCGTCGGCGCCGTCGAAGGCCCAGGCGGCCTCCGGGTCGAGCCGCATGACGTCCGGCTCGGTCTGGCACTTCAGCACCAGCTCGGTCATCTCGCCGCTGCGGCCCGAGAACAGCGCGATGTCCTGCCGCCCCGCCGTCACGCACAGCACGGGCTCGGCGGTGGAGTACTCAAGGGTCCGCCGGCCCAGCTTCAGCCCGGTCGTCAGCAGCCTGGCGTCCTTGCCGGGCACGGTGATCCGCAACCGGCCGGCGTCGGTCGGCAGATCGGTGGTGACCGCGTCCGTGCCGTCGTTGCGGGCGACGTAGACATGCGCGCCGGTGTCCGGGTTGGTCAGGTGGTAGACCTTCAGGCCCGCGGCCTTCACCTCCGCCGCCCGGTCCAGCTTGGCGAAGTCGGGCACGCGCTGCAGCAGATGGCCGAGCTGGTGCATCGGCGCGATCTTCTCGGTGACGTTGCGGGCCTCGTCGATGGCGGCGCCGTAGTCGTAGGACGTGTAGACGACCGGCGCGGGCAGCCAGCCCCAGGAGGTCCCGCCGAAGGTCATGTACACGTTGTGCAGGGTGAGGCCGTTGGCGAGGTTGGTGAGGTAGAAGCGGCGCTCGTAGGCGGCGTCCCGGGTGCGCCGTGACTCGGCGTAACCCTTGCCGTCGAACCAGGCGCCGCCCCACGGGTCGAACCAGCCGCCGCCGAATTCGGGCACGAACCCGGGCGTGGACGGCGAGGCACCGGCCCCGCCCTTCGCCCCGCCGGGCCCGAACGTCCCCCAGTCCGGCGGCGTCTGCGCGGGCGACGGATACCCGTCGAACCCGTACAGCCAGCCGCCCTTCTCGCCGCCGGTGTCGAACGACCCGGGCGTCCAGTAGCCGCCCCGCCCCTTGTCGTTGTGGAACAGCGGTACGTCGATGCCGTCCGCCCGCACCTTCTTGTACAGATGGGACATGTACGCCCGGCCGGTCCGGTCGGTGTGGGCGTCGTACTCGTTCTCGATCTGGTACAGCAGGATCGTGCCGGTGCCCTGGGTGAACAGGTGCCTGCGGGCGATCCGGTTCACCTGGGTCAGCCAGGCGTCGACGTGCCCCAGATACGTCGGGTCGTCCGTCCGGGCCGTGCCCTTCGTCGCGGTCAGCCAGCCGGGGAAGCCACCGCCGTCCACCTCGGCGTTGATGTACGGGCCGGGCCGCAGGATGACGTACAGGCCGGTCTCGGCGGCCATGCGCAGGAACAGGTCCAGGTCCCGGACACCGGTGAAGTCGTAGCGGCCGGGTGCGGGGGAGTGGTAGTTCCAGGCCACGTAGATGCTCACCGCGTTGTAGCCGTGGGCGCGCATCTTCTGCAGGACGTCCCGCCACAGGGACGGGCTCGGCAGCCGGAAGGGATGCATCTCGCCGGACCACACGACCAGCCGTCTGCCGTCCACGAGCAGCGAGTACCGGTCGTACCCGATGGTGTGCCGCTCGCCGTCGGCGCTCGGCGGGGCCGGCGCCGGGCCGGTCGGCACGCTGCGCGCCGCGTATGCCGAGGGTGCCCCGGTGCCGTCGCTGCCGCCCAGGGCGAGCCCCAGGGCGGTCGAGCCGGCCAGGGCGCTGAAAGTACGTCTGCTGAGCGCCAAGGTGGATCCTCCCGGGCGATCTTACGGGGCGCGGGCGAGGGCCATTCTCCCTGCGGCGACGCCCCACAATGGATTCATGAGGATCTCGGCACGGGCGGATTACGCGGTACGGGCGGTACTGGAGTTGGCCGTACGGCAGGGTATCGGCCCCGTGAAAGCGGAGGAAATCGCCGCCGTGCAGGGCATCCCGCACAAGTTCCTGGAAGGGATCCTGGGTGACCTGAGGCGGGCCGGGATCGTCGACAGCCGGCGGGGCGGTGGTGGCGGCTACCGGCTGGCGCGGGACGCGACCGGCCTCACGGTCGCGGATGTGATCCGGGCCGTGGACGGCCCGATCGTGTCGGTCCGCGGGGAACGCCCGACGGGCCTCGCCTACACCGGCACCGCACAGCCCCTGCTCCCCCTGTGGATCGCGCTGCGCGCGAACGTCCGCCGGATCCTGGAGGGCGTCACCCTCGCCGACCTCGCGGCGGGCGCCCTGCCGGAGCCCGTCCGGGCCCTCGCGGCGGAACCGGAGGCCTGGGAGAACCCGTAGGGGGCCGGTGTGAACGGCCGGTTGTGAATGGCCGGAGTTGACTCTCCCGGGAGTGAGCGGGGCTTCCTACGATGCGAACGCTTCACAGGCTGCACACAGACCCCCCACACCCGACTATGGGAGAAACCATGGCTGGTGGACTCCTCCTGAGCGGCGCCGTGGCGGCGCTGCTCTCCACCGCGATACCCGCCCAGAGACCCGCCGGCGGCCCGATCGACAACCCGCCCCCGGACAAGATCGTCATCGATGTGGCGACGGTGAACGGCTCCGGCTGCCCCGAGGGCACCGCCGCGGTCGCCGTCTCACCGGACAACACCGCCTTCACGGTGACCTACAGCAACTACCTGGCCCAGGCCGGCGGCAACTCCGACCCCACGGCCTTCCGCAAGAACTGCCAGCTCAACCTGGTGGTCCACGTCCCGCAGGGCTTCACCTACGCCATCGCCAGCGCCGACTACCGCGGCTTCCTCTCGCTCCAGCCCGGCGCGAGCGCCACGCAGAAGGCCTCGTACTACTTCCAGGGCTCCTCGCAGACCGTGCCCAAGAGCCACCCCTTCAGCAGCCCCTTCAAGGACAACTGGGAGGCCACCGACAGCACGGACTGGGCCCAGCTGGTCTGGGCGCCCTGCGGGGTCCTGCGCAACTTCAACATCAACACCGAGCTGCGGGTGAACGCGGGCACCACCTCCGCCGACAAGGTCAGCTTCATGACGATGGACTCGACGGACGGCGACATCAGCACGGTGTACCACCTGGCGTGGAAGGACTGCCCGAGCAAGTAGGGCGACGATCCGCCACGCCGGTCACTCCGAGTAGGCGGTGACCTTTGCCGGCTCTTGTCGATTCTCGCCGGTGAACCGTCATCCATCGGTTGACCTGAGGAAACGTTAGACCAGCAGTGATGCGCGTCGGGGGCGCGCGAGGGGCGCAGGGTGAGCCTGCGGACTGCCTTCGCGCGCCCCCAATTTGGTTACTCAACGTAAGCGAGGCTCTGATACCTCTGTGTACGCAGCGTGACGGCAACAGGTCGTTGCGTCCCTACGTGCCGTGAAAGACGAGGTAGAGCCATGCCCCTCGACACCATGACAGCACCGGCGGCCGGCCCGGAGTCCGAGCAGCAGCAGCGCGAGCAGCAGAGCCTCAGCACCGCTGCGGCGCGCAATCTCGCCACCACCACCAAGTCCGAACCCCAGATGCAGGGCATCACCTCCCGCTGGGCGAGCCGCATGCTCCCCTGGGTGAACGTGCCCGGCGCGACGTACCGGGTCAACCGCCGCCTGTCGTTCACCGTGGGCGACGGCCGGGTGACCTTCGTGAAGACCGGCTCGAAGGTCCAGGTGATCCCCGCCGAACTGGGCGAACTGCCGCTGCTGCGCGGCTTCACGGACGCCGACGTGCTCGGCGCGCTGGCCGACAAGTTCGTGCAGAAGGAGTTCGCTCCGGGCCAGATCATCGTGCAGGAGGGCCGCAAGGCCGACCAGGTGTACCTGATCGCGCACGGCAAGGTGGAGAAGATCGGCGAGGGGCCGTACGGCGACGAGGCCGTGATCGGACTGCTGGCCGACGGGGACACCTTCGGCGGCCGGGTGATGTCCGGGCAGGCCAAGAAGTGGGACTTCACGGCCCGCGCGGCGACCGCCACCACGGTTCTCGCCCTGCCGCTGTCGGCGTACAAGGCGGTCGCCGACCGGCACGAGGCGCTGCGCAGGCATGTACAGCAGATCAGCTCCAACGGACACCGCAAGCTGAGCAAGTCGGGCGAGGCGGAGATCCTGCTCTCCTCCGGGCACGTGGGCGAGGAGACCCTGCCGCAGACCTTCGCCGACTACGAACTCACCCCGCGAGAGTACGAGTTGAGCGTCGCGCAGACCGTGCTGCGGGTGCACAGCCGGGTCGCCGACCTCTTCAACGAGCCGATGAACCAGACGCAGCAGCAGTTGCGGCTGACCATCGAGGCGCTGCGCGAGCGGCAGGAGCACGAGCTGATCAACAACGAGGAGTTCGGCCTGCTCAACAACGCCGACTTCGACCAGCGGATCTCCACCTTCTCGGGCCCGCCGGCCCCGGACGACATGGACGAGCTGCTGAGCATGCGGCGCAAGACCCGCTGTTTCCTCGCCCACCCCAAGGCGATCGCCGCGTTCGGCCGCCAGTGCAACAAGCGGGGCATCTACTTCGGCGGCATCGAACTGAACGGCAACCACCTGCCCGCCTGGCGCGGGGTGCCGCTGCTGCCGTGCAGCAAGATCCCGATCAGCGAGCAGGGCACGACGTCGATCATCGCCATGCGTACCGGCGAGGACGACCAGGGCGTCATCGGCCTGTACCAGACCGGCATCCCGGACGAGGTCGAGCCCGGCCTGAACGTCCGCTTCATGGGCATCAGCGATCAGGCGATCATCTCGTACCTGGTCAGCACCTACTACTCGGCCGCCGTCCTGGTGCCCGACGCCCTCGGCGTCCTGGAGAACGTCGAGATCGCCCGCACGAACGGGAGCTGACGACGGTGTCGTTGTTCTCCCGGGGAATGGCCCCCACCGGGACCCACGACATGGCGGGCCTGGTACGGACCCTGCTGCCGACCGGTACCTCCCCCTCGCCCCGCCCCCCGGCCACCGGACCCGACTCCGGGTCCCGGGCCGCCGGACCCGAGTCCGGGTCCCCGTCAGGGGCCGGCTCCGTCGCCCCGGCCCTGCCGCCCGGTCCCACGGGGCTGGGCACGTCGGCGGCCCACATCCCCTTCGGTACGGCGGCCGCCCAGCACCGCGCAGGCACGGACGCGCTGCGGCCGCCGCTGCCGACGGCCGGGCAGGCGACGGAGGCGGTGCGGCCGCCGGAGCCGGGGCAAGCGGTGGCGGCCGGGCAGGCACCGGTGAGCGCGGGCCCGTCCCGGGTCGGTTTTCCGACCGGCCCCACCGGGCTGGGCGTCTCGGCGGCGGCCCTCGGCCGCACCGGCTACGGCGCACCGGCGGCGGCCGTCCGCACCGGCTTCGGCGCACCGGCGGCAGCCGTCCGCACCGGCGAGGCCACCCCGGCGGCAGCCGTCTGCACCGGCTACGGCGCACCCGGGGCAGTCGTCCGCACCGGCGAGGCCACCCCGGCGGCAGACCTCCGTACCACCGCCGCCGAGCCCCGCCGGGAGGCCGAGGAGACGGGGACCGATCCGGGGCGGTCCGTCACCGCGGACGGGTGTCCGGACACCCCCCGCCCGTCCGGGAGTTCCTGACGCACCGGCACGAGCCCAGCTCTGCCGCGTCGCACGAGGCCGCGAAGGCCGCCCGACCCCGAGCCGCGTCCACTGCGCGCATCCCCCACCTCAGTCCCACGTAAGGAACCCCCATGTCCAAGATCTCCACCCAGATGGAACGCATCGCCATGCGTGATGTCCTGCGCACCGACTACCAGAAGTCGGTCGCGGAGTACTGGAACAAGGAGAAGGACCCCGTCAACATCAAGCTCGGCGAGGTCGACGGCCTCTACCACCACCACTACGGCCTCGGCGAATGGGACCCGTCGGTCCTCGCCGGCCCGCCCGAGACCCGCGACCAGCGCATCATCGAGGAAATGCACCGCCTGGAGTCGGCACAGGCCGAGGTGCTCCTCGACCACCTCGGCACCCTCACGCCGGACGACCGGCTGCTGGACGCCGGCTCCGGCCGCGGCGGCACCAGCTTCATGGCCAACGAGCGCTTCGGCTGCCATGTGGACGGCGTCAGCATCTCCGAGCAGCAGGTCGACTTCGCCAACGAGCAGGCGAAGCAGCGCGGGGTGATGGACAGGGTCCGCTTCCACTTCCGCAACATGCTCGACACCCGGCTGGAGACCGGATCGCGCCGGGCGATCTGGACCAACGAGACGACCATGTACGTCGACCTGTTCGAGCTCTTCGCCGAGTTCTCCCGCCTGCTGGAGTACGGCGGCCGCTACGTCTGCGTCACCGGCTGCTCCAACGACGTCACCGGCATGCGCTCCAAGGCCGTCAGCCGGATCGACGAGCACTACACCTGCAACATCCACCCGCGCAGCGAGTACTTCAGGGCCCTCGCCGCGAACGACCTCGTCCCGATCCAGGTGGTGGACCTGACCCCGGACACGATCCCCTACTGGGAGCTGCGCGCCAAGTCCTCCGTGGCCACCGGCATCGAGGACCCGTTCCTCACCGCCTACAAGGAAGGCAGCTTCCACTACCTCCTGATCGCGGCCGACCGGATCTGACGTTACGGCGTGCAGGCCTGTGGACGCATGATCGTGGGCCTGCACGCGCTCCCCGGATGCATCCAGAGCCCCTGCCGGGGCTCTCGGCGGTGCCGTTGACTTGGGTGGATGGGAAACGAGATGAGAGCAGAACGCCCCTGGGGCAAGGCCGTTGTCGTCGGCGGCAGCTACGCGGGCCTGGTGACCGCCCGCGTCCTGACCGACTTCTTCCGCGAGGTCGTCCTCGTGGAACGGGACGCCGTCGACGAGGACACCGGCGTCCATCCCGGCGCTCCGCAGGGCTACCACGCGCACGCGATGCTCGCCAAGGGCGGGCAGATCCTGGAGCGGCTGTTCCCGGGCCTGCGCGAGGAGTTGCGAGCGGCGGGCGCACCGGTGTTCGACTACGGGGAGGGCATCGACTTCCTGCTGCCCGTCGGACTCGCGCCACGGCAGCGCACGGGTGTCCGCATCCAGACCTTCACCCGCGACGAGCTGGAACGCCGGCTGCGCCGCAAGGTGCTCGCGCTGCCCCAGATCACGCTGGTGCCGTCCACCCAGTGCACGGGCCTGACCCGGGACTCCTCGGGCCGGGTGACCGGCGTGACGTGCCAGTCCCAGCACACGGACCCCTCGGACTCCCCGGAGCCCTTCGAGCTGGCCGCCGATCTGGTCGTCGACGCCTCCGGACGCGCCAGCTCCCTGACCGACTGGCTGGGCGCGATGGGGGTCACGGTCCCGCCCAAACGGACCGTGAAGGCCAAGGTCACCTACACGTCGATGAACTTCGACCGGCCGCACACGAGCGAGCCCGGCCACCCGGACTACTACGTCGCCTACCAGATGCTGTTCGCCCCGAGCGTGCCCCGGGCCGGGGTCCTGCTCGCCGTGGAGCGCGACCGGTGGACCTGCTCGCTGTTCGGGTTCGAGGACCAGCCGCCGACCGACGACAAGGGATACGTGGAGTTCGCCGAGAGCCTGCGGAACCCGCGCCTCGCCGAGCACATCGGCCGGCGCAGCGTCCAGGAGCCCACCCGTCGCTACACCAACGTCGACAACCAGTGGCGGCCCTTCCACGCCGTGAAGGACTGGCCGGACCGTCTCCTCGCCGTCGGCGATTCCGTCTGCGCCTTCAACCCCGTCTACGGCCAGGGCATGACGGTCGCCGCGATGGAGGCGGAGCTGCTGCAGGGCATGCTGAAGCGGTGCCGCGCGACCGGCCGGCTGGACGGCCTCGCCCGCGGATTCCAGAAGAAGGTGGGCCGCCTGGTGCTGCTGCCGTGGACGGTGTCCACCAACTCCGACCTGATGTGGACCCCGGACGGCCAGTCCCTCGCCGCGCGCTTCGCCCACTGGTACAACATGCGGCTCTTCCGTGTGGCGGTGAAGGACGCGGCCGTATGGACGAAGTTCGTCCGCGTGGTGAACATGGTGGCCTCACCGGCCCTGCTGTTCCATCCCCAGGTGGCCCTCAAGGTCCTGACGGTCACTCCCCGGCGTACGTGACGAACGCCGGCCGGGTGCCGGGGGGAGGCGGTCGACCGTGACCCGCTCGGGAAGACCGCGCGGGTCACGGTCGGCATGCCGCCGTGGCCCGGCCGGAGGCTCCGCGAGCACCCCGAAGCCGGGCGTCAACTTGCTGAACCGGTCGACGGGTTGGCCGGTGGCGTACTAGTTGGCAGCGCCGCGGCGGCCGCCCCGGCGGTCGGAACCGCGGCCGCCCGCTGCGCCGGCACCGCCCGTGGCCCCGCCGGATCCCGCCCGGCGGGCAGAACCGCGCCCGCCGGTCGCGGAGGTGCCGGCAGCCGCCGTCGCCCCGGCCGCGGCCCGGCGGTCGGAGCCCCGGCTCCCCGTCCTGGTGGCGGTGCCCGTCGCGGCTTCGGCCCCGCCGCCGCGGCGCCGGCGGCCGGATCGCCTGCCGGGCTTGGTGCCGGTCTTCCGCTCCTGCCGGGACGCCGTCGGTGTCGCCGGCTGGGGGACCTCGATGGTGACGGCCACGCCGGACGGCTCGCGGGCGCCGGTGATGGTGGCCAGCTGGGCGTCGCCCGATGTGACGCGTGCCGTCCGGGGGCGGATGCCGGCATCCGACATGAGCCGGGTGACGTCCCGCTTCTGGTCGGGCAGGACCAGCGTGACCACGCTGCCCGAGCCGCCGGCGCGAGCCGTGCGGCCGCCCCGGTGGAGGTAGTCCTTGTGGTCGGTGGGGGGATCGACGTTCACGACGAGGTCGAGGTCGTCGACGTGTATGCCCCGGGCCGCGACGTTCGTCGCCACCAGGGCGGTGACCTGGCCGTTCTTGAACTGTTCCAGGGTGCGGTTCCGCTGCGGCTGGGAGCGGCCGCCGTGCAGTGCCGCCGCGCGGACACCGACGGCCAGCAGCCGCTTGGCGAGCCGGTCGGCGGACCTCTTGGTGTCGAGGAAGAGGATGACCCTGCCGTCACGGGCCGCGATGCGCGTGGTGACGGCCTTCTTGTCGGTCTCGTCCTGGACGTGGAGCACGTGGTGCTCCATGGTCGTCACCGCGCCGGCGGACGGGTCCACGGAGTGCACCACGGGGTCGGTCAGGAACCGCTGCACCAGCCGGTCGATGTTCTGGTCCAGGGTGGCCGAGAAGAGCATGCGCTGTCCGTCGGGCCGTACCTGCTGGATCAGCCTGGTGATCTGCGGCAGGAAACCCATGTCGGTCATCTGGTCGGCTTCGTCCAGCACCGTGATGCGCACCTGGTCGAGCACGCAGTCCCCGCGCTCCACGAGGTCGTTGAGCCTGCCCGGAGTCGCCACGAGCACCTCGGCGCCGCGCCGGAGCGCACCGGCCTGCCTGGTGATGGACAGCCCGCCGACCACGGTGGCGAGCCGGAGGTTCACCGCCGTCGCGTAGGGGGTCAGCGCGTCCGCCACCTGCTGGGCGAGTTCCCGGGTGGGCACCAGCACGAGGGCGAGCGGCGCCTTGGGCTCCGCGCGCAGTCCGGCCGTGCGGGCCAGCAGCGCCAGCCCGAACGCGAGGGTCTTGCCCGAGCCGGTGCGTCCCCGTCCCAGCAGGTCACGGCCGGCGAGCGAGTTGGGCAGCGTGGCGGCCTGGATGGGGAAGGGGGTGGTCACGCCCTGCGCGCCGAGAGTCTTCAGCAGCCCCGCGGGCATGCCCAGAGCGGCGAAGTCCTCGACGGCGGGAAGTGCGGGCGTCGTGTTTTCCGGCAGCCGGAATTCCCTCGGCGACGACGCGGACGGTCGGGGCGACGAGGCGCGCCGGTTCGGCTTCTGGGGCCTGCGGGACATGCGGTTGTCTGCCTTCCTGGAAACAGCACAAACCGGGGTCCGCACCCTGATGGTGCGGACCCCGGTGAGCGGAATACGCGTCCGGCGATCAGGCGGGGAGGATGTTCTCCGCCTGCGGGCCCTTCTGGCCCTGCGTGACGTCGAAGGAGACCCGCTGGCCCTCCTGGAGCTCACGGAAGCCCTGGGTCGCGATGTTCGAGTAGTGGGCGAAGACGTCGGGGCCGCCGCCGTCCTGCGCGATGAAGCCGAAACCCTTTTCAGAGTTGAACCACTTCACGGTTCCCTGTGCCATGACCTTCTCCGATCTGTAGGCAGAGGCCCCATCCGGAGATGCCGGAAAACAACTAATGCGCCTGATGGATAAACATTCCCGTCAGGCGCACATAGGTTCATGGGTACCACAACTGCAACACCGGAACTTTAGCACAAGGTCCGGCGCTAGCCCGTCTGCCCCATTCCCGCCGCGTTCGGCCAGCTCTGGGCGTTCGGCCAGCCGGTGGCCGGGGCCGGGGTCAGGCCTGTGGCGGGAGCCGGGGCCGTCATGCCGCGCACCTGGGCCGCCGTGAGGCCGCCGCGGGCCGGGACACCGGGGGGAGTGGGGGCGAGCGCGGCCGCGGGGGCCGGTACCGGTACGGGCGCGGGCAGGGGTGCCGGTGCGGGCAGGGGCGCCGGGGGCGGCAGGGGAGCGGGCGCCGGTACCGGGACCGGCTGAGGAGCCGGCACCGGGGCCACCGGCTGCGGTACGGGCGCCATGGGCGACTGGGCCGGTACCGGGACCGGCGCCGGCACCGGCTGGGGTGCGGGGACCGGCTCGGGCGCCGCGGGGAAGGGCTGAGCCGCCGCGGGCAAGGGGGCTGCCGCCGACATCGGCATCCCGGCGCCGGACGGGGGTACGGCGGCGGGGAGCGGCATGCCGGTGCCGGCGGCCGGAGCGGGAGCGGCGGCCATGGCCTGGGCCTGTGCGGCCAGACCCCGGACACCGCCTCCGTTGGTCTCGGTCATCAGCCGGTCCACGGCCGCCGTACCCGAGCTGTAGCTGGTCCCGGTGCTCAGCTCGGGTACGGCGGCTCCCCTCCTGGACCCGTAGAGCACCTGCTCCAGGCCGGACACCAGGCGACGCACGTCGACCTGGGGGCGCACCACGAGTCTCAGGAAGCGGCTGGAGGAACCGATCTTGTTGCCGCACTCGCGGACCAGGATCCGGTGCTCGGTGAGCATCCGGTCCCGGACCACCGTGCCCTCGGCCCCGACGGGCAGCCGGACGAAGAGGAAGTTCCCCTGGGAGGGGTAGACGGTCAGGCCCGGCAGTGCGGACAGGTGGCTGGTCATCTCCAGGCGGTCGCGGCGGATCTGCTGCAGGCTCTGCGCGTACGCGGCGCCGTGCTCCCTCAGCATGAACACCACGTACTCGGCGAGGGAGTTGAGGTTCCACTTCGGGAGCATCGCGCGGACCCTGCCCGCCAGCGCCGGGTTCGCCACCAGGTAGCCGAAGCGGATGCCGTGCAGGCCGAAGTTCTTGCCGAGGCTGCGCAGGACGACGACGTTCGGCCGGATCACGGCCTCCTGGACGACGCTCGGGTCGACCTCGGCGTCGGCGAACTCCAGGAAGGACTCGTCCACGATCACCAGGTCCAGGTCCGCCATCGCGTCCATGAACTGCACCACCGACTGCTTGCGCAGATAGCCGCCGTCGGGGTTGTTCGGGTTGCAGATCACCGCCACGCGGGTGCCGCGCCGCCGGATGAACTCGGCGTACTGGGCGAGGTCCAGGGCGAATCCGCTCGCCTCCTGGAGCGGGAACATGTCGACCCGCTTGCCCGTCTCCATCGGCTGGTCGGTCCAGCGGCCGAAGGTGGGGACCGGTATCGCCAGCGACTCGCGGACCAGCAGGTGGTCGATCCAGGTGATCAGTTCGGTGGATCCGTTGCCCATCGCCACGCACTGGGGCGGCAGCTGGAGCAGGGAGCACAGCTCGGCGGTGATGGTGTCGGCGCTGCTCGGGTAGTAGGTGATGATCTCGCGCAGCCGGGCCGACAGCTCGTCGTACATGGCCGGGGTGGGGAAGTAGGGGTTGCACGGAACGCAGAAGTCCACCGGGCCGGTCCCGTCGCCGCCCTCCCGCGCCAGCGCCGCCATCGAGGGGCTGTGCGCGTCGGTGCCGCGGAACAACGAGGTGACGTTGCCGGCCAAAGGGGTCCTCCGTTCGGGGTGGCCCGTGCGGGGGAGCACGGGCCACCCTTGGATACGGAAGGGACGGCAGTGGCGTTCAACTCACCGGCCGTGTGAGCCATTTCATGCGGAGAACCGGTGGATGGTGGTTGTCCGGTAGGTCCGGCCCGGCCGCAGCACGGTCGAGGGGAACGACGGCTCGTTCGGCGAGTCCGGGAAGTGCTGGGTCTCCAGGGCCAGCCCGTCGCCCTGCCGGTAGGTGCGGCCGGAGGGGCCGACCAGGGTGCCGTCGAGGAAGTTGCCCGAGTAGAACTGCACACCGGGCTGGTCGGTGAAGATCTTCAGGGTGCGGCCGGAGCCGGGGTCGCGCAGCGTCGCCACGTGCTCGGGCCGGGCCGTGACGCCCTTGTCCAGCACGAAGTTGTGGTCGTACCCCTTGGCGGTGACCAGCTGGGGATGGCCGGTGCGGATGTCCCGGCCGATCGGCTTGGGGTGCGTGAAGTCGAAGGGGGTGCCCTTGACCAACGCCCGCTCGCCCGTGGGTATCAGGCCCGAGTCGGTGGGGGTGAACCGGCCTGCGGCGAGCCAGAGTTCGTGGTCGTAGATGCTGCCGCTGCCCTCGCCCGCGAGGTTGTAGTACGTGTGGTTGGTGAGGTTGACGACGGTCGGCTTGTCGGTGGTGGCCTCGTAGTCGATGCGCCAGTCGCCGTGCCGGGTGAGGGTGAAGGTCACCTTCGTCCGCAGCGTGCCGGGGTAGCCCATCTCGCCGTCGACGCTGGTGTAGTGCAGGTGCAGTCCGACGTCGGAGCCGACGGTGAACGGCTCGATGTCCCACACCTTGGTGTTGAAGCCCTGCTTGCCGCCGTGCAGGCTGTTCACGCCGTCGTTGACGGACAGCTGGTACTTCTTGCCGTCGAGGGTGAACCGCCCCTTGGCGATGCGGTTGCCGTAGCGGCCGATGGTGGCGCCGAAGAAGGTGGTCCCGGCGACATACGCGGCGAGGTTGTCGTAGCCCAGCGAGACGTTCGCGTGGCGGCCGTGCCGGTCCGGGACCTCCAGGGACTGGATGATGCCGCCGTAGGAGAGGACCTTCATCCGCGTGCCGCCGTTCTCCAGCGACCAGCGGTGGACCTTCGTGCCGTCGGCGAGTGTGCCGAAGTACTCCTTCACCGGCTTCCCGCCCGGGGAGGCCTGGGCGGGGGCTGTGCCGAGGGCGGTGGCGGCCAGGCCCGCCGCCGCGGCTCCCGCGATGACTGTGCGTCTGTTCAGTTCCATGCGTACGGCTCCCTTGTCTGGACCCTCACGAACCGGACTTGCGCTTGTTCCACACGTCGAAGCCGACCGCGGCCAGCAGGGCGAGGCCCTTGATGACCTGCTGCCAGTCGGTGCCGACGCTGAGGAGGTTCATGCCGTTGTTCAGCACGCCGAGGACGAGACCGCCGATGATGGCGCCGAGGACGGTGCCGACACCGCCGCTCATGGAGGCGCCGCCGATGAACGAGGAGGCGATGGCCTCCAGCTCGAATCCGTCGCCCGCCTTCGGCGAGGCCGCGTTCAGACGGGCGGCGACCACCAGACCCGCCAGGGCCGCGAGCACGCCCATGTTCAGGAACACCTGGAAGGTGATGCGCCGGTCCTTGACGCCGGACAGCTTGGCGGCCGGCAGATTGCCGCCGATGGCGTAGATGTGGCGGCCGAAGACCGAGTTGCGCATGACGTAGCCGTAGCCGTACACCAGCACGCCGAGGATGATCAGGACGATCGGTGCGCCGTCGTAGCTGGCCAGCAGCATCGTGAGGACGAGGATCGCGGCGACCAGGGCGACGAGCTTGAGCAGGAACAGCTTCACGGGCACCACGTCGAGGGAGAACTCCCGCTGGCGGCGCCGGTCGCGCACCTCCTGCCACACCACGGCGGCGATCAGCACGATGCCGAGGAGCAGGGTGAGGTTGTGGTAGTTGGTGTTCGGCCCGACCTCGGGCAGGAAGCCGTTGCCCAGCTTCTGCAGGCCGTTCGGGAACGGGCCGAGGGTCTGCCCCTTGAGTAGGATCTCGGTCAGGCCGCGGAAGAGCAGCATGCCCGCCAGGGTGACGATGAACGACGGTATGCCGAGATACGCGATCAGGAAGCCCTGCACGGCGCCCGCCACCGCGCCCACCAGCAGGCACAGCACCACGGCGACGGGCCACGCCACGCCGTGCTGCACCGTGAGCACGGCCGCGAAGGCGCCCACGAACGCCGTGATCGAGCCGACCGACAGGTCGATGTGCCCGGCGATGATCACCAGCATCATGCCGATCGCGAGGATCAGGATGTAGCTGTTCTGCAGCACCAGGTTGGAGACGTTGCGCGGCAGCAGCAGATCGCCGCCGGTCCAGAACTGGAAGAGGACGACGATCAGCCCGAGCGCGATCAGCATGCCGTACTGGCGCATGTTGCGGCGCAGGCCGCCGAGCACCAGGTGCAACAGGCCCTCCCCGGCGGCCGATCCGCCCTTGCCCGGGGGCGCGGCCGCCGGGCTCTTGTCGGTGACGTCCGTGCTCATCGCG
The DNA here is from genome assembly GCF_041080655.1 of Streptomyces sp. CG4. Lineage (NCBI taxonomy): Bacteria > Bacillati > Actinomycetota > Actinomycetes > Kitasatosporales > Streptomycetaceae > Streptomyces > Streptomyces sp. CG4. The sequence continues at coordinate 6,657,850 of NZ_CP163525.1, forward strand.
TTACCTCTTCGTCCTTTGCGTTGTCCGCCGGCGCCTTGTCCTTCGTCATGTGGCGCATCAGCACTTCCTGCGTGGCCTCCGCCCGCGACACCTCACCGGTCAGCCGCCCGGCGGCCATCGTGTAGATGCGGTCGCACATGCCGAGCAGCTCCGGCAGCTCGGAGGAGATGAAGACGACCGCCTTGCCCTGGGCGGCCAGCTGGTCGATGACCGTGTAGATCTCGTACTTGGCGCCCACGTCGATGCCGCGCGTGGGCTCGTCCAGGATCAGCACGTCCGGACCCGCGAAGATCCACTTGCTGAGGACGACCTTCTGCTGGTTGCCGCCGGACAGCTTGCCCACCGGCTCGAAGACCGTCGGCGCCTTGATGTTCATCGACGTGCGGAAGCCCTCGGAGACCTGCCGCTCCGCCTGCTCGTCCACCACGCCCCGCCTCGCGACCTTCTTCAGCGCGGTCAGCGAGATGTTCCGGTTGATGGTGTCGATGAGGTTCAGGCCGTAGTGCTTGCGGTCCTCGGTGACGTACGCGATGCCGTGCTCCACCGCCTCCGCGACGGACTTCGTACGGATCTCCGTGCCGTCCTTGAGGACCGTGCCGCCCCCGTACTTGCCGTAGGTGCGGCCGAAGACGCTCATCGCGAGTTCGGTGCGGCCGGCGCCCATCAGGCCCGCGATGCCGACGATCTCGCCCCGGCGGACGCTGATCGACACATCGTCCACGACCTTGCGCTGCTGGTCGATGGGGTGATGGACGGTCCAGTTGCGGATCTCCAGCGCGGCGGCCGCGCCCGCCTCCGGCTCGTGCGGGGTGCGCTCGGGGAAACGGTGGTCGAGGTCGCGGCCCACCATGCCGCTGATGATCCGGTCCTCGGTCGTCTCCGGCGCCTTCACGTCGAGCGTCTCGATCGACTTCCCGTCGCGGATGATCGTCACCGAGTCGGCGACCTTGCGGATCTCGCCCAGTTTGTGGGAGATGATGATCGAGGTGATGCCCTGGTTCTTCAGCTCCAGGATCAGATCGAGGAGTTTGCCGCTGTCCTCGTCGTTCAGGGCCGCCGTCGGCTCGTCGAGGATGAGCAGCTTCACCTTCTTCGACAGGGCTTTGGCGATCTCCACGAGCTGCTGCTTGCCCACGCCGATGTCGGCGACGCGGGTCTCCGGGTGCTCGTCGAGGCCGACCCGGCGCAGCAGTTCGGTGCCGTGCCTGAGGGTGTCGTTCCAGTTGATGAAGCCGCGCGTGGCGTGTTCGTTGCCGAGGAAGATGTTCTCCGCGAGGGAGAGGAACGGCACCAGCGCCAGCTCCTGGTGGATGATGACGATGCCGCGCTGCTCGCTCGCCCGGATGTCCTTGAAATGGCAGACCTCTCCCTCGAAGAGGATCTCGCCCTCGTAGGTGCCGTGCGGATGGACGCCGGAGAGCACCTTCATCAGCGTGGACTTTCCGGCGCCGTTCTCCCCGCAGATGGCGTGGACCTCGCCCTGGCGGACGGTCAGTGTGACGTCCGACAGCGCTTTGACACCGGGAAAGGTCTTGACGATCGAGCGCATTTCCAGGACGGGTCCCGCCATGGTCGTGCCTTCCAATCCGTAGGTGTGGGCGCTTACTTGAGCTCGGACTCGGTGTAGTAACCGCCCTTGACCAGGACGTCCTCGTAGTTGGTCTTGTCCACGCTCACCGGCTGGAGCAGATAGGCCGGGACGACCTTGGCGCCGTTGGTGTAGGTCTTGGTGTCGTTGACCTGCGGCGTCTTGTTGTGGAGGGAGTCGTCGACCATGGTCGAGGCGACCTTGGCGAGCTGCCGGGTGTCCTTGTAGACGGTCTGCGTCTGCTGCCCGGCGATGATCGACTTCACCGAGGCGAGCTCGGCGTCCTGGCCGGTGATGACCGGCAGCGGGTTGCTGCCCGAGCCGTAGCCGTCCGACTTCAGCGCGGACAGGATGCCGATGGAGATGCCGTCGTACGGCGAGAGCACCGCGTCGACCCGGCCGCTCTTGTAGGCGGAGGTGAGGATGTCCTCCATGCGGTGCTGGGCGGTGGTGCCGTCCCAGCGCAGGGTGGTGACCTGGTTGAGCTTGGTCTGCCCGGACTTGACCACCAGCTGCTTCTTGTCGATGTACGGCTGGAGCACCTTCATGGCGCCGTCGAAGAAGTACTGGGTGTTGTTGTCGTCGTTCGACCCGGCGAACAGCTCGATGTTGAACGGACCCTTCTTGCCGCTGTCCAGACCGAGCTTGTGCACGATGTACGTGCCCTGGAGGGTGCCGACCTTCTCGTTGTCGAACGAGGCGTAGTAGTCGACGTTCTTGGTGCCGAGGATCAGCCGGTCGTAGGCGATGACCGGGATGTTGGCCTGGTGGGCCTCCTGGAGCACGTTGTTCAGGGACTTGTTGTCGATGGCCGCGACGATCAGGCCCTTGACGCCCTGGGTGATCAGGTTCTCGATCTGCGAGACCTGGGTGCTCGGGTCGTCCTCACCGTAGACCAGCTTGGTCTTGTAGCCCTTCGCCTGGAGGTCCTTGACGACGTTGTTGCCGTCGTTGATCCAGCGCTCGGAGGACTTGGTCGGCATCGCGATGCCGATGGTGGCGCCCTTGACGTCGCCGGCCTTCTCCTTGCTGCCGCCCGAGCCGCTCTGACCGCAGGCGGTCAGGGTGAGGGCGAGCGAGGCGGCTCCGGCTATCGCGGCGAGGGCCGTTCTGCGGTTGCGCATGATGATCTGTCCTTGGTCGTCTCGGCGTTGAGATGTTTCAAGCGGAGGTCGGTGGAAGCGCCCTGAAGGGGCGCGGGGCGGGGACATGTGCGGCTCCGCCGCGCGGGCGCGACCAGCCACGGACGGCCCGCAGTCCCCATCGGTCAGCCAGCAGAGCGTTCGGCGGGGAACCGGTTCAAAGACCCCGGCAGCCGCGAGCCGAGCGGCGCCATGTCGCCGTCCGCGCCGTGCCGGGCGAGCAGGTCCAGGGCGAGCCGGCCGCGCCGCACCCGCTCCCGGGCGGTGTCCAGGGTCACGTCCCGCAGATGGGTGCCCCACGGGTAGATGCCGGGCGCCTTGGACAGGCCGAACTTCAGATACAGCGGGGCGCCGCGCCGGATCAGCTCGGCGACCTCGTACATGCGCACATAGCCGCCGAGGTCGTCGGGGGCTTCGATGTACATGTCCATGGGAGCCGCCGACACCCGGCGGATCTCGGTGAGGTGATCCAGCGTCAGATCGCTGGGCACATTGACCGAGTCGGCGCCGAGCCGCTCGAAGACGGCGTACGAGGCCGGGTTGACGGGGCCGACGAGCGCCGAGACCTTCAGCGTGGTGCCGGCCGGGATGATGCCGCTCTCCCGCGCCCGGTGCAGCGTCCACAACACGCCCTCGTCGGCGACCAGCAGACACCTGACGCCCAACTCGGTGGCCCGTACGGCGTCTTCGACGCAGCCGGCGACGGCGTCGTGGCCCCGTGCGCGCAGTCCGGCCCCCCGCGAGTCGGAGCGCACCGAACCGCCGATGTCCCAGGTGCCGCGCGGACCGGTGAACAGACAGAGCTCGATGTCCCGTTCGCCGGTCGCCTCGACCATCTCGGTGATCTCGGCGTCGGTGAGCATCCACACCCCGCTGCCCTGGCTGATCCGGTGGATCGGCACATCGAGGCGCGAGGCCTCCTTCAGGACGACCGCCAGCGCTTCGGGGCCCTCGCACGAGGGGATCTCGGTGCGCCAGCGGCCGCCGCCCGGGAAGCCGTGGGGGGAGGCGTCGGAGGGGTCGAGGGCGGGCGCGGCCAGGCCGAGAGCGGCGAGCGCCTGCTCGCCGGGCCTGCGGGCTGCCGGAGCGGAAGCGTCGGTCACAAGCTGTCCTTCGTGTTCGGTATTTCGGACAAGGTTCGCGGCTCTGGGTAAGGAAAAGTGCTGGAGGTACGCCGGGCAGGGCGCCGTCAGGTCACGCCCCGACCGGCGTACGTCTCTAGGGGCGGAGCAGCACCTTGCCCACCTTCGGATCACCGGCCCCCACCAGCTCGATGGCCTGCGGGAACTCGGTCAGCGGCAGCTCGTGCGTGACCAGCGGCAGCGGGTCCAGCAGCCCGGCGCCGAACACCCGCACGGTGTGTGCCCAGGCGGCCGGCGGCGCCCCGAAGACGGTGTGCACCTCCAGCTGGCGTACGACGAGATCGGTCGGGTCGAGCCCGGCCGCGCCCGGCGCCGGGAGACCGGTGAGGACCAGGCGTCCGCCGCGCCTGAGCAGGGAGGCGGCGGTGCGCGCGGCCGACGCGGACCCGGCGGTCTCGATCACGACGTCGAAGTCGTCCGGGAGGGTCTGGTCCTTGAGCCGGAAGTCGCTCGCCCCGAACTGCCGGGAGAGCGCCGCCCGGTCGCCCCGGGTACCCACGACGAGCAGTTCCGCCGGCGAGATCGCCTTCAGGAACTGCACGGCGAACATCCCGAGCGTGCCCGTGCCGACCACCGCGACCCGCTCGCCCGGCCGGGCGTTCGCCTTGAGCGCGGCCGCCGCGATACAGGCGGCCGGCTCCAGCAGTGCGGCGGCGGTGAGGTCGGCGTCGTCCGGCAGGACGTGCAGCAGCCGGGCCGGCAGGGTCAGCGTGGCGGCCATGGCGCCCGGCTGGGTGAACCCGGTCTCCTCGTACCCGGCCGTGCACAGTGTGGTCTCGCCCGCGTGACAGCGGTCGCACACCTGGCAGTTGCGGAAGCCCTCACCGACCACCTTCCGGCCGGCGAGCGACGCCGGGACACCCGGGCCCACCCGCGCGACCGTTCCCGACCACTCGTGGCCCGGGGTCAGCGGGTAACGGACGTACCCCTCGGGCCGGTTGCCCTGGTACACCTCGCGGTCGCTGCCGCAGATGCCGACCGCGTGCACGGTCACCAGCGCCTCGCCCGGACCGGGTTCGCGGGGCGTGTGCTCGGCGAGCCGGTGCCGGCCCGGGGCCTCGACGACGACGGCGGCGGCGCTCACTTGGTCCCCTTCGGCTTGCGCTGCTCCCAGCCCTCGGCCCACAGGTCGAACCGGGCCTGCTGCTGCGGGAACTCGGCGGCCGCGTCGACGTCCAGCTCGACCCCGAGACCGGGCGCGTCGGACAGATGAAAGCACCCGTCCGCCGGATCGACCTGCGGCGCGCCCTTCACCACCTTCTTGATCTCCGCGTCCGCGAAGTCGTTGAAGTGCTCCAGGACCTTGAAGTTCGGCGTGGTGAAGCCGACTTGGAGGGAGGCGGCGGTGAGCACGGGGCCGCCGACGTTGTGCGGGGCGACCAGCATGTAGTGCGTCTCGGCGGTGGCGGCGAGCTTCCGGGTCTCCCAGATGCCGCCGACGTGCCCGACGTCGGGCTGCAGGATGTCCACGGCCTGGCTGTCGAACAGCTCGCGGAACTCGATCCGGTCGTGGATCCGCTCACCGGTGGCCACCGGGATGTCCACCTTGGCGGCCACCTTCTCCAGTGCCTTCAGGTTCTCCGGCGGGACCGGCTCCTCCAGCCAGGCCGGCCGGTACGGCGCCAGCTCCCGGGCCAGCCGGACGGCGGTGGCGGGGGAGAAGCGGCCGTGCATCTCCAGCATCAGCTCGGCGTCCGGGCCGATCGCGTCCCGTACGGCCTCGATGAGCGAGACGGCGTACAGGGTCTCCCGGTGGTCGAGTTCGAAGTGCCCGGTGCCGAACGGGTCGATCTTCAGCGCCCGGTATCCGCGCTCCACCACCCCCTGGGCGGCCTTGTGATAGGCCTCCGGCGTTCGCTCGGTCGTGTACCACCCGTTGGCGTACGCCTTGACCTTGTCCGTCACCTTGCCGCCGAGCAACTGCCACACCGGCACGCCCAGCGCCTTGCCCTTGATGTCCCAGCAGGCCATCTCGACGACCGCGATGCCGGACATGACGATCTCACCGGCCCGGCCGTAGTCGCCGTACTTCATCCGGCGGACGAGATCCTCGACCGCGAACGGATCCGAGCCGAGAATGTGATTGGCCTGGGCCTCCCGCAGATAGCCGATCAGCGCGTCGGTGTGACCGAGCATCCGGGTCTCGCCGACTCCCGTGATCCCCTCGTCGGTGTGCACCTGGACGTAGGTCAGGTTGCGCCACGGCGTGCCGACCACGTGTGTGCTGATTCCGGTGATGCGCACGGCAGTTGCCTCTCAGCTGTTCGAGATTTCGTCACACGTTCGAAATGCTGGCGTGACAGTAAGGACGGGGTGGTGGGAGTGTCAATGGGTCGAACAGGTAACGGTTTCGACACGCCTTTCGGCAATTATTTCGCTGCTCTACCAAACCTTCACAGACGTACCTAGGAACCTGACGCATGGGGAATCTAGTCTTCCGGCGTCATGGACTATTGCCACCCGTGCCAACGGCACCTCAACGGCGCCCTGGCCTGCCCCGGGTGCGGAACACCGGCACACTCCGCCGCGGAGGCACCGGTCGCGCACGCATACGCGGGCACGGGTGAGGCACCGGGTCACAGCGCCCCTCAGGCGCACACACCGCACGGGTACGAGCAGCAGCACTACGACGCCCACGGGTACCGCATTCCCCAGCAGTACGCGCCGACGGAGACCACGGAGGAGCGGTACGCGCCGGCTGGGGCCACGGAAGAGCAGTACGCGCCGGCTGGGGCCGCGGAGGGGCAGTACGCGGCGGCCGGGTCCATGGAGGCGGAAGAGGAAGAGGAACCGGAGCCGCGCGACGCCCCGGAATCCGTGGCCGAGTCCGTGGCCGACCCCGAGGCGGGTGGCCGGGCGGCCCGGCGCAGGGGGCGCGGCTCCGTCGCCGTGGGCCCCGCCGACGCCGACGCCAGCCGTCGCGACCGCAAAGCCGCCGCGCACCGGCGCCGACGCCGCCGTACCGTCGTGATCACTGCGGGCTTCGTGCTGGCCGCGAGCGGCCTCAGCCTCGCCGAACTCGGCACGGACGCGCCCTTCTCGCCCTTCTCCAGCGGCCAGCCGGACGCGGCGGGGCGCACCGCGGCCGACGGCGGCACGTCCTCCGCGTCGCCCGGCGCCACCGCCGACCCGGTCTCCGACACCTCCGCGAGCCGGGGCGCCGCCGCCTCCCCGGACGCCTCGGCCTCCGCCGGCAAGTCCCCGAAGGGCAAGCACTCCAAGTCGCCCGGCGCCAAGGACTCCGGCACGGTCCGGCAGTCCGCCACGACGGGCTCCGACACCACCTCCAGGGCCCCGGCGCCCCCGGCCACGCCCCGCCCGGCCCCCACCCCGTCCAGCGCCCCGACGACATCGGCTCCGACCCCGGCCCCCTCGCCGAGCAAGACCTGCACCCGCTTCCTCTGGTGGTGCACCTGAGCCTCGGCGCGCGCCCGCGCGCCACCCCGCGCCATCCGCCATCCGGGGCAGCGACGACATCCCGAGGCGCTCGCGGCGGTTGAGTCGAACAGGTACATCGCGCCGTACCGGTCTCGGGAACGTCCGGAGCGGGAACGGGCGTTGTACTGAGGGGGAGCAGCGAGAGCGGCTCAGGTTGAGGAGAGCGGATGACGCAGCAGATCACCGTCCACGGCACGGTCGCCGAGGGCTTCGAGCCGGTGCGCGAGGAGTTCGCCGCCTTCGTGGCCGGGGAACGCGACGACTACGAGGGCCAGTTGTGTGCCTATGTGCGCGGGCGGCGCGTCGTCGACCTGTGGGCGGGCACGGAGGCGGACGCGCTGTACGGCGTGTTCTCGTCCACCAAGGGTGCCGCGCATCTGGTGGTCGCGCTCCTGGTGCAGGACGGCACGCTGGAGCTGGACCGCAAAGTCACCTACTACTGGCCCGAGTTCGGCGCCGAGGGCAAGGGCGCGGTGACCCTCCGGGAGCTGCTGGCGCACCGGGCGGGCCTGGTCGGGATCGACGTCGGGTTCTCCGCCGAGGAGATGGCCGACGACCGCGCGATGGCCGAACGCCTCGCCGACCAGAAGCCGTTCTGGCGTCCGGGCACGGCCTTCGGCTACCACGCGCTGGTCATCGGCGCGCTCACCGGCGAGGTGGTCCGCCGGGCCACGGGCCACACCCTGCAGGAGGTGTACGAGGAGCGGGTGCGCGCGCCGTACGGCACGGACTTCTTCCTCGGGCTGCCCGAGTCCGAGGAGCCCCGCTTCCGCTCGGTCCAGCCGATGCTCCCGACCCCCGAGCAGCAGGCCCTGCTGGCCGCCCAGCCGGCCGGCCCGCACACCCTGACCTCGATCGCCTTCAACACGCACGTGCCGGAGCCGGGCACGCTGGCCGACTACGTCAACTCCCGCGTCGTACGGGCCAAGGGACCGGCCTCCGCGGGCGGCGTCGCCTCCGCCCGGGGGCTCGCGACGATGTACGCGGCGGCGATCAGCCAGCTGGACGAGCGGCCGCCCCTGCTGAAGCCGGACACGGTGGCCGAGGTGGGCCAGATCCACTCCGTGGGCTACGACCTGGTGGCCCGCGCCCACAAGTCGTACGGCCTGGGCTTCCAGGCGACCGCGGACATGTGGCACCCGAACCTGGGCGCCGGCGCCTTCGGCCACAGCGGCGCGGGCGGCACCCAGGCCTTCGCCGACCCTCGCAGCGGCCTGGCCTACGGCTACACCCGCCGCCGGATGGCGTTTCCGGGCGGAGCGGCACCGGAGAACGACGCTTTCGTGAGCGTGCTGCACCGAGCGGCGATCGGGCGCATCTGACGCTCGCTTCTCGGGAAGGGGGCAGCGGTCCAACCTGAAGGGACGCGGGGAATTGCGCGAGCAACCCACCACAACCCGCACCCGAAGACGCACCGCACCCGGCACACGCCCCCCGCCAAAAGAGAGACCGCACCCCACGTCCAAGGGTGCGGCCTCCGCTGTCTGAAACGACGCTTGTCAGACCAGCGTCACGCTGATGTTTCCACGCGTCGCCTTCGAGTACGGGCACACCTGGTGCGCCTTCTCGATCAGACCCCGAGCGACCTCGGCGGATACGTTCGGAATGCTCGCCGAGATCTCCACGATGATCCCGAACCCGTCGTCGTTCTTGCCGATACCGACCTTCGCGGTGACGGTGGAGCCGGAGACGTCGGCCCCCTCCTGCCGGGCGACGACTCCGAGCGCCCCCTGGAAGCAGGCGGAGTACCCCGCGGCGAACAGCTGCTCCGGGTTGGTCCCGGCCCCGCTGCCGCCCATCTCCTTCGGCGGGTTGACGACGACGTCGAGTTTGCCGTCATCCGTGGCGACCCGGCCGGCACGGCCGTTCTCGGCGGTGGCGACGGCGGTGTACAGGACATCGGACTGCGTGATGGGCATGCGGTTTCTTCCTCCTCGGTCCGCCGCGACTCGCGCCCACGATCGACGACGGAATTCGGAAAGAAGTTACCGCATGCCGGAAAGGGCGGGGAAGGCCGGCCGGGGCCTCAGAGCTTGACGATCATCTTCCCGATGTTGTCGCCGCGCAGGACCCCGAGGAACGCCTCCAGGTTGTTCTCGATGCCCTCGACGACGGTCTCGCGGTACTTCAGCTCGCCCGAGGCGACCCACGGCGCGACCTTCTGGACGAACTCCGGCTGCAGGTCGTAGTGGTCGCCGACCAGGAAGCCCTCGATACGGCCCCGGGTCGCGATGAGCCGGGCGAGGTTCCTCGGTCCCGGCGCGGGCTCGGTGTCGTTGTAGACCGAGATCATGCCGCAGACGGCGATGCGGCCGCCCTGGTTGAGGGAGCCGATGGCCGCCTCCAGGTGGTCCCCGCCGACGTTGTCGAAGTAGACGTCGATGCCGTCGGGGGCGGCCGCGCGCAGCTGCTCGCTCACCGGGCCGTTCTTGTAGTTGAACGCGGCGTCGAAGCCGTACTCCTCGACCAGCAGCTTGACCTTCTCGTCGGAGCCGGCCGAGCCGATGACCCGCGAGGCGCCCAGGAGCTTGGCGAGCTGGCCGACCTCGCTGCCCACGGCACCCGCGGCGCCGGAGACGAACACGATGTCGCCCTCCTTGAAGGAGGCGGTGCGCAGCAGGCCGGCGTAGGCGGTCAGGCCGGTCATGCCGAGGACGCCGAGGTACGCCGACAGCGGCACGTCCTGCATCTCGACCTTCACGGCCGGTACGGACGTCGGGCCCACCTTGACGGCGTTCTTCGCGTCCACGGCCGCGTACTCGCGCCAGCCGAAGAAGTGCAGGATGTGGTCGCCGACCTCGATGCCCTCGGCGTGGGACTCGATCACCTCGCCGACCGCGCCGCCCTGCATGACCTTGCCCAGTTCGAAGGGGGCGGCGTACGACTTCGCGGCGCTCATCCGGCCGCGCATGTACGGGTCGACGGAGAGGTACTTGTTCCGTACCAGCACCTGGCCCTCGCCCGGGGTCGGGACTGGGGTCTCGACGAGGGCGAAGTCCTCGGGCTTGGGCCAGCCGACGGGACGGCTGAGCAGGTGCCACTCGCGGTTGATCATGGCAGCGCCTTTCCTGTTGCTTCGGATTGCTTCGGATCGCTTCTTGCTTCGGATCGCTTCAGAACCTGATTACTTCAGAACCTGAAACAACCATGCGCTTCAATATTTCATGATGTCAAGTAAGCGGGTATCCTGGCGGGTATGGCCACACCACCGAAGACCCACCGCCCCGACGCCCTCACCATGGAGGTCGTCGAACTCATCGGAGACGTCGTGGCCCGCTTCTACGCGGACTACGAGGAGGCGGCGGGCCAGCACGCGCTCACCGGACCGCAGGCCCGGCTGCTCAGCCTGCTCTCGGTGGAGCCGCTGCCCATGCGGAAGCTCGCGCAGAAGCTGAAGTGCGAGCCGTCGAACGTCACGGGGATAGTGGACCGCCTGGAGTCCCGGGGGCTGGTCGAGCGGCGCCCCGACCCGGCGGACCGCCGGGTGAAGGTGGCCGCCGCCACCGAGGAGGGCCTGAGCGTCGCCCGTGACCTGCGCGAAGGCCTCCATTTCGCCCGCGAACCCCTCGCCGGGCTGTCGGCGGAGGAGCGCGGCTCCCTGCGTGATCTGCTGCGCCGCATGCTGGCCGGCTGAGGGTCGGTAAAGTTTTCCCCATGCGCGATCTTGGGGTGGGATTCCGTTGTCTGCTGGAGGGCCAGCGCTGGATGGCCCGGCACGGCCGGCAGTACGGCTTCGGGCTGCTGCCCGGACTGATCACCCTCGTCCTCTACGCGGCGGCGCTGGTCTCGCTCGCCGTGTGGGGCGAGGACGCGGTCACCTGGGCGACGCCGTTCGCCGACAGCTGGTCCAGCCCCTGGCAGGGCCTGTTCCGCGGGTTCCTCACGGCCGTCCTGTTCGCCCTGGGCCTGCTGCTGTCCGTGCTGACCTTCACGGCGGTCACGCTGCTGGTCGGCCAGCCCTTCTACGAGAACCTGTCGGAGAAGGTCGACGCCGACGTCTCGCCGGACGGCACCGCCCCGCAGTCCTCGTCGCCGCTCTGGCGCGAGCTGTGGATCTCGGCCCGGGACAGCCTGCGCGTGCTGGTGCGGGCCACGCTGTGGGGCGTCCTGCTCTTCGCCCTCGGCTTCCTTCCCTTCGTCGGCCAGACCTTCGTCCCCGTGCTCGGCTTCTTCGTCACCGGCTTCTTCCTCGCCGAGGAACTGACCGCCGTCGCCCTCCAGCGCCGCGGTGTCGCACTCCGCCCCCGCCTCACCCTCCTCCGCTCCCGCAAGCCCCTGATCTGGGGCTTCGGCACACCTCTCGCCCTGGCCTTCCTGATCCCGTTCGTCGCGGTGTTCCTGATGCCGGGCGCGGTCGCAGGCGCGACACTGCTGACGCGCGAGCTGCTGGGGGAGGGCGCCGGGGACGACTCGGCGCCCGACCTCGCCTGCACCGCGCCGGAGTAGCGACGCCGGGGCGCCCACCCGCCGGGGCGGCTCAGACACGTTGCCCGCCGTGACGGCATCGAGGCCGTGAGCGTGGCCCACCGATGGTGAACTGCCGTACTCCGAGGGCGTGTTCATCGGTTACCGTGCCTGGGAGCGGGCCGGCCGCACCCCCGCGTACCCGTTCGGTCATGGCCTCGGCTACGCCGACTGGACCTACGAGTCCCTGGAGGCCGACGGCACCACGGCGCGGATCCTGCTCCGCAACACCGGCGCGCGGCCGGGCCGCGAGGTCGTCCAGGTCTACGTCGCCCCGGCCGAGCCCGACCCCGAGCGCCCGGCCCGGCTGCTGGCCGGCTTCGCCTCCGCCGAGGCCGCGCCCGGCGAGAGCGTCGAGGTGACCGTCGCCCTGCCGCGCCGCGCCTTCGAGATCTGGGACGAGAAGGCGAAGGCGTGGGCAGTTGTGAAGGGTTCGTACGAGATCGCCGCCGGACGCTCGATCGCGGACCGCAGGCTCACCGCGCCTATTAACGTCTGATCCGGGACAAGTCCCCCACGAGCAGCCCCGGTCCGGGACCTGACCCCTGGACCGGGGCTCATGGCCGCCCAGCAGGTATGGCAGACTCCCGGCCCGCGAGTACCGGAGAGACCGGGTACGGGGGAGAGACTGCGTGTATCCAGGCCAGCCGCAACAGCCGGGTCCCTACGGGCCACCGCAGCCAGGGCAGCCAGGTCCTTACGGGCCGCAACAGCCGGGTCCTTACGGGGCCCAGCAGCCGCCCGTGGGACCGTACGGGCAGCAGCCGCAGCCGTATGCTCCGCAGCAGCCCTACGCCCCTCAGCAGCCGTATCCGCAACAGCAACCGTATCCGCCGCAGGGGTACCCCCAGCAGCCGTACGCGCCTCAACAGCCTTATCCTCCGCAGCAGTCCGCGCCGCCGCCCGCCCAGCACGTCGGCGAGGGCAGGATGCGGCTGGATCCCAACCTCACGCCGGACCAGCGCGATCTGGTGCTGAGGATCCAGGCCAAGTCCAAGCCCATGGCCTACGGCATGGTCCTCGGCATCCCGCTCACCTTCGGCGGCGTCCACTACGGCCTCACGCAGAAGCCCCTCGGATTCGTCGCGGCACTCGCCGGACTGGGCCTGCTGGCCTTCGGCGTCTTCTCGCTGCTGCAGATGCGGGGCCTCAAGAAGCAGCTGCGGCTCATCACGGCGGACGCCTGGCGCTCCCCGGCCGGGCGCCCGCAAGGCCGCCACGCAGGCCGCCTATCTCAACGGCGTGCTGGTCCTGCTGTCCCTCGCCGCCACCGGCTATCTGCTCTACAAGGGCGCCGGCTGGGGCGCGTACGGCAACTCCTTCGGCTTCGGTGCGCTGATGACCGCCGCGGCCTTGCCCTTCGGGATGGCGCTGGCCGCCGCGACCACCATTCCGCAGCTGCTCCAGGTGATTCCGGCCGGCGCGAAGGTCGGGCGGAGTCTGTACTCGATCATCTTCGTGCTGGCCACGACCGTGACCGGCGAGGGCATCAAGGGCCACGCCGTCGGACCGGTCGTGGGCGGAGTCGTGACCCTGCTGATCTGCGGCGGCGCGATGTCCTTGCTGGGCAGGGCGGCCAAACGGATGCGCGGCGAGACCGTCTAACGGACCCCGAACCCGTACACCGTCTCCGAGCGGAAGACCTGACCCGGCCTCAGCTCCGTCCCGGGGAAGTCCGGCCGGTTCGGGGAATCCGGGAAGTGCTGGGTCTCCAGGGCGACGCCGTCGCCGGGGGCGAAGGGTTCCTGCAGGTGGTCGGCGGTGTACAGCTGGAGGCCCGGTTCGGTCGTCGCGATCGTCAGGGTGCGGCCGGAGGCCGGGTCGTGCAGCTCGGCGGCCTGCTGCGGGGTGGCGGTCACGCCCTTGTCCAGGACGAAGTTGTGGTCGTAGGCCGCACCGATCTTGCGGGAGGTGCGGAAGTCGAAGCGGGAGCCGCTCACGTCCTCCAGTACGCCCGTCGGCATCAGGTCCGCGTCGACCGGGGTGAAACGGGAGGCGGCGAGCCGCAGTTCGTGCCCGCCCGCATGGCCCGAGCCGGCCAGGTTGAAGTAGCTGTGGTTGGTGAGGTTGAGCACCGTCGGCGCGTCCGTGACCGCCTCGTAGGCGATCCGCAGCGCGCCGGACGGGTCCAGCGAGTACGTCGCCGACACCTCGACCCGGCCCGGGAAGCCCTCCTCCCCGTGCGGGCTCACCCGGTGCAGCCGCACCCCGTGCTGCCCGGCGGGCCGGGCCGCCCACACCCGCTTGTCGAAACCGCGCCCGCCGCCGTGCAGGGAGTGCGGGCCGCTGTTCGGCTCCAGGGCGTAGACCGCGCCGTCCAGCGGGAAGCGGGCGTGCGCGATCCGGTTGGCGTACCGGCCGACCAGGGCGCCGAAGTACGGCTCCGGGTGTGCGAGATAGCCGTCCAGGCCGGCGAAGCCCAGCACCACCTCGGCCGTCCGGCCCTCCCGGTCCGGCACCCGCACCGACCGCACGATCCCGCCGTACGTCAGCACCTCCACCCGCGTCCCGGCGCGTTCCAGCGTCCAGCGATGGACCTCGGTGCCGTCGGAAAGTGTGCCGAAAAGTTCGCTCATGTGTAAAACAGTAGGTGATCGGTGTCCTACGCAGCCGGATTGGTCGCGGTGATCGTCCGGTACGCGATGGCTGCGAGCCGGGCCTGGCCGTCCTTGCTGGGATGGAACCAGTCCCAGTGGCTCAGCTGGTCCGCACCGAAGCGGTAGTCGTAGACCGCGCCCCCGTCGAAACGGCAGCGGCGGTCCTTGGCGCAGACCGCCTTCAGCACCTTGTTGTACTCCACCACCCGCTGCTGGACCTGGTCCCGGCGCAGCACGGCCGCGCCGGTCAGGTCGTCCGCGTCGGACAGCATCGACGGGCAGATGCCGAGCTTCCACACCTGCTTGCCCAGCGGATTGGTCCGCCCCTCGGACCACAGCCGCTTCAGGTTCGGCACGCTCGCCACGTACACCTGCGCCTTCGGCCGGGCCGTACGCAGCGTACGCAGTGCCTCCTCGAAGTCCGCCCGGAACTCGCTCACCGAGGTCATCGCCCGCGCCGAGGACCGGCAGGCGTCGTTCGCGCCCACCATCACCGTCACCAACTCGGGGTCGCGCGCCGCAGCCTGGGACATCTGCTCCGGCAGGTCCGCCACCCGGGCGCCGGTCTCCGCGTAGTTCCAGCTGCGCTCCGCCGCGCCCGCGACCCCGAGCAGCCGCACCGCCAGGCTGTCGACCTTCGCGTCGCTGCCCGTCGCCCACGACACCTCGGGGCAGTCCGACAGCACCGTGCACGCGTCGAAGCCGCGGGTGATGGAGTCGCCGACGGCGGCGATCGAGGCCGGGCTGCGGTTCCACAGGGGCGCGGGTCTGGAGGCACGATCCTTGGCGCCCTTGGGCGCGGGTGAATTCCCGCCCCCGGCGTCGCAGCCGGCCACGCCCAGCACGGCGGCGGCCGTCACGACGCCGAGAGCGGCCCGCCCACGGCTGCTTCGCTTCCGCATCCCCTGCTGATCCCCTCGTCGTCGAATCCGGTGTTCCGGGTGCTTCCTCCCATAACAACGTGCGAGAGTTCCCGACCGGCCGCCTTGGAACGGACCACCCCCGTACAAGCGTCCCCCTGGGTGAATGGCGAAGGTTTCCTGGCAGCGGGACGGACGGTACGTCACACTCCTTGCACCGCCGCAGGGTAGCCTCGCCATCAACGCGGCCGTCGCGCCACAGCCGCCAGCCAGTCCGCAAGATGTCCCGCTCTGCCCGGAGGTTCCGGTGACGACACGTGGAGTTCTGTACGTGCACTCCGCGCCGCGCGCGCTGTGCCCGCACGTCGAGTGGGCCGTCGCCGGGGTGCTCGGCACGCGCGTCAGCCTCGACTGGATCCGGCAGCCCGCGGCCCCCGGCACCTGGCGCTCGGAGTTCTCCTGGCAGGGCCAGGTCGGTACGGCCTCCAAGCTGGCCTCCGCGCTGCGCGGTTGGCATCTCCTGCGCTTCGAGGTCACCGCCGAGCCCTGCCCGACCGCCGAGGGCGAGCGCTACAGCTGCACCCCCGACCTCGGCATCTTCCACGCCGTCACCGGCATCCACGGCGACATCCTCATCCCCGAGGACCGCCTCCGCGCGGCGCTCACGCGGTCCCAGCGGGACGAGACCGACCTGGAAGCGGAGATCGCCAAGCTCCTGGGCAAGCCGTGGGACGACGAGTTGGAGCCGTTCAGATACGCGGGCGAGGGCGCACCGGTCCGCTGGCTGCACCAGGTGGTGTGAGCTTCCGCAGCCGGGAATCTCGCGTATCCGGGTATGAGAAGAGGGCCCCCGCCGGTCGGCAGGGGCCCTCATGCACGTTCTCAGACGGTCCTGAACGCCAGGACGACGTTGTGCCCGCCGAAGCCGAACGAGTCGTTCAGCGCGGCGATACGGCCCTCGACGGGCAGCTTGCGGGCCTCGCCCCGGACGACGTCGGCGGCGGCCTCCGCCTCGGGGTCGAGGTTCTCGACGTTGATGGTCGGCGGCGCCACCCGGTTGTACAGCGCGAGCACCGTCGCGACCGACTCCACACCGCCGGCGCCACCGAGCAGATGACCGGTCATCGACTTGGTCGCGGAGACCGCCATGTGGTCCGCGTCGTCGCCGAAGACCTTCCGCAGCGCCTTCAGCTCGGCGATGTCACCGGCCGGCGTCGAGGTGGCGTGCGCGTTGACGTGCACGATCTCGGCCGGGTCCAGGTCGGTGCTGTCCAGCAGGTTCTGCAGCGCGTGCGAGATGCCGCGGCCCTCGGGCTCCGGCTGCACGATGTCGTGGCTGTCGGCGGAGACGCCCTGTCCGACGGCCTCGGCGTACACCCGGGCACCGCGCTTGGCCGCGTGCTCGGCGGACTCCAGGACGATCACGCCCGCGCCCTCGCCGAGGACGAAGCCGTCGCGGTCGACGTCGTAGGGACGCGAGGCACCCTGCGGGTTCTCGTTGTTCTTGGACATCGCCATCATGTTGCCGAACGCGGCGATCGGCAGCGGGTGGATGGCGGCCTCCGTACCGCCGGCGACGACGACGTCGGCGCGGCCGGTGCGGATCATCTCGATGGCGTAGCCGATGGCCTCGGCGCCCGAGGCGCACGCGGAGACCGGCGTGTGCACGCCCGCGCGGGCGCCCACGAGCAGGCCCACGTTGGCCGAGGGGCCGTTCGGCATCAGCATGGGGACGGTGTGCGGGGAGACGCGGCGGACGCCCTTCTCCTTGAGCACGTCGTACTGGTCGAGCAGAGTCGTCACGCCGCCGATGCCGGAGGCGATGACGGCGCCGAGCCGGTCCGGGTCGATGCTGGCGTCCTCGCCGGCCTTGTCGGTGAAGCCCGCGTCCTTCCAGGCCTCCTGAGCGGCGATCAGCGCGAACTGCGCCGAACGGTCCAGCCTGCGCGCCTGCGGCCGCGGGATGACCTCGGTGGGCTCCACGGCGATGGGGGCCGCGATCTTGACGGCCTGCTCGGCCGCCCAGTCCTGCTCCAGAGGCTTGACACCGGACTTGCCGGCGACAAGAGCCTCCCAGGTCGAGGCTGCGTCGCCACCCAGCGGTGTGGTTGCGCCGATACCGGTGACGACCACGGTGCGATTGGTCGGGCTCACGGGAATTCTTTCTCCAACGGATACGGGATTCTACGGCGCCACCGCCGGGTGGCGGGGCCTTGCAGCCTGGTACCTAAGGGTGGCTCAGGACTACTGGTGGTCGAGGATGTACTTGGTCGCGTCGCCCACGGTCTTGAGGTTCTTGACGTCCTCGTCCGGGATCTTCACGTCGAAGCGCTCCTCGGCGGCGACGACGACCTCGACCATGGACAGCGAGTCGACGTCCAGGTCGTCGGTGAAGGACTTGTCCAACTGGACGTCCTCAACCGGGATGCCAGCGATCTCGTTAACGATCTCGGCGAGACCCTTGACGATCTCTTCCTGAGTGGCGGCCATGTTGGCGCTCCTTCTTCATGTTCAGACGGTTTGTGGCAATTGCTGCCGTGCCCGATCGCACGATCCGGCACGGAGTGCCTAGGGGAGGGTAACGACCGTGGCGGCGTAGACGAGACCCGCCCCGAATCCGATGACGAGCGCGGTGTCACCGCTCTTCGCCTCCCCGGTCGCCAGAAGCCGCTCCATCGCGAGCGGAATCGAGGCGGCCGAGGTGTTGCCGGTGGTGCGGATGTCCCGGGCGACCGTGACATGCTCCGGCAGCTTGAGAGTCTTCACCATCGAGTCGATGATCCGCACATTGGCCTGGTGCGGGATGAAGACGTCGAGTTCGTCCGGGCTGATCCCGGCCGCGTCCAGCGCCTGCTGCGCGACCTTCGCCATCTCGTACACGGCCCAGCGGAACACCGCCTGGCCCTCCTGCGTGATGGCGGGGAACTTGATGTTGCCGGCGCTGTCCAGGGGAAGCTCGGACACGTCGCCGACGTGGAACCGGTCCCAGGGGACGGTCTGCTTGATCGTCTCGGACTTGTCGCCCTCGGAGCCCCACACGGTCGGGCCGATGGCCGGCTCCTGCGAGGGACCGACGACGACCGCGCCGGCGCCGTCACCGAACAGGAAGGCCGTGGCCCGGTCCTCCAGGTCGGTCAGGTCGCTGAGCCGCTCCACGCCGATGACGAGCACGTACTCGGCGGAACCTTCCACCACCATGCCCTTGGCGAGGGTGAGGCCGTAGCCGAAGCCCGCGCAGCCTGCCGAGATGTCGAAGGCGGCGGCCTTGTCGGTGCCCAGCTTGTCGGCGATCTCGGTGGCGACGGCCGGGGTCTGGCTGAAGTGCGACACGGTCGAGACGACGACCGCGCCGATCTGCTCGGCGCCGATGCCCGCGTCCGCGATCGCCTTGCCGGCGGCCTCGATCGACATCGCGGCCACCGTCTCCTCGGGACCCGCCCAGTGCCGGGTCTCGATGCCGGAGCGCGAGCGGATCCACTCGTCGGAGGAGTCGATCTTCTCCAGGATCACCTCGTTGGGCACCACCCGGGTCGGCCGGTAGCCGCCGACACCGAGGATGCGCGCATACGGGGCGCCCTTGCTGGGCTTGATCTTCGCCATGTACGGCTCCTTAGGCGTCAGGCGTCGACGTGCTCGGTGATGAGCGCGCGGGCCGCGTCGAGGTCGTCGGGGGTCTTCAGGGCCAGCGTCTTGACCCCGGGCAGCGCCCGCTTGGCCAGGCCGGTCAGCGTGCCGCCCGGGCACAGCTCGATGAGCGCGGTGACGCCCAGCTCCTTGAACGTCTCCATGCACAGGTCCCAGCGCACGGGGTTGGCGACCTGGCCGACCAGCCGCTCCAGAACCTCGGCGCCGGTCGCGACGGCCCGGCCGTCCTTGTTGGAGACGTAACGGACCTCGGGGTCGGCGGGCGTCAGGTCCGCGGCGGCCTTGGCCAGCGTCTCGACGGCGGGAGCCATGTGCTCGGTGTGGAAGGCGCCGGCGACCTTCAGCGGGACGACCTTGCGGACGCCCTCGGGCTTGTCCTCGCTCAGCGCGGCGAGCTGCTCCAGCGTGCCCGCGGCGACGATCTGGCCCGCGCCGTTGATGTTCGCCGGGGTCAGGCCCAGCTTCTCCAGATGTGCCACGGAGGTCTCGGGGTCGCCGCCGAGCAGCGCCGACATGCCGGTCTCGGTGACGGCGGCGGCTGCGGCCATGGCGAGCCCGCGGGTGCGGACCAGGCGGACGGCCTCCTCGTCGGGCAGCACCCCGGCCAGCGCGGCGGCGGTGATCTCACCGACGCTGTGCCCGGCGAGGGCACCGACCTTCCGCGGCAGTTCCGCCGGGTCGTCGAACAGCGTGTGCGCGGACGCCAGTCCGGCCGCGACCAGCAGCGGCTGTGCCACCGCCGTGTCGCGGATCTCCTCCGCGTCCGCCTCGGTGCCGCAGCGGATCAGGTCGAGCCCCAGGGCGTCGGACCATGCCTCAAGGGCACCGCGGACACCGGGGAGGTCGAGCCAGGGGGTCAGGAAGCCGGGCGTCTGGGCGCCCTGGCCGGGAGCGACGAGTACGAGCACTCTCACACTCTCTCTTGGGGACGGCCACGGCCGCCCGTGAGGACAGGGACGAAGAACACGAAGGGCTTTTGTGGGCCCCCGACAAAACCCTATGCCGGGGCCTCACCGTCGGCCAGACGCCCGAGGATGAGCGCGATCCGCAGTGTGAACGCGGATCGTACATCCGATGGCGACCAGCCGGTGACGTCAGTCACACGTCGAAGCCGGTAGCGCACGGTGTTCGGGTGAACGAAGAGCATCCGGGCGGCGCCTTCCAGGCTGCTCGCCTGCTCGAGGTAGACGCTCAGCGTTTCGAGGAGTGCCGAGCCCGCCTCCTCCAGCGGTCTGTAGATCTCCTCCACCAGTTGCTCGCGGGCACTCGGATCGCCCGCGATCGCCCGCTCCGGCAGCAGATCGTCCGCCAGCACCGGCCGCGGCGCGTCCTGCCAGGCCGAACACGCCTTCAGACCCGCGGCGGCGGCCTGCGCGGACCGCGTGGCGGCCAGCAGATCCGGTACGACGGGCCCCGCGACCACCGGCCCGGCGGCGAAGGGCCCGATCAGCGACTTGGCGACGGCGAGCGGATTGGCGCTGCCGCCCGCGATGACGACGAGCCGGTCCCCGAGCACACCGGTGAGCACCTGCAGCTTGGCATGCCGGGCGGCCCGCCGGATCGCCTCGACGGTCAGCTCGCTGTCCCCGTCGGGCGCGGTCCCGAGCACGACACACACATGCTCGGGCGAGTTCCACCCGAGGGCGGCGGCCCGGCTGACGGCTCCTTCGTCGGCCTCCCCGCTCAGTACGGCGTTCACGACGAGGGACTCCAGCCGCGCGTCCCAGGCACCGCGTGCCTCGGCGGCCTGCGCGTACACCTGCGCGGTGGCGAAGGCGATCTCCCGGGCGTAGACGAGCAGCGCCTCGCGCAGCACGCTCTCGTCACCGGGGGCGGCCACCTCGTCGATGGCGCTCTCCATGACCTCGATGGTGGTCCGCACCATCTCCACGGTCTGCCGCAGCGTGATGGCCCGGGTCAGCTCGCGCGGCGCGGTCCCGAACACATCGGTGGAGATCGCCTGCGGGGCGTCCGGGTGCCGGAACCACTCGGTGAAGGCCGCGATGCCCGCCTGGGCCACGAGCCCGATCCAGGAGCGGTTCTCCGGGGGCATGGCCCGGTACCACGGCAGGGTCTCGTCCATGCGCGCGATGGCCTGCGCGGCGAGGGACCCGGAGGACTTCTCCAGCCGCTTCAGGGTCGCGGCGTGCGGGTGGACGTCGTGTGTGCGTGCGTGGTGATCGGCGTGGGGTTCGCTGCTGCGGGATTCGGGTTCGGGCACGGGGACAAGACTGCCTTATCCGGACGCCGACGTGCGTCGCCGGGTCAGGGGTGCGGGGGCTGCCCGGTGCCGCGCGGGTCTACGGTGGTGCGCGTGATGGACGTACGGCGCGCCGGTGAGCGCTACCCCGGGGGCGATGCGGAGGCCGGGATCGCCTCCTGGCACGCCTTCTCCTTCGGGCCGCACTACGACCCGGACAACCTGCGCTTCGGCGCGATGATCGCCTGCAACGAGGAGCGGCTCGCGCCCGGCGCCGGTTTCGACGAACACCCGCACAGCCACACCGAGATCGTCACCTGGGTGGTCGAGGGCGAGCTGACCCACCGCGACTCCGCCGGCCACGAGACCCGGGTACGCCCCGGCGACGTCCAGCGCCTCAGCTCGGCCGCGGGCGTCCGCCACGTGGAGCGCAACGACGGCTCGTCGCCGCTCACCTTCCTCCAGATGTGGCTGGCCCCACGGGACCCCGGCGGGGTGCCGTCGTACGAGATCGTTCCCGGCATCGCCGACTCCACGCCGTACGCGGTACCGGCGGCGGGCGCGATGCTCCACGTCCGCCGCCTGGCCCGCGGCGAGCGGACGGCCGTGCCGGACGCGGCGTACGTGTACGTGCACGTGGTCCGGGGTGCCGTCCGGCTGGCCGGCGAGGACCTGGGTGCGGGCGACTCGGCCCGGATCACGGGTGCGGTTGGGTTGGAGGCGGTGGGGGTGGCGGCGACGGAGCTGTTGGTGTGGGAGATGGGGGTGTAGGGGCCGTCGTTCGGCTGCGGCCCGGTGGGGGTTGATCGCGCCCACGCGGCGGAGCCGCACATCGATACGGCCCCGCGCCCCTGGAGAGCCGCAGCCGCCGCACTCGTCAGCGCCCCACCTGCGCATCCCCGCCGGCGTCAGCTCCGCAGCTCCGCGAGCACCCCGTCCGTGAACACCGGCCACGCCTCGATCGCCCAGGGCCCGAACGCCCGGTCCGCCAGGGCGACCGCGGCGACTCCCGCGACCGGGTCGATCCACAGGAACGTACCGGACTGCCCGAAGTGCCCGAAGGTGCGCGGGGAGGACGAACTCCCCGTCCAGTGCGGTGACTTGGCGTCGCGGATCTCGAAGCCCAACCCCCAGTCGTTCGGGTTCTGGTGCCCGTACCCCGGCAGCACCCCCTTCGTCCCCGGGTACTGCACGGTCATCGCCTCCGCGACCGTCCGCGGATCCAGCAGCCGCGGCGCCTGCACCTCCGCCGCGAACAGCAGCAGGTCGGCCACCGTGGACACGCCGTCCTTCGCCGGGGAGCCCGCCAGCGACGTGGCCGTCATGCCCAGCGGCTCCAGCACCGCCTGCCGCAGATACTCCGCGAAGGGAATGTCCGTGGCCTTGGCGATGTGGTCGCCGAGCTGCTCGAACCCGGCGTTGGAGTACAGCCGCCGCTCCCCGGGCGGAGCCGTCACCCGGTGCTCGTCGAAGGCCAGCCCGGAGGCGTGCGCGAGCAGATGGCGGACGGTCGCACCGGGCGGCCCGGCCGGCTCGTCCAGCTCGATCGCGCCCTCCTCGTACGCGACGAGCGCCGCGTAGGCCGCCAGCGGCTTGGTGACCGAGGCGAGCGGAAAGCGGTGCCCGGCGGGGCCGTGCGTCCCGAGGACGGTCCCGTCGGCTCGTACGACGCCCGCCGCGGCGGTGGGGACGGGCCACTTCTCGATCGACGCCAGGCTCGTCAAGCTGTTCAACGACATGGTGCCGAGCCTATGCGGCTCACAGCAGCAGCCGCATCGACGGGTCGGGATCGCGGGTGAAGCCGAGCGAGGCGTACAGCGGTTCGGCCGCGGGGGAGGCGTTGAGCAGCACATGCCCGGCGCCCCGCTCCCGGAACCAGCCCAGCAGCTCCTCCATGCAGGCACGCGCGTACCCGCGGCGCCGGGCGTCCGGGTCGGTCGCCACGCTGAACACGTACCCGACCCGCCCGTGCGGATTGCCGGCCCTCCCGATCCGGTACTCCAGCGTCCCGGCCACCAGCGCGGCCAGCGCCCCCGGCCGGTCCGGATGGTCCACGACGAAGGCCGCGAAGTCCCCCTCGGCCCCGGCGAGCCGCTCCCGCAGCGTCGGCAGGGACTCGGTGTGCCAGTCGGTCGGCCCGCCGCCCCGGATCGCGTCGAGCATGATCTGCCGCAGGCGCAGCAGTTCACCGGCATCCTCGGGCAGGGCCCTGCGTACAAGACTCATGCGCGGCACGCTAATCCCGTGCCCGGCCCCGCGTCCTGCGGATTTCTTACCGGACCCGCTTGCTTGGAGTGCACTCCAAGGTCATAGCGTGGAGGTCATGACGGTGATGCAGACCACGCCAGCGGACACCGCACGCACGGCCCCCGCCGACATCTGCTCCGCCCCGCCCAGACGCCATCCGCGACCCGACGGCCAGGACCGCTACACGATCAGCGAGGTCGTCGCGTTCACCGGCCTCACCGCGCACACCCTGCGCTGGTACGAGCGGATCGGCCTGATGCCGCACGTCGACCGCTCGCACACCGGCCAGCGGCGCTACAGCAACCGCGACCTGGACTGGCTGGACTTCGTGACCAAGCTGCGGCTGACCGGCATGCCGGTGGCCGACATGGTCCGGTACGCGGAGCTGGTCCGGGAGGGCGAGAGCACCTACGGGGAGCGGCAGGCCCTGCTGGAGTCGACCCGCCAGGACGTGCTGAACAGGATCGCCGAACTGCGGGACACGCTCGCCGTACTCGACCGGAAGATCAGTTTCTACGCGATGGAGGGGACCACGCGATGACCGACGCCAGGATTGCGACGGTACGGCTGGGCGAGGGCGGACCGGAGGTCGGCGTACAGGGCCTCGGCTGCATGGGCATGAGCTTCGCGTACGGCCCCACGGACGCCGGCCAGGCCCGCGCCGCGCTGGAGCGGGCGCTGGAGCTGGGCGTGACGCTGTACGACACGGCGGACGCCTACGGCGCGGGGGAGAACGAGCGGTTCCTGTCCCCGTTCTTCAAGGCCCACCGCGACGAGGTGGTCATCGCCACCAAATTCGCCCTGTCGATCCCCGAGGACGACCCGGCCAAGCGGATCATCCGCAACGACGCGCCGTACATCCGGGAGGCCGTCGAGGCCAGCCTGCGTCGGCTCGACGTCGAGGCGATCGACCTCTACTACATGCACCGCCGCGATCCGGACGTCCCCATAGAGGAGACCGTCGGCACGATGGCGGAGCTGGTCCGCGAGGGCAAGGTCAAGCACCTCGGGCTGAGCGAGGTCACCGCCGACGAGCTGCGCGCCGCGCACGCCGTGCACCCGATCGCGGCCGTGCAGTCGGAGTGGTCCCTGTTCAGCCGGGACATCGAGGCGAAGGTCGTACCGGCCGCGCGTGACCTGGGCGTCGCCCTGGTGCCGTACTCGCCGCTCGGCCGCGGCTTCCTCACCGGTGCCTTCACCCACGCCGAACAGGAGCTCACGGCCGACGACTTCCGTCGTCAGCAGCCCCGCTTCACCGGTGCCAACGCGGACGCCAACGCGGCCCTCCTGGAGCCCCTGCGCGCGATCGCCGCGGCCCACGACGCCACTCCCGGCCAGATCGCCCTGGCCTGGGTGCAGCAGCGCGCCACGATCGACGCCCTCCCGGTCGTCCCGATCCCGGGCACCCGCAAGCCGGGCCGTGTGACGGAGAACGTGGCGGCGACGGCCATCACCCTCACCGCCGGGGAACTCGCCCGACTGGAGCCCCTCGCGGCCAAGGTGGCGGGCGACCGGTACGCGGACATGACCTTCACCTCCGCGGGCAGGGAGTGACTACAGCTCCGCCAGCAACTCGGCCTTCTTGGAGGAGAACTCCTCATCGGTGACCAGCCCGGCCTGATGCAACTCCCCGAGATGCCTGATCCGTTCGGCGATGTCGGCGGGGTCGCGGCGTGACGGGGCCGGGACCACCGGTACCGGCCCCCGCGTGCGCACGGCGGCCAGCACCGCCGCGGCGAACGGCAGCGACTCGTGCACCGGCCCGTACCCCAGCCCGAAGACGACGGCCGCCGGATCCTGATCGGCCGCCACGGCCGCCGCCGAGTCGGCCGAGCGCCGGATCAGCCGCAGGTGCCCCTCGAACACCTCCGGCGACCGCCACTCCACCCCGCTCAGGTCGGCGACCGCGAAGCTCTGGTCGCCGGCCTTCCACTTCGCCGACGACGCCCCCGTCCACGACCAGCGGAACTGCACGGACGTACCGTCGAAGCTCGCCTTCCCGTCGTACGCCTTGAAGTGCAGCGGCGCCTCGGGCGCGGCCACCAGATGGTGGTCGGCGGGCCCGGACTCGGTCAACAGGCCCTTCAGGTCGTCCGCGTAGTACTCGGCGAGCGTCTCCCGTTCGGCCGGCAGCACCAGACGGTACGGATCGGAGCCCTCCTTCAGCTGCCCGCCCGCGGCCTCCAGCAGCGGATCGGCGCCGACGCGCGGCAGCAGTCGCAGGACGACGGTGCCGCGCTTGCCCGGGGAGAGTGTCACGCCCTCGACCGCGGACAGCGGGATCCGCCGTTCCCCGAGCGCCTGGAACAGCTTCGGTGTTCGAATCCCCCGTTCGTAACGGATGAGCACGGAGTCGGACTCGAACTCCCAGACGGCATGAAAACCCGCCAGTACGTCACCCATGCGGCTCATCGTATGCGGCACGTGCTCCTCCGTCGCCACCCGCGCAGACCGCACTTCCTGCTGTTTCTACGCGCGTCCGGCCATAGACGCAGCAGGCAGACCGGTCCGGCACGCGTTGTTCTCATGGGCGCACGTCACCGCGTCGTACGCCCCGACGCCGACGTCGGCGAGGTTGCGCAGGCTGTCCGTGCCGGGCTGGAAGTAGCCGGCGTGGCCCTGTGCGTCCCGGGCGGACAGCACGCGCGCGCCGAACCCCGAGGACACCGGATCGGCGCCGTGCCCGAGCCCGCCGAGCTCCAGATACGGAACGTCCTGGATCCAGTCGGTGGCGTCCCGCATGGACCACACCCGGGCCCCGGTGTCCAGGCCGGAGGCGCTGGAGACCCGCATGCCGGGGCTCGCGGCCACCGCTATGTCGGTCACCCGGCGGGGCAGGACGTGCGTGGCGGCGACGCCGCAGA
The DNA here is from genome assembly GCF_041080655.1 of Streptomyces sp. CG4. Taxonomy (NCBI): domain Bacteria; kingdom Bacillati; phylum Actinomycetota; class Actinomycetes; order Kitasatosporales; family Streptomycetaceae; genus Streptomyces; species Streptomyces sp. CG4. The sequence goes on from NZ_CP163525.1 coordinate 6,684,037, forward strand.
CCACCGTGCCGTAGCTGTGGCAGACCAGCGCCACCGGGGCCCTGCCGGGCAGGCCGCCCAGCAGGGCGTTCAGCCGTACGGCGCCCTCCTCGGCGCGCAGTCCGGTGGCCGCGTCCACCCCGACCCCGTCCGGGGCGGTGTAGTCGGCCCAGGCGATCACGGCGGTACGGGTCGAGGGGCTCTGCGCGCGTTCCGCCGCGTACAGCGCCTGGCCCATGCCGACCGGGGCGCTGTACGGGCGGTAGGTCTTCTGGAAGGTGAGCAGATCGGTGTCGACGCCGGGGACGACGACCGAGATCCGCTCGGCCCCCTCCAGGTCCCCGAACACCTCCGCGACGCGGCCCGAGCCCTCGGGGTCGAAGGCCAGGATCTGCCGGCCCGGGGTCAGCAGGGACTCGTAGCGGTGCATACGACGGCCCGCGTCCTGGTGGCCGGCCGCGCTGAGACGGCTGTCGTGCATGCGCTTCTTCTCGACCTTGCGGGCCTGCTCCAGCGCGATGTGGTTGGCGCGGTAGCGCAGGCCGGCCGGGGCGCCGTTCATGTTGCCGACCGCGAGCGGGTAGCGGTGGGCGAGTCGGGCCTGGTCCTCGGGGCCGAGGGAGGCGAAGAAACGGCTGAGCCGGGCCGGTGCGGCCTCGGGATCCGGCAGATGGAGGCCGGCGATGCTGCCGTGCCGCCACTTGGCGAGCGAGGCCTGCAGCGCGGTGGACTCCCGGTGGGTGTGCAGGGCGGTCCAGCCGGTGGTCGCGAGCATCACGAACACCACGGCCAGCGCCAGCAGTGCGCGCCAGACGTTCAGTTGCGGGGAGGTGTCGAAGGAAGTCACTGGGAGGACACACTAGGAGAACGAGAGGGTCTCGCGGTAACCGAGTGATGGGGATCACGTTTCGTGGATCTTCGAACGCCTCGTCAACGATCTCACTCGGAGCGCCAGTTCCCGGTGAGTGCCGACCCCACCTGATCGAGGTGGGACGCGGTGAGTTGACGGATCGCCGCCAGGCTGAAGTCGTCGCCCGTGCACCACTGCCGCTCGGTGACCCTTATCACCCCGCCGAACACGGCCACGGCGAGTCGCGGCCGCGGGTCGGCGTCCACGTCCACGCCCTCCCGCTCGGCCAGCAGCCGCGCGATCGTCTCCTCGGTGGCCGCCGAGCGGCGCAGATGAGCCGCGAGCAGCGCGGGTGTCGACTCGATCGTCCGGTACATGCGCAGATACAGCTCGACCGGGACGGCCGACTCGACGGTCCCGCGGATCGCGTCCCAGCCCTCCAGGACCGCCTGCCGCAGCGCCTCCATCGGCGCCTCGTGCGCGGGCCGCGCCCGTACGGCGGCCACGAAGCGCTCCTCCGTCATGGCCTGCACCGCGAAGGCCACGTCCTCCTTGCCGGCGAAGTAGCGGAAGAAGGTGCGCGGTGAGATGTCGACGGCCTCGGCGATCTCGTCGACGGTGGTGTGCTCGTACCCCTGAGACGTGAACAGTTCCAGAGCGGCCCGCAGCAGGGCCTCCCGGGTGCGCTGTTTCTTGCGTTCGCGCAGTGTTTCCATGCGTGTCAGTTACTGACGGATGAAATAGTTTGTCAATTGTCATACGCTGTCACTAACCTCGAACGCATGACTAGTCGGACCACCATCGACGCGACGGGGCCGGGGGACGCGCTACCGGAAGCCCCGCTCGAGTCGCCCCCGGCCGCGGGGCTGCGCGGTCATCCCTGGCTCACCCTCATCACCGTCGCCGTAGGCGTCATGATGGTGGCCCTCGACGGCACCATCGTCGCCATCGCCAACCCGGCGATCCAGAAGGACCTGGGGGCCACCTTCGCCCAGGTGCAGTGGATCACCAACGGCTACTTCCTCGCCCTCGCGGTCTCCCTGATCACCGCGGGCAAGCTCGGTGACCGCTTCGGCCACCGGCAGACCTTCCTCATCGGCGTCACCGGCTTCGCCGCCGCCTCGGGCGCCATCGGCCTGTCGAACAGCATCGCCGCGGTCGTCACGTTCCGCGTGTTCCAGGGCCTGTTCGGCGCGCTGCTGATGCCGGCCGCGCTCGGCCTGCTGCGAGCCACCTTCCCGGCCGAGAAGCTCAACATGGCCATCGGCATCTGGGGCATGGTGATCGGCGCGTCCACCGCGGGCGGCCCGATCCTCGGCGGTGTCCTCGTCGAGCACGTCAACTGGCAGTCGGTGTTCTTCATCAACGTGCCGGTCGGCGCCCTCGCCCTGACCCTGGGCGTGCTGATCCTGCTCGACCACCGCGCCGAGAACGCCCCGCGTTCCTTCGACATCCTCGGCATCGCGCTGCTCTCCGGCGCGATGTTCTGCCTGGTGTGGGCGCTCATCAAGGCCCCGACGTGGCACTGGGGCAGCGGCAGGACGTGGACCTTCATCGCCGCGTCCGTGGTGCTCTTCGCCGCGTTCTCGTTCTGGGAGACGAGGGTCAGGGAGCCGCTGATCCCACTCGGCCTCTTCCGCTCGATACCCCTGTCGGCGGGCGTCGTGCTGATGGTCCTCATGGCCATCGCGTTCATGGGCGGCCTGTTCTTCGTGACGTTCTACCTGCAGAACGTCCACGGCATGAGCCCGATCAACGCCGGCCTGCACCTGCTGCCGCTCACCGGCATGATGATCGTCGGCTCCCCGCTCGCCGGTGCCGCGATCACCAAGCTCGGCCCGCGCATCCCGCTGGCCGGCGGCATGATCGCGACCGCCGTCGCCATGTACGGCATGTCGACGCTCAAGGCCGACACCGGCAGCGGTGCCATGTCCGTCTGGTTCGCGCTGCTCGGCCTCGGCCTCGCGCCGGTCATGGTCGGCGCCACCGAGGTCATCGTCGGCAACGCCCCCATGGAGCTGTCCGGTGTGGCCGGCGGCCTCCAGCAGGCGGCCATGCAGATCGGCGGCAGCCTCGGTACGGCGGTGCTGGGCGCGGTGATGGCCTCCAAGGTCGACAGCGACCTGGCGGGCAACTGGACCGGGGCCGGGCTGCCCCAGCTGACCCCGGATCAGCTGGGCAAGGCCTCCGAGGCGGTGCAGGTCGGTGTGGCGCCGGTGCCGAAGGGGGTACCGGAGCAGGTCGCCGCGAAGATCACCGACGTCGCCCATCACACCTTCATCTCCGGCATGAGCCTCGCCTCCCTGGTCGCGGCGGGTGTCGCGGCCGTCGCCGTCTTCGTCGCGCTGCTCACCAAGCGGGGCGCGAACGCAGAGGCGGGAGCGGGCGTGGGCCACGTCTGAGCCTGCCTCGGCCTGGGTTTCTCTCGCGGAGTTTCGCCTATCAGGGTGACTTCGCTAAAGATCCCTCGCACCGGGCGCGCGCCGCGGTTCACAGTGGGTCAACTCCTCCGCAGGGCATGGGAGGACCGTCGGTCCGCGGCGCGCGCAGCGGAGGGGGCTGCGCGTGCCTGGGCCTGCGGCGCCTGGGCCGGGCGGCAACTGGGCGGGGGCTGCGTGTCCGTTGCCGGGTGCGAGTGAGTGGTGGGCTGGTCGCGCAGTTCCCCGCGCCCCTGAGCAAGTTGCAGCTCGCCTACCTAGGGGCGCGGGGAACTGCGCGAGCGACCACATACGACTCGCACCCGGCAACGGGCACGTAGCCCCACCCCAGTTGCCGCCTACGCGTCTCCTCCCGCCGCCCCCGGATGCGCCGCCGAGACATCCAGCAACTGGTACCGGTCAATGGCTTGCTTCAGTGCCGAGCGGTCCACCTTCCCCTCCCGGGCCAGTTCGGTCAGCACCGCGACGACGATCGACTGCGCGTCGATGTGGAAGAAGCGGCGCGCCGCCCCCCGGGTGTCGGCGAAGCCGAAGCCGTCCGCGCCGAGCGACTGGTACGGACCCGGCACCCACCGCGCGATCTGGTCCGGAACCGACCGCATCCAGTCGGACACGGCCACGAACGGCCCCTCGGCGCCGCCGAGCTTCCGCGTCACGTACGGCACCCGCTGCTCCTCCTCCGGATGCAGCAGGTTGTGCTCCTCGCACGCGACCGCCTCGCGGCGCAGCTCGTTCCAGGAGGTGGCCGACCAGACGCCGGCGCGCACGTTCCAGTCCTCGGCGAGGATCTTCTGCGCCTCCAGCGCCCACGGGACCGCCACACCGGACGCCATGATCTGCGCCGGGACCGAGCCCGCCTGGCCCTCGCTCAGCTGGTGGACGCCCTTGAGGATGCCCTCGACGTCCACGTTCTCCGGCTCGGCCGGGTGCTGGATGGGCTCGTTGTAGACCGTCAGGTAGTAGAAGACGTCCTCGCCGTGCGGGTGCTCCGCGTCGGCGCCGTACATGCGGCGCAGGCCGTCCTGCACGATGTGCGCGATCTCGTACGAGTACGCCGGGTCGTAGGCCACGCACGCCGGGTTGGTCGAGGCGAGCAGCTGCGAGTGGCCGTCCGCGTGCTGCAGACCCTCACCGGTCAGCGTCGTACGGCCCGCGGTCGCGCCCAGCACGAAACCGCGCGCCAGCTGGTCGGCCATCTGCCAGAACTGGTCACCCGTGCGCTGGAAACCGAACATCGAGTAGAAGACGTAGACCGGGATCAGCGGCTCGCCGTGCGTGGCGTAGGCCGAGCCCGCCGCGATCAGCGAGGCCGTGCAGCCCGCCTCGGAGATGCCGTCGTGCAGCATCTGGCCGGTCGGCGACTCCTTGTAGGCCAGGAGCAGATCGCGGTCCACCGCCTCGTACTGCTGGCCCAGCGGGTTGTAGATCTTCGCGCTCGGGAAGAAGGAGTCCATGCCGAACGTGCGGTACTCGTCCGGCGCGATCAGCACGAAGCGGCGGCCAATCTCCTTGTCCCGCATGAGGTCCTTCAGCAGCCGCACGAACGCCATCGTCGTGGCGATGGACTGCTGACCCGAGCCCTTCTTCACGCTCGCGTACGTCTTGTCGTCCGGCAGCGCGAGCGGCTTGGAGCGCACGACGCGGGTGGGGACGTAGCCGCCGCACTGCTTGCGCATGTCGTGCATGTACTGGATCTCGTCGGTGTCCCGGCCCGGGTGGTAGTACGGCGGCGGGCCGGACTCCAGCTCCTTGTCGGAGATCGGCAGGTGCAGGCGGTCCCGGAAGCGCTTGAGGTCGTCGACCGTCAGCTTCTTCATCTGGTGCGTGGCGTTGCGGCCCTCGAAGTTGGGGCCCAGCGTCCAGCCCTTGATCGTCTTGGCCAGGATGACCGTCGGCTGACCCTTGTGCTCCTTGGCCGCCTTGAACGCCGCGTAGATCTTGCGGTGGTCGTGACCGCCGCGGCCCAGGTGCAGGATCTGGTCGTCGGTCATGTTCTCGACCATCGCGCGCAGCCGGTGGTCGTCGCCGAAGAAGTGCTCGCGGATGTACGCGCCGGACTCCGTGGCGTACGTCTGGAACTGGCCGTCCGGAGTCGTGTTCATCTTGTTGACCAGCACGCCGTCGCGGTCCTGCGCGAGCAGCGGGTCCCAGGTGCGGTCCCAGACCAGCTTGATCACGTTCCAGCCGGCACCCCGGAAGACCGACTCCAGCTCCTGGATGATCTTCCCGTTGCCGCGCACCGGGCCGTCCAGGCGCTGGAGGTTGCAGTTGACCACGAAGGTCAGGTTGTCCAGGCCCTCGCGCGCGGCGATGGACAGCTGGCCGAGCGACTCCGGCTCGTCCATCTCGCCGTCGCCGAGGAACGCCCAGACGTGCGACTTGGAGGTGTCGGCGATATCGCGTGCCGCCATGTAGCGGTTCATCCGTGCCTGGAAGATCGCGCCGAGCGGGCCGAGACCCATGGAGACCGTCGGGAACTCCCAGAAGTCCGGCATGGAGCGCGGGTGCGGATAGCTGGACAGGCCGTCGGGGTACTTCGACTTCTCCTGGCGGAAGCCGTCGAGCTGGTTCTCGGTGAGCCGGTCGAGCAGGTAGGCGCGCGCGTAGATGCCGGGCGAGGCGTGGCCCTGGAAGAAGACCTGGTCGCCGCCGTCGCCCTCGTCCTTGCCGCGGAAGAAGTGGTTGAAGCCGACGTCGTACAGGGAGGCCGAGGAGGCGAAGGTGGCGATGTGGCCGCCGACGCCGATGCCGGGGCGCTGGGCGCGCGAGACCATCACGGCCGCGTTCCAGCGGGTCGCGTTGAGGATCTTGCGCTCGATCTCCTCGTTGCCCGGGAAGAACGGCTCGTCCTTGGTGGCGATGGTGTTGACGTAGTCCGTGCTGCGCATCTCGGGCACGGACACGCGCCGCTCGCGGGCCCGCTCGATCAGACGGAGCATGAGATAGCGGGCCCGTTCCCGGCCGCGCTCGTCCACGGCGGCGTCGAGCGAGTCGAGCCACTCCTGGGTCTCTTCGGGATCGAAGTCAGGAACCTGACTCGGAAGGCCGCCAATGATGATCGGATTGCGATCGGATCCGGAAGCCACGCTGTTCCTTACCTGTCAGAGGGCCGGTTTTCTGCTGTTCCCTGCTTTTCCGCGCCTGCCTGCGCCGCCCCCCATCGTCTACCTCGGGGCGGCGTACGTCATCTCCACCGGTCAAAACGCAACGATACGCCCGGGGTGTGACGTGCATGGCAAAGGTGTTCGAGAGCTGGAGCAAAACAGGCAAACGCGCGTGATGTGGGCCACGCTGAATCGGGATACGGTGCCAGAAGTTGCGGTGACAAGGCCGGTATCGTCACCGTTTCGGCGGTCTGAACGGCCGGGTACTTGCGCGATCCGTCCCGCCCGTGTGGACTACGGCCAGGCACCGCGCGCACGCGCGTGGCTGAGTTTTTCCCAAAGACATGATCAGGAGGCAGACCGTGAGCGCGACCGCGGACCACGCGGAGACGAGCCTGGCCGTCAGGCTGGGGTTCCAGCCCGACCAGGTGGTCCAGGAGATCGGCTACGACGACGACGTCGACCAGGACCTCCGCGAGTCCATCGAGGAAGCCATCGGCAGCGAGCTGGTGGACGAGGACTACGACGACGTGGCCGATGCCGTGTTGCTGTGGTTCCGTGACGATGACGGAGACCTGACCGACGCGCTGGTCGATGCCATCGGGCTCCTCGAAGAAGACGGCCAGATCGTCCTCCTCACGCCGAAGACCGGCCGGGACGGCTACATCGAGCCCAGCGACATCAGCGACGCGGCGCGGACGGCCGGCCTGTCGCAGACCAAGAGCGTCAGCGTGGGCAAGGACTGGAACGGCAGCAGGCTTTCGACCCCGAAGGCCGCTACCAAGCGGTGACCGTCCCCGGTGGGTGAGCGATGCGGGGGCGGCGGTCCCTCCGGGTGACCGCCGCCCCCGCCGCCGTAGGCTGTTGTCCTCCGAACAGCCCACCGAAAGGGAAGCATCCCGATGGCGATCCAGGTCGGCGACAAGGCCCCTGACTTCGAGCTCAAGGACAACCACGGCCGCACCGTGAAGCTCTCGGACCTCCACGGCGACAAGAACGTGGTCCTCCTCTTCTATCCCTTCTCCTTCACCGGTGTGTGCACCGGCGAGCTGTGCGAGCTGCGCGACCACCTGCCGAAGTTCGTCAACGACGACACCCAGCTGCTCGCCGTCTCCAACGACTCCATCCACACCCTGCGCGTCTTCGCCGAGCAGGAGGGCCTGGAGTACCCGCTGCTCAGCGACTTCTGGCCGCATGGCAACGTCTCGCGCGCGTACGGCGTCTTCGACGAGGACAAGGGATGCGCCGTCCGGGGCACCTTCATCATCGACAAGGAAGGCGTCGTGCGGTGGACCGTGGTCAACGGCCTGCCGGACGCGCGCGATCTGAACGAGTACGTGAAGGCGCTCGACACCCTGTAGGCCGACCGTGGCCGACACCTGTGATGCTCCGGTTCCAGGGTCTGCGAGGGGCGGGAACCCGTCACTAGGATCGGCACGTTGATCCCATATCCGAAGCACGACGGGGCTCCCCGCCCCTGGACACCACATGGAGGACTCGTGGGAGTCAGCCTCAGCAAGGGCGGCAACGTATCGCTGACGAAGGAGGCCCCGGGCCTGACCGCGGTCCTCGTCGGTCTGGGCTGGGACGCCCGCACCACGACCGGCAGTGACTTCGACCTCGACGCCAGCGCGCTGCTGCTGAACAACTCCGGCAAGGTTGCCAGCGACCAGCACTTCGTCTTCTTCAACAACCTCAAGAGCCCCGAGGGCTCGGTCGAGCACACCGGTGACAACCTCACCGGTGAGGGCGAGGGCGACGACGAGGTGATCAAGGTCAACCTCGCAGGCGTCCCGGCCGACATCGAGAAGATCGTCTTCCCGGTGTCGATCTACGACGCCGAGAACCGCCAGCAGTCCTTCGGCCAGGTCCGCAACGCCTACATCCGGGTGCTGAACCAGGCCGGCGGCCAGGAGATCGCCCGCTACGACCTGAGCGAGGACGCCTCCACCGAGACCGCCATGGTCTTCGGCGAGCTGTACCGGCACGGGGCGGAGTGGAAGTTCCGCGCCATCGGCCAGGGCTACGCCTCCGGTCTGCGCGGTATCGCACAGGACTTCGGCGTCAACGTCTGACGTACGACAGCCCGCGTGTTCCGTCCGGCGCCGCACCGTTTACGGTCGGCGCCGGACGTGCAGGAAAACCAGGGAAGCACCACTAGGGGAGGACCAGCATCATGGGCGTCACGCTCGCCAAGGGAGGCAATGTCTCCCTCTCCAAAGCCGCACCGAACCTCACGAACGTCATGATCGGGCTCGGCTGGGACGCGCGTTCCACCACCGGCGCCCCCTTCGACCTGGACGCCAGTGCGCTGTTGTGCGGCGCGGGCAATCGCGTCATGGGCGACGAATGGTTCGTCTTCTACAACCAGCTCAAGAGCCCCGACGGCTCCGTCGAGCACACCGGTGACAACCTCACCGGTGAGGGCGAGGGTGACGACGAGTCGATTCTCGTGGACCTCGCCAAGGTGCCGGCGCAGTGCGAGAAGATCGTCTTCCCGGTCTCGATCCATATGGCGGACGAGCGCGGCCAGACCTTCGGCCAGGTCTCCAACGCCTTCATCCGGGTCGTGAACCAGGCCGACGGCCAGGAACTGGCCCGCTACGACCTGAGTGAGGACGCCTCCACCGAGACCGCCATGATCTTCGGCGAGCTGTACCGCTACCAGGGAGAGTGGAAGTTCCGGGCCGTGGGCCAGGGCTACGCCTCGGGCCTGCGCGGCATCGCCCTCGACTTCGGGGTGAACGTCTCGTAGCCGAAGGTCTCCCCGTCGGCTGACCTGTGGCTTTGGCGTGAAGGTTGCCCTGGGCGGCACCAAGGGTAAGGGACCCCTCTAGAATCGGGTCAATGTTTCGCAAAGCCGAGTTCGGCACGGGGGAGGCCCTCCTCTGGGAGGCCCCCAGAACACGATTGGGTAGCCAGTGCTTCTGAAAACCTTCGGCTGGTCGTTCGCGGTGACCGCGCTCGGCCTGGTCGCCGCCGTCTTCTACGGAGGGTGGGAGGGCTTCGGGGTCGTGGCGATCCTCGCCGTCCTCGAGATCTCCCTGTCCTTCGACAACGCCGTGGTCAACGCGGGAATCCTGAAGAAGATGAATGCCTTCTGGCAGAAGATCTTCCTCACGGTCGGCGTCCTGATCGCGGTGTTCGGCATGCGGCTGGTCTTCCCCGTCGTCATCGTCGCCATCACCGCGAAGCTCAACCCGTACGACGCCGTCCATCTGGCCCTCACCGACAAGGACCAGTACCAGCAGCTGGTCACCGACGCACACCCGGCGATCGCCGCCTTTGGCGGAATGTTCCTGCTGATGATCTTCCTGGACTTCATCTTCGAGGACCGGGACATCCAGTGGCTGCGCTGGATCGAGCGGCCCCTGGCCAAGCTCGGCAAGGTCGACATGCTGGCGGTCTGCATCGCCCTGATCGCCCTGCTGATCACCTCCTTCACCTTCGCCACCCAGGCCCACCAGCACGGCGGCGCCCACGTCGACAAGGCGCAGACGGTCCTGATCGCCGGTGTCGCCGGCCTGATCACGTACATGATCGTCGGCGGTCTGTCCGGCTACTTCGAGGACCGGCTGGAGGAAGAGGAGGAGCGCGAGCACGAGGAGGAGGAAGAGGCCGCCCGCACCGGCAAGAAGAAGCCGGCGGTGCTGCTGGCCGGGCAGGCCGCGTTCTTCATGTTCCTCTACCTGGAGGTCCTGGACGCGTCCTTCTCCTTCGACGGCGTGATCGGCGCCTTCGCCATCACCAACGACATCGTGATGATGGCCCTCGGCCTCGGCATCGGCGCGATGTACGTCCGCTCCCTCACGGTCTACCTGGTCCGCCAGGGCACCCTCGACGACTACGTCTTCCTGGAGCACGGCGCCCACTACGCGATCGGCGCCCTGGCCGTGATCCTCATGGTCACCATCCAGTACGAGATCAACGAGGTCATCACCGGCCTCGTCGGCGTCGTCCTGATCGCCTGGTCCTTCTGGTCCTCCGTCCGCCGCAACCGCGCACTGGCGGCCGCCGGCGAGGGCACCGACGAGCGGGCCGAGGTCTCCTCCGGGGTGTGACACCCTTGCCGGTGAGGAACGCTCTGAGCGGGGCGGCCGACACGGTCGGCCGCCCCGACGGCGTTCACCAGAGTGACCAGGGGGCGGGAATGGGCTTCTTCGACGGACTGCTGGGTGCGCGGCTCTCCGACTTCGACTCGGGCGAGGCCGCGACCGGCTCCATCCAGCTCACCGGGCGGCACCACACGGTGTCGCTCACCAAACAAGGCGCGGCCACCGGCCATCTGCGCGTCAACCTGACCTGGCGGATGCGCGCGTCCGACTTCGACGCCACCCAGCGCACCAGCCTCTTCCGCCACCCCTTCAAGGCCCTCAAGCCGCCGGAGGTCCTCGGCCACGGCCAGAGCATGGTCAACGTCGACCTGGACCTCGGCTGCCTCTACGAACTGACCGACGGCACGAAGGGCGTTGTCCAGCCGCTCGGCAACTACCTCGGCGACGTCAACGCCCCGCCGTACATCAAGCTCAGCGGCGACGACCGCTTCGGCTCGGCGTCCGGCGAGACGATGTACATCAACCTCGACCACCTCGACGCCATCAAACGCCTGCTGGTCTTCGTCTACATCTACGACCAGACCCCGGCCTTCGACCGCACCCACGCCATCGTCACGCTGTACCCCAGCAACGGCCCCCGCATCGAGATAGGCCTGGACGAACGCCATCCCCAGGCCCGCTCCTGCGCGGTCGTCATGATCGAGAACGTGAAGGGCGAGCTCGTCGTCCGCCGCGAGGTGAAGTTCGTCTACGGCTTCCAGGGCGAGCTGGACCGGCTGTACGGGTGGGGGCTGCAGTGGGGCCGGGGCTATAAGACCAAGGCCTAGCGCCGGCCCCCTGGGGGCGCGGGGCCGACATGCGCCTCCGCCGCGAGCTGCTGGGCGCGAACTCAGCGCCCGATGAACTGCGGCCCCTGCGGAGGCAACCGGAAGTTCGGGTCCACCGGCCCCACAGGCACGGGTACGGGCACCGGCACCGGCATAGGCACCGGCTGCGGATACCCGTACGCCGGCGGCGCCGACGTCAGCTGCGGATAGCCGTAGGCCGGCGGCTGCTCCGGCGGAGCCGACGGCGGTTGCTCGGGCGGAAGCGGTTCGGACGGCTGCGGTTCGCCCGCGTCCGACTCGTCCACCGAGATACCGAAGTCCGTCGCGAGCCCCTTCAGCCCGTTCGAGTACCCCTCGCCCAGCGCGCGGAACTTCCAGCCCTCCCCGCGCCGGTACAGCTCACCGCAGATCAGCGCGGTCTCCGCACCCGTCTCCGGCTTGATCTCGAAGTGCGCCAGCGGCTCCCCGTCGGCGACCGCGGCGTCGTACAGCAGGATGCACAGCGCCGGTACCTGGTCGAAGGTGATGCCGTCCGCGGACGCGACCAGCAGGATCCGGCCGACGTCCGGCTCGACACCCGGCAGATCCGACTGGATCGTGTCGGTCAGCCCCTCGGTGACCCGCCTCTTGCCCAGCCGCCACACCTTTCCGGAGGGGTGCCGGGGCTGGTTGTAGAAGACGAAGTCCTCGTCGGAGCGCACACGGCCGTCGGGACCCAGCAGCAGCGCCGAGGCATCCACGTCCGGGACCCCCTGTCCGGGTGTCCAGCGCAGTACGGCGCGGACCGTTTCGGCCTCCAGCGGGACGTTCGACCCCTTCAGCATCGCGTGCGTCATGCGGTCATCCTGCCTTCTCGGTCCTGGCCACGACAATGCGGGGGGTGGTCTCCCACGGCGCTGCCGACATGGGCGAGTTACCGGAAATTCATGCCCACCGGGAACCCTCGACATGGATCCCTACGTACTATTACCGGCCACCCTTTACCGAACCCTTTACCGAACACAGACTCGGCTCGCACCCCAGAGGGAGTCCTATGCGTCATTTCGGGCACATCGCCCCCGAGGTGCGGCAGCGCCTCTTCCACCGGGAGCCGGGCGTGTTCACCGCCGACTCTCCGGCCCGGCTGCTCGCCGCCGCCCTCGGCGCCACCCTGTACAGCCCGGCAACCCGGCCGCGGCTCGCCGACGACATCGTCAAGCAGGCCGAGAACGGCGTGGTCTCGATGGTGCTGTGCCTGGAGGACTCGATCGACGACGCGGACGTCGTGGCCGGCGAGGAGAACCTCGTCCGGCACTTCGCCGACCTGGCCGCCCGGCCCGGAGCCGAGCCGCCGCTGCTGTTCGTCCGGGTCCGCGCCCCCGAGCAGATCCCCGACCTCGTACGGCGCCTCGGCCCGTCCGTACGGCTGCTGTCCGGATTCGTGCTGCCGAAGTTCACCGAGGAGCGCGGCATCCCCTTCCTGGAGGCCCTGACGGTCGCCGAGGCCGACAGCGGACGCCGGTTGTTCGCCATGCCCGTCCTGGAGTCCCCCGAGCTGCTCTACCGCGAGTCGCGCGTGGACACCCTGGAAGGCATCGCCCGCGCCGTCGACAAATTCCGCGACCGGGTCCTGGCGCTCCGCCTCGGCGTGACCGATTTCTGCTCCTCCTACGGCCTGCGCCGCGCCCCGGACATGACCGCCTACGACGTCCAGGTCGTCGCCTCCGTGATCGCCGACGTCGTGAACATGCTGGGCCGGGCCGACGGCACCGGATTCACCGTGACCGGCCCGGTGTGGGAGTACTTCCGGGTCTCCGAGCGCATGTTCAAGCCGCAGCTGCGACAGAGCCCCTTCCTGGAAGTACAGGCCGTCGAGCTGCGCGAGAGGCTGATCGAGCACGCCATGGACGGACTGCTGCGGGAGATCTCCCTCGACCAGGCCAACGGTCTGCTCGGCAAGACCTGCATCCACCCCTCCCATGTGCTGCCCGTCCACGCGCTGTCCGTGGTCAGCCACGAGGAGTACAGCGACGCCCAGGACATCCTGCGGCCGGAACGCGGCGGCGGGGGAGTGCTCCGGTCGGCCTACACGAACAAGATGAACGAGGTGAAGCCGCACCGCGCCTGGGCCGAGCGGACCCTGCTGCGCGCCGAGGTCTTCGGCGTGGCCCACGAGGACGTGGGCTTCGTGGAGCTGCTCGCCGCCGGAATAAGGAACGCATGAAGAACGCAGTGAACGACGGGGTCTGGACCGGCAGCTGGGTCGCCGAGCGGCTCGGGGTCGAACTCGTCGGCGACGACGGCCTGCCGGCTCTGCTGGGGCTCGCCCTGCGCCGCAACCCCAAGCGGGCCCATCTGCTGGTGTCCAACGTCCTCGGCAAGCATGTGCCCCAGTCGCCGACGGTGGTCTACGACCACGGCCACCGCCTGGGCCGACGGGTCCTCGCGCTGCTCGGCGAGGCGGAGGCCGGTGCCGCCGTCGTCCTCGGATACGCGGAGACCGCCACGGGCCTGGGCCATGCGGTGGCGGACGGTCTGGGAACGGCGCCGTATCTGCACTCCACGCGTCGGCCGGTGGCCGGGGTTGCCCGTGCGGGCGGCTTCGAGGAGTCGCATTCCCATGCCACTTCTCATCTTTTGCTGCCGGAGGATCCTGGGCTGCTGGCCGGGGACGGTCCGCTGGTGCTCGTCGACGATGAGTTCTCCACCGGTAACACTGTGCTGAGCACCGTCCGTGACCTGCATGAACGGTATCCGCGGCGGCGGTATGTGGTGGTTGCGCTGGTGGATATGCGTTCGGCTGAGGATACCGAGCGGATGGAACGGTTCGCCGACGAGATCGGGGCGCGGGTGGATCTGGTCGCCGCCGCGTCCGGGGCCGTACGGCTGCCGGAGGGTGTGCTGGAGAAGGGGCAGCGACTGGTGGGGCGCTATGAGTCCGCCGGGTGCGGGTCCGATGTGGTTGCTCGCGCCCACGCGGCGGAGCCGCATAGTGTCTCGCCCCGCGCCCCTGAACGGGCGCCCCAGTTCAGCCGTGTTGATCTGAACTGGCCTCACCGTCTCCCGGACGGTGGACGTCACGGTTTCACCCCCGCCCACCGCACCCGCCTCGAAGCCGCGCTGCCCGCCATGGCCGCCCGTATACGCGACGCCCTGCCCCCCGGCGCCCGGCGCGTCCTCGTCCTCGGCTTCGAGGAGCTGATGTACGCCCCGCTGCGCCTCGCGCGCGAACTGGAGCAGGTCACCGACGCCGAGGTGCGGTTCTCCACCACCACCCGCTCGCCCGTCCTCGCGCTGGACGACCCCGGCTACGCGATCCGCACCCGGCTGGCCTTCCCCGCGCACGACGCCCCGGCCGACGGCCCCGGTGAACGCTACGCCTACAACGTGGCGGGCGGCGGCTTCGACGCCGTCGTCGCCGTGGTCGACTCCGTCGCCGACACCCCGGCCCTGCACGCATCCGACGGCCTGCTGGCCCGCCTCGCCGCCCACACCCCGCACGTCCTGCTCGCGGTCGTCCCGTCGTACGTCCCGCACGCTCCCGAAAGGCCGGCCATGCTGCCCGAGCCCCTCCGTGGCCCCGCTTTCTCCTCGTACGCGCCCGACGAGGTCGGCTGGCTGCTCCAGGACCTCTCCGACCTCACGCTGGAGGCGCCGACCGAGGAGCGGGAGGAGGCCATCCAGAGCGGTGGCGCGCACTACGCCGAGTCGCTGCCGGTGGAGTACCAGCCGAGCGAGCAGTACCAGGAGCTGTTCCACACCGCGCTGGATGCCTCCGGCGGCCGTATCGCGCAGGCCGTCGGGGTCGTGACGGAGACGGTGCTCGCCGAGCGGTCACCGCGCCCGGTGCTGGTCTCGCTCGCCCGCGCGGGCACCCCGGTCGGCATCCTGATGCGCCGCTGGGCCCGCTTCCGGCACGGCCTGGACCTGCCGCACTACGCCGTGTCGATCGTGCGCGGCCGCGGTATCGACGCGGGCGCGCTGCGCTGGCTGGCCGCCCACCACGACCCGCGGGACGTCGTGTTCGTCGACGGCTGGACCGGCAAGGGCGCCATCACCCGCGAACTCGCCCAGGCCGTTGAGGAGTTCGAGGAGAAGGAGGGCATCACCGGCTTCGACCCGGAGATCGCCGTACTCGCCGACCCGGGCTCCTGCGTACGCACGTACGGCACCCGTGAGGACTTCCTCATCCCCTCCGCCTGCCTCAACTCGACGGTATCCGGCCTGATTTCGCGTACGGTCCTGCGCGCCGACCTGGTCGGCCCGGACGACTTCCACGGCGCGAAGTTCTACCGCGAACTCGCCGGCGCCGATGTCTCCGTGGCCTTCCTCGACGCCGTCTGCGCCCGCTTCCCCGAGGTCGCCGACAGCGTGGACACGGCGGTCAAGGAGCTGATGGGCGAGGACCGTACCCCGACCTGGGCCGGCTGGCGAGCCGTCGAGCGGATCAGCGAGGAGTACGGCATCCACGACGTGAACCTGGTCAAGCCCGGCGTCGGCGAGACCACCCGGGTCCTGCTGCGCCGGGTGCCCTGGAAGATCCTGGCCCGAAAGGGGGCCGGTGCCGACCTGGACCACGTCCGCCTGCTCGCCGAGCAGCGCGGGGTGCCGGTCGTGGAGGTCGGCGAACTGCCGTACACCTGCGTCGGGTTGATCCACCCCCGGTACACACGCGGTGCCACGGGCGCCGACGGCAAGGCGGTGAACGTCTGATGCCGGTGCTGGTGGCGAGCGACCTCGACCGTACGCTGATCTACTCCGCGGCAGCCCTCGCGCTCACCATGCCGGACGCTCCCCCACGCTCGGCTTCGCTCGCGCGGGCGGTGCCCCCAGCGCCCCGGCTGCTGTGCGTGGAGGTGCACGAGGCCAAGCCGCTCTCCTACCTGACCGAGACGGCGGCCCAGCTGCTGACCGACCTCGGCGACACGGCCGTCTTCGTGCCGACGACGACCCGGACGCGCAAGCAGTACCAGCGCATCAACCTGCCCGGACCGCCCCCGAAGTACGCGATCTGCGCCAACGGCGGCCATCTGCTGGTCGACGGGGTCACCGACGCCGACTGGCACGCGGGCGTGCAGGCACGGCTCGCCGACGAGTGCGCACCGCTGGCGGAGGTCCGCGACCATCTGCAGCGCTCCGCCGACCCCGCCTGGCTGCGCAAGCACCGGGTCGCCGAGGATCTCTTCGCCTATCTCGTCGTGGAGCGCGAGCTGCTGCCCGGGGAATGGGTGAAGGAGCTGGCGGTGTGGGCGGAGGACCGGGGCTGGACCGTCTCCCTCCAGGGCCGCAAGATCTACGCCGTCCCGCAGCCGCTCACCAAGAGCGCGGCGGTACGCGAGGTCGCCCGCCGCACCGGCGCCGAGCTGACCCTGGCGGCCGGTGATTCCCTGCTCGACGCCGACCTGCTCCTCGCCGCCGACCGCGGCTGGCGCCCCGGACACGGCGAACTGGCGGACACGGGCTGGACGGCACCGGAGATCGTGGCGCTACCGGAGCGGGGGGTCCTGGCGGGGGAGAGGATCGTACGGGAGTTTCTACGGGCGGCACGACAAGCGCCCTGAAGGGGCGCGGGGCTGTGTCCGATATGCGGCTCCGCCGCGTGGGCGCGACAAGCCACGACGATGCCGCACCCGCAGGACGGCATCGCGTGGCACTCCGCCAGGCGACTACCCGCAACAGCCCCCACCACAACAACCCCCGCCCCCGGCCTGCGCCGCAGGCGCGGAGGCACTCGATGCGACGCCGCCCACCGCCACGGTCGACAGCAACTTGACCGTGTCCTCATGCCCCACAGGGCACGTCGCGGGGGCGGCGGACTCGGCCATGGGACGGCTCAGTTCGAAGGTGTCGCCGCACGTGCGGCACCGGTACTCGTATCGAGGCATGGCCACAGATTACTGGTCGGCCTGCTCACGCTCGACGGCGTCCGGGTGCCGGGCCCGCCAGTACGGGTTGTCGTGCGGCAGGGTCGAGCCGACCCGCCCGTACATACCGAAGGTCATCAGCAGCAGGCCCACGACAAAGCTGAACAGCACGTTCTGGATCTTGAACGCCAGGAAATTGTGCGGGGTGTCGAGCAGGCCGAGGAACAGGAAGCCGTTCAGCAGGAACAGGATCCCGAGGACCATGTTCAGCGTGGACGCGACGTTCCCGCCGATCACCATGCCGACCAGCAGGATCGCGCCGATGCAGATCGACAGCACACTCAGCGTGCCGTTGGTGTTCAGGCCGGTGACCGTCGCTCCGCCGGTGTCGAAGTAGCCGATGTGGTGGATCAGACCCAGGATGCCGAAGGCGACGAGGAACGCGCCGATCAGACCCGCACCGATCCGGTAGACCGTGTTCAGCCGGTGGTCGACGGGCAGGTGCTTGTCGAACTCGATCCGCCGTCGCGGCGTGTGCACTGCGTGTGTGGCCATATCCGCCTCCCTCGGGCGTGTGAGCGGAGGCCGTCCGTCCATCCAATATCCGCCCGCCCGACCCACGCGGCAACACACCTGCCCCTACGGCGGGCCCGCGCTCAATGCCCCCCGCGCTCCTCGCGAATCTGCGCCACCACCCGAGCCACCGTCTGCCGGACGGCTTCCGTCTCGGTCAGGAAGTGCCAGTAGTCGGGATGCCGCCCCTGCAACGAGCCGATCGCCCGCTCCAGCCGCCCCACCGCGTCGTCCAGCGGCCGCGCGTGCCGGGGGTCCGGCGTCGTACGGCCCGTCATGGCCAGCCGCTGGGCGTCCCGGATCGCGAACCGCGTGCGCTCGGCCTCGGCCTGCGGATCCTTCTGTACGGCGTTCAGCCGGGCGAGCCGGTCGCCGGCGGCCGACACGGCCTCGTCGGTGGTGTTCAGCAGCGCCCGTACCGTCGACAGCAGCGAGGTCGCGTCCGGCCAGCGCTGGGCGTCCCGGGCCGTCTGCGCCTCGCGGAGCTTCAGCTCCGCCTGTCGTACGTTCTCCGTGGCCTGCTCGGGCACCTGCTGCAGGTCCTGCCAGCAGGCGGCCGCGAACCGGCGCCGCAGCTCGCTCAGCACCGGGTCCACCTGCCCGGCCCGGGTGGTCAGCGCCTGGGCCCGGGTCCGCAGGCTGACCAGCCGGTGATCGATCTCGGCGGCCTTCTCCGGCAGCCGCTCGGCCTCGGCCCGGATCGCCCCGGCCTCCCGCTGCACCCGCTCGGCCCGCTCCACCGTCTGCTGCACCCCGTGCTGCCCGGCACCCTGGTTCAGCCTGGTCAGCTCGGGGGACAGCGCGGCGAGCCGGCCGGCCAGGTCATCGGCCCGCAGCCCCTGCTCCCGTACGGCGTCCAGGGCGTTGCTGGCGCCCAGCAGGGCCTGCCGGGCCCGCTCCACGGCGGGTGCCACCCGGGCCAGCTGGGTCTCGGCCTTGCCGAGCAGCGGCCCGAGCGAGGTGCCGAACCGGTCCAGGTCCTGCTTGACCCGGATCAGCTCGTCCTTGGCGGACGTCAGCTCCGTGCGCGCCCGGGCGGCCGCCGCGGCCTCCAGGTCGTCCCGGTCGAGATCATGGGAGTCGACGGCCTGGATGTACCGCCGGCTGACCTCGTCGATGCGCTGCCCGAGCGCCTCGAAGTCGGTGCCGGCACGCCGGGCGGCAGGGGAGTCGTCCACGGCCGTGATGGTCTCGATGGAGATCCTGAGGTCCCGCTGGGCGGTGTCCAGTTCGTAGAACGCGGCCGCCGCGGCGTCCTTCGCGGCCTGTGCCTCGGCCCGCTGGCTCTCCGCCCGGCCGCCGAACCAGCGCCGGGTGCCCCCGCCGGCGAACGCGGCGGGCAGCGCGAGCGCGGCCAGCACCGGCAGGGTCATCAGGGCGAGGGTGTCGCGCAGAGCCGACGCCCCGCCCCGGCCCCGTACGGTCGACGGCGGATGCGGGTACGACCGCTTCGCTGGCGTGCCCGGAGTCGCCGTCACATCCCTCTCCCGTGGTGTGGTTCGCCGTGAGTGGTGCCATTCTCCCACCCGTTGAAGACGAACACACGGGCCGGTCAGTTCGCGCTGCGCACGGTCACTTTCCCGTCCGACGAATGGGCCGAGACCCGGTGCGGGCTGGTGTCGTCGCGGGGCACGGACACCGACACCCCGCCGTCGTCGGAGCCGGCCGACAGCCGGTACGCGCCCTTGGGCAGGGCGACCGTGACGGCGCCGTCGGCGCTGGAGGCGTCCACCTGGTCGGGTACGGCGGACAGCCGTACATCCACGGCACCGTCGGTGGTGTCCGCCTTCACCCGGCGCGAGGAGACGTCGGCGCGCACCGCACCGTCCGCCGACCTCAGGTCGAGCGGCCCGCTGGAGTCGGTGACGTGTACGGCGCCGTCTGCGGTGTCGACGCTCAGCGGATCCCGGAACCCCTGCGCCCGTACGCTGCCGTCCCCGTCGTCGACCTTCACGCTGATCCCGCGCGGCACCTCGATCCTGTACTTGGCCGAGCAGTCGGCGATGAACCCGGAGCAGTGCATGCGCAGCTTCAGCCGGTCGCCCTGGAAGGACCAGCTCACCTTGGGCGTGCCGCCGACGACGACCCTCCCCTTGAACCACCGGGTGACCTGGACCGTCCCCGCCTCGTTGCCCTGCGCCGCGACGATCTCCAGCGCCGCGTCGTCGGAGTCGACGCCGAGGGTGCGGCCGTGCAGCGCGAAGGACCGGTGGTCGGGATGCTTGTCGTCACTGGCGGAGGCGCCGCACGCGCTGACCCCCGCGACGAGCACCCCGGTGACCGAGGCCAGGGCGGCGGCGCGGACGGGAACGGAACGGGTCATGCCGGTCATACGGATCTCCCCCTGCACCGGTCCGCCGGGTCACGGCGGCCGGACCAACTCGGTCTCCGCCGACCCTAGATGATCATCACCCGTGCCCCGATCCGGCAGCCTCCCGGATCCGAGGTGGGGTTAACCCCCGTACGCCGTGGTCCCGGCGTTACAGGTTTGCGGTGCACCGGTCCCGGCAAGGTAGGCTGTCGACTCGTCCTGGGCGCACAGCCCGGATACCGGGTGCGTAGCTCAGGGGTAGAGCGCCTGCCTTACAAGCAGGATGTCGGCGGTTCGAAACCGTCCGCGCCCACCGGTGAAGCCCCCGACCCGTCCGGCCGGGGGCTCTTCTCATTCCTCCCCGGGTCTCATTCCTCTTCCTCGCCGGGCTGTTCCTCCCCGCTCGGCCGCTCCTGGGCGTGCTTCAGCCGGGTGCGGGCCTCCACGCGGTCCGCTGCCGCGACCTCGGCCCAGAAGCGGTGCGTGCTGATGAACACCGCCAGCTCGTGCTCGCGGCGGCGCAGCTTCTCCACCTCGGCCTGTTCGTCCGCCGTCCAGCCCGGGGACGCGGGCCGCTCCACTCTGCGCCAGCCGGTGTCGTCGCTGAAGCCGTCCATCGGCTGCACCGACCAGGGCAGTCGCTTGAGCAGGGCCGACAGCTCGGCCCGGACCTGATGCAGCTCCTCCTGACCGGCGAGGAGGTCACTGGGGAATTCATAGGTCGTCGCCACGCGGCAATGCTACGCCTGTTCGATTTTGGGTGGCGAGCTCGTTCGTGGGGCTGCCGGGAGGTTCAGCCAAACGGGTGGTCGAACGCGTTCGTGTTGCTCGCCGTCGGCCCAGTGGCGGTTGAACCACTGGGCCGACGGGCGTCCTCAGTGGCCGGTGGCGCGCAGTTCGTCCATCAGGCGGGCCGTCACCGGTACCGCTACGCCGTGCCGGGCGGCCGCGCGCAGCAGCGCCCCGCCGATGGCGTCGAGTTCGAGCGGGCGGCCCGCCTCGGCGTCGCGCTGCATGGAGGACTTGCTCCCGGGCGGGAAGGCGTCGTACCGGGCCAGCGCCTGGGCCGGGTCGGCGGGGGCGCCGCAGGCGCGGCTGACGGCGGCGGTCTCGGCGACCAGGGACTCCAGTTCCGCACGGTGCCGGGTGCGGACCTCGCCGAGGGGGAGGCCGTACCGGGTGGTGAGCAGGGCGAAGGGGGCGAGGAATGCCATCTTGGCCCACAGCGCCGCCGTCTCGTCCTCCAGCACCCGGGCCGTCACGCCGGCGGACGTGAGGAGCGCCGCCAGCTGATCGAGGCGGGGGCGGGGGACGGTGTCGCCGGCGAGGTCCATCTCCGCGAACGGGCTGCCGTGCTCGATCACGCCCGGGGCGAGGCGGGTGGACTCCACGCGGATCACGGCGGGCGCCACCCGGTCGGGGCGGTAGCGGTCGCGCAGGGCCGCGGGGTGCTCGACGCCGTTCAGCAGCGGTACGACGAGGGTGTCGCCGAGGGCGGCGGGCGGGACGCGGGTGAGGGCGGCGTCCAGGGCGGTGTGCTTGACGGCGACGAGGCAGGCGTCCACCGGTTCGCGCAGTTCCGTGTCGGCCTCGACGGGGGCCGTGAAGTCGCCGAACTGGCGGCTGCGGACCTGGATGCCGGTGCTGCGCAGGGTGTCGGCCGTCTCTTCCCGGGCCAGGCAGATGACGCGGTGGCCGGAGCGGGAGAGCAGGGCGGCGAGGAGGCCGCCGGTGCCGCCGGGGCCGAGGATGGCCACGGTGTTCTTGGTCGCCATGAGGCTGTTCCCTTCGTCGGTCGGCCCCGGGGTTCGGTGGCCGCCTTCGACGTGATCTTCGCACCGGGCGCGGTGTGCGTGAGACTGGGGGCATGTGCCGGAGCATCAAGACACTGCGTCCGCCCGTGCTGCCCGGCGAGGCCACGGACGACGACATCCACGCCGCCGCCCTGCAGTACGTGCGGAAGGTCTCGGGATTCCGGGCGCCCGCCGCGCACAACCGCGAGGCCTTCGACCGCGCGGTGGCCGCCGTGGCCGAGGCCACGGCCGAGCTTCTCGGCGGGTTGGAGGTGCGGGGCCAGTCGGTGCGCGGTGTCCAGTCGCGCGAAGTGTCACCTTCCGCAATCCGGCATGACGGATAACTCGGATTAGGGACATGGAGGGTTGGGGCGCACAGGGCATGATGAAGCGCGCCGTCCGCTTATGGCTCACGCCGGCGCACGCCATCCCGCCCCAACTGCCCGGGAGTCCCTCCTTTGTCTGCACCGAGCCAGGAATCCCCCACGGTCTCCGTCGCCCTGGTCGGGGCCGGGCCGCGCGGAACCAGCGTGCTGGAACGCATCTGCGCCTCCGCGCCGGAGCTGCTCCCGCCCGGTGTCCGGCTGACGGTCCATGTGATCGACCCGGCGGCGCCCGGCCCGGGGCGGGTCTGGCGGACCACGCAGCCGGCCGAGCTACTGATGAACACGGTGGCGAGCCAGGTGACGCTGTTCACCGACGACAGCGTGGACTGCGCGGGCCCGGTCCGCCCCGGACCGAGTCTGCACGAGTGGGCGGCCGGCGAGGTGGGCCCGGACGACTATCCGACCCGCGCGCACTTCGGCCGCTATCTGGAGTGGGTCTTCGCCCGCACCCTCCGCGAGGCGCCGGAGGCGATACGCGTCGAGATCCACCGGACCCGTGCCGTACGGCTGGACGACGCCGCCGACGGCCGGCAGGTGCTCACCCTCGACGACGGCCGGGTGCTGTCCGGGCCGGCCGCGGTCGTGCTGGCCCAGGGCCATCTGCCCACCGCCGAGGGCGAGGAGCACCGGCGCAGCGCCGCGTACGCCGCCCGGCACGGCCTCACCCACGTCCCGCCCGCCAATCCGGCCGACGTCGAGCTCGGCGCCGTACGGCCGGGCGAGGCCGTGCTGCTGCGCGGCCTCGGGCTGAACTTCTTCGACCACCTGGCGCTCCTCACCAGCGGCCGGGACGGCCGCTTCGTCCGGGACGGGCCGGGCGGCACCCTGCGCTATCTGCCCTCCGGGCGGGAACCGCGCCTGTACGCCGGCTCCCGGCGCGGGGTGCCGTACCAGGCGCGCGGCGACAACGCCAAGGGCCCCTACGGCCGGCACGCCCCGCTGCTGCTCACCCCGGAGGTGATCGCGGGCTTCCGCAAGCGCGCCGACTCCGGCGAGGCGCCCGACTTCCTCGCGGAGATATGGCCGTTGGTCGCGAAGGAGGTGGAGACGGTCTACTACCGCGCGCTGATCGAGAGCGCGGGCGATACGGGCCGCACCGGCTGTGCCGGGCGCTCCGCCTTCACCGAGCGCTTTCTCGCCCTGCCCCACGGCGATCCCCAAGAGGCGCTGCTGCTGGACGAGTTCGGGGTCGGGTCGGCGGAGCGGTGGTGCTGGGAGCGGGTGTCGCGGCCGTACGGGGAGCGGGAGTTCGCGGATCCGGGGGAGTGGCGGGCGTGGCTGCTGGGGTATCTGCGCGAGGACGCCGCGCAGGCCGCGCTGGGCAATGTGCGCGGCCCGCTCAAGGCGGCCCTCGACGTGCTGCGGGACCTGCGCAACGAGATACGGCTGGTGGTCGACCACGGCGGGCTGAGCGGCATCTCCCGGCGGGCACATCTGGACCACTGGTACACGCCGCTGAACGCCTTTCTGTCCATCGGCCCGCCCCGGCGCCGGATCGAGGAACTGGTGGCTCTGCTGGAGGCGGGCGTGGTGGAGGTGCTCGGCCCGCGTCTGGAGGTGCGGCCGATGCGGGAGGCCTGGCTGGCGTCCTCGCCGGATGTGCCGGGCTCCGGTGTCCGTGTGACGACTCTCATAGAGGCGCGCCTTCCGGAACCGGATCTGCGGTACACGGCCGACGCGTTGCTCGCCGGGCTGCTCGCGGACGGCGGCTGCCGGCCGCACACGGTGGACGGCTACGAAACCGGCGGGCTGGACGTGACGCGCCGCCCGTACCACCTGATCGATCGTCAAGGAGCCGTGCACGCAAGGAGATTCGCCTTCGGTGTGCCCACGGAGGGCGTGCACTGGGTGACGGCGGCCGGGGCCCGGCCGGGGGTGGACTCGGTCACGCTGTCGGACGCCGACGCGGTCGCGCGGGCCGTCCTGCGGACGGCCGCCGCCGAGGCGGAGCCGCAAGCGGAAGCGGAAGCATGGCCAAATGTTGAACTTGCAAGCACTGATTAGGGAGCCCTAACCTGGGTCCCTCGTTCGGTACCGCCGCCCCCACGACCGGCCACGCACACCACACGTCCCCGGCCGGCCCGACCGCCACCGAAGAGGAGAACCCCCTCATGACCGCACGTCTCAACTCCGCTCAGCCCTATGTCCTCGGGCTCTTCCGCATCGTCGTAGGCCTGCTCTTCGCCGTGCACGGCGCCGCGTCCCTCTTCGGCGTCCTCGGCGGCGCCGCCGGCACCCAGGGCGGCACAATCCCCACCGGCACCTGGCCCGGCTGGTACGCGGCCGTGATCCAGCTGGTCGCCGGCGCCCTGGTGCTCCTCGGCCTCGGCACCCGCGGGGCCGCGCTGATCGCCTCGGGCTCGATGGCGTACGCCTACTTCGACGTCCACCAGCAGGCCGCGCTCTGGCCCATCCAGAACGGCGGCGAGCTGTCGGTCCTGTTCTGCTGGGCGTTCTTCCTGCTGGTCTTCACCGGCTCCGGCGCCTTCGGTCTCGACCGCCTCGTCGTCCGCCGCACCGCCACGGACGACGCGGCCGCCGAGCGGGCCCCGATAGCGGCCTGACGCACACCGGCCCGATGACGGCCTGACGCGCAGCGGCCTGATGGGTGCGGCGCCCTTCCCCCGTCACGAGGGGAAGGGCGCCGTCCTGCGTTCGGCCCGCTCCCGCCGGCGCGTCCTGCCGCGCGGCCCGGCCGTGGGCTCTCGCGGTCCGCCTACTACTTCTTGCCGAACGGCACGGTGAGGCAGGCCACCCGGGCGCCCTTGGTGCCGGGTTCACTGTGGATCACCACCGAGGCGGCCTCGCCCTTCCGGAAGGCCCAGGTGTGCTGGGCGGTGGCCGTGCCCTGGCCGTGGGCGTCGGCCTTGAAGTCCAGCCAGACCTCGTTCTTGGCGTTCACGTGGGCGGTGTCCATGCCGACCTTGTTCTGGTAGTGCGAGCCGGCGGCGGCGGGGTCGGCGCCGCAGGCCTTCTGGTGGACGTGGACCCCGAAGGAGTGGCCGGCCTTGACGCCGGTGACCCGCAGCTGGACGGTGGTGACGCCGTTCCGCTGGATCTGCTGCCGGACCCGGATCCGGGCGCCCGCCGGGATCAGGCTCTGGTTGTATGTCACCGCCGTCGACTTCGCGGATGCGGCCGGTGGGGCGAACTTGCCGACGGTCTCCAGTGAGACGCCGGGAGTGCTCGCGCTCCCGGTCGCGAACAGGGCTGCGGCAAGAGCGCCCGCGTATACGGCTGCGACCATGATGTGCACCACCTTCTGCGCTTATGCGCCGTTTTGTTGGGATATCGGCCTTATGTGAATGCACGGCCTCTCTCCCTTGCTACGGGACGCGGGACGGCTCCGCCGGTCACGATGGGCTGCTCGGGTGAAAACGCTCTGTAATGCCCCATAAGTGACATGGGTGTCATGAGTCCAGTGCGTGCCATCAGTCCCATGAGCCCCCCGAAGCCCGTCTGTCACACCCCCCGCGTACGCTGTATGGCTGTCAACGGGGGAGCAACGGGAGTCGTCGTGTTGGAGAGTCTGGGGTCGCTGGCCACCGGACCGTGGATCTATGCCGCGGTGGCCGTGTCCGTCCTGCTCGACGTGTTCGTGCCGGTGCTGCCGAGCGGCGTGCTGGTCATCATGGCGGGTACGGCAGCGGCGGCGGGGTCGGGAGCGGCGGCCGGCCGGGGCGGGCCCGCCGTGCCGGATCTGCTGGCGCTGGTCCTCTCCGCGGCGACCGCCTCGGTCCTCGGCGATCTCGTGGCCTACCGGCTGGCCTGGCGGGGCGGTGCCCGGCTGGACCGGGCGATAGCCCGCTCCCGGCGGCTGACCAGCGCGCAGGAACGTCTCGGCGATGCCCTGGCGCGGGGCGGCGGCGCGCTGGTCGTCTTGGCCCGCTTCGCCCCCGCCGGCCGCTCGGTCGTCTCCTTCTGCGCGGGCGCCGCCCACCGCCGCGCCCGCGACTTCGTCCCCTGGTCCGCCCTGGCCGGCCTCTCCTGGGCCGCCTACAGCGTCGCCCTCGGGTACTACGGCGCCCAGTGGCTCGGCGCGACCTGGCTCGCCACGGCCGTCTCCCTGGGCGCGCTGTTCGGCGCGGGCGCGGTGGCGGGATATCTGGTGCGGCGCCGCCCGGCTTCCTGAGGGCGGCGGTCGCGGGCGGTTCCGTCCGCCGGTGGCTCGCCGGGCCGGCGGAGACACTCGGGAGTTGTCCATGACAAGGTTGCCGACTAAACCTTCACGTCCCTTACGATGGGGAGCGCAGAAGGGGAGTAGCTCTTCGCCGGACCGTCGACATACTGCTCAGCCAGCCTGAGCCGGCGCCCGGAGGCGGACCGCCGCATCTCATCGAGGCCCGCCAGCGAGACCTTCGGCAAGCAGTGCACGTCCATGTCCCGCGACAGGGACGCCGAGTGTGCTGCCGTGCCGAGGTGTCATCGCGTGACGTACCGCACTCTCGGCGGGGCAGCCCCGACCGATTGAGGAACCTTGATCAGCATCACCGTGACGGCGCTCGTCTTCGGCGTCATCTTCCTCGCCGAACTGCCGGACAAGACCGCGCTCGCCGGTCTCGTCCTCGGCACCCGTTACCGCGCGAGCTACGTCTTCGCGGGTGTCGCCGCCGCCTTCCTCCTGCACGTCGTGCTGGCCGTCGCGGCCGGCAGCGTGCTGAACCTGCTGCCGCACCAGATCGTCTCCGCGCTCACCGGCGTCCTCTTCCTCGGCGGCGCGGCCGTGCTCCTGATGAAGAAGGACGAGGACGAGGAGGACATCAAGAAGCCCGCCGACCAGTCCTTCTGGAGGGTCGCCGGTACGGGCTTCATGCTCATCCTCGTCGCCGAGTTCGGCGATCTCACCCAGATCATGACCGCCAACCTCGCCGCCCGCTACAACGACCCCGTCTCCGTCGGCCTCGGCGCGGTGCTCGGCCTGTGGGCCGTCGCCGGACTCGGCATCGTCGGCGGAAAGGCCCTGATGAAGAGGGTGCCGCTGCGGCTGATCACGCAGGTCGCGGCGCTGCTGATGCTCGGCCTCGGGGTGTGGAGCCTGTACGGGGCGGTGGCGGGCTGAGCGCGCGGGGCCGAGGCGGGCCGAGGCCGGGCGGGCTGAACGGTCGGTGAATCCTTGGGGGAGATGGTGGCGGGATCCGCCCGGGTTTTGTACCGTGGAGAAACAAAGTGGCTCCCGCCCGTTTTCCCTGACCGGCGGGCGGGGCCGCCTTGTTCCCCCGGCCTGGGTTCTTCTCGTTCCCGGCCTGAGGTCTTCTCGTTCCCGTCGTTCCTGGAGCTGCCGATGACGGCCACCACCACGCCCACCGTCCTCACCGCCCGCGCGCTCCTGCTCGACATGGACGGCACGCTCGTCAACTCGGACGCCGTCGTCGAGCGCATCTGGCGCCACTGGGCCGAGCAGCACGGGCTGGACGGCGACGAGGTGATGAAGGTCGTGCACGGCCGGCAGGGCCACGCCTCCATGGCCGTACTGCTGCCCGACCGGCCCGTCGAGCAGAACCTCGCCGACAACGCCCGCATGCTCGCCGAGGAGACCTCCGACACCGACGGCGTGGTCGAGATCCCCGGCGCGAGCGCCTTCCTCGCCGCACTGCGCGGTCTGCCGCACGCGCTGGTCACCTCCGCCGACGTCGCGCTGTCCACCGCCCGGATGAACGCCGCCGGGCTCCCGCTGCCGGACGTGCGGATCACCGCCGAGTCGGTCGGCGCGAGCAAGCCCGATCCCGAGGGCTTCCTGAAGGGCGCGGCCGAGCTGGGGGTGGACCCGGCCGACTGCGTGGTCTTCGAGGACTCCGGGGCCGGTATCGCGGCCGGGCGCGCCGCGGGGATGGCCGTGGTGGGGGTCGGTCCTCGTGCCGGGAGCCATGGTCCCGACGTGACCGTGTCCGACCTCACGCAGGTGCGGGTCGAGGCGATGGAAGACGGGACGATTCGGCTGCACATCGGCTGACGTCCCGATGCGGGGGTCTGCCGGCGGTCACGGCTTCTCCGTCTCCGCCTCCAGGCTCTCCCGCGTCGCCCGTCCGTACACGCCCAGGGTGTCGTCCTGGATGTCGCGGGCCAGTTGGTAGGTGCGTACCGCGTCCTCCACCGGGCGGGTGTACACGCCGTCGATCCGGTCGTCGTAGAGGCCCAACTGCCACAGCCGGTACTGGAGTTCGGCCACCTCCGGGCCGCGGTCGCCGCGTTGGAGTACCGGGGCGACGAGGGCGGAGACTGTCGTGGCCGGAGTGGGGGACGCCGGGTGGGACGTGGCGGCGGACGCGGTCGGGGTCGGTGAAGCCGGCGTCGGCGTCGGCGTCGTGGACGGGGGACTCGGACGGGGCGTCGGCGTGAAGCGCGACGGCGGTACCGGCGCGCGGGACACGGTGGGAGAGGGCGGCGACGCCGTCGGTGACGTCGGGGCCGGTGCGCTGACGTCCGGGACGCTCTCCCTGACCTCCTGGGCCGCCGGGTCCCGGGCCGGCGTGCGGTACGAGAACACACCGCTCGCGAACCCGGCGGCCGCCACGACCGCCATGCCGGCGCCGGCGACCGACAGCAGGACGGCGCGACGGGTTCGGCGGCGGGGCGTCCCGCCGCCCGGGGGCTCTGCCGCACCGCCGGACACGACGGCGGGGCCGGGTCCGTTCGCCCCGTCAGGGCCGTCCGTGCCGCCGTCCTCGAACATCCGCAGGTCGGCCGCGCTCGCCCCCGGCACCGGCCGCAGCGGCAGCGTGGTCTCGGCGGCCGGTGTCGAGCGTGTCCTCGCGTCGGGTGACCCTCCCGTCACGGGCGGTACCGGCCGAACCTCCGCCCGCTCGACCGCGTGGGCCTCGACGACCTCCACATACGGTCGTATCCGCAGGGGATCGAAGTCCTCCGCCGCTGCCGCCTCGGCCGTACGGGTCTCGCGCAGCGCCTCGGCGGCGCGTTCGGTGCAGTCGCAGGACGGGCTGCGGTCCGGTCCTCTCGGCGCGCCGCACTCCGGGCAGGTATGGCCTCCGGAATCACTCACCTGTTCGTCCCTCCCCTCAGGAACTTCCGAGACTATGCGCACCTTCTCCGCATCCGCCCCCGGAAACGCCGGACTCAACAGGCCATAAACGGGGACACCGACCACGATGGAAGGTGCACCCGAGCCCCGGGAGGCCTCCATGACCCTGGACACGCACGGCACGGACAAGCAGGCGCAGGCCGCCGAGCAAGTCTCCGGCGGTGTGTTCGTCTCGATCGGCGCCCTGCTCCTCGGGCTGCTGCTCGCCGCGCTCGACCAGACGATCGTGTCGACCGCCCTGCCGACCATCGTCAGCGACCTCGGCGGTCTTGAGCATCTGTCCTGGGTGGTCACCGCCTATCTGCTGGCCTCGACCGCCGCGACCCCGCTGTGGGGCAAGCTCGGCGACCAGTACGGCCGGAAACGGCTGTTCCAGACCGCGATCGTGATCTTTCTCATCGGTTCCGCGCTGTGCGGCATGGCGCAGAACATGGGCGAGCTGATCGGGTTCCGGGCGCTGCAGGGGCTGGGCGGCGGCGGGCTGATCGTGCTGTCCATGGCGATCGTCGGCGACATCGTGCCGCCGCGTGAACGCGGGCGCTACCAGGGGCTGTTCGGGGCCGTGTTCGGGGCGACCAGTGTGCTCGGGCCGCTGCTCGGCGGGGTGTTCACCGAGCAGCTGAGCTGGCGCTGGGTGTTCTACGTCAATCTGCCGGTCGGTGTGGTCGCGCTCGCCGTGATCGCCACTGCCCTGCGGATCCCGCGCCGCAGCGCCCACCACGTCATCGACTACCTCGGCACCTTCCTGATCGCCGCCGTCGCGACCTGTCTGGTCCTGGTCGCCTCCCTCGGCGGTACGACCTGGGCCTGGGGTTCCCCGCAGATCATCGGGCTGGCCGTGCTGGGCGTGCTGCTCGCGGTGGCGTTCGTGGCCGTCGAGCGGCGGGCCGCCGAACCCGTCCTGCCGCCGCAGCTGTTCGGCATCCGCACCTTCACCCTCGCCGCCGTGATCAGCTTCATCGTCGGCTTCGCCATGTTCGGCGCGATGACCTATCTGCCGACCTTCCTGCAGGTCGTGCACGGTGTCTCACCGACCATGTCCGGGGTGCACATGCTGCCGATGGTGTTCGGGCTGCTGCTGTCGTCCACGGCCTCCGGGCAGATCGTCAGCCGCACCGGCCGCTGGAAGGTCTTCCCGGTCACCGGCACCGCCGTCACCGCCTTCGGCCTGCTCCTGCTGCACCGGCTCGACGAGCACAGCTCGACGGCCCGGATGAGTGTCTACTTCTTCGTGTTCGGCCTCGGGCTCGGCCTGGTCATGCAGGTCCTGATACTCATCGTGCAGAACGCGGTGTCGTACGAGGACCTGGGCGTCGCCACCTCCGGCGCGACCTTCTTCCGCTCCATCGGCGCCTCCTTCGGCGTGGCGATCTTCGGCACGGTCTTCGCGAGCCGCCTCGGCGACAAGCTCGCCGCCGCCTTCAAAGGGGTGAGCCTGCCTCCGGGCGCCTCCGCGAACGCCCTGAAGTCCGACCCGCGCGGCATAGCGGCGCTGCCGCCCGCCCTGCGCCCCGCGGCCCTGCACGCCTACGCGTCCGCCATCACCGACGTCTTCCTCTACGCCGCCCCGGTCGCCCTCCTCGGCTTCCTGCTGGCCTGGTTCCTGAAGGAGGACCGGCTGCGCGGCTCGGTCACCGCGCCGGACGCCTCCGAGACCATCCCGCCCAACCCGGTCCAGCGGTCCTCCTACGACGAGTGCTCCCGGGCCCTGTCCCTGCTGGGCACCCGCGAGGGCCGCCGCGAGATCTACCGGAAGATCACCGAACGGGCCGGGTACGATCTGCTGCCCGCCGCCAGCTGGGTGCTGCTGCGCATCCGCAAGTACGGCTCCGTCGAGCCGGCCGTGCTCGCCGAGCGCAGCCCCGTCCCGCTCGACGTCGTCCTCGCCGCCGCCCGCCAGGTCGAGGAACGCCACCTCGCCGAACGACGGGGCCTGGACCTGTACTTGACCGACTCCGGCCGCGAGGTCGCCGACCGGCTCGCCCGGGCCCGCGAGGAGTCCCTCGCCGAACTCCTCGGCGACTGGTGGCAGCCCGGCCGCTGCACCGACCTGACCCAACTGGTGCAGGAGCTGACCGGGGAGCTGTGCGGCACGGAAGGGGAGCGCCCGCGCGACGGGGCCGTGCAGCGGCAGGCGCCGGCGGGGTGACGGCCGTTCGCCGGGTGCGGGCATGTCGATACGGCCCCGCGCCCCTCAGGGGGGTCGCAGCTGCGTCGGCCGCATGCGTTGCGCAGACTTGTCCGCTGTGAACCGCACCGATCGTCTCTACGCCCTCGTCGAGGAGTTGCGCGCCGCCGCTCCCCGCCCCCGCAGTGCCCGCGCGCTCGCCCGGCGCTTCGAGGTGAGCGTCCGCACGATCGAGCGGGACCTGGCGGCGCTGCAGCAGTCCGGGGTGCCGATCCACGCCGAGCCGGGGCGCAGCGGTGGATACGTGCTGGACCGGGGGCGGACGCTGCCGCCGCTGGCCATCACTCCGGCCGAGGCGACCGCCCTCGCCGTCGGGCTTGAGGCTCTGGCCGGGACGCCGTTCGCGGCGGACGCGCGCAGCGCGCTGCACAAGGTGCTGGCCGTGATGCCGGAACGGGAGCGCGGGGCGGCGGCCGAGCTGACCGGACGGGTACGGCTGCTCGTCCCGGCGGCCCGCCCGGCGCCGCCCGCCGGACCCGTGGTGCCCGTGGCGCTCCGGGAGGCGCTGACCGCCGGCCGGGTACTGCGGCTCGACTACGCCGACGCGGCGGGCCGGGTCACCGCGCGGGACGTGGAGCCGCTCGGCTTCCTCGGCGGAGCCGGCCACTGGTATCTGGCCGCCTGGTGCCGGCTGCGGGACGCGCCGCGCGGGTTCCGGCTGGACCGCGTCCGCGCGGCGACGGCCCTGGACGAGCGGGCTCCGCGGCGCGAGGTCGACCTCGCCGCCCTCGACACCCTCGGCTCCGACGTCGTACCCCTCGATGCGGCCACGGTGATGTGACGGCAATCACCGACAGGGCGGTGTCGCGGACCGGGCCCAGGCTGGTGCCCATGACAACGACTCAGCACGCCACGGCCAACCCCCTCACCCCCGCCACCGCCCTCGCCCTCTGCGACCGCTGGACCGCGCTCTGGAACGGCGACTTCAGCGACCCGGAGGCCTTCCTCGCGCCCGGCTTCCGTATCCGTTTCGCCAATGAGCCGGAGCGGGGGGCCGCCACCGACGAGGTGCGCGGCCCCGCCGGGATCGTCGGCCTGATCTCCGACTTCCGTGCCGAGAAGCCCGGACTGGTGTTCTCCGTGGACGGCACGCCGCTGACGGACACCGGCCTCGGCCGCACCGCCTGCTGCTGGTACGTGACCCGTCAGGACGGCACGCAGCAGAGCGGGATCGATGTGCTGGAGGTCGTGGACGGACGGATCGCGGCCGTCCGGTCGGTGACCGGCCTGCGCCGTTTCGCCGACTGACCGACCTGTCATTCCGCGGTGGCGGCGGCCCTGCGCTGCCGCCACTCGCGCACGACCTCCTCGACGTCGTACGGCTTCCTGCCCAGCGGGGGGCCGGGCGGCGGCTTGAACATCATGTCCTTGATCTTGACGTTGACATCCTCGATGATCTTCCGCGCGATCCGCTCCGAGGGCGCCGCGTACGCCGCCTGCAGCGCGTCCTCGGCCTCCTTGCGCAGGGCGAGGGCGGGCGGCAGGACGGACAGGCCCTCGCGCGCCAACTTCCTTTTGATCCACCACAGTTCGTCGTAGGTGCAGTCGACCTCGGCGGGCAGCGGCTCGCCCGTCCCCGGCAGCCGCTCGAACGCACCGCGCCCCTGCGCGTCACGGATCTGCCGGTCGACCCAGGAGTCGAAGGGCACCCCCGGTGGCTTTCGCTCGGTCATGACTCCATTGTGCCGGACGGCGCCCGGCCGGGCGTTTTATCATGCGGCGGCGGCAGCCAATCCGGCCGCCGTGCAAGGACGTCGCAGAACGTCCGACGTGGAACGCCACAGGGGGAACGCACGTGCTCGAACTCACCATGGCCACCGTCTCCGGGGCGGACGCGGGTGCCACGGCCGGGATGGCGATGGCCGACGCGCCGAGCGAGCCGGGCGCCGTGCTCCGGGTCGGCCGGGACGCGGCCACGTGCCGGCTGGTCACCCCGGACGACTGGCTGTTCGTCTCCCGTGTGCACCTGGAGTTCCTGTGCGGCCCGGACGGCGGCTGGCAGTTGACCTGGCTGCGCGGTTCCCAGTCCGAGCCGTCCTCCGAAGTACGGCTGATCGTCGGGGAGTACGCGCAGCCCCTCGGCTACGGCGCGACCGTACGGCTGCCGCACGGCGGGTCCGGCGAGATCGTCGTCCAGGACCGCACCGCGCCGCGCAGCGTCAACGTCGGCTTCTACCACGAGGTTTGACGTCAGGCCGGTGGCCCTGGATCACCCGAGCACGCGGGCCAGCGCGAAGCCGTCGTAGCCCTTGCTGCCGACCGTCTGGATCGCCGTGCCGGTCAGCCGCGGATGGGAGGCGATCAGCTCGATCGCGGCACGCGTGCCCACGACGTCGGGCTCGGTGCAGCCCGGGTCGGCGACCCGGCCGTCGCGCACCACGTTGTCCAGGACGATCACGCTGCCGGCACGGGTGAGCCGCAGCGCCCACTCCACGTAGTGCGGGTTGTTCGCCTTGTCGGCGTCGATGAACACCAGGTCGAACGGGGCCGGGTTCTCGTCGGCGAGCTTGGGCAGCGACTCCAGGGCCGGGCCCACCCGCACCTCCGCGATCCGGTCCAGGCCCGCCCGGGCGATGTTCCGGGTCGCCACCTCGGCGTGCCGGGCGTCGTACTCCAGCGACACCAGTCTGCCGTCCTCGGGCAGGGCGCGGGCCAGCCAGATCGTGCTGTAGCCGCCGAGTGTGCCGATCTCCAGGATGTGCCGCGCGCCCTGCACCTGGGCGAGCAGCTGGAGGAACTTGCCCTGTGCCGCCGTGACGGCGATCTGCGGCAGTCCGGCGGCGTCGTTCTCCCGCTGGGCCGCCTGCAGCGCCTCGTCGTCCGGAGCGAGTTGGTTGATGAAGTAGTCGTCGACGTCGTCCCAGAGCCGGGAGTCGCTCATGACCCTGCCTTTCGCGAAGTGTCTGCCCTTCCCACCCACATCGTCTCAGTCGACGGGCGCCGACGGGGCGATGGGGGGCGGAGGCTGCACGGGCGGCGGCGGGATCACCGGCCGCCGCCGTCGCCGTACGACGATCACGGCACCGGCCAGTGCCGGCGCACCGCCCACCGTGAGCAGCCAGGCCGGGAACCCGCCGACCTCGCGCAGCCGGTCTTCGTAGATCACCTGCTGGACCGGGGTGTCGGTGGCGGCCCGGACCAGTTCGTGGTCGCCGGAGATGAGGGCCGGCTCGGGGAACTCCTGGGTGAGCGCGGTCAGATACGGCGTGCCGGCGGCCAGCTTGCCGAGGGTGCCGTCGTGCGGGTGGACGCGGCCCGCGAAGTGCACGCTGGGCTGGAGGCCGCCGATCGTCGTGCGCGTCGCCATGCGGTGCGCGGCGAGGACGTACAGGGCGAGCGACTGCGGGGTGCTCGCCAGGCGGGACAGCCGCATCGGGTACACCGGGCCGTCGGCGGCGAAGGTGAGGTGGAGGGGGTCCAGCGCACCGTGCAGCGCGGCGCCGCCGGTGCTGCCGCTGCCGTCGGCCTCCGGGGCGAGGCGGACGGCCACGTACTCCCAGTGCCGGTCGACGTACGGCTGCAGGGCCGTCTTCAGGCGGGCGGGCAGGACGAAGCCGTGGGTGTGCAGCCAGTCGCCGAGGGCGGCCGGGTCGGTGGCGGTCAGCCGAGCCACGTCGAAGGGGCCGAGCCGCTGGCGGCCGACCACGCCGACGGCGGCGCCGGCGCCCGGTGCGGGGGCCTTGGCGGACATGTTGTGGTCGTCGAAGGGCCAGTCGCCGTTCTTCGGCCAGAAGTGATACCGGGTGCGGCGGACGGGCTGGACGGCCTCGGCCAGCTGGTCGAAGAGCGCGGGGTCGCCGAGGGTGACGGTGGCGCGGTGCGGGACGGGCATGATCCAGGCGGCGTGTCGCGCGTCGCCGTGCACCGTCAGCCGCATCACGATCTGCTCCTGCCGGCCGTCCCAGCGCAGCACGGACTGCTCGTCGCTGACGGAAATCCGTGCCGCCGGGTCCGGCACCATCGCTCCGCACCCGCAGGCGTAGGCGGGGGCGATGAGCCAGGTCAGCTGGACCCCGAGGAGGCTGAGGACCAGGGTGAGTATGCGGGCGCGGGCGTTTTTCACAGGCCTACAGACGGTACGGCCCTGGCCGGCGGTTCCGGTGCGCGTGCGGCCCAGGCCGCGTTCCCGGCGGGCGGCGATCGCAACCCCCTAGGGGCGCGGGGCTGTATCCGACATGCGGCTACCGCCGCGTGGGCGCGAACAGCCAAGACGGGCCCGCACCCGCCCGAACACAGCCGCCCCTACGGCGCTCGGCGGCCCTCCACCGACGGCGCCGAACCCGGCAACGGCAGCCCCGCGGACTCCGACATCCGCCACACGGCGAACCCGCCCACGACAGCCGCCGCCATCATGTAGTACGCGGGCATCATCATGTTCCCCGTCGCCCCGATCAGCGCGGTCACGACCAGCGGAGTCGTCCCGCCGAACAGGGACACGGAGACGTTGAAGCCGATGGACAGCGAGCCGTAACGCACCCGCGTCGGGAAGAGCGCGGGCAGCGCGGCCGGCATCGCCGCCGTGAAACACACCAGCAGCAGACCCAGCGCGCCCATGCCCAGCGCGACGGCGAGCAGGCTGCCCTGCCGGATCAGCAGCAGCGCGGGAATCGACAGGAACAGGAAGCCCGCGCAGCCCGCCGCGATCACCGGGCGCCGGCCGATCCGGTCCGTCAGCGCGCCCGCGAACGGCTGCACGACCATCATCAGCACCATCACGCCCAGCACGACCAGCAGGCCATGCGTCTCGTCGTACTTCAGCTCACTGGTCAGATAGCTCGGCATGTACGACAGCAGCATGTAGTCGGTGACGTTGAAGACCAGCACCAGGGCCATGCACAGCAGCAGCGCCCGCCACTGGCCCGCCACCATCTCGCGCAGCCCCGCCTTCGGCCGGGACGCCTCCGCCTTCTCCAGCTCGGCGGCGAACGCCGGGGTCTCCTCAAGCCGCATCCGCAGATAGAGACCGATGATGCCCATCGGGCCCGCGATCAGGAACGGGATCCGCCAGCCCCACGACACCAGATCGTGCGAGGACAGCAGCGCGGTCATCAGGGTGACCAGACCCGCACCGCCGATGTAGCCCGCCAGCGTGCCGAACTCCAGCCAGCTGCCGAAGAACCCGCGCTTCTTGTCCGGGGCGTACTCGGCGATGAAGGTCGACGCGCCCGCGTACTCACCACCGGTCGAGAAGCCCTGCACCAGCC
This sequence comes from Streptomyces sp. CG4, assembly GCF_041080655.1. NCBI lineage: Bacteria > Bacillati > Actinomycetota > Actinomycetes > Kitasatosporales > Streptomycetaceae > Streptomyces > Streptomyces sp. CG4. The sequence goes on from NZ_CP163525.1 coordinate 6,720,624, forward strand.
GCGCGGCGAGCAGCAGCAGCGGCGCGCCCACACCGATCGACGCGTACGACGGGATCAGGCCGATCGCGAACGTGCCCGCCGCCATCATGATCATCGTGAGGGCGAGCACCTTCTGGCGGCCCACGCGGTCGCCCAGCGGACCGAAGACCATGCCACCGAGCGGCCGGACCAGGAAGGCCGCCGCGAAGGCGCCGAAGGTCGACAGCAGCTGCGCGGTCGGGTTGCCGGTCGGGAAGAAGACCTTGCCCAGGGTGACCGCGATGTAGCTGTAGACACCGAAGTCGAACCACTCCATCGCGTTGCCGAGCGCGGCCGCCTTCACGGCGCGCTTGACCAGTGCGGGGTCGGTGACGGTGACGTCGCCGCGGGCCTGTGCGGCACGCGGGGTCTTCGGAAGCGGGGAGACGGCTGTGGCGGTCGCCAAAACGGGGCTCGCCTACCTTTCGACGGGGACAGGGCGCGGTCCGTACGGCAGCGCTGCCGGGAAACGGGCCGAAACCGACCATAGGGGGCCTTTGCCCACTTACGGAATGCGCACACTCGACTGCACAGCGCAGCCAAACAGCGCATACGCAGGTACGTCTGCCCGCTCGGCACACGCCAAGCCGGCCCCGTGCTGTGATCCTTCTCGCGCCCCGGGCAAGGAACCACACAGGCCGCCGACTATCGTCTTCCGGACAAAAGGAGGACGGACCTCAGGTGAAGCGGGGGTTTCCTGCGTCCCTTCTCCCAGGGGTGGGCGAGCCTCATAGGGTTCGCGGAAGAACCCGGCGTGAACAGCGCCGGGACAAACGGGGCGGGAGGCCGGCGAGGCGTGGCGAACGTGGAGCACAGCGGGAGACCGGCGGACACCTTCCCAAGCGCCACGGCCGAGGCCCGGCTGCGCGTCGCCCGGCTGGGCCTGTGGGCGGTGGCCGCGATCCTCGCCGTACGGCAGCTGGCCGTCGTCCTCAGTACGCCGAGCGGCGAGCGGCTGACCGACCTGGAGACCTGGGTGGGACCCCACGGCGTCCTCCATGTGAACGGCTCGATCTACGACTCGACCCGCTTCACCGGCACCCCCTTCGGGGGCCTCGTCCTCAAGCCCCTCACCCGCTCCGCGCAGGCCGCCCTCGGCTGGGGCTGGACCTTCGGCACCCTGCTGCTGGTCGTCGCCCTCGGCCTGATCGCCGCCCGCGCGCTGCCCCAGCCGATCGGCCGCCGCACCTCCCTGCTGGCCGCGCCGGTCGCCGTCAGCCTGCTCATGCTGTCGCTGCCGGTCCGCAACGCCCTGTGGCTCGGCCAGACCAGCATCATCCCGGTCCTGCTCGTCCTGCTCGGCTGCTTCACCGTGCGCGGAGAACGCGGGAGCGGCCTGTGCATAGGCCTGGCGGCGGCTCTGCAGCCGACCGTGCTGCTCTTCGCCCCGTTGCTCTGGTTCACCGGTCGCCGCCGGGCCACGGCCGCCACGGCCGGCACCTTCGCCGCCTGCACCGCGCTCGCCTGGGCGGCACTGCCGCACGACTCGTACGCGTACTGGGTGCACCACATGGCCGGGACGGGCCTCGGCGGCAAGGCCGACGCCCTCGGCAACCAGTCGCTGCACGGCGCCCTGCTCCGCCTGGGCCTCACCGGCTCCCCGGAGATCGCCCTCTTCCTCCTGCTCGCCGCCGCCGTCGCGGCCCTCGCCCTGCGCCGCGCCGTCCACTACGCCCACGACGGCCAGCTGCTGCTCGCCGTCGCCATCACCGGCTGCGCCGCCATCGCCGTGTCCCCCACGGCCTGGCAGCACCAGCTGCTGTGGGTGCTGCTCGCGACCGTCGGCCGGGTCGGCAAGCGGGCCTCCGACCGCTACGTCTGGCCGGTCGCCGTCGTCCTCGTCACCACGCTCCCGGCGAAGATGATGCTGCCGAACACGCCGGTGATGTACCCGTTGCGCGACAACCTCGTCCTGCTCGCCGCGCTCGCCGCCGCCACGGCCGTCCCCTTCCTGTCCCGGACGTCCCCCTCCTACCGGACCCCGATCCCCACGCAGTACGCGACGACCGTCCCGTCCCGCTTCCGGCGCGTCCCGCTCCTGCCCTTCCTCCGCCGCGTCCTGACCCGCCCGAACCTGCTGCTGGAACTGCTGCTCATCCGGGTCGTCTACGCCGCCTACCAGCAGGTCCGCCTCGCCGCGACCGGCGGCACCAACTCCGGGGGCCGGGCGCGCGCCGAGCACCACGGGCACATCGTGCTGGACATCGAGCGGTTCCTGCACATCGACATCGAGCACGCGATCAACCACGCCGTGGTGAAGGTCGACTGGCTGCGGGGCTTCTTCGACTTCTACTACGAGTCCTTCCACTTCGTCGCCCCGCTGACCGTCCTCGCCGTCCTCTACTGGCGCCGCCCCGTCGACTACCGCTGGGCCCGCGCCTCCCTCGGCTTCGCCACCTTCCTCGCCCTGATCGGCTTCTGGCTCTTCCCGCTGGCCCCGCCGCGCCTGATGCCCCACCTCGGCGTGATCGACACCGTGCACGGCGTCCAGGACTTCTCCAAGCCGGACTACGGCACCCTGACCGCCCTCACCAACCAGTACGCGGCGATGCCGTCGCTGCACTTCGGCTGGGCCCTGTGGTGCGGAGTGGTCATCGCGATCATCGCCCCGAAGCGGTGGATGAAGGCCCTCGGCCTCCTGCACCCCCTGTTCACCGTCTCGGCCATCGTCGCCACCGGCAACCACTGGGTACTGGACGCGGTGGGCGGCGCGGCGGTGGTGAGCGCGGGCTTCGGGCTGTCGTACGTGTTCCAGGGCCCGCGAGCCCGTGTGGAAAGGGAAGCGATGCCGACGCTCGTGTCGGCGCGCTCAGGCGACCCCGCACTCGAACCAGACCGACTTTCCGGCCCCGGCCGGTGACACGCCCCACTTGTCGACCACGGCGTCCAGCAGGAGGAGGCCGCGCCCGCTCTCCGACTCCTGGTCCAAACCCGTTCCGGTTACGGGAAGTTGACCGAAACCATCGGTCACCTCGGCCCGTACGCCCGCGGTCTGCCGCGCGATCAGAATGGTGCAGCGACGGTCGGGCACGTGCCGTACGACGTTGGTGACCAGCTCGCTGACACCCAGCTCCACGGCGAACGTCAGCTCCGTCAGCCGCCATTCGTGGAGCAGCGAGCGGACGATGCGGCGGATGTGGCGTACGGAGTGCTCGCCCACGGTGAGGTTCATGCGGTACTGGGGAGTGTGGGGAATGTTGAGGTTCACAGGACGAGGTTGACCTCGGATCACTACTCTGGGCTACGGGACGAACACAACGGGTCCGAGAGGGGACTTGGCCATGGTGAACATCAACACCCTCGACCCGAGCGCCTCACCGCTCGACTACTACGGCTTCGAGTTGCGGCGCTTCCGGGAGGCGGCGGGGCTCACACAGAGGCAGCTCGGGGACATCATCAACTACACGGGGTCGATGGTCGGCCAGGTGGAGACGGCACGGAAGCTGCCGACGCTCGACTTCAGCCAGCGGGCGGATGCGGCGCTGTGCACGGGTGGGTTACTGACGCGGTTGCATCCGCTGGTGATGCGGAGTCAGCTTCCGGCTTGGTTCCAGGAGGTGGCTGAGCTGGAGGTGCGCGCTGTTGAGATCTGTTCCTTCCAGACGCACATGATCCTGGGTCTGCTCCAGACTCCGGCGTACGCGCGTGCCGTCCTCGGAGCGCTGGACCGGAACGACCTCGACGATCGCACCGCCGTCCGGCTGGCGCGCCAGAACGTCTTCGAGAAGGAGGAACCGCCGGTTTTCTGGGCAGTACTCAGCGAGGCCGCACTGTGCTTGGAGATCGGTGGCCGGGACACTATGCGAGGCCAACTGGCTTACCTGTTGACCTTCGAGGACAACCCACGGATCAACATCCAGGTGCTGCCATTTTCGGCCGGAGCACACGCGGGTCTCACCGGCTCGTTCGACCTCTACCGGTTTGCAGGCGACCCCACCATTCTCTATACCGAGAGCTTCCGCAGTGGGCATCCCACGGCGAACCCGGAAACGGTCAAAGAGTGCTCGCTCCGTTACGATCATCTCCAAGCCTCCGCACTCTCCCTCAAGGACTCGGCGGAGTTGATCCGGCGCGTGATGGAGGACCGCTATGGAGAGCAAGTGGCGTAAGTCCAGCTACAGCAGCGACCAGGGCGGCCAGTGCATCGAGGTCGCCGAGTTGGCGGAAGCCACTGTCGCCATCCGCGACAGCAAGACCCCGGCGGGACCGATCCTCACCCTCGACCCCGCCACCTTCACCACCTTCGTGAACTGGGCCTCTACAGGCGCTGAATGATCGTCCCGGTAGCCAGTCCACCGCCCGCGCACATGGTGATGAGCGCGAACTCCTTGTCCGTGCGCTCCAGTTCGTGCAGGGCGGTGGTGATCAGGCGGGCGCCCGTCGCTCCCACCGGGTGGCCCAGGGCAATCCCACCGCCGTTCACGTTGACCTTGTCCAGGTTCTGTTCGAAGACCTGGGCCCAGCTCAACACCACGGACGCGAAAGCCTCGTTGATCTCCACGAGGTCGATGTCCTTCAGGGACATCCCCGCCTTGCCGAGCACCGCGCGCGTCGCGTCGATCGGGCCGTCGAGGTGGAAGTGCGGGTCGGCGCCGACCAGTGCCTGAGCGACGATCCGTGCGCGGGGCCTCAGCTTCAGCGCTCGCGCCATCCGTTTCGACGCCCACATGATGGCTGCGGCCCCGTCCGAGATCTGCGACGAGTTGCCCGCCGTATGGACGGCCGTCGGCATCACCGGTTTCAGGCCCGCCAGCGCCTCCATCGACGTGTCCCGCAGGCCCTCGTCCTTGTCCACGAGCCGCCACATGCCCTGACCGGCGTACTGCTCCTCCTCGGTCGTCGGCACCTGCACGGCGAACGTCTCGCGCTTGAAGCGCTCCTCCGCCCAGGCCAGCGCCGCCCGCTCCTGCGACACCAGCCCCAGTGCGTCCACGTCCTCCCTCGTCAACCCCCGGTGCCGGGCGATCCGTTCGGCGGCCTCGAACTGATTGGGGAGGTCGACGTTCCACTCGTCCGGGAACGGTTTTCCGGGGCCGTGCTTCGAGCCCGACCCCAGCGGAACGCGGGACATCGCCTCGACTCCGCAGCTGATGCCGACGTCGATGACGCCGCCCGCGACCATGTTGGCGACCATGTGCGAGGCCTGCTGGGAGGAGCCGCACTGGCAGTCGACGGTCGTCGCGGCCGTCTCGTACGGCAGGCCCATGGTCAGCCAGGCCGTGCGCGCGGGGTTCATGGACTGTTCGCCGGCGTGGGTGACCGTGCCGCCGACGATCTGCTCGACCGCGTCGGCGGGGATGCCGGTGCGGCCGAGGAGTTCACGGTAGGTCTCGCCCAGGAGATAGGCGGGGTGCAGATTGGCGAGCGCACCGCCGCGCTTGCCGATCGGGGTGCGGACGGCTTCGACGATCACGGGTTCGGCGGCCATGGGTGCGGGTCCTCTCCGAGAGGGCTCTCCTCCAGAACTAGTACGCGTTCTAGTTCTGTTCAGCAGTCTGCTGACGTGATGTCCATCACCGCAAGGGTCTTGCAGGTGCCGAAGTTTCGATCTGCACGAATTCCGCACGGATTGGGGGCGTCGTACCTCTTGCGACTTGTAGAACCCGTTACTACCTTCACGGCACCCGCTGATGGACCGTCAGAACGGACGCAGAACGGACGACGGGAGCCGCCATGCACTGCCCCGCGCTGCCCGACGGGTTCGACCTCACCGACCCCGACCTGCTGCACCACCGCGTGCCCCTGCCCGAGTTCGCCGAGCTGCGCCGTACCGAACCGGTCCGCTGGATCCCGCAGCCGCACGGGATCGCGGGCTTCGCCGACACCGGCTACTGGGCCGTGACCCGGCACGCGGACGTCAGACACGTCTCCACGCACCCGGAACTCTTCTCCTCCACCCTCAACACCGCGATCATCCGCTTCAACGAGCACATCGAGCGCGACGCGATCGACGCACAGCGCCTCATCCTGCTCAACATGGATCCTCCGGAACATACGCGCGTACGGCAGATCGTGCAGCGAGGCTTCACGCCACGTTCCATCCGCGCCCTGGAGGAACGGCTCCGGGAGCGCGCGCAGGCGATCGTCGCGGGTGCCCGCGCCCGCTCCGGGCCCTTCGACTTCGTCACCGAGGTCGCCTGTGAGCTGCCGCTGCAGGCCATCGCCGAGCTGATCGGGGTCCCTCAGGAGGACCGGTCCAAGATCTTCGACTGGTCCAACAAGATGATCGCCTACGACGACCCCGAGTACGCCATCACCGAGGAGGTCGGCGCGGAGTCGGCCACCGAGATCATCGCCTACGCGATGAACATGGCCGCCGAGCGGAAGAAGTGCCCGGCCCACGACATCGTCACGACCCTCGTCGCGGCGGAGGACGAAGGCAACCTCAACTCCGACGAGTTCGGCTTCTTCGTGCTGATGCTGGCCGTGGCCGGGAACGAGACGACCCGGAACGCCATCACCCACGGGATGCACGCCTTCCTCACCCACCCCGAGCAGTGGGAGCTGTTCAAGCGGGAGCGGCCGGCCACCACGGCCGAGGAGATCGTGCGCTGGGCGACCCCGGTCAACGCCTTCCAGCGGACCGCCACCCAGGACACCGAACTGTCCGGGGTCCCGATCAAGAAGGGCGCTCGGGTCGGGCTGTTCTACGCCTCCGCCAACCACGACCCCGAGGTCTTCACCGACCCCGACGCCTTCGACATCACCCGCGACCCCAATCCCCACCTGGGCTTCGGCGGTGGCGGCCCGCACTTCTGCCTCGGCAAGTCCCTGGCGGTCCTGGAGATCGACCTGATCTTCGGCGCGATCGCCGACGCCATGCCCGGCCTGCGGCTGGCCGACGCCCCGCGCCGGCTGCGCTCGGCCTGGATCAACGGCGTCAAGGAACTCCAGGTCACCACCGGCTGACCCCGTGGGGTCGGCCCATCCCGAGGGAGGCAGGAGCACCCCTACCCCAACGCCCCGTTCCTGCCTCCCCCGAGATCCGTGATCCGGGACACGTGATCCGGGATAGGTGGTCCGGGATACGTACGGCTCATTCCCTGCCGGACGTGACCACCGCCAGCGCGCCCGACGCCACCGCCGCGATCAACAGCGGGATGCCCAGCTCGTGCCGGAGGACCAGCAGCGCGCCCAGGAAGGCGCCGACGACCATCGCGATCACCGCGGCCGTGCGGCGCGGTGCGCGGCGGCCGGTGGCGTCGCCGAGGGGGGACTCGGCGGCCAGGCCGGTGAGGGTCATGGTCAGGACGGTCGTGGTGGTGAGATCGGCGATGCCCAGCTTGCGGACGGTCGCGTTGCGCAGGCCCATCGCGAAGGCGGTCAGGGCGATCAGGGCGTAGCGGGTGCCGGAGGTGTCCGGCCAGGCGAAGGCCACCACCGCCGAGACGCCGACGAGGATCGCCTCGGCGGTCAGCGTCAGCCGGGTCCACCGGCGCCGGGAGCCTGCTCCGACACGGGCCGCCAGCCGGCCGCCCGCCAGCGCGCCGAGCAGGAAGCAGGCCAGTGAGGTGGCCGTGTGCGGGACGGAGAAGCCGGGCGCGCCGGCCGCCGCGAAGCCGAGGACGACGACGTTGCCGGTCATGTTGGCCGTGAAGACCCGGCCGAGGCCCAGAAAGCCGACGGCGTCGATCAGGCCGCTCACCACGGTCAGGAGCAGCAGCACGAGCACCAGCCGCAGCCCGCGCGCCTCGGAGTCGTACGTCTCGTCCGCCGCTGCCTCTTCCCTTGCGCTCACCGGCCCAGTGGACCACGCCTGCCGCGTGGCGGCGCGGGAACGCCGAAGGCGGCGACCCCGGGGATCGGGGCCGCCGCCTTCAGAGGCTTTGGTGTGTTGCGCCGGCGGCTCAGTACCAGCCGTTCGCCTGCCAGAAGCTCCAGGCCTTGACCGGGCTGCCGTAGCGGGAGTTCATGTAGTCCAGGCCCCACTTGATCTGGGTGGCCGGGTTGGTCTTCCAGTCGGAGCCGGCGGACGCCATCTTCGAGCCCGGCAGCGCCTGGACCAGGCCGTAGGCGCCGGAGGAGCTGTTGGTGGCGGACGGGTTCCAGCCGCTCTCATGCGAGACGATCTTGTTGAACGCGTTGAACTGCGCGGCGTCCGGGATCATCTTCTTCGCGATCGCCTGAGCGGAGGAGGCCGAGGCCGGGGCGGCCTGGGCGGGCGCCGCGGAGAGCGCCAGACCGGCGGTGGCGGCGGCCACGGCGGCGGCGGTGAGGGCCTTCTTCGGGGAAGCGATGCGGCGGATGAAGGAGACGGACACGGAGAACCTCTTGCGTCGGGGACAGGGGGTCGCTCGTATGTCGGGGCCACACGCGGTGGCCGCATACGTCGGCGCCGCGGCCCGTGAGGGCTCGTGGCGCCCGGCGACGTCGTCCAGACAAGCAGGCGCGAACTGGGTCCGCAATGACCCCTTTTACTAGTTGTGGCCGGATCGATGGGAAACGTCGGCTCTGTGGCGTGGGTCTCAAAGTGCAGGTCAGTAAGGGTGCACTGGCGGACGTATCGGACATTTGGTTCTACGGCCCGGGATCGTAGGTGACCTGGGTCATGTGGGGTGCTTCACCGTCGCGGTGCCGCTGGGTGAGCCGCCGTATCCGTCCGGTGATCGCTCTTCAGGGTCGAATGTGACCGCGGTCTCGAACGCGGCCCGCCGGGTGGCCCGGCGCAGCGCGCGCAGCACGGCGGGGCCGAGGGCGAGGGTCAGCAGCACCGTGCAGACGGCCCGGCCGAGGTCCCAGCCGAGCGAGGTGGCCAGGCAGTAGGCGACGAAACGGGCCAGGTTGGCGGGGACGGAGGCATGGGCGTCGAAGGAGATGTCCGAAGCGGCGGCGCCCATGAAGGGCCAGCCGGCCAGATTCATGACCGTGCCGTAGGCGAACGCGGCGAGGAAGCCGTAGCCCGCGAGGAGCGCGACTTCTGTACGGCCCCGCAGCCGGACCGGACCCGGCAGCAGCCCGGCGCCCATCGTGAACCAGCCCATCGCCAGCATCTGGAACGGCAGCCACGGCCCGACCCCGCCGGTGAGCAGCGCGGACGCGAACATCGTCACCGACCCCAGCGTGAAGCCGAAGCCGGGGCCCAGCACCCGCCCGCTGAGGACCAGCAGAAAGAATATCGGCTCGATCCCGGCCGTCCCCGCGCCGATCGGCCGCAGCGCGGCCCCCGTCGCGGCCAGCACGCCCAGCATGGCCACGGCCTTCGGCCCGAGTTCCGACTCGGAGATCGTCGCCGCCACGACCGCGACCAGGAGGACGAGGAGGCCCGCGAAGAGCCAGGGCGCGTCCTGGGCGTGCGCGCTCAGCTGCGAGGCCGGCGGGGCGAGGAAGGGCCAGCCGAAGGCGATCACGCCGACCGCGCCGACCAGCGCCAGCGCGGCGAGGGAGCGGGGGCCGAGCCGGACGACGTGCAGCCGGGCGGTCGAGCGCCGGGCACTCATCGCAGCGCCTCGCGTACCTCGGCCACGGTGAGCCACTGCTGCGGGGCGAGGATCTTCGTCACCTGCGGGGCGAAGGACGGCGAGGAGACGACGATCTGCGCGGTCGGCCCGTCGGCGATGACCTCCCCTTCGGCGAGCAGCACCACCCGGTGCGCGATCTCGGCCGCCAGCTCCACGTCATGCGTGGCCAGCACGATCGCGTGCCCCTCGGTGGCGAGCCCGCGCAACACGGTCACCAGGCGGGCCTTCGCCGCGTAGTCCAGGCCGCGGGTCGGCTCGTCGAGCAGGAGCAGGGGCGGACGGGCGGTCAGGACGACGGCGAGGGCGAGCGCCAGGCACTGGCCCTCGGACAGATCGCGGGGGTGCGTGTCGTCCGTGATCCCGGGCAGCAGCTCCGACACCAGTGCCCGGCAGGTCCCCGGCTCGGCACCGGCGTCCCGGTCGGCCGCCGCACACTCGTCGGCGACCATGTCGGCGTAGAGGAGGTCCCGTGGTTCCTGCGGGACGAGGCCGACTCGGCGTACCAGGTCGCGGGGGGTGGTGCGGTGGGGGATTGCTCCGGCGACGGTGACCGTACCGGTGGTGGGGGGCAGCAGGCCGACGAGCGAGTTGAGCAGGGTGGACTTTCCGGCGCCGTTGCGACCCATGAGGGCGATGGTTTCACCGGGGGCGACGGTCAGGTCCATGTGGCGCAGGGCCGTGATGTGGCCTCGGCGGACGGAGAGGGCGCGGACTTCGGCGATGTGCGTCTGTGGGTGTTCCAGGGTGGGGGCGGGGCGGCGACGGAAGAGGAGACGGCGTCCTGTGCCGGGGGTCGTCCCGGCGGTGGGCGCGCCCTGAAGGGGCGCGCGGAACTGCGTGACCGGCCACGACGCGCCCGCAGGTGCTGACGCGGCCAGACGTTCCTTCAAGTCACCGGCCCTGCGCCGGGCGTCTCGTACGGTCAGGGGAAGCGGGGACCAGCCTGCCAGCCGCCCCAGGTCCACCACCGGAGGGAACACGGGGGAGACGGCCATGACCTCGGACGGGGTGCCCACGACGGCCGCTTCGCCGGGGCCGGGGAGCAGGACGACCCGGTCGGCGTAGTGGATCACGCGCTCCAGGCGGTGCTCGGCCAGCAGGACCGTCGTACCGAGGTCGTGGACGAGGCGCTGGAGCACGGCCAGGACCTCTTCCGCCGCGGCCGGGTCCAGTGCCGAGGTCGGCTCGTCCAGGACCAGCACCTGAGGGTGCGGGGTGAGGACCGAGCCGATCGCGACCCGCTGCCGCTGGCCGCCGGACAGGGTGGCGATCGGGCGGTCGCGGAGTCCGGCCAGGCCCAGCAGGTCCAGGGTCTCCTCGACCCGGCGGCGCATCACCTCCGGGGCCAGCCCCAACGACTCCATTCCGTAGGCGAGTTCGTCCTCGACCGTGTCGGTCACGAAATGGGCGAGCGGATCCTGCCCCACCGTGCCGACCACGTCGGCGAGTTCGCGCGGCTTGTGGGTACGGGTGTCCCGGCCGGCCACCGTGACACGGCCGCGCAGGGTGCCGCCGGTGAAGTGCGGCACCAGCCCGCTCACGGCACCGAGCACGGTCGACTTGCCGACCCCGGACGGGCCGACGAGCAGCACCAGTTCACCTTCCGGCACCTCGAAGTCGATGCCCCGGACGGTGGGTTCGGCCGCACCGTCGTACGTCACGCAGACGTCCTCGAAGCGGATCACGACGGCTCCTTGGGGGCCTGGGGGACGACGAAGGCGGGGAGGAGGGCGAGGAGGACCGCCGCGGCGGGCCACAGCGGGAGGGCGGGCGCGACGAGCGGGACGACCCCTGGGTGCAGGGCTTCTGGATCGCGGGCGGCGGCCAGGCCGAGCAGCGCGGCGACGGCGGCGCCGGAACCGGCGACCAGCCAGGCCCGCGCGTCCCAGGGGTCCGGGCGGTACCGGGTGCGCGGCGAACGCCGGCCGCCGAGCCGCAGCCCCGCCAGCGCGGCGGCGGCACCGGCGAGCAGCAGCGGGATCCCGTAGGTGCCGCCCGCCGCGGTGAGCAGCCCGTACGTCCCCGCGCACACGCCGAGCAGACCGCCGAGGGTGAGCGCGGCCGTCGTGCGCCGGACCCGGGCGGGGACGTCGACGGTACGGCCGTAGCCACGGGCTTCCATGGCCGCGGCGAGCGCGACCGAGCGCTCCAACGCGCCCTCCAGGACCGGCAGTCCGACCTGCAGCAGGCCGCGCAGACCCCGGTCGGGGCGGCCGCGCAGCCGGCGGGCGGCACGCAACCGCTGCACGTCGGCGATGAGATGCGGCGCGAAGGTGAGCGCGACGACCACGGCGACACCGGTCTCGTACAGGGCGCCGGGGAGGGACTTGAGCAGGCGGGCGGGGCCGGCGAGGGCGTTCGCGGCGCCGACGCAGATCAGGAGGGCGGCGAGCTTCAGACCGTCGTAGGCGGCGAAGACGAGGGACTCGGCGGTGACCTTCCCGCCCAGGCGAATGCCCTGCGCCCAGTAGGGGAGCGGGACTTCGGGGAGGGTGAGGAGGGTGTGGGTGCCCGGGATGGGGGAGCCGAGGGCGGTCGCGAAGAGGAGACGGACGAGAAGGACGGCGAGGGCGAGCTTGGCGAAGGCGGTGTAGGCGCGGGCGGTCGGGGTAGGGGCGCGGTGCGTTGCCACGACGTAGGCGGAGGCGGATATGAGGAGGGCGAGCAGCAGGGGGTTGGTGGTACGGGTGGCGGCCGCACCCAGGCTGAGCGCCCAGAGCCACCAGGCGCCGGGGTGAACGGTGGGGCGGCTACGGTGCCTTGACGGCTGCGGCGCCGGCGGTTCCCCAGGGGCGCGGGGAACTGCGCGACCAGCCCCCACCGGTTCGCAGTCACCCGGACGCATTGCGTCGCCGTCGGGACTGCCACACCGCTGCACCTGCCAGGAGGGCGACGACACCCGCGCCGATCGGCAGCCCCAGCGAAGGCCCACTGTCCGAGCCGTCCTTCTCGCCCGAGCCGCTCTTCTGGCCCGAGCTGCCCTTCCGGCCGGAGGCCACCTGCTCGCCGCACCCCTGCTTCGGATACCCGGAGATCGCACACAACATGGCGTTGGTGTCGTAGCGCAGGGGCTTGGCCACAGCGGCCAGCGCCTCCGCGGTCGTCGCGTCGGCGGGCACCCGGGCGCAGGCCGTACGCCCCGCCGGCGGCGTCTCACCCGACGGCGCGTCCTCGGGCGTGCCGAAGTCGAGGACCAGGGCCACCCGCTTCAAACCGGACGCGGCCGGTGTCGACGAGCAGATCGTGCCGAAGTCCGCCGCCCCGCGCGGCCGGCTCGCGTCCGCCGAGTCCGCGCTCACCGCGAAGCGGAACCCCTCCACGGCACCGTCGTCGGGACGGGCGCTCGACGGGCCCATGGTGGCGTACGTCCAGTGCCCGCCGGTCCGCTCCCAGAAGGACCAGTAGCGGTAGCCGGTGGCCTGTGCCTGGCCGGTTCCGGCCGCCGACAGGACGAGTGCGGCCACGAGCAGGCTCGCGGTGCGGCGGACGGCCGTCACGGCTGCCGCTTCTTCCGGCCGCTGAGCAGGAAGCCGACACCGATGCCCGCGACCAGGCAGACCCCGACGAACCACCAGGCGCCGAAGCCGGAGCCGCCGTCGGACTTGGTCTCCTGCTGGTACCCGGTCGCCGCCATCTGCGGGAGGGGGCCGAGCGCGTTGAGGGACCGGACCAGGCTGGTGCCGCCGAAGTCACCCGGCTGCGCGCCGACCGCATGGGCGGCGAGGATCAGCTGGGCGTACGCCGCCGGACCGCTCTGCGCCGCCCACTTCCCGGCGTTCTTCTCCAGCCAGCCGTACGCCTTCTTCGCCTGCTCGGTCCGGCCGTCCGCGGCGAGCGCGACGACCGTGTCCACCGTGTTGCCGTAGTCCGGCTGGTCCTCGGCCCCGGGCAGCGCGGACTGCAGGTGCCCGGTCTTGGCGACGGCGGCCGCCAGATAGGCGCCGGCGTTGTCGGCGACCTGCGCCGGGGTGGGACGACCGGCCTTGGCACACGCCTCCTGCGCGGGCGCCTTCCCGGCCTTGGCGACGAACCCCTTGCCGAGCGCGCCGAGCACCCCGGCCGCCGTGGCGTCCGCGTTGGCGACCAACGTGCCCTTCTTGTCGGGCTGGTAGGCGAGGGCGCCGCCGCCGTCCTGGTCGCAGGGGATGGACCAGGCGGCCAGCAGGTCGTAGGGGGACTTGCCGGACGTGCGGACGGACGCCGGGTCGGCGCCGGTCGCGGCCAGGGCACCCACGACGGCGGAGGTGGAGTTGGTGTCACTGGCGCCGCCCGGCAGGTAGCCCCAGCCGCCGTCCTTGTTCTGCACGGACTTCAGCCAGGCCACCGCCTTGCCGACGGCGGCGTCGTGCCCGCCGGCCGCCTTGAGGGCCTGCACCGCGGCGGCGGTGTTGTTGGTGTCCACCGCGACCCTGCTGTCGCAGGCCTTGGTGGGGTCGGCGCGGAAGGCGGCGAAGGCGCCGTTCGCGCACTGCTGGCCGGCGAGCCAGTCCACGGCCTGTGCGGCCGGCCGGTAGCCGAGGGTCCGCTGGGCGATCAGCGTCAACGACTGCCGCCACACGCCGTCGTTGGCCGGGTCGGACGTGCCGTACAGCCCCGACGGGATCGCCGCCTTCGGAGACGGGGACGGGCCGGCGGCCGTGGCGGGCGCGGCGGCGGCCAGCACGCCTACGGCGGCGAGCACCGCGGCACTGCGGCGGACGTTCATGGTCGGCGACTGCCTCTCCTGCGGGGAACCGGCAGCGCACGGGAGACACCCCGGGCGGCTCGGCTCCGTGAACCTCGACGGTGCCGTGCACGGCGGACCGCCGACGCACGCGAGCCGGTCAACGTCCCGTCCGGGGCAGTCCGGCTCACCGTCCTGGGACGGCTCACGGATCGGGGGAGAGTCAGCGCCGGAATTGCACCGGCTTCCCCCCGTACGGGTGTGATGACGACCCCGCCACTTTACCGGCAGCCCCGAGCGGCCCGAGGAGTGCCCGTGCGCACGGACTCCCGGTGACGGGGGCCACGGTCATGACGGGGACAGGCACGGTCACGACGGGGGCAGGGCAGCCGCCCAGGAGCCGCGCCGAACTCGGCCGGACTCAGCCCGCCTTCGGGGTCTCGCCGCCGAAGGGCAGGTGCAGGGTGCGGGAGGTGATCAGCCATGTGCCGTCGACCCTGCGGAAGGTGTCGGCGTAGTGACCGACCTGGACGGGCGGCCCGGCGGGGATGGGGGCGCCCCCCTCGTATCCGTCGACGCGGTACGTCGTGAAGTACGAGACGGCGCCTGCCGTGTCCGGTCCGGTCACGGTGACCAGCACGTTGGACATCAGCCGGCGGGAGAGCCGGTCGGCGGGCCGGGAGCCGAAGTACGCGCGCAGCGCCTCCCGGCCCCGGATCCGCCGCCCGTCCCCCGGCGACGGCCACTCCCAGACGCCGTCCTCGGTGAACAGCTCGGCCACGGAGGCCGGTTCACCGAGATCGAGCCGGTGGACGAAGCCGACGATCAGGCGCTCACAGGCACGCTCGACGAGAAGTCGGTCCAAGGGAGCCATGGATTCCATAGGGCTGTGTAACAGCGGGCCGCGCACCAGGCGAACGATTTACCCTGCCACTTACCCCGCCACGCAGGCCACTCACACCGCCACGTACGCCACCGGCTCGCTCCCCGCGACGGGTTCCGCCCGGCCCTGCTTCACCAGGCGGCGCAGATGGGACTCGGCCTCCGAGACGGCGATGTTCCGGGAGCCGTAGGGGATGTCGGCCCAGGGGCGGTTCCACTCCATGCGCTCGGCGAGCTGCCAGGGGGTGAGCGGCTCGGCGAGCAGGGCGAGGAGACCGGCCAGCCGCTCCGCGTGGTGGGCGAGCAACTCCCGTACCCGGCCGGGCGCGTCGGTGAAGGTGTGCTGGTGGGCGGGGAGGACTTCGGCGGGGCCGAGCCGGCCGATCCGCTCCAGGGAGTCGAGGTAGTCGCCGAGCGGGTCGGTCACGGTCGCGTCGTCGGGGTCCTCGTACAGGCCGATGTGCGGGGTGATCCGGGGCAGCAGGTGATCCCCGCTGAACAGGCGGCCCCGACCGGGGAGCCGGGCCGGGTGCTCCTCCTCCAGGTGCAGACAGACGTGGCCGGGGGTGTGGCCCGGGGTCCAGATCGCGCGCAGTCGGCGGCCGGGCACGTCGAGGAGTTCGCCGGGGACGATCTCCCGGTCGGGGAGGGCGGGGGAGAGGCCGGGCAGCCGTCGGCCACGGGCGGTGCGCAGCGGTGCCACCTGCTCCTCGGGCGCCCCGGCGGCCGTCAGCTTGTCGGCCATGTACGTGAACCACCGCCCGGGCCGCGTCTCTCGCGCCCTGCGCACGATCGCCGCGTCGGCCTCGTGCAGCGCCACCCAGGCGCCGGAGGCCGCGCGCACCCGCGCCGACAGCCCGTGGTGGTCGGGGTGATGATGCGTGACGACGACGCCGTACACCTCGGCCACCGCCGTACCGCACGCCAGGAGCCCTGCCACGAGCGTGTCCCAGGACGCGGGATCGTCCCACCCGCTGTCGACCAGCACCGGGCCGCGGTCGGTGTCCACGACGTACACCAGCGTGTGCCCGAGGGGGTTGTCCGGGATGGGGACCGCCACGGACCGTACGCCCCCGCCGTGCTCGAACGTCGTCACCATCGCCCCTCCACCCCTCCACCCACCGGCCCACGGCCATTGCCCACTATAACTAGAACTGATATCAGTTCTGAAACAGCGTCAGAAACTGGTGCGGTGCGGTGGGAGGCGGACGGTCATGACCGGGCTCGTGGAACACGGACAGCTGTTCATCGGCGGGGAGTTGACCGATCCCCTGGGCAAGGACGTCATCGAGGTGATCTCTCCGCACACCGAGGAGGTCGTCGGCCGGGTGCCGCACGCCGCCCGGCAGGACGTGGACCGGGCCGTGGCCGTCGCGCGCCGCGCCTTCGACGAGGGGCCGTGGCCGCGGGCGAGCCTGGAGGAGCGGATCGAGGTCGTCACCCGGATCAAGGACGGCATCGCCGCACGGCACGAGGAGATCGCCCGGCTGATCTCGTCGCAGAACGGCTCCCCGTACTCCTGGAGCGTCCTCGCCCAGGCGCTCGGCGCGATGATGGTGTGGGACGCGGCGATCAGGGTCGCCCGGGACTTCACGCACGAGGAGCGCCGGGACGGCGTCCTCGGTCCGATCCTCGTCCGGCGGGAGCCGGTCGGGGTGGCCGCGGCCGTCGTCCCGTGGAACGTCCCGCAGTTCGTCGCCGCCGCCAAGCTCGCGCCCGCGCTGCTGACCGGCTGCACGGTCGTACTGAAGCCATCCCCGGAGTCCCCCCTGGACGCGTATCTCCTCGGGGAGATCGCGCGCGAGGCCGGCCTGCCGGAGGGGGTGCTCTCCATCCTCCCCGCCGACCGCGAGGTCAGCGAATACCTGGTCGGGCACCCCGGCATCGACAAGGTCTCCTTCACCGGCTCGGTGGCCGCGGGGAAGAGGGTGATGGAGGTGGCCGCCCGCAACCTCACCCGGGTCACCCTGGAGCTGGGCGGCAAGTCCGCGGCGGTCGTCCTGCCGGACGCGGACGTGCAGACGGCGGTGGCCGGCATCGTCCCGGCGGCCTGGATGAACAACGGGCAGGCATGCGTCGCCCAGACCCGCATCCTCGTCCCGCGCGCCCGCTACGACGAGTTCGCCGACGCCTTCGCGCAGGCCGCGAGCGCGCTGCGGGTCGGCGACCCGCTGGACCCGGCGACCCAGGTCGGCCCGCTGGTCGCCCACCGCCAGCAGCAGCGCAACCTCGACTACATCCGGATCGGCCAGGAGGAGGGCGCCAAGCTCCTCACCGGCGGCGGCCGTCCGGCGGGCCTGGAGCACGGCTGGTACGTCGAACCGACCCTCTTCGGCGACGTCGACAACGCCATGCGCATCGCCCGCGAGGAGATCTTCGGCCCGGTCATCTGCCTCCTCCCCTACGGAGACGAGCCCGAGGCGGTGAAGATCGCCAACGACTCCGACTACGGCCTGTCCGGCAGCGTGTGGACGGCCGACGTCGAGCACGGCATCGAGATCGCCCGGCAGGTCCGCACCGGCACCTACTCGGTCAACACCTTCAGCCTGGACATGCTCGGCCCGTTCGGCGGCTACAAGAACTCCGGCCTGGGGCGGGAGTTCGGCCCGGAGGGGTACGGGGAGTTCCTGGAGCACAAGATGATCCATCTGCCGGCGGGGGCGTGACCATGGGCGACCGCTGGCACGTCGAGGTCGACCGTTCGGTGTGCATCGGCTCGGCCCAGTGCCTCCACCACGCCCCGGACCACTTCCGCCTCGACTCCGCCCGCCAGTCGCACCCGACGGCCTCCGACACCGACGCCGCCGAACCCGTCCTGGCGGCGGCCGAGAGCTGCCCGGTGGAGGCGATCCTGATCACGCTGGTGGGGAGCGGGGAGGCGGTGTTCCCGCCGGAGGAGTAGCCGCCGGCGCGTCACGGTGACGCCGCCTCCGGTCCCCGCCAGGCCCGGCCGCCTCCGGTCCCCGCCAGGCCCGCTCCACCTCCTCGAACCACTCGCCGTACGCGCCCGGCGGCAGCGCTGCGCGCAGATGGGGAAGGTCGGAGGGGCGGAGCAGGCCGAAGGCGGTGGCGGGGAGGGCGGCGAGGATCTCCGGCGCATGGGTGGCCGGCCAGTCCTCCAGGCTCAGTTCCGCGGCGAGGCGGAGGAGGCCTATGAGGGCGGAGGGGCGGGTGGCGGCGGTGAGCGGAGGTGATCGGACGTGCGTGCCGGTCCGTCAGGCCGATCGGGTGTCGCCCGGCTCCGTCAGATCGATCAACCGGCACACCGTCTCGATGTCGATCTTCACCTGGGCGATGGAGGCGCGGCCGGAGAGCCAGGTGATCAGGGCCGAGTGCCAGGTGTGCTCGATGACGCGGACCGCCGAGAGCTGCTCGGGGGTCGGGTGCTCCAGGCCCATCGCGTCCAGGATGATCAGGGTCGTCTGGCGGGAGACCTGGTCGACCTCCGGCGAGACGCTGCGGTCGGCGAAGGTCAGGGCGCGGACCATCGCGTCGGCCAGATGGGGTTCGCGCTGCAACGCGCGGAACGCTCGCATCAGGGTCTCCGCCACCCGCTCGGCCGCCGTCTCGCCCGCCGGGGGCTTCTTGCGCAGCGTGCCGTGCATGTGCTCCAGCTGGTCCAGCATCGTCGCCACCAGCAGGTGGATCTTGGAGGGGAAGTAGCGGTACAGGGTGCCCAGGGCCACCTGGGAGGACTCCGCCACCTCGCGCATCTGTACGGCGTCGAAACCGCCCCGGCTGGCCAGCTGGGCGCTCGCGTGCAGGATCCGGCGGCGGCGAGCCTCCTGGCGCTCGGTGAGCGGAGACGAGGCAGACGGCGAGGGCCGGGACGTTCTGGCTTCCACCTTGGATTCCGCAGGCATGGGTCCCGTTCCGTGACAGTCGGTGAAGGCGTCTGTGGGGCACGTGATCAGACAGCATGACAGGACGGCGCGTCGTGGCGCGAATCACCTGATCCACTGCTCACAGCGCCCCTACCTGCCGGTAGATTCAGAGCCTCTTGAACGATCAAGTCTGAAACTTGTTCTAGATTAGCGTCCCGTCGTAGTCTCGCGGGACAGTGCAGGCAGAAGGGGGCACGGAGTGACCGCTGAGGCCCGGGAGGCGGGTGCCCAGGAGGACCCCGCCGCCGACGGCGAGCGACCGCTCGACATCGCGCTCCTCACCTATAAAGGGAACCCGTTCTGCGGCGGCCAGGGCGTCTATGTCCGGCATCTGTCGCGTGAGCTGGCCCGGCTCGGGCACCGGGTCGAGGTCATCGGCTCGCAGCCGTACCCCGTCCTCGACGAGGGCTACCCCGGGCTCACCCTCACCGAGCTGCCCAGCCTCGACCTCTACCGCCAGCCCGATCCCTTCCGCACCCCCGGGCGGGGCGAGTACCGGGACTGGATCGACGCTCTCGAAGTAGCGACGATGTGGACCGGTGGCTTCCCCGAGCCCCTGACGTTCTCGCTCCGCGCCCGCCGGCAGCTGCGCGCCCGGCGCGGCCGGTTCGACGTCGTGCACGACAACCAGACCCTGGGATATGGCCTGTTGGGGGACATCGGTGCCCCGCTCGTGACCACCATCCACCACCCCATCACTGTCGACCGGCAGTTGGAGCTGGACGCGGCCGAGGGCTGGCAGCGCCGCTATTCGGTGCGCCGCTGGTACGCCTTCACTCGGATGCAGAAGCGTGTCGCGCGCCGGCTGCCCTCGGTCCTCACCGTCTCCGGCAGCTCCCGGCAGGAGATCGTGGACCATCTCGGCGTCCACGACGACCGCGTCCATGTGGTCCACATCGGCGCCGACACCGATCTGTTCGCGCCGAATCCGGCCGTGCCCGAGGTGCCCGGCCGGATCGTCACCACCTCCAGCGCCGATGTGCCGCTGAAGGGACTGGTGTTCCTGGTGGAGGCACTGGCCAAGGTGCGCACCGAGCACCCGGCCGCCCATCTCGTCGTCGTCGGCAAGCGCCCCGAGGAGGGACCGGTCGCGGCGGCCGTCGAGCGCTACGGCCTCCACGGCGCCGTCGAGTTCGTCAAGGGCATCTCCGACGCCGAGCTGGTCGACCTGATCCGCTCGGCCGAGGTCGCCTGCGTGCCCTCGCTGTACGAGGGCTTCTCGCTGCCCGCCGCCGAGGCCATGGCCACCGGCACCCCGCTGCTCGCCACGACCGGCGGCGCCATCCCCGAGGTCGCCGGCCGTGACGGCGAGACCTGCCTGGCCGTACCGCCCGGCGACGCGGGCGCGCTGGCCGCCGGGCTCGGCCGGCTGCTCGGGGACCGCGAGCTGCGCAGACGGCTCGGCACGGCGGGCCGGGAGCGGGTGCTACGGCGCTTCACCTGGGCCCGCGCAGCCGAGGGCACCGTGGCCCACTACCGTGCGGCCATCGCCCGCGAGAGCCGTTCGGCGGGCCCCCGCGAGGCCCGCTCCGCGACTCCCACCGCGCCTCGGATACCCGGCCGCTCCGCGGCCCCAGCAAGTGTTGCAGGCGTCTCTTCCGAAAGCAGGGCCACGTGCTGACCGTCGACTTCTCCCGGTTCCCGCTCGCCCCCGGCGACCGAGTCCTGGACCTCGGCTGCGGGGCCGGCCGGCACGCCTTCGAGTGCTACCGGCGCGGCGCCCAGGTCGTGGCCCTGGACCAGAACGGCGAGGAGATCCGCGAGGTCGCCAAGTGGTTCGCGGCGATGAAGGAGGCCGGGGAGGCACCGGAGGGCGCCACCGCCACCGCCATGGAGGGCGACGCACTGGCCCTGCCCTTCCCGGACGAGTCCTTCGACGTCGTCATCATCTCCGAGGTGATGGAGCACATCCCCGACGACAAGGGCGTCCTGGCGGAGATGGTGCGGGTGCTCAAGCCCGGCGGGCGTATCGCGATCACCGTGCCGCGCTACGGCCCCGAGAAGGTCTGCTGGTCGCTGTCCGACGCCTACCACGAGGTCGAGGGCGGTCACATCCGCATCTACAAGGCCGACGAGCTCGTGGCGAAGGTCCGCGAGGCGGGCCTGAAGCCGTACGGCAGCCATCACGCGCACGCGCTGCACTCGCCGTACTGGTGGCTGAAGTGCGCGTTCGGCGTCGACAACGACAAGGCGCTGCCGGTGCGGGCGTACCACAAGCTGCTGGTCTGGGACATCATGAAGAAGCCGCTCGCCACCCGGGTCGCCGAGCAGGCGCTGAACCCGCTGATCGGCAAGAGCTTCGTGGTGTACGCGACCAAGCCGCACCTCCCACGGCTCGCGGAGACCGAGACCTCCGGGGCGGCCGCCAAGTGACCACCCCCCGGACAGAACACCTCGTGCTGCCCGGGGTCCTCACCGCCGAGCAGGCTGCCGCGACCGTCCACGGCATCCTCGCCGTGCAGCGGGAGGACGGTGCGATCCCGTGGTTCCGCGGGCACCACCTGGACCCGTGGGACCACACCGAGGCCGCGATGGCCCTGGACGCGGCCGGCGAGCACGCGGCCGCCGAGCGGGCGTACACCTGGCTCGCCCGGCACCAGAACGCGGACGGCTCCTGGTACGCCGCCTACGCCGACGGCGCCCACGACGACGTCACCGACCGCGCCCGCGAGTCCAACTTCGTCGCCTACATAGCCGTGGGCGTGTGGCACCACTACCTGTCCACCGGCGACGACACCTTTCTGGACCGTATGTGGCCGACCGTCTACGCGGCCATGGAATGGGTGCTCGGGCTCCAGCAGCCCGGCGGCCAGATCGGCTGGCGCCGCGACGACGACGGCACGCCCACCGCGGACGCCCTGCTCACCGGCAGCTCCTCGATCCACCACGCGCTGCGCTGTGCGCTCGCCATCGCCGAGCAGCGCGAAGAGCCGCAGCCGGACTGGGAGTTGGCCGCGGGGGCGCTGCGCCACGCGATCCGCCGGCACCGGGAGCGCTTCCTGGACAAGGACCGCTACTCGATGGACTGGTACTACCCGGTCCTCGGCGGCGCGCTGACCGGCGCGGAGGCCAAGGCCCGCATCGAGGAGTCCTGGGACCGGTTCGTCGTGCCCGGCGTCGGCGTGCGCTGCGTGATCCCGAACCCCTGGGTCACCGGCGGCGAGTCCAGCGAACTCGCCCTGGCCCTGTGGGCGGTCGGCGAGTCCGACCGGGCCCTGGACATCCTCCAGTCCATCCAGCACCTGCGCGACCCGGACAGCGGCCTGTACTGGACGGGCTACGTCTTCGAGGACGACGCGATCTGGCCCCGGGAACTCACCACCTGGACGGCCGGCTCCCTCCTCCTCGCGGTAGCGGCCCTGGGCGGCCACGAGGCGACGTGCGCGGTCTTCGGAGGCGACCAGCTGCCCGGGGGCCTGGACCCGGACTGCTGCGACTGACCCACGGCCTTCAGTACCGGTGCATCCGGTTGGCGATGGCGTGACCCACGAACAGGTAGACGACCGCCGCCAGCCCGTAATCGGCGACCACCCGGGCCCACTCCTGGTCGAACGTGAAGATGCCCTGGGCCCAGCCCGCCAACCAGGTCGCCGCGTCGTGGACGAACCGGACCGCGCCGTTGGAGCGGTTCGCGTCCAGCAGGAACAGCAGGATCCACAGGCCGATGATCAGCGCCATGACGTCGGCGACGGCTGCGATGACCCTCCCGGCCGGATTCGCACCGTAGGAGAGATAGCGAGGGCTCATACCTGCCGGATTGCCGTGAAACGGACGTTGAAACCTGAACGGCGTCGCCCCCGAGTGGCGGACTCGGCCGCCCCGGGTGAGCCTGCCGGAGGAAACAGAACCGCTCGGGGAGGACACGTCCGGAGGACCCCGTGCCCGTAGCCATACGGCGCCTCTTCGTGGCGCTCACGCTCTGTACTGCCCTGCTGGCCGGTGCCACCGCCTGCGGGAGCAGCGAGAACACCAGTACGAAGGACACCGCGGCGGTCCGGGCCGTCCCCGCCGCCGACACACCCAGCCCGACCACGTCCGCCGAACGGCAGAAGTTCGCCAAGACCCGCTTCGTGACGAACGCGGGCCTCGCGGCCGGCGCGACCTACCAGTGGATCGTGAAGCCCTGGAAGGCCGGCACGTTCAAGAAGGGCGCCAAGGGCCGCAAGAGCGCCCTGGTGAAGGCCGGTCTCGCCGGTGCCTTCACCTACAACCGCCTCAAGGCGGCCCAGCGCAACGCCCAGGGCGACCCGGCGCTGTCCAAGGCGCTCGCGCCGCTCACCGCGGGCATCGACGCCCTGAAGGACCTGCCGGCCAAGCTCCGCACGGGCGACGACAGCGCGGCCAACTCCTTCAACGACATCATCGGCAAGGTCAAGGACGCGGGCGCGGGTGCCGGCGCCCCGGTCAAGGACCAGGTGCCCTCCGCGTCCCAACTCGCCAAGGGCAGCTAGGAGTTCAGCTCCGCCAGCACCCTGAGGGTGTGCGGGTCCGGGGACAGGGCCAGCAGGTCCGTCACCGGACCCGCGCGCCACAACTCAAGCCGCTCGGCGATGCGTTCGCGGGGGCCGACCAGTGAGATCTCGTCGGCGAAGGCGTCCGGCACGGCCAGCACGGCCTCCTCCCGCCGCCCGGCGAGGAACAGTTCCTGGATGCGCCGGGCCCCGGTCTCGTACCCCATGCGCGCCATGAGGTCGGCGTGGAAGTTGCGGGCCGCGTGTCCCATCCCGCCGATGTAGAAGCCGAGCATGGCCTTGACCGGCAGCAGTCCCTCGGCGATGTCGTCGCAGACCTGCACCCGGGCCATCGGAGCCACCAGGAACCCCTCGGGCAGCGTGCGCACCACGTCCCCGTACACCTCGGGCCGGCTCGGCGCCCAGTACAGCGGCAGCCAGCCGTCGGCGATGCGGGCGGTCTGCGCCACGTTCTTCGGCCCCTCGGCGCCGAGCAGCACGGGCAGATCGGCCCGCAGCGGATGCGTGATCGGCTTCAGCGGCCTGCCGAGCCCCGTGCCGTCCGCGCCCCGGTACGGCACCGGATGGAACCGCCCCTCGCAGGCCACCGGCGCCTCGCGCCGCAGCACCTGCCGTACGACGTCCACGTACTCCCGGGTCGCGGTCAGCGGCGACTTCGGGAACGGGCGGCCGTACCAGCCCTCCACCACCTGCGGTCCGGACAGCCCGAGGCCAAGCAGCATCCGCCCGCCCGAGAGATGGTCCAGGGTGAGCGCGTGCATCGCGGTGGCGGTCGGCGAGCGGGCGGCCATCTGGGCAACGGCCGTGCCCAGCCTGATCGTCGACGTCTGCGCCGCGATCCAGGTCAGCGGGGTGAAGGCGTCCGAGCCCCAGGACTCGGCGGTCCACACCGAGTGGTAGCCGAGCCGCTCCGCTTCCTGCGCGAGCGGCACATGACCGGCGTCGGGACCGCGCCCCCAGTAGCCGAGTGCCAGACCGAGCCGCATGCGCCTGCCTCCTGACGGTCCGTCAGTTCTCCAGCCGGGAGCCGACTGTACGACAACGGCCCCCCGCCCGGAAGGGCGAGGGGCCGTGTGCGGCGCTGTGCGGGACTCAGCCGCGCTGGATCCCGGACGTGTCCTGGAGCACGCCGCGGCGGCCGTCCTGGGTCTGCGCGACGAGCTGGGCACCGCGCTGCTCGACGGCCAGGTACCAGGTGCCCGGCGCCAGTTCGGCGATCGGGGTCTGTGAGCCGTCCTCCGGGAACAGCGGACGGGTCACCGGCACGGCGAACCAGAACGGCGAGAAGTCCGCCGCGGCCGGAGCCGGCTGCGCTGCCGCCGGAGCGGCACCCTGCGGGGCCGGCTGCTGCCCGAACGGCTGCCCCGGCTGCGGCTGCGCACCGTACGGCTGCCCCGGCTGCGGGCCCGGGGCACCCGGGTACCCGTAACCACCGGGCGGCTGCGCGCCGTAGGGCTGCGGGGCGGCGGGCTTGGGGGCCGGGAGGAGAGCGGCCTGGAGGGCGGGAACGAGGGGCGTGGCGATGGCGGCCGCAGCCATGACCAGGGTGGCCACGAGCGCGAGGATCAGGCCGCCGCCGGCGTTGAAGCCGCTGCTCGAGTTGTTGCCGATGTTGTCGAAGGCGCCCGCCGGGTCGAAGATGTTCCCGAGCGCGCCCCAAGCGGCGAAGACGGTGAACGCGACACCGAACTGGCCGAGATCGAGGCCGGCGACCTTGGGCACCTGCGGGAGCCCGCGAGCGACGACGATCAGCGCGGCCCCGATGATGCCCGCCAGGATGACGCTCAGCATGACCGGCCCGCTGCTCCAGGCGTTGGGGATTTCCGAGCTGCTGACTCCGTCGATCGAGTAGAGGCTGAGGAACGACGCGATCAACAGCACCACCGCTGCCACGATCACTGCGCCGTCGCCTCGAGTGAGGGAGCGGATATTCACTTCGGGTCCTTCGTAAGTCGTCTCGTCGTCGGTAGACACTACCGTCCGCAAGATCCGGCTGTCCGGCCGGTTCCACCCGGCGGTCACGACTCGCGCAGGAAACTCACGATTCCCTCAGAGATCCCCTGCGCGGCCTTCTGCCGCCAGGCGCCGCTGCTCAGCAGTGCCGCGTCCTTGCTATCGCGCATGTTGCCGCACTCGATGAACACCTTGGGAACTGTTGACAGATTGAGACCGCCCAGGTCCGTACGTGTAACGAGGCCGGTACCTTCGCCGAGGTAGTTGGAGGGCGGCTCACCGGTGGCGCGCAGGAAGGTGCCCGCGATGCGCGTACCGAGGTCGTGCGAAGGGCCCACGATCTTGCGGGTGTCGGCGGCCCCGGCGTGCACGGTCCCGGGCAGGATGACGTGGAAGCCGCGGTTGCCGGCCGCGGAGCCGTCGGCGTGGAGGGAGATCGCCGCGTCGGCGTGCGCGTCGTTGCCGATCCGGGCCCGCTGGTCCACGCACGGCCCCCAGGCCGGCTGGTCGTCGTCATGGGTCAGCCGCACCTCGGCGCCCTGCTGCTCCAGCAGCGCACGCAGCCGGTGGGCGACATCGAGGGAGAACCGGGCCTCGGTGTAACCGTCGTTCGTGGACGTCCCGGTGGTGTCGCACTCCTTCTCATTCGTCCCGATATCGACCTTGCGATTGATCTCGGCCGTGTGCTGGAAGTTGCCCGGGTTGTGCCCCGGGTCGATGACGACGACCTTCCCCTTCAGCGACCCGGACGCTCCCGAGGGCGGCTTGCCGTCGTCCGTGGGGGAGGCGGCGGAGGAGGGCGTGGAGGCGGCGCTGGACGCCGGGGTGGCGCCGGCCGCGCGGTGCGAGCCGCCCCCGGTACCGCCGCCCACCGCCTCGTACACCATCCAGCCGAGCAGCGCGCCGGGCACCAGCGCGGCGAGCGCCACGGTCAGCGGCCCCCGCCGGGGGCGGCGGGGCTGTGCGGGTTCGAACTCCGGGCCTACGTACGACACGTCTGCGACTCTAACCGGGCCCTCAGATCCCCGCCCCCGTTCGCCGCAGGACACGCAGTGAGCCGGTCGCCGAGACCTCCGTGAACGCCCCCGACCCGACGGCCCGCAGGTACACGCGGTACGGCGCCTGCCCGGTGAACTCGTCCGCGGGCTCCGGGAAGACGTCGTGGATGACGAGGAGGCCCCCCTCGGCCACGTGGGGCGCCCAGCCCTCGTAGTCGGCGCCGGCGTGCTCGTCGGTGTGGCCGCCGTCGACGAAGACGAAGCCGAGCGGGGAGTTCCAGATCGCCGCGATCTGCGGGGAGCGCCCCACGAGCGCGACGACATGCTCCTCAAGACCCGCCTTGAACAGCGTGCGCCGGAAGGCGGGCAGCGTGTCCATCAGCCCGATCTCGGGGTCCACGGTCTCCGGATCGTGGTAGTCCCACCCGGGCTGCTGCTCCTCACTGCCCCGGTGATGGTCGACGGTCAGCACGCTGACCCCGGCGGCCCGGGCGGCATCGGCGAGCAGCACGGTGGACCGCCCGCAGTACGTCCCGACCTCCAGCAACGGCAACCCCAGCCGCCCGGCCTCCAGCGCGGCCCCGTACAACGCCAGGCCCTCGTCGACGGGCATGAACCCCTTGGCCCCCTCGAACGCGGCCAGGATCTCGGGCTTGGGTGCGGGGACGAGCATGGAGTACCTCTCGGTCGTACGTCTGTCCGACGCCCCATGCTGCCGCACCCCCGGCCACCGATGTGACAGGGGGTGCGGCAAGAAGGGGCGCGGGGAACTGCGCGACAAACCACGAGGGCGGGCAAGCCGCCAGAGGACGCAACGCCCCGGGCTCTCAGGCGCTCACAACCTCCCCGGGCAACGAAAGATCCAGCTCGACAGCCCGCTCCTCACCGGAATGCGTGGCAGCAGAGGCAAGCGGGCCGTGCCCGGGAGCCTTGGCGGCCAGCACATACGCACCCGAGCCCGGCACCGCGAGGGCATAGGTGCCGTCCGTCTCGGAGAGCGTCGCCCCCGCCTGCCGCCCCCGCCGGTCGATCAGCGTGACCTTGGCCCGGGCGACGGGAACACCGTCGGCACCCAGAATCCGCCCCCGGAACCCGCGCAGCACCTCTTCCGCCCGCTCCAGCGCGGCATCCTCCTCACTGCTCGCCCGCAGCTGCGTGTGCTGACCGTGCTGAGCCGGGCGGCCGGCCTTCGGCAGGAACAGCGCCAGCAGCAGGCCCACGGCGACCGCGGCCGTGGCGATCAGGAAGGACACCCGGAAGCCATGCATCGTGGGGATCGCGAGGCCCCCCACGTTCTTCGCGGTGTTGGCCAGCACCATCCCGATGACGGCGCTCGACACCGACGTACCGATGGAACGCATCAGCGTGTTCAGCCCGTTGGCCGCACCGGTCTCCGAGGCGGGAACGGCACCCACGATCAGCGCCGGCAGGGACGAGTACGCGAGGCCGATGCCCGCGCCGAGGACGACGGACGTGACGATGGTCTGCCAGGCCGCGTCCATCAGGCCGAGGCCGCCGCCGTAGCCGAGCGCGATGATCAGCAGGCCGAGGATGAGGGTGACCTTCGGGCCGTACTTGGCGGACAGCCGGGCGTACACCGGTGCCGTGAACATCATCGTCAGGCCCAGCGGAGCCACGCACAGACCGGCGACGACCATGGACTGGCCGAGGCCGTAGCCGGTGGCCTTCGGCAGCTGGAGCAGCTGGGGCAGGACGAGCGAGACGACGTAGAACGCGACGCCGACCATGATCGACGCGAGGTTGGTGAAGAGGACGGCCGGGCGCGCGGTGGTGCGCAGGTCGACCAGGGGCGCTTTGACTCGCAGCTCGAACAGGCCCCACACGACGAGTACGACGACGGACCCGCCGAACAGGCCGAGTGTCGTACCCGAGGACCAGCCCCAGTCGCTGCCCTTGGTGATCGGCAGCAGAAGCAGCACCAGACCGCCGGACAGGCCGATCGCGCCGAGCAGGTCGAAGGAGCCCTCCGCCCGCATCGGGGACTCGGGCACGACGAGGAGGGTCAGGGCGATGGCGAGCGCGCCGAGGCCGGCGGCGCCGTAGAAGAGGGCGTGCCAGTTCGTGTGCTGCGCGACCAGGGCGGCGGCGGGCAGCGCGAGGCCGCCGCCCACGCCGATGGAGGAGCTCATCAGGGCCATGGCCGAGCCGAGCTTCTCGCGCGGCAGCATGTCGCGCATCAGGCCGATGCCGAGCGGGATCGCGCCCATGGCGAAGCCCTGCAGCGTACGGCCGACGATCATGGTGAGCAGCTGGCTGGTGAGCGCGCTGACCAGGGCGCCGACCACCATGACGGCGAGGCTGACGATCAGCATCTTGCGCTTGCCGTACAGGTCACCGAGGCGGCCCATGATCGGGGTGGCCACGGCGCCGGACAGCAGGGTCGAGGTCAGTACCCAGGTGGCGTTGCTGGGCGCGGTGCTCAGCAGCTGCGGCAGGTCCTTGATGACCGGCACGAGCAGCGTCTGCATCACCGCGACGGTGATGCCCGCGAAGGCGAGCACCGGGACCACGGCGCCGCCGGCTTTCCGGCCGGGCTGGTCGGTCGTCGTGTGGGTCATTGAGTCGAGGCCTCCCCGTCGAGATAAGTGCTCGGTAAACCTCGTATGCACAGGCAACTATTCCGTTGCTTCGGGCCTCTAATGAATCCTTGACCGGCTCATGGGTTTCTGATCTGCCGTCAGGGGCTGGTGAGTTCATGAAACGCGTTCTAGTCTGCGCGCCATGAAGGCCTATGTCGCCGGGGTCGGGATGACCAAGTTCGAGAAGCCCGAGACCCGTTCATGGCAGTACTGGGACATGGTGCGGGAGGCGGGGGCGGCGGCGCTGGAGGATGCCGGCGTTGCCTATACCGACGTGGAACAGGTTCCCGTTGGCTACTGCTTCCAGCCCTCGACCGCCGGCCAGCGCGCCGCCTACGAAATCGGCCTCACCGGCATCCCCGTCTACAACGTCAACAACAACTGCGCGACCGGCTCGACCGCGCTCATGCTCGCCCGGCAGCTCGTCGAAGGAGGAGCCGCCGACTGCGTGCTGGCGCTGGGCTTCGAGAAGATGAAGAAGGGCGCGCTGGGCGGGGGAGCCCGCGGCGGAGCCGCTGATGACTGGAGCGCGACCTCTCCCGTCGCCCGGCACTACGGGATCATGGCGGCCCGGCACGGCTTCGAGGCGACCCCGCCCACCGCGCAGATCTTCGGCGACGCGGCCCGCGAGCACATGGAGCGGTACGGCACGACCGAGGCCCAGCTCGCCGCGGTCGCCGCCAAGAACCACCGGCACTCCGCGCACAACCCGTACGCGCAGTTCCGGGAGGTCCACGAGGTCGCCGACATCCTCGCCGCGCCGCTGGTGCACCGGCCGCTGACCAGGCTCCAGTGCTCGCCGACCTCCGACGGCGCGGCGGCGGTGGTCGTGGTGTCGGAACGGTTCGCCGCGCAGCGCGGGCTCACCGGGCTCGTCGAGATCGCCGGGCAGGCCATGACCACGGACACCGAGGAGTCCTTCGCGTCCGGCTCCTGCATCGACGTCGTGGGACAGCCCATGTCCCGGGAGGCGGCCCGGCAGGCGTACGAACGCGCCGGGCTCGGCATCGAGGACGTCGACGTGATCGAGCTGCACGACTGCTTCTCCGTCAACGAGCTGCTGACGTACGAGGCGCTCGGCATGTGCGCGGTGGGGGAGTCCGGGAAGCTGGTCGAGTCGGGCGCGACGACGTACGGCGGCCGCTGGGTGGTGAACCCGTCGGGCGGGCTGATCTCCAAGGGGCATCCGCTGGGCGCGACCGGCCTGGCGCAGACGGCCGAGCTGGTGTGGCAGCTGCGGGGCACGGCGGGGCAGCGGCAGGTGCCCGACGCGCGGGTGGGGCTCGCCCACAACATCGGGCTGGGCGGGGCCGCGGTGGTGACGCTGCTGCGCGCGGTGTGACCGGCACGGCCTGGTGCGGTCCAGGCCGCAGGGCCTAGTACCAGCGGTCGTGAACCCTGGTCCGAAATGCCGATGCAAGGGCCGTAGCCGGGTTGAGAGCATGACATCCATGCTCGAAGCCGCCGACACCACACCTCTCCTGTCCCGCCTCCTGTCCCGCCGGACGAAGGCGCCCACCTGGCTGGTCGTGGCGCTCGCCTGCGCCGGGCAGTTCCTGGTCGTCCTCGATGTGTCGGTGGTGAACGTCGCCCTGCCGTCCATGCGGACCGGCCTCGGCCTGACCCCGTCCGGTCTGCAGTGGGTGGTGAACGCCTACGCCATCGCCTTCGCCGGGTTCATGCTGCTCGGCGGCCGGGCCGGCGACCTGTACGGGCGCAAGCGGATGTTCCTGGTCGGCCTCGGCCTGTTCACGCTGGCCTCGCTGGGCGGCGGCCTCGCCCAGGAGGGCTGGCAGCTGCTGCTGGCGCGGGCCGTGCAGGGGCTCGGCGCGGCGGTGCTGGCCCCCTCGACGCTGACCCTGCTGACGTCCGCGGTACCGGAGGGGGCGGCGCGGGCGCGGGCGATAGCGACCTGGACCGCGGTCGGCGCCGGTGGCGGAGCCGCGGGCGGACTGGTCGGCGGAGTCCTCGTGGACGTGCT
Organism: Streptomyces sp. CG4; assembly: GCF_041080655.1. Taxonomy (NCBI): domain Bacteria; kingdom Bacillati; phylum Actinomycetota; class Actinomycetes; order Kitasatosporales; family Streptomycetaceae; genus Streptomyces; species Streptomyces sp. CG4. The sequence goes on from NZ_CP163525.1 coordinate 6,751,533, forward strand.
GGACTGGCGCTGGGTGCTGCTGATCAACGTGCCGGTGGGCGCGCTGGTGCTGGCCGGCTCGGTGGTCTGGCTCAGCGAGAGCCGGGCCGGCGACGGGCGACGGCTGGACCTGCCGGGCGCGCTGCTGGTCACGGCGGGCCTCGCGACCCTCGCCTACGGCATCTCGCAGACGGAGGCGGAAGGCTGGACGGCCCCGGCCACGCTGCTGCCACTGCTCGCCGGGCTGCTGCTGATCGCTCTGTTCCTGCTGGTCGAGGCGCGTACGGCGGCCCCGCTGATGCCGCTCGGGCTGCTTCGGCTGCGCTCGGTGGCGTCGGCGAACGCGGCGATGTTCCTCTCCGGCTCGGCCATGTTCTGCATGTGGTACTTCATGACGCTCTACGCCCAGAACGTCCTCGGCTACTCGCCGCTTCAGGCCGGTCTCGCCCTGGTGCCCAGCTCGCTGTCGGTGGTCGTCGGCTCCAAGGTAGCGCCGCGCCTGATGCGGACGGGGGGTGCGCGGACCGTGGCGACGCTGGGCACGCTGGTGGCCGCGGCCGGCTTCGGCTGGCAGTCGACGATGAGCGCGCACGAGGCGTACGTCACCGCGATCATGATCCCGGGGATCCTCATGATGCTCGGGGCGGGTCTGGCCGCGACCCCGCTCGCCGCCCTGGCCACGTCGGGGGCGGCGCCGGGCGAGGCCGGTGTGGTGTCGGGGCTGGTCAACACCTCGCGCACGATGGGCGGTTCGCTCGGCCTCGCGGTGATGTCGACCGTCGCGGCGGCCGGGACGGGCCCCGGCCACGGCCCCGAGGCCCTGACGGACGGCTACGCGCTGGCCTTCCGGGCCAGTACGGCGGTGCTGCTGGGCGGGGCGGTGCTGATGGTGCTGTGGCTGCCGCGGCAGAATCCGGCGACGGCCGCGGCGCGGGCCACAGCGCGTCCCGCGGGACAGGACGAGGGACAGGGCGCGGGAAGGGATTCCGCGACTTCTCGCGGATGAGGCAACGGTCCGGGCGGCTCATGGACTCCTTCTGACATCAAGGGAGGTGCCCATGGGGGACGGGAAGCAGGCTCGGAGCGAGGAGTTCCAGAGCTTCATGGTCGGCCGCTGGCCGCGGCTGATGCGTACGGCATTTCTCCTCACGGGGGAGCAGCACGCCGCCGAGGACCTGGTCCAGTCGACGCTGGAGCGGGTGTATGTGTCCTGGCGCAAGGTCGGCTCGGCCGACGATCCGGAGGCGTACGTACGGCGCGTGATGATCAACCTGCATGCGCGCAAGCACAGAAGAAGGCTCAAGGAGTTTCTGGCTCCGAGGGACGACTCGGGCCTGGTGCACGAGGTGGCCGACACGGGCGACCGGATCGCGCAGGCCGACGACCGCAGCGCGCTGCTCACGGCGCTCGCCCAACTGCCCGTGCGGCAGCGGGAGGCGGTGGTCCTGCGCTACTGGGAGGACCTGACGGAGACCCAGGCGGCGGAGGCGATGGGCTGCTCGGTCGGCACGGTGAAGAGCAACGCGGCCAAGGGGATCGCGAAGCTCAGGGCCATACCGGCACTCGCCGAGACGGTGACGCACGGAGGGCGGAAGTGATGAGCGCGGACCGGGAGACCCATGAGAGGACCGAGATGACACAGACGGACATCGCCCTCCTGCTCGCGGATGCCGCGGACGAGGTCGAGATCGGTATACCCCCCGTGGAGGCGGTCGTCCGCGGCGGCCGCCGTCGCAGAGCCCGCCGCTGGGCGGTGGCGACGGCCACCGCCCTGGTGCTGGCGGGGTCGACGGGAGCGACGCTGGCGGTGACCGGGCTGCCCGGCCGCACCGACGGGCATACGACCGTGGCGACCCGGCCGACCACACCCGAGGCCCGGCATGTGTACGTGCCGCGGGTCACGGAAGTCGCACACGGCACGGACCGCGGCACGAGCTGGCGCGTGGTCGTGACCGTGTGGGGGGCGCCACGGGACAGGGCGGAAGCGGCGGGGCAGCTGGCCGCGATGAGGAAGTACGGCCTTGAGTCGGCCCTGCTCCCCGACGGCCGGAACCTGATCGGCAAGACCTCGCACTACTCGAACCTGTACTACGGCGACAACCACCCCAGAACGCTCATCTTCGGCACGGACGAGAAGTGGGAGCCCCTCTCCGGCACGGAGCTGATGTCGGGGGCCGTACCCCTGGCCAAGGGGAACACCGACGGCCCCGAGCGGCTCGTGGTGGGCTCGGTCGCCACCACCGCCCGGCAGGTCAAGTGCGGCTGGAAGAACGGCACCAGCACCGTGGCCCTGCCCGTGCCGGTGGCTGGCTCCCCGGTGAACTGGTTCGCGTGCACGGCCCCGGAAGAGACGAGCTATCTGAACGCGGAGGTGATCCAGTAGCGCACGTGACTCACAGCCACCCCTGCTGACGGGCCTCCCGTACCGCCTCCGCGCGATTCCGGGTGCCGGTCTTGCCGATCGCCGAGGAGAGGTAGTTGCGGACGGTGGACTCGGACAGATGCAGCCGGCCCGCGATGTCGGCCACCGTCGCCCCGTCCACGGACGCCTTCAGCACATCGCACTCACGGGCCGTCAGCGGGTTCGGGCCGGCGCTGAGCGCGGCGGCGGCCAGCGCCGGGTCGACGACGGTCTCCCCGGTGAGCACGCGCCGGATCGCCGCGGCCAGTTCTTCCACGGGCCCGTCCTTGACGAGGAACCCGGCCGCCCCGGCCTCCATGGCCCGGCGTAGATAGCCGGGCCGGCCGAAAGTGGTGAGGATCAGCACCCGGCAGTCGGGTGCCTGCTCCCGCAGCTCGGCCGCCGCGTCAAGCCCACTGATGCCGGGCAGTTCGATGTCCAGCAGGGCCACGTCCGGCCGGTGCAGCAGCGCCGCCTCGACGATCGCGTCACCCCGGGAGAGCTGGGCGACGACCTCGATGTCGTCCTCCATGCCGAGCAGCAGCGCGAGCGCCCCGCGCATCATGCCCTGGTCCTCGGCGAGCAGCACCCGAATGCACTTGGCGGGCCGATGGTCCCGGGGCATCTCGTTCATGGGCTCAGGTTACGGCCATCGGGCCGATCGGCCCGGTCGTGCCGAGGGTTTTGCGGTCATCGTCTGACTGGTGTCTGAAGAGCCGGGTTTCTTCCGGTAGTTGCCCTGCTTTCACCGGTCGCCAGCAAAGAATCCGCCTGATTCGGTGCAGCGGGGGTTGACGGCCGCGGATGGTGTGCAAACAATCGCCCCTGCATTTCCGAAATCCCCTCGCAATTTTGCAGTCGAATGGGTTCGGTATTTCGATCGAACGACGTCCGAAATACCGAACAGAGCTGCCCCGAGACGAACCGAGGTGCACACCTTGCTCCCCGAACCCCCCCGCCTCCCGCGCCTTCCGCGGCTTCTGCGCCTCCCGCGCCCGAGGCGCCTGAGAAGCGCCGCGCTGTCCGTGCTCGCCGTCTGCGCGACGCTCGCCGCGCTGCTCCTCGGCGTCGGTGCACCCCAGGCCGCCGCCGCGAGTTCGCTGCCCTGTGACGTCTACGCCGCCGCGGGCACCCCCTGTGTCGCCGCGCACAGCCTGGTCCGGGCGCTGTACTCCTCGTACAACGGCTCGCTCTACCAGGTGCAGCGGGCCTCCGACGGGGCCACCGCGAACATCGGTCTGCTGTCCGCCGGCGGATACGCCAACGCGGCTGCCCAGGACTCCTTCTGCTCCGGCACGACCTGCATCATCACCAAGATCTACGACCAGTCCGCGCGCCACAACGACCTCACGATCGAGGGCGCGGGCGGCGCCGGCAAGGCCGATGTCGGGGCGCCCGCCGACGCGCTCCCGGTGACCGTCGGCGGCCACCAGGTCTACGGCCTGGAGATCTCCGCCGGCATGGGCTACCGGAACGACTCCACCTCCGGTGTCGCCACCAACGGCGGTGCCGAGGGGATGTACATGGTGACGTCCGGTACCCATGTCAACGGCGCCTGCTGCTTCGACTACGGCAACGCCGAGACCAACAACAAGGACACCGGCAACGGGCACATGGACGCCATCAACTTCGGCACCGAGTGCTGGTTCTCGCCCTGCTACGGACAGGGCCCCTGGGTGCAGGCCGACCTGGAGAACGGCCTGTTCCAGTCGGACGCCGGATACAGCAAGAACACCTCCAACACCGGCACCGGACAGCTGCCTTTCGTGACCGCGCTGCTCAAGAACAACGGCCAGAACCATTTCGCGCTGAAATACGGGAATGCGCAATCGGGCGGGCTGACGACCACCTATTCCGGGGGTGAGCCGACCACCAGTGGCTACTCGCCGATGCACCAGGAGGGCGCGATCGTCCTCGGCACCGGCGGCGACAACAGCAACGGCTCCATCGGCTCCTTCTTCGAGGGCGTCATGACCTCCGGCATCCCGACCGACGCCGCCGACAACACCGTCCAGTCGAACATCGTCTCCGTCGGTTACGGCGGCGCGACCGGCAGCACCGGCACGCTGGGCGCCGGATCGGAGATCTCACTGCGCGCCACCACCTCCTGCTGCACCGGCGACTACGTCCGCCACCAGAACGACGCCGGCGTCGTCTCCGCCATCACCTCCAGCAGCTCCAGCCTGGACAAGAACGACGCCACCTGGATCGTCCGCAAGGGGCTCGCCGACAGCTCCTGCGTCTCCTTCGAATCGCGCAACTACCCCGGCGACTTCCTGCGCCACTACAACTACAAGCTCTACCGGCAGCCCATGGACGGCACCGCCCAGTTCCGCGCCGACGCCACCTTCTGCCCGCAGACCGGCAAGAGCGGCACGGGCACCTCGTTCGCCTCGTACAACTACCCGACCCGATATCTGCGCCACTACGACTACAACCTGTACATAGCGAGCGACGGCGGGTCGAACGACTTCGACAACAGCACGTCCTGGACGAACGACGTCAGCTGGGCGGTCAGCTCGCCCTGGGCGCCGTAGCCACCGCGTCCGCGAGCTGCGCCGACTGCACCGGCAGTTCGGCGGTCACCGTGAAACCGCCGCGTGGCGACGGGCCGGCCGTGAGCGAGCCGCCCGCCGCCGCGAGGCGCTCGGCCAGCCCCTTCAGGCCCGTACCGCCGATGCCCGGCTGCGGCCGGCTCGCGGGCGTGCCGCTGCCGTTGTCGGTGACCGTCAGCCGGACCTGCTCGGTGCCGCTGTCCACGGTGATCTCACAGCGGCCGGCGTCGCTGTGCCGGACCACGTTGGTGACCGCCTCGCGCACCACCCAGCCGAGCAGCGCCTCGGTCTGCGGTTCCAGCGGCGTACCGGACTGCCGTACCACGGGCTCCACGCTCGCCGCGGACAGCGCCGAGCGGGCCCGGGTCAGCTCGGTGGCGAGGCTGCCCTCCCGGTAGCCGGTCACCGCCTCCCGGATCTCGGTGAGCGCCTGCCGGCCCACCGACTCGATGTCCGTGATCTGACCCAGTGCCGCGTCCATGTCGCGCTGGGCCAGCCGCCGGGCCGCCTCCGACTTCACCACGATCACCGACAGCGTGTGGCCCAGCAGATCGTGCAGATCCCGCGAGAAACGCAGCCGTTCCTTCTCCACCGCGCGCCGGGCCAGCTCCTCCCGGGCGGCACGCAGCTCCCGTACCGCCTCGGACAGACCGAGGATCGCGGCGGTCACCATGCTGGAGAGGAAGGTGGCGTAGGCGATGTTCATCGCGTCCGAGCCCTCGCGGACGCCGGAGATCGCCCCCGCGTACGCGGCGAGCAGCAGACCCGTGCGGCCCAGCCAGGGGCCGCGCAGGGTGGCGCCGACCGCGAGGCCCAGCAGCGGGAAGAACATCAGCCAGTTGCCGCCGTAGCCGAGGGCCAGACCCGTGGTCAGCAGGCCCATGAGCCCGAGCGCCACCCGGGTGGAAGTCGCCTCGCGCGTCTCCCGGTGGAAGGCACGGAACGTGACGTAGATGTACAGAGAGTTGAAGGCCAGCAGGCCCAGGCCGCCGATCAGCGGGTTCGGGGTCTTGCCCTGGAGCAGGTTGGAGAAGGCCCCCATCCCCATCAGCAGCCAGGGCAGCAGCGCGAAGCCGGTGGGCGGCGGGCCCGGATGGTCGACGTCCGGGACCTTGCCCGTCTTGCCCGCGGCCCGCTGCGCTGCCTTGAAACGCTCGTGCTCCGCCTTCCAGTGCGCGTGCTCCGCCTTCCACTTGAGCCGTGTCGCCCGCCAGGCCCGCACCTGGCACCGTGCTCTGCGCCACACCGACATATCCGTGTTCCCCCGATCAGCTGGTCCCCGCTCCCTGGCGGTACGACACGATGATGGCACCCAGGCCCGGGGTGCGCTCCCGCGCGCCGACGGTGCTCGACCGGGCTGTCCACGACGCTAGAGAAGCCGGCCCCGTTCCGGCAGAGGCGCATGTACGGACTCGGGCAGTACAAATGTCACTGGCGCGCTCATCTGACACAGTGTCAGGAGCCTTCACAACTGCGGGATGCTGGGCTATACAGAGGGCGCTGGACTGGAACGCGTTCTAGATCCGCCCCAAGGACGACCTCGGTGCGGCCGACGGTGCGGACGGCCGTGCCGGGGTCTTGAACCGCCACAGGAGCCGTATGCCCATCGACGCAGCCAAAGCCCTCGCGGCCGAGCCCCGTACCGGAGTCATCTCCTGGACCACCAAGGACGTCCAGCTCTACCACCTCGGTATCGGCGCGGGCATCCCCGCCACCGACCCCGGCGAACTGCGCTACACCCTGGAGTCCCGGCTGCACGTCCTGCCCAGCTTCGCCACCGTCGCGGGCTCCGGCGCACCCGGCGTGATCAGCGGACTCTCCATGCCCGGTGTGGAGGTCGAACTCGCCAAGGTCCTGCACGGCGGGCAGACACTGGAGATCCACCGCCCCATCCCGGCCGAGGGCACCGCGACCGCGACCAACCGGCTCGCCGCCGTCTACGACAAGGGCAAGGCCGCCATCCTGGTGCTGCGCACCGAGGTCGCCGACGCCGACGGCCCGCTGTGGACCAACGACGCCCAGATCTTCGTACGAGGGGAAGGCGGATGGGGCGGTGATCGCGGCCCCTCCACCCGGCTGGACCCCCCTGCAGGTGAGCCCGACCGGACCGTCGAGCGTCCGATCCGCGAGGACCGGGCCCTCCTCTACCGTCTCTCCGGCGACTGGAACCCGCTGCACGCCGACCCCGACTTCGCCCGGCGCGCCGGGTTCGACAAGCCGATCCTGCACGGGCTGTGCACCTACGGCATCACGCTCAAGGCGGTCGTGGACACGCTGCTCGGCGGGGACGTGAGCCGGGTGCGGTCCTACACCACCAGGTTCGCCGGGGTCGTGTTCCCGGGCGAGACCCTGCGCATCCGTATGTGGCAGGGGGAGGGGAGCGTCCGGGTGGCCGTCAGTGCTGTCGAGCGGGAGGACGCGCCGGTCCTCGCCGACACCGTCGTAGAGCACTCGTAGAACCCGTCCTTCCGAGGGGAGCCGCGCCATGCGGGCAGCCGTACTGCACGAGATCGGCCAGGAAAAGCTGGAGGTCCTCGACGACGTCGAGGCGGTGGGCTTCGGGCCCGGCAAGGTCAGGGTCCGGGTGCGGGCCACTGGGCTGTGCCACTCGGACCTGTCCGCGATGAGCGGCGTGCTGCCGCAGCCCGCGCCGTTCGTGCCGGGGCATGAGGGCGCGGGCGAGATCCTCGAAGTCGGGGAGGGGGTAAGGGGGTTGCGGTCCGGCGACCGGGTCGTCCTCTGCTGGCTGCCCGCCTGCGGCGCCTGTCCGGCCTGCAAGCGCGGCCAGACCCAGCTGTGCCTGGCCGGGTTCATGAACGCCGGCACCCCGAACTTCAAGCGCACGAGCGGCGGTTCTTCCGATGTGTTCGGCTTCGCGGGCACCGGCACCTTCGCCGAGGAGGTCGTGGTCGACGCCGGCTGTGCCGTGCCCATCCCGGAGGACGTGCCCTTCGACATCGCCGCGCTGATCGGCTGCGGGGTCACCACCGGTCTCGGCGCCGCCCTCAACACCGCTGATGTGGTGGCCGGTTCGTCCGTCGCCGTCATCGGTTGCGGTGGTGTCGGCATCTCCGCGGTGCAGGGGGCGCGGCTGAAGGGCGCCGCCGAGATCGTCGCCGTGGACCCGGTCGCCTCCCGGCGCGCGTCCGCCCTCAGGTTCGGTGCCACGAAGGCGGTTTCGCCGGAGGAGCTCGCCGACGTCAAGCAGCGGGTCACCGGCGGCGAGGGCTTCGACTACGTCTTCGAGGTCGTCGGCAGGTCCGCCACCGCCCGCACCGCCTACGAGAACACCCGGCGCGGCGGCACCCTCGTCGTGGTCGGCGCCGGCGCCATGGACGACTTCCTGCAGCTCAACATGTTCGAGCTGTTCTTCGACGAGAAGCGCATCCTGCCGTCCCTGTACGGCGGCGGCGACGTGCTGCGCTCCTACGAGCGCGCGATCGCCCTGTGGCGGGCCGGCCGGATCGACCTGGCGGGCCTGATCACCCACCGGGTCCCCCTGGCCGGGATCAACGAGGCACTGGACCAGATGCGTACCGGGACCGCCCTGCGTACGTGCATCGAGATCTGAGGACCCGCCGATGCCACTGCCACTTGAAGGGCTGTCCGCCGTCGTCACGGGGGCCGGGCGCGGGCTCGGCCGGGCCGAGGCCCTGGAACTCGCCCGGCTCGGCGCGGCCGTCGTCGTCAACGACTACGGACAGCCGGGCCGGGACGGTTCCGGCGCGGCCTCGGCGGCGCCCGCCGAAGAGGTGGCCGCCTGGATACGCGGCCAGGGCGGCCGGGCCGTCGCCCACACCGGGGACGTCGCCGACTTCCAACAGGCCGGGGCACTGGTCGAGTTGGCCATCGCCGAGTTCGGCAAGCTGGACATCCTCGTCAACAACGCGGGGATCCTGCGCGACCGCATGGTCTTCTCGATGACCGAGGACGAGTGGGACTCGGTGATCCGCGTCCACCTCAAGGGACACTTCAACACCACCCACTTCGCCGCCGCGCACTGGCGGGAGCGGTCCAAGGCGGCCGGGGGAGAGAAGGTCTACGGGCGGATCGTGAACACCTCCTCGGAGGCGTTCCTCGCCGGCTCCGCGGGCCAGCCCAACTACGCGGCCGCGAAAGGCGGCATCGTCGGGCTGACCACCTCCACGGCCCTCGCCCTCGCCAAGTACGGCGTCACGGCCAACGCGATCTGCCCGCGCGCCCGCACCCGGATGACGGAGGACGTGTTCGCCGGCTTCCAACTGCCCGACGAGGGCCTGGACCCGCTGGCCCCCGAGCATGTCGCCCCGCTCGTCGCCTATCTGGCCGCACCGGCCGCCGCCGGCCTCAACGGCCAGCTGCTCGTCGTGCACGGCGGCATGGTCGCGATCGTGGAACGGCCGCGGGTGCAGGCCAAGTTCGACAGCAAGCAGGAGACGTTCACCTACGACGAACTCGACGCGCTGCTCACCCCGCACTACGCGGACCGGCCGCCGGGGGAGACCTTCGCGGCGGCGGAGGTGCTGGGGCTCAAACGCGGGTGAGGACAAGGGAAGAGGGGGCGCCCATGGGACGCCCCCTCTTCCGTTACGACCGTCAGGCGGCCGCCTCCGTGGTCTCCCCCGTAGGCCGGCGGTGCCGGCCGTGCGGAGAGGCCTCGCTCTCCTGGGCCGCGACCGGCCCCCGGTGCCGGCCGTGGCCGGCAGCCTCGGAAGAGTCGGCAGACAGCTGCTCCGTCGTGCTGGTGTCGCTCATCGGACGTATTCACCCCGTCATATGATCTTTCGTACAGCCGGGCGAGTGTAACCGGCGCACCACCGGCCGAATCCAGGCGCACACGCCAACCGGCACTAGTTCGTTACAAGACGTCCCAGCGGCGCCTGCTGCAAGGGCACCGGGCGCGCCACCACCGCCTCCGGAACCTCCGCTCGCAGAACATCCGGAACCGCCCGATCCACCACAGTATCGGGAGCCCACCGATCCACAGCGTCCGCCTCCGGCCGTTCCGCAGCCTCGGCGCTCTGCCGGTTTGCAGCCTCGGTATTCTGCCGTTCCGTAGCCTCGGCAGTCCGCCGATCGGCAGCCTCCGCACTCCGCCGTTCCCCGGCCTCTGCACTCCAGCGGTTCGCTGCCTCGGCACTCCACCGATCCGTAGCCGCCGCCCCCGGCTGATGGGCAGCCTCGGCACCTCTCTGGTCCGCAGCCCCCGCACCTCGCCGATTGGCAGCCTCGGCACTCCGCCGTTCCCCGGCCTCCGCACCCCACCGGTTCGCAGCCTCCGCACTCCGCCGATCGGCAGCCTCCGCATTCTGCCGTTCGCTGGCCTCCGCACTCCAGCGGTTCGCAGCCTCGGCACCCCTCCGGTCCACAGCCCCCACACTCCGCCGTTCCCCGGCCGCGGCATTCCGCCGATCGGCAGCCTCCGCATTCTGCCGTTCGCTGGCCTCCGCACTCCAGCGGTTCGCAGCCTCGGCACTCCACCGATCCGTAGCCGCCGCCCCCGGCCGATCGGCTGCCTCGGCACCCCGCCGTTCCCCGGCCTCCGCACCTCGCCGATCGGCGGCCTCCGCACTCCACCGATCCGCAGCCTCGGCACTCCGCCGGTCCGCAGCCCCCACACCCCACCGATCCGAAGCCTCCGAGGCCTTCCGTTCCCCGGCTTCCGAGCCCCACCGTTCCGCAGCCTCCGAGGCCCCCCGTTCCCCAGGCTCCGCACCCCACCGCTCCCAAGGCCCCGAGGCCTTCCGGTCCCCGGGCTCCGCACCCCACCGTTCCCCAGGCTCCGAGGCCTTCCGGTCCCCGGGCTCCGCACCCCACCGTTCCCCAGGCTCCGAGGCCTTCCGGTCCCCGGGCTCCCAGGTCCTCCGTTCCCCGGCCTCCGAGTCCCTCCGTTCCCCGGGCTCCGGAGGGTCCGGTTCGGTCGGCTGTCGTGACGCCTTGGGCGTCCCGGTAGCCGTGCCGTCCCGGACCGGACCCTCCAGGCCCGCCGCCCCCGGTTCCCCCGGCCCCCCGGTTCCCCCCGGAGCCGCGGTGGTCCTGCTCCCCGCGGACTCCGTGCCCCCCGTCTCCCCGGGCGCCGTCAGCTCCACCACGCCGCACGGAGTCTCCTCCGTGGCGCAGGGCAGCCGCAGCACCCCGTCCCGTGTCCACAGCCCGGCCCCGGCCAGCCACCCCTCGGGCGCCGGGAGACAGCTCACCTGCCTGCCCGCCGGCCGCCAGATGCCCACCCAGTCCCCGAACGGCCCCTCGACGCGCAGCGCCACCGCGCAGTTCTCCGGCGTCAGCACCTGCTCGGGCTGGATCGCGAACGGCGTCACCGCACAGTCCGGTACCCGCAGGCTCTCCGGGAAGCGCACCGGCAGGGTGCTGCCGAGCACGCCCCAGCCCAATCGTTCCTGCCCCGGCGAGGGAGCGTCGGAGGAGATGAGCAGCAGTCCGCTGTCCGGATCGGCGAGCAGCAGCCGGTCCGTGCTCCCGGCCGCGATCTGCAGCAACGGCGAGACCTCCGCTCGCTCCAGGTCCACCACGACCGTCTTGACCGGCCCGTCGGCCGACCCCCGGTCCAGCGCCAGCAGCCGTCCCGCGCGGTCCAGCCAGACCCCGCCCGAGCAGCGCCCCGGCACCTCCACGAGCCGCTCCGGGCCGAACGCGCCGCCCGCCACCAGCCAGACCGCACTCGAGCGCGGCCCGACGGCGAGGGCGTAGGCCCGCGCGCCGCCCGGGGCGGGCGGCAGCAGCGTGAGCCGGGTGCCGGGTTCGGGGCACTCCACCGCGCCCAGCGGCAGCTCGCCGGTGCCGGGCCCGGTCGGGTACAGCAGGGCGAAGAGGTGCCGCCGCGCCGTCCGCCGGTGGATCAGCACCCGGCCGTCGGACAGCGGCTGCACCTCGGTGCCGGGCTCCTCCGGCTGGTTGCCGGGCAGCGGCACCGCGTACGGCTCCGGGCCGTCCAGCGTCCAGCGCTCCGGGAACCAGCAGTCACCGGCCGGCGCGAGCCGGGCGGCGTAGGCCCCGTCCGCCGTGATGGCACACCCCGTCCCCGGCGCGCCGTCGTCCTCGCCGGTGGAGGGGGGTTCGATCGCACAGGCCGTCATCGTTCGGTCACCTCCGGCGACGAAGCTAGTTTTCGCACGCACAGGCGTGGGATCGGCCGACTGCGGCTTCACACATACGGGTGGCGCAGAAGCGATTCGCCTGAGGAAACCGGGACCTTTGTGCTGAGCGGGACCAGAGCGGTGGATGCGGTACGGCCGCGCAGACCAGCCAGGTAGCCTTTGCTTCGTGCCCCGTCTGTCTGAAGTCATCGCCGCGCTGGAGAACCTGTGGCCCGCCGAGCGGGCCGAGTCCTGGGACGCGGTCGGCACGGTCGTGGGCGACCCCGACCAGGAGGTCACCCGGGTCCTGTTCGCCGTCGACCCGGTGCAGGACGTCGTCGACGAGGCGGTGAAGCTCGGCGCCGACCTGCTGGTCACCCACCATCCGCTCTATCTGCGGGGTACGACCACGGTCGCGGCGACCCACTTCAAGGGCCGGGTCGTGCACACGCTGATCAAGAACGACATCGCCCTGCACGTCGCCCACACCAACGCCGACACCGCGGACCCGGGTGTCTCCGACGCCCTCGCGGGCGCGCTCGACCTCAGGGTCGTAGGCCCCCTCGTGCCGGACCCGACCGATCCGGCGGGCCGTCGGGGCCTCGGCAGGGTGTGCGAGCTGGACCACCCGGTGACCGTGCGCGAACTGGCGGCCCGCGCCGCCGAGCGGCTGCCCGCCACCGCCCAGGGCATCCGGGTGGCCGGCGACCCCGAGGCCGTCGTCCGTACGGTCGCGGTCAGCGGCGGCTCCGGCGACAGCCTCTTCGACCAGGTCCGCGCGGCCGGTGTCGACGCCTTCCTCACCGCCGACCTGCGCCACCACCCGGCCGGCGAGGCGGTCGCCCAGAGTCCCCTCGCGCTGCTCGACGCGGCGCACTGGGCCACCGAGTGGCCCTGGTGCGAGCTGGCCGCAGCCCAGCTCGACGAGATCTCCGACCGCCATGACTGGGACCTGCGGGTCCATGTCTCCAAGACGGTCACCGACCCCTGGACCGCCCACGCGGCGTCCAGTACTACAACTGCAGGAGCCCCCAACTGAACGCCGCGTCCGCCGACCAGATCCGACTCCTCGACGTCCAGGCCCTGGACGTCCGGCTGCAGCAGCTCGCGCACAAGCGGAAGTCGCTGCCCGAGCACGCCGAGATCGACTCGCTGAACAAGGACCTCACGCAGCTGCGGGACCTGCTCGTGGCCGCGCAGACCCAGGAGAGCGACACCGCCCGCGAGCAGACCAAGGCCGAGCAGGACGTGGACCAGGTGCGCCAGCGCGCCGCCCGCGACCAGCAGCGCCTGGACTCCGGCGCGGTCACCTCGCCGAAGGACCTGGCCAACCTCCAGCACGAGATCGCCTCCCTCGCCAAGCGCCAGGGCGACCTGGAGGACATCGTCCTGGAGGTCATGGAGCGCCGCGAGGCCGCGCAGGAGCGGGTGAGCGAGCTGACCGAGCGCGTCGCCTCCGTCCAGTCGAGGATCGACGACGCGGCCGGCCGCCGGGACTCGGCCTTCGAGGAGATCGACGGCGAGGCGGCGACGGTGACGAAGGAGCGCGAGGTCGTGGCGGCATCGGTCCCCGCCGACCTTCTCAAGCTCTACGACAAGCTGCGCGAGCAGCAGGGCGGCATCGGCGCGGCCAAGCTGTACGCCCGCACCTGCCAGGGCTGCCGGCAGGAGCTGGCGATCACCGAGCTGAACGAGATCCGCACGGCGGCACCGGACACGGTGGTGCGCTGCGAGAACTGCCGCCGCATCCTGGTGCGTACGGCCGAGTCGGGTCTGTAGAGGTCCGAGGTCCGAGGTCCGTAGCGGTTTGTCGGCGTCTGTAGACAAGGGGCTTGTCGGGTGCGGGAGTTCATCGTCGAGGCGGACGGCGGGTCACGGGGCAACCCGGGGCCCGCGGGCTACGGCGCCGTGGTCAGCGACGCGGCGACGGGGGAGACGCTGACCGAGCTGGCGGAGTACATCGGCGTCGCCACCAACAACGTGGCCGAGTACCGGGGCCTGCTGGCGGGCCTGCGCGCCGCCCGCGCCCTGGACCCGACGGCCATGGTCCACGTCCGCATGGACTCCAAGCTGGTCATCGAGCAGATGTCGGGCCGCTGGAAGATCAAACACCCCGACATGAAGCCCCTGGCGGCGGAGTCGAGAGCGGTCCTGCCGCCGGACCAGGTGACGTACGAGTGGATCCCGCGCGAGCAGAACAAGCACGCTGACCGCTTGGCGAACGAGGCGATGGACGCGGGGGCGAAGGGCGAACAGTGGGAGCGGCCGAAGGCTGACGTGGCGGCACCTCCCGGCGAGCAGCAGCTGAAGCCCCCCAGCGAGCCCCAGCCGTCCGGCACCAGCGGGGAGACCGCCGACAAGCAGGAACTTTCCCGTGCCCCCGGCTGGAGCTCCGCCCCCGACCTCGGCGCACCCGCCACCTTCGTCCTTCTCCGCCACGGCGAAACCCCGCTCACCCCCCAGAAGCGCTTCTCCGGCAGCGGCGGCACCGACCCCGCCCTCTCCACCGCCGGCCGCGAACAGGCCCACCGGGTCGCGGAGGCACTCGCCAGACGCGGCACCGTCCAGACCATCCTCGCCTCCCCCCTCACCCGCACCCGCGAAACCGCCGCCATCGTCGCGACCCGCCTCGGCCTCGACATGACGATCGAAGACGGCCTGCGCGAAACGGACTTCGGAGCCTGGGAGGGCCTCACCTTCGGCGAGGTCCGCGACCGCCACCCCGACGACCTGAACGCCTGGCTCGCCGACCCGGAGGCCCACCCCACCGGCGGCGGCGAGAGCTTCGCCGAGACGGCCACCCGTATCGCCGCCACCCGCGACAAGCTGGTCGCCGCCTACGCGGGCCGCACGGTCCTGCTGGTCACGCACGTCACCCCGATCAAGACCTTCGTCCGCCTGGCCCTCGGCGCCCCGCCCGAGTCCTTGTTCCGGATGGAACTCTCGGCGGCGTCCCTGTCGGCGGTGGCGTACTACGCGGACGGCAACGCGAGCGTCCGGCTCTTCAACGACACGTCCCACCTGCGTCCCTGACCCCGCCGAGCCGCGCGGCGCCCCGCGCCAGCTCCTCGATCCGGGCCCAGTCCCGGGCGGCGACCGCGTCCGCCGGGACCATCCAACTGCCGCCCACACAGCCGACGTTGGGCAGCGCCAGATACTCCGGCGCGGTCGCCGGACCGATCCCGCCGGTCGGGCAGAAGCGGGCCTGCGGCAACGGCCCGGCCAGCGACTGCAGATAGGCCGTACCGCCCGCCGCCTGCGCCGGGAAGAACTTCATCTCCCGCACCCCGCGCTCCAGCAGCGCCACGACCTCCGAGGTGGTCGACACCCCCGGCAGGAACGGCACCCCGGACCCGCGCATCGCCGCCAGCAGGGCATCCGTCCACCCGGGGCCGACGAGGAACCGCGCCCCCGCCGCCACACACGCGCCGACCTGCTCCGGCGCGATCACCGTGCCCGCCCCGACCACTGCCCCCGGCACCTCGGCGGCGATCGCCCGGATCGCGTCCAGCGCCGCCGGTGTCCTGAGTGTCACCTCGATCGCCGGCAGCCCGCCCGCCACCAGCGCCCGCGCCAGCGGTACGGCATCGGCGGCGTCCGAGACGGCCACCACGGGCACGACGGGGGCGCCCTCCACGAGACCCAGTACGGAGACAGGGGAGGGCGAGGGCAGCGGTGAGGTCATGCCCTCATCGTGCCCAGCTACTGCATTACCCGCAACGGGCATTGCGCATATTGCAACGCCGAAGGGTTCTGGCGGTCAGTGAATCTCCTCCACCAGCACATCCAGCGACCACGCCCTGCCCGCCTTCCCCGGCGCCTCCGCCTCCACCTCGTATCCGAGGTCCCGCAGCGCCTCCACCAGCTCGGCCGGGTCCTTCGGCCGGGCACCCTCCGACAGCAGGCTTCGTACGATCCGGCCCTTGGTCGCCTTGTTGAAGTGGCTGACCACCTTCCGCGTCGGCGCGTGCAGCACCCGTACCGTCGCCGTCCGCCCCGCGACCTCGCCCTTCGGCCGCCAGGCCGCCGCGTACGCGGCGGACCGCAGATCCAGCACCAGTCCGTCCCCGGCCGCCTCGGGCAGCACCTCGGCCATCGGTGCCCGCCAGTGCCCGGCCAGCGCGCCGAGCCCCGGCAGCTTCACACCCATCGAGCAGCGGTAGGACGGGATCCGGTCCGTCACCCGCACCGCGCCCCACAGCCCGGAGAACACCAGCAGCGAAGCCGCCGCGCGCCGCCCGGCCGCCGCGTCCAGGGTGGCCAGGCCGAGGGCGTCGTAGAGGACACCGGTGTAGATCTCGCCGGCGGGGCGGGCGCCGGCCGTCGGCAGGCCGGCGTTCTTCGCGACCTCGCCGCGCAGCCCCTCGCTCAGCCCGAGCACCTCGCGCGCCTTCTCCTCGTCCCCGGAGCACAGCTCGACCAGCTCGGTGAGGACGGCCTCGCGTGCGCCGGTGAGCCCCGGCAGGGACAGGGACCCCAGCTTCAGCGGGGCGCCCTCGCCCGAGTTCGCCTTGCCTTCCGAGGGCGGCAGCAGGACCAGCACACGTACTCCTCACGTAGACCTCCGCGACAGCGTACGGCGTGCCGCCGCCGCGGCCGCGACCTACGCTCGCTGTATGCCCCGCCGCAAGATCCGCGTGACCGGTGCCCCCGAAGCCCCCCTGCGGGCCGCGCTCGCCGCGCTGCGCAGCGAACTCGGTGTCCCGGAGGCCTTCCCACCGGAGGTCCAGGAGGCGGCCGAGCGCGCGGCGAAGGCCCCCGCCCGGCCGGCGTACGACGCCACCGACATCCCCTTCTTCACCCTCGACCCCCCTGCCTCCACCGACCTCGACCAGGCGGCGCACCTGTCCCGGCAGGGCACCGGCTACCGGGTCCGGTACGCCATCGCCGACGTCGCCGCCTTCGTCGTACCCGGCGAAGCGCTGGACGCGGAGGCGCACCGCCGGGTGAACACCCTGTACTTCCCCGACGAGAAGATCCCGCTGCACCCCAGTGTGCTCAGCGAGGGCGCGGCCAGCCTGCTGCCGGACCAGGTCCGTCCGGCCGTGCTGTGGACGATCGACCTGGACGCGGACGGCCGGACCGGCGCCGTCGACGTGCGCCGCGCCCTGGTCCGCAGCCGCGCCAAGCTCGACTACACGGGGGTGCAGAAGCAGATCGACGGCGGGACCGCCGAGGAGCCGGTCGCGCTGCTCAAGGAGATCGGCGAGGCCCGGGAACGGCAGGAGGCCGAGCGCGGCGGCATCTCCCTGAACGCGCCCGAGCAGCAGATCACCGAGCAGGACCACACCTACCTCCTCGGCTACCGGGCCCCGCTGCCCGCCGAGGGCTGGAACGCCCAGCTCTCCCTGCTCACCGGCATGGCCGCCGCCGACCTGATGCTCACCCACGGCACCGGCGTCCTGCGCACCCTCCCGGCCGCGCCGGACGGCGCCGTCGCGCGGCTGCGCCGTACCGCGACCGCGCTGCACATCGACTGGCCGCACCATGTGTCGTACGCGGCCCTCATCCGCACCCTCGACCCGCACGACACCCGCCACGCGGCCTTCCTCCAGGAGTGCACCACCCTGCTGCGCGGCGCCGGCTACACGGTGTTCCGTGACGGCGCCCTCCCCGCGATCACGACCCACGCAGCCGTCGCCGCCCCCTACACCCACTGCACCGCCCCGCTGCGCCGCCTCGCCGACCGCTACGCCTCGGAGATCTGCCTCGCCGCCGTAGCGGGTCGGCCCCCGCCGGGCTGGGTGCTCGCCGCGCTCGACGGGCTGCCCCGGCGGATGGCCGACGGCGCCCGGATCGCCGGTACGGTCGAGCGCGAGTGCGTGGACATCGTGGAGGCGGCCCTGCTCAAGGACCGGGTCGGGGACGTCTTCGACGGCTGTGTGGTGGACGTCGACGAGCACCGCCCGACCGTCGGCACCGTGCAGCTGATCTCCCCGGCCGTCATCGGCCGCGTCGAGGGCGACCGTCTCCCGCTCGGTGAGCGGCTGCGGGTGCGGCTCGCCCAGGCCGATCCGGGGACGTCGAAGATCCTCTTCACGACCGCGTGAGTGCCCGCACGAGACCACCCGGGCCGTCGGCGTGCAGCCGTACCACGCTGACGTCCTTGCGGCGGCCCAGCAGCGTCAAGTGGGCGACGGGCTCGGCGAGTTCGAGGGTGACCGAGGTCTGCGAGCCGACGGCGAAATCGAGTACGCCCGGCGCGGGCCGGTGCGTGCCGCGCGCCTCCCGGCGTACGGCGGTGATCGCGGCCGGCGGGATCCGCAGGTCCACCTGGGCGCCGTGGCGCACCCGCAGCGTGTCCCCGGTCAGCACGTGCGACCGGACCACGCAGGCCGCGTGCAGGCCGATGACCAGCAGCAGGGTGCAGACGTCCAGCACCGCCCGCCGACCGGCGGTTCCCTGGGTGTGCCTGTATGCCCCTCAACTCCCCTCCCCGGTAAGGATTTTCAGCGTGCGACGGATCGCCTCGGCCAGGGCACGCGCGGCCTCGGCCACGCGCGGGTCGTCCGGTGCGGCGTCCACGAGCGCGTCGAGCAGCGCGTACGCCTCCCGGGTCCGCGCCAGGACGTCCGGGTCGTCGAGGGCGCCGCGCAGCGCGGACATCATCCGTTCCCGGTCCGCGGGCGCCGCCCCGGTGTCGATCAGGGCGGGCACCCCGCGGTCCTTGGCGGCCATGGAGGAGTCGCTGCCGGGCAGCGCGGCGAGCAGCCCGGCCAACAGGGGTGAGACCGGCCCCTCGGCGGGCAGCTCCCCGGCGTCCAGCAGTGCCCGCAGCCGCTGCCGGCGCTCCCGGATCCACGGCGTGCCGCAGCGTGCAGCGGCGATAGCCGTTCGAGAGCCGCTCGGGCTCGGGCAACAGGCCCAGCTGGTGGTAGTGGCGCACGGTGCGCGTCGTGACGCCGACGGCGGCGGCGAGTTCTCCGATCCGCAGGGGATCAGTACAGACGTTGACGTCGCGGCAGGGTCAAGCGGCGGCGTGCGGGACGCCGAGCCAGCGCTCCAGGGCCTCCGGCAGCCCCTTGGCGTCCGTGTCCTCCGGGCCGGCGGCCCAGGCCACGAATCCGTCCGGGCGTACGAACAGCGCGCGCAGACCGGGCCGGTCCGGGCAGGGGAGCGTACGGACCTCCAGCCGGTCGCCGTATCCCTCGGCGCGGGCGCGCAGCGCGGGGTCGCCGGCGAGGTCGAGCAGCAGGGCGTGCCCGGAGTGCAGATGGTCGCCGAGCCGGGAACCGTCGGCCAGCACCAGGTCGGGTGCGCTCGCGCCGGTCAGCGGGTGGTCGCCGGGCAGGTCGTAGCGCTGCCAGATGCCGGAGATCCTGGTGACGAGGTACGTCGTCCCGGTCGTGGTCAGCGCCAGATCGGTCACCACCCGGCGCAGCGCGCGGGCGTGCCGGTCCGGGCGCATCACCGCGATCTGGGCCCGGGTCCAGTCGAGCACCCAGGCGCCGATCGGATGCCGCTCGGCGGTGTAGGTGTCGAGCAGGGACACCGGTGCCGTGCCGCGTACGACGGCGGCCAGCTTCCACCCCAGGTTCATCGCGTCCCCGAGGCCGAGGTTGAGCCCCTGCCCGCCGAACGGCGAGTGCACGTGCGCCGCGTCGCCCGCGAGGAACACCCGGCCCTTGCGGTACTCGGTGGCCTGGCGGGCGTTGTCGGTGAAGCGGGTGGCGCTGAGCACCTTGGTGATGGTGACCTCGGGCACCTCCGCCACCCGGCGCAGGCTGGCCTGCAGTTCCTCGGCGGTGATGGGTGCGGAGCGGTCGGCCGGGGGTCCGTCGAACTCGACGCTGAGGATCCGCCCGGGGAACGGCCCGTGGACGTACGTCCCCGTGTCCGTGGTGTTCCAGCCCGGGCGCAGCCGCTCGGCGCCGGTCAGCTCCACGATCGCCTGATAGCCGGTTATCTCCGGTTCCGTGCCCGGGAAGTCGAACCCGGCGAGCTTGCGGACGGTGCTGCGCCCGCCGTCGCAGCCGACCAGCCAGCCGGCCCGGACCGTCCCCTCGCCGGTGTGTACGGCCACTCCGTCCGGGTCCGCGTCGAAGCCGGTCAGCTCCACGCCCCGGCGCACCTCCACCCCGAGCTCCTCGGCCCGCCGGGCCAGGATCCGCTCCAGGGCGGCCTGCGGCACGCCGAGTCCGGACTCGGCGGCGGGGCCGGCGTCGGCCCAGGCCGGGTCGGAGCCGTCGAACAGGTCGGGGTCCATCATGATCCCGGCGAAGTGCCCGGCGAACTTGGGCGGAACCTTGGCTTCGCCCTCGCCCCGGCTCTTGGCCGCTTCCCGGAAGGCGGACACCCGCTGCAGCGCCGCCTCCCACACCGCCGCCAGCTCGGGCAGCAGTCCGCGCCGGTACAGGGCGACCGCGCTCGGGATGTTGATCGCGCCCGCCTTGATCGTCTCGTCCACTTCGGTCAGCCGCTCCACGACCAGCACCCGCGCACCGCCGAGCGCCAGTTCGCAGCCGAGGAAGAGACCCACGGGGCCGGCGCCGGCCACCACCACGTCGTAATCGATCGTCGTCGTCATGACTCTGACTGTAGTAACTAAAAGTTTTGAGTGGCTATAGTTTTCCCATGGATCAGGAACTTTCCCTGAGGGAGCGCAAGAAACTGGCCACGCGGCAGCGGATCTCGGACATCGCGACGGGCCTGTTCATCGAGCGTGGCTTCGACGCGGTGACGGTCGCCGAGGTCGCGCGGCGGGCGGACGTCTCCGCGATGACGGTCTTCAACTACTTCCCGCGCAAGGAGGACCTGTTCCTCGACCGCATTCCGCAGGCCGCCGAACTGCTTGCCGGAGCGGTGCGCGACCGGGCGGCCGGCGAACCTCCGCTCGCCGCCCTGCGCCGCCTCACCCTTCGACTGCTGGAGGAGCGACACCCGTTGGGGGGCGTGGGGGACGCCTTCGCCCCCTTCTGGCGGGTCGTCGTCGACTCACCGGCCCTGCGTGCCCGCGCCCGCGAGGGCGCCGAGGAACTGGAGCGCGCACTGGCCGCCGCCCTCGCCGGGACCGGCACGCCGGACCCGCACCTCCTGGCGGCACTGGTCCTGGCAGCCTGCCGCACGGTCTTCGTCACCTCCGTACGCCGACTGATGGCGGGCGCCCCGGTGGACGAGGTGGCGCAGGAGCACCGGCTGCGCCTGGAGGCGGCCTTTGCGGCGCTGGAGCGAACGGGCCTTGACGGCCAACACCGGTAGCTGCACGGCCGTTTGCCGTGGTCAACGGTGTGGGTGGCGCGGCGGTGGCCGGAGATGGGCGGCGGTGGGGCATCAGCCGAGACCGCCGTACGGCACCGGAGGCAGTCATGAGCGGACGACGCGCCCCGCATGGCCGCGGTCAGCTGCCGCTGCGCGCGGTGCCGTACTGCAACGCGATGCACCGAGGACGTCGATCTGGCCCGCGCGGTCTGGGCCTTCGCTCGCGGCATGGAAGCGGGGCCTGAAGGCGTTGCACCCTTGGCGGGAACGGGAAAGGGTGAGGCCGGATGGCGGAACAGGCGCTGTGGACGCGTGCCCGGCTGGGCCACGAAGGTCCCCCGCTCGACCTCCTGACGGCGAACTTCCGCCGCCACACCTACGCCCCGCACGCCCATGACGAGTACACGATCGGCGTGTGCGTCGGCGGCAACGAGGTCATCGACTACCGGGGCGGTCACATCCGCACCGGCCCCGGCACCATCGTCGTCCTCGATCCCGGCGAGATGCACACCGGCGGCCCTGGCAACGCCACCGACGGCTACGCCTACCGCGCCCTGTACGCCGAGCCGTCGCTGCTGGCCGACGGCACCCTCGGCGGCCTCCCGCACTTCCGCGAACCCCTCCTCGACGACCCCGAACTGGCCACCGTCCTGCGCCGCGCCCACACGGAACTCAGCGCCTGCCCCGACCCCCTGGAGGCGGAATCCCGCCTCCCTTGGCTGCTGACGGCCCTGGCCCGCCGCCACTCCACGGCCCGCCCCGCGTCCGACGTGATCCCCGGCGCCGGCGCGATCGCCCGGCTGGTCCGCGACCGGCTGGCCGACGACCTCACGGAACCGCCCATGCTGGCCGGCCTCGCCGCCGACCTGGGCCTGTCCCGCTACCAGCTCCTGCGAGCCTTCCGTACGACGATGGGCATACCCCCGTACGCCTGGCTCGCCCAGTACCGGGTGAGCAGGGCGCGCGGACTGCTGGAGGCGGGCCTGCGCCCGGCGGAGGTGGCGCCGCTGGTCGGCTTCGCCGACCAGGCGCACCTGACCCGCTGGTTCCGCCGGGTGCTGGGGGTGACGCCGGCGGCGTACCGCAACAGCGTTCAAGACTCCCGGTGAGGTCGTGGCCGAAACTCACCGCATGACTGCACGCGGCTGGTTCCTGTTCTCCCTCATGGGAGTGATCTGGGGCGTCCCCTATCTGATGATCAAAGTGGCGGTGGACGAGGTGTCCCCGCCGGTCGTCGTGTTCACGCGCTGCGCGCTGGGCGCGCTCCTGCTGCTCCCCTTCGCCGCCCGCCAAGGCGGCCTGCTCCGGACCATACGCACCCACTGGCGTCCCCTGCTGGCCTTCGCGTGCCTGGAGATCCTGATCCCCTGGATGACGCTGACCGACGCCGAACGGCACCTGTCCAGCTCGACGGCGGGCCTGCTGATCGCGGGCGTACCGATCGTCGGAGTGATCGTCGCCCGCCTCCTCGGCGACACGGAACACCTCGGAGCCCGCCGCCTGACCGGCCTCGCTCTCGGCCTCGGCGGCGTGACGGTCCTGACACTTCCCCACCTGACCGGCGGCGACGTCCGCTCCCTGGTCGAGGTGTTCGTGACGGTGCTGGGCTATGCGACGGCCCCGGTCATCGCCGCCCGCCGCCTCAAGGAGGTCCCGTCCCTGCACCTCACGGCGGCGTGCCTGACCCTTGCGGCGCTGGTCTACGCCCTGCCGGCGGCCCTGACCCGCCCCTCGTCCCTCCCTTCGCCCTCCGCCCTGGCGGCCCTGACCGGGCTGGGCGTGCTCTGCACGGCGGTGGCCTTCGTGGCATTCCTGGAGCTGATCAAGGAGGCGGGCCCGACACGGGCGACGGTGATCACGTACGTCAACCCGGCCGTGGCGGTGGCGGCGGGCGCGCTCTTCCTGGACGAGCGGCTGACCCCCACGGTCCTGGCGGCCTTCGCCCTGATCCTGGCGGGCTCGGTCCTGGCCACGGCGGCCACCGGTCCTCGCCGCTCCGGGCGCCCGGTACCATGGTCGACACGGCAGACGAGCCGGGCGGACGGCCGCGTGGAGTTCCCCTAGGGGGCTTCCCGAGGAACGTCCGGGCTCCACAGGGCAGGGTGATGGCTAACGGCCACCCGGGGTGACCCGCGGGACAGTGCCACAGAAAGCAAACCGCCCGGGGCTTCGGCCCCTGGTAAGGGTGAAACGGTGGTGTAAGAGACCACCAGTGCCCAGGGTGACCTGGGCAGCTAGGTAAACCCCACCCGGAGCAAGGTCAAAAGGGGCGCCGTGAAAAGCGCCCTGCGCGGACGTTCGAGGGCTGCCCGCCCGAGTCCGCGGGTAGACCGCACGAGGCCGGTGGCAACACCGGCCCTAGATGGATGGCCGTCGCCGAGGGCACCGCAAGGAACCCTCGGAACAGAACCCGGCGTACAGCCCGACTCGTCTGCCCCCTCAGCGCGCGGGCTGACCGCGCTGTCCGGTGCGGAGTCACGTCATTGTCCGGGGCCCAGACTTCCAGGCTTCTTGCGTGCCGTCCGTGCCGTCCTTGCCATCAAGGACCGGCAAGACCATCGGGCAAGCCCGCCTACGGCAATGGCGGCGAGGACGGCTCCCCAGTCGATGACGTGTGGGAGCCCGGGGAAGTAGGCGAAGAAGGCGAGTGTGGCGAAGAGCCCCACGAGGAACGAGACGATCCCGACGCGACGACGCCGCGCTTCCCGGGCTTGGTCCGCGTTGTTCTGCTGCTGTTCGACCATGACGGGCTCACTTCGTGATGTGGTGGCACTGACTTACGCGGTGCACTCCGTTGACATAGAGGTGGGCACACGCCTTTCCATAACGAGGCAGCGTCTGGGGAGAGTTGTTCCGCATCGGGTCGACCTTGCACTCGGTGTGCGTCCTCCCGCGGGATGTGCGGTATGTCCGGTCGTCGGTGTCGGCGTAGGCGAAGTCGATGCGCCAGTTGCAGAATCCGCTGCTGAGGGCCGCGACGAAGGCGCAGTCGACGCCGGCGTTCTGGTAGGTGATCCTCCGGCCGTCTCCGCGGATGATGTGCGTGAACATGCATCCTGTCGGGATCTTCATGGTCATGCCGCCGACGCTGTACTCGAAGGTACGCACGGGAGTTGTCCCGATCGCGGTGGCATGCGCGCCCGTCGGCGCGGTGAGGACAAGAGCTCCTGCCGCGGCCAGAGTCGTGGCGAGGCGAGTTGAGTACTGCAGACGCATGGCGGTCCCTCCCGGTGATCTCCTGACGAGCACCCGGGACAACCGGATTTTGTGACAGGCGGTTGCCGGATTCCGCTTGATCCAACGCGATTGAGTGATCAAGAAACAAGCGGACTGACGTGCAGAAACGTTCGTAGGATCAGAAGGCTGCCGACCGGCATCCGCTGGGCGGCGGCCGCATGACTTCGCAGGCGGCGTGTGGAGTGTCGGGCGTGCGGCCCGACTCGTCTGTCGGGGCGGCTCTGGTCGGGGGCGTGGGTGTGGTTGTCGGGGACCCCGTCATGCCGAGGTGGATGCGGAGGCGTTGCGCTTCTGGGGGGTCGGGGTGATTTCCTCCAGGGAGCGGGCTCGGGTTTCCACTCCGGAGAGGATCAGTGTGGCGGTGGCGAGGGTGAGGGGAGCCGCGCCGAGCAGGGCGGTGGTGCGCAGGGACGGGGTGGCCACCGCCGCCACGACCACGGTGATCATCAGTACGCCGCCGACCTTGGTGACCGCGGCCGTGAGTCCGGAAGCCCGGGAGCGGATCGCCGTCGGGTACACCTCCGCCGTGTACGCACTGAGGACGGCGACGGCCGAACCGGCCGACCAGATGGGGACCGCGAGCAGCAGGTGCAGTGTCAGCGGATGCCCGGTGATCCGGTCGCCCACCGCTGCCAGTGCCGCCATCGCGGCCGCGGTGCAGGCGCCCAGGAGGACGAGTGTGCCCTTGCTGCTCCAGCGGCCGTACAGCCAGGCGATCGCGAGGTTGAACGGCAGTCCCAGCAGCGCCGCGTCTCGCAGGGTGGTGTCGGCGGTCAGTTCGGTGAAGCCCAGGCGCTGCAGGTCGGACGGGATCCACAACTGGAAGCCGTAGGTCACCAGGCCGATCCCGAGGGCCAGCACCACCAGGGGGAGGCTGACTCCGGTGTAGGGCGCCCGCAGCAGCCGTCGATAGCCGTCGCGGGGCGAGGCCGCGGGGGCGTCCGTGGGCGGGCGGGGGGAGGGGATCAGGCGGGCGCCGTAGCGTGCCAGCACGGTTTCGGCGTCGGCCGTCCGGCCAACCGCCGCGAGGAAACGCGGGGACTCCGGGATCCAGTGGTTGAGCAGCAACAGGACGACGCCCGTGGGCAGTCCGAGCAGCCACAGTACGCGCCAGCCGAAGTGCGGTACGAGCAATGAGGCCGCCCAACTCGTCAGCACATAGCCGCCGGCGGTGCCGACGCCGCCGACGAGGACGACGATCCAGCCGCGCTGACGGGTCGGCACGGTCTCCGTCAGCAGGGTGAAGGTGAGCGGGAGCATGCCGCCCGCGCTCATCCCCATCAGGAAGCACATGAGGATGTTCATCCAGAACAGCGGCATGGCTCCGCAGACGGAGGTCGCGAGAAAGACGACGCCGGCCAGGAGAATGGCGGGGCGGCGTCCGATGCGGTCGCCGAATCTGCCCCACAGGAAGGAGCCGATGACGGTTCCGCCGATTCCGGAGAGCGGCAGCAGCGCGACGGGCAGGCCGCCGTCCGGATGGACCGCCGAACGCAAGCCGTATTCCCTGGCCACACCCGGCACGACGAAACTCAGCGTCATGGGCTTCATGACGTCGATGGCCACGGCGAGCACCATCACCAGAGTCAGCGCCCAGTGCGCTCGCGTCAGCGGTACGTCGTCGGCGAAACCGGCCCGGAGCGCTCGCGGCCTGCCGTCGCCCGGCGTCCTGCGGGGGCCGACGATTCCGTAGCCGCACGCTGCCACCCCGGCCAGGACGAACGCCATGCCGGTCAGCATGAGCGGGTCCGAGCCACTGCCCGCCATGGCGGCCTGATGCCCCGGCGGGTGGGCGAGGTGCGCGTACATCGGCAGATGGCCCAGCACGCCGGCGAGGCACAGCAGCGCGCCGCACCAGAACCATCCCGGCCGAGCGAAGTCGATGCGCTGTCCCATGGATCCCCACCTCTCGGAGCCGATGCAGGCCGATGAAGGCTGGTGCCGACCGATGCCGACCGGTGCAGGCCGATGCCACGAAGCACTGTGACAACGTGACTACAACGCGTCAATGGCGGGACAGTCTGTGCGATCGGCCCTGGTTTGTGATCGCGCGCATCGGGTGCATCGGGTGCGTCGCGCGCATCGGGCACCGGCTGCGCGATGTACGGCACCCGGTGCACCACCTGTGCGACGACGGTCAGTCGTGGAGCACTTCTCGCCCCTTCCCGTTGACCTCCGCGACGACGGGACGCGGCTGCGCGGACACCTCCGCCTTCGTGAGCGCGGCCGGCTCGGTCGCCGTGGACGGCTCCTCCTGTGCCGCCTCGTCGCGGCCGGCGCGGGCCTCGGCCTTGAGGATGCGCAGCGACTTTCCGAGTGAGCGTGCGCTGTCCGGGAGCCGCTTCGCTCCGAACAGGACCATGACGACCAGGGCGATGATGATGATTTCGAGCAGACGGTTTTCCAGCATCACGACCTTCTTCGGCTGGTGCGGGTGAATCATTCTCGCGACGCGACGGCATGCCCACCGTCACCTTTTCCGGGGTTCTACCCGGTTGACCGGCGACCGCTGAGCGGGGTTCACCTGTTGGATGCAGGGCCGGTCAGGTGCACTCTTTCGGAGGATCAAGGAAACGCCGAGTTGCCCCGAGGCTATTAATCGCAATAGATGACGCACTGGAGGGGAAATAAATGCTGCGGCAGGACATGCGGCAAGTCGATTTCGGAGCACGCCGATTCAGGCTCCGCTCGGGTCCGGCCCGGCAGCGGTTGGAGGATTCCGGAAGGGCCTTTCTCGAGGGATTCAATCACTCGGTGGATGCCCGAAATGCGGACGCGCTCGGCGCCGCGCTCGACGGTGTCCCCGCAGAATTCCGAGGGTTTGCCTACGAGGGCGCGGGCATGGGCTCCGCGCTGCTCGACCTGCTCACCCTTTCCCGGGGGCGCAGACTGCGGGAACTTCTCGCGGGAGCCGGTGCCGACTATCCGCACCTGATCCATGTGGGGGCCGGCTGGGCCTTCGCCAAGCTGCGCCTGCGCCCCTGGTACGGGCTGCGCGCCGGCGATCCCCTGCTGCGCTGGCTCGCCTGGGACGGATTCGGCTTCTACCAGGGGTTCTTCGACTCGGACCGGGTCGTGGCCGGGCAGCGGATCGAGCGAGGCCTCGACCCGCGCCAGCGTGCCGTGCGGGACCAGGGGCTCGGGCGGTGCCTGTGGTTCCACGAATGCGCCGACCCCGAGGCACTGAGCCTGCGGGTGGCCGAATTCCCCGGGTGGCGGCGGGCGGACCTGTGGAGCGGAATCGGCCTCGCGGCCGTGTACGCGGGGGGTGCGAACCAGGACGAGCTGCGCGCGCTGGTGGAGGCGGCGGGCGGCTACGGCGCCCACCTCGCCCAGGGAGCCGCCTTCGCCTGCGGGGCCCGGCAGCGCGCCCGTACGCCCCTGCCCGAGCACTGCGACCGCGGTGCCCTGATCCTCACCGGGGTGCCGGCGCAGACCGCGGCCGGCTGGACCGACACCGCCCATGCGAACCTGGGCCCTGACCCTCGTACACCACGGCACTACGAGGAATGGCGGGCCGGGATCAGACGGCTGTGGGCGGCCCACGACGGTTCCGCCCCGACCGGCACCCCCACCCAGCACCCCACCCAGCACCCCGCCCCGGCCTCCAGCACTGCTCAACCCGCCGAGGCAGTGACCGTTGAACCCGCCGAACCCGCCGAAGCCGTAACCGCTGAATCCGCGGAGGCTGTAACCGCCGGTGCCCCCAACGCCCTAACCGCCGGTGCCGCCAACACACCAACCCCCGCTGCCGCCAAAGCCGTAACCGCCAAAGCCGGCAAGGGTGCGCTTCGTTTTCGGAGGAGCCGATGAACTCCCCCGGCCGTTTTCTGAGGGCGCACGCCGCCAAGGCCACGGCACTCTGCTGCTGTCTCACGGCCTTTTCGCTGGCCCTGCCTGACGCGGTGTCCGCGGCCGACCGGGCAGCGGCGGCGGCCCCCTTCCACTTCACCGCAGAGCCGCTGAACGCCCCCGACCGGCCGGGTGAGCGGCGGGTGCGGCCGGTGGCTCCGGCCTTTCACCACATCCGGTCGTGGATCTCCTCGGTCGGTGCCGGCGCCGGGCTGTTCGCCGCGGACGGCGGGACGGTCGCGCACGACGTGTGCCTGGTCGACCCGCGCACGGACACGGTCACCGTCGAGCCGGCGCCCGGTACCGGGAAGCGGTACCGCCCCTTCACCCTTGCGGCGAAGGGCCTGTACATGCCGTCGTACGCGGCCCCGATGGGCTGTATGCCGGCCGACCTGAACCAGGACGGCCGGCAGGACCTGGTGGTCTACTACTGGGGCCGCTCGCCCGTGCTCTTCCTGCGCAAGCCCGGCGCCACCCCCGCACGGGCCGCCTTCGTGCCGCGGGAACTGGTGCCCGGCCACCCGGTGTGGAACACCAACGCGATGACCCTGGGCGACTTCGAGGGCAACGGGCACCTCGACCTCGTCGTGGGCAACTACTTCAAGGACGGGGCCCGGGTACTGGACCCCACCGCCAGGCAGTCCGAACTCCAGATGCCGTCGTCGATGTCCCACGCGCTGAACGGCGGCACACTGCGCTACTTCCGGTTCACTGGCGGCCGTTCGGGCCCGCAGCCCGAGGCCCGCTTCGCCGAGGTGCGCACCGCCTTCGGGCCGAAGCCGCCGTACGGCTGGACGCTGGCGCTCGGCGCGCAGGACCTGGACGGCGACGGACTGCCGGACCTGTACCAGGCGAACGACTTCGGCCGCGGCCGGCTGCTGATCAACGAGTCCCGGCCCGGCGCCCCCAAGTTCCGCCTGGCCACGGGCACCCGCCACTTCACCACCCCGAAGTCCAAACAGCTGGGCAACGGCTCGTTCAAGGGCATGGGCGTCGCCTTCGCCGACCTGGACCGCAGTGGCACCCAGTCCATCCTGGTGGGCAACATCACCGAGCCCTACGCACTGGAGGAGAGCAACTTCGTCTTCCGGCCCACGGTGCCCCGCGACCGGCTGGGCGCCCTGCTGCACCGTGGCGAGGCTCCCTACGACGACCACAGCGAGGACATGGGGCTGTCCCGCTCCGGCTGGACGTGGGACCTCGTCGCGGCCGACTTCGACAACTCGGGCTATCCCCAGGTGATGCACGCCACCGGATTCCTGGCGGGCCGGACCGATCGCTGGGCGCAGCTGCAGGAGGCGGCGATGTCCAACGACCTGATCCTGCGGCACCCCGAACTGTGGCCCAATGTGGAACCGGGGGACGATCTCTCCGGCCACGACCCGAACACCTTCTTCGTCCGGACCCCCGAAGGCCGCTATGTGAACCTGGCCAGGGAAGCCGGGGTCGCGTCCACCGCGGTCACCCGGGGATTCGCCGTCGGTGACGTCACCGGTGACGGACGGCTGGACTTCGTCGCGGCCAATCAGTGGGGACAGTCGGTGTTGTACCGGAACCGGTCCAAGGCGGCCCCCTTCCTGGGGCTGCACCTGCGGCTGCCCACCGGATCAGCGCGCGCCGTCACCACCCCGGCCATCGGTGCCGTCGCCCGGCTGCACCTGCCCGACGGGAAGGTGACCGAGCAGCAGCTCTACCCCGCCAACGGACACGGCGGAGTCGCCGCCCCGGATCTGCACTTCGGCCTGGGCGGTCAGAAGCCGGTCCGCCCGATGCGCGTGGACCTCTCCTGGCGAGACCTCCACGGAGTACGGCACGAGCGCACCACAACCCTCCCACCGGGCTGGCACACCCTCGTGCTCGCCGCCGACGGAACCATCGCGGAGGTCCCCGCATGACGACTGACCACACCTGCGCCGTCGACACCGGCAAGCCCTGCGCCCCGTGCCGGCGCAGCAAGGCGCTGCGCCGCTTCGCGATGTCCATCACGGCCGCCACCGTGCTCGGCCACACCGTCCTCGGCTTCGAACAGGCCTATGCCACCCCGCTGTTCTCCGTCCTGGCCGCGGTGCTCACCGAGCTGCTCCTGGAAACGGTCGAGGCATGGGGCCTACGGCGCCCGGTCCGGTACCGGCGGCCGCTCGGCGAAGCCGTCGACTTCCTGCTGCCCGCCTACATCGGGGGCCTGGCCTGCGCGATGCTGCTGTACGCCAACAGCCGCATCTGGCCTACGCTGCTGGCCGCGATCGTCGGTGTGTCCAGCAAGTACCTGTTCCGGGTCCGGGTGATGGGCAAGGCCCGGCACGTCCTCAACCCCAGCAACTTCGGCATCGTTTCGGTCCTGCTGCTGTTCCCGTGGGTGGGCATCGCACCGCCGTACGAGTTCACCGAGTGGCTGAACGGCTGGTGGGGGGCGGTTCCGCCGTCGGTGGTGCTGGTCCTCGGCACCCTGCTGAACGGCAAGCTGACCGGCAAACTCCCGCTGATCCTCGGCTGGGCGGGCGGCTTCGCGGCGCAGGCACTGCTGCGGGGCGCGGTCACCGACGTCTCCACCGTGAGCGCCCTGCTGCCGATGACCGGCACGGCCTTCGTGCTGTTCACCAACTACATGATCACCGATCCGGGCACCTCGCCGTGGCGCCGCCGCAACCAGGTCGTCTTCGGCGCGACCATCGCCGCGGCGTACGGCGTGCTCGTGCAACTGCACATCGTCTTCGGCCTGTTCTTCGCCCTGGTCACCGCCTGCGTGCTGCGCGCGGCCCTGCTGGCCTTCCTCTCGGCGCGCGGCGGCAGCAGCATCCCGGCCCCGCGCCAGGAGGCAGAACAGGCCGACGCCCAGGACGCCCGTGCCACGGCCGCTTCCGGCGCCGGTGCCGCGGTCGCCGACGCGTCCTGACTGGCTAGGAGGGTCGCCGTTGTCCCCGTACGAGAAGGCCGGTGCGGCAGCCCACGACGGCATCGCCGTCGTGGGCATGGCCTGCCGCTACCCCGATGCCGACGACCCCGCGCAGCTGTGGGACCTCGTCCTGCGCAAGCGGCGCGCGTTCCGGCGGCTGCCCGCGGAACGCCTCGCCGTCGAGGACTACGCCGACCCCACGCGCCGCGACCCGGACAGCATCTACGGGACCAGGGCCGCCCTGCTGGAGGGCTGGCACTTCGACCGGGGCGCCTTCCGGGTCCCCGGCGCGGTGCACCGAGCCACCGACCCCGCCCACTGGCTCGCGCTGGAGACCGCGGCCCGCGCGCTGGAGGACGCCGGGGCCCCCGGCGGCGCCGGCCTGGACCGGGACCGGGTCGCGGTGGTCATGGGCAACACCCTCACCGGCGAGGTCACCCGCGCCCGCTCCATGCGGCTGCGCTGGCCGTACGTACGGGCCGTGCTCGACGGCGTCCTGGCGGAGGAGGGACTCACCGGGGCACAGCGCGAGAAGGTGCTCGCCCGGACCGCCGAGCGCTACCTGGAGCCGTTCCCCGCGCCCGACGACGAGTTCCTGGCGGGCGGCCTCGCCAACACCATCGCCGGCCGGATCTGCAATCAGTTCGACTTCCACGGCGGCGGCTTCACCGTGGACGGTGCCTGCGCCTCCTCGCTGCTCGCCGTGACCACGGCCTGCGGGCGGCTGCGCGAGGGGAGCGTCGACCTGGTGCTGGCCGGCGGCGTGGACATCAGCCTCGACCCGTTCGAACTCGTCGGGTTCGCGCGGCTCGGCGCGCTGGCCGAGGACCGGATGCGGATCTACGACAAGGAGGCCACCGGCTTCCTGCCCGGCGAGGGATGCGGGGTCGTTGCCCTGATGCGCAGCCGGGACGCGGCCGCCGCGGGCATGCCCGTCTACGCCGAGATCCGGGGCTGGGGCATCTCCTCGGACGGCGCGGGCGGCATCACCCGCCCCGATCGGCGGGGCCAGCTCCTGGCGCTGCGCCGGGCCTACGCCCACGCGGAGGCCGACCCGGCCGCCACCGGGCTGCTGGAGGGCCACGGAACCGGTACGGCGGTGGGCGACGCGATCGAACTGCAGGCGCTGTGCGCGCTGCGCGCCGGGTCCCCGCGGCCGGCCGCGCTCGGATCGATCAAGGCCAACATCGGCCACACCAAGGCCGCGGCCGGACTGGCCGGCCTGATCAAGGCGTGTCTGAGCGTGCACGGCGGCGTGCTGCCGCCGACCACGGGATGCGACCACCCCCGGGACGAACTCGTCGGCGACGGCGCGGTGTTGCGGATCCTCGCCGACCCGACGGAGTGGCAGCCCGGGCCGCGCGTCGCCGGGGTGAGCGCCTTCGGGTTCGGCGGCATCAACACCCATGTGGTGCTGAGCGAACCCCGGCAGCCGAAGCCGCGAGCCGTCACCCTCCCTGCTGTGCCGCGCGCCCGCAGGGCCGACCCGGAGCAGGAGCTGATCCTGCTCAGCTCGGACAGCCCCGGGGAACTGTCGGACCGGCTGCGACGCCTGGCACGGCTGGCGCCGCGGCTGTGCGACGCCGAACTCCACGACCTCGCCTGCGCCTGGGGCCGCGCGCCCCACCCCGGCCCGGTCCGCGCCGCCCTGATCGCCGCATCCCCCGAGCAGCTCGCCCGGCGCGCCGAGACCGCCGCGGCCGCACTCGCCGAGTCCGGGCCGGGCACGCTGGTCCGGCGCCCCGGCGTGTGGGCCGGGAACGCCTGCCCCGGCCGGGTCACCCTGCTGTTCCCGGGCCAGGGGGCCCCGCTGCCCGCAGGGCCGGGTGCGCTCGGCGCCGACCTGGCCGAGGAGGAGGCGAGCGGGTTTCCCCTCGCCCACGAACTCCAGCCACCCTTCGCCCACGGACCCCGCGCGGTCGCCGACACGGCCGCCGCCCAGTCGGTCGTGCACCGGGCCTCGCTGACGGGCCTGCGGTGGCTTCAGAAGCTCGGCGTACGGGCCGAGGCGGCGCTCGGGCACAGCCTGGGCGAGTACGCCGCGCTCGTCTGGGCCGGCTGTCTGGACGCGCGGGAGAGCCTGGAACTGGTGGACCGGCGCGGCCGGACCATGGCCGAACTCTGCGCTCCCGGCACGGGAATGCTGGCGCTGACCGTCGACGCCGCGGCCGCCGAGGAGCTGTGCCGGGGCACCTCGCTGGTGGTCGCCGCGTACAACGGGCCGCTGGCCCATGTGGTCGCCGGACCCGCCGGTGAACTGGCCGCACTGGCCCGGCGCGCGGCCGAGCGCGGGATCGACGCGCTGCCGCTGCCCGTGGCGCACGCCTTCCACTCGCCCGCCGTCGCCGCCGCGGCGGAGAAGTTCGCGCCCCTGGTCCGCGCCACCGGATGGGCGGCGCCCCGGGGCACGCTGCTCTCCGGCGTGACCGGCGGCGTCTGCCGCGCAGGGGGAGCGGAGCTGCAGGACCTGCTGTGTGCGCAGATGACGGCACCGGTGCGGTTCTGGGAGGCAGTCCGCGCGGCCGCCGACCGCACGGACCTGTTCTGCGAGACCGGCCCCGGCCGCGGCCTCGCGGCCCTGGCCGCCCCCAGCGGCGTGCCCACGGTGTCCCTGGACGTCGGGGCGGCGGGCCCGGGGCCGCGCGCGCAGACCGCGGCCGCGCTCTTCGCCTGCGGTGCGCTCGCCTCGGCCGAGGCACTGTTCGAGGGCCGCGAGAGCCGCCCCGTGAACCCGTGGCGGGAGCGGGTGTTCATCAGCAACCCCTGCGCCCGGCCCGCACCCGGCCCCGGTACCGCACCGGCCGAACCGTCCGCATCCGCCGAACCGTCCGCATCCGCCGGGCCGTTCGCTTCCGTGCCTGCCGAGCGGGCCGCGTCGGCCGAGCCGCCCGTACGCGACGAACCGGCGGTGCCCACCCAGCCGTTCACCTTCGCCCAGCCGTTCACCTCAGTACGGCCCGAACCTTTCGTACGGTCCGAACCTTCCCTAGAGCCTGAACAACCCGTCCCCGCCCAGCCGTTCCCGCCCCCCGATCCTGACGAACCCGTCGGCCACCCGTCCGGGGAGGACGTCGCCGACATCGTGCTGCGCCTGGTCGCCCGGGCCACGGAGTTCGAGCCGACGGCGCTCGCGCCGGACCAGCGGCTGCTCAGCGACCTCCACCTGTCGTCGCTGAAGGTCACCCAGCTGGTCGCCGAGGCCGCCCGCGCGGCGGATCGCGAGCCCCCGGCCGCGCCGCTGACCATGGCGGACGCGTCGCTCGCCGAGATCGTCGAGGTGGTGCGCGCGCTCCCCGGAGCCGGCAGCGGCGCGGGGCCGGACACGATCGTCCCCGGGGTCGCGCCCTGGATCCGCTGCTTCGCCGAGCAACTGCGTCCCGTCGCCCCGCCCGCCCCGGACCCCGCCGACCGTCCGGGCCGGGTCACCGTCGCGGCACCTCGGGGATCGGCGCCCGGCACCTTCCGGCTGCCGGCCGGTGAGCCGGCGGGCCGGGCCGAGCTGGTGTACGTGCCCGACGCGGCGGCGCCGGAGGGGCTCGCCGGGCTCCTCGGCGCGGCCCGCTCGGCCCTCGCCGGTGGCGGTCGGCTCGTCCTGGTCACCCACGGTTCGGGCCTGTCCGGCTTCGCGGGCAGCCTGTACCAGGAACACCCGGAGCTCGGCATCACCGTGCTCCGGGTGCCGCCGACCGAGACGGGCCTGGCGGCCGCGGCAGCCGTCGCGGGCGCCGAGCCCGGGGTGCTGCGGGAGCTGGTGGTGCGCGAGGACGGCAGCTGCGCCGAGCCGGTCGCCATGCCGCTGCCCGAACCGGACGCCGGCGCCGAACCGGTGCTCGGCGCGGGGGACGTCCTGCTGGTCAGCGGCGGCGGCAAGGGGCTGGGCTTCGAGGCCGCCGCCGCGTTCGCCCGTACGACGGGTGTCGCGCTCGCCCTGCTCGGCCGCGGTGATCCGGCCCGGGACGCGGCGCTGCGGCGGAACCTGGAACGGCTCGCCGAACTCGGCGCCACGGTCCGCTACCAGCGGGCGGACCTCACCGACCCGCACGCCACCGCGCACGCGGTCGCCGAGGTGCAGCGCGAACTGGGCCCGGTCACCGCCGTGCTGCACGCCGCCGGGATCAACCAGCCGCGGCGCTTCGCCGACCTCACCGAGACCGACGTACGGGCACACCTGGCACCGAAGACAGCGGGTCTGGCCCATCTGCTGGCCGCGGTGGACCGCGGCCGGCTGCGCCTGCTGATCGGATTCGGCTCGGTGATCGGCCGCTACGGACTGGCGGGCGAGTGCCACTACGCGCTCGCCAACGGCCGGCTGCGCCAGATGCTCCAGGACGAGGCCCGCGACCTGCCCGACTGCCGCACCCTGGTCCTCGACTGGTCGGTGTGGGCCGGCGTGGGCATGGGGGAACGGCTCGGTGTGCTGGACCAGTTGGCCCGCAACGACGTCACACCGATCCCCGTGGAGCAGGGCCTGGACCTGTTGCTGCGGCTGGCCGCCGCCCGGGGCCTGCCCACGGCGGTGGCCGTGCACGGGCGCATGGGACTGCCGCCGAGCCCGCTGCCCGTGGACGCGTTCGGCACCGCGGCCCGGTTCCTGACGCGCCCGCGCATCCACTACCCGGGCGTGGAACTCGTCGTGGACAACGTGCTGACCGAGGCCACCGACCCGTATCTGCGCGACCACCGCATCGACGGGCTGCCGGTGCTGCCCGCCGTCGTCGGTCTGGAGGCGATGGCCCAGGCCGCCTCCGTACTGGCGGGCCGGGCGCTGCGCCGCTGCCGCGAGGTGACGTTCGAGCAGCCCGTCACACCGGCGTCCGGCGCCCCACGCGTCCTGCGGCTGTGCGCGCTCGCCGAGGACGGCGCCGTCACCGTGGCCCTGCGCAGCGACGAGACGGCGTTCGGAGCGGACCACTTCCGCGCCGTGTTCCCGCTGCCGGACGACGACGACACGGTGCCGGCGGGCGACGCGCCGGCCCTGCCGCCGGTGACCGGCGACGACCCCGAGGTCCCGGCCGCGGACCTCTACGGGCCGCTCTACTTCCACACCGGCCGCTTCCGGCGGGTCGAACGGCTGGCCGGACTGCGGGCCCGGCAGGTCAGGGCCCGGCTGGGCCAGGCCGTCGAGGCGGACTGGTTCGCCGGGGGACTGGCCCAGGGCCTGCTCCTCGGCAGCCCCGGACGCAACGACGCGACCATCCACGCGCTGCAGGCCTGTGTCCCGGGCCGGCGGCTGCTGCCCGTGGGCTGCGAGGAGTTCCAGGCCGCGGCGCCGGGCCCGGCAGGCGCGGACGGAGATGTCACCGTGCACGCCCGGGAGCGCTGGTCCGAGGCCGGTGCGTACGCATGGGACGTCGAGGCCGTGGACGGGGGCGGGCGGGTCCTGGTCCGCTGGCGCGGGCTGCGGCTGCTGGACGTGGGCCCGCTGCCGCGCCGGGAGCGCTGGACCCGGCCGCTGCTCGCGGTGCACCTGGAACGGGGCGCGCTCACGCTCGGCCTGGACCCCGCCCTGACGCTCGGCATCGAGTCGGGCCCACCGCGGGAACGTACCGTCCCTCCGGTGCGGCCACCGCACGGGACCTCGCGCAGCCACTGCGGTCCGCTGGTCCTGACCGCCACGGCCCCGGCCGGGGTCGCCGTGGACTGGCAGCGGATCGCCGCCGCCGAGGCGGACGGGGTGCGCTCGGCGCTCGGCGCCCCCTACGAGGGGCTGTGGACGCAACTGCGGCCGGCGCTGGACGAACCGGACCACGCCCTCGCGGCACGGCTGTGGGCGGTGGCCGAGTGCGGCGCCAAAGCGGGGTGCGGCCCCACCGCGCCGCTGACCGTGGACGGGGTCTTCGAGGACGGCTGGGTCCGTTTCCGCAGCGGGCGTTCGCTCGTCGCGACCGCGGTGGTCCCGGCCGAGCTGGCGCCCGAGGGCGTGCAGGCACCGGGGCCGGGCGACGGCGACGGGCCGGGCCCGGTGATCGCCGTGGCCGTGATGACAGGAGCGGGAGGCACACATGTGGCAGCGCACCACGTACAACCACCGGCATCTGGTGATGCTGGAAGAGACGAACCTCGTCGGGAACGTGTACTTCAGTAACTACTTCCTGTGGCAGGGGCATTGCCGCGAACGCTTCCTGGCCGAGCGGGCACCGGGAGTGCTCAGGGCCCTGCACGAGGACTTCGCCATGGTCACCGTCTCCAGCCGCTGTGACTTCTTCGCCGAGCTGTACGCCGTCGACGAGGTGGAGGTGCGGATGTCGCTCGGCGCCCGCGAGGCGAACAAGGTCACCATGTTCTTCGACTACTACCGGCTGCGGGACCGGACGGCCCAGCTGGTGGCCCGGGGAGAGCAGACCATCGCCTGCATGCGGCGCACCGCCGAGGGGATGGAGCCGATGGACGTACCCGAGGAACTCGCCGCGGCGCTGCGCCCCTACGAGCGGGAACCCGCCCTGGCGGTGGCCCGGAGTGTCTGAAGGGGACGTCCGCCCCGGCCGTGCCGCCGCGGCCGCGCCGCTGCCCGTCTGCACCGCCGTGGTGGGCTGCGGACGCATGGGGTCCGCGCTGCTGCAGGCCGCGCTCCGGCAGGGCCTTCCGGTACGGGCCGGGGTGCGCGAACACCGGCGCAGACGGCCCGGTGTGCCGCCGGAGGTGGTGCAGCTGGCGCCCCGGGAAGCCGCGGCGGCGGCCGAGCTGGTGGTGCTCGCGGTGCCGCCGGGCGAGCCGCTGCGGCAGGTGGCGGAGCAGCTGGCACCGGTGCTGGCCGGCAAGGTGGTGCTGGAGCTGTCCAACCCCGCGATGCCCCGGCGGGACATGCCCGCACCGCGTGGGCCCTGGGGGCCGAGCGAGGCGGAGCTGCTGGCCCGGCGGCTGCCCCGGGCACGGGTGGCGAAGGCGCTGAACACGGTATCGGCCAAGGCCCTGAGCCGACTTGGGCCCGCGCCCGGCGGGGAGTGGCGCCGGCCGAGCGTACCCGTCGCCGTGGACGATCCGTCGGCGCAGCGACTGGTCTGCGCCTGGGTGGAGGCGCTCGGCTTCGAGGCGGTGCCGGCGGGACCCCTCACCCATGCCCGCTCGCTGGAGCATCTGGCCCAACTGCTGTGCCACATCGACGCGCAGTCGGGGCGTACGGGGCTGGTGGGATGCCGGATCCTGCGCCCCTGAAGCGCCATTGAAGCGCCTTTGAAGCGCCCCTGAAGCGCCCTGAAGGAGGAAACCCATGTGTGGAACGCCCGAGTCCGATTGCCGGGAAGCCGATGCGCGGACGGTCGTCCGCCTGCTGATGCCCGCCCCGCACGGTCCGCTCGCCGGCGTCGAGGTCCGCCGCCCGGGTCCGTCCGGCCCCCACTGGGACGGCAGCAGAGTGGCGCTGGTGTCCGGAGCGGGAGGCGCCAAGGAGGACTTCCTGCCGCTGATGCACCGCCTGGTCGAGGCGGGACACCGGCTCTTCGCCGTGGACCTGTGCGGCCAGAACGAGACCCCTGGCCCCGACGATCCCGCCGCGTACGGCATCGACGCGCAGGCCACCGACCTGGCCGTCGCGATGACGGCGGCGTGTGCCCGCAAGCCCGTGCACCTCGTCGGCCACGGCGCGGGCGCCCTGGTGGCGGCCACCGCCGTGCTCCAGGCCCGCTCCCGGGAGCGGTTCGCACCGTCGACGTACGGCAGCCTCACCCTCGTCGCGCCCTGCTGGGACGCGCCCCTGACGGCCGGTGACGTGGCGTCGGCCGACTGGGAGCCGCTGGTGGCGCGGCAGCACCGCGGCGGCACCCTGACCGACGAGCGTCGTGCCCTGATCCGGCAGCGGCTGGCCCGCAGCCACCCGATGAGCATGGAGCACCTCGCCGCGGCCGCCGCCGCACCGGATCTCGTCGCCGCGCTGCGCGCCGACGGCATCCGGATGCTGGTGGTGGGCGGCGCGGAGGACCCGCTGGTCCCGGTGGACCGCACCCGGGAACTGGCCCGGCACCTCGGCGCGCGCCACAGTGTCGTCCCCGGAGCCGGACATCTGCCCCACCACGACAACCCCGACGCCCTCGCCGCGGCTCTGACGGCGTTCTGGGCCGAGGACGAGGTGCGCTCGTCCCGCCCGCCCGCGGCTCACCAGGCCGCCGCGACGTGACACGCAACGGCACAGGGCAGCCCGCATATCGGGCTGCCCTGTCGGCCGCGACGGAACGGAAGCGGTGTCGTCAGGGCTGGAGGGGTACGGCGCTGCGGTAACCGTGCGTGGTGATGTGCTCCGCCATCTCGGTGTACGCGCCGGGCCGGTCGGGGAGAGTGGTGGCCAGGCCGTCGACGTAGCGGTTGAACATGCAGAACGCCGCCGCGATCAGCACGGTGTCGTGGATCTCCGTGTCCGTCGCCCCGGCGGAGCGGGCGGTCCTGATGTGCTCGTCGGTGACGTCGCGGCCGCTCTTGTGGACCGCGTCGGCCACGGCGAGCAGCGCCTTGAGCTTTTCGGAGACGGGCGCGCTGGCCGGTTCGGTGCGGACCTGGTCGACCAGGGGCAGCCCCTGGTCCAGTTGGGCGGCGGCGAACGCGGCGTGGCAGTCGGTGCAGAAGGAGCAGCTGTTGAGGTGGGAGACCCGGGCGGCGATCAGCTCCCGCTCGCCCCGGTCCAGGGCGCTGGGCCCGCGCAGCAGGACCTCGGCCAGCTCGCTGAGCGGTGCCGCCGTCTCGGGCCGGAAGGCGAACAGCGACACGATCCCGGGCAGGTCATTGCCGAGCTCGATGTGCGGCATGCGTGGCTCCTTCGGTCGGTCTACCGCACGTCCAGCGGAACGCCCAGCGCCTCGGCGGCCAGGGCGGTTCCCCGCACCCGGGCGTCGATCTTGGCGAAGGCCAGGTCGCGTGAGGTGGACGTGTCGTCGGCGAACGGCGAGAAGCCGCAGTCGTCGCAGGTGCCCAGCTGGTCCACCGGGATGTGCTGGGCCGCGAGCAGCACCCGGTCGCGTACCTCCTCCGCGGTCTCCACCCGGGGATCGATGGGATCGGTCACCCCGACGAACACCCGGATGCCGGGCCGCAGTTGATCGGCGATGATGCCGAGGACCCGCTCGGGGTCGGCCTCGCTAGCCAGCTGGACGTAGAAGTTGCCCACCCGCAGCTGGAAGAGCTTGGGCAGCAGTCCGGCGTAGTCGACGTCCAGGCTGTGGGTGGAGTCGTGGTCGCCGCCGGGGCAGGTGTGCACCCCGAGGCGGGCCCGCTCCGCCTCGCCGAACCGGCCGAGCACCTCGTTGTTGAGGGCGATGAAGTCGTCGAGGAGAGCGCCGCTCGGATCGAGCTTGAGGGAGAGACGGCCCTCGGTGAAGTCGAGCTGGACCACGTGCGCGCCCGCCTCCAGGCAGCCGCGGATGTCGGCCTCCGCCTCGTCGGCCAGGTCGCTCAGGAACGCCTCGCGGGAGTACCCCGCGAGGGGCTCGGCCGGGTAGAGCAGGCTGAGCGCCGAGGGCGCGATGACCGCTTGCTTGAGGGGGCGGTCGGTGTGCCGCAGGGCGTCGCGCAGATACGACTCCGCGCGCACCTGGTAGCGGAACGGCCCCGCGGTCAGGTGCGGCAGCTGCCGGACGTGACCGTCGGCGAACGGGATGACGGCGCCGTCCGGCGCGAGGGCGGCCAGGCCCGCGATCGGGTAGGTGGCGAAGCTGGGCTTGGCCTGCTCGCCGTCGACGAGGACGGGGCAGCCCAGCGCCTCGAGGCGGGCGAGCGTGTCCGCCGTCGCCCGTTCCTGAAGCGCTGTCAGCTCTTTGTCGTCCAACCGGCCTTGGGCGTGCTCACCGAGGGCCTGTTGCAGGTCGCGAGGGCGGGGGATGCTGCCGATCGGTTCCGTGGGGATGCTCATGGCCCGGACCATAGGAAGCCCCCCGCGTCCCGACAAGAAGGCACGAGCCCGCCATCACGGCACGTCGGCCGCCGGTCGCGCCGGGGGCTCTCGGTGACCTGCGGCGATGCGGATTCCGGCGGTATGTCCGCGCGTGGTTCCCGCCGGGGGCGGGTTCACCGGATCGGGATGCCCGTCCAGGCGTCGAGTTGACCCGGCGACCCGGCGACCCGGCGACCCGGCGACCCGGCGCCCCCGCGACCCGGTGGGCGACGACTTCACCCGAGCCGGCTCGGTCCGCATCACGCGAGCCCGGCTCGGTCCGCCGCACACCGGCTCGGCCCGGCCCGGTCCGCGGTCGGCGGATGCGCCGCTAGGTGAGGGCCTCAACGAGTGAATCCCCGGCCACATGGCGCGCGTTTGTGATGATATGCGGTGATATGGGGCATGAAATGGTCGTCATGATTGGGTGTTCGACGGATCCAGCGACCTCAGCAACCTCAGCGACCTCGATGTTCCTCTTGGAGTGATGGTGTTCAACCTGAGCCCGTTCACCCTGGTCGCTCTCGCTCTGATCGCCATGTTCCTCTACGGCCCCGACCGGCTGCCCAAGGCCGTCGGGGAAGCGGCACGTGGCCTGCGCAGGCTGCGTACGGCCCTGCGCGGCGCCACCGACGGGGTACGGCGGGAGCTGGGTCCCGAGTACCAGGATCTGCGCCTGCGTGACCTCAACCCGCGGGCGTTCGTGGCGAAGCACCTGCTGGCGGACGACACGCCCTGGGACCCGCCGAAGCCGCAGTGGCAGCCGGGCCCGAAGCCCGCGGACTGGCCGGCGCACGTGCCGTTCCCCTCGGCCGCCGAGATGGGCATGCCCGAGGACGCGGACCCGTTCAGCGCGCCCATCCCGCGTGAGCGGACCGGGCCGCCGGCCCAGGGCACCTCGGCGGACGCGGCGCCGCAGGAGCCCGTCGAGGAAACGTCACCGGCGGCCGCGGCGGAGGCGGCGGGGGCGGGGGCGCGGGCATCCGCCGTGGAGGCATCCGCGCCGGAGGGCGGCGGGGGCGTACGGATGCACGATCGCTGATCTCGTCGCTCACGCATGAGGAGTTCCGGCCCCGTGGACACGACCCGACCCGACACACCCCGGACCCCGGCCCACCCGGGCGGCCGGATGCCGCTGCGCGAGCATCTGCGCGAGCTGCGCAACCGCTTGGCGAAGGCGCTGCTCTTCGTGCTCCTCGGCACGGTGGCCGGCTGGTATCTGCACCCCTGGCTGATCTCCGAACTGACCGGTCCCAGCTGCCACATCCCCGGCCTGCACGGGATCGCGCCCCCGACCCCCGCCTGCCCCAACGGGCTGATGGTGATGCAGGGCGTGATGACCCCGCTGACCTTCACCTTCAAGGTGGCGCTGGCCGCCGGAGTGGTGCTCTCCAGCCCGTTCTGGTCGTACCAGCTGTGGGCCTTCGCGGCGCCGGGGCTGCACCGCCACGAGAAGCGCTACGCGCTCGGGTTCGTCGCCGCCGCCGTGCCGCTGTTCCTGTCCGGGGCCGGGCTGGCCTACTGGGTGTTCCCGCAGGCCCTGCGGATCCTGCTCGGATTCACGCCGGGTTCCTTCAGCAACTTTCTCCAGGGCGACCAGTTCCTGGAGTTCTTCCTCAGGATGATCCTGGTGTTCGGCCTCTCCTTCGAGATGCCGCTGCTGCTGGTGCTGCTCAACTTCACGGGCGTGGTGAGCGCGGCGAGCCTGCTGGCCCGCTGGCGGACCCTCGTCATGCTGATCTTCGTGTTCGCGGCCCTCGCCACCCCCACGGGCGACCCGCTCACCATGATGGTCCTCGCGGTGCCGATGACCGTCCTGTTCGCCCTGTCGCTGGCCGTGATCGGCTGGCGCGACCGGGTGCGCACGCGCAGGGCGGGGGCGGCGCTCTCGCCCGACGAGGCGTCGTCGCTCGACCTGACGCCGTCACAGATCCAGGTTCCGGCGGGAAGCAGGGACTGACACACCGCTGCCCCGCCCACGAGTCGTCTCGGAGTCATCGATGAACGCAGACACCGTCCGGTCGCCCGCGGACCCGTTCGCCACCGTCCCGCGCCGAGCGCTCGTGGGGCGTGCGGCGGTTCTCCTCCTGCTCCTGCTGCGCGGCGCCGTGGCACTCGCCGGGCAGACGGCGGTCGGGGTCCTCCGCCGCGACCTGCGCACCCGCCGCGACCGCTGGCTG
Organism: Streptomyces sp. CG4; assembly: GCF_041080655.1. Lineage (NCBI taxonomy): Bacteria > Bacillati > Actinomycetota > Actinomycetes > Kitasatosporales > Streptomycetaceae > Streptomyces > Streptomyces sp. CG4. The sequence continues at coordinate 6,794,751 of NZ_CP163525.1, forward strand.
GTGGACCTGGTCACCCGGCTCGGCCCCGCCTTCATCAAGGCCGCCCAGTTGCTGGCCACCCGGGCGGACGTGCTGCCGCCCCGGCTGTGCGCCGCGTTCGCCCGCCTCTACGACGGTGTCCGGCCTGCGCCGCTGACGACCGAGGCCGCCGAACTGCGGGACACCGGCCTCGTACTGGACCGGGGCGCCGACGGGATCGCCCGCCCGGTCGCCGCCGGCAGCATCGCCTGCGTCTACCGCGCGATCGCCCCCGACGGCCGCAGGGTCGCGGTGAAGGTGCGGCGCCCCGGAGTCGCCCGGCAGCTGGCGGTGGACCTGGAACTCATGCGCAGGGGCACCCGGCTGATGGCCCGGTTGCCACAGCTGCGCGGTCTCCCGGCCGTCGCCGTCGTCGACCAGATGACCGAGGCGGTCCACGGCCAGCTCGACTTCCAGCGGGAGGCGCGCTTCCTGGCCGAGTTCCGCCGGAACATGGCGGAGGAGTCCGGCCTCCGGGTCCCCGCCGTGCACCGGGACCTCGGCCACGACGACGTCCTGGTCATGGAGTTCATGGAGGGCCTGCGGCGCCGTGCGCCCCACGAGTTCCCGGAGGAAGTCCGCGAGCGGGCGGTCCTGTCGACGCTGCGCGGGATCTACCGGATGCTCTTCATCGACGGGCTGGTCCACTGCGACCTGCACCCCGGCAACCTCTACTTCCTGCCGGACGGCGACGTGGTGCTGGTGGACGCCGGCTTCACCGTGCGCCTGGACGAGCGGACCCGCGCCGCCTTCGCCTGGTTCTTCCTGCAGATGCACGTGGGGGACGGGGAGGCCTGCGCCCAGATCGTCCTGACCACGGCGACCCCCGGGCCGCGCGCCGACACGGACGGTTTCACACGCGAACTCGCCGCACTGGTACGGGCGAACAGCGGGGCGGTCGCGGCCGACTTCGACCTGGTGACGTTCGGCGCCTCGCTGTTCGACATCCAGCGCCGCCACGACCTGTACGCCGCACCGGAGTTCGTGTTCCCGCTGCTGTCCCTGCTGGTGCTGGAGGGCACCGTACGGGCCTTCGCCCCGCAGGTGGACTTCCAGAAGGAGGCCGGGCCGTATCTGATGAAGTCCGTGTTCGGCGAGGCCTTTCAGCCGGCGGCCTGACTGAGGCGGAGCACCCTCCCGGGGCCGCCGGTACCAGCACGCCGCGCCCCGCCACCTGGCCGGTGGCGGGGCGCGGTTCGGCGTTCGACGGTGCTCAGGCGCTCTGGTTGACCGTGACCGGGAAGCCCTGCAGCATGCCGGCCTGGTTGCCGTTCGAGTCGAGGAGCGGCACGTTGCTGCCGAGCGTGTAGCCCTGGTTGGAGGGCGGGAACGCCTTGAGGATGCCCGAGCTGAGCGTGGCGGGGTTGTTCGGGTCGGTGGACAGGACCAGCGGCGGGCTGCCGTCCTTCGGGGCGACCGTGAGCTTGAAGAGCAGCTTGAGGAGCATCTCCGGGAAGGGCGGGACCGGCGGGACCGCGGTCGGGTTGCCGGGGTTCATCTGCAGCGCGCTCAGCGGGGTGATCGTGGCGTCCGACTGCTCGATGGTGACCGTCTGGGTGGGGGTGTCCGCGACCACCTTGTGGCCGATGATCTCCAGGACGAGGCCGGTCTCGCTGCTCGTACGGACGCAGACGTCGATGCCGCCCTTGAAGTCGAGGTTGACGACCCCGGTGTTGATCTGCAGGGGCACATTGGAGGCGTAGCAGCTACAAGGGATGTCCACGCCGACGGGCGGCAGCGGGAACGGGAACGCGGGCTGCAGAGCCGCGATCCGCTCCGCCTCCGCGGCCTGGGCGGCACCCGGCGCCAGAGCCCCGGCGCCGACCGCCGCGGCGGTGACCGCCGCGCCCTTCATGAACCCGCGGCGGTCGCTCCCGCTGCCGGTGATCTCAGCAGACTCAGTCATGCGACTGTTTTTCCTTTCTCCAAGGTGAGAGTGGGCAGCACATGGGCCGTCCTGGAAGGCCGCCGCCACCCTGTGTCCCTCATGGCCGGGTCCTACGGCAGCTTCGACTCACGTATACCGCAGTGAAAGTGACGAATCGTCATAAAGTTCTTATTTCCTTCTATTGGGGTCTGTTTCCTCTGGTACCGCACTGGTAGGTGATGTGCGGAGAATCCTCGAAGAGGGCTGAACGGGTTAGTGGCGCTGCCGTCATGTCCGCTTTTCCGGCCTATTTGGGCGTTCGGGAGGTTGGATACCGCATATCCAGTCGGGTCGTACGGTGGCGGTGCCGCCGGCACGGCCCACCCAGGGCAACGGAAAGGCCGTTCGTCATGACGGATGGACAGGGACCGGCCACCGGGACCACGAGCGCCGCCCGTTCGCGGCGCCGGGGCGCGGCCCGCCTGGTCGGCACGTGGTGCGCCACGGCCATACTGGCCGGCTCGGCGGCGGTCATGGGCGTGCACCCGGCGGCGGCCGCCGGGAAACCGCATCCCGTGCTGGTCGACCACCCGCAGAACCCGCCCGTCGTCATCGCGCCCGGGCAGGCGGGCCGGGCGCGGATCGAGCTCAAGAACACCGGCAGGAAGAGCATGCGCAACGACGGGCGCATGTACATGGAGGTCTGGGCCCCCTACGGCACCCGCTTCACGGACACCAGGCTGATCCCGCTCCACGGGGCGCCGGGCGGCTGGACCTGCAAGGGCGACGCGTACCGGAAGGGCGTCCCGTACGAGAGCACGATCCTGCGCTGCTTCTCCGACCACCACGGGCGGGTCGCCCGCGCGGGCGGAACGGCGGCCTGGCAGCTGAAGATGAAGGTCGTGCCCGGCACGAAGGCCGGAACGACGCTGGCCGGCACGCCCTACAACCAGGGAGCCGCGTTCCACTTCGGATACCGCGGGCGGTCCGTCTGGACGACCATGTCCCTGAAGGTCAGCACTCCGGGCAAGCCCCAGCACACCTCCCGGCACGGACAGCATCGCTGACCGGGGTGCGCAGGCCGCCCCGGCACCGCAGTGCCGGGGCGGACACCGTCAGGAGGCCGGCGACGCGACCGGCGTACGCGCTTCCAGGGTCATCGCGTGTGAGTCCCACCCGGTGCCGGAGCCGCGGCCGGGGGAGTGCAGCCGCAAGGACGCCCAGCCGTTGGCGCTCCGGGTGCCGGCCGGCAGCTCCGCGGGAACCGCGATGTTCACCTTCCAGCGCCATTCCTTGGCCGGCGGCGGCCCGCTGTAACGGGACGTGCAGACCATGTGGGTGCCGTTGTGCGTCATGGGGGTCATCCCGTGGAACATCCGGCAGGACCACCCGCCCGGCGCACGGCCGACCGGGGTCACCTTCGTGTCGGCCAGCCGCATGAGCTCCGGCGAGTACACCGTCAAGGTCAGGTCGTCGACGCGGGAGGGCATGCCCTTCGTGGCCTTGATCCCGAACGACACCGGGCCGGACGCGCCCGACTTGATGAGGGCGATCGGTCTCTGCGGGCTGTCGGTTCCCCAGTACGGCTGGGGAGCCCCCGGCGCCGGTGCGGCGGTGGCCGGGGCGGGGCCGCCGCCCAGGGCGAGCGCGGCGCCCGCCGCAAGGGCCGCGACGCACCACTTGCCCGCACGCCTCGGCACGCCTCGGCGGACGGACGGACGGCGTTCGGTGCCGGGACGCGCCGGCGTCATGGCCGACCGTCGCACATCGCTCATGGTCTGTGTCTCTCCCTCGCTTCTGGCGGGTGTCGGTCTTCGAGGGGCGACCGCGCGCACGGTGCGCCTCTGTCGGATCGGATACTCATCCTTTCCGCGCCCGCTTCCCCCGTCCCGCGCACCGACATGCCGAAGCCTCACCTGATCGCCACGTCGCACACCGGTGTGGGTGCGGGGCGCCGCCAGGCGGGAGAGTGCGCCCCGGCTACTCCTCGAACTCCTCGAACAACACCTCCTGCTGCCCCTCCGTCTTCGCCCGTACCCGGCAGTTCCGCGCCCCGATCATCGCTGCCGTGGCCGCCGCCGTCACCCCCAGGGCCACCGGCACCATCCAGCCGCGGTCGAAGACATGGCCGAGGGCGTGGTCGAGGGAGAGCCGGCCGGGGCCGGTGACGGCGAGACCCGCGGCTGCCAGGCCCAGGCTCGCCGCGTATTCGTAGCCGCCCCCCTGGGCGAAGAAGCCGTTGGGCAGGTGCACCGCCGCCGCCCCCGCCATCGCGCCGGCCGCCGCCGCGCCCGCCGCCGGGGTCGCCAGGCCCAGGGCGAGCAGGGTGCCGCCGCCCGCCTCCGCCAGGCCCGCCGCCGTAGCACTCGCCCTGCCCGGCGCATAGCCGACGGACTCCATGAACTGGCCGGTGCCCTCCAGACCGCCCCCGCCGAACCAGCCGAACAGCTTCTGCGCACCGTGCGCGGCCAGCACCCCGCCGGTCCCCAGCCGGAGCAGCAGCAGGCCCAGATCGCGTCGGTCGAAACAGCTCACGGTGGCTCCCAGGCGGAGAGGCGAAGTGGCGGAGAGGCGCGTGTCACCACCGTCGCAGCTGCGGCACCCGTGGGCCCGTTGTGGCGGGCGTTCGGGTGGCGGGTCCGGGGCAGTGGTGTGAGCCTGGCGCCATGACGATCAAGCCAGCCAATCTCAGCGACCCGGCCGTCCGGGCCTTCGTCAGCGCCGTCAACTCCCATGACCGGGACGGATTCATGGCCCTCCTCGCGCCCGGTGCGACCATGTCCGACGACGGCTCCGACCGTGACCTCGACGACTGGATCGACCGGGAGATCTTCTCCTCCAACGGTCACCTGGAGGTCGACAACGAGTCCTCCGGCGGCCGGGCCCTGCTCGCCCGCTACCGCAACGACACCTGGGGCGAGATGCGCACCCGGTGGACCTTCACCGTCGAGGACGACGGACGGATCTCCCGCTTCGAGACCGGGCAGGCATAGCACGGGCAGGCATAGCACCGGCCGGCTGTGCAGGACCCATTGAGCCACCCTGGCGAAAAGATGCGTGAGGCTTGGGAAGTGGGGTGACTCATCTTATTTTCATAACGCGGCAAATTCGGCGCCGTCCGGCCCGGGATCGAGGAATCCCCTGCTGGGCGCGGTGTACGGTCCCCGGGTGCGCGAATGTTCCCGGCTCAGCCGACGTGCCGTCCTTGGACTGACGGCCGCCGCCCTTCCCTTGTCCATGGCCGCCGAGGCCTCCGCGACCACGGTCGTCGGGGGCGAGCAGCTGGCCCGTACCGGTGTCCAGGTGCGCGGTGCCTCCGGGTTGCCCGCCAAACTCACCGCCCGCTCCTGGCTGATCGCCGACTGCGAGAGCGGCGAGGTGCTCGCCGCGTTCAACGCGCACCGGCGGCTCCCGCCCGCGTCCACGCTGAAGATGCTGTTCGCGGACACCGTGCTGAAGAAGTTCGACCGCACCGCGCGGTACACGGTGAAGGACTCCGACGTCCTCGACGTCCCGGCGGGCTCCAGCCTGGTCGGCATCAAGCCCGGCCTCACCTACACCGTCGAGCAGCTGTGGCAGGGCGTGTTCCTGCGCTCCGGCAACGACGCCGTGCACGTGCTCTCCCACATGAACGGCGGCATCGCCAAGACCGTCGCGGAGATGCAGGCCAAGGCCGAGGACCTGCAGGCCCTGGACACCCATGTGGTCAGCCCCGACGGCTTCGACCACCCGGGCCAGATCTCCTCGGCGTACGACCTCTCGCTGTTCGCCCGGCACGGCCTGAAGGACGCCGACTTCCGCGGCTACTGCGGCACGCGGACCGCCGACTTCCCGGCCGGCGGCAAGAAGACCTTCCAGATCCAGAACACCGACCGCCTGCTGACCGGGGCGTTGGGCCTGAGGACGTACGACGGCCTGATCGGTGTGAAGAACGGCTACACCAGCAACGCCGGCAACACGTTCACCGGCGCGGCCACCCGGGGCGGGCGCACCCTGCTGGTGACGGTCATGCACCCGGCCGCGGGTGGCATCGCCGTCTACGAGCAGACCGCCGCACTGCTCGACTGGGGCTTCGGACGCGGGCGTACGGCGCGGGCCGTGGGCACGCTCGTCGATCCGCTCAGCGAGGGCGGCGCGAGCGCGGCGCACGGGCGGAACGCGGCACAGGCGGCGGTCGGCGCGCCCGGGTCGGACTCCGGCGGGTCGTCCACCGCGCAGGTGGTGGAGGGCGCGGGGGTCACGGCGCTGCTGCTGGCGGCGGGGGCGGCGGTGGTGGTGAAGCGGCGCCGCAGGGCGGTCGCGGCGACCGCGCCGGCCGAGGCGGACACGGAGGTCGCGGACCTGACGGGGATGAGGGAGCCCGGGGGCCGGCACCGGCGCTGAAACGCGGCGAACGCAGAGTAAAAAAGAAGAGAACGCAGCGAACGCAGGCGCAGAACGGCTGAATTGCGCGGCGGCCGTTCCACCGGCCGGTGCGTACCCCGCGTCCCGCGCGAGGTCCACCCCCAACTCCGGCCCGGTGGAACGGCCGCCGCATCCCCCCTCGGTATGGCTACGGAATCCACGAGCTCCAACTGTGAAGCTCTTGTGGAGGAGAGTTGAGCATATGCGCTCGACCGGCCGCAATACCGCGGATTTCCAAATTCCGTTTGTAGAAATGGATCCGGCCGCGCCCGGCCCCGCCCTCAGCCCCGCCCGATGTACGGCATCGCCGTCGCCAGCACCGTCGCGAACTGCACGTTCGCCTCCAGCGGCAGCTCGGCCATGTGCCGTACGGTGCGCGCCACATCGGCCGCGTCCATCACCGGCTCCGGGGCCACCTCGCCGTTCGCCTGCAGGGCGCCGGTCTGCATCCGGGCCGTCATGTCGGTCGCCGCGTTGCCGATGTCGATCTGCCCGACGGCGATGTTGTACGGCCGCCCGTCCAGGGACAGCGACTTGGTGAGGCCGGTCAGCGCGTGCTTGGTCGCGGTGTAGGCGACCGAGAGCGGGCGTGGCGTGTGCGCCGAGATGGAGCCGTTGTTGATGATCCGGCCGCCCTGCGGATCCTGCTCCTTCATCCGCCGGTACGCCGCCTGCGCGCACAGGAACGCCCCGTTGAGGTTGGTGTCCACCACGTGCCGCCACGCGTCGTAGGACAGCTCCTCGACCGGAACCCCGCCGGGCCCGAAGGTTCCCGCGTTGTTGAACAGCAGGTCCACCCGGCCGAACCGGTCCACCGTCGCAGCGAACAGCGCCTCCACGTCTTCCGGGCGGGAGACGTCGGTGCGCACGGCGAGCGCGGCGGCCTCCGGGACCAGCGCCGCCGTCGCCTCCAGCGTCTCGACGCGCCGGCCGGCCAGCGCCACCGACCAGCCGGCCCGCAGCAGCTCCACGGCGACCGCCCGCCCGATACCGGAACCGGCGCCGGTCACCACCGCGATCTTCGATTGCCTGTCAGTCATGGCATGGCAGCGTAGGCGGCAAGTCCGCCATGCGGAATGCCGTGTCCGCCATACGGTTATCGGGGGAGGGTGGCCGGATCCCCGCCCGGATACCGCACCCCGATCCGCCCCCGCGGCGCGCGCGGCGCCCGCATGACCTCGGTCACCCCGCCCTCGCTCATGTGTGCCCCGGCAGCCTGTGCGAGCTGAGAGCATGGGTGCCGGTCGTGTCCGGCAGACGGCCACGGAACAGGGGAACGGAACAGGGGAGGGGCGCATGCGCGAGCGCGCGGCGGCACCGGCATCGAAGACACGGTCCACGCCCCGCGCTGCCCCGGCGGAGGCCGGCGCGGCGCGGCGCACCGGCCTGCTCGTCACCCTCGTCCTCGGCGGCCTCACCGCGACACCCCCGCTCGCCATGGACATGTACCTCCCGTCCCTGCCGGAGGTCACCAGGTCCCTGCACGCGCCCGCCGCCACCGTCCAGCTCACCCTCACCGCGTGCCTGCTGGGCATGGCCCTCGGCCAGCTGGTCGTCGGCCCGATGAGCGACCGCTGGGGCCGCCGCCGGCCACTCCTCGCCGGCCTCGCCGTGTACCTCGTCGCGACCGCCCTGTGCGCCCTCGCGCCGAACGTCGAGACGCTGGTCGCCCTCCGGCTGGCGCAGGGCCTCGCGGGCGCGGCCGGGATCGTCATCGCCCGGGCCGTCGTACGCGATCTGTACGACGGCGTGGCCATGGCCCGCTTCTTCTCCACCCTGATGCTGATCTCCGGGGCCGCGCCGATCGTGGCGCCGCTGATCGGCGGGCAGATCCTCAGGGTGACGGACTGGCGGGGCGTGTTCGTGGTCCTCACCGTGGTCGGCACGCTGCTCGCCGCGCTCGTCTGGCTGCGGCTGCCCGAGACGCTGCCGCCCGCAGACCGCCACGCCGGGGGAGCCGGGACGGCCCTGCGCGCCATGCGGGGGCTGCTCGCCGACCTGCCCTTCACCGGCTACATGCTGGCCGGCGGCTTCGCCTTCGCCGCGCTGTTCGCGTACATATCCGCGTCCCCGTTCGTGATCCAGGAGATCTACGGCGCCTCCCCGCAGACCTTCAGCCTGCTCTTCGGCCTCAACTCGGTCGGGCTGGTGATCGCCGGACAGGTCAACGGGAAGCTGCTGGTCGGCCGGGTCGCCCTGGAGAAGGTGCTGGCCTGCGGCCTCGCGGTGATCGTGCTCGCCGCGAGCGCCCTGCTGCTGATGTCGGCCGGCGCCCTCGGCGGGACCGGCCTCGCCCCCGTTGCGGCCGCGCTCTTCGTCCTGATGTCGGCGATGGGCATCACCCTCCCCAACGCCCAGTCCCTCGCCCTCATGCGCACCCGGCACGCCGCCGGCTCCGCCTCCGCGCTGCTCGGCACCACCTCCTTCCTCGTCGGCGCGGTCGCCTCGCCGCTCGTCGGCGTCGCCGGAGAGCACACCGCCGTACCCATGGCAGTGGTCCAACTGGCGGGAGCACTGGTCGCGGCGGCCTGCTTCATGGGAATGTGCCGTCCCTGGAAGACACGGGGGAACACCCGTGCGGGGTCGGAGGGAGACGAGCACTGAGCGCACCGAAACTGCGCGCCGACACACCGGAACGGGCCGGGCTCGACCCCGCGGAACTCGGGCACCTGGTCGGCGAGGTGCACGCCCTCACCGCCGGAGACCGCCCCTGGGCGCCCGGCGCCGTCGTGCTGGCCGGCCGCGGACCCGTGATCGCCGTCGCCGAGGCGGCGGGCTTCGCCGTCCGCTACTCCGGCTACGACCCCGAGACCGACACCGGTGTCGAACTGCCGCCCGCCGCCCGGGTCCCGGCCACCGTCGACACACCCTTCGACCTGGCCTCCCTCACCAAGCTGTTCACCTCCGTCGCCGCCGTGCAGCAGATCGAGCGCGGCACCCTCGGCATGAACGCCCGGGTCGGCGACTACCTGCCCGACTTCCACGCCGCGGCCGCCCACGGCATCACCGTGCGGCAACTGCTCACCCACACCTCCGGGCTCCGCCCCGAACTCCCGCTGTACGACTGCCCGGACGACGCCACCCGCCTGTCCCTGCTGCGCGCCGAGGCCCCGACGAGCACACCCGGCCGGTATCTCTACTCCGACCTGAACATGCTCGTGCTCCAGTCCGTGCTGGAGCGGATCACCGGCCGGCCGCTCGACGTCCTCGTCCAGGACGGCATCACCCGCCCGCTCGGCATGACGGCCACCAGCTTCGGCCCCTGCCGGGGCGCGGCCGCCACCGAGGACCAGCGGCGGCCGTGGGCCAAGGCGGACCGCGGGATGCTGCGGGGCGTCGTCCACGACGAGAACGCCTGGGCGCTGGGTGGCGTGGCCGGACACGCGGGCCTGTTCTCCACCGCCCCCGACCTGGCGGTCTTCTGCCGCGCCCTGCTGGCCGGCGGCTCCTACGGCCCGGCCCGCATCCTCGGCCCCGACTTCGTCGAACTGCTCCTCACCCCACCCGGCCTGGGCTTCACCGTCGACCAGCCGTGGTTCATGGGCGAACTCGCGGGCAACGGCGCGGCCGGCCACACGGGCTTCACCGGCACGTCCCTCGTCCTCGACCCGAGAACGGACACGTTCCTGATCCTGCTGGCCAACACGGTCCACCCGAGGCGCCGGGCACCGGACAGCGGGCCGAGGGCGAGACTGGCGACGCGACTGGCGAGAGCCGTGATCTGAGGCGGGTCCGCGGGGTGGGGGCGGGATCGCGGGACGGCGCGCACGCACCCACCCGGGCCGGCTCCCCCACCCGGGCCGGCTCCCCCACCCGGGCCGGCACCCCCCAGCAGGGCCCGCACCCGCGCAGGGCGGGCGCCATAGAATCACCGGGTGAACGCCCCCGTAACCCCGGCCGACGCCCTCCGCAGGAGCCTCGCCGAGCTGCTCGACGGACTCCCGCCCAAGCAGGCGGCGGGCGCGGTCGAACGGCTCATCGCCCACTACCGGGGCGACACCCCCACCCACACCCCGATCCTCCGCGACCGCGCCGACGTGGCCGCCTACGCGGCCTACCGCATGCCCGCCACCTTCGAGGCGGTCCACGCGGCGCTGGAGGCCTTCGCCACGGCCGTACCCGACTGGACGCCGCGCAGCCACACCGACGTCGGCGGTGGCACCGGCGCCGCGACCTGGGCCGTCACCGCGACCTGGCCGGGCGAGCGCGGCGTCACCGTGCTGGACTGGGCCGAGCCCGCCCTCGCCCTCGGCCGGGAGATCGCCGGCGCCAACCCGGCCCTGCGGGGCGCCCACTGGCAGCGCGCCCGGATCGGCACCGACCTCACGCTCGACGACGTGGATCTCGTCACGGTGTCGTACGTCCTCAACGAACTCTCCGAACCCGACCGGGCCGCCCTCGTCGACGCCGCTGCCGCCGCCGCGCAGGCCGTGGTGATCGTGGAGGCCGGCACCCCGGCCGGCTACGCCCGGGTGATCGAGGCTCGCGACCGCCTCGTCCGCGCCGGCCTGCACGTCGTCGCCCCCTGCCCGCACAGCGCCGCCTGCCCCATCGAGCCCGGCAAGGACTGGTGCCACTTCGCCGCCCGGGTGAGCCGCTCCTCCCTGCACCGCCAGGTCAAGGGCGGCACCCTGCCGTACGAGGACGAGAAGTTCTCGTACGTCGTCGCCACCCGCCTGCCCGCCCCGCCGGCCCCCTCCCGCATCGTCCGGCGCCCGCAGATCCGCAAGGGGCAGGTGCTGCTGGACCTGTGCGAGGCGGACGAACGACTGCGCCGCACGACCGTCACCAAACGCCACGGCGACCTGTACAAGGCGGCCCGGGACGCCGACTGGGGAGACCCGTGGCCGCCGCCGGATCCGGACGCGTAGACCAGCACCCACGACGCGGCACCTCCGCGGACCGCTGAACCGGCGGAGCTTGTAGCGTCGCCCCATGGTCAAGAAGCCCGCCCCCGACGCCAGCCGGCGCAGCGAGAAGTCCCGCCGAGCGATCTACGACGCCGCCCTCGCCCTGGTCGGCGAGGTCGGGTACCCGAAGACCACCGTCGAGGGGATCGCCGCCCGCGCCGGGGTCGGCAAGCAGACGATCTACCGCTGGTGGCCCTCCAAGGCGGCCGTCCTGATGGAGGCGTTCTTCGACCTCTCCACGCAGGCGGCACAGGAGGCGGGGCAGGAGCCGTACGTCATCCCGGACACCGGCGACCTGGCCGCCGACCTCAAGACGGTGCTGCGGATCACCGTGGACCAGCTGCTCGACCCGCGCTTCGCGGTGCCCTCCCGCGCGCTGGCCGCCGAGGGCGTGGTCAACGAGCCGCTCGGCCGCGAGTTCGTCACCAAGCTCCTCGAACCCCAGCTCCAGCTGTACGTCGACCGGCTGCGCGCCGCCCAGGACACCGGGGCCGTACGGGCCGACGTCGATCCCCGTATCGCCCTGGAGCTGTTCGTCTCGCCCCTGGCCCAGCGCTGGCTCCAGCACACGGCGCCGATCACGTACGCCTACACGGACACGCTGGTCGACTACGCCCTGTACGGCCTGGTCCCCCGCTGAGTCGTGTGAGGCGCGTCTCGCCCGGTTCCTCCGGATCCGCCCCGCGGCCCCCCGAAGCGCAGGAAGATGGGACGATAAGGCATGCTGGCCGCACACCAGCGAGGCAACCACCGAGGCGAGGCGATAGATGAGCGCGACGTTCGGCGGCCGCTCCGGCCGGCAGGGCAAACTCTCCCAGTGGCTGCTCGGACGCCGCCCGAAGGAGGCCCCCGCCGACGAAGGCGGCCGTGAGGCCCAGCTGCTCGCCGCCGCCGCGGCGGGCCTCCCGCTCGCCCCCGCCGCGCATCCCGCCCCCGGCTACCGCTGTTCCTGCGACCGCGTCGGCTGTCCCACCCCGGCCCGGCACCCGGTGTCGTTCGCCTGGCAGACCCAGTCCACCACCGACCGCGCCCAGATCGAGCGCTGGGCCCGGCACCAGCCGCAGGCCAACTTCATCACCGCCACCGGCATGACCCACGACGTCCTCGACGTGCCCCTGGAGGCCGGGCGGGAGGCGCTGGAGCGGCTGCTCGGCAGCGGTGTCGAGGTCGGTCCCGTCGCCGAGAGCGACGACGGCCGCCTGCTGTTCTTCACCCTCACCCGCGGCACCCCCGAGGACGAGGACGAGTGGTGGCCGTGCGAGCTGGACTGCCACCCCGAGACCATGGACGAGCACCCCGGGCTGCGCTGGCACTGCCGGGGGTCGTACGTGCTGGTTCCGCCCGCCCGGCTGCCCGGTGACGACGGGCGGCAGGTGCGGTGGGTACGGGGCCACGGCCCGGAGCAGCCGCTGCCGGATCCGCTGAGCCTGCTGGAGGTGCTCACGGACGCGTGTGGGCGCCATGCCGGCACGAGCGTGGAGGGCGGGGTCTGGCCCCTGCGGCACTGAGCGCCCGGCGGTGGCCGCACATCGGGCACAGCCCCGCGCGCCTTGGCGCTCCGCGCCTTCCGGGCGCCCTACGCGCCCTGCGCCGACGTCAGGCCCGGTACCCGGCCCAGCACCGACACCTTGCCGTTGCCCGCCGGGTCCAGGGCGGTCTCGGCGGACATGAGTTCCAGGGTGAGGGACTGTTTCACCTCGCCCTCGGTCAGGGCCTGTACGTCCTTGTTCGGGACCGGGACGGTGGTGCCGGCGGCGGCGGTCTGCTTCTCGTAGTGATGCGTGGTGAAGAAGACGAGCGCGCCGCCGTCCGCGGTGCGCAGGGCCAGCGGCGCGTAGTCGCCGCTCGTCAGCGGCCGGTCGATGAACTGGGTGACCAGGCCCGGCTTGCGGGCCCGCCCGGCCCGGTCGGAGCGCTCGACGCTGGTGTACCGGCCGTCGGCGAAAGCCGGCCCGCCCTTCTTCAGGTACGTCACGTACTCCTGACTCAACTTCCCCGGCGCGACGGCGACTTGGGTGGAATCGGCCGGTACCGCCTCCGCCCAGCCGGCGTTGTCCGTCTTGAACTGCGGTACGGCGCCGGGTGCCACCAGGGTCACGTACGCCACCCGCCAGCGCGCGCCGAGGTCGCCCCGCGTGAACACCATCAGCCAGCGCGCGGCGCCGGTCTTGTTGCCCCTGGCGTCGGCGAGGAACCAGCGCGGCCAGCCGGGCTTCCTGGGGATCGTGATCTTCACGTCGGACAGCTGCAGCGGCACGTGATGAGGGTTGCCGGAGGGGCTGTTGGTGTGCCCGGCCTTCAGCCGCGCGGCGGTGATGTCGCCGAACGGGCCGGTCAGATACGGCGCGTCCAGGGAGCTGTCGTAGGCCTTGTCGGCCTGGTTGTACGCGGTCGTGAACGCGGTGACCGCCTTGGCGGCCTCGGCGCGGGTGGCGGAGGGGAGCATCTCGCGCTCCCCGTGCACCACCACGCACCCGCTCGCCGTCAGCGCCAGAGCGGTCAGCGAGGCCGCCGCGAACGCGTTCCGGCCATGGCTGCGGAGCAGCGCCTTCCGGTCACGCCTGCGGAGCCTGCGCGAGCTGCGATCCCTGCTCATCGGGTCCCTTCACCTTCCCCTTCCCGGAGGCGAACCCTACCGGGGCGAAGAACACCGCGAGCGCCGGGATCAGGTACAGCGGCCACACCGTGACCTCCCTCCCCGGCGGAGCCCCCGCCTGGCGTACGCTCGCGGCCGCCGCGATGCTTCAATTCCCAAGTGACTGACTACGACGTACTCCGGGTCTTCTGCGGCCCGGACGGCGGCTACGGCAATGAACTCGGCGTCGTCCGCGACGGCTCGGTGCTGCCCGAACGGAGCGACCGGCAGGCGCTGGCGGCCAAACTCGGCTTCAGCGAGACCGTGTTCGTGGACGACCCCGAGCGCGGTGTGATCGACATCTACACGCCCACCCTGCGGCTGCCCTTCGCCGGACACCCCTGCGTCGGCGCGGCCTGGCTGCTCGACGTGCCCGAACTGGTCACGCCCGCCGGAGTGGTGGGCACCCGGCTGGACGGCGAGTTCAACTGGATCGAGGCCCGGGCGGAGTGGGCCCCGCCGCGCACCCTGCGTCAGTACGGCACCTCCGCCGAGGTCGACGCCCTCGACGTGCCCCCGCCCGGCGAGTGGATCTACGCCTGGGCCTGGGAGGACGAGGCGGCCGGCCGGATCCGCGCCCGCGCCTTCCCCGGCCGGGGCGACGGCATCGACGAGGACGAGGCCACCGGCGCGGCCGCCCTCCTCCTCACCGACCGGCTGGGCCGCGCCCTGAACATCACCCAGGGCCAGGGCTCCCAGATCCTCACCGCACCGCAGCCGCACGGCTGGACGGAGGTCGGCGGGCGGGTGTCTCTGGAACACCAGGGCCTGCCCGCCTAGGCGCTCAGCGGGAACTCGTCGGCAAGGGCCCGGAAGACCTCCGTGTTCAAGGCGAACGCCCGCTTGCACTCGGCGACGACCCGCTGCTTCTCCAGGTCGTCCACGTCTATCGCGTCCAGGCGGTCACGGTAACTCCGCTTGAACTCTGCGGGGTTGGGGATGCCCTCGAAGACGTAGAAGCGGACGCCGTCGCCCTTCCTCGCGAAGCCCCAGGTCTTCTCCGCCCGGTCCCGGATGATCTGGCCGCCGGAGAGATCGCCCAGGTAGCGGGTGTAGTGGTGGGCGACATAGCCGCCCGGCCAGCGCTCGGCGCAGGCGCGGACCCGGTCCGCGTACGCCCGGGTCGCCGGCAGGGCGCTCAGTCCCGCCCGCCATCCCGGCCCCCGCAGATGCGCCAGGTCCCGCTCCAGCGCGGGCAGCCGGAGCAGCTCGGGCCGGATGAACGGCCCCGCCACCGGGTCCGCCGCCAGCCGCCCGGCGCCGCACTCCAGGGCCTCGTAGACGAACCACAGCTGCTCGGTGTAGCGCGCATACGCGGTCACGCCCAGCCTGCCGCCGAGCAGGTCGCTCATGAACGTCGACGTCTCCGCCGCCACATGCTGCTCGTGGGACGCGGTGCGGATGAGGATCGAGAAGGAGTCCATGCGACCGTCCCCTGCCCATCGTGGCCCATCTTGCCGACAATCTTGCCGACATCTTGCCGACATGGTGTCGGTAAAAGTCTACAAGAGAAAGCCCGCCCTCGCCGAGGGCGGGCTCCGCGGCCGTGGCCGGGGCGAGCGCGGCGCTACGGCAGGGTCAGGATCTCCGCGCCGGTCTCCGTCACCACCAGCGTGTGCTCGAACTGCGCGGTCCGCCTGCGGTCCTTCGTCACGACCGTCCAGCCGTCGTCCCACATGTCGTACTCATGGGTGCCCAGCGTCAGCATCGGCTCGATCGTGAACGTCATGCCCGGCTGCATGACCGTCGTCGCGTGCGGGCTGTCGTAGTGCGGGATGATCAGGCCGGAGTGGAAGGAGGAGTTGATCCCGTGGCCGGTGAAGTCACGGACGACTCCGTAGCCGAAGCGCTTGGCGTAGGACTCGATGACACGGCCGATCACATTGATCTGCCGGCCCGGCTTGACCGCCTTGATCGCGCGGTTGAGGGACTCACGGGTCCGCTCCACCAGCAGCCGCGACTCCTCGTCCACGTCCCCGACCAGGTACGTGGCGTTGTTGTCGCCGTGCACGCCGCCGATGTACGCGGTCACGTCGAGGTTGACGATGTCACCGTCGTTCAGGACCGTCGAGTCCGGGATGCCGTGGCAGATGACCTCGTTGACCGAGGTGCACAGCGACTTCGGGAAGCCGCGGTAGCCGAGCGTGGACGGGTAGGCGCCGTGGTCGCACATGTACTCATGGGCGACCTTGTCCAGCTGGTCCGTGGTGACCCCGGGCGCGATGATCCGCGCGGCCTCCGCCATCGCCTGCGCGGCGATACGGCCGGCGACGCGCATCGCCTCGATGGTCTCGGGGGTCTGCACCTCCGGCCCGGTGTACGGCGTCGGCGCGGGCTTGCCGACGTACTCGGGGCGGCGGATGTTTCCGGGGACCGAACGGGTGGGAGAGAGCTCCCCTGGTACGAGCAGCGACTGGCCAGACATGCCAGCGAGTCTATCCAGCCCGCATGGGGGAACATGTCGGTGGCGAGAGGAGCTGTCCATGGCCCTGTTCAAGAAGCGCACCGTCGGCAAGCCGGGCGAGTGGTACTACTGCCTGGTGCACGGCAAGGTCGAGGAAGGGCCGGAGTGCCCGGCCAAGGACCGTTTCGGGCCGTACACCAGCCGCGAGGAGGCCGAGCACGCCATGGAGACGGCCCGCGAGCGCAACCTCGACTGGGAGACCGACCCGCGCTGGCACGACAGGGCTGCGCGGGGGGACGCCGACGAGGAGTGATCAGCCGAGGAGTGATCAGCCGGCGGTCCGGGTGCCCGCGGCGCTTCGCTCCCGCATCCGTACGGCGTGCTCGTTGGTCCGGGCGTCGTACGTCATGAGACCCGGCAGGCAGAGCGCGAGCAGCCCGATGGCGCCCGCGCACGCCAGCCCGCCGGAGACGACCGAGGCCCGCAGGCCCGCCCAGGCGGCGAGGCCGCCCGCCCGGACCTGGCCGAGCTGGGGGCCGACCGAGTAGGACAGCAGCTCGATCCCGGCGAGCCGGCCGCGCAGCTCGTCGGGGATCGTCTGGTTCCACATCGCGGCCCGGAAGATCCCGGAGACCATGTCGAAGCCGCCGCCGACCGTCAGGAACAGCAGGACCAGCCACACGTTCCCACACAGGCCGGCCGCCGCGACCGCGAGGCCCCAGCCCGTGGCCGACAGCACCACCAGCAGCCCGTGCCGGTGGATCCGGGAGGTCCAGCCGCTGGTCAGGCTCACCAGCAGGGAGCCGGCCGGGAGGCTCGCGTACATCAGCCCGAGCGACCAGTCGGCGTGCAGTTCGTCGGCGAGGAACGGCAGTACGGCGAGCGGCATGGCCAGGGACATCGCGGCGAGGTCGACGACGTAGGTGCCGAGGAGTTCCTTGCGGCTCCAGGCGTACCGGGCACCTTCCGCGACGGCCCGCAGCGACGGCCTGGCGGCCGCGTGAGAGGCGGGGGAGGGGGCGATCCGGACGAGGTACGCCAGGGAGACCGCGAAGGTCAGCAGGTCGGCGGCGTAGGCCCAGCCGAGGCCCGCGTAGGCGACGACCACGCCGGCGAGCGCCGGCCCGGCGACTCCGCCGACGGTCCAGCGCAGCGAGTTCAGCGAGGCCGCGGCGGGCATGTCGGCGTGGGCGACGATCCGGGGCCACAGCGAGTCCAGCGCCGGGCGCTGTACGGAGACCAGGGCGGAGGAGAGGGCGGCGACGGCGTACAGCGGCCAGACCGCCGGGTGCGGGAGCAGGGCGTTGACCAGCAGCGCGGCGCTGAGCAGGCCCTGACCGGCCTCCGTCCACGCGATGAGCCGCCGCTTGTCGAGGGCGTCGGCGAGGGCGCCGCCGTACAGTCCGCAGACGATGAGGGGGAGCAGCTCCACGGCGCCGATCGCGCCCACCGCAGCGGTGGACTGCGTCAGGTCCTTCAGCTGGACGGGAAGCGCGACGAGGGTGAGGAAGCTGCCGAAGTTGCTGATCAGCCCGGACTTCCAGAGCCGACGGAAATCTACGGAGGCCTTCCAGGGGGAGAGGTCGGGGAGAAGAGAGCGGATCACCCGGGAATGCTCGACTGCCCGCGACCACCGAGCAACTGCTTTTCCCCACACCCACGGGGTTACCAGGGGGGTCACCAGGGGGCGGGAGGCGGTGCCGTCAGGGCTTCCGTCAGTCTTGCCAACCGGTCCCGGAATCCCCGCCGAACCCTCGGAGAGCCCGCGTTTTCGCCTGCCCCCGCGCTGACCAGGTGCTGCACCGTGTCCAGGTCCAGCTCCGACCCCTCCGGCGCCGTCAGCGACTCGTGGGCCATCGCGGCCAGCTCGCCCCCGCCGGCGCCCAGGGCCAGTACCGTCACCCCGGCCCGCCGGGCCGAGTGCACGCGTTCCAGCAGCGGCGCCGGCTCCTCGGGCGCCACGACCAGCAGGGTCTCCCCGCGCCGCGCCGCCGCGATCCGCCCCGGTCCGACGGCGAGGTGCGGCGGGTCACAGGGGCGCGCGTCATGCCGTACGAGCGTCGGCGCCAGCTCGGGCGTCCCGGACCAGGCCGCCTCGTCCACCAGATGTGCGGCCAGATGCCAGGGTTCGTACTCCGGCGTGCCCACCAGCAGCAGCCCGCCCCCGTGGGCCACCACCGAACCGCGCAGCACCCCCGCGAATCTCCGGCTGGCCCCCAGCCACTCGGTCCCGGCGAGCACTTCGCGCAGCAGCGCGACCCGTACGGCGTCCATGCGCCCGCATCCTGCCGCAACCGGTCACCCGTGACACGGAGTTCACCCGGAATTCGCCCGCCCCGGGGACATGCACCGGTCCCGCACGATCCGGTCCCCGCACAATCCGGTCCCCACACGATGCGGTGCCCCACCACCCCGAGGAGCCGTCCCATGACCGAGGTCACCGTCCCCTTCCGCGCCGGACACGAGGGCTACGCCGCCTTCCGGATCCCGGCCGTCGTCGCCACCGGCGCCGGCACCCTCCTCGCCTTCTGCGAGGGCCGGTCCGGCTCCGCCGCCGACCACGGGCAGATCGACATCGTGCTCAAACGGTCCACGGACGGCGGCCGCACCTGGGGTCCGCTCCGGATCGCCGCGAACAACGGCGACCACCTCGCCGGCAACCCCGCCCCCGTCGTCCTCGACACCGGCCGGATCCTGCTCGTGCACCTTAGGGCCGCCGCCTCCGCCACCGAGGACGCCATCCTGCGCGGCCAGGTCGAGGACGCCGACGGGCGGCGCGTGTGGGTGCAGCACAGTGATGACGACGGGGAGTCCTGGTCCGCGCCCAGGGAGATCACCGCGCAGGTGAAGCAACCCGGCTGGCGCTGGTACGCCACCACCCCCGGGCACGCCCTCCAGCTGGGCAGCGGACGCGTCCTCGTCCCGGCCAACCACTCCCTGCCGCCCACCGGCACGGACACCGGCACCGAGCCGCACTACTACAGCGGCCACTGCCTGCTCAGCGACGACCGGGGCGAGAGCTGGTACCTCGGGTACGTCGACGAGAACACCGATGGATACATCAACGTCAACGAGACCACCGCCGCCGAACTCCCCGACGGACGCGTCTACTTCAACACCCGCACCGACTCGCGCTCGCCCGGCAACCGCGCCGACGCCCACTCGACGGACGGCGGGAGGACCCTGGTCAGGCCGTTCCGGCCGCAGGCAGGGCTGACCGCCCCGGTCTGCCAGGCCGCCGTCCTGCAGCTCCGCGACCCCGACCTGCTCCTCTACTCCGGCCCCGCCGCCCCCGCCTCCCGCGCCCTGATGACGCTCCGCGCCTCCACCGACGGCGGCACCACCTGGCGCACCGCGTACACCGTCGACGGGCTGCCCGCCGCCTACTCCGACCTGGTCCGCGTCGACGCGGACACGGTCGGACTCCTCTACGAGACCGGCGACTTCAGCGCCTACGAGACCGTCGCCTTCCGCCGGGTGCCGGTCCACCGCCTCACCTGACCGGGTGCCGTACCCGGCACGGACGTAGAGTCGCCCCCATGACCTCTACGACCTCTTCCGACAGCGCACAGACCCCCGCCAAGGCCCCCGCCAAGGACCCCTGGGACCTGCCCGACGTCTCCGGGTACGTCGTCGGCGTGCTCGGCGGCACCGGACCGCAGGGCAAGGGCCTCGCCTACCGGCTCGCTCGGGCCGGCCAGAAGGTGATCATCGGCTCCCGCGCCGCCGAGCGCGCCCAGGCCGCCGCCCGGGAACTCGGCCACGGCGTCGAGGGCGCCGACAACGCCGAGACCGCGCGCCGCAGCGACATCGTGATCGTCGCCGTACCGTGGGACGGGCACGGCGACACCCTGAAGTCGCTGCGCGACGAACTGGCTGGCAAGCTCGTCGTGGACTGCGTCAACCCGCTCGGCTTCGACAAGAAGGGCGCCTACGCCCTCAAGCCCGAGGAGGGCAGCGCCGCCGAACAGGCCGCCGCCCTGCTGCCGGACTCCCGGGTCGCCGCGGCCTTCCACCATCTGTCGGCCGTCCTGCTCCAGGACCCGGACATCGAGCAGATCGACACCGATGTGATGGTGCTCGGCGAGGAGCGGGCCGATGTGGAGATCGTGCAGGCGCTGGCCGGGCGCATCCCCGGCATGCGCGGCGTCTTCGCCGGACGGCTGCGCAACGCCCACCAGGTGGAGTCCCTGGTCGCGAACCTGATCTCGGTCAACCGCCGCTACAAGGCACACGCCGGGCTCCGCGTCACCGACGTCTGAGCGGATGGGGGACACTGGTCGTCGTAGCAGTGTCCCCGCAAGGAGCCGACCCCATGCCCCGCATCGCCCTCTACCCCCTCGTCGTCTGCGTCCTCTCCGTGGCCGCCGCCGTCGTCTCCTTCGCCCGGGGCAGCTGGCTGGGCGTCGTCTGGGTGCTGCTGGCGGGCCTGACGTCCAACATGACCTGGTACTACGTCAAGCGCGGCCGGGCCGCCGCGGCGCGGGGCAAGTCCGTCACGGGTTGATCCGGCAGATGTCGGGGCTGCCCTGCCAGAAGCGGTACAGCTCCTGGCCGCAGTAGCGCGGGAAGTCGCCCACGCCGAGGCCGCGCAGGATGGTGTCGATCACGTCGAAGAACACGCTGTTGATCGACGGCACCCACAGCAGCGCGAACACGAACAGCAGCCCGAACTGCGCGAACGGCTCCACCTGGCGCTTCACCCGGTACGACAGCCAGGGCTCGATGACGCCGTAGCCGTCCAGGCCCGGCACCGGCAGGAAGTTCAGGATCGACGCCGTCACCTGGAGCAGCGCGAGGAACGCCAGCGCGTACTGGAAGTCGGCGGGCACGCCGTCCAGGGCGTGCAGCCAGAACGGCGCGGTGCACACGGCCGCGAGCAGGACGTTCGTCAGCGGGCCCGCCGCCGAGATCAGGCTGTGTTTCCAGCGGCCCCGGATCCGGCCGCGCTCGATGAACACCGCGCCACCGGGCAGACCGATCCCGCCCATGATCAGGAAGAGCACCGGGAGCACGATGCTGAGCAGCGCATGCGTGTACTTCAGCGGGTTCAGCGTGAGGTAGCCCTTCGCGCCGACCGTGATGTCCCCGCCGTGCAGCGCCGTGCGCGCGTGCGCGTACTCGTGCAGGCACAGGGAGACGATCCAGGCCGCCGTCACGAACAGGAAGATCGCGACACCCGGCTGCGCCGCATACCCGGTCCAGGTGGCCCAGCCGGTCACCGCCGTCACGGCCAGGATCCCGAGGAACACGGGACTGACCCGCCGGTCGCTGGGGCGGGTGGTGGCGGTGGTCATGGGGGCAGGGCTCCTCGGGGCGTGTCGGACGGGGCGGGGTCGACCGTACCGGTGATGTGGGGGGAACGTCCGGCGGACGGCCAGAGGTTCCTGGTCATCCGAAACCCGGAAGCGGGGCCCCGTCGTCTCCGGCGACAATGGACCCCGTGCGCTATCGCCTGCTCGGCACCACCCAGGTACTCCGCCCCGACGGTACGGCCGTCCCGGTCGGCGGGGCGCGGCTGCGCGCCCTGCTGGGCGTGCTCGCGCTGCGTGCGGGGCGGACCGTGCCCGCCGCCGTGCTGGTCGACGAGGTGTGGGGCGCCGACCCGCCCGCCGATGCCGTCGGGGCGCTGCAGGCGCTGGTCGGCCGGCTGCGCCGTACGCTCGGCGCGGACGCCGTCGCCTCCGCCGAGGGCGGCTACCGGCTCACCGCCGCCCCCGACGACGTCGACCTCACCCGCTTCGAGCGGCTGACCGGCGACGGCCTCGCCGCCCTCGGCGACGGCGACCCGGCCAAGGCCGCCGCCGTCCTGGACGACGCGCTCGCCCTGTGGCGCGGCCCCGCCCTCGCCGACCTGCCCGACCACACCGCCGAGGCGGCCCGCTGGGAGACCCGCCGGCTCGACGCCCTGCGTGCCCGGCACACCGCCGCCCTCGCCCTCGGCCACGCCGGACAGTCGCTGCCCGAGCTGACCGCCCTGTGCGACGACCACCCGCTGGACGAGCCGCTGCAGGCGCTGCGGCTGCGCGCCCTGCGCGACGCCGGCCGCCCGGCCCAGGCCCTCGCCGCCTACGAGGAGGTACGACGGCTGCTCGCGGACCGGCTCGGCTCCGACCCCGGCCCCGAACTGCGCGCCCTGCACACCGAGTTGCTGACAGCAGCTCCTCGGGAGCCGGAGCGCCGGGTCCTCGGCAACCTGCCCGCCCGGCTCACCTCCTTCGTCGGCCGGGAGGCCGACATCGAGGCCATCGGCGCCGATCTCACCGGCGCCCGCCTGGTCACCCTGGTCGGGCCCGGCGGCGCCGGCAAGACCCGGCTGTCCCAGGAGGCCGCCGAGGCGGTACGGCACACCGCCCGGGACGGGGTGTGGCTGGCCGAACTCGCCCCCGTGGACGACCCCGACGCCGTACCGCAGGCCGTGCTCACCGCGATCGGCGCCCGCGAGACCGTGCTGTACGGCGCGGGGGCCGAGACCATACGCGCGGTCGGCGACCGCCACGACGACCCCCTCGAACGGATCGTGGAGCACTGCGCCCGGCGCCGGATGCTGATCGTCCTGGACAACTGCGAGCACGTCATCGAGGCCGCCGCCCACCTCACCGAGCGCCTGCTGGCCCGTTGCCCGGAGCTGACCGTCCTCGCCACCAGCCGCGAACCCCTCGGCATACCGGGGGAGTTGGTGCGGCCCGTGGAGCCGCTGCCCGAGCCGGTCGCCCTGCGGCTGCTCGCCGACCGCGGCGCCGCCGCCCGGCCCGGATTCCGCGTCGAGGACGATCCCGGGTCCTGCGCCGAGATCTGCCGGCGGCTCGACGGCCTGCCCCTCGCCATCGAGCTGGCGGCCGCGCGCCTGCGGATGCTGACCCCGCGGCAGATAGCCGACCGGCTCGACGACCGGTTCCGGCTGCTCACCTCCGGCAGCCGTACCGTGCTGCCCCGCCAGCAGACCCTGCGGGCCGTCGTGGACTGGTCCTGGGAGCTGCTGGACGCGGACGAACGGGACGTCCTCGCCCGGCTGTCCGTCTTCGCGGGCGGCTGCGACCTGGCCGCCGCCGAGGCCGTGTGCGGCCCGGCCGCCCTGGACGCGCTCGGCTCCCTGGTCGACAAGTCCCTTGTGGTGGCCGCTCCTTCGGCCGAGGGAACCATGCGCTACCGGCTCCTGGAGACCGTCGCCGAGTACGCCGGCGAACGGCTGGACGCCGCCGGCCGGCGCACCGGCGCCGAGCGCGCCCACCTCGCGTACTACCGCGAACTCGCCCGCACCACCGACCCGTTGCTGCGCGGCCCCGAACAGCGCACCGCCATCGAACGGTTCCAGCTGGAGTACGAGAACCTGCGCACCGCCCTGCGGCACGCCGTCGCGGCGCGGGACGAGCAGGAGGCGCTGTGCCTGACGCTGTCCCTGGTGTGGTTCTGGCAGATGCGCGACCAGCGCATCGAGACCCGCACCTGGTGCCGGGAGGTCATGGCACTCGGCCCCGACCCGTTCGCCGAACCGGTCCGCCCCGCCCGCCCGGTGTGGCGGCCCTGTACCGACACCCCGCCCCCGTACGCCGGCGAGGTTCTCCTGGAGGCCCGGCGCGGGGTCCATCTGGCCCATCTCGCCTGCATGGACACCGAGCTGGGCGCCTGGCAGACCGGCGAGGCGCAGGCCAAGCTGCGTGCCATCACCCAGGTCTACGAGCCCGGGCTGCCGCAGACCTGCCGCGCGCCCGGCATGCTGTGGTTCTTCGCCGTGATGCTGACCGGCGGCGCGGACAGGATGCGGACGGTCATCGACGCCTGCGTGCGGACCTGCCGGGAGACCCCGGGCTTCGAGTGGGAGCTGGCCGGGGCGCTGCAGATGCGCGCCAACATCCTCGCCAACCGCAGCGCCTGGGCGGGCAACGCCTCCCGGGACGCGGACGAGGCGCTGGAGATCTTCCGCCGTCTGGGTGACGCCTGGGGCACCGCGGAGGCGCTGTCCGCCCGCGGTGAGGCCCACGAACGCCGGGGTGCCTACCGGGAGGCCGTCGCCGACTACCAGGCGGCCATCGAGCATGCCGAACGCCTCGGCGCCCGCGGGCAGATGGCCGTCCTCCGGGCCCGCCTCGGCAGCGTGCTCATGGAGAGCGGTGACGCCGAGCGCGGTGAGCGACTGCTCCGGGACGTCATCGCGGCCCAGGACAGCTCCCTCAACGAGGCGATGCCCTTCGCCCGGCTGTTCCTCGCCTGCTGGCTGGGCCTGACCAGCCGCACCGCCGAGGCGCGTGAGCAACTGCGCGTGCTGCGCGAGGAGTTCACGATCGCGCACTTCGCCGTCTTCGACTCCATGATCCTCTCCCAGGAGGCCTGGCTGGACGCCCTCGACGGCCGGCCCGAGGACGCCCTGGACCTGGTGGCACGGGCGCTGGACCTCGCCCGCGACCCGCTGGTCAAGGGCATCGCCCCGCACATGGACTCCGTCTGCCTCGGCGTCGCGGCCATGGGCCTCGCCCGCCTCGACGGCGGCAGCCGCGCCGGTGACGCCGCCCGTTGCCTCGGAGCCTCCGACGCCCTGCTGCCGTCCGGCCACATCTCCTCCGGCATGGAGCGCCGGTGCCACGAGATGATCGAGGCCCGGATCCGGCAGGCCCTGGACGAGCCGGCCTACCGGGCCGCGTACGCCGAGGGCGGTGGCCTCTCCCTCGCGGAGGCCACCGCCCTGCTCTGAGACACGGTGAACGTCAAGTCCTGGTACGGAACTTGTGGATCGCGATCGGCGCCACGACCGCCGTGATCCCGACCGACCAGGCCACGGTCACCCACAGATCGTGCGCCACCGGGCCGCCCACCATGAGCCCCCGGGCCGCGTCCGCGAGCGTGGACAGCGGGTTGTAGTCGGTGAAGTCGCGCAGCCAGCCCGGCATCGACTTCGTCGGCGCGAAGATCGAGGACCCGAACTGCAGCGGGAACAGCACCAGGAAGCCCACGCCCTGCACGGACTGCGCGTTCTTCAGCATCACGCCGAGGGTGAGGAACACCCACATGATCGATGAGGCGAACAGCGCGGACAGGCCCACGGTCGCGAACAGGCCCGCCCAGTGGTGGATGCGGAACCCGACGCACACGGCGACGACCATCAGGATGACCGTGGCGAACAGCATCCGCCCCAGCTCGACGGCGATCTTCGCGAACAGCACGGAGCCGCGGCCGATCGGCAGCGTGCGGAACCGGTCCATGACCCCGCTGTTGAAGTCCTGGCTGAACCCGGTACCGACACCCTGCGACAGCGTCATGCTCATCATCGCGATCATGCCGGGGATGACGTACTGCACGTACTGGCCCTGGCCGCCGCCCAGCGCCTGGCCGATCGAACCGCCGAAGACGTACACGAACAGCAGGGTGAAGACGACCGGCATGAACAGCGCGTCGAACATCGACTCCGGGTCCTGGCGGATCCAGAGCAGGTTGCGGCGGATGAGCGCGCCGGTGTGCCGCAGATGCCCGCGCAGCGGGATCCGGACGTCGACGTCGGTGAGTGGGGTCGTGGCGGCGCTCATACGGCGACCTCCTCGCGGGAGTCGGCGGGCGTGGGCTCCTGCGGAGCACCGGCGCGGTGGCCGGTGAGGGACAGGAACACCTCGTCCAGGCTGGGCAGTTCGGTGGTGATGGAGGAGATCGTGATGCCGCGCGCGGTGACCGCGCCGACCACGGCGGTCAGCTGCTCGTCGCTGAGGACCGGCACCAGCAGCGTCCCGGACTCGGGGTCCACGGTGGTGCTCGCGAGCCCGGTGATGCCCAGGTCGTCCAGCGTGGCGGCGAGCGGGCGCAGCTGCAGCGGATCGACGGGACGGACACGGAGCGTACGACCGCCGACGCGGGCCTTCAGCTCCTCGATCCCGCCGGTCGCGATGACCTTGCCGCGGTCCACGACGGTCAGCTCGGAGGCGAGCTGCTCGGCCTCCTCCATGTACTGGGTGGTCAGCAGCACGGTGACGCCGTCGCCGACCATCGCCTGCACCTCGTCCCAGACCTCGTTGCGGGTACGGGGGTCGAGGCCGGTCGTCGGCTCGTCCAGGTACAGCACGGCGGGCCGCCCGATCATCGACGCGGCGAGGTCCAGCCGCCGCCGCATGCCGCCGGAGTACGTGCTCGCGGGGCGCCGCGCCGCCTCCGTCAGCGAGAACCGCTCCAGCAGCTCGTCGGCGCGGGCGCGGGCGGCCTTGCGGGACAGGTCCAGCAGCCGCCCGATCATGTACAGGTTCTCCCAGCCGGGCAGCTTCTCGTCCACCGAGGCGTACTGTCCGGTCAGCCCGATCACCCGGCGCAGCTGCCGGGGCTGGCGTACGACGTCGTAGCCGGCCACGGTGGCCTGTCCGGCGTCCGGGGTGATCAGGGTGGACAGGATGCGTACGAGGGTGGTCTTGCCGGCGCCGTTCGGACCGAGCACACCCATCACGGTGCCCTCGCGTACCTCCAGGTCGACACCGTCCAGCGCCTTGGTCTCGCCGTAGTGCTTGACCAGTCCCCGTACGTGCACGGCGTGGCTTGCGCCGGCGGGGTTGTCGATGCGTGTCATGCCAGAGACGGTGCCAGGGTCTGCCGACAGCCCACCGACAAGCCACCGACAGCCCACCTACACCCCCGGTGGACCCGCGGCCCATGCCCACCCACCACCCGACTCGCTTGGCTGAATGGGTGCCCATTCGGCCGACCCGGACGGGTGGGCGGCTGGGCGAAACGGGGGGCTGGGAGCGGAGCCCCCAGGGACACCAGCCCCGACAAGGCGGCAGCCCGCCGACGGGGGAAGATCGGCGGGCTGCCCGGTGTTTCCGCAGTGGCTCAGTGGCAACGCCTAGTGGACGGAGTGCTCCTCCAGCGGGAACGCGCCGGCGACGACGTCCTGCGCGAACGACCTCGCCGCGTCGCCCATGACCTCACGCAGGTTCGCGTACTTCTTGACGAACTTCGGGACCCGGCCGGAGGTCAGCCCGAGCATGTCCGTCCAGACCAGGACCTGCGCGTCCGTCTCGGGACCGGCGCCGATACCGACCGTGGGGATGTGCAGCACCCGCGTCACCTCGGCCGCCAGCTCCGTCGGGACGAGTTCCAGCACGACCGCGAACGCGCCCGCGTCCTGCACGGCCTTCGCATCGCGCAGCAGCTGCTGCGCCGCCTCCTCGCCGCGCCCCTGGACCCGATAGCCCATCGCGTTGACGGACTGCGGGGTCAGCCCGATGTGGGCCATGACCGGGATGCCGGCCTCCACCAGCAGCCGGATCTGCTCGTGCGAGCGCTCGCCGCCCTCCAGCTTGACCGCCCCGACCCCGGCCTCCTTCACCAGCCGGGTCGCCGAGCGCAGCGCCTGCACCGGACCCTCCTGGTAGGAGCCGAAGGGGAGGTCGCCGACGATCAGGGCGCGCTGCGTGCCGCGCACCACGGCCGCCGACAGCATCGTCATCTCGTCGAGGGTGACGGGCACGGTCGTCTCGTACCCGAGGTGACAGTTGCCCGCCGAGTCGCCGACCAGGATCACGGGGATCCCGGACTCGTCGAAGACGGACGCGGTCATCGCGTCGTAGGCGGTGAGCATGGGCCACTTCTCGCCGCGTTCCTTGGCGAGGGTGATGTCGCGGACGGTGATGCGCCGGGTGCTCTTGCCTCCGTACAGCGCCTTGCTGCCGTCGGAGGATGTCGTCTGCGTGGTCTGCGCATTCCGGGCAGCCGAAAGCTGCGTCATGGCAACGGCTCCTTCAGTCATCTCGAGGCGCCCTGACGGCGTCCCCGGATCGCTTCCATGGTGGCACCTCGTGCCAGTCAGGAACAGGGGGACCCCCTGTGATCCCTGTCCATGGCCGGAAACCGAGCCATGTAAGGCCTTGGTAAAGAAATGAGATACGAGACCGTTCCGTATCGAAATGATCGTACGCTCGAACACATGACAAGTCCCGTCCCTGCCTCCCGAATACCGGAAGCGGTGCACCGGCGCCGGTGGGCGATCCTCGGCGTACTGATGCTGAGCCTGCTCATCGTGGTGCTCGACAACTCGATCCTGAACGTCGCCATCAAGACGATCTCGACCCCCGCGCCGACCGGCCTCGGCGCCTCCCAGGGCCAGATCGAGTGGGCGATCAACGCCTACACCCTCGTCTTCGCCGGCCTGCTGTTCACCGCCGGCCTCGTCGGCGACCGCCTCGGCCGCAAGAAGGTGCTGCTCGGCGGCATCGCCGTGTTCGGCATCGGCTCCGCCCTGGCCGCCGAGTCCGGCTCGCCCGGCCAGCTGATCGCCTACCGCGCGCTGATGGCCCTCGGTGCCGCCTTCGTGATGCCGGCCACCCTCGCCGTCCTGATGAACGTCTTCGAGCGCGAGGAGCAGCCGAAGGCCATCGGTATCTGGGCGGGCGGTGTCGGCCTCGCCATCGCCATCGGGCCGATCACCGGCGGCGCTCTCCTCGACCACTTCTGGTGGGGCTCGGTCTTCTTCGTCAACGTGCCGATCGTGATCGTCGCGCTGATCCTCATGACCTGGCTGGTGCCCGACTCCCGCGACCCGAAGCCGGGCCGCCTCGACCCCGTCGGCGTCGTCCTGTCCGTCGTCGGCCTCGTCCTGCTCGTCTACGGCATCATCAAGGGCGGCGAGCTGGCCGACTTCACCGACGCGAAGGTGCTGGCGACCATCATCGCCGGTCTCCTCGTCCTCGTCGGCTTCGTCGTCTTCGAGCGGCACAGCGACCACCCGTCGCTCGACGTCACCTACTTCAAGAACAAGGTCTTCTCGGCCGCCATGGGCGCCATCGCGCTGGTCTTCTTCGCGCTCATGGGCGTCACGTTCTTCGGTGTCTTCTACACCCAGAGCGTGCGCGGCTACTCGCCGCTGGAGTCCGGTGTGCTGATGCTGCCGCTCGCCCTCGCCCAGCTGATCTTCGCGCCGCGCGCCCGGCTGCTGGTCGACCGGTTCGGCAACAAGGCCACGACCACGGCGGGCCTGGTGCTGATCGCCGCGACGCTGGCCGCCTTCGCCGGCTTCGAGGCCGACACGCCGATCTGGATCCTGGAGGTCGTCTTCTTCCTCATGGGCACCGGCATGGCGCACATCATGACGCCGACCTCGGTCGTCATCATGCAGGCGCTGCCGCGTGAGAAGGCCGGCTCGGCCTCCGCGCTCAGCAACACCTTCCGCCAGGTCGGCGGCGCGCTCGGCATCGCCGTCCTCGGCTCGGTGCTCGCCACCTCGTACCGCAACGGCATCGAGGGCAAGCTCGGCGTGCTGCCGCCCGCCCTGCGCGACAAGGCCGCCGAGTCCATCGAGGCCACCCTCGGCATCGCAGGCAGGCTCGGCCCGCAGGGCAAGGCCCTGGTCACGCCCGCCGACGACGCGTTCCTGCACGCCATGCACGTCACCGCGCTGTGCGGAGTGGGCGTCGCGCTGATCGGCGCCGTGGTGACGGCCCTGTTCCTGCCGGGCAGGCCGCCGGCCGCTCAGCAGGGCGAGAAGGAGACGGAGTTGGTCGCGGCCGCGGAGTGACGCGAAACGCACGGGCTTTCACGGGGGAAGGAGGCGGCTGCGGGACAATACCGCAGCGCAGTGAGAGGACGGATCGACGTGAGCCTTGCCGAAAGCCGGCCGCGGCCGGACGGGCCCGCGCGGGGACGCCCCCGCAGCGAGGCCGTGGAACGGGCCATTCTGGAAGGCGTGATGAAGCTCCTGGAGGACGGCGTACCGCTCGCCGAACTCTCCATCGAGCGCGTCGCGCGCACGGCCGGCGTCGGCAAGGCCACCATCTACCGCCGCTGGAGCGGCAAGGAGGAACTGTTCCTCGACGTCGTACGCGCCGCCGAGCCCCCCGACCCCGAACTCCCCGGGACCTGCCTGCGCGACGACCTCGTCGTGCTGCTGGAGTCGCTGCGCCAACGCGGCCTCGCCACCCGCTCCTCGGCGATCCTGCACAACGTGTACGCGCAGATCAAGCACACCCCCCGGCTCTGGCGGGAGTACTACGACAGCGTCATAGCGCCCCGCCGCCGGCTCTCCATGGAGGTGTTGCGCCGGGCCCGGGACAGCGGCGAGCTGCGGGCGGACGTCGACCTGGAACTGGCCAACGACATGTTCGTCGGCCCCATGCTCGTCCGCAGCATCATGCGCCCCGACAGCGACCTGCCCGAGGACCTGGCGGAACAGATCGTCGACGCGGTCCTGGAAGGCCTACGGCCCGTCAGCTCGACAGCCTCGTAGCACCCATGTGCGCATTTCGTCACAGACCCTGCGCGTCCCGGGGGCAGCCGGAACTCGCCGCCCCGCCTCCTCGTCCTCGTCTTCCGTACGGCCGTCATGGGACGGCGGGACCGGAGCCGATCATCCCCTAGGGTCGGAAGAACACACGGGGGAACGACGGTGTGTACGGCAGGCAGTGAGGCAGACGGTATGGCGCAGCAGGCGTACGTGACGAAGACGGTGGGCGGCGGCTCGGGGCCCGAGCATCCAGGAACCCGGCTTCGGCGCCTGATGCACCGCCTCTTCTCCGGCTGGCGCGGCGATCCACGCATCTGGCGCCGCGGCATCGTCCTCGCGGTGCTGGCCCTGCTCCTCGCCCTGGTGATGCTGCTGCACTCGCACATCCCGAACAACGTGGGCAACCTCGGCAGCCTGACCGAGACGTTTCTGCCCTGGCTGGGCCTCGCCGTCCCGGTGCTGCTGCTCCTCGGCCTGATCCGGAAGTCGGCGACCGCGCTGATCGCCGTGCTGCTCCCGGCGATCGTGTGGCTGAACCTCTTCGGCGGTCTGCTCACCGACAAGTCGGGCTCGGGCGGCGACCTGATGGTGGCGACCCACAACGTCAACGCCGAGAACCCCGACCCCGCCGGGACCGCCCGCGACGTCGCCGCCTCCGGCGCCGAGATCCTGGCTCTGGAAGAGGTCCCCGGCACCGCCGTACCCGTCTACGAGCAGGCGCTCGCGTCGACGTACAAGCACCACGCGATGGTCGGCACGGTCGGCCTGTGGAGCAAGTACCCGATGACCGACGTCCGGGCCGTCGACATCAGGCTGGGCTGGGAGCGTGCGATGCGCGCCACCGTGACCACCCCCAAGGGCCCGATCGCGGTGTACGTCGCCCACATGCCCTCGGTCCGGGTGAAGGTGGAGGCCGGCTTCACCGCCCGGCAGCGCGACACGAGCGCCGACGCGCTCGGCGAGGCCATCGCCCACGAGCCGCTGCAGCGGGTCGTCCTGCTCGGCGATCTGAACGGCACAATGAACGACCGCTCGCTCAACGCGGTCACCTCGCAGATGCGCTCCACGCAGGGCGCGGCGGGCAGCGGGTTCGGGTTCAGCTGGCCGGCGTCGTTCCCGATGGCGCGGATCGACCAGATCATGGTCAGGGGAGTGGAGCCGGAGAGCTCCTGGACGCTGCCGCGCACGGGCAGCGATCACCTTCCGGTGGCCGCCCGTGTGAAGCTCGACACGTCCTCGTAACCGGTTGGAATACCGGGCCTGAGAGACTTTGTTCCGCTGCTGAACTTAGAACGCACGGAACTCCGCTCTCTGACTCGGAAAGGCACAGGCCCTTCATGCCCCTGGCCCTGCTCGCTCTGGCCGTCGGCGCTTTCGGAATAGGTACGACCGAGTTCGTGATGATGGGCCTGCTGCCCGACGTCGCGGACGACCTGCACATCTCCATCCCCACGGCGGGACACCTGGTCTCGGCGTACGCGCTGGGCGTGGTGATCGGCGCCCCGCTGCTCGCCGCGCTCACGGCTCGCATGTCCCGGCGCACGGTCCTGATCGCCCTGATGGGACTGTTCGTCGCGGGCAACGCCCTGTCGGCGTTCGCCCCCGGCTACGACTCCCTGCTCGGCGCCCGCTTCCTCAGCGGCCTGCCGCACGGCGCGTTCTTCGGCGTGGGCGCGGTCGTGGCGACGTCGCTGGTCCCCCCGGAGCGCAAGGCCCGCTCCGTCTCCCTGATGTTCCTCGGCCTGACCGTCGCCAACATCGCGGGCGTGCCGGTGGCGACGCTGATGGGCCAGCACCTGGGCTGGCGCTCGACCTTCCTGGCCGTGAGCGTGATCGGCCTGGCCGCGATCGCCTCGCTGGCCCTGCTGATCCCGGAGGACAAGGGGCATGCCGCCGCGTCGACGGGCCTGCGCGGCGAACTGGCGGCGCTGCGCTCCCTGCCGGTCTGGCTGGCGCTCGGTACGACGGTGGCGGGCTTCGGCGCGCTGTTCGCCGCGTACAGCTACGTGACCCCGATGCTGACGGACACGGCGGGCTACGCCGAGTCGAACGTGACGCTGCTCCTGGCCCTCTTCGGTGTGGGCGCGACGGCGGGCAACCTGCTGGGCGGCCGTCTGGCGGACCACTCCCTGCGCGGCACGCTGTTCGGCGGCCTGGCCGCACTGGCGGTGGTGCTGCTCCTGTTCCCGCTGCTCATGCGGGCGCAGTGGAGCGCGGCGCTGGCGGTGACCCTGCTGGGCATGGCGGCGTTCATCACGGGCTCGCCGCTGCAGCTGATGGTGATGGAGAAGGCGTCGGCGGCCCCGTCCCTGGCCTCCTCCGCCAACCAGGCCGCCTTCAACCTCGCGAACGCCGGCGGCGCCTGGATCGGCGGCCTGACCCTCGCGGCGGGCTTCGGTACGACGTCGCCCGCGCCGGCGGGAGCGGCGCTGGCGGTGCTGGGGCTGGGCGTGGCGGCGGTCGCGTATGCCGTCGACCGCCGCCATGCGACTCCCTCGGCGGGCCGGGTGATCACCTCGCATCTGCCGGAGGAGTCGGGGGCGCTGCACCACTGACCCAGGGGGCTCCGCCGGGGGTCCAGGGGGCTCCGCCCTCTGGACCCCCGTTCTGCCTCGGGCCCACCCGGCACGGCCAGTAGTGGTGGTCAGTAGTGGTACGCGCCGTGCAGCACGCGTGGGCCGTAACCGGCTGTCATCGCGGCCGGACGGAATCTGCGGCTGAAGTCCAGCGGGATGTCCAGGGCCAGGAACTTCTTTCCGTTGCCCGTCCGTGCGCGCAGGCGGATCCGGTGCTGTGCCACCGGGACCGTCTCGGGAAGCCGAA
This sequence comes from Streptomyces sp. CG4, assembly GCF_041080655.1. NCBI lineage: Bacteria > Bacillati > Actinomycetota > Actinomycetes > Kitasatosporales > Streptomycetaceae > Streptomyces > Streptomyces sp. CG4. The sequence continues at coordinate 6,828,000 of NZ_CP163525.1, forward strand.
GGTTCCACGCCTGCTTCCAGGGCCCGGCGGGCAGCATCGGTTCACCCGTGAGCCTCGATCCCATGCGCGCCAGCAGATCGGGCAGCCGGTAGCTCCTGTCCAGTATCTTCACCGGACCGAACTTCATGATCACATTGCAGGTGACCCGGGTCAGGTCGACGGTTTCCTTGAGGTGTCCGTTCATCTCCCAGCGGACCTGGTGCCCGAGCCACGGCAATGCGGGGGTCAACGTGATATCGAGGATGTCCAGGACATAGGAGTCGTCGCTCGCGTCCTCCACCAGACGCATACTCACCTCACTCACCCCGCGGTGTCGCGGATACGAATGGTGCCGCCGTGGCACGTGCCCGACCCGGCGGCGAAGCGTCACTCAGGGCCCCGAACCATCCGGGCACGACAGCGGTCGCGCACAGGCGGTCGCCTCAGTCGCCCTTGTCCAGCAGGCGAGGAGGCCTGGGACGACCGCGGCGCCGAGCACGCCGCCGGAATGCCGCTCGCACCCTTGTCTCACCCGTTCGGGCGTGGAGGGAACGCCGGAAGGAAGCCGGCGGCCACGCCACCGGGACATGCGCCAACGGGAGGCGTTCGCACGGAAATCACCGGGCGGATCGGCCGGTGAGGGCCCGGACGGCCGCCCGGACGCCAGGCCGCGGCGCCTGGCGTCCGGCTCGGGCGGGGTGTCTGAGGCGCGAGGTTGTCGGACAATGGTCGGGACCGGAGCCCCGGCCCGATTGCGGCGGGCCGGGGCTCCACATCAACCAGGATCAGTCGTCCCAGTTGTCGTGGTCGCCGCGGTCGTCGCCGCGGTCGTCGCCGCGGTCCTCGTGGTCGTGGTGCCGGACCACGCGGAAGCTGGCCACCACTCCGTTTTCGACCTCGATGCCTTCGGTGGCGCGGGGGTGCACGCCGTTGCTTTCGCTGTGGGGCCCGACGGTGGCGATGGGGGCGCCGTTGTCGCAGACCGCCCCACGGAACACCTCGACGGTCGAGTGGCTGTCGTTGCGGATGTTCAGGGTGTTGGCGCCCAGGCCGCTGACGACGGTGATGCAGTCGCCCGGGTGGCTGGAGTAGGACCGCTCGTTGACCTGGATGCGGCCTTCGTGCCGGCGGTGGTGGTGCTCCTCACCCCCTTCGTTGCCCTTGCTCCAACCCTCGTCGCCCTTGCTCGTTTGTCCGGAGCCACCGTCCCGGGGTGCGGGCGCGCCGGCGGCGGCCGTCGGGGCTGCCTGGGGCTCCGGGGCGGAGGCGGCCGAGGCGTAGGTGATGCCAGTCGCGGCAAGCGCGGCGGCGGCTGACACGGATGCGGTCACCAACGTGGAACGGGCGAGCTTCATGTCGCTTCTCCTGTCTCGTGTATCGGAGAGGCCGGCCCGTCAGCCGGCTCGAGATCAAAGCTACGCACAGCTCGCATATCGGCAATACCGGAGATTTGGCGACATAGTGCCGATTGGGGCATTTTTCGCTCCGAGCGCCCCGCTCCTGAGGGGTCGACAGCGGATCAAGTGGCCATAAAAAAGGTAGGATTGACATACTATTAGGCCGTTAGGGCGATCTCCCGGCTCCTGCTCACCCGTCAGCCGCGCGTGTCGGTGCGGATGTGACGATTTGAGTCGTGTTAAAGGGCCCGGCCCGTCGGCGGGGATCACATCCGTCCAGCGGGGTCCCGGCCCCGCCCGGACTCCTCCGCCGCCGTGACGGACAGCGGGGCGGGCCACGCGCGCGCTCGATGCCGCGCCCCTCGCGTACACGCTGCCAACAGCCGTGGCTGCACCGCGAGTTACCGGGGCTGCAACGCAAAAAAAAGGGGGGGCGTGCGGTCCCCAGGACCCCACGCCCCCCAGCTCCTCAGCGGAGCTTCAGTGCGTCAGTTTGCGTCAGTGCTTCTTCGCCGCGTACGACTGCACATAACCGTCCGCGGGCGAGCCCACACCGGTCACGTCGTCGTAGCCCTTCGTCGCGGACAGGGAGCTGTCCTTGCCGAGGCTGCGGACCGAGTACAGCAGGCCGCCCTTGGCGTCCAGGCCGTTGGCGAAGTCCACGCGGGCCACCGCCAGGCCGGAGCCCGTCGGGTTGTCCGTGACGTCGTGGAAGACACCCTTCTTGCCGTACTTGGCGTAGATCGACGGGTTGGCGAAGCCGATCGCCTTGCCGCCGTTCGCCTCCTGGGCCAGCGCCTGGACCGCCGCGATCACCGGAGCGGCGAGCGAGGTGCCGCCGATGCGGTACTCGCTGTACTGCTGCGAGCCGTCCGGGAAGGTCTGGGTCTGGCCGACCAGGAAGCCGGTGTTCGGGTCGGCGATGGCCGCGATGTCCGGGACGACACGGTTGCCGGTGGCGCTGTTGGCCTTGGCGAGCGCGTCGGGAACCACGCCCTTCTGGTAGTACGGCTCGGCGACCGTCTTGCTGGTGCCGCCGCCCGCGCCCGAGGTGAAGGCGCCGGGGAAGCCCGTCCAGCTCTTGCCGTCGGCCGACAGGGTCGCCTTCTCGGTGCCCCAGCCGGTCTCCCACTGGTACGTGTCGCCCTTGCCGACGGCCAGCGACGTACCGCCGACCGCGGTCACCCATGCCGAGTTGGCCGGGGTGTCGACCTGCTTCACCTTGGTGTGGGCGACCTCGTCGCCGTTGTCACCGGAGGAGAAGTAGAAGCCGATGCCCTGCACCGCGCCCAGCTGGAAGACCTGGTCGTAGGCGGCCGCGAGGTCCGGGGTCTGGTTGGCCTCGACGTCGCCCCAGGAGTTGGAGACGATGTCGGCCAGGTGGTTGTCGACGACCTTGCTGAGCGAGCCGAGCAGGTCCTCGTCGTAGCAGGAGGCCGCACCGACATAGGTGATGTCGGCGTTGGGCGCGACGGCGTGCGCGGCCTCGACGTCGAGGGTCTCCTCGCCGTACCAGCCGGCCGCCTTGCACTCGGCGGTCTTGGTGTAGGCGGCCGGCAGCGACTGGTGCAGCTGGCCGGTCGTCCAGGCCTGGTCGCCGTTCTTCGCGGCGTACGTGCCGGCGTCGAAGGCGATGGTCGGGGAGGCGTAGGCGTCGGTGATGGCGATGCGGACGCCCTTGCCGGTGTACGTGCCGGCGCCGTAGGCGGCGCGCAGCTGCTTGCCGGTGTAGCCCTTGATCGCGTACGGGATCTTCTGGCCGTACGCGTCCGGCAGCGTGCTCGCGATCTTCGAACCGTAGTACGAGGATGACGGTCCGGCGTTCTTGAACACGGCGTCCGGCGGCGGCAGCGTGTCGTCGTGGCTCGCCATGTGCGGGGCGTTGTCCAGGCCGGTGACGGTCAGGACGGCGCCCTGGAGGGCGGCCGGGACGGAGGCCGGCTGCGCGGGGGCGCGGTAGATCGCCGAGCCCTTGGCGTAGTTGTGCAGCTGGGTGCCGAAGGCCTTCTCGGTGGTGGCCACGTCACCGGAGACGGCGACGTAGTGCTGGGTGACCTCGGTGACCTGCAGGCCGGACGACGTTAGCCAGGACTTGACGGCGGCCACCTGGGCCTTGGTGGCCCCGAAGCGGGCCTGCGTCTTCTTGGCGCTCAGGTACTTGCCGTACAGCGGCGAGCTGGGGTCGGACACGGCCTTGGCGTAGGCGGCGAGTCCGGCCGCGTCCTTTCCGGCGAAGTAGACCCGGGCGTTGACCTTGGCGCTGTTCGAGGTCGCGCCCTTGTCCGCCTTGGCCGTGGCCCAGAGAGGCTTGGTGCCCTTCAGTGCGTTACGAGCGGGGCTGTCCGCGGCGTGCGCCGCGGGTATGCCCAGCGCCAGCGCGCCGGCGACCATGGGCAGTGTCGCTGCCATGCTCATGGCGCGCAGTTTGGCGCGGTTGGATCTCATAGAACCCCCTGCGATGCGGTTCGCATGCATGTAGTGGTCGGTACGCCATGCGTTCCGCGCACCGGCCCGCGGCGGTTCGGCCGGTGATTGGATCACATGATGGGGGTCACTCTTTCGATGAACTGTTCATGCCAGGGGAATGAACAGGTCAAGACAAGCCCAAGTGGCCGTCAGGTGGGGAGATTTGGGGCTTTTATCCTTACAGCTGTGTAACGAATGGGGTTGTTCGCTGTTCAAGAACGCGGTTTCGCTCCCCGCGCCTTGAGCATCTGGGCCATCACCTGAAGCTCCGACTGCTGCGCGTCGACCATGCCCTGCGCAAGCCGCTTCTCCACGTCGACGGTGCACTTGGCCGCGCAGCCCTCGGCCATGTGGATGCCGCCCTTGTGATGGTCCGTCATCAGCTGCAGATACAGGACCTCGGCCTGCCTGCCGTTCAGCGACTGGAGCTTCTTCAGCTCCGTGTCGGTCGCCATGCCCGGCATCAGCGAGCCGTCCCCGCGCTCGGGCATGTCACCCATGCCCATCCAGCTCATCGGCGGCTCGGCCGACACCTTCGGCAGCTGCCACAGATCCAGCCAACCCAGCAGCATCCCGCGCTGGTTGGCCTGCGTCTGCGCGATGTCGTAGGCGAGGCGCCGCACTTCCTCGTTCTGCGTGTGGTCCCGGACGATGTACGACATCTCGACAGCCTGCTGATGGTGCACGGCCATGTCCCGGGCGAACCCGGCGTCGGCCGACTCCGCCCCCGGCACCGTCGGCTGCGAGGAAGCGCCGGAGTCCTCGGCCACCGCGTAGGTGATCGCGCCGGCCGCGACGAGCACCGCCGCCGCGGCCCCCGCGAGCCAGCCGATGTGCCGGCGCCGCACTACATCGCCCCGTTGGTGCAGGCGGCGCCCGGCTCCGGAGTCTGCGGGCCCTGGACGTAGGCGGCGAAGAACTTGTTCACCTCGGGATCGGTCGCGCTCTTGACCGTCACCTGGTGGCCCCACGCCGACAGGACCAGCGGCGCCGCCTGGTTCTCGTACGGGCTCATCAGCGAGTACGGCGTCTTCTTCACCTTCGCCGCGAGCGCGTCCACGTCGGCCTTGCTCGCCTTGTCGGTGTACGTCACCCAGACCGCGCCGTGCTCCAGCGAGTGCACCGCGTTCTCGTCCTGCAGCGCCTTGGTGTAGACGGTGCCGTTGCAGGTCGCCCAGATCTGGTTGTGGTTGCCGCCGACCGGCGGGTGCATCGGGTACGACACCTTGTTCGGCACATGGGTCCGCGCCAGCTTGCCGCTCCAGGCCTGCACACCGTCCTTGCCGGTGGTCCAGTGGCCGGAGTCGCCGGAGGAGCCGCCCTTGGTGTCGCTCGCGGTGTCCTTCTTGCCGGACTGGGAGTTCACGAGGACCACACCGCCGACGACGAGGCCGGCGACGATCACCACGCTCGCGCCGATGGTGAGTATGCGGCCGCGGCGCTCGCGCGCCCGCTCGGCGCGGCGCATCTCCTCTATGCGCGCCTTGCGCGCCGCGCTGCTGTTCTTGGCGGAACCCATGAGGTGTCCTTCTGGGGAAAGGGACGGCAACGGGAAGGGTGGAGCCCGCTGATCGTAGTAGGGGAGGGGACGGCTTCCGTAGGGAGGGCGGGGCAAAGGAACGGCCGAGGGATGCGCAAAGCGGATGAAGGCGGGCGACGGTGGATGAAGACAGGCGACGGTGGACGACGCCGGGATAATTTGAACCGCGGATGCGTATTACCTACGCTCGCGGTATGCGGCTCCTGCGCTCCACCGACCTGGCCCTGCGCGTCCTGATGCGACTGGCCGTGGCCGCCGACGCCACACCCACGACCCGCCAGGTCGCGGCGGACATGGACGTGCCCTACACGCACGCCGCGAAGGTCGTCGCCGAACTCCAGCACCTGGGCCTCGTCGACGCCCGCCGCGGCCGCGGCGGCGGCCTCGCGCTGACCGGGAGGGGCCGTACGGCGTCGGTCGGCGCGGTGGTGCGGATCTTCGAGGGCGACGGCGACGTGGTCGACTGCGAGGGCGCGACCCCCTGCCCCCTGAACTCCGGCTGCCGGCTGCGCGGCGCCCTGCGGCGGGCCCAGGAGGCGTTCTTCGTGGCCCTGGACCCGGTCACGGTCGCCGACATCGTCGCCGACCCCACCGGCCCGCTGCTGCTGGGCATCTCCCGCGGACCGCAGGCCGGTTGACGGGGGAGCGACCAGCCACGACGGCGCCGCAGGCGAACGACGGACATCGCGGCAATTCCAACGGACATCGCGGCAATTCCAGCGGAGCGCTCAGCCCTGGGCCGGCCACAGGTCCGGGCCGAAGACCTCGTAGTGGATGTCGGCCGGGGGCACGCCCTTCTCGATCAGCTGGGTGCGCAGCGCGCGCATGAAGGGCAGCGGTCCGCACAGGTACGCGTGCGTGCCGGGGTGTACCGGGATGCCGGCGAGGTCGACCAGGCCGGTGCGGGTGCCCGGCGCCGCGTCCCGCTCGTAGCAGAAGTGCACGGAGGCGGCCGCGAGCTTTCCGGCGTACGACTCGTGGTCGGTGCGCAGGGCGTGGTCGGCGGGGGAGCGGTCGCCGTGCAGGACGGTGACCGGGGCGCGGTGGCCGGTGGCCGCGAGGTCGGCCAGCATGGCGATCATCGGGGTCACGCCGATGCCCGCGGAGGCGAGCAGTAAGGGGGTGTCCGGGCCGGCGGCCAGGACCAGGTCGCCGTACGGCTCGGACAGTTCGAGGACGTCGCCGGGGCGCACGCGCGCGTGGAGGTGGTGGGAGACCTCGCCGTCCGGGGTCGTACCGCCGTGCACCCGCTTGACGCTGAACTGCCGTACCGTCCCGCCCGGCGCCCCGGACAGGCTGTACTGCCGTATCTGCCGGGCCCCGTCGGGCAGGGGCACGCGCACCGAGACGTACTGGCCGGCCCGGAAGTCCCGCACCGCGCCGCCGTCGGCCGGCCGCAGCCGGAAGGTGACGACGTCCGCGGTCTCCGCGACCCGCTCGACGACCTCCCACTCCCGCCATCCCCGGCCGCCGCTCTCCTCGTACAGCCGCTTCTCGACCGCGACGAGCGCGTTCGCCATCAGCCAGTAGACCTCGTCCCAGGCGGCGGCGACCGCGGGCGTGACGGCGTCGCCGAGGACCTCGGCGATGGCGGCGAAGAGGTGCTCGTGGACGACCGCGTACTGCTCGGGCGCGACGCCGAGCGAGGCGTGCTTGTGGGCGATGCGGCCGAGCATCGCGTCGGGCCGGGTGTCCGGGTGCTCCAGCAGATGCGTGGCGAAGGCGGCGATGGCGCCGGCGAGGGCCTGCTTCTGGGCGCCGGAGGCCTGGTTGCCGCGGTTGAACAGGTCCCGCAGCAGTTCGGGGCGGGCGGCGAAGAGGCGGGCGTAGAAACGCTCGGTGATCTCGCCGATGGCCGCGCCGACTGCGGGAAGCGTGGCGCGGACGGTGGCTGCGGACGACTCGGACAGCATCGGGACTCCTCACGACTCGGCTGAGCGGCACGCTATGAAAACTTGCATCTGAGATGCAAATTAAACGGACATGGCTTCGCTCACTCGTCGCACGGGTTCGGCCATTACGGATGTCGGTCCAAGCAGGCAAGATGGGCGACAGAGCAGTACACCTGCCGTACGAGAGGCGTTCAGACCGAGGACGCTCGGGCGATCAAGGTCGGCAACGCGCACGAAACGGTGGTGTGGTGTGATGCTCAGGTGCCCGACCGCCTGCCGGTGGCACCCGGGAAAGGCGGCCTGACCAGCAAGGATGGGGAAGCGGAAGATGGACAAGCAGCAGGAGTTCGTGCTCCGGACGTTGGAAGAGCGCGACATCCGGTTCGTGCGCCTGTGGTTCACCGACGTGCTGGGCTTCCTCAAGTCCGTCGCCGTGGCCCCCGCCGAGCTGGAGCAGGCCTTCGACGAGGGCATCGGATTCGACGGATCCGCCATCGAGGGCTTCGCCCGGGTCTACGAGTCCGACATGATCGCCAAGCCGGACCCCTCCACCTTCCAGGTCCTGCCCTGGCGCGCGGAGACCCCCGGCACCGCCCGCATGTTCTGCGACATCCTCATGCCGGACGGCTCGCCGTCCTTCGCGGACCCGCGCTATGTCCTGAAGCGCGCCCTGGCCCGCACCTCCGACCTGGGCTTCACCTTCTACACCCACCCCGAGATCGAGTTCTTCCTGCTGAAGGACCGCCCGCTGGACGGCTCCCGCCCCACCCCGGCCGACAACTCGGGCTACTTCGACCACACCCCGACCAACGTCGGCATGGACTTCCGCCGCCAGGCGATCACCATGCTGGAGTCGATGGGGATCTCGGTGGAGTTCTCCCACCACGAGGGCGCCCCGGGCCAGCAGGAGATCGACCTGCGCTACGCCGACGCGCTCTCCACCGCGGACAACATCATGACGTTCCGCCTGGTCATGAAGCAGGTCGCGCTGGAGCAGGGCGTCCAGGCGACCTTCATGCCGAAGCCCTTCTCCGAGCACCCGGGCAGCGGCATGCACACCCACCTCTCCCTCTTCGAGGGCGACCGCAACGCGTTCTACGAGTCGGGCTCCGAGTACCAGCTCTCCAAGGTCGGCCGCTCCTTCATCGCCGGCCTGCTCAAGCACGCGGCGGAGATCTCCGCGGTCACCAACCAGTGGGTGAACTCGTACAAGCGCATCTGGGGCGGCTCCGAGCGCACCGCGGGCGCCGGCGGCGAGGCTCCGTCGTACATCTGCTGGGGCCACAACAACCGCAGCGCCCTGGTCCGCGTCCCGATGTACAAGCCCGGCAAGACCGGCTCCGCCCGGGTCGAGGTCCGCTCCATCGACTCCGGCGCCAACCCGTACCTGGCCTACGCCGTCCTGCTGGCCGCCGGCCTGAAGGGCATCGAGGAGGGCTACGAGCTCCCGCCGGGCGCCGAGGACGACGTCTGGGCCCTCTCCGACGCCGAGCGCCGCGCGATGGGCATCGAACCCCTCCCGCAGAACCTCGGCGAGGCCCTCGCCCTGATGGAACGCAGCGACCTGGTCGCCGAGACCCTCGGCGAGCACGTCTTCGACTTCTTCCTGCGCAACAAGCAGGCCGAGTGGCACGAGTACCGCAGCGAGGTCACGGCCTTCGAGCTGCGGAAGAATCTGCCGGTGCTGTAGGCGCAGGTCGGGCGGGTTTCCGCCGAAATGATCCCTTGGGGCCGACGGTCGTGGACCGTCGGCCCCGTCGCGTCCCACTCCCTCTGGGCCGTCGTGGGTGTTCTCGGCCCGGCAGGTCCTTCTCGGCCGGGCCGGGCGTCACCCCGCGTCGGCTTCGGAGTTGGTCTCCTGGTACTGCTGCACGTGACCGGGCCGGGGCTTCACCTGACCGCCGTGGTCGCGGTTGTTGCAGGCGTCGTACACCGGCTGGCTGGTCCCGGGCACGACGAAGGGAACCAGTCCGAGGGCCTGCTGGCAGATCTTGTTCCCGGACAGGGTCCGGCCGGCGATGTTGATACGGCCGTGGTCGCCGTCGTGGGCGTGGGCCGGAGCGGCGAACCCGAGACCGGCCGCGGTGAGCGCGGCAAGAGCGGTGATCTTCTTCATAGCCTGGTCAACGACACCGGATCCGCCCAGGTCACGCGGCCGCGGCCGGTATGGCTATCCGACGTACGCCGGTGACACGGCGGCCTCGGTGATCCGCCGCGGCGCCCCCGACCCGTCGGCCGGAGCCTGGTACAGATCGGCGCCGTAGTCCCCCGGCAGCGCGTACACGACCGTACGGGCGTCCCGCCACACCGCCTGGTCGTCCACGCTCCTCCGCTCGGCCAGCGGGGTCTCCCGCATGGTGCGCAGGTCGAGGACGTACAGATGCCAAGGAGCGTCCTTCGGCAGCCCCTTGACCCGCTTCTTGTAGGCGATCCGCGTCCCGTCGGGCGAGAGCGAGGGACACTCGACATCGGCGTGCAGGGTCGTGACGGTACGGGCGCGCAGATCGCCCTGCACCAGATAGGTGCTGCCCTTGGTCGCGAGCGTCGCGTAGAAGGTGCGGTCGTCGCGGGCGAAGGTCACGCCCCAGAAGTTGGCGTCCGGCGCCCGGTACGGATGCCCGTCCTTGACGATCCGGAAGTCCTCCAGCGACGGGATCAGCCGGCCGCTCCGGGTGTCCACGATCGCCGTACGCGTCGAGAAGTTCGTACCGGCGTAACTGTCACCGCCCACGAACGCCGTCCAGGCGGCGAAGTGCCCGGTGGGGGAGACCCGGGCACGCGACGGAATCCCCGGTACGTCGTACGTGTGCACGGTCCGCAGCCGAGCGTCCAGAATCAGCGCCCGGTACGTGTCCGAAACCGCCCCATGCACCGCTTGCAGGCACACACCCGTCCCCGAAGCGGCGTAGAACCGCAGGCACTTGACGCCCGACGCGGTGCGCGCCCCCGACGGATCGCCCGCCGGAACGCTGACGACCTCGTCCCTATGCGGCCCCCACGCCATGTTCCGGAAGAGCAGCGACCCCTGCCCGGTCAGCGTCACCGCCCCCGGCGTGACCCGCGGACCGCCCGCCTGGGTGTGGTCGCGCCGGTCGGCCCGGGCCGAGGCATGCAGCACCGACGCGACCCCGATCGCCGCCAGCACGGCGACGGCCGAGACCAGGATCAGGACGCGGTTGCGTACGGTCATGCGGGCACCGTCCCCTTCGGGCGCAGGGTGAGGGAGAACAGGGCACAAGCGGCCAGCGCCACGGCCGCCCCCGCCAGCGCCGCGCGGTCGCCCCACACCGTCCAGGCCGCACCGAACAGCAGCGAGCAGGCGAACCGGGCCATGGCCTGCCCGGTCTGCACGAGGGCCAGCCCGGACGAGCGCAGCGCCTCCGGCACCCCGTCCGAGGCCGCCGCCATCAGCACCCCGTCGGTGGCCGCGTAGAAGGCGCCGTGCAGGGCGAGGACGACATACGGCAGCGCCGAGCCGCGCCACGCCGTGAGCAGCAACGCGTATGCGACCAGCAGACCACCGTGCCCGGCCACGAACACGGCCCACCGGCCCACCCGGTCCGCGAGCCGCCCGAGCACCACCGCGAGCAGCAGGAACGAGGCGGCCGTCCCGAGCGGCAGCAGGGCGAACCACCGGTCCGGCACACCCAGCCGGCGCTGCAGCAGCAGATAGACGAACGAGTCACTCACCGTGGCAAGCCCCAGCAGCAGCGCGCACACGGTGATCCGCCGCAGCTCACGCCGCCGCAACAACCCCACCGCACCCCGCAGGGTGGGCCGCTCGACCGGGACCGCGTCACCCCGCCCGCCCGGCACGAAGAGCACCAGCACCAGCACACCGACGACCGCGACACAGAAGCTGACGGTGAACACCGCGTCGTACCCGTCGACGGTCGCCCGCAGGATCAGAAAGGCGACCAGCGGCCCGAGCAGCGCCCCGGCCGTGTCCATCGCCCGGTGCACCCCGAAGGCACGCCCCCGGGTCTCGGCCGTACTCGACAACGAGATGAGCGCATCGCGCGGAGCGGTCCGCAACCCCTTCCCCGTGCGGTCGGCGGCCAGAACCAGCCCGATCGGCGTCAGCGAATGAGCGACCAGCAGCAACGGCTTGCACACGGCGGAGATGCCGTACCCCACCCCGGCGACCCACTTGTGCCGCCCGCCGCCGCGGTCCGCGAGATGCCCGCCCACCAGCCGCACGAGGGCCGAGAACCCGTTGTAGACGCCGTCGAGCAGCCCGAACCCCAAGGGCGACAGACCGAGCCCGGTGACCAGGTACAACGGCAGAACGGCGGTGACCATCTCGCTCGACACATCGGTCACCAGACTGACCGTTCCGAGCGCGAACACGGTTGGGGCGATCGCGGCACGGCGCCGCCCGGCCACGGGCCGGACGGCACCGTCCGCGGACGCCGGCGCGCTTGCGCGGCTGTCCGCTACGTACACGTCACGAGGCCCAGATGCCGGTGATGTCGTTGGCGGAGTCCGCGTTGCCCGCGTGCGAGGTCAGCCCCTGGCTGTCCTCCAGGGTGCGCAGCAGGTCGTAGTGGTTGTACGTCGTGGAACTGGACGACCCGGCAGCGACCGGCTGCCCGTACAGCACGGTCGGGATCCGGTTCCCGCTCAGCCGGTTGTCCTCGTCGAAGGTGACGACGAGCAGGCTGTTGTGGGTCTTGGCCCAACTCGCGTAGCCGCCCAGGTTGTCCTTCAGCCAGGTGTCACCGGTGGACACCGAGCAGTCGTGCATGTCGCTGCACAGATTCGGGGTCACGAACGACACCTGCGGCAACGTGGAGTAGTCCGTCGGGAACTCGTCGAACGTCTTCGCGCTCGACGTGGGCACATTGCCGAACCCGAACCACGGGTTGTGCTTCTGCGCGTAGTCGCCGCTGCTGCAATCCGTCGCACCGTCGCTGGGCAGCGACTCGTTGTAGCTGGCCCAGGTACGGCCGGCGTCGATCACCTCGGACGCCAGGTTCGGGGCCGACGAGAAGCCCGGATCGACACAACTGTCGTCCGTGACTCCCTGCGTCGAACCGGAGAACAGGGCGTAGTAGTTGGGCTGGCTCGGGTGGGTCTCGGCGTACGACTGCGTCAGGCTGGCACCTCCCGAGACCAGCGAGTTGATGTACGGGGCTTTGGAGGAGCCGATGACCTGGCTGTACGCGTGGTTCTCCATGACCACGACGACCACGTGATCCGGAGTCGGCACGGCGCCCGCGGCGTGCGCGGACCCTTCGCCGACCCCGGTCCACAGCCCGACCGCGGCCGCGGCGAGGGCCGCTGAGGACGCCACGACGGTACGGGCACGGCGGTACACGGAACTGCCGGACACATCAACCTCCGGGGTGGGGGATGGGGTTGGTGATGCGGACAGAGCATGCACACGCCAATATTCCCCTGCCTCACGGCACCCAACCGAAAAGGTGAAGACCAGATGAACTGCTGCCTCAAGCCGCGTACGGCGGGAAGGGGACGTGGCGGGTGGTGTCCGCCCGCAGCGGCCGGCGAAAACCCCGGACACCCCATCAAGCAACTGCCCGCCGGACCGAGGACGGACGCCACCCGCCGCGGCACCGACACACAGCGGACCGCAGGCACATGACCACGCACCTGCAGGCACCCACGACGAGACGCGCGCACCCACAGGAACCACGGCCACCCATATGCGGACCGCAGCCACTCACGACGACGCACCCGCACCCACCCACGACACGCACCCGCACCCACAAGGCCCGCAGCCACCCACGACCACGCCCCCGCAGGCCGCAGGCCCCGCAATCCACCCCCCACCCGCACCCCCCACCCCCCCAAGGCCCGCCGCAGGCGTCCGCAGTCACCTCCGCCCGTTCCGGTTAGGCTCTGGCCAGGAAGACCGATATCGCAGGGGAGGCCGAGCATGACGCCGGGCCGCAGGAGCAGCACCTTCACCCGCCTGCTCCGACACGGCTTCACCGACCCCTCCGCCGCAGAGCGCCTCCTGGACGGCCCGGAACTCGCCCCCGTCCGCGACGACCCGTTCCTCCTGGAAGCCCTGGGCGCCACCGCCGACCCCGACCTCGCCCTGCACGGCCTGGTCCGCCTCCTGGAGGCCCAGGACGGCCCCACGGCCCACCGCGAACTGCTGGACACCCTCATCGCGGCCAAGCCCCTCCGCGACCGACTCCTCGGCGTCCTCGGCGCCTCCGCCGCCCTCACCGACCACCTGGCCCGCCACCCCGCCGACTGGCAGGCCCTGGTCATGTACGAGCCGCAGGACCTGCACCCGGGCCTCATGGAGTTCGAACGCGGCCTGGCCGGCGCCACCGACCCCGTCTCCCTGCGCGTGGCCTACCGCCGCTGCCTCCTCTCCATCGCGGCCCGCGACGTCTGCGGCACCACGGACCTCGCCGAGACGGCCGCAGAACTGGCGGACCTCGCCACCGCCACCCTCCGCACGGCCCTGGCCATAGCGCAGGCGCACGCCCCCGAGGACGCCGCCGCCTGCCGCCTCGCGGTGATCGCGATGGGCAAGTGCGGCGGCCACGAACTGAACTACGTCTCCGACGTGGACGTGATCTTCGTAGCGGAAGCGACCGAAGCCACCACCGAGGCCAAGGCCCTCACCTCCGCCACCCGCCTCGCCTCGCACCTGATGCGGATCTGCTCGGAGACGACCGTCGAGGGCTCCATCTGGCCGGTGGACGCCAACCTCCGCCCCGAGGGCCGCAACGGCCCCCTCGTCCGCACCCTCTCCTCCCACCTCGCCTACTACCAACGCTGGGCGAAAACCTGGGAGTTCCAGGCCCTGCTCAAGGCCCGCCCGGTGGCCGGCGACGCGGACCTGGGCCAGGCGTACGTCGACGCACTGGAACCGATGGTCTGGACGGCGGCGGAGCGCGACAACTTCGTCGCGGACGTCCAGAAAATGCGCCGCAGGGTCGTGGAGAACATCCCGGCGTCCGAGATCGAAAGAGAACTCAAACTCGGCCCGGGCGGCCTCCGCGACGTCGAATTCGCCGTCCAGCTGCTCCAGTTGGTCCACGGCCGCACCGACCCCGCCCTGCGCAGCGGCACCACCCTGGACGCCCTCCAGGCCCTGGCCGCCGGAGGCTACGTGGGCCGCGAGGACGCCGCCCGCCTCGACGAGGCGTACCGTTTCCTGCGCAGTATGGAACACCGCATCCAGCTCTACCGCCTGCGCCGCACCCACCTGGTCCCCGTCGAGCAGGAGGACCAGCGGCGTCTGGGCCGCTCGCTCGGCCTGCGCACGGACCCGGCGGCGGAGCTGATCCGGGAGTGGAAGCGGCACACGGGCGTCGTACGCCGGCTCCACGAGAAGCTCTTCTACCGCCCGCTCCTCGACGCGGTGGCCCAACTCGCCCCCGGCGAGGCCCGCCTGAGCGCCGAAGCGGCCCGCGCACGCCTGATCGCCCTCGGCTACGCCGACCCGGCGGCGGCCCTGCGCCACCTGGAGGCCCTGGCTTCGGGCGTGACCCGCAAGGCGGCCATCCAGCGCACCCTCCTGCCCGTCCTCCTCGGCTGGTTCGCCGACTCCGCGGACCCGGACGCGGGCCTGCTGAACTTCCGCAAGGTCTCCGACGCGCTCGGCAAGACCCCCTGGTACCTGCGCCTGCTGCGCGACGAGGGCGCCGCGGCGGAGAACCTGGCCCGCGTCCTGTCGGCGGGCCGCCTCGCCCCCGACCTCCTCATGCGCGCCCCCGAGGCGGTGGCCCTGCTGGGCGACGGCGACGGCGGCGGCGGACTGGAGCCCCGCGAGCGCGCGCCGCTGGAGCAGGAGATCCTGGCCGCGGTGGGCCGCGCGGAGAACGCCGAGCAGGGGGTCACCGCGGCCCGCGGGGTACGCCGCCGCGAACTGTTCCGCACCGCCGCCGGCGACATCGTCGACTCCTACGGCACGGAGAACAACCACGCCGAGGCCGACCAGGGCGCCCTCGTGGACCGGGTCGGCGCGGCGGTCTCCGACCTCACGGCCGCGACCCTCGCGGGCACCCTGCGCGCGGTGGTCCGGGACGGCTGGGGCGACACGCTCCCCACCCGCTTCGCGATCATAGGGATGGGCCGGTTCGGCGGCCACGAGCTGGGCTACGGCTCCGACGCGGACGTCGTCTTCGTACACGAACCGCAGGACGGCGTGGACGAGCATGAGGCGGCGGCCGCCGCGAACAAGGTCGTGGCCGAGATGCGCCGCCTGCTCCAGCTGCCCAGCGCCGACCCGGCGCTGCTCATCGACGCCGACCTGCGCCCGGAGGGCAAGTCGGGCCCGCTGGTGCGCACCCTGAAGGCGTACGAGGCGTACTACCGCCGCTGGTCCCTGGTCTGGGAGTCCCAGGCGCTGCTGCGGGCGGAACCGGTGGCCGGGGACGAGGACCTGGGCCGGCGCTTCACGGAACTGATCGACCCGCTGCGCTACCCACGGCACGGCCTCGCGGAGGAGGCCGTCCGCGAGATCCGCCGGCTGAAGGCCCGTATGGAGTCCGAGCGCCTGCCGCGCGGCGCCGACCCCAAGCTGCACACCAAGCTGGGCCCGGGCGGCCTGTCCGACGTCGAGTGGACCGTGCAGCTGTTCCAGCTCCGGCACGGCTGGGACCACCCCGGCCTGCGCACCACCCGCACCCGCGGGGCGCTGGCCGCGGCCCGCGAGGCCGGGCTGCTGTCGGCCGAGGAGGCGGAGATCCTGGACGAGGCCTGGGTGCTGGCCACGCGGGTGCGCAACGCGGTGATGCTGGTACGCGGCCGCGCCGGGGACACCTTCCCCACCGAGCCCCGGGAGCTGGCGGCCGTGGGCCGCTACCTGGGCTACGGCGCCGGTCACGCGGGAGACATGCTGGACGCGTACCGCCGTACGACGCGACGGGCACGCACGGTGGTGGAGGAACTGTTCTACGGCGACTCGACGTGACGACGACACGCAGCGCGACCACCGGCAGGCACCACGAGGACACAAACCGATCCGCTAAGCCCGAGCCACCTCGGGCTCAGGTTCAGGCTCGGCCGTCGCCCCCCACCGCCGCACGACCCGAGGCAGCGCATACGGCACGGCCCCGTACCACGCCCGCGCCACCGTGAACCCGAACGCCAGGCACAGCACACCCCCCACCGCGTCCAGCCAGAAGTGGTTGGCGGTGGCAACGATCACCAGCAGGGTGGCCGTCGGATACAGCAGCCCCAGCACCCGCGCCCACGGCACCGACGCCAGCGCGAAGATCGTCAGCCCGCACCACAGCGACCAGCCGATGTGCATCGACGGCATCGCCGCGTACTGGTTCGACATGTGCTTCAGATCGCCGGAGGCCATCGAGCCCCAGGTGTGGTGCACCACCACCGTGTCCACGAACTGCCCGTCGCGCATCAGCCGGGGCGGAGCCAGCGGAAACAGGTAGTAACCGAGCAGGGCCACACCCGTCGTCGCGAACAGCACCAGCCGGGCCGCCGCATAGCGGCCGGGATGCCATCGGTACAGCCACACCAGGACACCGATCGTGACGATGAAGTGCAGTGTGGCGTAGTAGTAGTTCATCCCGATGATCAACCAAGTCACCGAGTTCAGCGCGTGGTTGACCGACTGCTCGACGGCGATGCCCAGATGGTGCTCGGCCCGCCAGATCCAGTCCGCGTTGCGCAGCGCCTCGGCCTTCTGCTCCGGGACCGCGTTGCGGATCAGCGAGTACGTCCAGTAACTCACCGCGATCAGAAGGATCTCGAACCACAGCCGGGGCCGCCGCGGAGACCGCAGCCGGCCCAGCACACCCGGCAGCCCCCCTGGGCCACGCTCATCCGTGACGGGCCGCGGAACGGCCACTTCCTCGCGACCTTCCAGCTCTGTCACGGACGAGTCACTCATAGGCACAGAGTCTGCCAGAAAAGCCTTCCTCGCCAGATCATCCCAAGGTTGGGTCCGCCCCGCACGTTCTACGACGTACGAACGACATTCGGTGCCGAAGCGGTCGAACCGCGCACCACCAGCTCCGGCATGAACACGAACTCACTGTGCGGCGCGGGCGTCCCGCCGATCTCCTCCAGCAGCGTACGCACCGCGGCCTGCCCCATCGCCGGCACCGGCTTGCGGACGGTGGTCAGCGGCGGATCGGTGAAGGCGATCAGCGGGGAGTCGTCGAAGCCGACCACCGACACGTCCCGCGGCACCTCCAGCCCCCGCTGCCGGGCTGCCCTTATCGCCCCGAGCGCCATCATGTCGCTGGCGCACACCACGGCCGTACAGTTCCGCTCGATCAGCGCCGTGGCCGCCGCCTGGCCGCCCTCCAGCGTGTACAGCGAGTGCTGGATCAGCTCGGTCTCGATCACCTCGGCGGCGAGCCCCAGCAGCTCCTGCATCGCCCGCACGAAACCCTCGATCTTGCGCTGCACCGGCACGAACCGCTTCGGCCCGAGCGCGAGCCCGATCCGGGTGTGCCCCAGCGACACCAGATGGGTCACCGCGAGCGTCATCGCGGCCCGGTCGTCGGGGGAGATGAACGGCGCCTGCACCTTCGGCGAGAAACCGTCCACCAGCACGAACGGCACGCCCTGCGCCCGCAGCCGCTCATAGCGCTGCATGTCGGCGGTGGTGTCCGCGTGCAGCCCGGAGACATAGATGATCCCGGCGACCCCGCGGTCCACGAGCATCTCGGTCAGCTCGTCCTCGGTCGACCCGCCCGGCGTCTGCGTGGCGAGCACCGGCGTATAGCCCTGGCGGGTCAGCGCCTGGCCGATGACCTGGGCCAACGCCGGGAATATCGGGTTCTCCAGCTCCGGCGTGATCAGCCCGACCAGTCCCTCGCTGCGCTGCCGCAGCCGGACCGGGCGCTCGTAGCCGAGGACGTCCAGCGCGGCCAGCACGGACTGACGGGTGGTGGCGGCGACGCCCGGCTTCCCGTTGAGGACCCGGCTGACGGTCGCTTCGCTCACCCCCGCCTGCGCAGCGATGTCGGCAAGCCGTGTGGTCACGGCACTGGACTGTACCGGTCGTATGACGCCTTGCACACCGGCCGAACGCCGGGCCCGGCCGGCCGGGCGGCCCGCCGTGGGTTGCTGCCTCATCGCGCTCCCTCGAAAATCTGGTGGCAAGAGCTTGCAGAGTCTTGCACAAGTGCCGTCCGTACCGCCCCATCGGCTTCAATGCGCGGTTGCGCGGGGGTCGATGACGGGTCACGGCGGGGTAACCATCGTGTTCCCTTGCACTTTTTTTCTGCAAGGTCTTTCGGAACGCTTACATCGCTGTTACGTTCCCTGTCGCCCGGCCGCCGCAACGGCGCAGTCGGCAAGACCGCGGGGACGGTGGACGGGACCGCCCCTGCCTCACTCGGGCTTAACCCCTCAAGGAGAACTCATGCGGCGTGGCATAGCGGCCTCCGCGCTGGTGGCGTCCCTCGCCCTGGCGGCGACGGCCTGCGGCGGCGGGACCAGCGACAGCGGCAAGTCGGACGGACCGGTCACCCTCACCTGGTGGGACACCTCCAACGGCACGAATGAGGCGCCGACGTACCAGGCCCTGGTCAAGCAGTTCGAGGCCGCCAACAAGAACATCAAGGTCAACTACGTCGACGTGCCCTTCGACCAGGCGCAGAACAAGTTCGACACCGCGGCCGGCTCCAAGGGCGCCCCGGACATCCTGCGCTCCGAGGTCGGCTGGACCCCGGCCTTCGCGAAGAAGGGCTACTTCCTGCCGCTGGACGGCACCGAGGCCCTCGCCGACCAGGCCAAGTTCCAGCCCAACCTGATCAAGCAGGCCCAGTACCAGGGCAAGACCTACGGTGTCCCGCTGGTCACCGACACTCTCGCCCTCGTCTACAACAAGGCCCTCTTCAAGAAGGCCGGCATCACCGACGCCCCCAAGACCTGGGACGAGCTGAAGTCGGATGCCGCCAAGGTCAAGGACAAGACCGGCGCCGACGGCTACTGGGGCTCCACCCAGGCCTACTACGCCCAGAGCTTCCTCTACGGCGAGGGCACCGACACCGTCGACGCCACCGCCAAGAAGATCACCGTCGACTCGGCCGCCGCCAAGAAGGCCTACGGCACCTGGCTGAGCACCTTCTCCGGCAAGGGCCTGCACAAGGCCGACACCACCGCCGACGCCTACGCCCACATCCAGGACGCGTTCGTCAACGGCAAGGTCGCCGCGATCGTCCAGGGACCCTGGGAGATCACGAACATCTACAAGGGCAGCGCCTTCAAGGACAAGTCCAACCTCGGCATCGCCGTCGTCCCGGCCGGTTCCAGCGGCAAGGCGGGCGCCCCGACCGGCGGCCACAACCTGTCCGTCTACGCCGGCTCCGACAAGGCCCACCAGGACGCGGCCCTGAAGTTCCTGAAGTTCATGACCTCGGCGACCTCCCAGGAGACCATCGCCCTGAAGAACTCCACCCTGCCCACCCGCTCCGACGCCTACACCGCGAAGGTCACGGCCGACCCCGGCATCGCCGGCTTCCAGGGCGTCCTCGGCGCCGCCCAGCCCCGCCCGGCCCTGCCCGAGTACAGCTCCCTGTGGGGTCCGCTGGACATCGAGCTGCCCAAGGTCGCCGGCGGCAAGGAGTCCCTCGACCAGGGTCTGAGCAACGCCGAGGTGGCCATCGCCAAGCTGGTCCCCGACTTCAGCAAGTGAGCCCGCGTGGCCGTCGGATCCTCTCTGAGGGGGGAAGGATCCGACGGCCACCGGCCTGTGCCCAGGCCCGCCCCCTGAACCTCCGAAGGTGTCGAACATGACAGTCGCCATCGACCGCGCCACCGGCAACCGCCGCGGTGACCGCGCGCCGCGGCCCGGCCTGGGCCAGCGCATCAGACACGGACTCCAGAAGCACTGGTACGCCTACGCGATGATCGCGCCGGTCGTCATCGTGCTCGGCGTCATCGTCGGCTACCCGCTGCTGCGCGGTTTCTATCTGACCCTCACCGACGCCAACAGCCTCAACTCGGCGCGCACGATCGGCGTCAACCACATCGACGCCACGTACAAGTTCATCGGGATCGGCAACTACAAGGACATCCTGTTCGGCCCGCTGTCCTACGACCGGTTCTGGTCGCACTTCCTGTGGACCGTCTTCTGGACGGCCGCCTGCGTGGCCCTGCACTACACCATCGGCCTGGGCCTCGCGCTCATGCTCAACCAGAAGGTGCGCGGCCGCACCTTCTACCGCCTGCTGCTGGTCCTGCCCTGGGCCGTGCCGACCTTCGTCACCGTCTTCTCCTGGCGGATCATGCTCGCCGACTCCGGCGCGCTCAACCAGTTCCTCGGCGCGCTCCACCTGCCCCAGCCGCAGTGGCTGGAGGACACCTTCTGGCAGCGATCCGCCGCGATCATGGTCAACACCTGGTGCGGTGTGCCGTTCATGATGCTCTCGCTGCTCGGCGGCCTGCAGTCCATCGACTCCACCCTCTACGAGGCCGCGGAGATGGACGGCGCCAGCGCCTGGCAGCAGTTCCGGCACGTCACCCTGCCCGGCCTGCGCTCGGTCAGCTCCACCGTCGTCCTGCTTGGCATCATCTGGACCTTCAACCAGTTCGCCATCATCTTCCTGCTGTTCGGCCCCACCGGTGCGCCCGACGCCCAGATCCTCGTCACCTGGGCCTACTACCTGGGCTTCGGACAGCAGCCGCGTGACTTCGCCCAGTCCGCCGCGTACGGCGTCCTGCTGCTGTCGATCCTGACCGTCTTCACCTCCTTCTACTTCCGCTGGCTGAAGCGCAATGACCAGCTCGCCGTCTGACGCCGCAGGAGCCGCCGCCATGAGCACCACGACCCTTGAGAAGACCGGCACCGGGCCCGCCCCCGCCCCCACCGCCGAGCCCCGCCGCCGCACCCGCCGGCGCGGCGAACGCGGCCCGCTCGGCGCCACCCTGCTGCACGGCGGCCTCGCCCTCGCGAGCCTCATCGCGCTGGCCCCGGTGGCCTGGCTGATCTTCCTGTCCCTCGGCCCGGACAAGGACGACTACCTGCACCCCGGCAAGATCCTGGGCAAGCTCACCTTCTCCAACTACGGCTTCGTGCTGCAGCACACCGCCTTCTTCGACTGGTTCAAGTCGACGATGATCGTGGCCCTCGGCACCACCCTCATCGGTGTCTTCGTCGCGGCCACCACCGGCTACGCCGTCTCGCGCATGCGCTTTCCCGGCTACAAGTCGCTGATGTGGGTCCTCCTGCTCACCCAGGCCTTCCCGATCGCCATCCTGATCGTGCCGATGTACGAGATCTTCAGCGAGCTCGACCTCATCGACACCTACTGGTCGCTGATCGTCATCAACTGCACCACGGCCGTGCCGTACAGCGCCTGGCTGCTCAAGGGGTACTTCGACACCATCCCCTTCGAGATAGACGAGGCGGGTCGGGTGGACGGACTGACCCCCTTCGGCACCTTCTTCCGGCTGATCCTGCCGCTGGCCCGCCCGGGCCTGGCCGTGGCCGCCTTCTACAACTTCATCACCGCGGTCGGCGAGGTCGCCTTCGCGACGACCTTCATGCTGGACGACTCGAAGTACACCTTCGCCGTCGGTCTGCAGACCTTCGTCAGCGAGCACGACGCCCAGTGGAACTACATGGCCGCCACCGCGGTGCTGATCGCGATACCCGTGTCGGTGTTCTTCTACCTCGTGCAGAAGAACCTCGTCACCGGCCTGACCGCGGGCGGCACGAAGGGCTGACGCCCGCATCGCAAGAGAGGCTCCCGCGCGAACTCCGCGCGGGTAGGCGGCCGTGGTATCCATCCGACCCCGCTGACACCGCGGCCGCCTCGCACACCCCCGGTCCCCGGCATCCACCGCCGTACCCACGCGCCCATGCCCGAATTCCCTTACGCATCAAGGACGCCATGAGCCAGCAGCACCCTGCCGCACCGGCCCCCCACTCCGCCACAGCCGCCGTAGCCGACCGCCGCCGCGACTGGTGGCGGGACGCGGTCATCTACCAGGTCTATCCGCGCAGCTTCGCCGACAGCAACGGCGACGGCATGGGCGACCTGGAAGGCGTTCGCTCCCGCCTGCCCTACCTGCGCGACCTCGGCGTCGACGCCGTGTGGCTCAGCCCCTTCTACGCCTCCCCGCAGGCCGACGCCGGCTACGACGTCGCCGACTACCGCGCCGTCGACCCGATGTTCGGCAACCTGCTGGACGCCGACGCGCTGATCCGCGACGCCCACGACCACGGCCTGCGCGTCATCGTCGACCTGGTGCCCAACCACTCCTCCGACCAGCACGAGTGGTTCAAGCGCGCCCTCGCCGAGGGCCCCGGCTCCCCGCTGCGCGAGCGCTACCACTTCCGCCCCGGCAAGGGGAAGAACGGCGAACTGCCGCCCAACGACTGGGAGTCCATCTTCGGCGGCCCCGCCTGGACGCGCGTCACGGAGCCCGATGGCTCGGCCGGAGAGTGGTACCTGCACCTCTTCGCGCCCGAGCAGCCCGACTTCAACTGGGAACACCCGGCCGTGGGCGACGAGTTCCGCTCGATCCTGCGCTTCTGGCTGGACATGGGCGTGGACGGCTTCCGCATCGACGTGGCCCACGGCCTGGTGAAGGCCGACGGCCTGCCCGACCTCGGCTCGCACGAGCAGCTCAAACTGCTGGGCAACGATGTCATGCCGTTCTTCGACCAGGACGGCGTCCACGCGATCTACCGCCAGTGGCGCGGGATCCTCGACGAGTACGCGGGTGAGCGCATCTTCGTGGCGGAGGCCTGGACCCCGACCGTCGAGCGCACCGCCCACTACGTCCGCCCGGACGAACTCCACCAGGCCTTCAACTTCCAGTACCTGTCGACGGAATGGGACGCGAAGGAACTCCGTACGGTCATCGACCGCACCCTGGAGGCGATGCGCCCGGTAGGCGCCCCGGCCACCTGGGTCCTCTCCAACCACGACGTCACCCGCCACGCCACCCGCTTCGCCAACCCGCCCGGCCTGGGCACCCAGATCCGCACGGCCGGCGACCGCGACCTGGGCCTGCGCAGGGCGCGGGCGGCCACCCTCCTCATGCTCGCGCTGCCCGGCTCGGCCTACATCTACCAGGGCGAGGAACTGGGCCTCCCGGACGTGGTGGACCTCCCCGACGAGGTGCGTCAGGACCCGGCGTACTTCCGCGGCGCCGGCCAGGACGGCTTCCGCGACGGCTGCCGCGTCCCGATCCCCTGGACCCGTACGGGCTCCTCGTACGGGTTCGGCACCGGCGGCAGCTGGCTCCCGCAGCCGGAGAGCTGGTCCGAACTGAGCGTGGAGGCCCAGACCGGCGCCCCCGGCTCGACCCTGGAGCTGTACCGCACGGCCCTGACCACCCGCCGAACCCACCCCGGCCTCGGCGCCGGCGACACCGTGCAGTGGCTGCGCGCCCCCGAGGGCGTCCTGGCCTTCCGGCGCGGCGAGTTCGTGTGCGTGGCGAACACCACGGGGGAGCCGGTGACGACCCCGGCGTACGGCCGCGTCCTGCTGGCGAGCGGTGAGGTGACCGAGGCCGACGGCGAGACGAAGGTGCCGGCCGACACGACGGTGTGGTTCACCACGAGCTGACGACCCGTCCAGAAGTTTTTGCATCAACTTCACAACGGCCCGCTGTCTTTCAGGCAGCGGGCCTTTAACATCTGCGTCACCGCAAGTTTGCTGAAATATTTCAGCAAGCGCCTTCAGCGGGCTCCCCAAGCCTTCAACGTCGAAGGAACCCCCACATGGCACGCAGAACCCTCTCCGGGGCGGTCGCCCTCACGGCCGCCGTCCTTGTCATGACCCCAACCACCGCGGATGCCTCGCCACCCGGGCCCAAGGACGTCACCGCCGTCCTCTTCGAGTGGAACTACGCCTCGGTGGCCCGCGAGTGCACCAGCACCCTCGGCCCCGCGGGCTACGGCTATGTCCAGGTCTCCCCGCCCGCCGAGCACATACAGGGCCCGCAGTGGTGGACCTCGTACCAGCCGGTGTCGTACAAGATCGCGGGCAGGCTCGGTGACCGCACCGCCTTCAAGAACATGATCGACACCTGCCACGCGGCCGGCCTGAAGGTCGTCGTCGACACCGTCGTCAACCACATGTCCGCGGGCAGCGGCACCGGCACCGGCGGCTCCACGTATACGAAGTACGACTACCCGGGCCTGTACTCGTACCCCGACTTCGACGACTGCACCTCCCCGGTCAGCAACTACCAGGACCGCTGGAACGTCCAGCACTGCGAACTCGTCGGCCTGGCCGACCTGGACACCGGCGAGGAGCACGTCCGCAAGACGATCGCCGGCTACATGAACGACCTGCTGTCGCTGGGCGCGGACGGCTTCCGCATCGACGCGGCCAAGCACATCCCGGCGGAGGACCTGGCCAACATCAAGAGCCGCCTGACGAACCCTTCCGTCTACTGGAAGCAGGAGGTCATCTACGGCGCGAACGAGGCCGTCCAGCCCTCCGAGTACACCGGCAACGGAGACGTCCAGGAGTTCCGCTACGCCTACGACCTCAAGCGCGTCTTCAACAGCGAGAAGCTGGCCTACCTCACCAACTTCGGCGAGGGCTGGGGCTATCTGAAGAGCTCGGTCGCGGGTGTCTTCGTCGACAACCACGACACCGAACGCAACGGCAGCACCCTGAACTACAAGGACGGCGCCAACTACACCCTGGCCAACGTCTTCATGCTCGCCTGGCCCTACGGCGCGCCCGACATCAACTCCGGCTACGAATGGTCCGACGCGGACGCCGGTCCGCCCGACAACGGCCAGGTGAGCGCCTGCTGGCAGAACGGCTGGAAGTGCCAGCACGCCTGGCCGGAGATCAAGTCCATGGTCGCCTTCCGCAACACGACCCACGGCCAGGCCGTCTCGAACTGGTGGGACAACGGGAACAACGCGATCGCCTTCGGGCGGGGCGACAAGGGCTACGTGGCGATCAACCACGAGACCGGCAGCCTGACCAGGACCTATCAGACGTCGCTGTCCGCCGGCACGTACTGCGACGTCCAGAACGGCACGACGGTGACGGTGAACTCCAGTGGGCAGTTCACCGCCACCTTGGGTGCCAACACGGCACTGGCGATCTATTCGGGGAAGTCCGGCTGCTGAGCTACTTCCACGTGTCACTCGTCGTGTAGCCGGACGAACTGCCCGTCGTGTACGAGCGGTTCGCCCCGGACTCCCAGGTCACGTTCCCGGAGCCGTCCTTCTTGACGTACTTGTACGCGAAGGACGTGCTCTTGGGGACGATGGCGAGCCTGCGCCAGTCCGGGTACGACGCCGAGGACAGCGGGACGGCGTCGGCCGTGTTCCAGGAGCCCAGGGACGGGATCGAGCCCGTGACGTAGACGTTGGTGCCCCAGTCCGTCGTCGCGTTCTCGCTGAAGGTGACGTCGGTGGCGTCGGTGTCCGCCACGTTCCAGGAGTCGTTCAGCGTCAGTGCGGACGTGGTCGTCGTCGCCGATCTGTTGGCGTTCGACTCCCAGGTGACGTTGCCCGAGCCGTCCTTCTTGAGGTACTTGAAGGCGAAGGACGTGTTCACCGGCACGCTCACCTCGCCCGACCAGACCGGGTACCCGGACGGGGACAGCTGGATCGCCTTCGACGTGTCCCAGCTGCCCAGTGCCGCGAGGGAGCCGACCACGTACACGTTCGTGCCGGACGTCGTGGGCGCGTACGCGTCGAACGTGGCGTTCACCGTGCCGCCCGAGCCGCCGCCCGCGCCGGAGCAGCCCACCGCGCAGGTGTAGGACGAGTTGTAGAAGGCGACCGCGCCCTTCGCCGGGACGGTGATCGACGCGCTGCCGCCGGAGACGGTCACCGTCGTCCTTCCGCCGTCGATCACGTTCGTGTACGTGCCGTCCGCCATGCCCGTGGCGAAGGTGTACGTCGCCGGCGAAGTCCCGTTGTTCAGGGCGAAGAAGCCCTTGCCGCTGCGGCCGAAGCCGATCACGTCGGACGACTTGGTCTGCCAGTCGGAGACCGCGGCGGTGTCGGTCGCGTTGTGCCAGGCCACCATGCCGACCACACCGGTGTCCCGGTCCAGGCAGTACCAGGCGCCGCCGGAGCAGTCCGTGCCGGTGACGAAGCCCGAGGAGTTCGGCGGGGCCTGGTCGCTCTGCGTCCACTCCCAACTGGCGTACACCGTCGGCGTCGACCACTTGTAGGCCAGCTGGAAGAGGTTCGCCAGCTTGTAGGTGTCGCCGTCCTTGTACGACAGGTGCAGGCCGTTGCGTTCCGTGTCGTGGTTCGTCACGAACGACACCGAGTTCGCGGCCGGCAGGATGCCGCTGCTCTCGATCGAGGACAGGTCGGAGACGTTGCCCTGGAAGGCCGACTTGAGCTTGGACGCGTAGGTGAAGTCCAGGACGTCACCGGTGCCGTAGTAGTCGCTCGGCCGGGGAGTCGCGCCCGGGTAGATCTCCTGGAAGACGTACGGTGCCGAGCCCGACGTGGTGTTCGTCAGCTTGCCCTCGATCGCCGCGATGTCGGTCTCGGGGATGTGCTTGGCCGCGTCGATCCGGAAGCCGTCGACGCCCAGGGCCAGCTGGGAGTTGAGGTAGTTCGCGAGCCCGGCGCGGACCGTGTCCGATCCCGTCCTGAGGTCGGGCAGGCCGAGGAGTTCGCAGTTCTGGACCTGGGTGAGGTTGGAGTAGTCCTGGATGGTGAGGTCGGAGGTGGGGCAGTCGGACGCGTCGTGGTAGTCGGAGCGGGTCCAGTCGGGGGTCTCGTACTTGTTGGTGATCGTGCTGCCGTCGTAGCCGGTGCCGGTCTGCGCGGCGGTGTGGTTGATCACCGCGTCCGTGTAGACCTTCACCCCCGCCTTGTGGCACGCGGTGATCATGGCGCTGAATTTCGCCTGGTTGCCGAAACGGCTGTTCAGGCGGTACGAGTACGGCTGGTAGACGTCCCACCAGTAGTACGACGACTGCTTCAGGGACTCCGCCGGCGGTGCCACCTGGACCGCGCCGTAACCGGCCGGGCCCAGGATGTTCGTGCACTCGTTCGCGACCGAGTCCCAGTTCCACTCCCACAGGTTGGCGATCACATCGCCCTTGGCGGTGGTGTCCGCCTGCGCGGCCGGCGCGGGAAGTGCCATGGCTCCGGCCAGTGCGAGGGCGCCCGCGGCCGCGGCGGTCGCGGTGCGGCGGAGGACACCCGGGGGTCGGTGTCTGCTCATGTGCGGCTCCGAAGGATCATGTGCGGCTCCAAAAGAAGGGACAGCCTTCAACAACCGGTGAGCGTGCGGCAGTTGAGAAGGGCACGTCAAGGTTGACGTTGAAACTTCTTGCTATGAGTTTCAAGACTCTTGCTGTAAAGCTTTCGTCGGGGATACGGTCACGCGGGGTCGGACCCAAGAGAGCCGCATTCGCTAGGAGTTACCGCGTGATACCCAGAGCGAGACGGGCCGCGGCCGTGGCCGCCGTGGCCCTCGCCGCCGCCCTGATCCAGCCACTCGCGGCACACGCCGCACCCACCCCGCCCGCACCCCCCTCGGACGCGGCGCTCGCCGCCCGGCCCGCCCGGCACGGCGACACCCGCGAGCAGTTCTACTTCGTCATGCCGGACCGTTTCGCCAACGGGGACACGAGCAATGACAAGGGCGGCCTCACCGGATCCCGCCTCTCCACCGGCTACGACCCCACCGACAAGGGCTTCTACCAGGGCGGCGACCTCAAGGGCCTGACCCGGCGGCTCGACTACATCAAGGGGCTCGGCACCACCGCCATCTGGATGGCCCCGATCTTCAAGAACAAGCCCGTGCAGGGCACGGGTGCCAACGTCTCCGCCGGCTATCACGGCTACTGGATCACCGACTTCACCCAGGTCGACCCGCACTTCGGGACGAACCAGGACCTCAAGACCCTCATCTCCCAGGCCCACGCCAAGGGCATGAAGGTCTTCTTCGACGTCATCACCAACCACACCGCCGACGTCGTCAACTACGAGGAGAAGTCCTCCGGCTACCTCTCCAAGGGCGCCTTCCCCTACCTGACCAAGGACGGCAGGCCCTTCGACGACAGCGACTACGCCGACGGCACCAGGAAGTTCCCGGCCGTCGGCACCGGCTCCTTCCCGTACACCCCGAAGGTCACCAGCAACAGCAAGGTCCCGGCCTGGCTCAACGACCCGACGATGTACCACAACCGGGGCGACTCGACGTTCGCCGGCGAGTCCACCACCTACGGCGACTTCTCCGGCCTCGACGACCTGTGGACCGAGCGCCCCGAGGCCGTCCACGGCATGGAGCAGATCTACGAACGGTGGGTGAAGGACTTCGCCGTCGACGGCTTCCGGATCGACACCGTCAAGCATGTCGACATGCCGTTCTGGACGCAGTGGGCGACCGCCCTCGACAAGTACGCGGCGGCGCACGGCCGGAAGAACTTCTTCATGTTCGGCGAGGTCTACTCCGCCGACACCTCCGTCACCTCCCCGTACGTCACCCAGGGCCGTCTCGACGCCACGCTCGACTTCCCGTTCCAGGACGCGGCGCGCGCCTACGCCTCCCAGGGCGGCAGCGCCCAGCGGCTCGCGAGCGTCTTCGGCGACGACTGGAAGTACACGACCGACAACGCCAACGCGTACGAGCAGGTCACCTTCCTCGGCAACCACGACATGGGCCGCATCGGCTCCTTCCTCAAGCAGGACAACCCGAAGGCCACCGACGCCGAGATCCTGAAGAAGGACCGGCTCGCCAACGAGCTCATGTTCCTCAGCCGCGGCAACCCGGTCGTCTACTACGGCGACGAGCAGGGCTTCACCGGCCCCGGCGGCGACAAGGACGCCCGCCAGACCATGTTCGCCTCCAAGGTCCCCGACTACCTCAAAGACACCGAGATCGGTACCACGCGCACCCACGCCAGTGACTCCTACGACCCGAACGCCCCGCTGTACCGGGAGATCGCCGAACTGTCCAGGCTCCGCACGGCCAACCCGGCGCTGACGGACGGAGTCCAGACCGAGCGCTACGCGGCCGACGGCGCCGGGATCTATGCCTTCACCCGCACGGACGCGAAGACCGGCCAGGAGTACGTCGTCGCCCTCAACAACGCGGACACGGCGAAGACGGCCACCTTCGCGACCGGGGCGGCGGACACGTCGTACCGGGGGATCTACGGCGCGGACGGCTCCGTGCGGACCGGCGCCGACCACCAGGTCACCGTCACCGTCCCGGTCGAGTCCGCCGTCGTCTACAAGGCCACCGGCACCCTCGACCGGCCCGCCACCAAGCCGACGATCACCCTCAAGGCCCCGGCCGCCGGAGCCACCGGCACGGTCGGCCTCACCGCTGACGTCGATGGCGGACAGCTGAACCGGGTCGTCTTCGCCGCGCAGGTCGGCGACGCCCAGTGGCAGGTGCTCGGCTCCGCCGACCACGCCCCGTACAAGGTCACCCAGCCCCTCGGCACCGCCGTACCCGCCGGGGCCGCCCTGCGCTACAAGGCCGTCGTCGTCGACTCCGCCGGGCACACCGCGAGCGCCACGGCGAGCAGCACCTCCGGCACCCCGCCCGCGACCCCGGCCCCCACGGCCTCCGCGCGGGACTACGCGATCGTCCACTACAAGCGCACCGACGGCGACTACGCGAACTGGGGCCTGTACGCCTGGGGCGACCTCGCCGACGGCGAGGCGACCCAGTGGCCGGCCGGCCACCCCTTCGTCGGCCGGGACGCCTACGGCGCCTTCGCGTACGTCAAGCTCAAGCCCGGCGCCTCGAACGTCGGCTTCCTGGTCGTCGACAAGAACGGCAACAAGGACGTCGCCACCGACCGGAGCATCGACGTCACCAGGACGGGTGAGGTGTGGGTCGAGCAGGGCAAGGCCGACGTACTGACGACCAAGCCCGCCTATCCCGCGCAGGACACCACCAAGGCCGTCATCCACTACCACCGGGCCGACGGGAACTACGACGGCTGGGGCCTGCACGTCTGGACGGGTGCCGCCACCCCCACCGACTGGTCGAAGCCGCTGCAGCCGGTGAAGACTGATGCCTATGGCGCGGTCTTCGAGGTGCCGCTCACCGCGGGTGCCACCAGCCTCAGCTACATCGTCCACAAGGGCGACGACAAGGATCTGCCCACCGACCAGTCGCTCGACCTCAAGTCCGACGGCTACGAGGTGTGGCTGTTGAACGGCCAGGAGAAGCACCTGCTCCCGCAGCCGGCCGGCAGCGCGGCCGCCCTCGACCTGAGCACGTCCAAGGCGGTCTGGATCGACCGGAACACCCTCGCCTGGAACGGCGTCGACGGCGCCGCCTCCACCCAGCTGCTCTCCTCCCGCGACGGCTCGATCACCGTCAAGGACGGGACGCTGACCAGCGACGACGAGCGCTGGATCCGGCTGGAGAAGACAACGCTCACCGACGCCCAGAAGGCGAAGTTCCCGCACCTGAAGGACTACGCCGCCTGGTCCGTGGACCCGCGTGACCGGGACCGGGTGCCTACGGCGCTCACCGGCCAACTGGTCGCCTCGCAGCGGGCCGCCAACGGTGCCGTGCTGGCCGCGACCGGTGTGCAGATCGCGGGGGTGCTGGACGACCTGTACCCCGGCGCCACCAAGGCCGCGCTCGGGCCGGTGTTCCACGACGGCAAGCCGACCCTGTCCGTCTGGGCACCGACCGCGCAGAGCGTCGCGCTGGAGCTGGACGGCTCGGTCAAGGCGATGCACCGGGACGGCACCACCGGCGTCTGGTCCGTCACCGGCCCCGCGTCCTGGAAGGGCAAGCCCTACCGGTACGTCGTGAAGGTCTGGGCGCCCAGCGTCCGCAAGCTGGTCGTCAACAAGGTCACCGACCCCTACTCGGTCGCCCTCACCGCGAACTCCGAGCGCAGCCTCGTCGTCGACCTGGACGACTCGTCCCTCGCGCCGGGCGGCTGGTCGTCGCTGCGCAAGCCCAGGGCCGTGCCGATGAGGGACGCGCAGATCCAGGAGCTGCACATCCGGGACTTCTCGGTCGCGGACAAGACCGTCCCGGCGAAGGACCAGGGCAGCTATCTGGCCTTCACCGACAAGAACAGCGACGGGTCGAGGCATCTGCGGGAGCTGGCCAGGGCCGGGACGTCGTACGTGCATCTGCTGCCCGCCTTCGACTTCGCCACCGTCCCGGAGAAGAAGGCCGACCAGCAGAGCCCGGCCTGTGACCTGGCCTCCTACCCGGCCGACTCCGAGCAGCAGCAGGCGTGCGTGGCCAAGACCGCCGCGAAGGACGCCTACAACTGGGGCTACGACCCGTACCACTACACGGTCCCGGAGGGCTCGTACGCCACCGACCCGGACGGCACCGCCCGTACGGTCCAGTTCCGCAGGATGGTCCAGGCGCTGAACGAGGACGGCCTCCGGGTCGTCATGGACGTCGTCTACAACCACACCGCCGCGAGCGGCCAGGCGGACACCTCCGTCCTGGACCGGATCGTGCCGGGCTACTACCAGCGGCTCCTCGCCGACGGAAACGTGGCCAACAGCACCTGCTGTGCGGGCACCGCGCCGGAGAACGCCATGATGGGCAAGCTGGTCGTGGACTCGATCGTCACCTGGGCCAAGGAGTACAAGGTCGACGGGTTCCGCTTCGACCTCATGGGCCACCACCCGAAGGCCAACATCCTGGCGGTCAGGAAGGCGCTCGACGCGCTGACCGTCGCCAAGGACGGCGTCGACGGCAAGAAGATCATCCTGTACGGCGAGGGCTGGAACTTCGGCGAGGTCGCGAACGACGCCCGCTTCGTCCAGGCCACGCAGGCGAACATGGCCGGCACCGGCATTGCCACCTTCTCCGACCGGGCCCGGGACGCGGTGCGCGGCGGCAGCCCCTTCGACTCCGACCCCGGCGTCCAGGGCTTCGCGTCCGGGCTGTACACCGACCCCAACTCCTCGGCAGCTAACGGCACTTCGGCCGAGCAGAAGGCCCGGCTGCTGCACTACCAGGATCTGATCAAGGTCGGGCTGACCGGCAACCTGAAGTCATTCACCTTCACCGACACCGACGGCAAGGAGGCCAAGGGCTCCGAGATCGACTACAACGGCTCGCCCGCCGGCTACGCGGACGCGCCCGGCGACGCCCTCGCCTATGCGGACGCGCACGACAACGAGTCGCTGTTCGACGCGCTGGCCTACAAGCTGCCCGCGCGGACCAGCGCGGCCGACCGGGCCCGCATGCAGGTCCTGGCGCTGGCCACGGCCGGCCTCTCGCAGGGGCCGGCGCTGTCCCAGGCCGGCACCGACCTGCTGCGCTCGAAGTCGCTGGACCGCAACTCCTTCGACAGCGGGGACTGGTTCAACGCCATCCACTGGAACTGCGCCGACGGCAACGGTTTCGGGCGGGGGCTGCCCATGGCGGCCGACAACAAGTCCGCGTGGGAGTACGCCAAGCCGCTGTTGACCACGGTCAAGGTGGGCTGCGATCAGATCACCGGCGCCTCCGCCGCCTACCGGGATCTGCTGAGGATCCGTACGACGGAGCAGGCGTTCTCGCTCTCCACCGCCGCGCAGGTGCAGGACGAACTGTCCTTCCCGCTGTCGGGAAAGGACGAGACACCGGGTGTGATCACCATGCGCCTCGGTGACCTGGTCGTCGTCTTCAACGCCACCCCGCGGCAGCAGGAGCAGACGATCGGCGCCCTCGCCGGCACGCACTACCGGCTGCACCCGGTGCAGGCCTCTGGCGCCGACCCGGTGGTGAAGACCTCCGCGTACGCCTCCGGACCCGGCACCTTCACCGTCCCGGCGCGCACCGTGGCGGTGTTCAAGAAGTCCGACCGGTAGGCGTCCTTCAGAGACCGAGGGAGATGAGCCGGCCGATGAGGTCCGCCAAGTGGCCGTCGGCCGGCTCGTCCTTGACCATCTTCTTCAGCAGGGTCGCCATGTCCTGGTCGTAGGCGGCGCTGACCGCGGCCAGCGCCGCGAAGTCGTGCACCAGCTGGATCTCCAGCTCCCTGCGCGGAATACGCCGGCCGTCCAGCCAGATCAGTGCCGTGGACTCGGCGAGGGAGATCCAGGAGCGGACGACCAGTTCCAGGCGCGGGGGAACGTCGGTGACGCCGAGGTGCGACAGCATCTGTTCGTACGCGGCCTGCCGAACGGAGTCGATGAGCGCGTTCGTGGCCGAGGAGCCCACGGCCGGTCCGCCCCGCATCAACGCCGAGAAGCCGGGTCCGTGTTCCTCCACGAAGTCGAAGTAGCGACGCATCACACGCAGCAGCCGGGCGCCCAGCGGGCCCTCGTGGGGCTCGCCGAAACGGTCCGCCAGATCCTGTGCGGCACGCCTCAGCGCGGCTTCGTACAGGCTGAGTTTGCCCGGGAAGTAGTGGTACACCAGCGGGCGTGAGATGCCCGCCGCCGACGCTATCTCGTCAATGGAGACCTCGTCGGGCGAGCGCCTGCTGAACAGGTCGAGGGCGACGCCGATCAACTGCTGCCGCCGCTCCTCGACGCCCATCCTGCGGCGAACCCCGGTACTCATGCGAACACCTTACCGATCGGATTGCCGATCCGATTCGGCCACGGGTGATCACATGTCGAGGACCAGACGATCGCCCCGGGCCCGCGACACACAGATCAGCATCGAATCGGCGCGCTCCTCGTCCGTCAGCAGCTCGTCCCGGTGATCGATCTCTCCTTCCAGCACCCGCTGTTGACAGGTCCCGCAGAACCCCTGCTCACAGGAGTAGGCGGTGCCCGGCAGTGCCCGGCGTACGGCGGTGAGCACGGTGGAGTCGGCCGGCACGGTCAAGGTCCGCCCGCTGCGCCGGAGTTCGACCTCGAACTCCGTGTTGCCGTCGGACGACGCACGGGGCGCGAACCGTTCGAGACGGACCTCCGGGAAGCGTGCCGCGACGGCCGCCATGAGCCCTTCGGGGCCGCAGGCGTAGACGGCAGTCCCCTCGCTCACCTCCAGCGCGTCGAGGTCCGGCCGGCCCTCCACGACGGTGACCTGGTCGCGGCCCAGTTTCTCGACCTCCTCCAGGAACGGCATCGAGGCCCTCTCGCGCCCCGCGTACAGCAGCCGCCACCCGGCGTTCTCCGGGAGCGCCCGCAGCATCGGCAGCAGCGGGGTGATCCCGATCCCGCCGGCGACGAAGACGTACGACTCCGCCTCGACCAGCGGAAAGCGGTTCCGCGGCCCCCGTACCTCCAGTTCCATGCCCTCCGTCACCTGCTCGTGCACCTCGCGCGAGCCGCCCCGCCCGTCCTCGACCAGCCGGGTCGCGACGGTGTACGAGGAGGTGTCCTCGGGGTCACCGCACAGCGAGTACTGCCGGACGAGCCCCGACGGCAGGACGAGGTCGAGATGCGCGCCGGGCTCCCAGCGGGGCAGGTCCCGCCCTTCCAGCCGGAGTTGCACGACCCCGTCGGCCACGATCTCGCGCGAGGTCACCAGCAGCCGCAGGGCCCGCGAGCGCGGACGGCCCGACGTGGGCTCCTCCAGCGCGGGCATCGGCCACAGCGGCGAGACCTGGATACGGCGGCGCAGGGCCTGCCGGGTCAGCAGGACGGCGCCCGCGACGAGCGCGACGGTACGCAGCTTCGGCATCAGGCGGCCCTCTTCTCCGCCGCCGTCGCCGCGGGGGAGGAGGCCAGATAGGCGACGGCCTGCTCGGTGTCGCCCTCCTGCGAGGGGTGGTAGTCGCGGCTCAGATAGCGGGGGATGGACCGGACCATGTCCCCGGTCGAGGGGAGCAGCCCCCGCCGGCCACGGTCGTACAAGTCCTTGAAGCTCGCCCTGCCGTCGATGAGGGTCGGGTCGTTCGCCATGAAGAACCGCGTCCCGCGCTGCCACAGGAACACCATCGCCGAGAAGGCCGTGGCCCAGGTCCGCACCCGGCGGCTGTAGCTGCCGTCGACGTGCATGAACAGCTCGAAGGCGACGGAGCGGTGCTCGACCTCCTCCGCGCCGTGCCAGCGCAGCAGGTCCAGCATGGTCGGGTCGGCACCGCGCCGGTCGAGCTCGTCGGCGTTGAGCACCCAGTTGCCGAGGAACGCGGTGTAGTGCTCGATCGCGGCGATGAGCGCGACCCGCTCCATCAGCCACCACCGGCGCGCCCGGCCCGGCGGCAGCGTCCGGTCCCCGAGTAGCTTCTCGAAGAACCAGTCGACCTGCGCGGTGTACGGTGTCGGGTCGAGGCCCTGCTCGCGCAGGTGCGGCAGCACCTCGTCATGGGCCTGGGAGTGCATCGCCTCCTGGCCGATGAACCCGATGACGTCCTCGCGGAGCCGCTCGTCGCGTATGTACGGCAGCACCTGCTTGTACACGTGCACGAACCACCGCTCACCGGCGGGCAGCAGCAGGTGCAGCACATTGATGGTGTGCGTGGTGAAGGGATCCCCCGGCACCCAGTGCAGCGGCGTGCCGTCCCAGGAGAAGGACACCTTGCGTGCCTTGAGCGGCACCCGGGCCTGCGTATTAGACATGGCGTCAATGTACTGGCGGGTAGGCCCGCTGAGAACCCCTGCGGCAGGGCTTGTTTACGCGGGTGTCAGCAACGGCTCACTGCAAGCCGCTGATCTCCCGCCCGTCCGTCAGTGTGCCCTGCAGCCGGGCCCGAGCCCCCTGCTTGGCGCGGGCCACCAGGAACTGGCCCTGCCCGGCGCCGGTGACCCCGCCGCCCGCCCGGATCGACGCCGTGTCCTTGTCGCCCGCCGCCAGCAGGTACCAGTGCCCGGCCGCGGACTTCCACAGCACCCCGGCGAGCGCGTGCGGATCACGCGCCCCGCAGGACCGCGCATCCGTGCCCTTGGCGACCACCGACGCCGTCCGCCCGCCCGGCGTACGGAACAGGGCCAGCGCGCCCGTACCGTCCCCGCGCCAGGTCTCGGCCCTGGTGCACACCCATTGCGCCGCCCCGCTGCCGTCGGGCAGCGGCTGGTCGGCGTACGCCCAGGCGTTGACGCTGCGCACCCCGGCGGAGCGCGCCGCCGCCAGCGAGCAGGCGAACGGCGCCCAGGCCGCCCGCCCGGCCGCGTCGGACACCTCGTCGGGCGAGCCGGGCTTGCCGACGGTGAGGTGGGCGGGGGTCAACTCGCCCAGGTCGGTGGCGAGTTGGGTGCCGGTGGCGTCGGTCAGCTGGAGCGCCGTCCAGGAGGTGCAGCTGCCGGGGCGCAGCGCGGCGCTGGCCAGCGGCGCGGTGACGCCCTTGGTGAGCGTCAGCGGGGTCGCGGCCGCGTCCGGCTTCATCAGGTCCCGCGAGGCCGCCTTCGTCACCCAGGGCGCGGTCAGGTACTGCACGTTGCCGTCGGAGCGGCCCAGCACCAGCGCGCTCGCCTCGGCGCCGGTCGCACCGTCGGCACGGGCGAAGTCGAGGGCCGCGCCCTGGGTGCCGTCGACCGGCTCGGCGTACCGGGTGATGCGCAGGCCGTCGTAGAACACCACCACGCGGGCGTTGTCCACCTGGCCCGCGTACAGCAGCTGGGGCGGGCCGGCCGGGCCGCCGGTCTCGGTGCCGGGGGTCGCCGAGACATGGACCGTCGCGCCGGGGCGGGCCCATACCGCGAGGGCGCGGTGCAGCAGGTCGGAGTCGCCGGTGAGCGGGCCGCGCGCGGGCCACGCCGAGAAGTCGGTGCGGGCGGCGGACTCCCAGGCGGAGGGGGAGACCCGGATCAGCCGGCCCGGGTCGAGGGCGGCCTCGGCGGCCGGGTTCCCGGCGTAGACGGGCGCGGCGGCGCCGTCGGGGCCCCAGCCGTCACCGGGCAGGGCGATCAGGGCCCCGCACACCGCGAGCGCCGCGGCGGCGGCGAGCGCGGCCTTGCCGTGCTGGCGGCGGCGCATCAGATCGGTGGGCCGGGCCTGCAGCAGGCAGGGGTCGAACTCGGCGGAGGCGAGCAGCTCGGGCTGGGTGGGCACGCCGTTCGCCGAGGCCAGCGCGCCGCCCGGGTCGTCCACCCCGGCGGCCGTCAGCAGCTCCCGGATCTCGGCGTCGGACAGCTGCTCCAGGCCGCGCAGCACATAGGCGGCGCGGGCCGGGCCGGACAGGGCGGACAGCCGCTGGTCCAGGGCGAGCTCGTCGGCGCCGCCCGAGCGCGGGAACAGCTTGAGGCCCCACACCTGGGGCAGCAGCGGCGGCAGCTGGGAGAGCCGGGGCAGGCCCTTGCGGGGCAGGGCCGCCTCCAGGGCCGTGGTCAGGACGCGCTCGCGCAGGAAGGCGTACCCGGGGTCGCCCTCCTCGCCCGAGGCCTGCGCCGGGATGACGGGCTGCTGCCCGCGGCCCTTGGGCAGGGAGCGTTGGGCGAGGGAGTGTGCGGTCAGCACCCGGCGGCTGCGGCCGAGTCCGGGTGGCAGTACCAGGTAGGCGATCCGGACCAGCCGTGGATAGTGCTCGACGAGCGCGGCCTCGGCCTGCTCGAGATCGACCGGTGCGGGCTGTCCGGCGGAGGCGGGGGCGTGACGCTGGGCTACATCCTGTGACTGCACGTCAGGGAAAACGAGCGAGGGGGAGGTTGGTCACCACCGGATGGGTGATTCGGCCATCCCTCGCCACGCGTAGCCGGGCGTATGCGGCCGCCATTGAGCGCGCGGCGGCCGGGAGCCGTATCCGAAGGAGCTGAGGCATGGGCCCCGAGGACCGGAGGAACTGATGAGGGTGACACGACTGCTGCCGGCCGCCGCGGCCGTACTGGCGCTGGCGGGCTGCGGCGCGGGTGGGGAGACCAAGGCGGTCCCGGCCACCGCGACCGGCAGCCTGGAGAGCCTGGCCGCCGAGGTGAAGTGCAAGCCGAACATGCAGACCGACGCCGATGAACTGCGGCAGGCCATCTGCACGAACGGCGACGGCAAGTTCATTCTCGCCACCTTCGCCACCGACCGCGGCCAGCGCGAGTGGATCAACGACGCGAAGGACTACGGCGGTTACTACCTGGTCGGCCGCAAGTGGGTCGCGGTCGGCGGCGACGGCGTCGTCAAGGCGCTGCGCGGCACACTGGGCGGGGACCTGGAGATGGGTACGAACCACTCCTCCCACCACTCCTCCCATGCCGTGCAGGGTGGCTGAAACACACGGGAAGGCCGGTGACGGGAGGGGGGTCCGTCACCGGCCTCGTCCTGTGGCCCGCGTCAGGTGATCAGGCGCACCTGCGGCCGCTGTTGATGCAGTTCGCGATCTTGTTGGCCAGACCGCCGGTCGTGACGCTGATGAAGTCGTCGTGGTCGGTGATCGGCTTGTGCAGCTCCTCCGGGAAGCCGTCCACCGCGTAGGCGTTCTTCACCGTGCCGTCCGCCTGGACGACGGGCTGCGGCACGTTGTACACCAGGCGCATCGTCAGCTGCGGGATCGCCTTGAAGCCGTTCGGGCAGACCCCGCTTGCCGGGTCGGCGAAGGCCACGTGCGTGCGGTGGTTGGCGCTGTCGATGTTCACGCCGTCCCAGCAGCTCTGGAAGGCGAACGAGCGCACCACGTTGCTGCCCTGCGGACAGATCGGGTACTTGTCCGTCAGCTGCACCTTGTTCTCGAAGCCGGTGCAGCTCCAGTGCGCGTTGGCGTTGGCCGTGCCGTTGACGAAGGCCTTGGCGTCACCGGTGATGATCCGCAGGAACTGCGGCATCGCGACGACCTTGCTCGCCGGGCTGCCGACGTACTTGATCTGCGCCTGCTGGGCGACCAGGATCTTGCCGACGTTGAGGTCCTTGCCACCGCCGTCCGCGTTCGCGTCCTTCTCCTGGGTGCCGTCCTGCTCGCGGATGACCGGCCAGTAGTACGCCGACAGGTCGTTGCGGTTCTGGCAGCTGGTGCCGCCCTGCAGGAACGTCTGGTTGCTGGAGAACGCGTTGACCTTCTGGTTGCCGACGTAGTCGTGCACGTGGTGGGCACCGTTGGTCACACCGGGGGCGACGATCACGTTGTCGCTGTTGTGGTTCTGGTTCGCGTTCACGCCGCAGCGCGTGATGAACTGGCCGGTCGAGGCGTTCTGCTGATTCTGCGGCTTGCCCTGGACGTTCGGGGCGACCTTCGTGATGTCCACGAAGTCCGCCGCGGCCGGGCCGTCACCGCCCTGGCCGCCGTTGTTGCCCTGCTGCTGGCCACCCTGCTGCTGACCGCCGTTGTTCTGCTGCTGGCCACCATTGTTCTGCTGTTGACCGCCGTTGTTCTGCTGCTGGCCGCCGGCGGTGGTCTGGTTGGCGGTCTGTGTCGTACAGGCGGCGAGCTGGGCCAGCGAGCTGTTGAACGCCCCGCCGACCCGCTGGACGTCGATCCGGATCCGGTCGATCGTCGCGGCCCGCTTGTCCTTGAGAGGGCCGACGATCGCGTTCTGCACGAAGCTCGGATCCTTGGACTGCGCGTCCCGGGTGGAGGCGAGCCGGGTGTAGGCCTCGGTGATCTGCTTGTCGAGGTTGGCCAGCTCGGTCGCCACGCCCTGGCGGGCCCGCCAGGGCACGTTGGTCAGCTTCTGCTGGACGTCCGGGCAGGAGATCGTCGCGACCTGCGCCGTCGCGGCCTTCGTCTGGTTGCCTCCCCACATCTGGTTGTTCGACTCGTGCGCGGAGGCATAGAAGTTCGCCCAGATCAGCCCGCCCCCACCGAGCGCTAGGGCCGCCGATGCGGCTATGGCCTTGGTGGCCAGCGGCGTACGGCGTTTTCGTGTGTTGCGTCCCATGGAACTCCTCTGACTTCCTTGCGAGCGGGGCAGCATCGGGGCGCCCGACAGGAGTGAAGCGGCGTCCTTCCATACGGACGCCGCCCCAGAGATGTTCACCGGTCTCACAAATTCCTCGCAGGAACAGGCGAGTTGGCAGGTCACGCCGATTCGGTCAGCGGTCCCGGTCGAGATGGGCGAGGACCGCCAGGACGCGACGGTTGTCGTCGTCCGACACCTGAAGGCCCAGCTTGGTGAAGATGTTGGAGGTGTGCTTGGCGATGGCCCGTTCCGTCACCACCAGCTGGGCCGCGATGCCCGCGTTCGACCGGCCCTGCGCCATCAGTTCCAGCACCTCCAGCTCGCGCGGGGTGAGGCTCGCGAGCGGCCGGTCGTCGGCCGCGCGCCGGGACAGCAGCTGCTGGATGACCTGCGGATCCATCGCCGTACCACCGGCCGCGACCCGGCGTACGGAGTCGATGAACTGCTCGGCGTCGAAGACCCGGTCCTTGAGCAGATAGCCGACCCCGCCGTTGCCGTCCGCGAGCAGCTCGCGCGCGTACAGCTGCTCCACGTGCTGGGAGAGCACCAGCACCGGCAGTCCCGGCCGCGCCCTGCGGGCCGCGAGCGCGCACTGCAGGCCCTCGTCGGTGTGCGTGGGCGGCAGCCGTACGTCGACCACGGCCACGTCCGGCTCCAACTCGGCGAGCGCGCGGGCGAGTTCGGGACCGGACTCGACGGCGGCGGCGATCTCGAAGCCGAAGGCCGACAGCATCCGGACCAGCCCGTCGCGCAGCAGGAAGAGGTCTTCGGCTAGGACAACGCGCACGGGATCTCCATCGTCACCAGGGTGGGGCCGCCCGCGGGGCTGCTGACGGCCAGGACGCCGTCGAATGTACCGAGCCGGCGCTCGACCCCGGCGAGCCCCGACCCGCCGCCGATCACCGCGCCGCCCTTGCCGTTGTCGGTGACCGTGATCCGCAGCCGCCCGTCGGCGTGGTGCACGTCCACCCAGATCCGGTCGGCGCCGGAGTGCTTGACGGCGTTGGTGAGCACCTCGCTGACCGCGAAGTAGGCCGCCGACTCGACCGGCGCGTCCGCACGGCCCGCCGGCTCCACGCTCACCTCGGTCGGCAGCGGGAGCCGCAGCGCGAGTGCCCGTACGGCGTCGCCGAGCCCCCGTTCGGCGAGGACCGGCGGATGGATGCCGCGCACCAGGTCGCGCAGCTCCTCCAGGGCCTCGGCGGAGTTCCGGCGGGCCTGGGCGAGCAGCCGCTTCGCCTGGGCCGGGTCGTGTTCCACCAGCATTTCGATGGTGCCGAGGTCCATGCCCATGGCGACCAGCCGGGCCTGCGCCCCGTCGTGCAGGTCCCGCTCGATGCGGCGCAGCTCGGCGGCCGAGGTGTCGACCGCGTCCCGCCGGGTCTCGGTCAGCACCCGGACGCGCTCGGCGAGTTCCGCGTCGCCGCCGAGCACGGCCCGGGTGAGCCGGAAGTGCGTGGTCAGCAGGCGCGGGGTGCGGCGCCAGGAGACGGCGAGGATCACGGCGCCGAGCGCGGCCGCGCCGAAGGCACTCGCCTGGCCGCTCACCGGCACGAAGGCGTACCAGTAGGTGTCGCCCGGACCGTGCACGTACGCCCGCCACAGCCCGGCCGCCAGCAGGAACCCCTCGACCGGGAAGAACACCAGCACCGCGGGCAGCAGCGCGGTGGCGAAGCCCGCGGTCATGTCCACCGGCAGCCAGACCAGGTCCCGCCGCACCTGCGGGTCCCGGAGCAGGGCGGCCGTGCGCGTCCACGGGTTGGCGGACTTCGGGAGCGGCTGGTACACCGCCGGGATCCGGATCCCGCACCACTCCGCCGCGAGCCTCCTGCGGGCGTCCGCGAGAGCCCGTACGCCGGTGAGGATCGCCGGAGTGGTGACGAGCCCGACGCCGAGCGGGACGAGCGCGACGGAGACGAGGGTCAGGACGAGAAACGCCGCACCGGTCGGCAGCACCACAAGGGCCAGCACCAGCCCCTGCACGGCGGCCAGCAGTGCCTCCCTGGCCAGGGCGCGGAAGTCGTTTCTCTTCGGGTCGGTGTTCATGCCGTCAGTCTCGCCGACGGCTCCGCGCGCGTCAGTCGTCCGAAGTCGCCTCTTGCGGGGTGGTGCCAGGTACACCCCCCGCCCCGGCCAGCACCTTCGCCTCCGCCTCGGGGCCGAGGCCGACGGGCGGGCGGTCCGGGCGGCGGGGTGCCTCGCCGCCGATCCGGGTCAGCCAGCGCCAGGTGTCCGCGACGGTCTCCGCGGCCGGCCGGCACACCAGACCGGTGGCGAGCGCCCGCGACACGTCGGCGCGGTGCAGGGCCGCGTGCAGCTCGCTCTCCGGCGGCACCCACACCGGCAGCTCGGTCCACGGTTCGATCCCGGCGGCCAGGATCACCTCCGGGTCGGTCCAGCGCAGCTCCGCGTCCGCGCCGGTGACCCGCACACAGAGGTCGAGCAGCTCGCCCATGGTGCTGTGCCCCGGCGGTCCGACCAGGTCGTACGGCCCGCTCAGCGAGCGCTCGACCGCTCCGAGCAGCCAGCCGGCCAGATCGCGGGCGTCGATGAACTGCACCGGCAGCTCGCGCGGCCCGGGGGCCAGTACCGGGCCGCCGCGGGCGATCCGGGTCAGCCACCAGGGCAGCCGGCCGATGTTCTCGTACGGGCCGAGGATCAGCCCGGCCCGTACCAGCAGCGAGCCCTCCGCACCGAAGGTCTCGACGGCGGCCAGTTCGCCGCCCCGCTTGTCCCGTGCGTAGTCCGTCGGCCCGGCGTCGGCGGCGGCGCCCTCGACCACCGGACCCGTCTCGCCCGCCCCGCCCGGCGCGGGCCGGGGCCAGGCGTACACGGACCGGCTGGAGACGTACGCGTACCGCGCGGCACGGCCCCGCAGCAGCCGTGCCGCCGCGAGCACGGCACGCGGCTCGGCCGACCAGGTGTCGACCACGGCGTCCCAGCCGCCCGGGTCGGCGGCGAGCGCGGCCAGCCCGTCCGGGGCGGTGCGGTCGCCGTGCAACGACCGCACCCCGGGCGGGGGTTGGTGCCGTCCCCGGTGGAAGACGGTCACCTCCCAGCCGCGCGCCACCGCGGCCTCGGCGACCGCCCGCCCCACGAACTCCGTACCGCCCAGCACCAGAAGTCTCATACCGGTGATCGTGCCCGCTCCGGGCGCGTCGCGGTACGCGACTCTGCCGAGGGCAGAGCGGGGGAGGGTCAGCGGCCGGTCGGCGGCGTGTACTTGTAGCCGACCCGGCGCACCGTCTGGATCGCCTTGCGGTGCTCGGCGCCCAGCTTGCGGCGCAGCCGGGCGACGTGCACGTCGACGGTGCGGCCGTCGCCGACATGGCCGTAGCCCCACACCGTGGTGACCAGCTGGTCGCGGGTGTGCACCCGGTGCGGATGCGCCACCAGGTGCGCGAGCAGCTCGAACTCCAGGTAGGTGAGGTCGAGTTCACGGCCGTCGACGGCGGCGGTGCGCCGTTCGGTGTCCAACCGCACCAGCGGCTCGGCGGCCGGGCCGCTGCCCGTGCCGGCGTCGGTGACCGGGGCCGTCCCCGGCTGGTCCGGCACCGCGACCGGCAGGAACGGCGGCCGCTGGTCGGCAGGGACCAGCACCAGATAGCCGACCATCGGCGGCTGGCCGGGGAGGGTGGGCAGGGTGTGCTGCGGCGCGGGCAGCCAGGTGGCGCCCGGCGGCAGGAAGTCCGCGACGTCGACCACCTCGTCCCGGTCCACGGCGCGCAGCCGGTGCCGGGCGGGGGCGGTCAGAGTGGAGGCGGAGGAGAGAGAACGAGAGGTCGCCATGAGAGGTCAGCTCTTTCGCGCGAGAAGTTTCGTCGGACGAGGCGACGGCCGCGATTCGTGGTCGGGGCGCGCCGGAGGACGTACATCGCTTCGCGCTGGCCGAAGGCCGGGGTTACGGCTTTAGAGGGCCCGCGCGTTCGTCGCGCGGCAACACACCCGGTCGAAGTCGTGATGCTGACGGGAAGGCCAGAAGGGCTCGAGGTCATGGCGACCCGTCGCGGTGATCTTCTGGAAGCTGGCCATGAGCCCATTGAAGCAGACAGCGGCGCCGGGCAGGACCCTCCTCTCACTGCTTGGACGCTTCCTTGGCGTGAAGTTGACGTGGCGAGTCCGTCGCGGGCGCGCATCAGGGCCTGATCAGCGGCTTCCCTCCCGCCGTGCGGTCCGTGACGCCGTCTCGGCATCCGGACGGGTGACCGTACGACATGCGGAAGGGGGCGCCCACCGCGACGGTGGACGCCCCCTCCGGGAGCCGGGATCAGACCTGGCCGGCCTTCTCCAGCGCGGTGCAGCAGGTGTCCACCAGCAGGCGGGTCACCACGTACGGGTCGACGTTGGCGTTCGGACGGCGGTCCTCGATGTAGCCCTTGCCGTCCTTCTCGACCTGCCACGGGATACGGACCGAGGCACCGCGGTCGGAGACGCCGTAGGAGAACTTGTCCCACGGGGCGGTCTCGTGCAGGCCGGTCAGCCGCTCGTCGATGCCGGCGCCGTAGTTCTTGACGTGGTCGAGCGGCTTGGAGCCCTCGCCGAGCGACTCGCAGGCGGTGATGATCGCGTCGTAGCCCTCACGCATCGCCTTGGTGGAGAAGTTGGTGTGCGCGCCCGCGCCGTTCCAGTCGCCCTTGACCGGCTTCGGGTCGAGGGTCGCG
The DNA here is from genome assembly GCF_041080655.1 of Streptomyces sp. CG4. NCBI lineage: Bacteria > Bacillati > Actinomycetota > Actinomycetes > Kitasatosporales > Streptomycetaceae > Streptomyces > Streptomyces sp. CG4. The sequence goes on from NZ_CP163525.1 coordinate 6,872,447, forward strand.
GAGACGCCGAAGTCCTCGGCGGTGCGGTACAGCAGCCAGCGGGCCACCCACATCTGGTCGGAGACCTCCAGCGGGGCGAGCGGGCCGACCTGGAACTCCCACTGGCCGGGCATGACCTCGGCGTTGATGCCGGAGAGGCCGAGACCGGCCTTGAGGCAATTGTCCAGGTGGGCCTCGACGATGTCACGGCCGAAGATCTCGTCGGCGCCGACACCGCAGTAGTAGCCGCCCTGCGGGGCCGGGAAGCCGCCCTCGGGGAAGCCGAGCGGACGGGTGCCGTCGAAGAAGGTGTACTCCTGCTCGATGCCGAAGATCGGCTCCTGCGCGGCGAACCGCTCGGCGACCTCGGCCAGCGCGGCACGGGTGTTGGACACGTGCGGCGTCATGTCGATGTCGAGGACCTCGCACAGGACGAGGACGTCGTCGCCGCCGCGGATCGGGTCCGGGCAGGTGAAGACCGGCTTGAGCACGCGGTCCGAGGCGTGGCCCTCGGCCTGGTTGGTGGAGGAGCCGTCGAAGCCCCAGATCGGCAGCGCGTCGAGACCGGCCGGGGCACCCGTGATGATCTTCGTCTTGGAACGGAGCTTGGCCGTCGGCGCGGTGCCGTCGATCCAGATGTACTCGGCCTTGAAGGTCACGGGGGCACTTCCTTCGGGGGTGTGTCGGGCGCACGTCGGTGCGGGTGCTGCGGATGCTGCGGCGCCACGGCACCGGGGCGCCGCGTCGATCTGCCCGGCAGCCTGTCAACGGGCGATTTCCCGACCGTTGCTCGTATGTGAACCCCGTGTTACCTGGTGGTTCTGTGTCACGACTCACCTTGTGAGGTGCCAGGGGGCGGGGTATGGGCGCTCTCCGTCGCGGCCTCCCGCACCCCGTCGAGGAAGTCCCGGACGGCGGCTCGCTGGTGGTCGTCGTAGCCGCGCAGCAGCTCCACCGACCGCTCGATCAGCGGCCCGAAGAAGGACGTGCCGAGGTCCACGGCGCCGTCCGTCACCTCCACGACGACCTTCCGCCGGTCGCTCTCCGCGCGCACCCGCCGCACATGTCCCGCCCGCTCCAGCCGGTCCAGCAACGCCGTGGTGCCCGCCGAGTTGAGCCCGAGCCCGGCCCCGAGCCGCCCGGCGCTCATCTCCTCGTCCGCCCGCCGCGCGTCCATCAGCGCGATCAGCGCGCGTACGTCCGTGGGGTGCATGCCGTTCCGCTGCGCGAACCGGGCGCTGTGCAGGCCGAGTTCGACGGCGACGGCACGCAGCAGATGGACGATCTCCATTTCGGGCTGCACGCGGGGCTTCCGAAGCTATTGTCTCGTTCAGCGAATATCTTGTTGAGCGAGATAATAGGGGGCGGTTCCATGGCCGGGTACGACGACGAGGTCTTCCGGGTTGCGTACGACAAGGTCCTGGCGAAGTGGCCTGCCGAGCGGGAGGCGCTGACGGTCCGTACCCCCTTCGGCGCCACCCGCGTCAACGCCTGCGGCCCCCGGGAAGCGCCCCCGCTGCTCCTGCTGCCGGGCGGCGGCGGAGCCACCTCCGTCTCCTGGTACGCCCAGGTCGCGGAACTGGCCCGGATCCGCCGGGTCTACGCCGTCGATGTGATCGGCGCCCCGGGGCTGAGCGAGCCGGCCGGCGACCTCCACCCCCGCACCGTCGCCGACCTGACGCGCTGGCTGGACGCGGTCCTCGACGGTCTGGGCGCCGACTCGGCCGACCTGGGCGGCCACTCGTACGGCGGCTGGATCGCCCTGCACTACGCTCTGCGCGCCCCGGACCGGATGCGCCGCCTGTTCCTCCTGGACCCGACCCAGTGCTTCGCCGGGTTCAAGGCGGCGTATCTGCTCCGCGCCCTGCCGATGCTGCTGCGGCCCTCGCCCCGCCGGGTCCGCGCCTTCCTGGAGTGGGAGACCGGGGGAGTACCGCTGGACCCGGACTGGCTCGCCCTCCAGGAGGCGGCGGCCGGGTTCCCGGCCGCCAAGCCGGTGACGAGCCCGCGCCCGGCGCCGGACGCGCTGCGGGCCCTGAACGCACAGGTCCTGCTGCTCGTGGCGGCGAACAGCAGGACCCATGACCCCCGCGAGGTGGTGACCAGGGCGACGGCACTGGTGCCGCACGTCGAGACCGCCGTACTGCCGGGCATGTCCCATCACGCGCTGCCGCACGCGGCACCCGCCGTCCTGGCCCGCCGCCTCACCGCCTTCCTGTCGGGCCGGTGAGCCTCACCCCACCTTCTCGATCAGCGCGTGGCGGATGAGGAACTTGCCCGGCTCCCGGACCTGTTCGAAGGCCGCGTTGTTGAGGAGCACGCAGCTGCCGGAGACCGAGGTCACCTTCACCGTCGTGGACTTCTTGTTGTCCAGGTTGGTGACCTTCAGGGTCGTACCCGCCGGGAACTGGCCGCTGGACGCGGCCGGGGCGCCGGCCTCGCCGGAGAGGGTGACCGTGGAGCCGTTGCAGACCTGCTGCCCGGAGGCCGCCGCGCCACCACCGGCGCCCGCGGCACCGGCGGCACTCTGCGAGGGCTGCGCGCTCTGCTGACCGGCACCCTGCTGTCCGGCCTGTTGACCAGCGCCCTGCTGACCGCTCTGCTGGCCGGCGCCCTGTTGACCTGCGCCCTGCTGGCCGCCCTGCGCCTGCTGACCGGCCTGGGAGCCCTGAGCCGACTCCCCAACCGTGCAACCGGCTGCCTTCTGCTGGACCTCGATCTGTTTGATGACTGCCTGCCGGTTGGCGATCCGGGCCGCCGACTGGGCGTCCGGGTTCGCCTGCTGCCCGGCGATGAACCGCTCGTTGTTGCCCAGGGCGGTGGCGAGCCCCTGGCAGGCGGTCGACGAGTCCGCGGCGGAGAGGGTCTTCGCGTTGTTCGCCGGCTGGGCGGCGTTGGACGTGGTGGCCAGCGCGAAGGCCCCGCCGCCCGCCACCGCCGCGGCACTGACGAGAAGCGCGAGCTTCTTCTTCGTACTGAGGGTGCGCCTGCGCGACATGCGCGCCTCCTGAAGAGGTAGGGGAGCGTACGCCGCTATGTACGAGATCCCGAACGGGGTTGCTCAGCGCTCGCAGCAGTCGGTGAAGTGGCCTGCATCACAGGGGAGTTGAGCGGCTGCTCAGCCCTTGTTGTGCGTGAGGGCCTCGCGTACCGCTTCCTCGGAGCGGGCCACCAGCGTCGTTCCGTCGTCGGCGGTGATGATCGGCCGCTGGATGAGCTTGGGGTGCTCGGCGAGCGCGGCGATCCACCGGTCCCGCGCACTCGCGTCCCGCGCCCATTCCTTGAGCCCCAGCTCCTTGGCCACGGCCTCCTGGGTGCGGGTGATGTCCCACGGTTCGAGGTGCAGCCGGTCGAGTACGGCCCTGATCTCGTCCTCGCTCGGGACGTCCTCCAGATAGCGGCGGACGGTGTACTCGGCCCCCTCGGCATCGAGCAGGCTGATGGCGCTGCGGCACTTGGAGCAGGCGGGATTGATCCAGATTTCCATGCCGCACACGGTATGCGAGAACCGGCTCCCAGCCGGTGGCGACGTCGGGTGTCACCGCGCGCGGGTCCGTGTTGCACGGCGGTCGTGCCCGGCTTTCCATGGGAGTGTGGCGGCGATCTACGTGACCCGGCTCGTCGAGGCGCTGGAGGGGCATGCCGGCCGCCCGGTGCTGGGCGGCGCGGGCCTCGGCGGCCGGGTGCTCGACCACGGCGAATTGCTCCAAGAGGTCCACCGGATCGCCGGCGTGCTGGGCGACGCGGGGGTGTGCCGCGGCTCCGGACTGGCCTGTGTGCTGGGCGCGAACCGGGCTCAGGCACTGCTGCTGCGAACCGCCGCCCATGTCCTCGGCGCGCGGCTGACCCTGGTGGTGCGGGACGCGTCCACCCACGGAGTGGACCACGTGCTCCGGGACTGCCGTCCCGATCTGGTGGTGCACGACGTACCGGTCCCGGACCCGGGGGTACCGCGGCTGACTCTGGCCGAGGTGCTGACGCGGGCCGCGCAGCGGCGGGCGGACGCGGTGCCGGTCGCGGCCCGCGAGGACGATGTGGCCCGGGTGGCGTACACGGGAGGCACCACCGGCCGCCCGAGAGGCGTCGCCATCACCTTCCGTGCGCTGGCGGCCCGCCCCGGCGGGCAGGACGCGCGCGGCACCGAAGGCCGCCACGGTCCGGGTACCTACGTCTCGGTGACCTCCCTGGCCGCGCGGTCCGGCGGCCGCTGCCTCGAACAGTGGCGGTCCGGCGGCCGGGTGGAGGTGCTGTCCGCGTTCGACGCGGGGCGGCTGGCGGACGCCTGCCGGAGACTGGGGCCCGCGTCGACCTATCTGATGCCGCCCATGATCTACCGGCTCCTCGAGGATCCCCGCACCGCCGACGGGATTCCGGGTCTCGAAGCGATCAGCTACGGCGCCGCGCCGATCCTGCCACAGCGGCTGCGGCAGGCGGTCGCCGCCTGGGGCTGCCGCTGGCAGCAGGGCTACGGGGCGACCGAGACCGGTGTTGTCACCCGGCTCACTCCCGCCGATCACGCGGCGGCCGTCGCCGGCCGGCCCTGGCTGCTCGGCTCGGTGGGGCGCCCGGCGGCCGGCGTGGAGATCGAGGTACGGGAGCCGGGAGATGCCGGGCGGCCCCTGTCCGCCGGGCGGGTGGGCGAGGTGTGGGTGCGGTCGGCCGCCGGTATGTCGGGCTACTGGATGCGGCCCGACCTCACCGCGCAGGTGCTGCGGGACGGGTGGCTGCGCACCGGCGACCTCGGGCACCTCGATAGCGAGGGCTATCTCTACCTCGACGACCGGGTCAAAGACATGGTGGTGGTCGACGGGGACAACATCTACAGCCTGCCCGTCGAAGCGGCCCTCGCCCGGCACCCCGCCGTCGGTCAGGCCGCCGTGGTCGGCAGACCCAGTGCCTGGACGGGCGAGGAGGTCTGCGCCTTCCTCGTGCCGGCACCCGGCGGCACGGCAAGCCCGTCCGCCGCCGCCGAGGCATGTGCGCTCGTGGCGGAGCGGCTCGCCCCGGCGCACCGGCCGACCACGGTCTGGTGGACGGAGCGCCTGCCGCTCACCGGGAACGGCAAGGTGGACAAGAGCGCGTTGCGGGCCACGGCCAGGGCCAGGGCCGTGGTCGCCGGCGTCGGCGCCGGCCCGGACTGAGCGTCGTTGCCGCTCCCCCTTGTTCGAATTTGACGCCGCCTCACGAGCACCACGAAGACCTACTGTGACGAGCGGTCAATTCACCTGTCCACCTGGAGGTTTCTCGGACTCTGCGGACTCCCTCGATGTCAGTGCCGGGCACTAAACTGGAGGCAGTGTTCGAGGGCATGGCCGGACTGTCCGGCCGGTGCCCGACCGCGACAGGAGGATGCCTGTGCCCGCTGCCGCCCTGAAGCCGAAGCCGTTGCCCACCCAGTCCACCGCCCAGCACCCGGTGCTGTTCGACTCGCCCCACGAGCCCGTGACGAAGCGTCCGCTGCCGGCCGGACGGCCGCGCGAGTGGTACGTCACCCACAACCGCCGCCTGAAGGCCATGCGCCTCGCCATAGCCCTGCTCGACTCCGGGATCTACCTGCCGGCCCAGGCCCGCGACGAGAGGATCCGCAGCAAGGCGCAGGAGATCGGGATGCGCCCGCCGTCCGGTACGACCTGCCACATGGTCCGCGCCTTCATGCGCTACAGCCGCTGACACCGGCCCTGTCACCGATGCCGGGTGCCCCGCCGGGGCACCCGGCGTCCAGCAGACGGGTCGCGAACTCCCGCCGGTCCCCGCCGGCGCCGCCCGGCCCGATGGTCCGGCGCTCACTCCGCTGAGCCGTTCGCCGTCGAAGTCATGGGTGAAACCGGAGAGTTCGGCCATGGGGTCATGCACTGATGGCGGGCCGTGCCGGGTGGAAAACGGGATGCGGGTGCGGTGGTGGCCTCCCTACGCTGAACAAACGGCACGAAGCCGACACACTCCCACCCCAGCCACCCTCATCCCACGGAGGAGGTCCGTCATGCGTGGCATCGTCGTGTCCGGGACCGCCGTCCTGGTGATCCTCGGAATCGGAAACCATCTGTGGTGGCTCGCCGCCGTCGCGCTGCTGTATCTGTACGCGACGCACGGTCGTGGCTCGCCCGGCACGCCACCACCCACCACCGGCACCGGCGCGGGCACCCCGCCCCCGCCCGACAGCTACCGCGCCTACCGCGAGCGCCGCGACCGGCAGGCCAAGTGGGAGCGCCGCTACCGCCGTGAGCGCCCCTTCGAGACCCGCCGGCAGGAGCGCGAGAAGAGCAGGTGAGCGACGGCGTCCCCGGTCACAGACCGGGGGCGCCCCACACCGGGAACCAGCGGCTCAGGTCCTCCTCGATCCGCAGGTCGTTCGCGAGCGCCGCCTTCACCTGCAGTTCCAGCGCACTGTCCCGCCGCTCGGCGCCGCCGGGCAGCGGGGCGAACGGGTAGAACGCGGCCCGCTTGTAGAGATAGACCAGCGCGAGCCTGCGGCCGCCGTCGTCCGTGAACGCGGCCAGTGAGCACAGCAGCTGCGGGCCGAACCCGTTGACCTCCAACGCGCTGTTCACCGCGTGCAGATCGTTGACCAGCTCCGGCAGCTGCTCCGGGCCGCGCTCGGAGAGCAGCCAGGAGTAGCCGTAGTCGTCCCGCCGCAGCTCCACCGGCGGGCCGCTGCGGTCCGTGTCCGCGTCCAGCAGCGCCTGCACCTCCCGGTGGGTCTGCTCGAAGGCCGCCCCCTCCACCGTGGCGAAGCACACCGCGCCCGTTCCGGTCGGTGTGAAACCGGCCGCGGCCTGGAGGGTCACGGCCGCCGAGGGCAGCGCGAAGAGCTGGTCGAGATCGGGCGCGACCGGTTTCGTACGGCCCAGCAGGATGTCCAGCAGCCCCAAGGCTCAGCCCGCCTTCCGCAGTGCCATCTGGTCAGCTCGCCTTCCCGGGCGTGGCGGCCTCGCCCAGCTCCGCCGAGATCCGGCCCAGCTGCTCCAGCCGCTGCTCCAGGGTCGGGTGCGTGGAGAAGTACCGCTCCATGCCGGGCTCCTTCCCCGTCGCCGGGGTGAAGTAGAAGGCGTTGAAGGCCTGGGCAGTGCGCAGGTCCTTGGTCGGGATCCGGGCGATGTCCCCGGAGACCTTGGTGAGCGCCGACGCCAGCGCCGAGGGCCGCCCGGTCAGATGCGCCGCCGCCCGGTCGGCCGCCAGCTCGCGGTACCGGGACAGCGCCCGGATCAGCAGGAAGCTGATCGCGTACACCGCCGCGGAGACGCCCAGGACGGCGGCGAAGACCGCGGCCGTGTTCTGGTCCCTGCGGCCTCCGCCGAAGACCTGTGAGTAGAAGGCGAACCGCACGATCAGGCCCGCCAGCACACCGAGGAAGGACGCGACCGTGATCACGGCGACGTCCTTGTGCGCGACGTGCGACAGTTCGTGCGCCAGCACGCCCTCCAGCTCGGCGGGCTCCAGCCGCCGTAGCAGCCCCGTGGTCACACAGACCACGGCATGGTCGGGATTCCGGCCGGTCGCGAACGCGTTCGGCATGTCCATCTCGGACACGGCGACCACCGGCTTGGGCATGTCGGCGATCGCGCACAGCCGGTCGATCACCGCGTGCAGCTCGGGATACTCCTCGCGCTCCACGACCCGGCCGTGCATCGCGAACATGGCGATCCGGTCGGAGAACCAGAACTGGGCCACGAACATCGCTCCGACCAGCACGACGACCAGCACCCAGGACTTCAGCAGCGTGATCAACGCGGCGATGAAGCCCACGTACAGCAGACCCAGCAGGAACAGCGTGAGTCCCATGCGCACGGTCAGCCGTCGATCGCTCCGGAAGCGGCTCTGCATCTTGCATCACCCCGCAGTCAGGCACTCGTCCCGCTGTCCAGTGTGCACCTGCCGAGTCCCATGAAGTGGTTGCGAACGCCCCTAGGAGCAGCAAAACGTACCGGTGAGTCGCCGACCGTCGCGGTGCGTCCCCGCCGCCCGCCGCGACAGGGCCCAGCGGCGGCCTAGCGGGCCGAGCCGAACTGCACCACCCCGATCAGCACCATCACCGCGATCACACACCCGAAGACCATGGCCGTCGACGCCCACGACGACCGGCGCGGCGCCGGGTCCGGGTCGGCGCGGAAGGGCGCCGGATTCGGCGGGTTCTCCTTCCAGCGCGCGGCGAGCATCCGGGCCCGGGCGGAGGGCTCCTTGTGCTCGGCGGAATTCGCCCAACGGTGATCGAATTCCCGCTCCCAGTCGTCCTGTTCCGTCATCCCCGTTAAACCTCTCTAGTCCGGCAGGGTCAGGAGGGATGATCCCCCGAGAGTAGGAAGCCTGGGAAGCGGGAAAGGTTGCCCGCCCCGGCACCGGGGCGGGCGGATCCGGCCGAGGCCGGCGGATTTCAGCCGAGGGACGCCGCGGACGGGACGACGACGCCCCACAGGTCCTCGATCGTCGCGAGCGCGCCGCGGTGGAGCTGTTCGGCGGACACCTCGGCGACGGCGGCGCCCAGCGGCCGGGTCGCACAGGCGTCGGCGACGACGGTGGCCCGGTTGCCGCGCAGGAACGCGCCGTGGGCGGTGAAGGCGACGCACATGTGGGTCATGAAGCCGGCGATGATCACGTCCTTGTGCCCGGCGGCGTCCACGTGCGCGGCCAGATCGGTGTCGTGGAACGCGTTCGGGGTCTGCTTGACGACCACGGCCTCGCCCTCGGCCGGCGCGACCGCCGGGTGGATCTGCCCGATCTCCTCGCGGACGTCGTACGGCGTGCCCGCGCCGCCGTCGTTGACGACGTGCACGACCGTCGCGCCCGCGGCCCGCGCCCGGGCCAGCAGGTCGGCGCCCGCGTCGAGGGCGGCCCGCCAGCCCGTCAGCTCCATCACGCCGCGGGTGTAGGTGTTCTGGTAGTCGATGAGGATCAGGGTCGAGCCGGCGAGCGAGGCCGGGGTCTGATCGAAGCCGTTGAGGTCACGCAGAGTCGTCGTAGCCATGGTCATCACGCTATGAGCGGCCACCCCATGGCGGCAATGTCATGTAACTTGCAGATACGGACATCAGCGGGATGCGGGATCGGGAGCCCTCGTGAGCAGCATGGAACGGTTCGTCGTCGTCCTCCTCTTCGACGGCGTCGACCTGCTCGACGTCACCGGCCCGCCCGAGGTGTTCGCGCTGCTGCGCCGGGAGACCGACGACGCGGCCGGCTGCCGGGTCGTCCTGGCCGCCGAGACCATGGACCCCGTCACCACCTTCGCCGGGGTGCGCGTCCTGCCCGACCTCACCTTCGCCGAGGCCGCCCGGCGCACCATCGACACCCTGCTGGTGCCCGGCGCGGTCGAGGCCGACGACCGGCGCCGGGTGCGCGCCGTGACCGACGAGGGCGTGGTCCGCTGGGTACGCACGCTCGCCGGCCGCTCCCGGCGCGTCGCCTCCGTGTGCGTGGGCGCGCATCTGCTCGCCGCCGCCGGACTGCTCGACGGCAGACGCGCCACCACCCACTGGTCGACCGCGCCGCAGCTGGCCGCCGAGCACCCCGCCGTCCAGGTCGACGCCGACCCGATCTTCATCCGCGACGGCAAGGTGTGGACCGGCGCGGGCATCACCGCCTGCCTCGATCTGTCGCTCGCCCTCGTCGCCGAGGACTTCGGCGAGGCCGTCGCGCTCCGCGTGGCCCGGCAGCTGGTGATGTACCTGAAGCGACCGGGCGGCCAGAGCCAGTTCAGCGTCCCCATCGAACCCGTCTCCACCACCCGGCGCATGGACGACCTGCGCCGACACATCGCCCAGCACGTCACCGGCCGGCTCACAGTCGCCGACCTCGCCGCCCACGCCCATGTCAGCGAACGCCAGCTGACCCGGCTCTTCCGGACCGAACTGGGGACCACCCCCGCCTCGTACATCGAGTCCGCCCGGGTCGAGGTGGCCCGGGGCCGGCTGGAGACCACCGACGACACCCTCGACCGGGTGGCCTCGGCCTGCGGCTTCCACACGGTCGACACCCTGATCCGCGCCTTCCGCCGGCAGCTGGACACGACCCCGACGGAGTACCGCAGCCGCTTCCGGCACACGGCCTGACACACGGCCCCAGGACGCCGAAGACCCCCCGGCACGAGCCGGGGGGCCTTCCGATCCCAGGGGATCCGACGGTCAGGCGCCTGTCACACGTCGAAGTACAGCTCGAACTCGTGCGGGTGCGGACGCAGCTGGAGCGGCGCGATCTCGTTGGTGCGCTTGAAGTCGATCCACGTCTCAATCAGGTCCGGCGTGAAGACGTCGCCCTGGAGGAGGAACTCGTGGTCGGCCTCGAGCGAGTCGAGGACGGCCGGCAGCGAGGTCGGGACCTGGGCGACGTTCGCGTGCTCCTCGGGAGCCAGCTCGTACAGGTCCTTGTCGATCGGCTCGGCCGGCTCGATCTTGTTCTTGATGCCGTCCAGACCCGCGAGCAGCAGGGCCGAGAAGGCCAGGTACGGGTTGCCGGAGGAGTCGGGCGCGCGGAACTCGACGCGCTTGGCCTTCGGGTTGGAGCCGGTGATCGGGATACGCATGGCCGCGGAGCGGTTGCGCTGCGAGTACACCAGGTTGATCGGCGCCTCGAAGCCCGGCACCAGACGGTGGTACGAGTTCACCGTCGGGTTGGTGAAGGCCAGCAGCGACGGGGCGTGCTTGAGGATGCCGCCGATGTAGTAGCGGGCGGTGTCCGACAGACCCGCGTAACCGGCCTCGTCGTAGAACAGCGGGTCGCCGTTGCTCCACAGCGACTGGTGCACGTGCATGCCCGAGCCGTTGTCACCGAAGATCGGCTTCGGCATGAAGGTCGCGGTCTTGCCGTTGCGCCAGGCCACGTTCTTCACGATGTACTTGAAGAGCTGCAGGTCGTCGGCGGCCGCGAGCAGCGTGTTGAACTTGTAGTTGATCTCCGCCTGTCCGGCGGTGCCCACCTCGTGGTGCTGGCGCTCGACCTTCAGGCCGTTCTTCTCCAGCTCCAGGGAGATCTCGGCGCGCAGGTCGGCGAAGTGGTCGACCGGCGGGACCGGGAAGTAGCCGCCCTTGTAGCGGACCTTGTAACCACGGTTGTCCTCGATGGCGCCGGTGTTCCAGGCGCCCGCCTCGGAGTCGATGTGGTAGAAGGACTCGTTCGCCGTGGTGGCGAAGCGGACGCTGTCGAAGACGTAGAACTCGGCCTCGGGACCGAAGTACGCGGTGTCCGCGATACCGGTCGACGCGAGGTAGGCCTCGGCCTTCTTCGCCACGTTGCGCGGGTCACGGGAGTACTGCTCGCCCGTGATCGGGTCGTGGATGAAGAAGTTGATGTTGAGGGTCTTGTCCCGGCGGAACGGGTCCACCCGGGCGGTGGACAGGTCGGCGCGCAGCGCCATGTCGGACTCGTGGATGGCCTGGAAACCGCGGATCGACGATCCGTCGAAGGCCAGCTCGTCGTCCGGGTCGAACGCCTCAACGGGCACCGTGAAGTGCTGCATGACGCCCGGCAGGTCGCAGAACCGGACGTCGACGAACTTGACGTCCTCGTCCGCGATGAACTTCTTGGCCTCGTCGGCGTTCTGGAACATCCAGCTCCTCCTACTCCCGACCGTCCTCGCCGGGGTGGTAGATCGTTCGTGCGGCCAGTGCGGTGGCACACGCTGGTCTCGACCCTAGGGACGGGTGATTTCTCGGGCGTGACCCATTTGTTTCGCAGAAGTTAACCGACCACGTGTCCACCGTAGCTCCGACACACCCCTCGGCGTAGTGTCCGAAACCGGGCGCAGTACCGTGGACGCGTGGACAACAGGCAAGCACTCGGATCGTGGCTCTCCGGGCCCCGCGCGGCCATGGAAGAGGCCGGTGCGGACTTCGGCTACCGGGGTGAGCAGCTGGGCCTCCCGGAGGAGGGGCCGAACTCCGTCGCCCGCCCGGGCCGACGGCTCGGCGCGCTCGCGGTGGACTGGGGTCTGAGTGTCCTGATCGCATACGGGCTGATCACCCATGGCTACAGCCCCGCTACCAGCAACTGGGCCCTCGGCGTCTTCTTCGTCATGAGCGCCCTGACCGTCGGCACGGTCGGCTTCACACCGGGTAAGCGACTGTTCGGCATCCGGGTGGTGGCCCTGCGGACCGGCACGGTGAGCCCGGTGCGCGCGCTGATCCGTACCGTCCTGCTGTGCCTCGCGATTCCGGCGCTGATCTGGGACCGGGACGGCCGCGGCCTGCACGACCGGTTCGCGCAGACCGTCGAAGTACGTATCTGACCGTTTTCGGCTGCGTGAACGGCCCCGACGTACCCGCACCCGGCAATGGCCCAGATGCCCCCATCCGGTTGCCCGGTCAAACAGCCGGCGGCATGGTCGCCGTATGACCGATGCTCAGGATGTGGTGGCGCCCGAGGTGACGCCGGAGGAGTTCCGGGACGCCATGGCGCGCTTTCCGTCGGGCGTGGTGGTGGTGACCGCCCGCTGCGCTGACGGCACCCCGCGCGGCTTCACGGCCAGTTCCTTCTGTTCCGTCTCCCTGGAGCCACCACTGGTCCTGGTCTGCCTCTCGGACGCGGCCGACTCGGCGGCGGTCTTCGCCCGGTGCGACCACTTCGCGGTGAGCGTGCTGGCCCCCGAGCACAAGCCGCTGGCCCTGCTGTTCGCCACCAAGGGCGCGGACAAGTTCTCCGACGCCCTGCTCCAGCCGAGCCCCACCGGGCTGCCGACGGTGCAGCAGGCGCCGGTGCAGCTGGACTGTGCCGCATACGCGCGTTACCCGGCCGGGGATCACACGATCCTGATCGGCCGGGTAACGGGAGTACGGCTGGGCGAGGGCGCCCCGATGGTCTACTGCGAGCGGGAGTTCCGGACGCTGAACTGAGGAGCCTCAGCGACCCTTCGGCATCCGCATGCCCTTGGGCATGGGGCCCTTCGGCAGTGGCATGTTGCTCATCAGGTCGCCCATGGCGCGCAGCCGGTCGTTGGTGGTCGTCACCTGGGGGCCGGTGAGCACGCGCGGGAACTTCAGCATGGTCGTGCGCAGCTTCTTCAGCTCGACCTGGCCCTCGCCGGTGCCGACGATCACGTCGTGCACGGGGACGTCCGCGACGATGCGGTTCATCTTCTTCTTCTCGGCGGCCAGCAGGCTCTTCACCCGGTTCGGGTTGCCCTCGGCGACCAGCACGATGCCGGCCTTCCCGACCGCCCGGTGCACCACGTCCTGGCTGCGGTTCATCGCCACCGCCGGAGTCGTCGTCCAGCCCCGGCCGATGTTGTCCAGTACGGCGGCCGCGGCGCCCGGCTGGCCCTCCATCTGGCCGAAGGCGGCGCGCTCGGCTCGCCGGCCGAACACGATCGCCGCCGCCAGCAGGCCGATCAGCAGGCCGAAGATGCCCAGGTAGACGGGGTGGCCGAGCAGAAAGCCGATCGCGAGAAAGACAGCGAGGGTGCCGATGCCGACGGCCCCGAGGACAAGACCGATCTTCTTGTCGGCCTTGCGGGTCATCTTGTATGTGAGGGCGATCTGCTTCAGTCGCCCTGCGTTCGCGGCGTCCGCCGCGGTTTCCTTCCTCGCCATGGCACGAAGTCTACGTGGCCCCGGGAGTGCGGACGACGGCAGTGCCCGGAGGGAAGGAACGGGGGAAGGGAGGGGTGAGCGACAAGGGGCGGGTCAGGAGCGGTCCGCGGCCTGCTCCAGGACACGCTGCGCCTCGACCCGGTCCTTGGCACGCCGGCGGTCCTCCAGCACGGAGGTCCACGCGTTACGGCGGGCGGTGCGCTGGCCGCCGCTCATGAGCAGGGACTCGACGGCGCGCAGTGCGTCGGTGAAGGACGGGATGGCGGTGGCGCGTACGGGCGCGGCCTGCATGATCGAGGTCCCCCCTCGGAGCGGGTGGTGTACGAGGCGTGATACCAGAGTCACTGATTGGTGTTACCAGGGCGTGTCCGACCGGTCAAACACCAATGAAGCCTTGATACAGAGCACTGAAACGCTGACGCGGCCCTGATGTCCGCCCTCATCAGCGAGGACGGTCAGGGCCGCGTCGACTCGGCCATTACTGGCCAGTAATTGCTTGTGCGCGAATTCACACGCGCGCGCGTGCCGGGGGCGTACGCCGGTGTCACACCGCCTGTGAGGCGATGTACGAACCACGCTTCTCGATCGCCATCTGGTAGAGGCGCCCGGCGCGGTACGACGACCGCACCAGCGGGCCCGACATCACACCGGAGAAGCCGATCTGCTCGGCCTCCTCCTTCAGCTCGACGAACTCGTGCGGCTTCACCCAGCGCTCGACGGGGTGGTGCCGGACGGAGGGGCGCAGGTACTGGGTGATGGTGACCAGCTCGCAGCCCGCCTCGTGCAGCTGCTTCAGTGCCTCGCCGACCTCCTCGCGGGTCTCGCCCATGCCGAGGATCAGGTTGGACTTGGTCACCAGGCCGAAGTCGCGGGCCTCGGTGATGACCTTCAGGGAGCGCTCGTAGCGGAAGCCGGGGCGGATCCGCTTGAAGATCCGCGGGACCGTCTCGACGTTGTGCGCGAAGACCTCGGGCCGGGCGGAGAAGACCTCGGCGAGCTGCTCGGGGATCGCGTTGAAGTCGGGGGCCAGCAGTTCGACCTTCGTACGGCCGCCTTCGCGGTCCGCGGTCTGCTGGTGGATCTGGCGCACGGTCTCGGCGTACAGCCAGGCGCCGCCGTCCTCCAGGTCGTCGCGGGCGACGCCGGTGATGGTGGCGTAGTTCAGGTCCATCGTGACCACGGACTCGCCGACGCGGCGCGGCTCGTCGCGGTCGAGGGCCTCGGGCTTGCCGGTGTCGATCTGGCAGAAGTCGCAGCGCCGGGTGCACTGGTCGCCGCCGATGAGGAAGGTCGCCTCGCGGTCCTCCCAGCACTCGTAGATGTTCGGGCAGCCGGCTTCCTGGCAGACCGTGTGCAGGCCCTCGCTCTTCACGAGGTTCTGCATCTTCGTGTACTCGGGACCCATTTTCGCCCGGGTCTTGATCCACTCGGGCTTGCGCTCGATGGGGGTCTGGCTGTTGCGGACCTCCAGGCGCAGCATCTTGCGTCCGTCGGGTGCGACTGCGGACACGACCGGCTCCCTGTGACTTCGATTCTTCGGCGCACCCTAGGGTACGCCCGTACAAACTGCGCCCTGCCGCTGGAGCCAACCCCGCTGCCGCAGGGCGCATTCCCCGGCAAGGGGGTGCTGGGCGAGGGGCGCGCTACCGGCGCGGCATCAGGCGGAGGTCTTCTCGATCGCCCGGGGCTTCAGCTCCGCGTTCTCCAGGATGTCCGTCAGGTGCCTCTCGACCACCGGCAGGACCTCCTCGATGGTGACGTCCCGGCCCAGCTCGCCCGCGAGGGAGGCGACCCCCGCGTCCCGGATGCCGCACGGGATGATCCGGTCGAACCACTTGTTGTCCGGGTTCACGTTCAGGGCGAAGCCGTGCATCGTGACGCCCTTGGCGACCCGGATGCCGATCGCGGCGATCTTGCGGTCCTCGCGCCGCTGACCCGCGTTGGAGGGGGCGTACTCGGGGCCGTTGAGCCGGGGGTCGAACTCCTCGTCCTGCAGCCGCGGATCGAAGTCCAGCGACAGCCCGCCGAGTGCGGGCCGCTGCTCGACCGGGTCGCCGAGCACCCACACACCGCTGCGGCCCTCGACCCGGGTGGTCTCCAGACTGAAGTCGGCGCAGGTGCGGATGAGCGCCTCTTCGAGGCGCCGTACGTGCGCGACCACGTCCACCGGGCGCGGGAGCTTCTGGATCGGGTAGCCCACCAGCTGGCCCGGGCCGTGCCAGGTGATCTTGCCGCCGCGGTCCACGTCGACCACCGGGGTGCCGTCCAGCGGGCGCTCGCTGTCCGCGGTGCGGCGGCCCGCGGTGTACACCGGCGGGTGCTCCAGGAGGATCACGGTGTCCGGGACCTCGTCCGCGAACCGGGCCGCGTGCACCCGGCGCTGCTCGTCCCAGGCCTCCTGGTAATCGACGGCATCCGCACCGAATCCCATGCGGACGAACCGCAACTCACTCACGGCAAGCGCCTCCCTCAGCGACCGAGCAATCGGTGTGTCAGGCACGTAAAGCGCCCACGCCACTGTACGTCCGACCGGTGTGCGTCAGCCCTGCGGGCGTTTCTCACACGATCGGATGAATGCCTGACGGAAGGTGTGATCGCCTCCTCACTCTCCGCTACATTCGCGCCGTTCGTGAGGCCAAAAGGGCTGCTCAACGGAAAGCCGGGCACTTCAGGGGCCCGGAAGGCAGGAGACCGCACCGCAGATGACGGATCGACCCGCGCAGCGCACCCCCAACCGCCAACTCGCCGCGCTCATCGCAGAAGCGGGGTTCTCCAACGCGGGTCTGGCCCGTCGCGTCGACCAGCTCGGCCTGGAGCACGGCCTGGACCTCAGATACGACAAGACGTCGGTCACCCGCTGGCTGCGCGGACAGCAGCCGCGGGGTACGACGCCCGCCCTCATCGCCGAGGTCTTCACCCGGCGCCTCGGGCGCAGGCTCACGGCCCAGGACCTCGGCCTTGACGCGTGCGCGCCGGTGTACGCCGGGCTGGAGTTCGCGGCCACCCCCGAGGAGGCCGTCGACATCGTCAGCGGGCTGTGGCGCAAGGACTCCGGCAGCCACGCCGAACTGCGCAAGATCGCGTTCACCCCGGCGGGGCTCGTGGTGCCCAGCCGGGACTGGCTGATCGGCAAGCCCGACGACAAGGTGGCCCGCGAACCGGCGGCCCGCGTGCCCCCGCAGAGCCGCCCGGCCCCCGCCAAGCCCCCGGGCCGGCAGGTGCTGGTGATCCCGCCCCGGGCGCGCGGGCAGGCCGAGCGCGCCCCCGGCCACCGGGTCACCAACGGCGACATCAACGCGCTGCGCTCGGTCGGTGAGCTGTTCCGCACCCTCGACGACCGCTTCGGCGGCGGCCACGCCCGGCAGGCCCTGGTGCGCTATCTGGAGCACGAGTGCGAGCCGATGCTCCGCGGCAGCTACGACGAGCAGTCCGGCCGCCGGCTGTTCGGCGCCGCGGCCGACCTGACCCGGCTCGCGGGCTGGACGTCGTACGACATCGCCGCGCACGGACTCGCCCAGCGGTACTTCGTGCAGGCCCTGCGGCTGGCCCAGGCGGCCGGTGACCGGGCGTACGGCTCCTATGTGCTGGTCACCATGAGCCGTCAGGCCGTCTATCTCGGCCACGGCCGGGAGGCCATGCAGCTGGCCCGGGTCGCCCAGCAGGGCATGGGGACCGCGGGCCCGCCGGTGGTGCAGGCGCTGCTGCACGCCTGCGAGGCGCGAGCGCACGGCGTGCTCGGTGAGGTGCGGGCGTGCACGGCGGCGCTCGTACGGGCCGAGCGCGCCCTGGAGGCGGCCCGGCCCGGGGACGAGGTGCCGTACTGGGCCAAGTTCTTCGACGAGGCGCAGCTCGCGGACGAGTTCGGGCACTGCCACCGGGATCTGCAGCAGTTCCGGGCGGCCGCCCAGCACGCCGAGCGCTCGCTCCAGCTCCGCGCGCCCGCCCACGCCCGCAGCCGGCTCTTCTGCCGGGTCGTCCTCGCCACGGCCCGCCTCGGTCTCGGCGAACTGGACCAGGCCTGCGCACTGGCCGCGGAGGCCGCCGGGCAGGCCGCCGAGATGCGGAGCGCTCGCGCGATCGAGTACGTGCGGGACTTCGAACGCCGACTGGAGCCGTATCGCGACGCGGCACCGGTGAGGGGGTACCGGGAGAAGGTGGCGGCGTTGGGCTAGTTCACCTCGGGGTTACGCCGCCCTCGGCAACGTCGGGGCCGGTTCCGCGCGGTGCATCGATCCCGCGGCGCCCAGGTCCGCCAGGACGGCCGCCGCTGCTCGGTGAGCGGAGTGCAGGGCTCCCTGGACGGTGCTGGTGTCGCGGTGGTCGCCGCAGACGTACAGGCCGGCCAGGAGGCGTACCGGGCGGCGGAGGTCGTGCGGTGGGCGCATCGCGGGTACGGCCTCCGGGGTGTGGTGCACGGCCAGCGTCTCCCAGCGGCGCGTCGAGGTGCGGTAGAGGCGGGAGAGGTGGATGCGGACCGCGGTGTCGACGCCCTCGGGCGGAGCCCCGAGCACCGTCGAGGAGATCAGCACCCGGCCGACCGGCGCCCGGCTCGGGTCCACGTTGCTGAGCACCGCCGTGTGCGCCACCGGCCCGCCGCGGTCGGCGTCGAGCAGTAGGGAGGTGCCCGTCGCGAAGGCCGCCGCCGGTTCGTCGGTGGTGTGGTGGACCACGGTCACCGGATGGAAGTCCGGCACCCTGAGGCCCGGCAGCAGCAGCGCCGCGGCCCGCGCGTCCGTCGCGAGCAGTACCGCCCGGCAGCGGATCTCACCGTGCTCGGCGGTGGTCACCGAGGTGGTGCACACCGAGGTCACGCGCACACCGGTGCGCACGGTGCCGGGCGGCAGCGCCCGCGCCAGCAGCTCCGGCAGCACGTCCGCGCCGCCCTCCGGCACGCACAGCCGGCCGCTCGCGAAGGCGCGCAGCGCGAGGTCGGCGCACCTGCTGGAGGTGGTCAGCTCCGGGTCGCACAGCAGCGTGGCGAGCAGCGGGCGCAGAAAGCCCTCGACCGTGCGTGACGGCATCCCGCGCTGGGCGAGGGCCTGGCCGGCGGGCATCTCGGGGCGGGCCAGGACGCGCTCCACGGGCGTGGCGGCGATCCGGCCGAGCGCGGCGCCGAGCCGGGCCTGGTCGACCGCGCCGCCCACCGGCGCGCCGACCCGGCCGGGGGTGGCGGCCGGCCCCCTGGGGGCGCTCGCGAGGGCGCGCACCGCATGCAGTGCGCCCCGTGCGCTCCCCCCGCTCGCCGGAGCGCCCGCGCGCTGGGTGCGTCCGTCGCGGTGCAGCAGGACGCCGGGCGCGAAGGTGCGCAGGACCAGGGAGTCCAGGCCGGGGGTGGTGCGCAGTTCGGGGTAGGACGTGGACAGCAGCTGTCCGATGCGGTCGAGCCGGAAGCCGTCGACCTTCTCCGTCGACATGCGGCCGCCCACGTACGGGGCGGCCTCCAGGACGGCGGTCGAGATTCCTGCGCTGGTCAGCCGATGGGCCGCCGAGAGTCCGGCTGTTCCGGCTCCCACGATGACGACGTCCACCTGGTACGCGGGCTCAAGCACGAGGCCCCTCCTGTGGTTGCGCGGCCGGTGGAGACGTCATGCCCCCAACTGGCTTCGGGGATACCCGAGTTCGGGTCGAGGTTAGGTCTGTGATCGGTCACAAACAGTCGCGCATGGACAGAGCACGGTCGCATGGAGGTCGCATACGGTCACAAGAGGTCGCAGGACATCTCTGACGTACGTCGAGCCGTCGGGACCGAGGGCGTCAGGCCGCCGGGATCAGGAGCCTCAGGTCGCCCGGATCAGGGGCCTCAAGCCGCCGGGATCAGGGGCCTCAGGCCGCTCGGATCGCCTCCTCGATGCCCGGGAACGCGAACCGGAACCCCGACTCCAACAGCCGCTTCGGCACCACCCGTTGGCTGCCCAGGACATCCCCGGCCATCTCGCCCAGCACCGCCCGCAGCACCGGCGCAGGCACCGCGAACGGGGCCGGACGGTGCAGGACGCGCGCCATCGCCGCCGTGATCTCACGGTTCGTCAGCGGCTCGGGGGCCGTCAGGTTGAACGGCCCGGACAGGGTGTCGTCGTCGATGAGATACCGGATCGCGGCGACCTCGTCGTGCAGCGCGATGTACGACCAGTACTGCCGCCCGTCACCCAGCCGCCCCCCGAGCCCCGCGCGGAACAGCGGGAACAGCCGCCCCCAGGCCCCGCCGCCCCGGGCCACCACCAGCCCCGTCCGCGCGAACACCGTGCGTACGCCCGCCTCCTGCGCGGGCGCCGCCGCCTCCTCCCACTCCACGCACAGCGAGGGCAGGAAGCCGTCGCCCGGCGGCGCCTGCTCGTCCACCACGCGGTCGCCG
Organism: Streptomyces sp. CG4; assembly: GCF_041080655.1. Lineage (NCBI taxonomy): Bacteria > Bacillati > Actinomycetota > Actinomycetes > Kitasatosporales > Streptomycetaceae > Streptomyces > Streptomyces sp. CG4. Next base: position 6,892,289 of record NZ_CP163525.1, read on the forward strand.
GTGTCGCCGTAGATACCGATCGCGCTGCCGCTGACGAAGACCCGGGGCGGCTCCGGCAGCGCGGCCACCGCCTCCGCCAGCGCGGCCGTGCCCAGCACCCGGCTGTCCCGCAGCAGCCGCTTGTACGCCGGTGTCCAGCGGCGGTCGCCGATCCCGGCCCCGGCCAGATCGACCACCGCGGCACAGCCGGTCAGCCCGACCGCGTCCACGTGCTGCCCGACCGGGTCCCAGCAGACCTCGCCCGGACCCGTGGCCGCCCGGCGCACCAGCCGGACCACCTCGTGCCCGTCCGCCGTCAGGGACCGCACCAGAGCGCTGCCGATGAGCCCGGACGCGCCGGCCACCGCGATACGGAGACGTTCCATGGCTCCAGCATGCCCGTGCCAAAACCCCGTGAGGTGCTCCGGACACCCGTCGTAGGGTGATCGGCATGCCGGAGCCATCCATACGCGTCGCCGTCGCCGGGGACGAGGAGGCACTCGCCCTCCTCGATCGCGCCACCTGGTCCACCCTGCACGCCGTCTCGCCGCAGCCGGAGGGGCCGTTCTTCGACGAGCGGCACGTCCCGCAGGACTACCTGGTCGCCGAGGCCGACGGCCGCGTCGTCGGCTACGTCCGCATCGCCCGCCCCACCCCGCTCGCCTCCAACGCGCATGTGCTCCAGATCCAGGGCCTCGCCGTCGCCGACGAGGCACGCGGGCGGGGCCTCGGGCGCGCGCTGATCCGGGCCGCGGGCGAGGAGGCCCGCAGGCGCGGTGCGCGGCGGCTGACCCTGCGCGTCCTCGGGCACAACGCCCCGGCCCGCGCGCTGTACGAGTCGGAGGGGTTCGCCGTCGAGGGCGTGCAGCCGGAGGAGTTCCTCCTCGACGGCGCCTACGTCGACGACGTACTCATGGGCCGGAAACTGTGACGGCCGGGGCCTGTCCCAGGAATCCCAGGAGTCCTAGGAGCTGACCAGCTGGCCCGTGTCCACCGGCACCGTCGCCGTGGCCGCGCGCTGGGCGTCGCCCGCCACCTCGTCCGCCGTCAGCACGTACCCCGTCTCGGCGTCCGAGGTGGAGCGGGCGAAGACCACCCCGAACACCCTGCCGTTCTTGGTCAGCAGCGGGCCGCCGGAGTTGCCCGGCCGGACCGTGGAGCGGATCGAGTAGATGTCCCGGGTGACCGTGGCGTCGTTGTAGATGTTCTGCCCCGTGGCCTGGACCCGGCTCGCCACCGTCGCCGCCTGCAGATTCAGGCCCCCGTCCTGCGGATAGCCCGCGACCACCGCCGAGTCGCCGCGCGCCGCGGTCGTGTCGAAGCGCAGCACCGGGGCATGCAGACCCGGCACATACAGCACCGCCACGTCCCGGTCGGGGTCGAAGAGCACCACCCGGGCCTCGTACGACCGCCCGACCCCGCCCACCCGGACGCTCGGCTGGTCGATGCCCGCCACCACATGGGCGTTGGTCATCACGTGCTGTGCGGAGTAGACGAAACCGCTGCCCTCGCGGCCCTCGTTGCCCGACACGCCCTCGATCTTGACCGTGCTCAGCTTCGCCGCGCTCGTCGCGGCCGGGGTGACGCTGTCGCCGGAGGGGCGGGCGACCCGGGCCGTCGACTCGTTCTCGAACGGGTTGAAGACCTGGGGGAAGCCCGCCTCGGTCAGCGCCGACGTGGCCCGCGAGAACCACGCGGGCGTGGTGTCCGGCATCGCCTTCTGCACCGCACCCAGCAGCGTCGAGTTCCGTATCGCCGTCGTCAGCGTCTGGGACGGGGCCGCGCCCAGCACGCTCGCCGCCACCCAGGCGACGATCAGCACGGCGATCGAGTTCGCCGCCGCGCCCCCTATCCCGTCCACGACCCGCAGCGGGCCCCGGTCCAGCTCCCCGCGCAGCCGCAGCGCCAGCCGGCCCGCCAGCTCGTGCCCCACCACCGCCGGCACCAGGACCGTCGCCACCGCGAGCACCGTCGCCTGCGCCGTGCCGCGCTGGGCCAGGGCGGTCACCCAGGGCAGCACCCACACACCGATGGCGGCGCCGCCGACGAACCCGGCCAGCGAGACACAGCCGGCCACGAGGCCGCGCCGGTATCCGGACGCCGCGTAGACGAGGATCACCAGCGCTAGCACCAGGTCGAGCAGGTCCACGGAGCCGCCTTTCTCTCGGACCCCTCAGTACGGACGGGACGGGCCCGGTGATCAGTCACCCACCCACACGCGAGAACGGCCACCGGGCGGCGAACCGGCCACGTATGTGTGTACCCCCAGAAACGTCCCGGACAGGGACGATGGTTCCGCCAGGTGGCACAGCGCACATCGCGGGCGGGGCCCGGCGGCCCGAGAGTGGGATCATGTTCGCCGTCCGAAGAACACCGGAGAAGCCCGGAACCCCGCGGATATCGGGGACACCGGCCAACGAGAGCCCCGTGCACCCGCCGGCATCGGGGAAACCGGGGACCGGGACAACCGGAACCCCGCCGACCCCGGCATCGGGGACACCCGAGACCGGGACGCAGGAACCGCCGGGGCCGGCGGAGAGCGCGGAGCCACCGGAGAGACCGAAGCCACCTGAGCCACCTGAGCCGCCTCAGCCACTGGAGACGCAGGGCATACCGGAGCTGCCGGGGACCCCGCGGAAGCCGGAGGCGATGCGGACACGGGGTGCGCCGGGTACGGCGGGTACGGCGGGGACACGCAGCCGGTTCGGCCGGCGCATACCCGGTGGCCTGCTGGTGCTGCTCGGCAGTCTGCCCGGCCTGGCGGCGATCGTCGCGCTCTCCCTGTTCGCCCACGGTGTCGAGGACACCACCGTGGCCCAGGACGGGCCCCTGCCGGCCCGCGCTCCGGCCTTCCACCGCGCCGCCCGGCCGCACATCGTGCCCCGCTCCGTCTGGCTGGGCACCGCCGGCCGCGCCCAGCCGCCGCCCCCGCGCTACGACGACAAGGTGATCGCCGTCTTCCTCCACCACACCGACTCGCCGGGCAACTACGACTGTGCCGACGTGCCGAACATCATCCGCCACCTGTACGCCGGCCAGACCGGCGACCGGCACTGGGACGACATCGGCTACAACTTCCTCGTCGACCGCTGCGGCACTATCTACGAAGGGCGCGCCGGAGGCTCCGACCGGGCCGTCATCGGCGCCCACACCCTGGGCTTCAACCACCGCACCGCCGGGATCGCCGCGATCGGCACCTTCACCGCCGGGGTGCCCGTGCCCAAGGCCATGACCGACGCGATCGCCGCCCTCGCCGCCTGGAAACTGGGCCTCGCCGACATCGACCCGCGCGCGAACGTCCGCCTCGTCTCCAGCGACAGCCACAGCCGCTTCCAGCTCGGCACCGCCGTCACCCTGCCCGCCCTGGCCGGCCACAAGGACGGCTACATGACCAACTGTCCCGGCGTCGCCCTCACCGTCCTCCTGCCCGAGATCAGGGAGCACGCCGCCCGTCTCCAGGGCCGGACCACCCCGGCCGTCCCCAGCCGGACCATTCCGGTTCTGCCGGGCCGGGCCGGCCCCGCCTTCCCGGGCTGGACCGCCCCCGTTCTCCCGGGCCGGCCGGCCCCCGGGGCGCTCACAGGAACCCCCTAGCCGCCACGCAGCCTTCTCCGAGCCCCGCGCCCTACGGTCGGGGACGACACCAGCCGGCCAGAGGTGATCACGGAGGTGGGGATCACGAACAGCACGCGTACACATGCCGAGACCACGGAGCGGACCCGCCGGACATGGACCGCGCGCGGCCCCTGGGCGGCGCTCTGCGCGGCCGCCACCGTCGTCCTGGGCCCGGCCGCGGTCACCGCGTCCGCCCTCGACCAGGCGAACGCCGCGCCGCTGCACCACACGGAGCGGGCCGGCCGGGCCCAGGGGTATCCGCCGGCCGACGCCGTCCACGGGCGCTCGGCCGGCTGAGCCGGAGCCGGCTACTCCCGGAAGCGGTCCCACAGCCGCGGAAACCGTTCGGCGAGGGCCCGCTCGTTCTCGAAGTCCACCGGTGTGCCCTCCGGCTCGGCGGGGGCCGGGGCGATGCCCAGGTCCGGTGCGACGGTGCCGGTCAGCTGCTCGTAGGCCTCGTCCGCCGCATAGCCCAGCTCCTCGCCGTCGCCGTCGATCTCCTCGTCGAACTCGCCCAGCAGCTCGGCCAGTGAGTCCGGCTCGTGCACGGCGCCCTCGTAGACCTCCCGGCCCTGGCCGATCAGCCAGCAGCGGAAGAAGTCGAACGCGTCGTCGCTGGCCCCGTCCAGCAACACCCAGGCGGCACCCCACAGGTCCCAGCGGTAGGCGCGGTTGTAGCGGGCCTCGAAGTGACGGGCGAAGTCCAGGACCATGTCGGGGTCCAGCTGGAGCAGCCGGTCCACGAGCACGTCGGCCTGTTCCTCGGGATCGCCCTCGGCGGTCTCGCGGGCGGCGTCGATCAGCTCCCAGAACTCCGTCTCGTCCATCACGGCACCAGCATCGGGCCTCCACCGGTGGGACGCACGCGGAGTACACCGGAGTACGGCGGATCGTTATCCGGCGTCCGCGGAGTCCGTCCAGGGGCGCCGGCGGTCGCCCGTACGGCCGTAGAGCGCCGCCAGCCGAGCCGCATCCGCCGCGAACCGCTCCCGCAGGCTCTGCGGGGCCAGCACCTCGGCCTCTGCCCCGAGGGCCGTCAGCTGTGTGTACGCGACCTCCTCGGACTCCACCGGCAGCGTCACCGTCACCCAGCCCGCGCCGTCCGGCTCGCCCAGCCCGCTCAGCGCCGTGCGCGCCGCCACCGGTTCGACGGCGTACCGCAGCCTGCGCACGCCCAGCGGGGACAGCCGTACGACGACCTCGGCGCGCAGGATCGAGCGTGCGAACCGCTCGGCCTGCTCGGCCCAGTAGCCGGGCAGGCCGAACTCCGGATCACGGGAGAACCGTTCCTCCAGAGGATCCACGGCACGGAACCGGTCGATCCGGTAGGTCCGGTAGGGCTGGTATGCCCCGGAGGAGTCGTCTCCCGAGTCGCCCTCCGAGGAGTCGCCGTCGGCCACCCGCGCGCACAGGTACCAGACGCCCGCCTTCAGCACGAGCCCGTACGGCTCCAGCAGCCGCTCGACCTCGCGGTCACCCCGCCGGTACCGGGCGGTGACGCGGCGGTCGTCCCACACCGCCTCCGCGACCACCGGCAGCAGCGCGGGCGTCTCCGGCTCCTGGAACCAGGCCGGCGCGTCCAGATGGAACCGCTGGGCGGCGCTGTCCGGGGCGTCCCGCAGCGAGGGCAGCAGCGCCGCGGAGACCTTCAGCCGGGCCGCGGAGGCGGCGTCCTCCAGCCCCATCTCCCTGAGCGCCCTGGGCACCCCGCTCAGGAACAGCGCCTCCGCCTCGCTCCTGGCCAGGCCCGTCAGCCGGGTCCGGTAGCCGCCGATCAGCCGGTATCCGCCGGCCCGCCCCCGGTCCGCGTACACCGGCACGCCGGCCTCCGACAGCGCCTGCGCGTCCCGGGTGACCGTCCGCTCCGACACCTCCAGCTCCCGGGCGAGTTCGGCGGCGGTCATGGACGGCCGGGACTGCAGCAGGAGCACCATCTTGATGAGCCGGGCCGCACGCATGCCGCCAGCCTGCCACGAAGCGTGCCGCCCCGGCGGTGAGCATGGGGGAGGCGTGGGCGGCTCGTAACGCGCGGGCGCCTCCGGTTCCGCCGCGGGATCAGGCCGACGGCCCGGCTGCCCGGCCGTACACGGTCATCGCCCACGCCCGCGGCGAGGCCGTCCTGGACGGCGAACGCCGCCCGGCGGGTGGTGGCGGTCTGGGCCGGCTGGCCGAACTCCACGAGGCGCTGGCGCGATGCGACGAAACGCCGAGCGGCGGATGGGGAAGGGTGCCCTTCTCCATCCGCCGCAACGGCGAGCGATCTCGACGGGGGGACCGGCGGTGACTGACGGCCGGTCCGACCCGTCGGTCGGCTTACAGCCCGTACTTCTCCCGGGCCTCCTTGACCGCCGTGGCCTTCACCTCGCCGCGCTTGGCGAGCTGGGCCAGGGCCGCGACGACGATCGACTGGGCGTCGACGCCGAAGTGGCGGCGGGCGGCCTCACGGGTGTCCGACAGACCGAAGCCGTCGGCACCCAGCGAGGACCAGTCCTGCTCGACCCACTGCGCGATCTGGTCGGGAACCTGGCGCATGTAGTCGGAGACGGCCAGCACCGGGCCCTCGGCACCCTGCAGCGCCTGGCGGACGTACGGCACCCGCTCCTCGCCGCGCAGCAGGGCCGCGTCGGCCTCCATCGCGTCCCGGCGCAGCTCGGACCAGGAGGTCGCGGACCACACGTCGGCGGCCACGCCCCACTCCTCGGCCAGCAGCTTCTGCGCCTGAAGGGCCCAGTGGATCGCCGTACCGGAGCCCAGCAGCTGGATGCGCGCGGCGTTGGCGGCCGGGGACAGGCCCGCGGACTCCGCCGTGTTGAAGCGGTACAGACCCTTGACGACGCCCTCGTCGATGCCGAGGCCCTGCGGCTTGGCGGGCTGCGGCAGCGGCTCGTTGTAGACCGTCAGGTAGTAGAAGACGTTCTGGTCCTCGCCCGGCTTGGCCTCGCCGTACATCCGGCGCAGACCCTCGCGGACGATCACCGCGACCTCGTAGGCGAAGGCGGGGTCGTAGGTGAGGGCGGCCGGGTTCGTCGCCGCGATCACCGGGGAGTGGCCGTCGGCGTGCTGCAGGCCCTCGCCGGTGAGGGTCGTACGGCCGGCCGTCGCGCCGACGAGGAAGCCGCGGCCGAGCTGGTCGCCGAGCTGCCACATCTGGTCGGCCGTGCGCTGCCAGCCGAACATCGAGTAGAAGATGTAGAAGGGGATCATCGCCTCGCCGTGCGTCGCGTACGCGGTGGACGCGGCGATGAAGTCGGCCATCGAACCGGCCTCGGTGATCCCCTCGTTGAGGATCTGGCCGTTCTTGGCCTCCTTGTAGTACATCAGCTGGTCGCGGTCGACCGGCTCGTACGTCTGGCCCTTGGGGGAGTAGATCCCGAGGGAGGGGAAGAGGCTCTCCATGCCGAAGGTGCGTGCCTCGTCCGGGACGATCGGCACCCAGCGCCTGCCCGTCTCCTTGTCGCGGACCAGGTCCTTGACCAGGCGGACGAAGGCCATCGTGGTGGCCACGTTCTGCGAGCCGGAGCCCTTGTCGAAGGCGGCGAAGGCCTTTTCGGCGGGGGCGGGGAGCGGGGCGAGGGCGTGCGTACGGCGGGCGGGGGCCGGGCCGCCGAGGGCCGCGCGGCGCTCCTGGAGGTAGCGGACCTCGGGGGAGTCGGCGCCCGGGTGGCCGTAGGGCACCACGCCGTCGACGAACTGGCTGTCGGAGATGGGGAGTTCAAGAAGATCACGCATCGTCTTGAACTCGTCCACCGTCAGCTTCTTCATCTGGTGGTTGGCGTTCTTCGACGCGAAGCCCTCGCCGAGGGTGTGACCCTTGACCGTCTGGGCCAGGATCACGGTCGGCGCGCCCTTGTGCTCGACGGCGGCCTTGTACGCGGCGTAGACCTTGCGGGCCTCGTGACCACCGCGCGAGAGGTGGAAGCACTCCAGGATCTTGTCGTCGCTCAGCAGCTTCGCCAGCTCGGCGAGCGCCGGGTCCTTGCCGAAGAAGTCGGCGCGGATGTAGGCGGCGTCGCGGGTCTGGTACGTCTGGATCTGCGCGTCCGGTACCTCGCGCAGGCGGCGTACCAGCGCGCCCGTGGTGTCGAGGGCGAACAGCTCGTCCCAGGCGGTGCCCCAGAGCGTCTTGACGACGTTCCAGCCGGCGCCGCGGAACTGGGCCTCCAGCTCCTGCACGATCTTGAAGTTGGCGCGGACCGGGCCGTCGAGGCGCTGCAGGTTGCAGTTGATGACGAAGGTGAGGTTGTCCAGCTCCTCACGGGCGGCGAGCGCGAGGGCCGCCGTCGACTCCGGCTCGTCCATCTCGCCGTCGCCGAGGAACGCCCACACGTGCGAGGACGAGACGTCCTTGATGCCGCGGTTGGTGAGGTAGCGGTTGAAGCGTGCCTGGTAGATCGCGGAGAGCGGGCCGAGACCCATCGACACCGTCGGGAACTCCCACAGCCAGGGCAGCCGGCGCGGGTGCGGGTACGACGGCAGGCCGTTGCCGCCGGTCTCCTGGCGGAAGTGGTCCAGGTGGTGCTCGTTCAGCCGGCCGTCGAGGAAGGCGCGGGCGTAGATACCGGGGGAGGCGTGGCCCTGGATGTACAGCTGGTCGCCGGAGCCGTCGCCCTCCTTGCCCTTGAAGAAGTGGTTGAAGCCCGTCTCGTACAGCCACGCGGCGGAGGCGAAGGTGGCGATGTGGCCGCCGACGCCGTGCTTCGAGCCGCGGGTCACCATGGCGGCGGCGTTCCAGCGGTTCCAGGCGGTGATCCGGGCCTCCATCTCCGGGTCACCGGGCAGGCCCGGCTCGGCGGAGGTGGGGATGGTGTTGACGTAGTCCGTCTCGAGGAGCTTCGGCAGCGCGATGCCGCCCGCCTCGGCGCGCTCCAGCGTGCGCCGCATCAGGTACGCGGCGCGGTGCGGCCCGGCCTCCCGGGCGACGGCGTCGAGGGAGGCCTGCCATTCGGCGGTCTCCTCCGGGTCGCGGTCGGGGAGCTGGTCGAGCGCGCTCGGCTGGATGGCGTTGGGGTCGGTCATGTCGCCGCCTTCCTCAGTCGAAGGGGGTTCCCTCATCGGTAAGGGTTCGGGGGTGCCCTTGGTCTTTGGCAGGACAGGGCGTGGACTTCGGTGGAAGTCCGTCGGCGACTGTAACCCCCTGATCGATGATCGATCAAAGGGTTGACCTCGAAAACATCTCGATTCCGAGAAAGTAGGCACGCGGTGCCTTGAGTAATGGCACCGGGTGACGCTGTTTTGCCTTGTTTTCGCAGGTGAGCGTAGGTCTGCTCGACTGCGTCAGGCGCGCGGCGCGCACCCCAGGACATGGGCCTTCACGATCTCGGCGATCCGGGGGTCCCGCCGCTTGAAGGCGGCCACCAGTTCCTCGTGCTCCTCCGCGTACGACTGCTGCACCGTGCCCAGCCAGCGGATCGACAGCGCCGTGAAGACCTCGATGCCCAGGCCCTCCCAGGTGTGCAGCAGTACCGAGTTGTTCGCGGCCCGGACCAGCTCGCGGTGGAAGCCCACGGTGTGGCGGACCTGGGCCGTGCCATCGGCGTCGCGGTCGGCCTTGTACAGGGCCAGGACATGCGGCTCCAGGGCCGAGCAGTCCTCCGCGAGATGGCTGGCCGCCAGCTCCGCCGCGATGGCCTCCAGTCCGGCCCGGACCGGATAGCTCTCCTCCAGGTCCGCCGCGGTCAGGTTCCGCACGCGCACGCCCTTGTTCGGCGCGGACTCGATCAGGCGCAGTGACTCCAGCTCGCGCAGGGCCTCGCGGACCGGGGTCTGGCTGACCTCCAGCTCGGTGGCGATACGGCGCTCCACGATGCGCTCACCCGGCTGCCAGCGCCCGCTGACGATCCCCTCCACGATGTGCTCGCGGATCTGTTCGCGCAGCGAGTGGACGACGGGCGCGGTCATGAGGGCTCCTTCGGGAGGGCTGACGTTTAGACAATACGGCGGGTTCGCTCCGTGGGCGGGGCGGGCGGGGGTGCTTTCGCGCAGGTGAGACGAGGCTTACACGCAACGTGTGCCGACAAACACGAACACCCCGCCCGGAAAGCTCCGGACGGGGTGCCGTACTGGCTGAAGGAACGTCAGAGGCCCAGCTCGACTTCGTTTCGATCCTCGGCCCGAAGGCCGCCAGGTCGGGTCAAAGGCCCAGCTCGACCTCGAACTCGCCCGCTTCCAGGATCGCCTTGACCGCCGTCAGGTAACGGGCCGCGTCGGCGCCGTCGACCAGGCGGTGGTCGTAGGAGAGGGTCAGGTAGGTCATGTCGCGGACGCCGATGACCGTGCCCTCCTCGGTCTCGATGACGGCCGGACGCTTGACCGTGGCACCGATGCCGAGGATCGCGACCTGGCCCGGCGGCACGATGATCGTGTCGAACAGGGCGCCACGCGAACCGGTGTTGGAGATGGTGAAGGTCGCACCGGACAGCTCGTCCGGGGTGATCTTGTTGGCGCGGACCTTGCCGGCCAGGTCGGCCGTGGCCTTGGCGATACCGGCGATGTTCAGGTCGCCCGCACCCTTGATGACCGGGGTCATCAGGCCCTTCTCGGAGTCCACCGCGATACCGATGTTCTCGGAGTCGAAGTAGGTGATCGTGCCCTCGGCCTCGTTGATCCTGGCGTTGATGACCGGGTGGGCCTTCAGCGCCTGCGCGGCGGCCTTGACGAAGAACGGCATCGGGGAGAGCTTGACGCCCTCACGGGCCGCGAAGCCGTCCTTGGCCTTGGCGCGCAGCTTCATCAGGCGGGTGACGTCGACCTCGACGACCGACGACAGCTGGGCCTGCTCGTGCAGCGCCTTGACCATGTTGTCGCCGATGACCTTGCGGATGCGGGGCATCTTGACGGTCTGGCCGCGCAGCGGGGAGACCTCCAGCGCCGGGGCCTTCTTGGCGGCGGCCGGTGCGGCGGCCGGGGCCGGAGCAGCGGCGGCGGCCTTCGCGGCCTCGGCGGCGGCGATGACGTCCTGCTTGCGGATACGGCCGCCGACGCCGGTGCCCTTGACAGCGGCCAGGTCGACGCCGTTCTCGGCGGCGAGCTTGCGCACCAGCGGGGTGACGTAGGCGCCCTCGTCCGTCGCCTGGGTGGCGGTCGGGGAGGTCGGCGCGGTGGCCGGGGTGACCGGAGCCGGGGCGGGCGCCGGAGCCGGAGCCGCGGGGGCGACCGGGGCCGGGGCGGCGGCGGGCGCGGCCGGAGCGGCGGGCGCGGCCGGGGCAGCCGGAGCCGGGGCCGGAGCGGCCGGGGCAGCGGCGGCGGGGGCCGGGGTGGCCGGAGCCGGAGCGGCGGCCGGGGCGGCACCCGCGGCGCCGATGACGGCGAGCTTGGCGCCGACCTCGGCGGTCTCGTCCTCGCCGACCACGATCTCCAGGAGCACGCCGGAGGCGGGCGCCGGGATCTCGGTGTCGACCTTGTCCGTGGAGACCTCGAGCAGCGGCTCGTCGGCCTCGACGGAGTCGCCGACCGACTTCAGCCAGCGGGTGACGGTGCCCTCGGTGACGGACTCACCGAGCGCGGGCAGGACCACGTCCGTGCCGGTGGCGCCACCGGCCGGGGCGGCCGGGGCGGCGGCCGGGGCAGGGGCGGCCGGAGCCGGAGCGGCCTCGGCGACCGGGGCCGGGGCAGCCGGAGCGGCCTCGGCGGCGGGGGCCGGGGCGGCCGCGGGGGCGCCGGTGCCGTCGTCGATCACGGCCAGCTCGGCGCCGACCTCGACGGTCTCGTCCTCGGCGACCTTGATGGAGGCCAGCACGCCGGAGGCGGGCGAGGGGATCTCGGTGTCGACCTTGTCGGTCGAGACCTCGAGCAGCGGCTCGTCGGCCTCGACGCGCTCGCCCTCGGCCTTCAGCCAGCGGGTGACAGTGCCCTCGGTGACGCTCTCACCGAGCGCCGGAAGGGTTACGGAAACCGCCATGGTTTCGGTTGCTCCTTACGAATTGCGGAAGTCTGAAGTCGTCGCTTCGTCGACCGAGGGTCAGTCGTGTGCGTGCAGCGCCTTGCCGGCCAGCGCCAGGTGGGCCTCGCCGAGCGCCTCGTTCTGCGTCGGGTGGGCGTGGATGAGCTGGGCGACCTCGGCCGGCAGCGCCTCCCAGTTGTAGATCAGCTGGGCCTCGCCGACCTGCTCACCCATGCGGTCGCCGACCATGTGGATGCCGACCACGGCACCGTCCTTGACCTGGACGAGCTTGATCTCGCCCGTGGTGTTCAGGATCCTGCTCTTGCCGTTGCCGCCCAGGGGGAACTTGATGGCGACGACCTTGTCCGCGCCGTAGATCTCCTTGGCCTTGGCCTCGGTGATGCCGACGGAGGCGACCTCCGGGTGGCAGTACGTCACCCGGGGGACACCGTCGTAGTCGATCGGGACGGTCTTCAGACCGGCCAGACGCTCCGCCACCAGGATGCCCTCGGCGAAGCCGACGTGCGCGAGCTGGAGCGTCGGGACCAGGTCACCGACGGCGGAGATGGTCGGGACGTTGGTCTGCATGTACTCGTCGACCAGGACGTAGCCACGGTCCATGGCGACGCCCTGCTCCTCGTAGCCCAGGCCCTGCGAGACCGGGCCGCGGCCGACGGCGACGAGGAGGACCTCGGCCTCGAACTCCTTGCCGTCCACGAGGGTGACCTTCACGCCGTCCTGGGTGTACTCGGCCTTCTGGAAGAAGGTGCCCAGGTTGAACTTGATGCCGCGCTTGCGGAACGCGCGCTCAAGAAGCTTCGAGGAGTTCTCGTCCTCGACCGGGACGAGGTGCTTCAGGCCCTCGATGACCGTGACGTCCGAGCCGAAGGACTTCCACGCCGAGGCGAACTCGACGCCGATGACACCGCCGCCCAGGATGATCGCGGACTTCGGCACGCGGTCCAGGACGAGGGCGTGGTCGGAGGAGATGATCCGGTTGCCGTCGATCTCCAGGCCCGGCAGCGACTTCGGCACGGAGCCGGTCGCCAGCAGGACGTGGCGGCCCTGGACGCGCCGGCCGTTGACGTCGACGGAGGTGGGGGAGGACAGTCGGCCCTCACCCTCGATGTAGGTCACCTTGCGGGACGCGATCAGACCCTGCAGGCCCTTGTACAGGCCGGCGATGACGCCGTCCTTGTACTTGTGGACGGCCGGGACGTCGATGCCCTCGAAGGTCGCCTTCACGCCGAACTGCTCGCTCTCGCGGGCCTGGTCGGCGATCTCGCCCGCGTGCAGCAGGGCCTTGGTGGGGATGCAACCCCGGTGCAGGCAGGTGCCGCCGACCTTGTCCTTCTCGATCAGGGCGACGTCCAGGCCCAGCTGCGCCCCGCGCAGGGCCGCGGCGTAACCACCGCTACCACCGCCGAGGATCACTAGGTCGAAAACGGTGCTGGCGTCGTTCGCCACGTCACGTCCTCCATGCATGTGCGCCTTGCGCCGATCTCCAGTGACCGGCGGGCGGCTGGTGTCCGGCCGCTTGATGCTTCGGCCCTTCGGTGGGGGCCCTGTCCTGCCGGGCTCCATCTTTGCACTTGTTCGAGGCGGACGAGACGCCGGGCCGGGGTGTGAGACGCCCCACGTACAGCTGAAAACGGAGGCGCGCGTGACCAAGGGGCGCGGGGCCGTGTCCGATATGCGGCTCCGCCGCGTGGGCGCGAACACCTCCCACGCGGCGGATCAGCACTACGGAATGGACCGCGCCATCAGGCGTTTCAGCCCAAGTCACCCGCGGCGGTGAGCTCCGCCAGCCGGACCAGCGTGCGCACGGCAGAACCCGTGCCGCCCTTGGGCGTGTACCCGAACGGACCGCCCTCGTTGAACGCCGGGCCGGCGATGTCGAGGTGCGCCCAGGTGATCCCCTCCGCCACGAACTCGCGCAGGAAGAGACCGGCGACCAGCCCGCCGCCCATCCGCTCACCCATGTTCGCGAGGTCGGCGACCTGGGACTCCATGCCCTTGCGCAGGTGCTCAGGCAGCGGCATCGGCCAGGCCGGCTCGCCGACCTCCTCCGCCGCCTCGTGCACCGCGGAGCGGAACGCGTCGTCGTTGGCCATGACCCCGAACGTCCGGCTGCCCAGCGCCAGCATCATCGCGCCGGTGAGGGTCGCGACGTCCACGATCGCGTCCGGCTTCTCCTGCGAGGCCGCCCACAGCGCGTCCGCCAGGACCAGGCGGCCCTCCGCGTCGGTGTTGAGGACCTCGACGGTCTTGCCGCTGTACATGCGCAGGACGTCCCCGGGGCGGGTGGCGCTGCCGGACGGCATGTTCTCGGCCAGCGCCAGCCAGCCGGTGACGCTGACTTCCAGGCCGAGCCGCGCGGCGGCGACGACCGCGGCGAACACGGCGGCCGCACCGCTCATGTCGCACTTCATCGTCTCGTTGTGCCCGGCCGGCTTCAGCGAGATGCCGCCCGAGTCGTAGGTGATGCCCTTGCCGACGAATGCGAGGTGCTTGTCGGCCTTCGGGTGCGTGTACGACAGCTTGACCAGGCGTGGGCCCGCGGCCGAGCCGCCGCCGACGCCGAGGATGCCCCCGTAGCCGCCCTTGGCCAGGGCCTTCTCGTCGAGCACCTGCACCTTGAGGCCGTGCTCCTTGGCCGCGGCCTGCGCTTCGGCGGCGAACGCCGCCGGGTTGAGGTCGTTCGGCGGCATGTTGATCAGGTCGCGGGCGCGGTTCAGCTCCTCGGCGACCGCGACGGCACGGGCGACGGCACCCTTGTGGGCGGCGTCGCGCGGCTTGCCGCCGAGCAGCGCGGCCTCGGCCAGCGGAGCCTTGCCGTTCTTGCCCTTGGCGTCCTTGCCGTTCTCCTTGTAGACGTCGAAGGCGTACGCGCCGAGCAGCACGCCCTCGGCGATCGCGCCGACGGCACCCGGGCCGTCGACGGGCAGCGCGAACGCCGCCTTCTTCGAGCCGGCGAGCGCCCGGGCGGCCACGCCGGCGGCCTTGCGCAGCGCCTCGGCGTCGTAGACCTCGTCGCCCGCGTCCTCGCTCTTGGCGTCCGGCTCCGCGCCCAGGCCGACCGCCACGACGATCGGGGCCTTGAAACCGGCCGGTGCGGGCAGCTTGGTGAGCTCGCCCTCGGCACCCGAGGCACCGAGGGTCTCCAGAACGCCGGCCAGCTTGCCGTCGTACGCCTTGTCCACGGCTTCGGCGCCCGGCGCGACGACGAGGTCCCCGGACCTGGATCCAGCGCCCTTGGCGACACCGATCACGATCGCGTCGGCCCGCAGGCCGGGCGCCGCTGCGGTGCTGAGAGTCAGAGCAGTCACGGTGGTGAGTTCTCGCTTCCGATGTGAAGTTGCTGTGGCCGAAGAGGGGTGGGTCGACCGGGCCCGAGAGCCGACCCTAGGTCCATACCTGGGCACTGGTGGCAACCGGGGCCTTCACCCTGTCGGCGAACACCCGGGACGAGACTACGCGCGTGCGCGCCCTCGCTCATTCCTACGGGCGTTCACCTGAGCGTGGCGCCATGTCCATTTCCGCCACCCACGCGCCCGCGAACCGCACCGGCGAACGAGCCGGAGCCGTCACGTCCGCCGCTGGAACACGCCCACCACGGAGGTGCCGGCCAGCCGGTCGGCGAGGGAGCGGCGGCCGGGGAAGAACACCGTCAGGGCGTTGACCACGAACAGCACCACCGCGACGGCCCACACCAGTACCGACAGCACGAACCGGCCCTCGATCAGCAGCACACAGGCCAGCGCGTACACCGCGACGTCCGCGGCGGTGGTGACGGCGGCCCGGCGCGCGGCGGCCCGGGACAGCCGCGGGGTGATGCGCAGGCCGAGCAGGCCCTTGCCGAGGGTGCGGCCGAGCAGCGTGAGGCAGGCCCACTGGTAGAGGAACGTGACGACGACGAGCGCGCCGAAGGCTTCCTCCACGTCCAGCACGATGCTGTCCCACAGGGACAGGCCGAGGTGCTCGGAGGCGCTCATGACGTCACCGCGCGAGGTGACCAGGTCGAGGCCGCCCCTGGCGGCCAGCGAGGGCACGTCGGTCACCAGCGCGGCGATTCTGTGGAAGGTGAGTATCGCGAGCAGCGCGGCTGCCGCCGCCACCAGCGCGAAATCTATGGACCAGGCCAGGGCGCGGCGCAGCGTCGGCACGGATCTCCCCCCGAATCACCACTGTGTTGTCCGTGTTCAGGCAAAGAGCTTAGCGGTCCGGTTTCAGTGGCCCAGAGCCAGCACGATCAGCGAAGCCGTCGCCGCCGTCTCCGCCAGCGCGCCGAAGACGTCCCCCGTGACCCCGCCGAAGCGGCGGACGCAGCGGCGGAGCAGGAGTTCGGCCGCGGCCAGGGACAGGAGCACCGCGGCCGCCGCGCGCAGCGCGCCGTACGGCCCGAGGGCCGCGCCCCAGACGGCCGCGCCGAGCGTGACGGCGGCCGCCACGGCCGGTGCGCCCGGCGCCGGTACCACCCCGGCGACCGCCGCGCCCAGCCCCTCCGGCCGGGCGGGCGGGACTCCGGTGCGGGCGGCCAGGGTGAGGGCGAGTCGCGCCGTGACCGCCGAGACGACGGCCGCCTGCGCGCCCCGCCCCCAGGAGTCGCCGTAGAGCTGGGCCAGCACCGCGACCTGGGCCAGCACCACCAGGACCAGGGTGATGACCCCGAACGGCCCGATGTCCGACTGCTTCATGATCCGTAGCGCGTCCTCCGCGGGCTTGCCGCTGCCCAGCCCGTCGGCGGTGTCGGCGAGCCCGTCGAGGTGCAGCCCGCGGGTCAGGGCCGCGGGTACGGCGACGGAGGCGACGGCGGCCAGCAGCGGACCGGCGCCCAGGGCGAGCAGGAGCAGCCCGAGTCCGGCCGCGCAGCCGCCGACGACCAGCCCGGCCACGGGGGCGGTCAGCATCCCGGCGCGTGCGGCCCCCCGGTCCCAGCGGTGCACCCGGACGGGCAGCACGGTGAGGGTGCCGAAGGCGAAGCGGAGGCCGTCGAAACGGGAGGACTTGAGCACCGGCGCAGGTTACCCGGCGCTCGTGGAGCCACCCGCCGCACCCGGGGATATGGTGCGCATATGGGGCACTGGTGGGTACGGAACATCGTCGAACCGGGCAAGCTCCCGCTGCTGCTCGCCCTCGCCGCCTTCGTGCTCACCTTCGTCGTCACCCGCGTGATCACCCGCCTGATCCGGGCCGGCCGGGGCCCGTTCGGCAACGTCAAGGCGGGCGGGCTGCACATCCACCACGTCGTACCCGGCGTCGTCCTCACCCTCGTCGGCGGATTCGGCGCGGTCGCCAGCGACCGGCACGGCGCGGGCGGGGCCGTCGCCGCCGTCCTGTTCGGCATGGGCGCCGGGCTGGTGCTGGACGAGTTCGCGCTCATCCTGCACCTGGACGACGTCTACTGGAGCGAGGAGGGCCGCAAGAGCGTCGAGGTCGTCGTGCTCACCGCCGCACTCGTCGGGCTGCTGCTCGCCGGGTTCTCCCCGTTCGGCGTCAACGACCTGTCCCCGGAGGAACTTCAGAACCGCGGCGGTGCCCTCACCACCATCGCCATGAACTTCCTCTTGGCGCTCGTCGCCCTGAGCAAGGGCAAGGCGCGCATCGCCGTCTTCGGGGCGATCGTGCCGCTGGTCGCGCTGGTCGGCGCCGTCCGGCTGGCCCGCCCCGGCTCCCCGTGGGCCCGCCGCTTCTACGGCCGTCGCCCGCGCGCCCGCGCCAAGGCCGCCCTGCGCGCCTATCATCACGACCGCCGCTGGGCCAGGCCGCGCCACGCCTTTCAGGACTTGATCGGCGGCAAGCCCGACCCGCGCCCGGTCCGGTGGCCCGACCGCCGCTGACCGCGCCGCGTCAGCCGGCCGTACCCGCGCCGCAGCCGGGGCCGCAGCCGGTGCCCCCGGCGGTGCCGCACCGCCACGATCAGACACAGCAGCCCCACCGCCATCAGCGCGGCCAGGTGTTCCTTGCCCGCCAGGTTCTCCTTGATCAGCACCTCGGCCACCATGGCCATGGTCACCGCGCCCGCCGTCAGATAGGCGCCGTACCGCCAGGCCACGAACACGGCGAGCCCCACCACGGCCGCCGACGGGCCGGTGTCCACCACCTGCGCGTCCGTCCACGGCAGCCCGAACGGGGCGTGCGCGCCGAGGGAGATGCCGATGCGCGCGTACAGGGTGCCGGCGAGCGTGGCGACGTACGCGATGACCAGGGTCCGCCACCAGCCGATGCACACCTCGGAGATCCCGAACACCAGCAGGATCTGCGCCAGCGCACCCCACACCGGCAGATCCAGCGCCGGCACGTACAGCGACAGGGGAGTGCGCAGCAGGGCCAGCCACAGCGGGTCCTCGGCCCGTACGGCGCCCACGTTCTGCACGAACTGATAGCCCCACTGCTGGTTCTGCACCCACTGGAGCAGGTAGGTCAGGCACACCACCGCGAGCGTCATCCGGATCGCCCGCAGGCGCCGCTTCAGCAGGGCTTCCCGTACGGTGACGCACAGCAGCCCCCACTCCTCACGGGCCCAGCGGGCGAGGGTTCTCATCAGACGTTCCTCATCGGTGCGTGTCCAGGTGCCTGCGGTGCAGCCACTTCGGCAGTCCCGGCGCCGTGGGGCCTGTCGCCGGATTCCCGTCTGCCCCGCGACGCCTGGCACGCACTCCCCCAGAGGGGGCACCCCCAGCCGCGTTGCCGAACCGCCCACGTGGCTCCTCTCCCACGCTCGGCTTCGCTCGCGCGGGGGCACCGCCGTCGAGGTCGCTCCGGCGCCTTGCGATCGCACGCACCAGACGCCGCGGGGCCCGCCCTGCGGGCGGACGACGCGAATCCGGCGACAGGCCCCCCAGGAAGCCCTCCGCGCGGGCCGAGGCGAGGCCGATGCGCGGCAGGTCCGCGCTCTTCTCGAAGAGCAGGAATCGTGGCTCCCAGATGGGCCGGTACTTGGCGTTGGCGCGGTACAACGACTCGATCTGCCACCAGCGGGAGAAGAAGCTGAGCAGCGACCGCCACAGCCTCAGCACCGGACCGGCACCGAGACGCGCGCCACGTTCGAAGACCGACCTGAACATCGCGAAGTTGAGCGAGACCTGCGTGATCCCGATCTCGTCGGCCCGCCGCAGCAGTTCGATGACCATGAACTCCATCAGCCCGTTGTCGGAGTCCCGGTCACGGCGCATCAGGTCCAGGGACAGCCCGTGCGGCCCCCACGGCACGAACGACAGCAGGGCGCGCAGCCGGCCGTCGGCATCCGTGCACTCCAGCATCACGCACTGCCCGTCCTCGGGGTCCCCGAGCCGGCCGAGCGCCATGCTGAAGCCGCGCTCGGTCGCGCCGTCCCGCCAGTCGTCCGCCCGCTTCACGAGATACGCCATCTCGTCCGACGAGTTCGACGAGTTCGACGCGTCCGCCGAGTCGGCCGGGCCGGACACGCCGGCCGGGATGTCCTCGTGGCGCCGGATCCGCACCTGGTATCCGGCCCGCTTGACCCGGTTGTACGCCTGCCGGACCGTCCGCATCGCCCGGCCCTCCAGCGTGAAGTCGGCGACCTCCACGATCGCTTCGTCGCCGAGCTCCAGGGCGTCAAGACCGTGCCGGGCGTAGACCGTGCCCGCCTCCTCGCTCGCCCCCATCACCGCCGGGATCCAGCCGTGCGCCCGGGCCTCGGCCAGCCACGGTGCGATCGCGCCCGGCCACGCCTCCGGATCGCCGAGCGGATCCCCGGACGCCAGGCTCACCCCGCCGACCACCCGGTAGGCGACGGCCGCCTTCCCGGTCGGCGACCACACCACGCTCTTCTCCCGGCGCAGCGCGAAGTAGCCCAGCGAGTCCCGCTCGCCGTGCCGCTCCAGCAGGGCCCGCAGCTGCTTCTCGTCGTCCTCGGTGAGCGGGTCCACGGCGCGCCGGGAGCGGAAGGCGGCGTAGAACACGGCGAGGACGAGGGCCGTACTGAGCACGTTGATCGTGACGTTGGTCCAGTTCGGCGGGTCGATGCCCGGGAAGCGGGACTCGTCGGCCGCCACCGACACCAGCCGCAGGGTGCCGTAGTGCCAGCGCTCCAGGAAGGTCGAACGGGCCGCGTCCGGCGGCTGGTTGGTGACCGTCACCAGCAGCCCGGCCAGCAGGCTCGCGGACAGCCCGCCACCGATCGCGACTGTCGCCGCGAGCCGGGGATTGGACCGGTCGCCCTTGGCGTAGAACTCGCGCCGGCCCACGACCAGCGCGCCGACGAAGGCGGCCGTCAGCCCCAGCGAGATCCAGTTCTGCGCGTACCGGCGCAGCTCCGGGAAGACCATGGCGAACGCGAACAGAACGAGGAAGGACCCGCTGAGCACGAGGTTGAGGATCCAGGCGGCCCGCTTTCTGCGCCGCATGGTGATCGCCAGGAACGCCGTGAACAGACCCGAGGCGAAGCCCGCCGTCAGCAGATACGGCGTGAAGAAGTCGTCCTGGTTGTGCCGGCGCACGTCCTGGCCGAGCGAGACCCAGACCGCGCTGAGGAAGTTGATGAAGGCGATGGTCCGCAGATACCAGACGGCGAAGGCGGCGGCTCGCCGGGAGGCCCCGGTGGACCGCCGCTCCTTCTCACCCGGGCGCCCCGGCTCGGCTTGCAGCGGAACGGCATTTCGGGCATCTCCCATGGGTCAGGATCATATGGGCGCCGCCCTGACGAACCGCACTTTTCCGCCGGGAGGCGGCACCTGCCGATCTTTTCCGCCGCAACGGCGATCGGCCGGGACGGCGGAATCCGGCAGCGCCGAACCGGCCGAAACCCGACTAGTCGCTCTCCTCCTCGGAAGGTTCCTCCGGCTCCTTCTCGGTCTCCGGCTGCTTCTCGGGCAGTTCGGCGGCCAGCGCGGCAGCGCCCCGCACCAGGGGAAGCGCCAGCAGGGCCCCCATGCCCTCGCCGACCTTCACGCCCTGCTCCAGCAGCGGCTCCAGGGCCATCCGGTCCAGTGCCTTCGCCTGCCCCGGCTCCCCGCTGTCGTGCCCGGCCAGCCACCAGTCCGGCGCCCGGAAGGCGACGCGCTGCCCGACCAGCGCACACGCGGCGGCCACGACGCCGTCCAGGATCACCGGCAGCTTCCGCACCGCGCACTGCAGCAGGAACCCGGTCATCGCCGCGAGGTCCGCGCCGCCCACGGTCGCCAGCAGCTGCGCCTGGTCCCCGAGCACCGGCCGCGCCCGCCGCAGCGCGTCCCGGATCGCCGCGCACTTGCGCATCCACGCCAGGTCGTCGATCGCGGCTCCGCCCCGCCCGGTCACCACCGACGCGTCGGTCCCGCACAGCGCGGCGATCAGCACCGCCGCGGCCGTCGTCCCGCCCACGCTGACGTCCCCGAGTACCACCAGGTCCGTACCCGAGTCGGCCTCCTCGTCGGCTACGGCGACGCCCGCGCGCAGCGCCGCCTCCGCCTCCTCCAGGGTGAGCGCGTCCTCGATGTCGATACGGCCGCTGCCGCGCCGCACCCGGTGTCGTACGACGTCCTCCGGGAAGGCGTCCGGTGCGCAGTCCAGGGCCATGTCCACGATCCGTACCGGCACTTCCTGCCGCCGCGCCAGCACGGACACCGGGCTCGCGCCCTCCAGGACCGCCCGCACCAGCTGCTCCGCACCGCCCGCGGGCCGCGCCGAGACGCCCAGCTCGGCGATGCCGTGGTCACCGGCGAAGAGGATCACCCGCGGCCGTTCGATGGGCCGTACCGGCACGGCGCCCTGCGCGGCGGCCAGCCACTCGCCCAGCTCGTCGAGGCGGCCCAGCGCCCCGGGCGGCACGATCTGGCGCTCCCGCCGGGCCTCGGCGTCACGGCGCACGCCCCCGTCCGGGCGCTCGATCAGATCGGTGAAGTCGTCCAGATTAAGCCTGCTCATTCGCCGAACAGTACCGCCAGAGAACGAACGCTTCCGCGCCACATGGCGACCACACGCCCACGACGTCATTGCACCCAAGATCGGGATCCCATACTTTCCGGTTTGTCGTGGAATGTCGCTCAGGGAGTCGCCCATGTCGACCTCGCCCGCCAGCACCCCGAAGACCCTCACGCGGTCCTTGGACCCGTTTCTCGAACCGCGCCGCGAGAACTGCCCCTGGTGCGGCTCCGCCCGGCTGCGCACCCGGGTACGGGCGAGCGATCCGCTGCGCCACCGGCCGGGCCGGTTCGTCGTCGACCAGTGCCGTGACTGCGCCCACGCCTTCCAGAACCCCCGCCTCACGGCGGAGGGGCTCGCCTTCTACCACCGGGACTTCTACGTACGGCACCTGGAGGAATTCACCGCCCGCGTCGTGTCCGACGGCGCGGTCCGGCGCCGGCACCGTGCCGCCGCCCACAAGCTGTCGGCGCTGTCCGAGGCGGAGAGCTGGCTGGACGTGGGCACCGGCCACGCCGGCTTTCCCGCGGCGGCGAAGGAGTTCTTCCCGTACACGAGCTTCGACGGGCTGGACCCGACGGCCCGGGTGCAGCAGGCACAACTGGAGGAGCGGGTCGAGGAGGCGCACCGCGGCTACCTCGCCACCCCCGGGACGGCGGCCCGGCTGCGCGGCCGCTACGACGTGGTCAGCATGTTCCGCCACCTGGAGCACACGCCCGACCCGCGCGCCGAGCTCCGCGCGGCGCTCACCGTCCTGCGCCCCGGCGGCCACCTGGTCCTGGAAGTCGCCGACCCGCGCTGCGCGTTCGCCGCGCTGCTCGGCCGATGGTGGCTCCCCTGGGGCCAGCCCCGCCACCTCCACCTGATGCCCCTGGCCAATCTGCGCGCGGAACTAGAGGGGCTCGGCTGCGCGATCCTCGTCACGGACCGCCACGCCCCGCACATCCCCTACGACCTCTCGGGCGCCCTCGCCCTGGCCTCGGCCCCCCATCCCCTCCTGACACTCGCCGCGGAGCCTCTCTTGGCCGCGGCCTCGGCCCTCGACCACGTCCTGGCGCCGTTCGTCCGCCGCACGCCCTTTTCCAACGCGTACCGGCTCGTGGCCCGCAAGGCCGTCCGCTGACCGGTACGGCCCCGCGCCCCTCGGGGAACGGCGCTGCCGTCGGCCATGCGGCCCCGCCGCCCCTCAGCCCCGCAGCACCAACGCCTGCCCGGCCACCACCAGCAGGACCTGCTCGCACTCCGCTCCGAACGCCGTGTTCAGCCGACCCAGTTCATCCCGGTACCGCCGCCCGGACGCGGTCGCCGGCACGATCCCCGACCCCACCTCGTTGGACACGGCGACAACGGTCCGCCGCGTACCCCGCACGGCCTCGGCCAACTCCCGCACCCGCTCCCGCAACGCCTTCTCACCGCCGCCCGCCCACTCCGCGTCGTCCCACGCCCCCACGGAGTCCATGACGTCCGTCAGCCACAGCGACAGACAGTCGATCAGCAACGGCGGCCCGTCCTCCCGCAACAGCGGCACCAGATCCGTCGTCTCCGCCGTACGCCACGACCCCGGCCGCCGCTCCCGGTGCACGGCCACCCGCTCCGCCCACTCGCTGTCCCCGCCCCGCGTCCCGCCGGTCGCCACGTACAGCACGTCGGGGAAGGACTCCAGCCGCTGCTCGGCCTCCACCGACTTGCCCGAGCGCGCCCCGCCCAGCACCAGCGTCCGGCGCGGCACGTCCGGCACGTCCTCGTACGCGCCGACCGCCAGCGTCGTACCGTCCGGCACCACCCGCGCCCCGGCCGCCGCCAGCCGGCGCCGCAACTCCGCGCCCGGCGGCACGTCGTGGTCGAGATGGACGGCGACCACGTCCGTCGTGGGGCCCACCGAGTCGACCGCGCGCAGCCGGGCCAGCGCGTCCGGGCGGGCCACGACGTCCGCGAGGACCAGGTGGTACGACTCCGCCGTCCCCGTCTCCAGACCGGCCGGCGCCCCGCCCGGCGGAAGATACAGCAGCCGCTGCCCGTCCGGCCCGGTCACCGCGTACCCGGTGCCGCCCGAGTCCATCGCCACGGCCCGTACCCGATGCCCCGTCAGCAGCGCCAACTCCCGCCCGTCCGGCACCCGCACGGGCTGCGGCAGCCCGGCCGGCACCTCCACCGCCGGCCCGTCGTGCGGATGCGACAGCAGCACCTGCCGTACCCCGCCCAGCGAATGCCCCGCCCGCGCCGCCGCGAACGCCACGCCCGGCGTCAGGTCGAGCAGCAGCGTCCCGTCCACCAGCACGGCCGTCGCCGCCCGGGCGTCCGGCCCCAGCGCGGTCGCGCAGGCGGCACAGGGGCAGTCGGGGCGAGGCAGTCCGGCCGGGGCGCCGGTACCGAGCAGAGTCACTTCCACGGAATCGATTTTCGCCTGTCTGATCAGGTCTTGCGCTTCCGGCTAGTCTTCCAGCAGGTGTTGGATCGAAGGAGGACTGGATGACGGCATGGACGTGGCGGTTCGAGAAGGCCGACGGGACGGAGGTCCAGCCCGCCGTGCAGCCCGAGGAGTTCACCACGCAGGGAGATGCCGAGTCCTGGATCGGGGAGCACTGGAAGGCGCTGCTCGACGGAGGGGCCGACCAGGTGCGGCTGTTCGAGGAGAACACCGAGATCTACGGTCCGATGAGCCTGCACGCCGACGCGGCCTAGCGGACCCGAGGGGTACGGCCCCGGGTCGTACCCCTGCCCGCCGCGCTCCCTCACTGCTCGCCCAGCGTCACCGTCGCCGACTTCTCGGCGCCGGCGCGCTGGTACCTCACCGTCGTCTTCTGGCCCGGCCGGTCCGCAGCCAGCGTCTCCGAGAGGGAGGTGACGGTGCTGATCCGCTCGTTCCCCAGCCTCGTGATGATGTCGCCCGGCCGCAGGCCCGCCTTGGCGGCCGGGCCGCCGCTCCGGACGCTGACCACCGCCACCCCGGCGGGCTGGTAGCGGTCGTCCACCACCGTCCGCGCGGTGACGCCGAGTGCGGCCCGGCCCGAGTCGACGACCTTGCCTTCCTTCACGATCTGGCCGGCGATCGTCTTCACCATCGACGCCGGGATGGCGAACCCGATGCCGGGCGCCGCGCTGCCCCCGAGGTTGGGGTCGGCGGCGGCGAGCGTCGGGATGCCGATGACCTGCCCGTCCAGGTTGACCAGGGCGCCGCCGCTGTTGCCGGGGTTGATGGGAGCCGAGGTCTGCACCAGATTCGCGAGGGTCGCGCCCGTACCGCCGCCCACCTCGCTGACGGTCCGCCCGGTCGCCGAGACGATGCCCTGGGTCACGCTGGACGACAGCCCCAGCGGTGAGCCCATGGCCAGCACGATCTGGCCGACCTGCACCTTCTCGGAGTCCCCGAACGTCGCCGCCTTCAGCCCGGCCGGCACCTTGTCCAGCTTGATCACGGCCAGGTCCTGCTCGGGGTAGGAGTACACCAGGTGCGCGGTGAGCGGCTCCTCGCTGTTGGCCGTGGTCACCCTGAAGGTCTTCTCCGACTGGACCACATGCGCGTTGGTGACGATGTGTCCCTTGCCGTCGTACACCACCCCGGAGCCCAGGTCGTGGCGCGCCTGGATCTGCACGACCGACGGCAGGACCTCCTTGATGACCTTCAGGTAGTCGCTCTGCAGATCGTTCGCGGCCATCGGCACGGCCGCCCGCGCGGTCGTCGCGGTGCCGGTGTCCTGCGGGGCCGGCGCGGCGGAGCGGGAGCAGCCGGCGACGAGGACGGCGCAGCACACGAGAGCAGCGGCGGCGATGGCCCCGCCGAGGGCGCGGGTACGGGAAGCGTCCATGCCCCGAGTCTCACCGGCCGCCGATCGACCGGCCCGAGGTGTTCCCCCGAACGGGCCCGACCCCGTGCGCCGCACAGGGACCGGGCGACCGGCTCAGCCTCGTACGCCGCACAGGTGGAGCAGTGCCGCCACTCCGCGGTAGGGATCGGTGCGGCCGGCCCGCTCCTCGGCGGCCAGCAGCGTCTCCAGGTCGTCCGGGATCGGCGCGTCGTCCGCGGCGGTGTCCGTGAAGACCCGCACGCCGTACCAGGCGTGCAGCGGGGCGGCGATCCCGGCGAGCGTGGCGGTGAGGGTGGCCAGCCGGTCGGCTCGTACGTCCAGGCCGAGGCGGTTGCGATAGGCGGTGGTGTCGAAGGAGTCCAGGGCGCCCGACCAGTCCCCGGACAGGCCCGGCCGCAGGGCGAGCGCGTCGCCGTTGCGGACCAGGAGGGACAGCAGCCCGCCGGGCGCGAGCATCCGGGCCAGGCCCGCCAGCAGCGGGTCCGGCTCCTCGACGTACATCAGCACACCGTGGCACAGCACCACGTCGAAACCGCCCGGCAGAAAGTGCACACCGGTGTCGCGCCCGTCGCCCTGCACCAGCCGCACCCGCTCGCGGATGCCCTCCGGCTGCGCGGCCAGCGCCTCACGCGCGGCGGCGATCATCGTCGGGTCCTGCTCGACCCCGGTCACCTGATGGCCGAGCCGGGCCAGCCGCAGCGCCTGCGTGCCCTGGCCCATGCCCACGTCGAGCACCCGCAGCCGCTGCCCGACCGGGAACCGCCCGGCTATCTGCTCGTCGAGCTGCCGGGCCACCAGCTCCTGTCGCACGACATCACGCAGCCGGCCCAGCTTGCTCAGCCAGGCCGCGGCCGCACCCCCGGTGAAGGCGTCTGCGCTCAGGGCCGCTCTCCGCGCTTGACCTGCGGCTTCGGCAGCCGGAGCCGGCGCATCTGCAGGGACCGCATCAGGGCGTAGGCGACCGCGCCACGCGTGTTCTGCCCGGGGAACTTCTCCTTGAGGCGCTTCTTCAGGCGGAAGCCGCTGAACGCCGCGTCCGCCACGATCAGCACGATCACCACCAGCCACAGCAGCAGCGCGATCGACTGGATCGCCGGCACCCGCACCACGCTCAGCACGAGGATCACCACGGCGAGCGGCAGGAAGAACTCGGCGACGTTGAACCGCGAGTCCACCCAGTCACGGGCGAACCTGCGGACCGGGCCCTTGTCCCGGGCGGGCAGATAGCGCTCGTCACCGCTGGCCAGCGCCTGGCGCTGCCGCTCCAGGGCCTGGCGCCGCTCCTCGCGCTGGCGCTTGGCGGCCTCCTTGCGGTTGGTCGGCGTGTTGGCCACGCTGCGCCGCTGGGTCTGGGCCTCACTGCGCTTGGGCGTGGGCCTGCCCTTCGGGGCCTGCGGGTCACGGGGCTGCTTGGAGAGGCCTACCGGCGTCTTGTCGGTGGGAGCCTTCTCGTCCTTGGCACGGCTACGGAACACAAAACCCAAGGGTACGGGCTGCACCGGCATGGACCCCAGTCCGGCGGGGAACGATCCGGCAACACCGGACGTCTGTAGGGGGACAGAGGGGACGTTGCAGGCGCTTCACCCGGCGGTCACCGGCGGGCCTCGAAAAGGCCCACCCCGAGGACCACCTACTCCTCACGCCGGAGCGATACCGTCCGCAGTCGTCCTTGGGGATGAGCGTATCCATCCCCGAACAGTGCGGTAATGGAGTCAGGGCCCGTACTGTGGGTCCTGTCGCAGGATCTGTGAGCTGGAGTCCGTCAGAAGGGGGCGCGCGAAGCCCATGAGCGGTGTCATGAAGCGTATGGGGATGATCTTCCGCGCGAAGGCGAACAAAGCCCTTGACCGGGCCGAGGACCCGCGCGAGACCCTCGATTACTCGTACCAGAAGCAGCTGGAGCTGCTGCAGAAGGTGCGCCGCGGGGTCGCCGACGTGGCGACCAGCCGCAAGCGCCTGGAACTCCAGCTCAACCAGTTGCAGCAGCAGTCCACCAAGCTGGAGGACCAGGGCCGCAAGGCGCTCGCGCTCGGCCGCGAGGACCTGGCCCGCGAGGCGCTGTCCCGGCGCGCCGCCCTCCAGCAGCAGGTCACCGACCTCGAGACGCAGCACTCCACCCTCCAGGGCGAGGAGGAGAAGCTCACCCTCGCGGCCCAGCGCCTGCAGGCCAAGGTGGACGCGTTCCGCACGAAGAAGGAGACCATCAAGGCCACCTACACCGCCGCCCAGGCCCAGACCCGGATCGGCGAGGCCTTCTCCGGCATCTCCGAGGAGATGGGCGACGTCGGCCTCGCCATCCAGCGCGCCGAGGACAAGACCGCCCAGCTCCAGGCCCGGGCCGGCGCCATCGACGAGCTGCTCGCCTCCGGCGCCCTGGACGACCCGACCGGCATGGCCAAGGACGACCTGACGGCCGAGCTGGACCGCATCTCCGGTGGTACGGATGTAGAGCTGGAGCTGCAGCGCATGAAGGCCGAGCTGGCCGGAGGTTCCCCGCAGCAGGCCATCGAGGGCGGCACCGCCCAGGGGCAGCCCCAGCAGCAGCCGAAGGACACCCCGCGCTTCGACAAGCAGTAGTCCGGCACCGGGGCCCGAGCCGAGGAGGCCGACGTGATCGTACGGATTATGGGGGAGGGCCAGGTGCGGCTGGACGACTCCCATTTCGTCGAGCTGAACAAGCTGGACGACGAGCTGCTGGCGGAGATGGAATCCGGTGACGAGGAAGGCTTCCGCCGTACGCTGGGCGCCCTCCTCGACTCCGTCCGTCGGCTCGGCACGCCCCTGCCGGACGACGCCCTGGAGCCCTCGGAGCTGATCCTTCCGGCGTCGGACGCCTCCCTGGACGAGGTCCGGGAGATGCTCAGCGACGACGGGCTGATCCCGGGCTGACCCGGTCTCTCCAGAGGTTCCCCGACAGCTCGGGGCGGCGTCGCCCCGGGCAAGTGCCCCCACCCCCGACCGGAGGCAGTACAGGGCACCCGTACAGCACCCGTACTGTTCACCCGTGAGCACTCTCGACCGCGCCCGCTGCAGCCTCAAGGCCCACCCCTCGGCCCTGGACGCGGCCATCGCCGCAGGTGTGCTGGTGTGCATGGTCGCCGGATCCTTCGTGATCCCCCGCGGGAACAACGGCGTCACCTGGGGCGTCCGCACCCCGGACGGCCAAGGCCTGCTCCTCATGGCCCTGGCCGCGGCCGCCCTCGTCTTCCGCCGCCGCGCCCCGAAGCCGGTCCTCGCCGCCACCGGCACCCTCTCCGTCATCGAGTCCGTCACCGGTGACCCCCGCGCCCCGGTCGCGATGTCCGCCGTCGTCGCCCTGTACACCGTCGCCGCGACCACCGACCGCACCACCACCTGGCGCGTCGGCCTGCTCACCATGACCGTGCTGACGGCCGCCGCCATGCTCGGCGGCCCCCTGCCCTGGTACGCGCAGGAGAACCTCGGCGTGCTCGCCTGGACCGGCATCGGCGCCACCGCCGGGGACGCCGTGCGCAGCCGGCGCGCGGTCGTCCAGGCCATCCGGGAGCGGGCCGAGCGAGCCGAACGCACCCGCGAGGAGGAGGCCCGCCGCCGGGTCGCCGAGGAGCGGCTGCGGATCGCCCGCGATCTGCACGATGTCGTCGCCCACCACATCGCCCTGGTGAATGTGCAGGCCGGGGTCGCCGCGCATGTCATGGACAAGCGGCCCGACCAGGCCAAGGAGGCCCTGGCGCACGTACGCGAGGCCAGCCGCTCCGCCCTCGACGAGCTGCGCGCCACCGTCGGCCTGCTCCGCCAGTCCGGCGACCCCGAGGCCCCGACCGAACCCGCCCCCGGCCTGAGCCGCCTTGAGGAGCTGGCCGCCACCTTCCGCAACGCGGGCCTGCCAGTGGCGGTGGCCCGCGCCGACCAGGGCACCGAACTGCCCGCCGCCGTCGACCTCGCCGCGTACCGGATCATCCAGGAGGCCCTGACGAACGCCCAGAAACACGCGGGGCCCGACGCCAGGGCCGAGGTCAGCGTCGTACGCGTGGGGCCGAACATCGAGGTCACCGTCCTGGACGACGGCGCGGGCGCGGCCGGTGTGCCCGGGGCCGGCGGCGGGCACGGACTGCTCGGCATGCGCGAGCGGGTCACCGCCCTCGGCGGCACCCTGACCACCGGACCCCGCTACGGCGGCGGCTTCCGCGTCCATGCGATCCTGCCCCTCAAGACCCGAAGCGAGACCCGTACGACGGCCCCGGGGGAGACCGCATGACGATCCGTGTCCTGCTCGCCGACGACCAGGCACTGCTGCGCAGCGCGTTCCGGGTGCTGGTCGACTCCGAGCCCGACATGGAGGTCGTCGGGGAGGCCTCCGACGGGGCCGAGGCGGTCCGGCTGGCGAAGGAGCAGGGCGCCGACGTCGTCCTCATGGACATCCGCATGCCGGGCACGGACGGGCTCGCCGCGACCCGGATGATCAGCGAGGATCCCTCCCTCGCCCAGGTCCGCGTGGTCATCCTGACCACCTTCGAGGTCGACGACTACGTCGTCCAGGCGCTGCGCGCGGGCGCCTCCGGCTTCCTCGGCAAGGGCAGCGAACCGGAGGAGCTGCTGAACGCCATCCGCCTCGCCGCGGGCGGCGAGGCGCTGTTGTCACCCACCGCCACCAAAGGGCTGATCGCCCGCTTCCTCGCCCAGGGGGACGGCGACGACGGCCGTGACCCGGCCCGCTCCGAGCGGCTCGGCGCGCTCACCGGCCGCGAGCGCGAGGTGCTCGTCCAGGTCGCCGGCGGGCACTCCAACGACGAGATCGCCGAGCGGCTCGCGGTCAGCCCGCTCACGGTGAAGACGCACGTCAACCGGGCCATGGCCAAGCTGGGCGCGCGCGACCGGGCGCAGCTCGTCGTGATCGCGTACGAGTCGGGGCTGGTCCGGCCGAGGACGGACTGATCTCCACCCGGGCGTACTGCGGGTCTCCACCCGGGCGTACTGCGGGCGCAGTAGGGGCCGGATAAGGAAATGGACCCTGGGCCTACGGTTCGACTCTCTGTGAGGGCTCAAGGTGGGAGGGCCTGCCGCTCACAGATTGAGAGACCCTGATCCATGTCCTGGCTGTCGAGATTCAGCCTCCGGCAACGGGCCCTGACAGGCCTGATGTCCCTCGTCGCGCTCGTCTTCGGACTGATCGCGATACCCCAGATCAAGCAGCAGCTGCTGCCCACCATCAACCTGCCCATGGTGTCGGTGATCGCGCCGTACCAGGGCGCCTCGCCCGACGTGGTCGAGAAGCAGGTCGTCGAACCGATCGAGAACAACCTCCAGGGCGTCTCCGGCGTCAAGGGCGTCACCTCGACCGCCAGTGAGGGCAACGCCGTGATCATGGCGTCCTTCGACTACGGCAACGACACCAAGCAGATCGTCTCCGACGTCCAGCAGGCCGTGAACCGGGCCCGCAACCAGCTCCCGTCCGGCGTCGATCCGCAGGTCGTCTCCGGCTCGACCGACGACATGCCGACGGTGGTCCTCGCCGTCACCTCCGACAAGGACCAGCAGGCCCTCTCCGACCAGCTGGCCAAGACCGTCGTACCGACGCTGAAGGACATCTCCGGTGTCGGCCGCGTCCAGGTCACCGGCGTCCGCGACCTCCAGGTCACGGTCACCCCGGACGATGCGAGGCTCGCGCGGGCCGGACTCACCTCCGCCGCGCTCGGGCAGGCCCTGCAGGCGGGCGGCGCGACCGTCCCGGCCGGCTCCTTCGACGAGAACGGCGTGAGCCGCACCGTCCAGGTCGGCGGCGGCTTCACCTCGCTCCGGCAGATCCAGGACCTGATGGTCACCGGCGAGAGCGGGGAGAAGCCCGTACGCCTCGGTGACGTGGCCACCGTGAAGGAGCAGCCGGCCCCGGCCGACTCCATCACCCGCACCGACGGCCGGCCCAGCCTCGCCGTCAACGTGACGATGGACCACGACGGCAGCGCGGTCACCATCTCCGGCGCGGTCAAGGACAAGCTGCCCGACCTGCGCGAGCAGCTCGGCTCCGGCGCGAAGCTCACGGTCGTCAGCGACCAGGGCCCGGCCGTCTCGAAGTCCATCAAGGGCCTGACCACCGAGGGCGCGCTCGGCCTGCTCTTCGCCGTCCTGGTCATCCTGGTCTTCCTGGCGTCGATCCGCTCGACGCTGGTCACGGCCGTCTCCATCCCGCTGTCCGTCGTCCTCGCCCTGATCGTGCTGTGGGCGCGCGGCCTGTCGTTGAACATGCTCACGCTCGGCGCGCTGACCATCGCCATCGGCCGTGTCGTCGACGACTCGATCGTGGTCCTGGAGAACATCAAGCGGCACCTCGGCTACGGCGAGGAGCGCAAGGACGCGATCCTGAACGCCGTGCGCGAGGTGGCCGGCGCGGTCACCTCCTCCACCCTCACCACGGTCGCCGTGTTCCTGCCGATCGGCCTGGTCGGCGGCATGGTGGGCGCCCTGTTCGGCTCGTTCAGCATCACGGTGACGGCGGCCCTGCTGGCCTCCCTGCTGGTGTCGCTGACGGTCGTCCCGGTCCTGTCGTACTGGTTCCTGCGCGCCCCGAAGGGCACCCCCGGGGACGCGGCCGAGGCCCGCCGGCGGGCCGAGGAGAAGGAGGCGAACAGCCGCCTCCAGCGTGCCTACGTCCCCGTCCTGCGCTTCGCCACGCGCCGCCGCCTCACCAGCGTGCTGCTCGCGATCGTGGTCCTCGTCGTCACGTTCGGCATGGGCGGCCTGCTGAAGACGAACTTCTTCGACCAGGGCGAGCAGGAGGTCCTCACCGTCAAGCAGGAGCTGAAGCCCGGCACCGGCCTCGCCGAGACGGACAAGCAGGCCAAGCGGGTGGAGCAGCTCCTGGCCGCCACCGACGGCGTCAAGGACTACCAGGTCACCGTCGGCTCCTCCGGCTTCATGGCGGCCTTCGGCGGCAGCACCCAGACCAACCAGGCGTCGTACCAGGTGATGCTGAAGGACTCGAAGTCGTACGACAAGGTGCAGAAGCACCTGGAGGACGGCCTGAAGAAGCTCCAGGGCATCGGTACGACCACCGTGTCGGCCGGCGACGGCTTCGGCAACCAGAACCTGAGCGTGGTGGTCAAGGCGTCCGACCCGCAGGCGCTGAGCACGGCGGCGGACGAGGTCCGCTCCACGGTCGCAGGACTGGACGGCGTCACGGACGTCACCAGCGACCTCGCGACCAGCGTGCCCCGGATCTCGGTCAAGGCCAACGCCAAGGCGGCCGCGGCCGGGTTCGACGACCAGAAGCTGGGCGCCGCGGTCGCCCAGGCCGTGCGCGGTACGACGGCGGCGAAGGCGATCCTCGACGACACCGAGCGCGAT
Source organism: Streptomyces sp. CG4 (assembly GCF_041080655.1). NCBI lineage: Bacteria > Bacillati > Actinomycetota > Actinomycetes > Kitasatosporales > Streptomycetaceae > Streptomyces > Streptomyces sp. CG4. The sequence continues at coordinate 6,924,752 of NZ_CP163525.1, forward strand.
GTCGTGGTGCGGTCGGCGGAGCCCGCGACCACCCTGGCCCAGCTGAAGGCGCTGCGCCTCGGCCCGGTGAAGCTGGGCGACATCGCCACGGTGCGGCTGGTGGACGGCCCGGTGTCGCTGACCCGGATCGACGGCCGGCGGGCCGCGACCATCACGGCCAAGCCGACCGGCGACAACACGGGCGCGATCAGCACCGAGCTCCAGTCGAAGATCAAGGCGCTGAAGCTGCCGACGGGCGCGAAGGCCGAGATCGGCGGCGTCACGTCGGACCAGAACGACGCGTTCAAGAACCTGGGCCTGGCCATGCTGGCGGCGATCGCGATCGTCTTCATGCTGCTGGTCGCGACCTTCCGTTCGCTGGCCCAGCCGCTGATCCTGCTGGTCTCCATCCCGTTCGCGGCGACGGGCGCGATCGGCCTGCTGGTCGCCACCGGCACCCCGATGGGCGTCCCGGCGATGATCGGCATGCTGATGCTGATCGGCATCGTGGTGACCAACGCGATCGTGCTGATCGACCTGATCAACCAGTACCGCGGGCAGGGCTACGGCGTGGTCGAGGCCGTGATCGAGGGCGGCCGGCACCGGCTGCGCCCGATCCTCATGACGGCCCTGGCGACGATCTTCGCCCTGCTCCCGATGGCGCTGGGCGTCACCGGCGAGGGCGGCTTCATCGCCCAGCCCCTCGCGGTGGTCGTCATCGGCGGCCTGATCACGTCGACCCTGCTGACCCTGCTCCTGGTCCCGACGCTCTACGCGATGCTGGAGCTCCGCAAGGAGCGCCGCGCCAAGAAGCGGGCGGCGAAGCAGCAGGCCCGCGAGTCCGAGGCGCGGGAACCGGCCGGCGTCTGAACGCCGAGGGCATCCGAACATCACCGAGGCCCGGCCCCCCTTCCTGGGGGGCCGGGCCCCGGCCTGGTTCGTGCGGAGTCCTACGGCAGCGCCAGCATCCGCTCCAGCGCCAGCTTGGCGAACGCCTCCGTCTCCTGGTCGACCTCGATCCGGTTGACCAGGTTGCCCTCGGCCAGGGACTCCAGGGCCCAGACCAGATGGGGCAGGTCGATCCGGTTCATGGTCGAGCAGAAGCAGACCGTCTTGTCGAGGAAGACGATCTCCTTGCCCTCGGGCGCGAAACGGTTCGCCAGACGACGGACCAGGTTCAGCTCGGTGCCGATGGCCCACTTGGAACCGGCCGGGGCGGCTTCCAGGGCCTTGATGATGTACTCCGTCGAGCCGACGTAGTCCGCGGCGGCGACGACCTCGTGCTTGCACTCGGGGTGGACGAGGACGTTCACGTCGGGGATGCGGGCGCGGACGTCGTTGACCGAGTCCAGGCTGAAGCGGCCGTGGACCGAGCAGTGGCCCCGCCACAGGATCATCTTCGCCGCACGCAGCTCGTCCGCCGTCAGGCCGCCGTTCGGCTTGTGCGGGTTGTAGACCACGCAGTCGTCCAGGGACATGCCCATGTCCCGGACCGCGGTGTTGCGGCCGAGGTGCTGGTCCGGCAGGAACAGCACCTTTGTTGTCGAGGGCTCCCCCTGCTCGAAGGCCCAGTCGAGCGCGCGCTTGGCGTTGGACGAGGTGCAGATCGTGCCGCCGTGCTTGCCGGTGAACGCCTTGATGTCGGCGGAGGAGTTCATGTACGAGACCGGCACGACCTGCTCGGCGATGCCCGCCTCGGTCAGGACGTCCCAGCACTCCGCGACCTGCTCGGCCGTCGCCATGTCGGCCATCGAGCAGCCGGCGGCGAGGTCGGGCAGGACGACCTTCTGGTCGTCGGAGGTGAGGATGTCCGCCGACTCGGCCATGAAGTGCACACCGCAGAAGACGATGTACTCGGCCTCCGGGCGCGCGGCCGCGTCCCGGGCCAGCTTGAAGGAGTCGCCCGTGACGTCCGCGAACTGGATGACCTCGTCGCGCTGGTAGTGGTGGCCGAGCACGAAGACCTTGTCGCCGAGCTTCTCCTTGGCCGCGCGGGCGCGCTCGACCAGGTCGGGGTCGGACGGCGAAGGCAGGTCGCCGGGGCACTCGACGCCCCGCTCGCTCTTCGGGTCGGCCTCACGGCCGAGCAGCAGCAGGGCGAGCGGAGTCGGCTGCACGTCGAGCTCCGGGGTCTGGGCGGTGGTCACGACACGCACCCTTTCTACTTTTCGTCTAACTGACGCTATCTATCATAACTGGTTCATGTCACTTTGACGATGGCCATAACGTCGATGTGACATGAATCCCGCCCGGGTCCCTCCACAGGCCGCTGCCGGTGCCGTGGGGCATGTGCGAGCATGAAAGCGGAAGAAAAACGCGACAACACGACTGCCCGGCCCGGAATGAATCCGCGGAAGCGCCGGTTGCACTCGTCGGCAAGCAGTCTCCGTACAACCCGGGAGAGATGTAGATGTCCGTATCGGACGAGACCACCACCGTCACCGACGGCATCATCCTGACCGACGCCGCCGCGGCCAAGGTCAAGGCCCTGCTCGACCAGGAAGGCCGTGACGACCTCGCGCTGCGCGTCGCTGTTCAGCCCGGCGGCTGCTCCGGTCTGCGTTACCAGCTCTTCTTCGACGAGCGCTCGCTCGACGGCGACGTGGAGAAGGACTTCGGCGGGGTCAAGGTCGTCACGGACCGGATGAGCGCTCCGTACCTGGGCGGCGCCACCATCGACTTCGTGGACACCATCGAGAAGCAGGGCTTCACGATCGACAACCCGAACGCGACCGGCTCCTGCGCCTGCGGCGACTCCTTCAGCTGAGCCGACGGTTCTGCCTGACGGATCGAAAAGGCGGCGGCCCCTTGTCATGGGGGCCGCCGCCTTTTTCCGTACGCCCGGAGGCTGCCGTACGTCAGGAGGCTAACGAGCCTGCGTCGGCGCGTCGGGCCGGAGCTCGCCCGGCTTGGCCTGCGGGATCGGCTTGCCGTCGGTGCCGACGACCGTCCGGCCGTCCAGCGGCCTGTCCAGCCGTACGGTCTTCACGTACTCCTTGGCGATCAGCACGCACACCTTGTTCGGCCAGGGCCGCTCGGTGACGGTCACGGTCACCCGGTCGCCGGCCTCCTTCGCCGTCGCCGTGTAGTCGGCGCACACCCCGCCGTAGAAGCTCACGTTCAGCTCCCGGTCGTCGGCCGTGTACCCGGTCACCTGCACGTTGTGCGGCTTCGGCGCCGTGCTCGGCCCGCCGGAGGGAGTCGTGGCCGAGGCCAGGTACCGGGGGTCGACCGCCGGATACGTCACCGTGGACGCGCCCTGACCGGCCGGCTCCCGCACCTGGAACAGCCAGGACGGCACCAGCGTCTGCCGCCCGGCGACCGAGTGCGCGGCCAGCCCGAACACCGCGTTCGCCACGCCGACCGTGTCGGTGCCCGGGTCCGCCCCCTGCTTCGGCGCCCCGGTGGAGGCGCGGCAGGGCTGCTCCAGCCGGTCCTTCAGCGGCCCCGGATCGGCACAGCCGCCGATCCCCATCCGGTGGTCGCCCTTCGGCGCCGCGTTCATGAGCTTCAGCGTCTTCGCGGCGCTCAGCACGGGATACGTGTCGCCCTTCACCGGCGTCCCGAGCAGCCCGTGCCCGCCGACCAGCTCGCCCTGCCGGTCCACGGTCAGGCCCGTCGTCCAGCCGTACGTCGGCAGCCCGCCGACCACCGGGTCGGCGTTGACCACCCGCTGGAGGCCCATGACCTGGCTCGCGTCGATCTTCGCGTCGTCCAGCCCGGCCGCCTTCAGCACGGGCGCCGCGGCCGCGATCGCCCTGGACGCGCTCACCGGGCTGCCCGTCGGGCCCATCGGATCGTGCGCACAGAGGACACCCTTCTTGCAGTCGTCGGTGCCCGGCGCATAGCGGCTGAAGGTCCAGCTGCCCGGCGCGTCCCGGTTCACCTGCAGGCTCGGCCCGGAGCCGGCCTTGCCGCCGACCCGCCAGATCCCGCCCTCGGCCACCGGTGTGCCGTCGACGCCCAGCGCCTTCGCCAGCCGGGCCACCGCGTCCTTGCCGACCTCGCCCTTCGGCGCGTACACCGGCGCGGAGCCGGGGCCGGCCGGCAGTTCGCCCGCGGCCGCATACGTCGCGCCGTACGGGTCCGGCTCGCCCGGAGCGATGCCGCCCGTGCCGCCGCTGAAGCCGTCCAGGGCGAGCGGTGGGGGAGTGGCGCCGTCACCGGCCCTGCCGGGGCCGCCGGTACGACCGCCCGCGTCGCCGCTCGCCGCGAGGTAGGCGCCACCGCCGCCGACCAGCAGCACGGCCGCGGCGACGGAGAGAACGGCGAGCCTCGACCGGCGCCGCCCGCCCGGCCGGTCCGCCGTACCTTCGCCGCCGTCGCCGACATCGTTCACGTCGCGTCCGTCGGAAACGGCGGTGACGTCAGTGATGTCAGTGACGTCAGCGACGGCGGTGACGTCCTCCGCCGAGGCCGCCGGCTCGGGCTTCCCGGAGTCCGCCGGGCCCGCCGGGTCCGCCGCGTCCGCGGAGGCCTCGAAGCCCTCCCGGCTCGCGGCGCTCCCGGTGCTTTCGCCGTTCTCGGCATGCTCGGAGCCCTCGGGGTGCTCGCGGTTCTCAGGTCCCTCGGTGTTCACCGCATCGCTCCTCGCTGGTCGTATCCCGCATCCCCCGTGTGGGGGACGGCGATGGGACGCGGGAGGGGAGCGTGCGGTTCCCTGCGAAAAGCGCCCCGGGTCAGTCGCCGTAGTCCGACATCGCGTCCAGCAGACGCGCGGACTTCGCCGGCACGGTCACCCCGTGGATCAGGGACGGCGGCACCGGCCGGGACTCGGAGTGCTCGGGAACCGTCCAGTGCGGAGCCATCCGGGCGCAGTCACCGCGCAGCGCGGCGAGATCGCCGTCGAGGTCGGCCGGGGCGGTGGAGCGGAACTTGAGGTTCGTCATGACCGCACCGTAGGCCTGCTCCCGGTCGCGAAGAAAGATCTACTATCGGGTAGTTTCGCCACCTACAGCGCAGACGGCCGACCGGGTAGCGTGAACTGTCAATCCAGCCTCCCGCAGGAGAATTCCCGTCGTGCGCATCGCAGTCACCGGCTCCATCGCCACCGACCACCTCATGACCTTCCCCGGCCGTTTCGCCGACCAGCTCGTCGCGGACCAGCTGCACACGGTTTCGCTCTCCTTCCTGGTCGACAATCTGGACGTGCGCCGCGGCGGTGTCGCCGCGAACATCGCCTTCGGCATGGGCCAGCTCGGCACCCGGCCGATCCTGGTCGGTGCCGCCGGCTCCGACTTCGACGAGTACCGGTCCTGGCTCGACCGGCACGGTGTGGACACCGAGTCGGTCCGGATCTCCGAGACCCTGCACACCGCCCGCTTCGTGTGCACCACCGACGCCGACCACAACCAGATCGGCTCGTTCTACACCGGCGCGATGAGCGAGGCCCGCCTCATCGAGCTGAAGACCGTCGCCGACCGCGTGGGCGGCCTCGACCTGGTCCTCATCGGCGCCGACGACCCGGAGGCGATGCTCCGCCACACGGAGGAGTGCCGCTCCCGCGCGATCCCCTTCGCCGCCGACTTCTCCCAGCAGATCGCCCGGATGGACGGCGACGAGATCCGCGTCCTGCTGGACGGGGCGACGTACCTGTTCTCCAACGAGTACGAGAAGGGCCTCATCGAGACCAAGACCGGCTGGAGCGACGCCGAGATCCTGGGCAAGGTCGGCCACCGCGTCACCACGCTGGGCTCGCGCGGTGTGCGCGTCGAGCGGGCCGGTGAGGACCCGGTCGAGGTCGGCTGTGCCGAGGAGGAGCGCAAGGCCGACCCGACGGGTGTCGGCGACGCCTTCCGCGCCGGGTTCCTGTCCGGACTGGCCTGGGGGGTTTCGCTGGAGCGCGCCGCCCAGGTGGGCTGCATGCTCGCCACGCTGGTCATCGAGACCGTGGGGACGCAGGAGTACCGGCTGCGGCGGGCGCACTTCATGGAGCGGTTCACCAAGGCGTACGGGGACGAGGCCGCCCAGGAGGTTCAGGCCCACCTGGGCTGAGCCCGGCGTCCGGGGGCTCCGCCCCCGGACCTCCTCAGCTCACCCGGCGTACCACGTACGCCGTTCCCCGCTCCGCCGGCTCCTCCCCGACGTACTCCTGCCCCCGCATCGCGCACCACGCCGGGATGTCCAGGCGGGCGGCCTCGTCGTCGGAGAGGACGCGGACGGTCCCGCCCACCGGTACCCGGTCGAACACCTTGGCCAGTTCGATGACCGGGATCGGGCAGCGCTTGCCGAGGGAGTCGACGACGAGTTCGCCCGGGCCGGCCTGTGTGGCCGGTGTCGGCGCGCCCAGCTTCTCGCGCACTCCCGCGACGGTTCCCGGCAGCACCGCGAGGAACCGCTCCACGTCCTCCTCGGCCGCCCCCATCGGCAGGGACACCCGGACATTGCCCTCGCTCAGCACACCCATGGCCTTCAGGACATGGCTGGGCGTCAGCGTGCTGCTCGTGCAGGAGGAGCCGGAGGAGACGGAGAAGCCCTCGCGGTCCAGTTCGTGCAGCAGGGCCTCGCCGTCGACGTAGAGGCAGGAGAAGGTGACGATCCCGGGCAGCCGTCGCTCGGGGTCGCCGACGACCTCCACATCCGGCACCAGCTGCGGCACCCGCGCCCGGATCCGCTCCGTCAGCTCCCGCAGCCGTACCGCCTCCTGGGCCGCCTCGGCCCGTACCGCGCGCAGCGAGGCGACGGCCGCCACGACGGCCGGGATGTCCTCGAACCCGGGCGCCCGCCCCGACTCCCGCTCGTCGGCCGGGCCTTGGGCGGCGAACCGCACCCCCTTGCGTACGGCGAGCAGCCCGACCCCGGACGGCCCGCCCCACTTGTGCGCACTGGCCGTCAGCAGCGACCAGGCACCCCCGACCGGCCCCCACCCCAGCGACTGTGCCGCGTCCACCAGCAGCGGCACACCGGCGGCCCGGCACGCCTCGGCCGCCTCGGCCACCGGCTGAACGGTCCCCACCTCGTGGTTGGCCGACTGCAGGACGGCCAGCGCGGTGTCCGGACGGAGCGCCTCCGCGAAGCCGGACGGGTCCACGGCGCCGGCCCGGTTCACCGGCACCCGGGTCACCGTCCCCCCGTCCGCCTCGAACACCTCCGCCGAATGGAGTACGGAGGAGTGTTCGACCGCCGACACGATCAGGTGGCGCCCCACCCGCCGCCTCCCGGCCAACGCACCCGCGATGCCGCTGTGTACGGCCCGCGTTCCGGAGGGGGTGAAGACCACCTCGTCCGCCCGGCACCCGACAGCCTCGGCGGCCGCCTCCCGAGCGGCGTCGAGCAGCATGCGAGCCTTACGGCCCTCCCGATACAGCCGCGCGGGATCCGCCCATCCCTCATCCAGAGAGGCCAACAGCGCCTGACGGGCAACGGGATGGAGAGGAACGGCGGAGGCAGCGTCAAAGTAGGCCATACGGCAACGTTAAGACCCCGGCGGAGGGAGCCGACCCAGGGGCGCGTGGCTGTGTCAATTGCGGCTCCGCCGCGGGGCGCGACCAGCCACGACGAGCCCCCGGCCGCCAATTCAGCGAACCACCCACTCCAGTAGGCCCCCCTCCCCGCGAACCCCCGGAGGGCGTCGGCTAGGGTTTGGTCCGCATAAACATCCAAACCCCTGCCCGCCGCAGGGCGGCGACCGACCAGCGAGAAGGCCGCAGCCGACCGCGCGGGCGAGACTCTCGGGAAGGCGCTACGTGAGTCCCAACGGCTCCGACCGCTCGCCGCGGCGCCCGATGCGGCGGAAGCTGCTGCAGGCACTGACCGCGGGCCTGGTCCTGGCGACCGCAACCGGTTGCACATACAAGGACTTCCCCCGCCTTGGCATGCCCACCCCGACCACGGAAGAGGCTCCGCGGATCCTCTCCCTGTGGCAGGGCTCCTGGGCTGCCGCACTGGCCACCGGCGTGCTGGTGTGGGGCCTGATCCTGTGGAGTGCTTTCTTCCACCGGCGCAGCCGCACCAAGGTCGAGGTACCTCCGCAGACCCGGTACAACATGCCGATCGAGGCCCTGTACACGGTGGTCCCGATCATCATCATCTCGGTGCTCTTCTACTTCACGGCCCGGGACGAGTCGAAGCTCCTGGACCTCTCCAAGAAGCCGGACCTCACGGTCAACGTGGTCGGCTACCAGTGGAGCTGGGGCTTCAACTACGTCGAGAACGTTCCCGGTGTTGCCGGCGACGCCAAGACCGACAAGAACCTGGACGCCATTCCGGACCGGTTCAAGAAGGACTTCCCGGTGAACGCCGGCGGCGTCTACGACGCCGGTACGCCCGCCACGAAGAACCCGCAGACGGGCAACCCGGGTCCGACGCTCTGGCTCCCCAAGGGCAAGACGGTCCGCTTCGTCCTCACCTCTCGTGACGTCATCCACTCCTTCTGGGTGGTGCCGTTCCTGATGAAGATGGACGTGATCCCGGGCCACACCAACTCGTTCCAGGTGACTCCCAACCAGGAGGGCACCTTCCTCGGCAAGTGCGCCGAGCTCTGCGGCGTCGACCACTCCCGGATGCTGTTCAACGTGAAGGTCGTCTCGCCCGAGCGGTACGAGCAGCACCTCAAGGACCTCGCCAAGAAGGGGCAGACCGGTTACATTCCCGCCGGCATCGCGCAGACGAGCCACGAGAAGAACCGGGAGACGAACAACCTGTGAGCATCCTCAACGAACCCCAGGGTGCCGCGGCAGCTGAAGGCTCGTACGCGGACGAGCTGCCGGTCAGGCGCAAGCAGCCCGGCAACGTAGTGGTGAAGTGGCTGACGACCACCGACCACAAGACGATCGGGACGATGTACCTCGCGACGTCGTTCGCGTTCTTCCTGATCGGTGGCGTGATGGCGCTGCTCATGCGCGCCGAGCTGGCCCGGCCGGGTCTGCAGATCATGTCGAACGAGCAGTTCAACCAGGCGTTCACGATGCACGGCACGATCATGCTGCTGATGTTCGCGACGCCGCTGTTCGCCGGCTTCGCGAACTGGATCATGCCGCTGCAGATCGGCGCGCCGGACGTGGCGTTCCCGCGGCTGAACATGTTCGCCTACTGGCTGTACCTGTTCGGCTCCACGATCGCGGTGGGTGGCTTCCTCACCCCCGAGGGCGCGGCCGACTTCGGCTGGTTCGCCTACTCGCCGCTGTCGGACGCGGTCCGCTCCCCGGGTGTCGGCGCCGACATGTGGATCATGGGTCTGGCCTTCTCCGGCTTCGGCACCATCCTCGGCTCGGTCAACTTCATCACCACGATCATCTGCATGCGCGCCCCGGGCATGACCATGTTCCGCATGCCGATCTTCGTGTGGAACGTGCTGCTCACCGGTGTCCTGGTCCTGCTCGCCTTCCCGGTCCTCGCGGCCGCGCTGTTCGCCCTGGAGGCGGACCGCAAGTTCGGCGCCCATGTCTTCGACGCCGCCAACGGCGGCGCCTTGCTGTGGCAACACCTCTTCTGGTTCTTCGGACACCCAGAGGTGTACATCATCGCGCTGCCGTTCTTCGGAATCATCTCCGAGGTGATCCCGGTGTTCTCCCGCAAGCCGATGTTCGGCTACATGGGCCTGATCGCCGCGACCATCGCGATCGCCGGTCTGTCCGTGACGGTGTGGGCCCACCACATGTACGTCACCGGCGGTGTGCTGCTGCCGTTCTTCTCCTTCATGACCTTCCTGATCGCCGTACCGACCGGTGTGAAGTTCTTCAACTGGATCGGCACGATGTGGAAGGGCTCGTTGTCCTTCGAGACACCGATGCTCTGGGCGACCGGCTTCCTGATCACCTTCACGTTCGGTGGTCTGACCGGTGTCATCCTGGCCTCGCCGCCGATGGACTTCCACGTCTCCGACTCGTACTTCGTGGTGGCCCACTTCCACTACGTGGTCTTCGGCACGGTCGTCTTCGCCATGTTCTCCGGCTTCCACTTCTGGTGGCCGAAGATGACCGGCAAGATGCTGGACGAGCGCCTCGGCAAGATCACCTTCTGGACGCTGTTCGTCGGCTTCCACGGCACCTTCCTGGTCCAGCACTGGCTCGGTGCCGAGGGCATGCCGCGTCGTTACGCCGACTATCTGGCGGCCGACGGCTTCACCGCCCTGAACACGATCTCGACCATCAGCTCCTTCCTGCTCGGCCTGTCGATCCTGCCGTTCCTCTACAACGTGTGGAAGACGGCCAAGTACGGCAAGCCGGTCAACGTGGACGACCCGTGGGGCTACGGCCGTTCGCTGGAGTGGGCGACCTCCTGCCCGCCGCCGCGGCACAACTTCCTCACCCTGCCGCGGATTCGCAGTGAATCCCCGGCATTCGATCTGCACCACCCCGAGATCGCCGCGCTCGAGCAGCTTGAGTACGCCGGTCACGGCACCGCCGTCGAGGGCAGCAAGGAGGCCGGCAAGTGAAGATCCAGGGTCGGATGTTCATCTGGCTGAGCGTCTTCATCCTGATCATGGCCATCGTGTATGGCGTGTGGTCGAAGGAGCCGGCCGGTACCACCGCACTGTTCCTGGCCTTCGGCCTGAGCGTCATGATCGGCTTCTACCTGGGCTTCACCGCCCGGCGGGTCGACGCGGGCGCCCAGGACGACATGGAGGCCGATGTCGCGGACGACGCGGGCGAGCTGGGCTTCTTCAGCCCGCACAGCTGGCAGCCGCTCATGCTGGGCTTCGGCGGTGCGATCGCCTTCCTCAGCATCGCGGTCGGCTGGTGGCTGATCTACTTCTCGGCCCCGTTCATCGTGGTCGGTCTGTTCGGCTGGGTGTTCGAGTACTACCACGGTGAGAACCGCACCCAGTAGCACACGAGCGCAGCCACCGGAAGCCCGGACACTCCATCAGGAGGGTCTGGGCTTCCGGCCTTTCCGCGCGGCCCACCTGCCCCGTCACCCGTCCGCTGTCGGCCGCCTGCCGCAGTGTCGATCACTCGAACGGATTACCTGCCGCGCCGGTGAGGTCTGCGCCTCATAGCGTGATCGTATGAACCACATTCCGCGGACCCGCACCGTCGTCGGCTGCACCCTGCTGGTGACCGCACTCGGCGCGGGCGTCACCGCCTGCGGCTCGGACGGCAACCCCTTGTCCGCCAAGCCGTACGACGCGGCGGGCCTGATCTCCTTCAACGGCCCCATCGACGCAGGGAAGCGGGCCGACCCGGACAAGCCCCTGGAGATCACCGCCAACAGCGACGACGACCAGATCACCGACGTCACCGTCCAGGACTCCACAGGGCGCTATGTGGCGGGCGAACTCGCCGCCGACGGCAGCAGATGGCACAGCACCGCTCCGCTGGCCGCCAACGCCCACTACACGGTCACGGTGAGCACCGAGGACGACGACGGCGCGCCCGGCCGCAAGGTCCTCGCGTTCGACACCAGCCTGCCCACGAACAAGAAGCGACTGACCGTCACCTTCGGGCCGGACGCCGGCGAGTACGGCGTGGGACAGCCCATCACCGCCCAACTCGACCAGGAGGTCAAGGACAGGGCGCAGCGCGCCGTCGTGGAGAACGCCCTCCGGGTGAGCTCCGCACCGGCCGTGCAGGGCTCCTGGTACTGGGTGAACGGCAAGGAGCTCCACTACCGGCCCAAGGAGTACTGGCCCACCCACGCCACCATCACGGTGCACAGCAACCTGGACGGCATGAAGATCGGCGACCGGTTGTGGGGCGGCAGGTCCCAGCCGCTCACGATCACCACGGGGGAGCGGATCGAGGCCCTCACGGACGCCGCGGCGCACCGGCTGACGGTCTACAAGAACGGCGCGGTGCTCAGAGCGCTCCCCGTCACCACCGGCAAGCCCGGCTGGGAGACCCGCAGCGGCGTCAAGGTCATCCTGGCCAAGCAGTACTTCGTCCGCATGCGCGGTACCACGGTCGGCATCGCCGCGGGCACCTCCGACTCGTACGACCTGCCGGTGTACTGGGCCACCCGGGTGACCTGGTCCGGCGAGTTCGTCCACGCGGCGCCCTGGTCCGTGGGCTCACAGGGCTACGCGAACGTCAGCCACGGCTGCACCGGCATGAGCACGGCGAACGCCGCGTGGTTCTTCAACACCGTCCACGAGGGCGACATCGTCAAGGTCGTCAACACCAACGGCAAGGCGATGGAACCCTTCGGCAACGGCTTCGGCGACTGGAACCTGGACTGGAAGAGATGGAGCCAGGGCAGCGCCCTGACCCGCGGCACGACGAACACACCGTCGGAGACGAACACGGTACGTCTCCAGCCGGCAGCGCTGTAGCGAACCCAGGGGCGCGGGCTGTGCCGACAGGAGGGTCCGCCGCGCGGGCGCGAAGAGGCCCCACGGCCCGCACCGGCGCAGAGGTCCCACGCCCCGGGCTACGAGGCGCTCAGCAACCTCTTCTGACGGAGCAGCGAGGCAAGGGCCGAGGCGAACTCCACCGGATCCACCGGCAGCGTCACAGCCGCATCGGCCCGGCTCCAGGTGGCCAGCCACGCATCCTGCGGCCGCCCCATGAGCAGCAGCACCGGCGGGCAGTTGAACACCTCGTCCTTGATCTGCCGGCACACCCCCATGCCCCCCATCGGCACGGCCTCACCGTCCAGCACACAGACGTCGATACCGCCTCGGCCCAACTCCCGGACGACCGCCTCGGGGGTGGCGCACTCCACGAACTCGACAAAGGGAACATCAGGAGCCGGTTTACGGCCGGAGGCCAGCCGTACTTGCTCGCGGGTGGTGGAGTCGTCGCTGTAGACCAGCACCGTGGCGGTCGGCTGCATGGTTCCTCCGGGACGTCGGCGTCGTACGGACGGGAAGTACAGGGCCGTTCGGGGCGGATGTTACTCCCGTCGAAGTCTCCCTGAACACCACGTCAACACCGGTTCGGCGGGCAGCAACACTCCGAACGGCACCCCCCGGAGTGAGGGCGGGATAAGCGACCGACATAATGTCGGTCGTGGCGACAGCAACGACAGTAGAAACCGGGCACGCGCACCCGTCGGTCAACCGGCCGAACCTCACCAGCGTCGGAACCATCATCTGGCTGAGTTCCGAGCTGATGTTCTTCGCGGCCCTCTTCGCGATGTACTTCACCCTGCGATCGGTGACGGGTCCGGCGCACTGGAAGCACATGGCCGAGGCGCTCAATGTGCCCTTCTCGGCGACGAACACCACGATCCTGGTGCTCTCCTCGCTCACCTGCCAGCTCGGCGTGTTCGCGGCCGAGCGCGGTGACGTGAAGAAGCTCCGTGGCTGGTTCATCCTCACCTTCATCATGGGTGCGATCTTCATCGGCGGTCAGATCTACGAGTACACGGAGCTGGTGAAGAAGGACGGCATCTCGCTGTCCTCGGACCCGTACGGCTCGGTGTTCTACCTGACCACCGGCTTCCACGGCATGCACGTGACGGGTGGCCTCATCGCCTTCCTGTTCGTCCTCGGCCGCACCTACATGGCCAAGAGGTTCACCCACGAGCAGGCGACCGCCGCCATCGTCGTGTCCTACTACTGGCACTTCGTCGATGTGGTCTGGATCGGCCTTTTCGCCACGATCTACTTGATCAAGTAGCGGGACCGGCTCCCGCACATCCAGAAGCACCGACGCAGAAGATCCTGACACCGGGGTAATCCGTGAAAAAGCTCTCCGCACGACGACGCCATCCGCTGGCGGCGGTCGTCGTCCTACTCCTCGCGCTGGCGGCCACTGGGGGGCTGTATGCCGCGTTCGCACCCGCGGGCAAGGCACAGGCCGATGATTCCGCCCAGTCCCTGACCATCAAGGAGGGCAAGAAGCTCTACGAGGTCGGCTGCGCCAGCTGCCACGGCACCGGTGGCCAGGGCTCCTCCGACGGACCGAGCCTGGTCGGCGTGGGTGCCGCGGCCGTCGACTTCCAGGTCGGCACCGGCCGTATGCCCGCGGCCACCTCGCAGGGCGCCCAGGTCCCGCGCAAGAAGGTCGTCTACGACCAGACGCAGATCGACCAGCTCGCCGCCTACATCGCCTCGCTGGGCGCCGGCCCGAGCGTGCCCACCAACGACCAGTACGGCCCGGGTGGCGCGGACATCGCCAAGGGCGGCGAGCTGTTCCGCACCAACTGCGCGCAGTGCCACAACTTCACCGGCAAGGGCGGCGCCCTGACCAAGGGCAAGTTCGCGCCGAGCCTGGAGGGTGTCGCTCCGAAGCACATCTACGAGGCCATGCAGACGGGCCCGCAGAACATGCCGTCCTTCCCCGACACCACGCTGTCTTCGAAGAACAAGAAGGACATCATCGCGTACCTGAACGCGGTCAACGGCGACAAGACGGAGAACCCGGGCGGTCTGGAGCTGGGCGGCCTCGGGCCGGTCAGTGAGGGTCTGTTCGCCTGGATCTTCGGCCTCGGCGCGCTGATCACGGTCGCCGTCTGGGTCGCCGCTCGGACCGCAAAGGCCAAGAAGTCATGAGTAGCCAAGACATTCCAGAAGAGAACCTGCCCGCTGAGCAGGGCCACGCACCCGGCGTGGCGGTAGGGGTCGCGGACGAGGAGAACCCGTTCGCGGACCCGGGGCTGCCGCCGCACGAGCACCGGATCCAGGACATCGACGAGCGGGCCGCCAAGCGGTCCGAGCGCATGGTCGCCCTGCTGTTCACGGTGTCGATGCTGGCCACCATCGCCTTCATCGTCGCGTACCTGGTGGTCCCGAACGACAAGTCGATCTTCGTCTTCCCGATCGGGCACCTCAGCGCGATGAACTTCACGCTGGGTCTGACCCTCGGCGTGGCGCTGTTCAGCATCGGCGCGGGCGCGGTCCACTGGGCCCGCACCCTGATGTCCGACGTCGAGGTCGCCGACGAGCGGCACGCGATCGCGGCCTCGCCCGAGGTCCGCGCGAAGGTCCACGCGGACTTCCGCGAGGGTGCCAAGGAGTCGGCGCTCGGCCGCCGCAAGCTGATCCGCACCACGATGTTCGGCGCGCTGGCCCTGGTGCCGCTCTCCGGCGTCATGCTGCTCGGCGGTCTCGGCCCGGCGCCCGGGACCAAGCTGCGGCACACGATGTGGGCCAAGGGCAAGCGCCTGGTCAACATGAACACCAACCAGCCGCTGCGTCCCGAGGACGTCGCCGTCGGCTCTCTCACCTTCGCCAAGCCCGACGGGCTGGAGGAGACGGACGAGGAGTTCCAGACGGAGATCGCCAAGGCCGCGCTGATGATCGTCCGGCTGCAGCCGGGCAACATCAAGGACAAGCGCGAGCTCGACTGGTCGCACGAAGGCATCGTCGCCTTCTCCAAGATCTGCACCCACGTCGGCTGCCCGATCTCGCTGTACGAGCAGCAGACGCACCACGTGCTGTGCCCGTGCCACCAGTCCACCTTCGACCTCTCCGACGGCGCCCGAGTGATCTTCGGCCCCGCCGGCCACGCCCTGCCGCAGCTGCGCATCGGCGTGGACAGTGACGGTTACCTCCAGGCGCTCGGCGACTTCGAGGAGCCCGTCGGTCCTGCATTCTGGGAGCGCGGATGAGTACTACACCGAATGAAGAGCCCCGCTCTCGCGGGAAGGCACCGGCCGGCGAGCGGATCGCCGACTGGGCCGACGGCCGGCTCGGGATCTACTCCCTGGCCAAGGCCAACATGCGCAAGATCTTCCCCGACCACTGGTCGTTCATGTTGGGCGAAGTGTGCATGTACAGCTTCATCATCATCATCCTGACGGGTGTCTATCTGACACTGTTCTTCCACCCGTCGATGAACGAGGTGCAGTACCACGGCAGCTATGTCCCGCTCCAGGGACAGCTGATGTCCGAGGCGTTCAACTCGACCCTGCACATCTCCTTCGACGTGCGCGGTGGTCTGCTCATGCGGCAGATCCACCACTGGGCCGCGCTGATCTTCCTCGCCGGCATGTTCGTGCACATGATGCGTGTGTTCTTCACCGGCGCGTTCCGCAAGCCGCGTGAGATCAACTGGCTGTTCGGCTTCCTGCTGTTCGTCCTCGGCATGTTCACCGGCTTCACCGGTTACTCGCTCCCGGACGACCTGCTCTCCGGCACCGGTGTCCGCTTCATGGAGGGCGCGATCCTGTCCGTGCCGATCGTCGGCACGTACCTGTCGTTCTTCCTGTTCGGCGGAGAGTTCCCCGGCCACGACTTCGTCGCCCGGTTCTACTCGATCCACATCCTGCTGCTGCCGGGCATCATGCTCGGCCTGATGGTGGCGCACCTGATCCTGGTCTTCTACCACAAGCACACGCAGTTCGCGGGTCCCGGAAAGACCGAGAAGAACGTCGTCGGCATGCCGCTGCTGCCGGTCTACATGGCCAAGGCCGGAGGCTTCTTCTTCCTGGTCTTCGGTGTGATCGCGGCCATCGCGGCGGTCGCCCAGATCAACCCGATCTGGGCCATGGGCCCCTACCGTCCGGACCAGGTGTCCACCGGCGCCCAGCCCGACTGGTACATGGGCTTCTCCGAGGGTCTGATCCGCTTCATGCCGGGTTGGGAGATCAACCTGTGGGGCCACACGCTCGTCCTGGGCGTGTTCATCCCGCTGGTGATCTTCCCGCTGGTCCTGGTGGCGATCGCGGTCTACCCGTTCATCGAGTCCTGGGTCACCGGCGACAAGAGCGAGCACCACATCCTGGACCGCCCGCGCAACGCCCCGACCCGCACCGGTCTCGGCGTCGCCTGGATGACGATCTACCTGACCCTGCTGGTCGGCGGCGGCAACGACCTGTGGGCCACGCACTTCCACCTGTCGATCAACGCCGTGACCTGGTTCGTCCGGATCGCGTTCTTCGTCGGCCCGGTCATCGCGTTCCTCGTGACCAAGCGGATCTGCCTCGGCCTGCAGCGCCGCGACCGCGACAAGGTGCTGCACGGTCGCGAGACCGGCATCATCAAGCGCCTGCCGCACGGTGAGTTCATCGAGGTGCACGAGCCGCTCAGCCAGGAGCAGCTGCACACCCTCACGGCTCACCACCAGTACGAGCCGGCCGAGATCGGCCCGACGGTCGACGAGAACGGTGTCGAGCGCAAGGTCGGCACCTCGGAGAAGGTCCGGGCGAAGCTGTCCAACGCCTACTACGGCGAGGACAACCAGATCCCGAAGCCGACCGTCGATGAGTACAAGGAGATCACGAGCGGCCACGGCCACCACTGATCCCCGCGTCGCCACGCCACGCTGAGGGGCCCCGTCCGGCTTACGGACGGGGCCCTTCGCCATGTCCCGGGGCCGATAGGGTGGGATCACCACTGATTTCGGACCACTGATTTCGGACCAGTGATCTCGAACCAGTGATTTCGCAGGTACGACACCCAGGAGCGGCTATGAGCGCTGTGACCCCCGCTGGAGGCGACACCGCGGCGGGCCGCTCCTGGCCCGCCCTGCTGAACGGTCTGCTGGACGGCCAGGACCTGTCCGCCGACGACACCGCGTGGGCGATGGACCGGATCATGCGCGGCGAGGCGACCGACGCGCAGATCGCCGGTTTCATGGTGGCGCTGCGGGCCAAGGGCGAGACGGTCCAGGAGATCAGCGGGCTCGTCCGCGCGATGTACGAGCACGCGAACGTGATCGAGGTGCCGGGTCCGGCCGTCGACATCGTCGGCACCGGCGGCGACGGCGCCAAGACGGTGAACATCTCCACGATGTCGTCGATCGTCGTCGCGGGCACGGGCGCCAAGGTCGTCAAGCACGGCAACCGCGCCGCGTCCTCGGCCTCCGGGTCCTCCGACGTCCTGGAGAAGCTCGGGATCAATCTGAACCTGACCCCGAAGCGGGTCGCCGAGGTCGCCGAAGAGGCCGGCATCACCATCTGCTTCGCGGTGAAGTTCCACCCGTCACTGCGCCATGTGGCCCCGGCCCGCGGCCAGTTGGGCATCCGTACGACCTTCAATGTGCTGGGCCCGCTGACCAACCCGGCCAAGGTGCGCTCCCAGGCCGTCGGTGTCGCCGACCCCCGGATGGCACCGATCGTGGCCGGAGTCCTCGCCGAGCGCGGCAACTCCTCCCTGGTCTTCCGGGGCGACGACGGACTGGACGAGCTGACGACGACGTCCACGTCCCGGGTCTGGGTCGTCCGGGACGGCAAGGTCACCGAGGAGATCTTCGACCCGCGCGAGGTCGGCATCGACCTCGTCCCCGTGGAGGCCCTGCGCGGCGCCGACGCGGCGTACAACGCGGAGGTGGCCCGGCGCCTGCTGGACGGCGAGCGCGGCCCCGTCCGGGACGCCGTCCTGCTGAACTCTGCGGCGGCGCTGGTCGCTCTCGCGCCGACCGACGCCCCGCTCGCCGACCAGCTCCGGGCCGGCATGGTGAGGGCCGCCGAGTCCATCGACTCAGGCGCGGCGAAGCGGACGCTGGAGCGGTGGGTGGCGGCCAGCAACGCCTAGCGTGCACCGGTCGTCGTCCCGCGATCCGGACTCGGGTTGCGGGACGACGATCGTTTCCCGTACGTTCCTGTCCCAGGTCATGAGTGACAGTCATGAGGCCCCGGCCGACTGTCCGGCAACCCTCCGTCCGTGGCGGGGTGCCCCGGGTGAAGACCAGGCCGTAGGCAGTGAGGTCTATGGCAAGCGCGGACCCCTCGCGCGCCTTTGGTTTGTATGCGAGGGCAGGGGTCCTGGTCGTCGAGGAGCCTCCCGTGAGCAAGCGAATGCGATAGGGCCGCCGAGCCCCGCCTCCGCACACCCTTTTCCTCTTCTTCCTACGCCCTCAGGGCGTATGTCCTCACGGGAGTTCACCCATGTCCGTCTTCACCGCTGCCGCCGACCAGTCCGTTTGCCGTGACATTTCGGGGGCGCTGCCCGTTCTGGGCCGGGATGTCACCGTCCCGCTGGTCACCGGCGGCGAGGTCACCTACGCGGCCCTCGACTACGCGGCCAGCGCCCCCGCCCTGCAGCGCGTCTGGGACGACGTCGCCGCCTACGCGCCCTACTACGGCAGCGTCCACCGCGGCGCCGGCTACCTCTCCCAGCTCTCCACCGACCTGTTCGAGAACGCCCGCAAGGCGGTCGCCGAGTTCCTCGGCTGCCGCGCCGACGACCAGGTGGTCTTCACCCGGTCGACCACGGACTCCCTGAACCTGCTGGCCCGCGCGCTCCCCGCCGACTGCCAGGTCTTCGTCTTCGAGACCGAGCACCACGCCTCCCTGCTGCCCTGGCAGGACGCGCACGTCACCTACCTCAACGCCCCCCGCACCCCGCAGCAGGCCGTGGCGACCCTGGAGCGGGCCCTCGCCGACCGCACCGTGTCGATCGAAGGGGGCCACGGTCCGGCCCTGGTCTGCGTCACCGGCGCCTCCAATGTCACCGGGGAGCTGTGGCCGGTGCGCGAACTGGCCGCCGCGGCGCACGCGCACGGCGCCCGGATCGTCCTGGACGCCGCCCAGCTCGCCCCGCACCACCCGGTGGACATCCGCGACCTGGACGTCGACTGGGTCGCCTTCTCCGGCCACAAGCTGTACGCCCCCTTCGGCTCCGGCGTCCTGGCCGGCCGCGCCGACTGGCTGCGCGCGGCCGAGCCGTACCTCGCGGGCGGCGGCGCCAGCCGCAAGGTGACCCGGCGTCAGGACGGCGGCGTGGACGTGGAGTGGCACGAGAGCGCCGCGCGGCATGAAGCGGGCTCGCCCAATGTGATCGGCGCCTACTCCATCGCGTCGGCCTGCAAGGCGCTCACCGAGGCCGGCTGGGACACCCTGGTGGCCCGCGAGCAGCATCTGATCACCAGGGTCCGCGAGGGCCTCGCCGAGGTCCCGCAGGTGAAGGTGCTGTCCCTGTTCGGCGACGACGCCCCGCGCGTCGGCGTGATCTCCTTCGTGGTGGAGGGCTGGAACAGCTCCCACTTCGCCGCGGCGCTCTCCGCCGAGTACGGCATCGGCGTCCGCGACGGCCTCTTCTGCGCCCACCCGCTGGTCCGCACCCTGCTCGGCAGCGACCCCCAGACCCAGGGCGAATGCGGCGCCCCCGAGGCGGCCCCCGGCGAGAAGTCCCTCAACGCCATCCGGGTCAGCTTCGGCGCGGGAACGCCCGACGAGCACGTGGAGCGTTTCGTGGCGGCGGTCCGGGAACTGGTGACCGACGGCGCGAAGTGGACGTACAGGACGGAGGACGGCCGCTGTGTACCGGCGGTGAACTGATCCACCCGGAGGGGCGCGGGGCTGTATCGGTATGCGGCCCCGCCCCGCAGACGTACCGAGGCGCCCCTACGACTCCAGCCCGATGGAGAACGCCGCCTCGAGGTCGTGCTGGGAGTACGTCCGGAACGCCACGTGCGTGTCCGTCCCCTCCACCCCGGGAATCTTGCTGATCCGGCCCGGAATGACATCGGCAAGATCGTCGTGCTGCCGCACCCTGACCATCGCGATCAAGTCATACGTACCCGTGACGGAGAAAACCTCGCTCACCGATTCCAGCGAAGCGATCTGCTCCGCGATCTCGGGGATCCGGTCCACGCTGGTCTTGATGAGGACGATCGCGGTGATCACGGCTGGTTCTCTCCCTCGGGTGCCGGAGCTGGGGCGGACTTCACTCTAGCCGCACGGCCGTAGCGCACCCACGCGTAGCCGAAGCCGAGCCCGAAGCCGACCAGGTGGGCCAGATACGCCACCCCGGGGCCGTCGGAGGTCTGCTCCGCGGCCGCCCACTGCAGGGCCGCCCAGAACGGCAGCACGACCCACGCGGGAAACCTGAGCGGCAGGAAGAACAGGAACGGCAGAAGACTGGTGACGCGGGCGCGGGGGAACAGGTAGAGGAACGCTCCGAGGACCGCCGAGATCGCCCCGGAGGCGCCGACCAGCGACTGCTCGGAGGTGGCATTGGCGGCCGCGTAGCCCAGCAGGGCCAGATATCCGCAGCCGACGTAGAAGAGGGTGAACTCGACCCGGCCCATCCGTTCCTCGGTCATCGCGCCGAAGACGAAGAGGAAGAGCATGTTGCCGAGCAGATGCACCCAGCTGCCGTGCACGAACAGGGCCGTGGCGGGGGTCAGGGCCTCGCGCACCGGCCTGGCGAACACCTCGGCCGGGACCACGCCCCAGCGCCGGAAGTACGTCCGCTGCGCGGCGAGCAGGGCGTCCCCGGTGCCGTATCCGGGGGTGAGACCCGAGGCCGGGCCCAGGACGAAGAGCAGACTGCACAGGGCGATGAGGCCGTATGTCAGGGGTGTCGGTGTGCTCCGGACCGCTCTGAGGGCCCTGCCGGTCGCCGTGCTCCACGCGCTGATCATGAACACAGAGCATGACGTAACGGGACGCAGGCTGACAGACCGCCTCGCCGCCGGGGCCTGTCCGGTGGATCAGCTCGCAGGGACGTGGGGCGCCCTGTCGGTGCAGGTGAGCGGGGTAGGGTGCGCGCGCATCTGCGGCGTTGTCGCCGCGGACCAGCGGCGAGTCCCCGCCAGGCCGTAGGGTTACGGCCACACGCGTCGGCCGGCGGCGCGGAAGCGCGTACGAGTGACAACGACAATGACAAGGAAGCGGACAGCCACGATGACGGTTCCCCTGCCGACCGCGACGACCCGATGGCGCTGCACCCTGTGCGGCAACCTCACCCGGTTCGACGTGACCCGTTCCTCGAAGGTCGTCGAGTACGTCCATCTCGATCTCGCCGGTGAGCCGAAGGTGGAGGAGCGCGACGTGGTCAGTGAGACCATCGAGTCGGTGCGCTGCCGCTGGTGCAATGCGGTGGACCAGGTGGAACTCGTGGACAGGCCGGGTGCCGGCTCCTGAGCGGAGCGGCCCCGAAGAAGTGACGTAGTGGGGTGTGAGGGATGGTGGAGACCGCAGGCGGGGGGCCGGGCGACGGCACCGCTGAGGTGCTTGACCGTCCGCTGCCCGACGGCGTGCGCCGACGGGTCGTGCAGATCGTCTCGGACGGCTTCGGCGGCCTGACCGTGACGGAACTGCCCGCCCAGCTGAGGCAGTACGCCCGGTTCGCCCCCAATCGCCGGGCGAAGTTCGCCGGCAACGCGATGGCGGCGGCGCTGGAGACCGATGCGCTGTTCCGGCAGCGGATCGGGGAGAAGCTCAGAGAGGCCCAGCCGGAACTCACCGGCGCCCTCGACTCCGGCTCCCCGCCCCCGGCCGCGGACCCGCTCGACGTGGCGGCCGCGGCCTACGTACTGCGCCCGGCGGGCTGGGTGAAGCTGGTCACCGCGGCCGGCGAGGAGGCCCAGCGCGTCGACGCCGAGCGCGCGGACGAGGAGAGCCGGGCCGAGCTGGAGCGGCTGCGCGCCGAGCTGGCCCAGGCCCGCGACCACACCCGCGCCGAGACCGAACGGCTGCGCGCGGAGCTGGAGTCGGCGAGGAAGGAAGCGGAATCGCTTCACCGCAAGCTCCGCGCCGCCCACAGCGACGTCAAGCGGGGCGAGGCCGCACTGCGCAAGGCGCACGGCGAGATCGACGCGGTACGGGCCGAGGCGCAGACGCAGGTGTCGGCCGCCGAGAGCGAGTCCCGCCGGCTCAAGGCACGCCTGGGCGAGGCCGAGGCGGCCCTCGAGGCCACCCGCCGGGCGGCCCGCGAGGGCCGCAGCGTGGAGGACATGCGGGTACGGCTGCTGCTGGACACCCTGCTGGAGGCCACCCAGGGGCTGCGCCGCGAACTCGCCCTGCCGCCCGTGTCCGTGCGGCCCGCCGAGACCGTGGACGCGGTCGAACCGGGACGTATGACACCGAAGGACATCGCGGCCCGGGCCCTGTCCGAAAATGATCCAGCCATCCTCGACCAGCTGCTCGCGCTGCCCCAGGCGCATCTGGTGGTCGACGGCTACAACGTCACCAAGACCGGCTATCCGCAGATGCCGCTGGAGAAGCAGCGCCTCAGGCTGCTGGGCCAGCTCTCGGCGCTCGCCGCGCAGACCGGCGCCGAGGTGACATGCGTCTTCGACGGCGCCGAACTGGCCGCGCCGGTGCTGCTCGCGCCGCCGCGCGGGGTGCGCGTGCTGTTCTCCAAGCCGGGCGTCACGGCGGACGAGCTGATCCGCCAGCTGGTGCGCGCGGAGCCGCCGGGCCGTCCGGTCATCGTCGCCTCCACCGACCGCGAGGTGGCCGACGGGGTCGCCAGGGCCGGTGCCCGCCCGGTCGCGTCTGCGGTGCTTCTCAAGCGACTGTCCTGAAGGCCCAACGGGCAGAGCTAATGCCCGAATTAGCCGGATCGTCACGCAACGTAGCGTCAACCTCGCGTTACAGCATGTGGGTTGTGTGCAAAGAATGCATTGTGTGATGGGATTTTTTAGTGTGAGGATTTGAACTGATCACAGTCGGGTCACTAGGGTCTGGGCTCGAACCTCCGAACGGGTGATCGCTCACTCACTCACGAGAAGGAGTTCGTCCTCCGTGGCGTCCCACCGTCGACCCAAGCAGCAGAGTCGCGCTCGCGTGACCGTGCTGACCACTGCCGCTGCCGCCGCTGTCGTGCTGAGCGCGAACGCCGCCAACGCCGCGCCGAGCCAGAAGCTCAGCAAGGACCAGGTAAAGGCCAAGGTAGACGACCTCTACGGGAAGGCCGAGCAGGCCACCGAGAAGTTCAACGGGGCGAAGGAGAAGCAGCAGAAGCTGCAGAAGGACATATCCACCATCCAGGACAATGTCGCGCGAGGTCAGCAGGACCTCAACAAGCTGCGCGACGGCCTGGGTTCGCTGGCCACCTCGCAGTACCGCTCCGGTGGCATCGACCCCTCGGTCCAGCTCTTCCTGTCCTCCAATCCGGACGACTTCCTGGACAAGGCCTCCACGCTCGACCAGTTGAGCGCGCAGCAGGTCGACGCCCTGAAGAAGATTCAGGACAAACAGCGCGAACTGGCCCAGGAGCGGGCCGAGGCCAGCGAGAAGCTCAAGGACCTCTCCGCCACCCGCGCCCAGCTGGAGCAGAACAAGAAGGACGTCCAGAGCAAGCTCGCCGACGCGCAGAAGCTGCTCAACACCCTGACCGCCAAGGAGAAGGCGGACCTGGCCGCCGAGCAGCAGCGGGCCGACCGCTCCTCCAGCCAGCGGGTCGACCTCGGCAACACGCCGCCCGCCTCCGGCCGGGCCGCGGCCGCCTTCTCGGCCGCCCAGTCGCAGATCGGCAAGCCGTACGTCTACGGCGCCACCGGCACCGCCTCCTACGACTGCTCGGGCCTGACCTCCTGGGCCTACGCCCAGGCCGGCATCTCCATCCCGCGCACCTCCCAGGAGCAGGCGACCATAGGGACCCGGATCGACTCGGCGAACGACCTGCAGGTCGGCGACCTGGTGTTCTTCTACGGCGACATCCACCACGTCGGTCTGTACGCGGGCAACGGCCAGGTGCTGCACGCCCCGCACACCGGCGCCGTGGTCCGCTACGAGTCGATGTCCGACATGCCGTTCCAGTTCGGCGTCCGGGTCTGACGTCCCCCGCGCAACCCGCTCCGGCACCCTCGGGAAACCCGGTCTGATACCCCCGCGGCTCCGCGGGAAACACTTCAACGGGGGCGCCCGAACGGGCGAATCCCGCGGACCGGAACTGACCCCACGCCCCGCCAGTTACCTGCGTAACCGGCGGGGCGTCACTGTGTGTTGCCATCGCGGTCTTTGGTCGCGGCCCTTCCGCACGGCTACTGTCTGCCGCGCTTCCCTGGCGCCGGGGCCTCCCCGTCCCCAGGCGCCGGGGGAGCGGTCCGTGTCCGCCAGCAGAAGGACTGCCGTGGGGTCTCATCGCCGCCTTGCCTCGTCCGGGTTCGACCGGGGAGCCGTCACGCTGTGCATGTTGTCGGCCGCGGCCGCCGCACTCGGCGCCGTACCCGCGCACGCGGCTCCGCGGGCCGACGCCCGCGCCGAGGTGGACCGTCTCTACCAGGAGGCCGAACAGGCGACCCAGGCCTTCGACAAGGCCCAGGAGCGGTCGGACACGCTGCGTCGCGAGGTGCGGGACGCCCAGGACCTCATCGCCCGGCAGCAGCAGCACATCAACACCCTGCGCGAGCAGCTCGGTTCGCTGGCCGGCGCCCAGTACCGCGAGGGCGCCATCGACCCGACCGTCGCGCTGCTGTTCTCCGAGAACCCCGCCGACTACCTCGACAAGGCGTCCACCATCGACCGCATCGGCGTCCAACAGGCCGACCGGCTGCGGGAGTTGGAGTCGGCGCTGCGGGAGCTGGCCCAGGAACGCGCGCAGACGGCCGGGAAGCTCGCCGAGCTGGACAAGAGCCGCAAGTCCGTGGCCACGCACAAGCGGACCGTGGAGCGGAAACTGGCCAAGGCCCGGCAGCTGCTCAACGCGATGCCGGCCCACGATCGCGCCGCCTTCGACCGGGCCTCGCGCGACGACGGCTCCGGCCGCCTCGACCTGCCCGACCTGACCGGCGTCTTCGGCTCCGAAGTCCCCGACGCCCGCGCCGCCGCCGCGGTGGCCGCCGCCCGCTCCGCCCTCGGCCGCCCGTACGTGTGGGGCGCCAGCGGCCCCACCGGCTTCGACTGCTCGGGCCTGATGCAGTGGTCGTACGCGCACGCCGGGATGGAGCTGCCGCGCACCTCGCAGGAGCAGCGCTTCGCGGGGCGGCACATCCCGCTCTCCGAGGCCCGCCCCGGCGATCTGGTGGTCTACCGCTCCGACGCCAGCCATGTGGGGATGTACGTGGGCAACGGCCAGGTCATCCACGCGCCCTATCCGGGAGCGGCGGTCCGCTACGACCCGGTCGGCATGATGCCGATCTCGTCGGTCACCCGGCCCTGATCGCGCCGCTCGCCGTCAGGTCCTGTGTGACAATGCCCGTCGTCCGCCCTCAGGGCGGGGCAGGCGGGAATTGTCACACAGGCCCTAGGATCGGGAAGTGGCTGGTCGCAGACGGACGTGGGGCCTCGGGGCCGTGGGGCTCGCTCTGCTGCTGCCGCTGGCCGGATGCGCCGGCGACACGGCGGCCGACTCCGCCCGCACCGAGGTGCAGCACCTGCTCGACCGGCGCTCCGCGGCCCTCCTGGGTCACGACGAGACGGCGTACGGGGCGACGGGCACCCGCACCGAGTACACCCGGCTGCGCGCCCTCCCGCTGGCCTCCTGGACCTACCGGGTCACCGATGTACGCACCACGTCCGCCGGCGCCACCGCCGACGCCGACCTGAGCTATCGCGTCGCCGGGTACGACAAGGCCCCGGTCGACGCCCGCCGCACCCTCACCCTCGGCCGTACCGCCGACGGCAAGTGGTACGTCACCGCCGACCGGCCCGCCGAGGAGGCCGGGCAGCAGTTGTGGGACCAGGGCCCGGTGACCGCCGTCGAGGGCGCGCACAGCCTGGTGCTGGGCACCGGCCGGAGCGCCGCCGAGCTGCGTGGCTACGCCAGGCTGGCCGACCGGGCCGTCCCGGCCGTCTCCCGGGCCTGGGGGACCGCCTGGAGCCGCCATGTCGTCGTCCTCGTCCCGCGCTCCCTGGCCGACATGGCGGCACTGCTCGGCTCGCCCGCCGCGAACTACCGCGGCATCGCCGCCGTCACCACCGGCGAGGCGGGCGGATCCGGCCAGGCGCCCGCGGACCGGGTGGTCGTCAACCCGGAGGCGTACGCCGTCCTCGGCGACCTCGGCAAGCAGGTGGTGCTCACCCACGAGACCACCCATGTCGCCACCCGCGCGGACACCACCGCCGCGACCCCGCTGTGGCTCTCCGAGGGCTTCGCGGACTGGATCGGCTACCTGGACACCGGCCGCACCCCCACCGAGGCCGCCCCGGAGCTGACCCGCGCCGTCCGGAACGGCCACGCCCCGGCCGCGCTCCCCACCGACAAGGACTTCGGCTTCACCAGCGACCCCACCGAGCTGGCCCAGGCCTACGAGGGCGGCTGGCTGGCCTGCCGGATGATCGCCGCCCACTGGGGCACGGCCCGCCTCGGCACCTTCTACCGAGCCGTCGGCGCCCACGCCCAACGGACGGGCGCGGTCGAGGACGCCCTGAAGAAGGTCCTCGACACCACGATGAACGCATTCACCGAGCGCTGGCGAGAGTACGTCAGAACACAGCTCACCTGAGCACCGGCGGCAGGGTTGGTCGGGGGCAGGGGGAGGCCGGGCCCGTGTGTGGTCGGGTCGGCTGGGGTGGGGTGGTGGTGGGGGGCGGTGGTTGGCGGGTGGTGGTGGGTGAGCCGTGGTTGGTGTGGCGGTGCGGGCGTGTTCGGTGGTGTCCGGGTCGTGCGGTTGTGGCGGAGTGGGTGTGGCGCGGTGGTCGGGGCTTTCGACGTGTGCTGGTCGGGGTCCCGGGGTGGGCGGAGTGTTGTGCGGTCGGGCCGGGCGTGGTGCGGAGGTCGGGGCTTCCGGCGTGTGTCGTCGGCCGGGGTTCGGGGGAGGTCGGGGCTTTGTGCGGCGGTGGGGGCCGGTGTTCGGTGGTGTCCGGGTCGTGCGGCTGTGGCCTGCGGGTGTGACGGGGAGGCCGGGTTTTCGGCGTGTGCTGGTCGGGGTCCGAGGGCGGCAGGAGCGTTGTGCGGTCGAGCCGGGCGTGGCGGGGAAGCCGGGGGTTCCGGCGGGTGTCGGTCGGGGTCAGGGGGAGACCGGGGTCTTGCGGTGTCGGGTCGGCTGGGGTGGCAGCGGGGTGGCGGGGGCCGGGGGCACGGTCGAGCGCCACAGCCGGTGGGCCGCCGTGAGCGCGGCCGCGACCAGCAGGCCGTTGCGCGTCATCAGCAGCAGGACGCCATACCGGTCGCTCGTCACCACGTGCACGAAGCCGAGCGGGAACTCCAGGACGGTCACGAAGGACGCGGCCACCACCATCAGCGCGGGCACCCCCATCCGGCTCGCCCGGTACGAGACACAGACCGCGGCGAGGCCGACCAGCCACACCAGGTACTGCGGGCTGATCACCCGGCTGGTCACCGTGAACATCAGGACAGCCGTGAAGGCAGCCTCCGCGATTGTGTGCGGCGCCCTGCGGGTCGCGCGCAGCCGCCACAGCAGCAGCCAGCCGAACGCGGCCCCGGTCAGCGCCAGCGCCACGGTGCTGACCTGGTTCACATGTGGGCCGAGGAACTCGAGCGAGCCGTAGTTCAGCAGCACCTGGCCCTGCCAGCCGAAGTGCCGGGCCACATGGAAGACCAGCGCGCCCAGCGACTCCACCTCGGTGCCCCGGTCCCGCTGGAAGGTCAGAAAGGAGAAGGCCCCCGGCATGGACACCGCGAACAGCGCCGCGAGCCCGGACGCCGTCACCGCCGTCGACGCCCACGCCCGCCGCCGGAAGCAGCCCACCAGCAGCAGCGCCGGCCACACCTTCAGCAGCGCCCCGAACGCGGTCAGCGTGCCCATCACCCGCGGATGCCGGACCCCGGCGAGCAGCGCCGCCACGGCCACCGCGGTCACCATCACGTCGTAGCGGGCGTACACCGTCGGGCCCAGCAGCGGCACGCCCGCCACCCACACCCAGGCGCCGCGCAGCGACCGGTCGCTGCGCCGGCCCGGATACACCAGCAGCGCCATGACGACCACGTCCGCGAGGAACGCCAGCAGGAAGAAGGCGTGCGTGTACGACAGGAAGGGCAGGGCGGCGGGCGAGAGGATCGCGAGGGCGGCGGCCGGCGGGTACTGCCAGGTCACGTCGTCCACCGGAAACGTTCCCTGGCGCAGCACCTCGTACCAGCCCCGGTAGATCACCGACACATCGGAAGTGACGTCCAGGTCCGAGAAGGCGTACACCCCGAAGACGAACAGCAGCAGCACCGCACGGGTGACGGCCCAGGTCGCGAGCGGCCATGCCAGGGACCGCCCGGTGCCGTTGGTCTCCACGTGATCCCCTTGCCGTTCGGTTCCCGCTTCTGTGTCCGCTTCTCTGTCCGCTGTCGCGGGACCATGATGTCCTGACCGGCCGTGCCCCTGCCAACAGACCCGGCCGCGCCCGTCCGCGACCGGCCGCGGACGGCCGATTCGGTCCGGCTAGCAAGAGCCCGTCCGGTCCGGCCGATCGGAGGCCGTCCGCTCCGGTCGGCGAGAACCCGTTCGGTAGGGTCGGCGGCGATGCACAAGACCCTGATCGTCACCAACGACTTCCCGCCCCGGCCGGGCGGCATCCAGGCCTTCCTGCACAACATGGCGCTCCGCCTGGACCCCGGCCGGCTGGTCGTCTACGCCTCCACCTGGAAGCGCGGCCGGGAGGGCACCGAGGCCACGGCCGCCTTCGACGCCGAGCAGCCCTTCACCGTCGTACGCGATCGTACGACCATGCTGCTGCCCACCCCGCAGGCGACCCGGCGGGCGGTCGGGCTGCTGCGTGAGCACGGGTGCACCTCCGTGTGGTTCGGCGCGGCGGCCCCGCTCGGCCTGATGGCTCCGGCGCTGCGCAGGGCCGGCGCCGAGCGACTGGTGGCCACCACCCACGGCCACGAGGCCGGCTGGGCCCAGCTGCCCGCCGCCCGGCAGCTGCTGCGCCGGATCGGTGAATCGACGGACACGATCACCTATCTGGGTGAGTACACCCGTTCCCGCATCGCCACCGCACTCACCCCGGCGGCGGCCGCCCGCATGGCCCAGCTGCCGCCCGGCGTCGACGAGAAGACCTTCCACCCCGGCTCCGGCGGCGAGGAGGTCCGCGCCCGCCTCGGCCTCACCGACCGCCCGGTCGTGGTCTGCGTCTCCCGCCTGGTCCCGCGCAAGGGCCAGGACACCCTGATCCAGGCCCTGCCCCGCATCCTCGCCGCCGAGCCCGACACCGTCCTGCTCATCGTCGGCGGCGGCCCCTACGAACAGGACCTGCGCCGCCTGGCCCGCGAGACCGGCGTCGAGGCCTCGGTCCGCTTCACCGGCGCCGTCCCCTGGTCCGAGCTCCCGGCCCACTACGGCGCCGGCGACGTCTTCGCCATGCCCTGCCGCACCCGCCGCGGCGGCCTGGACGTCGAGGGCCTCGGCATCGTCTACCTGGAGGCGTCGGCAACGGGCCTCCCGGTGGTCGCGGGCGACTCGGGCGGCGCCCCCGACGCCGTCCTGGACGGCGAGACCGGCTGGGTGGTCAGGGGCGGCGACCCGGCCGAGACCGCAGGCCGCATCGTGCCCCTCCTGGCCGACCCCGAGCTGCGCCGGAGGATGGGCGAGCGGGGCCGCCAGTGGGTGGAGGAGAGATGGCGCTGGGACTTGTTGGCGGAGAAGCTCAAAGCCCTCCTCTAAAACCGCACGGCGGCCCTAGGCGGAACCCCATAATCCGCCCATGCTGCGCACATGACAGCAAACCTGATGCAGCGTCAGCTGACAAGACGTCACATACTGGGTATGGCCGCACTGCAAACCGCGGCCGCCCTCGGGTTCACCCGCATCGGACTCCCGTCGGCCAGGGCCGCCGAGCCCGACGCGGTCGAAAACGCCCCCGCCATCGTCATCGGCTCCGGCTATGGCGGCGCGGTCGCCGCCCTCCGCCTCGCCCAGGCCGGCATCCGTACCCTCGTCCTCGAAATGGGCCGCCTCTGGAACACCGCCGGCAGCGACGGCAAGGTGTTCTGCTCCACCTCCGCCCCCGACCAGCGCTCGATGTGGTTCCGCACCCGCACCGAGGCCCCGCTCTCCGCCTTCCTCTGGCTGGACGTGGTCAACAAGGACATCAGTGCCTATCCCGGCGTCCTGGACCGCGTGCACTACGACGACATGTCCGTCTACGTCGGCCGCGGCGTCGGCGGCGGCTCCCTCGTCAACGGCGGCATGGCGGTCACGCCCCTGAAGTCGTACTTCACCGAGCAGTTCCCCACCGTGGACGCCGACGAGATGTACGGCACCTACTACCCGCGCGCCCGCGCCATGCTCGGCGTCAACACCGTCGACCCGGCGTGGTTCGAGTCCACCGAGTGGTACCGGTTCACCCGCACCTCCCGGAAGGCCGCCGGCAACGCGGGCCTGAAGACCACCTTCGTGCCGAACGTCTACGACTTCGGCTACATGCAGCAGGAGGCCGCCGGTACGGCCACGAAGTCCGCGCTCGCCGGCGAGGTCATCTACGGCAACAACCACGGCAAGCGCAGCCTCGACAAGACCTACTGGGCCGCCGCCCTCGGCACCGGCAACGTCACCCTCCACACCCTGGAGAAGGTGAGGTCCATCAGCCGGGCGGGCGACGGGTCGTACGTCCTGACCGCCGACCGGATCGACCTCACCGGCGCCGTCGTCGAGACCAAGCAGTACAGCTGCACGTACCTCTTCCTCGGCGGCGGCAGCCTCGGCACCACCGAACTCCTCGTCCGCGCCCGGGACACCGGCACCCTGCCCGACCTGAACCCCGCCGTGGGCGCGGGCTGGGGCACCAACGGCAACACCATGCTCGGCCGCGCCAACCACGTCTGGGACACCGTCGGCGCGGGCGAGGCCACCATGCCCGTGATGGGCATCGACGACTGGGCCAACACCGACAACCCGGTCTTCGCCGAGATCGCCCCGCTGCCCATGGGGTTCGAGCACTGGATCAGCCTCTACCTGGCGATCACCAAGAACCCCGAACGGGCCTCCTTCACCTACGATTCCGCCTCCGGCGCGGTGAAGCTCGGCTGGAGCGCCGCCCAGAGCGCGGTGTCGGTGAGCATGGCCAAGAAGCTGTTCGACCGGATCAATCTGGCCAACGCGACCATCTACCGCTACGACCTGTTCGGCCCGACCAGCAAGGTCTTCGCCGACGACTTCACCTACCACCCGCTGGGCGGCTGCGTCCTCGGGCAGGCGACGGACGACTACGGCCGGGTGAAGGGGTACGACCGGCTCTACGTCACCGACGGCTCGCTGGTGCCCGGCAACATCGGCGTGAACCCGTTCGTCACCATCACCGCGCTCGCCGAACGCACGATGGCGCGGGTCCTCGCCGAGGACACCGCGCCATGACGCACCGTCAAAAACCGCTCTACTTGGCGTAGATCGCCTCGATCTCGGCCGCGTAGTCCTTCGCCACCACGCTCCGCTTGAGCTTCAGCGACGGGGTGAGATGGCCCGACTCCTCCGTGAACTGGGAGGGCAGAATGCGGAACTTCCGCACCGATTCCGCCTTCGACACCGCGGCGTTGCCGTCGTCGACCGCCGTCTGGATTGCCGCGATCAGATCCGGGTCGTCCTTCAGCGACGCCGCGGTGGAACCCGCCGGCTTGCCGTGCTCCTCGGACCAACGGCCCAGGAACTCCTCGTCGACGGTGACCAGCGCGCCCACGAACGGCCGTCCGTCGCCCACCACCATGCACTCCGCGACCAGCGCGTGCGCCCGGATCCGGTCCTCGATCACCGCCGGCGCCACGTTCTTGCCGCCCGCCGTGACGATGATCTCCTTCTTGCGGCCGGTGATCCTGAGGTAGCCGTCCTCGTCCAGGGTGCCGATGTCGCCCGTGTGGAACCAACCGTCGGCCAGCGCCTCCGCCGTCGCGCCCGGGTTGTTCCAGTACTCCTTGAACAGGTGCTCGCCGTGCAGCAGCACCTCGCCGTCGTCCGCTATCCGGATCACCGAGCCGGGCAGCGGCTGGCCGACCGTGCCGATCTTCTGCCGGTCCCAGGGGTTGAACGCGGTCGCCGCGCAGGACTCGGTCAGGCCGTAGCCCTCCAGCACCGTGAAGCCGATGCCGCGGAAGAAGTGGCCGAGCCGTTCGCCCAGCGGGGCGCCGCCGGAGATGGCGTACTCGCCCCGGCCGCCGAGGACCGCGCGCAGCTTGCTGTAGACCAGCCGGTCGAAGACCTTGTGCTTGACCTTCAGACCGAACGACGGGCCCGAGGCGCTGTCCAGCGCCTTGCTGTAGGCGATCGCGGTGTCCGCCGCCTTGTCGAAGATCGCGCCCTTGCCGTCCGCCTGCGCCTTGGCGCGCGCCGAGTTGTAGACCTTCTCGAAGACCCGCGGGACACCGAGGACCAGCGTCGGCCGGAAGGCGGCCAGCTCGTCGGTGAGGTGCTTGATGTCCGGGACACAGCCCAGCTTGATCGGCGCCATCATCGGGGCGATCTGCACGAGCCGCCCGAAGACGTGCGCGAGCGGCAGGAAGAGCAGCACCGAGCACTCGCCGGTACGGAACAGGGGGCGCAGCCGCTCCACGATGTTGCCGCACTCGGCGAAGAAGCTGCGGTGAGTGAGCACGCAGCCCTTGGGACGGCCGGTCGTGCCGCTGGTGTAGACGATGGTCGCCGGGTCGTCGGCGCAGGCGAGCGAGCTGCGCTCCTCCACCGTCTGGTCCGACACGTCCTGCCCGAGCCGGCCCAGCTCCTCCACGCCGCCGGCCTCGATCTGCCAGACGTGCTTGAGGGCGGGCAGCGACTCGCGCACCGACTCCACGGCCGCCGCGTGGCCCGGCAGTTCCACGACGCACGCGGTCGCGCCCGAGTCGGAGAGGATCCACTGCACCTGCTCCGGCGAGCTGGTCTCGTACACCGGCACGGTGACCGCGCCCGCGCTCCAGATCGCGAAGTCCATGAGCGTCCACTCATAGCGGGTGCGGGACATCAGACCCACCCGGTCGCCCGGCTGCACCCCGGCGGCGATGAGGCCCTTGGCCGCCGTGTGCACCTCGGTCAGGAACTCCCGGGCGGTCACGTCCTGCCAGGCACCGCCCGACTTGCGGGCGATGACGGCGACGTCGGGATGCTGCGCGGCGTTTCTGCGGACGATGTCGGTCAGATTGCCGTCCGCGGGGACCTCGTACAAAGCCGGAAGGCTGAACTCGCGCAAGACTGCTGCTCCTCATAGGGCGCCGGCGCCACGACACTGTGTGATGCGACGGTGCGGTCCAAGGCTCGGGCTGGTGCTCGGGTCTTCGGTGGTTGAATTCCAGAGCACGACTGGACTGCCCGGACGTTACCCGCCGGTATGGTGTTCCCGACAGGGGGTCCGAGCCAGATGTTCGCTGCGTCACACACGTTGGCGTTCCTTCGCGCACAGTAGTCCACGGCTGAACCGACCGGCGAGTAACCCCAGGCGGGGCCGACACTGTTCACGCACACCGCACACGCCTACCCTTGATCGCCATGGCATCCACACCCTCCGGTAACCGCAGGACGCGCGTCCACGTGGTCAGCGACGTGCACGGCAACGCCCGGGACCTGGTCCGCGCCGGAGAGGGTGCCGACGCCCTGATCTGCCTCGGCGACCTCGTGCTCTTCCTCGACTACGCCGACCACTCGCGCGGCATCTTCCCGGACCTGTTCGGCAAGGAGAACGCCGACCGGATCGTCGAGCTGCGCACCGCCCGCCGCTTCGCGGAGGCCCGGGAGTTCGGCGCCCGGCTGTGGGCCGGCATCGGCACGGACCGGGCCGCGGCCATCGAGAAGGCGGTGCGCAAGCAGTACGCCGAGATGTTCGCCGCGTTCCCCACCCCCACGTACGCCACATACGGAAATGTCGACATGCCGCCCCTGTGGCGCGAGTACATACGCCCCGGCACCACCGTGCTCGACGGCCAGCGGGTCGAGATCGGCGGCCGGACCTTCGGGTTCATCGGCGGCGGCCTGAAAACGCCCATGCGCACGCCGTACGAGATCGACGACGAGGAGTACGCGGCGAAGATCGAGGCGGTCGGCGAGGTCGACGTGCTGTGCACGCACATCCCGCCGGAGGTCCCCGAGCTGGTCTACGACACCGTCGCCCGCCGCTTCGAACGCGGCAGCCGCGCCCTGCTGGACGCCATCCGCCGTACGAAACCCCGCTATTCGCTCTTCGGGCACGTGCACCAGCCGCTCGCGCGCCGTATGCGGATCGGCGCGACCGAGTGCGTCAACGTGGGCCACTTCGCGGGCACGGGCCGGCCCTGGGCGCTCGAATGGTGACCGGCCGGCGGCCGGCGGGAGATGGGGTGAAGGCGGCTGGTCGGTGGCGCGGTAGCCTTCACGCTGCACACACGTGCGCACGACGACCTCAGTACCGGCCCGCATCTGGAGGAGCCACGGCGATGGCGGAACACACCAGCTCGAGCATCACGATCGAGGCGGCACCGGCCGACGTCATGGGGGTGATCGCCGACTTCGCCCGCTACCCGGACTGGACGGGCGAGGTGAAGGAGGCGGAGGTCCTCAAGACCGACGACCAGGGCCGCGCCGAGCAGGTCCGCCTCGTCATGGACGCGGGGGCGATCAAGGACGACCAGACCCTGGCCTACACCTGGACCGGCGCCAACGAGGTCTCCTGGACCCTCGTCAAGTCCCAGATGCTCCGCTCCCTGGACGGCTCGTACGTCCTGAAGGCCACCGGCCCCGGCTCCACCGAGGTCACCTACCTCCTCACGGTCGACGTCAAGATCCCCATGCTCGGCATGATCAAGCGCAAGGCGGAGAAGGTCATCATCGACCGGGCCCTGGCCGGTTTGAAGAAGAGGGTGGAAGAAGGCAGCCCGTCCGGCCATTGAGGACGAGGCCGGTCAGGACGAGGCCGGTCAGGCCGAAGCGGCGGTCCGGGGGCTCGGCCCCCGGTCACGCGCGCCGAGCCGCCGGCCGGGCACCGGTACCGTTCACCCCCATGCGCACCATCCTGATCACGGGCCCCGGCGGCAGCGGTCGTACCACGATCGCCGCCGCCACCGCGCTCACCGCCGCCCGCGAGGGCACCCGCACCCTCCTGCTGAGCGCCGACCGCACCGACACCCTCGGTGCCGCGCTCGGCTCCGCGACAGGACCGGCCCCCGAGGACGCCGCGCCGAACCTCACCACCTGGCGTCCCGACGCGGCCGCCCGGTTCCGGGAGGACCTCACCTCCTTCCAGACCCGCGCCGCGAACGTCCTCGACCTGCTCGGCGCCGCCCGCCTGGACCCCGAGGAGGTCACCCCGCTCCCCGGCGCCGAGGAGCTGTCCTTCCTGCGCGCGCTCCGGGACGCCGCCCTCTGCGAGCGCTACGACCTCCTCGTCGTCGACCTCCCGCCCCTCCCGCAGGCCCTCGCCCTGCTCGCCCTCCCCGAGGAGCTGCGCCGCTATCTGCGCCGTCTGCTCCCGCCCGAGCGGCAGGCGGCCCGCGCCCTGCGCCCGGTCCTCGGCCGGCTGGTCGGCGTGCCCATGCCCGCCGACTGGCTGTACGAGACGGCGGCCCGCTGGGACGTCGAACTGGCCGCCGTCGAGACCGTCCTCACCGACCGGAACACCGCCGTACGCCTGGTCGCCGAACCCGGCCCGGCCGGCGCCGACGCCGTACCCGCCGCCCGCCTCGGCCTCGCCCTGCGCGGTCTGCGCACCGAAGCCCTGATCGCCAACCGCACGCTGCCCGAGGCCACCCCCGACAGCTGGCTCTCCTCCCTCCTCGCCCAGCAGCGCAAGACGCTCGCCGACTGGCAGCAGCAGCCGTACGACGTCCGCCCCGTCCCGCACCTCGGCCGCGACCCGCGCGGCGCCGACGACCTCGCCGCCCTCGCCGTGCCCGCCGTCAATCCGGCGCCCGCCCCGGTCGAGTGGCCCGTGGCCGACCGGATCGCCGAGGACGGCGTGCTGGTCTGGCACATTCCGCTGCCCGGCGCGATACGGGACGAGCTGGACCTGATCCGGCGCGGCGACGAACTCGTCATCACGGTGGGGCCCTTCCGGCGGATCGTGCCCCTGCCCTCTGCCCTGCGCCGCTGCACCGTCGCCGGGGCCGGCCTGCGCGAGGGCGAGCTGCGCGTCCGGTTCGCCCCGGACCCCGACCTGTGGCCCGCCCGCGGACGATGAACCGGGTACGCCCGTTCGGGTAACGTCGTAGGGGCGAACCGTAGTCAGGAGTCCGCCATGAGCGAAGAGCGCCCCGTAACCGACTCGTCCAAGGAGTCGTCCGAGGAGCAGGGCCGGGCGACCGACGCCGACGCCTGGGCGACGGCCTGCGCCGAGGACCTCGCCGCCGAGAAGGCCCGCCGCCGCGCCGAGCGCGGCCCGCAGCCGGGCTCGGCCGCCGAGGAACTGAAGAAGCTCGTGGACACGGTGGCCGACAAGCTGTCCGGCCTCCCGTCACCCCTCCTCGGCGGCCTCGCCGGACCCGCCGCCCAGCAGGTGGTGCGCCAGGTCGTCCAGCAGGCCAAGGCCGCCGTCGAGCCCGTCATAGAGCGCAACCCCGACGTCTTCGACCACCTCGCCGCGGCCGGCGGCGAACTGCTCGCCGCCTATCGCTCCGCCGTCCAGGCCCAGGAGCACCGCTGGACCGCCCGCTCGTCCGACCTGGCCGGCGAATGGCGCGACGACCGGCGCGACCGGGGCGAGGGCAGCGGCCCGGGAGAACGCATCGACCTGGACTGAACCCGTCCCCCGGCGGGGCCTCGGGTACGGTTGGCCGTAGCGGGGCTCGACCGAAACTGAGGGATTCATGGGACTCACCATCGGCGTCGACATCGGCGGCACCAAGATCGCGGCCGGCGTGGTCGACGAGGAAGGCAACATCCTCTCGACCCACCAGGTGCCGACCCCGGGCACGCCCGAGGGCATCGTGGACGCCATCGCCGCCGCCGTCGAGGGCGCACGCGTGGGCCACGACATCGTCGGCGTGGGCATCGGTGCGGCCGGTTATGTGAACCGGCAGCGCTCGACGGTGTACTTCGCGCCGAACATCGACTGGCGCCAGGAGCCGCTGAAGGAGAAGGTCGAGGCCCGTGTGGGCCTCCCGGTCGTGGTCGAGAACGACGCCAACGCCGCCGCCTGGGGCGAGTACAAGTTCGGCGCCGGCAAGGGCCACCGCAACGTCATCTGCATCACCCTCGGCACCGGCCTCGGCGGCGGCATCATCATCGGCAACAAGCTGCGCCGCGGCCACTTCGGCGTGGCCGCCGAGTTCGGCCACATCCGGATGGTCCCGGACGGCCTGCTGTGCGGCTGCGGCAGCCAGGGCTGCTGGGAGCAGTACGCGTCGGGGCGGGCGCTGGTCAGGTACGCCAAGCAGCGCGCCAACGCCACCCCCGAGCACGCCGAGCTGCTGCTCTCGCTCGGTGACGGCACCCCCGAGGGCATCGAGGGCAAGCACATCTCCATGGCCGCCCGCCAGGGCGACCCGGTCGCCGTCGACTCCTACCGCGAGCTGGCCCGCTGGGCGGGCGCGGGCCTGGCCGACCTGGCCTCCCTCTTCGACCCGTCCGCGTTCATCGTCGGCGGCGGCCTCTCCGACGAGGGCGAACTGGTCCTCGACCCGATCCGTAAGTCCTACAAGCGCTGGCTGGTCGGCGGCAACTGGCGCCCGGTGGCCGACGTGATCGCGGCCCAGCTCGGCAACAAGGCGGGCCTGGTGGGCGCGGCGGACCTGGCGCGGGAGCCCGACCCGATCATGTAGCTAGTGCCCCGGCAGGCAACGTTTGCCCGTCAAGGAGCGGCGTTCGGTGCGTGCTCTCGGTGTGCCGGCCGGAAGTCCTCGTACTGGGCGTACGCGGGCTTTCGGCCGGTGCGGCGAGAGGGCGTGCCGGGCGTCGCGACGGGGCGAACGTTGCTTGTTGGGGGCACTAGGTCGTACGACAGTGCCCGCCGCGTCCGGTCCCGGGACGGGCGGGCACCGTCGTATGTTGACCGGTATGGCGACCAGTACGCTGCTTCCCAACTCCCGTACCGAATCCGACGGTTCAGCGGTCATCCGCGTTCTCGGCTACAACATCCGCTCGATGCGCGACGACACGGATGCCCTGGCCAGAGTCATCTCCGCCTGCGCTCCCGACCTGGTCCTCATCCAGGAAGCCCCCCGCTTCTTCCGCTGGCGCAAGAAGCTCGCCCACCTGGCCGCGGCCTCCGGCCAGGTGGTCCTCACCGGCGGAGCCACCGCCGCGGGGCCCGCGATCCTCTGCTCGCTCCGGGCCACCGTCGAGCGCACGGAAGACGTCCTCCTGCCCCTCACCCCAGGCCAGCACCGCCGCGGCTTCGCCACGGCAGTGGTCCGTTTCGGCGGCGCCCGCGTCGGCGTGCTCAGCTGCCATCTGAGCCTGCGGAAGGACGAGCGCCGCGAGCAGGCCGGGATGCTGCTCGACCGCCTCGCCGGCCTGGGCGTGGAGCACGCCATCGCCGGCGGCGACCTCAACGAGGGCCCCGACGGCCCCGCCTTCCGCCTGCTCTCCGGCGCCCTTCAGGACTGCCGGGCCGTGGCTCCCTGGGGCGGTGAGGAGACCTGGAGGTACAGCGAGCCGCACCGCCGTATCGACGCGATCTTCGCCACGAAGGGCATCGAGGTGCTGGGCTGCGGGGTCCCCCTTGAGCAGCCGGGGGTCACCCGGGCCGACCTGGTCGCGGCCACGGACCACCTCCCGGTGCTGGCCGCGCTCCGCGTACCGGTGGCGTGAGCCACCACTTGAACTAAGTACTGGAAAGGTCTTGCGGGTCTCGTCCCGACCCCTCTACAGTCCTTCCTGTACTTAGTTCAAGTGCCCAAGGGGGAGATCCAGATGCTGGAAAAGCGGGAGTCGCTGGCCGCGTTCGTGGCGGCGGCTGCGCAGGAGTTCGGGGTGCCGGGGGCGGCCGTCGCCGTGCTGACGGGTGGTGAGGAGGTCCATGTCACGCACGGCGTGACCAACGTGGACCACCCCCTCCCGGTCGACGAGCACACGCTCTTCCACCTTGCCTCGGTCAGCAAGAGCTTCACGGCGACCGCGCTGATGCGTCTGGTCGAGCAGGGCAGGGTGGAACTCGACGCCCCGGTCCGCCGGTACGTCCCCGAGCTGCGTCTCGCCGACGAGGACACCGCCGCCCGGATCACCGTGCTGAACCTGCTCAACCACACGGCGGGCCTGGACTGGAACCTGGTCGACGCCGACGAGACCGACACCTCGCTCGCCGCCTGGGTCGCCCAGCTGGACCGGCTGCCGCTCATCGCCCCGCGCGGTGCCCGCGCCTCGTACAGCCAGGCCGGGTACAACCTGGCCGGGCTGGTGCTGGAGAACGTCACCGGGCTGCCGTTCGAGAAGGCCGTGGCCGAGCTGGTCCTGGAGCCGCTGGGCCTGTCCGACACCGTCTACGACCTGGACGAGGTCGTGGTCCGCCGCTTCGCCGCGGGCCACAACCGCGCCGACGACGGCACGGTGACGCCCGCCCGCCCCTGGAAGTCCTGGCGGGCCGGCACCCGGGGCAACAACCCCGGCGGCGGCATCGTCTCCTCGGCGAGCGACCTGCTGCGCTGGGCGCGCTTCCAACTGGGCGACGGCGAGGGCCTGTTGTCGGCGCAGACGCTGGCCCGCATGAAGCAGCCCACGGTCGAACTGCGGGGCAGCACGCTCGGCGACGCCTTCGGCATCTGCTGGTTCCTGCGGGACGTGGAAGGCGTCCGCACGGTCGGCCACGGAGGCTCGGGCAACGGGCAGTTCGCCGAGCTGCTCCTGGTGCCGGAGCGGAACTTCGCCGTCGTCTCGCTGGCCAACATCGGCCCGGACGGCTACCAGTTCAACCAGGCCGTGCTGAAGCGGGCGTTGGAGCTGTACCTCGGTGTGGCCGAGCGGGAACCGGAGCCGCTGCCGTACGACGAGGAGCGGGCGCGGGAGGTCGCCGGGCGGTACGAGATCGACGCGATGAACCTCGACATCGCGGCCGACGCCGGCCGTCTCACGCTGGCCGTCGGCATCAAGCCGCAGATCCGCGCGGCCTCCGACGTGACGATGCCGCCGGACTACCCGGCCGCGGAGATCGGCTTCCTGCCGGGAGAGGGCGACGAGTACGTGATCGCCGAGGGCGGCCTGAAGGGCCAGCGAGGCTACTTCTCCCGAGGGGAGGACGGTGCGGTGACCGGGGTCGACCTGGCCGGTCGCCTCTTCACCCGGGTCTGATGCACCGAACGCGGCTCCCGGGCGGCGCCTGCCGATCCTCAGGCGGCACCGGCACCGGCACCGGCACCTGAACCGGCACCGGTGTCCGCGCCGCCCGGCCGCAGCCCGTCGAGCAACGCCCGCAGGCCGGCCCGGTAGGTTCCGTCGGGCGCGTCCGCGTACCCCGTGGCCGCCGCCGTGCCGAGCCGCGCCCGCAACCGCGGAAACGGCTCCGCCACCGCCGCCGCCTCGGCCATCGTCGCCTCGAACCGCCCCTCCGCATCCTGGCCGGCCCGCCGCAGCTTGCGCGACAGGGAGGCCGTCGTGGCGGCCCCGAGCGCATTGCCCAGCACATACGTCACCACCGCACCGGCGGCGCGGTCCGCCTCCTGTGCCCCGAACCCGGCCGTCTCGAAGACCCCGAGGAGATGGTCGTCGTAACGGGCCTTCCCGGTGCCGTAGAGCAGATGGGAGCTCATCGCCTGCACCAGCCACGGATGCCGTACGAGCATCGTGTGCAGCCGGTCGGCCATCACCGTGGCGGGGCCCCGCCAGTCGGCCGCGTCGAGCTCGGGCAGCTCCACCTCGCGCCACACCCGGTCCGCGGCGAGCAGCACGAGGTCGTCCTTGTTCTTCACATGCCAGTAGACGGCGGTCGCCGCGGCCCCCAGCCGCTTGCCCAGACTGCGCATGTTCAGGCCTTCGAGGCCCTCGTCGTCCAGCAGCTCCACGGCGGTCCGGACGATCTGCTCCAGGGTGAGGGTGTCACGCGGCATGGGCTCACGATAGGTGAGCCACCCGGGACTTGTACAAAGTTCAGACCACCGCGCCCCGCCCCGGATCGTCGCCGTCCTCGTCGTCGTCCGTGCGCATCCGCATCACCAGCGTGGCGAAGCCGCCGAGGAAGCCGCCGATGCCGAGGGTCGTCAGCCACCAGGTCATCTCCCAGCCGAGCAGCACCGCGAGCAGCAGCAGGATCGGCCCGCCGACGACGCCCAGCCAGGCGAACTTCGCGGTGGTGTCGGCGGTCGGCAGCGGCGGCGGCTCCGGCGGGACGAAGTGGCCCTCGTCGTCCTCGTCGAAGTCGTCCTCGGCGGGCTCCGGCGCCGTGTAGTCGCGCGGGCCGACGCCGGGCGCGAATCTGACCGAGCTGCCCAGCGGCCGCACCGGCGCCTTGCCGGTGTCGCTCTCGGCGTCCTTCTCCGGCTCCGGCAGCGCCAGATCCTCGACCGGCTTGAAGGGCCTGGCGCCCGGCGGGTCCGGCGGCTCCTCGCCGTACCCGGCGACGATGGCGCGCCA
Source organism: Streptomyces sp. CG4 (assembly GCF_041080655.1). Taxonomy (NCBI): domain Bacteria; kingdom Bacillati; phylum Actinomycetota; class Actinomycetes; order Kitasatosporales; family Streptomycetaceae; genus Streptomyces; species Streptomyces sp. CG4. The sequence continues at coordinate 6,966,508 of NZ_CP163525.1, forward strand.
GGCGGCGTCCTCGTCGAGGGGCGCGCCCTGCCCGCCCGGCTCGCGACCCTCGCGACCTTCGTGGTCCTCGCGGTCCTCGCGGTCGGACTCGTGCTCAGCCACCTGTGGCCGTCCCTTCCTTGCCGAGACTGGGTGCGAGCCGGCCGACGAAGGCGAGGCTCTCCTCGAAGATCCGGTCCGCATCCTGGTCCAACGTCGCCACGTGGTAGCTGTGTTCCAGCACGATCTCCGTCACGTCCGTGGACGACACCCGGCTCAGCACGCGGGCCGAGTCGGCCGCCGGGACGACATGGTCCTGGGCGCTGCGCAGCAGCAGCAACGGCTGGGTGACCTGGGGCAGCTCGCCGTCCAGCCGGCGCAGGAACTGCCGCAGCGAGTGCGCCGCGTGCAGCGGCACGCGGTCGTAGCCCAGCTCGGCCGCGCCCTCCTTCGCGATGTCGCTGGCGATGCCCTTCGTCGTCCGTACGAGATGCCGGGCCACCGGAAGGGCGTACGCCGACAGGCCGTGCACCTTGTTCGCCGGGTTGACGACCACCGCGCCCGCGACCCGCTCGCCGTGCCGGGCGGCGAGCCGGAGCGCCAGGGCGCCGCCCATGGACAGGCCCGCGACGAACACCCGGGAACAGCGCTCGGAGAGTTCGGCCAGCTCGCGGTCCACCTCCGCGTACCAGTCCTGCCAGCCGGTGACCTGCATGTCCTCCCAGCGGGTGCCGTGGCCGGGCAGCAGCGGCAGCGACACGGTCAGGCCGTGCGCCGCGTGGTGCTCCGCCCAGGGGCGCAGCGACTGGGGCGAGCCGGTGAAGCCGTGGCAGAGGAGGACCCCCACCTCCCCGCCCTCGTGGCGGTACGGCTCGGCTCCGGGGAGGACCGGCACCTTCGACGCTCCTGTTCCTGAAGAGGGCCCCCACCGGTGGCCGGCGGAAGCCGAGGGGAAAAATGCGCGGATGTGCTTCACCGTACGCGACCGCACTGACACCGACCAGGGTCGTCGGGCCCATTGACGGTCCTCCGGGTTAAGGTCTGTTCGACGGAAACGGGAGGCACGCGGGTGTTGTACGGCACGATGAAGGTCGCCATCGGGGGGCCGCTGAAGGTCGCCTTCAGACCTTGGGTGGAAGGCCTGGAGAACGTACCGGACGAGGGCGCCGCCATCCTGGCGAGCAATCATCTGTCCTTCTCGGACTCGTTCTTCCTGCCGGCGGTCCTGGACCGCAAGGTCACCTTCATCGCGAAGGCGGAGTACTTCACCACTCCGGGGGTGAAGGGCCGGCTCACCGCGGCCTTCTTCAAGGGCGTCGGGCAGCTCCCGGTGGACCGCTCCGGCGCGCGCGGCGCCGGCGAGGCCGCGATCAAGAGCGGCATAGAGGTGCTGGAGCGCGGCGAGCTGTTCGGTATCTATCCCGAGGGCACCCGCTCGCCCGACGGCCGCCTCTACCGGGGCAAGCCCGGCGGCCTCGCGCGCGTGGCGCTCGCCACCGGCGCGCCGGTCATCCCGGTGGCGATGATCGACACCGAGAAGATCCAGCCGCCCGGCAAGGTGATGCCGAAGCTGATGCGGCCCGGCATCCGCATCGGCAAGCCACTGGACTTCAGCCGCTACGCGGGGATGGAGCACGACCGCTTCGTGCTGCGCGCCCTGACCGACGAGGTCATGTACGAGATCATGAAGCTCTCCGGCCAGGAGTACGTCGACATGTACGCGACCGCGGCCAAGCGGCAGATCGCGGACGCGGCGAAGGCGGCCAAGGAGGCCAGGGAAGCCGAGAAGGCCAAGGAGAAGGAAGCCGAGAAGGCCGAGAAGGAAGCCGAGAAGAAGGCGGAGGCCTGACGGAGGGCCGGGGGACCAAGGGGGCCGGGGGACATGCCCAAGCGCGAGCGCGTGATGCGGATGTCGGTCGAGCTGCCGCTGTGGCGCGCGCTCGCCGGCTACCGCGTGCTGACCATGCTGTACGCCATCGCCCTCTGCGTCACCAGGTACGACCTCTATGCGCGCCCCTGGATCGCCGTCGGCTACTTCGCCGTCCTGCTCGTCTGGACCCTCGCCACCCTGCCGAGGGTGCGGAACGCGGCGAGCTGCACCAGGCGTTTCCTGATGGCCGATCTGACCGTCGCGCTCGCCGGCATCCTGCTCACCCCGCTCGCCGACAGCCACCAGCCGGTCGACGGCGGCCCGACGCTGCCGACGATATGGACCGGCGGCGCGGTGCTGGCCTTCGCGATCAAGGGCGGCTGGCGCTGGGCCGCCGTCGGCTCCACGGCGGTGGCGGTCGCCAACCTGATCGAGCGCGGCCATCCCGCCCGGGACACCGTGCACAGCCTGATCCTGGTCTGGGTGGCCTCGATCGCCGTCGGCTACGTCGTGGAGGTCGCCCGTGCCTCCGAGCGCACCCTCGCCCGCGCCCTGGAGATCGAGGCGGCGACCCGGGAGCGGGAGCGGCTGGCCCGGGACATCCATGACGGCGTGCTGCAGGTGCTGGCGATGGTGCAGCGGCGCGGTGCGGTCATCGGCGGCGAGGCGGCGGAGCTGGGGCGGCTCGCCGGGGAGCAGGAGGTGGCGCTGCGCACGCTGGTCTCCGGCGGACTGGTGCCGGTCTCCCGGGTGTCGGAGGACGCCTCCGCCGGAGCGGTCGTACGCGCGGTGGACGAGCCCGAGGACGACGGTCCGGTCGATCTGCGCTCGCTGCTGGCGTCCTGTGCGGGTGCCCGGGTGAGCCTGGCCGAGCCCGGTGCGCCGGTCGGGCTGCCCCGGCCGGCCGCGCGGGAGCTGGCCGCCGCGGTCGGCGCCGCCCTGGACAACGTCCGCCGGCACGCCGGTGCCGAGGCCAGGGCCTGGATCCTGGTCGAGGACGAGCCGGACGAGATCGTGGTGACCGTCCGGGACGACGGCCCCGGTATCCCCGAGGGCCGGCTCGCCCAGGCCGAGGGCGAGGGCCGGCTCGGTGTGGCCCAGTCGATCCGGGGGCGGCTGCGCGACCTGGGCGGCAGCGCCGAGCTGATCTCCGTCCCCGGGCAGGGCACGGAAGTCGAACTGAAGGTACCGAAGAACGCGAAGGCGGAGCGTCGATGAGCGAGCAGCAGGGCCCGATCAAGGTCATGGTGGTGGACGACCACCCCATGTGGCGCGACGCGGTCGCCCGGGACCTGGCCGAGTCCGGCTTCGAGGTGGTCGCGACCGCCGGCGACGGCGAGCAGGCCGTCCGCCGCGCCAGGGCCGCCACCCCCGACGTCCTCGTGCTGGACCTCAACCTGCCCGCCAAGCCCGGTGTCCAGGTGTGCAAGGAACTCGTGGGCCACAACCCGGCGTTGCGCGTCCTGGTCCTCTCCGCGAGCGGTGAGCACGCCGACGTGCTGGAGGCCGTGAAGTCCGGCGCGACCGGCTATCTGCTGAAGTCGGCCTCCACCGAGGAACTGCTGGACGCCGTACGCCGTACCGCCGTCGGCGACCCGGTGTTCACGCCGGGCCTCGCCGGGCTGGTCCTCGGCGAGTACCGCCGCCTGGCCTCCGAGCCCGCGCCCGCCCCCGACACCGACGAGCCCGGCGCGCCCCGGCTGACGGACCGCGAGACGGAGGTGCTGCGGCTGGTCGCCAAGGGCCTGAGCTACAAGCAGATCGCCGAACGCCTCGTCATCTCCCACCGCACGGTCCAGAACCATGTGCAGAACACCCTCGGCAAGCTCCAACTCCACAACAGGGTCGAGCTGGTGCGGTACGCCATAGAGCGTGGCCTCGACAACGCGTAGCGCCGCCGGGCGCATTCCGGCAATGCGCCGAAATCACCCGTCCCGCCTCTCCCGGTGTGAGCTGGGTCACCGTTAGCGTGACCGACTGTCAGGGAACCGCGGCGAAGGGACATTTCATGCGGGTCGGAGTACTGACCGGAGGCGGCGACTGCCCCGGGCTCAATGCCGTCATCCGGGGCATCGTCCGTAAGGGCGTGCAGGAATACGGCTATGACTTCGTCGGCTTCCGGGACGGCTGGCGCGGTCCCCTCGAAGGCGACACCGTCCGTCTGGACATCCCCGCGGTGCGCGGCATCCTGCCCCGCGGCGGCACCATCCTCGGCTCCTCGCGCACCAACCCGCTCAAGGCGGAGAACGGCATCCGCCGGATCAAGGACAACCTGGCCAAGCTGGACGTCCAGGCCCTCATCGCGATCGGCGGCGAGGACACCCTGGGCGTCGCCGCGCGGCTGTCCGACGAGTACGCGGTGCCGTGTGTCGGGGTGCCCAAGACGATCGACAACGACCTGTCGGCCACCGACTACACCTTCGGCTTCGACACCGCCGTCAACATCGCCACCGAGGCCATCGACCGGCTGCACACCACCGCCGAGTCCCATATGCGGGTCCTGGTCGTGGAGGTGATGGGCCGGCACGCCGGCTGGATCGCCGTCCACTCGGGGCTGGCCGGCGGCGCCAACGTCATCCTCATCCCCGAGCAGCGCTTCGACGTCGAGCAGGTCTGCGCCTGGGTGACCTCCCGGTTCCGGGCGTCATACGCGCCGATCGTGGTCGTCGCCGAGGGCGCCATGCCCAAGGACGGCGACATGGTGCTCAAGGACGGCTCGCTGGACTCCTTCGGGCACGTCCGGCTCTCCGGGGTCGGCGAGTGGCTCGCCAAGGAGATCGAGAGCCGCACCGGGAAGGAGGCGCGGACCACGGTCCTCGGCCATGTCCAGCGCGGCGGCACGCCCAGCGCCTTCGACCGCTGGCTCGCCACCCGCTTCGGCCTGCACGCCATCGACTGCGTGCACGACGGCGACTTCGGCAAGATGGTCGCCCTGCGCGCCACCGACGTCGTCCGCGTCCCCCTCGGCGAGGCCACGGCCAAGCTGAAGACGGTGGATCCGAAGCTGTACGAGGAGGTCGGGGTCTTCTTCGGCTGAAGGGGGCACGTTCTCGGCGCCGGCCGGCGGATCCGGCCGGTCCGGCGCCCCGAGCACGTGGCCCGTCAGGGCCCGCACTCACCGGCGGCGGCCGCCCCGGTCCGACTCCCTGAGGGACTCGTGCTCGTGGCGCGCAGCCGACCCACCAGTTCGCGCACCACCGCGGCCCCGTTCAGGCTGAGGACCGACTCCGGGTGGAACTGGACACCCGCGAAGCCGGGCCCGCACAGGGCGTGCACCTCGCCGCCCGCCGCCCGGCTCACCCGCACCCCGTGCGCGGCCAGCTCCCGGGCCGCCTCGTCGTCGCAGCGGGCCACGAAGCTGTTGTAGAAGCCGACGGTCTCGGCCCGCCCGAACAGGTCGATCGTGGTCTGCGCCCCCTGGTACGGCACCTCCTTGCGGACGATGTCCAGCCCCAGCTCGGCCGCGATCAGCTCATGGCCCAGGCAGACACCCAGCACCCCGTGCCCGTGCTCCCGGATCACCGTGGCGGTCAGCTCCCGCAGGAACCGCATCTTGGGGTCGGCGAGATCCGCCGGGTCGCCCGGTCCGGGGCCGAGTACCACCGGGCCCTCGTGTCCGAGCACGGCCGCCCGCAGCCCCGGCTCGTCGTACCGCCGTACCGTCACCTCCAGACCGCCCGAGCGCAGCACATGCGCCAGCATCGCGGTGAAGGTGTCCTCGCCGTCGACGACGAGGGCATGGCCGGTCAGCTCCTGGGCCGGCTCCTGCATCCGCAGCCAGAAGGGTGCGAGCGCGGCCCGCCGGCCGTCCAGCGCCGCCCGCACCCGCGGGTCGTCGGCCAGCCGGGGCCGCTCCCGCTCCGCGCGCGGCCGGGACGGCCGTACCCCGAGGGCCGCGAGCACCCCCGCCGCCTTCGCGTGCGTCTCCGCGACCTCGCTCGCCGGGTCCGAACCGCGCACCAGCGTGGCGCCGACCGGGACGCGCAGACGTCCGTGGGCGTCGATGTCGGCGGTGCGGATCAGGATGGGGGAGTCCAGGGTCTGCGCGCCCCCGGAGTCGCGCCCGAGCAGCGCCAGCGCGCCCGCGTAGTACCCACGGCCGCCGACCTCATGGCGCTCGATCACCCGGCACGCGTTCTGCACCGGCGACCCGGTCACCGTGGCCGCGAACATGGTCTCCTTCAGCACCTCCCGCACATCCAGGGAGGACTTCCCGCGCAGCTCGTACTCGGTGTGCGCGAGGTGCGCCATCTCCTTCAGCCGCGGCCCGACGACCACCCCGCCCATGTCGCCGACGGTGCACATCATCTTCAGTTCCTCGTCGACGACCATCGACAGCTCCTCGATCTCCTTGCCGTCGGCGAGGAAGGAGAGCAGATGCTCGGGGGTCGGGCCCTCGGCGGGATAGCGGTACGTCCCGCTGATCGGGTTCATCACGACCGTGCCGCCGGACATCCGCACATGCACCTCCGGGCTGGCGCCCACCAGCATCCGGTCCCCTGTGTGCACGACGAACGTCCAGTACGCGCCCCGCTCGCCCTCCAGCAGCCGCCGGAACAGCGCGAGCGCGTCCGCCCGGCCGAACCCCGGGATCTCGCCCTCGTACGTCCGCCGGATCACGAAGTTCGCGCCCTCGCCCCGGCCGATCTCCTCCGCCAGCACCCGCCCGACGATCTCGCCGTACGCCGCGTCACCGACGTCGAAGCCGCCGCCCTCGACCCGCACCTTGTGCGCCGGGAGCCGGGACAGGGCCACGTCGAGCGGGATCTCGTACGACTCCTGCGGCGTCAGCACCAGCAACGGGGTGCCGTCGTCGCGGACGTCGAAGCCGCGCTCGCGGATCTGCCGGAACGGGACCAGTGCGAGGCCCTCCTCGGGCAGGTCGGCCAGCCGGTCGCGGCTGGTCACCGGGCCGATCAGCAACTCCACCGGATGCTCGGCACGGCCCGGGACGCGGCGGCGGAGCAGGGCGAAGGGGCGGTCGTCGTGCAGGAGGTCCTGGAGATTCATGGGTGATCCTTCTCGATGGAGAGGAACGACCCCGGACACGCCGAAGGCCGCCTCTCGGGCGGCCTTCGCGAAGTCTTGCGTACGCGCAGTCAGTGGGCCGCCGGGGAAGCGGTCCACCACCAGTTCTGGATCGACAGCGCGAACATGGCAGGAACCCTACCCCACCCGGCCCCCGGTCCACAGGACAACCCTCGCGTCTCACCCTTCGAGCCAGAAGATGGGTCACACGACACGACCCCGTAATGTTTACGAGGTGACCGTGAACGCTAAGACCAGTCCGAGCGCTGGCAACACCTGGCGAAACCTGCCCGCGGCGCAGCAGCCCGAGTACCCCGACGCCGAGGCTCTGCGCGCAGTGATCGCGGACCTCGAGTCGTATCCGCCGCTCGTCTTCGCGGGCGAGTGCGACGAGCTGCGCGCCCGGATGGCGGCCGTCGCCAAGGGAGAGGCGTTCCTCCTCCAGGGCGGCGACTGCGCCGAGGCCTTCGACGCGGTGTCCGCCGACCACATCCGCAACAAGCTGAAGACGCTGCTCCAGATGGGTGCCGTCCTCACCTACGCGGCCGCCGTGCCCGTGGTGAAGGTCGGCCGTATCGCGGGGCAGTACTCCAAGCCGCGCTCCAAGCCGATGGAGACCCGCGACGGCGTGACGCTCCCGGTCTACCGGGGCGACTCCGTCAACGGCTTCGACTTCACCCCTCAGTCCCGCATCCCGGACCCCGAGCGGCTGAAGCGCATGTACCACGCCTCGGCGTCCACGCTGAACCTGGTGCGCGCCTTCACCACCGGCGGTTACGCCGACCTGCGCCAGGTGCACGCCTGGAACCAGGACTTCGTGAAGACCTCGCCCTCGGGCCAGCGCTACGAGCAGCTCGCCCGCGAGATCGACAACGCGCTGAACTTCATGCGGGCCTGCGGCACGGACCCGGAGGAGTTCAAGACCGTCGAGCTGTACTCCTCGCACGAGGCGCTGCTGCTGGACTACGAGTCCGCCCTGACCCGGGTCGACTCGCGCACCGGCAAGCTCTACGACGTCTCCGCGCACATGGTGTGGATCGGTGAGCGCACCCGGCAGCTGGACCACGCGCACATCGAGTTCGCCTCGCAGATCCGCAACCCGATCGGCATCAAGCTCGGCCCGACCACGACGGCCGAGGACGCGCTGCAGTACATCGACCGCCTCGACCCCGAGCGGGAGCCGGGCCGGCTGACCTTCATCGTCCGCATGGGCGCCGACAAGATCCGCGACAAGCTCCCCGAGCTGGTGGAGAAGGTCACGGCGTCCGGCGCGACGGTGGCCTGGGTGACCGACCCGATGCACGGCAACACCTTCGAGGCGGCCTCCGGGCACAAGACCCGCCGCTTCGACGACGTGCTCGACGAGGTCAAGGGCTTCTTCGAGGTCCACAAGGCGCTCGGCACCCACCCGGGCGGCATCCATGTGGAGCTGACCGGCGACGACGTCACCGAGTGCGTGGGCGGCGGCGACGAGATCTTCGTCGACGACCTGCACCAGCGCTACGAGACGGCCTGCGACCCGCGGCTGAACCGCAGCCAGTCGCTTGACCTGGCGTTCCTGGTCGCGGAGATGTACCGGGACCAGTAGGACAGCCGGAGGACTACGGCGCGGCTGGGGCGCGGATCACATGCGATCCGCGCCCCTCCCCACTTTTGCGGGACCTGCACGACGGGTAAGGTTAGGTTTGCCTCACCGATCAAGGAGATGGCACCAAGACAGCGATCCCGTCGGGAGGTGAATCCGCGTGTACGTCTGCAGCTGCTTCGGCATCACCGAGGCGCAGGTCAAGCAGCACGCGGGGGACGGTGCCTGCACCCCCCGCCAGATCGCCTCCGCCTGCAAGGCGGGCACGGACTGCGGTTCGTGCGTCCGCCGGATCCAGGCACTGCTGGGCCGGGGCGCCTGCCCGCGCCGCGAGCTGGCCGACCAGGGCAAGCCCGTGCTCGCCGAGTTGTCCGGCCCGGCCGGCCTGGACGAGGCCGCCTAGCCGCGTTCAGCTGCTCTCGGGCTGCTCGATGATCTGCGCGATGTAGAGGGCCTCGCCGAGCTTCTCCACCAGCTCCAGCTGGGTGTCGAGGTAGTCGATGTGGTTCTCCTCGTCGGCGAGGATGTCCTCGAAGATGTTCGCGGACGTGACGTCGCCCTTCTCGCGCATCACCTTGATCCCCCGCCTGAGCCGGTCGATCGCCTCCACCTCGATCTGCCGGTCGGCCTCGAACATCTCCTTGACGGTCTGCCCGACGCGGACGTGGAAGAGGCGCTGGTAGTTGGGCAGCCCCTCCAGGAACAGGATCCGGTCGGTGAGCACCTCCGCGTGCTTCATCTCGTCGAACGACTCGTGCCGCGTGTACTTGGCGAGCTTGTACCAGCCGAAGTTCTCCTGCATCTTCGCGTGCAGGAAGTACTGGTTGATCGCGGTCAGCTCGCCGGTGAGCTGCTCGTTGAGGAACTCGATGACCTCGGGGTCGCCCTGCATCGCAGAGGCTCCTTCCACGGGAAACGGGGAGGTGCGTATGCGGCCGCATGATTGCACCGGCAAGCAAGATCGTCCAGTAAGTGGATACTTAGTAAGTTCGCCCTGACTTGATACTTGTTGTCCGATTCATGGGTAAGGGTGCACGGGTGGTCAAGGGCACTGCCCAAGTTCTGTCAGGATGGATACATGGGTCATCCGGTGGAGCGAGAGTCTGGAGCGACGGCAGAGTCCGAGCTTCCGCCGGGTCAGCGGCTCCAGCGCGGCTGGCCGGTCACGCACTACGGGCCCGTCCCGAAGTTCCGGCCCGAGCGCTGGGAGTTCCGGGTCTTCGGCGCCACCGCCGACGGCGACAAGCACACCTGGGGCCACGAGGAGTTCACGGCCCTGCCGTACACCACCGTCGTGGCCGATCTGCACTGCGTGACGAAGTTCAGCATGACCGGCGCGGAGTGGGGCGGTGTCCCGGCCGCCGCGATCCTGGACCTGGCGCCGCCGGCACCGGATGTGACCCATGTGATGGTCTGGGCGGAGTACGGCTTCAGCTCGAACCTCCGCCTGTCCGACTTCACCTCCGACCGCACGATCTTCGCCACCCACAAGGACGGCGAACTCCTCACCGCCGAGCACGGCTTCCCGGTCCGGCTGATCGTGCCCCACCTGTACGCCTGGAAGGGGCCCAAATGGGTCCGCGGCGTCGAGTACATGACCGCCGACCGCCGCGGCTTCTGGGAGGAACGCGGCTACCACAACATCGGCGACCCGTGGAAGGAACAGCGGTACTCCTACCAGGAGGAACCGGGAGACGGCCCCGAGCTGTGACACCGAGCGGGCCGCGCCACCGGGCCGGTACTCCGCTGTCGTTCAGCCGTCCCTGAGCCGCTTCAGCCGCGCCACGTCCGCCGCGTGCCCTTCCTTGCCGCCGGGCGTCTCGATGATCAGCGGCACGCCCTCGGTCGCGGGGTGGGTCATGAGCGCCCGGAACGGGTCCTCGCCGATATGGCCGGCGCCGATGTTCTCGTGCCGGTCCTTGTGTGCGCCGACCACGTCCTTGGAGTCATTGGCGTGGATCAGCTTCAGCCGCCCCTCGCCGACGGTGCCCACCAGCAGGTCCAGGGTCTGGTGCATTCCGCTCGGTCCGGTCAGATCGTGCCCGGCGGCGAAGATGTGACAGGTGTCCAGGCACACGCCCAGCTTCGGGTGGGCGTCCAGCGCCTCGAAGTACGGCCCGAAGTCCCAGGTGCGGGCACAGAGCGAGGCCCCTTGCCCGGCGGTCGACTCCAGCAGCAGGAACGGGTCGTCGTCGTGGGTCAGCTCGTCCAGCAGCGGCAGCAGCCGGGCCCGTACCTGCTTCAGCGCCACCTCCCGGGCCCGCCCGCCGGTCGCGCTTCCCGTGTGCACGACCACGCCCAGCGCGCCGATCTCCCGCCCGCGCCGCAGCGAGTGCCGCAGCGACTCCACCGACCGCTCCACGGTCGCCTCGGTGTGCGAGCCGAAGTTGATCAGGTACGGGGCGTGCACATACGCGGGGATCGACTCCTCGGCGCACGCCTCGCGGAACGCCTCGTCCTGCCGTGGGTTTCCCGCGGGCGTCGCCCACCCGCGCGGATTGGCGACGAAGACCTGCACGGTCTCGGCCTTCAGCTCACGGGCGTACGACAGCCCCACGGAGTGCAGACCGCCGGCCACGGGGACATGACCGCCGACGGGATTGCGCGGAACGAACGCCGGCCGATGCGACGGCTGAAGCGACGGCCGAGGGGACGGCTGAAGCGACGACTGAGGGGGCGACGACTGAACGGGGCTCACCTGTTCAGGGTGTCATGCTCGCACCGGCCACCGGCCACCGGACCGCGGCCCCCCCCCGGCGATCCCGGTGTCACCGGATGGTGATCGTGATGGTCGACCCCTTGGCCGCCTTGTCGCCGCCCTTCACCGACTGCTGCTTCACGGTGTCGCCGAACAGCCCGAGCAGCCCCCGGTCGTCCTCCACCTTGAAACCGGCGTCCTGCAGCGCCTTGTGGGCGTCGTCGACGCTGTCGCCGACCACGTCCGGCACCTCGACCATCTCCGGGCCCTTGGACAGCGTCAGCGTCACCGTGTCGCCCTCGGCGGCCTGGCTGCCGTTACCGGGGCTCTGCTGCGCCACCTTGCCCTTGTCGTAAGGGGAGTTGACCTGCGTGGAGGCGATCTCCACCTTCAGCCCGGCGTCCGTCAGCTGCTGCTTGGCGTCGTTCAGGTCGGCGCCGGCGACGTTCGGCACAGCGATCGGGCTGCCCTTGCTGACGGTCAGCGCGATCGCCGAACCGGCATGCCGCTTGGTGCCAGGCTGCGGTGTCGTACCGATCACCTTGCCCTGGTCGACGTCCTCGCTGAACTCCTGGGTGACCATGCCCGGCTCCAGCCCGTCCGCCTTCAGCCGCGAGCGCGCCTCGGCCAGCGTGCGGCCCGTCACATCCGGCACGTTCACCGTGTCCGGGCCCAGCGAGATGGTCAGCGTCACCGAGTCATGGTCACGGATCCGGGCGCCGGGGGCCGGATCGGTGCCGATGACCGTGCCGCGCTTCACGGCGTCGTTGTACTCGCGCTTGACCTGACCGACGTCGAGCCCGGCCGCCCTGAGCCGGTCCCGCGCCTGCGCCTCGGTCTTCGACAGCAGCGGCGGGACCTTGGTGAACTGGCCGGAGTTGATGTACCAGACCCCGGCGCCCACGCCGAACACCACCAGCACGGCGGCGACGATCGTCAGCACCAGGCGCGGAGAGCGCCCGGACCGCCGGGACCGACGCGACGACGGGGCGGGCGGCGCCTGCAGCCGGCTGGTGCGCTGGACGCCGGCCTCCGCCGGCTCGTCCTCATTGACCGGCAGCGGCCGGGGAACAGTAAGCGACCGCGGGATCACGCTCGTACGGTCCCCGGCGTTGTCGTGCTCCGCGGACAGCGCCTGCGGTGGCACCGTGTCCAGCTGCTCGGCGCTCAGCGCCTGCCGCGCCTCGCGCACCTGGGCGAGCAGCGCCACGGCGTCCTGCGGGCGGGCGTCCGGGACGCGCGCGGTCGCCGCCGCGACCAGCTGGTCCAGCGCGTACGGCAGCCCCGGCACCAGCGCCGAGGGCGGCGGCACGTCCTCGTGGATGTGCTTGTAGAGCACCTGGGCGGGGGAGTCACCGGAGTGCGGCTTGCCGCCGGTCAGCATCTCGTAGAGCACGACACCGCACGCGTACACGTCGACGCGCGGGTCGGCGGTGCCCAGTTCTATCTGCTCGGGCGCGAGATACGACACGGTGCCGAGGACGGCGCCGGTGGTACTGGTCACGGTGTCGACGGACCTGACCAGTCCGAAGTCGGCGACCTTGACCCGTCCGTCGTCGCCTATCAGCACGTTCTCGGGCTTCATGTCCCGGTGCACGAACCCGGCCCGGTGCGCGGCGCCGAGCGCGGCGAGGACGGGCTCAAGGATGTCGAGCGCCGCGCGGGGCTGCAGCGCCCCGCGCTCGCGCAGCACGTCCCGCAGGGTGCACCCGGCGACGTACTCCATCGCCAGGTACACGTACGACCCGTCGGTGCCCTGGTCGAAGACCTGCACGACATTCGGGTGCGCGAGCCGGGCGACGGACTTCGCCTCCCGGATGAACCGCTCCACGAAGCTTCCGTCCGCCGCGAGCGTCGGGTGCATCACCTTCAGCGCGAGAACGCGGTCCAGACGGGTGTCCAGGGCCCGGTAGACCGTGGCCATCCCGCCGACCGCGATCCGCGCGTCGACGCGATAACGGCCGTCGAGCACCTGCCCGACGAGGGGGTCCTGAAGGGTCGTATCCACGCAGGGGAGTCTACGAGGACCAACAACCGCTCCCCTCGCCGAGACCGCTTTCCCCACCCCACTGAAGCCGACCTGTAACGCTTCCCACCCCCCACGACCACCGCCCCCTCCACGCCCCACGGCAGCCACGCCCCCCACGCCCCGAGCCCGGCAGCCGCGCCTCGTGCCTGCTGATCCCCCCATGGCCCGCGCCGGCTCCCCCCGACCCGCGGCAGCTGCTACTGCTCCCCCCGACCCGCAGCCGCCGATGGCGAGGACGTCCCACGGGAGAGTCCGGCCTTTCAGCCGACAGTCATGGGCGGTGCGTGGGTGGGAGAGTGGTGGGCTGCTGCGGCGCTGCGTCAGAACGCGGGTCGCTCGGGATCCAGCACGGCCAAGCCCTCCGCAGGAGACGACGCCTCGGCGAAGTGCCTGCGCGGAATCCGCCCGGCCAGCCGAGCCAACCGGCCCCCCTCCACCGCATGCCTCATGGCGGCAGCCATGCGTTCCGGCTCCTGTGCCCGCGTCACCGCCGAGGCAAGCATCACCCCGGCACACCCCAGCTCCATCGCCAGAGCGACGTCGGACGCCGTACCGGCCCCCGCGTCCAGAATCACCGGCACCCCCGCCCGCTCGACGATCAGCTGGAAATTGTGCGGGTTGCGAATCCCGAGCCCGGACCCGATCGGCGACCCGAGCGGCATCACCGCCGCACACCCGGCGTCCTCCAGCTTCCGCGCCAGCACCGGATCGTCATTGGTGTACGGCAGCACCGTGAACCCGTCGTCGACCAGCGTCTCCGCCGCCTCCAGCAGCTCCACCGGATCCGGCAGCAGCGTCCGCTCGTCGGCGATGACCTCCAGCTTGATCAGATCCGTACCGAGCGCCTCCCGCGCCAGCCGCGCGGTCAGCACGGCCTCGCCCGCGGTGAAACACCCCGCCGTGTTCGGCAGCACCCGGATGCCCAGCCGCTCCAGCACCGACAGCACCGATCCGTGCACGGACGGGTCCACCCGCCGCATCGCGACCGTCGTCAGCTCCGTACCGGAGGCGACCAGCGCCCGCTCCAGCACGTCCAGGCTGGGCGCACCGCCCGTACCCATGATCAGCCGCGAGGAGTACGCCGTACCCCCGAGGACGAAGGAATCGTCGGCCATGACTCAGCCCCCCTGGACCGCGGTGAGGATCTCCACGCGATCGCCCTCGCTCAGCGTCGTGCCCGCCCACTGCGCACGCGGCACGACGGTCTCGTTGACGGCCGCGGCCACCCCGGAGGGCGCGGCGACCAGGGACCGTACGACGGCGTCGAGCGAGGTGCCCGAGGAGACCTCCCGACGCTCGCCGTTGACGGAGATGGAAAACGTCACGGAGATGCTCATGCGGACTGCTCCAGGAGTACGGCGCCGAAGCGCTGCGGAGTGAACGGGCGTGCCTCGTCCGGCAGTTGACCACTCGCCAGCACCTCGGCCAGCACATCCCCGGTGACCGGCGTCAGCAGCACCCCGTTGCGGAAGTGCCCGGTGGCCAGCAGCAGCCCCGCCAGCCCGGTCGGGCCGAGCAGCGGCGCGTTGTCGGGGGAGCCGGGGCGCAGTCCGGCCCGGGTCTCGGTGAGCGGCAGCTCGGTGATGCCCGGCACCAGCTCATGGGCGTCGCGCAGCAGCTCGTACACGCCACCGGCGGTGACGGTCGTGTCCCAGCCCAGCTCCTCGCTGGTCGCGCCGACGACCAGTTCACCGTTCTCGCGGGGCACCAGATAGACCTGGCTGCCACGGACCACGGCCCGTACCGTACGGCTGAGGAACGGCGCGTGCCGGCGCGGCACCGTCAGCCGCAGCACCTGTCCCTTGACCGGCCGCACCGGCGGCAGCACGGCCTCCGGCACGCCCGTGAGCCGTCCGCTCAGGGAGCCGGCCGCGAGCACCACCTGCCCGGCGCGCAGCTCGGTACCGTCCCGCGTGCAGACCCCGGCGGCCCGGTCCCGTACGACGTCCAGCCGCTCGGCCCAGCAGCGGTGGAACGTGACGCCGGCCCGCTCGCACGCGGCCACCAGGGCCGTCGCCAGCCGCCGCGGGTCGATCTGATGGTCGCCGTCCACCCGCAGCCCGCCGCGCACCCCGGGCGCCAGCATCGGCTCCAGGCGGCGGCACTCCCGCCCGGACTGCCACTCCGACTCCAGGCCGCAGCGCCGCTGCAGCGCGTGCAGCTCGCGCAGATGGGCCCGGTCGTCGGCGTCGAGCGCGACCTGGAGGGTGCCACAGCGGCGATAGCCCAGGTCGTGGCCGGTCAGCTCGGTCAGCTCGGCCGCGAAGTCCGGGTAGCGGCGCGCCGATTCGAGATTGAGGGCGAGCAGGGTCTCCTCGCCGTAGTGCAGTTCGGTGACCGCGGCCAGCATCCCGGCCGCGACCCGCGCGGCCCCGCCACCGGGCTCGGGGTCCACGACGGCCGTGGTGAGCCCGCGCTGCGCCGCGCGCCAGGCCGTGACCAGGCCGATGATTCCGCCCCCGATGACGAGGACGTCGGACGTATCGGACGTACGTGACGACATGGGCGTCCAGCCCCTCCCTTCGCCGGCATGACCCGGATCAGGTTCGTACGGTCGGAGGCCGCCAGCCTCCCTCTCAGCCCGGTGCGTCCGGGCTCCCGCGAGTGCTTGTACGGTGGCCACCCTAGCCCGCCGTGCTCGTCACCCGTAAGGGAGCCCCTGCCCATGCCCCGGTCGCTCGACGGCCTGACCTTCGCCCCCGTGGCGGACCAGGCTCCAGGTCAGGTGGGTACCCGCACCCGCTTCGCGTACCACGAGAAGGACGGCGAGATCTGGGCCGAGTACGCGGGCGGCGATGTCGTACGCGGCCATCTGGTCGGCACCCGCGAGGGGGACCGGCTGGACTTCCGGTACGTCCAGCTGCGGACCGACGGGACGACCGCTTCCGGGCACTGCGTGTCCACGGTCGTCCAGCTGCCGGACGGGCGGGTGCGGCTGGAGGAGACCTGGGAGTGGGAGTCCCGGACGGGTGCCGGCACGAGCGTTGTGGAACAGGTCACCGAGCACGCCCGCTGACTGACGCGTTGTCACGTGTCTATGGTGATCGGGTGAGCGAGCAGACAGCGCAACGGGGCACGTCGGAGGGGCGACGCGTGGTCGTCGTCGGCGCGGGCATGGCCGGGGTGCAGACCGCGGTCGCCCTGCGGGAACAGGGTTTCAGGGGGCCGGTCACCGTGCTCGGCGCGGAGCCGCACCAGCCGTACGACCGGCCGCCGCTGTCGAAGGCCGTGCTGCTCGGCAAGGCCGAGGGCTCCGCCTTCGACGTGGACTTCGAGACGCTCGGCGTCGAACTGCGGCTCGGCTGCGAGGTGCTGGGCCTGCGCCCCGCCGCGCACGAACTGGACACCGAGACGGGCCCGGTGCCGTACGACGTCCTGGTCCTGGCCACCGGCGCCGAACCGGTCACCCTGCCCGGCACCGAGGGCGTGCCCGGCGTGCATCTGCTGCGCACCCTGGACGACGCCGAACGGCTGCGGCCGGTGCTGACCGAGCAGCACGACATCGTGGTCGTCGGGGCCGGCTGGATCGGTGCCGAGTTCGCCACGGCCGCCCGCGAGGCCGGCTGTGCGGTGACCGTCGTGGAGGCCGCCGACCGGCCGCTGGCCGGCGCCCTGCCCGCCGAGGTCGCGGCCCCCATGGCCGCCTGGTACGCCGACGCCGGCGCCGAACTGCGCACCCACGCGCGCGTGGATCACATCGAGCCCGGCGCGGTGATCCTCGCCGACGGCACCCGGCTGCCCGCGGACGCCGTCGTCGTCGGCATCGGCGCCCGCCCCGCCACCGCCTGGCTGGCCGGCTCCGGCATCGCGCTCGGCCCGCACGGTGACGTCCTCGCCGACGCCCACCTGCGCACCTCCGTCGAGGACGTCTACGCCGTCGGCGACTGCGCCTCCTTCCCCTCCGCCCGCTACGGCGAACGCCTGCTGGTCCACCACTGGGACAACGCCCTGCAGGGCCCGCGCACGGTCGCCGCGAACATCCTCGGCGAGACCCCCGCGGCCTACGACCCGGTGCCGTACTTCTGGTCCGAGCAGTTCGGCCGCTTCGTCCAGTACGCCGGTCACCACGCCGCGGCGGACCACATGGTCTGGCGCGGCGACCCGACGGGCCCGTCCTGGTCGGTGTGCTGGCTCCGCGAAGATCGCCTGGTGGCCCTACTGGCAGTGGGCCGCCCGCGTGATCTCGCCCAGGGCCGGCGGCTGATCGAAGCGGGCCGCGTGATGGACCGGGAGGCGATGTCCGACCCGGCCCGCCCCTTGAAGGACGCGACGGCAGCTGCCTAGGGGCGCGGGGCTGTATCGATATGCGGCTCCGCCGCGTGGGCGCGACCAGCCACGACGGCGCATCACCCGACGGACGACACCACCCGGCACCACTCATCGCGGCCACCCCGGCGGAGCGCCTACGCTAGGTCGCGTGACCGAGATTGACGCAAAGATCGATGCTCTCGTCCCCGCCTGGCTCACCCTCCCCGACATCGCAGAGATGCTCGACGTCGAGGTGACGCGTGTGCGGCAGCTGGTCAAGGAGGGCCAGCTCATCGCCGTACGCCGCGGTGAGAACCGCGCGCTGCACGTCCCCGCCGCCTTCATCGACGGGGACAAGGTCGTCAAGGGCCTGACCGGCACCCTGACGCTCCTGCGGGACGACGGCTTCACGGACGAAGAGATGCTCGAGTGGCTCTTCACCCCCGACCCGACCCTGCCCGGCACCCCCGCGCAGGCCCTGAGCGAGAATCGCGGCACGGAGGTGAAGCGCCGCGCCCAGGCGCTCGCCGTCTGAGCGACCCGTACCACGAGGGGTGGCGTGCGGGCCGTCGCTGCCCGTACGCCACCCGCCCAATCCGTCAGGGACACCGACCGGGGGGACCTACGTATGTCCGACACCGCACGCACCGCGCTCGCCGACGCGCATCTGTACCTGTGCACGGATGCGCGCACCCGTCAGGGTGACCTTCCCGAGTTCCTGGACGCGGTCCTGGCCGGCGGTGTCGACATCGTGCAGCTGCGCGACAAGGGCATGGAGGCCGCCGAGGAGCTGGCGCACCTGGAGGTCTTCGCGGACGCCTGCGCCCGGCACGGCAAGCTCCTCGCGGTGAACGACCGCGCGGACGTCGCCCACGCCGCCCGCGCCGACGTGCTGCACCTCGGCCAGGGCGATCTGCCGGTCCCCGCGGCCCGCGCCCTCCTCGGTGACGAGGTGCTGATCGGCCGCTCCACGCACGCCGAGTCCGAGGCCGCCGCGGCCGCCGTGCAGGACGGCGTGGACTACTTCTGCACCGGCCCCTGCTGGCCCACCCCCACCAAGCCCGGCCGGCACGCCCCGGGCCTCGACCTGGTCCGGTACACGGCCGGCCTCGGCACCGACCGCCCCTGGTTCGCGATCGGCGGCATCGACCTCGCCCGCCTCGACGAGGTGCTGGACGCGGGCGCCCGCCGGGTGGTCGTCGTCCGCGCGATCACCGAGGCCGACGACCCGGGAGCCGCCGCGGCCGAGTTCGCCAAGCGGCTGCGGCAGGCCTGACGGGAGGCCGGTCCGGCGAAGTGTCCAAGGAGTGGACAGTAAGTCGACAATCCGGGCAAATTATCGGCATCCGGTTGGGTGACCGCCCACCCGTGGCTAACCTGCCCGTATGGCCCTCGGAACCCCATCCACCAGGACTGATCGCGCACGCACCGTGCGCGACATCCTCGCCAGCGGCAAGACCACGTACTCGTTCGAGTTCTCGGCGCCGAAGACCCCCAAGGGCGAGCGGAACCTGTGGAGCGCGCTCCGGCGGGTCGAGGCGGTCGCGCCCGACTTCGTCTCCGTGACCTACGGCGCCGGCGGTTCCACCCGCGCCGGCACGGTCAAGGAGACCCAGCAGATCGTCGCCGACACCACGCTCACCCCGGTCGCCCACCTCACCGCGGTCGACCACTCCATCGCCGAACTGCGCAACATCATCGGCCAGTACGCGGACGCCGGGATCCGCAACATGCTCGCCGTGCGCGGCGACCCGCCCGGCGACCCCATGGGCGACTGGGTCCCGCACCCGCGGGGCCTCACTTACGCCGCCGAGCTCGTCCGGCTCATCAAGGAGTCGGGCGACTTCTGCGTGGGCGTCGCCGCGTTCCCCGAGATGCACCCCCGTTCCGCGGACTGGGACACCGACGTGTCCCACTTCGTGGACAAGTGCCGTGCGGGCGCCGACTACGCCATCACACAGATGTTCTTCCAGCCGGAGTCGTATCTCCGGCTGCGCGACCGCGTGGCCGCCGCCGGCTGCGGCACCCCGGTGATCCCCGAGGTGCTGCCTGTCACCAGCGTGAAGATGCTGGAACGGTTGCCCAAACTCAGCAATGCCGTCTTCCCGGACGCTCTGAAAGAGCGGATCCTCACAGCGAAGGACGATCCGGCGGCGGTACGCTCCATCGGTATCGAGTTCGCCACGGAGTTCTGCGCTCGGTTGCTCGCCGAGGGGGTGCCCGGACTGCACTTCATCACACTGAACAACTCCACGGCGACCCTGGAAATCTACGAGAACCTGGGCCTGCACCACCCCCCGCAGGCCTAGACCCGCCGCACCGCGATACGACACACTGCGTAGCGGTTACTGGGAGAGGGGCGTACATGGGCTGGACGGTCCTCTACATCGCGTTCGGCGTCGTCGCACTGTGGCTGCTCGGCGAGGTACTGCTGCAGTACAAGGCGCGCCTGCGCTGGCGGCTGCTCGCGTTCGCCGGCTTCCTCGGGGTCGTGGTCGGCGTGCTGATGCCGTCCGTGATCGTGATCGGCGTCGGCGCCATCGCCTTCGCCATCGGTCAGACCTACGTCACCCTGTCGTTCCGTCGCGGCTTCGCCGCCGGCTGGGCGGTCAAGCGCCCCGACGCCGAGACCGGCGGCGGCAGCAAGCGCCGCCGCGGCAAGGTGGACCGGCACGACCCGGAGCCGGCCGCCACCGCCGGCCCGGAGCACGAGGGCACCGCCGCCGACCGGGACGCCGACCAGGCTGTCTACGGCCAGGCGCAGGGTGACTACGACGACTACGACCGCGACGACGTCTTCACCCCGGCTCGCGCCGGCGGCCCCACCGCCGCCGAGACCACCGCCGTCTACGAACCGCAGCCCATGCCCGAGGACACCGGCTCCTACGGCGTCTACGGCGACACCGCCGCCCACGCGGCCGCCGCCCAGCAGCAGGGCACCGGCCAGCAGGCCTACGCCTACGACTACTCGGGCTACGGCCAGCAGGGCTACGGCTACGACGCCACGGGCCAGCAGGCCTACGCCAACTACTCCGACCCCTACATCGGCAACCAGACCTACGGCGGCGCCCCGTACGACCCCGGCTACGCCGGGCAGTACGGCCAGCAGGGCTACGCCCAGGACCCGTACGCCGGTGGTGGCTACGGCCAGACCCCGGCGGGCGGGGTGTGGGTGCCGCAGCAGCGCACCGACGAGACCTACGGCGGCGAACTCCCGCAGGAGCAGCCCTACCCGTACCAGGGCCAGGAGCAGGGCCACGGCCATGCGCAGCAGCCGCAGCCCGGCGCCGGATTCGACGAGCAGTACCGCTTCTGACCTGAGCAGTACCGTTTCTCAAGCCTCGGTCCGGCTCACTGGGAGCCGCGGAACTGCGAGCCCTCCACGATCAGCCCCGCCACCAGCGCACCCGACATGCCCGCGTGCGGCAGGCCGCCGCCGGGGTGGGACCAGCCGCCGACCCGGTACAGACCGGGGAGCCGCGTGGTGTTCGCCGGGTGCAGGAAACGGCCGTGCCCGGCGGCGAGCGCGGGGGCCGGCACGGCGCCGAGGAACGCACTCGTCTCCTCGTCGGTGTCGTCGGGTGTGCGCGCCTCCTGCCACAGGACGCGGTCCCGCAGGCCCGGTATCGCGGCCTGGGCGGCGTCGAGGAGATCGTCCGTGTACCGCCGGACGGTGCCTTCCTCTTCCCAGTCGGCGGCGCTCGGCACCGCCGCGGACAGCACCACGGACTCGTGCCCGTCGTCCGGTCTGAGCGCGGGGTCGTCGGGGCGCAGCACGGTCACCGTGGGCGGCGGCTGGTCTCCTTCCGCCGAGTCCAGGAAGTCCAGCTCGGACTCCGGGTCCGGCGCGTGCACGACCGTACGATGCGTGGCACCGGCCTCGCGCCCGCCGCGCAGGGCCAGCAGCAGGGCGAACCGCCCCGGACCCGTAGGGAACGGACTGGGCTGGACATCCCCGTCCTTGTCCAGCTTGCGGTCCGTCATCAGCCTCAACCGCGCCGGATCCACGTCCGCCACGACATGGTCCGCCTCGGCCACCGTGCCGTCCCTCAACTCCACGCCCGCGGCCCGGCCGTCCTTGTCCAGGATGCGCATGACCTCCGCGTCGAAGACGAACTCGACCCGCCGCTGCAGACACCGCTCGTACACCGCGCGCGCCAACTCCCGGATGCCGCCGCGCACATACCAGGTGCCGAA
The DNA here is from genome assembly GCF_041080655.1 of Streptomyces sp. CG4. NCBI lineage: Bacteria > Bacillati > Actinomycetota > Actinomycetes > Kitasatosporales > Streptomycetaceae > Streptomyces > Streptomyces sp. CG4. Next base: position 6,988,142 of record NZ_CP163525.1, read on the forward strand.
GGCGTGCTCCATGTACGGCAGCACGGCCGCGCTCGCCGGGGCGGTCCGCGGATCGAGGCCGTAGGCGAGTGCGGAACTCGCCAGCAGGGCCGCGAGGCGCTCGTCGCGCAGTTCCCAGGAGCCGATCTCGGACAGGGTGCGCGCCTGCCGGGTGCGCAGCAGGCGCCGCTGCGGGACGCCCGGATACGGCTCCTTCTCCGCCAGCACCCGCCAGTTGGGCCACAGCGGCTCCTCCAGCAGCGGCCTGCGGGTGCGGTCCCAGGCCTCCCGGGCCCGCAGCAGGAACTCGCCCCAGCGCTCGCCCGCGCCCGCACCCAGCGCCTCGTCCAGAGCCGTGACGACGCCCGCGCGCGAGGCGTTCGGCAGTGACACCTCGGAGCCGTCCGCGAAGACGTGCCGCGCGGACGGGTCGACCTGGACCAGGTCGACGCAGTCCTCCAGCGGCTCCTTGCCGGTCTTGACGAACAGATCGCGGTACACCGCGGGCAGCGTCAGCAGCCCCGGGCCGGTGTCGAAGGCGAACCCGTCCCGCTCGAAGCGGCGCACCCCGCCGCCGTATGTGTCCGTACGCTCGTACACCACCACCCGGTGGCCCGCGACGGCCAGCCGGGCAGCGGCCGCCATCGCGCCCATCCCGGCGCCGATCACCGCAATCCGTGCCATGCCTGCGACTTTATCGACCGCCACTGACAATCCGGCCCGCGGGCGGGTCAGGGCGACCGCGAGGCCAGCCTGCGCTCCTCGCGGCGCTGCGCCCGCCGCCGCAGGAAGCGCCGGATGCGCGCGACGAGGAACACCAGCGCCAGCAGACCGCCGGCCAGCAGCACGGCCGCGATGACCGCCGCCACCTCCGGATGGAACATCGCGATCGAGACGACGCCGCCCACCCCGAGATCCTCGGCGGTGCTCAGCACGAAATTGCTGAACGGCTCCGGCGAGGTGTTGACGGCCATCCGCGTCCCGGCCTTCACCGTATGGCTGGCCAGCGCCGTCGAGCCGCCGATCAGACCGGCCGCCACGTCCGGCAGCGAACCGCTGTGCCCGGCGAGCAGCGCGCCCACCCAGGCTCCCGCGAGCGGCCGGATCACCGTGTGCACGGAGTCCCACACCGAGTCGACGTACGGGATCTTGTCGGCGACCGCCTCGCACAGGAACAGCACCCCGGCGACGATCAGCACCTCGGGGCGCTGCAGCGTCTGCGGGACGTCGTCGCTCACGCCCGTCGCGCCGAACAGGCCGAGCAGCAGCACCACCGCGTAGGCGTTGATGCCGCTGGCCCAGCCGCTGGTGAAGACCAAGGGGAGTACGGACACGGCCGCGATCGTAGTCAGCCGGCGGTCCGCAGGTGTGGGCACGCGCGCGTACGGCTGAGTATCCGTACTTAGGTGACGAGATGAGTACCTGCGCGGATGGGCCGCGAGCGGCGGGAACGGGAGAGTGGAGGCACGGCAAGGGGCACGGCCCGGCACCGCCGGCACGGGGCGGCGGAACGGCGCCCGTCACCGAGCCGCTCCTTCCGCCGATCCGTCGGCGGAAGCGAGTCGGGGGACCCGCGGGGACGACCACCCGCGGGGGACCATCGGGGGAGGACCGTACGGGGAGTACGGGGGAACAAGGGGAACGGGAAGGCGCCGGTCCGGCAAGGGACCGGCGCCTTTCCCCTGCCCGCAGGGTGCTCAGTCCCTGCCGCTGACCCGGCCCTGCAGCAGCCGGGACAGGGCCGCGTGGACGTCGTCCAGGGAGCGCTCCGGCTGGAAGGCCTTCCAGTCCAGGGCGGCCACCAGCACCATGCCGACCAGCGCGGCCGCCGTCAGCTGCACATCGATCTCGTCGCTGAACTCGCCGGCCGCCACGCCCTCGCGCAGCACCCCCTCGACCACCGCGACGGCCTCCTGCCGGACCACCATCAGCGTGGACTGCCAGGCCCGGTTGGTGCGCCACAGCTCGGCCACGTACAGCTGGGTGAAGGCCGGGTAGCGGTCGATGAAGACCAGGCCCGCGCGGACCATCGCGTCCAGCGCGTCCACCTTGCTGCCGCCCGCGCGCGCGGTCTGCTCCGCCGCCTCCCGCAGCGAGGCGGTGAGCAGACCGACGCCGTGCCGCAGCAACTCCTCGAAGAGGACCGACTTGCTCGCGAAGTTGTAGTAGACCGTGCCCTTCGCGACTCCTGCCCGCTCGGCGATCTCGTCCACCGTGGTCGCGGAGAAGCCCTGCTCGGCGATGAGCGTGACGGCCGCCTCGTAGAGCTTCTGCCGGGTGGCCTCACGGCGCGTGCCGCCCCCGGACCTGGCGCTGCTGCTTTCCATGGCCCCGATTCTCACAGGTACGCGCGTGTGCGGCGGACGGCCGGGGGTCACAGGCTCAGCTCGGGGTGCAGCCGGTCCAGCGTCCACACCTGGCGGCGCCGCGCGGCGAGGGCGGTCAGGGCGAGCGCCCCCGCGGTGAACGCGACGAGCACGGCGCACGCCTGCCAGACCGGGCCGAGCCCGCCGCCGGTGATCAGCCGGCGCAGCGCCGCCACGATGTAGCTCATCGGCAGGAACGGGTGGACCGCGTTGAAGAAGCCCGGACTGGTCTGCACCGGGTACGTGCCGCCCGCCGAGGTCAGCTGGAGCATGAGCAGCGCGAGCACCAGGATCCGGCCCGCCGCGCCGAAGCGGGCGTTCAGCCACTGCACGATCGCCGCGAAGCAGGCCGTGACCAGGCACAGGAAGCCGATCGTGCCGGCCGCGTGCAGCATCTGCAGACCGATCACCCAGTGCAGTACGGCCATCAGGGCGCCGACCTGGAGCACCCCCACCGCGACCACCGGCAGCCAGCCCGCGAGCGCGATCCGCCAGCCCGGCGAACCGGCCGCCAGGGCACGCCGGTTGAGCGGCGCGATCAGCATGTAGGCGACCATCGCGCCCACCCACAGGGACAGCGGGATGAAGTACGGGGCGAAGCCGGTGCCGTAGTTCGGCGCCTTGTGCAGGTCGTGCGAGGCCAGCTGGACCGGGTCGGCCATCACGTCGGTGCGCTGGTCGCGGTCCTTCTTGTCGTAGTCCGGGATCTTTCCGGCGCCGTCGTGCAGTCCGCCGGCGAGCTTGCCGGAGCCGTCGGACAGCTTGTACAGGCCGCCGTTCAGGGTGTCGGCGCCCGACGCGGCCGTGCCGATGCCCTTGTCCAGCGCGCTGGCGCCGGTCTGGGCGGTGCCGAGCCCGGCGTGCAGCTTCTTGGCGCCGGCGGCGACCTCCTGGGCACCGGTGTTCAGCTTGTTGATCTTCTTGACCGCGTCGTCGACGTCCTCGTACAGATGCGGCGCGCGGTCCTCCAGGGCCGCGGCCTGCTTCTGGAGGGTGCCGAGGTTGTCCCGCATCGTCTTCAGGTCGCCGTTCTGGTCGGCGATCAGCGTGTTGAGGTCGTCGGCCACGCCGGCCACCTCCTCGGTGGCCGTCCTGGCCCGCTTGAAGTCGGCGCAGTTCGGGTCGGGGATCGGGGCGGTCTCGCAGCGTGCCTTGTAGAACTCGTCCATGATGGCGGCGTTGGCATGGGCGAGCTTCGCGGCGTCCGGGGCGCGCTTCACCAGGACGTCGAGATTGTCCTCGACGGTCTTGGCCGAGTCGCCGACCAGCCGGGCGGTGTCCCCGATGGTCTTCTCGTTGTCCTTCAGGAACGGACCGGCCTTGTCGTAGACGCCGTTGACCTTGTCGGCGAGCTCCTGGGTGCCGTCGGCCACCTGCCGGGAGCCGACCTGAAGGTCACCGGCGCCCGAGTTCAGCTTCTTGACGCCCTTGGCCAGCTCGCCGCTGCCGCTCCGGGCGTCCTTCAGTCCGTCGGCGAGGTCCTTCGAGCCCTTCTCCGCCTTCCCGATACCGGTGTTCAGCCTGTCGGCGCCCTGCGCGGCCGTGACGGTCTTGTCGTGGATGTCGGAGAAGGAGACGAAAATCTTGTCGAGGAAGGTGCGGGAGGCCTTGGTGGAGGCGGCCGAGCGGACCTCGTTGAAGACCGTGCGGGAGATCTGGCCGACGATGTAGTTGTTCGCGTCGTTGGTGCGCACCTGAAGGGCACCCGTCTCCGGGGCAGCGCCGGAGCTGGAGGCGATACGCCGGCTGAAATCGGCAGGCATCGTCAGCGACAGGTAGTAGGTGCCGTCCTCGACGCCCTTGCGGGCCTCCTCGTCGCTCACCTCGTGCCAGGCGAAGGTCCGGCTGTCGCGCAGCCCGCCGACGATGTCGTCACCGGCGGTGATCTTCTTGCCGGCCGCCGTGGCGCCCTTGTCGTCGTTCACCAGCGCCACCGGGATGCGGTCCAGCCGGCCGTACGGGTCCCAGAACGACCACAGGTACAGGGCGCCGTAGAGGAGCGGCAGCACGAGCAGCGCGACCAGGGCGGCGCGCGGCAGCTTCCCGCGCCCGAAGCGCCTCAGTTCGAGTGCGGCCAGCCTAGGCGAGCGCATCGACGTCCTCCTTCGGGTCGCTGTTCTCGACGCTCTTGTCGTCCGTGTCGTCCATGTCGTGCTCGTCCTCGCTCTTGTCGTGCTCCTCGGTGGAGACGATCACGCAATCGCCGGGGGCGGTGCGGCAGACGACCGCGACCGTCGTCCCCGCGCGCGTGAGTGAGCGCAGCAGGTCCCACAGTTCGGCGCGCTCGATGTCCGAGAGCTTCAGGTCGATGTCGTCGACGCCGATCAGTCCGGGCCGGCCGAGCAGGGCCAGGGCGAGGGACAGACGCAGTTCCTGCGGCCGCTGCAGGTCGCGTACGGCCGTGCGGGAGCCCTTGGGCAGCGTTTCGAGGTTCAGTCCTGCCGCGGCCAGGGCCGCGTCGACGCGCAGCCGCGCCTCGTGCAGGCGCTGGGCGCGGGGGCGCAGCAGGTCGCGCAGGGAGTCGCCGAAGCGGCTCTGCAGCAGGGCGCGTTCGCGCAGGTGCTCGCCGACGGTCAGAGCCGGCTCCAGGTCGGTCACCCCGGCCACGTTGGCCACCGCGCTGACCCGGCGCAGCCGGGCCATGTGCCGGGGGAGCCGGAAGCCGCCGACGGCGGCGGTTCCCTCGGTGGGCTTCATCCGCCCGGTGAGCGCGAGCAGCAGACAGGTACGGCCGGAGCCGGACGGTCCCTCGATCGCGATGAGTGAGCCGGGCTCCGCATCGAGGGTGATGCCCCGGAAGGCCCACCCCCGTGGTCCCTTGAGCCCGAGGCCCTCGGCCTTGACGTCCACGCCGTCCACAAGCCCCCCTGTCGCTGCGACAGTATTTTTGAACTGACTGGTCAGTGCAAAAATACGCCCGAACCTTCGATCGAAGCAAAACCCCAGGTCAGAACGGATTGTCAGTGGCATATCGCACGATGGGCACATACGGCACCCGTGCCGTCACCCAGACGACAGGAGGTTCGTCATGGCCAACCCGTCCGCAGCCGCCGCCCGCCGGCGCCGCGCCACCGGCCCTGCCCCCTCACTGACCGGCCCGGCGAGCGATGTGCACCCCGTGCTCCGCCGGGCCACGGCCCCGCCCGCCGCCCTCGACCTGCTCGCCCAGGCCCGCGCCGGACTGGAGGAGGCCGCCGTCCTGGACACGCCGAACGAACGCTATGCGACGGCCCACCTCGCCGCGCTGCGCACCGCCGCCGCGGTGCTCGCCGCCCTGGGCCGCCCCGAGACCTCCCCACGCCGCCGCGCCCGGATCCGCAGCGCCTGGGAAGTGCTGCCCGAGATCGCCCCCGAACTGACCGAGTGGAGCGCCCTGTTCGCCTCCGGTGCCGCCCGCCGCGCCCGCGCCGAGGCCGGCATCCAGGGCGCGGCGAGTCGACGGGACGCCGACGACCTGATACGGGACGTGGCGATGTTCCTGCGCATCGTCGAGCGGATGCTCGTCCTCCAGCCCGTCCTGCCCCAGCCTCGCAGGGACGCGACGGAGACCGGGGAGGTGACCGGACCGAGCGCGCGCGGTGACCTTCCGGACGCGGGCTGACCACCGAGAAGTCCGCCGGACGAGACGCACCGCGGCCCACCCGGCCGCGGTGACCGGTGGGACGCCGGAGGCAATAGGCTGGAGTCGCCTGAAGCCATTCAGCTCTGCCGAGGAGTCAACTGCCGTGTCGGACCCGATGCGCCCGCCCGTCTCCCACCACCACCCTCAGTGGGCGTCGCTGCGCTCCGACACCCCTGGATCCCGCGCCTCCCTGCGTACGGCCGTGGTCTGGGAGGTCCTCCAGGACGCTCTCGACCGCCGGGTCAAGGCCACGGGACGGGACGCACTCGACGTCCTCGACGCCGGAGGCGGCAGCGGCAAGTTCGCCGTGCCCCTCGCCCGGCTCGGCCACCGCGTCACCGTGGTCGACCCCAGCCCCAACGCACTGTTCGCGCTGGAGCGCCGGGCCGCCGAGGCCGGTGTCGCCGAGCGGGTGCGGGGCGTCCAGGGCGACGCGCACGGCCTGTTCGACGTGGTCGAGCGCGGGGGCTACGACGCCGTGCTGTGCCATGGCGTCCTGGAGTACGTCGACGACCCGGCCGAGGGCGTCCGCAACGCCGTCGCCGCGCTGCGCTCCGAGGGCGTCCTCAGCCTGCTCGCGGCCGGCCTCGGCGGGGCGGTGCTCGCCCGCGCCCTCGCCGGTCACTTCACGGAGGCCCGGCAGGCGCTGCAGGACCCCGAGGGCCGCTGGGGCGCCGGCGACCCGGTGCCGCGCCGGTTCACCGCCGAGCAGCTCACCGCGCTGGTCGAGGGCGCGGGCCTCAGGGTCGGCGCCGTGCACGGCGTGCGGGTCTTCGCCGACCTGGTGCCCGGCGTCCTCGTGGACACCGAGCCCGGCGCTCTCGACGCGCTCCTGAAGCTGGAGGCGGCCGCGGCCGAACTGCCCGCCTTCCACTCCGTCGCCACCCAGCTGCATGTGCTCGGAGAGACGCGGGGTGCCGCCGAGGCCTGAACGCACCACCGGGACCCGTCCCTGATCAGGGCCTTGGCAGCGGATGGAGTACGCCACAAGACCTCCGATCGAGGGGTTTGCGCCGTATGATCGAGCTACACCACCCGGCATGACGGGTCGGCCGCAGGGGAATGGAAGCCTCAGCGAGCCGGTTCGGTCATGGCGGGTTCCGGTTGGCCAATTGGCGTAGAGGGGCGGGTTTCACGGGGGCGATTCCCTGCCTATCCTGAAGGGACCCCCCGGGTCGCCCCGGCGACTGCACGATGAGGAGGACTCCGTGCCGCTCTCGGAGCACGAGCAGCGCATGCTCGAGCAGATGGAGCGAGCGCTGTACGCCGAAGATCCCAAGTTCGCGTCAGCGCTTGAGGGAAGCGGACTGCGTACGTACACCCGGCGGCGGGTCTACCAGGCGGTCGCAGGTTTTCTCGTGGGTATCGCGCTCCTCATGGCCGGAATGGTCGCGCAGCTGATCTGGGTCAGCGTGGTGGGTTTCCTCGTCATGCTGGGCTGTGCCGTACTCGCCGTCACCGGCTGGCGCAGGGGCCCGAAGCCGGGTGAGCAGCCCGCGGGCGCAGTCCGCCGCCAGGCGCGGCCGAAACGCTCCATGATGGACCGGATCGAGGAGCGCTGGCAGCGCCGCCGAGACGAACAGGGCCGCTAGCCGTCCGGCGGTTTCCGCGGACGCCGACAGACAACGTATGAGGGGCGGCCACCGCCGGTGGCCGCCCCTCACCCATGACCCGTCTCAGCCCTGCTGCTCCGACGGCCGGCGCAGACCGGGCCTGGCCGCCGCCACCCGGGCCCTGAGCGCCGACCAGCGGGCCGACACCGCCCACAGCACCCGCACCGACGAGCGCGGCAGGAACAGCGCCCGCAGCCGGGCGCCGGTGCTCACCGTGCCCCGCAGTGCCTCGATCACCCGGCGCACATCCTCCGCCGCACCCGACGCCGGGCGCGGCCGGGGCGCGTACAGCACCTGCTCCACCGAGTCCGCCACCCGATGCACCGCGGCACCGGTCGCCGGATCCAGCTCACCGAGCTCGACGATCCGGGCGGCCGCCCGGCGCGGCGTCAGCGACTCGTCCGGTGGGATGCCGTGGTCCCAAGCACTGTCCGTCAGCTCCTGCCAGGCCGCCAGGGTGTGCGCGACCGCGCCCTCCTCGGTCCGGGCATGCCCGCCAAGTCGCCCCGACCGCACCCGCACGCGCCACAGCAGCGGCGACAGCGGAACCGCCGCCACCACCAGCGCGCCCAGGCCGATCAGCAGATACCACCACGGGCCCGTGCCCCCGCCGCCGCCGTGCGGGGCCGCAGCGGCGGACGCGGTGTCGCAGCCCTGCAGCTTGACCAGCTCGGGCGTGCAGCTCTCGCTCGGCGAGGCCGCCGCCGAGGGCGCCGTGGACGACTGGTGCGACGGCAGGTCCTGGTCCGGCAGCGAGGTACCGGGCGTGTTCGACACCGTGTACGACGGCGTGGTACCACGGGTCGGCGTCGGCTCGAAGCGGGTCCAGCCCACGCCCGCGAAGTACAGCTCGGGCCAGGCGTGCGCGTCCTTCTGGTTCACCCCGACCGAGCCGTCGGCCTGCGGGGTGCCGGGCGCGAAGCCCACCGCGACCCGGGCCGGGATGCCGAGGGTGCGGGCCATCGCCGCCATCGCGAAGGAGAAGTGGACGCAGAACCCCTGCTTCTTCTTCAGGAAGTTCGCGATGGCGTCGGGACCGCGACCGACCTCCACCTGGGTGTCGTACTGGAAGCCGCCCGACACGGCGAAGTAGTCCTGGAGCTTGACGGCTTCCTCGTAGTGGTTCCGCGCGCCCGCCGTGATCTGCTTGGCGGTCTGCGCCACCACCTGCGGCAGCACGGACGGCACCGTCGTGTATGCGCGCTTCAGGGCCGCCGGCGGCTCCGGTGCGGCGGCCAGCTGCTCGGCGGTCGGCCGCACGTCCAGGCTGGTCACCTGGTAGGTCGCACCACGGGTGGTCTGGCCGTGGTCGCCGACGAGGGTCATGCCGACCGGTTCGTAGCGCCAGCGGCCGCCGATCTTCACCCCGCTCGGCGGGTACGGCATCGGCAGCCAGTCCTGGGCGTACCAGCTCGCCGCCGAGACGGTTGTCGTCACCGTGCTGCGCCTGACGTCCGCGCCGAGGCCCATGGGCGTGGGGAACCTGTCCGGGACGCCGACGATGTGCCGCTGGGCCGGCTTCCAGGTGGTGCCGTCGAAGTCGTCCAGGGAGACGATCCGCAGATACAGGTCCGAGACGTCGCTCGCGCTGGTCTTCAGGGACAGCACCTGGCGGTCGTCGTCCGTGTTCAGGCTGTCGCGCAACGACACCAGCGGGTTGACCGCGGAGATCGTGCCGCCGTTGCCGTTGCCCGCTCCCATGCCCGCGCCGGCGGCGTCCAGCAGGCCGCCCTGCATCGCGGGCAGGGCGAGCGGCACCACCAGGGCCGCGCCGAGCGCGACCGCGCCGATCCGGCGCCCGGTGCGCACCGGGGCCACCGCGCTGCCCTCGGGGGAGCCGGGGGAGCGGGGAGCGCCGCCGAAGACCCGGCCCCACTGCGCCAGCCGGTCCTGGCCCTCCGCGAGCAGCAGCATCAGATAGCCGCCCGCCGCCACCAGGAACCACAGCCAGTCGGCCGCGCCGTCGGACAGCCCCGCGGCCACCGAGTACAGCGCGAGCAGCGGCAGCCCGGCCGGGGCCGCGCTGCGGAAGGTCACCGCGAGCGTGTCCACCAGGAGACCGATGAGCAGGACACCGCCGATCAGCATCAGTTTGATGCCGTCGGTGAGCGGCGCGGGTATCGCGTACTCGCTGACGTCCGTGGAGCCCTGCTGGAGCAGTTCGGCGATGTGCCGGAAGGCCTCCGGGCCGGGAATCAGCCCGATGATCGCGTACTCCCGCGCGAAGACCAGGGTCAGCAGGACCAGGGTGACCAGCGCCTGCGCCGCCACGGTCAGCGGTCGGCCCAGCGGCACCCGGCGGGCCGCCGCGCCCACCCCGGTCTGCACGGCCACCAGCGGGACCAGCTGCAGCAGCCAGGTCGGCTCGGCCACCAGGGGCAGCAGCGCGCAGGAGGCCATCAGGGTGGCCGCGGCCGCGCACAGCGCCAGTCGCGCCCGCCCGCTCATCGCACCGTCTCCCTGCTCACGGCGGCCAGGCCCGAGCGCTCCCGCTCCGCCTGCTGCCACAGCGCGCTCGGCGCGGCACCGCGCGGCACGCTCAGCGCGGTCCAGCCCGCCTCGCGCAGCATGCGCAGCCGCTCGGCGTGCCGGTCACCGGGCCGCGGCACATCGGTCGGCTCCCGCGCCCAGGTGTCCGGGTCCAGCACGAAGGCGACGGCGCCGCCGCCGCGCCGGCTCATCTTGGCGACCGTCGTGGCCTGTTCCTCGTCCAGGTCGCCCAGGAAGGCCACCAGCAGCCCCTCGTTCCCGCCGCGCAGCACGTCGTAGGCCCGGGACAGGCCCGTGCCGTCGGAGTGGTCGATCACCGCGAGGGTGTCCATCATCAGCCCGGCCGCCTCCGCGGTCTCCTGGCCGCTGCCCGCGAACCCGTCGGCGCCCTCGCCGGGCACCACGCTGCCGCTGTCGGTCAGCAGCCTTATCGAGAAGCCCCGTTCGAGCATGTGCACCAGCACCGAGGCGGCGGCGGAGACCGCCCACTCGAAGGCCGAGTCGGGGCCCGCGCCCTCGTAGGCGCCGCCCCGCGTGTCCAGCAGGACGGTGCACCTCGAACGCCGGGGCTGCTCCTCGCGGCGCACCATCAGCTCGCCGTAGCGCGCGGTGGACCGCCAGTGCACCCGGCGCAGGTCGTCGCCGTAGCGGTAGCCGCGCGGGATGACGTCGTCCTCGCCCGCGAGGGCCAGCGAGCGCTGCCGTCCGTCGCCGTACCCCTGAGCCTCGCCGCTGAAGCGGACCGGCGCGAGCGGCTCCACGCGCGGGATGACCGTCAGGGTGTCGTACGTCGAGAAGGAGCGGGTCAGTTCGCACATCCCGAAGGGGTCGGTCAGGCGCAGTTGCAGCGGGCCCAGCGGATAGCGGCCGCGCAGGTCGGAGCGGACCCGGTAGGACACCTCGCGGCGGCCGCCCGGCTCCACCCGGTCCAGCACGAACCGGGGGCGCGGTCCGAGGACGTAGGGCACCCGGTCCTGGAGCATCAGCAGGCCGGTGGGCAGCCGGGAGACGTTGTCCATCCGCAGATGCACCCGGGCCTCGCTGCCGGCCGGCACGCGCGCGGGGGCGAGCCGGCGGGTGCCGGCCACCCGGTAGCGCGTGCGGTACACCACGGTCGCGCAGATCAGGGGGAGCGAGGCCAGCAGCAGGCCGACCCGCAGCAGATCGCTCTGGCCCAGGACGTACGCGCAGATCGCGGCCGCGATCCCGGCCGCCAGGAAGGAACGGCCACGGGTCGTGAGGCCCGCGAGGGCCGTACGGACGCCGCCCGTCTCCTCGCGGTCGGCCTCCGCCTGCCCGGTCCCCCCGGCGCTCATCACAGACTCCGCGGGGGCTGCTGCGGATAGGCCGGAACACCCCGCCCGAGGCCGCCGAACCCGCTCTGCTGTCCGGGCGCCGCGGGTACCGCGGTGCGCTGGAGGATCTCCTGCACCACCTGCTCGGCCGTACGCCGGTTCAGCTGGGCCTGGGCGGTGGGGAGCAGGCGGTGCGCGAGGACGGCGACGGCGAGTGCCTGGACGTCGTCCGGCAGGGCGTACTCCCGGCCGGCGAGGGCCGCGGACGCCTTTGCCGCGCGCAGCAGATGCAGCGTCGCGCGCGGGGAGGCGCCGAGTCTGAGGTCGGGGTGGGTGCGCGTGGCGGCGACCAGCTCCACCGCGTACCGCCGGACCGGTTCGGAGACATGGACCGAGCGCACCGCCTCGATCAGCTTCACGATCTCGTGCGCGTGCGCCACCGGCTGCAGGTCCTCCAGCGGGCTCACCCCGCCGTGGACGTCGAGCATCTGCAGCTCGGCCTCCACGCTCGGGTAGCCGACGGAGACGCGGGCCATGAAGCGGTCGCGCTGGGCCTCGGGCAGCGGGTAGGTGCCCTCCATCTCGACCGGGTTCTGCGTGGCCACCACCATGAAGGGGCTGGGCAGTTCGTACGTCTGCCCGTCGATGGTGACCTGGCGCTCCTCCAGGGACTCCAGCAGCGCCGACTGGGTCTTGGGCGAGGCGCGGTTGATCTCGTCGCCGATCACGATCTGCGCGAAGATGGCGCCCGGCTTGAACTCGAAGTCCCGGCGCTGCTGGTCCCAGATGGACACGCCGGTGATGTCCGAGGGCAGCAGGTCGGGCGTGAACTGGATGCGCCGCACCGAGCAGTCGATGGACCGCGCCAGCGCCTTGGCCAGCATCGTCTTGCCCACGCCGGGGACATCTTCGATCAGCAGGTGGCCCTCGGCGAGCAGCACGGTCAGCGCGAGCCGTACGACCTCGGGCTTGCCCTCGATCACGCCCTCCACCGAACCACGCACCCGCTCCACCGTGGCGGTCAGATCAGTGAGGCTCGCTCGATCGTCATAGGTCGTCACCCGGCCCTCCTCGGCCCGTTCTTTCCGGGCCGACGCTGCTTGCGAAACCGGCCCACCCCGAAACACGGACACCACGCGGGAATAGTTCCGCGCGATGCCACACCCCGCATTCTTGCCGCCGTTACCGATTCGTGTCACTCGCCTGTGGACAACTGCCCGCACGATGTCGGTCTTACGTCTTTTTCGACCGTGATTTCGATAAGGGGACGGCGTGGGAGGCGGCGCGTTCTCGGGGCGGCCGGCCGGTCCGCCCGGTCAGGCCGGGTCGACCTCGCGCAGCAGACCGGTGCGCACGTCGAACACGAAACCGCGCACGTCGTCGGTGTGCGGCAGGAACGGTGAGGTGCGCACGCGCTGCATGGACTGGCGCACGTCCTGGTCGACGTCCCGGAAGGACTCCACCGCCCAGGCCGGCCGCTGGCCGACCTCCATCTCCAGCTCGTGCCGGAACTCCTCGGTGAGGGACTCCAGACCGCAGCCGGTGTGGTGGATGAGGACGACGCTGCGGGTGCCGAGCGCCCGCTGGCTGATGGTCAGGGACCGGATGACGTCGTCGGTGACGACGCCGCCCGCGTTGCGGATGGTGTGACAGTCGCCGAGCTCCAGGCCCAGCGCGGCGTGCAGGTCGAGGCGGGCGTCCATGCACGCCACGACGGCGACCTGGAGGACGGGGTGTGCGTCCATGCCCGGGTCGGAGAACTCGGCGGCGTACGTCTGGTTGGCCTCAACCAGGCGGTCCGTCACGGTGCCGCTGTCGGTTATGGCGCCTTCGGATCCAGTGGGAGCTGCTGCGGAAGTCGTCATACTCATGACGTTACTGGTCACGGTCGGTCCTGGCCCGCTGTGAGAGGGGACAAAGAACGTCATCGTGGCTTGTTGTGAGCTAACCCACAGGGAGGGCAAACCTGCTCCGGCCGGGTGAATCAGTTCGAATTGCGGCCCTCTCCGCGATGGGGTAGGCGACGCGCAGGCCGGTTGATTGACCGCGAGACAGGGTGGACTAAAGTGACGCGAAGCGGGAGGCGTGGCTCTCCCTGCTGGTGAAACCCCCGGAGACCCCGGCTCACCCCGGTCCGTCTCCCCACGTGCGCGGCGCGTACGTACGGCTCGGCCTCCTCCCGCTCCCGGTCCGGCTGACGCTTCCGGCGCCGGCAGGCCTCCCCTACACGAGCTGGCGGGGACCCGGCGGTGCGTGCGGCCCTGCCGGAAGATGAGAGGCCCCCTTGAGCCAGAGTCGACACGTCCCGGTGATGCTCCAGCGGTGCCTGGATCTGCTGGCGCCCGCCCTGGAGCGGCCGGGCGCGGTGGTCGTCGACTGCACACTCGGCCTCGGCGGACACAGCGAGGCGCTGCTGACCCGGTTCCCCGAGGCGCGGCTGATCGGCCTGGACCGGGACAAGGAGGCGCTGCGGCTGTCCGGTGAGCGGCTGGCGCCCTTCGGCGAGCGCGCCACCCTCGTGCACGCCGTCTACGACGAGCTGCCCGACGTGCTGCGCCGGCTCGGCACCGCGCGCGTGCAGGGCGTCCTGTTCGACCTCGGCGTCTCCTCCATGCAGCTGGACGAGGCCGACCGCGGCTTCGCCTACGCCCAGGACGCGCCGCTGGACATGCGCATGGACCAGACGTCCGGCATCAGCGCCGCCGAGGTGCTCAACACCTACCCGGCGGGTGAACTCGTGCGCATCCTGCGCGCGTACGGCGAGGAGAAGCAGGCCAAGCGGATCGTGTCCGCGATCGTGCGCGAGCGGGAGAAGGAGCCTTTCAGCACCAGCGCCCGGCTCGTCGAGCTGATCCGGGACGCCCTGCCGCAGGCTGCCAAGCGCACCGGCGGCAACCCCGCCAAGCGCACCTTCCAGGCGCTGCGCATCGAGGTCAACGGCGAACTGTCCGTCCTGGAGCGGGCCATCCCGGCCGCCGTGCAGGCCCTCGACGTCGGCGGGCGCATCGCGGTGCTGTCGTACCACTCGCTCGAAGACCGGTTGGTCAAGCACGTGTTCGCGGCCGGTGCCGCGTCGACCGCGCCGCCCGGGCTGCCGGTCGTGCCGGAGCGGTACCAGCCGCGGCTCAAGCTGCTCACGCGGGGTGCCGAACTTCCCACCGAGGAAGAGGTCGCCGAGAACCGCCGGGCCGCACCGGCCAGGCTGCGCGGCGCCGAGCGCATCAGGGAGGACGCCGAGTGAGCGAGACGCGTCGGCTGGATTCCCGGACTCATCGGGGGGACCGGCCGGATTCCCGGACTCTCAGAGGGAGTCGGTTGGATCCCCGAACCCACCGGGGGAGCCGTGAGTAGGAAACCCCAACTGAGGGGGCGGGCCGCGCGACTCGCCCGGCTCTTCCCGGCCGGCCGGGCCCAGGCCGCCCGCACCCCGTTCGTCCTCCTCGTCGTCCTGCTCCTCGGCGGCGGCCTCATCGGGCTGCTGGTGCTGAACTCCGCGCTCAGTGAAGGCTCGTTCAAACTGGCAGATCTGCAGAAGCGGACGAGGAGCCTCACCGACGAGGAACAGGCTCTGCAGCGGGACATCGACGCCTACTCGTCCCCCGACGCCCTCCAGCGCCGGGCCCACGAACTCGGCATGGTCCCGGGCGGCGACCCGGCCTTCCTCGGCCCCGACGGCAAGGTCCTGGGCGTCCCGAGCGCCGCCCCCCGCTCCGCCGTCTTCTCCGCCCCGGTCGCCCCCGAGACCCTGGCTCCGTCCCCCGCTCCCTCCGCGACAGGGGCCGCCCTCCCCGCCGCCGCGACGGGGTCCCCCCTCCCCTCCACCGCACCGGCCCAGGGGCCGTCCGCCCGCACCGGCCCCCAGCCCGTCCCCGCGCTCCCCGCCCCGGCGGCGGCCGTCCCCCCGCCGCCCTCGATCCCCCAGCCCATCCCCACCCCGACCCCCGGCAGGTGACGGAAGTGTCCGACAGGGAAGCGCCGCGTCGCCGTGTGCCCGGGCCCGCCAAGCCACCGCGGCCCAGAAGTGGCGCCGCGCGGCGCCAGCCCGGGCCCGGGGCGCGTCCGGTGCGGCGGCCGAGCGGTGCGCGGTTCTCGGGCCAGCGCACCCTCCGGCTCGGCAACCCGCGGCCCCGGCTGCGCATGATCAGCCTCGTGCTGACCCTGGTGCTGCTCGCCTTCGTCGTACGGCTGCTCCAGGTGCAGGCCGTCGATGCCAGCGCGTACGCCGCGCGGGCCGAGCAGAACCGGTATGTCGTGCACACGCTGGCCGCCGAGCGCGGCGGGATCACCGACCGCGACGGGGTGGCCCTCGCCGTCAGCGAGGACGCGTACGACATCACGGCCGACCCCACGATGTTCAGCCGGAAGCAGCTGAAGATCGACGACGGGCCCGAGCAGGCCGCCGCGCTGCTCTCGCCGATCCTCGGGCAGGACCAGGCCACGCTGGTGAACAAGCTGCGGCCCAAGAACAAGAACTCCCGGTACACCCGGCTCGCCACCCGGCAGACCCCCCAGGTCTGGAAGCAGATCAAGGACCTGAGGAACGCGCTCGCCGCGAAGGCGGCGACGGACAACAACACCGCCAACGTGCTGGCCGGCGTCTTCGCCGACCCCAGCAGCCAGCGCGTGTACCCCAACGGCGAGCTCGCCGCCGGGACACTGGGCTGGGTGAATGCCGACGGCAAGGGCGGCGGCGGCATCGAGCAGGCGCTGAACAAACAGCTGTCCGGCAAGGACGGCAAGATCCGCTACGCCCAGTCCGGCGGTCGCGAGGTGCCCACGGCCGGGTCCAACGAGACCCCCGCCGTACCGGGCTCCGACGTGGAGCTGACCATCGACCGCGACATCCAGTGGGCCGCGCAGAAGGCCATCACCGAGCAGGTGGAGAGGTCCAACGCGGACCGCGGGTACGTCGTCGTCCAGGACACCCGCACCGGCCAGATCCTGGCCATGGCCAACGCACCCGGCTTCGACCCGAACCACCTGTCCAAGGCGGACGCGGAGGCCATGGGCAACGCGGCCCTGCAGGACGCCTACGAGCCCGGCTCCACCGCCAAGGTGATGTCCATGGCGGCCGTGCTGCAGGAGAACGCCGCGACCCCGCTCACCCACGTGGTCGTACCCAACCGGCTGCACCGTGGCGACCGCCTCTTCCAGGACGACGTCGACCACGACACCTGGTACCTGACCCTGAACGGCGTGCTCGCCAAGTCCAGCAACATCGGGACCATCCTGGCCACCGGCCAGCTCGGCAGGACCCAGGCCGAGGCGAACAAGGTCCTCTACTCCTATCTGCGCAAGTTCGGCATCGGCAACCCGACCGGGCTCGGTTTCCCCGGCGAGACCCCCGGCATCCTCGCGCCGTACCAGAAGTGGTCCACGTCGCAGCAGTACACGATTCCTTTCGGCCAGGGTTTCTCCATCAACGCCGTGCAAGCCGCCTCCGTGTACTCGACCATCGCCAACGGCGGGGTCCGGATCCAGCCGACCCTGGTGCGCGGCACCAAGGGCGCCGACGGGCGCTTCACCCCCTCCCCGAAGCCCCAGGAGACGCGGGTGGTCAGCGACAAGACCGCCCGGACGGTCGCCCAGATGCTGGAGTCCGTGGTGGACGACGAGCAGGGCACCGGCATCAAGGCCCGCATCCCCGGCTACAACGTCGCCGGCAAGACCGGCACGGCCAACCGTGTGGATCCGGCCACCGGCAAGTACCGCGGCTACACCTCGTCCTTCGCCGGCTTCGCCCCCGCGGACAACCCCCGCATCACCGTCTACTGCGCCATCCAGAACGCCACCTCCGGCAGCTACTACGGCGGCCAGATCTGCGGTCCCATCTACAAGCAGGTGATGGAGTTCGCCCTGAAGACCCTCCAGGTCCCGCCGACCGGGGCGCCGGCCGCCAACCTGCCCGTCGACTACAAGCCCTGATCAGCCCCGATCAGCACACCGGACACCAGGAACGAACTCGTGACAACGATCACCCCGGAACCCGGGAACCACGGCGCCCCCCGCCCCTCGCTTCGCTCCGGAGCGGGTGCGCCCGGTACGCTCACCGCCGTGCCACACGCTGATCAGTCCCAAACCACCCAGAAGGGCGCTTCCGTGACATATCCGGGACCGCCGCGACCGGTTCACGTCTCCGCCACACCCCTCGCGGAACTGGCCGGTCAGCTGGGTGCCGCCGCTCCGGAGGCCGCCGCCGAGGTCACGGGGATCACCCACGACTCGCGCGCCGTCCGCCCCGGCGACCTGTACGCCGCCCTCCCGGGCGCCCGCCTGCACGGCGCCGACTTCGTCACCCAGGCCGCCGGCCTCGGCGCGGTCGCCGTGCTCACCGACCCGACGGGCGCCGAGCGCGCCGCCGCGACCGGACTGCCGGTCCTCGTCGTGGCCGACCCGCGCGCGCGGATGGGTGAACTGGCGGCGACGATCTACGGCCACCCCGGCCGCGACCTGCTCCAGATCGGCATCACCGGCACCTCCGGCAAGACCACCACCGCCTACCTGGTCGAGGGCGGGCTGCGGACCGCGAAGGCCACCGGCCTGGTCGGCACGGTCGAGATGCGCATCGGCGACGAGCGCATCAAGTCCGAGCGCACCACCCCCGAAGCCACCGACCTGCAGGCCCTGTTCGCCGTCATGC
Source organism: Streptomyces sp. CG4 (assembly GCF_041080655.1). Taxonomy (NCBI): domain Bacteria; kingdom Bacillati; phylum Actinomycetota; class Actinomycetes; order Kitasatosporales; family Streptomycetaceae; genus Streptomyces; species Streptomyces sp. CG4. Next base: position 7,006,147 of record NZ_CP163525.1, read on the forward strand.
GCGAGCGCGGCGTGGACGCGGTCGCCATGGAGGTCTCCAGCCACGCCCTGGTCCTCGGCCGGGTCGACGGCTGTGTCTTCGACATCGCCGTGTTCACCAACCTCAGCCCGGAACACATGGAGTTCCACTCCGACATGGAGGACTACTTCCGGGCCAAGGCGCAGCTGTTCACCCCGGAGCGCAGCAGATTCGGCGTGATCAACGCCGACGACGAGTACGGCCGCCGGCTCGCCGAGGAGGCCACGGTCCCGGTCGTCACCTTCTCCGCCGAGGGCCACCCCGACGCCGACTGGCGCGCCGAGGACGTCCAGGTCGGCCCCATGGACTCCACGTTCACCGCCGTCGGCCCGCACGGCGAGCGGATCCACGCCAGGTCGCCGATCGCCGGCCCCTTCAACGTGGCGAACACCCTCGCCGCCGTCGTCGCCCTCGCCGCCGCCGGTCTCGACCCGCAGACCGCCGCCGACGGCATCGCCGCCGTACCGGGTGTCCCCGGCCGGCTGGAGCGCGTGGACGCCGGGCAGCCCTATCTCGCGGTCGTCGACTACGCCCACAAGACCGACGCGGTCGAATCGGTGCTCAAGGCGCTGCGCAAGGTCACCAAGGGCCGGCTGCACGTGGTCCTCGGCTGCGGCGGCGACCGCGACCGGACCAAGCGCGCCCCGATGGGCGCCGCCATGGCCCGGCTCTCCGACACGGCCGTACTGACCTCCGACAACCCTCGCTCCGAGGATCCGCTCGCGATCCTCGCGACCATGCTCCAGGGAGCCGCCTCCGTGCCCGCGCACGAGCGTGGCGAGGTGCTCCTCTTCGAGGACCGGGCCGCGGCGATCGCCGCCGCCGTGGGCCGCGCCCAGGCCGGCGACACCGTGCTGGTCGCGGGCAAGGGCCATGAGCAGGGCCAGGACATCGCCGGCGTGGTCCGTCCCTTCGACGACCGCCAGGTGCTCCGCGAAGCCATCCAGAAGACCCAGGGATGAAAATCCAGAAGACCCAGGGGATGAACTTGTGATCGCCCTCTCCCTCGCCGAGATCGCAGCAGTCGTCGGCGGGCAGACGCACGACATACCGGATCCGTCCGTCCAGGTCACCGGTCCGGTCGTCCGGGACTCCCGCGAGGTGGTGCCCGGCAGCCTGTTCGCCGCCTTCGCCGGTGAGCGCGTGGACGGCCACGACTTCGCACCGCAGGTCGTCGAGGCGGGCGCGGTGGCCGTGCTGGCGTCGCGGCCGGTCGGCGTGCCCGCGATCGTGGTCGAGGACGTACAGACCGCGCTCGGCGCCCTCGCCCGGCACGTCGTACGCCGGCTCGGCGCGACCCTCGTTGCCCTGACCGGCTCGGCCGGCAAGACCAGCACCAAGGACCTCATCGCCCAGGTGCTCCAGCGCAAGGCGCCGACCGTGTTCACGCCCGGCTCGCTCAACAACGAGATCGGGCTGCCGCTGACCGCGCTGACCGCCACCGAGGAGACGCGGTTCCTCGTGCTGGAGATGGGCGCCCGCGGTATCGGGCACATCCGCTACCTCACCGACCTGACCCCGCCGAAGATCGGCCTCGTCCTCAACGTCGGCACCGCCCACATCGGCGAGTTCGGCGGCCGCGAGCAGATCGCGCAGGCCAAGGGCGAGATCGTCGAAGGACTTCCGGAGGACGGGTCGGCGATCCTCAACGCCGACGATCCGCTGGTGCGGGCCATGGCCCCGCGTACCAAGGCGAAGGTGGTCCTTTTCGGAGAGTCGGCCGAAGCGGACGTACGCGCCGAGAACGTGCGACTCACGGACAGTGGACAGCCGTCCTTCAGGCTTCACACACCCTCCGGTGCATGTGATGTGACCATGCGCCTGTACGGTGAGCACCACGTGTCGAACGCGCTCGCCGCGGCCGCCGTCGCCCATGAGCTGGGCATGTCCGCGGAAGAGATCGCCACCGCGCTCTCCGAGGCGGGCACCCTCTCCCGCTGGCGCATGGAGGTCACCGAGCGCCCGGACGGCGTGACCATCGTCAACGACGCCTACAACGCCAACCCCGAGTCCATGCGGGCCGCCCTCCGGGCGCTCGCGGCCATGGGCAAGGGGCGCCGCACGTGGGCGGTGCTCGGCAAGATGGCCGAGCTGGGGGACGAGGCGCTCGCCGAGCACGACGCCGTCGGACGGCTCGCCGTCCGGCTCAACGTCAGCAAGCTCGTCGCGGTCGGGGGGATTGAGGCCTCCTGGCTGCAACTGGGCGCATATAACGAGGGTTCGTGGGGTGAGGAGTCGGTGCACGTGTCCGACGCACAGGCGGCGATCGACCTGTTGCGCAGCGAGTTGCGCCCGGGGGACGTCGTGCTCGTGAAGGCGTCCCGTTCGGTGGGTCTGGAGAGCGTGGCCCAGGCGCTCGTCGAGGGCGAGGTTGCCGCCCGATGATGAAGCAGATCCTGTTCTCGGGAGTCATTGGCCTCTTCCTGACGCTGATCGGCACCCCGCTGCTGATCAAGCTTCTCGCCCGCAAGGGCTACGGCCAGTACATCCGTGACGACGGCCCGCGCGAGCACGCCAGCAAGCGCGGTACGCCGACCATGGGCGGCATCGCCTTCATCCTGGCGACGATCGCCGCGTACTTCCTGAGCAAGCTCATCACCGGCTACCCGCCCACCTACTCCGGCCTGCTGGTCCTCGGCCTGATGTTCGGCATGGGCCTCGTCGGCTTCCTCGACGACTACATCAAGATCGTCAAGCGGCGGTCGCTGGGTCTGCGGGCCAAGGCGAAGATGGCCGGCCAGCTGATCGTCGGCATCTCCTTCGCCGTGCTGTCGCTGATGTTCGCCGACGCGCGCGGCAACAAACCGGCCTCCACCAAGCTGTCCTTCATCACGGACTTCGGCTGGTCGATCGGCCCGGTGCTGTTCGTCGTCTGGGCGCTCTTCATGATCCTCGCGATGTCGAACGGCGTGAACCTGACGGACGGCCTGGACGGCCTGGCCACCGGCGCCTCCGTGCTCGTCTTCGGCGCCTACACGTTCATCGGCGTCTGGCAGTTCCAGGAGTCCTGCGCCAACGCGCAGACCCTGACCAACCCGGCCGCCTGCTACGAGGTGCGCGACCCGCTCGACCTCGCGGTGATCGCCTCCGCGCTGATGGGTGCCTGCCTGGGCTTCCTGTGGTGGAACACCTCGCCGGCGAAGATCTTCATGGGCGACACCGGTTCGCTCGCCCTCGGCGGTGTCCTGACGGGTCTGGCGATCCTCTCCCGCACGGAGCTGCTGCTGGCCATCATGGGCGGCCTGTTCGTCCTCATCACCATGTCGGTCGTCATCCAGGTCGGCTCCTTCCGGCTCACCGGCAAGCGCGTCTTCCGGATGGCGCCACTCCAGCACCACTTCGAACTCAAGGGCTGGTCCGAGGTCCTCGTGGTGGTTCGATTCTGGATCATCCAGGGAATCTGTGTGATTGTCGGACTGGGCCTCTTCTATGCGGGATGGGCAGCGGAAAAGTGACCTCCACCTCGGAGCCCTTCGACTTCCAGGGCAAGCGCGTCGTCGTCGCCGGCCTCGGTGTCTCCGGCGTCCCCGCGGCCAAGGTGCTGCACGCGCGCGGGGCGATCGTGACCGTCGTCAACGACGGCGACGACGCACGCGCGCGTGAGCAGGCCGCGGAGCTGGCGGCGCTCGGCGTCACCGTGCGCCTCGGCGACGGTGCGTCCCTGCCGGAGGGCACCGAGCTGATCGTCACCGCGCCCGGCTGGAAGCCGGACAAGCCGCTGTTCCTCGCGGCCGAGCGGGCGGGCGTGCCGGTCTGGGGCGACGTCGAGCTGGCCTGGCGCCTGCGCGGCCCCGAAGCGGCGCCCTGGCTGGCCGTCACCGGCACCAACGGCAAGACCACGACCGTGCAGATGCTGGCGTCGATCCTGAAGGCCGCGGGCCTGCGCACGGCCGCCGTCGGCAACATCGGCGTCTCCCTGCTGGACGCGGTCCTGGGCGAGGAGTACGGCGATCTCGATGTGCTCGCCGTGGAGCTGTCCAGCTACCAGCTGCACTGGGCGCCCTCGCTGCGCGCCCACTCGGCGGCCGTCCTCAACCTCGCCCCGGACCACCTGGACTGGCACGGCTCCATGGAGGCGTACGCGCGCGACAAGGGCCGTATCTACGAGGGCAATCGGGTCGCCTGCGTCTACAACGTCGAGGACAAGGCCACCGAGGACCTGGTCCGCGAGGCCGACGTCGAGGAGGGCTGCCGGGCCATCGGGTTCACCCTCGGTACCCCCGCGCCCTCCCAACTCGGCGTCGTCGACGGCATTCTGGTCGACCGCGCCTTCGTCGAGAACCGGCAGAAGAACGCGCAGGAGCTGGCCGAGGTCTCCGACGTCCGCCCGCCGGCCCCGCACAACATCGCCAACGCCCTTGCCGCGGCGGCCCTCGCGCGTGCCTTCGGGGTGCCCGCCCAGGCCGTACGCGACGGCCTCAGGGCCTTCCGGCCGGACGCCCACCGCATCGCGCACGTCGCCGACATCGACGCGGTGGCGTACGTGGACGACTCCAAGGCCACCAACACGCATGCCGCCGAAGCCTCGTTGGCATCATATGAGTCGATTGTATGGATTGCGGGTGGTCTGGCGAAGGGGGCGACCTTCGACGAGCTGGTCGCCAAGTCGGCAAAGCGACTTCGCGGAGCCGTCCTGATCGGCGCCGATCGTGCCCTGATCCGCGAGGCCCTCGCGCGACACGCGCCCGAAGTACCCGTCGTCGACCTCGACCGGACCGACACTGAGGCGATGCTCCAGGCGGTGACGGAAGCGAAGCGGCTCGCGCAGCCCGGTGACACGGTGCTGCTGGCCCCGGCCTGCGCCTCCATGGACATGTTCACCAACTACAACCAGCGCGGTGACGCGTTCGCGGCGGCGGTCCGCGAACTCGAAGCCTGACCCCGGCCGCCCGCCGGGCGGATCTTGGGAGGGACGCGTGGGACGGTCGACGTTCAGTGGAGGCGCCGATGCCCAGTAGCCGTACCGGTCGGCCGCCCGCACCCGGGGCGTCCCGTCGGCCCGCCGTCCCCCGGCCCCGGCGCGACAGCCCCGTGCAACGGTTCTGCAGTCGCGCCAAGAAGGCCTGGGACCGGCCGCTGACCGCCTACTACCTGATCCTCGGCGGCAGCGTGCTGATCACCGTGCTGGGCCTGGTCATGGTCTACTCGGCCTCCCAGGTCACCGCGCTGCAGATGGCGCTGCCGGGGTCGTACTTCTTCCGCAAGCAGCTGCTGGCCGCCGTGCTGGGCGGCGCACTGATGTTCACGGCCTCCCGCATGCCGGTGAAGCTGCACCGGGCGCTGGCCTATCCGATCCTGGCCTGCGCCGTCTTCCTGATGGTCCTGGTGCAGGTGCCGGGGATAGGGAAGACGGTCAACGGCAACCAGAACTGGATCGCCCTCGGCGGCTCCTTCCAGATCCAGCCGAGCGAGTTCGGCAAGCTGGCCCTGGTGCTGTGGGGCGCGGACCTGATCGCGCGCAAGCAGGAGAAGAAGCTGCTGACCGAATGGAAGCACATGCTGGTGCCGCTGGTGCCGGTCACCTTCCTGCTGCTCGGGCTGATCATGCTCGGCGGCGACATGGGTACGACGATCATCCTCACGGCGGTCCTGTTCGGCCTGCTGTGGCTCGCGGGGGCGCCGACCAGGCTGTTCGCCATGGTGCTGCAGATCGCCGCACTGCTCGCTTTCGTCGCCATCAAGACCAGCCCCAACCGGATGGCCCGGCTCGCCTGCATCGGCGCCACCGAGCCCAGGACGGGCGTCGCCGACTGCTGGCAGGCCGTGCACGGGATCTACGCGCTCGCCTCCGGCGGACTCTTCGGCTCCGGTCTCGGTGCGAGTGTGGAAAAATGGGGCCAACTCCCGGAAGCCCACACCGATTTCATCTTCGCGGTCACCGGTGAGGAACTGGGCCTGGCGGGGACACTGTCGGTGCTCGCCCTGTTCGCGGCTCTAGGCTATGCGGGTATCCGCGTGGCCGGACGCACGGAGGACCCCTTCGTGAGGTACGCCGCGGGAGGCGTGACCACCTGGATCACCGCCCAGGCGGTGATCAACATCGGTGCGGTGCTCGGTCTGCTGCCGATCGCCGGCGTCCCCCTCCCGCTGTTCTCCTACGGAGGGTCCGCCCTGCTGCCGACCATGTTCGCCATTGGGTTGCTGATCGCCTTCGCGCGCGACGAACCCGCTGCGCGGGCAGCGCTTGCGATGCGGCAACCTCGCTTTGGTAGAAAGCGGGGAGCCGGGGGCTCTGCTCGGTCGGGAAGGCCGGCCGGTGCCTCCCGGAGATGGAACACGATGCGACGGCGTGCCCCGAGGGCGCGTTCGTCCGGAGAGCGGTGAATTTCGGTGCATGTCGTACTCGCCGGTGGGGGGACCGCCGGCCACATCGAGCCCGCGCTCGCCCTCGCGGACGCCCTGCGCAGGCAGGACCCGACCGTGGGGATCACGGCCCTGGGCACGGAGCGCGGCCTGGAGACCCGGCTCGTCCCGGAGCGCGGCTACGAGCTGGCGCTGATCCCCGCGGTGCCGCTGCCCCGTAAGCCCACCCCCGAGCTGATCACCGTCCCGGGTCGGCTGCGCGGCACCATCAAGGCCGCCGAGCAGATCCTGGAGCGCACCAAGGCGGACGTCGTGGTCGGTTTCGGCGGCTATGTCGCCCTGCCCGGCTATCTGGCCGCCAAGCGGCTCGGTGTGCCGATCGTGATCCACGAGGCCAACGCCCGCCCGGGCCTGGCCAACAAGATCGGCTCGCGGTACGCGGCCCGGGTCGCCGTCTCCACGCCGGACAGCAAGCTCCGTGACGCCCGCTACATCGGCATCCCGCTGCGCCGGTCCATCGCCACGCTGGACCGGGCCGCTTCCCGCCCCGAGGGCCGCCACCGCTTCGGCCTCGACCCGAACCTGCCCACACTGCTGGTCTCCGGCGGCTCCCAGGGTGCCCGCCGTCTGAACGAGGTGACCCAGCAGGTCGCCCCATGGCTGCAGCAGGCCGGTATCCAGATCCTGCACGCGGTCGGCCCGAAGAACGAACTGCCGCAGGTACAGCAGATGCCGGGAATGCCCCCCTATGTCCCGGTAAGTTACCTGGACCGGATGGACCTCGCGTACGCCGCGGCCGACATGATGCTCTGCCGTGCGGGCGCGATGACCGTCGCCGAACTCTCCGCCGTGGGACTTCCGGCCGCCTACGTCCCGCTGCCCATCGGCAACGGCGAACAGCGGCTGAACGCCCAGCCGGTGGTGAAGGCCGGGGGCGGACTCCTCGTCGACGACGCGGAACTGACCCCCGAGTGGGTGCAGCAGAACGTGCTGCCCGTGCTCGCCGATCCGCACCGGCTGTACGAGATGTCCCGCTCGGCAAGCGAGTTCGGTCGCCGGGACGCCGACGAGCTGCTCGTCGGCATGGTGTACGAGGCGATCGCCTCGCGCCGTTAGGACCGTATGACGAAAGGGCAGTGAGCGTGGCCGGACCGACGACCGCCGAGCGCGGTGAACGCCAGCAGAAGTCGTCCGGCCCGCCGCCCGCCCGCGGACGGAGAAGAGCGCGCCTTCGTACGATCGTCATCCTGGCCGTGGTCGCCGTCCTCCTCGGAGCCGGTGGCACCTGGGTGTTGTACGGCTCCGCATGGCTGCGCGTCCGCCATGTCTCGGTGTCCGGCACGGATGTCCTGACCCCCGCCGAGGTGCGCGACGCGGCGGACGTGCCGGTCGGGGCCCCGATGATTTCCGTCGACATGAACGCCATCGAAGTCCGACTTCGCCGGAAATTGCCCCGAATTGACACTGTTGATGTGGTCCGGTCCTGGCCTCATGGAATCGGTCTGAAAGTGACCGAGCGCACTCCGGTTCTGCTTCTCCGAAAGGGCGGGGACTTCGTCGAAGTCGACCACGAAGGTGTCCGTTTCGCCACGGTTTCACAGGCGCCGAAAGCCGTTCCGACACTGGAATTGTCCGTCTCTCGCACGGGTCCCGGTGCCGCCGGCTTCCGCCGGTTCGGCACCGACCGGCTGGTGCGCGAGGCGGTCCGGGTCGCCGGTGCGCTGCCGGCCGCCGTGGCGCAGCAGACCCGGACCGTCCAAGTCCGTTCCTACGACAACATCTCGCTGGAGTTGGCCGACGGCCGCACCGTCGGATGGGGCAGCAGCGAGAACGGCCGGGCCAAGGCACGGACCCTCACGGCTCTCATGAAAGCAGCTCCCGGCGCGCGGCACTTCGACGTCAGCGTTCCCACCGCCCCTGCGTCATCAGGGAGTTGACGCACATCAGCGCAGGCCAGCACCCTGGTTGGGCACTGCTACGGCTGATCACATAGGGTGAAAAGAAAAACGGGAGGTTCGGCGTGTTCGTTGAACGTGCGCCACTTGTCGACTTAGTGTCCTGTTCAGAAGACTTCAGGAAACACACACACTGGTAACCCTAAACTTCAGGGTTAGGGTTCGGGTCGGCACTACGGACCGTCCCATTCGGCATCTGTCGTCCCGGCGCGGGGCACCGCACCGCGGCGACAACGTAATTCGAGGCGAGAGGCCTTCGACGTGGCAGCACCGCAGAACTACCTCGCAGTCATCAAGGTCATCGGTGTCGGCGGCGGTGGTGTCAATGCCATCAACCGGATGATCGAGGTCGGTCTCAAGGGTGTCGAGTTCATCGCCATCAACACCGACGCACAGGCGCTGTTGATGAGCGACGCCGACGTCAAGCTCGACGTCGGTCGTGAACTCACCCGCGGACTCGGCGCCGGGGCCAACCCGGCCGTCGGCCGCAAGGCCGCCGAGGACCACCGCGAGGAGATCGAGGAGGTCCTCAAGGGGGCCGACATGGTCTTCGTGACGGCCGGTGAGGGCGGCGGCACCGGCACCGGCGGCGCGCCCGTGGTGGCCAACATCGCGCGCTCGCTCGGCGCCCTCACCATCGGCGTGGTCACGCGCCCGTTCACCTTCGAGGGACGGCGCCGGGCGAACCAGGCCGAGGACGGCATCGCCGAGCTGCGCGAAGAGGTCGACACCCTCATCGTCATCCCGAACGACCGGCTGCTGTCCATCTCGGACCGCCAGGTCTCGGTCCTGGACGCCTTCAAGTCCGCCGACCAGGTCCTGCTCTCCGGTGTCCAGGGCATCACCGACCTCATCACCACCCCGGGCCTCATCAACCTCGACTTCGCCGACGTGAAGTCGGTCATGTCCGAGGCCGGTTCGGCCCTCATGGGCATCGGCTCGGCCCGCGGCGACGACCGCGCGGTGGCCGCGGCCGAGATGGCGATCTCCTCGCCACTCCTCGAGGCGTCCATCGACGGCGCCCGAGGCGTGCTGCTGTCCATCTCCGGCGGCTCCGACCTCGGTCTGTTCGAGATCAACGAGGCCGCCCAGCTGGTCAGCGAGGCCGCCCACCCCGAGGCCAACATCATCTTCGGCGCGGTCATCGACGACGCCCTCGGCGACGAGGTCCGGGTCACCGTGATCGCGGCCGGCTTCGACGGCGGCCAGCCGCCCGCCCGCCGGGACAACGTCCTCGGCTCGGCCTCGACTTCGGCCTCCGCCCGGCGCGAGGAGCCCGCTCCGGCCCGGCCGAGCGAGCCCAGCCGCCCGTCCTTCGGCTCGCTCGGCAGCGTCAAGCCGAAGGAGGAGCCGGAGCAGGCGCCCGAGCCGGTGGCGGACATCCCGGTCGCCCCGCCGGTGACGCCGGCGCCGCGGACCTACTCGGACAGCGCGGCCGAGGAGCTGGACGTGCCGGACTTCCTCAAGTGATAAGACAGCGCGAGAGCGTGAGCGGCGCGCACTTCGCCTTCACCGACCGGTGGGGCGGGGTGAGCGCCGCTCCGTATGAGGAGCTCAACCTCGGCGGCGCGGTCGGCGACGCCCCCGAGGCCGTACGGGCCAACCGGGACATCGCCGCCAAAACGCTCGGTCTCGACCCGGGCCGGGTCGTCTGGATGAACCAGGTGCACGGCGCCGATGTGACCGTCGTGGACGAGCCCTGGGGCGAGCAGCCGGTGCCGGAGACCGACGCCGTCGTCACCGTCCGCCGCGGACTCGCCCTCGCCGTCCTCACCGCCGACTGTGTGCCGGTGCTGCTGGCCGATCCCGTCGCCGGGGTCGCCGCGGCGGCCCACGCGGGCCGGCCCGGCATGGTCAAGGGGGTCGTCCCCGCCGCCGTACGGGCCATGGTCGAACTCGGCGCCGAGCCGGACCGGATCGTCGCCCGCACCGGCCCGGCCGTGTGCGGACAGTGCTACGAGGTGCCGGAGCGGATGCGCGACGAAGTCGCGGCCGTCGAGCCGGCGGCGCACGCTGAAACGAGCTGGGGTACGCCGGCGGTCGATGTGAGCGCCGGGGTGCACGCGCAGCTCGAACGGCTCGGGGTGTGCGACCGGGCGCAGTCGCCGGTGTGCACGCTGGAGTCGGGCGACCACTTCTCGTACCGCCGCGACCGCTCCACCGGGCGGCTCGCGGGCTATGTCTGGCTGGACTGATGGGGCATGACGGACCGTAAGACCGAACTCGCCGGAAATCTGGCGAATGTGGAGCAGCGCATCACTGCCGCGTGTGTGGCGGCGGGGCGCAAGCGGGAGGAGGTGACCCTGATCGTGGTCACCAAGACCTACCCGGCGAGCGATGTGCGGATCCTGTCGGAACTCGGTGTGCGTCATGTCGCCGAGAACCGCGACCAGGACGCGGCGCCGAAGGCCGCCGCGTGCGCTGATCTGCCACTGACATGGCACTTCGTGGGTCAGTTGCAGACCAATAAGGTCCGTTCTGTGGTCGGTTATGCCGATGTGGTGCAGTCCGTCGACCGTGCCCGGCTCGTCACCGCGCTGTCCCAAGAGGCGGTGCGGGCGGGGCGCGAGGTCGGCTGCCTGCTCCAGGTGGCGCTGGACGCGGGCGAGAGCGAGCGGGGCGAGCGCGGTGGCGTCGCGCCCGGCGGAATCGAAGAGTTGGCCGACCTCGTGACCCGGGCTCCGGGGCTGCGGCTCGACGGACTGATGACCGTCGCTCCGCTGGCCGGGGAGTACGCGGGACGCGAACAGGCGGCGTTCGGGCGGCTCATGGATTTGTCGACTGACCTGCGCCGGGCTCATCCGACTGCAACCATGGTGTCGGCAGGGATGAGTGCGGACCTCGAGCAGGCCGTGGCCGCCGGAGCGACACATGTGCGCGTCGGCACTGCGGTACTCGGAGTCCGCCCCAAGCTCGGGTAACGTCGCCAAGAAGTCGGACCACAGCAGAAAATATGGTCAATGCCCGTGAATGCGGGCGCAACGACCCCGTGGATCGCGGGCACTTGGCAGTCGTCAGCCGATCCACCACAGAGCGGAGGACTCAGAGCATGGCCGGCGCGATGCGCAAGATGGCGGTCTACCTCGGCCTCGTGGAGGACGATGGGTACGACGGCCGCGGATTCGACCCTGACGACGACTTCGAGCCCGAGCTGGACCCGGAGCCAGAACGAGATCATCGACGGCACGAATCTTCACACCAATCGCACGGTGCACATCAGTCCCAAAGGGACGAAGAGGTGCGCATCGTGCAACCGCCCGCACCGCGTGAGCCGGTGGCTCGTTCGACTTCGCTCGCCGCGGAATCCGGACGTCCGGCGCGCATCGCGCCCGTGGCATCCATCACACAAGAACGTCAGTCCCTGGAGAAGAACGCACCGGTGATCATGCCCAAGGTCGTGTCGGAACGAGAGCCGTACCGGATCACCACACTTCACCCCCGGACCTACAACGAGGCCCGTACCATCGGGGAACACTTCCGTGAGGGCACCCCGGTGATCATGAATCTGACTGAGATGGATGACACAGACGCGAAGCGACTTGTCGACTTTGCGGCCGGTTTGGTGTTTGGTCTTCACGGCAGCATCGAGCGGGTGACGCAGAAGGTGTTCCTGTTGTCTCCTGCTAACGTCGATGTCACGGCGGAGGACAAGGCCCGCATCGCAGAGGGCGGGTTCTTCAACCAGAGCTGAGACGCACAACCGGATCGAAGTTCGGAAGAGCACGGAACAGGGGAGAGGGAAGCGCAGGCCATGAGCGTGTTCGTCACGGTGGTCCACACCGCGCTACTGGTGTTCCTCGCCGTGCTCATTTTCCGGCTGGTCATGGATTATGTGTTCCAGTTCGCCCGCTCGTGGCAACCCGGCAAGGCGATGGTGGTCGTACTGGAGGCCACCTACACTGTCACCGATCCACCGCTGAAGCTTCTGCGGCGGTTCATCCCGCCGCTGCGTCTCGGGGGCGTGGCGCTCGACCTGTCCTTCTTCGTACTGATGATCATCGTTTACATCCTCCTTTCCATCACGGGGAGCTTTGCGTCATGAGGGTGGACGATACGGTCTTGCCGACTGCCGATGACTACGTTGAGGTGAAGAGATGCCGTTGACCCCCGAGGACGTGCGGAACAAGCAGTTCACGACCGTCCGCCTCCGAGAAGGCTATGACGAGGACGAGGTCGATGCCTTCCTCGACGAGGTCGAAGCCGAACTGACCCGTCTGCTTCGCGAGAACGAGGACCTGCGCGCCAAGCTGGCCGCGGCGACCCGTGCGGCCGCGCAGAACCAGCAGAACATGCGCAAGGGCCCGCCGGAGCAGGACCAGCAGCAGCATCCGCAGCAGCAGGGCATGCGAGGTCCCGGCGCGCCGGTGCCCGCCGGAATATCGGGCCCGCCGCAGCAGCAGATGGGTGGCCCCATGGGTGGCCCGCCCCAGCTGCCGAGCGGCGCCCCGCAGCTGCCCGCCGGTCCCGGCGGTCAGGGCGGCCCGCAGGGTCCCGGTCCGATGGGCCAGGGTCCGATGGGTCAGGGCCCGATGGGTCAGGGCTCGATGGGTCAGGGCCCGATGGGCGGACAGCCGCCCATGCAGCAGCAGATGGGCATGGGCGGTCCCATGGGTGGACCCGGCATGCCCGGTCAGGGCCCTGGTGGCGACAGCGCCGCCCGAGTCCTCTCGCTGGCCCAGCAGACCGCCGACCAGGCGATCGCCGAGGCCCGCTCCGAGGCCAACAAGATCGTCGGCGAGGCCCGCAGCCGCGCCGAGGGTCTGGAGCGTGACGCCCGTGCCAAGGCCGACGCCCTGGAGCGGGACGCGCAGGAGAAGCACCGCGTCGCGATGGGCTCCCTGGAGTCCGCCCGCGCCACGCTGGAGCGCAAGGTCGAGGACCTGCGCGGCTTCGAACGCGAGTACCGCACGCGGCTGAAGTCGTACCTCGAGTCCCAGCTGCGCCAGCTGGAGACCCAGGCCGACGACTCGCTCGCTCCGCCGCGCACCCCGGCCACCGCGTCCCTGCCGCCGTCCCCGGCGCCTTCCATGGCCCCGGCCGGCGCGAGCGCCCCGTCCTACGGCGGTAACCAGACGATGGGCGGCAACCCCGCTCCGTCCGCCCCGTCCTACGGCGGTCAGCAGCAGATGACCCCGGCCATGACGCAGCCCATGGCCCCGGTCCGCCCGCAGGGCCCGTCCCCGATGGGCCAGGCACCCTCGCCGATGCGCGGGTTCCTGATCGACGAGGACGACAACTGAGCACCGGGCACGGTGAGTAGTACGCCTTAGGCGTCGGCAGCGTTCAGGGCGGGACCCCGGATCACCCGATCCGGGGTCCCGCCCTTTTTACGCGCGTTGCGGACCCATGGAGAAGGGCCCGGCCTCCGAACCGGAGACCGGGCCCTTCTCGGACCGCTCGGCGCTTACGCCTTCCGCAGCCGGAACGTGAGCGACAGCCCCTCGTCGGTGAACGGCTCGCCGTAGCTGTCGTCGGCCTCACCCTGGGCGAAGTCGGTCGCCAGAACCTCGTCCGCGATCAGCCGGCTGTGTTCGCTCAGCGCAGCGACCACCGCGGGGTCGGTCGACACCCACCGCAGAGTGATCCGGTCGGCCACATCCAGCCCGCTGTTCTTACGGGCCTCCTGGATCAGCCGGATCGCGTCACGGGCCAAACCCGCCTGCCGCAGCTCCTCGGTGATCTCCAGGTCCAGGGCCACCGTGGCACCGGAGTCGGAGGCCACCGACCAGCCCTCGCGCGGGGTCTCGGTGATGATCACCTCGTCCGGGGCGAGGGTGACGGTCTCACCGTCGACCTCCACCGACGCCGTACCCTCGCGCAGGGCCAGCGACAGCGCGGCCGCATCCGCGTTCGCGACCGCCTTCGCCACGTCCTGCACCCGCTTGCCGAACCGCTTGCCCAGCGCGCGGAAGTTGGCCTTGGCGGTGGTGTCCACCAGCGAGCCGCCCACCTCGGACAGCGACGCCAGCGAGGAGACGTTCAGCTCCTCGGTGATCTGGCTGTGCAGCTCCGGGTCCAGCGCCTCGAAGCCGGTCGCGGCGATCAGCGCGCGGGACAGCGGCTGGCGCGTCTTGACGCCGGACTCCGCGCGCGTGGCACGGCCCAGCTCCACCAGCCGGCGGACCAGAACCATCTGCTTCGACAGCTCCGGGTCGATCGCCGCCAGGTCCGCCTCCGGCCACGCGGCCAGATGCACGGACTCCGGCGCGCCCGGGGTCACCGGCACGACCAGGTCCTGCCAGACCCGCTCGGTGATGAACGGGACGATCGGCGCCAGCAGCTTCGTGACCGTCTCCAGCACCTCGTGCAGCGTGCGCAGTGCGGCCTTCTCGCCCTGCCAGAAGCGGCGGCGCGAGCGGCGGACGTACCAGTTGGACAGGTCGTCGACGAACGCGGACAGCAGCTTGCCGGCGCGCTGGGTGTCGTACGCCTCCAGCGCCTGGGTCACCTGGTCGGTGAGGGCGTGCAGTTCGGACAGCAGCCAGCGGTCGATCAGCGGGCGCTCGGCCGGGGCCGGGTCCGCAGCGCTGGGTGCCCACGCGGACGTACGGGCGTACAGCGCCTGGAAGGCGACCGTGTTCCAGTACGTCAGCAGGGTCTTGCGGACGACCTCCTGGATGGTGCCGTGTCCGACCCGGCGGGCCGCCCACGGGGAGCCGCCGGCCGCCATGAACCAGCGCACCGCGTCCGCGCCGTTGGCGTCCATGAGCGGGATCGGCTGCAGGATGTTGCCCAGGTGCTTGGACATCTTGCGACCGTCCTCGGCGAGGATGTGGCCCAGGCAGACCACGTTCTCGTACGACGACTTGTCGAAGACCAGCGTGCCGACGGCCATCAGCGTGTAGAACCAGCCGCGGGTCTGGTCGATCGCCTCGGAGATGAACTGCGCCGGGTACCGGCTCTCGAACAGTTCCTTGTTCTTGTACGGGTAGCCCCACTGCGCGAACGGCATCGAGCCCGAGTCGTACCAGGCGTCGATGACCTCCGGCACGCGCGTGGCCGTCTTTCCGCAGCCCTCGTGGGTGCAGGCGAAGGTGACCTCGTCGATGTACGGGCGGTGCGGGTCGAGGTTCGACTGGTCGGTGCCGGACAGCTCGGTCAGCTCCGCGCGGGAGCCGACGCAGGTGAGGTGGTCGTCCTCGCAGCGCCAGATCGGCAGCGGGGTGCCCCAGTAGCGATTGCGGGACAGCGCCCAGTCGATGTTGTTGTTCAGCCAGTCGCCGTACCGGCCGTGCTTGACCGTCTCGGGGAACCAGTTGGTCTGCTCGTTCTCCTGGACGAGGCGGTCCTTGATCGCCGTCGTGCGGATGTACCAGGACGGCTGCGCGTAGTAGAGCAGCGCGGTGTGGCAGCGCCAGCAGTGCGGGTAGCTGTGCTCGTACGGCAGGTGCTTGAAGAGGAGGCCGCGCTGCAGCAGGTCCTCGGTGAGCTGTTCGTCCGCCTTCTTGAAGAAGACGCCGCCGACCAGCGGGACGCCCTCCTCGAAGGTGCCGTCCGGGCGGACCGGGTTCACGACCGGCAGGCCGTAGGAGCGGCAGACCTTGAGGTCGTCCTCGCCGAAGGCGGGGGACTGGTGGACCAGACCCGTGCCGTCCTCGGTGGTGACGTAGTCGGCGTTCACCACGTAGTGCGCCGGCTCCGGGAACTCCACCAGCTCGAACGGACGTTGATACGTCCAGCGCTCCATCTCGGCGCCGGTGAAGGTCTGGCCCGTGGTCTCCCAGCCCTCGCCGAGCGCCTTGGCGACGAGCTGCTCGGCGACGACGAGCTTCTCGGTGCCGTCGGTCGCGACGACGTAGGTGACCTCCGGGTGCGTGGCGACCGCCGTGTTGGACACGAGGGTCCAGGGGGTCGTCGTCCACACCAGGAGCGCGGCCTCGCCCGCGAGGGGGCCGGAGGTGAGCGGGAAACGGACGTACACGGACGGGTCGACGACCGTCTCGTAGCCCTGCGCCAGCTCGTGGTCGGACAGGCCGGTGCCGCAGCGCGGGCACCAGGGGGCGACGCGGTGGTCCTGGACCAGCAGGCCCTTGCCGAAGATCTCCTTCAGCGACCACCACACGGACTCCACGTACTCGGGGTCCATGGTGCGGTAGGCGTCGTCCAGGTCGACCCAGTAGCCCATGCGGGTCGTCAGCTCGGCGAAGGCGTCGGTGTGCCGGGTCACCGACTCACGGCACTTGGCGTTGAACTCGGCGATGCCGTACGCCTCGATGTCCTGCTTGCCGGAGAAGCCCAGCTCCTTCTCGACCGCCAGCTCCACCGGCAGGCCGTGGCAGTCCCAGCCGGCCTTGCGGGCCACGTGGTAGCCGCGCATCGTGCGGAAGCGGGGGAAGACGTCCTTGAAGACGCGCGCCTCGATGTGGTGGGCGCCGGGCATGCCGTTCGCGGTGGGCGGGCCCTCGTAGAACACCCATTCCGGGCGGCCCTCGGACTGCTCCAGGCTCTTGGCGAAGATCTTCTGCTCGCGCCAGAAGTCGAGCACGGCGTGCTCAAGAGCGGGCAGGTCGACCTGTGCGGGCACCTGGCGGTACGTCGGCGCTGTCATCTGCGAGCATCCTCCAACGGACTTGCTGCCTTCCGTCGGAGGGACGAGAGCCTTCGATCCTGTCTACGCCGTGTGCGGCGCGCTCCCGCGGTACCACCCTCCTTGGCCCTCCGCCGCGCCGTACACGCCGGTGAGCCCCCTCATTGGGGTCGCGAAGCCGGTTCTACCGGCCCCAGCGCTCAGGCTGCGGCTTTCTTCCGGCGGCTCCGGGGTGATCTTCACGTCGCGCTCGCCCCCGGGCTCACACCGTCCCCGGGTCGCTCTGGGCTGCGTACGCCGCTACTCGTCCCCATCCACGCTTCTCGCTCCGCCCAGTGTACGGCGCCCCACGGACAGCGGCTGACCGGTTTTCCGCGCGGTACGGCCGCGGCCGCCGCGACCGGCCCGGATGACCCGAATGGCGCGTGGGCGGGGCCCGGGTCCGGGGAGGCTGAGCCGGTCGGATTACCCGCCGGGGAGCTGGGCACAACGGATGCAGGCTCGCTGCGTGGGGGTGCGGGCGGGCGAATCGGGCGGTGTGCCCCGTTGCCGCGGGACTCAAGTCGATTTATCGTCCCAGCACGATTCGCGAACAAGAACACAATATGTGAAGGGGCCGCGGCCATGGTGGCGAAAAGGACCGCCGTAGAGCAGCCGGCGACCGGCCGGCGCAGGGGCGCGGCCGCCTCCGGTGCCGCGGCTGCCCCTGATGGCGAGGCCAAGGGAGTGGCCGGCAAGAAGACGGCGGCCGGGGGGAGGGACGCGGAGCCGGCCACGAAGAAGCCTGCGATGCGAGAAGCGGCCGTGAAGGAGCCCGCCGCCGCGAAGACGACGGCGAAGACGACCGCGAAGGCGGCCGCAGGGAAGACCGCGGCGAAGGAAACAGCCGCCGAGAAGGCCGCGGCCAAGAAGCCCGCAGCCGAGAGGGCGGCCACCAAGGCCGGCAAGAAGACCACCGCCACGAAGTCCGAGGCGAAGGAGACGGCGGCCGAGAAGGCGGCCGGAGGAGAGGCGGCCGGAGGGAAGACGGCCGGTAAGAAGGCGGCTGCCAAGAAGGCACCGGCCAAGAAGGCCGTCGGCAAGGAAACCGTTGGCAAGAAGGCCGTCGGGAAGAAGGCGGCTGTGAAGGCGAAGGGGGTGGCGGAGGCGGAGGAGACGGCCGTCAGGAAGCCGGCGGCGAAGAAGGCCGGCGGCAGGAAGGCGGCCGCCGAGGGCGTCTCCACGGAGACGGCCGACACGAGCACGGCCAAGAAAGCGGGCGCGGCGCGGGCCGCGAAGCAGACGGGAGCCACGACAGTGGTTGCGAAGAAGACTCCTGGCACGGCCACGGCGGAGAGCGCCGTTCCCAAGGCGCGGGTCGCCGCGGCGGAACCGGGCGAGCTGGCGGTGCGCCCCGGCGAGGACCCCTGGACCTCGGAAGAGGTCGCCGAGGCCCGTGCCGAACTGCTGTCCGAGGTGGAGCGGCTGCGCGCCGAGATCAGCTCCTCCGAAGCCTCGCTCGTGGGCCTGATGCGGGACTCCGGGGACGGCGCGGGAGACGACCAGGCCGACACCGGCACCAAGAACATCACGCGCGAGCACGAGCTGGCGCTGGCCGCCAACGCGCGCGAGATGCTCGTCCAGAACGAGCACGCCCTGGAGCGACTGGACGCCGGTACCTACGGCCTGTGCGAGAACTGCGGCAACCCCATCGGCAAGGCCCGGATGCTGGCCTTCCCCAGGGCCACGCTGTGCGTCGAGTGCAAGCAGAAGCAGGAACGCCGCTCCTGAGCGTGCCGGGCCGTGCCGTAGTCTCGTCCTCAGTCAGGCACCTAGGTTGAGGGACTCACGTGGCAGAGGCGGAGCGCATCATCGGTACGCCGGACACCCCGGACGACAGCGGCGAGCAGCCGGCGCCGGCGGACGCGCGGGGCCCCCGCGGACGCCGGATCGCCCTGCTGTTCGCGGTGGCCGCGTTCGCGTACGCCCTCGACCTGATCAGCAAGACACTCGTCGTCGCCAAGCTGGAGGGCCGCGCGCCGATCAAGGTCATCGGGGACTGGCTGGAGCTGAACGCCATCCGCAACCCGGGCGCGGCCTTCGGCTTCGGCGCGGCCTTCACGATCATCTTCACCCTGATCGCCGCGGCCGTGATCGTGGTCATCATCCGCCTGGCCCGCAAGCTCTACAGCTATCCGTGGGCCATCGCGCTCGGCCTGCTGCTCGGCGGCGCCCTCGGCAACCTCACCGACCGGATCTTCCGGTCGCCGGGCGTCTTCGAGGGCAAGGTGGTGGACTTCATCGCGCCCAAGGGCTTCGCGGTGTTCAACCTCGCGGACTCGTCGATCGTGTGCGGCGGCATCCTGATCGTGCTGCTGTCCTTCCGGGGGCTGGACCCGGACGGCACGGTCCACAAGGACTGACGCCGGAGCTCTCGACAGCCGGTTTTCCACAGGCTCGTTCGGGCCGGTTCCGCCCGTCCGGCATACTCGACGGGTGAGCACGCTTCCCGAGATCCGTACCCTGCCCGTGCCCGACGGCCTGGAGGGCGAGCGCGTCGACGCCGCCATCTCCCGCATGTTCGGCTTCTCCCGCACGAAGGCGGCCGAGCTGGCCGCGGCCGGCAAGGTGCAGGTCGACGGCACGGTGGTCGGCAAGTCCGAGCGGGTGAGCGGCGGCGCCTGGCTCGAGGTCGAGATGCCGCAGGCGCCCGCGCCGGTGCAGGTGGTCGCCGAG
Organism: Streptomyces sp. CG4; assembly: GCF_041080655.1. Taxonomy (NCBI): domain Bacteria; kingdom Bacillati; phylum Actinomycetota; class Actinomycetes; order Kitasatosporales; family Streptomycetaceae; genus Streptomyces; species Streptomyces sp. CG4. Next base: position 7,025,665 of record NZ_CP163525.1, read on the forward strand.
CCGGTCGAGGGCATGGAGATCGTGCACGACGACGATGACGTGGTCGTGATCGTCAAGCCGGTCGGCGTGGCCGCGCACCCGTCGCCGGGCTGGAGCGGCCCCACCGTCATCGGCGGCCTCGCCGCCGCCGGGTACCGGATCTCCACCTCCGGCGCCGCCGAGCGCCAGGGCATCGTGCACCGCCTGGACGTCGGCACCTCGGGCCTGATGGTGGTCGCCAAGTCGGAGCGGGCGTACACCTCGCTCAAGCGCCAGTTCAAGGAGCGCACGGTCGACAAGCGCTACCACACCCTGGTCCAGGGCCACCCGGACCCGACGAGCGGCACGATCGACGCCCCGATCGGCCGCCACCCGCAGCACGACTACAAGTGGGCGGTCACGGCCGAGGGCAAGCCCTCGGTGACGCACTACGACCTCATCGAGGCGTTCCGCGCCGCCTCCCTGCTGGACGTGAAGCTGGAGACCGGCCGCACCCACCAGATCCGCGTCCACATGTCCGCCCACCGCCACCCTTGCGTCGGCGACCTCACCTACGGCGCCGACCCCACCCTCGCCAAGCGGCTGGGCCTGACCCGCCAGTGGCTGCACGCGGTGCGCCTCGGCTTCGAGCACCCGGGGGACGGCCAGTGGGCGGAGTTCGAGAGCGAGTACCCCGAGGACCTGCAGAAGGCCCTCGACCAGGTCCGCGAGGAGACGTACGGGTGAGCGCGGCGTACACCGTCCGGATCGCCGAGGACCCCGCCGACCGCGAGGCCTGCTTCGCGGTCCGCAAGGAGGTCTTCGTCCAGGAGCAGGGCGTAGACGAGGACATCGAGTACGACGCCTACGACGCGGTCGCCGTGCACGTTCTGGCAGTCCGGGAGGACGGCGTGCCGCTCGGCACCGGACGGCTGCTGTACGGCGCGGCCGCGGCGGCGAAGACCGGCGGGGACGCCGCGGTGGGCTCCCTGGGCCGGCTCGCCGTCTCCCGCGCGGCCCGCGGCCTCGGCGTCGGCATGGCCCTGGTCCGAGCCATCGAGGACGCGGCACGCACGCGTGGTCTCACCGCGGTGGACCTGCACGCCCAGACCCACGCCCTGGGCTTCTACGAACGCCTCGGCTACGCGCCGTACGGCCCGGAGTTCCCGGACGCCGGCATCCCGCACCGCGCGATGCGCCGCGTCCTGTAGGCGGTGCCCCGGGCCAGGCCGTGCCCCGGGCCGGCGGCGGCAGGCGTTCCCGCCGGTCGGGTGGCAGGCTTGAGGCCTGCCGTGTGATCGTCGACCCCCGGAGCGCCGTCCGTGGATCAGTTGGCTCTGCTCTTCGTCCTGCTGCTCGGCGCCCTGGTGAGCGTCCCGGTGGGCGACCGCTTCGGGGTGCCGGCGCCGGTGCTGATGACGGTGTTCGGCGGCATCCTCGCGGTGGCCGACTTCGTCCCCAACGTCGACATCCCGCCGGACCTGATCCTGCCCGGGCTGCTTCCGCCGCTGCTCTACGCCGCCGTACGACGCACCTCCTGGCGGCAGTTCACGGCCAACCTCCGCCCGATCCTCCTGCTGGCCGTCGCCCTGGTGTTCGTGACGACGGTGTGCGTGGCGTTCGTCGCAGGCGCGATCGTGCCGGGGCTGCCGATCGCCGCCGCCGTCGCGCTCGGCGCGCTGATCGCCCCGCCCGACCCGGTCGCCGCGACCAGTGTCGCCGGGCAGCTCGGGCTGCCGCGCCGACTGGTGTCGATCCTGGAGGGCGAGGGACTCTTCAACGACGTCACGGCCATCGTGCTCTACCACGTGGCGATCGCCGCGGCCGTGAGCGGTTCGTTCTCGCCGTGGCGGGCCGGCCTGGACCTCGTGCTGTCCGCCGTCGTCGCGGTGGCCGTCGGCCTCGTGCTCGGCTGGGGTGCGAACGGACTGATGGATCTGCTGGGCGATCCGACGCTGCAGATCGGCATGACCCTGCTGGTGCCGTACGCCTCCTACGTCCTCGCGGAGAAGCTGCACGGCTCCGGGGTGCTCGCGGTGCTCACCACGGCGCTCTTCCTCGCCGAGTACGCCACCGACGCCGACGACGTGATGACCCGGCTGGCCGGGCACACCTTCTGGGACATCATCGACACCCTCGTCACGGGCGTCGCCTTCGGGCTCATCGGTCTGGAGCTGCACAACGCCATCCACACGGCCGAGGGGCGCTGGGGCGAGCTGCTCGGCTGGGCCGCCGCCGTCGCGGGCGTGGTGATCGTCGTACGGCTGGTGTGGCTGCTGCCCGCGACCTGGCTGACCAAGCGGCTGCACGCGCGTCGGGACTACGACGAGGAGATCCCGGTCAGCCGGCGGGAAACCGTCGTGATGTGGTGGTCCGGGATGCGCGGCGTGGCCTCGGTGGCGCTCGCGCTGGCCATCCCGCTGAAGATCGAGGGCGGTGCACCGTTCCCCGATCGGGACGAGATCGTCTTCATCGCCTTCGGGGTCATCGTCGTCACGCTGGTCCTGCAGGGGCTCACGCTGCCGTGGCTGGTGAAGCGGCTCGGGGTGCGGGCCGACTCCGAGCGGGAGAAGGAGTTCGAGAAGGAGCTGGCGGTGCGGGCCGCGAAGGCCGCCAAGCGCAGGCTGCGGGAGATCGAGCAGGTGGAGGACCTGCCCGAGGAGCTGTCCGAGCAGATGCTGCGGCGCGCCTTCGACATCGGGATCCGGATCAGTCCCGACATGGGCGAGGCGGAGCGGCGGGAGGCGCAGCATCAGCGGATCAGGCGGTTGAAGCGGATCCGGAACATCCAGAACGAGATGCTGAGCGCGGCACGGCACGAGGTGCTGGCGGCGCGGAGCGAGCCGGGGGCGGATCCGGAGATCGTGGACCGGGTGCTCCGGCATCTCGACGTGCGCAGTCTGCGGTGACGCCGGTGGATGACGCCCCTGTGGACAGCCACCGCCGCCGCCACACCCCCACGGGTGAATAGTCATACAAATTGCCCGACCTGTGGATGAATCCCGGCATCATTCGCGGCTCGCTCCTACGCTCGGATCATGACTCGCAACATCGTGATCAGTGGTGGCGGTACGGGAATCGGGCTGGTGACGGCACGGGCGTTCGCGGCGGACGGGGACCGGGTGCTGTTGCTCGGGCGGCGAGCGGAGGTGCTGGAGAAGGCCGGGGTGCCGGGGGCGCTGGTCCACGCGGCGGACCTGTCCGAGCCCGCGCAGGTGCGCGGGGTGGCCCGGTTCGTCGCCGCGGAGCTGGGCACCGTCGACGTCCTTGTGCACAGTGCCGGCGGCGCCGGGTATCTGGAGCCCGCGTCCGAGAGCGAAGACCCGCTGGACCGGGTCGCCCACGACTGGACCCGCAACTTCCGGCAGAACGTCCTGACCGCCGCGCTCCTCACCGAGGCCCTCAAGGACAGGCTCGCCGAGCCCGGAGGCCGGGTGCTCTTCGTCAGCTCCATCGCCGCCTACCGGGGCTCGGGCACCGGCGCCTACGCGGCGGCCAAGGCCGGGCTGCATCCCTACGCGCACGACCTGGCCCGGGAGTTGGGCCCGCGCGGCATCACCGTGAACGTGGTCGCGCCGGGGTACATCGAGGACACCGAGTTCTTCGGTGAGACCATGGACGAGGCCCGGCGGGCGCGGCTCATCGCCGACACGGTGACCGGCCGCGCCGGCACACCGGGCGACGTGGCCGCGACCCTGCACTGGCTGGCCTCGCCCGGCGCCGGGCATGTCACCTCGCAGGTGATCCAGGTCAACGGCGGCGCGGAGCGCGGAAGGTGACCGACTCCGGGAACTCGTCGTCGGCGTCATGGCGGGCGCCGTCGGGGGAGGGGAGGTGCTGCGGCGGGAGCACCGCCTCGGCGGTGTTGACGCGGGGGAGCGCAGAGGGGTGCTCCGCCACCAGCCAGGTGAGCATCTGCTCGCGGACCGCGACCCGTACCGTCCAGATGTCGTCGGCGTCCTTCGCGGTCATCAGGGCCCGCACCTGGATGGTGTTCGGCGTGCTGTCCGTCACCACCAGACCGTGGGCGCGGCCGTCCCAGGCCGGGAGCCCGCGCAGGATGTCACGCAGCCTCTCGCGCATGGCCCCGACGGGCGCGCTGTGATCCAGGTGCCAGTGGACGGTGCCGGTCATCTGCGGGCTGCCCCGCGACCAGTTCTCGAAGGGTTTGGAGGTGAAGTACGACACCGGCATGGTGATCCGGCGCTCGTCCCAGGTCCGCACCGTCAGAAAGGTCAGGGTGATCTCCTCGACCATGCCCCACTCGCCGCCCACGACGACCGTGTCGCCGATGCGCACCATGTCACCGAAGGCGATCTGCAGCCCGGCGAACAGATTGGACAGGGTCGACTGGGCGGCCACACCGGCCACGATGCCGAGGATGCCCGCCGAGGCCAGCAGCGAGGCGCCGGCGGTGCGCATCGCCGGGAAGGTCAGCAGCATGGCCGCGATCGCCACGACGATGACGATCGCGGACACGACCCGCATGATCAGCTCGACCTGGGTGCGCACCCGGCGCACCCGGGCCGCGTCCCGGTGGGCCCGGGCGTAGCGGCTGTAGGTGGTCTCGAGGGCCGCCCCGGCCATCCGGATCACCAGCCAGGCGGTGGAGCCGATCAGCACCAGCGTCAGCATCCGCCCGACGCCGGCCTGGTGCCGCTCCAGCAGCCTGGCCCGGTCGTAGGACCCGCGCAGCAGGGCGGCGCACAGCACGAGCTGATAGGGGACGCGGCCGCGGCGCAGCAGCCCCCACAGCGGTGTGTCGCGGTGGCGTTCGTCGGCCTTGCACAGCAGCCGGTCGGTGACCCAGCCGATGGCCAGGGTGAGCAGTACCGAGCCGCCGATCACGAGCACAGGGCGGAGTACGTTCTCCATGCCTCCGCTTCTAACCGGCGCTCGGCGGGGATGAACATGTGAGTTCGACGTGTTCCCGGGTACGGCGGCTCGGGCGGCGCCGCAGCGGCTGGCACCATGGCCTCATGAACATCATGCTTTTTCACTCGACCTACGGCCTGCGGCCCGCGGTGCGCGAGGCCGCGGACCGGCTGCGCGCGGCCGGCCACGAGGTGTGGACGCCGGACCTCTTCGAGGGGCGCACGTTCGACACCGTCGAGGAGGGCATGGAGTTCAAGGACCGGATCGGCAAGGAGGAACTGCTGAAGCGGGCCGTGCTGGCGGTGGCTCCGTACTCCGAGCGCGGGCTGGTGTACGCCGGGTTCTCGCTCGGCGCCTCCATCGCCCAGACCCTCGCCCTCGGCGACGACAAGGCGCGCGGGCTGCTGCTTCTGCACGGCACGTCGGACATCGCGCCCAACACGCGCGTGGAGGAGCTGCCGGTGCAACTGCATGTGGCCGAGCCGGACCCGTTCGAGACGGACGACTGGCTGACCGCCTGGTATCTGCAGATGGGCCGGGCGGGCGCCGATGTGGAGGTCTACCGGTACGCCGGCGCCGGGCACCTGTACACCGACCCCGGGCTGCCGGACTACGACGCCGAGGCCGCCGAGGCCACCTGGCGGGTGGCGCTCGGCTTCCTGGACGGCCTGGAGAACGCGTAGGCGTAGGCGCTACACCGGGTCGTAGGTCCGCTCGACCTTCTGCGTGCCGCTGCGGGTGCGGTACGAACGCTCCCACCTGGCGGTGGCGTTCGCGTCGGTGCGGTCGGACAGGACGTAGTAGTCCATCTGTGTGCGGTCGGCGGTGATGTCCAGCACGCCGTAGCCGTGCCGGTCGGTGTCCACCCAGTGGACGTGGCGGTTGGCGGCCTCGATGAGCGGCGCGGCGACGACGGAGACCGTGCCCTCGGGGACCTTGACGATGTCGTCGAGGTTGTCGGAGGTCACCGAGGTGATCACGAACTCGGTGGCCGCCGACGGCGACAGCGGGTAGGTGCCCGCGTCCACCGGCACGTCGTTGGCCCAGGACATGTGGATGTCACCGGTCAGGAAGACGGTGTTGCCGATGGCGTTCGCGCGCAGGTGGTCGAGGAGTTCACGCCGGTCGTGGGTGTAGCCGTCCCACTGGTCGGTGTTGACGCCGATGCCGTCCTGCGGCAGGTCGAGCAGCTTGGCGAGCGGCTTGAGCAGGTCGGCGGTGAGGGAGCCGATGACGAACGGCGCGATCATCACCGAGTTGCCGACCAGTCGCCATGTGGTGTCGGAGGCCTTCAGGCCCGCCTTCAGCCAGTCGAGCTGGGCGCGGCCGGTCATCGTCCGGTTCGGGTCGTCCACCGAGCCGTTGCCGGCCGATGCCTGCTGGGAGCGGAAGGAGCGCAGGTCCAGCAGGGACAGATCGGCGAGCTTGCCGAAGCGCAGCCGCCGGTAGGTGGTGCCCTCGATGGCGGGGCGGACCGGCATCCACTCGAAGTAGGCCTGCTTGGCGGCCGCCTTGCGGGCGGTCCAGGTGCCCTCGGCGCCCTCGGTGTGGTTGACCGCGCCGCCCGACCAGGCGTTGTCGGCGAACTCGTGGTCGTCCCAGATAGCTATGACCGGCGCCTTCAGGTGCAGGGCCTGCAGGTCGGGGTCGGTCTTGTACTTGCCGTGCCGGGTCCGGTAGTCGGCGAGCGTGATGATCTCGCCCGCCGGCGCGTGCGGGCGGACGACCGTGCCACGCGCCGCGTACTCGCCGGACTTGTACTCGTAGATGTAGTCGCCGAGGTGCAGCCACGCGTCCAGGTCGTTACGGGTCGCGAGGTGCCGGTAGGCGGCGAAGTAGCCGGCCTCCCAGTTGGCGCAGGTGACGACGCCGAAGCGCAGGCCGGCGACGGCCGCGTCGGCCGCCGGGGCGGTACGGGTGCGCGCCACCGGGGAGTCGGTGCCGCCGGCCGAGAACCGGAACCAGTAGTCGGTCGCCGGCTGCAGGCCGCGGACGTCGGCCTTCACGGTGTGGTCGGCGGCGGCGGTCGCCTTCACGGTCCCCTTGGCGACGATCCTGGTGAACGCCTTGTCCTTGGCGACGACCCAGCTCACCTCGGTGTCCGGGCCGAGCCCGGAGCCGGGTACGGCCTCCGGGGCCGGTGTCACCCGGGTCCACAGCAGGATGCCGTCGGGCAGCGGGTCACCGGAGGCGACACCGTGCAGAAAGGCGGGGGCCTGGCCGGCGGCGCGCGCCGGAAGGGCGGCGGCGAGCGGAGCGGCCAGCACAGCGGTCGCCGCCGCGGCCTTGACGACCGTACGGCGGCGGGGTGAGACGGAGTTGAGGCCTTCAGTGGCTGAAAGTGATCTTTTTCGACTGGTCACGACCCATCAGGTTACTGACCGGTACGAACAGAAGAGCGGGCGAACGCTCAATGTTCGCCCGCTCTTCACGTGAAGGTCGGATTTCGCCGGGGCGTCAGCCCTTGAGCTCGGCGTCCACCACACGGTTGAAGTCGGCCGCGGACATCGGCGGGTTCTTCCCGTCCGTGGTGAGTACCTTGCCGTCCATCATCAACGTGGGCGTGCCCGAGAACTTGTACTTCTGGCCGTCCTTGTCGAACTTGTCGTTCATCACGAGCGCCCACTTGTCGAACGTGCCGTTCTTGACGTCGTTCTGGAACTTCGTGTTGCCCTTGAGGGCGCTGACGGTGTCGGCCACCTGGATCAGGTACGAGTCGTCCTTGAACTTGTCGTCCTGCTCGCCGGGGTGGTACTTCGCCGAGTACAGCGCCGACTTGTACTCGAGGAACGCCTCGGGGCTGACGTTCAGCGCGGCGCCCAGCGCGCTCAGCGCGTTCTTCGACCCCGTGCCCGGGATGTTGTTGTCGATGAACGTGGCGCCGACGAACTGGAACTTGAACTTGCCGTCCTCGATGCCCTTGCGCACCGTCTCGCCCACGTTCTGCTCGAACATGGAGCAGACCGGGCAGCGCGGGTCCTCGTACATCGAGAGGGTCTTCTTGGCGGTGCTCTTGCCGATGACGACGGTCGTGCCATCCGTCCCGGTGGTGTTGGCGGGCTTGACCAGCTTCTGGTCCTTCACCGCTTCCCATCCGTTGGGCTTGTTCGCCTGGACGAGGGCGTAGCCGATGCCGCCGGCCGCGGCCAGCACGGCCACGACGGAGGCGGCCACGATGATCTGCCGCCTGGCCTTGTCACGCTTGGCCTGCCGCTCGCGCTCCTGGCGTAGCCGCTCCCGGGCCGCCGTCTTCGCCGACTGGCTGTTCCGCTTGCTCATACTGGTGATCTCCGTGTGGGACGCGCACATGCCGTACGCGGAATACGTGTGGGGGACTGGGTGTGCTCAGACCTCGCCGCTCAGGCGGCGGCGAAGGCGGGCCGGCACGGCGGTCCACGTCGTCCCAGGGAGTGCACGAAAAGCAGGTCGCGGCCGGCGGCCCGGCGCGGAGCCGGGCGGGGCAGCCGGTGGACCGGGGTCAGCCGGATGGCGACCGCGGCCACCGCGAGCAGCAGCGGCCGGAAAGTGGAGGCGGCGACCGCGCGCAGCAGCTGCATCAGCGCCCGCTCGCCCCGGCGCAGCCAGGCGGCGGCGAGCAGGCCCACGCCGACGTGTGCGGCGAGCAGCAGCCAGGCGGCCGCCGGACTGGCGTGTGCGAGCAGCGCCTCGGGTCGGCCCTGGCCGGTCATCTGAGCCAGCGGGGTGCCGACGGGGCCGCCCTCGCACAGCACGTTGAAGCCGAACACGTGCAGGGGGCCGGCGACCGGGCCGCCGGCCCGGCCGTAGCAGGCGTGCTGGCCGGTGGTGAACACCGTGTCGGCGGCCAGTTCCAGCGGGACCAGCAGGGCCGCGATCCGGCCGAAGCCGCGCTCGCGGCCCGCCAGCGCATACGCGGTGACGAACACGCCGGCGCAGACCGCCAGCACCGTCGCCGCCGGCAGCGGGGCCCGGGACAGCAGCACGTGCGACGCGGTGCTGAGCGTCACGACGACAGCCGTGAACAGCGCCGCGCGCACGGCTCTGAGCTGGGTCCCGGATATGTCCATAGCGAAAGAACAGTCTGACACGTGGGCGGTTAAGAGACCCCTAAAGGATGCCTGTGAGTGCGCGAAGGTCACAGCCCCGGAATCCGGCCGTTGCGGAACAGGTCGACGAAGATCTGGTGGTCGGCACGCGCGCGTGCGCCGTAGCTGTGCGCGAAGTCCACCAGCAGGGGCGCGAAGCCCTCCTCGTCGGCCGCGAGCGCCGCGTCGATCGCCCGCTCGGTGGAGAACGGCACCAGGGACTCGCCGGAGGTGTCGTCCGCCGCCGAGTGCATCGACGCCGTGGCCCGGCCCAGGTCGGCGACGACCTGCGCGATCTCCTCCGGGTCGTCGATGTCGCTCCAGTCCAGGTCGACGGCGTACGGCGAGACCTCGGCCACCAGCTGGCCCGCGCCGTCCAGCTCGGTCCAGCCCAGCCACGGGTCGGCGTGCGCCTGCAGGGCGCGCTGGGAGATCACCGTGCGGTGACCCTCGTGCTGGAAGTAGCCGGCGATGGCCGGATCCGTGATGTGCCGGGAGACGGCCGGGGTCTGGGCCTGCTTGATGTAGATCACGACGTCGTTCTCCAGGGCGTCGCTGTGGCCCTCCAGCAGGATGTTGTACGACGGCAGGCCCGCGGACCCTATGCCGATGCCCCGGCGGCCGACGACGTCCTTCACCCGGTAGGAGTCCGGGCGGGCCAGGGAGGAGTCCGGGAGCGTCTCCAGATAGCCGTCGAAGGCCGCGAGGACCTTGTAGCGGGTGGCCGCGTCCAGCTCGATGGAGCCGCCGCCCGGCGCGAAGCGGCGCTCGAAGTCGCGGATCCCGGTCATCGACTCCAGCAGCTCGAAGCGGGTCAGCGAACGGGCGGCCCGCAGGGCGCCCAGCAGCGGGCCCTCGGCGGTGTCCAGGGTGAAGGGCGGCACCTCGTCGCTCTTCGCGCCCGTGGCCAGGGCGTGGATGCGCTCGCGGTAGGCGGCCGCGTAGATCGTCACCAGCTCGGTGATCTGCTCGTCGCTGAGCGCCTTCGCGTACCCGATGAGCGCGATCGACGCCGAGAAGCGCTTCAGGTCCCAGGTGAACGGGCCGACGTAGGCCTCGTCGAAGTCGTTGACGTTGAAGACCAGGCGGCCGTTGGAGTCCATGTACGTGCCGAAGTTCTCCGCGTGCAGATCGCCGTGGATCCAGACGCGCGAGGTGCGGTCGTCCAGAAATGGACCACCGCGCTTCTCGGCGTCGAGGTCGTGGTAGAAGAGGCACGCCGTGCCCCGGTAGAACGCGAAGGCCGAGGCCGCCATCTTCCGGAACTTCACGCGGAACGCGGCCGGGTCGGCGGCCAGGAGCCGGCCGAAGGCGGTGTCGAAGACGGCGAGGATCTCCTCGCCGCGCTGCTCGCCACTGAGCTGGGGGACCGACATCGCGGGGTGCCTCCTGGTGCATTGCCTGTACGACAGCGTCTCTGCCGTACCCAACGGGCGACGCCACGCGGGAGTGCCCGGTTCCCGCATGAAGGTACGCAAGGATCGGCCGCCGGTGTCAGTCCTGAGGCATAGACTTCGACGCTGACCCCGGAACCGTCCCCCCATCCGTCGCCGAGCGTTTTCGTTGGAGGCCATACCGTGTCAAAGCCGCCCTTCACGCACCTGCACGTCCACACCCAGTACTCGCTGCTGGACGGTGCCGCGCGGCTCAAGGACATGTTCAATGCCTGCAATGAGATGGGCATGACGCACATCGCCATGTCCGACCACGGCAACCTCCACGGGGCGTACGACTTCTTCCACTCCGCGCAGAAGGCCGGAATCACCCCGATCATCGGGATCGAGGCCTATGTCGCCCCCGAGTCCCGGCGCAACAAGCGCAAGATCCAGTGGGGCCAGCCGCACCAGAAGCGTGACGACGTCTCCGGCTCCGGTGGTTACACCCACAAGACGATGTGGGCCACCAACAAGACGGGGCTGCACAACCTCTTCCGGCTCTCCTCCGACGCCTACGCCGAGGGCTGGCTGCAGAAGTGGCCCCGGATGGACAAGGAGACCATCGCCCAGTGGTCCGAGGGCATCGTCGCCTCCACCGGCTGCCCCTCCGGAGAGGTCCAGACCAGGCTGCGCCTCGGTCAGTTCGACGAGGCCCTGAAGGCGGCTGCCGACTACCAGGACATCTTCGGCAAGGACCGCTACTTCATGGAGCTGATGGACCACGGCATCGAGATCGAGCACCGGGTCCGCGACGGTCTCCTGGAGATCGGCAAGAAGCTCGGCATCCCCCCGCTGGTCACCAACGACTCGCACTACACGTACGCGCACGAGGCGGGCGCCCACGACGCCCTGCTGTGCATCCAGACCGGCAAGAACCTCTCCGACCCGGACCGCTTCAAGTTCGACGGCACCGGCTACTACCTGAAGTCCACGGACGAGATGTACGCCATCGACTCCTCGGACGCCTGGCAGGAGGGCTGCGCCAACACGCTCCTCGTCGCCGAGATGGTCGACACGACCGGCATGTTCGAGAAGCGCGACCTCATGCCCAAGTTCGACATCCCGGAGGGCTTCACCGAGGTCACCTGGTTCAAGGAGGAGGTCCGCCGCGGCATGGAGCGCCGCTTCCCCGGCGGCGTCCCCGAGGACCGCCAGAAGCAGGCCGAGTACGAGATGGACGTCATCATCTCGATGGGCTTCCCCGGCTACTTCCTCGTCGTCGCCGACTTCATCATGTGGGCGAAGAACAACGGCATCGCCGTCGGCCCCGGCCGAGGCTCCGCCGCGGGCTCGATCGTCGCCTACGCCATGGGCATCACCGACCTCGACCCGATCCCGCACGGCCTGATCTTCGAGCGGTTCCTCAACCCCGAGCGCATCTCGATGCCCGATGTCGACATCGACTTCGACGAGCGCCGGCGCGTCGAGGTGATCCGGTACGTGACGGAGAAGTACGGCGCCGACAAGGTCGCCATGATCGGCACGTACGGCACCATCAAGGCCAAGAACGCGATCAAGGACTCCGCGCGCGTGCTGGGCTATCCGTACGCGATGGGCGACCGCATCACCAAGGCCATGCCCGCCGACGTCCTCGGCAAGGGCATCCCGCTCTCCGGCATCACCGACCCCAGCCACCCGCGCTACTCGGAGGCCGGCGAGGTCCGCGGGATGTACGAGAACGAGCCGGACGTGAAGAAGGTCATCGACACCGCGCGCGGTGTGGAGGGCCTGGTCCGGCAGATGGGCGTGCACGCCGCCGGCGTGATCATGTCCAGCGAGACCATCACCGAGCACGTCCCGGTGTGGGTCAGGCACACCGACGGCGTGACCATCACGCAGTGGGACTACCCGAGCTGTGAGTCGCTCGGCCTGCTGAAGATGGACTTCCTGGGCCTGCGCAACCTCACGATCATGGACGACGCGGTCAAGATGGTGAAGGCCAACAAGGGCCTCGACATCGACCTGCTGTCCCTTCCGCTGGACGACCCCACGACCTTCGAACTGCTCCAGCGCGGCGACACCCTCGGCGTCTTCCAGTTCGACGGCGGCCCCATGCGCTCGCTGCTGCGGCTGATGAAGCCCGACAACTTCGAAGACATCTCCGCCGTTTCGGCCCTGTACCGCCCGGGCCCGATGGGCATGAACTCCCACACGAACTACGCGCTGCGCAAGAACAAGCAGCAGGAGATCACGCCGATCCACAAGGATCTGGAGGAGCCCCTCAAGGAGGTCCTGGACGTCACCTACGGCCTGATCGTGTACCAGGAGCAGGTGCAGAAGGCCGCCCAGATCATCGCGGGCTACTCCCTCGGCGAGGCCGACATCCTCCGCCGCGTGATGGGCAAGAAGAAGCCCGAGGAACTGGCGAAGAACTTCACCATCTTCCAGGCCGGCGCCCGCAAGAACGGCTTCAGCGACGAGGCCATCCAGGCCCTGTGGGACGTGCTGGTCCCGTTCGCCGGCTACGCGTTCAACAAGGCCCACTCCGCCGCGTACGGCCTGGTGTCGTACTGGACCGCGTACCTGAAGGCGAACTACCCCGCCGAGTACATGGCCGCGCTGCTGACCTCCGTCAAGGACGACAAGGACAAGTCGGCGATCTACCTCAACGAGTGCCGCCGCATGGGCATCAAGGTGCTCCCGCCGAACGTCAACGAGTCGGTGCACAACTTCGCCGCCCAGGGCGACGACGTGATCCTGTTCGGCCTCGAAGCCGTGCGCAACGTCGGCACCAACGTCGTGGAGTCGATCATCAAGTGCCGCAAGGCGAAGGGGAAATACGCCTCCTTCCCCGACTACCTCGACAAGGTCGACGCGGTCGCGTGCAACAAGCGCACCACGGAATCGCTGATCAAGGCCGGCGCCTTCGACACCATGGGCCACACCCGCAAGGGGCTCACCGCGCAGTACGAGCCGATGATCGACAACGTGGTCGCGGTCAAGCGCAAGGAGGCCGAGGGACAGTTCGACCTCTTCGGCGGCATGGGCGAGGAGAGCAGCAGCGAGCCCGGCTTCGGACTCGACGTGCAGTTCACCGAGGACGAGTGGGACAAGACCTATCTGCTCGCCCAGGAGCGGGAGATGCTCGGTCTGTACGTCTCCGACCACCCCCTCTTCGGCCTCGAACACGTGCTGTCCGACAAGGCCGACGCCGGCATCGCCCAGCTGACGGGCGGCGAGCACGCCGACGGTGCCGTGGTGACGATCGGCGGCATCATCTCCGGTCTCCAGCGCAAGATGACCAAGCAGGGCAACGCCTGGGCCATCGCCACCGTCGAGGACCTCGCCGGCTCCATCGAGTGCATGTTCTTCCCCGCGACCTACCAGCTGGTGTCGACCCAACTCGTCGAGGACGCCGTGGTGTTCGTCAAGGGCCGCCTCGACAAGCGGGAGGACGTGCCCCGGCTCGTCGCCATGGAACTGATGGTCCCGGACCTGTCCAACGCGGGCACCAACGCGCCGGTGATCCTCACCATCCCGGCCACCAGAGTCACTCCGCCCATGGTCAGCCGCCTCGGTGAGATCCTCAGCCATCACAAGGGCGACAGCGAGGTCCGTATCAAGCTGCAGGGCCCGCGCAAGACCACCGTGCTGCGCCTGGACCGGCACCGGGTCAAGCCCGACCCGGCGCTCTTCGGCGACCTGAAGGTGCTGCTCGGCCCGTCCTGCCTGGCCGGCTGACGTACAGCCGACGTGCAAAGGGGCGCACCCGCCACGGGTGCGCCCCTCCTGTGTGCCTGGGCTTCAACTGCCCTTTAGTTGTGGCCGAAGCTCTTCTGCTTCTTACGAGCAACATCCGACGGGTTGCCCTGGATGTGCGACACGGGAGACTCGGGTGCCTCCTGCGACCGCTGCGCGTGCTGCTGAGACTGCTCGGTCTGGGACGCGCGGCTCTGTGGGCCACCCTGCTTGCGGTTCTTGTTCTTGGCCATGGTGATCTGCCTCCTGCGGGGGATCTAGGGGCCAGGTCCGGGACCAGATTCACATACGCTGACATCAGGCGCATGTCGGATAATTACCGTGTGTGACAGGGCTGGTGGGCGCGCGGGATCCGCAAACGCCACGCCGAAGATCGAGTTCGGGCCGTTAACCTCTGCGCCGTCGGGCAGACTCGAAGGAAGTCCGAAGCCAAGCCTCCCGGAAAGAGGGTGAGTCGCGTGGACCGCTGCATCGTCCTGGTGGACGCCGGGTACCTGCTGGGAGCAGCCGCCAGCCTCCTCGCCGGTGAGCCCTCGCGGTCGCGGATCACCGTCGACCACACCGCGCTGATCCAGGCGCTGCGCGAACGCGCCGAGACGGAGACCGAGCGCCCGCTGCTGCGCATCTACTGGTTCGACGGCGCCCCCGACCGCGTCCCCCAACCGGAGCATCGACGGCTGCGCGTGATGCCCCGCGTCACGGTCCGGCTCGGCGCCCTCACCCGCAGCGACGGACGCTGGGCGCAGAAGGGCGTCGACGCCGCCATGCACGCCGAGCTGACCGAGCTGGCCCGCAACCGCGCCTGCTCCGACGTCGTCCTCGTCACCGGCGACGGCGATCTGCTGCCCGGCATGATGGCCGCCAAGGAGCACGGCGTCGCCGTCCATCTGTGGGCCGTACAGGCCGCCGACGGCGACTACAACCAGTCCGAGGACCTGGTCGCCGAGGCCGACGAGCGGCGGGTCCTGGACCGCGCCTGGATCACCCAGGCCGTCCGCGCCAAGGAACTGACCAGCGTCTGCGCCCCGCCGCCCGTGCCGCGGCCCGAGATCGCCGCGATCCTGTCCGCGCCGCTGCCCGAGTCCGCGCTCGCCGCGGCGGCCGAGCGGCCGACCGACCAGGGCGCGCCCCCGGCGGCCGCCGCGGCGGGGAACGGCACCCAGGAGCGGGCCGCCGCCAAGGGCGTCCCCACCCCCAAGGACCTCGCCGCGCTGCGCGCCCCCGGCGCCCAGCCCGTACAGCACCCCGCGACCGCGACCCTGCGCTGGTCCTCCGACAAGGGCTGGGTGGACCGCCCGGGCGCCGTCACCGAGCCGCCCGAGGTCGCCGCCATGCCGACGCTCGCCCAGCTCACCACGGCCGAGCAGCGGTGGGCCGACCGCGAGGAGGACATCACCACGGTCGGCGGCGACCCGTACGAGGTGGGACAGGTCTTCGCCCGCCGCTGGATGTCCCGGCTCGGAGACCAGGGCCATCTGCAGAAACTCTCGCAGCTGTATCCGCGCATCCCGCACCGGATCGACGGAGAGCTGCTGCGGTACGCCGCGCGGTTCGGGCTGCTCGCCCACAAGGACGACCAGATCGACGAACACGACCGGTACGCCATTCGGGCGGGGTTCTGGCGGGAGATCGACGTACCGGCCGCGGCGGAGAGCGCGCCCGCGCCGGAGTGAGCGGCCGGGCACGCGGTGCCCGGGATGCTTACCGTTCGCGTACGGACGTGGCCCCAACGGCGAGTAAAGGGCTCCGACCCCTTAGTCTCGTCCCTTGTGAGTACGCGCGCGGCACAGGCACCTCGGCATGACGAGGTCGTACGCGTACGCGGGCTCGGCAAGACCTATCCGGCCGTGAAAGGGCGGCGCGGTACGCCCGGCACCCCCGAGGTGCGGGCCACCGACGGGGTGGCGCTGGACGTGCGGCGCGGCGAGGTCTTCGGGCTGCTCGGGCCGAACGGCGCCGGCAAGTCCACCCTCGTACGACAGCTCACCGGGCTGCTCCGGCCGGACAGCGGCAGCGTGGAGATCCTCGGGCACGACATCGTCCGGCACCCCGAACGGGCCGCGCGCCTCCTCGCCTACCTCGGTCAGGAGTCCTCCGCGCTGGACGAGCTGACCGTCTCCCTCGCCTCCGAGACCACCGGACGCCTGCGCGGCCTGGACGTGACGCGGGCGCGGGCCGAGCGGGACGCCGTACTGGAGGAGCTGGGGCTCACGCCGATCGCCGGGCGGGCGCTGAAGAAGCTGTCCGGCGGGCAGCGCCGGCTCGCCTGTCTCGCCGCCGCCCTCGTCGGCGAGCGGCCGCTGCTCGTGCTGGACGAGCCGACCACCGGCATGGACCCGGTGGCCCGGCGCGCGGTCTGGGCGGCCGTGGACCGGCGGCGCGCCGAACGCGGTACGACCGTGCTGCTGGTCACCCACAACGTCATCGAGGCCGAGACCGTGCTCGACCGGGTCGCCGTGCTCGACCAGGGGCGGGTCATCGCCTGCGACACCCCCGCCGGGCTGAAGGAGCAGGTCGCCGACGAGGTGCGGGTCGAGCTGGTGTGGCGGGAGCGGGCGCCGCTGGAGGTGCCCGAGGTCGCCGCGCTGCGCGAGCGCGCCGCGGAGTCGGGACGGCGCTGGACGCTGCGGCTCGCCCCCGAGGAGGCCCGCGCCGTGGTCGCCACCGTGACCGGCGGGGCCGCCTTCGCCGCCCTGGACGACTTCACGCTCGCCACGCCCAGCCTGGAGGACGTCTACCTCGCGCTGGGCGGCGCGGCCCGGCAGGGGCTGGTGAAGGCGTGAGCGCGGCGGCCGTGCGATGCGTATGGGTCTGCGCGACTGTCGTAGGGAGCTACGCGACCGCGGCAGGGAATGCGGTAGGGAAGAGGAGCAGCTCGACGTGAGTGTCGTACCCGCGGAGGTTCTGCCGGGCGGTTCCCCGGCCGTGCCCGAGACGGCACGGGCCGCGGCCGAACTCGGGCCGCCCGCACGGCTGTGGCCGTCGCTGGCCGCCGTCTACCGGGCACAGCTGTCCCGGGCCCGGGTGGCGCGGATCCCGCTGCTGTTCGTGGCCACCTTCCAGTCCGTCGGCATCACCGTGATGATGCGGGGCGTCGTGGACAGCGGCAGCGAGGCCGAGTCCGTGGTGGCGGGCTCGTCGGTGCTGGTCGTCGCGTATGTGGCCCTGAATCTGCTGTCGCAGTACTTCGGTCAGCTGCGGGCGAGCGGGGGCCTCGATCACTACGCCACCCTGCCGGTGCCGCCGGCCGCGGTGGTGCTGGGCGCGGCGGCGGCGTACGCCTCCTTCACCGTGCCGGGGACGCTGGTGACGGCCGTCTTCGGGTGCGTGCT
Organism: Streptomyces sp. CG4; assembly: GCF_041080655.1. Taxonomy (NCBI): domain Bacteria; kingdom Bacillati; phylum Actinomycetota; class Actinomycetes; order Kitasatosporales; family Streptomycetaceae; genus Streptomyces; species Streptomyces sp. CG4. The sequence continues at coordinate 7,043,029 of NZ_CP163525.1, forward strand.
GTTCGGGCTGCCGCTGTCCAACCTGTGGATCCTGGTGGCCGTGATCCCGCTCGCCGGGGCCGCGCTGTCCGGGTTGGGCGCCGCCTGCGGGCTGCTCGCGCCACGGCCCGAACTGGCCACGCTGCTCGGTCAGTTGGGCATGTCGGCGGCGCTGCTGCTGGGGGTGCTGCCGGCCGACCGGATGCCGGAGATCATCCGGCTGGCACGGGATCTGCTGCCGTCGACCTACGGTGTGGAGGCCTACGCCCGGACCTTCGGGGCCCACCCGGACTGGGCCGTCGTCCTGGTCGACCTGGGGGTGTGCGCGGGTGTCGGGGTGGTCTCGCTGGCCGTGGCGACCTGGGCGTACCGCCGGGCGGCCGTCCGGTGACGCGGCGCACAGCGCGACCTGGCACGATGTCAGGATGACCGCACCGCTGACTCCGCCACCGCCACCGCACGACGACTCCCCGCACCAGGTCTGGCAGGCGTCGCCGCCTGCCGGGGCGCAGGAGGGGGGCAGCTATGAACAGGACGGCCCCGGGATGAAGACCGAACTGCGGGAGGCCGCCGTGATCACGGTGGCCGTGGCCTTGGGCGGGGTGCTGCTGGGGCTGCTGTGGTGGTGGCTGGCGCCGCATGTGCCGCTGGTCGGCGACCAGGTCGACAAGAACTGGGTCGTCTACCTCAAGGACAGCGAAGGGGAACAGGCGATAGGCGTGGACGGTACGTTCACCCTGCTGGGGCTCGCCTTCGGGGTCGTCAGCGCGGTGGTGGTCTTTCTGCTGCGGCGGCGTGGGGGCGTGCCGGTCGTGGTGGCGCTGGGGCTCGGCGCGCTGCTCGGCTCGGTGCTGGCGTGGCGGCTGGGGGTGTGGCTGGGTCCCGAGTCCGACGTGCTCGCGCATGCGAAGGCGGTGGGCAAGGGGGTTGCCTTCTCCGCGCCGTTGAAGCTTTCGGCGAAGGGGGCGCTGCTGGCCTGGCCGTTGGGCGCGCTGGTGGTCCACCTCGGGCTCACGGCGCTGTTCGGACCCCGGGACCCCGAGCCCGAGCTGCCGTATCCGCACCAGGCGTAGCCGCCGCCCGTCAGCCGCTGCGGGCAGGCGTCCGTCGTCAGCCTCGCCCGATGGGTGCCAGTACGGCGCTCGTCAGCTGTGCCAGGTCTCCCGGGGACAATTCCACCTCCAGGCCCCGGCGCCCCGCCGACACGCAGATCGTCTCGTGCGCCTTCGCCGAGTCGTCCAGGACGGTCGGCAGCCTCTTGCGCTGGCCGAGCGGCGAGATGCCGCCCCGCACATACCCGGTGGTCCGCTCCGCCAGGGCCGGGTCCGCCATCGTCGCTCGTTTGCCGCCCACCGCCGCTGCCAGGGCCTTCAGGTCCAGGGAGCCGGAGACCGGGACCACGGCCACGGTCAGGGCGCCGTCGACGTCGGCCACCAGGGTCTTGAAGACGCGGTCGGGGGAGACGCCCATGGCCTCCGCGGCCTCCTCGCCGTAGGAGGGGTGGGCGGGGTCGTGGTCGTAGGCGTGGACCGTGAAATCCACGCCGGCCGATGCGAGGGCGACCGTCGCGGGGGTGCCCCCGGACTGCTGTTTCTTCGGCTTCTTCGCCATCCGTCTTCCTCAGCCGTCGTTCTCAGCCGTCGTTCTCAGCCGTCGTTCTCAGCCGTCGTTCTCAGTTCAGGCTCGTCGGCGCCCGGGTCAGCTCGAACGCGGGCAGCGACGGCAGACTACGGATGATCGCCGTCTCGGCGCGAAGGAGTTTCAGCTCGTCACGGAGCCGGGACGCGGTGTCGGGCGCCTGCAGCAGCCGCTGCTTGGTCGGGGTGTCGTGCACCATCGCCGCCGCCACCAGGTAGGAGACCACCGAGGGGTCGTCCGGCAGGTCCGCGCCCGTCGACAGCGAGCGCTCGCGGGCGCCCGCCAGGCGCTTCTGGTACTGGCGGAAGGAGCGCAGCACCCCCTCGGCCAGTGCGCCCGCCTCGTCGCCCGGCTCCTCCGGCAGTTCCTCCAGCTCCGCCGTCAGGAACGGTCCGGACGCGTCGACGGAGACCAGCCGTACCCGGGTCGTGCCCGTCGCCAGCACCTCGAACGTGCCGTCGGCCCGCTCCCGGATGGTCGCCGCGTCCGCCACACAGCCCACCCCGTGGAAGGACTTGAGCGGCTCCGGGCCGAAGCCCGCGGCCGGTCCCCGTGCGGGCTGGGCCGTGGGATCCGGCATGCCGGGGGCGCTCGGTGCCACCTCGTGGCCGTCGCGGATGGCCACGACGGCGAACCGGCGCGGCTCGTCCTCCGGTGTCTTGAGCAGCTCGCGCATCATCGCGCGATAGCGCTCCTCGAAGATGTTCAACGGCAGCACGAGCCCCGGGAACAGCACCGTGTTCAGCGGGAAGAGCGGGAGACGGGCGGTGGTCACGACGCCTCAGCCTAGTGGTCGTCGGCGCGGGCGTGTCCGCCATGCCCGCCGAGCAGGGCCGGGGACCAGGTCAGCAGACCCGCGGGGACCGGCCCGGGACCGGCCGTCAGCAGGTGCTCGCGCAGCTGCAGGAAGTGGCCGAGCGGGTCGTCGGAGAACCGGTCCCACGGAAAGGAGGTGGCGTACGGGCCGATCAGGCGCAGCTGCGCGCGGGCGTCCTCCCAGCGGTCCAGGCGGAGCAGGACGTACAGGAGCTTGTTGCGGATCTCGGCGGGCCACGGGTCGGCCACCGGGAAACGGGCGGACAGCGCGAGCGCCCGGTCGGCGGCGGCGTCCAGCCGGGCGCGCGGGACCTCGGGGCCGCAGCCGTCGGTCAGAAAGCCGAGGGCCGCCCGGGCCGGCAGGGCCTGTACGAGCGAGTCGGCCGGGGCGTCCTGCGCGGCCCGGTCGGCGAAGTCGAGGCACTCGCGGTGCGAGGCACGGGGGGTGTGCGGGGTGTCTCCCCACAGGACACAGCAGGCGTCGGCCAGATAGCGCAGCGCGGCCACATGGCAGCCGTAGTGGTGCGGGGCGCGCCGGACGGCCGCCGCCCACAGTTCCTCGAAGTACCGGTGACCGGCCCGCGAGCCGCGCGCGTGGTCCAGCGCGATCCGCCAGGGCACCGGGTCGCGGTCGTCGGCGCGGGCGGCGGCGGTGATGAGGGGGCTCACCTCGCGCAGCAGCTCGGCGCGGGCCGGCGAGGGCCATACGCGGTCCACCGCCAGCTGCGCCCCGACCAGCAGGGCACCGGGGTCCTGCGGGGCGGTCGTGCGCCAGGCCTCGAACCACTCGGGGCGCGAGCAGGCGAACGCGGCCAGGCGCCGTACGTACCGGTCGTGGTTCTCCCAGGCCGCCGCGGCGCGGGTGGCGGCCAGCAGGCAGGCCGCGGCCTCGTGATCGCCCCGGCCGGCCGCGACCAGCGCGGGCGAGAGCCGGTCGTCGGGCGCGTCGAGCACGGCCTCGTCCCCGGCCACGGACCGGCCGGGGACGAGGTGTGCGGAGCGTTTGGTCATCCGCGTGGGGCGGATGAACGAGGGCAGCGAAGCCATGGTGCCGACCATTGAAAGGCCCAGGTCGGCAGCGCGCCAGAGGCTTCGGGTAAGTCGCGGAAAGTTGTACGGCCATGGGTCAAGGCCCGGTAAAAGGTGACTGTTCGGCTTTTGTGCGGCGACAGCGCGGAAAACGCGATCTCTGGGCAAAAACGGGGCAGTTGCGCCCCATCAGCCCCGCCGGAGCAACCGCGTCGCCCCCGCCGCCACCGTCGTCGCCAGGATCCAGCCGATCAGGATCATCGCGGCCGCCAGCCACTGCCAGACGCCGCGCAGCTGCCACTGGCCGGTCTGGCCCAGGTCGATCACCGGCAGCAGCAGGTCCAGGGTGAACAGGGCCGGGCTCCAGTACGGATGGCCGTCATGGTTCATCGGCGGATGGTCCGCGTGCGCGAACGCCAGCGTCCCCGCCGCCCACAGCACCGCCATCCACACCGCGGCCCGGCCCGGCCGGTAGCCGTAGGCCACCGTCCAGTCCTGGACGTACCCCCAGAACTTGCCGGCCAGCGGCAGCGTCTCGCGGCGCCGGCGCTGCTTGGCGAGCAGCACCTCGCGCGCGTCCTCGTCCTCCCCGGCCGCCCGCAGCACCGCCGCCAGCCGCTCGTACGGCTCCGGGGCGTACTCGGCGGTGGCCGCCGCCACCCAGTCCAGCCGGCCGGTCAGCGGGAACGGGCCGCGCGGGACGAGGTTCTCGTACACGAAGCCGCCCATGTGCAGATTGCCGGGGCCGGGCCAGCTCGCCGCCCGGTCCACCAGGCTGACGATCCGCGCGCCGGACAGCACCACCTTGCCGCGCTGCGACATGTCCCCGAGGAAGCGCAGCTCCGAGGCGTGCACCCGGCGCAGCGACAGCTCCTGGTCGTCGCCGAGGGTGAACCGGGCCCGCTCGCAGTCGACGGCGTCCCCGAACCGCCCGTCGTCCAGGCGCAGCCCGCCCCGGCACTCGAAGCGCTGGATCCGCGTCCCGCGCGCCGGGGTCGTGCCGCTCAGCAGCGGGCTGCCCACGCCGGCCGGGGTGAGATACAGGGTGCGCTCGACCGTCAGCTGGGGTGCGTTCAGGGCGTAGCGGGAGTACGGGTTGTCCAGCATCGCGCCGCGCAGACTGAGCGACACGCCGACCTTGGCGCCGCGCAGCCGCAGCTCGCCGTGCGACTCCAGCATCTCCGCCTGCAGGTCCTGGCCGACGGTCAGGCCGTCCCCGGCGATCGAGCGCCCGCTGCGGTCCCGGTACACGACCGCCTGGTTGAGCATGAGATCGGTGCCGATGTGCGCGTCGGTCAGCCGCACCCCGTTCTGGAAGCGGCAGCGCGCCAGATGCAGATCGCCCTCGGTGTGCACCCGGGCCGCCTCCAGCCGGGGCACCGCGCAGTCCACCATCCGCAGCGTCGTGAACCGGGCCTCCGGCAGCAGCACCTGGTCGTCGAAGCGGCAGCCGCGCAGCTCGACGTACGGCCGCACCGCGCCGCCGGCGAGGTCCAGCGTGCCGGTGATCCGCACGCCGGTCAGCTTCAGCGAGGACACCCGGCCCGCGAGCGCGGGCGGGCCGTCCAGCAGCAGCCAGGCCACGATCCGGGCCCGCACCGCGCGCTCCGGGCCCCAGGGGTGGCCGCCGTGCGGATCGTCCACGACGGTGTCGCCGCTGCTCAGGTCGTACACACTGCCGTTGCGGAAGGCCTGCCACATGCCCGCCTCGGCCGCGGTCAGCTCGTCCGGCAGGTCCCCGGTGCCGACACCGGCCCCCTCGGTCACCGCTGTTCCTTCTCCTCCGCTGGTCAGGGGTCTCGTACAACCGTTCATGCCCGCTCAGTGACTGCTGGAACACTAGAGGTGAAGGAGATCTTCCGAGTTCGGCCACGTTCTGTATCAGCCATTGATACGCGCCGACGATTCGAGACGGCGGTCTGCCAGAATTGAGACCGTGATCTCCCGAATCGATCTGCGCGGCGACGCCCTTCCCGAGGGCCCCGCCCTGCGCGACCTGCTGCCCCGAGCCGACTTCGACGTCTCGGCCGCCCTGGAGAAGGTGCGTCCGATCTGCGAGGCCGTGCATCATCGGGGCGACGCGGCGCTGATCGACTTCGCCGAGAAGTTCGACGGAGTACGGCTGGAATCCGTCCGTGTGCCGGCCCAGGCGCTCACCGACGCGCTGGCGGCCCTCGACCCGGCCGTGCGCGCCGCGCTGGAGGAGTCCATCCGCCGCGCCCGCCTGGTCCACCGCGAGCAGCGCCGCGCCACGCACACCACCCAGGTGGTGCCCGGCGGCTCCGTGACCGAGAAGTGGGTGCCGGTCGAGCGCGTCGGGCTGTACGCGCCGGGCGGCCGCTCCGTCTACCCCTCGTCCGTGATCATGAACGCCGTACCGGCGCAGGAGGCCGGCGTCGAGTCGATCGCGCTCGCCAGCCCGCCGCAGGCCCCCGCTTTTGAAAATGATCCAGCCGGCGGGCTGCCGCACCCGACGATCCTCGCCGCGTGCGCGCTGCTCGGCGTGGACGAGGTCTACGCGGCGGGCGGCGCCACGGCCGTCGCGATGTTCGCGTACGGCACCGAGTCCTGCCCGCCCGCCACCATGGTCACCGGCCCGGGCAACATCTGGGTCGCGGCCGCCAAGCGCTTCTTCACCGGCAGGATCGGCATCGACGCCGAGGCCGGTCCGACCGAGATCGCGATCCTGGCCGACGACACCGCCGACCCGGTGCACGTCGCCTCGGACCTGATCAGCCAGGCCGAGCACGACCCGCTCGCGGCGGCCATTCTGGTCACCGACTCCGTCGAGCTGGCGGACGCGGTGGAGAAGGAGCTGGAGCCGCAGGTCGCGGCGACCAAGCACATCGAGGACCGGATCGTGCCCGCGCTGAAGGGCCGGCAGTCCGCGATCGTCCTCGTGGACGGCCTGGAGGAGGGCCTGCGGGTGGTCGACGCGTACGGCGCCGAGCACCTGGAGATCCAGACCGCCGACGCGGCCGCCGTGGCCGACCGGGTGCGCAACGCGGGCGCGATCTTCATCGGCCCCTGGGCCCCCGTGTCGCTCGGCGACTACGCGGCCGGGTCCAACCACGTCCTGCCCACCGGTGGCTGCGCCTGCCACTCCTCGGGCCTGTCCGTCCAGTCCTTCCTGCGCGGCATCCACATCGTGGACTACACGAAGGACGCGCTCGCCGACGTCGCCCACCACGTGGTGACGCTGGCGGAGGCGGAGGACCTGCCGGCGCACGGCGCCGCGATCAAGGCACGGTTCGGTTGGAAGGTACCCGAGAGCAAGTGACCCGCATCGACGATCTCCCCGTACGGGACGAGCTGCGTGGCAAGTCCCCTTACGGCGCGCCCCAGTTGGACGTCCCCGTACGGCTGAACACGAACGAGAACCCCTACCCGCTGCCCGAGCCGCTCGTGGAGCGGATCACGGAGCGGGTGCGGGAGGCCGCCCGCGACCTGAACCGCTACCCCGACCGGGACGCGGTCCAGCTCCGCACCGAGCTGGCCAAGTACCTCACGAAGACCGGCAGGTACCCCCTCGGCATCGAGAACGTATGGGCCGCCAACGGCTCCAACGAGGTCATCCAGCAGCTGCTGCAGACCTTCGGCGGGCCGGGCCGCACGGCGATCGGCTTCGAGCCGTCGTACTCGATGCACGCGCTCATCGCGCGCGGGACGGGCACCGGCTGGATCTCGGGCCCGCGGAACGAGGACTTCACGATCGACCTCGCGGCGGCCGTCGAGGCGATCGCCGAGCACAAGCCCGACGTCGTCTTCGTCACCACCCCCAACAACCCCACGGGCAACGCGGTTCCGCCCGAGACGGTCCTCGCGCTGTACGAGGCGGCGCAGGCGGCCAAGCCGTCGATGGTGATCGTGGACGAGGCCTACATCGAGTTCAGCCACGGCGACTCGCTGCTGCCGCTGCTGGAAGGCCGGCCCCACCTGGTCGTCTCCCGCACGATGTCGAAGGCCTTCGGCGCGGCGGGCCTGCGCCTCGGCTATCTCGCCGCCGACCCGGCGGTCGTGGACGCCGTCCAGCTCGTGAGGCTGCCGTACCACCTGTCGGCGATCACCCAGGCCACCGCGCTGGCCGCCCTGGAGCACACCGACACGCTGCTGAAGTACGTCGAGCAGCTGAAGGCGGAGCGGGACCGGCTGGTCACCGAGCTGCGCGCGATCGGCTACGACGTCACCGAGTCCGACGCGAACTTCGTGCAGTTCGGCCGGTTCGCGGACTCCCACGAGGCCTGGCGGAAGATCCTCGACCGGGGCGTCCTGGTCCGGGACAACGGCGTACCGGGGTGGCTGCGGGTGTCCGCCGGCACCCCGCAGGAGAACGACGCGTTCCTCGACGCGGTCCGTGAAGTCAAGAAGGAGCTTGAGGCATGAGCCGCGTTGGACGCATAGAGCGCATCACGAAGGAGACCTCGGTCCTCGTCGAGATCGATCTCGACGGCACCGGCAGAACCGACATCGCCACCGGCGTCGGCTTCTACGACCACATGCTCGACCAGCTCGGCCGGCACGGTCTGTTCGACCTGACCGTGAAGACCGACGGCGATCTGCACATCGACTCCCACCACACCATCGAGGACACCGCCCTCGCGCTCGGCGCCGCCTTCAAGCAGGCGCTCGGCGACAAGGTGGGAATTTATCGATTCGGCAACTGCACGGTCCCGCTGGACGAGTCCCTCGCCCAGGTCACCGTCGACCTGTCCGGCCGCCCCTACCTCGTGCACACCGAGCCCGAGAACATGGCGCCGATGATCGGCGAGTACGACACCACGATGACCCGGCACATCCTGGAGTCCTTCGTCGCCCAGGCGCAGATCGCGCTGCACGTGCACGTGCCGTACGGGCGCAACGCGCACCACATCGTGGAGTGCCAGTTCAAGGCGCTGGCCCGGGCGCTGCGCTACGCCTCCGAGCGTGACCCGCGCGCGGCCGGCATCCTCCCCTCCACGAAGGGCGCGCTGTAACCCATGACCGGTCTGTCCACGATCCTGATCGTCGTCGGCCTCTTCCTGGTCGGCGGCATCATCTCCTTCGTCAAGCAGAAGATGCCCACGAGCCTCATCGTGCTGCTCTCCATCGGCGCGGCCATGTGCCTCGTCGCGGGCGTCCTGCGGCTGGGGGTGTGGAATTGAGCGCTTCCCCGAAGAAGGTCGTCGTCTTCGACTACGGCTTCGGCAACGTCCGCTCCGCCGAACGCGCCCTCGCGCGCGTGGGCGCCGATGTCGAGATCACCCGTGACTTCGACAAGGCCATGAACGCCGACGGACTGCTGGTGCCGGGCGTCGGCGCGTTCGCCGCCTGCATGCAGGGCCTGCGCGCCGCGCGCGGTGACTGGGTGATCGACCGCCGGCTGTCCGGCGGACGGCCCGTGATGGGTATCTGCGTCGGCATGCAGATCCTGTTCGCGCGCGGCATCGAGCACGGCGTGGAGGCCGAGGGCCTGGACGAGTGGCCCGGCACCGTCGAGCCGCTGCAGGCCGCGGTCGTGCCCCACATGGGCTGGAACACCGTCGACGCCCCCGCCGACTCGGAGCTGTTCGCCGGCCTCGACGCCGGCGCCCGCTTCTACTTCGTGCACTCCTACGCCGTCCACGACTGGCACCTGGAGACCAACAACCCGGTGATCGCGCCCCCCAAGGTGACCTGGTCGACGCACGGCAAGCCGTTCGTGGCCGCCGTGGAGAACGGCGCCCTGTGGGCCACCCAGTTCCACCCCGAGAAGTCCGGCGACGCCGGCGCCCAGCTCCTCACCAACTGGATCGGAACCCTGTAGACCATGGCCAAGCTCGAACTCCTCCCCGCCGTCGACGTCCGCGACGGCCAGGCCGTCCGCCTCGTGCACGGCGAGTCCGGGACCGAGACCTCCTACGGCTCCCCGCTGGAGGCCGCGCTCGCCTGGCAGCGGTCCGGCGCCGAGTGGCTGCACCTGGTCGACCTGGACGCGGCCTTCGGCACCGGCGACAACCGCGAGCTGATCGCCGAGGTGGCGAGGGCGATGGACATCAAGGTGGAGCTGTCCGGCGGCATCCGCGACGACGCCTCGCTGGCGGCCGCCCTGGCCACCGGCTGCACCCGCGTCAACCTCGGCACCGCCGCCCTGGAGACCCCCGAGTGGGTCGCCAGGGTCATCGCCGAGCACGGCGACAAGATCGCGGTCGGCCTGGACGTGCGCGGCACCACCCTGCGCGGCCGCGGCTGGACCCGCGACGGCGGCGACCTCTACGAGACGCTGGAGCGCCTCGACAAGGAGGGCTGCGCCCGCTACGTCGTCACCGACATCGCCAAGGACGGCACGCTGCAGGGCCCGAACCTTCAGCTGCTGAGGGACGTCTGCGCGGCGACGGACCGCCCGGTCGTGGCCTCCGGCGGCGTGTCGTCCCTGGACGACCTCCGCGCCATCGCCGAGCTGGTACCCCTCGGTGTCGAGGGATCCATCGTCGGGAAGGCCCTGTACGCGAAGGCGTTCACCCTGGAAGAGGCCTTGGAGGCTGTGTCGTCATGACGTCCGGAGCCGTGCGGCGCGTGCAGAGCGGAAGCCCCTGGGAAGAGAGTTTCGGCTTCGCACGGGCCGTCGCGGCGGGGGACCGGGTGTCCGTCGGGGGCACCACGTCCTTCAAGGGCACGGTGCTGTACGGCGAGGGCGACCCGTACGAGCAGACCAAGGTCGCCTTCGGCAACGCCCTGGAAGCGCTGAAGGAGTTCGGGCTCGGCATCGAGTCCGTGATCCGTACGCGTATGTATCTGAGCCATGTGCGCGACGTCGACGAGGCAGGACGGGCCCACAAGGAGCTGTTCGACTCCGTGCGCCCCTGTACGACCCTGCTGGTGGTCGAGGGCTTCGTCGATCCGCGCATCCTGGTCGAAGTAGAGCTTGAAGCATTCAGAGGAGCCTGAACAGTCATGACCCTGGCGGTCCGAGTCATCCCCTGCCTGGACGTGGACAACGGCCGGGTCGTCAAGGGCGTCAACTTCCAGAACCTGCGCGACGCGGGCGACCCCGTCGAGATGGCGAAGGTGTACGACGCCGAGGGCGCCGACGAGCTGACGTTCCTGGACATCACCGCGTCCTCGGGCAACCGGGAGACGACGTACGACGTGGTGCGCCGCACCGCGGAGCAGGTGTTCATCCCGCTGACGGTCGGCGGCGGCGTCCGTACGGCCGAGGACGTGGACAAGCTGCTGCGGGCGGGCGCGGACAAGGTGGGCGTGAACACGGCCGCGATCGCCCGCCCCGACCTGATCCGTGAGATCGCCGAGCGCTTCGGCCGCCAGGTGCTGGTCCTGTCGGTCGACGCCCGCCGCACAGAGTCGGGCTCCTTCGAGGTCACCACGCACGGCGGCCGCAAGGGCACCGGCATCGACGCGGTGGAGTGGGCGCACCGGGCCGCCGAGCTGGGCGCCGGCGAGATCCTGCTGAACTCCATGGACGCCGACGGCACCAAGGACGGCTACGACCTGGAGATGATCGCCGCCGTCCGGGGGCACGTCACCGTCCCGGTCATCGCCTCGGGCGGCGCCGGCAAGCTGGCCGACTTCCCCCCGGCCGTCGCGGCGGGCGCGGACGCGGTGCTGGCCGCGTCGGTGTTCCACTTCGGGGATCTGCGGATCGGCGAGGTGAAGCAGACGCTGCGGGAGGCGGGACACCCCGTCCGCTAGCGCGTACACCGGCCCCGGCGGGCTGCCGCCGGGGCCTCTTCACCGCCAGATGCGAAAGAGAAGTTGCGCAAAATCTGTTGTGCAATTTTCCTTTCGCATCTAGGGTCGAGCCATGTCGGAAAAGGAGAGGGACCGCCGGATCACGGACGTGGGCACGCTGAAGGCCCTCGCGCATCCGCTGCGGGCGCAGCTGTACCGGGCCCTGACCATCGCTCGTACCGCGACCGCGTCGCAGCTCGCCGAGCAGGTGGACGAGGCCGTCTCACTGGTCAGCTACCACCTGCGCAAACTGGCCGAGCACGGGCTGATCGAGGAGGCGGAGCCGCAGAGCGGGGACGGCCGGGAGCGCTGGTGGCAGCCGGCCTCCGACGGCGTGAGCATCCGCGACGAGGACTTCCGGGACGCCCCGGAGAAGGCGGCCGCGCACACCGCCGCCAGCAGGCTGTTCTTCGAGCAGCGAGCCGACCTGTACCGGCGCTTCCTCGACGAGCGGGCCCACTGGGGCGCGCAGTGGAACGACGCCGCGGAGTCCTCCGAGGCGGTGCTGCGGCTGACGGCGGGTGAACTGGCCCAGCTGAACAAGGAGTTGCTCGCTCTCGTCCGCAGGTACGACGAGCGGGGCCGGGCCGCCGAGACCGCCGGCGACACCGAGGGCCGCGAGAACGTCGCGGTGCACACGTACGGCTTCCCGTTCCGGACCTGAGAGGACCCCCCGTGACCGCCACGCTGACCACGCCGCCGGCCACCGTCCCCGCCCACCGCGACCCCGACGTCCGGCGCTGGCTCGCCGCCTACACCTCCTCGATGCTGGGCGACAACGTCTACTACATCGCCCTGTCCTGGGCTGCCGTCCGGTCCGGGACCCCGGCGCAGGTCGGGCTCGTGATGTCGGCGAGTGCGCTGCCCCGGGCCGTGCTGATGCTGGGCGGGGGAGTCGTCGCCGACCGGTTCGGGCCGCGCCGGGTCGTCATCGGCAGCGACGCCGTACGCTGCGCGGCCGTTCTCGCGGTGGCCGCCCTGCTGTTCCTCACCAGCCCCGGGCTGGTGCCGCTCGCCCTGCTGGCGTTGGTCTTCGGCGCGGTCGACGCCGTCTTCGTGCCCGCCGTGGGCGCTCTGCCGGCCCGTCTCACCGGGAAGGACCAGCTCGGCCGGGTCCAGGGCATGCGGGGTCTCGCCATCCGCTTCGCCGCCGTCGCGGGCGCCCCGCTCGGCGGGCTCGGGGTGGCGACGGGCGGAGCGTGTGCCGCGTTCGCCCTCGCGGGGCTGCTCATCGCCGTCTCCGTGCCGCTGCTGCTCTCCGTACGGGTCCGGGACCTGCCGAAGGAGCCCGGGGCGGCGGCGGGCACCGCGTGGAGCGACCTCCGCGCCGGCCTGCGCCACATCCGCCGCCATCGCGTCCTCGCCCCGCTGATGCTGGCCATCGCCCTAGGTGACCTCGGCTTCGTCGGTCCGCTCAACGTCGGTCTGACCCTGCTGTCCGACCGGCGCGGCTGGGGCGCCTCCGGCATGGGCTGGGTGCTCGCCGGGTTCGGTGTGGGAGCGGGAGCCGCCTCGCTGCTGCTGGCCGTCCGGGGGCGGCTGGCCCGCGCCGGACTCGTCGCCGGGTGGACGATCATCGTGGGCTCGGTGGCCGTCGGTGCCCTCGCCTACGCCCCCACGCTCGTCGCCGCCGTCGGCACGGCCGTGCTCGTCGGCCTGCTCACCGGGCTCAGCGGGGCGATGTGCGGCGCGCTGCTGCAGACCCTGACCGGCCCCGCCTACCTCGGCCGGGTCACCGCCGTCTCCAGCCTGATCAGCCTCGGCCTCACCCCGCTGAGCATGCCGTTCGCGGCCGCCGCCATCGGGGCCTGGGGGCTCGCGCCGGTCTACGTCGTCAGCGCCGCCGTCTGCGGCCTCGGCGGGGTCGTCGCCCTCGCCGTACCGGCACTGCGCCGTGCGGAACTTCCCGGCTGACCGCGCCCCGCACCCGCGGCCTCACCCCTTCGGCTGAACCAACTGCACCAGATTGCCGCAGGTGTCGTCGAACACCGCCGCCAGCACCGGCCCCTGCTCCTGCGGCTCGTGCGTGAACCTGACACCCCGGCCGGTCAGCCGCGCGTACTCCGCCCCGAGATCCTCCACCGAGAAGACGATGCAGGGGATGCCCGACTCGTACAGCGCCCGGCGGTACGGCTCGGCGATGGGGCCCTCGCCCGGCTCCAGCAGCAGCTGGAGATCGGGCTGGGCGCCCCGCGGAGCCCCGACCGTGACGAAGAGCGTGCCGCCGCCGAGATCCATGTGGGTACGGGTCTCGAAGCCGAGGACATCCGTGTAGAAGGCGTGCGCCCGCGCCACGTCGTCCACGTACACACCGGTCATCGCGACCTTGATCACGGCACGGCCCCTCTCGGACGCTCGACCGCTGGGATCAGATCCCCAGCTGTTTGGAGTCGTGCAGCTTGCTGATCGCGTCCGCCTCGCCGTCCACCTCCACCGCGGCCGCGTCCTGTCGGCCGAACGCGAACATCAGCAGCTCCGACGGCTCGCCGGTCACCGTCACCACCGGTGCGCCCCGGTGCGCCACCGCCGTCTGCCCGTCCGGACGGCGCAGCACCAGACCCGTCGGCACCCCCCGGGCCACCAGCCGCGCGGTGCGCTCCAGCCGGGACCACAGGGCGTCCTGGAAGACCGGGTCCAGCTCGCGCGGGCTCCAGTCCGGCTGGGCCCGGCGGACGTCCTCGGTGTGGACGTAGAACTCGACGACGTTGGCCGCCTCGTCGACCTGCTTGAGCTGGAACGGCGAGAAGCGCGGCGGGCCGGTACGGATCAGCTGGATCAGCTCCTCGTACGGCTTCGCGGTGTACTCGGCCATCACCTTCTCCAGGCGCGGCACGAGCTGCTTGATCAGCGTGCCGCCGGCCGCGTCCGGACGGCGCTCGCGCACGATCACATGCGCGGCCAGGTCCCGGGTCCGCCAGCCCTCGCAGAGGGTCTCGGCATCCGGACCGACGGTTTCCAAGAGGTCGGCGAGCAGCAGCCGTTCACGCTGGGCGAAGGTCGACATGGAGTCAGCCTACGACCCGCCGCCCGGTCCGCGCAGTGGACACGGCACCGGCACTGTCGTACCCGCGCGGCACAATGGCACTCATGACCAGTACGACCGGGACGCCCCGGGCCAGCAGCCTCGACCCGGAGATCGCCGCCCGCCTCAAGCGCAGCGCCGACGGCCTCCTCCCCGCCATCGCCCAGCAGTACGACACCGGTGAGGTGCTCATGCTCGGCTGGATGGACGACGAGGCGCTGCACCGCACGCTGACCACCGGCCGCTGCACCTACTGGTCGCGCAGCCGCCGGGAGTACTGGGTCAAGGGCGACACCTCCGGCCACTTCCAGTGGGTGAAGTCCGTCGCCCTCGACTGCGACGCGGACACCGTGCTCGTCAAGGTCGACCAGGTGGGCGCGGCCTGCCACACCGGGGCGCGCACATGCTTCGACGAGGACGTGCTCCTCGACGTGCTCCTCAAGGACGCCGGTTCCGCCGCCCAGAGCGCGGATCAGTAAGGTCGGCCGCCATGGACCTCGAGACCTTCCGCAAGCTCGCCGCCGACCGGCGCGTCATCCCGGTCACCCGCAAGCTCCTCGCCGACGGCGACACCCCGGTCGCGCTCTACCGCAAACTGGCCGCCGAGCGCCCCGGCACCTTCCTGCTGGAGTCCGCGGAGAACGGCCGCTCCTGGTCCCGCTACTCCTTCGTCGGCGTCCGCTCCGCCGGGACACTGACGGAACGCGACGGGCAGGCCCACTGGCTCGGCACCCCGCCGGTCGGCGTCCCCGTCGACGGCGACCCCCTCAAGGCCCTGCGCGCCACCCTCCAGACCCTGCACACCCCGCACCAGGAGGACCTGCCGCCCTTCACCGGCGGCATGGTCGGCTACCTCGGCTACGACATCGTCCGCCGCCTGGAGAAGATCGGCCCCGGCGAGCGCGACGACCTGAAGCTCCCCGAGCTGACCATGCTCCTCAGCAGCGACCTCGCCGTCATGGACCACTGGGAGGGCTCGGTCCTGCTGATCGCCAACGCGATCAACCACAACGACCTCGACACCGGCGTGGACGAGGCCTACGCCGACGCCGTGGCCCGCCTCGACGCCATGGAGGCCGACCTCACGCGCGCGGTGCCCCAGCCGCCCGCCGTCCTCCCGCCCTCGGAACTCCCCGAGTACACCGCGCTCTGGGGCGGCCCCGACTTCCAGGTGGCCGTCGACGACATCAAGGAGCGCATCCGCGCGGGCGAGGCCTTCCAGGTCGTGCCCTCCCAGCGCTTCGAGACCCCGTGCACGGCGAGCGCCCTGGACGTCTACCGGGTCCTGCGGGCCACCAACCCCTCGCCGTACATGTATCTCTTCCGCTTCGACGGTTTCGACGTCGTCGGCTCGTCCCCCGAGGCCCTGGTGAAGGTCGAGGACGGACGCGCGATGGTCCACCCCATCGCCGGCACCCGGCCCCGCGGCACCACCCCGCGGGAGGACCAGGATCTCGCCGAGGAACTGCTCGCCGACCCCAAGGAGCGCGCCGAGCACCTCATGCTCGTCGACCTCGGCCGCAACGACCTCGGCCGGGTCTGCGAGCCCGGCTCGGTCGAGGTGGTCGACTTCATGTCCGTCGAGCGCTACTCGCACGTCATGCACATCGTCTCGACCGTCACCGGCCAGGTGGCCGAGGGCCGCACGGCCTTCGACGTGCTCACCGCCTGCTTCCCGGCGGGCACCCTCTCCGGCGCCCCCAAGCCCCGTGCGATGCAGATCATCGACGAACTGGAGCCGTCCCGGCGCGGCCTGTACGGCGGCTGCGTCGGCTATCTGGACTTCGCGGGCGACTCCGACACCGCGATCGCCATCCGTACGGCCCTGCTGCGCGACGGCACGGCCTACGTCCAGGCCGGAGCGGGCATCGTCGCCGACTCGAACCCGGTCGCGGAGGACCAGGAGTGCCGCAACAAGGCAGCGGCCGTCCTCCGCGCGGTGCACACCGCCAACCGGCTGGGCAAGTAGGGCGCTTCCGGCGAGTGGGGCGCTTCTCATACGAACCCCGGGTGACGGTTCGCCCGGGGTTCGAGCCATAGTGGAGTACGTGACTGCCGTTCCTCACCCCCGTACCGAAGCCGCCGCGCCCGCCCGGTCCGGCCGCCGCAGCCTCGCCGTGGCCCTCCTGTGCGGCGCGCTCGGCGCGGCCGTGGCGCTGCTCGCGACCCGGCAGCGCTGGGCGGAGGGCACCGCGACGGTGGCCGGCGGCGCCTTCCCGCTCACCGTCAAGGGCAGCGACGTCACGGGCGTTCCCGCGGCCCTCGCCATAGTGGGCCTCGCCGCGCTCGTCGCCGTCTTCGCCGTCCGCAGGGCCGGCCGGATCGTCGTCGCCGGGCTGCTCGCGCTCTCCGGCGCCGGCATCGTGGCCGCCGCCCTGGTGGCCGCCTCCGACAACTCCGCGCTGGACGACAAGGCCGCCCAGGCGAGCGGCGACACCTCCGCCACCGTCGCCGCGCTCAGCCACACCGGCTGGCCCTATGTCGCGGCCGTCGGCGGGGCGCTGATCCTGCTGGCCGGTCTGCTGGCGCTGCGCTACGGCGCCCTGTGGCCCGCCATGTCCGGGCGCTACGAGCGGGGCGCCGACCGTCCGCGCCGCAAGGCCCGGCCGGTCGACCCGGAGCGGCCCGAGGAGATGTGGAAGGCCCTGGACCGGGGCGAGGACCCGACCGGAGCCTGAGCCTCCGGCCGAGCCGCGGTCGACCGTGGGTCAAGGCGAGACGGGTGTGGCGAACCAGACGCCACCCCCGCGTCCGGTGGGCGCACGCGTACGGGACAATGGGCGGTGAGCGTCCGGCTCGGACAGTGACGGGCGGGCTCGCAGCCGTACGACACGTACGACGCCTACTGGACACGTACACAGCAACGAGGAGCACAGACATGGCGGGCAGCAGCCACGGCCACGGTCACACCCCGGCCGCCTGGACCGGTGTCATCATTTCCTTCATCGGTTTCTGCGTCGCGGGCGCCTTCATGGTGATGGCCAACCCCGTTGGCTTCTGGGCCGGCATGGTGCTCATCCTCGGCGGCGTGGTGGTCGGCGGCATCATGAAGGCCATGGGGCTCGGCGCGGACCCGAAGCCCCTCGTGGTGGCCGGGGCGCCGGCCGCGACCCCCGAGCCGGTCGGCGCGGAGGCCTGAGCGCATCGATCGCTTCCCTGAGGGGCGGTCCGACACCCGGCACGGGTGCGGGCCGCCCCTCAGGCGTTCCGTCCGACGCAGCCATGGTGTCCCGCCCCCAGCCGGCCGACCCGCGCGCGTGATGCCGCCGTGGAGGAGACAATGCTGGGGTGAAAGCCGACAGTCGTCCGGCCCCGTACACGGTTCCGGGGTCCGCCGTCTCTCCCGCCCCCGTGTGGCAGCGGCTCGCCGTCCCGGCAGGGCTCCTCGCCGCCGTCGCCGGGACCTTCGCGTACGTCGGCGCGGTCGACCCGAACGAGCCCGGCCACTACCCCGCCTGCCCGCTGTACCGGCTCACCGGCCTGTACTGCCCCGGCTGCGGCGGACTGCGCAGCGCCCACGCCTTCGTCCACGGCGATCTCCTCACCGCTTTGCACGACAACGCGCTGGGGGTCGCCGGCTACCTGGGCTTCGCGGTGCTGTGGACCGCCTGGGCGGTCCGCGCGGCGCGCGGCCGGCCGCTGCGGCTGGAGCTGGGGCCGGTGCATCTGTGGGGGCTCGGGGTGCTGCTGTTGTTGTTCACGGCTGTCCGGAACCTGCCGTCGGGAGGCTGGTTGCATCCTTGATCGTTCGGGGAACGTCCAGGTAGTGGGACCGGCGTCCACCGGATGCGAGACCTCCGCGTTCCTCCGGATACCATCGCAATGACCACGGGTTTTCAAAACCTGAAGGAACCACCCGTCTGAAAGGGGGCCGCTCGCGTGAGTGTGCTCGACGAGATCATCGACGGAGTCCGTGCCGACCTCGCGGAGCGGCAGGCACGCGTCAGCCTCGACGAGCTCAAGGAGCGCGCGGCCAAGGCTCCCGCCGCCAAGGACGGGGTGGCCGCGCTCAAGGGCGACGGCGTCAAGGTGATCTGCGAGGTCAAGCGCTCCAGCCCCTCCAAGGGCGCGCTGGCCGCGATCGCCGACCCGGCCGGGCTGGCCGCGGACTATGAAGCGGGCGGCGCGGCCGTCATCTCCGTGCTCACCGAACAGCGCCGCTTCGGCGGCTCGCTGGCCGACCTGGAGGCCGTCCGCGCCCGCGTGGACATCCCGGTGCTCCGCAAGGACTTCATCGTCACGTCGTACCAGCTGTGGGAGGCCCGGGCCTACGGCGCCGACCTCGCGCTGCTGATCGTGGCCGCCCTGGACCAGCCGGCCCTGGAGTCGCTGATCGAGCGGGCGGTGTCGATCGGTCTGACCCCGCTCGTCGAGGTCCACGACGAGGACGAGGTCGAGCGGGCGGTGGACGCGGGCGCCAAGATCATCGGCGTCAACGCGCGCAACCTGAAGACGCTGGAGGTCGACCGCGGCACGTTCGAGCGGATCGCCCCGGAGATCCCGGACCACATCGTCAAGGTCGCCGAATCCGGTGTCCGCGGCCCGCACGACCTGATCGCCTACGCCAACGCGGGCGCCGACGCGGTCCTGGTCGGCGAGTCCCTGGTCACCGGCCGCGACCCGAAGACCGCCGTCGCCGACCTGGTCGCCGCGGGCGAGCACCCCGCGCTCCGGCACGGCCGGAGCTGATCACCCGATAGGCTGCCCCCGATGACTCTCACCGTGACGACCGTGGACCGCTACGCCCGTCTGGCGCGCGGCTGCCGCCCCCGGGGCTGCCGAGCCCCGGCGAGGCGCGTCCACGGCCGGCGCGTCCGGTACGTCATCGGAGACGAGCCCGGGCAGGTGAACGGACGTCGATGGCAGCGCCCCGTCAGGGGCGCGGGGCTCTGTTTGATGTGCGGCTACCGCCGCGCGGGCGCGAGAAACCACTGACGGCCCGCAGTCATCGGTCACATCCCCGCCCCCACGGCGAATAGTGTCTTTTCACGCACTCACCGTGAGGTTTCGGCATGCCCAGCAACTTCTTCTTCCCTGACCCACAGGGTCAAGTCCCCACCGCCGAAGGCTACTTCGGCGTGTTCGGCGGCAAGTTCATCCCGGAGGCCCTCGTGGCCGCCGTCGACGAGGTCGCCGTCGAGTACGACAAGGCCAAGCACGACCCCGAGTTCGCCCGGGAACTCGACGACCTCCTTGTCAACTACACCGGCCGCCCCAGCTCCCTGACGGAGGTTCCCCGCTTCGCCGCGGAAGCGGGTGGCGCCCGGATCTTCCTCAAGCGCGAGGACCTCAACCACACCGGCTCCCACAAGATCAACAACGTGCTCGGCCAGGCCCTGCTCACCAAGCGGATGGGCAAGACCCGGGTCATCGCCGAGACCGGCGCCGGCCAGCACGGCGTCGCGACCGCCACCGCCTGCGCGCTGTTCGGCCTCGAATGCACCATCTATATGGGCGAGGTCGACACCAAGCGCCAGGCCCTGAACGTGGCCCGCATGCGCATGCTCGGCGCCGAGGTCGTCTCCGTGAAGTCCGGCAGCCGCACCCTGAAGGACGCCATCAACGAGGCGTTCCGCGACTGGGTGGCGAACGTCGACCACACCCACTACCTCTTCGGCACGGTCGCCGGCCCGCACCCCTTCCCGGCGATGGTCCGCGACTTCCACCGCGTGATCGGCGTCGAGGCCCGCCGCCAGCTCCTGGAGCGCGCCGGCCGCCTTCCCGACGCCGCGATCGCCTGTGTCGGCGGCGGCTCCAACGCCATCGGCCTCTTCCACGCCTTCATCCCCGACGCGGGCGTCCGCCTCATCGGCTGCGAACCGGCAGGTCACGGCATCGAGACCGGCGAGCACGCGGCCACCCTCACCGCCGGCGAGCCCGGCATCCTGCACGGCTCCCGGTCCTATGTGCTGCAGGACGAGGAAGGCCAGATCACCGAGCCGTACTCGATCTCGGCGGGCCTGGACTACCCGGGCATCGGCCCCGAGCACTCGTACCTCAAGGATTCGGGCCGCGGTGAGTACCGCGCGATCACCGACGACGCCGCCATGCAGGCCCTGCGCCTGCTGTCCCGTACCGAGGGCATCATCCCGGCGATCGAGAGCGCCCACGCCCTGGCCGGCGCCCTGGAGGTCGGCAGGGAGCTGGGCAAGGACGGCCTGATCGTCGTCAACCTCTCCGGCCGCGGTGACAAGGACATGGACACCGCCGCCCGCTACTTCGGCCTCTACGACACCGACGCCGAGGTCGCCGCCGATGCCACCGACACCGCCGAGATCGAGGGGGACGCCAAGTGAGCGGGAACATTCGGCTGCTGAGCGACACCCTCGCCGCCGCCAAGTCCGAGGGCCGGTCCGCGCTCATCGCCTACCTCCCGGCCGGGTTCCCGACCGTGGACGGCGGCATCGAGGCGATCAAGGCCGTCTTCGACGGCGGGGCGGACGTCGTCGAGGTCGGGCTGCCGCACAGCGACCCCGTCCTCGACGGCCCGGTCATCCAGACCGCCGACGACATCGCGCTGCGCGGCGGGGTCAAGATCGCCGACGTGATGCGGACGGTCCGCGAGGCGTACGAGGCGACCGGCAAGCCGGTGCTCGTCATGACGTACTGGAACCCCATCGACCGCTACGGCGTCGAGCGGTTCACCGCCGAGCTGGCGGAGGCGGGCGGCGCGGGCTGCATCCTGCCCGACCTGCCCGTCCAGGAGTCGGCGCTGTGGCGGGAGCACGCCGAGAAGCACGGCCTCGCGACGGTCTTCGTCGTGGCGCCGAGCAGCAAGGACGAGCGGCTCGCCCGGATCACCGCGGCGGGCAGTGGCTTCGTCTACGCCGCCTCGCTGATGGGCGTCACCGGCACCCGTGAATCCGTCGGCGCGCAGGCCCAGAACCTGGTCGAGCGCACCCGCGCCACCGGCACCGGGCTGCCCGTCTGCGTCGGACTCGGCGTCTCCAACAGCGCTCAGGCCGCCGAGGTCGCCGGCTTCGCCGACGGCGTCATCGTCGGCTCGGCCTTCGTCAAGCGGATGCTCGACGCCCCCGACCCCGCGTCGGGTATCGCGGGGGTCCGCGAGCTGGCCGGGGAGCTGGCGAAGGGTGTGCGCGGACGTTCGTAACTGTCCGTAGCCGTTCGCCCGTTTCCGTTCGTCATTCGTATCTGTCCGTAACGGAATATTCGGTCACCCGAACGGGTGGACCTCAGGCCGGGGAGGCGCGCTGCGCCTCCCCGGTTCGTTCTGGGGGTGTGAGCGAGAAGAACCGTGACGGAAAGCGCACCGCCCGGGAGCGGCTGGCGGTCGAGCGCGAGAAGCAGAAGGCCTCGGACAAGCGACGGCGCACTCTGGTCGTGGGCGCAAGCATCGTCTGCGTCCTGGGCCTCGCGGCGGTGATCGGCGTGCTGGCCGCCAACGCCGGTAAAAAGGGCAGCGAGAAGGCGGGCCCGGTCGTGGCGCCCTCGGGCGCGCAGGGCAAGGACAGCCTCGCCATCCCGGTCGGCAAGGACGGCGCCAAGTCGACGCTCACCGTCTGGGAGGACATGCGCTGCCCGGCCTGCATGGCCTTCGAGGTCGCCTACCGCCCGACGCTCCACCAACTGGCCGACTCCGGCAAGCTCAGAATCGAATACCACCTGGTCCGCCTGATCGACGGCAATCTCGGCGGCACCGGCTCGCTGCGCGCGGCCAACGCCGTGGCCTGCGCCCAGGACACCGGAAAGTTCCGCGACTACCACGACGCGCTGTACTCGAACCAGCCCAAGGAAACCAACGACGCGTTCGCGGACAACGCCAAGCTGATCGACCTGGCAGGCAAGGTCAGCGGTCTGAACACCCCCGCCTTCCAGAAGTGCGTCAACGGCGGCACCCACGACAGCTGGGTGAACAAGTCCCAGAAGGCCTTCCAGGGCGGCGGTTTCACCGGCACGCCCACGGTCCTGCTCGGCGGGAAGAACATCTACCAGGACCAGACCATGACTCCGGCCAAGCTCAAGAAGATGGTGGAGGAGGCCAACCGGGGGTAAGGGATCTCCCCCGACCCGCCCGATTTCTCACGCCCCCGTTATGGAGCCGTAGCCGGGCTGCTTGCGGTCCCCACGGCCCGGCACGGTAGCGTCGGACTTGCCATGGAACTTTCCTACATTCCCAGCCCGTCGCGCGGGGTGCTGTATCTCGGCCCCATCCCGCTGCGCGGCTACGCCTTCTGCATCATCATCGGCGTCTTCGTCGCCGTCTGGCTCGGCAACAAGCGCTGGATCGCTCGTGGCGGGCGGACCGGCACGGTCGCCGACATCGCGGTCTGGGCTGTGCCGTTCGGCCTGGTCGGCGGCCGGCTGTACCACGTGATCACGGACTACGAGCTGTACTTCAGCCCGGGCCGTGACTGGGTGGACGCCTTCAAGGTGTGGGAGGGCGGCCTGGGCATCTGGGGCGCGATCGCGCTGGGTGCGCTCGGCGCATGGATCGGTGCGCGGCGCCGGGGCATCCCGATGCCCGCGTACGCCGACGCCGTCGCGCCCGGCATCGCCTTCGCGCAGGCCATCGGCCGCTGGGGCAACTGGTTCAACCAGGAGCTGTACGGCCGGGAGACGCATGTCCCCTGGGCGCTGCACATCACCTCCTCCGAGGGCGGCCGGGTGCCGGGCTACTACCACCCGACCTTCCTCTACGAGTCCCTGTGGTGCGTCGGCGTGGCTCTGTTGGTCATCTGGGCCGACCGCCGCTTCAAGCTGGGCCATGGCCGGGCGTTCGCCCTGTACGTCGCGGCGTACTGCGTGGGCCGCGGCTGGATCGAGTACATGCGCGTGGACGACGCGCACCACATCCTGGGCCTCCGCCTGAACGACTGGACCGCGATCATCGTGTTCCTGCTGGCGGTGACGTACATCGTGGTGTCGTCGCGGCTGCGGCCGGGACGGGAAGCCGTGGTCGAGCCGGGCGTCTCCGACGGTTCGGCCGACGACACGGAGGCTGCGGCCGAGGCGGTGGACAAGTCCGAGGACAAATCCGAGGCCAAGGCTGAGATCAAGGCTGAGATCAAGGCCGAGGCGGATGTGGCTGCTGAGGCTGAGGTGAAGGACGAGACCGAGTCGGCGACGAAGAAGAGCTGACCGTTTGCTCGACGACGCCGAGGGCGCCCGGAGCTCTTCCGGGCGCCCTCGGCGTGTCCGGGTGCCCGGTCGCGGTGGACCAGGAGATTCAGGCGCTGCGGGCCGAGGAGGGAGCCCGCTGGGCCGGCGTCACCATCGCCGCGTCGATGAAGCGGCCGTCGGGGTGGACCGACTGCACCCGCAGACCGGCGGAGGGCGGTGTCGTCGTCGTACTCATGCGTCGTACTTCATACGCGGTTTCTCATGCGGGGTTCCTCATACGCGGTTCCTCATGCCGTGCACTGGGCGTCGATCTCCGGGCGGTACGGCATCGACGCCGACGCCCCGGCCCGCTGGACGGAGATCGCCGCGGCGGCCGCCGCCCAGGACAGGGCCTCCCGCACCGGTTTCTCCTCGGCGAGGGCGACAGCGAGCGCGCCGACGAAAGTGTCCCCGGCGCCGGTGGAGTCGACGGCGGTCACCTTCGGCGCCGGGATCACGAGCGGCTCGGTGCCCCGGGCCAGATAGAGGCTGCCCGTCGCGCCCAGGGTGACGACGACCTCCGGCACCAGGTCCAGCAGGGCGGCGGCGGCCTCGCGCGGGTCGGTGCGGCCGGTGAGGGTGACCGCCTCGTACTCGTTGGGCACCAACAGGTCGGTCGCGGCGAGGAGTTCGGGCGGCAGCGGCTGGGCGGGCGCGGGGGTGAGCACCGTGCGGACGCCGTGCCGGCGCGCCGCCTCCGCGCCCGCGACGACCGCGGCCAGCGGGATCTCCAGCTGCAGCAGCAGGGCGTCGGCGGAGGCGATGACGCCCTCGTCGCCGGGGGAGAGATGGTCGACGGTGCCGTTCGCGCCGGGGATGACGACGATGGAGTTGGCACCCTCGTCGTCCACCACGATGTGCGCGGTGCCGGACGGGCCCTCGACCGTACGCAGGAAGTCCGTGTCCACGCCGGAGTGTTCGAGGGTGTCGCGGAGCCGCAGGCCGAAGGCGTCGTTGCCGACCGCGCCGATCATCGAGACCGTGGCGCCGGCGCGGGCCGCGGCGATCGCCTGGTTGGACCCCTTGCCGCCGGGGATCGTGTGGAACTCCCGTCCCGTCACGGTCTCGCCGCGTTGCGGGGCCTTGGTGACATAGGTGACGAGGTCCATGTTCGTGCTGCCGAGGACGACGATGTGGGTCATGAGCGGGTCGCCTCCAGATGGGTGAGGTGGGCGAGGGTGTCGAAGCCGGTGCCGTCGAAGTCGGCGACGGTGGTGGCGAGCCGGTTCTTCAGTGGGGCGCGCCAGCTCTCGGGGAGGGCGGCGGGGTCGCCCGCGAGCAGTCCGGCGATGCTGCCGGCCGTGGCGCCGACCGAGTCGGTGTCCAGGCCGCCCGACACCGCACGGCAGACGGAGCCGGCGAAGTCGCCGTGCGCGTGGGTGAGGGCGGCGGTGAGCAGGGCGGTGTTGGGCAGGACGTGGATCCAGTGGTGGGCGGGGGAGTAGGTGGCGTGGAGTCGGTCCACGACCTCGTCGAAGTCCTCGTGGGACTCGGCCAGCCGGACCGCGTGGTCGATCGCCCGCGCCAGCCGGGAGCGGGGCGGGATCACCCGGCGGCCGGTCCGCAGGCAGGCGTGGACGTCGTGGTCGCCGGTGGCGGCGGTGGCGATGACGGCGGCCGTGAACATCGCCGCGTAGACGCCGTTGGCGGTGTGGGTGAGGACCGCGTCGCGGTACGCCTGCTCGGCTGCGGCGGCCGGGTCGCCCGGGTTGGTCCAACCGTGCACGTCGGCGCGGATCAGCGCGCCGGTCCACTCGCGGAAGGGGTTGCGATGGCGGGCGGTGTGCGGGGGTTCGATGCCGCTGAGGAGGTTGCGGCAGGCGACGCGTTCGGCGGTGAAGGTACGGCCGGGCGGGAGTTCGTCCAGCCAGAGCCGGGCCACGTCGGCGGTGCTGAAGGTCCTTCCGTGCCGACGCAGGAGCAGGAGGTTCAGGAGGGGGTAGTTCAGGTCGTCGTCCTCGGGCATGCCGTCGATGTTCTCGGCGAGGGAGGTGGAGGCGGAACGACGGTTCCAGGGGTGCGCGGCGAGGAGGTCCGCCGGGACGCCGACGGCCGTGAAGTAGGTGGTGAGGGGCCAGTTGCCGGCGGCTCGGGCGAGGGCGCGGATGGCGTCGAGGGGGAGGTTTTCGACGGGCTTGCCGAGGAGACAGCCGATGGCCCGGCCCAGCCAGGCGGCTTCGAGGGCGGCCGGGGTGGGGGCCGGCGCGGGGGTCTGGTCGCTCGCCCGCGCTTGCGGGGTGCCGGTTTCGGCGGGACGGGCGCCGCCCCGGCGGCACGAGTGCCCGCGGCCACCCGGGCCGGGCCAGTCCGTGCACAGGGACTTGATCCGCTCCAGGCCCGTCGGCTCGTCCTCGGACAGCGCGCTGGGCAGGTCGGCCAGTTCGTCGAGCAGGTCCTCCGCGAGGAGACGCAGATAGCGGGATGCCCGGTGCGGGGACGCTCCCGCACGGGCCGGCGCGTCCGGGCCGCCCGCCGCTCGCCAGCGCGCCTCGATCGCCGACGGCGACCGGCCGTCCAGGCGGGCCTGGCGGAGTTCGTGGCCCAGCAGGTCCTCCGGCTGGACCCAGGTCAGTCGGAGCATGCGCAGCCTCCGTGTGCCGCGAAGGCCCGCTCGTGCGCCCGGCGCCGGCGCACAAAGCGCCCGAAGATCTCCCGCGTGACCTCGTTGAGTGTCCGGGCCGTCGCCCACAGGTCGAGACGGCTCGCCCCGGCCACCGTCTTCGCCCGGTCCCGCGGGACGGGCGAGCCCAGGGCGCCCGCGAGGGCACCGGCCATCGTGGCGATCGAGGCGCAGTCGCGGCCGTAGTTGACCGCGCCGAGGACGGCATGCCGGTTGCCGCCGCCGGAGACCGGCAACAGGCCGAGCGCGATGGGCAGTTCCTCGACCGCGCGCAGCCGGGAGGAGCGGCGCGCGGCCGGCGCGGGCGCGCGGTGGTCGGGGCCGACGGTGTCGTACGGGGCCACCGCCGCGCGCAGGGGTCGGAGCGCCGACTCGAAGTCCCGGTGAACACGGGCCACTTCGCAGACGTTCTCGATCGCCTCGCGCGTACCGTCCTTCGCCAGTGTCGGGCAGACGGTGACGACCGAATCCGGGGTCGCCCCCGGTGCCGTCGCGGCGGCAACAGCCGAGGCAGGGACACCGGCCGCCTCACGGCCGTACGACGACTGGTGCGCACCGGCGATGTCCGGCGCCTCGGCGTAGGCGGCGGCCGGGTTGGCCGCGTCGACCAGGCCGACGGGGGTCATGTACATCGCCGCGCCACAGTTGATGATGTTGCCGACGCCCGCCTCCCGGGGGTTGGTCATCAGGTCCGGGACCAGGTGGCCGTCGACCGCATACGCGTCGAGGTGGTCGCGGACGCGGGCATGGACCGGTACCAGCGCGTGGGTCGTCAAGGTGTCGTCGGTGACGTGGCCGTCGCCCTTCCGGTACGGGGCGATGGGGCGCGCGGTGCGCCGGGCGTCACCGTGCCGGGGGCCGACGACGCCGTGGACGCGGCCGCCGTGGCGCTCGGCGATCCGCTCGGGGCCGTACCCCTCGACGGGACCGCCGAGGGCGTCGCCGACGGCGGCTCCGACCAGGGCGCCGATGATCCGTTCGGCGAGTCCACAAGGGGCTGTCCCGGCGCTTTGTTCCTCTTCGGGGCCTGCGGGGCATTCAGGCTCTGTGGGCGTCATGCCCCGAATCATCCTCCTGGGCGGGCCGGTTGTGCGGCTTCCAGGAGCCCGGCGAGTTCCACCAGGTCGGTGCCGGCGAGGCGGAGAAGGGCGCAGCCCGACAGAGTGCGGCAGGCGTCCCGCCAGGTCTGCGGGACAGCCGCGCCGCCGCCCAGGGCTCCGGTGAGGGCGCCCGCGAGGGCGGGGGCGGAGTCGGCCACCCGGGACAGGCAGTCGGCGGCGGGTACGGCCTCGGCGATACGACCGTCGGCGGCGGGTACGGCCAGGGCGACCGGGACGGTCTCGGCGGCGGCGGTGCCGTAGCTGTGGACATGGTCGACGATCCGGTGCTCCAGGAGCGGGACGAGGGCGAAGGCGGACTCGCCGTCCTCGGCGAGGGCGAGCGCGTGGCGGGCGTTGCGGCCGATCTCCGTGTCGGCCGGGAGTTCGGCGAGCGCGGCGGTCACGCAGGTGTCCGGGCCGGCGTCGGCGAGGGCGAGGGCCGGCGCCGCGGCCATGGCGCGGGCGCCGTGCACACCGTCGCCGTCCTGGGTGTAGCGGGCATCGAACTCGGCGAACTCGGCGAGCGCGGCGGCGCGTTCGGGGTCGCCGGGGTGGGCGACGGCGAGGACGCAGGCGCGGATGCAGGCGGCGTCGTCGAAGGAGTGCGGGTTGTCGTGGCCGGTGGCGGGCGGGCGCAGGCCGGTGGCGAGGTTGCCGAGGCCGGCGCGGACGGAGAGACGGGCGCGCAGGGGGAAAACGGCGGACCCGGTCTCGGGCGCGCGGTCCGCCGCCGCGGCAACCTCCGCGGCCACGGCGGTCCAGGTGAGGTCGATGGCGGCACGGGTGCGGCGCTCCCGGCTGAGGTCGCCGAGGACGTCGTCGTCACCGGCCCGCAGCACCCCCTCCGCGGCGAAAGCCGCCCACTCGGCGTCAGAAGATCGCGTACTCAGTGTCGTCCGTACTGCAGCGGTGGGCGGCCTCCTTCAGCGGGGCGCTTTGCGGATGTGTGCCACGGTCTCCCGCCGCGCGAGCTCCTCCGGGGTCGCATCACCCGCTTGGCATCTGAGCGAAATCACTCCTAGATGAGCAAAGTTGGTAAAGCTGCAGGTTAGCCCAGCCTTTCCTTGCTGGCGAGCTGGGCCGAATGGGCGTAGGTTCTGTGTTGTCGAAAAGTAGAACTCGTCCAAAGTTAGCTTTGGCTAAGCTATCCAGGGGTCCGCATGGCCGTCATAGAAACCCGGGCCGCGCTGCACGAGGCGCATCGGGACAACCACACGCACCGCGACGTCAACGGCGGCTGGCTGCGCCCCGCCGTCTTCGGTGCCATGGACGGCCTCGTCTCCAACCTCGCCCTGATGACCGGTGTGGCCGGCGGGGCCGTGAGTCAGCAGACCATTGTGATCACCGGCCTCGCGGGGCTCGCCGCCGGTGCCTTCTCCATGGCGGCCGGTGAGTACACCTCCGTCGCCTCCCAGCGGGAGCTGGTCGAGGCCGAGCTGGATGTCGAGCGCCGTGAGCTGCGCAAGCACCCGCAGGACGAGGAGGACGAGCTCGCCGCGCTGTACGTCGCCCGCGGGGTGGAGCCCGACCTGGCCCGTGAGGTGGCGCGACAGCTGTCCAAGGATCCCGAGCAGGCGCTGGAGATACACGCCCGGGAGGAACTGGGGATCGACCCGGGCGACCTCCCGTCGCCGCTGGTCGCCGCCGTGTCGTCGTTCGGCTCCTTCGCCCTCGGCGCCCTGCTGCCCGTGCTGCCGTATCTGCTCGGCGCGACGGTGCTCTGGCCTGCCGTGCTGCTCGCCCTCGCCGGGCTCTTCGGCTGTGGTGCGGTCGTGGCCAAGGTGACCGCGCGCAGCTGGTGGTACAGCGGCCTCAGGCAGCTTGTGCTGGGCGGTGCCGCGGCCGGTGTGACGTACGCCCTGGGCAGCCTGTTCGGAACGGTCGTAGGATAGCGCCGCCGGTACCTATGCGTTGGGCCGCATAAGTACCCGCCATCGCCCGTTACTCGCTGGTTTCGACCGCGTGACCACCGGGCATGAGCCGTAAGCGCCGCATGCAATGACGCCTGCCGCACCCCCGCGGGGTGAGTGAAGACGCTCCCCTCGTCCTCTGGGCCGCCGGACGCCGATCCGATCGATCTTGTCCGCAACGGTCCCTTTCACGCGTTCGCCGCCACGCGCGGCACCCCGCCGTCATCGTGCGGCACGACCGCCGCCACCGTGTGGCATCACAGCCGACACGCGCGGCACCACTGCCGTCTCGTGCGGCAGTCGCCGCCCTGTGCGGCACCCCGCCGCCACCGTGCGGCACCTTGGCCACGGACCCTGTGGCGTCCGCATGTTGGAACGGAGTATCCGCTTCCCGAGAACCGCTCCATCATGTAACCTGCACGAAATTTTGAGACTCACGCAGAGGGCCAACGTCGTCCCTCGGCACCTGCCACATGCCACATGACGACGACGGGAGAGCCGATGCGTACGCCGCGCCAGCCGTCCCAGCATTCCGCGAATGGCCAGAACTGGTCATTCATGGATGCTCGCCCTGCTGCCCAGGGTATGTACGACCCCCGCAACGAACACGACGCCTGTGGTGTCGGTTTCGTCGCCACCCTCACCGGCGAGGCGTCGCACACGCTGGTCGAGCAGGCACTCACGGTGCTGCGCAACCTGGAGCACCGCGGTGCCACCGGCTCCGAGCCCGACTCCGGCGACGGCGCGGGTCTGCTCTCTCAGGTCCCCGACGCCTTCTTCCGCGAAGTGGCCGGATTTGAACTCCCCGCCGCCGGGTCGTACGCCGCCGGTATCGCCTTCCTGCCGGAGGAGGGCACCGCCGAGGTCGTCTCACAGATCGAGACGATCGCCGTCGAGGAGGGTCTCACCGTCCTCGGGTGGCGTGAGGTCCCCGTCGCCCCGGAGCTGCTGGGCGCCACCGCCCGCTCCACCATGCCGGTCTTCCGGCAGATCTTCGTGACCGACGGCGCCAGCGAGGGCATCGCGCTGGACCGCAAGGCGTTCGTGCTGCGCAAGCGCGCCGAACGCGAGGCCGGTGTCTACTTCCCGTCGCTCTCCGCGCGCACGATCGTCTACAAGGGCATGCTGACCACCGGCCAGCTGGAGCCCTTCTTCCCGGACCTGTCCGACCGCCGCTTCGCCTCCGCGGTCGCGCTCGTGCACTCCCGCTTCTCCACGAACACCTTCCCGTCGTGGCCGCTCGCGCACCCGTACCGCTTCGTCGCGCACAACGGTGAGATCAACACCGTCAAGGGCAACCGCAACTGGATGGTCGCCCGCGAGTCGCAGCTGGTCTCCGACCTGTTCGGCGCCAAGGCGCTGGACCGGATCTTCCCGGTCTGTACGCCGGACGCCTCCGACTCCGCCTCCTTCGACGAGGTGCTGGAGCTGCTGCACCTGGGCGGCCGTTCGCTGCCGCACTCCGTGCTGATGATGATCCCGGAGGCGTGGGAGAACCACGACTCCATGGACCCGTCCCGGCGCGCCTTCTACCAGTTCCACTCCACGATGATGGAGCCCTGGGACGGCCCGGCCTGCGTCACCTTCACCGACGGCACCCAGGTCGGCGCCGTGCTCGACCGCAACGGTCTGCGCCCCGGCCGCTACTGGGTCACCGACGACGGCCTCGTCGTCCTCGGCTCCGAGGTCGGCGTCCTCGACATCGACCCGGCCAAGGTCGTCCGCAAGGGCCGCCTGCAGCCCGGCCGGATGTTCCTCGTCGACACCGCCGAGCACCGCATCATCGAGGACGACGAGATCAAGGCGACCCTCGCCGCCGAGAAGCCGTACGCCGAGTGGCTGGAGGCCGGCGAGATCGAGCTGGGCGACCTGCCCGAGCGCGAGCACATCGTCCACACCCACGCCTCGGTCACCCGCCGCCAGCAGACCTTCGGCTACACCGAGGAGGAGCTGCGCGTCATCCTCGCCCCGATGGCCCGCACCGGCGCCGAGCCGATCGGCTCCATGGGCACCGACAGCCCGATCGCGGCCCTGTCCGAGCGCCCGCGCCTGCTCTTCGACTACTTCACCCAGCTGTTCGCGCAGGTCACCAACCCGCCGCTGGACGCGATCCGCGAGGAGCTGGTCACCTCCCTGCGCTCCTCGCTGGGCCCGCAGGGCAACCTGCTCGACCCGACCGCCGCCTCCTGCCGGTCCGTCGTACTGCCCTTCCCGGTCATCGACAACGACGAGCTGGCCAAGCTCATCCACATCAACGCCGACGGCGACATGCCCGGTATGAAGGCCGCGACGCTGTCGGGTCTGTTCCGGGTCGGCGGCGGCGGCAACGCCCTCGCCGCGCGCATCGCGGAGATCTGCGCCGAGGCCGACGCGGCCATAGAGAACGGCGCCCGCCTGATCGTCCTGTCCGACCGGCACTCCGACGCCGAGCACGCGCCGATCCCGTCGCTGCTGCTCACCGCGGCCGTCCACCACCACCTCATCCGCACCAAGCAGCGCACCCACGTGGGCCTGCTGGTCGAGGCCGGCGACGTCCGCGAGGTCCACCACGTCGCCCTGCTGATCGGCTTCGGCGCCGCCGCCGTCAACCCGTACCTGGCGATGGAGTCGGTCGAGGACCTGCTGCGCGCGGGGACCTTCCTCAACGGCGTCGAGCCGGAGAAGGCCATCAAGAACCTGATCTACGCCCTCGGCAAGGGCGTGCTGAAGGTCATGTCGAAGATGGGCATCTCCACCGTCGCCTCCTACCGCGGCGCCCAGGTCTTCGAGGCCGTCGGCCTGGACGAGGCCTTCGTCGAGAAGTACTTCAACGGCACCGCCACCAAGATCGGCGGCGTCGGCATCGACGTCATCGCCGAGGAGGTCGCCGCCCGCCACGCCAAGGCCTACCCGGCCTCGGGCATCGCTCCCGCGCACCGCGCCCTGGAGATCGGCGGCGAGTACCAGTGGCGCCGCGAGGGCGAGCCGCACCTGTTCGACCCGGAGACGGTCTTCCGCCTCCAGCACGCCACGCGCACCGGCCGCTTCGACATCTTCAAGAAGTACACCGAGCGCGTGAACGAGCAGTCCGAGCGGCTGATGACGCTGCGCGGCCTGTTCGGCTTCGACTCCGGCCGCGCCCCGATCCCCGTCGACGAGGTCGAGCCGGCGAGCGAGATCGTCAAGCGCTTCTCCACGGGCGCGATGTCGTACGGCTCCATCTCCAAGGAGGCGCACGAGACCCTCGCCATCGCCATGAACCAGCTGGGCGGCAAGTCCAACACCGGTGAGGGCGGCGAGGACCCGGAGCGCCTGTACGACCCGGCGCGGCGCAGCGCCATCAAGCAGGTCGCCTCCGGCCGCTTCGGCGTGACCTCCGAGTACCTGGTCAACGCCGACGACATCCAGATCAAGATGGCCCAGGGCGCCAAGCCCGGCGAGGGCGGCCAGCTGCCCGGCCACAAGGTCTACCCGTGGGTCGCGAAGACGCGTCACTCGACGCCGGGCGTGGGCCTCATCTCCCCGCCGCCGCACCACGACATCTACTCCATCGAGGACCTGGCCCAGCTGATCCACGACCTGAAGAACGCGAACCCGCAGGCGCGGATTCACGTGAAGCTGGTCTCCGAGGTCGGCGTCGGCACGGTCGCGGCCGGTGTCTCCAAGGCCCACGCGGACGTCGTGCTCATCTCCGGCCACGACGGCGGTACGGGTGCCTCCCCGCTGACCTCGCTGAAGCACGCGGGCGGCCCCTGGGAGCTGGGCCTCGCCGAGACCCAGCAGACCCTGCTGCTCAACGGCCTGCGCGACCGGATCGTCGTGCAGACCGACGGCCAGCTGAAGACCGGCCGTGACGTGGTCATCGCCGCGCTGCTCGGCGCCGAGGAGTTCGGTTTCGCGACCGCTCCGCTCGTCGTCTCGGGCTGCGTGATGATGCGCGTCTGCCACCTGGACACCTGTCCGGTCGGCATCGCCACCCAGAACCCGGTCCTGCGCGACCGCTTCGCCGGCAAGGCCGAGTACGTGGTGAACTTCTTCCAGTTCATCGCCGAGGAGGTCCGCGAACTGCTGGCCGAGCTGGGCTTCCGCTCCATCGAGGAGGCCGTCGGCCGCGCCGAGGTGCTGGACGTCGAGCGCGCGGTGGACCACTGGAAGGCGCAGGGCCTGGACCTGGAGCCGCTGTTCCACGTGCCGTCGCTGCCGGAGGGCGCCGTCCGCCACCGGGTGGTCCCCCAGGACCACGGCCTGGAGAAGGCCCTGGACAACGAGCTGATCAAGCTCGCCGCCGACGCCCTCGCGGCGAACGACGCGACCGAGGCCCAGCCGGTGCGCGCCCAGGTCGCCATCCGCAACATCAACCGCACGGTCGGCACCATGCTCGGCCACGAGGTGACGAAGAAGTTCGGCGGTGCGGGCCTGCCGGAGGACACCATCGACATCACCTTCAC
This sequence comes from Streptomyces sp. CG4, assembly GCF_041080655.1. Classification (NCBI taxonomy): domain Bacteria; kingdom Bacillati; phylum Actinomycetota; class Actinomycetes; order Kitasatosporales; family Streptomycetaceae; genus Streptomyces; species Streptomyces sp. CG4. Next base: position 7,076,394 of record NZ_CP163525.1, read on the forward strand.
CGGCTCGGCCGGCCAGTCCTTCGGCGCGTTCCTGCCGCGCGGTGTCACGCTGCGCCTGGAGGGCGACGCCAACGACTACGTCGGCAAGGGCCTCTCCGGCGGCCGGGTCGTGGTCCGCCCGGACCGGGCTGCCGACCACCTCGCCGAGTACTCGACCATCGCCGGCAACACGATCGCCTACGGCGCCACCGGCGGCGAGCTGTTCCTGCGCGGCCGTAGCGGTGAGCGGTTCTGCGTCCGCAACTCCGGCGCGCTGGTCGTCTCCGAAGGCGTGGGCGACCACGGCTGCGAGTACATGACCGGCGGTCGCGCGGTCGTCCTCGGCCCGACCGGCCGCAACTTCGCGGCGGGCATGTCCGGTGGCATCGCCTACGTCATCGACCTCGACCGCGACAACGTCAACGCCGGCAACGCCGGGTCGGTCGAGGCGCTGGACGACACGGACAAGCAGTGGCTGCACGACGTGGTGCGCCGCCACGCCGAGGAGACCGGCTCGACGGTCGCCGAGAAGCTGCTCGCCGACTGGGACACGGCCGTGGCCCGGTTCAGCAAGATCATCCCCAGCACGTACAAGGCAGTGCTCGCCGCCAAGGACGCCGCCGAGCGAGCGGGTCTCTCCGAGACCGAGATCACCGAGAAGATGATGGAGGCGGCGATCAATGGCTGACCCGAAGGGCTTCCTGAACCACGGCCGCGAGGTCGCCCGGACCCGTCCCGTCGGTGAGCGCGTCAAGGACTGGAACGAGGTCTACGTCCCCGGCTCCCTGCTGCCGATCATCAGCAAGCAGGCCAGCCGCTGCATGGACTGCGGCATCCCGTTCTGCCACAACGGCTGTCCGCTCGGAAACCTGATCCCCGAGTGGAACGACTACGCCTACCGCGAGGACTGGGGCGCCGCCTCCGAGCGTCTGCACGCGACCAACAACTTCCCGGAGTTCACGGGCCGGCTGTGCCCCGCTCCCTGCGAGTCGGCGTGTGTGCTCGGCATCAACCAGCCGCCGGTCACCATCAAGAACGTCGAGGTCTCGATCATCGACAAGGCGTGGGACGCGGGCACCGTCGCCCCGCAGGCCCCCGAGCGCCTGTCCGGCAAGACCGTCGCGGTCATCGGCTCGGGTCCGGCGGGCCTCGCCGCCGCCCAGCAGCTGACCCGGGCCGGCCACACGGTCGCCGTCTACGAGCGCGCCGACCGCGTCGGCGGCCTGCTCCGCTACGGCATCCCCGAGTTCAAGATGGAGAAGCGGCACATCAACCGCCGTATCGAGCAGATGCGCGCGGAGGGCACCCGCTTCCGCACCGGTATCGAGATCGGCCGCGACCTCAAGGCGTCCGACCTGAAGAAGCGGTACGACGCGGTCGTCATCGCCGCCGGTGCGACCACGGCCCGCGATCTCCCGGTCCCCGGCCGCGAGCTCAAGGGCATCTACCAGGCGATGGAGTACCTGCCGCTGGCCAACAAGGTCCAGGAGGGCGACTACGTCACCGCCCCGATCTCGGCCGAGGGCAAGCACGTCGTCGTCATCGGCGGCGGCGACACCGGCGCGGACTGCGTGGGCACCGCCCACCGCCAGGGCGCGGCCTCCGTCACCCAGCTGGAGATCATGCCCCGCCCGAACGACGAGCGGCACCCGACCAGCCAGCCCTGGCCGACCTTCCCGATCCTCTACAAGGTCACCTCGGCCCACGAGGAGGGCGGCGAGCGGATCTACTCCGCCTCCACCACCCACTTCGAGGGCGACGAGGACGGCAACGTGCAGTGGCTGCACCTGGCCGAAGTGGAGTTCGTCGACGGCAAGTTGACGTCCAAGCCGGGCACCGAGCGCAAGATCCCCGCCCAGCTGGTCACCCTCGCCATGGGCTTCACCGGCACCGACCGCGAGAACGGCCTGGTGGACCAGTTTGGTCTAGACCTCGACGAACGCGGTAACATCGCCCGCGACGCCGACTTCCAGACCAACGTGCCGGGTGTGTTCGTCGCCGGTGACGCCGGCCGCGGCCAGTCCCTGATCGTGTGGGCGATCGCGGAGGGCCGCTCGGCCGCCCGCGGTGTCGACCGGTTCCTGACCGGTGCCAGCGACCTGCCGGCCCCGATCCGCCCGACCGACCGTTCCCTGGCGGTCTGACGGCACCCCTGAAACGTCCCGTACAACGGCGTACGGAACACTGACGGCGCCTGCCCCCTGTCCCCGACCGGACGCCTGGGCAGGCGTCGTTGCATGTCCGCACCGTCGAGGGGGAACCATGGCCGCGATCAGCCTGCGCAAGGTGGAGGAGACCGCGCCCGCGCTGGTCAGCCTGTACAAGAGCGCCGGGGTGTCGCTCACCCGGCACGGCCTGGACGGGCTGCGCGCCGCCGTCTATCTCGTGGTCGACCACTCCGGCTCGATGAGGCCGTACTACCAGGACGGCAGCGTGCAGACGCTCGCCGACCGGGTGCTGGGCCTGTCCGCGCACCTGGACGACGACGGACGGGTGCCGGCGGTGTTCTTCTCCACGGACGTCGACGCGGTCACCGACATCGCCCTCGACCGGCACGAGGGCGCCGTCGAGCGGATCGTGGCCGGGCTCGGCCACATGGGCAAGACCAGCTACCACCTGGCGATGGACGCCGTCATCGACCACTACCTGGACAGCGGCGCCACCGCCCCCGCCCTGGTCGTCTTCCAGACCGACGGCGGCCCGGTCAACAAGCTCGCCGCCGAACGCTATCTGTGCAAGGCGGCCCGGCTGCCGCTGTTCTGGCAGTTCGTCGGCTTCGGCGACCCGGGAAGCCGGCAGTTCGAGTTCCTGCGGAAACTGGACGAGCTGGCCGTACCGGGCAAGCGGATCGTGGACAACGCGGGCTTCTTCCACGCCGGCCAGGACCCGCGGCGCGTCTCCGACGCCGAGCTGTACGACCGGCTCGTCGGCGAGTTCCCCCAGTGGCTGGCGGCCGCGCGCGCCGCCGGCATCGTACGGCCCGCATGAGCCACGCCCTGGCGTCGATCCGCTTGAACCGCTCGCAGATGAGGGCTGGTTCGAGAGCAACCGCTCAAGGGCCCGTCGGTCCTTTGAGCGCGTCCCCCAGAAAGAGCTCCCGGCACTCCTCGGGCGTGCCCCACGCCGTCCGCAGGGCGCGGGCCTTGGTCAGCCACAGGGACAGGTCGTACTCCGCGGTGTAGCCGATCGCGCCGTGCAGCTGCAGCGCCGCACGGGCCGCGCCGTACGCCGCCTCGCACGCCTTGAGCTTGGCGGCGGCCACCTCGGCGGGGCGGAGGGATATCGCCGCGCCGAGGACCAGGGGGCGGGCGAACTCCAGGGCCGTCGTGGCGTCGGCGAGGCGGTGTTTGACCGCCTGGAAGGAGCCGATGGGGACGCCGAACTGGGTGCGCTGCCGGACGTGGGCGACCGTGCGGTCGAGGAGCGCGAGTCCGACGCCGAGGGCCTGGGCGGCCGTGGCCAGACGGGCCCAGGTGAGGGCGAGGCCGTACCGGGGGTGGCGGGTGAGGAGTTCGCCGTCCGGAGTGAGCGGGGTGAGGCGGCGGGCGGGGTCGAGGGAGCGGCGCACCGGGCCGGTGGCGGACGCCAGACGCAGGCCGCCGTCGGGGGCGAGGGCGAGGCGGAGGGCGGCCGCGTCGGCGTCCAGGGCGAGGGGAGCGGCGCCGGCGCCGAAGGCGGGTCCGGCGGGTGCCGCCACGGTCACGAGGTCCGTACCGGCCAGGAGCCCCGGCAGGAACCGCTTCGAGAGCGGGGGGCCGGCAAGGAGTATCGCCGCCGCAACCGTCTCCACCAGCGGGCCCGGCACCGCATGCCGCCCCAACTCCATGAAGGCCAGCGCCAGTTCCACCGGATGCGGCCCCAGCCCGCCGTGCTCCTCCGGCACCGCCAGGCCGAACACCCCCGCCTCGGCGAGACGGCGCCACAGTGCCCGCCCGCGCGCATGGTCACCGTCGCTCCAGTCCCGGATCACCGCCGGGGCGTCCGCGGCCGACAGCATCCCGTGCAGCGACTCGGTGAAGGCGCGCTGTTCGGCGTCGAGCAGGAAGCGCATCAGCGGCGTCCCTTCGGCAGGCCGAGCAGCCGTTCGGCGACGATGTCCCGCTGGATCTCGTTGGTGCCCGCGTAGAGGGGCCCGGCGAGCGCGAAGACGTACCCCTCGGACCAGGCGGTGTCGGCCGACTCGCCCTCTTCCCCGAGCAGATCGAGCGCCGTCTCGTGCAGCGCCAGGTCCAGCTCGGACCAGAAGACCTTGTTCATGCTGGACTCGGGGCCGAGGCGCTCGCCCCGAAGGAAGCGGGAGGCGGCCGCGTAGGTGAACAGCTGGTAGGCGCGGGCGCCGATCAGGGCGTCGGCCACGCGGGCGCGGGCGTGCTCCGGGCAGCCGCGCGAGCGCCACAGCTCGACCAGCCGGTGTGCCGAGGCGAGGAAGCGGCCCGGTGAGCGCAGGGTGAGCCCGCGTTCGTTGCCCGCCGTGGACATCGCGATCCGCCAGCCCTGGCCGGGCTCGCCGATCACGTCCGTGTCCGGCACGAACACGTCGTCCAGGAACAGCTCGGCGAAGGCCGGCTTGCCGTCCAGACGGCCGATCGGGCGGACCGTGACCCCGGGCGCCCGCAGGTCGAACATCAGGTAGGTCAGCCCCTGGTGGGGTTTCGGCGCGCCCGGATCGCTGCGGAACAGGCCGAAGGCCCGGTCGGCGAAGGCCGCCCGCGACGACCAGGTCTTCTGTCCCCGCAAGAGCCAGCCGCCGTCCGTCCGTACCGCCCTGGAGGTGAGCGAGGCCAGGTCGGAGCCCGCCTCCGGCTCGGACCAGGCCTGCGCCCAGACCACCTCGCCGGTGGCCATCGGCGGCAGCACCCGCGTGCGTTGCTCCTCCGTGCCGTGGTCGAAGAGCGTCGGCGCGAGCAGGCTGACGCCGTTCTGGCCGACGCGGCCGGGCGCGCCCGCCGCCCAGTACTCCTCCTCGAAGACCAGCCAGCGCAGCAGCCCCGCGTCCCGGCCGCCGTACTTCTCCGGCCACGACACCACCGACCAGCGGTCCGCGGCCAGTTCGGCCTCCCAGGCGCGGTGGGCCGTGAAGCCCTCCGCCGTCTCCAGTGAGGGCAGCGGCGTGCGCGGCACGTGCGCCGCCAGCCAGGCGCGGGCCTCGGCGCGGAACTCCTCGTCGGCCGCGGAATGGGACAGATCCACCACCGGCACCTTCCTCCCTCGACCTTCCCTAACAAGTGTTTGGTAGGTTAGCGTGGCCCTATGACAGGCGTCGAGAGCCCGGCCTACGTGCCCGGGCACGGACTGCTCCGGGGCCGCACCGCCGTCATCACCGCGGCGGCCGGCGCCGGCATCGGCGGCGCGACCGCGCACCGCTTCCTGGAGGAGGGCGCGCGCGTGCTCATCAGCGACGCGCACACACGCCGGCTCAAGGAGTACGAGGCCGGGCTGGGCCGCAAGTTCCCGGGCCGGGTGGCCGCGCTGCCGTGCGACGTCACCGACGAGACCCAGGTGCGGGCCCTGTTCGGGGCGGCCGTGGCCGAGCACGGGCGGCTGGACATCGTCGTCAACAACGCGGGCCTGGGCGGCACTTCGGACCTGGTCGACATGACCGACGAGCAGTGGTCGAAGGTGCTGGACGTGACCCTGAACGGCACCTTCCGGTGCACCCGCGCCGCCCTGCGGGCCATGCGCGAGACCGGAAGCGGGGTGATCGTCAACAACGCCTCCGTCGTCGGCTGGCGCGCCCAGGCCGGGCAGGCGCACTACGCCGCGGCCAAGGCCGGCGTGATGGCGCTGACCCGGTGCGCGGCGATCGAGGCCGCCGCGTACGGCGTGCGGGTCAACGCCGTGGCGCCGAGCCTCGCCATGCATCCGCACCTGGCGAAGGTCACCTCCGCCGAACTGCTCCAGGAGCTGACCGGACGCGAGGCCTTCGGGCGCTACGCCGAGCCCTGGGAGGTCGCCAACGTGATCGTGTTCCTGGCCTCCGGCTACTCCTCGTATCTGACCGGCGAGGTCGTCGCCGTCAGCAGCCAGCACCCCTGACGACGGACAGACCACAATGGGTGCGTGCCGACCAAGAAGAAGCCCCAGGTGACCGCGGCAGCGGCCCGGCGCGGTGAACTCCTGACCACCGCTGCCGAGGTCTTCGCCGAGCACGGCTACAACGCCACCACCGTCCGCCGGATCGCCGACCACGCCGGGATGCTCGCGGGCAGCCTCTACTACCACTTCGACTCCAAGGAGTCGATGCTCGAGGAGATCCTGCGGACCTTCCTCGACGAACTGTGGGACGGCTACGACACCGTCCTCGCCGCCGGACTCGGGCCCCGCGAGACGCTGGAGGCGCTCGTCACCGAGTCCTTCCGGGAGATCGACCGGCACCGCGCGGCCGTCGCGATCTACCAGAAGGAGAGCAGGCAGCTCGTCGCCCAGGACCGCTTCGCGTTCCTCGCCGACTCCCAGCGCCGCTTCGAGAAGGCCTGGCTGAGCACGCTGGAGCGCGGCGTCGCCGAGCGCGCCTTCCGCGCCGACCTCGACGTCCGCCTCACCTACCGGTTCGTGCGCGACACCGTGTGGGTCGCCGCCTCCTGGTACCGGCCCGGCGGACAGCACAGCCCCGAGGAGATCGCCCGCCAGTACCTGTCGATGGTGCTGGACGGGATCGCCGTACGCGAGTGACACCTTTCGCATAACGCCCCTTTCCTGTCAGGGAGTTGCCATGGCCGAGGCCTATATCGTCGAAGCGGTCCGTACGCCCGTCGGGCGGCGCGGGGGAGGGCTCAGTGCGGTCCACCCGGCCGATCTGGGCGCGCATGTGCTGAAGGCGCTGGTGGAGCGGGCCGGGATCGACCCGGCCGCCGTGGAGGACGTCGTCCTCGGCTGCCTGGACGCGGTCGGGCCGCAGGCCGGGGACATCGCCCGCACCTGCTGGCTGGCCGCCGGACTCCCCGAGGAGGTGCCGGGCGTGACCGTCGACCGGCAGTGCGGCTCCTCCCAGCAGGCCGTGCACTTCGCCGCGCAGGCCGTGCTCTCCGGCACCCAGGACCTGGTGATCGCCGGCGGGGTGCAGAACATGTCCCAGATACCCATCGCCTTCGCCTCCCGGCAGGCCGCCGAACCCCTCGGCCTGACCGACGGACCCTTCCTCGGCAGCACCGGCTGGCGCGCCCGCTACGGCGACCAGCCCGTCAACCAGTTCGCCGGCGCCGAGATGATCGCCGCCAAGTGGGGCATCAGCCGCGAGGAGCAGGAGGGGTTCGCCCTGCGGTCGCACCGGCGGGCGGTGCGGGCCCTCGACTCCGGGCGCTTCGACCGCGAGACCGTTCCCTACGGCGAGGTCACCGCGGACGAGGGCCCGCGCCGGGACACCTCCTTGGAGAAGATGGCCGCCCTGAAACCCGTCCTCGACGGCGGCACCATCACCGCGGCCTGCTCCTCCCAGGTCTCCGACGGCGCCGCGGCCCTGCTGCTCGCCTCCGAGCGGGCCGTACGCGACCACGGACTGCGCCCCCGCGCCCGCGTCCACCACCTCTCCGCCCGCGGCGAGGACCCGATCCGGATGCTCTCCGCCCCCATCCCGGCCACCGCGCACGCCCTGAAGAAGACCGGCCTGACCATCGACGCCATCGACCTCGTGGAGATCAACGAGGCCTTCGCACCGGTCGTCCTCGCCTGGCTGCGGGAGACCGGCGCCGACCCCGAGAAGGTCAACGTCAACGGCGGCGCGATCGCCCTCGGCCATCCGCTCGGCGCGACCGGCGTCCGCCTGATGACGACCCTCCTGCACGAACTGGAACGCACCGGCGGCCGCTACGGCCTGCAGACCATGTGCGAGGGCGGCGGCCAGGCCAACGTGACGATCATCGAACGCCTCTGAGCAGAGCGACGACAAGGGCGGCCACCCACTTCGGCGGACGGAGTCCGGCGCAGGCTCCTGAAGCCTGGGAGGCCCCTGGGGCCGAGCAGTGCGAGGGGGCCGTCGGGGGTGGTGCCCATGTGCGAGGGCGGCGGCCAGGCCAACGTGACGATCATCGAACGCCTCTGAGCCGAGCCAGTTCCACCAGCGCCTCCTCCGCCTCCTTCACGATCCGCTCCACCAGCTCCGCGCACGACGGCAGGTCTTCGATCACCCCGGCGACCTGCCCGGACGCCATCACCCCGAGGTCCGTACAGCCGTCCACCATCGCGGACTTCAGCAGCATCGGCGTGTTCGCGGCCAGCAGCACCTGGCCCCAGGACAACTCCTTGCCGTGCCGCAGGGCCAGCCCGTCTCGCACCATCTGCCGCCAGGTGAGCCCCGACAGCCGCCGGAAGCCCGCCGCCCGCCGCACCGCGTGGACCAGGGCAGGTATCCGGCCGGACCGCTCCAACGTCTCGACCAGCTCCGTGCGCAGCATCCGGTGCGGCAGGCCGTCCACCGCCCGGGTGACCGTCACGTCCCGGACCGTCGCCGCCAGATACCGGGCCTTCACCGCGTCCGGCACGGTCGAGTCGGAGGTGAGCAGGAACCGCGTGCCCATCGCCACCCCGGCCGCCCCGTACGCCAGCGCCGCCACCAGGCCGCGTCCGTCGAAGAAGCCGCCCGCCGCCACCACCGGGATGTCCACCGCGTCCACCACCTGCGGCAGCAGCACGCTGGTGGCCACCTCGCCGGTGTGTCCGCCGCCCTCGCCGCCCTGCACGATCACCGCGTCCGCACCCCACGCGGCCACCTTCTCGGCGTGCCGGCGCGCCCCGACGGACGGGATGACGACCACCCCCGCCTCCTTGAGCCGGGTGATCAGCTCGCGTGAGGGGGCCAGGGCGAAGGAGGCCACCCGGACGCCCTCCGCCAGCATGATCTCCACCCGGTCCGCCGCGTCGCCCGCGTCGGCGCGCAGATTCACCCCGAACGGCGCGTCGGTGCGCGACCGCACCTCCCGTATCGCCTCGCGCAGCCGGTCCGGTGTCATCGTCGCGGAGGCCAGGATGCCGAGCGCGCCCGCGCTCGCCGTCGCCGAGACCAGCCGCGGGCCGGCCACCCAGCCCATCCCGGTCTGCACGATCGGATGGCGCACCCCGACCAGCCGGGTCAGTGCCGTGTCCATCAGACCGGCACCTCCCTGGCCCGGGTGTTCCCCGGATCGATCACCTCGCGGATCAGGCGCAGTTCGCCGACGGTCGGTTCGCGGGTGTACGGCACCTCGTCCGGGATCACGAGGTCGAACCCCGTGGCCTCCCGGACCTGGCCCACCGTCACGCCCGGGTGGACGGAGACCAGCCGCATCGTGTGACCCGGCGTGGCGAAGTCGAAGACGCCGAGGTCGGAGACGACACGCGGGATGCGGTGGTACGGCGCACCGGCCGCGCGGTCGTACCCCACCCCGCACACCATGTCGACCTGTTCGACGAAGACGCGCCGGGAATGCTTCGGGATCCAGTAACTCGTCGGGTTGTTGAGCGTGTTGACCGGCGCCCCGCGCACCCCGAGCAGTTGCCGCGCCGGCTTCGCCCAGTCTCCGATGCAGCAGATGTTCTGGTTGCCGTACCGGTCGATCTGGCTCGCGCCCATCATCACGTGCCGTCGGCCCCCGGCGACCAGTTCCAGGTGCTTGCGGTACGGCAGCCAGCCCTCGACCGTGCCGTCCGGGCCCACGATCATCGCCTCGCCGTCGGTCAGCAGCAGGTCGGGTGCGAAGGTCCGCCTGGCGAGGCGGGCGCCGATGGACGGGACCAGGCCCATCGGGCTAGCCAGGATCTCGCCCCCGTCCCGCCAGGCCTCGGCGCAGGCGATCACGCAGTACTCGGCGCGGGAAGCGCCGCCGGGTCCGGGTGGTGTGGTCCCGGTCATGACTCCTCCTCGACCGCGGCCCGGTAGTCACGCTCGTCCCCGGCCAGAAAGCGCGCCGCGAACTCAGGCCAAGGCGTGCCGGCGTACCGCTTCTGGAGCGCCTCGTCCCTGCCGTAGTCGGGGACGCAGGACGTGAAGTGCGCGCCGCCCGGTGCCTCCACGACCCCGGTCACCACGTGCCGTTTGACCAGCAGGGTCTGCGGTGCCGCGGCCTTCGTCAGCTCGGCCGTGTCCACGATCCGTTCGCACGAGACGTAGGCCGTGTCCGCCGCCTCGCAGAACAGGTCGTCGAAGTACGGGTCCGGGCCCAGATACTGGCCGTTGCCCAGCCGGTCGGCCCGGTTGACGTGCACCAGCGCCGCGTCCAGCCGCAGGGCCGGCATGGCCACGAACGTCTCCCCGTCCCCGTACGGCGAAGTGACCGTCCGCAGGCCGGGGTTGACCCGCATCACGTCCGAGCCGAGGCCCGCCCGCACCGGCAGGAAGGGCAGCCGGTTCGCGGCGGCGCGCAACCCCCACATGAACATCGCCTCGTCGACCTCCATCAGCTCGAAGTCGCCCCGCTCGCGCGCCGCCCGGTAGTGCGGCTCCAGCGGGACGGAGTCGAGGGTGACGAAGGCGGTGACCAGCTTGCGGATCCGGCCGGCCGCGGCCAGCATCCCCACGTCGGGACCGCCGTACGACACCACCGTCAGATCGCTGACCGATGTCCGCAGCAGCGCTCTGACCAGCGCCATCGGCTTGCGGCGGGAACCCCAGCCGCCGATGCCGAGGGTCATGCCGCTCGCCAGCCGCGAGACCACCTCGTCGGCGGTCATCGTCTTGTCGCCCATCTACGCCCCCTCCTTCCCGAACGTGTCGCGGACCCGGTCGGCCAGTCCGCTGAGGTTGGCCTCGAAGGTGAAGCCCTGCTCGAAGCGGTAGCTGCGGCGCACGTCGACCGGGTCGATGCCGTTGATGGCCGCCTTGGCCATGCGCAGCAGCCGCCCGTCCTTGGCGGCGATCTCGCGGGCCAGCTCCAGCGCCGCCGCCCGCAGCCGCGCGCCCGGCACCACGCGCCACACCGAGCCGTGCCGGTGCAGTTCCTCGGCGCTCGCCGTGCGCCCCGTGTAGTACAGGGCGCGCATCAGGTGCTGCGGGACCAGCCGGGCCAGATGGGTCGCGGCCCCCAGCGCGCCCCGGTCCAGCTCGGGCAGCCCGAAGACGGCGTCCTCGCTCGCCACGATCGCGTCCGCGTTGCCCACCAGGCCTATCCCGCCGCCCAGGCAGAAGCCCTGCACCGCCGCGACGACCGGGACCGCGCACTCGTAGACCGCCGCGAAGGCCTCGGCGCAGCCGTGGTTGGCGCCGATCAGTGCTTGCTGCCCCTGCGCCTGTATCTCCTTGATGTCCACGCCCGCGTTGAACCCGCGGCCCTCGGCGGCCAGCACCACGCACCGGACCTCGGCGTCGCGGCCGGACGCGCGCACGGCGTCGGCCAGGTCCGACCAGCCGCGCACCGGCAGTGCGTTCACCGGCGGGAAGTCGACGGTGACCACGGAAATCCCTTTTTCCGGGGACGAACGGGAGACACCCATGGGCGCATCAGCTACCTTTCCACCAAACATTTGTTAGGTGCGAGGCTTCGAAGCTAGCAGTCGGCGCAGACGAGCGGGAGGGCCTGTGGATAACTTGCCGCGCGACAGAACCCGCGTCCGAACCGTCGTCGTGACCGGCGGCACCCGGGGCGTCGGAGCCGGGATCGCCCGGGCGTTCGCCGAGACCGGCGCCCGGGTCGTGGCCTGCGCCCGCCGCCCACCCGAACAGCCCCTGGACGGCGTCGAGTTCACCCACCTCGACCTGCGCGACCCACCCGCCGTCCGGACCTTCTTCGACGCGCTGCCCCGGCTCGACGTGCTCGTCAACAACGCGGGCGGCGCACCGTACCGGCGACTGGTCGACGCCGACGCCGAACGGCACGCCAGGGTCGTCGAGTTGAACCTGATCACCCCGCTGACCGCGTCCCTCGCCGCGTACGAGCAACTGCGCCGCAGCCGGGGCTCGGTCGTGATGGTCGGCAGCGTCAGCGGCGGCCGTCCCTCGCCCGGCTCGGCCGCCTACGGCGCGGCCAAGGCCGGCCTCGCGAACCTGGCCGCCTCGATGGCCGTGGAGTGGGCGCCGGACATCCGCGTCAACACACTCGTGGTCGGCATGGTCCGCACCGAACTGTCGCATCTGCACTACGGCGGCCCGGACGGCATCGCCGCCGTCTCCGGCACCGTCCCGCTCGGCCGGCTGGCCGCCCCCGCCGACGTCGGCGCCGCCGCCGTCTTCCTCGCCTCCGACGCGGCCGCCTACATCAGCGGAGCCAGTCTGCATGTGCACGGCGGCGGGGAGCGGCCCGCCTTTCTGGACGCCGCAACGGCCCACGAGGACAAGTGAGATGACGTCGACCGGGAGAACTGAGATGAGCGGAATCTGCGACGGCCGCGTCGTCGCCGTCACCGGAGCCGGCCGCGGACTCGGCCGCGCCCATGCCCTCGCCTTCGCGGCCGAGGGTGCCCGGGTCGTCGTCAACGACCTGGGTGTGGGGCTGGACGGGGCACCGGGCGCGGAGAGCCCGGCCGCATCCGTCGTCGCGGAGATCAGGGCCGCCGGCGGCGAGGCGGTCGCACACGGCGGCGACATCGCCACGACCGGCGGTGCGGCCTCCCTGGTCCACACCGCGCTGGAGACGTACGGGCGGCTCGACACGCTCGTCAGCAACGCCGGGTTCCTGCGCGACCGGATGCTGGTCAATCTCGACGAGGACGACTGGGACGCGGTGATCCGCGTCCACCTCAAGGGCCACTTTCTGCCCCTGAGACACGCCGCAGCGCACTGGCGGGCCGAGGCCAAGGCCGGGCGCGTCCCGCAGGCCCGGATCGTCCACACCAGCAGCGGGGCCGGACTGCTGGGCTCGGTCGGGCAGGGCAACTACAGCGCCGCCAAGGCCGGGATCGTGGGGCTGACCCTGGTCGCGGCGGCCGAACTGGCCCGCTACGGCGTCCAGGTCAACGCCGTCGCGCCCGCCGCACGCACCCGCATGACGGAACGTGCCTTCGCCCAGGCCATGGCGGCCCCGGCCACCGGTTTCGACGCCATGGCGCCCGAGAACGTCTCCCCGCTCGTGGTCTGGCTGGGCTCGGCCGCGAGCGCGGGGGTCACCGGCCGCGTCTTCGAGGCGGAGGGCGGCCGGATCACCGTGATGGAGGGCTGGCGCCCCGGCCCCACCACCGACAAGGGCACACGATGGACACCGGCACAGGCGGGGGAGCGGGCACGCGAGCTGCTGGCCGCGGCGCAACCGCCAGGGCCGGTCTACGGCGCCTAGCCGCCGGCCGGGTGCTGTGACCTACCGGGTGTGAACCTAGGTGTCGCACTCCAGCACCGTCCGGCACAGACCGCACCGCGCCCGTACCCGCCCCTTCACCGGTACCCGGATGCGCTGGTGGCAGGTGGGACAGGGGAAGGTGACGCGAAGGTGGCCGGTGGGGTCGGGGGCGAAGGCGTAGGGCGCGCCCGGCAGAACCGTGGCCGCGTGCCGGCGGTCGTGGGCGTAGCGGCGCCGGCCCGCCCAGCCGGCCGCGGTCAGCGGCGGCTGCTGCTCGTCCCGGCGGGCCTGGGCCATCCCCTTGATGTAGGCGTCGTAGGCCTGCGGGCTGGTGAACCACACCGAGGGGTCCTCGTGGAAGAGCAGCGCCCGCTTGGCGAGCACGTACCCGAACTCCTCCGGGGTGAGGTAGCCGAGCTTCTGCGAGGAGACCGCGTCCTCCCGGAAGGCGTCCAGCAGCAGCCAGCCCGCGCCCAGATAAGCCGTCACCGTGTCCGTGAGGATCTCGTTCTCCGCCGTGCTCGGGAAGGACAGGTCCAGGCGGTGCAGATAGACGTGCGCCACCTCGTGGGCCAGTGCCGCGCCGATGTCCCTGCGGTGAGTGCGGAAACGGTCGTTCAGCTCCACGAAGTACTCGGGGCCCGCCGCCAGTTCGACATGAGCCGCATGCGTCATCTCCCGGAATCCGACGATCAGCCGCGCGTCCGGCAGCCGGAAGTGCCGCACGATCTCGCGGGCCACCCGCTGCGCGCCCAGATGCAGGTCGTCGGTGTCGCAGAAGGCCACGTCGGCCGGGGCCAGACTGGTCGAGAACGTCTGGACGGTGTCGTAGGACAGGCGCTTGTACAGCGCGGTGACGGCGGCCCGCACCGTCTCCAGGTGCGAGTAGCCGTGCTGGACCGGTCCGCCGTTCGCCACGTCCGCACCCCCAATGACGTCGGAACTCCTCTCCACTGTAGGCGGCACGGCGGACAGTCACACCGGCAGCAGCCGGGGTGCCGGCCGGTCCGGGCCGGTCTCCTGCAGCTCCAGCACCCACACCTCGTTCTCGCCCTCCCGCAGCACCGGGCCCGGCACGTACAGCGACCGCTGGGGGCCCACGGACCAGTAACGGCCGAGGCCGAAGCCGTTGATCCAGACGAAACCGCGGGTCCGTCCGGGCAGCTCCAGCCGCGCGTCCCCGGCCCCGCGGACCCGGACGGTGCCCCGGTACAGGCCCGCCGCGCCCTCCTCGGGCAGCGCACCGAACGGCACCTTCGCCACACCGCCCGGGAAGACGTCCAGATCCAGCCCACGCGCGCGTACCCCGTGCAGAAACTGCCGCTCGTGCAGGATGCCGCCGGTGATCCCCTTCGCCTCGCCGAAGCGCGGCCCGTAGTTCACCCGCCCGAGAGACTCCACCCACAGCTCCACGCGCGCGGGGCCCGCGACAGGCTTCTCCAGCCGCGGTTCCTCCTCGGTGAGCACCCCGGCCCGCTCGCCGTCGACGTACACCACCGCGAGGTCCCGCAGCCCGCGCAGGGTCAGCGGATACGGCTGCCGCGGTCCGGGCACGTCCACCTCGTAGCGCACCAGCCCCCGGGTGACGTTCAGCTCCTCGAAGGCGGGCGGCACCGGCGCCACCGTCTCCTCGCCGCCCAGCGTCTCCAGGACGTCGCCCAGGGACGCCCAGCCGTCCAGTACCACCTCCGCCGGGCGACCCAACGAGGCGGGCCGCGGCGGCAGTTCGGGCAGCGGCTCGGCGTGGTGGTCGGCCAGCACCTCGCGGAAGCGCCAGAACTTCTCCGTCGGGCGGCCGTACTCGTCCACCGGGGCGTCGTAGTCGTACGAGGTCACATCCGGCTCCAGCGGGCCCTCGTGCAGCGCGCCGCCGCCCCGGTTGGCGCCCGCCCAGCCGCCGAAGCTCGTGCCGCCGTGCGCCATGTAGAGGTTCACCGACGCCCCGCACTCCAGGATCTCCCGCAACGCCCCGGCGGCCTCCTCCGGATCCCGTACGACGTGCTCGCCGGCCCAGTGGTCGAACCATCCGCACCAGAACTCCATGCACATCAGCGGACCCTGGGGGCGGTGCCGGCGCAGCGTCGCGAAGGCCTCGCGCGCGTGGGAGCCGAAATTGACCGTGGCGAGCACCCCGGGCAGCGAACCGCCGGTCAGCATGTGGTCCTCGGGGCCGTCCGAGGTGAACAGCGGGACCGTGACCCCCTTGGCCCGCAGCAGACCCGCCAGCTCCTCCAGATAGCCGGTGTCACTGCCGTAGCTGCCGTACTCGTTCTCGACCTGCACCAGGATCACCGGGCCGCCGCGGTCGATCTGCCGGGGCACGATCTCGTGCATCAGATGGTGGAACCAGTCCTCCACGCGGGACAGATAGCGCTCGTCACGCGTGCGCACGCGCGTGCCCGCCTCGCCCGTCACCCAGGGCGGCAGCCCGCCGTTCTCCCACTCGGCGCAGATGTACGGACCCGGCCGCACGATCGCCCACAGCCCGGTCTCGCGGACCGTGTCCAGGAACCGGCCGAGCGCCTGCACGTCCCGGTGGCCCCCCGGTACCGGCTCGTGCAGGTTCCACGGGACGTACGTCTCCACGCAGTTCAGGCCCATCGCCCGCAGCATCGCCAGCCGGTGCCGCCAGTGCTCCTCGTGCACCCGGAAGTAGTGCAGCGCCCCGGACAGCAGCCGTACCGGCCGCCCGTCCAGCAGGAAGTCGGATTCCCCCACCGTGAACTCGCCCATGCGCCCAAGCCTCACCCCTTCCGGCGACCGGGCGCCATGGACGAAGATCGGCGTTGCTTGGACAAAACGCCGGGCACCGACGCGGGGACAGAAGCCGGCCGCGGAGCATGCCCGGGAGGAGCGCCGATGTACCAGACCTGGATGCGGTTCTTCAGCCCCGGCCCCGCACACCACCGCCTCGGCCTGGTCTGTCTCGGCGTCGGCCTCCAGCACGGCGCGCTGCCCACGGTCGGCCCCCGCACCCTCGACCACCACGTGGCCGTCGTGATCAGCGCGGGCCGCGGCTGGTACCGGGGCGCCGACGGCCGCCGTACGACCGTCACCGCGCCCGCGCTGCTCTGGCTCACCCCCGGCGTGCCCCACCACTACGCGCCCGACCCCGGCACCGGCTGGGACGAGGGCTTCGTGGACTTCGCCGGGCCCGCCACCGAGACGTACACCGAACTGGGCTACATCGAGCCCGAGCGGCCCGTCGTGCCGCTCTCCGACGCCTCGGGGCCACGCGCGGTGATCGCCCGTATCGCCCGCGCCGCCCGCCGCGGCAACCCGCTGCTGGAGGTGGAGACCGGCGCCGCCGTGCACGAACTCCTCGTCGCCCTGCGCCGCGCCCGCGCCGACCTCGCCCCGGACGGCGACCAGGTGCTCGAGGCGCTCGCCCGGGACGCCTGCACGCCGATGAGCGTCGCCGACCACGCGCGCGTGCACGGCATGACCCCCGCCGAGCTGCGCAGCGCCGTCCGCCGGGCCGCCGGGTGCAGCCCCAAGGACTATCTGCTCGGCATCCGGCTCGGCCGGGCCAAGGAACTCCTGGCCGCCACCGAGCTGCCCGTCGCCGCCGTCGCCCGCCGCGTCGGCTACGACGACCCCGCCTACTTCTCCCGGCTGTTCACCCGCCGGGTGGGCCTCGCCCCGGTCCGCTTCCGTGCCCAGCAGGGCCGCAGCGTGCCCGGCGGCTGGAGCGACCGCGTCCCGGACCCGGACGATCCGCCGATGATCCATTCTCCGGACACCGCCGGGGCCCGGCCCGGCGAACCCATAGGGTGGCAAGCATGACCACCAGCAACATCGGAACCGGTGACGCGGACCCCGAGGTCCGCCAGGAACTGGAGCGGCTGCGCGACAGCATCGACAACATCGACGCGGCCGTCGTCCACCTGCTCGCCGAGCGGTTCAAGGCCACCCAGCAGGTCGGCCGGCTCAAGGCCGTGCACCAGCTGCCGCCCGCCGACCCGGCCCGCGAGGCCCGCCAGATCGAGCGGCTGCGCCGCCTCGCGGAGAACGCCAAGCTCGACCCGGCCTTCGCCGAGAAGTTCCTGAACTTCATCATCGCCGAGGTGATCCGGCACCACGAGCGCATCGCCGAGGACGCCGCCAACGGCCAGCAGCCGGACGACTGATGCGCGGGTGACTCCCGGGGCCGGTGAGCCGGACAAAAGCCGTGAACCTCCCCACCCCCTGTGCGCTGTCAGTGCTATCAGGCAGCATGGCCTGCATGTCCGTACTCACGCGCGACGAAGCGCAGCTCCGAGCACAGCTCCTCGACGTCCACCGCTACACGGTCGACCTGGACCTCACCACCGGGGACGAGACCTTCGACTGTCGCACCGTGATCCGGTTCACCGCGCGGTCCGCCGGGGACACGTTCGTGGAGCTGAAGCCCGCCCAGCTGCGCACGGTCACACTCGACGGACAGCCCCTGGACCCGGAGGCGCTGGACGACGGCCGCCTCCCGCTGAAGAACCTCACCGCGGGCGAGCACGAGCTGCGCCTCGACGCGGCCATGCGCTACTCCCGCACCGGCGAGGGCATGCACCGCTTCACCGACCCGAGCGACGGCGAGACGTACGTCTACACGCAGATGTTCATGGACGACGTCCAGCGTGTCTTCGCCGCCTTCGACCAGCCCGACCTGAAGGCCGTCTTCGAGGTCTCCGTCAAGGCCCCCGAAGGCTGGACGGTGCTCGCCAACGGCATCACCGGGCAGCGGGCCGACGGCGCCTGGCAGGCCGCGCCCACCCCGCCGATCTCCACCTACCTGGTCGCCGTCGCCGCCGGCCCCTGGCACTCGGTGCGCACCGAGCACCACGGACTGCCCATCGGCATCCACTGCCGGCGCTCCCTCGCGCCCCACCTCGACACGGACGCCGAGGAGATCTTCGAGGTCACGCGCGCGTGCTTCGACCGCTACCACGAGAAGTTCGAGGAGCCGTACCCCTTCGACTCCTACGACCAGGCGTTCGTCCCCGAGTTCAACGCGGGCGCCATGGAGAACCCGGGCCTGGTCACCTTCCGCGACGAGTTCGTCTACCGCTCCGCCGTCACCGACACCGAGCGGCAGACCCGTGCCATGGTCATCGCGCACGAGATGGCCCACATGTGGTTCGGCGACCTGGTCACCCTCAAGTGGTGGGACGACATCTGGCTGAACGAGTCCTTCGCCGAGTACATGGGCTACCAGACGACCGCCGAGGCCGCCCGCTTCACCGGCCCCTGGACCGAGTTCGGCGTCGCCCGCAAGGCCTGGGGCTACGACGCCGACCAGCGCCCCACCACCCACCCGGTCGCCCCCGAGAAGGTCGACGACACGGCCTCCGCGCTGCTCAACTTCGACGGCATCTCCTACTCCAAGGGCGCCTCCGCACTGCGCCAACTGGCCGCCTGGCTCGGTGAGAAGGACTTCCTCGCGGGCATCAACACCCACTTCGCCCGGCACAAGTTCGGCAACGCCACGCTCGCCGACTTCATCGACTCCCTCGCCTCCGCCACCGACCGCGACGTGCCCGGCTGGGCCGACAGCTGGCTGCGCACCACCGGAGTGGACACGCTCACGCCGCTCGTCGCCTCCGCCGACGGCACCTGCACCCTGACCGTCGACCGCGCGGGCAGCCGTCCGCACCGCCTCACCGTCGGTCTGTACGACCGTGACGTCGCCGACGAGGGCCGGCTGGTGCTGCGCACACGCCTCGACCTGGACGTCCCGCAGACCGCCCCGCGCCCCCTCGGCAAGCGTCCCGCGCTGCTCCTGCTCAACGACGGCGACCTCACGTACGCCAAGGTCCGCTTCGACGCCGAGTCCTTCGCGACCGTCCGGTCCGGCCTGTCCGGCCTGCCCGACCCGCTCACCCGCGCGGTCGTCTGGAACGCCCTCCGCGATGCCGTGCGCGACGGTGAACTGGCGCCCGCCGCCTACCTGGAGACGGCCCGCGCCCATCTCCCGCGCGAGACCGACCTGGCCGTCGTGCAGGGCGTGCTGGCCTTCGCCTCCGGCCAGCTCGCCGACCAGTACCTGCCGGCCGAGGACCGCCCCGCCGCCCTGGCCACCCTCACCGCCCTCTGCCGCGATCTGCTGCGGCGCACCGAGGACGGCGACCACCCGGGCCTGCGCCTGATCGCCGTACGCCATCTGATCGGCGTGGCCGCCCACCCCGACGCCATCGCCGCCTGGCTCGCCGACGGCACGGTGCCCGGCGGGCCGGAACTCGACCCCGAGCTGCGCTGGCGCATCCTCGGCCGGCTCGCCGCGCTCGGCGCCACCGACGCGTCCGCCATCGCCGCCGAGCTGGCCCGCGACCCGAGCGCCACCGGCCAGGAGGGCGCCGCCCGCTGCCGTGCCGCCCTGCCCGACCCGGAGGCCAAGCGGGCGGCCTGGGAAGCGATGTTCGCCGGCGACGAGCTGTCCAACTACCTCTTCACCGCCACCGCGCAGGGCTTCTGGCAGCCCGAACAGGCCGATCTGGTGAGGGAGTACGTGCCGCGCTTCTACGCGGACGCGGTGGCGGTCTCGGCCCGCCGCGGTCCCGCCATAGCGGTCGCCGCCGGCCGCTGGGCCTTCCCGGCCCATGCCGTCGACACCGAGAACCTGCGGCTCGGCGAGGCCTGTCTGCGCTCCGCCGACCCCACCCCGGCCCTGCGCCGGACGCTCGCCGACCGCCTCGACGACCTGGCCCGGGCCCTGCGGGTGCGCGGCCAGCAGGGGGAACCGGCGGAACAGGAGGCGCCGGCGGAGTAGGTCCGGCGGCCTAGGCCGCGGCTGGTCCCAGCAGACGATGCCGCGGCCCGTACACCTTCCTAGGCTCGACACGGTCAGGAACGATCAGTCGAGCCTTCGGAGGCACCTTCCGTGATCGTAGTGACCGGTGCGACCGGCAACGTCGGCCGTGCCCTTGTCCACCGTCTCCTCGCCGCCGGCCGTCCCGTGCGGGCGCTCACCCGCGACCCGCAGCGGGCCGGGCTCCCCGACGGCGCCGAGGTGGTGCGGCTCCCGCCGAAGGACCCGGCCGCCCTGTTCGACGGCGCGACGGCCCTCTTCCTCTACGCGCACCCCTGGGCGGCCGACCTGCTGGCGGCAGCCCGCGCCCATGGGGTGCGGCAGGTCGTGTTCCTCTCCAGCGGCATGATCCAGGAGGGCGCCGACGAGACCCACCCCCTGCACGTCATGCACGCCACCGTCGAGCGGCAGATCCGCGACAGCGGGCTCGACTGGACCTTCCTGCGCCCCAACGCCTTCGCGACCAACGCGCTGCAGTGGGCGCCGCAGATCCGCGCCGGGAACACCGTCCGCGGGGTCTTCGCCGACACGCTCTCCGCGCCGATCCACGAGGACGACATCGCGGCCGTCGCCGAGCGGGCCCTGCTCGACGGCGGCCACGAGGGCGCCGTCCACCGGCTGACCGGGCCCGCGGCGACCACCAACGCCGAGCAGGTCGCGGCGATCGGCGCGGCCGTCGGCAGAGAGCTGACGTTCGTGGAGGCGGACCCCCGCGAGGCGGGCCCGGAGCTGTTCCCGTACCTCCCGGCCGAGGCGCTCGAACGGCTGCTGCGGATCTACGAGGAGAGCGTCGGCGAGCCACCGGAGATCACCGGCACGGTGGAGAAACTCACCGGCACCCCGGCCCGCACCTTCGCCCAGTGGGCCCGCGACCACACCGCGGACTTCGCATCGCACTAGCCCTCGGCGAGCCGCGGCACATCGCCCCCGGGGGCGGCAACTCGCGCGTCAACCCGCCGACCGATTTCAGCCCCGCATAAGTACCGCCCCAACGCGCTTTCCTCGCACGGCAGTACCCCCTTTCGGGTGCCATCGCTGGGCTTTTTGGACGCACGGGACTCTTTCCGTACAAGCTGGAAGTCCAGTCACAAGCCGGGAGCCCACCGGTGCCGGAAACTCCCCGATGCCAGGCCGTGAGCGGAGGAGAGCCCATGAGCGGAGGACAGTCGATGAGCGGTGCCGGACCGCTGCGCACGCCGCCCCTCGCCTCGGGCCCGCACGGCCCGGCCGCCCTGCGCCCCCTCCTGCGCACGGTCCTGGACGCGCTCGCGGCGGGCGGCCGGGCGCGCGGCGGGCCGCTGCCCGCCGGGGGACCCGAGACCGTCGCCGCGCGGGTCGCCGAGGTCCTCGGGGACGTCCTGCCGGAAAAGGGCGACCCCGATGCCCTGCGCGCCCTCGTGCACGCCCTGGCGGAGGGCGCCGCCGACCCCGCCGAGCCGCTGTGCGCGGCCCATCTGCACTGCCCGCCGCTCGCCGTGGCCACCGCCGCCGACCTCGCCGTCAGCGCCCTCAACCCGTCCCTGGACTCCTGGGACCAGGCCCCGGCCGCCACCGCCCTGGAGGCCGCGGTCACCCGCGCGCTCGCCCATGCCGCCGGTCTCGCCGACGCCCTCGTCACCACCGGCGGCACCGAGTCCAACCAACTCGCCCTGCTGCTCGCCCGCCAGGCGCACGGCGGCAGCGTGCGGCTCGTGCACGGGACCAACGCCCACCACTCGCTGCCCCGCGCCGCCTGGCTGCTCGGCCTGCCCGAACCGGTGGTCGTCCCGGCCGCGGGCGGCACCCTCGACCTCGCCGCCCTAGACGCGGCCCTCACCGCGCTCTCCGGCCCGCTGCTGGTCGCCGCCACCGCCGGCACCACCGACGCCGGCCTCATCGACCCGCTGCCCGAGATCGCCGGCCTGTGCACCGCCCACGGAGCCCGGCTGCACATCGACGCGGCCTACGGCGGCGGCCTCCTCTTCAGCGACCGGCACCGGGATCGACTCGCCGGACTCGAAGCCGCCCACACCGTCACCCTCGACCTGCACAAGCTCGGCTGGCAGCCGGTCGCCGCCGGCCTGCTCGCCCTCGCCCGCCCCGGCGAACTCGCCGTACTCCACCAGCGCGCCGACTACCTGAACGCCGAAGACGACACCGAGGCCGGACTCCCCGACCTGCTCGACCGCTCCCTGCGCACCACCCGTCGCCCGGACGTCCTCAAGATCGCGGTCACCCTGCGGACCCTCGGCCGTACCGGCCTGGGCGCCCTGGTCGACCAAGTCTGCGCCCGCGCCCGCGAGTTCGCCGAGCTGGTGCGGGAACACCCCGGCTTCGAGCTGTACGACCGGCCCGTGATCAGCACGGTCCTGTTCCGGCCCGCGGGCGCGGACGACGCCGCCGTGGCCGCCCTGCGCCGCGGGCTGCTGCAGGAGGGCCGGGCCGTCCTCGGGCGCGCCCGGCTCGACGGCCGCCTGTGGCTCAAAGCCACTTTCCTCAACCCCCACACCCGGCCTGACGACTTGGCTCAGCTCCTGAAACTCGTGGAAGAAGGCACCCTCGGATGACCAACCCCCCACACCGCGACGCCGCATCCCCGCGCGACCTGGTCGGCATCGGCATCGGCCCCTGCAACCTCTCGCTGGCCGCCCTCGCCCACCCGCTCGCCGAACTCGACGCCGTCTTCTACGACCAGCGCCCCGGTTTCCACTGGCACCCCGGTCTGCTCATCGAGGGCGCCACCGTCCAAGTGCCGTTCCTGGCCGACCTGGTGACCCTCGCCGACCCGACCAGCCCCTGGAGCTTCCTGAACTACCTCAAGGCCCGCGATCGGCTCTTCCCCTTCTACTTCGCCGAGCGCTTCCACATCCAGCGCACCGAGTACGACGCCTACTGCCGCTGGGTCGCACAGAGCCTGCCCGCGCTGAGCTTCGGCCACCAGGTCGACGCGGTCCGCTGGAACCCCGAACGGGACGTGTTCGAGGTCGACTTCACCCAGCTCGGCGCCGAGGGCGAGGCCGAGGCCCTGGGCCGCACCTACACCCGCAACGTCGTCATCGGCATCGGCACCGCCCCCCATGTGCCCGACCCGCTCAAGCCGCTGGTGGACGCCCCGGGCGTGCCCGTCATCCACGCCGCCGACTATCTGGACCACCGCTCCACCCTCCTGGCCGCCGATCACGTCACCGTCGTCGGCTCCGGGCAGTCCGGCGCCGAGGTCTTCCTCGACCTGCTGCGGCACCGGCCTGCCGGCCGCGAGAAGCTGCACTGGATCGGCCGCAGCGAGGCGTTCGCGCCGATGGAGTACTCCAAGCTGGGCCTGGAGCACTTCACCCCCGACTACACCCGCTACTTCCACTCCCTCGCCGAGCCCGTCCGGGACCGGCTGATCGCCGGGCAGTGGCAGCTGCACAAGGGCATCGACGCCGGTACGCTCGCTGCCATCCACGACGAGCTGTACCGGCGCACCCTGCACGGCGGCTGGCCCGACGCCGTCCTCACCCCGGGTGTGCTGGTGCGCACCGCCGGCCGGATCGCCACCACCAAGGTCGAACTCCATCTGGAACATGTCCAGCAGGGCACCCGCACCCGGCTCACCACCGGCGCCGTCGTCCTCGCCACCGGCTACCGCGAGCGCTCACTCGACCGCATCCTCGCCGGGCTCGACCCCTATATGCGCCGCGACAGCAGCGAGCGCCCGCGCATCGACGAGGAGTTCCGGCTGGTCCTCGACCCGTCCGTGACCGGCTCGGCGTACGTCCAGAACGCCGAACTGCACACCCACGGCGTGGGCGCGCCCGACCTGGGCCTCGCCGCCTGGCGCAGCGCCATGATCCTCAATTCCCTCACCGGAAAGGACCCCTACCCGCCGGCCACCCGAACAGCCTTCACCACCTTCGGGCTGCAGGACGCCCGGCCCCGCATCCCACGGGCCCGCCAGGCTCCGCGTCTCACGCCGCTGGTCGAAGGGAGATGACGAGCGGGAAGAGAGGGAAGAGGGCCGTCCGGGACCCGCGGAGAGGGAATTCGCTCATTGGAGCGAGTGGCCGCACAATTCAACACTTGTCAATGAGGCTTCATGCAAAGGTTGTTGAGTGGTCATGTGCGGCCGATTCTCTACCCGCGGGTAAGGCCTAGGCTCGACATATGCGCCGAGCAAAGATCGTCTGTACTCTGGGGCCCGCCACCGACTCGTACGACCAGATCAAGGCACTGGTCGACGCCGGAATGGACGTCGCCCGTTTCAACCTCAGCCACGGCACACACGCCGAACACGAGGAGCGCTACCGGCGGGTTCGCAAAGCGGCCGACGAATCCGGCCGCAGCGTCGGCCTTCTCGCCGACCTTCAAGGCCCGAAGATCCGGCTCGGCCGTTTCGGTGAAGGGCCGGTACTCCTTGAACGCGGCGACACCTTCACGATCACCGTGGAGGAGGGCGTCGAGGGCGACCGCCGGCAGTGCGGCACCACGTACGCCGGCCTCGCCACCGACGTCTCTCCCGGCGAGCGCGTCCTCGTGGACGACGGCAAGGTCTGCCTGGAGGTCACCGCCGTCGACGGCCCCCGCGTCCGCACCCGCGTGGTCGAGGGCGGCATGGTCTCCGACCACAAGGGCCTGAACCTCCCCGGCGTCGCCGTCTCCGTCCCCGCCCTCTCCGACAAGGACGAGGACGACCTGCGCTGGGCGCTGCGCACCGGCTTCGACGTCATCGCCCTGTCCTTCGTCCGCAGCGGCGACGACGCCGGCGACGTGCACCGGATCATGGCCGAGGAGGGCCGCCGCCTGCCGGTGATCGCCAAGGTCGAGAAGCCGCAGGCCGTGGAGAACTTCGACGGCATCGTGGCCGCCTTCGACGGGCTCATGGTCGCGCGCGGCGACCTGGGCGTGGAGATGCCGCTGGAACAGGTGCCGATCGTGCAGAAGCGCGCGATCAAGCTCGCCAAGCGCAACGCCAAGCCGGTCATCGTCGCCACCCAGATGCTCGACTCGATGATCGACAACTCCCGGCCGACCCGTGCCGAGGCCTCCGACGTGGCCAACGCCGTCCTGGACGGCACGGACGCGGTGATGCTCTCCGGCGAGACCAGTGTCGGCAAGTACCCGGTCGAGACCGTGCGCACCATGGCGAAGATCGTCGCGGCCGCCGAGGAGGACATGCTGGCCAAGGGGCTGCCGCCGCTGACCGAGCGGAACAAGCCGCGCACCCAGGGCGGCGCGGTCGCCCGGGCCGCCGCCGAGATGGGCGACTTCCTGGGCGCGAAGTTCCTGGTGGCCTTCACCCAGTCGGGAGACACCGCCCGTCGGCTCTCCCGCTACCGCTCGCCGATCCCGCTGCTCGCCTTCACCCCGGAGCCGGCCACCCGCTCCCAGCTCAGCCTCACCTGGGGCGCCGAGGCCTTCCTCGGCCCGCACGTCGACTCCACCGACGCCATGGTCGACCAGGTGGACGAGCTGCTCCTGAAGTACGGCCGCTGCGAGAAGGGCGACATCGTGGTGATCACGGCGGGCTCCCCGCCCGGGGTCTCCGGCTCGACCAACATGGTCCGGGTCCACCACATCGGCGAGGACGACAGCCCCCGGGCCTGAAGGACGACAGCCCCAAGGCATGACGGCCTGAGCGGGCCGAAGGCGTGAGAAAGGGCCCCTCACCCGAGGGGCCCCGCAGATCGCCGACCTTGGAATCCAAGGAAAAGTGCCCCGGGTCGGACTCGAACCGACACTGTACGGGTTTTGAATCCGTTGCCTGCTGCCAATTGGGCTACCGGGGCTCGCAGAATCCAAGGTTTCCCCCGACCCTCCGCGCGTCCACCATACCGTAGCTAGGTAGGCTCTTGTCAGCAGTACCCCTGCCCGGAACGAGGAGCCCCTGTGACCGCCGAGTCGCCCCAGCCCGTAGACGCGCCCGACGACGACAAGTCGCACGTGCCTCCGCTGACGACCCGCGTCGTCATCGCCGAGGACGAGGCCCTGATCCGACTCGACCTCAAAGAGATGCTGGAGGAGGAGGGGTACTCCGTCGTCGGCGAGGCCGGGGACGGTGAGCAGGCCGTCGAGCTGGCCCGCGAGCACCAGCCGGACCTGGTCATCCTGGACGTGAAGATGCCCAAGCTGGACGGCATCTCCGCGGCCGAGAAGATCGCCGAGGAGTCCATCGCGCCGGTCCTGATGCTCACCGCCTTCTCGCAGCGCGACCTCGTCGAGCGCGCCCGGGACGCCGGAGCGATGGCGTACCTGGTCAAGCCGTTCAGCAAGAGCGACGTCGTCCCGGCCATCGAGATGGCGGTCTCCCGCTTCACCGAGCTGAAGCAGCTGGAGAAGGAGGTCGCCGACCTCACCCAGCGTCTGGAGACCCGCAAGCTGGTCGACCGCGCCAAGTCCATCCTGCAGACCGAGTACGGCCTGACCGAGCCGGCCGCCTTCCGCTGGATCCAGAAGACCTCGATGGACCGCCGTATGTCGATGCAGCAGGTCGCCGAGGCGGTCATCGCGGACAGCGAGGAGAAGAAGGCCACGAAGAAGGCCTGACTCTTCCGGCCGACGTTCCCCGCGCGGCCACGTTCCCCGCGCCGACCACGGGCGCGGGGAACCAGCGGAGCGTCTAGTCCTCGCCGAGGTACGCCTTCCGCACGGACTCGTCATGCAGCAGGTCCTGCCCCGTGCCGGACAGAACGATCGTGCCCACCTCCATGACATGACCGTGGTCCGCGAGCGAGAGCGCCGCCTGGGCGTTCTGCTCGACCAGCAGAATCGTCGTACCCTGCGATTTCAGTTCGGCGATCGTCGCCATGATCTTCTGCATCATGATCGGCGACAGACCCATCGAGGGTTCGTCCAGCATCAGCAGCTTCGGCTGGGACATCAGCGCCCTGCCCATCGCCAGCATCTGCTGCTCACCGCCGGACAGGGTGCCCGCGGCCTGCTTGCGCCGCTCGCCCAGGATCGGGAAGAGGTCGTAGGCCCGCTGGATGTCCTTCTCGATGCCCGGCTTGTCGTCGCGCAGGAACGCACCGAGGCGCAGATTGTCCTCGATCGTCATGCGCGGGAAGATGTGCCGGCCCTCGGGGGAGTGGGCGAGTCCGAGCTGGACGATCTCGTGGGCGGGGATCTTCTTCAGCGACCTGCCGTTGAACCTGATCAGGCCGCCGACGGGCTTGAGCAGGCCGGACAGGGTGCGCAGGGTCGTGGTCTTGCCGGCGCCGTTGGTGCCGATGAGGGTGACGACCTCGCCCGCCTCGACCTTGAAGGAGATGCCCTTGACGGCCTCGATCTTGCCGTAGGCGACCCGGAGGTCCTCGACTTCGAGCAGTGCGGTCATCGGTCGCTCTCCTTGCCGGGCGCGGCGTCCGTGCTGGGTTCGGCGTGGGCCTCGGCGGCCTGGGCCTCGGGGGCCTCGACCTCGGCTGCGTCGCCCGTGGCGGTGTCGGCTTCGGCAGCGTCGTCCGCGGCGGTCTCGGCCTCGGCGGTCTCGGCCTCGGCCGTCTCGGTCTCGGCCTGGGCGGCCTCAGCCTGGGCCTCGGCGGCCTCGACCTCGGCGACCTCCTCGGCGCCGGGGGCGTCCTCGAAGGGCTCACCGAGGTAGGCGGCGATGACCCGATCGTCGCTCTGGACGGTGGCGCTGTCGCCCTCGACCAGCTTCTCGCCCTGGACGAGCACGGCCACGCGGTCGCACAGGTTGAAGATGAACCGCATGTCGTGCTCGATGACGAGGACGGCGATTCCCTTCTCACGGATGGCGAAGACCAGTTCCTCGGTGGCGCGGGTCTCCTGGGGGTTCATCCCGGCGGTCGGCTCGTCCAGGAGCAGCAGGCCCGGTTCGCTGGCCAGGGCGCGCGCGATCTCCAGCTTGCGCTGTTCGCCGTAGGGCAGGTTGCGGGAGAGGTGCTCGGCCTTGTGCGCGAGACCCACGAACTCCAGGAGTTCCATGGCGCGTTCGCGGGAGGCCTTCTCGGCCCGGTGGAAGCCGGGGCCGCGCAGGATGGCGGACCAGAAGCCCTCCTTCGTCCGGGTGTGCCGGCCGACGAGGACGTTCTCCAGGACCGACATGTTGGCGAAGAGCCGGATGTTCTGGAAGGTGCGGGCGATACCGGCCGCCGTGACCTTGAAGGACTTCGGCGGCAGCACCTGGCCCTTGAACCGGACCTCGCCCTCGGTGGGGACGTACAGGCCGGTCAGGCAGTTGAAGAAGGTGGTCTTGCCGGCGCCGTTGGGGCCGATGAGGCCGACGATCTCGCCGCTGCCCACGGTGAGGTCGACATTGCGTACGGCGGTGAGGCCGCCGAAGCGCATGGTGACGCCGCGGGCGTCGAGGACGGTCTCGCCTCGGGTGATGGTCTGCGTGGTCATCTCGGATCAGGCCCCTGTCTTGCCGAGCACTGCGGGCGCTTCGGCCTCGTCGTGGAACTCGAGCTGGCGGCGCCGGTTGGGGACGAGGCCCTCCGGCCTGAAGCGCATCAGCAGGATGAGCGCGACACCGAAGGCGAACAGCTGGTAGTTGCCGAGGAACTGGAGCTTGTTCGGGATGAGGAAGAGCAGCGAGGCGCCGATGAGCGGGCCGCCGATGGTGCCCATGCCGCCGAGGACGACCGCGGCCAGCAGGAACGCCGAGTTCGGCGGCACGGGACCGGCGAAGTAGTACTGCTCGGGCGTGACCGTGTAGGTCACATGGGCCTGCACGGTGCCGGCGAGCCCGGCGAGGCAGGCGCCGACGGCGAACGCGATCAGCTTGACCCGGAAGCCGTTGATGCCCATCGCGAGCGCGGCGGTCTCGTCCTCGCGGATGGCCACCCAGGCCCGCCCGATGCGGGAGTCACCGCTGCGCCGGAAGACGAGGACGACGACCGCGGTGATGACCAGCATCAGGAAGAAGTAGTTGGCGAACCGGCCGATGGTGAAGCCGGCGACGTCGTGCTGGGCGCCGAGGTCGACGCCGAAGATCTTCAGGTTCGGGATCGAGGAGATGCCGTTGGAGCCGTTGGTGATGTCCGGGCCGGAGGTGCCGTCCAGGTTGTTGGCCGTGATCCGGAAGATCTCACCGAAGCCGAGCGTGACGATGGCGAGGTAGTCGCCGCGCAGCCGCAGCGTCGGGGCGCCGATGAGGACACCGAAGATCAGCGAGGCGGCGGCGCCGACCAGTGCGGCCGCCCAGAACGGGAAGTGCACGCTGAGCGGCGAGCTGGGCGAGCCGGAGACCAGGGCCGCCGCGTAGGCGCCGACGCCGAGGAAGGCGACGTAGCCGAGGTCCAGCAGACCGGCGAGGCCGACGACGACGTTCAGGCCGAGGGCGACGGTGGCGAAGATGAGGATGTAGACGCCGAGCGTCGCGTACTGGTCGTCGGTCTGGGTGAACGGGAACAGGGCCGCCGCGACGAACGCGCCGCAGACCGTGATGTTCTGGTGCCTGCTGGTGATCTGCGAGGCGTGGACGATGAGCCCTGACTTGTTGAGCGCCGCGAAGCCGAATCCAGCGGTGATCAGGAAGCCGACGAAGAGTTCGTCGTACTCGGTGCCGATGCCGTAGGTGAAGACGGTCAGCGCGAGGGCGAGGACCGCGGCGATGATGAGGATCTCGGCGTAGGCGGGGAGCTTGCCCACCGGGCGCGGACGGTCGGCGGCGAAGGCGGCCTTGACGGTCTCCCAGCCGTGCCCGGCCCGGTGCCGGAACTGCTCCCAGCCGCTGTCCTCGGGGTCGAGGGGGTCGGGCTCGGGCCGCTGGAACGGCAGCGCGAGGGCGCCGACGAGCGTGGCCAGGCTGGTGACGGCGACGACGTAGCCGCCGGGCTCCAGGTTGACGACGCCGCCGAGTTCGACGCTGATCGCGATGACCGTGAACCAGGCGGTGGCGAACGTGGCCAGCGCCGCGAGCTTCAGCGCGGGGTCCGCACCGGCCGGGGCCAGCCACTTCAGGCCCTTGACGCCGTACGACGCGAGGGCGAGGAGTGCGGTCAGGGCGGCGCCGATCAGCACCAGGACCTGCAGGCCACCCGGGTAGCCGTAGACGGTGAGGTCGCCGGGGAAGTCCTGCGTCCAGGTCCAGGACAGGAACGTGGAGACGATGGTGAGGACGGCGCCCGCGGTGGCCAGGGCCCGGCCGAGTGCGGGCGGGAGGCCGATGAGACCGGCCGTGGTTCCGGCGGCGGGGGCGCTCGGGGTTTCGGATGCCGTGGTCTGTGTGGTCATCGGTGTCACGCCCTGTCCGCGACGCGCTCGCCGAGCAGGCCCTGTGGCCTGAACAGCAGAACGAGGATGAGGAGTACGAAGGCCCAGACGTCGGCCCAGGACTGGCTGCCGAACTTCTCCATGCCCGGGAGGTCGGCGATGTAGGCGGTGGCCAGGGTCTCGGCGACGCCGAGGGCGAGGCCGCCGATCATGGCGCCGTAGATGTTGCCGATGCCGCCGAGGACGGCCGCGGTGAAGGCCTTCAGGCCGAGGATGAAGCCCATGCGGAAGTCGATCTGACCGTACTTCAGACCGTCGGCGACGCCGCCGACCGCGGCGAACGCGGCGCCCAGGGCGAACGCGATCACGATGATGCGGTCGGTGTTGACGCCCATGAGCTTCGCGGTGTCCGGATCCTGTGCGGTGGCCTGCATGCCGCGCCCGGTACGGGTCTTCATGACGAAGTAGGCGAGGAACGCCATGCTGAGGGGGGCCGCGACCACCAGGAAGATGTCACCGGTCTGGATGGTGACGTTGCCGATGTGGAAGGGGCCGCCGTTGATCTGCGGGAAGGTACGGGCCGACTTGGCGTCGGGGTACCAGGCCCACACCGCCTGCTGCAGGGCGAGGGAGAGGCCGATCGCCGTGATGAGCGGGGCCAGCCGCGGCGCGCCGCGCAGAGGACGGTAGGCGAACCGTTCCGCTCCGACGGCGACGAGGACCGCGACGATGATGCCGCCGATGAGCATCAGGGGCAGGGCGACCCACATGGAGGTGCCGTCGGGCAGGACGTACGCATAGACCGTGAGCGCGCCGAACGCGCCGGTCATGAAGATCTCGCCGTGGGCGAAGTTGATGAGCTGGACGATGCCGTAGACCATCGTGTAGCCAATGGCGACCAGCCCGTACATGGATCCCAGTAGCAGGCCGTTGACCAGCTGCTGCGGCAGTTCGTTCACCGCAAGTCCTCCGAGACTTTCGGATGTTCGACGGGTTGTGCCGGATGTCCGGATGCGTGAGCGCGCGGGGCGCCAGTGGAACAGCGCCCCGCGCGGCTCATGGGTGATACGGGTGCGGAGTGGGTCAGCCGCCGTTGTAGGTACCGGACGTCACGGTCTTCCAGGCGCCACCGGTCACGGAGTACACCGTGAGCTGCTTGTTCGTGGTGTCACCGAACTCGTCGAAGGAGACCTTGCCGGTCACGCCGTCGAAGGAGACGTTCTGCATGGCCGCCGTGATCTTGGAGCGGGCGTCCGAGGGGACCTTCCCGCTGGACACGACCTGCTTGACCGCCTGGATGATCGCCCACGCGGAGTCGTAGGCGTAGCCGCCGTAGGCGCCGTACGCCTCGTTGTAGCCGCCCGCCTTGTAGTTGGCGAGGAAGTCCTTGGCGGAGGACAGCTGGTCGAGCGGGGCACCGACCGAGGTGGCGAGGTCGCCGTTGCTCGCGGCGCCGCCCAGCTTGATGTACGTCGGGTCGTAGATGGCGTCGCCGCCGACGACCGGGATCTTGGCGCCCGCGGCCTTGATCTGCTTGCTGAGCGGGCCGGCCTGCGGG
The DNA here is from genome assembly GCF_041080655.1 of Streptomyces sp. CG4. Classification (NCBI taxonomy): domain Bacteria; kingdom Bacillati; phylum Actinomycetota; class Actinomycetes; order Kitasatosporales; family Streptomycetaceae; genus Streptomyces; species Streptomyces sp. CG4. The sequence goes on from NZ_CP163525.1 coordinate 7,108,021, forward strand.
TACTCGCCGCCGTAGTAGACGACGTCGGCGCCGGAGTTCTTCACCTTGGTGGCGACGGCCGAGTAGTCCTTGGTGTCGGGGTTGATGTGCTCGGTGCCCGCCACGGTGCCGCCGAGCTTCTTGAACTCGTCGGTGAAGGTGGCGGCGAGGCCGGCGCCGTAGGTCTTCTTGTCGTCGATGACGAAGACCTTCTTCTTCTTGGCCGTGTTGTACACGTACTGCGCGGCGAACGGGCCCTGGATGGCGTCCGTGGTCGCGGTGCGGAAGTACGACTTGTACGTGCGGGCCTTCTTGGTCTGCCAGTTCGTGCCCTGGGTCAGGGCCGGGTTGGTGTTGGCGGGGGAGACCTCGACCAGCTTGGCGTCGTCGAAGACCTTCTGCATGGACTCGGCGACCGAGGAGTTCAGCGGGCCGACCACACCGAGGACGTCGGACTCGCTGACGAGCTTGGAGGCGTTCTGCTGGCCGGAGGAGGGCTGCGCCTGGTCGTCCAGGGCCTCCATCTTGAAGGTCACACCGTCGACGAGCTTCTGCTTGTTGGCCTGCTTGACGGCGAGGTCGACCGAGTTCTTGATGCCGAGGCCGATCGCGGACAGGTCGCCCGTGAGCGGGGCGTCGACGCCGATGACGACGGTGGTGCCGCCCTTGGAGTCCGAGCCCTTGCCGCCGCTGTCGCGCGAACCGCAGGCGGTGAGGGTGAGTGCTCCCGCGGCCAGCGCGGCGGTGATGGCGATGAGCGAACGTTGACGCACGATCAGTCCTTTCCCCAGTACGACTGCATCCCGATGGAAGCGGTCGAGCCGCGCGCCTGCCCGAACTTTCAAGCCGAAGAGGCAATCCGGCGCGGTGACTGGCGGTGACTCTAAGCGTGTGTGGGGAACGTGGAGGAGAGTCTGACCAAGGCTGTGACTCTCTTGTTATGACACGACGTAATGCAGAGCGGTACGCCATGGGGGGAAGGGCGGAATTACGGCCGATTCGCCCCGTCCGGAATATGAGAACCCGCAGGACTCACCTTGATCAATTCAGGCGTCTCAAGGGTTTTGGTGATGACGTGGCACCGTTGCCGCAAGGGGCTTTCCGGACCTGAGGGGCGTCCTGCGGATGGCGCGAACCGAGCGTGCGGTGGTGAATCCGTATTCCATTCGTATTACGCAGAGTTACATTTGGGGAAGGAATTTCGGCGTCCACTTGCGTAGCTCTGCACTGCCCTCTTGCGGGGTTTTCGTGATCTTGCGGCCCTAACCCGACTTTGTCGGGAAGCGGGCGCGCGGCCGTCACCAGCGGAATTCCCGGGTGTGGCCGGATCACCCGGGGTGCGGTGGCCGACGGCCCCCGCTCCACGCTCAGTAGCGTCCGGCCGCATGCCGCAGACCGGCCAACACCTTGGCCATCGTGGTGTCTTGACGCTGTTTCAACGGCATTCGCGCCGTGGCCGGCTGGAGAGGGGGCCGGGGCCGGAGGGGGCCGCGGCCCGGCGCAAGCGGCTCGGTCCGCGGTGGGCTAGCCCTGCGCCTGCGCCGCGTCGCCCGGGCGGGCGTCCCGCAGCAGGCAGGTCAGCCGGGCACTGCACACCCGGCGGCCCTCCTCGTCACTGATCACGATCTCGTACGTCGCCGTCGAACGGCCCCGGTGCACCGGCGTGGCCACGCCGGTCACCAGGCCCGAGCGGACCCCGCGGTGGTGCGTGCAGTTCAGGTCCACCCCGACCGCGATCTTCGAGCTGCCGCCGTGCAGCATGGAGCCGACCGAGCCCAGCGTCTCCGCCAGCACCGCGGAGGCACCGCCGTGCAGCAGGCCGTACGGCTGGGTGTTGCCCTCCACCGGCATGGTCCCGACGACCCTCTCCGGCGAGGCCTCCAGGATCTGCACACCCATCCGGGTGCCGAGGTGTCCGGCCGAGAACAGGGCGGGCAGGTCGACACCGAGCGCCGCGTACTCGTCGATGATCTCCTGCGGGAACTTCACTCGCTGCTGCTCACCCATGGGCCCGGCTCCGTTCTTCGTCCACCAGTCTGCTGGCTGAGCAAACGCTCAGTCGGTCGCCGATTGTTCCAGACGGCCCTCGGCGCGGCTTTCGAGGCGTACGACGACGGACTTGCTGGCCGGGGTGTTGCTGGTGTCGGCGGTCGCGTCCAGCGGGACCAGGACGTTCGTCTCGGGGTAGTACGCCGCCGCGCAGCCCCGGGTCGTCGGGTAGTGCACGACCCGGAAACCGGGCGCCCGCCGCTCCACGCCGTCCTTCCACTCGCTCACCAGGTCGACATACGACCCCTCGGCGACCCCGAGCGCCCGCGCGTCCTCGGGGTGCACCAGCACCACCCGGCGGCCGCCCGTGATGCCGCGGTAGCGGTCGTCCAGGCCGTAGATCGTGGTGTTGTACTGGTCGTGCGAGCGCAGGGTCTGCAACAGCAGCCGGCCCTCGGGCAGTTCGGGATACTCCACCGGCGCCGCCGTGAAGTTCGCCTTGCCCGTGGCGGTCGGGAAGCGGCGCTCGTCGCGTGGGGCGTGCGGCAGCGTGAAGCCGCCCGGCCGGGCCACGCGCGCGTTGAAGTCGTCGAAACCGGGGACCACGCGCGCGATGCGGTCACGGATCGTCGCGTAGTCCTTCTCGAACTCCTCCCACGGCACGACGCTGTCCGCACCGAGCACACGCCGCGCCAGGCCGCAGATGATCGCGGGCTCGGACCTCAACTGCGGGCTCGCCGGCGCGAGCCGTCCGCGCGAGGCGTGCACCATGCCCATCGAGTCCTCGACGGTCACGAACTGCTCGCCCCCGGCCTGCAGATCCCGCTCGGTGCGGCCCAGCGTGGGCAGGATCAGCGCCCGCGCGCCCGTGACCACGTGCGAGCGGTTGAGCTTGGTGGACACATGCACGGTCAGCCGCGCGCGCCGCATCGCGGCCTCGGTCACCTCGGTGTCGGGGGAGGCGGCGACGAAGTTGCCGCCCATGGCGAAGAACACCTTCGCCTCGCCGTCGCGCAGCGCGCGGATGGCCCGCACGACGTCGAAGCCGTGCTCGCGCGGCGGCGCGAACCCGAACTCCTTCTCCAGCGCGTCCAGGAAGGCCGGCGCGGGCCGCTCGAAGATGCCCATCGTGCGGTCGCCCTGGACGTTGCTGTGCCCGCGCACCGGGCACACGCCCGCGCCCGGCCGGCCGATGTTGCCGCGCAGCAGCAGGAAGTTGACCACCTCGCGGATGGTCGGCACGGCGTGCTTGTGCTGGGTCAGGCCCATGGCCCAGCAGACGATGGTCCGCTTCGAGGCGAGGGCCATGCCGAGCGCCCGCTCGATCTCCGCGCGCGTGAGGCCCGTCGCCCGGAGCGTCTCGTCCCAGTCGGCGGCCCGGGCGACCTCGGCGAACTCCTCGAAACCGTGGGTGTGTTCGCGCACGAACTCCTCGTCGACCGCACCCTCCGTCTCCAGGATCAGCTTGTTCAGGAGCCGGAAGAGCGCCTGGTCGCCGCCGATGCGGATCTGCAGGAACAGATCGGTCAGGGCGGCGCCCTTCACCATGCCCTGCGGCGTCTGCGGGTTCTTGAAACGCTCCAGACCGGCCTCGGGCAGCGGATTGACGCTGATGATCTTCGCGCCGTTCGCCTTGGCCTTCTCCAGCGCGGAGAGCATGCGCGGATGGTTCGTCCCCGGGTTCTGCCCGGCGACGATGATCAGGTCCGCCTTGTAGAGGTCCTCCAGCAGGACGCTGCCCTTGCCGATGCCGATGGTCTGGCTGAGCGCCGACCCGGACGACTCGTGGCACATGTTGGAGCAGTCCGGCAGGTTGTTCGTGCCCAGCTCGCGCGCGAAGAGCTGGTACAGGAACGCGGCCTCGTTGCTCGTACGGCCCGAGGTGTAGAAGACGGCCTCGTCCGGGGAGGACAGGGCGGCCATCTCCTCGGCGACGATGTCGAAGGCCCGCTCCCAGCTGACCGGCTCGTAGTGCGTGCCGCCCTCGGGGAGGTACATGGGGTGCGTGAGCCGCCCCTGCTGGCCCAGCCAGTAGCCGCTGCGGCCGGTCAGGTCGGCGACGGAGTGCGTGGCGAAGAACTCCGGGGTGACCCGGCGCAGGGTGGCCTCCTCGGCCACCGCCTTCGCGCCGTTCTCGCAGAACTCCGCCTTGTGCCGGTGGTCCGGCTCCGGCCAGGCGCAGCCCGGGCAGTCGAAGCCGTCCTTCTGGTTCACCCGCAGCAACGTCAGCGCCGTGCGCCGCACGCCCATCTGCTGCTGGGCGATGCGCAGGGTGTGCCCGATGGCGGGCAGCCCCGCGGCCGCGTGCTTCGGCTCCGCGACCTGCGGCGCGTCCTGGACCGGATCACCCTTGGGCGGCTTCGTCGCCATCGCACGCTCCCCTTCGACTGCGCGTGACAAGTACGATGCCGATCCTCCCACGAGCCAGTGACAACGCCGCCGTCGCCCGTGTTCTCGCTCGGCTCTTCCGTCCGCCTCCCCGTCGGCACCCACATCCGCCGGATACGCGCGACCCGGACTGTCAGTGCGGCGTGGCAGGATCGGGGACGTGGCAGAGACAGCATCGAAGAAGACCGACAAGACCCCCGGCGGCACCCGTCCCCGGCTGATGCTCATGGACGGGCACTCGCTGGCCTACCGCGCGTTCTTCGCGCTGCCCGCGGAGAACTTCACGACCGCGACCGGCCAGCCGACGAACGCGATCTACGGTTTCGCGTCGATGCTGGCCAACACCCTGCGTGACGAGGCGCCCACGCACTTCGCCGTGGCCTTCGACGTCTCGCGCAAGACCTGGCGCTCCGAGCGCTTCACCGAGTACAAGGCGAACCGCTCCAAGACCCCGGACGAGTTCAAGGGCCAGGTCGAGCTGATCGGCGAGCTGCTCGACGCGATGCACGCTCCGCGCTTCGCCGTCGAGGGCTTCGAGGCGGACGACGTCATCGCCACCCTCGCCACCCAGGCCGAGGCCGTCGGCTTCGAGGTGCTGATCGTCACCGGCGACCGCGACTCCTTCCAGCTGGTCACCGACAACATCACCGTGCTCTACCCGACGAAGGGCGTCTCGGAGCTGACCCGGTTCACCCCGGAGAAGGTTTTCGAGAAGTACGGCTTGACGCCCGTCCAGTACCCCGACTTCGCGGCCCTGCGCGGCGACCCGTCCGACAACCTCCCCGGCATCCCCGGCGTCGGCGAGAAGACCGCCGCGAAGTGGATCAACCAGTTCGGCTCCTTCGCGGAGCTGGTCGAGCGCGTCGAGGAGGTCAAGGGCAAGGCCGGGCAGAACCTCCGCGACCACCTGGAGTCGGTCAAGCTCAACCGCGTCCTCACCGAGCTGGAGCGCCAGGTCGACCTGCCGAAGTCGGTCCCCGACCTGGAGCGGGCCCCGTACGACCGCAAGGGCGTCACGATGGTCCTGGACACCCTGGAGATCCGCAACCCGTCCCTGCGCGAGCGCCTCTTCGCCGTCGACCCCGGCGCCGAGGAGGCCGAGACCACCCCCATGGTGACGGACGGGGTGGAGATCGACGGCACCATCCTGCGCACCGGCGAGCTGGCCCCCTGGCTCGCCGAGCACGGCGCCGAGACCCTGGGCGTCGCCACCGTCGACGCCTGGGCACTGGGCACCGGCTCGGTCGCCGAGGTCGCCCTGGCCGCGGCCGGGGGAGCGGCCGTCTGGTTCGACCCGGCCGAGCTGGACGAGGCCGACGAGAACGCGTTCGCGGCCTGGCTGGCCGACGCCGCCCGCCCCAAGGTGCTCCACAACGCCAAGGGCGCCATGCGGGTCTTCGCCGAGCACGGCTGGTCCGTCGAGGGCGTGAGCATGGACACCGCGCTCGCCGCCTACCTGGTCAAGCCGGGCCTCCGCTCCTTCGACCTGGACGCGCTGTCCCTGGAGTACCTGCACCGCGAGCTGGCCCCCGCCGCCGCGGCCGACGGCCAGCTGGCCTTCGGCACCGACGAAGGCGCCGAGTCCGAGTCCCTGATGATCCAGGCCCGCGCGGTCCTCGACCTCGGCGAGGCTTTCGGGACCCGCCTCGAGGAGGTAGGCGCGGCGGACCTGCTGCGCGACATGGAGCTGCCCACGTCCGCCCTGCTCGCCCGCATGGAGCGGCACGGCATCGCGGCGGACCGCGCGCATCTGGAGGCGATGGAGCAGACGTTCGCGGCGGCGGTGCAGCAGGCCGTGAAGGAGGCCCACGCGGCCGCCGGTCACGAGTTCAACCTGGGCTCGCCCAAGCAGCTCCAGGAGGTCCTCTTCGGCGAGCTGGCCCTCCCGAAGACGAAGAAGACCAAGACCGGCTACACCACCGACGCCGACGCCCTGGCCTGGCTCGCCACCCAGACCGACAACGAACTGCCGGTGATCATGCTCCGCCACCGCGAGCAGGCGAAGCTGCGCGTCACGGTCGAGGGCCTGATCAAGACCATCGCGGCCGACAACCGGATCCACACCACCTTCAACCAGACGGTGGCCGCGACCGGCCGGCTGTCCTCCACGGACCCGAACCTGCAGAACATCCCGGTCCGCACGGACGAGGGCCGGGCGATCCGCCGCGGCTTCGTGGTCGGCGAGGGCTTCGAGTCCCTGATGACCGCCGACTACAGCCAGATCGAGCTGCGCGTGATGGCCCACCTCTCCGAGGACGAGGGCCTGATCCGGGCGTTCACCTCCGGCGAGGACCTGCACACCACGGCCGCGTCCCAGGTGTTCGGCGTCGAGCCCACCGCCGTGGACGCGGAGATGCGGCGCAAGATCAAGGCGATGTCGTACGGCCTGGCTTACGGCCTGTCCGCGTTCGGCCTCTCCCAGCAGCTGAACATCGAGGCGGCCGAGGCGCGCGCCCTCATGGACGCGTACTTCGAGCGCTTCGGCGGCGTCCGGGACTATCTGCGCCGGGCGGTCGACGAGGCGCGGGCGACGGGCTACACGGCGACGCTCTTCGGCCGCCGCCGCTACCTCCCCGACCTCAACAGCGACAACCGCCAGCGCCGCGAGGCGGCCGAGCGCATGGCCCTCAACGCGCCCATCCAGGGCACGGCGGCCGACATCGTCAAGATCGCCATGCTCAAGGTGGACAGCGCGCTGCGGGCAGCGGACCTGAGGTCCCGCATGCTCCTCCAGGTCCACGACGAAATCGTCCTGGAGATCGCCCCCGGCGAGCGCCAGGCCGCCGAGGAGATCGTCCGCCACGAAATGGCCGGCGCCGTACACCTCAAGGCACCCCTGGATGTCTCGGTGGGCGCGGGACCGGACTGGGAATCGGCGGCGCACTAGCCTGCGGCGCTTGAGCGGAGGGGCGGTGCAGCCTGCCTGGGCTGCACCGCCCCCTCCGCCACCGCACCGGCGCCCACGGGAGAACCTCGGCCGAACCCCCGCAAGGACCGTCACTCACGTGGCCCCCGCCAAAACGCCCCTCACCCCCCACAGCCGCAAAACTGCGAGCATGGGTATACGCATGCTTCACCGCCGGACGCCCGAGGCAGTCACCCGGGCCTGGGCGGACACCGCCTCGGCGCAGGCCATGCCCGCCTCGCCGGTCCCGGCCCTCGCGGCCGACGCAAGCACCGCCCGCATCCCCGCCGGCCTGGCCGCGACCGTCCGCAGAGCCGCCACGGACCTCCGGCACGGATGCACCGGCGGGACCGCCCACGCGGGCCACGCCCCGGACGGGCGCCAGTGGACCGACCTGGCTCGCGGCTACCTCGCCCTCGCGCTCACCGCGATCCCGAGGTCGCGGCCCCGGCAGACCCTCACGGTCTTCGTCGTGCCCCTCACCGAGCGACCGGCCGCTCCGAGCCCGCTCCGCCACCGACCACCCCGCCGCGATCGCCTCGATCACCAGGATCATCCCGATAGCCCTGATCACCCTGATCAACGTGACCACCGTGGCTCTCCGGACCATCCGGACTCTCCGGACCATCCGGAACCCGGTCCGGACGCCATGCCCTGACCTCCGCGGCGTACAGCACCAGCCCCAGGACCAGCCCGGCACTCGCTCCGAAGCACAGGGCGGGCACCAGATCCCACAGCCGCCTCGGCGCAGCCAGCGTGGTCCACCGGCGCGCCGCCCGCTGCACCGCCCCGGCCGCCGCACAACCGCCGATCAACGCCCCGGCGATCCGGCGGTCCCGCACGGACAGCACGGGCACCCCCACCCCCACCGGCACCCCGCCCCACCCCCACCCCCACAGGCACCCGCCCGACGCCCGCCGCACCGCACGCGCGGCGAACACCGCGATCACGACCGCGCCCACCACGGACGAGCCGTACCGCAGCCACGAGAACAGCGGCGGCCCGCCAGATGGTCCCGCTCGTGCTCGATGGCCGGAATCAGCCGCGTCCCCCGCCGCCCGTCATGCGTGAACGCGTCCCACCCCACATGGGTCAGCGCACCCAGCACCGCGGAGACGTACCACCACACCACCGAGCCGACCCGATACCCGCGCGCGGGGGACACTGCGGCGCAGCAGCACGGACGGGCGCCCCCTCCGCAGGTCCCGGGGCAGCAGCGCGAGCAACGGTGCGCGGACGAGCAGCCACGGGCCCACCAGCGCCCAGGAGATGAGCACGTCGACCGTGAAGACCCCGGCGAACGAATGCGTGACCGCACCGAATTCCATATTCCATCCCGCCCGGAAGGACACTCGCCGCATAGAAGGTCATGTCGGGCGCGAAGGGGCCCGCCACGAGCACCGCCGGTATCAGCGGGCCGCGGCCGGAACCGTCCCGGCGGACCGCGGGCAGGACGGCCGCCGCATGGCCGAGCGTGAACCGCAACAGGACTCCCTGGGACGGCCGTCGGCCACCGCATCGAGCCGGTGATCGAGTTCCGTCCCGTATGCGCGATCCCCGCCCGGGAGCGTATGCGACAACGAGAGTCGGCCAACCGGTGAAAACGGGCCGGAACGGGTCCCGACCCACAGGAAGTTGCCGTAGGGTCACCTGAGTCGCCGTGCCGAACGCATGGTCGTACACACATCACACAGCCGGAAGGACGCCCCAGGCGCAACCAGAACACCGGGTCAACCGTCACACCAGGGCGAGGACAGACCGACGGAGACGGACGCGGGGCGTCCACGGGAGGGGTTCAGTCGATGGCGGCGCATTTCGGAAGGCGGCTGCGCAAGGGGGCGGCGACCACCGCCGTGGCCGCGGCAGCGGTCGCGGCCCTGTCCGCGTCCCAGGCTCCGGGATCAACGGGCGAGGACCACGGCAGACAGACGACGGCCGGCGCCTCCGCCCCCGTCCCCGCCGCGGCCTCCACGGGCAACGCCACCGGTAACTCGCCGTACTACACGGACCTGCCGCCGCTGAACAGCCCCAAGCCCAGCCCCTCGCCGACGACCGCCGGCACTCCCGTCGCCGAGGGCGAGGGAGGCATACCGGCGACGGTCCTCGACGCCTACAAGAAGGCCGAGGCCGAACTGCGCTCCAGCAAGCCCGGCTGCAACCTGCCCTGGCAGCTGCTCGCCGCCATCGGCAAGGTCGAGTCGGGCCAGGCCGAGGGCGGCCGAGTCGCAGCCGACGGCACCACGCTGACCCCCATCCTGGGGCCGGTGCTCGACGGCAACGGCTTCGCGCTCATCAAGGACACCGACCACGGGGAGTACGACGGCAGCGCCGAGTACGACCGAGCCGTCGGCCCCATGCAGTTCATCCCGTCGACCTGGGCCTGGGCCGGCCGCGACGGCAACGGCGACGGCAAGAAGGACCCCAACAACGTCTACGACGCCGCCCTCGCCGCGGGCCACTATCTGTGCAGCAACGGCAGGGACCTCTCGCACGAGGACGACCTGCACGGCGCGATCCTCAGCTACAACAACTCGCAGGACTATCTGAACCTGGTCCTGAGCTGGCTGGACTACTACCGCAAGGGCACCCACTCCGTGCCCGACGGCAGCGGCGACCTGCCCACCCACCGCAGTGACCAGGGCACCCCGCGCACCCAGTCCCCCCAGCACTCGAACCCGCCGAAGGCCAAGCCCGCCCCGAAGCCCGGCAAGCCCAGTGGGCCGGGCAAGCCCGGCGGCGGGAACGAGAACCCCACCCCGAAGCCGCCGAAGCCGCCCGTCCCGCCGACGACTCCGCAGACCCCCACCGACACGGTGGACCACCTTCAGGACGCGGACACCGCCCAGCTCACCGCGATGGCCGGGCACGCCTTCACCGAGCGGATCGGCACCCGCGCCGAGACCAAGGCCGACAAGTCCGTCGCCAAGGTCAGGGTCAGGTTCACGATCAGCGGGGACACCGACGCCACCTTCACCGGCGGCGAGACCGTGGCCACGGTCACCACCGACGCCCAGGGCGTCGCCCACGCACCGGCGCTCCAGGCGGGCGAGAAGACCGGCGACTTCAAGGTCACCGCCACCGTCGTCGGCCGCAAGGTCAAGGGCGTCGACTACACCGCCACCGTCACCGAGCGCGTCGCCGACACCCTGACCCGCACCAGCGACACCCCGCTGACCTGCACCCCGGGCGGCGAATTCGCCGACCAGGTCCAGGTGAAGGCGACGTACAAGGGCGCCGTCGCGGATAAGGTCGCGGCCACCGCCACCCTGATCAAGTCGCCTCTCGACACCACCGAGAACGACAAGGGCCCCTACTTCAAGGACAAGAACGGCAAGCCCGTACGCACCCTCGACGCTCTGCAGACGGACGCCAAGGGCCTGCTGACGCTGCCGAAGCTGTACGCGGACGACAGCACCGGCACCTTCCTGCTCCGCATCACCACGACCGGGGGCACGACGCTCACCGTCGAGCTGAAGGTCGCCGCCGACGACACCTCGGCGAGCCCGTCGCCGAGCCCGTCCGCCTCGTCCTCCTCCTGACATCACGCGCACCGGCAGGGCGCCCTCTCCGCACCGGCGGGGAGGGCGCCCTCGTTCGTGGGTGCACCGCTGTTCTCATCTCACCCGCCCGTTGCTACGGTGCCCAACCTGACGATCCATCAGGAAACCTCGGGACGCAGACCGTCCGCCGGGAGGCCCGTATGCGCGCCCTGATCGCCGCCGCGACCGGCCTCGCCCTCGCGCTCGCCCTGGTCCTGGCGATGACCGCCATGGGTACGCCATCGGGCCGGACGTCCCCCAAGCCGCTGCTGACGACGGTGCCTTCGCATCCGTAGCCGCCTCAGCCGCCCCAGCCGTATCCGTCCGGGAAGGAGGCCCTCGATGCGCCGCAAGGCAAGCCTGGTCCTGCTCGCCTGCGCCGTCTTCTGCGCGGCGCTGTCCCCGCTCATGCGCTGGTACGCCTTCCCGCGCCTGGCCAGGATCCCCGCGAACCAGTACCAGGACATGGTCCTGGAGGCCAAGGGCGCGACCCTTCTCGACTACGGCACGATGCGCGCGCGGAAGGTCTCCGGGGTCACCATCGTGCAGACCCTCAAGGGCGATGTGGCGGCCGCGAAGAAGATCGAGAAGACGGCGGGCCGGCCGATCGTGGTCTGGGACAGCCTCTCCTACGTCCAGGGTCCCGACGGCAAGATGGTCTCCCGCATCCCCGAGCGCTACATCTTCGACGCCCACACCCAGGACCCCGTGCACGCCACCGGAGAAATGGTCGACGGCGATCCGGTCACCCGCGCGGGCATCGAGTTCAAGTGGCCCTTCCTGACGCAGAAACGCGACTACGAGTACTTCGACGCCCAGACCCGCACCACCAGCCCCATCCACTACAAGGGCACGCAGACCTTCCGCGGCCTGAAGGTCTACTACTTCGAACAGACCATCCCCTGGACCAAGGTCCCCATGCCGAAGACGATGCCCGTCCAGGGCATCACAGCGGAATCGGTCGCCAGGACGGGCACCACCCGCTGGTACAGCACCGTCCGCAGGTTCTGGGTCGAACCGGTCACCGGTGCCCCCGTCTACGGCGAGGAACTCCACCAGGAGGAGCTGCGTGGCGGCACCCTGCTCGGGGGCCGCGCCAAGGTCACGGCGTTCGCCGGGGACGTGAAGATGCGCGAGGACTACATCGAGCACACGGTCGCCCTGGTCAAGCACAACCGCACCCTGGTCCTGACGCTCACCTCGTACGTCCCCCGGGGCTCCCTGCTCCTCGGCCTCCTGCTCCTCGCCCTCTCCCTCTACCTGGAAGCCCGCGCCCGCCGCCCCGAGGACCCGGCCCCCGAAGAGGCGACGGAACCCGAACCGGTCAGCGCCTGAGCCGTGCGTTGGTGTGCCGGGTGGGCTCGGCGTTCGCCGGGTCCTCGGGCCACGGATGCTTCGGATACCGCCCGCGCAACTCCGCCCGTACGCCCTTGTAGCCGTCCTTCCAGAAGGAGGCGAGGTCGGCGGTGACGGCGGCGGGCCGCCCGGCGGGGGAGAGGAGGTGCACCAGCAGCGGCACACCGGCTACGGCGGGCGTCTCGTCCAGCCCGAACATCTCCTGCAGTTTCACGGCGAGCACCGGCCGCTCGGGATCCTGATAGTCGATCCGGATTCTGGACCCACTGGGTACGGTGATCCGCTCGGGCGCGAGTTCATCCAGCCTGCCGGCCTCGCCGCTCGCCCAGGGCAGCAACCGTGCGAGCGCCTGCCCGGCGTCGATCCGTGCGAGATCCGCCCGCCGCCGGGCCCGGCTCAGCTCGGGCTCCAGCCATTCGTCCACGCGCGCGTGCAGCGTGCCGTCGGACACGTCCGGCCACGGCTCCCCGAGATGCGCCCGCACGAACGCCAGCCGCTGCCGCAGCGCCTCCGCCTCCGCGGACCACCGCAGGAGCCCGAGCCCCTCCTGACGCAGCCCGTCCAGGAGAGCGGCACGTACGAGCACCGGATCGGCGTCCTTCAGCGCCCGCACCGACAGCTCGATCGCCCCCAGCCGTTCGACACGCCGGGCCACGACATCCCCGTCGGCCCAGTGCACCTCGTCCCGCTCGCCGAGCAGGGGCTCGGCGGCAGCGAGCGCCAGGCCCTCCTCCACGGCAGCTCCGAGCAGCACGCGTGCGTGCCCCTTCCCGGCGATCCGATCGGCGACGGCGACGACCATCCAGGGAGCGCCCCGCAGCGCGGATCCGTCGGACAGCTCGGCCCGGGTGCCGGACGCCATCAGGTACGACCCGCCGTCGAGCCTGGCGACACGCTCGGGAAACGCAAGCGCGGCGACGAGCCCCGCGAGCTTGTCATCACCGGCGTCCGATCCGACCTGACCGGCGCCTTCCGTCCGACGGTCACCGGCGGGCCGGTGGGACGACTCCGCAGAGACGCCCCGCAGGCGCCGCACCTCCGCAGCCCACCGCGCGGCGTAGGCGTCACCCCCACGCCGGGCACGACGCAACGCACCAGCCAGGTCGTCCCCGTAGTCCCGCGGCACCTCTTCAGAGAGCAGGGCGACCACCTCCGCACCCTCACTGGCCGTGTCCAGCAAGGCCCGCCCCAGCCGGGGATGCACTCCAAGCCGGGCCAACCGCACACCGACGGGCGTGGCCCGACCGGCGGAGTCCACCGCCCGCACGGCTGCCAACGCGGAGCGTGCGGCCGCCATCGCCCCGCCCGGCGGCGGATCGAGCAACGCCAGCCCGGCGGCGTCCGGATCGCCCCAGCAAGCCGCCTGCAAGGCAAACGCGGTCAGGTCGGCCACCCTGATCTCCGGCGTCGGGAACGCCGGCAGCCGGCCGTCCTCGGCCTCCGCCCAGCATCGGTAGACGGCCCCCGGCGCCTCTCGCCCGGCCCGCCCCGCCCGCTGCCGCCCGGCCGCCCGTGACGCCCGTACCGTCGTCAGTCCGCTCAGCCCGCGCGCGTGGTCCACCCGCGGCTCCCGCGCGAGCCCCGAGTCCACCACCACCCGCACCCCCGGCACCGTCAGCGACGACTCCGCCACCGAGGTCGCCAGCACCACCCGGCGCCGCGCCCCGGGTGCCAGCACCGCGTCCTGCACGGCGGCCGGCGCCCGCCCGTGCACCTGCAGCACGTCGACCTCACCGAGTCCGCCGAGCTGCCCCGCCACGCGCGCGATCTCGCCCACGCCGGGCAGGAAGCACAGCACGTCGCCGTCCCGCTCGGCCAGCGCCCGCCGCACCACCGACGCCACGTGCGCCAGCAGCGCCGGATCGACGCGCATCCCGTGCGGTGGCCGTACCGGACGCGCCGGAGGCGCCCACACCACCTCCACCGGGTGCGCGACGCCCGCCGCCGCGACCACCGGCGCCCCGCCCAGCAGCCGCGCCCAGCCCTCGGCGTCCGTCGTCGCCGACGCGGCCACCAGCCGCAGCTCCGGCCGCAGCGCCTGCCGTACGTCCCACAGGAACGCGGCCGCCGTATCGGCATCCAGATGCCGCTCATGGCACTCGTCCAGGACGACGACGTCGACGCCCGGGAGCTCCTGGTCCCGTTGCAGCCACTGCAGCAGCACGCCGGTCGTCACGACCTCCACGCGCGTGTGCCGCCCCACGGTCCGTTCGCCGCGCACCGTGAATCCGATGCTCTCGCCGGGCTTCTCGCCGAGCAGCCACGCCATCCGGCGGGCCGCCGCCCGTGCCGCGATCCGGCGCGGCTCGGCCACCACGACCCGCCGCGCGGGCCCTCCGCCGACCAGCCCTGCCAGCACGAGCGGCACCAGCGTCGTCTTGCCGGTGCCGGGCGGCGCCACGAGCACGGCGGTGCCGGCGCTCTCCAGGGCATCGGTGAGGGCGGGCAGAGCGGAGCGCACGGGCAGCGCGTCCAGGGCGTCGTAACGGATCACGCCCCTAGTGTCGTACGACGACGAAACCGCCCTCACGCGCGCGTACGCGCATGAAAACGGCCCACACGCGCGTGCCCGGCGTAATCCGCTCGGCCCAGCGCGCTCAGTCGCGCTCGCACACGAAGACGGCCGTGCCCGGGATCAGGTTGCCGCGCAGGGGCGACCAGCCGCCCCACTCCGAGGTGTTCCAGGACGGCCACTCCGGCTCCACCAGGTCCACCAGCCGGAAACCGGACGCCACGATGTCCCGGACGCGGTCGCCGAGCGTCCTGTGGTGCTCGACGTAGACCGCGCGGCCCGCGTCGTCCTGCTCCACGTACGGCGTGCGGTCGAAGTAGGACGAGGACACGGACAGGCCCTCGGGGCCCGGCTCGTCCGGGAACGCCCAGCGGATCGGATGCGTCACCGAGAACACGAACCGGCCGCCCGGCCGCAGCACCCGGCGCACCTCGCGCAGCACCAGGCGGGGGTCCGCGACGAACGGCAGCGCCCCGTACGCCGAGCAGGCCAGGTCGAAGGAGCCGTCCGCGAAGGGCAGCGCGCCGGCGTCCGCGCAGACCAGCGGAAACGGTCCGCCGATGCGCAGGGCGTGCTGCAGCTGGCGGTGCGAGAGGTCCAGCGCCACCGGGCGGGCACCCTGGGCGGCCAGCCAGCGCGCGCACTGCGCCGCGCCCGCGCCGATCTCCAGGACGTCCTTGCCCTTCAGCTCCTCCGGCGGGCCGAGCAGCTCGGCCTCCACCTCGTCCAGGCCCTCCGGACCCCAGACGAAGCGGTCGTCGCCGAGGAACGTGCCGTGCTCGATCTGGTACTCGTCCGCATTGCGGTCCCACCAGCCCCGATTGGCCCGTGCGCTCTCCGCGACGCCGGCGTCACGGCGCGTGGCCTCCGGCTCGGACGTCTCGGCTTCCTGGGGCTCGTACGCTTCCGGCTCTTGGATGATCGGCTCCCTCGTCGTACTCTTCCGTGCAACCCGTCAGGGGTCCGTCACGGAGGCGGTCCTGCAGGCCTGCGTAGCCTTGAAGGACGTTTCTTCTGCCGGATATGCGGCGATCCGCCCCTGGTGTGCGCCTTCGCGCATTGACCCTGTCCGGCTGCCCCCGTATGCTACAAGTTGCGCTGCGGGCCTGCGCACCTCAGACGTAGCAGGCTGCGCTCGCATCTGTATGTATGTCCCCTCGGTTGTCGAGGCGCCACCGGGCACCCGGTGTCCATTTGGTGGCGCTTCCTTGGCTGTCCGGCTTCTGCAGAGCGAAACGGGCTCCCGGCGTAAGCAGTACCTACGACTTCAATGTCCGTACCGGAGCCCTTTCCCACATGACGAGCAGCACCGAGACCACCGCCACCACCCCGCAGGTAGCGGTCAACGACATCGGTAACGAGGAAGCCTTCCTCGCAGCGATCGACGAGACGATCAAGTACTTCAACGACGGCGACATCGTCGACGGCGTCATCGTGAAGGTCGACCGGGACGAGGTCCTGCTCGACATCGGTTACAAGACCGAAGGTGTCATCCCGAGCCGCGAGCTCTCGATCAAGCACGACGTCGACCCGAACGAGGTCGTGGCCGTCGGCGACGAGATCGAGGCCCTGGTTCTCCAGAAGGAGGACAAGGAAGGCCGCCTGATCCTCTCGAAGAAGCGCGCCCAGTACGAGCGTGCCTGGGGCACCATCGAGAAGATCAAGGAAGAGGACGGCATCGTCACCGGTACCGTCATCGAGGTCGTCAAGGGTGGTCTCATCCTCGACATCGGCCTCCGCGGCTTCCTCCCGGCCTCCCTGGTCGAGATGCGCCGTGTCCGCGACCTTCAGCCGTACGTCGGCAAGGAGCTCGAGGCCAAGATCATCGAGCTGGACAAGAACCGCAACAACGTGGTCCTGTCCCGCCGCGCCTGGCTTGAGCAGACCCAGTCCGAGGTCCGCCAGACGTTCCTCACGACCCTCCAGAAGGGTCAGGTCCGTTCCGGCGTCGTCTCCTCGATCGTCAACTTCGGTGCCTTCGTGGACCTGGGTGGCGTCGACGGTCTGGTCCACGTCTCCGAGCTGTCCTGGAAGCACATCGACCACCCGTCCGAGGTTGTCGAGGTCGGCCAGGAGGTCACCGTCGAGGTTCTCGACGTCGACATGGACCGCGAGCGTGTCTCCCTGTCGCTGAAGGCGACCCAGGAGGACCCGTGGCAGCAGTTCGCCCGGACCCACCAGATCGGTCAGGTCGTCCCGGGTAAGGTCACCAAGCTGGTTCCGTTCGGTGCGTTCGTCCGCGTGGACGAGGGCATCGAGGGTCTGGTCCACATCTCCGAGCTGGCCGAGCGCCACGTGGAGATCCCGGAGCAGGTCGTCCAGGTCAACGACGAGATCTTCGTCAAGGTCATCGACATCGACCTGGAGCGTCGCCGCATCAGCCTCTCGCTGAAGCAGGCCAACGAGTCCTTCGGCGCCGACCCGGCCTCGGTCGAGTTCGACCCGACCCTGTACGGCATGGCCGCGTCCTACGACGACCAGGGCAACTACATCTACCCCGAGGGCTTCGACCCGGAGACCAACGACTGGCTGCCGGGCTACGAGAAGCAGCGCGAGGAGTGGGAGCGCCAGTACGCCGAGGCGCAGGCCCGCTTCGAGCAGCACCAGCAGCAGGTCATCAAGTCCCGCGAGGCCGACGCGGCTGCTGCCGCCGAGGGCGGCGAGGCTGCGGCTCCGGCCGCGACCGGCGGTTCGTACTCCTCCGAGGGCGCCGACACCTCCGGTGCGCTGGCCTCGGACGAGGCGCTGGCCGCGCTGCGCGAGAAGCTCGCCGGTGGCCAGAGCTGAACGCTAGCCGCTGGGCTTAGCCGATAGCTGGTCCTGAGGGGCCGTACCTTTCGAGGTGCGGCCCCTCAGGCGTGTTCGGGCGTGGTTCGGTCGGCGTCCCGCTCCGGGCCCGTCGTGGCTTGTCGCGCCCACGCGGCGGAGCCGCATATCGATGCAGCCCCGCGCCCCTGGGAAACCGCAGGTGCCCGCGCCTTCCTGTGCACCGTCTCCCCGAGATCGCTGATCAAGTGACGTGTCGCGGGAATGACCGTGGTCCACGACGCGTTGTCGATGAACGAACACGAGGAGGAGCGGTCACAGTGCTTGATCCGCAGGGTTTGTACGCATGGGAGCCGAAGGGCCTCGCCGTTGTCGACATGGCGCTCGCCCAGGAGTCGGCCGGCCTTGTCATGCTCTACCACTTCGACGGATACATCGACGCGGGTGAGACCGGAGACCAGATCGTCGACCGGCTGCTCGATTCGCTGCCCCACCAGCTCGTCGCCCGTTTCGACCACGACCGGCTCGTCGACTACCGCGCCCGTCGGCCCCTGCTGACCTTCAAGCGGGACCGCTGGACCGACTACGAGGTGCCCGCGATCGAGGTCCGCCTCGTCCAGGACACCACGGGTGCCCCGTTCCTGCTGCTGTCCGGTCCCGAGCCGGACGTGGAGTGGGAGCGGTTCGCGGCGGCCGTGCAGCAGATCGTCGAGCGGCTCGGCGTCCGCCTGTCGGTGAACTTCCACGGCATCCCCATGGGCGTACCGCACACCCGTCCCGTGGGCCTGACCCCGCACGGCAACCGCACCGATCTCGTCCCGGGCCACCGCAGCCCCTTCGAGGAGGCCCAGGTGCCCGGCAGCGCCGAGTCGCTGGTGGAGTTCCGGCTGATGGAGGCCGGGCACGACGTCCTGGGCGTCGCCGCGCACGTCCCGCACTACATCGCCCGCTCGCCGTACCCGGACGCCGCCCTGACCGTCCTCGAATCCATCACAGCCGCCACCGGACTCGTGCTGCCGGGCATCGCGCACTCGCTGCGCACCGACGCGCACCGCACGCAGACGGAGATCGACCGGCAGATCCAGGAGGGCGACGAGGAACTCACCGCGCTCGTCCAGGGTCTGGAGCACCAGTACGACGCGGCCGCGGGCGCCGAGACCCGGGGCAACATGCTCGCCGAGCCGGTGGAGATCCCGTCGGCCGACGAGATCGGGCTCGAGTTCGAGCGGTTCCTGGCCGAGCGGGAGGGCGACAACTGACCTCCGCCGGTCCCGCTGTCAGTGGCAGGGCCTAAGCTTCCGCTCATGCTGAAAGTGGGCCTGACCGGTGGGATCGGCGCCGGCAAGAGCGAGGTGTCACGGCTGCTCGTGGAGCACGGGGCCGTGCTGATCGACGCGGACCGCATCGCGCGCGAGGTCGTGGCACCGGGCACCCCCGGCCTCGCCGCCGTGGTGGAAGCCTTCGGCACGGACATCCTCGCGGCGGACGGCAGCCTCGACCGGCCCCGACTCGGCTCCATCGTCTTCGCCGACCCCGGGAAACTCGCCGTCCTCAACTCGATCGTGCACCCGCTGGTGGGCGCCCGCTCCCGCGAGCTGGAGGAGGCCGCGACCGCCGACTCCGTCGTGATCCATGACGTGCCCCTCCTCACCGAGAACGGCCTGGCGCCGCTGTACGACCTCGTGGTCGTCGTGGACGCGAGCCCCGAGACCCAGCTCGACCGGCTGGTCCGGCTGCGCGGGATGACCGAGCAGGACGCACGCGCGCGTATGGCCGCGCAGGCGACCCGTGAGCAGCGCCGGGAGATCGCGGACATCGTGATCGACAACGACATACCGCTGGACGCGCTGCGCAAGCGCGTCGCCGAGGTGTGGGAGGACCTCGTACGGAGAGCCCGCGAGGGTTCCGCGGAACAGGACGCGGAATAGCGGCCCCGTCCGCGGGCGTTGAAACCCTGCAGTGAGGGAAGGACTCAGCCGTGCCCGAGACCAGCGGTTCCACCGGACGTACTCCGGAGACGCATGTCATCGACTTCCGTGCAGCCGAGCATCTGCTCAACTCGCGGGATCCGCGGGGCGCGGTGAAACTGCTCGACGGAGTCATCGCCGCGCACCCCGAGAACACCGCGGCACGGCTGCTCCGCGCGCGTGCGTTCTTCGCGGCCGCACAACTGCGGCCCGCCGAGCTGGAGTTCACGATCGTGCTGGAGCGCGAGCCGGACAACGCGTTCGCGCACTTCGCACTGGCCCGCACCTATGAACGTCAGGGCCGTGCCGACCAGGCCAAACGCCATTTCCGCCTCGCGGCCGCGCTGGACCCCAACCCGCAGTACCTGAAGGCGGCTCGCTTCGACGACTGAGCGCCGCGAGCTTGTGTGCGGCGTCGCGCATGCAGTGCCGGGCCGGCACGTGCCGTCGCGCACTGAGCGCCTCGGGCCGACGGTGTGCACCATCGCGCCCCTGATCCAGATGCGGCCCGGGCGGGGATTTCGCTCGCGGGTGCGTGGTCGCGGCCCGGTCGACCACGGATGGTGACGCCTTGGTCGATCACGGACGGCGACGTTTCGGCCGATCATGGATGGCGGTGCCTCGCCGGCCCCGGGAACGGCGGTCCGCTGCCCGGCGGTCGATACGGCGGCACGTCACGGCCCGGCTGATAGTGCGGGCCCTGCCGGATGTGCCGGAGGATCATGGCCATGTCGACGGTGGCCACCAGCCACAGCACCCCGCAGGCCGCCGCCCAGCCGGGGCGCCCCACGAGCGCGAACGCCGCCGTGCCGAAGATCGCCCAGACCAGACCCCACAGGCTCAGCCAGAACCGCGCCCGCAGAGCACTGCGCGCGGTCGCCGGTTCACTGCCCGTACGCATCGGATCACCACTCCTCCCTGCAACGTACTCTTCGGTGACGACGTTCATCAACGGCGCTCGACCGCCGCTGGGCGCACTCGCACGCCGCTCACCGCTCGCCGCTCGTCGAAGGGGGATCCTTTGCTGCCGGACGCCGATGACCTGCCCGAACTGCTCCTCGACCTGGCGGTGCCGCACGAGGACATCAACGCACTGGTGGCCTTGCGGTCCAGGCTCACCGGTGACCCGGGCGCGCCGAGACTCCTGGAACAGTGCGTCGAGGAGTTGTTCCGCGGCCCGGAGGGGACCGGCAACCCGCCCGACCTCGCCGAACTCCTCGCCGCGGCGCCGGCCGAGCTGAGCGGCACCTTCGCCGTGTTCGTCTTCCTCGCCGCGCTCCCGCGCACCCTCGCCCGACACCGGGAACGCGGCATCCCGGCCGAGATCTCCCGGCGTACCCTGGCCGACCTCGGCCGGCACATGGCGGTGCATCGCCGACGGCACGGCACGACCGGTGTACGGGCGGGGCGCTGGCTCGGCCAGCACTTCCGCGGCGAGCTGTTCCAGCTGGGCCGGTTGCAGTTCGAGCGGGCGCGGCTCGGGCAACGCACGGCGCCGGTGCTCGCGGCGGCCGGGCTGGACGCCGTCCCCGGCACGCCCTGCCTCAACCTGCACATCCCCGACTTCCACGGCCCGCTGACCCCGTCCGCCTGCGACCGCTCGCTGGCCTTGGCCCGCGAGTTCTTCGCCCGGCACTTCCCCGAGGAGCGGCCCGTGGCCGCGCTGTGCCATTCCTGGCTGCTCGACCCGCAGTTGAAGCAGTTTCTGCCGGCCGACTCCAATATCGTCCGCTTCCAGGAACGGTTCCGCACCGCCCGCGAGGACACCGAGCCGTCCGACACCGAACCCGTCCATTTCGTCTTCGGCGACCCCGACCTGCCGGTCGCGGAGCTGCCGCGCCGCACCTCCGTCGAGCGGGCCGTGGGGGATCATCTGCGGGCGGGCGGTCACTGGTACATCGGGCACGGATGGTTCCCGTTCCGGACCGAGGGAACGCTCGGCACCTAGCCGTGGTTGCCGCGGCATCGCGAAATAGCTCGAACGAGTGAACCAGTGTCGAACGGGAACGGGCCTGCGAGGGCGGGCCGTTGTTCGGGCATGACGGTCGAAATGCGTGAGGGATACGAGGGCACGGGACCCGGTGCGATCACCCCGGACGGCTGTGCGGTCGAGCTCTATGAGCGCTTGCCGGTGGGCGACGAGCCGGACATCATCGCCGCGGCGGTACCGGCCGGGGCACACATCCTGGAACTGGGCAGCGGAGTGGGCCGGATGACCCACCCCCTGCTGGAGCGCGGCTTCACGGTCACGGCGGTGGACGAGTCCGCCGACATGCTGAGCCGGGTCCGCGGGGCGCGCACGATATGCAGCCCCATCGAGGAACTCGACCTGGGCGGCGAGAAGTTCGACGTGGTGATGCTCGCGTCGTTCCTCGTGCACAGCGGCGACGAGGGCGTCCGCAGGAGCATGCTGCGCACCTGCGTCCGGCACCTCGCGGAGGGCGGCTGTGTGCTCATCCAGCGGGAGGGCGAGGACTACCACACGAACGTGCCGAGGGAGCGCGTCGACCCTACCGGCTTCACGATACGGATCGCCTCGGTGGAGCCCGCCGGAGACGGAGTGAACTCGGTCCGCGCGGAGTATGTCTTCCCGGACGTGGTCTGGACCCAGACGTTCCTGGCCCGGCCCCTGACGAAGGAGCAGTTCGAGTCGGCACTGGAGGAAGCGGGGCTGGAGGTGGACGCGTATCTGACACCGGACGGGACTTGGGTGCGGGCGGCGCCGAAGGCATAGCGGGCACGCGGCTGCATCGGTCGCATCGGCCACATCGGACGCACCGGCCGGACGGGGCGGCCGGAGAGCGATGAGTTTCCGGACCGCGCCGGGTCTACCTGGGTGAAAGCAACCGGCACCGCTTCCCCAGCAGGAGACCCCCATGTCCGAGACCACCGCCTCCGTCGCCCCCACCGCTTCCGTCGCCCCTGCCGCCTCCACCGGCTCCCTCAGCGGCCGGAGGCGCGCGGCCCGGGTCACGCTGCGGTCCGTGCAGGTGCTGCTCGCGCTGTTCTACGGCATCGCCAGTGCGTTGCCCAAGCTCATCGCGCACCCCTCGGCCGTCGAGTCCTTCGACAAGATCGGCTGGGGCAGCGGGGCCATGTACACCATCGGCGCGCTCGAACTCGCCGGAGCCATTGCGCTGTTGATCCCTGTGCTGCAGTCCGTGGCGGCGATCGCGCTCAGCACGCTCATGGTCGGCGCGTTCATCGTCCAGCTCACGGCCTTCCACGGGCAGAACGCGGCGACCCCGCTGATCCTGATGGTGCCGCTGGCCCTGATCGCCTGGGCCCGACGCGGGCACAACGCGGAGCTGCTGCGGTTGGTACGGCGGCGGTGACCCTGGCGCACAGCGCCGGCACCGTCGACCGGGCGCGGGGGCCTGGTCGACGGTACCGGCGTGTGGCGATGGGGAGCGGACGCCTTCGGGGGACGCCTTCAGGCCACCGTCCCGGGGTGCGCCCACTGGTCCGGTGAGGTGCGGGTCCGCCGGCCTGCTGGTCGTGGGTGTCTCGTGCCTGCTGGTCCCGGACAGCTGTGGCTGGCGGTCGGGGAGCTGCCATGCCCACTGGCCCGGATCAGCCGTGCGCTGCGGGTCCCACCGGACGTCCCGCGCGCCCGGCGGACGCGGATCCGCTGCCGTTGCCGGTCCCGGTCGACTGTGTTTGCCGGTCCCACCAGATCCGCCGTGCTGGTCAGAACCGGATGAGCCGCGCTCGCCGGTTCCGGGGCAGCTGTTCTTGCCGGTCCCGGGTCAGGTGTTCCTGCTGGTCCCGGGTCAGCTGTGCCTGCCGGTGCCGCCGGAGCCGCCACGCTTGCCGGACCTGCCGGACCTGCCGGATCCGTCGCGCCCGTCGGCTCCGGCGCCAGTTCGGCTACCGGATCCACCAGGCCCGCCCGATCCGGGGCCACCCCGGCCACCGGGTTTACCGGGCCCGCCCGATCCGGAGCCACCCCGGCCACCGGATTTTCCGGGCCCGCTGTGTCCGGCGAAGCCGCCGGGGCTTCCGATGCCGCCCCAGGCGTCGATGCCGGCTGGGGCGCTCGGGCTCGCGAGGCCGCGGAGGCGTTCCAGTTCGCGGCGGTCGCGTTTGGTGGGGCGGCCGGTGCCTCGGTCGCGGAGGCCGACGGGGGCGACGGCCTCGCGGGGCGGGGGCGGAGGTGAATTGTCGACGTAGCACTGGGTGGCCACGGGGGCGCCGACCCGCTTGCGGATCAGGCGCTTGACGATCACGATCCGCTCGCGGCCCTCGTGCCGCAGGCGTACCTCGTCGCCGATGCGTACGGAGTAGGCGGGCTTCACCCGCTCACCGTTCACATGGACGTGGCCGCCCCGGCAGGCGGTGGCGCCCAGGGAACGCGTCTTGATCAGACGCACGGCCCAGATCCAGCTGTCGATGCGGACCGACTCGCCGTTGCTCGGCCCCGCGGCCTCGGCGGCGGCCACCGCGGCGGCGGTCTTCGGGTCGACGGGCTGCTCTGCGGAGGCAGCGGAGCCCTGAGCGGTCCGGGCGCCCTGGTCGTCCGGGGCGGGGCTGGTCCCGTCCGGTTCGCCGGTGCCACGGTGCACGTTCTCGTCCGCATCCTCGGAAGCCATGCCCCGACCTTAACTCCCTCGGCCGGGTGAGCCGGAGGCGTTTTCCCGGGGCCCCGGCCTGCGGCGACCGGCGTAGTGGTGGGCCGTACCCCCCTGGCGCACCCCGGATGCGCCGGGCCTCCATGCCGCTGAGGCTGTTGTCGGGAGCGAGTAGGAGTCGGGTCAGGGAGTCGTGGGAGGTGGCGTGGAGGCGGCGGGCAGGGTTGAGGGGCTGATGGAGGGGCTGCGGGCCGATCTGGTGCGGTTGGCTGCGATTCCGTCCGTGGCCTTTCCGGGCTACCCGGCGGAGCCGGTGCTCGCGGCGCACGACCTCCTCGTGGAGTTGCTGCGCGGAGTCGGCGTCGAGCACGTCGAGCGGATCGACCTGCCCGGCACCGCCCCGGTGATCTTCGCCGAGATTCCACCGCCGGACCCCACCGCGCCGACCGTCCTGCTCTACTCCCACTACGACGTCCAGCCGGCCGGTGACGAGAAGCTGTGGCTGTCCCCGCCGTTCGAGCCCACGCCGATCGAGGGCGGCCTCCGGGGCCGTGGCATCGCGGACGACAAGGCCAATGTGATCGCGCACCTCGGGATGTTGCGGGCGTTCGAGGGGCGGCCGCCGGTCGGGGTGAAGATCGTGTTCGAGGGGCAGGAGGAGTACGGCAGCCCGTTCGACGAGTTTCCGCCGGCCGATCCGTTGCGGTTCGCGTGCGACGCCATCGTCATCGCCGACTGCGGCAATCTGCGGCCGGGCTCTCCCTCCCTGACCACCGGGCTGCGGGGCGTCGCCGAGGTGATCGTGGAGGTCCGCACGCTGGAACAGGCCCTGCACAGCGGGGAGTTCGGCGGTGCCGCGCCCGACGCGCTGCTCGTGCTGCTCAAGGCGCTGTCCACCCTGCACGACGTGCGTGGTGACGTCGCCGTGGCAGGGCTCAGAAGGGAGAAGTGGGCCGGAGCCGCCTACGCCGAGGAGGAGTTCCGGGAGCTGGCGGGGGTGCGGGAGGGAATCCCGGTCATGGGCAGCGGCACGCTGGGGGAGCGGTTGTGGAGCGGTCCGGCGATCACGGTCATCGGACTCGACGCACCGAGCGTCGACCACGCCGCCTCCGCCGTCGTGCCGTACGCCCGCGCCAAGCTGAACGTGCGGTTCCACCCGCAGCAGGACCCGCGTGAGGCGCAGTCGGCGGTGGTCGGGCATCTGCGGTCGCTCCGGCCCTTCGGTGTCCCGCTCACCGTCACACCCGGCGACACCGGCCCCGGCTTCGAAGCCGTCACCGGCGGTCCCGCCTACCGGGCCGCCCTGGAGGCGCTCGCGCAGGCGTGGGGCACCGAAGCGTCGTACATCGCGACCGGCGGTTCGATTCCGCTGGTCAACGGACTGGCCCGGGCCGCGCCCCACGCGGAGGTGCTGCTCTTCGGCGCCCAGGACAACCTGTGCAATCTGCACGCCCCGAACGAGCGGGTGCTGCTGTCGGAGCTGCGCAACACGGTCGTGGCGATGTGCGCGTTCGCCGAGAAGTACGCGGACTACGCGGCCGGGGCTCGCTGCCGGGCGGACGGATGACGGAGGCGACGACCACGGCCGCCACCGGGCAACCGCCGCAGCGGAAAGGGAGGTTCGCGGCCGTGACGGTGGCGTACGTCATCCGGCGCGCCCGTGCTGTTCCTGTGCGTGGTGGACTTCAGCGCGCCCGCGCTGGTCATCCTGGCCCGCGGCGTCGCTGTGATCAGGAACAGCTCGAAGATCACAGACACCATGCCGCACCAAGGGGCATACGGTGGCCGTATGGACGACAGCAGCGCTCTCGACCATCTCGACCATCTCGCCCGGCTCGATCAGCGGGTCGCGCAGTGCCGGGCATGCCCCCGGCTGGTCGAGTGGCGTGAGGAGGTGGCCCGTACGAAACGGGCCGCGTTCGTGGACTGGACGTACTGGGGGCGGCCGGTGCCCGGCTTCGGTCCGGCCGACGCCCGGCTGGCGATCATCGGGCTGGCCCCCGCCGCGCACGGCGGCAACCGCACCGGCCGGATGTTCACCGGCGACCGCTCCGGCGACGTGCTTTACCAGGCGCTGTACGACGTGGGGCTGGCCTCGCAGCCCACCTCCGTCAGCACCGACGACGGGCTGGAACTGTACGGCGTCCGGGTCACCGCGCCCGTGCACTGCGCCCCGCCCGCCAACAAGCCGACCGCCGCCGAGCGCGACACCTGTCGCCCCTGGCTGGTCCAGGAGCTGAGGTTGCTGCGCCCGACGCTGAAGGCCGCGGTCGTCCTCGGTGCCTTCGGCTGGCAGGCCGCGCTTCCCGCGTTCGCCGAGGCGGGCTGGACCGTGCCCCGGCCTCGTCCGGCCTTCGCCCACGGCGCCCGGGTCCCGCTCGACGGGCTGGACCTCTTCGGCTGCTTCCACGTCAGCCAGCGCAACACCTTCACCGGCCGGCTCACCCCGCAGATGCTCCGCGAGGTACTGAGCACCGCGGCAGAGGCGGCTGGGCTGCGGTAGCCGTCCGCAGGTCGGCCAGCCGCCCGTCGGGCGAGCGTCTCCCTCGACCGCGTGCCCTCGGTCAGGTGCCTCCTGTCGGCTGGGCTGCCGCTTCTTGCCCTGGTAGTCGTCCGCAGGTCGGGTAGCTGTCCCTCGACCGCGTGCCCCCTCGGTCAGGTGCCCCTCTGTCGGCCGGGCGCCGCCTCTTGCCCCGGTAACCGTCCGCAGGGCCGGGCTGCCGTCCCTCGGCCGACTGCCATCCCGCGGTCAGGCCTCCGTCCGTCGACCGGGCGCCGCCTCCTCCCCCCCGTGCCCCGCCCGCACCCCGTGAGACCCCCCGGGTACCCGCCTCTCGACCAATAGTCGTCCCTCAGGCGCCAACAGGTGGCCCTTCCGTTGCCCTTGGCTCAGGCGTCATCGCTGGAATCGGTTCCGAAGAGACGCCGTACCGTCGATCGATAGTTGGCGCGGACGTGATCGAGGGCGTGGGCGCGGGCGCGGTCCGGGTCGCCGGAGGCGATCGCCTCGTACAACTCGCGGTGTTCGGTGAGGAGTTGGGGCCATTCCTCGTTCCGCCGGGTGAGCCAGCGCAGGCGGCCGTCGACCGGCTCCATGACCGAGATCAGCAGGCTGTTGCCGGCCAGGGCTCGGATGCGGTCGTGAAAGCGTGTGTTGATGTCCGTGATCGCCTCGGCATCCCCCTCCTCCGTGGCCCGCGATGCCTGGTCGAGCAGTTGCCGCAGCTCCGCCAGGGCCTCCGGGCTCACCCGGGACGCCGCCAGCCCCGCCGCGTACACCTCCAACGCCTCGCGCAGTTCGAAGAGTTCCCGGACGTCGGTCGGGGTCAGCCGGCGTACGACCGTGCGGCGGGCCGACTCGAAGAGGACGAAGCCCTCGGCGACCAGGGCGCGGATCGCCTCCCGTACCGGCACCCGGGACACGCCGAACCGCTCGGCCAACTCCCGCTCGACGAG
Organism: Streptomyces sp. CG4; assembly: GCF_041080655.1. Taxonomy (NCBI): domain Bacteria; kingdom Bacillati; phylum Actinomycetota; class Actinomycetes; order Kitasatosporales; family Streptomycetaceae; genus Streptomyces; species Streptomyces sp. CG4. The sequence continues at coordinate 7,135,449 of NZ_CP163525.1, forward strand.
CCGGTCACCGGGTGCCAGGCGCCCGGCGATGATGTCCTCCCGCAGGCTCGCCAGGACGCGTTCGCGTACCGCGCCGAGGGGTTCGGTCTTCGTCGTCGTGGGGGTCATGGGGCCATTTTCGCCGACCCGGTGGTGCTTTTACGGGGCCGTAACGGCAAGGACATCGGTCCGAACGCTTGACGGCGGGACCATGTCGGCAGTTTGGTATACCAAACGGCTGTCGTCCTCCGTCCCCTCGCTCATGGAGGCCCCGTGTCCCTCGCCGACCGCGCCGAATCCACCGGCGCCCCCGCGTTCGTCCCCGACCCCCGCCTCGTCAACGAGGATCTCGCCCCCGCACAGCAGCGGAACTGGAAGGTCTTCGACCTCTTCGCCATGTGGATGTCCGACGTCCACAACCTGGGCAACTACACCTTCGCCGCCGGTCTGCTGGTCCTCGGCATGAACGTCTGGCAGGTCTTCACCGCCCTGCTCGTCGGCTTCGTGCTGATCTACGCCGGCATGAACCGGATGGGGAAGATAGGCCAGCGTCACGGCGTGCCCTTCCCGGTGGTCAGCCGTATCAGCTTCGGGATCTGGGGGGCCAACATCCCGGCGCTGATCAGAGCCGTGATCGCCATCATGTGGTACGGCATCCAGACCTATCTGGCGTCCGTCGCCGTCAACGTGATGCTGCTGGCGGCCTGGCCCGGCCTCACGTCCCTCACCCACCACTCCTTCCTCGGCCTGGACGCGCTCGGCTGGATCTCCTTCGTCTCGCTCTGGCTGCTCCAGTGGGTGATCATCAGCCAGGGCATGGAAGCGGTGCGCAAGTTCCAGGACTTCTGCGGCCCGGTGATCTGGCTGGTGATGATCGCGCTGGCGGTCTGGGTCCTGGCCAAGGCCCACTGGAGCATCTCGCTCACCTCCACCCCGCACCCGGTGTCCACCGGCGAGCAGTGGCGGCAGTGGTTCGGCGCGATCGGCCTGATCCTCGCCACCTACGGCACGCTGATGCTCAACTTCTGTGACTTCTCCCGCTTCGCACCCGACTACCGGACCGTCCGGCGCGGCAACTTCTGGGGCCTGCCCATCAACTCCACCGCCTTCGTCGTCGTGTCGGTGATCGTCACGGCCGGCTCGCTGAAGGCGTTCGGGCAGGCCATCACCGACCCGGCGGAACTGGTCGCCAAGGTCGGCAACACCTGGGTGCTGGTCGTGGCCGCGTTGGCCTTCGCGGTGGCGACCATGGGCGTCAACATCGTCGCCAACTTCGTCTCACCGGCGTACGACCTCGCCAACGTCTGGCCGCAGAAGATCACTTTCAAGGTCGGCGGCATGATCAGCACGGTCGCCGCGCTGCTCGTCACCCCATGGAACCTCTTCTCCAACCCGACCGTCGTCAACTACTTCCTCGGCGGCCTCGGCGCCTTCCTGGGCCCCCTGTTCGGCGTGATCATGATCGACTACTACTGGGTCAAGCGCGGCAAGGTCGACGTCGACGCGCTGTTCGACGCCCGCCCGGGCTCGCCGTACCACTACCGCAGGGGCGTCAACCCGAAGGCGCTGTGGGCCTTCCTGCCCGCCGCCGCGGTCGCCGCCGTACTGGCCCTGGTGAAGAGCTTCAGCGATGTGGCGCCGTACTCCTGGTTCATCGGCACGGCACTCGGCGCCGCCCTGTACGCGCTGCTGAGCCGCGGGGAGCGCGTGGCCGGCGCGGCGGAGGAGGTCTGACGGCGTTGCGGATCATCGTCACCAACTGCAACACCACGCGGGAGATGACCGAGGAGATCGTCCGCGGCGCGCGGGCCGCCGCGGCGCCGGGCACCACCGTGGCCGGTCTGACCCCCGCGTGGGGCCCGGCATCGGCCGAGGGCTGGCTCGACAGCTACCTCTCGGCCGCGGCCGTCCTCGACACCCTGCGCACCTACGACGGACCCGGGTACGACGCGGTCGTCCTGGCCGGCTTCGGCGAGCACGGCCGGGAAGGCGTACGGGAGTTGGTCGACGTCCCCGTCGTGGACATCACCGAGGCCGCCGCCCACCTCGCCTGCCTCCTCGGCCGCCGCTACGGCGTCGTCACCACCCTCGACCGGTCCCGCGGCCAGATCGAGGACAGCCTGGAGACCGCCGGAGTGGCCCGCAACTGCGCCGCCGTCGTCGGCACCGGGCTCGGTGTCCTCGACCTCGCCGACGACCCCGGCCGCACCGAGTCCGCGTTCCTGACGGCGGCCGAACGGGCCCGGGACGCCGGCGCCGAGGTCCTCGTCCTGGGCTGCGCCGGGATGACGGGACTGCGGCGGGCGGTAGGGGAGAAACTCGGGCTGCCGGTGGTCGACGGGGTGGCGGCGGCGGTCAAGCTCGCGGAATCCCTGGTCACCCTGGGCCTGACGACGAGCCGAGCGGGCAGCTACGGCACGCCCCTGCCCAAGGTCCGGCGGTGGGGCCGGCCCTCGGGCGAGCCGGAACGCGGGGCTCAGGGCCGCCGGACGTAACGCACGTCCGGCTCCCGCTCCTCGTTGCGGCTGCCTGCGGGTGCGTGCGGCGGCCGCACGGCCCGCGCCGCGCGCGGCGTCGAACGGCAACGGCCCCGCGCGGTGTCGAACGGCAACAGCCCTGCGCGGCGTCGCCGGTGCACCGGCTCCGGCCCGGCGCGCCGGGCTGCGTCGGTGACCCCGACGGCGGTGAAGTCGTGGTGCTGCGCTCGTGGAAGCGGCGGGCGGGCCTGTTGACCTGGCAGGTCCACAGGGCTCCACAGGGTCGGCCCGCGCCGCGCGTCGCTCGGCCCCACTCCTTGGCCGGCGCGACGAAGCGGTCGCCGAGGCCACGCCCCCGCCACGCGGGGTCCGGAGTCAGCTGGGACAGCTCCGCCGCGTGCAGCACCATCACACCGCCGACCGCCGACCGCCGACCGCCGACCGCCGACCGCCGACCGCCGACCGCCGACCCTGACCGCCTCCGCCCCCCAGGTCTCACACGCCGGCACCACGACGAGCCGGAAGTGCCGGAAGTACTCCCGCACATCGTCGTCGGAGCGCGGCCGGGCGACTATGGGCGGCGCCGCCCGACCCCGTGAACCCCGCCATCGGGTGAGCCGACTGGTCAGCCTTCACTGTCCCTCTGACCTGCGGGGGGGGGTGCCCCTCAGCCGTTCCGGGCGAGTGGGGAGCCGGGAGGTCGATGAGGTCGCTGACCCCGGCGACTTCCTGGAGGGTCCGGGCCAGCGAGGTCAGGGACCTGCGGACCGCCGCGATCTGCGCGCGGAGCGCGTCCGCGTGGTCCCACTCCCGCTCCCACTCCAGGGGATCGGTGCCCTCCGGCCGTCGGGACTCATGGGCGGTGAGGCGCGGATGCCAGGTGCCGAGGAGCGGGCGCAGGACGCGGTTGAGGACGGTGACCGCGAGGACGCCGAAGCTCACATGGCCGGGCGCCAGGGGCGGGGCGACGTCGGGGCCGTAGCGGCGCAGGATCTCCCGGGTGGTGGTGAAGAACGTGTACAGCGAGGACAGCGCCTCGCGCAGAAATCCCTCGTCGCGGCCCAGTTCCTCCACCGAGACCCGGGTCACCAGCTCCAGATACAGCTCCCAGGCCGCACTGCGCTCCGCGTCGGCGGGCTCCCAGGTGCCGGAGAGCTCGCCGACGAACGGGATCGTGAGCTTGGCCGTGATCTGCGAGGGACCGCTCGGTCGCCGTCGCCTGCGCTGCCTGTGTGCCATGATCGCCCTCCCCGGTACCCACAGTAGGGTAAGTCGCCGTGTGGGACGTCTTCCTCAGCTACAGCCGCGGTGATGTGGAGCGGGTCCGTCCGCTCGTCCGTGCGCTACGCGACGGCGGGCTGACGGTGTTCACCGACGAGACCGGCGTCGCCTCCTTCGCCGGCATCAGCGACACCATCCGGCGCGAACTGGGCCGTTCCAAGGCGCTGCTGGCCTACTACTCGGCCGCCTACCCCGAGCGGGAGGCCTGCCAGTGGGAGCTGACGACCGCCTATCTCGCGGGACTCGGGGAGGGCGATCCGCGGCGCCGGGTCATGGTCGTCAATCCGGAGCCCACCACCGGGCACATCCACCCCGTCGAACTCCGCGACGCCCGGCACGCCTCCGCCCACGATCCCGCCGCCCTCGTGGCCGATGTACGCGAACACGTCGCACGGCTGGCCGGGCCCATGGCCCTCCGGGAGCGCGGCGGGCGGGGCCGGTACCGGGCGCCGGAGCCGCACCCGGAGTTCGTCGGCCGGCTGTCCGAACTCTGGCGGGTGCACTCCGCGCTGCACGCCCACGCGGCCCCGCTCACCGTCGGCCGGTCCGCCACCCGCACGGTGCAGATCCGGGGCATGGCCGGCATCGGCAAGACACTCCTCGCCGACGAGTACGCGGTCCGCTTCGAGGCGGCGTACCCCGGCGGTGTGTTCCGGCTGGACGGACGGGACCACGAGGGGTCGTTGCGCGCTTGCGGCCTGGATGGCGGGGCACAGCCGCTCTTCCAGTACTTCGAAAGCGTCGGCGAACCGTTCCTGTGGATCGTCGACGCCGTCGCTCCGGAAAGGACACCCTGGCAGACCGTCGCGGCGATGGCGGCACCGCATCCGCTCGGCCACACCGTCTTCACTCTGCGCAGCCGCGCATACGACGCGCTCGGCACGCCCGTCGACCTGGGGCCGCTCGACGACGTCCACGCGCGCGAACTGGTCGGCGGGGACGGAGCGTTGGCCGAGGCGGTCGGCGGCCACCCGCTCGCCCTGGCGCTGCTCGGCCGTGCCCTGCAGGCCGGGCACCGTGCCCACGATCTGTCCGAGCGGCTGCACGCCCGGGGCGGCTCCCTTCTCGACTCGCTCGCCGGCGACGACGTCACCGCGGCCGTCGTCCACGACGTGGACACCGCCGACGCGGCGGACGCACTGCGCTGTGCGGCGGCCCTGTACCCCCTGCCGGTGACCGCCGAGGACGTGTGCCGGGTGCTGGCCGCCGTCGACCGGGTGCCGCAGGTCGTGGCGGGCCGGCGCGCGGGCAACGGCATCGCGGAACTGCGCACGCGCAGCCTGCTCACTCCGGTCGCCGAGACGGCCCACGGCCATGCCGACGGCGACCGCTGGTCCCTGCACCCCGTGACCCTGCACGCCTGGCACCAGCACGACCCCGCGCCCGCCCGTACCGAAGCCCTGCGGCACGCGGCCCTGCGCACCCTCTGCGGCCACCGCGAGCCGGTTAGGCTGGCCCTACCCGGAAGCCGTAGGGAGGCCCTCGTGTCAGCAGCCCCCAGCGAGTCGGAGCGGATGGCGGCCTTCGACATCCAGGTCGAGCTGGTGACCCGGATCGGCGTGCAGGAACTGGCACCCGGCACCGGCAGCCTGCGCGAGGCACTGTCCTCGCTGAAGTCGCTCATCGACTTCACCCGCGGCACGCTGCACACCTACAGCATCCGCCTGGAGCAGGGCACCGCCGAGGGCGCCGCCACGGTGCAGAGCCTCGCCTACGCCCTGATCAATGACACCATCCGGCCCTTCACCAGCACCTGGCACCCCCGGCTCGCCGCGTACGAGGCCCGCCGCCCCGCCGATGTCGCACCGCTCGACCACGAGCCTGCCTGGCCGGAGGCGGCTCGGATGCGGGCCGATCTCGCCGCGCTGCGCGAGCCGTTGCGGCGCATCGCGGAGGGTCTCGCGGAAATCTCGGGAGCGGACTTCGGGATCGCTGCGGCAGGCTGAGGCCATGCCGCACTCTTCCGATGCCGACTTCCTCAGCCGTACCGCCGACCGCCTCGCCGCGCTCCCCGCCGTCCGGGCCGTCGCCCTCGGCGGCTCCCGGGCCCAGGGCACCCACCGGGACGACAGCGACTGGGACCTGGCCGTCTACTACCGCGGCTCCTTCGACCCCGACGATCTGCGGGCCGTCGGCTGGGCGGGGGAGGTGTCCGAGGTCGGCGCGTGGGGCGGCGGGGTGTTCAACGGCGGGGCGTGGCTGACGGTCGACGGGCGCCGGGTGGATGTGCACTACCGGGACCTGGACGTGGTCGAGCACGAGCTGGCGGAGGCCGAGGAGGGCCGGTTCCGGGTGGAGCCGCTGCTCTTCCATCTCGCCGGCATTCCCAGCTATCTGATCGTGGCCGAACTGGCCGGCAACCAGGTCCTCAGGGGCACCCTGCCCCGCCCCGCGCGCTACCCGGCCAAGCTCCGCGCCACCGCCGCCGAGCGCTGGCACGGCACCGCCCGCGCCACCCTCGGCTATGCCAAGGCCAACCACGCGCCCCACGGCCGCCTCACGGAGACCGCCGGGGCCATCGCCACGGCCGCCGCCCAGGCCGCCCACGGAGTGCTCGCGGCCCGCGGTGAGTGGGTGACGAACGAGAAGCGGCTGCTGGAGCGGGCCGGGCTGCGGGACATGGACACGGTGGTGGGCGCGCTGCGGGCCGAACCCGACGCGCTGCACCGTGCCGTCACGGAAGCCGAGCGCATCATCGGGGAATTGCGTTCATAAAGAACCCTGCCGACCCGGCATCTTTCACCTTCCTGAAACGTGATCGCCCTGTCCCCCCGGCGAACCCGCCCTACCGTGGAGGCACGGTCCACGGCCACTGTCGTCCGACGGCCCACCCCGCCCTCGTACGAACAGGAGCCCCGTGTCCCGGCCCGCCGTACCCCTCTGGCTCGCCCATGCCCTGCGCGCGCAGCGCGGTCCCGTGCCCTGGGGCGCGGTGATCCGGGGCGCGCTCGCCGCCGGACCGCTGCTGTCCGCCGGGTTGCTCGCCGGGCGGACATCCCTGGGCGTGCTCGCCGCCATCGCCGCGATGCTCGCCGGCATCAACGACCGCCCCGGCAGCCGGCGGGCCGCCGTCCAGCGGCTCGGGGTGCCCGCGCTGGCCGGCGCCCTCGGACTGCTCGTGGGCACGTACGCCGGGCAGGGGCTGGCCGCCGTACCGCTCACCCTGGCGCTCACCGGGCTCGGGCTGGTCGCCGGCGGGGTCAGCGCGGTCGGGCCCGTCGCCTCCGCCGCGGGAACCCACCTGCTCGTCGGTGCCGCGCTCGGCGCCGGGATGCCGGCGGCCGAGAGCGGCCTGCTGCGGGCGCTCGCCTTCCTCACCGGCGCCGGGTGGCTGCTCCTGCTGCGGCTCGCCCTGCCCACACCCGGTTCGCTCGCCGGGGACTTCCGGTTCGACGGGGAGCGCGCGGCGGTCGCCGAGGTGTACGACGCCGTCGCCGACCTGGTCGAGGCCGTGGGCGGACCGCGGGCCACCGCGCGGCGGGCCGCGCTCACCGCCGCGCTCGACCACGCCCAGGACGCCCTGGCCGGACCACGGCTGCGCCGGTACGCCGGCTCCGCCGCCGAGCGCCGGCTGCACGCCCAGTACGCGGCCGCCCTGCCCCTCGCGGAGGCCGCCACCGCCCTGTTCTGGGTGGGCGAGCCGGTCTCGGCGCGGGCCGCGGAAGGGCCCCGGCGGCTCGCCGCCGCCGTCCGCGGCAACACCGGCACCGGCCCGCTGCCCGCCCCACACCGGTCGGCGCCCGCCCTGCGCGCCCTCGACGACGCCCTGCTGCGCGCCGCCGAGGCCTTCGACCGGGCGGACGGCCCGCGGCAGCGGCCGCTCACCCGGCACCGGGGCGCCAGGGACGCCCTGCGCGCCGCGTTCGGCACCGGCGGACGCGAGTACGGGCTGCGCGTCGCCCTCTGCTTCGGCGCCAGCGCCGCCATCGCCCAGGCGCTGCACCACACCCGCTGGTACGGCCCGCACCAGCACTGGTACTGGCTGCCCGCCACCGCCGTCTTCCTCGTCAAGCCCGACCTCGGGCCGCTCGTCTCCCGGGTGCTGTGCCGGGCCGCCGGGACGGTGCTGGGTGCCCTTGTGTTCGCCGGGCTCGCCGCGCTGCTGCCCCGGCCCGCGGGGCTGATCGCGCTGGTCGCGGTCTGCGGGGCACTGGTCCCGGTCGCCACCCGGCACTTCGCCGCGCAGACCGCCGTCGTCACCGCCCTCGTCCTCGCCCTGGTCATGGCCGGCGGCGAGCCGCAGGCCTCCGTCAGCCGCATCGGCGAGACCCTGCTGGCCTGCGCGCTCGTGCTGATCGTCGGGCATCTGCCGATGCCGGGCAGGCGCGGCGGCGGGGTACGAGCACGGCTCGCCGTCGCCGGCAGCGCCGCACAGGCCTATCTCACACACGTCCTCGGCGAGTCCGCCGCCCTCGCCGACCCCGACGCTCCCGGTGAGAGCGGTGACCTTGGCACGTCCGGTGGCGTCGGTCGGTCTGGCGCTCTCGGCGTGTCCGGTGGCCTCGGTGAGTCCGGTGTTCTCGGTCGGTCTGGCGCTCTCGGCGAGTCCGGCGGCTTTGGCGGCCTCGGCATGTCCGGCGGCCCCGGCGCTCCCGGTGAGAGTGGTGACCCTGGCGTGTCCGGTGCCGTCGGCCGGTCTGGCGATCTTGGTAAGTGTGGTGGCCTTGGTGAGTCCGGTGTTCTCGGTCGGTCCGGCGTTTTCGGCGAGTCCGGCGGCTTTGGCGGCCTCGGCACGTCCGGCGGCCCCGGCGCTCCCGGCGAGAGTGGTGACCTTGGCGCGTCCGATGTCGTCGGCCGGTCTGGCGATCTTGGTGAGTGCGGTGGCCTTGGTGAGTCCGGTGTTCTCGGCGGCCCCGGCGCTCCCGGTGAGAGCGGTGGCCTCGGCGTGTCCGGTGCTCTCGGTCGGTCTGGCGCTCTCGGCGCGTCCGGTGTCCTCGGTCGGTCCGGTGACCGCGCCGAGCGGTGGGTGCTGCGCCGGGAGGCCTATCGCACCCTCGCCGAGGCCCGTACCGCGATCGCGCTCGCCGCGGCCGAACTGCCCGCCCTCGCCCGGCACACCGCCGGCACGGACGCCGTCGCGGACGTCCTGGAGCGACTTGTCGACACGATCACGGCCTGCGCCGTCCACCTCGATGACACCGGCCGGCTCACCCCTCGGCACCTCGCCCAACTGCGCGAAGCACTATGGGAGTTGGAGACACAGGGGGCCGAGGTGCCGCTGTCCGCCGCCGCATAGCCGTACCGTGGGCCCATGCGTGCCGCTCCCGCCGATCTGGTCATCACCGGCTGCACCGTGCTCGTCCATGACGAGGACGAGCGGATCGGGTTCCGTCCGGACGCGGCGATCGTCGTGCGCGACCGGGTCATCGAGTCCGTGACGACGGCCGCCGAGGTGCGGGATCTGCCGGCCGCGGAGCGGATCGAGGCGCACGGACAGGTCGCCATGCCGGGGCTGATCAACTGCCATACGCACGCGCCGATGGCGGTGCTGCGCGGTCTCGCCGAGGATCTGCCGATCGAGGAGTGGTTCAACGACGTCGTCTGGCCCGTCGAGTCCAACCTCACCGCCGACGACGTGGAATGGGGCGCCCGGCTCGCCTGCGCCGAGATGATTCGGGGCGGGGTGACCTGCTTCGCCGACCACTACTTCCACATGGACAAGGTCGCCGCCGTCGTCGCCGAGTCCGGCCTGCGCGCCCACCTCGGGGAGGCCTACTTCTCCAGCCAGGGCCCCGAAGGGCTGGAGCGCTCGGCGGAGTTCGCCCTGCGCCACCGCGGCGGCGCCGACGGCCGTATCACCACCGCCCTCGCCCCGCACGCCCCCTACACCGTCACCGACCCCGACCTCGCCGCCACCGCCGAACTCGCCCGCGCACACGGCCTGCCCGTCCACCTCCACGCCGCCGAGAACCGCGACCAGACCGACGCCAGCCTCGCCCGGCACGGCCTCACCCCCATCGAGGTCCTGGACCGGACCGGACTGCTCGACACCGACCTGCTCATCGCGCACGGCACCGGCATCATCGAGCGCGACCTCCCGCTGCTGGCCCGTACCGGTGGTCGTACGGCCGTGGCGACCGCGCCCCGCGGCTATCTCAGATTCGCCTGGCCGGCCACCACTCCGGTACGGGCCCTACGCACGGCCGGCGTCCCCGTCGGACTCGCCACCGACGGCGCCGCCTCCAACAACTCCCTCGACGTCTGGGAGTCGATGACGCTCACCGCCCTGATCCAGAAGGCGACCGAAGGCGACCCCCGCTGGCTGACCTCCCGTCAGGCTCTGCACCACGCCACCCTGCAGAGCGCCCGCGCGGTCGGCCTCGGCGGCAGCGTGGGATCCCTCGCGCCCGGCCGGCGCGCCGACCTCATCCTGGTCGACCTCACCGGCCCGCACACCCAGCCCGTCCACGACCTCGCCGCCACCCTCGTGCACAGCGCCCGCGCGTCGGACGTCCGCACCACCGTCGTCGACGGCCGGATCCTGATGCGCGACCGCGAACTGCTCACCCTCGATCTCCCCGCCGTCGTCAGCGAGTTGGGGGCCCGCCTGCCCGCACTGACCGACCGGAGCCATGGGCGGCGCATCCAGGAGTACGACATCTGAGTCCGCGTAGGCTGAAGATCATGGAACTCGCGGACGGCCTCATCGACCACCCCTACGACGTCTACCGGCGCCTGCGCGACACCGCGCCCGTGCAGCGCATCACCGGACCGGACGGTGCCCCCGCCTGGCTCGTCACCCGGTACGAGGACGTCCGGGCCGCGCTCGCCGACCCCCGGCTCTCGCTGGACAAACGGCACGCGTCGGACGGCACCTACAAGGGGTTCGCCCTGCCGCCCGCACTGGACGCCAACCTCCTCAACATGGACCCGCCGGACCACACCCGCATCCGGCGCCTGGTCGGCCGCGCGTTCACCCCGCACCGGGTGCAGCAACTGCGCGAGCCCATCCGCCGTACCGCCGACCGGCTCCTGGACGCGTTCGGCCCGCACGGCACCACCGACCTGGTCGCCGCCTACGCCGCCCCGCTGCCGATCACCGTCATCTGCGACCTGCTCGGCGTGCCGGAGAGTCATCGCCTGGATTTCCGGGTCTGGACGGACGCCCTCGTCGCCCCGGACCCGGCACGGCCCGGAGCCGCCCGGGACGCGGTCGCCGCCATGCTGGGCTTCTTCACCGGTCTCCTCGCCGCCAAGCGCGCCGAGCCCGCCGACGACCTCCTCTCCGACCTGATCGCCGTACGCGACGAGGACGGCGACCGGCTCAGCGAGGACGAGTTGATGTCGCTGACCTTCGTCATCCTCTTCGCCGGTTACGAGAACACGGTCCAGCTCATCGGCAACGCCGTCCTCGGCCTCCTCCAGCACCCGGACCAGCTCGCCGCCCTGCGCAAGGACCCGACCCACATCCCCGCCGCCGTCGAGGAGTTGGCCCGTTACGAGGGTCCCGCGCTGCTCGCCATCCGCCGGTTCCCGCTCGAGGACGTCACGATCGGCGGTGTCACCGTCCCCGCCGGGGAGACGGTCCTGGTGTCCCTGTCCGCCGCCAACCGCGACCCCGCGCGTTTCCCCGCCCCCGACCGCCTCGACCTCTCCCGCGACGCCACCGGGCATCTCGCCCTCGGCCACGGCATCCACTACTGCCTCGGTGCGCCCCTGGCCCGCGCGGAGACGGAGATCGCCCTGGCGGCCCTGCTGGAGCGCTTCCCCGAACTGGCCCTGAGCGACGGTGAGTTGAGGTGGCGTCCGTCCCTGCGGGCGCGCGGACTGCTGGCCCTGCCGGTGCGGTACTGAGCACCGGCCGGCGACATCCGTGCGGAAAACGCGGCATGGAGAAACTGTCCGGAATAAATCTCTGTGCGCGACGATGAGTTCCGTACCCACCGACGGTCACCACTTTCTGACCGACCGTCGACAGGAGGGCCCATGTCGTTCCCGGAGATCGTCTCGCGCGAGCGGTGGCGCGCGGCGCGCGAGGAGTTGCTGCGCAAGGAGGAGGCGGTCAGGCGGGCGCGCGAGACCCTCGGCGCGGAGCGGCGCCGACTGCCCATGGTCGAGGTCGACGCGGAGTACGTCTTCGAGGGCGGCGACGGCAAGGCCACCCTTCTGGACCTCTTCGAGGGGCGTGCCCAGCTCGTCGTCCACCACTTCATGTTCGCGCCGGAGTGGGTGACCGGCTGCCCGTGCTGCTCGGCCTTCCTGGACCAGATAGGCCACCTCGCCCAGCTGCGTGCCCGGAGCACCGCTTTCGCGGCGGTCTCCCGGGCGCCGTTCACCCGGATCCTGCCGTTCAAGGCGCGGATGGGCTGGACGGTGCCCTGGTACTCGTCGTCCGACGGCCACTTCAACCTCGACTTCGAGGCCACCGTGGCCGGCGTGGAGCCGGACGGCGGCCTGACCGAGCGCCCGGGCATCAGCTGCTTCCTGCGCGACCACGACCGGGTCTTCCACACCTACTCGGTGTACGACGACGGGCTCGACGGACTCGGCACCGTCGCCGGCCTGCTCGACCTGACCGCGCTGGGCCGCAGCCCCGTCGGCGAGGGCGGCCGGCTCCGCCTGCACGACGAGTACGACGCCTGACACGACGAGCACGCTCCGGACACGGTGAGTGCGCACTCTGACACGGAGAGAGCGGTTCGTGTCACAAAGTGAACACATTCTCACGGTCCGCGCTGAACGAGTGTAGGTAATGTCTCAGTCCCGTCGCCTAGCGAGCCTTTTCCGTTCTCCGGAGCGTTAACTCCCTTAAGGAAGACGCTTTCTGGAGGTGCGAGATGGTGAACGGGCGAACCGTGCTCGAACGCTTTCCCGCCGGTGGTCCCCGGGGATCCTGGCCCGCCGAGGAGTTCGCGCACGCACGGCGTCAGGAGGGCCTGCCCGCCGAAGTCGTCATGGACCTCGCGACGGACACGTTCCTGGTGATCGTGCGGGGCGGCGACGGCGCGGAGTGAGTCGACTGCCCCCGCCGCGGCGGCTGCTGCCGCGGAGCCGGTTCAGACAGGCTTCGGCGCCGGTACCTTCGCCGTGAACCGCTCTGCCTGGAGCGCGTACGGCTCGGCATGGGCACCGCCCCTGGCCGGCCGGCGCCAGGATCTTCTCGAAGACCTCCAGCTCGGCGCGCGCGTCCAGCGCGGCGGTCGACTCGTCCACGATCAGCACCTGCCCGCGCCGGTACGCGACCCAGGGTGATGCCGAGCCGCTGCCGCTGTTGCGGATCCCGCGAGCAGCTCGACCGGCGTGGGCTTGCCCGATGGAGGCCGCTCTGAGCAGTACGGCCGCGACCGACGAGGCGGCCACGGCGGCCGACGCGGGGCCGCCGAGCGCAGCCGTTGCCCTATGTCCGGGCCGGTCGGCAGGCCGCCGAGCGTGGTGTTCACGGCCGGCAGGCTCCTCGCCTGAGCACCGCCCGGGACTGCCCCGGCGGCCGGCACGATCCGCGCGGCCCGGGCAGCGGCCCGCAGGGCCGCCGGAGACTGGACGCCGGCATGCCGGGCAGCCGGCTCACCATCATGCGGAAGCCCAGCTCCACAGCGGAAGCCCAGCCTCAGATCGGAAGCCCAGCTCCAGAGCGGAAGCAACCCGCAGCCGCCCACGCGTCAGGACTCGGCACCCGAACGGGCGTCACGGCCAGGCCAAGCGCCGCGGAAAGTCCGGCGCCGTCCCGATCACCCGGCACAGCGCCAGATACAGCGGGATCGGCGGGGTGTACGGCACCGTACCCTCCGGGCGGTGGATGAGCCGGGCCGTGTCGGTGACCAGGGCACCGGGGGCGTACTGGGCCGGGGACGGCCAGGGCAGGGCATAGTCGGAGTCCGACGGAACGATCCACCACCAGCGGGCGCCGTCCGTGTACACACAGCCGAGCCGTGGCAGCCGGGGTACGACCAGCGGACCGAGACGGTCGGGCACGGCCACGGCGTCCCAGCCGAGCGGTGCGGTCATGCCGTCCGGCACCGTGAGCCGACGGGGCGCGTCCGGTACGGACCGCCGACGCTGCATCCGCACCAGAGTGTCCAGACCGAGGGACGGCTCGGGACCCTCGGAGTGGGCGTGGTCGCGCCGTCCCGAGCCGGTGAGACCCCGCCGGTCGGAGTCGCCGCTGCCGGTCACGGGCGCTCCCCGCCGCGGCGCTGCTCGGGAGCCCGGTGCAGCAGTTGGTGCGCGGGTCGGTCCGAGGCGCGGTGCCCGTGCGGGTCCGGTGCCCGGTGCCGGTGCCGGTGCGGGTCCGGTGCTCCGTGACCCTGCGGCTCCGGTGCCCCACAGTGGTGCGGTTGATCGGCGGGCTGATGCGGGAGGCGCCCGGAACCCGTGTTCCGGCCCTCCGGCGACTCGTCCTCGTCGGAGTCGTCCGGGCGCCCCGGCTTGGTGCGGGCACCCCAGCCCAGGTCGTTGAACGGACCCGTGACGTCGTGCGTCGTGCCCAGGCCGTCGTACGGGCCAGGGGTGTCGTGCGTCGTGCCCAGGCCGTCGTACAAGCCGGGGGTGTCGTGCGTCGTGCCCAGGTCCTCGTCCGGATCCGCGCCGGCGTCCGCCGCGTCGGCCTGGTGAGCCAGCTCGGCCCAGACCAGCAGTCCGGGGCCGTGTTCCTGGGCGCCCCAGGCCCGGCACAATGCGTCGACGAGGAGCAACCCCCTCCCGTGCTCCTCGTCGGGCCGGGCCGGGGACGGGTGGGGTTCGCCGGGGGCACAGCCCCAGTCGCGTACGGCTATGCGCACGGTGTCGTCGTGGTCGTGCAGCTCGCACACGACACGACTGCTCGCGGTGTGCACGATCGCGTTCGTGACCAGCTCGGAGATGACGAGGGCCGCGCTGTCGCAGGTGTCCGCGCACACCGACCAGCCGCTCAGCCGGGCACGCGTCAGGCGTCTGGCCTGGGCGACGGAACCCGGATGTGCGGCCAGCTCGAAACGGAACCGGCGCCGGGCAGCGCCCCCTTGAGGAGCTGCTCCCGCGGCTGCGCCGAGACCGGGACGGTCTGCGGCGGCGTCTGTTCCTAAGGGCGCGGACGGAATCACGCTTGCCACTATCTCCCCGCCGTGAACACTTGGCAAGTGTCACTCTGAAAAATGCAGAGTGCTGTGTGACTCGGTCAGAGGCCGTGGCACACTGCTTCGCAACAGCACGTCGAGCGGCGCCAATTGGGGTCATCGGAGATCTGTCCCGATCTTCGAATGCATCTTCGAATGGCGCCGTAGGGCTGTCGGCAAGCAATTCGGTGGAACTGTCGGTGGGGGCCGTCGGCAGGACCGTCGGTCCGGCTGTTGGTCCGGCCGTCGGTTTCCGGCCGTCGGTCCGGTCGCCGGTGGAGCGTTCGGTGGAGTTTTCGGTGGAGGTGGCAGCGTGAGCGAACCGCGGTCCGCGCCGACAGTGGGTCAGGTGGTCCTCGGTCGGCGCCTGCTGGACCTGCGGGAACGCGCCGGACTGAAGCGCGAGGAAGCCGCCCGCGTCCTGCATGTCGCTCCCGCCACCGTCCGCCGGATGGAGATGGCCGAGGTCGCCCTCAAGATCCCGTACCTGCAACTGCTGCTCAAGGCCTACGGCGTGCCCGACGACGAGGCCGAACTCTTCGTCCAGCTGGCCGAGGAGGCCAACAAGCCCGGCTGGTGGCAGCGTTTCCACGACATCCTGCCCGGCTGGTTCTCGATGTACGTCAGCCTGGAGGGCGCGGCCGCCCTCATCCGCTCCTACGACCCGCACTTCGTCCCCGGCCTGCTCCAGACCGAGGACTACGCGCGCGCCGTGCTCAAGTCCGGTGCCATCGGCCAGACCAGCCCGGACGACATCGAGCGGCATGTCGCCCTGCGCATGCAGCGCCAGCAACTGCTCACCCGTGAAGACGCCCCGCGCTTCTGGGCGGTGATGGACGAGACGGCCCTGCGCCGCCCGGTCGGCGGCCCGGAGGTGATGCGTGCGCAGATCGACAAGTTGCTCGAGGCCACGAAGCTGCCCCGCGTGACGCTCCAGGTCGCCCCGTACGCGAGCGGGCCGCATCCGGGGACGTACGGGCCGTTCGTGCTGTTCCGATTCGCCATGCCGGAGTTGCCGGACATGGTCTACAGCGAGTACCTGACCGGCGCCGTCTACCTCGACGCGCGCGCCGAGGTGGCCACCCATCTCGAGGTCATGGACCGCATGGCGGCGCAGGCCGCTACGGCACAACGCACGA
The DNA here is from genome assembly GCF_041080655.1 of Streptomyces sp. CG4. Classification (NCBI taxonomy): domain Bacteria; kingdom Bacillati; phylum Actinomycetota; class Actinomycetes; order Kitasatosporales; family Streptomycetaceae; genus Streptomyces; species Streptomyces sp. CG4. The sequence continues at coordinate 7,151,355 of NZ_CP163525.1, forward strand.
AGGAGATCCTTCGGGATCTCCGCAAGGAGCTGTGAATGGATCGCATCGAGCCGCGCGGACACGTCTACAACGGCATGCCCGCGCGGGAGCTGGGCAGCGAGGGCTGGCACAAGCCCTGGAGCGGCGGCAACGGCGGAAACTGCCTGGAGGCCATGAAGCTGGCCGACGGCCGGATCGCCGTACGCCAGTCCACCGATCCGGACGGCCCGGCGCTGATCTACACCGCCGACGAGATGACCGCGTTCATCGAGGGTGCCAAGGCGGGGGAGGCCGACTTCCTGCTGTCCTGATCCCGACCGTGTGCGGCTTGCCGCTCAAGTTCCTTCAGCACGCCACGAATTGGCCGGCCACGCGGGGTGTACGGCATTCCTGGCCATCGGCACCGGCATCCCCACCGAGCTGACCCCGCACCAGATCGCTGCATGGTGGCCGTGCTGCGGCAACCCGCGCCCCACGGGGCAGGTGGCTCGCCGCTCACCCGGGGGGCAGCACCCCGCACAGCGCCTCCAGTGCCGCGCCGTAGGCGTGTTCGGCGGCGGCCGCGTATCCCACCACCAGTCCGTCACCCGCCGTCGTCCCCGCCTCCGCCTCCGGATGCCGGAACGCGGCGAGTCCGTCCAGGGCGACGCCGTGCCACCCGGCGGCCTGCACCGTGGACCGCTCGGTACCCGGCGGAAGCCGCAGCACCGCGTGCAGCCCGGCCGCGATGCCCGTGACCTGGACATGCGGCGCGTGCGCGGCGAGCGCGGCGACGAGCCGGTCGCGCCGGTGCCGGTAACGCTGCCGCATGCGCCGCACATGACGGTCGTACGACCCGGAGACGAGGAACTCCGCCAGAGCCAGCTGGTCGAGGACGCTCGTCCAGCCCTCCCGCTCACCCTTCGCCGCGAGCACGGGCGCGACGTAACGCTCCGGCAGCACCATCCAGCCCAGCCGCAGCGCCGGTGACAGGCTCTTGCTGACCGACCCGAGGTGGATCACCCGCTCCGGGTCGAGGCCCTGGAGCGCGCCGACGGGCTTGCGGTCGTACCGGAACTCGCCGTCGTAGTCGTCCTCCAGGACGACCGCCCCACGCGCGCGTGCCCAGCCGATCACGGCCGCCCGGCGCTCCGGGTGCAGCGGGCCGCCGGTCGGGAACTGGTGGGCCGGCGTGAGCAGCACCGCCCGCTCCCGCCCGAGTACGTCCACGCGCGCGCCGTGCTCGTCCAGCGGGAGTGGCATCGTCCGCACCCCGGCCGTGGCGAGCAGCTCCCGGTGGAAGCCCAGCCCGTACGCCTCCACGCCCAGTGGACCGCGCAGCACCCCGTCGCCCGGGCCGCCCTGGCCGAACAGCAGCCGCAGCGCGTGCGCGAAACCCGAGCAGACCACGATCCGGTCCGGGGCGGTCCGCACACCACGCGCGCGTGCCAGATATTCGGTCAGTGCCTCCCGCAACTCTCTGCGCCCGGCCGGATCCCCCGGCCCGAACGCCTCGCTCGGCGCCCCCTGGAGCGCCCGCCGATAGCAGGCCGACCAGGCCGCCCGCGGGAACGCCGAGGTGTCCGGCGTGCCCTGCCGCAGTTCGTGTCGCGGGCCACGCACGCGTGGAGGCGTCTTCACAGGCGTCCGTACCGTGGGTCGCAGCGGCTCCGCCCGGTCGGCGACCCGGGTGCCCGAGCCCTGGCGGGCGGTGAGCCAGCCCTCTGCGACCAGTTCCGCGTAGGCGTCGGCCACGGTGTTGCGGGCCACGCCCAGATCGGCGGCGAGCGACCGGTACGGCGGCAGCCGGGTGCCCGGTGCCAGCCGTCCGCTGCGCACGGCCTCCCGCAGCGACCGGGTCAGCGCCGCCCGCCGACCACCCGGACCCGACAGCTCCAGATGCAGATCGGCACCGATCCGTTCCGGCTCCGCGGAATTGACCCACGATTTCGTCATGGAAGTGCACCCTACAGCCGGTCTATCCGGGCCGTAGGTTGAAGCCATGACGACGCACACGATCACCACAGCAACGGACGTGACCAGCGCGATTGCCGCCGCCGAGGCCGCCCGCACCCGGCTGGACTTCGCGAGGTCCGCGCCGAAGGTCTTCCGCGCCATCATCGGCTTCGACGCCGCCGCCCGTCAGGGCCTCGACCCGGCGCTGGCCGAACTGATCCAGATCCGCTCCTCGCACCTCAACCACTGCGCCTACTGCCTGCACATGCACACCAACGACGCCCGCAAGGCCGGCGAGAGCGAGGACCGGCTGCACATGGTCGCCGTCTGGCGCGAGGCCCGGCACTTCTTCACCCCGAAGGAACAGGCCGCCCTGGCACTCACGGAGGCGCTGACCCTCGTCGCCGACTCGGGTGTACCCGACACCGTCTACGCCGAGGCCGCCGCCCACTTCGACGAGCAGGAACTGGCCCACGTCGTCGCCCTGATCTGCGCGATCAACACATGGAACCGGGTGGCCCTGGTGACGGGAAAGGTGGCGGGCACGGACGAGAGGAACGACTGACCCGAGCACGGACCGGCGCCGATCACCACGACCGATCACCGCGCCGAAGCGGCTGCAGGAAGCCGTCGGCCACACCTACACCCTCATCGGCCGATCCCTCGGAGAGACCGGCGCCGGCAGCCGTGAACTCCCGGTCAGATACCGGTCGACAGCCGCTGCCACCGCCCGCCCCTCCGCGATCGCCCAGACGATCAGCGACTGCCCACGCGCCGCGTCCCCGGCGGCGAACACCCCGGGGACGTTGGTCGCGAAGCCGTCGTCCCGCGCGAGCGTGCCGCGCGGGGCGAGCTGCAGCCCCAACTGCCCGATCAGTCCGTCCTCTTGGTCCGGCCCGCTGAACCCGAGGGCGAGCAGCACGAGATCCGCGGGCAGCGTCCGCCCGGTGCCCGGCAGCGGGCGGCGCAACTCGTCGACCTCCACCAGATGCAGCGACCGCACCCGCCCGCTCTCGTCCCCGGTGAAGCGCAGCGTGGACGCCGCGAACAGCCGCGCGTCCGCGTCCGCCGCCGGCGCCGTACGCAGGTCCCGGGCCTCCTCGTGCGCGGCCGACAGCCGGTAGATCTTCGGGTACGTCGGCCACGGCTCGATGTCCTCGTCGCGCTCGGCACCCGGCTGCGCGTAGATGTCCAGCTGGGTCACGGACGCGGCCCCCTCGCGCACCGCCGTCCCCAGACAGTCCGCCCCGGTGTCCCCGCCCCCCACGATCACCACGTGCTTGCCGGCCGCCGACAGCGGTGACACCTCCAGATCCCCCTCACACACCCGGTTCGCCAGCGGCAGATACTCCATCGCCTGGTGTATCCCGTTCAACTCCCGCCCCGGCACGGAAAGTTCCCGCCACGCCGTCGCCCCCGTGGCGATCACCACCGCGTCGTACCGTCCCCGCAGCTCCACCGCGCCGACATCCCGCCCGACCGTGGTCGACGTACGGAACTTCGTGCCCTCGGCCCGCATCTGCTCGATCCGCCGCTCCAGATGCTGCTTCTCCATCTTGAACTCGGGGATCCCGTACCGCATCAGCCCGCCGATCCGGTCGTCCTTCTCGTACACGGCGACCGTGTGCCCGGCCCGCGTGAGCTGCTGCGCCGCGGCGAGCCCGGTGGGCCCGGAGCCGATGACGGCGACGGTCATCCCCGACAGCCGTTCCGGCGGCCGCGCCGGGACGAAGCCCTCCGCCCAGGCGCGGTCGGCGATCGCGCACTCGACGTTCTTGATGGTGACGGCCGGCTGATTGATCGCGAGTACACATCCCGCCTCGCACGGTGCCGGACACAACCGCCCGGTGAACTCGGGGAAGTTGTTGGTCGCGTGCAGCCGGTTGCTCGCCGCCCGCCAGTCCTCGCGCGAGACCAGGTCGTTCCACTCCGGGATCAGATTGCCCAGCGGGCAGGCGTCGTGGCAGAACGGGATCCCGCAGTCCATGCACCGGTCGGCCTGCTTGCTGATGATGGGCAGCAGCGCTCCGGGGACGTACACCTCGTCCCAGTCCCGCACCCGCTCCTCGACGGGCCGCCGCGGCCACTCCTGGCGCGGCGTGGTCATGAACCCCTTGGGATCGGCCATGGTCGACTTCCTCGCGTACGGGTACCACGGGGGTACCGGCTGTACGACGGGCCGTACATCATCGGGCGGCAGCCTCCGAGAACACCGAGAGCCTCCGAGACATCGAGAGCCGGCGAGAGCCCCCGAGAACGTGGAGATCTTTCGAGAACGTCGAGCGGCTGCCTTCGGCACTCTTTCGGCCACGATACGTCCGCCCCGGCGACCGCGCAGAGCGGCGGACAGCCCTTCTGGTGATGGGGTTGCGCGGACGGGGCTGCGCCGATGAGGTGGAGTTCAAGCTTCCCCTCTCCCGGCCACACCATGAACGTCACCACCGTGATCATCGCGCTCAGCACCGCCGTGCCGGTGAACACCGTCATGAAGGCAGGCCACACCGTGGCGACATTGATCGCGTTCATCACCGCGACGCCCTGCGCGGGCGGCAGCGCGGCGAGGCCCCGCACCACGAGGATCGAGAACGCGCAGAAGACCCCGGCCATCAGCCCGGTGCCGAGAATCCCCACCACGATCAGCACGAAGAACGGCCCGCCGATCATCTCCACGCCCCATCTCGTCTCGCCCCTCCCTCTCACTGCTCTCAGCCCGCGTCCGCCCCGGCGTCCTGCCAGGCCCGCAGCACGCTCTCCACGGCCGGAGCGATCCGGCGCCGTGCCTCGTACCGTGACACCCCTATCATCAGCAGCTCGTCGTACGGTGTGTCCACATGCCGTACGGCCGCCACGACCGCCGAGATCACCGCCCCCTCCGACAGTGCCCGCCCGGCCGCGCTGCGCCCGACCCGCCCACTGCCCCGCGCGGAGGCGTGCGCCGCGACGGCCCGCGCCCGGTCGGCCGGGCAGCCCGGAAACAACCGCAGGATCTCGGCCGCGAACGCCGCCGCGAACCGCTCGTCCTCCGCCCCCCGACGCCGCGCGTCCCGCGCCCGTCGCCGGCGCCGCGCCTCCGCGTCCGCGAGGCACCGGGCCTCGGCCCGGGCGAGCGCCGCTTCCTCCACGAGCACGCCCTGCCGTTCGTAGCGGCTCTTGCGCCGGTTGAACCGCACCACCACGACCGACAGCCCGCTCTCCTCCCTGGACCTGCGGGTCAGCGCGATGTCCCCGCGCGGCAGGAACACCAGGTGTCCCAGGTCTGCACAGTGCAGACAGCGCGGCGCCCCGTCCTCCAGCACGAGCAGAGACAACGGCCCGCGCCGGCAAGTGGCACACCGCTTGGGCTTCAGCGCCTGGATGACGACAAGTCGACCGGGAGAGTGGGGAGTTGAAGGAAGCGCCATACGCGGTACTTTCCCCGCTACCACCCGAGCCTCCCACGCCTTGCCTACTCCTTCATCTCCTCCTCCCGTATGCCGTTCTCCCGCCTGCTCTGCAAGCCGAACCCCGACCTCCTCGTATCCGACCTCCGTGCACGGTGCCGCACCGAAGCCTGCATCTCGTCCGCCTCAGCCACCGCGAGGCCGGCGTACGACAGCCAAGGCTCACCACCGCGCCCACCGCGACCACCCCCTTCATCGCTCCCGTCGCTCTCGTCCCTCTCGACACCGGGCAGCCAGTCCCCGCCGACGCGGTAACGCCCGCCCCGTCTGCGGCCCGGCCGCACCCCCCGGCCCAGCAGGCACTGTCACCTCGCCTTCCCGCCACCCGGCATCATGGGCCCTGTGCGACTCGAAGCGATCACCTGGGACCGGCTCGCCGAGCTGCTCGCCGACCGGTTGGCCGGGGTGGAGGCGGCCGACGGAGGGGCCTGGCCGCGCGTCGGCTTCGACGGGGCTCCGGCCGCCCGGCCCGGCGACCTCGCCGAGCGCGTGGGGGAGGCGCTGCGGGTGCGCGGTCGGCCCTCGCTCGTGGTCGGCACCGAGGGCTTCCTGCGTCCCGCCTCACTGCGCCTGGAGCACGGGCGGCGGGACGCGGAGTCGTACTACGGCGGATGGTTCGACATCGGCGCCCTGTGGCGCGAGGTCTTCGGCCCTCTGGATCCCGGCGGCAGCGGGCGCGTCCTGCCCGACCTGTGGGATCCGGTCACCGACCGGGCCACCCGCAGCCCCTATGTCCAACTCCCGCCCGGCGGGGTGCTGTTGCTCCACGGCCCTCTTCTGTTGCGCCACTGGTTCCCCTTCGACCTGACCGTGCACCTCCTCCTCTCCCCGGGCGCACTGCGCCGCCGTACCCCGGAGCCCGACCAGTGGACGCTCCCCGCCTTCGAGCGCTACGAGACCGAGACCGACCCCGCCGGCCTGGCCGACGTCCTGGTACGCGCCGACGACCCGCGCCATCCCGCCTGGAGCGGCTGAGCCGCACGGACCGGCCCATCGGCCCCCGTGGCTCAGAGCCAGCCGTTGCGCCGGAAGCCCCGGTACAGCACCAGACACGCTCCCGCCATCACGGCCATGACCAGCGGATAGCCGAACCGCCAGTGAAGCTCCGGCATGTTGTCGAAATTCATGCCGTACACCCCGCACACCATCGTCGGCACGGCGATCACGGCGGCCCAGGCCGTGATCTTCCGCATGTCCTCGTTCTGCGCGACGGTCACCTGCGCGAGATGGGCCTGCAGGATCGAGTTGAGCAGTTCGTCGAACGCGGCGATCTGTTCCTTGGCCCGGATCAGATGGTCGAGCACGTCCCGGAAATAGGCCTGTATCTCCGGTGCGACGACTCGTATGGGACGGGTGGCCAGGTCCTCCACCGGGCGGCCCAGCGGCACCACCGCCCGCTTCAGCTCCAGCAGTTCACGCTTCATCTGGTAGATGCGGCCGGGGTCGAGCCGTGCGCCGTTCTCCGAGAACACCTCCGTCTCGACCTGGTCGATGTCGGCCTGCACCGCGTCCGTGACGTTCAGATAGTCGTCGACGACATGGTCGGCGATCGCGTGCAGCACCGCCGCCGGGCCCTTCGAGAGCTGATACGGATGTGCCTCCAGCTCCTCGCGCAGGGGGCCCAGTGAACCATGCCGGCCGTGCCGGACCGTGATGACGAAATCCTCGCCGACGAACACCATGATCTCGCCGGTGTTCACGACCTCGCTGGTCGCCGTCAGCTTTTCGTGCTCCACGTAGCAGACGGTCTTGAACACCGCGAAGAGCGTGTCCCCGTAGTGCTCCAGCTTCGGGCGCTGATGGGCCTCGACCGCGTCCTCCACCGCCAGCGGATGCAGGTCGAACAGCTCGGCGATGCCCGCGAACTCACGATCCGTCGGCTCATGCAGCCCCAGCCAGACGAACCCTTCGCCGGTCTTGCGCACCATCCGCACTGCGTCCACCAGGTCCGTGCACTGCGGCACGCGAACACCGTCCTGATACGTCACACAGTTGACCACCGACGAGCCCAGCGGTGACCTGGCGGGATGGCTCAGGTCCACGCGCGGCTGCCGCCGGGCCAGCCGCGCCACCTTGCGCAGGCCGCCGACCCTGCCCAGTCCCGTGACCTTCCGCAGATTCCCCGCCATGGACATCTGGATCTCCTCGCTTGGATCTCCGCGTGCAACACTTCCGTGCCTTGTCCGGCAAGTCTGCCAGCCGAGAGCAAAGCGTGGGTAAGCCTGTGGGAATAGGACGTTCCGCTTGGTTCCGGCCTGTGGATGGACGGACGGATGGGCGCCAGCCTCGAGAGGAATCGGTTCCTGCCTGCGGACGGACCGGTTCCCGACCCTGGACGGACCGGTTCCCGACCCTGGACGGATCGGTTCCCGACCTTCGACGGATCGCTTCTCGCCCTGGACGCTTCGGTCCCCGCCCTGGACGGGGCGTCCCCCGATCCGGACAAGCCGGGCGACTGGGATGATCGCGGTATGACGCGATCCGACGGATACCTCCTGGACAACCAGCAGAGCGAGGCGGGACAGCGCTTCGACGCCTTCGCCACCCTCTTCGATCCCACGACCTTCCGGCACATCGAGGCGCTCGGCATCGGGCCCGGTCGGCGCTGCTGGGAGGTTGGGGCCGGTGGTACCTCCGTGGTGTCCTGGCTGGCCGAGAAGGTGGGCCCCACCGGCAATGTCGTCGCGACCGACATCGACACCTCGCAGATCACGGGCGCCGCCCGTCCGCCGCTGGAGGTCCGCGTCCACGACGTGGGCGCCGAGGAACCGCCGGGTGAGGGCTTCGACCTGGTCCATGCCCGGCTCGTCCTCGTCCATGTCCCGGACCGGGCAAGGGCGTTGCGGTCCATGATCCAGGCCCTGCGGCCCGGCGGCTGGCTGTTGGTCGAGGACGCCGATCCCGCCCTCCAGCCCCTGCTCTGCCCCGACGAGTACGGCCCCGAGCAGCAGCTGGCCAACCGGTTGCGCCAGGGCTTTCGCAAGCTGCTCGCCGAACGTGGCGCCGATCTTTCGTACGGCCGCAAACTCCCGCGTCTGCTGCGCGAGGCCGGCCTGAGCGGGGTGGAGGCGGATGCGTTCTTCCCGGTGACGTCGCCTGCCTGCACCGCCCTGGAAGCCGCGACGGTCCGTCAGATCCGGGACCGGCTCGTCACCGCCGGACTCGCCACCGACGAGGACATCGACCGGCACCTGGCCAACGTCGAGGGCGGCGCCATGGACCTGGCCACCGCACCGATGATCTCGGTGTGGGGGAGGAAGGCCTAGGCGCCTGCCAGCCGGGGCGGGCGCCCGTGCTGCGTGAATTCAACTGCTCCGCCTCGGCGTTCGCGCTGCCGGACGCGGGCAAGCCCCAGCTGCCTGCCTGCCTGCCTGCCTGCCCGCCTGCCCGCTCGTGTCCGGTCGGTGACGGCCACCGGCTAGTCGGCGCTCCCCGGACGCGGTGGCCTGCTGTCCACCGCTTGTGGGCACGGTGGTCCGTCACCGACCGGATGCGGACACGGTGGTCCGTCACCCACCGGTTGCCGACACGGCGGTCTGCCGCCCACCCGTCGTACGGCCTCCGCGCCTGCCCGGCAACCCCGTGCCGCCGCCTCCTCGGGGTCCGCGCCCGCGAGCAGGGCGGCGAGGAACGCGCCGGTGAAGGCGTCCCCGGCGCCCGTGGTGTCCCGAGGGACCGCCGGGGTCGCCGGCACCTTGACCGGTGTGCTGCCGGAGCGAGCCACCAGGGCACCGTCCGCGCCCGTCTTGGCCACGACCAGCGGAACGAGGCGGCTCAGCTTGGCCGCCGCGTCCGCCGGATCCGGCAGCCCGGTCAGCAGACACGCCTCGTCCCGGCTGGGCAGCAACACATCCAGCTTCTCCGCGAACGCCAGAAAGCGATCCACGCCCAGCCGCACGAGGAAGCCCGACGACGCCGGATCCAGGCTGACCGGCACGCCACGCGCGCGTGCCGCCGCGAGCGCTGTCTCGGCCAGCTCCCGGCTCGGCTCCGTGAACAGCAGGTAGCCCGACAGATGCAGCCGGGCCACGCCGTCGAGCAACGCGTCCGACCAGTCCGCGGGTTCGAGCTGCAACGATGCCCCGCTGTCCGTGAGGAACGTGCGCTCCGCCGCCGCACCCGTGTCGACGAGGCAGATCACCGTCCCGGTCGCCGCCGTCGGATCGACCACCAGCCGAGGCCGCACCCCGGCCGCGACCAGCTCACGCTCGTGCCAAGCGGCCGCGTCCGCGCCCACCCGTCCGAGCAGCCGTACGTCCGCACAGCCCGTGTGCGCCGCCCAGCAGGCCACGTTCGCGCCCGCGCCGCCCGGCAGCGTCCGGATCGCGGCGGCTGTGTCGGTGCCAACCGTGAGCGGCCCCTGGTGCCGGGCGACCACATCCGTGACCACGTCACCGACGACCAGCAGGGCCCCGCTCCGGCCCGTGGTCACCTGCCGGTCCACGCCGTGGCGATCCGCGCCGCCAGCCGTACGTTGCCGCGCACGGCCGCCAGATTCGCGCTCAGGGAGGCACCGTCGGTGTGCCGGACCAGGTAGTCCAGCAGGAACGGGGTCACCGCCTGCCCGGTGATGCCCTGCTCCGCGCAGGCGCGCAGCGCGTCGGCGAGCACGCGCGCGTGCAGCGCGGGATCGAGCTGGTCCGCCTCGGGGACGGGATGGGCGACGATCAGGGCCGACTCCGGCGCGTCGAGCGCGTCCTGGGCCCGCATGACGTCCGCGACCTGACCCGGGGAGTCCAGCCTCCAGTCGACCGGATGCCCCGAATCCGACAGATAGAAGCCGGGGAACCGGTCCGTGCCGTACCCGGCGACGGCCACGCCCAGGGTCTCCAGCCGCTGCAGGGTCGCCGGCACGTCCAGGATCGACTTCACACCCGCACAGACCACGGTGATCCGGGTCCGGGCCAGCAGACCCAGGTCGGCCGACTCGTCCTGGGTCACCGTCCACTCCCGGTGCACACCGCCCAGCCCGCCGGTCGCGAACACCCGGATGCCCGCGAGCGCGGCCAGCTGCGCCGTCGCCGACACCGTGGTCGCCCCGCTCACGCCGGCCGCCACGGCGAGCGGCAGATCGCGATGGCCCAGCTTGCGGATGCCGTCCTCGTTCGCGATCCGCTCCAGCTGCTGCTTGTCCAGGCCGACGTGAGGGCGGCCGTCGAGCACGGCGATGGTCGCCGGTACGGCGCCCTCCCGCCGCACGGCGTCCTCCAGCTCCAGCGCCACCTGCAGGTTGCGCGGACGGGGAAGACCGTGCGCGATGATCGTGGACTCCAGGGCCACCACCGGCCGCCGCGCGTCGATCGATTCCCGGACCTCTTCCGACACCACCAGCACCACGCATCGCCTCCTGTCCGTCGGCTTTTCCTCATCTCTGGCGGGCCCCGGCGGCCGCTAAACGCTTGCGGCCTGTGGGGGACGCCACCAGCCTGGGCCGCATGACGAAGAACAGCATGCGTCTCGACCACGTCGTCCTGTGGGTGGCCGATCCGCTCGCCGCGGCCCGCTTCTACCAGGAGGTCGTCGGCCTGGAGCCCGTGCGGGCCGCAGAATTCGCTGAGGGGACGGTCGCGTTCCCGTCCGTGCGCGTCAATGACGAGACCATCCTGGACCTCGCCCCGCTCGCCTTCACGGACCGCATGAACATGCTGCCCGGTGCGGCCAACAGTGCCGGCCACCCGGTCAACCACGTCTGCCTGTCCCTGCCCGCCGACGCCTTCGACGCCCTGCGCACCCGGCTGGAGGAGCACGGCGTACCCCTGAGCGACATCGGCCACGACTCGTTCGGCGCCCGCGGCAAGGCCCCGCGCAACTTCTACTTCCGGGACCCCGACGGCAACGTCTTCGAGGCCCGGCACTACGACGAGTAGCCGCGCCCCATCGGAGACGAGTGCCCGCGCTCCGTCAGAGACGAGTGGCCGCGCCCGGTCGGAGACTGAGTGGCCGCGCCCGGTCGGAGACTGAGTGCCCGCGCCCGGTCGTCGACGAGCGGAACGGCCTGATCTGAGTCGAGCGGCGGGGCCCGGTCAGAACAGCGGCTGGGGCAGCACACCCTCCAGGGCGAGCAGCCTGCGCTTGGTCTCCAGCCCGCCCCCGAAGCCGCCGATGCCGCCGTCGCTCTCCACCACCCGGTGACACGGCACGACCACCGGCAGGGGATTGGCTCCCATCGCCGCGCCGACCGCCTGCGCACCGCCGGGCTGGCCGACCCGTCCGGCGAGATCGCCGTACCCCACCACGGTGCCGTACGGCACACCGGTCGCCAGCTCGCGCAGCACCTGTCGGTTGAAGCCGGAGATCAGCGCCCAGTCCAGCGGCAGGTCGAAGTCGTGCCGCTCGCCCGCGAAGTACGCCCGCAGCTGGCGTATCGCCTCCGTCAGCCGCGGTGAGTCCGGATCCTCCACGGGAGCGCCACCCAGCCGCTCCGCCAGCCGCTCCAGGGCGCGGTCGCGCACCGCGTCCGTGGCGTGGAAGACCACATTGACCAGGCCGTCCCGGGTCGCCGCCAGCATCAGCGGGCCGATGTCCGTGCCCACCACGGCCCACACGACCCGCCGCTCATCCTGCCCATGGCTGTCCATGCGCCCACGGTACGACCCGCCACTGACAACGCCCGCCGCGCTCAGTGCGAACCCAGCGCCGTCCGCACCACGTCGGGCTTGTTGGTGATCATTCCGTCGACGCCGTAGCCCGCGACCCGGAGGGCGGTGGCCGCGTCGTTCACCGTCCAGGCGAACACCCTGAGCGGCTTGTCGTGGGGCCCCTCGAAGGAGTGCACGGCCGCGACGTACCCCCTGGAGAGCGATCCGTACGACGGGTTGATCAGATCGGTGAAGCGCGCGTACCGATACAGCTGCGCAGGGGTGGGCGAGCCGAGGTAGGCGGTGGTGATCGCGGGCCTCAGCTCGTGCACGGTCCGGATGCTGTCGATGCTGAAGCTCTGCACGATCAGCCGCTTCAGATGCTTCCGGTCGAGCCAGCCCTGGTTGCCGAGCAATCTCAGGGTCTGCTGCTCCAGGCCGGGATACAGCTCAGGATTCTTGATCTCCAGGAGGAGCTTCTCGTGATTGTGCTCGATGCGGCACATGTACTCCTTCAGCGTCGGCACGCGCGTGCCCGCGTACGCGGGGGAGTACCAGCTGCCCGCGTCGAGGCGGGCGATCTCGGCCGCGGTGAAGTCCTTGACCTTCCATGGCGCCCGGCCGGGGAAGACCTGCTCGACGTTTGTGGTGCGCTGCAGGCTGTCGTCGTGGATGACGACCAGCTCACCGTCCTTGGTGCGCTGGACGTCGTTCTCGACCCAGGAGAAGCCCAGCTGAGCGGCCTTGTCGATCGAGGCCAGCGTGTTCTCCGGAGCGTAGGCGGAGGCACCCCGGTGGGCGATCACCGTGGTCTCACCCACGTCACCGGCCCGGGCGTCGGAGGTGGGGCTCAGCAGCAGGGCCACCGTTCCCAGGACCCCGGCGGCTGTGGTGGCAACTACGCGCGCGTGCATGCAAGCTCCTCGCGTCGAGCGTATACGGACAGCAACCAGACTGACAGCAGACGGTCAACGAAACCCGGGTGCACGATGCCCACACACTCAATGGAGATGTCCAAGCTCGCTCACGGGTGCCGCACAACTGCGGCAAGGCCGTGTTTCTTTGCCGGAAAATCGTTCGACCATTCCGGTGGGGGTCATACTCTCTGCGACAACCCTGATCGCGCGGGCGGTCCTGGGCCGGGGGAATATTTCGAGGATTCCGGGACGTAAGAGGGCGGAAGGGCAGCCGCGGATGCAAGGCACGGTCGACGGATTCAGCTACGGGGCCGTCACCCCGTTGGTGGCCTATCTGATGGCCTGCCTCGGCGGTGCCCTCGGCCTGCGCTGCACCACCCGGTCCTTGCTGGTCACGCACTCCTGGCGACCCGCCTGGCTGGCCCTCGGCTCCGCCGCTATCGGCTCCGGCATCTGGACGATGCACTTCGTCGCCATGATGGGCTTCGCCATCAAGGAGGCGCCGATCCACTACGACAAGCCGATCACCTATGCGAGCCTCGGCCTCGCCATCGTCATGGTCGGTGTCGGGATCTTCATCGTCGGCTACCGGGGCGCGACCGGTACCGCCCTGTTCACCGGTGGCACGATCACCGGTCTGGGCGTCGCTTCGATGCACTACCTCGGCATGGCCGGCGTGCGCTTCCACGGGTATTTCACTTACAACACCTTCACCGTCGCCGCCTCCGTCGTCATAGCGGTCGTGGCCGCCACCGCCGCGCTGTGGGCCGCCGGACGCGTCCGGGGCTTCATATGGAGCGTGGGGGCGAGTCTCGTCATGGGGCTCGCGGTCAGCGGTATGCACTACATGGGCATGGCAGCCCTGGGAGTCCACCTGGACGGCATGCACCATGCCGCCGGAGGCGCGCCGGAGCCGTCGGTGCTCGCGCCCATGCTGATAGGCCCGCTCGCCTTCCTGCTCCTCGCGGGCATCGTCGTGATCTTCGACCCGATGATGGTCATGGGCCGCCCCGTCCCGAGGCCGGTCGAGCAGAAACCGGGTGTCCCGGCCGCCGCCGTCGCCTCCCACCAGGACCGCCGCCCCGCCCTCCACGACGCGCGCCGGCCGGTCCGCACAGCCGAGCATCACGCCTCCAGGACCCCGCAGAACCGTTGATCAGGGCCCGTTGTCAGTGGGGGGTCGTACGGTGGATGGCATGCGGCCCGTTTCCCACATCGAACGCACGGTGGCGCCCTTCGAGGTCGTCAGTCCCTACCAGCCCAGCGGCGACCAGCCGGCGGCCATCGCCGAGCTGGCCAAGCGCATCGAGTCCGGTGAGAAGGACGTCGTCCTGCTGGGCGCGACCGGCACCGGCAAGTCCGCCACCACGGCGTGGATGATCGAAAAGCTCCAGCGCCCCACACTCGTGATGGCGCCGAACAAGACGCTGGCCGCCCAGCTGGCCAACGAGTTCCGCGAGCTGTTGCCGAACAACGCGGTCGAGTACTTCGTCTCGTACTACGACTACTACCAGCCCGAGGCCTACGTCCCGCAGTCGGACACCTACATCGAAAAGGACTCCTCGATCAACGAGGAGGTCGAGCGGCTGCGTCACTCGGCGACGAACTCGCTGCTCACCCGCCGCGACGTCATCGTGGTCGCCTCGGTGTCCTGCATCTACGGCCTCGGTACTCCACAGGAGTACGTGGACCGGATGGTCCCCCTGCGGGTCGGCGACGAGATCGACCGGGACGAACTGCTGCGCCGCTTCGTCGACATCCAGTACACGCGCAACGACATGGCCTTCTCCCGCGGCACCTTCCGGGTCCGCGGCGACACCATCGAGATCTTCCCGGTCTACGAGGAGCTGGCCGTCCGCATCGAGATGTTCGGCGACGAGATCGAGGCGCTCTCCACCCTGCACCCGCTCACCGGCGAGATCATCAGTGACGACCAGCAGTTGTACGTCTTCCCCGCCTCCCACTACGTCGCCGGCCCCGAGCGCATGGAGCGGGCCGTCAACGACATCGAGAAGGAGCTGGGGGAGCGCCTGGCCGAGCTGGAGAAGCAGGGCAAGCTCCTGGAGGCCCAGCGCCTGCGGATGCGGACGACGTACGACATCGAGATGCTCCGCCAGATCGGCTCCTGCTCCGGCGTGGAGAACTACTCGATGCACTTCGACGGCCGCCTGCCCGGCTCCCCGCCCAACACCCTGCTGGACTACTTCCCGGACGACTTCCTGCTCGTCATCGACGAGTCGCACGTCACCGTCCCGCAGATCGGTGCCATGTACGAGGGCGACGCCTCCCGCAAGCGCACCCTCGTCGACCACGGCTTCCGCCTGCCCTCCGCGCTGGACAACCGCCCCCTGAAGTGGGAGGAGTTCCAGGAGCGCATCGGCCAGACCGTGTACCTGTCGGCCACCCCGGGCACGTATGAGATGTCGCGCTCCGACGGGGTCGTAGAGCAGATCATCCGCCCGACCGGTCTGGTGGACCCGGAGGTCGTGGTCAAGCCCACCGAGGGCCAGATCGACGACCTGGTGCACGAGATCCGCAAGCGCACCGAGAAGGATGAGCGTGTCCTCGTCACCACGCTCACCAAGAAGATGGCCGAGGACCTCACCGACTACTTCCTGGAACTGGGCATCCAGGTGCGCTATCTGCACAGCGACGTCGACACCCTGCGCCGCGTCGAGCTGTTGCGCGAGCTGCGCTCCGGTGACTACGACGTCCTGGTCGGCATCAACCTCCTGCGTGAGGGTCTCGACCTGCCCGAGGTGTCCCTGGTGGCGATCCTGGACGCCGACAAGGAAGGCTTCCTGCGTTCGGGCACCTCGCTGATCCAGACCATCGGCCGCGCGGCGCGCAATGTCTCCGGCCAGGTCCATATGTACGCCGACAAGATCACCCCGGCGATGGAGAAGGCCATCGAGGAGACCAATCGCCGCCGGGAGAAGCAGATCGCCTACAACAAGGCCAACGGCATCGATCCGCAGCCGCTGCGCAAGAAGATCAACGACATCGTCGCGCAGATCGCCCGCGAGGAGGTCGACACCGAGCAGCTCCTGGGCTCCGGCTACCGCAAGTCCAAGGACGGCAAGGGCGCCAAGGCACCCGTCCCGTCGCTGGGTGACAAGGCGGCGAAGGGCGCGAAGGCCGGCAAGGCAGCGAAGGGCAAGGCGGTGCCCACGGACCGCCCGGCGGCCGAACTCGCCGAGCAGATCGAGGAGATGACCGAGCGCATGCGTGCCGCAGCCGCGGAGCTGCAGTTCGAGATCGCGGCCCGGCTGCGCGACGAGGTCTCGGAGATGAAGAAGGAACTGCGCCAGATGCGGGAAGCCGGCCTCGCCTGAGCCCCCGCCACCCCGTCGGACCTCGGCATATGCGCCAAGTGTTGCAACACCGACACAAAGCACGGGCCGGGGTTCGGCACTGTCGGTGCCCCTGCGTAGGGTTCTGAACAACCGCACACTGCGCGGCAACAGGGGACCATCGAGAGGGGAATTCAGCGGTGTCCGTCAACTTGAGCAAGGGTCAGGCCATCAGCCTGGAGAAGAAGGACGGGGCCACCCTGACCGCGGTCCGTATGGGGCTCGGCTGGCAGGCAGCGAAGCGGCGCGGTCTGTTCGGCTCCCGCACCCGCGAGATCGACCTGGACGCCTCGGCCGTGCTCTTCGCCGAGAAGGAGCCGGTCGACGTCGTCTTCTTCCGCCATCTGGTGAGCGACGACGGCTCCGTCCGCCACACCGGCGACAACCTCGTCGGCGGCGTCGGCCAGGGCGGTGACGACGAGGCGATCCTGGTGGACCTGCAGCGCATTCCGGTCCACATCGACCAGATCGTCTTCACCGTGAACTCCTTCACGGGCCAGACCTTCCAGGAGGTGCAGAACGCGTTCTGCCGCCTCGTGGACGAGACCAACGGCCAGGAACTGGCCCGCTACACCCTGGACGGCGGCGGCGACTACACCGCCCAGATCATGGCGAAGGTGCACCGCGTGGGCTCGGGCTGGACGATGACCGCGCTGGGCACCCCGGCCTACGGCCGCACGTTCCAGGACCTGATGCCGGCGATCCAACAGCACCTGTAGCCGCCGCGACCGGCGGGGTGCGTACAACAGACGGACGTAGGGGGGACGTCGATGACGGCCGAGCTGGTGCGGGGGCAGAACCACCCGCTCTGCGAGATCCGGTTGGTGATCCGGGTCTCGGCCGGGGTGCCGGTCCTGGCCGGAGCCACGCTCGGCGACGAGAACGGCACGGTGCAGGGCTCCCATTGGGTGGCCCATCCCGGCGCCCCCGCTCTGCCCGGCGTCGAGGTGTCCCGGCAGGCCGCCACCGAACACCGGCTGGCGGTCGACCTGGACGCCCTGCCCGAGGCCGTACACCGCGTCGACGTCTTCCTCGCCCTGCCCGCAGGCGCCGAAGGACCACGTAGGTTCGGTGCCGTCGCCGCACCGCACACCACGGTCGAGGGCCTCGACGGCACCGAACTCGCCTGCTACACCCTGACGGGCCTGGACAGCGAGACGGCCGTCCTCGCCCTGGAGCTGTACCGCAGACAGGGCGCCTGGAAGGTGCGCGCGATGGGCCAGGGCTACGCCGCCGGGCTCCCCGCACTCCTCGCCGATCAAGGCCTGCGTGAGGCAGCCGACCTCGCGGCCCACGCCCATCGGGCGTCGGCCCACGGCCCCTCCACCACACTGCCGACACCGCCCCCACCGCACGACACCACGGCCCGCACACCGCACGACACCTCCGCGACCGTGCCGCACGACGTGTGCGCGACCACGGCGTACGACACCCTGGCTGCCACGCCGCACGAAACACACGAGCCCGGGTCGCAGGGCACCCCCGCCTCCGGGACGGCGGGGCAAACACCCTCCGGCGGCTGCGGGTACGACGCGCAGAACCCGTACGACGCCCACGCGTCCGGCACCGCCCCGCCAGACCCCGGCGGCCGGGTCGACTACAGGCACCCCGGCCGCCCTCCGCACGGCACACCGCCACCGCCCGCTCCGGCCGCCGACGACCGGCCCGCACAGCCCGTTGCAGGCGACGCCGCGGGCTGGTCGATGGAGGAGCGGCTGTACAACCAGGTCTGGGGCATGTTCGAGGACCTGGCCCGTACGACGGCCGCGTACCGCAGCGCCGTCGACTTCGCCGACTCGCGTCTGGAGAAGGAACTCGATCAGGCCCTCGCCGACCCCCGCGATCGGCTCGGCGCGGCGGGTGACGCCGCGCGCGAGGCGGCCCACGCCCGCCGGACGCAGCTGGTCGACCAGGCGCGCGCGGTCCTCGACCGCGACTTGGCCCAGCTCACCGCCGAGTCCGAGGTGGTCGAGCCCGCGTTGCCGACCGCCTATGCCCGCTGGGACAACCCTGTCTGGCATGGCTACTGCGTGCCCGCCGAGCCGCCGATGGCTCTGCGCCTCGGCGATCTCCATCTGCCCGAGAGCGTGCCGCTGCGCATCCCCCTGCTGGTCAGGCTCCCGCTCGAACGCGGCCTGTGGCTCGACAGCGGCGCGGGGGCAGCCGACGGCTTCCCCGACTCCGCCGAGCTACGGCACCTGGCTCTTGAGGCGGCCGTGGCGATCGCGGTGCGGCTGCTCGCCGTGCATCCGGCGGGGGACTTCGCCGTACAGATCATCGACCCGGCCGGCGCCGGGGCCGCGGCGTTCGGCCCGCTCCTGCGGAGCGGCGTGCTCGCCGCTCCGCCCGCGACCGGGGCGGCGGGACTGACGGAGCTGCTGGAGCGGCTCACCCGGCGGGTCGACCTGGTCCAGATGGCGCTGCGCGCGGGCGCCCCCGAGTCGTTGCCCGCCGATGTCGACACCGCTCGCCAGCTGTTGATCGTCCATGACTTCCCGCACGGTTTCGACGACCGGGCGGTGACCCGACTGCGGTACCTGGCCGACGAGGGGCCCGGCGTCGGTGTGCACCTCCTGCTGGTCGCGGACCGCGAGGACGCCGCCGCCTACGGCCCCCTGCTCGATCCGCTGTGGCGTTCGCTGCTGCGACTCACACCCGTCCCGGACGACCACTTCGCCGACCCCTGGGTCGGGCACGCCTGGACCTACGAACCCTCGCTGGTGCCAGCCGGCAGCCACATCGTGCACCAGGTCCTCACCGAGGTGGCCAGAGCCCGGACCCAGCACAGGTAAAGGCTCTCGACCAGGGACTTTGGTCTTTATTTTACTTTTCTCTTTACCATTCCTTGGTGATTAGGGTACTGTTTTCCCCACGGAGGGGAGTACTCCCTGACTGCGGCGCACCCGTCAGTACGGACCGGTTCCGGTCCCGGGGCGCCGGCCCATGGTGGGTGGAAGAGACCTCCGGCAGCGACGACGCTGACGTGTTTGCCGTTACGTAATGCCGGAGGTGCAGTGGAAGTCTCTGTGGCCCTGTGGGTCCTGACCATCGCGGGTCTAGCGGCCCTGATCGCGGTCGACTTCTTCATCGGGCGCAAGCCTCATGAGGTGTCGATCAAGGAAGCCGGTATCTGGACCGTCGTCTGGATCGCCCTGGCCGGGCTCTTCGGCCTCGGCCTCCTCCTCTTCGGCGGCGGACAGCCGGCCGGTGAGTTCTTCGCCGGATTCATCACCGAGAAGTCGCTGAGCGTCGACAACCTCTTCGTCTTCGTCCTGATCATGGCGAAGTTCGCGGTGCCCACGCAGTACCAGCAGCGCGTCCTGCTCGTCGGCGTGCTCATAGCCCTGGTCCTGCGGACCGTCTTCATCGCCGCGGGGGCCGCGATCATCGCCAGCTTCTCCTGGGTGTTCTACCTCTTCGGAGCCTTCCTGATCTGGACCGCCTGGAAGCTCATCCAGGAGGCCCGCGCCGACGAGGGCGAAGAGGAGTACGAGGAGAACAAGCTGCTGAAGGCCGCGGAGCGCAAGTTCGGCGTCGCCGACCAGTACCACGGCACCAAGCTGTGGATACAGCAGAACGGCAAGCGGGTCATGACCCCGATGCTGGTCGTGATGCTCGCCATCGGCACCACGGACGTCCTGTTTGCCCTGGACTCCATCCCCGCGATCTTCGGTCTGACCCAGGACCCGTACATCGTCTTCACCGCCAACGCCTTCGCCCTCATGGGCCTGCGGCAGCTGTACTTCCTGATCGGCGGCCTGCTGAAGAAGCTGGTCCACCTCTCGTACGGCCTGTCGATCATCCTCGGCTTCATCGGCGTCAAGCTGGTGCTGCACGCCCTGCACGAGTCCGGGGTCCACGTCCCCGAGATCGGCATCCCGGTCTCGCTCGGCGTGATCTGCGCGGTCCTGGTCGTGACGACCGTCACCAGCCTGATGGCCACCAGGAAGCAGGCCGCCGTCGAGGCGGCGCACGCCGGCGGCGAAGGTGCCCCGAAGGACAGCATCGACGCCTGACCAAGCCCGCGGCAGATACGGCCGTGGCGGGAGTGGGACTGCGCGAAGCGGACACCCGCTCCGGCCGCGGCTGGGCCCGGGGCGGAAAGGATGCGAGGCATCCGAATAGAACGGAATGCGAACCCTGTACGGCTCTGCGACCATCGCGGCATGATCATTCGGCTCCGGTCGCTTACCCGGCAATGGACGATCCTCGTGCCCGTCCTCGGGGTCGTCCTGCTGGCTTTCACCTGGGGCCGTGACCTGCCGGGCGCGGTCGTCGGGCTGGTGACCCTGGTGCTCGCCGGCTCCGTCCTTGCCGCGGTGCACCACGCCGAAGTCGTCGCCCACCGTGTCGGCGAGCCCTTCGGCTCCCTGGTGCTCGCCGTCGCCGTCACGATCATCGAAGTGGCGCTGATCGTCACCCTCATGGCCGACGGCGGCGACAAAAGTTCCACCCTCGCCAGGGACACCGTCTTCGCCGCCGTAATGATCACCTGCAACGGCGTCGTCGGCATCTGCCTACTCGTCGCCTCCCTGCGGCACGGCACGGCGGTCTTCAACCCCGAGGGCACCGGAGCGGCCCTGGCGACCGTGGCGACGCTCGCCACGCTCAGCCTGGTGCTGCCGACCTTCACCACCAGCAAGCCCGGACCCGAGTTCTCCTCGGTGCAGCTGGCCTTCGCCGCGGTGTCCTCACTGATTCTGTACGGCTTGTTCGTGGCCACCCAGACCGTGCGCCACCGCGACTACTTCCTGCCGATCACCAGGCAGGGCGAGGTCATCACCGCCGACGACCACGCCACACCGCCGTCCGCGCGCACCGCCTGGATCAGCCTCGCCCTGCTCGGCCTGGCCCTGATCGGCGTGGTGGGCCTGGCCAAGGCGGTGTCGCCCACCATCGAGTCGGGAGTGGAGGCGGCCGGCCTGCACCATGCCGTCGTCGGTGTGATCATCGCCCTGCTCGTCCTGCTGCCGGAGACGATCGCCGCGCTGCGCTCCGCACGTCGCGACCGGGTGCAGACCAGCCTCAACCTCGCACTCGGCTCGGCCATGGCCAGCATCGGCCTGACCATCCCGGCCGTCGCCCTCGCCTCCGTCTGGCTGTCCGGACCACTCGTCCTCGGCCTCGGCTCGACCCATATGCTGCTGCTCGCGCTGACCGTCGTGGTCAGCTCCCTGACGGTCGTACCCGGGCGAGCCACACCCCTGCAGGGCGGAGTCCACCTGGTGATCTTCGCGGCCTACCTGGAATTGGCGATCAACCCATAGCCGCCGTCCGGCCGCGGCCGGTCAGCCCGTCGCCGGCTCCACCGCCACGACGGGCACCGGGCGGGTCTCCGGCAGCAGGGCGAAGCACACGAGGCTCAGCAGCGCCACGCCCGTGAGATAGGCGCCCACGCTCCAGGGGACGCGCCCGCTGTGCTCCGCGAGCGCCGTGGCCACGATCGGGGTGAGGGCGCCGCCCAGGACTCCGCCGAGGTTGTAGCCCACCGCGGCGCCCGTGCAGCGCACCCGTGCCTCGTACAACTCCGGCAGATAGGCGGCGATCACCGCGAACATGGTGATGAAGGAGACCAGAGCGCCCAGGATGCCGAGGAACATCAGCAGTGGCTGGCCGGTGGACAGCAGCGCCACCATCGGGAGCATCCACACGCAGCAGGCCGCGCACCCCGTCAGGCACATCGGCCGGCGCCCGTAGCGGTCGCCCAGCACCGCCATGAACGGCGTGAGAGACGCCTTCACCACCACCGCGGCCATGACACACGTCAGCATCACCGTCCGGCTCACCCCGAGCCGCTCCGTCGCGTAAGCGAGCGACCAGGTCGTCACCGCGTAGAAGACCGCGTACCCCGCGGCCAGCGCCCCGGCCGTCAGCAGCACCAGCCGCCCGTGATGCCGTACGACCTCGACGAACGGCACGCGCGCGTGGTCGTCGATCTCCAGGAACCGAGGACTCTCGGCGAGCGACGAGCGCAGCCACAGCCCGGACAGCGCCAGCACACCGGCCGCCCAGAACGGCACACGCCACCCCCACCCGGCGAACTCCGCGTCGGACAGTCCCACCGACAGCGCGAGCATCACCCCGTTGGCGAGCACGAATCCCAACGCGGGCCCCACCTGCGGAAAGCTGGACCACAGGGCGCGTCGCCCGGGCGGTGCGTGCTCGGCGGTCAGCAGCACCGCCCCGCCCCACTCCCCGCCGAGGCCCAGGCCCTGCAGGAAGCGCAGCGCGAGCAGCAGCGCGGGCGCGGCGACGCCGATCGATCCGTACGACGGCAGACAGCCCACCGCGACCGTCGAGGCGCCCGTGAGCAGCAGCGAGAGAACCAGCACCGGCCGCCGTCCACGCCGGTCGCCGAGGTGCCCGAACAACACCGAGCCCAGCGGCCGGGCCACGAACCCCGCCCCGAACGTCGCGAACGCCGCCAGCGTCCCCGCGAGCGGAGAGAACGTCGGGAAGAACAGCGGCCCCAGGACCAGGGCGGCCGCCGTGCCGTAGACGAAGAAGTCGTAGAACTCGATCGCGGTCCCCGCCAGGGAGGCCGCGGCGAGTCGCAGCATCGACGGTGTGCTTACGGTGTGTGCAGGTGCCATGCTGCGTCAACTACCCACGGTGATCATGCGTTACGGGGGCGCGTGGAGGTGATGAAGCGACCGGAGTGTGCGCCGAGGCGACGACGTGCGCGGCTCGTCGTCCGCTGTGGCCACCGTGATAGACCGGGTGCGAGCGGCGGTCGTGGACGTACCGCCCCGAACGGACCGGAGGAACCGTGCCCCGCACCCTGGCCAACGCCCCGATCATGATCCTCAACGGGCCCAACCTGAACCTGCTCGGCCAGCGCCAGCCCGAGATCTACGGCAGGGACACACTGGCCGACGTCGAGGCGCTGTGCGCCAAGGCCGCGGCCGCGCACGGCGGCACGGTGGACTTCCGGCAGTCCAACCACGAGGGCGAACTGGTCGACTGGATCCACGAGGCGCGGCTGAACCACTGCGCGATCGTCATCAACCCCGGCGCCTACTCCCACACGTCGGTCGCGATTCTGGACGCACTCAACACCTGTGACGGCATGCCCGTCCTGGAGGTGCACATCTCCAACATCCACCAGCGCGAATCGTTCCGGCATCACTCCTATGTCTCGCTGCGCGCGGACGGTGTGATCGCCGGCTGCGGAGTGCAGGGCTATGTGTTCGGCGTGGAGCGCGTGGCCGCCCTGGTGGGCGAGGCCCAGGCCGACGCGTAGTGAGAAACCGGCGGCCCCTGCCGACGCGTCGCTACAGTCGGCCCGCCTCCACGATCCGCCGCAGGAAGCGTCGCGTGCGTTCCTGCTGCGGGTCGCCGAAAACCTGCTCAGCGGTGCCGCGCTCCAGCACGACTCCACCGTCCAGAAAACAAACCTGGTCGGCGACGTCCCGCGCGAAGCCCATCTCGTGCGTCGCCAGCACCATGGTCATGCCGTCGTCCTTCAAGTCCCGCACCACCTCCAGCACCTCGCCCACGAGTTCGGGGTCGAGCGCCGCCGTGATCTCGTCCAGCAGCAACAGCCGGGGCCGTACGGCCAGCGCCCGTACGATCGCCGCACGCTGCTGCTGACCTCCGCTGAGCCGGTCGGGGTAGGCATCCGCCTTGGCACCCAGTCCGAGGCGCTCCAGCAGCTCCCTGGCCCGTTCCTCGGCCTCCGCGCGGGAGACGCCGTGCACCCGGCGCGGGGCCAGCGTGATGTTGTCCAGCACGCTCATGTGCGGGAAGAGGTTGTACGCCTGGAAGACCACCCCGATCCGGCGCCGTACCGCGTCCTGGTCGGCGCGCGGATCGGTGATCTCCTCGCCGTCCAGCCAGATCGCACCGTCGTCGATCTCCTCCAGGAGGTTGGCGCAGCGCAGCAGCGTGGACTTGCCCGAGCCGGAAGCGCCGATCAGCGCGGTCACCGTGTGCGGCGCGACCGCCAGATCGACGTCCCGCAGCACGACGGAGCCGCCGAAGGTCTTGCGGACGGACTCCATACGCAGGACGGGCGCGTCTGCGTCGCTCATAGCGATCCTCCCTGGGCCCGCTGCCGGTCCATCCGGGCCGTCACCCAGTCCGTGAAGCGGGTCATCGGAATGGTCAGCGCCACGAAGACCAGCCCCGCGACGATGTACGGCGTGTAGTTCAGACTGCGCCCCACGATGATGTCGGCGGCCCGCACCGCGTCCACCGCGCCGCCGATCGACACCAGACCGGTGTCCTTCTGCAGCGACACCAGGTCGTTGAGCAGCGGCGGCACCTGACGCCGTACCGCCTGGGGGAGGACGACGTAGCGCAGGGCCTGGCGGTTGGTCAGGCCCAGGGAGCGGGCCGCGGCGCGCTGCGAGGGGTGGATCGACTCGATGCCGGCCCGGAACACCTCGGCCACGTACGCCGAATACGTCAGCGTCAGCGCCGTACCGCCGAGGAGCACCGGATCGACCGTCACGCCCTGCAGCCGCAGCGCCGGCACGCCCAGGACCACGATCATCAGGTTGATGATCAGCGGGAGGCCGCGGAAGAAGTCGGTGTAGGCCGCCGCCAGCACCCGCAGCGGGAAGAACACCGGGCCGCGCAGGGTGCGGGCGATCGCGATCAGCATGCCGAGGACCAGGACGGCGACGCCGCAGACCGCGAGCAGGCGGACGTTGAGCCACAGCCCTTCGAGAACCTTCGGCAGCGCCTCGCGCGCGTACTGCGCGCTGAAGAAGGTCTCCTTGGTGCGCGGCCAGCCCGGCGCGTTGACCACGACCAGGTAGAGCACGACGCCCGTGACCAGGGTCGAGAGCGCCGCGACGGCCGTGGCGCGGCGGGCACGCGCGCGTTTGTAGCGGTCACGCGCCAGCCGCCGTTCGGAGGGTACGTAACGATCACCGGTGGCGTCGTCGGCGGCGCCACCGGTCATGTCGCCCTTGCCGTCGGCACCCTCCCGGGCCGACTCGCGCTTGGTGACCGTCACTTGAGCACCGGAGCGTCGACGGCGTCGGAGAGCCACTGCTTCTCGAGCTTCGCCAGCGTACCGTCCTTGCGCAGGGCGTCCACGGCGCCGCCCACACACGAGGTCAGCGCGCTGCCCTTGTCCAGCACCAGCCCGAACTGCTCGGGCGTGCCGCCCTGGTTCTCGAACTGGCCGACGATCCTCGCGTTCGTCACCTCGGCCGAGGTGATGTAGAACGCGGTCGGCAGGTCGACCACGATCGCGTCGACCTGGCCGTTCTTCAGTGCCGACTTGGCCTGGTCGTTCTTCGCGAACGCGGCGGCCTCCTGCTTCGGCTTCACCACGTCGGTGATGTAGTTGAGGCTCGTGGTGCCCACCTGGGCGCCGAGCTTGAGGTCCTTCAGGTCCGCGATGCTCGTCGCCTTGGCGGCCTTGCTTCCCTTCAGCGCGATGACGGCCTGGCGCACGTCGTAGTAGCCGGAGGAGAAGTCGACGGCCTTCTTGCGCTCGGCGCTGATCGACACCTGGTTGATGTCGAAGTCGAAGGTCTTCACGCCGGGCGCGAACGCCTTGTTGAACGGCACACTCTGCCAGACGACCGCGCTCTTGTCGTAACCCAGCTGCCGGGCCACTGCGTAGGCGACCGCCGACTCGAAGCCCTTGCCGTTCGCCGGCTTGTCGTCCTTGAACCAGGGCTCGTACGCCGGCTCGTCCGTCGCGATCGTCAGCTTCCCGGACGTCTTGGTGGCCAACTTGCCCTTGGCGCAGCTCTTCGTGGCAGAGCCGGAAGAGCCGGCCGACGCCTTGTCCTCGGGCTGCGGAGCACAGCCGACAGCGGTGGCGAGCAGGGCTACGGTGGCGGCGGCCAGCGCACGGCGCAAGGTGCGGGGACGCAGGGTGCGGGGGGCGAGATACATGGCGGGAGATTGGCAGCCGGCCCCGCGTTTGTCCAGGTCACGACGACAACTGTTCGCATAGTGGGAGCGGGTGTTGCAGTCGTGTGAACTCCGCCCATGCCGCGAGCCTTCGGCCAGGGCCGCCGGTCGAGGGCGGGATGGGAGACCGGCGGCCCCACCGCACAGGAGCCGTCATCCTCTGCGGCGCTGCTTCCAGTTGACTGCGCCACGGGGCGCGTCGGGAGCGCGCACACGCCCCCGGCGTGTGCGAAAAATGCACACGGGGCGCGCGTGGTGAAAACGCGCCGGGGCGCTCACCTCGCATGCCCAGCGCTCACCACCCGCGCCCGGCGTTCACCGTCGGCGCCTGGCGCTCACCACCCGCGCGCGTGCCACTCCGGCAGATGCGGCCGCTCAGCTCCCAGCGTCGTGTCGTTGCCGTGCCCGGGATACACCCAGGTCTCGTCCGGGAGCACGTCGAAGATCTTCGTCTCCACGTCGTGGATCAGGCTGGCGAAGGCCTTCGGATCCTTGCGCGTGTTGCCGACGCCGCCCGGGAAGAGACAGTCGCCGGTGAAGACGTGCGGGTGGCCGTGCGGATCGTCGTAGACCAGCGCGATCGAACCCGGGGTGTGCCCGACGAGATGCCGTGCGGTGAGTTCCACCTGTCCCACCCTGATGACATCGCCGTCGTTCACCAGGACATCGGTGGGCACCGGGATCCGCGGGGCGTCCTCCCGGCCGGCGTACGTACGCGCGCCCGTGGCGGCGACGACCTCGGCGAGCGCCTGCCAGTGGTCGCCGTGCTGATGCGTGGTGACGACGGACGCGATGCCGTCGTCACCGATCATGCCGAGGAGCGTCTCCGCCTCGTTGGCCGCGTCGATCAGAAGCTGCTCGTCGGTGGCCCGGCAGCGCAGCAGGTAGGCGTTGTTGTTCATCGGGCCGACCGCGATCTTCGTGATCATCAGGTCTTTCAGCTCGTGCACATCCGCGGGTCCGCCGACCCTGACCTCTCCGGTGTACGTCATGGTGATCAGCCTATAGCGGGGAGGGGTCCGCGGACCGTCGACGGCCTACAACGGAGGCAGCTTCGGCAGCGCGCCCTTCACGGTCAGGCCGGAGCCGTCGCGCCGCCCGGCGAGCCAGCCCAGCAGGTCGGCGGCTGTACCCTCGACCGCGACCTGTCCGCCTGCCGCGCCGCCACCGGTGGTCCAGGTCCGTCCGTCGCCGGTGGCAAGGCCGGTCGAGGGCACCTCCTTGTGTCCCGCGAAGCGGTCCGCCAGGAAGTCGATCTCGCGCTCGGCGAACTCCGCAGGAACATCCTCCAGCTCGTACCCGATGCCGAGATCCACATGGTGCAGCTCGATCTCGGCCCACCGCCGGAACGGCACCCGGGACGCGGAATCGGTGACCCCGTTGCGCAGCTCCACCGTGCGCGACCAGTCCGCCGGTGCGTCCCCCGCCGCCTGGAAGCGGCCCGTGCTCTCGCGCAGGTCGGCGAGCTGGGCGTCGAGGGGGCGCGGGGCGTCCCGCTCGATGTCGGCGTCCCGCGCCTCGGCGCTCGTGTACATGGGGCGGCCCTCGAGAACGTTCACGAGCGCGTCCGCGTTGCGGGCGAGGTGGGCGAGGACGTGTCCGCGGGTCCAGCCCGGGAGGCGTGACGGCTCGGCGAGCGACGCGTTGTCCAGTTCGGCGACCGCGGTGAGGAGCCGCTCGGTCGCGTCACGTACACATGCCAGGTCATGAGCGTGATCAATCATGAGCCCGACACTAGCCCCGCCACACCTTTGGGTGAAGGTGGTGAACCTCGCCCGCTAATCGAAAGCACGTGCTATATCGTCGGAGGCGGCGTCGGGCATGCTGGAGGGCCGGGGGTTGTTATGCAACCGGGCAATCCGACCGGCGTTGTCAGTGGCTCCCCCTAGTCTGAAGAAGCACGGGGCCCTGCCCCTGTCACTTCACTCAAGAAAGGTGCGGACCGGCTGTGGCCGACCGTCTCATCGTCCGTGGCGCGCGCGAGCACAACCTGAAGAATGTCTCGCTCGACCTGCCTCGTGACTCGCTCATCGTCTTCACGGGCCTGTCCGGGTCGGGCAAGTCCTCCCTGGCCTTCGACACGATCTTCGCGGAGGGCCAGCGTCGCTACGTGGAGTCGCTCTCCTCGTACGCCCGGCAGTTCCTCGGCCAGATGGACAAGCCGGACGTCGACTTCATCGAGGGTCTGTCGCCGGCGGTCTCCATCGACCAGAAGTCGACCTCGCGCAACCCGCGCTCGACGGTCGGCACCATCACCGAGGTCTACGACTATCTGCGGCTGCTCTTCGCGCGCATCGGCAAGCCGCACTGCCCCGAGTGCGCCCGCCCGATCTCGCGCCAGTCGCCGCAGGCCATCGTGGACAGGGTCCTGGAGCTGCCGGAGGGGAGCCGTTTCCAGGTGCTGTCCCCGCTGGTGCGCGAGCGCAAGGGTGAGTTCGTCGACCTCTTCGCCGATCTCCAGACCAAGGGCTACTCCCGCGCGCGCGTGGACGGCGAGACGATCCAGCTCTCCGACCCGCCGACGCTGAAGAAGCAGGAGAAGCACACCATCGAGGTGGTCGTCGACCGCCTCACGGTCAAGGACTCCGCCAAGCGCCGCCTCACCGACTCCGTGGAGACCGCCCTCGGCTTGTCCGGCGGCATGATCGTGCTCGACTTCGTCGACCTCCCCGAGGACGACCCCGAGCGCGAGCGCATGTACTCGGAGCACCTGTACTGCCCGTACGACGACCTGTCCTTCGAGGAGTTGGAGCCCCGCTCCTTCTCCTTCAACTCGCCCTTCGGCGCCTGCCCCGAGTGCACCGGCATCGGCACGCGCATGGAGGTCGACCCGGAGCTGCTCGTCCCGGACCCGGACAAGTCCCTGGACGAGGGCGCGATCCATCCCTGGTCGCACGGACACACCAAGGACTACTTCGGCCGCCTCATCGACGCCCTCGCGGACGCCCTCGGCTTCCGCACGGACATCCCGTTCGCGGGCCTGCCCCAGCGCGCGAAGAAGGCCCTGCTCCACGGCCACAAGACCCAGATCGAGGTTCGGTACCGCAACCGGTACGGCCGCGAGCGCGTGTACACCACGCCCTTCGAGGGCGCGGTGCCATTCGTGAAGCGCCGGCACAGCGAGGCCGAGAGCGACGCCAGCCGCGAGCGCTTCGAGGGCTACATGCGCGAGGTGCCCTGCCCCTCCTGTGAGGGCACGCGTCTCAAGCCGATCGTCCTCGCGGTCACGGTCATGGAGAAGTCGATCGCCGAGGTCTCCGCGATGTCGATCAGCGACTGCGCGGAGTTCCTGGGTCGACTGACGCTGAACGCCCGGGACAAGAAGATCGCCGAGCGGGTCCTGAAGGAGGTCAACGAACGCCTGCGCTTCCTGGTCGACGTAGGCCTGGACTACCTCTCGCTGAACCGCGCGGCGGGCACGCTCTCCGGCGGTGAAGCCCAGCGCATCCGCCTGGCCACCCAGATCGGCTCCGGCCTCGTCGGCGTGCTGTACGTCCTGGACGAGCCGTCCATCGGTCTGCACCAGCGGGACAACCACCGGCTGATCGAGACCCTGGTCCGGCTGCGCGACATGGGCAACACCCTCATCGTCGTGGAGCACGACGAGGACACCATCAAGGTCGCCGACTGGGTGGTCGACATCGGCCCCGGCGCCGGTGAGCACGGCGGCAAGGTCGTGCACAGCGGCTCCCTGACGGAGCTGCTCGCCAACACCGAGTCGCAGACCGGCGCGTATCTCTCGGGCCGCAAGGCGATCCCGGTGCCGGACCTCCGCCGTCCCCGCGACCCGTCCCGGCAGCTCACGGTGCACGGCGCCCGTGAGAACAACCTGCAGGACATCGACGTGTCCTTCCCGCTGGGCGTGTTCACGGCCGTCACGGGCGTGTCCGGGTCCGGCAAGTCGACGCTGGTCAACGACATCCTGTACACGCACCTGGCCCGCGAGCTGAACGGCGCGAGGAACGTCCCCGGACGGCACACACGCGTGGACGGCGACGACCTCGTCGACAAGGTCGTGCACGTCGACCAGTCGCCCATCGGCCGCACCCCGCGGTCCAACCCGGCGACGTACACCGGAGTCTTCGACCACATTCGCAAGCTGTTCGCCGAGACCACCGAGGCGAAGGTCCGCGGCTATCTGCCCGGCCGCTTCTCCTTCAACGTCAAGGGCGGCCGCTGCGAGAACTGCGCGGGCGACGGCACGATCAAGATTGAGATGAACTTCCTCCCGGACGTCTATGTCCCGTGCGAGGTCTGCCACGGCGCCCGGTACAACCGGGAGACCCTTGAGGTCCACTACAAGGGCAAGTCCATCGCCGACGTGCTGAACATGCCGATCGAGGAGGCCACCGAGTTCTTCGAGGCCGTCCCGGCCATCTCCCGGCATCTGAGGACCCTGAAGGACGTCGGCCTCGGCTACGTCCGCCTCGGCCAGTCCGCCACCACCCTCTCTGGCGGTGAGGCCCAGCGCGTGAAGCTGGCCAGCGAACTGCAGAAGCGGTCCACCGGGCGCACGGTCTACGTCCTGGACGAGCCGACCACCGGGCTGCACTTCGAGGACATCAGCAAGCTGCTGAAGGTCCTCGGCGGCTTGGTCGACAAGGGCAACTCGGTCATCGTCATCGAGCACAACCTCGACGTGATCAAGACCGCCGACTGGATCGTGGACATGGGTCCGGAGGGCGGCGCCGGCGGTGGCCTCGTGGTCGCCGAGGGTACGCCCGAGGAGGTCGCCGGGGTTCCGGCCAGCCACACCGGCAAGTTCCTGCGCGAGATCCTCGGCGCCGACCGCATCAGCGACGCGGAACCGGTGAAGGCTCCGCGCGCCACCACGGCCAGGAAGACGGCCGCGGCGAAGACAGCGGCCAAGAAGACGGTGACGGCCAGGGCCAACAACACGGCGACCAAGAAGGCCGCCACGGCCACCAAGAAGACGACGCCCGCGAAGAAGACGACGCGGGCACGCAAGGCCTGACACACCACCAAAAAAGCGGCGCCCCGCGGGAACTTCCCGCGGGGCGCCGCTCGTTCCACCATCAGCCACCCCGGCCCTGAGGTCCGACAGGTCCCCGCGCCACAGGTCCGGCCGCACCTTGACAACAGCAGAGAGGAAAGGAGCCGCTCACAGTTCACCCAGGTCGGCGGCGTACGGCGGCTCGGCCCCCGCCCGCGAGCAGGTGATCGCCGCCGCGCGTGCCGCGAAGCGCAACAGCCGCGTCCAGCCCTCCGCCCCGAGGGCGGCGAGCGCATCGGCGGACAGTGCGTCCAGGGCCGAAAGCCCATGCAGCAAAGCCGCGTTGACCGTGTCACCGGCGCCGATGGTGTCCACCACGGCGACCTTCTCACCCGGTACGGAGTACTCCGCGCCATCCCGGGTGAACACGCTCAGCCCGTCCCCGCCTCGGGTCACCACGACGGCCGCCGGTCCTGCGGCCAGCCACTCGCCCGGGGTGCCGCCCAGCCACTCGGCGTCCTCCGCGGAGAGCTTCAGCAGCGTTACCGAGGGCAGCCAGCTCTTGAAGCGCGCCCGGTAGGCGTCCGCGTCCGGGATCAGTCCCGCCCGGATGTTGGGGTCGAGCGCGGTGAACAGCCCCTGTCGCACGGCCGTGCGCATCAGCTCCTCATAGGCGCTCGCCCCCGGTTC
This sequence comes from Streptomyces sp. CG4, assembly GCF_041080655.1. Classification (NCBI taxonomy): domain Bacteria; kingdom Bacillati; phylum Actinomycetota; class Actinomycetes; order Kitasatosporales; family Streptomycetaceae; genus Streptomyces; species Streptomyces sp. CG4. The sequence continues at coordinate 7,183,080 of NZ_CP163525.1, forward strand.
CAGGACAAGCGAGCAGGTGCCGAAGGACACCGCGCGCGTGCCGGCGGGCAGCGCGGCGGGGGCGGTGAACAGACGGTCGGCGGTGCCTTCGACATAGAAGGAATAGGCGGCCGAGCCGCTGCCGTCGATCGTGGCCACCGCCAGGGTCGTCGGCTCCGTCCCGCGCTGCACCCCGGACACATCCACCCCCGCCTGTCGCAGCCCGTCGAGCAGGGCCTCGCCGAAGGCGTCGTGCGACGTCCGGGAGCAGAACGCGGTGGGGGAGCCGAGTCGGCCGAGGGCCACGGCGGTGTTGTACGGGCCGCCGCCGAGCGCCGGCTTCAGGTCCGCGAGGGCACCGGGGCCCTGCGGTACCAGGTCGATCAGTGCCTCACCGGCGACGACGATCACGTGGCAAATCCCTTCTCCTGCAGCGTGGATGATGCGGTGTCAGCGGGGGCCTCCGGCTCCTCCGGCCCGCCCGGCTGCTCCGGGCACCCGCAGGACGTGCGATGGACGAACGCGCACGGCAGCCGCACCGTCCGGCTCGGCCGAAGCGGCTCGTCCAGGCGCTCCAGGAGCACCTGGACCGCCTGCGCCCCCAACTCCCTGCTGGGCTGGGCGATCGCGGTGAGCCGGGGTGAGAACAGGTCGGCCCAGGCGAAGTCGTCGAAGCAGCACAGGGCGACGTCGTCCGGCACGGACAGCCTCTGCCGCCGCAGGGCGCGCAGGGTGCCGATCGTCATCGCGTTGTTGGCGGTGACGAGTGCCGTCGGCGGATCGGGCAGGGCGAGCAGGGCGGCTGTGGCCTGCTCGGCCCCCGCAGACTCGGAGTTCCCGGACACCAGAAGCCGTGCGTCATGGGCCAGGCCGGCGGCGATGAGGCCGTCCCGGTATCCGGCCACGCGCTCACCGGTGGTGCTGAGCCCGGGCAAGCCAGCGATCAGGCCGATCCGGCGATGGCCCAATTGGGCGAGGTGGGTGACGAGCCGGGCGGTCGGTTCGGCGCTCTCGGTGCAGACCTGGTCGTACCAGGGCGGACCCTCGCCGAGGGCGGAGCCCGCGCCACCGCCGGTCGCGCCGCCGTCCGCCACGCCCGCGTCGATCACCCGGTCCAGGAACACCGTCGGTACGGCGTGGCGGCGCAGATAGCCGACCAGATCGTGCGGACGCGCGGACGGGGCGACGATCATGCCGTCCACCCGGCGCTCATGGAGGAGCTGCACGACCTTGCGTTCGTGCCCGGGGTCGTCGTGAGGGTCCGCGATGAGCAGGCTGTAGCCCGCTTCCAGGACGGCGGCCTCGACGCCCTGGAGGATCTCCGTGAAGTACGGGTTGCTGATCGCCGACACCGCGAGCCCGATGGAGCGGGTACGGGAGGTCACCAGGGAGCGGGCCAGGGTGTTGGGGGTGTAGCCGAGGGCGTCGACGGCGTCCAGCACGGCCTGGCGGGTGTGGGACAACACCGGGCGCGTGCCGTTCAGCACGTGGGAGACGGTCGCCACGGAGACTCCGGCGCTCCGTGCGACGTCGGCCATGGTGGGCATCGCCTCTCCCTCTCTGAACCGATCGAACGCAGGCTTTCCGGCCGGACGGTATCCCATCGGCCACCCTCGCGTAAACGCTTGCGCAAGCGTTTACGTCCCGCTTCCCAGTCCGCTACCACTACCGGCACCGCTCCAGTACTCCACGGCACCGCCCGGCCCCTCACCGCCACTGCCCGGCGCACCTTTCCCGCAGTCGCCACCCCGCCCCAGGGCCGCCTCTTCTGCCCGGGTATCGTCGCCCTGCACACCCCTTGAGCAGTGGAGTTCCAGATGCCCGCCCGATCCTCCGCGAGCCGCCGTACCGTCCTTCGAGGGGCCGCCGTGGCTCCGGTCGCCGGGCTCGGTCTGGCCGCGTGCTCGGCGCCAGGGCAGGGCAGCGCGGTCGCGGCCACCCCGACGGCGCCGGTCGACCTCGGTACCGAGAGTGAGGTCTCGAAGGGCGGCGCCAAGCTCTACCGGGACCACAACGTGGTGGTCAGCCGCGACGGAAGCGGCACACTGAAGGCCTACAGCACGATCTGCACGCACGCCGGGTGCCCCATCAACAAGCTGCAGGGGGCGACCCTGATCTGCCCCTGTCACGGCAGCCAGTTCGACGCCGTGACAGGCAAGGTGGTCCAGGCACCGGCCACCGAGCCCCTGGCCGAGCTGCCGGTGAAGACCACGAACGGCAGGATCATCGCCGGCCCGGGCGCCTGACGGCCACCTCGGCGCACCGGCCGGCGCAGTCGCCCCGCGCCACGGGATAACCGCATCTGCGCCGCCGTGCGCCCGTTCCCACGCAGCGGCAGGGCTGCCCTCGCGCAGTCGCACGGCCCTCCCCGCTGCTGCAGGGTTGCACCTGCGCTGCCGCACGACCGTCCCTCCACAGCCGCCAGCCGCCAGCCGCCAGCCGCCAGCCGCCAGCCGCCAGCCGCCAGCCGCCAGCCGCCAGCCGCCAGCCGCCGCCCCATGCAGCTGCCCCGCGTCACGCCACCGAGCCGGGAGGGGAGCCCCAGGTGTCGCCCGGTGATGGAGCCGGACCGTCTCAACTGGCCTGCCTGCGCGACGACTTCACTCCCATTCCCACGCGATGCCGACGATGCCCGGGCGTATCCGGGGCTCGACCACATGGACGCAGTGGTGGGGGCCGGTGATCGGCAGTTCGTGTCGGCCGCTGCGGGGGGCCGCCGCCGAGTGCTGAGTGAAGCGATGGCAGCGAGCCGGCAGTGCGGTCGCGTCGAAGCGCACCTGGAGCGCGTACTGGCCGCCGGGGAAACCGAAGCGGTGGAGGTACTCACGGCAGGGCCCGGCCGTGCCGTCCTCGACGGCGTACCGGAAGAGGAAGGTGTCCCCGGAGCGCAGTCGGGTGCCGAAGAGCAGCTCCGCCACCAGCACACCGGTCTCCTGGTCCCAGCGGACGCGTCCCGTGCGGCAGTTCTCCAGTGCCCGCACTCTGATGTCGTGCGGGCGGCAGCCGGGGTCCCCGTGGTGTACGGCGACGAAGCGGTCGGCGCCGTCGCGGTGGGCGCGCACGATGTGGTGGGCCTCGCGGCTCGCGAGGTCGCGCCGGGCGCCGATGCGGACGCATTCGTGGTGGCCGAGGGTGTGCAGCCCGCCGTCGAGTGACCAGCCCAGTTCGCCCCGGAGCCGGTCCAGGACGTCCGAGGCCTCGAGCAGGGAGCGGTAGGAGCGCCCTGCTGTGCGGCCGGTCACCGTGCGCTCGTCGACCTCGGCGAGCAGCCGGATCAGCGACTCGTCCGGCAACTGGAGGATCTCCTCCAGTGCGCGTACGGCGCGTAGCGACTCGGGGCGCTGCGGGCGGCGGGCGCCCTGCTGCCAGTAACTCAGGCTGGTGACACCGACCTTGACCCCGTGCCGGGACAGATGGTGCTGGACGCGCTGGAGCGGCAGCCCGCGTGCGGCGATCGCGGCGCGCAGCGCCACATGGAAGGGGCCGCCCCGCAGGGCCGTGTCCAGTTCCGCGGTGGGGAGGTGCGCGTGCTCTGTGGCATGCCGCATGCCGGGGCGCCTTTCTATGAGGTGTCGCTACGGCTGGTCAGACCGTCTGCGCTGGTGTGCGGGGCCACCCCCGTGGGCGCTGTGGACGCCTGTAGCTGCGCGCGCCGCGCCCGTACGCGTGCGTGCGCGGCCCCGAGTTCCCCCGCATTGAAGCGTGTTGACCAGACCCCGACAACACCTCGAACCCGCCACGACCGAAGCCGACCGGGTCGCGACGCCGGGCCCGAGCCGCCCGTCAGGGGCCTCACGCCCTCCCGTGCCACCCGACGGGAAGATCGGCGGGTGACGGAGACCTGGACTTTCGCCGGTGAGCGCACGGCCGTGACGGGCGAGGAGGCGGTCGCCGTCCTGCGGCGGCGGAACGCCGAGAGCCGTTTCGAAACCTGGCTGACCAGCCGCTCCTGGCTGACCAGCTCCGCCGGACGCCTGCTGACGGTTCTGAGCAGCACCGAGCGCGCGCTGGTGATGCTCCTCGCCGAAGAGGGCGATCCGGGCGCGTACGCCGTCTCGGTGGGGTCCCGCGGGGCGAGCGGGGGCTTCCGGCTCGCGAACGGGCAGTGCGATACCTATCCGGAACCTATCCGGAACCTATCCGGAGGCGGACACCGTGCCGCTCGACGAGGTGTTCCGGATCGTCCGGCACATGATCGGAACGGACCTGCCGCCGGTGGACACGCGATGGTGCGGGGACGGGTGAACGGCACGTGCGTGGGGGTTGTCCACAGGCCCGACGCGGTGTCGGTGCTCGACAGTAGGGTGTGAGACATGGCCGATCCCTCCAGCTACCGCCCCAGGCCGGGTGAGATCCCGGACTCTCCCGGGGTGTACAGGTTCCGTGACGAGCACCGCCGGGTGATCTACGTCGGAAAGGCGAAAAGCCTGCGCCAGCGCCTGGCGAACTACTTCCAGGACCTGGCGAACCTGCACCCGCGCACCCGGACGATGGTGACCACTGCCGCGTCCGTGGAGTGGACCGTGGTGTCCACGGAGGTCGAGGCGCTCCAGCTGGAGTACTCCTGGATCAAGGAGTACGACCCCAGGTTCAACGTCAAGTACCGCGACGACAAGAGCTACCCGTACCTCGCAGTGACGATGAACGAGGAGTTCCCGCGCGTGCAGGTGATGCGCGGTCACAAGAAGAAGGGCGTCCGGTACTTCGGGCCGTACGGGCACGCGTGGGCCATCCGGGACACCGTCGATCTGCTGCTGCGCGTCTTCCCGGTGCGCACCTGCTCGGCCGGCGTGTTCAAGAACGCCGCCCGCACCGGCCGCCCCTGCCTGCTCGGCTACATCGGCAAGTGCTCCGCCCCCTGCGTCGGCCGGATCAGCCCCGAGGATCACCAGGAGCTGGCCGAGGAGTTCTGCGACTTCATGGCCGGCCGCACCGGCACCTACCTCCGCCGTCTGGAGAAGCAGATGATGGAGGCGGCCGAGGAGATGGAGTACGAGCGGGCCGCCCGGCTGCGCGACGACATCGAGGCTCTGAAGAAGGCCATGGAGAAGAACGCCGTCGTGCTCGCCGACGCGACCGACGCCGACCTCATCGCCGTCGCCGAGGACGAGCTGGAGGCGGCCGTGCAGATCTTCCATGTGCGCGGCGGCCGGGTGCGCGGCCAGCGCGGCTGGGTCACCGACAAGGTCGAGGAGATCACCACCGGCGCGCTGGTCGAGCACGCCCTGCAGCAGCTCTATGGCGAGGAGACCGGGGACGCGGTCCCCAAGGAGGTGCTGGTTCCGGCGCTGCCCGAGCCCGTCGATCCGGTCCAGGAGTGGCTGGCCGGCCGCAGGGGGGCGAACGTGTCGCTGCGCATCCCGCAGCGCGGCGACAAGAAGGCGCTCATGGAGACCGTGCAGCGCAACGCCCAGCAGGCCCTCGCGCTGCACAAGACCAAGCGCGCCTCCGACCTCACCACGCGCTCGCGAGCCCTGGAGGAGATCGCCGAAGCCCTCGACCTGGACAGCGCCCCGCTGCGCATCGAGTGCTACGACATCTCGCATCTCCAGGGGGACGACGTGGTCGCCTCCATGGTCGTCTTCGAGGACGGTCTGCAGCGCAAGAGTGAGTACCGCCGCTTCCAGATCAAGGGCTTCGCGGGCCAGGACGACGTCCGCTCCATGCACGAGGTGATCACCCGCCGGTTCAGGCGCTACCTCGCCGAGAAGGAGAAGACGGGGGAGTGGGCCGACGGCACCGAGGACGCCCTCGCCGACGGTGCCGGCGCGCTCACAGGTATGGGCGCGCTGACCGACACGGACGCGCTCACCGGCACCGACACAGTCATCGGTACGGGCGCGGTCTCCGGCACAGGCGAAATCAGCACCTCGCTCAAGGACGACGAGGGCCGTCCCAAGAAGTTCGCGTATCCGCCCCAGCTGGTCGTGGTCGACGGCGGACAGCCCCAGGTCGCCGCGGCCCGGCGCGCTCTGGACGAGCTGGGTATCGACGACATCGCGGTCTGCGGACTCGCCAAGCGCCTGGAGGAGGTCTGGCTGCCCGGCGACGACGACCCGGTGGTCCTGCCCCGGACCAGCGAGGGCCTGTATCTGCTCCAGCGCGTGCGGGACGAGGCCCACCGGTTCGCGATCACCTACCAGCGCACCAAGCGCGCCAAGCGCTTCCGGGCCGGCCCCCTGGACGACGTCCCCGGCCTCGGCGAGACCCGCAAACAGGCGCTCATCAAGCATTTCGGCTCGGTGAAGAAGCTGCGGTCCGCCACAATCGAACAGATCCAGGAGGTGCCCGGGATAGGCCGGAAGACGGCTGAGACGATCGCCGCGGCCCTCGCCACGGCGGTCCCGGCCGCACCCGCTGTGAACACGGCGACTGGAGAGATCATTGAGGAGGAGGAACCCGAAACGACGGCGGGTTCCTCGGGGGAGCCCGTAACCGCGGGCCTCCCGGACGAACGACGGGGGCAGGAGACATGACCGAGCACGAGACACAGCCCACAGCGGAGCGAGATCGGGCCCACAAGGGAGCGGGGCAGGTTCAGCCACAGCCCGCGACCGGCGAGCAGCCCGCGGACCAGGAAAACGGAGAACAGGTGAGCACGGACGGTACGCCGGGTTCAGGCCCCGAAGCGGCCATCCCCGAGCTGGTGATCATCTCCGGCATGTCCGGAGCGGGACGGTCGACGGCGGCCAAGTGTCTGGAGGACCTCGGCTGGTTCGTCGTGGACAATCTTCCGCCCGCCCTCATCCCCACCATGGTGGAGCTGGGAGCCCGCTCGCAGGGCAATGTGGCGCGGATCGCGGTCGTCGTGGACGTGCGCGGCCGGCGCTTCTTCGACAATCTGCGCGAATCCCTCGCCGACCTGGACACCCGGGGCGTCACCCGACGCATCGTCTTCCTCGAGTCCTCCGACGAGGCCCTGGTGCGCCGCTTCGAGTCGGTGCGCCGCCCGCACCCTCTCCAGGGCGACGGCCGCATCGTCGACGGCATCGCCGCCGAGCGCGAGCTGCTGCGGGAGCTGCGCGGCGACGCCGATCTGGTGATCGACACCTCCAGCCTCAACGTGCACGAGCTGCGCGCCAAGATGGACGCCCAGTTCGCCGGCGAGGAGGAGCCCGAGCTGCGGGCCACGGTGATGTCCTTCGGTTTCAAGTACGGCCTCCCGGTCGACGCCGACCTGGTCGCGGACATGCGGTTCCTGCCCAACCCGCACTGGGTCCCGGAGCTGCGCCCGTTCACCGGAGTGAACGAGGAGGTGTCCGCCTATGTCTTCAACCAGCCGGGTGCGAAGGAGTTCCTCGACCGGTACGCCGAACTCCTGCGACTCATCGCGGCCGGCTACCGACGCGAGGGCAAGCGGTATGTGACCATCGCCATCGGCTGTACGGGTGGTAAGCATCGCTCGGTGGCGATGTCGGAGAAGCTCGCCGCGCGCCTCGCGGCCGAGGGTGTGGAGACGGTGGTCGTACACCGGGACATGGGACGGGAATGACGGAACGTACACCGCGGCTGAGCCGGCTGCGCCGCATGGTGCCCGAGGCGCGCTCCGGCCGCCCGGTCGAGGCCCGCGGCGCCCGGCCCCGCCGGCGCGGCGCACAGCCCAAGGTGGTCGCGCTGGGCGGTGGCATGGGGCTGTCCGCCTCGCTCGCCGCGCTGCGCCGGATCACCGGCGACCTCACCGCCGTCGTCACGGTGGCCGACGACGGCGGTTCCAGCGGTCGGCTGCGGGACGAGCTGGGCGTGCTGCCGCCCGGCGACCTGCGCAAGGCGCTGGCCGCGCTGTGCGGCGACGACGAGTGGGGGCAGACCTGGGCCCGGGTCATCCAGCACCGCTTCCAGTCCCAGGGCGACCTGCATGAGCACGCGGTCGGCAATCTGCTGATCGTCGCCCTGTGGGAGCAGCTCGGCGACCATGTGCAGGCCCTGGACCTGGTCGGCAAGCTGCTCGGCGCGCATGGGCGCGTGCTGCCCATGTCCGCCGTGCCGCTGGAGCTGCAGGCCCTGGTCAAGGGGCACGATCCGGAGCGTCCGGACGAGGTGGAGACCGTGTGCGGGCAGGCCACGGTGGCGCTGACGCCTGGCGAGGTCCAGTCGGTGCATCTGGTGCCGCACGACCCGCCTGCCGTGCCCGAGGCCGTGGCCGCGGTCCTGGATGCGGACTGGGTGGTGCTCGGCCCCGGCTCCTGGTTCTCCTCGGTGATCCCGCACCTGCTCGTCCCCGAGCTGCTGGACGCCCTGACCGAGACCAAGGCCCGCAAGGTGCTGTCCCTGAATCTCGCCCCGCAGCCGGGAGAAACCGAGGGCTTCTCCCCGCAGCGTCATTTGGAGGTTTTGGGGCGACACGCCCCTAAACTCGCCCTGGACGTGGTGCTGGCCGACGAGGCCGCCGTGCCCGACCGCGACTCGCTCACCGAGGCCGCCAAGCGGCTGGGAGCCGCGGTCGAGCTGGCCCCGGTGGCCCGGACCGACGGCAGTCCCCGGCACGACCCGGAGCTGTTGGCCGCCGCGTACGACCGTATTTTTCGGATGCATGGAAGGATCGGCCCATGGCGATGACGGCAGCGGTGAAGGACGAGATTTCCCGGCTCCCCGTCACCCGGACCTGCTGCAGGAAGGCGGAGGTCTCCGCCATTCTGCGGTTCGCCGGCGGCCTTCACCTGGTGAGCGGGCGCATCGTGATCGAGGCGGAGCTGGACACCGCGATGGCGGCCCGGCGGCTCAAGCGGGACATCCTGGAGATCTTCGGGCACAGCTCCGAGCTGATCGTGATGGCGCCCGGCGGGCTGCGCCGCGGCTCGCGGTACGTCGTCCGGGTCGTCGCGGGCGGTGACCAGCTGGCCCGCCAGACGGGGCTCGTCGACGGTCGGGGCCGCCCGATCCGGGGGCTGCCCCCGCAGGTGGTCTCCGGTGCCACCTGCGACGCGGAGGCGGCGTGGCGCGGGGCCTTCCTGGCCCACGGTTCGCTCACCGAGCCCGGCCGTTCGTCCTCCCTGGAGGTGACGTGCCCGGGTCCGGAGGCCGCGCTCGCGCTGGTCGGTGCCGCCCGCCGGCTGTCGATCGCCGCGAAGGCCCGTGAGGTGCGGGGCGTGGACCGCGTGGTGGTCCGGGACGGCGACGCGATCGGGGCGCTGCTGACCCGGCTCGGCGCGCACGAGTCCGTGCTGGCCTGGGAGGAGCGCCGGATGCGCCGCGAGGTGCGGGCGACGGCCAACCGGCTCGCCAACTTCGATGACGCCAACCTGCGCCGTTCGGCTCGCGCCGCCGTGGCCGCGGGCGCCCGGGTGCAGCGGGCTCTGGAGATCCTGGGCGAGGAGGTTCCCGAGCACCTCGCGGCGGCGGGCCGCCTGCGCATGGAGCACAAGCAGGCCTCCCTGGAGGAGCTGGGTGCGCTCGCCGACCCGCCGCTGACGAAGGACGCGGTCGCGGGCCGTATCCGGCGGCTGCTGGCGATGGCCGACAAGCGCGCCACCGACCTGGGCATCCCGGGCACGGAGGCCAACCTCACGGAGGAGCTGGCGGACAACCTCGCCGGCTGACCCGCCCACGTCAACAGGCCGTTGCTGGGCCCCGGTCGGGGCTCGGCACCGGCGTTCGCGTCTCCGACGCACCCTCATGTGCGTGGCTGTGAGGCGCCCTTGACTCGATCATGGACTGACATGAACCTGGCAACCTGTTCGCCGCTGTGGCGGACCACCGCTAGGGGGGTTCATGAGACACAGAGCGAGATCGATCCTCGCTGTCGGCGCGCTCCTGATAGGCGGAGCGAGCCTCGCACCCGTAGCCCAGGCACAGAGCGGAAGTCCGGCGAAGTCCGACCCGGACCAGATCAAGGTCTTCCGTGCCGATGTCACCAAGGAGCAGATACCACTGCTTCTCAAGGCCGGCCAGGACGGTGACGAACTCGGCGATCAGGTCACCGGAGGCGGCAAGTCCGAGGTCGAGGTCTATCTCACCGACCAGCAGGCCGCGAAGCTGCGCAAGCAGGGCGTCGACCTCACCGAGCACACCGTCCCGGCCAAGGCGCAGGCGCGTGTGGAGAAGGCGTCCCAGGGGGTGTTCCGTCCGTACGGTGGAACCGGCGGGCTGAAACAGGAGATTGTCGACACCGCTCAGGCCAACCCCGGTCTCACCAAGGTTGAATCCATCGGCAAGACGATCAACGGCCAGGACATCCTCGCGCTCAAACTGACCAAGAACGCGCAGAAGTCGGCCGACGGCTCCAAGCCGTCCGTGCTGTACCTGTCCAACCAGCACGCGCGCGAGTGGATCACCCCGGAGATGACCCGGCGTCTGATGCACTACTACCTGGATCACTACCGCAACGACAGCCGCATCCGGAAGATCGTCGACTCGACGGAACTGTGGTTCGTGATCTCGGCCAACCCCGACGGCTACGACTACACGTTCAAGGACTCCAGTACCCGCCTGTGGCGCAAGAACCTGCGGGACGTCAACGGCGACGGCGTCATCGGCACCGGCGACGGCGTCGATCTCAACCGAAACTTCCCCTACAAGTGGGGCTACGACGACGAGGGTTCGTCCCCCAACCCCACCAGCGAGACCTACCGCGGCGCGAGCCCCGCGTCCGAGCCCGAGACCAGGGCGCTGGACGCCTTCGAGAAGCGCATCGGGTTCCGGTACGCCGTCAACTACCACTCCGCCGCCGAACTCCTTCTGTACGGCGTCGGCTGGCAGGTCGCCACGCCCACCCCGGACGACGTCCTCTACAAGGCGCTCGCGGGCACGCCGGACAACCCGGCCATCCCCGGCTACCGTTCGCAGCTCTCCTCGGAGCTGTACACCACCAACGGCGAGGCGGACGGGCACGCCTCGAACGTCAACGGCATCGCGATGTTCACCCCCGAGATGTCGACCTGCCAGACCGCCTCGAACGTCGATCCCAACGACGCGTGGAAGCCCGAGGACTGCCAGTCGGTCTTCAACTTCCCGGACGACGAGAAGCTGATTCAGCAGGAGTTCGCCAAGAACGTCCCGTTCGCGCTCTCCGTCGCCGAGACCGCCGTACACCCCGACAAGCCGTTTTCCTCGGTCGGGCTGAGCGCCGCGGACTTCACCCCGGCCGCGTTCTCCACGTCGTACTCCCGGGGGGCTGACCAGGAGGTCTCTGTCATCGTCCGCAAGGCGATCCGCGACAAGGAGCTGAAGTACCGAGTCAACGGCCGCCGCCTCCTCGACCAGACGCTCCGGCCCTGGAAGGGCGGCAAGACCTACGGCGGCAAGGACGACCTGTACTTCGACGAGTACCGGGCCAAGGTGCGCGACGGCGTACCCGGCGACAAGGTCGAGGTGTGGTTCACCGGCGAGACGCAGAGCGGCAAGAAGGTCTCCAGCTCGCACTTCACGTACACGGTCGCCGAGCGGCCGAGTGCCGACACGCTCGTCGTCGCAGAGGAGGGCGCGGCGGCCACACAGGCGCAGAAGTACGTGGACGCGCTGAAGGCGGCCGGACACAGGGCGATCGTGTGGGACGTCGCCACCCAGGGCGCCCCCGACGCGCTCGGCGTGTTGAAGCACTTCCGGACCGTCGTGCACTACTCCGGCGCGAACGGCCCCGGCAACGCCACCCAACTGCAACTGCGCGCCTACCTGAACGAGGGCGGCAGACTGATCGAGGCCGGTGAGCTGGCCGGCGGCAGCGTCGACCTCGGCGGCGGGACCCTCTCGGACGACTTCAGCCAGTACTACCTGGGCGCCTACAGCCGTACGTCGACCAAGGGAGCCACCGGCTTCACCGGCTCCGGCGCCCTCGACGGCTACAGCGGTGCCCTCGGCGAGGCGGTCGGCAACCCGCTGGACCGGGCCGGCACCTACGGCGTCACCTCCGACGCGCTGCCGGCCGCCGCGTACCCGCAGTTCAAGAGCGCCGGCGGGGGCCGGTTCGCCGGGACCGTCAATCCCTACGGGCCGTATGCCGGTTCGTACATGGCCGCCGCCGTGCACACCGACGACGCCTACAAGCGCCTCACCCGCACCATCGACCTCACCGGTGTCAGCGCCGCAGACAAGCCGGCCCTGAGTGCCCGGCTGCTGTGGGACACCGAGCCGGGCTACGACCACGCGGTGATCGAGGCGCACACCGTGGGCGCCGACGACTGGACCACGCTCCCGGAGACCGGGGGCGCCACGACGACGGCCGTACCGGCGGACTGCGGCCAGGGCTCCCTGATCGGCGAGCATCCGTGGCTGAAGCACTACCTGACGCTCGCCGGCAACGCCTGCACCGCGACCGGCACGAGCGGCTCCTGGAACAGCTTCACCGGCAGCTCCGGCGGCTGGCGGCAGGTCGCCTTCGACCTGAGCCGCTACGCCGGGAAGTCGGTCGAGGTGTCGATCAGCTATGTCACCGACCCGGGCACCGGCGGACACGGCGTCCTCGCCGACGACGCCTCGCTCGTCGTCGGCGGCACGGCGAAGGAGACCGAGGGATTCGAGTCGTCCCTGGGGGCCTGGCACGTGCCCGGACCGCCCGCGGGCAGCCCGGCCGTCCTGAAGGACTGGACCCGCTCCGGGACGCTGTTCCAGACGTACGGAGCGGTCACCACGGACGCCACCGTGCTGCTCGGATTCGGTCTGGAGCAGGTGCCCTCGGCGGCCGATCGGGCAGCCCTGGTGGGGAAGGCGTACGCGGCACTCGGCCGGTGAGGGCTGTCACGTTGACAGATCTGGCTCGACTTGTTCCAACAGGTGAGCGGAAGCCCTCTCAAGGGTGCGCGAACGTACCCCTCATCGACCCCTGATCAAGTGAGCCGACCCGCTCACGAACGAGTGAAGAGGGCGCAAAAACCGCCCGACATTCCGTAACGAATACGGGTGAATCAACTGTCGATCCGGGACGGTCCGTACCCCTACTGGCGGGTACGGACCGCCTGCCCGTGTATGGGTCATCTCAATGTCACCCCGGGGCCCGCAGGGAGGTAGGGTCGGTGGTGGTCGGGGACATCCCAAACAGAGCTCGCCGGCACCGCATGGCCGGCGTACCAACGAGGAGATCGGTTCGTGACGATCCGCGTAGGCATCAACGGCTTCGGCCGCATCGGGCGTAACTACTTCCGCGCGCTGCTGGAGCAGGGGGCGGACATCGAGGTTGTGGCTGTCAACGACCTGGGTGACACCGCGACCACCGCTCACCTGCTCAAGTACGACACGATCCTGGGTCGCCTCAAGCAGGAGGTCTCCCACACCGCCGACACCATCACCGTGGACGGCCACACCATCAAGGTGCTCTCCGAGCGCAACCCGGCCGACATCCCCTGGGGTGAGCTGGGCGTCGACATCGTCATCGAGTCGACCGGCATCTTCACCAAGCGCGAGGACGCCGCCAAGCACCTCGCCGGTGGCGCCAAGAAGGTCCTCATCTCGGCCCCGGCCAAGGACGAGGACATCACCATCGTGATGGGCGTCAACCAGGACAAGTACGACGCGGCCAACCACCACGTCATCTCCAACGCCTCCTGCACCACCAACTGTGTGGCGCCGATGGCGAAGGTCCTGGACGAGAACTTCGGCATCGTCAAGGGTCTGATGACCACGGTGCACGCGTACACGAACGACCAGCGCATCCTGGACTTCCCGCACAAGGACCTGCGCCGCGCCCGTGCCGCCGCCGAGAACATCATCCCGACCACCACCGGTGCCGCCAAGGCCACCGCCCTGGTCCTGCCGCAGCTCCAGGGCAAGCTGGACGGCATCGCCATGCGCGTCCCGGTCCCGACCGGCTCGGTCACCGACCTGGTCGTCGAGCTCGGCCGCGAGGTCACCAAGGAAGAGGTCAACGCCGCCTTCCAGAAGGCCGCCGAGGGCGAGCTGAAGGGTCTCCTCGACTACACCGAGGACCCGATCGTGTCCTCCGACATCGTCAACGCCCCGGCGTCCTGCACCTTCGACTCCTCCCTGACCATGGTCCAGGAGGGCAAGAGCGTGAAGGTCATCGGCTGGTACGACAACGAGTGGGGCTACTCCAACCGCCTCGTGGACCTCACGGTCTTCGTCGGCAACCAGCTCTGATCGCAAAACAGCAGGACCACGCGGTGAGAACAGGGCTCGGGCAGCGCACAGCCGCGCTGCCCGGGCCCTGTGCCGCGTACTGACCACGCCCTTTTACGATCAGGTGCACCACGAGCCCTCCTCAGGAGTCCACCCAATGAAGACGATCGACGAACTTCTCGCCGACGGCGTGAGCGGCAAGCGGGTCTTCGTCCGCGCCGACCTCAACGTGCCGCTGGCCGACGGGACGATCACCGACGACGGCCGCATCCGCGCCGTCCTGCCCACCGTCAAGGCCCTCGCAGAGGCCGGCGCCAAGGTGGTCGTCGCCTCGCACCTGGGCCGCCCCAAGGGCGCCCCGGACCCCGCCTTCTCGCTGCTGCCCGCCGCCGAGCGCCTCGGTGAACTCCTCGGTGCCCCGGTCGCCTTCGCCCAGGACACCGTCGGCCCGGCCGCCCACGACGCCGTGGACGGCCTCCAGCCCGGCCAGGTCGCGGTCATCGAGAACCTGCGCTTCAACGCCGGCGAGACCTCGAAGGACGACACCGAGCGGGGCGAGTTCGCCGACCGCCTGGCCGCGCTCGCCGACGTCTACGTCGGTGACGGCTTCGGCGCCGTGCACCGAGGGCACGCGTCCGTCTTCGACCTGCCGAAGAAGCTGCCGCACTACGCCGGCTACCTCATCGCCACCGAGGTCGGCGTCCTGAAGAAGCTCACCGAGGACGTCAAGCGGCCCTACGTCGTCGCGCTCGGCGGCGCCAAGGTCTCCGACAAGCTCGCCGTCATCGACGAGCTGCTCGGCAAGGCCGACCGCCTGCTCATCGGCGGCGGCATGGCCTACACCTTCCTCAAGGCCAAGGGCTACGAGGTCGGCATCTCCCTCCTGCAGGAGGACCAGATCCCGACCGTCACCGAGTACATGAAGCGCGCCGAGAAGACCGGCGTGGAGCTGGTGCTCCCCGTCGACGTCCTGGCCTCGCGGGAGTTCCCGGACCTGAAGACCAAGGCGCCGGCCGACTACACCGTGGTCGACGCGGACGCCATCCCCGCCGACCAGGAGGGCCTGGACATCGGCCCCAGGACCCGAGAGCTGTACGCCTCGAAGCTCGCCGACGCCGCGACCGTCTTCTGGAACGGTCCCATGGGTGTCTTCGAGCACCCCGACTACGCCGGTGGCACCTCGGCGGTCGCCCGGGCACTCGTCGAGTCGGACGGGTTCACCGTCGTCGGCGGCGGGGACTCCGCCGCGGCCGTGCGTACGCTCGGCTTCGACGAGAATGCATTCGGCCACATCTCGACCGGTGGCGGCGCCTCCCTCGAATATCTCGAGGGCAAGACGCTCCCCGGCCTCGCCGCACTGGAGGACTGACCCCGCATGACCACTCGTACGCCGCTGATGGCGGGCAACTGGAAGATGAACCTCAACCACCTCGAGGCCATCGCGCACGTCCAGAAGCTCGCCTTCGCCCTGGCCGACAAGGACTACGAGGCCGTCGAGGTCGCCGTCCTGCCGCCCTTCACCGACCTGCGCTCGGTGCAGACCCTGGTCGAGGGCGACAAGCTCAAGATCAAGTACGGCTCCCAGGACATCTCGCAGCACGACTCGGGCGCCTACACCGGCGAGATCTCCGGCCCGATGCTGGCCAAGCTGAAGTGCACGTACGTGGTCATCGGCCACTCCGAGCGCCGCCAGTACCACGCCGAGACCGACGAGCTGATCAACGTCAAGGTCAAGGCCGCCTACAAGCACGGCCTCACCCCGATCCTGTGCATCGGCGAGGAGCTGGACGTCCGCGAGGCGGGCAACCACGTCGCCCACACCCTCGCCCAGCTCGAGGGCGGTCTGCAGGACCTCCCGGCCGAGCAGGCCGAGACCATCGTGATCGCCTACGAGCCCGTGTGGGCGATCGGCACCGGCAAGGTCTGCGGCTCCGAGGACGCCCAGGAGGTCTGCGCCGCCATCCGCGCCAAGCTCGCCGAGCTGTACTCGCAGGACGTGGCCGACAAGGTCCGCATCCAGTACGGCGGCTCCGTGAAGTCGGGCAACGTCGCCGAGATCATGGCCCAGGCCGACATCGACGGTGCCCTGGTCGGCGGCGCTTCGCTGGACGCCGACGAGTTCGTCAAGATCGTGCGTTTCCGCGATCAGTAGCACGAGCTGTGAGTAGGCGGTAGCGACGATACGTCGTACCCTTGCGGGGGCACAGCCCAGGTGCCGTGCCCCCGTCGTCCATCCGAATCCGAGGAAGTTGGTCCAGCCGTGGTTTTGGGGTTCTCGATCGCCCTGATCGTCTTCAGCCTGCTGCTGATGCTGCTGGTGCTGATGCACAAGGGGAAGGGCGGCGGCCTCTCCGACATGTTCGGTGGCGGCATGCAGTCCTCCGTCGGCGGCTCCTCGGTCGCCGAGCGCAACCTCGACCGGATCACCATCGTGGTCGGGCTGCTGTGGTTCGCGTGCATCATCGTCCTCGGCATCCTGATGAAGACGAACAGCTGACATGCAGACGAACCGCTGACATTCCGTGCGGCGGCACATATCACGCATATTCGGTACGCAAGGCCCCATGTTCGGTACGCGCTCCTGAGCGCGGCCTATCATGGGGCTTGCGTCTTGGTGTGGGGGTTGTAACTCCAATCACTGGACGCGCGTTGGGCCTTACGTAGACTGAGGCGCTCGCGGCGAAGCGAAACGCCGACTCGCTTCGCGGCACCATCACGCAGGGAGTTACACCGTGGCAAGTGGCAACGCGATCCGAGGAAGCCGGGTCGGGGCGGGGCCGATGGGCGAGGCCGAGCGCGGCGAGTCCGCACCCCGGCTGCGCATCTCCTTCTGGTGCTCCAACGGGCACGAGACGCAGCCCAGCTTCGCCAGCGACGCGCAGGTCCCCGACACCTGGGACTGCCCGCGCTGCGGCTTCCCCGCCGGACAGGACCGGGACAATCCGCCGGACCCGCCGCGCACCGAGCCGTACAAGACGCATCTCGCGTATGTACGGGAGCGGCGCAGCGACGCGGACGGCGAGGCGATCCTCGCCGAGGCGCTCGCCAAACTGCGCGGCGAGATCTAGGACTTGGCACCGGCCGGGCGCCTGCGGGTGCCTGGCCGGAGCCGTATCCGCCCGCGGGCCGGGCCGATTGTCAGTGGCGACCTCTACGGTGTGTGCACCGGCGCATCGTGAGGGGGAACTGTGGCCGCGGTCGAGGGGAAGAGCGGGTCTGTGCCCGCGTGGCGTGGGGGATTCGGGCGGTTGTGGACCGCCGCCGTGGTCTCCCGGTTCGGGGACGCGTTACGCAACTCCGCGCTGCCCCTGCTCGCCGTACGGCTCAGCGACGAACCACTGGTCGTCGCCTCGGTGACGGCCTGCGGCTATGTCCCCTGGCTGCTCTTCGGGCTCCTCGGCGGGGCCGTTGCCGACCGGGTCGACCAGCGGCGGGCGATGTGGGCCGTGGACACGGTGCGCGGCCTGCTCGTGGCCGTGTTCGCGCTCGTCGTGGGGCTGGGCCATGCCTCGATCCCGCTGCTGCTCGCCCTCGCCTTCGCGCTGACCACGCTCCAGACACTCTTCGACAACGCCTCCACGGCCCTGCTGCCCTCGCTGGTGGACCGGGCGGCCCTGGGCGGCGCCAACGCCCGGCTGATGACCGGACAGCAGATCGCCGGCGGCCTGCTCGCCGCTCCGCTCGTGCCGCTGCTGCTGACGGCGGGCTCGTCCATGCCCTTCGCGGCCGACGCGAGCACGTTCCTGGTGGCCGCCGCCCTGGTCGCCTCCCTGCGGATACGGCCGCCGGAGCGCGGACCACGCCCCGCGGGCAGCACCCTCAGGACGGAGATCGGCGCGGGTCTGCGCGCTCTGTGGGGCGACCGGACACTGCGGGCGGCCTGTCTGGCCACGCTGCTGTGCAACATCGGAATGGGCGCCCTGATCGCCACCATGGCGCTGCACGCGACGCGCTGGCTCGGCGTGGGCAACGCCGGATACGCGGCCGCGATGACGGCGTTCTCGGCAGGCAGCATCACCGGCGGCTTCGTCGCCCAGCGCCTCGCGCGCCGCACCGGGCGGGTGCGGGCCCTGCTGGTCGCCGGCAGCGTGCAGACGGCGTCGCTGCTGCTCGTCGGATCCGTCCGGCACCTGACCGCGCTCGTCACCGGCATGCTTGTGCTGGGCGCGATGAACATGGTGTGGAACGTCAACCAGGTCACGCTGATGCAGCAACGCAGCCCCGCGTCGATGACGGGCCGCATCGCCTCCGCCTTCCGTACCGCCTCGACCTCCGGCGCCCCGCTCGGCGCGATCCTCGGCGGGGCCGCGGCCCGGCTGTACGGCCTCAACGCACCCGCCCTGCTCGCAGCCGTCCTCTTCGCCCTGGCCGTCACCTCGCTGATACCCGCCCGCAAGCCGGACGTACCTGTTGTTGCCCGCGCGGACGACGTCACGACGGCTTGTGGCCCGCGTTGATCAATTAGGTTGGAACAGCTGGGACAGGCACGAAAGAAGGCGGAAGTCGGAAATGAACGCAGACGGCCGGACCAGGCTCAACCAGACGCCCGAATGGACCGCTCTCGCCAAGCACCGGGAGGAGCTGGCCGACACCCATCTGAGGGAACTGTTCGCCGCCGATCCCGGGCGCGGTGAGGGGTACACGCTCCAGGTCGGCGATCTGTACATCGACTACTCGAAGCACCTGGTCACCGACGAGACGCTGCGGCTGCTGCGCGAGCTCGCCGCCGCCACGGACGTGTTCGCGCTCAGGGACGCCATGTTCCGCGGCGAGAAGATCAACGTCACCGAGAACCGCGCGGTGCTGCACACCGCGCTGCGCGCCCCGCGCGACGCGGTGATCGAGGTCGACGGCGAGAACGTGGTGCCGAAGGTGCACGCCGTGCTCGACAAGATGGCCGACTTCGCGGGCCGCGTCCGCTCCGGCGCCTGGACCGGCCACACCGGCAAGCGCATCAAGAACGTGATCAACGTCGGCATCGGCGGCTCCGACCTGGGCCCGGCGATGGCGTACGAGGTGCTGCGCAGCTTCACCGACCGCGCCCTCACGGTCCGCTTCGTCTCCAACGTGGACGGCGCCGACCTGCACGAGGCCACCCGCGACCTGGACCCGGCCGAGACGCTGTTCATCATCGCCTCCAAGACCTTCACGACGATCGAGACGATCACCAACGCCACCTCCGCCCGCACCTGGCTGCTGGCCGCGCTCGGTGACGAGGCCGCGGTGGCCAAGCACTTCGTCGCCCTGTCGACCAACGCCGAGAAGGTCGCCGAGTTCGGCATCGACCCGGAGAACATGTTCGAGTTCTGGGACTGGGTCGGCGGCCGGTACTCGTACGACTCCGCGATCGGCCTGTCCCTGATGATCGCGATCGGGCCCGACCGTTTCCGGGAGATGCTCGACGGCTTCCGGCTGGTCGACGACCACTTCCGCACCGCGCCCGCCGAGGCCAACGTGCCTTTGCTTCTGGGCCTGTTGGGCATCTGGTACGGCAACTTCCATGACGCCCAGTCGCACGCCGTCCTGCCGTACAGCCACTATCTGTCGAGGTTCACCGCCTACCTCCAGCAGCTGGACATGGAGTCCAACGGCAAGTACGTGGCGCGGGACGGCAGGCAGGTCGACTGGCAGACCGGACCGGTCGTCTGGGGCACGCCGGGCACCAACGGGCAGCACGCCTACTACCAGTTGATCCACCAGGGCACCAAGCTGATCCCGGCGGACTTCATCGGCTTCGCCGAGCCGGTGGGCGAGATGAGCGATGAACTGAAGGCACAGCACGACCTGTTGATGGCCAACTTCTTCGCCCAGACCCAGGCCCTGGCCTTCGGCAAGACCGCCGAGGAGGTCCGCGCGGAGGGCGTGCCGGAGGAGCTGGTGGCACACAAGACCTTCCAGGGCAACCGGCCGACGACGACCGTCCTCGCGAAGGAACTCACCCCGTCCGTCCTCGGCCAGCTGATCGCCCTCTACGAACACAAGGTGTTCGTGCAGGGCGCGGTGTGGCACATCGACTCCTTCGACCAGTGGGGCGTCGAACTCGGCAAGGTCCTCGCCCTGCGCGTGGAGCCCGCCCTGACCGAGGGGGCGGAAGTACCCGGACTGGACGCGTCGAGCAAGGCACTGGTCGCCAAGTACCGGCAGCTGCGCGGCCGGAGCTGACCATCGGTGGCCGGTGGCCGGTGGCCGGTAGCCGGTAGCCGGGAGCCAGGAGCCGGGCGCGGGCCCGGCCGGGGAGGCGGGGCATCGGGCGGCGCAGGCCGCCCGGTGTCCCGTACACTCCCCGTCGATCATGAACATCGCAACTCGGGGGAGTGTGCAGTGGCCGGTTCACGGGGGAACCGCACGCCGGGCGTGCCGCGCGGCAGGAACTATCTGAAGGCTCATCACGCGGCCTGGGCGGTGTTCCATCCGGCCTGGATACCCGAGCCGCTCGATCCGGGCGTCGAGGGACTGAAGCGGATCAGGGTCGCCGCGGGAACGGTCGCCGCCGTCGGTGTCTACACCTTCGTCGAGGGCGGCTTTGCCCTCACCGAGATGCTGCAGAACCTGCTGATCGCCTCCGGCGTGCTGCTGGTGATCGCCCCGCTGACGGTCGGGGTGATGCTGTGGATCTGGCGGCGCACCGGCAGCCTGCGCACCCTGCGTCCGGCGCTGCTGAGGGCTCTCGGACTGCTGCTCACCTTCGTGGGCTCGGTCGTCGCGACCGTCCTGCTGCTGCAGACCGGCAGCAGCCTGAGCGGCTCCCTGCTGATCATCCCGATGGGGCTGTTCACACTGTGGATGGTCTGGTTCGTCGGCGCCGGCGCCCTCAGAGTCACCGGGAACTTCTTCGGCACGGCAGCCGTACACCGCTGCCTGCCGCCCCTGCTCGCCATGGTCACCAGCTGGCTGATGGCCCTGCCCGACCTGTTCACCGGCGACCTGCACGGCCTCGGGCTGAAACTCGGCATCCTGTTCATCCTCGGCGCCCCGGTGACGGTCACCGCCATCGCGCTGTACGAGATGGCCCGGCTCAAGCGGGGATACGGCATACGGCTGACCGACCACCCGGGGCGGCATCCCGCGCAGGGGCCGTACAATCTCCGCTCGCCGTACGGCCGTTGAGTCCCGCAGGGCGGCGTGTCCCCGGGGGTCAGGCCACCGCGCTGAGGGTGTCCGCGAGCCGTCTGCGGGCGGCTCGGCCCGCCGGCAGCGCGGACAGCAGCGCGGCACCCAGGACCGCGGCCAGGCCGACCGTGAGGAGCAGCAGCGGTGACGGGGACTGGGCGATACCGGCGCCGATGCCGCTGGAACCGCCCTGGGTGTCGATCAGCCGGTGGGCGAGCGGCAGCCCCAGTGCCGTGGCGGCGAGCGCCGCGACCAGGGCCGTACAGCTCGTCGCCGTGACGGTGATCGCAGTGATCTGCCGCGGGGACATGCCGATCGCCCTCAGCGCCAGCACGTCGCGCTCGCCCTCGCGGACGCTGCCGCCGATGGCGGTGAGCAGTTCCACGAGCCCGATCAGGGCGAGGACGGCGATCAGCCCGGCGACGACCGCGCGCAGCGGGGACAGACCGTCGGCCGGGTTCGTCACCGCGTGCACCTCGAGATGGCCGCGGCCGGCCCGGGCCAGTGCGCCGGCCACCTGCCGCGGGTCGGCGCCGGGGCGCAGGCGCAGTTCGTAGAAGGCGGTGGTCAGTGCGGGGTCGTTCGCGCGGAGGGTGTCCAGGGAGGTGGTCACGACCCGGCCGGCGTTCTTCGGCTCGATGCTGCGGCCCACGATGTGCAGGATCTGCGGCCGGTCGCCCACCGTCATGCGCACCCAGTCGCCGACCCGGGCGTGCAGCAGGTCCAGCAGGCCCTGGCCGGCCACCGCCTCGTCCGGTCCGCGTGCGGCGCGGCCCTCGGCGAGGGCGTAGGGGTAGGGCTCGGCGCGGGTGCCGACGCCGCGCAGCGCGATGGTGCCGGTCTGGCCGGGGACCAGCGCGGCGACCTCGACCCCGGGATAGGCGGCGGCGACCCGGTGCTCACCGGACAGCAGGGTCCGTACGCCGGAGCTGTCCAGGGCGCCGTCGGAGCGGACCGTGAGGGCCGTGGGCAGGCCCATGCGCTCCGGCTGGCTGTGGAAGCGGTCGATCGTGGTCCAGGCGCTCAGCGCCACCACGATCAGCAGCAGCGGCAGCGTCAGCCGGGCCACGGTGGCCAGCGACCGGCCGCGCCCCGCGCACGCCTTGTGCACGCCGAGGACCAGCGGGGCCGGCAGCCGCAGTCCGAGCGCCCGCCGGGCCGGGCCGGTCAGCCGTCCGCCGGCCGGTGCGGCCGGGCGCGGCACCGGAACCGGCGGCACCCGTCCCGCCCGCCAGGCAGCGAGACCGGTGGTCAGGCCGATGAACAGCACCGCACCCAAGGGCACCGCCAACAGCGCCACGGTGTGTCCCGGCAGCCCCTGCCACACGCCCACGGCGTCGCCGAGCCGGCCGGGGACCCGGCTGCCCAGGGCCTCGGTGAGCGCCGCGGCGGCCACCGAGCCGAGCAGCGCGTACGCCAGATGCTGGAGCAGGAAGATCCGCACGACCTGGCCCGGTGTGAAACCGATCGCCTTCAGCACCGAGAGGTCCCGCAGATGTCCCCGGATGCGGGTGGCGATCGCCCCGTGCACGGCGAACCCCGCCGCGATCAGCGCACCGAGGCCGAAGAGACCGAGCACCTGGCCCAGCAGCCGGTTGTCGCCCTGCGCCGCGGAGCGCGCCTGCTGCCAGGTGGAGACCTCGTCGACCGCGCCGGCGCCCAGCACCGTGACGGCACGCTGCACCGCGTAGTCCGTGTCGGCCGGATCGGCCAGCCGCAGCCCGATCACCTGGCCGCCCGGAGCGCGTACGGCGGCGGGCAGGGCCCACACCAGCCCCGGCTGCTCGCCCGGGCTGTAGTGCGGCTCGGCGCTGTCGGCGATGCCTTCCACGGTCAGGGTGCGGGCGGTACCGGGCAGCGTGAGGGTGTCCCCGGGCTCGGCGAGCAGTGCCCGGGCCAGGCTGCTCTCCAGCACCACACCGTCCGGTTCGGCCGCGTCCAGCCAGTGCCCGGCGGTGAGCAGCGGCCGGTCGACGGAGGGCAGCCGGGGGGTGCCGCGCAGTTCCACGGAGGCGCGGGTGCCACGTACGGCGACGGCGGCGGACTCGGTGCGGTAGGGACCGGCCACCGAGGCGACGCCGTCCAGCCGGGCCAGCCCGCGCGGGTCGGCGGCCGGCACGGTGTGGATCCACACATGCGCCCCGCGGGCCTGGGTGAAGACCCGCTGCCAGGGGTTGGTCGCGTATCCGAACAGGGCGGTGGCCAGCAGCAGCGAGGCGACGATCCCGGCGGTGGCCAGTACGAGGAACAGCGCCTCGCCCCGATGCGTCCGCAGATCGGAGTGTGCCCAGCGCAGGCTGCCCCGCACGCCGGATGCCACGCCGGATCCCCTGCCCGGCGGACCCGCCGCCATCAGTCCCTCAGCTCCAGCACACCCGAGATCCCCGACCTCCGGGACGCGGGAGCGCCGTCCAGGGCCGCGTCGTCGGCTATGCGTCCGTCGAAGAAGCTGATCACGCGGTCGGCGGCGCTCGCCAGCCGGGCGTCGTGGGTGACCAGGACGATGGTCTGGCCGCGTCCGTGGAAGCGGGACAGCAGCCGCATCACCTCGCGCGTGCCCTTGCTGTCCAGGCTCCCGGCGGGCTCGTCGGCCAGCAGCAGCGGGGGATGGTTGACCAGGGCCCGGGCGAGCGCGACCCGCTGCTGCTCGCCGCCGGACAGCTCGCCCGGCATGCTGCGCTCCTTGCCCGCCAGCCCCAGCTCGGCCAGCAGTTCCTCGCGCTCGGCACGGGCCTGCTTCGGCGGGACGCCGGCCAGCAGGGCGGGCAGCTCGACATTGTCGGCGACGGACAGATTCGACACCAGGTTGAAGAACTGGAACACGATCCCGATGGCCCTGCGGCGCTCCACGGCCCAGCGCGCCTCGCTGAAGGAGTCCGTGCAGCGGCCGTCGAGCCAGATGCTGCCTTCGTCCGGGCGCTGCAGCCCGCCGAGCAGGTGCAGCAGTGTGGACTTGCCGGCACCCGACGGACCGGTGATCGCCACGAACTCGCCCCGTGCCACGGACAGGTCGACCCCGCGGACGGCATGCGCGGGCGCGCCCTCGCCGTGGTGGGTCTTCACCAGGCCCTCGGCCCGGAGCACCGGGGTCTTTTCGGCGGACGGTGCCGGAGGGTGGCCGTCGTTCATTCCAGCTCCTCCAGTTCCTCCTGGCACCGCTCCAGCCAGTCGAGGTCGGCCTGCAGATGCAGCATCGCGCCCTCGATGAGCAGATGGGCGATGCGGTTGTCCCGGTTCTCGGCCGCGGCCAGCTTCGACAGATTGCGCATGGTGGTGAGGTACTGGCGCCGCTGCTTGTTGATGAGGGCGATCTGGTCGGCGAGACCGGTCTGCGGGGCCAGGGCGAGCTTCATGAAGAACTCGTCCCGCACCCGCGGCTCGTCCTCGGTCTCCTCGAACCAGGCGTGCAGCGCCTCCCGCCCGGCTTCGGTGAGGTGGTAGACCTTCTTGTTGGGCCGGCTGGACTGCTCGACGTCCTCGCCCTCGATCAGTCCCGACTTCTCGAGGCGGCCGAGGGTGACGTAGATCTGGCCGACGTTCGGCTGAGGGTACGCGGAGCCCAGCAGTAGCTCAAGGTCCTGCTTCAGCTCGTAGCCGTGGGCCGGGCCGCGGGCGAGGAGTGCCAGGAGGGCAAGGCGCACTCGTGCTCTCCTCCTGTCTGCGCAATGTGCTCCAGGCCCTAGTATCGCCCATACCTAACAGGTATACATGGCCTCTGACTCCCGGCAAGGACGCCGAAGTCGTGTGTACGTGTTCAGGGAGGAACCTATGCGGTGGAAACGCGCCGCCGGTAGGGGACCCCGGATACGTGCCGTCGGCCGGGCCCTCCTCGTCCTCGCCGTGCTCATGACCGGGTACGTCGCCTCCGGTGCGCAGGCCGACGAGAGCGACGCCTCGGGGCGCGGCCCGCTCACCCTGGCCACCGCCGGCGACCTCACCGGCTATCTGGGCCCGCTGCTCCAGGGCTGGAACCGCACCCACCCCGGCGAGAAGGTCACCCTGGTCGAGCTGCCGGACTCGGCCGACGAGACCCACGCGCAGATGACCACCGATCTGCGCGGCGGCGACCGGGGCCGGTTCGACGTCCTCAACATCGACGTCAACTGGACCTCGGAGTTCGCGGCGGCCGGCTGGATACGAACGCTCCCGAGGGACCGTTTCCCCCTTGGCACCTTCCTGCCGCCGGTCGTGGACACGGCCACCTATGAGGGACGGCTGTACGCGGTCCCGTATGTCACGAATGCCGGACTTCTCCTGTATCGCAAGGACATCCTCGCCAGGGAGGGCGTGCCTCCGCCGCGCACCTGGGCCGAGCTGGAGCACGACGCGAAAACCATCGCGCCGAAGTACGGACTCGGGGGCTACGCGGGCCAGTTCCTGCCCTACGAGGGGCTCACCGTGAACGCCGCCGAGGCCGTCTACTCGGCGGGCGGCACGATCCTCGGTGACGAGGGCACTCGGGTCACCGTCGACTCGGCGGCCGCCCGTGAGGGCATCGGCTTCCTCGCCCGCGGCATCCGCGAGGGCTGGATCCCGAAGGCGGCGCTGACGTACAAGGAAGAGGAGTCCAAGCGGGCCTTCCAGGACGGCGGACTGCTCTTCCTGCGCAACTGGCCCTACGCCTACGCCGTCGCCTCCGCCAAGGGCTCCAGGGTCGCGGGGAAGATCGGCGCCGTGCCGCTGCCCGGCCCCGACGGGCCGGGGACCAGTGTGCTCGGCGGCTCCAACCTCGCCGTCAACTCCCATGCCCGGCACCCCGATTCGGCCGCGCGCCTGATCGCCTACCTCACCAGCGCCCCCGTCCAGCGCCAGGTGCTCACCCGGGGTGCGCTGCCGCCCGTGCGCGCCGCGCTCTACGAAGATCCCGCGCTGGTACGGCAGTTCCCGTACCTGCCGACCCTTCGCGCCGCCGTCCTCACCGCCGCCCCGCGCCCCAAGAGCGCGCACTACGACCAGGTCAGCCTGGTGGTGCAGGCGGTCGTGCACGACGCGCTGACCGGGCGCGAGACGCCCGAGGCGGCGGTACGGCGACTGGCCCGCGAGCTGGCGGCCGTCTCCAGCCGCTAGTTACTTGTTAGGTAACGCGCACATCTCATCTCTTGCAGAAGTGCCCTAATAAGTCCGTATTTGAGACCCCAACTCACCAGTAGCTACTGTTCTTTTCATTGACACTCTCGCGATACGCCTACCTAACATGCATGCATGTTGAGTAAGCACCACTGGTGGCGCGACGCGGTGATCTACCAGGTGTACGTCCGCAGCTTCCTGGACAGCACCGGCGACGGCGTCGGCGATCTGGCAGGCGTCCGGGCCGGGCTGCCGTATCTGAAGAAGCTCGGTGTCGACGGCATCTGGCTGAGCCCGTTCTACCCCTCGCCGCAGCACGACCACGGCTACGACGTCGCCGACTACTGCGGAGTCGACCCGCTCTTCGGCGATCTCGCCGAATTCGACCTGCTGATGGCGGCCGCCCGGCGGCTCGGCATCAAGGTGCTGCTCGACATCGTCCCCAACCACTGCTCCAGCGCGCACCCGTGGTTCCGCGAGGCTCTGGACAGCGCGCCCGGCAGCCCGGCCCGCGCCCGCTTCCACTTCGCCGACGGCCGCGGCCCGGACGGCGCCGAGCCGCCCAACAACTGGCACGCCATGTTCGGCGGCCCGGCCTGGACCAGAGTCGACGACGGCCAGTGGTACCTGCACATGTTCACGCCCGAGCAGCCCGACTGGAACTGGCGCGACCCCGAGGTCGCCGCCGAGTTCGACCGCGTACTGCGCTTCTGGCTGGACCGGGGTGTCGACGGCTTCCGCATCGATGTGGCGGCCGGGCTGTACAAGCACCCCGACCTGCCCGACTCCGACGACCCGGAGGCCGACGCCCGCACCCGCGACTCGGTCAACCCGCTCGCCTGGAACCAGCCCGAGGTGCACGAGGTGTGGCGCTGGTGGCGCGCCGTGTGCGAGGAGTACACCGCACGCGACGGCCGCGAACGGCTCCTCGTCGGCGAGGTCTCCGTCCCCACCGCCCGCGAACACGCCCAATACGTCCGCCCCGACGAACTCCACCAGGCCTTCTTCTTCGACCTGCTCGGCGCCCCCTGGGACGCCGACGCCTTCCGCAAGGTCATCTCCGAGGCCATGCAGGACATCGCCGGCACGGGCTCGACCGTCACCTGGGTCCTCAACAACCACGACCAGGTCCGCACCGTCACCCGCTACGGCGAACCCGCCACCGGGGCCCGGCACGCCGAGAGCACGCACCAGGCGCCGCCCGGCCCGCCCTTCGGGCGGACGACGCCACTTCCGACGCAGCCCCTCGGCGCCGCCCGCGCCCGTGCCGCCGCGCTGCTGATGCTGGCGCTGCCCGGAGCCGCGTACATCTACCAGGGCGAGGAACTCGGTCTGCCCGAGGTCGTCGACCTGCCCGACGACGTGCTCACCGACCCGATATTCCGCCGCACCGGCAGCCGTGCCCGCATCCGCGACGGCTGCCGGGTGCCACTGCCCTGGTCCGGGCAGGCCTCCCCGTTCGGCTTCACCTCCGGCGCGGAGTCCGCCAAGCCCTGGCTGCCGCAGCCCGAGTACTTCGCCGAGTACGCCACCGACCGCGCCCTCGCCGACACCCGATCCTTCTGGCACCTGTACCGCGACGGCCTCCAACTGCGCGCCTCACTGCCCCAGTTGGGCGAGGGCACGCTCCGCTGGCTGGACAGCCCGCCCGGTGTCCTCGCCTTCGCCCGCGGCGACGACCTGGTCTGCGCCGTCAACTTCGGTACGGCCCCCACGCCCGCACCGGTCTCCGGCACCCCGCTGCTCTCCAGCGGCCCCTGCCCGGCCGGGGTCCTGCCCGCCGCCACGGCGGCCTGGTGGCTGACCGACCTCTGATCCCCGTCAACTCCGCTCAACCGAAAGGCCCGTCAACGATGATGCGACGACGCACCACTTTGCTCACGAGCTGTACCGCCCTCGCCCTCGCCCTCGGCGCCACCGCCTGCGGCGGCGGACCGGTCTCCGCGGGCGGCGGAGACAAGGCGCTCAGCGGCCAGACCGTCACCGTGGCCGGCGTCTGGTCCGGCAGCGAGCAGAAGAACTTCCAGAAGGTGCTGGACGCCTTCACCGCGAAGACCGGCGCCAAGACCCAGTTCGTCTCCACCGGCGACAACGTCTCCACCGTCGTCGGCAGCAAGATCGAGGGCGGCAACGCCCCCGACGTCGTGATGGTCCCGCAGGTCGGCGTCCTCGACCAGTTCGCGAAGAAGGGCTGGCTCAAGCCGCTCTCGCCGGCCGCCCAGCAGACGATCACCGCCGACTACGCGCCCGTGTGGAAGACGTACGGCAGCGTCGACGGCACCCTGTACGGCCTGTACTTCAAAGCCGCCCACAAGTCGACCGTCTGGTACAGCCCCGACGCCCTCACCCAGGCCGGGGTCAAGCCGCCGAAGACGTACGACGAGATGCTGAAGGCCGGGCACACCGTCTCCGACTCCGGGCTCGCCGCCTTCGCCGTCGCCGGTGAGGACGGCTGGACCCTCACCGACTGGTTCGAGAACGTCTACCTCTCCCAGGCCGGACCCGCAAAGTACGACGCCCTCGCCGCCCACAAGCTGAAGTGGACCGACCCGAGCGTCGTCAGGGCGCTCACCACCCTCGGCAAGCTGTTCAAGGACAAGCAGCTGATCGCGGGCGGCCAGAAGGAGGCCCTGAACACCGACTTCCCGAGCTCGGTGGAGAAGGTGTTCGGACCCAAGCCCGAGGCCGGCATGGTCTACGAGGGCGACTTCGTGGCCGGCGTCGCGCACGACCAGTTCGGGAAGAGCATCGGCAAGGACGCGAACTTCTTCCCGTTCCCGGCGGTCGACGGCGGCACGGCACCCGTGGTCAGCGGTGGCGACGCGGCGGTCGTCCTCAAGGCCGGCAAGAACGCCAAGGCCGGCATGCAGCTCCTGGAGTACCTGGCCACCCCCGAGGCCGCGGCCGTCTGGGCCAAGGCGGGCGGCTTCCTGTCCCCGAACAAGAAGCTCGACCTCGCCTCGTACGCCGACGACGTCACCCGCGCCACCGCCAAGTCCCTGGTCGGCGCCGGGGATTCGGTCCGCTTCGACATGTCCGACCAGGCCCCGGCGGCCTTCGGCGGCACCAAGGGCGCGGGGGAGTGGAAGCTCCTGCAGGACTTCCTGCGCGACCCCTCGGACCCGAAGGGCACCGCGGCACAGCTGGAGTCCGCCGCGGCCAAGGCCTACCAGGGCTGAGCGGCGACACCATGACCGTCACCGCTCCTGAGAAACAGCAGGCGGGCCCGCGGGCCGCCGGCACGGCGCGCGGGCGCCGCAGCCGGCGGCGCGCCCGGCTGATCGCCCTGCTCTTCGTCCTCCCCGCGCTGCTCCTGCTCGGCGCGCTCGTCGTCTACCCGGTGCTGTTCTCCGTCGGCCGCAGCTTCTTCGACGCCTCCGGCAGCCGGTTCGTCGGCGGCGGCAACTACGCCGAGATGTTCCGCGACCCGGCGACCCTGAAGGCCATCCGCAACACCACGATCTGGGTGGTCGTGGCCCCGGCCCTGCTCACCGGCCTCGGCCTGATCCTGGCCGTCCTGGTGGAGAAGGTCCGCTGGGCCACCGCGTTCAAGCTCCTGCTCTTCATGCCGATGGCCGTGTCCTTCCTCGCCGCCGGCATCATCTTCCGGCTCGCCTACGACCAGGACCCGAACAAGGGTGTGCTGAACGCGGCCGTGGTCTCCGTCCACGACGCCTTCAAGGGCACGTCGACGTATCCGACGGCCCGCGGCCGCGAGGGTCTGCTGACCCGGGACCGGGACGGCTCGTACCGTACGACCGCCTCCGCCGGCGGTATGGTGACGCTCCCGATGGTCGGCGTGCTGCCCAAGGACCTGCCGGGGAACGCCTCGCCCGCGTACCCCGCGGCCGGCCGCAAAGCCGCGCCCGGCGAGCTGCGCGGTGTCGTCTACCTGGACTTCAGCCCCGGCGGGGGCGGCAGACAGGGCAAGGTCGACCCGAAGGAGAGCGGGCTGCCCGGCATGCGGGTCGAGGCGGTGCGGGACGGCGGCACGGTCGCGAGCACGACGACCGCCGCCGACGGCTCCTTCACCTTCCCCGGGCTGCGCGCGGGCTCGTACACGGTGAAACTCCCGGAGTCCAACTTCGCCCCGCCCTACCAGGGCGTCTCCTGGCTCGGACCGACGCTCGTCACCCCGGCGATCATCGGCGCGTACCTGTGGATCTGGACGGGCTTCGCGATGGTCCTGATCGGCGCGGGCCTGTCCGCGCTGCCCCGGGACGCGCTGGAGGCCGCGCGGATGGACGGCGCGAACGAGTGGCAGATCTTCCGCAAGATCACCGTGCCGCTGCTCGCACCCGTGCTCACCGTGGTCTTCGTGACCCTCGTGATCAATGTGATGAAGGTCTTCGACCTCGTCTACATCATCGCGCCCGGACCGGTGCAGGAGGACGCCACGGTGCTCGCCACCCAGATGTGGCTGGTCTCCTTCGGCGGCGGCAACAACCAGGGCCTCGGCAGCGCCCTCGGCGTGCTGCTCCTGCTCCTGGTGATCCCCGCGATGGTGTTCAACGTCCGCCGCTTCCGACAGAGCCAACGATGAGGAGTCAGCGATGAACGCGATCAGGCGGGGCCTGGGCAACGGCCTGGTGCAGGCCTTCCTGGTGGTGATCGGCCTGGTCTGGCTGACCCCGCTGGCGGGCCTGTTCCTCTCCTCCCTCCGCTCGGCCCAGGACACCGCGAAGGGCGGCTGGTGGACGGCCCTGGCCGGTCCCGGCCGGCTGTCCTTCGACAACTACACGGCGCTGCTGAAGAACTCCGGCATGACCCAGGCCTTCTGGAACACGGTCCTGATCTCGGTACCGGCGACGACACTCGTCGTGGTCATCGCCGCCCTCGCCGGATACGCCTTCGCCTGGCTGGACTTCCCGCTCCGGGAGCCGCTCTTCCTGCTGGTGGTGGCCCTGTTGGTGGTGCCGGTGCAGATCGGTCTGCTGCCGGTGGCCAAACTCTTCGGCGCGCTGGGCCTGTTCGGCACGATCCCCGGTGTCGTCCTTTTCCATGTGGCCTACGGCCTGCCGTTCGCCGTCTTCCTGCTGCGCAACTACTTCGCCGAGATGCCGAAGGAGATGCTGGAGGCGGCCCGGATGGACGGCGGCAGCGAGTGGCGCATCTTCACCCGGCTGGTCCTGCCGGTGGGACGGCCCGCGATCGCCTCGCTCGCGATCTTCCAGTTCCTGTGGGTCTGGAACGACATGCTCGTCGCGCTGCTCTTCGCGGACAGCTCCTCCCAGCCGCTCACCGTGGAACTCCAGTCCCAGATCCGGCAGTTCGGCAGCAACATCGACGTGCTGGCGCCGGGCGCGTTCCTGTCCCTGATCGTGCCGGTCGTGGTGTTCTTCGCGTTCCAGCGGCACTTCGTGCAGGGCGTGATGGCGGGGTCGGTGAAATGAGGGACGGCGGGGACCGAAGTCCCCGCCGTCCCTATCCGTGAAAGAGCGTCACGGCGACGCCGGCGGATACAGCGAGCGCGGCAGCTGCGAAGCCGCCGCCGAATCCAGGAGCCACAGGGTGCGGGAGCGGCCGTACGCCCCCGCCGCCGGTGCCTGGATCTCGCCCGCGCCCGACAGGGCGATGGCCGCGGCCTCCGCCTTGTCCTCGCCCGCCGCGAGCAGCCACACCTCGCGCGCCGAGCGGATCGCCGGAAGGGTGAGGGAGATCCGGGTCGGCGGCGGCTTGGGCGCGCCGTGCACGCCGACCACCGTGCGCTCGGTCTCCCGTACGGCCGGCAGCTCCGGGAAGAGCGAGGCCACATGGGTGTCCGGGCCGACGCCCAGCATGAGCACGTCGAAGGTGGGCACCGCGCCGTGGTTCTCCGGCCCGGCCGCCTTCGCCAGCTCCGCCGCGTACGCCTCGGCGGCCGCGTCGACGTCCTTGCCGTACGGGCCGTCGGAGGCGGGCATGGCGTGCACGCGCTCCGGGTTCAGCGGTACGGAGTCCAGCAAGGCCGCACGGGCCTGCGTGACATTGCGCTCGGGATCGCCCTCCGGCAGGTAGCGCTCGTCGCCCCACCACAGGTCGAGACGGGCCCAGTCGATGGCGTCCCGGGCCGGTGCCGCCGCCAGCGCGGCCAGCAGGCCGTTGCCGTTGCGGCCACCGGTGAGGACCACGGACGCATGGCCGCGGGAGGCCTGCGCGTCCACGATCTTCGTGATCAGACGGGCCGCGGCGGCCTGCGCCATCAGGTCCTTGTCGCGGTGGACGACCAGCTGCGGAGTGCTCACTTCGCCGCCGCCTTCCTCGCCGGTGCCTTCTTCGCGGTCCTGGCAGCCGCCTTCTTCGCGGGCGCCGCCGCCGCTTCCTCGGCAGCGGCCGACTCCTGCTCCGGGGCCGGGTTCAGCCGCTCCACGCCGTAGCGCAGCGCCGACGCGTAGGTGTCGTCCGGGTCGAGCCGACGCAGCTCCTCCGCGATCAGCTCGGCGGTCTCCCGCCGCTTCAGCGCCACCGCGCGGGCCGGCTGGCCCTCGATGGACAGCGTGGCCAGCGAGCCGTCGGGGCGGTCCAGAGTGATCGGGCCGCAGGTGGTCTCCATGCGGACGGCCGTCAGCCCGGGGCCGGACGACAGCGAGCGCCGGACGGGGACGTCCAGCCGGTCCGCGAGCCACATCGCGAGCAGCTCACAGCTCGGGTTGAACTCCTCGCCCTCCACCTCGACGCCCCGCACCGAGCAGGTGACCTGGTCCAGGGCCGCCGCGAGCATCGAACGCCACGGCGTGATCCGGGTCCAGGACAGGTCGGTGTCGCCGGGCGTGTAGGCGTCGGCGCGGGCGGACAGCTCCCGCACCGGCTGCTCGGCGGCGTAGGTGTCGGTGACCCGGCGCTGGGCGAGCGCGCCCAGCGGGTCCTTCGCCGGGTCCAGCGGGGCGTTCACCGGCCACCACACGACCACCGGCGCGTCCGGCAGCAGCAGCGGCAGCACGACCGAGTCGGCGTGGTCCGCGACCTCGCCGTACAGCCGCAGGACGACCGTCTCGCCGGTGCCCGCGTCCGCGCCCACCCGCACCTCGGCGTCCAGCCGGGACGTCGTACGGTCGCGCGGGGAGCGGGAGACCCGCTTGATGACCACCAGCGTGCGCGAGGGGTGCTCGCGCGACGCGTCGTTGGCAGCCTTCAACGCGTCGTAGGCGTTCTCCTCGTCGGTGACGATGACGAGGGTGAGCACCATGCCGACGGCGGGGGTGCCGATGGCACGGCGACCCTGCACGAGCGCCTTGTTGATGTCGCCGGCGGTGGTGTCGGTCAGGTCTATCTTCATGGCCGGCGCCAGCTCCGTCCGTCTCGTGCGAGCATCTCGTCCGCCTCGACGGGGCCCCAGGTGCCCGACTTGTACTGTGCGGGCTTGCCGTGCTTGTCCCAGTACGCCTCGATCGGGTCGAGGATCTTCCAGGACAGCTCGACCTCCTCGGTGCGCGGGAAGAGGTTGGCGTCACCGAGCAGCACGTCCAGGATCAGGCGCTCGTACGCCTCCGGGCTGGACTCCGTGAAGGACTCGCCGTAGGCGAAGTCCATGGAGACGTCCCGGATCTCCATCGAGGTGCCCGGCACCTTGGAGCCGAAGCGGACCGTGATGCCCTCGTCCGGCTGGACGCGGATGACGATCGCGTTCTGGCCCAGCTCCTCCGTCGCCGTGTGGTCGAACGGGGAGTGCGGGGCCCGCTGGAAGACGACGGCGATCTCCGTCACGCGCCGGCCGAGGCGCTTGCCGGTGCGCAGATAGAAGGGGACACCCGCCCAGCGGCGGTTGTCGATCTCCAGCTTGATCGCGGCGTAGGTGTCGGTCTTCGACTTGGCGTCGATGCCGTCCTCTTCGAGGTAGCCGATGACCTTCTCGCCGCCCTGCCAGCCGCCCGCGTACTGACCGCGCACGGTGCTGCGGCCCAGGTCCTTCGGCAGCCGTACGGCGCCGAGCACCTTCTCCTTCTCCGCGGCCAGCGCGTCCGCGCCGAAGGAGGCGGGCTCCTCCATGGCCGTGAGGGCCATGAGCTGGAGCAGGTGGTTCTGGATGACGTCACGGGCGGCGCCGATGCCGTCGTAGTAGCCGGCGCGGCCGCCGATGCCGATGTCCTCGGCCATGGTGATCTGCACGTGGTCCACGAAGGACCGGTTCCAGATCGGCTCGAACATGGTGTTGGCGAAGCGCAGCGCCAGGATGTTCTGGACGGTCTCCTTGCCGAGGTAGTGGTCGATCCGGAACACCTGCTCCGGCTCGAACACCTCGTGCACGACCTTGTTCAGCTCCTCGGCCGACGTCAGGTCGTGGCCGAACGGCTTCTCGATGACCGCGCGCCGCCAGGAACCGCCGCTCTGGTCGGCCAGCCCGTGCTTCTTCAGCTGCTGGATGACCACCGGGAAGGAGCGCGGCGGCACCGACAGGTAGAAGGCGAAGTTGCCGCCCGTGCCCTGTGCCTTGTCCAGCTCCTCGATGGTGGCGCGCAGCCGCTCGAAGGCATCGTCGTCGTCGAAGGTGCCCTGGACGAAGCGCATCCCCTGGATGAGCTGCTGCCAGACCTCCTCCCGGAACGGCGTACGGGCGTGCGCCTTGACGGCGTCGTGGACCTCGGCGGCGAAGTCCTCGTTCTCCCACTCGCGGCGGGCGAAGCCCACCAGCGAGAAGCCCGGCGGCAGCAGACCCCGGTTGGCGAGGTCGTACACCGCGGGCATCAGCTTCTTGCGGGACAGGTCGCCCGTGACACCGAAGATGACCAGACCCGACGGCCCCGCGATACGCGGGAGCCGTCGGTCGGCCGGGTCACGAAGCGGGTTCGCTCCGGAACCGGTAAGGGGGGACAAGTCAGCCCTCCGAAGGAGCGAGGCGCTCGAGCTCCGCCTGGGTGGACTTCAGCAGGTCGTTCCAGGACGCCTCGAACTTCTCGACGCCCTCGTCCTCCAGCACCTGCACCACGTCGTCGTACGAGATGCCGAGCTCCTCGATCGCGTCGATCTCGGCGCGGGCCTGCTCGTAGGTGCCGGCGATGGTGTTGCCGGTGACCTCGCCGTGGTCGTCGGTGGCCTCCAGCGTGGCCTCCGGCATGGTGTTGACCGTGTTCGGCGCGACCAGCTCGGTGACGTACAGCGTGTCCGGGTACGCCGGGTCCTTCACACCGGTCGACGCCCACAGCGGACGCTGCCTGTTGGCGCCCGCGTTCTCCAGGGCGCTCCAGCGGTCCGAGGCGAACACCTCCTCGTACGCCTGGTAGGCGAGGCGCGCGTTGGCGACGGCGGCCTTGCCGCGCAGCGCCTTGGCCTCGTCGGTGCCGAGGTCGTTCAGGCGCTTGTCGATCTCGGTGTCCACGCGGGACACGAAGAAGGACGCCACGGAGCGGATGAGCGACAGGTCCAGGCCGCGCTCCTTCGCCTTCTCCAGGCCGGCCAGGTAGGCGGCCATGACCTCGCGGTAGCGCTCCAGGGAGAAGATCAGCGTGACGTTGACGCTGATGCCGAGGCCGATGACCTCGGTGATCGCCGGCAGCCCCGCCTTGGTGGCCGGGATCTTGATCAGGGTGTTGGGCCGGTCGACCAGCCAGGCCAGCTGCTTGGCCTCGGCGACGGTGGCCGCCGTGTTGTGCGCGAGGCGCGGGTCGACCTCGATGGAGACCCGGCCGTCCTGGCCGCCGGTGGCGTCGAAGACGGGGCGCAGGATGTCGGCGGCGTCGCGGACGTCCGCCGTGGTGATCATGCGGATGGCCTCTTCGACGGTGACCTTGCGGGCGGCGAGGTCCGTGACCTGCTGCTGGTAGCCGTCGCCGCCGCTGATCGCCTTCTGGAAGATCGTCGGGTTGGTGGTGACGCCCACGACGTGCTGCTGGTCGATCAGCTCGGCGAGGTTGCCGGACGTGATCCGCTTGCGCGACAGGTCGTCCAGCCAGATCGCGACGCCTTCTTCGGAGAGGCGCTTGAGTGCGTCTGTCATGGAATTACATCTCCTACGTGTCGTATATGAGCGTCAGCGCTGGGCGGCGGCGAGGGATTCCCGGGCCTTGTCGGCCACATTCTCGGCAGTGAAGCCGAACTCGCGGAAGAGCACCTTGCCGTCGGCGGAAGCACCGAAGTGCTCCAGGGAAACGATGCGGCCGGCGTCCCCGACGTAGCGGTACCAGGTCAGCCCGATGCCCGCCTCCACGGCCACGCGGGCCCTGACGGACGGCGGGAGCACGGAGTCCTTGTACGCCTGGTCCTGCTCCTCGAACCACTCGACGGACGGCATCGACACGACACGCGTGGCAACGCCCTCGGCCTGCAGCTGCTCACGCGCCTCGACGGCCACGTGCACCTCGGAACCGGTGGCGATCAGGATCACCTGCGGCTCGCCGCCCTCGGCCTCGAACAGCACGTAACCGCCGCGCGCCGCGTCCTCGTTGGGCTCGTACGTCGGCACGCCCTGGCGGGTGAGCGCGAGGCCGTGCGGTGCGCCCTTGCCGAACTCCTTGGTGTAGCGGCCCAGGATCTCGCGCCAGGCGATCGCCGTCTCGTTGGCGTCCGCCGGGCGGACGACGTTCAGACCGGGGATCGCGCGCAGCGAGGCCAGGTGCTCGACCGGCTGGTGGGTGGGGCCGTCCTCGCCGAGACCGATGGAGTCGTGCGTCCACACGTACGTCACCGGCAGGTGCATCAGGGCCGACAGGCGCACCGCGTTGCGCATGTAGTCGGAGAAGACGAGGAACGTGCCGCCGTACACACGGGTGTTGCCGTGCAGCGTGATGCCGTTCATCTCGGCACCCATGGAGTGCTCGCGGATGCCGAAGTGGATCGTACGGCCGTACGGGTTGGCCTCGGGCAGCGGGTTGCCCTCGGGCAGGAAGGAGCTCTCCTTGTCGATGGTCGTGTTGTTCGAGCCGGCGAGGTCGGCGGAGCCGCCCCACAGCTCGGGGACCACCGCGCCGAGCGCCTGCAGCACCTTGCCGGAGGCGGCACGCGTGGCGACGCCCTTGCCCGGCTCGAAGACCGGGATCTTCTCCTCCCAGCCGGTGGGCAGCTCGCCCTTGCTGATCCGGTCGAACTCGGCGGCCCGCTCCGGGTTGTCGTCCCGCCACAGCTGCAGGGACTTCTCCCACTCGGCCTTCGCCTGCGCGCCGCGCTCCAGGGCCTTGCGGGTGTGGGTGATGACCTCGTCCTCGACGGCGAAGTGCTGCTCGGGGTCGAAGCCGAGGACGCGCTTGGTGGCCGCGACCTCGTCCTCGCCCAGCGCCGAGCCGTGCGCGGCCTCGGTGTTCTGGGCGCTCGGGGCCGGCCAGGCGATGATCGAGCGCATCGCGATGAAGGACGGCCGGTCCGTGACCGCCTTGGCCTTCTGGACGGCGTCGTAGATGGCGGCCGGGTCCAGGTCGCCGTTGTCCTGGGCCTCGACGCGCTGCACATGCCAGCCGTAGGCCTCGTAGCGCTTGACGGTGTCCTCGGACACGGCCGTCTCGGTGTCGCCCTCGATCGAGATGTGGTTGTCGTCCCACAGCAGGATCAGGTTGCCGAGCTTCTGGTGGCCCGCGAGCGAGGAGGCCTCGGCGGAGATGCCCTCCTGGAGGCAGCCGTCACCGGCGATGCAGTAGACGAAGTGGTCGAAGGGGGACTCGCCCTGCGGCGCGTCCGGGTCGAACAGGCCGCGCTCGTAGCGGGCGGCCATCGCCATGCCCACCGCGTTGGCGACACCCTGGCCGAGCGGGCCGGTGGTGGTCTCGACGCCCTTGGTGTGCCCGTACTCCGGGTGGCCCGGGGTCTTCGAGCCCCAGGTGCGGAAGGACTCCAGGTCCGCCAGCTCCAGGCCGAAGCCGGCCAGGTAGAGCTGGGTGTAGAGGGTCAGGGACGAGTGGCCGGCGGACAGCACGAAGCGGTCGCGCCCCACCCACTCCGGGTCGGCCGGGTCGTGCCGCATCACCTTCTGGAAGAGGGTGTAGGCGGCCGGCGCCAGGCTCATCGCCGTACCGGGATGGCCGTTGCCGACCTTCTGTACGGCGTCGGCGGCCAGGACACGGGCGGTGTCCACGGCCCGCTGGTCCAGGTCGGTCCACTCAAGGTCTGTGGTGGTCGGCTTGGTGCTCACCCTGGGTCAGGGCTCCTCTCCACATGTCGGTCGCCGGTCTCGGGGCATGCGCGCCCACCCGGCCGCCGGCGTGCTTCTGCCCGCCGGCCGCTGCCGAGCCTACCCCCGTGAGCACGTGCGTTTTTTCGACTCATTCCAGACTGCCGGGAGTCTGTGCGATCCGCCTCCCGACTGGCCGACACGCCATTTGGCACATGAATACGGAGCCTGTCATCTGAGCGCTCAATCGAGAGGTAGCACCCCTCTTATGGGACGTACGCCAACACGACCCCACCCCCGCGAAGGCCGGGGTATGGGCAACGTCTAAAGTGGCGTGGTACGCGCGAGCCTTTACCGCCACTTCACACGGGGAGGCTTGCTGGGATGTCTCTGTCAGGGGTGTGCGTGACGGCCGTCGAATCACGTCCAGCGGGCGTGCTGGGTGGTGCGAGCCAGGGCCCGGTTCACCGGCCGTTCGGGGCTCGTGTCAAGGCGTTCGTGGCGCTGACCAAGCCGCGGATCATCGAGCTGCTGCTCATCACCACCGTTCCGGTGATGTTCCTGGCGCAGCAGGGTGTGCCCGATCTGAAGCTGGTCCTGCTGACCTGTGTCGGCGGCTACCTCTCGGCGGGCGGCGCCAACGCGCTGAACATGTACATCGACCGGGACATCGACGCCCTGATGGACCGCACCTCGCAGCGGCCGCTGGTGACCGGCATGGTCAGCCCGCGCGAGTGCCTGGCCTTCGGCATCACCCTCGCGGTCGTCTCGACGCTGCTCTTCGGTCTCACCGTCAACTGGCTGAGCGCCTGGCTCTCGCTCGGCGCGCTCCTCTTCTATGTCGTCGTCTACACGATGATCCTCAAGCGGCGTACGTCGCAGAACATCGTGTGGGGCGGCATCGCCGGCTGTCTGCCGGTGCTGATCGGCTGGTCCTCCGTCACGAACTCGATGTCCTGGGCGCCGGTCATCCTCTTCCTCGTCATGTTCTTCTGGACGCCGCCGCACTACTGGCCGCTGTCCATGAAGGTCAAGGAGGACTACGCGCGCGTGGGCGTGCCGATGCTCCCGGTCATCGCGTCCAACAAGGTCGTCGCCCGGCAGATCGTCATCTACAGCTGGGTGATGGTCCTGGTCTCGCTGCTCCTCACCCCGCTCGGCTACACCGGCTGGTTCTACACGGTGGTCGCCCTCGCGGCCGGCGGCTTCTGGCTCTGGGAGGCGCACGGCCTGCAGAACCGGGCGAAGGCCGAGGTGACCGGCGTGAAGCTGAAGGAGATGCGGCTCTTCCACTGGTCGATCACGTACGTGTCGATCCTCTTCGTCGCGGTCGCGGTGGACCCGTTCCTGCGCTGACACACGCCGGGCGTACGTCACAGGGGCCCGCTCTCGCCAGCCGATCTACTCGTGAGTAGCATCCTGGTCATGGCAGACACGCAGCAGGTTGACCCGAAGGCCGAGCGCATGGCGGCCCGGCTCGCCCACCAGATCAGCGCCTTCGCCAAGGCACACGGCGGTGCGGAGGGCCAGGTGGCCCACATCGGCGAGCGCGGCGCCCGTATCGTCCTCGTCGGCGAGGACGGCGGCTGGGGCGACCTGGTGGCGCCCAGCACCGAGATCGCCGAGGCGGCCGTACAGAAGTCCGGCATCACCGTCCACGAGTCCTTCGACGGCGAGTTCGCGGCGAAGGTGACGACGGGCCCGTACGAGTGGAAGCGGATGGCCGGCATTCAGCTCGGCGGTTGATCAGCGCGCCCGAAGGGGCGCGAGGCTGTATCGATATGCGGCTCCGCCGCGATGGGGGTCCCCCCCCGGGGTCGAGCGAAGCCGAGAATTTGGGGGAGCGACCAGCCACATACGGTCTGAAGCCGCCAAATAACCCGCAGCCCCGAGTTCATCCGCGACCTCGAACCCCGTTCACCCGTTAGGCCGTTAAAGCCAGCGCACACGGGAGGGTCGGGATGATCGAAACGCCGTCCCTCGTGGACCAGTACTGTCACGGCGTACTGCGGACGGAACTGGGCCTCGGCACCTTCGAGGCCCAACTCGCCCGCACCGAGGGCCCGCCGGCGCCCGGCACCACGCTGTTCGACACCCAGACGGGCTTCGCCGTACGGCGCTGGTGCCCGCCCCTGCTCGGCCTGGAACCCCACTGCGCGCCCGCCCGCTATCTGGCCCGGCGCCGCGAACTGGGCGTCCTGGAATCGGGGCGCAGGCTCCTGCGGGGCAGCGGCATCACCACCTACCTCGTCGACACCGGCCTGCCCGGCGACCTCACCGGCCCCGCCGAGATGGCCCGCGACGGCGCCGCCGAGGCCCGCGAGATCGTCCGGCTCGAACTGCTCGCGGAGCAGGTCGCCGACACCTCCGGCACCGTCGAGTCCTTCCTGGCCAACCTCGCCGAGTCCGTGCACGTCGCCGCCGCGAACGCGGTCGCCTTCACCTCCGTCGCGGGCCTCAGACACGGCCTGGCCCTCGCGCCCGAGCCACCGGGGCCGGGGGAGGTGCGGGGCGCGGCGGGCCGCTGGCTGGCCGACCGCCGGGTCGGCGGGGCGCTCACGGACCCCGTGCTGCTACGACACCTGCTGTGGATCGCCGTGGCCTCGGGCCTGCCCCTCCAACTGCACGCCGGGCTCGGCGAGCCGGGCTCCCGCATCGACCGCACCGACCCCGTGCTGCTCACCGACTTCGTGCGGGCCACTGCAGGCCTCGGCACCGATCTGATCCTGCTGCACGGCTACCCGTACCACCGCCACGCCGCCCATCTGGCCGGCGTCTTCCCGCACGTCTACACCGACTCCGGCGCCGCGCTCGTCCGCACCGGCGCCCGCGCGGCCACCCTCCTCGCCGAGATCCTGGAGCTGGCCCCCTTCGGCAAGATCCTCTTCTCCACCGGCGCCCATGGCCTGCCCGAACTGCACGTCGTCGGCGCCCGGCTCTTCCGTGAGGCCCTGGGCCGGGTACTGGGCACCTGGGTCGCCGAGGGCGCCTGGTCGTTGGAGGACGGGCAGCGGGTGGCCCGGATGGTCGCGGCGGACAATGCGCGCCGGGTGTACGGGCTGAGTGGCACCGGTCGCACCGGCTGAGCCGCCGCCAGGGCCTGTCCGGCGGACCGGGTCGCAGGAGATCGGCAACGCCGTAGATGGTCGTGCTGGGCACGTGGGTCGCCGAGGGCGCCTGGTCGTTGGAGGATGGGCAGCGGGTGGCCCGGATGGTCGCGGCGGACAATGCGCGCCGGGTGTACGGGCTGAGCGGCACCGGACGCACCGGCTGAGCCGCCGCAGCCAGGGCCTGTCCGGCGGATCAGGTCGCAGGAAGTCGGCGGCGCCTCATCAGCGCAGGTGAGCGGGGGCGATGGCCCCCGCGGTAGCGGCCCCTCCCGCGCGAGCGCAGCCGGGCGTGGGGGAGTGTTCGAGCGTCGGCGACCGACGACAACGCCGCTGGGTGCCCCCACACTCTTGAGGCAGTAGGGGAGGGCGTGCAGCCCCCCCGTCCGCGACAAGGTCCGCCGGACGGGCCTCAGGCGCGCGTGCCCACCGGCACTTCGGTCGAGGGGCCGGGCAGATCCAGGGTGGCCTCGGGGCGTTCGCGCAGGGACAGCAGCACCCGCAGCACGCCGATCCACACGAGGCAGGAGCCGAGCATGTGGAGGCCGACCATGGCCTCGGGCAGGTGCGTGAAGTACTGGACGTAGCCGATGACGCCCTGGGCGAGCAGGATCACGAAGAGGTCGCGGGTGCGGTCCAGCGGCCCCTTGGGTGCGTCGACCGCCTTGAGGACGAACCACAGGGCGAAGGTGAGCGTCACCACGATCCAGGCGAACACGGAGTGCAGCTTGGCGACGGTCTCCCAGTCGATCGGGATGCGCTTGACGTCGCTGGAGTCGCCCGCGTGCGGGCCCGCGCCGGTGACGATCGTGCCGGCCGCGATCAGCAGGACGGTGGCGACGACGAGGAACCACACCAGCTGCTGCACGGCCTTGCCGACCAGCGGCCGGGGCGCACCGTCGCCCTCACGGGTGCGCTGCCACATCACCCCGGCGACCGTGATCAGCGCGGTCGCCAGCAGGAAGTGCGCCGCGACGGTGTACGGGTTGAGGCCCACGAGCACCACGATGCCGCCGAGGATCGCGTTGCCCATCACCAGCCAGAACTGCGCCCAGCCCAGCCGGGTCAGACCGCGCCGGTACGGCTTCTGGGAGCGGGCGGCGATGATCGCCCAGCCGACCGCGGCGCACAGCACGTACGTCAGCATGCGATTGCCGAACTCGATCGCGCTGTGATAGCTCAGCGCGTTCGTCGGGGTCAGTGAGCCGTCGGTGCA
Source organism: Streptomyces sp. CG4 (assembly GCF_041080655.1). Lineage (NCBI taxonomy): Bacteria > Bacillati > Actinomycetota > Actinomycetes > Kitasatosporales > Streptomycetaceae > Streptomyces > Streptomyces sp. CG4. Next base: position 7,225,573 of record NZ_CP163525.1, read on the forward strand.
CTCCGGCCAGGTCGGGCAGCCGAGGCCCGAGCCGGTCAGGCGTACGGCGCCGCCGGTGACGACGATGACCACCGACATCACGAGCGCGGCGAGGGCGGCCCGCTGGACGGTCCTCGGTTGCGGGGTCCAGCGTGCGGCGATGAAGGCGAGCGGGTTGCGCAGAGCCGCGACGGCGTCGGCGGGGTTCAGCTTGGGCACGGGCACCATCGTAGGCCGCCGCTTGTGCACGCGTTCACGAGGGTCCCCTGTGCCCTCACTCCCAGCGGAAGAACTTCCCCGCCGCCGCGAGACCGACGACCGCCCACACCGCGAGGATCCCCAGGTCACCCCAGGGCATCCCGGCGCCGTGCTGCAGCACGGCCCGCAGGCCGCCCGACAGGGCCGAGATCGGCAGCAGCCCCAGCACGTGCTGTGCGGCCGGGCCGAACTTGTCCAGCGGCACGATGACACCGCCGCCGACGAGCAGCAGCAGGAAGACGAGGTTCGCGGCGGCCAGGGTCGCCTCCGCCTTCAGGGTGCCCGCCATCAGCAGGCCGAGCCCGGAGAAGGCGGCCGTACCGAGGACGAGGAGGAGCAGGACGGCGGCGGGGTTGCCGTGCGGGGACCAGCCCAGCGCGAAGGCGATGGCGGTCAGCAGGATCACCTGGAGGACCTCCGTGACCAGCACGGACGCCGTCTTGGCGGTCATCAGGCCCCAGCGCGGCAGCGGCGAGGAGGCGAGCCGCTTGAGCACGCCGTAGCGGCGCTCGAAGCCGGTGGCGATGGCCTGCCCGGTGAACGCCGTCGACATCACCGCGAGGGCCAGGATGCCCGGGGCGAGGAAGTCCACCGCCTTGCCCTTGCCGGTGTCGACGATGTCCACGGAGCTGAACAGCGCCAGCAGCAGGGTCGGGATGACGACCGTCAGCAACAGCTGCTCGCCGTTGCGCAGCAGCATCCTGGTCTCCAGCGCCGCCTGCGCCGCGATCATGCGGGGGAGCGGCGCCGCGCCCGGCTTCGGGGAGTAGGTACCCGTGGCAGCGGTCATGACCGCAACTCCTTGCCAGTGAGCTCCAGGCTGTGTCTTCCCGGGGGGCAACCCCCGGACCCCCGGCCGATCTCCGTGTGTGCCGGAATCATGAACGCAACTCCTTGCCAGTGAGCTCCAGGCTGTGTCTTCCCGGGGGGCAACCCCCGGACCCCCGGCCGATCTCCGTGTGAGCCGGAATCATGAACGCAACTCCTTGCCAGTGAGCTCCAGAAAGACGTCCTCCAGCGTGTGCCGCTCCACCGAGATCCGGTCCGGCATCACTCCGTGCTGGGCGCACCACGAGGTCACGGTGGCCAGCAGCTGCGGGTCGACCTTGCCGATGACCCGGTAGCTGCCCGGGGTCAGCTCGGCGGCCGTGCAGTCGGCCGGGAGCGCCTTGAGCAGGGAGCCCACGTCGAGGCCGGGGCGGCCGGTGAAGCGCAGGGTGTTCTCGGCGCCGCCCTTGCACAGCTCCTCGGGGGAGCCCTGGGCGATGACCCGGCCGCCGTCGATGATCGCGACGTCGTCGGCGAGTTGCTCGGCCTCTTCCATGTAGTGCGTGGTGAGGATGACCGAGACACCGTCGGCGCGCAGGTCCCTCACCAGATCCCAGGTGGCCCGGCGGGCCTGCGGGTCGAGCCCGGCGGTCGGCTCGTCCAGGAACACCAGCTCCGGGCGGCCGACGACGGCCATGGCGAGCGCGAGCCGCTGCTGCTGCCCGCCGGACAACCGCCGGTAGCCGGTCCGCCCGCAGCTGCCCAGCCCCAGCCGCTCCATCAGCGCGTCCACGTCCAGCGGATGCGCGTGCAGCTTGGCCACATGACGCAGCATCTCGTCCGCCCTGGCGCCGGAGTACACGCCTCCGGACTGGAGCATCACACCGATACGGGGCCGCAGCTCGGCGGACTGGCGCACCGGGTCGAGGCCCAGGACGCGCACCGCGCCGGCATCCGGCTTCCGGTACCCCTCGCAGGTCTCGACCGTGGTCGTCTTCCCCGCCCCGTTCGGACCGAGCACGGCGGTCACGCCCGCCTCGGCCACCAGGTCGAGGCCGTCCACCGCGGTCTTCGTGCCGTACCGCTTCACCAGGGCCTGGACCTCGACAACCGGGTGCGACGCGAAGCGTCCCGTTGAGGGGTGGTGGTCGGGAGACGGGCGGGCGGGCTCACTTCGCATGGGTCCAGAGTCTAGGGAGAGCCCGTGCCGCTCAGGCGGGCGGGTGGGAGATCTCCTCCTCCCGAGGACGGTGCAGGGGCAGCCACCGTTCGGCGTAGGCCACCGCGTCCGCCACCGGGAACAGCCGTACGTCCGCCGCCCCCACCGTGCCGCGCACGACGGTCCGGTCCCGCTCGAAGTCGTGGCCCAGTTCGCCGAAGCGGTCGGAGGTGATCGACACCTCGATGACGGTCTCCCAGCCGCCGCCGGGAGCGGGCCGGCCGACCGCCACGCGCGGCGCCGGTATCCGGTACTCGGCCAGGTGGAAGCTGGTGCAGGCGTCGTATCCCGCGCCCAGCAGCAGGACCCGGGCGCCCAGTTTCTCCAGCCGGGCCAGCGGGCTGTGCTCGCCCAGTCGGCAGTCGGGCGCGTGGCCGTCGGTGATCTCGCGCGCGTGCGGGCCGAGCGCCGCGAAGGAGGTCTGCGGGTGGGCGCTGCGCAGCGCGCCGGGCCAGGTCCGCACGGTCTCCGGGATCACGCCGACGCCTCGGGTGGGGGTGACGAGCGGGTCGTAGGGCGGCATGGTCGCCCGGATCCGGTCCCACCACTCCTCGGGTACCGGCGGTCTGGCCCACAGCGCCGGGTCGGACAGCTGGGCCGACTGGGCGGGGACGACGAGCGTGCCGGACGGGCCCAGGGCGTCGAGGAGACCCTGGACGACGGCGACCGCGCCTCCGTTCACCCAGCCGAGCGCGCTGAGCGAGGAGTGCGCGAGGAGGATCTCGCCGGACTTGACACCGAGCAGCCGCAGCTGGGTCGCGACGGTGTCCCGGGTGACAAGAGGGCCGGTCGGAGGGGGTGTGGGCATGGTTCGGGAGTCTTCCGGACGGGCCCGCGCGATGCCACCGAATTGCCTGTTCAGAGCCTCGGTGAATGATCGATCAAAGATCGTTTCCGCAGGTCAGATTAGGTATGCCTAAGTGACGCAGGGCACCGCCCGATGATCCCGACGGCGCTTGTCAGGCCCTGAGGAATTACGCAACAATGGCGTTGTGAAAAACGTCGGCGAGGCTCGGGAGACCCCCCTGGGGGCCCCGCAGGAGGAACTCGCGACCGGTGAGCGCTCCACGCGCAACCGCGTCGCGCGCTCCATCCTGGACCACGGCCCGTCGACCGTCGCCGAACTCGCCGGCCGGCTGGGACTGACCCAGGCGGCCGTCCGACGCCACCTGGACGCGCTGGTCGCCGACGACGTCGTGGAGGCGCGGGAGCAGCGGGTGTACGGAGCGCGGACGCGCGGCCGGCCCGCCAAGGTCTTCGCGCTCACCGACTGCGGCCGCGACGCCTTCGACCAGTCCTACGACAAGCTCGCCGCGGACGCGCTCCGCTGGATCGCCGAGCAGGGCGGCGGCCCCGAGGCGGTCGCCGCCTTCGCCCGCGCCCGGATCGCCGCCCAGGCGAGCGCCTACCGCAAGGCGATCGAGGCGGTCACCCCGGACAAGCGCGCCGAAGCACTGGCCAAGGCCTTGAGTCTCGACGGGTACGCTGCTACGGCGCGCAGCGCACCGGTCGGCGAGCAGCTGTGCCAGCACCACTGCCCGGTCGCCCATGTCGCGGAGCAGTTCCCGCAGCTGTGCGAGGCGGAGACGGAGATCTTCGCCGAGCTGCTGGGCACCCACGTCCAGCGACTGGCGACCATCGCGCACGGCGACGGCGTCTGCACGACGTTCATCCCCAAGACATCCACTGACGCACCTGCAAGCACGGCCGGGAGGAACCCCGCATGACTCTCCCCACGGAGACTGCCCACCCTGAGCTCGAGGGCCTGGGCAAGTACGAATACGGCTGGGCCGACTCCGACGTGGCCGGTGCCTCTGCCAGGCGTGGCCTGAACGAGGACGTCGTCCGCGACATCTCGGACAAGAAGTCCGAGCCGGAGTGGATGACCAAGCTGCGCCTGAAGGGTCTGAAGCTCTTCGAGAAGAAGCCCATGCCGAACTGGGGCTCGGACCTCTCGGGCATCGACTTCGACAACATCAAGTACTTCGTGCGCTCCACGGAGAAGCAGGCGGAGTCCTGGGAGGACCTGCCCGAGGACATCAAGAACACCTACGACAAGCTGGGCATCCCCGAGGCCGAGAAGCAGCGCCTCGTCGCCGGTGTCGCCGCCCAGTACGAGTCGGAGGTCGTCTACCACCAGATCCGCGAGGACCTGGAGGAGCAGGGCGTCATCTTCCTGGACACCGACACCGCGCTGAAGGAGCACCCGGAGCTCTTCAAGGAGTACTTCGGGACCGTCATCCCCGCCGGTGACAACAAGTTCGCGGCCCTGAACACCGCCGTGTGGTCCGGCGGCTCCTTCATCTACGTGCCGAAGGGCGTGCACGTCGAGATCCCGCTCCAGGCCTACTTCCGCATCAACACGGAGAACATGGGCCAGTTCGAGCGGACCCTGATCATCGTCGACGAAGGTGCCTACGTGCACTACGTCGAGGGCTGTACGGCCCCGATCTACAAGTCGGACTCGCTGCACTCCGCGGTCGTCGAGATCATCGTCAAGAAGAACGCCCGCTGCCGCTACACGACCATCCAGAACTGGTCGAACAACGTCTACAACCTGGTCACCAAGCGCGCCGTGGCCTACGAGGGCGCGACCATGGAGTGGATCGACGGCAACATCGGCTCCAAGGTGACGATGAAGTACCCGGCCGTCTACCTGATGGGCGAGCACGCCAAGGGCGAGACCCTCTCCATCGCCTTCGCGGGCGAGGGCCAGCACCAGGACGCCGGCTCCAAGATGGTCCACATGGCGCCGAACACGTCGTCCAACATCGTCTCCAAGTCCGTGGCGCGCGGTGGCGGCCGTACGTCCTACCGCGGTCTGGTCGAGATCGGCGAGGGCGCGGCCGGATCCAAGTCGAACGTGCTGTGCGACGCGCTGCTCGTCGACACCATCTCCCGCTCCGACACGTACCCGTACGTGGACGTCCGCGAGGACGACGTGTCCATGGGCCACGAGGCGACCGTCTCCAAGGTCTCCGAGGACCAGCTCTTCTACCTGATGAGCCGCGGTCTGAGCGAGTTCGAGGCGATGGCGATGATCGTGCGCGGCTTCGTCGAGCCGATCGCCAAGGAACTGCCCATGGAGTACGCCCTCGAACTCAACCGGCTGATCGAGCTCCAGATGGAAGGCGCGGTCGGCTAAGTCCCTGCCGCCCTTCCCATCAAGCCCTTACGTAAGAAAGCGAGCAGACCGACAGCCATGGCTGAGGCTCAGAACATCCCGGTGGGCTCCACCACCGCCGGCCAGATCGCGGTGGCCGCCGAGTCGACCGTCGCCACGCGCATGAGCGCGCCCCCGTCCTTCGACGTCGCGGACTTCCCGGTTCCGCACGGCCGCGAGGAGGAGTGGCGGTTCACCCCGCTGGAGCGGCTGCGCGGGCTGCACGACGGCACCGCCGAGGCGAACGGCGACGGCCTGAAGGTCGACGTCCAGGCTCCCGAGGGTGTCACCGTCGAGACCGTCGGCCGCGACGACGCCCGTATCGGCAGGGCGGGCACCCCGGTGGACCGCGTCGCCGCCCAGGCCTACTCCGCCTTCGAGAAGGCCTCGGTCGTGACCGTCGCCAAGGAGACCGTCCTCACCGAGCCGATCCGCATCGCGGTGCACGGCGAGGGCGGCACTGCCTTCGGCCACCAGGTCATCGAGCTGGGCGCGTTCGCCGAGGCGGTCGTGGTCATCGACCACACCGGTGACGCGGTCCTCGCCGCCAACGTCGACTACGTCCTCGGCGACGGCGCCAAGCTGACCGTCGTCTCCGTCCAGGACTGGGACGACAAGGCCGTGCACGTGGCCCAGCACAACGCCCTGATCGGCCGGGACGCCTCCTTCAAGTCGGTCGTCGTCACCTTCGGCGGTGACGTGGTACGGCTGCACCCGCGCGTGACGTACGCCGGCACCGGCGGCGAGGCCGAGCTGTTCGGGCTGTACTTCACCGACGCCGGGCAGCACCAGGAGCACCGCCTCCTGGTCACCCACAACACCCCGCACTGCAAGTCGAACGTCGTCTACAAGGGCGCGCTCCAGGGCGACGACGCGCACGCGGTCTGGATCGGCGACGTGCTCATCGAGGCCAAGGCCGAGGGCACGGACACCTACGAGATGAACCGCAACCTGGTCCTCACGGACGGCGCGCGCGTCGACTCGGTGCCGAACCTGGAGATCGAGACCGGCGAGATCGTCGGCGCCGGCCACGCCTCCGCCACCGGCCGCTTCGACGACGAGCAGCTCTTCTATCTGATGGCCCGCGGCATCCCGGAGCACGAGGCCCGCCGCCTGGTGGTCCGCGGCTTCTTCGCCGAGCTGGTCCAGCAGATCGGTGTCGCCGACATCGAGGAGCGCCTGCTCGCCAAGATCGAGGAGGAGCTGGAGGCGTCCGTCGCATGACGACCTTCGTACGCGCCTGTGGGCTGAGCGAGCTGGAGGAGGACACCCCGAAGCGGGTGGAACTCGACGGCACGCCGGTCTCGGTCGTGAAGACCGAGGGCGAGGTGTTCGCGATCTACGACATCTGCTCCCACGCGAACGTCTCCCTCTCCGAGGGAGAGGTGGAGGACTGCCAGATCGAGTGCTGGCTGCACGGCTCGTCCTTCGACCTCCGCACCGGCAAGCCGTCCGGCCTCCCGGCCACGCGCCCCGTCCCCGTATACCCCGTAAAGATCGAAGGGGACGACGTGCTCGTCTCCCTCACCCAGGAGTCCTGAGGCACCCATGGCAACGCTTGAAATCCGAGACCTGCACGTCACCGTCGAGGCCGACAACGCCACGAAGGAGATCCTCAAGGGCGTCGACCTCACCGTGAAGCAGGGCGAGACGCACGCCATCATGGGCCCCAACGGCTCGGGCAAGTCGACCCTCGCCTACTCGCTCGCGGGTCACCCGAAGTACACGATCACCGAGGGCACCGTGCTGCTCGACGGCGAGGACGTCCTGGAGATGTCCGTCGACGAGCGCGCCCGCGCGGGCCTGTTCCTGGCGATGCAGTACCCGGTCGAGGTCCCCGGCGTCTCGGTCTCCAACTTCCTGCGCACCTCCGCCACCGCCGTCCGCGGCGAGGCCCCCAAGCTGCGCACCTGGGTGAAGGAGGTCAAGGAGGCCATGGAGCGCCTCAACATGGACCCGTCCTTCGCCGAGCGCAACGTGAACGAGGGCTTCTCCGGCGGTGAGAAGAAGCGCCACGAGATCCTCCAGCTCGAACTGCTCAAGCCGAAGGTCGCGATCCTCGACGAGACCGACTCCGGCCTCGACGTCGACGCGCTCCGCATCGTCTCCGAGGGCGTCAACCGCGTCCGCGAGACCGGCGAGGTCGGCACCCTGCTGATCACGCACTACACGCGCATCCTGCGCTACATCAAGCCCGACTACGTCCACGTCTTCTCCGCGGGCCGGATCGTCGAGTCCGGCGGTGCCGAGCTCGCCGACAAGCTGGAGGACGAGGGCTACGAGGCTTACACGAAGGGTGGCGCATCCGAGTGACACAGCTGCCGGGCCTCCTCGACACCGAGGCGATCCGTAAGGACTTCCCCGTACTGGACCGGCTGGTCCACGACGGCAAGAAGCTCGTGTATCTGGACAACGCGGCGACCTCGCAGAAGCCGCGCCAGGTGCTGGACGCCCTGAGCGAGTACTACGAGCGCTACAACGCCAATGTCCACCGCGGCGTGCATGTGCTCGCCGAGGAGGCCACGGCGCTGTACGAGGGCGCGCGCGACAAGGTCGCCGAGTTCATCAACGCGCCGAGCCGCGACGAGGTGATCTTCACCAAGAACGCCTCCGAGTCGCTGAACCTCGTGGCGAACATGCTGGGCTGGGCCGAGGAGCCCTACCGCGTGGACCACGAGACCGAGATCGTCATCACGGAGATGGAGCACCACTCCAACATCGTGCCGTGGCAGCTGCTCGCGCAGCGCACGGGCGCGAAGCTGAAGTGGTTCGGCCTGACCGACGACGGCCGCCTCGACCTGTCCAACATCAACGAGATCATCACCGAGAAGACGAAGATCGTCTCCTTCGTGCTGGTGTCGAACATCCTGGGCACGGTCAACCCGGTCGAGACGATAATCCGCCGCGCCCAGGAAGTCGGCGCCCTCGTCTGCATCGACGCCTCCCAGGCCGCCCCGCACATGCCGCTGGACGTGCAGGCCCTGCAGGCCGACTTCGTGGCCTTCACCGGCCACAAGATGTGCGGCCCGACCGGCATCGGCGTCCTCTGGGGTCGCCAGGAGCTGCTGGAGGACCTTCCCCCCTTCCTGGGCGGCGGCGAGATGATCGAGACGGTCTCGATGCACTCGTCCACGTATGCCCCGGCGCCGCACAAGTTCGAGGCGGGCACCCCGCCGATCGCGCAGGCCGTCGGCCTGGGCGCGGCGATCGACTACCTGAACTCGATCGGCATGGAGAAGATCCTCGCCCACGAGCACGCACTCACCGAGTACGCGGTGCGGCGCCTGGCCGAGGACCCGGACCTGAGGATCATCGGCCCGACCACGGCCGAGGACCGGGGCGCGGCAATCTCCTTCACGCTGGGCGACATCCACCCGCACGACGTGGGCCAGGTCCTCGACGAACAGGGCATCGCGGTCCGCGTCGGCCACCACTGCGCCCGGCCCGTCTGCCTCCGCTACGGAATTCCTGCGACCACGCGAGCGTCGTTCTATCTGTACTCCACGCCGGCCGAGATCGACGCACTGGTCGACGGCCTGGAGCACGTACGGAACTTCTTCGGCTGAGGGGCGTGCTGAAACGGTGAAGCTGGATTCGATGTACCAGGAAGTCATCCTGGACCACTACAAGAACCCGCACGGGCGTGGTCTTCGGGATGGCGACGCCGAGGTGCACCACGTGAACCCGACCTGTGGCGACGAGATCACCCTCCGTGTGAAGTACGACGGCACGAAGATCGCGGACGTCTCGTACGAGGGCCAGGGCTGCTCGATCAGCCAGGCATCCGCCTCTGTCCTCAACGAACTCCTGGTCGGCAAGGACCTGACCGACGCGCAGAAGATCCAGGAGACCTTCCTGGAGCTGATGCAGTCCAAGGGCAGGATCGAGCCGGACGACGCGATGGAGGACATCCTGGAGGACGCGGTCGCGTTCGCCGGTGTCTCCAAGTACCCCGCGCGGGTCAAGTGCGCCCTCCTGAGCTGGATGGCGTGGAAGGACGCGACGGCCCAGGCGCTGGGTGGCGCCGACGCCGAAAGGAAGACGGCATGAGCGAGACCGCTGAGATGAAGCCGGCCTCGGAGGAGGAACTCCGCGAGGCGCTGTACGACGTCGTCGACCCCGAGCTGGGCATCGACGTCGTCAACCTCGGCCTGATCTACGGCATCCACATCGACGACGCGAACATCGCGACGATCGACATGACCCTGACCTCGGCGGCCTGCCCGCTGACCGACGTCATCGAGGACCAGGCCAAGTCCGCCACGGACGGCCTCGTCAACGAACTGCGCATCAACTGGGTCTGGATGCCCCCGTGGGGCCCCGACAAGATCACGGACGACGGCCGCGAGCAGCTGCGGGCGCTCGGCTTCAACGTCTGATCACCCCTCGACGTCCGATCGCGGCGGCCACGCCGCCGGCAACTGTGGGAAACGGCCGTACCGTTCGCGGTACGGCCGTTTCGCGCATCCCGTCGTCCACGCCCCCACCCGGCACCCTGAACCGTGGAGTTCGGCGTTGTGTACGCTCGTACACATGGGATACCTCTTGCTCGCCGGCGCCATAGCCGCCGAGGTCGCCGCGACGACGGCGATGAAGTACAGCGCGGGCTTCACCCGGCTCGGGCCCTCGCTGGTGACGACCCTGGGCTACGTCGTCTCCTTCGCGCTGCTCGCCCAGACCCTGAAGACCGTGCAGATCGGCACCGCGTACGCGATCTGGTCCGGGGTGGGCACGGCCACCATCGCCGTGCTCGGGCTGCTGCTGTTCGGGGAGGGGCTGAGCGTCCCCAAGCTCGCCGGGATCCTGCTGATCATCGGGGGAGTCGTGGTGCTGAACCTGGGCGGGGCGAGCCACTGATGGTCCGGCGCCACGACCCCGAGCGGCGGCAGCGGATCATCGACGCCGCGATCCGCGTGGTCGGCCGCGACGGCATCGCCGGGCTGAGCCACCGCTCCGTCGCCGCCGAGGCGGACGTACCGCTCGGCTCCACGACGTACCACTTCGCCACCCTCGAAGAGCTGATGGTGGCCGCGCTGCGGCAGGCGAACGAGGGCTTCGGCCGGGTGCTCGCCGAGCGGCTGCCGGAAGGCGGGCAGGGCGACCTCGCCGCGGAGCTGGCCGCCGTGCTCGGCGAGTGGCTGGGCGGCGAGCGCACCGGGGTGGAGCTGGAGTACGAGCTGTATCTGGCCGCGCTGCGCCGCCCCGCGCTGCGTCCCGTCGCCGCCGAGTGGACCGAGGACGCGGCCGCGCTGCTGGCCCGGCGCACGGACCCGGTCACGGCCCGGGCGCTGCTCGCGCTCATGGACGGCATCTGCCTCCAGGTGCTGCTGACGGGCGGTTCCTACGACGAGGAGTACGCGCGCACCGCGCTCGCCCGTCTGATCCCCTGAAGCCGCGCCCGGCACGTGAGACGCCCCGGCACCGGTTCGCCTCCGCCACCCGGCTCACGTTAGGTTTTGACACATGACCGACACTGCTTCCCGCACCACCGGCGCCGTCGCCGCCGGCCTCGCCACCATCGCCGCCGACGGCACCGTTCTCGACACCTGGTTCCCGGCCCCCGAGCTGGTCGAGCAGCCGGGCCCGGCCGGCACCGAGCGGCTCACCGCCGAGCAGGCGGCGGAGCTGCTGGGCGAGGGCGCGACCAAGGCGGTCGGCCCGGACGCCCGCCGGGGCGTCGAGGTGGTCGCGGTCCGCACGGTCATCTCCTCGCTGGACGAGAAGCCGATCGACGCGCACGACGCCTATCTGCGTCTGCACCTGCTCTCGCACCGCCTGGTCAAGCCGCACGGCCAGAGCCTGGACGGCGTCTTCGGCCTCCTCGCCAACGTCGCCTGGACCTCGCTCGGCCCGGTCGCCGTGGACGACCTCGAGAAGGTGCGGCTCAACGCCCGCGCCGAGGGCCTGCACCTCCAGGTCACCTCGATCGACAAGTTCCCGCGCATGACGGACTACGTCGCCCCCAAGGGCGTCCGCATCGCCGACGCCGACCGGGTCCGCCTCGGCGCGCACCTGGCCGCGGGCACCACGGTCATGCACGAGGGCTTCGTCAACTTCAACGCCGGCACGCTCGGCACCTCGATGGTCGAGGGCCGCATCTCCGCCGGTGTCGTCATCGGCGACGGCTCCGACATCGGCGGCGGCGCCTCCACCATGGGCACCCTGTCCGGCGGCGGCAACGTGATCATCTCCGTCGGTGAGCGCTGCCTGATCGGCGCCGAGGCGGGCGTCGGCATCGCGCTCGGCGACGAGTGCGTGGTCGAGGCCGGCCTCTACATCACCGCGGGCACCCGGATCACCATGCCCGACGGCCAGATCGTCAAGGCCCGCGAGCTGAACGGCGCCTCCAACATCCTCTTCCGCCGCAACTCGGTCACCGGCACGGTCGAGGCCCGCCCGAACAACGCGGTCTGGGGCGGCCTGAACGACATTCTGCACAGCCACAACTGACATCTCGCACCGGACGGAGCGCCCTTCACCACCCGGTGGAGGGCGCTCCGTCATGCGGATGCGGCCCGCGCGAACTCCCGCAGCGCCGCGAAGTCGCCCGCGCGCAGCCCGAGTCGTGGATTCACGTGATGGAGCAGGGCGGGGCCGGGGTGCCGGTCCGCCACATACGCCCTGTCCGCCGGGCTCTGCTCGTCGTCCACCCAGGCGAACGGGCGGCCCTCGGCGTACGCCACGATCGCCTCCGTCTTCCAGTGGACGCCGTCGGCCCGGAACGCGAACAGGCCGCTGCCGAAGTCGACATACGGCAGATCGGTCGGCAGCCCGACGGCCGGGGCGATCCAGACGTTCGCCTCCTCCATCCAGCTCGTCGCCCAGACCAGTTCGTAGCCGAGCCGCAGCAGCGCCGGGCCGTGCTCCGGATTCAGCCAGACCCGCAGAGAGTGCCGGGAGTCCAGGGGCACCCGGAGCGTCGTGTAGCCCTCGGGGCGGTGTTCGGGCTGCGCCGCGTACGGATTGAGGGGGCCGTCGACGTCCAGGAACAGCAGGGGGCGGCTCACGGGGACACCGTACGGCAGCGGGCGCGGGCCGCCGGTTCAGGCCGCCACCAGCTCCTCGTACAGGCCGGCCAGCCCCTCGGCGATCTCCCCGCCTGCGGGCAGCAGCGGCGCGCGCACCGGGCCCGCGGGCAGGCCGAGTCGGTTCAGGAGGGCCTTGGCGGTGACCGTGCCCGGCAGGCCGGCGCCCATCATCGCCACGATCAACGGCGTGATCCGCAGCTGGAGTTCGCGCGCACGCGCGGTGTCGCCCGCGTCGAAGGCGTCGAGGATCGCGGCGATGTGGCCCGGGACGGCGTTGGCGACCGTGCTGATACAGCCCGCCGCGCCGACCGCGTACAGCGCCAGTACGTGCTCGTCGCAGCCCGCGTAGTACGCCAACTCCGTCTGCGCCAGCACCTTCTGGGTGCCGAGGAAATCGTAGGAGCAGTCCTTGACCGCCACGATCCGCTCGTGCGAGGAGAGCCGGATCATCGTCTCCGGCTCGATCCGGGTGCCGGTGCGGCCCGGGATGTCGTAGAGCATCACGGGCAGCTCGCTCGCGTCGGCGACCGCGCGGAAGTGCGCCTCCACCGCCTCCTGCGGGGGCCGGCTGTAGTACGGCGTCACCACCAGCACCCCGTCCGCGCCCGCGTTCCCGGCCGCGAGCGCCAGCTCGACGGTGTGCCGGGTGTCGGCGGTGCCCACGCCCGCGACCAGGGACACCCGGTCGCCGACCGCCTCCCGGACGACCGCGATCAGCTCTGCCTTCTCCGCGTCCGTGGTGGTGGGCGACTCGCCCGTGGTGCCGCTCAGCACCAGGCCGTCGCAGCCCTCCGCCACCAGCCACGCGGCCAGCTTCCCCGCGCCGTCCGGATCGAGGGCGCCCTCCTCGGTGAACGGCGTGACCATGGCGCAGAGAGTGCGGCCGAAGGGCCGGGCGCCGGTGCGTGTCCTCGTCATGAGAGTAGTCTCGGCAACGCCTTCGTGAAGCTCTACTTAATTCTTCTACGGAATATGGCTAAGCATTGCTGAGACATTCGCATGACGGGCGAAGGCCCTGTGCCCAACTCCACCCCTCATGGGCCACTATGGCCCGAGGGTCACCGACGTCCGTCATGGGAGGCACCATGAAGCTCGGCAAGGCACTGGCCATCGGAGTCGCCGAGGAGCGGCCGCTCGTCCACGAAGAGCACGAAGAGCACGAAGAGATCGTTCGCGAGGGCGAGACCCCGCTCCGCGAGAAGACCGCCCGCGTCGAACCGGCCGAGCCGGCCCGCGAAGAGGTCCCGGCCGCCCGATGAGACTGCGGCTTCCGGCGGAACGCCCGACGGAGCCGCCGACCGGATACAAGATCGCCCACCCGGTGCTGTCCCAGGACGGCACCCGGGCCGGGTTCACCGGAGTGTCGCTCGGCGGCGCGCTGCCGTACGCCGTGCTCGACGACGCCTCCTGTGTCTACGGCCGTCGGCACCGCCCGCCCGCGCGCCTGTGCGACTGCGGCTTCCACTGTGTCCACGACCGCACTGCCGCCGAGGCCATGCTGTGCACCGCCGAGCACCGCACGGCCCTCCTCTTGGAGGTCTCCGTGCTCGGCGCCTACATCCGCTTCGAGCGCGGCTTCCGCTACGCCCGGCAGCGAGTGCGCACCGCGGCCGCGGGACCGTGCGCCTGCGGTGCCACCGCCGTCGCGCTGGCCGACGCGGGTTGGGGCCGCCCCGGCTGGCGGGCCCTCGTCCCCGTCTGTGCCGGCTGTGTCCATGGCCGTACCTCCGTCTCGCTCGCCGGCTTCGCCCGGCTGGCCGGGGACGGGCTGCGGGTGATGGCGCGGGACGGCACCGCGCCGACACCGGAGCTGGGCGTGCCCGAACTCGTCGCGGAGGCCGCCCTGTTGCAGGCGCGCCTCGACTGGTTCCAGAGCCGGCTCGCTCGGCTCGGAGAGCAGGGGGGTGAGGGTTAAGGGGCGCCGTCGCCCTCTCACCGAAAACTCGATCCGCCTGGACAAAAAAAGTTTTCGGTGGGACGGTGGACGCATGCTGGACGTGACCGTGATCGAGGACCCCGAGGCGGCGGCCGTGTCGCTGGACCCCATCAGGGCCCGGCTGCTCGCCGAGCTGGCCGCCGCGCCCGCTTCGGCGGCGATGCTGGCCGGCAAGGTCGGACTGCCCCGGCAGAAGGTGAACTACCACCTCAAGGCGCTGGAGCGGCACGGCCTGGTCGAGCTGGCCGGAGAGCGCCGCAAGGGCAACGTCACCGAGCGGCTGATGCGTGCGACCGCCGCGTCGTACGTCATCTCGCCGGCCGCCCTGCCCGCCGTGCAGCCGGACCCGGACCGCTTCCGCGACCAGCTCTCCGCGCGCTGGCTGCTCGCGCTCGGCGCCCGTCTGGTGCGGGACGTCGGCGCGCTGATCACCGGCGCCACGAAGGCCAGGAAGCGGCTGGCGACCTACGCCCTGGACGGCGAGGTCCGCTTCGCCTCCGCCGCCGACCGCGCGGCCTTCGTCCAGGAGCTGACGGCGGGCGTGAGCGCCTTGATCCGCAAGTACGACGCCCCGGATGCCGAGGGCGGCAGGGACCACCGGATCGTCGTCGCCCTCCATCCCACGGTCAAGGAACAGCAGCCCGCCCCCGCACTGGATCAGTGAGAAAGAGCCCCGCCATGTCCAAGGAATTCGAGATCGTCCGCGAGTTCGAGGTCGACGTCCCGCCGGAGAAGGTCTGGGAGGCGATCACCACCGGAACCGGCGGCTACTTGTGGCCGATGGACCCGCCCGAGCCCCGGGTCGGGGGCTCCGGACCCTTCGGGTCCACCGTCACCGCCTGGGACCCGCCCCACCGCTACACCAACCGCAGCGAGGACGTCGGCTTCCCGACCCAGTCGGTCAACCAGCTCGACTACACCATCGAGCCCCGCGACGAGGGCCGCCGCGCCTGGGTGCGCTATGTGCACAGCGGCATCTTCACGGACGACTGGAACAACCAGTACGACGGTGCGAGCAAGCACACCAACTTCTATCTGCACACCCTGTGCGAGTACCTCACGCACTTCGCGCCCCGCCCGGTCACCTTCGCCCAGTTGAGTGGGCCCGCGGCCTCGCAGACCACGGAGGCGCTCGCCGCCGTCGGTCACGCCCTCGGCCTGGCGGACGACGCGGCCGCCGGTACGAAGGTCGCCGTCCTGGGCCCCGGCGGGCGGGCCCTGGACGCCGTACTCGACTACCGGAACCCGTATTTCATCGGGCTGCGCACCGACAGCGCCCTGATCCGGTTCTTCGGACGCGGCCACTGGGGTGCCCGGCTCGGCATCAGCGTCCACGACTTCGCGCCGGACGACGACGCCGAGGCGAACCAGAGCGCCTGGCAGGACTGGCTGAACGGTGTGTTCAGCCAGTCCTGACCGGACCGGACTCAGGGACGGAACCGCAGCACCTGCGGGTCGTGGTCGCTGATCTGGTCGTTGAACTCCGAGTTGACGTGCACGCTGTCATACGCGAAGGCGCAGCCGCGCCGGATCGCCGGGCTGATCAGGATCTGGTCCAGGACCTGCTCGTTGCCCTGGTAGTCATAGGTGTAACGCTCGCTCTTCGGCAGCGACTTGATCGCCGACCACAGCTCGCCGTCGCCTTCGAGGATCTTCGCGGTGTCGGAGAACTCGAAGTCGTTCATGTCGCCGAGCGCGACGACGTTCGCGTTCTTCTGGACCTTCAGGATGTCCTTGACGAACGCGTTCACCTCGGTCGCCTGCGCATGGCGCTGGATCTCCGAGCTGCGCGTCGGCGGCTGGTACCGCGAGGTCAGACCCTGGTCGCCGCCCTTGGAGGCCAGGTGGTTGGCGATCACGAAGACGGTCTTGCCGTGGAAGACGAACTCGCCGGCCAGCGGCTTGCGGCTGTCCTTCCAGGCCGCGTTCGCCGGGTCGATCCGGCCCGGCGAGACCGTCAACTGGGCCTTGCCGTCCACCTTCGTGACACCGACCGCGGTGGTGGAGTCGCCGCCCGCGCGGTCCACGAAGGAGACCCGCTCGGGGTTGAAGAGGAACACCTGGCGGATGTTGCCGCCCGGCTGGCCGCCGTCCTGGTCGTTGACCGGGTTGATGGACCGCCAGTCGTACTTCGGGCCGCCCGCCGCGGCGATCGCGTCGATCAGCTTGTTCACGGTCACGCTTGCGTCGACCGTGCCGTCGTCCGTGACACCGTTGTTGTCCTGGATCTCCTCCAGGGACACGATGTCCGGCGACTGCAGGTTGTTCACGATCGCGGCGGCGTGCTGGTCGAAGGTGTTGTCCGACGGGTCGAGGTTCTCGACGTTGTACGTCGCCACCGCCAGCTCGCGGTTCGACTGCTTGCGCGTGGTCTCCCGCTGCAGCCCGCCGTTCTTCAGGGTGCCGAGCTGGTTCGCGACGAGGGTGTAGCCGCCGAACTGGTTGAAGTCCAGCGGGCCGGTGGTGGTGCCCGCCAGGGTGTCGCCGACGTTCGCCTTCGGGAAGTCGGCGGTCGCGCCCAGCGACTGTATCTGCAGCCGGCCGGTGTTCTGGGAGTCGTAGGAGCCGTAGACCGTGCCGCCGCGGCGGTTGCGGTGCTCCCACGGCTTCACGGTGACCCACAGCTCGCTGTACGGGTCGGTGCGGCCGACCACGCGGGCGTCCCTGACCTGGACGTTCATGCCCTCCAGGGACTCGTAGTAGTCCAGGGCGTACGTCGACGGGTCGAGCGTCAGGCTGTCGATCGAGCCGTTCGCGGCGGTGTCGCCCTGCGGGGCGTACTCGTCCGGCACCGCGTCCTCGTCGATGACGACCGGCGCCGGGACCGCGTTGCCCGTCGAGACGGTGGTGATCGTCGGCTTGGTGATCTCCGTCACCGACTGGTTGCCGGAGGAGGTGCCGCCCGGAACGTACTCGGAGACCGTGCCGGTCACCGTCACCGAGTCGCCGACCGCGACCTTCGGCGTGGAGCCGGTGAAGACGAAGACGCCCTCGCTGGTGCGCGGGTCGTCGTCCGGGTTCGGGTCCTGGATCCAGAAGCCCTTGGAGGAGCCGTATGTGCGCGTGGCCGTGACGATGCCGGGCACGTCCGTCACCTGCTGCCCGGCGAACGGCGAGATCCGGGTCGTGCCCTGGATGTCGTGGATGCGCACCGAGTCGGCGTGCGCGGGCGAGGCGAGGACGACGGCGGAGGCCGCGCTGCAGACGGCGGCGACGGTGAGCGCGGCGAGGCGCGTGGAAGACCTGCTCGGCAAGGGATCCCTCCGGGGACATGACTGAGTGCCGGGACGAGGTGGTACGGGAGCGTGGGGGACTCGTAGCCCTCCGTGACACGGGTAGAGCCGAGTGAACAGTTGTCCCCCGAACTTCTACGCGCGTCAATCTCCAGCTTGCGTACGGGAGTTGTCAAGGTTTCGGCCATGTACGACGGCCGACGGGGAGATGAACCGGGCGGCATGGGTGGAAATCCGTCTAGGCTGAGCGGTCGAGCCCGTTCACGGTCCGAGGAGAACCAGCCGATGTCAGACAGCTCCCCCCTGCCGCCCGTACGGCTGCACCCCGAAGCGGAGCTGGCACGCGCCGCGCTGTCCACGCCACTGCTCTCCCGCGCCGCCCGCCTCGCCCGCTGGGCCGGGCCCGACACGCGTGTGGACGCCGGTGGCGGACTGGTCGAGGAGCAGCTTCCGGCCGCCGCCGACCTGCTCGGACTCGTGGGCGACGACGCCGCCGCCTTCGCCAGCGAGGCCTGGCGGGTCGCCGTGGACGCCGGGCTGGTCGAGATCGTGGACGAGGAGGCCGGGACCGTCACGGCGGGCGCGGAGCTGAAGCTGCTCACCGGGGGCTCCCCGACCGATGTGCTCGCCGTATGGCTCTCCGCGCTGGAGACCGTCATCGCCGACGCGAGTGTCCCCGATCTGGATGATCTGGTCGACGCCCTGGACGACGGCGCCGAGATCGATTTCTCGTCACTCGACTGGGACCCCGAGGCCGAGGCCGACTTCCTCGACGGCGTTCTCGGCAACCTCTATCTGCTGACCGTGAGTGAGGACGGCCCCGGTGACGGGCCCGTCCCGCTGCCCGCCCTGGCCGCGTCCATGATCGTCCCCGATGACATGGGCGAGCCCAGCAACGACGTCCTGGAGCAGGTCTCCGACGCGATGATGCGGCTCGACGACCAGTTCCGGATGCTGGAGCCGGTCGGTCTGGTGGAGTACCAGCCGGTGGACGAGGCGTTGATGGCCGACGCCGACGAGGAGCTCGCGGCGCCGATCGACGACACCGACGTCACGCGCTACGGCCTGGTCCGGCTCACCCCGCTCGGTGCCTACGGGCTGCGGGCGCGCCTGCTGGAGGCCGGCTTCGAGGCGCCGGCCGTCGGCGACCTCGCCGACAAGGGAGCGGACGCGCTGCTCGACGGTACGGCGCGGTTCGGGCAGTCGGCGGCCCAGGCCGAGACCGAGCAGTGGCTCGCCCGGCGCGAAACGCTCGTAGCGGCACGGGAGTTGCTGGCCGCGGCGCGCGGCGGTGACGCCGGTGCACCGCTGCGCCGGCTGCGCTGCCAGCAGGCCCTGTCCCTGATCGGCGCGGAGGCCGAGCCGGCGCTGCGCGAAGTGCTCGACGATCCCGAGCTGGGCGGTCTGGCCCGCGTGTGGCTGAGCGAACGGGGTGCCGCCGGGGTGCCGGCGCCGTCCCAGGAGCTGGTGTTCTGGCTGACCGTCGACACGGTCGCCGCGCAGCTTCAGGCCGAGGGCAACTCGGAGGAGCTCCAGGCGCTGGTGGAGGGGCTGGCCTCGCAGCACAGCGGGTTCTTCGCCGCGGCCTGGCGGGTGGAGCACCCGGCCACCGCCGATGTGCTGGAGGCGATGGGGCGGCTGCACCCGGACAAGAAGGTGGCCAAGGAGGCACGCAAGGCGGCCTTCAAGGCCCGCTCCCAGCAGGGCGGTTGAAAGCCTCTAAAGCCTCTTGAGCCGGTCGTGGGTCGGAGCATACGGATTCCTGGACGAGGGCCTCTGAAGTAGGCCGCTGTTCAACTCCTGTTCAGGGTGTGGCGAGAGCGTGTGCGCCGAACCGAGGTCCGCCATCCTCCACGGCACTCCACCGTCTCAGGAGACACCATGTCGCTCACCCGCAGGGACTTCGCCGGGAAATCCGCGATCACCGGTGCCGGGGTCGCCCTGACGGGCAGCGTCGGCGCGCTCGCCACCGCCCCGAACGCCCTCGCCGCGACGGACGTCGACAGCACCGGGAACACCGAGGCGGAGCCGGCGCACGCAGGTCACCACGGCGTCGGCTACGGCCCGCTGATCGCCGACCCGGACGGCATCCTCGCCCTGCCCGCGGGCTTCGCGTACAAGATCATCACCTGCAGCGGCAAGACCACCCTGGAGTCCGGCGAGTTCACGCCGTCCCACCACGACGGCACGGCCGCCTTCGACGGCCCCCGCGGTACCACCTTCCTCGTCAACAACCACGAGCTGGCCGGCGCCCGCGCCCAGTGGCCGCACCCGGTGCCGCTCACCGAGGGCCTCGTCTACGACCCGGCGGCGGCCGGTGGCTGCACCGTCGTCGAGGTCCGCCGCGACGGCGAGGTCGCCGAGTGGGTGGGCATCGCCGGCACCGCCGCCAACTGCGCGGGCGGCAGCACCCCGTGGGGCACCTGGCTGACCTGCGAGGAGACCGAGGACAAGGCCGGCAGCCACGGCTTCACCAAGGACCACGGCTATGTCTTCGAGGTCGACCCGGAGGACCGCCGGGCCAACCGTGACCCCAAGCCGGTCAAGGCCCTCGGCCGCTACGCCCACGAGGCCGTCGTCGTCGACCCCAGGCGCGGCCACCTCTACCTGACCGAGGATGCGGCCGGCCCCAATGGCCTGCTCTACCGCTGGACCCCGCCGGAGGGCTTCCGGCACGGCCGCGGCGCGCTGCGCACCCTCGCCGACGACGCGGGCGTGCTCCAGGCCTTCAGGTGCTTCGACTCCGGCGGCAGGTTCGTGGACGACCTCTCCCGCGCCACCAAAACCGGCACGGTCTACGGCGTCGACTGGCTGGACGTCCCCGACCGTGACGCGAGGACCGTCTCGGTGCGCAAGCAGTTCACCGACGGCCAGGTCACCCGCGCCCGCAAGCTGGAGGGCATGTGGTGGGGCGACGGCGGCGCCTACGTCGTCTCCTCCTACGCCCGCGCGGAGAGCCCGGTCCAGCACGACGGCCAGGTGTGGTTCTACGACCCCAGGCGCCGCACGCTGACTCTGAAGGTCCTGCTCGGTGTGCACCCCGACCCGGCCGACGCGTCGGCGGACGGCAGCTTCGACGGCCCGGACAGCATCACCGTCTCCCCCTACGGCGGCCTCGTCATCGCCGAGGACGGCGAGGGCGTCCAGCACCTGTTCGGCGCCACCGGGAGCGGCCGCACCTATCCGATCGCCCGCAATGAACTGAACATCGGCACCGAAGACGCGCCCGAGTACGGCGAGTTCACCGGTGTCACCTTCTCGCCCGACGGCCGCACCCTGTTCACCAGCATCCAGACGCCCGGGATCATGCTGGCCATCACCGGGCCGTGGAAGCGGCAGAAGCGCGGCTGAACTCCGGGCCGTGAATAATTCGTTCGCCCGTCCCGCGGCACCCCTCCTAGAGTGATGCACGTCCAGGTGCGAAGGCAGGACCTACTTCCACTTCTCATGGGGAGGCCGCGGGTTCGAGTCCCGCCACCGGCTCCAACAGGCCGGTGTAGCTCAGGGGTTGGAGCACCAAACGTCGGTTCCGCCGACCTCGATCTCTGGACACCGAAGACTTCACGCACCTCCCGGTGCGAGGGCAGAGGCTACTTCCCTTTCCAGGAATGAAACACCAGCCGCCGCCGGACTGATCTCGGGAGGCGTGGCACATGGTGGGTGTCCGGTGCGCAGGCAGCGGTTACTTCCAGGGATCAGAAGACTGCGGGTTCGAATCCCGTCACCGGCTTCGCGTCGGTGTGGCTCAAGGGACGGAGCGTCTGACAAAAAGTCCGTCGCCGACTCTCGATCTCGGACACCCTCTTTCTGCCGCGCCTCCCTCCGAAACGGAAAGGAATTCGGGGGAATTCACCATGGCGCGATTCAACACGCGTACCGCGAAGGCGCAGCCGAAGTCGGCCGTGACGTCGACCGGCCGGATCCTGCGGACCTACGAGGGCGGCCGGGGACAGGAGCGCGACCCGCGCTCGGAGCTCTTTCTGCTGGCGGTGTCCCACTTCGCCCAGGGCACCTTCTACGAGAACGCCCAGGACCGCGACGACCGGTTCGCCCGGCTCGTGCGCGACCTCGCCGTCAGCGACCCGGACTGGACGGCCGGACTGCTCGGCTGGCTGCGTGGTGAGGGGCAGCTGCGGACGGCGTCGATCGTGGGTGCCGCGGAGTACGTGCACGCCCGGCTGACGGCGGGCGCCACCGACGGCCCGTCGAACCGGCAGGTCGTCGACTCCGTTCTCCAGCGCCCGGACGAGCCCGGCGAGTTGCTCGCGTACTGGACGTCCGCCTACGGCCGCGCCGTCCCCAAGCCCGTCAAGCGCGGGGTCGCCGACGCCGTACGACGGCTCTACCACGCCAAGTCGCTGCTGAAGTACGACACCGCGTCCAAGGGCTACCGCTTCGGCGACATCCTCAACCTCGTGCACGCGGCACCGGACCCGGACAAGCCGTGGCAGGGCGAGCTGTTCCGGTACGCGCTCGACCGCCGGCACCACCCGGACACGGCCGTGCCGCCCGCAGCGCTCCCGGTGCTCACCGCGCACCGCGAGCTGATGGCGCTGCCGGTGGCGGAGCGGCGGGCGGTCGTCACCGCACCCGGCGGCGCCGAGCGGCTCGCGGCGGCCGGCATCACCTGGGAGGCGCTGGCCGGCTGGCTCCAGGGCCCGATGGACAAGGCGGCCTGGGAGGCCGTGATCCCGTCCATGGGCGCGATGGCGCTGGTCCGCAATCTGCGCAACTTCGACGAGGCGGGCGTCTCGGACGAGGTCGCCGCCCAGGTCGCGGCGAAGATCAGCGACCCGGCGCAGGTGGCACGCTCGCGGCAGTTCCCGTTCCGCTATCTGGCCGCGTACCGGCACGCGCCGTCGCTGCGCTGGTCGTACCCGCTGGAGCAGGCGCTCGGCCACTCGCTGGGCAACGTGCCCGCGCTGCCCGGCCGGACGCTGGTCCTGGTCGACCGGTCGGGCTCGATGTTCTGGTCGTCGGCGGGGGAGCGCTCGCAGCTCAACCGGGCCGACGCGGCGGCGATCTTCGGTACGGCGCTCGCGCTGCGGGCGGCCGACGCGGACCTGGTGCAGTTCGGCACGACAAGCGGCGAGGTGACGTTCCGCAAGGGCGAGTCGGTGCTGAAGATCCTGGAGCGCTTCGGCGACCTGGGCGGCACCGACACCACCGACGCGGTGCGCCGGCACTACAAGAAGCACGACCGGGTGCTGATCGTCACCGACGAGCAGTACGCCCCGAACCGGCACGGCGACCCGACCGCCCAGATCCCGGCCCAGGTGCCCGTCTACACCTGGAACCTGGAGGGTTACCGGGCGGGCCACGGCCCGTCGGGCACGGGCAACCGGCACACCTTCGGCGGTCTCTCCGACGCCGCGTTCCGGATGGTGCCCCTGCTCGAAGCGGCCCGCGACGCACGGTGGCCGTGGCAGGCCTGAGCGGCATCCGGCAAGTGCGCGCCGATGCGGGAGAGTTGGGGCGGGTGGCCGGACTGCGTCCAGGACGAGGCGGGCAACATCCACCCGCCTCGGCGGCCGGCCGGCGCTGAACGTCCGCAGTGCCCTGTTTCAGTCGTGTGCAGCCGCCGGCGGGCCTGCTGCGCCCGGCTCGCGGCCGACACGACGCGTCTGGCGGTAGGTCGCACATCCCTACGATCGATGCGTCTACTCTCACGCTGAGTAGTCAATAGGATTCACACTCAGGTGAGAAAGGGTCGAAACATGCGCAAGTTTCAACGCGCCGCATTCGTGGCCGCAGTGGTCGCGGGACTGTCCACCTACGGCGCCGGCGCCGGCTTCGCCGCCGACAACGACGGTCCGCACCAGGTCACCGCGGTGGCTGTCGCCGAGGCCACCGCCGTGGTCGTGGCGGCTCCTCCGCACCGCGAGCCGCACTCCGACGAGCAGAAGCCTCCGTACCAGGAGGAGGACCACGACCACACGAAGCCGACGGAGCATGAGCACGAGCATGCGGGCGGGGAGCACGACCACAAGCACGATGGGCCGAAGCCGGACCATGACCACGATGGCTCGGAGCCGGATCACAAGGGCGACGAGTCGAAGCCCGGTCAGGAGCAGGACGGCTCGAAGCCCGGTGACAAGGGTGACGAGTCGAAGCCGGGACACAAGGACGATGGATCGGAGCCGGGACACAAGCAGGACGGGGCGATGCCCGGTGACGAGCAGGACGGGCCGCAGGGGGATCACAAGGGCGACGAGGCGAAGCCGGGGCACAAGGACGATGAGGTGAAGCCGGAGCACGAGCACCACCAGACGAAGCCCGCGCAGCACAAGCACCACGGGAAGAAGCACGGTCGCAAGCACCACGTGGTCAAGCACGTGGTCAAGCACGTGGACAAGCACTTCTCCCACGCCTGGGTGGCCGTGAGCACGTCGGTTGGGTGAGCAGTCGGATCATGGGCGTCCGGATGCCGTGAGGCATCCGTCGAAAGCCCAGGGCGGCGGCCGTCGGCGGGCGGGGTCATGATGGCGGTGTGCCCTGCCCTCCGACGCCCGGTCCGGCCGAAGCCGCCTTCGGCCGCCTCACGTCGGCCCCGACACCCCGGACCGCCGTGGCCTGGCTTCCCCCGGCCGAACTCTGGCCCGCCATCCAGCGCATCCGCATCGAGCACGACCCGCAGATCCGCCGCTGGCCACCCCATGTGAACCTGGTCTACGGCTTCGTACCGGAAGAGGACTTCCCGGTGGCGCTGCCGCTGCTGGCCACCGCGGCCGCCGGGTGCGAGCCGTTCGACATCCGGCTCAGCGGGGTCCATGCCTTCCGCCACCGGTTCTACGCCACCGTGTGGCTCGACCCCGCCGCGGCCGGCGTCGCGCCCTGGACGGAGCTGCGGCGGGCGCTGGGGGAGCCGTTCCCGTACTGCGCGGAGCGCTTCCCACGCTTCATCCCGCACCTCTCGCTCGGCCGTACGCGGGTTCCGCGCGTTCTCGTGGCCGAGTGCGCCGCCCGGCTCGGCGTGCTGGAGGCGCGTGTGGCCGAGATCGACGTGCTCTCCCGCCGTGGTGACGGTCCCATGCGGACGCGGGCCACGATCGACCTGGGCACCGGTGCCGTACGCCGCCACCTCGGGCCGGACCCGGATGCTCGGTAGGCTGCGCAGAGGATCCCCGGTTGGCAAGGAGTATCTGGATGCCGCAGGCCAGACCCATGCGCGCGGACGCTCGGCGCAACTACGAGCGGCTGCTGAAGGCGGCGGTGGAGGCCTTCGCCGAGCATGGGGAGAACGCGTCGCTCGATGACATCGCCAAGCGCGCGGGTGTCGGCGCGGGCACGCTCTACCGGCACTTTCCGACCCGGCAGGAGCTGCTGGAGGCCGCGTACGTCGATCACTTCCAGGCGCTGGGGGCGCGGGCCGGGGAACTGGCGCGGGAGTTGCCGCCGGGGGAGGCGCTCATGGCGTGGCTGTACGAGCTGTGTGTGGCCACGATTCAGGTGCGGGGGCTGAAGTCTCTGCTGGGCTCGGCGGTCACGGATGGTGGCTCGGTGGCGCGGACGGCGTGTGGTGCGTCGGTGCAGGGTGCGGCGGCCCGGTTGGTGGCGGCGGCGCAGGCGGAGGGGGTGCTGCGGGGGGATCTGGAGCCGATCGAGGTGCTGCGGCTGGCGCACGGGGTGGCCACGGCGTCGGAGCTGGCGGACGGTCAAGGGCGGGAGATCCAGCGGTATCTGACACTGCTGGTGGAGGGACTGCGGGCGTAGCGGGCGGGCGGCTTGTGCGGTGCCGGGGTGGGGCTGGGGGTGGGCCTTGCGTGCCCGTGCCGGCGGGGTGCCCCCAGAGGGGGCACCCCGCCGGCGCCCACCCGGGCCGCCCCAGCGGCACCCGGCGTTCTACAGGGCTCTCGCTCCCGGTTCCACCATGTTGCGGACCGTGCGGGCTTTGACGAAGTCGCCCATGGCTGTCATGTCCCACTCGCCCGAGAACTGGCGGATCAGCTTCGCCATCATCACGCCGGTCTGGGGCTCGGCGTGGGTGAGGTCGAAGCGGACCAGTTCTTCGCCGGTGGCCGCGTCCACCAGGCGGCAGTACGCCTTGGCGACCTCCGTGAACTTCTGGCCGGAGAAGGAGTTCACCGTGAAGACCAGGCCGGTGACCTCCTGGGGGAGGCGGCCGAGGTCGACGGTGATCACCTCGTCGTCGCCTGCGCCCTCGCCCGTCAGATTGTCGCCGGAGTGCCGGATCGCGCCGCCCAGGATCGTCAGCTTGCCGAAGTAGCAGCTGTCGATGGGGTTGCGCTGCGGGCCGTAGGCGATGACCGAGGCGTCCAGGTCGATGTCCCTGCCGCGGAACGCGGGCTCCCAGCCGAGCCCCATCCGCACCTGGGAGAGCAGCGGCCGGCCGCCCTTGACCAGGGACACGGTCTGGTTCTTCTGCAGGCTGACCCGGCCCTTGTCCAGATTGACCTTCCCCGCACCCGGCACCGGGGCGGGCGGGGTGGCCGGGGGCTGCACCGGGGGCGCCGGCGGGGTGACCGGGGGCTGCGGGGCGGGCGTCGGCGGTGCCGCCGGCTGCTGCGGCGGGGCGGTGGGGGCCACCGTCGGCTCCTCCACCGTCACGCCGAAGTCCGTCGCGATGCCGGCCAGCCCGTCGGCGTACCCCTGGCCCACCGCGCGGGCCTTCCAGGCGCCGCCCCGGCGGTAGATCTCCACGACGACCAGCGCCGTCTCCGCGCCGAGCCGGGGCGGGGTGAACGTGGCCAGCACGGTGCCGGCGTCCGCGTCGCGGATCGTGGCCGTCGGCTCGATGCCCTTAAAGGACTGGCCGGCCGCGTCCGGGCTGGCCGTCACCACGATCTTCTCGATGTCCGGCGGGACGGCGGCGGTGTCGACGGTGATCGCGTCGGGCGCCGCACCGCCGCCGGACGCGTGGGTCACGCCCGGCCCCGCCGGCTGGTTGTAGAAGATGAAGTCGTCGTCCGAGCGCACCTTGCCGTCGGCGGTGAGCAGCAGGCCCGACACGTCGAGCCGCACCGGAGCGGCGACGTCCACCGTCACGCGCGCGGCCGGGAGAGGGATGTTCGAGCCAGGGGTCATAGCTGTCATGCCGGGTGAACGAACGACACTGCTTTACCGTTCCCTTACCCAACCCCCAATCGGCTCAGGGTCCCTGCCCCGAGCCGCCTCGGGGTTCCGCCCGTGTCGGTTCAGGGCACCACCACGATCTTCCGCCCGACCCCGGCCGCGAACTGCTCCAGCGCCTGCGGGTACCGCTCCAGCGGGATCCGGTCGCTGATGAAGATCTCCGGGTCCAGGACCCCGTTCGCGAACAGCTCGGCCGCCCGCTCGAAGCTGTGCAGCACCGCCATGGAACCGGTGATCGTGATCTCCTGGTTGTAGACGCGGTAGGGGTCGATCGTCACCCGCGTCGCATAGTCGGCCACCCCGAACTGCAGAAACGTACCCGCCTTCGCCACCCGGTCCAGGCCGTCCTGGATCGCGTTCGCGTTGCCGGTCGCGTCCACGACCACGTCCCAGCCGTGCGGCCGGTCCAGCTCGTCCGCGTTCGCCGCCGAGGCGGACACCCCGAGCTGCCGCGCCGTCTGAAGCCGCGCCGGGTTCACGTCGACGACGTCCACGCTCGCGGCGCCCGTCCGCTTGGCCAGCTCCAGCATCATCAGACCCATGGTCCCGGAGCCGTAGATCAGCACGTGGGCGCCCAGCCGGGACTGCAGGACGTCGTAGCCGCGCACCGCGCAGGACAGTGGCTCCACCAGGGCCGCGTCCTCGGTGCGCACATGCTCGGGCAGCTTCACACAGTTGGCCACGGGGGCGAGCGCGTACTGGGCCGCCCCGCCCGCCGTGGTGACGCCGATCGCGGCCCACCGCTCGCACAGGTTGTTGTGGCCGGTACGGCAGTAACGGCATTCGTAGCAGTACAGGGAGGGATCGACGGCCACCCGGTCGCCGACCGCGACCTCGGTGACCTGGCTGCCGACCCCGACCACCTCGCCCGCGAACTCGTGGCCGGGGACGATCGGCAGCTTGGGCGCGAACTCGCCCTGGAGGATGTGGAGATCGGTGCCGCACAGGCCGCAGGCGGCCACTTCGACGACGACCTCGCGCGGTCCCGGCGTCGGGTCCGGCACCTCGGCGACGACGGCGTGGCCCACGGACTCGATGACGGCGGCCTTCATTTCACGGCTCCCAACGACAGACCCTGGACCAGCTTGTCCTGGGCGGCGAACCCCGCGGCGAGCACCGGCAGGGAGATGACGAGCGACGCGGCGCACACCTTGGCCAGGAACAGGCCCTGGCTGGTGATGAAACCGGTCAGGAAGACGGGGGCGGTCTCGGCGACCACGCCCGTCAGGACTCGGGCGAAGAGAAGTTCGTTCCAGCTGAAGATGAAGCAGATCAGGCCCGTGGCGGCGATGCCGGGCAGGGCGATCGGGGCGACCACGCGGGCGAGGATCGTCGGCAGCCGGGCGCCGTCGATCTGCGCCGCCTCGATCACCGCCACCGGGACCTCGGCGAGGAAGGACTGCATCATCCACACCGCGATCGGCAGGTTCATGGAGGTGTAGAGGATGACGAGGAGCCAGATGTTGTCGAGCATCCCGGTGTTCTTCGCGAACAGGTAGATCGGCAGCAGACCGGCCACCACCGGCAGCATCTTCGTGGACAGGAAGAAGAACAGGACGTCCGTCCACTTGCGCACCCGCCGGATCGACAGCGCGTACGCCGCCGGCAGGGCCAGCAGCAGTACGAGGACCGTCGAGGCCACCGACGCCACCCCGGAGTTGATCAGCGCGGGCCAGGGGCTCGCCCCGCCGCCGCTGCCGAAGAACTCGCGGTAGCCGTCGAGGGTCAGCGACGCGGCGAAGGACGGCGGGTTGGTCGCCGCGTCCGCCTCGGAGTGGAAGGACGTCAGCGCCATCCAGGCGATGGGCAGGAAGAACACGATGCCGACCAGCCAGGCCACCAGGCCCAGTCCGTTCCGGCGCAGTACGGCGTTCATGCGCGGGACACCTCCTCGCGGAACAGGGACGACACCACGCGCAGGGCGAAGGTCGCGATGATGATCGAGCCGATGACGACCAGGACGCCGGCGGCCGAGGCGAGGCCGTTCTCGTGGGCCTGGTAGAAGCTCTGGTAGACGGTGTAGGGGAGGTTGGCGGTGCCGAGGCCGCCGGACGTGATCGTGAAGACCGCGTCGAAGTTCTGGACGATGTAGATCGAGCCCAGCAGGGCGCCCAGTTCGAGGTAGCGGCGCAGGTGCGGGAGCGTCAGATGGCGGAAGACCTGCCAGTCGTTCGCGCCGTCCACCCGCGCGGCCTCGATCTGCTCGGGGTCACGGCTCTGCAGCCCGGCGAGCAGGATCAGCATCATGAACGGCGTCCACTGCCACACCAGGGAGGCCTCGACCGCCAGCAGCGGGGTGTTGGAGATCCAGTCGGGCTGTGGGCCGCCCACATAGTGCAACAACCCGTTGAACAGGCCGTATTCGGGGTTGTAGAGCACATGTTTCCAGAGCAGGGCCGAGGCCACGGGGACGACGAGGAACGGCGCGATCAGCAGGGTGCGGACCACGCCCCGGCCGAGGAACTTGCGGTCCAGGAGCAGCGCCAGCGCCAGGCCCAGGACCAGGCTGGCCAGCACCACCGTCACCGTGAGCAGCACGGTCGTCCACACCGAGTGGCGCAGGTCCGGGTCGGTCAGGACCTGGTGGTAGTTGTCGAGGCCGGTGAAGTGGCGGGCCTTCGGATAGAGGGCGTTCCAGTCGAAGAAGGAGATCACCAGCGTGGCCACGAACGGCAGCTGGGTCACGATGATCATGAAGACGAGGGCGGGCATGAGGGGGGCCCGGGTGGCCCAGGCGCGCAGCCGGGCGGAGGGCTGCCGGGTCGCGCGTACCGGTGTTGACGCAAGGGGTGCTGTCGTCGCGGTCATCGTCCCTCGTACTCCTTGGAGATCTTCTCGGCGAGTTGCTGGGAGTTCCGCAGGGCCGAGTCGACGGACTGGCGTCCGGCGACGGCCGCGCTGATCTCCTGGGAGACCTTGGTGCCGAGGTCGGTGAACTCGGGGATGCCGACGAACTGGATGCCGGGCGCGGGGCGCGGCTGTACGCCGGGGTCGCCCGGCCGGGCGGTCTCGATGGCCTGTTTCGTCATGTCCTGGAACGCGGCGGCCGTCTTGCGGTAGTCGGCGTTCGTGTACGTCGAGGCCCGCTTGCCCGCCGGTACGTCGGACCAGCCGCTGGTCCTGCCGACCAGTTGCTCGTACTCCTTACTGGACGCCCAGGACACGAACTTCCAGGCCTTGTCCGGGTTCCGGGAGGCCTTCTGGATGCCCCAGGCCCAGGTGTAGAGCCAGCCGGAGGCCGGGGTCTTCTCCACGGGGGCGGGGGCGTAGCCGAGCTTGTCCTTGACGGGGGAGCCCTTCGCCTCCAGCAGTCCGGCCGCGGAGGTGGCGTCGTACCACATGGCGACCTTGCCCTGGGTCATGTCGTTGAGGCACTCGGCGAAGCCGGACTGGGCGGCGCCGGACTCGCCGTGCCCCCGCACCAGGTCGACGTAGAACTTGGTCGCCCGCTCGAACTCGGGGGAGTCGAGGTGGGCCTTCCAGTTCTTGTCGAACCAGGTGCCGCCGAAGGTGTTCACCATCGTGGTCAGCGGCGCGATCATCTCGCCCCAGCCGGGCAGGCCGCGCAGGCAGATGCCCTTCATGCCGGGCTCGGCGCCGTCCGCCCGCGCGGCGAGGTCGGCGACCTGCTGCCAGGTGGGGTGGGCCGGCATGGTGAGGCCCTTCGCCGCGAACACGTCCTTGCGGTACATCAGGAAGGACGACTCGCCGTAGAACGGCTGGCCGTAGAGCTTGCCGTCGGCGGCGGTCAGGGACTGCCGCATGGGTGCCAGGACGTCCTGCTCGTCGTACGCCGGGTCCCTGGCGACGTACGAGTTCATCTCGTGCAGCCAGCCGTTGCGGGCGTAGATCGGTATCTCGTAGTTGGAGAGGGTGGCGATGTCGTACTGGCCGGCCTGGTTGGCGAAGTCCTGGCTGATCTTGTCGCGGACGTCGTTCTCGGGCAGGACCGTGAAGTTGACCTTGATGCCGGTCTCTTTGGTGAAGTGGTCGGCGGTCAGCTTCTGCAGCTCGGTCATCTGGGGGTTGTTGACCATCAGTACGTTGATGGAATCGCCGCCGGAACCGGTCCCGCCCGCACCGACCCAGCAGCCGGAGAGCAGCGGGGCGAGCAGCGTCCCTGCGGCGGCCATGGCGAGCTTGGCTCGCGGCCTCCGTCGGCTCTGGGTTCGCATGGATCGCTCCTGGACTTATATGAACATAATGGACATTTTGGTGCTGGAGGGCCCGCCAAGGTGGACGGGCCGGCCAGTCAGACCCGGATGACCTGCGGGCCCAGCAGGGAGTAGCGGTGGGCTTCGGCGGCCGGGAGCTGGGTGCTGGTGACGATCGCCTCCAGGGCGCTGATGTCGGCGAACCGGCAGAAGCTGACCGCGCCGAATTTGGTGTGCACGCCCGCGAAGACGGTGCGCCGCGAGGCCCGCATCGCCTGCGCCTTGACCTCGCTGACCGCCGGGTCGGGCGTGGTCAGGCCGTGCTCGCGGGAGATGCCGTTGGCCCCGATGAAGGCGAGGTCGAGGACGAATCCGGCGAGCATCTTCGTCGTCCAGTGGTCGACGGTGGCCAGCGTGCCGGCCCGTACCCGCCCGCCGAGGAGCAGGACCGACATGGTCTCGATCTCGGCGAGGGAGCCCGCGACCGGCAGCGACGCGGTGACCACGGTCAGCGGCCGGTCGGTCGGCAGAGCCTCGGCGATCAGCTGCGGAGTGAAGCCCTCGTCCACGAAGACCGTCTCCGCGTCCCCGAGCAGCTCGGCCGCGGCGGCCGCGATCCGGCGCTTCTCGGGCACATGGCTGGTGGCCCGGAAGGCGAGCGTCGTCTCGAAGCCGGCGCTCTCCACCGGATAGGCGCCGCCGTGCGTACGACGGACCAGGCCGTGTTCCTCCAGGGCGCGCAGATCGCGCCGGATGGTCTCCTTGGCCACGCCCAGCTGGGCGGCCAGCGCGGTGACGTCGACCGAGCCGGTCGCACGCGCGGCCAGCACGATGGCGCGCTGGCGTTCTTCCGCCGTCCTCGCGCTCATGTCGTCACCCACCTTCCCGTGGAGCTGCCCGTTCGGGCTCTGGGGGAAGTTCTACAGGGGGCGTGCTGCGCTTACCAGGCCTATTGTGAGCCCGATCCTGCCCGCCTGTGCCCGTTTACCGGGCGGGGTGACCGGCCCGGACCTGCGGGGTCGTGCGGGGCGGGCGGTGAGAGCGGGCGCCCCGGATGCCCGAATGCGACGGCGGGCTGGCCCGTTCGCTGCCCGCCCGCCCGCGTGGGGTGCGTTTTCCGCCGCCCCAGGGTCTACTTCCGGCCGCCCGGGGTTGTGGTCCGCGCTGTCGATGGATTCAGTACGGCCAGATCGGCGGATCGTTCACGAAGTGCCCGCCGAGGTGGCTGTGCGCCGGGTTCTCCGGGTCCAGCTCGCCCTGCTCGGCGATCAGCTTGTCGGCGTACGGCTCGGAGTCGTCCTGCGGTGCGTAGCCGAGCGCCCGCGCGGTGGTCAGGTCCCACCACAGCCGGGTGTTGGCGGAGGAGCCGTAGACGACGGTGTGGCCGACCCGCTCGGCGGTCAGGGCCGCGTGGAAGAGCCGGGCGCCGTCGGCCGGGCTCATCCACACCGAGAGCATGCGCACGCTGGTCGGCTCCGGGAAGCAGGAGCCGATGCGCACGGACACGGTCTCCAGGCCGTGCCTGTCCCAGTACAGCTGGGCGAGGTCCTCCCCGAAGGACTTGGACAGGCCGTAGAAGGTGTCCGGGCGGCGCGGGGTGTCGATCGGGATCGGCGGCTCGCCCACGCGCGGGGCCGGGGTGTAGCCGACGGCGTGGTTGGAGGAGGCGAAGACGATCCGGGGCACGCCCTCCAGGCGGGCGGCCTCGTACAGGTTGTAGGTGCCCTCGATGTTGGACTTCAGGATCTTCTCGAAGGGGGCCTCCAGGGAGATGCCCGCGAGGTGGAGGACCGCGTCCACGCCCCGCACGGCCTCGCGCAGCGCCGCCGGGTCGCCGAGATCGGCGGTGATCGCGCCCGGCTCGCCCTCGACGGGGCGCACATCGAACAGGCGCAGCGTGTAGCCGTACCCCGGCAGCAGGGACCGCATCAGGGTGCCGAGCCCGCCGGCGGCGCCGGTGAGCAGCACGGTGCGGGGAGCGGGCATCCTTGGTTCTCCTCGTGTACGGCATTCACATTCATGGACAAGCTAAGGATCGTTGCCGCACACCGTCAAGTGTGGCGTGGTGTGCGTGAATTCGCCCCCGGGTTGCGGATTTGGCTGCTTGACCTGCCATAAGAGGGGCCCGTACCGTGGGCGAGTTCAGAAATATGGACGTGGATCAGAAACATGCACCGGTGTGTCTCAAGGGAGAGACCGTGACGCCAGTTCCTCTCACTGAACGGCTCGGCGATCCGCGCGGGCCGCTCTTCTTCCCCGTCACGGCCTACGGCCAGGACGGCTCACTCGACCTCGACGTCTACCGCACCCATGTCCGTCAGGGCGTCGCCGCCGGTGCCGCCGCCGTGTTCGCCTGCTGCGGCACCGGGGAGTTCCACGCGCTGCTGCCGGAGGAGTTCGAGGCCTGCGTCCGGGTGGCCGTCGAGGCGGCCGGGGGACGCGTCCCGGTCGTCGCGGGCACCGGCTACGGCACCGCGCTCGCCGTCCGCTACGCGCGTCTCGCCGAGGCGGCCGGCGCCGACGGCCTGCTCGCCCTGCCGCCGTATCTCGTCCTCGCCGGCCAGGAGGGCCTGCTGCGGCACTACCGGGAGATCGCCGCGGCCACCGCCCTGCCGGTCATCGTCTACCAGCGCGACAACGCCGTCTTCACTCCGCGGACGGTGGTGGAGCTCGCCCGCACCGACGGGATCGCCGGCCTCAAGGACGGCCTCGGCGACCTCGGTCTGATGCAGCGGATCATCAGCGCCGTACGCACCGAAGTCCCCGGCGACTTCCTGTACTTCAACGGCTTGCCCACCGCCGAGCAGACCCAGCTCGCCTACCACGCCCTCGGCGTCACGCTGTACTCCTCGGCCGTCTTCTGCTTCGCCCCCGAGCTCGCCCTCGCCTGCCACCGGGCCCTGACCACGGGCGACACGCCGACCTTCCACCGCCTCCTGGACGGGTTCTACGGCCCGTTCGTGGAACTGCGCGCCCAGGGCCCCGGCTACGCCGTCTCGCTCGTCAAGGCGGGCGTACGGCTGCGCGGCCTGGACGTCGGCGAGGTCCGGCCCCCGTTGCAGGAGCCGGCCGAGGACCATGTCAAACAGCTCGCCCAGCTGATCGAGCGGGGATACGCGCTGCTGGGGGAGGACGCGTGAGCGCGTGCGCGTACGGCTCGAAGGAGGGCGCGTGAAGGCGTCGGCGTTCGTCTATCCCTGGGACGTCAACGGGGACCCGGAGGCCCCGGCGCGTATCGCCGGGCTCGGCGTCGAGCAGGTGACGCTCGCCGCCGCCTACCACTCCACCCGCGCCCTGACCCCCCGCCACCCCCGCCACCGCATCGTCACCGCCGAGTACGCGGCCGTCCTCTACCCGCCGGGCGACCACTGGGCGGGCCGGGACCTCACGCCGTACCCCGCCGGGCGCTGGGCCCCGGGCGATGCCTACGGCGAGGCCGCGCAGGCCCTGGCGGCAGCCGGTCTGGCGGTGCACACCTGGGTCGTCCTCGCCCACAACTCCCGCCTGGGCGCCGACCATCCGGACACCTCGGTCGTCAACGCCTACGGCGACCGCTACCCGTGGGCGCCCTGCATCGCCCAGCCCGCCACGCGCGCGTACCTGGTCGGCCTGGCCGCCGAGGCCGCCGTGCGGCCCGGCGCGCACGGCACCGAGCTGGAGTCCCTCGGCTGGTACGGACTCGCGCATCTGCACGCCCACGACAAGATCTCCGGGGTCGGTCTCGGCGAGGCCGGGCAGTACCTGATGTCCCTGTGCTTCTGCCCGTCCTGCCGCGCCGGGTACGGGGAACAGGGCCTGGACGCCGACGAGTTGGCGGCCTCCGTGCGGGCCGCGCTGGAGCCGCTGTGGCGGGGCGCGGCGGACGACGAGGGCCGGCCGACGGCCGCGAAGCTGCTCGGCGAGGAGACGGCGGCCCGCACGCGCGCGTGGCGCGAGGAAACCGCCGGCACCCTCCAGGAGGAGGCCGTCGCCGCCGTACGCGCCGCCGCACCGGCCGGCTTCCAGGTGCTGCTGCACGCCGACCCGGTCTCCCACCACTGCGGAGCCAATGCCGGCGTCGACCCCGCCCGGGTTCTCTCCGCCGCCGACGGCGTGGTCGTACCGTGCACGGGCGGTACGGCCCTGCTGGCGCCCTTCGCCGCACACGCCCGGGAGGACACGGTGCTGGCCGCCAACTTCACCGTCGTCTCCGGGATGGGCGGCAGCCCCGGCACGCTCGCGGCGGACGCGGCACGCGCGCGTGCGCAGGGCGCGACGGAACTGCGGCTGTATCACGCCGGGTTGGCATCGGACCCGGATCTGGCGGCGGTCCGTGCGGCGCTGTCGGCGCGCTGAGCGAGTGCGGCGGCCGTCAGCAGCAGCGCGAGGCCGTAGAGCGGCAACAGCAGCGCCGGTGAGGCCAGTTCGACCAGGCCCGCCCCGACACCCAGCCCGACGACGTTGGGCGTGAAGACGAGCGTGTTGGCGGTGGCCGTCGCCCGGCCCAGCAGCGGGCCGGGCGTCTGCTGCTGGACGGCGGTGAACGTCGCGACGAGCACACAGGGCAGGCCCAGACCGATCGCCACGGCGGACGCGAGGGCCACCGCGTCCGACGGCACCGCCCGCGCGGCCACCGCGACCGCCGTCAGCGCGATCCCCGCCGCCCCGAACCGGTGCCCGCCGAGCCGCCGCAGCGCGACCCCCGAGACGAGCCCGGCCGTCACCGAACCGGCACCCTGGAAGGCGTACAGCACACCCGTCCAGGCGGGGGAGTGGCCGAGGCGGTCCACCACGGCGTACACCGTCGTACTGCTCAGTGAGGCGAGGAGCATCGTCGTACCCCCAGCTTGGACCAGCGTGCGCAGCTCGGGGTGACCCCAGAGGTGCCGGACGCCCTCGGCGGTTTCCTTCCGCCAACCGCCGCCGGACCGCACGGGCCGCTCCTCGCGCACCAGCAGCAGGGCGCAGAGCCCGGCGGCGAGCACGAACGTGACCGCGTCCAGACAGGCGACCGCCGGACCGCCGAAGGCCGCGTACAGGCCCGCCCCGGTCAGCGGGGCGACGAGCTTCATGCCCTCCGTGACGGTCGTCCGCAGCCCGTTGAAGTCGCCGCGGAGGTCCCCCGGGACTGCGGCGGTGACCAGGGCCGACTCGGCGGCGTCCCCGACGGCGCCGGCGGTTCCGTACAGGAGCAGGACGATGAACAGCAGCCACAGCCTGCCGGGCGAGTGGACGGTGAAGAGCGTCGGGAGCACGGCGGCGAGCGCCAGGTTCAGCGCGATGAGCAGGGGTTTGCGGCGCACGCGGTCGGCGAGCGTGCCCAGCGCCGGGCCGGCCAGGGTGGGGGCCCACGCGGCGAGGAAGCACAGGGCGGGCAGGCCGTCGGACCCGGTGAGGTCCCTGACCCACACGCCCGCCGCGAGCGACAGCGAGGAGGTGCCGAAGGCCGACACCACCAGGCTCGTGAGATACAGCCCCGCGTTGCGGTCCCGCAGTACGCGGAGCAGCGTCCAGGAAGTGGTCATGCCTGCTCATCGTGGGTCTAAGGCGGGCCCGACCGGATCGGCAAGGTGCCTTACGTCCTCCTCGTGTCCCTCGTCCCGGAACCGCACCCGCCGCTTCAACGCGGTCATGGTCGCCGGTGCGGGCGCCGCCTACCTCAGCGGCGGCGGCCTCGGCGGCTGGGAGTTCGCGTTCACCGCGGTGGCCACGTTCGTCGCCTGCAAGGGCCTGGACTCCTGGGCCTGGATCGGCGTCGGCTGGCTGCTGCACACGGCCTGGGACGTCGTGCACCACCTCAAGGGCCCCCGATCATCCCGTTCGCCCACGACTCCTCGTTCGGCTGCGCGCTGTGCGACCCGGTGATCGCGGTGTGGTGCCTCGGCGGCGGGCGCTCCCCGTGGCGGCGGCAGCGCGGCACCGATGAGTTTCGGCGGGCCGGCCGGTCAGCCCTTCGTACGAGGAGTGTCGCCGCGAAGGAGTGAGACATGACCATCGTCGACCTCGGCCCGCAGGCCCGGATCGTCGCACGGCTCGCCGAGTCCGTGACCGACGACCAGCTGACCGGCCCCACCCCGTGCCCGGAGTGCGCGGTACGGAACCTGCTGGGCCATGTCCAGATGCTCTCCGTGGCGTTCCGTGACGCCGCCCGCAAGGACCTCGGTCCGACGACCGACACCAACCCGACCGCCGCCGTCCCGGACATCGGCCCCGGCTGGCGCGAGGAACTGCCCAAGGCCCTCGACGAACTCGCCGACGCCTGGCGCGACCCGGACGCCTGGACCGGGATGACCCGCGCGGGCGGCGTGGACCTGCCGGGCGAGGTCGCCGGCGCCGTCGTCGCCGACGAACTGGTCGTCCACGGCTGGGACCTGGCCCGCGCCACCGGCCGGACCTACGCCCCCGACCCCGCCGCTCTCGACTCGGCTCTCGTCTTCCTCCACGCCGCGGCCGACGACCCGAACCGCGGCAACGGTCTCTTCGGCCCGGTCGTCCCGGTCCCGCAGGACGCACCCTTGCTGGACCGGGCGGTCGGGCTGAGCGGCCGGGATCCGGGGTGGCACCCCGAGAAGCCCTGACTCCGTCTGCCGTAAGCCCACTTCCTTTGTCAGAAGCATTGACGACAGGCGGGCCCCCTCCTACTTTCGTCGCGTCGTACTTCGTACGTCATATATGAGACGCGATACGTGAGATCCGAGAGGGCCGTATGACCTCTGCGCCCATCCCGATCCCGTCCCGCACGCAGTTCGTGCTGGACGCGATCAAACACCGCATCCTGACCGGGCAGCTGACGCCCGGTCAGGCCCTGGTCGAGACGGAGCTGGCCGCGCAGTACGGGGTGTCCAAGACCCCGGTGCGCGAGGCGCTGAAGACCCTCGCCGGGACCGGACTCGTCGTGATGAGCCAGTACAAGGGCGTCACGGTGCGCATGGTGGACGCGGACATGGCGCGCGAGGTCTACGACGTACGGCTGCTGCTGGAGCCGGAGGCGCTGCGCAGGACCGTCGGACGAGGCGCCTGCCTGGACGCTGCGCGTGACGCGCTGACCCGGGCCGACGCCGCCACCGACACCGCCGAACGCTCCCTCGCCAACCGGGAGTTCCACCGCGCCCTGTACCTGCCCTGCGGCAACCCGCTGCTCGGCCGGATGCTGGACGAGGTCCGTGACCAGGCCGCCCTCGTCTCGGCCGTCGCCTGGGCCGCCGACCCCTCCTGGCAGCGGGAGGCCGCCGAGCACCGGGAGATCCTGCGGCTCGCGCTCGACGGTGACGCGGACGGCGCCGCGCGCGCCCTGCACGCCCACATCGCGTCCTTCGT
Source organism: Streptomyces sp. CG4 (assembly GCF_041080655.1). Classification (NCBI taxonomy): domain Bacteria; kingdom Bacillati; phylum Actinomycetota; class Actinomycetes; order Kitasatosporales; family Streptomycetaceae; genus Streptomyces; species Streptomyces sp. CG4. The sequence goes on from NZ_CP163525.1 coordinate 7,263,700, forward strand.
CCAACGGGCGTTCCCCCCGGACACCGAGGCGACCGAGGACGCCGAGCACCCCCACGGCGCAGTCCCCCACGCGGAGAAAGGCCATCGATGAGCAGCGTGACGTTCGAGCCCCAACGGGCGGCCCTGGCCGACGTGGTGGCCATCCCGGTGACCCCCTTCGCCGCGGACGGTTCCGTCGACACCGGCGCCCACCGGGCCCTGCTGCGCCGGCTGCTCGACGGCGGCATCCGGACCCTCACCCCGAACGGCAACACCGGCGAGTTCTACGCCCTCACCCCCGAAGAGCGCCGCCTGGTCACCGAGTTGACCGTGGCCGAGGCCGGTGACCGCTCGGCGGTCCTCGTCGGCGTCGGCCACGACCTGCCCACCGCCATCGCCTCCGCCCGGCACGCCCGCGACCTCGGCGCCCCGATGATCATGGTCCACCAGCCCGTCCACCCGTACGTCTCGGCGGCAGGCTGGGTCGACTACCACCGGGCCGTCGCCGAGGCCGTGCCCGAGCTGGGCGTGGTGCCCTATGTCCGCAACGCCCAGCTGCCCGGCGCCCGGCTCGCCGAGCTCGCCGGCCACTGCCCGAACGTCATCGGGGTCAAATACGCCGTCCCCGACGCCGCCCGCTTCGCCGCCTTCGCCCGCGACGCCGGCCTCGACCGCTTCGTCTGGGTCGCCGGTCTCGCCGAGCCGTACGCCCCCTCCTACTTCTCGGCGGGCGCCACCGGCTTCACCTCCGGACTCGTGAACGTCGCCCCGGCCGTTTCGCTGGACATGAGGGAAGCGCTTCGATCCGGCGACTACCCGGCCGCCATGAAGGTCTGGGAGCAGATCCGCCGCTTCGAGGAACTCCGCGCCGCCCACGGCTCCGCCAACAACGTCACCGTCGTCAAGGAAGCCCTCGCCGCGCTCGGCCTGTGCCGCCGCGACGTCCGCCCGCCGAGCAGGCCGCTGGCCGAGGACGAGCGCGCCGAGGTCGCCGCCATCGCCGCCGGATGGTCGATATGAACGCGCCCCGCAAGCAGCCGGAGGCACTCATAAGCCACCAGTGGTACGGCACCGACGGCCTGCGCTCCTTCAGCCACCGCGCCCGCACCCGCCAGCTCGGCTATCTCCCCGAAGAACACCTCGGCAAGCCGGTCATCGCGATCCTCAACACCTGGTCCGACATCAACCCCTGCCACGTTCACCTGCGCGACCGCGCCCAGGCCGTGAAGCGCGGGGTGTGGCAGGCGGGCGGCTTCCCCCTGGAGTTCCCGGTCTCCACCCTCAGCGAGACCTTCCAGAAGCCGACCCCGATGCTCTACCGCAATCTGCTCGCCATGGAGACCGAGGAGCTGTTGCGCTCCTACCCCGTCGACGGCGCGGTGCTGATGGGCGGCTGCGACAAGTCGACCCCGGCGCTGCTCATGGGCGCCGCCTCCGTGGACCTGCCCGCCGTGTTCGTGCCGGCCGGGCCCATGCTGCCGGGCCACTGGCGCGGCGAGGCCCTCGGCTCCGGCACCGACATGTGGAAGTACTGGGACGACAAGCGCGCGGGCCTCGTCGGCGACTGCGAGATGGCGGAGCTGGAGAGCGGCCTGGCCCGCTCGCCCGGCCACTGCATGACCATGGGTACGGCGTCCACGCTGACGGCCGCCGCCGAGGCGCTGGGCGTGACCGTGCCGGGCGCGTCCAGCATCCCGGCCGTCGACTCGGGGCACGAGCGGATGGCCGCCCGGGCGGGCCTGACGATCGTCGAACTGGTCCGCAGAGACCGGAAGTTGAGCCGTGTTCTCACCCGTGAGGCCTTCACGGACGCCGTCACCACCGTCCTCGGCCTCGGCGGCTCCACCAACGCCGTGATCCATCTGATCGCCATGGCGGGCCGGGCCGGCGTCAAGCTCGCCCTGGACGACTTCGACCGCATCGCCCGGACCGTACCGGTCCTCGCCAACGTCCGCCCCGGCGGCCGGCGGTACCTGATGGAGGACTTCCACTTCGCGGGCGGCCTGCCCGGCTTCCTGTCCCGGATCACCGACCTGCTCCATCTCGACCGGCCGACGGTGTCGTACGACACCCTGCGCGAGCAGCTGGACGGCGCGCGGGTGCACGACGACGACGTGATCCGTCCCCGTGACAACCCGGTCGCGAGCGAGGGCGGGGTCGCGGTCCTGCGCGGCAACCTCTGCCCGGACGGCGCGGTCATCAAGCACATCGCCGCCGAGCCCCACTTGCTCAAGCACACCGGCCCGGCCGTCGTCTTCGACGACTACAAGACCATGCAGCGCACCATCAACGACCCCGCGCTCGGCATCACTGCCGACAGCGTGCTGGTGCTGCGCGGCGCCGGGCCCAAGGGCGGCCCCGGCATGCCCGAGTACGGCATGCTCCCCATCCCGGACCACCTGCTGAAGCAGGGCGTGCGGGACATGGTCCGGATCTCCGACGCCCGGATGAGCGGCACGAGTTACGGCGCCTGCGTGCTGCACGTGGCCCCGGAGTCGTACATCGGCGGCCCCCTGGCGCTCGTGCGCACCGGGGACCTGATCACCCTGGACGTCGACGCCCGCCGCCTCCATCTCCACGTGGACGACGAGGAGCTGGCCCGGCGCAGGTCCCGGTGGCCGCCCCCGCCCGCCCGGCACGAGCGTGGCTACGGCGTCCTCTACAACGGGCAGATCACCCAGGCCGACACCGGTTGCGACTTCGAGTTCCTCGCCCGGCCCGGGAAGGTTCCGGACCCGTACACGGGCTGAATCACCCTCGACATCACCCCCGTCATCGCCCTCGACCTGCAGCTCCGCATGGCCGAGATGTCGAACAACGATCGGAAATCGCTTACTGCGAACGGAGAACAGCCATGGCCCAAGCCGCAGCCGTGGCGAAACCGCCCGCGCCACCCCGGCGGCGCCGGGACAGGCCGGCCGACCAGCTGAACAAGGCGCAGGCGGACCGGGTCGGCAAGGGGTCCTCGGTCACCTCGGCCGGCAACAAGCACGACGATCGGCGCGACGGTGAACTGACCGCCGGCGCCAAAAAGTATATCGATCGGATAACAGCACTCGCAGGCACCGGTGTTATGCGCGTAGACAGTCTCTGACCTGGTACATCACACACATCCACCAGATCCGGAGAATCCATGCGGAAGTCCCACAGAGTCGCCGCCGCCGGTGCCGCCTGTGCTCTCGCCGGTGCCGCGCTCTACAGCGCGGGCGTGGCCACCGCCGGGCAGTCCACGGCGAACTCCACCCACGAGCCCTACAACATGGGGCAGTTGGTGAAGGACATCGACACCTATTACGGCACGACCGCCGACAGCAACGGCGTCTACCAGGCGTCCCCGGACAGCCCGTACGCCAAGGACCTGGCGCAGCTCGACGCCGACGCGAAGCGGTACATCGACAGGGCGGCCCGCAAGGCGCACCGCCATGGCGAGAAGCCGGCCGTCATGTTCGACATCGACGACACGCTGCTGCTCAGCCTCGACTACGAGAAGCGCTACAACTACACGTTCAACCCCACCACGTGGAACGACTACGTGAACCGTGCCGACCGGCCGGCCGTCTTCGGCAGCCCCGAGCTGGTGCGGTACGCCGAGTCCAAGGGCGTGGAGGTCTTCTACAACTCCGGCCTGAGCGAGGCGCAGCGCGCCGCCGCCGTCGCCAACCTGAAGAAGGTCGGCGCCGATGTGAACCTCGACGCCGACCACATGTTCCTCAAGGACAAGGCCAACCCGCCGGCCTACCTGAGCGACTGCGCCACTCCGGGCACCTGGAACTGCACGACCGTCCAGTACAAGTCCGGCACCCGCAAGCACATCGAGGACGACCTCGGCTACGAGATCATCGCCGACTTCGGCGACCAGTACTCGGATCTCGACGGCGGTCACACCGGCCGCACGTACAAGATCCCGAACCCGACCTACTTCGTCTCCTGACGGTCATCCGTAGGTCCTGAGCAGTCGCTCGTACTCGGCCCCCGTCACCGGCAGCACCGTGCCGTGGCGGGGGCTGGCCGGCAGTGCGTAGTCCGTGGACTGCGTCCATCTGCCCGAGGCGAGGTCCGTGGTCTCGAAGGGGACGTAGCCGCGCAGGCCGTACTCGTCGACGAACAGGTACCACTTGTTCCCGGTGTTCGACTTGAAGACGGTCGGCCCCTCGCCCCGCTGGATGGCTCCGCTGCCGAGGCAGTCGGCCACGAAGCCGTACTCCGTGGCCGTCAGGTCACGCGCCTTCTCCTCGGTGATGAACTTCGAGCAGGGTGAGCTGGAGCTCGGGTCGCGCTCGTCCTTGGTGAAGCGGTAGTACGTCCCCCTGTCCTTGATGACCGTCGAGTCGATCACCGAGTAGCCCGGGTCGTCCCAGACCCTGGGCGCGCTGAAGGTGCGGAAGTCCCTGGTGGTCGCGTACAGCATGCGGTTGTACGTCGAGCCGGTGTGGCCGGGGTCGTCGGAGGCGTACAGCTTGGACGCCCAGAAGACCACGTACTCGTGCCGCCGGTCGTCCCCATAAGCCTCCGGCGCCCAGGTGTTGCCCGCGTTGTCCGGCGCCACCTTCACCAGCCGCCGGCCGGTCCAGTGCACCAGGTCGGTGGAGTCCCAGATCATCACGGACTTGCTGCCGTGCCGCTGGACGTAGTCCCAGCTGCCGCTGCTGTTCTGGTACATCCGCAGGTCGGTGGCGATGAGATGGAACGTGCCGCCCTCCGGGGAGCGGATCACGAACGGGTCGCGCAGCCCCTTCTCCCCGATTGCCGACGTCAGTATTGGCTTGCCCGCGTTCAACTCCCGCCAGTGCAAGGGATCGTTGCCCTGGCTGAGGGCGAAGTGGATCTGCTCGCCGTCGGCCGTGCCCTCGCCAGTGAAGTAGACGAAGAGATAGCCGGCGTACCTGGTGTGCGAGGAGTGCGCGGAGCCCGGCTGGGCGGCCAGCAGGGTGAGGAGGAGGGCGAACACGGGGGCCAGCAGAGTTCTCAGACGCATGGCAGTCCTGGGGGATCGTGAGGGGTTCTGTTGGGTGCTGTGCGATCTGCGCTCTCGGAGTGTGGCCAGTGGGGGACCGCGCGTCAATCGGTGTGCCGGCGACTCGGGCGGCCGAAAGTTTCGGTCGCCTTCGCCGGCACCGGTTCGAACCGCATCACCCTCCAGGCCTGCGGCACGGAGAAGGTGCGCATCGACGGCTCCCGGCTGCCCGCCGCTCCTGGCTCACCGGCATCTACGGCAGCTACTGGACCTCATGAGTCGCCCGGCGAGCTGTCGTGCGCGGCGAAGTCGCCGGTCACCGTGTAGGAACGCCCTCCGGCCGCACCCGTGATCGTGTAGCTGTCGGCCCCCGCGTCCCGTCCGCCCCGCGCATGGTCGTACTGCCCCGCGAACACCCACTGCCCGGCGGGAACCGTACGGCCGTCCTTGAGGTGCCAGGTGTAGACGACGAAGCCGTTCCTCTTCTCGACCGTCTGCGTGAAATCCCCTTCCGGCAGGGACCGCCACGCCCCCGTCGAGGTCACCCCACCCGTCTGCGCCACCTTCAACTCGACGGTGAGGGACGTCAGTTGCTTCGAGGTCTTCAGGGTCAGATCGCTCTGCGCCCAGAAGTCGTTGCTGTGCGGGTCGACCGAGCCGTCCGACCACAGCGGGCCGTCCTGCTCGCCGTGCGCCACCGGCGGGCGCACCGGGGCGGTGGACCTCGGCGTGGGGGAGTCCGGGGTGCGGGAGGGGTGCGTGGCGCCCGGGCTCGGTGCGGGGTCGGCCGTGGGGGCCGGTGGGTGCGCGGGCCCGTCCGGGGAGGAACCGGGCGTCGGGGACACCACGACCGTCTGCCGGGCCGGCTCATCGCCGCGGACCGCGGAGGCCACCGCGTACCCGCCGACCGCGAGCACCCCGGCGACCGCCGCGGTGGCGCCGACCACCCGCACCCACCCCGACCCCGGCCGGCGCGTACGCCCGCGCTCGGGCCGGGACGGCGCCGCGGCCATGCCGCGTTCCACGCGGGCCAGGATGCGCGCGCGGTCGGGTTCATGGGCCTCGGCCGCCTCGTGCAGCCGGGCGCGCAGCTCGTCGTGCACGTCCTGCTGCCTCATTGGTTCCGTCCTCCGCTCTCGCCGCCCCGGGCCGCCATCGCCGCGTGCACCCGCCGCGGATCGCCCTGGGGGCCGAGCAGTCGCTGCAGTTCCGCCATGCCCTTGGACGTCTGGCTCTTAACCGTACCCACCGAGATCCCGAGCGCGAGCGCGGTGTCCTTCTCCGAGAGGTCGAACGCGTGCCGGAGCACCACACACGCCCGTTTGCGGAACGGCAGCCCGCGCAGCGCCGCCTGGACGTCCACCGCTCCGGCCACGTCCGGGTTCTCGGTCTTCTCCTCGCGGTGCGACCAGAACAGCGCGATCCGCCGGCGTTCGCGCACCGTGCTGCGGATCCGGGTGCGAGCCAGATTGGCGACCACGCCCCGCGCGTACGCCACCGGATGGTCGGCCGCGCGCATCCGGTCCCAGCGGTGCCACAGGGCCAGCAGCGCGTCCGCCGCCAGATCGTCGGCGGCGTCCGCCTCACCGGTCAACAAGTGGGCCAGCCGGGCGAGTTCGGCGTAGTGCCGTTCGAAGAAGGTATGGAATTCCACGGAGGCGGCGTCGTCGACGACTGTGCCCACGGGTGACCTCTTCTCGCTGCGACTCTGTGAGTGTCATGTGAATGACATGCGATGGTCCGGAGGGGGCCGGACGGAGATCCGGAAGCGTAGCAGCGATCGTTTCGTGTCCTTGTGCGGGGGGCCGGACAACGTATGGCTGCCCGAACCTCATTCCGTAACACAGCGAAAACCTGAAACAGGTTGAACGAGGGAACAATCCAGCCAGCATCCGCCCGCCGATCAGCAGGTGACGAGGAGTGAGAGCAGCATGTCAGTGGACCGGTACTTCAGAATCTCCGAACGGGGATCCACGGTCGGCCGGGAGATACGCGGCGGCTTCGCCACGTTCTTCACCATGGCCTACATCCTCGTCCTGAATCCGATCATCCTGGGCAGCGCCAAGGACAAGTACGGGCACGCGCTCGACACCGGCCAACTCGTCACCGCGACCGCACTGGTGGCGTGTGTGATGACGATCGTCATGGGCGTCGGCGGCAACCTCCCGCTCGCGATCGCGGCCGGACTCGGTCTCAACGCCGTCGTCGCCTTCCAGCTGGCGCCGCTGATGAGCTGGCCCGACGCGATGGGCCTGGTGGTCCTGGAGGGCCTGATCATCTGTCTGCTGGTCCTCACCGGACTCCGGGAAGCCATCATGAACGCGATCCCGCAGCAGCTGAAACAGGCCATCGGCGTCGGCATCGGCCTGTTCATCGCCTTCATCGGCTTTGTCGACGCCGGGTTCGTCAGCCGTATCCCGGACGCCGCGCACACCACCGTGCCCGTGCAACTGGGCGCCGTCGGACGGCTCACCGGCTGGCCGGTGCTCGTGTTCTGCCTCGGCGTGCTGCTGACCATCGCGCTGCTCGCCCGGAAGGTGAAGGGCGCGATCCTCATCAGCATCGTGACGATGACCGTCGTCGCGATCGTCATCAACGCCGTCGCCGACATCAAGAGCTGGGGCCTGACCACGCCCAAGGTGCCCGACAAGATCGTCGCCAGCCCGGACTTCGGGCTGATCGGTCACTTCAGCCTGTTCGGCGGGTTCGCCAAGGCCGGCGTCCTCACCGCCGTCCTGCTGGTCTTCACCTTGATCCTGTCCGACTTCTTCGACGCCATGGGCACGATCGTCGGCATCAGCGCGGAGGCCGGTCTGCTCGACGAGAAGGGTCAGGTGCCCGGCATCGGCCGTGTGCTGTTCATCGACGGCGCCGCGGCCGCCGTCGGCGGTCTCGGCTCCGCCTCCTCCAACACCGCCTACATCGAGTCCGCGGCCGGTGTCGGCGAGGGCGCCCGCACCGGCCTCGCCAACGTCGTCACCGGCGGCCTGTTCGGCCTCGCCCTCTTCCTCACCCCGCTGCTCACCATCGTCCCGCTCCAGGCCGCCGCGCCCGCGCTGATCGCCGTCGGCTTCCTGATGATGACCCACGTCAAGCACATCGACTGGGACCGGTACGAGATCGCCGTCCCGGCGTTCCTCACCATCGCCGCGATGCCGTTCACGTACTCCATCACCGACGGCATCGGCGCGGGCTTCCTGTCCTACGCCGTGATCAAGACGGTGCTGGGGAAGGCGCGGGAGGTCAACTGGCTGTTGTGGGCGGTTTCGGCGCTGTTCGTGGTGTACTTCGCGATCGACCCTGTGGAGCAGCTGCTCGGGGTGAAGTGAGGGGGCCTACTTCAACGCCGCCTGCATCATCGCCTTGGCCACGGGCGCCGCCAGGCCGTTGCCGCTGACCTCCGAGCGCGCCGCGTCCGACTGCTCCACCATCACCGCGACGGCGACCTCCTTGCCGTTGCTGTCGGACTTGGCGAAGGACGTGAACCAGGCGTACGGCGTCTTGCTGTTGTTCTCGCCGTGCTGGGCGGTGCCGGTCTTGCCGCCGACGGTGGCCCCGTCGATCAGCGCGTTGGTGCCCGTGCCGTCCTTGACCACCGTCTCCATCGCCGACTGGAGCTGCTCGGCGGTGGCGGAGCTGAGGATCTCCTTGCTGTCCGCGCTGTCGTCGTAGTTCTGCAGCACATCACCGCCACTGTCGGTGATCTGCGACACCATGTGCGGCGAGACCAGCTTGCCGCCGTTGGCTATCGCCGCGGACACCATGGCCATCTGCAGAGGGGTCGCGGTGACGTCGAACTGGCCGATGCCGGACAGCGCGGTCTGCGCCTTGTCCATGCCGGAGGGGTACACGCTGGCGTAGGCCCGCACCGGCACGTCCTGGTGGTCGTTGTTGAAGCCGAACTTCTCGGCCATGGCCTTCACCTTGTCCTGGCCGAGCTGGACGGCCATGTGACCGAAGACGTTGTTGCAGGAGTACCGGAGGGCCGTGCGGATCGAGGCGTTCTTGCACGGCGCCGACTTGTTCTCGTTCGCCAGTGGGCGCGTCGTGCCCGGCATGATGTACGGGTCGGGGCTGTCGGTGGGGTCGCCCACGTTCTTGTACAGCCCGTTCTCCAGCGCGGCCGCCGCCACGACCAGCTTGAACGTCGAACCCGGCGGCAGCGGCTGGCGCAGCGCGCGGTTGGTGAGCGGCTTGTCCTTGTCCGCGTTGAGCTGCTTCCAGGCGCTCCCGGCCGTGTTGGCGTCGGTGAGCGAGGAAGGGTCGTACGACGGCGTGGACACCGCCGCGAGGATCTTGCCGGTCTTCGGGTCGACCGCCACGGCCGCGCCCTTCTTGTCGCCGAGCGCGCGGTAGGCCGCCTTCTGCACGCCCGGGTCGATCGTGGTGAGGACGTTGCCCGGGTCGGCGCGCTTGCCGGTGAGCGTGTCCATCACGTTCTTCAGCTTGCTGTCCGTGCCGTTCAGCAGGTCCTGGTAGATGCCCTCCAGCTGGGTGGGGGCATAGGCCTGCGAGGCGTAGCCCGTCACGGCCGCGTAGAGCTTGCCGTCGGTGTACGTCCGCTTGTACGCGAGGTCGCTCTTCGCCGTCCGCGCGGAGCCGGTGACGGCGTTTCCGGCCACGATGATGTTACCGAGCGGCTGCGAGTACGTCTGGATCGCGTTCCGCCGGTTGTCGTTGTCGTCCGCTAGGGCCTTGCCGTCGTAGAACTGCACCCATGTCGCCCTGACCAGCAGAGCGAGCACGAGCAGCAGCACGAAGACGGACACCCGCCTGATCGTCTTGTTCATCCCGCTGGAAAGACGTTCGAGAAGGGCCTGATCGTTCCCGTACGCCCCGTTTTCTCATCGCGCGTTCAGGAAACCCGCCTCGTAGGCGGCGATCACCGCCTGGGTGCGGTCCCGGGCGCCGGTCTTCGCGAGGACGGCCGCCACGTGCGACTTCACGGTCGCGGGGCCCACGTCCAGGCGCCGGGCGATCTCGGCGTTGGTCAGCCCGTCGGCCATGTGCCGCAGCACGTCGCGCTCGCGTCCGGTGAGCTTGCTCACCCAGGGCGCGGACGGGGTGGTCCGGCGCGCGTGTTCGGCCGCGAGGGTCCGCACGGCCGACGGGAACAGCAGGCTGTCGGTGTGGGCGACCAGCCGTACCGCCTGGACCAGGGTGTCGGCGTCGGCCCGCTTCAGCAGGAAGCCGGCGGCGCCGGCGCGCAGCGCGTCGTACACGTAGGAGTCGTTCTCGAAGGTGGTCACGACCACGATGCGCGGCGGGTGCTCCAGGGTGCCGACGATCTGTTCGGTGGCCCGGATCCCGTCGATCTCCGGCATGCGCACGTCCATCAGCACGACGTCGGGTCGCAGCTCCCGGACCACCGACACGGCCTCGGCGCCGGTCGTCGCCTCACCGACCACCTCCAGGCCCGGTTCGGCGGAGAGGATCGCGCGCAGGGCGGTGCGGACCATGCGCTCGTCGTCGGCGAGGACGATCCGGAGGGCGGGCTGGGTCATACGGAGCCTTTCGGGAACGGTCGGGGTGTGCGTCAGCCGCGGTCGGGGGCGGCGGTCGCCGTGGGCGTGGTCAGAGGCAGTCGTACGTGCAGGCGCCAGGTGTCCCCGGCCGGGCCCGCCTCCGCCGCGCCGCCGAGCAGTCGCACCCGGTCGGCGACGCCCCGCAGGCCGTGCCCGCCGCCGGGGCGCGGGGCCGGGGCGGCGCCGAGAGGGTTCTCGACGGTGATCGCCAGCCGGCCCTCGGCGGCGGCGATGCGGACCGCGACCGGTGTGCCGGCGTGCTTCAGGGCGTTGCTCAGGCCCTCCTGCACGATCCGGTACGCCTCCCGGGAGACCAGCGGGGGCAGCGCGGCGGGGTCGGCGGCGACGCTGGCCGTCACGGGCTGCCCGGCGGCCCGGGTGCGGCGCAGCAGACCGTCCAGGTCGGTCGCGAGGGTCGGCGCGGGTGCGGTGCCCGGCGCGTCCCCGTCCCGCAACACGCCCAGTACGGCGTCGAGTTCGCCGACCGTGCGCCGGGTGGTCTCCTCGATGGCGGCGAGCGCCTCGCGGACGAACTCCGGGTCGGTGCCGAGGACCCGGCGGGCCGCGCTCGCCTGCAGGGTGACGGCGCTCAGCGCGTGGCCGACGGAATCGTGCAGCTCGCGGGCGAGCCGGTTGCGTACGGCGAGGTCGGCGGCGCGGGCCTCGGCGGCGGCCAGCCGGTCCTCGGGCGTGGGCCCGAGCAGCGCCGGCGCCCAGCGGGCCAGCAGGGCCCCGCAGCCCGCGGCGCACGCGGCGAGCGCGAGCAGCGTGACCAGGCCGGCGAGCGGCGACAGCGCCAACCCCCAGGCATGGTTCAGGACTTCGGGCTGGCCCAGCCGGGTGTCGCGCAGCCCGGCGAACAGGGGCAGCGCGATCAGGAAGCCCGCGAACGGGGGCACCGCCAGCGACATCCCCGCCACGATCCCGCCGAACCCGAGATGCAGCGTGAACCAGGCGGCCGTACGCGCCCGTTCGGCCCGGGTGCGGGCCGGGCCGTGGGCGAGGGCGTCGTCCCCGTCGATCCCGCACAGGGCGCGCACGGCGGCCGACTCCAGCGGCCGGGTCAGCGGGAACAGGGAGGTCACCGCGGCGATCGGCAACCCGACGGCGAACGAGCCGAGTTGCAGCGGAAGCGAACGGAAGACGTCGTCCACGCCGGTGAGCGGCCCGACGATCACGGAGCCGACGAGGACGTACGGCATGGCGAGCGCGCCGCCCAGGATCAGATGCACCCACCGGCGCCGCGCCCGCCCGCCGACGAGCAGCCTCAACCCTGCGCGCACCGAACGACCTTGCGGGACCGGTCCGCGAGAAAGCGGGCGGCGAGGGAAGCCACGAGCAAGCCGGTGATCACCTGCCCAGCGTAGGTGAGACCCAGTGTCGGTGCCGGACGAACGGCGACGTCGGGTGCCATGAGGGTGCCGAGGGCCATCCAGGCGCCCCAGCAGGCGGCCGCGCCGGACCCGGTCCAGGCCAGCACGAGCGGCACGGCGACCGGCAGCGCACCGACGCGGGCGAGCCGGAGTTGCCAGGCGCCGAGTACGGCGGCGGCCAGGGAGAGCGCCATCAGCACGTCCATCAGCCGGCCTCCGGGGTGGCCCGCGCTCAGCCCCGCCGTGCCGCCGCAGGCCCACAGCAGTCGGGTGCCGGCCGGGAACAGCGCGAGCACCGCCACCGTCACCGCCGGACCCCACCGGCCGGCCGCGGTGCCGTGGCGCGGCACGTCCCGCACCCGTCCCCGCCACAGATGCCCCCACCGGTCACGGGCGTACGCGGCGAACAGCGCCCCGAGGGCCAGACCCTGCACGATGAACCCGCCGTACACCATGGCGAACACCCAGTCGGCCAGGAACGGTTTGTCCCCGCCGCCGCCTCCGCCACCCCCGTGGACGGCACCGAGCACCAACTGGACCGGGAATCCGGCCATGATCGGCGCGAGCAGGCCGGTGGCGATCCACATCGGCACGGCCAGCAGCCAGGCGGGCACCCGTCGCCCCCACGGACGGGTCAGCAGCAGCGCCAGCACGACGACGGCCGCGTCCATCAGCACGGTGAGCCCATTGGCGACGATCATGGTCACCCGGTGCTCCAGCAACGGGCTCCCGTCCGGGATCCCGGCATGACTTCCGGCGATCCAGGCGACCTTGAGGGAGAGATACGGCAGACAGGCGGCGATGGCGACGAGGCGCAGCAGTCGGCGCCATGCGGGGGCGCCGGCGGTGGCCGGGGCGAGAGCGGTCGGGTGCGTCATGCCTCAACGCTCCCGCGCGGAGCCGGGAGTTCACTTCCTGCCCGCCGACGATCCGTCTCCGCCGGACGGGGGAGACGCCGGGCGCCGAGGTGGAGGCGGCACCCGGCGTGACGGTGGCGCCGAGGCCGATCCGGGGCCGGGACCCGTGGCTGCCGTGCCTACAGCCGGCGCGTCGCCAGCGTCAGGCGGTCGCGGGCGTCGAACAGCGCGTCCTTGATCATCTGTTCGTGGGCGGGCGTCAGGCGGGCCACCGGCACCGAGCAGCTGATGGCGTCCCGGGCCGGGGTGCGGTACGGGATCGCCACGCCGAAGCAGCGCAGTCCCAGCGTGTTCTCCTCGCGGTCGACCGCGAAGCCCTGCTCCCGCACCTGGTGCAGCTCCTCGATGAGCTTCTCCCGGTCGGTGATGGTGTTCTCGGTGAGCGCGGGCAGGGTCTCCGGCAGCAGCTTGCGCACCTGCTCGTCGCCGTACGTGGCGAGGATCGCCTTGCCGAGCGAGGTGGAGTGGGCCGGCAGCCGGCGCCCGACCCGGGTGAAGGGGCGCAGATAGTGCTGGGACTGGCGGGTGGCCAGATAGACCACGTTGATCCCGTCGAGCCGGGCCAGGTGGATGGTCTCCGTGGTGTCGTCCGAGAGCCGGTCCAGGGTCGGCCGCGCGGCGGCCACCACCTCGTCGCCGTCGATGTACGACGTGCCGACCAGCAGCGCCCGCACCCCGATGCCGTACCGCGTGCCGGTCGCGTCCGTCTCCACCCAGCCCAGCTCGACGAGGGTGCGCAGCAGCATGTACAGGCTGGACTTGGGGTACCCCACGGCCTCCTGCACGGCCGCCAGGGAGTGCATACCGGGCCGGCCGGCGAAGTACTCCAGCAGCTCAACGGTCCGTACCGCGGACTTGACCTGCGCCCCGCCGCCTGTGTCGCCTGCCGTCATCGCCCTTGACCCCTTCGTCCGACGAGGGCCTGGATATTCAGGACCCGAGATATGTAGTCTCCGAGCAGCGAATTCATCATCAGAGACAGTGTTCAGTATATCGAACGCGGCTGATGGGTGACCCAGTTAAGCGCAGTCTCGTTTGGAGGGGACCCGCGGTGGCAGCAGCACCAGTCTGGAGTGTCGACCCGCGCACCGGGAAGCAGCGTGAGCAGGTTGCGGTGGAAGCCACAGCCCAGGAGGTGGACGCAGCGGTCCGGGCGGCGCACGCCGCGCGCGGCGCCCTCGCCGACCGCGCGGTGCGCTCCGCCTTCCTGCGCACGGCCGCCGCTGGCCTGGACGCGGCCAGGGACGGCCTGATCGAGACCGCCGACGCCGAGACCGCCCTCGGCCCGGTCCGGCTGGCCGGGGAACTCGCCCGCACCGGATACCAGTTGCGGGCCTTCGCCGACATCGTCGACGAGGGTGCCTTCCTCGACGTCGTCGTCAACCACCCCGACGACACCGCGACCCCGCCCATCCCGGACCTGCGCCGCTACAAGGTCTCGCTGGGCGTCGTCGCCGTCTACTCGGCCTCCAACTTCCCCTTCGCCTTCTCCGTCGCCGGCGGCGACACCGCGAGCGCGCTGGCCGCGGGCTGCCCGGTCGTCGTCAAGGCCCACCCCGACCATCCGGCCCTGTCCGAGCTGGTCGCCAAGGTGCTGCGCCGGGCCGCCGCCGAACACGGCATCCCCGGGGGCGTCATCGGCCTCGTGCACGGCTTCGCGGCGGGCACCGAGCTGATCAGGCATCCGCTGGTCGCCGCCGCGGGCTTCACCGGTTCGGTGCGGGGCGGGCGGGCGCTGTTCGACGCGGCCGTGGCGCGTCCGGTGCCGATTCCGTTCCACGGCGAGCTCGGGTCGCTGAACCCGGTGCTGGTGACGGAGGCCGCCGCCGCCGAGCGGGGCGAGGCGATCGGCACCGGTCTCGCCGGGTCCATGACGCTCGGCGTCGGCCAGTTCTGTGTGAAGCCCGGTCTGGTGCTGGTGCCGTCCGGCGCGGGCGGCGACCGGCTGGTGAAGTCCCTCACCGACGCGGTCAGCGACACCGAGGCGGGGGTGCTGCTCGACCACCGGATGCGGGACGACTTCGTCGCCGGCGTGCAGGAGCGGACCCGGCTGGCGGACGTCGACTCGCCCGTCACACCGGGTGCGGGCGGCCCGCACACGGTCGGCGCGGGGGTCCTCACGGTGCCGGCGGAGCGGCTGGCCGAGGAGGGGGCGTACGACCTGCTGCTGGAGGAGTGCTTCGGGCCGGTCACCGTCGTGGCCCGCTACGCCGACGAGGCCGAGGCGGCGGCGGTGCTGTCGCGGCTGCCGGGCAACCTCACCGCGACGGTTCAGCTGTCCGCAGAGGAGGCGGCCGGGGAGGGGCGGGGCGCCGAGCTGCTCGCCGAGCTGACTCCGCTGGCGGGGCGGGTGGTCGTGAACGCGTGGCCCACGGGGGTCGCGGTGGCGCCCGCGCAGCATCACGGGGGGCCGTACCCGGCGACGACCTCCACGTCGACCTCCGTGGGCGGCACGGCCATCGAGCGGTGGCTGCGGCCGGTGGCGTACCAGAACGCGCCCGCCGCGCTGTTGCCGAAGGAACTTCGCGACGAGAACCCGCTGGGGCTTCCCCGGAGGTTCAACGGGGTCCTGGAGCGCTAACCCGGGCCCAACTCTTCTCTTGCGACAATCGGACCATGGACGTGGAACTCCCCGACATTCCCTTCCCTCTCCGCACGTACGGGCCCGACGGCCACTGGTCGTACGAGGACGGTGTGCTCACCGGATGGGCGGGGCCCCGGCAGGACCGGTTCGTCACGCCCACCGGGGAAGCCCTGGATCCCGCCTCCGACGCGCCGCGGCTGCTGGGCGCGCCGGAGGGCGACTTCCAGTTGATCGCGCGGGTCACCGTGGGGTTCGGCGCGGCCTTCGACGCGGGCGTGCTGTACGTCCACGTCGGCGAGCGGGCCTGGGCCAAGTTGTGTCTGGAGTTCTCCCCGGACGTGCCCACCGTCTGCACGGTGGTCACCCGGGGGCACTCCGACGACTGCAACTCCTTCACGGTGGAAGGGAGTTCGGTGTGGCTGCGGATCAGCCGGACCGGGCGGTCCTTCGCCTTCCACGCCTCGCGGGACGGCGAGCGGTGGACCTTCGTCCGGCTGTTCACCCTGGGCGACGAGAAGGAGACCGGCGCCGCGCTGGTCGGCTTCATGACCCAGTCGCCGCTGGGGGAGGGGTGCGTGGTCACGTACGACCACCTCGGCTTCCGGCCCGGCTGGCCGGACGACCTCCGAGACGGAAGCTGAGGGCGGACGTCACCGTGAGCAGGGCCGCGAAGGCCGGCGTGCAGGCGTCCACGACCCACGGGAGCCCGGACATACCGTTCAGCCGCCACGGAACCGCGCTCGGTGCCGGCACGTCCTCCGTTGCATGATCAGTGAACGTGTGACCGGCGCCCTGGTGATCCGCACCGCGCTGCCCGCCGAAGCCGAGGCCATCGCCGATCTGCACGTCCGGGCCCGCTCGACGTACTACCCGGACGGCCTCCCGCAGGACGGCTTCGACTGGGTCGAGGCCTGGCGCGGCTCCCTCGAACGCCCCGACGGCCATGTGCTGTGCGCCGTCGCGCAGGCCCGGATCGTCGGCATCGCCTCCTTCCGCACCCCGGACGGCCAGGCCGCCGACACGGTCAAGCTGTTCCAGTTCCACGTCGACCCCGGCCACTGGCGCGCCGGCATCGGTACGGCCCTGCACACGGCCTGCGTGGAGGAGTGGCGGGCCGACGGCAAGCGCACGGCCGTGCTCGACGTGCACATGGACAACGCGCGTGCCCAGGGCTTCTACGCCCGCCAGGGCTGGGTCCCGGATCCGGAGAACCCGCCCGCCGAGGGCGACCACCACCTCCTCCTGCGCTTTACCGTGCCCGGGGACTGAGGCCTCGCCGGATCCGGGAATGGACGGGGCTGCTTGAACGTTCACGTACCGGGCGGAGAGAGCCTCCGTGCCCGTACGACCCGGAGAGAGCCGAAGACATGCGCGTCGAGATCTGGAGCGACATCGCCTGCCCCTGGTGCTACGTGGGCAAGGCCCGCTTCGAGAAGGCGCTGGCCGCCTTCCCGCACCGCGACGACGTCGAGGTGGTGCACCGCTCCTTCGAGCTGGACCCGGGCCGGGCCAAGGGCGACGTCCAGCCGGTGATCACCATGCTCACCCGGAAGTACGGCATGAGCGAGGCGCAGGCCGAGGCCGGCGAGGACAACCTGGGCGCCCAGGCCGCCGCCGAGGGCCTGGACTACCGCACCCGGGGCCGCGACCACGGCAACACCTTCGACATGCACCGCCTGCTGCACTTCGCCAAGGAGCAGGGCCGGCAGGACGAGCTGATCCAGCTCCTGTACCGGGCCAACTTCGCCGAGGAGCGGTCCGTCTTCACCGAGGGCGACGAGCGCCTGGTGGAGCTGGCCGCCGAGGCTGGACTGGACGCCGAGGCCGCCCGCGCGGTGCTCGCCGACCCGTCCCGCCACGCCGACGAGGTCCGCGCCGACGAGGCCGAGGCCGCCCAGCTCGGCGCGACCGGTGTGCCGTTCTTCGTCCTCGACCGGAAGTACGGCGTCTCCGGCGCCCAGCCCGCCGAGGTCTTCACCCGGGCGCTGACCCAGGCCTGGGGCGAGCACTCCCCGCTGACGCTGGTCGAGCAGGGGGACCAGGGCGAGGCGGACGCCTGCGGACCCGACGGGTGCGCGGTGCCACAGCGGGGCTGAAACCGCAGGTCAGGGCGGTTGCATAAGCGTTCCTAAGGGGAACCACGTAAAAAACGGCAATGGACGGGTAGTTCCCGGGGACGCAGAGTGGTCCCATGGACACCACGGAGATGGACACCCCGGAGACGCTCGACAGCCTTGTCCGCGCCGAGTTCAGCCCGAAGACCAGCTACCTCAACACCGCGAGCAACGGCCTGCTGCCCGCCCGCACCGTCGCCGCCCTGCACGAGGCGGCGCTGATGCGGGCCGAGGGTCGTCCACTGCTCCCGCTCTACGAGGACGTGGAGATCTGCCGGGCGGCGTACGCCCGGCTGGCCGGCGTCCCGGCCACCCGGGTCGCGGCGGGCGCCTCGGTGGCCGCGCACACCGGCGTGCTCGCCCTGTCCCTGCCCGCGGGCGCCGAAGTCCTCACCGCGGAGGACGACTTCACCTCCGTACTGAACCCGTTCCACGTCCGCGGCGACCTCAAGGTGCGCACGGTCCCGCTGGAGCGGATCGCCGAGTCCGTCCGCCCGGGCATCGCGCTCGTCGCGGTCAGCGCCGCCCAGTCCGCCGACGGGCGGATCGCCGACCTGGCCGCGGTGCGCGAGGCCGCCCGCGAGCACGGTGCCCGCACCTACGTCGACGTCTCCCAGGCGGCCGGCTGGCTCCCGGTGGACGCCGCCCAGTACGACTTCACGGCCACCGTCTCCTTCAAATGGCTGCTCGGCCCGCACGGCGCGGCCTTCCTCACCGTCCCCGAGGACTTCGGCGGGCTCACCCCGCTGCTCGCGGGCTGGGTCGCGGCCGAGGAGCCGTGGGACAGCTGCTACGGCCCGGTGGCCGAACTCGCCCACTCCGCACGGCGGTTCGACCTCACCCACGCGCTGTTCACCTACGCCGGACTGCGCCGCTCCCTCGAACTGCTGGAAGAGATCGGCGCGTCCGCCCTGCACGCGCACGCCGTGCGCCTCGCCGACCGCTTCCGCGCCGGACTCACCACCCTCGGCCACGAGCCGGTGCCCGCACCCGGCTCGGCGATCGTCTCCGTCCCCGGACTCGGCGTCCGCCAGCCGGAGCTGAGCCGCGCCGGCATCGAGGTCTCGAACCGCGCGGGCAATCTCCGCGCCGCCTTCCACCTCTACAACACCGAGGCGGACGTGGACCGCCTGCTGAACGCCCTGGCCGGCTGAGCCGGGGGACACACCGGCTGTCCCGCCCTGTGACACCGGCCGTGTGACACACGCCAGGGGCCTCCACCAAGGCGGTGGAGGCCCCTGCGGCGGGTGGGCTCAGTGGCCCATGGGGTTCAGCGGACGGGAGTGAAGTCCCGCGCGCCGATGAACTCGGGCCGGCGCACCGGAGCCGCGAAGGGCTCCACGGCCGTGTTCTCCACGCTGTTGAACACGATGAAGACGTTGCTGCGCGGGAACGGCGTGATGTTGTCGCCGGAGCCGTGCATGCAGTTGCAGTCGAACCAGGTCGCCGAGCCGGCCCGGCCGGTGAACAGCCGGATGCCGTGCGCGCCCGCCAGCGCGGTCAGCGCCTCGTCGGACGGCGTGCCCGCGTCCTGCATCTGCAGCGACTTCTTGTAGTTGTCCTTCGGCGTCTCACCGGCGCAGCCCAGGAACGTCCGGTGCGAGCCCGGCATGATCATGAGGCCGCCGTTGGTGTCGAAGTTCTCCGTCAGGGCGATCGAGACGGACACCGTGCGCATGTTCGGCAGGCCGTCCTCGGCATGCCAGGTCTCGAAGTCCGAGTGCCAGTAGAAGCCGCTCGCGCCGAAGCCCGGCTTGACGTTGATCCGGGACTGGTGGACGTACACGTCCGAGCCGAGGATCTGCCGGGCCCGGCCCACCACGCGCTCGTCGCGCACCAGGTTCGCGAACAACTCGCTGATCCGGTGCACCTCGAAGACCGAGCGGATCTCCTTCGACTTCGGCTCCACGATGGAGCGGTCGTCGGCACGGATCGCCGGGTCGGTGACCAGCCGCTCCAGCTCACGCCGGTAGACCTCGACCTCGTCCGGGGTGATCAGCTGGTCGATGGCGAGGAAGCCGTCACGGTCGTACGCCTGCAGGTCGGCCGTGGGGATCGGACCCGGGGTGTCCGGGGAACCCCAGAGGACCGGGTCCTGACGCGGGACGGCCACCTCGGTGGTGCCGCGGGTCGGGTAGAGATCGGTGACGCCGGCAGTGGTCATGGGTTCTCACACCTCCTCGGGCTCGGTGAGCAGCGGGTAGACACCGTTCTCGTCGTGGTCCTCCCGTCCGGTCACGGGCGGGTTGAACACGCAGAGGCAGTGGAAGTCCTCCTTGATGCGCAGCGTGTGCCGCTCGTGCCCGTCGAGGAGGTACATGGTGCCGGGCGTGATGGTGTACGTCTCCCCGGTCTCACGGTCGGTCAGCTCGGCCTCGCCCCGGGTGCAGACGACGGCCTCGATGTGGTTGGCGTACCACATCGACGTCTCCGTCCCCGCATACAGGATGGTCTCGTGCAGGGAGAAGCCGACCCGCTCCTTGGCCAGGACGATCCGCTTGCTCTCCCAGGTGCCGGACTTCGACTTGACGTGCCGGTCGGTGCCTTCGATGTCCTTGAACGATCGGACGATCACGGTGTTGCTCTTCCTCCTGGTCGGTCGTGCGGTCAGTGCGGTCAGGCGGTTTCCCGGACGGCGCGGGCGAGGACGCGCAGGCCCTCGTCCAGCTCGTCGGGGGTGATGGTGAGGGCGGGCAGCAGCTTGACGACCTCGCCCTCCGGCCCGGACGTCTCGATGAGCAGCCCGAGTTCGAAGGCCCGCCGGGCGATCCGCGAGGCCCGGTCCTTGTCGTGGAACTCCACGCCCCACACCAGACCGCGGCCGCGGTACTCCTTCACATCGGCGAGGTTCTCCTCGGTGATGGAGATCAGCGCCTGCTCGACCTGCTCGCCCCGGGCGCAGGTCTGCTTCTCCATGGCCGAGCCGTCGGCCCAGTACGTCTCGAGGGCCGCGGTGGCCGTGACGAACGCGGGGTTGTTGCCCCGGAAGGTGCCGTTGTGCTCGCCCGGCTCCCACACGTCCAGCTCGGGCTTGAACAGGCACAGCGACATCGGCAGCCCGTACCCGCTGATCGACTTGGACACCGTGACGATGTCGGGCACGATCCCCGACTCCTCGAAGGAGAAGAAGGCGCCGGTACGGCCGCAGCCCATCTGGATGTCGTCGACGATCAGCAGCATGTCCTGCCGCTCGCACAGCTCCTTGAGCGCACGCAGCCACTCGGGCCGGGCGACATTGATGCCGCCCTCGCCCTGCACGGTCTCCACGATCACGGCGGCGGGCTTGTTGAGGCCGGAACCCTGGTCCTCCAGCAGCCGCTCGAACCACAGGAAGTCCGGGACCGTGCCCTCGAAGTAGTTGTCGAACGGCATCGGCGTGCCGTGCACCAGCGGGATCCCGGCGCCGGCCCGCTTGAAGGCGTTGCCGGTCACGGCGAGCGACCCCAGCGACATCCCGTGGAAGGCGTTGGTGAACGACACGATGGCCTCGCGCCCCTTCACCTTGCGGGCCAGCTTCAGCGCCGACTCCACGGCGTTGGTGCCGGTCGGGCCCGGGAACATGACCTTGTACGGCAGATCGCGCGGGCGCAGCACCAGATCCTGGAAGGTCTGCAGGAAGTTCCGCTTGGCCGTGGTCGACATGTCCAGGCCGTGGGTCACCCCGTCCCGTGCCAGATAGTCGATCAACGCCCGTTTGAGTACGGGATTGTTGTGGCCGTAGTTGAGTGAGCCGGCACCGGCGAAGAAGTCGAGGTACACATGACCGTCCTCGTCGTACATCCGGCTGCCCTGCGCGCGGTCGAAGACCGTGGGCCAGCCGCGGCAGTAGCTGCGCACCTCGGACTCGAGGGTCTCGAAGACGCTGAGGTCGGGCTGGGTGATGGTCACGGTGAATCGCTCCTCATGCGAGGTGAAGGGGGGTCAACGGGCCGCTGAAACGGGGGTCAACGGACCGATGCGGTACAGGACTTCGGGATCGTGCGGACCGTCGGGGAACAGCTCGGCGGCGAACAGCACCTCACGCTCCAGGCGCGCCCCGTGCCGGTCGGCGAACGAGGTGAAAAGCCGCTCGGAGGCGGTGTTGCCGGGGGTGATCGTCGTCTCCACGTCGGTGATGCCGCGCTCGGCGGTGAGCCGTGCGACCAGCCCGTCCAGCAGCGTCGCGGCGATGCCGAGACCCCGGTGCCCGGAGTCGACGGCCACCTGCCAGACGAGCAGGGTGCGGGGGCGCTCGGGCCGCACGTAGCCGGTGACGAAACCGACCGGCTCCCCGTCCGCACCCCGCGCCACCGCCGAGGTGCCGGCGAAGTCCCGGCACCACAGCAGATAGCTGTACGAAGAGTTCAAGTCCAGGGTTTTCGAGTCCTTGGCGAGACGCCAGAGCGCGGCTCCGTCGGTCACCGCCGGCTGGTCGATCAGTAGGTCTGCGGGTGCGGCAGTCATGCGGAACGAATTTAGCGAGGTGAATTGAGAAATGCACGGCCGCCGCCTCAGGGCTGCGCAGAAGACCTACCGAAATGTCCGAATTAACCCACGACAAACCCGGGCAAATCTCCACTGATGTGGAGTGCGTCACAGCAAGCAAGTCGTCAAGGGGGCGCCAGAAACTCGCTCAAAAATTCCCCCGTTTAGTCTTGCGAAAAGCGGGCAGAAGAATACGGGAAGCTATCGTCCGGGAAATTGGCGGGAATTGTGAAGTTAAATTGAATTCAGGCGCCGGTGGTTCCGTCGATTCGTTCACGCAGAATGTCGGCGTGGCCGTTGTGCCGGGCGTACTCCTCGATGAGATGGATCAGCACCCAGCGCACGCTGACCTCCATACCGGTCACCGGCTCGTCGACCATCCGCCCGGTGTCCTCCAGACCCCGCGCGGCCAGCACCTCCCGCCCGTCCGCGATCTCCGCCCGCCATATGGCGAGGGCGTCCGCCAGCCCGCGCTCCGCATCGAGGCCGTACCCCGCCGTCTCCCCGAACAGCCGTGGTGCGTCCGTGCCCGCCAGCACCCGCTGGAACCAGTTCCGTTCGACCTCGGCGAGATGCTGGACGAGCCCGAGCAGGGTCAGCGCCGACGGCTCCGCCGAGGCGAGCCGGACCTGCGCGTCGTCCAGCCCCTGACACTTCAGCTCCAGCGTGGCGCGGTGGAAGTCCAGCCAGCCCTCCAGCATGGCGCGCTCGGGGCCGGTCATCGGGGGGATGGGGCGGCCGTCGGGGAGGGTCTGCGGGGCCTGGGGTGTGGTGTCGGTCATGGGGGGAGGATGACACGGGGCACTGACATCGACAGGGTTCGCGCCGGGCGAAGGGGCACTCTTCCGGTCAGCCGGGACGGGCGGGCGAGCGGACGGACGGGGGTGCGGGGGCAGAGCCCCCGTGGCCTACGGCAGAACGCCGAGCGCCGCCCCGATCGCGCCCAGACACCTCGCCACGGTCTCCGGCGAGGCGTCCGCCCCGTAATGGTTGACCCGGATCATCTCCCTGGCCAGCGCACCCCCACCCGCGGCCAGCGGCAACGAAGGATCACCGGCCAGCACCCGAGCCACCAGCTCCGACGCCACCACCCCCGACGGCACCCGCAGCGTCGTGGCCACCGGCGCGGCATCGGAGGCCTCGTACACGTACGGCTCCAGGCCCACGCCCAGGGCGACCGCACCGGCCCGCGTGGCCAGCGCGGCGCGCCGGTGCCGGTCCATCACCGCGTCCAGCCCCACCGACTCGATCCGCTCCAGACACGCCTGAAGCGCCAGCATCTCCAGCTGGGCCGGAGCGTGCGGCAGCACCGCGCGGCCGGCGTCGATCCAGCGCTCCTTCCAGTCCAGCAGGGACAGGTAGGAGCGGCGCGGCGCGTGCGGGTTCGCCGCCATCCGGGCCCACGCCCGCTCGCTCACCGAGATCGCCGACACACCCGCCGGGCCGCCCATCGCCTTCTGCGCCCCGATCACGCACAGGTCCACGCCCCACGCGTCCGGCAGTACCGGCTCCGCGCCCACGGAGGCGACCGCGTCCAGGTAGAACAGCGCACCGTGCTCCCGTACCGCCTCGCCGATCTCCGCGACCGGGTTGGTGTTGCCGGTCGCCGCCTCCGCGTGCACCAGCGACACGAAGTCGATCTCCGGGTGCGCGGCGAACGCCTCCCGGATCTGCGCCGCGGTCACCGCCGTGTGGAAGGGGACGGAGATGTCGTGCACGGTCGCGCCACAGGCGCGCAGCCAGTCGCCGAAGGTCTGGCCGTAGGGGCCCGTGATCACGTTCAGGGCCACCGTGCCCGGACCGGCCGCCGCGCGGATCGCGCCCTCCAGCGGCAGCAGCGCCTCGCCCTGGGTGATCAGCACGTCCTGCCGGGTGTCCAGCAGCCGGGCCACCCCGTCCTCGATGGCGGCGAAGCGCTCGGCACTCAGCGGGGGCAGATCGAGAAAGGGGTGGGTCACGGCGGTGCTCTCTCCTCATACGCGGGGGTCGACTCCCTCGATCTTAGGTCCAGGGGCTCCCTAACCATGGGTTTGATTTGAGAGACTCAAACCCTTCCTTATAATCGGAAGCCACAGTCCCCCACAGAGAAGATCCCTCCATGACAACGCTCCTCGGGCGCCGGACCCGCCTTCTGGCCGCCACCACCGCGACCGCCGCACTCGTGCTCGTCGTGGCCGGTTGCTCCTCCAGCGGCTCGGGGAGCGGCCCGACGACCGTCAAGGGGGTCCACCTCGCCAAGGGCGGTCAGCTGACCACCTGCACCCACCTGCCGTACCCGCCGTTCCAGTCGGAGATCAACGGCAAGGTGCAGGGCTTCGACGTCTCCCTCATCGACCTCGTCGCCAAGGACCTCGGCGTCAAGCAGCAGATCCTCGACACGCCGTTCGAGAACTTCAAGACCGGCGCCTTCCTGAACTCCGGCCAGTGCGACCTGGCCGCCGCCGGCATGACGATCACCGCCGAGCGCAAGAAGAACGTCGACTTCTCCGACCCGTACTTCGAGGCCACCCAGGCCGTGCTGGTCGACAAGAACAGCGGCGTCAACTCGCTCGCGGACGTCAAGGCCAAGGGCAAGAAGCTCGGCGCCCAGGCGCAGACCACCGGCGAGGACTACGCCAAGAGCAAGGGCTTCGACCCGGTCTCCTTCGCCTCCTCCGACGCGGTCCTCAACGGCCTGCGCACCGGACAGGTCCAGGCCGTCATCATCGACTACCCGGTCGTCCAGGGCTGGCTGAAGGACAAGGCCAACGCTGACAAGTTCAAGGTCGTCGACAACCTCAAGACCGGCGAGCAGTACGGCTTCACGGTGAAGAAGGGCAACAAGGCCCTGCTCGACGCCGTCAACAAGGCCCTCAAGGACGCCAAGGCCGACGGCACGTACAAGAAGATCTACGAGCAGTGGATCGGCCCATACACCGCTTCTACGGCAAACGGGGCCTCCGTCGCCTCCCCGGCCGGCTCCTGACCCCATGACCGACACGGACACCCCCATCCAGCCGAAGAAGACCGGGCTGACCCGCCGGCAGAAGCGCCGGCTCTCCCGCGCGGCGCAGTACGCCGTCTTCGTCGCCGCGGTGATCGCCTTCGCGGTCAGCGCGGACTGGGGCCGGCTGCAGAACCAGTTCGCGCAGGCCCACATCGCGAGGCAGCTGTTCCCGGACCTCATCACGGTGGCCCTCAAGAACACCGTGCTCTACACGCTGTCCGGCTTCGTCGTCGGTCTGGCCCTCGGCATGGTCATCGCCCTGATGCGCCTGTCGTCCGTGGGGCCGTACCGCTGGCTCGCCGGCACCTACATCGAGATCTTCCGCGGCCTGCCCGCGCTGCTGATCTTCATCTTCGTCGGCGTCGGCGTGCCACTGGCCTTCCCGAGCATCCAGTACCCGGGCGGCACCTACGGCAAGGTCGCCGTCGCCCTCGGGCTGGTCTCCGCCGCCTACATGGCCGAGACGATCCGCGCGGGCATCCAGGCCGTGCCCAAGGGGCAGATGGAGGCGGCCCGTTCGCTCGGGTTCTCGCCGGCCCGGGCCATGATCTCCATCATCCTGCCGCAGGCCTTCCGGATCATCCTGCCGCCGCTGACCAACGAACTCGTCCTGCTCTTCAAGGACTCCTCGCTGGTGCTGTTCCTCGGCGTCACCCTGGAGGAGCGCGAACTGTCCAAGTTCGGCAACGACCTGGCCAGTTCGACCGCGAACTCCACGCCGATCCTGGTCGCGGGCCTGTGCTATCTGCTGATCACGATCCCGCTCAGCCTCGTCGTGCGCCGTATGGAATCCAAGGCCCTGAGGGAGATCCGGTGACCTACCCAGAGATCCGCGTCCAGGACCTGCACAAGTCCTTCGGCGACAACCACGTCCTGCGCGGCATCGACCTGGAGATCGGCCAGGGCGAGGTCGTCTGTGTCATCGGCCCCTCCGGCTCCGGCAAGTCCACGCTGCTGCGCTGTGTGAACCTGCTGGAGGAGCCCGGCAAGGGCCAGGTCTTCGTCGGCGGCACCGAGATCACCGACCCGGACGTCGACATCGACGCCGTACGCCGCCGGATCGGCATGGTCTTCCAGCAGTTCAACCTCTTCCCGCACCTCAGCGTCACCGAGAACCTCACGCTGCCGCAGCGCCGGGTCCTCAAGCGGGACAAGGCCGAGGCCGCGAGGATCGCCGCCGAGAACCTGGCCCGCGTCGGCCTCTCCGAGAAGGCCGCGGCCTACCCCTCCTCCCTCTCCGGCGGCCAGCAGCAGCGGGTGGCCATCGCCCGCGCCCTCGCCATGGGACCCGAGGTGATGCTCTTCGACGAGCCGACCTCCGCCCTCGACCCCGAGCTGGTCGGGGACGTCCTCGCGGTGATGCGCAGGCTGGCCGAGGAGGGCATGACGATGATGGTCGTCACCCACGAAATGACCTTCGCCCGCGAGGTCGCCGACCGCGTCGTCTTCATGGACGGCGGCGTGATCGTCGAGGACGGCACCCCCGACCGGGTCATCGGCGACCCCCAGCACGAGCGCACCCGCCACTTCCTGTCCCGCCTGCTCGACCCGGCCATGGCCGAGGTCCAGGAGGCGGTGGAGGAGAGGACCTCAGGCCGGGTGGGGAAGGACCAGCCCTAGGTAGTTAAGGTGCGGGCATGAGCGATGGCGCCGTGCTGCACGTGAAGGGGCGGGTCCTCGTCGGGCCCGAGGACGTCCGCGACGAGCTGTGGGTGGTCGGGGGCCGGGTGTCCTACGACCGCCCCGCCGGAGCCCGGGACGTCCGGACCGTCGAGGGCTGGGTGCTGCCCGGCCTGGTCGACGCCCACTGCCATGTGGGCCTCGACGCGCACGGCCCGGTCGACGCCGACACCGCGGAGAAGCAGGCGCTCACCGACCGGGAGGCGGGCGCCCTGCTGCTGCGGGACGCCGGCTCGCCCTCCGACACCCGCTGGATCGACGACCGCGCCGACCTCCCGAAGATCATCCGGGCCGGCCGGCACATCGCCCGCACCCGCCGCTACATCCGCAACTACGCCTGGGAGATCGAACCGGACGACCTGGTCGCCTACGTCGCCCAGGAGGCCCGGCGCGGCGACGGCTGGGTCAAGCTGATCGGCGACTGGATCGACCGCGACCTCGGCGACCTGTCCGCCTGCTGGCCCCGCGAGGCGGCCCGGGCCGCGATAGCGGAGGCACACCGGCTCGGCGCCCGCGTCACCGCGCACTGTTTCGCCACGGACTCCCTGCGCGACCTGGTCGAGGCCGGCATCGACTGCGTCGAGCACGCGACGGGCCTGACCGACGAGCTGATCCCGCTCTTCGCCGAACGGGGCGTCGCGATCGTCCCCACCCTCGTCAACATCGCCACCTTCCCGCAGCTCGCGGCCGGCGGCGAGAGCAAGTTCCCGCGCTGGTCCGCGCACATGCGCCGGCTGCACGAGCGCCGCTACGACACCGTGCGCGCCGCCTACGACGCCGGCATCCCGGTGTACGTCGGCACGGACGCCGGCGGCTCACTGGCCCACGGCCTGGTCGCGAGTGAGGTCGCGGAGCTGGTCACCGCCGGTGTCCCGGCCGTGGCGGCGGTGTCGGCGACGACCTGGGGCGCCCGCGCCTGGCTCGGCCGCCCCGGCCTGGAGGAGGGCGCGCCGGGCGACCTGGTGGTGTACGAGGGCGATCCGCGGGCCGACGTACGGGTGCTGGCGGCGCCGCGCCGGGTGGTGCTCGACGGGCGAGTCGTGGAGTGACCGAGGCGCAGGGGAACGCGTGTGCTTCACGATTCGAAGAGGTGTGCCGATTCTCCTCGATTGAGTGAAGTAACCGAGGATTGCCGACCGTTCACCCGTAGTGCGTACAAGGTTGACGGGTCCCAAGCATGTTCCCACTGGGGGTCCCACCACCTTGAACAGCAACGACTTCCGCATGCCCGCACGCCGTCTGGCCACCGCCCTGACGGTCACCGCCCTGGCCGCCGGTCCCGCGGTCCTGGGCGCGGGCGCCGCGCACGCGACCGCAGACCACGGTCGCGCCTCCGCCGTCGTCCTGCGCACCGGGCTCGACGTGTCCCTGCTCAACAAGAGCGTCGACGTCCCGCTCGCGGTCACCCTCAACAACGTCCAGGCGCCGCGGAGCGCCGACAAGACCGCGCTGTCCGCCCGGCTCGACGGCGTGGCCGACGGCAAGCCGTTCACCGTCCTCGGCGCGGACGTCGCCTCCGCGAAGGCCACGGTGACGTCGCAGCGCGCCGAGGGCTCGGTCCGGCTCGTCCACGCCCGGCTGCACGTCCCCGGCCTGCCCCTGCTGTCCCTGATCGAGGCCGACACGGTCACCGCCGAGGCGACCTGCGAGGCCGGCAAGGCGCCCGTCGCCTCGGCGAACGTCCTCGGCGCCGTCACCGTCCTCGGCAAGCGCGTCACGCTCACCGCCGGCGGCCCGACCGAGGTGAAGGTCCCCAGCGTCGGCGACGTCCGCCTCCGCCTCGCCCAGCACGACACCACGACCCGTACGGCGGCCGCGACCGCCCTCGAACTCAAGGTCTCCGTCAACCCGTTGAAGCTCAACGTGGCCGACGTCGAAGGAACGGTCACTCTGGCCAAGGCGACCTGTGAGTCCCCGACGGCCCCGTCCGCCGACCCGAAGCCCCAGGGCGGCGTGTCGAAGTCCGGCCTCGCGGAAACGGGCAGCAGTTCCGCGACCCCGTACATCGCGGGCGGCGCCCTGGCGCTGGTGCTGGTCGGCGGGGGAGCGGTGACGGTGGCCCGCCGCCGCAGGCACTGACACCGGGTTCCCAGCCGCTCCCCGCCCGACCGTCCCCTCGGGCGGGGAGCGGCCTCCCGGGCGGAGCCCCGGCTACCGGAGGGCGGCCGACAGTGCCTTCAGGAAGCCGTTCGCCGTCCCGCGGTCCCGCACCGCCACCCGCACCCAGTCCTCCCCGAGCCCCGGAAACGTGTCACCCCGCCGCACCGCATAACCAAGGTCACGCAACCGCCGCCGTACAGCGGCCGCCCCCGCCATCCCGACCAGCACGAACGGCCCCTCCGCCGGCTGCACCACCCGTACGCCGCGCGAGGCGAACTCCGACAGCCCCGCCAGCAGATGGGTCCGGTCCGCCGCGATGCGATGCGCCGCATGCCCCGCCTCTGCCAGGGCCCGCGGCGTCACACACGCCTGGGCCGCGGCCAGCGCGGGTGTCGACACCGGCCACAGCGGCTGGGCCCGCTCCAGGTCGGCGATGATCTCCGCGGCTGCCAGTACGTACCCGATCCGCAGCCCGGCCAGACCCCAGGTCTTGGTCAGACTGCGCAGCACGACCAGCCCCGGCACATCCGTCCGCCCGGCCAGCGCCTCCCGCTCACCCGGCACGGCGTCCATGAACGCCTCGTCGACCACCAACACCCGCCCGGGACGGGCAAGTTCTGCCAGCGCGCCCGCCGGATGCAGTACGGACGTGGGGTTCGTCGGATTCCCGATCACCACCAGATCGGCATCCTCCGGCACCGCCGCCGGATCCAGCCGGAACCCGTCCTCCTCCCGCAGCAGCACCCGGTCCACGCTGTGCCCCGCGTCCCGGAGAGCCGCCTCGGGCTCGGTGAACTGCGGATGTACGACGACCGGTCGCCGTACCTTCAGCGCGCGGGCCAGCAGCACGAACGCCTCCGCCGCGCCCGCCGTCAGCAGTACCCGCTCCACCGGCAGCCCGTGCCGCGCCGCCACCGCCGCCCGCGCGGCCCGCCCGTCCGGGTAGGCCGCGAGGGAAGACAGCGAGCCGGCGATCTCCTCCCGCAGCCACGACGGCGGAGTGTCCGCCCGCACGTTGACGGCGAGGTCGGTCAACGCGGCCCCGTCGTCCCGTACTTCGGCGTCCCCGTGATGCCGCAGATCGTGCCCGGACCCGCCGGTGTCGTCAGTGCGCATGGCTGTGCGAGTGCCCCCCGTGATGGTGGTGCCCGTGGTCGTGGCCGTGATGGTGGCCGTCGTCGTCCGGGTGGAAGTGCGGCTGCTGCGGCAGCCCCACCTTGTCCTCGAAGCCCGGCAGCGCGATCCGGTACACGCACGAGTCGCAGTTCATGCGCAGATCACCCTTGACGGCTTCCTCGTACCGCTCCATCACCAGGTCGAGCAGCTCCGGCTCGGGCCCGATGACATCGGCCGACCGCACCTCGACCTCCGGGTGCGCGGCGGCCCAGCCCTCGGTCTGCTGCCGCACCCGGTCCGGGAGGATCCCGGTGAACAGGAAGTACGGCAGGACGACGATCCTGCGCGCCCCCAACGCCGCGCACCGGTCCAGGCCGCTCGGCACGTCCGGCGCCGCCAGCGACACGAACGCCGTCTCCACCCCGGCGTACCCGCGGCCCTCCCACAGCAGCCGCGCCGCCTTGTACACCTCGGCGTTGGCATCGGGGTCCGTCGAACCGCGCCCCACCAGCAGCACGGTCACATCGGCCCGGTCCGCGGGCGTGCGGGCCGGGCCGCCGAGCGCGTCGTCCAGCCGCCGCTCCAGCACGCTCAGCAGCGCCGGGTGCGGGCCCAGCGGGCGGCCGTAGGTGTACGAGATGCCCGGGTGCCGTTCCTTCTCGCGGGCCAGCGCGGCCGGGATGTCGCCCTTGGCGTGCCCGGCGGACACCAGCATCAGCGGCACCGCCGCGAACCGGCGCACCCCCTGCTCGACCAGCTCGGCGACGGCGTCGCCCAGTGGCGGCGGGGACAGTTCGATGAAGCCGCCCGCGACGGGCAGCTCGGGGTGGCGGCGCCCGAGCTCTCGGACGAAGTCGCGGAAGGCTTCGGCGCCGGCGTCGTCACGGGTGCCGTGTCCGGCGATGAGCAGGGCGGGCGGGGTGGTCACGAGGTCTCCTCAGACGAAACGGGGTGGTACAGCAGGGCGTTGAGCGCGGCGGCGGCGACCGCCGAACCGCCCTTCTCGGACACGTTGCTCACGGCGGGCAGCCCGCTCTCGCGCAACGCGGCCTTGGACTCGGCCGCGCCGACGAAGCCGACGGGCAGGCCGATGACGAGCGCGGGGGAGGCGTCCAGGGTGAGCAGCTCCTCCAGGGCGGTCGGCGCACAGCCGATCACCCACAGGGCCCCGGGGCCGACCTCCTCGTAGGCGAGCCGGATCGCATGGGCCGACCGGGTCAGACCCGGCCCGGACCCGACGTCCTTCAGACGGCAGACGGTCTCCCGGCGGGTGATCCCGGCCGCGACCATCTCCACGTCCACGACGACCGGCGCCCCGGCGTGCAGCGCGGCATGCGCCGTCACCAGGTCGTCCTCGTCGGTCACGAGGTCGGTCGCGTACTCCAGGTCGGCGGCGGAGTGGATGACCCGCTCCACCACCGCCCGGGTCAGCGGCGGGAAGTGCGAGGTGTCCAGGCGGGCGCGCAGCCGCCGGAAGGACTCCTGCTCGATCGGGTGGACGACACGGTTCACTTCGCCTCCTCCTGCGATGCCTGCCAGCGGTAGCCGCGCGGGGTCACCATGCGCCCGGCGATGATCCGGGTCGCGGTGTTGCCCACGGTCACGACCGTCATCATGTCGACCGTCGCCGGGTCGAGCGCCCCCAGGGTGGTCACCCGGCTCGACTCGTCCGGGCGGGACGCGTTGCGTACGACACCGACCGGTGTCGTCGGCTCCCGGTGCCCGGCGAGGAGCGCGAGCGCCTTGGGCAGCTGCCAGTCGCGGCCCCGGGAGCGCGGGTTGTAGAAGGTGACGACGAGGTCCGCCTCGGCCGCCGCCCGCACCCGCCGCTCGATGACCTCCCACGGCGTGTGCAGGTCGGACAGGCTGATGGAGACGTGGTCGTGGCCCAGCGGCGCGCCCAGGATCGCCCCGGCGGCCAGCGCCGCCGTCACGCCCGGCACCCCGATCACGTCGATGTCGTCCGAGGCCTCGGCGAGCGCCGGGGAGGCCATGGCGTACACGCCCGCGTCCCCGCTGCCGATCAGCGCCACCGCCTGCCCCTTGCGGGCCTCCTCGACCGCCGTACGGGCCCGCTCCTCCTCGGCGCCGAGCCCCGACTCCAGCACCCGGGTGCCGGGCCGCAGCAGGTCGCGGATCTGGTCGACGTACTGGTCCAGCCCCACCAGAACGGCAGCGCGCCGGAGTTCGGCCGTGGCGCGCGGGGTGAGCAGATCCCGGGCGCCGGGTCCGAGCCCGACCACCGCGAGCCGTCCGCGCCCCGGACGCCGTACGACGGCACAGGTCGCCATCGCGGGCCGCGCCCCCGACTTCCGTTTGGGTACGAGGAGTTCACCGCCCCGGAGCAGGGCGGCGGCCTCCGCCACCGAGGGCGTACCGACGGCCGCGAGCGGCGCCTCGGAGGGGTTGGGCACCTCGACCGCCGCCAGCTCCTCGGCGGGGTACGTCACCAGCGGCACGCCGAGCCGTTCGGCGGCCGCCACGATGCCGGGCTCCCCCGCCTTGGCGTCCACGGTGGCCAGTTCGGCCACGGACCGCACCGACAGCCCCGCCTCGCGCAGCGTCTCCTCGATCAGTCCGAGGACCTCCGCCTCCGGCGCGCCCTTGGACGCGCCGACCCCGACCACCAGCGACGGCGGCCGCAGCAGCACCTCGTGCTCGCCGGGCACGACGTCCCGGTCGGTGAGCCGGACGGTGTACGCCCCCCGCGGTGAGGTCGGCAGCGGCGGCAGCGGCCACGCCACCTCCGTCTCCAGGGCGACCGGTTCGCCGTCCAGCAGGGCCCGGGAGACCAGGGCCACCGAACCCTCGTAGGGCAGCCCCAGCGTGTCCAGCCCGGCCAGTCCGACGGAGTCCGTGGCGGTCGTCACCACCGGCTCGGCACCCAGCAACTCGCCCACCGCGCGGGCGAGTTCATTGGCGCCGCCCGCGTGCCCGCCGACCAGCGACACCGCGAACCGGCCGCCCTCGTCCACGCACACCACACCCGGGTCGGCCGTCTTGTCGCCGAGCAGCGGCGCGAGCAGCCGTACCGTCGCGCCCGTCGCCAGGAAGCACACCAGCTGCGTGCACTCGGCGAACGCTTCCCGTACCGCCTCCCCGACGGGACCCTCGTACACCCGCGTCCGGTCCGGCCAGGCCGCGGCCAGCCGGTCCCGCGCCGCCGCCCCCGCCGCGGTGGCGGAAATGAGGCCGATCACTCGTCAACTCCCTTACTGGATCCCGGGGTTCGCACGCCCCAGAGCAGAAACACAGGATTGGTCGCCGCGAGCCGGGTCACATCCCCCGGCAGCGGCGCCAGCCGCGACGACTGCAGCAGCACCCCGTCGCAGGTGAACCCGGCGGCCGTGAGCGCCTCGCGGGCCGCCGGCACCCGGTCGAGGGCGGCCATGGCGACGACCACGGTCCGCCGCGCCCGCCGGGCGCAGGCCCGCACCACGGCGGGCAGCTCGCGCCCCCCGCCGCCGACGAACACGGCGTCGGGATCGTCGGCGAGGCCGGCCAGCGCGTCCGGCGCCGAGCCGTGCACCACCCGCACATCGACCCCGTGGGCCCGGGCGTTGGCCCGGACCCGCTCGACCCCGTCCGCGGCCTTCTCGACGGCGACGACGGCCGCGCCGAGCCGCGCGCACTCCACCGCCACCGAGCCCGAGCCGGCGCCCACGTCCCACACCAGGTCGCCCAGCCGGGGACCGAGCCGGGCCAGCGCCAGCGCCCGCACCTCGAACTTGGTGATCATCGAGTCCCGGTGCGCGAACGCCCCCTCGTCCAGCGCCCAGCCGGCCGGCCGCGCGAGCACCCCGGCGACCGTACGCACGGCACCCAGCGCCCGCGCCTCGTCCAGGCACAGCACCACGCTCACCGCCGTACCCCAGTCCCGGGCCGCCGCCTCGGCGGGCGTCACCCGCTCCACGCGCTCCCGCTCCGGATCGCCGAGCGCGCTCGCCACGACGAGGACACGACCGTCGCCGAGCGCGGCCCCCAGCTCGGCGGGCCCGGCCCCCGGGCCCGTGAGCACGGCCACCTTGGGCTGCGCACGGCAGACGTTCACCGCCGTACGAAGGTCCCGGCCGTGCGCGCTCACCACCACCGCGTCGTCCCAGGGCAGCCCGAGCCGTGCGAACGCGGTGGCCACGGAGGACACCCCCGGCCGCACATCCAGCCGCTCGGCGCCGAACCGCTCGGCCAGCGCCCGCACGATCCCGAAGAACCCGGGATCCCCCGAGGCCAGCACCACGACGTCCTTGTCCGCATACTCCGCGATCGCGTCCAGCGCCGGGGCCAGCGGCCCGAGGACGACCCGCGCGGCGCCGGCGGGCAGCCGTGCCGCGTCCAGGTGCCGGCGCCCGCCGACGACCAGCGCGGCCCCCGCGAGGAGACCCTCCGGGACCGGCGCGCCCGTGCCCGTACCGACGACCGTGATCAACTCTTCGCCCGCTGTTCGCGCAGGGCCCGCCGGGCCTGGGGGTCGGCCTTGCGGTACCCGTGGAAGTGACCGGGGTGGTACAGGTGCGAACGCGTCCCGTGGGCGTCCAGCGCCGGGCCGACCAGGAAGAGCGTGTGCTTCCAGAGCTTGTGCTCCTTGACCGTCTCCTCCAGCGTGCCGACCGTGCACCGCACGACCAGCTCCTCGGGCCAGGTCGCCTGATAGGCGACGACGACCGGGGTGTCCGTCGGGTAGCCGCCCTCCAGCAGCTCGCGCACCAGCTGTCCGCTGCGCGCCGCCGACAGGAAGATCGCCATGGTGGTGCCGTGCCGGGCGAACTCGCGCACCTCCTCGCCGGGCGGCATCGGCGTCTTGCCGCCGCCCAGCCGGGTGAGCACGACGGACTGCGCGACCTCGGGGATGGTCAGCTCGCGCTGCGCGAGCGCGGCCACGGCGGAGAAGGCCGAGACGCCGGGGACGACCTCGGTCGCGATCCCGAGCTCCGCGCACCGGTCCAGCTGCTCCTGCGTGCCGCCCCACAGCGCCGGGTCGCCGGAGTGGATCCGGGCCACCTTCAGCCCCTCGGCCCGGGCACGCCGGTAGACGGCGACGACGTCCTCCAGGGACATGGCCGCCGAGTCGAGGATCTCCGCGTCGTCGCGCGCGTGCTCGAGGACCTCCGCCTGGACCAGGCTCGCCGCCCAGATCACCACGTCCGCGTCCGCGATCGCGCGTGCGGCGCGGAACGTCAGCAGATCGGCGGCGCCGGGGCCGGCACCGACGAACGTCACCTTGCCGGTGGGGGCATCGGCCATGGGAAGGGTCCTCTCCTGCGGGAACTACGGGACTACGGGACTGCGGGACTACGGGGCTGCGGAACTACGGACTGCGGGGACCGCGGATGCGCGAGTCGGAATCGGTGAAATGTCAGGTTCTGGGGGAGTGTGATCGGTGCCGGAGGTGCGCGGAGGCGCCTCGATCGGATAGCAAGGGCCTATGGCGGTCTTCGTCGCGCTCGGCGCGTTCCTGATGACGCTGGCCGGCGGCTGGACGGCACAGCGCGTGACCGACCGTCGGCACCTCGTCCTGGGCCTGGCCGGCGGTCTGATGCTCGGCGTCGTCGGCCTGGATCTGCTGCCGGAGGCGCTGCACGCCGCCGACCGCGAGGTCTTCGGCGTACCCGCCGCCCTGCTGCTGTTCGTGGCCGGATTCCTGCTGGCCCATCTGGTGGAGCGCACGCTGGCCGCACGCCAGGCGGCCCACGGCGGTGCCGAGGGGCCGGGCCACCGGGCGCCCGAGGTGGGCCTGACGGCCGCCGCCGCGATGGTCGGGCACAGCGCCATGGACGGCGTGGCGATCGGCGCGGCCTTCCAGGTCGGCGGCGGCATGGGCGCGGCCGTCGCGCTCGCCGTGATCGCGCACGACTTCGCCGACGGATTCAACACCTTCACCATCACGAGCCTGTACGGCAACGCCCGCCGCCGCGCGATCGCGATGCTGGTGGCCGACGCCTGCGCACCCCTGGTGGGCGCGCTGTCGACCGCCTTCATCCACATCCCCGAAGCGGTGCTCGGCGGCTACCTCGGCCTTTTCGGCGGTGTCCTGCTGTACCTCGCCGCCGCCGAGATCCTGCCCGAGGCCCACCACGAACACCCGGCGCGCTCCACCCTGCTGTGCACGGTCGCGGGCGCGGCCTTCATCTGGCTGGTGGTCGGCCTCTCCGGCGGCTGAACGGGCCGGCCGTCTCGGCCGGCTCACAGCTTCCCGCCCCGTCCGCCGTCCCGGCGCGGGGGTGCGATCAGCGTCGACAGATACGGCAGCGGCGCCCCGTCCAGCTCGCCGGCCGGCCGCACCGACTCCTCCGGCAGGCCCAGCGCCGAACCCCACACGGCGTCGCCGAGCCGCCCGGTCTCCCGCAGCGCATCCGCGACCTCGGCAGCCTGCCGTCCGAACTTGTACGCGACGACGGTCCCCGGCCCGGCCAGGGCCTCCTTCAGCACCGCCGACCCGGCCGTCACCGGCACCAGCGTCAGCGGCTCGGTGCCCTCCGTCAGCACCGCACCGGACCGCGCCGCCAGATCCTGCATGGCGGTGATCCCGGGCACGGTCTCCACGACGACGCCCGGCACCAGCTCGGCGATCGTCTGCGCGAGATAGGTGAACGTCGAGTACACGTTCGGATCGCCGATGGTGGCGAAGGCGACGGACGCATGCCGCTTCAGCAGCTCGGCGACCCGCTCGCCCGCGGCGTCCCAGGCGGCCTCCCGGCGCGCCCGGTCGGTCCGCTCGTTCAGCGCGAACACCACCCGGACGACCTTGTCCTCGGGCACGTAGTGCGACACGGTCGCCTCCGCGCGCCCCCGCTCCCCGGTGTCCATCACCGGTACGACGACGACCTCGGCGGCCCGCAGGGCGTTGACCCCCTTGACGGTCACCAGCTCCGGATCACCCGGACCGACCCCGACTCCGACCAGCCTGCTGCTCATGACGTCCGGCACCTCTCCACGAACCGACGGGCGACACCGGGCTCGGACGCCCAGTGCGTGTGCAGGTAACTCGCGTGCACGCCCCGCTGTACGAAACCTTCGACCCGCCGTACGGGTGTCCGCACCCCCCACGCCGGAGCGGCTCCGGCGCCGGGCTCGACGACCGTGCGATGGAACTCGTGCCCCCGCATCCGCGTCCCGGCGACGGCCAGCACACTGTCCCCGACGGCCACGGCGTCCCGATAGCCCAGGGTGAGCCGCTCCGTCATCCGCGCGGTGGCATCCAGTACCCCGCACATGGGCTTGCCGTCCAGCTCCCGGCAGAGATAGAGGAGCCCGGCGCACTCGGCGGCAACGGGCGCACCGCTGAGAGCCAGCTCGGCGATCGCCTTGCGCAGCGGCTCGTTGGCGGACAGCTCACCGGCGTACACCTCGGGGAAGCCGCCCCCGATGACCAACCCGGCTGTCCCGTCCGGCAGTTGCTCATCGCGGAGCGGATCGAACGTGACGACTTCGGCACCGGCGGCGGTGAGCAGTTCGGTGTGCTCGGCGTAGGAGAAGGTGAAGGCGGGGCCACCGGCTACGGCGACCACTGGCCTTCGCCTTTCGGCTGAGGGAGTCGGGTGGTGGGTGGGCGAGGCGGGGGCCCAGGCGGAGGAGCCCCCTGGTACCTGAGCGGCAGTACGCGCAAGTGCCTCCAGGGCGTCCAGGTCACATCCCCGAGACACCAGCGCCGCCATCGCCCCTACGGCCTCCACCGCCGCGGACTGCCGTTCGGCGACCGGCACCAGCCCGAGGTGCCGGGAAGGCGTGTCCACCTGCTGAGCCCGCCGCAAGGCGCCCAGCACAGGCACACCGGCCGAGTCCAACGCCTCCCGCAGCAACTCCTCATGCCGGTCGGACCCGACCTTGTTGAGGATCACACCCCCGACCCGCACCTCCGGATCCCAGGAAGCGAACCCGTGCACCAGCGCCGCCACGGACCGCGACTGCGACGACGCGTCCACCACGAGCACCACCGGCGCCCGCAACAGCTTGGCGACATGCGCGGTGGAGGCCAGCTCCCCTTCCCCCGCCGCCCCGTCGTACAGCCCCATCACGCCCTCGACCACGGCCAGGTCACACCCGCGCGCCCCGTGCAGGAACAGCGGAGCGACCAGCTCCGGCCCGCACAGGTACGCGTCCAGGTTCCGCCCGACCCGCCCGGTCGCGAGCGCGTGATAACCGGGGTCGATGTAGTCCGGCCCGACCTTGTGCGGGGACACGGTGAGCCCCCGCGCGGCGAACGCGGCCATCAGCCCCGTGGCCACGGTGGTCTTGCCGCTGCCGGAGGAAGGCGCGGCGATGACGAGCCGGGGCACCGACGACATCACCACTCGATGCCCTTCTGGCCCTTCTGCCCCACGTCCATGGGGTGCTTGACCTTGGACATGTCGGTGACGAGGTCGGCGAAGTCCACCAGCTCCTCGGGCGCGTTCCGCCCGGTGATGACGACGTGCTGGGTGCCCGGCCGGTCCTGCAGCACGGAGATCACCTCATCGGTGTCCACCCACCCCCAGTGCATCGGATAGGCGAACTCGTCCAGCACGTACAGCCGGTACGTCTCGGCCGCCAGGTCCCGCTTGACCTGCTCCCAGCCCTCCCGGGCCTTCTCCTCGTTGTCCATCTGCTGGTCCCGCTGGACCCACGACCAGCCCTCGCCCATCTTGTGCCAGTCGACGGTGCCGCCCTCGCCGGAGGCGCCGAGCACGCGCAGCGCGTTCTCCTCGCCGACCTTCCACTTGGCCGACTTGACGAACTGGAACACCCCGATGGGCCACCCCTGGTTCCAGGCACGCAGCGCGAGCCCGAACGCGGCGGTCGACTTGCCCTTGCCGATCCCGGTGTGCACGACGACGAGCGGCCGGTTCCGCCGCTGACGCGTCGTCAGACCGTCATCGGGCACGACACTCGGCTGTCCCTGCGGCATTACGCGGCCCTCCTGTCCTGAATTCCCTTCACCAGCCCGGCGATCGAGTCGGCCCGCAGCTCGTCCAGCGTGACGGCCGTACCGCCCAGCTCACCCGCGAGCTGCCCGGCGAGCCCCAGCCGCACCGGCCCCGACTCGCAGTCCACGACCACCGAGGCGACCTGACCGGCCGCGAACAGCCGCGCCGCCCGCCCCGCCAGCGCGACCGGCTCCGGGCCACCGGTGGCCCGCCCGTCGGTCACCACCACGACCAGCGCCCGTCGCGCCGGATCCCGTAGCCCCTCCACGCGCAGCACCTCGTGCGCCTTCAGCAGCCCGGCCGCCAGTGGCGTACGACCGCCCGTCGGCAGCGACTCCAGCCGTACGGCGGCCGCGTCCACGGACGAGGTCGGCGGCAGCGCCACCTCCGCACCGGAGCCCCGGAAGGTCACCAGCCCCACCTTGTCCCGCCGCTGGTAGGCGTCCAGCAGCAGCGAGAGCACGGCACCCTTCACGGCGCTCATCCGCTGCCGGGCCGCCATCGACCCGGAGGCGTCCACCACGAACAGCACGAGGTTGCCCTCGCGCCCCTCCCGGGTCGCCTGCCGCAGATCCTCCCGGCGGATCACCAGCCCGGGCCCGGACCGGCCGCGCGCCCGCTGATGCGGAGCCGCCGCCTGCACGGTCGCGGCCAGGTGCAGCTTGGTCAGCGCGCCCTGCGGCCGCCGTGCCCCGGTGGTCCGCCCGTGCTCGGTGCGGGCGCGCGAACGCCGGCCCGCCGCCCCCGCACCGATCCCGGGCACGGTCAGCACCTTGGTACGGAACGGCTCGGCGGCCCGTACGGCCGACTGCTCCTGAGCGGAGCCGGACGCCTGCGGCTCCCCGCTCTCCCCGGCCTCGGGCCGCGCGGCGGTGTCCCCGCCGCTCTGCGGGCCGGAGTCGGGCTGCGGCCGCCCGCCGCCCCCACCCGGTCCGTCCGGATCGGGATCGTCCTCGCCCTCGTCCTCGCCGGAGAACTGCTCCAGCGTCTCGTCCAGCTTGTCCTCGTCCAGACCGGGCGCGTCGAACGGATTGCGCCGCCTGCGGTGCGGCAGCGCGAGCAGAGCGGCCTGGCGCACGTCCTCCGCCAGCACATCCGTCCGCCCGGCCCACGCGGCGAGCGCGGTCGCCGTACGCGCCATCACGATGTCGGCCCGCATGCCGTCCACCTCGAAGGCCGCGCAGGTCGCCGCGATCTGCCGCAGCGCACCGTCGCCCAGCCGCACCTGCGGCAGCAACTCCCGTGCCGCCACGATCCGTTGCCGTACGCCGGACTCCTCCTCGGCCCATCGCGCGGCGAAGGCGGCCGGGTCGTCGTCGTACGCCAGCCGGCGCCGTACCACCTCGACCCGCTGGTCCGGCTCCCGGGAGGCCGCGACCTCCACGGTCAGCCCGAACCGGTCGAGCAACTGCGGCCGCAGCTCGCCCTCTTCGGGGTTCATCGTGCCGACGAGCAGGAAGCGCGCCGCGTGCCGCACGGAGACGCCCTCGCGCTCCACGTACGAGGCGCCCATCGCCGCCGCGTCCAGCAGCAGGTCGACCAGGTGGTCGTGGAGGAGGTTGACCTCGTCGACGTACAGGATGCCCCGGTGCGCGTCGGCCAGCAGGCCCGGCTCGAACGCCTTCACCCCCTCGGCGAGCGCCCGCTCGATGTCCAGCGCGCCGACCAGCCGGTCCTCGGAGGCGCCGACGGGGAGTTCCACCATCCGCGCGGGCCGCGCCGCACCGGCCCCGGCCTCGTGGGGACCGTCCGGGCAGGACGGGTCCGGGGCCGCCGGGTCGCAGGAGAACCGGCAGCCGGGGACGACGGCGACCTCCGGCAGCAGTGCCGAAAGGGCCCGTACGGCCGTCGACTTGGCCGTGCCCTTCTCGCCGCGCACCAGCACACCGCCGACCGCGGGGCTGACCGCGTTCAGCAGCAGCGCGAGCCGCAGGTCGTCCTGGCCGACAACGGCCGTGAAAGGAAAGGGAGTTGTCACTGGTCGTCGCCCTCCAAGTCGCCTTCCAGCTCCAGGTAGGTGGCGCGCAGCCGCTCCAGCGTGTCCGCGTCCGGCTCGGCCCACAGCCCCCGGTCCGCCGCCTCAAGGAGCCGCTCGGTAATACCCCGCAAGGCCCATGGGTTGGACTTCTTCATGAAGTCCCGGTTCTCCGGGTCGAAGACGTACTCCGCGCTGAGCTTCTCGTACATCCAGTCGTCGACCACGCCCGCCGTGGCGTCGTACCCGAAGAGGTAGTCGACGGTCGCCGCCATCTCGAAGGCGCCCTTGTAGCCGTGCCGGCGCATGGCCGCCATCCAGCGCGGGTTGACCACCCGGGCCCGGAAGACGCGGTGCGTCTCCTCGCCCAGCGTGCGGGTCTTCACCTGGTCCGGTACGGCGCTGTCGCCCACGTACGCCTCGGGGTTGGCGCCGGTCAGATGCCGGACCATCGCGACCATGCCGCCGTGGTACTGGAAGTAGTCGTCGGCGTCGACGAGGTCGTGCTCGCGGGTGTCGACGTTTTTCGCGGCGACCGCGATCCGCTTGAACGCGGTCTCCATGTCCCCGCGCGCCGCCCGCCCGTCGAGCCCGCGCCCGTAGGCGTAGCCGCCCCAGACGGCGTACACCTCGGCCAGATCCGCGTCGCTGCGCCAGTTGCGGGCGTCGATCAGCGGCAGCAGACCGGCGCCGTACGCCCCCGGCTTCGAGCCGAAGACACGGGCCGTGGCGCGCCGCCGGTCGCCGTGCTCGGCGGTGTCCTCGTCGGCGTGCGCCTTCACGAAGTTGCTCGCGGCGGGCTCGTCCAGCTCGGCCACCGCCCGTACGGCGTCGTCGATCAGCCCGACGACGTGCGGGAACGCGTCCCGGAAGAAGCCGGAGATGCGGACCGTGACGTCGATGCGCGGCCGGCCCAGCTCCGCCAGGGGCACGACCTCGAAGCCCGTGACCCGGCGCGAGGCGTCGTCCCACACCGGACGGCAGCCCAGCAGCGCCAGGATCTCGGCGATGTCGTCACCCTGGGTGCGCATTGCGGACGTACCCCAGACCGTCAGGCCGACGGACTTCGGATACTCGCCGGTGTCCTGGAGGTACCGCTGCACCAGCGAGTCGGCGAGCGACTGGCCGACCTCCCAGCTCAGCCTGGACGGAATCGCCTTGGGGTCGACCGAGTAGAAGTTGCGGCCGGTCGGCAGGACGTTCACCAGGCCGCGCGTCGGCGAACCCGACGGACCCGCCGGGACGTAACCACCGTCCAGGGCCCGCAGGATGTGCCCGATCTCGTCGGTGGTGCGGGCGAGCCGCGGTACGACCTCGTCGCACGCGAACTCCAGCACGGCGACGCCCTCGGGGAGTTCGGTGCCGAGCACGCCCCGCAGGACGGCGGGAACCACCGCACGGTCCCACGCCCGCGCCTCCATGCCCTCCGCGATCCGCCGGCACAACTGCTCCAGCAGGTCGATCGCGTCGGCGGCGCTACGGGACGGGCCCTCCACCAGGTCCGTCAGCTCCGCCGGCACCTTCACCGGGGCGCCCGGCTCAGCCAGCAACTCCTTCTCGTCCAGCCCGAAATGGGCGGCGAGCGAGGCCCTGAGTCCCGGCAGCGCGTTCGCCTGGCCGCCCCACACCTGCGACGCCCGCAGCACGGCCAGCACCAGGTTCACGCGCGGCTCGCCGACCGGGCCGCCGCCCAGGATGTGCAGACCGTCCCGGATCTGCACGTCCTTGATCTCGCACAGATAGCCGTCGATGTGCATGACGAACTCGTCGAAGTCGTCCTCGTCCGGCTGCTCGTCCACATGCAGGTCGTGGTGGAGCTCGGCCGCCTTGACCAGGGTCCAGATCTGGGCGCGCACCGCCGGGGCCTTCGTCGGGTCCAGGTCGGAGACGAGCGCGTACTCGTCCAGCAGCTGCTCCAGCTTGGCCAGGTCGCCGTAGGTGTCGGCGCGGGCCATCGGCGGCACCAGATGGTCGACCACCGTGGCGTGCCCGCGCCGCTTGGCCTGGGTGCCCTCACCGGGGTCGTTGACGATGAACGGGTAGATGAGGGGGAGGTCGCCGAGGACCGCGTCCGGGGCACAACCGGCGCTCAGGCCGAGGCCCTTGCCCGGCAGCCACTCCATCGTGCCGTGCTTGCCCATGTGCACGATCGCGTCCGCGCCGAAGCTGTTCTCCAGCCACCGGTAGGCCGCCATGTAGTGGTGCGAGGGCGGCATGTCGGGGTCGTGGTAGATCGCGATCGGGTTCTCGCCGAAGCCGCGCGGCGGCTGGATCATCACGACGACGTTCCCGAACCGCAGCGACGCCAGCACGATGTCCTCGCCGTCGACGTACAGGCTGCCCGGCGGCTCGCCCCACGCCTCCACCATGGCGTCCCTGAGGTCCGGGTCCAGCGTCTCGAACCACGCCCGGTAGTCCGCCAGCGGCACCCGCGCGGGCGCGGCGGCCAGCTGCTCCTCGGTGAGCCACTCGACGTCATGGCCGCCGGCCGCGATCAGCCGGTGGATCAGCTCGTCGCCGCCGGAGGGGTACTCGGTGAGTCCGTACCCGGCGTCCCGGAGCGCGTCGAGCACCCGTACCGCCGACGCGGGCGTGTCCAGGCCGACCGCGTTGCCGACGCGGGAGTGCTTGGTCGGGTACGCGGTGAAGACCAGCGCGACCTTCTTCTCCGCGTTCGGCTTGTGCTTCAACTGGGCGTGGCGCAGGGCGATTCCGGCGACGCGCGCGGCCCGCTCCGGGTCGGCGATGTACACCGGGACCTCGTCGGGGCCCTGCTCCTTGAAGGAGAACGGCACGGTGATCAGCCGGCCGTCGAACTC
Source organism: Streptomyces sp. CG4 (assembly GCF_041080655.1). Lineage (NCBI taxonomy): Bacteria > Bacillati > Actinomycetota > Actinomycetes > Kitasatosporales > Streptomycetaceae > Streptomyces > Streptomyces sp. CG4. The sequence goes on from NZ_CP163525.1 coordinate 7,307,186, forward strand.
CGGGATGGCGACCTGCATCGCCGCGTCCATGGGGGACAGGGCGGCGTCCGACTCGTCCCAGGCCTTCTTGGACGAGGTGAGACAGAGACCCTGCAGCACCGGGATGTTCAGGTCGGCGAGCGCCCCGATGTCCCAGGCCTCCTCGTCACCGCCCGCCGAGGCCTGCGAGGCGTGGGTGCCGCCCGCCGCGAGCACGGTGGCGACCAGCGCGTCGGACCTCCCCAGCAGCTCGTACAGCCCGGCGTCCGCGCCGCGCAGCGAACCGCAGTACACCGGCAGGGCGTTGGCGCCCTTCGCCTCGATCGCCTCGCACAGGGTGTCCACGAAGGCGGTGTTGCCGCTCAGTTCGTGCGCGCGGTAGAAGAGCACGCCCACGGTCGGGCGGCCGTCCCGTACTGCGTAGGAGCCGTGGACGCCGTACTCCGGCATCTTCCGCGGCTCCTCGAAGCCCTCGCCGGTCAGCAGCACGGTGTCCGACAGGAACCGGGACAGCTCCAGCAGGTTCGCCGGGCCGCCCTCGACCAGGTACTTCAGCGCCTCCGCCACCACACCGGCCGGCACCGACGACTCGGCCATCAGCTCGGCGTCCGGTACGGCCTCGCCGCCCAGCAGCACGGTCGGGATCCCGGCCGCCTTCAGCGCGGCCAGCCCCTCCTCCCAGGCGCGCTTGCCACCCAGCAGCCGTACGACGGCGAGGTCCGCGCCGTCGAGCAGCCCCGGCAGCTCCTCGGTGACGCCCACCCGGGTCGGGTTGCCGATGCGGTAGTCCGCGCCGGAGGCCCGGGCCGCCAGCAGATCCGTGTCGGCGGTCGACAACAACAACACTGTGCTCATGCAGGCGCTCCCGGGGGGATGAAAGGCAGTCCTTGCGGCGCGCCCGACTCGATGAGCCGCCACAGCGCGTCCGTGTCCGCGTGCTGTTCGATCAGGTCGCCGAGCCGGTCGAGCTGCTCCTCGCGCAGCGCGGCGAAGGAGGTGTCCGGCGCGGGCACGAAGCGGCGGCCCGCGGCGGCGGCCACCTCGCGCAGGAAGGCCCGCCGGAAGCCGTCCGACTCCAGCGAACCGTGCCAGTGGGTGCCCCAGGTCCGGCCGACCCGGCAGCCGTCGAGGAAGGGTTCTCCTCCCTCTATGGAGGCGACGCCGTGGTGGATCTCGTACCCCTCGACCCGCTCGCCGAGAGCTTCCCCTTCCGGCCGGGTCAGCATCTTCTCGCGGGCGAACCGCACCCGCACGGGCAGGATCCCCAGGCCGGCCACGTGCCCCTCGCGGCTCTCGACCTCGTCCTCGATGTGCTCGCCGAGGATCTGGAACCCGCCGCAGACGCCGAGGGTCGGGCGTCCTTCGGCGGCCCTTGTGACGAGCGCCTGCGCGAGCCCGCGCTCGCGCAGCCACTGCAGCGCACGCACCGTGCCCCGCGTGCCCGGGATCACCACCAGGTCCGCGTCCGCCAGCTCCTCCGGGCGGTCCACGAACCGCACCACGACCCCCGGTTCGGCGGCCAGCGCGTCCACGTCCGTGAAGTTGGACATCAGCGGGATCGCGCACACGGCGACGCGCAGCACGTCCTCGCCGACCGGGGGAGTGACGGCCGACTCGCGGACGGTGCCGCGCAGCGACACCCGCAGGCCGTCCTCCTCGTCGATGCCGAGCCCGTGCCGGAAGGGGAGGACGCCAAAGGTGTGCCGCCCGGTGAGGCCGTGGAGCATCTCCAGCCCGGGCTCCAGCAGGGAGACGTCGCCGCGGAACTTGTTCACCAGGAACCCGGCGACCAACTCCTGGTCCTCGGGCGAGAGCAGGGCGACCGTGCCGAAGAAGGAGGCGAAGACGCCGCCGCGGTCGATGTCGCCGACGACGAGCACGGGCAGCCGCGCGTTCCGCGCGATCCCCATGTTCACGATGTCCGTCCGGCGCAGATTGATCTCCGCCGGTGAACCCGCACCCTCACAGATCACCGCGTCATACGTGCCCCGCAACTCGGCCAGGCAGTCCAGCACCGTGCCGAGCAGCCGCTGCTGCCGCCCGCCGTGGTAGCCGCGCGCGCTCAGCTCGCCCACCGGCTTGCCCAGCAGCACCACCTGACTGCTCTGCTCGCCGCCGGGCTTGAGCAGCACCGGGTTCATCAGCGCGGTCGGCTCGGTCCGGCACGCCTGGGCCTGCATGGCCTGCGCCCGCCCGATCTCCGCGCCCTCGCGGGTCACGAAGGAGTTGAGCGACATGTTCTGCGCCTTGAACGGCGCGACCTTCACGCCCTGACGCACCAGCCACCGGCAGATCCCGGCCGTCACGACGCTCTTGCCGGCGTCGGAGGTGGTCCCGGCGACGAGGAGTCCCCCGTTCACTTTCCACGTCCCTTCGGGCTCTTGAGGCTCTTGACGCTTGTGACGAGGAGGCGCGCGGCGACCGTGGTGCCGAGCGCGAGCAGGCCGACGCGGCGGGAGAGCCGTACCGCCCGGTCGACGTCGGTCACCCGGACCGCCCGGCCCCTGCCGCCGTTGAGGACGGGCCGGCGCTCGACCCGGCCGCCGTAGGAGAGCGTGCCGCCCAGGCGGACGCCGAGCGCGCCCGCGAACGACGCTTCGACGGGGCCCGCGTTGGGGCTCGGGTGCCGGTGGGCGTCGGCCTGCCAGGCGCGCAGCGCACCCCGCGGGTCGGGTCCGGCCGCGGCGGCGAGTACGGCGGTCAGCCGGGCGCCCGGCCAGCCGGCCACGTCGTCGAGGCGGGCCGAGGCCCAGCCGTAGCGGCGGTAGCGCGGGGACTTGTGACCGACCATCGCGTCCAGCGTGTTGACGGCCCGGAAGCCGAGCAGCCCGGGCACCCCGGCCACGGCTCCCCACACCAGCGCGCCCACGACGGCGTCGGAGGTGTTCTCGGCGACCGACTCGACCACGGCCCGGGCGATCCCGTCGGCGTCCAGCGCCTGCGGGTCCCGGCCGCACAGATGCGGCAGCCGCGCCCGCGCCGTCTCGACGTCCCCGCGCTCCAGGGCGCTGCCGATGGCGCGGGCCTCGCGGGCGAGCGAAGTGCCGCCGACCACCGCCCAGGTGGCGGCGGCGGTCAGCGCGACGGAGGCGGCGGGGGAGGGGCGTACGGCGCGTGCGGCCACCGTGCCGAGTGCGACGGCGCCACCGGCGCACACCACGGTGTGCAGGGCGCCCCAGCCGCGGTGGTCGTGCCACAACGCGCCGTCCACGGCAGCGGCCGCACGCCCGAACGCGGCGACCGGATGCCCGCGGCGCGGATCGCCGAGGAGCAGATCACCGAGAAGGCCGGCGGCGGCGCCGTACGCGTAACTGCGATCGGCACCCATCGGCTCAGCCGGCCGTAGGTACAGGAGCGGGCCTGGCAGGGGTCCTTCGGCAGCCGGGCATGGCGATCGGTGTCCTCACTCAGGGTGTCCGCGCCCTGGTTCGACGAGATTCGGCGGTGAGAGTTCCTGGCTCCCGGGGGGTTCTTCCCCGGTGACAGTGGCGGGACCGCGCCGGATTCGCACCGGCTTCCTCTCCTGCCGCCGTACATGGCGTGGGCAGTCCACCACGCGCCCGGAACGGCCGTCAACTTGCCGTTGACCTGCACGGGGAGAGTGTGCCGATCCCCACATCGCGGGGCGCCCGTGGCCGGTGCGCACGGCGAAGGCTCCCCTCCGCGGCGGGCGGAGAGGAGCCTTCGTGAGGGTCGGTTCGCGGTGCCTGTGACGGTACCGCCCGGTTCCTGGCGGGCTGTCAGGCCTTGGCGACGATCAGGTAGATGCCGTACGCCACCGCCGCCGCGCAGGCGGCGAAGCAGACGTAGGCACCGGTCACGGCGAGCGTGGCGGAGCCGCCCTGCGCGGCGGCCTTCTCGCGTCGGGCCAGACCGCCCACACCGAGGGTGAACAGGGTCACCAGGGCCACGGTGAACACGAGGCTGACGCCGAAGACGGAGCCGATGGCTGCCCAGTCGATCTTCATGATGCTTCCTTCGGTAACCGGGTGGCCGGGGTCAGACGGTGGCGGCCGGCGGGGCGGTCCGGGTCGTGGGCTCGGCGGGGGCCGGGGCGGCGATCGTCGCCGTCAGGTCCTCGGCGACCGTGCCGGCCGGGGGCGGGGTCACGGCGGCGATGGCGGTGGTCACCACGCCGGGCGGCTCCTCGGTCTCGGCGACGACGTTGGTGTGGTCGATGACCTCGCGGCGGGAGATCTTCCAGATCGCGGCACTGGCGGCGACGAGGAAGACCGCGACGGCGGCGGTGCCCCAGTCGCCCAGGTCCGTGACGGACTCGGCGCCCGCGCCGACCACCGCGGCGGCCGGCAGCGTGAGCACCCAGGCGACGGCCATCCGGGTCGCGGTGGACCAGCGGACCACGCCGCCCTTGCGGCCGAGGCCCGCGCCCATCACCGAACCGGAGACGACATGTGTGGTGGAGAGGGAGAAGCCCAGGTGCGAGGAGGCCAGGATGGCGGTCGCGGCGCTGGTCTGGGCGGCGAAGCCCTGGCGCGGCTCCAGGTCGGTCAGGCCCGTGCCCATGGTGCGGATGATGCGCCAGCCGCCGATGTAGGTGCCGAGCGCGATGGCCAGGCCGGCGGAGAGGATGACCCAGACCGGCGGGTTGGAGCCGGGGGCGATGGCACCGCCCGTGATCAGCGCGAGGGTGATGATGCCCATCGTCTTCTGGGCGTCGTTGGTGCCGTGCGCGAGGGAGACCAGGCCGGCGGAGGCGATCTGCCCGGCGCGGTACCCCTTGCGGGTGGCCTCGCCCTCGGCCTTGCCGCCGATGCCGTAGGAGAACCGGGTGGCCAGCATCGACGCGAGGCCGGCCACGACCGGAGCGGCGACCGCCGGGAGGAGCACCTTGGTGACCAGGACGTCACCGTGGACGGCGCCGAAGCCGGCGGAGGCGACGGTGGCGCCGATCAGGCCGCCCATCAGAGCGTGCGAGGAACTGGACGGCAGGCCCACCAGCCAGGTCACCAGGTTCCAGAGGATCGCGCCGACCAGGGCGGCGAAGATGACCTCGGGACGGATGCCGGTCTCGTTGACGAGACCCTTGGAGATCGTCTTCGCGACCTCCACGGAGAGGAAGGCGCCCACCAGATTGAGGGCGGCGGACATGGCCACTGCGATCTTGGGCTTCAGAGCGCCTGTCGAGATGGTGGTGGCCATCGCGTTGGCGGTGTCGTGGAAACCGTTCGTGAAATCAAACGCGAGTGCGGTGACGACCACAATCGCGAGGATCAGCGAGAAGCTTTCCATTTACCCAGGCAATCTTTCGAGGTCATTGGCTGGACGAACGTAGGCAACCTGGATGAACGGAAGGTGAACTGAGGCGGGCCTGGGGGTGTCCTGGGAGGGGGGTTGGTGTTCCGTTTCGCTCCGGTTCGACACCGGTGCCCCAGACGCCCCTTGGCTACCGGCTACGCGCGAAGACCCGCAGCCGGCTCTGGGACCCGTTGAAGAGATCCTGGTCACCCGGGAGCGTGCCCTCGGACTGGTACTGCCAGAACGTCCAGTAGTGCCACCCGCCCGGCAGCGCCCCCGGCTTCTTGACGCCGTGCCGGGCGATCCACAGCGGATGACTCTTCGAGAACGCGCGGCTGTTGCCGGTGCAGAGCTTCCACCACTGGCTCGTCGTGTAGATCACCGGGCGGCGGCCGGTCCTGCGCTTGACCTCGTCGCTGAAGGACCGGATCCAGCGGACCATCCGCTTCTTGCTCAGCCCGTAGCACTTGTGCTTCTTGTTGTACGGGTTGTACTCGATGTCCAGCGCGGGCGGCAGCGTCCAGCCGTCCGCCCGCCAGCCGCCGCCGTGCCGCACGAAGTACGCGGCCTGCTTGGCGCCGGACGACTTGTCCGGCCGGGCGAAATGGTACGCGCCCCGGACCAGGCCCGCCTTGTGCGCACCGTTGTACTGCTGGGCGAAGTAGGGGTTGCGGTAGTTCGTGGACTCGGTCGCCTTCACGTAGACGAACCGCGCGCCCTTGGACCGGGAGCCCTGCCAGCCGACGCGCTTCTGGTGGGACGAGACATCGTGACCGCGGGGCTTGCTCACGGCCAGCGCCGGAGCTCCGGCCGCCGCGGCCGCGGTGCCCGCGGTGCCCGTCAGGGCGAGCGCCGCCGTGGCCGCCACGAGGACACCGGCGCGGCGACGGAAGGGTGTGCGTTCACTGGCCATGCGTCTCCCCAGGTCGGCGGACGCAAGATCGTCCGGCGGTCAAGGGGGACCATTGAAGGCCTGGCGATCCCCCGAATCAGCGCCCATTTGCGGCGATTCACCGCGACTTCCGCCTTTCGGGGGTACGTACTTCCGGCCGGAAGCACCCGCCCACCCCCTGACCGCGGGCGCGGCTGGCAGGATCGCGGCATGGCTGAACAGCGGCGGGACGCGGAACGGGAACACCTCTGGGCGGAACTGGTCGCCACGGCACGGCGGACCGTAACCGACGGACTGGTGGTCGGCACCTCGGGCAACGTCTCGGCGCGCGTCGGCGACCTCGTGCTGGTCACCCCGTCGGGCGTGCCGTACGACCGGCTCACCCCGGACGACCTCACCGGCGTCGACCTCACCGGCCGCCAGGTGCTCGGCACGCTCGCGCCGACCAGCGAGCTGCCCATGCACCTCGCCGTCTACCGCTCCACCGACGCCCGCGCCATCGTCCACACCCACGCCGTGCACGCCACGGCGGTCTCCACCCTCGTGCCCGAGCTGCCCCTGGTCCACTACATGGCGGCCACCCTCGGCGGCCCCGTCCGCGTCGCCCCCTACGCCACCTACGGCACCGACGAACTGGCCGAGAACATGCTCCGCGCCCTGACCGACCGCACCGGCTGCCTCCTGCAGAACCACGGCACGATCACCTACGGCGCCACCCTCGACCAGGCCTACGACCGCACCGCCCAGCTGGAGTGGATGTGCCACCTGTGGCTGACGGCGTCGTCCATACCGGGTCTGACCCCGTCCCTGCTGACGGAGACACAGCTGACGGAGGCGGCGGCACGCTTGAAGGGGTACGGCCAACGGAAGTGACCACCACTCTTCGGCTCCGCTGATCCTCCTTTGATCCTTGTCCGTTGTGAGGGCGAGGCAGTGGGGGAGGCGCCGAACCCGGCCGCCCCCCGCCGCGCGCACCCCGGCGCTCTTTCGGCTGGCCGGTGGCCCGAACCCCCACGACACTGGACCCGTGCGCCCAGTCAAAGCGACCGCCACCGCAGTCACCGCGGTCCTCGCCGCCGGCGTGGCGTCCGTCGCCGCCGGCCGGCTCGCCAGCGACGCCGCGCTGAAGGCGCCCGCAGGCCGCCCCCTGCCCACCGAACCCCGGCTCACCGTGCACGGCACCGCCGCCGGCCAGATCACCCTCACCCGCGATCTGGCCTCGCTGCGCCCCGGCACCTACGGCCTCGCCGGCGACGGCTCCCACGCGGTCGTCGGCCCCGTCCTGGAGGCGGCCCGGCACGCGGCCGACACCGTCGTACGCCGCCTGGAACGCGTCACACACGGGAGCCTCGCCGCCGGCGACGCGGTGTGGCTCACCCCGAACCTGTACGTCGGCAATCCCGGCACCGCCCTCGGCCTCGACCACGCCGACATCGACGTGCCCGGCGAACTCGGCGAACTGCCCGCCTGGTTCGTGCCCGGCGCCCGGGACACCTGGTTGATCGCCGTCCACGGCCTCGGCACCACCCGCGAACAGGCCATGAACCTCATGGCCCCGCTGCACGCCCGAAGGGTGCCGGTCCTCGCGCTCGCCTACCGGGGCGACCTCGGCGCCCCCGTCCCGCCGGACGGACTGAACCACCTCGGCGAGACCGAGTGGCGCGACCTGGACGCGGCGATCCGCTACGCCGTCCGCTACGGCGCCCGCCGGGTCGTGCTGCTCGGCTGGTCCACCGGCGCCACGATGGCGCTGCGCGCCGCCGAGCGCTCCCCGGTGCGCGAGCGCATCGCCGGACTGGTCCTCGACTCGCCGGTGCTCAGCTGGGAGGTCACCCTGCGCGCCCTCGCCCGGGCCCGCCACACCCCGCCGCTGCTGCTGCCGCTCGCCGTACGGGCTGCGCAGGGCCGCGCCTGCCTGCACGCCGACCGGGTCGCCGAGATCACCGACCCCCGGCGGCTCACCGTGCCGACCCTGATCTTCCACGGACCCGACGACCAGGTGGCTCCCTGGGAACTCTCCCGCCGCCTGGCCCACCGCCGCACCGATCTGGTCGCCCTGCACACCGTGCCGCAGGCCCCGCACGCGGCGATGTGGAACGCCGATCCGGAGGACTACCAGGAGCGCCTACGCCGCTTCCTGACCCCACTGGTCTGACGGGTCCCGAGTACGGCCGCCGAGTACGCCCGCCGAGTACGGCCGCCGAGTACGCCCACCGAGTACGGCCGCCGAGTACGGCCCCCGACTATGGTCCCTGGCGACGGCGCGCGACCGTGGCGCTTGGCGACGGCGCTCGAACGCGGCGCTCGGCGACGGCGCTTGGGTGCGGCGCTCGGCCGGGACACCTGGTGAGGGTCCTTGGCGAGGGCCCTGGGCCAGGACTCCCGGTCACGGTGCTCGGCCAGGCTCCTGGCCACGGTGCTCGGCCAGGGCTCCCGTCACGGCCCACGGTCACGGCTCCCGGTTGCGGCCCTCGACTACAGCTCCTGGCCACGGCTCCCGGTCACGAGCCCTGACCACGACCTTCGGTCATGGCTTTCGATCACGGTGCTCGGCTCGGTTCCTGGCCACGGCTCTCGGCCACAGCTCCCGGTCACGGCTCCCTGCCACGAGCCCTGACCACGGCCTTCGGTCACGGCTCCCGGTCGCGGCCCTTGACTACATCTCCCGGTCACGAGACCCGACCAGGCCTTCGGTCACGGCCCTCGACCACCCCCGGTCCCCCCAGCCACGCCCCCAGTGCCGTCCCCTGACCCCGCCCCCGACGACACCCCCGCCCCTGGCGTCGACCCCAGCCCTCTCCCCGGTGCCGGGGATTCCGTTTAAGGGTGTACGAGTGGCCTGATCACGGCTCCTCACCCCATGCCGGGCCCCGTGCCTTGGCCAGCCCCGTCGCCCGCGGTGACATTCCGTTTGGGTTTTCGCACCGTCAACCGGAAGACTGCACCCGTGACGTCCCGTATCCCGCGCGACTCCAGGCTCCGACTCGTCCGACCGCGACCCCTGGCCGCCGCCCCCAGAGCTGTGAACCAGCGGCGCCCACGGCGCCCCGCACCCCGGCCGCCGGAGGGCACCCCCGCCCCCGCGGAACTGGCCAGATTGGCCCGCACCGGGCTGTCCGGCCCGGTCCGGGTCGCCCGCTGGGCCGACACCGCACTCGGCCCCGGCAGCGACGGCGCCACCGCGGACGGCAAGGCCACCCTCTCCGCCGCCACCGCCGAACGGGCCGCCGCCGACCTGGGCCTGAGCACCGCTCAGGTCAGCGCCGACTGGGACACCGCCCGCCTCGCCGGACTCGTCGAGGTGCACGGCGACAGCGCGCGCCCCGGCTGGCGGCTGCGCGCCTGGGACCGCGACGACAGCGCCGTGCTGCGCGGCTGGGTCGCCCTCTTCGACGCCTGGTCGCTCGCCTCCCCGGAACCGGAGGAGTTTGAGCCGGCCGCCGTCGCCGAGGTCGTCTCCGCCATGCCCCAGGTGCTCTCCTTCCTCCAGCTGTCCGCCGGGCCCGTCCCGGTCGAGCAGCTCCTCGACCTGCTCCAGCAGCGGGTCACCGAACTGCGCACCGAGCGCTGCGAGGTCCCCTACGAGTCCGGCGCCGAGCGCCCCGACGGGTCCGCGCCCGCACAGCCGACCGTGCCGGGGGCCCGGCAGTCACCCGAGTCCGCGTCCGCGTCCGGTCACGCCCGGCCGGTGGCCGACTTCCCGGACCCGGCGGACCCTGACGCCGCCGCCCTCGCCCCCGATTTCGCGGTCGCCGCCGACACCCCGCTCGCCCCGCTCCTCGACTGGGCGCTGCAGGCCCTCGTCTTCGTCGGCGCGCTGACCTACGGCGACGGCCAGGCCACCCTCACCCCGCTGGGCAGCTGGGCGGTGTGGGTCAAGCTGGAGCAGATCTGCGTGGCCGCGCAGAGCCCGGCCGGCAATATCGAGCAGGCCGCCGAGGACATGCTCCGCGGCTGCGCCCAGCTCCGCCCCAACGCCGCCCGCGCCGAATACCGCGCCTGGCTGGCCGCCCGCCCCGTCGGCAGCGCCGTCACCGAGCTGATCCACGCCGCGCGCGGCGAGGACGCCCTGCTGCGCGGCCTGGCCTTCGAGGCGCTACGGGTCGTCGGCGCCCCCGCCGAGCCCGACGTACGCGGTGTCGTGGACGAACCCGCCCTCAGGCCGTACGCCCTGCTGTGGCTTGCCGAGCACGACGGGGTCGACCCCGAGGACGCCCACGAGGTCCTCACCCGGGAAGAGGCGACCTGGCTGTGGGTGGACACCGCCGCCGCCGTCGCCGACCACGGCGAGTCGCCGATGCTGGTCCGGCATCTGGAGTCCGCGGTGCAGCCCACGGTCCCCCAGCTGCTCGACGAGGTCCGCGCCGTCGGTCACCCGCGCACCGTGCAGGTCCTCGTCGCGCTCGCCGCCGCCCACCCCGACCCGGCCCTGGCCAAGGCCGTACGCCGGGCCGCCTTCCAGGTGCACACCGGGGGATGAGCGGCGCGGGGGCCGCTCAGGCGCCGATCTCCGGGGCGTACGTACCGAAGCTCCAGATGTTGCCCTCGGCGTCGCGGGCCATGTAGTCGCGCGAGCCGTAGTCCTGGTCGGTCGGGGGCATCAGGATCTCCACGCCGTGCTCCAGGGCCCGCTGGTGGTGGGCGTCCACGTCGTCCACGACGACGTACACACCGGTGGGCCCGGCGTCCTTCATTGCCGTGTCGAAACGGCCGCCGCGGCCCTTGGAACCGATCATCACCGCGCCGTTGCCCTGGGCCAGCTCGGCGTGCATCACCTTGCCGTCCTCCGTCTCGTACACCGACAGCTCGGTGAAGCCGAGGGCCTCCGTCAGCTGTCTGATCGCCGCCTTCGCGTCCGCGTACAGCAGCGAGGGGTAGATGCTCGGCCGTCCTCCGCCCATACCTGCCATTGCCGATCACTCCTTCGTCCGGCCTCGTACGCCTTCGCACGCCGGTTCTGTGGCGTCCCGTTCAGTCTTGCAGCCGCCACTGACAACGCCTCAGAGACAACGCCTCAGCGGCACGTGTCGCACTGCTCCATGTCGCCGGTCCGGTAGCCCCCTCCTTCCCCCGCCCACCCCGCACCTGTGGACGGTCCCCCACGGGGACCGTCTCGGGAACGATCTCCCAGAGCAGGGAACGATCTCCCCGGGCAGGGACCGAACGCGCGGACGTAGAAAAACCGCTTGCACACCCCCGTTAGACTTCTCCCCATGGCCATTCTCCTCGCGCATTAGACGGCGGGAACGTCCTCAGCCGCCCACCCGTCAATCCCTGTACGCCCTGGAGTCTGTCCGTGATCTCCGCCTCCGGTATCGAGCTGCGCGCCGGTGCGCGCATCCTCATCGAGAACGCCACCTTCCGTGTCGCCAAGGGCGACCGCATCGGCCTCGTCGGCCGCAACGGCGCCGGTAAGACGACCCTCACCAAGTGCCTGGCCGGCGAGGGCATCCCGGCCGCCGGCCAGATCGCCCGCTCCGGCGAGGTCGGCTACCTCCCGCAGGACCCCCGCACCGGCGACCTGGACGTCCTGGCCCGGGACCGCATCCTCTCCGCGCGCGGGCTCGACGTACTGATCCGCAAGATGCGGGACAACGAACAGCGCATCGCCAACGGCATGGGCGCCACCCGCGAGAAGGCCCTCAGGCAGTACGAGCGCCAGGAGACGGAGTTCCTGACCAAGGGCGGGTACGCCGCCGAGGCCGAGGCCGCCACCATCGCCGCCGCGCTGAACCTGCCCGACCGCGTCCTCGGCCAGCCGCTGCACACCCTCTCCGGTGGTCAGCGCCGCCGTATCGAGCTGGCCCGCATCCTCTTCTCGGACGCCGACACCCTGCTGCTCGACGAGCCGACCAACCACCTCGACGCCGACTCGATCATCTGGCTGCGGGACTACCTGAAGACGTACCGCGGCGGCTTCATCGTGATCTCCCACGACGTCGACCTGGTCGAGACGGTCGTCAACAAGGTGTTCTACCTGGACGCGAACCGCTCCACGATCGACGTCTACAACATGGGCTGGAAGCTCTACCAGCAGCAGCGCGAGGCCGACGAGAAGCGCCGCAAGCGGGAGCGGGCCAACGCCGAGAAGAAGGCCGCCGCCCTCAACGCCCAGGCCGACAAGATGCGCGCCAAGGCCACCAAGACGGTCGCCGCGCAGAACATGGCCCGCCGGGCCGAGAAGCTGCTCTCCGGCCTCGAAGAGGTCCGGATGTCCGACAAGGTCGCCAAGCTCCGCTTCCCGGAGCCGTCGCCCTGCGGCAAGACCCCGCTGATGGCCGAGGGCCTGTCGAAGTCGTACGGCTCGCTGGAGATCTTCACCGACGTCGACCTCGCCATCGACAAGGGCTCCCGGGTCGTCATCCTCGGCCTGAACGGCGCCGGCAAGACCACCCTGCTGCGCCTGCTCGGCGGCGTCGAGCAGCCCGACACCGGCCAGGTCGTCCCCGGCCACGGCCTCAAGCTCGGCTACTACGCCCAGGAGCACGAGACCCTGGACCCCGACCGCACCGTCCTGGAGAACATGCGCTCGGCCGCCCCCGACATGGACCTGGTCGAGGTGCGCAAGGTGCTGGGCTCGTTCCTCTTCTCCGGCGACGACGTCGACAAGCCGGCCGGTGTCCTCTCGGGTGGTGAGAAGACCCGTCTCGCCCTGGCCACCCTGGTCGTCTCCTCGGCGAACGTGCTCCTCCTCGACGAGCCGACCAACAACCTCGACCCCGCCAGCCGCGAGGAGATCCTCGGCGCCCTGCGCACCTACAAGGGCGCGGTCGTCCTCGTCACCCACGACGAGGGTGCCGTGGAGGCGCTCCAGCCCGAGCGGATCATCCTGCTGCCGGACGGCGTCGAGGATCTGTGGGGCTCCGACTACGCGGACCTCGTCGCCCTGGCGTGATCAACTCCGTATGGATCATTCGGCTCATCCGTGATCCATCATCTGTGTGAGATCTCCTCGTATCGGGGTGTGTCGTACACGGATTTTCCGGCCGATCCCCCGTGTGCCAAGGGGTCGGCCGTTCCGCGTCGCTGACCTGGTACTTCGCGAATCCACCCGTTCGGTCCCATGGACACCACTCCATGGAATTGCGTGTTCCGCTTGTGGGGATCCACTCCTGTCGTCACAACGATGTCCCACGGACCTTGCCGAATGGGTGGCCATCACGCCCAAGAGGGGTGATCATGAGGAGACCAGAGCGCACTTCCCATGAGGAGGCACGGGTGGCCGAGACTCTGAAGAAGGGCAGCCGGGTGACCGGCGCCGCGCGCGACAAGCTCGCGGCAGACCTGAAGAAGAAGTACGACTCCGGTGCGAGCATCCGGGCGCTGGCCGAGGAGACCGGCCGCTCGTATGGCTTTGTGCACCGGATGCTCACCGAGTCGGGCGTCGTCCTGCGTGGGCGTGGCGGAGCGACCCGGGGCAAGAAGGCCGCATCGGTCTGACGCCGGGCGGTCCATCGACTTCGATGGTGACCACCCGGTCGGCAATCTGATCGGCCGGGTGGTTACTGTGCAGTCACTTACGCATGCCCCCGGCATGCCCGGATGACCGCACCCATCGGAGGCGCCCCATGGCTTCGCCCGACCAGGACCTCGCTCCTGTACTCGACAAGGACGGCGTACGGCTCACCGTAGACGACGCGCTCGCCACGGTGACGCTGGCCAATCCGGCCAGGCGCAATGCGCAGAGCCCCGCCCTGTGGCGGGCGCTCGCCGAGGCCGGGAGGCTGCTGCCGGGCTCCGTCCGGGTCGTCGTGCTGCGCGGCGAGGGCAGGTCCTTCTCCGCCGGTCTCGACCGGCAGATGTTCACCCCGGAGGGGATCCCGGGCGAGCCGACCTTCATCGATCTCGCGCGCCGTGACGACGCCGGGCTCGACGCGAGCATCGCCGAGTTCCAGGAGGCGTTCACCTGGTGGCGGCGGAACGACATCGTGTCCATCGCCGCCGTCCAGGGACACGCCATCGGGGCCGGCTTCCAGCTCGCGCTCGCGTGCGACCTGCGGGTCGTCGCGGAGGACGTGCAGTTCGCCATGCGCGAGACCAGCCTCGGCCTCGTACCCGACCTGACCGGCACGCATCCGCTGGTCGGTCTCGTCGGGTACGCCCGTGCGCTGGAGATCTGCGCCACGGGAAGGTTCGTCGGCGCGGCGGAGTCCGTGGCATCCGGGCTGGCCAACGCTGCCGTGCCCGGCGACCAACTGGACGACGCCGTGCGGGACTTGGCCGCGGCACTGCTGGCCGCGCCGCGGGACGCCGTGGCGGAGACCAAGGCGTTGTTGCGAGGTGCGGCGGACCGTACGTACGACGAGCAGCGGGCGGCCGAGCGCGCTGCTCAGGCACGCCGGCTCCGCGATCTGGCCGGGCTCGGCGAATAACCCCTGCGCTGCCCACAGCGAGCAGGACGAGTTCCCGAGTTCCCTAGTCCACCGCCGTAATCAAAACCGCCACCGTCGGCCGGTCCTCCAGAGCGTTCCGTACGGCTGTGCGGACCTGTCGGGCCACGTCGACGGCCCGGTGGTCCGAGCCTGTCGACAGTTCCACGCGCACGTGCCGGTGCGGCAGAGCCGTGTCGGCCGGGCGTTCCTCCAGGTGCACTCCGCGGCCGAGACCGCCCAGGGAAGCTGTCAAGCCGGTCACACCGGGGACGGCGAGGGCGGCCGCGGCCGCGCGGGCCTCGTCCGGGTCCGTGGCTTCCCGCGCGGACACCGGCCGTGGCGCACGTACCGCCGTGGCCGGTTCCTCCGTGTCCAGCAGATCGGTCACCCACAGGTCCACCTCCGAGAGCGTGAGTCCGAGCTGCCCCGCAGCGGCCGTCGCCAGGGTGAGCCGCAGCCGGGACGCCACCGCGGGCAGCGGCTCGGCGGCCGTCGCGGCGAAGTCCGCCGTCAGCCGCAGCGGGCCCGGCGGCAGCGCGCTCGGCGGAGCCGGTACGACGGGTTGCCGCGCCGCTTCCGGATCGGCGAGCGTGAGCCGCAGCGCGCCCAGCCGCACCCCCGGCACCCCGGCCGCCGCCGCACGCTCCAGTACCGCCGCCGCCGCGACCTCCGCGATCCACGCGCCGTCGCGCGGCCCACCGAGCGGCAGCAGCCTGCCGAGCCCGACCTGGCGCCGTACCAACTCTGTCCACCGGTCCGCCGTCATTCCTCCAGCCTGCCGTATCACCGGCGCACGGCAGGGGAACCATGCATACGGTGGGCAAGGGACGATCGAAGGGGACGACGACCGAAAGGGACGTACGGCGATGACCGACATGACGACGACCCCGGAAGGCGACCAGGAACCGCAGGTGTCGACCCGCAAGACCACCCGCCGCGGCGGCGGCGATCCGGCGACCCGGGGACGGACCACCATCGCCGACGGCGTCGTGGAGAAGATCGCGGGCCTCGCGGCGCGGGACGTCGTCGGCGTGCATGCCATGGGCAGTGGCCTGGCCCGCACCTTCGGCGCCGTGCGCGACCGCGTGCCCGGCGGCTCCAGGTCGGTGACGCGGGGCGTGAAGGCCGAGGTCGGAGAGGTGCAGACCGCACTCGACCTGGAGATCGTCGTGGACTACGGCGTCTCGATCGGCGATGTCGCCCGTGCCGTACGGGAGAACGTGATCGCCTCCGTGGAACGGATGACCGGACTAGAGGTGGTCGAGGTCAACATCGCGGTCAGCGACGTGAAGCTGCCCGATGAAGAGGACGAGGAGCCCGAGCCGCCGCGCATCCAGTGACGCACCGGCGACCCGGCACCGCACGCCCGACGAGCTGAGGAGTGCTGCATGAGCATGGCCGTGGTCGGCATGATCGCCGGAATGGCGCTGGGTTTCGCCGGGTACTTCGGCGGCTTCGGGGCCTTCCTGCTGGTGGCGGCGCTGGGTGCGATCGGGTTCGTCGCCGGCCGGTTCGCGGAGGGCGACCTGGAACCGGGGGACTTCTTCCGCACCCGCGACGACCGGCGCGACCGGCGGCGGTGACCGGCGATGGCCGCCGACACCGGTGCGGCCCGGCCGCCGTCGGACCTGGTGCCGCCGGGCGAGCGCGGCGCCACCCGGATCGCCGACCGGGTCGTCGCGAAGATCGCCGCGCAGGCCGCCCGCGAGGCGCTGCCCCCGCTGCCTGCCGAGGCGGCCGTCCCGCACGCCACGGTGGTCGTACTCCCCAGGGACACGGCCCGCGTACGCGTCCATCTCGAACTCGGCTACCCCTGCGACATCGGCGCCCACTGCGCCGCCGTGCGTCGTCATGTCACCGAGCGGGTAGACGCGTTGGTGGACATGCCGGTGGCCGAGGTCGCCGTCCAGGTCGAACGGCTGCACCCGGCACCGCACGGGAGGGCATGATGAGCGAGCCGCAGACGACCATCCAGACGCTCCACAAGGACCCCGTCCCCACGCCGCCCGCCGCCGGGAGCAGCGGCCGCTTCTGGTCGCCGCGCCGCGTCCCGGCGGCCGTCGTCGCCGCCCTGCTGCTGGCCGGCGCCGGCCTCCTGCTGTACGACATCGCGGCCGTACGCGCCCACCACCCCGCGATGGAGTGGCGCCGCGCACTGGCCCGGCACCTGGCCGAACGCCCCCTGGACGACACCTGGGTGCTGACCGGAGCGGCCGTCGCCGCCGCACTCGGCCTCTGGCTGATCGCCCTCGCGGTCACCCCCGGACTGCGCGGTCTGCTGCCCATGCGGCGCCCGCACCCCGACGTCCGCGCCGCACTCCGGCGCGACGCGGCGGCTCTGCTGCTGCGCGACCGGGTCATGGACGTCTCCGGGGTCCGGTCGGTGCGGGTGCGGATGCGCCGCGGGAAGGCCGACGTCCGTGTCGTCTCGCACTTCCGTGACCTGGACGACGTACGCGCCGACCTGGACACCGTGCTCACGGACGCGATCCGGGGCCTCGGCCTCGGCCGGCCGCCCACGCTGTCCGTCCATGTGACACGGCCCGGACGGAAGGGGTGACGGCGATGCGCCGGGCTGGTCTCCACCGCGTCCTGCTGGCCCTCGTCGGCCTGCTCCTGTTCGTGCTCGGCGGGTCGGTCCTGGCGGTCGGCCTGGGCGCGGCGCCGCCCTCCTGGTGGGTGCACACCGGCCCGCACGACGTCCTGCTCACCAGGGCCGAACGCACCCACTGGCGCGGCACCGGCTGGTGGTGGCCGGCCGTCCTCGCCACCCTGGCGGTCCTCGTCCTGCTCGCCCTGTGGTGGCTCACCACGGTCCTGCGCCGCCGCCGGCTGTCCGAGATCCTCATCGACACCGGCGACGGCGAGTCCGCCGTGCTGCGCGGCCGCGCCCTGGAGTCGGCCCTGGCCCAGGCCGCCGTACGGCAGCAGGGCGTGGCCCACGCGGAGATCGTCCTGCGCGGCCGCCGCACGAAACCCACGGCAAGAATCTGGCTCCAACTGGAGCCCCACGTGGATCCGTCGACGGCCCTGAACGACTTCACGACCCAGGCCCTGACCGACGCCCGCGAGTCGGCGCGGCTTCCGTCTCTACCGGTGGAGATACGACTGCGGGCGGTCAAGCACCATGCGGAGAGGGTCAGTTGACACGGCAGGGGTCCCTCAGAACCCGTGCCGCATGCCCCCGTCCACGGGCAGCATGACCCCACTCAGATACGAAGCCGCCGGAGAGAGCAAGAACGCCGCGACCTTCCCGAACTCCTCCGGCGCCCCGTACCGCCGCAACGGGATCCGCGCCTCGTTCGCTGCCCGAGTGGCCTCAGGATCCGCGGACAACCCGTCCAGCTCGCGCACGCGATCCGTGTCGATGCGCGACGGCAGCAGCCCCAGCACCCGAATCCCCCGCGGCCCCAACTCGTCGGCGAGCGACTTGGCGAACCCGGCGAGCCCGGGCCGCAGCCCGTTGGAGATGGTCAGCCCCGGAATCGGCTCGTGCACCGACGCCGACAGCACGAACCCGATGACCCCGCCCGGCTCCAGCTCCGCCGCTGCCACCCGCGCGAGCCGCACCGCACCGAGGAACACCGACTCGAACGCGTTCCGCCACTGCTCGTCGGTGTTGTCCGCGACGAACCCCGGCGCCGGTCCGCCCACGCTCACCAGCACGCCGTGGAAGCCGCCGAACCGCTCACGGGCGGCCGCGACCAGCCGCTCGGGAGCCTGCGCGTCGGAGTTGTCGACGGCGACACCCACCGCGTCCGGGCCCAGTTCGGCGGCGGCCTCGGCGACCCGCTTCTCGTCCCGCCCGCTGATGACGACCTTCGCCCCGTCGGCGACCAGCTCGCGCGCCGCGGCGTTGCCCAGCCCCCGGGTCGCGCCCGTGACGACGTACACCCGGTCCTTCAGTCCAAGATCCATGGCCCCTATCCTGCCCGCTCGCCCCCGGACAGCGTGAGCGCGGTGTTCACCAGGGCGATATGGCTGAAGGCCTGCGGGAAGTTGCCCACCTGGCGGCTCAGCCCGGGGTCGTACTCCTCCGACAGCAGCCCCACGTCGTTGGTGAGCGCCACCAGCCGCTCGAAGAGTTCCCGGGCCTCGGCCGTGCGGCCGGTCAGGTGCAGGGCGTCCGCGAGCCAGAACGAGCAGGCCAGGAAGGCGCCCTCGCCGCCCGGCATCCCGTCGATGCCGACGGCGTCGGTGTCGTACCGGCGCACGAAGCCGCCGTGTCCCAGATCCGCGCGGATCGCGTCGACCGTGCCGATCACCCGGGGGTCGTCGGGCGGCAGGAAACCGACCCGGGGGATCAGCAGCAGGGCGGCGTCCAGTTCGCGCGAGCCGTAGTACTGGGTGAAGGTCCGGCGCCGGGCGTCGTAGCCCTGCTCGCACACTTCCCGGTGCACCTCGTCACGCATCGCCCGCCAGCCGTCCGCGTCGCCCTGCAGCTCCGGGTACGTCTCCAGCGTCCGTACGGCGCGGTCGGCGGCCACCCACACCATCACCTTCGAGTGCACGAACTGGCGCCGGCCGCCGCGCACCTCCCACAGGCCCTCGTCGGGCTGCCGCCAGGACGACTGCAGGAACGTCATGAGCGAGCGCTGGATCGCCCACATGTGGGGCTTGGTGGGCAGGCCCTGGTCGCGGGCCAGCGACAGCGTGTCCATGACCTCGCCGTACACGTCCAGCTGGAGCTGGCCGACGGCGGCGTTGCCGATGCGTACGGGCGCGGACTCGGCGAAGCCGGGCAGCCAGGGCAGCTCCCACTCCGGCAGCCGGCGCTCGCCCGCCAGGCCGTACATGATCTGCAGGTCCGCCGGGTCGCCCGCGACCGCGCGCAACAGCCAGTCGCGCCAGGCCTCGGCCTCCCTGTGGTAGCCCGCGGCCAGCATGGCGCCGAGGGTGAGGGTGGAGTCGCGCAGCCAGCAGAAGCGGTAGTCCCAGTTGCGTACGCCGCCCAGCTCCTCGGGCAGCGAGGTGGTGGCAGCGGCGACGATCCCGCCCGTCGGGGCGTAGGTGAGCGCCTTGAGCGTGATCAGGGACCGTACGACGGCGTCCCGGTACGGCCCGTCGTAGCGGCAGCGGGACGTCCAGCGCCGCCAGTCGTGGACGCTGTTGCTCAGCGCCTCGTAGGGGTCGGTGAGCGGCGGGCGGCGCTCGTGCGAGGGATGCCAGGTGAGCACGAACGCGACCCGCTGGCCCTCGGTGACGGTGAACTCCGCGTGGGTGCCGAAGTCCTCGCCCCAGGTGTGCACGGGGGGCTCCGAGCGCAGCCAGACCGAGTCCGGTCCGGCGACGGCCACCCGGTGCCCGTCCGAGCGGCGCACCCACGGCATGATCGAGCCGTAGTCGAAGCGCAGCCGGAGGGTGCTGCGCACGGTGACCCGGCCGCTGACACCTTCGACGATGCGTACGACGTCGGGGGCGCGGTCGCGCTGCGGCATCAGGTCGGTGACGCGGACCGTGCCGTCGTGGGTGTCCCACTCGGTGTCGAGGACGAGGGTGTCGGTCCGGTAGGCGCGGCGGGTGCAGGTGCGCGCTCCCTTGGGGGCGATCCGCCAGTGGCCGTGGTCCTCGTCGCCCAGCAGCCGGGCGAAGCAGGCGCCGGAGTCGAAGCGGGGCAGGCACAGCCAGTCGATCGAGCCGTCCCTGCCGACCAGCGCGGCGGTCTGCTCGTCGCCGATGAGGGCGTAGTCCTCGATGCGCGCGTTCACGGGATCCGGTTTCCCGGCTTTCCCGGCGGGCAAGAGGGCCGAACAGGTGGTCCGCCCGGCGCGCGTGCCACGGCTGTCGCCCTGGCTGTACGACGGCCGGTTCCGTCTGTACGGCGGCGCCGCTTGCGTCCGGGCGACGGCTGTACGGCGGCTATACGGCGGCCGGTTCCGTCTCCTCCGGCTTCGCCTCCGCGGTGGCCTCCTCCTGGTCGCGGATCTCCCGCCGGACCAGGAACCACCAGCCGACCGGGACGCCCGCGGCGAACAGCCACCACTGGATCATGTACGCGTAGTTCAGCGGGGCGTCCTCGCTGCCCGGGTCGGAGATCTGTTCCGGGGAGTCGGTCTGGGGCCCCGTCTGCTCGAGGTAGCCGCCGAGCACCGAGGCGCCGAGCCGGTGCGCCTCCTCCGCGCTGTTGATCAGCATGATCTGCCGGTCCGGGAGGCCCTGGACGTTCTTGATGCCGCTCGCCGCAGTCGTCTCGTCGGCCATCAGCCGCCCGGTGATGGTGGTCCGGCCGGACGGCGGGGCGGGGATCTTCGGGAACGCGGTCTGGGCTCCGTTGGCCGGGATCCAGCCGCGGTTGACGAGCACCACCTTGCCGTCGCCGAGGACGAACGGGGTGAGCACATGGAAGCCGACCTCGTTGTCGGAGTTGGTCCGGCGCCGGACCACTTCCTCCCTGGCGGTGTCGAAGGTGCCGGTCGCGGTGACCGTGCGGTACCTCTCGGTGCGGGTCACGGTGTGCCCCGGGGAGGTCAGCCGCTCGACCGGGACCGGCTTGGCGTGCAACGCCGAGGAGACCAGGTCGTTGCGCGCGGTGCGCTCCTCGTAGCGGTGCTTCTGCCAGAAACCCAGCCTGATCATCGTCGGGATCAGCGCGATCGCGACGATGGTGAGGATCACCCACTGGCGGGACAACAGGAAGCGGTAGCGATGCACCCCACGACGTTACCTCCGCGCCGTGGGGTGCATTCGGGCGGGTACCGGGTCAGACGCGATCGACGATCCCCGCCTTCCCGTCGGCGCGGGCGCAGTGGGCGCCGCAGTAGAACGCGCCGTCGGCCTCCACCCCCTGGCCGATGATCTGCACCCGGCAGTGCTCGCAGATGGGTGCCATGCGGTGGATCGCACAGGAGAAGCAGTCGAACACATGAACCGCACCCTGTGCATGGACCTCGAAGGTCATCCCGTAGTCATTGCCGCAAACTTCACATTTCGCCATGCGCCACAGGGTGGGCCGTCACCGGGACCGGGGCGAGCGGGTGCCGGGTGAGTCGTGTGTCGATCACTCATTCGTACGATCACTCCCAACGGTGTGGTCACTCGCATGCGTACGATCACTCGTCGGCGGGCTCGACATCCCGCAGCAGCTGCCCGAACGCGGCCTCGTCGACGACCGGCGTGCCGAACTGCCGCGCCTTGACCACCTTGGACGTGCCCGAGTCGGGGTCGTTGGTGACCAGCAGGCTGGTCAGCCTGGAGATGCTGGACGCCACATGCAGACCGGCCTCCGTGGCCCGGTCCTCCAGCAGCTCGCGGTCCACGGAGGTGTCGCCGGAGAACGCCACCCGCATGCCCTGTTTGAGTCGTTTGCCGTTTTCGTAGCGCCCCGGATTGGGGTACGGGCATGCGGGCTTCTTGCGGGAGGGCCGCCAACTGCCCTGCCGATAGCCGCTGTAGCCCCCGTATCCGCCCGACGACTGCCGGGGCACCGGGCGGTCCGACCACTCCGTCAGCGGCCGGCACTCCAGCAGCGGCAGCCGCACGCCGCCCGCGGCGGCGGCTCGCAGACTGGGCCGGAACGCCTCCGCCAGCACGCGCGCGTCGTCCAGCGCGTGGTGCGCCCGCTGCTGTACGACGCCGTAGTGCGCCGCCAGCGACTCCAGCTTGAAGTTGGGCAGCGGCAGCCCCAGCTCCTTCGACAGCGCGATGGTGCACAGTCGCTGACGCACCGGCGCCTCGCGCTTCGCGCGCGCGTACTCCCGCGCGATCATCTGCCAGTCGAAGACGGCGTTGTGCGCGACCAGCACCCGGCCCTCCAGCCGGGTCGCGAACTCCTCGGCGATGTCCGCGAAGAGCGGCGCCCCTTCGAGCACCTCGCTCGTCAGACCGTGTATCCACACGGGTCCCGGATCGCGCTCCGGGTTGACCAGCGTGTACCAGTGGTCCTCGACCTCGCCGCGCTCGTCCAGCCGGTAGACGGCGGCCGAGATGATGCGGTCGTCCCGGGCCAGGCCGGTGGTCTCCACGTCAACGACCGCGTATCCCTTCGGATACACGGCCGGCCACTGGGTGGGGGAGGACACTGCGGTCGCACGGTCTTCGAGCATGGTCATTGAGGATACGGGCCACGACTGACAGCGCTGACCTTCAGGTACCGGCGGCTCCGCCGATTTCCGCCCGGCCGCTCGGCCACCGCACACGCGTGCGTGCCGGTCCTGGACCGCTCATCCGACCGGGTCGGGCGCACGGGTGGGCGAGGCCGGGACCGGCAGCGACGTACCAGCGCGCTCACGGCCGTCAGGAAGAGCCGCTCCGTGTCCACCGGCAAGGCCGGCGCACGTGCCGGCGCCGGGTCGTCTCCGGCGGTCCCGGCGCTCCACGGCTCCCGCTCGTCGGGGTGCTGTGCCGGAGCCCGCTCCCGGTCGCGCTCCACCAGCACCCGCCCGACGACCTGGAACCGCACGGCCCGCACGAACCCGGCGGCCCGCTCGCCACGCAGCCCGGCGGCGCGCGCCTCGCGCACCAGGACCCGCTGGGCGGGCAGGAACATCAGGGGGTGCGACCGCAGGGGCGGATCTCGCCGAGCTCGGCCATGGTGCGCTCCGGAGGGTGTCGAGCAGGGCATCCGGGTCAACGCGCTCCTCTGTTAACTGTGTTATAGGTGACGATCCGTCAGGAGCGGGTCCGTGCCCGCCGGCAGAAGGGCGGTACGACGTACGGCACGCGTACGGTACGGCGCACGGACCGAGCGGGAGATCGCCACGACCCGCACCGCGAGCGCGCGGCGTCCCGCCATCTGGTCCACCGGGGTAGTGGCCGTCTGGGAGACCGGCCCGGACGCGATCGCCGCGGTGCTGCCGCCACCCCTGAAACCCACCGGCAGCCCGCTCGTGATGACCCAGGAGCGCGCCCTCACCGGCGGGCGCGAGGTCTTCGGCGAGCCCGAGAAACTCGGCGAAGTGACCACCGACTTCTGCTTCAAGTTCCTTCCCGCCGTGGATCGTTCGGGCTTCGAAACCGACCCGGTGCTGGTGCACTTGCACTGCGTGCGCCACGAGAAGGTGCGCCGACTGGAGCGGATCACCGGAGAGGTCGTCCCGCGCGAGGAGCCGGCCGCCATGCCCGGCGGCAACGCGGCCCGCGTCTACGGCTTCGACCTCGCCCGCCTCGACCCCATCGCGGCGAAGGTGGGTCCCACGTGACCGAAGTAGCCGAGCCCCTCCCGGAACCCCCGGCGGACGCGACCAGCCCGGTGTTCGCCCGAGGGCTTCGCTCCGGGTGTGGTGCGTGCCGCCGTCGACGGCGAGGGGGTGTCGGTCGCGGCCGGCGTCCGCGGCGGGGGAGCGTCGGTGCGGCATGGGTGGCCCGTGGAGTGCGATCCTCCCTGCTGTGACCGAACCCACCCACGAAGAGGCCCATGGAGGTGCACTCGGCTCGCGGCTGAACTGGCTGCGGGCCGCCGTGCTCGGCGCGAACGACGGCATCGTCTCCACCGCGGGCATCGTCGTCGGCGTGGCCGGCGCGACCGACAGCCGGTCCGCGCTGCTCACCGCCGGACTGGCCGGCCTGCTCGCGGGATCGATGTCCATGGCGGCCGGCGAGTACGTCTCCGTCTCCACCCAGCGCGATTCCGAGGTGGCCGCGCTGGCCGTGGAGAGACAGGAACTGCGCGACCAGCCGGAGGCCGAGCTGCTGGAGCTGACCACGTTGCTCCAGGAGCGCGGCCTGTCCCGCGAGGTGGCCCGGGAGGCCGCCGAACAGCTCACCGCGCGGGACGCGCTGCGGGCACACGCGCGCGTGGAGCTCGGCATCGACCCCGACGACCTGACCAACCCCTGGCACGCGGCCTGGGCGAGTTTCCTGGCCTTCACCGTGGGCGCGCTGCTGCCGCTGCTGGCCATCGTGCTGCCCCCGGCCGCCTGGCGGCTGGCCGTGACCGTCGTCTCCGTCCTGGCCGCGCTCGTCCTCACCGGCTGGACCAGCGCCCGGCTCGGCTCGGCCGACCCGAAGCGGGCGGTCCTGCGCAACGTGATGGGCGGGGCCCTGGCCATGGGGGTCACCTATGCGGCGGGCAGCCTGCTGGGCGCCGCGGGCGTCTGACCACCCGCGCCGGGCTTCCACGGCCCCCTCGGCGAGCGCCGGCCACACGCGACGTCGTACGGTGAAGTGCGCTCGATCACCCCGTGAGCACCCCGCACGACCCCGCACGAGAAGGACCCTCGCCATGCGCGCCACCACCATCCACGCCCCGTACGACATGCGCGTGGAGGACGTCCCCGAGCCCGTGGTGCAGCTGCCCACCGACGCCGTCGTACGGGTGCTGCGCGCCTGCATCTGCGGCAGCGACCTGTGGGCCTACCGCGGCGAGGCGGCCCGGCAGCCGGGACAGCGGATCGGGCACGAGTTCCTCGGCGTCGTCGAGGAGACCGGCTCCGAGGTGGACACGGTCAAGCGCGGTGACCTGGTGGTCGCGCCCTTCATGTGGTCCGACGGGGTCTGCGACTACTGCCGCGATGGCCTGACGACGTCCTGCGAGCACGGCGGCTTCTGGGGCTCCGTCGGCTACGACGGCGGCCAGGGCGAGGCCGTGCGTGTGCCGTTCGCCGACGGCACCCTGGTCCAGCTGCCCAAGGACGCGGCCTCCGACGACCATCTGCTGTCCGCCCTGCTGACCCTCTCCGACGTCCTCGGCACCGGCCACCACGCGGCCCTCGGCGCGGGCGCCCGGCCCGGCGCCACGGTCGCCGTCGTCGGGGACGGCGCGGTCGGCCTGTGCGCCGTCCTGGCGGCCAAGCGGCTCGGCGCCGAGCGGATCATCGCGCTCGGCCGGCACGAGGTCCGTACCGACATCGCCCGTCGCTTCGGCGCCACCGACGTCGTCGCCGAGCGCGGGGACGCGGCCGTCGAGGCCGTCCGGCAACTCACCCGCGGCCAGGGCGCGCACGCCGTCGTCGAGGCCGTCGGTACCGAACAATCCATGCGTACCGCAGTCAACATCACCCGCGACGGCGGCGCGATCGGCTTCGTGGGCGTGCCGCACGGCAGCGGCACCGGCCTCGACCTCGGTGTCATGTTCGACCGGAACATCGCCCTGCGCGGCGGTGTCGCGCCGGTCCGCGCCTACATCCCGGACCTGCTGCCCGACGTCCTGGACGGCACGATCGACCCCTCGCCCGTGTTCGACCTGACCGTCGGCATCGAGGGCGTGCCCGACGGCTACAAGGCGATGGACGAGCGCACCGCCCTCAAGGTGCTCGTCACCAACGGCTAGTCCGCCGGGGTCTGCCGGACAGCACACCTAGGACCAGCGGATCGGCAGTGGCAGTGCCGTGAGCAGGCCCGAGACCGCGACGACCGCGCCCAGGGCGATCACCTCGGCCCGCGCGGGCGCGTACGCGGTCAGCGGGTCGGCGGCACGGCCGAGCCGGATCCGTGCCCACAGGGCGAGCAGCGCGACGACCGCGCCCAGGGCGATCACCTCGGCCCGCGCGGGCGCGTACGCGGTCAGCGGGTCGGCGGCACGGCCGAGCCGGATCCGTGCCCACAGGGCGAGCAGCGCGACGGCGGCGACCAGGATCACCTTGGCCAGCAGGGTGCGTCCGTACGCCGTCGTCGTCAGCTGGTCCAGGATCGTGGCCGACGGCATGCGCCGCAGCGAACTGCACACCCCCGTCGCGGTGATGGCCGCCAGCAGAACGGCCGCCACGCGCGCGTAGCGGGCGAGCAGCGCGGCCCCGGCCGGGGCGCCGTGCCACAGCCTGAGCAGCCGCAGGGCGTGCAGCAGACCACCGGTCCACAGCGTCGCGCACGTCAGGTGCACCAGCGTCAGGGCCGAGCCGAGCAGCGGGCTCTGCTCGGTCGTGGGGTGCGCGCGCAGCGCCTCCGCCAAGACCACCGCGGCCAGCGGCCACACCTGGGCCGCCGGGCGCCGGGAGAACGAGCACAGGGCCGCCAGCAGAAGGCCGTTGACCTCCAGCAGCGCCAGCCTGCCGTCGCGGGAGCCGTACAGGCCGCCGACGTCGAGCTGGCCGAGGCGGTGCGGGATCAGATTGCCGGCGGACACCACCGCGGCGAGCGCCAGCGCGGCCACGAAACCGGCGACGGTGACGAACGGCGCCCAGCTGCACGGCCGTTCGGGCGGGACGCCGGGCAGGCGCCGGGCGAGCCGGTGCACGAACAGTTCGCCGAGCGGCACGCTCACGGCGGCGAGGACCACGGCGCGCAGCGCCCCGATGCCGCCGACCCCCGGCGCGGCGGCCTCCCCGGTGCCGTGCAGCGCGGCTGACGGCCCCAGCAGGGGGATCAGGGCGCCGAGCGCCACCAGGACGAGCAGGACGACGGCGCGGCCGGCACCGGGCCGCCGCGCGGGGCTCCGCTCGTCGGTCACCTCGGCGGCCGGTCGTATCGCACTCACCCCGCGATCTTCGCCAGTCACCGCAGAACCGGGCAAGTACCGGAAAACAAACGGGTGTACGGCATTCCCCGCATCCGTACGTTTCCGGCCGCCCGTGCACTCACCGCCGGCGCGCGCTGTCCGACCCCCAGGGCACCGGCGGCCGTGCGTAGTCGGCGGGGCCACCCGCGAAGGTCATCGGCGGGCGCGCGTACCGCAGCCGCCCCAGCGGGCCGTCCGTCTCGGCCAGCCAGGCCTCCGGCCCCTGGTACGGCGCCCCCGTGGCCGCGGCCGGCCGGATCCCGTCCGTCAGCCAGTGCGCGGTGCGGGTCAGCGCCAGCCGCACGAGCCGGCCGCCCCCGTCGTACGACTGCTCGGTCAGCGCCCGCAGCACGGCCGCCGCGAGCAGATAGCCGGTGCCGTGGTCCAGTGCCTGCGCGGGCAGCGCGTCCGGCTGCCCGGCCGAGCCCTCGGTGGCGGCGATGCCGGTCGCGACCTGTACCAGGCTGTCGAAGCCGCGTCGCGCGCCCCAGGGGCCGTACGCGCCCCACGCCGAGACCTGCGCCACGACCAGCCCGGGCCGGCGCGCGAACAGTGCCTTCGGGGAGAGCCCGAACCGGTCGAGGGCGCCCGGCCGGTAGCCCGTGACGACGACGTCGGCCGCGGCCAGCAGTTCCTCGAAGGTGCCGGGGTCGGCGCCCAGATCGAGCGTGGCGGACCGCTTCCCGAAGCCCGTGTCGGCGTGCAGGTCCGGGAGTTCGGGCAGCCAGGGGGCGTCCAGGCGGAGCACGTCCGCGCCCAGCAGGGCGAGGGTGCGGGTGGCCACCGGGCCGGCCAGGACCCGGGTCAGGTCCAGCACGCGCAGCCCGGCGGCGGGCAGCAGGGGAGCGGCGGCCGGGTCCAGGGGCGCGAGCACGCGCGCGGGTGCCGCGGTCGGCCGCTCGCGCTCGACCAGCGGCCGTGCGGCCACCTCGGCGGCCTGCTCGTGCGCCCGCCACTGAGCCGGGGTGCGCAGGGCCACCGCGAGACCGCCGGCGCCGTGGACGGCCTCCTCGACCTCCCGCGCGGAGCGCTCGGCGAGACGGGCGGCCACGGTCTGCGCCGCGGCGTCCGCCGGCAGGTCCAGCGCGCCCAGCAACCGGGCCCGGTGGTGCGGGTAGTTGGCGTGGGTGCGCACCCAGCCGTCGGCGGTCCGCCAGAACCGCGACAGCGGCGCGAAGACGACCGGCGCCCGCCCGTCCACCAGCAGGTGCCGTTCGCTGTGGAAGGCGGCCGCCACGGCACCGTCGTCGACCCGGACGCCGGGCACCTCGGCGAGTCCGGCCCGGCGTGCCGCCAGCTCCGCGGCGGCCAGCGCACACGCGCCGACGCACGCGCGCGCCAGCTCCCGCACGGGAAGCCGGGCCGGAAGAGCGCCGGGGCGCTCGACCGGCGTCACCCGGGAGACGAGGGCGGGATCGCCGCCCAGTGCAGTCCATGCAGACTCGATGTCTGTACTCATGACTACACTATGCATTATTGATTGATCAACATTGATTCAATCAACTTATGACTCATGTACGGGCGGAGTGGAGCGGGCCGGCCATACGGCCTTACCTCGTCACCGCGGCCAGGGCGTTCACCGTGCCGAAGCCGTAGAAGCCGTTGACGCGCTCGCCGCCGACACAGGTCGCGTCCACGACCCCGTCCCCGTCGCCGTCGTAGGGGCCGCTCGGGCAGCCCGGGTTGTCCGCCTCGGCCTTCAGCAGCGCCTGCAACTGGGCCGGAGTGGCGTGCGGATGCGCCGACTTCAGCAGCGCGGCGACCGCGGCCACGTGCGGGGAGGCCATCGAGGTGCCCTGGAGGAAGCCGTACTGGTCGTTCGGGAGCGTGGACAGGATGCGCCCGTTCTTCGACGGGGTGTCCGGGATCTGGTACTTGTCGCCGCCGGGACCCGCCACGTCGATCACGCCCAGTCCGTAACTGGAGTAGTACGACTTGGCGCCCTTCACGCCCACCGCGCTCACGGTCACCACGCCGGGCAGCTGGGTCGGCACGTCGAAGCACTCGTGCGGATCGACCGTGCGGGTCGTGGCGGTCGAGTCGTCGGGGCTGGAGGTGTCCGTGATCGCGTCCGCGGCCAGGTCGTGGTTGGAGTTGCCGGCCGAGGCCACATTGAGCGTGCCCTTGCGTTGTGCGTACAGCTGCGCCCTGTTGACCGCGTCAACGATGGCCCGTTGATCCGGGTCGTCCATGCAGTTGTACATCCATGGATCAACGTAGTAGCTGTTGTTGGTGATCTGGATGCCGTGGTCCGCGGCGAACACGAACGCGCAGACCACGCTCTCCGGATAGAACAGCGATCTCGCGTCCGGCTGGGCCACCGTTATGCTCGCGACCTTCACGCCCGGCGCCACACCGGCCACGCCTATGCCGTTGCGGGCCGCGGCTATCTCGCCGGCCACATGGGTGCCGTGGTAATGGCCGGCGTCCACCGGGCGCCACGCGCCGTACGTCGTGTCCGCCTTGCCGCTCACGCAGTTCGCCGACTGGGCGGCGGAGAAGTTCGGGGCGATGTCCGGGTGGGTGTCGTCGACGCCGGTGTCGATGACGCCGACGGTCACGCTCGGGCTGCCCGGGTTGATCCGCGCGGCCCGGTCGGCGCCGATCGCCCGCAGATCCCACTGGTCCGCCTCGTACGGCTCCTCACCCGGCGCCGCGTTCGCGGCGAGCTTCGCGGCCTGCGCCTTCGACAGAACCTGCAGCGCGCCCTCGTCGGTCGTCCCCGCGGCACTCAACGGCGCGGTGCGCGTGGCACCCGCCGAGTCCACCCCGCGCACCGCGCGCATCCGCGCGGCGAAGTCCGGGTTCGCGGAGTGGACGACGATCACGCCGATCGTGTCGTAACTGGCCACGACGGACCCGCCGTTGCCGGTGATCGCGCGTTGCACGGACTCGATCGTGCGGTGATCCGTACGGGTGTTGACCACGTACGCGAGGGCCGGTCCGTCGTCCGCCGCCCGTGCCGCCCGTGCCGCCGAGGCCGCGGCGGGCGCCGCCGAGGCCGCCGCCGGCAGGAAACCGAGCGAGGCGGTCAGCGACAGCATGACGGGCACCGCGAGCGCGAGCCGGCGTCTGGAGCGCAGATGAGCCATGGGATCTCCACTTCATCCGGATACGAAACAGCCCGAGACCCCGAGACACGGTGGCGATCGGGCAGGTACATGACGAGTGGTGCAGGCAGAAGCTATCCCCACGGCTCACCGCACAGCAATGTCTTGGCAATGGCTTGTCCAGACCGCTTGCGAAAGAACTCATAGGACTTGAACCGGTCCTCGCGTGGCGACGTGGACCTTGGGCAGAGTGCGTGAGCACCATCGATCCCCCGTTCGTCAGTGCATCCGCAACGCGAGGAGACTCCGTGGCCACCGAGACACCGCCCCCCGCCACGCCGGGGACCCCCCTGCCCTCCACCGAGGAGTTCGCCGAGGTGCAGTACAGCGCCGAGTTCGGTGAACTGCGCCGCGCCCACCGCTCCTTCGCCTTCCCTCTGACCATCGCCTTCATCTCCTGGTACCTGCTCTTCGTGCTGCTCTCCAACTACGCGGACGGCTTCATGGGCACCAAGGTCGTCGGCAACATCAACGTCGCCCTCGTCCTGGGCCTCGCCCAGTTCCTCACCACGTTCCTGATCGCCTGGTGGTACGCCCGGCACGCCGCCGCCAGGCTCGACCCCAAGGCCGAGGCCATCAAGTCCCGGATGGAGGGCGGCGCATGAGCCCCGCACCGCACACGCTGCTCGCGGCCGGCGAGGCGACCCAGCACCGGCCGCTGATCATCACGCTGTTCGCGGTGTTCGTCGCCGCGACCCTCGTCATCACCGTCTGGGCGGGGCGCCAGACCAAGGACGCTGCCGACTTCTACGCCGGCGGACGGCAGTTCACCGGTTTCCAGAACGGCCTCGCCGTCTCCGGCGACTACATGTCCGCCGCGTCCTTCCTCGGCATCGCCGGCGCCATCGCCCTCTTCGGCTACGACGGATTCCTCTACTCCATCGGCTTCCTCGTCGCCTGGCTCGTCGCCCTCCTCCTGGTCGCCGAGCCGCTGCGCAACTCCGGCCGCTACACCATGGGCGACGTACTGGCGTACCGCATGCGCCAGCGCCCCGTCCGCACGGCGGCGGGCACGTCCACCATCGTCGTCTCGATCTTCTACCTGCTCGCGCAGATGGCCGGCGCCGGCGTCCTCGTCTCGCTCCTGCTCGGCATCACCAGCGACGCCGGCAAGATCGGCATCGTCGCTCTGGTCGGCGTCCTGATGATCGTGTACGTCACCATCGGCGGCATGAAGGGCACCACCTGGGTCCAGATGGTCAAGGCCGTCCTGCTGATCCTCGGCGCCCTGCTGCTGACCTTCCTGGTCCTGCTGAAGTTCCACTTCAACATCTCCGACCTGCTCGGCAGGGCCGCCGACAACAGCGGCAAGGGCACGGCCTTCCTGGAGCCCGGCCTGAAGTACGGCGCCACCGGCACCACCAAGCTGGACTTCCTCTCGCTCGGCCTCGCCCTGGTCCTCGGCACCGCGGGCCTGCCGCACATCCTGATCCGCTTCTACACCGTGCCCACCGCGAAGGCCGCCCGTAAGTCCGTCATCTGGGCGATCGGCCTGATCGGCGCCTTCTACCTGATGACCCTCGCCCTCGGCTTCGGCGCGGCGGCCCTCATCAAGCCGGACGAGATCATCGCCTCCAACAAGGCGGGCAACACGGCGGCGCCGCTCCTGGCGCTGCACCTGGGCGGCGTCGACTCCAGCTGGGGCGCTGTGCTGCTCGCCAGTATCTCGGCGGTCGCCTTCGCCACCATCCTCGCGGTCGTCGCCGGCCTCACCCTGGCTTCGTCGTCCTCCTTCGCGCACGACATCTACGCCAACGTGATCAAGAAGGGGCAGGCCACCGAGAAGCAGGAGATGGGCGCGGCCCGCTGGGCGACCGTCGGCATCGGCGCGGTCTCCATCGTCCTCGGCGCCCTCGCCCGCGACCTGAACGTGGCCGGACTGGTCGCCCTCGCCTTCGCGGTCGCCGCCTCCGCCAACCTGCCGACCATCCTCTACAGCCTGTTCTGGAAGCGCTTCACCACCGCAGGCGCCCTCTGGTCGATCTACGGCGGCCTGGTCACCGCGGTCGGCCTGGTGCTGTTCTCACCGGTGGTCTCCGGCAGCCCGGCCTCGATGTTCCCCGGCGTCGACTTCCACTGGTTCCCGCT
Source organism: Streptomyces sp. CG4 (assembly GCF_041080655.1). Lineage (NCBI taxonomy): Bacteria > Bacillati > Actinomycetota > Actinomycetes > Kitasatosporales > Streptomycetaceae > Streptomyces > Streptomyces sp. CG4. Next base: position 7,339,253 of record NZ_CP163525.1, read on the forward strand.
GGAGAACCCCGGCATCATCTCCATCCCCGTCGGCTTCCTGCTCGGCGCCCTGGGCACCCTGCTGTCGAAGGAGGCACCGGACGCCGGCAAGTACGCCGAACTGGAGGTGCGGTCTCTGACCGGCACCGGAGCACACTGACACCTTCGTACGACGGCCGCGTCGCCCGGGACTGTACGGTCCTACGACGCGGCCGTCCCGCACCTCGTCGGATCGGGCCGCTGTCGATGTCAGTGGTGTCACGTAGGCTCGACGATGACGCACGGCACACCCGTGACGGACAATGAGTGGAGCGAAGAGGGAGGGGGCCCACGTGCTCATCGACACCTACGGCCGAGTGGCCACCGACCTGAGGGTCTCGCTGACAGACCGCTGCAATCTGCGCTGCACGTACTGCATGCCCGAAGAGGGCCTGCAGTGGCTGGCCAAGCCCGACCTGCTCACGGACGACGAGATCGTCCGCCTCATCGACATCGCCGTGCGCATGCTCGGCATCGAGGAGGTCCGCTTCACCGGCGGCGAGCCCCTGCTGCGCCCCGGCCTGGTCGGCATCGTCGAGCGCGTCGCCGCCCTCGCCCCGCGCCCCCAGACGTCCCTCACCACCAACGGCATCGGCCTGAAGCGCACCGCGACCGCCCTGAAGGCCGCCGGCCTGGACCGGGTCAACGTCTCCCTGGACACCCTCCGCGCCGACGTCTTCAAGGCCCTGACCCGCCGCGACCGGCACAAGGACGTCATCGAGGGCCTGCAAGCCGCCCACGAGGCCGGCCTCACCCCCGTCAAGATCAACACGGTCCTGATGCCGGGCCTGAACGACGACGAGGCCCCCGACCTGCTGGCCTGGGCCATGGAGCATGGCTACGAACTGCGGTTCATCGAGCAGATGCCCCTCGACGCCCAGCACGGCTGGAAGCGCGAGGGCATGGTCACCGCCGGGGACATCCTCGCCTCCCTGCGCACCCGCTTCGACCTCACCGCCGAGGGCGCCGACGCCCGTGGCTCGGCACCGGCGGAGCGCTGGCTGGTCGACGGCGGCCCGCACCGGGTCGGCGTCATCGCCTCGGTCACCCGCCCCTTCTGCGCGGCCTGCGACCGCACCCGCCTCACGGCCGACGGCCAGATACGCACCTGCCTGTTCGCAACCGAGGAGACCGACCTCCGCGCAGCCCTGCGCTCCGACGCCCCCGACGAGGAGATCGCCCGCATCTGGAAGCTGGCGATGTGGGGGAAGAAGGCGGGGGCGGGCCTGGACGATCCTTCCTTCGTCCAGCCCGACCGACCGATGTCGGCGATCGGCGGCTAGGGCTCAGGCCCCTTCCGGATCCTGCCAGTCCGCGAACTTCACCACGTCCTTCAAGAACCCCCTGACCCCGAGGAACTGCGAAAGATGCTCGCGGTGCTCCTCGCAGGCAAGCCACGTCTTGCGCCGCTCCGGCGTATGGATCTTCGGGTTGTTCCACGCCAGCACCCACACAGCAGCGGCGCGGCAGCCCTTGGCGGAGCAGATCGGGGTCTCGTCACTCACAGGTTCGTCTCACAGAAAAGGGCCTGGACAAGGCGACGCCGAGCAGCCACGGGGGGAGCTGCCCGGCGTCGGTCCGTCGCTCCGACGGGGGATGCGGAGCGCGTACGCAGTATGTCACGGGTACCCCGCCGCCCGGCACTGGAACTACACGATTGATCTGAGCTTTTCTTGAGCTTGACGGGAGATCTGGTTCCGCTTCCGCCCCGCCCACGGCCCTCACTCCGGGTCGGACCGCTCACCACGCGCCCCCGTCGGACGAGCCGCCGCGTCCTCCGGAACGGATTCCGCCTGCGCCTCCTCCGCCCGCGGCGGCATGATCATCAGCCGCGTCGGCGCGATGCCGAACGTCGAGGGCAGCGAAGGCGGCCGCTCCCGGCCCGCGTTCGCGAGCACCACGGCGACATAGGGAAGCAGCGCACCGGCCACGAGCGCGACGAAAGCGACGTACCGCTCGACGTTCCACAGCGCCACAGCGAGGATCACCGACGCCGTGCGGATCGTCATCGAGATGACGTACCGCCGCTGCCGGCCCCGTACATCCTCCGCGAGTCCCGTCCGGGCTCCGGTGATCCGGAACACCTGGGCGCCGCCACCGTGCTGTTTCCGCATCACATTCCACCATCCGCCCGCATCGGACTCTCCCCGGCCCGCACCGTCGTCCCACACTCGGTGGGGAACCGGCCGGGACATCTCCCACGTTACGCCGAGGCTGCGACGGGTACGAGACCGGGTCGCCCGCTGCCTGCGGTAATGCCTCCGGCCCCGCCGCGCACAGGGGACCCCGACATGCGCCGTACGGCCCACCGACCCACACTGGCCGTAATGCTCACGTCGAGCCGTACGAGGAGGCAGCCATGGGCTGGTTGTGGGCGATCATCGTGGGATTCGTGCTGGGCCTCATCGCCAAGGCGGTCATCCCCGGCAAGCAGCACAGCCCGCTGTGGCTGACCACCATCTGCGGCATGCTCGGCGCCATCGCCGGCAACGCGATCGCCCGCGCCGTGGGCGTCGCGGCCACCCCCGGCATCGACTGGAGCCGGCACATCTTCCAGCTGGTGGCCGCGATCATCATCGTCGGAGCCGTGGACGCCCTCTACATGGCGACGCTGGGCAAGCGGAAGCAGCAGCGGGCCGGGGCGTGAAAACACGCTGGGGTGCAGCGCCCCGAAAGGGGCGCGGGGAACTGCGCGACCAGCCACGACGAAGCCGCAGCCGCGAGATCACCCACGCCCCCACGGCGCTCAGGCGCCCATGACCTCCACCGCGGCAAGGTTCTTCTTCCCCCGCCGCAGCACCAGCCACCGCCCGTCCAGCAGATCCTCGGACGAGGGCACCGCGTCCTCGGCGACGACCTTCACGTTGTTCACGTAGGCCCCGCCCTCCTTCACGGTCCGCCGCCCAGCGGACTTGCTGGCCACCAGACCGACCTCGGCGAACAGATCCACGACCGGACCGAGCTCGGCGACCTGGATGTGCGGCACCTCCGACAGCGCCGCGGCCAGCGTCTTGCCGTCCAGTTCCGAAAGCTCGCCCTGCCCGAACAGGGCGCGGGACGCGGCGATCACCGCGGCCGTCTGGTCGGCGCCGTGCACCAGCGTCGTCAGCTCCTCGGCAAGCGCGCGCTGCGCCGCACGAGCCTGCGGCCGCTCCTCGGTCTGCCGCTCCAGCTCCTCGATCTCCTCACGGGACCTGAAGCTGAAGATGCGCAGGAACTTGGAGACGTCCCGGTCGTCGGCGTTGACCCAGAACTGGTAGAACGCGTACGGCGTGGTCATCTCGGGGTCGAGCCACACCGTGCCGGACTCGGTCTTGCCGAACTTGGTGCCGTCCGCCTTGGTGATCAGCGGGGTGCCCAGCGCGTGCACCACGGCCTCCGGCTCGACCCGGTGGATCAGGTCGGTGCCCGAGGTGAGGTTGCCCCACTGGTCGCTGCCGCCGGTCTGCAGCGTGCAGCCGTACCGCCGGTACAGCTCCAGGAAGTCCATGCCCTGCAGGATCTGGTAGCTGAACTCGGTGTAGCTGATGCCCGCGTCGGAGTTGAGCCGCCGGGAGACGGCCTCCTTGGCGATCATCTTGTTGACCCGGAAGTGCTTGCCGATGTCCCGCAGGAACTCGATGGCCGACAGGCCCTGGGTCCAGTCCAGGTTGTTGACCATGACCGCGGCGTTCGGGCCCTCGAAGTCCAGCAGGGGCTCGATCTGCGCGCGCAGCCGCTCCACCCACTGGGCGACGATCTCCGGCGCGTTCAGCGTGCGTTCCGCGGTGGGCTTCGGGTCACCGATCAGACCGGTGGCACCCCCGACCAGGCCCAGCGGGCGGTGGCCCGCCCGCTGGATGCGGCGCATCGTCAGGATCTGCACCAGATTGCCGAGGTGCAGACTGGGCGCGGTCGGGTCGAAGCCGCAATAGAACGTGACGGGGCCGTCCGCGAACGCCTTGCGCAGTGCGTCCTCGTCCGTGGAGAGGGCGATGAGCCCCCGCCACTTCAGCTCGTCGACGATGTCCGTCACGGTTCTCGTGTCTCCTCAGTGATCTTCGGGTGGCCGGGTGACACCCGACCACGAACGCCTACGAGGTTATACGCCCTGACTGACAGAGCTCATGTTGAAATCCGGGATCCGCAGCGCGGGCATCGCGGCCCGGGTGAACCAGTCGCTCCACTCCCGCGGCAGCGTCTTCTCCGTGCGCCCCGCCTCCGTGGCCCGCCGCAGCAGGTCCACCGGCGACTCGTTGAACCGGAAGTTGTTCACCTGCCCGGTCACCTCGCCGTTCTCCACGAGGTAGACGCCGTCCCGGGTCAGGCCCGTGAGCAGCAGCGTCGCCGGGTCGACCTCGCGGATGTACCACAGACAGGTCAGCAGCAGCCCGCGCTCGGTGCCCGCGACCATGTCCGCCGTAGAGCGGTCGTTTCCGCCGTCCAGGATCAGGTTCCCGAGCGCCGGGGCCACGGGCAGCCCGGTCAGGGCCGCGCTGTGCCGGGTGGTGGTCAGGTGCTTGAGCGCGCCCCCGCCGATCCACTCGGTGGCGTGGGCCGGCAGACCGTTGTCGAACACGGACTGGTCGCCACCGGAGGAGTGGGCGACCACGAAGGGCGCGCACTCCAGGCCCGGCTCGTGCGGGTCGCTGCGCAGGGTCAGCGGCAGCTCGGCGAGCTGCTCGCCCACGCGCGTGCCGCCGCCCGGCCTGGAGAACACCGTCCGGCCCTCGGCCGCGTCCCGGCCCGACGCCGACCACAGCTGGTAGATCAGCAGATCCGCCACGGCCGTCGGCGGCAGCAGCGTCTCGTAGCGGCCCGCGGGCAGCTCCACCCGCCGCTCGGCCCAGCCGAGCCGTACGGCCAGCTCGGCGTCGAGCGCGCCCGGGTCGATGTCCTTGAAGTCCCGTGTGGAGCGGCCGGCCCACGCCGAGCGCGTACGGTCGGGCGACTTGGCGTTCAGCTCCAGCGTGCCAGTGGGCTGGTCGTGCCGCAGACGCAGTCCGGTGGACGTACCCAGATACGTCGACACCATCTCGTGGTTGGCAAAGCCGTACAGCTCGCGCCCGCCCGCACGCGCGCGTGCGAACGCCTCGCCGAGCGCCGGCGCGAAGTCGGCGAACACGGCGGAGGAGGTCTCGGCCGGCGCGTCCGTGAAGTCCGGTGCCGGCGGCACATCGCCGACCAGCGGCTGCGCGTCCTCGGCGGGCCCGGCCCCGCGCGCGGCGGTCTCGGCGGCCCGCACCAGCGGCTCCAGCTCCGCCGTGGTGACCGCCGAACGCGACACGACACCGGAGGCGGTGCCCTCCTTGCCGTCCACGGTCGCGATCACGGTGAGCGTACGACCGCGCGTCACACCGTTCGTGGTGAGCGCGTTGCCCGCCCAGCGCAGGTTGGCGGTGGAGTGCTCGTCGGCGATGACGACACAGCCGTCGGCCCGGGACAGCGCCAGCGCCTGCTCGACGATCTCGTGCGGCTTGTGGGTAGGGGCGCTCATCGACCGGCCTCCTGCGTGGTGTTGAGAATGTTGACGCCCTTGAAGAGGGCGGACGGGCACCCGTGCGACACCGAGGCCACCTGGCCGGGCTGGGCCTTGCCGCAGTTGAAGGCGCCGCCGAGGACGTACGTCTGCGGACCGCCGACAGCCGCCATGGAGCCCCAGAAGTCGGTCGTGGTCGCCTGGTAGGCGACGTCCTTCAGCTGCCCGGTGATCCGCCCGTTCTCGATCCTGAAGAAGCGCTGCCCGGTGAATTGGAAGTTGTACCGTTGCATGTCGATCGACCAGGACCGGTCGCCGACCACGTAGATGCCCCGGTCCACGCCGCCGATCAGGTCCTCCGTGGACAGCCCGGCGGGATCCGGCTGCAGGGACACGTTGGCCATGCGCTGCACCGGCACATGCGCGGGGGAGTCGGCGTACGCGCAGCCGTTGGAGCGGTCGAACCCGGTGAGACGCGCGATCCGCCGGTCCAGCTGGTAGCCGACCAGCGTGCCGTCCTTCACCAGGTTCCACGACTGCGCCTCGACGCCCTCGTCGTCGTACCCGATGGTCGCGAGGCCGTGCTCGGCGGTGCGGTCGCCGGTGACGTTCATCAGCTCGGAGCCGTACTTCAACTTGCCCAGCTGGTCGAAGGTGGCGAAGGAGGTGCCGGCGTAGGCGGCCTCGTAGCCGAGCGCGCGGTCCAGCTCGGTGGCGTGGCCGATGGACTCGTGGATGGTCAGCCACAGGTTGGACGGGTCGACCACCAGGTCGTACAGGCCCGGCTCCACGCTCGGTGCCCGCATCTTCTCGGCGAGCAGCTCGGGGATCCGCTCCAGCTCCGCGTCCCAGTCCCAGCCGGTGCCGGTCAGATACTCCCAGCCCCGCCCGGCCGGCGGCGCGAGGGTCCGCATCGAGTCGAACTCACCGCTCGACTCGTCCACCGACACCGCGGTCAACTCCGGGTGCAGCCGGACCCGTTGCTGGGTCGTCACGGTCCCGGCGGTGTCGGCGTAGAACTTGTTCTCGTGCACGGTGAGCAGCGAGGCGTCCACATGGCTGACGCCGTTCGCGGCCAGCAACCGCGTGCTCCACTCCGCCAGCAGCGCGGCCTTCTCCTCGTCGGGCACCGAGAACGGGTCGATCTCGTACGACGACACCCATGTGCGGTCCGAGTGCACCGGCTCGTCGGCCAGCTCGACGCGCTCCTCGGACCCGGCCGCCTTGATGACCTGCGCGGACAGCTTGGCCATGGCCACCGCCTGGGAGGCCACCCGGGCGGCCGCGTCCATGGTCAGGTCCACACCGGAGGCGAAGCCCCACGTACCGCCGTGCACGACCCGGACCGCGTACCCGAGCTCGGTGGTGTCCGACGATCCGGCGGGCTTGGCGTCCCGCAGCCGCCAGGACGCGCTGCGCACCCGCTCGAACCGGAAGTCCGCGTGCTCGGCCCCGAGCGCACGCGCGCGTGCCAGCGCGGCGTCGGCGAGGGCCCGTAGGGGAAGCGCCGTGAAGGCTTCGTCGATGGAATGAGGCACGGAGGTCTCCCTGCTGTCGTGGCCTGTCAGGTCCGATCATGTCGTGGCGGCGGTCCGGCGGACCACACCTTTCCCGACCGGAGCGAGGCCGCTTCTGTAGGGATCCGACAGCGACACCCCCGCGCCACTGTCGGTGCCCGATTGCCCACGGACCCGGCCGTACCGATAGGTTTTCGATGAAGCCGCCTGTCATCCAGGTGTTCGGGCGGGTTGTCGGACATCTGCAGACCGCTATCGAAAGGGTGATCCGTTGAGCCGCTCGGTTCTCGTCACCGGAGGCAACCGGGGCATCGGCCTCGCCATCGCCCGCGCATTCGCCGACGCCGGCGACAAGGTCGCGATCACATACCGCTCGGGTGAGCCGCCGGCCGGCTTTCTCGCCGTCAAGTGCGACATCACCGACCCGGAGCAGGTGGAGCAGGCCTACAAGGAGATCGAGGACCAGCACGGTCCGGTCGAGATTCTCGTCGCCAACGCCGGCGTGACCAAGGACCAGCTCCTGATGCGCATGACCGAGGAGGACTTCACCTCGGTCATCGACACCAACCTCACCGGCACCTTCCGGGTCGTCAAGCGCGCCAACCGCGCCATGCTGCGCGCCAAGAAGGGCCGCGTCATCCTGATCTCGTCCGTGGTGGGCCTGCTCGGCTCCGCGGGCCAGGCGAACTACGCCGCCTCCAAGGCCGCGCTGGTCGGCTTCGCGCGCTCCCTCGCCCGCGAGCTGGGCTCGCGCAACATCACGTTCAACGTCGTCGCGCCCGGTTTCGTCGACACCGACATGACCAAGGTGCTCAGCGACGAGCAGCGTCAGAACATCGTGTCGCAGGTGCCGCTCGGCCGTTACGCGCAGCCGGAGGAGATCGCCGCGACGGTGCGGTTCCTCGCCTCGGACGACGCCTCGTACATCACTGGAGCCGTCATTCCCGTTGACGGCGGACTGGGAATGGGTCACTGATCACCATGAGCGGAATCCTCGAGGGCAAGCGCGTCCTGATCACCGGTGTGCTGATGGAGTCCTCCATCGCCTTCCACGCGGCCAAGCTGGCGCAGGAGCAGGGCGCGGAGATCATCCTGACCGCGTTCCCGCGGCCCACGCTGACCGAGCGCATCGCCAAGAAGCTGCCGAAGCCCACCAAGGTCATCGAGCTGGACGTCACCAACGACGAGCACCTCGGCCGGCTGGCCGACATCGTCGGCGAGGAGCTGGGCGGCCTCGACGGCGTCGTGCACTCGATCGGCTTCGCGCCGCAGGACGCGCTCGGCGGCAACTTCCTCAACACGCCGTTCGAGTCGGTCTCCACGGCCATGCACGTCTCGGCGTTCTCCCTGAAGTCGCTCACCATGGCCTGCCTGCCGCTGATGCAGAACGGCGGCTCGGTCGTCGGCCTCACCTTCGACGCGCAGTACGCCTGGCCGCAGTACGACTGGATGGGCCCGGCCAAGGCCGCCCTGGAGGCGACCAGCCGCTACATGGCGCGCGACCTGGGCAAGCAGAACATCCGCTGCAACCTCATCTCCGCGGGCCCCATCGGCTCCATGGCCGCCAAGTCCATCCCGGGCTTCAGCGACCTGGCCGCCGTGTGGGACTCCCGCTCCCCGCTGGAGTGGGACCTGAAGGACCCGGAGCCGGCCGGCCGCGGCATCGTCGCCCTGCTGAGCGACTGGTTCCCGAAGACCACCGGCGAGATCATCCACGTCGACGGCGGTCTGCACGCCATCGGAGCCTGATCTTCGCAGTACACAGGTGACGCCCCGGTACCCGCTCGTACGCGGGGACCGGGGCGTCACTCGTTCGGTCCGCCGGCCGGGCGCCCACCGCTGCGGACTGCGCACCCTGGATTACGCGTGGGGACTACGCGTTGGGACTCGCGTTGGATGACGCGTTCACCCACGCGCCCCTCGCAGCCCGGCCGAGGAGGTCCCCTGGTGCGCCTGTCCCGCAGCCTGGCCCCGGTGACCCTGGCCGCGGCCCTCGTGCTCTCCCTGCCGTACGACGCGGTGCCCTACGCGCGCGTGGCCGACGGAAATCCCGCCGCGCCGAGCCTCTTCGGGGCCGCCTGCCGTACGGCCGTCCGTGGCTCCCATGTGGTGGCCTACTGCCACAATCCGTATGTCGACACCGATCGCGTGCGCCTGCACATCGAGTGCGCCCGCTGGTGGGACATCGACACCGACAGCGCGCCGGTCGACACCGGGCCCGCGATGACCGTACGGCTCAAGGGCCGGTGCTGGAAGGAAGTCCGCTCGGTCTGGATCAGTCACCAGAACGAGCACTGAACCGGCCCGGCCGGCACAGGAACGGATAGCTGGCGGCCTCGGCCGCCGCTCCCTCCGCGTCCCCGGTGCGGATCGCCTCCACCAGCCGCGCGTGGTCCATGTGCGTCTCCGGGGTCAGCTCCGCACCCACGTCCGCGCGCAGCCAGTCCCGCAGCACCTCGCCCAGATCGGCGTACACCGCCGTCATCGCGTCGTTGTGGGAGGCGGCCACGACGGCCATGTGGAAGGTGGCGTCGGCCGTCACGAAGGCCTCCGCGTCGCCCGTCTCCCAGGCCTGCTCGCGCCGCTCCATGAGCGCGTCCAACTGCTTGAGGTCCTTCTCGGTGCGTCGCTCGGCGGCCAGCTTCGCCGCGGCCGACTCCAGAGCCGCGCGCAGCTCCGCGATGTGCCGGGGGTCGGCGTCGGCGAACCGGCGGTGCATCACACCGGCCAGCTCGCTCGTCGCCACCACATAGGTGCCGGAGCCCTGCCGGATGTCCAGCAGGCCGTTGTGCGCGAGCGCGCGGACGGCCTCGCGGACGGTGTTGCGGGCGACGCCGAGCTGCTCTACCAGCTCCGGCTCCGTCGGAATGCGCGAGCCGACGGGCCACTCGCCGGAGGCGATCTGGCCTCGCAGCGCGGCGATGACCTGCTCGGACAGCGCCGAACGGCGCGGGTGGCTCAGGGGCATGGCACACCTTCGCACGACAGGACCGGGCCTGGAGACGCCGGGAATGGACAACCAATCATCCTATGATTCTATGATAGGTCTCATGGCACGAGAGGAAACCCGGACAGTGGAGCCCCGTACGGCGATGTCATCGACCGAGCGCGGTACGGCCCCCGCGACACACACCCCCGAGACAGAGCCCGGCGCGGGCCGCACGCGCGCGTGGGCGACCCGCCTGGTCGTCCTGGGCATCGTGCTGTCCGCGCTGAACCTCCGCCCGGCCATCACGAGCCTCGGCGCGCTCCTGGAAGAGGTCCGCGACGGGCTCGGCATGAGCGGCGGCGTGGCGGGCCTGCTCACCTCCGTGCCCCCGCTCTGCTTCGCGGTCTTCGGCGTCACCGCTCCCCGGCTGGCCCGCCGCTTCGGGCCGGCCGCCGTGGTGTGCGCGGGCATGGCCGCCATCACCGCGGGCCTGCTCATACGCCCCTTCGTCGGCGGCACGGCCGGGTTCCTGGGCGCCAGCGCGCTCGCCCTGATGGGCATAGCCGTCAGCAACGTGCTCATGCCGGTCATCGTCAAGCGCTGGTTCCCCGACCGGGTCGGCTCCATGACGGGCCTGTACTCGATGGCGCTCGCCCTCGGCACGTCCCTCGCCGCCGCGGTGACGGTGCCCCTGACCGACGCCATGGGCGGCAGCTGGCGGTCTGGCCTCGCCGTCTGGGCCGTCATCGCGGGCGCCGCCGTGCTGCCCTGGCTGCCGCTCGTACGGGACCGCGGCAGCGCGCCCGAGCAGGCGCAGGACCGCCGGGCGAAAGCACAGCACGCGCCCGTGGCGCAGCACAAGCCTGTGGCGCAGCACGCGCCCGTGCGGATCACCCGCAGCCGCACCGCCTGGGCGCTCGCCGTCTTCTTCGGTCTCCAGGCCACCGCCGCCTACATCACCATGGGCTGGATGCCGCAGATCTTCCGGGACGCCGGCGTCCCGGCCGGCACGGCGGGCGTGCTGCTCGCGGTCACCATGGTGATGGGCGTGCCGCTGGCCTTCGTCATCCCGCGGGTCGCCACCCGGCTGCCTCAGCAGGGGCCCATCGTGCTGGTCCTGGGCGTGTGCGGTCTCGCCGGATACGCCGGCCTGTACTTCGCGCCCGCCGCCGGCGCCTGGGCCTGGGCCGTGCTGCTCGGCGTCTCCAACTGTGCCTTCCCGCTGGCCCTGACGATGGTCGGGATGCGGGCCCGCAGCGGGCCGGGCGTGGCCCAGCTGTCCGCGTTCGCGCAGAGCACCGGCTATCTGATCTCCATCCCCGGCCCGCTGCTGGTCGGCGTGCTCTACCAGCAGAGCGGCGGCTGGGGACTGCCGATCGCCCTCATGGCGGCGCTGATGGTGCCGCAGATCGTGGTCGGTTTCCTGGCGGGCCGCGACCGCACGGTGGAGGAAGAGGCAGCCGCGCGCTGACCCTGCGACGGGCCCTGGACGCGGCGGCGCGCCGAACGCCGCGGACGGGGCTCGGAGGGGGCGACGCGCCGACCCCTCCCGGCGGGGCCCGGAAGGAGGGTGCGAGACTGGGCCCATGCAGCCTGTGCTCGACCCGAACCCGCAGAACGGTCAGAAGAAGATGCTGATCGTCTTCGGCTCGTTCTTCGCCATCTTCGTGATCATCGCCATCATCGCGACCCTCGCCTCCCCGTGACGGCGGCGTCCCGACCGCGTCTTGCGGCGGATGGTGGGGCTAGCCCCACCATCCCCTAGGGGGTCAGGGTCAGGGTCAACTGGGTGGAATTCCGGATGGGTTCGCGGCCCCGGATTCCGTAGCTTCGAGATGTGACCGCGCGAAGGTCACGGACCAGCTCGAAGACCCACGGAGGCAAGCATGTCGGCCCGCACCCACTCCCGGCCCCACCCGGCGACGACGGGCGGCGTCGACATCCGGCTGCCCTGGTGGGCGCTCGCCCTGCCCGCGCTCGCCTTCATCGCACTGCTCGTGCTGATACTGAACCCGTCGGACGCCCATGCGGCGAGCGGCGACCCGGCGATCACGCACCTCTTCGAGCGCGCCCAGCAGCTCGTCGCGCGCTGACCCGGAGCCCCCGTGCGCGGTGAAGCCGCATGTCAACTCCCTGCACCGGGTGGCCCGTTTCATGCGAAGCTGGGCGCCATGAGCGTTGAAGCACCTCGCACGATCGTCCTCCTCCGACACGCGAAGGCCGACTGGGGCCAGGAGTCCGACCACGAACGGCCCCTCGCCGAGCGCGGCCGCCAGGACGCCCCCGTCGCCGGCCGCAAGCTGGCGGACACCGGGATCACCTTCGACCTGGCCCTGTGCTCCACCGCGGTCCGCACCAGGGAGACCTGGAAGCTCGCCGTCCACGAGCTTCCCCAGCGGCCGAGGACCGTCTACGAGGAGCGGGTCTACGAGGCGTCCCTGGGCGAGCTGATCGCCCTGCTCAACGAGACGCCGGACGACGTGCGCAACCTCGTCCTGATCGGTCACAACCCGGGCGTCCACGCTCTCGCCGACGCACTCGCGGGAGAAGCCGAGGGTGAGGTGCTCGCGCGGATGAACCGCACCGGCTTCCCGACCTCCGCCTTCGCGATGCTCACCTTCGAGGGCTCCTGGAAGTCCGTGGAGCACGGCGTGGCCAAGCTGGTCGACTTCTGGGCTCCGCACAGCTGACGGACAAGGGGCCCGGCACCACGCGGGGCGGTACCGGGCCTGCAGTGTCCGGGTGACCGGACCGGCTCAGCCCTCGTCGTGCGTGTCGGCCGCCTCGACCTCTTCGCGGGTGACGCCGAGCAGGTACAGCACCGTGTCGAGGAAGGGGAAGTTCACCGCCGTGTGCGCCGCCTCGCGGACCACCGGCTTGGCGTTGAAGGCGACGCCCAGACCGGCCGCGTTCAGCATGTCCAGGTCGTTGGCGCCGTCGCCGATCGCCACCGTCTGTGACAGCGGCACCCCGGCCTCCGCGGCGAACCGGCGCAGCAGCCGCGCCTTGCCCGCGCGGTCCACGATCTCGCCGGTGACCCGCCCGGTGAGCTTGCCGTCGACGATCTCCAGCGTGTTGGCCTGCGCGAAGTCCAAGCCCAACCGTTCCTTCAGATCGTCCGTGACCTGGGTGAAGCCACCCGAGACGACTCCGACCTGGTAGCCGAGCCGCTTCAGCGTGCGGATCAGGGTGCGGGCACCCGGCGTCAGCCGGACCTCGTTGCGCACCTTCTCCACCACCGCGGCGTCCAGCCCCTTCAGCAGCGCCACGCGCGCGTGCAGCGACTGCTCGAAGTCCAGCTCCCCGCGCATCGCCGCCGCAGTCACCTCGGCGACCTGGTCCTCACAGCCGGCGTGCGCCGCGAACAGCTCGATGACCTCGTCCTGGATCAGGGTCGAGTCCACGTCCATCACCACGAGCCGCTGGGCGCGTCGGTGCAGCCCCGCCGACACCACGGCCACGTCGACACCCAGTGCCGCCGCGTCGGAGGCGAGCGCGGTGCGCAGCGGCTCGGTCTCCACCCCGGAGACGGCGAACTCCACCGCCGTCACCGGGTACTTGGCGAGCCGGAAGATACGGTCGATGTTGCCGCCGGTCTTGGCGATCCGGGCGGCGATGGCAGCCGTCGACTCGGCGGTCAGCGGATGGCCGAGGACGGTCACCAGCGAACGCCCGAGACCGCGCGGCCGGTTGTCGCCGTGCCCCGAGATGATCTCCGCCTGCATCTTCATCGACTCGGCCCAGCTGTGCACGGTGGCCCGCAGATCGCCCTCCAGGCCGGCCGGCGGCTGGGTCACCAGCGCGCACAACACCAGACGGCCTCGGGTGACGACCTGTTCGATGTCGACCACGTCGACGAGGTACGCGGCGAGGGTGTCGAAGAGGCCCGCCGTGATGCCCGGCCGGTCCTTGCCGAAGATCTTGACGAGGAGAGTGGGGACCTCGGGGGTCTGTGAAGCAGAGGTCTGCGAAGCGCTCATGGTGTCACCACCGTATCCGGCACCCAGTGCCGTCCGCCGCCGAGGTCCGCCTGACGGACACGGAACAATGGGTGTCGCGCCGGTGTCAGGGATCTTGCTACCGGGAGACACCCTGCACACGACACACAGCGGCCCCGGCTCCACCTCGACTGTGCCACGAGAAGCCCTGACGGGCAGGCGCAGGGACAGGGGCAAGGATGCGAGCAGGGATAGGAGCAGAGGCGGGATGACGCCGGTCGGGCACTTGGCCGGGGGCGGCGGGGCGGTCAGGGGGTCAGGGGGGCGGGACGCCGGCGGTGTTGTTTCTTGCCCGGTCGGCGGGGGAGCGGGAATCCCAGGGGCGGGGCCGGAGGCTCGCATCACCCGAGAAGCCGAAGCACCCCGGATGGCTCCGCCGGGGCCGCACAGTACTCGCTGACGTGGCCGACGCCGTCGGCTCCGGGGCGGTGGGGGAGCGGCGTCGAACGGCTCGGTGCCGCCCGCGCCGCCGAACATCTCGTCTCCGGCGGTGGTCGGTCCGGCGTCCGGCGGTTCCTCGCGCAGATCTTCCGGCACCTGGAGGTCCTCCGGGAAACTGGAGATGGGGATTCGTGTCCGGGTCGGGCGGCCGGTACGGCGTACTCGGCGCGTACGGCCCGGCATCGGCGCTGTGTCCAGGGCGCCCGCCATTCCCGGTACCCGGGCCGCCGAACGGGGAGGGTTCTGCCGTACCTCCGTACTCCGGGCCTCCGGCCCCACCCGTACAGCGCCCCCACGATGTCCGAGTACCTCCTCCCTGCCACCGCTCTTCCTCGCCCCGGCTCCGCCCGGTCCCTCTCGCCCCTGCACCCCGCGACCTGCCCAAGCCGTCCCCGCCGACGCCGTCCGCGCACCCGCCGCCCCGCTGGCCCTCGCCGCCGATGCACCGTACGCCCCAGGCCCGCGCCCCGCACCGCGCTGAGCAGGAGGGCCGTGCCGAGGTGGCCGTGCAGTTGGAGGTCCGAGCCCAAGGCATCGAGGCCCAGCATGGACAAGGAGGCGCTCACCGCCACGTTCGTCAGGTGGGCGGCGAGCCTAGTCCGGGGCGTTGTCCGGCGGCCGAAGCTCGAGGGTACGGTCGGAGGGCCCGTGTCCGAGAGTGTTGTCCGGCGGCCGCAGTCCGAGGCCACGGTCGGACGGCTGAGGTCCGAGGACGTTCTCTGGTGGCCGAAGCCCGAAGGCATGGTCGAACGGCCGGAGCCCGGACGCTCCGGCCCGGCGGTCGTAGCGCGAGGACGTGGGCGGACGGTCGTGATCCGAGGACTCGGCAGGGCGGTCGTATCACCGGCGTGCGCGTGGCCGTCAGGACCCTGGCCAGCAGCATTGCCGGCGCCGCCGCCACGGCCCGTAACCACACCCGGCCGTCCAGCTCGGCCGTCCGGCTCGGCCAGTCGGCTCAGTGTCACGGGAGGTCGGTCGGAGCGGGGGCCGAGGAACTGGTCCAGCGGGTGGGGGAGGAGGTGCCGGTGGCGTGGCCGGTCCATGGGACGAACGGGCGGAGTGGGAGGCCGAGTCAGGCGCCGTTCCGTGTGCCGAGCGGCGCCGTGCGGCGAACCGGCCCGGATGGTCGGCGCCGATCGCCGCGTACGCCGCTGCCGCGAGCCGCGCCGCCACGGTCACCAGCAGCACGGTGACGAGGGTCGAGACCGCCGGCCGTACCACCCGGTGCACGGCGGACCAACCGGGCGGAAGGGGAGCGCGGCGGGCAGGGTGATCAGTAGGCCGCAGGCACGCCGGCCCGCACCGTCGAGGGATGCGGCCACCGTGTCCACGGTGAAGCCGACCGAGATCTTGGCGTGGACGAGGGGCCCGATCCGTTCCGGCAGCGGTCCGCCCGTGCCATCGAGACCGCGGACGCCCGCTGCACCACCTCCCTTGCCACTCCCCGCCCGTCCGGCCGGCAAAGGTGCGAGAAGCACAACCACCGTGCCCGCGTGGGTGAGGAGTTCGGCGGGGGCGACGACAACTCCGGCCGTGCGCAGGGAGCGTAGGAAGAACCACGAGAACAGCAGGGCACTCACCAGGCTCCCCCCGAGTGGCGTGATTTCGACGGTGGTGTGAAGGTCGGCGCCTTTCAGGCTGAAGGCGGACACATCGCCGGCCGTTGTGGCACTCGGGAGCCGCAGGCCGAGCGCGGCCGTGCCTGCCATCCCGGTCAACGCCCAGCTCACCGCGGCTATTGCCGACAACGCGACGTCCTTCCGGGGCACCGCCGTAGCGCGCCGCGCGCTCACGCCACTCGCGGCAGCCTCCATCACAGCACCTCGATTTTCACGGCAGACCCCCCTGATTTCACGGCAGGCCCCGCGATCCGCCGTTGTCGCAGACCCCCGATCCGCAGCGCGACACCGGGGCCGGGTCTGTCCCCCTCGCCGGGATTACCACGCTCCGGCCCGGTTCAACCCCCGTCGTCGGGGCGAGTTGGAGCGCGTGAGGGCGCTCATGACAAGGCCCGGGTTTCGGTCAGGGGGCGGAGCCTGGAATAGTTCCCCACGATGTTCGACATCCCTAGACTCCCTGCGATGGGGGTAACTCGGGGGACAACTCAGTGGGGCATGGAGTGCCTGAACTCGTACTGGAAACAAACGGACGGACCTGGACGCTCGACCCGTCCAGGCCCTACACCCTCGGCCGCGATCCGCAGGGTGACATCGTCTTCGACGACGCCAGGGTGTCCTGGCGGCACGCCACGGTCAGCTTCAACGGCCGTAGTTGGGTCATCGAGGACCACGGCAGCACCAACGGCACGTTCGTGCAGGGGCGGCGGATCCAGCAGGTGGAGATCGGGCCGGGTGCGTCGCTGCATCTCGGCAACGCGACCGACGGACCGCGGCTGAACCTGTCCGGAGCCGCGGTGGGCCGGCAGGAGCCGGCGCCGTACGCCGCACAGGGCGCCGGTGCGCCGGGCTGGGCCCAGCAGGCCGCCGCGGCCCAGCCGCAGGCACCGGCTCCCCAGCAGCCCGTACCGCAGCAGGCCGTGCCGCCGCAGACGCCCGCGCAGCCGCAGGCCCCGCAGCCGGACTGGCAGCAGGCGCCCGCGTTCCCGCAGCAGCAGGCGGCGCCCGCCGATCAGTACGCGCAGAAGGCACCCGGTGGGGGCGCGGGGGCGCCGCCGGTCCACGGCGACCGCAGCCCGACCACGTTCCACCAGTTCGCCGTCGGCCGCGTGATGCGCATCGGCCGTGCCCTGGAGAACGAGCTGGTCGTCTCCGACCTGCAGGTCTCCCGGCTCCACGCCGAGTTCCACGCCACGCCCGACGGCCGCCTGGAGATCCGCGACCTCGGCTCGCACAACGGCACCTATGTCAACGGCCAGCCGATCCCCAAGGGCGGCTCGGTGCAGCTGGGCCCGGCCGACATCGTCGGCGTCGGCCACTCCACCTTCCGGATCGTGGGCGACCGGCTCGAGGAGTTCGTCGACACCGGTGAGGTCTCCTTCTCCGCGCGCCATCTGACCGTCACGGTCGACGGTGGCAAGCAGATCCTGAAGGACGTCTCCTTCGGCGTCCCGGAGAAGTCCCTGGTCGCGGTCATCGGCCCGTCCGGCTCCGGCAAGTCGACCCTGCTCAAGGCGCTCACCGGCTACCGGCCCGCCAACCAGGGCGAGGTGCTGTACGACAACCGCAACCTGTACAAGCAGTTCGCCGAGCTGCGCCAGCGCATCGGGCTGGTCCCGCAGGACGACATCCTGCACAAGGAACTGACCGTCAAGAAGGCCCTGAAGTACGCGGCCAAGCTGCGCTTCCCCGCCGACACCACGGCGCAGGAGCGCGAGGCCCGTATCGACGAGGTGCTGCGCGAGCTCAAGCTGGACATCCACAAGGAGAAGAAGGTCACCTCCCTCTCCGGTGGCCAGCGCAAGCGTGTCTCGGTGGCCCTGGAGCTGCTCACCAAGCCGTCGCTGATCTTCCTGGACGAGCCGACGTCCGGCCTCGACCCGGGCATGGACCGCGATGTCATGCAGCTGCTGCGCGGCCTCGCCGACGACGGCCGTACGGTCCTCGTGGTCACCCACTCGGTGGCCGAGCTGGCCCTGTGCGACAAGCTGCTGGTGATGGCGCCGGGCGGCGCGGTGGCCTACTTCGGCCCGCCGGAGGAGGCGCTGAACTTCTTCGGCTACGACACCTGGGCCGACGTCTTCTCGGCCTTCGAGAACTACCGCGACTACGACTGGGCGGGCCGCTGGAAGGGCTCGCAGCACTACCAGATGTACGCCGCGGACATTGACTCCGTCGCCCCGCAGTCGGTCCACCACATGCCTCCGCCGCAGGCCATCAGGCCGCCCAAGCCGCAGGCCTGGGGCTCGCAGCTGCTGACCCTGGTCCGGCGCTATGTGTCGGTCATCGCCTCCGACCGGGGCTTCCTGCTGCTGTCGGTGGTCCTGCCGGCGGTCCTCGGCGTGGTCAGCCTGCCGATCCAGCACAGCAAGGGTCTGCTGGTCAACGCGACGATCAACCCGCAGACCGGCCTGCACGTGCCCAACAGCACGGCCACGGTGGTACTGCTGGTCCTCGCGGTCGGCGCGTGCTTCGCGGGCGCCGCGAACTCCGTGCGTGAGCTGATCAAGGAACGGGTGATCTACGAGCGCGAGCGGGCGACCGGTCTGTCCCGGTCGGCCTACCTGATGTCCAAGGTGGTCGTGCTCGGCGCCGTCACCCTGCTGCAGGGACTGATGGTCGGCCTGATCGGCTTCTCCAGCCGTGCCGTCCCCGACCAGGGACTCATCCTCGGCAGCTCCACCCTTCTGGAACTGTGCCTGCCGATCATGGCCCTCGGCTTCACCTCGATGATGGTCGGCCTGGTGATCTCCTCGCTGGTGAAGACCGCCGAGAAGACCATGCCGCTGCTGGTCATGTTCGCGATCATCCAGGTCGTCTTCACCGGCTGCCTCTTCACCCTGCACGGCACGCTCGGTGTGAACGAGATCTCGTACCTGATGCCGTCGCGCTGGGGAGTGGCCGCCGCCGGCACCACGCTGGACTTCAACAACATCGCCCCGAACACCGACGACCCGGGCAGCACCGACCCGCTGTGGAACCACACGGGCGGAGCCTGGACCATGGACATGATCATCTTGATCCTGCTCGGTGTGATCTGCGGCTTCTTCGTGGCCCGCTTCCTGCGCCGCCACGAGCCGGAGGTCATGCGCAAGTAGCCGCCGCGCACGTCACACGGTGCCGCCGTGCACGTCACGCAATGCCGAAGGGCGGCACCCCGCAACGGGGTGCCGCCCTTCCGCGTACGTCAGAGGTCCGCGCCGACCTCAGTACGCGCTGTTGACGTTGTCCATCGAGCCGTACCGGTGGGCCGCGTAGTTGGCGGCGGCGGTGATGTTGGCGACCGGGTCGTAGATGTTCCACGAGGTGCCGGACACGTGGTAGGCGTTGAAGGTCGGCTGGATGACCTGGAGCAGACCCTTGGACGGGATGCCGTTGACGGCGTTGATGTCCCAGTTGTTGATGGCCATCGGGTTGCCCGAGGACTCCCGGATGATGTTGCGGTGCAGGCCGCTGTAGGAGCCCGGGATGTTGTGCTGCCTCATGATGTCCAGCGCCTGCCGGATCCAGCCGTCGAGGTTGTTCGCGTACGTCTTCGCGGCGACCGGCTGCATGTCGAGACGCTCGGTGGAGCGGCTCGCGGTCTGCTGCTGGGCGGCGCGGTCCTGCGCGGCCTTCTTGGCCGCGTCGGCGGCGTCGGCGGCCTTCTTCGCGGCGGCGGCCTCGTCGGCGGCCTTCTTCTGCGTGGCGAACGCGTCGAGCTTGACCGACTGGGTGGCGAGCTGGTCGGTGACCGTGCCCTTGACGTTCTTCAGCTGCGTGCCGGAGGCGACCTTGACGTCGGCGGCCGGGGCGCCGTTGATGACGGTGCCCGTGTTGCCGGGGACGGCCGAGAGGGCCACGGCGGCGGCGCCGAGAGCGGCGACACCGGCGATGGCGATCTTGCCCTGCTTGGTCAGGGCACGACTATGGGCTCGGTTGAGAACGTTCTTGGGCATGGCTGATGGACCTCTCGTGAGCGCGGAGGTCGCTCTGCACGTCCGCCGGGGGAATCGGTTCCTCCCGCACGAACGCCGGGGCCGGAAGACCCGCGGCGCTGAGCGACGGGAGCAATTCTTAGCGGCCGCAAAATGCCCAGGCAAAGGTGTGACGTACGATCCCGGGTAGTGGATCAGGGAAGGGCAAAACGGGACAGACTGGAACGTCTGTCCCGTTCATAAAGGGCGGTTTATCTCCTATGCACCTTCGTACGTGATGTGGACCCTATGTGCGGGCTCACATCGGAGACGTAACAGTTTCACCAGGAGTTGCCGTCGCAACGCTCTGAGTGAGGGGTCTCCTCCGGGAGGATGAGATGGACGTCGCCGAACTCGTGCCACAGGTAGAGCCCCCGCAGCGCCTCCTCGTACGCGCGGTCGACCCCGGCCCGCCCCGCGACCGCCTCCAGCATCAGCAGATGCGAGGCCTCCGGTTCGTGCAGCCCAGTCAGCAGCCCGTCCACCACCCGCACCCCGCGCCGCGGCGTCACGACCAGATCCGTCCACCCCGCGGCCGCCCGCACCACCCCGTCAGGACCGGCCGCCGACTCCACGGCCCGCACGGCCGTCGTACCGACCGCGATCACCCTGCCATCGCCCGCCCCGACGGCGTTGACCAGCCGCGCGGACGCCGCCGGTACCGCGAAGCGCTCCGGATACGGCGGCTCGTGCGCCTCCGCCGACGCCACTCCCGTGTGCAGCGTGACCGGCGCGAACTGCACGCCCCGGCTCACCAGCTCCGCCACCAGCCGCGCGGTGAACGGCCGCGCCGCACTCGGCATCTCCGCACTGCCCGCCCCGTCCGGCGCCGGCAGCGCGAACACCGTCTGGTACGCCGACAGCGGCTGATCCCGCTCCGTATAGGAGTAACGAATGGCCCGCCCGTACGCGCGCAGCAGCTCAAGGGCGTCCCCGGCCGCCCGAGCCCACCAGAGCCGCTCCCGGCGCGGGCTCAGTGGCTCCTCCAGTACCAGCCGCCCGGCCCCCGGCAGCACCACCTCTGTTCCCGCGCGCGTGCCCGCACGCGGGCGCGTGGTGCCCCGTCCGTCCGGTTCCCGCAGCTCGACCGCCCACCGGCCGTCGTCCCCGCGCGTCGAGAAATGCACCACCACGCGCGCATGCCCGATCCGCCCGTCCACCGCCGCGGCCAGCGTGGGCGAGGTGTTCACCACCAGCAGGTCCCCGGCCCGCAGCAGCCGCGGCAGCTCGGCGAACGCGTGATGCGTCACCTCCGTACCGCGTGACACCAGCAGCCGTACGGCGTCCCGGTCCAGCCCCGGACCGCGCTGCTCGGCGGGCACGCGCGCGGACAGCTCCGGCGGAACCCGCACGGTGACGGTCACCGCGCCTCCAGCAGCGCCGCCGCCGTGTACCGGCCGCTCGCCGGGCGCCGGTCCAGCAGCCGCACAAAAGCGGGAGCGATCCTCTCCGGCGCCGGCGTCCCCGACAGGTCCTCGCCCGGCTCCGCGGCGGCCAGCATCTCCGTCCGCATGCCGCCCGGATCGACCCACCACACCCGCAGCCCCGGCTCCTCCACCGCCAGTACCGCCGACAGCTGGTCCACCGCGGCCTTCGTCGCCCCGTACGCGCCCCACGTGCGGTAGGCCTCCACCGCCGCGTCCGAGCTCACGTTGATCACCGCACCCGCCGGGGCCTCGCGCAGCAGCGGCAGCGCCTCGTGCAGCAGTCCCAGCGGCGCCACCACATTGGTCTCCAGCGCGGCCCGGAAGCCGTCCAACGGCTGGGCGCCGAGCGGAACCAGGGGCTCGGCCCCCAGGATCCCCGCGTTGTTCACGACCAGATCCACCCCGCCGAGCGTGCGCGCCGCCGCCACCAGCTTCGCCCGGTGCCCGGCATCCGTGACATCCCCGGCCAGTGCCTCCACGCGCGTGCCGTGCCCGGCGACGCTCTCCGCGGCCTCCTTGAGAGCCGCGGCACCCCGGGCGTCCAGCACCAGATCCCAGCCCCGCGCGGCCAGCGCCTCGGCGAGCGCCTGCCCCAGGCCCTTAGAGGCCCCCGTGATGATCGCCACCGCCATGACTGCCGTCCCCTCGTCGCCCACCGTCCACCGCCGGACGGTGACCACACGGTAGGAACGGCACCGCCGCGGCCGCCTCGGACGCGGGCCGCAATAGAGAGGGGTCCTTCGGCGTACACCGCAGGCCGCGGGCCCGGGGACCTACCCCGGCGGTCCTAGGACCAGCGGACCGGGACCGGCCGCCACAGGTCCGATCCCCGCTGTCAGACCCCGCCGGTACCGTGAGGTCATGAGTCAAGGCCCCCGGTCCGGCCTCGCCGCGGTCAGTGCCGCGCTGCTGGCCATGAGCAGGCATCTCGAGGTGCGCGACGTCCTCAAGACGATCGTCGCCTCCGCCCGCGAGCTGCTCGACGCGCAGTACGCCGCCCTCGGCGTCCCCGACGACCACGGCGGCTTCGCCCAGTTCGTCGTCGACGGAGTCAGCGACGCCCAGTGGAAGGCCATCGGCCCGCTGCCCCGGCAGCACGGCATCCTCGCCGCGATGCTGCACGAGGCCCGCCCCGAGCGCCTCGCCGACGTGCGCAAGGACCCCCGCTTCGAAGGCTGGCCGGCCGCGCACCCGGACCTGGCCGACTTCCTCGGCCTGCCGATCCGCGACGGCGACGAGGTCATCGGCGCCCTGTTCCTGGCCAACAAGCTGCGTCCTGTGGAGGGACACCCCCCATGCCCCAAGCCGGAGGGACGTTGCGGCTTCACCGTCGAGGACGAGGAACTGCTCGCCATCCTCGCCCAGCACGCCGCCATCGCCCTCACCAACGCCCGGCTCTACGAACGCAGCCGCGAACTCACCATCGCCGAGGAGCGCTCCCGCCTCGCCCATGAACTGCACGACGCGGTCAGTCAGAAGCTCTTCTCACTGCGCCTGACCGCTCAGGCCGCGGCGGCCCTCGTCGACCGCGACCCCGCCCGCGCCAAGGGCGAACTGCACCAGGTCGCCGCGCTCGCCGCCGAGGCCGCCGACGAACTGCGCGCCGCCGTCGTGGAGTTGCGCCCCGCCGCCCTGGACGAGGACGGCCTGATCGCCACCCTGCGCACCCAGACCCAGGTGCTCGACCGCGCCCACACCGCGCGCGTGACCTTCGCGAGCAACGGCTTCCGCGCCCTGCCCGCCGCCCAGGAGGAAGCCCTGCTCAGGGTCGCCCAGGAGGCCCTGCACAACGCACTGCGCCACTCCGGCGCCGCACACGTCGACGTGAGCATGGGCCGGCGCGGCAGCGCAGCCGTGCTGCGCGTCACCGACGACGGAGGTGGCTTCGACCCCACGGCGGTCCGCCGCGCCGGCCGGCATCTCGGCCTGGTCTCGATGCGGGACCGCGCCAGCGGCGTCGGCGGCACGCTGACGGTGGACTCGGTGCCCGGCAAGGGCACCACGATCGAGATGGAGGTCCCCGGTGGCTGACGCGATCAGGGTGCTGCTCGTCGACGACCACCAGGTCGTCCGCCGGGGCCTGCGCACCTTCCTGGAAGTGCAGGACGACATAGAGGTCGTCGGCGAGGCCGCCGACGGCGCCGAGGGCGTGGCCCGCGCCGAGGAGCTGCGCCCGGACGTCGTGCTGATGGACGTCAAGATGCCGGGCATGGACGGCATCGACGCCCTGCGTCGGCTGCGCGAACTCGACAACCCCGCGCGCGTGCTGATCGTCACCAGCTTCACCGAGCAGCGCACGGTCGTACCGGCCCTGCGCGCGGGCGCCGCCGGTTACGTCTACAAGGACGTGGACCCCGATGCCCTCGCCGGCGCCATCCGCTCCGTGCACGCCGGGCACATCCTGCTCCAGCCGGAGGTCGCCGGCGCCCTGCTCTCCCAGGAGGAGGCCAACTCGCCCCAGAGCAGAGGCAGTTCCCTCACCGACCGGGAGCGCGAGGTGCTCGGCCTGATCGCGGACGGCCGTTCCAACCGCGAGATCGCCCGCGCCCTCGTGCTGTCCGAGAAGACCGTCAAGACGCATGTCTCCAACATCCTGATGAAGCTCGACCTCGCCGACCGCACCCAGGCCGCGCTGTGGGCCGTTCGCCATGGCCTGACCGGCTGAAACACCCTCACCAAGGCCTCACCGAGGGCAACCCGAAGGGTCAGGTTATGGACTGAGATTCATACCGTCGTGGGAAAGTCCCCCGGATGGCGCATCCATCCGACGATATCCGCCGTTCTCCAGTGCGTGCTGCGGCGAACCGCCGCGGTGAATGTCTAGGAGGGGTTGGAAAGTGAAGAACCTGAAGAAGGTCGCGGCCGTGGCGATGGTGGCCGGTGGCCTGGTGGCCGCCGGAGCGGGGATGGCCTCCGCCACGGAGGGCGCCCACGCCTGCGGCAGCGCCCAGAGCTCCCCGGGCGTTGTCTCGGGCAACCTCGTCCAGGCCCCGGTGCACGTCCCGCTGAACGTGGTCGGCAACACCGCGAGCGTGATCGGCGTGCTGAACCCCGCCATCGGCAACGTTGGCGTCAACAGCTGAGAACCACTGAGGTCCACTTCTCGGCGCCGGCCGGGCGAAGAACAGCCCGTCCGGCGCTTGAGTACGGGGTCGTTCAGCGGACTCCTCGCTCCCGCTCCTCCACAATCGAGTTGTAGGCCGCGACCTGCGCCCGCCGGGCCGTCCGCTCCACCGGCCGCAGCGCCTCGGACCTGGCGGCCATCTCCGCGGACGTGACCGCCGCCCCGTGCCCGTTGTCGTACGCCAGCGACACCAGCAGGGCGACCCGCCGCGCCAGCTCCAACACCCGCACCGCACGCGGCGGATAACCCGGCGCCAGCACCTCGCGCCCGCGCTCGGCCCGCGCCCGGTACGCGTCGATCGCCGCCTCCGCCACCGGCCCCGACCCGGCGACGTCCAGCTTCGACAGCACCTGGGTCGCCTCGCGCAGCGCCTCCGCCAGCTCCCGCTCGGCTTCGCCCAGTGACGGCACATCGGCGGGCGGAGCCTCCCGCACCGGCAGCACGTGCCAGACCACCTCGGCATGTACATCACCGGCGGGACCGGCCTCGTACACCTCGGGCACCAGGCCGAACGCGGCCCCGAAGCAGACCACCGCCTCCTCGGCGTCCAGAGCCCGCGCATTGAACTCCGGCGGCCCGCTCAGGCCCAGCGGATGCCCCGGTGCGGGCAGCGCCACCCGCAGGCCGGTCACCCCCAGCGTCCGCAGCCGCCCCAGCGCGAGCGTGAGCCCGACCGGTGCGGACTCCCCGGGCAGCCCCTCCACCCGGTGCACCGTGTCCTCGGCCACAATGGCGAGCACGGCGTCATCCGGTGAGACAAGTCCGGCCAAAAGGGCATTTCCCCAAGCGGCAAGGCGTCCTGAACGCGGTTCCGAGAGCATGCCTCCACCCTAAGGACCGGACCGAAGGAATGGAGCGGCGTACTCGTGGCGTAGATTTCATGAGGGGGCTGCGTCCACCGGCGCGGCGGACCACCCACTGGCGTACGCGACGGCCGACACCGGCACACTGCAAGGGGAGACAACGCGCTCATGAGCGATGTTCTGGAGCTTCAGGACGTATCCGTGGTCCGCGAGGGCCGGGCTCTCGTGGACCAGGTCTCCTGGTCGGTGAAGGAGGGCGAGCGCTGGGTCATCCTCGGCCCCAACGGCGCCGGCAAGACCACCCTCCTGAACGTCGCCTCCAGCTACCTCTTCCCCAGCAAGGGCACCGCCACCATCCTCGGCGACACCCTCGGCAAGATCGACGTCTTCGATCTGCGCCCGCGCATCGGCATGGCCGGCGTCGCCATGACCGAGAAGCTCCCCAAGAGCCAGACCGTCCTCCAGACCGTCCTCACCGCCGCCTACGGCATGACCGCCGGCTGGCACGAGGAGTACGACGAGGTCGACGAGCAGCGCGCCCGCGCCTTCCTCGACCGCCTCGGCATGAGCGACTACCTCGACCGGAAGTTCGGCACCCTCTCCGAGGGCGAGCGCAAGCGCACCCTGATCGCCCGCGCCCTGATGACCGACCCCGAGCTGCTCCTGCTCGACGAGCCCGCCGCCGGCCTCGACCTCGGCGGCCGCGAGGACCTGGTCCGCCGCCTCGGCCGGCTCGCCCGCGACCCCATCGCCCCCTCGATGATCATGGTCACGCACCACGTCGAGGAGATCGCCCCGGGCTTCACCCACGTCCTCATGATCCGCCAGGGCAAGGTCCTCGCCGCCGGTCCGATCGAGCTCGAACTGAGCTCCCGCAACCTCTCCCGCTGCTTCGGCCTCCCGCTCGTCGTCGAACAGGTCGGCGACCGCTGGACCGCCCAGGGACTGCCCCTGTCCTGACCCCCCTCGGCGCTTCGCCTCGCGCCCTGTCCGCCGCCCGACCGCGGCCCTACCATGACCGTGTGAACGACATCGACGCATGGGTGTGGTGGCTCGTCGGCGCGGCGGCGCTCGGAATCCCCCTCGTGGTCACCGCGATGCCGGAATTCGGCATGCTCGCGGTGGGAGCCGTCGCGGCCGCCGTCGTGGCCGGACTCGGCTTCGACGCCGTGCTCCAGGTCCTCACGTTCGTCGTCGTCTCCGTCGCGCTCATCGCCGTGGTCCGCCCCATCGCGGCCCGGCACAGCAGACAACGCCCCCAACTCGCCACCGGTGTCGACGCCTTGAAGGGCAAACAGGCCGTCGTCCTCGAACGCGTCGACGGCGGTGGCGGCCGTATCAAGCTCGCCGGAGAGATCTGGTCGGCCCGCGCCCTCGACACCGGCCGCGCCTACGAGGTGGGCCAGGAGGTGGACGTCGTGGACATCGAAGGGGCCACCGCCATCGTCATCTGAGGCATCCGGCCCACGAGTTGGACGAAGTCTGTCAGACTCGACCAGCAAGATCTTCTACAGGTACGGGATCTGCCGAGGCGGAGAGGGGTACAGGGAGCACGATGGAACCGGTCATCATCGTCCTGGTCATTCTGGTGGTGTTGGTCTTCATCGCCCTGATCAAGACCATCCAGGTCATCCCACAGGCCAGCGCAGCCATCGTCGAGCGCTTCGGCCGCTACACACGCACCCTGAACGCGGGCCTGAACATCGTGGTCCCGTTCATCGACACCATCCGCAACCGCATCGACCTGCGCGAACAGGTCGTACCGTTCCCGCCCCAGCCGGTGATCACCCAGGACAACCTGGTCGTCAACATCGACACGGTCATCTACTACCAGGTGACGGACGCCCGCGCGGCCACCTACGAAGTCGCCAGCTACATCCAGGCGATCGAGCAGCTGACGGTCACCACGCTCCGCAACATCATCGGCGGCATGGACCTCGAACGCACCCTGACCTCCCGCGAGGAGATCAACGCAGCTCTGCGCGGCGTCCTCGACGAGGCGACCGGCAAGTGGGGCATCCGCGTCAACCGCGTCGAGCTGAAGGCCATCGAGCCGCCGACCTCCATCCAGGACTCGATGGAGAAGCAGATGCGCGCCGACCGTGACAAGCGCGCCGCGATCCTCACCGCGGAAGGTACGCGCCAGGCCGCCATTCTCACCGCGGAGGGCGAGAAGCAGTCCCAGATCCTGCGCGCCGAAGGTGAGGCCAAGGCCGCCGCCCTGCGCGCGGAGGGCGAGGCCCAGGCGGTCCGTACGGTCTTCGAGGCGATCCACGCCGGAGACCCGGACCAGAAGCTCCTCTCCTACCAGTACCTCCAGATGCTCCCGAAGATCGCCGAGGGCGACGCCAACAAGCTCTGGATCGTCCCCAGCGAAATCGGCGACGCCCTCAAGGGCCTCTCCGGCGCCATGGGCAACTTCGGCTCCCTGGGCGGCGGTTCGGGCAACAACGGAAAATCCGTCCCGCCCCAGAACAACGGCCCGGACCGCTGGGAAAAGCCGAACATCGACTGAGGGCTACCGGAAAACGCCGGATTCCCCGCGCCCCTCAGGGCGCGGGGACGTATCAATATGCGACTCCGCCGCGTGGGCGCGATCAACCAAAGACATCCTGCAGCCGCCGCCACGGCGAACTCGGCAGACGATCAGGCAGCATCTCGAGCAAGCCACTCAGGAAGCGCATCGAAGTCCTCCCGCCCCAAAGCCAAGAGCATCGCATCGGCCGGCGTCGGCTCGAACGGCTCCCGAAGAAGATCCATACCGGCCTGCTGGGGAGTCCGGTCGGCCTTCCGGTGATTGTCCTCCGCACACGCGGCCACCGTATTCAGCCACGTGTCCTGCCCACCCTGCGCCCTCGGCACCACATGGTCCACGGTCGTCGCCCTGCGCCCGCAGTACGCGCACCGGTGCCGGTCCCGGACCAGCACACCCCGCCTCGACCACGGCGCCTGTCTTCGGAATGGCACCCGTACATACCTGCACAGCCTGATCACCCGAGGCGCGGGTATGTCCACATCGGCACCGCGCATACGCAGCTCGGGATGGGCCTGCTCGACGACGGCCTTGTCCTGGAGCACCAGAACGACGGCTCGATTCAACGTCACCGTCGACAGCGGCTCGAAGCTCGCATTCAGAACCAGCGTGTCCCGCATTCCAGCCCACCTCCCGTGCGCACCTGCCCACCCCCGGCGGGCTGGGATCAACTCTGTACGGGCGCGCCGAGATGGACAACGCAATAAAAAATGCCCGCCTCCGATCACGTCCAAGACCGGAGGCGGGCAAACGTTCAATGAACGCTCGGCTGAATCGCGGCGCTGCGCTCAGCCCTGCGCGGGATTCTCGTACTCACCGATGAGCTGGGCCCGCGCGATCGCGTGGAACCGCAGATGGAAACCGACGACGGCGGGCGAGACATCGGCATCCGGACCGAGCTTCTCCTGGTCCACCGCATACACCGTGAAGACGTACCGGTGCGGCCCGTCCCCGGGCGGCGGTGCGGCACCGCCGAAGTCCTTCGACCCGTAGTCGTTGCGCACATGCACCGCGCCCTCGGGCAGGCCCTCGAACTTGCCGCTGCCCGCACCCGCCGGCAGCTCCGTCACGGAGGCCGGGATGTCGAACAGGACCCAGTGCCAGAACCCACTGCCGGTCGGCGCGTCGGGGTCGTAGCAGGTCACGGCGAAACTCTTGGTCTGGGGCGGGAAGCCCGCCCAGCGCAGCTGCGGAGAGGTGTTGCCCTCCGCGTAGACCTGGGCGCTCTTGAGCGTCGCACCCTCCGCGACGTCCGCGCTCGTCACGGTGAACGACGGCACGGGCGGATGGAAGTCGTGGGGGAGCGGCCGCCGCTTGAGCTCGGTCACCTCGGTACCTCCTGATCGATGATCTGGAACCAGCAGTTCCCGAGCCTAGAACCAGTTGCGCTTGCTGCCGACCTCGGACAGCCACTGGTTCAGATGAGCCGCCCAGTCGGTCCCCTGCCAGTCGTGCTGTCCCACCTGGAAGGAGCGATAGGTGTCCGAGCCCTCACTGAACAGGCCCGGCTTCTTGTCCATCTCCAGTACGACGTCCATCGCGTGCTCGTCGGCCACGAAGCTCAGCTCCACCTGGTTCAGACCCCGGTACTGCGACGGCGGGTAGAACTCGATCTCCTGGTAGAAGGGGAGCGTCTGCCGCGTCCCCCGGATGTGACCGCGCTCCATGTCCACGTTCTTGAAGCGGAAGCCCAGCTGGATGAAGGCGTCCAGGATGGCCTTCTGCGCCGGCAGCGGGTGGACGTTGACCGGGTCCAGGTCGCCGGAGTCCACGGCCCGCGCGATCGCCAGCTCGGTCGTCACCCCGATGTGCATCCCGCGCAGCGCCTGCCCACCGATCATGGTGACCGGCGTCTCCCAGGGGATCTCAAGACCGAACGGCACCGCGTGCACGGCACCGGCCTGCAGCTCGAAGGCACCGCCCAGTCGCACCTTCGTGAACTCGATGTCCTGCTTGTACTCCTGGTCGCCGCTCTCCACTTCGACCTTGGCCTGCAGACCGACGGACAGCCCCTCGATGCTCTGGTTCACGGAGCCGCCCTGGATGCGCACCTCACCCTGGACGACACCGCCCGGCACCACATTGACCTCGGTGAGCACGGTCTCGACCGACGCCCCACCGGCACCGAGGCTCGCGAGCAGCTTCTTGAACGCCATTGACTCTCCCTTTACGAAGGACCCTCGACCCCTACAAACGCGCTCCGCCTCTGACCGGTTCCGCCGGGCCGGTGTCCCGGCTGCACTACCCTCGGACGGCATGATCGCGCCACCGGACCGTACGCCACTGCCCCGAGAGTTCTTCGACCGCCCGGTCCTCGACGTGGCACCGGACCTGCTCGGCCGCATCCTCGTCCGTACGACCCCCGACGGCCCGATCGCCCTCCGCCTCACGGAGGTCGAGGCGTACGACGGCCCAAACGACCCCGGCTCACACGCCTACCGCGGCCGCACCGCCCGCAACGCGGTGATGTTCGGTCCGCCCGGACACGTGTACGTCTACTTCACCTACGGCATGTGGCACTGCATGAACCTCGTCTGCGGCCCCGAGGGCCGGGCGAGCGCCGTGCTGCTCCGCGCCGGCGAGGTTGTCGAGGGGGTCGAACTGGCCCGCAAACGACGACTTTCGGCCCGGAACGACAAGGAATTGGCCAAGGGTCCGGCCCGCCTCGCGACGGCCCTGGAAGTCGATCGCGCCCTGGACGGTACGGACGCGTGCACCACCGGCGAGACTCCGTTGCGGATGCTGACCGGTACGCCCGTACCCGCTGACCAGGTACGAAGCGGCCCCCGCACCGGAGTCGCCGGCGAAGGCGGGAACGGCGACGTCCATCCCTGGCGCTACTGGGTGGCCAACGACCCGACGGTGAGCCCCTATCGGGCCCATGTACCGAAGCGCCGCTCAAGTTGACGTGCCTTGAGAAGGTGCGTAATGTATCCCGAGCCGCTGAACCGGGTACGGCACTCGCCTGCAGCCGGAGCGGCACCCCCACTACTCAGCTACAACCCCTCTGCGGGGTCGATTTCGGCGCGCCCGTGTGCCCGAATTCGAAGCCGCGAGACTCGATTATGAGTCGCCGAGAGAATGAGCTAACGTAGTGAATGTCGAAAGGGCCACGGCGAAAGCCGAAAACCCCCAGACGAATCCCGCCGACCGGGAATCGGACGCCGAAAGGATCTGATAGAGTCGGAAACACCGAAGGGAAGCGCCCGGAGGAAAGCCCGAGAGGGTGAGTACAAAGGGAGCGACCGTTCCTTGAGAACTCAACAGCGTGCCAAAAATCAACGCCAGATATGTTGATACCCCGTCCGTCGGAAACATTCCGATGGTCGAGGTTCCTTTGAAAAACACAGCGAGGACGCTGTGAACGGTCGGGTCATTCCATCCGACTGTTCCGCTCTCGTGGTGTTCATCCCGATCACGGGAAAACATTCACGGAGAGTTTGATCCTGGCTCAGGACGAACGCTGGCGGCGTGCTTAACACATGCAAGTCGAACGATGAAACCCTTCGGGGTGGATTAGTGGCGAACGGGTGAGTAACACGTGGGCAATCTGCCCTTCACTCTGGGACAAGCCCTGGAAACGGGGTCTAATACCGGATACGAGCCTCCACGGCATCGTGGAGGCTGGAAAGCTCCGGCGGTGAAGGATGAGCCCGCGGCCTATCAGCTTGTTGGTGAGGTAATGGCTCACCAAGGCGACGACGGGTAGCCGGCCTGAGAGGGCGACCGGCCACACTGGGACTGAGACACGGCCCAGACTCCTACGGGAGGCAGCAGTGGGGAATATTGCACAATGGGCGCAAGCCTGATGCAGCGACGCCGCGTGAGGGATGACGGCCTTCGGGTTGTAAACCTCTTTCAGCAGGGAAGAAGCGCAAGTGACGGTACCTGCAGAAGAAGCGCCGGCTAACTACGTGCCAGCAGCCGCGGTAATACGTAGGGCGCAAGCGTTGTCCGGAATTATTGGGCGTAAAGAGCTCGTAGGCGGCTTGTCACGTCGATTGTGAAAGCCCGAGGCTTAACCTCGGGTCTGCAGTCGATACGGGCTAGCTAGAGTGTGGTAGGGGAGATCGGAATTCCTGGTGTAGCGGTGAAATGCGCAGATATCAGGAGGAACACCGGTGGCGAAGGCGGATCTCTGGGCCATTACTGACGCTGAGGAGCGAAAGCGTGGGGAGCGAACAGGATTAGATACCCTGGTAGTCCACGCCGTAAACGGTGGGAACTAGGTGTTGGCGACATTCCACGTCGTCGGTGCCGCAGCTAACGCATTAAGTTCCCCGCCTGGGGAGTACGGCCGCAAGGCTAAAACTCAAAGGAATTGACGGGGGCCCGCACAAGCGGCGGAGCATGTGGCTTAATTCGACGCAACGCGAAGAACCTTACCAAGGCTTGACATACACCGGAAAACCCTGGAGACAGGGTCCCCCTTGTGGTCGGTGTACAGGTGGTGCATGGCTGTCGTCAGCTCGTGTCGTGAGATGTTGGGTTAAGTCCCGCAACGAGCGCAACCCTTGTTCTGTGTTGCCAGCATGCCCTTCGGGGTGATGGGGACTCACAGGAGACCGCCGGGGTCAACTCGGAGGAAGGTGGGGACGACGTCAAGTCATCATGCCCCTTATGTCTTGGGCTGCACACGTGCTACAATGGCCGGTACAATGAGCTGCGATACCGTGAGGTGGAGCGAATCTCAAAAAGCCGGTCTCAGTTCGGATTGGGGTCTGCAACTCGACCCCATGAAGTCGGAGTCGCTAGTAATCGCAGATCAGCATTGCTGCGGTGAATACGTTCCCGGGCCTTGTACACACCGCCCGTCACGTCACGAAAGTTGGTAACACCCGAAGCCGGTGGCCCAACCCCTTGTGGGAGGGAGCTGTCGAAGGTGGGACTAGCGATTGGGACGAAGTCGTAACAAGGTAGCCGTACCGGAAGGTGCGGCTGGATCACCTCCTTTCTAAGGAGCATCTAGCTGCCGCAAGGCAGCCAGAGCCACTACGCCAGCAAATGTCTGGCGGTGGTCAGCTCATGGGTGGAACGTTGATTATTCGGCACGGTCCAGGATGGACCAGGCGCTAGTACTGCTCTTCGGGGCGTGGAACGCTGATCTGGTCGGCTGGTCGTGTCGGGCACGCTGTTGGGTGTCTGAGGGAACGAACCTTTCCTCAGTCGCCGGCCCCAGTGCACTCACCGGATGTTCTGGTGGGGTGATGGGTGGCTGGTCGTTGTTTGAGAACTGCACAGTGGACGCGAGCATCTGTGGCCAAGTTTTTAAGGGCGCACGGTGGATGCCTTGGCACCAGGAACCGATGAAGGACGTGGGAGGCCGCGATAGTCCCCGGGGAGTCGTCAACCAGGCTTTGATCCGGGGGTTTCCGAATGGGGAAACCCGGCAGTCGTCATGGGCTGTCACCCACTGCTGAACACATAGGCAGTGTGGAGGGAACGAGGGGAAGTGAAACATCTCAGTACCCTCAGGAAGAGAAAACAACCGTGATTCCGGGAGTAGTGGCGAGCGAAACCGGATGAGGCCAAACCGTATGCGTGTGAGACCCGGCAGGGGTTGCGTATACGGGGTTGTGGGATCTCTCTTCTGCGGTCTGCCGGCCGTGGGACGAGTGAGAAACCGTTGATGTAGACGAAGGACATGCGAAAGGTCCGGCGTAGAGGGTAAGACCCCGTAGTCGAAATGTCAGCGGCTCGTTTGAGAGACACCCAAGTAGCACGGGGCCCGAGAAATCCCGTGTGAATCTGGCGGGACCACCCGCTAAGCCTAAATATTCCCTGGTGACCGATAGCGGATAGTACCGTGAGGGAATGGTGAAAAGTACCCCGGGAGGGGAGTGAAATAGTACCTGAAACCGTGTGCCTACAAGCCGTGGGAGCGTCGGAACGTGCTTGCACGTTCTCGTGACTGCGTGCCTTTTGAAGAATGAGCCTGCGAGTTTGCGGTGTGTTGCGAGGTTAACCCGGGTGGGGAAGCCGTAGCGAAAGCGAGTCCGAACAGGGCGATTCAGTAGCACGCTCAAGACCCGAAGCGGAGTGATCTAGCCATGGGCAGGTTGAAGCGGAGGTAAGACTTCGTGGAGGACCGAACCCACCAGGGTTGAAAACCTGGGGGATGACCTGTGGTTAGGGGTGAAAGGCCAATCAAACTCCGTGATAGCTGGTTCTCCCCGAAATGCATTTAGGTGCAGCGTCGTGTGTTTCTTGCCGGAGGTAGAGCACTGGATAGGCGATGGGCCCTACCGGGTTACTGACCTTAGCCAAACTCCGAATGCCGGTAAGTGAGAGCGCGGCAGTGAGACTGTGGGGGATAAGCTCCATGGTCGAGAGGGAAACAGCCCAGAGCATCGACTAAGGCCCCTAAGCGTACGCTAAGTGGGAAAGGATGTGGAGTCGCAGAGACAACCAGGAGGTTGGCTTAGAAGCAGCCACCCTTGAAAGAGTGCGTAATAGCTCACTGGTCTAGTGATTCCGCGCCGACAATGTAGCGGGGCTCAAGCGTACCGCCGAAGTCGTGTCATTGCAGTATAAGCCCCAACGGGTGCTGTGATGGGTAGGGGAGCGTCGTCTGCCGGGTGAAGCGGCACTGGAAGGTAGTCGTGGACGGTTGACGAGTGAGAATGCAGGCATGAGTAGCGATACACACGTGAGAAACGTGTGCGCCGATTGACTAAGGGTTCCTGGGTCAAGCTGATCTGCCCAGGGTAAGTCGGGACCTAAGGCGAGGCCGACAGGCGTAGTCGATGGATAACCGGTTGATATTCCGGTACCCGCTGTGAAGCGTCAAACATCGAATCCAGTGATGCTGAGGCCGTGAAGCCGTTCCGGACCCTTCGGGGAATGGAAAGTGGTGGAGCCGCCGGACCAATCTGGTAGTAGGTGAGTGATGGGGTGACGCAGGAAGGTAGTCCATCCCGGGCGGTGGTTGTCCCGGGGTAAGGGTGTAGGACGGTGTGTAGGTAAATCCGCACGCCATTAAGTCTGAGACCTGATGCCGAGCCGATTGTGGTGAAGTGGATGATCCTATGCTGTCGAGAAAAGCCTCTAGCGAGTTTCATGGCGGCCCGTACCCTAAACCGACTCAGGTGGTCAGGTAGAGAATACCGAGGCGTTCGGGTGAACTATGGTTAAGGAACTCGGCAAAATGCCCCCGTAACTTCGGGAGAAGGGGGGCCACGCCTGGTGATCCGATTTACTCGGTGAGCTGGGGGTGGCCGCAGAGACCAGCGAGAAGCGACTGTTTACTAAAAACACAGGTCCGTGCGAAGCCGTAAGGCGATGTATACGGACTGACGCCTGCCCGGTGCTGGAACGTTAAGGGGACCGGTTAGCTTGGATTCGTCCAGGCGAAGCTGAGAACTTAAGCGCCAGTAAACGGCGGTGGTAACTATAACCATCCTAAGGTAGCGAAATTCCTTGTCGGGTAAGTTCCGACCTGCACGAATGGCGTAACGACTTCTCGACTGTCTCAACCATAGGCCCGGTGAAATTGCACTACGAGTAAAGATGCTCGTTTCGCGCAGCAGGACGGAAAGACCCCGGGACCTTTACTACAGTTTGATATTGGTGTTCGGTTCGGCTTGTGTAGGATAGCTGGGAGACTGTGAAGCATGCACGCCAGTGTGTGTGGAGTCGTCGTTGAAATACCAGTCTGGTCGTGCTGGATGTCTAACTGGGTCCGTGATCCGGATCAGGGACAGTGTCTGATGGGTAGTTTAACTGGGGCGGTTGCCTCCTAAAGGGTAACGGAGGCGCCCAAAGGTTCCCTCAGCCTGGTTGGCAATCAGGTGTTGAGTGTAAGTGCACAAGGGAGCTTGACTGTGAGACCGACGGGTCGAGCAGGGACGAAAGTCGGGACTAGTGATCCGGCGGTGGCTTGTGGAAGCGCCGTCGCTCAACGGATAAAAGGTACCCCGGGGATAACAGGCTGATCTTCCCCAAGAGTCCATATCGACGGGATGGTTTGGCACCTCGATGTCGGCTCGTCGCATCCTGGGGCTGGAGTCGGTCCCAAGGGTTGGGCTGTTCGCCCATTAAAGCGGTACGCGAGCTGGGTTTAGAACGTCGTGAGACAGTTCGGTCCCTATCCGCTGTGCGCGTAGGAGTCTTGAGAAGGGCTGTCCCTAGTACGAGAGGACCGGGACGGACGAACCTCTGGTGTGCCAGTTGTTCTGCCAAGGGCATGGCTGGTTGGCTACGTTCGGGAGGGATAACCGCTGAAAGCATCTAAGCGGGAAGCCTGCTTCGAGATGAGGACTCCCACCCACTTGATGGGGTAAGGCTCCCAGTAGACGACTGGGTTGATAGGCCGGATCTGGAAGCCAGGTAACTGGTGGAGGTGACCGGTACTAATAGGCCGAGGGCTTGTCCTCAGTTGCTCGCGTCCACTGTGTTAGTTCTGAGGCAACGACTGTTGCCAGCTCAGAGCAGAACGCATAACTACAAAGTGTGCTTGTTCGCTCGAAACCATTAGGGTTTCGGTGGTCATAGCGTGAGGGAAACGCCCGGTTACATTCCGAACCCGGAAGCTAAGCCTCACAGCGCCGATGGTACTGCAGGGGGGACCCTGTGGGAGAGTAGGACACCGCCGAACAATCTTTGGAGGACCCCTGGTCCCAGCGTTCAGCTGGGACCAGGGGTCCTTTTGTTTTTACAATGCTTGCGGTACCGAAGACAGGAGTCACCATGTCCACCAACTCTCCCGACGACCGACCGGAGCGCGACCAGCGCCGACGGGACAGTGGTGACCGCGGTGACCGCGGCGGCTACCGGGGCGACCGTGGCGGCTTCCGTCGTGACAACGACCGTCGTGACAACGACCGGGGTGGTTACGGACGTCGCGACGACAACCGCGGTGGTGGCTACGGCGACCGTCGCGACGGAAGCCGTGACGACCGTCGTGATGACCGTCGTGATGATCGCGGTGGCTTCCGCCGGGACGACAATCGGGGTGACCGCGGTGGGTTCCGCGGCCGGGACGACCGTGGTGACCGTGGCGGCTACGGCCGTAGGGATGACCGTCGTGAGGGTGACCGGGGTCCGCGTCCGGCGTTCCAGCGGGATGACCGTGACCGTGGGCCGCGTCGGGACGACCGCCGTGACGACCGTGGTTTCCGGCGTGACGACCGCGGCGGGGAGCGTCCGGCCTTGCGCCGTGACGACGACCGCGGCGGCCACGGCCGGCGTGACGACCATCGTGGTGGTGGCTACGGCGACCGTCGCGACGACCGTCGCGACGACCGGCGTGATGACCGCGGTGGCTTCCGCCGGGACGACCGTCGCGGTGGCGGCTACGGCGACCGTGGTGACCGTGGTGGCTACGGCCGTAGGGATGACCGTCGTGAGGGTGACCGGGGTCCGCGTCCGGGGTTCCAGCGGGATGACCGTGGGCCGCGTCGGGACGACCGCCGTGACGACCGTGGTTTCCGGCGTGACGACCGCGGCGGGGAGCGTCCCGCCTTCCGCCGTGAGGACGACCGCGGCGGCCACGGCCGGCGCGATGACCATCGTGGTGGTGGCTACGGCGACCGCCGTGACGACCGCCGTGACGACCGTCGCGATGACCGCGGTGGCTTCCGCCGGGACGACAGCCGGGGTGACCGTGGTGGGTTCCGCGGCCGGGACGACCGCGGTGACCGTGGCGGCTACGGCCGTAGGGACGACCGTGACCGTGGGCCCCGTCGGGACGACCGCGGTGGTCGGCCGGGTGGGTTCCGGGGGCGTGACGACCGCCGTGACGACCGCCGTGACGACCGGCGCGGCGGTGGCCGCTTCCGCGACGACCGCGACAGGGACCGCGACCGCGACCGGGAGCCGATCAAGCGGCTGCCGATCCCGGAGGACGTCACCGGTGACGAGATCGACAAGGATGTGCGGCAGGAGCTGCAGAGCCTGCCGAAGACGCTCGCGGACGACGTCGCCAAGAACCTGGTGATGGTCGCCCGGCTCATCGACGAGGACCCCGAGGGCGCCTACGGCTACTCGAAGGTGGCCCTGCGGCTGGCGTCCCGTGTGGCCGCCGTACGCGAGGCCGCGGGGTTCGCGGCGTACGCCAACCAGAAGTACAGCGAAGCCCTCGCCGAGTTCCGGGCCGCGCGCCGGATGACCGGCAGCGTGGAGCTGTGGCCGGTGATGGCCGACTGCGAGCGCGGGCTCGGCCGGCCGGAGAAGGCGCTGGACATGGCCGGCGCCCCGGATGTGCACAAGCTGGACAAGGCCGGTCAGGTCGAGATGCGGCTCGTCGCGGCCGGTGCACGGCGTGACATGGGACAGCTGGACGCGGCCATCGTGACCCTGCAGAGCCCGGAGCTGGCCTCCAACTCGGTCCAGCCGTGGACCGCGCGCCTTCGGTACGCCTACGCCGACGCCCTGCTGGCCGCCGGCCGCGCAGGCGAGGCGCGGGAGTGGTTCGCGAAGGCCGTGGAGGCCGACCGGGACGGAAGCACGGACGCCTCCGACCGGCTCGCCGAGCTGGACGGCGTGGAGTTCGTCGACGCGCTGGACGACAGCGAGGGCGAAGGCGAGGGCGAAGGCGAGCCCGAGAACGCGGCGCAGAAGGACGGCGACGGAGACGCCGACGAGAACTGACGTGCCGGACGACGGCTGACGTGTAGTCGCTGAGACGAGAAGAGGGCAGGCTCCCCAGGGGGCCTGCCCTCTTTCGCGTTCCGGCGTCAGGAAGCTCGGGGGCCGGTACGGCTCAGATCTCCAGTGCCCGCAGCACCAGCCCGGACGCCGGCTTCGGGCCGAACGAGGTCGACTTGCGGGGCATCATCACGCCCTGACGGGCCAGGTCGCGTACGACCTCCTCGCGGACGGGGTGCATCAGGACCGCCGTACCGCCGTCGCGTTCCGCCTTGGCGACCGTCGCGGCCGTGTCATGGATGTAGGCGATGTGGGCCGGGGAGTCCTCGGGGATGTGCCAGACGTGGTCGAGGAGCGTGGTGTGCAGGACCGTGGCGTCCAGGGAGCGCCAGGCGGGTGGGCGGTCGGCCGGGATCGTCCGGGCCAGCAGCTCCGGGTCGGGGCGGTCGAGCAGGTGAAACGCGCCGTCGCCGGCCAGCAGGAAGGCGTTGCCCGCGCAGGACGCGTCCGCGAGCGCCGCCAGCGCCTCGGTGAGCGGTGTGTCGAGGCGTCGTGTCCGGAACAGGCCCTCGACCGCCGTGAGCGCGTCGGCGACCGGCAGGCGGTGCAGCAGGCGGTGGATGGCGCGGACACGCAACGGGTAGCGGGCGGTGTCGACGAGCAGGACCAGGCCGTGGTCCCAGGGGCTGGGGGAGGGATGCTCGGCGCGCAGCCGCAGATAGGTGGCCCAGCGGTGGTGGCCGTCGGCGATCAGGGCCTGTTGGCGGGCGAGGTCGGACTGGATGCGGGCCACGTCGGCGGGGTCGGTGACGGACCACAGGCGGTGGTGGAAGCCGTCCTCGGTGGTCGTGTCCAGTAGCGGGGGCTTCTCCGCCGTGCGTTCGACGACCTCGGCCGCGGTCCCGTCGCCGCGGTAGGTCAGCAGCAGCGGTTCGAGGTTCGCGCGCGTGGCGCGCATCAGGGCGGCGCGGTCGGCGACCACGGGCGGCATGACGTCCTCGTGCGGCAGCACCACGCCTTCGGCGGGCTCCGAGACCCGCAGCGCGCCGATGACACCGCGCTGCAGCATGTCTCCTCCGTCGCGCTGTTCGTAGACGTACAGGCCGGGCTCCGGGTCCGCGGCGAGAATGCCCTCGTGCAGCCAGCGGCGCAGGGTGTCGGCCGCTTGCTCGGTACTGGCGCTCGGGGTGCCGGCCTGCGGGAGGATCAGACGGACGATGTTGTGCGGGTCGGCGGACTGGAGGTGGTGCACCCCATCGGGGCGTACGACGACGTCGTACGGCGGGGAGGTGACGGCGGCGAGGCTGCCGACCCGGTCGGGGTCGTAGCGAAGGCCTCGGAACGGGGTGAGTTCCAGGCCCCGGTGCGCCGTTGCTTCCGAGTGACCTGCAGTGTTCATCAGGGCATCGTACGTGTGTCAGTGGCGTGCGGGATGATCGGGGGAAAGGCCTTTGGACGCCATTGAAGGTCACTGAACGAGGAGCGATGCGGAATGAGCCAGGCGGTCAGGACGAGGCCCGAGGGCAGTGGGCAGCCCCTGAGCGAGGCGTACGACACGGCGCTGCTCGATCTGGACGGGGTGGTGTACGCGGGCGGGAGCGCGATCGCGCACGCAGTCGACTCGCTGGCGGTGGCCCGCTCGGGCGGGATGCATCTGGCGTACGTCACCAACAACGCGCTGCGGACCCCGGACACCGTCGCCGAGCACCTCACGGAGCTGGGCATACCGACGGCGGCGGACGACGTCATCACCTCCGCGCAGGCGGTCGCACGGCTGATCAGCGAGCAGGTGCCGGCCGGGGCGCGGGTGCTGGTCGTCGGCGGTGAGGGGCTGCGCGCGGCGTTGCGCGAGCGGGGGCTGGCCCCCGTGGAGTCGGCGGACGACGATCCGGCGGCGGTCGTGCAGGGGTACGGCGGGCCGGATCTGGCCTGGGGCCGGTTCGCGGAGGCGTCGTACGCGGTCGCGCGCGGGGTGCCGTGGTTCGCCTCCAACACCGATCTGACGATCCCGAGCGGGCGGGGCATCGCGCCGGGCAACGGCGCGGCTGTGGAGGTCGTACGGATCGCGACGGGCAAGGAGCCGCAGGTGGCGGGCAAGCCGCTGCCGCCCATGCACAAGGAGACGATTCTCCGTACCGGCGCCGAGCGGCCGCTGGTGGTCGGGGACCGGCTGGACACGGACATCGAGGGTGCGTTCAACGGCGGGGTCGACTCGCTGCTGGTGCTGACCGGTGTCACCGACGGCGCCCAGCTGCTCGCCGCGCCGCCGCGGCACCGGCCGACGTTCGTGGACGCGGATCTGCGCGGGCTGCTCACCGGGCAGCCGGAGGTGGTCCCGCTCGTGGAGGGCTTCTGCTGCGGAGGGTTCACGGCGACGGCCGGGGCGGACCGGATGGAACTGGAGGGTGAGGGCGAGCCGTTGGACGGGCTGCGGGCCCTGTGCGCGGCGGCTTGGACGGCGGCCGGCGAGGGCTCCTGCGAGCTGGACGGGGGGAAGGCACTGGCGCGTCTCGGGCTGTGAGGAGGCCGCGGCGAACGAGTACGACGAGGCTCGGAGATCGAGATCGACGAGGCCCGGCGAACGACAGCGACGAGGCCCGGGATCGAGATCGGTAGCCAGGGTAGGCTAACCTAACCTCGTGTTGGTCGACAGTCCTCCGGAACAGCGCGCGGAGACCGCCCCCGCGCCCCCAACCCGTCGGGCGGCAAGGGCTCTTGGGCTCCTGCTCTCCGCCGCGATCCTGGTGCTCGTCGCTCTGGCGAGTATCGCGATCGGGGCGAAAGCCCTGTCACCGGACCAGGTCTGGCACGGCCTGTTCCATGACACCGGGAGCTATGGCGACATCGTCGTGGACGAGCGGCTCGCGCGCACGGTCCTGGGCCTGCTCGCCGGTGCCGCGCTCGGCCTCTCGGGCGCGGTGCTGCAGGCGCTCACCCGCAATCCGCTGGCCGACCCCGGACTGCTCGGGATCAACGCGGGTGCCTCCGCCGCCGTCGTCACGGCCATCACCTATTTCGGCGTCACCAGCCTCACGGGCTATGTGTGGTTCGCCTTCCTCGGGGCGGCCGCGGTCGGCGCGCTGGTCTGGTTCCTCGGCGGCAGCCGGGGCGCCACCCCCGTGCGGCTCGCGCTCGCCGGCACGGCCATCAGTGCCGCCCTGTACGGCTATCTGCAGGCCGTGATGATCATGGACGACGCGGCGCTGGGCAAGATGCGCTTCTGGACGGTGGGTTCACTGGCCTCGGCCACGAACTCGACCATCCTGCAGGTGCTGCCGTTCCTCGCGGTCGGCACGCTTCTCGCGCTCGGGCTGGCCAGGCCGCTGAACGCGGTCACGATGGGCGACGACACCGCCCGCGCCCTCGGCGCCAACCTGGGCCGCACCCGCGCGCTGGCCATGCTCGCCGCCACCGTGCTGTGCGGTGCCGCGACCGCCGCCTGCGGTCCGATCGTGTTCGTCGGCCTGATGGTCCCGCACGTCGTGCGCTCCTTCACCGGCCCCGACCTGCGCTGGATCCTGCCGTACGCGACGGTCCTGTCGCCCGTGCTGCTGCTCGGCGCCGACGTCATCGGCCGGGTCGTGGCCCGCCCCTCGGAGCTCCAGGTCGGCATCGTCACCGCGATCATCGGCGGCCCGGTCTTCATCTTTCTCGTACGACGGCGGAGGACGGCCCAGCTGTGAAGACCCGATCCATGAACCGGGCCGTACGCACGCCGGGCGGGCTCTCCCTGCGCCTCGACCTGCGGGCCCTCGTCGTCGTCGCCCTGCTGCTGGTCGCCGCCTGCGCCGCGGGCGTCGCGCTGATCGGCACCGGCGACGCGAAGATACCGGCCGCCGACGTGCTCCGGACCCTCGCCGGGAACGGCAACGCCTACCAGGACTTCATCGTCAACGAGCTGCGGCTGCCGCGGGTCCTGGTCGGCCTGCTGGTCGGCGCCTCGCTCGGCCTCGGC
Source organism: Streptomyces sp. CG4 (assembly GCF_041080655.1). Classification (NCBI taxonomy): domain Bacteria; kingdom Bacillati; phylum Actinomycetota; class Actinomycetes; order Kitasatosporales; family Streptomycetaceae; genus Streptomyces; species Streptomyces sp. CG4. Next base: position 7,381,615 of record NZ_CP163525.1, read on the forward strand.
GGCGCTCTGTTCCAGTCCGTCTCCCGCAACCCGCTCGGCAGCCCGGACGTCCTCGGCCTGTCGCAGGGCTCGACGGCCGGCGCGCTGGTCGTGATCGTGCTGCTGTCCGGCAATACCACCCAGGTCACCCTCGGTGCCCTGGCGGGTGGCCTGGCGACCGGCCTCGCCATCTATCTGCTCGCCTGGAAGCAGGGCGTGCACGGGTACCGGCTGGTCCTGGTCGGCATCGGCGTCTCCGCGATCGCCACGGCCGTCAACGGCTATCTGCTCACCAAGGCCGACCTCGTCGACGCGGCCCGCGCGGTCGTGTGGATGACCGGCTCCCTGGGCGGCCGTGACTGGGACCAGGTCTGGCCACTGCTCGCCCTGTGCGCGGTCCTCGTCCCGGTGGTCCTCGCGAACGCGCGCGGCCTCAGGATGATGGAGATGGGCGACGACGTCGCGAACGCCCTCGGGGTGCGTGTGCACCGGGTCCGGCTGGTGCTGATGGTCTGCGCCGTGCTGCTCACCGCGGCCGCCACCGCGGCCGCCGGACCCGTCAGCTTCGTCGCGCTCACCGCGCCCCAGCTCGCCCGGCGCCTCACCCTCCCCCGCTGCCTTAAGGGCGCGGGAGGTGCCCCCATGCCGGGCCCGAACCTGGTGCCCTCCCTGTGCATGGGCGCCGCCCTGCTGGTCGCCGCCGACTGGGCCTCCCAGCGCGCCTTCGGCGCCGACCAGCTGCCCGTCGGCGTGGTCACCGGCGTCCTCGGCGGCGGCTATCTGCTGTGGCTGCTGGTCACCGAGCGCAGGGCGGGCCGGATATGAGCGCCGTCCCCGAGTCAGTCAGCAAGAGGAGCACTGTGAACCGCCTGTCCGCCGAGAACGTCACCCTCGCCTACGACCAGCGCGTCATCGCCGAGCAGCTGTCGGTGGAGATCCCCGACAACTCCTTCACGGTGATCGTCGGTCCGAACGCGTGCGGCAAGTCGACGCTGCTGCGGGCGCTGTCACGGATGCTCAGGCCGACTGCGGGGCGGGTGCTGCTCGACGGGCAGGCCATCCAGTCGATGCCCGCCAAGAAGGTGGCGCGGACCCTCGGCCTGCTGCCGCAGTCGTCCATCGCGCCCGACGGCATCACCGTCGCCGACCTGGTCGGCCGCGGCCGCTATCCGCACCAGGGCCTGCTGCGCCAGTGGTCGGCCGAGGACGAGCGGGTCGTAGAGGAGTCGATGCGGCAGACCGGAGTCGCCGAGCTGGCCGACCGGTACGTCGACGAGCTGTCCGGCGGGCAGCGGCAGCGGGTGTGGATCGCCATGGCGCTCGCCCAGCAGACCCCGCTGCTGCTCCTGGACGAGCCGACCACCTACCTGGACATCCAGCACCAGATCGACGTCCTCGACCTGTGCGCCGAACTGCACGAGACCCAGGGCCGCACCCTGGTCGCCGTGCTGCACGACCTCAACCACGCGGCCCGCTACGCCACCCACCTCATCGCGCTGCGCGGCGGCGAAGTGATCGCCGAGGGCGCCCCGAACGACATCGTCACCGCCGAGCTGGTACAGCAGGTGTTCGGGCTGCGCTGTCAGGTCATCGACGACCCGGAGACCGGCACCCCGCTGGTCGTACCGGCGGCGCGCAAGGCACGGTCGGAGAAGGTCACAGCAGCTTCCTGAGCCGGAACAGATCCAGCAGGTTCGCCTCCAGCCGCACCCGGCCCTTGCCCCAGGCGGTCGCGAAGTTCAGCTCGCCGGCCACCAGGGACACCAGGTCGTCCCCGGCCATGGCCAGTCTGATCTGCGCCTTGACCCGCGGCGGGCCGGGGTGGGTGCCGTCCACCTCGATCCGGCCGCCCGTCATCCGGCCGGCGAAGGTGACGTCCAGATCGGTGATGTGACAGCTCACCGAGCGGTCCAGCACGGCGGCCGCGCGCACGTCGCCCTCGGCGCCCTGCATGTTGTCCGAAAGCTTTCCCAGTGCGGCGCGGCACTCCTCGATCGTGGCCATCGCCCCCGACGGTACCCCAGCGGTTCGAGGTAGCGTCGGGGCATGAACGACTCGGTTCCGGAGACGGAGATCCCGCAGGATTCGGTGCAGGAGGCGGCGCAGGCGCCGCAGGCGTACGACCCCGCCGCGCCCGCCCCCCTGAACGTCCCGCGCACCCCCACCGGCAACGCCGAGGTCGACGCCCGGCTGGAGCGGCTGGCCGACGCCGACCACCTCGCCACCGACGGACATGTCGAGGTGTACGAGGATGTACACGGGGGGCTGCGCGACGCGCTCACCGCGCTCGACGCCCGCCCGGGCCCTCCGGCCCCCCAGTCACCCTCGTACCACCAGAGCAGGAGCTGAACCGAACGTGGCAGGAGTCGCACGCCGTCGTCTGGACGCGGAGCTGGTCCGCCGGAAGCTCGCGCGTTCGCGTGAGCACGCCGGCCAGCTGATCGCCGCCGGCCGGGTCACCGTCGGCAAGACCGTGGCGACCAAGCCGGCCACCCAGGTCGAGACCGCCGCCTCGATCGTGGTCCAGGACGACGACTACGACCCCGACTACGTCTCCCGGGGCGGGCACAAGCTCGCCGGCGCGCTCGATGTCTTCGTGCCGCAGGGGCTCGTGGTCGAGGGCCGGCGCGCGCTGGACGCCGGCGCGTCCACGGGCGGCTTCACCGACGTCCTGCTGCGCGCGGGCGTCGCCCATGTCGTCGCCGTGGACGTCGGGTACGGCCAGCTCGCCTGGTCTCTGCAGAGCGATGAACGCGTCACCGTCAAGGACCGTACGAACGTACGCGAGTTGACGCTCGAGGCGATCGATGGGGAACCTGTGGATCTTGTCGTGGGCGATCTGTCCTTCATCCCGCTCGGGCTGGTGCTGCCGGCCCTGAAGCGGTGCGTGAAGCCGGACGCCGACCTGGTGATGATGGTCAAGCCGCAGTTCGAGGTGGGGAAGGAGCGGCTCGGCAGCGGGGGTGTCGTACGGAGTCCGCAGCTGCGGGCGGAGGCCGTGCGGACAGTGGCCGAGAAGGCCTGGGAGCTGGGGCTCGGGGTGCGTTCGGTCACCGCCAGTCCGCTGCCGGGGCCCTCGGGGAACGTGGAGTACTTTCTCTGGCTGCGGGCGGGGGCACCCCAGGTGGACCCGGCCGACGTCGACCGTGCAGTGGCGGAGGGGCCGCGTTGACACAGAACCTGGCGCGTACTGTTTTCCTGCTCGCCCACACCGGGCGGCCCGCGGCGATCCGCAGTGCGGAACTCGTCGTCAAGGGCCTGCTGCGGCATGGCATCGGGGTGCGGGTGCTGGAGGAGGAGGCGTGCGACCTGCCGCTGCCGGACGAGGTGGTGCTGGTCAAGGAGGCCACTCCGCAGTGCCTCGACGGATGCGAGCTGCTGATCGTGCTCGGCGGCGACGGCACGCTGCTGCGCGGGGCGGAGTTCGCCCGGGCCTCCGGGGTGCCGATGCTCGGCGTCAACCTCGGCCGGGTGGGGTTCCTCGCGGAGGCCGAGCGGGACGACCTCGACCGGGTGGTCGACCGGGTGGTGGCGCGGTCGTACGAGGTCGAGGAGCGGATGACCGTCGATGTCGTCGTGCACCGCAACGGGGACCTCGTGCACACGGACTGGGCGCTGAACGAGGCGGCCGTGCAGAAGGCCGGCGCCGAGAAGCTGCTGGAAGTCGTGCTGGAGATCGACGGCCGGCCGGTGTCGGAGTTCGGCTGCGACGGGGTGATCCTCTCCACGCCCACCGGGTCCACGGCGTACGCGTTCTCCGCGGGCGGGCCCGTGGTGTGGCCCGAGGTCGAGGCGTTGCTGATGGTGCCGATCAGCGCGCACGCGCTGTTCGCCAAGCCGCTGGTCACGTCGCCGGATTCGGTGCTCGCCGTGGAGGTTCTGCCGCACATCTCGCCGGGCGTTCTGTGGTGCGACGGGCGGCGGACCGTCGAGCTGCCGCCGGGGGCGCGGGTGGAGGTGCGGCGGGGAGCCGTGCCGGTGCGGCTCGCTCGGCTGCATCATTCGTCCTTCACCGATCGACTTGTGGCGAAATTCGCCCTGCCGACCACGGGGTGGCGCGGGGCGCCTCACTAGAAAGAGCGGCCTGTGTGCACTCTCCGCCCCGGACCTCGTATGGTCTGTTCCGTGTTGGAGGAGATGCGGATACGGTCGCTCGGGGTCATCGACGATGCCGTCGTCGAGCTGTCGCCCGGGTTCACCGCCGTCACCGGTGAGACGGGTGCGGGCAAGACCATGGTGGTCACCAGCCTGGGGCTGCTGCTCGGTGGGCGGGCGGACCCGGCGCTCGTGCGGATCGGGGCCGAGAAGGCGGTCGTGGAGGGGCGGCTCAGCGTCGCCGCGGGCGCCGCCGCCGTCGTACGCGCCGAGGAGGCCGGGGCCGAGCTGGACGACGGGTCCCTGCTGATCAGCCGTACCGTTTCCGCCGAGGGCCGGTCCCGGGCCCATCTGGGCGGGCGCTCGGTGCCGGTGGGGCTGCTCGCCGAGCTGGCCGACGAGCTGGTGGCCGTGCACGGGCAGACCGACCAGCAGGGGCTGCTGAAGCTGTCCCGGCAGCGACAGGCGCTGGACCGGTACGCGGGCGACGGCGTCGCCGTGCCGCTCGCCAAGTACACCGAGGCCTACCGCCGGCTGCGGGCCGTCTCCGCCGAGCTGGCGGAGATCACCACACGCGCGCGTGAGCGGGCACAGGAAGCCGACATGCTGCGGTACGGCCTCGACGAGATCGCCGCCGTCGAGCCACGGGCCGGCGAGGACGTCGAACTGGCCGAGGAGGCCGAGCGGCTCGGGCACGCGGAGTCGCTGTCGTCCGCAGCGACGGCCGCGCACGCCGCTCTCGCGGGCAATCCCGAGGACCCCGAGGGCATCGACGCCTCGACCCTCGTCGCGGGGTCCCATCGGGCACTGGAGGCCGTGCGGTCGCACGACCCGGCGCTGGCTTCCCTCGCCGATCGCATCGGCGAGATCGGGATCCTGCTCGGCGACGTCGCCGGGGAGCTGGCCGGGTACGCCGACGACCTCGACGCCGATCCGCTGCGGCTGGCCGCGGTGGAGGAGCGCAGGGCGGCCCTGACCGCGCTCACCCGGAAGTACGGCGACGACGTCAACGCCGTACTGGCGTGGTCCGAGCGGAGTGCCGCCCGGCTCACCGAGCTGGACGGCGACGACGAGCGGATCGAGGAGCTGACCGCCGAGCGGGATGCGCTCCGCACCGAACTGGGCGGACTCGCCCAGGCGTTGACGGACGCGCGGACGGAGGCCGCCGAGCGGTTCGCCGCCGCCGTGACGGCCGAGCTGGCCTCGCTGGCGATGCCCCACGCGCGCGTGTCCTTCGCCATCCGGCAGACCGAGGACCCGGAGGGCGTCGAGGTCGGCGGACGCGCGGTCGCGTACGGGCCGTCGGGCGTGGACGAGGTCGAGCTGCTGCTCGCCCCGCACCCGGGCGCGCCGCCCCGGCCGATCGCCAAGGGCGCGTCCGGCGGTGAGCTGTCCCGCGTGATGCTCGCCGTCGAGGTCGTGTTCGCGGGCACGGACCCGGTGCCGACGTATCTGTTCGACGAGGTCGACGCCGGTGTCGGTGGCAAGGCAGCGGTCGAGATCGGCCGGCGCCTCGCGAAGCTCGCCAAGTCCGCGCAGGTCGTCGTGGTCACCCACCTGCCCCAGGTCGCCGCCTTCGCCGACCGGCAGCTGCTGGTCGAGAAGACCAACGACGGCTCGGTCACCCGGTCCGGTGTGAAGGTGCTGGAGGGCGAGGAGCGGATCCGCGAGCTGTCCCGGATGCTGGCCGGGCAGGAGGACTCCGAGACGGCCCGCGCGCACGCGGAGGAACTGCTGGCGACGGCCCGGGCGGACGGGTGAGGGGCCGGGCGGGCGCCTTCGCGCTGGCCGCCGCCGTCACCGGGGCGGGGATCGCCGCCCTGCGCCGTAACGCGCCGGGTTCGCGGGCGCGTTGGGAGCGCGAGAACTACGCCGGGCGGACCGTCGAGCTGTACGCCGGGCCCGCCTCCGCCGTCGGCGTGGCGCTCTCCGCCGCCCGGGTGCATCCCGCCGCCGGGGCCGCCGTGCTCGCCGTCGGCGCCTGCGGGGCGTACGACGACGTCGCCGGCTACTTCTCCGGCGACACCCGGCGCGGCTTCCGCGCGCATCTCGGTGCGCTGCGGGACGGCGAAGTCACCAGCGGGGCCGTGAAGCTGTTCGGGATCTCGGCCGCCGCGCTGGTCGCGGGAGCGCTCCTGAAGGAGCGGCCGCTGGACAAGCTCCTCGCCGGGTGCGTGATCGCCGGTACGGCGCACTTCGTCAACCTCGTCGACGTACGGCCGGGGCGCGCCGCCGGCGCGGTGCTCGCGCTCGGCGCGCCGGGGCTGCTGCGGAAGGAGCCCGGGGCCGAGCTGTCGGCCGCCGCTATGGGCGCGGCCGCGGCCGTCCTGCCGGACGATCTCGCGGAGCGCGCGATGATCGGGGACACGGGGGCGCATGCCCTCGGTGCGGCGCTGGGGGCGGCCGTCGTGGCCGGAAACCGGCGCCCCGGCCTGCTCGCGCACGCCGTCGCGGTCGTGGCCGCGGCCGTGCACGGAGACCGGGTGACCGCGTGGGCCCGCTCGCTGTGACCCTCTGACCTCGCCGGACGCGATCGCCCGGGTGCGGCCGAGGCGAGTTGGCCTCACCCATGTGGGTGACGTGCTCCGGCGCATTGCCCCGGCCCGCCGCACGGTGCGCCCGCCGGATTTCCCGTAACGGCCCATCGCCCTGGCATGCTTGAGGGAACACGGTCCGCGCGGGAGGCGCGCGGGGTACGTCCGTCCGCCCCCGTGATCCCGCTACCTTCTGTACGTTTCCTCGTGACCGCCCACGTCGAACCAGGAGCCCCGGCCCCGTGACCCCCCTGAGCAGCAACGCGTCGCACGGCCAGTCGACGCTGCGCACCGTGCAGGTGCTCGGCGGAGGCAACGCCGCCAGCAGCGCGCACGTGCGCTCGCTGGCCGAGGGGCTCGTGGCGAGGGGCGTACGGGTCACGGTGTGCGCCCCCGTCGAGGCCGACCGCGCCTACGATTTCACCGGCGCCGGTGCCGAGCATGTGCATGTGCCGCGCAGCAGCGACCCGGGCTCCGTGGCCGCGCTGCGGGCCGCCTGCACGGATGCCGACCTGGTGCACGCGCACGGGCTGCACGCCTCCTTCCGGGCGGTGCTCGCGCTGAGCGGCCGGCGCACCCCGCTGGTGGTCACCTGGCACGACCGGGCGCAGGCACAGGGCGCGCGGGCACAGTTCCTGCGGCTGCTGGAGCGGCGGGTGGTGCGTACGGCGTCCGTGGTCCTCGGCACCAGCTCCGACCTGGTGGACCGGGCCCGCAGCACGGGGGCGCGGGACGCCCGGCTCGCCGCCGTCGGGCTGCCTGGACAGCGCCGGCCCGTCGTCCTCGACGATCCCGACCGGCTGCGCCCCAAGGTCCGGGCCGAACTCGGCGCCACCGACCGCCCGTTGCTCATCGCGGTCGGCTCCCTCGACCGGCACCGCGGCTACGACGTCCTGCTGGACGCGGCCCGTGCCTGGCGCGATCTCGACCCCGTGCCGCTGCTCGTCATCGCCGGGGAGGGACCGCAGCGGCCGGCGCTGCAGCGGCGGATCGAGGACGAGGGTCTGCCGGTGCGGCTCATCGGCCGCCGCGAGGACGTGCCCGAACTGCTCGCCGCGGCCGATCTGGCGCTGCTGACGAGCAGTTGGGAATCACGCTCCGTCCTGGCCCAGGAGGCGCTGTACGCGCGCGTGCCGCTCATTGCCACCCGGGTCGGCGGCATCCCCGATCTCGTCGGCGAGGCGGCCGAACTCGTCCCGTACGGCGACCCGGACGCACTCGCGGACGCCGTCGTACGCCTCCTCGCCGACCCCGAGCGCCGGGAGGAACTGCGCGAGGCGGGCGTACGGCAGGCCGTGAGCTGGCCGACCGAGGACGAGACCGTCGCCCAAGTCCTCAGCATCTACGACGAGTTGGCCCAGCCCCGCCCGCTCGCCTAGGTCCTGACTCTGTCGGGGATCTTGAGGATCCCCGGCGGGGCAGCGTGATCAACGGGCATGCTCGGCTCTGTTCAAGGACCGATGCAGTTGTCGAGGTGCTCGTTGTCGCTCCATGCCCGTTCTGGTGAGCAAGTCCCGTCTCTGACCGCGCAGATGGCGCGGGCGAGCAATCCGGGCGGTACAACGGCGATGTGGGTGAGAGACCACCTGGGCGGGCTGTGGGGTGACGAGGACTTCGCCGACTGGTACCCGCGTGACGGCCGCCCCAGCCTCTCGCCCGCCCAGCTGGCCACCGTCTGCGTGCTCCAGTTCCTCCTCGGTCTGTCGGACCGGCAGGCGGCCGAAGCGGTTCGCTGCCGCATCGATTTCAAGTACGCGCTGGCCATGGACCTGGACGATCCCGGCTTCCACCACAGCGTGCTGGCCGACTTCCGCGACCGTCTCACCGAGGACGGCCGAGCCGACCGTCTCCTCGACCTCGCGCTCGCGCGCCTGAAGGAGGCCGGTCTCGTCCGCGAGCGCACCACCCAGCGCACGGACTCCACCCACGTCCTGGCCGCGGTCCGCGACCTGACCCGGCTGGAACTGGTCACCGAGGCCGTCCGCGCCGCGCTGGAAGAACTGGCCGGCACAGCTTCGCACCTGCTGGCCGGCCTGGTCGACGAGGAGTGGGGGCGCCGCTACGGCCGCCCGGTCCGTCTGGGCAAGAACCCCACCCGCCCCAAGACCAGAATCCTCGCCACCGGAGGCGACGCCGTCCGGCTGATCGAGCACCTCGGGCAGCACGGGCCGGAACGCCTGTCCGGTCCCCGCGTCCAAGCCCTGCGGCAGATCATGGTGCAGAACTACTACCGCGACGGGGCCGGCCGCCTGCGCTGGCGCACCGCCGAGGACGGCGGGCTGCCGCCCTCTGCCGTCGCAGTCGTCTCGCCCTACGACCCGACGGCCCGCTACGCGCGCCGCGGACACATCACCCGCTGGAAGGGGTTCGTCGCACACCTCACCGAAACCTGTGATCCCGACGGCGTCAACGTGATCACAGATGTGGCCACCACCGACGCCACCGGGTACGACGCGAAGGCTCTGCCCGGCATCCACACCCGGCTCAAGCATCGCGGGCTGCTGCCCGCCGAGCATCTGGTCGACGGCGGCTACACCTCCCTGGTCCATCTGGAACAGGCAGCCCGCGAACACCAGGTCAGGGTCACCGGACCACTGCCGGTCAACACCACCCGCCAGAACCGCAGGAACAACGGCTTCGGCCGCGACGACTTCCACATCGACTTCGACCGCCGCCAGGTCACCTGCCCGCAGGGCGAGACCAGCGCGGGATGGCACGGCCCCTACCCGACCTCCTCACCCACCGCGGCACCTCTGATCGTGGCACGGTTCACCAAGAGCCAGTGCCGTCCCTGCCCGGTCCGCACCCGCTGCACGACCACCACCGACAACGCCCGGAGCGTGGGCTTTCCCCCGCGAGAACTCCGTGACCTGCAACTCCGCGTCCGCGCCGAGCAGCAGACACCCGAATGGCAGGCCCGCTACGCGGTCCGCTCCGGAGTGGAAGGCACCATCAACGAACTCGCCCACGGACACGGCATGCGCCGCTGCCGCTACCGGGGACAGCACAAAGCCCACTTACAGCACGTGTTCACAGCCATCGCCGCAAACATCGAGCGCCTCAGCCGACGGCCGCCGACCGGAGAAACACCCCCGTCACGGCCGCCGACCGCCTTCCAGAACTACCTGGACCAGCACGGGATCCCCCGGCCGAGGTCTTGGCGGTCCGCCAGAGACTGAGCAGACCGCCAAGATCCCCGACAGAGTCAGGACCTGGCGAAGGCGAACCCGGCCGACGCGGAGTGCAAGGCGCGCGCCCGCCGCAGGGTGGTCGGCCTCCAGTCCGTCAGGGCACGTGCCGGCGGGCCCGCAGCGCCAGGCTCAACGCCAGGACCGTCTGCGGGTCGTCGAGGTCGGTGCCCAGCAACTCCCCGATGCGGGCGAGCCGGTTGTAGAGGGTCTGCCGGTTCAGGTGCAGTTCGCGGGCCGTCTCCGCCTTGCGGCCCGCGTGCGCCAGATAGGTCTGCAGGGTCGGCAGCAGCGGTGGCTTGGAGCGGTGGTCGTGGTCGCGCAGCGGGCCGATCGCACGGTCCACGAACGCGGCGAGATCCGGGTGGTCGCGCAGCCGCCACAGGAGCAGGTCGATGTCCAGGCGGCGGGCGTCGTACCAGGGCCGGTCGGTCAGGCCCTGCGCGGCCGTCGCCGTCTCCGCCGCGTGCCTGAGCCCCGCCGACGCGGCCGCCCAGCCGCCCGCCACGCCGACGACCACGACCGGCGGCGGCGAGCCCGGCCGGCGCATCCCGGCCCGCTCCACGCCCGCCCGCAGCGCCGTCGCCACCCGGTCCGCGACCGCTGAGCGCTCCGACTCCGAGCGCAGCCCGAGCAGCACCAGCACCCGGCCCTCCACCGGCCGCACCCCCAGCAGCACCGGCACCCCCACCGCGGCCAGCTCCTCGGACACCGCGCGCGCCAGCACCGCCCAACCCCCGCCGGGGGACAGGGAGTCACCGATCCGCATCACCACCGGCAGCAGCGGGCTGTCACCGGGCTTGAACCCGAGGACCCGGGCCTGCGCCGGGGCGTCCTCCGCGGCGATCCGGCCCTCGGCGAGATCGGTGAGGAAGTCACCGCGCCCGCGGGCGGCCAGCTCCTCCTCCTGGCGGGCCTGCATCAGCACCACGGCGAGGATGCCCGCGGCCCGCTCGGCGGCGATCCGGTGCACGGGGGCCAGCGGCGAGCGCACCGGCAGCAGGACGAGCCGGGCGCGCACCGAGCCCGCCGTACCCGGGCCACCGCCGGGCACGTCCACCAGCACCGAACCGGCGGGCGGCGGCGCGTCCTTGTGCGGGCCGCGCAGCCCCTCCCACACCTGGAGCGGATCCGCGCCCTCCGGGCCCTCTCCGGCGGCGTACAGCAGCCGGCCGTCGGCGGTCTCCAGGAACACCGGGTTGCCGCTGAAGTCCGCCAGGATGCCCAGGACCTGCGGCACCCCGCCGCCGCCCAGCAGCGCCTCGGTACAGCGCCGGTGCACCTCCTCGGCCCGCTGCAGCAGGGCGTAGTGGCCGTTGACGATCTCGGTGTGGATCTCCTCGGTCACCGTCACGAACGGCACCTCGCGGTGCAGCTGGACCAGCGGCAGCCCGGCGGCGCGGGCGGTGTCCACCAGGGCGGCGGGCAGCCGCGCGAAACGCGGGCCCAGCTCCACCACCAGGGCGGCGATCCCGCGCTCGGCGAGGGTGCGCACGAACGCCCGCTGCTCGGCCGGGCGGGTGCCGAGGCCGTAGCCGGTGGTGAGCAGCAGTTCGCCGCCCTTGAGCAGCGAGGCGATGTTCGGCACCTCGCCCGCGTGCACCCAGCGCACCGTGCGCCCCAGCCGGTCGGCCCCCGCCACGATCTCCGGCAGCCCGCTGCGCAGTCCGGGCAGTTCCAGCGCCCGCTGCACGGTGATCCCGGCGCCCTGGGTGTCGAATCGGTGGTCCGTACGGCTGTCCATGCAGCGGACGCTACCTGCGTAAACGCCCTCGGGACAGCTCCCTGTCAGATGGGCTTGATGTTGTGGTTGAAGCGGAAGACGTTGTCCGGGTCGTAGCGCCGCTTCACCTTCTCCAGGCGCAGTGTGTTGCCCTCGCCGAGCCCCGCCCGCACCCGCTCCGGGCCCTCGTCGCCGATGAAGTTCAGATAGACGTCGCCGGTGCTCCAGGGCCGTACGTCGGCGCACACGCCCCGCACCCAGGCGATCGCCCCCTCGTCCTCGGCCGGGTCCGCCCAGATGCCGAACGGGTGCGCCGCCCAGGGCGCGTCCCGGTACGGCACCGGGTACGCGTGCGGACCGGCGGCGACCGCCCCGCCCTGCGGGAACAGGATCTGCTGGCTGCCGGTCGGCACCGGCATGCTGTCCGCGCGGGCGCAGAAGACGTCCACCAGCTCGTCCGGCAGACCGGTCAGGTACTCCGCCGACCAGTAGTTCCGCAGTCCGGCCGGAAAGTCGAGCATGCACTGCACATCGGCGTACGGCATCGCACCGGCCACCTCCACCTCGTGCGGCAGGGCCAGCAGCGGCTCGGCGAGCTTGCGCATGCCCTCCTCGTCGCCCGCGTAGGTGAGCAGCAGCCCGCACAGCAGCCTGCCGACCAGCTCCGGCGGTACGAACGCCTCCGGTGGCCCCGTCACGTACAGCACGGCGCCGCCGGCCTCGTCGGGCCCGCCGAGGACGACATCGCGGAAGGTACGGATCGCCTCGGGGCCGAGCCGCGGCCGGTACATCAGCAGCGCGACGGAGAACACCGGCAGCTCGTGCAGTTCCAGGGTGAGCGCGGTGGCGATGCCGAAGTTGCCGCCTGCGCCGTGCAGCGCCCAGAACAGCTCGGGGTTCTCGTCCGCGTTGGCGTGCACCCGCTCGGCGTCGGCGGTCACCAGCTCCACGCCGAGGAGGTTGTCCACGGCGAGGCCGAAGGCGCGGTCCAGCCAGCCGGTGCCGCCGCCGAGGACGAAGCCGCCGACCCCGGTGGTGGAGGCACGGCCGCCGGTGGTCGCGAGGCCGTACGGCTGGGCGGCCCGGTCCAGGTCCCTCATCGTGGCGCCGCCCTCGATGCGGACCGCCTCGGCCGCCGGGTCGACGGTCACCTCGTGCATCCGGCGCAGGTCCACCACGAGCGCGCCGTCGCCGAGCGCCGACCCGGCCACGCTGTGGCCGCCGCCGCGCACCGCGATCGGCAGATCCAGATCGCGGGCGAAGCGCACGGCCCGTACGACATCGGTCGCGTGCGCGCACTGGGCGATCACGGCCGGGCGCCGGTCGATCATCGCGTTGAAGACCGCCCGGGCCTCGTCGTAGCCGGGGTCCTGCGGGGCGAACACCTCGCCCGCCAGGTCTTCGCGCAACCCGGCGAGGGCCGTGCGCGCCTTGGAGGGGGAAGCCATCGCCGCCCCCTTTCCGGTGAAGGGGGTCTTGTGCGCTACCAGCCTAGGCCGGAGCGCCCCGACGGGGCTCGGGGAACTGCGCGACCAGCCACGACGGACCCGCAGACGACCGACACCCTTCCAGCCGCCGTAAGCTAGCCGCCGTAGGCGCCGGAGGCGGTCAGTCGCAGTGCCGTGTCGATCAGTGGCACATGGCTGAACGCCTGTGGGAAGTTGCCGACCTGGCGCTGCAGGCGCGGGTCCCACTCCTCGGCGAGCAGACCGAGGTCGTTGCGCAGGGCGAGGAGCTTCTCGAACAGCTTGCGGGCCTCGTCCACCCGGCCGATCATCGCCAGGTCGTCCGCCATCCAGAACGAGCAGGCCAGGAAGGCGCCCTCGTCGCCCGGCAGGCCGTCGACGCCCTCGTGGGCGCCCTCCGTCGGGTAGCGCAGGATGAACCCGTCCGGGGTGGACAGCTCACGCTGGATCGCCTCGATCGTGCCGATGACGCGCTTGTCGTCGGGTGGCAGGAAGCCCATCTGCGGGATCAGCAGCAGCGAGGCGTCCAGCTCCCGGGAGCCGTAGGACTGGGTGAAGGTGTTGCGCTCCTTGTCGTAGCCCTTCTCGCAGACGTCCCGGTGGATGTCGTCGCGCAGTTCCTTCCAGCGCTCCAGCGGGCCGTCCGCGTCCCCGGACTCGATCAGCTTGATGGTGCGGTCCACCGCCACCCAGGCCATCACCTTGGAGTGGACGAAGTGCCGGCGCGGTCCGCGCACCTCCCAGATGCCCTCGTCCGGCTCCTGCCAGTGGTCCTCCAGGTAGCGGATCAGCTTGAGCTGGAGCAGGGAGGCGTAGTCGTTGCGGGCCAGGCCCGTCATGTGCGCCAGGTGCAGGGCCTCGGTGACCTCGCCGTACACGTCCAGCTGGAGCTGGTGGGCGGCGCCGTTGCCGACCCGGACCGGGGCGGACTGCTCGTAGCCGGGCAGCCAGTCCAGCTCGGCCTCGCCCAGCTCGCGCTCGCCGGCGATGCCGTACATGATCTGCAGGTTCTCCGGGTCGCCGGCGACCGCGCGCAGCAGCCACTCGCGCCAGGCGCGGGCCTCCTCGCGGTAGCCGGTGCGCAGGAGGGAGGACAGGGTGATCGCGGCGTCGCGCAGCCAGGTGTAGCGGTAGTCCCAGTTGCGGACGCCGCCGATGTCCTCGGGCAGGGAGGTGGTCGGGGCGGCGACGATGCCGCCGGTGGGGGCGTACGTCAGCGCCTTGAGGGTGATCAGCGAGCGGACCACCGCCTCGCGGTACGGCCCGTGGTACGTGCAGTGCTCGACCCACTCGCGCCAGAAGTCCTCCGTCGCCTCCAGCGAGGCCTCCGGCTCCGGCAGCGGCGGCGGCTCCTTGTGCGAGGCCTGCCACGAGATCGTGAACGCGATCCGGTCCCCCGGGGCGACCGTGAAGTCGGCGTACGTCGTCAGCGACTTTCCGTAGGTCTCCGCCTCGGTGTCGAACCACACCGAGTCGGGACCGGCGACGGCCACGGTCCGCCCCTCGTGCTTGTGCACCCAGGGCACCACCCGGCCGTAGGAGAACCGCATCCGCAGGGCCGAGCGCATCGGCACCCGGCCGGTGACGCCCTCCACGATCCGGATCAGCTGCGGAGCGCCCTCACGCGGGGGCATGAAGTCCGTCACCCGGACCGTGCCGCGTGGGGTGTCCCACTCCGACTCCAGGATCAGCGAGTCACCGCGGTAGCTGCGCCGGGTGGCCGTCGGCGGAGCCGAGTCGGCGGCGTGCGCCGGGCCGAGCCGCCAGAAGCCGTGTTCCTCGGTGCCCAGCAGGCCGGCGAAGATGGCATGCGAGTCGAAGCGGGGCAGGCACAGCCAGTCCACTGTGCCGTCCCGGCAGACCAGTGCGGCGGTCTGCATGTCTCCGATGAGTGCGTAGTCTTCGATGCGCCCGGCCACGTGCAACTCCAGTCGAACGGCCACGTCACCCCCGCGCAGGGGGCGGTCGCTAGTGCGGTCAAGGGGTCGTTGTTATGCGTCGTTGAGCGGTGAAGCAAAGCAGCCCGCCGAGCCCTGAGGCAACACGACAGTCTTTGCTCAACGAACTGCCGCGCGCTCGTTGTTTCCGGGTGATGCAGGCGGGGGTGTGCCCTCGGTCCGGCCGGGCACGGCAGCGAGTGTCCGAGCAGGATACGACGCACGTAGATGATCTGCGTGCCCCTCGGGGCAACCCGTGTGGGCCGAACGGGTGAGCAGCGGGTAATAACCGTGTGACCTGGGCGTGCCTGTGCTGACACGGACGGTGAGACATTTTGTGCCCGGACATGCGCGGAGCGTGGCCGGAAGCCATCTCGTCCAGGCGCTGATACCCTGGTAGCCCGTGGACCGGTGGGCCTGAAACCCCCGAACCGCAGCGACGGCACCCCCGGAAATCGCCGGGCAGGCAGCCGCACCGCATCACAGACAGCGACCACGGGAGCCCCCTCTTGGCCATGCCGCCCAGTGCTTTTCGATCGAGCACAGCCACGACGACCAAGCACATCTTCGTCACCGGGGGCGTCGCCTCCTCGCTCGGCAAGGGCCTGACCGCCTCCAGCCTGGGCATGCTGCTCAAGGCCCGCGGTCTGCGCGTCGTGATGCAGAAGCTGGATCCGTACCTCAACGTCGATCCGGGCACGATGAACCCCTTCCAGCACGGTGAGGTCTTCGTCACCAACGACGGCGCCGAGACCGACCTGGACATCGGACACTACGAGCGCTTCCTCGACCGCGACTTGGACGGCAGCGCCAATGTCACTACGGGCCAGGTCTACTCGACCGTGATCGCCAAGGAGCGGCGCGGCGAGTACCTCGGTGACACGGTGCAGGTCATCCCGCACATCACCAACGAGATCAAGCACCGCATCCGCCGTATGGCCACCGACGAGGTGGACGTCGTCATCACCGAGGTCGGCGGCACGGTCGGCGACATCGAGTCACTGCCGTTCCTGGAGACCGTCCGCCAGGTCCGCCACGAGGTCGGCCGGGACAACGTCTTCGTCGTGCACATCTCGCTGCTGCCGTACATCGGCCCGTCCGGCGAGCTGAAGACCAAGCCGACCCAGCACTCCGTCGCCGCGCTGCGCAACATCGGTATCCAGCCCGACGCGATCGTGCTGCGCTGCGACCGCGAGGTGCCGACCGCGATCAAGCGCAAGATCTCGCTGATGTGCGACGTCGACGAGGCCGCCGTGGTCGCCTGCCCCGACGCCCGCTCGATCTACGACATCCCGAAGGTCGTGCACACCGAGGGCCTGGACGCCTACGTCGTGCGCAAGCTCGACCTGCCGTTCCGGGACGTCGACTGGACGACCTGGGACGACCTGCTGGACCGCGTCCACAACCCCGACCACGAGATCACCCTCGCCCTGGTCGGCAAGTACATCGACCTGCCCGACGCCTACCTCTCGGTCACCGAGGCGCTGCGCGCCGGCGGCTTCGCCAACAAGGCCCGCGTCAAGATCAAGTGGGTCACCTCGGACGACTGCAAGACCCCGGCCGGCGCCAAGGCGGCGCTCGGCGACGTCGACGGCATCTGCATCCCCGGCGGCTTCGGCGACCGCGGTGTGCTCGGCAAGGTCGGCGCCATCCGCTTCGCCCGCGAGAACAAGATCCCGCTGCTCGGCCTCTGCCTGGGCCTGCAGTGCATCGTGATCGAGGCCGCGCGGAGCCTGGCCGACATCCCGGACGCCAACTCCACCGAGTTCGACCCGGCCACCGGTCACCCGGTGATCTCCACCATGGCCGAGCAGATGGACATCGTCGCCGGTGAGGGCGACATGGGCGGCACCATGCGGCTCGGCATGTACCCGGCCAAGCTGGCCGAGGGCTCGATCGTGCGCGAGGTGTACGACGGCAAGGAGTACGTCGAGGAGCGCCACCGCCACCGCTACGAGGTCAACAACGCCTACCGCGCGGAGCTGGAGAAGAAGGCGGGCATCCTGTTCTCCGGCACGTCGCCCGACGGCAAGCTCGTGGAGTACGTCGAGTATCCGCGCGAGGTGCACCCTTACCTGGTCGCCACCCAGGCGCACCCCGAGCTGCGCTCGCGGCCGACGCGTCCGCACCCGCTCTTCGCCGGCCTGGTGAAGGCCGCCGTCGAGCGGAAGATCGCGAAGTAGCACAGGAGTTGTACGGTGGCCGGGGCGCGCGGACGCAGAAAGACCGCGCCCCGGCCGCCGGTGCACGTGTGGAGGGACAGGGCATGACGATCAAGGACACCCCCGAGGCATGGGAGATCCGGGCGACGGAGACCCCCTTCGTGGGCAACAAGACCTCCGTCCGCACGGACGAGGTGGTCATGCCCGACGGCTCGGTGGTCCGCCGCGACTACCAGGTCCACCCCGGCTCGGTCGCCGTCCTCGCCCTGGACGAGGAGGACCGGGTGCTGCTCATCAAGCAGTACCGCCACCCGGTGCGGCACAAGCTGTGGGAGATCCCGGCCGGCCTGCTCGACATCCCCGGTGAGAACCCGCTGCACGCCGCCCAGCGCGAGCTGTACGAGGAGGCGCACGTCAAGGCCGAGGACTGGCGGGTGCTGACCGACGTCTACACCACGCCCGGCGGCTGCGACGAGGCCGTACGGGTCTTCCTCGCCCGTGGCCTGTCCGAGGCCCAGGGCGAGCGCTTCGAGGCGGAGCACGAGGAGACCGACATGCAGTACGCGCGCGTGCCGGTCGAGGAACTGGTGCGCGGCGTCCTGGCCGGCGATGTGCACAACAACTGCCTGGTCGTCGGCGTCCTGTCCCTGGTGGCCGCCCGCAGCGGCGACGGCCTCGACGCGCTCCGCCCGGCCGACGCCCCCTGGCCGGCCCGCCCGTTCACGGCCTGAGCCGCACCCGTTCGGCTGACTGGTGTGACGATCGCCTGATCCGATCAGGGGATCCGTCCGCCGCGCTCCTCACAGCACGTCGCAGAGCGTGAACTAGGCTCGTGTACGCCCGTTGCGGAAGATCCGGCGGGCTTGCGTGTGCGGTGGGACGGGAGCGTGGCCCGTGACGGATCAGGTGGTGGACACAGGCGGCGTGCGGCTGTCGGCGCGCGAGAGCGCGGAAGACCATTTCCTGGGCCGTACAAGGGAGTTGAAGGAGCTGCGCGCCGACATCGAGCGCGCGGGACTGGACACCCTCTCCGGCCGCAAAGCCCCTCGCGCGCGCGTGCTCCTGATCGCGGGCCGCCCCGGCTCCGGCCGCACCGCCCTCGCCGAGGAACTCGTACGCCAGGTGGCGGACCGCTACCCCGACGGGGTGCTGCGGGCCCGGCTCAGCGAGCCCGACGGCACCCCCGTCCCGGTCGGGCACGTCGCCCGTCAGCTGCTCGCCGCGCTGGAGCGGTCGGCCCCGGCCGGCGCCGCCGAGGACGAGCTGACCGGGGTGCTGCGCGCCGCCCTCGCCGACCGGCGCACACTGCTGCTGCTGGACGACGCGGCCGGCGCCGAGCAGGTCGACGCGCTGCTCCCGGACGCCCCGGAGTGCCTGGTGGTGGCCGTCTCCTCGGGCCCGCTGACCGGTATCGCGGACGTCCGCCCCTGCACCCTGGGCGGCCTGGACACCAAGTCCGCGGTGGAACTGCTCACCCGCTACACCGGCGCGGTCCGCATCACGGTCGACCCGCGCTCCGCCGAGAGCCTGGTGGAAGCCTGCCACGGGCATCCGGCCTCGCTCGTGCTGGCCGGCGGCTGGCTCGCCGCGCGTCCCAAGGCCGCCGTCTCCGACCTCGCCAAGCGGCTGCGCATGGTCCCCGACGACGGCAGCGACACCACCCCGCCGGCCCACGTCTTCCGGCAGGTCCAGGAGGAGCTGCCCGGCCAGGCCGCCCGCATCCTGCGGCTGCTCTCCCTCGCCCCGGCCGGCCTGATCGACCCGCACACCGCCTCGGCCCTCGCCGGCTGCTCGGTCAGCTTCGCCCGCACCACCCTGGACGACTTCGTGGCTCTCGGCCTGCTGCGCGCGGTGGACTCCCCGCTGCCCCAGTACGACGTCCCCGGCTGTCTGCACCCGCTGCTGCGCGCCGCTGCGCACAGCCAGGAGCGGCCCGCGGAGCTGCAGCTGGCCCGGGCCCGGATGCTGGAGCGGACCGTACGGCTGCTGCAGTCCTGCCGGGCGATCACCGAGACGGACAGCCCGCAGGCCCGCGAGAAGCTGAACGCGATGCCCCGCGAAGTGCGCTTCCCGCACCCCAGGGCGGCCGCCGACTGGCTGCGCATCCGGCGGCCCGCCCTGCTGGCGTCCGCGCGGCTCGCGGTGGCCGACGGCGAGCTGGACAACCTCGCCCGCCGGCTGATGTCCCAGCTGGTCAGGGCCATGGTGGCGCATGAGGGCACCCACGCGGCGGCGCCCGATCTGTACGACGTACACAGCCTGGTCCTCGATGTCGCCAAGCGGCGCGGCCTGCCCCGGGAGGAGGCCGCGGCCCTGCTGAACCTGGGCGACGTGGACGCCCAGACCGGCCGTACGAAGGACGCGCTGGCACGATATCGGTTGGCATTGGATGCCGGGCGCAGAGCAAATGACCCGTATGCAACCGGCCGCGCAATGGAATCCGTAGGTGGCGCCTACCAGGAGCTGGGGGATTACGACCGGGCCGCCGACTGGTTCGGCCGGGCGCTGGCCGAGCGGCTGGCCCGGGGCGAGCGCGAGCAGGCCGCCCGGCTGTACGGCCGGATCGCCACCGCGCACACCTACGCGGGCCGCTACGGCGAGGGCCTCAGGAACTGGCGGGCCGCCGTCGCCGGGTATCGCAAGGGCGGCGATGTCGCCGCGCACGCGCGGGCGTTGAGCGAGCTGGCCCGGGTGCAGGAGTACGCGGGGCGGCTCGCGGAGTCGCTGCGCACCTGCCAGGAGGCGGTGGAGTGGGCGCGGCGTGCCGACGACGTCCGGCTGCAGGCGGCGCTGCAGCTCCGGCTGGCCGACACGCTGGAGCGTCTCGGCGACTCGGCCGCCGCCTGTCTGCACCGCGGCGCGGCCGAGCGCATGCTGATCGGGGAGACCCTGGAGGACGAAACAAGTCCGAAACAGGACGCTGAAGCCTGCGAAATCCGTAGTGCATCCGACGAAGATTGATGCAATGAAAGGCTAGACAGCCGGAACACCTTCATTAAACTGGCTCTGCCGCGTCCTCCTGCGGTGTCTCCCGGTGTGCCCTGCATGCCTGGGTATGTCATGTAATGCACCCCCCATACCCTCTGAGCCAAGGACCGTGATCGACGTGAAGGTCGGCATCCCCCGCGAGGTCAAGAACAACGAGTTCCGGGTGGCCATCACCCCCGCCGGTGTGCACGAGCTGGTGCGCAATGGCCACCAGGTCGTCATCGAGCGCGCCGCCGGCGTCGGCTCCTCGATCACGGACGACGAGTATGTGGCCGCCGGTGCCCGGATCCTGGACACCGCCGACGAGGTCTGGGCCGCCGCCGACCTGCTGCTGAAGGTCAAGGAGCCCATCGCGGAGGAGTACCACCGCCTCCGCAAGGACCAGATCCTCTTCACCTACCTGCACCTGGCCGCCTCCAAGGAGTGCACGGACGCGCTCGTCGAGTCCGGCACCACGGCCATCGCCTACGAGACCGTCGAGCTGCCCAGCCGCGCGCTGCCGCTGCTCGCCCCGATGTCCGAGGTCGCGGGCCGGCTGGCCCCGCAGGTCGGCGCCTACCACCTGATGCGCGCGGCCGGCGGCCGCGGTGTGCTGCCGGGCGGCGTGCCGGGCGTGACCCCGGCCAAGTGCGTGGTCATCGGCGGCGGTGTCTCCGGCTGGAACGCCACCCAGGTCGCCGTCGGCATGGGCTTCGAGGTGACCCTGCTCGACCGCGACATCAACAAGCTGCGCGAGGCCGACAAGATCTTCGGCACGAAGGTCAAGGCGATCATGTCCAACTCCTTCGAGCTGGAGAAGGCCGTCCTCGACGCCGACCTCGTCATCGGCGCGGTCCTCATCCCGGGCGCCAAGGCCCCGAAGCTCGTCACCAACGAGCTGGTGGCCCGCATGAAGCCCGGCAGTGTCCTTGTCGACATCGCGATCGACCAGGGCGGCTGCTTCGAGGACTCCCACCCGACGACGCACGCCGAGCCGACCTTCAAGGTGCACAACTCGGTCTTCTACTGCGTCGCCAACATGCCCGGCGCGGTGCCCAACACCTCCACCAACGCCCTCACCAACGCGACGCTGCCCTACATCGTCTCGCTCGCCAACAACGGCTGGGTCGAGGCGCTGCGCCGCGACGCCGCGCTCGCCAAGGGTCTGAACACCCACGAGGGCAAGGTCGTGTACCGGGAGGTCGCCGAGGCCCACGGCCTGGAGCACGTCGAGCTGGAGACCCTGCTCGGCTGACGCCCGGCCGACCCTGTGACCTGGTGAGTCGCTAAGTCACCAGGAGGTAAAAGGCGATTCGTCAACACACATCGTCAACACCGCGCGCCCGGCCGGACCTTGCCCGACAAGGTCCGGCCGGATGTGTGTATGGTCACTTTGCGACTCTCGGTCAACTCGCCTCGAACGTAACCCTTCGACCGATTCGCACACCGGTGAAACCTGCTGTGCGACGGCCGTACGCCCTTGACAGCGGGATGTTTCATTGCCGACACATCCTGCCGGGTCCGGCGGATTGTGTTGCTGCGGACCGCCGACACGCCATAGAGTCGCCAACCGTCGGCATGGTGCCACGCTGACCTTGTCTAGAAGTTTCCTGGTCACCAAGGAGGTAAGACGACTTGTGAATGAGTCGACATTTTCTCCCGGGGGTGGTCAACCAGGAATGCCTGCACGGGGCCAGGGCTCCGCGGGATTCGAGGCTGTCGGCTCCGTAGCTGTGCGCACCTTCGCAGCCCACCAGAGTCCGGGTCCACAGACCGCCCGGACAGCACACCAGAGCATGGATGGCCATCACGTGAACGCCATGGCCGGCGACGGAAGTGGCGCGCCCCACAACCAATTCGCCGACTACGACGAACTGCCCGAGGGGCACTTCTACGACCCCGACGCCGAGTACGAGCCCGATCCGGAGTACGCGGCCACGCTCGCGCCCGACGCGGCCCGCCAGCGCCGTGAGCGCATCGGCCCGACCGGACGCCCGCTGCCGTACTTCCCGATCCCGGGCCCGCTGACCGACCACGGCCCCGCGAAGATCATCGCGATGTGCAACCAGAAGGGCGGCGTCGGCAAGACGACGTCGACCATCAACCTGGGTGCCGCGCTCGCGGAGTACGGCCGGCGCGTACTGCTCGTGGACTTCGACCCGCAGGGCGCGCTGTCGGTGGGCCTCGGCGTCAACCCGATGGAACTCGACCTGACGGTCTACAACCTGCTCATGGAGCGGGGCATGTCCGCGGACGAGGTCCTGCTGAAGACGGCGGTCCCCAACATGGACCTGCTGCCCTCCAACATCGACCTGTCGGCCGCCGAGGTCCAGCTGGTCTCCGAGGTCGCCCGCGAATCGACGCTGCAGCGCGCCCTGAAGCCGCTGATGTCCGACTACGACTACATCGTGATCGACTGTCAGCCCTCGCTCGGCCTGCTCACCGTCAACGCCCTGACGGCCGCTCACAAGGTGATCGTGCCGCTGGAGTGCGAGTTCTTCGCCCTGCGCGGTGTGGCCCTGCTGACGGAGACCATCGAGAAGGTCCAGGAGCGGCTCAACCCCGAGCTCGAACTGGACGGCATCCTCGCCACGATGTACGACTCGCGCACGGTCCACAGCCGTGAGGTCCTGGCCCGGGTGGTCGAGGCCTTCGACGACCACGTCTACCACACGGTCATCGGCCGCACGGTCCGCTTCCCGGAGACCACGGTCGCCGGTGAGCCGATCACCACGTACGCCTCCAACTCCGTCGGTGCCGCCGCCTATCGCCAGCTCGCCAGGGAGGTGCTCGCCCGGTGTCACGCCGAGTGAGTCTGCCCGGGGCCGACGAACTCTTCCGTACGACAGGGGGGACTGCGCTCCAGCCGTCCACGCCCCGGCGCGCCAACGGTGAGGCCCGGGTGCCGGCTCCCGCGGGGGAGAGCGACGACGTGGCCGCCACCGAGGACGCACCGCAGTCGGTGCCCGTCCAGGGCGGTGACGGAGCGGGCGCGGAACATGTCGCCGCGGAGGCCGAGCAGGACGGGGCCGGCGAGTCCCGCACCCGCCCGGCGCGTCGGCAGGCGCAGCAGGAAGGTTCTGGCGCCGCGCAGCCGCGCAAGAAGGGGCGGGCGGCGAACCGCCGGCCCAGCGGGCGCGAGCGGCACGACGAGAAGATCACGGTGTACGTGTCGGCCGAGGAGCTGATGGACCTCGAACACGCCCGTCTGGTGCTCCGGGGCGAGCACGGGCTGGCGGTGGATCGCGGGCGGATCGTCCGTGAGGCGGTGGCCGTGGTCCTGGCCGACCTGGAGTCACGCGGGGACGCGAGCATCCTCGTACGCCGGTTGCGCGGCCGGTAGGGGTAGCCTGCGGGGGCCATGACCTCGTCCGACGTTCCCGCCCCCGGCACAAACGCCGGTCGCAGGCGTGTCCTGGGCCGAGGTCCGGGCACGTCTGTGGCCGAGGCGGTGGTTCCGGCCGAGTCCGGTGGGCACGACGGCGCGGAACCGGAAGAGGCGCCCGGAGCCGTCGTGGCCGAGGAGCCCGAGCCTGCCGCACCCGGAGAACTCGCGGCCGCCGTACCCGAGGAACTCGCGTCCGCCGAGCCCGAACAAATCCGTGACGGTGTCTTCAAGGTCCGGCTCGCGAACTTCGAGGGCCCCTTCGACCTCCTCCTCCAGCTGATCTCCAAGCACAAGCTGGACGTCACCGAGGTCGCCCTGTCGAAGGTCACCGACGAGTTCATGGCGCACATCCGGGCCATGGGGCCGGACTGGGACCTGGACCAGACGACCGAGTTCCTGGTGGTCGCCGCGACGCTGCTCGATCTGAAAGCCGCCCGGCTGCTGCCCGCCGCCGAGGTCGAGGACGAGGGCGACCTGGCGCTGCTGGAGGCGCGGGACCTGCTGTTCGCGCGGCTGCTGCAGTACCGCGCGTACAAACAGATCGCGGACATCTTCAACCGGCGCCTGGACGACGAGGCCCGCCGCCGGCCCCGTACCGTCGGCCTGGAACCGCACCACGCCGAGCTGCTGCCCGAGGTCGTCATCAGCATCGGCCCCGAGGGCTTCGCCCGGCTCGCGGTCAAGGCGATGCAGCCCAAGCCCAAGCCGCAGGTCTACGTCGACCACATCCACGCCCCGCTGGTCAGCGTGCAGGAGCAGGCCGGAATCGTGGTCGCCCGGCTGAAGGAGCTGGGCGAGGCCAGCTTCCGGGCGCTGATCGAGGACACCGAGGACACGCTCACCGTCGTGGCGCGGTTCCTCGCCCTGCTGGAGCTGTACCGCGAGAAGGCCGTCGCCCTGGAGCAGGAGGCCGCGCTCGGGGAGCTGCTGGTGCGCTGGACCGGCGGGGACACCGACGCGGCGCCGATGGTCACCGACGAGTTCGACCGGCCGCCCGAGCAGCCCAAGGAGGAGAAGAAGCCGTGAGTGAGCAGACCACGGAGGTGCCCGCCGGACTGCCGGCCGTCGCCGGCCTTGCTCTCAAGCCCGCCCTGGAGGCCATGCTCATGGTCGTCGACGAGCCCGCGACCGAGGAGCATCTGGCGAAGCTGCTGGAGCGGCCGAAACGGCAGGTCGCGGACGCGCTGCGGGAGCTGGCCGACGAGTACACCGTGCAGGGCCGCGGTTTCGAGCTGCGCCACGTCGCGGGCGGCTGGCGCTTCTACACCCGCGCCGAGTACGCCCCGGCCGTCGAGCGGCTCGTCCTGGACGGCCAGACCGCCCGGCTCACCCAGGCGGCACTGGAGACCCTCGCGGTGGTCGCCTACCGCCAGCCGGTCAGCCGCAGCCGCGTCTCCGCCGTGCGCGGGGTCAACTGCGACGGCGTGATGCGCACCCTGCTGCAGCGCGGTCTGGTCGAGGAGGCGGGCACGGAACCCGAAACAGGTGCGATCCTGTACAGGACGACGAACTACTTCCTGGAGCGGATGGGCCTGCGCGGCCTGGACGAGCTTCCGGAGCTCGCGCCCTTCCTCCCGGAGGCGGAGGCGATCGAGGCCGAGACCCAGGAAGGGGTCCCGTCGTTCGACCCGGACGCGCCCGACGCGCCCGGTGCAGAGGACGCAGACGACTAAGACGGAACTTTGATGCGAAGCAGCGGCAGCGGCAAGAGTGGCGGGCGCGGTAACTACCGCGGCGCCGGCAACAACCGGGACGAGCGGCAGGGGCAGGGCCGTCCCCGCAAGCCCCGCCCCGAGGAGCGCCGCTACGACGTGGGCCCCGGCGCCTCCCCGGAAGGCCCCAAGTCCGGCCGCGGCGGCGCGGCCCGCGGCGGCGCCAAGGGCGGCCCCAAGCAGTCCCAGCAGGGCGGCGGGCGCGGCCGTACGGCCCCCGGGCGCTCGCGTGAGTACGAGGCGCAGGCCGAGGAGCGCAACCGCGAGCGCTACGCCGGCAAGAAGGACGTCAAGCCGCCCAAGACCTTCCCGGGCGCCGAGCAGGAGGGCGAGCGGCTGCAGAAGGTCCTCGCGCGCGCCGGCTACGGCTCGCGGCGGGCCTGCGAGGAGCTGATCGAGCAGGCGCGGGTCGAGATCAACGGCGAGATCGTCCTGGAGCAGGGCCGCCGGGTCGACCCGGAGAAGGACGAGGTCAAGGTCGACGGCCTGACGGTCGCGACGCAGTCGTACCAGTTCTTCTCGCTGAACAAGCCCGCCGGTGTCGTCTCGACGATGGAGGACCCGGAGGGCCGGCAGTGCCTCGGGGACTACGTCACCAACCGTGAGACGCGGCTCTTCCACGTCGGCCGGCTGGACACCGAGACCGAGGGCGTCATCCTGCTCACCAACCACGGCGAGCTGGCGCACCGTCTCACCCACCCCAAGTACGGCGTGAAGAAGACCTATCTCGCCGCCATCGTCGGCCCGATCCCGCGCGACCTCGGCAAGCGCCTCAAGGACGGCATCCAGCTGGAGGACGGCTACGCCCGCGCGGACCACTTCCGGGTCGTGGAGCAGACCGGCAAGAACTACCTGGTCGAGGTGACCCTGCACGAGGGCCGCAAGCACATCGTGCGGCGCATGCTGGCGGAGGCCGGCTTCCCGGTCGAGAAGCTGGTCCGCACCGCCTTCGGCCCCATCACCCTCGGCGACCAGAAGTCGGGCTGGCTGCGCCGCCTGTCCAACACCGAGGTCGGGATGCTGATGAAGGAAGTCGATCTCTGATCGTCGCTTGCGTCTGATCACCATCCCCCTTTATTGTCAGGGTGACGATAAAGGGGGATGGTGATCCTATGTCCAAGCGCGCGGCCACCGGAACGCTGCTGGGCCTCGCCCTCGGGGACGCCCTCGGCTTCCCGACCGAGTTCAACGACGTGCCGTCGATCCTCGCCAAGTGCGGGCCCTGGCGGGAGATGGAGCTGCCGCGGCACGCCTACGTCTCCGACGACACCCAGATGACCCTCGCGGTCGGCCGCGCGCTCAGGACGGCCATGGACCGCGGCTTCCTCGCACCGAAGCGGCTGGAGCGGCCGCTGCGCGAGGAGTTCGTGGACTGGTACGACTCGCCGGAGAACAACCGCGCCCCGGGCCGCACCTGCCTGACCGCGTGCCGCCTGCTGAAGGAGGAGGGCCGGGCCTGGCAGGACGCCAGCCAGGTCGGCTCCAAGGGCTGCGGCGCCAACATGCGGGTCGCCCCCGTCGGGCTCGCCCCCGGCCTGAGCGACGAACAGCGCGCCGGCGCCGCCCAGTTGCAGTCCGCGCTCACCCACGGCCACCCCACCGCCCTCGCCGCCTCCGACCTCACCGCCCACGCGGTCCACCTCCTCGCCCGGGGCACCGACCCGACCGGACTGGTCGGACAGCTGCGCTCGTACGCCCTCGACCACCGCACGCACTACGACCACACCTGGCTCGGCGACCTGTGGACCCGGTCCCAGGACCCCAGCCCCGAGCACTTCATCGCGCGCGGCTGGGACGAGTGCCTGGCGATCCTGGACCGGCTCCAGGAGGCCGTGCGGAGTGTCTCCCCGGAGACCGACCCGTGCCTGGCCACCGGCGAGGGCTGGATCGCCGAAGAGGCCCTCGCCACCGGGCTGCTGTGTTTCCTGCTCTTCCCCGACGAGCCCGTCACCGCCCTGCGCCGGGCCGCCTGCACCGTCGGCGACTCCGACTCCATCGCCTGCCTGACCGGCGCGTTCGCAGGCGCCTGGGTGGGCGCACAGGCCTGGCCGGCCGACTGGGCCGAGCGGATCGAGTACCGAGGCGGCCTTTTGGCCCTCGGGGCGCTCTGGGACGCTTAGGACCATGATCGAAGACCTCGACCTCGCGCCCGTGGTCGCGGAACAGCCCGACCCGCTGCTGTTCGCGACCGTCTCCGGAGCCCACCTGTACGGCTTCCCCTCGCAGGACTCGGACGTGGACCTGCGGGGCGTCCATCTGCTCCCGGTGGCCGACCTCGTCGGGCTGGCCGAGCCGGAGGAGACCCGTTCGCGTACCTGGGTGCGCTACGGCGTCGAGCTGGACCTCGTCACCCACGATCTGCGCAAGTTCGTCCGGCTGATGCTGCGCCGCAACGGCTATGTCCTGGAGCAGCTGCTCTCCCCGCTGGTCGTGCACAGCGGCGACCCGCACCGGGAGCTGGCCGCGCTCGCCCCGGGCGTTCTCACCAGCCACCACGCCCACCACTACCGGGGGTTCGCGGTGACCCAGTGGCGGCTGTTCGAGAAGACCGGCGAACTCAAGCCGCTGCTCTACACGTTCCGGGTGCTGCTCACCGGCATCCACCTCATGCGCAGCGGCGAGGTCCAGGCCCACCTGCCCACGCTCCTTGAGCAGATCGACGCACCCGGCTATCTGCCCGAGCTGATAGCCGCCAAGGGCGAGCGGGAACACGGCACGGCCGATGTCCCGCACGCGCGCGTGGAGGCCGACGTGGAGCGCCTGCACGCCGTACTGGACGAGGCCCAGTCCGCCTCAGCGCTGCCCGACGCCCCCAGCGCGTACGACGCCCTGCACGACTTCGTGATACGCGTCCGTCTGCAGGGCTGAGTCCCGGCGTACCCGGAACAGGAAGTCGGCCACGCGCGCGTGATCCGGCTCGGGCGGGAGCGGGGTGCGGAGCAGGGCCTGCTCCGTCTCCGCCCCCAGCCGGGCCATCCACGCCTCCACCTCGGCCCAGGGGACCTCGCCGCGCTTCACCGCGAGCAGCGCCTCGCGCCGGTCGCCGACGTCGATCCGCAGCTCACCGGTGCGGAGCAGGTCGCGGGCGCTCGTCAGCAGACGCAGCAGATGCATGGCGTGCTTCCAGCGCGGGACGCCCGTCGTACGGACGCCGGCGTCGAGCTTCCTGCGCTGGCCGAGCGCATAGCGCGTGAAGGTGTCGTAGGCCCGGCGGGAGAGGAAGGCGCCGCGCAGGGACAGCAGCTCCCGGCCGGTGTCGTCCAAGTGCTCCACCAGCGGGGAGTGCAGGCACTCCAGGATGTTCGGATTGCCACGCAGCGCCAGTTCGCAGAACCGCTCCAGCTCCCAGGAGAACTGCTCCTCGCCCGGCCCCTCGACATGGGTCGGCGGCTTCTCGAACCGCCAGAACAGGGGAGTGGGGGCGAGGAAGACACCCCGACGGTCGGTGTCGCTGGTGTCCGTCGCCAGACCGAAGGCCCGCGAGCCCATGACACAGGCGTAAACGGTGTGGTCGCGTACCAGGCTCTCGGGCTGCATGCCGGGAGCGTACGCGGACCCGTCACGTCAGACGGATCGATTTCTTCTCCACCTTGATCGACTTCGCGGGGAGCGGCTTGGTCGCCGGGCCGTGCGCCACCGAGCCGTCGGCGATGTGGAACTTGCTGCCGTGACACGGGCAGTCGATCGTGCCGTTCGCGACCGTGTTCACCGTGCAGCCCAGGTGCGTGCAGATGGCCGAGAAGGCCTTGAAGTGGCCCTTCGTCGGCTGGGTCACGACGACCTTCTGATCCTTGAAGATCTTGCCGCCGCCCTCCGGGATGTCACTGGTCCTGCCCAGCTCCGCGCCGGTGGCCGCGGTCTTGATGCCGCTCGCGCTCTCGGTGCTGTGGCCGGCGCCGCTGGTGCTGCCGCCGGTCTCGGCGCTGCTGGCGCTGCCGCTGCTCTTGGTGCCGCCGCCGCATGCCGCGACGGGTGTCACGATCGCCGCAGCCGCACCCGTCGCCAGAACCGTGCGCCGCTTCACGTCCTCGGTCATGTCTGCCTCCGTACAAGGTCGAAATCGCCAGAAATCGGATGCCTCGCATCGTCTCAGCGATCGGGCGACCCGTACCTCGCGCGCGCAGGCTGACTACCCTGGACGGACCAAGAACAGATCGCACGTCAGCAGGGAGCAGCGTCGTGGCGGTACGAGCGGTCCGGGGGGCCGTCCAACTGGAGCGGGACGAGGCCGGGCACATGGACGAGCAGGTCGGAGCCCTGCTCACCGCGGTCCTGGAGCGGAACGGGCTGAGCACCGACGACCTGATCAGCATCTGGTTCACGGCCACACCCGACCTGCACAGCGACTTCCCGGCGGCCGCCGCGCGGGGGCTCGGCATCGTCGACGTGCCGCTGATCTGCGCCCAGGAACTGGCGATCGAGGGCGCCATGCCCCGGGTCGTACGGCTCCTCGCGCACATCGAGTCGGACCGCTCCCGCGCCGACATCAACCACGTCTACCTCGGCGCCGCGGCCGCCCTGCGCAAGGACATCGCCCAGTGAGAACCGCACTCGTCATCGGCACCGGCCTCATCGGCACCTCCGCCGCCCTGGCCCTCGTCCAGCGCGGCGTCACCGTCCACCTCGCCGACCACGACCCCGAGCAGGCCCGTACCGCCGCCGTGCTGGGCGCCGGCACCGACGACACCCCCGCGGGCCCCGTCGACCTCGCGATCGTGGCCGCCCCGCCCGCGCACGTGGCCGGCGTGCTCGCCGACGCCATGCGCCGGGGCGTGGCCCGCGGCTATGCCGACGTGGCCAGCGTCAAGGGCGGCCCGCGCCGCGAGCTGGAGGCGCTCGGCCTGGACCTGTCGGCGTACATCGGCACCCACCCGATGTCCGGGCGCGAGAAGTCCGGCCCGCTGGCCGCGACCGCCGACCTCTTCGAGGGCCGCCCCTGGGTGCTCACCCCGACCCGGGACACCGACACCGAGGTGCTGAACCTCGCCCTGGAGCTGGTCTCGCACTGCCGGGCCGTACCGGTCGTCATGGACGCCGACGCCCACGACCGCGCCGTCGCCCTCGTCTCCCACATGCCCCACCTGGTGTCCAGCATGGTCGCCGCGCGCCTGGAGCACGCCGAGGAGGCCGCCGTACGGCTGTGCGGGCAGGGCATCCGGGACGTGACCCGGATCGCCGCCTCCGATCCGCGCATGTGGATCGACATCCTGTCCGCGAACCCGGGCCCGGTCGCCGACCTGCTCTCCGACGTCGCCGCCGACCTGGGCGAGACCGTCGAGGCGCTGCGCGGCCTGCAGTCCTCCGACGACGCCAAGCGGCGCGAGGGCACCGCGGGCATCGAGGACGTACTGCGCCGCGGGAACGCCGGCCAGGTACGGGTGCCCGGCAAGCACGGCAGCGCGCCGCGCGTGTACGAGACCGTCGTCGTCCTCATCGACGACCAGCCCGGCCAGCTGGCCCGCATCTTCGCCGACGCGGGACGGGCCGGGGTCAACATCGAGGACGTCCGCATCGAGCACGCCACCGGGCAGCAGGCCGGCCTGGTCCAGCTCATGGTCGAACCGAAGTCGGCGGCCGTCCTGAAGGACGCACTGCGGGAGCGGGGCTGGGCGCTGCGGCAGTAGACCATCCACAGGCGTCCGGACGAGTGACCCGCACCCAGTAACCTTGTGCAGGGCGCTCTCGCTCCCCGTACCCGCCCACACCGCACCAGGAAGGTGTCCCTCCGTGGAAAACGGCGCCGCCCCGACCGCCCAGCCCGTGATCGTCGCGATCGACGGCCCCTCCGGCACGGGCAAGTCGAGCACGTCGAAGGCCGTCGCCGCGCAGCTCGGCCTGAGCTACCTGGACACCGGCGCCCAGTACCGGGCGATCACCTGGTGGATGGTGACCAACGGCATCGACCTGGAGGACCCGACCGCCATCGCCGCCGTCGCGGGCAAGCCGGAGATCGTCTCCGGCACCGACCCGGCGGGCCCGACCATCACGGTCGACGGCACCGACGTGGCCGGCCCCATCCGCACCCAGGAGGTCACCGCCAAGGTCAGCGCGGTCAGCGCGGTCCCCGAGGTGCGCTCCCTGATCACCGAGCTGCAGCGCTCGATCGCCGCCGGCGCGGAGCAGGGCATCGTGGTCGAGGGCCGTGACATCGGTACGACGGTGCTGCCGGACGCCGACCTGAAGATCTTCCTCACCGCCTCCCCGGAGGCCCGCGCGGCCCGCCGCAGCGGCGAGCTGAAGGGCGCCGACGTGCACACCACCCGCGAGGCGCTGATCAAGCGGGACGCGGCCGACTCCTCCCGCAAGACCTCGCCGCTCGCCAAGGCCGACGACGCGGTCGAGGTGGACACCACCGAGCTCACCCTCGCCCAGGTCATCGAGTGCGTCGTCACCCTGGTCGAGGAGAAGCGAGCGGGGAAGTGAGCCAGCCCTCCGAGCCCTCCCTGAAGGGTGCCGAGGTCGGCCGGCGCATCGGCGTCGGCCTGATGTACGGACTGTGGAAGCCGCGCGTGCTCGGCGCCTGGAAGGTGCCCGCCGACGGCCCGGTGATCTTCGCGGTGAACCACTCCCACAACATCGACGGCCCGATGGTCATGGGCGTGGCACCCCGGCCGACGCACTTCCTGATCAAGAAGGAGGCGTACGTCGGCCCGCTGGGCCCCTTCCTGACCGGCATCGGTCAGCTGAAGGTGGACCGGACGACCGCCGACCGCACCGCCATCACCCAGGCGCTCGGCGTGCTGGAGAACGGCGGCGTGCTGGGTATCTTCCCGGAGGGCACCCGCGGCGAGGGCGATTTCGCCTCCCTGCGCGCCGGGCTCGCCTACTTCGCGGTACGGAGCGGGGCACCGATCGTGCCCATCGCCGTACTGGGAAGCACCGACAGGCCGGGCCGGTTGATAAAGGCGCTGCCCCCGCTGCGCTCCCGTGTCGACGTCGTCTTCGGCGACCCCTTCGACGCGGGCGACGGCACCGGGCGGCGTACGCGCAGGGCGCTGGACGAGGCGACCGAGCGCATCCAGAAGCAGCTCACCAGCCACCTGGAAAACGCCAGGCGCCTGACCGGGCGCTAGGCGACACTTGAGTAGTGGATCAGCCCACCGGGGTTCATCCCATCAGGGCCTGTTCCACCGATCACCACGATGAACGACGAGGTACGGACTACATGAACGACGACATCCAGCCCGGCGACTCGGCTGAGCACGAGTACGACCACGGGGCGCTCGGCGACGCCGAGTACGCGGAGTTCATGGAGCTCGCCGCGGAAGAGGGCTTCGACATCGAGGACGTCGAGGGCGCCATCGAGGCGGCGGGCCACGGTCCGCTGCCCGTGCTCGCCGTCGTCGGCCGCCCCAATGTCGGCAAGTCGACCCTGGTGAACCGGATGATCGGCCGCCGTGAGGCGGTCGTCGAGGACAAGCCCGGCGTCACCCGCGACCGCGTCACCTACGAGGCCGAGTGGGCCGGCCGCCGCTTCAAGGTCGTCGACACGGGCGGCTGGGAGCAGGACGTCCTCGGTATCGACGCCTCCGTGGCCGCCCAGGCCGAGTACGCGATCGAGGCGGCCGACGCCGTCGTCTTCGTCGTGGACGCCAAGGTCGGCGCCACCGACACCGACGAGGCGGTCGTCCGGCTGCTGCGCAAGGCCGGCAAGCCGGTCGTGCTGTGCGCCAACAAGGTCGACGGCCCGAGCGGCGAGGCCGACGCGGCCTACCTGTGGAACCTCGGCCTCGGCGAGCCGCACCCCGTCTCCGCCCTGCACGGCCGCGGCACCGGCGACATGCTGGACGCCGTCCTGGAGGTCCTGCCGGACGCCCCGCGCGAGAGCTTCGGCGGCAGCGGCATCGGCGGTCCGCGCCGCATCGCCCTGATCGGCCGCCCGAACGTCGGCAAGTCCTCCCTGCTGAACCAGGTCGCCGGCGAGGAGCGCGTCGTCGTCAACGAAATGGCGGGCACCACCCGCGACCCGGTCGACGAGCTGATCGAACTGGGCGGTATCACCTGGAAGTTCGTCGACACGGCCGGTATCCGCAAGCGCGTCCACCTCCAGCAGGGCGCCGACTACTACGCCTCGCTGCGCACCGCGGCCGCCGTGGAGAAGGCCGAGGTCGCGGTCGTCCTGATCGACGCCTCCGAGAACATCTCCGTGCAGGACCAGCGGATCATCACCATGGCCGTCGAGGCGGGCCGCGCGATGGTCATCGCCTACAACAAGTGGGACACCCTCGACGAGGAGCGCCGCTACTACCTGGAGCGGGAGATCGAGACCGAGCTGGGCCAGGTCACCTGGGCCCCGCGGGTGAACGTCTCGGCGCGCACAGGGCGGCACATGGAGAAGCTGGTCCCCGCCATCGAGACCGCCCTCGCCGGCTGGGAGACCCGCGTCCCCACCGGCCGCCTCAACGCCTTCCTCGGCGAGCTGGTCTCGGCCCACCCGCACCCGGTCCGGGGCGGCAAGCAGCCGCGCATCCTCTTCGGCACCCAGGCCGGCACCAAGCCCCCGCGGTTCGTCCTCTTCGCGTCCGGCTTCATCGAGGCGGGCTACCGCCGCTTCATCGAGCGCCGACTGCGCGAGGAGTTCGGCTTCGACGGCACCCCGATCCATATCTCGGTACGGGTGCGCGAGAAGCGCGGCGCGAAGAAGAAGTAACGGCGTGACGACATGAAGGGCGGCCCCTGGAGCCCGACGCCCAGGGGCCGCCCTTCACGTTCGCCGGTCACATGCCCCGGCGCGGTCCCGGCGGCAGCGCCGCCGGCACGTGGTGCATCCCGGTGTCCTCGTGCTGCCGCCCCAGCGTGCCGATCCGCTGCCACTGCGACTGCTGCCGCGCGCTGTACGCCCCGGCGCTGTAGGCGCTGTAGGAGCTGCTGAACGACCCCGGCCGATGCCCGCCGTAGGTGCCCGTGCGCTCCGAGAGCTGACCGAATGGGCTGAACCGCAGCCCCTCCTCCCCGCTCCGGTCCCCCGGCAGCGTGCGGAAGGCCTTGACCCACTCCGTGTACAGCATGTCGTAGATCGGCGTGGCCGAGGCTCCAGCAGCTCCTTCCTGCCCCGTCCGCGCGGACGGAATGGGCGACGTGATGGGGGAGAACGATGACCGGCGGGGAGGAGTGTCGTATCCGTGCACGTATGTCCAAACGACGGCACCCTCAAAGAGATGCGGTTCGCCGCATGCCTTTGGGGGCGCGAGGCTGCATCACTGTGCGGCTCTTCCGCGCGGGCGCGAGAAGCCGGAGCGCGCCCGCCCCCGCCCCTGTGCAGCAGCCCGCTGCCCCTAGGGTGCAAAAGTCACGTACCGGCAAGAGGAAGCGCCGCCCCCACCAACTTCCCCCGCGCCGCCGACTTGTCGAGAGACCCCCGCAGGAGGTCCTCGCGCGGCTGCCGCCCGATCGACCCCACCGGCGCCGCGAACATCAGCACCTGCTGATGCTTGTTCGCCGCGGCCCGCCACCCGTCCGTCACCTGCAGCGGCTGATGCGCCTGCCACCAGGCGACCGGCTGCCCGCCGCCCGCCGAGGGCTGCAGCACCGCATGCAACTGCCCCATGGCGAGCAGCACCGACCAGCCGTGCAGCACCCCCGGCACGGACGACAGCTCGGTCACCGGCATGAACCCCTGCTCGATGAGGAGCGGAAGGAAGTCGTCGTCGGTCCCGGTGGAGCCGGGGCGCACGATCGCCGAGGTCGGCTCGACGACGAGCGCGGGGTGCAACTCGCCCTCGATCAGGACGAGTCCGCTGGTCACGCCCAGCACCGCCTGCTCCGGCGTGGTGTGCCGCGCCGCACCCGCGGCGGCCCCGCCCGCCACGCCGTCGATGGACCGGACGGCTCCCTGCAACTGCTCCTCGGTGACCTGCACGACCTGCGAGGGCAGGCAGCTGGCGTGGGCGAAGGCGAGCACGGCGGTCTCGTCGCCGACGAACAGAACGGTGCTGGTGCGCTCCTGCTCGGAGTCGCCCGGGGTGCGGCAGGAGGTGCAGTCGTAACTGCCCGGGGCGTTCTCTCCGGCGAGCAGCCGGTCGGCTTCTTCGTCGCCGATCTCGGCGCGTACGGCGTCGCTGACGTCGAGCATGCGCGGCACGGTGGCTCCCTCGGGATGCGGTGCTGGGTCGGCCGGGTGGCTCCCGGCCGATGAGTCCCGGGACTCCGGGCTCATGAAGAAGACAACGGACGTCCTGTGGTGGGAGTCACGCTCTGGGGACAACCGGTTCGCATCAACCGGCGCACACGGTCACATCATGTGCGGAATGTGTTACTCACGGTCAACTCCGCATCGAGTCAAGGAACTTGACGGGGTGAAGTGGCTCACAGGCCGCTTCGGTCGCTGGTCGATAAATCCAGAAATTCAGGGATGTAGTGGGTGGCCGAAAATCGCCGATACTCGCGGTAACAGGCAACTGGCCTGGAATGACGGTGAGTTGGTTGATTCCGGGCGCCCGTCCTCCCTACATTCCTCCGCCGTGTGCAACGAGCACCGCTCGGGTGCGTCCGACGCCCGGCACCGGCAGAGCAGCAACGCCGGTACCGGCCACGCGGACGGGGTGGGCACGAGGAACCGCGGTCCTGCGCGGCGAGACGTGCACCGCCTGGGGGAGCCCGGGTTCGTGGAGAGGGAATTACATGTCCGAGTGTGCCGATACCACCCGCAACACCGCCCGTCCGGTCGGCGCCCGCAAGGGCCGTACGACGGCCGCGCTCGCCGGAGCCGCCCTGCTGGCCCCGCTGGGACTGCTGGCCGCCACCGGCAACGCCGCCGCGGCGGACAACGGGGTGTGGGACCGCATCGCCCAGTGCGAGAGCGGCGGCAACTGGCACATCAACACCGGCAACGGCTACTACGGCGGGCTCCAGTTCTCCGCCGGCACCTGGCGCGCGTACGGCGGCACCGCCTACGCCTCGACGGCCGACCAGGCCTCCAGGAGCGCGCAGATCGCCGTCGCCGCCAGGGTTCAGCAGGCTCAGGGCTGGGGCGCCTGGCCGGTCTGTTCGGCCCAGGCAGGAGCCTCCGGCGCCGCCCCCGTGGCGGACCACACCGGATCCTCCGGTACGACGGCTTCGACGGGCGGCGAGACGACGAAGTCCGCCCCGACGAAGTCCGCGCCGTCGGACTCCGCTCCGGCGAAGGCGCCGGAACGCCCGGCGAGCCACTCCGGCCGGGGTGACGCCCGCGGTGGTGACTACACGGTGCGCGAGGGCGACACCCTGAGCGCCATCGCCGCCCGGCACGGGACCAGCTGGCAGCGGATCTACGCCGCCAACAAGAAGGTCATCGGCGACGACCCGAACCTGATCCTGCCCGGCCAGCGCCTCGCGCTCTGAGCGCTGAGCACCCGCGCGCGCTCTGAGCGCCGCGCACCCGCGCAGAACAGCCGCTGTCCGTCGAGGACAGCGGCTGTCCGCACGCCGAACGGCTCGGCGTCACCCCGCGCACCGTCCGCCGGGACGTGGACCGGCTGCGCGAGCTGGGCTCTCCGGTCAACGCCAGCCCCGGCACCGCCACGGGCCAGAGCATCGAGGTCCCCCACTGCCCGAAAGGCGTGGGAGGTGCCCCCAGGCGAGACCTCCGTACGCGCCCTCGCCAAGCTCGAACAGGTGCTGCCGAACCGGCTGCGCCGCCGGGTGGGCGCCCTGGGCGCCTTCACCGTGCCGATGCTGCGCGGCGGCCCGCCGGCCGACGCCGTGGACCCGGCACTCCTCACCGAACTCGCGCACCTGTGCCGGGACTCCGAGCGGCTGCGCTTCGAGTACCGCACGCACGACGGCGTGGACAGCCGCCGTACCGTCGAGCCGCTCCGGCTGGTGTGCACCGAGCGGCGCTGGTATCTGGTCGCCTGGGGCGTCGACCGGGCGGACTGGCGGACCTTCCGCGTCGACCGCATCACCCCCAGACCGCCGCACGGGCCCCGCTGCACCCCGCGCGAGCCGCCCGCCGAGGATCTGGCCGCCTATGTCTCGAAGGGCGTCTCCACGCGTGCCTACGCCGTGCGCTCCGCCGTACGGCTGCTGGTGCCGCTGCACGAGGCCGCCGAGCGGATCTCGCCGTCCGCGGGGACGCTGGAGGCCGACGGCGCGGACGCCTGCGTCCTGCGCTCCGGCGCGGCGAACCTGGAGGTGATGGTCGTTCACCTCATGATGCCGGGCTTCCTGTTCGAGGTGATCGAGCCCGCCGGGCTGACCGAGGCGATCAGCACGAACCGGGACCGCCTCGACGCGGCGCCGGCGCGGGGCGCGGCGCCCGGTCCCGCCGGCGCGCCAGGGGCCCACGCCGGCCGTGTGCAGAATCCGTGAAATTCCTATGCGACGTCAGCCGCTCCGGCATCGCGCCGGATTGTGCGGGGAATCTCTTCCTCGGCGTGCCCGGGTCCCTGCCGCCCTTTTTCGCCGGGCAATTTCGAGTGGCGGTTCGCGGCCCGTGAATTCTGCTCGATTCCACCGGTGAGCCCAACGGAAACCCCCGTACGTGTGACTCGGCACGAGGGAAACGGGACCGGGAAGCTGTGACAGAAGTGTGACCGTAGGTGGATACGACTCTTACCCGGCCGTGCCCGGCTTCCGTCACCTCCGGTTGCGGCCTAGCGTGGCGGCATGGCACCGATTCCCACTCCGCCAGCGGAGCCCCAGGACAGTCCGGACGGGTACGTCGGTCTCGACGCCACGAACGCCGAGCGGCTCGCCCGGCAGCGCGGCTGGTCGACGGTGCGGTCGCTGCCGCCGGACGCGATCATCACCATGGAGTACCGGGCGGGACGCCTGAACTTCGAGGTGCGCGACGGCCGGGTGGCCCGCGCCTGGAAGGGCTGACGCTCCGCCTCAGGGCGCTTCCGGCGTCCGTACGACGAAGGCCCCGTCTCCCTCTTTCGGGAAGCGGGGCCTTCGTCGTAAGGGCGGGGCGGTTGTGCGTACCGGGCCCCGCCGTCGGCCAGGAGGGTCAGCCGCCCGTCACGGGCCGGGCCGGCTGGGTGGTGCCGCGCGGGAGGCGGTGGTCGGTGTGCGGCGGACGGCGGCTGCCCGCCGGGGTGACCGGGGTGCGTTCCGAACGGGTCGTGTGCGGTCCCGGGGCCAGATGCGCCATCGCCCGGGCGGCGCGGGCCGAGGTGACCGGCTCGCGCGCCGGGGCCGGCTGCTCGGCCGGTGCGCCGCGGGGTCTGAGCACCACCGGCGTGACCGGGACGACCGGTTCGGGCACGGGCCGGCCACGGCGGTCGCGCCAGCGGTCGCGCAGATCGAACAGCGCGGTCTCGGTCCTGGCGATCAGCGGCTCGAACCAGGGCAGGGCGAGCAGGATCAGCAGGCCCGCGGCCCAGCCCAGCAGGACGTCGCTCAGCCAGTGCGTACCGAGATAGACGGTGGTGAGGCCGACGCCCAGCGCCGTGATCGCGGACAGCGCCGACAGCCAGCGGCGCGCTCTCGGGGTGGAGGCCAGATAGGCCAGGATGCCCCAGGTCACGACCGCGTTGGCGGTGTGGCCGCTGGGAAATATATCGCCGCCCCGCATCATCTCGTTCGAGCCGATCACGGTCGCGTAGTGCGGACCGAGGCGCCCCATGCCGTACTTGGCGGCGCCGACCGTGATGTTCAGCAGGAGCAGCGATGCGGCGAGGGTGAGCAGCGGGCGCAGGGTGTGCTGCCGCCAGGAGCGCCAGCCGAGCCAGGCCGCGACCATGACCGCGGTGGGGCCGCGCTGGCCGAGCACCACGTAGTAGTCGAGGAGGGCATGGATCTGCGGCCACTGCTGGTACGGCCGGAAGAACATGACCTGCCAGTCGAGCCGGACCAGCCAGGACGTGATCACCACGGCCCACACGATCGCCAGGTAGAAAGCCAGGGTCGCGGTGAAGAGAACGACCCGGTGCCGGCTCATCCTTGGCACATCGATGTGGGCCGGTCGTTCCGGCTCACGGTCGAGTCTGGCGAACACCCGGTCCAGACGCCGGGTGATGTTTCGTTCGGTACGCACCCAATCGACGTTACAGCGAGTGAGCTGTGAACCCCGTCGAAACAGCGGGTTTGTGATGACGATGTGATGTGGCAAACCTCTCAAGGGCGGGCTGAATTCCAGGGATTCCGCAATCCCGCGAGGTTGTTCCGTTCAATTCCTTTGATCATGCCGGGTGTTGTTTATATGGCCCTTATGATTACGTTAACCTCGCCCTGGCGCGGAATTTTCCGCAGCGTCATCGGGCCGCCGATGTCGATCATGGGGGACCGGAGCCGTTCAGCCAGAATGCTCCGTAGATCGCTGCCGCGCTCGCCAACAGGGCCGTGACCAGCACGGATCGGGTCATCCGCAGCCGGGCGAGGGCGCAGGCGAGCGGCAGCAGCACCGGGAAGGCGGGCATCAGCAGCCGTGGCTTGGAGCCGAAGTAGCTCGACGCGCACAGGGCGAGCGCGAGGACGACACCCGTGTACACCAGCAGTGCGACCGGCTGGCGCCGCCGGATGCCGGTCACGTACAGCCACAGCAGCAGGGCGACCCCGATGATCAGGCCGGCACCCGCGAGGGCGGACGGAAATGACGTGAACTTGTCGGCCACGAAGCGGGCGAATGCGTAGC
The DNA here is from genome assembly GCF_041080655.1 of Streptomyces sp. CG4. Taxonomy (NCBI): domain Bacteria; kingdom Bacillati; phylum Actinomycetota; class Actinomycetes; order Kitasatosporales; family Streptomycetaceae; genus Streptomyces; species Streptomyces sp. CG4. The sequence goes on from NZ_CP163525.1 coordinate 7,421,320, forward strand.
CGCCGTCGAACCCGTTGCGCCAGCCGGCCTGCACGTCCAGATATCCGAAAAGTCCCTTCCCGGTCCGCCGGCCGACCCAGAGCACGTAACCGGCGGCCCCGAGCGGTGCGATGACCATGCCCAGCGCGCGGCGCCGGCCGGGGGCGGATGGGGCGAACGGTGCGATCGGGGTCTGTGCGCCGGGAGTGAGAGCCCGGGCGTGCGTGCCGTCAGGGGCGCCGAGCGTGCGCGCCGGGGTGCGTTCTGCATGGTGCGCGCCGGGTGCGGGCGTCACGCTCCGGTCTCGCACGAACGAGAGCACACCCGTCACCCACACCGCCGCGATCACCGCCGCCCCCACCGGCCGGGTCAGCCCCGCCAGCGCGGCCAGCGTGCCCGCCCACACCCAGCGGCCGGTCAGCAGCGCGTACAGCGCCCAGGCCGCCAGCGCCGTGAACAGCGACTCGCTGTACGCCATCGACTGCACGATCCCGACCGGCAGCACGGCCCACAGCAGTACGGCGCAGAGCCCCGCCCGGGAGCCGTACACCCGGTCGGCGACCGCGAAGATCCCGCAGGCCGCGGCGAGCGAGGCGAGCAGGCTGACCACGAATCCGGCGTCGGCGTACGACAGCGGCGTGACCGCGTGCAGCGACCGCTCCAGCCACGGCAGCAGCGGGAAGAACGCCAGGTTGGAGTGCACGTCGCCGTTCGGCAGCCGTACCTCGTAGCCGTACCCCAGCTCGGCGACCCGGGTGTACCAGAGCGAGTCCCAGCGGGCGGTGAGCAAGGTGTACGCGCTCTTGCCGCGCGCGGCGCTCCACACCGCCAGCACGACCAGCCCCAGCGCGCGGACGGCCGCATAGCCCAGCAGGGCCGGCGCCGCCCGGCGCAGAAGTGGGGCGCGGCGTGGGTCCACGCGCGTTTCAAGATCGGTCACGGACTCGATTATCGACGGGGGAGGGAACCGGACCGTCCCCCGGGGCGTGGTCAAGAGGGGGCGGTGTGGGGTACGCCACAAGGGTTCCGTCGTGCGTGTGAGAGGTCCGCCACGTGACCCCGAGGCGGACTCGCGTACGCTGACGAGTCACCCGCGTGGGTTTGCGCGGGCCGGAGACCCCGCTCCTCTCCGGCCGTACGACAGGGAGTCCCCACCCCGTCGCTCCGCCCCGCGCGCGGCACATCTGGGAGGTACGCGCATGTCCGGGACGACCACGGCTGCCGTTCGGCCGCGCCGTCGGCCGGCCGGCGCGAACCGCTGGGTCGTGCTCGTCGTCCTCTGCGTCAGCCTGCTGCTCGTCGCCGTCGACGCGACCGTGCTGCACGTGGCGGTCCCCGCCGTCACCGAGGACCTCAAGCCCGGTGCCCTGGAACTGCTGTGGATCGTCGACGTCTATCCGCTGGTCTGCGCCTCGCTGCTGATCCTCTTCGGCACCCTCGGCGACCGCATCGGCCGCAGACGCGTGCTGCTGCTCGGCTACGGCCTGTTCGGGGTCGCCTCCGCCCTGGCCGCCCTCGCGCCGACGGCCGAGGCGCTGATCCTCGCCCGCGCCCTGCTCGGCGTGGGCGGCGCCATGATCATGCCGGCGACCCTGTCGATCCTGCGGCAGGTCTTCCCCGACCGGCGCGAGCGCGCGCTCGCCATCGGCATCTGGAGCGCGGTGGCCGCCGTCGGCGCGGCCGTCGGCCCGCTGCTCGGCGGCTTTCTGCTGGAGCACTTCTGGTGGGGCGCGGTCTTCCTCGTCAACATCCCACTGATGCTGGTCAGTCTGCCGGTCGGCCGGATCCTGCTGCCCGAGTCCCGCGGCGACCGCAGCGGCCCCTGGGACGTCGTCGGCGCCCTGATGGCGGCCGGCGGTCTCTTCGGTGTCGTCCTCGGTGTGAAGCAGCTGGGCGGCGGAGCGGCCCCGCTGAGCCCCTTCACCGTGCTGCCGCTGCTGGCCGGCGTGGTCCTCCTCGTCCTCTTCGTACGGCGGCAGCGGCGGCACCCGCATCCGCTGGTGGACCTCAGGATGTTCCGCCGGCCCGCGTTCAGCACGTCGGTGGGCTGCATCGTGCTGGCGATGCTCGCGCTCGTCGGCCTGGAGCTGATCGCCGCCCAGTATCTGCAACTGGTCCTCGGGCTCTCCCCGCTGCAGACCGGCCTGCGCCTGCTGCCCCTGACCGTCGCGGCGATGGCGGCCGGCCTCGCGGGCGCGCGGATGGTGCGCCGCTTCGGGCCGCGCCGGATGGTGTGCGCCGGTTTCGTGCTGACCGCCGCCGCGGTCCTGACGCTCACCGCGATGGGCACCGCCGACAACGCGCAGCTGCTGCTGGGCGGGTTCGTCCTGCTCGGCTTCGGTCTTGAGACCACGCTCTTCGGGGCCTACGAGTCGATGCTCAGCGAGGCCCCGGCCGAGCAGGCCGGCGGCGCGGCGGCGATCGGCGAGACCTCGTACCAGCTCGGCGCCGGCATCGGCATCGCCCTGCTCGGTACCGTGATGAACGCGGCCTACGCCCCCAACCTGCGCTCGGTGCCGGGCGTTCCGCGGCACGCGTCGGACGCGGCGGGGCACTCCCTCGGCGAGGCCTACGCCGTCGCCGGACGCCTCGGCGGGTCCGCCGGAGCGGCACTGCGCCGGGCCGCGCGGGACTCCTTCGTGCACGGGCTGCATGTGACGCTGCTGGTGAGCGCGGGCCTGTTGCTGCTGGGCGCGGTGATGGCGCTGCGGCTGCCGCGGGTCATGCAGTGCGGCGCGGAACCGGTGACGGCGGTGGAGCTGCCCGCGCCGCGCGAAGTGGTGGACTCCCGCGTCACGGCCTGACGCACTGGACGTACGCGACACCGCACCGTAACGTCGGCGTCGATCCGTGACTAGCGGTGCTAGTTTTCTTGTGTGCCGGAGGGTGTCCCATGTCCGCGTCCGCGAAGTTGCCCCCCTTCGATCCCGCCGACCCGCTCGGCATCGACGACCTGCTGGAACCGGAGGACCTGGCCATCCGGGACACCGTCCGCGACTGGGCCGCGGACCGCGTGCTGCCGTATGTCGCCGACTGGTACGAGAAGGGGGAGCTGCCCGGTATCCGGGACCTCGCCCGCGAACTCGGCTCCCTCGGCGCCCTCGGCATGTCCCTGACCGGGTACGGCTGCGCCGGTGCCACGGCCGTGCAGTACGGCCTGGCCTGCCTGGAGCTGGAGGCGGCCGACTCGGGCATCCGGTCCCTCGTCTCGGTGCAGGGCTCCCTCGCCATGTACGCGATCCACCGGTTCGGCAGCGAGGAGCAGAAGCTCCAGTGGCTGCCGCGCATGGCGGCCGGCGAGGTGATCGGCTGCTTCGGGCTGACCGAGCCCGACCACGGCTCCGACCCGGCCGCGATGCGCACCCACGCCAAGCGGGACGGCGACGACTGGGTGCTCAGCGGCCGCAAGATGTGGATCACCAACGGGTCGGTCGCCGGGGTGGCCGTCGTCTGGGCGCAGACCGAGGACGGCATCCGCGGCTTCGTCGTGCCCACCGACAGCCCCGGCTTCACGGCGCCCGAGATCAAGCACAAGTGGTCCCTGCGCGCCTCGGTCACCAGCGAATTGGTGATGGACGACGTACGACTGCCCGCGAACGCCGTACTCCCGGAGGTCACCGGACTGCGCGGCCCGCTCAGCTGTCTGTCCCACGCCCGGTACGGCATCGTCTGGGGCGCGATGGGCGCGGCGCGCAGCAGCTTCGAGTCGGCGCTGGACTACGCGAAGACCCGGGAGCAGTTCGGGCGGCCCATCGGCGGCTTCCAGCTCACCCAGGCCAAGCTCGCCGACATGGCGGTCGAACTGCACAAGGGCATCCTGCTCGCCCACCATCTGGGGCGGCGGATGGACGCCGGCCGCCTGCGCCCCGAGCAGGTCAGCTTCGGCAAGCTCAACAACGTCCGCGAGGCGATCGAGATCTGCCGTACGGCGCGGACGATCCTCGGCGCCAACGGGATCTCCCTCGAATACCCCGTGATGCGGCACGCGACCAACCTCGAGTCGGTGCTCACCTACGAGGGCACCGTCGAGATGCACCAGCTCGTGCTGGGCAAGGCGCTCACCGGTCTCGACGCCTTCCGGTGAGGCCCCGGGCGGGCAGGGCCGGCGAGCGGCCCTGCCTCAGCTCTGGTTGAAGAAGCCGTCGTCGCGCTGGCCGGACGCCTCACCGCTGATGATCTCCGTGTCGGCGGGCGTCAGCAGGAACACCCGGTTGGACACGCGGTCGATCGAGCCGCGCAGACCGAAGATGAGCCCCGCCGCGAAGTCGACCACGCGCTTGGCGTCGGCGGGCTCCATCGCCGTGAGGTTCATGATGACCGGGACCCCGTCCCGGAACAGCTCGCCGATGGCGCGGGCGTCCCGGAAGCTGTCCGGGGTGACCGTGCCGATCCGGCGGCCCTTCTCCTCGGCCGTGTCCGTGGCCACCTTCACCCGGGGGTCCGTGACCCAGGCGTCCCCGGACTCGGAGCCCTCGGAGTACTCGTCGTCGTAGTAACGCTCGTCATCGTTGTCGTCGACGAGGCCGAGCCACGCACTCGCCTTGCGTACCGATCCCATGGACGCCTCCTCTCGCAGCGGGCTTTCGTGCTTTCCGCATCCCTATGGTCATCCATGATGCGGACGGTGCGCCAAGTGGATAGGCGCCGCCCGGGGGGTTTGTGACGGTACTGGTGCACAACCGATCCGTCGAGAGTCCTTGTATCCCAAGGGTCCAGACTCGTACGGCTGCTGACTGAGAGTGAAATATGATTGTCGGCGGCGGATGGGTGATCACCGGCGCGTACGGGTGAATGCCAACGTCGTACCACACCACGGGGGATCGTCGTGTTCGGAATCGTCAGACCGTGCGCTCATCGGCTCGGTGAACGTCTCAAGACCGAATGGATGGCGCATTTGTGCGGGCTCTGTCTCGCACTGCGCCGCGACCACGGGCAGTTCGCACGCATCGTGACGAACTATGACGGCCTGCTCATATCGGTTCTGACGGATGCTCAGACCGGTCCGACCCTCGACGGCCGCCGTACGGCCGGGCCGTGTGCGCTGCGTGGCATGCGTACCGCGTCCGTCGCCCAGGGCGAGGGCGCGCGGCTCGCCGCGGCCGTCTCGCTGGTGCTCGCCGCGGCCAAGGTCCGCGACCATGTCGCCGACGGGGACGGGCTGCTGGCCCGCAGACCGGTGGCCGCCGCCGCGCGCCGGGTCGCCGCGGGCTGGGGCAACGCCGGTGCCCGCAGCGGCGCCGCGGTCGGCTTCGACACCGGTGTCCTCGTCGAGGCGGTCGACCGGCAGCTCGGCCTGGAGACCCTCGCCGGGTACGGCACACCGATCCTTTCCGTCACCGAGCCGACCGAGACCGCGACCGCCGCCGCCTTCGCCCACACCGCGGTACTGGCCGGACGGCCGGGCAACGCACAGCCGCTCGCCGAGGCCGGACGTCTCTTCGGGCGGCTCGCGCATCTGCTGGACGCCGTGGAGGACCAGCACACCGACGCGTTGTCGGGCGCCTGGAACCCCCTCACCGCCACGGGCACTTCACGGGCCGAGGCCCGCCGGCTCGCCGACGACGCCCTGCACGGCATCCGGCTCGCCCTGCGCGAGGCCGAGTTCACCGACGGCAAGCTCGTCCATCTGCTGCTCGTGCACGAGCTGGGGCGGTCGGTGGACCGGGCGTTCGGCACCTCCTCGTGCGGACACGCGCCCGAGGCCGCCTTCGGACCGCCGCCGGGCCACTACACGCCCGACGCGCCGGGGCACCCGTACGGCCATCCCTTCGGCGGGCAGCCGCCGGGCCCGGACAAGCGGGGCTTCTGGGCGGGTTGCGCGGCCGCCCTCGGCCTGTGCTGCACCTGCAAGGTGTGCTGCGCCGACGAGTTCGAGGGCCCCTGGTCGCGGAAGAGGCGCGAGGGCTGCTGCGCCAACTGCGACTGCGACTGCGACACGTCGTGCTGCGAGGCCTGTCAGTGCTGCGAGTGCTGCGAGTGCTGTGAATGCTGCTCGGGCTGTGACTGCGGGCTGTGACGATGCCGTTCAGCTCTTCAGTTCCGGCGGGCTGATCCGCGACGTGGTGATGGCCGAGCCCGTCGTCCCCCACTTCTTCAGGATCTTGCCGTAAGTGCCGTCGGACAGCAGCTTGTTCACCGCCCCCTGGAAGGCGGGGGCCAGCCTGGTGCCCTTCTTGAAGGCGAAGCCCACGTCCAGGCGGTGGTATTCGTCGAGGAACTTCAGCCCCGGCTGGTGAGCCACGGCGTAACGCAGGCCGTTGATCGTGGACATCACGATGTCGCTGCGGCCCTGCTGGACGGACGACCAGATCGCGCTCGGATCGGCGTACGTCTGCACCTGGTACGGCTTCTTGCCCGCGTCGGTGCAGACGTGCTTGTTCTCCTCCAGCGTGGCCTCGAAGGTCGTTCCGGCGCCGGTCGCGACATTCAGACCGCACAGCTGCCGAAGGTCGGTGATCTTGGAGAGTGTGCTGTCCTTGCGGGTGGCGAAGCCCTGGCCGTCGTTGATGTAGGTGACGAAGTCGATCGTCCTGCGGCGCTCGTCCGTGACGCCGAAATTGCTCGCGCCGAAGTCGTACTTGCCGCTGTCCAGCGCGGGCAGGATCGCCTCGAAACTCGCCTGCTCCACCTTCAGTTCGATGCCGAGCACCCGGGCGACCGCCTTGGCGAAGTCGACGTCCTGGCCGGTCAGCGTCTTGCCGTCGGACAGATAGGTGGTGCCGGGCGGGGTGCCGCCGACGCTGATGGCGACGGTGAGGCGCGTGGTGCCGGCGGGCAGCAGCCTCGCCGCCGCCGCGTCCTTCTTCTCGGCCGAGACGACGTCCGTGGTGGGCACGTCGTCGGACCCGGCCGCCACTCCGGAGGCGGCCGTCCCGCCCGGGCCCCCGGAACCGGAGCCGCAGGCGGTGAGGAACAGCGTGGCCGAGGTGATCGTGACAAAGGGCAGCAAAAGACGCGTACGCATCGGGAAGCGGTCTCCTGTGAGCAGCGGTGTGCGGAAGCGCGAGGGGAGGGGTGCGCGTGTGAAGGCGTGGTGAAAGGCGTGCCGAAAGAAGGGAGAACGCGATGACGCCGGCCGACGGGCCGGCATACGCAGGGGGTCAGCTCAACAGGAACAGGACCACACGCGACCGAAGTCGATGTGGGAGCGGGTGACCAGCCACTGCTGTGGATGCATAGGCCAAGTGGAACAGGCATCCGGTTCCGCGTCAACTGACGTGAGACGTACGGCTCACAGTCCGGACAGCCTTGACAGCGCGCGGAAACGCCCACGTACTCTCGGGGTACGGCCCTGCTGAGGGGCTCGGCCGTATCCGCGCCGCTCGGCGCGCCCGTGTGAAGGCACCACCCCGTTCTGACGACCCACGCGTCACGGAGCCTTCGCATGTCATCCGACACCCTCGCCCAAGCCCCCACCGCGCCGGAGAAACCCGGGCCGGCAAACGCCCCGCGGATCGTCCCGCAGCGCCGGTACGGCCAGTGGGCGGCCGCCGTCGTCGTCCTCGCCCTGCTCGTCCTCGCAGTCGACTCCGTCCTGCGCAACCGGGCGTTCCAGTGGGACGTCGTCGCCGGCTACGTCACCTCGGACTCCATCCTGCGCGGGCTCTGGCTCACGCTGTGGCTGACCGCCGTCGTGATGGTCCTCGGCTTCGCCCTCGGCACCCTGCTCGCCGCCTTCCGGCTGTCCGCCAACCCGCTGCTGAGAGCGGTAAGTTGGGGCTACGTCTGGCTGTTCCGGTCGATCCCGATCCTGGTACAGCTGCTGCTGTGGTTCAACATCGGGGCGCTGTACCCGCAGGTGTTCGGGGTGCGGACCGTCGACCTGTTCACCCCGGTCGCCGTCGCGATCGTCGGACTCACCCTGCACGAGGCCGCCTTCGCCGCCGAGGTCGTCCGGGCCGGCATCCTCTCCGTGGACCGCGGCCAGATCGAGGCCGCCCAGGCGCTGGGCCTGAGCCGGTCACGGCGCTGGTGGCGGATCGTGCTGCCGCAGGCCATGCGCGCCATCGTGCCGCCCGCCGGCAACATGCTCATCGGCACCCTCAAGGGCACCTCGATCGTCAGCGTCATCGCCGTCAACGACCTGCTGTTCTCCGCCCAGTTGATCTACCACCGCACCTACCAGGTCATCCCGCTGCTGATGGTCGCGACCCTCTGGTACGCGGTCGTCACCTCACTGCTCGGCCTCGGCCAGCACTTCGTGGAGAAGTACTACGCGCGCGGCACGGGGCACGCCCGATGAGGCCGCAGCTGGTGATCGTGGGAGCCGGGCCGCGGGGGACCGGACTGCTGGAACGTATCGCCGCCAACGTCCCGGAGCTGTATGCCGGTTCGGGACTCGACATCCATCTGGTCGACCCGCATCCGCCGGGCGGCGGCCGCATCTGGCGCCAGGCACAGTCGCCGCTGCTCTGGATGAACTCGCACGCCGAGGACGTCACCATGTTCACCGACGAGACGGTGACCATGGACGGACCCGTGCGCGAGGGCCCCACCCTGCACGAATGGGCCGCAGTGGACGGCGGCACCTTCGCCGACCGGCAGCTCCAGGGCCGCTATCTGCGCTGGGTGTACGAGCGGGCCCGCGCCGATCTGCCGCCGGAGATCACCGTCCACCACCATCCCCGGCGCGCCCTGCGCATCCGCGGCCCGCGCGACGGCCGCCAGCAGGTGTGGCTGGAGGACCGCCCGCGCCCCCTCCTCGCCGACCTGGTGATCCTCGCCCTCGGCCACCTCGATGCCGAACTCGACGTGGAACAGGACGAGTTGGCCGCCTACGCCCGTGAGCACGGCCTGGTGCACCTGCCGCCCGACTTCACCGCCGACAGCGACCTGTCCCCGCTGCGGCCCGGCGAACCCGTCCTCGTCCGGGGCTTCGGGCTGGCCTTCGTCGACCTGATGGTGCTGCTCACCGAGGGCCGCGGCGGGCGGTACGACGGCGACACCTACGTGCCCTCCGGACGGGAGCCGGTGCTCTACGTCGGCTCGCGGCGCGGAGTGCCGTACCACGCGAAGATCGGCTACGGCTGGACCGGTGACCGGCCCCCGCTGCCCCGCTTCCTCGGGCCGGCCGCGATCGAGGACCTGCTGGCCCGGCCGGAGGGTTTCGACTTCCGGCGCGATGTGTGGCCACTGGTGGCGAAGGAGCTGGGCTTCGCCCACTACCACCGGCTGTTCACCGCCCACACCGAGCGCACGGCGACGGCCTGGGCCGACTTCGAGGAGAAGTACGCGGCCGCCGACGACCCCGCCGAGATCCGGGCGCTCGTCGCCGCCGCCGTACCCGACCCGGCCGACCGCCTCGACCTCGCCGCGCTCGACCACCCGCTGGACGGGGTCCGCTACGCCTCGCACGAGGCGTTCCAGGACGGCCTGCGGGCCTACATCGAGGCCGACCTGGACCGTCGGCACGACCCGGCCCACAGCGCGGATCTGGGCGTCTTCCTCGGACTGCTCTCCGTCTACGGCCAGCTCGTGCGGCTCGGGAACACCGGCCCCTGGTGGCACGGCTTCTTCAGCTACCTGGCATCGGGGCCGCCCGGACCCCGGCTGCGGCAGATGCTCGCGCTGTCCCGGGCCGGCCTGCTCAGGTTCGTCGGCGCCGGCATGACCGTCAGCGCCGAGAACGGGGTGTTCCGGGCCGCCAGTCCCACCGTGCCGGGCTTCTCGGTCGAGGCCCGGGCGCTGGTCGAGGCCCGGCTGCCCGAGCCCACCGTCGGCCGGGCCCGCGACAGCCTGCTGCGCGAACTGCACGCCGACGGCGCCGCCGAGACCCCCGACGGACTGCTCCGCACCGACCCCGGCGACGGCCGGATCCTCGACGGCGCCGGACGCCCGCATCCCCGCCGCTTCGCCCTCGGCCCGTACACCGACGCCCGTACCCCCGGCGCCTTCACCCGGCCGCGCACCGGAGGGGCCGCGTTCCGGCAGAACGACGCCACCGCCCGCGCGGTACTGGCCTTCCTGAGCACCTCACAGATGAAGGAACTCGCTCGATGACAGTCATGGTCGACATCAGGTCGGTGCACAAGAGCTTCGGCTCGCTCGACGTCCTCAACGGCATCGACCTCCAGGTGCGCGCCGGTGAGGTGACCGTCGTGCTCGGCCCCTCCGGCTCCGGCAAGTCCACGCTGCTGCGCACCGTCAACCACCTGGAGAAGGTGGACCGGGGCGAGATCAGCGTGGACGGCGCGCTGGTGGGGTACCGGCGCGTCGGGAACAAGCTGTACGAGCTGCCCGAGCGCGAGGTGCTCCGGCAGCGCACCCGGATCGGCTTCGTGTTCCAGAACTTCCACCTCTTTCCGCACCTCACGGTCCTGGACAACGTCGTCGAGGCGCCGGTCTCCGCGCTGAAACGGCCCCGGAAGGAGGCGGTGGCGGGCGCGCGCCGGCTGCTGGAGCGGGTGGGACTCGGCGACAAGGCCGACGCCTATCCGCGGCAGCTGTCGGGTGGGCAGCAACAGCGGGTGGCCATCGCCCGGGCCCTCGCGCTGGAGCCGAAGCTGCTGCTCTTCGACGAGCCGACCTCGGCGCTCGATCCCGAGCTGGTCGGCGAAGTCCTCGACGTCATCCGGGACTTGGCCGCCCGGGGCACGACGATGATCGTCGTCACCCACGAGATCGCGTTCGCCCGTGAGGTCGCCGACACGGTGGTGTTCATGGCCGACGGAAGGATCGTCGAACAGGGTCCGCCGGGCGAGGTCCTGGACCGGCCGCGGCAGGAGCGGACCCGGGCGTTCCTGGCGAAGGTGCTGTGAGGGTGGGCATCGCCGTCGGTCGCGCCGTGCCGGGAGCGTCGAGGTGAGCGCGCGCCACGGCCGGGGGCTGCTGCATCTCGCCGCCGCCGTCGATCTCGCCGGCTGTTTCGGCGCGGAGCCGTACGCCGAGCTGGTCCGGCTCGCCGAGCGCGGCGGGCTGGACTTCGTGACACTGGACGACTCCTTCGGCCGGCCCGGGCCCGACGCCCTCGGCGTGCTGTCCCGGGTGGCGCCCGCGACCCGGCGCATCGGCCTGGTCCCGACCGTCACCACCACCCACACCGAGCCCTTCCGGGTGCAGGCCGCCGTGGCGACCCTGGACTGGATCAGCCGCGGCCGGGCCGGCTGGCGGATCGACGTGTCCGCCGGCGAGGACGAGGCCCGGCTCTTCGGCCGCCGTCCGGCCGCGCCGCCCGATGCGCTGTGGCGGGAGGCGGGTGAGGTCGCCGATGTGGCCGCGAAGTTGTGGGACAGCTGGGAGGACGGCGCCGAGATCCGGGACGTGCCGAGGGGCCGCTTCCTGGACCGGGACAAGCTGCACCGCGTCGACTTCACCGGCACCGCCTTCTCCGTCCGGGGCCCCTCGACCATGCCCCGGCCGCCGCAGGGCCACCCCGTCCGCGTGGTCGACGCCACCGAGCGCCACGCCCGTACCGTCGCCGCGCGGCACGCGGACGTGGCCCTGGTCCGCGCCGCGACCCCGGCGCAGGCCACCGCCGTACGCGACGAACTGCGTGCTCTGGCCGCCCGGTCCGGGCGGGATCCGGACGGCGTACGGGTCCTGGTGAGCCTGCTGGTCGACCTCGGCGACGGAGAACGCGCCGCCGAGCCCGGCCACGGCGGCGGGGGCCCACGGCCCACCGTGCGGGGCCCGCTGTACCGGGGCGGCCCGGTCGACCTCGCCGAACTGGTCGCCGGCTGGCACGCCGACGGTGCCACCGACGGCTTCCACCTCGTCCCCGTCGAGCCGCGCCGCGACCTGGAGCGGCTGGTCAACGGCACGGTGGCACTGCTCCAGCACCGGGGCCTGTTCCGCACCTTCTACCCGGGCAGCACGCTGCGCGAGCACCTGGGGCTCGGCCGGCCCGCCCATCAGTACGCCGGGACCGGGGGAGCGCTGTGACCGGGGGCGCGTCATGACACCGCGGCAGATGCATCTGGCGGTCCGGTTCCCGGTGGCCGAGGACGCCGCCGGGTGGGCTGAGCCGTGCGCCGGCGCACGGCTCGCCTTCCCCTCCTACGAACGACTCGCCCGCACCGCCGAACGCGGGCGGTTCGACTTCCTGCTGCTCGGCGAGGAGCTGCGGCTGCCCGAGCACCGGGGGCGCCTGCACGACCTCGACCCGGCGGGCGGACCGGAGCCGGTCGCCGTGCTGAACGCGCTCGCCGGGGTCACCGAACGGCTCGGGCTCGCCGCCACCGTGCACACCACCTTCGGCGAGCCGTACGAACTCGCCCGCCGGCTCGCCACCCTGGACCAGCTCAGCGCCGGCCGGGCGGGCTGGCACGCGGTACCCGCGCCGGACGCCCGGGCCGGCGCGAACTTCCGCTCCGGCGGCCGGCCGGATCCCGAAGCCCGGTCCGCCGAACTCCTCGCCGTCGCACGGAAGTTGTGGAGCTCCTGGACGTCCGACGGGACGCCGCGGCCGTTCGCGCACCGCGGGCGCCACTTCGACATCGCGGGCGAGTTCGCACTGCCCCGCTCCCCGCAGGGGCAGCCGGTGATCATCCAGGCGGGGGAGTCCGAGGCGGCGCGGGAGCCGGCCGCCGCCTCGGCCGACGTCCTCCTCGTCCCGTACGGCTCGCCCGAGGCGGCCCGCGCCCGCCGTGCCGGCATCGGACGACGGCTCGCCGCGGCCGGCCGGGCTCCGCAGGACCTGAGGGTCATGGCCGGCGTCACCGTCGTCCTCGGGGACACCGCCGCCGAGGCGCAGGAGCGGGCCGTCGGCATCAGACGGCGACGGGTCACCCCGCGGTATGCGCGGTACGCGCTGGAGCGGCTCTGGGGTGTGGACCTCTCCGGCCACGACCTCGACGGCCCGCTGCCCGCGCTCGCCCCTCGGCGCCGGGACGGCGACACCCTGGCACGCGTCGAGAGGTGGCGGGCGCTGGCGGAGGAGAAGGGGCTGTCCAGCCGGGAGACCGTGATCGAGGCGAGCGGCCGGCAGTCCTTCGTCGGCACGCCCGACTCGGTCGCCTCCGACCTGCACGCCCTGGTCCGCGAGGGGGCCGCCGACGGTTTCCTGCTGGCGGCCGGCGGGCTGGAGGAGTTCGTGGACCGGGTGGTGCCACTGCTCCAGGAACGCGGCGTGTTCCGCACGGAATACCAGGGTGTCACCCTTCGCTCCCATCTCGGGCTGTCCCACCCGGTGGGGGAAGGCCGATCGCGGAGGAAAGGAAACACGGCATGACGACGGACGCAGCCGACGCATGGCAGCGGTGGCACGAGGAGCGTGTCGAGAGGGTCTCGGCGCCCTACGGGCCGCTCGCGCTGACCGCCACCCACTGGGTCGAGGATCATCTGGCGGGGCGGCTTCCGGACATTCCCGGGATTTGGGTGGCCGATGGGGAGGGCGTGGTGCTCACCGCCGTCGAGGCCGACGGCCTGACCCTGGACGGGCGGCCCTTCGCGGGTGCGGTCCGGCTCGCCGCCGACCGCGGCCCGGAGGCTCAGGCGCGGGTCGCGCTCGGTGAGAAGCGGCTGTTCGTACTGGTCCGGGAGGGCGTGTGGGGGGTGCGGGTCTACGACCCCGGGGCCGAGGCCCGCCGTGCCTTCAAGGGCATCGTGGCGACCGAGTACGACCCCCGCTGGTCGGTGCCGGGGCGTTTCACGCCGTACGACGGTCCGCGCACCGTGCGGGTGGGCAACGCGGACGGGCGCGAGCGCGGGCTCACCCTCGCCGGTGAGCTCGCCTTCACCCTGGACGGGCGGGAGCTGACCCTTCAGGTCGCGCAGCAGGGTGACGGGTCGCTGTGGGCCGTGTTCACCGACGCCACCAGCGGCGACAGCGGCTTCCCGTTCCGCTTCCTCCATCCGGCGACGCCGGACGCCGAGGGGCGTACGACCGTCGACTTCAACCGCGCCCAACTCCCGCCGTGCGCCTTCGCCGACCACTTCGTCTGCCCGTTCCCGCCGCCCGGCAATGCGCTGGACGTGGCGATCGGGGCGGGGGAGCGTGCGCTGGGCTGAGGGCGGGGTGTGCCGGGTCGGTGCAGGAGTGTGCCGAGTCGGTGTCAAGGGCTGCCGCGTAAGAGTGGTTTAAAGTCCTACGGCCGAAAGGCACTCTTGTGGCGACCGGTCATTCGGCCGAATACTCCCCCTCAGCGCTTGTCAGGGGTAAGCGCGTTCGGAATCCGGTCCCGCCCCCACTGGCTGCGCCTCACGGGCCCCGTCCCCCACGCGGGCCCCCGACTTCCCCTGGGAGGGAACGAAAAGTGAGGATCAAGCGCACTACTCCCCACCACGGCGCTGCGAGACGGACCCGGCTGATCGCCGTGGCCACCGGCTTCCTGGCCGCCGCCGCGTTCGCCGCCCCCACCGCGAACGCGAGCGACGACCACTTCACCACTGCCCAGCTCACCAAGGCGAGCGACTCCGTCGGCAGGGCCGACGTAGCCGGTATGGCCTGGGCGGTCGACAGCAGGACCAACCGTGTCGTCGTCACCGTCGACAGCACGGTGTCCAAGGCCGCGATCGCCGAGATCGAGCGGCAGGCCGGCGCCGGCGCACGGGCGCTGACCATCAAGCACACCTCCGGCAGGTTCAGCAAGCTCATCAGCGGCGGCGACGCCATCTACGGCGGCCAGTACCGCTGCTCGCTCGGCTTCAACGTGCACAAGGGCAGCACGTACTACTTCCTCACCGCCGGGCACTGCGGCCAGGCCGCCTCCACCTGGTACAGCAACTCCGGCCACACCACGGTGCTGGGCACCAACGTCGACTACAGCTTCCCGGGCAACGACTTCGCGCTGGTGCGGTACACCAACTCCTCGATCGCGCACCCGAGTAGGGTCGGCAGCCAGAGCATCACCAGTGCGGGCACGCCGCGCGTGGGCCAGACGGTCTACCGGCGCGGCTCCACCACCGGTACGCACAGCGGGCAGGTCACGGCGCTGAACGCCACTGTCCACTACGACAGCGGTGAGACCGTCAGCGGCCTGATCCAGACCACGGTGTGCGCCGAGGCCGGCGACAGCGGCGGTTCGCTGTACGCGGGGTCGGTGGCCTACGGGCTGACGTCCGGGGGCAGCGGTGACTGCACCTCCGGTGGTACGACGTTCTTCCAGCCGGTCACCGAGGCGTTGAGCTACTACGGGGTCACGCTGCCCTGACGGCCGGTTTGCCGAGTCCCCGTACGCCCTGGGCCGTGCGGGGCTCTTCCTTTGCGGGGATGGGTGAAAACAAGCCATGCGCTGTCGTCACGTTCCGCAGAGGGCTCCTTGCACGTTGTATTTGCAGTGTTAATTTCCCGGAGTGACCGTGGTCAGTCAAGGTTTGGAGGGGTGCGCAAGTCCCTTCTACGCGCGTCCTGAAGTCAACCTTGTGTGCCCCCTGTGTCGTTCGGAAGAGTGGTCCCTCGCCAACCAGCCTTCCGGTCCGCCACCCCCACAAACCGGCGGACCATCCCCCCACAGGAGGACGTGAGTTGAAGCACCGACGCATACCCAGGCGGCGGGCCGCCCTGGCCGGTGCGGGCATCGCCGCACTGGTCGCAGCGGGTGTCACCTTGCAGAACGCGAACGCCAGCGAGCCGGTGAAGTCCGCTCCCCAGGTGAAGGTTCTGTCCGCTCCGGCGGCTGGAAACCTCGCCTCCACGCTGCTGAAGAACCTCGGCTCCGACGCCGCCGGCAGCTACTACGACGCCCAGGCCAAGAGCCTCGTCGTCAACGTGCTCGGCCAGGGCGCCGCGAAGGCCGTCGAGGCGGCCGGGGCCAAGGCGAGACTCGTCACCAACTCGCTCGCCGCGCTCGACGGGGCGCGGACGACGCTGAAGAAGGACGCGACCATACCGGGGACGTCGTGGGCGACCGACCCGATCAGCAACAAGGTCGTCGTCACCGCCGACAAGACGGTCTCCGGCGCGGAGTGGGCCAAGCTCAGCAAGGTGGTCGACGGGCTCGGCGGCAAGGCCGAACTGAAGCGGTCGAAGGCGGAGTTCAAGCCCTTCATCGCCGGCGGCGACGCGATCAGCGGTTCCGGTGGGCGCTGCTCGCTCGGCTTCAACGTGGTCAAGGACGGGCAGCCGTACTTCCTGACCGCCGGGCACTGCACCGCGGACATCTCCAGCTGGTCGGACTCCAGCGGCAAGGAGATCGGGCAGAACGCGGAGTCGCACTTCCCGGGGACGGACTTCGGGCTCGTGAAGTACACGGCGGGCGTGGACCACCCGAGCGAGGTCGACCTGTACAACGGATCCACCCAGAAGATCACCGGGGCCGCCGAGGCGACGGTGGGGATGAAGGTGACGCGCAGCGGGTCGACGACCCATGTGCACGACGGTACGGTCACCGGGCTGAACGCCACGGTGAACTACCAGGAGGGCAGCGTCAGCGGCCTCATCCAGACCAATGTGTGCGCCGAGCCCGGTGACAGCGGTGGTTCGCTGTTCTCGGGGAGCAATGCGATCGGGCTGACCTCCGGTGGCAGCGGCGACTGCACCTCCGGCGGGGAGACGTTCTTCCAGCCGGTCACCGCTGCGCTGTCCGCCACGGGGGCGCAGATCGGCTGAATCGTTTGATCCGCGAAGCCCCGTCCCCCGGTGTGTGGGGGCGGGGCTTCGTCGTGTCCGCGGCGGCCCTGGTGAGCGGGTGTTTGCGCAGGTGGGAGACGGCCGAATGGATGTCGTACACATGTTCGGGAATAGGGGTATGGTGGGGGTGGCAGTAGGGAACTGATGTTCGAGTGCGGGAGGTGGGTGTGCCGGGCTTCGTGCATCTGCACACCGTCTCCGGGTTTTCCCTGAGGTATGGGGCAT
The DNA here is from genome assembly GCF_041080655.1 of Streptomyces sp. CG4. Classification (NCBI taxonomy): domain Bacteria; kingdom Bacillati; phylum Actinomycetota; class Actinomycetes; order Kitasatosporales; family Streptomycetaceae; genus Streptomyces; species Streptomyces sp. CG4. The sequence continues at coordinate 7,438,031 of NZ_CP163525.1, forward strand.
CCCATCCGGAGCGGCTGGCCGAGCGCGCCGGTGAGCGGGGCATGGATGCCCTTGCCCTGACCGACCGCGACACCGTCGCGGGGGTGGTGCGCTTCGTCAAGGCCTGCGCGAAGGCCGGCGTCCGTCCGCTGTTCGGTGCCGATCTGGCGGTGGAGGGGGCCGCGCGGGTACGTGAGGGCGATCCGGTACGCCGGGAACGGCGCGGCACCCCGGTGCGCGGCGGTGCCTTCATCGACGAGTCGACACCCCGTGTGACCTTCCTCGCCCGGGACGGCGCCCGGGGCTGGGCCGATCTGTGCCGGCTGGTCACCGCCGCCCATACCGCTCCGGACACCCCCCGGCTGACCTGGCCCGACAACCATGCCGACGGCCTGACCGTGCTGCTCGGCCCCGGCTCCGACGTGGGCCGCGCCCTTGCCGCGGGCCGCCCCGACCGGGCCGCGAAGCTCCTCGTCCCCTGGCGGGAGGTCTACGGCGACGCGCTGAGGCTCGAAGCCGTGTGGCACGGGCGTACGGGCGCGGGGCCCGGGTCCCTGCGGCTGGCCGCCCGTACCGTCGGCTTCGCCGCCGAGCAGAGGGTGCGGCCCGTGCTCAGCAACGCCGTCCGGTATGCCGACCCCGGGGCGGGGCCTGTCGCCGACGTCCTGGACGCCGCCCGCCGGCTGGTGCCCATCGACCCCGCCAGGGAGCTGGACTCGGGCGAGGCCTGGCTCAAGGGCGCGGGTGACATGGCGCGGGTCGCCGAGCGGGTCGTGGAGGCTGCCGGCTATCGGCGGGATGTCGCGCATCGGCTGCTGGAGCAGACCCGGGCGACCGCCGCCGAGTGTCTGGTGGATCCCGAGGACGACCTCGGGATCGGGACGGTTCATTTTCCCGAGGCGTATCTCGTCGGTGCCGGGCGGCGCACCGCCCAGCGCGTGCTCGCCTCGCGGGCGGCGGCGGGCATGGTGCTGCGCGGCTATGACGGCCGCCGGGACTACTGGGCGCGGATGCACGAGGAACTGGACGTCATCGCCTACTACGGCTATGCCTCCTACTTCCTGACGGTGGCCCAAGTGGTCGATGACGTACGGAAGATGGGGATCCGGGTGGCCGCCCGGGGGTCCGGGGCCGGGTCCCTGGTCAATCATCTTCTGGGGATCGCGCATGCCGATCCGGTCGAGCACGGGCTGCTGATGGAGCGCTTCCTGTCCAAGCGCCGGGTCGCGCTGCCCGATATCGACATCGATGTGGAGTCCGCGCGCCGGCTGGAGGTCTACCGCGCGATCATCGACCGGTTCGGCACCGAACGGGTCGCGACGGTCGCGATGCCGGAGACCTATCGGGTGCGGCATGCCATCCGGGACGTGGGCGCCGCCCTGTCCATGGACCCGAGTGAGATCGACCGGGTCGCCAAGTCCTTTCCGCACATCCGGGCGCGGGATGCGCGGGCCGCGCTGGAGGAACTGCCCGAGCTGCGGCAACTGGCGGGGGAGAAGGAGAAGTTCGGGCGGTTGTGGGACCTGGTCGAGGCACTGGACGCGCTGCCGCGCGGGGTTGCCATGCATCCGTGTGGGGTGCTGCTGTCCGATGCCTCGCTGCTCGGGCGTACGCCGGTCGTACCGACCAGTGGCGAGGGCTTCCCCATGTCGCAGTTCGACAAGGAGGACGTGGAGGATCTCGGCCTGCTCAAGCTCGATGTGCTGGGCGTGCGGATGCAGTCGGCGATGGCGCACGCGGTCGCCGAAGTGGAGCGGGCGACGGGGGAGCGGATCGATCTGGACGCGGTGCCGCCGGGGGACGCGGGGACCTATGAGCTGATCCGGTCCGCCGAGACGCTGGGGTGCTTCCAGATCGAGTCGCCCGGGCAGCGGGATCTGGTGGGGCGGCTGCAGCCGAGTACGTTCCATGATCTGGTCGTCGACATCTCGCTGTTCCGGCCGGGGCCCGTCGCCGCCGACATGGTGCGGCCGTTCATCGAGGCGCGGCACGGGCGGGCGCCGGTGCGTTATCCGCACCCGGATCTGGAGCGTCCGCTGAAGGAGACGTACGGCGTCGTCGTCTTCCACGAGCAGATCATTCACATCGTCGACATCATGACCGGTTGCGGGCGGGCCGAGGCGGACGCGGTACGGCGCGGGCTGTCCGACCCCGAGTCGCAGGGGAGGATCCGGGTCTGGTTCGCTCAGCGTGCCGCGGTGAACGGATACGACGCGGAAACGATTCAGCGGACCTGGGAGATCATCGAGGCCTTCGGGTCGTACGGGTTCTGCAAGGCGCATGCCGTCGCCTTCGCCGTGCCGACGTATCAGTCGGCCTGGCTGAAGGCCCATCACCCGGCCGCGTTCTACGCCGGGCTGCTCACACACGATCCGGGGATGTATCCGAAGCGGCTGTTGCTGGCCGATGCGCGGCGGCGCGGGGTGCCGATCCTGCCGTTGGACGTGAATGTGTCCGGGGTCGCTCATCGGATCGAACTGGTGTCTGAATCCGGGGTGTGGGGACTGCGGCTTGCCCTGTCCGATGTGCACGGCATCAGCGAGGCCGAGGCGCGGCGGATCGCGGGCGGGCAGCCGTACTCCTCGCTGGTGGACTTCTGGGAGCGGGGGCGGCCCAGCCGTCCGCTGGCCCAAAGGCTCGCCCAGGTGGGGGCGTTGGACGCGTTCGGTGCCAATCGGCGGGATCTGCAGCTGCATCTGGCCGAGCTGCACCGGGGGGCCCGGGGCGGGGGCGGTGGCCAACTCCCCTTGGCCGGTGGGCGGAAGACCGCTTCGGCCGGGCTGCCCGACCTCACCCCGGCGGAGCGGCTCAGTGCCGAGCTGGGCGTGCTGTCCATGGACGCCTCGCGCAATCTGATGGACGACCACCGGGAGTTCCTCGGGGAGCTGGGCGTGGTCTCCGCGCGCCGGCTGCGCGAGGCGCGGCACGGTGAGACCGTGCTGGTCGCGGGCGCCAAGGCGGCCACCCAGACCCCGCCGATCCGCTCCGGCAAGCGGGTCATCTTCTCCACGCTGGACGACGGCACGGGGCTGGTCGATCTGGCGTTCTTCGACGACTCGCACGATGCCTGCGCCCACACCGTCTTCCACTCGTGGCTGCTGCTGGTGCGGGGAGTGGTGCAGCGGCGCGGGCCGCGCAGTCTGAGCGTGGTGGGTTCCGCCGCCTGGGACCTCGCCGAACTCGTCGAACTGCGGGCCGCGGGCGGACTGGACGAAGTGGCGGCGCGGCTCGCGGAGCCGGTGGCCGAGGGCGCGGACGGTGATCCGACCGGCGGGCGGCGGATCCAGCTGCCGACCGGATACGCGATGCATCCGTGGGCCGATCTGCGGCCCGCGGGCCAGGAGGCCGCGCAAGGGCCTTCGGCGATGAAGAAGTTGTGGCACCAGAGTCCGGGGAGTGCGGGATGACCATTCTCTGCGTACGTTTCCAGCTGCCGCCGATGTACGAGGCGGCTCTGCCGGGGCTGCTCGGGTTGCTGGAGGATTTCACCCCGGTCGTCGAGGCGCTGCCTCCGGACGGGGCGCTGGCCGATCTGCGCGGTGCCGAACGGTACTTCGGGCGCGGCGCCGTGGAGCTGGCCTCGGTGATCCGGGTGCGGGCGCTCGCGCGGTACGGCGTCGACTGCATGATCGGCGCCGGTCCGGGGCCGATGCTGGCCCGTGTGGCACTGTGCGACGCCCGGCCCGGGGTGACCTGTGCCGTGCCCGAGGACCCGGCCGGCATCGCCGGGTTTCTCGCCGAACGGCCGGTGTCCGCACTGCCCGGCGTCGGTGCGGCGACCGCCCGCACCCTGGGCGAGTACGGCCTGGACACCCTGGGTCTGGTCGCCGGCGCGCCGCTCTCCACGCTCCAGCGGCTGATCGGCGCGCGGGCGGGCCGTGAGCTGCGCGAGAAGGCGAGCGGCATCGACCGGGAGCGGGTCGTACCGAACGCCGTCTCCCGGTCGCTGGCGGCCGAACGGGCCTTCGGGATCGACGAGCTGGATCCCGGCCGGCACCGCAGGGCGCTGCTGTCGGCCGCCGAGGAGCTGGGCGCCCGGCTGCGCGCGGTGGAGAGGATCTGCCGCACCCTGACCCTCACCGTGCGCTACGCCGACCGCTCTTCCACCACCCGCAGCCGCACCCTGAAGGAGCCGACCGCGCACTCGGCGGCCCTGACGAAGACGGCCTACGGCATGTACGAGGCGCTCGGCCTGCAGCGCGCCCGGGTCCGCGCGCTCACCCTGCGCGCCGAGGGCCTGGCCCCCGCCGACCAGGCCTCCCACCAGCTCACCTTCGACCCCGTGGACGAGAAGGTCCGCCGGATCGAGGAGGTCGCGGACCGCGCGCGGGCGAAGTTCGGGCCCCGGGCGGTGATACCGGGGACCTTGGCGGCGTAACTCCGTTCAGCCGGACGTCAGTTGGCCCAGGGCGGGGTGATGCGGGTGCCGTCCGCCAGCTCCGCTTCCAGGCCGACGGAGGTGGTGACCCAGGAGAGCGCGGTGTGGTCGGTGGGGTTCTCGACGGCGAGGGTCGCGCCGGGGTTGACGATCACCGTGTCACCGGCGCGGATGCGCTCGGTCCGGCCGTCGAGGGTGATCAGCAGTTCACCCACGAGCAGATGGAAGACCTCCTCACGGCTGACAGTGTGCGCGGGCGCCTTGATGCCGGCCGGAATCTCACCGCGCCAGGCGCAGAGTTCCTTGCTCCCGGTGAGCGGGGTGGCGTACGAGACGAAGCGGGCGCCGTGGATCTCATGGGTGGTGGCCTCGGACGAGCGGACGACGGGCATGGCGGTGGCCTCCGTTCAAGTGGTCAAGTGGCTTGACTATATGGTCAAGCTGCTTGACCGTCACGTCAAGGGTGTTTCAATGCCTCCGTGCAGAACTCCGAAGCCATGGCCCTGTCCGCCGCCCTGCTCGCCGTCGCCGGTGACCTCACGCAACGCATCAACGAGGGGGTCGTCGCGCGTGGGTTCACCGATGTGCGGCCTGCCCATGGCTTCGCCTTCGCCCGGCTCGCCCCGGACGGGGCCACCGTCACCGACCTTGCGGCGCACCTCGGGGTGACCAAGCAGGCCGCGAGTCAGCTGGTGGACGAGATCGTACGCAAGGGGTACGCCGAGCGCCGCGCGCATCCGCAGGACGCGCGGGCCCGGCTGGTCGTGCTGACCGACCGCGGCTGGGCCTGTACCCGGGCGGCGGAGGAGGCGGCGGCCGAGGTCGTGGGGGCGTGGGCCGGGCTGCTGGGGGAGGGTGAAGTGCGGGTGCTGGCGGAGCGGTTGGCGCGGATTGCGCCCCATGGTCCGATCAGGCCCGCTTGGTGACGATCCATCAGATCCTGGTGGACCCTTGGTTATCACTGGAAGTTTTTACTGGCGCGTAACTTCACATCTGCACTACTCGCCCGTAACTTGACGGGTGAACAGCATCCTCGTGATCCGGATCACAGGGTAAGGCCGTCGTACCTCCCTTGAGCCGCAAGGAGATCACTCGATGCTGCCCTGGAAGCGAGCCCTCAGACCCCTCACCGCGCTGGTCCTCGCCGCCGCCGTCGCCACCGTTCCCGCCGCCGCGGCGCATGCTGCGGACACCGGGCCCAGTAGTGGCTGGAACGACTTCTCCTGCAAGCCCGCCGCCGACCATCCCCGGCCCGTCGTCCTGGTGCACGGCACCCTGGGCAACTCGGTCGACAACTGGCTTTCCCTCGCCCCGTACCTGAAGGACCGCGGATACTGCGTCTACTCCCTCGACTACGGCCAGCTGACCGGCGTCCCCCTCTTCTACGGCCTCGGCCCCATCGACAAGTCGGCAGAGCAACTGTCGGCCTTCGTGGACAAGGTGCTCGCCGCGACCGGCGCCGCCAAGGCCGACCTGGTCGGGCACTCCCAGGGCGGCATGATGTCCCGCTACTACCTGAAGTTCCTCGGCGGAGCGGCCAAGGTGAACGCCCTCGTCGGCCTGGCCCCCGACAACCACGGCGCCTCGCTGAGCGGCCTCACCAACCTGCTGCCGTACTTCCCCGGCGCCGCGGACCTGATCAAGGCCACCACCCCCGGCCTCGCCGACCAGATCCCCGGCTCCGACTTCCTCGGCAAGCTCAACGCGGGCGGCGACACCGTCCCCGGAGTGCAGTACACGGTCATCGCCACCAAGTACGACGAGGTGGCCACGCCTTGGCAGAGCCAGTACCTGAGCGGCTCCGACGTCCACAACGTCCTGCTGCAGGACCTGTGCCCGCTCGACCTCTCCGAGCACGTCGCGATCGGCCTGTTCGACCGTATCGCCTTCCATGAGGTGGCCAATGCGCTCGACCCGGCCGACGCCACCGCCACCACCTGCGCGTCGGCCTTCAGCTGAGCTGCCGCCGGGGCCTGTCCGGCCTGAGCCGCCGGACAGGCCCCGGAGTTCTCACCGGCGGTGCGCGCCGCCCGCCGCGCGCCGCCGCACCGACAGGAACAGCGCCGCCGAACCGAGCGCCAGCGCCGCCGCGCCGCCGATCGCGAGGTACGTGGTGCCGGTGGAGGCGCCGGTCTCCGCGAGGTTCTTCGCGGCACCGGCCGCCTTCGGCGCGTTGGCCACGGCGGCGTTGCCCGGCTGCTGGGCGGGCTGCCGTGCCGGTTGCCGGGTGGGCGTGCTCGTGCTGTCGTCGCCGCCGTGACCGTGGTGCTGCATCGTCATCGTCGACTTGTCGGCACCGGCCGCGATCTGCCGGTCGGAGGGCGCGGAGGCCGACGGGGCCGGGCCGTTGCCCGTGGGTGCCGCGCCGGCGCCGCCGAAGTCCACGTCCGAGCAGGAGTAGAACGCCTCCGGGCTGTCCGAACGCTGCCAGATCGCATACAACAGCTGCTTGCCGGACCGCTCGGGAAGCGTGCCGGAGAACGTGTAGAAGCCGCCCGAGGCGACCGGGTCGGTGGCCGTCGCCACCGGATGCGCCAGATCCAGCCCGGACCAGGACAACGGCTTGGCGGGGTCGTAACCGGGCTTGGTGAGATAGACGTTGAAGGTCCCCTTGTGCTGGGCCGTCACCCGGTACTTGAAGGTGTACGACCCGCTGTGCACGCTCGTCGCCGGCCAGTCGGCGCGGGCCAGGTCCAGGCCCTTGAACTCCTCGTTGTTCGCGCTGCACAGCTTGCCGTCCGGGATCAGCTTCTGGTGCTGTCCGGCGGCATCGCCGATCCGGATGCCGTTCCAGTCGTACAGCGCCTGTGCGCCGCCGGCCGCCACGGCCGCCTTGCACGCGGCCGACTTCGGGCTCTGAGGCCCCTCCGCGTAGCACTGCGAGACACGGCTGACCGGATCGCCCATCGAACCGTGCGCGGAGGCGGGCGCGGCGCCGAGCACGGTCAGGGCGAGCGGCGGCAGACCGAGCACGGCGACGACAGCGGCCGGGCGGCGGGCGCGAGCGGACATGCGGAACTCCTCGAAAGACAGTGCTTCGGTACGGCTGCATCCCGTGGGGGCGCTCCGAAGCTAGCCCCAAGAAACCGCGAAATCGCCTGCTGGGGGCGGGGGGAGGAGATCCTTATGGTGCCGTTAAGGCCGGACTAATTGAGGGCTCAGGAAGAGGGGGCGGAGGAGGAGCCGCTGGATTCCGGCTCGTGGAGGGTGATCGCCCCGGCGGGGCAGACACCGGCGGCCATCCGTGCGGCCGCGCGATGGGCGGTGGGCGGTTCGGCGTGCAGCAGGAGCACTCGACCGTCGTCGGGATCCTGGTCGAAGACCTCCGGGGCGGTCAGAGCGCACATCCCGGCGCCGATGCAGCGCTCACGGTCGACGCGCAGGCGTGTCGTCGTCATGCCCCCTCCTTGTCCCAGGCCACCGGGAGGCTCTTCACCCCGTAGATGTCCGCGGTCTCCGGGCGCAAGACCACCTCTTCCGCCGGTACGGCGAGGCGCAGCGTGGGGAAGCGGTCGACCAGCGCGCGGAACGCGACCCGCATCTCGACGCGGGCCAGTTGCTGACCCAGGCACTGGTGGATGCCGTGGCTGAAGGCCAGGTGCCCGTCGTACGGCCTGCGGAGGTCGAGCACGTGGGGGTCGGTGAAGCGCTCGGGGTCGCGGTTGGCGGTGTTGTACGACAGGACGACCGTCGTGCCGGCCTCGATGGTCCGGCCCCCCAGCTCGACGTCCACAAGGGCCGTCCTCATGAACGTCTTCGCGACACTCAGATACCGCAGCAGTTCCTCCACGGCCCCGTCGGTGAGCGCGGGGTCGGCGCGCAGCGCGGCCAGTTGCGCCGGGTTCTGCAGCAGCGCGAAGGTGCCGAGGGCCAGCATGTTCGCGGTGGTGTCGAATCCGGCGGCCAGCAGGACCAGGCTGATCCCCTTCAGCTCCTCATCGGTCAGATCGCTGTCGGTGAGTTCGCTGAGCACGTCGTCGGTCGGGTTCGCGCGCTTGGCGGCCACCAGTTCCGCGAGGTACTCCTGGGTCGCGGTGTAGGCCGCTATCAGCTCCTCTTCGCTCGTCTCCCCGCCCATGAACGTGTCGATCTGCTCCTGGAAGGAGCCCCTGTCCTCGTACGGCACCCCCAGCAGCTCACAGATGACGATGGTGGGGATGGGCTTGGCGAACGCGGTCACCAGGTCCACCGGCGGCCCGGCCTTCTCCATGGCGTCCAGACAGTCGGCGGTGATCTGCTCGATGCGCTCGGTGAGAAGCCGCATCCGACGCACCGTGAACTTGCCCACCAGAGGCTTGCGATAGCGCCCGTGCTGTGGCTCGTCCGTGAGGAGGAACTCGCCGGGCGGCGCCGGAGGAATCTCGAAGTCGCCCACGTTCAGGAGCTCCTTGCGCGAGCTGAACCGTGAGTCGGCCAGGACCGACCTGACCAGGTCGTATCCGGTGATCAGCCAGCCGGGTTTGCCGCCGTCGTGGGTGAAGCGGCTGATGGGGCCGTGCCGGCGGGCGTCGAGCAGCTCTGCCGGCGGGTCGAAGGGGCAGCCGGACCGACGCGCCGTCGGCATCGTCGTCACGGTGTGGAGGGACTCACCCATGGCCATTCCTCGTTTCGCGATATGACGTGTTTGACTCCTCTCGAAAGCTACGTTGCATTCATGATGACGTCAATCTGCAATACGGCACATCTGCAGGTGGCAGGTGGAAAATTGATGCAATGACGCTGAGATTGAATGCAACGCGGCGTTGCAATGGAGGGCGGTGAAGGCAATACTGACGGCATGCCAGGAGGACGGTTGACCCCGCAGGAGCGCCGGCGCATCGCGGCCGGGCTCGCCGACGGGCTCGCCTACGCCGAGATCGCCAGGCGGCTCGACCGGCCGACCTCGACGATCAGCCGGGAGGTCGGACGCAACGGCGGCCCCGGCGGCTACCGGCCCGAGCAGGCGCAGCGGGCGACGGGCCGGCGGGCGCGGCGTGGCACACCGGTACCCCCGCGCGCGGACGGGCCGCCGCGCGGCGCGGTGGAAGAGGAGATCATCGAGCTGGCGGTCAGCTCGGGCATGCCGAGGATGACGGCGCGCGTGCACATCGACCTGTTGCTGTCCGAGGACGGCAGGCGCACCGCGGCCGAGCTGACCCGCAGGCTGAAGGTCAGCCCGGCCTCCGTCTCCGTGGCCGTGAACTCCCTGGTCCAGCAGGGTTTTGTCCGGCGCGAGCGCGATCCGCAGCGGCGCCGCGACATCTATGTGGTCGACGACGAGGCCTGGTACCACTCGGTCATGACCAGCGCGCGGCAGACGCTCGAAGTGGCGCAGGCCGCGATGGCGGCGACGGAGACGGTCGGGCTCGACAGGCCCGAGGCACAACGGATGGCCAGGGCGGGCGCGTTCCTGGAGCGGGTCACCCTGGACATGATGGAGTCGGCCGACCGCTGGCGCACCCTCCTGGCGTGACGGGCCTCCTGGCCCGGAGTGCCGTGGGCGCGGATGAATTCCCCTGCTCCGGTCGGGGGAGGGCTCAGTGCCGCGAGCGGCTGGACCGGCTGACGGCCCCGGCGGCGCTCAGCCGTCCGGCCACCAGGTGCGCGCGATGTCCTTGCGCACCTCGGGACGGACCGTGGGGCGCTCCTCCGCCTCTTCGCGGATCCGGCGGCTGTCCGTCTTCTTCAGGGGCTTCTGCACGGTTGCGCGGCGCATGGCTGCCTCCTTCAGTGCCTACCGTGTCCCGTGGTGTCACGGAGGTAGACCCTTTCGGGGAGAGTTCCTCATCGGAGCCGGATTGTCAGTGGTGGGTGTCACTCTGTGGGCATGACGAATGCGAAGGGTCAGATGGTTGCGCCGGTCGCCTCAGGCGCCCTGGAGTTCGACTGGACCGCCACCGACGTCGGCTGGGAAGCCACCGACATCGACCGGGACGCCACCGACATCGACCGGGACGTCACCGACATCGACTGGGACGCCGCGGCCGACGGCTTCGACGACGAGCCGGACCACGGCCTGCGCGACCCCGAGGTCCGTGCCGCCTGGGCGGCCAGACTCCGCTCCTGGCTGCCCGAGCACCCCGCCGACGTCCTGGACCTCGGCTGCGGCACCGGCAGCCTGTCGCTCCTCGCGGCCGCCCAGGGACACCGTGTGACCGGTGTCGACGCGTCCCCGGCGATGGTCGGGCGGGCCCGTGCCAAGCTCGCCGGGCGCGACGCGGTGGTGCTGTGCGGGCAGGCCGCGGCCCCGCCGGTGGGGGAGCGGCGCTTCGACGCCGTCCTGGTACGGCATGTGCTCTGGACCCTGCCGGGACCGGACCGGGTGCTGCGGCACTGGCGGGACCTGCTGCGCCCGGGAGGGCGATTCGTGCTGGTCGAGGGCGTCTGGGGCACCGTCCACCCCGTCGGCATACCCGCCGGCCGGCTCACCGCGCTGCTGGCGCCGCTGAGCCGGGACATGCGCGTGGAGCCCCTGTCCGGTGACCCGGTGTTGTGGGGCAAGGCGGTGACCGACGAGCGGTACGCGGTGGTGGCGACCGTGTGAGCGGGCCGTAGCCGGACGGGGGCCTGGGTCTGGGCGTGGGCGGGGCACGCCGTGCATGCCGTGGCCGAGGAGGGTCAGGCCAGCAGCTTCGCGAAGCCGTCGGCCCGGGCCAGCGTCTCCAGCTCCGCCAGCGCGGCCACCGCGGCGGACGCGGCCTCGGGGTCCGTCTCCGTCAGCCCGCTCTCGGCGAACTCGTCCTCGTCCAGCCGCCGTACGTCCGTGCCGTCGGCGGAGCGCCACAGGTCCAGGTCGAGGTCCTCCACGACCAGTTCGCCGGCGGTGCGCACCGCGGGACGGGTGATGTCGCAGTACCAGCCCTTCACGGTGCCGTCCGCGGCGCGGACCTCCTTCACCGAGTACCAGCGGTCCCGCCAGTAGTACTCGGTGAACAGGTCACCCGGCTCGAAGCGGACGAAGCCGAAGTCCCGGACGCCGGAGCCCGCCCAGGGCGCGCGTACGGCGATGCGCGTGCCGTCGTCCTGGAGCAGCTCGGCCGGATAACGGATCTTCGTCCGGCCGGCCTTGACCAGGACCACCTCCAACCGTGCCGGTGCGTCAGCCGAGTTCACGGACATGGCGTACCTCCGTCGCGCAGATCTCGTACCCGAGCCACTTGTTGATCGCGATCATCGGGTCGTTCCCGGTGTCGTTGCCGGTGAAGGCCTCGGTGATACCGGCGGCTTGGGCCCGGTACAGGGAGTGGATCTTGGCCAGCTTGGCCAGACCCTGCCCTCGATGGGACTGGGCGGTGCCGGTCATCGCGGTGGTGTACCGGGTGCCGCCGTCGGTGTAGGCCACGCTGAAGGCGACCGGGCGGCCCTCGACACAGGCGGCCACCGTCAGGTCGCGGTCCAGCAGCGGATGCTTCCAGTACTGCTCGACCCATGCCTCGTAGTCGGTCAACTCGTAGTCGACGTCCCCCGGTTCGTCCAGCATCGTCTCCGCGTCCAGCTCGAACAGCGGGCGCGGGTCGTCCGCGAAGTCCGCGGCCGTACGCAGTTCGACGCCCGGCGGGGTCCTGGGGACGGGCGGGAGGACGGAGCCCGCCAGATCGAGACGGAGGAAGTGGGCGGAGCGGCTGCCGCGATAGCCGTGGCGCTCCGCGAAGGCGCGGTTGGCCGGTCCGTCGAGGACCCAGCTGAGCAGCTTGGTCGCTCCCTGGGCGGCGAGGTACTCCTCGGCCGCCCGCAGCAGGAGTCCGCCGGCACCGCGACCGGTCCGGTCCGGCCGGACGTAGATGTTCAGCAGGCCCTGGCCCGGCTCGGAGCTGTCGTGGGCCAGATGGACCTGGGCCGTGCCGATCACCTCGCCGTCCTCCTCCGCGATCAGCGGGCGATAGCGCGCCCCGGGCGGCATGTGGAGGGCGTCGTGGCGGATCGAGTCCGAGGTGAACAGGAGGTACGGAAGCGCGAGATGGCGGACCCGGGCGAAGCCCTCGGTGTCCGCGGGCACGTCGGGGCGCAGGTCGCGCACGATCACAGTCATGGGGCTGCACCGTACGGGGATACGCGCCGGGGGTGCCTCTGATTTTCCGCCCGTGGGGGACAATCGGCCCGTGAGCCTGAAGATCCGCATCGATGACAGCGCGCCTCCGTACGAGCAGGTGCGGGCGCAGATCTCCGCGCAGGCCCGGTCCGGGGCGCTGCCCGTGGGGTACCGGTTGCCGACCGTGCGGGGGCTGGCCGAGTCCCTGGGCCTCGCCGTGAACACCGTGGCCAAGGCGTACCGGGCACTGGAGAGCGACGGGGTGATCGAGACACGGGGGCGCAACGGAACGTTCGTGGCTGCCGCCGGCTCGGCGGCGGAGCGTGAGGCGTCCTTGGCCGCGCAGGCTTACGTCGAGCGTGTCAGGCGGCTCGGGCTCACCGAGGACGACGCATGGGCTGCCGTGCGGGATGCCCTGCGGGCGGCATACGGGGGGTAGGGGGCTGGGGGCTGGGGGCTGGGGGCTTTCGGTCTTCGGCCGAGGAGGGTTCGCGGCGCTGTCCGGAGCGACGGAGAAGAGCCGGTCGCGGAGGAATCAGCGGCTCTTCACCGGCTCCGGGAGGCGGGTCACCCGTAGGCCCGCCCGCTCCGCCGCCCTCCCGAACGTCACCGCGTCCTGTACCGCCGCCCCGCCCGGGTCGTTGTTGAAGTACGCGTACACGTCCTCCCCGGCCCCCTCCCGCCATGTCGTCGCGATGCGGTCCACCCAGGTCTCCAGGGAGCGCCGGCCGTAGCGCGGCCAGGGGGTGGCGCGGCCCTCGTGGAAGCGGACGTAGCCCCAGTCGGTGGTGCGCCAGAGGGGGGTGGTCGGGCGGGCCTGGACGTCCGCCCAGCACAGGGCCGCGCGCCGGGCCGACAGCACCTCGCGGACTTCCGGTGTCCACCAGGAGTCGTGGCGGGGTTCCACGGCGACCCTCGTACCGGGCGGGAAGCAGGCCAGGCAGGTGTCCAGGAGGGCAGGGTCGGCGCGCAGGGTCGGCGGGAGCTGGAGGAGGACCGGGCCCAGACGGTCGCCGAGGCCCGCCGCGTGGGTCATCAGGCGGTCGACCGGTTCGGCCGGGTCCTTCAGGCGCTTGATGTGGGTCAGATAGCGGCTGGCCTTGACCGCGACCACGAAGTCCGCCGGGACGCGGTCCCGCCAGGCCTCGAAGTTCTCGCGGGAGGGGAGACGGTAGAACGCGTTGTTGATCTCCACCGTCGCGAACAGCCGGGTGTACTCCTCCAGCCACAGCCGCATCGGGACCCCGGCCGGATAGACGAGATCCCGCCAGTCCTTGTACTGCCACCCCGAGGTGCCGACGAACAAGGTCACAGCACCATCAAAGCACTACAGATACAGGCCCGCGTCCGCACCGTCCCGCGCCCCCGGCACCGAGGTCGGGGCCGTGCCCCGGCGCAGCGCGAACAGCTCGGCCAGCGTCGCGCCCTCGCGGCCGATGGCATCCTCCCCGCCCTGGGCCTCGTTGCCGAGCCAGTTCACCGCCTCGCGGCGGGTCAGCGGGCCCACCTCGATGCGGGCCAGACAGCGGCCGGGGCGGACCACGGCCGGGTGCAGCCGCTCCAGGTCCTCGTTGGTGGTGACACCGACCAGCACATTGCGGCCCTGGCCGAGCAGGCCGTCGGTCAGGTTCAGCAGCCGGGACAGGGCCTGGCCCGCCGTGTGCTTGGCCTCGCCGCGGATCAGTTCGTCGCAGTCCTCCAGGAGTAGCAGCCGCCAGCGGCCCTTTCCGGCGGCGTCCTCCTCGCCGATCGCGATGTCCATCAGATAGCCGACGTCGGAGAAGAGGCGCTCGGGGTCCAGGACGCAGTCCACCTGGCACCAGTCGCGCCAGGAACGGGCCAGCGTGCGCAGGGCCGAGGTCTTGCCGGTGCCCGGCGGGCCGTGCAGCAGGAGCAGCCGGCCGGCGATGTCCTGCGGGGTCGTCTTCATCAGGCGGTCCATGGAGTCCGCCACCGGTGCCGTGTAGTTGGGCCGGACCTCGTCCCAGGTGCCGGCGGAGATCTGCCGGGTGGTGCGGTGCGGGCCGCGCCTGGGGGAGACGTACCAGAAGCCCATCGTCACGTTCTCGGGCTGGGGCTCGGGCTCGTCGGCCGCGCCGTCGGTGGCCTGGTCGAGGACCCGCTTGGCCAGTTCGGCGCTGGTCGCGGTCACCGTGACGTCCGCGCCGCGGTTCCAGCGGGAGACCAGCAGGGTCCAGCCGTCGCCCTCGGCGAGGGTCGCGCTGCGGTCGTCGTCGCGGGCGACCCGCAGCACGCGGGCGCCGTCGGGCAGCAGGGTGGCGCCGGAGCGGACGCGGTCGATGTTCGCCGCGTGCGAATACGGCTGCTCGCCCGTCGCGAAGCGGCCGAGGAACAGCGCGTCGACGACGTCGGCAGGCGAGTCGGAGTCGTCGACGTGGAGCCGGATCGGCAGAGCGTCGTGTGGGTTCGCAGACATGCCGCCATGATCGGGCACGCAAGCGCTCCGCGCACGGCATTTGACTCCGGCGGAAGGGCGGTCCGATGCCCGCGGGTCTTCCGAAGACCCGCCGGACGGGCCCCCTCCGCCCCTACCGTTGTCCTCGATGGGACGACATGGGTGGGATTCGGATACTCGGCGGTGGCGGCTCACCGCCCTGCTCGGTGTCGGCGCGGCCGTGCTGGCCCTCGCGGTGACCCTGTTCGGCACGCTGACCGGCGGCGCCAGCACCACCGGCACCACACGCGACGGCGACAAGGTGCACGGCACCCCCGCGAGCCCGAGCGCGAAACCGGAACCGTACGTCGGCTGGGGCTTCACCCACACCCAGTACAGCGCCGACGAAGGAGCCGACGCGGCCACCAAGAACGTGGAGCGGCTGCTCGGACAGCACGGCGGGCTGGCACAGAACCAGCACATCATGGGCTGGGGCGCCGACAATCCCGAACCGGTCAAGGGGCACTACGACTTCGGCGCCCTCGACCGCCGTATCGACTTCATGCGCGCCTCCCGCGCCACCCCCGTGATCACCCTGTGCTGCTCCCCGGACTGGATGAAGGGCGGCAGGGCCGGGGCCGGCGCCACGGACTGGAGCCAGGCCGCTCTGGAGAAGGCCCCGACCCCCGACCACTATCAGGACTTCGCCGACCTCGCCGCGACCATCGCCCGCCGCTACCCGGACGTCAGGCACTTCATCGTCTGGAACGAGTTCAAGGGCTTCTGGAACGACGCCGAGTCCCGCTGGGACTACGAGGGATACACCAAGCTGTACAACCTCGTGTACCAGGCGCTGAAAAAGGTCGACAAGGACATCATGGTCGGCGGGCCGTATCTGGTGATGGACAGTGTCGACCCGCGTGACCAGAACGCCTCCGGCGCGCTGAAGGGCCCGTGGGGCGCCATGGACCGGCGGGTGCTCGACGCCTTCTCCTACTGGAACGCCCACAAGACCGGCGCCGACTTCACCGTCGTCGACGGCTCCAGCTACACCCACGACGACGACCTGCTGCCGAACGAGTTCGCGGCCACCGACAAGCTGACGGCCGTCAGCGAGTGGCTGCGGCGGCAGACCCACGGCCTGCCGCTGTGGTGGGCCGAGTACTACGTGGAGCCCGGCGACGGCAACGGCAACCGCACCGGCTGGACCGAGCCGCACCGCGTCGCCGTCCAGGCCACCGGCATGATCGCCATGGTCAGGGGCGGCGCCGGCTCCGGCTTCTACTGGAACCCGGAGGACAAGACCGGCTCCGGTTGCGCCGGCTGTCTGTGGACACCGACCGACGGCACCGGCGGGGGCAGGGCCCTGCCCATGTACGACCTGGTCTCCCGGTTCGCCCAGGCGTTCCCGCCGGGGACGGCCTACCAGAACGTGTCCGTCGCGGCCGACGACGTATCCGATGTCCGCGTCCTGGCGAGCGGCAGGACCGTCCTCGTGGTCAACACACAGAACCGGGCGATCAGCGCCCAGGTCGACGGCAAACGGTTCGGCATGGGGCCGTACGAGGTGAAGTGGCTCGACCGCTGAGCCACCCCACACCCGTCACTTCGGCATCGTCACTTCAGGGTCAGGAACCGCTGCGCCAGCGAGGCCAGCACCACCGCCAGCAGCGGCAGCGCGAACCAGAACATGCCCTGGAGCAGCCGCAGTTGACGCACCCCCGGCCGCACCGCGACCCGCACGACCTCCCGCGCGGCCAGCAGCAGGACCAGGAGCACGGCGGACAGCGCGCCGACCACCGACCAGGGAGTCCAGGTCACCCGCGGCCCGATCGGACCCGGGTGCGGCTGAGGCACCGCGCCTGACGGCTGCCGGCGCAGCGCGAACACCGTGACGTCGTCGTTGACCAGGACCTTCGTCAGCTCCTGCCGGTTGTCGAGGTTCTCGATCAGCCGGGGCTCCCAGGTCGCGGAGTAGCCCGCGTCCAGCCGCAGATAGGTCATCTGACTCCGGTTGATCATCAGATACGAGTGCGGGCCGGCGTCCTTCAACGCCTTGACCAGGCCCGACACCAGGACCGGGTCGGTCGGCGCGAGCGTCGGCACATAGTTCACCCGCTCCATGTCCTTGGCGCCCCACGGCATCGCCGGGGTCACGTCGTTGACCGTGTCCTGGGTCAGCCACAGCAGCCGTACCGTCGGCCTGTCATGGGCGTACACCCAGTTCATGGCGGCGACCTCGCCGGGCCGGGTGCGCTCGAACGGCTCGTTGCCCCAGCGGGCCACCAGGAAGCCGCCCATCAGCAGCAGCCCCGCGAGCAGCGCGGCCAGCGGAGCGAGGCTCACCCGGTCCTTCTCGCGCTCCTTCGCGGTGACACCGGTGCGCGGGAAGAGGGCGAGCGCGCCGAGCAGGGTCGCGCCCGGCACCGCGAACATGAAGACGCGCAGCGCCATCTCACCGCCGTACGACTGCATGCCGAAGCCGAGGAACGGCACGAAGGTCAGCACCAGCAGCGACCGCTCGCGGTAGCGGTGGAAGCGGCGCCGCCACCAGCCCCAGCAGGCGAACGCCAGCACCGAGCCGGCCAGCAGCACCCGGGTGTACAGCACCAGCTTGTGCGTCGAACTGCCGCCCTGGATCCGGCCGGAGACGGACGTGGAGACATTGCTGCCGACCCCGCCGACCCCGCCGAACAGATCGTTGAAGTGCCCGGACCAGTACGGCTCGGCCATGAAGCCCACCCACACCGCGACCAGCACCCCGAACAGCAGCGGCAGCCCGCGCAGTTCGGACCGGCCGAGCAGGACCAGGGCCGTGAGCACGCCGAGCATGATGAACGGGGTGAGCTGGTGGGCGGGCACGCTCGCCACGTACAGGCCGATCAGCACCAGGAGCAGAACCGCACGCCGGCGCCGGTCCGTCGGCTCCACCTCCGCCTCGCCCGGACGGAACTTCGTCCAGATCACGCGCGGCGGGCGGAACCAGACCAGCAGGACCGCCACGAACATCAGATACAGCAGGTAGGTGAAGCCCTGCGGCGAGAAGTAGTCCTGGCCGACCCAGCCGCACAGCACGAACAGCCAGACACCGGTCCACTTCGCCCGCCAGCTCGCGCGCAGCGAGCGGGTCAGCAGGAACATCGGGGCCAGATAGGCGAGTTGGATGGCCGTCGGCCACCAGCGGATGACCTCGGTGAAGTCGGTGATCCCGCAGGCCCGGCCGGCGAACGCGGCCACCGCGAAGAAGCCCGGCCAGCTCCAGCGGGCGTCCAGGTCCGGTACGGCGGAACCGGTGCGGTCGATGTAGTCGATGAAGCCGAGATGCTGCCAGGCCGTCGGGAACCGCGGCTCGGCCTCGATCACGGCGGGCAGCGCGTGCAGCGACACGACCGTCGCCAGCAGGGTGAGCAGCAGCAGCGCCCGGTGCTCGCGGCGCAGCCAGAGCAGCGCGGTGAACACGACGACCAGCAGGCCCGCCCCGACGAGGGTCGGCAGCGGCAGCACCGAGATCAGCCCGAGCCCGCCCATCCGGTTCAGATCGGCCTCGCCGAGCCGCAGCGCGGGCACCCAGTACAGCAGCAGCGCGGCGACCAGCAGACAGCCGAGGACGACACCGGAACGGGTGGGCAGCAGCCGCAGGCGGAGTGACACGGGCGCCGCGGGTTCTTCGGGCACCACCTCGTCCGGCACGGCGGACCGGGGCGAGGGCGCTTCGGACCTGGCCAGGGACGCCTCCAACTCCTCCGCCGAGAAGGGCGCGTCGACCTCCGCCTCCTCCGCCTCCCGCAGCAGCGCGGCCTCGGCCGGGCCCAACGAGGCCTCACTGCCGGGCTCCTGCCCCTCCGCCGGGAGCCCTGCCGGGAGCCCTGCCAGGTGCCCCGCCGGGCGCCGTACCGGTAGTCCCGGCGGGGGCATCGGCGTACCGGCGGGCGGGGTGCCGGGGCCCGGGCGGACGTCCGGCCGGCGCTCCACATGGTCGAAGTCGACGTGGATGCCGAGGGCCAGGGTGTCGGTGTCCAGCGCCCAGGCCGGACCGGGCCGCCGTGCCGCGCCGCCGGTGGCGGGGATCTCGCGCGCCCCCAGGTCGGCGAGGTCCCCGTCGGGTGGCGCCGCGTCGGACACGGCGCCGGGCGCGGTCCGGATCGTCTTCCAGAGCCGCGGCGCGGCGATCGCCGCGATCACCGCGAGGCTGCCGGCCTCGGCGATGCCCGCGCCGGTCAGCCCCGTCCGGGGCAGGAGCAGCAGGGTCAGGCCCAGCGTCAGCACGCACAACAGGCCCTGGAACAGGGCGAGTCCGGCGGTGCGGCTGCGGGCGCGCAGCACCGCGAAGTACGTCTCGATGACGACCCGCAGCATCGAGCCGACCGCGAGCCAACGCAGCAGGGGGGTCGCCGCCGCCGCGTAGCCCGCGCCGAACACGCCGAGGATCCAGGGCGCGCCGACGATCAGCAGGGCCGCGATCGGCAGCATGATCCGCGCCATCCGCCGCAGCGCGGCACGGGTGTTGGCGGCCAGGCGTTCCGGGTCGTGCGAGCCCTCGACCGTGAGGGAGGCGCCCATGTTGATGGCGAGGAGGTCGGTCGTACCGCCGATGGTGGTGGCGATGTAGAAGTAGGCGTTCTCGGCGGAGCTGACCTGCGAGGCGACGAGCACCGGCACGAGGTAGATCACGGCGAGCGAGAACAGCGAACCGGTGTAGTCCCCGGCCAGGAACCGGCCGACCTGGTGCAGCGTCGGCGGCTTCGCGCGGCCCTCGGTCGCCTTGATGTGCCGGGGCACCAGCCGCCGGAACACCAGCCAGCCCAGCGGCACCACCGAAGTGGCGATCGCGGCCACCCAGGAGACGAAGACGCCGGCGGTCGGGATGGCGACCGCGAGCGCGACGAGCAGGGCCAGCTTCACGGCCGAGAACACGGTGTTGCCCACCGGCACCCAGGTCGCGCTGCGCAGCCCGGTCAGCACCCCGTCCTGCAGGGTGAGCAGGTTCCAGGCGACGACGGCCGCGATGAAGCCGAGCCCGTGGACCGTGCCGTGCAGGAAGCGGTACGACGGCCCCCAGGTGTCCAGGGTCAGCAGGAAGACACCCGCCGCGACCGCGACCACCAGTGAACTGCCCGCGTAGGTACGGAAGATGAGCCTGCCGGTGTGTCTGCCGGACACCGGGATGAAGCGGGCCAGGGCACCGGTCAGCGTGACCGCGGTCAGCCCGGCCAGGAACTTCATCGCGGCGATGGCGGCCGAGCCCTGCCCGACCGCCGACTCGGAGTAGTAGCGCGCCGCCGCCAGCCAGAAGCCGAGTCCGAGGACAGCGCTGATCCCCGTGTTGAGCATCAGCGCATAGGCGTTGCGGAACAGCGGACTGCCGCCGGCGGACCGGCCCGTGCGGGGCAGCCGGAGGCGGCGCCCGGACTTCTCGGGCGCCTCGGCGTCGGGCGTCGCGGCCTCGGTTGTTGTGGTCGTGTCAGACACGGGAACGGATGGCCTTCCGGCGGACCTGGCGGGCTCTGCGGACGAGGGCGTACCCCTTGGTGAGGGCGCGGTCCCTGGCGAAGGTGCGGGCGACGGCACGGCCGTGCAGCAGCCGTTCGAACTCCGCCGCCCCCGTGGCCCGCCGGACCGTGACCCGTTCGAGCGCGTACGGCCCCTGGCGGCGGCGGGCGAGCGCGTTGCCGACGGCGAGCGCCTGGGCGTAGCCGTCCGCGCGCACGGCCTGGCGGACCCTGCGGCTGGAGTAGCCGTAGGGGTAGGCGAACGAGACCGGGCGGGCGCCGAGTTCGGCCGTGACGATCTCCGTGCAGCGGGTCAGTTCCGTGTGCAGCGCGCCGTCGTCCAGCTGGTCGAGCTGCGGGTGGGTGTGGCTGTGCCCGCCGATCTCGACGCCGACGGCGGCCAGTTCGCGCACCTGCCGCCAGTCGAGCATGGTGTCCAGGCCGGCCCCGTTGTCGTACGCCCCCCTGATCCAGCCGGTGGAGACGAACAGCGTGGCGGGGAAGCCGTGCTTGGCGAGCACGGGCAGCGCGTGCCGGTGCACGCCCTCGTAGCCGTCGTCGAAGGTGATCAGCACCGGCCGGGCGGGCAGCGGGCGGCCGCTGCGCCAGCGGTCCGCGAGGTCGGCGGTGGTGACCGGGGTCAGGCCCAGGTCACCGATGAGCGCCATCTGCTCCGCGAACGCCTCCGGCGCGACCGACAGGGCGCGGGTGGCGTCGTTGGGCGCGGTGGCCACGGAGTGGTACATGAGGATCGGTACGGGAGTGTCACTCACCTGTGCCCCCTTCGATCGGCGCCGACGAGAACGTCGTCCCGCCTCGCCGGGCCCGCACACTGCCCACCACATAGCCGCCCGCCGCGGTGAGCACGCCGGCGACGATCGCGCCCGCGCGGCCCGCTCCGCCCGGCCGGGCCAGCAGGGCGTCCCGCAGGCCGCGGGCGACTCCGGCGGGCAACACCCTTGTGGTGTAGCGGCGTTCGGACTCCAGCCCCTTCTGCGCGCCGACGCTGCGGGCGACCAGCGCCTTGGACAGGCCCTCGGCGTAGGCGCGGGTGCGGAAGTAGGCGAAGTGCTCGCGGGGTGCGGGCACCCGGTGGTGGATGACCGCGCGGTCGTCGATGAGCAGGACGGCGTCGGGGCGGGCCCGGGTGAGCCGGATGCACAGCTCCGTCTCCTCGCAGCCGAGCGGCCGGCGATCGCCGTCGCGGCCGATGCCGGTCGCGAAGCCGCCCGCCGCGTCGAACGCCGTACGCCGGAAGGAAGCGTTTCCTCCGAGCACGTTGCGGACGCGTACCCGGCCGGGCGGCAGTCCCTTGTAGGTGCAGCCGACCACCCAGTCGAACTCCTCCGGGAACCAGGCCGGGCGCCGGCCCGACGCCCAGACGGGTTCGGTACGGCCGCCGACCGCCATGACGCGCGGGTCGGCGTACCCCTCGGCGAAGCGGCGCAGCCAGTCGCGTTCGGCCACGGCGTCGTCGTCCAGGAAGGCGATGACCTCGCCGTGGGAGGCGGCGATGCCGGTGTTGCGGCCGGCGGACAGGCCGCGCGGGCCCGTGTTGTCCAGCACCCGGACGCCGCCGGTCTCCTTGTACTCGCGGGACAGCCGGTCCCGCAGGGCCGGGTTGTGGTCCACGACGAGGAGGGTCTCCAGCGCCGGGTACGACTGCGCGCGCACCGAGGAGACCGCCGCGAGGATGTCCTCCCAGCGGTCCTCGGTGTACACGCAGATCACGACGGAGATGCCGGGATCTGTCAAGACAGCTCTCCCCGGACCGTGTCGAGCATCGGGGAGTGGTGTTCCTGGCGGCGCAGTTCGCGCCGGTTGGAGCGTTCCTGGAGGATGACCTTGAGCACTCGGATCCCGTCGCGTACGGCCCGCAGATTGCTGGTGCCGTGGATGCGGAGGTACTCGTGGCTCGGGATCTCCTGGACCTTCAGACCGGCCTTGACCACTCTGATGTTCATCAGCGTCTCGACCTCGAAGCCGGTGCAGTCCAGGTCGATCTTGTCGAGGCAGTGCCGCCAGAACGCGTTGTAGCCGTAGCACAGGTCGGTGTAGCGGGCGCCGAACTTGCGGTTGACGACCGTGCACAGCGCCCAGTTGCCGAGCTTGCGGATGAAGGTCATGTCGTCGGTGCCGCCGCCGTTGGCGAAGCGCGAGCCCTTGGCGAAGTCGGCGCCGGAGACCAGCGCGGAGACATAGCTGACGATCTCGCCGCCGTCGGCCGAGCCGTCCGCGTCGACCATGACGATGATGTCGCCGCTGCAGGCCTCGAACCCGGTGATCAGGGCATCCCCTTTGCCCTTGCCGTGCTGTTCGACGACCTTGACGCCCGGCCACAGGGCACGGGCCACTTCGACGGTGTCGTCGGTGGAATTGCCGTCCACCAGAACGACTTCGTGTATCCAGTCCGGAAGTGTCTTGAAGACGTACGGAAGATTCTCCGCCTCATTCATGGCGGGAATGACCACGCTCACCGGCGGAGTGATCGCCAGGTGAGAGGAGATCGGCCGATAGTACGTGCCGATGAACGGATCTTGATCCGAACTCGGCGGGCGCAGAACAGAACTCATGGGTCTTTTCCCTCTCGTCCGGTGGACCGCCCACCCCCGGGCGGCCCGGCTCTGTGTCCGGTTCGAAAGGGGGGTACTCATCTTCGGCACGGCGAATGGATCACCGGGGAATCGATCATCGGCGGATCGGTCATTGACGGATCGACCTCCGATGGATTGATCTCCGGTGAATTGATCTCCGTGTCCACGGACGAGCTGGCAAAGCTGGCCGACCTGCCGGAGAAATACGACAGCCGGTCGCGCGGCACGGCTCGGTCACACGTGTGGTCACCGAGCACGGCACCCCCCTACCGCGCCCCGCGCCGGTGAACGTCGCGGCCCTGAGCCCTCCCCTGGAGCCGTATGCCGACGTGCCGGTGCGGGTGAGTTGTATGACGGTATTGACGATTGAACCCGAAAGGCAAGCCCTGGAAGGCTGCCTCACGCTTTTGTTGGTTTGGCCGTTACACAACTTTGGCCGGTCTTGCTCAGTGTTGTGTGCGTTTTCCGGAAATTTGTTCCCGGAGTGACACCAGAAACAGAAGCAGCGCACTCAGCACGGTCACCGCGACCACCCCGCCACGGACCGACCAGTGGTGGACCGCGAGCATGCCCTGGGTCACCAGCATGTTGACGACGACCGAGCCCGCAAGCGCGCAGAGCGCCCGGCCGAAGGGATCCAGCCCGCGCAGCGCCGCGGCGAGCGCCACGGCCGGCGCCGCGAGCAGGAAGAAGAAGGTGCACGGGCCGCGCAGCGGTGAGGCCGAGTCGATGAGAGCGAGCAGCGCGCCGACCGCCGCGACGGCCGTCCCGGCCCCCGCGAGCAGCGGTGACAGGCCCCTCCCCGAGCCTGGTCGCGCTCCCTCGGCGTCCGCCGACGAGCCGTCTGGTGAAGGTGTCTTGATGCGTAAGGTCTGCATTGGCGACTTTGCCCCCCGACGCGCCGGATGCCGGGCTTCAATGTGGCGCAGTCCAAGCGGCGTCGTCAAGACGACGGTTGCCGAACCGTCACCAGAGGTGACATGTACGCGCAATAGATGAACGGTGAATGTTTCTGGTTGATCCTGTTGAGACCGCAAAAGTCTTGGCATGGACACTTCCCGTCAACACGCGTAATTGCTACGACAGTTGCGGCAGAGATCCTGCTAAAGGGAGGTTCCATGAGACGTTCCCGACTTACCGGACTCGTTACCTCACTCCTCCTTGCCGCCGGCCTCGGACTCACCGGAGCCGCGTCGGCACAGGCGTCCTCGACGACCGCGACCGGCGGCTATGTCGCCCTCGGCGACTCCTACTCGTCCGGAGTCGGCTCGGGCAGCTACATCAGCTCCAGCGGAAGCTGCGACCGCAGCACGAAGGCGTACCCGTATCTGTGGAACGCCGCCCACAGCCCGTCCTCGTTCGCCTTCAACGCCTGCTCCGGGGCCACCACGGACGATGTGATGGCCCATCAGCTCGGCTCGCTGAACTCCGCCACCTCACTGGTGTCCCTCACCATCGGCGGCAACGACGCGGGCTTCTCCGACGTCATGACGACCTGTGTGATCCAGTCCGACAGCGCCTGCCTCTCCCGGATCGACACCGCCAAGGCGTACGTCGACTCCACGCTCCCCGGCAAGCTGGACACCGTCTACGACGCGATCACCGCCAGGGCGCCAGGCGCCAGGGTGGTCGTCCTCAGCTACCCCCGCTTCTATCTGCTCGGCCAGACCTGCCTCGGCCTCTCCGACACCAAGCGGTCCGCGATCAACGGGGCCGCCGACTACATCGACGCCGCCATCCAGAAGCGCGCCCAGGCCCACGGGTTCGTCTTCGGCGACGTCCGCTCCGCGTTCTCCAGCCACGAGATCTGCTCCGGCGACTCCTGGCTGCACAGCGTCAACTGGCTCGACATCAGCGAGTCGTACCACCCCACCGCGGCCGGCCAGTCCGGCGGCTATCTGCCGGCGCTCACGAACAACACGTGACCCGGACGGGCTAGCCCCCGAGGGCGAACCTTCCCGCCCTCAAGGTGAACTCCCCGGTGAGCCCGAAGCCGAAGCGGAGGCCCCGCCCGTCGGGGTCTCCGTCGCCGTTCGAGAGCAACTCACTGCGAACGGCACGGAGTTCGAGGTCGTCTGCACGGGACCGCGCACCTGCACACTGATCCGGTCCTCGGTCGTCCCGCTGCCCGAGTCCACCGTCAGTGTCACCCCCGCCTTCCGCGTCCTCCCGCCGCCGTCCGGGAACGACAGCGCCCGCCACCCGGGGTCCGACACCGACCCGCGCGTCGACACCCAGCGGTACTCCACCCGCGCCGGCAGCCGGCCCACCGTGAACGTCGCCGTGAAGGCCGGCGTCTGCGCGGCCGGTGGGGGACAGGCCCCGGAGTACGTCGTATGCGCACCGGCCACGGTGACCTGCACGGACTGCGCCGGCCGTGTGCTGGACGACGCGCTGCGGCTCGCGGTCGACGGCGTCCCGGTGTTCGAGTCGGTGCTGCCGCTCGCGGTCGGCGCGTGTGCGCTGTCGCTCGCCGAGGCGCCGCCCGCGTTCCCCCGGCCGCCGCCGTTGTCGCGGTGCAGCAGCGCGTACGTCAGCCCCGCCAGCGCGAGCACGACCGCGAGCAGGCCCGCCACCAGCACCGCACCGGCCCGCCGCGTCCGCTCCGGCACCGCGGACGTCGTCGCGCCGTGCAGGGGAGCCGGCGGGGTGGGAGTGGGCGGCTGCGGGTACGGGGCCGCGTACTCCCGGTCCACAGCGGTCGGGGCGGTGTACGGCGGTGGCAGCGGCATCGTGACCGCGCGGGGCGCGCCTCCCCCGGAGGGGGCACCCCCGGCCGCGACGATGCGCAGCTCGTGTTCCGCCCGCTCGGCGGCCGGCCGCTCGGCCGGGTCCTTGCGCAGCAACCCCTCGATGACCGGCGCGAGCGGCCCGGCCCGGCGCGGCGGCGGCAACTCCTCGTCCACCACGGCACGCAACGTGCTGATCGGGGTGTCGTACCGGAACGGCGAGACGCCCTCCACGGCCGCGTAGAGCAGCACCCCCAGCGACCACAGATCGGACTCCGGCCCCGGCGTCCGCCCCAACGCCCGCTCCGGGGCGAGGAATTCGGGCGAGCCGACCACCTCACCGGTCATGGTCAGCGCGGAGCTGCCCTCGACCGAGGCGATCCCGAAGTCGGTCAGCACCACCCGGCCGTCGTTCGCCAGCAGGACGTTGGCCGGCTTCACGTCCCGGTGCAGCACTCCGACGGCGTGCGCGGCGCGCAGTGCGGACAGCACCTCCGCACCGATGTGCGCCGCCCGCTGCGGCGCCAGCGGACCCTCCGCCTCCAGCTGGTCGGCGAGCGACAGCCCGCGCACCAGCTCCATCACGATCCACGGCCGGCCGCCCTCGATCGCGACGTCGTACACCGTGACCACGTTGCGGTTCGAGACGCGGGCCGCCGCCCACGCCTCGCGCTCCAGGCGCGCGTACATCCGCTCCACATCGGAGGCCGGCAGCCCGGCCGGGGCCCGCACCTCCTTGACGGCCACCTCGCGGTGCAGCACCTCGTCCCGGGCGCGCCACACCGTGCCCATGCCGCCCTCGCCCAGCGGGGACAGCAGACGGTAGCGGCCCGCGATCACACGTTCACGGCCCGGCTCTTCGGACACGGGCGCCCCCAAGGCATGTCGCGTGGCTTCTTCACAAAAGTAGCTCAGCCCAGCGCGGATGCGGCCCCCCTGAGTACCAGTCCGGCACCCAGGGCCATGACGACCAGCGCGGACACGAGAGGCACGGAGCGGCGAAGCAACGCTGCCACCGGGTGGGCGGTCCAGCGCGGACGCCGTGCCAGCACCCGGGTCACCCCCGAACCCAGCCGGACCACGGCGAACCCTGCCGCCGTGAGCGTCAGCGCGAGCCCGGCGCCGTAGGCCACGACGAGCAGCAGTCCGAACCAGGCCTTGCCGAGCGCGGCGGCTCCGACGAGGACGACCACGGCGGACGGACTGGGCACCAGCCCACCGGCGAAGCCGAGCAGGAGCGTGCCCCGGAGGGTGGGGGCGGCGGGGTGGGTGTGCGTGTGACCACCATGCGTGTGCGTGTGCGTGTGCGTGTGGCCGTCGTGGGTGTGGGTGTGCTCGCCATGGGTGTGCCCAACATGCTGGGCGGGGTGATGGTGGCGGGCGGACCACACTCTCCGTACGAGACCGGCGCCGGTCGCGAGGACCAGCGCGCCGCCGGCGATGCCCAGCCAGGCGATCACCGAGGGCGTGGCGGCGGAACCGGCCGTGACGAGCAGGCCCAGAGCGACCACGCCCAGGGTGTGGGTCACCGTGACCGAGGCCGCCAGCGGCAGCACGTCCCGCGGCCGGGCCCGGCCCCCGCGCGCCGCCGCGGCCGCGGCCATCAGGGTCTTGCCGTGGCCCGGCGCGAGCGCGTGCAGCGCGCCCAGCACGACCGCGATGAGCAGCGCGAGCGCGCCGAAGCCGAGGGTGAGGTCCTGACGGGCCACCAGGTCGTCCAGCGCGCGGGTCCAGCGGTCGGCGCCCCGCGGCAGGACGGCGGCCCCCGGTTCCGTCCGCGGTTCCTCGACGAGGGCCGGACCGCCGGGGCGCAGCCGTACGGAGGCCGTGGTGGTGTCGGCCGGGGAGGACAGCAAGTCCTTCGGATACGTGGTCAGTTCGTGCGAGACCGACGTCCTCGATACGTCCGTCGAGGTCAGCGTCATACGGTCGCCGCGCGCGGTGATCTCCCGCCAGCCGGGCCCGGACCAGTTCGTCGCGCTGCGGAAGCCGAGCGTGACCGAGCCGGCCCGGGGGAGCGGCGCCGTCCAACGGCACTCCACGCGCAGGGTGTTGAGGCCCGCCTGCCCCGGGCGCAGGGCGGCCCGGCTCTCCCGCACGGTGAGGGGGACCTCGCGCCCGTTCACGGCCACCTCGCTGTCCCGGGCGGCCTGCGCGCAGCGCTGCCGGGACCACTCCGTGCCGCCCAGCCGCGCCAGGTCCGGCTTGGCCTGGGTCGCCGGTATCTCGGCCAGGTCCTCGACATGGTCGACCCGGAGGCGGCCCGGCCCGGCGACGAGGCCGTCGTACCGGTTGACGGTGAAGTTGCCGAGGGGATGCGCGCTCGCGCCGTGGGCGGGCAGCAGCACGAGGGCGCACAGGGCGCCGAGGACGAGCGGGATGCGCAGTCTCACTTCGCGGCCTCCAGCGCCTTACGGGCCTGGGCGGCGCCCAAGGGGGAGAAGCCCGAGTTCAGCCGCAGCGCCGAGGTCAGCGAGGCGCGTCCGTCCGTCCGGTGGCCCGTGGCCAGCTCGATCATGCCGCGGTGGTACAGGAACGCGGCGTTGCGGTACCCGGTGGCGGTGGCCCGGCGGGCGTACGGCAGCGCCTGCGCGTCAAGGCCGTTGACGTGCAGCGCCCAGGCCAGCGCGTCCGCGGTGTGCACGGTGTGCCGACGGGCCCATTCGGCGCGGGCCGCGCGCAGGGCGGCCGCCTTGTCGCCGTGGTCGGCGGCGGCCAGCGCGGTGTCCAGGTCGGCGTTGACGCCGCCCGCGCGGGCCAGCGTGATCCAGGTGTCCACGAGGGCGTACTGCCGCTGGGCCCTGGCCCGGTCGCCGGCCGCGCCACGCGCCTCGTACAGCTCGCCCAGTTCGACGAGCGGGCCCGGCAGCGGATAGCGGGACACCACCGTCTCCATCCCCTTGATCGCCGCCGCGCGGTCGCCGCCCGCCGCCTGCGTCCGGGCCCGGCCCTCCAGCGCCGGGAGGTAGCTGTCGTCGGCGGCGAGGGCGCGGGCGTAGTAGCCGAGGGCGGTCCTGTAGTCGCCCTGGTTCCAGGCGAGTTGACCGAGCTGGGCGGCCACGTACGCGAGGTCGCCGGGTGACGTGGCGCTCGCCAGGGCCTGCTGGAGGACCCGGCGCGCCGTGGTCACGTCGCCCCGCAGCTCGTGCACGTACGCGTACCGGGTGAAGACCGGTACGCCCGGCCTGCGGGCGTCGGCGGTCTCGGCTGCCTTCGACGCCTCGGTGTACCGCCCGAGTTCGACCAGCGCGTCGATACGGGAGGACAGCGCACGCTCGCTGTACGGGTTCTGGCGCAGCGCCGCGTCCGCGCAGGTCAGGGCGCCGGTGAAGTCGTGCCGGGCGGCGGCGAGGGCGGCACGGCCGGCCAGTGCCTGGTCACTGTCCGGGGCCAGCGACAGGGACCGCCGCAGCGCCTGCTCCGCCTGCGGATAGCGAGCGGGGTCGCCCTTGGTCCGCGCCTGCTCCACATAGGCCAGGCCCAGCGTGGCCCAGCTGCCGGCGTCCTTGGGCTGGGTGCGCAGATGCGCCTGGAGCGCGGCGACGGAGGCGTCCAGGCTTCCGCCACCCAGGACACCGGGGTCCACGGCACTGGAGGCGACCGGCGCCGAGGCGGGCGCCCGATCCGCACCGAAGGCGATGGCCCCACCGGTCACCGCGACCGCCAACAGGGCGGCGCATCCGACGAGTTGCACGGCCCGCCAGCGCCGGCCGGCGTCGGCGAACCGCCGGAGCGCTGCGACGCGCCGGTCGGGGCCGGGCGCGGAAGGCTCCTCGGAGCCGGGGGCTGCACGCTCGGCGGAGTCCGGCTCCGCGTCTTCTTCCAGGCCCGCAGCCGGGTTCCCGGCGCCGGAAGCCGACGCATCCGCGCAGCCGCCGGCCGAGGACTCGGCGTCGTCCTGTGCCGTCCCGTCCGGCGCGGTCCCGTCCTGTTCCCTGTTCACCTGCCGCTCGCCGCTCTCGTCGTCGTTCGTGCGCGGAGACATGGCCGCTCCTCGGTCGCCTGGTCCTGGTCGGAAGGAGAAGGCGCGGCCCGCCGTGGGGGAGGGGAAGATACGGGCCGCGCCGGTCTGGGTGGGGGCGGGGTCAGTAGGGGCGGCGGATACGGCGGCGCCACCAGCCGACGGCGGTGCCGATCAGCAGGATCCCGGCCGCGCCCGAGGCCGCCGAGGCGGCGATCAGCACCGTGTTGCCCGAGCCGTCGGCGGAGGACCCGGCCGGCTGCAGGGCGTCACCCAGCTGGCTGCGCACGTCCGTGCCCGCGGCCGTGCCCTTGGCGAGCGGGCCGCGGGAACCGGAGGTGGGCTCGGCGACGTACGGGAAGTACTTCTCGAAGTTCTGGTCGTTCTTGTCGACCCCGTCGCCCAAGTTGTTCTTCATGCCGACCAGTGAGCCCTCCATCACCTGGAGTGCCTCGTCCACCACGTCGTCGGTGAGGCGACGTCCGTTCGGGAAGCCCGCGTTGTCGCCGTCCAGGACACCGAGCCGCTTGGGGTGCATGCTCGGCTTGATCGAGGTGTTCAGGCGCAGCTCCTCCGAAGGCCGTACGTACGGCGGCTGGTTGAGGCCCTTGACGCCCTTGAGGAACACGTCGACCAGGTCGTTGCGCGGCTCGCTCGGCGCCTTGATCTTGTAGATCTGCTCGATGAGCTTGGGCAGTTCGGGGTTGGTGACGTTCTTCAGGAACTGGGCGTCGTACGCGGGCTGCGAGGCGTTGAACTTGTCCTTGTCCCTCTGCGGGTTCACGACCTCGTTGACCAGCGGGTTGCCCAGGCGCGAGACCTGCGTGTAGGAGCCCTGCGCGTTGCGGCGCTGGGTGGTGGACCAGATGCCGACGACCGGCTGCTTCGAGGACTCGCGGATCAGGTCGGTGGGCACCTGGAGGGCGACGGTGTTGACGTTGTAGCCCTTGAGGGTGTCGTTGCCGACCTCGCTCAGGTTGCCGCCGTAGAGCAGGTCGAAGAACGCGCAGGTCGGCGAAGAACGGGTCGTCCGCCTGCCCGGCGAAGGTCGTGGCGCCGGCCGCGGTCTTGTAGACGGCCTGCGAGCGCAGCTTGGCGTAGTCCGGCATGGAGGCCTTGCCGACGTTCGACGGCGCCACCGGAACGTCCTCGGCGAGCCTGGTCCGGTACGCCACCCGGTCGTGCTTGAGCCGGAGCAGATCGATGTCGTAGGTCTGCGTGATGTTGAGGTTCGCGTCGTCGAGGCTCCTCACGACACCGGTGTTGTAGAGGAACGTGTTGCCGTTCTTCGTGTGGGTCTTGAAGGTGTAGCGGAAGATCAGATCGTCTTTCGCGTCGCCGTTGTTGTCGATGTGGATGTCGTACTGGGCGTCGTCGGCGAACGTGTAGAAGTTCGGTCCGCCCGCCGGCTCCTCGAACGGGATCCAGTTCGCCACGACCGTCGTCGTGTCGGGCTTGTCGGGGCTGACGAACGCGTACAGGTCGGTGTTGTCGTACTGCGGGGTCCCCGAGATCAGCGGGGCCTCCCGGTGGGAGGAGGCGGACGCCGCCCCGGGTGCCAGCGCGGCGACGCCGGCGGCGGTGAGCCCCCCGGCGGCCAGCGCCCCGCAGATGAGCGTGACCAGGCCGGTGCGTCCCGAGCCGCTTCTGGAGAAGGGACCCCTGGAGAAGAGAGGTGTCATGCCGTCCGTCCTCAGTGCCGACTTGCCTTTGACGGACGGGTCTTCGGAGCGGGCCCGCCGCGCGGATTGGTCGGCCGGAGAAAAACTTTTGGCCACGTTCCGACCCGCGTTTTCGGCCCGCTGATCCGTATCACCCGCCGGAGGTGTGCGTTCATGCGGATGCGTGGAGTGCGCGGAGGGGCCGGCTGCGGCCACGGAGAGGGGGCCCGCATGCAGGCGGACGAGCTGCTGCTGCTCGTCGCGGGCGGTGACCAGAGAGCGTTCGAGGACCTGTACGCACTGGTGTCCGGGCCGGTGTACGGGCTCGTACGACGGGTGGTGCGCGACCCCGCCCAGTCCGAGGAGGTCGCCCAGGAGGTGCTGCTGGAGTTGTGGCGCTCGGCCGCCCGGTTCGACCCCGGCCGGGGCAGCGCGCTGTCCTGGATCCTCACCCTCGCCCACCGCCGTGCCGTGGACCGGGTGCGCAGCGCCCGCGCGGCCGGCGAACGCGAGCAGCGGGAGGCCCTGCGCGCCGGGGAGCCCGCCTTCGACCAGGTCGCCGAGGAGGTCGAGGCCGGTCTGGAACGCGAATGGGTGCGCCGCTGTCTGCACCGGCTCACGGCCCTGCAACGCCAGTCCGTGACGCTCGCCTACTACGACGGCTACACCTACCGTGAGGTGGCCGAACGGCTCGCGCTGCCGCTCGGCACGGTCAAGACGCGGATGCGCGACGGACTCACCCGGCTGCGCGAGTGCCTGGGAGGAGCCGCATGAGCATCCTGGGCAGGCTGCTGCGCCGCGAGGACCCGCACTCCCTGGCCGCGCCCTACGCGCTCGACGCCCTGGAACCGGGCGAGCGGCGCCGGTTCGAGAAGCATCTGCGGGGCTGCGACCGCTGCGCCGCCGAGGTGCGGGAGCTGGCCGAGGACGCCGTACGCCTCGCCTGGTCCGCGGCGGCCCCGCCGCCCGCCGCCCTGCGCGAGCGGGTGCTGGCCGCCGTGCGCACCACCGCTCAGGACCAGGCACCGGACCGGACCCCGGCCCGCGAGCGCACACCCCAGCTGCCGCCGCACGTCTGGGGCACGCAGCCGCCGCCGGGACGCACCCGTACGCCCCGCACGCCCCGTACGCGCCCGCTCTTCGTGCCGCTCGCCACGGCCACCGCGGCGGCGGCCCTCGTCGTCGCCTCCCTCTTCGCCGTCCAGGCGCACCACACCCAGGACCGGCTCGACGCGGAGCGGTCCCGGGCACGTGAGATCGCCCACGTTCTGGCCGCGCCCGACGCCCGCGCCGTCACCAGCGAGGACGCGCGGGGCCGCGGTATCGGAGTGATCGCTTCCGCATCGCGCGGCGCAGCCGTCGTCACCCTCAGCGGATACGGCACCCCGCCCGGCGGCCGCGTCCGGCAGCTCTGGCTCATGCGCCCCCGCGTGCAACCGCGCTCCCTCGGGCTCTTCGCGGGCGACACGCCCTTGGTCGCGCAGGGCCTCGACGCCTCCTCGACGTCACTCGCCGTGACCGTCGAGCCTGATGGCGGCTCGGCCCAACCCACCAGCCAGCCCATAGTCCAACTCACCCTGAAATCGGTCGGATTCGGAGAGTAGTCAAAGAGGGATGGTCAACAGCCTTATGGGGAAGGTGAATCCTGTGCCCGAGATACCCGCGTGCCCCGGTGGGGCGATAGGGTTAGCCTGCCCGGGCCGGGTGGACTCGTACGGGTGGGGAGTGACATGGATCAGATAACAATGCGCAGCAGGGCCAGGGTCCCTGCGATCACCTGCGGGAGCAGCGCGACCAGTTCGCGTCTGGACCGCCATCTGTCGGTGCTGGCGGGCCCCGCCATACCGCAGCGGGAGACGGTCGAGGCGACCTCGCTGATGCGTGAGCTGACGGCGCGTGACACCGCACAGCAGCGCAGCGACCGGGGCCGACGGGTCAGTCGTGTCTCCCTCTTCGCGCCGCTGCGCCGACTGCGGCGCTCACTGTTCGGCGGCCACTGAACGGCCACTGAGCAGCCGTCGACCCGGTCGACGGCCCCTCTGGAGTCCTTCCGGGGTGCCCGTGCTCAGGCCGCCGCACCGTCCCGGCGCATGGCTGCGATCTCGTCGTCCGTCATCCCCACGGCACGCAGCAGCGCCCCGGTGTGCTGTCCGAGCGCGGGCACATCACCCATCCGCGCCTCGTCCCCGCCCGGCAGTGTGATGGGAGGCAGCAACGCCTGCAACGGCCCGACCGGCGACCCCACCACACGCCACCGCTCCCGGGCCGCCAGCTGCGGATGCGCCGCGAGTTCGTGCAGATCCCTCAGCCGGGCACAGGCGATGCCCGCCTTCTCCAGCCGGCCCAGCGCCTCCTCGGTGCCCAGCACGCCGAGCGCCCCCGCCACCAGCTCGTCGGTCTTCTCCCGGTTCGCGACCCGCGAGGCGTTTGTCGCGTACACCGGGTCCGTCCCCAATTCCGGGCGTCCCATGACCTGTTCGGCCAGCCGTCGCCACTCCCGGTCGTTCTGCACGGACAGCAGCACCCGTCCGCCGTCCGCCGTGGGATAGGCGTCGTACGGTGCGATGACGGCGTGCGCGAGACCGGTGCGCGCCGGGGGCTCACCCCCATGCATCGCATGGTGCAGCGGATGCCCCAGCCATTCGGCGAGCGCCTCCAGCATCGACACCTCCACCGGCCCGCCCCGCCCCGTCGTCCCCCGCCGCACGAGAGCCGCGAGGACACCCGAGAACGCGTACATGGCCGCCGCGATGTCCGCCGCCGGGATCCCCGCCTTCACCGGCTGCTCCGGCGTCCCGGTCACCGACACGAGCCCCGCCTCGCACTGCACGAGCATGTCGTACGCCCGCTTGTCCGCGTACGGCCCCGAGCCGCCGTAGCCCGAGATGTCCACGGCGATCAGCCGTGGATGCGCGGCGCACAGCGTGGCCGCGTCGAGGCCGAGCCGGGCGGCGGCCCCGTGGGCGAGGTTCTGCACGAACACGTCCGCGTCCGCGATCAGCCGGCGTGCGACCGCCAGGCCGCGCGGGTCCTTCAGGTCCAGCGCGAGCGACTCCTTGCCGCGGTTGCACCACACGAAGTGCGAGGCGAGACCGCGGGCCGCCGTGTCGTAGCCGCGCGCGAAGTCGCCGCCGTCGACCCGCTCCACCTTGATGACCCGGGCGCCCAGGTCGGCGAGCTGCCGGGTCGCGAAGGGGGCGGACACGGCCTGTTCGACGGCGACGACGGTGATGCCCGCGAGGGGCAGGGGCTGCTGATCCATGCACCGGATCATGGCCCGTGACCGGCGGGTTTGTCAGTAGCGCCGGATCACTCGCCGCGGCTGTACCGGCGCACGGCCAGCGGCAGGAACACGGCGACGAGGGCGAGGCTCCAGGTGAGCGCCCCGGCGACCGGGTGGGCCACCGGCCAGGCCGAGTCCGGTGGCACGGGGGCGTTGCCGAAGAGGTCGCGCAGGGCGGTCGTCACCGCGCTGATCGGGTTCCAGTCGGCGAGCGTGCGCAGCCAGCCCGGCAGATGATCCGTCGGGATGTAGGCGTCGGACAGCAACGGCAGCACGAAGGAGGAGGCGCCGAGCTGCCCGGCGGCGTCCTCGCTGCGGGTGAGCAGCCCCAGGAAGATCCCGGCGCAGGTGCAGGCGAACCGGAAGAGCAGCAGCAGCCCCACGGCACCGGCCGCGTCGATCGCGGACCCCTCGATCCGCCAGCCCACGGCGAGCCCGACCAGCAGCAGCGGCACCGTGCCGACGGCCGTGACGGCCAGGTCGGCGGCCGCCTGCCCGAGCGGTACGGCGGCCCGGCTCACCGGCATCGAGCGGAACCGGTCCATCACCCCCCGGTGGGTGTCCGCGGCGGCCTGGAACATACCGGTCATCAGCCCGCCGGCCGCGGTCGCGACCAGCAGCCCCGGCACCAGGAAGGCCCGGTACTCGCGGCCGGGCATCGCCAGCGCGCTGCCGAAGACATAGCCGAAGAACAGCAGCATGTTGATCGGCATCATCTGGGTCAGGACCGCCAGCCCCGGGCTGTTGCGGACCCTGCGCAGCTGCCGGCCGGTCATCGCCAGACCGTCGTGGGCCAGCGCGCTCATGCGGCACGCTCCTTGCCGTCGGGGGACTCGGGCGCGGACTCGCCGGTGAGCCGCAGGAAGACGTCGTCGAGGGTGGGCGGGCGCAGGCCGGCGTCCAGCAACGGCACGCCCGCCGCGTCGAGTTCGCGCACCAGGCGCGGCAGCGTCAGGGTCGGATCGGTGCTGACGGCGCCGACGGCGTTGCGGTCACGGTCGAACACCGGCTCGCTGCCGGTGAGTTGGTCAAGTACGGCGGCCGCCTTCGACAGCGCGTCGCCGTCCGCGACCACGGCCTCCGCGTACGATCCGATGAGCGCCTTGAGTTCGGCGGGCGACCCCGTGTGCGCGACCCGGCCCTGGTCCACCAGGGCGATGTCGTCCGCGAGCTGGTCGGCCTCCTCCAGATACTGAGTGGTCAGCAGCACGGTCGTACCGTCCGCCTTCAGCTCGCGCACCGCCTGCCAGATACGGGCGCGGCTCGCCGGGTCGAGTCCGGTGGTCGGCTCGTCGAGGAAGAGCACATCGGGGCTGCGGACGAGGCTCGCCGCGAGGTCCAGCCGACGCCGCATGCCGCCCGAGTAGGTCGCGGCCCTGCGGTCGGCGGCCTCGGTCAGACCGAAGCGCGCCAGCAGGTCGTCGGCCCGCGCGGCCGGTCCGTGCACCCGGTGCAGTCGGGCGAACAGCCGCAGGTTCTCGCGGCCGGTGAGATCGCCGTCGACCGAGGCGTACTGCCCCGTGACCCCGATCCGGCTCCGCACGGCGGCGGCGTCCCGCACCAGGTCGTGCCCCGCGACCCGCGCGGAACCGGCGTCCGGCCGCAGCAGCGTGGTCAGCAGCCGCACGGCCGTCGTCTTGCCGGCGCCATTCGGGCCGAGCAGCCCGCAGACCGTCCCCTGCGCCACCGCCAGATCCAGTCCACGCAGGGCGTGCACCGCGCCGAAGCGCTTCTCCAAGCCCTCACTAAGTACAGCGTACGTAGAAGTCATGTCGTGACCATAACGCACTGCGTACGCTGTACGAAACTAGGATGGTGGCCGAGGTGATGATCGATGGCAGTCCGAGGGGCCGTCCCCGAAGTGATCTGGGCGCGTCCCGAGCGCACCGGCCGGGGCCCGAGACCGGCGTACACTCGCGACGACATCGCGGCCGCCGCCGTCCGCATCGCCGACGAGCGGGGGCTCGACGCGGTGTCGATGCGGCATGTCGCGGCCGAGCTGGGCTGCGGCACGATGTCGCTGTACAACTACGTCCCCCGCAAGGAGGACCTGTACGAGCTGATGGTCGACGCGATCAGCTCGGAGCACGAGCTGTGGGAGCCGAGCGGGGACTGGCGGGCCGACATGCTCCGGGTGGCCCGGCAGACGCGTGAGCTGATGCGTCGGCATCCCTGGCTGCCGCGCCTGATGTCACCGGTGTACGGCTTCAGCCCCCATGCCCTGCGCTATCTGGAGCACTGCCTGGCCTGCCTGGACCCGCTGGAGGCGTCCTACGGCACCAAGCTGGAGCTGCTCGCGATGCTGAACGGCATCGTGACGACGTACGTCCGCAACGAACTCGACACCGCCGAGCGGGTGCGGGCGCTGCCGTGGTCCGAGGCCGAGGAGAACGCGGTGCGCGGTGCCTACCTCGGCCGTCAGGTCGCTTCCGGCGCGTATCCGAGGATGGCGGCGGCGTTCGGGGAGGATGCGGGGCCGATCGATCTGGACGCGGTTTTCGAGCGGGCGTTGGGGCGGCTTCTGGATGCGTTCGCGCTGCGCTGACCTGGCTGGTCCGGCGGGTGCGGCTCGTGGGCGGCTGGTCGTGCAGTTCCCCGCGCCCCTGGGGGGGATTGCCCCCAACCCGTCTGCAAAGCGGGCTAGATGAGGGCGAACTGGCCCTCTGGGCCCTCCTCGTGGTGGTCCAGGACCGAGGCGGGGCGGTGGGATGCCTCGGGTGCCGGGAGGATGCCCGCCTCCCGCAGGTCGGTCGCGGTGATCGCCGACGTCACCTTCAACTCCGCCCGCTGTGGGCGCAGTTCGGCCAGCAGGGCCAGGACCGTGATCAGTTCCAGGAGTTCCGAGGTCCAGGCCTGGGGCCAGGCCGGCGGGCGGATCGCGGCGAGGGTGCCCGGGTCGGGCGGGGTCGTGCGGGCCGTGAACCAGGACTCCAGGACGCGGGCACCGGCCACCTCGTAGTCCCAGGCCGCCCGCGGGACGGGGGAGACGCGGCCCTCGTCCAGGTGGAGAGCTTCGTCCTCGGGGTCGTAGCCGAGAGTGACGGGCCGGGCCGGCAGGGGTGCGCGTACGTAGGGGCGGCGGCCACCGGGCAGCTTGGGGCGCTCGCCGTCGCGGCGCATCAGCCACAGCATGCGGCGGCCGATTTCGACGCCGGTCGACCAGAGGTCGGGGTCGTCCGTGAGCGGCACGGTCAGGTCGGGGGCGGTGGCTGCCAGGATCCAGGACAGGACGTCCGCCGGGGCGGGGGCGGTGCCGAGGCGGCAGGCCAGGTGGGCCGTCAGGCCCGGCGCGAGATTGGGTTCCGTGCCGCCGGGGCGGCGGTACAGCGGACGGACGCGGCCCGTGCGGAGGGTGGGGAGCAGCGCGGTGACCAGCAGGGGGTCGGTCTCGTCCCCCGTCTCCACGGTGAACACCTGCTGCGCGTCGGCCACGCGCCACAACTCCGGCCGGGCGGTGTCGATCAGCCGGTGGTCCGGGATCAGCCACTGCTCGTCGAAGGGCCCAGCGAGCACACGCACGGGCTCCGCGCAGGGGCCCTCGGCGCGGACCAGCCGCTCGGTGCCGGTGGACTGGCCGGGCAGTTGGCCCACCGCCGAACCGGTCGTGCGGGCGCGCGTCGGCTCGAACAGAGCCTCCCGGTCCGGCCCTTCGGCCTTCAGCAGGGCGTCCCAGCGGGCCTTCAGGGAGCCGGGGTCGGGTGCCGCCGGCCAGCCACGGCCCAGCCGCAGCGGTGCGACGGACCACGGCATGAGGTCCGCCAGCAGCGGAGCGTCGTCGTACGTCACGCGGGGCATCGTACGACCTGACCGGGACGCGGTATCAGGTCGCCTCCAGG
This sequence comes from Streptomyces sp. CG4, assembly GCF_041080655.1. Classification (NCBI taxonomy): domain Bacteria; kingdom Bacillati; phylum Actinomycetota; class Actinomycetes; order Kitasatosporales; family Streptomycetaceae; genus Streptomyces; species Streptomyces sp. CG4. Next base: position 7,476,344 of record NZ_CP163525.1, read on the forward strand.
GTTACCGTGAACGAGAAGCGGTCCCCCCGGTAATGGATCACCGCCACATCCAGCACCCGGCCCTCGGTGTCGTAGGTGACGCCCGTGTAGTGCAGGATCGGGCTGAGCAGCGGCACCTGGAGGAGGCGGGCGGTCTCCGGGTCGGCGAGGCGGGCCTCCACAGTGTCCGTGATCCGGCTGATGTCCGCCTTGACGACGTCCCGCAGCACCTTGGTCATCGGCCAGCGGACCAGGTCGTCCGGATCGAGCCGCGCGGCGAGTTCGGGGCGGATGTGGTTGACGGCGTGGTTGGTCGGCTCGCCGGTCTTCTCGTCGTGGCGCAGGCGGTGGTACGCCGCCACGTGAGGGAGGCCGGGGAAGTACTCGGCGAGCCCGGCCGGCACGGGCACCGGGCCGTGGTCCAGCAGTTCGGTCGTCATCCCGGACTGCTGGGCCACGATCGCATCCACCGAGCCCAGCAGGCGCACGGGCGCCCCGCGCAGCACCCCGGGCTCGATGAACGTGCCGCGCCGCCGGTGCCGGCTGATCAGCCCCTCGTCCTCCAGCTCCTTCAGCGCCTGCCGCATCGTCAGCACGCTCACGCCGTAGTGCTCCGCCAGCTGCTCCTCCGTGGGCAGCCGCAGCGGGTCCTCGGGGGAGCGGCCGAGTATCGAGGCGCGCAGCGACTGCGACACCTGGTACCACAGCGGCAGCTTGCGGTTCAGGACGATCGAATCCGGAGCGAAGGAGGTCACGCGGCTATCCGTACCTGTCGATGAACATGCGGCGCAACAGAGGCGTCAGGCACGGAAATGACGCTGAAGCCCCTGCCACACGTCGTCGTAGCGCTGCTGGAGGTGGTCCGCGCCGGCCGCGTGCGGGGTGAGGGTCACCGGCCAGCGGGTCTCGAACATGAACGCCAGCCCGTCGTCGATCTTCTGTGGCTTCAGCTCCGCCGCGCTCGCCCTGTCGAAGGTCTCCCGGTCCGGCCCGTGCGCCGACATCATGTTGTGCAGCGAGCCGCCGCCCGGCACGAAGCCCTCCGCCTTGGCGTCGTACGCGCCCTCGATCAGGCCCATGTACTCGCTCATCACGTTCCGGTGGAAGTACGGCGGCCGGAACGTGTTCTCGCCCACCAGCCAGCGGGGGGCGAAGACGACGAAGTCGACGCCGGCCAGGCCCGGGGTGTCCGAGGGCGAGGTCAGCACCGTGAAGATCGACGGATCCGGGTGGTCGTACGAGATGGTGCCGATCACATTGAAACGGCGCAGGTCATAGACGTACGGCACATGGTTGCCGTGCCAGGCGACCACATCGAGCGGGGAGTGGTCGTACGTGGCCGTCCAGAGGTTGCCGCAGAACTTGTTCACCACCTCCACCGGGCCACTCACGTCCTCGTACGCAGCGACGGGTGCCCGGAAGTCCCGGGCGTTGGCAAGCCCGTTGGCGCCGATCGGGCCGAGATCGGGCAGCTGGAACGGCGCCCCATAGTTCTCGCACACATAGCCTCGGGCGGACTCGTCCAGGAGCAGCACACGGAAGCGCACCCCACGCGGAATCAACGCCACATGGGCGGGCTCCACAGGGAGCAGGCCGAACTCCGTGTGCAGCAGCAGTCCGCCGTGCTCCGGCACGATCAGCAGCTCGCCGTCGGCGTCGGAGAAGACGCGGTCCATCGAGGCGTTGGCGTGGTAGAGGTGCACCGCCATGCCGGTGCGCTGTCCGGCGTCGCCATTGCCGCCGAGCGTCCACAGCCCGCCCAGGAAGTCGGTGCCGGCCGGCGGCTCGGGCAGAGGGTTCCAGCGCAGCCGGTTGGGGTCGGGCACGGTCTCGGTGAACGGGGCCGTACGGATCGCGCCGTTGTCGGCTCGGGTGAACGCCGGGTGCGCGGCCGACGGGCGGATGCGGTAGAGCCAGGAGCGGCGGTTGTGCGCGCGTGGCTCGGTGAACGCCGAACCGCTCAGCTGCTCCGCGTACAGCCCGAGCGGGGCCCGCTGCGGCGAGTTGCGGCCCTCGGGCAGGGCGCCCTGCACCGCCTCCGAGGCGTGTTCATTGCCGAACCCGGTCAGATACGACAGTCCCGCGGCGGTCTTCCGCGCTCCCCCACGCTCGCATTCGCTCGCGCGGGAGGTACCCCCATCGCTCATGATCGCTCCCTTGCGCTCCTGAGGCACTCCTGATTCCTATGTATCACCGTAGGAATAGCTGGGGGAGTGCGCAAGGGGACCCCGAGTACTCCGTCCGGCGGACTGCGCGGGGTGGCCGGAACCAGACCTCAGACGGATTCGCGGGGCCGGAACGTTGTTCTACTCTCCCGGACATGCCCATGACGCCGTGGACCCGCAGGACGCTCGCCGCGCTCGCGGCATGCGTCCTGCTGCCGCTCGGCGCGGCGGGCTGCACGACCGGCCACGCCCACGGGGCCACGGTCTCGTCCTCGCCGGTCGGCAAGGTCCTGGACGACACCGACGAGACCGGCCGGCATCTGCGCGAGGTCGACAAGAAGAACGCGCCCGAGGTCGAAGTCGAGGTGACCCCGCACTTCGGCGGCGGCTGGGACGTCCGGCTGTCCTTCCGGAACTTCCGCTGCTCGGCCCCCGGCGCCGCCCCGACGGCGGTGACCGGGCGCGGGCTCGTGCACCTCCTCGTCGACGGCCACCCGGTCACCCGGCTGCGCACCCGCGCGTACCGCCTGCCCGACCGCCTCGTCCCGCACGGCACCCACCACGTCACCGCGCGCCTGTACGCCGACGACGGCACCGTGTGGGCCGTACGCGCCAAGCCGGTGCAGAGCACCGCCGACATCACGGTGTCCGACGCGGAGGCGGCCACGGACCGGCCCTCGACGTCCACCACGACCTCCACCACGACCGTGGTCGTCGGGAAATGAGTGCACCGCCCACTCTTCTCCGTACGGGAGGGCGAGGTTCACCGGACCCCGCCGGAGAGGCATCATGAAGTCCGTGCCCCATGCGACATCGCTCCGCCGTGCGCCCGTTCAGCGGCGCAGCGCCGAACGGCTGACCAGGATCCTCGACGCCTGCGCCGAACTCCTCGACGAGGTCGGCTACGACGCGCTGAGCACCCGCGCCGTCGCCCTGCGCGCCGGTGTCCCCATCGGCTCCGTCTACCGGTTCTTCGGCAACAAACGGCAGATGGCCGACGCCCTCGCCCAGCGCAACCTGGAGCGGTACACCGAGCGTGTCACCGAGCGGCTGGAGCAGGCACGCGGTGGGGGAGGCTGGCGGGCGGCGATGGATGCCGTCCTCGACGAGTACCTGACCATGAAGCGCACCGCGCCAGGCTTCTCCCTGGTCGACTTCGGCAACCAGATACCGGTCGGCGCCCGCCATGCCGGGCCCAACACCCGCGTCGCCGACCGGCTCACCAAGCTGCTCTCCGGCTACCTCGACCGCACACCCGACGACGAGCTGCGCCGGGTCTTCCTGGTCGCCGTGGAAACCGCGGACACCCTCGTCCAACTGGCCTTCCGGACCGACCCGGACGGGGACGAGGCGATCATCACCGAGACCCGGGAGCTGCTGCGGGCGTATCTGGGGCGCGTGCTCGACTGAACGGTCCCCGGCCCAATCCGACCGAACGGTCCCCGGCCGAACCCGACCGAACGGTCGCGCGGTCGAACTCCACGGAACGGTCCTCGGCCGAACTCGACCGAACGCTCACCCGGCCGAATCCGAAGAGTCACCCGAAGGACTCCCCTCCATGCATACCGGTCGGTATGCTCGCCCCGAGCCCCCGTGCTCACCCGGCATCGCCGCCGACCCCCGGGAGGACCCGTGTCCCGCACCGCCCTGCGAATCTGCCCCCTGTGCGAGGCCACCTGCGGGCTGACCCTCACCCTGGAAGGCACCCGTGTCACCGGCGCCCGCGGTGACCGCGAGGACGTCTTCAGCAAGGGCTTCATCTGCCCCAAGGGCGCCTCCTTCGGAGCCGTCGATTCCGACCCCGACCGGTTGCGCACCCCGCTCGTCCGCACGGACGGCGAGCTGCGCGAGGCCACCTGGGAGGAGGCCTTCGACGCGGTCGCCGCAGGGCTCCGCCCCGTCGTGGAGGGCCACGGCGCGGACTCCGTCGGCGTGGTCCTCGGCAACCCCAACGTGCACACCGTGGCCGGTGCCCTCTACCCGCCGGTCCTCCTCGCCGGCCTGCGCACCCGCAGCCTGTTCACCGCCTCCACGGTCGACCAGATGCCCAAGCACGTCTCCAGCGGGCTGCTCTTCGGCGACGCCAACGCCATCCCCGTGCCGGACCTGGACCACACCGGCCATCTGCTCCTCATCGGCGCCAACCCCCTGGAGTCCAACGGCAGTCTGTGCACCGCCCCCGACTTCCCCGGCAAGCTCAAGGCGCTCAAGGCCCGCGGCGGACACCTGACCGTGGTGGACCCGCGCCGCACCCGCACCGCGAAGCTCGCCGACCGGCACCTGGCCATCCGCCCCGGCACCGACGCCCTGCTGCTCGCGGCGATGGCCCACACCCTGTTCGCGGAGGACCTGACCGACCTCAAGGACCTCGCCCCGCATGTCCAGGGGCTCGACGAACTCCGGGAAGCCATACAGGACTTCACTCCCGAAGCCGTATCCGAGGCCTGTGACCTGGACGCCGGCCTCATCCGCACCCTCGCCCGCGAACTCGCCGCCGCCCCCACCGCCGCCGTCTACGCCCGCATCGGCAGCTGCACCGTCCCGCACGGCACCCTGGCCAGCTGGCTGGTCGACGTCCTGAACATCCTCACCGGCAACCTGGACCGGCCCGGCGGCGCCCTCTTCCCGCAGGCCGCCACCGACAGGACACCCCGCCCGGCCGGTCCCGGGCACGGCTTCGCGCTCGGCCGCTGGCACTCCCGGGTCCGCCAACTTCCCGAGGCGAAGGGCGAGTTGCCGCTGTCCGCGCTCGCCGAGGAGATCGACACCCCGACCGACGCGGGAGAAGCGGTACGCGCGCTGATCGCCGTCGCCGCCAACCCGGTGCTGTCCGCGCCCGACGGCGACCGCCTCGACAAGGCCCTGGACTCCCTGGACTTCATGGTCACCGTCGACCCGTACCTGAACGAGACCTCGCGCCACGCCGACGTCGTGCTGCCCCCGCCCCCGCCCTCCCAGAGCCCGCATCACGACTTCGCCTTCAACACCCTCGCCGTGCGCAACCAGGTCCGCTACACCCGCCCCGCCGTCCCGCTGGAGCCCGGCCGGATGGCCGAGAGCGAGATCCTCGCCCGGCTGATCCTCGCGGTCACCGGCATGCACGGCGCCGACCCGGCCGCCGTGGACGCCATGGTCGTCGACCAGGCTCTCGGCAAGGCCGTACAGGAGAAGCACTCCCCGGTGTACGGCCGTGACCCGCGCGAACTCGCCGCACAGCTCAGCGGCGAGACCGGTCCGGAGCGGCGCCTGGACCTGATGCTGCGCCTCGGCCCGTACGGCGACGGCTTCGGCGCCCGGCCGGACGGGCTGACCCTGGCCCGGCTGCTCGCTCACCCGCACGGCATCGATCTCGGCCCGCTGCGCCCGCGGCTGCCGCAGCCGCTGAAGACCCGCAGCGGCAAGGTCGAGCTGCTGCCCGGGCCGATCGCCGCCGATCTGCCCCGACTCCGCCGGTCCCTGCGGGAACGTCCCGCCGGACTGGTCCTCGTCGGCCGTCGCCATCTGCGCTCCAACAACAGCTGGATGCACAACGTGCCCGCCCTCACCGGCGGTTCCAACCGCTGCACCTTGCACATCCACCCCCAGGATGCGGCCCGGCTCGGCGTCCGGGACGGGGCGGACGTACGCGTGCGGGGCGCCGGGGGAGAGGTCGTGGCGCCCGCCGAGGTCACCGACGTCGTACGGCCCGGTGTGGTGAGCCTGCCGCACGGCTGGGGCCACGACCGCCCCGGCACCCGTCTCGGGCACGCCGCCGCGACTCCCGGAGTCAACGTCAACCAGCTCCTCGACGGCAGCCTGCTGGACCCGCTCTCGGGCAACGCGGTCCTCAACGGCATCCCCGTTCAGCTCACCGCAAGCCTGTGACCTGCCCTTTCGTGCCCGCGGCGGCCCTGTGCGCGGGCGTCGCGCCGCCCGTGCCGGTGTGGGTGCCGGGCGAGACGCCCACGGCGCTGGGCTTCTGCCTGCTGCGCCGTTCGTGATGCCCGGCGCGTTGCTGCTGCTGTCGTCGGTGGTCGGAATGCGCTCGCCGGGGCGGCCCGAGGGGGCCGGACGGGTGGCGGGGAAGCGGTCGTGGTGCTCGGGATTGCGCCGCACGGGCGATCTCTGACGGCGCGCCGGGCGTCGTTGCCGCGGGTCGAGGCCTCTATCGCGCAGAGTTCAGGCGAAAGAGCGATTTGTATGAAAATCGTCTGACTCGGAGGATTGCTCATGGCCACCCCGACACTCCCACGTCCTCTCCGTCCCCTCGGTACCCGAGCAGGCGCCACTGTCGTCCTCACCGCTCTCGCCGCGGTGGGTGCCTCGTGGGTGGCGGCGCCGAACGCGGCGGCTCAGGGGGAGAACGGCGACATCAGGGTGCACAGCGTCGGTGTGCCCTACGGTGTGACGAAGGACGAGCCGACGGTCTGCAAGTTCTATCTCGATGCCGTCAACTTCGACATCCTGCCCAATATCGCCTACATCATCCAAGCCCAGCCCCCGCTGCCCAGCGCTGCCACCGTCACCGGCATCATCCAGCTCGCCGGCGGCGCCGGACACACCGACGCGATCGGTCTGACCGACGGTCAGTACAAGCTCACCTGGGTCGCGGCGGGTGCCGTCAAGGAGAAGCTCTTCCGCGTCAACTGCCACGACGGCCGGCACGAGCATGAACACGAGCACGAGCATGAAGGGGGCAACGGTCCGAACGGGCCGATCGAGGACCACCAGGACCACCGCGGGGACCACGACCGCGACCACGACCGGCAGGAAGGCCCGGGCTGGGGCGGAAGAGACAACAACGATCCCCCGAGAGGCGGTGTGCACGCGGGCGGGGGCGGGCTCATCGACACAGCCGCCGCATACGCGCCGGTGACCGCCGCGGGTGCCGTGGGCCTGATCGCACTCGGCGGCGCCGTGTACATCCGGCGCAGCCGCCGACGGCCTCATGGCGTCGCGTAGGCGCAGACGCAGGCCCTGGTACCGGACCCGTGCCTACCGCCTCACCAGGACGGCCCTGCTGGTGACCGTCCTGGTGACGGCGGGGCACCGGTGCGGGGTCGGGCACATCGGGCCTGGCCGGGCGGGCGACCCGGACGCGGTGACGGCCGCCGGCGGAGGCGGCGCGAGTGAGGACAAGCCCTGCGAGCCCCCGGCCGGGCCCCCGCCCCGCACGCTGCCCCGGTCCCGGCCGACGTCCTTCCGTATCCCCTCCCTGGGCGTCGACGCCCCGATCGCGGCCCTCGGGCTCGACAGCCAACGGCAGTTGGAGACCCCGCCCGTGGACAGGGCCAGGCTGGTCGGCTGGTACGAGGGCGGCCCCACGCCGGGCGAGTCCGGCACCGCGATCGCCGTCGGCCACCGCGACACCCTGACCGGCCCGGCCGTCTTCGCCGGGCTCGCTCAGGTCAAACCCTGCAAGCTCATCGAGGTCGAGCGCGCCGACGGCCGCACCGCCGTCTACACCGTGGACCGGATGAAGGTGTACGACAAGGCGGGCTTCCCGGACAAGGAGGTCTACGGCCCGGCTCGGCGACCGGAACTGCGCGTGCTGACCTGCGGCGGCCTCTACAGCCGGCGCACGGGCTACACCAGCAACGTGGTGGTCTTCGCCCACCTGACCGCGACCAAGTGACGGACGGCCCGCGACCACGTGACGGGACGAGCCGCGACCAAGTGGCGGGACAGGCCGTGCCATCTCTTCCCTGGGCCCGCCACAGTCCGTTAACTTCCGTGACGCACAGGCCCCGTTCGACCCGCGCGGGGTCTTCGGCCCACGGAGCGGCGGCGCTCCGGACAGCCCCCGGGGGCAGCAGCCATGACACGCGCCATCGCACTGCACGACGTGAGCAAGTCCTACGCACGCGGCCCGCGCGTGGTCGACCGGCTCTCGCTGGACATCGCACCCGGCGAGTTCCTCGTGCTGCTCGGCCCGTCCGGCTGCGGCAAGTCCACCGTGCTGCGGATGATCGCCGGCCTGGAGGAGATCGACGAGGGCGAGCTGCTGCTCGACGGCGAGTACGCCAACGACTGGCAGCCCGCCGAGCGGCATCTCGCCATGGTCTTCCAGAACTTCGCCCTCTATCCGAGCATGACCAACCGCGACAACATCGGCTTCCCGCTGCGCATCGAGGACCCCGGCGCCGACCCCGCCCCGCGGGTCACCGCCACCGCGCGCATGCTCGGGATCGAGGACCTGCTCGACCGGTTCCCGAGCCAGCTGTCCGGCGGCGAGCGGCAGCGGGTGGCGATGGGGCGGGCCATCGCCCGCCACCCGTCGGCGTTCCTGATGGACGAGCCGCTGTCCAATCTCGACGCCAAGCTGCGCAACCGTCTGCGCGCCGAAATATCCCAGCTCACCCGCGAGTTGGGGGCCACCACGGTGTACGTCACCCACGACCAGGCCGAGGCGATGTCCCTCGGCGACCGGGTGGCCGTGCTACGCGGGGGAGTGCTCCAGCAGGTCGGCACCCCGCGCGAGGTCTACGCGCTGCCCCGCAATGTCTTCATCGCCGCCTTCATCGGCATCCCGCGCATCAACCTGCTGTGCGGCCTGATCCGCGCCCCGCTGGACGGCGCCATGACCATCAGCCTGGGCAAGCAGGCACTGCCGCTGCCCGAACCCCTGTGCCTGGACCACCAGTTACTGCGCGTGCACCAGGGCCGCGAGGTGATCGTGGGACTGCGCTCGGAGGCGGTCCGCATCGCCCAGCACAGTTCGGCCCGGCCGGGCGAGGTGGCGATCACCGGGCTGGTCGAGCACGTGGAGTTCCAGGGGCACGAGATCCTCGTCCACTTCACCACCGGCTCCAGGCCCGCCGTCGTACCCGAACTGGAGGCCCCGCGCCCGGTGGACCGGCCGGCGCGCCGGCGGCGCAGGGAGAGCCCGACCGTGCTGGACCGGCTGCGGGAGCGGGCCGGTGGGTGGCGCGCCGGGCCGGTGGTGGTGCTCGAACACCCCGCGGACGCCGAACCCGGGCGCACGCCCCTGGAGGGCCGGCTTCCCGGCGACCTGGTGGTCCGCACCACCCCCGACCTCCGGCTGCGCCACGGTATGCAGGTCCCGCTCCTCGTCGACCTCGCCCATCTCTTCGTCTTCGACCAGCAGGGCGACCGTATCTGCCCGTCCCCCGACCGGCTGCCCGACCTGGACGAGTGAGCGCCGGCCCGCCCGGCGATGATGGCCGGGAACGTCTGCCACGGTCGGGCGACGTCCGGCCACGTCTGGCGCCGAAAAACTATCGCCGCTAGTTTGTGTGCCGGACGACGCGGACCCCGCCGGGAGGAAGCAGCATGAAGGCACACGACGACCTGTACATCGACGGCGCCTGGCGCCCCGCCACGAGCACGGACGCCATCGAGGTCGTGAACCCGGCCGACGAGCAGATCATCGCCCGCGTCCCGGCGGCCGGCCCCCTGGACGTCGACACCGCCGTCCGTGCGGCCCGCGCCGCCCTGCCCGCCTGGGCAGCCACTCCGCCCGCCGAACGAGCGGCCCGCCTGGCCGCCCTCCGGGACGTCCTCGTGACCCGCAAGGACGAGATCGCCGAGACGGTCACCGCCGAACTGGGCGCCCCGCTCCCGTTCTCCCAGGCCGTGCACGCGGCCGTGCCCATCGCGGTTGCCGGCTCCTACGCCGAGCTGGCCGCGACCCACTCCTTCGAGGAGAAGGTCGGCAACTCCACCGTCCTGCACGAGCCGATCGGCGTGGTCGGCGCGATCACCCCCTGGAACTACCCCCTCCACCAGATCGTCGCCAAGGTCGCCCCGGCGCTCGCCGCGGGCTGCACGGTCGTCCTCAAGCCCGCCGAGGACACCCCGCTCACCGCCCAGCTGTTCGCCGAGGCCGTCCACGAGGCGGGCGTACCGGCCGGTGTGTTCAACCTGGTCACCGGCCTCGGCCCGGTCGCCGGGCAGGCGCTCGCCGAGCACCCCGGCGTGGACCTCGTCTCCTTCACCGGCTCCACGGCGGTCGGCAGGCAGATCGGCGCGGTGGCCGGCGCGGCCGTCAAGAAGGTGGCCCTCGAACTCGGCGGCAAGTCCGCCAACGTGATCCTGCCGAGCGCCGACCTCGCCAAGGCGGTCAACGTCGGTGTCGCCAACGTGATGTCCAACTCCGGCCAGACGTGCAGCGCCTGGACCCGCATGCTGGTCCACCGCGACCGGTACGACGAGGCCGTCGAGCTGGCCCGGACGGCCGCCGCCAAGTACGGCGACCGCATCGGCCCGGTGGTCAGCGCCAAGCAGCAGGCCCGGGTGCGCGGCTACATCGAGAAGGGCATCGCCGAGGGCGCCCGCCTGGTCGCGGGCGGCCCCGAGTCCCCGCACGAGAAGGGCTACTTCATCAGCCCGACCGTCTTCGCCGACGTGACACCCGGGATGACCATCGCCCAGGAGGAGATCTTCGGCCCGGTCCTCACGATCCTGCCCTACGACGACGAGGAGGACGCCCTGCGCATCGCCAACGGCACGGTGTACGGCCTCGCCGGTGCCGTCTGGGCCGCCGACGAGGCCGAGGCCGTCGCCTTCGCACGCCGCATGGACACCGGCCAGGTGGACATCAACGGCGGCCGGTTCAACCCCCTCGCCCCCTTCGGCGGCTACAAGCAGTCCGGGGTCGGCCGGGAACTCGGCGCACACGGACTCGCCGAGTACCTCCAGACCAAGTCCCTCCAGTTCTAAGGAAGTACGCGACCCATGGCCGTACGAGCCGCCGTCCTGCCCGCCATCGGCGCCCCCCTGGAGATCACCGGGATCGAGCTGCCCGACCCGGGCCCCGGCCAGGTCCGGGTCCGCCTCGCCGCGGCCGGTGTCTGCCACTCCGACCTGTCCCTGTCCGACGGCACCATGCGCGTCCCGGTCCCGGCTGTCCTCGGCCACGAGGGCGCCGGCACGGTCGTGGCCGTGGGCGAGGGCGTCACCCACGTCGCCGAAGGCAGTCCCGTCGTCCTCAACTGGGCTCCGTCCTGCGGCAGTTGCCACGCATGCGCGCTCGGCGAGGTCTGGCTGTGCGCCAACGCGCTGGGCGGCGCCGCCGACGTCTACGCCCGTACCACCGACGGCACCGACCTGCACCCCGGCCTGAACGTGGCCGCGTTCGCCGAGGAGACGGTGGTGGCGGCATCCTGCGTGCTGCCTCTCCCGGAGGGGGTACCGCTGGTGGACGCCGCCCTCCTCGGCTGCGCCGTCCTCACCGGCTACGGCGCCGTCCACCACTCGGCGAAGGTCCGCCGGGGCGAGACGGTGGCCGTCTTCGGTGCCGGCGGAGTCGGCCTCGCCACCCTCCAGTCGGCCCGGATCGCGGGAGCGTCCCGGATCATCGCCGTGGACGTGTCGCCGGAGAAGGAGGAGCTGGCAAGGACGGCGGGCGCGACCGACTACGTCCTCGCCTCCGACACCACCCCCCGGGAGATCCGCGCCCTCACCGGCAAGCAGGGCGTCGACGTCTCGATCGAGTGCGTGGGCCGCGCGGTCAGCATCCGCGCGGCCTGGGACTCCACCCGCAGGGGCGGCCGTACGACGGTCGTCGGCATCGGCGGCAAGGACCAGGAGGTCACCTTCAACGCCCTGGAGATCTTCCACTGGGGCCGCACCCTGTCCGGCTGCGTCTACGGCAACACCGACCCGGCCCGCGATGTGCCGGTGCTCGCCGAGCACGTGCGGGAAGGCCGCCTCGACCTCTCCGCGCTCGTCACCGAACGGATCGCCCTCGAAGGCATTCCGGCCGCCTTCGAGAACATGCTCGCCGGCAAGGGCGGCCGCGCGCTGGTGGTGTTCTGAGGCTCAGCCGACCTTCTCGGGTCGCGGCTCCTCCCCGGCCGCGACCCGAACGGCCCGGCCCCCGCGCGCCCGGGACCGCGACACCGCCACACCGGCCAGACACAGCACACCGCCGGCCAGGGTGAGCACGCCCGGCACCTCGCCGAGCACCAGCCACGACATCAGCACCACCAGCGCGGGCACGGCGTACGTCGTCGCGCCCATCCGGCTCGCCGTCGTGCGGGCCAGGGCGTAGGCCCAGGTCGTGAAGGCGAGCGCGGTCGGAAAGACGCCCAGATAGACCATGCCCAGGGTCGCCGGCAGGGGTGCGCGGGCGACCTCGTGCGCCAGCTGCCCGGCGAACGGCAGACAGACCACGGCGCCGACCAGACACCCGAACGTCGTCACTTGGAGGACACTCGCATGCCCGAGGGCCGGCTTCTGCGCGACGACCCCGGCGGCGTACGCCACCGCGGCGAGCAGACACAGGACCACGCCGAGCACGGAGCTGCCCCCGCCACCGGACATCGACAGCCCGACGGTCACCGCACCGGCGAACGACACGGCCATGCCCGCCAGCAGCCGCGGCGGCATCGGATCACCGAGGAACCGGGCGCTGAGCAGGGCGAGCAGCAGCGGGCCGACGTTCACGACGAGGGCCGCGGTGCCGGCATCCACCTGCTGCTCGCCCCAGTTCAGGACGACCATGTAGAACCCGAACCACAGCACCCCGGACAGCAGAATTCCGCGCCAGGCGGCCCGCGGCGGCAGTCCTTCCCGGCGCACGGCCCAGATGACGCCCAGCGCGAGGGCCCCCGACGCCAGCCGCCCGAGGGCCAGCGCGCCGGGTGAGTACTCCTGCCCCGCACTCCGGATCGCCACGAAGGCCGACGCCCAGAGGACGACGGTGACGACGGCCGCGCCGGCGGGCAGCAGGCGTTGGCGTGGGTCGGCGTTCATCATGCTCCCGAGGCTAGGCACTGGTCATGGTCCGGGCTGGCGGAAATCGGACGGCGCGGTGAGTACCTGAGGGGCGCGGGGAACTGCGCGACCAGCCACCGCGCACCCGCACCCGGCACACCACACAACCCCCCACCCCCGGAGCCGAATTCAACGCAAGGCAGCAGGAGAAATACCCAGCAGCGCCGCCAGCTCCCGCTCCCCCGACGGAGTCACCTTCACCGCCCGCTCCGAGCCGATCCGGACACACCACCCCGCATCCAGCACATGCCGGCACAGCGCGGCCCCCGCCGCCCCTGCGAGATGGGGCCGCCGCTCGGTCCAGTCCAGGCACCCCCGGACCAGCGGACGCCGACCCGAGACGTCCAGCGCGATACCCGCCGCCCCGAACCACTCCACCCCCGCATCGGTCAGCGCGAACCCCGTGTCCTGCCGCAACAGCCCCCGGAGGGTCAGCGCGTCCGTGACCGCCATGCCGAGCCGCCCGGCGAGATGGTCGTAACAGGTACGCCCCCGCGCCATCGCGGACCCGGCACTCGACTCCCGCAGCGTCCGGGGAGTCCGCCGTACGGCTGCCGGAGGCACCTGTGCCGCGAGCTCCTCGACGAGCCCCGCAGCGCGCGCGTCCACCAGCCGTACATACCGGTGCCGCCCCTGCCGTTCCTCCGCGAGCAGGCCCCCGGCCACCAGCTTGCCCAGGTGCTCGCTGAGCGTCGACGCCGCGACCCCGGCATGCCGGGCCAGCTCACCCGCGGTCCAGGCCCGCCCGTCGAGCAGCGCCAGCAGACAAGCGGCCCGCGTCTCGTCGGCGAGCAGCGAGGCGAGCGCGGCGAGACCGGCGGCCCGGGAGTCCTTGGCGGTCATGGGTCCCAGCATGCGGCACGGACTCTTCGGCCCCCACCGAATTATCGCTGCGCGCTCCGCCGTACCTGTTCGTACTGCTGCGCCAGGCCGTCCAGGAGTGCCGTCAGCCCCGTCTCGAAGGCCCGCTCGTCGATCTTCTCCTGCTGCTCGGCGAGCAGATGAGCCTGGCCGAGGTGGGGATAGTCGGCGGGGTCGTACGCGCTCTCGTCGTCGACGAAGCCACCGGCGAACGAACCGAGCGCGGAGCCCATGATGAAGTACCGCATCAGCGCGCCGATGGAGGTCGCCTGGGCGGGTGGCCAGCCGGCTTCGACCATCGCGCCGTACACGGCGTCGGCCAGGCGCAGTGCGGCCGGCCGGCGCCCCGGACCCCTGGCCAGCACCGGGACGATGTTCGGGTGGTCGCGCAGGGCGGTCCGGTAGGAGACGGCCCAGTCGTGCAGCGCGGTCCGCCAGTCGCGGCCGTCCTCGAACATCGACAGATCGACCAGACCGCTCACCGAGTCGGCGACCACCTCCAGGATCTCGTCCTTGGTGCGGAAGTGGTTGTAGAGCGAGGGCCCGCTCACCCCCAGCTCGGCGGCGAGCCGGCGGGTGGACACGGCCGCCAGGCCCTCCCGGTCCACGAGTTCCCGGGCCGTCTCGACGATCCGGTCGGTGTTGAGGAGGGGCTTGCGCGGTCGGGCCATGGCGCACATAGTAGGGCTGCGAACAGAAACTAGCAGTGCTAATTTAAATGTACGGCTTTCAAGCTACATCCGGTGTGGGGTGATCGCGTGGTGAACCTGGAGCTGAGCGAGGAGCAAGCCGCCGTACGGCAGCTCGCCCGGGACTTCGTGGAGCGCGAGATCGCCCCGCACGTCGTGGCGTGGGACCGGGGCGAGGAGGTCGACCGGGGGCTGGTGAAGAAGCTCGGCGAGGTCGGCTTCCTGGGGCTGACCGTTGCCGAGGAGTACGGCGGATCCGGCGGCGACCATCTCGCGTACTGCCTGGTCACCGAGGAGCTCGGGCGCGGTGACTCCTCCGTCCGCGGCATCGTCTCCGTGTCCCTCGGGCTCGTCGCCAAGACGATCGCCGCCTGGGGCGACGAGGAGCAGAAGCGGCGCTGGCTGCCGGGGCTGACCGCGGGCGAGTACGTCGGCTGCTTCGGCCTGACCGAGCCCGGCACCGGCTCCGACGCGGGCAACCTCACCGCCCGGGCCGTACGCGACGGCGACGACTACGTCATCAACGGCACCAAGATGTTCATCACGAACGGGACCTGGGCGGACGTCGTCCTGCTCTTCGCCCGCTCCACCGACGCCCCCGGCCACAAGGGCGTCAGCGCCTTCCTCGTGCCCACCGACACCCCCGGCCTGACCCGCCGCACCATCCACGGCAAGCTCGGCCTGCGCGGCCAGGCCACCGCCGAGCTGGTCCTGGAGGACGTGCGGGTGCCCGCCACGGCGATGCTGGGGGAGGAGGGCAAAGGGTTCTCCGTCGCCATGTCGGCGCTCGCCAAGGGGCGGATGTCGGTGGCCGCGGGCTGCGTCGGCATCGCCCAGGCCGCGCTGGACGCCGCCGTGCGGTACGCCGGTGAGCGCGAGCAGTTCGGCAAGCCGATCGCCCGGCACCAGCTGGTGCAGGAGCTGATCAGCGACATCGCCGTCGACGTGGACGCCGCCCGGCTGCTCACCTGGCGGGTCGCCGATCTGATCGACCGGGGGCGGCCGTTCGCCGTCGAGTCCTCCAAGGCCAAGCTCTTCGCCTCCGAGGCCGCCGTCCGCGCCGCCAACAATGCCCTGCAGGTCTTCGGCGGCTACGGCTACATCGACGAGTACCCGGCCGGCAAACTCCTGCGCGACGCCCGTGTGATGACCCTCTATGAGGGCACCAGCCAGATCCAGAAGCTGCTCATCGGGCGCTCCCTGACCGGGATTTCGGCGTTCTGAGCACCTGTCCGGCTGAGTACCGGTCTGAGTACCTCGGCGGATGTGGTGCGAGCCACATTCAACGATGCTCTCCCCATGAGTGACACACCGGTCAAGCAGCAGGGCACGGCCGCCTTCTACGGCCAGGCCGTCGCCTCCTTCTCCATCGCCATGGCGGCCACGGCCGTCGGCATCTACCAGCTCGACACCGACGCCTGGGTCCGGGCCTTCCTCGCGATCGCGGTCCTCTACCTCGTCACCTCCGCCTTCACCCTGGCCAAGGTGGTCAGGGACCGGCAGGAGGCGGGGCAGATCGTGAGCCGGGTCGACCAGGCGCGGCTGGAGAAGCTCCTCGCCGAGCACGACCCCTTCGAGAAGATCTGAGTCCCTCCGGAAAGACCCGGGCAGGCGCTCTAAGCGCTCGCTCACCTTCGGCGGTATGGTGGTGCTCCTGTCACGGAGAGGGGCCAGCGAGCGATGAGTACGGCGGAGGAGACGACCGGCGGCGAAGTGGAGCCGTGGGAAGAGGTCACCCCTGAAGCGGCCCGGCGGCTGCTCGTCGCCGCCGTGGAGGCCTTCGCCGAGCGCGGCTACCACGCGACGACCACCCGCGACATCGCCGGCCGCGCCGGCATGAGCCCGGCCGCGCTCTACATCCACTACAAGACCAAGGAAGAGCTGCTCCACCGGATCAGCCGCATCGGTCACGACAGGGCCCTCGACATCCTGCGCACGGCGGCGGGGCGCGAGGGCACGGCGAAGGAACGGCTCGCCGACGCGGTCAGCTCCTTCGTCCGCTGGCACGCGGGGCGCCGCACCACCGCGCGGGTCGTGCAGTACGAACTCGACGCCCTCGGCCCCGAGGCCCGTGCCGAGATCGTCGCGCTGCGCCGCCAGGTCGACGCCGAGGTGCGCGGGATCATCGAGGACGGCGTGGCCGCGGGTGAGTTCGACGTACCGGATGTCCACGGCACCACCCTCGCCGTGCTGTCGCTGTGCATCGACGTGGCCCGCTGGTTCACCGTGAACGGTCCGCGCACCCCCGAGGAGGTCGGCGCGCTCTACGCCGACCTCGTGCTCCGGATGGTCGGGGCGAAGTGATCCGCCCCCGGTCTCACAGGTAGTACCGGGACACCGACTCCGCGACGCAGACCGGCTTGTCGCCGCCCTCGCGCTCCACGCTGAAGGCGACGGTCACCTGGACGCCGCCGGTGACGTCCTCGACGCCGGTGATCTGCGCGGTGGCGCGCAGCCGCGAACCCACGGGGACGGGGGCGGGGAAGCGGACCTTGTTCGTGCCGTAGTTCACGCCCATCTTCACGCCCTCGACCCGGATGAGCTGCGGGCCGAAGAGCGGGAGCAGGGACAGGGTGAGATAGCCGTGCGCGATGGTGGTCTTGAAGGGCCCCGCCGCCGCTTTCTCCGGGTCCACATGGATCCACTGGTGGTCGCCGGTGGCCTCGGCGAACAGATCGATGCGCTTCTGGTCGACCTCCAGCCAGTCGGTGTACCCCAGCTGCTCGCCGACGGCCGCCTTCAGCTCGTCGGGGGAGGTGAAGGTCCTCGGTTCTGCCATGATCCCGGCCTCTCGCTCGCGTCTCTAAGCAACTGCTTAGCATGGTCGGGTGCGGGGCGCCTGTCAACGGACTGCGGCCGGCGTCGGGCGACTACGCTCTGGGGAGTGCCCCAGATTCCTGAGAAGATCCACGAGCTGAGCGTCGGCCAGTTGTCCGCGCGCAGCGGCGCCGCCGTCTCCGCCCTGCACTTCTACGAGTCCAAGGGCCTGATCAGCAGCCGCCGCACGTCCGGCAACCAGCGACGCTACAGCCGTGACACCCTGCGGCGGGTCGCGTTCGTCCGCGCGGCGCAGCGGGTGGGCATCCCGCTGGCCACGATCCGGGACGCCCTCGCGGAACTGCCGGAGGAACGGACGCCGACGCGGGAGGACTGGGCGCGGCTGTCCGAGACATGGCGCTCGGAGCTCGACGAACGCATCAAGCAGCTGAACCGTTTGCGCGACCATCTGACCGACTGCATCGGCTGCGGCTGCCTGTCCCTGGAGAACTGCGTCCTGTCCAACCCGGACGACGTGTTCGGCGAACGGCTCACCGGGTCCCGGCTGTTGGCAGAGAAGCGCTGAGTCCCGGCTCCTCGCCGGCGCCGGTGAGCGACCCACCGCGACCCGCCCCGGCGGGCGGCGCCTCACTCGTACTCGGTGCCGCCCTTACGCGTCAGGTACGCCGGGCTCACTGCCTTGGCGATGGCCCGGCCCCCGGTGACCGTGCTGTACCGCTCGACCGCAGGCCGTATGACCACGCCCTCCCGCAGATGCAGCCCCCGCCCGGACACCGTCTCCCGTCCGCTCGCGAACTCCAGCACCCGCTCGATGTCGTACGGCCCCGCGTACAGCCGGGGCACCACCGGCAGCTTTCCCTCCAGCAACTCGGCCGCGTCCAGCCACCGCACGGCCCCGTCCACCTCCGCCGAGACGTCGAACGCCGCGTACCCCAGCGTCTCCCGCCGTCCGTCGGCGCCGTACGACAGATCCTGCACCCCCGCGCCGAACACCTCCCCGAAGATGCCGACCCGCGTCGCGCCCAGCCGCTCGCACAGCCCCGCCGCCGCCTCGGCGACGCCATGCCCGCGCACCGCCCGCCAGTACAGGTTCCGCGGATCCTCCTGCAGCGCCAGGGACTTGGCGCCGAAGCCCTTGGAGGACACGTACACCCGTCCCTCGTCGGCGACATACGTCAGCAGGCAGGCCGAGCCGTGCAGCTTCTCCGTCAGGACGACCGGCTCGCCCGGCGTGAAGATGTCCGGGTACCGCTGGATGTTCTCGATGTCGACCCACGGCAGCAGTTCGGGCGCGGACTCCACGTCGCCGTTCATGGTCGGCGGGATCGGCGGCACCCACTTGGTGATGCCCAGCCGCTCGGCGAAGTCCGTGCCCTCGGCCGCCGCCCGCGCCAGATCGACGTCCGCCAGCTCCTTCGGCCGGCACACGATGCCCTGCGACAGCTCGCCCCGCAGCCGTACCGCCTTGACCCGGTTGGCCGCGCCGCCGGCCAGTCGTCCGGTCAGCCCCAGCTCCTCGATCAGGCCGGGCGGGAGCACGGACTGCTCGGGGATGTAGACGGCGGCCTCACCGGTGCGGTATGCGCCCTTGGCGACGACGGCTCGGTACAGGCCCACCTGGGCCAGTTCGAGCGCATCGGCGTTCGGATGCTCATGGACGGTCAGCACTTCGGCGGTGACGCGCAGCGTCGACATCGCGACTCCTCGGGTGTGCGGGCACATCGATGCCCGTCAGATGTGATTCATCGCCTCCCACTGTCCGCAGGACAAAGGGGTGGAGCGACCGGATTCGGCTCTGCTAGCGTCACGCCCTCGGCCGGCGGCAAGCCCGGCTCGTCGTACCTGCCCTACGACGAGCGCGGCCAAGACCCGTACTGGACCAGCCCCTCGGCCACCAACTGAGCGTTGTCGGACGCCCGTTGGCCGTCCGGCAGCAGCAGGGTGTCCTCCAGTCCGATCCGGGTCTCGCAGCCCAGTCGGCCGGCCAGCCGCAGCACCGGCCAGGTGCCGCCGTCCTCGCCGTGCAGCAGGACCGGCCGTGCGCACGCCTCGCCCAGGTCGGCCAGCAGGGCCCGCGCCGTGGCCGCGGCGGTCGCCGGGTCCGGGTCGGTCACCTCCGCCAGCACGCGCAGCACCCTCGGCCCGAGGGGCGAGGCCGCGAACCGGGCCGCGCCGTCGGTCCCGGACCAGATGCCCGCCTCGACGCCCACGCCCATGGCCAGCAGCTGCTCGGCGACCGCTTCGGCGCCCGGCTCATGCCAGTTGACCGAGGCGAAGTCGGGCAGCACCGACCAACTGCGCACCCGCGCGAGCCGCGCCGCCGGATCGGGCTCCGCCCAGGCGCCGGTCGTCACCCCGACCGACACCGACACCCGCGCACGGATCGCCTCCAGCGTCGGCGCGAGGACGCGCGGGGAGAGGCTGTCGTGCCCGCACGGTGTCTTCGGGTGGACGTGCACCGCCGTGGCCCCGGCGGCGACCGCCTTCGCGGCGGAACGGGCCAGGTCCTCGGGTGACATCGGCACGGTGGCGCTGTCCGCCGGGGATCGGCGGCCGTTCAGGCAAACCTGCACAGTGCTCCCCTTTGCAGTGCCGTATGGCGCAGTGCCGAGATGGGTCGTCGGTCGGCTGCGGCACCGTCGTGGCTGGTCGCGCCCACGCGGCGGAGCCGCATAGCGATACAGCCCCGCGCCCCTTGGGGGCTGCCCAGCCCCCGCTGAAAAGTCGCCCCGAGTCGACAGGGGTGCGGCATCCCCCTACGCACCCCCCGGGAAATCCCCCCAACACTCAGGCCGACATGAGCAGTTGCCCCCGCCTGGCCGATGCCAGCGCCTGCGGTGTGAGCACCGGGCGCGGCACCAGTATTCCGCAGGCCGTGCAGACCGGGCCGGACGACGGCTCGTGGTCCAGGCCGTAGCGCCAGATCAGACGATCGCCGTCGCATACCGGGCAGCCCCCGCCCGGTGTCCGCTCCAGGGCGGCGATCAGCCGGCGCAGCACCACCGCGAGCGGCTCGCCGGGGTGGACGCGCGGGTCGTCGCACCAGGCGACCCCGAAGCCGCCCCAGGTCAGCCGGTGCCAGTCGTCCACGCTGCCCGGCCGGCGCAGCCCGTCGTGCTTCTCCTTCCTGCGCCGCTCGGTGAAGTCGGTCTCATAGGCGAGCCAGACGGACCGCGCCTCCTCCAGCTCTTCCAGCGCGGCCACGAGCCGCACCGGGTCGGGGGAGCGGTCCTCGGGGCCGAAGCCCGCCCGGGAGCACAGATGGTCCCAGGTCGCCCGATGCCCGTAAGGGGCGAACTTCTCAAGGCACTTGCGCAGTGAGTAGCGCCGCAGCGCCAGATCGCAGCCCGGATCACGTACCTGTCTCGCCAGACTCCGGAAACCGGCCATCGCCCTGCACCTCCGTCACACCTGCACCTGTACTTCGGTCACTTCGGCGTCGTCGCACGGACGTCGCCGAATAGACGTATCGACAGGCGATTCGGCTCCATCTCTTCGCGTGGTCTTCTCTTCGCTCTGCTCGCGGACTCCAGAAAGTGACGCATGTTCATCTTTAAAGCTGGGGATACCGGCGGTAACGTCGGCCACCCCTGTCGCTAGGAGCTGCCATGCCACGGCGAACCCCACGTACCGCATTTGACAGATTGAGAACGTCCCGCCGCTTCCCCGGGTTCCTGAAGACCGCGTCGATATGCGTTCTCGTCGCCGGACTTCTCTCCCCGCTCTCCCAGCAGGCGGCCGCCGCCCAGGCCACCGCCGCCAACGACTACTGCGGCGGCCGGTGCTCGGACATCCTGCCGCCGGGCGAGAACGGCAACGCGACGCTGGCGCAGGTCCTGCTCAACCAGGCCTTCGGCACCCAGCCTTCGCACGCCGAGGACCAGCTCGGACCGTACGCCGGCCTTGCCACCGGCTATGCGGGCCTGACCGATTCGACGATCAACAACTTCTTCAACGACTCCTCCTACGGCGTCCCCTCCGACCAGGTCGCCTCGACCGAGAAACCGGGCGGCCGCGGCGATGTGACCATCGTCCGGGACAAGAAGTCCGGTGTGCCGCACATCACCGGCTCCACCCGGTACGGCACCGAGTACGGCGCCGGCTACGCGGCGGCCGAGGACCGGCTGTGGCTGATGGACGTCTTCCGGCACGTCGGCCGTGGCCGGCTGACCGCCTTCGCCGGCGGCGCGGCCGCCAACCAGGGCCTGGAGCAGGAGTTCTACCGCAACGCGCCGTACACCGAGGCCGATCTGCAGGCGCAGATCGACAACGCGGTGGCCAGGAACGGCGCCCGCGGCCAGCAGGCCCTCGCCGACGCCAATGCCTACCTCGCCGGCATCAACGCCTATATCGACGCCTCGGACAGCGGCCGTTACTTCCCCGGCGAGTACGACCTGACCGGCCACAAGGACGCGATCACCAACGCCGGGACCATTGACCACTTCAAGATCACCGATCTGGTGGCGCTGGCCTCCGTCATCGGCTCGCTGTTCGGCTCCGGCGGTGGCGGCGAGGTCAACAACGCCCTCTCGCTGATGGCCGCGCAGTCCAAGTACGGCGTCGAGGAGGGCACCAAGGTCTGGGAGTCCTTCCGGGAACGCAACGACCCCGAGGCCGCCCTGACCGTCCACGACGGCTCGGGCTTCCCGTACGGCGGCAAGCCCGCCGACGCCAAGGGCGAGGCCCTGCCCGACCCCGGCACGGTCACCCAGGAACCGCTCGTCTACGACCGTACGGGCAGCGCGGCCACCGCGGCCGCCAAGAGCACCTCCGCCACCGCCGCGAGGACCACGCTCGGCTCGGCCAGGCGCGGCATGTCCAACGCGCTGGTCGTGAGCGGCAAGTACACCGCCAGCGGGCATCCGATCGCCGTCTTCGGACCGCAGACCGGCTACTTCGCCCCGCAGCTGCTCATGCTCCAGGAGATCCAGGGGCCGGGCCTCAGCGCGCGCGGCGCCTCCTTCGCGGGTCTGAGCATGTACGTCGAACTGGGCCGCGGCCAGGACTACTCGTGGTCCGCGACCACGTCCGGCCAGGACATCATCGACAGTTACGCCGTCGAGCTGTGCCAGGACGACTACCACTACCTGTACCACGGCACCTGTACGGCCATGGACAAGGTCGAGCAGAAGAACGCCTGGTCGCCGACCACGGCCGACAGTACGCCGGCTGGGTCATACACCATGCGGGTGTGGCGCACGAAGTACGGGCCGGTGGAGTACCGCGCGAGTGTCGGCGGAAAGAAGGTCGCCTACACCACGCTGCGCTCCTCGTATCTGCACGAGGCCGACTCGATCATCGGCTTCCAGATGCTGAACGACCCCGACTTCGTCAAGGGCCCGAAGGACTTCCAGAGCGCGGCCCAGCACATCAACTACACCTTCAACTGGTTCTACGCCGACTCCCAGCACACCGCGTACTACAACAGCGGTGACAACCCGGTCAGGGCGGCCGGCGTCGACTCCGAGTTCCCGGTCTGGGCGCAGCCCGCGTACGAGTGGCAGAACTGGGACCCGGCGACCAACACCGCCGACTACACCCCGGCCTCCGCGCACCCCAACTCCATCGACCAGGACTACTACGTCTCCTGGAACAACAAGCAGGCCAAGGACTACACGACCGCGTCCTGGGGCGACGGGTCGGTGCACCGCGGCAATCTGCTGGACGACCGGGTGAAGAAGCTGGTCGCGGCCGGCGGAGTGACCCGTACCAAGCTGGTGCAGGCCATGGCGGACGCGGCCCTCGCCGATCTGCGCGCGGAGGACGTGCTGCCGAAGCTGCTCAAGGTGATCAACTCCTCGACGGTGACCGACTCCACGGCCGCCGACGCGGTGAAGAAGCTCCAGGCCTGGGTGGACGCGGGCGCCAAGCGGACGGAGACGTCCGCCGGTTCGAAGACCTACGCCGACGCCGACGCGATCCGCATCCTCGACGCCTGGTGGCCGCTGCTGGTCAAGGCCGAGTTCGCACCGGGCCTCGGCAGCGACCTGTACACCGCCTTCACCAACGACCTGCCGGTCGACGAGGCCCCGTCCGCCGGACACGGCCCGACCGGCTCGCACGCCGGTAGCTCCTTCCAGTACGGCTGGTGGAGCTATGTCGACAAGGACATCCGGGCGGTGCTCGGGGAGAACGTGCAGGGCGGGCTCGCCGAGAAGTACTGCGGCGGCGGCAGCCTCAGCGGCTGCCGGGACGCCCTGATCAGCACGCTGGACCAGGCGGCCGGGACGACCGCGGCCCAGGTCTACCCGGGTGACGACCAGTGCTCGGCCGGCGACCAGTGGTGCGCCGACTCGATCAACCAGCGCACCCTGGGCGGCATCAAACACGGCAAGATCAGCTGGCAGAACCGGCCGACCTTCCAGCAGGTCGTGGAGTACACCTCACACCGGTGACGCAAGCCTTCGGGCGATGTACCGATACCGGCGGCGGGTCAGCCGATGCGGCCCGCCGCCAGTACCAGTCGCGCCAGTTCGGGGTGCACGATGTCGCTGTGCGCCCCGGCCGGCGGGCCTCCGCTGCGGACCACGGCCGCCGCGTCGACGTTCACGCATCCCGCCGCGGGCAGCGGTCCGTTCAGGGCCGCCGCGAGGTCCAGCCGGGCGGTGCCCGGCACCGCCTGCACCCCGTCGTACCCCAGGGCGCCCCACTCCGGTCCCAGCACGGCCGCGATCTCGCCGCCCAGGTACGAGCGGTCGTTCCCCGACAGCCGGGAGGCCAGCGGATAGAACGTGCCGAGCGCCATGTCGAAATGCGAGTGGCAGCACACCAGCGGCCCGTCGATCCGTCGCTGCAGGTCCTTGAGCGCCCCCGCCCTGCCCGGATCCTGCGGCACCCGCTCCGCGAACGCGAAATGCGAGAAGGCGCCTTGCAGGAGGGTCACGGACTTCACCGTGCGCACCCCGTCCGGCAGCCCGCGCAGCGCGAACGACACCAGCCGCCCGCCGAAGCTGTGCCCCATCAGATGCACCCGCACCCCGGGCGCCGCGCCGGCCAGCGTGCCGATCAGCGGCCCGAGTCCCTGCTCGCCGACCGTCCCGGCACGCCGCTTCATCGTGTAGTACGCCGCCTGCCGCAGCAGCTCCTTGGCGCCGTCCCAGGGGTTCGGGATGCTGAATTCCCGGGACGGCGCCCTGGCGGACCGCACCGCCGCCAGCGCCTCGGCGAACTCCTGACACGCGGCGGCCGGGTCCGCGGTGAACACGCCCGGCTCGCCCTCCTGTTCCGTGTCGGCCACGCCGGGCCGCCGCTCCCCGTCGATCAGCTGCCGTACCAGCCGCCCGAACTCCGTCAACCCCTGGGCGCCGTCCGGCCGTTCGTCCAGCAGCCGGGCCAGCCGGTCGATCAGGGCCGCCCGCTCCGGGAAGACCGACACCAGTGCCCGCCGGGTGTCCGCGTCCAGGGCCGCCGTCGGGGGCGTCGCGGGCGCCGCCGACCTCGGGAAGTCGGGGATCGGCTCGTCGCTGAACCGCATCGACGGCCAGATCACACCCACGTACCCGAGGCGCGCGTGCGGGGCGAGCCCCGGGATCGGGGCGAAGAAACGGCGGTACAGCGCGGTCGCGCCCGAGCGGTCGTCGTTCCAGCCGTGCGCGAAGACGATCAGGTCGCGGACGCCGTGCTCCGGCACCTGCGCCATCAGCCGGTCGCGTTCGCGGCCGTCGACATCCCCGTCCGCGTCGAAGGTCAGCTCCCAGTAGGGAGTCACGCTCATCCCAGGATCCGCCATGCCAGGCTCCCTCGTCCCCCCGGAAAAATGCGTAACGATGCGTCGCGCACGCATCGTCCTGCTCCGGGGCGGAGTTGGCCATACACCGCGCCTCACCTGTAGAGGAGATATTCCCTGCGGACCCGCCGGAACGCGGCCAGCTCCTCCTGCCAGGCGCCGGTCACCTCGTCGGTGCCCGCCCCCGCGTCGATCATCGTGCGCACCCGGGCGGAGCCGGTGAGCTTGTCGATCCAGCCGTCGGGGCGCCAGGCGAACCCGGGCCAGACCTTCTTCGCCGTCACCAGCAGCGCGATCCCGGTGCGTACGGGGTCGTAGGCGTCCCGGTCGTACACATGGATCTGTACCCCGCCGACCGTCCTGCCCTCGAACTTGGAGAACGTGGGCGCGAAGTACGCCTCCCTGAAGCGCACTCCGGGCAGGGCGAGTCCGTTCGCGGCGGCGGCCCAGCGCCCGTCGACGCCCTCGGCGCCGAGCAGTTCGAAGGGGCGGGTCGTGCCCCGGCCCTCCGAGACGTTGGTGCCCTCGAACATGCAGGTGCCGGAGTAGACGAGCGCCGTGTCCGGGGTCGGCATGTTCGGGCTCGGCGGCACCCACGGCAGTACGGACGTGTCGTACCAGTCCGCGCGCCGCCAGCCGGTCATCAGGACGGTGTCCAGCGCGACCGGCCTGCTCAGGAACTCCTTGTTGAACAGCCGGGCCAGCTCCGCGACGGTCATCCCGTGCGCCTGCGCGACGGGCTGCCGCCCGACGAACGTGGCGAACTCCTTGTGCAGCACAGGGCCTCGGGCGACGCGTCCGGTGACCGGGTTCGGGCGGTCCAGGACCACGAAGCGCTTGCCGGCCAGCTGGGCCGCCTCCATGCAGTCGTAGAGCGTCCAGATGTACGTGTAGAAGCGGGCGCCGACGTCCTGGATGTCGAAGACGACCGTGTCGACCCCTGAGGTGGTGAAGATGTCGGCGAGGGCCTTGCCGCTCTTGAGGTACGTGTCGTAGACCGGCAGTCCGGTCGCCGGGTCGGTGGAGCGGCCCTCGGATCCGCCCGCTTGCGCGGTGCCTCGGAAGCCGTGCTCCGGGCCGAAGACCGCCGTCAGCTTCACGCGGGTGTCGTTGTGCATGACGTCGACGATGTGCTGGACGTCGCGGGTGACGCCCGTGGGGTTGGTGACGATGCCGACGCGCTGTCCGCCCAGTATTGCGTAGCCTTCGGCGGCGAGTCTTTCGAACCCGGTGTGCAGTCGTTCGCGGGGTTCGGGTCCAGCGGGAACGGCTGCGATCGTCGCCGAGGCGAGAAGGGACCGTCGGGACAGGTGCATGGGGGCCTCCGTCGGGTGTGAGGTGCACGTCGTCTGTGGTTGCTCGTGCCCGCGCGGCGGAGCCGCATATCGATACAGCTCCGCGCCCCTAGAGGTTGGGACGGTCGCCCTTCCCTCACACATACCGACTGGTTAGTCTGGGTCGATCAGAGCCGATGCGCGCCGCGCGAAGTCGTGTCGAAGGAGACCGATGGTGGAAGCCGTGCAGGATGCGGGAGTGGTCGTCACGGGGGCGGGCGGGGGGATCGGGGCCGCGTTGGCCCGGCGGTTCGCCGCCGAGGGGGCGCGGGTCGTCGTCAATGACCTGGATGCCGGCAAGGCGAAGGCAGTGGCCGAGGAGATCGGCGGGATCGCCGTGCCGGGTGACGCCTCCGCGATCGTCGGCGAGGCCCGTGACGCACTCGGTGGCACCGTCGACGTCTACTGCGCGAACGCCGGGGTCGCCTTCGAGGACGGCGGCGCGGGCGGACCGCTCGACGAGAGGTCGTGGGCGGTGTCCTGGGACGTGAACGTCATGGCGCACGTCCGCGCGGCCAATGAGCTGCTCCCGGACTGGCTGGAGCGGGGTGCCGGGCGGTTCGTGTCCACCGTGTCGGCCGCCGGGCTGCTCACCATGATCGGGGCCCCCTCGTACAGCGTCACCAAGCACGGCGCCTACGCCTTCGCCGAGTGGCTGTCGCTGACCTACCGCCACCGGGGTCTGCGGGTGCACGCGATCTGTCCGCAGGGCGTGCGCACGGACATGCTGGCCGCGACCGGCAGCGCCGGGGAGCTGGTGCTCCAGTCGACCGCGATCGAGCCGGCGGCCGTCGCGGACGCGCTGTTCCGGGGCATCGAGGAGGATCGCTTCCTGATCCTGCCGCACCCCGACGTGGCCGAGTACTACCAGGCGCGGGCCGCCGATCCGGGCCGCTGGCTGAGCGGCATGAACCACATCCAGCGCAAGTGGGAGGAGGCCCGGTGAGCCCCGCCCGGTACGCGGACCGGCCCTGGCTGGCGCTGCTCGACGACGCCCAGCGCGGTCCCGTCGAGCCCGCCGACTCCCTGGTGCACGCGCTGCGCACCGCCGTCGCCGAGGCGCCCGAGCGCACCTTCCTCGCCTACTTCGACGCCCGGCTGAGCTACCGCGCGGTGGACGAGCTGAGCGACTCCGTCGCCGCCCATCTCGCCGCGCGCGGGCTGGAGCGCGGCGACCGGGTGGCCGTGCTGCTGCAGAACTCCCCGCACTTCGTGCTCGCCGTCCTCGGCGCCTGGAAGGCGGGCGCGACCGTCGTCCCGGTCAACCCCATGTACAAGTCGGGCGAGGTGGGGCACGTCCTGCGGGACGGCGAGGTGACCGCGCTGATCTGCTCCGACCGGGCCTGGGAGGCGTATCTCAGGGACACGGCCGCCGACTCGCCGGTGCGGATCGTGCTCACCGGGTGCGAGTTGGATTTCCAGACCCGCAACGACGCGCGCGTGCTCGGATTCGAGCGGCTGCCCCAGGCACCGGACGCCGACGACCTGGTCACCGTGGCCCGGCGCGGCGGTACGGCCCCCGAGGGCCGCGCGCCGGGCCCGGACGACATCGCGCTGATCAGCTACACCTCGGGTACGAGCGGTACGCCCAAGGGCGCGACCAACACGCACGGCAACATCATGTACAACGCCGAGCGGCAGCGGACCGGGCTCGCGCTGCCCGGGGCGCCCGTCTACTACGCGCTCGCGCCGTTGTTCCACATCACCGGCATGGTCTGCCAGTTCGGTGCCTGCCTGAACAGCGCCGGCACTCTGGTGCTCGCCTACCGCTTCGAGCCCGGACTCGTGCTGGAGGCCTTCACCGAGCACCGGCCGCACTACACGGTCGGGCCGTCCACCGCCTTCATGGCGCTGGCCGCCCACCCGGACGCCACCCGGGAGCACTTCGCCTCCTTCGTGAACATCTCCTCGGGCGGCGCGCCCGTGCCGCCGGCCCTGGTGGAGAAGTTCCGCGGGCTCTTCGGGCCGTACATCCGCGTCGGCTACGGCCTCACCGAGTGCTCCGGCCCGTGCGCCGCCGTCCCGCCCGGCCTGGAGGCACCCGTGGACCCCGTCTCCGGGACGCTGTCGGTGGGCCTGCCCGGCGCCGACACGCTCGTGCGGATCGTGGACGAGCAGGGCGTGGAGGTGCCGTTCGGGGAGCAGGGCGAGATCGTCGTACGCGGCCCGCAGGTGATCCCCGGCTACTGGCGGCGCCCGGACGCCACCGCCGAGACCTTCCCGGACGGCGAGCTGCGCACCGGTGACATCGGCTTCATGGACGCCCAGGGCTGGCTGTACGTCGTCGACCGCAAGAAGGACATGATCAACGCGTCCGGCTTCAAGGTGTGGCCGCGCGAGGTCGAGGACGTGCTGTACACCCACCCGGCGGTGCGCGAGGTGGCCGTCGTCGGTGTCCCCGACGGCTATCGCGGCGAGACGGTCAAGGCCTATGTCAGCCTGCGTCCGGGCGCGGAGGCGGACCCGGACGACATCGCGGTGTACTGCAAGGAGAGACTGGCCGCCTACAAATATCCGCGCCAGGTGGAGATCCTGCCCGACCTGCCCAAGACGGCGAGTGGCAAGATCCTCCGTCGGGAACTGCGTTCCCGCGCGCGCGACAACAGCAACGCCGGTCAGTAGGCGACGAGGAAAGGCAGGTGGCGGCAGTGCCCAGGACGACGGACGGAGACGGAGCCCCCGTTCCGCAGCGGCTGCTCGCCGCCGCCACCCGGCTCTTCGCCGAGCAGGGCTACGACCGGACCTCCGTGCAGGAGATCGTGGAGGCGGCCGGCGTCACCAAGGGGGCGCTGTACCACTACTTCGGCTCCAAGGACGACCTCCTGCACGAGGTGTACGCGCGCGTGCTGCGCGTCCAGATGGAGCGGCTCGACCACTTCGCCGGCATGGACGCGCCGGTCGAGCAGCGGCTCAGAGGTGCCGCGGCGGACGTGGTCGTCACGACCATCGAGAACCTCGACGACGCGATGATCTTCTTCCGGTCCATGCACCATCTGAGCCCGGAGAAGAACAAGCAGGTCCGCGCCGAGCGCCGGCGCTACCACGAACGGTTCCGCGCGCTCATCGAGGAGGGCCAGAAGGAGGGCGTCTTCTCCACGGCGACCCCGGCCGACCTGGTCGTGGACTACCACTTCGGCTCCGTCCACCACCTGTCGACCTGGTACCGCCCCGACGGCCCGCTCACCCCGCAGCAGGTCGCCGACCACCTCGCCGACCTGCTGCTGCGGGCGCTGCGTCCATGAGGCGTGCGTCCGTGGGGTGCGCGTCCGTGGGGTGCGCGTCCGTGAGGTGACGGACGAGGGCGGCGGCCGCCGGGTTCCGGGGCCGCTCCCCGCGTCCCGCGAGGACGACCGTACGGCCCGGCTCCGGCTGCCGTATCCGCACGCACGGCAGCCCGGCCCGCTCGCCGATGGCCCGGGGCACGAACGCCACCCCGATCCCGGCCCGCACGAGGTCCACCAGCAGCCCGATCTGGGTGACGTCACAGGTGATACGGCGATCCAGGCCACAGTGGGCCGCCAGGCGCCGTACGGCCGTCTCCAGGCCCGTCCCGGCGCGGAAGTCGACGAAGGGCTCCTCGGCGAGGTCCTTGATGAGCGTGCGGCCCGCCACGGCCAGCCGGTGCCCCGGCGCGGTGATCAGCACCAGCTCCTCCTGCCAGGCGGCGTGCGCGTGCAGGCCCTCGGGCAGTTCCCGGGCGTCCGGGGCGACGAAAGCGAGGTCCAGCTCGCCGGCCCGGAGCGCGTCGGTCAGCTCGGTGACGGTCGCGTCCCGCACGGAGACCTGGACGCCAGGGAACTCCTCGTGGAAGGCGGCCAGTTCGCCCGGCAGGTCCACGCAGGTCAGGGTCTGGATCGTACCGATGGACACGCGGCCGCTCGCCAGTCCCGCGACGGCCGCCACCGCCTCCCGGGCCGCCTCGGCACCGGCGAGCAGCGCACGGGCCTGCGGGAGCAGCGCCCGCCCGGCCTCCGTGAGCACCACCCGGCGGCCCGTACGGTCGAACAGGTCGGCGCCCAGCTCCCGTTCCAGGTTCCGGACGGACGTGCTGAGCGCCGACTGCACGATGAGCTCGCTGCGGGCGGCGGCCGTGAAACTTCCCTCGGTCACCACGGCCATGAAGTGGCGGAGCTGACGCATCTCCATCCATCCATTCTAGAGATGTCCGCCAGCGAAACCATCTGTTGGACCGGTGGGCGGCCTGCGGGCCACGCTGAACACATGACGCGCAGACCGAATCTCCTGCACCGGTTCCTGTCGTTCCTCCGGGCGCTCGCCCGCGAGGACCACCACTACTCGGGCGGCTACTAGAGGTACCTCAGAGGTACTGCTTCAACTCCCGCCGCGCCAGCGACCGTTGGTGCACCTCGTCCGGGCCGTCGGCCAGCATCAGGGTGCGGGCGCTCGCGTACAGCTCGGCCAGCGGGAAGTCCTGGCTCACGCCGCCCGCGCCGTGCAACTGGATGGCCCGGTCCAGGATGCCGACCACCGCGCGCGGGGTGGCGATCTTGATGGCCTGGATCTCCGTGTGGGCGCCCTTGTTGCCGACGGTGTCCATCAGCCAGGCCGTCTTCAGCACCAGCAGCCGCAGCTGCTCGACGGTGACCCGGGCGTCGGCGATCCAGTTCTGGACGACCCCCTGCTGGGCCAGCGCCTTGCCGAACGCGGTACGCGAGACGGCCCGCCGGCACATCAGCTCGATCGCCCGCTCGGCCATGCCGATCAGCCGCATGCAGTGGTGGATCCGGCCAGGGCCGAGCCGGGCCTGGGCGATGGCGAAGCCGCCGCCCTCCTCGCCGATCAGGTTCGACACCGGCACGCGCGCGTGGTCGAAGATCACCTCGGCGTGGCCGCCGTGCGAGTGGTCCTCGTACCCGAAGACCTGCATCGCGCGCTTGACGGTCACTCCCGGCGTGTCGCGCGGTACCAGGATCATCGACTGCTGGCGGCGGATGTCGGTGCCGTCCGGGTCCGTCTTGCCCATCACGATGAAGATCTTGCAGTCCGGGTTCATCGCCCCGGAGATGTACCACTTCCGACCGGTGACGACGTAGGCGTCGCCGTCCCGCTCGATGTGCGTGGTGATGTTGGTGGCGTCCGAGGAGGCCACCTCCGGCTCGGTCATCGCGAACGCCGAACGGATCTCACCGGCCAGCAGCGGCTCCAGCCACTGCTTCTTCTGCTGCTCGTCGCCGAACTGCGCCAGTACCTCCATGTTCCCGGTGTCGGGGGCGGCGCAGTTCGTCGCGGTGGGGGCGAGATGCGGGGAGCGGCCGGTGATCTCGGCGAGCGGCGCGTACTGCAGGTTCGTCAGCCCGGCGCCGTACTCGGCGTCCGGCAGGAACAGGTTCCACAGGCCCTGCCTGCGGGCCTCGGCCTTCAGCTCCTCGACCACGGCCGGGGTGTCCCAGGGGGAGGCCAGCGCGGCTCGCTGCTCCTCGGCGACGGGCTCGGCCGGGTAGACGTACTCGTCCATGAAGGCGAGCAGCTTGGCGCGCAGTTCCTCGGTGCGCGCGTCG
This sequence comes from Streptomyces sp. CG4, assembly GCF_041080655.1. Taxonomy (NCBI): domain Bacteria; kingdom Bacillati; phylum Actinomycetota; class Actinomycetes; order Kitasatosporales; family Streptomycetaceae; genus Streptomyces; species Streptomyces sp. CG4. Next base: position 7,508,114 of record NZ_CP163525.1, read on the forward strand.
AACGCGAAGTCCATTTCTGGATCAGCCTTCCTGGAGAACGGTCAGTCCGTGGTCGATGAAGACGGGTACGAGATCGCCGATCCGGTCGAAGCCGCGCCCCACCGTCTGGCCCAGCGTGTACCGGTAGTGGATGCCCTCCAGGATCACGGCGAGCTTGAACCAGGCGAAGGCCGTGTACCAGGAGACGGCGGACACGTCGCGCCCCGAGCGCGCGGCGTACCGCTCGATCAGCTCCTGCGGGGAGGGATGTCCGACGGCCGTGGCGGTCGTGGAGATGGGGGAGTCGGGCAGTTCCAGCGGCTGGCTGTACATCACCAGCAGGCCCAGGTCGGTGAGCGGGTCGCCGAGGGTGGACATCTCCCAGTCGAGGATCGCGTTGATCCGGTCGTCCGCGCCGATCAGGACGTTGTCGAGGCGGTAGTCGCCGTGGACGACCGCCGGGGCCTGCGAGGCGGGCAGGGCGCGCCCCAGGGCGGCGTGCAGCTCGTCGATGCCGGGCAGCTCGCGGTTGCGGGAGGCGTCCAGCTGCTTGCCCCAGCGGCGTAGCTGCCGGTCCAGGAAGCCCTCGGGGCGGCCGAAGTCCGCGAGGCCCACCTCGGCCGGGTCCACCGCGTGCAGCTCGACCAGCGTGTCCACCAGGGACAGCACCGCGTTCCGGGTGCGCTCCGCACCGAGCGGGGCGAGCTGCTCGGCGGTGCGGTACGGGGTGCCCTCGACGAACTCCATGACGTAGAACGGCGCCCCGAGCACCTGCTCGTCCTCGCAGAGCAGCACCGGGCGCGGCACCGGCACCCGGGTCGGGTGCAGGGCGCTGATCACGCGGTGCTCGCGCTTCATGTCGTGCGCGGTGGCCAGCACATGGCCGAGCGGGGGCCGTCGTACGACCCATCGCGCGGTGCCGTCGGAGACCGCGTAGGTGAGGTTCGACCGTCCGCCCTCGATCAGCCGGCCGGTCAGGGGGCCGGTCACCAGACCGGGGCGCTCACGGTCGAGCAGGGCGCGCAGCCGGTCCAGGTCGAGTCCGGGCGGGTGGTCGGCGCTCATACGTGACTCCTACGAACGGGTGAACAGGACCCATTCATGATGCCGACCGGTCGGTATGCCGTCCAGTGCGCAAGCCGGACACGCGTCCGAACGTGACCGGAGCCACGATAGGCCGACGGACCCCCGCCGCGCTGCCCCGGGAGCCGTCGGCCTTGTTCCCGCTGGGGTCAGTGGTCGTCCCAGTGGCCGTCGTGCGCCGCGTGCCGGTGCCCGTCGTGCAGATAGTCGACGTGGTCGCCGTGCCGCACCTGGGCGTGCCCGCACTCGTCGTAGTGCACGTGCTCGTGGCCCTCGTGGACGGTGTGCCCGGCGGGTTCGCACTCGTCCCAGTGGCCGTCGTGCTCGCGGTGCAGATGTCCGTCGTGGGCGTAGTCCAGGTGGTCGCCGTGCCGCACGGCGTCGTGCCCGCAGCCCGGACCGTGGCTGTGCGTGCCGTGTGCGATGTGTTCCTGGTGAAGGGTGGTCATGGTGCTCGCCTTCGGGGGTACGGGGGTCTGACGGCCGACAGGCTACGCGCGAACCGTGACATATCGGCGTATTAGCGCATGCGTGGTGTCCGGGCGACCCGGCGAGAGATCAGACGACCAGGACGGACGCGCACACCGCCAGCGCCACCGCGCACAGCACCGCCGCCGTCGCGTGCCGGGGAGCGAGCGCCGGCGGCCGGACCACGGCGGCCAGGGTCCCTATCCGGTGGTGAGCCACCCGGAGGAACCCCAGGAAGAGCGCACAGCACAGGGCGCAGACGGTCACTCCGGCGGCCGAGGCGCCCCCGCGCAGGGCGGCCCGGGCGGCGAGTACGGCGACCACGGCGGCCGAGAGGGTCGTACGACGCCAGGCCAGCCGGGTGCGCTCCGGCTGCAGCCCCGGGTCGCGCCCGGCCGGGCTCACCCCGCCCATCCCGCCAGCACCACCACGATCATCGCCACGGCCACCACCGCGACGACCAGGCTCAGCAGCGCCGGGAACCGGGACGCCGGCAGATCGTCGCCACGCCGGATCGCCCGCTCGCAGCGCACCCAGTGGTTCACGGCCCGCAGCGAGCACAGCACACCCGCGCCCAGGAGTGCCAGCGCGAGCCCGACTCTCCAGGCCCAGGGCAGGCCCGGCAGGAACTGGTCCACCGCGAATCCGCCGCCGATCAGCGCCAGGGCCGTGCGCAGCCAGGCCAGAAAGGTGCGCTCGTTGGCCAGCGAGAACCGGTAGTCGGGCGTGCCGCCCTCGGCCCGGACCAGCTCCGGCGCGAACCACAGCCGGATGTTCCGTACGAATTCGCTCACGTGGCCGACCCTACCGGCGTCTCACCGGCCGCTGCGGAACGCCTTCAGCCGCTCGTAGGCCGCCCGGCCGTCCGGTACCCACTCCCAGGTGCCGAGCCGCCGCTCGACCTCGTCCTCGGCCAGGAAGTCGTGCCACTGGACCTCCTCCACCTGAGGCCGTACGGGCAGGTCGCAGCGCACCTCGTACACCGCCGACCACCAGCTGTTCCCGGCCCCGTCGGCGTAGAGGAACTTGAACAGGTACGCCGGCCGGGGCAGGCCCGTCACCCCCAGCTCCTCCTCGGCCTCCCGCAGCGCGGCCTCGTCGTAGGACTCGCCCGCCCCGACGACCCCGCCGACGAACATGTCGTACAGAGCCGGGAAGACCAGCTTGGTGGCCGTGCGCCGGTGCACGAAGAGCCGGCCGGCCGCGTCCCGGACCTGGATGAACACGCAGCGGTGGCGCAGCCCGCGGGCATACACCTCGCCGCGCGGGTGCTGGGCGACGACCTGGTCGTTCTCGTCGACGACGTCGAGGATCTCGTCGGCGGGGTGCACGGCGGGGTTCATACCGGTATCCAACCAGGCGGCTGCTCAGCGGCGCTGGAGGTCCCGGGCGGAGAGCTCCGCCTCGGCCGTGCCGCACGGCATCGCCGGGTGCAGCCCGAGCAGCACGATGCCGGCGACCACGGCCGCGAGCCCGGCCGCCTCCCAGGCCAGCGCCCCGGTGTCGGTGCGCAGGCGGTCGCCGAGGAAGCCGACGCCGCACAGGATCCCGGCGAGCGGCTCGGCGGCGGTCAGCGCGGGCAGCGACATGCGCAGCGGGGCCGTCTCGAACGCGCTCTGCACCAGGAGCAGCCCGGTGACCCCGCAGGCCAGCACGCCGTACGGCTGCCAGCCGGTGAACAGCTCGGTGAAGCCGCCCTCGGCGAACCGGATGCCGCTCACCCGGGTCAGCGCGTCCTGCACGCCGTACAGCAGCCCGGCCGCCGTGGCCAGTAACACCGGGCCCCAGCTCAGCCGGGAGCGCTTGCCGTACGTGGTGAGCACCATGGCCGCGCCCACCATCGCGCCGATGATCAGCCAGTGCCGCAGCGGATCGGACACGGCGTGCCCGGCGCGCGGTTCGCCCGCCGTGATGAACGCGCTCACCCCGCCCGCGAGCAGCAGCAGTCCCGCCCAGCCCTGACGGCCCAGGGGCTGTTTGGTCTGGTAGCGGGAGAGGGCCAGCGCGAACAGCAGGTTGGTCGCGAGCAGCGGCTCCACCAGCGAGATCTCGCCCTTGCCGAGGGCGATCGCGCCGAGCACCATGCCGGCGATCATCAGACCGAGCCCGCCCAGCCAGCGCGGCACCCGCATCAGGTCGAGCAGCAGCCGGAAGGAGAGGAAGTCGCTGAGCGGTGCCTTCTGTGCGGCGTTCTGCTGGAGCACGAACCCGAAGCCCAGACAGCAGGCCGCACTCACGGCGAGAAGGAGAACCAGAACGGACACGCTGCGTACCTCGATCATCCGGCCGGACCACGGGCGCGTAGTGGCCGACTGTAGCGCTCCCGGGACACCATTGACCCGGAAGTACGCGGAACAGGGCAGTTGACTCGCCATGCTCCGTGGCCCGGCCGCCCGGCGCCATGGCGTACGCCACAGGAATCCACCGGGCAGCCCGCCCGCGCCTCGACCCACCTGCGCGGAGTTCTCCAAGTTCCCTGTGGGCAACGGTAGTTGAACCCAATAACTGCACCGTTCCGCTTGACGCAATCCATGGCTGAGGGTTTGCTGTGCGTGATCGGTCGATGGCAGCCCGAGAAACAGGAAGTCCCGCGGTGCCCCCATTCCCACCCCTGCTCGGCGCACGCCTGGCCGCCACGGACCCGTCCGGCGACACCGCCCCGGACGACTCCGGCGCCTTCGACGACACGCTCGACGACGCCGAACTGCGCACCGCGCGCGCCGCGTTGGCGCAGGGCCGACGGCAGGCCGCCCGCTCCCTGCTGCTGCACACGGGTGACGACTGGGACCGCCGCGGCCACCGCCTGACCGTCCTCGCCCGGGAGCCGTACGCCGCGGCCTGGGCGAGCGAGTGGCTGCAGGCCGAACCCGGCTCCGCCGACGCCGCCACCCTGTACGCCCTCGCCCAGGTCCAGCGCGCCCTGCGCGGCAAGACGGACCCCGACCTGGCCCGCGCGGCCTGTGCCGACGCCGCGGCGCAGGCCCCCGCCGACCCGACCCCCTGGCTCGGCCGGTTACGGCTCGCCCGCACCCTCGGCCCGGAGCACGAGGTCCTCGGCACCTTCGCCGAACTGCGCCGCCGCCACCCCGAGCACCACCACGCCCACCAGCTGCTCCTCGCCCGCCTCGCCGAGCGGCCCGCCGGCGGCCGGGCGGCCGAGGACCACGAGGTGTACGACCTCGCCGAGCTGGCCGCCGCCGAGGCCCCCGCCGACTCCCCGCTCGCCGTACTCCCGGTCGTCGCCTACGCCGAGCGCTACCGGGTCCTCGCCGCCACCGGTCTCGCCCCCGCCGACCCCGCCGCCTCCGGGCACTGGTCCGGCCCCAGGGCCCGGCGGATCCTGCGCGACGCCTTCGACTGGTGGCTGGAGTGGGAGCACGACGAACACCCCCGCCATCACCTCGACCTCAACCACCTCGCCTTCGCCCTGTCCTGCGCCGGCCGACCGGCCGAGGCGGCGGCCCTGTTCCGGCGCATCGGCCGGCACGCCACCCGGGCGCCCTGGTGCTACGCGCACCACGACCCCCGGGCGGCCTTCCGGGCGGCCCGCGCCCGCGCACTGAACGGCGCGGCCCGCTGAGCCGTACTGCTTGCCGAGAGGTGCGTAAGAAGTGATTACGGAAGTCTGACCGCGGACCCGATCCCCTGGCCCCACCGGGCCCCGAGTGCTCGAATGAATACGTGAACTCTGAACAATCCGAGGAGCAGGACGGTCGGCCCGTCGGCCGCCGCGTCTTCCTCGGCACGCTCGGCCTGGGTGCGCTCGGCGTCGTCGCCGCACCCACGCTGCAACGCGGTATGGAGGGCTTCCTCGGCACCGTGGCCGGCAAGGACCCCACGGGCCTGACCGGCCTGCTGCCCAACGGCGGCGGCTTCCGCTACTACTCCGTCGCCGCGTCGGTGCCCCACAAGAACGCCGGGAACTACCAGCTGAAGATCGACGGCCTGGTCGACCGCCCGCGCACCTACACCCTCGCCGACCTGCGCGCCCTGCCGCAGACCCGGCTGGTCAAGGACGTCCAGTGCGTGACCGGCTGGCGCGTCCCCGGCACCCCTTTCCAGGGCGTACGCCTCGCCCACCTGCTGGACCTGGCCGGGGTGCGCGGCACCGCGAAGGCGATCCGCTTCACCTGCTTCGACGGCACCTACTCCGAGAGCCTCACCCTCGACCAGGCCCGCCGCCCGGACATCCTGGTGGCCCTGCGCATGCAGGACAAGGACATCGGCCACGACCACGGCGGCCCGGTCCGCCTCTATGTCGCCCCCATGTACTTCTACAAGTCGGCCAAGTGGCTCTCCGGGATCACGGTCACCGACCGGGTCGAGCCCGGTTACTGGGAAAACCTCGGCTACGACGTAGACGCCTGGGTCGGCAAGTCGAACGGACGCACCGATGTCCCTACGAGCTGACACCCCCGCCCCGCCGGCGGCCCGCGTCCACCGCTTCAGCCGGGCCGAACGCTGGGTGCACCGCGCCACGGCCGCGCTGATGGGCGTCTGCGTGGTCACGGCGGCCGTCCTCTACATCCCCCAGCTGGCCGTCATGGTCGGTCGCCGGGAGCTGGTCGTCCGCGTCCACGAGTGCGCCGGGCTCGCGCTCCCCGTACCGGTCCTGCTGGGCCTCGCCTCCCGTGCCTTCCGCGCCGACCTGCGCTTCCTCAACCGCTTCGGCCCGCACGACCGGGTCTGGCTGCGGGCCGCGCTGTTCCGCGACAAGCGCCGCTCGTCCCGTCCCGCGGGCAAGTTCAACGCCGGTCAGAAGGTCTACGCCGCCTGGATCGCCGGCGCCACGCTGGTCATGCTCGGCACCGGCCTGATGATGTGGTTCACCCACCTCACCCCCCTGATGTGGCGCACCTCGGCGACCTTCGTCCACGACTGGCTCGCCCTGACGATCGGCGTGGTCCTGGCGGGCCACATCGGCATGGCTCTCGGCGACCCGGAGGCGCGAAGGGGCCTGCGCACAGGACGCGTGAGCAGGGAGTGGGCGGAGCTCGAACACCCCTTGTGGCGCCCCTGATCCCGGTCGAACATCCCGGTCAGAACTCCAGCAGCACCTTGCAGGACCGCCCCCGGTCGGCGGCCAGGTCGAACCCGGCCGCGGCGTCCCGTATCGGCACCACCGCGCTGATCAACCCGTCGAACTCCCCCTTCGCGGCCAGCAGTTGCAGCACATCGTCGAACTCCGCGGCGAACCGGAACGCCCCCCGCAGCTCGATCTCCCGGCTCACCACGAGATGTCCGGCGAACGGCGACTGCCCCGGCGGCAGCATGCCGAGCTGGACGACCACACCACCGCGCCGTATCCGCCGCAGACATGTGTCCAGCCCGGCCGCGACCCCCGACGCCTCGACGGCCACGTCGACCTCCGCGGGCCACCCGGCGTCAGCCGGATCGTCGGCCCGTACGAGCGTGTCCGCCCCGGCGACGGCCGCGTACCCGAGGGCCTCGGGTACCGGATCGGTCACCGTCACCCGCGCCGCGCCGGCCGCCTTCGCCGCCGCGACCACCAGGCACCCGATCGGCCCCGCCCCGGTCACCAGCACCTGCCCGCCGGACACGTCCCCGGCGCGCCGCACCGCGTGCAGCGCCACCGACAGCGGCTCCGCGAGCGCGGCCCGGCGCAGCCCGAGACCGTCCGGCAGAGGCCTCAACTGCCCAGCAGATACGGCCACTTGGGCCGCGAACCCGCCCTGGACATGGGGGAAGCGGGCCGCGCTGCCCAGATAGCGGGTGTCCCGGCACACGTTCGGCCGCCCGTCGGCGCACTCCGGGCAGCGCCCGCACGGGGTGGCGGGGTGCACGGCGACCGCCGTACCCGGCGCGGGACCCGTCGCCCCGGCGCCGTAGGACACCACCGTGCCCACCACCTCGTGCCCGAGCACCATCGGCTCCCGGAGCCGGAAGTCCCCGACCCCGCCGTGCCGCCAGTAGTGCAGATCCGACCCGCAGATCCCGCCGTAGCGGACGGCCACCAGGGCCTGGCCGGGCCCGGGTTCGGGCGCCGGCAGTTCCGTCACGCGCAGATCGCCCGCGCCGTGGATCACACAACCCAGCATTGCCGCAGCTCCTTTCAGAGCACGCTCGTCATGCCGCCGTCGACGTACAGGATCTGCCCGCCCACGAAGTCCGCCGCGGGGGAGGCGAGGAAGAGCAGGGCGCCGACCAGGTCCTCGGTGCGGCCCCAGCGGCCGGCCGGGGTGCGCCGGCGGACCCAGGCGCTGAACTCCTCGTCCGCCACCAGCGGCCGGGTCAGCTCGGTCTCGATGTAGCCGGGCCCGAGCCCGTTGACCTGGACGCCGTACGGCCCCCAGTCCGCGCACATGCCCTTCGTGAGCATCTTCAGCGCGCCCTTGGCGGCGGCGTAGGGCGCGATGCCCGGCCGTACGACCTCGCTCTGCAGCGAGCAGATGTTGACGATCTTGCCGTGGCCGCGCTCGGTCATCCGCCGGGCCGCCTCCCGGCCGACCAGGAACGCGCTGGTGAGGTTCGTGTCCAGGATCCGGTGCCAGTCGGCGTCGGCGAACTCCAGCAAGGGGGCGCGCAGTTGCATGCCCGCGTTGTTCACCAGGATGTCGAGCGGGCCCACCCGCTCCTCGACGCCGGCGATCCCGGCGGCCACCGCGGCGCCGTCGGTCACGTCGAACACCGCCGTGTGGATCCGGTCCCCGGGCAGTTCCGCGGCCGCGTCGGCCAGCCGGTCGCCGTCACGTCCGTTGAGGACCACCGTGCAGCCGGCCTCGGCCAGGCCCCGGGCCAGTGCGTGGCCGATGCCCCGGCTGGAGCCGGTGACCAGGGCCGTACGGCCGCGGATGTCGAAGAGCGGGTGAGTCATCCCCGTACCCCTAGAGGATCAGTGAGAGAAGCAGGACCAGGCCGCCGGCGACCACCGAGAGGATCGTCTCCATGATCGACCAAGTCTTGACGGTCTGCCCGACGCTCAGTCCGAAGTACTCCTTCACCAGCCAGAAGCCGGCGTCGTTGACGAAGCTGAAGAAGAGCGAGCCGGCGCCGATCGCCAGGACGAGCAGGGCGGTGTGGGTGGTCGACGTGCCGGCCGCGAGCGGCGCGACCAGACCGGCCGCCGAGACCGTCGCCACCGTCGCCGAGCCGGTCGCCAGCCGGATCACCACCGCGATCAGCCAGGCCAGCAGCACGGCCGGGATCGACCAGCTCTTGGAGATGTCCAGGATCATCCGGCCCACCCCGGAGTCGATCAGCGTCTGCTTGAAGCCGCCGCCCGCGCCGACGATCAGCAGGATGCCGGCGATCGGCATCAGCCCCTTCTCGACGGTCTGCTGGAGCCGCTCCCTGCTGAATCCGGCGGGCCGGCCCAGCGTGAAGAAGCCGGTGATCACGGCGGCGAGCAGGGCGATCAGCGGGGAGCCGATGACGTCGAAGGCCCGCTGGGTGCGGTCCGCCGGGTCGTCGACGACGATGTCCACCAGCGCCTTGGCCAGCATCAGCACCACCGGCAGCAGCACGGTGGCGAGGGTCGCGCCGAAGCCGGGACGGTGGCGCAGTTCCTCGGAGGTGCGCTGCGGCAGCATCCGGTCGGGGGCCGGGACGTCCACCCAGCGGGCCGCGACCTTCGAGAACAGTGGACCGGCGACGATCACCGTCGGGATCGCGACCAGGATGCCGAGCGCCAGGGTCACGCCCAGGTTGGCCTTGAGCGCGTCGATCGCGACCAGAGGGCCGGGGTGCGGCGGGATCAGGCCGTGCATCACGGACAGACCGGCGAGGGCCGGGACGCCGATGCGCATCAGGGAGTAGTTGCCGCGCTTGGCGACCATCAGCACGACCGGGATCAGCAGCACGATGCCGACCTCGAAGAACAGCGGCAGCCCGATCACCGAGGCGATCAGCACCATCGCCCAGGGCATCGCGCGCCCCCCTGCCTTGGCGAGGATCGTGTCGACGATCTGGTCCGCGCCGCCGGAATCGGCGAGCAGCTTGCCCAGGACCGCCCCGAGCGCGATCAGGACGCCGACGCCGGCCACCGTGGAGCCGAGCCCGGTGGTGAAGCTGGTGATCGCCTTGTCGAGCGGCGCCCCGGCGGCCGCCCCGAGCGCCAGTGACCCGAGGGTCAGCGCCAGGAAGGCATGGAGCTTGAACTGGGTGATGAGCAGGACGATCACGGCGATGCCCACCAGGACGGCGATGCCCAGCTGGGCGTGTCCGGCGGAGGTGATCGGCGGAGGCGCGTCCGCTGCCAGCATCTCGACGCTGAGTCTGGTCACGGGAGTTCCCTTGCGGTGTACGGGGACGAGGGGGAGGGGGGGTGCGTACTACTCGGTGGTGTCGGGAAGCGCCTCAAGGGCCCGCACGGCGCGCTCGGTGATCTCCTCGGGGCCGCCGCCGACATCCACGGCGACTCCGGCCTCGTCCGGCTCCAGGGGCTGCAGCGTGGCGAACTGGGAGTCCAGCAGCGCCGTCGGCATGAAGTGCCCCTGCCGCTGGGCCATCCGGTCCTCGATCAGCTTCCGGTCGCCGGTGAGATGCACGAACACGATGCCGGGGGCGGCGGCCCTGAGCCGGTCGCGGTACGACCGCTTCAGCGCCGAGCTGCTGACCACCCCGCCCAGTCCGGCCCGCCCGTGCGCCCAGTGACCGATGGCATCCAGCCAGGGCCGGCGGTCGCTGTCGTCGAGCGGGACGCCGGCCGCCATCTTGTCGATGTTGGCCTGCGGGTGGAAGTCGTCGCCCTCGGCGTACGGGACGCCCAGCCGCGCGGCGAGCAGGGGACCGATCGTGGTCTTGCCCGTCCCCGCGACGCCCATCACGACGACGACCTGGGGGGTTCGCATGAACTGCCTCGCTGTCTTCCTCGACATCCGACGCCACGTCGGCGTCGGCACACTGAAACCCATTAGGTACGACGAATTCAAGGGTGTGTGACATATAAGTCTGACTTTTTAGGGCGGTGATCCACGCCGTACGCTGAGTGCATGACCACACCGGGCCGGGGGCTGCACGGCCATGTCCTGGACACCCTCGGCCCCGCGATCACCGCCGGCGAGTACCCGCCGGGCAGCGTGCTGCGCACGGACGAACTCGCCCAGCACTTCGAGGTGTCACGCTCCGTGATGCGCGAGGCGGTCCGCGTGCTGGAGTCCATGCACCTGGTCGAGTCCCGCCGCCGGGTGGGTGTGACGGTCCGGCCGAAGGCCGAGTGGAACGTCTACGACCCGCAGGTCATCCGCTGGCGCCTCGCGGGCGCCGACCGGCCCCACCAGCTGCGCTCACTGACCGTGCTGCGCTCGGCGGTCGAACCGGTCGCGGCCGGCCTCGCCGCCAAGCACGCCACGGCCGAGCAGTGCGCCGAACTCACCGAGTGCGCGCTCGGCATGGTGGCCCACTCGCGCGGCCACGAACTGGAGGCGTACCTGATCCACGACGTCGCCTTCCACCGGGTCGTCCTGACCGCCTCCGGCAACGAGATGTTCGCCCGGCTCGGCGACGTCGTCGCGGAGGTCCTGGCCGGCCGCACCCACCACGAGGTCATGTTCGAGGACCCCGACCCGGCGGCGGTCACCCTGCACGTACAGGTCGCGGAAGCCGTCCGTGCCGGTGACGCGACCCGCGCCGAACAGCTGACCAGGGAGATCACCATGGGCGCGCTCCAGGAACTGGACATCCTGGCGCCCTGACCGACGGACGTCAGTCGAGGAAGTCCCCGTCCACGTACACCCACGCCCCGTCCACCCGCTCGAAGCGGCTGCGCTCGTGCAGCGAACCGCCCCGGTAGGAGGCGCGGAACGTCACCGTGCCCGTGGTGTGGAAGGCGGACCCGTCGGTGCGGTCGAGGATCTCCAGCCCCGTCCACTTCATCCGCGGGTCGAGGTCCAGGGTCTCGGGCCGGGTCCGCGGATGCCAGGTGCGCAGCAGATACCCCGCGTCCCCCGTCACGAACGCGCTGTACCGGGACCGCATCAGCAGCTCGGCGCTCGGCGCGCTCACCGGTCCCGCGTGGAAACGGCCGCAGCAGGCGTCGTAGGGCCGGGGGAGTCCGCAGGGGCAGGCACGCGAGGTCATGGGCCCATTCTGCCCGCAGCAGGAGAGGCGTCCGCCGCGGGCCGGATGCACAGTGGAAGGGCAGCGCAGCACAGTGAGGAGGAACGGCCATGACCCGACCCGCGAGGAGCCGTCCTCCGGCCGTCAAGGAGTGGCGGCTGAACCTGTATCTGTCCGAGCACGACCCGGACACCACCGCCCGGATCGTCCTGGACACCGGGGACAACGTCCTGGAGAGCTGCGCCGAGGCCCGCCGCAGCCCGTACGACCCCGACGTACCGGAGATCGGCGACGAACTCGCGGCCGGGCGGGCGCTCATCGCCATGGGCCGGATCCTGCTGCGTGCCGCCGACGGGGACATGAAGGCGGTGGGCTCGAACGAGAAGGACGGCCCGTCGCCGCTGTGGATGGACCGGCAATGGGAATGACGCCGCTCATCTCCCCTTGCGCAGGAACGCGCGCAGCCGGGTCAGCGGCCAGGTGTTGATCACGTCGTCCCGGGTGAGCCAGCCACGCTGCGCCGTGCCGACGCCGTAGCGCAGCTGCGCCAGGTGCGGGACGGCGTGGGCGTCGGTGTTCACGGCGAACTTCACACCGTGCCCGCGGGCCCGCAGGATGTCCTCGTCGCACAGGTCGAGCCGGTCCGGCTGGGCGTTCACCTCCAGCGCGGTGCCGGTGCGCGCGCACGCCGCGAACACCTCGTCCCAGTCGGCGTTGACGCCCGGCCGCTTGCCGATCAGCCGGGTCGTCGGGTGCCCGAGGATGGTGACGTACGGGTTCTCGCAGGCCCGCACCAGCCGCCGGGTCATGGCCTTTCGGCCCAGGTCGAAGTGCGAGTGCAGGGAGGCCACGCACAGGTCGAAGCCGGCCAGGAACTCCTCCGGCCAGTCCACCTCCCCGTCCGGGTCGATATTGAGCTCCGTGCCGTGCAGCAGCCGCATCTTGTGGTGGGTGCCGTCCAGCTCCCGCAGCCGCTCCCGCTGGGCGAGGATCTTCTCGTCGGTCATGCGCTGCATGTACAGGTTGGGCGCGTGGTCGGTGACCGCGTAGTACTTGTACCCGCGCTCGGCGGCCGCCGCCACCATCTCCTCCAGCGGGGCGAGGCCGTCCGTGAGATCGGTGTGGGTGTGCAGGTCACCGCGGATGTCCCGCTCGGTCACCACCTCGGGCAGCTCGCCGTGCAGGGCCGCCTCGATCTCCCCGCGGTCCTCCCGCAGCGTCGGCGCGATCCACGGCAGCCCGAGCCGGGCGTACACCTCCTCCTCGCTGCGGGAGGCCAGCGAGTCCCCGCTCTCGGCGTCGAACAGGCCGTACTCGGAGAGCTTCAGCCCCTGGTGCACCGCGATGGTGCGGGTACGGATGTTGTGCGCCTTCGAGCCGGTGAAGTACTGCATCGCGGCACCCCACGACTCGGGCGGCACCACCCGCAGATCCACCTGGAGCCCCTTCGCGGTGCGCACCGACGTCTTCTTCGTGCCGCGCGCGATGACCTCCGCGGTGGCGGGCAGCTCGCACAGCGCCGCCATGAACCGGTCCGACCGCTTCGCCGCGACCAGCACGTCCAGATCCCCGACGGTCTCCCGCATCCGGCGCAGCGAACCGGCGTAGGCACAGCGCGTGCAGCCGGTCACCCCGGACAGCTCGGCGACGATCTCCTCCGCGGTGTCCAGGGCCAGCGACAGCGGCACCCGGGCGCCCGCCTGCTGGAGCAGCTCGATGCCGTGCCGGATGTTGTCCTGCGTCTTCTCGCCGAAGCCCTTCAGATCGGCCAGCGCGTCCGCCTCGATCGCCGAGGTCAGCTCACTCACCGAGGAGATGTGCAGGTCCTCGTAGAGCCGCAGTGCCTTCTTGGGGCCCAGACCGGGGATGGTGATCAGCTCGCGGACCCCGGCGGGGATCTTCGCGCGGCGCTCCTCGACCACCGCCATCTTCCCCGTGCGCAGATACTCGATCACCTTGTCGGCGATCGACCGGCCCACGTTCGGGATCTCCTTCAGGCCGTCCGCGTCCAGCTTGGCGATGTCGGCCGGATAGCCGCCGATGGCACGCGCCGCCTTCTCGTAGGCGCGCGCCTTGAAGGCGTCGCCTCCCGTGATGGCGATGAGGTCCGCGTACTCCCGCAGGAGCGCCTCGACCTCGTCATTGGGCCGGGCCACCCCTCAAGTCTAGGGAAGGTTGCCGGGCATCGGCAGCGGCGGCAGCTTCGCCCCGTGCACCCACGCCTGGAACAGCCCGTCCAGCGGCTCATCGGCGAACCGGGCCACATGCTCGGTGAACACCGCCGTCGTCACCGTCCCGTTCCGGTGCAGCCGCACCCAGGCGCGCAGCATGCGGAAGAACGCGTCGTCGCCGAGCGCGCAGCGCAGCGCGTGCAGGACCAGACCGCCGCGCTCGTAGAGCCGGTCGTCGAACATCGACCGGCGCCCCGGATCGGCGAGCCGCAGATCCTGCGGCAGCCCGGCCAGCAACCGGTGTGCGGCGGCCGCGAGTTGCTGCGCGCTGCGGCCGCCCGAGCGCTCGGACCACAGCCACTCCGCGTACTTGGCGAAACCCTCGTTCAGCCAGATGTGCCGCCAGTCGGCTATGGACACACAGTTGCCGAACCACTGGTGCGCCAGCTCGTGCGCCACCAGCCGCTCCGAACCGCGGGCGCCGTCCACGTGGTTGGAGCCGAACAGCGACAACCCCTGTGCCTCGACCGGCACATCGAGCTCCTCCTCGGTCACCGCGACCGCGTACTCCTCGAACGGGTACGGCCCGAACAGCTCCTGGAACAGCTCCATCATCGCGGGCTGCCGCGCGAAGTCCCGGGAGAACTCCGGCAGCAGATGAGCCGGGATGTGCCCGTGCTGCGGCACCCCGCCCGGCCCCGGATCGCCCAGCAGCACCGTCTGGAACTTGCCGATCGCGAGCCCGACGAGATAGCTCGACGTGGGAGCGGACTGCTCGTACACCCAGGTGGTCGTCGACGCCTTCGTCGTCCGGGTCAGCAGCCGCCCGCCCGAGACCACCGCGTACGCCGACGGCGTGGTCACCGAGATCAGATACGACGCCTTGTCGGCGGGCCGGTCGTTGCACGGATACCAGGACGGCGCCCCGATCGGCTGGCTCGCCACCAGCGCCCCGTCCGCCAGTTCCTCCCAGCCGATCCCGCCCCAGGGGCTGACCACCGGTTTCGGGTTCCCGGACCAGTGCACCTCGACGGTGAAGGCGGCCCCGGCCCGCAACGGCTTCGCCGGCTTCACCCGCAGCCTGCCGCCCCGGTGCGTGTAGTGCGGCTGCCGGCCGTCCACCCGGATCCGGCCGATCTTGAAGTCGGCCAGATTGAGCTGGAACTCGGGCAGCGGCGCCCGGCCCGCGATGGCGTTGATCCGCGCGGTGCCCGCCAGCCGGTTCGGGCCCGGGCGGTAGTCCAGCGTGAGCTCGTAGCGGTGCACCCGGTAGCGGGCGTCACCGTTGTCCGGGAAGTACGAGTCCGGACCGACCGACTGCTGAACTGCCACTGCTGTGTCTGCTCCCTGCGCTGTGCCACCACTCTGTGCCGGTGCATCCCGCACCCGCTGCCGACCCGAGCGGCCCGCGCTCAGGAACGCCACGCCTCGATCGGGTTGCCGAGCCAGCGGGTGTCGTCCGGGACGGACTCGGCTGCCATGACGAGCGACGCGGGACCCAGGGTCGCACGCGCCCCGACCGCGCTGCCGGGCAGCACGATCCCGCCAGGGCCCAGCGTGGCGCCCTCACGGAGAACCACAGTATCCGTCCGCAAGATCCGGTCGTGGAAGAGGTGGGTCTGCAGGACGCAGCCACGGTTCACGGTCGCGGCGTCCTCCAGGGTCACCAGGTCCGTCTCCGGCAGCCAGTAGCTCTCCACCCACACGCCCTTGCCGATGCGCGCGCCGAGCCCGCGCAGCCATGCCGTCATCACCGGCGTGCCCGGCACGGCCCCGGCCAGCCACGGCACCGCCAGCACCTCGACGAACGTGTCCGCGAGCTCGTTGCGCCACACGAAGGAGCTCCACAGCGGATGCTCCCCGGCCCGGTGCCGCCCCACGAGCAGCCACTTCGCGAGGACCGAGACGACCGCCGCGGCCACACCCGCCCCGAGCAGCACCACACCCGACAGCGCCCACGCCCACGGGCCCAGCGCACACAGCGCCGCCACCGTCGCCGCGGCCAGCGCCGCCGAGCACAGCACCGGCACGATCCGGCACAGCTCCACCAGCCCGCGCGCCCACAGGAGCCGGGCCGGCGGGTCGTACGTACGGCTCTGGTCCCCGTCGGCGGTGCTGCGCGGCAGCTTCACCGGCGGCAGCCCCAGATACGAGGTGCCCTTCTTCGCCTTCTTCGGCGTCGCCGACAGCACACCGACCAGGCCGCCGTCCGGCACCCGCCGCCCCGGCGCGGTCATCCCCGAGTTCCCGAGGAACGCCCGCCGCCCGATCCGCGCGTGCCCGATCCGCACCCAGCCGCCGCCCAGCTCGTACGGCGCGGTCAGCGTGTCGTCCGCGAGGAACGCGCCCTCGCCGACGGTGGTCAGGCTCGGCAGCGCCAGCACGGTCGACACCTCGGCGCCCCGCCCGATCCGCATCCCCAGCAGCCGCAGCCACACCGGCGTGACCAGCCCGGCGTACAGCGGGAACAGGGTCTCGCGGGCCCGGTCCATCAGCTGGGTCACAGTCCACGCCTGCCAGCCGACCCGGCTGTGCGTCGGATGCGTGCCCTCCCGCAGCCCCAGGCTCAGCAGCCGTACGGAGACCAGGATCAGCAGCGCGTACGCCAGCCCGTAGGCCAGCGTGGCCGGGACCAGCCCGAGCGCGGCCCCGCGCAGCGCCTGGGCGAGGGAGCCGCCGGGCGTCACGAAGAGCCGGGCGACCAGCAGCGCGGCCCCGCCGGCGAGCAACGGCAGGGCACTCAGCGCGAGACCGGTGATGCCGTACATGACCCGCCAGTACGTGCCCCGCTGCGGGCGTTCCTTGGGCCAGTTGCGCTTGGCCTTGCCCAGCTTGACCGCGGGCGCGCCCGCCCACCGCTGACCGGTGGGCACCTGCCCGGACACCGCGGAACCCGGCGCCACCTCGGCCCGCTTGCCGACCCGGGCGCCCGGGAAGAGCATGCTGCGGGTGCCGACGACGGCGTGCGCGCCGACCTTGACCGTGCCGATCTCCAGCCGGTCGCCGTCCAGCCAGTACCCGGACAGGTCGACCTCGGACTCGACGGCCGCGCCCCGGCCCACCTTGAGCAGGCCGGTGACCGGCGGCAGCGAGTGCAGATCCACCTCGGGCCCGATCCTGGCGCCCAGCGCCCGCGCGTACCGCTCCAGCCAGGATCCGGTCAGCGTGGTGGCCCCGCTGAACTCGGCCAGCCGCTCGGCGGCCCACAGCCGCAGGTGCACGCTGCCGCCCCGCGTATACCGCCCGGGTGCGAGGCCCCGCAGCAGCAGCCGCGCCCCGCCCGCCGCGACCGCGATCCGGCCGGGCGGGGTGAAGAACAGCAGCGCACCGGCCGCGAGCAGCCACCAGGGGGCGGTGGGCAGCCAGCCGTAGCCGGGCAGCAGGTTCCCGACGGCGGCCAGGGCCAGCGTCCAGCGCAGCCCGAGCAGGGTGACCAGCGGGACGAGCAGCAGGAGCTGCAGCGCCTGGGCGCGGACCGGGACCGGCGCGACCGTCCGCCGCGCGCCGTCGTCCTGCACGGACGCCTCCAGCCGCCGCGCCAGCTTGCGCAGGACGGGCTGCTGGTAGATGTCGAGGACGGCGACGCTCGGGTAGCGGGTGCGCAGCCGGGTGGTGAGCTGGGCGGCGGCGAGGCTGCCGCCGCCGATCGCGAAGAAGTCGTCGGATGCGCCGGTCACCGGGATGCCCAGGACCTCCGCCCACTGCTCGGCGAGCCAGGCCTCGGTGCCGTACAGATCGGCCTTGGGGGTCTCCACACCCTCCAGCGGCCAGGGCAGGGCGCTCCGGTCCACCTTCCCGGACGTCCGGGTCGGCAGCTCGGCGACGGGCGCGAGCAGCGGCACCAGCGCGGCGGGCAGCGCGGCCCGCAGCTTCTCCACGGCGGCCGCGTGGTCCCAGCCGTCCTGGGTGACGACATAGCCGACGAGTAGCTGATTGCCGCTGCGGGCGGTGCGCACGGCGGCCGCGGCCCCCGCCACCCCGGGCAGCGCCTGCAGCGCGGCATCCACCTCGCCCAGCTCGATCCGCCGCCCGCCGAGCTTGATCTGCTCGTCGGCCCGCCCCAGGAAGACCAGCCCTTCGGGATCGGCCTTGACCAGGTCACCGCTCCGATAGGCCCGCTCCCAGCCGAGGGATTCCAGCGGCGCGTACTTCTCCGCGTCCTTCTCGGCGTCGAGGTACCGCGCGAGCCCGACCCCGCCGATCACGAGCTGCCCGCTGCCGCCCATGGCCACCGGTTCCCCGGCGTCATCCACGACGGCGAGCTCCCACCCGCCCAGGGGCAGCCCGATCCGGATGGGCTCCTCGCCGGTGAGCAGCGCGGCGCAGGCCACGACGGTCGCCTCGGTCGGCCCGTAGGTGTTCCACACCTCGCGCCCCTCGGTGACCAGCCGCTGCGCCAGTTCGGGCGGGCAGGCCTCGCCGCCGAAGATCAGCAGCCGTACGTCGTTGAGGGTTTCGGGCTCCCACAGCGCGGCCAGCGTGGGCACGGTGGACACGACCGTGATCTCCTGCTCGACCAGCCACGGCCCGAGATCGGCACCGCTCCTGACCTGCGACCGTGGCACCGGCACCAGACAGGCGCCGTACCGCCAGGCCAGCCACATCTCCTCGCAGGACGCGTCGAAGGCGACCGACAGCCCGGCCATGACCCGGTCGCCGGGCCCGATCGGCTCCTCGGTCAGGAACAGCGCGGCCTCGGCATCCACGAAGGCGGCGGCGCTGCGGTGGGTGACGGCGACGCCCTTGGGCTTCCCGGTGGACCCGGAGGTGAAGATGATCCAGGCGTCGTGCTCGGCACCGGGCCGCGCGGCGGGGGAGCCGGAGGCGCCGTGCGCGGTGCCGGTTTGGCTGATGGTGCCGACGTGGCTGACGGTGCCGGCCTGGTCGACGGTGCTGGCGTGGCCGATGGTGTCGGCGTGGTCGGCGACGGCGTGCCCGGTGACGGTGATGCCGTGCCCGGCGCCGATGACCGCCCGCACCCCGGCCTCCCCGAAGACCAGCTCGGCCCGCTCGTCCGGGTCCTCGGCATCGACGGGGACATAGGCGGCACCGGCGGCGAGGACGGCGAGGATCGCGACGTACAGCTCATTGGTCCCCGAGGGAACCCGCACCCCGACCCGGTCCCCGAGCCCGACCCCCTCGCCCGCCAGCCGCTGCCGCAGCCGCTCCACCTCGACGGCCAGCGCGCGGTAGGTGAGGCATGCCGTACCGTCGTCCAGGGCGGGCTCGTCCGGGTGGGACCGCACGGTCGCGTCGAAGAGGTCGACCAGGGTGCGCGGCGAGGCCGCGGGACCCGCGGAGAACCGCGCCCGGTCGCCGAACTGCGTGCGGATCTCTTCGTCGAGCAGGCCGAGAGCGCTGCTCTCGTCTATGGCTGCCATCAGGTCCTCACGTCGGTTCGGCCGAAGTCACAAACCAGAAATTTTAGTACGACGCTAGGCGCAGGCTCTTCGTCCGGCCACTCGGCAGGGCCCTGCCCGCGGCCGCGGGGGACCCGGCCCGACGCCCCTGAGCTGCCGTTCCGCACCCCGCACGAGACATGCCCCACACACCGCCAAGGAGCGGACATCCAGGGGCAGTTCGCGGGGAGCGGGGCCCTCGGGCGGGCCGGTGCGGAGGACACGAAGAAGGCCCCTGCGTGAGCAGGGGCCTTCGATGGTGTCCGAGGGGGGACTTGAACCCCCACGCCCGATAAAGGGCACTAGCACCTCAAGCTAGCGCGTCTGCCATTCCGCCACCCGGACAAGGTGTCTGTCGTGCGGGGAAAGCCTTTCGGCGGGGTTTCCCTCGCGGCGACGAAGGAAACATTACCAGGCTTTCGAGGGCGGCTGATCACCCCCCGCCCCGGCGGCCGGTCGCGCGTGAACGGTGTGTGACGGGCCGAGACCGGTCTTGGGCCGCGGCCGGGGGAGAGGGAGGATGAGGAGGACCACCAGCAGCGACAGCGCGGGAGGAAGCACGTGAGCGAGACGGACACGGCCAGGAGCGTCACCGGTGAGGACGAGGTCGTGGACCTCTGCCGCGAGCTGATCCGGTTCGACACCAGCAACTACGGCGACCACTCCGGCCCCGGCGAGCGCCAGGCCGCCGAGTGGACCGCCGAGAAGCTCGCCGAGGTCGGGCTGGAGCCGAAGATCTACGAGTCTCACCCGGGCCGCGCCTCGACCGTGGCTCGCATCGAGGGCGAGGACCCGTCCCGGCCCGCGCTGCTGATCCACGGGCACCTGGACGTCGTACCGGCCAACGCCGACGACTGGACCCACCATCCGTTCTCCGGCGAGGTCACCGACGGGTGCGTGTGGGGGCGCGGGGCCGTCGACATGAAGGACATGGACGCCATGACCCTCGCGGTCGTGCGCGACCGGCTGCGCAGCGGCCGACGGCCCCCGCGCGACATCGTGCTCGCCTTCCTCGCCGACGAGGAGGCCGGCGGCACCTACGGCGCCCGGTACCTGGTGGACCACCACCCCGAGCTGTTCGAGGGCGTCACCGAGGCGATCAGCGAGGTGGGCGGCTTCTCGTTCACGGTGAACGAGCAGCGCCGGCTCTATCTGATCCAGACGGCCGAGAAGGGCATGCACTGGATGAAGCTGACCGTGGCCGGCACCGCCGGGCACGGCTCGATGATCCACCGGGACAACGCCATCACCGAGCTGTCCGAGGCCGTCGCCCGGGTCGGCCGGCACAAGTTCCCGGTGCGGGTCACCAAGACCACCCGGGCCTTCCTCGACGAACTCGGCGACGCGCTCGGCACCGAGCTGGACCCCGAGAACATGGAGGCCACGCTCGCCAAGCTCGGCGGCATCGCCAAGCTGATCGGCGCGACCCTCAGCAACACCGCCAACCCCACACAGCTGAACGCCGGCTACAAGGTCAACGTCATCCCGGGCGAGGCCACCGCGCACATCGACGGCCGGTTCCTGCCCGGCTACGAGGAGGAGTTCCTCGGCGACCTCGACCGGCTGCTCGGCCCCAACGTCCGGCGCGAGGACGTGCACGCCGACAAGGCGGTCGAGACCGGCTTCGACGGGGCACTGGTGGAGGCCATGCAGTCCGCGCTGCTGGCCGAGGACCCCACCGCCAAGGCGATCCCCTACATGCTCTCCGGCGGCACCGACGCCAAGTCCTTCGACGACCTCGGCATCCGCGGCTTCGGCTTCGCCCCGCTGAAGCTGCCGCCGGAGCTGGACTTCGCCGGCATGTTCCACGGCGTGGACGAGCGCGTGCCGGTCGACGGGCTGCGGTTCGGGGTGCGCGTACTGGACCGGTTCATCGACGCGTCGTGAGGTTCTGGGCCCAGATATTCGGGCGCGCGTACGGGGGTGACTGGAACGGGTGAATGCGACGATCGGTTCGTAGCTTCATTAGTTCCTCCTCGTTACAGGTGATGTGACTCCGCACCTTGGGGTCGCATTGCCAACAAGGAGGAATAATGATCAAGAAGGTCGTCGCTGCTGCGGCTGCCACCGGTGGGCTGGTTCTCGCGGGCGCGGGCCTCGCTGTCGCAGACGCCGGAGCCCAGGGTGCCGCCGTGAACTCCCCGGGCGTTGTCTCCGGCAACGTCGTTCAGGTGCCCGTGCACGTTCCCGCGAACGTCTGCGGCAACACGATCAACGTGGTTGGGCTCCTGAACCCCGCCTTCGGCAACACCTGCGTCAACAAGTGACGACGACCTCCTGAGGGGGGCGTCTTTTTCGAGCCGTCGGCCCCGGAGTGCGTGCCATGCGCTCCGGGGCCGACCGGTCTCTTGCGCGGACACATGATCCGCGAGGTTCGCAATGCAAGGCAACGCATCGCTACGCAGTGCAATGCAATGCAATGCAATGCGACGCAATCGCGAGGCACAGCAGGATCGAAGGCAGGGGAAATCAGAACATGCGACAGGGCACCCGCAAGGGCCTGATGACGATGGCGGCAGCCACCGGTGTGATCGCCGCCGCGAGCGGCTATGCCCACGCCGACGCGGGCGCGTTCGGCACCGCCGCCGGCTCTCCCGGCGTACTGTCCGGCAACACCGTGCAGGTGCCGGTGCACGCGCCGGTGAACGTGTGCGGCAACACCGTGAACGTCGTCGGGCTGCTCAACCCGTCCGCGGGCAACAAGTGCGCCAACGACGGTGGCGCTTCGGGGGGACACGGCGGTTCCGGCGGCTCGCACGCGGGCGGGCACACCGGCGGCTCGCCCGGCATCGGCTCCGGCAACACGGTGCAGGTGCCGATCGACGTCCCGGTGAACGTCTGCGGCAACAGCGTGAACGCCGTCGGGGTCGGCAACGCCACCACGGGCAACGACTGCGCCAACGGAGGCGGCGGCGGGCACACCCAGCCGCCGGGCGGCGGCCACGGCAACCCGCCCGGACAGCCGGGCCACCCTGGGCATCCCGGTCACCCGGGGCACCCGGGCCATCCCGGTCACCCGGGGCATCCGGGCCACCCCGGTCACCCGGGGCACCCCGGTCAGCCGGGCCACCCGGGGACCCCGCCCGGTAAGGGCGGTCACACGCCCCACGGCCCCCAGGGGTCCCACGGGTCCACGCCGGGCCATCAGCAGGGTGGTCCCTCCACCCAGCCCCTGACCAACGGTCAGCTCGCGCACACCGGCAGTGATCTGCCGGTGGGCCTCGCGCTGCCGGCCGGTGCGGGCGCGCTGCTCGCGGGCGCGGTGCTCTACCGCAAGGCCCGGGCCACGGCGTAGTACGGCAAACGGAGCGGGCCCCGCCGATGCCGGCGGGGCCCGCTCCGTTCAGCTGTCCAGGCTCACCATGTGGCACGCACCTGGCGGATGATCCGCCGGCGCAACCGCACCCTGCGGCTGCCGTCGCGCAGCAGGCTCAGTCGGTCCAACTCCCAGTGTCCGTACTCGGCATGGTCCGTCAGCAGACGTGTCGCCTCCTTGCGGGACACCCCGCGCGGTACATACACGTCGACAAATTCGTATTCCGGCATCGCATCTATTGTGCGGGCTGGGGCCCGGTACGGATAGCGTCTGCACTATGTCTGATGCTGCGCAGCCCACCGCTGCCGAGGTACGCGCCGCCGCCGAGGCGGTCAAGACCGCCCTGGATCGTCATCTGGCGGCCGTCGAACGCAGGTCGGGGGAGGACGACCCGGCTGTCTTTGAGGCGTTCAACCAGCTGGCCGCGGCCGCCGAGGTGTACGACGAGCTGCTCTACGACCGCTACGACGAGGTCACACCCTTCGAGATCCCCGGGTCGGAGGAGCTGCCGCCGTACGCGGGTCCCGAGGAACCGAACGCGATCAGCGTGCTGATCCGCCGCGACTACGCCGTGGCGGAACCGCAGCGGCTGCTGGCTCAGGCCCAGCGGGTCGAGGCGGCGGAGTACGAGGCCGCGGGCGGCCTGCCCGAGGACGCCGCCAGTACGGTTCCGGGCGCGCTCGGCATCCTGTTCGGCGAGTTCGAGCCGGACGAGATCGCTTCCCGGCACAAGGAGTTCGGCCTGGAGGAGGGCGACTCCACGCTCTGGGTCACCGCGGCGGACGAGGCACCCGAGGCGGGCGAGTGGCTGGGGGCGCCGTACGACCACATCGATCCGCAACGGGTGGTGTGCCGGTTCGACGTGAGCGCGGTGTTCGACGACGACTCCGACGACGGCGACGAGGAAGACGATCTCGAATTCGTCGAGGACGAGGCCGAGGATCTGGAGCCGCTGGACGCCGAGAAGTGAGCGGAGCCGGCGGTGCCGAGTCCGGCAGTGCCGATCCCGGCGGTGCCGGGTGGCCTGGAACGGGCTCGGCACCGCCGGATTCCGCCGCCGCGGCCGAGCGCCGTGGCGGTGGAAGAAGGGTCTATCCCGGGACCTGCGTGCGCAGCAGCGTCTGCAAGCGGGTCGTGCGGGGCTTGGCCGGGGTCTCCGCCACCGCCTTCGGCAGAGCCTGTTCCACCCCGTGGACCACGGACAGATGCCGCTCCGCCCGGCCGAACGCCGTGTACACCCAGGGTCTGCTGAGCGCCTGCGCCGCATCGCCGGGCAGCACCACGACCGCCGCCGGCCAGCGCGCGCCCACCGCCTGGTGCGCGGTCAGCGCCCAGCCGTGCCGTACGGTGCCCTCCACCCGCTCGCGCGGTACGACCACCGGGGCGTCAGCGCACGTCAGGTGTAGTCCGTCCGCGTCGGCCTTGACGACCACACCCGGCACCGTACGACCCGGCGCGGGAGAGTAGGCGATCCGGTCACCGGGGTCGAAGCCGCCGAAGCGGCCGGGACCGGGGTTGAGGCGTTCCTTCAGCGCGGAGTTGAGGACACGGGTGCCCGCGGCGCCGCCATGTCCCGGGGTGATCACCACGGTCTGGTCGGCCGGGACCCCGATCGCCCGCGGCACCGAGTCCGCGACCAGCTGCACCGTCCGGTGCACGGCCTCGCCCGCGTCCCGCACCGGGACGATGACGATCTCCTTGCCGGGGGCCGCGACCTGGTTCAGCTCGCCGATGCCGATGCCGGAGACCAGCTCGCCGATCGGGCCCGGGTCGGGCCGGCGGGAGGCCGGCTGCGGGCAGACGCGTGCGGCGAGCAGATCGGCGAAGACCCGCCCAGGACCGGCCGACCACAGCACCGCCGGGTCACCGCTGAGCACCAGCCGGGCCCCGTCGGGCAGGGACTCCACCAGCATCGCGGCGCTCTCCACGTCGAGCTGCGGGGCGTCCAGCACGATCAACAGGTCCAGTTCCAGCGCGCCGTCCGGGTCCCGGCCCGGCCCCTCGGTGCCGGACAGCAGACCGGCGACCGTACCCACGGCCTGCTCCGCCGGGTCCGCTCCCTGCAGCGCGGTGAGGCGGTGACGTCCGTCGGGGGTGTGGCAGACGGCGAACGCCCGCAGGCCCGCGGCGCGTGCGGCACCGAGCAGCGCGGCCGGTTCGGCGCGGGCCGCCTCCCCGCCGGTGTGCAGCACCAGGCCGTGCCCGGCCACCGCGCGGACCAGTTCGGCCGCCCCGCCGGAGACGCCGCCGGCAGCCGTCTGCCAGGCCTGATCGGTCTCCTTGGACAGCGAGTTGACCAGCCGGGCCAGGCCGTCGGCGAGGCTCTCCTCGGCCAGCGCGTACCGCTCCAGGCCGACGAGGACCCGGACCGGGCGCTCCTCCTCCTCGCCGTCTTCCGCCTCCTGCGGGGCAGCGGCTCCCGGCTCCTCCAGGGCGTCCTGGAAGGCCAGGGCCTCGCCCTCCGCGAGCGTGCTCTGCACCGCCGCGTCCGGGTCCGGCACGCCCTGCCGGCCGAGCGCCGCGGTGAGCGTGGGCAGCTCCAGCGCGGTGTGCCCGGCCAGGGCCGCCTGCTCCAGCAGCCAGACGGTGAGCGCTCGGCCGCGCCGCTCGTCGCCCGGACCGCAGTCGGCGCCGAGCAGCGCCCGTGCGAACCCGTCGGCCTGGTCGGGCCGTACGCCGCCGACCCGCAGCAGCTGCCAGGGGTCCTCGCGCAGCGCCGCATCGGCGCCCTCGCCGAGCGCCGCGGCCACCTGGGCAGCCAGGGCCTCGGGCGCGCCGCCCTCGGCCAGCACCCGGCGGACGCTCTCCACCGTCTCCGGCGCGGGGGCGCCGGGGGCGACGGCGGCCGGGGCGGGTGCGGGCTGCGGCCGGCGCACGGGCTCCGGGGCCGGGCGGCGCGGCGCCGGAGACGGCTCGGCGAACGCCGTGGCCACCGGCTTCTCACCGCTCTCCACCGCCCGCACCGCCGCGAGCAGGTCGGCCGCCTTGCCGCTCAGCTTGGTGCCGCTCTCGATCGGCACCTTCTTCTCCGCCCTGCGCCGCTCGATCCGCTCCCGCTCGACCCGCTGCGCCGCCAACTCGGCCTCGGCCTCGGACACTTGGGCCCCGCCGCCGTCACCACTCCCGGCGCCACTGTCCCCACCCGAACCGGTCTCGCCCTCGGCAGCCTCGCTCGTGCTTGAGCCTTCGGCACCGCGCCCGTCGTTCGCGTCCGCGACACCGTCTGCGGGGATCGCGCCGTCGTCGGCCTGGCTCGCGTCCAGACCTTCGGCACCGCCGTCGTCGTCCGAACCGGTCTCGCCGCCGGCCTCGCTCCTGCTCGCGCCGTTGGTACCGGCGTTGCCACTCGCGCCCGATTCGCCGTCCGCGCCTTCGGTACCGCCGTCGCCGTCCGAGGCGGTCTCGCCCTCGGCGGCCTCGCTCGTGCCCACGCTGTCCTCGCCCCCGCTCACCTCGGCGCCGTCCGCGCGGCTCTTCGCGGGTGCGGGGGTTTCCGCGCCCGAGGTCTCGGGTGTGTCCGGCGTGCCCGGTCCGGCTTTCTCCGTGGTCTCCGGCTCCGTGCTCACAGCGTGCTCCAGTCGTGATCGGGATAGCGGTGCACGGGCGCCGACACATCGTCCAGCGCCCGGCAGATCTCGTCAGGAAGACTAAGGGCCTCCACTGACAATGCGGCCGTGAGCTGCTGCGCGTTGCGCGCGCCCACGATCGGCGCGGCAACGCCGGGCCGGTCCCGGACCCAGGCGAGGGCCACCTGCAGCGGGGTGACGGCGAGCCCGTCGGCGGCCGTCGTCACCGCGTCGACGATCCGGGTCGCCGTGTCGTCGAGGTAGGGCTCGACGAAGGGCGCGAGGTGCTCGGAGGCGCCGCGCGAGTCCGGCGGAGTGGTGTGCCGGTACTTCCCGGTCAGCACGCCCCGGCCGAGCGGGGAGGAGGGCAGCAGACCGACGCCGAGGTCCAGTGCGGCGGGCAGCACCTCGCGCTCCACGCCCCGCTGCAGCAGTGAGTACTCCATCTGCGTGCTGGCCAGCCGGGTCCGGACGCCGGGCGCGGCGAGCTGCCAGGTGGCCGCCTTGGCGAGCTGCCAGCCGCAGAAGTTGGAGACGCCGGCGTAGCGGGCGCGGCCGCTGCTCACCGCTATGTCCAGGGCCTGGAGCGTCTCCTCCAGTGGGGTGTCGGGGTCGTAGGCATGGACGTGCCACAGGTCGACGTGGTCCGTGCCCAGGCGGGTCAGGGAGGCGTCGAGCGCGCCGAGCAGATGGCCGCGGGAGCCGTCGAAGCGGCGGTCGGGGTCGGGGACGCTGCCCGCCTTGGTGGAGATCACCAGGTCCCGGCGCGGCACCAGCCCGTCCATCAGCTGCCCGAGCAGATACTCCGCCTCTCCGTCGCCGTACACGTCCGCGGTGTCGACGAGCGTGCCGCCGGCCTCCCAGAACGCCTTCAGCATGTCCGCGGCGTCGTGCTCATCGGTGTCCCGGCCCCAGGTGAGGGTGCCGAGTCCGATCCGGGACACGCGCAGGCCGGTACGGCCGAGATGCCTCTGCTCCATGCGGGCGAGATTACTGGCCAGAACCCGTGCGGTGGGTGGCCTGTGGACAACCGAATCGGTTGCGGGCGCCTGGTGCCGTGGCCCGAGTACTGCCCCGGGCCCCACCCCCGCGCTAAGGTCGGCCCCACAGGGACGTTACTGATCGGTAAGGGGAACGCATGCGGCTCGGGATCAACCTCGGCTACTGGGGTGCCGGGATGGACGCGGACAATCTGGCGGTCGCGCAGGAGGCCGACCGGCTGGGCTTCTCGGTGTGCTGGGCCGCCGAGGCCTACGGCTCCGACGCGGCGACGGTCCTGTCCTGGGTCGCCGCGCAGACCGAGCGCATCGACGTCGGCTCGGCCATCTTCCAGATCCCGGCCCGCCAGCCCGCGATGACGGCGATGACCGCGGCCACCCTCGACTCGCTCTCCGGCGGCCGCTTCCGGCTCGGCCTCGGCGTCTCCGGCCCGCAGGTCTCCGAGGGCTGGTACGGCGTCAAGTTCGACAAGCCGCTGGCCCGCACCCGCGAGTACGTGGAGATCGTGCGCAAGGCGATGACCCGGGAGCGGCTGACGTACGAGGGCCAGCACTGGACGCTGCCGCTGCCCGGCGGCCCGGGCAAGCCGATCAAGCTGACCGTGCACCCGCAGCGCGAGCACATCCCGCTCTACATCGCCGCGATCGGCCCGAAGAACCTGGAGCAGACCGGCGAGATCGCCGACGGCGCCCTGCTGATCTTCCCCTCCGCCGACCACCTCGAGGACACCACGCTCAGGTACCTGCGCGCGGGCCGCGAGAAGGCGGGCAAGACGCTCGACGGGTTCGATGTGTCCCCGACCCTGCCGCTGGCCGTCGGCGACGACAAGGACGTGGCCCGCCTCGCCGACACCTTCCGCCCCTACACCGCGCTGTACGTCGGCGGCATGGGCAGCGCCAAGCAGAACTTCTACAACCAGCTCGCCCAGCGCATGGGATACGAGAAGGAGGCCGCCGAGATCCAGCAGAAGTACCTGTCCGGCGACAAGCAGGGCGCCGCGGCCGCGATCCCGCAGAACCTCATCGACAGCACGACGCTGCTCGGCTCCGTCGACCGGATCGCCGACCGCATGAAGGCCTACGCCGCCGCCGGAGTCACCACGCTCAACCTGTCGCCCGCCGGCTTCACCCTGGAGGAGCGGATCGCCTCCCTGCGCGCCGGCGGCGAGGCCCTGGAACGCACCGGACTGGCCTAGACAGCTTCAGCGGCCGTGGTGGGGGCTCGGGGGTCTTCCCCGCCACGGCCGTCACCGGAAACAACGCGCCGGGCGTCGCACGGTTACGACACCGGCATTCCTTCTTTCGGCCGAGTCACCCGACACCCGTGTTGCGACCCCCCTCTGCCCGCAATTGACTAGTTCTTTGCGGAATGTCGCGAAGAGTGTCCCATGCGAAGGGCGCCGCGTGCCCGGAGCGCTGACCGTCGCGGAGTGCTGAGGAACCGTCCGGAGAGGTGGCGTCCATGCTGTCGGCCAGGAGTCTGTTCCAGGAGATCCTCGACAACGACGACTCGTTCCGGCTCTTCTGCTCCATCGCCGCCGGCGGGGAGTCCCAGGGCGGCTGGGAGAACGGCCGGATCGCCGCTCTGGTACCCGGCGGCGCACGCGGACTGGCCCCGAAGATCGCCCGCCACGGCGCCGACGAGGACAAGCACGGACGCATCTTCCACGCCCTGTTGAGGAAGCGCGGGCTCGCCCCCGTCGCCGTACCGCCCGAGACCGACTACACGATGCTCCTGGAGCGCAGCGGCATCGGCCTGGCCCACGACAGGCTCCGGCGGGACGAGCCGCTCACCGTGCCGGACATCATCGTCTACCTCTCCCACAGCCGGGTCACCGAACAGCGCGCCGCCGACCAGATGGTGATGCTGCGCCGCTGCTTCGGCGACCATCCCGAGGTCGGCAAGGCCGTCCGCCTGATCTCGGACGACGAGGACAACCACCTCGCCTACACCCACGAGGAACTGCTCCGGTTCGCCGCCGCGGGGCACGGCCGGCTGATCCGGCACACCCTGCGCACATGTGTCCTCGCCGAGATCCGCGTCTACCGGGACGTCAGCCTCGCCGTGATGGCCCACATGGGCCGCATCCTCGGCTGGCCGAGGGCGAAGTCCGTCGTCCTCGCGGCCGGCATCCACGCCCTGTACGGCTACGAGCGCCTCGCCGGCTGGCGCCGCATGGTCGCCCTCCGCATGCCCGAGCGCCGCGACGCCCTCGGCGGCCCCGCCGCTCCCGCCCACGAGTTCGCCTGACACACATCAAGGCCCTCACAGCTCAAGGCCGTCACAGCCAGCCGCGCTGCTTGAACAGCCGGTACAGCAGCACCTCCAGGGCCGCCATCAGCAGGATCACCGCCGGGTACGACCACAGCCAGTGCAGCTCCGGCATGTGGTCGAAGTTCATGCCGTAGATACCCGCGATCATCGTGGGGACCGCGGCCATCGCCGCCCACGAGGAGATCTTCCGCATGTCGTCGTTCTGCCGCACGCTCATCTGCGCCAGATGCGCCGCCAGCACGTCCGACACCAGCCGGTCCAGGGCCTCCACGGACTCGTTCACCCGCATCAGGTGGTCGCCGACGTCCCGGAAGAACGGGCGCGCCTTGTCGTGCACGAAGGGCACCGTGCCGCCGAACGGTCCGGTGCCCGCCAGCCGGGTCAGCGGCAGCGCCAGCGGGCCGGTGGCCCGGCGGAACTCCAGGATCTGCCGTTTGAAGCCGTAGATCCGGGACGCGGTGTGGCGCGAGCCGCCGCCCTCCGGCCGGAACACCTCCGCCTCCAGCTCCTCCAGATCGTTCCCCAGCTCCGTCGCCACGTCCAGATAGTGGTCGACGACGGCGTCGGAGATCGCGTACAGCACCGCAGTCGGGCCCTTGTCGAGCATCTCCGGCTCCTCCTCCAGCCGGTGCCGTACGGCGGCCAGCGGCGAGAACTCGCCGTGGCGGACGGTGACCACGAAGCAGTCGCCGATGAAGACCATGATCTCGCCGGTCGAGACGGTGTCGCTGTCGGCGTCGTACCGGACCGGTTTCAGCACCATGAACAGCGAGTCGTCGAACACCTCCAGCTTGGGCCGCTGATGGGCGTTGAGGGCGTCCTCGACCGCTGGGGGCACCTCCCATGCCCGTTCAGGGCTATGGGGGAGGATGCAGCGCGAACTCCTGAGTGACCAGGTCGAACTCGCGCTCGGACGGCTCGTACAGGCCGATCCACACGAAACCGCCCGCCGCCCGCGCCTCGGTGAGCGCGTCGGACAGGTCCTCCGGACCCTCGGTACGGATCCCGTGCCGGTAGACGGCGCAGTCGACGATCACGGAGCGCATTCTCCCTTCGCCCGGTCACCCATGCATGTGATGATGCGCCTACCCTGGGCCGCATGCCCACGCTGATCCTCGTCAGGCACGGACGTTCCACCGCCAACACCTCCGGGGTACTCGCCGGCTGGACGCCCGGCGTCACCCTGGACGAGCGCGGCGCCGCACAGGCCGCCGCGCTGCCCGCACGGCTCACCGCGCTGCCGCTCTCCGAGGTCGTCACGAGCCCCCTGCAGCGCTGCCAGGAGACCCTGCGGCCGCTGCTGGAGGCCCGCCCGGGCCTGCGCGTCCACGTCGACGAACGGATCGGGGAATGCCACTACGGCGACTGGTCCGGCCGCAAGCTCGCCGAGCTGAAGGACGAACCCCTGATGGAGATCGTCCAGGCCCACCCGTCGGCCGCCGCGTTCCCCGGCGGCGAGTCCCTGCGCGCCATGCAGACCCGCGCCGCCGAGGCCGTACGCGAGTGGAACGCGCGCGTGGAGCGCGAGCACGGCGCCGACGCCGTCTACCTGATGTGCTCCCACGGTGACATCATCAAATCCCTGGTCGCCGACGCTCTCGGCCTCCATCTCGACCTGTTCCAGCGGATCTCCGTGGAACCGTGTTCCGTCACCGCGATCCGCTACACCCGCCTTCGGCCGTTTCTCGTTCGCCTCGGCGACACCGGGGATTTCGCGTCGCTCGCCCCGCGCGAGGAAGCTGGTGAGGAAGCCGGTGAGGGCGACGCACCGGTCGGGGGTGGTGCGGGCGCACCGTGATCGTCCGCCGCAGTAGGGTGAAGCGGTCCGCACCGTCGCTCATCCGCCCGCTGAGCCTCCCGCACCGCTGAAACTCTCGAATCCAATGGAGACAGGACGTGTCCCGTCAGGTGTTCCTCTACGACCCGCCGGACCGCTTCGTGGCCGGCACGGTCGGACTGCCCGGACGCCGTACGTTCTTCCTCCAGGCCGTCGCAGGCTCCCGGGTGACCAGCGTGGCCCTGGAGAAGACCCAGGTGGCCGCGCTCGCCGAACGCATGGACGAACTGCTCGACGAGGTCGTACGGCGTAGTGGCGGCAGCGCCGCCGTCCCCGCCGTGGCGCCCACCGAGGTCGCCGACACCGCCCCGCTGGAGACCCCCATCGACGAGGAGTTCCGCGTCGGCACCATGGCGCTGGCCTGGGACGGCGAGGAACAGCGCATGATCGTCGAGGCGCAGGCCCTGGTGGAGCTGGACGCCGACACCGAGGAGGACCTCGCCGAGGCCGAGGAGCGACTGCTGCAGGACGAGGAGAACGGGCCCCCGATGCTGCGGGTCCGGCTGACCGGCGCGCAGGCCAGGGCCTTCGCCAAGCGCGCCCTCGACGTCGTCAACGCCGGGCGGCCGCCGTGTCCGCTGTGCAGCCTCCCGCTCGATCCGGAAGGACATGTATGTCCGCGCCAGAACGGATACCGCCGCGGAGCGTGACGGCTGCCGACACCGCGGCCGACGCGGCCGCCGCCGAACTGCTCGCGCGGGGTGAGCTGACCGTGCGCGGCCGGATCCGCGAGGCCTCCAACGCGGCACTGTTCTGCACGATCGCCCTGGACGGCCGGGAAGCCTCCTGCATCTACAAGCCGGTGGCCGGGGAGCGCCCGCTGTGGGACTTCCCCGAGGGCACCCTCGCCGGCCGCGAGGCGGCCGCCTACGAGGTCTCCGAAGCCACCGGCTGGGGGCTCGTCCCGCCGACCGTGCTGCGCGACGGGCCGTACGGCGAGGGCATGGTCCAGCTGTGGATCGACGTCCAGGCCGAGGCCGAGCTGCTCGCCCTGGTCGAGGCCGAGGAACCGGAGCCGGGCTGGAAGGCGATCGGCCTGGCCGAGGTCGGGGAGGGCCGCACCGCGCTCCTCGTGCACGCCGACGACGAGCGGCTGCGCCGGCTCGCCGTCCTCGACGCGGTGATCAACAACGCCGACCGCAAGGGCGGCCATCTGCTGCCCACCCCCGACGGCCGGCTCTACGGCATCGACCACGGCGTCACCTTCAACGTCGAGAACAAGCTGCGCACGCTCCTGTGGGGCTGGGCCGGGGAGCCGCTGACCGGCGAGGCCGTCGGCGTCCTCGGGGAACTGCGCGGAGCCCTCGGCGGGCCGCTGCGCGAGCGGCTCACCGGACTGATCACCCCGGGCGAGATCGATGCCACACGCGCGCGTGTCGACGCGCTGCTCACCGCGGGAGTGCACCCGGAGCCGAGCGGGGAGTGGCCCGCCATCCCCTGGCCGCCGGTGTGAACCCGCCGGTGTGAACGCATGGGCGTGAGCACGATCGGCGGCCACCGGCCGAACCCGGTGAGCACATTGGGCGCCGAGATGCAAGAGTGCCCAACCGGCCATCCGACGCGATCCCGTTCGTATACGCGGCCGACGGCCGGTTAGGCTCATGTACATGCATGCCTGGCCCGCTTCCGAGGTCCCCGCCCTGCCTGGTCAGGGCCGCGACCTGAGGATCCACGACACCGCGACCGGCGGCCTCGTCACCCTCGACCCCGGTCCCGTCGCCCGAATCTATGTCTGCGGCATCACGCCGTACGACGCGACCCACCTGGGGCACGCGGCGACCTACAACGCGTTCGACCTCGTGCAGCGCGTGTGGCTCGACACCAAGCGGCAGGTTCACTACGTCCAGAACGTCACCGACGTCGACGACCCGCTGCTGAAGCGCGCGGAGCGCGACGGCGTCGACTGGGTCGCCCTCGCCGAGAAGGAGACGGCCCTCTTCCGCGAGGACATGACCGCCCTCAGGATGCTCCCGCCGCGGCACTACATAGGCGCCGTCGAGGCGATACCCGGCATCGTCCCGCTCGTGGAGCGGCTGCGCGAACTCGGCGCGGCCTACGAGCTGGAGGGCGACATCTACTTCTCCGTCGAGTCCGACACGAACTTCGGCTCGGTCTCGAACCTCGACGCGGCCGCCATGCGGCTGCTGTCCGCCGAGCGCGGCGGCGACCCGGACCGCCCGGGCAAGAAGAACCCCCTCGACCCGATGCTGTGGATGGCCGCCCGCGAGGGCGAGCCCAGCTGGGACGGCGCCTCCCTCGGCCGGGGCCGGCCCGGCTGGCACATCGAGTGCGTGGCCATCGCCCTCGACCACCTCGGCATGGGTTTCGACGTCCAGGGCGGCGGCTCCGACCTCGCCTTCCCGCACCACGAGATGGGCGCCTCGCACGCCCAGGTGCTCACCGGCGAGTTCCCCATGGCCAAGGCCTATGTGCACGCCGGCATGGTCGCCCTGCACGGCGAGAAGATGTCCAAGTCCAAGGGCAACCTGGTCTTCGTCTCGGCGCTGCGCCGCGAAGGCGTCGACCCGGCCGCGATCCGCCTCGCCCTGCTCGCCCACCACTACCGCGCCGACTGGGAGTGGACCGACCAGGTCCTGACGGATGCCGTGGCCCGTCTCGGCCGCTGGCGCGCCGCCGTCTCCCGCCCCGACGGCCCCTCCGCCGACGCACTCGTCGAGGAGATCCGCGAGGCCCTCGCGAACGACCTGGACGCACCGGCAGCCCTCGCGGCCGTGGACCGCTGGGCGGAGCGGCAGGAGCAGGAGGGCGGCACGGACACGGGTGCGCCGGGCCTGGTGACGCGGGCGGTGGACGCCTTGCTGGGAGTGGCTCTCTAAGCGCCGAGCAGCCCCGCGGCCCAGAGGGACGCGGGGCCGAGTTCGCCGTGCGGCTGCCGCCGCGTGGGCGGAGAAGGGGCGGTTCCCCGCGTGGGAACCGCCCCTTTCCGTGCCCTCAGTCCTCCGAGTCGTCCTCGTCGTCGCCCTTCGCGTCGCCGCCCTTCGAACCGCCGGAGGCATCCGGCCGCGACGGCCGGGTCTTCCCGCTCGGGTTGTCCCGCAGCCAGGAGCCCGTGTCCCCGCCGTCCGCCGTCGCATGCCCGCCCGGAGGGGGAGGGCTGACGTCCCGGCGCCGCAGATACCGCTCGAACTCGCGGGCGATCGCCTCACCCGACGCCTCCGGCAGCTCCGCGGTGTCCCGGGCCTCCTCCAGCGTCTGGACGTACTCGGCGACCTCGCTGTCCTCGGCGGCCAGCTGGTCCACGCCCACCTGCCAGGCCCGCGCGTCCTCCGGCAGCTCGCCCTGCGGGACGCGCAGGTCCAGCAGGTCCTCCAGGCGGTTGAGCAGCGCCAGCGTGGCCTTGGGGTTGGGCGGCTGGGAGACGTAGTGCGGTACGGCCGCCCACAGCGACACCGCCGGGACCCCGGCGTGCGTGCACGCCTCCTGCAGGACGCCGACGATGCCCGTCGGGCCCTCGTACTTGGTCTCCTCCAGGTCCATCCGCTGGGCCAGTTCCGGGTCGGACGTGACCCCGCTGACCGGCACGGGACGCGTGTGCGGGGTGTCTCCGAGCAGCGCGCCCAGGATGACCACCAGCTCCACGCCCAGCTCGTGCGCGAAGCCGAGCAGCTCGTTGCAGAACGAGCGCCAGCGCATGGACGGTTCGATGCCGCGGACCAGCACCAGGTCGCGGGGCTTGTCGCCGCCGACCCGCACCACCGACAACCTGGTCGTCGGCCAGGTGATCTTGCGCACACCGCCGTCCATGAACACCGTGGGGCGGTTCACCTGGAAGTCGTAGTAGTCCTCGGCGTCCAGCGCCGCGAACACCTCGCCCTTCCACTCGCGTTCCAGATGCGCGACCGCCGTGGAGGCGGCGTCGCCGGCATCGTTCCAGCCCTCGAACGCGGCCACCATGACTGGGTCGATCAGCTCGGGAACCCCCTCCAGCTCGATCACCCAGTGCCTCCT
The DNA here is from genome assembly GCF_041080655.1 of Streptomyces sp. CG4. Classification (NCBI taxonomy): domain Bacteria; kingdom Bacillati; phylum Actinomycetota; class Actinomycetes; order Kitasatosporales; family Streptomycetaceae; genus Streptomyces; species Streptomyces sp. CG4. The sequence continues at coordinate 7,543,192 of NZ_CP163525.1, forward strand.
TCCGACGTGCCCTCGCTTGACTCACCAACCTTACGGCGTCCGGCGGGGGCGCCCGCAGCCCCCTTGCGTGGGGGAGTGACCGGATCACTGCCCCGATCCCCACAGGGGAACACCCCCTGTCACCGGGAGCCCCGCCTGTCCCGCACAGGCGTTCACAGCGTGCTGCGCAGCCACTGCTCGACGCTCGCGATGTGCACGGTCGCCCAGGAGCGGGCCGCCTCCGCGTCCCGGTCGCGCAGCGCGGCCAGGATCGCCCTGTGCTCGCGCAGGGTGCGGCCCACCGCGTCCTCCTGGGTCAGCCCCCGCCAGATCCGGGCCCGCGTGGTCGGCCCCGACAACCCGTCCAGCAGCGAGCACAGCACCGAGTTGCCGGCGCCGCGCACGATGCCGCGATGGAACTCCAGGTCGGCAGCGACCAGCTCCTCCACCGAGGGCTCCTCGCCGAGCGCGTCCAACTGGGCGGACAGGGCGTCCAGTTGCTGCTCGCTGATCCGGAAGGCCGCCATCGCCGTCGCGGCCGGCTCCAGGATCCGGCGCACCGCGAGGAACTCCAGCACGGTGTCGTCGCGGTGGAAGTCCACGACGAAGCTCATCGCCTCCAGCAGCAGCTGCGGATCGAGGCTGGTGACATAGGTGCCGTCGCCTTGGCGCACGTCCAGGATCCGGATCAGCGACAAGGCACGTACGGCCTCCCGCAACGAGTTGCGGGACAAGCCCAGCTCGGCCGCCAGCTCGCTCTCCTTGGGCAGCCGGTCGCCAGGGCGCAGCGCACCGGAGACGATCATGTCCTTGATCTTCTCGATCGCCTCGTCGGTGACTGCCATGCCGGCCTCCTGTCGCCCGCCCCGTGCCTCAGACATCGGATGTCTCAGCACATTATGGGGCCGGGCATCAGGCGGCCGGGCCGTCGAACCACTCCCTGCCGTCCGCCCAGTGCCGCACCCAGCCGGCGAAGCCCGGCCCGGCGGTGGTGTGACCGAACTCCGCGCCGAACGGAACCGCACCCTCACCGGTGATCTGCCATATGTGACCCCGGTGAGGGCCACTCACGATCAGATGCCAGTCCATGCCGCAGCCGTCCGTGCCCAGCACGACCGACCCGTCACGGGCGACCTGTTCGATGACGGCGTCCGGATCCTCGTACCCCCCGTCGTCCCTCTCCCACAGCCACGTCCGGGTGAGCGGGAACGGCTCGCCCAGCCGCTGCTTGCCGCCGCCCTCGGCCAGTGCCACCAGCCCGTACTCCGGCGGTCCCTGGGACGAACCGTCCGTCACCTCCGCGACGAACGTGCGGTACGGCTCCGGCAGTATCACCCCGTGCTCCGCCTCGAAGGCCCGCACCGCCTCCCAGCCCAGCGCCGACGCGCCCCCGTCGCCGACGCCGAACGCCTCGCGCAGGGCCGCGAGTTCCGCCGGATCCACCTGATCGCTGTTCATGCCCCCATGGAAGCACCCGGCACTGACAACGCCCCCTGACCAGGCGAAAGGGGCCGCCCCACCGCAGTGGAACAGCCCCTCGGCCAGGCCCGGTCGCCCGCGCCCGCCTACTTCTTGTCGAGCAGGTCCTGCACCCTGGCGCGGACCTCGTCCGTGGCCAGGCCCCGGATCGTCAGCGTCGTACGGCGGCGCAGCACGTCGTCCGGCGTCTCGGCCCACTCGTGGTCACGGGCCCAGACGACCTGCGCCCAGATCTCCGGGGCGTCCGGGTGGACGCGCTCGGCCAGGTCCGGGTTCTCGTTCGCCAGGCGGGCGATGTCGAAGGCCAGCGAACCGTAGTGCGTGGCCAGGTGCTTGGCGGTGTCGGCGGCCATCCGCGGACCCGGCGCCGGGTGGTCGACCAGCAGGCGGTGGGCGACCGCGCGCGGGTTGGCGACGCCGGGCAGCGGCAGCTTCTTCGGCAGCGAGGAGATCGGTTCGAAGTCGTCGCCGAGGGGGTGACCCGGCAGCGCCTCCAGCTTCTGCATCACCGTACGGCCGATGTGCCGGAACGTCGTCCACTTGCCGCCCGCCACGGACAGCATGCCGCCCTTGCCCTCGGTCACCACGGTCTCGCGCTTGGCCTTGGCGGTGTCGCCGGGGCCGCCCGGCAGTACCCGCAGACCGGCGAACGCGTAGGTGATGAGGTCACGCTTGAGCTGCTGGTCGCGCACGGAGAACGCGGCCTCGTCCAGGATCTGGGCTATGTCCTTCTCGTTGACGTCGACGTCCGCCGGGTCGCCCTCGTACTCCTCGTCGGTCGTACCGAGCAGGAGCATGTCCTCCCAGGGGAGGGCGAAGGTGATCCGGTACTTGTCGATCGGGGTCGCCAGCGCGGCCTTCCACGGGGAGGTGCGCTTGAGGACCAGGTGCGCGCCCTTGGACAGGCGGATGGACGGCGCCGCGTTCGGGTCCTCCAGCCGGCGCAGGTGGTCCACCCAGGGGCCGGTCGCGTTCAGCACCAGGCGGGCGTTGACGCCGAACTCCGCACCGGACAGCCGGTCCTTGAGCTCGGCACCGGTGACCCGGCCCTGGGTGAAGCGCAGGCCGGTGACCTCGGCGTGGTTGAGGACCACCGCGCCCGCCTCGACGGCCGCACGGACCGTCATCAGCGCCATGCGCGCGTCGTTCATCTGGTCGTCGCCGTACACGGCCACGGCCTTGAGGTTCTCGGTGCGCAGCTCGGGCACGTCCTGCGCCGCCTTGGCGGGGGAGAGCAGGTGGCCGACGCCGTCGCCGAACGCGGAGAGCGCGGAGTAGGCGAAGACGCCCGCGCCGAGCTTCGCCGCGCCGTGCGGCCCGCCCTTGTACACGGGGAGGTAGAAGGTGAGCGGGTTCGCCAGGTGGGGGGCCACCTGACGGGAGACCGCACGGCGCTCGAAGTGGTTCTCCGCCACCAGCTTCACCGCGCCGGTCTGCAGGTAGCGCAGACCGCCGTGGAGCAGCTTGGAGGAGGCGGAGGAGGTGGCGCCGGCGAAGTCGCCGGCGTCGACCAGAGCCACCCTCAGGCCGGACTGCGCGGCGTGCCAGGCGGTGGAGATGCCCAGGATGCCGCCGCCGATCACCAGAAGGTCGTACGACGCCTTGGAGAGCTGCTCCCGGGTCTCGGCGCGGCTCGGGTTGGAGCCGGAGGCCGGGTGGGTCCCCAGGGCAGGCACGGACTGCAGGGTGGACTGACTGGTCATGTCGGGTACTTACTCCTCGTCAGAGCTGATCTGTGGGGCAGCTCAGCTCTCGTCCTCGATCCAGCCCATGGTCCGGTCGACGGCCTTGAGCCAGTTCTTGTACTCACGGTCGCGGGTCTCCGCGTCCATGCGGGGGGTCCATTCGGCGGCCCGGCGCCAGTTGGCGCGCAGCTCGTCGGTGCTGGACCAGAAGCCGACGGCGAGGCCGGCGGCGTAGGCGGCGCCGAGGCAGGTGGTCTCCGCGACCATCGGGCGCACCACGGGCGCGTCCAGGACGTCGGAGAGCGTCTGCATCAGCAGGTTGTTGGCGGTCATGCCACCGTCGACCTTGAGGGTCACCAGCTCGTCGCCGGAGTCCTTCACCATGGCGTCGGCGATCTCCCGGGTCTGCCAGGCGGTGGCCTCCAGGACGGCGCGCGCGAGGTGCGCCTTGGTGACGTACCGGGTCAGACCGGCGATCACACCGCGGGCGTCGGAACGCCAGTGCGGGGCGAACAGGCCCGAGAAGGCCGGCACGAAGTAGGCACCGCCGTTGTCCTCGACCGAGAGCGCGAGCGTCTCGATCTCGGCGGCGGTGGAGATGAGGCCCATCTGGTCGCGCATCCACTGCACCAGCGAGCCGGTGACGGCGATCGAGCCCTCCAGGGCGAACACCGTCGGCTGCTCGCCGATCTTGTAGCCGACCGTGGTCAGCAGACCGGCGTAGGAGTTGATGATCTTGTCACCGGTGTTCATCACCATGAAGGTGCCGGTGCCGTAGGTCGACTTGGTCTCGCCCTCGGCGAAGCAGCACTGGCCGAACAGGGCCGCCTGCTGGTCGCCGAGCGCCGAGGCGACCGGGATGCCGCCGAGCAGCTCGCCCAGCTTGCCGCCGGTGACCTCGCCGTAGACCTCGGCGGAGGAGCGGATCTCGGGCAGGATCTGCGTCGGGACGCCGATGGACTCGGCGATCTTCTCGTCCCACTGCATGGTGTGCAGGTTCATGAGAAGGGTGCGGGAGGCGTTGGTGACGTCGGTGACGTGCTTGCCGCCGTTGACACCGCCGGTCAGATTCCAGATGACCCAGGTGTCCATGGTGCCGAAGAGGATGTCGCCGGCCTCGGCGCGCTCCTTCAGGCCCTCGACGTTGTCCAGCAGCCAGCGGGCCTTGGGCCCGGAGAAGTACGAGGCCAGGGGCAGGCCGGTCTCGCGGCGGAAGCGGTCCTGGCCGACGTTGCGGCCCAGCTCCCGGCACAGGGAGTCGGTGCGGGTGTCCTGCCAGACGAGGGCGTTGTAGACGGGCTCACCGGTGTTCTTGTCCCACAGCACGGTGGTCTCGCGCTGGTTGGTGATGCCGATGGCCTTGATGTCGTCACGGGTGATGCCGGCCTTCTGGACGGCTCCGGCGACGACCTCCTGGACGTTGGTCCAGATCTCGTTGGCGTTGTGCTCGACCCAGCCCGGCTTCGGGAAGATCTGCTCGTGCTCCTTCTGGTCGACGGAGACGATCCGGCCGTCCTTGTCGAAGACGATGCAGCGGGAGGAGGTCGTGCCCTGGTCGATCGCGGCGATGAACGGGCCTGCGGTGTGGGCGTCGGTCACTGTGTGCTCCTGAAAGATCCGTGGTATAGGGGCTTTACGTACGGCGCGTGCTTATACGTATTAAGCGAATGCGACGTTGTAGATGCCTGCAGCGATCGCGCCGCCGATCAGTGGACCGACGATCGGGATCCAGGCGTAAGCCCAGTCGGAACCGCCCTTGTTGGGCAGCGGCAGCAGGGCGTGCACGATGCGCGGGCCCAGGTCACGGGCCGGGTTGATCGCGTAGCCCGTCGGGCCGCCGAGCGAGAGACCGATCGAGACCACCACGAACGCGGTGATCAGACCGCCGAGGATGCCGAGTCCGTTGCCCTTGTCGTTCAGGCCCTGGGTGAGGACCGCGAGGATCAGCACGACCGTGCCGATGATCTCCGTGGCGAGGTTCTGCGCCACGTTCCGGATCTCCGGACCGGTGGAGAAGATGCCGAGGACCGGGCCGGCGCCCTGCTCCTGGGCCTCGACCGTCTTGGCCGCGGTGGCCTGCGCGCCCGGACCGCCGACGATCTCCTTGTCGGTGAGGTGGGCGTGGAACTGGCCGTAGTAGGCGACCCACACCAGGGCCGCGCCGATCATCGCGCCGAGCAGCTGGCCGGCGAAGTAGGTCGGAACGTTGCTCCAGTCGCCGCTCTTGATGGCGAGGGCGACGGTGACGGCCGGGTTGAGGTGCGCACCGGAGAGCGGTCCGGAGATGTACACAGCCGTCATGACGGCGAAGCCCCACCCGAAGGCGATGGCGAGCCAACCGGCGTTACGGGCCTTGGAGGCCTTCAGCGTGACGGCCGCGCAGACGCCGCCGCCGAGCAGGATGAGTATGGCGGTACCGATGGTCTCGCCGATGAAGATGTCGGAGCTGGACACCCGCGACTCCTTTGTCCTTCGTCCAGGGAATAGCCGAACCCCGGTCCCGCCGGAGGTTCTGGCGCCCTCGGGGGTGAGAGCGATGCCGGTCCTTGGCGTTGTCACACTCTAGCGCGTATTGCCGGTAGGTGTTCGACAATGCCGACCGATGGACGGGAGTCTGCTTCGGCGTTACGCATGCGTCAAGGGTTCTGTTATTGAAAACAGGATCGTTATTGATCGCCGCCGGCTATCACTCTTCGCGCATTGACGTAGGATTTGGCCGTTTATGTCCATTTCAGGGTAGGGCGAGATCCGGGACGCCGCCCGGCGTCCCGGTCAACCCACAGTGGTGCGCCACCGACCCTCGGTGGCGGCCGGCGCGCTCAGAAACGTCCCGCGCCCAGGTCCCTGGACACCGCACGGGCGCAGTCGCGCACCGCGGCGATCAGTTCGGGACGCAGCTCCCCGTCCCGGCACAGCCGCTCCACGGCGCCGGTGATGCCGACCGCGCCCACGGGCATGCGGCGCCGGTCGTGGATGGGCGCGGCGAGCGACGCCACCCCTTCCCAGGTCTCCTCCACGTCCGCCGCGTAGCCACGCGCGCGTGTGAGGTCGAGAAGGTGCTCGAAGTCCCCGGCGTCGTACACCGTGCGGTCGGTGAAGGGCTTCCGCTCGGACTCCAGCGCCTCGCTGTGCGCCACCGGGTCGTACGCCGACAGCACCTTGCCGAGCGCGGTGGAGTGCAGCGGCTGCATGGCGCCGATCTCCAGCACCTGCCGGCTGTCGTCCGGCCGGAACACGTGGTGCACGATCAGCACGCCCTGCTGGTGCAGCACCCCCAGATACACGCTCTCCCCGCTGGAGCGGGCGAGATCGTCGGTCCACACCAGGGCCCTGGCCCGCAGCTCGTGCACGTCCAGATACGTGGTGCCGAGGCGCAGCAGCTCCGCGCCCAGCTGATAGCGCCCGGAGGCGTCGTCCTGCTCCACGAACCCCTCCAGCTGGAGGGTGCGCAGGATGCCGTGGGCGGTGCCCTTGGCGAGACCCAGTGACGAGGCGATGTCCGACAGGCCGAGCCGTCGCTCGCCGCCCGCGAGCAGCCGCAGCATCGCGGCCGCCCGTTCGAGCGACTGGATGTTCCGTGCCATCGCCGTCCTGCCTCCGTCCCCTTCGACTGCCGTCGAACACCGGGCGCGCCGCCCAGCGGTGCCGACCGCTGTCGTATCCGTCGACAGCTGTCTTACACCGTCGTGTGTCGTGTTACCCGCCGTTCGGCAATGTCGAACACTACCGGTCCATGCCGACCTCCCGCTAACGGCCGTACGGCACCTGTTACATCACACGTGACCTGGCCGTGACGGCAGGGCCACCCGCGTCCGCCTCGTGGACGCCGCTGCCCATCCCGGCCGAGTCCCGGTTACCCTGGCGCCGTGCGGCATCCCGGCCCGTCCGGGGAAGCCGCATAGCCGACAGCCGTCGCACAGAGGGAGCCCCTTCATGGCCTCGTTGCCACCGTCCCCTTCCGCCGACAGCCGGACCCGTGCGTCCGCGCTCCGTGAGGCGCTCGCCACCCGTGTGGTGGTCGCCGACGGAGCCATGGGCACCATGCTCCAGGCCCAGGAACCCACCCTTGAGGACTTCCAGCAGCTGGAGGGCTGCAACGAGATCCTCAACCTCACCCGCCCCGACATCGTCCGCTCCGTCCACGATGCGTACTTCGCCGTGGGCGTCGACTGCGTCGAGACCAACACCTTCGGGGCCAACCACTCCGCCCTCGGCGAGTACGACATCCCCGAGCGCGTCCACGAGCTGTCCGAGGCCGGCGCCCGCGTGGCCCGCGAGGCCGCCGACGCGTTCACCGCCCGGGACGGCCGCCCCCGCTGGGTCCTCGGCTCCATGGGCCCCGGCACCAAGCTGCCCACCCTCGGCCACGCCCCCTACACCACCCTGCGCGACGCCTACCAGCGCAACGCCGAGGGCCTGGTCGCCGGAGGCGCCGACGCGCTCCTCGTGGAGACCACCCAGGACCTGCTGCAGACCAAGGCGGCCGTCCTCGGCGCCCGCCGCGGCCTCGACGCCCTCGGCCTGGACCTGCCGGTCATCGTGTCGGTGACCGTCGAGACCACCGGCACCATGCTGCTCGGCTCCGAGATCGGCGCCGCGCTCACCGCGCTGGAACCGCTCGGCATCGACATGATCGGCCTGAACTGCGCCACCGGCCCGGCCGAGATGAGCGAGCACCTGCGCTACCTCGCCCGCAACGCCCGCATCCCGCTGTCCTGCATGCCCAACGCGGGCCTGCCCGTCCTCGGCAAGGACGGCGCCCACTACCCGCTGACCGCGCCCGAGCTGGCCGACGCCCAGGAGACCTTCGTCCGCGAGTACGGCCTCTGCCTCGTCGGCGGCTGCTGCGGTACGACGCCCGAGCATCTGCGCCAGGTCGTCGAGCGCGTCCGGAGCCTCACCCCGCCCGAGCGCGACCCGCGCCCCGAGCCCGGCGCCGCCTCCCTCTACCAGACGGTGCCGTTCCGGCAGGACACCTCCTACCTGGCCATCGGCGAGCGCACCAACGCCAACGGCTCCAAGAAGTTCCGCGAAGCCATGCTCGATGCCCGCTGGGACGACTGCGTGGAGATGGCCCGCGAGCAGATCCGCGAGGGCGCGCACATGCTCGACCTGTGCGTGGACTACGTCGGCCGCGACGGCGTCGCCGACATGGAGGAGCTGGCCGGCCGCTTCGCCACCGCCTCCACCCTGCCGATCGTGCTGGACTCCACCGAGGTCGACGTCATCCAGGCAGGCCTGGAGAAGCTCGGCGGCCGCGCGGTGATCAACTCCGTGAACTACGAGGACGGCGACGGCCCCGACTCGCGGTTCGCGCGCGTGACGAGACTCGCGCGGGAGCACGGCGCCGCGCTGATCGCGCTCACCATCGACGAGGAGGGCCAGGCCCGCACCCCCGAGAAGAAGGTCGAGATCGCCGAACGGCTGATCGACGACCTGACCGGCAACTGGGGCATCCGCGAGGACGACATCCTCATCGACACCCTCACCTTCACCATCTGCACCGGTCAGGAGGAGTCCCGGGGGGACGGCATCGCCACCATCGAGGCGATCCGCGAGCTCAAGCGCCGCCACCCGGCCGTCCAGACCACCCTCGGCCTGTCCAACATCTCCTTCGGCCTCAACCCGGCCGCCCGCATCCTGCTGAACTCCGTCTTCCTCGACGAATGCGTCAAGGCCGGCCTGGACTCGGCGATCGTGCACGCCTCCAAGATCCTGCCGATCGCCCGCTTCGACGAGGAGCAGGTCACCACGGCCCTGGACCTGATCTACGACCGGCGCTCCGAGGGCTACGACCCGCTGCAGAAGCTGATGGCTCTCTTCGAGGGCGCCACGGCGAAGTCGCTGAAGGCCGGCAAGGCCGAGGAACTGGCCGCGCTGCCGCTGGAGGAGCGCCTCAAGCGGCGGATCATCGACGGCGAGAAGAACGGCCTGGAGGCCGACCTGGACGCCGCCCTCCAGGACCGCCCGGCCCTCGACATCGTCAACGAGACCCTGCTGGACGGCATGAAGGTCGTCGGCGAGCTGTTCGGCTCCGGCCAGATGCAGCTGCCGTTCGTGCTGCAGTCCGCCGAGGTCATGAAGGCCGCCGTCGCCTACCTCGAACCGCACATGGAGAAGTCGGACTCCGAGGGCAAGGGCACCATCGTCCTCGCGACCGTGCGCGGCGACGTGCACGACATCGGCAAGAACCTCGTCGACATCATCCTGTCCAACAACGGCTACAACGTCGTCAACCTGGGCATCAAGCAGCCGGTCTCCGCGATCCTGGAGGCCGCCGAGGAGCACCGGGCCGACGTCATCGGCATGTCCGGGCTGCTGGTCAAGTCCACGGTGATCATGAAGGAGAACCTGGAGGAGCTGAACCAGCGCGGCCTGGCCGCCCGCTTCCCGGTGATCCTCGGCGGCGCCGCCCTCACCCGCGCCTACGTCGAGCAGGACCTGCACGAGGTCTACGAGGGCGAGGTCCGCTACGCCCGCGACGCCTTCGAGGGCCTGCACCTGATGGACGCCCTCATCGGCGTCAAGCGCGGCGTGCCCGGCGCCAAGCTGCCCGAACTGAAGCAGCGCCGGGTCCGCGCCACCGCGGCCGTCGAGGCCGAGGAGCGCCCGGAGGAGGGGCACGTCCGCTCCGACGTCGCCACCGACAACCCGGTGCCGGCCCCGCCGTTCTGGGACACCCGGATCGTCAAGGGCATCCAGCTCAAGGAGTACGCGAGCTGGCTCGACGAAGGCGCGTTGTTCAAGGGGCAGTGGGGACTGAAGCAGGCCCGCACCGGCGAGGGACCGTCGTACGAGGAACTGGTGGAGAGCGAGGGCCGCCCCCGCCTGCGCGGCCTGCTCGACCGGCTCCAGACGGAGAACCTGCTCGAAGCGGCCGTCGTCTACGGCTACTTCCCCTGTGTGTCCAAGGACGACGACCTGATCATCCTGGATGAGCGGGGCAACGAACGCACCCGGTTCACCTTCCCGCGCCAGCGCCGCGGCCGCCGGCTGTGCCTGGCCGACTTCTTCCGCCCGGAGGAGTCGGGGGAGACCGACGTCGTGGGCCTGCAGGTGGTCACGGTCGGCTCACGCATCGGCGAGGAGACCGCGAAGCTCTTCGAGTCGAACTCCTACCGCGACTACCTCGAACTGCACGGCCTGTCCGTCCAGTTGGCCGAGGCGCTCGCCGAGTACTGGCATGCGCGCGTGCGTACGGAACTGGGCTTCGGCGGCGAGGACCCGGCCGAGATCGAGGACATGTTCGCCCTGAAGTACCGGGGCGCCCGCTTCTCCCTCGGCTACGGCGCCTGCCCGAACCTGGAGGACCGCGCCAAGATCGCCGACCTGCTCCAGCCCGAACGCATCGGCGTCCACCTGTCCGAGGAATTCCAGCTGCACCCCGAACAGTCCACGGACGCCATCGTGATCCACCACCCGGAGGCGAAGTACTTCAACGCCCGGTGATCACGCCCGGTGACCGGACCCGCGGGCATGCTCCCCCTCCCGCGGGCATACCGAATCGCCCCCCTGGCCTGCGTCAAGGGTCTATCAGGCTACCCGGATGACCGCGTGATAAACGAGGCGCATCGGGCGCAGGAGCCGTACACTGGTCGGTCCACTGCAGGCCGGTTCCCTGTCCGGGAACCGGCCTGATCGTCCCTCAAGGAGGTGCGCCCGGATGACCAGCACGGTCCCCGCGCTCGGAACCCGTACGGCCGAGGGCTCCGCCCTGCAGGCGGTGCTTCTCGACATGGACGGCACCCTGGTGGACACCGAGGGCTTCTGGTGGGACGTCGAGGTCGAGATCTTCGCCCGCCTCGGCCACACCCTGGACGAATCCTGGCGGCACGTCGTGGTCGGCGGGCCCATGACCCGCAGCGCCGGCTTCCTCATCGAGGCCACCGGCGCCGACATCCCCCTCACCGAGCTCACCGAGCTGCTCAACGAGGGCTTCGAGGACCGCATCGACCATGCCCTGCCGCTGATGCCGGGCGCCGCCCGCCTGCTCGCCGAACTCCACGAGCACGCCATCCCCACGGCCCTCGTCTCGGCCTCCCACCGGCGCATCATCGACCGTGTGCTGAAGGTGCTCGGCCCGCACCACTTCGCCCTGTCCATCGCCGGCGACGAGGTCTCGCGCACCAAGCCCTACCCCGACCCCTACCTGCTCGCCGCCGCCGGCCTCGGCGCACAGCCCGACCGATGCGCGGTGGTCGAGGACACCGCGACCGGAGTCGCCGCCGCCGAGGCCGCCGGCTGCCACGTCGTCGCCGTACCCTCCGTCGCCCCCATCACCCCGGCCGAGCGACGCACCGTGGTCACCTCGCTGGAAGAGGTCGACCTGGCATTTCTGCGCGGCCTGATGACGGAACTGCTCTAACCGTTCACCCAGCGTGAAAAACCCATTGGCCCGGCTGGACACATTTCCGAGGAAGTACACCCACGGGGAATTCCGGCCCGGCCCTCCGGCTGAATTCCACTGACTCACCGCACAGTTGGAAGTGTGACGTTCGCCACCTTGACGCCCCTCGACAGGTGAGGTCGAGTGTGCTGAACACCCCCGTTCGGGCCGGATTCCAGGGTCTTTGTGTCCCGATTGGTGGGAGGCTGCACTAATCCTGCCGCTGTCGGGTTTTCGGTGCGTCCACACCCGGTTCCCCTGCGTGATGAGGGGTCAACTCACGCGACCGTGAACCCCCCTGCGAGCGCGGACTAATCTCGTCGCGAGAACATCGCCGCAACCCCCGTGATCCGCCGCACCACCCATGCATGCCGGATACACGGAGCCGAACAGCTCTGGAGAAACCCCCGCATGAACCGCAAGACTTTGGTGCTGCCGGCAGTCGCCGGCCTGCTCACCCCGGTTCTCGCCGCATGCGGCGGATCCAGCAGCGGGAGCAAGAGCGGCGACGCCATCGTCGTCGGCACCACGGACCGGTTCACCGCCACCAACGACGCCCCGGCACCCCTCGACCCGGCCTACGCCTACGACGTCGGCACCTGGAACATCCTGCGCCAGAGCGTGCAGACCCTGATGACACAGCCCAAGGGCGAGGGCAACCCCGTCGCGGACGCCGCCGAGAGCTGCTCCTTCACCGACAGCGGCAGCGAACGCTACGCCTGCAAGCTCCGCGACGGCCTCAAGTTCGCCAGCGGCGACCCGGTCACCGCCCAGGACGTCAAGTACTCCATCGAGCGCGCCCTGCGCATCAAGGCCAGCAGCGGCGTGTCCTCCCTGCTGAACACCATCGACACCATCGAGACGCAGGGCGACCGCGAGGTCATCTTCCACCTCAAGACGGCCGACGCCACCTTCCCGTACAAGCTGTCCACCCCGGTCGCGGGCATCATCAACCCCAAGGACTACCCGAAGGACAAGCTGCGCAACGGCTTCGACGTCGACGGCTCCGGCCCGTACACCCTCCACGCCGACGTCAGCGGCAACGCGATCACCACCGTCACCTTCGCCAAGAACCCCAACTACAAGGGCTTCGACAAGGTGAACAACAGCAAGGTCGAACTGCGCTCCTTCGCCGACGCCGACGCCATGAGCGCCGCGATCGACAAGGGTGACATCGACGTCATGAGCCGCACCATGTCGCCCGCCCAGATCCAGAAGCTGGACGCCGGCGGCGACGACAAGGTCGACCTCGTCGACATGCCCGGCCTGGAAATCCGCTACCTGGCCTTCAACACCAACGCGCCCACCGTGAAGTCCAAGGCCGTACGCCAGGCCATGGCCCAGATCATCGACCGCGCGGCACTGGTCGGCAAGGTCTACGGCACCCAGGCGGAGCCGCTGTACTCGCTGGTCCCGGCGACCCTCACCGGCCACTCCAACTCGTTCTTCAACAAGTACGGCAACCCCAGCGTCGACAAGGCCAAGAGCCTGCTCTCCAAGGCCGGCATCACCACCCCGGTGAAGCTGACCCTGCACTACACCACCGACCACTACGGCTCCGCCAGCAAGAAGGAGTTCGAGGTCCTGCAGCAGCAGCTGAACGACAGCGGCCTGTTCGACATCTCCCTCGAGGGCCACACCTGGGACACCTTCCGGCCCGCCGAGCAGAAGGGCCAGTACGACGTCTACGGCATGGGCTGGTTCCCCGACTTCCCCGACGCCGACAACTTCCTTGCGCCCTTCCTCGACAAGGACAACTTCCTCGGCTCGCCGTACTCCAACACCACCATCCAGCGCACGCTGATCCCGGACTCCCGCCGCGAGGCCGACCGGCTCGCCGCAGCCAAGAGCCTCACCGCGATCCAGGACACCGTCGCCGACGACGTCCCGATCCTGCCGCTGTGGCAGGGCAAGCAGTACGTCGCCGCGCGGAGCGACGTCACGGGCGTCGCGTACGCCCTCAACTCCTCCTCGACGCTTCAGCTGTGGGAGCTCGGCCGCGGTGTGAGCGGCTGACGGCTCTCCACCGGGGGCCAGGGACGGCTGCCCCGGTAACCCGAGGCCAGGACGGCGGCCCCGGGGTGACGAACCGACGAATAAGGCACATGCGAGTGAAACTGCGCAACCAGTGGCCAGTCCTGCCCGTCGTGGCGGGACTGGCCTCCGGCCTGTTGACCGGCTGCGGCTCGGGGAGCGGTGATTCCGGGGGCACCGGCTCCTCCGTGGTGATGGGGATGTCCGACGACGTCCTCGCCACGGACCCGGCATCCGGCTACGACCCCGGCTCATGGCTGTTGTTCGACAACGTCTTCCAGTCGCTGCTCAGCTTCCCCAAGGGCGCGACCCAACCCCAGCCCGAACTGGCCAAGGAGTGCTCCTTCACCGACTCCCGGGCCACCGTCTACAAGTGCGAACTCAAGGACGGCCTGAAATTCAGCAACGGTGACGCCCTCACCTCGAAGGACGTCAAGTTCTCCTTCGACCGCATGCTGAAGATCAACGACTCCGCCGGCCCCGCGATCATGTTCCCGATGCTCGGCGGCATCGACACCCCCGACGCGAAGACCGTGGTCTTCCACCTGAAGTCCTCCGACGCCACCTTCCCCAGCAAGATCGCCTCCGGCGCCGGCTCCATCGTCGACCACAGCCAGTACGACGCGAACGGCCTGCGCAGCGACCACCAGGCCGTCGGCTCCGGCCCCTACAAGCTGGACTCCTTCGACAAGGACAAAGCGGTCTTCTCCGTCAACAACAACTACAAGGGCACCGCCAAGGTCAAGAACTCCGGCGTCACCCTGAAGTTCTTCCACGGCGACCGCTCCGCCCTGAAGAAGGCCCTCCTCGACGGCAAGATCGACCTCGCCTACCGAGGCCTGGCCGCCTCCGACATCGCCGGCCTGGACAAGCAGGACGGCACCAAGGGCGTCAACGTCATCGAGGGCAGCAGCGCCGAAGTCCAGCACCTGGTCTTCAACATGAAGGACCCGGTCGCCGGAAAGGCCGGGGTCCGCAAGGCCATGGCCTACCTGGTCGACCGCGACGCCCTCATCAAGAACGTCTACCAGGGCACCGCCACCCCGCTGTACTCGATCATCCCGGCGGGCATCGTCGGCCACAACACCGCATTCTTCGACACCTACGGCGCCCGCCCCTCCCAGGCCAAGGCCGCCGCCGCACTGCGCGCCGCCGGCATCACCGGCAAGGTCAAGCTCACCCTGTGGTCCACGCCGTCGCGCTACGGCCCCGCCACCGACGAGGAGCTGAAGGCCATCGCCGGCCAGCTCAACGCCAGCGGCCTGTTCGACGCCGACGTCAAGTCCGTCGCCTTCGACCAGTACGAGAAGGACATCGCCGCCGGCAAGTACGGCGTCTACGTCAAGGGCTGGGTGCCCGACTACCCGGACGCCGACAACTTCACCGCGCCCTTCTTCGGCAAGGACAACGTGCTCGGCAACAACTACAGCAACAACACCATCACGGGCTCGCTGATCCCCGACACGGCCTCCCAGAGCGACCGCGCCGCCACCGACAACGACTTCAGCCGGCTGCAGAACATCGTCGCCACCGAACTGCCCGTCCTGCCCGTCTGGCAGGCCAAGCAGTACGCGGTCGCCCGCGACGGCGTCTACGGCCTGGAGTACTGCCTGGACGCCTCCACGGTGTTCCGGTTCTGGGAACTCAGCAAGAGCTGACGCCCGCCGGCACCCTCGATGGACGGGTGCCGACGCCGCCGACGCACAAGGGCGCCCCTCTCCGCACGGGAGGGGCGCCCTTGGCTGTCGTACCGAACCGCCGTCGTATCGCGGACCGTCCGCTCACTGGGCGCCGGGGCGCACCAGACCGCTCTCGTACGCGTACACCGCGGCCTGCACCCGGTCCCTGAGACCCAGCTTGGTCAGCACATGCCCCACATGCGTCTTCACGGTCGTCTCGCTGACGAACAGATCGGCCGCGATCTCCGCGTTCGACAGACCGCGCGCCACCAGCTTCAGCACCTCCACCTCACGGTCGGTGAGCGTGTTCAGCGTGTCCGGCACCGGCTCGTCGCCCGAGGGCAGATGCGTGGCGTACTTGTCCAGCAGCCGCCGTGTGATGCTCGGCGCCAGCATCGCCTCACCGGCCGCCACCACCCGGATGGCCTGCACCAGCTCATTGGCGGGCGCGTCCTTCAACATGAAACCGCTCGCACCGGCACGCAGCGCCTCCACCACGTACTCGTCCAGGTCGAACGTGGTCAGCACCAGCACCTTGGCCGGACCGTCCCGCCCCGGACCGGTGATCTGCCGGGTCGCCTCCACCCCGTCCATCCGCGGCATACGGATATCCATCAACACCACATCCGGCTGCAGGGCCCGCACCTGATCGAGGGCCTGCAGACCGTCACCGGCCTCGCCGACGACCGCGATGTCCTGCTCGGCCTCCAGAATCATCCGGAAACCCGTACGCAGCAGGGGCTGGTCGTCGACCAGTAGGACACGGATGGCCACGTGACACTCCTTCGCTAGTCCGGGCCCATTCTGCCCTGCGCAACGGCCCCGGACTCGGCCGCCCTCACCGGCAGCGGATACGGCGGGGGAGTGCCGCCGAACTCCGGGCAGTGCGCCTGATGGTCGCACCAGCCGCACAGCTTGGTCGGACGGGGCCGCCACTCACCGGTCTGCGTGGCCTGCTCGATCGCCTCCCACAGCGCGTGCAGCTTGCGCTCGACCCGCTCCAGATCGGCCGGCACCGGGTCGTACGTCAGCACATCCCCGCTGCCCAGATACACCAGCTGGAGCCGGCGCGGGACCACCCGCTTCAACCGCCACACCACCAGCGCGTAGAACTTCATCTGGAACAGCGCGCCCTCGGAGTACTCCGGCCGCGGCGCCTTCCCCGTCTTGTAGTCGACGATCCGCACCTCACCGGTCGGCGCCACGTCCACCCGGTCGATGATCCCGCGCAGCCGCAGCCCCGACTCCAGCTCGGCCTCCACGAACAGCTCCCGCTCGGCCGGCTCCAGCCGCGTCGGATCCTCCAGCGTGAACCAGCGCTCCACGAGCCGCTCGGCCTCCGCCAGCCACCCGGCCAGCCGCTCCCCGTCCGGGTCGTCCGCGAACAGCTCCGTGACCTCCGGCCTGCTCTCCCGCAGCCGGTCCCACTGGCCCGGGATCAGCGCCTTGGCCCGCGGCGCGGTCCGCTCCGCGGCGGGCGCGTCGAACAGCCGCTCAAGGACCGCGTGCACCAAGGTTCCCTTGGTCGCCGCCGCACTCGGCTTCTCCGGCAGCCGGTCGATCACCCGAAACCGGTACAGCAACGGGCACTGCATGAAATCCCCGGCCCGCGAAGGAGAGAGCGAGGCGGGCGGCACGGCGACCCGCTCGGCACCAGGGGTGGAGGATGCGTCGGAACCGGAGGCGGGGGATGCACCGGGCGCGGGGAGCGTCGCGGACGTGGGCGCTGTATCTGCTGCGGAAACCGCCCCGGACGCGGAGCCCTCTTCGGTCGCCGCCGCCGGTATCGAGGGGCCCGGCACCGCGACCGCGGCCGGCGCCGGCGGAGCCGTCGTGGGCGTCGGCTGCGGCGCCTCGGCCGGATCCGTCTGCTCGGCGCCGCCCGCCTGGGCTTCCGCGTCCTCGATGCTGCTGTCCATGCCCACAGACCTTACGGCCCACCACTGACAGTGACCCAGCCGCCGCCCGCGTTCGACCGCACGACAGCGGGGCAAACACAAGGGGTGCCGGGGCGAAACGCGTCACCACGGCCGCATACCATCGACCACAGACCCTTCCGTCCGGCAGGTGCGGAAGACGCTTCGAACGAGGGGAAACCGTGGACGTGAGCGGCGGGAACGGGCAGCCGCGGTCCGGCGACGACAAGCCGGCCGAGCACCCCGCAGGTCCAACGGCCCCGACGACCGGCCCCACCCCCGGCCCGGAGCCCCGGCCCGACACGGCTCCGCACCAGGACACCACGGACGAAGGCCGCTCCGGCCCCGAGGGCACCAGCGAGCCGACCAGCCGCCCGACCACCACACCCCCACCCCAGGCCGCCACCGGCACCGCCACCGGCCCGAACACCACCGGCACCCCCGAGGACACAGACGCCACAGGCGCCACCGACGCCGACGCCCCGGCCCCCGGCCCCAGCGTCCCGCCCCAGGACAAGCCCGCCGCGTCCCACGACGAGTCAACCCCGCCGCACGGCACGACCGCCACCGGCACCCCCGACCGCCCCAAGAACACCCCGGCCCCCGGCCCCCGCACCCCCCGCGACCCGCACAGCGAGCACCGTTCGCTCGCGCACTCCGGGATCGCCAAGGGCGAGCCGCCGCAGCCGCGGCCCAAGGAGCCCGGTGGCGGCATCCTCATGGGGCGGCCGTTCGGCGTGCCGGTGTACGTCGCGCCCAGCTGGTTCCTCGTCGCCGCGCTGATCACCTGGGTCTTCGGCGGCCAGCTCGACCGCGTGCTGCCCGGACTGGGCGCCGCCCGGTACCTGGTCTCCCTGTTCTTCGCCGTCGCCTTCTACGCCTCCGTCCTGGTCCACGAGCTGGCCCACACGGTCGCCGCGATCCGCTTCAAACTCCCCGTCCGCCGCATCCAGCTGCAGTTCTTCGGCGGCGTCTCCGAGATCGAGAAGGAGGCCGAGACCCCGGGCCGGGAGTTCGTCCTGGCCTTCGTCGGCCCACTGCTCTCCCTCGTCCTCGCCGGGCTGTTCTACCTCGCCATGAAACCCGTCGAACCCGGCACCGTCCCCGGCGTCCTGCTGGCCGGCCTGATGATCTCCAACCTCATCGTGGCGATCTTCAACCTCCTGCCCGGCCTGCCCCTCGACGGCGGCCGGATGCTCCGCGCCGTCGTCTGGAAAATCACCGGCAAACCCATGACCGGCACCGTCGCCGCCGCCTGGGTCGGCCGCGCCCTCGCCGTCACCGTCCTCATCGGTCTGCCCCTGCTCAACCAGTCCGGCGCCCTCGGCGGCGACAACACCGACGCCGGCGGCATGGACACCGTCACCGACGCCCTGCTCGCCGCCATCCTGGCCGCGATCATCTGGACCGGCGCCGGCAACAGCCTGCGCATGGCCCGCCTGCGCGAACACCTCCCCGAACTGCGCGCCCGCACCCTCACCCGCCGCGCCGTACCCGTCCAGACCGACACCCCGCTCTCCGAAGCCCTGCGCCGCGCCAACGCCGCCGGAGCCCGCGCCCTCGTCGTCGTCGACGCCCACGGCAACCCCCTCTCCCTCGTCCGCGAGTCCGCCATCGTCGGCGTACCCGAACACCGCCGCCCCTGGGTCGCCGTCAGCGGACTCGCCCAGGACCTCACCGACGGCATGCGCGTCTCCGCCGAACTCGCCGGGGAAGAACTCCTGGACGTCCTGCGCGCCACCCCGGCCACCGAATACCTCGTCGTCGAGGAAACCGGCGAGATCTACGGCGTCCTGTCCGCAGCAGACGTGGAGCGGGCCTTCGTCCAGGCCATGGCCCGCCCGTCCGTCTAGTGGTCGGCAGCCCCCTCGGCTGCCGGTACGCTGGTCACATGTCCGAACCGACCGGTGCCGCCCGCAGGCGCGGGCCCTTCAAGGTCGGGGACCAGGTACAGCTGACCGACCCCAAGGGCCGCCACTACACGTTCACGCTCGAAGCCGGGAAGAACTTCCACACCCACAAGGGCTCCTTCCCGCACGACGAACTGATCGGCGCTCCCGAGGGCAGCGTTGTCCGCACCACCGGCAACGTCGCCTACCTCGCGCTGCGCCCCCTGCTCCCCGACTACGTCCTGTCCATGCCCCGCGGGGCAGCCGTCGTCTACCCCAAGGACGCGGGGCAGATCCTCGCCTTCGCCGACATCTTCCCCGGCGCCCGCGTCGTGGAAGCCGGCGTCGGCTCAGGCTCGCTCAGCAGCTTCCTGCTGCGCGCCATCGGCGACCAGGGCATGCTGCACTCCTACGAGCGCCGCGAGGACTTCGCCGAGATCGCGCAGGCGAACGTCGAGCGCTACTTCGGCGGCCCCCACCCCGCCTGGCAGCTCACCGTCGGCGACCTCCAGGACAACCTGTCCGACACCGACGTCGACCGCGTCATCCTCGACATGCTCGCCCCCTGGGAATGCCTGGAGGCCGTCTCCAAGGCCCTCGTCCCCGGCGGCATCCTGTGCTGCTACGTGGCCACCACCACCCAGCTCGCCCGGACCGTGGAATCCATCCGCGAGATCGGCTGCTTCAACGAGCCGACCGCCTGGGAAACCATGATCCGCAACTGGCACATCGAGGGCCTCGCCGTCCGCCCCGACCACCGCATGATCGGCCACACCGGCTTCCTGCTCACCGCCCGCCGCCTCGCCGACGGTGTCGAGCCGCCCATGCGCCGCCGCCGCCCCGCCAAGGGCGCCTACGGCGAGGACTACGCAGGACCCAACGCCGACGGCGGCACCGGCCGCTGACCCACCCCGCACACAGCACAACGCAAGGGCGCCGTGCCCGAGTTCCCGCCAAGCCACGGGAACTCGGGCACGGCGCCCGTCCGTTGACAGGACACCAGGAAGCCCGCATCCCCCACGGCTCCAAACTCCCGCCCCCCACGCGGGCCCCCGCCTGCGGGAATCCCGGACCCCGCCGTTCCCCCGCACTGTGACGTGTGGCACCATGCTGGCCATCCCACCGGCACAGCCCTCACAGGAGACACTCCTAGTGCAGCAATCCGCCGTACCGGAGCTCGCCCACACCCAGACCCGGCCCATCCACTGGGTCGCCACCGCCACGGCCGTCGCCGGCGTCGTGGCCCTCTCCTCCCTCGTACAGCCCGGATCGGCCACGGCCGCCTCCGCCACCGGCACCCAGAGCAAGTCCGTCCCCGCGGCCGCCCAGCCGCCCAGCACCACCGGCGTCGACTTCCCGCTGCAGTGCGGACGCGTCAAACCCGTGGTCGCCAAGAAAGCCACCGGAGACCTGGACGGCGACGGCCGACCGGAAACCGTCGCGGTCGTCCACTGCGACTCCGCCATGGGCACCCCGCCCGACGGCGTCTACGTCCTCACCCGCGGCGCGGACAACGACACACCCCGCATCGTCGCCACCCTCGTCGAACCCAAGGACCGGCTCACCGTCACCGACTTCACCCTGCACGCGGGCACGGTCGGCGCCACCCTGCTCGGCTACTCCTCCGCCGCCGTCCCCAACTGCTGCCCCGACCTGAAGACCCCCGTCACATGGAAATGGAGCGGCAACGCCTTCGTCCGCTCCACACCCACCGACGCTCACAGCGTCTGAACGCCCGACCGCACACAGCGGCCGAACGTCCGATCCCGGCCCGGCGCCCGACCCCGGGCCCGACCCGGACTCACTCCGCGTCGGGCCCGTACACCTCGACCTTGTCCGAAACCCGGCGCACATGAATGCACTCGCCCGGACACTCCCGCGCCGAGTCCACCACATCCACCAGCAACGGCAACGGCACCGGAGCCGTCGCCCCCACCGCCTGCAGCAGCTCGTCGTCCGCGCCCTTCACATAGGCCAGCCCGTCGATGTCCAGCTCGAACACCTCCGGGGCGTACTGGGCGCAGATCCCGTCGCCGGTACACAGATCCTGGTCGATCCAGACCTCCAGCGCCTCCCCGCCCGGGGCCTCCTGCTGCACGGTCACCTCTCCTGCCATCGATGCGCCGGGCGGCGCCGGCACCACCAGGGCCAGCCGGGTCCGCTCCAGCGGCTGTTGAACACCCCCGACCCTACCTCCGCCGCACATCCGGCCGACCTCCACCGCCACCGGGTTTCCACCCCCGCCCACCCGGGTAACAGCGCCCGACCAGGACACAGGGGAGCCCACTGAGAGAACGACCACTTCTGGCTGGGCCGACCGTGACACCCACCGCCCGCACCGTCGCTCTGCGTAACGATCCATAGGAGCGCGGCCCACCCTGCCCGCAACCCGTCCCAACAGCCCGCACCGGACAACTCCGCCCACTCCTGAAGGGTTTTGACCACGTGATGCCCGGAACAAGCTGCTTCCACATCACGTTGAGTGGGTATCCCCTCCGTGCGAGGGAGAGCGCACCGGGTGACCGACGACACACCTTGACAGTCTTGGTGATCTAGGGGTTTCAATCGACACCCACCCAGGTAGGGTCTGGAAGCGTCCAGCTCCCCTTGGAGGAGGTGAGGACCGTGGCAGCCCACGACGACGACATGAACCGCGGCATCCGCCCGGGACGAGGGTCCGACGACCCGGCCGGGCAGATCGCCTACCTTGAGCAGGAGATCGCCGTCCTGCGACGCAAGCTCGCCGACTCTCCGCGACACACGAGGATTCTCGAAGAGCGGATCGTCGAGCTGCAGACCAACCTGGCCGGTGTGTCCGCCCAGAACGAACGGCTGGCCAACACCCTCCGCGAGGCCCGCGACCAGATCGTGGCCCTCAAGGAAGAGGTCGACCGGCTTGCCCAGCCACCGGCCGGCTTCGGAGTCTTCCTGCAAGCCAACGAAGACGCCACCGCCGACATCTTCACCGGCGGCCGCAAACTCCGGGTGAACGTCAGCCCAAGCGTCGACCTCGACGACCTGAGGCGTGGCCAGGAAGTCATGCTCAACGAAGCGCTCAACGTGGTCGAAGCCATGGAATTCGAGCGCGTCGGCGACATCGTCACCCTCAAGGAAATCCTCGAGGACGGCGAGCGCGCCCTCGTACTGGGCCACACCGACGAGGAACGGGTGGTACGGCTCGCCGAGCCGCTGCTGGACGTCACCATCCGCCCCGGCGACGCCCTCCTGCTCGAACCCCGCTCCGGCTACGTCTACGAAGTCGTCCCCAAGAGCGAAGTCGAAGAACTCGTCCTCGAAGAGGTCCCCGACATCGGCTACGAGCAGATCGGCGGACTCGGCAACCAGATCGAAGCCATCCGCGACGCGGTCGAGCTGCCGTACCTCTACCCGGACCTCTTCAAGGAGCACGAGCTGCGCCCGCCCAAGGGCGTCCTGCTCTACGGCCCCCCCGGCTGCGGCAAGACACTCATCGCCAAAGCCGTCGCCAACTCGCTCGCCAAGAAGGTCGCCGAGGTCACCGGTCAGGCCGCCGGCAAGAGCTTCTTCCTCAACATCAAGGGCCCCGAGCTCCTCAACAAGTACGTCGGCGAGACCGAGCGCCAGATCCGCCTCGTCTTCCAGCGTGCCCGTGAGAAGGCCAGCGAAGGCACGCCCGTGATCGTCTTCTTCGACGAGATGGAGTCCCTCTTCCGCACCCGCGGCTCCGGCGTCAGCTCCGACGTGGAAAACACCATCGTCCCCCAGTTGCTCGCCGAGATCGACGGTGTCGAAGGCCTGCAGAACGTGGTCGTCATCGGCGCCTCCAACCGCGAGGACATGATCGACCCCGCCATCCTGCGCCCCGGCCGACTCGACGTGAAGATCAAGATCGAGCGCCCCGACGCCGAGGCGGCGAAGGACATCTTCGGCAAGTACCTCACCGAGCGGCTCCCGCTGCACGCCGACGACCTCGGCGAGCACGGCGGCAGCAAGGAGACGACCGTCCAGAGCATGATCCAGACGGCCGTCGAGCAGATGTACGCCGAATCCGAGGAAAACCGCTTCCTGGAAGTCACCTACGCCAACGGCGACAAGGAAGTCCTCTACTTCAAGGACTTCAACTCCGGCGCCATGATCGAAAACATTGTCGGCCGCGCCAAGAAAATGGCGATCAAGGACTTCCTCGAAAAGAACCAGAAAGGCCTCCGCGTCTCCCACCTCCTCCAAGCCTGCGTGGACGAGTTCAAGGAGAACGAAGACCTGCCCAACACCACCAACCCCGACGACTGGGCCCGAATCTCCGGAAAGAAGGGCGAACGGATCGTCTACATCCGCACCCTCATCACCGGAAAGCAGGGCGCGGACACCGGCCGCTCCATCGACACGGTGGCGAACACCGGCCAGTACCTGTAAAACCAGGGCGGCTGCGGGTCCCCACACCGGGAACCCGCAGCCGACTGTTTTTCTGGCCACGACCGGAGCAGGCAATGACGCAAATGATCTCCCCACCAGCGCAAAGGCGTTCTAGGCTCGTTCCTACCGCCGAGTCGCGCAGTGCGGGGACGGGCACCGCACACGCACCGGAGCGCCAGCGGTACTTGAGCGGCGCCCACGACCGAGGGTGCCGCCCGGCAAGGAGGGCCGCATGACCGTACGGCGAGTAATGGGCATCGAGACGGAGTACGGCATCTCCGTCCCCGGCCACCCCAACGCCAATGCCATGCTCACCTCGTCCCAGATCGTCAACGCCTACGCAGCGGCGATGCACCGGGCCCGCCGGGCCCGCTGGGACTTCGAGGAGGAAAACCCGCTACGGGACGCGCGAGGCTTCGACCTCGCCCGCGAGGCCGCCGACGCCAGCCAGCTCACCGACGAGGACATCGGCCTCGCCAACGTGATCCTCACCAACGGCGCGCGACTGTACGTGGACCACGCCCACCCCGAATACAGCGCCCCGGAGGTCACCAACCCACGCGACGCCGTCCTCTGGGACAAGGCCGGCGAACGCATCATGGCAGAGGCCGCAGAGCGAGCCGCCCAGCTCCCCGGCGCCCAGCCCATCCACCTCTACAAGAACAACACCGACAACAAGGGCGCCAGCTACGGCACGCACGAAAACTACCTGATGAAGCGGGAAACCCCCTTCTCCGACATCGTGCGCCACCTCACCCCCTTCTTCGTCTCCCGCCAGGTCTTCGCCGGAGCCGGCCGCGTCGGCATCGGCCAGGACGGCCACGAACACGGCTTCCAGATCAGCCAGCGAGCCGACTACTTCGAAGTCGAAGTCGGCCTGGAGACCACCCTCAAGCGCCCCATCATCAACACCCGGGACGAACCCCACGCCGACGCGGAGAAATACCGCCGCCTCCACGTGATCATCGGCGACGCGAACCTCTCCGAGATCTCGACGTACCTCAAACTCGGCACGACCGCCCTGGTCCTCTCCATGATCGAGGACGCCTTCATCGCCGTGGACCTGGCGGTCGACCAGCCGGTACGCACCCTGCACCAGGTCTCGCACGACCCCTCCCTGAAGCGGCTGGTGACTCTGCGCAGCGGTCGGACCCTGACCGCGGTCCAGCTCCAGATGGAGTACTTCGAACTGGCCCGCAAGTACGTCGAGGAGCGCTACGGCGCCGACGCCGACGACCAGACCAAGGACGTCCTGACCCGCTGGGAAGACACCCTCACGCGCCTGGAGAACGACCCCATGAGCCTCGCCGGCGAACTCGACTGGGTCGCCAAACGCGAGCTCATGGAGGGCTACCGCCGCCGCGACGGCCTCGACTGGGACGCCGCCCGCCTCCACCTCGTCGACCTCCAGTACGCGGACGTACGCGCCGAGAAAGGCCTCTACAACCGCCTCGTCGCCCGCGGCCGCGTGAAGCGCCTCCTCGCGGAGACAGACGTCGAGCAGGCCATGACGAAGCCACCGGAGGACACCCGCGCCTACTTCCGCGGCCGCTGCCTGGAGCAGTACGCCGACGACGTCGCCGCGGCCAGCTGGGACTCGGTCATCTTCGACCTCCCGGGCCGGGACTCGCTGCAGCGCGTTCCAACCCTGGAACCGCTACGCGGAACGCGAAATCACGTCAAGGAACTGCTGGACCGCTGCCGCACGGCGGAAGACCTGGTCAGGGTCCTGTCGGGCGGCTGAGCGGACCACGCGGGCACCCGGCCCGCCCCGGGCGGACAGGGTGGAAATCCCACCGCCCGGGAATCATCGAGGTGGCCCCCGTACGTTGGAGAAACTGCGGGGCCGATGTCGGACCCGGCTTGTAGGGTCTGATCATCACCGATCGGCAGGCGAACTGAGCGGGGTGAGGGATATGGCAACCAAGGACACCGGCGGCGGCCAGCAGAAGGCCACACGCTCCACCGAAGAGGTCGAGGAGCAGGCGCAGGACGCGCAGGCTTCGGAGGACCTCAAGGAGCGGCACGAGAAGCTGAGCGATGACGTGGACTCCGTCCTCGATGAAATCGACGATGTCCTCGAGGAGAATGCCGAGGACTTCGTGCGCTCCTTCGTTCAGAAGGGTGGAGAGTAGCTTCTACCTTCGGATCAAAGGAAGGTGTCGGGGGCGGAGTTGGAAAGCGAAGAAGGCGTGAAGCGCTGCTCGCGGTGCAAGCAGCACAAGCCGCGGGCAGCGTTCGCACGGAACCAGGCGATGCGCGATGGGTCTGTAAGGCGTGCAAGGCGGTGAAGAGTCGGCAGCGCCATCTCAGGCGAAACTACGGCCTCACCGAAGCCGAGCGCGACGCGATGATCGCCTCCCGGCTCGGCCTCTGCGTGATCTGCCTGGCTGCCCCGCCCGTGCATGTGGATCACTGCCACAAGACGGGTAGGGTCCGAGGCGTACTGTGCTTCAACTGCAACTCGGCCATCGGCAAGTTGGGTGACAACCCCGACGCCGTACGCCGGGCCGCTGCCTATCTGGAAGGAAACCTGTGGAAGCCAACACTCGTAGCACAGGGCGTCTACCAGCTGCCTTCCTGACGCCCGGGTCCTCCTCCTTCATGGACTTTCTGTCCGAGCACCAGCCGGAGCTGCTGCCCGGCAAGCGGCAGTTGCCGCCCACACAGGGCGTGATCGAGGCGCCGCACGGGACGACGATCGTCGCCGTGACGTTCCCCGGGGGCGTGGTGCTTGCCGGTGACCGCCGGGCCACGATGGGCAATGTGATCGCTCAGCGGGACATCGAGAAGGTCTTCCCGGCGGACGAGTACTCGGCCGTCGGTATCGCCGGCGCCGCCGGTCTGGCCGTGGAGATGGTCAAGCTCTTCCAGCTGGAGCTGGAGCACTTCGAGAAGGTCGAGGGTGCGCAGCTGTCGCTGGAGGGCAAGGCGAACCGGCTGTCGACCATGATCCGTTCCAATCTCGGCATGGCCATGCAGGGCTTGGCCGTGGTGCCGCTCTTCGCGGGTTACGACCTGGACCGCGAGAAGGGCCGGATCTTCTCCTACGACGTGACGGGCGGCCGTTCCGAGGAGCACAACTTCTCGGCGACGGGTTCCGGCTCGATCTTCGCGCGTGGTGCGATGAAGAAGCTGTTCCGTGACGATCTGAGCGAGGAGCAGGCGACCACGCTGGTGGTGCAGGCTCTGTATGACGCGGCTGACGATGACTCGGCGACCGGTGGTCCCGATGTCGCCCGCCGGATCTACCCGATCATCACCGTGATCACCGAGGACGGTTTCCGTCGGCTCACGGAGGAGGAGTCCTCCGAGGTCGCGCGGGCGGTGCTCCAGCGGCGTCTGGAGGAGCCGGACGGCCCCAAGGCCGCCCTGCTCTGAGCGCGGGCCCCGGCTTCTTATCAAGGTGATCCAGTGACCAGGACAGAAAGGGACGGATAACCGGTGTCGACGCCGTTCTATGTCTCACCTCAGCAGGCCATGGCCGACCGGGCGGAGTATGCCCGCAAGGGCATCGCCCGTGGCCGCAGTCTTGTGGTCATGCAGTATGCCGACGGGATCGTGTTCGTCGGTGAGAACCCGTCCCGTGCGCTGCACAAGTTCAGCGAGATCTATGACCGGATCGGTTTCGCGGCCGCCGGTAAGTACAACGAGTACGAGAACCTGCGCATCGGTGGTGTTCGCTACGCCGACCTGCGGGGTTACACCTATGACCGTGACGATGTGACCGCTCGTGGTCTGGCGAACGTCTATGCCCAGACGCTCGGCACGATCTTCTCCTCCGCCGCTGAGAAGCCGTATGAGGTGGAGCTGGTCGTGGCGGAGGTGGGGGAGACCCCGGAGGGCGATCAGATCTATCGGCTGCCGCATGACGGTTCGATCGTGGACGAGCATGGCTCGGTCGCGGTGGGCGGCAATGCGGAGCAGATCAGCAGTTTCCTGGATCAGCGGCACCGTGATGGCATGTCGCTGGCAGAGGCGTTGAAGCTGGCGGTGCAGGCGCTGTCGCGTGACACCAATGGCAGTGAGCGGGAGATTCCCGCGGAGCGTCTTGAGGTGGCTGTGCTGGATCGTACGCGTCCGCAGAAGCGCAAGTTCAAGCGGATCGTCGGTCGTCGGTTGTCGCGTCTGCTGGCGGCGGACGGTGCGGCCACAGAGGCGGAGAGCGCCGAGGAGGACGGCTCCGAGGAGGAGTGACGTCCGGGCGTGTCCCGCCCGCCTGCCTTGTGTGTGCCCCGGCCGTGTCTCTGGCCGGGGCACACGGCGTTAGGTGCGGCACCGGGTCGGGGTGGATGTCTAGGCGGCCC
The DNA here is from genome assembly GCF_041080655.1 of Streptomyces sp. CG4. Taxonomy (NCBI): domain Bacteria; kingdom Bacillati; phylum Actinomycetota; class Actinomycetes; order Kitasatosporales; family Streptomycetaceae; genus Streptomyces; species Streptomyces sp. CG4. The sequence continues at coordinate 7,570,938 of NZ_CP163525.1, forward strand.
GTGGTGGGGCTGTGGAGCCTCTGACGACCAGGTGGACCGGGATGTCCCCGCCCTCCGGCTCCCGTCCCTCCAGGACGGCCAGGAGGGCCTGCATGCCGCGTTCGCCGAAGAGTTCGGCGTCGAGTCGTACGGTGGTCAGTTCGGGGTCGATGGCGGTGGCGAGGGCGAGGTCGTCGAGGCCGGTGACGGAGATGTCGTCGGGGATGCGCAGGCCGAGGCGGCGGACGGCTTTGTAGGCGCCGGCGGCGAGTTTGTCGTCGTCGCAGATGATGGCGGTGGGCCGGGGGCCGGGTGTGGTGAGGGCTTTCTCGGTGGCGGTGAGGGCGCCTTCGATGGAGATGGGGGCGCGGGCCGTGCGTACCTCTGTCCCTGGTACGGCTGCCATGCGTGCTGCCAGTTCATTCGCGCGGATGTCGAAGGTCCATGAGGGGACGTCGGCGGCGAGGTGGAGGATGCGGCGGTGGCCGAGGTGGAGGAGGTGTTCGGTGACCTGGCGGACGCCGTCGGCGATGTCGAGGTTGACGGTGGCGGCGCCGAGGCTGCCTTCCGGGTCGCTGTCGAGCATGACGAGGGGGAGCTGGTCGCCGCGGATGGCGGTGAGGGCGTCGGCGGCCATGGAGGAGGCGATGACGCCGTCGAGGGCGGCTTGGGCGGAGGCGAAGGGGTCGCGGGCGGGGCCGATGCCTTCGGGGGAGGGGTAGAGGACGACGCCGAAGCCGTTTTCGGCGGCGACGCGTGCGGCGCCGGTGTAGACGCCGGCGAAGAACTCGGTCGTCAGGGCGGGTACGACGAGCAGGACCGTGCGGGTGCGGCCGAGGCGGAGGTTGCGGGCGGCGAGGTTGGGGCGGTAGCCGAGTTCGCGTGCGGCGTGACGGACGCGTTCGGCGGTGGCTTCGGATACTCGGCCGCGCCATTTGTCGCCGAGGACGAGGGAGACGGCGGCTTGGGAGACTCCGGCTGCCTGGGCGACGTCCCGGCTGGTCGGGCGCGTGCTGCTGCGTGCCACCGTGGGCCTGCTCCTCTGTGTGGGGTCGTTCGTCTGGACGTGTGAACAGCGCACATGGTACGTATGGGCGCGGAAGTTATACGTAAAACGTCGGGTCGTCGCGGCGGCCCGGCCGAGTCGCTGGAGGGCAGCACATGGCCACGGGATACCGGGAGATACTCCGGGCGAGGCATGCGCTGCGGCTGCTCACCGGCACGCTGGTGGGGCGGCTGCCCAATGCGACGGCGGCGATCGCCCTGGTGCTGTTCGTCCGCGCCGAGGGCGGTACGTACAGCCTGGCGGGCGCGCTGGCGGCCGTGTACGGCGTCGCCAACGCCGTCGGCCAGCCGGTGCTGGGCCGACTGGTGGACCTGTACGGGCAGCCGCGGGTGCAGCTGCCCGCGGCCGTTCTCGCGGCCCTCTCGATGACGGTGTTCGCGTTCTCCGGCACTGATCCGCTGCCGGTGGCATATGTGTCCGTGGCGGCGGCGGGCCTGTTCACGCCACCCCTGGAGGGGGGCTTGCGGGCGCTGTGGCCTTCGGTGCTGCGGCGTGAGGAGCAGGTGCACACCGCGTACGCCATGGACGCGATCGCGCAGGAGGTCATGTTCACGGTCGGCCCGCTGCTGGTGACGCTGTGTGCGTCCCTGTGGGACGAGCGTGCCGCGCTGCTCGTGCTGAATCTGCTGGGCGTGCTGGGTGCGCTCTCGGTGGTGATGTCGCCGCCCTCGCGCGCGTGGCGGTCGGCTCCGCGTGAGGCGCACTGGCTGGGCGCGCTGCGTTCGCCGGGTCTGCTGGCGCTGCTGGGGGCGTTCCTGTTCGTGGGTATGGCGCTGGGGTCGATCACGGTCGCGTCGGTGTCGTATGCCGACGGGCACGGTGGTGACGCGGTGTACGGCTGGATGATGGCGGGGCTCGGGCTGGGCGCGCTCGTGGGCGGCACGGCGTACGGGGCTCGTCAGTGGGCTGGTGTGCCGGAGCGGCGACTGCGGGTGCTGGTGGCGCTTCTGGCGGTGTGTTATCTGCCGTTGATGCTGACGCCGGGTGCGGTGGCCATGGTGGTGCTGTCCGTGCTGTCCGGGGTGTTTCTGGCGCCTTGTATCGCTTGTGCGTTCATCATCGTGGACCGGCATGCGCCGAGCGGGACGGTCACCGAGGCGTTTTCCTGGCTTGTGACGACGTTCACGGTGGGTGCGTCGGTGGGGACGGGCGTGGCCGGGCCCGTGGTGCAGGCCGGTGGCACGGTGTGGGGGTTCGCGGTGCCGGGGGCGGCGGGGGCCGTGTCGCTGCTGGTCCTGCTGGCCACGGGGCGGGTCCTCGCAGCTCCCGCGCGGGGCGGGGTGGTTGCGGCTTCATCGGAAAATGATCCAAATCGTGCTGTCGAACCCCGTTTCAGCTCAGGGGATCGGGCGTAATGTTCAGTCATGGACCGCCGCATTTTCGGGCTGGAGAACGAGTACGGCGTCACGTGCACGTTCAGGGGACAGCGGCGCCTGTCTCCTGACGAGGTGGCGCGGTACCTCTTCCGCCGTGTCGTGTCATGGGGCCGCAGCAGCAATGTCTTTCTGCGTAACGGCGCCCGGCTCTATCTCGACGTGGGCTCACATCCGGAATACGCGACACCCGAATGTGACAATGTGATCGAACTGGTCACCCACGACAAGGCCGGCGAGCGCATTCTCGAAGGACTCCTGGTGGACGCGGAACGACGCCTGCACGAGGAGGGAATCGCAGGCGACGTCTACCTGTTCAAGAACAACACCGACTCGGCGGGCAACTCGTACGGCTGCCACGAGAACTATCTGGTGGCCCGGCACGGGGAGTTCTCCCGGCTCGCGGACATCCTCATCCCGTTCCTGGTCACCCGGCAGCTGCTGTGCGGTGCCGGCAAGGTGCTCCAGACCCCGCGCGGCGCCGTGTACTGCGTCAGTCAGCGCGCCGAGCACATCTGGGAGGGTGTCTCCTCGGCGACGACGCGTTCGCGGCCGATCATCAACACCCGTGACGAGCCGCACGCGGACGCGGAGCGTTACCGCCGGCTGCATGTCATCGTCGGTGACTCGAACATGTCCGAGACGACGATGCTGCTGAAGGTCGGTGCGACCGATCTGGTGCTGCGCATGATCGAGGCGGGCACGGTGATGCGTGATCTGACGCTGGAGAACCCGATCCGGGCGATCCGTGAGGTCAGCCACGACATCACGGGCCGGCGCAAGGTGCGGCTGGCCAGTGGCCGGGAGGCCTCCGCGCTGGAGGTGCAGCGCGAGTACTTCGACAAGGCCGTGGACTTCTGTGACCGCCGTGGCATCCGCACCGGCACGGTCGCCCAGGTCCTGGAGCTGTGGGGCCGCACGCTCGACGCGATCGAGTCCGAGGAGCTGGACCGGATCGCGACCGAGATCGACTGGGTGATGAAGTACAAGCTGATCGAGCGGTACCGGGCCAAGCACAACATGACGATGTCGCATCCGCGGGTCGCGCAGATAGACCTCGCGTACCACGACATCCACCGTCGTCGTGGCCTGTACTACCTGCTGGAGAAGAAGGGTCAGGCGGCCCGGATCTGCAACGACTTGAAGATCTTCGAGGGCAAGTCGGTGCCGCCGCAGACGACTCGGGCGCGGCTGCGGGGCGACTTCATCCGGCGGGCGCAGGAGCAGCGCAGGGACTTCACGGTCGACTGGGTACATCTGAAGCTCAACGACCAGGCGCAGCGCACCGTGTTGTGCAAGGACCCGTTCCGTTCGGTGGACGACCGGGTGGAGAAGCTGATCGCCGGAATGTAGCGGGAGCGAGGTGGGTCGAGCGTTTCGGGTGTGAAATGCGGGAACTCCGCAGGGGCGTCGTACGTTTCTCGTACGGCGCCCTTTTCACGTCGACTGCGCGGTCCCGGGGGACAACCCCCGGATCTCCGGCCCAGATCGATGCGGGCCGGAGCCTGGATCGGCGCCCGAACGCGGCTAAGGTAGCGCGCACGCCATCCGCAAGATCGACCGATTACGAGGCCTTCCCGTGCGCCGACGTTCACTTCTCCTCGCCGCTGTTCCCGCAGGACTGGTCACACTCGCCGCGTGTGGTGACAACAAGTCCGCTTCCAGCAAGGCCAGTGCCTCGCCGTCGCCGTCGGTGCCCTCGGCGCCGCCGCCGAAGATGGTGGAGGGGCCGTTGCCGGCAGTCACGGCGGGCACGAAGTTCGGTGAGAAGCCGACGGTGGCCAAGGGGCCGGGGGCGCCGTCGAAGAACCTGGCGGTGAAGACGCTGATCGCGGGCAGTGGTCGTACGGTCGCGGAGAACGACTTCATCCAGGCGAACTATCTGGGTCAGATCTGGGACACGGCGAAGGTCTTCGACAACTCCTACGACAAGAAGCGTCCGCTGGTGCTGCAGCTTGCCGCGGGCGGTGTCATCGATGGCTGGCGGTATGCGCTGGCGGGCCGGAAGACGGGCAGCCGTATCCAGATCGCGGTGCCGCCGACCTGGGGTTACGGCAAGGAGGGTGAGCCGCAGGCGGGTATCAAGGGTACGGACACGCTGGTGTTCGTGATCGACCTGATCGATTCCTTCAACTCGAAGAGTTCGGTCAAGGGCAAGCCGGTGGCGCAGACCGACGCCGCTCTGCCGAAGGTGGCCACGAACACCGACGGCGATGTCCCCAAGGTCACGGTCCCCAAGACGGCTCCGCCGAAGAAGCTGGTGTCGACGTATGTCCTGGAGGGCGACGGGCCGGAGCTGAAGTCCGACCAGGCGGTGCTGTGCCAGTTCCAGGGGCTGGTCTGGGACGGCGGCAAGACGTTTCAGCGGACGTACGGCTCGGGTCGGCTGAGCCAGTTCGCGCTGGAGCAGATGCAGCAGGCGGTCAAGGGCCTGGCGCAGGGGCTGACCGGTAAGAAGGTGGGCAGCCGGGTGCTGATCGTGGTGCCGCCGGAGCTGGGTTACGGCGACACTCCGCCGAGCGGCGGGGTGATCAAGAAGGGTTCGACGCTCGTCTTCACGGTGGACATCCTCGCGGCGATGTAGCCGGTGCGCCCGTGGCGGGCGGCAGAGTTGCGGGGATGAAAGACTGTCCGCGTTTCGTGTCGTACACAAGCAGGAGCTTTTGACGTGAGCATCGACAAGCCCGAGATCGACTTCCCTGGTGGCGAGCCCCCGGCCGACCTGGAGATCAAGGACATCTGGGAGGGCGACGGCGAGGTCGCGAAGGAGGGTCAGACCGTCACGGTGCACTACGTGGGTGTGGCCTTCAGTACCGGCGAGGAGTTTGACGCCAGCTGGAACCGGGGGACCCCGTTCCGCTTCCCGCTCGGCGGGGGCCGCGTCATCAAGGGCTGGGACCGGGGCGTGCAGGGCATGAAGGTCGGTGGCCGTCGCCAGCTGACCATCCCCGCTCACCTTGCCTACGGCAACCAGAGCCCGACTCCGGCGATCCAGCCGGGCGAGACGCTGATCTTCGTGGTGGACCTGCTCGCCGTCTGATCCCGGTCTGATCCACGCGTGATCGTCCGTCGGGTCCGGCCGGGACCGTGCCCGGTCGTCCGGCCGGGTCCGACCGGATCCGATCACCTTGGGCCCATGCCTGTCCGGGCATGGGCCCTCGGCTTTTGTCACCACCCTGAGGAGCGGTACGGTCATCGCTCGGAAGCACCGGAGGAAAGGCGAAGGGCGTCGATGGCCATTGCCAAGGCCGAGCGGTTGATGAACCTCGCGCTGTGTCTGCTCGGCACACGGCGTCCGCTCAGCAAGCGGGAGCTGCGTGCGTCCATCGAGGCCTACCTCGAAGCGGGCAGTGACGACTCCTTCAACCGGATGTTCGAGCGGGACAAGGACGACCTGCGCGAGCTGGGCCTGGTCATCGAGACGGTGGAGAACCTGGACGGCGAGGTCGGCTATCTCGCCCGCCGTGACAGCAACCGGCTGCCGCCCATCACCCTGGACGCCGAGGAGGCCGCGGCGCTCGGTCTCGCCGCGAAGGTCTGGCAGCAGGCCCGCCTGGCCGGCGCGGCCAGCGGCGCCCTGCAGAAGCTGCGTGCCGCGGGGCTGCCCGAGGACGTCGACCCGTACGAGGCGCACGGCGCTCTGGAACCCCGGATCCCGGTGCACGAGGCCGCCTTCGAGCCGCTGATGCTGGCCTGCCGCGACCGCCGCCCGGTCGTCTTCGACTACCGCAAGGCCTCCGCCGCCCATCCCGAGACCCGGCATGTGGAACCGTGGGCGCTGGAGTGCTGGCGCGGGCACTGGTACCTGGCCGGCTTCGACCGGGACCGGGGTGCCGAGCGCGTCTTCCGGCTCTCCCGGATCACCGGCCGGGTGCGTTCGCGCGGCACGGGCTTCACCGCTGCCGTGCCCGACGTCGTCACCGTACGGGAGACGGTCGCGAGCTGGGCGGGCGAGATCGCGGACGGTACGGCCCTGATCCGGCTGCGTTCCGGCGCCGGTTACCCCCTTCGGGCGAAGGCCACCGGAGTGCGGGAACTCGGCGACGGCTGGGACGAGTTGGAGATTCCGTACGGGCACGGCCTGGACGCCTGGCTGGTGGAGTTCGGGCCGGACGTGGTGGTCCTGGAGCCGGCCGAGCTGCGCGCGGACGTGGTGGACCGGCTGCGCGCCGTGGCCAAGGGCTGAAGGGGGAGCAGGACTGTGGCAGGCAAACCGGTCAGGCCCGTGAACGCGATCGACCAGACCCGGCGGATGCTCTCCCTGGTGACGTATCTCCGGGAGCGGCCCGGCGCGCGGATCGCGGACGTGGCGCGTGCCTTCGGCATCACCGAGGACGAGCTGGTCGCCGACCTCGACCTGCTGCCCATGTGCGGCACCAGCTTCCGCGGCGGCGATCTCCTGGACATCGACACCGACGGCGAGCGCATCTGGTGGCACAATCCGGCCGCGCTCGGCGAGGAGGCCGCCGAGCCGCTGCGGCTGGCGGCCGACGAGGCGACCGCCCTGCTGGTGGCCGCCCGTGCGGTCTCGACGCTGCCGGGTCTGCGCGAGGGCGACCGGCAGGCGCTGCTGCGGGCCACCGCCAAGGTGGAGGCCGCCGCCGGTGAGGCCGCGGGCGCCAGCGCCCGGCTGTCGGTGACGTTCGAGTCCGAGGGCGGGGTCTTCGCCGACGTCGACCGGGCGATCTCCGAGCGCCGCCGGCTGTGGATCCGCTACTACTCGCCGGCCCGCGACGAGGTCACCGAGCGCGAGATCGACCCCATCCGCCTGGTCAGCGTCGGGCACACCTATGTCGAGGCCTGGTGTCGCCGCTCCGAGGCCCGGCGCACCTTCCGGCTCGACCGGGTCGCCGAGATCAGAATCCTGGACGAGCCGTCCGCGCCCCCGGAGATAGAGCTGCGCGACCTCTCCGAGGCCCTGGTGCAGCCGGCCGCCGAGGACCCGGAGGTCGTGATCGAGGTCGGCCCGGGCGGCCGCTGGGTGGCCGAGTACTACCCGCACGACAGCGCGGATGAGCTTCCCGACGGCGGGCTGCGTATCACTCTGCGTACGCCCGATCCGGCCTCGCTGCGCCGGCTGGCGCTGCGGCTCGGCCGGGACGGCCGGATCGTCTCCCCGCCCGACCTGGCCGACAGCGCCCGCCGGGCGGCCCGCGAGGCCTTGCAGGCGTATGACATGGCGCAGCCGGCCGGCTCCGGGCAGTGAGAGCGCCCTGAAGGGGCGCGGGGCTGTGTGAGAAATGCGGCTCCGCCGCGATGGGGTCCTCCCCGGGTTCGAGCGAAACCGGGAATTCGGGGCAGTGACTGGCCACGACGGTGCCGCGGACGCGGGACGGCACAACGCGGCACTTCCGGCGGCGCGCCTGGCGAACGACCACAACATGAGGAGCGAGGCCTGTGAGCGAGTCTCCGGTGTCCGGTGCAGGTGAGATGACGGTGGCGACAGCCTTCGCCGGGATGAAGAGAGTCGTCCCCGTGGTGTTCAAGGCGGGCTGCCCGGACTGCCGGGGCCGCTTCGAGCTCGCCGCGAGCGCGCTGCGCCTCGCCATCGGCGCCAGCAGCCGGACCACGTTCTACTCCTTCACCTGCCCCGAGTGCGGCGCCGCCGTCCGCAAGCCCGCCGGGGAGCGCATCGTCGAGCTGCTCACCGACGGCGGGGTCAGCACACTGCGGCTGCACTCCACGGTGTAGGCGCAGGGCACCGCGGCTCGGCACCAGGACGCGGGCGGGTGCGCCGCCGGGCCGGTGACGGTCTAGTCTCGACGTCATGTTCTGGCCGATGTTCGCGGTAGCGGTGGGTTTCCTGGGTCTCGCGGTGCTGGGGGTGCTCGCCGTCCGGGTCTTCGTGGAGGCGCGGCGCCTCGGGCAGCAGGTCGCGGACTCCGCGCGCCGTATCAACAGTGCGGCCGAGGACCTGGAGCGGGCGGCCGTCAGCGCGGCCGGCGCCGTCGATGCGTTGTAGATTGCCGCGGGCCGTGCGCTTTGGGTCACTTCGCCCTGTCACCGTGTCGGTCCGGCCAGGTACGCTGCTGGTCGCGGCCCGAACAACGAGGCGCGGTCCGCAGACCGAGCGGGAGTATGCACGGGGATTGTTTTACGTTCATCCCCGGGCGATACGATCGCTGCCAGCACGATGGTCAGACAATTGTCCGACCCTTCGGACATGCCCCCGTCGCCCCGCCTCAGTGAGAAGGTGAAGACTTATGTTCCGCAACGCACTTGAGCCGTGGCACCTGGTGCTCCTGGTTCTGGTGATCGTCCTCGTGTTCGGCTCCAAGAAGCTTCCGGACATGGCGCGCTCGCTCGGCAAGTCCGCTCGCATTCTGAAGAGCGAGGCCAAGGCGATGAAGGACGACGGCAAGCAGTCCACCACCTCCGCCCAGCCCGCCGAGGAGCAGACCCCGGCGCAGCGCACGATCCAGGCCTCGCCCGGCGACGTGACCAGCTCCCGGCCGGTCAACGAGCCGACGGACACGACGACCCAGCGCTGACTCGAGGACCGGGACATCCGGTCCGCCGCACGAGATGAGGATGTGGGTTGCTCAAGCCTGCCCGCAAGAAGGAGAGGGATCCCGAGGGGCGCATGCCGCTCGCGGATCACTTGCGTGAGCTGCGCAATCGGCTCGCGAAGGCAGTCCTGGCGATCGTCGTCGTCACGATCGTGGCCGCCTTCTTCTACCAGGACATCATCAACGTCGTCACCAAGCCGGTGCTCGACTCGGTCGGCTGCTCGCAGTCCTTCGGGGAGCTGGCCAAGACCAAGAACGCCCACTGTGCCCACATCACGGTCAGCGGCCTGCTGGCGCCGTTCACGCTGGCCCTGAAGGTCGCGCTGACGGCGGGCATCGTGCTGGCGTCGCCGGTCTGGCTCTACCAGCTGTGGGCGTTCGTCGCGCCCGGTCTGCACAGGCACGAGAAGAAGTACGCCTACGCGTTCGTCGGATTCGGCTTCCCGCTGTTCCTCGCCGGTGGCTACCTCGCGTACAACGTGCTGCCCGTGACGGCGAAGGTGATGATCGACCTCACGCCCAGCGGGGCCGAGAACCTGCTGCCGGCGGACGATCTGATCGACCTGGTCACCCGCATGATCGTCGTCTTCGGCCTCGCCTTCGAGATGCCGTTGCTGCTGGTCATGCTCAACCTCACCGGTGTCCTGTCCGGCCGGCGGATGCTCGGCTGGTGGCGTGGCATGATCGTCGGCATCGCCGCCTTCGCGGCCGTCGCCACGCCCACCCCCGACCCGGGGACGATGCTGGCGCTGGCCTCGCCGATCTGGGCGCTGTTCTTCATCGCGGTGTCCATCGCGCTGCTCAACGACCGGCGCAGGGCACGCCGGGAGGCCGAGGGACCCGCCGACGACGAGGCCTCCGAGCTGGACCTCACGCCCGAGGAGATCGGCGAGGTCGAATCCGTCTCGGCGCCCCGGGCGCTGCCCGAGCGCTCGAGCACGGACCGGGTCAACGGCTACGACGACGTGACCTGAGCCGGGACCTCACCCAGCCGCAGACGATGCCCCCGCCCCGGCCGGCGGGGGCATCGCCGTGTCGCTGCTCTGCACCCTCCCGCCGGTGCGTGCCGCACACGATCGGGATAATGATCGTCCGGTTGTCAGTGGGGCCCGGTACGCTCGAAAGCACGATGACAGAGGACCTCTCACCGGCCGAGCGGTATGCGGCGGCCCGCAGGCGGGCAGCCGAGCAGGCCACCGCGCTCGCGTCCTTCCGCGAGATGTACGACTTCGGCCTCGACCCCTTCCAGATCGAGGCTTGTGAGGCGCTCGAGACGGGGAAGGGCGTGCTGGTGGCCGCCCCCACCGGCTCGGGCAAGACGATCGTGGGCGAGTTCGCCGTCCACCTCGCCCTGCAGCAGGGCAAGAAGTGTTTCTACACGACACCCATCAAGGCGCTGTCGAACCAGAAGTACGCCGACCTGTGCCGCCGCTACGGCACCGGCAAGGTCGGCCTCCTCACCGGCGACAACAGCGTCAACTCCGAAGCCCCGGTGGTCGTCATGACCACCGAGGTCCTCAGGAACATGCTGTACGCCGGCTCCCAGACCCTCCTCGGCCTCGGCTACGTGGTCATGGACGAGGTGCACTACCTCTCCGACCGCTTCCGCGGCGCCGTATGGGAAGAGGTGATCATCCACCTGCCCGAGTCGGTGACCCTGGTGTCGCTGTCCGCGACCGTGTCCAACGCCGAGGAGTTCGGTGACTGGCTGGACACCGTCCGTGGCGACACCGAAGTGATCGTCTCCGAGCACCGCCCCGTCCCGCTGTTCCAGCACGTGCTCGCCGGGCGCCGGATGTACGACCTGTTCGAGGAGGGCGAGGGTCACAAGAAGGCCGTCAACCCCGATCTGGTCCGCCTGGCCCGCATGGAGGCCACCAGACCGTCGTACCAGGACCGCAGGCGCGGCCGGGCGATGCGCGAGGCCGACCGGGAGCGGGAGCGCAGACAGCGCTCGCGCGTGTGGACGCCGGGCCGGCCCGAGGTCATCGAGCGCCTCGACTCCGAGGGCCTGCTGCCGGCCATCACCTTCATCTTCAGCCGCGCCGCCTGCGAGGCCGCAGTCCAGCAGTGCCTGTACGCGGGCCTCAGACTCAACGACGAGGAGGCACGGGAGCAGGTCCGGGCCCTCGTCGAGGAGCGCACCGCCGCCATCCCGTCCGAGGACCTGCACGTCCTCGGTTACTACGAGTGGCTGGAGGGCCTGGAGCGCGGCATCGCCGCCCACCACGCGGGCATGCTCCCGACGTTCAAGGAGGTGGTGGAGGAGCTGTTCGTACGCGGCCTGGTCAAGGCCGTGTTCGCGACCGAGACCCTCGCGCTCGGCATCAACATGCCCGCCCGCTCCGTGGTGCTGGAAAAGCTCGTCAAGTGGAACGGCGAGCAGCACGCCGACATCACCCCCGGCGAGTACACCCAGCTCACCGGCCGCGCCGGGCGCCGTGGCATCGACATCGAGGGCCACGCGGTCGTGCTCTGGCAGCGCGGGATGAGCCCCGAGCACCTGGCCGGTCTCGCGGGCACGCGTACGTACCCGCTGCGCTCCAGCTTCAAGCCGTCGTACAACATGGCGGTCAACCTGGTCGAGCAGTTCGGCCGGCACCGCTCGCGCGAGCTGCTGGAGACCTCCTTCGCGCAGTTCCAGGCCGACAAGTCGGTCGTCGGGATCTCCCGCCAGGTGCAGCGCAACGAAGAGGGCCTGTCCGGCTACAAGGCCTCCATGACCTGCCACCTCGGCGACTTCGAGGAGTACGCGCGACTGCGCCGCGAGCTGAAGGACCGCGAGACCGAGCTGGCCCGGCAGGGCGCCAACCAGCGGCGGGCGGAGGCGGCCGTGGCCCTGGAGAAGCTCAGGCCGGGCGACGTCATCCACGTGCCCACGGGCAAGTACGCCGGTCTGGCCCTGGTGCTGGACCCCGGCCTGCCCGCCGGCCGCTCCACGGGCCACCGCGGCTTCGACCACCACGACGGCCCGCGCCCTCTGGTGCTCACCGCCGAGCGGCAGGTCAAGCGGCTTGCGTCGATGGACTTCCCGGTGCCGGTCGAGCCGCTGGACCGGATGCGGATCCCGAAGTCCTTCAACCCGCGCTCGCCACAGTCCCGCCGGGACCTGGCCTCCGCGCTGCGCAGCAAGGCCGGGCACATCCCGCCGGAGCGGGCCCGCAAGAAGCGCTCGCAGGCCGCAGACGACCGCGAGATCGCCCGGTTGCGGGCCGCCATCCGCGCGCATGCCTGTCACGGGTGCAACGACCGTGAGGACCACGCCCGTTGGGCCGAGCGCTACCACCGGCTGCTGCGCGACACCTCGCAGCTGGAGCGCCGCATCGAGGGCCGTACGAACACCATCGCGCGCACCTTCGACCGGATCGTGGCCCTGCTGACCGAACTGGACTATCTGCGCGGCGACGAGGTCACCGAGCACGGCAAGCGACTCGCCCGGCTGTACGGCGAACTCGACCTGCTCGCCAGTGAATGCCTGCGCGAGCGGGTCTGGGAGGGCCTCGCCCCGGCCGAACTCGCCGCGTGCGTCTCGGCGTTGGTGTACGAGGCGCGGGTCGGCGACGACGCGATGGCGCCCAAGCTGCCCTCGGGCAAGGCGAAGGCCGCGCTGGGCGAGATGGTGCGCATCTGGGGCAGGCTCGACGGTCTGGAGGAGGAGTTCCGGATCAACCAGACCGAGGGTGTCGGGCAGCGCGAGCCGGATCTCGGCTTCGCCTGGGCCGCGTACATGTGGGCCTCGGGCAAGGGGCTCGACGAGGTGCTGCGCGAGGCGGAGATGCCGGCCGGTGACTTCGTGCGCTGGTGCAAGCAGGTGATCGACGTGCTGGGGCAGATTTCCGCTGCGGCGCCTGTCGAGGGGTCGACCGTGGTCAAGGCCGCGCGCAAGGCCGTTGATCAGTTGCTGCGGGGTGTGGTCGCCTACTCGTCCGTGGGGTGACCTGCCCTCCGCAGTTGCTTGAAGGGGCCGCTTCTGCGGCCCCTTCACTCATTACGGTGAGCATCTTTCGCATGCCTCCACACCATTACCAAACGTGTTCGAATGGAAGCTCAGTGTGTAAATAAGGCTGAGCGTACTCCTGCCGCATGGGTGATTTCAGGTGCTCGCCGAATATGACACGGCGATGATCCGGTCGGACTAAGCTCGCCCGCGGCGCACCGAGTTGAGGCAATTCGTGCGTCTGTTCCCAAACATGCGATAGATCCCGACAGTTCCATGAACCTTCCCCTCAAAAGCTCCCCCGACACCCAGCCGATTCGTCCCAGAAGGCATCCATGGTGAGTGTTCGTAAGCCTCCCGGTCGCCGTGAACGTCCCTATGCGCGCGTGCTGTTGCCGCCCGCCATATTGATGGCCGGCGCCACCGGGGCCGCCGTCGCCCTGTCGCCGGCGTCGGCCCGGATCGCCGTCGGCGCGGTCGGGGCCCTGGCCGTGCTGCTGGTCCTCGCCACCGGCGCCGAGGCCGCCCGCCGCGGCCGCAGGCTCCGCGAGGAACAGGCCGAGCACGCCCGTCACGCCGCGTATCTGCAGCACCGGATCGCCGCCCAGGACGAGCTGATCGAGAAGTTCGCCACCGACATCATCCCCATCGGTCTGCTGCGGCTGCGCGCCGGAGAACCGCTCCGCGACGTGCTGACCAACATCTACGACGCCGACCCCGAGCTGCGCGCCCTGCCGGACATGTACCGCGAGATGTTCCGCGTCTCGCTGCGCGGCGCCGACCACGAGATCTCGATGCGCGACGCCACCGAGCGCTCGTACGTGAGCATCGCCCGCCGCATCCAGGCCATCGTCCACCAGCAGTCCAAGGAACTGCGGGAGATGGAGGAGGACCACGGCCGCAACCCCGAGGTCTTCGACGACCTACTGCGCCTCGACCACGGCACCTCGCTGATCGGCCGCCTCGCCGACACCATCGGCGTCCTGGGCGGCGGCCGTCCGGGCCGCCAGTGGCCCCTGCCGGTCTCCCTCTACAGCACGCTGCGCGGCGCCATGTCGCGCATCCTGGAGTACCGCCGCATCCAGCTGAACTCCATCGTCAACATCAACATCAAGGGCACCTCCGTCGAGCCGGTCCTGCACGCCGCCGCCGAACTCCTCGACAACGCCACCCGCTACTCGCCGCCCACGGCCAAGGTGCACGTCACCGCCACCGAGGTGCAGACCGGTATCGTCATCGAGATCGAGGACGCCGGAGTCAGCCTCACCGAGGAGTCCCGCGCCCGCATCGAGAAGATGATCGAGGACGCCAAGAACCTCGACGACGCGCACAACCTCGGCGAGAGCCCGCGGCTGGGCCTAGCGGTCGTGGGCCGCCTGTGCAAGATGTTCGACATGGAGGTCTCGCTGCGTGCCTCCGCCTACGGCGGCTGCCGCGCGATCCTCGTCGTGCCGCGCGTCATGACGACCACCGAGCCCGGCGTGGGCGCCGCCCACGGCATCGGCGCCACCGGCACCCCGATGCCCGAGCTGGGCGCCGTCGAGGGCCCCAAGCGCCCGCCGAAGAGGCGCCGCCCCACCAGCCCCAAGATCCCCGCCGGGATCTCCATGGAGGACGACGTCCCCGTCGTCACCGAGTGGACCGCGGGCGGCCTGCCCCAGCGCCGCAGCCGGATGAAGACCCCGCTGAGCCAGCGCTTCGCCGAGAAGGCCGAGGTCGAGCAGGCCGAGCGCGAGGGCAGGCCCAGCATCTGGTCGCAGCCCAAGCCCGAGCCGGAGCCCGAGATGGACCCCGAGATCAAGAAGCTCAGGGAGCGGCCGATCGGCCAGGGGATCGAGGACTTCTGGAACGGCCTGCGCAAGGGCATGCCCGAGGGCGCCACCGGACCCGAACTGACCGACTTCACCCGGCACCCGGAAAAGTACGTGCACCTGCTCAACGATTCGGACACCGCCACCGAGGCCGCAACCGGGGCCGACGACGAGGGGGACCTCAAGTGATCCAGCAGCGAGGCAACATCGACTGGATGCTCAAGCAGCTCAACGACGGCGTGCCGGGCATCGAGATGATCGTGGTCCTCTCCGCGGACGGACTGCGCATCGCCCGCTACGGCGGCGACCCCGACGCCTGCGACCGGGTGGCCGCCGCCTGCGCGGGCGTGCAGAGCCTGGCCGGCGCCATCATCCAGGAACTCCCGGGCGCCGGCGACATGAAGGTCGTCGTCTTCGAGATCGAGGGCGGCTACTTCTACCTCATGAACGCCGGCGACAACGCCTACCTCGCCGTGCTCGCCGACGTGACCTGCGAGCCGGGCCGGATGAGCGGCATGATGCGCGACCTCGTCGTCCGGATCGGCGCCCATCTCACCAGTCCGCCCCGGCGGAACGGGCAGACCGTATGACTCCTCCACGACGCAAACGGCGCGAGCCGAAGCCCCTGCCGCCCCCGCCGCCACCGGCACCCGCACCGGCGGGCGGCGAGCCCCCGCCCAGGAATCCCGAACGGCTGTACACGGTTGCCGGATCCGAGGACGGGGCACGCGCCGAACTCGACCTCGTGACGTTGATCGTGGCGCGTGACACGCCCCAGATGGCCGCCTCACCCGAGCAGGCGGCGGTACTGCGGCTCTGTGCCAACCCCCTGTCCACGGCCGAGCTCTCGGCCTATCTGAACCTGCCGTTCAGCGCGATGACCGTCCTGATCACCGAGATGATCACGGCCGAACTGGTACAGGCGCGCGCCCCGATCGCCCGTCAGGCGGTTCCCGACCGTTCCATCCTCGAAGCGGTGATGCATGGACTTCAAAGGCTCTGACACCATCCCCGGCCCCCGCACCGAGGAGCATCTGCCGCACTCGGCCGAGACCGCGGTGAAGATCGTGATCGTGGGCGGTTTCGGCGTCGGCAAGACCACCATGGTCGGTTCCGTCAGCGAGATCAGGCCGCTGACCACCGAGGAGACCATGACCCAGGCCGGTATCGGCGTGGACGACAACTACGGCTCCGAATCCAAGACGGCCACCACCGTGGCCATGGACTTCGGCCGCATCAGCGTCTCCGACAAACTGGTGCTCTACCTGTTCGGCACCCCCGGCCAGGAGCGCTTCTGGTTCCTGTGGAACGGGCTGTTCGAAGGCGCGCTCGGCGCGGTCGTCCTCGTCGACACCCGGCGCCTGGAGGTCAGCTTCGACGTCATGGGCCGGCTGGAGGAGTGCGGCGTGCCCTTCGTCGTCGCCGTCAACACCTTTCCGGACGCGCCCCGTTACCCCGTCGAGGAACTGCGTACCGCACTCGACCTGACCCCGGAGATCCCGATCATGGAGTGCGACGTACGGCGCCGGGCCTCCAGCAGGGACGTGCTGATGACCCTGATGCGCTTCCTGCACGCGCTGGCCATGTCCCGCGCCCGCACCTGACCCCTACCTCATCCGAACCCGGTCCGACCGCGGTCGGACGACCCCCACAACCTTCCCGTTCCGGAGCGACACCGTGACGTCTGATTCCTCCTCGCTGACCGACACCGACACCGACCCCATCCCCGGCCCGCCGCCCGGCTGCCCCGCGCACAACCTCGGCCCCGGCGGCCTGCAGCGGCTCTACGGCCCCGACGCGCAGGACCTGGGCGACCTCTACGAGCGGCTGCGGGAGCAGCACGGCACCGTGGCGCCCGTGCTGCTGCACGAGGACGTACCGATGTGGGTGGTCCTCGGGCACGCCGAGAACCAGCACCTGGTGCGCAGCCCCTCCCTCTACACCCGCGACAGCCGGATCTGGAGCCCGCTGGCGGACGGCACGGTCAAGGCCGACCACCCGCTCATGCCGCACATCGCCTGGCAGCCGATCTGTTCGCATGCCGAGGGCGACGAGCACCAGCGGCTGCGCGCGGCGGTCACCGCGGCCATGACCACCATCGACTACCGCACCCTGCGCCGCCACATCGGCCTGCACACCCAGAGCCTGGTCAACAGGTTCTGCGAACGCGGCCGGGCCGACCTGGTCTCCCAGTTCGCCGACCATCTGCCGATGGCTGTCATGTGCGAGATCCTCGGCATGCCGGAGGAGTACAACGACCGGATGGTGCAGGCCGCGCGGGACGCTCTGAAGGGCACCGAGACCGCCATCCAGAGCCACAGCTACGTCATGGACGCGCTGAGCCGGCTCACCACCCGGCGCCGCACCCGGCCCGAGGAGGACTTCACCAGTCACCTCGTCACCCACCCGGCCGGACTCAGCGACGACGAGGTCCGCGAACACCTGCGGCTCGTCCTCTTCGCGGCCTACGAGGCCACCGCGAACCTCCTCGCCAACGCGCTGCGCATGGTCCTCACCGAGCCCGGCTTCCGCGCCCGGCTCAGCGGCGGCCAGATGACCGTGCCGGAGGCGATCGAGCAGTCCCTGTGGGACGAGCCGCCGTTCAGCACCGTCCTCGGCTACTACGCCAAGCAGGACACCGAGCTGGGCGGGCAGCGCATCCGCAAGGGCGACGGCCTGCTCTTCGCGCCCGCGCCGGGCAACCTCGACCCGCGCATCCGCCCGGACCTGTCCGCGAGCATGCAGGGCAACCGCTCCCACCTAGCCTTCGGCGGCGGCCCGCACGAATGCCCCGGACAGGACATCGGCCGCGCCATCGCCGACGTCGGCGTCGACGCGCTGCTGACCCGGCTCTCCGACGTCCAACTGGACTGCGCGGAAGAGGAGTTGCGCTGGCGTTCGTCCATCGCCTCCCGGCATCTGGTGGCTCTGCCCGTGCGCTTCGAACCGAAGCCGCAGCAGGACGTCAACCTCCCGCCGCGTCCCATGGCCGTACCCGCACAGCGTGCCTGGCAGGCCGACCCCCTGCGCACCGAGCAGGCCCCGGCCGCCGAAGCCCGTCCCGCCACGCCGCCCCCCGCCGCCCCGGAGCCCCACCCCACGGCCCCGGAGCCGGCCCGCCGCCCGCGGGGCATCTGGCAGCGCCTGCTCCACTGGTGGCGCGGAGAGTGACCGGAGTCAGCTCTCGCCGGCCCAGGCGTCGTACGACGCCCAGGCCCGGAGCGTGCGGGTGCTGACGAACGCGTGCTCCGCACCGGTGACCGGATCGGTGAACTCCAGCCTCCGCGCGAGCAGTTGCAGCGGACGCCGGAAGTCACCGGCCGGCACCGGGCCGGTCACCTCCGGATACAGCGGATCGCCGAGGATGGGCACGCCGAGCGCGTTCAGATGCACCCGCAGCTGATGGGTCTGGCCGGTCGCCGGCACCAGCCGGTACCGGCCCAGCCCGCCCCGGTGTCCGGCCAGCTCCACATACGTCTCGGCGTTCGGCTCGCCCGCGACCTCCCGGGCCGCCTGCACCCCGCGCTCCTTCACGATCCGGCTGCGCACGGTCCGCGGCAGCATCAGCCCGGGGTCGTACGGCGCGATCGCCTCGTACTCCTTGCGCACCCGCCGGTCCTGGAAGAGTGTCTGGTACGTCCCGCGCTCCTCGGGCCGCACGGTGAACAGCACCAGCCCCGCCGTCAGCCGGTCCAGACGGTGCGCGGCGGTCAGTGCCGGGAGGCCCAGCTCACACCGCAGCCGGGCCAGCGCGGTCTGCGTGACATGCGTGCCGCGCGGGGTCGTGGCGAGGAAGTGCGGCTTGTCGACGACGACGATGTGCGCGTCCTGGTGGACCACGTCCACGGGGAACGGCACCGGCACCTCGGCCGGCAGCTCGCGCTGGAACCACACGAACATCCCCGGCTCGTACGGCGCGTCCGGTGCCACCGCCCGCCCGTCCGCGCCGACGATCAGCCCGGCGTCGAACAGCGCCGCGACCACGCCGGGCCCGGCCCCCGTCAGCCGCTCCACCAGATACCCCCGCACCGTGGCCCACGTCCCGCCGTACGGCAGCCGCACCCGCACGGGATCGACACCGTCGCGCTGGGGGAGCGGGGCGGGCGGGGGCGGCGTACGGCGTCTCATCGGTCAAGGGTACGAGGCGGAAAACCGGTGCACCGACGGGCGGGCGCTCGGCAGGATGTGGATCATGCCGTATCTCATCAGTCCGGTCGTGCCCGCCGGAACACTCGCCCGTACCGCCCAGCCCGCCCTGCCCACCGGCGACGGCCTGTTGCTGCGCCCCTGGCGGGCCGAGGACGCGCCCGCCGTGCACGCCGCCTTCCAGGACCCGCTGATGCACCAGTGGCACATCAGGGCCGCCGACTCCGAGGAGGAGGCCGCCGGCTGGATCGCCCAGTGGCAGAACGGCTGGAAGGACGAGCGCCAGGCCCAGTGGGCCGTCGTGGACGCGGACACCGACGAACTGCAGGGCCGCGTCTCGCTGCTCCAGATCCTGCTCGGCGACGGCTGCGCGGAGGTCGCGTACTGGACCGTCGCGCGGGCACGTGGCCGGGGTGTCGCGGTGCGGGCCGCCACCACCCTGTCCCGCTGGGCGTTCGACGAGATCGGCCTCCACCGCCTCGAACTCTCCCACGCCACGGCCAACGAGGCCTCCTGCCGCGTGGCCGTGAAGGCCGGCTTCGCCGCGGAGGGCACCAAGCGCAGCGCCCTGCTGCACCCCGACGGCTGGCACGACATGCATCTGCACGCCCGCGTCCGCGGCGACTGACCGCACCGTGCACCCGCCCGTCGTGGGCGGTGTGATGATGGAGCGCATGCCGGCCTATGACCTCGCGGACCGACTCGTCGTCGGTGTCGCCTCCAGCGCCCTGTTCGATCTGCGGGAGTCGGACGCGGTCTTCCGCGAGCAGGGCGAGGAGGCCTACCGGGCCTACCAGGAGCAGCACGTGGACGACACGCTCCGGCCCGGCGTCGCGTTCGCGTTCATCCGCAGGCTGCTGTCGCTGAACGACCTCGGCGAGCCGGGCGATCCGCTCGTCGAGGTCATCATCCTCTCCCGCAACGACCCCGACACGGGCCTGCGGGTCATGCGCTCCATCCAGGCCCATGAACTGCCCATCAGCCGGGCCGTGTTCATGCAGGGCAGGTCGCCGCACGCGTTCATCACCGCGCTGAACATGTCCCTGTTCCTGTCCGCGAACGGCGACGACGTGCGCGAGGCGGTCGCCGCCGGGCTGCCGGCCGGGCATGTGCTGGGATCGTCGTACGCGGACGACCCCGCCGACCGTGAGCTGCGGATCGCGTTCGACTTCGACGGGGTGCTGGCCGGCGACGCCGCCGAGCGGGTGTACCAGTCCGACGGTCTGGAGGAGTTCCGGGCGTACGAGGCCCGTAACGCGGCGACCCCGCACGACCCCGGGCCGCTGCGCGACTTCCTCGCCGGGGTGAACCGGATCCAGCGGCGGGAGGAGGAGCGGCGCGCGAGCGATCCGGACTACCCGAGCCGGGTGCATGTCTCTCTGGTGACCGCGCGCAACGCGCCGGCGCACGAACGGGCCGTGCGCAGCCTCAAGCAGTGGGGCGTGCGGGTCAACGGCGCCTTCTTCCTCGGCGGCATAGAGAAGGGCGCGGTCCTGAAGGTGCTCAGACCGCACATCTTCTTCGACGACCAGGTGACCCACCTGGAGAGCGCCTCGCGGACCACGCCCAGCGTGCACATCCCGTTCGGGAAGATCAACGAGACGGCACCCTGACCGCTTACGCGGCCGCCGCGCCGCCCTCCTGCTCGACCTCGATCCGGGCGTTCCAGTCCCGCTTGGAGGCCTGCCAGCCGTCCTCGTCGTGGCCCAGGCGCCAGTAGCCGGAGATCGACAGGTCCTCGCGCGGGATGTCGCGCTCGACCCGCAGCAGCCGGCGCAGCTCCTTCACCCAGCTCGCCTCGCCGTGCACGAACGCGTGCACCCGGCCCGAGGGGAACTCCAGCGCGCGGACGGCCTCCACCAGCGCCGCGCCGACCGGCCGGTCCCCGCGGTGCAGCCAGACGACCTCCACGTCGGAGTCGATCTTCTGCTCCTCCTCCGGGCCCGCCACCTCCACGAAGGCGTGCGCGCGGGCGCCGGCGGGCAGCGCCTCCAGGGACCGCGCGATCGCGGGCAGCGCGCTCTCGTCCCCGGCGAGCAGATGCCAGTCGGCCGCCGGGTCGGGGGTGTAGGCGCCGCCGGGGCCCATGAAGCGGACCGTTTCACCCGGCTGTACGCGGGCGGCCCACGGGCCGGCCAGGCCCTCGTCGCCGTGGACGACGAAGTCCAGGGTCAGCTCGCGGTGTTCGGGATCCCAGGCGCGCACGGTGTACGTCCGGGTGACCGGCCACTGCTCCCGCGGGAACTCGGCGCGGATCCGCTCCAGGTCGAAGGGTTCCGGATAGGTCACGCCCGCGGGGCCGAAGAGCAGCTTCACGTAGTGGTCGGTGCAGGTGTCCGCCGCGAAGCCGGCCAGGCCCTCGCCGCCGAGCACCACGCGCCGCATGTGCGGGGTCAGTCGCTCGGTGCGGATCACCTGGGCGGTTCGGGCCTGGCGAGGCTTTCGTCCCGGACGCTCTGCCATCACGACCTCCTGCAAAATTGGTTAGGTTTACCTAAGTTAGCATCTCGTCCCGGTGCAACACCGCTTTCCTGAGTGCCGGATGGGGGCTTTCGCCGGAAAATACCGGTCAACTTCACGCGGCGAGCGTGGTCAGCAGCCGCTGCAGGGAGCCGCCGAGCCCCCACCGCCCGGACAGCCTGTCCAGGGCCGACGGGTCGCGCGGGGCGTGCGGCAGGGCCGTGTCGACGTCCGGCAGGGGTACGTCGTCGGCCACCCGCACCACCTTCGGGGCGACCGCCACATACGGCCGGGCCTCGTCCAGCCGCCTGCGCTGCGACGGGGTGAGCTTCGCCTTCGGATCGTCCACCGCCGCCATGATCCCGGCCAGGTCGCCGAACTCGGCGAGCAGCTTGGCGGCCGTCTTCTCGCCGATCCCGGCCACGCCCGGCAGACCGTCGCTCGGGTCGCCGCGCAGCAGCGCCAGATCCGCGTACCCCCGTCCGTCGACGCCGTACTTCTCGCGCAGCACCGCCTCGTCGGTCAGCTGGAGCGTGCCGACGCCCTTCAGCGGGTACAGCACCCGGATCCCGCGGGCGTCGTCCACCAGCTGGTACAGATCGCGGTCGCCGGTGACGATGTCCACCGGGCCCGCGGAGCGCGCGGTGAACGTGCCGATCACGTCGTCCGCCTCGTACCCCGCCACGCCGACGCGGGCGATCCCGAGCGCGTCCAGCACGTCCTCGATGACCGGCACCTGCGGGGAGAGGGTGTCGGGCACCTCCTCCTCGTCCGGGGCGCCCTCGTGCTCCTCGGCGACCCGGTGGGCCTTGTAGGTGGGGATGAGGTCCACCCGCCACTGCGGCCGCCAGTCGGCGTCCATGCAGGCCACCAGCTGCTGTGGCCGGTGGTCCCTGACCAGCCGGTCGATGAAGTCCAGCAGCCCGCGCACGGCGTTCACCGGCGTGCCGTCCGGTGCCCTCACCGAGTCCGGCACGCCGAAATAGGCGCGGAAGTACAGGGAAGCGGTGTCGAGGAGCATGAGTCGTCCGGTCACGCTCGCATCATGCCGTACGGCACCGACAGGTGCCTTCCGGTCCGGAACACGTTGCGTGATGCACATCACCGTGAGCCCTGCCACTGGCGGGTTTGCCTCCCCTTGACCTGGGCAGGCGCCGCCACTGGAGCGAGGGAGGTTGCTCTTTTCAACTGTCGGCGACTCTTCGTCTCCCTTTCTGTTCCCGAGACGAGAGGCACGCGTGCAACCGAGGCTTGAGACCGAGCACCTGTTCAAGGTGTTCGGCAGACGACCGGACGAATCGGTACAGCGCCTGCGGCAGGGCGCCGACCGGGAGGAACTGCGTACCGACGGCATCACCGCCGCCGTGATCGACGCCTCCTTCCGCGTCGAGGCCGGCGAGATCTTCGTCGTCATGGGGCTGTCGGGCTCCGGCAAGTCCACCCTGCTGCGCATGCTCAACGGCCTGCTGGAGCCGACCGCGGGCAGCGTCCGCTTCGACGGCCAGGATCTGACCGAGCTGACCGCCCGCGAACTGCGCGAACTGCGCTCGAAGAAGATCAGCATGGTGTTCCAGCACTTCGCGCTGTTCCCGCACCGCAGCGTCCGCGACAACGCCGCCTACGGCCTCGCCGTGCAGGGCGTGTCCCGCGCCGAGCGCGAGCGCCGTGCCGACGAGGCGCTCGCCCTGTGCGGGCTGGACGGCTGGGCGGACTCCTGGCCCGACGAGCTGTCCGGCGGCATGCAGCAGCGCGTCGGCCTCGCCCGCGCCCTCGCCACCGACGCCGATCTGCTCCTCATGGACGAGTCCTTCAGCGCCCTGGACCCGCTGATCCGCCGCGACATGCAGGACCAGCTGCTGGAGCTGCAGCAGACCCTGAAGAAGACCATCGTCTTCATCACCCACGACCTCAACGAGGCCATGCGCCTCGGCGACCGCATCGCCGTCATGCGTGACGGCCGTATCGTGCAGACCGGCACCGCCGAGGACATCCTGCTGCGCCCCGCGAACGACTACGTCGCCTCCTTCATTCAGGACGTCGACCGCTCCCGCGTGCTGACGGCGGGCGCCCTCATGGACGCCTCGGTCACCAGCGACGCCCCCCTCTGCGGCTGCGAGACCGCGACCCGCGACACGCCGTTCACGGAACTGTGCGCGATCAGCGCCCGGCTGTCGCACCGCGTCTCGGTCGTGGACGAGGCGAACCGGGTCGTCGGTGTCGTACCCAGGCAGCGGCTGGTCGGCTTCCTCGGCGACGAGACGGCCGACCCCGCGCCCTGCGACAACCCGGACGGGAAGGTGATCACCCGTGCCTAGGATCCACCTCGGCGACTGGGTCGACTCCGGCGTCAACTGGCTGGTCGACCACCTCTCCTGGCTCTTCGACGCCATCAAGGCCGTCATGGAGGGCATGTACAACGGCATCGACGCCGTGCTCGGCGCGCCCGCGCCGCTGCTGATGGCCGGCATCCTCGCCGTCATCGCCTGGTGGCTGCGCGGCCTTCTCTCGGGCGTCCTCGCCTTCGCCGGATTCGCGCTGGTCGACTCGCTCGCCCTGTGGGACCGGGCCATGTCCACGCTCGCCCTGGTCCTGGTGGCCACCGTGCTCGCGCTGCTGATCTCGCTCCCGCTGGGCATCTGGGCGGCCCGCTCCAAGGCGGTCGGCGCGGCCGTACGCCCCGTCCTGGACCTGCTCCAGACGATGCCGTCGATGGTCCTGCTGATCCCGGCCATGCTCTTCTTCGGCCTCGGCACCGCCGCCGGCGTCGTCGCCACCCTGATCTTCGCACTCGCCCCCGGCGTCCGCATGACCGAGCTGGGCATCCGCCAGGTCGACGCGGACCTGGTCGAGGCCGCCGAGGCGTTCGGCACCACCCCGCGGGACATCCTGTGGCGGGTCCAGCTGCCGCTCGCCCTGCCGACCATCATGGCCGGTGTCAACCAGGTGATCATGCTCGGTCTGTCCATGGTCGTCATCGCCGGCATGGTCGGCACCGGCGGCCTCGGCGGCGCCGTGAACGAGGCCATCGGCCAGCTCGACATCGGCTACGGCTTCGAGGCGGGCGTCGGCATCGTCGTCCTCGCCATCTACCTGGACCGGGTCACCGGCGCGCTCGGCACCCAGCTCTCCCCGCTGGGCCGCAGGGCCGCCGCCAAGGCGCCCACCCGCGTGTGGACGTACCGGCCGCGCCCGGCCGTCGCCGTCGTCGGTGTCGTCGTCCTCGCGCTCGTCGCGGGCGGCATGGGCATCCTCGGCTCCTCCTCCGGGACCTCCGAGGCATCCGGCACGAACGTCGGCAAGGGCAAGGAGATCAAGATCGGCTACATCCCCTGGGACGAGGGCATCGCCTCGACCTTCCTCTGGAAGGAGATCCTGGAGGAACGCGGCTTCAAGGTCACCACCACCCAGTACGCGGCCGGCCCCCTCTACACCGGCCTCGCCACCGGCCAGATCGACTTCGAGACCGACTCCTGGCTGCCCACCACCCACGCCGAGTACTGGCAGAAGTACGGCAAGCAGCTCGACGACCTCGGCTCGTGGTTCGGCCCCACCTCCCTGGAGCTGAGCGTCCCGTCGTACGTGAAGGACGTGAACTCGCTGGCGGACCTGAAGGCCCACGCCTCCGAGTTCGGCGGCAGGATCGTCGGCATCGAGCCCAGCGCGGGCGAGATGAGCCTGCTCAAGAGCAAGGTCCTCAAGGCGTACGGCCTCGACGGCGCCTACCAGGTGATCGACGGCTCCACCCCGGCCATGCTCGCCGAGCTCAAGCGCGCCTACGCCAGGAAGGAGCCGGTCGTCGTCACCCTCTGGTCCCCGCACTGGGCCTACAGCGACTACGACCTGAAGAAGCTCAAGGACCCCGAGGGCGCCTGGGGCAAGGGCGACGGCGTGCACACCCTCGCCCGCAAGGGCTTCGCCGGCGACAACCCGCAGGTCGGCAAGTGGCTGAAGAACTTCTCGATGACCGAGCAGCAGCTCACTGGCCTGGAGTCGCTGATCCAGCAGGCCGGCAAGGGCAAGGAGCAGGACGCCGTCCGCGGCTGGCTGCGCAAGCACCCCGGCCTGGTCGACAAGTGGGCCCCGGTCGCCAAGGACGCCGCCGGGAGCCATGCGGCCGGGTGACCTGACCGGCCCGGACCGCCACCCGAGGGGCGGGCGCCGCCGGACGCCACGGAGCGTCCGGTGCGCCCGCCCCTCGCGGCATCTCCAGGTCCTTGCGGGTACGGCAAGAATCCGGCCAACCACGTTCCGTGACGAGCCTTGGCCCTGGCCGGGGTGCCTGGCCCAGCTGGTCGGCATATTCACCCCCGTCCGCGACCACGTCCCGGGCGGGCCGGAAACCCCGGCACACTGGCGTGAACCGTGAGGTTGGGGGCTCGGCCGCATGACGGGGAAGTGACGGGCGCGTGAAACGGTTTGCCGAACATGCGTAGGGTGCAGAGAAGTCATCAGGAGACGGCTGCCCCGACCCGGTCACCCGGACGGCGGCACGACGAGCGAGGGAGGGAGCCGGAGCGATGGGCGACCACAAAGAGCAGCCCGTGCGGGTGGGCGCGGCCGTCCGGCGGCGCCGCCGCGCCCTGGAGCTGACGCTCGCCGTCGTGGCCGAGCGCACCGGTCTCTCGGTGCCCTTCCTCAGCCAGGTCGAGAACGACCGGGCCCGCCCCAGCCGCACCTCGCTGGAGAAGCTCGCCGACGCCCTGCGTACCACGGCCGTCGAACTCCTCGCCGCCGCCGACCCGGCGGCCAGCGTGGACGTCGTGCGTGCCGACCCGGCCGCCGAGGACGACTTCGCGCCCCGCACCCGCTCCCTGGTGCGCGGCCACCACCAGCTGCACGCCTCCGAGTTCACCGGCGACCACGACGCCGGCCGCGAGTTCCAGCACCGCAACGACGAGCTGATGTACGTCGTCGACGGCGCGGTGGAGATCGAGGCCGAGGGGCGCGCGTACCGCCTGGGCCGCGGGGACACCCTGTATCTGACCGGCGGGGTCCGGCATCGGTGGCGGGCCACGGTCCCCGACACGCGGATCATCGTGGTGGCGGTCGCCGAACACATCGAGGCGGTCCAGGACCGGACCCGTTAGTGCGGGTCGTCTCCCTCGTACCGTCCCTCACCGAGGCAGTCGCCGAGACGCTCCCCGGGGCCCTCGTCGGCGCCACCGACTGGTGCACGCACCCCGCGGACCTCGATGTCCCCCGCATCGGCGGCACGAAGAACCCGGACGTCGACCGGATCGTCGCCCTCGCTCCCGACCTGGTCATCGCCAACGAGGAGGAGAACCGGGCCCCGGATCTCGACGCCCTGCGCGCCGCAGGCCTTCCGGTGCTGGTCACCGAGGTACGCAGCGTGCCGCAGGCCTTCGCCGAACTGGCGCGGGTGCTCGGCGCGTGCGGTGCGCGAAGGCCGCGCTGGCTGGCGGAGGCGGAGCAGGCCTGGACCGACCTGCCCCAGCCGGAGGATCGTAGGACGGCGGTCGTACCGATCTGGCGGCGGCCCTGGATGGTTCTCGGCCGGGACACCTTCGCGGGTGACGTCCTGGCCCGGCTCGGCGTCGGCCACCTGTACGCCGGCCACCCCGAGCGCTACCCCCGCATCCCGCTGGAGGAACTGCGCGCGGCGGCCCCTGACCTGGTGGTCCTCCCCGACGAGCCCTACCGCTTCACCACCGACGACGGCCCGGAGGCCTTCCCGGGGCTGCCCTGCGCGCTGGTCAGCGGACGGCATCTGACCTGGTACGGACCGTCCCTGCGCGCAGCGCCACAGGTGCTGGCCGGGGCGCTGCGAGCAACTCGCCGCTGAGCAGGCCGCGTACGGTGCCGACGGCGGCCGCCAGCCAGGCGGCGGCGAGGACGGTGTACAGCACGACGGCCAGCCCGTCGTAGACCGCGAGGCCGGTGTGCCGGGCGAGCGCCATGGCGCCGGTGACACAGGTGCCGACCGGGAAGGTGAACGCCCACCAGGTCATCGCGAACCCCATGCCGTGCCGACGGGCCCGCACCACGTGTGCGGTCGCCAGCGCCAGCCACAGCAGTGCGAAGCCCATGACCGGGACCCCGTACAGCACGGCGAGGACGCCGAGGCCACGGTCGTACGGGGCCGGTACGACCCCGGGCGCCGCGTCGGCGATCTTGCCGACGGCGGTGGTGGACTGGCCGAGCGGACCCAGGACCAGGAACAGGGTCGGGGTGAGCGCGAGCGGCAGCGGGGCGGGGCCGATCAGCCGGGCGAAGACCAGCGGCAGCATCAGCAGTGTCGCGACGAGGCTCAGCCCGAACATCGCCAGGCACGCCAGCAGCAGGGTCTCGCGGGGCTGACCCGCCGGCAGATACGGGACGAGCAGCGGGCCGAGCGCGGCCGACACCATGGGCGCGACCAGCGGCAGCAGCCACACCGGGGTCGCCTGCGCGGGCTCGACCCGGTGCCGGACGGCCATCAGGTACGGCACGGCCACGGCGGCCGCGAGCCCGACCGCCGTACCGGCGGTGAACAGCACGGCGTCCAGCACGACCGCCGTTCCGGTGCCGATCAGGCCGCGACCGGCGATCAGGGCGCCGCCGCCGACCGCCAGCAGAGCCATCGACAGACAGCCGTAGAAGGGCGCCATGGCCGGGTCGAGGAGATGGGCGCGGGCCTGGTCGGCGTGGCGGGCCCAGTGCACGGCACGGGCCGCCAGCAGGGTCACCAGCAGGATCAGGGAGAGCGCCCAGGCCCCCGCGAACACCTCGGGCAGGGCAGCCGCGTGCGCGGGCAGCGCGACACCGGCGGAGCCGAGGATGGCGGTGCCCATGACGCAGGCGTACCAGTTCGGGCCGAGCCGGCGGACCCGGGAGGCGGGTGGGGCGGAGGCGGCGGACAGGGGGTGGGCTGCGGTGACCATGACTCCACGGTCCCGCCGCCGCCCGCCCCTGACCAGGGGGTTCCTCTCTATCAGGGCATAAGCTGGTCTTATGAGCAAGGTGGAGGGGCAGCGAGAGCACACCGGGTCACTGGCACACCGGGTGCCCGATCTGGCCGCACTGGAGCTGCTGCTGGCGGTGGCGCGGCTGGGTAGTCTCGGTGCGGCGGCGCGCGAGGTCGGCATCACCCAGCCCGCTGCCAGCAGCCGGATCCGTTCCATGGAACGGCAGTTGGGGGTGGCCCTGGTCGACCGCTCGCCGCGCGGATCCCGGCTCACGGACGCGGGCGCCCTGGTGACGGACTGGGCCCGCCGGGTGGTGGAGGCGGCGGCCGCCTTCGACGCGGGCGCACGGGCCCTGCGCGACCGGCGGGACTCCCGCCTGCGGGTGGCGGCGAGCATGACCATCGCCGAGTACCTGCTGCCCGGCTGGCTCCTCGCGCTGCACGCCGAGCGCCCCGACACGGCCGTCTCCCTCCTCGCCGGCAACTCCGCGAAGGTCGCGGAACTCCTGCTGGCCGGCGAGGCGGATCTCGGCTTCGTGGAGGGCCTGACGGTCCCGACGGGCCTGGACTCCACCGTCATCGCCCACGACCGCCTGATCGTCGTCACCGCGCCCGGCCATCCCTGGGCCCGCCGCCGGCGCCCCCTGACGGCCGAGGAGCTGTCCGCCACCCCGCTCATCCTCCGCGAGCGCGGCTCCGGCACCCGCCAGGTCCTGGACGCGGCACTCGGGGGCCTCGCCCGCCCGCTGATCGAGCTGTCCTCCACCACGGCGGTCAAGGCCTCGGCGGTCAGCGGTGCGGGCCCCTCGGTCCTCAGCGAACTCGTCGTCGGCGAGGAACTGGCCATGCGGCGCCTGGTCAGCATCCCGCTCCAGGACATCACCCTGCGCCGCGATCTACGAGCGGTCTGGCCCACGGGGCACCGGCCTGCGGGACCGGCCCGGGAGCTGCTGTCGCTGACCCGGGGATGAGGGCGCGGGTCTCGGGTCCCGGCGAGTGGCCGGCCAACTCCCGCACCGCATCCGCCCCTTGAGCGCTCAGCCCGCCGCCGCGATCAACCCCCGCATCACCCGCAGATCCTTCCCCATCTCCGGATGCCACTGGACTCCGAGCACCCAGCTTTTCGCCGCCGGCAGTTCCACCGCCTCCACCGTCCCGTCGGCCGCGTACGCGGAGGCGACGAGCCCCTGGCCCATTCGCTCGATCGCCTGGTGGTGGTAGGTCGGCACGGAGGTCTCCTCCGGTACGAGTCCGGCGTACAGCGTGCCCGGTACCGGCTTGACCGGGTGGTGTCCGAAGACCCCGACCACCTCCGCGTGCCCGTCGAGATGCTGGACGAGGGTGCCGCCGGTCGCGACGTTCAGCAGTTGCATGCCCCGGCAGATGCCGAGCAGCGGCACCCCCGCCGCCAGCGCCGCGTCGATCAGGGCCAGCTCCCACGCGTCCCGCTCCCGCGCCGGCGGCCCCGTGCGCGCGGAGCGCTCGGCGCCGTAGCGGGCCGGGTCCACGTCCGGGCCGCCCGCGATGACCAGCCCGTCCAGCCGGGCCACCGCCTGCGCCGCGTGCTCGGGTGCGTCCGGCGGCAGCATGCAGGCCAGCCCGCCGGCCCGCTGCACCAGCCGGGGATAGCCGGCCGGCAGCAGCGCCGCGTCCAGCTCCCACACGCCCCAGCGCGCGCCGGACTCCAGATAGGTGCTCACGCCGATCAATGGCCGTACGGTCATGCTGCCCTCCCCGGCAGTAAAAGGTTCGCACTCACACCTTTGCAGATGTGCGCTCAGGTCAGGAAGCCCCGCAGCAGTGCCGCCGTGCCCGCGCAGTGCTCGCGCATCATCTCCCGCGCGCCGTCCGCATCCCCGTCCAGCACCGCCTCCACCAGCGCGGTGTGCTGGCGCTGCGAGTGCTCCAGGTTGCGCACCAGCAGCGGGATGCAGTCGAGCAGATCGTTCACCGTGGCCCGGACCGCCGCGTACTGCGCGGTCAGGGAGGGGGAGCCGCACAGCTCGGCCAGGGTCAGATGCAGCAGGGTGTCCGCCCGCCGGTAGTCCGCCAGCGGGGCCTCGTGGGTGCGGTCCAGCGCCTCGCGCAGCCGGTCCGCCTGCTCGGGCGTCAGGCCGTGCGCCGCGCACAGGCCGGCCGCGCCCACCTCCAGGACCTCGCGGAATCGGAGCACGTCCTCGATGTCGACCGACGCGATCCGCCGCCGTAGCTCGTCCTCGCCGCCGGCGTCCGTGCGCGGCCGCACGAACGTCCCGCCGTAGCGCCCGCGCCGCGCCTCCACCAGACCCTGGTCCTGGAGCACCTTCAACACCTCGCGCAGGGTCACCCGGCTGATCCCGAGCCGCTCGGCCAGTTCCCGCTCGGCCGGCAGCCGCTCGCCGCCCGGCACCAGACCGAGCCGTACGACCTGGAGGATCTGCTCCAGCGCCTCCTCGAAGCCGTTGCCCGCCCGCACCGGCCGCAGCACCGGAGCGAGCCGGTCACCCACCCCCTGAGTGTCGCTCTCCCAGGACATCCGGCCGTACCCCCTTCCCAAGCAATGGTTCTGAGCAATACCTTATGACTCCCGGCCCGGCCGAAAAAAGCGCGAAGGCGCCGAAGGAGGCTCTCCCGTGGCAGACCGCACACCCCCGCTCAGCGCCGAGGAACTGCATGCCCTCGTCGCGAGCGGTGAGATCGACACTGTCGTCCTGGCCTTCCCCGATATGCAAGGGCGCCTCCAGGGCAAGCGGTTCGCCGCCCGCTTCTTCCTCGACGAAGTCCTGCACCACGGCACCGAGGGCTGCAACTACCTCCTCGCCGTCGACACCGAGATGAACACCGTCGACGGCTACGCGATGTCCTCCTGGGACAGCGGCTACGGCGACTTCGCCATGCGCCCCGACCTGTCGACCCTGCGCCGCATCCCCTGGCACCCCGGCAGCGCCCTGCTCGTCGCCGACCTCGCCTGGAACGACGGCACCCCGGTCGTCGCCGCACCCCGCCAGATCCTGCGCCGCCAGCTGGAGCGGCTCGCCGAGCTCGGCTACACCGCCCAGGTCGGCACCGAGCTGGAGTTCATCGTCTTCAAGGACAGCTACGAGGCGGCCTGGGACGCGGGCTACCGGGGACTCACGCCCGCCAACCAGTACAACATCGACTACTCCATCCTCGGCACCGGCCGCATCGAGCCCCTGCTGCGCCGCCTGCGCAACGACATGGCGGGCGCCGGCCTCACCGTCGAGTCCGCCAAGGGCGAGTGCAACCCCGGCCAGCACGAGATCGCCTTCCGCTACGACGAAGCCCTCGTCACCTGCGACCAGCACGCGCTGTACAAGACCGGCGCCAAGGAGATCGCCGCCCAGGAGGGCGTCTCGATCACCTTC
This sequence comes from Streptomyces sp. CG4, assembly GCF_041080655.1. Lineage (NCBI taxonomy): Bacteria > Bacillati > Actinomycetota > Actinomycetes > Kitasatosporales > Streptomycetaceae > Streptomyces > Streptomyces sp. CG4. The sequence goes on from NZ_CP163525.1 coordinate 7,602,488, forward strand.
ATGGCCAAGTACAACGAGCGCGAGGGCAACTCCTGTCACATCCACCTCTCCCTCGCCGACGCCGACGGCACCAACGCCATGGCCGACGGCGACGGCATGTCCGACGTCATGCGGCACTTCCTCGCCGGACAGCTCGCCGCCCTGCGCGACTTCTCGCTGCTCTACGCCCCGAACATCAACTCCTACAAGCGGTTCCAGCCGGGCTCCTTCGCCCCCACCGCCGTCGCCTGGGGCCACGACAACCGCACCTGCGCGCTGCGCGTCGTCGGCCACGGCCGCTCCCTGCGCTTCGAGAACCGCCTGCCCGGGGGTGACGTGAATCCTCATCTCGCCGTCGCCGGACTCGTCGCGGCCGGCCTGTACGGCATCGAGCAGAAGCTCGAACTCCCCGAACCCTGCGCCGGCAACGCCTACACCGCCGGCCTCGCACACGTCCCGACCACCCTGCGCGAGGCGGCCGAGCTGTGGGAGAACAGCCCCATCGCCAAGGCCGCCTTCGGCGACGAGGTCGTCGCGCACTACCGCAACATGGCGCGCGTCGAGCTGGAGGCCTTCGACGCCGCGGTCACCGACTGGGAGCTGCGCCGCTCCTTCGAACGCCTGTGAGCCAGCCCGTGACCCAGCCCGTGAAAGGTCAATTCGTGTCCGACTCAGCCGAGTTGAAGGTCCTCAACCCCGCCACGGAAGAGGTCGTCGCCACCGTCCCCGCCGCGAGCGAAGAGGACGTCGCCGCCGCCGTCGTACGGGCCGCGCGCGCCCAGACCCGGTGGGCTGCCCTCGCCCCCGCCGACCGGGCCCGGCTGCTGCGGCGTTTCGCCGACGTGGTCGACGCCCACACCGAGGAACTCGCCCAGCTGGAGGTCCGCGAGGCCGGGCACACCGTGGGCAACGCCCGTTGGGAGGCCGGCAACGCCCGCGACCTGCTGCTGTACGCGGCCGGTGGCGCCGAACGCCTCCTCGGCCGGCAGATCCCGGTGCCCGGCGGCTGGAACATCACCTTCCAGGAACCCCTCGGCGTCATCGGCGTGATCGCCCCCTGGAACTTCCCGATGCCGATCGCCGCCTGGGGCTCCTTCCCGGCGCTCGCGGCCGGCAACGCGGTCGTCCTCAAACCCGCCGAGACCACCCCGCTCACCGCGCTCCGCCTCGCCGAACTCGCCCTGGAGGCAGGCCTGCCCGAGCACGTCTTCCAGGTCCTTCCCGGCTATGGCCACACCGCCGGACGCGCCCTGGTGGACCACCCGGACGTCGCCAAGATCGTGTTCACCGGCTCCACCCGCACCGGCCGCGAGGTCATGGAGCGCTGCGCCCGCCTGGTCAAGCCGGTCACCCTCGAACTCGGCGGCAAGAGCCCCAACGTCGTCTTCGCCGACGCCGACCTCAAGACCGCCCTCGACCCCTTCTCCTTCCTGGACAACTCCGGCCAGGACTGCTGCGCCCGCACCCGCATCCTGGTCCAGGAGACGGTGCTTGACGAGGCCCGCGAGTTCCTCGCCGACGCGCTCGCCTCCGTGGTCGTGGGCGACCCCGCCGACGAGAAGACCCAGATGGGCCCGCTGATCTCCCGTCAGCAGCTGGAGCGCGTACGGACCTACGTCCCCGAGGACGCCCCGGCCCTGCGCGGCAGCGCCCCCGACGGGCCCGGCTTCTGGTTCCCGCCGACCGTCCTGACGGGGGAGCGGCACGACAGCGCGGCGGCCTGCGAGGAGATCTTCGGGCCGGTCGCCGTCCTCCTCCCCTTCACCGACGAGCAGGACGCGATCCGCCTCGCCAACGACACCCCCTACGGCCTCTCCGGCTCCCTGTGGACCCGGGACCTCGGCCGCGCCCTGCGCCTGTCCCGGGCCGTCCGCGCGGGCAACCTGTCCGTCAACTCCCACTCCAGCGTCCGCTACTGGACCCCGTTCGGCGGCTACAAACAGTCCGGCCTCGGCCGCGAACTGGGCCCCGACGCCCTGACCGCCTTCACCGAAACCAAGAACGTCTTCATCAGCGACGTCTCCCCCAGCACGGAGGGCTCCGCACAGTGACCGCAGAATCTGTTTGCCGCCGCCTGGTCGGCCGTACCGCCGTCGTCACCGGAGCCGGCAGCGGCATCGGCCTCGCCACCGCCCGCCGGCTCGCCTCCGAAGGCGCCCACGTCGTCTGCGCGGACGTGGACGAGGCCCGCGGCAAGGCCGCCGCCGACGAGGTCGGCGGACTCTTCGTCAAGGTCGACGTCACCGACCCCGAGCAGGTCGAGGCGCTGTTCAAGACGGCGTACGACACCTACGGCAGCGTCGACATCGCCTTCAACAACGCCGGCATCTCCCCGCCCGACGACGACTCCATCCTGGAGACCGGCCTGGAGGCCTGGAAGCGGGTCCAGGAGGTCAACCTCACCTCCGTCTACCTGTGCTGCAAGGCCGCCATCCCCTACATGCGCCGCCAGGGCAAGGGCTCCATCATCAACACCGCGTCCTTCGTGGCCCGGATGGGCGCGGCCACCAGCCAGATCTCGTACACGGCGTCCAAGGGCGGCGTGCTGGCCATGTCCCGTGAACTGGGGGTGCAGTTCGCCCGCGAGGGCATCCGGGTCAACGCCCTGTGCCCCGGGCCGGTCAACACCCCGCTCCTCCAGGAGCTGTTCGCCAAGGACCCGGAGCGGGCCGCGCGCCGTCTCGTGCACATCCCGGTCGGCCGGTTCGCCGAGGCCGAGGAGATCGCCGCCGCCGTCGCCTTCCTGGCCAGCGACGACTCCTCGTTCGTCAACGCCACCGACTTCCTGGTGGACGGCGGCATCGCGGGCGCGTACGTCACGCCCGTGTAGGGAGCCTGCGGAGTCAGAGGAAGGTCTGTCCCTCGCCCCGGTAGGTGGGCACGGTCGCCGTGACCGTGTCCCCCTCGATCAGGTGCAGCTTCTCGAACCGCTCGCACAGCTCGCCCGCCTTGGCGTGCCGGAACCACACCTTGTCGCCGACGAGGAGGTCGTCGGCGGGCGAGCCCAGCAGCGGGGTCTGCACCTCGCCGGGGCCTTCCTGCGGGTCGTACTTCAGGCCCTCGGGCAGATACGGCACCGGCAGCCGGTCGGGACCGGCGGCACCGGAGGCCGGATACCCGCCGCCGAGCACGGTGACGACCCCGACACCCGGCCGCCGTACGACGGGCTGGGCGAACAGGGCGGCCGGGCGGCCGGTGAAGGACGTGTAGTTGTCGAAGAGCCGCGGCACGTACAGCCCGGAACCGGCGGCTATCTCCGTCACGGAGTCCTCGGCGGCGGTGTGCTGCACACTGCCCGTGCCACCGCCGTTGACGAACTCCAGGTCAGGTACGACGGCCCGCACCGCGCGGACGACCGCGGCCCGCCGCTCGGCCAGTTCCCGGCGGGCCGCCGCCTGCATCAGCCGGATGGCCCGCGACCGCAGCGGCCGTCCGGCCAGCGAGTCCCCGACCCCCGCGATGTGTCCCTCGTACGCCATGATCCCCACCAGCCGGAAGCCCGGCCGCCGGACCACCGACCGGGCCAGCTCGGCGAGTTGGGCGGGGGAGCGCAGCGGGGAGCGCAGGGCCCCGACCCGGACCCGGCCGCCGAGCAGCTGCAGCGAGGTGTCCAACTCCAGACAGACCCGGATGAGTTCACGCCCGCCGTCGCGGGCGGCGTCGATGAGGTCCAGGTGCGCCGGATCGTCCACCATCACGGTCACCGCACCGGCGAGCTTGGGATCGGCGGCCAGTTCCGCGAAGCCGCTCCGGTCGGCGGACGGATAGGCCAGCAGGATGTCGTCGAACCCGAAACGGGCGAGCCACAGCGACTCGGCCAGGGTGAACGACATGATGCCCCGGAAGCCGTCCTTGGCCAGGGCCCGCTCCAGCAGGGCCCGGCAGCGCACGGACTTGCTGGCGACCCGCACGGGCTTGCCCGCGGCCCGGCGGACTAGATCGGCCGCGTTGGCGTCGAAGGCGTCCAGGTCCACGATCGCGAGAGGGGCGTCGAGAGGGGCGGTGGCCCGGTCGTAACGGGCCCGGTCAGCGGCACGCGCAGTCATGACGGAAGCCTGCCAGACAGGATTACCGCAGGGTAGGGGGACGTTCCGGGCAGATGCCCCGGCGCCCCGGACTGGTTCTGATTCCGGCCCCGACAACCCGTAGAGTGACGCGCACGTACGGCGGAACGCCCCCGGCCGCTTCGCCTGAACCGGGATGCCGGTCCGGCCGTACGGGTATGCGTGCCCGGACGGAGCTTCCGCCCCGGGCGCGGCCGAGCAGCGTGGCGGCCCGCGTACGTGAAGACGCACCGGGCACGAGGAAACGGGGGGTGCATGAGCACGGAAGCGCGCCACGCCCCGATCCCGCCGCGCCCCTCGACTCCACCACGCCCCTCGACTCCACCACGCCCTTCGACTCCGCTGGCTCCGTCGTCGGCGCAGGGGCCGTCGTCCTCTCCGGGTACGTCGTCCGGGCATGGGTCGTCGTCCTCTCCGGGTACGTCGTCCGGGCATGGGTCGTCGTCCTCTCCGGGTACGTCGTCCGGGCAGGGGCTGCCGTCCTCGCCGGGTGCGTCGTCCGCGCAGGTGCGGCCCGTCCCGGCGCGCTCGCAGGTTCCGGTGCGTCCGGGCACCGCCACGCGCCCCGTCGGTACCGCCGCCACGCGTCCGGCCGGGACCCCCGCCACGCGTCCGGCCGGTACCGCTCCAGCGCTCCCGCCCGATCCCGCCTCCGTGCGCCCGGCCGACACCGTCTCCGTCGAGGATCCCGACGACGAGCCGTCCGTCTTCGTCCCGCGGGCCGCCCGGCCTGCCGGCCGGGAGACCGGGCGTGCCGATCAAGGGAGTGGTGCCGAGGCGAAGCCCGGCGTGCCCGAGGGCGCGGACGCCGTGAGTCCGCCTCCGCCGCCCGCCTCGGCCCGGTTCCCTGACGCGCCGCCGCGTGCCGGGCGCCGCCGGCCGGGAGGTCCTGCCGAGCGCGCCACGGAAACGACCGCCCGGCTGCGTCCCGTACCCCCGGCGGAGCCCACGGCCGCGGAGACCACGACCCGGCTCCGCCCGATTGCCGGCTCCCCGAAACCCGCTCCTCCCAGGGCTCCCTCCTCCGCGTCCCCGCGGGAGGCGACCGCCTGGAGCCCCCTGGCGCCCGCCCACCCCGTCGGCCCGCACACGCCCGCCGCCGCCCCGGACCCCGCGCTGTCCTGGAGCACCGCCGCGCGGCCCGTCATCTCGTTCGGGCAGCCCGAGGTCTTCCACGAGCGGTCCCGGCACCGGGTCGGGCCCCGCACCGTCGCCGCGGCCGTCTGTCTCGTGCTCGGCCTCGGACTCATCGGCGGTGCCGTGACCGGGAGTTGGCTCACCGACGACGGCGGGGACGATGCCTCCGGTGACCACTTCGCCACCGCCGGCACCAGCTGGCACAGCGTGCCCGTCGACCGGCTGTTCCCGCCCACCGTCCAGGGCACGGGCGCCGGACCCGGCGGCGCCGACCGCACCTGGACCCGGATCGCCGTCGCCCCGGACAGCGGCTGCGCCCACGCCTTCGACCCGCTGCTGTCCAAGGTCCTCGCCCCCGTCGGCTGCCAGCGGCTGCTGCGCGCCACCTACACCGACGCCACCCAGACCTATGTCACCACCGTCGGCCTGCTGTTCACCAAGGCCGACCCCGCCGCCATGTCCGCGCTCGCCCACCGCTTCCGCACCGATCGCCTGGACCGGCGGGCCGACCTGATGCCCCGCCCGTACGCGGCCAAGGGCACCGCCGCGGCCGGCTTCGGCGACCAGCAGCGCGCCTCCTGGACCATCTCCGTCCTCACCGACGCCCCCGTCGTCGGCTACGCCGTCTCCGGCTGGGCCGACGGCCGCACCGTCGACGAGCCCCAGCCCGCCGCCGACGCCGTCAACGCCGACGCCACCACCGCACCGGCCCAGGCCGGGCTCGGCAACGAGGCCCAGGGCCTGGCCGACCGCATCGAACGGCGCCTGCGCCAGAGCATCGGAACGGCCACGGAGAAACCCTCATGAGGCGATCGATACCCGGCCGCCGCCGCGTGGCCCCCGCCGGAGCCGCGCTGAGCGTGCTGCTCGCCGGCGCCCTCGCCCTGCTGCCGGCCACCGCGGCCCACGCCGACGGGATCCGGGCCCAGCAGTGGGCGCTGTCCGCGCTGCACCTGGACGAGGCCTGGCGCACCACCAAGGGCCGGGGCGTCACCGTCGCCGTCCTGGACACCGGCGTCGAGGCCGACCATCCCGACCTCGCCGGAAACGTCCTGCCCGACAAGGACATGATCGGCTTCGGCGCCGGGCAGGGCGACCGCACCTGGGCCCGGCACGGCACCGCCATGGCCGGCATCATCGCCGGGCACGGCCACGGCCCCGGCAACTCCGCCGGTGTCATGGGCGTCGCCCCCGAGGCGAAGATCCTGCCCGTCCGGGTGATCCTGGAGGACGACGACCCCGCCCGCGCCAAGGCCCGCACCACCCGCGGCAACGCCCTAGCAGACGGCATCCGCTGGGCCGCCGACCACGGCGCCGACGTCATCAACCTGTCCCTCGGCGACGACTCGAACTCCGCGCACCCCGAGCCGAGCGAGGACGACGCCGTGCAGTACGCCCTGAAGAAGGGCGTGGTGGTCGTCGCCTCCGCGGGCAACGGCGGCGACAAGGGCGACCACATCTCCTACCCGGCCGCCTACCCCGGCGTCATCGCCGCCACCGCCGTCGACCGCTACGGCACCCGCGCCTCCTTCTCCACCCGCCGCTGGTACGCGGCGGTCAGCGCGCCCGGCGTCAACGTGGTCATCGCCGACCCCGACCACAAGTACTACTCGGGCTGGGGCACTTCGGCCGCCTCCGCCTTCGTCTCCGGCGCCGCGGCCCTGGTCAAGGCCGCGCACCCCACCCTGAACCCGGTCCAGATCAAGAAGCTCCTGGAGGACACCGCCGAGGACCCGCCGGTCGGCGGCCGGGACGACTCCCGCGGCTTCGGCATGATCGACCCGGCCGCCGCGCTCCAGGCGGCCGACCGGATCCAGCCGCAGAGCCTGCGCGTGTCGTCGTACGACAGGAAGTACTTCGGCACCGGCCCGGACGCCCCCAGGGCCACCTCCTCGACCGCCGACTGGGCGGGCCCGCTGGCCGGCGGCACCGGCGGGGTGCTGCTGGTGGCAGGCGTCGTCCTGTGGCGGAGCCGCAGACAGACGGTCTGAGAGCGTCCGGGCTCCGGCCTGCTGTCCGGGCACAGAACGCGCGGGAGCGGCCGCCGCGGCCGGCGTGGAGGCCGGACCCCGAGGCACGGCGAAGAGGATGCCGTCGTCCGGTCTGATCGTCCAAGTCCCTTGAATTCCAGGCTACTTTGAGTGCGGCTCAGGATCGGTCAACCGGGGGCCGCGGGGGCCGGATCCCTCAACCGGCGAACGCCGACACCGCCGCCCTCGCCGCCGCCTCCACCAGCGCGATGCCCCGCGCCCGGCTCTCGGTGCCGTTCGACAGCACCGCCACCAGGTAGTCGGTGCCGTCCACCGTCACCCGTCCGATGCTGTTCACGTCCCACAGCCCCGTCGTACTGCGGGGCAGCCAACCGTTCTTCAGCGCCCAGGAGGTGCCCTCGGCGGCGGCCGAGATCCCCCACCGCTGGTCCGCCTCGACCGACGTCATCAGCCCCTGCACATACGTCCGGGAGGCCGCGCTCAGCCGGGAGTCCGTGCCGAACACCTGCCGGAGCAGGACGAGTTGGTCCGCGGCCGTGGTCTGCGTCAGCCCCCACAGCCCGCCGTCGCCCCCCAGGGTCGCGGTCAGCCCGAAGCGCCCGTTCGCCGCGTCCAGGCCGGCCGCCCGCCCGATCGCGTGCCACAGCGCCGTCGCGGACGCGTTGTCGCTGTTCGCGATCATCTTCGTGGCGTACGCACGCTCGGCGGCCGTCAGCCGCCGGCCCGCGTCCTGCGCCTGGAGCAGCAGCGTGGCCAGGATGTCGACCTTGACGATGCTCGCCGTGTCGAACGCCGCGTCCCCGTACACGGCGCTCTCCCCGGAGTCCGGCGCCAGCACCGCCGCCGACACCCGCGCGCCCGACGGCACGCTCACCGCCGCCATCGCCTTGCCCAGCAGCGCGTCCCGGTCCACCGCCGGTTCCGTCACGGAGGCCTCCTCACCCGCCCCGGCCGAGGCGGAGACCGCGGGCGCCGCCGCCGACGATACGGCCGCGGTCCCCGGGTGCGCCCGCGCCTTCACCTACGCCGTGCCGCCGGCCGTCACCCCGCCCACGGCGGCCACGGCGAGCGCGGTGTACAGCAGCGGACGGCGCCGGGGCGGGCGCGCACGACGGCCACGGCGGGCTCCGGGAGACTCCATGGCCGGGATGCTCGGGGCGCGGACTGTGCGCAGCGCCGGACGGACGTGAGACGGGCATCGGGGAACCCTGGGATTCCGGTGAAGACTCCCGTGCGGAGGGCCGGTGACGTGCCGATAGGGTCGGTGACCGTGGCGAACAAGAACATTCCCGACCCCGGCTTCTCCGACGACGACGGCTCCGCCGACCCCCGGCTGAGCGCCGCGCTCGCCGCCTGGGCCGAGGACCGCGGCGCCCTCGGGCCCGTCCTGGCGGCGCTGAAGGGCGCCCGCCTGCTCGTGCCGGTCGTCGCCGTGCTGGGCGAGGCCGAGGAGGACGAGAACGGGCTGCGCCGGGAGAAGACCAGCGACATGGCCGTACCCACGCTGAAGGCCGGCCATCGCACCGCCCTGCCCGCTTTCACCTCCACCGACTCCCTGGCCCGCTGGGACCCCGCGGCCCGCCCGGTCGCCGTACCGCTGCACCAGGCGCTGGAGGCCGCCGCCCACGAGAAGGCCGACACGGTGGTGCTGGACCTCGCCGGACCGGTGCCGTTCGAGCTGACCGGCCCGGCGCTGCTCGCCCTCGCCGAGGGGCGCACCAGCACCGACCCGCTCGCCGACCCGGCCGTCATCGAGGCCGTCCGTACGGCCGTGGCGGCGGAACCCGCCGTGCTCCGCGCCCACCTCGGGCCCGGGCAGGCCGACGGCACCCTCGCCCTCGTCCTCGACCCGGCCGCGGAGCCCGCCCGGGCCGCCCGCGCGGTCGCCGAGCGCCTCGCCGCCGACGAAACACTGAGGGCCCGCCTGGTGCGCGGCCTCGACCTGGCACTGCTGCCGGCCGGGACCACGCCTCCGGGCGAGCCCCTGTACGTGAAGGGATAGCTCAGCCGTGGACCGGGCTCAGCTGAAGACCGGGCTCAGCCGTAGACCGGGCCGGTGTACTTCTCGCCCGGCCCCTGGCCCGGCTCGTCCGGGACGATCGACGCCTCGCGGAACGCCAGCTGCAGCGACTTCAGGCCGTCGCGCAGCGGAGCCGCGTGGAAGGAGCTGATCTCGGTCGCGCTCGCGTCCAGCAGACCGGCGAGGCCGCTGATCAGCTTGCGGGCCTCGTCCAGGTCCTTGTACTTCTCGCCCTCCTCGCTCAGCCCGAGCTTCACGGCTGCGGCGCTCATCAGGTTGACGGCGACCGTCACGATCACCTCGACGGCGGGGACCTCGGCGATGTCCCGGGTCATCGCGTCGAAGTCGGGATTCTCGGCGGGGTTCTCAGGAGGGGTCTGACTCATGCCCCACACGATAAGCGGTGCGGGCGCACGCCCTTCGATTAGCCCTTCCCGGACGGTGCTGCTAACCTTGTGTGACGACCGGCTGGACATGCCCTGCCAACAACAGAGCATCCGGCCCACAAGTGGAGGCTCCGATCTCCCACCTGACCGTCCTCCGGGACGGCGGGTCACCCGGTCAGGCGGCCACCATCGTTCCGTACGGACGATGGAGTCGCCCGAAAGCGCGCCCCGCGGCATCGCGGCGGTGCTCCGGTAGTGTTTTGGAGCCCCGCCTGTGATCGTCCGGGGCATTTTTTGTGCTTCGGCGCGGTTAGGTCTAACGAAAAGAGACATACGCGGCTGTCCGCCAGACAAACCGTGTGGTGCTACCGAGGAGGATCCATCAGCGCCGAGCCCCGCATCAACGACCGGATTCGCGTTCCCGAGGTGCGACTTGTCGGTCCCAGTGGCGAGCAGGTGGGCATCGTCCCGCTCGCTAAGGCACTGGAGCTTGCGCAGGAGTACGACCTGGACCTGGTCGAGGTCGCGGCGAACGCCCGTCCGCCCGTGTGCAAGCTCATGGACTACGGGAAGTTCAAGTACGAGTCGGCCATGAAGGCCCGTGAGGCGCGCAAGAACCAGGCGCACACGGTCATCAAGGAGATGAAGCTCCGGCCGAAGATCGACCCGCACGACTATGACACCAAGAAGGGTCACGTCGTACGGTTCCTCAAGCAGGGCGACAAGGTCAAGATCACGATCATGTTCCGTGGTCGCGAGCAGTCCCGGCCCGAGCTGGGCTACCGACTGCTGCAGCGCCTCGCGGAGGACGTCCAGGACCTCGGTTTCGTCGAGTCGAACCCGAAGCAGGACGGCCGCAACATGATCATGGTTCTCGGTCCGCACAAGAAGAAGACCGAGGCCATGGCCGAGGCCCGTCAGGCGCAGGAAGCCCGCAAGGCCGAAGCGAAGGCCAACCCCGGTCGATCGCAGAACCCTGCCGAGGCCGAGGCGTCCGCCGAGGAGCCCGCCGAGGCGTGATCCCGGGGGACCCAGGTCCCCAAGGATGTAACCGATAGAAGACGACGCTCCACCGTGCCCGGTTTCGCGACCGGGCACCGGAGCGCCACCGACGAGGAGATAACGGCGCTATGCCGAAGAACAAGTCGCACAGCGGTGCCAGCAAGCGCTTCAAGATCACCGGCTCCGGCAAGGTGCTGCGCGAGCGCGCCGGCAAGCGCCACCTGCTCGAGCACAAGTCGTCCCGTGTCACGCGTCGCCTCACCGGCAACGCCGAGATGGCCCCGGGCGACGCCGCGAAGATCAAGAAGCTTCTCGGCAAGTGACGTACGCGGCGCTCGTCAACCCCTGAGCGCCGTACGCCAAACCGGGACCGAAGTCGTTTCCGGGTCGTGTGAGGACCACCACGACCCCGCTACAAGGAGTTAACAAGTGGCACGCGTCAAGCGGGCAGTCAACGCCCACAAGAAGCGCCGGGCGATCCTCGAGCAGGCCTCCGGCTACCGCGGTCAGCGTTCGCGTCTGTACCGCAAGGCCAAGGAGCAGGTCACCCACTCGCTGGTCTACAACTACAACGACCGCAAGAAGCGCAAGGGCGACTTCCGTCAGCTGTGGATCCAGCGCATCAACGCCGCTGCCCGCGCCAACGGCATCACCTACAACCGCTTCATCCAGGGTCTGAAGGCCGCGAACGTCGAGGTCGACCGCAAGATCCTGGCCGAGCTGGCCGTGAACGACGCGAACGCGTTCGCCGCGCTCGTCGAGGTCGCGCAGAAGGCGCTGCCGAGCGACGTCAACGCTCCCAAGGCTGCGTGACGCTGCGCTGGCTTTAGGCCGACGTGACTGTACGGACCTGTGGGCTTCTGCCTGCGGGTCCGTTGCGTTTGTCGCAGGAAAAGAATGCGGAACTTGAGTTACCGAAGGTGAAGAACATGCCCTCCGTCAGCCCCGAGCTGATCTCCCCCCGCTCCGCCCGTGTCAGCGCAGCGCGCCGGCTGGCCAAGCGGAATTTCCGGGGGAAGGACCGGCTGTTCCTTGCGGAGGGGCCGCAGGCCGTCAGGGAGGCGGCCGGGCATCGGGCCGACGGCGACCCCACCCTCGTCGAGCTGTTCGCCACGGTCGAGGCCGCGGAGCGATACGCCGACATCATCGGCGCCGCACGTGACGCCGGCGCCCGGGTGCATCTTGCCTCCGAGGACGTCATCGCCGACATCTCCACCACCGTCACCCCGCAGGGGCTGGTCGGGGTGTGCCGGTTCCTGGACACCCCGTTCGAGGAGATCCTCGCCGCCCGGCCGAAGCTGGTCGCCGTGCTGGCCCATGTGCGCGACCCCGGCAACGCCGGCACCGTGCTGCGCTGTGCCGACGCCGCCGGCGCCGAGGCGGTGATCCTCACCGACGCCTCCGTCGACCTGTACAACCCCAAGGCCGTACGCGCCTCCGTCGGCTCCCACTTCCATCTGCCCGTCGCCGTCGGCGTCCCCGTCGAGCAGGCCGTGGCGAGGCTGAAGGGCGCCGGTGTGCGCGTTCTCGCCGCCGACGGGGCCGGGGATCGTGATCTGGACGAGGAACTGGACAAGGGGAGCATGGGCGGGCCGACCGCCTGGGTGTTCGGCAACGAGGCCTGGGGGCTGCCGGAGGAGACCCGCGCCCTCGCCGACGCCGTCGTGCGCGTACCCATCCACGGGAAGGCCGAGAGCCTGAACCTGGCGACGGCCGCCGCCGTATGTCTCTACGCATCGGCCCGTGCACAGCGCGCCGCCGGAGGGTGCCGCACGGTCACCGAGAGCTAGTAGGGTGACCAGCGCGGGGCCCTGCGCCGTCTGAGAGGTGGGGTACGGGGATGAGTGTGGCCGGCACGAGCACCGCGCCGGGGGGACCGGAGGGACGGGACGCGAGGCGCACCTGCGTGCCCCGCTACGGCGAGCATGCGGACCTCGACCCCGACCAGCTGCCCGACGGACTCGTCGTCGCCGACGAACACGGTCGCGTCGTCTGCTTCAACGCCGCCGCCGCCCGCGTCACCGCCGTACGCGCCGCCGACGCCCTCGGGCAGCCCCTGGACAAGGCGCTGCCGCTGGAGGACCTGGAGGGGCGGCGCTGGTGGCAGCTCACCGATCCCTACGGCGGGCTCGCCATCCGGGTGCGGCAGCCGGAGCGGAACCTGCTGCTGCCCGGCGGGCGGGAGGTGCTCGTCTCCGCCCGGTACATCCGCGCCGAACCCCTCGGGCCCGTCCAGCGCGTCGTCGTCTCCCTGCGGGACACCGAGGCCCGCCGCCGTACCGAGCGCAGTCACGCCGAGCTGATAGCGACGGTCGCCCATGAGCTGCGCTCGCCCCTCACCTCCGTGAAGGGCTTCACCGCCACGCTCCTCGCCAAGTGGGAACGCTTCACCGACGACCAGAAGCGGCTGATGCTGGAGACCGTCGACGCCGACGCCGACCGGGTCACCCGGCTCATCGCCGAGCTCCTGGACATCTCCAGGATCGACAGCGGACGGCTGGAGGTGCGCCGGCAGCTCGTCGACATCGGCGCCGCCGTCTCCCGGCACATCCAGGCCTATGTCGCGGCCGGCCAGCCCGCCGACCGCTTCCTGCTCCGCATCGAGCAGCCGCTGCCCGCCCTGTGGGCCGACCCCGACAAGATCGACCAGGTCCTCAGCAACCTCATCGAAAATGCCGTGCGACACGGCGAGGGAACCGTCACCATGGACGTCACGCCCTGCGCATCCCCGCGCGAGGGAGAGGAAACCGGCACATCGGTCACGGTGAGCGACGAAGGGCCCGGCATCCCGGAGGAATCCATGAACCGCGTCTTCACCCGCTTCTGGCGGGGCAGCAAGCGCGGCGGCACCGGCCTCGGGCTGTACATCGTCAAGGGCATCGTCGAAGCCCACGGCGGCACGATCACGGTCGGCCGCGCCCCCGACGGCGGCGCCGAGTTCCGATTTACGTTGCCCGTGGCCGCCCCGGCGTATCTCGCCTGACGGCCCGCGGGCTCTTCGGCCACCTTCACCCCGTTAGACTCGGCCTTTGGCACCTTTGTGTCCTTCGCGCGGCCCTCGCGAGTCGGTGACGGGGACCATCCGCCTGGGGGCACCTCCCAGCGTCAGCTGGGGGACAATCGGAAGCACGGGAAGAGATGTCGGCACCGAATAAGTCGTACGACCCTGTAGAGGTCGAGGCGTTGAAACCGGAAGAGATCGAGCGCATGCGGGACGGGGCGCTCGCCGCCTTCGCCGCCGCGGACTCCCTCGACGCGCTCCACGAGGCCAAGGTCGCCCACACCGGCCCCGCCTCCCCGCTGGCTCTCGCCAACCGCGAGATCGGCGCCCTGCCCCCGCACGCCAAGGCCGAGGCCGGCAAGCGCGTCGGCATGGCCCGCGGCGCCGTGAACAAGGCTCTCGCCGGCCGCCAGGCCGAGCTGGAGGCCGAGCGCGACGCCCGGGTGCTCGTCGAGGAGGACGTCGACGTCACGCTGGCGTACGACCGTGTCCCGGCCGGCGCCCGCCACCCCCTGACCACGCTCTCCGAGCGGATCGAGGACATCTTCGTGGCCATGGGCTACGAGGTCGCCGAGGGCCCGCAGGTCGAGGCCGAGTGGTTCAACTTCGACGCGCTCAACATCGGCCCGGACCACCCGGCCCGCGGCGAGGCCGACACCTTCTTCGTGCAGGGCCGGGGCGGCGGCACCGAGTCCGGCGTCGTGCTGCGCACCCACACCTCGCCCGTGCAGATCCGTTCGCTGCTCGACCGCGAGCTGCCGGTCTACGTGATCTGTCCCGGCCGCGTGTACCGCACCGACGAGCTGGACGCCACGCACACGCCCGTCTTCCACCAGGTCGAGCTGCTCGCCGTGGACGAGGGCCTGACCATGGCCGACCTCAAGGGCACCCTGGACCACATGGTGCAGTCCCTGTTCGGCGAGGGCATGAAGACCCGGCTGCGGCCGAACTTCTTCCCCTTCACCGAGCCGAGCGCCGAGATGGACATGCTCTGCTACGTCTGCAAGGGCGAGTCCGTCGGCAACCCGGACCGGCCCTGCCGCACCTGCTCCAGCGAGGGCTGGATCGAGCTGGGCGGCTGCGGCATGGTCAACCCGCGGGTGCTCACCGCCTGCGGCGTCGACCCGGAGAAGTACAGCGGCTTCGCCTTCGGGTTCGGCATCGAGCGGATGCTGATGTTCCGCCACAACGTCGAAGACATGCGAGACATGGTCGAGGGTGACGTCCGGTTCACCCGGCCGTTCGGGATGGAGATCTGATGCGGGTCCCGCTTTCTTGGCTGCGGGAGTACGTCGACCTGCCGGCGACGGAAACCGGCCGCGACGTCCAGGAGAAGCTCGTCTCGGCCGGCCTCGAGGTCGAGACCGTCGAGCAGCTCGGCGCCGACCTCAAGGGCCCGCTGGTCGTCGGCCAGGTGCTGACCATCGAGGAGCTGACGGAGTTCAAGAAGCCGATCCGCTTCTGCACCGTCGACGTCGGCCAGGCCAACGGCACCGGTGAGCCCCAGGAGATCGTCTGCGGCGCCCGTAACTTCGCGGTCGGCGACAAGGTCGTCGTGGTCCTGCCCGGCGCCACGCTGCCCGGCGGCTTCTCCATCGCCGCCCGCAAGACCTACGGCAAGGTCTCGCACGGCATGATCTGCTCCAGCGACGAGCTGGGCATGGGCGACGACGGCAACCACGGCATCATCGTGCTGCCGCCGGAGACCGAGGTCGGCAAGGACGCCATCGAGCTGCTGGAGCTGGTCGACGAGGTCCTGGACATCGCCGTCACCGCCAACCGCGGCGACTGCCTGTCCATCCGCGGTGTCGCCCGCGAGACCGCCATCGCCTACGGCCTCCCGCTGCGTGACCCGGCCCTCATCGACGTACCGGCCCCGAACGCCTACGGCTACCCGGTCCAGGTCTCCGAACCGTTCGGCTGCGACCGCTTCACCGCCCGCACGGTCACCGGCCTGCGGCCCGAGGCCCGCTCCCCGATCTGGCTGCAGCGCCGGCTGCAGAAGGTCGGCATGCGCCCGATCTCGCTCGCCGTCGACATCACGAACTACGTGATGATGGAGCTCGGCCAGCCGCTGCACGCCTACGACCGCTCCCTGGTCCGGGGCACGATCGGCGTACGCCGGGCCGCGGAGGGCGAGAAGCTCGTCACCCTCGACGGCGTCGAGCGGGGGCTGCACGCCGAGGACCTGGTCATCACCGACGACCGCGGCCCGATCGGCCTCGCCGGCGTGATGGGCGGCGCCAACACGGAGATCGCCGACCACGAGGTCACCGAGAACGGGGCGAACGGGACCACCGACGTGGTCATCGAGGCGGCCCACTTCGACGCCGTCGCGATCGCCCGTACGTCCCGCCGCCACAAGCTGCTCTCCGAGGCGTCCCGCCGCTTCGAGCGCGGCGTCGACCCGCAGGCCGCCGCGGCTGCCGCGCAGCGCACCGTGGACCTGCTGGTGCTCCTCGCGGGCGGTACGGCGGAGGCCGGGGTCACCGAGGTCGTCGCGCCCTCCGCGCCGCACACCATCACCGTCCCGGCCGACCACCCGGACAAGGTGGCGGGCGTGGACTACGGCCGGGAGACGGTCGTGCGCCGCCTCCAGGAGGTCGGCTGCGACGTGTACGGGCAGGACGAGCTGATCGTCACCGTCCCGTCCTGGCGGCCGGACCTCGTGGACCCGAACGACCTCGCCGAAGAGGTCATCCGCCTCGAGGGCTACGAGAACCTGCCCTCCACGCTGCCCAAGCTCCCCTCGGGCCGCGGCCTGACCCACCGCCAGCGGCTGCACCGCAGAGTCGGCCGGGCGCTGGCCGGCGCGGGCTACGTCGAGGCGCCGAACTACCCCTTCGTCAGCGAGCAGGTCTTCGACCAGCTCGGCCTGGAGTCCGACGACCCGGCCCGCCGTGTCGTCAAGCTGGTCAACCCGCTCAGCGACGAGGAGCCCGCGCTCCGTACGACGCTGCTGCCGGGCCTGCTCGGCGCGCTGCGGCGCAACGACGGCCGGGGCAGCCATGACCTGGCGCTGTTCGAGACGGGGCTGGTGTTCCACCCGCGGCCGGAGCAGGAGCGGGCTGTCGCCACGCACCTGCCCGTCGACCGGCGTCCCACCGACGAGGAGATCGCCGTCCTGAACGCCGCGCTGCCCGAGCAGCCGCGGCACGTGGCCGTCGTCCTCACGGGCTCCCGCGAGCAGGCCGGCTGGTGGGGCCAGGGCCGTCCGGCCGGGTGGGCCGACGCGATCGACGCCGCGCGGGCCGTCGCCCGTGAGGCCGGTGCGGAGCTGCTCGTGCGCAAGGGGCAGTACGGTCCTTGGCACCCGGGCCGCTGTGCCGAGCTGGCGATCGTCGCCGACGGTACGGAGCGGGTCGTGGGCCACGCCGGAGAGCTGCACCCGCGGGTGCTGAAGGCTCTGGGGCTGCCCGAGCGCGCCTGCGCGATGGAGCTGAACCTGGACGCCCTGGAGGCGGTGGGTGACGGCACCCCACAGGCGCCGCGGATCTCCACGTTCCCGGTCGCCACGCAGGACGTCGCCCTCGTGGTCGACCGGCCGGTGCCCTCCGGCGAGGTCGAGTCGGCGCTCCGCGAGGGCGCGGGCGAACTCCTGGAGTCCATCCGGCTCTTCGACGTCTACGAGAACGCCGAGCAGCTGGGCGAGGGCAAGAAGTCGCTGGCGTACGCGCTCCGCTTCCGCGCGGGTGACCGGACGCTGACGGTGGACGAGGCGTCGGCGGCCCGGGATGCGGCGGTCGCCCTCGCGGGCGAGCGGACCGGGGCGGTGCTGCGCGGCTGATCGCCGTCTCGTGTGGTGTTGCCGGCCGGCCGCGGGTCTTCCGCGGTCGGCCGTGCTCATCGACCGACCCCCGGGGGCGGGGGTCACCCCTTCGGCGAGCTGCATAAATGCGAGTTGACCGGCACGGGCTCACTCGATCGGGTGGGAACTCCTGGCGATCTGGTCTTCCCGGGCCATGGCGTCGACAGAATCGGACCGGCCTTTCGGGGTCGGTCCGTCTGCTCTGTCAGGGACTCTCCATGGGGGACCAGAGGCATGATTCGCATCAAGGCACGGGCGCCCACCACACGGGCAGTCGTACTGCCCACGCTCTGGGGAGCCGTGGCGGTCGCCTACAAGTTCGGCTGCCCGCTCGCCCAGCAGACCGGGGTCGGGGCGCGCATCGTCACCAGCGCTGTCTTCCTCGCCGTCGGCACCGGGCTCATCATCCATGTCCGCCGCGCGTTGCTGCGTGAGCTGCGCCAGGCCCGCCGGGTGGCGCGGGCCGCGCAGAGCGTCGTACTGCGGCCGCTGCCGCCGCGCCTCGACGGGCTGCATGTCGCTGCGGCCCAGCTGTCCGCCGATCGGGGCGCGTGCGTCGGCGGTGATCTGTACGAGGCGATCGCCACCGAGTACGGGGTGCGGGTGGTGATGGGCGATGTGCGCGGGCACGGTCTGGCCGCCCTCGGCACCGTGGCCGCCGTCCTCGGCAGCTTCCGCGAGGCGGTCCACGACGAGCCCGACCTCGGCAGCGTCCTGCGCCGGCTGGAGCGCGCCCTCGCCCGCCATCTGCGCGAGCGGGCCCGCGCCGAACACCCGGCGGGCGGCGGCCCGGACCCCGACCACCCGGTCGCCGAGGAGTTCGTCACCGTCCTGCTGCTGGAGATCGGCCGCGACGGCGAGCTGCACGCCCTCAACTGCGGCCATCCATGGCCGTATCGGATCCGCGGCACGAGTGTCGAGTCGTTGACGCGCGTCGATCCTCTTCCGCCACTGGGTCCGTTTCCGCTGCCGGCCGAGCTGGAGGCGGAGTCCTGTGGCCCACTGCTCGCGGGTGACTCCCTGGTCCTCTTCACGGACGGGGTGGAGGACGCACGGGACGTTCGGGGCCGCTTCTTCTCGCTGCCCGAAGTGCTGCGAGGAGCCGTATGCGATCACCCGGTGTCTCCGCAGACCGTGCTGCGTACGGTCTTCGCAGCTCTCCTGCACCACACGGCCGGCAGCCCGAAGGACGACATAGCGCTCCTGGTCCTGCGGAACGAACGAAGCAGGGAGGGCCGCAGTTCCCCAGGGGCGCGGGACGGCGACACATGCGGCTCCGGCGCGCGGGCGCGACCAGCCACCTCACACCCGTAGCCGACCACACACCGCTAGCCGCGCCCCCGTAGCCGCTTCGCCTGGCCAAGCCACCGCTTTTCGAGGGGGAGCCGGCGGCTTGGCCAGTCTCTTGCGAGGATTCCCAGTGAACCGGGCCGGACACTCTCCGCGACAGTGTGCGTACGCTGCGGATGCGGGCACTCCGTTCACACCCCGTGTGAAGGCCAAGCCACTACGCTGACCGCACAGGCCACCCGGGGGGCATCCCATGCAGCCCAACACTCTGCTCGACGCGATCCTGGACGAGGCGGGGATCTCGCACGCCGGTCTAGCCGCCCATGTGAACCAGGCCGGCCGGAGACGGGGCCTCGCGCTGCGGTACGAACACACCGCCGTGGCACGGTGGTTGAAGGGCCAGCGGCCGCGCGGCCAGGTCCCCGACCTGATCTGTGAAGTGCTCGCCGCCCGCCTGCACCGCCCCGTCACCCTCGACGACATCGGCCTCGGCGTACCCGGCGAGCCCAGCACCCCGCACATCGGCTCGCTGAACGGCTTCGTGGAGCGGGCCACCGCCCTGTGGCGCTCCGACGAACAGCAGCGGCCGCATGTGCTGGGAGCGCCCGCCGTCACCGGGACCCCGGCGGTCATGCCGGTGTGGGAGTGGGAGAACCCGCCCGAGGACGTCGACGTCTCGCGCGGCGGCCGGCACCGGGTCACCGCGGCCGACATCCAGATGCTGCGCGCGGCGCGGACCCACTACGAGCAGATGTACCGCAAGGCCGGCGGCATCGCGACCCGCACCCGGATCGTCGGCTTCCTCAACGCCGAGGCGGCGCCGCTGCTGCGCGGCAGCTACACCGACGCCACCGGACGCCAACTGCACCGGGCGACCGGCGGGTTGGTCGCGATCGCGGGGATCTGCGCGTACGACTCCGACGCCCACGGCCTCGCCCAGCGCTACTTCCACCAGGCGCTGAGGCTGGCAAAGGCCAGCGGGGACCGGGGACTCGGTGCGTACGTGATAGCACTGCTGGTCAACCAGTCGCTGCACATGCGCGAGTACCGGCAGGCCGTCGCCTTCGCCGAGGCCGCGCTGCGGGCCGCAGGCAAGCACATCACCCCGGCGCTCGCCTCGGACCTGTACGCGATGCAGGCCAAGGCCTACGCCCACCTCGGCGACTCCTCGGCCGCCCTGTCCTGCATCCGGCGCGCGGAGGCGGCCGCCGAACGGATCCGGCGGGGCTACGAGCCCGACGAGACCGGCTATGTCCAGCCGGGCCTGGTCAATGTGCAGGTGGCCGAGGCGCTGCTGAGCCTCGGCGAGCTGGCCGCCGCCCGGGAGCATGCCGCGGCCGCGGTCGACAACCCCGCCCACGACCGGGGGCGGGTGCACCGGCTCGCCATGCTCAGCACGATCGAGCTGCGCCAGGGGAACGCCGACAAAGCGGTGGCCACCGCCGTGCAGATGGCCGAGCAGGCCCGCGGGATGGAGTCGCAGCGGCTGCGCGACAGACTCCGTGCGGTACGCGAGCACCTGGTGCGCTGCGGCTCGGCCGGGACCGCCGAGGCCGCCGAACTCATCGACGGGGCACTGCGCGTACCGCTGTAGGCCCTCTGTAGGTGCACAGTCCCTGCTGCGATATTGCCACTTACTCGGCGGAAGGTGGCAGAACCGTGCAGTGGACGAAACAGAACGAACAGACTGTGTATGCAAACCGCTGGTTCAGCGTCAATCTCGCTGATGTCGAGTTGCCGGACGGCCGGCACCTCGACCACTTCCTGATCCGGCTGCGGCCCGTGGCCGTGGCCACCGTGGTCAACGACGCCAACGAGGTGCTGCTGCTGTGGCGGCACCGCTTCATCACCGACAGCTGGGGGTGGGAACTGGCCGCCGGTGTCGTGGAGGACGGCGAGGACATAGCGCGCGCGGCCGCCAGAGAGCTGGAGGAGGAGACCGGCTGGCGGCCGGGACCCCTGCACCACCTGATGAGCGTGGAGCCGTCCAACGGCCTCACCGACGCCCGGCACCACATCTACTGGTCCGACCGGGGCGAGTACATCGGGCATCCCGTGGACGACTTCGAGTCGGACCGCCGGGAATGGGTCCCCCTCAAACTCGTCCCCGACATGATCGCCCGTGGGGAGGTCCCGGCCGCCAACATGGCGGCCGCGTTACTCCTGCTGCACCACCTCAGGCTCGCCGACGGCTAGTGCGGAGCCAGCGCCTGCCAGATCGTCACCACGAGCGCGCCCAGTGCTGTCAGCGCCGCGAGCGAGGGCAGCGGCCAGCGTGCGTGTTCCAGCGAGACCATGCGGGAGTTCAGCTCGTCCAGCTCCTTGGCGGTCTCCTCGGTGCGATGACTGAGCAACGCCAGCCCGCCCTCGACGCGGGCGTAGGCCACGTCGAGGCGGCGCCGTAACTCTGCGAGTTCTCCGTGGATCACGGGATGCTCCGGTTCGGCGGTCACGAGTCCACTCCTTTCGGTAGTCGGCATGGATGGTTCCGCATCCCTTGCATGCGCATGAGGAGTCAACTCGCCTGGTGGGCGCGTGGGGAGCGTGTGCGACGGGCATATGCGTGCCCGGCGCGCACACGGGGAGTGAAACAGAGGGGCCCGGCACCGAGTGCGGTGCCGGGCCCGTAAGCCGTAGCTCTGTGTGATCGGCCGTAGGCAGGGCGGCCGATCAGGCGTAGGTGTAGAAGCCCGAGCCGGTCTTCCGGCCCAGCCGGCCCGCCTCGACCATGCGCTGGAGCAGCGGGGGAGCGGCGTACAGCGGCTCCTTGTACTCGGTGTACATCGAGTTGGCGATGGAGACGATGGTGTCCAGACCGATCAGGTCCGACAGCTTCAGCGGGCCCATCGGGTGGGCGCAGCCCATCTCCATGCCGTTGTCGATGTCCTCGCGGCTCGCGATGCCCGACTCGAACATCCGGATCGCGGAGAGCAGATAGGGCACGAGCAGCGCGTTGACCACGAACCCGGAGCGGTCCTGGGCGCGGATCGCGTGCTTGCCGAGCACCTTCTCGGCGAAGACCTGGGCGCGGCTGAGGGTGCCCTCGGAGGTGGTGAGCGCCGGGATCAGCTCGACCAGCTTCTGCACCGGGGCGGGGTTGAAGAAGTGGATGCCGACCACGTGGTCCGGGCGGGAGGTGGCGACGGCCAGCTTCACCAGCGGGATCGAGGAGGTGTTGGAGGCGAGGATCGCGTCCGGGCGGGTCACCACCTGGTCGAGCACCTGGAAGATCTCCGTCTTCACCGGCTCGCTCTCCACGACGGCCTCGATCACCAGATCGCGGTCGGCGAACTCGCCGAGGTCCGTGGTGAAGCTCAGCCGCGCCTGGGTGGTCTCCCGCTCCTCCTCGGAGATCTTCCCGCGCTCGGCGGCCTTGGCCAGGGAGCCGAACAGCCGGGTACGGCCGATCTCCAGGGCCTCGCCGGTGGTCTCCGCGACCCTCACGTCCAGTCCCGCGCGGGCGCACACCTCAGCGATGCCCGCGCCCATCTGGCCGCAGCCCACGACTCCGACGCGCGCGATATCTCCCGATGGGAAGCCTGTCACATCGACCCCTTCGCTGTTCTCCGGCTCGCTGGCAGGACCTCCGGGTTCGGCGCCTGCTCCGATCGTGCACGTTACCGTCAAGTATCGATGATCGATCGGCCGGGTGGGGGCATCCTGGGGCGCGAAACGATCCGTGACGGAGCGGATCCGGAGCGTATGGGGGTGTGCAGATGGGGCAACTGTCACGGCGGGCTTTCACGTTGGCCGCGCTGTCCACGCTGGGCGCGGCACCGGCCGCGCGGGCGGCAGCGGATCACCGGCCCCGGGCGGCCGCCGAGATGCGCGGGATGTGGCTCGCCACCGTGTCCAACCGGGACTGGCCGTCCGAGCCCGGCCTCACGGCCGCGGCGCAGCGCACGGAACTGATCGCGCTGCTCGACAAGGCGGCCCGCCGCCGGCTCAACACGGTGATCTTCCAGGTGCGGCCCACCGCCGACGCCCTGTGGCCGTCACCGTACGAGCCGTGGTCCGAGTACCTCACCGGAACCCAGGGCCGCAGCCCCGGCTGGGACCCGCTGGGCACCGCCGTGCAGGAGGCGCACGCCCGGGGCCTGCACCTGCACGCCTGGTTCAACCCGTACCGGATCGCCAACCACACCGACCGCGGCCGGCTCGCCCCCGCGCACCCGGTCCGCAAGCACCCCGACTGGGCGGTGCCGTACGGCGGGAAGCTCTACTACAACCCCGGCCTGCCCCAGGTCCGCGCCTTCGTCCAGCGGGCGATGCTCGACGCGGTCGCCAGGTATCCCGTCGACGGCGTCCACTTCGACGACTACTTCTACCCGTACCCGGTCGCCGGTCAGACCTTCGACGACGACACCGCGTACGACCGCTACGGCGGCGCCTTCGACAGCCGGGCAGCGTGGCGGCGGGACAACATCAACAAGCTGGTCAGGGAGATGGCGGCCGGCATCCGACGGGTCCGGCCGGGCACCCCGTTCGGGGTCAGCCCCTTCGGGGTGTGGCGCAACGCCGCGAGCGACCCGCGTGGCTCGGACACGCGGGCGGGCGTGCAGACGTACGACGATCTGCACGCGGACACCCGTGCCTGGGTGCGGGGTCACTGGATCGACTACGTCGTGCCGCAGTTGTACTGGAACCTCGGCTTCGCCGCCGCCGACTACGCCAAGCTCGTCGACTGGTGGGCGGCGGTCGCCGAGGGCACCAGGACACAGCTGTACATCGGCGAGGCCCTGTACAAGGCCGGGGCGGCCGGGCAGCCCCCGGCCTGGCACGACCCGGCCGAGCTGTCCCGGCACCTCACCCTCGCCGCCCGTCACCCGCAGGTGCGCGGTCATGTCTTCTTCGCCGCCAAGGACGTGGCGGCCGATCCGATCGGGGCGATGTCACGCGTGGTCGCCGACCACTACCGCCGATCGGCGAAACCTCCGCGACCTCCGCGGTGAGCTACCGCTGGTGCTCTTTCCGGTGATCTACGAGGCAGTCGGGACCCGGGGACATGATCGTCTCGTGCCCGTCTTCGGCTCGGACACGATAGGGCGGGTTCCCCTCGGGACCGAGTACTTCGACGACCTCCACGACATGGTCGTGCTCGCCGACCACCCTGCCGTGCCGCACCAGCTTGTCGCCCTTTTTGGCACGCATGTCAGGCCCTCCTCATGCTCACGACCGCTGTGTGACGGCGATGCACACGAGCACGGCGACAGCGGTCAGGGGAGCGGCCGCCGTGAAGTGCTCGCCGAGCAGCAACGCCGACCACACCAGTGTGAGCAGCGGCTGAGCCAACTGCAACTGGCTCGCCTTCGGGATGCCGATGGCCGCCATGCCCCGGTACCAGACGACCAGGCCGAGGAACTGCGAGCCCAGCGCCACCCACAGCAACCCGGCGATGCCCTGCGCGGTGAGACGGACCGGCTCGTACGTCAGCGCCACCACGGCGGCGGGCACGCTCAGCGGCAGACACAGCACCAGCGCCCAGCCGATGACCTGCCAGCCCGGCATGACCCGGGCCAGCCGGCCCCCCTCGGTGTAGCCGGCCGCGCACACCAGCAGGGCCGCGAACAGATAGCCGTCGGCGGCCGTCAGCGCACCGCCGCTCTGCGCGACGGTGAAGGTGACCACGGCCGCGGCCCCCGCCAGCGCGGCCAGCCAGAACCGGCGCGAGGGGCGGCTGCCGATGCGCAGGGCCGACAGCACGGCGGTGGTCAGCGGCAGCAGCCCCACCACGACGGCGGCGTGCGCGGTGGTGGAGGTCTGCAGCGCGAGCGTGGTCAGCAGCGGAAAGCCGAGCACGACACCGCCGGCGACAACGGCGAGCCCCGGCAGATGCCGGCGTTCGGGCAGCGGAACGCGCAGGAAGAGGAGACACCCGCCCGCGACGAGTGCGGCGAGGGCGCTGCGCACGGCCACCAGCGACCAGGGGCCGAAGCTCTGCAGGCCCCAGGCGGTGGCCGGGAAGGTCAGCGAGAAGGCGGCGACGCCGAGCGCGGCCAGTGCGGTGCCGAAGCCGTGCCGCTCGCGGAGCGCGGTGACCGCTATCCGACTCGGGGCAGTAGCGCTACTCTGTGTTCTCATGCATCAGCGTAGCAGTGTCTGTGAACTGGCAGAACAGCTCCGAGGGGACCTCGACCGCTACTCTCCAGGTGGAAAACTCCCGTCGAGCCGGGAGCTGGTCGAGCGCTTCCACGTGAGTCCGGTGACCGTCTCGCGCGCCCTCGCCCAGCTGGCCGCCGAGGGACTGGTGGTCACCCGGCCGGGCGCCGGTGCCTTCCGCGCCAGGCCGCGCACCGTCGCGGAGCCCGCCGGGGACACCTCCTGGCAGGAGGTCGCGCTGAGCGCGGAGGGCGCGGCCGACCTCGTCCCGCGCACGGTGGACGCCTCCGGCGTCACGATCTGCCTCGCCGCACCGCCCCCGGGCGTGCTGGAGTTCAACGGCGGATACCCCCACCCCTCCCTCCAGCCCGAGCGGGCGATGGCCGCGGCCCTCGCCCGGGCCGGCCGGCGGCCCGGTGCCTGGGGCAGACCCCCGCTGGAGGGCCTGCCGGAACTGCGGGAGTGGTTCGCGCGCGACATCGGCGGTGCCGTCACGGCCGCGGAGGTGCTGATCGCCGCCGGCGGACAGTCCGCGCTGGCCACGGCCCTGCGGGCGCTCGCACCGCCCGGCGCCCAGGTCCTCGTGGAGTCGCCCACCTACCCGGGCATGCTGGCCCTGGCCCGCTCGGCAGGGCTGCGCCCGGTCCCGGTGCCGGTCGACCGCGACGGCGTACGGCCCGACCTGCTCGCCGACGCCTTCCGGGCCACCGGCGCCCGGGTGTTCGTCTGCCAGCCCCTGTTCCAGAACCCGACCGGCGCGGTCCTCGCCCCCGACCGCCGCGCCGAGGTGCTGCGCATCGCCCGCGCCGCGGGCGCGTTCGTCATCGAGGACGACTACGTACGACGTCTCGTGCACGCCGACGCGGCCCCGCTGCCCCGCACACTGGTCGCCGACGACCCCGACGGCGTCGTCGTCCACGTCGGCTCGCTCACCAAGGCGACCTCGCCCAGCTTCCGGGTGGCCGCGCTGGCCGCGCGCGGACCCGTGCTGGAACGACTGCGCGCCATCCAGGTCGTGGACAGCTTCTTCGTTCCCCGCCCCCTCCAGGAAGCCGCCCTGGAGCTCGTCGGCTCACCGGCCTGGCCCCGCCACCTGCGGGCCCTGTCGGCCGAGCTGAAGACCCGCCGCGACACCATGACGGCCGCGCTCGCCCACCACCTTCCCGGACTCGCCCTGCCGCACGTCCCGTCCGGCGGCTACCACCTCTGGCTCCGCCTCCCCGACGGAACCGAGGAGTCCGCCCTCACCGCGGCCGCCCTCCGCGCCGGTGTCGCCCTCACCCCCGGCCGCCCCTACTTCAGTGCCGAACCCCCCGCCGCCCACCTCCGCCTGAGCTTCGCCGCGGTCGCCGGCACCGGGGAGATCACGGAGGGCGTACGCCGGCTGCGGACCGCGTGCGACGAGGCGTTCCAGGGCGGCGCCACCAGCGCGCGGTTGGGTGGGCGACCCGGATGATCGTCCGGCCCGGCGCCCGGAGCGGCTGCGCCGGTGTGAGCCCCCGCACCGGCGTGGCGCCGTAGGCCCGCGGGAGGTCCTCGTACCGCTGTCGCGGGCCGGGAGTAAGCGACCGCTTACCCGTCGTAGCTCACAGGGGTCACCCCTTGACCTCCCCTCACTCACGGCACACCATCACCGCATGCCACTGAGGGTGACGTTCGTCGCCGCCGCGCGCAGCGCCCCGCTGCTCGCCGAGCGCTTCGCGGACGACCGGCCGCTGGACCGGGCCGGCTGGGACGAGGTGCAGCGGGTCGCCGGGGATCTGCTGCCGCTGGCCGCCGCCGAACTGCGCTACTGCTCGCCGACCCCGCGCAGCCGGGCCACCGGCGAGGCGCTGGGGTATGCCCCGCTGGTCCAACTGGCGCTGCGGGACTGCGACATGGGCCGCTGGCGCGGACTGACGCTGGGCGAGGCGATGGCCCGCGAGCCGGAGGCGGTGGACGCCTGGCTCGCCGACCCGCGCGCCACCCCGCACGGCGGGGAGTCCCTGCTGGCCTTCATCTCCCGGGTCGGCGGCTGGCTGGACACCCGGCCGGCGGAGGACGGCGGCCGGATCGTCGCCGTCGCCGAGCCCGCCGTGATCCGCGCGGCCCTGGTCTACGCCCTGAAGGCACCGCCCGCCACGTACTGGAACATCGACGTGCGCCCGCTGTCCATGTCCACCGTCACCGGCCGCGCGGGTCGCTGGAACCTCCGCCTCGACGGCGGCTCGGCTCAGTCCTCGCGCTCGTAGTCCGTGGCGAGCACCAGATCCTTGGCCGGGCCGCCGACCCGCCACACCGTGCGCCAGTGGCCGGCGTCCCGGACGGTGAACTCGCCCCGGTAGAGGTCGGCCGCGCAGGGGTGGCCGGCGACGTACCGCCCCGAGGTCAGGTCCAGTGCGTGGAAGGGGCGCCCGTCCGCGAACCGCACGTCCGCCGTGCCCGGAACGGACCCCGGCAGAAACCGAAGCGTCCGGGTCGCGGGCCGCGCCACGCCCTGCCAGGTGAACGTGCCGGACTCCTCGTGCAGCAGCCCGCCGCCCGCCAGCGCGCTGAAGCGGGTCGCCCCCGAGAAGCTCCCGTCGTCCCCGCTCGCCAGATCCCGCACGCTCCGCTCGACGCGCCAGCGTCCGGCCAGATACGCCAGCACATCGGCGACCGGCCAGTACCGCGGCTGCACATCCATGGGTCGAGCTTACGGGCCACGGCGTTCGCCCCATGGACATGCTCACATCCCTCCTCTCACCGTGCGTTCGAAGTACTGGTCAGTGTCTGATATTTCGAACCATCGTCGTGAACGACTCCGGCCGCCTGAACGACCGCAACCGCGACTACCTCTCCCTGGGCGCCGGTTCGTCGGTCACCAACTCCGGCTACAACACCGGCATCGCGGTCCAGGACGGCGAGAAGTACGACTTCTCGGTGTGGGCCCGCGCCGACGCCGGCACCACGCTCACCGTCAGCCTCCAGGACGCCGGCGGCAGCCTGGCCACGGCACGGCGGATCGCCGTGACGAAGAGCGGCTGGGTCCGCTACCGTGCCGCCTTCACCGCGAGCCGCACCAGCACCACCGGCCGGCTCACCGTCGCCTCCGGCGCCGCCGCGGCCCTCGACATGGTGTCCCTCTTCCCCCGTGACACCTACCGGCACGAGCCCAACGGCCTGCGCAAGGACCTCGCCGAGGACATGGGCGCCATGCCCCTGCCCGTCGTGCCGGCCC
This sequence comes from Streptomyces sp. CG4, assembly GCF_041080655.1. NCBI lineage: Bacteria > Bacillati > Actinomycetota > Actinomycetes > Kitasatosporales > Streptomycetaceae > Streptomyces > Streptomyces sp. CG4. The sequence goes on from NZ_CP163525.1 coordinate 7,630,464, forward strand.
TCGTGACCGGCTGCGGCCAGAACCAGGCCGTCGACGACGACGCGCTGCTCAAGCGGCACATCCAGGACACCCTCGATCTGATCGAGTTCGCCAAGGGTGCGCGCCCGGATGGGCCACCCCGAGCCGTTCCGCCTCACCCACATCGAGGTCGGCAACGGGGAGCCCCTGCCGCAGCAGTTCTTCGGTACGCCTCCCAGGGCAACGCCTTCAAGAACGGGCTCGCCGAGGCCGCCTACCTGACCGGCTTGGAGCCCAACGCGGACGTCGTGAAACTCGCCTCCTACGCCCCGCTGTTCGCCAACGAGGACTCGGTGCAGTGGCGCCCGGACCTGGTGTGGTTCAACAACCACGCCTCCTGGGGCTCGGCCAACTACGAGGTCTCCAAGCCGGGCTCGGTCGACACCGGTCGCGCCTGCGACATCGACATCAAGGTGCGCGGCCGCCAGATCACCCCGTACCTCGACGGGCAGCAGTGGGGCAGCTTCACCGACGACAAGCCGGCCGAGCCGTTCCGGCAGGTCGTGACGCGGGACGCGAAGACCGGAGAGCTGATCGTCAAGGTCGTCAACGACCAGTCCTCGGCGGCCCGTACGGCGATCGACCTCGGTGGCGCGAAGGTGGCGTCCAAAGCCGGGGTGACCCTCCTGAGAGGTGATCAAAGAGAAGTGGCCCCTCAGGCGCGGCAGCGCAGCATCTCCAGCGGGGGGTTGTCGAGGAAGTCCGCCCAGTAGTCCGCGCCGAACGTGCGCACGCCGGCGTCGGACACCTCCAGCGGGACCCAGGCCGGCTCGCTGAATCCGGCGCTTCGCAGACAGTCCTCGTAGACCTCGCGGCGCGGGAGCGTGCTGACGAACGAGATCGGCGGGTCGAGCAGCGCCGTGGTCCGCACCCGCGCTCCGGTCTCGGCCTCCTCGCCGGTCAGCTCGGTGCGGAAGCCGTACTTGTCCGGGGACGGCCCGTCGAAGCGGAAGCCGGGTGACTGGGCGAGCACAAAGAACTCGGCGCCGGGCTCCAGGCTCCGGTGCACGGTGCGGCACATCCGCTCCATGGCGGCGACGCCCTCCGCGTAGTTGAGCAGATGGGCGCCGAGGGCGACGTCGAAGCGCTGCTCCAGTGGGCGCAGTTCGGACGCGTCGCCCACCTCGTAGCGCACCCCCAGCGGGCTGCTCTTCTCCAACTCCTGCGCCACGGCGATCATTTCGCCGGAGATGTCGATGCCGAGCACCTCCGTGGCACCGCGCCGCTTGAACTCCCTGCTGTAGAAGCCGGTGCCGCAGGCCAGGTCGAGGACCGACTTGCCGCGCACGTCCCCGACCAGCGCCAGGAACCCGGGCACCACCGCGTACTGCTCCAGCGGCAGCGACTTGAAGCCCTCGTACGCCTCACCGATCTCGTCGTACTGCTGCGTGCTCATCGTGACGTCCTCCCCGTTGCCTTCGCCATGTCCGTGGCCGCGGCCCCCGCTCCCGGGACACGCCGCGGCTCCCGGCGGGCAGTCTTCCCGTACCCCGGGCGACCGTCGTACTGGCAGAAGCCACAAAGATACGGACGTCGACTCGGCCTCCGTACGGATCAGACGCCGAAGTACTGCTGCGCCGCCCGGACTCCGTCCGCCAGCGCGTCCACCTCGGCCGGGGTGTTGTAGACGTAGAAGCTCGCCCGGGTCGTCGCCGGGATGCCGTAGCGCCGGACGATGGGCCGGGCGCAGTGGTGGCCGACGCGGACGGCCACGCCGCGCTCGTCCAGCACCTGGCCCACGTCGTGCGGGTGGATGCCGTCGACCGTGAAGGAGACGGCCGAACCCCGGTCGGTGAGGTCGGACGGGCCGACGACGCGGACACCCGGGATCTCGGCGAGCAGGGCCAGGGCACGGGCGGTGAGCGTGTCCTCGTACGCCGCCACCTCCGCCATGCCGAGCCGCTCCAGGTACTCCACCGCCGCCGCGAGCCCCACCGCCTGCGAGGCCATCGGCACGCCCGCCTCGAAGCGCTGCGGCGGCGGCAGAAAGGTCGTCCGGTCCATCTCCACGATCTCGATCATCGAGCCGCCGGTGAGGAACGGCGGCAGACCGGCGAGCAGCTCCGCGCGGCCCCACAGCACACCGACGCCGTTCGGGCCGAGCATCTTGTGCCCCGAGAACGCCAGGAAGTCCGCGCCCAGCTCCGCCACGTCGACCGGGCGGTGCGGCACCGACTGGGCACCGTCCACGACCACCAGCGTGCCGAACGCATGGGCACGGTCGGCGAGTTCGCGCACCGGGTTGATGGTGCCGAGGACGTTGGACTGGTGGCTGACGGCGAGTACCTTGGTGCGCTCGTCCAGGAGTTCGTCCGCACGCGCGAGGTCCAGCCGGCCCTCGTCGGTCAGGCCGAACCAGTCCAGCGTGGCCCCGGTCCGCTCGGCGAGCTGCTGCCAGGGGACCAGGTTCGCGTGATGCTCCATCTCCGTCACCACGATCCGGTCACCGGGGCCGAGCCGGCCGGCGTTGCCCAGTGCGTAGGCGACGAGGTTGATGCCCTCGGTGGTGTTCCGGGTGAAGACCACCTCGTCGGCGGCGGCACCGATGAACCGGGCGACGGTCTGCCGGGCCCGCTCGTACGCCTCCGTGGCCTCGCCCGCCAGCTGGTGCGCGCCGCGGTGCACGGCCGCGTTGTGGCGCACATAGAAGTCCCGCTCGGCGTCGAGGACCTGGAGGGGTTTCTGGGTGGTGGCACCGGAGTCCAGGTAGACGAGCGGGGCGCCGCCGTCCAGGGTCCGCTCCAGGATCGGGAAGTCCTTGCGCAGCGCGTCCACGTCGAAGACCACGACGGTTCACCTCTCACGGTTTCTTATTACATTCTCCGTGAGGCACGCTAAGCCTTCCTCACGGAGAAGCGCAAGGATTACCATGAGGACCGTGGATCACGAGGCCCCTGTCTATCTGCACCAGCTCCCGGTGCCGGGCGAGGACCGGTATGTCTCGCTGGCGCTGGCCAACACGCGCTTCACCGTCAGCCATGGCCAGGTCGACCTGCTCGACGACACCGAGGCCGCGCATCTCTGGCTCGTCCGGCACGAGCTGCTGCCCGACCGGGTGGCGCTGGGCGGCAGGCAGTCCGGACGGCTGCGCGGCCTGCGTGAGGCGCTGCGCGCCCTCTTCGCGGCCCGGGCCGCGGCGGCACTCCCGCCCGCCGACGCCCTCGACGCCCTCAATGGCGCCCTCGCCGCCGCACCCGCCACCCCCCGGCTCGTCTGGGCCGCCGACGGCCCCCGCCGCGCCGACGTCCCCGACACCGGGAACCCGGCCGCCGCCGCGCTCTCGCTGCTCGCCGAGGACGCCGCCGACCTGCTCACCGGCGCCGACGCCGACCAGCTCACCGAGTGCGCCGCCCAGGGCTGCGCCCGCTGGTTCCTGCGCTCCCACGGCGCCCGCCGCTGGTGCACGACCAAGTGCGGCAACCGGGTCAGGGCCGCCCGCGCCTACGCGGCCCGCAAGAGCGCTGCGCCGTAAAGACGAGCGGGAAGCGCTGTGACCGAGATTCTTAGTTGGCACATCTCGGTCTGAGCCGTGCAGGTCAGGCCGGCTTGGAGAATTCTTGTTGGCACATCTTGAGCGGGATAGTTGGCACCTCAAGGGCACGGATGCTCACTGTGCGTGAGGGTGGTGGGGGCCCCGAAGCCCCGATGGGAGTCGAACGTGGCCTGTTCACTGTTGCGTGAGCGATTCCCCGTCATCGATGCTCCGGGCCAGCTGGCTGGCGTACTCGGTGAGGACCTTGCGCAGGTCGGCGTAATGCGGGGCGGCATCGGGGCGGGTCAGATGGCACCACGTTGTGTTGCGAGTGAGCCCCCACTTGCGCTGGATCTCCGGTGCCTGAGCGGCCTCAATCGGCCTCGGGGCGAAGACGTGCTCGCCTTGGGTCACTTGAACCCAGACGAAGACGGAGGCTACTTGCCGCTTGCGATCGTCGAACGCTGGCGGATGCCAGCTGGCCGGGGTCGGCGTCAGCTGCTTGATGATGTTCTCCCAGGCAACCTGGTCAAGTTCCCAACCCCGCAGGGCTTCTCGACGCCGTCGATAGTCGACTGGAAATGACGTCGAGCAGATCTCACCGGCGATGCCTTCAAGCGCCTTGTGGAAATCAAAAGGGTCGACCCGGCTGACGGCTACTCCTGTATGGAAATTTGCTCCATGGCTGGGAATTCCCAGGTATGCTGCAGAATCTCCCATGGAACCGCCGAGAACCCACTGCACTAGACGAACCGCTGCTGTCCTGCGTAAGAGCTTGGGTGATGTCTCGGGAACATAGGGAAGATAGCGTGTGAACCAGTCTTTCTCCAAGAATGCAGGGATCTGCTCAGGTCGGTAGTCATTGCGTGTGGCCGAGCGGATGTTGGCGGCACCTCTGGCCATCCGGAATGATCGTGTCAGTGGTTCAACGGCGGTTCGGAATTCACGAGAGGAAGCTTCTTCGTGTCTCGATACGAGTCCGTTCCAAGACGCCCGTCCGGCCTTGTCCTTGAACCCCTCGCGAATGAGAGGGGCCAAGCTTTCGCGAAGATCTTCGGCATCAAGGAGTGAACGCGCCGCCGACAAGAGTGCCGCGCATGCGGCAGCGTCTCGGGGGAGCGCATCAATAACCTGATATCTGCGGGTCCCGCCTCCGCTTGTTCGCCGGTAATCAGTCTGGCCTGACACGTAGAGATCAACGCGATCTCTGTATTCAGGCTCAATAAGATCACTGCTTCCCGGCCATGACGCACTGAGGGCAGCAACGACGAGCCGTAGGTGGGTGAAGAAGGATGCGGCATCTTCATGCGAGGTGGTGAGGGTGAGAGTCTCAATGATCTCCCGTTGCAGGGCGAGCAGGGAATCCGTCGGATCCAGCTTGCGCCCGGCAGTGGCGAGTTTGTCGAGTGGGCAGCCGCATGCCCTGCTCATTCGCTTCCGGACCCCGGGAACCTCCACGGTCCATCGGCACTGCGCGGGACGCAGAGTGTGGTCGTTCGACCGCGGCATCAGTGTGGCGCTGTCTTGTGCCGGCTGGTTGCAACGGGGGCATCTATCACGCAGGAATGTGCCGTGTTCCGTGCAGGCAAAAACAACGGGGAGGTGCCACTCCTTTTTCCATGAGCCTCCGTAGAGGATACGGTCTTGTTCGGTGTCACCAGCGAGGCATTGCGGACAGAAGCGTGGAGTAATGAGGATCCAGCTGTCCGGCCGGAGAGGCTGTTTAGGCCCAGGAAGGGAACGAAGGATTGGAGGATAGCGATACTTCCAGGCGGACAAGGTGAGTGAAGTGACCTCTTCTCGGGTAAGTCGTGTCGCCTGGCCGAAGGTCGTGGCGGTGTCACTGTCAAGCTCCATCAACGCATGGCGCCCCATGCGATTGCGCTGACGGTCAGTGCTGTGCAGGCCCGTGAGGCTTGCCAGATGCACTGGAGAGATCCCAAGGCGATATGAGAGCCTCCGCAGGTAACTCCCCATTGATTCATCTTGGATCGGGTTCAAGCTTCGGGGTAATGGGTGCATAGCTTGTTTCAACTCCCCGTTGCGCCAGCAGGGCCGTGGTCGTCGAAAACGGTGTTCCGGGGCCTTTTCGCCCGCTGGGCCTTCTTGCCCCGGGCCGACGAGTCGGTCGGGATCACGGGCTCGTCAGGTGGCTGCTCGGGCTCGTCCCGGCGGAGCACGATCTCGTCCAGCAGGTTCTCGTCGATCAGTTCTTTCCCGGACTCCATGGCCTCATGAGCGCCGTCCTCCAGTAGGCGTCCCAGCAGACCGACGACGCCACCGGTGCGACGCATCAAATACTCTGGCATAGCACCGCCGGTGAGTATGCCCGGCTTCGAGTTCAGTAGCCGCAGGTGGCGCTCGATCCCCTCCAAATGGTCGACAAATGCCTGAATCTGCCTCGGGGTGATGTAACGGAAGCGGTCGATCTCGATGAGCTCGAAGCGGTGCTCTGTCTGGGTGACCTCCAGGCCGTGGATGCGGGTCGACTCCAGCGGCGGCATCTCCCACTGCCGGGTCTTCTTGTTCCACTTGGCCTCGCGCAGCAGCCCGATGCCGGAGATGTTGACGCCGGTCAGGATCAGGGTGACGTCCAGGCTCATGAAGGCCCGCATCAGGTCAAGGACGTCCTGGTCGTCGGCCCGGTGCATCCGCAGTCGGCTGATGTCGTCCAGAATCAGCGCTTTGACGCCATGGTCGTGGAGGGAGTCGGCGACCTGCCGTACCAGTTCCGGCAGTGTGGCCGCCTTGCGGATCGGGGCACGGAAGAAGCCCAGAATTGACGCGCAAAGGCTCTTCGGGGTCGCTGTCACCGGGGTAGAGACATAGACGACCGGCGCGTGGAGATCACGCGTGCCCAGCAGAGACCCGGGGTTGAGGCAGTTGTGCAGTTCCAGCCACTGGTCTTCGAAGACAGCCCCGGCGGCGCAGACGGACGCGGTCTTGCCGTAGTTGCCCCAACCGCTCACCATGATGCCCGCGCGCGTCGGGTCATCCTTCTTCCTTGTGTTGCCGCTCAACCGGCGCCGGATCAGCTTGCCGACCTTGTCGTGCATGGGGGTGTCCTGCAGCGGCAGGTTCGCATTCGTCAGCTCTCGGTAGAGGTCGTAGTCGTACTGGCGGCTCTCGGGGATCGTCGACCACTGCTTCGGCGAGATCGTCGGAGCTGGGACAAGCAGACCGCAGTGGGTGCGGTAGTGCTGCCAGCCGACGTAGGTGTCGCGGGGCGGGTGGCTGCTCAGGATCAACTCGGCGATTCTGGCTCGTGAAGGCAGGCCCTCCAGCAGATCATCGTGAGAGAGGGCTCGAGTCACGTGTCTTCCTCCCGGACAGTCGTCTCGGCTTGCGGGCCGTCAGGGGGCGGAAGCCGGAACATGGGGCGTCGGTTCAGGGCCTCGTGCAGCGTTGCCGGGGCCACTGGCCTGGTGTCGGCCAGGGCTTCTTCGCGTCGCCGGCGGCGGTCGACATCGACTGCGCGGTCTATCGCGCGGGCGTGCTCGGCCCAGGCCGCAGGCATTTCGGCTGGAGTCGGCTCGTCCGCAGGGGCCGGTGCGGTGGGGCGGTCGGCCGCCGCGGCCTGTGCTCGGGTGATCTCGCGGGCCTGGGCGACGCGCCGCTTCTTCCCGGCCTTCTGCTTGGCTTGGCTGGGCCATTGGTCGACGGGGGTGACCGAGCCGAGGATCTCCAGCAGATGTTCCAGGAGCTCGCTCTCGGAGTGGATTCTGATGTTGTTCGCCTTCACGTGTGCCAGGAGGGCGTCGGCGGTCTTGTCCGAGAAGGCGGGGATCTCGCCTTCGGGCGGCAGCCCTCGCCAGCGCAGGGTGTGCCAGGTGTCGTGGTCGGCGTCGTCCTGGAAGAACACCTGCCGGCGGTCCCTTCGGTCGCTGCGGACCACCCACTGGCGCGCGTGCTTGCCGCCTCGGGCGGAGGGTTGCTGGAAGCGCGGCTCCTCGAGGACCGGGTGGTGATACCAGAGCCCGAGGATCTTCACCCCGCGTCGCGGATGGATTTTCACGTGGTGTTTGCGCAGCACCTTGTAGTAGAAGCTCGCTTCGGGGAAGTCCAGGTCGAAGCCGCCCTGTTCCATCGCCGCGGCGAACAGGGTGTTGGGGCTATGGTCCTCACCCGGCGCCCAACTCGGGGCGTATTCACCTAGTTTGCGGTTCTGCCAGATCTGGACGATCCAGGTCGCGATGATGTGCTCGGCCTGTGCGAGCGTGAGGCTCGCATCGCGTTCCGGGTCGGCCCCGCGGTCCGCGACGTCGCCGCCGGTGAAGCCCAGCAGGTGCTCGAAGAGCATGGTCTGGACGGTGAGGAATTGGCGCTCGACCGCGAATTTGTCGGTCTGGCGCAGGACGCGGGCAGGAAGGATCCGGCAGCCGATCTCCCGCTCGGCCTCCACCAGGTCGTGGTTCTTGTAGGGGCCGCCGTGGTCGGTGGTGACCGTCTCCGGGGCGAAGAACGGCAGGGCGGCGACCTTGTGTCCGGTGAACTCGGCGATCACGTCGGCCGGGACCCCGGCGTAGGGCCATTCCATGTCCTCGCCCCAGCCGTCCCGCATCGGGAGCGGCAGCATCACGTCCCGCAGCAGCATCGCGACGTCGACCGAGGTGTCGGACTGCAGCGTGAGCCGGAAGGCCGGCAGCCCGTGCGTGTAGAGATCGAGCGCGAGGGTCAGCGTCGCGGTGACCGCGTCGCCGAACACGGTCTCGCGCAGCTTCACCGGCATCGGCGTCGAGTCCAGCACCAGAACCTGGCCCGGCCGGTGCACCACCATCCGGCCGGAGACCCCGGCCTCCGCGGCGGCCTGGGCCGTCCGGTCGTAGCGCCGCCTGGAACCGTCGGACCCGAACCACTCCTTCCAGACGGCAGCGAGCGTCCAGCGGGAAGGGATCTTCTCGGTCGGAAAGGTCGGGAACCGCTCACGGACGTACTGGTGCATCAACCGGTGCTTGGCCGCCTGGCTCAGGCGGGCGCGTGGGCCGCACTCGGCCTTGACCGCGAAGATCGCCTCACGTATCTCCCCAGTGATGCTGCGGTGTCCACTGCGTCGCCGTGTCCAGCGTCCATCCGCGCAGGCCAGCAGGAGACTGTCGCCCGCCAGTCCCGACAGACGCATCAGCGTCCGGTAGCTGAGGTGCTGCAGACCGAGCCGGACCGCCTCCGGACGGGGCATCGCCTCCAGCTCCGCTGCCTTCGAGCGGCGGCGCTGGGTCAGTGTCGTGCGGTCCGGGTCGTAGGCCGGCCGGGGCTCACCCGGCAGGGCCCGAGCCGGGTGGCCCTCCCGGAACCCCGTCTCGGCCTCCAGCACGTGCGCAGCCCGCAGCCGGGCCCGCTCCAGCTGGTCCTTGGTCAGGTCGGCCAGTGTCCTCGGCTGCCGAGAGACAGGCGACGGGTGCCCCGACGCTTCGACCGTCGGAAGAAGCCGCAGGTCGGGATGGTTGATGAGCCAGCGGAACGAGCGGGTCTCCGTGCGACCATCGTCATCCGTGAGGACGAGGCGGCCGAACTGACCGTGGACGTCTTCGATCGTCCACTCGACACCGTTGAGCGCGACCCGCCTGCCTGGCGCGACCTGCAAGAACCCCTTGGCTGCCATCACACCGCCCAGATCAGCGAGCTGTCGCGCAAGGGGCTGCCCAGGTCAACGCCGAGCTCGCGTTGCCAGAGCAGCCGGACGATGTTCGCCCGGCCAACGGAAGGCACACTGGTGGCGTCCGCCAGCTGGGAAAATGTCATCGCTCGCCCCTGCTGTCCGCTGATGGCGGTGAGCAGTTGGTCGCGCATGCCGAGCAGGTCCCTCGCCGGCCGTCGGCGCGAGGACAGGTGATCAAGGACGCTCCAGACATGCGAGCGCCAGCCCGCGACCACCGAGTACCGCCAGCCGCAGGCGGCTGCCACTTCCCTGGCCGCCGCGAACTTCAGCGCGTCCTCTTCCTTGATCAGCTCCATCGGGCGGACGTCCAGCAACCACATCCCGCCGCCGATCACGGCCAGGAAGTCCGGGATGTGCCAGGCCTGCCCGCCCACGTGCTCGAAGTCCAGCCGGAACGGCTGCGACAGCACCTCCGATGCCCTCAAGAAGTCCAGCGCAACCAGCAGGCGCATCTCCTCCAACGACTCGAAGCCGTGCGTCCTGCCTGTTGAGGCCATCACCTCAAGCCCGGGGCGATGCCGCTGCTTCGCCCGCCACGTGAACCCCCGCATCGGGCGGGACGACAGCACCGGTACGTGAGCCATATCCCGGATCGGCCAGCAGACCTTGCCGTCACCCACCTGCCATGTCGAGCTCCACCGACGTACCCAGTCATCGCCGAGCCTCAGCTGATCCCGCAGCCCCGCGTCCCCGTCGTACGCCATGACAAGCTGGTCCAGATGACTTGAATCCGACGGGATCTTCGCAATCGTTGCCTCGCCCACTCACCCAGAGCAGCACCACTCGACCGGCAACGGGGGCACTTCTTCGGTACTGACCGCAACACAGCGTTACAGGACCAAGATGTGCCAACTAGCACTCTCCATGTGCCAACTAAAAATCTCGGTCACAAGCGCCGAGACCGAGCCGATCGCATAGCGTTGCATAAAACTGCAGCGCTACGTATAGTCATGCCATCTAGAGGAGGATGGACATGGCGGTACGTGCGGCGGTGGCCGGAGCGAGCGGATACGCGGGCGGCGAGGTCCTGCGCCTGCTCCTTACGCACCCCGAGGTCGAGATCGGTGCCCTGACCGGGAACTCCAACGCCGGCCAGCGGCTCGGCGCGCTGCAGCCGCATCTGCTGCCGCTGGCCGACCGCGTGCTCACGGAGACCACGTCCGAGGTACTCGCCGGGCACGACGTGGTCTTCCTCGCGCTGCCGCACGGACAGTCCGCGGCCGTCGCCGAACAGCTCGGACCCGACGTCCTCGTGGTCGACATGGGCGCCGACTTCCGGCTGACGGACCCGGCCGACTGGGAGCGGTTCTACGGCTCCCCGCACGCCGGCACCTGGCCCTACGGCCTCCCCGAACTTCCGGGTGCCCGCACCCGGCTCACGGGGTCCCGACGCATCGCGGTACCCGGTTGCTACCCCACCGCCGTCACCCTCGCCCTGTTCCCGGCCTACGCCGCCGGACTCGCCGAGCCCGAGGCGGTGATCGTCGCCGCGTCCGGCACCTCCGGCGCGGGCAAGACGCCCAAGCCGCATCTGCTCGGCAGCGAGGTCATGGGCTCCATGTCGCCGTACGGCGTCGGCGGCGGCCACCGGCACACCCCCGAGATGATCCAGAACCTCAGCGGGGTCGCGGGGCAGCGGATCGCGGTCTCCTTCACACCGACGCTCGCGCCGATGCCGCGCGGGATCCTCGCCACCTGCAGCGCGTCCGCCGTCGCCGGGGTGACGGCGGAGTCGGTCCGGGCCGCCTACGAGAAGGCCTACGCCGACGAGCCCTTCGTCCATCTGCTCCCCGAGGGCCAGTGGCCCGCCACGGCGGCCGTCCACGGTTCCAACGCCGTTCAGGTGCAGGTCGCATACGACGAGTCGGTAGGCCGCATCATCGCGATCAGCGCCATCGACAACCTGACCAAGGGCACCGCCGGCGGTGCCGTCCAGAGCATGAACATCGCCCTCGGTCTCGACGAGACCACCGGGCTTTCCACGATCGGAGTCGCACCGTGAGTGTCACGGCAGCCAAGGGATTCATGGCAGCGGGCATCGCCGCCGGGATCAAGGAGAACGGCAACCCCGACCTGGCCCTCGTGGTCAACAACGGGCCGCGCCGTGCCGCCGCGGGCGTCTTCACCGCCAACCGTGTGAAGGCCGCGCCGGTGCTGTGGTCCGAGCAGGTCCTCAAGGGCGGCGAGCTGACCGCCGTCGTCCTGAACTCCGGCGGTGCCAACGCCTGTACGGGCCCCAAGGGCTTCCAGGACACGCACGCCACCGCCGAGAAGGTCGCCGAGTCCCTCAACACCGCCGGCCACGACGAGACCGGCGGCCACGCACCGGGCCACGTCGCCGTCTGCTCCACCGGCCTGATCGGTGTGCTGCTGCCGATGGACAAGCTGCTGCCCGGCGTGGACAAGGCGGTGGCCCAGCTCAGCCCGCACGGCGGCGAGAAGGCCGCCATCGCCATCAAGACCACCGACACCGTCCACAAGACCTCCGTCGTGACGAAGGACGGCTGGACCGTCGGCGGCATGGCCAAGGGCGCCGGCATGCTCGCGCCCGGCCTCGCCACCATGCTGGTCGTCCTCACCACCGACGCCGACCTCGGCAGCGAGACCCTGGACAAGGCCCTGCGCGGCGCCACCAAGGTCACCTTCGACCGCGTCGACTCCGACGGCTGCATGTCCACCAACGACACCGTGCTGCTCCTCGCCTCCGGCGCCTCCGGCATCACCCCGGAGTACGCCGCGTTCGCCGAGGCCGTGACGAAGGTCTGCGACGACCTCGGCCGGCAGCTCATCGGCGACGCCGAGGGCGCCAGCAAGGACATCAAGGTCGAGGTCGTCAACGCGGCGAGCGAGGAGGACGCCGTGGAGGTGGGCCGTTCCATCGCCCGCAACAACCTCCTCAAGTGCGCGCTCCACGGCGAGGACCCCAACTGGGGCCGGGTGCTCTCCGCGATCGGCACCACCTCGGCCGCCTTCGAGCCGGACCAGCTGGGCGTCGCCATCAACGGCGTGTGGGTGTGCAAGAACGGCAGTGTCGGCGAGGACCGCGAGCTGGTCGACATGCGCTACCGCGAGGTGCACATCACCGCCGACCTGGCCGCGGGCACCGAGACCGCGACGATCTGGACCAACGACCTCACCGCCGACTACGTCCACGAGAACAGCGCCTACTCGTCATGACCCTCACGCGTAAGCACACCGCGCTGCCCAAGGCCCAGATCCTCATCGAGGCGCTGCCCTGGCTGACCCGGCACCACGGCAAGATCGTCGTCATCAAGTTCGGCGGCAACGCCATGGTGGACGAGGACCTGAAGGCCGCCTTCGCCCAGGATGTCGTCTTCCTGCGGCACGCCGGCCTCAAGCCGGTCGTCGTGCACGGCGGCGGCCCGCAGATCAGCGCCGCCCTCGACCGGCACGGCATCGTCAGCGAGTTCAAGGCGGGCCTGCGCGTCACCACCGAGGACGCCATGGACGTCGTACGGATGGTGCTCGCCGGGCAGGTGCAGCGCGAGCTGGTCGGCCTGCTCAACCAGCACGGCCCGCTCGCCGTCGGCCTGACCGGCGAGGACGCGCACACCATCACCGCCACCAAGCACCGGCCCGAGATCGACGGCGAACGCGTCGACATCGGGCGGGTCGGCGAGATCACCGCGATCGACACGGGCGCCATCGAGGCGCTGCTCGCCGACGGCCGTATCCCGGTCGTCTCCTCCATCGCCCGCTCCGAGGACGCCTTTGACACAGGGGGCCAGGTCTACAACGTCAATGCTGATACGGCGGCTGCGGCACTCGCTGCGGCACTGGGCGCCGAGACCCTCATGGTCCTCACCGACGTCGAGGGCCTCTACGAGGACTGGCCGAACTCCGACGAGGTGATCAGCCGCCTCACCGCTTCCCAACTGGAGAAGCTTCTGCCGGAGTTGAGCTCCGGCATGGTGCCGAAGATGGAGGGCTGTCTGCACGCCGTACGGGGCGGCGTGACGACGGCCCGTGTCATCGACGGCCGGGTCCAGCACTCGATCCTGCTGGAGATCTTCACCGACGAAGGCATCGGCACGATGGTCGTGCCCGACGAACAGGGGGAGTCATGAGCAACCAGGAGCTGACCCGGCGCTGGCAGGGCGCGCTCATGAACAACTACGGCACCCCGCGCCTGCCCCTCGTGCGCGGCGCGGGCGTGAAAGTGTGGGACGCCGAGGGCCGCGAGTACCACGACTTCGTCGGCGGCATCGCCACCAACGCCCTCGGCCACGCCCACCCGGCGATCGTCGAGGCCGTCAGCCGGCAGATCGGCCAGTTGGGCCATGTCTCCAACTTCTTCATGGCGGAGCCCACCGTCGCCCTCGCCGAGCGGCTGCTCCAGCTCTTCGGCCGGGAGGGCCGGGTCTTCTTCTGCAACTCCGGCGCCGAGGCCAACGAGGCCGCCTTCAAGATCGGCCGGCGCACCGGGCGCACCCACATGGTCGCCACCGACGGCGGTTTCCACGGCCGTACGATGGGCGCCCTCGCGCTCACCGGCCAGCCCGCCAAGCAGGACCCGTTCCGGCCGTTGCCCGCCGAGGTCACCCATGTGCCCTACGGCGACGCACAGGCGCTGGCGGCAGCGGTCACCGAAGAGACCGCCCTGGTGATCATCGAGCCGGTCCAGGGCGAGAACGGCGTGGTCGTACCCCCGCCCGGCTACCTCAAGGCCGCCCGCGCGATCACCGCCGCCACCGGCGCCCTGCTGGTCCTGGACGAGGTGCAGACCGGCATCGGCCGCACCGGGACCTGGTTCGAGTACCAGGCCCACGAGGGCGTGCTCCCCGACGTCGTCACCCTCGCCAAGCAGCTCGGCGGCGGACTGCCGCTCGGCGCCACCGTGGCCTTCGGCCGGGCCGCCGAACTGCTCCAGCCCGGCCAGCACGGCACCACCTTCGGCGGCAACCCGGTCGCCTGCGCCGCCGGACTCGCCGTCCTCGACACCATCGAGGGCGAGGGGCTGCTGGAGAACGTCAAGCGGCAGGGCGAGAAGCTCCGCGAAGGAATCGAGAGCCTCGGCCACCCGTTGATCGATTATGTGCGGGGTGCCGGCCTGCTCCTGGGTATCGTGCTCACCGGGCCGCGCGCGCAGCAGGTGCAGCAGGCGGCCCAGGAGGCCGGGTTCCTGGTGAACGCGCCCGCTCCCGACGTCGTACGGCTGATGCCGCCGCTGAATCTGAGCGACGTCGAGACAGGCGCCTTCCTCCGGGCGCTGCCCGGCATCCTCGACGCAGCGAACCCAGCGAACCCAGCGAACCCGGCGAACCCAGCGAACCCAGCGAATGGGGACGGACGATCCGGAGAATGAGACGACGATGAGCGAGGCGCAGGACCACGAGCAGGCGGCGGGTGCCGGACCCGCCGTGCCGCAGACCCGGACCGCGCGGCACCGCCGGATCGTGGACATCCTCAACCGGCAGCCGGTGCGGTCGCAGAGCCAGCTCGCGAAGCTGCTCGCCGACGACGGGTTGAGCGTCACCCAGGCGACGCTCTCCCGGGACCTCGACGAGCTGAACGCGGTGAAGATCCGCAACACCGACGGCGAGCTGATCTACGCGGTGCCGAGCGAGGGCGGTTTCCGCACCCCGCGCGCGCCGCTCGGGGAGTCGGCGAAGGAGGAGCGGATGCGGCGGCTCTCCCAGGAGCTGCTGATCTCCGCGGAGGCCTCCGCCAACCTCGTGGTCCTGCGCACCCCGCCGGGGGCGGCCCAGTTCCTCGCCTCGGCCATCGACCAGGCCGAACTGCACGACATCCTGGGCACGATCGCCGGCGACGACACCCTGATGCTGATCAGCCGGAACCCGACCGGCGGGCAGGCCCTCGCCGACCACATGCTGCGGCTGGCGCAGAACGGGCACTGAGCCCGCATGCGGCGCCCCACCCGTCGGCGGAGAATGGGAATGTGATCTTCCGCGACGGGCGGTCAGGAGGGCGGGCAATCCCCTGGCGACCGTCGACCGTATACAGAGGTGTGTCGGGTTTTCGGTTCCCCGTGGGCCGCCTCCCGGACGAGGCTCTGCTGGCTGGGCTGGCCACCGGCGATCCGGAACTCGCGGTCGTCTTCGTACGCAGGTTCCAGCACCGGGTCTTCGGGGTCGCCATGGCCGTCACCGGGGATGAACAACTCGCCGAGGACGTCGCCCAGTTGACGTTCGAGCGGGCGTGGCGCCATGCCCAGATCTACGACTCGCGCCGCGGCTCGGTCACCACCTGGCTCACCACCATCGCGCACAACCTCGCCGTCGACGCCGTCCGCGCCCGACGGACCGAGCCGGTCGCACCGGAGGACCTCGACGCCCTCCTCGGTGTCGTCACCGAGACCCCCGAGCGATGGGCGCTGGCCGACGAGACCTCCTCCCAGCTGCGCGCCGCCGTGGCCCGGCTGCCCCGGGAACAGGCCCGGGCCCTGGTGATGGCGGGCATCTACGGAATGACCGCCCAGCAGATCGCCGACACGGAGCGGATCCCGCTGGGCACCGCCAAGACGCGGATCCGGGCCGCCATGGCGAAACTGCGCACCACACTCGCGGCTCCGAAGCGAGGCGACCATGTCCGGTGACGCCAACTGCGACAAGCTCCGGGAGATCGCCGCCGAGCTGGCGCTGGGCGTGCTGCCCGGCCGGGAGCGCGCCGAGGCCATGGCCCATCTGGACCGGTGCGCGGACTGCCGGGAGTACGTCCGCCAGCTCACCCTGGTCGGCGACCGGCTGATCGGCCTGCTCCCGGACAGTGAGCCGCCGCCCGGGTTCGAGACCCGGGTGGCGCGCGGGCTGGCCCGGCAGGCGCCGGCGGCCGAGGCTGCCACGAGCGCCTCCGCCCGCGCGTCCCGGACCCTGCGCGGGCGGGCCCGGCGCGCCCGGCTGCGGCTCGCGGCCGTCGCCACCGCGGTCACCGTCGCCGTCGGGTTCGCCGGCTGGGGGGTCGGCACCGCCGTCGAGGAGGTCCTCGCCTCGTCCGCGCCCGCCCCCGCGTCCGAGCCCATGCTGGTCGGGGACATGACCTCGGCCACGAACGGCGGCACCGTCGGCGAGGTCTACGCCCACCCCGGAACCCCCGGCTGGATCTTCGTGTCCGTCGCGCTCGCCGGCCCGCACGCCGCGTACAACGGCAAGGTCACCTGCCTCCTCGAACACGCCGACGGTACGACCGTGCGCGTCGGCGACTTCACCCTGACCGGCGGCCACGGCGAGTGGGGCGTGGCCGCCCCCGGCGACCTCTCGACCCTCTCCGGCGCCCGGCTGACCACACCCGACGGCACGGTCCTCGCCACGGCCCACTTGGCGAAGGGCCACGTCGTGGAGCCGGAGGCGTGAACCGCGGCCGGGCACGGCTCAGCCGGTCACCGCTCAGCCGGTTACGGCATCAGGGATGTCCCGGCAGGGTCGCCTCCAGCGCGGCGGCCAGCTCGGCGACCGTGGGCCGCGCTTCCGGGTCGGCCCGCAGACAGGCGTCGACGGCGGCGGCCAGCGCGGCGGGCAGCCGCCGCCGGGACGCGAGGGGCGGTGCCGCCGGCTGCGTCCGCTCATACCGGTCGTCCGTCCGCGGGCACGAGTCGCCCGTGCCCCCGCCGCCCTCCTCGGACTGCGCCCCGCTCTCCCCGCAGCCGAACGGCACCTCGCCGCATGCGACCTCGTACAAGGTGACGCCGATGCCCCACACGTCGGCGGCGGCCGTGAGCGGGCCGCCCCGGGCCTGCTCCGGAGCGCGGTAGCAGCACGTGCCCAGCCCGGCGGGGGCCGGTCCGGGCGGCCGGGCGACGCTCAGGTCCAGCACCTTGGCATGCCCGCGCTCCACCACCACGTTGGCCGGTTTGAGGTCCAGGTGCAGCAGACCCCGGCCGTGCAGGTAATGGACCGCGGAACACAGCTGCACGCCGAGAAGCGCCACATCGGCGGCCGCAGGCCGGCGCCGCAACCGGTGCACGAGGTGGGACAGCGTCTCGCCGGTCAGCGTCTCCAGCACGACGAGCGGCTCGGGCGACGCGACCGTCTCGTACCCCCGGACCAGATGCGGATGGCTGAACTCCCGCAGCCACCGGCCCTCCCGCAGCAGCCGTTCGCCGAGCTGCTCCCTGCCGCGCCGGTCCGGTCGCACCGTCTTGATCACGCACCGGCAGGCCCGTTCCGCGCTCCACGCGTCGTACACGTCGAGCCAGCCGGTCCGGGTCAGATGCGCCAGGATCTCGTAACCCGGCGCCGGCTTCGTACCCGGCGCGAGGGGCGCGGGCCCGCTCCGGCCCGCCCCGGCGCCGCTCCCACCCGCCCCGGCGCCGCCTCCGCCCACCGCGACGCCGCTCATGACGGCACCATGCCCGCGTCGCTCAGCCGGTGCAGCCGGGCGTACGTCCCCTGGCCGCGGAGCAGGTCGTCATGGGTGCCCTGTTCCACCACCCGGCCGTGGTCGAGCACCACGATCCGGGTGGCGTCGCGGACGGTCAGCAGATTGTGGGAGATGACGACGGTGGTCCGTCCGGCCATGAGCCGGCGCAGTGGATCCATGATCCGCCGGCCCGAGCGCACGTCGAGCCCGGTGGTCGGCTCGTCCAGCAGCAGCACGGGCGCGTCCCTGATCATCGCGCGGGCGATCGCCAGCCGCTGGCACTGCCCGCCGGACAGGGTCCGGCCGCGCTGGCCGACCAGGGTGTCGTAGCTCTCCGGGAGCCGCTCGATGAACTCGTGGGCGTCCGCCGCGCGCGCCGCCGCGACGATGTCCGCCTCGCTCGCCCCCGGCCGCCCGTAGGCGATGTTCTCCCGCACGGTGCCGTGGAAGACGAGCGTCTCCTGCAGCACCACCGCGATGTTCTCCCGCACGTCGGACAGCCTCAGGTCCCGCAGGTCCGTGCCGTCGAGCAGGACCGCGCCGCGCTCGGGGTCGTAGAAGCGCAACTGGATTTTGGCGACCGTGGACTTGCCCGCCCCGCTCGCCCCGACCAGCGCCAGGGTCTCCCCGGGCGCGACATGGAACGACACGTCCGACAGCGCCCAGGAGGATGCGCCGGGATAGCGGAACCAGACCCCGTCGAACTCCACCTCGCCCCGCGCGCGGCCGATCCGCCGGGCGCCCGGAGCCTCGACGACCTGCGGCCGCTGGTCCAGCAGCTCGATGATCCGTTCCGCGGCGGCGGAGGCCGCGTAGAAGGTGGTGCCCAGCCCGGAGAGGCCGTGGACCGGGCCGTACAGCTTGCCGATCAGCGCCAGGAACACCAGCAGACCGCCCAGGGTGAGCTGTCCCCGGGCCAGTTGCCAGGTGCCGAGGCCCATCACCGCGAGGCCGCCGGTCACCTCGATGATCTCGACGACGGGTCCGTACACCGCCCGGATCCGGGCCGAGGCCATCGCCGCCCGGAACCTGCCGTTGTTCTCCCGCTCGAACCGGCGCTCCTCCCACTCCTGCCGGTTGTACGCCTGCACCAGCGCGACATTGCCGAGCACCTCCTCGGCGATCGCGCTGAGCGAGCCGCTGCGGCGCCTGCGCTCCCGTGCCGCCGCCTTGATCCGCCGCGCGAAGTGCCGGGCCGCGGCCCAGAACAGCGGCACGATGACGAGGGCCGGCACGGTCAGGTCCCAGCGCAGATAGAGCAACAGGCCGAGGAATACGGCCAGTTGGACGACGTAGTAGAGGACGTCCGCCACCCCGGAGAGCAGGAACGTCTCGACCGCGTCGACATCCCCGGTGATGCGGGACAGCACGTCCCCGAGCCGCCGGCGTTCGAAGAAGCCCAGGGACAGCCCCTGGACGTGCCGGAACACATCGGCGCGCAGCGACAGCAGGAAGCGCTCGCCGACCCAGGTGGACGTCACGTCGTCGGCGAACCCCAGCACCCCGGAACAGACGATGAGTCCCAGACAAGCCGGTGCGATCCACAGCAACGGCCGCAGGTCGCGGGGGACGAGCACGCCGTCCACCACGATCTTGAAGAGCCAGATCTGCGCGGCGTCGACGGCCGGTCCGGCCAGGCTGAAGCAGAGAACGGGGACGAGCCAGCGGCGGCCGCCGCGCGTGTACGGCCAGAACCGCCGGAACACCGCGCGCGGCGATACCGCGGGCGCGGCCGCGACGACACCGTCGCAGGCCTCGCCCACCGCCAGTGGACGCCGCGGGACGTGCACCATGGGAGGCGTTCCTCGGGGACCGGCGAAGCGGACCGGGTCCTTTGGCCACCGGTCCGCTCAGCCCTGATGTGCGCTTCAGTAGCCGTCATGGCCGTGACGGTCGCCGTGGTCGTGGCGGTCGCCGCGGTCGTGATCGTGGTCGTGGCGGTGGCCGTGCCGGTGATCGTGGTCGCCGTGGTCGTGATGCGACGTGTGCTTCCTGCGGTCATGGCGGCTGGCCGGCAGAAGACTGGTGAAGATGGCCATTCCGTTCCTCTCCGTTCCTCACGAAACTTGCTGTACATGGGATACGTCCGAGGACCGCGAACGGATGGCGCCACGGCAAAAAAAGCCGCCCGAAAAAGCTGTCCGGAAAAGTCGGCGTCAGCCCAGTCTCGCCGCCAACCCCCCGGTGCACCGCACCTCGTCGCCGGCGGTGATCAGCAGGCCCTCCACGTCCGGCAGGGACTCCAGCCACGCCAACCCGGCCCGCGAGCCCATCGCGAACGCCGCCGTGGCCCAGCAGTCCACCCACGTCAGCCGCGGCCCCACCACCGTCACGGCGACCAGGTCCGTCACCGCCGACTTCCCCGTGCGCGGATCCACGATGTGCGCACCCCGCTCGGCCGTACCCGAGGTCGCCACCGACAACTCGGACACGCCCGCCGCCGAGATCACCGCCGCCAGCCCGCCCGGCCGCAGCGGATCGGCCACCCCCACCCGCCACGGCCGCTGCGGCTCCGGCGAACCGAGCAACTGGACGTCCCCACCCCCGTTGACGCTCACCCCGCACACCCCGGCCACCCCCGCGAGCAGCCGCGCCGCGCGCTCGGCGGCCCAGCCCTTGACGATGCCGGTGGGATCCAGCGCGCCCCGGTAGCGACTGCTGAACCAGCCCTCGCTCACCCGCTCCGCCTCCGCCGCGAGGTCCAGCACCTCGGCCACCTCGGGCGCGCACTGCGCCACGGTCAACTCGCCCCGCGCCAGCCGCGACACCTCGCTGTCCTCGCGGTAGGTGCTGAAGACCGCGTCCGCCGCGTGCAGTCCGGCGACCGCCTCGGTCAGGGCCTCGCGCACCGCATGGGGTTCCCCGCCGCGGACGTCGAAGGAGAAGACGGTCCCCATGACCTCCTCCGCATGACGCACCGCGGCGGGAGCTTCGGCCGGCTCGGCCACCGTGTCAGCCACCGGCCTGGTCCAGCGCCGACTGGAGGGACTGCCGGTAGCCGGTGCTGGTGTAGGTGGCGCCGGATATGGCGTCGATGCGCGCGTTGCCGGCCGCGACGGCCTCCTGGTTGAGCTTGGGCACGGCCATCGCCGTCTTCTGGTCGCTGAGTCCGCCCTTGGGCGCCTGCACCGCCTCCGCCTTGGTGATCTTGCCCGCGCTGACCGTGATCCGCACCTGGACCGGGCCGTACTGGGTCTGCGCGACCTGCCCGGTCACCGTACGAGCCGGAGCGGAACCGGACGACGAGGAGCCGCCGGACCCGGCCGAGGACCCGCCGGAGGATCCCGCGGCAGAACCGGCCGAGGACCCGGCGGAAGACCCCGCGGACGCCTTCATCTTGTCCAGCGCCGACTGGAGCGACTTCTTGTAGCCGGTGCTCGTGTACGTCGCCCCGGAGACCGCGTCGATCCGCGCGCTCTGCGCGGTCACGGCCTCCTGGTTGAGCTTGGGGACGGCCATCGCCGTCTTCTGGTCGCTGAGTCCGCCCTTGGGCGCCTGCACCGCCTCCGCCTTGGTGACCTTGCCGCCGGCGACGGTCAGCCGTACCTGCACGGTCCCGTACTGCGTCTGCGTCGCGTCACCGGTCACCGTGCCGCCCGCCGCACCGGCCGCCTGCGCGCCGCCCTGCGGTGCCTGCTGACCCGCCGTCGCCTGCGGTGCCGCGCCCGCCGCCGACACCGCGGCCGGATCGGACGCCGGCTTCAGCGCCAGCAGCAGCACGACTCCGGACACGGTGGCGGCGGTGGCCAGCACGACCCGTCGAATGGGATGGCTCTTCCTCATCTGTCCGTATCTCTCCGTAGCTCCCGGTCTATCCGTTGCGCCCGCTCACATCTCGAACGACTCGTGATGGATACGGCGGGCGGGGACCCCCGCACCGCGCAGTGCCTCGTACACCGACTGCGCGAACCCGGCCGGACCGCACATGAAGACGTCGTGCCGGTCGATGTCCGGGATCTTCCGCTGGAGGTTCTCCGCCGAGATGTCCGGCCGCTCGCCCTCCGGGCTGTTCACCGCGTACATCAGGCGGGCGCCCCGCTCGTCGGCGATCTTCGCCAGCTCGTCCCACAGCGCCAGGTCCTGGGTGCTGTTGGCCCGGTAGAGCAGGGTGATGTCGCCGGCCGCGCCGGGCAGGGTCTCGAACAGCGCCCGCATCGGTGTGATGCCCACCCCGCCCGCGACCAGCAGCACCTTGCCCCGGCTGCGGCGCTGCGCGGTCATCGCCCCGTACGGGCCCTCCGCCCACACCCGGGTGCCGGGCGTCAGCTCCCGCAGCCGGGCGCTGTGGTCGCCGATCGCCTTCACCGTGATCCGCAGCATGTCCGGGCGGGGCGCCGCCGACAGCGAGTACGGGTGCGAGCTGAACCGCATCCCGGGCGCGAGGAACCGCCAGCGGAAGAACTGGCCCGCCTCCGCGCCCATCCGGTGCAGCTTGCGCCCGCCGATCAGCACCGACACGATGCCCGGCGTCTCCTCGATCACCGCCTCCACCCGCATCCGGTGTTTGAGGTTCAGCCGGATCGGGGTGAGGATCCGGTACCAGACCACCAGTGCGGTGACCGCGCCGTACAGGCCGTACCAGAAGGTCTTGGCGACCGGCTCGACCGCGAAGTCGTTGCCGGTGGTGATCTGGTGCCAGAACGTCAGGAACACCGCCGCGTAGGTCAGCAGATGGACGTGATACCAGGTGTCGTACGGCATCCGGCGGCGGATACCGCCGATCGACGTCAGCCCGATCAGCACGAACAGGCCGGTGCCGATCGCCGCCTTGCCCACGTCGGGCAGCTGGTTGATGGAGTCGACGGTCTGCTGGACGATGTCGCCGAGCGACTTGCCCGCCTGGAGCGCGTACCCCCACATGGTGAGGAAGACGTGCGCCACGATCAGGCAGAGCGTGTACCGGCCGCTCATCGCGTGCCAGCGGGCCACCCGGTCCGAGCCGACCCGCCGCTCCAGCGCCGGCACCCGCGCCATCTGGAGCACGACCAGCGCCATCAGATAGCCGGCCAACAGGCCGGTGATCCGGCCCGCGTTGAGGATCCTGCCGGTGTTGTCGGCGATGGACGGTGTGTTGTGCCACCAGAGCCACAGCACGGCCGCCGCGCCCGCCCAGAGGGCGATCAGCAGCGGTACGGCCGGGCTGCGGCGCGGGCGGATGCGGCGCATCGTCTGTCGGCGGGCGGCACGTCCGCCTGCGAGCGTGGTGGTCACGGTTCCTCCGTGGGGACTCGGCCCTTGGCCCAGAGATACGTGCCGCATGCGCTGAGTGTTCAGAGCCCCGCCGAGTCCAGCGCGGACTGCAGCGACCGCCGGTACCCGGTGCTGGTGTACGAGGCGCCCGACACCATGTCGATCTCCGCGCTCTGCGCGGCCGGCGCCTCGCGCCGCAGCTGAGGCAGGGCGTAGCCGTTGATCTCCTGGTCGCGCGGGTTGTCCGACGGGTACTGCACGGCCGGCTGATCACGGGGCTGCCGACGGAGCCGGTGCGGGCCGCCGTGCGACGCCTCGAACTGGTCGCGGTGGCCGTCTTCGGCCTGGCCCTGACCGTCGCCGGTGTGGCCGGGGCGCTGTGGGTGCGCTGGTCGCTGCGCCCGCTGACCCGGGTCGCCGCGACCGCCACCCGGGTCAGCGAGCTGCCCCTGGCCAGCGGTGAGGTGGCGCTGCCGCCGCGCGGCCCGGGCAGCGACCCGCGCAGCGAGGTCGGCCGGGGGCGGCGGCGTTCAACCGGATGCTGCGGCACGTCGAGGACGCGCTGACCAAGCGGCACACCGGCGAGGAGCGGCTGCGCCGCTTCGCCGCCGACGCCGGCCACGAGCTGCGCACCCCGGTCGCCTCGGTCCGCGGCCACGCCGAGCCGGCCCTCCTCCGCCCCGGCCCGGTGCCACCGGAGGTCACCCGGGCCCTGGAGCGCATCAAGGCCGAGTCCGCCCGCATGGGCGAGATGGTGGACGACCTCCTCCTGCCGGCCCGCCTCGATGCGGGCCGACCGCTGGAGAGCAGCCCGGTGGACCTGACCCGTCTGGTCCTGGACGCGGTCACCGACGCCCGCGCCACCGGCCCCGACCACGGCTGGACGCTGGATCTGCCCGAGGACCCGGTGACGGTCACCCTGGAGGCCGGTTCCGAGGCGGCCGTCCTCTCGGTCCACGACGACGGCCCCGGTGTCCCCGAAGAGGTCCGGCCCGGCGTCTTCGAACGCTTCACGCGGGCCGACCACCGCCGCCGCCCGGACGCCTCCGGCGGAGGAGCGGGCCTGGGCCTGTCGATCGTGGCGGCGGTGGCGGAGGCACATGGGGGGAGCGTGGGGTTGGAGAGCGGCCCCGGCTCTACGACATTCCGGGTCAGCCTGCCGACGTGAGGGGCGCGAGGCGGTGTCGATGTGCGGCGACGCCGCGTGGGCGCACCGTGGCTCAGTACCGCGTAACCGCCGTAGCCCCCGCCACGGTCCCGATGGCGACATGCGGCCGCTTCCCGGGGTCGGCCCACTGGAGAATCCGCCGCATCGCAGCCTCGGGCACCGACACACACCCGGCCGTAGCCCCACGCCCGTTGACATGCAGAAAGATCCCGGCGCCCCGGCCCCGAACAGGCCGGTCGTAGTTGAACCCGATGACGAGGGCGTACGCATACTGAGCGGTGTACGAGATCAGATGCTCGGACTCGGTGGCCCGGCAGTCGCCCGGCAACGGCTCGGCCCACCGGTTGTACGACCGTGAGTCATTGTCCTCGCACCACCACGAACTGCCCTTCACCGCACGGTACTTGACCCTTGTCCCGCCCGGTGCCGCCTTGATCCCGAAGCCGAAGGGAAGGTCGTAAAGGCCGGTCGGTGTCGTGTTCGTACTCTGCTTCCGCTTCACCCCCTCCACCAGCCCCTTCGCCCCGAACCGCGCCGGTGCGGAACCGGCCCGCACCCACCGTCCGTGTCGCAGGTCCCACCAGGTGAGGGTCCCCGACGTCGCGTCGTTGCGCGGTGCCTGAGCGGTGATCAGCTGGGTGCCGCCCCCGGTGTCCGCCATCCGCGCGGGCAGCGGTACGGCCCCGGGTTCCGGTGCGAGACCGAGCAGGGCCGGCGAGGACGCGATCACAAGGGCGAGTACGACACCGGGGCGCATGGCTCAGACGGTAGACGGCGGAAGCGGCAACGGCAGCCCGGGTAGCCCGTCCAGGCTCGTCGCGATGTGCTCCTTCTTCTCGAAGTACGCGCTCAGCGAGGCGTCGTCCTCCCGCGCGAACCGCTTCCCGTGCAGCTCACGATCGCTCTCGTAGGCCATGTAGGGGACGGCGTACCCACAGCTGTCCCGGATCAGTTCCGCGTGCACGACGATGACCGCGCGCAGCCCGTGCGGGCTGGGGTCGATGTCCGGGAAGCGGGCGAGCAACTCCTTGAAGCGCGGGTCGTCCCGGAAGACGGCCTCGCCCCGGCCGTGTACGCGCACGATGTTCGGCGGGCCCTGGAAGGCACACCACATCAGGGTGATCCGCCCGTTCTCCCTGAGGTGCGCGACGGTCTCGGCGTTGGACCCGGCGAAGTCCAGATAGGCCAAGGTCAGCTCGTCGAGCACGACGAAGGAGCCGCAGAGGCCCTTGGGGGAGAGATTGACCGTGCCGTCACCGGACAGCGGCGCGGTCGCGGTGAAGAAGAGGGGTTGCTCCTCGATGAACGTCCGGAGCCTGCCGTCGATGCGCTCGTAGGTCTTTCCCATGTCCACCGAGTATCGACGAAATTCCTTCGCCTGTCTTTCGCCTGTCTAAGGAATTTACGGAACGGCTCCTCATCCGGACGTACGCATGCGGAATCCGGACGTACGCATGCGGACCCGCCCTGGCCGCCCCGGCCCGCGCTGGTCGGGGCGGCCACGGCTGCCTGCTACCTCACTTGGTGAGCGTGCAGGCGGCCAGGGAGTCCAGTCCGGTGGGCTTGGCGGACGTGCGGCCGATGGCGATGGCGATGCGGTCGATGGTGGAGACGCGTTTGTCCTTGAGGGGTCCGAGGATGGCGTTGTTGACGAAGTTGGGTCCGCCCTGGCCGACGGTGGTTTGCAAACGCTTGTTGGCTTCTCGGATCTGGGTCTGGAGCAGAGCGAGGTTGCGGTCGACCTCGGCCTTGGCCGTGGCGGGCACGGCGGGGAGCTTGGAGGCGACGTCGGGGCAGGTGATCGTGCCGGCCCCAGTGTTCCTGCCGGCCCCGGTGCTGCCGCCGCCTCCGGTGTTCTTGCCGCCGGTCGCGCCGGTGCCCGACTGCCGGGTCGCCGTGCTGCCCGACGCGGCCCCGGCGCCGGTGTTCGCGCCGCTCGCGTTCAGGGTGCAGGCGGCCAGGGAGTCCAGTCCGGTGGGCTTGGCGGACGTGCGGCCGATGGCGATGGCGATGCGGTCGATGGTGGAGACGCGTTTGTCCTTGAGGGGTCCGAGGATGGCGTTGTTGACGAAGTTGGGTCCGCCCTGGCCCACGGTGGTCTGCAAACGCTTGTTGGCTTCTTGGATCTGGGTCTGGAGCAGAGCGAGGTTGCGGTCGACCTCGGCCTTCGCGGTGGCGGGCACGGCGGGGAGCTGGGAGGCGACATCGGGGCAGGTGATCGTGCCGGGGCTCGCCAGGGTGCGGGCCTGGGTGGCGCCATCGCTCTTGGCGGGGGTGCCGGCGAGGGCCGAGCCGGCGATCAACGCACCGGACAGCACCACGGCCGCAGCGCCGCCGACGACCGCCACGCGGCGTTTGTTGTACTTCGGAAGAGCCCTGGACATGCGGAAGCCTCACTTGGGTCGGATCGACGTCTGGGCAACGCGGCGCCTGCGTGCACAGGGAAGTACGGGAAAGCGGTTTCAGTTGTTCACTCCCACCGTCGATTGACGAATCATGCAGAGTTCTGCATACTCATGCATGACAGCCAGTGCAGTGTGAGGAGAAACCCGTGACCGAGCGCGTCGTACTCGCCTATTCGGGCGGTCTGGACACCTCCGTCGCCATCGGCTGGATCGCCGAGGAGACGGGCGCCGAGGTCATCGCCGTCGCGGTGGACGTCGGCCAGGGCGGCGAGGACCTGGACGTCATCCGCAAGCGCGCCCTCGCCTGCGGTGCCGTCGAGGCCGAGGTCGCGGACGCCAAGGACGAGTTCGCCGACGAGTACTGCCTCCCGGCGATCAAGGCCAACGCCCTCTACATGGACCGCTACCCGCTGGTCTCCGCCCTGTCCCGGCCCACGATCGTCAAGCACCTGGTCGCCGCCGCCGAGAAGCACGGCGCCACGACCGTCGCCCACGGCTGCACCGGCAAGGGCAACGACCAGGTCCGCTTCGAGGCCGGCATCGTCGCCCTCGCCCCCGGCCTGCGCTGCATCGCCCCCGTCCGCGACTACGCGATGACCCGGGACAAGGCGATCGCCTTCTGCGAGGCCAAGCAGCTCCCGATCGCCACCACCAAGAAGTCCCCGTACTCCATCGACCAGAACGTCTTCGGACGCGCCGTCGAGACTGGCTTCCTGGAGGACATCTGGAACGCCCCCATCGAGGACATCTACGACTACACCGCCGACCCGGCCGTCCCGCGCGAGCCCGACGAGGTGATCATCACCTTCAAGGAGGGCGTCCCGGTCGCGATCGACGGCAAGCCCGTCACCGTCCTGCAGGCCGTCCAGCAGCTCAACGAGCGCGCCGGCGCCCAGGGCATCGGCCGGATCGACATGGTCGAGGACCGCCTCGTCGGCATCAAGTCCCGCGAGGTCTACGAGGCCCCGGGCGCGATCGCCCTGATCACCGCCCACCAGGAGCTGGAGAACGTCACCGTCGAGCGCGAACTGGCCCGCTACAAGCGGCAGGTCGAGCAGCGCTGGGCCGAACTCGTCTACGACGGCCAGTGGTTCTCCCCGCTCAAGCGGGCC
This sequence comes from Streptomyces sp. CG4, assembly GCF_041080655.1. NCBI lineage: Bacteria > Bacillati > Actinomycetota > Actinomycetes > Kitasatosporales > Streptomycetaceae > Streptomyces > Streptomyces sp. CG4. Next base: position 7,657,822 of record NZ_CP163525.1, read on the forward strand.
CTGGACGGTTTCATCGACGAGGCCAACCAGCACGTGACCGGTGACATCCGGATGACCCTGCACGGCGGCCGCGCCGTCGTCACCGGCCGGCGCTCCGAGTCGTCCCTGTACGACTTCAACCTCGCCACCTACGACACCGGCGACACGTTCGACCAGTCCGCCGCCAAGGGATTCATCGACATCTACAGCCTGTCGTCGAAGATCGCCGCCAAGCGAGACCTCGCGTAAGTAGTGTTCGTCCATCCACACCCTCTCTAGGAGCAGCGCAAGTGAGCAGCAGCAGCGGTGACGTACGGCTCTGGGGCGCCCGTTTCGCCGACGGTCCCTCCGAGGCCCTGGCCAAGCTGTCCGCGTCCGTCCACTTCGACTGGCGCCTCGCGCCGTACGACATCGCCGGCTCGCGGGCCCACGCACGCGTGCTGCACAAGGCGGGGCTGCTCACCGAGGACGAGCTGACCCGCATGATCGCCGGGCTCGACGGGCTGGAGGCCGACGTCGCCGACGGCTCCTTCGTGGGCACGATCGCCGACGAGGACGTACACACCGCCCTGGAGCGCGGCCTGCTGGAGCGCCTCGGCCCCGACCTCGGCGGCAAACTGCGCGCCGGCCGGTCGAGGAACGACCAGGTGGCGACCCTCTTCCGAATGTACCTGCGCGACCACGCCCGTACGATCGGCGGCCTGATCGCCGACCTCCAGGACGCCCTGATCGGCCTCGCCGAGGCCCACCCGGACGTCGCGATGCCCGGCCGCACCCACCTCCAGCACGCCCAGCCGGTGCTCTTCGCCCACCACGTCCTCGCCCATGTCCAGCCCCTGTCCCGGGACGCCGAGCGGCTGCGCCAGTGGGACGAGCGCACGGCCGTCTCGCCGTACGGCTCCGGCGCCCTCGCCGGCAGCAGCCTCGGTCTGGACCCGGAGGCGGTGGCTCAGGACCTCGGTTTCGAGCACGGCAGCGTCGGCAACTCGATCGACGGCACGGCCTCCCGCGACTTCGTCGCCGAGTTCGCCTTCATCACGGCCATGATCGGCGTGAACCTCTCCCGGATCGCCGAGGAGATCATCATCTGGAACACGAAGGAGTTCTCCTTCGTGACCCTGCACGACGCGTTCTCCACGGGCTCGTCGATCATGCCGCAGAAGAAGAACCCGGACATCGCGGAGCTGGCGCGCGGCAAGAGCGGTCGCCTCATCGGCAACCTGACCGGGCTGCTGGCCACGCTGAAGGCCCTGCCCCTCGCCTACAACCGCGACCTCCAGGAGGACAAGGAGCCGGTCTTCGACTCCTGCGACCAGCTGGAGGTGCTGCTCCCTGCCTTCACCGGCATGATCGCCACCCTCACCGTCCACCGCGAGCGCATGGAGGAACTGGCCCCGGCCGGCTTCTCGCTCGCCACCGACATCGCCGAGTGGCTGGTCAAGCAGGGTGTGCCGTTCCGCGTGGCGCACGAGGTCGCGGGGGAGTGCGTGAAGGCGGCCGAGGCCGAGGGCAAGGAGCTGGACGAGCTGACGGACGAGCAGTTCGCGAAGATCAGCGCCCACCTGACGCCCGAGGTGCGGTCCGTCCTCAACGTCCCCGGCGCCCTGGCCTCCCGCAACGGACGCGGAGGTACGGCACCCGGCGCGGTCGCGGTCCAGCTGGCGGAGGTCAAGGCGGACGTGGCGGCACAGCACGTGTGGGCCGCCGCAAAGAAGTGACGTGAGGGCATCGCGGGTTACGTTGGTCGTAGTCTGCCGACCGAACGGAGCCCGCGATGCCCTTCGCCCGTCTCGCGACCGCCACGACGCCGACCTGCCACATCGGCCTCGGCCTGGCCGCCGTCGGCCGCCCCGGCTACATCAACCTCGGCCGCGACGAGGACCTCGGAGACAACCGCAGCGTCGAGGCACTGCGCACCCGTACCCACGAACTCCTCGACGCCGCCTATGCCCAGGGCGTCCGCTACTTCGACGTGGCCCGCTCGTACGGACGTTCCGAGGAGTTCCTCGCCGACTGGCTGAACGCCCGCCCCGACATCGACGACGTGGTCGTCGGCAGCAAGTGGGGTTACACCTACACCGCCGGCTGGTCCACCGACGCCGAACAGCACGAGGTCAAGGACCACAGCCCGGCGGCCTACGACCGCCAGCGCGCCGAGACCGACGCGCTGCTCGGCGACCGGCTGGACCTCTACCAGATCCACTCGGTGACCCCCGACAGCCCGGCCCTCACGGACAAGGAACTCCACGCCCGCCTGGCCGAAGCGGCCGCCACCGGCCTGACCGTCGGCTTCTCCACCAGCGGCCCCGCCCAGGCCGACGCGATCCGCGCCGCCCTCGCGATCACCGTCGACGGCGAGCCTCTCTTCCGTACCGTCCAGTCGACGTACAACGCCCTGGAGACCTCGGCGGAACCCGCGCTCGCCGAGGCGCACGACGCGGGGCTCACGGTGATCGTCAAGGAGGGCATGGCCAACGGCCGGCTGGCCGCGCCGCACGCCCCGCAGGCGCTGCGGGCCGTCGCCGAGGAGACCTCGCTCGGCTGTGACGCGGTGGCCCTCGCCTGGATCCTGCGCCGGCCCTGGGCGGGCGTCGTCCTCTCCGGCGCCGCGACGGTCCCGCAGCTCGTCTCCAATCTGCACGCTCCCGCCGTCGACCTCGACGCGGACCAGCTGACCCGCCTCGGCACGCTCGCCGAGCACCCCCGCGCCTACTGGGAACGGCGCGGACAGCTGCCCTGGCACTGACCCCGCAGCCGCGCAGACCAGCCGAAATCAGCCGCGCCGACCAGCGGATATGAGTCACGTACGCCTGGAGTGAGACAAAAATGTCTCACATGGTCTATCCTCGTCTCATGGCCTTCGATCGTGACCAGGTGCTGCGCAGCGCGGCCGCCCTGCTGACCCGCAAATCCACCGCGACCATGGACGAGGTCGCCAAGGCCGCCGGGATCAGCCGGGCGACGCTGCACCGCCACTTCGCCGGGCGGGACGCGCTCGTACGGGCGCTGGAAGCGCTCGGCATCGAAGAGTGCGAGGCGGCGCTGGAGGCGGCCCGGCTGGACGAGGGCCCGGCGGGCGAGGCCGTCCACCGCCTGGTCCGCGCCATCGAACCGGCCGCCGGCCTGCTCGCCTTCCTCTACACCGAGAACCAGCTCTTCGAGGGCGAGGAGCAGAACCAGGGCTGGGCCCGTATCGACGAACGCCTCACCGCCCTGTTCCGGCGCGGCCAGGAGAGCGGCGAGTTCCGTATCGACCTCACCCCCGCCTGGCTCACCGAGGCGCTGTACGGCCTGCTGGCCTCCGGCGCCTGGGCGGTGGCCGAGGGCCGGGTGGCGACCAAGGACTTCACCTACATGATCGTCGAGCTGCTGCTCGGCGGGGCCCGACGTACGAACGCGTAAGGCGCGTAGACGTACCGACGCGTAAGAAGAGAGGAACCATGACCAGCACCCTGCAGCCGGCACGCGTGGCGGAGGTGGAGAAGCGTCCGGGCCGCTGGCTCGCGCTCTCCGTCCTCGTTCTGGCCGTGCTGCTGGTGGCCGTCGACGCCACCGTCCTCGGCCTGGCGACCCCCTACATCAGCGAAGACCTGAGCCCCTCCGGCACCCAGCTGCTGTGGATCGGCGACGTCTACTCCTTCGTCATCGCCGGTCTGCTCGTCTCCATGGGCAGCCTCGGCGACCGCATCGGCCGCAAGCGGATCCTGCTCGGCGGTGCCACGGCGTTCGGCGCGATATCCGTGCTCAACGCCTACGCCACGACACCGGAGTTGATGATCCTGGCGCGGGCGCTGCTCGGTGTCGCGGGCGCGACCCTGATGCCCGCCACCCTCGCCCTGATCCGCAACCTCTTCCACGACCCGCGCGAGCGCAGCCTCGCCGTCGGCATCTGGGGCGCGACCGCCTCCGCCGGTACGGCCGTCGGCCCGATCGCGGGCGGCTTCCTGCTGGAACACTTCTGGTGGGGCTCGGTCTTCCTCATCAACCTGCCGGTGATGGCGGTCCTGGTCGTCGTCGGCATCCGTACGCTGCCCGAGTCCCGCAACCCGAACCCCGGCCCCTGGGACCTGATCAGCGTCGTCCTGTCGCTGGTCGGCATGATCGGCATCGTGTACGCGGTCAAGGAAGCGGCCACCCACGGCCTCACCGGCCCCACGCTCGCCGCGGGCCTGCTGGGCGCGGCCGCGCTCTACGGCTTCGTCCACCGTCAGCTCACCATGCCGACCCCGCTGCTGGACATGCGGCTGTTCGGGCGCCGCGGTTTCACCGGGGCGGTCATCGCCGACCTGCTGACCGTGCTCGGCCTGTCCGGCCTGGTGTTCTTCCTCTCCCAGTATCTGCAACTCGTCCAGGGCAGGCGCCCGTTCGAGGCGGGTCTGGCCGAACTGCCCGCCGCCGCCGGCGCGGTGGTGGCCGGCCTGATCGCGGGCCGCGCCGCCCGCCGCTTCTCGGTACGGGCCGTGGTCTCCGGCGGCCTTGCCGCGGTGGGGCTCGCCCTGTCTGTGCTGACCACTTTGGGTACGTCGACGGGCTACCCGGTCCTCGGCGCGGTACTGCTGGTCGTCGGCATCGGCGCCGGCTTCTCCTTCACGGTGACGGCCGACGTCATCCTGTCCAGCGTGCCCAAGGAACAGGCGGGCGCCGCCTCGGCGGTCTCCGAGACGGCGTACGAACTGGGTGCGGCCCTGGGCATCGCCCTGCTGGGCTCGATCGTGACGGGCGTCTACCGTGACTTCACGGGTCCGGCGGGCACTCCGCCCCAGGCCCATGAGTCACTGGGCGCGGCAGTCGAGGCCTCCACCCACCTGCCCCCGCACACGGCCCAGCCGATGCTGGACGCGGCCCGGGAATCCTTCGTCCACGGCCTCCACCTGGCCTCGGGCGCAGGAGCAGCGGTCCTGCTGGCAACGGCGGTGGCGGCATGGTTCCTGCTGAAGGGCCAGAAACTGGAAAGCGCGGGGTGAGCTGAGCTACTCAGGGGCGCGGGGCCCTGTCGATATGCGGCTCCGCCGCGTGGGCGCGACCAGCCCCCACGCGCCTGCACCCGGACAGCCGGCCGAACTGCCAGCGGCGCTACGCGGCCTTGGCCTTCGTGGCGTACATGTCCACGTACTCCTGCCCGGACAGCCGCATGACCTCGGCCATCACGGAGTCGGTCACCGCCCGCAGCACATACCGGTCCCGGTCCATCCCGTCGTACCGCGAGAACTCCATGGCCTCGCCGAAGCGAACGGTCACCCGGCCGGGCCGCGGGATACCACTGCCGCCGGGCTGCAACTTGTCCGTACCGATCATGGCGAAGGGAACGACAGGCGCACCGGTCATCAGCGTCAGCCGCGCGATACCGGTGCGCCCCCGGTACAGCCGTCCGTCGGGCGACCGCGTGCCCTCGGGGTAGATCCCGAAGACCTTCCCCTCCTCCAGGATCCGCCGCCCGGTCATCAGCGCGGCCACACCGCCGCTCGCACCGTCCCGGTCCACCGGGATCATGCCGACGCCGGTGAAGAACCAGGCCATCAGACGGCCCTTGAAGCCCTTGCCGGTGACGTACTCGTCCTTGCCGATGAAGAACACCTGCCGCTTGGTAACGAGCGGCAGCACGATCGAGTCGATGAACGTGAGGTGATTGCCCGCCAGGATCACCGGGCCGTCGCCCGGGATGTGCTCCACGCCCTCCACCCGTGGGCGGAACATCAGGCGCATGATCGGTCCGAGCACTGCCTTGATGAGCCGGAAGCGGGACAACGGGTCCTCCGATGTCGAGGGGCGTTATGAGTCTGTGCAGGTGAGGACATTACTCGCGGCTCCGGGGAAGACGCACATCGGGGAGGCCCGGTTCACCGAGGTCTTACGAAGAGTTGACACGGGTTTACCTGCGGTGACGTCCGGGAGACGGGCTGTGACCGTCCCGCGACGATGTGACGGAGATCGCGCGGAACATCACTCGCGCGGAACATCACTCGCCGGGCCGGGTCCGTCCCGAGCGGACAACCGGCGGCACCCACGCGTTCCGGCCCAGGACTCTCTCCGGTCACATCAACCCCCCTACGATCGGCCCGGACTGAAGAACGAACGGGCAGGAGACGCTGATGGGCAGCGACCAGGCGAACGAGAAGGCGCAGGGCACCGGACGACGGGCGATCCTCGGCGCGGCGGTATTCGGTGCGGCGAGCGGAGCGGTCCTCGGGCTGCCGGGCGCGGCCGGCGCCGCCGAGACCGGGACGGCCGGTGCGACCGTCACGAACGGTGCGGCCGGGCAGGGCGGCCGGGGGCTGAAGAGCCTGCCGAAGCCGACGATCGTCGGCCACCGTGGCGCCAGCGGCTACCGCCCCGAGCACACCTTCGGCTCGTACAACCTGGCCCTGGACCTTGGCGCCGACGTCGTCGAGGCCGGTGACCTGGTGCCCACCAAGGACGGCCATCTCGTCTGCCGGCACGAGCCGGAGATCGGCGGCACCACCGACGTCGCCGCGCACCCGGAGTTCGCCGACCGCAAGACCACCAAGATGCTGGACGGGGTCGCGACCACGGGCTGGTTCACCGAGGACTTCACGCTCGCCGAACTGAAGACGCTGCGTGCGATAGAGCGCATACCGGCCAACCGTCCGCACAACACCCTCTACAACGGGCGCTGGGAGATCCCCACGTTCGAAGAGGTCCTGAAGTGGCAGGACGAGCAGACCCGCAAGCGCGGCAAGCAGGTCTGGATCTACCCCGAGACCAAGCACCCCACCTACTTCCGGAGGCTCGGCCTCGGTCTGGAGGAGCGGGTGGCGAAGCTGCTGCGAAAGTACGGCAAGGACGGCCGGAACTCGCCGGTCATCCTGCAGTCCTTCGAGCCCACCAGCATCCAGAAGCTGAACCAGCTGGTCGACAATCCGCTCGTCGTGCTGCTCTCCACGGCGGACAGCCGCCCCTACGACTTCGTCGCGGCGGGCGACCCGCGCACGGTCGCCGACCTGATCACCCCCAAGGGCCTGCGGGAGATCGCCGGCTACGCGCAGGGCATCGGCCCGACGCTGGACCTGATCATCCCGAAGGACGCGAACGGCAACCTCACCAAGCCGACCACTCTCGTCGGCGACGCGCACAAGGTGGGCCTGATCCTCCACCCGTACACGATGCGCAACGAGAACCCGTTCCTCCCGGCCGAGTACCGCAAGGGCAGCGCGGCCGACGCCTACGGCGACTCCTTCGGCGCGTTCAAGACCTACTTCGCGACCGGCATCGACGGCGTCTTCACCGACAACGCCGACACCGGCGTGCTCGCCCGCGCCGACTTCCTGGCGGGCTGACCCCGACGCCTTCCCCGTCGGCCGAAGCCGCCGGCCTCGTTGACGGCTGAGGCGCCGTCAACGAGTGACCGCGTCGGCACCTCGTTCGGGCTGACTGTGCGCCGCCCCGGAAACCTGCTCCCGGGGCGGCGCGTCGTTCCGCATATGACGCACGACTTGATAGCCGCTCTGCACCCGCTGCTCACCGCCGAGGCCTCGGCCGAGGCATATGCCGCCGGGAGCGAGCCGGGCGACCTGGAGCAGGCCGTCTGGCTCCGCCTGCTGGAGCGCCTGGAGACCGAGGGGCCGCCGCCGGACCCTGAGGGCTGGCTGCGCAAGGCCGTTCGCGCCGAGGCCCGCCGCAGCCGCCGTACCACCCGCCGGGAACGTCCGTACGGCGCCGAACCGGCCGCCGACGCCCGCACCGACCCCGAGCAGTACGTCCTCACGGCCGCCCAGGACCACGTCCTGCGCGACGCGGTGGGCCGGCTGCCCGGCCGCTGTCCCCGGCTCATCGAGGCCCTGCTCTCCCCGAAGGACCTGACATACCGGGAGATCGCGGGGGAGTTGGGTATCTCACAGGGCAGTCTTGGCCCGGAACGCTCCAGATGTCTGGGATGTCTACGGCGTTTGCTCACACCGGAGGTTGCGGCGCGCGAAGTGCGGGGATAGGAGTGGGAACGACAGGCGATCAGGTGAGCGGGAGGCGTGCGCACATGGGCATGAGCGTGACCATCTCGGTGGCGACCGAGCAGGACGCGGAGCAGATCTTCAGGCTCCAGTACCTGTGCTTCCAGAGCGAGGCGGCGTTGTACGGCAACTACCGCATCGACCCGCTCGTCCAGACCCTGGACTCCGTCCGCCAGGAGGTCGCCTCCGACTGTGTCTTCGTCGCCCGGCTCGGCGAGGAAGTGGTCGGCTCCGTGCGCGGCAAGGTCACCGAGGACGGCGCGGCCGCCATCGGCAAGCTCTGCGTCCACCCGCGTCTGCAGGGTCACGGCATCGGCGCGCGGCTGCTGCGCGCGGCCGAGGCGGCGCTGGCCGAGGAGCGCGGCGCCAAGCGGTTCCGCCTCCTCACCGGCCACCGCAGCGAGGGCAACCTCCGCCTCTACCGCCGCTCCGGCTACGAGACGGTGGGCCGCTCCAAGGGTGCCGACGGGGTGGAGCTGATCATCCTGGAGAAGCAGGCGGGAGCCTACGCGGCTACGGCGTGACCGCGTTGTCCGCCGCCTTCTTCAGCCAGTACATTGCGGAGAGCGGCAGCAGCATGGGAATGAAGATGTACCCCGCCCCGTAGTACGACCAGACCGTCGCGTCCGGGAACGCCGAGCGGTCGGCCAGGGTCCAGGTACCGACGATCAGCACCCCCGCGAGTTCGGCGGCACAACACACCAGTGCCGCCCTGCGGGCCGTCTCCCCGCCACGGATCAGCGTGTACGTGATGAACCCGTACACCAGCCCGGCCACCGCCGACAGCGCATAGGCGAGCGGCGCCCGGTCGAACTCCGTCGCGATCTGGTACGCGGAACGCGAGACCGCCCCGACCACCATCACGCCGTAGAACCACACGAGCAGCATGCCCGGCCCGCTGATCAACCGGGTCGGCTTCTCCTCCACGGCCGTCACCTCAGCCTCCCCAGATGTCATAGAGCCGCACCTCCAGCACGGCCAGCACCACACCGCCGGCGGCGACCGTCACCGAGCCCCACTTGGTCCGCTCGGCCAGTGACATGAACCCCGCCGCCGGAACACACGCGAACGCGCCCAGCAGATACGCCACGAAGATCGTCGTGCCCTGCTCCGGCTTCTCGCCCCGCGCCAGCTGCACGATCCCGACCACCAGCTGGACCACCGCGAGCAGCGACACCACGGCCATGCCGATGAAGTGCCAGTCCTTGGTCGGCTGGTCCCGATAAGCGGCCCAGCCGCACCAGGCGGCGAGCAGCAGCGCGGCGACGCCGGTCACCAGCGTCAGGGCATTGAGCATGCGGTGACCTTATTACGGCCGAAACGGACCCCGGCCGCCGACCCCGCCGTACGCCGTGCCGTACACCGTAGGGTCTAGACCATGACGATCCATGCGCATGCCCTCCTGTTCGACAACGACGGCACCCTGGTCTCCTCCCTCGACTCCGTGGAGCGCTGCTGGACCCGATGGGCGCAGGAGTACGGGATCACCGCCGAGGAGTTCGGGCGCGTGGCGCTGCACGGACGGCCCGCAGCCGAGATAGTCGCCGACCTGCTGCCCGCCCCTCTCGTACCGGAGGCGGTCTTCCGGGTGGAGCAGCTGGAGGTGGACGACGTGCCCGGTGGAGACGTCCGGCTGCTGCCCGGCACGCGGGAACTCCTCGACTCCCTCCCCGGCGACCGCTGGGCCGTCGTCACCTCCGCCACCCGGCGGCTCGCCCAGGCCCGGCTGGACGCCGTCGGCATCCTGCCCAAGACGCTGATCGCCGCCGACGACATCACGCGCGGCAAGCCGGACCCCGAGCCCTATCTGCTCGCCGCCCGGCAGCTCGGCGTCGACCCCGCCCGCTGTGTCGTCTTCGAGGACGCCCCGGCCGGACTCCGGGCGGGCCGCGCCGCCGGCATGACCACCGTGGCGTTGACCACAACCCACCGGGCGGAGGAACTGGACGCCGACCTCGTGGTCCAGGACCTGTCGGCCTTGTCGGCACTGGTCACCGACGAGGGCGTGGAGATCTCCGTCCGCCGCTGAGTCCCGGACCGGGCTGTCCGCCGCTGTCCACTATCCGGACGGCGGCGACCGGTCAGGACCCTGCGTCTGCTTTACTGATCGCATGACCACGACGAGCTGCCGCATCCTTGCGACCGAGGCGACCATGACGCCCGGTGCTCGTTGTATGTGTCGCCTGATGTGCCGAATGTGCGCCTTCTAGAGGGCCCTCGCATCAGCTGAGCCTCGCCCCCGAAGCGAGAGCCGTGGCAGGTCCGTGCGCCGTGACCGTACGAGACGCACGACCACTCCCCATGCCGGAACCGCATGCACCCGTGCCCGGGCACACCCACGCCCGCGCACTCGACAGTGACGGAAACCCACGTGATCACCACCTCGGGCCTGACCAAGGTCTACCGCTCCCGCGGCCGTGAGGTCACCGCCCTCGACGGCGTCGATCTACACGTCCGCGAAGGCGAGGTCTACGGCGTCATCGGCCAGTCCGGCGCCGGCAAGTCCTCCCTCATCCGCTGCGTCAACCTGCTGGAGCGCCCCACCTCCGGCACCGTGACCGTCGCCGGCCAGGACCTCACCGCCCTCGTCGGGCGCGGCCCGCGCGCCGGCAAGGAACTGCGCCGGGCGCGCAGCCGCATCGGCATGGTCTTCCAGCACTTCAACCTGCTGTCCTCGCGGACCGTGCAGGACAACGTCGAGCTGCCGCTCGAAATCCTCGGCAAGTCCGGCAAGGAGCGCTCCCGCAAGGCGCTCGAACTCCTCGACCTGGTCGGCCTCGCCGACAAGGCGGGGGCCCATCCCGCCCAGCTCTCCGGCGGCCAGAAGCAGCGCGTCGGCATCGCCCGCGCCCTCGCCGGCGACCCCAAGGTGCTGCTCTCCGACGAGGCCACCAGCGCCCTCGACCCGGAGACCACCCGCTCCATCCTCCAGCTGCTGCGCGACCTGAACCGGCAGCTGGGCCTCACCGTCCTGCTCATCACGCACGAGATGGACGTCGTGAAGTCGGTCTGCGACTCCGCCGCCCTCATGGAGAAGGGCCGGATCGTGGAGTCCGGCACGGTCAGCGAGCTGCTGGCCACCCCGGGCTCCGAGCTGGCCGCCGCGCTGTTCCCGGTGAGCGGGGAGCGCACCGGCGACGACCGGACCGTCCTCGACGTCACCTTCCACGGCGAGGCCGCCACCCAGCCGGTCGTCTCCCAGCTCGCGCGCACCTACAACATCGACATCTCGATCCTCGGCGCCGCCATCGACACCGTCGGCGGCCTGCAGATCGGCCGTATGCGCATCGAACTGCCCGGCCGCTACGAGGACAACGTGGTGCCGATCGGGTTCCTGCGTGAACAGGGGCTCCAGATCGACGTGGTGGGCCAGGAGGCTCAGCTGGTGAAGGAAGGTGCCAAGTGACCTGGTCCGAGATGCAGCCGCTGCTGTCGCAGGCGTGTTCCGAGACGCTCTCGATGGTGCTGTGGTCCACGCTGATAGCCGTCGCGGTCGGCCTTCCGCTCGGCGTGCTGCTCGTCCTCACGGACCGGGGCGGCCTGCTGCAGAACGTCGTCGCCAACAAGGTGATCGGCCAGATCGTGAACATCGGCCGCTCCATGCCGTTCATCATCCTGATGGTCGCGCTGATGAGCTTCACCCGCTGGGTCACCGGGACCACGATCGGTACGACCGCCGCGATCGTGCCGCTCGCCATCGGCGGCATCCCGTTCTTCGCCCGACTGGTCGAGACGGCTGTCCGCGAAGTGGACAACGGTCTCGTCGAGGCCGTGCAGTCCATGGGCGGCAACACCTGGACGATCGTCCGCAAGGTCCTCGTCCCCGAGGCGCTGCCCTCGCTGATCGCCAGCACAACCACCACGATCATCGCGCTCATCGGCTACTCCGCCATGGCCGGCACGGTCGGCGGCGGCGGCCTCGGCGACCTCGCCGTCCGCTACGGCTACCAGCGCTTCGAGACCGAGCTGATGTGGATCACCGTCGCGATCCTCGCCGTCGTGATCTCCCTGATCCAGTTCGCAGGCGACCTCGCGGCCCGCTCCCTGCACAGCCGCGGCGGCCGCTCCGGCCCGGGGCCGAAGCTCCGCCTGCTGAAGGCGAAGGCGCCCGCCGCAGCCGACGTCGACAAGGTCGCCTGAGCGTCCCTCAAGACTCCCCGTTCACCCATACACGGGGTCGCACCACCTTAAGGAAAGGCACTTTTCGTGCGTAACACCGCCAAGCTCACCACCGCCGTCCTCGCCGCCGGAGCCCTCACCTTCGGGCTCACCGCCTGCGGATCCGGCAAGTCCTCCGCCTCCCACGACTACAGCGGCCCGCTCGTCGTCGCCGCGAGCCCGACCCCGCATGCCGAGATCCTGAACTTCGTCAAGAAGAACCTGGCGAAGAAGGCGGGCCTCGACCTGGAGGTCAAGGAGTTCACGGACTACATCACGCCGAACACGGCGACCGAGGACGGCTCGGTGGGCGCCAACTACTTCCAGAACCAGCCGTACCTCGACGACTTCAACAACAAGCGCGGCACCCACATCGTGCCCGTCGTCACGGTGCACCTGGAGCCGCTCGGCCTGTACTCCCACAAGGTCAAGAAGGCCGACGCCCTGAAGAGCGGTGCGACCGTCGCCGTCCCGAACGACGCCGTCAACGAGGCCCGCGCCCTGAAGCTGCTCGCGGCCAACGGACTCATCACCCTCAAGGACGGCGTCGGCAACGAGGCCACCCCGCAGGACATCACCAAGAACCCCAAGCACCTCCAGTTCAAGGAGGTCGAGGCGGCGCAGACCCCGCGCTCCCTGGACGACGTGGACGCCGCCGTCGTGAACGGCAACTACGCCATCTCCGCCGGTCTGAAGCCCGCCAAGGACGCGCTCGTCCTCGAGTCCGCGAAGAACAACCCGTACGCCAACTTCCTGGCCGTCGAGAAGGGCAACGAGAAGGACCCGCGGGTCGAGAAGCTCGCCAAGCTCCTCACCTCGCCCGAGGTCAAGAAGTTCATCGCGGACAAGTACCAGGGCTCGGTCATCCCGTCCTTCTGAGACCGGCCGAGGACGCCGACAAGACGATGACGAGACGATGACAAGGGGTCCGTCCTGCCCGTGACCGGCAGCTGACGGCACGTATACGGCGATTCGCCACGCACGGGGTCCACTCCCTCACCGGGTGTGGACCCCGTCGTGCGGTTCAGTGGTTTCATGCTGCATGCTGGGCAGTTCAGCAGGCCCTGACGGTATTTCCGAAGGTTACGGAGCGGCGCATGACTAGCACCTTCCCCAACATCTCCATCAGCACGGAGCGGTTGGTGCTGCGTCCCCTCGACGAGGACGACACGCCCGCCCTGGCCGAGATGATGAACGACGAACAGGTCGGCGCCTGGACCGGCGTCCCGCAGCCCTACACCCAGGACCAGGCCCGCCGCTGGATCACCCGGGACGCCCCCGCCGAACGCCTCGCGGGCCGCGGCCTCGACCTCGCCGTCACCGAGTTCCTCACCCAGCGCCTGGTCGGCATCGTCCAGCTGGCCAGGACCAACTGGCGGGTACGCGCCACCGAGCTGTCGTACGTCATCGCCCCCTGGGCCCGCGGCGAGGGCTATGCCTCCGAGGCCGCGCTCGCCACCGCCCACTGGCTCTTCGGCGACCGGAAGTTCGAGCGCATCGAGCTGCGCACCGCCGCCGACAACACCGCCGCCCAGCAGGTCGCCCAGAAGATCGGCTGCATCAGCGAGGGCGTGCTGCGCAACGCCTGCATAGTGCGCCATCGAGCCGAGGACGGCACCTGGACCGACGTACGCTCCGACTACATCGTGTGGAGCCTTCTCCCCGAGGACCTGGAAGGTGCCGACGAGCAGCTCGCCGACACCGGTGGTTTCACGTCGTACTCCGACTGGAACTGAGCCCCCGAGCGGCACCAGGTACCCTCACCGAGCCGGGCCACGGGCCCGCACCCCTGACGACCTGCGAAGACCTGGAGAGAGACGACGATGGCCGACCGGGTCACGGTGATCGGCTGGGACGGCTCGCCGCTGACCGAAGCGGCACGCGCCGCCCTCGGCGCCGCCACGCTCGTGGCCGGCGCGGCCCACCACCTGGCGCTGCCCGAGGTCCCGCCCACCGCCGAACGCGTCCGCCTGGGCAGCATCGCGCTCGCCGCCCGCCGGATCGCCGCCCACCGCGGCACCGCGGTCGTCTTCGCCGACGGCGATCCCGGCTTCTTCGGAGTCGTACGCACCCTGCGCGCACCCGAGTTCGGCCTGGAGGTCGAGGTCGTCCCCGCCGTCTCCTCGGTCGCCGCCGCCTTCGCCCGGGCCGGCATGCCCTGGGACGACGCCCAGGTGGTCGTCGCCCACCCGCGCACCCTGCGCCGGGCCGTGAACGTCTGCCGCGCCCACACCAAGGTCGCCGTCCTCACCGCACCGGGCGCCGGCCCCGCCGAACTCGGGCTGCTGCTGGAGGGCGTCCACCGGACCTTCGTCATCTGCGAGGAGCTGGGCACCGAACGCGAGCAGGTCACCGTCGTCACCTCCGACAAGGCCGCCGACCACACCTGGCGCGACCCCAACGTCGTCATCGTCATCGGCGGGCCCGCCGGACGAGGCGTCACGACCGACAGCGGCGACTGGATCGCCGGCCGCGACCCGGGCGCCGGACCGCGCGGCTGGGTACAGCCCGACGAGTCCTACGGCTCCTACGGCGACGGACCCGCGCGCCGGCTCGGCGAGGGCGAGACGGAACTGCTGCGCGCCGCGCAACTCGCCCGCCTCGGCCCCCGGGTCGGCGACCTCGTCTGGGACATCGGCTGCGGTGCCGGCGCGTTCGCCGCCGAGGCCGCGCGCGCCGGCGCGGCCGTCATCGCCGTCGACCGGGACCCGCAGGCCTGCGCCCGGACCGAGGCGGTCGCACGCCGCTACGGCGTCCAGCTCCAAGTCGTCGAGGGCATCGCGCCGCACGTCCTGGAGAACCTGCCCGAACCGGACGTCGTCCGGGTCGGCGGCGGGGGAGTGCCCGTCGTCTCCGCGGTCGCCGACCGGCGCCCACAGCGCATCGTCACGCACGCCGCGACCCGTGACGAGGCCGAACTCGTCGGGCGCGACCTGACCGAGCACGGATACCGGGTCGAGTGCGCGCTGCTGCAGTCCGTCGAACTCGACACGCGGGCCTGGACCGAGACGGAGCGGAGTGTCGCGTTCCTGCTCACAGGAGAATTGCTGCGGCGCGATGGGGGTGCCCCCAGGCGTTGAGCACTGGGGGAGTCTCGTTGAGGGGTGGTGGTCGGGTGACGGGCGGGCCTGCCCGATCGCTCCCCGTGATCCGGTTGTCGTACTGCGCGCGGTAGGCTGGCCGATCGTTGTACCGCACCGGGCGGCCCGGAAATTCGTTCGCCAATGTCCGGAAAGCACGCCCGTTTTGGGGTGGGTGTGGTACTGCGGAACCGGTGGATGCGCAACGTGGCGCAGTCCACAGCGGGCTGTCGCGGATCATGCTGTCGCGACGGCGGAACGGCCGGGACAATGCCACTGAATGGCTTTGTCGCCTTTTCCGGCGGGTCGTTCGTGCCGCTGGGCACGGACGCTCGTTCTTCATTACGGGCGGTCGGTGCGCCGTTCCGGGTGAGCTGGTCGTAGGAAGCACTAACCGATGGGCGAGGGGTACGCATGACCGACACCGGCCAGGTCCCGGGCGAGGGGCAGCCGGAGAGTGCAGGCATGGTGGAACAGCCGGGCGTCCCCGCGCACGGTGCGTACGCCTACCTCTCCGAGGCTCCTGCCGAGGACGAAGACCTGCTGCTGCCGGGTGCCCAGGGCGCGTGGGGCAACGAGGTGCCACCACCCGCTCCGGAACCGGTCGTCGAGGCCGTCCACGAGCCGGGCCCGCACGAGACGGCCGGCCGTGACAGCGGCTCCGTCGACCTCGGCGGCGTCCGCCTGCCGAACCCGCCCCCGGCCCCGGGGTCCGTACCGCCGTCGCCCATCCTCTCGGCTCCACAGGACCAGTCGGCCGCCCCGCAGCCGCCGCGCCGTCCGCTGCACCTCGGCCCGCCGATCCCCGACGCCTCCGCGAGCCCGGTCCGCTCTCTCGCCGACCGCGGTCCCGCCGGAGCGCCGGTACGGCAGCCGGGTCCGCCCGCGACCGGCCCCGAGTACCTCGACGTCCAGCCGGTGCGCGACATGGCCCCGCAGAACGCGGTCCCCTGGGGCGCGGCGCCCGTCGCCCCCGCGCCGGCCGAGGCCGGCGCACCGGCACCGGCCGAGGTGGCTCAGGTCGGCGCAACGGCCCCGGCTGCCGAAACGGTTGACCCGCCCGCAGACCTCACCGACCCGCCCGGCGCCGCCCAGGCTGCGGTCGCCCGCGTCGCGACCCAGACGGCCGCGCCGCCTCCGGGCACGGCTCGGATGGTGCACGGCCACGACGGCGTGCAGCCCGTGCACGGCCACGACGGGGTGTACACGGCTCCGGCCGACACGGCTGGTGAGGGCGTGCAGCCGGCGGCCGAGGGTCAGGGGCCTGAGGGTTCTGTGATGTCCGCTGAGGGGCAGGAGTTTGACGGCTCCGCCGCCGTATCCGACGTATCCGCCGTGTCTGAGGGGACTGAGGGCCCGGGTGCCGCTGTGGCTGAAGGCCCGGACGCCGTCCCGTCGCCCGTTTCCGGATCCGGATACGGCCCTGAGGGCGTCCAGGCCGCGCCCGGCGTCCCGCCGGTGGACGGTACGACCGCCGTGGACGGAGGCCTCGGTGCCGACGGCGGTGTCGCCGTCGCCGGTGCGCCCGTGCCCCCGGCGGACGCCGGCCTCCCTGCCGAGGGTGCCGTGGTGTCGGCCGATGCCGAGCAGGCTGCCGCGGTGGTGACGGAGGTGGCCGGCGAGCAGGGCGCGGCCGTTCAGGGAACGGATGTGGCCCCCGCGTCGGAGACCGCATCGGCGAACCCGCCCGAGCCGGGTGCCGCCCAGGAGACAGCGGCCCAGGCAGGGGCCCACCCGGCAGAGGCCCAGGCGGCGGCCCCGTCGGCGCCGGCCGAGGCCGCGCCGGCTCAGCCTGCGGGTCAGGCCCAGGTCGCCGCCGAGGCGTCCGTGCCCGCTCAGCCGGGCGGGGCCTCGGACCAGGCCGAGGGTGCTCCGGTCACCGACGCGGGGCAGGTGTCCCCGGTGCCGGAGGGCGTTGCTGCCGCGCAGGCTTCCGTAGCACCGGAGGGTGTCGGCGCTGCCCAGGTCTCAACGGTGCCGGAGGGTGCCGTCGCCGCGCAGGCATCGGCGGTGCCCGAGGGTGCCGGTGCCGCCCAGGCTTCCGTGGCCCCCGAGGCCGGTGCTGCCGTGCAGGCTTCCCAGGCTCCCGAGGGTGCCGTTGTCGCGCAGGCCGCCACTGCCCCCGACGGTGCCGTCGCCGCGCAGGCCTCGGCGGCCGCCGAGGGGACCGTTCCCGCGCAGGGCGCCGCCGAGACCACGGAAACGGTTCCGGCACAGCGGAAGCGGGACGCGGCCCAGGTTGCCCAGGAGGCCGTTCCGGCCCAGGTCGCGGCCGCCGTCCCGGCGCAGCCCGATGCGAACACCGCCGCGGTCGCACAGGTACAGCCCAGCGCGGTGCAGGGCCGGCCGGTCACCGCCCACCACGTACCCGCCGCCGAAGCCGCACCGGCGCCCGAACCGATGGCGACGGCCGTGCCCGACCCCGGCACCCCGGGGACGCCGGAGGCCGAGGCCCCGGCGGCCGTACCGGTCCCGGCAGACGGACCGGCTCAGACCGCCGCGTCGGTTCAGGACGCGGTACCTGCCCCGGCCGCCGCCCAGGGCACCGGCACCCCCGAGCCGCACCCCTACCCGGCCCAGGGCCCCCAGCTGGCCGAGCCCATGGCGTCCGCCGAGGCGGTGCCCGGCGTACCGCAGCCCGAGCCCGAGCCGCACCCGCAGGCCCAGCAGCCCGGCCCGGCCGGCCAGAACACCGTCCACCAAGACCAAGTCGCTGCCGCTACCGAGGTGGCCCCCGTGACGAACCCCGGCGCCCTCTCCGGCCCGCAGACGCAGTCCGCCGGAGCCGCTCCCGCACCGGCCGAGGCCGAAGCCGTCCCCGCACCGGCCGAAGCCGAGCCCGCGCCGCCGGCCGCCCCCGCAGCCCCCGTCGACGGTGCCCCCGCGCACCCGGAGGCCGCCGGACAGCCGGCCCCCGCCGAGCAGGCGGCGCAGACCGGGCCGCTGCCGCCCCACATGCCGACGGCGCCGGAGCCGGAGCAGCCGCTCGGGCAGTTCGTGCCGGTGGAGGGCCAGGTGCCCACCACCCCGCACCTGGCGCCGACCCCGCCGCAGCCTCTGGTCCTGCCCACGGAGGAGGCGCAGCAGCCGGTGGTCACGGTGCCCGCGCCGCGCGAGGGCGAACCGGCCGCCGCAGCCACGGCAGCGGGCGCGGAGCACGCCCCCGACGTCGTACAACAGGCGGAGGACCTGCAGACCAGGGCCGCCGACCAAGAAGATCAGGAAAACCAGGAAGACCGGGAAGAAGAGAGCACGGCCGCCGTGGCGGAAGCAGCACAGCCCACCGGCCCCGCCGCGCCCGGCTACGCCGACGCCGAGCGCGAGGCCGTCCTGAAGGTCATGCGTGAACGCCGGGACATCCGCAACGGCTTCCGCAGCGACCCCATCCCGCACGAGGTGCTGCTGCGCGTCCTGGAGGCCGCCCACACGGCGCCCTCCGTGGGCCACTCGCAGCCCTGGGACTTCGTCGTCATCCGCTCCGCCGACACTCGGCGGACGATGCACGAACTGGCGATGCGACAGCGCGAGGCGTACGCCAAGTCGCTGCCCAAGGGCCGGGCCAAGCAGTTCAAGGAACTGAAGATCGAGGCCATCCTCGACACCCCGGTCAACATCGTCGTCACCGCCGACCCCACCCGCGGCGGCCGCCACACCCTCGGCCGCTACACCCAGCCGCAGATGGCGCCCTACTCCTCGGCGCTCGCGGTGGAGAACCTCTGGCTCGCCGCCCGCGCCGAAGGCCTCGGTGTCGGCTGGGTCAGCTTCTTCGACGAGCGGGAGATGGTCCGCGCGCTCGGCCTGCCCGAGCACCTGGAGGTCGTCGCGTACCTGTGTGTCGGGTACGTCGACGAGTTCCCGGACGAGCCCGAGCTGATGCAGGCCGGCTGGTCCAAGCGACGCCCCCTGTCCTGGGTGGTGCACGAGGAGACGTACGGCCGCCGCGCCCTGCCCGGAGAGGAACCCCACGACCTGCTTGCCGAGACCGTCGCACAGATCCGCCCGCTCGACGCGAAGGCCCTCGGCGAGGCCTGGGAGCGGCAGAAGCGCATGACCAAGCCGGCCGGCGCGCTCGGCATGCTGGAGATCATCTCCGCGCAGCTGTCCGGGCTGTCCCGGCAGTGCCCGCCGCCGATCCCGGAGCCCGCCGCCGTCGCCATCTTCGCCGGCGACCACGGCGTGCACGCCCAGGGCGTCACCCCCTGGCCGCAGGAGGTCACCGCCCAGATGGTGGCCAACTTCCTGGGCGGGGGAGCGGTCTGCAACGCCTTCGCCAACCAGGTCGGCGCCGAGGTGTGCGTCGTGGACGTCGGCGTCGCCGCCGACCTGCCCGCGACGCCCGGCCTGCTGCCCCGCAAGATCCGCGGCGGTACGTCCGACATGACCACCGGCCCCGCGATGACCCGCGAGGAGGCCAAGGCGGCCATCGAGGTCGGCATCGAGACCGCCCGCGACCTGGTGGCGGCAGGGAACAAGGCGCTGCTCACCGGCGAGATGGGCATCGCGAACACGACCGCGTCCGCTGCCCTCATCGCGGTCTTCACGGGCGCCGACCCGGCGGAGGTGACGGGCCGGGGCACGGGCATCAACGACGAGACGCTGGCCCGCAAGACCGAGGTCGTCCGCCGCGCCCTGGACGTCCACCAGCCGGATCCGGCCGACCCCATCGGCGTCCTCGCGGCCATCGGCGGCTTCGAGCACGCTGCCCTGGTCGGCCTCCTCCTCGGCGGCGCCTCGCTGCGTACGCCGGTGATCCTGGACGGCGTCAGCGCCGGCGCCGCGGCCCTGGTCGCCCGCGCCATCGCCCCCGAGGTACTGGCGGCCTGCATCGCGGGCCACCGCAGCGCCGAACCGGGCCACGTGGCCGCCCTCAACAAGCTGGGCCTGCGCCCCTTGGTCGACTTGGACCTGCGGCTGGGCGAGGGCACCGGTGCCTTGCTGGCGCTGCCGTTGGTGCAGAGCACGGCGAGGGCGATGCACGAGGTGGCGACGTTCGATTCGGCGGGGGTCACTGAGAAGTAGCGGCCGCCACACGGGGTCCGGGACTGCGGTGTCGGGCCCCTGTTGTCCGCGTCCGTGGGCCCGTGGGCAGTCGTCCCGCAGGGCGGAACGGGTGGGCACGGACCCACGCAGCCGCACCCGGCGACGATGCCCAGCCACCGGACTGCTGAGCCGCCTTCACCGCCGCCAACGTAAAATCCGCACGTCAGCGCCACCGCCCAGCCACCGGAGGAGCCATCCCATGGCCGAACACCCCGCCTACCCCGTAGGCCTCCGCCTCTCCGGCCGCCGCGTGGTCGTCCTCGGCGCCGGCACGGTGGCCCAGCGCCGCCTCCCCGCACTCATCGCGGCCGGCGCGGACATCGTCGTCGTATCCCCCGAAGCGACCCCCTCCGTCGAGGCCATGGCGGACGCGGGCGAGCTCACCTGGGAGAGGCGCCCCTACGCCGAAGGCGACCTCGCGGATGCCTGGTACGCCCTCATCGCCACCAGCGACCCGGACGCCAACGCCGCCGCCTCCGCCGAGGCGGAGCGCCACCGCGTCTGGTGCGTCCGCTCCGACGACGCCGACCAGGCCACCGCCTGGACCCCCGCGACCGGCCACAGCGAGGGCGTCACCGTCGCCGTCCTCACCACGGACGCGCGCGGCCGCGACCCGCGCCACACCGCCGCCATCCGGGACGCGGTGGTGGAGGGCCTGCGCGACGGCACCCTGGTGGCGCCTCATCACCGTACGCGCGCCTCCGGCGTCGCCCTGGTCGGCGGCGGCCCCGGCGACCCGGACCTGATCACGGTGCGCGGGCGTCGGCTGCTCGCCGAGGCGGACGTCGTCATCGCCGACCGGCTCGGCCCGCGCGACCTGCTCGCCGAACTCCCGCCGCACGTCGAGGTGATCGACGCGGCGAAGATCCCGTACGGCCGGTACATGGCCCAGGAGGCCATCAACAACGCCCTCATCGCGCACGCCAAGCAGGGCAAGTCGGTCGTACGCCTCAAGGGCGGCGACCCCTTCGTCTTCGGCCGGGGCATGGAGGAGGTCCAGGCGCTCGCCGAGGCCGGGATCCCCTGCACCGTGGTCCCCGGTATCTCCAGCTCGATCTCCGTGCCGGGCGCGGCCGGCATCCCGGTCACGCACCGGGGCGTCGCCCATGAGTTCACGGTCGTCAGCGGTCATGTCGCCCCGGACGACGAGCGCTCCCTGGTCGACTGGCCGTCGCTGGCGAAGCTCACCGGCACGCTCGTGATCCTGATGGGCGTCGACAAGATCGGGAAGATCGCGGAGACGCTCGTCGCGCACGGCAAGTCGCCGGCCACCCCCGTCGCGCTCGTCCAGGAGGGCACGACGGCCGCGCAGCGCCGCGTCGACGCCACCCTGGCCACGGTCGCCGAGACCGTACGCGCCGAGGACGTGAAGCCCCCGGCGGTCATCGTCATCGGCGACGTCGTGACGGTCGGCCCGCGACCGGCCGCCTGATCTCCGCTCGCCCGAGTACCGCTCGCCGCCGGATCACCCGTGGCGTGATCACCCGTGGCGTGATCACCCGTGGCGTGATCACGCGTAACCCGGGGTAACGCACCCCTTCCCAGCCGTTGGCACGACACCCAGGACAAGGCAGTATCACCCTGTGGCCGATCTCATCACCGTCGAGGATCCCGACGACCCGCGCCTGCGTGACTACACGGGCCTGACCGACGTCGAGCTGCGCCGCAAGCGCGAGCCCGCCGAGGGCCTGTTCATCGCGGAGGGCGAGAAGGTCATCCGCAGGGCCAAGGAAGCGGGCTACGAGATGCGCTCCATGCTGCTCTCGGCCAAGTGGATCGACGTCATGCGCGACGTCATCGACGAACTCCCGGCCCCGGTCTACGCCGTACATCCCGAACTCGCCGAGCAGGTCACCGGCTACCACGTGCACCGCGGCGCGCTCGCCTCCATGCAGCGCAAGCCGCTGCCCACGGCCGGTGAACTCCTCCGCTCCGCCCGCCGGGGCGTGGCCATGGAGTCGGTCGACGACCACACCGACATCGGCGCGGTGTTGCCTTCGGGTCCACAAAGGAGTGCGGGTCAGCGCGTTGCCATCTTCGAGGACATCGTCGATCACGCGAATCTGGGGGCAGCCTTCCGCAACGCGGCCGCTCTGGGCGTGGACGCCGTCTTCCTCACGCCACGCTGCGCCGACCCCCTCTACCGGCGGGCCGTGAAGGTGTCGATGGGCGCTGTCTTCCATGTCCCCTGGACCCGGCTGACCTCCTGGCCGAAGGACGTCGAGCTCTTCCGCGAGCAGGGCTTCGTGACGGCTGCCCTGTGCCTCGACGAGAAGTCGATCACGATGGACGAACTGGCCGCCCGCCGGTACGAGAAGCTGGCTCTGATGCTCGGCACCGAAGGCGACGGACTGACGATCGCCGCCCTGCGCGCGGCCGATGAATGGGTCCGGATCCCGATGACCGCAGGAGTGGACTCCCTCAACGTCGCCGCGGCCTCCGCCGTGGCCTTCTACGCGACGAGGCTCTGAGCCCCGTCACCGCAGAGCGCACTTCACGGCTCGTAGGCCCCGGTTCTGTTCGAGACGTCGGCTGTCTGACACCGACAAGGGGTATCGCCGGCCCGTCTGCGGGTGGACGATCAGTGTCTGCGGTTCCCGACGCGGAGGCATGAGGGTGCGTCAGTCGAGGCGTCTGCTCAGCACAGAGGACTACCTCTTCTCGTTCATCGACAGGGCGAGAGCGCTGGCGGAACAGGGCGGGCTTGCGCCGATCGCGCTGGGCGTGGGCGACTGCGATCTGCCGACACCAGAGCACATCGTCGCGGGGGCGCGGGAAGCGGTGGGGGACGCGCTGCACCACCGGTATCCGCCGTACGCCGGCACACGGGAGCTGCGGGAGGCTGCCGCGGCGTTCCTGGCGCGCCGCTTCGGTGTCCGGACGGATGCCGAGACGCAGGTGGTGGCGACGCTGGGAAGCAAGGAGGCGATGGCGCATCTGGCCCTGGGGTTCGTCGACCCGGGCGACGTGGTCCTGGTGCCCGATCCCGCCTACCCGGTGTACGCGACCTGGGCGCGTTGGTGCGGCGCCGACGTCGTACGTGTCCCGTTACGCGAGAGCAACGGCTTCCTGCCGGACCTGGACGCCATCGATCACGACGTGGCCCGGCGGGCGAAGCTGTTCTGGGTCTGCTACCCGAACAATCCGACCGCCGCCCTCGCGACCACCGAATTCTTCGACCGGCTGGCCCAGTTCGCCTTGGAGCACGACATCCTCGTCGCCTCGGACCTGGCCTACAGCGAGATCTACTACGACTGCGAGCCACCGCCCTCCTTCCTGGCTTCTCCCGGGGCGATGGAGTGCGGCATCGAATTCCATTCCCTGTCCAAGACGTACAACATGCCCGGCTGGCGCGTCGGATTCGCCGCAGGCAGTTCCACCGCCGTCACCGTGCTGCGCGCCATCAAGACGCAGACCGACTCAGGCACCTTCGGCGCGATTCAGCACGCCGCCGCCCGCGCCCTGACGGACCACACCGGCTATCCGGACCGCCTGCGCGCCACCTACCGTGACCGGATGCGGGTGCTGTGCGACGGACTGGAGGCCGCCGGCCTCGACGCGCTCCGCCCGAAAGCCACTTTCTACTGCCTGGTGCGCGCCCCCTACGGTCTGACCAGCGAGGGGTTCGCCAAGAAGCTGATCGAGGACGCCCGAGTGCTCGGCATTCCCGCGACCGGTTTCGGCCCCGGCGGCGAGGGTTACCTGCGGCTGACGGTCTGCGCCGACTCCGCACAGATCGCCGAGGCCGTCCGCAGGATCCAAGCCGTCCGCTGGCGCTGACAAGGGGGCTACCAGGGGTGAGGCTCGGAAGCAGGCGCGGATACGTCCTGAAACCCCAGGCGCAGCAGGCTCGCGTCCACGGAAGCGAGGTCCGTACGGCCGCAGAGCGCCATGGCGGTCTCCAACTCGGTGCCCAGGATGGACAGTACCTCCCGTGCGCCCTCGGTCCCCGAGACGGCCATGCCCCACAGCACGGGCCGGCCCACCAGCACTGCCCGGGCGCCCAGGGCCAGGGCGACCAGCACGTCCGAGCCACGGCGGATGCCCCCGTCGATGAGGACCTCGCAGCGTCCGGCGACGGCGGAGATCACCTCGGGGAGCGCATCGAGAGCGGTGACCGCCCCGTCCAGCTGGCGGCCGCCGTGGTTGGACACCACGATCGCGGCCACCCCCCACTCGGCCGCGCGGGCCGCGTCCTCGGCGGTCAGTACGCCCTTGAGGACGATCGGAAGCCGGGTCAGCGAGCGCAGCCAGTCCAGATCGTCCCAGGTGAAGGCGGGGTCGATACGCAGGGCCAGGTGCGCGGACAGCTCGGCCGAAGAGCCGTCGGCGGGGATGCCGGGGAAGTTCGCCGGTGCCAGCCCCGAGGGGAGGGCGAAAGCGTTGCGCAGATCACGTACCCGGCGCCCCCGGACCGGGGCGTCCACGGTGACGACGAGCGCCCGGTACCCAGCCGCCTCGGCCCGCTTGACCAGATCCTCGCTGACCGCCCGGTCCCGGAAGACGTACAGCTGCATCCACAACGGTCCCTGCGCCACCCGTGCGACATCCTCAAGTCGCGAGGTGGCGAACGTGCTGACCACCATCAACGCGCCCACCGCTCCCGCGGCGCGGGCACAGGCCGGCTCGGCCTCCGGCGTGACCAGCCCGTGAAAGCCCATGGGGGCGACCGCGATGGGCAGGGCGACCGGGGAACCGAGCAGTGTGGTGCGCATGTCGCAGCGGGAGACGTCCACGAGGACACGCGGGCGCAGCCGGTAGCGCCGGTAGCCGGCCAGGTTCTCGCGCAGGGTCGTCTCGTCACCGCTGCCGCCGTCGATGTAGTCCCAGGCGGCGGGCTCGACCAAGGAACGCGCGGCGGTGTAGTAGTCGTCCAGCGCGACCATGCTCCGGCCGTCGGTGCCAGGAAAGTTGTCAGATTTGTCCTTGTCTGTCGCCACGAGGTCACCTCACCAGGCCCGCTCACCGGAGGCAAGCCCGGTTCCGGCCAGCCCCGCGTGGGGAGGTGCGGCCCATCGGACAGCGGCTGTGGACGTGGCGGCAGTTGCCGGGGAACCGCACGTTGTTCCTATTGCTCCAGGTTCCTATTGCTCCAGGTTCCTATTGCTCCAGTCGGGACAGATCCGGTGCGCGGTTGCCGGCAGCTTCCGGGATCACCTCGGTGATCAGCCGCAGTTGCTCAGTGGAGAGCGTGATGGCACACGCCCCGGCGTTTTCGTCGAGGTGGGCGCGACGGCGCATGCCCGGCAGGGGGATGACGCCCGGCTGGGCCAGGACCCAGGCCAGGGCGAGCTGTGCCGGGGTGCAGCCGATGCCGGCGGCGAAGGCCCGTACGCGCTGGATCAGGCGGAGGTTCGCTGCCAGGTTCGCTCCGCGGAAGCGGGGCTGGTCGCGGCGGATGTCGTCGGCGCAGAGGGCGTCCACGGAAGTGAGCTTCCCTGTAAGCAGCCCGCGGCCGAGTGGTGCGTACGCCACCAGCGTGACGCCGAGTTCGCGGGCGGCGGGCAGGATCTCCCGTTCCAGGCCGCGTGTCCACAGTGAGTACTCGCTTTGCAGAGCAGCGACCCGCGCCGTCGCGCATGCCCGGCGCAGAGTGCCGGCGTTCACCTCCGACAGGCCGATATGGCGCACCTTGCCCTCGGCCACCAGCTCGCCCATGGCACCGACGGTGTCCTCGACGGGGACCGCGGGGTTGCGACGGTGAAGGTAGTAGAGGTCGAGATGGTCCACCCCGAGCCGGCGCAGCGACGCCTCGCACGCCCTCTTCGCGTACGCGGGCGTGGAGTCGACCCGGCGCGCTCGGCGGTCTTCGGACCGCACGACGCCGAACTTGGTGGCCAGGAACACTTCGTTGCGACGCCTTGCGATGGCTCGCCCCACCAACTCCTCGTTGACATGAGGGCCGTACATGTCGGCGGTGTCGAGGAAGGTGAGACCGCGGTCGAGTGCGTAGTGGATCGTCGCGACCGACTCCATCTCGTCGGCAGGGCCGTAGAAGTCGGACATACCCATGCAGCCCAGGCCCATCGCCGACACCATGGGACCACCATGTCCCAGTTCCTTGAGCAACACTCGCCCCCTCCTCGGCTGGGTCTTCCCCGCGTCATCGGTGAACTCCTACCCTTATAAGGACAGTTGGCGTGTATCCGGAAGGAGGCCGCCGATGCCCCGGGACGCCATGAGCGGCTGGATGCGGCAGACCTTCGCCTTCCCCGATGCCTTCCGCCTCCCGTACGGGCCTGACCACGCTCTCCTGACCCGCCGCATACGCACCGAACTGCTCGAAGGCCCCGGCTTCACCGTGGTCACGGGCACACCCGCCGGCACCATGAGCACCACGGATGCCCAGGAGTTCGCCGTGTCGATGCTCCGCAACCTCGGAGAAGTGCTTCCGCAGGGCCGGGGTCAGGACACCGCCCTCGGTTGGCTGGTCCGCGACGAGGGTGTCTCGGCCTACACCGACGACCGCCGCTTCCACGAGAACGCCTATACGTCCACATCACGTGGCGACCTGCACCTGCACAATGACCGCGCGGTCCAACCCTTCGGTCATGTACCCGACTGCATCGCCCTGCTCACCCACCGCAAGGCCGCACACGGCGGCGCCTCCCACCTGATGGACGGCTGGACGGTCCATCACATCCTCCGCGAGGAGTCACCGCACGCCTTGGACCTGCTCAGCTCTCCGTACCCCGTCGACCGCCGCCACGTCACGCCCCCGGGCGCGAACCCCGTGGTGCGGACCCCGGTGTTCGAGCAGGCTGACGGCCGCGTCCACCTCCGATGCAACCTCAAACGCATCGAAACCGCCGCCGAACTGACCGGCGAACCCCTGGCAGCCGAGCGGCGCGCTGCCGTCGAAACCCTGCGGCAGGTGCTGGGCCGCCCGGAACTGAAGGTCACGATCCCGCTGGAGGACGGCGACTGCCTGGTCATCGACGACCGCCGGGTGCTGCACGGTCGTACGTCCTACGAGGACCACCGTGACCCCGACCGCCGCCGCTGCCTCGTACGCGTCATGCTGCGGTTCCACGCCGAGGCAGGCCGGGCGGGGTGAGCACCTCACCACCAGGCCGGGCGGGCTCCGCTGGGTCCCTCCCCAGGAGGGGCGCGTCCTCGCAGCCATGGGGCGTGACGAGCTGGGGACCGACCTACTTGCGGGAGGGGAATCAGCTGAGGACGACAGGTTCGCCGGTCAGTGCGACGCCTGCCTGGCGCAGTTCGTGGATGGCGTTGTCGGTGCTGTCGGCGGCGACGCCGGCGGTGTAGTCGAGCAGGACGCGTACGGCGAAGCCGGCCTTCGCACCGTCCAGGGCGGTGGCCTTCACGCAGTGGTCGGTGGCGATACCGACAACATCGAGGTCGCTCACGCCGCGCGCATGAAGCCAGTCGGCCAGGGATGTGCCGTCCTCGGCCGAGCCCTCGAAGCCGCTCTTCGAGGCGGAGTACGCACCCTTGTAGAAGACCTCGTCGACGGCCTTGGAGGCGGCGGTCGGCGCGAAGTCGGGGTGGAATGTGCTGCCATCGCTGTCGGCCACGCAGTGCACAGGAAAGGAGTTCTGGAAGTCCGGATGGTCGGAGAAGTGGCCGCCGGGATCAATGTGGTGGTCGCGGGTGGCGACGATGTGCGCGTAATCATCGCCGGCCGAGCGTCGTACGAGATCGGCGATGGCGCGAGCCCGGTCGGCGCCTCCCCTCACGGGGATGCTGCCGCCCTCGCAGAAGTCCTTCTGCACATCGACGACGATCAATGCTCGGCGCATGGCGCAATCCTCTCGGCAAGGGAACCCGTGCCTGGAGGTATGCCACTTCGGCCGTGGTCGGGTGCATCCCCGCCCGGCCGTTCACCCGACAGGCCCCGGAATCCATGGCAGCCCTTGCCGGATCGGCGCGCAATACCGAAAGGCATCGCCAGTTCGGGCGGTCAAAGCCATCCGGCGCCGCCCTGAAGGGTGCGGAAACAGCCCGAATGCCGGGAACCCCCTTAAGCGCTGAGTCATACGGCACCCCGTGTGGGCGATCTTCTCTCAGCCTGCTTTCCGGAGCCGGGCCGGGAGCGCGCGGCGTGCACGCGTGGGGAAGAAACCATCCTGCCTCTTGACGCGACCTGTCCGGAAATCCTGTTTGTACATACATTCCTATTTCTGTGCCCTCCGGGCGGCGGGAGGATCCGTCTTGTCGGTTCGCCTCCGGGAGGGCGAAGACCATCCGATCCATCGGGACAAGGGGCGCGGTATGACGGTGGAGCAGAAGTGGCTGGAGCGGCTGCGAGAGGCGGTCCGGTGAACGGTGAAGGGACGACGATGAGCACGGCCCGCGCGGCAGCCGCAGAGGGTGAGAACTCCGCCTCTCCGATCAGCACGGTCGCGGGGACCGGGGCCGCGGGGTTCAAAGGCGACAACGAGCCTGCCGTTTCGGCTCAGTTGAACCGCCCGTACGGGATCGCGGTGGACAGCACCGGCACTGTCTACTTTTCCGACTTCAACAACCACCGGGTCCGGAAGATCACGGCTGACGGGAAAATCAGCGCGGTCGCGGGGACCGGGGTCGCGGGATTCAGCGGGGACAACGGCCCTGCCGTCTCGGCCCAGTTGAACTACCCGCGTGAGGTGGCGGTGGACAGCGCAGGCGCCGTCTACATCGTTGATGCCAACAACCATCGGGTCCGGAAGATCACGGCGGACGGCAGGATCAGTACGGTCGCCGGCACGGGCGCCGCGGGCTTCAGCGGCGATGGCGGCCCCGCCACCGCCGCCCCGTTGAACCTTCCGTTGGGGGTGGCGGTGGACAGCACCGGCGTCCTCTACGTCGTCGAGTACAGCAACCACCGGGTCCGGAAGATCACGACCGATGGGAAGATCAGCACGGTCGCGGGGACCGGGTCCGCGGGATTCAGGGGAGACGGCGGTCCAGCGGTTTCAGCCCAGCTGAACGGCCCACACGAAGTGGCGGTGGATGGCGCGGGCGACCTCTACATCTCCGACCTGGGCAATCACCGGGTCCGGAAGATCACGGCGGACGGCAGGATCAGTACGGTCGCCGGCACGGGCGCCGCGGGCTTCAGCGGCGATGGCGGCCCGGCGGCCTCGGCCCAGCTGAACAGCCCGGTAGGAGTGGTGGTGGACAGCACCGGCACCGTCTACATCTCCGACCTCGGCAATCACCGGGTCCGTAAGATCACGGCGGACGGCAGGATCAGTACGGTCGTCGGCACGGGCGCCGCGGGCTTCGGCGGCGATGGCGGCCCGGCCGCTTCTGCCCAGCTGAACTACCCGTACGGGCTCGCTGTGGACTGTGTCGACACCCTCTACATCGCCGACCACGCCAACAACCGGGTTCGGAAGGTTGCGTCGGCGAAGATGGCCGGGCTGCCCGATTCGGGCACTGTGGTCTCCTGGGCCAACGTCCGCAGCAGGCTGCGGATGGCGGTCGCGCGTGAGTCCACCAAGGACGGGGCCGAGATCCACCAGTTGCTCGCCGTCCCCAGGGATCACCAGCGGTGGCGGCTGGTCGCGGCAGGCCAGGACAACGGCGACGTCCTGTACAGGATCGAGAACGTGCGCAGCGGCAAGGTCCTGGAGGTCGTCGGGGCGCAGGAGGCGGCCGGGGCGGTGGTCGCGCAGCGCGCCTACGAGGGCGGCGACGCACACCACCAGCAGTGGAGGCTGATCCCGGTGGGCTCGGTGACCGACACTCCGCGGGTGTACGAGATCGCGAACCGGAACAGCGGTCTGCTGCTGCGCGTCGACACCAACGCCCGTACGGCGATCAAGCAGGACGGGGCAGAGGGCGACCACCGGGACCGGCAGTGGCAGTTGCTCCCCGTGTAACGCACGCAACGCCCGAGGGGGTCAGGGACGGCCTCGCCCCTGACCCCCTCGGGAGCCGGGCACTGCTACTGGGAAGCGGACGGGTCCTCGGCGGTCGGCTTGGACGCCTTGGGGGCCTCCGGGACCTTGGGCGGCTTGGTGAAATCGAAATCGCTCTTCTTCGGCCTGTTCTCCTTCTTCAGGTCCTCGTCCTTCTGGAGGCCGTTGTCCTTCTTCACCGTCTCACTCGCCTTCTGCATGCCGCCGGCTGCCGCGTTCGACACCGAGCCGGGATCCTGGGCGTACTGGGCCTGCGTACCGGCCGATGTCTGGGTGGTCTGGATGAAGGAGCCGAGGAAGCCCAGGATGGCCCGCGCTTCGGGCGACTCCTCCCGCACGACCTTCGCGCGGTGGTTGGCCCCGTGGATCCCACTGGTGAACAGGCTCGTGGTCGTGTCGTCGTAGGTGCTGTCGACGGCGTCCTCGAAGTCGACGCCGGCACCCGGCCGCGGCTTGGTGCCGTCGGTGGTTACGGAGAAGAGCCCCGCACTCTTGTTCGCGAAGTCGAAGATGTTGTCGAATACCATGGTCGTCACCCCTGGTCGTCGTCGTGGCGGCGCCGCCCGCCCGGTCAAGGCTGCTTGTACAGCGCTCGGTCGCTGTCGGTCAGGCTCTCGCCGTCGAACATCGTGTGGTGAACCTCCAGGGCGGAGACCACCTCGGCCAGCCCCTTCATCAGGAAACCGCCGACCGCCAGGTCGATGTCGCCGATGGGGCGGGCGACCACCTGGTCGAGGCCGGGGTAGTCCCCGGGCTGCGGGGGAGACAGGACCGCCACCGGCACGTCGTACTTCACCGCGATCAACCCGGAGAAGGTCACCGGGATTTCGTAGGTGTACTGCTTGTGCGTACGCCGCTGCGTGACGATCGTCTCCACGCGGGAGTTCGGCGGGACTTCACCGGAAATCTGCGATTTCGAGGCCCAGCTGGTGGACAGGGAGCCACCGACGGAGGCCGCGATGCCCAGCGCCAGCTGAGCATTGAGTGTGGCGCTGCCGGTCGCACTGCCCGTGGTCGTGAACCCCACCGAGTTCGTCATGCCGACCGACGCGGTGTTCCCCGCCGAGTTCGTCGCGCCCATATCGGTGGCGTTGGCGTTGTCCGTCCCCGTGTTTTGCGGGCTGGCCTTTTGGGTCACGGTGGTGGTGTTCTTGGTCGTCATGTCGTTTCGCAGCTGCGCCTGGAGCTGGGACTGGAGGTCCAGACGCAGCTGGTTCTGCAGTTGCAGCTGAAGCTGTGCGCTGACGCTGCCACCGAAGGTGAGCTTGGCGTCCCCGTGGAGCGACCAGGTGACCCCGTTCGACACGGTGAAATCGACCGAGTCGGTGAACGTCATCTTGGTCTGGCTGCGATTGACGTAGGCGCGCGAGGAGAACGTGTCGGGCGGCGGCTGGGTGATGTTGCGCCGCTCCTCGATCAGCGGCTCCCCGAGGTTCATGTAGGCGAGCCAGCCCAGCTGGAATGCGGTCCCGGGGAAAGTGCCGAAGCTCGACTTGTTCACGGAGAACCCGACGGGCTTGTGCCGTACACCGTAGTCGTCGACGTAGACCAGCTTGGGGTGGTCCAGGATGGGCCGCCAGGTCTTCTCGTCTTCGATGTTGATGTTGAGTTCCCGCAGGTTCTTCTTCGTCAGCGGCTGGCGCTTGGCCCGGTCCAGGTTGTACGCGTTGGAAGACATGCACCGTCCTCGACTAATTTGGCCGAATTACGCTCGGTGAAATGTAAACAAGAATCTGCGCGCGTTTCCGAAAGGCGAAGCTAGCACGGGCTCCGCAGCCCGGAAAGATGCCTACACGCTATGCGCTCAATCGAGTGATTAAGACTCGATGGCTGTCCCAACTCACCCAGTGTAAAGGTAACTTGGTGCCTGTTGATCGCTCGATCGTCACTTTCCGAATCGCCTCTACCTGCGGATTTCATGGCCTCGGCCGTTGCCGTGGGTGAGATATGCACGTCAGTCACCCAATCGTTTTCGAAAGCCGTCTCCATCGAATGCGGTTGAGTTTGCGGCAATGCCGCGCGACAGGCCACTGCATTGAGTATCCGACGCGTTGTTCTCCATATTCAGGACAGGTGAGGTTTCCGCGATGTACACCCAAGAGCGCACGACGATGTCGAATTTGGTGGTCGGCGGCCCGGTGGCGGTGAACAGCTACGACAACGCGATCGTGGCAGCGCTGGTCGAGAACCGGCCGGTCATGCTCGTCCACGCCTTCAACGGCGGCTACCTGCGGCCCACCGAGCTGAAGGAGGAGATCCACAACAAGGGCGTCAAGCTGGCCACCGCACTCGACCCGGCCACCAAGGACGCGCAGGGCCACCTCTGGCACATCACCCCCGCCGGCTTCTTCGGTCAGCGACCGCTGTACCTCATCGAGAGCGCCGCCGGCCAGGTGTCGCCCAAACCCGCCGGTACAGGCGACGCCGACGCCGGACGCGGTGACGACGGCGCGCCCAAGCCGCAGCGCAGGCGCATCACCGTCCACCAGGACGCCCCCAAGAGCACGTGCGACACCGTCCAGGTGGGCCTGCCCGACAAGGTCGACGAGAAGTGGCGCGGGAAGAACGGCGCGATCGAGGACACCCAGCTCTGGGTCGTCACGGTGACGCCGTGGGGCGGGATCACCTTCGTGCCGATCACCCACCCCGACACCATCCTCGGGTTCAAGGACCACGCGGTGACGGCCGACAGCGAGGTGCGGCTCACCTACAACTGGGGCGGGGACTTCACCGGGACGGTCATCAACACGTTCTACCCGCGGCTGCCCAGCGAGTGGAACGTCCCCTACCACCACGTCTTCACGTGATCCGCAGCCACCACCGCGCCAGACCCGTCCCGAGCCCACGCCCCAACCGCCTGGAAGAGGCACCACGATGCCCGTGCCCACGAAAGAACTGAAACTGGAGATCGTCAACGCCGCCACGGGGAAGACCCTCGGCGCCAAGGCCGCGCCGGGCGCGGACGGGGCGCTCGTCGTCCGCGACTTCCCCGATGGCGGCCCGAGCCCGGAGCAGTGGCAGCTCACCCCCGTGCAGACCGCGCAAGGCGGGCAAACGCAAGACGACCAGGCGTACGTGATCCGCAACGCGGTCAGCGGCAAGGTGCTCGACAACCCCGCCGCCGCGGACCGCGGCGTCCGCCAGTGGGACGCCACCGCCGGCAAGAAGAGCCAGCAGTGGCACGTCGTCCCCGTCGAGGGCGAAGCGGGCCTCTACTTCATCGAGGGCGCGACCGACGGCACCGTTCTCGACCTCGCCGACCCCGGCCCGGACGACACCCGGATCGTCCTGCGCGAGTACGACGACAGCGCGGAGAGCCAGCGCTGGCGGTTCGTCCCGGCCGAGCCCGAACGCACCAGCGACCCCGTGCTGCGCTGGGCCCCACTGGACCACTGGAACAGCCGCCGGTCCTGGCCACTGGCCCGCTCGACCGCGCTGCGCCCGGCACCCGGTGCGACACCCTCCTTCAGCGACATGCTGCTGGTCCTCCCGCAGTTCGGCAGCGACCAGGGCGCCGGCGGGTGGAAGAGCGACAAGGCCAACCGCTCTTCCAGTGGACAACCGGGCTGGTGGGCCGGGCGCGATACGCGGTTCCTCGCCGACACCACGGGAGCAGGACGCGCGGACATCGTAGGACTCAAACCCACGAAGGGGGCTGTGACCTCGTCCAGCAGAGGCGACGGCACCTTCGACGACAAGGAGCGCGTCCTGCACCAACCCCCGCCTTCCCGGGACTCCGCGGACCTGTGGACCGTCGTGGACACGACAGGCAACGGCAAGCCCGACGTCGTCGTGCTCTCCACTGCCGGTCTCCGGGTGTCCCCTCAGGACGAGGACGGGACGTTCACGCCCGCGGGCGGCGAGCCGGTCCTCAAGGCGTTCGGACACGGTCAGCAGGCCGGCGGGTGGCTGGCCGACAAGCACCCCCGCTTCCTGGCCGACACCACCGGCAACCACAGGCTCGACATCGTCGGCTGCCACGACGACGGCGTCTGGGTGTCACTCCAGGTCCAGGAAGGAGAGTTCGCACCGATCGCCGACGAACCGGTCCTCCGGGCGTTCGGCCACGACGAGAAGGCGGGCGGGTGGCTGGCCGACAAGCACCCCCGCTTCCTCGCCGACACCACCGGCAACCACAGGCTCGACATCGTCGGCTGCCACGACGACGGCGTCTGGGTGTCACTCCACCAGGATGAGGAAG
This sequence comes from Streptomyces sp. CG4, assembly GCF_041080655.1. NCBI lineage: Bacteria > Bacillati > Actinomycetota > Actinomycetes > Kitasatosporales > Streptomycetaceae > Streptomyces > Streptomyces sp. CG4. The sequence continues at coordinate 7,692,113 of NZ_CP163525.1, forward strand.
GCACGTTCGCCGACCCTCTGTACGTCCTCGACGACTTCGGGGCCGACCAGGGGTGGACCTCGGTCGAGGAGCACCCCCGGTTCCTGATCAAGACCACCAGCGACGGAGCAGTGGACATCGTCGGGTTCGGCCCGCAGGGCGTCGTCGTCTCACGCGGGCGCGGCGACGGCACGTTCGAGCCCCCGAAGCTCGTCCTGAACGACTTCGGACACGCCCAGGGGTGGACCAGCGAGAAGCACCTTCGCTTCCTCGCCGACGTCACCGGCGACGGCAACCCGGACATCGTCGGCTTCGGCGACGAGGGGGTCTGGGTGTCGCACAGCCGCGGCGGCGGCCAGTTCGAGCAGGCCCAGCTGGTGTGCCGCGGGTTCGGGTACAACGAGGACGCCGGCGGCTGGCGGGTCGACCGCCACCCCCGCTTCCTCGCCGACATCACCGGTGACGGACGCGTCGACATCGTCGGCTTCGGCGGCCCGGGCGTGTACGTGGCCCGAAACCTCTACCGCCGCTTCAGGACCCGATAACCCCCGGAGGACCGCCACAGTCCCATCACGGCGACTCGCCATCGTCGTGCCGGAACCTGTCACGGTGTCGACTTGCTCAACGTGGGCGCGGCCGCGGCGGTCGCCTTCTACGCGGTGGCCACCGGCCGCCCGGACTCCTGACCCGCCCCGCCCGGCTCCCACGCCCCCGTAGCCTGCACGGCTACCTTCCGAAGTCCCGGCTCTGCGTCGACTTGTACGGGTTGGGCATCGGCACCGCGTGGCCCCCGGGCATCGGCAGGTCGGGCACCGGCGCCGTGTGCCCGTCGGACAACGGCAGGTCCGGCGACGGCGACGCGTCGTGCCCGTCGGACGTCGGCTGGTCGGTGTCCGCCGACGGGTAGTCCTGCTGGGCGTGCTGCGGATGGCGTCCGTCGTCGTCGCCGAGCCCGCGCGCGGGACCCTGGCAGCCCTGCGCCACCGCGATGCCGAGCGCCACGAGCAGCGTCACCACCACGAACACGAACAGCCGCTGGCGCAGCAGCCGGGGATTGGCCGGCCGACGCCCGCCGCTCGCCGTACGGTGCACCGGCCGCCCGGCACCGCCGCGTACGGCGGGACGGTTCCCGTTCCCCGAGCGCGCCCCGGTGCCGCGCGGCACCGGAGTGGTCGGGCGGGCCGAGCCCTGCCGTGCGGGAGCGCCCGTACCGGTCGCACGCGAGCCGTTGCCGCCCCGCACAGGCGGGGCGCCGCGCGACGGTACGGCACCCCGGGCGGGGGCTTCACCGCGCGTCACCGGTGTGTTCGGGGAGGTGCGGCGCTGGGTGCGCTGCGGGTCGGGATAGGTGTCGACGAGCCGCCCGGTGGGCCGGTCCGCCTCCGCGGCGCGCGGCGCGGGCGGCCGTACGTCGGCCAGGCCCTGCGCCTCACGGGTGGCGATCTCCTTGAGCCGCAGCGACAGCTGCAGCGTGCTCGGCCGGTCGTCGGGATCCTTCGCCAGACAGGCCCGGAGCAGCGGGGCCAGCGCGTCCGGCACGCCCTGCACATGCGGCTCCTCGTGCACCACCCGGTACAGCATCACCTCGGAACTGCCGTGCCCGAAGGGCGAGTCGCCGGTGGAGGCATAGGCGAGGGTCGCGCCGAGCGAGAAGACGTCCGTCGCCGGGGTGACGGCCGCGCCGCGCACCTGCTCGGGCGCGAGAAAGCCGGGGGAGCCGACCGCCGTGCCGACATGGGTGAGGGTGGAGGCGCCGGTGGCCCAGGCGATGCCGAAGTCGATGATCCGCGGCCCTTTGGGGGACAGCAGGATGTTGGAGGGCTTCAGGTCCCGGTGGACGACACCGGCCTCGTGCACGGCGACCAGCCCCTCGGAGAGCGCCGCACCGATCGCCGCGGTGTCGGCCGCGCCGAGCGGACCCTCGTCGGCGACCTTGTCGTGCAGCGAGGGGCCGGGCACATACTGCGTGGCGAACCAGGGCCGCTCGGCCTCCAGGTCCGCGGCGACCAGCCGGGCCGTGCAGCCGCCCCTGATCCGCCGAGCCGCCGAGACCTCGCGGGCGAAGCGCGACCGGAACTCCTGATCCTCCGCCAGATCGGGCCGGATCACCTTCAGCGCGACCCGCTGCCCCTTCTTGTCGGAGCCGAGGTAGACCACGCCCATTCCGCCCGCGCCGAGCCGTCGGTGAAGCCTGAACGAGCCGACGACGCGCGGGTCCTCGCGCCTCAGGCGCATCATCGCCATGTTCATCCCCGCTGCCCGGTCCCTGTGACGTGGCACAGCTTACGTTTCCACGGCCGTCGGCGCGCAGAGGCCGCGCCCTCCGGGCCGGACGGATTGTGCCGGTCACCGGGGGGAGGTGAAACACGCTCAGGAAGTCGGCGGCTCCCGGGGCATTGGGGCTCACCTTCCGTCAACCGATCCTGGGTGTATGGGTGTTGGGGGCAGGGGACGGCGGGTGGCGCCGGGTGGCACAGCCGCCGGACGGAGACCCGGGGCCGTCCGGCGACCCGGGCACGGTACGGATCACGAACCGGACACAGCGTACGTCCCGCCGCCGGTCGGAGTGATCGAAGTCACTCCTCCCGATCCGCCGGATGCTTCGGACATGACCGGACACGGGCCCGCCGGACGGTTCCGACATGACCGGACACGGCGGGCGCCCCCTCCGGGAAGACCCCGAGACCCGGACCCGCGTCTCCACCCAGGGGAGTACTTCCCAGGTCATGGCTCATCCTCCGGGAGGCCCGCCAATCGGTACGAGGGCATGACGCCCACCGCCCGCGCCGCACCTAGATTTGAAGTCAAGCGGCGGGTGCAGCACTCGTCCCCCGAGGTCAGACACCCGCCGCTGCAGACGACAACCGACACGGTCAGGAGAGGGACCATGGCCCACACGGCACCGCGACGCACGACGTTCGCACCCCGCCGCACGGGCCGTCGCCACCCCCTGGTGGCGACGCTCATGGCCCTTCCCCTGGCGGCCCTGCTCCTGCTCGTCTTCGACGGCTGGGAGACGGTGGCCACACAGGCGTCGTCCGTGGGTGCGATGCTGGGGCGCTGAGCGGCGACCCCAGGCCCGGAAGAGCGGTCCGGGTGGGGACATCCATCCAGGAAACCCCGTGGGGACGGGGGTGCGGCGGACGGCACAAATGCCGGCGCAGCTGGGGAGCTGCGCCGGCATGCGCCGTTTATGCGGCGGCACGGTTGGGTGCCGGAGCACCCCCTCTGTCTCTGTGGGAGGGACCCGCGAGCGCGGGCAAGCCAAGCCGCCCCCCACCCAGCCGCAGCAGCACCCTGCACCAAGACGGACCCCGCCCCCCGAAATCGTCGTACGCTCACCCCTCCCGGCCCCCCCGCGACCGTAGAGGCCCCCTTGCTCCTTCTCCCCGCGATCACCGCGAAGGTCAGAGCCGTCGCGCACCCGGACACCGGCGGAGCCGCCTGCGTCTGCGCCGCCACCCCCACCCCGCTGGCCGACCGCCCCGACGCCACCGTCGTACGCCATGCCGACACCGTTGCGAAGGCCCACGCCCCCGGCACGGACCCCGCCGAGCTGACCCTCCGCCTGGCCATGGCCGCCCGCCTCCAGGACGTCCTCCTGGCCCCGCTCGTCCCGGCGCCCACCCCCCTGCGGGACCGCCTCGTCACCTTCTGGCCGTACGGCGCTCCCGTCGACCCCGACGCCCGGGACGCGGTCCCCTGGGAAGCCACCGCCACCCTCCTCGCCCGGCTGCACCGTACGGCCCCGCTCGACGGCCTGCCCCCGATGCGCGGCCCCGCCAAAGTCGCCCGTGCCCTCGCCCGGCTCCGGACGGCCCCGCGGCCGAGACCCACCCGGCGGCCGGCCCCGTCCTGCGGGCCTGGGCCGCCCTGCCCGCCTGGGCCCGCGCGGAGGCTCCCCTGCCCGGCACCCCCGCCCTCTGCCACGGCGACCTGCACCTCGGCCAGCTCGTCCGCCACCCCGCACCGGACGGCCCCTGGCGGCTGATCGACATCGACGACCTGGGCACCGGCGTCCCGGCCTGGGACCTCGCCCGCCCCGCCGCTTGGTACGCCTGCGGCCTCCTCCCGGCGGACGAGTGGACCCGGTTCCTCGGCGCGTACCGACGGGCCGGCGGCCCGGCCGTCCCCGCGGCCGGCGATCCCTGGCCCGTTCTGGACGTCCCGGCCCGCGCGCTGACCGTGCAGACGGCCGCCCTCGCCCTGACCAAGGCGCTCACGGCCGGCCGTCCGCTGGACGAGGTGGAACAGCAACTCGTCGACGCGTGTGCCCGAATGGCCCCGATTCCATACCAGTTGGCGCCCGGATGCCCGCACTAGGCTGCAACCGACCGGGGCGGCACGGAGTCTGTCCTGGGGAAACGCGAAGCAGTATCGACCGGCGAGGAGTTGAGCCGAGCATGCAGTGTCCGAAGTGCCACGCGCCGATGCACACCTACAACCGCAACGGCGTCCAGATCGAGCAGTGCAGCGGCTGCCGCGGCATCTTCCTCGACTACGGCGAGCTGGAGGCACTGACCCAGCTGGAGGCCCGGTGGTCCAACCCCGTCCCGCCGGCCCCGCCCGCGGCCCAGCCGTACCCGGCCCCGCCCGCGCCCGCCTGGGGCGCGCCGCACGGTGGTCATCACGGTGGTCACCACGGCGGCCACGGGCACTACGACCATCACGGCCACCACGGTCACAAGAGCTGGGCCCACATGCTCTTCTCCAGCTGAGCGCGGCGAGCACACGAAGAAGCCCCCGGCCGTACAGGACGGCCGGGGGCTCTTTGCTGTGTGGACGATACTGGGATTGAACCAGTGACCTCTTCCGTGTCAGGGAAGCGCTCTCCCGCTGAGCTAATCGTCCGCAGGCCGTGACTTTGGGGTCACAGTCAGTGCGCGATACTGGGATTGAACCAGTGACCTCTTCCGTGTCAGGGAAGCGCTCTCCCGCTGAGCTAATCGCGCGGGTGGGGGCTTTCGAGAAGGCCCATGGATCTTGCGAGAAGATCCAGTGGACGATACTGGGATTGAACCAGTGACCTCTTCCGTGTCAGGGAAGCGCTCTCCCGCTGAGCTAATCGTCCTTGGAGGTGGAGACGGGATTTGAACCCGTGTAGACGGCTTTGCAGGCCGTTGCCTCGCCTCTCGGCCACTCCACCAGGAGTGTAGGGGATCGGGATGACCCCTTCTTCCTTCGAGCGGACGACGAGGCTCGAACTCGCGACCTCAACCTTGGCAAGGTTGCGCTCTACCAACTGAGCTACGTCCGCTTGTCGTTTCGTTCCGCTTCCGCGTCCCGGCGACGTGTTGAACTCTAGCGGATTCCCGGGCCAGCACAAAAACGCGTTTGCCCAGCGTGCTGCGCCGCACCCGATGGACGACGTGGTCACAGGCCCCTCGGAGCCACCCCGGCGCCACCTTTCGGTCACCCGCCTAGACTCGACCACGTGCTCCACCACCCTCTCCCGCTCCCCGCTCTGGCCCGCTTCGGCGACCGCGTCGCCAGCGGTCTCCTCGACGTCACCAGCGACCCCGCCGCCCTGGACTCCGCCGGCTTCTGGGCCGTCTGCGCGGACTTCGAGGGGCGGCTGACCTGCGCCCGCTTCGCGGACGTACGCGAGGAGCCCGTGCCCATGCCGGTGCCCGGCGGCTGGCGCGGCCCGGCGGCGGGGGAGTGGACCTCCTCCCTGGACCGGGCCGCGTACACCGCGGCGGTCCGCCGGATCCGCGCGTACATCGCGGCCGGCGAGGTCTACCAGGCCAACCTCTGCCGCGTGCTCAGCGCGCCGGTCGCCCCGGACGCCGACGTGGACGCCCTGACCGCCCTGCTGGCCCGCGGCAACCCGGCGCCGTACGCCGGAACGATCCGGCTGCCCGAGCACGGCGTGGAGATCGCCACCGCCTCGCCCGAACTGTTCCTGCGCCGGGACGGGCGTGTCGTGGAGTCGGGGCCGATCAAGGGCACCGGACGCACGGAGGCGGACCTCCTGGAGAAGGACTACGCCGAGAACGTGATGATCGTGGACCTGGTCCGCAACGACCTCGGGCGGGTCAGTACGACCGGCAGCGTGACCGTCCCCGACCTGTGCGCCGTCGAGAAGCACCCGGGCCTGGTCCACCTGGTCTCCACGGTCCGCGGCGAACTGCGGGCCGGAGCCGGCTGGCCGGAGCTGCTCGCCGCCGCCTTCCCGCCCGGCTCGGTGACCGGCGCGCCGAAGTCCAGCGCCCTGCGGATCATCGAGGCTCTGGAGACCGCCCCGCGCGGGCCGTACTGCGGCGGCATCGGCTGGGTCGACGCCGACCGGGGCGTCGGTGAGCTGGCCGTCGGCATCCGCACCTTCTGGATCGACCGCGCCGAGGGCGTGCTGCGCTTCGGCACCGGCGCGGGCATCACCTGGGGGTCGGACCCCGAGGGGGAGTGGCGTGAGACCGAACTGAAGGCGTCCCGGCTGCTCGCGATAGCGTCGGGAGCGTACGAGGCGAGTGGAGGGGTGTTCGCATGAAGATCTGGCTGGACGGCGGGCTGCGGGACCTGGAGTCCGCCCGTGTCTCCGTCTTCGACCACGGGCTCACCGTCGGCGACGGCATCTTCGAGACGCTGAAGGCCGTCGACGGCAGGCCCTTCGCCCTCACCCGGCACCTGGACCGGCTGACCCGCTCGGCCCGCGGCCTCGGCCTGCCCGACCCCGACCACGACGAGGTCCGCGAGGCCTGCACGGCTGTGCTTGAGGCGAACCCGATGCCGCTCGGCCGGCTCCGGATCACCTACACCGGCGGCCACGGCCCGCTCGGCTCCGACCGCGGCGAGCACGGCCCGACCCTCGTCGTCGCCGTCGGCGCGACCACCCGCCGCCCCGACACCACCGCCGTGATCACCGTCCCGTGGACCCGCAACGAGCGCGGCGCCCTCACCGGCCTGAAGACCACCTCGTACGCCGAGAACGTCGTCGCCCTGGCCCGCGCCCATGAACACGGGGCCTCCGAGGCGCTGTTCGGGAACACGGTGGGACAGCTCTGCGAGGGCACCGGCTCGAACGTCTTCGTCGTCCTGGACGGCGAGATCCACACCCCGCCGATCGCCTCCGGCTGCCTCCCCGGCATCACCCGCGCGCTGGCCGTCGAGTGGACGGGCGCCAAGGAGACCGACCTGCCGCTGGACGTTCTGAGCCGCGCCGACGAGGTCTTCCTCACCTCGACCCTGCGGGACGTCCAGGCCGTGCACCGGGTCGACGACCGCGAGCTGCCCGCCGCCCCGGGCCCGGTCACCGCCAAGGCGATGCGGATCTTCGACGAGCGGTCCGGGCAGGACCTGGACCCCTGAGGCGGCCTCAGCCGGACCTGAACCCGGCCGGTCGCGCGGGCTGCGGGAGCGGCTCCGGCCCGGGAAACAGGGCTGACTCGGTGGTCGGCCACGGGTAGAACACCAGTGATGACCACGACCCTGCGGCCGCTCGAGCCGCTCCGGCAGAACCCCGACGGCACCCGTTCCCGCCGCTATCAGGTGTGCGTGAACAGCCGCCCCGTCGGTGAGATCCACCTCGGCACCTCGCCTTCCTTCGGCGAGGTGATGGCATGCGTCAACGACCTGCGGATCGACGAGTCCGACCGGCGGCGCGGCCGGGGCACGGTGGCCGCGCTCGCCGCGGAGGAGGTGGCGCGGAGCTGGGGCTGCACCCAGATCGAGACCGTCGTCCCCGCCTCGGCGGAGGGCGCCCTGCGGCTCTTCGGCGCCCTGGGCTACACCCTGCGCAACCGCGGCATGAAGAAGCGCCTCGGCACCGTCCCGCCCGCACTGCCGCCGGGCAGCAGCGCACGGCCCATGACCGGAGCCGAGTTCGACGCGTGGCAGGAGCGCGAGTCCGACGACTACGCGCGGATGTGGACCGAGCGGGGAATCCCCGAAGCCGCAGCCTGCGCCAAGGCCCGCCGCGACCACGAGAAGCTGCTGCCGCACGGGCTTGCGACCGACGGCATGCGCTTCAGCGTCCTGGAGCACGAAGGGGTCGGGGTGGGCAGGCTGTGGCTGGCCGTGCAGGACCCCGAGGAGGCGTTCGTGTTCGACGTCCGGACCGAGGACGCCCACCGCGGCCGGGGCCACGGCCGCACGCTCATGCTGCTGGCGGAGCGCCAGGCCATCGAGGCCGGCCGACCGGTCCTCGGCCTCAATGTGCACGCGGGCAACACCCCGGCGGAGCGGCTGTACGAGTCGCTCGGCTACGAGACCACGCAACACTCCCTCGCCAAGCCCTTGCTCTAGGCCTCTGGCTCTAGGCCTCTGGTGCTGGCCGCGCGGAAGGCTGCTCGGAAGGCCGCTCGGAGGAGGGCTCGGGATGTCTGCCGTGGGGCTCAGGCCTCCCGGCCGCCCAGCAGCCGGTCGGCGATCTCCTCGATGCGCTCGCGCAGCCCTTCCTGGCTCTTGCCGCCGTCGAGGCGTTCGCCGCCGATGACGTACGTCGGGGTGCCGGTCACACCGATCGCCTTGCCCTCGGCCTGGTCGGCGTCCACGATCAGGATGTGCCGGCCGTCGATCAGTGCGGTGTCGAACTCCTCGGCGTCCAGGCCGAGTTCACGGGCCACCTCGACCAGGAAGGGTTCCCCCTTACGGTCCAGCTCCTCGACCCGCTCCAGCACGGTCTCCACGTACGGCCAGCCCTTGCCCTGCTCCAGCGCCTCCTCGGCGGCCTGCGCGGCGGCGAAGGCGTGCTGGTGCTTCTCCAGCGGGAAGTGCCGCAGCCGCAGCTCCAGCCGGTCGCCGTAGCGGGCGCGCAGAGCGCGGACGTCGTCCAGGGCGGTACGGCAGTCGGGGCACTGCAGCTCGCACCAGACGTCGAGAACGAGGGCGTCGGTGCGTGCGGGGGAGGAGTCGCTCATGCCGCCCAGTCTTCCAGGCCGGATGCGGGGCGACCCAATCGAGACGGTACGGCGGCCGCCTCGCCCGGTCCGGTGGGCCTGTATGGGGAGGTTCGGCAGGCACCGGCACTCCAGTAGGAGACGACCCGGAGATGTCCCTGATGTCCTACGGGGGCGTGGCATCGCGCGTACGAGGCGGTGCAGGATGGAGGGGACGGAGGCGGTGTGCCGTGCCGGTGCGCCGCGTCCGCCGAGAGGCGCCTTCCCTCCCCGCCACCCGACCGAGCCCGCCAGGAGGACCGGATGATTGCCGAGACCGTCTGCTCCGCCGCGTCCGCGGCGGGCCTGGGTATCGCGGTGGTCACGGCCTACCGCAAGCGTTTCCTCGCGGCGACCCGCATCGCGGCCTACTCGCTGGTGCCGGTCGGCCTGGTGATGACCGGGGTCGTCGGCTGGCTCGCCGACACCGCCTTCAGCCCCACCGCCTGGGCGGGCTTCGGGGTGCTGGGCGCGGCCTGGCTCCTGTTCGCGGGCACCCGCGCGGTCGAACGCCGGCGCGGCGGGACCCGAGCCGAGCGCCGAGCGGCCCGCGGCGGCCAGGCCGAGGCCGTGGCTCCGACGGCTTCCGCACCCTCCCTGGGCGCGGGCAACCGACCCGCGACCGGGTCCGCGACTGCCCCGCGTACCACCGGCTCGACCGAGGACTTCAGCGACATCGAGGCCATCCTCAAGAAGCACGGCATATGACGGCGTCATGCGGTCGCGGCGGTGCCGGACCCCGTCGGCCCGCTCGGACTGAATCGACACAGAGCGTCGTGCGCTCGTCCGGAACCGTTCACAACCCGAAGCAAGTCGGGCGAGACGGCGCGATATGCGGCAACTCCCGCATATCGCAGGCGTGTTGATCGCGGGCAGGGTCTCTTCTGCGCCATGATCTCCGAGAGATGCTGGACACAACAGAGAGCAGCGAGGCCGCGCCGCCGAAGGACGAGCCGCGCGGGTGCCTCTTCGCCCTATCCCAGCCACCGCTGATGATCTTCCTTGCGGTGATCGGGTGTCTGCTCCTCATGGCTGCGCTGCACGACCTGCTGTTGCTGTGAGCCGTACACGTTCGTCCCGGCGCCACCCGCCGGGACGGATGTCGCCCACCCGCGGATGTGATGGGTGCTCCGGTGGTCGGTCGACGGTGTGAGGGGCGCTTTGCCGGTCCGGCGTCGCGCGACCGCCCCCTTGCCTGTCGGTCGGCCTGCGCTGCTTAGTCGGCCTGTGCTGGTGTCTGGCGGGCTGTGCCGGTCCGGCAATCCGTGCCGTGCCGATGGGTTGCCGATGGATCAGCCGGTCGCTTCCTTGCGGCGGGCCCGGTACGCGGCCACGTGCAGGCGGTTGCCGCAGGTGCGGCTGTCGCAGTAGCGGCGCGAGCGATTGCGGGAGAGGTCGACGAAGGCGCGCCGGCAGTCCGGTGCCTCACAACGGCGCAGCCGCTCCTGCTCTCCGGCGACCACGAAGAAGGCCAGCGCCATCCCGCAGTCGGCGGCGAGGTGGTCGGCCACCGAGGCGCCGGGCGCGAAGTAGTGCACATGCCAGTCGTAGCCGTCGTGGTCCGTCAGGCGCGGGGTGGTGCCCGCCGCGGCGACCAGTTCGTTGATCAGCCCTGCCGCGCCGCGGGCGTCCGGGGCGGCGAAGATCGCCGCGAAGTGCCCCCGGATCCGGCGCAGCGCCGCGAGGTCGGACTCCGACAGCACGCCGACATCGCTGATGTCGTGGTTTCGTATGAAATCCGCGAGAGCCGGGACATCGGGCAGTCCGTCGGCCGCCGCGTCGTCCTCCGGCGCGGTGTTCACCAGATCCACCACGGCTTCGAGGGCGCACCGGGTGTCATGGGTGATCAGCACGTTTCGCTCCCTGGCCTGAGGGACGGGCCGACGCCCGCCGATGCTGGCCGATGGTAGCGACAACCCCGCCCACCGCACCGTGCTCTGCCCGGCCTCGGTCGTCGGTACAACGCCGCGAAGCCCGCGGCGGTTCCCGTACCGAGGCAGGCGCACACAGGTCATGGCCCGGTACGGAGCCGGGCGGGCACAGCTTGGCGCCGTACCGTGAAACGCTCACGGTGACGGCGCCCGGCTGTGCCGTATGCGGTTGTCCTGGCCCGTGCCGTCTCCCCGAGTGGACGGCGCCGGGCTGCTTTCGATGGGCGCGACCTAGCTCTCCGCCAGGATGTGCGAGAGCTCCTGATCCAGATCGAAGTGCCGATGTTCCGTGCCGGGTGGCACGGCGGCGTCGGTTCGCTTCAGGAAGGACTCCAGGGCCCGCGCCGGGGCCTCGAGCAGGGCTTCCCCCTCCGGAGAGCTGAGGGCGATGCACACGACGCCCTGACCATGACTGCGCGACGGCCAGACACGGACGTCGCCGGTGCCGGTGGGCCGATGAAGCCCCTCGGCGAGGAGGTCGCGGGCGAACACCCACTCGACGGTCTCCTCGGCTCCGGTGTGGAAGGTGGCGTGCACGGCGTAGGGGTCGGCCGTGTCGTACCGCAGGCCTGCGGGGACAGGCAGGGAGGACTCGCTCGACACAACGAGGCGCAGGTGCAGCTCGCAGCTGACCGTGGTGTTCATAAGCGCCAGGGCCTTTCGCTCAGTGTGCGCTCGGGGATTCGCACGTCGGCGAAATCGACATGCCACCTACGATGCCGTTGTAAACCCCTCTGAGGGTTTTGCGTGTCTTTACGTAACTCTTCCGGCCGAGAACTCGTACGGGATCTACGCCCATTCCGGTGACTGGATTCACCCCGGTAGGGTTTGACTGTATGAATACGGGGAGTGACGATCCGGGCGAGGTTGCCGCGGCGACGGACGAGGCGAAGGAGGACCGGCAGGAGACGAGCTTCGAGGACGGGACCGATGACAGCGCGGGGCTCGGTTCCCGTGCGCCGGAATTCATCCAGGCCCGCCGGCTGCTGCATCTGAGCTGGCAGGTCGGCATCTTCCTGGTCGGCTTCGCGGTCGTCGTCGCCGGGATCATCATGCTGCCGCTGCCGGGACCCGGCTGGGTGGTGATCTTCGGCGGCATGGCGATCTGGGCGACCGAGTTCGTCTGGGCACAGCTCGTGCTCCGCTGGACCAGACGCAAGGTCACCGAGGCGGCCCAACGGGCCCTCGATCCCAGGGTGCGCCGCCGCAACATCACACTGACCGGGATCGGGCTGGTGACCGTGGGCGTGCTGGTCGGGATCTACCTGTGGAAGTACGGCGTCGTCATGCCGTGGAAGATCAAGGATCAGTGATCCGGCTCCGCCGGTCGGCTGTCCGGCGCCTCGGCCTCCGGTCGGAAGCACCCCCTGACATGGGGTAATGTTCTTCCTGCGCCCGGGCGATTAGCTCAGTGGGAGAGCGCTTCGTTCACACCGAAGAGGTCACTGGTTCGAACCCAGTATCGCCCACCCGGACCAACGGCCCATCTGCGAAACAGCAGGTGGGCCGTCGGCGTACGCGCACCCGCCCTGAGCTGACGAGCCCAGCCGAGCCCACCCCGCCGAACACCGCGTGCCGGTACGACGGGACAGCGCGACCGCACAGGGCGACGATGGGCAGGACGGGTGACCGTCACGGGTCCACATGTCGCTGAGCGGGTTGGGGTGACGTCTGCGGCTCGGCACGACGGTGAGCACGGCGGGTGAACGGCGGGCCAAGCCGCCGCCGAGTCCGGTGGTCCAGGTCCAGGTCCCGCGATGTCCGGGTTCCCGAGTCCGGTGGGCGAGGTCGGGCGATGTCCAGGGCGCTGAGTCCGGTGCCTCGGACACGGCCGTCCACCCCTGTGTGTCCGGGTGCCGCCAACAGGAGCGTCCGCAGCCTGCCGGCTCCTTGCGCGGAGGCTGAACGAGCGCCTCGCATTTTGCCGAACCGGCAACATCACTCGTGCCCGCCGGGCCACCCACCGCACCATCGTCGATGTAAGCCCCGACCGCACCGGCTCTTCGCCCCTCCACCGCATCGACAGCCGGCCGACCGGGCACGAGCACCCGTTGACCGCCGGCACCCTGCCCCCGTACACGCCTCTGGACCGACAAGACAGCCACCCCGCACACGCCTCCTGGCCCGAGAATCAGCCCGCCCCGTACTAGCCCCCTTGTGCCGACAGCCAGCCGTCTCGGCACCCGCCCTTGGCTCGACAGCCCCCCGACCTCGCACCCGGCCCCTGCGCCAACAGTCACCCGATCAAGCCCGAGTTCACTCTGGCCGGTGGCCCGCTGCTTCCGGCGCGCGTGCGGGCCGAGAGTCAGCTACTTGCGAACAGACCGCCGGGATCAACAGTCGCCTTGCCCCGCACCCGGCCCCGTGGGGCGACAGCCGCCCACCACGCCCGAGTTCACCCTGGCCGGTGGCCCGCTGCCTCCCGCACGCCTGTGGGCCGAGAGTCAGCTGCCCCCACCCCTTGGCCCGACATAGATCCGACCACCCCACACGCGCTCCCGGCCCCGCAGCCCGATCCCCCTCCATGCGTACCCCCAAATCGCCCGCCCAGCCCCCACCAGCCAATCCACACCCACCAGATCAGCTCCCCCGCACCAGCCCGTAACCCCCACACCCGGCACCCCAGGAGGCTCCCATGGCCAAGAACCCCACCCCCACCCCCACCCCCGCCCTCGTCCCCGCGACCCACCACCTCGTCCCCTCCCCAGCCGGCCGTACGCACCTCGTGGAGCAGGGCCGCGGCCCCCTCGTGCTGCTGGTGCACGGGTTCCCCGAGTCCTGGTACTCCTGGCGGCACCAGTTGCCCGCTCTGGCCGCCGCCGGCTACCGAGTGGTGGCCATGGACGTCCGGGGCTACGGCCGTTCCTCCAAGCCGGTGGCTGTGGACGCGTACCGGATGCTCGACCTGGTCGCGGACAACGTCGCCGTGGTCGAGGCGCTGGGGGAGCGGTCCGCGGTGGTCGTCGGGCATGACTGGGGTGCCACGATCGCCGCCACCTCCGCCCTGACCAAGCCCGATGTGTTCCGTGCCGTGGGCCTGCTGGGCGTGCCGTACAGCCCGCCCGGTGGCCCGCGGCCCAGCGACGTCTTCGCGCGGATGGGCGGGGACGAGGAGTTCTACGTCTCCTACTTCCAGCAGCCGGGCCGGGCCGAGGCGGAGATCGAGCCCGATGTGCGCGGCTGGCTCGCGGGCTTCTACGCGGCCTTGTCCGCCGGGACCATGCCCCCGCCCGGCGCCACCGCCCCGCACTTCGTCGGCCGCGGCGGCACCCTGCGGGAACGCTTCCCCGCCGACTCGCTCCCGGCTTGGCTCGGTGAGGGCGAACTCGACTTCCTGGCCGGGGAGTTCGAGCGAAGCGGTATGACCGGAGCGCTCAACCGTTACCGGAACATGGACCGGGACTGGGCGGACCTGGCCGACTACGAGGGCGCCCCGATCCGGCAGCCCTCGCTGTTCATCGGCGGCGCCCTGGACGCCTCGCTCGCCTGGCTGGCCGACGCGGTCACGGCGTACCCCCAGACCCTGCCCGGCCTCCTCGGCTCGCACATCCTCGACGGCTGCGGGCACTTCGTCCAGCAGGAGCGCCCGGAGGAGACGAACCGGCTCCTGATCGACTGGCTCGCCTCCCTGCCCGCCTGACCTCCTCGCCCACTCTCATGTCCCACCCCGGCCCTCCCCCTCCCCCTCCCCTCTTGCGGGCTGGGCGGGCGGAGGGCTGCTGGCTTGCTCGAAACGATTCACGACACGCACGGTTCACGACACCTTCGTGAGGGCGCTTATGACGGCGCTGATGACGGCGGAGGCGACGCTGCGGGGAGGCCCGGTCATGGGAACCAGCAGGAATCTTGAGTGGCGTACGGTCCTGAAGGCGGCCGGGGCTTCGGCGGCCGCGCTCGGGCTCGCCGCGACGACCGGGTGCGGCGGCGAAAGCGGTTCCGGGGACGGGACGGTGACGATCCGTAACTCATGGTGGGGTGCCGAGGAGCGGGCCAGGAAGATCGACCAGACCGTCGCGCTCTTCGAGAAGAAGTACCCGAAGATCAAGGTGAAGACCGACTTCCAGACGTATCAATCGTTCTGGGGGAAGTTCCAGACCCAGGCCGCCGGCGGAAATCCCCGGACGTTTTCCAAAATGCCGTCACGTTTCTTCGCAAGTACGACAAGCGCGGAATTCTTCTCGACCTCAAGCCGCAGGGTCAGGCAGGTAATCTGGCCCTGAATCACTTCCGGGACTGACGAAGGTCGCGGACGCGGTGAAGCAGTTCTTCACCGAGTCCGAGGCCGCCTTCCATGCCTGACGGGGCATTGCCGTGACGCTCGTCAAGGCCTCCCTGCCCGCCGGCCGCAGGACGCGTTCGGCCCCCCGCCACCGCGGGGCGGCCCGGCCGCCGGCGCGAGAACCTCGCCGGCTATCCGTTCATGTCCCCGTGGATCGCGGGCTTCCTGCTGCTGACCGCGGGCCCGATGGTCGCCTCGCTGTACTTCGCGTTCACCGACTACAACCTCTTCAACAGCCCGAAGTGGGTCGGGCTCGGCCACTTCACCAGGATGTTCGACGACCCCCGCTGGCAGAAGCCGGTGGAGGTGACCGCGAAGTACGTGATCATCGGCACCCCGCTGAAGCTGCTGCTCGCCCTCGGGGTTGCCCTGCTGCTCGCGCAGAGCCGGCGCGGCCAGGCCTTCTACCGGGCCGCCTTCTCCACCCCTCGCTGATCGGCGCGAGCGTCTCCGTCGGCTTCGTGTGGCGCTCCCTCTTCTCCGACGGCGCGATCGTGGACCGTACCCAGTACTTCTTCACCGGCATGTCGGCGGCTGGGTCGGCAACGCCGACTGGGTGCTGTACTGCCTGGTCGCGCTGACGGTGCGGCAGTTCGGCGCGCCCGTGGTCATCTTCCTGGCCGGGCTGAAGCAGGTGCCGAAGGAGCGTACGAGGCGGCCGAGATGGACGGCGCCGGACCCTTCCGGCGGTTCTGGAACATCACCCTGCCGATGATCTCGCCGGTGCTTTCCTTCAACGTGCTCCTGGAGACCATCCACTCCTTCCAGGCGCTGCTCGGCGACAGGATGCCCGGCTGGCAGGGCTGGGGGAGCGCCGTCGCACGGGCGGCGGCGCTCGCCTCCCGAGTGTGTCCCGCGCCACGCCGGGGCGCATGAGTACACGTACTCAGATCGCCCGCGCCCGGCCGGGCAGACTCCCTCCATGGACTGGAACCGCTACCGCTTCCTCAGCCTGTGGTCCCTGCCCGCCCCGCCCGCGGCCGTGTACGCCGTGCTGGAGCGGCCCGAGGACTATCCCCGCTGGTGGCCACAGGTGCGCTCGGTGACCAGGCTGGACTCCGGCACCGGCGTCCTCACCGTCCGGTCCGTGCTGCCGTACACCATGACCTTCACCGCACGCGAGACGCGCCATGACCCGGACGCCGGGATCCTGGAAATCGCCATGTCCGGTGACATCGAGGGCTGGGCCCGCTGGACGGTCACCGCGGCGGGCTCCGGCACCCTCGCCCGCTACGACCAGGTGGTGAGCGTGAACAAGCCCCTGCTCAGGCGGCTCGCGGTACCGGCACGGCCCGTCCTCCGTCTCAACCACCGGCTGATGATGGCCGCCGGACGGCGGGGACTGGTGAGGTACCTCGCAGCGGTTTGAAGGATCGGCGCCTCGACCTGTATTGTTCAGTGCGTTCCCGGGCGATTAGCTCAGTGGGAGAGCGCTTCGTTCACACCGAAGAGGTCACTGGTTCGAACCCAGTATCGCCCACCCGCAGAAGGCCGGTCCGCAGCAGCGGACCGGCCTTTCGCATGGTCACGCCGCCGCCGGCAGCTCCGGCCGCAGCGGCCAGTCCGTGCTGACGATCTCCTCCGAGCCGCTGCGCGCGAACCAGGCCTGCAGCCCGCGGGCCTGCGCCGCGTGCCAGTTGGCCTGGAGCGTGTGCAGCTCGGCGGGGGTCAGGCGCTCCAGCCGGGTCGCGAAACGGCGGCCCAGCGCCCGTACGACATCCAGGGCAGCCATCGCGTCCGCCGCCGCGTCGTGCGCGTCCTGCAGCGCCACGCCGTAGTGCTCGCACAGGTCCGTCAGCGTACGGCGGCCCTTGCGGTACCGGTCCAGGTGCTTGTCCAGGACCCTGGGGTCCAGCACCCTGAGTGTCGCCGACTCGAACCAGCGGTCCAGTGACGACGCCCGGTGCCGGCGCAACTCCCGGTCCAGCAGCGTCAGATCGAACGGCGCGTTCATCACCACCAGCGGGCGGCCCATCGCCGCGTGCTCCGCCAGCTGCTCGGCTATCTCGTACATCACCGGCGCCGGCCAGCGGCCGTTGCGCTGCAGGTGCTCCTCCGTCAATCCGTGCACCGCCGTCGCCGCCTCCGGCACCGGCACGCCCGGGTTCACCAGCCAGCGGCAGACCCGAGGCCGGGTGCCCGGCGCGTCCTGGACGACGACGGCGGCCGACACGATGCGGTCGGTCTCGACGTCCACGCCCGTCGTCTCCGTGTCGAAAGCGGCCAGCGGCCCCTCGTACCAGGTCGTCATCTGAACCCAACTCCTCGTTCACCCACAGCAGATGACGTTCCGTCTTCTGCCCGTTTGGTGATACCCGGGCCGTTTGCGCCGTACGCCGGGAGGAGACAACAGGAGTACGGGTCTTTGCAGTTCAGCAGCCCGCAGCGGGGACACTCATTGCTTGGAAGGCTGTTGGTCATGGCCATAGCGCAGCCCGAGCGGGGCGGGCTGCTGCCCGATCGTCCGGGCACCGTCCGCGGCACGCTCGCCACCACGGCGTGCATGGAGACACTGCAGGTCGGCTATCTGCACGCGGTCGCCGCCGCGGCGGGATGCTCGCTGTCCCAGCCCTTCCCGGACAACGGCATCGACTGGCACGTCAGCCACAGCGCGCCCGGACACACCGTCGACGACGAGGTCACCATCAAGGTGCAGCTCAAGGCCACGTACCAGGTCGCGCCCAACCCTCCGGGGCGTTCCTTCTCCTTCACCCTCGACAACGACCATCTGCGCAAGCTCGCCCGCACCCCGGTCTCGGTGCACAAGATCCTGGTCGTGATGCTCGTCCCGCGCTCGCAGGACGACTGGCTGCGCGCCAGTCACGACCGGCTCGATCTGAGGCACTGCTGCTACTGGGTCAACCTCGCCGGCCACTCCATCACCGGCCGGCACCGGACCACCGTGCGGATCCCGACCTCGCGCATCTTCGACGACCGGGCGCTCTGCGAGATCATGACGCGGGTCGGGACGGGAGGCAGGCCATGAGGAGCCGTCCGTACGAGGAGCTGCCACGCCAGGTCCGGCCGCATCCCGACGATCTCGCCTGGCACCGGCCCCCCGACCCCGCCCAGGTCGACCCCGCCGTGCTCGGCGCCCTGCTGCACCGGCACGGCTGGCAGCGGCGCGGGGGAGCCCCGGGACGCTACGGCCGTTGGACCCCGCCGGGGCCGGGCGGCGGCGGGACCAGCCTGCTGGTGCCGGAGAGCCGGGCCTTCCCCGACAGCGACGACCTGCTCGGCGAGGCCCTCGACGCCCTCGCCCGCAGCGCGGCACCCGCCGCCCGCGAGGTGCTCATCTCCCTCGCCGTGCCCAGCGACGAGATCCGCTGGTGGCGCGACACCCCGAGCGGACCTGTCGGCGCCGCGCCCTGGACGGCCGACGAGCAACTGCGCGGCGCCGCCCGGCAGATGCTCCTCGCCGCCGCGCTCGCCACCCGCGCGCGAGCCGGCTACTACGGCGCCCGCCACCGCCGCGCCGCCTCCGCTCTCCTGGACGACGTCCTCGTCGGCCCCGCCGCCGACGGTCACCACCTCACCGCCTTCGCGCCCGTGCCGACCGGGCGCCCGCTGGCCGTCCGCCTCCACCAGGCCCTGTACGCCGCCCGCGAGGCCATCGACTACCGGCGGGCCACCGGCGGTATGGACGCCTTCGACGGCGCGGTCGAGGCGGGCGTCAGCCGTGAGCTGACCGAGGCGCTGGCCGCGCTCGTGAGGGGCACCGAGGGCGCCCGGATCGCCGTCGCCTGGGCACCCGGCGAAGGCGTCCCCGAGGGCTGCGCCCCCTCCGTCGAACCCGTCGAGTTCTCACCCGGCGACCTGCCCGTCCTGCGCGAGGCCGCCGCCCGCTATCTGCGCGAGGAACCCTCCGTGCCGGTCCGTATCACCGGCGCCGTCGTCCGGATGCGCCGTTCCGGGCCTGGCGGCGAGGGCACCGTACGGCTGCGCGTCCTCGCCGGCGCCGAGGTGCCGCACGTCCGGGTCACCCTGGAAGAGGAGGACTACCGCATCGCCGGCCATGCCCACCTCGTCGGACTCCCGGTGCGCGTGCACGGCCGGCTGGAGCGCAGGGGCGGCTTCCGCCGGCTCACCGGCGCCTCCGGGGTCGTCCCCGTGCAGGTCGACGAGGCCGAGCGGGACCGGCTGATGAAAGCCCTCCAGGGGAACCTGGACTTCTTCGAGGAGGCGTGCGGGGAGTCGTACCGGGACGAGGACTGAGGCACACGGGGACGAGCATCGTGGGGACGGGACCGGGGGCGTACCGGTCCGGGGACTGTCGGTGACCGTTTCGCGGTCGGTGCCGTCGGGTCGGTACGATCGCCTGTGCGCGCGCTCCTGGTACGGCGCCGCACCCCACCTGCAGTCAGGAGAGACCGGTGTCAGACGTCCGTGTGATCATCCAGCGCGATTCCGAGCGGGAAGAACGCGTGGTGACGACGGGCACTACGGCCGCCGACCTCTTCGCCGGCGAGCGCTCGATCATCGCCGCGCGCGTGGGCGGCGAGCTCAAGGACCTCACCTACGCGCTCCAGGACGGCGAGACCGTCGAGGGCGTCGAGATCTCCTCCGAGGACGGCCTGAACATCCTGCGGCACTCCACCGCGCACGTCATGGCGCAGGCCGTGCAGGAGATCTTCCCCGAGGCCAAGCTGGGCATCGGCCCGCCCGTCAAGGACGGCTTCTACTACGACTTCGACGTCGAGAAGCCGTTCACGCCCGAGGATCTCAAGGCCATCGAGAAGAAGATGCAGGAGATCCAGAAGCGCGGGCAGAAGTTCTCCCGCCGTGTCGTCACCGACGAAGCGGCGCGTGACGAGCTTGCGTCCGAGCCGTACAAGCTGGAGCTGATCGGCCTCAAGGGCTCCGCGTCCAGCGACGACGGCGCGGACGTCGAGGTCGGTGCCGGCGAGCTGACGATCTACGACAACCTGGACGCCAAGACCGGCGAGCTGTGCTGGAAGGACCTCTGCCGCGGTCCGCACCTGCCCTCGACCCGCCTGATCCCGGCGTTCAAGCTGATGCGCAACGCGGCCGCCTACTGGCGCGGCAGCGAGAAGAACCCCATGCTCCAGCGCATCTACGGCACCGCCTGGCCGTCCAAGGACGAGCTGAAGGCGTACCTGGACTTCCTCGCCGAGGCCGAGAAGCGCGACCACCGCAAGCTCGGCAGTGAGCTGGACCTCTTCTCCATCCCGGAGCAGATCGGCTCCGGCCTCGCCGTCTTCCACCCCAGGGGCGGCATCGTCCGCCGGGTCATGGAGGACTACTCGCGCCGCCGGCACGAGGAAGAGGGCTACGAGTTCGTCTACACCCCGCACGCGACGAAGGGGAAGCTCTTCGAGACGTCCGGGCACCTGGACTGGTACGCCGAGGGCATGTACCCGCCCATGCAGCTCGACGAGGGCGTGGACTACTACCTCAAGCCCATGAACTGCCCGATGCACAACCTGATCTTCGACGCGCGCGGCCGGTCCTACCGTGAACTGCCGCTGCGCCTCTTCGAGTTCGGGACCGTGTACCGGTACGAGAAGTCGGGCGTCGTGCACGGCCTGACCCGGGCCCGCGGCTTCACGCAGGACGACGCGCACATCTACTGCACCCGTGAGCAGATGTCCGAGGAGCTGGACAAGACGCTCACCTTCGTCCTCGGTCTGCTGCGCGACTACGGCCTGACCGACTTCTACCTGGAGCTGTCCACCAAGGACCCGGAGAAGTTCGTCGGCTCCGACGAGGTCTGGGAGGAGGCGACCGAGACGCTGCGCCAGGTCGCCGAGAAGCAGGGCCTGCCCCTCGTCCCCGACCCGGGCGGCGCCGCCTTCTACGGCCCGAAGATCTCCGTCCAGGCCAAGGACGCGATCGGCCGGACCTGGCAGATGTCGACCATCCAGCTCGACTTCAACCTGCCGGAGCGCTTCAACCTGGAGTACACCGGCTCCGACGGCTCCAAGCAGCGCCCGGTCATGATCCACCGCGCGCTGTTCGGCTCCATCGAGCGGTTCTTCGCGGTGCTCCTGGAGCACTACGCGGGCGCCTTCCCGGCCTGGCTGGCTCCGGTCCAGGCGCTCGGCATCCCGATCGGCGACGCCCACGTCGAGTACCTGGAGAAGTTCGCGGCGGCGGCCCGCAAGAAGGGCCTGCGCGTCGAGGTGGACTCCTCCTCGGACCGCATGCAGAAGAAGATCCGCAACGCCCAGAAGCAGAAGGTGCCCTTCATGGTCATCGCGGGCGACGAGGACATGTCGAACGGCTCGGTGTCCTTCCGCTACCGCGACGGCTCGCAGGAGAACGGCATCCCGTTCGACGAGGCCATCGCGAAGATCGCGCGGGTCGTCGAGGAGCGGGCCCAGGTCTGAAGGGCCTGATCCGCAGAACCCCGGGGGGATGACGCCCCCCGGGGTTCTGTGCTGGGGCTCATGGGGCGCGCGGGACTGCGCGACCGGCTTCCGGCCGCCCCGGCGACACGCCGGGAACCGGCGAAGCCATATGCTGCCTAGCATGACGACTGAGCCGGAGCAGCAGATCGGAGTGGGGACGCAGGACGCGTTCCAGCGCCTGTGGACGCCCCACCGGATGGCTTACATCCAGGGCGAGAACAAGCCGACCGGCCCCGGGGCCGAAGACGGCTGTCCCTTCTGCTCGATCCCGGCCAAGTCCGACGAGGACGGCTTGATCGTCCGGCGCGGTGACCATGTGTACGCGGTCCTCAACCTCTACCCGTACAACGGCGGCCATCTGATGACCGTGCCCTACCGGCATGTCGCCGACTACACCGAGCTGACGGGGCCGGAGACCGCCGAGCTGGCCGAGCTGACCAAGCAGGCGATGACGGCCCTGCGCACCGCGTCCGGCGCGCACGGCTTCAACATCGGCATGAACCAGGGCACGGTCGCGGGCGCCGGCATCGCCGCCCACCTGCACCAGCACATCGTCCCGCGCTGGGGCGGCGACACGAACTTCATGCCGGTCGTCGGCCACACCAGGGTGCTGCCGCAGCTGCTGGCCGACACCCGGAAGATGCTGGCGGAGGCGTGGCCGGCATAGGACCCGGGGTGCCCTCCGCGGAGGGCACCGCTCACGCGTCGTACAGATCCGCCTTCCTCGGCGTCGGGTCCTGGACCAGCCCGCTGAGCATGCCCGAACGCGTCCCGAACTTCTCCGTGTCCACGCCGTTCTCCGCCAGCACCCTGATCGCCGCCGAGTGGACCACCCGCAGCACCGGCGTGGCCGCGCGCAGCGCGTCGTCGGCCATGAAGCGGTGCCGCCACGGCTGGTCCGCCCAGGCGTGCCGCAGACCGAACGGCTCGGGCAGGGCGAGCGAGCCGCCGAGCCAGTTGAGCAGCGGCGGATACCAGGTCAGCGGGGCGCGCGTGGCAAGGCGCACCACCTCGTCGGCGTCGACGAGCGGCAGCTTGACCGTGCGCGTCTCCCAGGGCTTGAGGGACTTGGAGACCTCCTTGGTCGGCGCCTCCGGCTTGGAGGTGAACAGGGAGTTCACCGGTCCCAGCGCATGCCCCGTCACCTCGATGCGCAGCGTCTCGTGCAACACCGTCACCGTGATCAGCATGGTGAGGATCAGCTGCCCGTCCCACAGCGTCCACTGCACGCCCAGGTAGTGCCGGTCGCCGCTGCCGAACTGCTGCTTGTTGCAGATGTCCTGTATCGCGTGCGGCTTGACCTGGAAGGCCTCGACATCGGTGCCCTCGGGCCGGGACACCGCGGCGGCCCCCTCGCCGATCGGCGTGACGATCCAGTGCTTGACGGACGGCTTCGGGAACCCGCCCGTGTTCAGCGGGCCGCGCTCCAGCCGGGCCAGCTGGTCATGGATCACGCGTATGACGTCCCAGCTGCGGAAGGGGTGGATCTCCCGGGTCGGGTCGGCGGGCACCAGATCCTCGGCGAGCTGCCAGGCGCCCCAGCGGGTGCCCATGCCGAGTATGCCCTTGGGACCGGCGTAGAAGACCGAGTTGGACTGCTGCTCGGCGGTGAGCCGGGCCAGCGACTGGCGCAGCTCCTCGGCCGCGGTCTCGTTCGGACCGCGCGGTACCGCCTCGGGGACCTTGGCGCCGACGCTGGTGCCCGAGAGCAGGCCGTCCCAGCGTCCCCGCAGATCCCTGGCCGTGCGCTCGCAGATCTGCTTGGCCCAGAACCAGCCGAGCACGGGCAGCGCGACGGCCGCCCGGGCGTACCACGCCCAGAAGCCGTTGAACGGCATCTTGATCAGGAACAGCGCGGCGAGCACACCGACGGCGAGGAGTAGGGCGGTGGCGAGCGTCCCTGCCCGCCTGTCCTCGCGCCGGGCGATGAACGTGCGCAACTGGAAGACGAGCAGCCAGGCGATCAGCCCCGGCAGGAAGAGCCCCCCGCACAGGAGCGTCACGGCCGTCAGGCGGTTGTCGCGCTCCCGGCGGATGTTGTTGGCCGCGAGGCAGTGCTCGACGACGAACTGGGGCTCCGAGCCGAAGGACTGGATGAGCGGCTTGCGGCCGGGAGCGAGCATCCGGGCGACCACGGCCCGCGAGAACGCCTCACCCAGATTGGGCCGCAGCAGCGCGATCCGGCCGGCCTTGACCGTCGACTGATGCCATTCGTTGTCGGCCTTCTTGATCTCCTCGATCGAGCTGTCCCGGTACGCCGCCGAGGCCAGTGCGGAGGTCGCCGCCTGACCCTCGTCGCCCGAGACGGGCACCTGGGGCCCGTCCCACTCCGTTCCCAACGACATTCCCGCCCCCTCGGCCGCCGGCGTCGTCTCTGCGGCCTTCCCGACTTCCACGTTCCGCACACCTGTTGAACAGGCCGTCACGCCGATTACCCGTCGGCACCGGACGACTGCGGCACGACGCGATCAGGTGTTCAGCGTATCCGCCGCCACCGACAACCCGCGGGCGGACGGCCGAAGCCGCCCGCCCGCACACCCGGCCGAGGGCCGGTGAACTACCCGTTCTCGCCCGCCTGTTCGCGGATCCGCTCGGCGATCTGCGGCGGCATCGGCTCGTGCCGGGCGTAGGCGCGGTCGAAGCGTGCCGTGCCGTGCGACAGCGAGCGCAGGTCGACGGCGTACCGGCCGATCTCGAACTCGGGCACCTCGGCCCGGATCAGGGTCCGTCCCGACCCCACCTGCTCGGTGCCGAGCACCCGGCCGCGCCTTCCGGACAGGTCGCTCATCACCGCGCCCACGTAGTCGTCGCCGACCAGCACGGACACCTCGGCCACTGGCTCCAGCAGATGGATCCTGGCCTCCGCGGCGGCCTCGCGCAGCGCGAGCGCGCCCGCCGTCTGGAAGGCGGCGTCGGAGGAGTCCACCGAGTGCGCCTTGCCGTCCAGCAGCGTGATCCGCACGTCCACCAGCGGATAGCCGGCGGCGACCCCCTTGGCGGCCTGGGCGCGTACGCCCTTCTCCACGGACGGGATGAACTGCCGCGGTACGGCGCCGCCGACCACCTTGTCCACGAACTCGATGCCCGAGCCGCCCGGCAGCGGCTCCACCTCGATCTCGCAGATGGCGTACTGGCCGTGCCCGCCGGACTGCTTCACATGCCGCCCGCGCCCGGTGGCCTTGTCCGCGAACGTCTCCCGCAGGGAGACCTTGTGCGGGACGACGTCGACCTGGACGCCGTAGCGGCTGCGCAGCCGTTCCAGGGCGACGTCCGCGTGGGCCTCGCCCAGGCACCACAGGACCACCTGGTGGGTGTCCTGGTTCTGCTCCAGACGCATCGTCGGATCCTCGGCCACCAGCCGGGAAAGGCCCTGCGAGAGCTTGTCCTCGTCGGCCTTGCTGTGCGCATGGATGGCGAGCGGCAGGAGCGGGTCGGGCATCCGCCAGGGCTCCATCAGCAGCGGGTCGTCCTTCGCGGAGAGCGTGTCCCCGGTCTCGGCGCGGCCCAGCTTGGCCACGCACACCAGATCGCCCGCGACGGCGTGCGTCACCGGGCGCTGCTGCTTGCCGAAGGGCATGGACAGGGCGCCGACCTTCTCGTCGACGTCGTGGTCCTCGTGCCCGCGGTCGGCCAGCCCGTGCCCGGAGACGTGCACCGTCTGGTCGGGGCGCACGGTGCCGGAGAAGACACGGACCAGGGAGACCCGGCCGACGTAGGGGTCGGAGGAGGTCTTGACGACCTCGGCGACCAGCGGGCCGCCGGTGTCGCACGGCTTCAGCTCGCGCGGCTTGCCGTCGATGGTGGTGACGTCCGGCAGCGGGTGCTCGAACGGGGTCGGGAACCCGCCGGTGACCAGCTCCAGCAGCTCGACCGTGCCGAGCCCCTGTTTGGCGCCGTCGGCCGCGGGGGCGGCGGCCAGGACGGGGAAGAAGGAGCCGCGGGCGACCGCCCGCTCCAGGTCCTCGATCAGCGTCCCGACGTCGATCTGCTCGCCGCCGAGATAGCGGTCCATGAGGGTCTCGTCCTCGCTCTCGGCGATGATCCCCTCGATCAGCCGGTTGCGGGCGTCCTCCATGTCCGGCAGCTGGTCCGCGCCGGGCTCGGACTCCTTGCGCTCCCCGGTCGAGTAGTCGAACAGCTTCTGCGACAGCAGCCCGACCAGACCGGTCACGGGCGCGTGCCCGTCGGGGCCCTCGGGGCCGCGCAGCGGCAGGTACAGCGGAAGCACGGCGTCGGGGTCGTCCCCGCCGAAGGCCTCCGCGCAGGTCCGGGTCATCTCCTCGAAGTCCGCGCGCGCGGCCTCCAGATGCGTGATCACGATCGCGCGCGGCATGCCGACGGCCGCGCACTCCTCCCAGACCATCCGGGTCGAGCCGTCCACGCCGTCCGAGGCCGAGACCACGAAGAGGGCCGCGTCCGCGGCGCGCAGACCGGCCCTCAGCTCCCCGACGAAGTCGGCGTACCCGGGGGTGTCGAGGAGGTTGATCTTGATGCCGTCCCATGCGACCGGCACCAGGGACAGCTGTACGGAGCGCTGCTGCCGGTGCTCGATCTCGTCGTAGTCCGAGACGGTGGCGCCGTCCTCCACGCGGCCCGCCCGGTTCACCGCCCCCGCACTCAGCGCGAGGGCCTCCACCAGAGTCGTCTTGCCCGAACCGGAGTGGCCGACCAGCACCACGTTCCGTACGGACGCGGGCTGGTCGGC
Organism: Streptomyces sp. CG4; assembly: GCF_041080655.1. NCBI lineage: Bacteria > Bacillati > Actinomycetota > Actinomycetes > Kitasatosporales > Streptomycetaceae > Streptomyces > Streptomyces sp. CG4. The sequence continues at coordinate 7,718,254 of NZ_CP163525.1, forward strand.
CTCAAGAGCCCTGCCGGCGGCCCCGAGGTGGTGTGCTTGTGCCTTGTCGCCCATGATCCTGCCTCCCGTGCACGGTGAGGTCACTGTGGGCGCGGACATGCGGGAACCGCGCGCTGGCGGCTCCGGCGACGCCCGCGGTTATTCGAGCTTTCCACTCCCGTCACGCTGCGTCCATACGAACGACAGCCACCGTCGCCGAGCGCGCCACCGTGCGCCCCCGCACGGTGGCGCACAGCGGCTCATGCCACGGGCTGTGGGTGCCCGCCCGTCACGCACACGCGCGCGTGGCTACGATGGGCCAGCCGGAGCCACCAGGGGCCGCGGCGACACGACCTTCGGGAAGGCCATGCTGAACAAGTACGCGCGTGCATTCTTCACGCGTGTCCTCACACCGTTCGCCGCGTTTCTCATCCGGCGAGGGGTGAGCCCCGACACGGTCACGCTCATCGGCACGGCCGGTGTGGTCGCGGGCGCGCTGGTCTTCTTCCCCCGGGGCGAGTTCTTCTGGGGCACGGTCGTGATCACCCTGTTCGTCTTCTCCGACCTGGTCGACGGCAACATGGCCCGTCAGCTGGGCCGCTCCAGCCGCTGGGGCGCCTTCCTGGACTCCACCCTGGACCGGGTCGCCGACGGCGCGATCTTCGGCGGCTTCGCGCTCTGGTACGCGGGCAACGGGAACAACAACGTCCTGTGCGCCGTGTCCATCTTCTGCCTGGCCAGCGGTCAGGTGGTGTCGTACACCAAGGCGCGCGGCGAGTCGATCGGGCTGCCGGTCGCCGTCAACGGCCTCGTCGAACGCGCCGAGCGGCTGGTGATCTCGCTGGTCGCGGCCGGTCTCGCCGGCCTGCACACGTTCGGTGTGCCGGGCATCCAGTGGCTGCTGCCGGTCGCGCTGTGGATCGTCGCGGCGGGCAGCCTCGTGACGCTGATCCAGCGCGTCGTCACCGTCCGCCGCGAGTCCGCCGAGGCGGAGGCGGCCCAGCAGAACGCCGAGGCGGCGAAGTGAGCGCCGCCGAACGGCTCAGCGACGCGCTGTACGGCGTCGGCTGGAGCACCGTCAAGAAGCTCCCCGAACCCGTCGCGGTCCGCCTCGGCCGCACCATCGCCGACGCCGCCTGGAAGCAGCGCGGCAAGGGCGTACAGCGCCTGGAGTCCAACTACGCGCGCGTGGTGCCCGACGCGACGCCCGAGCGCCTCGCCGAGCTCTCCCGCGCGGGCATGCGCTCGTACCTGCGCTACTGGATGGAGTCCTTCCGGCTCCCGGCCTGGAGCCGGGAGCGAGTGAAGACCGGATTCGACCCGAAGGACATCCACTACCTCACCGACGGCCTCGCCTCCGGCCAGGGCGTGATCCTCGCCCTGCCGCACATGGCCAACTACGACCTGGCCGGCGCCTGGGTCACCACCAAGCTGGAGACGCCCTTCACGACCGTCGCCGAGCGCCTGAAGCCCGAGACGCTCTACGACCGTTTCGTCGCCTACCGGGAGGGCCTCGGCATGGAGGTCCTGCCGCACAGCGGCGGCACCGCCTTCGGCACCCTGGCCCGGCGGCTGCGCGACGGCGGCCTGGTCTGCCTGGTCGCCGACCGGGACCTGTCCGCCTCCGGCGTCGAGGTCGACTTCTTCGGCGAGAAGACCCGGATCCCCGCCGGTCCGGCCCTGCTCGCCCAGCAGACCGGCGCGCTGCTGCTGCCGGTCACGCTCTGGTACGACGACTCGCCCGTCATGCAGGGCCAGGTGCACCCCCCGATCGAGGTACCGGAGTCAGGTACCCGGGCCGAGAAGACGTCTGTCATGGCACAGGCGCTGGCCGACGCCTTCGCCACCGGGATCGCCGACCATCCGGAGGACTGGCACATGCTCCAGCGGCTGTGGCTCGCCGACCTCGACCCCGCGAAGGGACCCTCGTGAGAATCGGGATCGTCTGCCCGTACTCCTGGGACGTGCCCGGCGGTGTCCAGTTCCACATCCGCGACCTCGCCGAGTACTTCCTCCGGCTCGGCCACGAGGTCTCCGTGCTCGCCCCGGCCGACGACGACACCCCGCTGCCGCCGTACGTCGTCTCGGCCGGCCGCGCGGTCCCGGTGCCGTACAACGGCTCGGTGGCCCGGCTGAACTTCGGCTTCCTGTCGGCCGCGCGGGTGCGCCGCTGGCTGCACGACGGCGCCTTCGACGTGGTCCACATCCACGAGCCGACCTCGCCCTCGCTGGGCCTGCTGACCTGCTGGGCGGCCTCCGGCCCGATCGTGGCCACCTTCCACACCTCCAACCCGCGCTCGCGCGCGATGATCGCCGCGTACTCCATCCTCCAGGCCGCCCTGGAGAAGATCAGCGCGCGGATCGCGGTCAGCGAGTACGCCCGCCGGACCCTGGTCGAGCACCTCGGCGGGGACGCGGTGGTCATTCCCAACGGCGTCGACGTGGACTTCTTCGCCAAGGCCGAGCCGAAGCCGGAGTGGCAGGGGGACACCCTCGGTTTCATCGGCCGGATCGACGAGCCCCGCAAGGGCCTGCCGGTCCTGATGAAGGCCCTGCCGAAGATCCTGGCCGCCCGCCCGCAGACCCGGCTGCTGGTCGCCGGCCGCGGCGACGAGGAGGCCGCCGTCGAGGACCTGCCGAAGGAACTGCGCCCGCGCGTGGAGTTCCTGGGCATGATCAGCGACGAGGACAAGGCGCGCTTCCTGCGCAGCGTCGACCTGTACGTCGCGCCCAACACCGGCGGCGAGAGCTTCGGCATCGTCCTCGTCGAGGCCATGTCGGCGGGCGCCCCCGTGCTCGCCTCCGACCTGGACGCCTTCGTCCAGGTCCTCGACCAGGGGGAGGCGGGCGAGGTCTTCGCCAACGAGGACGCCGACGCGCTCGCCGAGGCGGCCGTACGGCTGCTGGAGGACCCGGTGCGCCGCGCCGAGCTGCGCGAACGCGGCAGCGCGCATGTGCGGCGGTTCGACTGGTCGACGGTCGGCGCGGACATCCTGTCCGTCTACGAGACGGTCACGGCCGGCGCGGCGGCGGTCGCGACGGACGAGCGCACGACGGGCCTGCGGGCACGCTTCGGCTTGGCGCGGGACTGACAGCCCGGGACTGACTGACGGCCCGGGACTGACGGCCCGGGCCTTGCGGGACGGGCTTCGGGCTCGGCTCAGGGAGCGGGAGCGGCGGGCTCTGAGGTCGGCTTCAGGGGCTCGGCCCCAGGGACTGACGGGCCTTGCGGGGCCGGCGGGCTTCGAGCCGGGTCCGTCGGGCCGCAGGGTTTCGAGCCCGGCCACGGGAACGACGGGCTGCGAGTACTGCCCGAGTGTGCCGATAGCCTTCGGCCGTGACCGCAACACTCATCTGGATCCTCGTCGCACTCGTCGCCATCGGCGTGTACCTGAGCTGGACGGCCGGGCGGCTGGACCGGCTGCACGTGCGCATGGATGCCGCGCGGGCCGCGCTCGACGCGCAGCTGCTGCGCCGGGCCTCCGTCGCACAGGAACTCGCGACCTCGGGCGTACTGGACCCGGCCGCCTCGATCGTGCTGTACGAGGCCGCGCACGCGGCCCGGCAGGCCGAGGAGGAACAGCGGGAGGTCGCCGAGAGCGAGCTGAGCCAGGCGCTGCGTGCGGTGTTCGAGGACTCGGCCCAGGTGGAGGCCGTACGGGAGGCCCCGGGCGGCGAGGCGGCGGCCCGTGAGCTCGCCGAGGCCGTCCGCCGGGTCCCGATGGCCCGCCGCTTCCACAACGACGCCGTGGGCGCCGCCCGCAGGCTGCGCGAACACCGCAAGGTCCGCTGGTTCCGGCTCGCCGGCCACGCCCCGTTCCCGCTGGCCTTCGAGATGGACGACGAGCCCCCCGCAGCCCTGGTGGAACGGGCCGCCTGAACCCCAGGTGGACGAAAAGGATCCACCGGCTTGCCATTGGCCCTTGCTGTGGCCTGGTCCACTCGCGTTTCCTCGTCGATGCAGAAATCCTCTTTCCCGTCAGTGAGGTCACCCGTGTCCACCACCGAGAACCAGGCTCCCGAGACCGGCACCGCCCGCGTGAAGCGCGGTATGGCCGAGCAGCTCAAGGGCGGCGTGATCATGGACGTCGTCACGCCGGAGCAGGCGAAGATCGCCGAGGACGCGGGCGCCGTCGCCGTCATGGCCCTGGAGCGGGTCCCCGCCGACATCCGCAAGGACGGCGGCGTGGCCCGCATGTCCGACCCGGACATGATCGAGGGCATCATCGAGGCCGTCTCCATCCCGGTCATGGCCAAGTCCCGTATCGGCCACTTCGTCGAGGCCCAGGTGCTGCAGTCCCTCGGCGTCGACTACATCGACGAGTCCGAGGTCCTCACCCCGGCCGACGAGGTCAACCACTCCGACAAGTGGGCCTTCACCACCCCGTTCGTGTGCGGTGCCACCAACCTGGGTGAGGCCCTGCGCCGCATCGCCGAGGGCGCCGCGATGATCCGCTCCAAGGGCGAGGCCGGCACCGGCAACGTCGTCGAGGCCGTCCGCCACCTGCGCCAGATCAAGAACGAGATCGCCAAGCTGCGCGGCTTCGACAACCACGAGCTGTACGCCGCCGCCAAGGAGCTGCGCGCCCCGTACGAGCTGGTCAAGGAGGTCGCCGAGCTGGGCAAGCTCCCGGTCGTGCTGTTCTCCGCCGGTGGCGTGGCCACCCCGGCCGACGCGGCCCTGATGCGCCAGCTCGGCGCCGAGGGCGTGTTCGTCGGCTCCGGCATCTTCAAGTCCGGCGACCCGGCCAAGCGCGCCGCCGCCATCGTGAAGGCCACCACCTTCTACGACGACCCGAAGATCATCGCGGACGCGTCCCGCAACCTCGGCGAGGCCATGGTCGGCATCAACTGCGACACCCTCCCCGAGACCGAGCGCTACGCCAACCGCGGCTGGTAAGGCACCGACACACATGAACACCCCCGTCATAGGCGTCCTGGCCCTCCAGGGCGACGTACGGGAGCACCTCATCGCCCTGGCCGCGGCGGACGCCGTGGCCAGGCCGGTGCGGCGCCCCGAAGAACTCGCCGAGGTCGACGGCCTCGTCCTGCCCGGCGGCGAGTCCACCACCATCTCCAAGCTGGCCATCCTGTTCGGCGTGATGGAGCCCCTTCGCGCGCGCGTGCACGGCGGTATGCCCGTCTACGGCACCTGCGCCGGCATGATCATGCTCGCCGACAAGATCCTCGACCCGCGCTCGGGCCAGGAGACGATCGGCGGCATCGACATGATCGTGCGCCGCAACGCCTTCGGGCGGCAGAACGAGTCGTTCGAAGCGGCGGTCGACGTCAAGGGAGTCGCGGGCGATCCTGTAGAGGGCGTCTTCATCCGCGCCCCGTGGGTGGAGTCCGTGGGCGCCGGGGCCGAGGTGCTCGCCGAGCACGAGGGCCACATCGTCGCGGTCCGTCAGGGCAACGCGCTCGCCACGTCGTTCCACCCGGAACTGACCGGCGACCACCGCGTGCACTCCCTGTTCGTGGACATGGTGCGCGCCAAACGGGCGTCTGAGTCCTTGTAGGATCTCTGGCGTTCCGTTACAGAGATTGGTTACGCGAAGGAGACAGGCAGATGTCCGGCCACTCTAAATGGGCCACGACGAAGCACAAGAAGGCCGTGATCGATGCCAAGCGCGGCAAGCTCTTCGCGAAGCTGATCAAGAACATCGAGGTCGCGGCGCGCATGGGCGGCGTCGACCTCGACGGCAACCCGACGCTTTACGACGCCGTTCAGAAGGCCAAGAAGCAGTCGGTGCCGAACAAGAACATCGACTCCGCGATCAAGCGCGGTGGCGGTCTCGAGGCCGGCGGCGCCGACTACGAGACGATCATGTACGAGGGCTACGGCCCCAACGGTGTCGCGGTGCTCATCGAGTGCCTCACCGACAACCGCAACCGCGCCGCCTCCGACGTGCGCGTCGCCATGACCCGCAACGGCGGCAACATGGCCGACCCCGGCTCGGTGTCGTACATGTTCAGCCGCAAGGGCGTCGTCATCGTCCCCAAGGGCGAGCTGTCCGAGGACGACGTCCTCGGCGCCGTGCTGGACGCGGGCGCCGAGGAGGTCAACGACCTCGGCGAGACCTTCGAGGTCATCAGTGAGGCCACTGACTTGGTCGCGGTCCGTACCGCCCTCCAGGAGGCCGGCATCGACTACGACTCCGCCGAGTCCAGCTTCGTGCCGTCCGTCCAGGTCGAGCTGGACGAGGACGGCGCCCGGAAGATCTTCAAGCTCATCGACGCGCTGGAGGACAGCGACGACGTGCAGAACGTCTTCGCCAACTTCGACGTGAGCGACGAGATCATGGAGAAGGTCGACGCGTAACGCCGCCGCGAGCTGCGCAGGTCTCACGGGCCGACGGGACATCCCGTCGGCCCGTCGCCGTCCGGGCGGCGGTGCACGCCGTTGTCAGTGGCAACCGATAGCCTGCACAAACAGCTGATCGAGTCGGCGAGGAGAGGGGGGCGTGGTGCGCGTACTGGGGGTGGACCCGGGGCTGACCCGGTGCGGTGTCGGCGTCGTCGAGGGGGTCGCGGGCCGTCCGCTCACCATGCTCGGCGTCGGTGTCGTCCGCACCCCCGCGGACGCCGACCTCAGCCACCGCCTCCTCGCCGTCGAGCAGGGCATAGAGCAGTGGCTGGACGAGCACCGGCCCGAGTTCGTCGCCGTCGAGCGCGTCTTCAGCCAGCACAACGTACGCACGGTGATGGGCACCGCCCAGGCCAGCGCCGTGGCCATGCTGTGTGCCGCCCGGCGCGGCATCCCCGTCGCCCTGCACACCCCGAGCGAGGTCAAGGCGGCCGTCACCGGCAGCGGTCGCGCCGAAAAGGCGCAGGTCGGCGCCATGGTCACCCGGCTGCTGCGGCTCTCCGCGCCGCCCAGGCCGGCCGATGCCGCCGACGCCCTCGCGCTCGCCATCTGCCACATCTGGCGCGCCCCCGCGCAGAACCGGCTCCAGCAGGCGGTCGCCCGCCACACAGTCCACGCAACGAAAGGCCGTACGGCATGATCGCCTTCGTCAGCGGCACGGTCGCCGCGCTCGCCCCCGACGCCGCGGTCGTCGAGGTCGGCGGCGTCGGCATGGCCGTCCAGTGCACGCCGAACACGCTGTCCACGCTCCGTATCGGCCAGCCCGCCAAGCTGCACACCTCGCTCGTCGTCCGCGAGGACTCACTGACCCTGTACGGCTTCGGCGACGACGACGAGCGCCAGGTCTTCGAGCTGCTCCAGACCGCGAGCGGCGTCGGCCCGCGCCTGGCCCAGGCCATGCTCGCCGTGCACAGCCCGGACGCGCTGCGCCGCGCCGTCACCACCGGCGACGAGAAGGCGCTCACCGCCGTCCCCGGCATCGGCAAGAAGGGTGCGCAGAAGCTGCTCCTGGAGCTGAAGGACCGGCTCGGCGAACCCGTCGGGACGGCGCCCGCGATCGGCACGCCGGTCACCCAGGGCTGGCGCGACCAGCTGCACGCGGCCCTGATCGGCCTCGGCTACGCCACCCGCGAGGCCGATGAGGCCGTCACCGCCGTGGCCCCGCAGGCCGAGGCCGCCGCCGGCACGCCCCAGGTGGGTCAGCTGCTGAAGGCCGCCCTGCAGACCCTGAACCGCGCCCGCTGACCCCACGACGCTGACCCCACGACGATCGAGGCACACCACATGAACTGGGACGACACCACCGACACCCCCGCCGCCGAGCGGCTCGTCGGTGCGTCCGCCGACGGGGAGGACCAGGCCGTCGAGGCCGCCCTGCGCCCCAAGGACCTCGGCGAGTTCATCGGCCAGGAGAAGGTCCGCGAACAGCTCGACCTCGTCCTGCGGGCCGCACGCGCGCGGGGCGCCACCGCCGACCATGTGCTGCTCTCCGGCGCGCCCGGCCTCGGCAAGACCACGTTGTCGATGATCATCGCGGCCGAGATGGGCGCGCCCATCCGCATCACCTCCGGCCCGGCCATCCAGCACGCGGGCGACCTCGCCGCGATCCTCTCCTCCCTGCAGGAGGGCGAGGTCCTCTTCCTCGACGAGATCCACCGCATGTCCCGGCCCGCCGAGGAGATGCTGTACATGGCGATGGAGGACTTCCGCGTCGACGTCATCGTCGGCAAGGGCCCCGGCGCCACCGCCATCCCGCTCGAACTGCCGCCGTTCACCCTGGTCGGCGCGACCACGCGCGCGGGCCTGCTGCCGCCCCCGTTGCGCGACCGCTTCGGCTTCACCGCGCACATGGAGTTCTACGAGCCGCACGAGCTGGAGCGCGTCGTACACCGCTCGGCTCACCTGCTCGACGTCGAGATCGAGTCGGACGGCGCCGCCGAGATCGCCGGCCGCTCCCGTGGCACGCCCCGCATCGCCAACCGGCTGTTGCGCCGCGTCCGCGACTATGCGCAGGTCAAGGCGGACGGCCTGATCACCCGCGAGATCGCCGCGGCCGCCCTCGCCGTCTACGAGGTCGACGCGCGCGGGCTCGACCGCCTCGACCGCGCCGTCCTGGAGGCCCTGCTGAAACTGTTCGGCGGCGGCCCGGTCGGCCTCTCGACGCTCGCCGTCGCGGTGGGGGAGGAGCGGGAGACCGTCGAGGAGGTCGCCGAACCGTTCCTCGTCCGTGAGGGCCTGCTCGCCCGTACCCCGCGCGGCCGGGTCGCCACGCCCGCCGCCTGGGCGCACCTCGGTCTGACCCCGCCCCGCCCGGCGACCGGGGGAATCGGACAACAGGATCTGTTCGGGACCTGACGGCGCCGTGATGCCGTCGTGATCTCTCCGTGACGGGCGAGGCATTGGCCCGGGCAGGAACCCAGGTGCCATGCTGAGCGTTGTTCCATGCGCGCGGACTCGCTTAGACTCCGCCGATGCCGCCTTTGCGGGCGGCGCCGACCAGCCCCCATCAACAGGCCGCTCACCCGCGCGGTCGCGCGAAGGAAATTCCGTCCCGTGAATGCCTATACCCTTCTCCCGTTCATCGTGCTCATCGCGGCCATGTTCCTGATGACACGCTCGGCCAAGAAGAAGCAGCAGCAGGCCAACCAGATGCGGAACGAGATGCAGCCCGGCTCCGGTGTCCGCACGATCGGGGGTATGTACGCGACGGTCAAGGAGGTGGGCGAGGACACGGTCCTCCTCGACGCCGGCCCCGGTGTCGAGCTCCTCTTCGCCAAGAACGCGATCGGCGCCGTTCTCACCGACGACGAGTACAACCGCATCGTCCACGGCATCGAGCACGACCTGAAGTCCGACGCCGACATCGTCCCGGACGACGCCTCCTCCCTCACCGAGACCGACGAGTCCGACTCGCCCGCTGCCGCCGCCTCCGACGACAAGGCCGTCGACCTCGGTAAGAAGGATGCCGGCGAGGACGGCGCCGGCGCGGCCGAGGCCGCCGAGGCCAAGGCGGACGACGAGCCGAAGAAGACCGACGGCGACTCCGACGCGAAGTAGTCACGCCCCGGTGGTGCGCTGCGCGGCATAATCCGCCCCGCGCACCACGGGGCGTCTGTTTCCCGTACGGAACAGCCCGACACCATGTCATGGCCGACCCGCGCCGACCAACGCGGAGCGGCCCGAGAGGGAGTACGAGAAGGTGGCAGCACCTAAGAGGGGCCGGAGTGCGAGCGCCCAGAGCAAGCCGGGGCGCTCGCTGGCCCTCATCCTGATCGCCATCGTGGCGCTCACCGGAGGCATGTTCCTGTCCGGGAACACCACTCCGCGTCTCGGCATCGACCTCGCCGGTGGTACGAGCATCACGCTCAAGGCGAAGGCCGACCAGGGGTCCGCGATCAACAAGGCCAACATGGACACCGCGGTCGACATCATGAACCGCCGTGTCAACGGCCTCGGCGTCTCCGAGGCGGAGGTGCAGACCCAGGGGAACGACAACATCATCGTCAACATCCCCAAGGGCACCAACTCCAAGGAAGCGCAAGCGCAGGTCGGCACCACCGCCAAGCTGTACTTCCGCCCGGTCCTGGCCAGCGAGCCCAACAGCACGCCTGCCCAGAGCCCGTCGCCGAGCGCCTCCTCCGGCGGCAGCTCCACGCCGAAGCCGAGCGCGAGCCCCTCCCACAGCGCCTCCTCCAAGGAGAAGGCCTCCTCGTCCTCCACCGCGTCCCCCAAGGCCTCGGCGACCTCCCAGGGCCGCGCCGTCAGCGACGCGCTGAAGGCCGGCTCCACCCCCTCGCCCAGCTCCTCCTCCGGCAGCGGCAAGCCGTCGGCCACCCCCTCGGCCTCCGCGAGCGGCGCCGGCTCGGCCGCCGCCAAGCTCCAGGCCCAGTACGCCGCCCTGGACTGCACCAAGCCCGACCAGCTGGCCAAGGTCGGCGGCGCCGCCAAGCCCGGCGAACCCACGGTGGCCTGCGGCAAGATCCGGAAGGTCTGGTACAAGTACGTGCTCGGCCCGGCCGCCGTGGACGGCACCGAGGTGAAGAACGCCGCCGCCCGGTTCGACACCCAGGGTGCCTCCGGCTGGCAGGTCGTGATGAACTTCACCTCCAGCGGCTCCAAGAAGTTCGCGGACGTCACCGGGCAGCTGGCGAAGAACCAGGCCCCGCAGAACGAATTCGGCATCGTCCTCGACGGCGAGGTCGTCTCCAGCCCGTACGTGAGCCAGGCCATCACCGGCGGCCAGGCGGAGATCTCCGGCAGCTTCACCCAGCAGGACGCCCAGAGCCTCGCCAACATGCTGTCGTACGGCGCTCTGCCGCTCTCCTTCCAGGAGCAGTCCGTCACCACCGTCACCGCCGCGCTCGGCGGTGAGCAGCTGCACGCCGGTCTGCTCGCCGGCGCGATCGGCCTCGCACTGGTCGTGCTCTATCTGGTGGTCTACTACCGCGGCCTGTCGCTTGTCGCCATGGCTTCGCTGCTGGTCTCGGCGATCCTCACCTATGTGATCATGTCGCTGCTCGGCCCGACCATCCACTTCGCGCTGAACCTGCCGGCCGTCTGCGGTGCCATCGTCGCCATCGGTATCACCGCGGACTCGTTCATCGTGTACTTCGAACGCATCCGGGACGAGATCCGCGAGGGCCGCTCGCTGCGCCCCGCCGTCGAGCGGGCCTGGCCGCGCGCCCGGCGCACCATCCTGGTCTCCGACTTCGTGTCGTTCCTCGCCGCCGCCGTCCTGTTCATCGTGACCGTCGGCAAGGTCCAGGGCTTCGCGTTCACCCTCGGCCTGACCACCGTGCTCGACGTCGTCGTCGTCTTCTTCTTCACCAAGCCGCTGATGACGCTGCTCGCCCGCCGCAAGTTCTTCGCGGACGGCCACAAGTGGTCCGGCCTCGACCCGCAGAGCCTGGGTGCCAAGCCGCCGCTGCGCCGCACCCGCCGTCCCGCCGGTCCTGTCGCCGGCTCTGTCGACCCGAAGGAGGCCTGAGCCATGTCGAAACTCGGCAACCTCGGCGCTCGACTGCACCGCGGCGAGATCTCGTACGACTTCGTCGGCAAGCGCAAGATCTGGTACGGCATCTCCATCCTGATCACCATCACGGCCATCGTCGGCCTGGCGGTGCGCGGCCTGAACATGGGCATCGAGTTCAAGGGCGGCGCGGTCTTCACCACGCCGACCGGGATGAGCACCTCGGTGGCCCAGGCGGAGACGTACGCCAAGGACGCCTCCGGCCACGAGGCGATCGTGCAGAAGCTCGGCAACGGCAGCCTGCGCATCCAGATCGCCGGCATCGACACCGGCCAGTCCGACAAGATCAAGCAGGAACTGGCCAAGGACCTCAGCCTCAACCCCGAGAAGCTCGCCGCCGACCTGGTCGGCCCGAGCTGGGGCGAGCAGATCGCCAACAAGGCTTGGGAGGGCCTAGGCATCTTCATGGTGCTCGTCGTGATCTATCTGGCCATCGCCTTCGAGTGGCGCATGGCCGTCGCGGCCCTGGTCGCGCTGATCCACGACATCACCATCACGACCGGTATCTACGCCCTGGTCGGCTTCGAGGTCACGCCCGGCACGGTCATCGGTCTGCTGACGATCCTCGGTTACTCGCTCTACGACACGGTCGTCGTCTTCGACAGCCTCAAGGAGCAGACGAAGGACATCACCAAGCAGACCCGCCTCACCTACAGCGACATCGCCAACCAGTCGATCAACGGCACGCTGGTCCGCTCGATCAACACCACCGTGGTTGCCCTGCTGCCGGTCGCCGGCCTGCTGTTCATCGGCGGCGGCTTCCTCGGCGCCGGCACGCTGAACGACATCTCGCTGTCGCTGTTCGTCGGTCTCGCGGCCGGTGCCTACTCCTCGATCTTCATCGCCACCCCGCTCGTCGCCGACCTCAAGGAGCGCGAGCCGGCGATGAAGGCCCTCACCAAGCGGGTCATGGCCAAGCGCGCCCAGGCCGCCGCCGAGGAGGACCTCGCCGCGGACCGGGCCGACGCCGAGCCCGCCGACGCCGCCCCCGCCGTCGTGGGCCCGCGCAACCAGCCCGCGTCCCGCAACCGCGGCCGTGGCCGACCCTCCGGGAAGCGCCGATGACCGACATCAAGGAGCTGCTGCTCAGCCGCATCCGCGACGTCGCCGACTACCCCGAGCCGGGCGTGATGTTCAAGGACATCACGCCGCTGCTGGCGGACCCGGCCGCGTTCACGGCGCTCACCGACGCACTGGCCGAGATCGCCACGAACACCGGCGCGACCAAGGTCGTCGGTCTGGAGGCCCGGGGCTTCATCCTCGGCGCCCCGGTCGCCGTCCGCGCGGGCCTCGGCTTCATCCCGGTCCGCAAGGCGGGCAAGCTGCCCGGAGCGACGCTGCGACAGGCGTACGAGCTGGAGTACGGCTCGGCCGAGATCGAGGTGCACGCGGAGGATCTGGCCGCCGGGGACCGCGTGCTGATCGTGGACGACGTCCTCGCCACGGGGGGTACGGCCGAGGCCGCGATCCAGCTGATCCAGCGGGCCGGTGCGGATGTCTCCGGCCTCGCGGTGCTGATGGAGCTCGGCTTCCTGGGAGGCCGGGCCCGGCTGGAGCCTGCCCTGGGCGGAGCGCCGCTGGAGGCGTTGCTCCAGGTCTGAGCGGATTGCTGCACGAGCGGCCTCGGCTTCTTCGCCGTAGGCCGCTTCGTGTTTCCCGCCCGCGCCGTCCACTTCCCAGCCACCCCCCGCACGCCCCCGAAGCACCCGGAATCCACCTCCCGGAATCCGGCGGACGCCTCCCGTGTTTCAGCAGTGAACGGTCCTCACTTCGGCCTGAAGGCGATGACCAGCCGCAGGATCGCTACCATGGGGTCTCCGGAGCCTGACCGGGGGACCCGGATCGCGCACGAGGAGCCCTCTTGCCAGACGAGGCCCAGCCACTGACCGCCGCCAAGCCCGAGCCCGCCTCGGCGCCCGCGGCCAAGCCCGCGCCGCACGCGTCCAACGCGAAGAACGACACCCGCGGGCCGATCGAGCACGCCCAGTCCGCGCCCGTCGAAAAGTCTGCCGAGGCTTCACGTCCCAAGCCGCCCCCGGCCGAGCGCCCGGTGCAGCCGCCCGTGGTGCGCCAGCCCGCCGGCCAGGCCCGCACCGGCTCCTCCAACCGCGTCCGCGCCCGCCTGGCCCGGCTCGGTGTGCAGCGCGCGAACCCCTACAACCCGGTTCTGGAGCCCCTGCTGCGCATAGTCCGCAGCAACGACCCCAAGATCGAGAACGCCACGCTCCGCCAGATCGAGCGCGCCTACCAGGTCGCCGAGCGCTGGCACCGCGGCCAGAAGCGCAAGAGCGGCGACCCGTACATCACGCATCCGCTCGCCGTCACCACCATCCTCGCCGAGCTGGGCATGGATCCGGCCACGCTGATGGCGGGGCTGCTGCACGACACCGTCGAGGACACCGAGTACGGCCTCGACCAGCTGCGCCGCGACTTCGGCGACACGGTCGCCCTGCTCGTCGACGGCGTCACCAAGCTGGACAAGGTCAAGTTCGGCGAGGCCGCGCAGGCCGAGACCGTGCGCAAGATGGTCGTCGCCATGGCCAAGGACCCGCGGGTCCTGGTCATCAAGCTCGCCGACCGCCTGCACAACATGCGCACCATGCGTTACCTGAAGCGCGAGAAGCAGGAGAAGAAGGCGCGCGAGACGCTGGAGATCTACGCGCCGCTCGCCCACCGCCTCGGCATGAACACCATCAAGTGGGAGCTGGAGGACCTCGCGTTCGCGATCCTCTACCCCAAGATGTACGACGAGATCGTACGGTTGGTGGCCGAGCGGGCGCCGAAGCGTGACGAATACCTGGCCATAGTGACCGACGAGGTCCAGGCCGATCTGCGCGCCGCCCGCATCAAGGCGACCGTCACCGGCCGCCCGAAGCACTACTACAGCGTCTACCAGAAGATGATCGTGCGGGGTCGCGACTTCGCCGAGATCTACGACCTGGTGGGGATTCGTGTCCTTGTCGACACGGTCCGCGACTGTTACGCCGCCCTCGGCACCGTGCACGCGCGATGGAACCCGGTCCCCGGCCGGTTCAAGGACTACATCGCGATGCCCAAGTTCAACATGTACCAGTCGCTGCACACGACGGTCATCGGGCCCAACGGCAAGCCGGTCGAGCTGCAGATCCGCACCTTCGACATGCACCGCCGCGCCGAGTACGGCATCGCCGCGCACTGGAAGTACAAGCAGGAGGCCGTCGCCGGCGCCTCCAAGGTGCGTACCGACGTGCCCAAGGCCGGCAAGGACAAGGACGCCATCAACGACATGGCGTGGCTGCGGCAGCTGCTGGACTGGCAGAAGGAGACCGAGGACCCGGGCGAGTTCCTGGAGTCCCTGCGCTTCGACCTGTCCCGCAACGAGGTCTTCGTCTTCACCCCCAAGGGCGATGTCATCGCCCTGCCCGCGGGAGCCACACCGGTCGACTTCGCGTACGCCGTCCACACCGAGGTCGGCCATCGCACGATAGGGGCGCGGGTCAACGGCAGGCTCGTACCGCTCGAATCCACCCTGGACAACGGCGACTTGGTGGAGGTCTTCACCTCCAAGGCACCCGGCGCCGGACCCTCCCGCGACTGGCTCGGCTTCGTCAAGTCACCGCGGGCGCGCAACAAGATCCGGGCCTGGTTCTCCAAGGAGCGCCGGGACGAGGCGATCGAGCAGGGCAAGGACGCGATCGTCCGGGCGATGCGCAAGCAGAACCTGCCGATCCAGCGCATCCTCACCGGCGACTCCCTCGTCACGCTCGCGCACGAGATGCGCTACTCGGACATCTCCGCGCTGTACGCGGCGATCGGCGAGGGCCATGTCTCCGCGCAGAACATCGTGCAGAAGCTCGTGCAGGCCCTCGGCGGCGAGGAGGCGGCCACCGAGGAGATCGACGAGGCGGTTCCGCCGTCGCGCAGCCGCGGCCGCAAGCGCCGCTCCAGCGCTGACCCGGGTGTCGTGGTCAAGGGTGTCGACGACGTGTGGGTCAAGCTGGCCCGCTGTTGTACGCCCGTGCCCGGCGACCCGATCATCGGCTTCGTCACGCGCGGCAGCGGCGTATCGGTTCACCGCAGCGACTGCGTCAACGTCGACTCGCTGTCCCGCGAGCCCGAGCGCATCCTCGACGTCGAGTGGGCGCCCACCCAGTCCTCGGTCTTCCTGGTCGCCATCCAGGTCGAGGCCCTGGACCGTTCCCGGCTGCTCTCGGACGTCACGCGTGTGCTGTCCGACCAGCACGTCAACATCCTCTCCGCGGCCGTCCAGACCTCCCGGGACCGCGTGGCCACCTCCCGGTTCACCTTCGAGATGGGCGACCCGAAGCACCTCGGCCACGTCCTGAAGGCCGTGCGGGGCGTGGAGGGCGTGTACGACGTCTACCGCGTGACCTCCGGGCGGAGTCGCTCCTGACGGCACAGGAAAGGGCCCCGTACGCGCGTACGGGGCCCTTTCCTGTGCCGGTGAGGGAACCTAGCCGCCGAACTCCTGCAGGCCCTTCAGAGCCTGGTCCAGGAGCGCCTGGCGGCCCTCCAGCTCGCGCTCCAGCTTCTCGGCCTTGGAGGTGTTGCCCTGGGCGCGGGCCTGGTCGATCTGACCCCGCAGCTTGTCCACGGCGGCCTGCAGCTGACCGGTCAGACCCTCGGCACGCGCGCGTGCCTCCGGGTTCGTCCGGCGCCACTCGGCCTCCTCGGCCTCCTGGATCGCCCGCTCGACCGTGTGCATCCGGCCCTCGACCTTCGGACGCGCGTCCCGCGGGACGTGGCCGATGGCCTCCCAGCGCTCGTTGATCGAGCGGAAGGCGGCTCGGGCTGCCTTGAGATCCGTGACCGGGAGGATCTTCTCGGCTTCCTCGGCCAGTTCCTCCTTCAGCTTCAGGTTCTCCGACTGCTCCGCGTCCCGCTCGGCGAACACCGAGCTGCGGGCGGCGAAGAACACGTCCTGGGCACCGCGGAAGCGGTTCCACAGGTCGTCCTCGTGCTCGCGCTGGGCGCGGCCCGCGGCCTTCCACTGCGTCATCAGCTCGCGGTAACGGGCCGCCGTCGTACCCCAGTCCGTCGAGTCGGACAGCGCCTCGGCCTCGGCGACCAGCCGCTCCTTGGTCCGGCGGGCCTCCTCGCGCTGCGCGTCCAGCTGCGCGAAGTGCGCCTTGCGCCGCTTGGAGAACGCCGACCGGGCGTGCGAGAACCGGTGCCACAGCTCGTCGTCGGACTTGCGGTCCAGTCGCGGCAGCCCCTTCCAGGTGTCCACCAGCGACCGCAGCCGCTCACCGGCGGCCCGCCACTGGTCGGACTGGGCCAGCTGCTCCGCCTCGACGACCAGGTCCTCCTTGGCCTTGCGGGCCTCGTCGGACTGCTTGGCCCGCTGCTGCTTGCGCTCCTCGCGACGCGCCTCGACCGTCGCCACGAGCTTGTCCAGCCGCCCGCGGAGCGCGTCCAGATCGCCGACCGCGTGGTGCGCGTCCACCTGCTCACGCAGGTGGTCGATCGCGGCCATGGCGTCCTTCGCCGACAGGTCGGTGGTCTGTACTCGCTTCTCGAGGAGGCCGATCTCGACAACCAGGCCCTCGTACTTGCGCTCGAAGTAGGCCAGCGCCTCCTCAGGGGAGCCGGCCGCCCAGGATCCGACGACCTGCTCGCCGTCGGCCGTACGCACGTACACGGTCCCCGTCTCGTCGACGCGGCCCCACGGGTCGCTGCTCACAGCGCCTCCTCCACATGATGCCTGCGGGGGCTTCGGCGCCCCGGGCATCGTCCACAGTTTCGTCACGGCCAACATAGGCGACCAGCGGGTTGCCTGTCCGCATCCAGCGCGACCGAAATTCCGCAGTTGGCCGTCTTGGGTTTGAGGGCGGCGTCAGGACTTCGTCACCGTCGCCTTGTTGATCACCACGGTCGCGTTCGGAGCGGTGTTGCCCGTCGACGGGTCGGCCGCCTGGGCACCGGCGGCGGCGATCTTCTGCAGCACCTTCATGCCCGCGTCCGAGACCGTGCCGAACGGGGTGTACTGGGGCGGCAACGGGCTGTCCTTGTAGACCAGGAAGAACTGGCTGCCGCCGGTGTGCTTCTGACCGGTGTTGGCCATCGCCACCGTGCCCGCCGGGTACGTGTTGCCCTTCAGGCTCTTGTCCTTCAGGTTCTCGTCCGGGAGCGTGTAACCGGGACCGCCCATGCCGGTGCCCTGCGGGTCGCCGCACTGCAGCACATAGATGCCGCTCGTGGTCAGCCGGTGGCACTTGGTGTGGTCGAAGAAGCCCTTGCCGGCCAGGAAGTCGAACGAGTTCACCGTGTGCGGGGCCGCCGCCGTCTTCAGGTCGATGTCGATGTCACCGCACGTCGTGGCCAGCTTCATCGTGTACTTGGCCGACGTGTCGATCGTCGTCGCCGGCTCCGTCTTCCAGCTCAGCTTCTGCGCCGAGCCGGCCGCCGGCTTCGCGCACGGGTCCGGAGCCTTGCTCGGCGTGGCGCTGGGCGTGACGTCCGCGGCGGTGTTGGTCTTCTTGCCGTCGCCCTTCAGCACTCCGGTCGTGTACAGCGCGACGCTGCCGATCACGATCACGCCCAGTACCGACGCGATCACGGAGTTGCGTACGCGGGCCTTGCGGCGCGCCTGGGTGCGCCGCTGCTGCTGCCGCAAGAACTTCTCCCGGGCGAGCTGACGCCGCCGCTGCTCCTGGCTGACCACCGGGTTCTCTCCTCATGCGTGTCGTGTGTCGACCGGTACGCGTGCGTCCTCGTGAGCCGACCGCTGCGTGTAGCCCCGTACCGTATATGGGTTCGCTGAGGAAACGGCAGCGCCGGTAGTCTCTGACTGCAGCTGAAGCCGTCAGTAATCGACACAACGAAGGACGATCGTGCTCATTGCCGGGTTCCCCGCCGGGGCCTGGGGGACGAACTGTTATCTCGTCGCCCCCGCCGCCGGTGAGGAGTGCGTGATCATCGACCCCGGCCACCAGGCCGCCGACGGCGTCGAGGAAGCACTGAAGAAGCATCGGCTCAAGCCCGTCGCCGTCGTCCTCACCCACGGCCACATCGACCATGTGGCCTCGGTCGTCCCGGTCTGCGGCGCACACGACGTGCCGGCCTGGATCCACCCCGAGGACCGCTTCATGATGAGCGACCCCGAGAAGGCGCTCGGCCGCTCCATCGGCATGCCGCTGATGGGCGAGCTGACCGTGGGGGAGCCGGACGACGTGAAGGAGCTGACGGACGGGGTGCGGCTGGAGCTCGCCGGTCTGGAGCTCTCCGTCGCGCATGCGCCGGGCCATACCAAGGGGTCGGTGACCTTCGGTCTGCCCGAGGCTGCGGACATCCCGCCGATCCTGTTCTCGGGCGACCTGCTGTTCGCCGGCTCCATCGGACGCACCGACTTCCCCGGTGGCTCCATGGAGGACATGCTCGAATCGCTGGCCCGTGTGGTCCTGCCGCTCGACGACTCCACCGTGGTGCTCCCGGGTCACAACGAGTACACGACCATCGGTCAGGAGCGTGCCACCAACCCGTACCTGCGGCAGGTGGCCGCCGGCCCGGGAGCGCATGTCGACGCTCCCCGACGAGGAATGTGACGAGAGATCTCCGTGAGCACTTTCAAGGCCCCCAAGGGCACGTACGACCTGCTGCCGCCGGACAGCGCCACGTTCCTGGCCGTCCGCGAGGCGATCGCCGCGCCGCTCAGGAACTCCGGCTACGGCTACATCGAGACGCCCGGTTTCGAGAACGTGGAGCTGTTCGCGCGCGGTGTCGGTGAGTCCACCGACATCGTGACGAAGGAGATGTACGCCTTCGAGACGAAGGGCGGCGACAAGCTGGCCCTGCGCCCGGAGACGACGGCCCCCGTGCTGCGCGCGGTGCTGGAGGCCAACCTGTACAAGACGGGCAACCTCCCGGTGAAGGTCTGGTACTCGGGCTCGCAGTACCGCTACGAGCGCCCGCAGAAGGGCCGTTACCGGCACTTCTCCCAGGTCGGCGCCGAGGCGATCGGCGCGGAGGACCCGGCGCTGGACGCCGAGCTGATCATCCTCGCCGACCAGGCGTACCGCTCGCTGGGCCTCAGCAACTTCCGCATCCTGCTGAACAGCCTCGGCGACAAGGAGTGCCGGCCGGTGTACCGGGCCGCGCTGCAGGACTTCCTGCGCGGCCTGGACCTCGACGAGGACACCCGCCGCCGCGTCGACATCAACCCGCTGCGCGTTCTCGACGACAAGCGCGAGTCGGTCCAGAAGCAGCTCACGGGCGCCCCGCTGCTGCGCGACTACCTGTGCGACGCGTGCAAGGCGTACCACGAGGAGGTGCGCGACCTGATCACCGCGGCGGGCGTCGTCTTCGAGGACGACCCGAAGCTGGTGCGCGGCCTGGACTACTACACCCGCACCACCTTCGAGTTCGTGCACGACGGACTGGGCTCTCAGTCCGCGGTGGGCGGCGGCGGCCGCTACGACGGCCTGTCCGAGATGATCGGCGGCCCCGCGCTGCCGTCCGTCGGCTGGGCCCTCGGCGTCGACCGCACGGTCCTCGCCCTGGAAGCCGAGGGCGTGCGCCTGGACATCCCCTCCGCCACGTCGGTCTACGCCGTGCCGCTCGGCGAGGAGGCCCGCCGGGTGCTGTTCGCGAAGGTCACCGAGCTGCGCAAGGCCGGCGTCGCGGCGGACTTCGCGTACGGCGGCAAAGGCCTGAAGGGCGCCATGAAGAACGCCAACCGCAGTGGCGCCCGCTACGCGATCGTGGCCGGCGAGCGCGACCTCGCCGACGGCGTCGTCCAGCTCAAGGACATGGAGTCCGGCGAGCAGACGGCGATCGGCGTGCACGAGATCGTGGCGGAACTGCGGTCCCGGCTCGGCTAGCAGTCGACAGAAGGGCGCCGGGCGTCTCCCGGCGCCCTTCTCACTGCTCCAGCAAGCCGCGGCGCAGCGCGCTCGTCACCGCCGCCGTACGGTCGTCCACCCCCAACTTGCCGAAGATCCGCAGCAGATGCGTCTTCACCGTCGACTCACCGATGTGCAGCCGGCGCCCGATCTCGGCGTTGGTGCAGCCCTCGGCCACCAGGCGGAGGACCGCCGTCTCCCGGTCCGACAGCCGGGGACGTTCCGGCCTGGCGCGGAGCTGGTCGACCAGGCGGGCCGCGACCGACGGGGCCAGCACGGTCTCGCCGCGCGCGGCCGCCCGTACCGCCTCGGCCAGTTCGCGCCGGGGCAGGTCCTTCAGCAGATAGCCCGCAGCGCCCGCCTCCACGGCGCGCAGGATGTCCCGGTCCGTCTCGTACGTCGTCAGGACGATCACCCGGCACGGCAGCCCCGCCGCGCTCATCCGCTCGATCGAGTCGACGCCCCCGCCCCCCGGCATCCGCAGGTCCATCAGCACGATGTCGGGCCGCAGTTCCGCCGCCAGCGCCTCCGCCCGCGGCCCGCTCGCCGCGTCCCCGACCACCTCCAGGTCCGGCTCGGCGCTCAGCATGGCGCGCAGCCCCTCCCGTACGACGGGATGGTCGTCGGCCAGCACGATCCGGATCACGGCACCTCACTCACGACGGCGGCGGGGACGGGCAGGCGTACGGTCACCGTCGTACCGTCGCCGGGTGCGCTGCGGACGGCCGCGATGCCGCCCACCTCGGCGGCGCGGGCGCGCAGCCCGGCCAGACCGTACCCGCCGGACACCACGGCGGGGGAGAAGCCGCAGCCGTCGTCGCGCACGGACACGGTGAGCGTGTCGTCCGCGTAGCCGAGCCGGACCTCGACGCATGCCGAACTCCCCGCGTGCTTACGGGCGTTGGTCAGCGCCTCCTGGCAGGCCCGCAGGGCCACCACCTCCACGCCCGCGGGGAGCGCGCGCACCGGGCCGGTCACCTCCAGCGCCGCCGTGTGCCGGGCGGTCAGACGGTGCAGGGCGTCCGGCAGGGAGGTGCCGGCCAGGTCGGCGGGTGCGCCGCCGGCCACCAGCGCGCGGGCCTCGGCGAGGTTGCGGCGGGCCGTGTCGTCCATGAGGGCCAGGTGGCGGCGGGCCTGCGCGGGGTCGGAGTCGAGTTCCGCGTCCACGGCCTGGACCAGCATCAGCAGGCTGGTGAAGCCCTGGGCGAGGGTGTCGTGGATCTCCCGGGCCAGCCGCTCGCGCTCGGCGAGGGCCCCGTGCGCGGCCGACAGCCGGGCCACCTCGTGCCGGCTCGCGTCCAACTCGGCGATCAGTTCCGCCCGTTCCATGCTCTGCTCGATGATCCTGATGATCCAGGCGCCGATCACCGTCGAGAACGCCAGACTGACCACGGCGAACAGCGCGTTGGCGAACAGGTCCTCGGCACCCGGCCGCCACAGCAGCGCCCAGCCCGCGACCGGCGCCAGGTTGATCACGGTCACCGCCGCCAGCGCGCCGCGCATCCGCAGGGCCATGAAGCACTGCGGGATCAGCGCGAACGAGACCAGCCGGGTCTCGCCCGCCAGGACCGCCGACGGCAGGAACAGCGCCAGGGCCCCGGCCAGGTACCACAGGGCCCGGCGCCCGCCCGGCGGGTCCTCGGCGAGCATGCGGCGGCCGAACAGCGCGTACCAGGGCACCAGCGGCACGAGCAGCCCGGCCGCGACGGCACGCACCGGCCCGGGCGGATGCTCCGCGCCGAGGACGAGGGCCAGCGTGGCCGCCCATGCGACGGTGAAGTAGACGTCCCAGAGCCGGATCGCGCGGTCCCAGGCATCGGCGTCCCGAGCCCGGCCGCCCGTCACCCGTCGCGCCGGTTCTTCCACCGGAAGGTCAGCAAGCACAGCACCAATCCTCCGGCACACCACGCGCCCAGCACCCAGGCGATCCGCCCGAACTCCCAGGCGTGCGCCTGCTCCAGCACCTTCGCCGAGTCGGGCAGGAACACGCCCCGCAGGCCCTGGCACAGCCACTTCAGCGGGAACAGGGCGCCGATGTCGAGCATCCAGCCGGGAAGGGTGTTCACGGAGATGTAGACCCCGGAGACGAACTGGAGGAGCAGGAAGGGCAGGACGACGACGGAGCTGGCGCTCTTCGCCGACCTGGGTACCGAGCTGATGGCGATGCCGAGCAGCGCGCACGCGGTCAGCCCGAGCACGAAGATCCATGCGAAGTCCAGCCAGCGGCCGGGGCCGGAGGGCAGACGGACGTCGTAGAACCCCGTGCCGACGGCCAGCAGGATCGCGGTCTCCAGGACGCCGGTGCACAGAACCAGCCAGATCTTGCCCAGGAAGTAGGCCGCCGGCGGCATCGGCGTGCCGCGCAGCCGCCGCAGCACCCTCTCGTCCCGCTCGACGGCGATGGAGATGCCGAGGGACTGGAAGCTCGTCGACATGATCCCGGAGGCCGTCATCGCGGGCACGTACAGCTGGGAGGAGGTGATGCCGGCGCCCCGGACGTCGTCCCGGAAGATCGACGCGAACAGGAACAGGAAGACCACCGGGAAGGCGAAGGTGAAGACCACCTGTTCGCGTTGCCGGAAGAACTGCCTGATCTCCAGGGCGCCCCGCCGCAGCCCCAGCGACCAGGCGCCGGGCAGGGACCCGGCGGAAGCGGGGGCGGCGGCACGTACGGCGGTCGTGGTCATCGCACGGCCTCCTGTCCGGTCAGCCGGAGGTAGACGTCCTCCAGGGCGGGGCGGGTCACGGTCAGTCCGGGTATCTCGCCGTCGAAGCGGCGCATCAGCTCGGCGACGGTCCGGGTCGGGGTGGTGGTGTGCTCCGTGCGCGGGGAGCCGTCGGCTTCCGTCCAGGCGACGGTGACCTCGCCGCCGTAGCGCCGGCGCAGGTCGGCGGGCGTGCCCTCGGCGACGACCCGGCCCTTCGCGACGACCGCGAGCCGGTCCGCGAGCGTCTCGGCCTCCTCCAGGTAGTGCGTGGTGAGCAGGATCGTCGTGCCCTCGTCGGCGAGCTGCCGGATCAGGTCCCAGAACTGCCGTCGGGCCGCCGGGTCGAAACCGGTGGTCGGCTCGTCCAGGAGCAGCAGCTCGGGACCGCCGATCACACCGAGCGCCACGTCCAGGCGGCGCCGCTGGCCGCCGGAGAGGGCCTTGATCCGGCTGTTCGTCTTCGCTTCGAGGCCGACCAGGTGGATGACCTCCTCCGGGTCCCGCGGGCGCGGGTAGTAGCGGGCGAAGTGCCGTACCGTCTCGCGCACCGTCAACTCCGCGGGTGCCGATTCGTCCTGCCAGACGATTCCCACACGGGACCTCCACGCGCGCGTGCCCGTCGCCGGATCCGCGCCGAGTACCGACACCTCGCCGGCGTCCCGCGACCGGTTGCCCTGAAGGATCTCCACCGTGGTGCTCTTGCCGGCGCCGTTCGGCCCGAGCAGCCCGAACACCTCACCGTGCCGAATACCGAGATCCAGCCCGTCCACCGCGGTCACGCCCCCGTACCGCTTGCGCAGCCCCCGGACGTCCACCGCGAAATCGTTCGCGTGTGCTGTCATGCCCTTGAGCATCGGCCGGAACCGAACGATCCGGGACCACCGTGCGTACCTCCTTATGTCCTTCGAACGGTGGACACGCATGCGCGTGCGGCACAATGAGCCCGTGCCCGAAGATGGTCCAACTCTCAAGTGACGGAATCGGCGTGATGAGCAAGACGACAGTCAACGACGTCTCCACCGCGGAATCGGGTCCCGAGCGTGCCGCCGCCATCCCGCGCACGGTGGGCACCAGCCGTGCCCTCGCCCTGCTGCTGGTGATCACCGGCGCGGCCGGACTGCTGGCCGCCTGGGTCATCACGATCGACAAGAACAAGATCCTTGAGGCGAAGGCCGTCGGAAAGACGTTCACGCCGGGCTGCAGCGTCAACCCGATCGTGTCCTGCGGCAGCGTCATGGAGAGCAAGCAGGCGACCGTCTTCGGCTTCCCGAACCCCATGCTCGGCCTGATCTGCTACGGCATCGTCATCTGTGTCGGCATGAGCCTGCTGACCCGCGCCCGCTTCCCGCGCTGGTACTGGCTCACCTTCAACTTCGGCACGCTCTTCGGCGTCTGCTTCGTCACCTGGCTGCAGTTCGAGTCCCTGTACCGGATCAACGCGCTGTGCCTGTGGTGCTCGCTGGCCTGGGTCGCCACGATCACCATGTTCTGGTACGTGACCTCGCTCAACGTCCGCAACGGCTTCCTGCCCGCGCCGGGCTGGCTGAAGCGGTTCCTCGCCGAGTTCACCTGGGTCGTCCCGGTCACCCACTGCGGTGTCATCGCCATGCTGATCCTGACCCGCTGGGGCAGCCAGCTCTGGGCGTAGAGACCGTCCTTCCGATCCTTCCGAAGGGCTCTGTCCCTCCCCGGCCCGGCCGCGTTGTCAGTGCGGTGATTTAGGGTTTCGGACGTGGAACCCGACCTGTTCACCGCCGCAGCGGAAGAGCGCCAGGAGAAGGACCCGGCAGGCAGCCCCCTGGCGGTGCGGATGCGCCCGCGCACCCTCGACGAGGTCGTGGGCCAGCAGCATCTGCTGGGGCCCGGCTCCCCGCTGCGTCGGCTGGTCGGCGAGGGCTCCGGCGGCCCCGCAGGACCGTCCTCGGTGATCCTCTGGGGTCCACCCGGCACCGGCAAGACCACGCTCGCGTACGTGGTCTCCAAGGCGACGAACAAGCGGTTCGTGGAGCTGTCCGCGATCACCGCGGGGGTCAAGGAGGTCCGCGCGGTCATCGACGGCGCCCGCCGCGCCACCGGGGGCTTCGGCAAGGAGACCGTCCTCTTCCTGGACGAGATCCACCGCTTCAGCAAGGCCCAGCAGGACTCCCTGCTCCCGGCCGTCGAGAACCGCTGGGTGACCCTGATCGCGGCCACCACGGAGAACCCGTACTTTTCGGTGATCTCACCCCTGCTGTCCCGCTCGCTCCTGCTCACGCTCGAACCGCTCACCGACGACGACATCCGCGGCCTGCTCAAGCGTGCCCTGGCCGACGAGCGCGGCCTGAAGGACGCCGTCGGCCTCCCCGAGGACACCGAGGAGCACCTGCTGCGCATCGCCGGCGGCGACGCCCGCCGGGCCCTGACCGCCCTGGAGGCCGCCGCCGGCGCCGCCCTCGACCAGGGCGAGCGCGAGATCGGCCTCCAGACGCTGGAGCAGACCGTCGACCGGGCCGCGGTGAAGTACGACCGCGACGGCGACCAGCACTACGACGTCGCCAGCGCCCTCATCAAGTCCATCAGGGGCTCCGACGTCGACGCGGCCCTGCACTACCTGGCCCGCATGATCGAGGCCGGCGAGGACCCCCGCTTCATCGCCCGCCGCCTGATGATCTCCGCCAGCGAGGACATCGGCCTGGCCGATCCGAACGCGCTGCCCATCGCGGTCGCCGCGGCCCAGGCCGTCGCCATGATCGGCTTCCCCGAGGCCGCCCTCACCCTCAGCCACGCCACCATCGCCCTCGCGCTCGCCCCCAAGTCCAACGCGGCGACCACCGCGATCGGCGCCGCCATGGAGGACGTACGCAAGGGCCTGGCCGGCCCGGTCCCGCCGCATCTGCGCGACGGGCACTACAAGGGCGCGGCCAAGCTCGGCCACGCCCAGGGATATGTGTATCCGCACGACCTGCCCGAGGGCATCGCCCAGCAGCAGTACGCCCCGGACGCCCTGAAGGACCGCGAGTACTACGCCCCGACCCGGCACGGCACCGAGGCACGGTACGCGGACGCGGTGGAGTGGACCAGGAAGCACCTCGGTCGCAGACGGTCCTGAGCGCCCTGTAGACTTCCCCGAAGTGCTGAGTCCCGCGCAGTCAGAGCGGGACACCCAGCCGGAACCCCACGGCCGCAAGGACGAGAGGTTCCAGGAGCGTCGCGCACCGTCGAACGGTGTCGCGGGCAGCCCACCACCCCCCGGATCCCCGGGACGGCCGGTGGGCCACTCGCGTGCTGCACGTTGTGCCCAGACCAGGGGAGCGGCTGCCCGGCAGGTCCCATGCGGACCCGGCGGGTTTCCCCGGCTGCGGAGGCGACCTCCCTTAACTCTGACGAGCCGGAAACTACGAAAGAGACAGAGACAGTGGCGAACCAGTCCCGCCCCAAGGTCAAGAAGTCGCGTGCCCTCGGCATCGCGCTGACCCCGAAGGCCGTCAAGTACTTCGAGGCCCGCCCCTACCCGCCGGGTGAGCACGGCCGCGGCCGCAAGCAGAACTCGGACTACAAGGTCCGTCTGCTGGAGAAGCAGCGTCTGCGCGCGCAGTACGACATCTCCGAGCGCCAGCTGGTCCGCGCCTACGAGCGCGCGTCCAAGGTCCAGGGCAAGACCGGTGAGGCCCTGATCGTGGAGCTCGAGCGCCGTCTCGACGCCCTGGTCCTGCGTTCGGGCCTCGCCCGCACCATCTACCAGGCCCGTCAGATGGTCGTCCACGGCCACATCCAGGTCAACGGCCAGAAGGTCGACAAGCCGTCCTTCCGTGTCCGCCCGGACGACGTCGTGCAGGTCCGCGACCGCTCCAAGGACAAGACGCTCTTCACGATCGCCCGCGAGGGTGGCTTCGCCCCCGAGGGTGAGACCCCGCGCTACCTGCAGGTGAACCTCAAGGCCCTGGCGTTCCGCCTGGACCGCGAGCCGAACCGCAAGGAGATCCCGGTGATCTGCGACGAGCAGCTCGTCGTCGAGTACTACGCCCGCTGATCCCAGCCCCGGCGCAGCACCTCAGCCCGCCGTCTCCCCGCCCGGCCCTGCCGGGCGGGCGAGGCGGCGGGTTCGTGTTTCCAGTCGCCCGAACAGCGCGGGCGCGGGCCGGTGGGGGCCGGCCGCTCCCCAAGTTCTCGGCTTCGCTCGAACCTGGGGCCCCATCGCGGCGGAGCCGCAGATGGACATGGGCTCGGGCTTCCGGTGGGCTCGGGCTTCCGGTGGGCTCGGGCTTCCGGTGGGCTGGCGCTTCCGCTCGCCTCGCGCTCCCGACGGCCTCGTGTTCCCGCCCGCCCCGCGCCCCCGACGCGCGCGTCAGCCCCGTGCGGAGTCAGCGGCGCGTTCGGCGGCCTCGGCTCGGTTCGCGCCTGCGCCGCTCTCCTGGCCGCCCTGTGGTACCGCCCCTCGTGGGGCCGGTAGCGCGTCCAGCGGTTGCCCCCGGTCACGACCCAGTGCACGTGCCACGGCCGTGACCCGGTCCAGCCGGGACCCTTGGCGCACGCACTCCTCGTACCGCGCGTCCCCGAGGGCCTGCCGTGCCATCGCCTCGCAGCGCTCGTGCGGGGCGTTGAAGTACGCCGAGCCGAACAGCGGCAGCCCCACCGACGGCCACATCCGGCCCGCCGCGCCCTGCAGCAGCGCGGCCTCGGCCGGCTCGCCCTGGGCCGCCGTCACCAGCGCCAGCAGCTCCAGCACCATCACCGAGCCGAGCAGGTCGCGGAAGGCGTGGGCGTTGCGCAGACACTCCGCGAGCAGTTCCCGCGCCCTGTCCTGGGCGTCGTCCTGCCAGGCCGCGTACGCGAGCACGTACAACGCGTAGCTGCGGGCCCAGCGCTCCCCGTGGTCCTCGCACACCCGGCGCACGTCCTCGCACAGGCGCACCGCGTCCGCCAGGTCCCCCTGGAAGGCCCGCGTCATCGCCAGCTCCACCTGGCCCATCAAGACGTTGCTGTTGAGTTCGCCGATCTCCTGATAGCGCTCCAGTGCGGACTGCAGCAGCGTTTCTGCACGCGCCATGTCATCGGTGACCAGGGCCAGACAGCCGGTGCGGTGCTCGGCGTACGCCACCGCCGTCGGATCCGCCGCCCGCTCGGCAAGTTCCCGGCACTCCCGCAGCGCCGCCAGCGCGGGCACGGTGTCGCCCTGGAGGATCGCCACATAGCCGAGCACCCAGAGCGCCTTCAGCCGGGACTGCTCGTACTCCGAATCCAGCTCGACGCTGCGCGCCAGCCAGCGCCGGCCCTCCGCGAGCCGGCCGCAGCCGACCCAGCAGAACCACAGCGAGCCCGCGAGGTACTGGCCGAGATGGGCCTCGTCCGGCTCCGTCAGACAGAACTCCAGGGCCGTCCGCAGATTGGGCAGCTCGACCTCCACCCGGGCGGCGACCTCGTCCTGCCGGGGCGAGAACCAGTCCAGCTCGCACCAGGTCGCCAGGCCCAGATACCAGTCCCGGTGCCGTCGGCGCAGCCGGGCCGCGTCCCCCATCCCCTCCAGCCAGTCGGTGCCGTAGGCCCGGACGGTGTCCAGCATCCGGTAGCGGGAGCCGGCCGGGTTCTCCTCACGGGTGACAACGGACTGGGCCACCAACTCCGACAGCACGTCCAGGACGTCCTCGGCGGGCAGCCCGACCCCGCCGCACACGTACTCCGCCGCCTCCAGGTCGAAGGTCTGCGCGAACACCGACAGCCGTGCCCACAGCAGTCGCTCGGCCGGCGTGCACAGCTCGTGGCTCCAGCCGATCGCCGTGCGCAGCGTCCGATGGCGGCACGGGGGCCCGCCGGGGACCGAGCGCGGTGCGCCGTCCCAACTGCTCGCGCGCAGCAGCCGGAACCGGTCGTCCAGCCGCTCCAGCAGCTGCGCCGGGGACAGCGCGCGCAGCCGCCCGGCCGCCAGCTCCACGGCCAGCGGGATCCCCTCCAGCCGTCGGCACAGCTCGCGCACCTGCGGGCCGTCGGTCACCGTCAGCCCCTGCTCCCGCGCCCGGTCGGTGAACAGCTCCACCGCCTCGCCCTCGCCGAGCGGCGCCAGCGGGAACAGCCGCTCGCCCGGCAGCCCCAGCGGACGCCGCCCCACGGCCAGCACCCGCAGCTGCGGCAGCTTCCGCAGCAGTTCCGCCGTCAACTCGGCACAGGCCGCCGCGAGATGCTCGAACCCGTCCAGCACCAACAGGGCCGGACGGCCGGCGAGATGCTCCAGCAGCGTCTCCCGGGGCAGCCGGGCGGTGTGGTCGGTCAGCCCCAGTGCCTCCGCGACCGCGTACTCCGCCAACTGCGGATCGCGTACCGGCGCCAGCTCCACCCGCCCGGCGGCGGACTCCCACCCGGCGGCGACCCGCGCGGCCAGCCGGGACTTGCCGACGCCACCGATCCCGGTCACGGTCACCAGCCGCGCCCGGCCGAGCGCGGCCGTCAGCTCGGCGAACTCGGCCGCACGCCCGACGAATGTGGTCAGTTCCAGGGGCGGATCGCCGTCGGCGAACGGATCAGGACGCAGAGGACCTCGCATGGGACACGGAGCGTACTGAAGTGTGTTCAATGCGTACAATCGCTTCTCGCAACTCCGCCCCGCGGCCCCGGTAACGCGGTACGGAAGCCCGGCCCCGGCGCGATAGGCTCGGACACGACTTTTTCGATGGTGAGGCACGTTTCAGGGAGCGGGTGCGCACAGTGTCCGGTGGTGAGGTGGCCGGGATCCTGGTGGCCGTGTTCTGGGCGATCCTGGTCTCCTTCCTCGCGGTGGCTCTCGCGAGGGTGGCCCAGACGCTCAAGGCGACCACCAAGCTGGTGGCGGACGTGACCGACCAGGCCGTCCCGCTGCTCGCCGACGCCTCCGCCGCGGTGCGCTCCGCGCAGACCCAGATCGATCGCGTCGACGCGATCGCCTCCGACGTCCAGGAGGTCACGTCGAACGCCTCCGCGCTGTCCACCACCGTCGCCTCCACCTTCGGCGGCCCCCTGGTCAAGGTCGCGGCCTTCGGCTACGGCGTCCGCCGGGCGCTGGGCGGCCGCAAGGAGGACGTGCCCGCCAAGGCGCCCCGGCGTACCGTGATCGTGGGCCGCACGGTCCCCGCCGCACGACGCAAGCGGAAGTGAGGACGAGACCGAGCGATGTTCCGCCGTACGTTCTGGTTCACCACAGGTGTCGCCGCCGGTGTGTGGGCCACCACCAAGGTCAACCGCAAGCTGAAGCAGCTGACCCCGGAGAGCCTCGCCGCGACCGCGGCGAACAAGGCCCTGGAGACCGGTCACCGCCTCAAGGACCGCGCGGTCGGCTTCGCGCTCGACGTCCGCGACAACATGGCCCAGCGGGAGGCCGAGCTGGCGGATGCCCTGGGCATTCACGAGAAGCCCGAACTCCCCGGACCCCGGCGGTACTCCGCCATCGAGAACGACCCCAGCGACAACCGCAGCACACCGAAGTACATCGAAGCCCCTATGTACTCGTACAACCGGAATGAGGACCACTGATGGAGTCGGCCGAGATTCGCCGCCGCTGGCTGAGCTTCTTCGAGGAGCGCGGGCACACCGTCGTCCCTTCGGCGTCGCTCATCGCGGACGACCCGACTCTGCTCCTCGTCCCCGCCGGCATGGTGCCCTTCAAGCCCTACTTCCTGGGTGAGGTCAAGCCGCCGTTCCCGCGCGCCACCAGCGTGCAGAAGTGTGTGCGCACGCCCGACATCGAAGAGGTCGGCAAGACCACGCGGCACGGCACGTTCTTCCAGATGTGCGGCAACTTCTCCTTCGGCGACTACTTCAAGGAAGGCGCCATCACGTTCGCCTGGGAGCTGCTCACCAGCCCCCAGGACAAGGGCGGTTACGGCCTTGAGCCGGAGAAGCTCTGGATCACCGTCTACAAGGACGACGACGAGGCCGAGCGCATCTGGCACGAGGTCGTCGGCGTGCCGAAGGAGCGCATCCAGCGCCTCGGCATGAAGGACAACTACTGGTCCATGGGCGTCCCCGGCCCCTGCGGCCCCTGCTCCGAGATCAACTACGACCGCGGCCCCGAGTTCGGCGTCGAGGGCGGCCCCGCCGTCAACGACGAGCGGTACGTGGAGATCTGGAACCTCGTCTTCATGCAGTACGAGCGAGGCGAGGGCACCGGCAAGGACAACTTCGAGATCCTCGGCGACCTGCCGAGCAAGAACATCGACACGGGCCTTGGCCTGGAGCGCCTCGCCATGATTCTGCAGGGCGTGCAGAACATGTACGAGATCGACACCTCCATGGCCGTCATCGACAAGGCCACCGAGCTGACCGGTGTCCGCTACGGCGACGCCCACGACTCGGACGTGTCCCTCCGCGTGGTCACCGACCACATGCGCACCGCCACGATGCTCATCGGCGACGGCGTCACCCCCGGCAACGAGGGCCGCGGTTACGTCCTGCGCCGCATCATGCGCCGCGCCATCCGCAACATGCGCCTGCTCGGCGCCACCGGTCCGGTCGTCAAGGACCTGATCGACGTCGTCATCCGCATGATGGGGCAGCAGTACCCCGAGCTGATCACCGACCGAGAGCGCATCGAGAAGGTCGCCCTCGCCGAGGAGAACGCCTTCCTCAAGACGCTGAAGGCCGGCACCAACATCCTCGACACCGCCGTCACCGAGACCAAGCAGTCCGGCGGCACGGTCCTCTCCGGCGACAAGGCCTTCCTGCTCCACGACACCTGGGGCTTCCCGATCGACCTCACCCTGGAGATGGCCGCCGAACAGGGCCTCTCCGTCGACGAGGACGGCTTCCGCCGCCTGATGAAGGAGCAGCGGGAGCGCGCCAAGGCCGACGCCCAGGCCAAGAAGACCGGCCACGCCGACATGGGCTCCTACCGGGAGATCGCCGACTCCGCCGGCGAGACCGACTTCATCGGCTACACCGACACCGAGGGCGAGACCACGGTCGTCGGCATCCTCGTCGACGGCGTGTCCTCGCCGGCCGCCACCGAGGGCGACGAGGTCGAGATCGTCCTCGACCGCACCCCGTTCTACGCCGAGGGCGGCGGCCAGATCGGCGACACCGGCCGGATCAAGGTCGACTCCGGTGCCGTCATCGAGGTCCGCGACTGCCAGAAGCCGGTCCCGGGTGTGTACGTCCACAAGGGTGTCGTCCAGGTCGGCGAGGTCACCGTCGGTGCCAAGGCCCACGCCTCGATCGACAACCGTCGCCGCAAGGCCATCGCCCGCGCCCACTCGGCCACCCACCTGACCCACCAGGCCCTGCGCGACGCCCTCGGCCCGACGGCCGCCCAGGCCGGTTCCGAGAACCAGCCCGGCCGCTTCCGCTTCGACTTCGGTTCGCCGTCCGCCGTGCCGACGGCCGTGATGACCGACGTCGAGCAGAAGATCAACGAGGTGCTCGCCCGCGATCTCGACGTGCACGCCGAGGTCATGGGCATCGACGAGGCCAAGAAGCAGGGCGCCATCGCCGAGTTCGGCGAGAAGTACGGCGAGCGGGTCCGCGTCGTGACCATCGGCGACTTCTCCAAGGAGCTGTGCGGCGGCACGCATGTGCACAACACCGCCCAGCTGGGCCTGGTGAAGCTGCTCGGCGAGTCGTCGATCGGCTCCGGTGTCCGCCGTATCGAGGCTCTCGTCGGCGTCGACGCCTACAACTTCCTCGCCCGCGAGCACACGGTCGTCGCCCAGCTCCAGGAGCTGATCAAGGGCCGTCCGGAGGAGCTCCCGGAGAAGGTCTCCGCGATGCTCGGCAAGCTGAAGGACGCCGAGAAGGAGATCGAGAAGTTCCGCGCCGAGAAGGTGCTGCAGGCCGCCGCCGGTCTCGCCGAGTCCGCCAAGGAGGTCCGCGGTGTGGCCGTCGTCACGGGTCGGGTCCCGGACGGTACGACCCCGGACGACCTGCGCAAGCTGGTCCTCGACGTGCGCGGCCGTATCCAGGGCGGCCGGGCCGCGGTTGTGGCGCTTTTCACGGTCAACAACGGCAAGCCGCTGACCGTCATCGCGACCAACGACGCCGCCCGCGAGCGCGGTCTCAAGGCCGGTGACCTGGTCCGCACCGCGGCCAAGACCCTCGGCGGCGGCGGTGGCGGCAAGCCGGACGTGGCCCAGGGCGGCGGCCAGAACCCGGCCGCCGTCGGCGAGGCCGTCGAGGCCGTAGAGCGACTCGTCGCCGAGACCGCCAAGTGACAGCCCAGTAAGGAAGCGGTCGGAAATGCGCAGAGGACGTCGACTTTCGATCGACGTCGGGGACGCCCGGATCGGGGTCGCCTCGTGTGACCCCGATGGGATCCTCGCCACACCGGTGGAGACCGTCCCCGGCCGGGACATCCCCGCAGCCCACCGCCGGCTCAGGCAACTGGTGGAGGAGTACGAACCGATCGAGGTCGTCGTCGGCCTCCCCCGCTCCCTCAAGGGGGGCGAGGGTCCGGCAGCGGTGAAGGTCCGCGCCTTCGCCCAGGAGCTGGCCAAAGGCATCAAGCCGGTGCCGGTGCGCCTGGTGGACGAGCGGATGACGACCGTGACGGCCAGTCAGGGACTGCGTGCCTCGGGCGTGAAATCGAAGAAGGGCCGCGCCGTCATCGACCAGGCCGCCGCTGTGATCATCCTCCAGCAAGCCCTCGAATCCGAACGGGTGTCAGGTAAAGCACCCGGCGAGGGCGTCGAAGTGGTCATCTGATCGCGATACGGTAACGTTCCGCGCGATGCGCCGGTGTTCGAACAGTCGGCGCACAACAAGAGGCGGAACGGAAGCGGGCCACCGGCCGGCGCTCGGTCGGCCTCGCGGCTCTAGGGGATCGATGACTGAGTATGGCCGGGGTCCAGGCCCCGAACCGTGGCATCCGGAGGACCCGTTGTACGGGGACGGCGGATGGGGAGGACAGCAGGCCCACAACGGTCAGCAGTCCCCCTACGGCGGCCAGCCGCAGCATTATCCACAGCAGCCGCAGTACGGCGACTGGAGCCAGGGGCAGCAGCCCGGCTACGGCCATGAGCAGTACCGGTACTACGGCGAACAGGGCCAGCAGCAGTACGCCGGCCACGCCCAGCAGCCCTACCAGCAGCCCGGCGCCTGGAACGCGGCCGGCTCGAACGGCCAGGTGCCGTACGCCCCCGACCCCGGCGACCCGTACGCTCAGCAACCCGTCGGCTATGGCGGTGAACACCCCGACTTCTACGGCACGGACGACGCCTACCCGCCGCCGCAGCCGCCCGGCCGCAGGGGCCCCGGGCCGGAAGCGGAGCCGGAGACCGCGCCCGACGAGGAGGAGCAGCACCCCTTCTTCACCGGAGCCGGCGACGAAGACGACGACGAGGAGCACGAGCTCCAGAGCCGCCAGGGCCGGCGCGGCAAGGGCAAGAAGCCCGCGAAGAAGGGCAAGAAACGACGTACCGGCTGTGCCTGCATGGTCGTCGTCCTGGTCTTCGGCGGCGGCCTCGCGGGCGCCGGCTACTTCGGCTACAAGTTCTACCAAAATCGTTTCGCCGCGGCCCCGGACTACCCGGGCACCGGCACCAGCGAGACGGTGATGGTCGAGATCCCCAAGGGCGCGGGCGGCTGGGACATCGGCCGCCGGCTGAAGGAGGCCGGCGTCGTCAAGAGCGCCGATGCCTTCGTGCATGCGCAGAACGACATCCAGGGTGGTAACAGCATCCAGGCCGGTGCATACCTCCTGAGGAAACAGATGTCCGCCGCAAGCGCGGTGAAAATGATGCTGGACCCGAAGAGCCAGAACAATGTCGTGGTGACTCCGGGCGAGCGTAACGCGGGCGTCTACGAGGCTATCGACAAGAAACTCGAACTCGCCGACGGCACCACGCAGAAGGTCGCTGTAAAGGAGTACAAGAACCTCGGTCTGCCGGCCTGGGCGCAGAACAGCGGCGAGGTCAAGGACCCGCTGGAGGGCTTCCTCTTCCCGGGCAACTACGCGGCCGCCAAGGGGATGAAGCCGGAGAGCATCCTGAAGCAGATGATCGCGCAGGCCACGTCCAGGTATGACGCGTACGGCCTCACGGCGAAGGCCCGGGCGCTGGGCTTGAACGACGCGTTCCAGCTGGTCACTGTGGCGAGCCTGGTACAGGCGGAGGGCAAGACGCACGACGACTTCCGCAAGATGGCGGAGGTCGTCTACAACCGTCTGAAGCCCACGAACCACGAGACCAACCAGCTGCTCCAGTTCGACTCGACGTACAACTACCTCAAGGGCACCAGCAACATCCATATCTCCGAGAAGGAGATCAATGGAAACCACAACCCCTACAACACGTACACGCACAGGGGGCTTCCGCCCGGCCCGATCGGCAACCCCGGCGAGGACGCGTTGAAGGCGGCGCTGAATCCGACCCACGACGGCTGGATGTACTTCGTGGCGACCGACGGCGTGAACGACACCGAATTCGCCAAGACCAACGCCGAATTCCAGCAACTCAAGGAAAAGTTCAATGCCAGCTCGGGCAACTGACGCCCGCCGGGCCGCGGTGCTCGGTCAGCCCATCGCCCATTCCCTCTCCCCGGTGCTGCACCGGGCCGCGTACGACGCGCTCGGGCTCACCGCATGGTCGTACGACCGTTTCGAGGTGGACGAGGCCGGGTTGCCCGGGTTCGTCGAGAAGCTCGGGCCGGAGTGGGCGGGGCTGTCGCTGACCATGCCGCTGAAGCGGGCGGTCATCCCGCTGCTGGACGACATCAGCGAGACGGCCGCCTCCGTCGATGCGGTCAACACGGTCGTCTTCACCGAGGACGGCCGCCGAATCGGCGACAACACGGATATCCCGGGCATGGTGGCGGCTCTGCGCGAGCACGGCATCGAACAGGTCGACTCCGCCGCGATCCTCGGCGCCGGCGCCACCGCCTCCTCCGCGCTAGCCGCCCTCGCCCGGATCTGCACCGGCGAGGTGGTCGCCTACGTCCGCAGCGCGGCCCGCGCGGCCGAGATGCGCCAGTGGGGCGAACGGCTCGACGTGGACGTGCGTACGGCGGACTGGGCGGATGCCGGGCGGGCGCTGCGCGCCCCGCTGGTGATCGCCACCACCCCGGCCGGCACGACCGACGCCCTCGCCACCGCCGTGCCCGAGCGTCCCGCCACCCTCTTCGACGTGCTCTACGACCCCTGGCCCACCGAGCTGGCGGCCCGCTGGTCCATGTTCGGCGGTGCCGTGGTCAGCGGCCTCGATCTCCTCGTCCATCAGGCCGTCCTCCAGGTCGAGCAGATGACCGGCCGTGCACCGGCCCCCCTGGACGCCATGCGCCGCGCCGGGGAGAAGGCGCTCGCCGAGCGCTGACCTGACATATCGGCGTCCGTCTGCTGGACCGGCGGCCGGGTCCGGTGCCCGGACGTGGGAGGATCGGAGGTGGCGTACCGGGGTCGCGCACCCGGTCGCGCCGTCGCCGTACGCGAGGACGCGGGTACGGAGGGCAGTGCCGGGCGCGAACACTGAGGAGCACCGTTGAGCAGGCTGCGTTGGCTGACCGCGGGGGAGTCCCACGGTCCCGCTCTTGTCGCGACGCTGGAGGGGCTTCCCGCCGGCGTGCCGATCACCACGGCGATGGTGGCGGACCATCTGGCGCGGCGGCGGCTCGGCTATGGCCGCGGTGCGCGCATGAAGTTCGAGCAGGACGAGGTCACCTTCCTGGGCGGCGTCCGGCACGGCCTCACCCTCGGCTCCCCGGTCGCGATCATGGTGGGCAACACCGAGTGGCCCAAGTGGGAGCAGGTCATGGCGGCCGACCCGGTCGACCCCGAGATCCTCGCCGGTCTTGCCCGGAGCGCCCCGCTGACCCGGCCGCGCCCCGGTCACGCCGACCTGGCCGGCATGCAGAAGTACGGCTTCGACGAGGCCCGCCCGATCCTGGAGCGCGCGTCGGCGCGGGAGACCGCGGCCCGTGTGGCGCTGGGCGCCGTCGCCCGGTCGTACCTGAAGGAGACGGCCGGCATCGAGATCGTCTCGCACGTCGTCGAGCTGTGCTCGGTGAAGGCTCCGCAGGGTGTGTACCCCACCCCGGCCGACGTCGAGAAGCTGGACGCCGACCCGCTGCGCTGCCTGGACGCGGACGCGTCGAAGGCGATGGTCGCGGAGGTCGACCAGGCCCACAAGGACGGCGACACCCTGGGTGGTGTGGTCGAGGTGCTGGCCTACGGAGTGCCGGTCGGCCTGGGCTCGCACGTGCACTGGGACCGCAAGCTGGACGCCCGGCTGGCGGGCGCGCTCATGGGCATCCAGGCGATCAAGGGCGTCGAGATCGGTGACGGGTTCGAGCTGGCCCGGGTGCCGGGTTCGAAGGCACACGACGAGATCGTGAAGACCGACGAGGGCATCCGGCGGGTCTCCGGCCGGGCCGGCGGTACCGAGGGCGGCCTGAGCACCGGTGAGCTGCTGCGCGTGCGGGCGGCGATGAAGCCGATCGCGACCGTGCCGCGGGCCCTGCAGACCGTCGACGTGGCCACCGGCGAGGCCGCGCAGGCCCACCACCAGCGCTCCGACGTGTCCGCGGTCCCGGCCGCCGGCATCGTCGCGGAGGCCATGGTCGCGCTGGTCCTCGCGGACGCGGTCGCGGAGAAGTTCGGCGGCGACTCGGTGGCCGAGACCCGCCGCAACGTGCGGTCGTACCTCGACAACCTGCGGATCCGGTGAGCGCCGTGCCTGCGCTCGTCCTGGTCGGCCCGATGGGCGTCGGCAAGTCCACCGTCGGGCAGTTGCTGGCCGAGCGCCTCGGCGTCGGCTACCGGGACACCGACGAGGACATCGTCGCCGCCGAGGGCCGCACCATCGCCGAGATCTTCGTCGACGAGGGCGAGCCCGCCTTCCGGGCGATCGAGAAGCGGGCCGTGCACAGCGCGCTCGCCGAGCACGAGGGCGTCCTCGCGCTCGGCGGCGGTGCCGTCCTGGACGCCGACACGCGCGCGCTGCTCGCCGGGCACCGGGTGGTCTACCTCTCGATGGACGTGGAGGAGGCCGTCAAGCGCACCGGCCTGAACGTGGCCCGCCCGCTGCTCGCGGTCAACCCGCGCAAGCAGTGGCGCGAGCTGATGGAGGCCCGGCGGCACCTGTACGAGGAGGTCGCCACCGCCGTCGTGGCGACGGACGGCCGTACCCCCGAAGAGGTCACCCAAGCAGCGCTGGACGCACTGGAGTTGAAAGAAGCATGAGCGAGGCAGTCACCCGGATCCAGGTCGCCGGCACGGCGGGCACCGACCCCTATGAGGTGCTGGTCGGCCGGCAACTGCTGGGCGAGCTGGCCGGGTTGATCGGTCCGAAGTCCCGCCCGTCGCCCACCACCACCCTTAACGGAGGCGCTTCGCGCCGCAGTGATGTCCAAAGGGTCGCGGTGATCCACCCGGAGGCGCTCGCCGAGACCGGTGACGCGCTCCGCGCCGACCTGGCCGGGCAGGGCTACGAGGCGATCGCCATCCAGGTGCCGAACGCCGAGGAGGCCAAGACCGCCGAGGTCGCCGCCTACTGCTGGAAGGCGCTCGGCCAGTCGGGCTTCACCCGCTCCGACGTCGTCGTCGGCGTGGGCGGCGGCGCGACCACGGACCTCGCCGGGTTCGTCGCCGCGACCTGGCTGCGCGGGGTGCGCTGGATCGCCGTTCCCACCACCGTCCTGGCGATGGTGGACGCGGCGGTCGGCGGCAAGACCGGCATCAACACCGCCGAGGGCAAGAACCTCGTCGGTGCCTTCCACCCGCCGGCCGGCGTCCTGTGCGACCTGGCCGCGCTGGACTCCCTGCCGGTCAACGACTACGTCTCCGGGCTGGCCGAGGTCATCAAGGCCGGCTTCATCGCCGACCCGGTGATCCTGGAGCTGATCGAGTCCGACCCGGAGGCCGCCCGGACACCCGAGGGCCCGCACACGGCCGAGCTGATCGAGCGATCGATCCGGGTGAAGGCGGAGGTCGTCTCGTCGGACCTGAAGGAGTCCGGGCTGCGCGAGATCCTCAACTACGGCCACACGCTCGGCCATGCCATCGAGAAGAACGAGCGCTACAAGTGGCGGCACGGCGCCGCGGTCGCGGTCGGCATGCACTTCGCCGCCGAACTGGGCCGGCTGGCGGGCCGGTTGGACGACGCCACGGCGGACCGCCACCGTACGGTCCTCGAGGCGGTCGGCCTCCCGCTGTACTACCGCCATGACCAGTGGCCCAAGCTGCTGGAGACGATGAAGATCGACAAGAAGTCCCGTGGCGACCTGCTGCGCTTCATCGTCCTCGACGGCCTCGCCAAGCCGACCGTCCTGGAGGGCCCGGACCCGGCCGTGCTGCTCGCCGCGTACGGAGAAGTGGGCCAGTAAGTCCCCGGCTGTTCCGTCTGCCCGATTCCCGGCCTCGACTTCCTTTGCGGAATGGGCACTTCAGGCGGCCCCCGGCCGTTTCACCAAATGACGGCGGGGGACGGTACCGTTCGGTAGGCAGCGGGGTCCGGCCCCGCTGCCAGCGCGAACTGTTTGCCGCGAGTGAGCTGGAGGGGAGTGTCGGAGGCGACGGATCGAACGCGCGGAGGCCCGAAGGGCCGAGCACGATCGGGCTGTCGACACCGCCACGCCGCGGTAGCCGCATACCGGATACCGCGGCGCCCCGGAGGCGAGCGAGCCGAAGAGACGAGACGGAGTGGCCACGGATGCAGCACGCAGTGGGGTCTCCGCTGCCGCCGCCCCACCAGCCGGGGCAGCTGGCGCACGCCGGCTGGGCGTCGGCCGCACACCACCCCGGCCCGCACCCGGGAGCCCCTCAGGGGCCCGCCCCTGTGTCTCCGCCGCCGGGCTTCCCGGCACCGACCGGCGCTGTCCCGCCGACGCCCCCGCAACCCCCCGCGCCCCAGCCTCCGGTCACCCAGCTCCCGCCTCCGTCCCCGGTCCCGCACCCCGGAGTCGCGGCCGCCCCGCCGGCCCCCGACACCACCGGCCATGTACCGCTGCCGCCCGGCGGCCCGGTCGGCGTGCCGACGGTGCCCCCGGCCCCCGCTGCGCTCCCCGACCCGGCGACCACCACCCTGGCCGTCCTGCTGATCGGCCCGGCCGGCGCGGGCAAGACCAGCGTCGCCAAGTACTGGGCGGACCACCGCCGCGTACCCACCGCGCACATCAGCCTGGACGACGTCCGCGAATGGGTCCGCTCAGGTTTCGCCGACCCTCAGTCCGGCTGGAACGACAACTCCGAGGCCCAGTACCGCCTGGCCCGCCGCACCTGCGGCTTCGCCGCCCGGAACTTCCTCGCCAACGGCATCTCCTGCATCCTGGACGACGCCGTCTTCCCGGACCGCCCGGTGGTCGGCCTCGGCGGCTGGAAGCGCCATGTCGGCCCCGGCCTGCTTCCGGTCGTCCTCCTGCCGGGCCTGGACATCGTCCTGGAACGCAACGCCGAGCGCTCGGGCAACCGCCGCCTCACCGACGAGGAGGTGGCCCGCATCCACGGCCGCATGGCGGGCTGGTACGGCTC
Source organism: Streptomyces sp. CG4 (assembly GCF_041080655.1). Taxonomy (NCBI): domain Bacteria; kingdom Bacillati; phylum Actinomycetota; class Actinomycetes; order Kitasatosporales; family Streptomycetaceae; genus Streptomyces; species Streptomyces sp. CG4. Next base: position 7,758,569 of record NZ_CP163525.1, read on the forward strand.
GGGCCTCCCGATCATCGACAACTCCCAGCTGGACGTCCCCGGCACGGCCAGGATCCTGGACGAGGTCTTGGCGAGAGCGATAGCAAGCCCCCCGAGCTGGTAGGCAGGGGGCAAGCGGCCCCACCTGAAGGGGCGCGGGACTGTATCGGCCTCGCGGACCCCACTCGGCCCTCCCGAATCGGCACAAACGCGACAAAACTTCTACGCTCATCTCATGTCAGAGGTGTACGCGACCCGCCGATCCCGGCTGAGAGACCACGTCACCGCGGCCGGCACCGCGGCAGCGCTCGTCACCCGCCCAGCCAACGTGCGCTACCTCGCCGCCGCGGCCCCGCAGGGCTCCGCTCTGCTGCTCGGCAGACGCGAGGACCTCCTCGTCTGCGCAGGCCCGCCCGAAGACCGCCCCTACGAGGGCCGGCCCGACGACAACCTGCGCGTACACGTCCTCCCCCCGAACGCCACCGGAGCAGGCACGGGCCCAGGCCCCGGCGACGCCGCGGTCGCCGCTGCGGGCCTGGCCGTGGCCCAGGGCGCCGACTCCCTGGCCGTCGAGGAACACCACCTCACGGTCACCCGGCACAGAGCCCTCTCCACCGTGGCCCCCGGGATCCGCCTGGGTGACCTCGGCGGGGCCGTCGAGCAGCTCCGGGTGATCAAGGACGAGGAGGAGATCTCCTGCCTCCGCATCGGCGCCGAGATCGCCGACCAGGCCCTCGGTGAGCTGCTGGAGTCCATCCTGGTCGGCCGCACCGAGCGGCACCTCGCGCTGGAGCTGGAGCGCCGTCTGGTCGACCACGGCGCGGACGGCCCGGCCTTCCCCACGTCCGTGGCCACCGGTCCGAACTCCGGCCGGCGCGGTCACCGGCCCACCGACCGGCGGGTGGAGGAGGGCGACTTTCTCACCGTGTGCCTGGGCGCGACCTACCGCGGCTACCGCTGCGAGATCGGCCGGACCTTCGTCATCGGCACCTCGCCCGCCGACTGGCAGATCGACCTGTACGACCTCGTCTTCGCCGCCCAGCGCGCCGGACGCGAGTCCCTGGCACCAGGCGCGGCCTTCGGTGATGTGGACCGCGCGGCACGCCAGGTACTGGATTCCGCCGGCTATGCGGAGGCCCTCCCACCGCTGACCGGACACGGCGTCGGACTCGAAATCGACGAGGACCCGCAGTTGGCGCCCGCGGCCATGGGTAAACTGGACGCTTGCGTGCCGGTCACCGTCGAACCGGGGGTCCACCTCCCGGGCCGGGGCGGTGTCCGGATCGATGACACGCTCGTCGTACGCCCCGAGGCGGACGGCGGACCCGAGCTACTCACCATCACGACCAAGGAGCTGCTCGCGCTGTAGCGCGTGATCCGGGGTCGTACGTCAGTCCAGGAGATTCCGCAACCGTGGCTTCCACGAACGACCTCAAGAACGGCATGGTGCTCAAGCTCGAAGGCGGCCAGCTCTGGTCCGTCGTCGAGTTCCAGCACGTCAAGCCTGGCAAGGGCCCGGCCTTCGTGCGCACCAAGCTGAAGAACGTGCTGTCCGGCAAGGTGGTCGACAAGACCTTCAACGCCGGCGTCAAGGTCGAGACCGCCACTGTCGACAAGCGCGACATGCAGTTCTCGTACATGGACGGCGACTACTTCGTCTTCATGGACATGGAGACCTACGACCAGCTGCACATCGACCGGAAGGCTGTCGGCGACGCCGCCAACTTCCTGATCGAGGGCTTCACCGCCACCGTCGCCCAGCACGAGGGCGAGGTGCTCTTCGTCGAGCTGCCGGCCGCCGTCGAGCTGACCATCCAGGAGACCGAGCCGGGCGTCCAGGGCGACCGCTCGACCGGTGGCACCAAGCCCGCCACCCTGGAGACCGGTCACCAGATCCAGGTGCCGCTCTTCATCACCACCGGTGAGAAGATCAAGGTCGACACCCGCACGAGCGACTACCTCGGCCGGGTGAACAGCTAACCGTGGCTGCCCGCAACACGGCCCGCAAGCGCGCCTTCCAGATCCTCTTCGAGGGCGACCAGCGCGGCGCCGACGTCCTGACGGTCCTCGCAGACTGGGTCCGGCTGTCCCGGTCCGACACACGGCAGCCTCCGGTCAGCGAGTACACGATGCAGCTGGTCGAGGGCTACGCCAAGCACGCGAAGCGCATCGACGAGCTGATCGCCCAGTACGCGGTCGGCTGGACGCTCGACCGGATGCCGGTCGTGGACCGCAACATCCTGCGGCTGGGCGCGTACGAGCTGATCTGGGTCGACGAGACCCCGGACGCCGTCGTCCTGGACGAGATGGTGCAGCTGGCGAAGGAGTTCTCGACCGACGAGTCGCCGTCGTTCGTGAACGGCCTGCTGGGCCGGCTGAAGGAACTCAAGCCTTCGCTCCGCCGGGCCTAGCCGAACGCTTCGCCGGGCCCGGCCGAACGCTTCGCCGGGCCCAGCCGACAGAGGGGTGCCGTGGGACTGCGGCAACCGGGTGATCCGCGGGTCGTCCGTGGTTGCTCGCGCAGTTCCCCGCGCCCCTTTGGCGTTGGTGCCACCCGGTAGCGAGACCGCACCGAAAAAGTCGTAAAAACGCCGCCGGGGTGGCCGGAAACCCATACGGGTCCGGCCACCCCGGCGGCACGTTTCTGCTCGGCTGTAGGGCGGCTCAGGCCTCTTCGTGAGTGGCCACGGCGCGGCGCGCGTCCGCGTCCAGGACGCCCCAGCTGATCAGCTGCTCGGTGAGGACCGAGGGGGACTGGTCGTAGATCACGGCCAGAGTGCGCAGGTCGTCCTGGCGGATGGAGAGCACCTTGCCGTTGTAGTCACCGCGCTGGGACTGGATCGTGGCCGCGTAGCGCTGGAGGGGGCCCGCCTTCTCGGCCGGCACGGTGGCCAGCCGCTCCAGGTCCAGGACCAGCTTCGGCGGCGGCTCGGCGGCGCCGCCAGGCGTGGTGCCCGGCAGCAGCTCCTGCACCGGAACACCATAGAAATCAGCCAGCTCGGCGAGCCGCTGTACGGTCACCGCACGGTCGCCACGCTCGTACGACCCCACCACAACGGCCTTCCAGCGACCCTGGGACTTCTCCTCGACACCGTGGAGGGAAAGGCCCTGCTGGGTGCGGATGGCCCGGAGCTTGGCCCCGAGCTGTTTGGCGTATTCGCTGGACATATAGCTCCCCGGACACTGTGTCGACGCGGTCGGAGGGTGTTCCCGCCGCGCGGCTGGTAACTCACTGTGAGGTTACGCAGCGTGACTCTTGTGCGTCAAGCCGAATGGTCCACACCGACTCTTCCGTGGTAGTGGCGGCCCATTAGGCCAAGCGGGTGAAGGACGGGGTGATCAGGGCCTCCCCGCGGCCTGCTAGGGTGGATGGCGCAAATCCGACGTCCTTTAAGGTCCGTCCCGTGAGGCGGAGAAGGAGGTCCGTTTCGTATGGACAAGCAGGACTCGCACGCCACCGCGTCCGATGCGCGGCCCGTTCTCGAAGGCCCCGACATCGCGCGGGTGCTGACCCGTATCGCCCACGAGATCGTCGAGCGCGCCAAGGGCGCCGACGACGTGGTGCTCCTCGGCATCCCCACCCGGGGTGTCTTCCTCGCCCAGCGGCTCGCCGTCAAGCTGGCGCAGATCACCGACCGCACGGTGCCGGTCGGCTCGCTCGACATCACGATGTACCGCGACGACCTGCGCATGCATCCGCCGCGGGCGCTGGCCCGCACCGAGATCCCCGGTGACGGCATCGACGGCAAGCTGGTCGTCCTCGTCGACGACGTGCTCTTCTCCGGCCGTACCATCCGCGCCGCTCTCGACGCCCTGAACGACATCGGGCGCCCCCGCGCGGTCCAGCTCGCGGTCCTCGTCGACCGCGGCCACCGCGAACTGCCGATCCGCGCCGACTACGTCGGCAAGAACCTCCCCACGTCGTTGCGGGAGACGGTCAAGGTCCAGCTCGCCGAGGAGGACGGTCGCGACACCGTGCTGCTCGGTGTGAAGCAGGCCGGCCAGTAGCAAGTCGGGCGCGAGGGCCCGCTTCGGCGTACCCGCGCACGCTCCCGTTTGCCCCACTGTGCCCTCTGGGGGACATCCCCCAGACCCCCCGGATCCCGAATGAACTGCCTTACGGAGCCTGACAGATGCAGCGTCATCTCATCTCGGCCGCCGACCTCACCCGCGACGACGCCGTCCTGATCCTCGACACCGCCGAGGAGATGGCCCGGGTCGCCGACCGGCCGATCAAGAAACTGCCGACCCTGCGCGGCCGCACGATCGTCAACCTCTTCTTCGAGGACTCCACGCGCACCCGGATCTCCTTCGAGGCCGCCGAGAAGCGCCTGTCCGCCGACGTCATCAACTTCACCGCCAAGGGGTCGAGCGTCTCCAAGGGCGAGTCCCTGAAGGACACCGCCCAGACCCTGGAGGCCATGGGCGTCGACGCCGTGGTCATCCGGCACGGCGCCTCCGGAGCCCCGTACCGCCTCGCGAACTCCGGCTGGATCGACGCGGCCGTCATCAACGCCGGCGACGGCACCCACCAGCACCCCACCCAGGCCCTGCTGGACGCGTTCACCATGCGCCGCCGGCTGATCGGCCGGGACGCCGGGCTCGGCCAGGACCTGTCCGGCAAGCGCATCACCCTCGTCGGCGACGTCCTGCACAGCCGGGTCGCCCGCTCCAACGTCGACCTGCTGCACACCCTCGGCGCCGAGGTCACCCTGGTCGCCCCGCCCACCCTGGTCCCGGTCGGCGTCGAGACCTGGCCGTGCGAGGTGGCGTACGACCTCGACGGCGCGCTGCCGAAGTCGGACGCGGTGATGATGCTCCGGGTCCAGCGCGAGCGGATGAACGCCGCCTTCTTCCCGACCGAGCGCGAGTACTCCCGCCGCTACGGCCTCGACGGCGACCGCATGGCCAAGCTGCCCGAGCACGCCATCGTGATGCACCCCGGCCCGATGGTGCGCGGTATGGAGATCACCGCCGAGGTCGCCGACTCCGACCGCTGCACCGCCGTCGAGCAGGTCGCCAACGGCGTCTCCATCCGGATGGCCGTGCTGTACCTGCTGCTCGGCGGCAACGAGCCCGCCGTCACCCACGCCCGCACCAACGAGGAGAAGTAAGACCCATGAGCAAGATCCTGATCCGTGGTGCGAAGGTGCTCGGCGGCGAGCCGCAGGACGTGCTGATCGACGGCGAGACGATCGCCGAGGTGGGGACCGGTCTGAGCGCCGAGGGCGCCGAGGTCGTGGAGGCCGCCGGCAAGGTGCTGCTGCCGGGCCTGGTCGACCTGCACACCCATCTGCGCGAGCCGGGCCGCGAGGACTCCGAGACGGTCCTGACCGGCACCCGCGCGGCCGCCTCCGGCGGCTACACCGCCGTGTTCGCCATGGCCAACACCTTCCCGGTCGCCGACACCGCCGGTGTCGTCGAACAGGTCTACCGGCTCGGCCAGGAGCACGGCTACTGCGACGTCCAGCCCATCGGCGCCGTCACCGTCGGCCTGGAGGGCAGGAAGCTCGCCGAGCTGGGCGCCATGCACGAGTCGGCCGCCGGGGTCACCGTCTTCTCCGACGACGGCAAGTGCGTGGACGACGCGGTGATCATGCGCCGCGCGCTGGAGTACGTGAAGGCCTTCGGCGGTGTCGTCGCCCAGCACGCACAGGAGCCGCGGCTCACCGAGGGCGCCCAGATGAACGAGGGCGTCGTCTCCGCCGAGCTGGGCCTGGGCGGCTGGCCGGCCGTCGCCGAGGAGTCGATCATCGCGCGGGACGTGCTGCTCGCCGAGCACGTCGGCTCCCGCGTCCACATCTGCCACCTGTCGACCGCGGGGTCCGTGGAGATCGTCCGCTGGGCCAAGTCCCGCGGCATCGACGTCACCGCCGAGGTGACCCCGCACCACCTGCTCCTCACCGACGAGCTGGTGCGCACGTACAACCCCGTCTACAAGGTCAACCCGCCGCTGCGCACGGAGCGGGACGTGCACGCCCTGCGTGCGGCGCTCGCCGACGGCACGATCGACATCGTCGCCACCGACCACGCCCCGCACCCGCACGAGGACAAGGACTGCGAGTGGGCCGCCGCCGCCATGGGGATGGTGGGACTGGAGACCGCGTTGTCAGTGGTCCAGGAGACCATGGTCGACACGGGCCTGCTGGACTGGGCCGGCGTCGCCGACCGCATGTCCGTCAAGCCCGCGCAGATCGGACAGGCCACCGGGCACGGCCGTCCCGTCTCGGCCGGTGAGCCCGCCAACCTCACCCTGGTCGACACGGAATACCGTGGCCAGGTGGACCCCGCGGGCTTCGCCTCGCGCAGCCGCAACACCCCCTACGAGGGGCGTGCGCTGCCAGGCCGTGTGACGCACACGTGGCTGCGGGGCAAGGCCACGCTCGTCGACGGGAAGCTCACGTGACACCTGTAATCCTGCTGGCCGAGGCCAAGAAGTCGGCCGCGGTCACCGACTGGCCGGCCCGTATCGGCTGGCTCGTCGGACTCGTGCTCTTCATCGCGCTCGTCTACTGGCTGATGCGCGAGGGCTGGAAGTGGCGCGGCACGCTCCAGGGCGACCTGCCCGAGCTCCCCAGCGCGCCGGACGAGCCCGGTACGGCCAGACTGACGATGAGTGGCCGTTACCACGGCTCGACCACCGCCGGGCAGTGGCTGGACCGCATCGTGGCCCACGGCCTCGGCACCCGCAGCCGCGCCGAGCTGACCCTCACGGACGCGGGCCTGGAGGTCGTACGCCCCGGGGCGACCGACTTCTTCGTCCCGGCCGCCGCACTGCGCGAGGCCCGGCTGGACAAGGGCATCGCCGGCAAGGTCCTCACCGAGGGCGGCCTGCTGGTGGTGACCTGGGCACACGGGGAGAAGCTGATCGACTCCGGCTTCCGCTCCGACCACGCGGCCGAGCACACCGAATGGGTCGACACCCTGAACCAGATGATCAACGACACGGAAGGCGCACGATGACGACCTCCACCAGGGGAGCCGCCAAGGTTCCCGCCGTACTCGTCCTGGAGGACGGCCGCACCTTCCGCGGCCGTGCCTACGGGGCCGTGGGGGAGACCTTCGGCGAGGCCGTGTTCTCCACCGGCATGACCGGCTACCAGGAAACGCTGACCGACCCGTCGTACGACCGCCAGATCGTCGTCGCGACCGCCCCGCAGATCGGCAACACCGGCTGGAACGACGAGGACGACGAGTCGAGCCGCATCTGGGTCTCCGGCTACGTCGTGCGCGACCCCGCGCGCGTGCCCTCCAACTGGCGCGCCCAGCGCTCCCTGGACGACGAGCTGGTCGCGCAGGGCGTGGTCGGCATCTCCGGGATCGACACCCGCGCCCTCACCCGCCATCTGCGCGAGCGCGGCTCCATGCGCGCCGGCGTCTTCTCCGGCGAGGCGATCGCCCCCGTGGCCGAGCTGCTCGAGCGCGTCCAGGCCCAGCCGCACATGAAGGGCGCGAGCCTCTACGCCGAGGTCGCGACCAAGGAGGCCTACGTCGTCCCCGCGATCGGTGAGAAGAGGTTCACCGTCGCCGCGATCGACCTCGGCATCAAGGGCATGACCCCGCACCGCATGGCCGAGCGCGGCATCGAGGTGCACGTGCTGCCCGCGACGGCCACCGAGGAGGACGTCTACGCCGTGCACCCGGACGGTGTGTTCTTCTCCAACGGCCCCGGCGACCCGGCCACCGCCGACGGCCCGGTCGCCCTGATGACCGCCGTCCTGGAGCGGAAGACGCCGCTGTTCGGCATCTGCTTCGGCAACCAGATCCTCGGCCGCGCCCTCGGCTTCGGCACCTACAAGCTGAAGTACGGCCACCGGGGCATCAACCAGCCCGTCCAGGACCGTACGACCGGCAAGGTCGAGGTCACCGCGCACAACCACGGCTTCGCCGTCGACGCGCCGCTCGACCAGGTCAGCGAGACGAAGTTCGGCCGCGCCGAGGTCTCGCACGTCTGCCTGAACGACGACGTCGTGGAGGGGCTGCAGCTGCTCGACCAGCCGGCCTTCTCCGTCCAGTACCACCCCGAAGCGGCAGCGGGCCCGCACGACGCCGCCTACCTGTTCGACCGCTTCGTTTCCCTGATGGAGGGCCAGCGTGCCTAAGCGCACCGATATCCAGTCCGTCCTGGTCATCGGCTCCGGCCCGATCGTCATCGGCCAGGCCGCCGAGTTCGACTACTCCGGCACCCAGGCGTGCCGCATCCTGCGCGCCGAGGGCCTGCGCGTCGTCCTGGTCAACTCCAACCCGGCGACGATCATGACCGACCCGGAGATCGCCGACGCCACGTACATCGAGCCGATCACCCCGGAGTTCGTCGAGAAGATCATCGCCAAGGAGCGCCCCGACGCCCTGCTGCCCACCCTGGGCGGTCAGACGGCCCTGAACACCGCGATCTCGCTGCACGAGAACGGCGTTCTGGAGAAGTACGGCGTCGAGCTGATCGGCGCCAAGCCCGAGGCCATCCACAAGGGCGAGGACCGCGACCTGTTCAAGGAGGTCGTCGAGGAGGTCCGGCGCAAGACCGGCCACGGCGAGTCCGCCCGCTCGGTCATCTGCCACTCCATGGAGGACGTCCTCCAGGGCGTCGAGACCCTCGGCGGCTACCCGGTGGTCGTCCGCCCGTCCTTCACCATGGGCGGCGCCGGCTCCGGCTTCGCGCACGACGAGGAGGAGCTGCGCCGCATCGCCGGGCAGGGCCTCACGCTCTCGCCGACCACCGAGGTGCTCCTGGAGGAGTCCATCCTCGGCTGGAAGGAGTACGAGCTGGAGCTGATGCGCGACAAGCACGACAACGTCGTGGTCGTCTGCTCCATCGAGAACTTCGACCCCATGGGCGTGCACACCGGTGACTCCATCACCGTCGCGCCCGCGATGACGCTGACCGACCGCGAGTACCAGATCCTGCGCGACATCGGCATCGCCGTCATCCGCGAGGTCGGCGTCGACACCGGCGGCTGCAACATCCAGTTCGCGGTGAACCCCGAGGACGGCCGCGTGATCGTCATCGAGATGAATCCGCGTGTGTCCCGGTCCTCCGCGCTCGCCTCCAAGGCGACCGGCTTCCCGATCGCGAAGATCGCCGCCAAGCTGGCCGTCGGCTACACCCTGGACGAGATCCCGAACGACATCACGCAGGAGACCCCGGCCTCCTTCGAGCCCACGCTCGACTACGTGGTCGTGAAGGCCCCGCGCTTCGCGTTCGAGAAGTTCCCGCAGGCCGACTCCACGCTGACCACCACCATGAAGTCGGTCGGCGAGGCCATGGCCATCGGCCGCAACTTCCCCGAGGCCTTCCAGAAGGCGCTGCGCTCGCTGGAGAAGAAGGGCTCCCAGTTCACGTTCGTCGGCGAGCCCGGTGACAAGGACGCGCTGCTGCGCGAGGCCGTACGCCCCACCGACGGCCGGATCAACACGGTCATGCAGGCCATCCGCGCCGGCGCCACCCCGGCGGAGATCTTCGAGTACACGAAGATCGACCCGTGGTTCGTGGACCAGCTCTTCCTGATCAAGGAGATCGCGGACGAGCTGGCCGAGACGCCGGAGCTGACCGCCGAGCTGCTCGCCGACGCCAAGCGGCACGGCTTCTCCGACCAGCAGATCGGCGAGATCCGCGGCCTGCGCGAGGACGTCGTCCGCGAGGTCCGGCACGCCCTCGGCATCCGCCCCGTCTACAAGACGGTCGACACCTGCGCCGCCGAGTTCGCCGCGAAGACGCCGTACTTCTACTCCGCCTACGACGAGGAGTCCGAGGTCGCGAGCCGCGAGAAGCCGGCCGTCATCATCCTCGGCTCCGGCCCGAACCGCATCGGCCAGGGCATCGAGTTCGACTACTCCTGCGTCCACGCCTCCTTCGCGCTGAGCGACGCGGGCTACGAGACCGTGATGGTCAACTGCAACCCGGAGACCGTCTCCACCGACTACGACACCTCCGACCGGCTGTACTTCGAGCCGCTCACGCTGGAGGACGTGCTGGAGATCGTCCACGCCGAGCAGCAGGCCGGCCCGGTCGCGGGCGTCATCGTGCAGCTCGGCGGCCAGACCCCGCTCGGCCTGTCCCAGGCCCTGAAGGACAACGGCGTGCCGGTCGTCGGCACGTCCCCCGAGGCCATCCACGCGGCCGAGGACCGGGGCGCGTTCGGGCGGGTCCTCGCCGAGGCGGGCCTGCCGGCGCCGAAGCACGGCACGGCCACCACCTTCGACGAGGCCAAGGCCATCGCCGACGAGATCGGCTACCCGGTCCTGGTCCGGCCGTCCTACGTGCTCGGCGGGCGCGGCATGGAGATCGTCTACGACGAGACCCGTCTCGCCGCCTACATCGCCGAGTCGACCGAGATCAGCCCCTCGCGGCCGGTCCTCGTCGACCGCTTCCTGGACGACGCGATCGAGATCGACGTCGACGCGCTCTACGACGGCGAGGAGCTGTACCTCGGCGGCGTGATGGAGCACATCGAGGAGGCCGGCATCCACTCCGGCGACTCGGCGTGCGCCCTGCCCCCGATCACCCTCGGCGGCTTCGACATCAAGCGGCTGCGCGCCTCTACGGAGGCCATCGCCAAGGGCGTCGGGGTGCGCGGACTGATCAACATCCAGTTCGCCATGGCCGGCGACATCCTCTACGTCCTCGAAGCCAACCCGCGCGCCTCCCGCACCGTCCCCTTCACCTCGAAGGCGACCGCGGTGCCGCTCGCCAAGGCCGCCGCCCGGATCTCGCTGGGCGCGACCATCGCCGAGCTGCGCGCGGAGGGCCTGCTGCCGAAGCGCGGCGACGGGGGCGAGCTGCCGCTGGACGCGCCGATCTCCGTCAAGGAGGCCGTGATGCCGTGGTCGCGCTTCCGCGACGTCCAGGGCCGCGGCGTCGACACGGTCCTCGGCCCGGAGATGCGCTCCACGGGCGAGGTCATGGGCATCGACTCCGTCTTCGGCACGGCGTACGCCAAGTCGCAGGCGGGCGCCTACGGCCCGCTGCCCACCAAGGGCCGCGCGTTCATCTCGGTCGCCAACCGCGACAAGCGCTCGATGATCTTCCCGGCACGTGAGCTGGTCGCGCACGGCTTCGAGCTGCTCGCCACCTCCGGCACCGCCGAGGTCCTCAAGCGCAACGGCATCAACGCCATCGTCGTGCGCAAGCAGTCCGAGGGCACCGGCCCGAACGGCGAGCGGACCATCGTCCAGCTGATCCACGACGGCGAGGTCGACCTCATCGTCAACACCCCGTACGGCACCGGCGGCCGCCTCGACGGCTACGACATCCGTACGGCCGCGGTGGCCCGCTCCGTGCCGTGTCTGACCACGGTCCAGGCGCTCGCCGCGGCGGTCCAGGGCATCGACGCCCTCAACCACGGTGACGTAGGCGTCCGTTCGCTCCAGGAACACGCGGAACACCTGACCGCGGCCCGCGACTAGCAGCCCTGAGGGGGACACCGGAAACGGTGTCCCCCTCTGTATGAGGACCCCGAGGACTTTTCCGAGATGTACAAACTGTTCTTCCGTCTGGTGTTCACCCGGATGGATCCCGAGCAGGCCCACCACCTGGCCTTCCGCTGGATCCGCCGCGCCGTCCGCATCCCCGTCCTGCGCACGTTCATCGCGGCCGCCCTCGCGCCCCGCTACAAGGAACTGCGCACGGAGGCCTTCGGGCTGCGCATGCACGGCCCCTTCGGGCTCGCCGCCGGCTTCGACAAGAACGCCGTCGCGATCGACGGCATGTCGATGCTGGGCTTCGACCACGTCGAGATCGGCACGGTCACCGGCGAGCCGCAGCCCGGCAACCCCAAGAAGCGGCTGTTCCGCCTCGTCGCGGACCGCGCGCTGATCAACCGCATGGGCTTCAACAACGACGGCTCGCTGGCCGTGGCCGCCCGTCTCGCCACCCGCCGGCCGGTCTTCAGGACGGTCGTGGGCGTCAACATCGGCAAGACGAAGGTCGTCCCGGAGGCGGAGGCCGTCCTCGACTACGTGAAGTCCGCCGAGCGCCTCGCCCCGTACGCCGACTACCTGGTCGTCAACGTCTCCTCGCCGAACACGCCCGGCCTGCGCAACCTGCAGGCCACCGAGGCGCTGCGCCCGCTGCTGACCGGCGTCCGCGAGGCCGCCGACCGCACGGTCGCGAACCGGCGCGTCCCGCTCCTGGTGAAGATCGCCCCGGACCTCGCCGACGAGGACATCGACGCCGTCGCCGACCTGGCCGTGGAGCTGGGCCTGGACGGCATCATCGCGACCAACACCACCATCGCCCGCGACGGTCTCGGTCTGGCCTCCGAAGCCTCGCTGGTGAAGGAGACCGGCGGACTGTCCGGCGCCCCGCTCAAGGCGCGTTCCCTGGAGGTGCTGCGCCGCCTGTACGCGCGGGTGGGCAACCGGATCACGCTCGTGGGCGTCGGCGGCATCGAGACCGCCGAGGACGCCTGGCAGCGCATCCTGGCCGGTGCCACGCTGATCCAGGGGTACAGCGCCTTCATCTACGAGGGCCCCTTCTGGACCCGCGCCCTCCACAAGGGCCTCGCCGCCCGCCTGCGCACCAGCCCGTACGCCACCCTCGCCGACGCGGTCGGCGCCGACGTGAGGAAGCCCGCATGACCTCGATGGAGCCCTTCGGCGCCCGGCTGCGCCGCGCCATGGACGAGCGCGGCCCGCTGTGCGTCGGCATCGACCCGCACGCCTCCCTGCTCGCCGAGTGGGGTCTGAACGACGACGTGGCCGGTCTGGAGCGGTTCGGCCGCACGGTCGTCGAGGCGGTGGCCGACCGGGTCGCCGTGATGAAGCCGCAGAGCGCCTTCTTCGAGCGCTTCGGCTCCCGCGGCCTCGCCGTCCTGGAGAAGATCGTCCAGGAGGCGCGCGCGGCCGGCACCCTCGTCGTGATGGACGCCAAGCGCGGCGACATCGGCTCGACCATGGCCGGGTACGCCGAGGCCTACCTGCACCAGGACTCCCCGCTGTTCTCCGACGCCCTGACCGTCTCGCCGTACCTCGGCTACGGCTCGCTCAGCCCGGCCGTCGCGCTGGCCCGGGAGAGCGGCACCGGCCTGTTCGTGCTGGCGCTGACCTCCAACCCGGAAGGCCCCGAGGTCCAGCACGCGGTCCGCGCCGACGGCCGCACCGTGGGCGCGACCATGCTGGCCCACCTGGCCGCCGAGAACGCGGGGGAGGAGCCGCTGGGCTCCTTCGGCGCCGTCGTCGGCGCCACGGTCGGCGACCTTTCGTCCTACGACCTCGCCATCAACGGCCCGCTCCTCGCGCCCGGCGTCGGCGCGCAGGGCGCGACCGCGGCCGACCTTCCGAAGGTCTTCGGACCGGCGCTGCGCAACGTCGTTCCGAACGTCAGCCGGGGTGTGCTGCGGCACGGACCCGAGGCCGGGGCGCTGCGCGCGTCCGCCGAGCGCTTCGCGGAGGAGATCCAGGCCGCCGTCGTGGGTGCCTGAGTCCTCGGAGGGGTGCCCCGGGAAGCGGCGGCTCGGCGACTTGAGTGTGAATACATCCTCAAATCGTGGGCATTATGTCTGAAATGTCCGTCCTGGCGGAGGCTGACCAGGACTTTTCCGCTGTTCTCGCTGACTCTGGCGGACTTGACCGCTAGTCTCCGAGCAGTGGGGGCACCTCCCACGCCGTTAAGGCAGTGGGGGAGACCGGGCAGCGTGTTGCTCGTAGCTCCCCAGGTGTGGGGCGACTAGGTTCCTCACCGGTCCGTATCCGACAGTTCGACATCCGAGGTGACGTAGGCGTGGCTCTTCCGCCCCTTACCCCCGAACAGCGCGCAGCCGCGCTCGAAAAGGCCGCCGCGGCTCGCCGGGAGCGGGCCGAGGTCAAGAATCGACTCAAGCACTCCGGCGCCTCCCTGCACGAGGTCATCAAGCAGGGCCAGGAGAACGACGTCATCGGCAAGATGAAGGTCTCCGCGCTGCTCGAGTCCCTGCCGGGCGTGGGCAAGGTCCGCGCCAAGCAGATCATGGAGCGTCTGGGGATCTCCGAGAGCCGTCGCGTGCGCGGCCTCGGTTCCAACCAGATCGCTTCCCTGGAGCGTGAGTTCGGCAGCACCGGCTCCTGAGTCCGGGCCCTGCCGGACCGGGCGTCCCGGGCACTCCGGGATTGCTGGAATAATCGCTGCATGAGTGAACGTCCGCGGCTGACCGTGCTCTCCGGCCCCTCGGGGGTCGGCAAGAGCACGGTCGTCGCCCATATGCGCAAGGAACACCCCGAGGTCTGGCTCTCCGTGTCGGCCACCACCCGCAAGCCGCGGCCCGGCGAGCGGCACGGAGTCCACTACTTCTTCGTCACCGACGAGGAGATGGACAAGCTGATCGCCAACGGCGAGCTGCTGGAGTGGGCCGAGTTCGCCGGCAACCGCTACGGCACGCCCCGCGCGGCCGTGCTGGAGCGCCTGGAGAACGGCGAGCCCGTCCTGCTGGAGATCGACCTCCAGGGCGCCCGGCAGGTGCGGGAGTCGATGTCCGACGCTCAGCTGGTGTTCCTGGCTCCGCCCTCCTGGGAGGAGCTGGTGCGCAGGCTGACCGGCCGCGGCACCGAGCCGCCCGAGGTCATCGAGCGCCGCCTGGAGGCGGCCAGGACCGAGTTGGCGGCCGAGCCGGAGTTCGATACGACCCTGGTCAACACCTCCGTCGAGGACGTGGCGCGCGAGCTGCTAGCCTTGATGGACGTTGTGTGATCATGACTGATCTTTTCCCCTCTTTCGGAAGGTAGAGCGTGTCCTCTTCCATCACCGCGCCCGAGGGCATCATCAACCCGCCGATCGACGAGTTGCTTGAGGCCACCGACTCGAAGTACAGCCTCGTGATCTACGCCGCCAAGCGGGCCCGTCAGATCAACGCGTACTACTCCCAGCTCGGCGAGGGTCTCCTCGAGTACGTGGGTCCGCTCGTCGACACCCACGTTCACGAGAAGCCGCTGTCGATCGCCCTGCGCGAGATCAACGCGGGTCTGCTGACGTCCGAGGCCATCGAGGGCCCCGCTCAGTAGTCCTGCGCAGTAGCAGTAGTACTTTCAGACTGCGATCGACTTGTCCACAGGCCCGGCAGCACGTTGCCGGGCCTGTGGTGTGTGATGGACTCATACGTTCCGTCGCGTTCGTTGCCGAGCCGGGGAGAGATGGTGGACAAGCCGAGGGTGGTCCTGGGGGTCAGCGGCGGCATCGCCGCGTACAAGGCCTGTGAGCTGCTGAGAAGGTTCACGGAGTCGGATCACGACGTCCGCGTGGTGCCCACCGCCTCCGCGCTGCACTTCGTCGGGGCCGCCACCTGGTCCGCCCTGTCCGGCAACCCCGTCTCCACGGAGGTCTGGGACGACGTCCACGAGGTCCCGCACGTCCGCATCGGCCAGCACGCCGACCTGGTGGTCGTCGCGCCCGCCACGGCCGACATGCTCGCCAAGGCCGCTCACGGCCTCGCCGACGACCTGCTGACCAACACGCTGCTGACCGCTCGCTGCCCGGTCGTCTTCGCGCCCGCGATGCACACCGAGATGTGGGAGCACCCGGCCACCCAGGAGAACGTGGCCACGCTGCGCCGCCGCGGCGCCGTCGTCATCGAGCCCGCCGTCGGCCGGCTCACCGGCGTCGACACCGGCAAGGGCCGGCTGCCCGACCCGGCGGAGATCTTCGAGGTCTGTCGCCGCGTACTGGCCCGGGGCGCCGCCGAACCCGACCTGGAGGGGCGGCACGTGGTCGTCTCCGCCGGCGGCACCCGCGAGCCCCTCGACCCGGTCCGCTTCCTCGGCAACCGCTCCTCCGGCAAGCAGGGCTACGCCCTCGCCCGCACCGCCGCCGCCCGCGGCGCCCGGGTCACGCTGATCGCGGCCAACGCGGGCCTGCCCGACCCGGCGGGCGTGGACGTCGTACCGGTCGGCACGGCCGTCCAGCTGCGCGAGGCCGTCCTGAAGGCGGCGGCGGACGCCGACGCGGTCGTCATGGCCGCCGCGGTCGCCGACTTCCGCCCGGAGACCTATGTCACAGGCAAGATCAAGAAGAAGGACGGCCAGGACCCCGACCCGATCGTCCTGGTGCGAAATCCGGACATCCTCGCGGAGATCTCGGCCGATCGGGCACGTACCGGCCAGGTGATCGTCGGCTTCGCCGCCGAGACCGACGACGTCCTCGCCAACGGCCGCGCCAAACTCGCCCGCAAGGGCTGTGACCTGCTCGTCGTCAACGAGGTGGGGGAGCGCAAGACGTTCGGTTCCGAGGAGAACGAGGCCGTGGTGCTGGGCGCCGACGGCAGCGAGACTCCGGTGCCGCACGGCCCCAAGGAAGCCCTGGCCGACACCGTCTGGGACTTGGTCGTCCGACGGCTCGGCTGACCCCGGCGCGTCCCCGGCCGGACCGCGTGGACCCGTTGACGGCAGGCCCGTGGACCGATCAAATCGGGTGTGGCGGCCCTGGCCAAGGCCGCCCGGCATTGTGCAGAATGCCCGTGCCGCAGGTCACAGCGCTCCCGAGAGGCGAGACAGTGGCCCATTGGCCGAGTGCGACCGATAAACTGTTCACGGTCGACGCCGGGCGCAGCCCCGCGCGTCGCCGCAAATGATCAGCCAGCAGCCGCTGCAACCACAGGGAGCGTTGTGTCCCGTCGCCTGTTCACCTCGGAGTCCGTGACCGAGGGTCACCCCGACAAGATCGCTGACCAGATCAGCGACACCATTCTCGACGCGCTTCTGCGCGAGGACCCGACCTCCCGGGTCGCCGTCGAAACGTTGATCACCACCGGCCTGGTCCATGTGGCCGGCGAAGTGACGACCAAGGCCTACGCGGACATCGCGACCCTGGTCCGCAGCAAGATCCTCGAGATCGGCTACGACTCCTCCAAGAAGGGCTTCGACGGCGCCTCCTGCGGTGTCTCGGTGTCCATCGGCGCACAGTCCCCGGACATCGCACAGGGTGTCGACACGGCGTACGAGACCCGGGTCGAGGGCGACGAGGACGAGCTGGACAAGCAGGGCGCGGGCGACCAGGGCCTGATGTTCGGCTACGCGTCCGACGAGACGCCGACCCTGATGCCGCTGCCGATCTTCCTGGCGCACCGCCTGTCGAAGCGCCTGTCCGAGGTCCGCAAGAACGGCACCATCCCCTACCTGCGCCCGGACGGCAAGACGCAGGTCACCATCGAGTACGACGGCGACAAGGCCGTCCGTCTCGACACGGTGGTCGTCTCCTCCCAGCACGCGAGCGACATCGACCTGGAGTCGCTGCTGGCGCCCGACATCCGCGAGTTCGTCGTGGAGCCGGAGCTGAAGGCGCTGCTGGACGAGGGCATCAAGCTGGACACCGAGGGCTACCGTCTGCTGGTCAACCCGACCGGCCGCTTCGAGATCGGCGGTCCGATGGGTGACGCCGGCCTGACCGGCCGCAAGATCATCATCGACACGTACGGCGGCATGGCCCGCCACGGTGGCGGTGCCTTCTCGGGCAAGGACCCGTCCAAGGTGGACCGTTCGGCCGCGTACGCGATGCGCTGGGTCGCGAAGAACGTGGTGGCGGCGGGCCTGGCCTCCCGCTGCGAGGTGCAGGTCGCCTATGCGATCGGCAAGGCCGAGCCGGTCGGTCTGTTCGTCGAGACCTTCGGCACCGCCAAGGTCGACGCCGAGAAGATCGAGAAGGCGATCGACGAGGTCTTCGACCTCCGTCCGGCCGCGATCATCCGCGACCTCGACCTGCTCCGCCCGATCTACTCCCAGACGGCCGCCTACGGTCACTTCGGCCGCGAGCTCCCGGACTTCACCTGGGAGCGCACGGACCGCGTGGACGCCCTGCGCGCGGCCGTGGGCCTGTAAGCCCGCGCCTTCCTCTCTCCGAGGCCCGGCTTCCCTTCGGGGATGCCGGGCCTCGGCCTGTCACGGGGCAGGCGTCATGGGGCAGCCTTCGTGGGACAACGAGCCAGCTGCCGGCGGTCGAATGCGGTGGCGTGCGCGAGTGGGCGGCTCCTACGCTGTGGAGGCCGACACCGCCCGGTGCGCGGGCCCCGGCTACTTCTGGGTGAGAACACCCTCGCAGGTTCGAATCCTGCTGCCGGTCCCGATCGGGAGCGGTATGGCCGAGTGGGCCATGGCGGAAGCGCCGGACGGCGTTGCCGGGGCCGAGAGGATCTCGGGCGGTGCAGGGCGGCCGGGGGCCGTTGTCAGAGCCGTTTGGTAAGAATGCAAGCGTGAGCAGCGAGAACGGGGTGTCCCGGGCAGAGGGGGACGGCGGGGCCGAAGGGGCGCCGCCGGAGCAGCTCGCGCTCATCCGGGAGAGCGTGCGCCAGGCGAAGACGCCCCGAGCCAAGCCGCGGACCTGGCGGGGCGCCGCGCTCGCCAAGGAACTGCCCGTCGCGCGGGTGCTGGTCGACAAGGGCGTGCTGCACCTCGACCGGTACTTCGACTACGCGGTGCCCGAGGAACTGGACGCGCAGGCGCAGCCCGGCGTGCGGGTGCGGGTGCGGTTCGGAGCCGGGCGGCACCGGGTGCGCGAAGGGCGCCGGGAGGGCGGCGGGCTCATCGACGGCTTCCTGATCGAGCGGCGGGCCGAGTCCGACTACACCGGTCCGCTGGCCGCCCTGGCCCAGGTCGTCTCGCCGGAGCCGGTGCTGAGCGCGGAACTGCTCGGGCTCACCCGGGCCGTGGCCGACCGGTACGCCGGAAGCCTCGCCGACGTGCTCCAGCTGGCCGTGCCGCCGCGCAGCGTGCGAGCCGAGCAACGGCCCTCGCCCGCTCCGCTCCCGCCGCCGAAGCCACCGGAACAGGCCTCCTGGGGGCGGTACGAGCACGGCGGCGCGTTCCTCGACGCGCTGGCCTCCGGCGGATCGCCCAGGGCGGTCTGGACCGCGCTGCCGGGCCCGCTGTGGAGCGAGGAACTGGCCCGCGCCGTCGCCGCCACGCTCGCCTCGGGACGCGGCGCCCTCGTCGTCGTACCGGACGGGCGGACCGCCGCGCGGGTCGACGCCGCGCTCACCGCGCTGCTCGGTGCGGGGCGGCATGCGCTGCTCACCGCCGACGCGGGGCCCGAGAGGCGGTATGCGCAGTGGCTGGCGGTGCGCCGGGGTTCCGTACGGGCCGTGGTCGGGACGCGGGCCGCCATGTTCGCACCCGTGCAGGACCTGGGGCTCGTCGCCATCTGGGACGACGGCGACGACAGCCACAGCGAGCAGCACGCCCCCCAGCCGCACGCACGCGATGTGCTGCTGCTGCGGGCCGCGCTGGACAAGTGCGCCTTCCTGCTGGGCGGGTTCTCCTGCACCGTGGAGGCCGCCCAGCTCGTGGAGAGCGGCTGGGCCCGGCCGCTGGCCGCCGACCGGGAGCAGGTGCGCCGGGCCGCGCCGCTGGTCCGGACGGTCGGGGACGAGGATCTCGCGCGCGACGAGGCGGCCCGCGCCGCCCGGCTGCCGACCCTCGCCTGGCAGACGGCCCGCGAGGGGCTGCGGCACGGACCGGTGCTGGTGCAGGTGCCCCGACGCGGTTACGCCCCCCGCATGGCCTGCGACCGGTGCCGGGCGCCCGCCCGCTGCCGGCACTGCTCCGGGCCGCTCCAGGGACAGGACGCCGGGGTGCTGCGGTGCGGCTGGTGCGGGCGCGAGGAGAACGCGTGGCACTGCCCGGAGTGCGGCGGCTTCCGGCTGCGCGCCCAGATAGTGGGGGCGCGGCGGACGGCCGAGGAGCTGGGGCGCGCCTTTCCCGCGGTCCCGGTGCGCACCTCGGGGCGCGAGCATGTGCTGGACACGGTGCCGGGCACACCCGCGCTCGTTGTGAGCACACCGGGCGCCGAACCGGTCGCCGAGGGCGGCTACGCGGCCGCCCTGCTGCTGGACGGCTGGGCCATGCTCGTACGACCCGACCTGCGGGCCGGCGAGGACGCGCTGCGCCGGTGGATCGCGGCGGGCGCGCTGGTACGGCCGCAGAGCGAGGGCGGCACGGTGGTCGTGGTGGCCGAGCCGACCCTGCGGCCGGTGCAGGCGCTGGTGCGGTGGGACCCCGTCGGGCACGCGGTACGGGAACTGGCCGAGCGGGCCGAGCTGGGCTTCCCCCCGGTGTCGCGGATGGCGGCCGTGTCCGGGACACCGGCGGCCGTCGCCGAGTTCCTGGCCTCGGCCGAACTGCCGCCGGACGCGGAGGTGCTGGGGCCGGTGCCGATACCGTCAGCCCCGCCCGGGCGGCCTCGCAGGCCCGGGGCGCCACCGCCGGGCGAGCACTGGGACCGGGCACTGGTGCGGGTACGGCCGGGCAGCGGGGCCGCGCTGGCCGCCGCGCTGAAGACCGCCCAGGCCGCTCGGATGGCACGGGGGAGCGGGGAGGCGGTGCGGGTGCGGATCGATCCGGCGGACATCGGGTGAGGTCGATGCGGCGGGCACCGAGCACCCGGCCCCGGACCAGGGGCACGGGGCAGTGCGTGAGGTGACGTGCCGTCGGGCGCCGGGCGCGCGGTGAGGCGAGGGTCGCCGGGCTGTCGTTGAAGTGATGGTGAAGTGATGTGGTCGTGCCGGGTGTCCCGGCCGCCGTGTCCGCATACGTATCCGCCCTCCCGGACGTGCCCGGGAGGGCGGGGCAGAACTGTCGGCCGTGGTGTCAGCCGTTGCGTGGGCCGGGGAAAGCCGTCGGGCGGGCCTCGTCGCGCAGGGCGGGGCTGCCCGCCGTCGGCTGTGTGGGCATCGAGCGGGCCGCGGGAACCGTCGGGACCGCGGGCAGGCCGGTGGGCACATTGAGGGTGCGGGTCCCTGAGGGCTCCGGGCCGCGCTCGGCCTCGGCGGCCGCCTGGGTCGCGGCGCGGCGGGCGCCGTAACGGCGGTGCACCGCCTGCTTGGTGACCCCGAGCGCCGAGCCCACCGCGTCCCACGAGAAGCCGAGTGAGCGGTCGAAGTCCACGGCGGCCGTGACCAGGGTTTCGACACTGTCCCGGAGTTCCTGGGCAAGGCGCACCGTCGGGGCTGGCGCGCGTCCGTAGACGACGAAGCCCGTGGACGGGCCGGAGCGGCGCGGGCGGTAGACGTTTCCCAGCTGGGCGGTGAGCGTGCGCAGCGCGTCCACCTGCCGGCGGACTCGCTCGATGTCCCGCACCAGCAAGTGCAGGCTGGCCCGGGCCTGGGCGTCGTGGGTTGCATGGTCGGCCATGAACAAGCCTCTCGAACCGGCGTTGAAAGGAATTGGGCCGCGAAAGCGGCCCTGTGTTGTCAACTCTTTCTTGACCAACGCCTGTGCGCTCCGCTGGTCACGGGGTGGGGGCGTACGGGCATATGCGTACGCCGGTCGTCCCGGCGCGCGCCCGGGTTCCCTCTGCCACCCGCGCACCACCCGTCGTCCAGTGGGCCAAGAGACCGGACAACCTGGGGCCCCGCGCCGTCGGCGTCCACACACCCGTGGCTCTAACCCGTCCGGCCGCCGGTGGTCATAGACTGGTGCGCTGCCCGCCCACCCCCGCCCGAGAGGCCCGATCCCGCCCATGAAGCTTGTCTTCGCCGGTACCCCCGAGGTCGCCGTTCCCGCTCTGGACGCTCTGATCGCCTCCGGGCGGCATGAGGTGGCCGCTGTTGTCACGCGGCCCGACGCACCGGCCGGGCGCGGGCGCAGGCTGGTCGCATCGCCCGTGGCCGAGCGGGCGGAGGAGGCCGGGATCGAGGTGCTCAAGCCCCTCAAGCCGCGGGACCCCGAGTTCCTGGAGCGGCTGAAGGAGATCGGCCCGGACTGCTGCCCGGTCGTCGCGTACGGCGCGCTGCTGCCCCGGGTCGCCCTCGACGTCCCCGCTCACGGCTGGGTCAATCTGCACTTCTCGCTGCTCCCCGCCTGGCGCGGCGCGGCTCCGGTGCAGCACTCCATCATGGCGGGCGACGAGATCACCGGCGCCTCCACCTTCCTCATCGAGGAGGGGCTGGACTCCGGGCCCGTCTACGGCACCGTGACCGAGGCGATCCGGGCCACCGACACCAGCGGTGACCTGCTGACCCGGCTCGCCTTCGCCGGCGCGGGGCTGCTCGCCGCGACCATGGACGGCATCGAGGACGGCACCCTGAAGGCCGTACCGCAGCCGGCCGAGGGCGTCACCCTCGCGCCGAAGATCACCGTCGAGGACGCGCAGGTCGACTGGGCCGCGCCCGCGCTGCGGGTCGACCGGGTCGTGCGCGGCTGCACCCCGGCCCCCGGCGCCTGGACCACCTTCCGCGGCGAGCGGCTCAAGCTCATCCAGGTCACGCCCGTGCCCGAGCGCACCGATCTCGCGCCGGGGCGGATGGCGGTCGGCAAGAACAGCGTGCACGTGGGCACCGGTTCGTACGCCGTCGAGCTGCTCTGGGTACAGGCGCAGGGCAAGAAGCCGATGCGGGCGGCCGATTGGGCCCGTGGCGTGCGGATCGCCGAGGGCGAGAAGCTCGGCGGCTGAGAGCCCGGTAGGAGGGGGTGACGGTGCGCCGACGTAGGCTGGGAACCGCACTCCCTTCCTGACATCCGGAGCACCTTTTTCGTGAGCGAGCAGTCCCGGCGGCCGCGCAGGCCCGCCAAGCCCTACCGCCGTCCGCAGAAGGACCCCGTCCGCATCCTGGCCTTCGAGGCGCTGCGCGCGGTCGACGAGCGGGACGCGTACGCCAACCTCGTGCTGCCGCCGCTGCTGCGCAAGGCGCGCGAGAAGGAGGGACCGGAGAAGTTCGACGCACGGGACGCGGCCCTCGCCACCGAGCTGGTGTACGGCACGCTCCGCCGGCAGGGGACGTACGACGCGGTGATCGCCGCCTGTGTCGACCGGCCGCTGCGCGAGGTCGACCCGCCGGTGCTCGATGTGCTCAGCCTCGGTGTGCACCAGCTGCTCGGGACGCGGATCCCGACGCACGCCGCCGTGTCCGCCTCCGTCGAGCTGGCGCGAGTAGTGCTCGGTGACGGGCGCGCCAAGTTCGTCAACGCGGTGCTGCGCAAGGTCGCGCAGGACGATCTCGACGGCTGGCTGGAGAAGGTCGCGCCGCCGTACGACGAGGATGCCGAGGACCACCTCGCCGTCGTCCACTCGCATCCCCGCTGGGTCGTCTCCGCGCTCTGGGACTCCCTGGGCGGCGGGCGCGCCGGTATCGAGGACCTGCTGGAGGCCGACAACGAACGGCCCGAGGTGACCCTGGTCGCGCGGCCGGGGCGGGCCACCACCGAGGAGCTGCTGCGCGAGGAGGCAGCCGTGGCGGGGCGCTGGTCGCCGTACGCCGTGCGGCTCGCCGAGGGCGGTGAGCCGGGCGCGGTGCAGGCCGTCCGCGAGGGCCGGGCCGGAGTGCAGGACGAGGGCAGCCAGCTGGTCGCCCTGGCGCTCGCCAACGCGCCCATCGAGGGGTCCGACACGACATGGCTCGACGGGTGTGCCGGGCCCGGTGGCAAGGCCGCGCTGCTGGCCGCCCTCGCCGCCGAGCGGGGAGCCACGCTGCTCGCCTCCGAGAAGCAGCCGCACCGGGCGGGGCTGGTCGCCAAGGCACTGGCCGGCAATCCGGGGCCGTACCAGGTCATCGCCGCCGACGGGACCCGGCCGCCGTGGCGGCCCGGCACCTTCGACCGGGTGCTGATGGACGTGCCGTGCACCGGGCTCGGCGCGCTGCGCCGGCGCCCCGAGGCCCGCTGGCGGCGCCGCCCGGAGGATCTGGACAGCTTCGCGCCGCTGCAGCGGGCGCTGCTGCGCACCGCGCTCGACTCGGTGCGCGTCGGCGGGATCGTCGGCTACGCGACCTGCTCGCCGCACCTCGCCGAGACCCGCGCGGTCGTCGCCGACGTCCTCAAGCAGCGCCCGGAGGCGGAGCTGATCGACGCGCGTCCGCTGCTGCCGGGCGTCCCGGCGCTCGGCAACGGGCCGGACGTACAGCTGTGGCCGCATCTGCACGGCACGGACGCGATGTACCTGGCCTTGATCCGCAGAACCGGCTGAAACACCGCTGACGACAGCCAACCGAGGGGCGCGGGGAACTGCGCGTCCAGCCCCCACCGGCCCGCAGCCGACGCACGACCCCAGGCGACCGCGGTTACAGCCAAGCGCAGCGACATGGCAGGCTTGGGGCATGGCCGTGCAGATCAACCCCAGCATCCTGTCCGCCGACTTCGCTCGCCTCGCGGAGGAGGCCAAGGCGGTCCAAGGCGCCGACTGGCTCCACGTCGACGTCATGGACAACCACTTCGTCCCGAACCTCACGCTCGGCGTGCCCATCGTGGAGTCCCTGGCGCGTGCGACGGACACCCCGCTGGACTGCCACCTGATGATCGAGGACCCCGACCGCTGGGCGCCCCAGTACGTCGAGGCGGGCGCCTCCTCCGTCACGTTCCACGTGGAGGCGGCCGCCGCGCCCGTGCGGCTCGCCCGGGAGATCCGCGCCAAGGGTGCCCGTGCCTCCATGGCGCTCAAGCCGGCGACGCCGATCGAGCCGTACGAGGACCTGCTCCCGGAACTCGACATGCTGCTGATCATGACGGTCGAGCCCGGCTTCGGCGGTCAGGCGTTCCTCGACATCATGCTGCCGAAGATCCGCCGCACCCGTGAGCTGATCGGCAAGCACGGCCTGCAGCTGTGGCTCCAGGTGGACGGCGGTGTCTCGGCCTCGACGATCGAGCGGTGCGCGGACGCGGGAGCGGACGTGTTCGTGGCCGGCTCGGCCGTGTACGGGGCCGAGGACCCGGCGGAGGCGGTGCGTGCCCTGCGCACACAGGCGCAGACCGCCACCGCCAAGGCATCCTGGGCATGCGACCACTGAGCCACGGCTACGTGAACGGTTAAGTGAACGGCCCCCATCAGGGCAGATCCGTAGCGCCGAATCTGCAAGGATGAACGGCGAATCCAGAGTGTGAACAGCAGTGAGGAGATCGCCGTGTCGGGTATGTCGGCGGGCCGGTCAGCCATGCGGATGGGACCCGCTGAGCTGGTGCAGGCGGCGGCCATGGCCCGCCGCTTCTACCTCGAGGGCAAGTCCAAGATCCAGATCGCGGAGGAGTTCGGCGTCAGCCGCTTCAAGGTGGCCCGGGTCCTGGAGACGGCTCTCGAACGGGATCTCGTACGTATCGAGATCCGTGTCCCGGCCGAGCTGGACGCCGAGCGCTCCGACGCGCTCCGCGCCCGCTACGGCCTGCGGCACGCCGTGGTGGTCGAGTCCCCGGCCGAGGCCGAGGAGACCCCCGACCCCGAGAACCTCGGCGAGGTCGCCGCCGACCTGCTCGGCGAGCTCGTCAACGAAGGGGACGTGCTGGGTCTGGCCTGGGGCCGGTCCACCATCCACATGGCGGCGGCGCTCGACCGGCTGCCGCCGTGCACGGTCGTGCAGCTGACGGGTGTGTACGACGCCGGGACCTCGGAGCGCGGCTCGGTCGAGGCCGTACGCCGCGCCGCCCAGGTGTCGGGCGGCGACGCCCATCCGATCTATGCGCCGATGCTGTTGCCGGACGCGGCCACCGCGGCCGCCCTGCGCAACCAGACCGGGATCGCCCGGGCCTTCGAGTACTTCGACAAGGTCACGGTCGCCTGTGTTTCCATCGGCTCCTGGGAGCCGGGCATCTCGACGGTGCACGACATGCTCAGCGACGAGGAACGGGCGCACTACGCCTCGCTCGGCGTGGCCGCGGAGATGGCGGCGCACCTCTTCGACGCCGAGGGGCGCCGGATCGGGCGGGACCTGGGGGAGCGGTGCATCACGGTCAAGGCCGACCAACTGCGCCGGGTCCCGGAGGTCGTGGCGATCGCCGGCGGCCAGCGCAAGGCGTCCGCGATCGACGCGGTACTCCGCTCCGGCCTGGTCACCAGCCTGGTCACGGACACCTCGGCCGCGGACTACCTGATGACCGCGGGCCCCACCCCGAAGCCGGCCCTCAGCCGAGCGGACCCGGACGGCATCTGACGGGCCCCGCGCAGGGGACAGGCGGAGGGGACAGGCGGAGGGGACACGCGGAGGGGGCCTGGGGCGAGCCGCGAACCCCGCGGCGCCCCGTGGCGGTGCAGGCGGTGTGTCGGCGTGGCGGCCCGGGGGCCGGGCGGGACCCGCGGGGCGCGGCGAGTCGAGGCGGTGAGTGGGACCTGCGTGGCAGCATCGTCGGCATGCTGCCGCGGCTCATCTCCCACACGCTCAGACGGTCCCTCACGCTGCTCCACAGCGCCTGGCTGTCCGAGGCGCCGTCCCCCGCTCACGGACGGTCCCTCACCCCGCCCCGCGCCTCCGCACCGCCCCGGAAGCCGCCCCGCCTGCTCTGGGGGCTGCTGGCTGCCGTCCTCGGCGTCCTCCTCGCGGGATGTTCGTCCGGGGCCGGCCCGGGAGCCGGTGGCGGAGCCAGTGCGGGGGCGAGGTCGGCCGGTGCGCGAGTGTCCGTGCCGGCGTGGGTGCACGGGATGGGCACGGTCAGGGAGGCTCAGCTGCCGGCCGAGGCCCGTACGACGCTCGCCCGCATCGACAAGGGCGGCCCCTTCCCGTACGCCAAGGACGGCGTCGTCTTCGGGAACTTCGAAGGGCGGCTGCCCAAGCACCAGCGCGGCTACTACCACGAATACACGGTCAGGACGCCCGGCTCGCGCGACCGCGGGGCCCGGCGCATCGTCACCGGGCAGGGCGGGGAGATCTACTACACCGATGATCACTACAACACGTTCCGGGCGGTACTGAGATGAGCGAAGACCCGACGGGCACGTCGGAGCCGGCAGGGCGGCTCGTCGTCGACCTCGACCTCGACGGTGTCACCGACAAGGCCGGGCTGATGGACCGCACCGCGCGGGCGCTGGCGCTGCCCGACTGGTTCGGGCGCAACTGGGACGCGCTGGCCGACTCCCTCTCCGACCACACCGTATGGCCCGAGGGGGCCGTCGAGCAGGGGCTGCTGATCGTGGTGCGCGGCTGGCAGCCGTACGCCGAGGCGAACCCGGGGGAGTGGCGGACGGCCCAGGAGGTGTTCGGCGAGGCGGTGGACCGTACGCCCGCGCTGGCCGTCGTGCTGGCCCTGGGCGGATCGCCACTTGGAGGATCCTCCTAGGTGATCGGCCGGCACCCTGGATGTTCCGTCGGGGCGTGACAACGGCCCCGACATGGGACAATGAAGTACGTGCTCTTTCCCCCTGGCACACCTGTCCGGGGGCCACTTCTGAACGACTGGGATGAGCAGCACGTGCGTTTCCTCAATGACATCCAGCCCGCGTACGACCTGACGTACGACGACGTCTTCATGGTGCCGAGCCGCTCCGCGGTCGGTTCGCGTCAGGGCGTGGACCTCAGCTCGCCGGACGGCACGGGCACCACCATCCCGCTCGTCGTCGCCAACATGACCGCGATCGCCGGTCGCCGCATGGCCGAGACCGTGGCCCGGCGCGGTGGTCTCGTGGTGATCCCGCAGGACATTCCGATCGACGTCGTCACCGACGTCGTCTCCTGGGTGAAGAGCCGCCACCTGGTGCTCGACACGCCGATCGTGCTCGCCCCGCACCAGACCGTCGCCGACGCGCTCGCACTGCTGCCCAAGCGGGCCCACAACGCCGGTGTGGTCGTGGACGAGGAGCAGCGGCCCGTCGGCGTCGTCACCGACGCGGACCTCACCGGCGTCGACCGCTTCACGCAGCTCGAAGTGGTCATGTCCAAGGACCTCCTGCTGCTCGACGCGGACATCGACCCGCGCGAGGCCTTCAACACCCTGGACCACCACAACCGGCGCTATGCCCCGGCCGTCGACAAGGACGGCAAGCTGGCCGGCATCCTCACCCGCAAGGGCGCCCTGCGCGCCACGCTGTACACCCCGGCCGTCGACGCGCAGGGCAAGCTGCGCATCGCCGCCGCCGTCGGCATCAACGGCGACGTGGCGGGCAAGGCCAAGCAGCTGCTCGACGCGGGCGTGGACACGCTCGTCATCGACACCGCGCACGGCCACCAGGAGTCGATGATCAGCGCCATCAGGCTGGTGCGCGCCCTCGACCCGCAGGTGCCCATCGTCGCGGGCAACATCGTCTCCGCCGAGGGCGTCAAGGACCTCATCGACGCCGGTGCGGACATCATCAAGGTCGGTGTCGGCCCCGGCGCCATGTGCACCACCCGCATGATGACCGGCGTGGGCCGGCCGCAGTTCTCGGCCGTCCTGGAGTGCGCCGCCGAGGCGAAGAAGTACGGCAAGCACGTGTGGGCCGACGGTGGCGTCCGGCACCCGCGCGACGTGGCCATGGCCCTCGCGGCCGGCGCGTCCAACGTGATGGTCGGCTCCTGGTTCGCGGGCACCTACGAGTCGCCGGGCGACCTCCAGCACGACGCCAACGGGCGTGCCTACAAGGAGTCCTTCGGCATGGCGTCCGCGCGCGCGGTGGCCAACCGCACGTCCGAGGAGTCCGCGTACGACCGTGCCCGCAAGGCGCTGTTCGAGGAGGGCATCTCCACCTCCCGCATGTTCCTCGACCCGACCCGCCCGGGCGTCGAGGACCTGATCGACTCGGTCATCGCGGGCGTCCGCTCCTCCTGCACCTACGCGGGTGCCGGTTCCCTGGAGGAGTTCGCCGAGAAGGCCATCGTCGGCATCCAGAGCGCCGCCGGCTACGCCGAGGGCAAGCCGCTGCACGCCAGCTGGAGCTGACCGGCGAAACGTCGTCCGGTACGGCCCCTGTTCCTCCCCGAGCGGGAGGGGCGGGGGCCGTCCGCGTTTCCGGGCCCCCGGATGTCTGGATATCCGGACGGCCTCCCTCGCCCCCCAAATGGTCGGGACGAAGGCGGCGGTGAGGATGCTGCGCAACGGTTGTCAGCCCGCGCGCAACGATTTGTCAATCCGGTGCGAGGAACGCAATGATCATGCGGGGACGCGCAAGGTTGCTGCATTACGCCCGTGAAGGCCTGACTCATAGGGTGCTCGTCTGTACGTGGCGTGGCGGGGACTCCGCTCGGTGGGTTCCTGTCCTCGCAGGGCTGCCACCGGTCCCCGTCCGCAATGACCGGCAGGATTAAGGAGCCAGCGCGTGCTCGACCAAGGCGCACCCCCGCACGACCGCACAGCGACCGCCCCCGCGTCCCCGGGCCTCGCCGCGCGCCTCATGCGGCGTAAGCCCGTGGAACGCCTGGTCGCGGAGGGCGGCCAGGGCGAGGGAGGCTCGCTGCGGCGCTCCCTCGGGCTGTGGCAGCTGACCATGATCAGCATCGGTGCCACGCTCGGCACCGGCATCTTCGTCGTCCTCGGCCAGGCCGTCCCCAAGGCGGGCCCGGCCGTCACGCTCGCCTTCGTGATCGCCGGTCTCACCGCGCTGTTCTCGGCCCTGTCCTACGCCGAGCTGGCGGGCACCATCCCGGTCTCCGGCTCCTCGTACTCGTACGCATACGCAACGATGGGCGAGCTGATCGCGTGGATCTGCGGCTGGTGTCTGCTGCTGGAGTACGGCGTCTCGGTGGCCGCCGTGGCCGTCGGCTGGGGCGAGTACCTGAATGAGCTGCTCGACGGCACGATAGGCGTGACCATCCCGACGGCCCTGTCGGCTCCACCCGGCGACGGCGGCATCTTCAACCTGCCCGCCCTGATCGTCGTGATCCTCGCGATGGTGTTCCTGCTCGGCGGCGCCCGGGAGTCCGCGCGGGCCAACACCATCATGGTGTGCGTGAAGATCGGCGCGCTGATCCTGTTCTGTGCCATCGGCTTCGCGGGCTTCAAGTCCGGCAACTACGCGCACTTCATGCCGCTCGGCATGGCGGGCGTCAGCGGCGCCGCCGGCACGCTGTTCTTCTCCTACATCGGCTTCGACGCCGCCTCCACCGCCGGTGAGGAGGCGAAGAACGCCCAGCGCGACCTGCCCCGCGCGATCATGCTGTCCCTGGTCATCGTGACCGCCCTGTACGTGCTGGTCGCCGCCGTCGCCGTGGGCGCCAAGCCGTGGCGGACCTTCAACGGCTCCGAGGCCGCGCTCACCGAGATCATGAAGAACGTCACCGGGCAGAGCTTCTGGGGCACCCTGCTGGCCGCCTGTGCCGTCATCGCCATCGCGAGCGTCGTCCTGACCGTGGTCTACGGCCAGACCCGCATCCTGTTCGCCATGTCCCGCGACGGCCTGGTGCCCAAGATCTTCTCCAAGGTCCACCCGAGGACCGGCGCGCCCCGCGCCAACACGGTGATCGTCTCCCTGTTCTGCGGTGTCCTCGCCGCCGCGATCCCGCTGGGTCAGCTGGCGGACGCCACCAGCATCGGCACGCTGTTCGCCTTCGCGCTGGTCAACGTGGCGGTCGTGGTGCTGCGCCGGACGCGCCCGCACATGCACCGCACCTTCCGCGTCCCGCTGTCGCCGGTGCTGCCCGTGCTGGGCTTCGCCTTCTGCGTCTGGATGATGGGCAGCCTGTCGGCCGTCACGTGGATCGTGTTCGGTGTCTGGATGGCTGTCGGGCTCGTGTTCTACTTCGTATACGGCTATCGCCGTTCCCGTCTCGCGGCCGCCGAGGATCTCGCGGTGACGGCAGAGAAGTGACCGAACCGAAGAAGTGAACCACCCGCTGTGCTGAACGATCTCGACGAACGCATCGTGCACGCCCTCGCCGAGGACGCCCGCCGCTCCTATGCGGACATCGGGCAGATGGTCGGACTGTCCGCGCCCGCGGTGAAGCGGCGCGTGGACCGGCTGCGCGCCACCGGAGCGATCACCGGATTCACCGTCCGGGTGGATCCGGCGGCGCTCGGCTGGGAGACCGAGGGGTACATCGAGATCCACTGCCGCCGAAACACCTCGCCGGAGACCATTCAGCGGGGGCTGGAGCGCTATCAGGAGGTCGTGGCCGCGTCGACCGTCACCGGCGACGCGGATGCGATCGCGCAGGTCTTCGCGTCCGACATGCGGCACTTCGAGCGAGTGCTGGAGCGGATCGCCGGGGAGCCGTTCGTGGAACGGACCAAGTCGGTGCTGGTGCTTTCGCCGTTGCTGCGCCGCTTCTCTTCGGGGGCGCCGGGGTAGAACTCGGGGGGCTTTCACCGTCGCCGGGTGCGGGTGGTCTGTGGCTGATCGCGCAGTTCCCCGCGCCCCTTTCAGGCATGCTGGACTGCAGCATCCTCAGGGGCGCGGGGAACTGCGCGAGAAACCACGACGCACCCGCACCCGGCGACGGCGCATGCGCCCCGAGCTCTACTCCGCCGTCTTCCGCGCCAGCGAGTTGCTGCCGATGGAGTTCCGCACGCTGAAGCTCACCGCGTCCGAGCGGTACCGGTCGTCCGACCACTCCACCGGCCGTCCTTCACGCGTCGTCGTCACCCGCCGCACCCGCAGCAGCGGACTCGTCCGGCGGACCCCCAGCAACTCGGCGTCCTGTGCGCCGCAGGCGACCGCGTCGATGATGTGCTCCCCGTACGCGAAGACCAGTCCGGTGTCGTCGTACAACCGCTGTGTGACCGACGGACACTCCGGCTCGATCGACTCCACCGCCGGGGAGATCCAGTCGGCGTACACGGTGCGCTCCAGCAGTACCGGTTCGCCGTCCAGGCCGCGGACCCGGAGTACGTGCAACACCGGTGTTCCAATGGGGAGTTGGAGGCGGGCGGCGTCCTCGTGGGTCGCCGGCCGGTACTCCTGGCTCACCACGTGGCCGGTGGCCTCGCGGCCCATCGCGCGGGCCCACTGGGCGAAGCTGCGCAGTTCCTCGAAGCTCTGGCTGCGCCGGCTGGCGAGCACGACGCGCCGGGCGCCCTGGCGGGAGCCGATCAGTCCCTCGGAGGTGAGGGTCGCGACGGCCTGGCGGACCGTGCCGCGTGAGACGCCGTAGTGCGTCGCGAGTTCCGCCTCCGAGGGCAGGCGGCTGCCGACCGTGTACTCCTCGCGGTCGATCGCCCGCCGCAGTTCGTCGGCGATCTCCTCGTGTCGCGCCGTCATGCTTCCCCTCTGCTCAGGTCACTGTGCACAGCGTGACCAGCGTAATCGACACGCCTTGGTGATCCGTGTCAGTCGGAAGTGTGCAGGGAATCAGGGCCTGGAGTTTCGCCGGTGTTTACGGTCAGGACACCCGGGACCGGCGTACTGAGGCCAACTTGTTCAGACAAGTTCCCCACCCTCCTTCATGCGTCCCCCTGGAGAGACCGTGATTGTGTCCCTGCCGAGAAACGCCGTGCTCGGCGGCTCCCTCGCCGTCGTCGCCGCGCTCGCGCTGAGCGCCTGCGGCGCCGCCCCCGACAACGCGTCCGCCAAGACCAAGGACGGCAAGAGCGCCGCCACCGCCACCTCCGCAGCCGACTTCGGCGGCATGGACGCCCTCGTGAAGGCGGCCAAGAAGGAGGGCACGCTGCACATCATCGCGGTGCCCCGCGACTGGGCCAACTACGGTGCCATCATCGACGGTTTCCAGAAGAAGTACGGCATCAAGATCCAGGACGAGAGCCCCGACGGCACCAGCCAGGACGAGATCAACGCCGTCACCTCGCGCAAGGGCCAGGACCGCACCCCCGACGTCCTCGACCTCGGCTCCTCCTTCGCACTGAGCGCCGCCCAGCAGGGCCTGCTCGCGCCGTACAAGGTCGCCTCCTACGGCGACATCCCCGAGGCCCAGAAGGACCCGCAGGCCCGCTGGTACAACGACTACGGCGGCTACATCTCCATCGGCTGCGACGACAAGCGCGTCAAGGAGTGCCCGACCAGCTTCAAGGACCTGCTCAAGCCCGAGTACAAGGGCCAGGTCGCCCTCAACGGCAACCCCACCAAGTCCGGCTCCGCCTTCGGCGGCGTCTACGCGGCGGCCCTCGCGGACGGCGGCTCCTTCGACAACATCCAGCCCGGCCTGGACTTCTTCGCCAAGCTGAAGAAGAGCGGCAACTACACGCCCGTCGAGTCCACCCCGGCCACCGTCGAGAAGGGCGAGACGCCCATCTCCATCGACTGGGACTACCTGAACGCCGGCTACGCCGACGAGTTCAAGTCCAAGGGCCTGGACTGGAAGGTGAACATCCCGGCCGACGGCCAGTACGCCCAGTACTACTCCCAGGCCATCAACAAGGACGCTCCGCACCCGGCGGCCGCCCGCCTGTGGCAGGAGTACCTCTACAGCGCCGAGGGCCAGAACCTGTGGCTCAAGGGCTACGCCCGCCCGGCCCTGATGGCCACCCTGGACAAGGCCGGCACGCTCGACAAGACCGCCGCCGCCAAGCTCCCGAAGGTCACCGGCACGCCCTCCTTCCCGACCGAGGACCAGCAGAGCAAGGCCAAGACGGCCATCGCGACGGGCTGGCAGAAGGCCGTCTCCGGATGACCGCCGCTCTCCCGCGTGCGGACGTGGCGCCCGTCGCTTCGGCGAAGCGGCGGCGCCGCGCCCCCGGCTGGCTGGCGGTCGTACCGCTGCTGGTCTTCGTCGCCATCGCCTTCGGCCTGCCGGCCGTGGCCATCGTGAACGGCGCCTTCTCGGTCGACGACGCCACCACGGGCGCCACGACCTACACCGGCGCCAACATGACGGCCTCGCTCAAGGGCCCGTACCTCACCGCCCTGCTCGGCAGCGTCAAGCTGTCCGCGATCTCCGCCGCGCTCGGCGCCCTGCTCGGGCTGCCGCTCGCGCAGGCCGTGGTCAGCTCCCGCTCCCGCTGGCTGCGCGAGGCCGTGCTGACCGCCTCCGGTGTGCTCGCCAACTTCGGCGGCGTCCCGCTGGCCTTCGCCTTCGTCGCCACCCTCGGCAACGCGGGCGTCCTCACCGTGCACCTCGGCCTGAAGGACAGCGGCTGGGACCTCTACAGCTTCTGGGGCCTGGTCCTCGTCTACCTGTACTTCCTCATTCCGCTCATGGTCCTCACCATCACCCCCGCGCTGGACGGCCTGCGCGCACAGTGGCGCGAGGCCGCGCTGAACAACGGCGCCACCGGCGTGCAGTACTGGCGGCACGTGGCCCTGCCCGTGCTCGCGCCCTCGCTGCTCGGCGGCCTGGTCCTGCTGTTCGGCAGCGCCTTCGCGGCCTACGCCACCGCCGCCGCCATGGTTGGCAGCGCGGTCCCGCTGGTCACCCTGCAGATCGCCGACGCCCTGTCCGGCAACGTCCTGGTCGGCCAGGAGAACGTCGCCCTCGCCCTCAGCCTCGACATGGTCCTGGTGGCGGGCCTGGTGATGGCCGTGTACCTGCCCCTTCAGCGACGGAGTGCCCGATGGCTCGACGCCTGACCCCGTGGCGGTGGGTCGTCCTCGGCCTCGCCGCCCTGTACTTCCTGGTGCCGCTCGCCGCCTCCGTGATCTTCACGGTGGACGTGCCCGGCCAGGGCGTCACCTTCGACGCCTACACGAAGATCCTCTCCGCCGACGGCTTCCTCTCCAGCCTGCTGCTCTCGCTGGAGCTGGCCGTCGCCACCATCGCGGCCGTCCTGCTGCTGATGGTGCCCGCCGTGGTCGCGCTGCGGCTCGGCGCGCCCCGGCTGCGCCCGGTGGTGGAAGTGGTCTGCTCGCTGCCGCTGGTGGTACCGCCCATCGCGTTCGTCGCCGGTATCGCCAGTGTGCTGAAGTGGGGCCCTGAGCATCTCTCCCGGACACCGCTGTTCGAGACGTTCGTGGTGATCCAGAACCAGAACTTCCCCGTCGTACTGGTCCTCGCCTACGTCGTGATGGCCCTGCCGTTCGTCTACCGGGCCCTGGACGCCGGCCTGCGCGCCATGGACGTACGCACCCTCGTCGAGGCCGCCCGCAGCTGCGGCGCCTCCTGGCCGCAGGCCCTTCTGCAGGCCGTCCTGCCCAATCTGCGCGGGGCTCTGCTGAACGCGTCCTTCCTCACGCTGGCCCTGGTCCTCGGCGAGTTCACGGTCTCCCATCTGCT
The DNA here is from genome assembly GCF_041080655.1 of Streptomyces sp. CG4. Classification (NCBI taxonomy): domain Bacteria; kingdom Bacillati; phylum Actinomycetota; class Actinomycetes; order Kitasatosporales; family Streptomycetaceae; genus Streptomyces; species Streptomyces sp. CG4. Next base: position 7,793,203 of record NZ_CP163525.1, read on the forward strand.
CGGCTACGCGCCCTTTGCCGTATGGATCTACAACGTCGGCGGCGAACAGGCCCAGATGTCCGTCGCCGTGTCCGTGCTCAGCCTGCTCGTCACCTGGGCCCTGCTCCTCGCGCTCGCCGGTGCCGGCGGCGGACGCAACCGAACCGCTTCTTCCCGGGGATGACCACCATGACCGCCACCCTGACCGAGACACTTGAAAAGGCCGCGACCGTCGAATTCCGCGGGCTCCGGCGGGAGTTCGGGGCCACCGTCGCCCTCGACGGACTCGACCTCACCGTCCGCCCCGGAGAGTTCCTGGCCCTGCTCGGCCCGTCCGGCTGCGGCAAGACCACCGCGCTGCGCATGCTCGCCGGGTTCGAACACCCCGACTCCGGCGCGGTGCTGGTCGACGGCGAGGACGTCACGCACGTACCGGCCCACCGCCGTGACGCCGGCATGGTCTTCCAGTCGTACAGCCTCTTCCCGCACCTGAACGCCGTGGACAACGTCGCCTTCGGGCTGCGCATGCGCGGGGTCCGCACGACCGAACGGCGCGCCCGAGCCACCGAGTTGCTGGACCTGGTCGGCCTCGCCGACAAGGGCGAGCGCTACCCGCACCAGCTCTCCGGCGGCCAGCAGCAGCGCATCGCGCTGGCCCGCGCCCTGGCCCTGCGCCCGCGCGTGCTGCTGCTCGACGAGCCGCTGTCCGCGCTGGACGCCAAGGTGCGGCTCACCCTGCGCGAGGAGATCCGCCGCCTCCAGCAGGAACTGGGCATCACCACCCTCTTCGTGACGCATGATCAGGAGGAAGCCCTGTCGGTTGCCGACCGGGTCGCCGTCATGCGCGCCGGACGCCTCGAACAGTGCGCCGAACCCGCCGAGCTGTACGGCCGTCCCGCCACCGCCTTCGTCGCCGAGTTCGTCGGCACCATGAGCCGGATCCCGGGCGAGCTGACGGACGGCACGGTCCAGGTGCTCGGGCAGCGGCTGCCGGCCGACGGCGAGGTGCCGGACGGCGCCGTGGACGTGCTGGTGCGGCCCGAGGCCCTCCGGGTGAGCGCCGACGAACAGGGCACCGCCCGCGTCGTCGCCACCGCCTTCCTCGGCGCGGTCGTCCGGGTCACCGTGCGACTCGCCGACGGCACCGAGGCCAAGGCCGACCTGCCCGCGCACGAGGCCACCGGGCTCGGCGCCGGAACCGCCGTCGACGTGTCGCTGCCCGAACGGCCGGTGCTCGTGGCCGAACGTATCCAGAAGTGAGGAATTTCCCGAACGTGACCCCCCACACCCCCCAACACCCGCTGCAGGCAGTCCTGTTCGACATGGACGGCACGCTCGTCGACACCGAGCGGCTGTGGTGGGAGGCGGTCGAGCAGGTCGCCGGGCGCCCGCTGACCGAGGACGACCAGCCGGACGTGCTCGGCCGCCCGGTCGAGCACACCGCCGCCTGGCTCGCCGCGGCGACGGCCCGCCCGGCGGCGGACCTCGCGGCCGAGCTGCACCGCGAGTTCGCCGACCGCGTCCGCACCGGGATCGTGCCCCGGCCCGGCGCACTGGACCTGCTGGACGCGCTGGCCGCCGCCGGCATCCCGGCCGCCCTGGTCACCGCGTCCCCGCGCGCGGTCGCCGACGTCGTCCTCGACGCCCTCGGCGCCGACCGGTTCGCGGTCTCCGTCACCGCCGACGACACCGCCCGCACCAAGCCGGCCCCCGACCCCTACCGGGCCGCCTGCCGTGCCCTCGGCGTCGACCCCGCCGCCTGTGTGGCCGTCGAGGACACCGAGACCGGCGTCGCCTCCGCCGAGGCCGCCGGCTGCGCCGTCCTCGCCGTACCGTCCCTCGCACCGATCGGCACCGCGCCCGGCCGGACCGTACGGGACAGCCTCACCGGCGTCACGGTCCAGGAGCTGCGGCAGATGGTCGCGCCCGAACTCCGCGTCATGAGCTGGAACCTGTGGCTGGGCGGCAGCGAGGTCGACGACCACCGCGCCAAGCAGCTCAAGGCCATCCTGGAGAGCGGCGCCGACGTCGTGGGCCTCCAGGAGACGGGGGGCACATCCGCCCAGGAGCTGGCCGAGGCGCTCGGCTGGCACCACCACCGGGCCGGCGAGAACCTCGGCGTGATCAGCCGTCATCCGATCACCGCCCGCTTCGGCGACCCGGACGTCGGCTTCTACGGCGCCGCGGGCGTCCGGATCGCCGTGGCGCCCGGCCGCGAGGTCGACGTGTGGACCGCGCATCTGCACTACACGCCGTACGGCCCCTACGAGTCCGCCTTCGACGGGCTGCCGGCGCCGGAGCTGATCGCCCACGAGGAGCTGCGGCTGACCCAGATGCGGGACGCGCTGGACCGCATCGCCGGGTCCTCGGCCGGGGGTGTCCCGGTCGTCCTCGTCGGTGACTTCAACTGCCCCTCGCACCTGGACTGGCCGGACGTGGCCTGGCCGGTGACGAAGGCCGCCGAGGACGCGGGCTTCGCCGACTCCTACCGCGAGGCCCATCCGGACCCCGTCGCCGAGCCCGGCCACACCTGGTCGCCGATCCACCCGGTGCACGAGGACGGCAGCGGGCGGCCCGAGCCGCAGGACCGGATCGACTACGTCCTGCACCGGGGCCTGACCGTCCGGGACGCGCGGACCCTCGTCACGGGCACCCCGCGCCCCTGGCCGGACGTCGCGGACAACGACTGGCCCTCCGACCACGCGGCGGTCGTCACGACCTTTGTGCTGCCTGCGCGGTGATCGGGCTGCCTGCGCGGTGATCGGGCCGGCTGCGCGGTGACCCCGGGTTACCGCAGGTCACCATTGCGGTCCGGGGTGACCATCCCGTAGGTTGTGCCGCGCTCATTGCCCACTACTGACTGGTAACACCGGCAGGTACTTCATGCGCTGGCCCCTCGGCCGTCCCACCACCGTCCGCGCGCGGATCGTGGCGCTCGCGCTCGCCCCGGCCGTCGCGTTGATGGGGCTGTGGAGCTTCGCCATGTGGTCCGTCACCGGCGAACTGCGCGCGCTGATCCGGGTCCAGGGGGTGTACGAGGACTTCGGCACCCCCGTGGACACCGCGATCGGGCAGATCCAGATCGAGCGCCGGATGTCCGCCGCCTACCTGGGCGCCCCGCTCGACACGGCCACCGCGAGCGACCTGCTCGGGCAGCAACGCCGTACCGACCAGGCCGTCGACGCCCTGCGGCAGGCGGTCCAGCACGGCGACCGCGGCCGGCTCACGGACCGTCAGCGGCAGTCGCTGGACACCATGGTCACCGCCACCGGCAAACTGGACGACCTGCGTGCGCAGGTGCTGTCCCGGCACATCACCTGGGACCGGGCCGTGGACGACTACAGCGCGCTCGTGGAGCCCGGCTTCGACGTGCAGTCCACGCTCACCGCCCTCCAGGCCGGACAGCTCGCCCGTGAGGCACAGGTCGTCATCGAGCTGGTGCGGGTGCGGGAGTTCGTCTCGCGGGAGGACGCACTGGTCGCCGGGGCGCGCGCGGCCGGCACGCTGACCGACCGGCAGTACGACAGGCTGACCGCGACCATCGAGGACCGGCGGGTGTTCGAGCGGACGTATGTGCCGGACCTGCCCGCCGACTCGCGGGGGCTGTTCGAGGGCTTCCAGCGCGGCGGCCTGTACGGCTCGCTGGTGCACGGCGAGGACGCGCTGCTGCGGGCCGGCGCCGTCGGCGCCGGGAAGGCCGTCGCGGCGAACACCTGGCGGTCCACCACCGACCGGGCTGTCGTCCGCTACCGGGAACTGTGCACCACGTCCGCCGAGAACTCCGCCGCCCGCGGCCGGGCCTTCGCCTACCGGGAGCTGACCAAGGCGGCCGTCGTCGGCGGTGCGGGCCTCGCCGCGGCCGGGCTGTCACTGTGGTTCGCGGTGCGCGGGGCCCGGCGCATCTCGCGGCGCCTGGAGACCCTGCGGGACGCGGCCGACGTCCTGACGAGGGAACAACTGCCCGACGTCATGCGCAGGCTGAGCGCCGGGGACGAGGTGGACGCAGCTGTCGAGGCGCCGCCGGTGGCCGCCGACGAGGTGCGCGACGACGAGATCGCCCAGGTCGGCCGGTCCTTCAACGCCGCGCGGCTCGCCGCCGTCGAGGCCGCCGTCATCCAGGCCGGCCTGCGCCGGGGCCTGTTCGCGGTGCTGCTCAACATCGCCCGCCGCAACCAGGCTCTCGTGCACCGGCAGTTGAAGCTGGTCGACACCCTGGAACGGCGCACGGACGACCCCGACGTGCTGCGCGAGCTGTTCCGCATCGACCACCTCACCACGCGCATGCGCCGGCACGCGGAGAGCCTCATCATCCTCTCCGGCGCGGCACCCGGCCGGCGCTGGCGCCGGCCCGTGCCGGTCGCGGACGTGGTCGCCTCGGCCGTCAGCGAGATCGAGGACTACGCGCGCGTGGTCGTGCCGCCGATGCCCGAGGTCGGCGTCGCGGCCGACGCCGTCGCCGACGTCGTCCATCTGCTGGCCGAACTCCTGGAGAACGCCACGGTGTTCTCACCGCCGCACACCCAGGTCACCCTGCGCACCGGGCGCGTCGGCAGCGGGTTCGTGCTGGAGATCGACGACCGGGGGCTCGGCCTCGACACCGACGCGCGCGTGCGGGCCCACGCCACCCTCACCGACCCCGACGCCTTCGACCCCACCCGCCACGACCGGCTGGGCCTCTACGTCGTCGGCCGTCTCGCCGCCCGGCACGGCATCGAGGTGAGCCTCGGGGACTCCCCGTACGGCGGTACGACGGCGGTGGTACTGCTGCCGGAGGGGGTGCTGGCGGAAGTGGAGCGGCCGGCGCCCGGGCAGGTGGCACCGGTGCCGCTGCTGCCCGAGCGGACGGTGCGGGAGCCGGTGACGCCCGAGTCGGCGGTGCCTGGGCAGCGTGAACAGGGGTCTGCCGTACGCGAGTTGCCGTCCCGGCGACGATCCGCCGCGCCGCGCGAACCGCACAGCGAGCCCGCGGCGGAACCGCCCGCGCGGAACCGTCTCGCCTCCGTGCCCGCGCCCGACGCGGGCGCCGCACCCGAGCCGTCGACAGGGGAGCCGTCGACAGGGGAGCGGCCGTCCTCCTCGCCCGCACTGCCCACCCGGATCCGGCAGGCCTCTCTGGCACCGGAGTTGCGGGACGAGCCGCCCACTCGCGAGAGCGGCACCGGGACGGAGGTCGACGCCGAGGAGATGCGGGCGATCTTCGGCGCCTTCCAGCGCGGCCTGGACCGCGGCCGCAGAGGCCTGCCGACGACCGGCACCACGAAGCCGACGTCACAGCAAACCCCCAGGGACGCGGGCGACGGCGCGGCCGGCCCCGACACACCCGCACCCGACGACGCGCCGGCACCTGCACTCGACGACGCACCGGTACTCGCGCCCGACGACGCGCCGGCATCCGCACCCCACCACGCCCCCGCCCCCGACCGCGCGGCCCGCCCGATCCCCGACACCGAAGCTGACACCGTGACCACCCAAGCCCACGAAGGGACGGACACCGACGATGCCCGGTGACGAAGACAGGCCCGAGCAGTCCGCCGAGCCCGGCGGAGCGTTCGGCTGGCTGCTGGACGACCTCGTGGCCCGTACCGACCACGTCCGCCAGGCCGTGCTGCTGACCGCCGACGGCCTGCCGCTCAGCAGCTCGGACGGGATGCGCCGACAGGACATCGAGCATCTGGCCGCCGTCTGCTCCGGCTTTCACAGCCTGGCCCGCTCGGCGGGCGAGCGGTTCGCCGCGGGCGAGGTGCGGCAGACCATGGTCATGCTCGACGACGCCTACCTCTTCATCACCCCGGCCGGCCACGGCAGCCGCCTCGCCGTGCTCAGCGAGGCCGGTACCGACGTCGGGCAGCTCGCCCACGAGATGGCCCTGCTCGTCCGCCGCCTCGGCCGCCACCTGGACGCGGCCGCCCGCACGACCAGATGATCCCGCGGTGAGCGACGAGCACTGGTACGAGGACGAGACCGGCCCGATGGTGCGCCCCTACATGGTGACCCGGGGCCGCACCCGGCCCTCGGGCGCGCACGCCATCGACCTGATGTCCCGGGTCACCGCGCTGGAGACCGACGCGCAAGGCCCGGACATCGACCACGCCCGCGCCGCCCTGCTCGACGTGATCCGGCGCGGCCCCCGCCCGGTAGTGGAGCTGGCCGCGGACGCCGACCTGCCCCTGACCGTCCTCCGCGTCCTGCTCGGCGACCTGGCCGAGGCGGGCCTGATCCGTATCGACGAGCCGCGCAAGCTCCCGGCCGGGGGCGCGGCCACCGACCCGGGGCTGCTGCGGGAGATCGTGGAGCGGCTGCGCGAGATCTAGGTGCCGGCACCGGCAAGTAGGCGACCGTAGAGCTAGAGCTTGGGCTGCCAGGGCACGACCTTGAAGTCACCCGTGCCCTGCTTCACCTGCTCGAAGGGAGCCGACGACACGCACGGCGGCAGGTCCTTGGTGTCCGTGGGGCTGCCGACCCCCGCCCAGCTGTAGCCCAGCCGGTCGTGCCGGCCGAGGTCGTGCACCGTGACGCCGACCCGCCTGCCCTTGGCCCCCGGCAGGTCGGACGCGGTGATCACACCGGAGACGACGGCGACCGGGCCGCCGGTGACCAGGCAGTCGACCTTGGCCTTGGCCCAGGCTCCCCGACCGTGCAGGTAGTGGCTGAACTCGAAGGTCCCGGTGGCCTTGCGCGGGTCCATGGTGTTCTTCTGCGCCAGATGCGCGTCGAAGCTGAAGGTGATGTCGTCCCCGGCCGAGCGGTACAGCTTGGCCGTACCGGTCAGCGCCGCGGCCTCGCGCGTGGGGTCGGGCGCCCCGCCGCCCGCGGCCAGTGCCGCCCCGGCCGTACCGGCGGTGATCAGCAGGGCGGTGGTGGCGGCGACGGCGGCGATCCTCGTACGACGCTTCATGACGGTCCTTTCCGCAGATCAAGCGCGTGAACTGAACGCTCACCACTCTCCCGGCGGCGGGCCGCCCGCACATCGCACCGCGGGCGGGATCCCGTCTCCGCCATCCGGCGGGGAGCACCGGCCGTGACCTGCGTCTCAGGGAGGACGGGAACCGGCCGCGAGGGCGCGCAACGAATCGCCGCCCGGCCCGCACTCCACGCAACGAACCGCGCACCGGCGCGCAACGGCTCCTTCTTGTCCGGCCGAGCGCGCCGACCGTACCTTCTTAATGACCTCCTAACCCCTCCGCGTCCGGTGAGGAACACGCATGCGTACCGCCCTGCTCCAGAGCTCCGGCCGCCCCGGCTCCGTCGTCGAGAACCTCAAGGTCCTCGACGAGGCCGCGGCCCGTGCCGCCGCCGCGGGCGCCGCGCTGCTCGCCGCACCGGAGATGTTCCTGACCGGGTACGCGATCGGCGACGCCATCGGCCGCCTCGCCGAGCCCGCCGACGGCGACTGGGCCGACGCGATCGCCGAGACCGCCACCCGGCACGGCATCGCGATCGCCTACGGCTACCCGGAGCGCGACGGCGAGACCGTCTACAACTCCGCCCAGCTGATCTCCGCCGACGGCACCCGGCTCGCGAACTACCGCAAGACCCACCTCTTCGGCTGCTTCGAGCGCGACCACTTCACCCCGGGCGAGCAGCCGGTCGTCCAGGCCGAGCTGAACGGCCTCACCGTCGGCCTGATGATCTGCTACGACGTCGAGTTCCCGGAGAACGTCCGCGCCCACGCCCTGGCCGGCACCGACCTCCTCGTCGTCCCGACCGCGCAGATGCACCCCTTCCAGTTCGTCGCCGAGTCCCTCGTGCCGGTGCGGGCCTGGGAGAACCAGATGTACGTCGCGTACGTCAACCGGGTCGGCCAGGAAGGGGAGTTCGAGTTCGTCGGGCTCTCCGTCCTCGCGGGTCCCGACGGTGTCGCCCGGGCCCGCGCCGGCCGCGCCGAACAGCTGGTGTTCGCCGACGCCGACCCCGCCTTCCTGGCCGCCTCCCGCGAGGCCAACCCGTACCTGCAGGACCGCCGCCCCGGTCTGTACGGGTCCCTGGTCTGACCGCCCCCACGAGCCCGCCCCGTTCCACCCCCGCGCAAGGAGTCCGTACCCCATGACGTCCACGGTGCCCAACGCCGTCGAGCACACCGACGAGCAGCAGCCGCCGATCACCATGTTCGGCCCGGACTTCCCCTACGCCTACGACGACTTCCTCGCCCACCCGGCGGGCCTCGGTCAGATACCCGCGACCGAGCACGGCAGCGAGGTCGCCGTGATCGGCGGCGGTCTGTCCGGCATCGTGGCCGCGTACGAGCTGATGAAGATGGGTCTCAAGCCCGTCGTCTACGAGGCCGACCAGATCGGCGGCCGGCTGCGCACCGTCGGCTTCGAGGGCTGCGACGAGTCGCTGACCGCGGAGATGGGCGCGATGCGCTTCCCGCCGTCCTCCACCGCCCTGCAGCACTACATCGACATGGTCGGCCTGGAGACCAGGCCCTTCCCGAACCCGCTGGCCGAGGCCACCCCGTCCACCGTCGTGGACCTGAAGGGCGAGTCGCACTACGCCGAGACCGTCGACGACCTGCCCCAGGTGTACCGGGACGTCGCCGACGCCTGGAACAAGTGCCTTGAGGACGGCGCCGACTTCTCCGACATGAACCGCGCCATGCGCGAGCGCGATGTCCCGCGCATCCGCGAGATCTGGGCGCAGCTGGTCGAGAAGCTCGACAACCAGACCTTCTACGGCTTCCTCTGCGACTCCGAGGCCTTCAAGTCCTTCCGGCACCGCGAGATCTTCGGCCAGGTCGGCTTCGGCACCGGCGGCTGGGACACCGACTTCCCGAACTCCATCCTGGAGATCCTGCGCGTCGTCTACACCGAGGCCGACGACCACCACCGCGGCATCGTCGGCGGCTCCCAGCAGCTGCCGCTGCGGCTGTGGGACCGCGAGCCGCAGAAGATCGTCCACTGGCCGTACGGCACCTCGCTGAAGTCCCTGCACGCGGACGGCGAGCCGCGCCCGGCCGTGACCCGGCTGCACCGCACCGCGGGCAACCAGATCACCGTGACGGACGCCGACGGCGACATCCGCACCTACAAGGCGGCGATCTTCACCGCCCAGTCCTGGATGCTGCTGTCCAAGATCGCCTGCGACGACTCGCTCTTCCCGATCGACCACTGGACCGCGATCGAGCGCACCCACTACATGGAGTCCAGCAAGCTCTTCGTGCCCGTGGACCGGCCGTTCTGGCTCGACAAGGACGAGGAGACCGGCCGGGACGTCATGTCGATGACGCTCACCGACCGTATGACGCGCGGGACTTACCTGCTCGACGACGGCCCGGACAAGCCCGCCGTCATCTGCCTGTCCTACACCTGGTGCGACGACAGCCTGAAGTGGCTGCCGCTGTCCGCGAACGAGCGGATGGAGGTCATGCTGAAGTCGCTCGGCGAGATCTACCCGAAGGTCGACATCCGGAAGCACATCATCGGCAACCCGGTGACCGTCTCCTGGGAGAACGAGCCCTACTTCATGGGCGCGTTCAAGGCCAACCTGCCCGGCCACTACCGCTACCAGCGGCGCCTGTTCACCCACTTCATGCAGGACCGGCTGCCCGAGGACAAGCGGGGCATCTTCCTCGCCGGCGACGACATCTCCTGGACCGCCGGCTGGGCCGAGGGCGCGATCCAGACCGCGCTGAACGCGGTCTGGGGCGTGATGCACCACTTCGGCGGCGAGACCGACCCGGCCAACCCGGGCCCGGGCGACGTCTACGACGACATCGCGCCCGTCGAACTCCCCGAGGACTGACCGGGAACCGGGCACAGACCAAGGCGGGGGCGGCCGGCCTCAGACTCCGGCCGCCCGCGCCTTTTCAAACACCTCGGCGGCGACGTCCGCCAGCTCCTGGGCGTCCCGCGCGCTGCCCTGGAGGTCGATGAGGATCTCGTCCAAGCCGATCCGCGCGTGCTCCACCAGGTCCTCGACGATCTGGTCCACGCTGCCCTGGAAGGGCCGGCGGTCCGCGCCCTCGTACGCCTTGGGCAGCTGGACGGTGTTCACCCGCAGAACCGTCCGGATCGGTTCGGTGCGCCCGCGCTCCTCCGCCAGCTCCCGCAGCTCGCGCCACTGGGCGGCGACCTGCTCGGCACCCAGGCCCACCGGCAGCCAGCCGTCGGCGTGGTCCACCAGCCGCCGCCACGCCCGCCTGTTGCCCGCGGCGAGCAGAATCGGGATCGGCCGGGCGGGCTTGGGCCCGACCACGGCGGAAGCGATCTTGGTCAACTGTCCGTCGTGGACGACCGGATCGGGCCCCCACACGGCCCGGCACACCTCGATGATCTCGTCCAGGACCTTGCCGCGCTCCTCGAAGGGCCGGACGGCGGAGGCCGCGTACTCGTCCAGGGACCAGCCGGTGCCGAGGCCCGCTATCACCCGGCCCCCGCTCGCCGCGTCCAGCGAGGCCAGGACCTTGGCGAGCTGGAACGGCACGTGCAGCGGCGCCACCAGGACGCTGGAACCCAGCTCCGCCCGTTCGGTGGCCGCAGCGGCCAGGGTGAGGGTGACCAGCGGGTCCGCCACGTTCCGGTACTGATCGGGCCAGGGCAGGCCCTCGACGCCGTACAGGCCCTGGGTGGCGGGCTCGGGGAACAGAGCCCGCTCGAACACCCACAGGCTGTCATAGCCGATCCGTTCGGCGGCGCGTGCCACCGCGGGCACGTCCGTGCCGATCGAGTACTGCCGCATCTGAGGAAGACTCAGGCCGAGCCGGGTCGCCATACCGCTGCTCCTCTGCGATCGGATGCTTGCGTAGCAACGTACGGCGGTCACTGGGGAGTTCCACAGGCGGCGCGCGCAGGGGCGAAATCCGGCCAGGTCAGTCGTCGAGCGGTGTCAGCAGCATCCGCCCCGCGAATCCCACCGCCGCGTCCAGCCGTTCGGCGAAGTCCTCGGCGACATCACCGCAGTGGCGCAGCGCCCACAGGGCCCGGGCCGCCGCCCAGGCCGCGTCGCGGGCCCGCTCCAGGCTCCAGGAGCCCAGCAGATGCGTGAGCGGATCCGCGATCTGGAGCAGGTCGGGACCTGGCATCAGATCCTCGCGGACACGCTCCTCCAGCGAGGTGAGGAGATCGCCCACGCGGTCGAACTCGTCCTCCAGATCGGGCGGTTCGCAGCGGAGCGTACGACAGGCGTCCACCACGGCGAGCGCAAGGTCGTGCCCGATGTGCGCGTTGATGCCCGCCAGCGCGAACTGCAGCGGCCGTACCCCGGGATGGCGGCGGAACTGGAACAGCGGACGCCAGCAGGCGGGCGGACGGCGGTCCGCGGCCGACGCGTCGACCGCCGCCAGATAGCGCTCGGCGAACCGCACGTCCAGCGCGGTCGCCGCTCGTGGGTCAGGGAACTCCCCGGCGTCCAGGCGCCGGTCGACCTCCTCGGTGACGGTGAGGTAGACGCGGTTGAACACGGCGACACCGTCCCGCTCGGGCAGGGCCGCGGCGAGGGCGCGCATCCGGGAGACGACCGCGTCGACGGGGGTGGTGAAGTGTTCCAGCTGCGCCATGGGGGAAGGGTCCCAGCCCTGGGCCGACCGGCGCGCCCGACGGGCCCGGTGCTTCGCCGGAACGGGGGAACGGACCGCCGTGGTGCGGCTGCTGAGGGGGGAGGGGTACCGTGTCAGGCTTACGTACCCGGCGGCTGGCCGAACGCCGGGCCGCACGCCGGCGTGCCGTGCGGCGCGGGGTGATGGTCACGGCGGCCTCGCTGGTGACCCTGGTCGGCGCCGTCACCGGCGTGATCTCCGCGCTGAGCGCTCCGCGGGAGGGCCGTGCCGGTCCGTCGGTCGTCCGCGGGTCCGACGTCGCCGATCGCGCCCACGCGACGAAGGCCGCAGGTCAGGCACAGCCCCGTGCCCCTTCGAGGCACGGGCCGGACACGGCGACCCCCACCTCCGCCGTCACGCGCGCCCCGAGCACGCGGTCGACCTCCCCCGCGCCCCCGCTCCTGTACCGCCATCCCGGCTCGCAGGTGCTGGACTGGGTCCGCGCCCACCCCGGCGATCCGCGCACCGTCGTCATCGCCTCACGGATCGCCGACCGGCCGGCCGCCGTGTGGTTCACCGATCCGGACCCGGGCACCATCGCCGCCCGGGTGAGCGCGGTCACCGCGGACGCGGTGGCGCAGCGCCGGGTCCCGGTGCTCGTGCCGTACACCATCCCGGACCGGGACTGCGGCGGCGCCTCCCAGGGCGGCGCGCCGGATCCCACCGCCTACGACGCCTGGATCGACGCCTTCGCTCGGGGACTGGGCCCGGGCGAGGTGATCGTCATCCTGGAGCCGGACTCCGTCGCCCAGTCCGGCTGCCTGAGCCGGGCCGACCGCGCCGCCCGGTTCGCCTCGCTGGCCCGCGCGGGCCGGGTGCTGAAGGCGGCCGATCCACGGGCCCGGGTCTACTACGACGCGGGCCACTCCGGCTGGAACCCGCCGGACAAGCAGGCGGCCCTGCTGCGACAGGCGGGCGCGGCCGACGCCGACGGCGTCTTCAGCAACGTCTCCAACTTCCGTACCACGGCCGAGGAGATGGCCTACGACCGGCAGGTCCTGGCCGCGCTCGGCGGCCCGGCGCGCCTGGGCGCGGTGATCGACACCAGCCGCAACGGCAACGGCGCCCCGCCGGACGGCCAGTGGTGCGACCCGGCCGGCCGGAGGATCGGCCGGGCCCCGACCCTGGACACCGGCGCGGCCCGGATCGACGCGTACCTGTGGGTGAAGCTGCCGGGGGAGTCCGACGGCTGCCGGGGCACGGCCGGCACCTTCACCCCGTCGTACGCCTACGACTTGGCGCGCGGAGCCTCCGGGACGCCCGACTCCGGGTCGTGAAATGCGGCAGGCCGATCCAGTCGGCCTTGGAGACGCCGGAGAGGTCCAGGCGCCAGTGGTCGGTACCGGGGGGCCAGGTTGAAGCCGATCAGCAGGACGACTGCGCCGGTGACGAACGGCGGCATCGCGGCGTGGATGATCCGCGCGCCGAACCGCTGCACCGCGAGCCCGACCAGGAACAGCGCGACACCGCCGACGAAGACCGCGCCGGTCCCGGTGGCGCTTGTCCCGCCCTGGGCACGGATGACGGCCAGGGCACCCGCGTGCTGGTCCGGCTGGACGCGTCGACGCTGCGGCCCACGCCGTGGGCCGACGCCTTCAGGGCCGTGGGCCGGGAACTGCTGCGGCCCGGGAGCTGACCCCTGCCCGCACGCCCCGCTCCCCGGCGCGCAGCACGCCCGCGCACCCCACCAGACCGCAGGCCAGCGCCGTGACCAGGCAGAACGACACCGTCAGGCTGGTCGCCTGGGCCACCCCGCCGATCAGGCCGGGCGCGATCAGCCCCGAGGTGTAGGTGATCGTCGCGACGCCCGCTATGGCCTGACTGGGGTTCGGTCCGGCGTGCCCGGCCGCCGCGAAGCACAGCGGTACGACCACCGCTATGCCCAGGCCCATCAACGCGAACCCGGCCATCGCCACCGCCGGATCCCCGGCGAGGACGATCAGCAGCCCGCCGAGCGCGGCCAGCAGACCTCCGGCGCGCACGGTGCGCACCGGGCCGAAACGGTTCACCACCGCGTCTCCGCTGATCCGGGCGATCGCCATGGTCAGCATGAACCCGGTGGTGGTGGCCGCCGCGAGACCGGCCGACGTGTCCATCCGGTCCCGCAGGAACACCGCCGACCAGTCCAGGCTCGCCCCCTCCGCGAACACCGCGCAGAAGCCCACCGCACCGATCAGCAGCGCGGACCGGGGCGGCAGCGCGAACCTCGGCGGCGGCTCCTCGTCGGCGGCCGGCTGCACGTCCAGGACCCAGCCGGCGGCCAGGACACCGAGGACGGTGAGGGTGGCCGCCGCCGGCGCGAAGTGCAGCCGGGCGTCCGCGCCGAGGTGTGCGGCCAGGGTGCCCGCCGCCGAGCCGATCAGGGCGCCCGTGCTCCACATGCCGTGCAGCCCCGACATGATCGACTTTCCGAGCAGCCGCTCGACCTCCACGCCGAGCGCGTTCATGGCGACGTCGGCCATGCCCGAGCTCGCGCCGTACACGAAGATCGCCAGGCACAGTGTGTACAGGTTCGGCGCGAGGGACGGCAGGATCAGCGACAGCGTCCACAGCGCGATCAGGCCGCGCAGCGCCGTACGGCTGCCGAAGCGGTGGCTGATCCGGCCCGCCAGCGGCATCGCGCACGAGGCGCCGAACGCCCCGAAGGCGAGCGCGAAGCCGAGCTGCCCCGCGCCCAGTGAGGCATGGTCCTGGATCCACGGCACCCGGGTCGCGAACGAGCCGGTGACGGCGCCGTGCACGGTGAACACCGCCGCCACGGCGTACCGGGCGCGCGTCACCTCGCGGTGCTCGTAGCCCACGTCCTTCATGGTCTGCCCCTCCCCGGGTGGCTGCCGCCCGCTGACCCGCCGTAAATTATCAGGGACCCTGCCTGATAGATAGGGGATATGTGGCCGTCCCGTGCCGCGTGGATCTGGGAGGATTCCCCTCATGCCCGCATCACCCAGCACCGCCCGGGCCATCAACGACCGGCTCGCCCTGAGCCTGCTCCAGCAGGAAGGCCCGCTCACGGCAGGCCAGTTGAAGCAGCTGACGGGCCTGTCCCGGCCGACGGTCGCCGACCTCGTGGAACGGCTCGGCGCCGCCGGGCTGATCACGGTGGTCGGCGAGTCCGGCGAGCAGCGCCGCGGCCCCAACGCCCGGCTGTACGGCATCGTCGCCGACCAGGCTCATCTGGCCGCGCTCGACGTCCGCACCGGGGGCGTCGACGTGCTGGTCTCCGACCTGCTCGGGCGGGTGCTCGCCGAGGCGTCCGTACCGATCGGAGGGGACACCGGGACCGGGCCCGCCGTGGAGCAGGCGGTGGCCGCGGTGGAGCGGACCGCGAAGGAGGCCGGGGCCATGGGGGCGCCCTCGCGCGAGGGCGTTCGCGGGTGGGGGAGGCTGCACACCGTCGGCATCGGCGCACCGGGCCTCATCGACCCGGCCACCGGCGATCTGCGCGACTCCGGCGGCCTGCCCGCCTGGCACCGCAGCCTGGCCGCCACTCTGCAGGAACGGCTGCCCGGGGCCCGGGTCACCGTGGAGAACGAGACCAACCTCGCCGCCCTGGCCGAACAGCGCGAGGGCGCCGCCCGGGACCGGGACACCTTCGTGCTGCTCTGGCTGGGGCACGGCGTGGGCGCGGCGGTCGTCCTGGACGGCACGCTCCGCCGCGGCGCCTCGGGCGGCACCGGCGAGATCGGCTTCCTGCCGGTCCCGGGCACCGGCTCCCTTCCCTCGGCGCGGGACTGCGACGGAGGCTTCCACTCGCTGGCGGGAGCGGCAGCCATCGGCTCCCTCGCGACGCAACACGGCCTTCCGGTCCCGACCACGATGGACGGCCCGGCCGCGGCGGAGGTGATCCGCAAGGCGGTGGCGGAAAGGACGGGGGGTTACGGTCCTGCGGGCACGGTGACCAGGGCGGGGGAGGGTCCCGCGGGCGCGGTGGGCACGACGGGGGAGCAGGGCCGTGCGGACGCGGCGGAGAGCGTGGCGGAGGGCTCTGCGGGCACGGCGGAGACGGCGGCGGAGGGTGGTGCCGCGGACGCGGCTCATTCCGGTGCCGAAGGGCCCGCCGACCGCTTCCTCCAGGCCCTCGCCGACCGGATCGCCATCGGCGCCGCGTCCGTGGTGGCCGTACTCGACCCCGGTTGTGTGGTGCTCGGCGGAGAGGCCGGGCAGGCCGGCGGCCCGGTCCTCGCGCACCTCGTCGAGGAGCGGCTCCGCCGGATGTCGCCCCTGCCCACGGAGGTCCGGGCGAGCACCCTCGGTGGTACGGCGGTGCTCCGCGGCGCCCTGCTGACTGCCCGGGACCGGGCCCAGGACGAACTGTTCGCACCTTCGGACCGGAACTGACTGTCACGCTGGGCGTGGGGCTCGGTCTCCGGGTGGGGGCTGGCCCTGAACTGGGCGTGGGGCTCGGTCTCCAGACGGGAACTGGCTGGTTACCAGGCGCGCGGCTCAGCGGTCGGACGGATGGAGCTGACCGCCGCACGGGCGTGGGCGCGGCCGAGTCCGTCGCCCAAACCTGTCTGCCCCCAACCCCGCCTGCCCGCGACCGCCCTCTCCCTGCCGTCCTCGCCTACCCGCCCGCCCCGGGCCGCCTGTGCCGCCCGCCTTCTCCAGGCCGCCTCCGGCGCCCGTCTACTCCAGGCTGCCTCCGCCGCCCGCCTTCCCCGGGCCGCCTGTGCTGCCCGCCTTCCCCGGGCCGCCTGTGCTGCCCGCCTTCCCCGGGCCGCCTGTGCTGCCCGCCTTCCCCGGGCCGCCTGTGCTGCCCGCCTTCCCCGGGCCGCCTGTGCCGCCCGCCTTCCCCGGGCCGCCTGTGCCGCTCGCCTTCTCCAGGCCGCCTGCGCTGCCCGCCTTCCCCGGGCTGTCTGTGCTGCCCGTCTACTCCAGGCTGCCTCTGCCACCCGTCTACTCCAGGCTGCCTGTGCCGCCCCCTCCTCCAGGCCGCCTCTACCGCCTGCCCTCCCCAGGCCCCCTCCGCCGCCCGCCTCCTCCAAGCCGCCTCCACCGCCCGCCTTCTCCCGGCCGCCCTCCCTAGGCCCCCTGAGCCGCCCCCTTCTCCCGGCCCGCCTCCCCCCGCCCGCGTCGTCACCCCCCGAACCGTCGCCCCAGGTACTCCTCGAACGTCGCCTTCCCCACGGCGCGTTCGGGTGTCAGCAGGCCTCCTGCGCGAGCGGCGCGGTAGGTGCGGCCGAACAGCGGTACCTGTGCCACGGCCCGGCGGCGGCCGGTCGCGCGGAGGTAGGCGCGGGCCAGGGAGTCGAGGGTGCGGACTTCGGGGCCGCCCATGTCCGCGACCCGTCCGGCCGGAGCACCGAGCGCCAACTCGGCCAGGCGGTCGGCGACTTCGGTCACCTCCACCGGCTGGTCCGGGACCCCGGCCGGGACCAGCAGCGCGGGCGACTTCGCCAGCCCGGCCAGGATCGTGACCAGCAGGTCGTGGAACTGGGTCGTGCGCAGGACCGTCCAGCCGAGCCCCGACGCCTCGATCCGGCGCTCCACGGCCAGCTTGGTCCGGTAATAGCGGAGGGGCACCTGGTCGATGCCGACGATGGAGATGTAGACCAGATGGCCCACCCCGGTCCGCCGGGCCGCCGCGATCAGACGGCCGGCCGCCTCCTCGTCCCCGCCCCGCGGAGAGCTCGCGCAGTGCACCACGGTCTGCACACCGGCGAGCGCGGCGTCCAGCCCGCTCCCGCCCACGCGCAGATCGACGGCGTACGGCGGTGTGTGCCGGCTGAGCACCCGCACCTCGTGCCCCTCCGCCCGCAACCGGTCCGTCACCCGTCGGCCGAGCGTGCCGGTCCCGCCGGTCACCAGGATCGTGGTCATGCCGTTCGTCCCTTCGGACTCCGTGTGCCCCCGATCGGAGCACCCTCGTCCACTGAGACCGTGCGGCCCCCGGGAAATGTGACATCGGCCGAACGCCGCACGTCGGTGACGGTCCGGGCGGGCGCACTGTGGCGGTCCGGCGGCGGGCAAGGGCCGTCGTCACCGCCGCCGGACCCGTCCGCACCCTAAAAGGACTAGACCATTGTGGTCAATGGGTCCGGACCAAGGTCAATCCGCCCTGGCAGTAGGGAAGTTGTACGCCACGACTGCGCCGCGCAAGTCCCGCGACACGCACTGTGAGGGAGCCCACACCCCTCGCCTGTCTGCATCGCCACCCGGCGTGGCACACTGACTCTGTACCAGAAGCAGCGCACTCCGGGGTCGGTGAAAGTCCGAACCGGCGGTTACAGTCCGCGACCCGGTCGCTTCCAGCGGCCGGTTGACCAGGTGAAATTCCTGGACCGACGGTTAAAGTCCGGATGGGAGGCAGTGCGCGGCGGGCGAGCATGTACCCATGCGCGCCGCCGACTCTGGACTCGTCCGTACGGGACGGGTCCCTCTTTCGGCGTCGCCTCGGTGTGCTCACCCGTACATTCTGTCGTCATCGACAGGCCCCGGAGTCCGTGCCCGAAGAGGCAGGAGGACCCGGGAAGTGTTCACCGGAATCGTCGAAGAGCTGGGTGAGGTCACCGCCGTCGAGAATCTCGGCGACGCCTCCCGCTTCCGGCTTCGTGGCCCCGTCGTGACCAAGGGCGCGCAGCACGGCGACTCCATCGCCGTGAACGGGGTCTGTCTCACCGTCGTGGAGCACGAGGGCGACGAGTTCACCGCCGACGTCATGGCCGAGACCCTGGACCGCTCCAGCCTCGGCGCGCTCACCGTCGGCTCCCGCGTCAACCTGGAGCGCCCCACCGCCGTGGGCGCGCGCCTCGGCGGGCACATCGTGCAGGGCCATGTCGACGGCACCGGCGCGGTGCTGGAGCGCAAGCCCTCCGACAACTGGGAGATCGTGAAGATCTCGCTCCCCGCGGACCTCGCCCGGTACGTGGTCGAGAAGGGCTCCATCACCGTCGACGGCATCAGCCTCACCGTCGTGGAAGCCGGGCCCGACTACTTCACCATCAGCCTCATCCCGACCACCCTCGCCCTGACCACGCTCGGCGTGAAGCAGCCCGGCGACCCGGTCAACCTCGAGGTCGACGTCATCGCCAAGTACGTCGAGCGTCTCCTCGGCGACCGCGCCCAGGGAGCGGGCAAGTGAACTGGCTGAACTCCGAAGCCTTCACCCTCTTCGGCCAGCGCATCATCTGGTCGGACATGGTGGGCAACATCCTCGGTCTGATCACCCTCGCCCTCGGCTGGCGCCGCTCCCTGTGGACCTGGCCCGTGCAGTTCCTCTCCGGCCTGGTCCTCTTCGCCGCCTTCTACGGCCATCTGACCGGCAGCGCCGGCAAGCAGACCGTCGTCATGGCCGTAGCCCTGTACGGCTGGTGGCAGTGGCAGCGCAGCAAGGGCCGCTCCGCGGACGGCCACATCGCCCCCCGCTTCGCCACCTGGCGCGAGCGCGCGACGATGCTCGGCGCGGCCGCCGCCGGCACGATCGCCGTCGCCCAGCTCTTCACGGCCTACCCGTCCCTGTCCTGGGACCCCTGGCCCGACGCCTACATCTTCGTCGGCACCGTCGTCGCCATGTACGCCCAGGCCAAGGGCATGGTCGAGTTCTGGATCGCCTGGCTGCTCGTCGACCTCGTCGGCGTCCCCCTCAACTTCGCCAACGGCTACGCCTTCTCCGGCTTCGTCTACGTCATCTACGGCGCACTCGTCCTGTGGGGCATGCGCGACTGGTGGCTGCGCTCCCGCCGGGGCGCGCAGCCCGTCCTGGAAGGAGCCCCGGCATGACCTCGGCACCGCCCCTGTACGCCACCGACCCCATCGAGACCTTCGGGCTCGACCCCATCGAGCAGGCCATCGCCGACATCGCGGCCGGCCGCCCGGTCGTCGTCGTGGACGACGAGGACCGGGAGAACGAGGGCGACCTCGTCGTCGCCGCCGAAAAGGCGACCCCCGAGATCGTCGCCTTCATGATGAGCGAGTGCCGGGGGCTCATCTGCGCCCCCATGGAGGGCCCGGAGCTCGACCGGCTGCGGCTGCCGCAGATGGTCGAGGACAACACCGAGTCGATGAAGACCGCGTTCACCGTGTCCGTCGACGCCTCCGCCGCGCACGGAGTGAGCACCGGTATCTCGGCCGCCGACCGCGCCACCACCCTCCAGCTGCTGGCGAGCGGCGCGGCGGAGCCGACGGACTTCGTCCGCCCCGGCCATGTCTTCCCGCTGCGCGCCAAGCCCGGCGGCGTCCTCGTCCGCAACGGCCACACCGAGGCCGCCGTGGACCTCGCCCGGCTCGCGGGGCTCCGCCCGGCCGGCGCCATCGTGGAGATCGCCGGTGAGGACGGCCGGATGCTCCGCCTGCCCGAGCTGATCCCGTTCGCCCGCAAGCACGGCCTGACGATCATCTCCATCGAGGACCTGATCGCCTACCGCCGCAGCAGCGAGCCCACCGTCCGCCGCGAGGCCGAGACCCTACTGCCCACCAAGCACGGCACGTTCACCGCCCACGGCTACCGCTCCACCGTCGACGGCGTCGAGCACGTCGCCCTGGTCCACGGCGACATCGGCGACGGCGAGGACGTCCTGGTCCGCGTCCACTCCGAATGCCTCACCGGCGACGTCTTCGGCTCCCTGCGCTGCGACTGCGGCCCCCAGCTGGACACCGCCCTGGCGCGCATCCAGGAGGAGGGCCGGGGCGTGGTGGTCTATCTGCGCGGTCACGAGGGGCGGGGCGTCGGCCTGCTGTCCAAGCTTCGCGCGTACGAGCTCCAGGAGCAGGGCCGCGACACCCTGGACGCCAACCTCGAACTCGGCCTGCCCGCCGACGCCCGCGACTACGGCGCCGGCGCGCAGATCCTCGCCGACCTCGGCGTGCGCGGCGTCCGGCTGATGACCAACAACCCCGACAAGACCGACGCACTGCTGCGCCACGGCCTGAAGGTCACCGGCCGCGAGCCGATGCCGATCCAGGCCGGCGAGCACAATCTCCGGTATCTGCGCACCAAGCGCGACCGGATGGGGCACGACCTGCCCTGGCTGGACACGCCCGCGGTGACCGCCTCCGCGGCCGTGCCGGCAACAGCTTCTGTGGCCGCCCCCGCGGCCACCTGCGGCAACCAGTGAGCAAGAAGGCACTTAGGAGACACGTGAGCGGCAAGGGTGCACCGGAACTGTCCGTACGCAACGCGAGCGACCTCAGGGTCGCCGTCATCGCGGCGCAGTGGCACGAGAAGGTGATGGACGGTCTGGTGAACGGCGCCCTGCGCGCCCTGCACGACCTGGGGATCGACGAGCCGACCCTGATCCGGGTCCCCGGCAGCTTCGAACTGCCGGTCGCCGCCAAGGTGCTGGCCGGGCGCGGCTACGACGCCGTGGTCGCCCTCGGCGTCGTCATCCGGGGCGGCACCCCGCACTTCGACTACGTGTGCCAGGGCGTCACCCAGGGCCTCACCCAGGTCAGCATCGAGACCGGCGTCCCCGTCGGCTTCGGCGTGCTCACCTGCGACACCGAGGAGCAGGCCCTGGACCGGGCCGGCCTGGAGGGCTCGAACGAGGACAAGGGCCACGAAGCGGTGACCGCGGCGGTCGCGACCGCCGCCACGCTCCGCTCAGTATCCGAACCCTGGCACTGAGGCAGCGGCCGGAGCGCGTAGGGTAAGGACCACCATGTCCAAGAAGACGTTCGAGGAGCTCTTCACCGAGCTCCAGCAGAAGGCCGCGCACGGCGACCCCGCCACCTCCCGCACCGCAGAGCTGGTCGGCAAGGGCGTCCATGCCATCGGCAAGAAGGTCGTCGAAGAGGCCGCCGAGGTCTGGATGGCCGCCGAGTACGAGGGCAAGGAGGCGGCCGCCGAGGAGATCTCCCAGCTGCTGTACCACGTCCAGGTGATGATGGTCGCCCGCGGGATCTCCCTGGACGACGTCTACGCCCATCTGTGAACCGCCCGCTGTATAAGACGTATCAGCCGTACGAGCCGTAGAAACCCCTTCACGCAAAGGAAGCCGACCTCATGCTGCGCATCGCCGTCCCCAACAAGGGTTCACTCTCCGGCCCTGCGGCGGAGATGCTGCATGAGGCCGGCTACCAGCAGCGCCGCGAGTCCAAGGAGCTGCGGATCGTCGACCCGGAGAACCAGGTCGAGTTCTTCTACCTCCGCCCCCGCGACATCGCGATCTACGTCTCCTCCGGCCGGCTCGACATCGGCGTCACCGGCCGTGACCTGCTGATCGACTCCGGCGCCGACGCCGAGGAGATCCTGCCGCTCGGCTTCGCCCGCTCCACGTTCCGGTTCGCCGCCAAGCCGGGCACCGCGAACGGCATCCACGACCTCAAGGGCAAGACGGTCGCCACCTCCTACGAGGGCATCGTCCAGCAGCACCTCGCGGAGAGCGGCATCGACGCCTCCGTCGTCCACCTGGACGGCGCCGTGGAGACCGCGATCGAGCTCGGTGTCGCCGAGGTGATCGCCGACGTCGTCGAGACCGGCACCAGCCTGCGCAACGCCGGCCTGGAGGTCTTCGGCGAGCCGATCATGAAGTCCGAGGCGGTCGTCATCCGCCGCACCGGCGCCGACACCGAGGAACCGAAGGTCGAGCAGTTCCTGCGCCGTCTCCAGGGCGTCCTGGTCGCACGGACGTACGTCATGATGGACTACGACTGCCGCGTCGAGCAGCTGGAGAAGGCCGTCGCACTCACCCCCGGCCTGGAGTCCCCGACCGTCTCCCCGCTGCACAACGAAGGCTGGGTCGCGGTCCGCGCCATGGTCCCCGCCAAGGAGGCGCAGCGGATCATGGACGACCTGTACGCCATCGGCGCCCGCGCCATCCTCACCACGGCCATCCACGCCTGCCGCCTGTAAGGGACACGCACGAGATGTCCGACACGCCCTCGCTGCCCGTCACCTTCCGGCCGGGACACACCCGGGCCATCCTGCTCACCGCCGGTGTGGCGATCTTCCTGACGATCTCCGGGATCGCACTGCTGCTGGAGCACCTCGGTCCGGGGGAGCGGGCGAGCTTCGTCGTCACCGGGGCGCTGATCTTCTGGGTGCTGGCCCGGCTGGCCCGGGTGAAGGTCGTCGCCGACGAGTCCGGCGTGACCGTGGTGAACATCGCCGGCGAACGGCGCCTGGACTGGGCGGAGATCCTCCAGGTGAACCTCCGTCCGGGCGATCCCTGGGTGTTCCTCAACCTCAGCGACGGCACCAGCCTGCCCGCGCTCGGCATCCAGCCGGGCCTCGCCAAGCAGCGCGCCATCGCCGACGCGCAGGCCCTGCGGGCCCTCGCCGAGGCCCGCTCCCCGGCCCACCCGACGGAAGATCAGGGCTGACTGGGGGTGCCGCCCCTGCCCGAGTGGCCCGTGTCTTGATTAATCTGGTGGCGGAGGCCCTTTCGCTGCGCCTCCGCCCCTTGACGCCACCCGGTGCCCAGGGGTTCCTGCTACCCGAGGAGTGACTCCCTCCAGCGATGGACGGATCGTCCTGTAGTACCTGCGCCGCCCCGACCCGACATACCGGGAAGGCGGTGGCAGCGTGACCATCCCCCTGCTGCTCCTCGGAGCGGCTTTCCTGCTGATCCTCGCCAACGGCTTCTTCGTGGCGGCCGAGTTCGGCCTGGTGACGGTCGAGTCGACGGACGCCGAGCAGGCCGCCGCCGACGGCGACCGCCGGGCCCGCCGGGTCGCCGAGTCGCTCAAGGAGCTGTCCTTCCAGCTCTCCGGCACCCAGCTCGGCATCACGATCACCTCCCTCGTCGTCGGCATGCTCGCCGAACCGGCGCTGGCCCGGCTGCTGCGCGGCCCGTTCGCCGCGCTCGGCATCCCCGGCGGAGCCGTCTCCGGCATAGCCGTGGTCGTCGGCATGCTGCTGGCCTCCGCCGTCCAGATGGTGGTCGGCGAGCTCGTGCCCAAGAACTGGGCGGTGTCCAAGCCGCTGCAGGTCGCCCGGTTCGTGGCCGGCCCGCAGCACCACTTCTCCCGGCTGTTCCGCCCGGTGATCGCCGCGCTCAACACGGTCGCCAACCGGCTGGTGCGCGCGCTCGGCGTGGAGCCGGCCGAGGAACTGGCCTCCGCCCGCACCCCCGGCGAACTGGTGTCCCTCGCCCGGCACTCCGCCCAGGCGGGCGCCCTGGAGCAGGACACGGCCGACCTGTTCGTACGCACCCTGTCCCTGGGCGAGCTGACCGCCCAGCACGTCATGACCCCGCGGGTGAAGGTCAGTGCCCTGCAGGACTCGGCCACCGCCGAGGACGTCGTCAACCTCACCCGGGCCACCGGCCTGTCCCGCTTCCCCGTCTACCGGGAGAAGATCGACGAGATCGTCGGCATGGCCCACCTCAAGGACGCCCTCGCCGTCCCGGTGCGCGACCGGCTGCGCACGCCGGTGAGCCGCATCGCCCGCAAGGCGCTGCTGGTCCCCGAGACCCTGCCGGTCCAGCCCCTGCTCGCCCGGCTCCGCTCCGAGCAGCCCATCGCCGTCGTCGTCGACGAGTACGGCGGCACGGCGGGCGTGGTCACCCTGGAGGACATCGTCGAGGAACTCGTCGGCGAGGTCCGCGACGAGCACGACGCCACGGACGTGCCCGAGCTGGCCGCCGCCCCGCCCGAGGACGGCAGGCCCGCCTGGGACGTCGACGGAAGCTGCCGCGTCGACATCCTCCAGCGCATAGGCCTCGACGTGCCCGAGGGGCCGTACGAGACGGTCGCCGGGCTCGTCGCCGACGTGCTCGGCCGCATCCCGGCCCCCGGTGACCGGGCCGAACTGCCCGGCTGGCGGCTCTCGGTCCGCCAGGTCGGTCACTACCGCGCCGAACGGGTCCGCCTGGTCAGGACGGCCCCGGCGGCCAACGTGATGGAGGCCGCCCGATGAGCGTCCTCCAACTGGCCTTCGCCGCGCTGCTCGTGCTCGCCAACGGCTTCTTCGTCGGCGCCGAGTTCGCGCTCGTCTCCGTCCGCCGCAGCCAGATCGAACCGCTGGGGACGGCGCGGGCACGCCAGGTCCTCTACGGCCTGCAGCGGCTGCCCCAGATGATGGCCGCGGCCCAGTTCGGCATCACCGTGTGCTCCCTGACGCTCGGCGCGGTCGCCGAGCCGACGGTGGCGCGTCTGCTGGAGCCGGTGTTCGAGGCGGTCCACCTGCCGGACGGCATGGTGCACCCGCTGGGCTATGTCATCGCCCTGGCCGCGGTGGTCTTCTTCCACCTGGTCATCGGCGAGATGGTGCCGAAGAACCTCGCCATGGCGGCTCCCGAGAAGGCGGCGGTGTGGCTCGGTCCGGGTCTGGTGGCCTTCGCCCGCCTGTGCAAGCCGATCACGGTGGCCCTCGGCGCCTGCGCCCAGGCCATCCTGCGCCTGTTCCGGGTCGAGCCGAAGGACGAGGTGGAGGCGGTCGTCACCACCGAGCAGCTCAACCGCCTGCTGGAGGACTCCGGCCAGGCGGGCCTGCTCGACCCCGAGGAGCGGGAACGCCTGGAGGACGCCCTGGAGCTGGGCTCCCGCCCGGTGACGGACGTCCTGCTGCGCCGCGAGTCGCTGGTCACGGTCACACCGGCGGTCACCCCGGGAGAGATCGTCGCGCTGACGGCCCGCACGGGGTACTCCCGCTTCCCGGTCTCCGCGACGGACCAGGGCCCCTTCATGGGATACGTCCACGTCAAGGACGTCCTGGACCTGGAGGAGTCCGACCGGGCAGTGCCGCAGCACGTGTGGCGCCCGATGACGACCCTGCGGGCCGAGCTGCCCCTCGACGACGCGCTGACCGTCATGCGCCGAGCGGCCACGCATCTCGCCCAGGTCGCGGGTGCCTCCGGCAAGGTGCTGGGCCTGGTCGCCCTGGAGGACGTCCTGGAGACGCTGGTGGGCGAGGTCCGCGACCCGGCCCACCGGGCGACGGCGGACGTGATGCCGGCAGAGCAGCCGAGGGTGAGCGGCGAGCCGGAGGAGGCGCTGGCCACCTAGACCGTCGTCGCCCGCGGGTGCGTGGGGGCTGGTCGCGCAGTTCCCCACGCCCCCGGGGAGCTGCCGTCACTGCGCCTACATGGCCGACGGATCCTGCGGCCCCCGCCCCGACAGCACCTCCCCGTACGCCTGCATCAGATCCGGCAGCCGCAGCGTCGCCAGGTCCTCCCGCGACAGGGAGCCCAGATACGAGGACAGGCGCAGATCCCGATACGCGCAGCTCTTCTCGTACAGGGTCCGCAAGAAGCGGCCGTTGCCCAACTCGTCGATCCACCCCTGCTCGACCACATGCCCGGCGATCGAGCGCAGCTCCTCCTGGGCCTCCTCGTCCCACACGTCCCCGTTCTCCGCGGCCAGCACCTTCCCGATCTCGGTGAGTTCCTGCGGCCGGTAGGAGGGGAAGTCGACACGGGTCGTGAACCGGGAGGAGAGGCCGGGGTTGGCGGCGAGCAGCCGGTCCATGCCCTCCGGGTAGCCGGCCAGGATCACCACCAGATGGTCCCGGTTGTCCTCGGCCCGCTTCAGCAGCACCTGCAGCGCCTCGTCCCCGTATGCGTCCCCCTTGCCGTACCCGGAGTTGGACAGCGAGTACGCCTCGTCCACGAACAGCACCCCGCCGATCGCGGAGTCGATCAGCTCATTGGCCTTCACGGCCGTCTGCCCGAGATACTCGCCGACCAGATCGGCCCGCTGGGCCTCCACCAGGTGGTCCCCGCCGAGCAGGCCCAGCGCGTAGAAGACCCGGCCGAGGATCCGGGCCACCGTGGTCTTCCCCGTCCCCGACGGCCCCGAGAAGACGAAGTGCCGTTTCGGCGGCTGCACCGGCAGCCCCTGCCCGGCCCGCAACCGAGCCATGTTCAACTGCGCGGACAACGCCTTGACCTGGCGTTTGACCGGCTCCAGCCCCACCATGCGCTCCAGCTCGGCGAGCGCCTCCTCTAGCAGAGCGGGATCGGTCGGCCCGGCCGGGATCGGGGAGGAGCTGACCCCGGTCTTCCTGCGCACCGCCGGGTCCGGCACCGACGGCAGCGGTCCGGTCGGCAGATCCGGCTCCGGCAGCCGCAGATCGCGGCCCTCGGCGCCGAAGAGCGGATCGAAGCCGTCCGGACCGTCCACGCTGTCCTGCCCGGCACCGATCAGGGTGATCGCGGCGAGGTCGGCGGCGTCGTCGTACCCGTCGCCCTCGGCGATCGCCGCCAGCCGGGCGGAGGTGTCCATGAAGGCGGGGTCGACGCGGTGCACGGCCCGGTACAGGGGGAGTGCGGCCGCCGAGCGCCCCGTGCCCTCGTGCGCCCGCGCCAGCCAGTAGCGCAGCTCCTTGCGCTGCGGCTGCTCGCTGCGGCAGCGCATCAGCGCCGCCGAGAGCAGCGGCTCGGCCTGGCCGTACATCTCCAGCCGGACTCGGGCCATGCCGCCGAACAGACCCGCCTCGATGCCGAGCATGGCGTCGTCCAGGAGGGGGTCGGTGTGCCGTACCAACTGCTCCCAGTCCTTGACCAGATAGGCGCGGCAGGCGTGCAGGAAGCGGACCTGGGGGTCGGTGTCCACGGGCGGGAGCCCGGCCAGGGCCCGGTCCAGCTCCGGAACGTGCCGTCCGTCCAGCCAGTGCGAGGCGTGCGCCAGTAACAGATCACGCGGGCTCTCCAGCACCGGCTGCACCCACCAGCCCAGCCAGTACCAGGAGTTGAGCGTCCGGTGGTGCCGGGCGCGCTGTTCGCCGAAGCGATCGCGGTGCCGGAACATCCGGAGCAGCGAGGTCGTCGTGTCGACCCGGAGCGCATGCAGCCCGAGCCAGCCGTCCGCCATCCCCGGGTCCATCCGCACCGCGGTGCGGAACTCCTCCTCCGCCTGCGGATAGGCGCCCATCGTGTAGGCGTCCACCCCCCGCAGCCAGGCGAGGTCGGCCGGGGCCTCGGGGCCCTGCGTGCCGAAGTCCATCCCGTCCCCCCACAGACCGTGCCCCCGTGGTTCACCACCGGGCGATCGCCCGGCTGCCGCCGCGGTCGAACCGCCGTGCCACGGACCGGAGTTACCGGCGCGAGGCATTCTCGAAGGTCGCACCGAGGGCATCGTACCCGCGGGACGACCGCGTGCCGAAGGGTGCCGCACAGGCCGTTTGACGAGGTGGGAGCAGACGGGGCGCACACCGCTTGGTTACCCAGGGTGAGCGGATCGGTGCAAGGGGCGCCCGGAAAAGTGCGCGCAGGGCAGAACGAAGCCCCCGATCACGGGGGAACAACCGGGGGCTTCGCGTCTCTGGGCGGCTTCGCATCACCGCACATTGAGAACGTAAGACCTGTACGGCCCCCGGGTCAAGCCGAGTTGGGGCTCTGGGAGAAGTTCCCTCACATGGGCCTTCACAACTTCACCACAACGCGGATGGTCCATCACTCTGGGTCACGCTTTGGTCCGACCCAGGAGTCGACCCTGGCCCCGGAAGCACCTCGTACCCCCTCGGCGTCTGCAGCACCAGGAGATCGGCATGGGGGCGCGAGGGGTCCGAGGCGAAGTGTGCGTGCTCCGCCGCGACCCAGCCGTCCCAGAACTCCCGCTGCTCCGTCCCGTCCCGCCGCCGGCCACGCGCCCAGGACTCCTCCCGCGGCACCTCCATCCACAGCAGCAGGGCCAGATGCGGCCGCAGCGCCCGGCGGCCGGCGCCGACCCCCTCGACGAGGACCACGGGTGCGGCCGGCAGCGGGCGAGAGGCGCCGAACCTGCGGGCATGCCAGTCGTACGGCGTGTAGAGCGCGCTCTCGCCGCGCGCGAGCGGATGGATCACCTGGGTCATGACCCGGTCGGTCCACGCGAAGAGCTGCTCGTGGCTGGCGATGTCGTCGAGGTGCAGCATCGGTGCCCCGCCGAGAGCCGCGGCCAGGTGCCCGGCGAAGGTGGACTTTCCCGAGCCGGCGTGCCCGTCGACGCCGATCAGCCGGACCGGCCCGAGGGAGGGGGGAAGCCCGCGCAGCCGGGCGGCGAGGTCGCGAATGGTGGGGCCCCAGGTGTGGGTCGATCCGGTCGGTTTTCCGGAAACAGTGTAGTAGCGGCCCATAACGGCACAGCCGGGCAGGCTGTCGGACCGCAAAGGTCGCGGCTTGAATCATCGGCTGGCGGCCAGTCAATCGCCGGCATAAACATTCGCGAATCCACTGACCGATATGTCGAATTCGGCGTTCCGGGGCCGCCCGTCGCTGAGTAGGGTGCCTGCAGCGCAACTGCTGTGCATCGTACGGGGACTGGCAGGGGGACATGGCCGCGGAGTTATTCGAAGGGCACTATGTGTGGCATCCGGCGGCCGACGACCGTGTCCTGGCAAGCGTATGCGTCGATGTGCGCGCCGGACGTTATCGATACGCGCACGAGGCGCTCGCCGAGACGCGTTCTGACTTCGCGCTGCGCGCCCATCGCTCGCTGGTCCTCGCCTCCGAGGCGGCCGGCACCGATCTCGTCGAACGCTGGCTCGCCGAGGAGCCGACGCCCGAAGCGGCGCTGATGTGGGCCCGGGTCGCAGTGCAGCGCGCCCTGCGGGCCGCCGACGCGCGCGACGAACGCGCCGAGGCGCTGGAGCGGATCGCGCTGACCGCCTGCGACCGGGCCGCCGCCCTGGCCCCCGAGGACCCCACGCCCTGGGTCGCCAAGCTCGCCATGGCCCGGCTGCACCGGCTGCGCGATCCGGCCCCGCACGGTCTGCTCACCGCCCCGCCCGGCCCCTGGCGGCTGTTCTCGCACATCCTGTCGCTGGACCCATGGCACCGCGAGGGCCACCACCGCTTCCTGTCGTGCTTCTTCACGCGGTACGGCGGCTCCGTCAACGCGGCCTGGGACGTGGCCGCCTTCCTCAGCCAGCGGGCGCCCGCCGACTCCGTCGTCCGGCTGCTGCCCCTGGTGGCCCTGGTGGAGAGCTACAACCCCACCCAGTTGCTCGCCGACCGGGTCTGGGAACAGCCGCAGTGGCGCTCCACCGCGCTGGCGATCTACCAGAACTGGCTCCCCGCGGTGGCCGGTTACCGCTTCACGCCGGTGCTCGACCTGGCCTACCTCGCGCATGCGCTGGTCATGGGACAGCGCGAGTTCGAGGCCCGGGCGGTGTTCATGGCGATGGGCCCGTACGCCTCGCGCATGCCCTGGAGCGCCTTCGGCGACCCCGTCGAGCAGCTCTCCAGGGCCCGGCGCGCCTGCGGCCTGCCCGTCCCGCGCCCCGACTGACCGCTGTTCGTCCCTTTTTTCCACCCCCCACGAGAGAAAGGCCGGTCTGTGTCGGAACGGATGTCGAATCCACGGGCGACAGCCCGCGGAGCAGAAGACGCGGTCGTGCTCGACGACGATGCGACCCTGCATGCGATGGGTTATCCGCGGAAACTCACCCGGCGCTTCCAGGCGTTCGACAATTTCGCGATCTCCTTCACCATCATCAATATCCTCTCGGGCATTTTCTCGTCCTTCGGATTCGGTATGAACGCGGGCGGCCCCCGCATTCTCGTGTTCGGCTGGATCGGTGTCTGCGTCATGGTGCTGCTCATCGGCGCGGCCATGGCGGAAGTCGCCTCGGCGTATCCGACGAGCGGTGCTCTCTATTTCTCCGCCGGTAAACTCGCAAAGCGGCACAAGGGCGCCTGGTCCTGGTTCACGGGCTGGCTGAACTTCGTCGGGCAGATCGGCGGCACCGCCGCCACCGGGTATGCGGCCGCCACCTTCATCCAGGCCTTCATGCACCTGCAGTGGCCCTCCTACCAGGCGACCACGCACCAGACGGTGCTGATCACGGCCCTGATCATCGTCGTGCAGGGCCTCGCCAACACCTACACCGTCCAGCTTGTCGCCCTGCTGAACCGTATTTCCGTGTGGTGGCTGCTGATCGGACTCGTCGTGATCGTGGGCACACTCATAGTGATGCCCGAACACCATCAGCCGGCGTCGTTCGTGACCCATTTCGAGAACAACACCGGCTTCACGAACGGGCTTTACGGCGGCATGCTCGGCCTGCTCGTCACGAGCTGGACGTTCACCGGGTTCGACGGCAGCTTCCACATGTCCGAGGAAACGGTCCACGCGACGGTCAACGCCCCCAAGGGCATCATGCGTGCCATCGGCTATTCGGCGATCACCGGGCTGATCCTGATGCTGGCATTGGTCTACAGCATTGGCGACTACGCCAAGGTGGCCGGTTCGGACGCGCCGCCGGTGCAGATTCTCATCGACGGCCTCGGTCTCGGCACCGCGAAGGTGATGCTGCTCATCGTCATCGGCGCGATGCTCTTCTGCGGTCTCGCCAACCTCACCAGCAACACCCGGCAGATCTTCGCGTTCTCCCGGGACGGCGCCATGCCCGGCTCCCGCTGGTGGCACTCGGTCTCGCCGCGCACCCGTACGCCCGTGAAGGCGGTGTGGCTCGCGGTGGTCTGCTCGCTGGCCCTGGTCGTGCCGGGCTGGTGGTCCCACACGGCCTTCACCGCGATCGTCAGCGTCAACGTGGTCGGCCTCTTCCTCGCCTACGCCGTGCCGATCTTCCTGCGGCTGCGGCTGGGTGACGAGTTCCAGCCCGGTCCCTGGCACCTGGGTCGCTGGGGCCGGCCGGTCGGCTGGCTCGCGGTGATCTGGATCGTGCTCAGCAGTGTTCTGTTCATGCTGCCGCAGGCTTCGCCGATCACCGTCGACTCCTTCAACTACGCGCCGATCGCACTGGCCGCGGTCCTGGTCGTGGCGACCGTGTGGTGGTTCGCCACGGCCCGCCGCCGCTTCCAGGGGCCGATCAGCTATGGCCGCCCTGATGAGGTGGCGGCGATGGATCTCATCTGAGAGGGCGCGTCGTCGCCGGGTGCGGGTGCGGGTACGATGCGCGTGCACGTGCGGGTGCGTGGGGGCTGGTCGCGCCCACGCGGCGGGGCCGCACATCGATACGGCCGCGCGCCCCTTCAGGGCGCGGCGGCACCCGCACGCCGGGGCGAGGGACCCCCTGGCCGTCCTTCCAGTGGCGGAGACCAATATTCCTCGCGCCGCGAGCGCCGAAGTGCTGGCAGGGCCATGCCGCCTGCTCCATAGTTGGCGCAAAGCCGTGCCGCAGCCCGGTCCCGACCCGGACACCTGGGGGTATTCGCGCCCATGAGCAGAGCCCAGCAGCCGTCCCGCAGAACCGTCCTCGCCGTTGCCGTCGCCGCGGCGGTGGCCGGCGGAACGGCGCCCGCTGCCGCCGCCGCGCAGCGGTCCGCCACCGACGCCGGCGACCCCGCCGCCGCGCAGGCCCGCCCGATCGACTACCACGCCTGGACCACGTACCACGAGTGGCGCCTCGGCGCCGCCCAGGGGGTCCGGGCCGTCTCCGGCGCCCGTCCCGGCGTGGTGATCGGCACTCCCGCCGGCCGCAGCGACTACACCGACCCGCACACCGGCACCACCGCCACCTGGGAGTACGCCGTCTGGAGCGCCCCGGTGCACCGGCTCTCCGTCCCCGCCACGGAGGTCGTCGCCTCCTGGAACGCGCACACCCCCGCCGGCACCTGGCTCCAGGTCGAACTCCAGGGCGCGTACTCCGACGGCACCCAGACCCCCTGGTACGTGATGGGCCGCTGGGCCGCCGGTGACCAGGACATCAAGCGGACCTCGGTGGACGGCCAGGCCGACGGCAAGAGCGCCGTCTCGACCGACACCCTCGCCATCGACGACGCGAGCACCGGCCTGCGCCTGACGTCGTACCGGCTGCGCCTCACCCTCTACCGCAAGCCCGGCACCCGGCTGACCCCCACCGTGTGGCGGCTCGGCGCCATGGGCTCCGACATCCCCGACCGCTTCACCGTGGCGGCCTCCACCCCCGGCCTCGCCCAGGAACTGTCCGTCCCGCGGTACTCGCAGGAGATCCACAAGGGCCAGTACCCGGAGTACGACAACGGCGGCGAGGCCTGGTGCAGCCCCACCTCTTCGCAGATGATCGTCGAGTACTGGGGCGGCCGGCTCACCCCCGAGCAGCTCGCCTGGGTGGACCCCTCCTACGCCGACCCGCAGGTCGACAACGCCGCCCGCTTCACCTACGACTACCAGTACCAGGGCTGCGGCAACTGGCCGTTCAACGCGGCCTACGCGGCCACGTTCCAGGGGCTCCAGGGCGTGGTCACCCGGCTCGCCTCGCTCACCGACCTCGAGACGCTGATCGCGGCCGGCATCCCCGCCATAACGTCCCAGTCGTTCCTGAAGACGGAGCTGACGGGCGCCGGCTACGGGACCGCCGGCCATCTGATGACCGTGATCGGCTTCACCGCGGACGGCGATGTGATCGCCAACGACCCGGCCTCGCCGGGCGACGACGCGGTACGGCGGGTCTATCTGCGCCGGGAGTTCGAGAACATCTGGCTGCGCACCAAGCGGTACAACGCCTCCGGCAAGGTCGTCTCCGGCACCGGGGGAGTCTGCTACCTCTACTTCCCGGCCCGCCCGAGCCCGCGCCAGCGCAAGGCGCTCGCGGCGGTGGGTGTGCGCTGACCGTGTGAGCAAGCTCATCGCCGCAAAAGGCGCCGAGGGTGGCAAGGTGGACAAACGGGTGGGGCCCGCTCCGTGCACCCGGCGGACGAGGGCCCGCTCCGTGCCCGCGTTCCGTACGTCCGACCTCTGTGAGTAGCTCCATGACCGCACACCCGGCCACCGCCACCCGCGCCCGCACGGGCGGCCCTCAGGAAGACGGCCCGAAGATCCTCGAGCACGTCATGGGCTGGGTCCTCGTGGCGGTCTTCGCGATGCTCGTGACCCAGCTCGGCCTGCTCTGAGGCGATCCGCTCACGTGTGCGGCATGTTCTGACATACTGCGGATGTCCCGCCGACCGCCTGAAACAGGGTCGAAATTGAATATGCCGCATCAGCGTGCCGCGGTCCGTCCCCGGATGCGCGGTACCGAGCGCTCGGTGGCGCGTCGCGCCGAACTCATCGCCATCGGGCGGAAGTTGTTCGCCGACACGTCCTACGACGCGCTGTCCATGGACGACATCGCCCGCCAGGCGCATGTCGCCAAGGGGCTGATCTACTACTACTTCCAGTCCAAGCGCGGCTATTACCTGGCCATCGTCCAGGACTCCGTCGCCGACATGGTCGCCTGTGCCGCGAGCGGCCTGGAGCTGCCCGCCGTGGACCGGGTCCAGCGCACCATCGACGGCTATCTGCGCTACGCCGAGCACCACCAGGCCGCCTACCGCACCATCGTCAGCGGTGGCGTCGGCTTCGACGCCGAGGTGCACGCCATCCGGGAGGGTGTGCGCGAGGCGATCATCGCCACGATCGCCGAAGGGGCCTACGGCCGCAGCGACATCGGCCCGCTGGCCCGGATGAGCCTGCTGTCCTGGGTGTGCAGCGTCGAGGGCGCGACCCTGGACTGGATCGATCGCCCCGGGCTGTCCCGCGACACCATGCGTGACCTGCTGGTGAAGACGCTCGGCGGAGCCCTGCGCGCCGTCGAGGAACTGGACCCGGCCTACCCGGCGCCGCAGCCGGCCCGCCGCGACACCTGACACACAAGGGAGCGGAGGCTCGTGGTCCTCCGCTCCCGAGTCCCCCGGTCCGGGGCTAGCCGATGGCCTTGATCAGCTCACCGTTCGCGGTGTCGCCGCTCAGTTCCCAGAAGAAGGTGCCGCCGAGGTCCTGCTGGTTCTTGTACGTCATCTTCGTGGCGATGGTCGCCGGGGTGTCGCAACTCCACCAGTCGTTGCCGCACTTGGCGTAGGCCGTGCCGCCCACGGTGCCGGTCGCCGGGCACTTGGTCTTGAGCACCTTGTAGTCGTCGATGCCCTGCTCGTACGTCCCCGCCGCCGGGCCGGTGGCCGTGCCGCCGGGCGCCGCCTGGCCGACCCCGGTCCAGCCGCGGCCGTAGAAGCCGATGCCGAGCAGCAGCTTGGACGCCGGGATGCCGAGGCCCTTGAGCTTGGCGATGGTCGACGAGGTGGTGAAGTCCGCCTTGGGGATGCCCGGGTAGGAGGTCAGCGGGGAGTGCGGCGCGGTCGGGCCGCCGGCGTCCCAGGCGCCGAAGTAGTCGTAGGTCATCGGGTTGTACCAGTCGACGTACTGGGCGGTGCCCGGGTAGTCCGCCGCGTCGATCTTGCCACCGCTGGTGGCGTCCGCCGTGATCGCGGCCGTGACCAGCTTGCCGGCGCCGAACTTCTGCCGCAGTGCGGCCATGACGTTCTTGAAGGCGTCCCGGCCGCTGGTGTCACAGGTGTTGCCGCAGGCGTTCGGGTACTCCCAGTCGATGTCGATGCCGTCGAACAGCCCGCCCCACGTGGGGTCGTTCACCAGGTCGTGGCAGGACTGGGCGAAGGCGGCCGGGTTCTTCGCGGCTTCGCCGAAACCGCTGGACCAGGTCCAGCCGTCGAAGGACCACAGGATCTTCAGGCCCGGATGCTGCTTCTTCAGCTTCAGCAACTGGTTGAAGTTGCCGCGCAGCGGCTGGTCCCAGGTGTCGGCGGCGCCGTCGACGGACTCGTCGGCGGTGTAGGCGCGGTCGGAAAGGAACGCGTGCCGATTGGCATGAACGCGGTAAAGCATGGGTCATGCACGGTAGGAGGACTAGACCAGTCAGGTCAATGGTTCGGACCAATTTCGGCAGGCGGTTCCGCGCTCGGGCGGGTTCCGGCTGGATTCTTGAAGTAAGCGGTCGTTAACTGGTGACGGGAGGTCGCTGATCGGGCATACTCACAGCGCACAGCCGCTGGTCAGCCGCTTCCGAGACCCGGGAGCGGGCGCCATCGGCCATCCGGAACGATCAGGCGGAGCCGCCCCCACCCGACGGGCCAGACCGCCGGTGCCCGACCAGGGAGGAGACCGACGCCATGTCCGACCGCGACCCGCAGCCGGTGGAGCGTCAGCTGCCGACGGAGGAAGCGCGGGATCTGCTCGCACTCGTCCGTGACATCGCCCAGCGCGAGATAGCGCCGAAGGCCGCCGAGGAGGAGGACGCGGGCCGCTTCCCGCGCGAGGTCTTCACCCTGCTCTCCGAGTCCGGGCTGCTCGGCCTGCCCTACGACTCCGAGTACGGCGGCGGCGACCAGCCCTACGAGGTCTACCTCCAGGTCCTGGAGGAGCTGGCCGCGGCGCGGCTCACCGTGGGCCTCGGCGTC
The DNA here is from genome assembly GCF_041080655.1 of Streptomyces sp. CG4. Classification (NCBI taxonomy): domain Bacteria; kingdom Bacillati; phylum Actinomycetota; class Actinomycetes; order Kitasatosporales; family Streptomycetaceae; genus Streptomyces; species Streptomyces sp. CG4. The sequence goes on from NZ_CP163525.1 coordinate 7,828,684, forward strand.
AGCGTGCACACGCTCGCTTCCTACGCCCTCGCCACCTACGGCACCAAGCAGCAGCAGGTCGAGCATCTGCCCGCCATGCTCGGCGGCGGTCTGCTCGGCGCGTACTGCCTCTCCGAGCCGTCCTCCGGCTCCGACGCGGCCTCCCTGCGGACGAAGGCCGTGCGTGAGGGCGACAGCTGGGTGCTGGACGGCACCAAGGCGTGGATCACGCACGGCGGCATCGCCGACTTCTACACCGTCATGGCCCGCACCGGCGAGGACGGCCCGCGCGGGATCACCGCCTTCCTGGTCCCCGGCGACGCGCCGGGCCTGAGCGGGGCGGCGCCCGAGAAGAAGATGGGCATGAAGGGCTCCCCCACGGCCCAGGTCCACTTCGACGGCGTCCGGGTCGGCGACGACCGGCGGATCGGCGAGGAGGGCCAGGGCTTCTTCATCGCCCTGTCCGCCCTCGACTCCGGGCGGCTCGGCATCGCCGCCTGCGCGATCGGCCTCGCCCAGGCCGCGCTGGACGAGGCGGTCGGCTACGCCACCCAGCGCCGCCAGTTCGGCCGGCCCATCGCCGACTTCCAGGGCCTGCGCTTCATGATCGCGGACATGGCCACCCAGATCGAGGCGGGCCGCGCGCTCTACCTCGCGGCGGCCCGGCTGCGCGACGCCGGCAAGCCGTTCGCCAAGCAGGCCGCCATGGCCAAGCTGCACTGCACCGACGCGGCCATGAAGGTCACGACGGACGCCGTGCAGATACTCGGCGGCTACGGCTACACCGCCGACTTCCCGGCCGAGCGCTATATGCGCGAGGCCAAGGTCCTGCAGATCGTCGAGGGCACCAACCAGATCCAGCGGATGGTCATCGCCCGCCACGTGGCGGGACCCGAAGCTCGCTGAACTGCCCCGTGCGGACCGTCGGCGCTGCCAGCCTGATCCACTCCGGGTCGTGGCGGCCCGGCAGGGTCCGGCCCCGGTCGGCCCAGGTCCGCATGAGCGCGAGGTAGATCGGCGGGTCCTGCGGCGCCGACGGGGGAAGCGATTCTGCGGGGCGTGGGACGAAGACGCGGCTCTGACGCCCGGTGGCCCAGTACGTGGGGGTCATACCTGGGCAACGCGGAACGGGTCGGACAGGTCACCGTCCGCCGGAATCGGGCGTCAGTTCAGCCGCATCCGGTCCGCGCTCTGGCCTCCTCCGATCGTCTGACGTACCGTCAGCCGACCATCGCTCAGGGGGTGCCCGTGGCCGACGACCGTCCCGTACCGCTCGACGAGTACCCGGTGCACCAGGTACCGCTGTCCATGAAGCACGTGGCGACCGGCGACCGCAACGCCTACGACCGCTGCATCTTCCATGTCTTCGACCACTCCGGCCGCGCCCTGCTCATCCTCGGCCTCGGCGTCTACCCCAACCTGGGTGTGATCGACGCCTACGCCACCCTGCGCACCGGCGACACCCTGCACGCCGTCCGCGCCTCGGACGCCCTGGGCGCGGACCGGATGCGGCTCGCCGTGGGTCCGCTGCGCATCGAGGTCCCGCGGCCACTCGAGGAACTGCGCCTGATCTGCGAGGACGAGCAGGTGTCGTACGACCTCACCTGGACGGCCGCCTTCCCCGCCCTCTGGGAGCCGCACCACCTGCAGCGCCGGGGCGACCGGCTCACCCTGGAGGGCCGCCGCTTCGTCCAGGCCGGCACCGCCGAGGGCGTGATCCGGGCCGCGGGGACGGAGTTCCGGGTCGCCGCGCACGACTGGACCGGCACCCGGGACCGCAGCTGGGGCGTGCGGCCGGTGCCGGGCGAGGACGGCGGGCGGCTCGCCGCCGACCACCCCACCGAGGGCTTCCACTGGATCTGGTGCCCGGTGCGCTTCGCGGACCGCTTCCTGATGGTCGTCACCCAGGAGGACGCCGACGGTTACCGCTCCCTGAACGACGCCACCCTGGTCCGCCCCGGCCGGCGCGACCGTCAACTGGGCTGGCCCCGGGCCGAGATCGACTACCGCTCCGGCACCCGCCACCCGGAACGGGCGGTCATCCATCTGGGGGACGCCCGGGGCCCGCAGAAGCTCGACGTCGAGATCCTGGCCTCCTCGCCGCTCGCGCTCGGCGCGGGCTATCCACCGGCGGACGACTGGCAGCACGGAACCTGGCGCGGCCCCGGCTGGACCGACCGCCGCACCTACGACCTGACCCTGCCGCACCCCCTGGCCGGTTACGGCGTCACCGACCACTCCGCCCGCTTCCGGCTCGACGGGCAGACCGGTCACGGCATCTTCGAACACGGCTCGTTCGGCCGGCACGACCCGAGCGGCTTCACCGGCTTCGACTCGGTCGCACCCTGAGGGAGGAGCCCGCCATGGCCACGGCACCCCGCCCCCGCACCACCACCCGCGACCCCGAGGAACTGGCTCGGCGCCTCACCGCCTGGCTCGGCACCCGGCTGCCCGGCGCCAAGGCCACCGGCGTCACCGGCCCGGCCTCCAACGGCATGTCCAGCGAGACCCTGCTGTTCGACATCGAGCACCCCGAAGCCCCGTGGCGGGCCTGCGCGTTGCGGCTGGCGGCGGACCCGGCGGCGTACACGGTGTTCCCCTCCTACGACATGGCCCGCCAGTACCGCACCCTGCGCCTGGTGGCCGAGCACACCGATGTGCCCGTGCCCCGCGTGCTGTGGCTGGAGGAGGACCCGGGCCCGCTCGGGGCGCCGTTCTTCGTCATGGAGCGGGTCGCCGGGCGCGTGCCGCCGGACGTCATGCCGTACACCTACGAGGGCAGCTGGCTGCAGGCGGCGAGCGACGCCGAGCGCGAGCACCTGGAGGTCGCGACCGTCGGACTGCTGGCCCGCCTGCACGACCAAGTGCCCTGGGCCCGGGCCGGGTTCCTCGCCCTGCCCGGTGCGGGCGACACCCTGCGCCGGCATGTCACGGCCCAACGCGCCTACTACGCCTGGGTGATCGACGGCCTGCCCCGCTCACCCCTCATCGAGGCCGCCTTCGACCGCCTGGAGCAGCTGTGGCCGAGCGAGACGGGCGAATCCGTCCTCAGCTGGGGTGACGCCCGCATCGGCAACATCGTGTACGACGGGTTCGACCCCGTCGCCGTCCTGGACTGGGAGATGGCGGCACTCGCCCCGCGCGAGGTCGACCTCGGCTGGACCGTCTATCTGCACCGCTTCTTCCACGACCTCTCGGTCGCCTCCGGACAGCGCGGACTCCCGGACTTCCTGCGCCGCGACCGCGTCGAGGCCCGCTACGCCCGCCTGACCGGCCACACCCCGCGCGACATGGACTTCCACACCCTCTACGCGGCCCTGCGGCACGCGATCGTCATGCTGCGCGTCGCCTACCGTCAGGCGCACTTCGGAGAGGTCGCCGTCCCGGCGGACCCGGACACGCTGATCCTGCACCACGACAGCCTGCGCGCCATGGTGCAGGGCACGTACTGGGATTGAGCCGGATCCGGCCGGGAGGGGCTCAGGCGGCGGCCTGGCCGCGCATCGCCGGTACGCGCATCGGGCGCGAGCCCGGGCCGCCGACGTGCGAGAAGGGCTGCGTCCGCCAGTCCAGGCCCTGGGGGAGCGTCAGCAGCAGGGCGGTGTCCTGCTCCTGCGGCTCGGCGGACTCGTCCGCGGGGCGGGCCTCGGCCGCCGAACGGCCCGTACCCGCACAGACCGTGAGCCCGAACGGGTTCCACGGCGAGGCGCACAGCGCGTGCTCCGGCAGGATCTCCTCGTCCGCCAGCAGCGCGATCGGCTGGGCGCAGTCCGGGCAGATCACCCGGTACCCCTCGAAGGTCTCGTAGGCGTCGAGTTCGTCGTCGAGGGCGTCGGTCTCGATGCCCTCCGGTTCGGGCTCGGCGGCCTGCTGCCGCTTGGACGTGGCTCGACCAGGGTGATGGACACTCTGCATGGGATTCTCCCCCTAAGGCTGGGCCGTGAAGGCGCTGCGGCCTCGACCACAGCAAGCACTTCCCGTCCGCTCTCGGCGGTAATCACGAGAACATCACGGAGCCCGTTCGAGGCGTGTGTCGTTCGTCACATGCCTCATGCAGATGCGCGGTGCGGGCCCGCTGCGGCGCTTTTTGTATCGAACCGGCCATGACCTGCGCTCTCGGCTATCCCGGAGGATCAAGCGCACTGTAGGTTTTGGCGCCATGGAGGAGCTGGACCGACAGATCGTGCAGCTGCTCGTCAAGGACGGGCGGATGAGCTACACAGACCTGGGCAAGGCCACGGGCCTGTCCACGTCGGCCGTGCACCAGCGGGTGCGCCGGCTGGAACAGCGTGGCGTCATCCGCGGCTATGCCGCGGTGGTCGACCCCGAGGCCGTCGGGCTGCCGCTCACCGCGTTCATCTCGGTGAAACCGTTCGACCCCAGCGCCCCCGACGACATCGCGGACCGGCTCGCCGGCGTCCCCGAGATCGAGGCCTGTCACAGCGTCGCCGGCGACGAGAACTACATCCTCAAGGTCCGCGTGGCCACCCCCCACGAACTGGAGGAACTCCTGGCCCGGCTGCGCGGCCTGGCAGGGGTGTCGACGCGGACGACGGTGGTCCTGTCCACACCGTACGAGGCACGGCCGCCGCGGATCTGATCACCGCGTGCGGGGGCGCCTCGCGGGCGCCCCGGGTACAACTCGCGCCGACCGGGGCGGGAAACTGTCCGCTATGAGTGAGCCCACCGCCGAGCCCCCCAAGACCGTCCTCCTGCGCCGAGGAGAGGTGCACAGCCCCGCGGACCCGTTCGCCACGGCGATGGTGGTGGAGCGCGGCCAAGTCGCCTGGGTCGGCTCCGAGGGCGCCGCCGACGCCTTCGCCGACGGCGTGGACGAGGTGATCGACCTCGACGGCGCCCTCGTCACCCCGGCCTTCACCGACGCCCATGTGCACACCACCGCCACCGGTCTCGCCCTGACCGGCCTGGACCTCTCCACGGCCCCCTCGCTGGACGCGGCGCTCGCCCTGGTCCGCGCCTTCGCCGCCGCCCGCCCGGACGACCGCGTCCTGCTGGGCCACGGCTGGGACGCCGCCCGCTGGCCCGGCGGCCGCCCGCCGACGCGCGCCGAACTCGACGAGGCCACCGGCGGCCGCCCGCTGTACCTCTCCCGTATCGACGTGCACTCGGCGGTCGTCACCACCGCCCTGCTGGACCTGGTCCCCGACGCCGTCCCGCGCACGGACGCCCCGCTCACCAAGGACGACCACCACGCCGTACGCCAGGCCGCGCTCGCCGCCATCACCCCGGCCCAGCGCGCCGAGGCCCAGCGCACCGCTCTCGCCCACGCGGCCTCCCTGGGCATCGGCTCGGTGCACGAGTGCGGCGGCCCGCAGATCTCCTCCGAGGACGACTTCACCGGTCTGCTGAAGCTCGCCGCCGAGGCGCCCGGGCCCCGTGTCGTGGGCTACTGGGCCGAGCAGAATGCCGACAGGGCACGGGAGCTGGGCGCCGTAGGCGCGGCCGGCGACCTCTTCGCCGACGGCGCCCTCGGCTCGCACACCGCCTGCCTGCACGAGCCGTACGCCGACGCCGACCACGCCGGCACCGCCTATCTGGACGCCGAGGCCGTCGCGGCCCATGTCGTCGTCTGCACGGAGGCGGGGCTGCAGGCCGGTTTCCACGCGATCGGCGACGCCGCCGTGAGCGCCGTCGTGGCGGGCGTGCGCGCCGCCGCCGAGAAGCTCGGTCTCGCCCGGATCCGCGCCGCCCGCCATCGCGTGGAGCACGCCGAGATGCTCACCCCCGAGACCGTCGCCGGCTTCGCCGAGCTGGGCCTCATCGCCTCCGTGCAGCCCGCCTTCGACGCGCTGTGGGGCGGCGAGGACGGCATGTACGCCCGGCGGCTGGGCGCCGAGCGGGCCCGCACCCTCAACCCCTTCGCGGCTCTGCTCCGCGCGGGCGTGCCGCTCGCCTTCGGCTCCGACAGCCCGGTCACCCCGCTCGACCCGTGGGGCACCGTCCGCGCCGCCGCCTTCCATCACACGCCCGGGCACCGGGTCTCCGTGCGCGCCGCGTTCACGGCACACACGCGTGGCGGCTGGCGGGCCATCGGCCGGGACGACGCGGGCGTCCTGGTGCCGGGCGCACCCGCCGACTATGCCGTCTGGCACACCGGCGAGCTGGTCGTCCAGGCCCCCGACGACCGGGTGGCCCGCTGGTCGACCGACCCGCGCTCGGGCACGCCCGGCCTGCCCGACCTCACCCCGGGCCGTGACCTGCCGGTCTGCCTGCGCACGGTGGTGGGCGGACGGACGGTGTTCGTAGGGCCGGGCGAGTGATCTACGGGCGGGGCGCGGCCGCGACCGGCCGCCGGCGCCCCGCCGCCCGACCTGCGCATCCTCGTCGACGAACCCGGCATCTTGGTCGTCGTAGCAGGTCAGAGGGCTGTTGACAGTCGACGGCCGAGGGCCGGTAGGTTCGGCCGAGTCCACCACCGGACGCCCGACCGGGGAGCGTTCGTGCAACTCGTCGCAGCGCCGCTGGGTCAGGGACGGTGTGCCGCACCGGGGCACCGTCGCTGGGAGCCAGGCTCAGCGCCCGCGCCGCCGAGGGAACGTTCCGGCCCGGCAAGGTGTGACCCGGGTGGGGCCCGTGCGCTCAGTAGACAACGGCTTTCGGTCGATCCGCAGCCAGCGGGTCCCAGGTCGGCCCGAAGGGCGCCGGGCCCCCATCCGCCGTGGCGGGGGAGCCGGGACAGCCGGCCGAGAAGGAGCCGAAGAGCGCATTCTTACCCCCCTCTAGCGGAATCGACACCGCTCTGGGAACGACCCGGTAGGTCATCCCAGGCCGTGACCACTATGGTGGACCCCTGCGTACGATCAGAAGGGGCAGCAGTGAACGACGGCGACGGGACCTTGGCGGCCAAGGACCAGGGGAGGCAGTTCGGTCCGCTCGGCACGGCCTTGGTGATCATTCCGACCTATAACGAGGCGGAGAACATCAAGACGATCGTCGGCCGGGTGCGCAAGTCCGTCCCCGAGGCGCACGTGCTGATCGCGGACGACAACAGCCCCGACGGCACCGGCAAGCTCGCCGACGAACTGGCCGCCGAGGACGAGAACGTCCAGGTCATGCACCGCAAGGGCAAGGAGGGCCTCGGCGCCGCGTACCTCGCGGGCTTCCGCTGGGGCCTGGAGCACGGCTACGGCGTGCTGATCGAGATGGACGCCGACGGCTCCCACCAGCCCGAGGAACTGCCCCGGCTGCTGACCGCCCTCAAGAGCGCCGACCTGGTGCTCGGCTCCCGCTGGGTGCCCGGTGGCCGCGTGGTGAACTGGCCCAAGTCCCGCGTGTTCATCTCCCGCGGCGGCAGCCTCTACTCCCGGCTCGCCCTGGACCTGCCGCTGCGCGACATCACCGGCGGCTACCGCGCGTTCCGCCGTGAGACCCTGCAGGGCCTGGGCCTGGACGAGGTCGCCTCGCAGGGCTACTGCTTCCAGGTCGACCTGGCTCGCCGCGCGGTCAAGTCCGGCTATCACGTGGTCGAGGTCCCGATCACCTTCGTCGAGCGGGAACTCGGCGACTCCAAGATGAGCAAGAACATCCTCGTCGAGGCGCTGTGGCGGGTCACCGCCTGGGGTGCCGCGGAGCGTGTCGCCAAGCTCAAGGGTCTGGCCGGGGGCCGGTCCGCCAAGCAGGCCTAGGCTCGCTCAGGTCGCCGCCCGGCTCCGGCCGGGCGTCCCCTTATCCCGAGCTGAGCCGCCGCCAGGCACACTGGGAGCATGACGACTGGCGCTCCGACCTCTCCGTACCCCACCACCCGGCCCCGGCGCTCCCGGCTGCGCAGGTTTCTGCCGCTGGGGGTCGCCGCCTGGCTGGTGCTGGAGATCTGGCTGCTGACCCTCGTCGCGGGCGCGGCCGGCGGGTTCGCCGTGTTCCTGCTGCTCGTCGCGGGCTTCGTGGCCGGCTCCGTGGTCATCAAGCGGGCCGGCCGCCGCGCCTTCCAGAGTCTGAACGAGGCGCTGCAGCGGGGCGGTTCGCCGAAGAGCGGCGGTGGCAACGGGCTCATGATGCTCGGTGGCCTGCTGCTGATGATCCCCGGTCTGGTCTCCGACGTGGCCGGCCTACTCCTGCTCGTCCCGCCGGTCCAGAAGGCCGTGAGCCGGTACGCCGAGAGAGCCCTGGACAAGAGGCTGCGCTCGGCGGCCCCGGGCGGCTTCGGTGACGCCTTCCAGCAGGCCCGTATCCACCGCCCCGACGGCAAGGTCGTACCGGGCGAGGTCATCCGGGAGGACGACCGCCCGGAGCCGGGGGAGCACTACTCGCCGCTGACGCGCTGAGCGCGCCCCGCATCCACACAAAACCGCGGGCGCCGTACGTGAAACTCACGTACGGCGCCCGCGGTTCTTCGTGTGCCGCGCTATGCAGACTTGCGGCTGTCCCGGGGGTGAACTGCGATGTTCATCGCCCCCGAGCGCAGGACCGCCAGGCGCTCCTCGAGGACCTCTTCGAGCTCCTCACGCGTGCGCCGCTCCATCAGCATGTCCCAGTGGGTACGCGCGGGCTTGGCCTTCTTCTCCTCAGGGCCGTCGCCGTCGACGAGGAGTGCCTGGGCCCCGCAGACCTTGCACTCCCACTCCGGCGGAATCTCCGCCTCGACCGAGAAGGGCATCTCGAAACGGTGCCCCTTCTCACATGCGTACTCCACGGCCTGGCGCGGGGCCAGGTCGATACCGCGGTCCGTCTCGTAGCTGGTCACCACGAGGCGCGTACCGCGAAGAGCTCGCTCACTCATGAATCGTGCCTCCCGGGCTTGTCGCCCACAGGACAGGTGTCGCTGTCGTCGTCATCCGGTCAACGTCCGGTCGGCGGTAAAGATTCCCGTTCCGTGTCCCGTTCCGGGTCATGCGTCGCCGTCGTAGCCGCAGCCTTGCTGACCAATGTCGTACCCACCGGCGCCCGGTTTGTCACATCTGCTAGCAGATGTCACCCAGCGTTTCGGCATCTTTGACGCGCAGTAACGGTACGCCTGGCGGGCCAAAGGCGTACACTACCGCCCTTTCGGGTTGAGCGCTAAATCGATGCTAAATCTTCCCGGGAACCGGGTTGCCCGCGGCATCGATCGCCCGGCGCACCGGGACCCGCGCGAGCAGGGCGAATCCGATGATGAAGAAGGCCACCAGCGAGATGATCGCGGACCGGTAGCTTCCGGTCAGCTGGTAGGTCATGCCGAACAGCAGCGGCCCGAGCCAGCTCATCCCGCGGTCGCTCATCTCGTACGCCGAGAAGTACTCGGCCTCCTTGCCGGGCGGCACGAGATGGGAGAACAGCGAGCGGGACAGCGCCTGGCTGCCGCCGAGGACCAGGCCGATCCCGCCGGCCAGCACGAAGAAGAACACCGGCGCCTTCGCGGGCAGGAAGTATCCGGCCGCCAGCGTGACCGTCCAGGCCACCAGCGAGCCCAGGATCGTGCGCTGGGCGCCGTACGTCCGGGCCAGCCGTCCCATCGCCAGTGCGCCGGCCACGGCCAGCACCTGCACCAGCAGCACGGCCACGATGAGCGTGGACTGGCCGAGGCCGAGTTCCTGCGAACCGTAGACGGAGGCCTGGGTGATCACCGTCTGGATGCCGTCGTTGTAGATCAGGTACGCCAGCAGGAAGGCGAGCGTCAGCGGGTAGCGGCGCATGTCCCGGGCCGTCGCCGCGAGCTGCTTGAGCCCGGGTGCTGCGGTGCGCTCCACGCGCGCGTGCCGGTCGCGCAGCCTGCGCAGCGGTACGAGTGTGAAGGCACCCCACCACAGGCCTGCCGAGGCCAGACAGATGCGGACCGCGGCCGTCTCGGTCAGGCCGAAGGAGTCGTGCGCCGAGTACAGGACCAGGTTGGCGACGAGGACCGTGGAGCCCGCTCCGTAGCCGAAGGCCCAGCCCCGGGAGGAGACCGCGTCGCGCTCCTCGGGCGGGGCGATCTGCGGCAGATAGGAGTTGTAGAGCATCATTCCGACGGCCTGCGCGGCGTTGGCCACCACCAGCAGCAGCCCGCCGAGCAGATACCGGTCGCCGTCCAGGAAGAACATGCCCGTGGTCGCGGCGGCCCCGATGTAGGCCGCCGCCGCGAGCAGCGGCTTCTTGCGGCCCGTCCGATCGGCCGCGCTGCCCACGAGCGGCATCACCACGACGGCCAGGATCACCGACAGGGACACCGAGTAGGCGAAGAAGGAGCCCGCCCGGACAGGGATGCCCAGCGGATGCACATAGCCGTCGGCGTCCGCGGCCCGCTTGGCGACGGCCGTGAGATAGGGCCCGAGGAAGACCGTCACCACGCTCGTCGAATAGACCGAGCAGGCCCAGTCGTAGAAGTACCAGCCGCGCTGCTCGCGGCGCAGGCCGGCGGTCTCGTCCGCCGTCCGTGTCCGCAGGGTGTCGGTTTCCACCCGTGCCCTCGCCTCCCCGTTCAACTGCGAAGGCTCGGGCCCGGCGGCCGGGTGGTCAGACCCAGACGCCGCGGTCTTCCATGACCTTGCGCAACGTGTCGATGTGATCGGTCATGATGCCATCGACTCCCAGGTCCAGAAGCCGGTGCATCCGTTCCGGTTCGTTGATCGTCCACACGTGCACCTGCAGGCCGTATGCGTGGGCCGCGCGGACGAAGCGCTGGTCGACCACCGGGACGCCCGACTGGGCCTCGGGTACCTGCGCGGCGACGGCGGACCGGCGCACGGCGGCCGGCAGTCCCCACGAGCGCAGGCGCAGACTCAGCACGCCGCGCGTACCGAACGAGGTGGCCAGCCGCGGCCCGGCCAGCCGCTGCGCGCGCAGCACCCGGGCCTCGGAGAACGAGCCCACGCACACCCGGTCCCAGGCATCCGTGCGCTCGATCAGATCCAGCAACGGGCGCAGGGCGGGCTCCGCCTTGACGTCGACGTTCCAGCGGACCCCGGGGAAGGTCTCCAGCAACTCCTCGAACAGCGGCACCGGTTCACGCCCGCCCACGCGCGCCTGCCGTACGCCCTCCCACGGCAGGTCCGCGATCCGGCCCGCGCCGTCGGTGACGCGGTCCAGGGTCGAGTCGTGGAAGGCGACGAGCCGGCCGTCCGCCGTGGCGTGCACATCGGTCTCGATGTACCGGTAGCCCATGTCGACCGCGCGCCGGAACTGCGCCACGGTGTTCTCGATCCCGTCGGCGGCCCCTCCCCGGTGGGCGAAGGCTATGGGGCCCGGGTGGTCGAGGTACGGATGGCGCTTGGGCGATGTCGTGAGGCTCACGGACGCAGTATCACCCGCCCCGGTGTCGCTTCGGCAACGACCGTGCTTCGGCTCGATGCCGCCGGGACGGCGAACACCCGCAGGAACAGCTGCGCCAGCGGGCCGATCGACACGGCGTACAGCACGGTGCCGACACCGATCGTGCCGCCCAGCAGGAAGCCGGTGGCCACCACCGCCACCTCGATCCCGGTCCGCATCAGCCGGATCGAGTGGCCGGTACGCCGGTGCAGGCCCGTCATCAGTCCGTCGCGCGGGCCCGCACCGAAGCGCGCCGAGATGTACAGGCCGGTCGCCGCGCCGTTCAGCACGACGCCCGCGAGCAGCAACGGCACGCGTACGGCCAGCGAGTGCGCATCCGGGACCAGCGCGAGCGTGCTGTCCATCGCGAGGCCGACGGCGAAGACGTTCGAGACCGTGCCGAGCCCGGGGCGCTGGCGCAGCGGGATCCACAGGAGCAGTACCGCCGCTCCCACGACGATCGACACGACGCCGATGGTCAGCCCGGTCAGCTTCGCGAGCCCCTGGTGCAGTACGCCCCAGGGCTCCATGCCCAGGCCCGCCCGCAGCAGCAGCGCGGCGCTCGCGCCGTAGAGCGCGAGCCCGGTGTACAGCTGGATCAATCGGCGTCCGAGACGGTCGTGAGTGGACACGGAATACCCCCCTGGGTGGTGGCGGTGGCCTGACGCATGTCACTCTGTGGCTTGGGATGAATCGTCATCCATGGCCAATCCGGGGAAGGTGGACTGATTGTCATGGCGCAGTGGACCTCTGCGATGGGAGCCGCACAGCTCGCTCGGCTCCTCAACTCCCAGCAGGAGCGTCCGGCCGGCCCCGGCACCCGCCGCCCGCCCGCCTACCGCGCCCTCGCCGACGGCATCCGGCTGCTGGTGCTCGAAGGGCGCGTCCCGGTGGCCGCCCGGCTGCCCGCCGAACGCGAACTCGCCCTCGCCCTCTCCGTGAGCCGCACCACCGTCGCGGCCGCGTACGAGGCGCTGCGCACCGAGGGTTTCCTGGAATCCCGGCGCGGAGCCGGCAGCTGGACCGCCGTACCGGCGGGCAACCCGCTGCCCGCCCGCGGTCTCGAACCCCTGCCCCCCGAGGCCCTGGGTTCGATGATCGACCTCGGCTGCGCCTCGCTGCCGGCCCCCGAGCCCTGGCTCACCCGCGCCGTGCAGGGCGCCCTGGAGGAACTGCCGCCGTACGCCCACACGCACGGCGACTACCCGGCCGGCCTGCCCGCCCTGCGCGCGATGATCGCCGAGCGGTACACCGCGTGCGGGATACCCACCATGCCCGAGCAGATCATGGTGACCACCGGCGCGATGGGTGCCATCGACGCGATCTGTCACCTCTTCGCCGGCCGCGGTGAACGCATCGCCGTCGAATCGCCGTCCTACGCCAACATCCTGCAGCTGATGCGCGAGGCCGGCGCGCGTCTCGTCCCCGTCGCGATGGCCGAGGGCCTGTCCGGCTGGGACATGGACCGCTGGCGCCAGGTCCTGCGCGAGGCCGCGCCGCGGCTCGCCTATGTGGTCGCCGACTTCCACAACCCCACCGGTGCGCTCGCCGACGAGGACCAGCGGCGCCGGCTGGTGGACGCGGCACGCTCGGCCGGTACGGTGCTCGTCGCCGACGAGACGATGACCGAGCTGTGGTTGGACGAGGACCGGGCCGGCGCCGGCATGCCGCGCCGGGTCTGCGCCTTCGACCCGGCCGGCTCCACCGTGATCACGGTCGGCTCGGCCAGCAAGGCGTTCTGGGCGGGCATGCGGATCGGCTGGGTGCGGGCGGCGCCGGACGTCATCCGCAGCCTGGTCGCCGCGCGGGCCTACGCCGATCTCGGGACGCCGGTACTGGAGCAGCTCGCCGTCAACTGGCTGTTCAGCACCGGGGGTTGGGAGCAGGCGGTGGAGTTGCGCCGGGCGCAGGCCCGGGAGAACCGGGACGCGCTGGTGGCGGCGATCCGGCGCGAACTGCCGACCTGGGAGTTCGAGATCCCGCAGGGCGGGCTGACCCTGTGGGTCCGGGCCGGCGGCCTGTCCGGTTCCCGGCTCGCCGAAGCGGGCGAGCGGACCGGCGTCCGCGTCCCTTCCGGCCCTCGCTTCGGCGTCGACGGCGCGTTCGAGGGGTATGTGCGGCTTCCGTTCACCGTGGGGGGAGCGGTGGCGGAGGAGGCGGCGGTCCGACTGGCCGCGGCGGCTCGACTGGTGGAGACCGGCGGCACGGGCGGTACGGAGGCGCCTCGCACGTTCGTGGCCTGACGCCCACCGGCGTGGCCTGACGCCCACCGGGTCGGGGCGCGCCGCGCTCTGGCAACTGCGCGTCCGTCGTGGCTTGTCGCCAGTTCCCCGAGCCTCTTGGGGAGCTGCGGTGCCGTCGCGCAGGTAAGGGACCCGCCCCCGGTCCGTACCAGTGCACGGCGCCTCACGAAGGCTCGGCGACCACGGCTTCCGCGGGCACCGTCCGCTTCGTCAGGTCCGCCCGTTCCGGCTCCTCAGACGCCCCCGACTCCACGGGCGTCGTCCGAGCCGGCAGCAACTCCAGCACCGCCTGCCGGTCAGCGTCGCTCGTCGCGTCGTCGTAGGGATCCGGCGTCCGCGGCACCTGAAGCCGGTGCACCGGCCCGGACCCCAGCCGCGCATACCCCCGCCCCGGCGGCACCTGCCCCGGCGGCGTCGTGTGCGGTGGAGCCCCCAGCACCGCCTCCACCTGCCGGGGCGCCGCGGGCCCGAGCACGACACGCGCGCGTGTGTGCTGCCGTACCGCATCGCCGAGCGCCTGCGCACCGTCGAACTGCTCGGCCACGACGACCGTCACGTTCGCCGCGCGGCCGTGCCGCAGCGGCACCTGGAGCAGCTCCTGCGGGTCCTTGCGGCCGTCCGCGGTAGCGAGGTGGGTGAAGACGGACGGGCGGTCCACCAGGATCCACAGCGCGCGCCGGGCGTCGGCCGGTGGCGGATCGCCCGCCTGCCGGGCCAGGTTGATGGCGATGAGCCGCCGCTCGGTCTCCTGTGCCGCCCACTCCAGGCTCGCCAGCGCCCCGGGCAGCGCGCACTCCACGGTCAGCACACCGGCGCGGCCGGTCAGGCAGGCGTACTCGCCGGTGCCGCCGCCGTCGACGATCAGCACATCGCCGTACCGGAGGGCCTGCAGGGCGATGGAGCGCAGCAGGGTCGAGGTGCCGGTGCCGGGGTGGCCCATGGCCAGCAGATGCGGTTCGGTGGAGCGGACGCCGGTGCGCCAGACGACCGGCGGCACGTCGATCTGTTCCTCTCCGTAGGAGAGGGGAAGCGTGCGCTGGATCTCGCTCGGGTCGGTGAAGCCGAGGACGGTCTCGCCGGGCGCGGTGACGAAGTGCTGGGCCGGGATGTCGGCGGGCAGCGGGGGAAGGACGACGACGCTGAGCTGGTTGCCCTCCTCGTCCCACGCGAAGCGGTATTCGCGGCCCCGCCCGGACTTCGCGGTGAGCAATTGCTCGATCCGCGCGCGGGCCTCGTGCTCGCCGTCCGGGAAGTAGGCGGGGTAGCGGATCACGAGATGATCGACGCGCCCGGCGTCGTCGAACTCGTGGGCGGGGAAGGCCTTCTCCCACTCCCCGCCGTGCGCGTACAGCGGCGCCGGGTCCTCGGGGCTGGAGAAGTACGGCACCAGGGCCTCGTAGAGGGTCTGGAGCCGTTCGGCCTGGGACTCGTCGGGTCCTTCGGGGGCCGGCGGGGTGCGGTCGCGGCCCTGCCAGGCCGCCGCCGCCATCACGGTGATGACGGCGAGCAACGGCCCGTACGGCAGCAGCGCCACGACCACGATCACCGATGCCACCAGGAACAGCAGCGGCCCGTGCTTGTCCTTGGGGGTGTCCGCCCATCTGCGCCGCCCGGCCGCGGCCAGCAGCCGCAGCCCGCGCGTGACGGTGATCAGCGGGTGGAGGACGTCGGTGGCGCTGTCGGCCGCGGTCCGGGCCAGTTCCCGGCTCCGGGCGATCTGCATCCGGGCGATCTGCGCGCTGTCCTTGCTCAGAATGCGGGGGAGAGGACGCCGGGCCACTGCTGTCTCCTGGTGGTGCGTGCGTGCGGGGCGGGCGGGGTCAGAACTTGATGCCGCCGAGGAGGCTCGCCAGACTCTCGCCGCCGGCCTTGATGCTGGGGGCGATGCCCGTGCTGGCCAGGTAGAAGCCGAACAGGGCCGACGTGCATGCGTGCGAGCCCTTGAGGCCGTCCTTGCGGAAGAAGAGAAAGACGACAACGCCGAGAAGCATGACGCCTGAGACGGAGAGGATCATTTCGGGCCTCCTGGTGTCGAAGGTGGGGGACAGTCACCATGAGTTCTTCCAGGATCACAGGATGTATCCATACTATTAAAGGTGCAACTGGGTGAAATTCGGTCCATTCCGCCCGGTCGGCCCAGCGGTTCCGGCCCGGTCGAACCGGGCTCTTGCCTCAGATGGCAGCCGAGGCTGATCTTTACCTCGGGCACAACCGGTCATGTGCCGCGCGAGCCAGTACGCTGGCGATTCACTCGTACGGCCGTGTTCCGCTCGGTGCCGTACGCTCCCCGAGTCCGAAGTTTCCAGGAGAGGCGGTCCGCCCGATGAGTGAAGCCCCCGACCCCGAGGTCGTGGAGCTGGCGACCAAAATCTTCGATCTGGCCCGGCAGGGGCAGACCGAGGCGCTGGTGGCGTACGTCGACGCCGGCGTTCCGGCCAACCTCACCAACGACCGCGGCGACTCCCTGGTGATGCTCGCCGCCTACCACGGCCACGCCGAGGCGGTGCGCGCGCTGCTCGCGCGGGGCGCGGCGGCGGACCAGATCAACGACCGAGGCCAGACCCCGCTCGCGGGCGCGGTCTTCAAGGGCGAGACCGAAGTGATCAAGGCGCTCCTGGAGGGTGGAGCCGACCCCGCGGCGGGAACGCCGTCGGCGGTCGACACCGCCCGGATGTTCGGCAAGGCGGAACTCCTGGAGCTGTTCGGCGCGCACTGACGCGCATGTCCTGACCAGGTACGACACAGAAAACGGGGGAGGCGGTAAAGGGCCGCCGGAAATACGGTCGCGGCAGCACACACCGCGGGTCATCATGACGACGTGATTCACGGACGCGATGGCTGGGCAGGTGTTGCCGCACCGCGCGGGCCGTGATGCGGTCCGCATGGGCCACAGACGAGAGGCAGAGAGATGGTCTACAGCAAGCAAGAGACGGCGGGCGCTCCGACGTTGTGTCACGCGGCCAGGTAGTGCGTGTTCCCCGGTTGCGTCGACGCTTGATGTGAGGCTGTTTCCCATGTTCGATCCGTTCATAGCGCCGAGCGGTACGCTGCTCGGCCTGTTGCAGCGGGGCCGTGGCGACGGCACGCTGCACGCGCTCACCGCGCCACGCGCGGAAGCGCTCGCGGCACTGAACCAGTGCGTGTTGCGCGACCCCCGCCAGGACTGGCAGGTGGAGAACCGCTCCCTCTACTACGCCCGTCTCTACCTCGACCTGGACGGCGAACTGGACGCCATCGAGGCCCATCTCTTCGGCCCCGAGGACATCCTCGACACCGACGAGTGCCGTACCGGCCTCGCCCTCGCCGTGCTCGGACACCTCGCCTCCTACGGCAGGCGGGACGCGCTCGAACTGCTGCGCAGGTATGCCGCCCACGGCTCCAACTGGGCCTGGGCCCTGGACGAGCTGGCCCTCAGGGACGACGACGCGGGCCTGCGCGCCCTCGCCGCACCCGTCCTGGCCCGCTTCGCCACCGACCCCGAGGGCGAGGCCGAGCTGGCCACCGTCGTGCGCGACGCCTTCGAGCCGCGGCCCTGGCGCCTGTGGGCGGAGGATGCGCGCGAATCGATCGCCACGCGCGTGCGTACCGCCCAGGAGACCGGCTGTTTCGACCGCTGGCAGCGCCAGATGCGGCCCACCGGCCCTCGGCCCGGATGGAGCGTGCGCGCCGTCTTCGAGTGGGCCCAGCAGGGCATGGAGCGCGGCGCCGCCCTCCATGTGCCGGCTGCCCGCTGCCTGGTCGCCGTGGCCGGCCCCGAGGACCGGCCGGAGATCCTCCAGGCCGCCCGCAACGGCATGGACGGGGCGCGTTGCACTGCGCTGCGCTACCTCGCCGACAGCAACGACCCCGAGGCGCTCGACCTGATCGAGGCCGCCGTGGCCGACGGCACGACCGTCGTCGTGGAGGCCGCCGTCGACGCCTTCGAACGGATGCGCAGTATCGCCACCGTGGACCGCGCGCGTCGCTGGGCCCAGCGCCCCGATGCGCTCGGGGCCGCCGCCGGACGCATGCTCGCCTGCCGCGGCGGCGTCCAGGACCGCGACCTCGTCCTCGGCGCCCTCCGCGAGGCCGTACGGGGTGAAGGCCCCGACGCGCCCACGCTGTGGACCCTGGTCGACGGCACCGGACGCCTCGGCATCGCCTGCGCCGCCCCCGTCCTGCGGCACATCTACCGCGAGACGGCCTCCTCCCATCTCCGCGGCCGGGCCGCCCGCGCCCTGGCCGCCACCGACCCCTCCTTCGCCACCGGCTTCGCCGTCGAATGCCTGTGGGACTGCGAGGAGACCACCCGCGAACTCGCCGCCCGGCACGCCGAGACCGGCGACACCCGGGTCGTGGAGCGCCTGCGCCGACTGGCCGCCGATCCGGCCGAGGAGGCGGAGGTGCAGACGGCGGTCCGCAGCCGCTTCGGACCGGACGCCGCCCTGGGCTGACCTCACGCACGCACCCGGCGGGCGGACGACCGCCCGCCGGGTGAACACCGGGTGTCCCGCAGGTCAGCCGGTCATGACCGGCGTCTGACCTGCTCGGGTGTGCCGCCCAACGCTCATGGGACGTTCCCCGAGCGGAAAGATCGAAGTCGACGCGGCCACGTCCTGCACGGCGACAACACCCCTATGCGTGTCGTCATCGTGACCGAATCCTTTCCCCCCGATGTGAACGGCGTGGCCCACTGCGCGCTCCAGACCGCCCGGCACCTCGTAGATCGCGGTCACCATCCGCTCGTCGTCGCCCCCGCCCCCGCTCCGGGCAGCGGACCGGACACGGACGCCCCGTGCCCGGTCGTCCGGATCCCCTCCCTCCCGCTCCCCGGCTACCCCCAGGTCCGCGTCGCCCTCCCCAGCCGGCGCCTCGCCGCGGCGCTCGTCGAGCACCGCGCCGACCTGGTCCATCTCGCCAGCCCCTTCGTCCTCGGCGTCCGCGGCATGGCCGCCGCCGCCAAGCTCGGCATCCCCGCCGTCGCCGTCTACCAGACCGACCTGGCCGGATACGCCCGCACCTACATGGGCGCCGGCGAGGCGGCCGCCTGGCGGCGGATCCGCTCCGTGCACGCCGCCGCCGACCGCACCCTGGCCCCCTCCAGCGCCGCCCTCGGCGACCTGGAGGCGCACGGCGTGCCCCGGGTCCGGCTGTGGCCGCGCGGCGTGGACACCGTACGTTTCCGGCCAGACCTCCGCGATGAGGCCCTGCGCCGCGAACTCGCCCCCGACGGCGAGGTCCTCGTCGGCTACGTCGGCCGGCTCGCCCCCGAGAAGCACGTCGAACTCCTCGCCGGCGCCTGCGGCCTGCCCGGCGTCAAGGTCGTGATCGTCGGCGACGGGCCCAGCCACGACCACCTCACCGAGGCCCTGCCCGGCGCCGTCTTCCTCGGCCGCCGCACCGGCGGCGACCTCGCCCGGATCTTCGCCTCGCTGGACGTGTTCGCGCACACCGGCCCCTTCGAAACGTTCTGTCAGACCGTCCAGGAGGCCATGGCCAGCGGCGTCCCGGTCGTCGCCCCCGCCGCCGGCGGCCCGCTCGACCTGGTCGCCCACGGCCGTACCGGACTGCTCGTCCCGCCGCGCGACGTCACCGCCGTGACGGAGGCCGTCCGCGAACTGGCCGCCGACCCGGCGCGACGGAGCGCGTTCGGCACCGCCGCGCGCGCCATGGTCGAGGGCCGTACCTGGGCCGCCGTCTGTGACCAGCTGATCGGCCACTACGACGATGTCCTCGCGGCCCGCAGGACGGTGGTGGCGGCATGACCGGCCAGTCCGTGCGCATCGTCCGGCTCGCCAACTTCGTCGCCCCGGCCTCCGGCGGTCTGCGCACCGCCCTGCGCGAGCTGGGCAAGGGCTTCCAGACCGCGGGCCACGAAGCGGTGCTTATAGTGCCCGGCGAACGCCACACCGACCGCGACACCGAGCAGGGCCGGGTCATCACCCTGCCCGGCCCGCTGCTGCCCGGCACCGGCGGCTACCGCGTCCTCACCGACAAGCGGCGGGTGGCCGCCCTCCTGGAGGAGCTGGCCCCGGACCGCCTGGAGGTGTCCGACCGTACGACCCTGCGCTGGACCGGCCGCTGGGCCCGCCGCGCGCGCGTGCCCGCCGTGATGGTCTCCCACGAGACCGCCGACGGCGTGCTGCGCACCTGGGGTCTGTCCGAGAACCTCTCCCGCAAGGCCGCCGACGCCCTCAACACCCGTACCGCGCACGTCTACTCGCGGGTGGTGTGCACGACCGAGTTCGCCGAGCGCGAGTTCGTGCGCATCGGCGCGCGCAACGTCGTACGCGCCCCCCTCGGCGTCGACCTGATGGAACGGCACCCCGCGCTGCGCGACCCGGGGCTGCGCACGCTCCACGCGCGTGGCGGCGAGGCGTTGCTCGTCATGTGCTCGCGACTGTCCGTGGAGAAGCGGCCCGGCACGGCCCTGGACGCCCTGGAGGCGCTGCTGCGCCGCGGGCGGCGGGCGGTGCTCGTGGTGGCCGGGGACGGACCGCTCAAGGTCCGCCTCGAGCAGCGTGCGCGGGAGCTCGGGCTGCCGGTGACGTTCCTCGGGCACGTCGCCGACCGGGCCGCGCTCGGCGCCCTCCAGGCCACCGCCGACGTCGCCCTCGCGCCCGGGCCCGCCGAGACCTTCGGGCTCGCCGCCCTGGAGGCCATGGCGTGCGGCACGCCCGTCGTGGCGAGCGCGTCGTCCGCGCTGCCCGAGGTCATCGGCTCCGCCGGGGCCACCGCCGCCGACCGGGGCGAGGCGTTCGCCGACGCCGTGGAAATGCTCCTCGACCGCGGTGAACCCGAGCGGCGCGAGGCGGCACGCGCGCGTGCCGAGTGCTTCGGCTGGGGTACGGCCGTGGAGGCCTTCCTGGCGGCCCACGACGCCGAGGTGCTCCGACCCGCCGGCGCCCGGCGCACCGTGTCGGAGGGCGTGGCATGACGCACCGTGTCGCAGGGCGTGGCACGAGACCCGTCCGCTTCGTCGCCCTCGGGGACTCGCTGACCCAGGGCGTGGGCGACCCCGCCGGGGACGGCTGGCGGGGCTGGGCCGCGCTGCTCGCGCCCGCCCTCGCCGAAACCACCGACGGCGTGCAGTTCACCAACCTCGCGGTCAGCGGAGCACAGACCCGTGACGTCATGGAGCGGCAGACGCCGGCCGCCCTCGAACTCCGTCCCGACGTGGTGTCGGTGGTGATCGGCGTCAACGACACCCTGCGCCGCACCTTCGACATCCAGGCGGTCGCCGCCCACCTCGACGAGGTCTACGCGACCTTCACGCGCGCGGGCGCCACCGTGCTCACCGCCTGCCTGCCCGACCCCGGCGCGATGCTGGGTCTGCCGGGCGCCCTGGCCCGCCCGCTGGCCCGCCGGCAACGGGCCGTCAACACGATCGTGCACGCGCTGTCCGAGCGCTACGGGGCCGTCCACCTGCACGCCGCGGACGGCACCTGGATCACCGACCGGGCCCTGTGGAGCGCGGACCGGCTGCACCCGGGCGAGCGCGGGCACCGGCAGCTCGCCGTCCGCTTCCACGCCCTGCTCACCGAGGCGGGCCGCGCGACGGGGCGGCCGCCGTCGCCCGAACCGGAGTTCCCCGCGCCGACCAAAGCGGCGAGCCTGCTGTGGCTCGCCACGGCCGGCACCGGCTGGGTGGTCCGGCGCTGCCACGATCTGCTGCCGCAGTTGCTCCGGCTGGCGGCCGACGAACTGCACCACCGGGCCCGGGGCACCAGCGCCCGCCTCGACCTCAGTGCCTCGGCCGCGGTGTCCGCGGCCCTGTCCGCCCTGACGGAGGGCACCGGCAAGGACGCCGAGGCTCAGCGGCGCCCTGCCGGCACGAGCACGCACCCGGCGGTGATCCCTGGTCCCACCCGCGCGCCCGTGATGCCGAGTACGACCGGCCCGTCCACGCCTACGGGTACGGGCCGCGACGTCACGGTGCTGGAGACGGGTCGCGAGGCCACGGTGCGGGCTGCGGCTCGCGAGGTGACGGTGCCGGACCCGGCTCGCCCGGCCGTCGGCGCACAGGCGGCGCGGACTACCGCGATCACCGGGTAGCAATCGGCGACCGGGGCCGAGGCTGGGGCCGGGGCTGGAGGCCGGTGGCTGGTGGCCGGTGGGTCGGTCGCCGGGCACACCGGGTGACCGGCCAGTCGGATCCTGGGCCGCGCGGCGGGCCGGGCTCCGCAGGGAGCTCACTGCTGCCGGGCCCGAGCCCGCCAGATCGTTCAACAATCCGTCAATACCCACGTTGTCTCGTTCCGGTGTGTGCGATTGAATTCCGGGCATGGCAGAGCAGCTGACGGCACTGGCCGACGACCGTGCGCTCCTGGGGCGTACGAGCACGGCGGAGCGGGTGTCGGACATCCTCCGGACCCGTATCGCCGACGGCTACTTCCCGCCCGGCACCCGGCTGTCGGAGGACGGCATCGGCGGGGCGCTCGGGGTGTCCCGCAACACCCTGCGCGAGGCGTTCCGGCTGCTCACGCACGAACGCCTGCTGGTCCACGAACTCAACCGCGGTGTGTTCGTGCGGGTCCTGACCGTCGAGGACGTCGAGGACATCTACCGCACGCGCGCCCTGGTCGAGTGCGCCGTCGTCCGCGGCCTCGGCGAGCCGCCCTACCGGCTGGAGGGAGTGGCCGCGGCGGTCGTCGAGGGAGAGGCGGCGACCGCCGGGAACGACTGGAAGACGCTGGGCACCGCCAACATCCACTTCCATCGGGAACTGGTCGCCCTCGCCGGCAGCGAGCGCACCGACGAACTGATGCGCAGCGTCTTCGCCGAGCTGCGGCTCGCCTTCCACGTCGTCGACGACCCGCGCCGGCTGCACGAGCCCTACCTCGCCCGCAACCGCGAGATCCTGCGGGCGCTGCAGGCCGGCGACAAGAGCGCGGCCGAGCGGCTGCTGAAGACCTACCTCACCGATTCCCTGGAGCGGGTCGTGGAGGTGTACCGGAGACGAGTCGGCGAGGAGAGCACGCCGTAGGGGCGCGGGGCCGTATCGATCCGCGGCTCCGCTCGATCCGCGGCTCCGCCGCGACGGGGGAGCGACCGGCCGAGCGGCCACGGACGGCCCGCAGCCGAGGAACGACGCGGGTGTCCCGGCACTTCCGGCGGAGCCGCCCGTTTGGGTCGATGTCAGACCGAGGACCTAGTCTGTGCACCGTGACTTCGCCTGCATCGACGGACAGCGTTCCGCCCCAGCTCAGCGCGGGGCCGCGCCCGGCTCCGGGCCCGGCCGCCGACGAGGGGCTGGCGCGGCGGCTGCGCGCGCTCGCCTGCACCGCGCCGCTGCACGACCTCGACGCGCGCAAGGCCAACCTGGCCGGTGAGTACTCGGTGTACGGCATGGCCGAGGTCGCCCTCGCCGCCATCGACCTGGTCACGCTCAACATGGACTTCGACACCGGCGCCGACCACGAGCAGATCGTGGCCCGGCTCGTCCCACGCATCGCCGCCCAGGCCCCGCACCGCCCGGCCGCCGAGCACGAGCGCGTGGCCCGCTGGGTCCTGGAGAACCTGATCAACGTCGGCAGCGTGGACCGCGGCTTCCGCGCCGTCTACGGCACCTTCGCCCCGGACGGCACGTACGTCCGCAGGGACTACGACTTCAAGCTGATCGAAGAGGTCCCCGGCCCCGGCGGCACGGTCTATCTGCGCACGACGGACGAGGCGGTCAACGTCCTGGTCGGCGCCCTCGACACCGACGTCACCAGCGCCCAGATCGCCGCCGAGGTCAAGCTGGAGGTGCTGATCAGCCGCGGTCGGCTCGCCGACGCCCAGCTCGCCGCCGAGCAGGCCCGCTACCGCACGGTGCAGTACTCGGAAACCCTGCGCCGCGCCCTGGACGCCACCCGGCGCAACGTCCGCGCGGTCGACTGGCTGAGCGCCGTGCCCGACATGATCGCCGAGGCCCTGGACCACGTGGCCGACCGCTACCGCCACGAGAACGCGATCCTGACCAACATCCGCAAGGCCCGCGACGAGACCGAGGAGCCCGAGCACAAGCGGCGCGCCGCCGAGCTGGTCGACATCGTCAAGGACTGCATCCGGCGGCACACCCAGCTGCAGTCCCGGCTGCTGGAGGCGGGCCCGCTGTTCCGTGCCGAGCAGGACCGGCAGGCCTTCGCCGCACCGGCGACCACCTCCGGGACGGACCTGTACGGCCATCTCCTCGCCCCCGTCCTGCCGTTGCCCCTGGAGCAGGCGATCCGGGCCACGGACGCCTTCTTCGCGAACGGCACGGGTCTGCGTACCCCGGTGTCGGTGCGGGTCGGCGACCTCGTGGAGATCCTGCTGACGCCGCCGGTGGAGCGGGAGCACCTGGGCGCGGAGATGCCGGAGCCGGATCTGATCGCCACGCCGGACGACAGCCGGTTCAGCGAGGAGCAACTGGCCTCCGCGACGGAGCTGCTGGACCTTCCGGCCGACGCGCCGCGCAGGCTGTCGGGCCTGCTGGCCGAGGCCCGGCGGACCGGGGATCCCGATCTGGCCTATCTGGTGGCCCTGCTGGCGGTCCACGCCGCCAGCCCGGCCGTCGGCACCGCCTACCGCCAGGGCGAGGAGAAGCTGCTGTTCGCCGTGGACGACGGGACCGAGCTGGACGACCCCGAGTTCGGCGGGGCCGATCTCATCGTGGGGACCGCGCTGCTGGACGCCGCGGGGATGGCGGCGGACCGGACGGAAGCAGCATGAGCAAGCAAGAACGCGACAAGGAGCCGAAGCCGTGACCGAGCACGTCGACCGGAGTGAGCCCGAGCCCGCCGCCGCGCCGGCCGGTTCCGCCGTCACCCCCGCCGACGCCGCCGACGCGGCGCGGCTCGTCGCCTTCGGGCTGCAGCCCAAGCTGCAGCCCGCGCGGGACCAGGAGTACACGGAGCTGCTGCGCCGCTACCGGGAGGACCCGGCGTTCGCGCGGCTCGCCGACGCCGTCGCCGCCGGTCTGGGGCTCGTCGTACTGGAGGTGTCCCCGCGCGCGGGGATGGCCGTGACGGCCGCCGAGGACTCGGTGTTCGCCGTCCGCATGGGAGACTACGCGCGTCGCACCGCCGCCGACTCCGGCGACCGCTTCCTGCACGGCCTCGCCCATCTCGCCGCCGCCGCACTGGCGTTCCCGCGCCCGGAGGACCTGGCCGACGACACCTACATCGGCCGCGTCACCGTCAACGGCGTCGACGCGTTCGTACGGCAGGCCTGCCGGCGCCTGGAGGAGCGGGCCGAGGAACTGGGCGAGAACACCGACCCGGCGACCGACGCGCCCGGCCTTGAGGCCGCCTGGCGGATCTGGGCCAGACGCAGCGCCACCGGCGCCACCAAGGACGCCCGCCGCCCGGCCGCCTCCACCACCGGCATCGTCGCCAAGGCCCTGGCCTTCCTCACCGACTCGGGCTTTCTGCAGCGCACCGGCGACGACAGCGGCGGCACGTACCGCACCACGGCCCGCTACCAGCTCCAGGTCCGTGACATGGCCGGCAGCGCCGCCCTGGCCGAACTGCTGGAGCTGGGCGTCGTACCGGTGACCGACGGCACGGCCAGCCTGCTGCCCGCCGACGACACCGAGGACCTGGAGCTCGTGGCCGACGCCGGGCTGCCGTTCCACTCCTGAGGGCCGACAGGCTCCCGAAGCACCAGAACCACCGCACTTTTCACCAGACTTACGAGAGTCCGCCATGTACGAGCTGTCCCGGGTCCGCCTCTACTCCATCGGTCCCGCCGGTGCGCGCTATGCCGACACCGTGCTTGACCTGCGGGGTGTCGGCGCGCCCGTGCCCGACCCGGCGCCCATGCAGGCGGAGTTCTTCGAGGAGGAGCCGGCCGGCCCGCCGCGCCGGCCCGCGCCCGCCGGCGTGCTCTTCCTGGAGAACGGCGGCGGCAAGTCCGTGCTGCTCAAGCTGATCTTCTCGGTGATGCTGCCGGGCCACCGCAACACCCTGGGCGGCGCCAGCTCCGGTGTGCTGCGCAAGTTCCTGCTGGCCGACGACTGCGGCCATGTGGCGCTGGAGTGGCAGCATGTGCAGACCGGCGAGTGCGTCGTCGTCGGCAAGGTGAGCGAGTGGCGCGGGCGGCAGGTGTCCAACGATCCGCGGAAGTTCGCCGAGGCCTGGTACTCGTTCCGGCCCGGGCCCGGTCTGAGCCTGGACAACCTGCCGGTCGCCGAGGCCACCGCGGTACGGCCGCCCGTCGAGGGCACCTCGGGCGCCCAGGGCCGGCGCCGCACCATGAAGGGCTTCCGTGACGCC
The DNA here is from genome assembly GCF_041080655.1 of Streptomyces sp. CG4. NCBI lineage: Bacteria > Bacillati > Actinomycetota > Actinomycetes > Kitasatosporales > Streptomycetaceae > Streptomyces > Streptomyces sp. CG4. The sequence goes on from NZ_CP163525.1 coordinate 7,854,347, forward strand.
CTGATGGAGGCGGGCAAGGCCTATCCGCATCTGGAGGTGCACTGGGAGGACATCCACGACCGCTGGATCGAGCACCTCGGCGACCTCGGCCTGGACCCCGAACTCTTCCGCTACCAGCGGGAGATGAACGCCGACGAGGGCGAGGCGGCCGGTCTCTTCGCGGTGAAGAAGGACTCCGACTTCACCGACCTGCTGCTGCGCGCCGTCACCGACACCCGGGACACCGACGGGCTCGCCGACCTCGTCAGCGGCTTCGGCAACAAGCTGGGCCGGCGCGCCGAGCTCATCGCCGAACGGGACTTCACCGCCGGCTCGGTCGACCTGCTCGGGCGGATCGTCGAGGCCGCCGAGGCTCGCTCACGCGCGCGTGACGTCCAGGCCGGGGCCGAGCGCCGTACCCGCACGCTCGCCCGGCGGCTGTCCGCGCGGGCGGTGCGGGAGCGGGTGCGGGCCGCGGACCTCGCCCAGCGGGTCACGGCCGCCGCCTACGCGGTCACCCACTCCGAGGGCGCCCGCGAGCGCAGCGCCCTGATCGCCGCCGAACTCGCCTACCGGCATGCGTCGTTGGCCCTCGCCGCCGCCGAGAAGTCCGCCGCCGCGCAGAAGCGCGAGCTGGCCGACGCGCGCACCCTGCACTCCGCCTGGCAGGCCGCCGAGGCCGTGCTGCGGCACCGCGCCGCCGCGGATCGTGTCGCCCGCGTGTCCGCCGCCATCCAGGAGGCCGAGCGGGACGCCGCGCCCGCGCTCGCCGCGCGCGCCAAGGCCGCCGTGGACCTCGTACGGGCCCTGCACGCGGCCGCCGAGAGCGCCGAGGCGCTCGCCAACGAGGAGGAGGAGCGCTCCGCCGCCCTCCAGGAGGTCAGCGACTGCGCCTACCGTGACTCCACCGCCGCCGCCACCGAGGCGCAGCGCGCCCGCAGCGAGACCGGGCATCTGCGCCAGCGCCTCGCCGAGGTCGAGCAGGAGACCGCCGAGGCGGTCCGCGCGGGCTGGCTCGACGACAGCGCCCCGGACGCCGACCCGGCGCGTGCCGCGCTGGCCGCCAGCGATGCCGAGAAGACCGCCGTCGCCGCCTGGGACGCGGCCCGTGAAGCCGCCCGCAAGGTCACCGAGCACGCGCGCGAGGCGGCTTCCGCCGAGTCCCGGGCGGAACTGACCGCGGCCCGCGCGGCGGACGCCGCGGCGGCGGCCGAGCGCGCCCACGAGGCCGAGCGGCGCCTCGCCGAGTCCCTGGCCGCGGAGGAGCGGCTCGCGGAGCTGCTCAGCCTGCCGGGTGCGCCGAGCCGGGTGCGGGTGCCCGCCCCGAGGGCGGACCTGGACGACGACACACGCGCGGGATCCGCGACGGACCCCGCCGTCCCCGCCGAGACCCCGCTCACCTGCGAGGAACTCGACCGGTTCGCCGACGAGTTGCGCGAGCTGCTGGACGACGCCGTGTCGACCGCCGAACGGCACCTGTTCGACCTGCGCACCGCCGCCGCCGACGACTCACGGATCCTCGGCGCGCTCGGTGACGGCGGACTGCTGCCGCCCGGCCCGGACGTCCTCGCCACGGTGGAGTTGCTCGGCGAGCACGGCATCCCGGCGCTGCCGGGCTGGCGCTATCTCGCCCAGGCCGTCGACCCCGCCGACCACGCACGCGTGCTCGCCGCCCGCCCGGAACTGGTCGACGGCGTGATCATCACCGACCCGGACACACACGCGCGTGCCCGCGAGACGCTCGGCGACGCCGCCCTGCTGCCCCGCTCCGCCGTCGCCGTCGGCACGGCCGCCGCCCTGCTCGCCCCGCCGCCCGCCGACAGCGCGGCACCCGGTGACGTCTTCCTCGTGCCGCCGAACCCGGCCATGCACGACGAGCACGCCGCCGACGAGGAACGGCAGGCGCTGCGCGCGCGGGCCACCGAGCGCGACGAGGAGATCCGCGCCCTGGCCGCCCGGCTCGGCAAGGACCGTGAACTGGCCGCCCGGCTCGCCTCCTGGCGCAGCGGCTGCCCCGCCGGCCGCCTCACCGAGCTGGCCGGGGCCGCCGAGGAGGCCCGGACCTTCGCCGAGGAGGCCGAGGCCGAGCTGGCCGAGGCGCGCACCGTACGCGCAGAGTCCGACGAGGCCGCCGCCGAGGCCGCACAGGTCCGCGACGAGCGGCAGGAGGCCGCGCAGAAGGCCCGCCGCGCCGCCGACGTCCTTGCCGGACTCGCCCACCGGCTGCGCGAACGCGCCGGCTGGCAGGTCCGGCTGCGTGAACTCGCCGACGAGGCAACGGAGTCCGAGGCGCGCGCGCAGTCCTGCCTGGAGCGCGCCCGCGCCGCCGACGAGGACCGCCGCGCCGCCCAGCGCGCCGCCGACGACGCCCGCCGCACCGCCCGCGCCCTGCGTGCCGAGCGCTCCGAGATCGCCGGTGCCCCGGACGACGTACCGGTTGAGGACACGGACACCCCCAAGGCGTCCCTGCCCGCCCTTCGCGAGGCCTACCGGGCCGCCTCCCAGGTGTACGAGAAGGTCGGTGTCGGCGCCGACCTGCGCGCCGAGCAGGCCCGCGCGGAGAGCGACGAGAGCGCCGCCCGCGCCGAGCTGGACCGGCTCAGCAACAAGGTCCGTACCCGCGCCGAGCAGCTGCTTCAGTCGCCCGACGGCTCGGACGGCCCCTCCCGGCAGGCCGCCGCCGCCCGTGCGGAGGAGCTGGTGCAGCTCTTGGAGACCCGCATGTCCAGCGCGAGCGAGCAGCTCGGCCGGCTGCGTGGCGAGGCCGAACGGCACGCCCCCGAGGACGGCGAGGCGCACACCGAGCTGCCCGAGGAACTGCTCCCGCGCGACGCCGAGCACGCCCAGGCGTTGCTGCGCACCGCGACCGGCGAACTCGCCGCCCGCACCGAGGCGTTGACCGAGGCCCGCGACGCACATGCCGAGTTGCTGGACGCCCACCGGGCCGCCGAGGACGCGGCCGGCGGCTTCGACGAGATCGCCGCGATGCTCCGCGACCTGCTGCGCGAGCACACCCCCGAGGAGGAGCAGGAGGAGCAGGAGCCGTACCCGGGCAGCCTGGAGGAGGCCCGGCACTCCGCGGCCGAGGCCCGCCGCTCGCTGCGCGGCTGCGCCGCCGACCTGTCCGCCGCCGAGGCGGCCGTGCGCGAGGCGAGCGACGTGCTGGTCCGGCACGCCAACTCCACCCGCTACGAACAGGTCCGCACCCCCGCCCGGCAGCAGATCCGCGAACTGCCCGCGGCCGCGCTGCCGGAGCACGCGCAGAAGTGGGCCGACGCCTTCGCGCCCCGACTGCGCGTCCTGACCGACGAGCTGGCGCAGCTGGAGCGCAACCGCGACTCGATCGTGGACCGCCTGCGCGGCCTGGTCGAGTCCGCCCTCGCCACCCTGCGCTCCGCCCAGCGCCTCTCCCGGCTCCCCGAAGGCCTCGGCGAGTGGTCGGGGCAGGAGTTCCTGCGCATCCGCTTCGAAGAGCCCGACCAGGCCACCCTCACCGAGCGGCTCGGCGAGGTCATCGACGAGGCCACCCGCGCGGCCGTGAAGAAGAACTCCGACCTGCGCCGCGACGGCATGTCCCTGCTGCTGCGGGGCGTCGCGGCCGCCCTCCAGCCCAAGGGGGTCGCGGTCGAGATCCTCAAGCCGGACGCCGTACTGCGCGCCGAACGCGTCCCGGTCGGTCAGATGGGCGACGTGTTCTCCGGCGGCCAGCTGCTCACCGCCGCCATCGCGCTCTACTGCACCATGGCCGCCCTGCGTTCGAACGACCGAGGCCGGGACAAGCACCGGCACGCCGGCACGCTGTTCCTGGACAACCCCATCGGCCGCGCCAACGCCACGTACCTGCTGGAGCTGCAGCGGGCCGTGTCGGACGCGCTCGGTGTGCAGCTGCTGTACACCACCGGCCTGTTCGACACGACCGCGCTCGCCGAGTTCCCGCTGGTCATCCGGCTGCGCAACGACGCCGACCTCAGGGCGGGCCTGAAGTACATCAGCGTGGAGGAACACCTCCGTCCCGGGCTGCCGCAGCAGCCCCAGGCCGGAGAGGCGGTGCACAGCGAGATCACGGCGACGAGGATGTTCAAGAAGCCGGCGTGACGCTCACACGTCCGCTTTCAAGAGGTCCGCGCACTTCCCGCCGATCATCATCGTCGTGATGCACGGATTGACGGCGATCAGGTCCGGCATCACCGACCCGTCGGCCACCCGCAGCCCCTCGACCCATCCAGCAGCTCGTCGTCCGTCCGGACGTCCGGACCCGGAGCCAGCTCCGCGCCCGCCCAGCCGCCGAGCGCCGGCTGTGCCGCGATGCGGCGCGCCGGCTTCAGCCCGTACGTCATCACACGTACGTCGTGTTCGTGCGTGAAGTACCGCGGATCCACCTTCGGTTTGTCCCAGAAGTCGCGGGTCCGCAGCCGTACCGTGCCGCGCGACTTCGCCTTCGTCACATTGGGCGTCAGACAGAACGCGTTCTCCTAGGTGGGGTAGCCCCAGCGGGCGGTGTTCATGTCGAACGGCACCGACCGCTGCCGCGCCTCCCACACGATGACGCCCTCGGCGTGGTCCTGGAGGTTCTCGCCGACGCCGGGGGAGTCGACGACGACGTCCACGCCGACCTCGCGCAGCTGCCCGGCCGGGACGACGCCGGACAGCATCAGCAGCTTGGGGGAGTCGACCGAGCCACACGAGACGATCACCTCGCGCCGGGCACGTACCGTGCGGGTGTGCACCAGGTCGGAGTCCAGGTACTCGGCGCCCACGCACCGGCGGCCCTTCAGCACCAGCTTCTTGGCACGCACCCCGTCCGGACGTCCAGATTCGGACCTTTGCCCATCACGGGGTGCAGATAGGCGACCGACGACGACTGGCGCATGTTGTTCTCGTCGGAGTTGATCTGGAACCATTTGGCCCCGCGTACCACCGTCTTCCCGGTGTTGAACGGGACCGTGGGTATCCCGGCCTGTGCGCACGCCTGCAGCAAGCCGCGCCGCACGGGTCGCCGCCCTTCAGCTGCACGACGGCGTGCTGTGCGACGACGGCTGTGCGACGGCCCTGCCCCCGGTGGTCGCGGTCGGCGATGTCGCCCGCGTCGGCGGCAGCAGGGCCGAGCACGGGACCTCCGCCACCGAGCAACCCCGCGTCGCCGTGACCGACCTGCTCGCCGGCCGCACCCTCCAACGGGTCCGCACCGTCCCGTACTTCTGGTCCGACCAGTACGGCTCCCGCATCCAGTTCGCGGGCCGGCACCGCGCCGGCGACACCGTCCGTCTCGCCGAGGGCGAGATCACCGACGACGGCCCCGGCGAGTCCGGATTCCTCGCCCACTACGAGCGAGGCGGCCGTACCGTCGCCGTACTCGGAGTCGACCGACCCCGCGCCTTCATGCGGGCCCGGCGCGAACTTCAGCGGCCCGAACGGGAACAGGCCGTACCGGCCGTGCTGTGACGGCGGGCCGATGACCGGTAACAGTCCCGGCGACGGGTGACCCGGGACCGGTGGCGGCGGCCCAGTGATTGGCGGAGGCGGACCCGGTGAGCGCCGGCGGGTCGGGCCCGGCGTGACCCCGCTCGGTCATGCCGGCTCCGCCCACCCCGGCTCGGACGTGGGACAGCCGAGGCTCAGAGGTGGGACAGCTGCCCGGTCCCGCCTCGCCGCCGTATCCGCTCCTGCTCGCGCAGGGCGGCCCGCTCCTCGCGGCGGCGGGCGCGTCGCTCGCGGCGCAGTGCCCGAGCCGTGCTGCTCGGCTCGGAGACCACGCCGTACCGCTGGTTCCACACCTGGCGGGTCACCCATACGTCGACCACGGCCCAGGTGGCCACCACCGTGCTTGCCACACTGCTGATCACCATGGGGAACGCCAGCCAGGAGTCGGCCATGGTGCACAGGAACGCCACCATCGCCTGGATCAGCGTCACCGCGATGATCAGGAGCGCCCGCACCGCCGCCGTACGCACCGGATCCGGCATCGGGTGCCGCTTGGCCGGCTCCTCGATCCACAGTGGCCGGTAGTTCTGCTGCCGTTCACCTGCGGACTGCTCGGCGCGCCTCCGTACCGGAATGTCGCGATCCGGCGCCCGCAGGCCCTGCCGCGCCGCCGAGCGCCCCGCACCGCTCTCTTCGGGCGCTTCGCGCCGCCCCACCGTGCCCATCACCGTGTCACTCCCCACCGCCAGCTGACCGCTCGCTCCTGTGCCACAGGATTTCGACTCCCCAGTGGCTGCCCGGCTTGCGCTGATTTACGCCGCCGGGGTGCGGGATGCGGCTCCTGTGGCCGATTCCGCCCCCATTTCCCGTAGAGAAGGACGAACGAAATCGCAGGAAGATTCCCTCGATGCGAAAAAATCCAGCCAACCACCGCGCAGTGACCTCGCGGTCCCACCGGGCGCGCGTACCGGATCGCGGTGGCAATCTCCCGCAATGCCCGGACAACTCGCCATGACTCGCCGCCGGAGCGGAAGTTCACCCTCCGGACACGTCTTCGAGTTAAGTGTGCGGCGGTAGTAGGCTCGCGCCGTTTGTTGACGGACATGTGCACCCCCGGCCGACGGGGGTCGAGCTGGGGGAGGCCATGCGCTTTCGCGGGAAGTCGATCCGCCGGAAGATCGTGGCGCTGCTTCTCGTGCCGCTGGTGTCCCTGACCGCCATCTGGGGCTTCGCAACGGTACTCACAGGGCGCGAAGTCGCCCGGCTCTTCCACGTGTCGGACGTCAAGCAGGACGTCGGCTACCCCGCCGAGGACATCGTCCGGGGGCTGCAGCAGGAGCGCCGCCAGACCCTCGTCTACCTCGCCGACCCGCGAGCCGCCGACGCCCTCACCGCGCTGCAGCGCACCCGCACCGCCACCGACCGGGCGATCGCCAAGATCCGGAAGAACGCCGGCAGCCACGGCGTCCTCGACGCCATGGACGCGAGCGACAGCGGACGCCTCGCCGCGGTCCTGGACGCCCTCGACGGCCTCGACTCGCTGCGCCGCAGCGTCGAGCAGGGCACGGTCACCCGTGCTCAGGCCTTCGACCTGTACAACCGTCTCGTCGACCCCTGCTTCACCCTGCTTGCCGCCCTCGAAGGCATCGACGACGTCAAACTGGACGCGCAGTCCCGCGCCCTGGTCGACATCAGCCGCGCCCGCGAGCTGCTCTCCCGCGAGGACGCGCTGCTCGGCTCCTCCCTCGTCGTCGGCACGCTCACCCGCGTCGAGACCCGCGACATCTCCGACCTGGTCGCCCAGCGCACCGTCCTGTACGAGGTCAGCCTGCCGCTGCTGCCCTCCACCGAGCGCGACCGCTACGAACGGTTCTGGAAGAACGCCTCCACCGCCCCGCTGCGCACGGCCGAACAGACCGTCATCGACACGGACTCCGGCACTCCGCGCGGTGTCACCGCGACGAGCTGGGACTCCCAGGCCGCGGGCGTCCTGGACGAACTCGGCACCCTCGACGACCAGGTGGGCGACCGCTTCCAGGACCGTACGCACCCCGTGGCCATGGGCGTCATCCTGCAGGCGGCCGTCGCGGGCCTCCTCGGTCTGCTCGCGCTCGTGTTCTCCATCGTCGTGTCGGTCCGAATCGGCCGCAGCCTCGTCCGCGACCTGCGTCAGCTGCGCCTGGACGCGCACGAGGCCTCCGGCATCCGGCTGCCCAGCGTGATGCGCCGCCTGTCCGCCGGTGAACAGGTCGACGTCGAGACCGAGGTGCCGCGCCTGGAGTACGACAAGAATGAGATAGGCGAGGTCGGCCACGCCCTCAACACCCTCCAGCGCGCCGCCGTCGAGGCCGCCGTCAAGCAGTCCGAACTGCGGTCCGGTGTCTCCGATGTCTTCGTCAACCTCGCCCGCCGCAGCCAGGTGCTGCTGCACAAGCAGCTCACGCTCCTCGACACCATGGAACGTCGCACCGAGGACACCGACGAACTCGCCGACCTGTTCCGCCTGGACCACCTCACCACCCGTATGCGCCGGCACGCCGAGGGCCTGGTGATTCTCTCCGGTGCCGCGCCCTCCCGGCAGTGGCGCCGCCCGGTGCAGCTGATGGACATCGTGCGTGCCTCCGTCGCCGAGGTCGAGGACTACGAACGCATCGAGGTCCGGCGGCTGCCCCGGGTCGCCGTCACCGGACCGGCCGTCGCCGACCTGACCCACCTCGTGGCCGAACTCCTGGAGAACGCCACGGTGTTCTCGCCCCCGCACACCGCCGTCCAGGTGCTCGGCGAGCGGGTAGCCAACGGCTTCACGCTGGAGATCCACGACCGGGGCCTCGGCATGGCGGCCGAGGCACTCCTGGACGCCAACCTGCGCCTTGCCGAGACCCCCGAGTTCGAACTCTCCGACACCGACCGGCTCGGCCTGTTCGTGGTCAGCCGGCTCGCCCAGCGCCAGAACGTCCGCGTCTCCCTCCAGCCGTCGCCCTACGGCGGCACCACCGCCGTCGTCTTCATCCCCGACGCACTGCTGAGCGACGACGTACCGGAGACCAACGGCCTCGGCTTCCGCCTCGACCGCGACCGCCGTGGCAAGGGAATCGGGCCGGCCGGCCGTGCCGCCGGCCGCTCCACGGGGCCCGTGCAGCTGCCCGGCCTGCCGACCTCCCTGCTGGACGGCCCGGTCGAACTGGAGGTGCCGGTGGATCTCGACGCCATCGACGACTTCCCCGGCGTCCTCGCCGGCGAGGACAGCGAGCGCGGCGGACTGTTCCGGCCCCGCCGCTCCCTCGCTCGCGCCGACGACACGGAGCCCTCCGCATTCGCCGACCGCCGGTCGCGCGAAGAGGACGAAGAGGACGAAGAGGCCAGGGTCCGCGGGGCGCTCGCAGACGCCGGCGACCGCGAGCCGGGCGGGGAGGACGGCGACCGCTGGACTCACCAAGGCGACGGTGACAGCCGCCGGTCGCGCGGCGACGAAGGCGACCGTCGCAGGTCACGCGAAGAGGACGGCGACCGCGGGCCCATACCGCTGCCGCGTCGGCAGACCCCCAAGCTGGTCAGCTCGCACGGCAAGCCCGTCACCGACCAGCGCTCCCGCCGCGACGAAGCCGACCAGGAGCCCTCCGCCGCCACTCGCCGCCCCGACACCGGCGGACTGACCCCGCTGCCCGCACGCCGGCGCAGCACGGCCGCCCGCCGCCCCGCCGAACCCACCGAACGGGCCGACGACCGCGGAGCGGCTCCCGCCGCGGGCACCGACGCCATGTCCGACGTCCCCGCGCTGCCCCGGCGTACCCGACCCGCGCCACCCGCCGCCGCGGACCCGGGCACCCCGCGACACGCAGGCGACGCCAGCGCCGAGTTCACCTCCGGCGAGCGGGCCGGTTCCGGCGACGGTACGGCTGAGCCGAGTGGCGAGCCGTCCGGTTCCGGTGGCAGTGCGCCCCCGCCCGTCGGTGAAGAGCCCTGCCTGCGGGGCGGCGCGGCTGAGCCGGGCGCTGAGCGGGCCGGTTCCGGCGACGGCACGGCCGAGCCGACCGGCGAAGGAGCCCGGCCCGGGGGCCATGCGGCCTTGCCCACCAGCCAGGCGGCCCCCACTGGCGAGGCGTTCCGGCCCACCGGCGAGGCGGCTTTGCCCACTGGCCAGGCTCCCCTCACTGGCGAGGCGGCCCGGCCGGGAGGCCAGGCGCTTCGGCCCACCGGCGAGGCGGCCCGGCCCGGCGGCCGGGCAATCCGGCCCACCGGCCATGCGGTCTCACCCACCGGCCAGGCGCCCCCCACCAGCGAGGCGGCCCGGCCCACCGGCCAGGCGCTCCAGCTCACCGGCGAGGCGGCCCTGCCCTCCGGCCGGGAGGCCCAGGCCACCGGCGAGGTCGAGGCGGCCGCCGGCCCGCTGCCCCGCCGGGTACGGCAGGCCAGCCTGGCCCCCCAGCTCAAGCAGGACACCGCGCGGTCGGCCGAACGCGCGGCGCAGCCCGCCGACCGCGACGCCGACGAGGTCCGCAGCAGGATGGCTTCGCTCCAGCGCGGCTGGCAGCGCGGCCGCAGGGAGAACGCCGCGGGCGAGGGCGTCCAGAACGGCACCGCACAAGGAACGACTAAGGGGGACGGTCGATGACCGCACCGAAGACGACCGACCACACGGCGACGAACAAGGGGGAGCTGAACTGGCTCCTCGACGACCTGGTCGACCGGGTCGCCAGCATCCGCAAGGCCGTCGTGCTGTCCGGCGACGGCCTGCCAACGGGTGTGTCCAAGGACCTGACCAGGGAGGACAGCGAGCATCTGGCCGCCGTGGCATCCGGCTTCCACAGTCTCGCCAAGGGCGTCGGCCGCCACTTCGACGCGGGCGGTGTCCGGCAGACGGTGGTCGAGTTGGACGACGCCTTCCTGTTCGTCACCGCCGCGGGGGACGGCAGCTGTCTCGCGGTCCTCTCCGACGCCGACTCCGACGTCGGACAGGTCGCCTACGAGATGACGCTCCTGGTCAAGCGGGTCGGCGTGCATCTGGGCACCGCCCCGCGCACCGATCTGCCCGCAGGCGGGTAGTGGGATGACATGAGCACAGACGGTCAGGTAAGAAACCACTGGTTCGACGACGAGGCCGGACCGGTCGTCCGTCCGTACGCCATGACGCGTGGCCGCACCACGAGCCCGGCCCAGCACCGGCTCGACGTGATCGCGGTGGTCGTCACGGAAGCGGACACGGGTGACCCGGAGACGGATCCGACGCTGTCGCCCGAGCACGTGGAGATCGTCGGGCTCTGCCGCGACGCACCGCAGTCGGTGGCCGAACTCGCCGCCGAACTCGCCCTGCCGATCGGCGTGGTGCGCGTCCTGATCGGCGACCTCGTGCACGCGGAACTCGTCCATGTCACGCGCCCGGTGCCCCCGGCCGAACTGCCGGACGAGAGCATTCTGCGCGACGTCATCAATGGCCTCCGGGCGCTGTGACGGGCGCGGGAACGGAGCACTGACGTGACAGGCCGGCCCCCGCCGCTCGGACTCCGCACCCCGGCACGGCACTTGCCGGTCCGTCCCGAGAAGCCGGCCGCCCGACGGGGGAGCGCCCGCTCCGACTTGGCGGGACGGTCCGCCGGTACGGCCACCGGCCTCGGCCCGGGGGCCACCGGCCTCGGCTCGGGCGGATCGGCAGGCATCGGCCCCAGCGGCGTACGCCGCATCGAAACCCCCGGCGACGGCCACCGTCGGCCGTCGCCCGACCCCTGTCAAGCCCGACCCCCATCAAGCAGGAGAAGAGACCGATGATCTTCGGGCGTACTGAGCGCGGCAAGCCCCCGGTCGAGCCCGTCACGCTCAAGATCCTGGTGGCCGGCGGCTTCGGCGTGGGCAAGACGACCCTGGTCGGGGCGGTGAGCGAGATCAGGCCGCTGCGCACCGAGGAAGTGCTCTCCGAAGCCGGGCGCCCGGTCGACGACACCAATGGCGTGGAGGCCAAGCACACCACCACCGTGGCCATGGACTTCGGCCGTATCACCCTGCGCGAGGACCTGGTGCTGTACCTCTTCGGCACGCCCGGGCAGGAACGGTTCTGGTTCATGTGGGACGAGCTGTCCGAGGGCGCGCTCGGCGCCGTCGTCCTCGCCGACACCCGCCGGCTGGAGGACTGCTTCGCCGCCGTCGACTACTTCGAGCGGCGTTCCCTGCCCTTCCTCGTCGGCGTCAACTGCTTCGAGGGGGCGGCCCGTTACCCGGCCGAGGCCGTACGGCAGGCCCTCGACCTGGACGACGACGTGCCCGTGCTGCTCTGCGACGCACGTGACCGGCAGTCGGTCAAGGACGTGCTCATCGGAGTGGTCCAGCATGCGATGGACCACGCCACGGACCGCCGCCAGGCCGCCCTCGGCTGACCGACGGGACACGGACTCTTCGCGGCCGACGGGCACGGCCCGTACCCCCGCCGACCGGGGTACGGGCCGTGGTCCGGTGAGGAGCGCTCACGCGCGCGTGCGGCGACTTTCTCCCGCTCCTCGCGCCGCTCCTGCGCGCCGTCCTCGTCTGCGCGCCAACCTCCCCTGTGCGTCGTACGCCTCGACGCACCGTCCTCCGCTACGCGCCGTCCTCCGCTACGCGCCGTCCTCCTCCAGCCACCCGAAGCTCTTCTCGACGGCCTTGCGCCAGTTGCCGTACTCGCGGTCGCGCACCGACGAGTCCATCGTCGGCGTCCACTCCGCGTCCCGCTGCCAGTGGGACTTCAGCTCGTCCAGGTCGTGCCACACTCCCGTCGCCAGACCGGCCGCGTACGCGGCACCCAGACAGGTCGTCTCCGACACCCGGGGACGGATCACCGGCACCCCGAGTACGTCCGCCTGGTGCTGCATGAGCAGGTTGTTCTTCGTCATGCCGCCGTCGACCTTCAACGTGGAGATCCGCACCCCGGAGTCCTGATACATGGCATCCACGACTTCCCGGGTCTGCCAGCTCGTCGCCTCCAGCACCGCACGCGCGAGATGCGCCTTCGTGACGTACCGGGTGAGGCCGGTGACCACACCGCGCGCGTCGGAGCGCCAATAGGGTGCGAACAGGCCGGAGAACGCGGGCACGATGTAGGCGCCGCCGTTGTCCTCGACGCTCGCCGCCAGCGTCTCGATCTCGTCGGCGGTGCGGATGATCCCGAGCTGGTCGCGGAACCACTGGACCAGCGCGCCCGTTATCGCTATGGACCCCTCCAGGCAGTACACCGGCGCTTCCGTACCGATCTGGTAGCCCAGCGTCGTCAGCAGCCCGTTCTTGGACGGCACCGGCCGGTTGCCGGTGTTCAGCAGCAGGAAACTGCCGGTGCCGTACGTGTTCTTCGCAGTGCCCACGTCGTAGCAGGCCTGCCCGAACACGGCCGCCTGCTGGTCACCCAGCGCGGAGGCCACGGGCACACCGGCGAGTTGGCCGACCGCCGTCCCGTACACCTCGGCGGAGGACCTGATCTCGGGCAGCACCGCCGGGGGCACGTTCATGGCGGAGAGGATGGCGGGATCCCACTGGCGCGTCTCCAGGTTCATGAGCATGGTGCGGCCGGCATTGGTGACGTCGGTGACGTGCCGGCCGCCGTCGGGGCCGCCGGTGAGGTTCCAGATCAGCCAGGAGTCGATGGTCCCGAAGGCGATCTCGCCGCGTTCGGCCCGCTCCCGCAGGCCGGGTACGTGGTCCAGCAGCCAGGCCGCCTTGGGCCCGGAGAAGTAGCTGGCGAGCGGCAGCCCGGTCTGTTCACGGAACCGGTCCTGGCCGTCCGCGCCGCCCAGTTCGTTGCACAGCGCTGCGGTGCGGGTGTCCTGCCAGACGATCGCGTTGTGCACGGGCTTGCCCGTGGCGCGGTCCCACAGGACCGTCGTCTCCCGCTGGTTGGTGATGCCGAGCGCGCTGAGCTGCTCGGCACGCAGCCCGGCCTTGGCGAGCGCCCCGGCCACCACGGCCTGCACCTTGGACCAGATCTCGGTCGCGTCGTGCTCCACCCAGCCCGGTTGGGGAAAGATCTGGCGGTGCTCGCGCTGGTCGACGGCGACGATCGCGCCGCCGTGGTCGAAGACGATGCAGCGGCTGGACGTGGTGCCCTGGTCGATGGCGGCGACGTACTTCTCGGCGGTGTCCGTCATGGCTGTCCCTGGGTCGAGGGTCGGGTCGCTGGGTCGGAGGGCCGCGGTGCGGTCGGTGGAGCGGAGGGCCGCGGTGCGGTCGCTGGGCCGGACGGTCGCGTGGCAGCCGCTGGGCCGGACGGTCGCGTGGCGGTCGTCGGGCCCGCGTGCTGCGTGGCCCCTGTCGGGTCGGAGGGCCACGCCGCGGTCCCTGGGGCCGGAGGCCGCGTCGCGGTCGCCCGGTCAGAAGGCCGCGTTGTGGACGAGGCCTGCGAGTACCCCGCCGATCAGCGGGCCGACCACGGGGATCCAGGCGTAACCCCAGTCGGACGTGCCCTTGTTCGGGATCGGCAGGAAGGTGTGCACGATGCGCGGGCCGAGGTCACGCGCCGGGTTGATGGCGTAGCCGGTGGGCCCGCCGAGGGAGAGACCGATACCGACGACCAGCAGCGAGACGACCAGGACCGTGGTGCCGGACTCGCCGAGCCCCTTCGTCTGCCCGAAGGCGAGGATCGGCAGTACCAGGGCCATCGTCGCGATGATCTCGGTGATGAGGTTGGCGACCGGGTTCCGGATCTCCGGGATGGTCGAGAAGATGCCGAGGGTCGGCAGCGGCTCGTCGTCGGCGCTCGCGCCCGCCTTGTTCCCGGCCGTGCCCTCCGTGGGCTCGCCCGTGCCCTCCCTTCGGACGTTGGCCTGGAACTGCGCGAGATACACCAGGTACGCGAGGATCGCGCCCAGCATCGCGCCGACCATCTCGCCCAGCAGATACACCCAGACCTTGTCCCATTTTCCGGTGTCCACGGCGACGCCGATGGTGACCGCGGGATTGAGCTGGCCACCGGAGAGGGGTGCCGCGGTGTACGCGCCCGCCAGGACGCCGAAGCCCCAGCCGAACGCGATGACGACCCAGCCCGAGGCCCGCGCCTTGGAGTGTCTGAGAGTGACGGCGGCGCAGACACCGGCACCGAACAGGATGAGGATCGCGGTGCCGATGACCTCGCCGACGAAGATGTCTCCGTTGCTCATGACGGCTCCCTTGACGCCGGTCGGGGGCGCTCGGCCCCGGCTCTCCGTGCAGGAAGGTTCCCTTGGCGACGTCAGCCGGAGGCAGGGAGCCCCGCGCCCCGCCCGGCGTCCGCGACGAGCGTGCCGTCGCAGCCGTATCGCCGGTGAGGAACGGCCCGTGGCGCAGGGCAGACCCATGGCGCAGTGCCTGATAACGCCGAGAATGTACGGCGATGTCGGCCGACACCGGGAAGTGTTCACCGGCGTTCCGAGGGCGTCAAGGTTGCCGACGGCGACGGTGACAGCGGCGCACCCGGCGGCCGTGCCACCGAGGCCGGGTCTCCCCGGACATCCGGCGGAGCCTCGGACGGAGATCTGACCGAGGCACAACGTACTTGTACCGGAAGGATGTTCACCACCCTGGCTCGGCGGCCGCGTATCCGGCCTGCGCCGGCGCCGCCCCCGGGCCGCGCCGGACCTCGTGACCGGGCAGCCCGGCGCGCCCGAGCACCCAGCTCGCCCCGCGCAGCGCCTTGGCCGCCTGTTTCAGCGGCGCGAGCTGGGCCGCGGCCTGGCGGTGGTCGCCCACGCTTCCCGGCGCGCACACGACGGTCGCGAGGGAGAGCGTGACCGGCCGGTCGCCCGCCGTCCAGGGCGCGTCGAGCACGGCGCCGACCAGCGGATCGAGCGACTCCTCCTCGGCCAGCACCAGGAAGTCGTCCCCGCCGATGTGCCCCACGCGTGCGTGCCCCGAGACCGCCTGCTGCAGCGCTCGCCCCACGGACCGGATCAACTCGTCGCCGGCGGCGAACCCGGCACCGTCGTTGACCTGTTTGAAGTGATCGATGTCCAGCCAGCTGAGCGCGAAGCTCCGGCCGTCGGCGATCCACTGGTCCACCTCGCTCGTGATCGCGTCCGAACCGGGCAGCCGGGTCAGCGGATTGAGCCCGGCCGCCTCCTCGACCCGGCTCTCGGCCAGTGCCCGCACCAGGTCCGCGAGCCGTACGACGCCCACACACCGCCCGTGCCGGTCGACCACCGCGACATCGTCGGAGGTCCGATCCCGGCCGCCGATCGCGACGACGTCCAGCACCTCCCAGGCGGTGGCGTCGGCGCCGACCGTGCGGGGCGCGTCCCCCAGCTTGAAGGCCGGCCGGTCGGCGTACAGGGCGTGCCCGTACCGGGCGGACATCGACAGCAGGAAGCGCGAGCGGTGCACCGACCGCACGGGCCTGCCGGTCTGATCCACCAGCAGCACGCCGGACACGTCCGGCGATCCGGTCAGCAGCGCCCGCACCTGCCCCGCCGACGCTGTCACCGGCAGTACGGCGGCCGGACGCACGAACTCCCGCACCGACGGCCCGGACCGGGGCACCGCGGCGGTGCTTGGGGAGCGGGGCGGAACGTATACGTCCGCGGCGGGAATCCGGGCCGGCGGCGCGAACAGCTCCCCCTGGGCCAGCTGCGCCCCGGCGGACAGCGCCGCCGTGTACTGCAGTTCGGTCTCCACTCCCTCCACCGCGACCAGGGCCCCCAGTTCCTCGCACAGCGTCCGCATCGCCCGCACCGCGGCCGGCCGGGACAGCAGCGAGGCGTCGAGCTTGACCAGGTCGGGGGCGAGATCGGTGAGCAGCCGCAGCGGTACGTCGCCGTCCCCGATACCGTCCGCGCTGATCCGGAAGCCTTGCTCACGCAGTGCGGCCACGGCCTCCAGCAGGGCCCGTTGCGGCACGTGCGTGTACGGCGGGACGACGTCCAGCGTCACCTCCCAGGGCATGCGCCCGGCCGCCCGCACGGCGTCGTGCAGCGGCCTGAGGCCGCCGAGGTCGGCGAGCGTGGCCGCGAACACGTTGAGGTGCAGCGGGAGCAGGGTCTCCTTGCGGGTGGCCGCGCGGAGCGCCAACACCGTGAGTTTTCCGTCGAGTTCCGGATCTCTGCGGGCCTCGGCCAGGATGTCTCCGGTCTCCGGGCGGGCGAGTGTCTCCAGTGCGGTGACCGCGCCCGTCCTCAGGTTGACCACCGGCTGGAAGGCGAAGCGGAGAGTGTCCGTCCAGGAGTGCACGGGAGCATGATGTCGCCGCCCGAGAACGCCCAAGGCCAATTCATAAGACGTTCACGCAGGATTCCGGGGCGGTCACACAGCGTGGACATCGGCCGCGGCCCCTGCTGTCACACCGTGCTCTCCTCTCGCCTCCGTCACCGCACCGCGACCACCGACGAACCATGCCCGAACAGCCCCTGGTTGGCCGAGATCCCCACCCGCGCCCCGGCGACCTGACGGTCACCCGCCGCACCTCTCAACTGCCAGGTCAGCTCGCACACCTGGGCGATGGCCTGAGCCGGCACCGCCTCCCCGAAGGAGGCCAGCCCGCCACTGGCGTTGACGGGTATACGGCCGCCCGGCGCCGTCACCCCCTCCCGCAGCAGCTTCGCCCCCTCACCCGCGCCGCACAGCCCCAGATCCTCGTACCACTGCAACTCCAGCGCGGTGGACAGGTCGTAGACCTCGGCCAGGGACAGGTCCTCGGGGCCGATGCCCGCCTCCTCGTAGGCCGCCCGGGTTATGGACGCCCGGAACGTCTCGCCGGCGGCCGCCACCGCCACCGCGGAGTCCGTCGCGATGTCCGGCAGGTCCAGCACCGTGTTCGGGAAGCGCGGGGTCACCGTCGACACCGCCCGGATCCGCACCGGCCGGGGAACCCCGTGCCGCTGCGCGAAGTCGATGCTGGAGAGCACCAGGGCCGCGCCGCCGTCGGAGGTGGCGCAGATGTCGAGCAGCCGCAGCGGATCGGCGACCACCGCGGAAGCGGAGACCTCCTCGGCGGTGACCCGTTTGCGGTAGCGGGCGTACGGGTTGAGCGCGCCCATCGCGGCGTTCTTCACCTTGACCAGCGCGAAGTCCTCCGGCGTGTCCCCGTGCACCGCCATCCGCCGCCGCGCGTACAGCCCGAAGTACGCCGGATTCGTCGCGCCCAGCAGCCGGAAGCGCAGCCAGTCCGGATCGTCGGGCCGCTCCCCGCCCGCCGGCCGGAAGAAGCCCTTGGGCGCCGCATCCGCCCCCACCACCAGCACGACCTCGGCGAGCCCGGCGAGGATCTGTGCCCGCGCCGCGGCGATCGCCTGCGCCCCGGAGGCGCACGCCGCGTACACACTGGCCACCCTGGCCCCCTGCCGGCCCAGGGCCTTGGCGAACGTCGCGCCCGCCACATATCCGGGATACCCGCCACGCACCGTGTCCGCGCCCACGATCGAGCCGACGTCCCGCCACTCGACATCGGCGTCCGTGAGCGCGGCGCGGGCTGCCGCCGTCCCGTACTCCACGAAGGGGCGCCCCCACTTGCCCCATGGGTGCATGCCCGCGCCGAGCACCGCCACGTCCCTCGTCATTCCCCCACCCCCGTCGGCCGCCAGTGCCAGGTCGTCCAGGTCGTCTCCGCGTCCTCGTGGAGCACTCCGGGGACGACCTCCACCTCCATGCCCACCGTCAGATCGGCGACGGTGACCCCGGGAGCCGCCTGCCCGAGCACCACGATCCGCTCGTCCGGCAGCTCCACCGCGATCAACGCGTACGGCTCCCACGGAAGTTCCGGATTACTCACATAGGGTGACGGCGGACGGTAGCGGCTGTCCGTGTACGACCAGATTCGCCCCCTACGCGACAGGGGCATTTCCTCCAGGGAGCCACCGGCGCAGTACGGATTGCGACAGTGGTCGTCCTCGCGCGGGAAGAACACCGTGGCGCAGGACGAGCAGCGGGTGCCCAGCAGTCGGAAGCCGTTCCCGTCGCCGCTGAACCAGCCGGCGACCGCGGGCGTACGTGTCCGAGACAAAGCCCCTCCCTGACCTACGATCTGACGTATCGTCAGAAGTGTGTCACGGGCATCCGGAAATGGGCAGGGCGGAGACATGACACGACTCACCCGTGCAGTCCGCGGTCTCGTCACCGCCCTCGCCGCCGTGCTGGCCGTGACCGCCGGCTCCGCCACCGCCCGGGCGACGACGGAGCCCAGAGCACCGAAGGACTTCGTAGCCCTGAGAACCGTCGACCCGACGATCATCCAGGAGATGCGCTACGTCACCCCGCACAACTTCGTCGGCCAGCGTATCGACGGCTACGAGCAGCCGATCTGCATCCTCACCCGCCCCGCCGCCGAAGCCCTCCACAAGGCGCAGCTCACCCTGCTGCGCAAGGGCTACAGCCTCAAGGTGTACGACTGCTACCGGCCCCAGCGCGCCGTGAACCACTTCGTCCGCTGGGCCGAGGACCTCGACGATCAGGCGATGAAGGGCGAGTTCTACCCGAACGTCGACAAGACCCGGCTGTTCGAGGACGGTTACATCGCCAGGAAATCCGGCCACAGCCGCGGCTCGACCATGGACCTGACGATCGTGAAACTCCCCGCGTGGCCGACCCGGCCGTACCACCCGGGAGAGCCGCTCCTGCCGTGCTTCGCGCCCAAGGGGGAGCGATTCCCCGACGACTCCATCGACATGGGTACCGGATTCGACTGCTTCGACACCCTCGCGCACACGCTCGACCCGCGCATCCAGGGAGCACAGCGCGCCAACCGCCTGCTGCTCAAGAGCACCATGGAGGATGCCGGATTCGTGAACCTCGCCGAGGAATGGTGGCACTACACGTACCAGCCGGAGCCGTATCCGGACACCTATTTCGACTTCCCCGTGTCCTGGAAGTCGCTCGTCAGCGGCGACTGAGCCGCCGACGGAAGACGCCCTTCTTCTGATCGGATACAGTCCGCGCGTGTCCGAAACTCAGCACCCAATGGTCAACTCCGCACCGGACTCGCACTGTTCGAGTTGCGGAGCGCCTTATGGAGCGGGCGTCTCCGGCTGGCCCCGCACCTGCCCGTCCTGCGGCGCCGTCGCCTACCGCAATCCGCTGCCGGTCGCGATCGCGCTCCAGCCCGTCTACGACACCAAGGGCACCGCCCTGGTCGTCATCACCCGCACCATCGCCCCCGCGCGCGGAGGCACGGCACTGCCCGGCGGCTACATCGACGACCGCGAGGACTGGAAGCACGCCGTCGTACGCGAGCTCAAGGAGGAGACCGGCATCGACGCAGCCCCGCGCGACGTGCGGCTCGTGGACGCCATGAGCTCGCCGGACGGGCATCTCCTGCTGTTCGGACTCCTCCCGGAGCGCCCGGCGGACGGACTCCCGCCCGCCGAACCCACGGACGAGACCGAGGGCCGGCGGCTGCTGCGCAGGCCCGAGGAACTCGCCTTCCCGCTGCACACCGCGGCCGTACGGGCCTGGTTCGAGGGCCGGTACGTCTGAACCGCCCGCCCGTACCCACAGCGGGCAGGGCGGCTCAGTCCAGCCCGCGCACCCGCACCGGGTAGAGCGGCTCGGCCGAACCCTCCTCCCGCTCCCGGGTGACCACCACCTCCCGGCCCTGCCGGCGGGCGACGTAGCGTTCGATCTCCGGTTCGTCCCACCCGTCGCCCGCGTCCGGCACGACCAGACCGCCCCCGGTCCGGCCACGCGCGGGTGCCCACACCTCCAGCTCGAGGCCGCCGTCGGCACCGCGCACGGGAATGACCGCACCCGCGCGCGCGAACACCGGTATCCGCGACAACGGCGCGTCGACGAGCACCTGCGCCGGCCCCTCGTACGCCTCCTCCGTCACCGTGTCGTACCAGCGACCGCGCGGCAGCTGCACCGCACGCCGGTCGCCACCCGGGTCCAGCACCGGAGCCACCAGCAGACCGTCCCCGAGCAGAAACGTGTCCTCGCAGTCCCGCAACGCCCGGTCTTCCGGCGCCCCCCACCACACCGGCCGCACATAGGGCGCACCGGTGCGCCGGGCCAGATGCGCCAGCGTCATGAAGTACGGCAGCAGCCGCCGCCGTTCGAGCAGCGCCACGCGCGCGTGCTCCAGCACTTCGGCACCGAACTCCCAGGGCTCGCGGCGCCCCGCCCGCAGACTCGCATGGGTGCGGAACAGCGGCAGATACGCACCGAGCTGGAACCACCTCAGATACAGCTCCGGCGACGGACTGCCGTCGAAACCGCCCACGTCCGGACCCGAGTACGGCACCCCGCACAGCCCGAGCCCCAGTACCAGCGACAGCGACGCCCGCAGCCCCGGCCAGCCCGTCGCCACGTCCCCGGACCAGGTGCCCCCGTACCGCTGCAGCCCGGCCCAGCCGGAGCGCGAGAACAGGAAGGGCCGCTGCCCCGGCGCCAGCTCGCGCAGCCCTTCGTAGCCCGCCCGGGCCATGCACAGCGCGTACACGTTGTGCGCTTCCTGATGGTCGCCCCCGCGTCCCTCCAGGGCGTGCCGGGCCGAACGCGGCAAGGTCGGCTCGCCGAAGGCGTTGAACGACGTCGGCTCGTTCATGTCGTGCCAGAACCCCGCGAACCCCTGCCCGAGGCGCTCCTCGTACAGCCCGCCCCACCATGTGCGCACGCCCGCGTGCGTGAAGTCCGGGAAGGCCGACTCGCCGGCCCACACCACGCCGTGCACCGTGCGCCCGGCGGAGTCCCGTACGAACGCGTCCACGGCCGTACCGCTGTCGTACACGCCGTTGCCCGGCGCCGCCTTCACGGCCGGATCGACGATCGACACCAGCCGGATCCCGTCCCGCCGCAGCTCCTCGGCGAGTTGGGGCAGCTTCGGAAAACGCTCCTGGTCGACCGTGAACACCTGGTGGTCGTCGTAGTGGTCGATGTCCAGGTGCACGGCGTCCAGCGGAAGCCCGTGCCGTCGGTAGCCCGCGACGATCCGCCGTACCTCCTGCTCGCTGCCGAAGCCCCACCGCGCGTGATGGTGCCCGAGCGCCCACGCCGGCGGCAGCGCGGGCGCACCGGTCAGCGAAGCCCAGGCGTGCAGCACGCGCGCGGGGGTGCCCACGATCACCCAGCAGCGCAGCGGACCGCCGTCCATCCGCAGCTCGCAGCGCCCCGTCCGGTCGTGTCCGGACCCGGCGCCCTCCTCGCCCTCCCGCAGCACCACCGTGCCGTCCCACGTGGTGTCGTGGAACACCAGATGCGTGCCGGCGTCGGCCACCACGAGCTGCACCGGCATCGTCAGATACAGCGGATCCTCGCCGGGGCCGAACGCCCGGCCGGGATCGGTGTTCCACAGCCGGTACGAGCCGTCCCGCAGCCGGGGCCCGGACGCCCGGCCGCCCAGACCGAAGAAGCGGGCGTCGGCCGCCACCTCCGAGCGCTGCAGCCACCGTGCCGTGCCCCCGCCGACCGGCTCCCACCAGCGCGGCGGCAGATCCCGCCGCAGGGTCACCCCGCCCGGCGTACACACCTCCACCGCGCCGTGCCGTGAGACGGTGACCGTGACCCGCTCGGCGACCACCCGCCAGCCACCGTCCTTGTCCGGCTCCAGCACCGCCCGCGGATCCGGCTCCGGAGAGCCGTCCGCGAGTGCGTACGACGGCTGGGGGCCCGCCCCGTCCCACCCCCAGAACACGGCCCCGTTGACCGCGACAGTGATCCGCAGCTCGGACCGGCCGAACCGGATCAGCCCGCCACCCGGCCCCGGCTCCGCGCCCAGCACCTGACCCGGAACCCGCGCCCGCTCGGCTCCCCGCCGTGGCAACCCGACGGCGTCGATCCGCCGCCTGCGCCACGCGGCCCGTACGGTACGCAACCCCCGAGCCGCCCTCCCCGAACCCACCACACCCACCGAACGCACCAGGTCACGACCGTCCATGCTGCTCACCCTGCCACTGAACGCCCCACGCGTGCGTATCGTTCAACTGCCGTTCACCCGTGCTGGGACCACATCTTCACGACACGGACTATGTGGGGCGCGCCCTGGTGTAGAAGTCGATCACATGGCATCGTCCCTGTCAGCCGCGTCACGCGCACACCCCAGCCCGTGCGCGGACCGACGCCCACGACGCGCACAGCCCGGGAGCCGCCCCCATGTCGACCGCGAACCCCCAGCCGCTCTGGCAGCCCGCTCCCGAGCGGATCGCCCAGGCGCGCATCACCCAGTTCCAGGCATGGGCCGCCGAGCACCACGGCGCCCCGGCCGAGGGCGGCTACCCCACCCTGCACCAGTGGTCCGTCGACCGGCTGGACACCTTCTGGGAGGCCGTCACGGAGTACTTCGACGTACGGTTCTCGACGCCCTACGCGCGCGTGCTCGGCGACCGCTCGATGCCGGGCGCCCAGTGGTTCCCCGGAGCCACCCTCAACTACGCCGAGCACGCCCTGCGCGCCGCGGCCGATCGCGCGGACGACACCGCCCTCCTGCACGTCGACGAGACCCACGAACCCCGCCCGGTGACCTGGGCCGAACTGCGCCGCCAGGTCGGCTCCCTCGCGGCCGGGCTCCGGGGCCTCGGCGTGCGCCCCGGCGACCGCGTCAGCGGCTACCTGCCCAACATCCCGCAGGCCGTCGTCGCCCTGCTCGCGTCGGCCGCCGTCGGCGCCGTGTGGACCTCCTGCGCCCCCGACTTCGGCGCCCGCAGCGTCCTCGACCGCTTCCAGCAGGTCGAACCCGTCGTCCTGTTCACCGTCGACGGCTACCGCTACGGCGGCAAGGAGCACGACCGCCGCGAGATCGTCGCCGAGCTGCGCCGCGAGCTGCCCACCCTGCGGGCCGTCGTCCACATCCCGCTGCTCGGCACCGAGGCACCCGAGGGCGCCCTGGAGTGGTCGGCGCTGACGGCGGGGGACACCGAGCCCGTCTTCGAGCAGGTGCCCTTCGACCACCCGCTGTGGGTGCTGTACTCCTCGGGCACGACCGGACTGCCCAAGGCCATCGTGCAGTCCCAGGGCGGCATTCTGGTCGAACACCTCAAGCAGCTCGGCCTGCACTGCGACCTCGGCCCCGAGGATCGTTTCTTCTGGTACACCTCGACCGGCTGGATGATGTGGAACTTCCTCGTCTCCGGCCTGCTCACGGGCACGACGATCGTCCTGTACGACGGCAGCCCCGGCTACCCGGACACCGGCGCCCAGTGGCGGATCGCCGAACGCACCGGGGCCACCCTGTACGGCACCTCCGCCGCCTACGTCATGGCCTGCCGCAAGGCCGGCGTCCACCCCGCGCGCGACCACGACCTGTCCGCAGTGAAGTGCGTCGCCACCACCGGCTCGCCACTGCCGCCCGACGGCTTCCGCTGGCTGCACGACGAGTTCGCAGAGAGCGGGGCCGACCTGTGGATCGCCTCCGTCAGCGGCGGCACCGACGTCTGCTCCTGCTTCGCCGGCGGCGTACCGACGCTCCCCGTGTACACCGGGGAACTCCAGGCACCCGGCCTCGGCACCGACCTGCAGGCCTGGGACCCGAGCGGCAACCCCGTCATCGACGAGGTCGGCGAGCTGGTCGTCACCAACCCCATGCCCTCCATGCCGATCCGCTTCTGGAACGACCCCGACGGCAGCCGCTACCACGACAGCTACTTCGACACCTACCCCGGCGTCTGGCGGCACGGCGACTGGATCACCCTCACCTCGCGCGGCACCGTGATCATCCACGGCCGCTCCGACTCCACCCTCAACCGGCAGGGCGTGCGCATGGGCTCGGCCGACATCTACGAGGTCGTCGAGCGCCTGCCCGAGATCAAGGAGTCCCTGGTCATCGGCGTTGAGCAGCCCGACGGCGGCTACTGGATGCCGCTGTTCGTACACCTCGCGCCGGGCGCCGCGCTCGACGAGGCACTCCTGAACCGCATCAAACAGGCCATCCGCGAACAGCTCTCGCCGCGGCACGTACCCGACGAGATCATCGAGGTGCCCGGCGTCCCGCACACGCTCACCGGCAAGCGCATCGAGGTGCCCGTCAAGCGCCTCCTGCAGGGCACGCCCCTGGAGAAGGCGGTCAACCCCGGCTCCATCGACAACCTCGCCCTGCTCGACTTCTACGAGGAACTCGCCCGCAAGCGCGCCTGACCCCGCGGGCCTCACCCTCCGTAGGTGGCCTCGGACTCGCCGAGCACGACAGCGAAGTCCGAGGCCAGCCGCACGGCGTCGGCCGGCTCCAGCCCGGCGGTAGTGATCCGGACGCCCGGCCCGGAGGACAGCCGGAACCTCGCACCTGCCGCGACCCACCAGCCGTACGACCGCAGCCCGTTCACCACGGCCGACTCGTCCCGCACCGGCGCCCACAGGTTCAACCCGCTCGCGGCGTGCGACGCGATGCCCCGCGCGGCCAGCTCAGCGGCCAGCGCGGCGCGGCGCCGGGCATACGTCTCACGCGCGCGTGCCACCAACGCGCGCGTGCCCTCGTCCGTGACGAGTCCGTGCACCGTCTCCTGCAGCAGATGGCTGACCCAGCCCGATGTCAGCAGCAGCCGGCCGTCGTGCCGGGCGAGCGTCACCGGATCACAGGCCGCGGCCGCCCAGCGCAGATCGGTCCCCAGGAACTTGCTCACCGTCCGTACGTGCACCCAGCGGGCCGGTCCGGCGGCGGACACGGTGTGCAGAGCGGCGCCGGCCACCTCGGAGGCATGGTCGTTCTCCACCACCAGCACATCGGGCGCGTCCAGCAGCACCTCAGCCAGCGCATCCCGACGGGCGGCGGAGAAACACCCGCCGTACGGATTCTGCCCCCGCGGGCTGAGCACCACCGCCCGCACCCCGGCCCGCATTGCCGCCCGCAGGGCCTCCGGACGCATCCCCTCGTCGTCCACCGCGACCGGGACGTTGCGCAGCCCCAGCGCGGCGACCAGATCCAGCAGATGGTGATAGCCCGGATCCTCCATGGCCACACCGTCCCCGGGCAGCAACTCGACGGACAGCACCCGGTTGATCAGGTCCAGCGCGCCGTGCGCGAACGTCACATGCTCCACAGGGACACCGTCCGCCCCCAGCCACTCGCGCACCGATTCCTCGAGCCGCGCCAGCCGGGGCGCGGAGCGATGGGAACCGAGGCCCGGGGAGAGGCGCGCCGGCGGCAGCAGTGAGGGCAGCAGCGCCGGGTCCGGATGCCCGCCGGCCAGGTCCCGCAGCCCCTCGGGCACCTTCGGCGGCCGCCGCGACGCGACAGCCGGCGCCGGAGCGACCACCGTGCCGCCGCGCCCGCGCGTGACGACGATGCCGCGTCGCCGCAACTCCTTGTAGGCCGTGGCGACCGTGCCCGGACTCACCCCCAGCTCGTCCGCGAGCCGTCGCACCGGCGGCAGTGCCACCCCCGGTGTCAACGCCCCCTCCGCCACGCCCCGTTCGACGGATCCGGCAATTCCCTTGGCCGTCGTACCACTGATCTCATATTGTGTTGCCACGTTACTGATTATGTATCAGTACATAATCTCGAAGCAAGCTCCACCCAAGGGGGAACAGTGGAAGCCGAGCCCGAGGGCACGATCCGGCCGACCCGCATACCAGGCGGCCGCGATGGACGCCGGATGCTCCTCATCACCTTCGTCGACCGCATCGGCAACGGCCTGTGGGCATCCGTCTCCGTCCTGTACTTCACCTACGTCTCCGGACTCTCCATCGCCCAGGTCGGCACCCTCGCCGCCATCTCCGGAGCCGTCGGCATCGTGGGCGCACCTCTTGGCGGACGCATCGCCGACCGCTACCCCCTCACCCGGATCCTGATCGCACTCCAACTCCTGCGCGGGTTCGCGACCTTCGGCCTGCTCGCCACCGACCACTACCTTCCGCTGCTCGCGATCTCCGCCGTCGGCAGCCTCGGCGACCGCGCCTCCAGCGTCCTCACCAAGCTCTACGCCACCCGCATCGCCGGCCCCGACCGAGTCCGCTACCAAGCCGTCAACCGCACCGCCTCCAACGCCGGCTGGGCCCTCGGCGGCCTCGCCGCCGCGGCCGCCCTCAGCCTCGGCACCACCACCGCCTACCGCTGCCTCATCGTCGGCGACGGACTCTCCTTCCTGGCGATCGCGCTCCTCACTCTGACCTGCGCGGAACCCCCGTCCAGCAGCCGCATCGCCGCTCGCTCCGGCACCACTGTTCGTACCGCCGTGCCGGCAAGCCCCTGGCGCGACCGCCTGTACCTGGCCTTCGTCGCGACCGAGACGGTCCTCTTCCTGGACGACAGCGTCTTCCAGATCGGCCTGCCCCTGTGGATCGCGCACAGCGAGGGCGTACCGCACGGCCTCGCGCCCCTGCTGCTCGTGCTCAACAATGTGATGGTCGTCGCCCTCCAGATGCCGCTCGCCCGCTACGGCACCACCAGCGCCGCAGCCCGCAAACTGCTCGTCCCGCTGTCCGCCGCCTCCGCCGCCGGCGGCATCACCATGGCCCTGTCCGCCACCGGCGGCACCCTCCAGGCGATCTGCCTGCTCACCGCCTCCGCAGCCCTCTTCACCCTGGCCGAGATGCTGCACGCCGTCGTGTCCTGGGAACTCTCCGTCGCCCTCGCCCCCGACACCGCACAAGGCGCCTACCTCGGCGTCCACGGCCTGGCCCAGTCGGGCCAGCGCAGCCTCGGCCCGTTCGCCGTCACCGCCGCCATCGCCACCGGCCCCCTCGGCTGGACCGTCTTCGGCGCCACCATCGCCGCGACCTGCGCACTCCAGCACCGTCTGGTCCACCGCCGGCTCCAGCGCAGCCCGTTGTCAGTGCCGCCGGTTACGGTGAGTGAGCATTGATCGACCGCGCACTTTGGGGGAAACATGGCGCACACCGACCACCAGACCCTGCGACGCGTCCTGCGCCGCGAGATCGCCGGCACCATCGGCCTGCTCACCGACGAACACGACTTCCGCGCCATGCGGCGCTACCGCAGCTTCACCTTCGACGACCACGCGACCTACCTCCAGCAGGTCGAGTCCGTCCTCAAGACCCGAGCCGCCCAGGGCACCCACACCACCCTCGCCCTGTTCGACCCCGAGGACTACGCCGAGTACTGCGCGGAAGCCGGCCTCGACCCGGAAGCCCCGGCCAGCCGGACCCGCTTCACCGCGGAACTCGCGGCCACGGGCCCCACCATCCCCTACGACGGCAGCCCCCTCGCCACTCTGGTACCGGCTCTCGTGGACGAAGCCGTACGCCAGGCCACCTGGGAGTACGCCACCACTCTGCTCTCCCGCCTCGGCCCCTGCCCCACCTGCGGCGAGGACATCGGCAGGGCCGGCTTCACCCGCGCCTCCGACCTCGTCGTCCGCATCCTCGACACCGCACCGCCGGGCGACCGGCACCTCGTGTGCAGCGTCTCCGGACCACCGGACACCCTCGTCTCCGTCCTGCACGGCGACCAGGACAGCCACGGCGACACCCGCCTCGACGAGGCCGAAGCCCTGGAATTCACCAGCGTCCTCGCCCTCGGCCTCGCGACCCGCAGCCCCGGCGGACTCGTCCTGCGCGCCAGCGCCCCGGACACGACCGACCGCATCTACGGCTGGCGACTGCGCGCCGGCACCCTCGAACCCCTCACCGCCTCCGAGGTGTTCGACGCCTACTGCACCGACGTCGAATCCGGCGACCTCATCTCCCCGGAATCCGGCGTCGACTACTGCACACCCCCCGACCTCGGAGAGGAGAGCACAGCCCCGGACCACCGCCACTGAACGGACCATGCGCCCCAAGGGCGAACGCGCCGACAGCGAGCCGACACCACGCCGAACGCGCCAGGGGCGCCCCACCCGAAGGCGGGACGCCCCTGAACCCGACACACCGGACGCGCCGGCCGGCTACTCGCCGGACAACACCGCCTGAGCGGCGCTGCGCGCCTCCTCGGCGCTCTCCGCAGCCCGCGCGGCCGCCGCGGCCCGCTCGCACTGCGCCAGCGTGTACTTCGCCAGCGTCGCCCGGACATACGGAATGGACGCCGAACCCATGGACAGGGAGGTGACACCCAGACCGGTCAGCACACAGGCCAGCAGCGGATCGGACGCGGCCTCACCGCACACGCCACAGCTCTTGCCCTCGGCCTTGGCCGCCTCCGCCGACAGCGCCACCAGGTCCAGCAGCGCGGGCTGCCACGGGTCCTGAAGCCGGGACACCGCACCCACCTGCCGGTCGGCCGCGAACGTGTACTGCGCGAGGTCATTGGTCCCCAGCGACAGGAACTCGACCTCCTGCAGGACCGAACGCGCCCGCAGTGCGGCCGACGGGATCTCCACCATCGCGCCGAACTTCGCCTGCAGCCCCGCCTCACGGCAGGCGTCGGCGAACGCCTTCGCGTCCCTGCGGTCCGCCACCATGGGCGCCATGACCTCGAGGTAGACGGGCAGCCCTTCGGCGGCCTTCGCCAGCGCGGTCAGCTGCGTACGCAGGACCTCGGGATGGTCCAGCAGCGTCCGCAGACCGCGCACGCCCAGCGCCGGGTTCGGCTCGTCGGCCGGAGTCAGGAAGTCCAGCGGCTTGTCCGCCCCCGCATCCAACACCCGCACGACCACACGGCCCTCGGGGAACGCCTCCAGCACCTGCCGGTAGGCCTGTACCTGCTTCTCTTCGGAAGGAGCGTTCTTGCTGTCGTCCAGGAACAGGAACTCGGTACGGAACAGACCGACACCCTCGGCCCCGGCCTCCACCGCGGCCGGTACGTCCGCCGGCCCGCCCACGTTGGCCAGCAGCGGCACCTTGTGCCCGTCCGCGGTCGCACCCGGCCCGGTCGAGGCGGCCAGCGCGGCCTTGCGCTCGGCGGCCGCGGCCTGCAGCTCCGCCCTCTTCGCCGCGCTCGGGTTCACGAAGATGTCGCCGGTGCTGCCGTCCACGGCGATGACCGTGCCCTCGGCCAGCTCACCGGCGCCCGGCAGCGCCACGACCGCCGGCACACCCAGCGCGCGCGCCAGGATCGCGCTGTGACTGGTCGGCCCGCCCTCCTCTGTCACGAAACCGAGCACCAGGGAGGGATCCAGCAGCGCCGTGTCGGCAGGAGCCAGGTCCCGCGCCACGAGCACATACGGCTCGTCACTGTCCGGAACACCCGGCATCGGAACGCCCAGCAGCCGGGCGACGATGCGATTCCGTACGTCATCGAGGTCGGCCACCCGGCCGGCCAGGTACTCACCGGCACCGGCCAGCAGCTCCCGGTACGCCGCGAACGCGTCGTACACCGCGCGCTCGGCCGTGCTGCCGACGGCGATCCGCCGGTCCACGTCCGCCATCAGCTCGGGGTCCTGGGCCATCATGGCCTGTGCCTCGAGCACGGCCTGGGCCTCGCCGCCGGCCAGATTGCCGCGCGCCATCAGATCGGCGGCCACGGCGTCCACGGCCTGGCGGGCACGCCCCTGCTCCCGCTCGGCGTCTTCCGCGGGGATCTGCTTGGCCGGCGGCTCCAGCACCGCCGTGCCCATGTGCCGTACCTCGCCGATGGCCACGCCATGGCTCACGCCCACGCCTCGCAGCGTTGTCTCCATCTCACCCGTCTCCGATAGTGCGGCGGGTCCCGCCGCCGCGGTGGTTGTCCTGATCGCCGTCTGCCGACGGCACTGCTGTCAGTTCCAGGCGAAGAGGCTGTCGCCGGCCCTCACGTCTCCGCTGGCACGGAGGTCGGAGAGGGACTCGGCCGTGGCTTCGAGAGCGACGACGGGGCAGACCGGGGACTTGCCGGCAGCCTCCACGGCGGCGGGGTTCCAGCGCACGACGGCCTGACCGCGCGTCACGGTGTCGCCCTTGTTGACGAGCAGCTCGAAGCCCTCGCCGTTGAGCTGCACGGTGTCGATGCCGAGATGGGTGAGCACGCCGTGCCCGCTCTCGTCCACCACGACGAAGGCGTGCGGGTGCAGGGAGACGATGACGCCGTCAACGGGCGCCACGGCCTCGGAGGCCTCACGCACGGGGTCGATCGCGGTGCCCGGGCCGACCATGGCCCCGGAGAAGACCGGATCCGGCACTTCGGCCAGTCCGATGGCACGCCCGGCAAGCGGGGACGTCACGGTGGTCATGGGAAGCCTCCCAAGGAGTGGAGCTGCTCTACGGGCCGTCACTGCCTGTCCCGGACGGCACACTGAGCAGCAGCGTATGTCATATGAAGTGGCGGTTCCGTTTAGAAGCTACCAGTTAGTGGTCTAGACCACCAGCCTCGTGGATTTGCACGGCCTTCAAGGCTCCGTGTAGAGTCGTACTCCTGCTTGGGGCGGAGGGACGCGAAAGCGCTCTCGCTCAGCAGAACCCAAACTCGTCAGATCCTATCTCTGGATCCGCTTCTGCAT
Source organism: Streptomyces sp. CG4 (assembly GCF_041080655.1). Taxonomy (NCBI): domain Bacteria; kingdom Bacillati; phylum Actinomycetota; class Actinomycetes; order Kitasatosporales; family Streptomycetaceae; genus Streptomyces; species Streptomyces sp. CG4. The sequence continues at coordinate 7,884,892 of NZ_CP163525.1, forward strand.
GCTCGCAGGAGGGTGGTCAGAGAGGCGGAAAAACCCTGATAGAGTTTGAAACACCGAAGGGAAGCGCCCGGAGGAAAGCCCGAGAGGGTGAGTACAAAGGAAGCGACCGTTCCTTGAGAACTCAACAGCGTGCCAAAAATCAACGCCAGATATGTTGATACCCCGTCCGTCGGAAACATTCCGATGGTCGAGGTTCCTTTGAAAAACACAGCGAGGACGCTGTGAACGGTCGGGTCATTCCATCCGGCTGTTCCGCTCTCGTGGTGTTCATCCCGATCACGGGAAAACATTCACGGAGAGTTTGATCCTGGCTCAGGACGAACGCTGGCGGCGTGCTTAACACATGCAAGTCGAACGATGAAGCCCTTCGGGGTGGATTAGTGGCGAACGGGTGAGTAACACGTGGGCAATCTGCCCTTCACTCTGGGACAAGCCCTGGAAACGGGGTCTAATACCGGATACGAGCCTCCACGGCATCGTGGAGGCTGGAAAGCTCCGGCGGTGAAGGATGAGCCCGCGGCCTATCAGCTTGTTGGTGAGGTAATGGCTCACCAAGGCGACGACGGGTAGCCGGCCTGAGAGGGCGACCGGCCACACTGGGACTGAGACACGGCCCAGACTCCTACGGGAGGCAGCAGTGGGGAATATTGCACAATGGGCGCAAGCCTGATGCAGCGACGCCGCGTGAGGGATGACGGCCTTCGGGTTGTAAACCTCTTTCAGCAGGGAAGAAGCGCAAGTGACGGTACCTGCAGAAGAAGCGCCGGCTAACTACGTGCCAGCAGCCGCGGTAATACGTAGGGCGCAAGCGTTGTCCGGAATTATTGGGCGTAAAGAGCTCGTAGGCGGCTTGTCACGTCGATTGTGAAAGCCCGAGGCTTAACCTCGGGTCTGCAGTCGATACGGGCTAGCTAGAGTGTGGTAGGGGAGATCGGAATTCCTGGTGTAGCGGTGAAATGCGCAGATATCAGGAGGAACACCGGTGGCGAAGGCGGATCTCTGGGCCATTACTGACGCTGAGGAGCGAAAGCGTGGGGAGCGAACAGGATTAGATACCCTGGTAGTCCACGCCGTAAACGGTGGGAACTAGGTGTTGGCGACATTCCACGTCGTCGGTGCCGCAGCTAACGCATTAAGTTCCCCGCCTGGGGAGTACGGCCGCAAGGCTAAAACTCAAAGGAATTGACGGGGGCCCGCACAAGCGGCGGAGCATGTGGCTTAATTCGACGCAACGCGAAGAACCTTACCAAGGCTTGACATACACCGGAAAACCCTGGAGACAGGGTCCCCCTTGTGGTCGGTGTACAGGTGGTGCATGGCTGTCGTCAGCTCGTGTCGTGAGATGTTGGGTTAAGTCCCGCAACGAGCGCAACCCTTGTTCTGTGTTGCCAGCATGCCCTTCGGGGTGATGGGGACTCACAGGAGACCGCCGGGGTCAACTCGGAGGAAGGTGGGGACGACGTCAAGTCATCATGCCCCTTATGTCTTGGGCTGCACACGTGCTACAATGGCCGGTACAATGAGCTGCGATACCGTGAGGTGGAGCGAATCTCAAAAAGCCGGTCTCAGTTCGGATTGGGGTCTGCAACTCGACCCCATGAAGTCGGAGTCGCTAGTAATCGCAGATCAGCATTGCTGCGGTGAATACGTTCCCGGGCCTTGTACACACCGCCCGTCACGTCACGAAAGTTGGTAACACCCGAAGCCGGTGGCCCAACCCCTTGTGGGAGGGAGCTGTCGAAGGTGGGACTAGCGATTGGGACGAAGTCGTAACAAGGTAGCCGTACCGGAAGGTGCGGCTGGATCACCTCCTTTCTAAGGAGCATCTAGCTGCCGCAAGGCAGTCAGAGCCACTACGCCAGCAAATGTCTGGCGGTGGTCAGCTCATGGGTGGAACGTTGATTATTCGGCACGGTCCAGGATGGACCAGGCGCTAGTACTGCTCTTCGGGGTGTGGAACGCTGATCTGGTCGGCTGGTCGTGTCGGGCACGCTGTTGGGTGTCTGAGGGAACGAACTTTCCTCAGTCCGCCGGCCCCAGTGCACTCGAGCCTTCTGGTTCGGGGTGATGGGTGGCTGGTCGTTGTTTGAGAACTGCACAGTGGACGCGAGCATCTGTGGCCAAGTTTTTAAGGGCGCACGGTGGATGCCTTGGCACCAGGAACCGATGAAGGACGTGGGAGGCCGCGATAGTCCCCGGGGAGTCGTCAACCAGGCTTTGATCCGGGGGTTTCCGAATGGGGAAACCCGGCAGTCGTCATGGGCTGTCACCCACTGCTGAACACATAGGCAGTGTGGAGGGAACGAGGGGAAGTGAAACATCTCAGTACCCTCAGGAAGAGAAAACAACCGTGATTCCGGGAGTAGTGGCGAGCGAAACCGGATGAGGCCAAACCGTATGCGTGTGAGACCCGGCAGGGGTTGCGTATACGGGGTTGTGGGATCTCTCTTCTGCGGTCTGCCGGCCGTGGGACGAGTGAGAAACCGTTGATGTAGACGAAGGACATGCGAAAGGTCCGGCGTAGAGGGTAAGACCCCCGTAGTCGAAATGTCAGCGGCTCGTTTGAGAGACACCCAAGTAGCACGGGGCCCGAGAAATCCCGTGTGAATCTGGCGGGACCACCCGCTAAGCCTAAATATTCCCTGGTGACCGATAGCGGATAGTACCGTGAGGGAATGGTGAAAAGTACCCCGGGAGGGGAGTGAAATAGTACCTGAAACCGTGTGCCTACAAGCCGTGGGAGCGTCGGAACGTGCTTGCACGTTCTCGTGACTGCGTGCCTTTTGAAGAATGAGCCTGCGAGTTTGCGGTGTGTTGCGAGGTTAACCCGGGTGGGGAAGCCGTAGCGAAAGCGAGTCCGAACAGGGCGATTTTAGTAGCACGCTCAAGACCCGAAGCGGAGTGATCTAGCCATGGGCAGGTTGAAGCGGAGGTAAGACTTCGTGGAGGACCGAACCCACCAGGGTTGAAAACCTGGGGGATGACCTGTGGTTAGGGGTGAAAGGCCAATCAAACTCCGTGATAGCTGGTTCTCCCCGAAATGCATTTAGGTGCAGCGTCGTGTGTTTCTTGCCGGAGGTAGAGCACTGGATAGGCGATGGGCCCTACCGGGTTACTGACCTTAGCCAAACTCCGAATGCCGGTAAGTGAGAGCGCGGCAGTGAGACTGTGGGGGATAAGCTCCATGGTCGAGAGGGAAACAGCCCAGAGCATCGACTAAGGCCCCTAAGCGTACGCTAAGTGGGAAAGGATGTGGAGTCGCAGAGACAACCAGGAGGTTGGCTTAGAAGCAGCCACCCTTGAAAGAGTGCGTAATAGCTCACTGGTCTAGTGATTCCGCGCCGACAATGTAGCGGGGCTCAAGCGTACCGCCGAAGTCGTGTCATTCATATGTAAGCCCCAACGGGTGTATGGATGGGTAGGGGAGCGTCGTCTGCCGGGTGAAGCGGCACTGGAAGGTAGTCGTGGACGGTTGACGAGTGAGAATGCAGGCATGAGTAGCGATACACACGTGAGAAACGTGTGCGCCGATTGACTAAGGGTTCCTGGGTCAAGCTGATCTGCCCAGGGTAAGTCGGGACCTAAGGCGAGGCCGACAGGCGTAGTCGATGGATAACCGGTTGATATTCCGGTACCCGCTGTGAAGCGTCAAACATCGAATCCAGTGATGCTGAGGCCGTGAAGCCGTTCCGGACCCTTCGGGGAATGGAAAGTGGTGGAGCCGCCGGACCAATCTGGTAGTAGGTGAGTGATGGGGTGACGCAGGAAGGTAGTCCATCCCGGGCGGTGGTTGTCCCGGGGTAAGGGTGTAGGACGGTGTGTAGGTAAATCCGCACGCCATTAAGTCTGAGACCTGATGCCGAGCCGATTGTGGTGAAGTGGATGATCCTATGCTGTCGAGAAAAGCCTCTAGCGAGTTTCATGGCGGCCCGTACCCTAAACCGACTCAGGTGGTCAGGTAGAGAATACCGAGGCGTTCGGGTGAACTATGGTTAAGGAACTCGGCAAAATGCCCCCGTAACTTCGGGAGAAGGGGGGCCACGCCTGGTGATCCGATTTACTCGGTGAGCTGGGGGTGGCCGCAGAGACCAGCGAGAAGCGACTGTTTACTAAAAACACAGGTCCGTGCGAAGCCGTAAGGCGATGTATACGGACTGACGCCTGCCCGGTGCTGGAACGTTAAGGGGACCGGTTAGCTCACTTTCGGGTGGGCGAAGCTGAGAACTTAAGCGCCAGTAAACGGCGGTGGTAACTATAACCATCCTAAGGTAGCGAAATTCCTTGTCGGGTAAGTTCCGACCTGCACGAATGGCGTAACGACTTCTCGACTGTCTCAACCATAGGCCCGGTGAAATTGCACTACGAGTAAAGATGCTCGTTTCGCGCAGCAGGACGGAAAGACCCCGGGACCTTTACTACAGTTTGATATTGGTGTTCGGTTCGGCTTGTGTAGGATAGCTGGGAGACTGTGAAGCATGCACGCCAGTGTGTGTGGAGTCGTCGTTGAAATACCAGTCTGGTCGTGCTGGATGTCTAACCTGGGTCCGTGATCCGGATCAGGGACAGTGTCTGATGGGTAGTTTAACTGGGGCGGTTGCCTCCTAAAGGGTAACGGAGGCGCCCAAAGGTTCCCTCAGCCTGGTTGGCAATCAGGTGTTGAGTGTAAGTGCACAAGGGAGCTTGACTGTGAGACCGACGGGTCGAGCAGGGACGAAAGTCGGGACTAGTGATCCGGCGGTGGCTTGTGGAAGCGCCGTCGCTCAACGGATAAAAGGTACCCCGGGGATAACAGGCTGATCTTCCCCAAGAGTCCATATCGACGGGATGGTTTGGCACCTCGATGTCGGCTCGTCGCATCCTGGGGCTGGAGTCGGTCCCAAGGGTTGGGCTGTTCGCCCATTAAAGCGGTACGCGAGCTGGGTTTAGAACGTCGTGAGACAGTTCGGTCCCTATCCGCTGTGCGCGTAGGAGTCTTGAGAAGGGCTGTCCCTAGTACGAGAGGACCGGGACGGACGAACCTCTGGTGTGCCAGTTGTTCTGCCAAGGGCATGGCTGGTTGGCTACGTTCGGGAGGGATAACCGCTGAAAGCATCTAAGCGGGAAGCCTGCTTCGAGATGAGGACTCCCACCCACTTGATGGGGTAAGGCTCCCAGTAGACGACTGGGTTGATAGGCCGGATCTGGAAGCCAGGTAACTGGTGGAGGTGACCGGTACTAATAGGCCGAGGGCTTGTCCTCAGTTGCTCGCGTCCACTGTGTTGGTTCTGAAACCACGAACAGCCCCACGTTGTCACAGCGTGGTGTGGCGTTCACAGTTTCATAGTGTTTCGGTGGTCATAGCGTGAGGGAAACGCCCGGTTACATTCCGAACCCGGAAGCTAAGCCTCACAGCGCCGATGGTACTGCAGGGGGGACCCTGTGGGAGAGTAGGACACCGCCGAACTCCTTTTACAGCTCCGGCTCTTGGGCACTGCCCAGGGGCCGGAGCTTTTTTACGTTGAGGTAAGGTCAGGGGGCATCGTTGGCTCGTTTTGCACAGGAGGCTCCCGGGTGGAGGTCCAGGAGACGCGTGTCCAGACGGACCGGGTCCTCACCATCCCCAACATCCTCAGCATGGCACGGCTCGTCGGCGTCCCCCTCTTCCTGTGGTTGATCCTCAGGCCCGAGTTCGGGGGCCCCAAGAGCGACGGCTGGGCCCTCCTCGTGCTGGCCTTCAGCGGGATCAGTGACTATCTCGACGGCAAGCTCGCCAGGCGCTGGAACCAGATCAGCAGTCTCGGCCGGCTTCTCGACCCCGCCGCCGACCGGCTGTACGTACTTTCCACGCTGGTCGGTCTCACCTGGCGTGAGATCCTCCCGATCTGGCTGACCGGCCTGCTCCTCGCGCGAGAGCTGATGCTCCTGGTGATGGTGGGCATCCTCCGCCGGCACGGGTATCCGCCGCCGCAGGTGAACTTCCTCGGCAAGGCGGCCACCTTCAACCTGATGTACGCCTTCCCGTTGCTGCTCCTCAGCGATGGAAGCGGTTGGATCGCGTCAGTCGCCGCTGTTTTCGGATGGGCGTTCGCCGGGTGGGGTACAACGCTCTACTGGTGGGCAGGAGTGCTCTACGTGGTACAGGTCCGCCGTTTGGTCCGTGCGGACGCCATGGCCGATTGAGCTCGGCGATTGTCCGGACGTACGCCACGATGGCCCGCGGTGGAAAAGTGCGGGACAATCTGGACGGGTGAAGTCGGCTAGACCGTCGTCTCTTGGAGGAGGACGCTTCCGACATGAAGGCCGTCGTGATGGCCGGGGGCGAAGGCACGCGCCTGCGCCCCATGACCTCTAGCATGCCCAAGCCGCTCCTGCCCGTGGCCAACCGCCCGATCATGGAGCACGTGCTCCGGCTGCTCAAAAGGCATGGGCTCAGCGAGACCGTGGTCACCGTCCAGTTCCTGGCATCGCTCGTCAAGAACTACTTCGGTGACGGCGAAGAGCTCGGAATGGAGCTCACGTATGCCAATGAGGAGAAGCCACTCGGTACCGCCGGAAGCGTCAAGAACGCCGAAGAGGCGTTGAAGGACGATGCCTTCCTCGTGATCTCCGGTGATGCCCTGACCGACTTCGACCTCACGGAGCTGATCAATTTCCACAAGGAGAAGGGTGCGCTGGTCACGGTCTGTCTGACCCGGGTGCCCAATCCGCTGGAGTTCGGCATCACGATCGTCGACGAGGAAGGCAAGGTCGAGCGATTCCTGGAGAAGCCGACCTGGGGGCAGGTCTTCTCCGACACGGTCAACACGGGCATCTATGTCATGGAGCCCGAGGTATTCAGCTATGTCGAACCCGATGTTCCGGTCGACTGGTCCGGTGATGTCTTCCCGCAGTTGATGAAGGAAGGCAAGCCGATCTACGGCTATGTCGCCGAGGGCTACTGGGAGGACGTCGGCACCCATGAGAGCTATGTGAAAGCCCAGGCCGACGTACTCGAGGGCAAGGTCAACGTCGACATCGACGGCTTCGAGATCTCCCCGGGCGTGTGGGTTGCGGAAGGCGCTGAGGTGCATCCCGATGCCGTACTGCGGGGGCCGCTGTACATCGGCGACTACGCGAAGGTCGAGGCCGGCGCCGAGATTCGCGAACACACCGTCGTCGGCTCCAATGTCGTCGTCAAGAGCGGTGCTTTTCTGCACAAGGCCGTCGTGCACGACAACGTGTACGTCGGGCAGCACAGCAATCTGCGCGGCTGTGTCGTCGGCAAGAACACCGACATCATGCGGGCCGCGCGGATCGAGGACGGTGCGGTCATCGGTGACGAGTGCCTGATCGGCGAGGAATCGATCGTCCAGGGCAATGTCCGGGTGTATCCCTTCAAGACCATCGAGGCCGGCGCCTTCGTCAACACCTCCGTCATCTGGGAGTCCAGAGGGCAGGCCCATCTGTTCGGCGCCCGTGGGGTGTCCGGCATCCTGAACGTGGAGATCACGCCGGAACTGGCCGTGCGGCTGGCCGGCGCCTACGCGACGACCCTCAAGAAGGGCTCCACGGTCACTACGGCCCGCGATCACTCCCGAGGCGCCCGTGCGCTCAAGCGGGCGGTCATCTCGGCGCTGCAGGCCAGCGCCATCGACGTACGCGATCTGGAGAACGTACCGCTGCCCGTGGCCCGGCAGCAGACCGCGCGCGGCAGTGCCGGGGGCATCATGATCCGGACTTCGCCGGGGGTGCCGGACTCGGTCGACATCATGTTCTTCGACGGCAACGGCGCCGACCTGTCGCAGGGCAGTCAGCGCAAGCTGGACCGGGTGTTCGCGCGGCAGGAGTACCGGCGGGCGTTCCCGGGTGAGATCGGGGATCTGTACTTCCCGGCCAGTGTGTTCGACTCGTACACCGGCTCGCTGCTGCGGAATGTCGACACGACCGGGATCGCCGACTCTGGTCTGAAGGTCGTCGTCGACGCCTCCAACGGCAGTGCGGGGCTGGTGTTGCCCAGCCTGCTCGGCAAGCTCGGGGTGGACTCGCTGACCATCAACCCGGGTCTGGACGAGTCCCGGCCCACCGAGACGGTCGAGGTGCGGCGCAACGGTCTGGTCCGGTTGGGCGAGATAGTGGCCTCCTCGGGCGCCGCGTTCGGTGTCCGGTTCGACCCTGTGGGCGAGCGGCTGTCGCTCGTCGACGAGAAGGGCCGGATCATCGAGGACGACCGTGCTCTGCTGGTCATGCTGGACCTGGTGGCAGCCGAGCGGCGGAGCGGGCGGGTGGCGCTGCCGGTGACCACCACTCGGATCGCCGAACAGGTTGCCGCCTACCACGGCACCCAGGTCGAGTGGACGACCACCTCGCCCGACGACCTCACACGCGTGGGCGGCGAGGAGGGCACCATCTTCGGCGGTGACGGAAAGGGCGGGTTCATCGTCCCCGAGTTCAGCAGCGTCTACGACGGTACGGCGGCCTTCGTACGGCTGATCGGGCTGGTGGCGCGCACGCAGCTCACGCTCAGCCAGATCGACGCGCGGATCCCGCGGGCGCACGTCCTCAAGCGGGACCTGGCCACGCCGTGGGCGGTCAAGGGACTGGTCATGCGGCGGGTGGTCGAGGCCGCCGGGGATCGCTTTGTCGACACGACGGACGGGGTGCGGGTCGTGGAGACCGACGGGCGCTGGGTGATGGTGCTGCCCGACCCGGCCGAGGCCGTCACCCACCTGTGGGCCGAGGGACCGGACGACACCTCGGCGCAGGCTCTGCTCGACGAGTGGTCGGCCGTCGTGGACAGCGCCGGACGGTAGGGCGGTACACGCCGCCGGACGGCAAAACCCACGCACACGCGCGTGCCGGACAAGTGTCCCCAAGGGGGCCTGTCCGGCACGCCGGTGGGGCCATTCGGAGGAACCGCTCGTGACATGCGACGATGTGCGGCATGCCGCAGCAACCCCCCGTTCGGAGCAGCGCCACCCGGGCGCACCGCCCGGACGCCTCCATGTCGTTGATCACCAACGTCATGGACCACAGCCTCGACGACGGCTACGCCGAGGCCGCCGCCCGGAAGAAGTCCCAGGGCGAGGGCGGGCTGCCCAAGACCCTCCGGGCGAAGCTGGGCCTCGCGGCCGGCCTCGTCCTCGCGGCGCTGGTGGTGACCGTAGGGGCGGCACAGACGCAGGCGGCGGCACCCGTGGTCGCCAAGGAGCGCCAGGAGCTGATCGACCGCGTCGACAGCGAGACCGCGTCCGCGGACAAGCTCGAGGGCACGGTCGACAAGCTGCGTGACGATGTCAGCGCACGTCAGCGGGCGGCGCTGAAGTCGAGCGGCGGCAGCGTGCAGGTGGACCTGGTGGGCGTGCTGTCGGGCGCCACCGCGGTCCACGGACCAGGCGTCAAGCTCGTCGTGAACGACGCCAAAGAGGCCAGCACCGGCGGCGACGGCACCAATCCCCGGGAGACCTCGGGGTTCTCCGACACCGGCCGGGTGCGTGACCGGGACATGCAGCGCGTGATCAACGGGTTGTGGGAGTCCGGCGCCGAGGCCGTCTCCATCAACGGCCAGCGCCTGACCGCCCTGTCCGCGATCAGGGCCGCGGGGGACGCGATACTGGCCGACAACAGGCCGCTGGTGCCGCCGTACACCGTGCTGGCGGTGGGAGATGGGGACCGGATGAGCACCAGGTTCCAGAACGGGGCCGACGGGCTGTACCTGCATGCCCTGGAGCAGAACTTCGGCATCCGCGCCACCATCTCCACGGAGGGTGACGTGCGGTTGCCCGCCGCACCCAGTGTGATCGTACGTACAGCACAGCCGACCACTGAGAAAACTGAGAAGGGCACATCGTGATCGCCGTACTGGGCCTCGTCGTGGGAGTCGTGGCCGGCCTCTTGGTCCGGCCCGAGGTTCCGGCGGTCGTCGAGCCTTACCTGCCGATCGCCGTGGTAGCGGCGCTGGACGCCGTGTTCGGCGGTCTGCGGGCCATGCTCGACGGCATTTTCGACGACAAGGTCTTCGTGGTGTCGTTCCTGTCCAATGTGGTCGTCGCCGCGCTGATCGTCTTCCTGGGCGACAAGTTGGGCGTGGGCGCGCAGCTGTCCACGGGTGTCGTGGTGGTCCTGGGCATCCGGATCTTCTCCAACGCCGCGGCGATCCGGCGCCACGTGTTCCGGGCGTGACGCTGATGAGCGAGGAGAACGAGCGGCCGGAGAACAGGCTGCGCAAGGAACTGCCCGAGGAGGTGCCCGCGCGGGCACCGGAGCCGGCGTCCGAGGAGAAGCCGGAGGCACCGCTGACCGGGCGGCAGCGGCTGGTCAAGGGGCTGTGGCCGCCGCGGGTCACCCGGGCCCAACTCATCGTCGCCCTGCTGCTGTTCGGCCTCGGCTTCGGGCTCGCGGTGCAGGTGGCGTCGAACAGCAACAGCGACAGCGCGCTGCGCGGCGCACGTCAGGAAGATCTTGTTCGCATCCTCGATGAACTGGATTCGCGTACTCAGCGTCTTGAGGACGAGAAGCAGGGACTCGAAAAGCAGCGCCAGGAACTGCAGAGCAGCTCCGACCAGGCCGCGGAGGCTCGCAAGCAGACGGCCGAGAAGGAGAAGCAACTCGGCATTCTGGCGGGCACCGTGGCGGCGCAGGGCCCCGGCATCACGATGACCATCGAGGACTTGAAGGGGACGGTCAAGGCGGACATGCTGCTCGACGCGATCCAGGAGCTGCGCGCGGCCGGTGCGGAGGCGATCCAGGTCAACGGGGTCCGGGTGGTCGCGGGTACCTACTTCACGGATTCCGGCAAGAGTGTCGCCGTCGACGGGAACAAGATCAACGCCCCCTATCGTTTCCAGGTCATCGGCAAGCCGCAGGACCTGGAGCCCGCGTTGAACATCCCGGGAGGCGTGGTGCAGACGCTGGAGAAGGAGCAGGCCACGGTGTCGGTCCAGCAGTCGGACAAGGTCGTCGTGGACGCCTTGCGGCAGGTGAAGCGGCCTGACTACGCTCGGTCGTCCTCCCAGTGAACCGGCGGTGCATGGGGGACGTCGGGCAGGGGCATGAGGTTGCGGGGGGTCGGCGCACCGAAGGGGTGGTGCGTGATGGAAACTGTCTGGTGGTTACGGACGTTGTGAGAATGTCCGGCTCGGCCGGTGTAGGCAATCAGGGTTCGTCCTGCCCCACGGGCGGGTCTGTTTCGGTCAAGGGGAATCGCCCGTGAAGTTGTTTGCGAAGTTGTTCGGCAAGAGCGTGCGAGAGGGCAGCGACAACGCGACCGCTCGCCACCGCGCGCAGCCTGACGCGGAGGGTCAGCGCCCACTGTTCCGGGACCAGGTCGCTGGTCCGGGCGGTGACATTTCCGGAGGTCAGGGCGGGGCGTCGGTTGACCCTGCCCAGTCTGGCGGCATAGGTTTCGGGCAGCCGTCAACCTCAGGTGCGGGCGGAGGGTACGCCTCCGGTCCGTACGCGTCCAACGCCCCCGCGGGGCAACCGCAGCAGGAGGATCCGTCCATGTCGGTCCTGGTGTGTACGAGGTGCGGTAACCGCAACGCGGAGAACGCCCGTTTCTGCTCCAACTGCGGTGCGCCGCTGCGCCCGGGAGCGGTGCCGGAGCGCGCCGCGGAGACGACGTCCACGATCTCCATCTCGGGTCTCGAGGCCTACGACTCCGAGGTGACCGGGCAGACGCAGGTGCCGATGCTGTCGCCGGAGGCGCAGGCCGCGGTGGACGCCCTGCCGATCGGCTCGGCGCTGCTGGTGGTGCGCCGGGGACCGAACTCGGGCAGCCGCTTCCTGCTGGACAGCGATCTGACCACGGCCGGTCGTCATCCGCAGAGCGACATCTTCCTGGACGACGTCACGGTCTCGCGTCGGCACGTAGAGTTCCGGCGTTCCCCGGACGGCTCGTTCACCGTGGCCGACGTGGGCAGTCTGAACGGCACATACGTCAACCGCGAGCGGATCGACCAGGTCGCTCTGTCGAACGGCGACGAGGTGCAGATCGGCAAGTACCGGCTGGTGTTCTACGCGAGCCGGCAGGGCATCTGACCCGCCCCCGGACCGGTGTCCGGGGGGACCCCAGGGAAGGTCCATGCTTCAAACACCGAGCGGCGGTGCCGGAAGCGGTACCGCCGCCAGGGCCAGTGGGCTGATGAGCATCGGCACGGTGCTGAACGTGCTGCGCGACGAATTCCCCGAAGTCACCATCTCCAAGATCCGTTTCCTGGAGTCCGAGGGGCTCATCGAGCCGCAGCGGACCCCTTCGGGGTACCGCAAGTTCAGCGCCGGGGATGTCGAGCGGCTGGCTCATGTGCTGAGGATGCAACGGGACCACTATCTGCCGCTCAAGGTGATCCGCGAGCATCTGGACGCCATGGAGAAGGGCGAGGCCGTCCAGCTGCCCGTCGTGGGGCGTCAGCGCACCGGGGAGGACGCTTCGGAGTCGCTGCGGGCGCCTACGGTGGCCCGGGTGGGCCGCGCCGAGCTGCTGGCGGCCGCGGACATCGGCGAGGGCGAGCTGAAGGAGTGGGAGTCGTACGGGCTGATCGCGCCCCTGGAGGACGGGGTGTACGACGCCGAGGCGGTGACCGTGGCCTCACTGGTGGCCGAATTGGGCCGGTTCGGTATCGAGCCACGCCACCTCCGGGTGATGAAGGCGGCCGCCGACCGCGAGGCGGGACTGGTGGACCAGGTGGTGGCCCCGCTGAAGCGCCACCGCAACCCGCAGACCAGGGCCCATGCCGAGGCCCGTGCGAAGGAACTGGCGGTGCTCACGGTGAAGCTGCACGCTGCACTGGTCCAGACCGCCCTCGGGGTACGGCTGCCGTGAACGCCAGGGCCGGCCGGCGGCCGGATCGGGCACCTGTTCCCGGCCCGACTACCCAAACATCCCGGGCACGGCCTAGGGTTGCTGTGTGAACGAGCTCGATGTCGTAGGTGTCCGGGTCGAAATGCCCTCCAACCAACCGATCGTGCTCCTGCGCGAAGTGGGAGGCGACCGTTACCTCCCCATCTGGATCGGGCCGGGGGAGGCGACGGCGATCGCGTTCGCCCAGCAGGGCATGGCCCCGGCCAGGCCGCTGACCCACGACCTGTTCAAGGACGTGCTGGAGGCCGTCGGCCAGGAGCTGACCGAGGTACGCATCACGGATCTGCGCGAAGGCGTCTTCTACGCGGAGCTGGTTTTCGCCAGCGGCGTCGAGGTCAGTGCCCGTCCCTCCGATGCCATAGCGCTGGCCCTGCGCACCGGAACGCCGATCTACGGCAGTGACACGGTGCTGGACGACGCCGGCATCGCCATTCCGGACGAGCAGGAGGACGAGGTGGAGAAGTTCCGCGAGTTCCTCGACCAGATCTCGCCCGAGGACTTCGGCACGAGCAGCCAGTGAGCGCGTGCGCCGGTGCCCGTCGACGCCTCGCGCCCAGGCAATTGCCAGCGGCCATTGAGGGCGTCCTGCGGTCTCCCGCGAGAGCATTCGGCTAGCCTTTCCCCGCGGTGGGACACGGGAAACCACTCCTAGGGTGATTATCACTCGGCGTGCCGAGTGTGGCGATCGTTGACGCACCCCTGGTGACTGCCTACCGTCGTGAAGGCAGGTCAAGGACGGAGGTCGGCGTGAGAACCAGCGGCGACGGTACGGCTGGGGGTGCTCCCGTGCGCGGTTTCGGGGAGAGCGGTCCGTACCCGGTTCACAGCAGCGCGGTGGATCACGCTCCGCAACGGCCGACGATGGTGCCGAACGGCGGAGGGGCGGCGTCCATGGCGTCGGAACAGATCGGCTATCGCGGGCCCACGGCCTGCGCGGCCGCCGGCATCACCTATCGACAGCTCGACTACTGGGCCCGTACCGGCCTCGTCGAGCCGAGCGTACGGCCCGCGTACGGGTCGGGCACGCAGCGTCTGTACAGCTTCCGGGACGTCGTCGTCCTGAAGATCGTCAAGCGGTTCCTGGACACGGGCGTGTCGCTCCAGAACATCCGCTCGGCCGTGCAGCACCTTCGGGAACGCGGTTTCCGTGACCTGGAGCGGATGACGCTGATGAGCGATGGTGCGACGGTCTATGAGTGCACCTCGCCGGACGAGGTGCACGCCCTGCTCCAGGGCGGTCAGGGCATCTTCGGGATCGCCGTCGGCGTGGTGTGGCGGGACGTGGAAAGCGCGCTCTCCCAGCTGCACGGCGAGCGCATCGACACCGGTGAGACCCTCGTCGGGCACAATCCCGCGGACGAGCTGGCGCGGCGCCGCAACCGGGCGGTCTGACGCCGGGGTACGGCCGTCCGACAGCCGTACTGCGGTCCGTACCGTGGTCCGACATCGCTACGGCCGTGTGACACGGAGGCCGGCACGGTCGGGGCATTGTCAGTGCCGTGGTGCAGCATCGGAGATGTGAGAAACGCGCCCACGATCCTGCATCTCGACATGGATGCCTTCTACGCCTCGGTGGAGCAGGCATCCAAGCCGAGCCTGCGCGGGAAGGCGGTCGTGGTGGGCGGCCTCGGACCGCGCGGGGTGGTGGCCACCGCGTCGTACGAGGCACGGACCTTCGGGGTCCACTCGGCGATGCCCATGGCCCAGGCGCGCCGGCTGGCACCGAATGCTGCGTATCTGGTGCCGCGCTTCACCCTGTACCGGGCGATCAGCGAGCAGGTGATGGCGATGCTGCGGGAGCTGTCGCCGCTGGTGGAGCCGCTCAGCCTGGACGAGGCCTTCGTGGACCTGGAGGTCGGCGGGACGGCCTGGGACGAGGAGTCGGCGCGACTGGCCGGGATCAAGCTGCGCGCGGACATCCGGGCGGTCACCGGGCTCACCGGCTCGGTGGGGCTCGCCGCCTCCAAGATGCTCGCCAAGATCGCCTCCGAGCAGGCCAAGCCGGACGGTCTGCGAATCATCGAGCCGGGCTCCGAGCGGGCGCTGCTGGGGCCGATGCCGGTGCGGACCCTGCCCGGGGTCGGGCCGGCCACCGGGGACCATCTGCGCAGAGCCGGGATCACCACGGTCGAGGAGCTGGCCGAGGCGGGCGAGGACGAGCTGGTACGGCTGCTCGGCAAGGCGCACGGGCACGGGCTGTACGCCATGGCGCTGGCCCACGACGAGCGGCCCGTGGTGGCCGAGCGCGAGGCGAAGTCGGTGTCGGTCGAGGACACCTATGACGTGGACATCCATGACCGGCTGCGGATCGGGCTGGAGGTGCAGCGCCTCGCCGACCGGTGTGTGGGGCGGTTGCGCGGGGCGGGGCTGTCGGGGCGGACGATCGTGCTGAAGGTGCGTCGGTACGACTTCTCGACCCTGACCCGGTCCGAGACGCTCAGAGGGCCCACGGACGATCCGGCGGTGGTACGGGAGGCGGCCGCACGGCTGCTGGATTCCGTGGACACCACGGGTGGGGTACGGCTGCTGGGTGTGGGGGTCTCCGGGCTCGCGGACTACACGCAGGAGGATCTGTTCGCGCAGGCGGTGCCGTTGCCTCCGGCGGAGGAGCCGGAGAAGGGCGCCGTTGAGGCCGTCGAGGAGCGGGCGGAGCCGGTCGAGCGGCACTGGCGGGCCGGGCAGGATGTGCGGCATACCGAGTACGGGCATGGGTGGGTGCAGGGGAGTGGGCTGGGGCGGGTGACGGTGCGGTTCGAGACTCCGCAGTCCCCTCCGGGGCGGGTGCGGACGTTTTTTGTGGGTGATCCTGCGCTGGAGTCGGCTGATCCGTTGCCGTTGGTGGCGGACCTTGCCCACCCGCCCACCCGTCTCGGTCAGTCCAACAGCGACCGACACGGGGCTCCGCCCCGGACCCCGGGAGAGGGCGGGGGTGGGAGTGGGGGCGGAGGTGAGCGGGGGGACCGTGAGAACCAGGAGCAGACCTCGGACGAGGTGCCGGCCCCGCTCGAAGCACAGGCCTCGGTCGAGCCTCGGGTCCTGGCACATGCTCGGGCCTCGGGCAAAGCCAGGGCCCCGGTCGCGGCCCAGTCCCCGGTCGATGTGCCGGCCTCAGCGGAAGCTGGGGCGTCGGTCGAAGTGCGAGCCGCGGAGGGAGCTCGGGCCCCGGTCGAAGTGCATGCCTCAGCAGAAGCTGGGGTCTTGGACGAAGTGCAGGCCTCGGACGAAGCTTGAGCCCCCGGCCGAGGCTCGGGTGTCGGATGAAATGCGGGCTTTGGACGGAGCTGGGGCCCTGGTCGCGGCTCGGGCGTCGGGCGAAGTGCTGGCCTCAGCGGAAGCCCGAGCCCCGGACGAAGCCCGAGCCCCGGACGAAGCTCAAGCCCCGGGCCAAAAGCCCGCACCAAGCTCACGTCTCCTCCGAGCCTGCCAATTTGCCGAAGTCGTGGTCTTGGAGGGAAGGGGGTGGCGCCGCATCCAGGCCGTAGTGGTGGTAGAGCTGGAGTTCCTGTTCGGGGGAGAGGTGGCGGCCCACGCCGAAGTCGGGGGCGTCCTTGATCAGGGCGCGGTCGAAGGGGACGTGGAGGGTGCCGTCCTTGAGCAGTTCGCTCGGCTCCAGGGGGACGAACGCGTCCCGGCTGAACAGGCCGGTGCGTATGGCCGCCCACTCGGGTACGCCGGTCGCGTCGTCGAGATAGATCTCGTCGATGGTGCCGATCTTGGTGCCAGTGCGGTCGAACGCCTTGCGGCCGATCAGGTTGCGAGGATCGATGTCGGTCTGCACGGTCCTTCTCCCTCCACTGGTTCGCAACTCATTCGTAAGCACTACAAAAGAGCACATTCAAGGAGGCGGCCACTCGAGGGCTCGGGCGTTGACCCCGCTGGTAGGCTGACAGCGGCTGCTGACCCCGTGCGGGAGAGTCCTCCGACCACCTCGGAGGCGCCGAAGGAGCAACTCCTCCCCGGAATCTCTCAGGCTCACGTACCGCACGGACGAGGTCACTCTGGAAAGCAGGGCGGGTGTCGACGGCTCCCGCCCTCACCGACGGTGAAAGCCGGGACCCTTTCGGGTGCCCGGTGAAGCTCTCAGGTTGAGATGACAGAGGGGGAGGCCGTCGGGGTACCCGCGCCGTGGTGCCCCTCGAAGGTCGCGTCAGACCAGGAGGCCTCCGCAATGACCGCCCATCGCATTCCGCTCTCGGAGCTCGAAGCGGGCATCCCCTTCGAGCAGCGTCACATCGGGCCCGACCAGGAGGCGCGGGCCAAGATGCTCGCGCAGGTCGGTTACGGCTCGCTGGACGAGCTGACCGCCGCGGCGGTCCCGGATGTGATCAAGAACGCCGACGCCCTCGACCTGCCGGGCGCCCGTACCGAGGCCGAGGTGCTCGCCGAGTTGCGCTCGCTCGCCGAGCGCAACCAGGTCCTCGGCTCGATGATAGGGCTCGGGTACTACGGGACGTTCACGCCGCCCGTCATCCTGCGCAACGTCATGGAGAACCCGGCCTGGTACACGGCCTACACGCCGTACCAGCCGGAGATCTCCCAGGGGCGGCTCGAGGCCCTGCTGAACTTCCAGACCGTGGTCGCCGACCTCACCGGTCTGCCCACCTCCGGCGCCTCCCTGCTCGACGAGGGAACGGCCGCCGCCGAGGCGATGGCGCTGTCCCGGCGCATGGGCAAGAACAAGAAGGGCCTCTTCCTGGTCGACGCGGACGCCTTGCCGCAGACCGTCGCCGTGATCCAGACCCGCGCCGAGCCGACCGGTGTCGAGGTCGTCGTCGCCGACCTCAGCGAGGGCATCCCGGCCGACATCGCCGCGCGCGAGATCAACGGCGTGCTGATCCAGTACCCGGGCGCCTCCGGTGCCGTACGGGACATCAAGCCGGTCATCGACCAGGCGCATGAGCTGGGCGCCCTGGTCACCGTCGCCGCCGACCTGCTCGCGCTGACCCTGCTGACCTCGCCGGGCGAGCTGGGCGCGGACATCGCCGTCGGCACCACCCAGCGCTTCGGTGTGCCGATGGGCTTCGGCGGTCCGCACGCCGGCTACATGGCCGTACAGGAGAAGTTCGCGCGCAGCCTGCCGGGCCGGCTCGTGGGCGTCTCCGTCGACGCCGACGGGCACAAGGCCTACCGGCTCGCACTGCAGACCCGTGAGCAGCACATCCGCCGGGAGAAGGCGACCAGCAACATCTGCACCGCGCAGGTGCTGCTCGCCGTGATGGCCGGAATGTACGCCGTCTACCACGGGGCGGAGGGGCTCAAGACCATCGCCCGGCGGACCCATCGGTACGCCACCATCCTCGCCGAGGGGCTCAAGGCCGGCGGCGTCGAGATCGTCCACGGCTCCTTCTTCGACACCGTTACCGCGCGCGTCCCCGGAAAGGCCGCCGAGGTGGTCGCCGCCGCACGGCAGAACGGGGTCAACCTCCACCTGGTCGACGCCGACCACGTCTCCCTGGCCTGCGACGAGACCACCACGCGGGCCCAGCTGGCCACCGTCTGGTCCGCCTTCGGCGTCAAAGGCGACATCGGGGCGCTGGACGCGAGTGCCGAGGACACCCTCCCCGAGGCGCTGCTGCGCACCGACGTCTACCTCACCCACCCGGTCTTCCAGCAGCACCGCTCCGAGACCGCGATGCTGCGCTACCTGCGCAAGCTGGCCGACCGCGACTACGCGCTCGACCGCGGCATGATCCCGCTGGGCTCCTGCACGATGAAGCTCAACGCGACCACGGAGATGGAGCCGGTCACCTGGCCCGAGTTCGGCCAGCTGCACCCCTTCGCCCCGGCCGAGCAGGCGCAGGGCTACCTCACGCTCATCCGTGAGCTGGAGGAACGTCTCGCCGAGGTCACCGGCTACGACAAGGTCTCCCTGCAGCCGAACGCCGGCTCCCAGGGCGAGCTGGCCGGTCTGCTGGCCGTACGCGGCTACCACCGGGCGAACGGCGACGAGCAGCGCACCGTGTGCCTCATCCCGTCCTCCGCGCACGGCACCAACGCGGCCAGCGCCGTGATGGCCGGCATGAAGGTCGTCGTCGTCAAGACCGCCGAGGACGGCGAGATCGACGTCGAGGACCTCCGTGCCAAGATCGAGCAGTACCGCGACGAGCTGGCGGTGCTGATGATCACCTACCCGTCGACGCACGGCGTCTTCGAGGAGCACGTCGCCGACATCTGCGCCCAGGTCCACGAGGCGGGCGGCCAGGTGTACGTCGACGGCGCCAACCTCAACGCCCTGGTCGGTCTCGCCAAGCCGGGTCACTTCGGCGGTGACGTCTCGCACCTGAACCTGCACAAGACGTTCTGCATTCCGCACGGCGGCGGCGGTCCGGGCGTCGGCCCGGTCGGCGTGCGCGCGCACCTGGCGCCGTACCTGCCGAACCACCCGATGCAGCCCGCCGCGGGCCCGGAGACCGGCGTCGGACCGATCTCGGCCGCGCCTTGGGGCTCCGCGGGCATTCTGCCGATCTCCTGGGCGTACGTCCGGCTGATGGGCGGTGAGGGCCTCAAGCGCGCCACGCAGGTGGCCGTGCTCTCGGCGAACTACATCGCCAAGCGCCTGGAGCCGCACTACCCGGTGCTCTACACCGGTCCCGGCAACCTGGTCGCGCACGAGTGCATCATCGACCTGCGCCCGCTGACCAAGGCGACCGGCGTGAGCGTGGACGACGTGGCCAAGCGCCTGATCGACTACGGCTTCCACGCGCCGACCATGTCCTTCCCGGTGGCCGGCACGCTGATGATCGAGCCGACCGAGTCGGAGGACATCACCGAGCTGGACCGTTTCTGCGATGCGATGATCGCCATTCGCACGGAGATCGAGAAGGTCGGCTCCGGCGCCTGGCCGGCGGAGGACAACCCGCTGCGGAACGCCCCGCACACCGCGGCCGCGCTCGGCGGCGAGTGGGCGCACGCCTACAGCCGCGAGGAGGCCGTCTTCCCGGCCGGTGTCTCGGTCGCCGACAAGTACTGGCCGCCGGTGCGCCGTATCGACCAGGCCTTCGGCGACCGCAACCTGGTGTGCTCCTGCCCGCCGATGGACGCATACGAAGACTGAGCGAACTGAGCGAACTGAGCGAGCGGTGACCTTCAGGGCCCCGTCCGGTTTCCGGACGCTGACTCTGTCGGGGTTCTTGGCGGTCTGCTCAGTCTCTGGCGGACCGCCAAGACCTCGGCCGGGGGATCCCGTGCTGGTCCAGGTAGTTCTGGAAGGCGGTCGGCGGCCGTGACGGGGGTGTTTCTCCGGTCGGCGGCCGTCGGCTGAGGCGCTCGATGTTTGCGGCGATGGCTGTGAACACGTGCTGTAAGTGGGCTTTGTGCTGTCCCCGGTA
This sequence comes from Streptomyces sp. CG4, assembly GCF_041080655.1. NCBI lineage: Bacteria > Bacillati > Actinomycetota > Actinomycetes > Kitasatosporales > Streptomycetaceae > Streptomyces > Streptomyces sp. CG4. The sequence continues at coordinate 7,905,034 of NZ_CP163525.1, forward strand.
GCGGCAGCGGCGCATGCCGTGTCCGTGGGCGAGTTCGTTGATGGTGCCTTCCACTCCGGAGCGGACCGCGTAGCGGGCCTGCCATTCGGGTGTCTGCTGCTCGGCGCGGACGCGGAGTTGCAGGTCACGGAGTTCTCGCGGGGGAAAGCCCACGCTCCGGGCGTTGTCGGTGGTGGTCGTGCAGCGGGTGCGGACCGGGCAGGGACGGCACTGGCTCTTGGTGAACCGTGCCACGATCAGAGGTGCCGCGGTGGGTGAGGAGGTCGGGTAGGGGCCGTGCCATCCCGCGCTGGTCTCGCCCTGCGGGCAGGTGACCTGGCGGCGGTCGAAGTCGATGTGGAAGTCGTCGCGGCCGAAGCCGTTGTTCCTGCGGTTCTGGCGGGTGGTGTTGACCGGCAGTGGTCCGGTGACCCTGACTGTTCGCGGGCTGCCTGTTCCAGATGGACCAGGGAGGTGTAGCCGCCGTCGACCAGATGCTCGGCGGGCAGCAGCCCGCGATGCTTGAGCCGGGTGTGGATGCCGGGCAGAGCCTTCGCGTCGTACCCGGTGGCGTCGGTGGTGGCCACATCTGTGATCACGTTGACGCCGTCGGGATCACAGGTTTCGGTGAGGTGTGCGACGAACCCCTTCCAGCGGGTGATGTGTCCGCGGCGCGCGTAGCGGGCCGTCGGGTCGTAGGGCGAGACGACTGCGACGGCAGAGGGCGGCAGCCCGCCGTCCTCGGCGGTGCGCCAGCGCAGGCGGCCGGCCCCGTCGCGGTAGTAGTTCTGCACCATGATCTGCCGCAGGGCTTGGACGCGGGGACCGGACAGGCGTTCCGGCCCGTGCTGCCCGAGGTGCTCGATCAGCCGGACGGCGTCGCCTCCGGTGGCGAGGATTCTGGTCTTGGGGCGGGTGGGGTTCTTGCCCAGACGGACCGGGCGGCCGTAGCGGCGCCCCCACTCCTCGTCGACCAGGCCGGCCAGCAGGTGCGAAGCTGTGCCGGCCAGTTCTTCCAGCGCGGCGCGGACGGCCTCGGTGACCAGTTCCAGCCGGGTCAGGTCGCGGACCGCGGCCAGGACGTGGGTGGAGTCCGTGCGCTGGGTGGTGCGCTCGCGGACGAGACCGGCCTCCTTCAGGCGCGCGAGCGCGAGGTCGAGGAGACGGTCGGCTCGGCCGTCCTCGGTGAGACGGTCGCGGAAGTCGGCCAGCACGCTGTGGTGGAAGCCGGGATCGTCCAGGTCCATGGCCAGCGCGTACTTGAAATCGATGCGGCAGCGAACCGCTTCGGCCGCCTGCCGGTCCGACAGACCGAGGAGGAACTGGAGCACGCAGACGGTGGCCAGCTGGGCGGGCGAGAGGCTGGGGCGGCCGTCACGCGGGTACCAGTCGGCGAAGTCCTCGTCACCCCACAGCCCGCCCAGGTGGTCTCTCACCCACATCGCCGTTGTACCGCCCGGATTGCTCGCCCGCGCCATCTGCGCGGTCAGAGACGGGACTTGCTCACCAGAACGGGCATGGAGCGACAACGAGCACCTCGACAACTGCATCGGTCCTTGAACAGAGCCGAGCATGCCCGTTGATCACGCTGCCCCGCCGGGGATCCTCAAGATCCCCGACAGAGTCAGCGTCCGGTTTCCGGGCGGGGCCCTCGCCCGTGTCAGGCCGTCGCCAGCGCCACCTCGGTGGACTTGATCAGGGCGACCACGGCGGAGCCGGTGGAGAGCCCGAGGTCGGTGGCCGACTCCTTGGTGATGGCGGAGGTCACCGAGCCACCGTCGATCGAGATCTTCACGGTGGCCATCGCGGCGCCGGCCGCGATGTCGGTGACGGTGCCCGGCAGCTGGTTGCGGATGGAGACGCGGTCGATCGGCGCGGTGGCGAGGGAGACCTCGGTCGACTTCACCAGGGCCCGTACCGTGGCGCCCTCGGCGAGGCCCAGGTCCCGGACGGACTCCAGGGTGATCGCCGCGGTCAGGTCCTGGCCCCCGTCGAGCCGGATCTTGACGGTGGCCATGGCCTCGCCCGGCTGGATCGCCGTGACCGTGCCGGGGAGCTGGTTGCGGATGCTCAGGGTCATGGGCACCCACGGTAGGGTGGCCGTCCGCTCAGGCCGGGTATGCATGTGTCTGCGTCGCTTTGACCGTCGCCCAGACGGCCGCGCCCGGGTGCAGTTCGAGCTCGGCGGCGGCGACCGTGGTGAGGTCGGCGGCGAGGGGGAGTTCGCCGCCGAGGTCGGCGCGGATCTGGTCGCCGTGCGTCTCCAGGCCGGTCACCTCGCAGCGCCACAGGTTACGGGCGCTGGCACCGGTGGGCCGCTCCCGGAACAGGGTGACGGCGCTGGGCGGGAACGCCACGAAGACCGGCCCGGACAGGTCTTCCGTGGTGGTGATCGAAGGACCCGCGTCGAGTCGTACCGTGTGCCGCTCCGCCTGGCCCCGGTAGAGGTTGAGGCCGACGAGCTGGGCGATGTAGTCGGTGCGCGGATGGCGGGCGATGTCGCCGGGGGTGCCCTCCTGGACGACCCGGCCGTGCTCGATCACCACCAGCCGGTCCGCGAGCACCATGGCGTCCAGCGGATCGTGCGTGACGAGGACGGCGACCGCCTCGAACTCGGCCAGATGGCGGCGCAGTTGGGCGCGGACCTCCAGCCGGGTACGGGCGTCCAGCGCGGCCAGCGGCTCGTCCAGGAGCAGCAGCCGGGGGCGGGTGGCCAGGGCGCGGGCGAGGGCCACGCGCTGGGCCTGACCGCCGGACAGCCGACGCGGCTTGACGCCCGCGTGGCCGGCGAGCCCCATCCGGTCCAGCCACGCGGCGGCCTGGGCACGCGCCTCGGCCTTGGGCACGCCCTGGCAGCGCGGCCCGAACGCCACATTGTCCAGCGCGGACAGATGCGGAAAGAGCAGATAGTCCTGGAAGACCACGCCGACCGGGCGGGACTCCGGGGGAGTGCGGTCCAGGGAGACGCCGTCCAGGAAGAGGTGGCCGTCGGTGAGCGGGACCAGGCCGGCCAGGGCGCGTAGGGCGGTGGTCTTGCCGGCGCCGTTGGGGCCGAGGAGGGCTACGACGTCTCCGGGGGCGGCCGCCATGGTCACGTCCAGCCGGAAGGAGCCACGGTCGACGACGAGGTGGGCATCGAGTCCCTCGTCGCCCATGTTGCGCAGGTCGGCCTCGGGGGCGTCGATGTCGGTCATGGGTCCGTACGTTCGCACACGGCCCGGTCCCGCTGCCATGATCACGCTCCCGTCATCCAGCGGTCCCTGAGCGCGGCCAGTACCGCGATCGAGACCACCAGCAGGACCAGGCTGAGCGAGATCGCGGCCTCGGGGTCGTTCTGCAGGGCCAGATAGACCGCGAGGGGCATGGTCTGGGTGCGGCCGGGGAAGTTGCCCGCGAAGGTGATCGTCGCGCCGAACTCGCCGAGCGCACGCGCCCAGGCCAGCACCGACCCGGCCGCGATGCCGGGCGCGATCAGCGGCAGGGTGACCCGGCGGAACGCGGTGAAGCGGGACGCGCCGAGCGTCGTCGCCGCCTCCTCGAAACGCGGGTCGGCCGCGCGCAGGGTGCCCTCGACGCTGATGACCAGGAACGGCATCGCGACGAACGACTCCGCGATCACGACCCCGGTGGTGGTGAACGGCAGTGTGATCCCGAACCAGGAGTCCAGCCAGGTGCCGATCACCCCGTTGCGGCCGAGCGCCAGCAGCAGCGCCACACCGCCGACCACCGGCGGCAGCACCAGGGGCAAGGTCACCAGGGCCCGTACGAACCCCCGGCCGGGAAAGTCCGTACGGGCCAGCAGCCAGGCCAGGGGCACGCCCAGGACGAGGCTGACGGCCGTCGCCGCGGTGGCGCTGACCAGCGAGAGCTGGAGCGCCTGCCACACCTCGGTGCTGGACAGCTGGCCCGGCAGACTGCCCCAGGGTGCGCGGATGAGCAGCGCGACCAGCGGCAGCAGCAGGAACGCCAGCGCCACCAGACCCGGCAGCAGCAGCGGCAACGGCACGCCGCGTCGGCTCCCCGTGCCGACGCGGCGGCGCCGCGGTCGGCCCGTGCGGGGGCCGGCCGCGGCGCCGGGCTCGAGGAGCGAGGTCACGGCTTGAGGAAGCCCGCCTGGCTCAGCACCTTCTGGCCCTCGGGGGACTGCACGAAGGCGATGAACGCCTTGGCGGCCTCGGCGTTCGGCGCGTTCTTCAGCAGGGTGATCGGGTAGTCGTTGACAGCCTTGGCCGACTCGGGGAACTCCACGCCCTGCACCTTGTCACCCGCGGCGTGTACATCGGTCTTGTAGACGATCGCGGCGTCGGCCTCCTTCAGCTCCACCTTGTTCAGGGCGCTCTTGACGTCCTGCTCGTAGGAGGCCGGGGTGAGCTTGAGATGGCCGGCGTCCAGGACCTTCTGCGCGGCGGCGCCGCACGGCACCGTCTTGTCGCACAGCACGACCTTCAGGCCGGACTTGGTGAGGTCGTTCAGCGAGGCCACCTTGTGCGGGTTGCCCGGCACCGTGGCGATCTCCAGCTGGTTGCGGACGAAGGTGGCCGGGGTCCCGACCGCGTCCTTCTTGTCCGTGACGATCTTCATGGTCTTGGGGCTGGCGGCGGCGAAGACGTCCGCCGGGGCGCCGCCGGTGATGCTCGCGGCCAGGGTGTCGCTGCCGCCGAAGTTGAAGGTGACCTTGGTGCCCGGGTGCTGCTTCTCGAACTCCTGCTGCAGGGTCGTGAAGCTCTCCTTCAGCGAGGCGGCCGCGAACACGGTGACCGTGCCGGACAGCTTCTGCGCGTTCGACGCGCCGGACGAGGCCGAGGTGTCCGTCGACTTGGCCGAGTCGGACGAGGAGGAGCAGGCGCTGAGTGCCATCAGGGCGGCGGCTCCCGCACCGGCCAGCTGCAGCATCCGCCGGGTCCGGCGCACGGAACGGGTCATCACGTTTCTACTCCTCGCGTTCTGTGGAACAACTGTCGCGCCCTGTCACGGCCGGGGGAAGTCCGCCGTGCGGCGATGATACTGCCGCATCTGCCAGCTGTAAGTCTCCTGTCACATCGCATGAGCTGCGAACTCGTGACCTGTAGCTTGCATGTGCGTTTGCACGGTGCGCCACGGCGGGTACGGTGCTGCGGGAGGTGGTCGCAGGTGACGCTCGCGGAACTCGACCTGACCGGCGATCTGGCCCGGCCCGCCCGGCTGACCGTGCCGGACCTGCTCCGCTGGCCGCAGCACCGGGTGGACGTCAGCTTCGAGTGCGCGACCAGCGGCATCCAGCACCACCGGTTCGCCGGTCCGCGCCTGTACGACGTCCTCGTCGACGCCGGGCCGGACTTCGACCCGGCACGGCGCAAGGACCGGCTGCGCTTCCTCATCGCTATCACCGGCACCGACGGCCACCACGCCGTGCTGTCCTGGGCCGAGATCGACCCGGACTTCGCCCACGCGCCCGTCCTGCTGGGCGTGCGCATCGACGGCACCCCGCTGGACGCGGCCGGGCCCCAGCTGGTGCTCCCGCAGGACCGGTGCGGGGCCCGGCACATCAGCGGGATCACGGCGATCCGAGTGGACGGCGGCTACCGCTGTGCCGCTCCAGCTCCCGCCACACCCGGTCACGCAGCAGCGGCACCTCGGTGAACCGCACACCCGTCGCGTCCCGCAGGGCGTTCGCCAGGGCCGGGGCGACCGGGTTGAACGGACTCTCGCTCATCGACTTCGCGCCCAGCGGCCCGATCGCGTCGGCCGTCTCCATGAAGTGCACCTCGGTGCGCGGCACATCGGCGTACTGCGGGAGCCGGTAGCGGCGGAAGGCGGCCGTGTCGACCGCGCCCCGCTCGTCCAGCAGCACCTGCTCGAGGAGCGTGGCGCCGAGCGCCTGGGCGACGCCGCCCTCCACCTGGCCCCGGCACTGCATCGGGTTCATCACCTTGCCGGCGTCGGCCGCGTGCACACTGCGCAGGATGCGGATCTCGCCGCTGCCGGGGTCGACCGCCACCCGGAACCAGTGCGCGTTGAAGGCGACCGAGCGCGGGGTCCCGCCGAAGTGCCCGTCGGCGGCGAGTGCGAGGCCGACCGCGCGGGAGGCCGCGTACACCTCCTTGAGCAGCAGGCGTCCGCCGGGGTGCAGGACGGCCTCCTCGGTGAGCCGACAGTTCGCGCGCTCCACGCCCAGCTGGGCGGCGGCGAAGTCCAGCAGCTGGTCGGCGAGGGCACGGGCGGCACGCAGGGTGGCCTTGCCGGCGACGACCGTGCCGGTGGAGGCGAACGCGCCGGTGTCGTGCCGTACGACGTCCGTGTCGGACTGGCGGATGGTGATCCGGTCGACGGTGGTGGCGAGTTCACCGGCCGCGATCTGCTGGTGCACGGTCGTGGTGCCGTTGCCGAACTCGGCGGTGCCGACGGCCAGATCGAAGGTGCCGTCGGGCAGCAGTGTGGCCTTGGCGTCGGCGATGTGGCCGCCGGGCGGGCCGGTCGCGATCATCGCCAGGGCCGCGCCCTCGCCCAGCAGCCAGCCCTCGGGGGCGGGTTCACCGGGCTGGGCCTGCGCCCGGCGCACGATCGACAGGCACTGGTCGAGGCCGTAGCTCGCGATGTGCAGGTCCTCCTCGTGGCCGCCGGGCGTGAGCATCGGCTCGTCGGGGCCGATGATGTTGCGGGCCTTGAACTCCAGCGGGTCCAGGCCAAGTTGGCGGGCCAGCTCGTCCAGCGCGGACTCCACCGCGAACAGCACCTGGCCGAGGCCGTAGCCGCGGAAGGCGCCCGCCGGGACGGTGTGCGTGTACACCGAGTAGGCGTCGACCTGTTTGTGCGCGGCGCGGTAGACCGCCATGGACTCGCCGACGCTGTGGAACATCACGGCCGGGCCGTGGTTGCCGTACGCACCGGTGTTGGCGACGACGCGCAGTTGGAGGGCGGTGAGGGTGCCGTCGCGGCGGGCGCCCGCCTTCACCCGGATCGTGAAGGGGTGCCGGGTGGTCGCGCCGTAGAACTGCTCGGCGCGGGTGTACTCCAGTTTCACCGGGCGGCGCAGTCTCAGCACGGCGAGGGCCACGATGTCCTCGACCAGCATCTCCTGCTTGCCGCCGAACCCGCCGCCGACCCGGCCCGCCATCACCCGGACCTGTTCCTCGGACAGGTCGTACAGGGTGCACAGGGCGCGGCGGGTGAGGAAGGGGGTCTGGGAGCTGGTGCGGACGGTGAGCCGGCCGTCCTCGTCGATCCAGGCGACCGCGCCGTGCGTCTCCAGACTGGCGTGCTGGACCCGCTGGGTGCGGAAGGTCTCCTCGTAGACGACGTCCGCCTCGGCGAAGCCCGCCGCGATGTCGCCGATCTCGCCGTGCGCCTCGCCGACGACGTTGTCCTGCGGGCGGGAGATCCGGGCCGTTCCCGCGTCCTTGTCGTGGACCACGGGCGCCCCCGGCCGCATGGCCTCCTCGGGGTCGAGTACGGCGGGCAGCTCCTCGTACGTCACCTCGATCCGCCGGCAGCCCTCCTCGGCGGCCGCCTCGCTGTCGGCGACGACGGCCGCCACACGCTGGCCGACGTACCGGACCGTGTCGTCCAGGACCCGGGTGTCGTCCGGGTCCTCCTCGGGGTGCTCATGGCGGGCGGTGGAGAAGTGCCGTTCCGGGGCGTCGTGGTGGGTGAACACGGCCTGGACGCCGGGGACGCGCAGGGCGGCGGAGGTGTCGATCGCGAGGATGCGGGCGTGCGCGTGCGGGGAGCGCAGCAGCTTCATGTGCAGCAGGCCGGGCACGTCGATGTCGAAGGTGTAGCGGGCGGTGCCGGTGACGACCTGCGGTCCGGCCGGGGCGGGCAGGCTGCGGCCGACGGACTCGCCGGGCGCGGGCGCCTCCACGTTCTTCACCCCGCGGACGGCGTCCTCGATGGCCCGGTAGCCGGTGCAGCGGCACAGGTTGCCCTTGAACGCCCTTGGCAGATCGGCCAGTTTGTCCACGTCGAGGGCGGCCGTGGTCATCAGGAAGCCGGCCGTGCAGAAACCGCACTGGAAGCCCTGGGCGTCGAGGAACTTCTGCTGGACGGGATGGAGTTCGCCGTCCGGGGCGGCCAGGCCCTCGACCGTGGTGACGCGGTGGCCGTCGGCCCGGAAGGCCGGGTACAGGCAGCTGTGCACGGGCTCGCCGTCGACGTGGACCGTGCAGGCGCCGCAGTCGCCCTGGTCGCAGCCCTTCTTCACCCCGAACCAGCCGCGTTCGCGCAGATAGGTGCGCAGGCACTGGCCTGGCCGGGGCTCCTCCTCGAAGGTCCGGCCGTTGACGTCCACCTTCATCGCCGCTCCACCTTCATCGCCGCTCCTCCTCCGTCAGCTCGCGGCGGATCTCCTCCGCCAACCGGAACGTCATGTGGCGCCGCCACTCGGGCAGTCCGTGGATGTCGTCGAACCACTCACCGTCCGCGACCGCCCCGTCGATCGCCTCGCGCAGCGCCCCGGCCGTCGGGGCCAGCGGGAACCACAGCCGCACCGGACGGACCGTGGCGGCGGTGACGGTGATGGCGACCGAGTGGTCGACCGGGTCGAGCGTGCCGATGACGAGGGCGGCCGAGCGGCCCAGGCCGTACAGCGAGGTCTGCCGGAACGCCGTGCGGCAGGCCAGGGCACGGGCGGGGAGGGTGACCGAGCGCAGCAGCTCGCCCGCGGCGAGGTCCTTGCGACCCGCTCCGATGACGAAGTCGGCGACCCGGACCCGGCGCCGGGCCCCGTCCTGGGCGAGGAGCAGACACTCCCCGTCGAGAGCGGCCGTGAGGGAGATCATCGGGCCGGCCGGCAGCCCGTTGCACAGGTTCCCGCCCACCGTGGCCATGTTCCAGATCTTGAACGAGGCGAGGAACGCCCGGCAGCACTGCTCGAAGAGGGGAGCCGCCGGGGCGATCAAGTCCCGGGCGCAGCGCGACAGTTCGGCGATGGTGCAGGTGGCGGCGAGCTCCAGCGAGCCGTCCGCGTGGCGCTGTACGGGTGTCCAGCCCATCCGGCTCAGGTCCACCAGGCGCCGCAGCTGCGGCTGGGGCTCGGAGAACAGGTACGTTCCGCCGCCGAGCCAGGCGTCCCCCGGCCGCCACGGCGCGGGCCGCCTGGCGTCTCGTATCTCGAGCACCGTGTTCAGGTCCATGGCCGAAAGTGAACCAACGGGAAACGGCCCGGACGACTGGTGCCGAGCACGGAAACTCCGACGCCGCGGCTGCTCCCACTGGAGGATCCACCAAGAAGCATCCGCTCTCGAAAGCTTGCATTTACGATGTTTCCTCTCGCACTCGGCTCGCGAATGCGAGATGCCGGACGGTCTGCTCGCCGCCCGGCGGCCGTACGAGGAGCCAGCACATGCACGTGGAACACCTCCTGGGGGACGCCTCCCTCGGCCTGCGCCTGCTGTGGGCGGAGGACGCGCTGCTGAGGCGTGAAATCAGCGGAGTGACCGTCACGGACCTGGAGGACCCGGCCCGGTTCGTGCGGCCCGGCGAGGTGGTGCTCAGCGGACTGGTGTGGTGGTCGCCCGACGGCGGCTCCGGCAGGGCGGAGCGGTTCGTCTCGGCACTGAAGGACGCGGGGGCGGCCGCGCTGCTCGCGGGCGAGGAGACCCACGGGGCCGTGCCGGACGACCTGGTCGAGGCGTGCGTACGGCACCGGGTGCCGGTGGTCGGGGTGCCGGCGCACATCATGTTCCGGTCGATCACGGACACGGTGTATCTGCGTCAGTGGGGCGGGCTGAGCCGGCATCAGGCGCTGCCGGAGAACACGCGCGTACGGCTGAGCCGGCTGCTCGCGCAGGAGGCAGGGCCGGGCGCCGTCCTCGGCGCGGCCTTCGCCCACCTCGGCGGGGCCGCCGCGTACGTCTTCACCCCGTCCGGGCGGACGGTCGCGGCCACGGCGGGCGCGGCGGCCGTGCCGGCCCGGGAGGCGGTCGCACTCGTCGCGGACGGGGCCGGGGTGACCGCCTCCGTCGACGCGGGCGGTGTGTCCGCCTACGAGCGCTGGCTGCTGTATCTGCCCGATCCCGACGGTGCGCCGCCGCGCATGCTGCACGAGGTCGCCGCCGTGCTGGCGCGCTGTCAGGAGGCCGGTGCCCGTCGTCCGTCGGCCGGTTCGCGCGCGGCGGACGAACTCGGTGCGCTGCTGGCCGCTGCGGGCGGGCGGGAGGACGGGACGGTGGGAGCCGCGCTGCGCCGGTGCGGGCTGCCGGAGACGGGGCCGTACCAGGTGATCGTCGCGGACGTGGAGGTACGAGCGCCGGAGGCACGGCAGCCGGGGGTGGCCGAAGTGCTGCTCGCCGAGGGGGCGTTGGCCGAGGTGGCCGGGCATCTGGTGGAGGCGGGCGGCGGTGCTGGAGAGGGCGCGGACGGGGGTGAGGGGGTTCCCGCCGTCGCGGCTGCCGTGGGGCGGCTGCCGGACGGGTGCGCCTTCGCGGTGCTGTCCGGCGGCGCGGCGGACGGTTCGACCGACGGCTGCGCTGACGGCTGGGCGGACGGCTGGGCGGACGAGGTGTGGTCACTGGTCGCCGACTGTGCGCCGGGCGTCGCGCTGCACGGCGGCATCGGCGTGCCCGCGGCGGAACCCGAAGGCCTGCGCGGTGCGCTGGCACAGGCCCACTACGCCCTGACTTCGGCCCGCACCACCGCGCCCGGCGCCTCCCGGCTCGTCGACGCCGGTGCCCTCACCACCCTCGACGCCCTGCTCACGGGGGTGCCGGCCGACGTGCGCGACGCCTACAGCCACAGGGTTCTCGGCCCGCTGCTGGAGAGCGACCGGCCCGCCATCGCCGTCCTGCTGAGCACCCTGGAGACCTTCCTGGCCTGCGACGGCTCCTGGGCGCGTACGGCCCAGGCGCTACATCTGCACGTCAACACCGTGCACTACCGGGTGGAGCGCATCGAGCGGCTCACCGGGCGCGATCTGTCCCGGCTGCGGGACCGGCTCGATCTGTGGGCCGCGCTGATGTGCCGGTAGGGCGTCTCCGGCGCCGTATGCGCAGAACGAGGGCCGGGAGAGGGCAGAGGCGAGCGCAGAGACGAGCGCCGGGGCGTGCCGGGTCAGACGCGGTCGATGTGCACGTTGGTGGACTTCACGCGCGCCGTGGCCTCCATGCCGACCTCCAGGCCGAGTTCCTCGACGGCTTCCCGGGTCAGCAGCGACACCAGCCGGTGCGGGCCCGCCTGGATCTCCACCTGGGCGGCTACGTCACCGAGCTTGATCGCCGTGACGATGCCGGGGAACGCGTTGCGGACGGAGGTGTAGGGGGCGTCTTCCTCGCCGCTGCCCGCCTTGGCCAGTTCGACGGAGAACGCGGCGAGATCCTTGCCGTCGATGAGCCGCCGCCCGGACTCGTCGCGATGGGTCGCCACCCGGCCCGCGTCGGCCCAGCGGCGGGCGGTGTCCGGGCTCACGCCGAGCAGCCGTGCCGCCTGGCCGATCGTGTAGGACTGCATGTCGGTCACGATAGGGCCACACGCTGGGAACTGTGGACGTGGGGTTGGCCGTTGGGTATAACGCGATATAGCGTTAGTCTTCTGTCGTGGCTCCCTGCGGGGACATGCTGAATCGGGGTGAGGGGATGGCGGCCGACATGGTGGACGCGGAGGTGCCGGACGGGCTGCGTGCCTCGCACGCGGACCGGGACCGGGTGGTGGAGGCGCTGGCGGCCGCCGCGGGCGAGGGCCGGCTCACCCATGAGGAGCTGGACGAGCGGGTGACCGCCGCCCTGTCCGCGCGGTCGCTCGGGCAGCTGGCGGTGCTCACCGCCGACCTGCCGCAGGAGACCGCCCCGGCTCCGGCGGCCGCGGCGGCCAAGGACGTCGCCGGATCGAGCAGCAGTACGCCTCGGCCAAGCGCGAGGGCCGCTGGGTCGTGCCGCGCCGCCTGGAGATCGTAGGCGTGTGGGGGAACGTGACCCTGGACTTCTCCGAAGCCGTGATCACGCACGACGCCCTCGACATCGACCTGGACATGTGCGGCGGCACCCTGCGCCTGCTCACCCGGCCCGGCATGGTCGTCGACGCCGACTCGCTGGCGATCGCCCACAGCAAGACCAAGCTCCGCCCGGCTCGCGATCCCGAGGCGCCGGTCGCGCTCCGGGTGGCGATAGGCGGGCGGCTGAGCATGGGCAAGGTGGAGGCACGCCCGCCTCGGCGGTGGTTCGGGAAGTAGCGCCGAGCCGGGCGGCTCGGCGCTGCCCGGTCCAGGGCTCAGCCGGTGTGGACGCGCGGTCGGTGCGCCCGGTCCGGTTCCGCCTCGCGCAGGACCTCGCGGGTGACCGGGGCGACCTCGCCCTGCCCGAAGAGGAAGAAGCGCAGGAAGTTGGCGAACGGGTTGCCCTCGGTCCACTCGAAGTAGATGTGCGGGGTGCAGCCCGTCATGTCGCGGGCGTGCAGGAGAAGGGCCGCCAGGGCGTTGGAGATGGAGGCGGATTCCAGGGTCAGCACGCGGTAGCGGTCGTGCAGCACCTCGCCGCGCACGGTCAGGCCCGCCTCGAACTCGGAGGGGTCGGTGAGCGTGACCTCGACGAAGACGAAGTCCTCCTGCTCGGGCATGTCGTTGTCGGCGCGGATCTGCTCGATCTTGTCGCGGTACTCGGCCTTGTCCCGGTGTCCCGGCTCGTTGGCGATGAACCGCATCTTGCGGCTGGCCATGTCCCTGATGAAGCGTTCCGCCAGCGGGTCGAGCGTCACGCTGGTCACGCGCAGCTCGAAAGCACGGGCCAGCCGGGACAGGAACGAGACCAGGATGATGCCCGCGATAAAGCAGGCACCGATCTTCACACCGTCCGGGCGCTCGATGACGTTCACGACGGTCGTGTAGAGGAACACCGCCGAGATCACGCCGAAGCCGATGGTCCACTTGCGCTGCCCGGCCTTGCGCGCCGCGATGGTCACGGCGATCGCCGCGGAGCTGATCAGGACCAGCACACCGGTGGCGTAGGCGCCGCCCTGCGCGTCGACATCGGCGTCGAAGAGCCAGGTGACCAGGAAGGCGACGAGCGTGAAGACGATGACCATCGGGCGCACCGCGCGGGCCCAGTGTGGGGCCATGCCGTAGCGGGGCAGATAGCGCGGCATCAGATTGAGCAGACCCGCCATGGCGGAGGCGCCGGCGAACCACAGGATCGCGATGGTCGAGACGTCGTAGACCGTGCCGAAGGCGCCGCCGAGGTACTCGTGTGCGAGGAACGCGAGCGCGCGGCCGTTGGCCTGGCCGCCGGTCTTGAAGTCGTCCGCCGGGATGAGCAGCGTGGTGATGAAGCTGGTGGTGATCAGGAACGCGCTCATGATGATCGCGGCCGTGCTGAGCAGCTTCTTGGTGTCCCGGATCCGGCCGGTCGGCTTCTCCTCGGTGTCGTCCGGGTCGCCCTGGACGTGCGGCATGACGGCGACGCCGGTCTCGAAGCCGGAGAGGCCGAGCGCGAGTTTGGGGAATACGATCAGCGCCACGCCGATCATGACGAAGATGTTGCCGTGCTGCGCGGTCAGCGCGCTGGACCAGTCGGTGATGACATGTCCCGCGGTGACCACGTGGTAGAGGCCGACGATCACGACGACGACGTTGAGCGCGAGGTAGATGCCGACCAGCGCGGTCGCGACGCCGATCGCCTCCAGGAAGCCCTTGAGGAACACGGCACCGAGCAGGGCCACGAGGAACAGCGTGATCACCATCTGGTGGCCGTGCAGGGCGCTGGTCAGGTGCGGGTTCTCCACCAGGTGGGTGGAGGCGTCCGCGGCCGACAGGGTGATGGTGATCAGGAAGTCGGTGGCGGCGAAGCCGAGCAGCGTGAGCACGAAGAGCTTGCCCTGCCAGAAGGACAGCAGCCGCTCCAGCATGGCGATCGAACCCTCGCCGTGCGGGCTCTCCTCGGCGACCCGGCGGTACACCGGAAGCGCGCCGGCCAGGGTGACTATGACGAGGACGATGGTCGCGATCGGCCCCAGCAGACCGGCCGCGAGCGCCGCGATGCCCGGCTGGTAGCCGAGGGTGGAGAAGTAGTCGACACCCGTCAGGCACATCACGCGCCACCAGCGCTGGCCCTGGTGCGGGGGCTCGGGTTCGGCGTGGGGCCCGGTGTGGCCGCCGTGTTTGCCCATGTCGGACAGCCCCTCCAGCATCCAGTTGCGCAAGCGACTGGGAGGAGGGTGTTCGGTCGTGGCCATCGGCGTGCTCCTGGGTGCGGCTCAGCTCTTTCCGGCCATCACGCGGACGGCGGCACCAGCGTATGCAGAGAGTGACGTTGGGGCCCACGGATCCGGGCGCGGGAGGCGTCAAACTTGCGTTAAGAATGGCCCGGAAGGGGCAGAGCCGCATCAAGAACGGGAGGCCGGAGAGGTTTGCCGGGAACACGGCCGTTCGGGTCAATCGTCGGGGCGTCGGCCCATGGACGGCCACCGAGTGTCATGGTGTCAGTACCTGGAAAGCACCACCTCACTCCATGTCGGAGACCCGGAACACGCCCAGGGCCGTCTCACGGTCGACGCGGCGGGCGAGGCGGTGCAGGGCCGTCGTGCCGCACAGCAGGGTGCCGGCCGCCTCGGAGACCCGGACGCCCTCGTCGAGCAGGTACCACAGGTCCGGATTGCGGATCAGGACCTCGGGGTCGATCTCGACCCGGTTGCCGAGGGTGTCACGCAGGATCAGCCGCTGAGCGACGCCGTCCAGCGGGCGCACCGCGACCAGCAGATCGGTGCGGACCCGGCGGGTGACCAGCAGGCGCCGCACGGCCAGCCAGCCCGCACCGGCCGACACCCGCACCGGGAACAGGACGAGCAGCAACAGCAGCGCGAGGACGCCCCACAGGCCGCCCCGCCACCAGGTGAGAGAGCCGGCCGCCCAGTCGACGCCCAGCAGCAGCCCGAGCAGCACACCGGCACAGCGCAGCGCCGTGCACACATCCGCGCGCCAGTCACGGTCGTACGCCACGCCGACGGCACCGGCCGGGTGCGAACCCATGGGCCGGGTGTGCGTGTCGTCGCGGCGCCTCATGGCTGAGACGTTAGACAGCCCCGGCCCCGCCGGAGCGTTCCTTGACGGCGTCCTGACGGCCGGCGTACGCATTTTGACGCGGCCGCAGCGCGCCGGGGAAACCCGGGGACTCCAGCGCGTCCGCCGGACTCGACGGACGCAGCGACCTCGGCCCGCCGGGAGACCCCAGCGGCCCAAGCCGCCCCAGAGGCCGCATCGGCCCCGGCGGGCTCGGTGCACCCGGGGTTCCCGGTGCGTCTGAGGGCCCCAGTGTGCCCGGCGCGATCCCGGTGGGCCTGGCGGCGTCGTGGCTCCGGGTTGCCTCGGCGCGCCTCGTCCGGGACGGCTTTCCCGGTTCCGCTTGTCTCCATGGCGGCCTCTCCGAGCCCCCACCGTCTCGAACCCGCGGCTCTCCCGAGTCCGCACCGTCACCGGTCCGGCCCTCACAACCCCCGGATGTCCATGCGCAGATGCCAGGCGTACCGCCGGTGCACGGACATCAACTCCGACTCCAGCGGCGACGGGGGCACCGCGAGGACCGGGCAGACCGCGTGGGCCAGGCAGTGCCGGGAGACCCGGCCGGAGAAGGCGCGCTGCAGACCGCGGCGGCCGGCGCCCACTACCAGGACGTCGTCCTCCCGGTCCGCGGTCGCCACCAGCGCCGGGCCCGGTGCCCCGCGGACGACGAGCGCGTGTACGGGCACCCCGGGTGCGTTCCCGCCGAAGATCTCGTCGAGCACCGCGGCCAGCCGCTGTCTGGCGAGCCGCTGCCAGTCCTCGATCAGCAGACCGGCGGCGGGGGAGCGGCGCGCGGCGGGGTCACCGCCCGGCGGCTCCCAGGCCAGTACGGGCCACAGTTCCGCTCCCAGTCGCCGGGCCAGCGCGGTGGCCCGCCGCAGGGCCGTGACGCTGCCCAGGGAGCCGCTCACACCGACCACCACCCGTGCGGCCGCCGAGGCGTCGTAACCGGACATCACTCCACCGTCCCTCGCGGGCGACGCCGGGTGTCTCGCGCGTGGACGTGCCCGCCCTGCAAGGCCCTTGCTTGCTTCCTTCCATCCCACTCCCGTCCCGCCGATTCGACCAGCCGGGCGGACCGTCGGGGCACCGCCGTGCCGGCCGACGGGCTCGCCTCCATGCTCATGCTGCCGTGAACGAGCCGCAGCGCGACACGGACCGGCCTCACTCCGTCCGAGCCCTCTCCACGGCAATTCCGAAGTTTCGAAGGAGCGATGGGCGCGACCCTGCACCGTCCCGCCGCGGCTTCCTCGCGGTCTCCGTCGCGGCCGGTCTCGGGGCGACAACACTCAGCGGCTGCGGCGGCGACTCGGACGGAGGGTCGTCCTCGGGGACGACCACGATCGAGTGGTGGAACATCTCGACCACGGAACCCGCCAAGACCGTGTGGGCGAACCTGGCGAAGACCTTCGAGGCCCAGAACCCCCAGGTCAAGATCAAGATCGTCCAGCTGGAGAACGACGCCTACAAGTCGAAGATGACCGCGCTGACCGCCTCCGGGGAAGCTGCCGGACCTCTTCCACACCTGGGGCGGCGGCGTCCTCGCGCAGCAGGTGGACGCCGGGCTGGTCGAGGACCTCACCGATCGCGCCAGGCCCTGGGCCGGCCGGCTGCTGCCGGTGGCGAGGCAGCCGTACCTCCTCGACGACAAGCTGTACGGCATCCCGTTCGACATCGGCATGGTCGGCTTCCGGTACAACAAGGCGCTCTTCAGGAGAGCCGGCATCGGCGCGCCTCCGGCTTCAAGTCCACCGGCCAGCTCTCCCGCAACCCCGTGGGGCTGCCCAGCCCCTGGTTGTTCGCCAACTACGGCGACATCCTCGGCTCGGGCTCCTTCTGGCGGCTGGTCGGCAACAGCACACTGATCGCGGTCGGTACGACCGTCCTCGTCGTCGCGGTCTCCGCGCTCGCCGCCTTCTCCTTCGCGCGGTTCGCCTTCCGCGGCCGGGAAGTCCTGTTCACGCTGTTCATCATGGGGCTGATGTTCCCGTTCGCGGTGGCGGCGCTGCCGCTGTTCCTGCTGCTGCGGTCGCTCGGCATGCTGGACAACCCGCTGGGCGTGATCCTTCCGCAGGCGGCGTTCGGCCTGCCGATGACGATCATCATCCTGCGCGGCTTCTTCCGGCAGATTCCCGGCGAGCTGGAGGAGGCCGCCACGCTGGACGGCTGCGGACCGCTCGGCTTCTTCTGGCGGGTGCTGCTGTCGATGGCCCGGCCCGCGCTCGGCACGGTCTCCGTCCTCGCTGTCGTCACCAGCTGGAACAACTTCTTCCTGCCGCTGCTGGTGTTCACCGTCTCGACCTGGTGGACCATCCCGATCGGGGTGCAGCAGTTCCAGGGCCAGTACGCCGCCGACACCGCGCGCGTCTTCGCCTACCTCGTGCTCGCCATGGTCCCCGCCCTGGCCTTCTGATCCGTCGCCGAACGACAGCTCGTCGGCGGCCTCACCGCGGGCGCCACCAAGGGCTGAGCCGCCGTCCGAGGCGCTGCGCCGACATGCGGTCACCGACCGTGACCGCCCTCGGACACAGGTCGGGGCCGGTGCGCACCGTGCGGGTGCGGCCGGCCCCTTGAGGTCGTTCGTGCTCCGCTCAGGCGGCGGTCATCACCTGGTCCGCACCGAGCGGGCGGTGCGGACCGATGATCCGGCCGTCGGGCAGCAGCTCACCGGTGTCCTCGAAGAGCAGGACGCCGTTGCACAGCAGACTCCAGCCCTGCTCCGGGTGGTGCGCCACGAGACGGGCGGACTCCCGGTCGGCGGACTCGGCTGGTGGACACGGCGGCTGGTGCTGGCACATGGGTGGGATCTTTCGCTCTGTCGTGGTCATGGCCGTCCCCCGTGGTCATAAGTCGGTCGGAACCCAGTGTTGCCCTCTGGGCGTCATTCCGCAGGGATTTCGCAGCACCGCTTCTCACAGGTTCATGACGCGTCACCCGGGCGGACGGTTCAGTCCAAGTGCACTGTCCCTTTGGGTGGTTCGCAGTGGCCGGATGGGGCTAGTCCATGCAGGCCAGACGCCCTGACATGAACGTACCCCGCTTCCCGTCCGGGCAAGCGGGGTACGACAGTGGTCGTCGCGCGGCCGTCGCGCGGTCGTCAGGCGGGCGAGCCCAGCACGGGTGGCCCCAGCAGCGGCACGGGGGTCGCACGATGGGTCAGCACCGGCAGCAGCTCCGTGACCGGGAACGGGCGGTGCGTCGCTATGCCGGGCGGGGCCGGCGCCAGCGGGACGAGCAGATCGGTGCCGCCCGGATGTCCCTCGGCTCCGTCGGCGGTGGTGTCGGCGTGCAGCCACAGGGTCAGCATGTACAGGCCGGGCACCGACAGCAGGCGCGGCTGGTACGGCTGTTGCAGCGCCTCGGCCTGCTGCAGGGCGCGCTCGGTGGAGGTGACGTAGGGGCCCTCGAAGAAGTGCGAGAAGGTCCAGCCGTCGGGCGTGAGCATGGTCTCGGCCGCGGCCACCGCTCGGTCGCCGGACCGTATCAGGAAGCGCCAGCCGGCCAGCCGGGTCGCGGACAGCCCCTGCGCCGTGATCCGGTCCAGCACGTGCACCGGCAGCGGGAGTTCGGGTGTCGTCGGGCCCTGCGCGGCACGCAGGGAGGGGGTGCGGGCCTCACGGACCGCGGTGGGTGAGCCGAGGGCGGCGAGGACGGAACGCAGGGCGGGCGCGGGGGCAGGGGGCACGTGCAGCGGCATGTGGGTCGCCTCTCTCATTCGACAGGCGCGGCGGCGCGAGGAGGGGTGGGGCGGACGACGCTGTCTGCTCACGCAAGGCCGAAAGGGTGCAGGCCCGGTTCGGTGAGCATGGGTGCGGCTCGGCCTGCCGCCCGTCACCAGGACGGCCTGAACACGGCAGGTACCAGGACCGAGGGCGTCAGCCTTCTGCCTTGTGGGCGAAGTTTATACGACGCCTGTTCGGCCGTTGTTTCGTCTATCCCATTTCCGGGGGCGACGCAAGGCGGTAATACGCCGTCGATTTGCGGGACTTCACCCGATTCCCGGGCCGGTCCGCCACTGCTGACCTCGACATACGCATCGGTAGCGGTCGGCCGAATGTCGTCGGCGTTTTTCACGAGTCGTTCTGGGAACTCGATGAAACGGACTGCCCCATGCCCCGTGAATGTGCCGCGGGGAACATTCCGACAGGGTAGCGGGCGCCACGCTCGCGCGGGACGTTATCGATCGCATCCGCTGGGCATCATCCCCCCACTGACCGGGAGCCCGGCGGCCGGATCGTCGGCCCGCCCATCCGAGGAGGGACACTTCGATGGGGGAGAAGGTCGTGGCAGGGCAGTTCGACCTGTCCGATC
Organism: Streptomyces sp. CG4; assembly: GCF_041080655.1. Classification (NCBI taxonomy): domain Bacteria; kingdom Bacillati; phylum Actinomycetota; class Actinomycetes; order Kitasatosporales; family Streptomycetaceae; genus Streptomyces; species Streptomyces sp. CG4. The sequence goes on from NZ_CP163525.1 coordinate 7,924,280, forward strand.
GCCAGCGCTACCGCGAAAAGCTCCAGAAGTGCCTCATGGGACTGGAGCGGCTGTTGCGCGAGAAGCGATTCGACCGTCCCAAGAACCTCATGGGAGTCGAGATCGAATTGAATCTCGCTGGACCCGACGGTATGCCGAAAATGTTGAACGGGCAGGTACTGGAGCGCATCGCGAGCCGCGATTTCCAAACAGAACTCGCCATGTTCAATCTGGAAGTCAACATCGCCCCACACAGATTGGGCGGCCGGGTATTCGACCGGCTCGCCGAGGAACTGCGCACCTCGCTCGCCTACGCCCATCGCAAGGCCGTCGAGGTGGACGCGGGCATCGTCATGATCGGCATCCTGCCCACGCTCGACCGCGACGACCTGGTCTCCGCCAACCTCTCCGAGGTCGACCGCTACACCCTGCTCAACGACCAGATCGTGGCCGCGCGCGGAGAGGACTTCCGGCTCGACATCGAGGGCGTGGAGCACCTCGTCTGCACGACCGAGTCGATCGTCCCGGAGGCCGCCTGCACCTCCGTACAGCTGCATCTGCAGGTCACCCCGGCCCGGTTCGCGGACGTGTGGAACGCGGCGCAGGTGGCGACCGCCGCGCAGATCGCCGTGGGCGCCAACTCACCGTTCCTGTTCGGCCGCGAGCTGTGGCGCGAGTCCCGGCCCCCGCTGTTCCTGCAGTCCACCGACACCCGCCCGCCCGAACTGCAGGCGCAGGGCGTACGGCCGCGCACCTGGTTCGGCGAGCGGTGGATCACCTCCGCGTACGAGCTGTTCGAGGAGAACCTGCGCTTTTTCCCGGCACTGCTCCCGATCTGCGACGACGAGGAGCCGCTGAACGTCATCGCGGCCGGCGGCACGCCCAGACTCGCCGAACTGGTGCTGCACAACGGCACGATCTACCGCTGGAACCGGCCGGTGTACGGCATCGCCGACGGCGTCCCGCATCTCCGGGTGGAGAACCGGGTGCTGCCGGCCGGGCCGACCATCACCGATGTGATCGCCAACGCGGCCTTCTACTACGGTCTGGTCCGCGCCTTCGCCGAGGAGTCCCGGCCGGTGTGGACCCGGCTGCCCTTCGCCGCGGCCGAGGCCAACTTCGACGCCGCGTGCCGGTACGGCATCGACGCGCGGTTCGTGTGGCCCCGGCGAGGGCGCTACGGCGGCACGGCAGTGGTCGACGCGGTCACCCTGATCCGCGACGAGCTGCTCCCGCTGGCCGCGGCCGGGCTGGACGCGTGGGGTGTGGAAGCGGCCGACCGCGACCTGTATCTGGGCGTCATCGAGGAGCGCTGCCGGCGCCGGGTGAACGGGGCGTCCTGGCAGGCGGCGACCTTCCATCGGGCGCTGGAGCAGGGGCTGACCCGTCAGGGGGCGCTCGCCGCGACGACGCGGCGCTATGCCGAGCTGATGCATGTGGGGGAGCCGGTGCACACGTGGCCGGTGGGGTTGCCGGAACCGGTTCCCATGGGATGAAGGTCGCTCCGCCGGGTTGCGCCGATCTGGGGTGAGCGTCGTACACAGGCGTACCGGTGCTGCTCGTGTGCGACGGCCCGGTACGCCGTCCTCCCCTCCGCTTCTGCGATCCTTGCGGGGCGAAGGTGGGCCGTAGGGCCCGTGAGCCGCAGGGAGGCAGGGGTGCAGGTGGAGGCTGACTCGGTGGCCGAACCCGGGGCGCGCGAGCGCGACCCGCGGCGGATCCTGCGGGACGAGACGCTGCTCGTCCTCGCGCTCTCGCTGGGCGCGAGCGGGGTCTCCGCACTGATCAGCTTCATCGGCTCGGTCACCAAGCCCGGCGGCCTGAAGGACCAGGCGGCCACCCTCAACGCCTCGGCCGCGCCCGGCCGTCCCTGGCTCGACCTGGCCTGGCAGCTGTTCGGCATCACCACCGCGCTGGTCCCCGTCGCCCTGGTCGCCCACCTCCTGCTGCGCGAGGGCGTCGGCCTGCGCACCCTCGGCTTCGACCGCACCCGCCCTCGGCCCGACCTGGCCCGGGGCGCCGGGATCGCGGCGGTGATCGGCAGCACCGGGATCGCCTTCTACCTGGCCGCCCGCGGCCTCGGCTTCAATCTCACGGTCGTCCCCGAGGCGCTGCCGGATGTGTGGTGGAAGTACCCGGTGCTGATCCTGTCCGCCCTGCAGAACGCGGTCCTCGAAGAGGTCATCGTCGTCGGCTATCTGCTGCGCAGGCTGGGCCAGTTGGGCTGGACTCCGGGAACCGCGCTGGTGGCCAGCGCGGTCCTGCGCGGCTCGTACCACCTCTATCAGGGCGTCGGCGGCTTCCTCGGCAACATGGTCATGGGCGTGGTGTTCGTGTACCTGTACCGCCGCTGGGGCCGGGTCGGTCCCCTGGTCGTCGCGCACTCCCTGCTCGACATCGGCGCCTTCGTCGGCTACGCCCTCCTCGCGGGGAAGGTCGGCTGGCTGCCGACGGCCTGAGGACCGAAGGCAGCGCCCGCTCAGCCGTCCGGCTCCACCCGCTCAGGCGTGCAGCTCGCCCTCGATGACCGTGACCGCGCGGCCGGTCAGCAGGGTGCGGTCGCCGCGCAGACCGGTGCGGACCAGGCCGGTGCGGCGGGAGGCCTGCAGCCCGGTGAGGTCGTCGCGGCCGAGGCGCGCCGACCAGTGCGGGGCGAGCGCGGTGTGGGCGCTGCCGGTGACCGGGTCCTCGTCGATGCCGACGTTCGGGAAGAAACAGCGGGAGACGAAGTCGTAACCGCGGGACGGGTCGTCGGCACGGGCGGTGGCGATGACACCGCGCGAGGAGTAGGCGCCGAGGGACCTGTGGTCCGGCGCGAGGCCGAGGACGGTCTTCTCGTCGGCCAGTTCCACGAGCAGGTCACCGACGTTCGCCCCGGTGTCGAAGGCGGCGACGGGCTCGGCCCCCAGCGCCTCGGCGATCCCGGCCGGGAGCTCGACCCGGGTCAGCGGGGCGGTCGGGAAGTCGAGGGTGATCGAGCCGTCGTCGGCGGGGGTGGCGATGAGCACGCCGCTGCGGGTGGCGAGCCGCACCGGGCCCTCGTGGGCGCCGGTGGTGTGCAGGACGTGGGCCGTGGCGAGGGTCGCGTGCCCGCACATCGCCACCTCGGCGACGGGCGTGAACCAGCGCAGCGCCCAGTCCGCCTCGCCGCCCGCGGGCAACCGGTGGGCGAACGCCGTCTCGGCGTGGTTGACCTCCATGGCGACGTTCTGGAGCCAGTCGTCGTCCGGGAAGACGTCGTCGAGGAGCAGGACTCCGGCCGGGTTGCCGGCGAAGGGGCGGTCGGTGAAGGCGTCCACGATTCGAATGCGCATGACGCGACGCTAGCGGCTGCGACGAGCCTCGCCCCAAGGCCAATTCACGAGTCCTGGCACGTTTTCCGCAGGCCGGCGGCCCGCATCCGTGCCCACGGGGCGAGCTGGGCGACGCCGAACGAGACCTCCACCGCGAGGAACGGCCACAGCACCCCGGGCCCGCCGTGCGCCAGCGCGTATGCCTGCCAGAGGGAGAAGAGGGCGCGGGCGGTGCCGTCGAGCAGTCCGTGCAGCGGCAGCGGTCGTACGACGCGCAGTACGGCCCAGACCACCACGACCGAGCCCATCAGGTTGGCGTACAGGGTCTGCAGGGGGGTGAGCGCGGGCATGGCGCCGAGACCGGTCGCGTCGCCGCCGGCCGACAGCAGGTGATGCAGCAGCGCATACGTCCAGGGTGTCGCGAACCCGGCCGTGACGATCAGGTCGTACCAGCCGCTGACGCGGACGAGGCGCAGATAGGCGGGGGACGGGAAGGAAGAAGGGGGCATGGCAGGCACCTCGGGGGCTCAGGGTCGGGACTCGCTCGGGCGTCGCCCACGCTAGACAGCGGAGTACGCTCCAAGGTCAAGTCGACCGGGCGGCGGGGACCAGGCGGTGGGGGAGCCATGCGGATCGGAGAACTGGCCGCGCGTACGGGCCTGTCGAAGGACACCCTGCGCTTCTACGAGAAGATCGGCCTGCTCGACGGCGCCCGGCTGCCCAACGGCTACCGCGACTTCCCGCCGGAGACGGTGATCTGGCTGCGCTACGTCCGCACCGCGCAGGCGCTCGGCTTCACGCTGGCCGAGATCGCCCGGCACGGCGCGGAACTGCGGGACGCCCCGGACAGCGCCGAGGCCCTGTCCGCCCTGTTCCAGGACAAGATCCGGGTCATCGACGCGCGCATGGCCGAACTGACCGCCCTCCGCGCGGACCTGACCTCCCGCGTGGGCACGGGCTGTCCGCTGCGGGCGGCGGAACGGGCGGTCCAACGGGGCGGCGTCGCTGCGGAGTTGGCGGAGACGATGACGGCTGAAGGTACGTGTCAGTCGTCCTCGGACGCTCCCGGACGCTCTTCCTCAGCCTGCGCGGCGCACTCGTGTCAGTCTCCGGGCCGGAGCAAGGCCCGGCTGCCTGGTGATGGATAGGCTCCGTGCATGAACGTCCGTGTAGACATCGCCCGGGAAGCGAGCCAGGAACTCGTCGACGCCTTCGGCCGGCTGTTGCCGCAGCTGTCGTCGACGGCGAAGCCCCTCGACCGCGAAGCAGTCGACCGGATGGTGACCTGTGACGCCAACACGGTGCTGGTCGCCCGGACGTCCGAGGCGATCATCGGGACCCTGACTCTGGTGCTGTTGCCCCTGCCGTCCGGTCTGCGGGCCCGTATCGAAGACGTGGTCGTCGACCGTGCGGCGCGAGGCCAGGGAGTTGCCGGCCTGCTCACCGAGGAAGCCGTGCGGATCGCCCGGGAGGCGGGCGCCCGGACGGTGGACCTCACCTCCCGGCCGGATCGTGCGGCAGCGAACCGGCTCTACGAGCGCCTCGGCTTCCGAGCCAGGCCGTCGACCGTCTACCGCTTTCCGCTCGACGGGTAGAGAACTCCACTCTCGCGGACACGTCGATCGTGTCCGTGAGGTGAGGTGGGGAAACGGGCTCTACTGCAAACCTGCCGCGCTCCGCGCGTCGAGGTCTGAGAAGAAGCGGTCCACGATCCCGCTGTCGGCGACATCGAGGGGCTCGCCGACCACCCGACCGGCCAGCTCCGTGGCCAACGACACGACGTCTCCCCGTAGTTCCGTTTCCGCAATGAGCCGATCGGCCGCGAGCCGTGCCTGAGCTTCCGCAATCATCGCGTCGCGTTCCCGGAGGCCCTCGGCGCGGATCTCGGCGATCAGTTGCGTGCCCTGCTCCAAAGCCTCCTGCCGCAGGCGGGCCACCTCGTGTCGGGCCTCGGCCAGTTCCTCGCGATATTCGGCGAGGACTTCACGGGCTTCCGTCGCCAGCTGTTCGGCGCGTTCCGCCTGGCCCTCGATGGCGTCCTTCCGTTCGTCGAGGACCTTGTTGATGCGCGGAAGGAGAACCTTGGTCATGCACACGAAGACCACAGCGAAGCTCACCATGCCGATGAGTGTCTCCGCGGGCCCAGGTATCAGAATGCCCATGTCAAGAGCGTAGCGGCGTTACGCGACCGTTACGGTGCGCTTTGGGTAAGAGTCCGCCACCGTCTGGGGCACCCTCGGCTTCCTCGGTAGCCGCTCCAGAAGGGTGTTGTCATGCGATCGGTTCCGATATATCGTTGAGGCATCGCGAACGATACGCGATGCAGACGTGACAGATCAGCGATGGAATGGAGTGATCGCGATGCGTACCCACGGATTCGAGCGTGGACATCGGCACGAGGGCCCCGGCCCGCGCGGCATGGGTGGATTCGACGGGCGGCGGGCCGCCTTCGGGCCCTTCGGCCCGGGTGGACCCGGGTTCGGCCCTGGCGGCCCGGGATTCGGCCCCGGCCCCTGGGGGCCCAGGGGCCGCGGTGGCCCGAGGGGGCGGGCGCGGCGCGGTGATGTGCGGGCCTCGATCCTGGCCCTGCTCAAGGACCGCCCCATGCACGGCTACGAAATGATCCAGGAGATCGCCGAACGCAGCGGCGGCGCATGGAAGCCCAGCCCCGGCTCGGTCTATCCCACGCTTCAGCTGCTGGAGGACGAGGGCCTGATCGCCAGTGAGAGCGAGGGCGGCAAGAAGCTGTTCGCCCTCACCGAGGACGGGCGCTCCGCCGCCGACGAGGGGCCGGACGCGCCTTGGGAGGAGGCCTCACGCGGGGTCGACTGGGAGGCCCTCGGCGAGATCCGCCAGGCCGGCTTCGGTCTGATGGAGGCCTTCGGGCAGGTCTGGAAGACGGGCAGCAAGGAACAGCGCGATAAGGCGCTGGCCGTCATCAACGAGGCCCGCAAGAAGCTGTACCTGATCCTCGCCGACGAACACTGAGTTCGCGGGTGGGGTGAGGCGCCCCGCGCGGTGATCCGTGCGGGGCGCCTTCGCGTGCCCGGGGTCCGCCGAGTGCGCCTTCGAAATGCCCGGTCCGACCCGGCTCAGACCACCAGTCCGGCCAGCTTGCGCAGTGACTCGTTCAGGGCCGCCGTCGCCGAGTCCTTCAGCTTGCCCGCCATCAGCGACACCGCGGCGCCGGTGAACTCGCCGTCGACGCGTACGGACGTGGCGTCGCCGTCGGGGGTGAGGGTGTAGCGGGTGGCGACCGTCACCGCCATCGGGCCCTTGCCGCGGATCGCGAACACCCGCGCCGGCTCAAGTTCCTCGATGGTCCAGTCGACCTCGGCCGGGAAACCCATCAGCTTCATGTTCTCCTGGAACATGCCGCCCACGGCCAGGGTCTCCGGGCCGCCCTTGGGAAAGCTCGTGTGGGTGGCGTTCCACTCCCCGTACGACGACCAGTCGGTGAGCTGGGCCCACACCTTCTCGGCCGGTGCCTGGATGCGTGCCTCCGCGCTGACTTCGGCCATACGACCACCCCTTCGGAATCGGGCGTAGCGGGCTACGGTGTCGCGGAACGTAGCCGCAGGGGCGCGAACATTCAATACTGATGAACCGTCAGAGATGCGGGTCGGCGGGCACGGACCCCCACCCCGGTCGGCCCACCCTGGCCGGCCCGCCACCCCGGTCGGCCCACCCGGCGTATCGCCGCCGCGTCGAACCGATCCCGTGCGCGCGGGAAGGCGCCCTCGTCGCGACGCGCGCCCCCTGGGCCGGACCGGCCGAATCTCGCCCGTCGGTCAGATCTCCTCCGTAAGGATGAGATGCAGCGCGTCGATGTCCACTCTGCGTGGGACGCGAAGATGGTTCCACTCGTGGATGACTCGGCCCGTTGCGGCTGATGGGGTAGCGGTTGTGCAACCCCGTACTGCCCACCGGACCGCCCACGACCAGGCGGCCGCACACCTGGACGACGATGCCGCGCTCGGCGCAGAGCTGACGGCGGTGGTCGCCGGTGCCCGCCGGAGGGCCGTGCGGGACGGGGACCGGCAGATCGACACGGCCCATCTGCTGCACTCCCTCCTGGAACACGACCCCGAGGTCCGCGCCGCCGTCGGCGGCCCGCCGCAGCTCGCCCGGCTCCTCGGTTACCTGGTGCAGCGCAGCATCGGCTACGGACTGCGCTGGCAGGGCAGCGTGGAGGACTCCGGCACGCTCGCGGTCGTCCCCGCCACGGCAGCCGTCCGTGCCGAGGCGGCCGTTCCCGGCGCACGGGAGCCCAGGGACACCGCAGGCTGGTCGCCCGCCGCAGCCGACGCTCTGGCCGGCGCCCGCGAGCGCGCCCGGCTGCGCGGCGAACCCCGCGTCTCCGGCGTCGACCTGCTCGCCGCGCTCAGCGCGGACCCGGGGTCCCGGGCCGTCGAGGTGCTCGAACGGGCCGGCATCCGCGACCTGAACACCCGGCTCGCGGCCGGCGCCGAGGAGTGCGCCGGCGACGGCGAGCCGGCCCGCTGACGGCCCCACAGAGAGCCCCGTACATAGCCCCGAACATGGCCCGCACGTAGCCCCGCACGTCCAGCTCCTGAGACAGGTGTCATAGGGGATGACGCTCATGTCGCCGCCTGTCATCATGTGCCGGTGCAGACGTCAGAGAGCAGTCAGGGCAGCCGCGGCAAGGGCGTCGGGCTCGGTCTCGCGCTCGCCTCGGCACTCGCCTTCGGCGGGTCCGGAGTGGCCGCCAAGCCGCTCATCGAGGCAGGCCTCGACCCGCTCCACGTGGTCTGGCTGCGGGTGGCCGGTGCGGCCCTGGTCATGCTGCCGCTCGCCGTGCGGCACCGCGCGCTGCCGCGCCGCCGGCCCGCGCTGCTCGCCGGGTTCGGACTGCTCGGCGTCGCCGGTGTCCAGGCCTGCTACTTCGCCGCGCTCTCCCGGATCCCGGTGGGCGTGGCCCTGCTCATCGAGTACCTGGCTCCCGCGCTGGTGCTGGGCTGGGTGCGGTTCGTGCAGCGGCGGCCCGTGATGCGGGCCGCCGCGCTCGGCGTGGTCCTCGCGGCCGGCGGCCTCGCCTGTGTGGTGGAGGTCTGGTCGGGGCTGAGCTTCGACGCCCTCGGCCTGCTGTTCGCCCTCGCTGCCGCCTGCTGCCAGGTCGGCTACTTCGTCCTGGCCGATCACGGCGGTGACGCGGGCGAGGAGGCACCGGACCCGCTCGGCGTCATCGCCTACGGCCTGCTCGTCGGCGCCCTCGTGCTGACGGCCGTCGCCCGCCCCTGGACCATGCGCTGGTCGGTGCTCACCGGTTCCGCGGACATGAACGGCACCGCCGTACCGGCCGCCGTCCTGCTCGGCTGGATCGTGCTGATCGCCACCGTCGTCGCGTACGTCACCGGGGTGCTGTCCGTACGCCGGTTGTCCCCGCAGGTCGCGGGTGTCGTCGCCTGCCTGGAGGCGGTCATCGCGACCGTGCTGGCCTGGGTGCTGCTCGGCGAGCACCTGTCCGCGCCGCAGATCGTCGGCGGGGCCGTCGTCCTGTTCGGCGCGTTCATCGCCCAGTCCTCGACCCCCGCCAAGGGCTCCGCCGAGCCGGTGGCCGCGGGCGGGCCGGAACGGGAGTTGTCCGAGCGTCGTACGTCCGCCTAAGGTGCTGGTCATGCCGTCCACGCTCGTCCTTCCGCCCCCGGCCGCCTGAGGCGGGCCTCCGGGACACCCGCCCGGCGCCGTCGCGCCGGGCCGGACGGTGCTGCCCGCAGATGAAGTCCACGCGCCCCGCAGCAGCGGGCCGCTCTCGAACTTCCGCACCGATGCGTGCGTTTCTGCGGAGAGATTCCCTTGTCGACGTCGAACCCTGCTTCTGGCCTGCCCGTCGGGCGCGGCCTGCTCTATCTGATCATCACGGGTGCCGCCTGGGGCACCGCCGGGGCCGCCGCCTCCCTGGTCTACCGAGCCAGTGACATGGGCGCCTTCGGGCTGTCCTTCTGGCGCTGCGCGCTGGGCCTGCTCCTGCTGCTCGCCGGACGCGGGCTGCGCCCTCGTGTCCGTCCGGCCGCCACCGCACCCCTGGCCCGCAGGGCCGGCCGGGTCCTCGCCACCGGCCTCGGTCTCGCGGTGTTCCAGACCGCCTACTTCGCCGCCGTGGAGTCCACAGGGCTGGCCGTGGCCACCGTCGTCACCCTCGGCGCCGGGCCCGTGCTCATCGCGCTCGGCGCCCGGCTGCTGCTCGGCGAACGGCTCGGCGCCGGCGGGGTGCTGGCCGTCGCCGGGGCGCTCGCCGGGCTGGCCGTGCTGACCTTCGGCGGCTCGGCCGCGACCGTACGCCCGGCGGGTATGCTGCTGGCGCTCGTCTCGGCCGCGGGCTACGGCGCCATGACCCTGCTGACCCGCTGGTGGGGGAGGGCCGGCTGCGCCGACGCCTCCGACACCACCGCCGGGGCGTTCGCGGTGAGCGCCCTGTGCCTGCTGCCGTGCGCACTGCACGAGGGTCTGCTCCCGCACACCGCCCATCCGGCGCGGCTGCTGTGGCTCGTGCTCTACATCGCCGCCGTGCCCACGGCGCTCGCGTACGCCCTGTACTTCGCCGGAGCGGCCGTCGTACGGTCTGCCACCGTCTCCGTGATCATGCTCCTGGAGCCGGTGACCGCGGCCGTGCTCGCCGTCGTCCTGCTCGGGGAGCGGCTGACGGCGACCACCGCGGGCGGCACCCTGCTCCTGCTCGGCGCGGTCGCGGGCCTCGCCGCGAGCGAGGCCCGCGGGGCGGGCGGCCGGGAGTCGCTCCCGGCGTGACCGCCGTGCCCCGGGGCGGCGGTCACGACACCACGGCACCGCCCCGGGGCACCCCCCTTCGGACAGTCCCGGTCCTAGAGAGACGTCAGGTAGTCCGGCAGCTCGATGCCGGGCGCCAGGTCGGCGTTGGGGACCGGGGCGTCGTAGCCGCGCCGGAGCGGGACGACGCCGGCCCAGTGCGGCAGCGCGAGGTCCGCCGGGTCGTCGTTCGCGCCGCCGGTGCGGAGCTTGGCCGAGACCTGGTCCAGGTCCAGGCGGATCACCGCGGTGGCGGCCAGCTCCTTCTTGTCCGCGGGCCGGGAGTCGGCGGCCCGGCCCGGCATGACGTGGTCCACCAGCGCGTCCAGCGCCGCCCGCTTCTCCTCCGGGTCGGTGACCTGGTGCGCGATGCCGTGCACCACCACGGAGCGGTAGTTGATGGAGTGGTGGAAGGCGGAACGGGCCAGCACCAGCCCGTCCACGTGAGTGACCGTCAGACACACCGGCAGGCCCGGATCGGCCGCACCGGTCATCCGCAGCGGACGGGAACCCGTGGACCCGTGCACATAGAGCCGCTCGCCGACCCGGCCGTACAGCGTCGGCAACACGACAGGGGCTCCGTCGCGGACGAAGCCGAGGTGGCAGACGTACCCCTCGTCGAGTATCGCGTGCACCTGTTCCTTGTCGTACGACGCCCGGTCCGCGGCGCGCGTGGGCACGGTGCGGTCGGTCGGGGCGTAGGCGGCGGCCTGGGCTTCCTCGGTCGTCCCCTGCATGGCGGTCCTCCGTGACGAGCAATGGCGATCTGGGGTGATGCCGGCGATGGTAATCTGTATTGCACTAGTGCATAATGCTCTTTGTGCTAGGAGAGTATCCCATCGAAGGGCGTGGCGCGGCAGAGATTGCGGCCAGCGTGGAGCGCGCGGTCGGGGCCGGTGCGCTGGCACCGGGCCAATCCCTGCCTCCCATGCGGGAGTTGGCCACCCGGCTGGGCGTGAACCCCAACACCGTCGCGGCCGCGTACCGCACCCTGCGCGAGCGCGGGGTGATCGAGACCGCGGGCCGCCGGGGCAGCCGGATCCGGCCCAAGCCGGCCACCACCGGCCGCGAGGAACTGCGCCTGGAGGTCCCCGCAGGGGGCCGCGACCTGGCCTCCGGCAACCCGGACCCGGCTCTGCTGCCCCGGCTCGCCCCGGCCCTCACCGCGGCGGCGGAGGAGGGCGACCGGCGGCCCGTCCGCTACGGCGACGACCCCGTGGACGCGGACCTCGCCCGCCTCGCCCGCGCCGAACTCGACGCCGACGGCGTCCCCGCGGGCCCGCTGACCGTGACCTCGGGCTCCCTCGACGCCATCGAGCGCGTCCTGTCCGCCCATCTCAGGCCGGGCGACGCGGTCGCCGTCGAGGACCCCGGCTGGGGCAGCCTCCTCGACCTGGTCCCCGCGCTGGGGCTGCGCACGCTCCCGGTGGGCCTGGACGACGACGGTCCACGCGCCGACGACCTGCGCCGCGCCCTGGAGTCCGGGGCCCGCGCCCTGATCGTCACCGACCGTGCACAGAACCCGACCGGCGCCAGCGTGACCGTCGCACGCGCGCGTGCCCTGCGCGCGGTCCTGCGCGACCACCCGGGGACCCTGCTGATCGAGGACGACCACGGCCACGGCATCGTCGACCTCCCGCTGCACCCCCTGGCGGGCGTCACCCACCACTGGGCCGTCGTCCGCTCCGCCTCCAAGGCCTACGGCCCCGACCTGCGCGTGGCCGTCGTAGCCGGCGACCCGGTCACGGTCGACCGGGTACGCGGCCGCCAGAGCCTGGGCCCCGGCTGGGTGAGCCTGCTGCTGCAGCGAGCCGTGGTCCGGCTCTGGACCCAGGGCGCGGTGGACCGGGTGGCGGTGGCACGGGCGTACGCCGTCCGCCGGGACGCGCTGGTCGACGCACTGGCGGACCGGGGAGTCGCCGCCCACGGCCGCAGCGGCATGAACGTATGGGTCCCGGTCCCCGACGAGACCGGCGCGGTCGCCCGCCTCCTCCAAGCCGGCTGGGCGGTCGCCCCGGGCGCCCGCTACCGCCTGAACAGCAGACAGGCGATCCGCATCACGATCTCAACGCTCACACAGGAGGACATCACCCCACTGGCACAAGCGGTGGCGACAGCGGTACGCCCGTCCCCGGCCCGCGTCTACGGCTAGGGGCGGCACCACGAGGAGGCGCGGGAACTGCGCGACAGGGGCGCCACACCCAAGGGGCGCCGGGAACGGCGCGACAAGCCACAACGAACCGTCAGCCGCACACGAACCCCACGCCCCTCCCCGCTAGGCGCTCCCCGCCGAACCGCGTGAGCGCGAGGCGCCCTCCGCCGAACCGCGTGAGCGCCACGCGTGGGCGCTACGCCCCCGAACCTGCGTAAGCGCGGCCCCCGCCAGCACGATCACCGCCCCCACCGGCGTGTTCCACCCCAGCGATTCCCCGAGAATCGCGACACCGGCCGCCGTTGCGATCACCGGAATGAAATAGGTGACCATCTGCGCCGTAGTAGGCCCGACCTCGGCGACCAACCCGTACTGGATCAGCACGGCCACCCCCGTGCCGAGCGCCCCCAGCGCGGCGATCGCAAGCAGCGGCACCAGATCGACATGCGTGGGGAACCCGGCGAACAGCGGGGTGACGACGGCCAGTTGGAGCGTCGCCAGCAGCAGCTGCGCGCCCGTCATCGACAGATGGGAGTTGCCCGTGCCCGCGAGCGTCCGCCGGACGTAGATCCAGCCGATCGGGTAGCTCAGCGAGGCGAGCAGGGCCATCGCCGTACCCGTGGCATCCAGCCCATGGAACCCCTGCCAGGCCCCCAGCACGGTGAGCACGCCCAGGAAGCCCAGCCCGAGCCCGGCGACCCGAACCCGGGTAGGCCGGTCCTCGGACAGCGCGACCAGGGACAGAGCCATGCCCCACAGGGGCGACGTCGCGTTGCAGATGCCGGCCAGCGTGGACGGGATCGTCAGCTCGGCGAAGGCGAAGAGGGAGAACGGCAGGGCGTTGAGCAGGAACGCGGCGACCGCCATATGGCCCCACAGCCGGGCCCCGCGCGGCAGCCGCTCCCGCTTGACCGCCATCGCCGCCGCCAGCACCGCCGTACCGAACACGAGCCGCCCGAAGGTGACCTGGAAGGGCGCGTATCCTTCCGTGCCGACCTTGATCAACAGGAAGCTGAAGCCCCAGATCAGGGACAGGGCGCCGAAGCGCAGCCGCCAGTCGAGGCGGGCGCCGGGACGGGTGGGGGCGGGGGACTGGGTTCGGGGTGCGGTGACCGTGCTGCTCATGATTTCCACCATGCTGGAGGCAACCTCGTAGCACAATCGAGTTTTTCCACCGGGTACGTCTTAGAATCACTTACATGTTGAACCTGGAGCGCCTGCGCACCCTGGATGCCCTCGCCCGGCACGGCTCGGTCAGCGCGGCCGCGGACGCGCTGCATGTCACCACCTCCGCCGTCTCCCAGCAGCTGGGCAAGCTGGAGCGCGAGATCGGCCAGCAGCTCCTCGCCAAGAACGGCCGGGGGGTGCGGCTCACGGACGCCGGGCGTCTGCTGTCGGAGCACGCGTCCCGCATCCTGTCGCAGGTCGAACTCGCCGAGTCCGATCTGGAGGCGCACCGCGGTCAGGTCGTCGGTGAACTGCGGCTGTCGGCGTTCCCGACCGCCGCCCGCGGGCTCTTCCCGGCCGCGCTCGGCGCGCTGCGCGCCGAGCACCCCGGGCTGCGCGTCCGCTCCAGCGAGCTGGAGCCGGAGCGGGGCATCGCCGGTGTCGTCCGCGGCGATCTGGATCTCGCGGTGGTGCTGGACTGGTACAACAAGCCGATGCCCGTGCCCGACGGTCTGGTCAAGGCACCCCTGCTGGACGATCCGGCCGATGTCGCCATGCCGGTCGGGCACCCGCTCGCCGGCCGGGACGAGGTCGACCTCACCGAGTTCGCCGAGGACGAGTGGATCACCTGGGGCGAGGGCGAGTTCTGCCACGAGTGGCTGATGTTCACGCTGCGCTCCAAGGGCGTCGAGCCGATCGTCGGCCACCGCGCCGGCGAGACCCACACCCAACTCGGCCTGGTCGCCTCCGGTTTGGGTGTGTGCATCGCGCCACTGCTGGGCCGGCATCCGGTCCCGGACGGCGTGGTCCTCGTCCCGCTCAGGCAGCGGGTGCGCCGGCACGTCTATGTGGTCTGGCGGGCGGACGCCGACCGCCGCCCCTCGATCAGAGCGGCGGTCGAGGCCCTGCGCACCGCGGCGCGGCAGGTCGGCTGAGCGAGCCTAGGCTCCGCCCAGCTTCCGGAAGTCCCAGGAGACGATCTTCTCCGGGGTCAGCCGGGTCCAGGCGTGCCGGCCGTCGTGCGGCATCTCGTCCAGGCCGAAGTTCTTGCGCGCGAACAGCGTCTCGGCCGTGTCGAGTTCGGCACACAGCTCCCCGACCCGGGGCGCCTCGCCCACGAACTCCACCCGGCCGGACAGTTCGACCCCGCGCAACTGGTCGTAGTCCTCGCCCGAGTCGACCACGACGGCCACCCGCGGATCGCGGCGCAGTTGCGCCCAACGCCTGCTGCGCACCACCGAGTACAGCCACAGCGAGGTGCCGTCCCAGGCGAACCACAGCGCGCTGACATGCGGTGCGCCGTCCGCCGAGACGGTCGCGACCCGGCAGGTGCGCTGACTGGTGAGGAACTCGTCCAGCTCGCCGGGCGTCATCATGATCTTCCGGCCCCGGCGCTGCTGAGTGACGGTCATGCGGCCCCCTCTTCTCCCACGTCGTGGCAGACAACTATCGTGTCCCGGTGATCCTCTGACATCACGTCAGAAAAGAGAACGGGTCGACTTGAAATGGTTCGTCTTCAAGGGGATCGTCATTCGTCGGGTCGTCGTCCACCGGGCCGTCTTCCGTCAAGTCGTCTTCCAACAGGTCGTCTTCCGTCAGGTCGTCTTCAAAGGGGCGTGCCATGCCGTCGCACCAGCAGCTCAGCGAACTCCTCGACCCGGTGAGCACCGTGCTGCTCACCGTCGAGTGCCAGCAAGGGGTCGTCGGCCCGGACAGCGCCCTGCCCGAACTCGCCCGCGAGGCCCGCTCCTCCGGCGCGCTGCGCAATGTCGCCCGGCTCGTCGCCGCCGCGCACGAGACCGGCGTCCAGGTCATCCACGCGATCGCCGAGCGCCGCCCGGACGGCCGGGGCGCGAGCCGCAACGCCAGGCTGTTCCGGGCCGCGGAACGGCTCCCGGTGCTGCAGCTGTCCGGCACCCACGCGGTCCGAGTCGCGCCCCCGATCGAGGTCGCCGAGGAGGACTTCGTCGTACGCCGGCTACACGGGCTGTCCCCGATCCACGGCACCGACGTCGACGCCCTGCTGCGCAACCTGGGCTGCCGCACACTGGTCGTCACCGGCGTCTCCGCCAACGTGGCGATACCCAACGCGGTGTTCGACGCGGTCAACCTCGGCTATACGGCCGTAGTCCCGGCCGACGCCATCGCAGGGGTGCCCGCCGATTACACCCCTGCGATGATCCGGCACACCCTCGCGCTGGTCGCCACGGTCTCGACCACCGACGACGTGCTCCGCTGTCTCAAACGGCCGCGCGGGCGCGGCTGATCCGGCTCAGGCCAGCTTGATGTCCTTCAGGCCAGCTTGATGTCCTCGCCGGAGACCGTGATCTTCTCGGCGGGCAGCGGCTGGGTCGCGGGCCCCTGCTTCACACTGCCGTCCGCGACGGAGAAGTGGCTGTTGTGACACGGGCACACGATCGCGCCGCCCGTCACACTGCCCACCGCGCACCCCTGGTGGGTGCACTTGGCCGAGAACGCCTTGAACGTACCCGCCGTGGGCTGGGTGACGACCACACCGTGGTCCTTGAAGATCTTGCCGCCGCCCTCGGGGATGTCGGAGGTCTTGGCGAGCGCGGCGCCGCCGGCGGAACCGCCGCCGTTCTGCGCCGCTCCCGTGGAGCCGGTGCTGCCGCTGCTCCCGGTGCCCGCCGTGCTCCCGGTGGAGCCGGTCGTGCCGGAGGAACCGGACCCCGTGCCGGCCGTGCCGGACGCGTTGTCGCTCGAACCGCAGGCGGTCAGCGCGGCGGCGAGCCCCGCCGCTCCGGCCGCCGCCACGACGGTACGGCGGGCCGGTCCCGCAGCGTGCTGGGACGATGCGCTGGTCATGTGGATTCCCTTCCACGGAGCTTGTCGTGATCCGTCCAGGGGTACGGCGCCGGGGCGCGACCCGTTCAGACGGGCACCCAGATCCTGGCCGCCGGGGCATGAGACGGACGTAAGCCACAGCTGTCGAACCGCTGTCGGCCCATCCCGCCGAGCCGCCGGCCGTGCCCCAGTAACCTGGGGCGATGCTCAAGGAAGTCACCGCGACCCGTTACATCACGCCGCTGCGTGAGGGGGGCTCGCTGCCGGGGCTCGTCGAGGCCGACGACTTCGGGACCTATGTCATGAAGTTCACCGGCGCCGGACAGGGCCGCAAGACCCTGGTCGCCGAGGTGGTGTGCGGCGAACTCGCCCGCCGCCTCGGTTTCCGGATGCCCCGGCTGGTCACCCTCCACCTGGACCCGGTCCTCGGACTCGGCGAGCCCGAGCAGCAGGTGCAGGACCTGCTGCGGTCCAGCGGCGGCACCAACCTCGGCATGGACTTCCTCTCCGGCGCCCTCGGCTACGACCCGCTCGCCTTCCCGGTGAGCTCCGAGGAGGCCGGCCGGATCGTCTGGTTCGACGCCCTGATCAACAACGTGGACCGCTCCTGGCGCAACCCCAACCTCCTGGTGCACCGCGGCGAGCTGTGGCTCATCGACCACGGCGCGACGATGATCTGGCACCACAACTGGCCCTCCGCCGAGGCCTCCGCCGCCCGCCCCTACGACGCCTCCGACCACGCCCTCGCCCGCTTCGCCCCGGACGTCACCGCCGCCGCGGCCGAGCTGGCACCCCGGGTCACCGAGGACCTGCTCGCCGAGGTCACGGCGGAGATCCCCGACGCCTGGCTGGCCGACGAACCCGGCTTCGACACCCCGGACGACCTGCGCCGGGCCTATGCGCGGCCCCTGCTGGCCCGGGCGGCCGTCATCGCCGAGCGCATCACCGGCATCGGCTCCGGCCTTGAGGAGGGCAAGTGAGCGAGACCCACATCCATATGGCCGGTCATGTGACCGAGCGCCACATCACCCGGGCGGGTCAGGGCGGCGACCGGGACGTGTTCGAGTACGCGCTGCTGCGCGTCGTACCGCGGGTGGAGCGCGGCGAGTGCATCAACGCCGGCGTCGTCGTCTACTGCCGCGCCCAGGCCTACGTCGGCGCCCGCACCCATCTCGACGAGGCGCGGCTGCTCGCCCTCGACCCGGAGGCCGACGTGGCCGGGGTGCGGGCCGCGCTCGGTGCGATCGAGCGGCACTGCGCGGGCGGGGAGGAGGCCGGACAGGCGGCCCGGGACGACGCCGGGCGCCGCTACCGCTGGGTGATCGCGCCCCGCTCCACCGTCGTCCAGCCCGGTCCCGCGCACACCGGACTCACCACCGACCCGGCGGCCGAAACGGAGCGTCTGCTGGACCTCCTGGTGAGGTAATGGATCACACCCGCCCCGCGTGCCGTTGACACCGGGTGCCAGGGCTTCTAGCGTCACGTGTGCTGAAGGTACTAAGCGGTCGCTCACCGCATCAGACGGGCTCTCTCAAGAGCCAGACAGGTTCTCTCAAGGGCGAGGAGAAGCAGCAATGTCCACCACTGAACAGCGGGTCGCGATCGTCACCGGCGCGGCGCGCGGCATCGGCGCCGCCACCGCGGTACGACTGGCCGCCGAGGGGCGCGCGGTCGCCGTGATCGACCTGGACGAGGCCGCCTGCAAGGACACCGTCGAGAAGATCACCGCCGCCGGCGGCAAGGCGATCGCGGTCGGCGCCGACGTGTCCGACGAGGCACAGGTCGAGGCGGCCGTCGCCCGGATCGTCGAGGAGCTGGGCGCCCCGACCATCCTGGTCAACAACGCGGGCGTGCTCCGTGACAACCTGCTGTTCAAGATGAGTGCCTCCGACTGGGACACCGTCCTGAACGTCCATCTGCGCGGCTCGTTCCTGATGACCAAGGCCGTCCAGAAGCACATGGTCGACGCGGGCTTCGGCCGGATCGTCAACCTCTCCTCGTCCTCGGCGCTCGGCAACCGCGGCCAGGCCAACTACTCCGCCGCCAAGGCCGGCCTTCAGGGCTTCACCAAGACCCTCGCCATCGAGCTGGGCAAGTTCGGCATCACCGCCAACGCCGTCGCCCCCGGCTTCATCGCCACCGAGATGACCAAGGCCACCGCCGACCGCGTCAAGATGGACTTCGACGACTTCAAGAAGGCCGCCGCCACCCAGATCCCGGTGCAGCGCGTCGGCGAGCCCGAGGACATCGCCAACGCCATCGCCTTCTTCACCGGCGAGGCGGCCGGTTTCGTCTCCGGCCAGGTCCTGTACGTCGCCGGCGGACCGCTCAACTGAGGAACAGGTACATGACTTCCGCTGAACTCCCCGAGCTTTCCGGCAAGGTCGCCCTCGTCACGGGCGCCAGCCGCGGCATCGGCTACGGCGTCGCCGAGGCGCTCGTCGCCCGCGGTGACCGCGTGTGCATCACCGGCCGCAACGAGGACGCCCTGAAGGAGGCCGTCGAGAGGCTCGGCTCGGCCCGGGTCATCGGCGTCGCCGGCAAGGCGCACGACCTGGACCACCAGGCCGAGGCCGTCGAGCGCACCATGCAGGCCTTCGGCCGCGTCGACTTCCTGATCAACAACGCGGGCACCAACCCGGTGTTCGGGCCGATCGCCGACCTCGACCTGAACGTCGCCCGCAAGGTCTTCGAGACCAACGTGATCTCCGCGCTCGGCTTCGCCCAGAAGACCTGGCACGCCTGGCAGAAGGACAACGGCGGCGCGATCGTCAACATCGCCTCGATCGCGGGCCTCGCGCCCTCGCCGTTCATCGGCGCCTACGGCGTCAGCAAGGCCGCGATGATCAACCTCACCCAGCAGCTGGCGCACGAGTTCGCGCCGAAGGTGCGGGTCAACGCGATCGCCCCGGCCGTCGTCAAGACCAAGTTCGCCCAGGCCCTGTACGAGAACCGCGAGGAGGAGGCGGCCGCCGCCTACCCGCTCGCCCGGCTCGGCGTCCCCTCCGACATCGGCGGGGCCGCCGCGTTCCTCACCTCCGCGCAGTCCGACTGGATCACCGGCCAGACGCTCGTCGTCGACGGCGGGATCTTCCTGAACGCCGGCGTGGGCTGAGCCACCTTCCGGGCGCCGATTTTCGGACGGATCGGCGCCCGGAACGCCCCATCGGTTCCGCACAGCGGACTGACAACGTCGTCAATGCGAAATCGATCAAGAAGTCCTGTTTCGGAGAGAGGTTCAGACGCTCGAACGCTGCGGTATCGTCTGCCGACCCTTGGTATGGCAGATCGAGGAGCGTGCGCGTGTTCAACCGGAACCGATTCCTGCGGAGGATCGCGGCGATCGCGTCCATCTCGCTGGTGGCCACCGGCTGCAGTCTGCTCTCCGACGGCAACGGCGGCGGCAAGGGCCCGATCGTCGTGGGCACCACCAGCGCCCCCAGCACGCTGGACCCCGCCGGTGCCTGGGACGGCTCCTGGGAGCTGTACCGGAACATCTTCCAGACGCTGCTCGCCTACCCCAACGGCGCCACCACCCCCCAGCCCGACGCCGCCGCGAGCTGCTCCTTCACCGACTCCGCCAGCCGCACCTACCGCTGCACGCTGCGCTCGGGCCTGAAGTTCGCCGACGGCGACCCGCTGAACGCGCAGGCCGTCAAGTACTCCGTCGACCGCATCCGCAAGATCGACGCCCCGGGCGGACCCGCCGGTCTGCTCGGCAGCCTGGACCGGGTGCAGGCGCTCGGCGACCACGATGTCGTCTTCCACCTCAACCAGTCCGACGCCACCTTCCCCTTCGTGCTGGCCACCCCCGCCATGTCGATCGTCGACCCGAACGACTACCCGGCCGACTCCCTGCGCAAGGACGACACGGTCTACGGCTCCGGACCGTACGAGCTGAAGTCCTACGACGAGGGCCGGCAGGCCGTCCTCGTCGGCAACGGGAACTACCAGGGCTTCGCCAAGCGGCAGAACGACGCGGTGACCATCCGCTACTTCCAGGACTCGGCCGGCATGGTCAAGGCGCTGCGCGACAAGCAGATCGACGTCACCTACCGCGGCCTCGCCGCCGACGACATCGTCACCCTCCAGCAGCACGGCAACAGCAACCTCCAGCTGGTCGACGGCACCGGCACCGACATCAGCTACCTGGTGTTCAACCCCAAGGACCCCTGGGCCAGGCAGCCCGCCGTACGCAAGGCCGTGGCACAGGTCGTCGACCGGGGCGCCATCGCGCACAAGGTCTACAAGGACACCGTCGACCCGCTGTACTCGATGGTCCCCAAGGGCCTGACCGGACACACCACCGGCTTCTTCGACGACTACGGCGACCCGAGCGTGCCCAAGGCCGGCAAGATCCTCTCCGACGCGGGCATCCACCAGCGCGTCCCGCTCACCCTCTGGTACACCACCGACCGCTACGGCTCCGAGACGGCGCTGATGTTCCAGGAGCTGAAGCGGCAGCTGGAGGACTCCGGCCTGTTCACCGTCACGCTCCAGAGCCGCCCCTGGAAGACCTATGTGGTCGGCTACCAGAAGGGCGAGTACCCGGTCTTCGGCCGCGGCTGGTTCCCGGACTTCCCCGACGCGGACAACTTCATCGCCCCGTTCGTCGGCGAGCACAACGCGCTCGGTACGCCGTACCCCTCCAAGGAGATCACCGACACGCTGCTGCCCCACTCGCGCGCGGAGAGCGATCGCGCCCAGACGGTCAAGGACATGGAGCAGGCCCAGCAGATCATCGTGAACGACGCCCGGCTGATCCCGCTGTGGCAGGGCCGGCAGTTCATCGCCGCCAGCGAGGACATCTCCGGCGGCGAGCAGGCCCTGGACCCGTCGACGATCATGACGATGTGGGCACTGCACCGCAAGACCAGCTGGTGAATCAGGCGTGTGGCACCGGTTGTCAGCGGTCGCCTGTAGGTTCTGAAGCCTGCGAGTGATCGCACGCCGTAGTTGATCCACACTGTGAGGACGTTGACGTGACCGACATCGCCATGCTGCCCGAGTCCTGGCGCGGGGTTCTGGGCGACGAGCTGCAGCAGCCCTACTTCAAGGAGCTGACGGAGTTCGTCGAGGAGGAGCGGGCGAAGGGTCCCGTGTACCCGCCGCGCGAAGAGGTCTTCGCCGCGCTGGCGGCCACGCCCTATGACAAGGTCAAGGTCCTGGTTCTCGGCCAGGACCCGTACCACGGCGAGGGCCAGGGTCACGGCCTGTGCTTCTCGGTCCGCCCCGGCGTGAAGACCCCGCCCTCCCTGCGGAACATCTACAAGGAGATGCAGGCGGAGCTGGGCCTGCCCGTCCCGGACAACGGCTATCTGATGCCGTGGGCCGAGCAGGGCGTCCTGCTGCTGAACGCGGTGCTGACCGTCCGGTCCGGCGAGGCCAACTCGCACAAGGGCAAGGGCTGGGAGAAGTTCACCGACGCCGTGATCCGCGCGGTGGCCTCCCGGCCCGATCCGGCGGTCTTCGTCCTCTGGGGCAACTACGCCCAGAAGAAGCTGCCCCTCATCGACGAGGAGCGCCACGTGGTGGTCAAGGGCGCGCACCCCTCCCCCCTCTCCGCGAAGAAGTTCTTCGGTTCCCACCCGTTCACCCAGATCAACGAGGCGATCGCCCTGCAGAAGCACGAGCCGATCGACTGGCGCATCCCGAACCTGGGCTGAGGGCGCGACCGGGGCAGTGGAGCCGGGGGGTAGAGAGAGCAGCCGCAGCGGACCCGCAGTCAGTCACCGGCCGACAACGCAACGGCGCAGCCTGACCAGGAATCCCAGAGGTGCGGATTACCGTCGGGAGCGGACAACCCCGCAAACCCCCGGAGGGCACCCGTGGCGGAGCAACAGGATCACGCGGCACCGGACGCCATGCTGACGCGGATCGGGCAGGTCGTGATGCTGCACCACGGTGGCGACCGCGAGGAGGCCCGCCGCCGCTTCCTCGACCTGTGGGTGGAGATCGGCGAGGCCGGCGCCCCCCTGCACCGCTGCACCCTGGCCCACTACCTGGCGGACACCCACGACGACCCGGAGGACGAACTCGCCTGGGACCTCCGGGCGTTGTCCGCGGCGCAGGAGCGGGGCGCTCCGCTGAGCGTGCGGGGGCTGTATCCCTCTCTGCATCTCAATCTCGCCGCCGACTATGTGAAGCTGGGCCGGGAGGAGGCTGCCCGCAGCCATTTGCGCCGGGCGCGCGAGGCCGCGGACGTCCTGGCCGACGATGGGTACGGCGATGGGGTGTGGGCTGCGATCGGCCGGCTGGAGCTGCGGCTGGGTGAGGGCGCCTGAGAGTGCACCGGGTGGGACGTCGTTCGTCCGCGGCTCCGTCGTGGCCCGCCGCTCGCCCGAGTTCTCGGCTTCGCTCACACCCGGGGACCCCCATCGCGGCGGAGCCGCACATCGACACAGCCGCGCCCCCCTTCAGGGCCTTGCCCGACCGGCGCTCGTCAGTGGCCGTATGCCTGGTCGCAGATCTTGGACGCCGGGCTGCCCTCCTGCCAGCCGCCGTACTGCCTGCCCAGGGCGCACACGCCCGGAGCCTTCGGAACCGGGTTCGGCAGGGCCGGGGCGTCGGTGTGCGGCTGCCAGGGGATCACCGGGTGGGTGCGCGGGTGTGGGTGTGGGCGCGGGGGAGCGGGCGGGGCGGCCGGTGGCCGGTGGGGTGGGGTGACCGTGGGTGCCTCGGTCGAGTGATGTGTCGCGCTCGGCGCCGGGTGCTCCGGATGCCGGGACGCGCCGGTCATCTCCAGGGCCTCCCGGGCCGGTGCCTGCACCACCCGGGGCTCCGCGCTGCCGTCCGGGCGGGGGACCGCCGGCAGCGCGGGTGCCGGGTCCGGGGACGGCCTGGGGGCCGCCGGGTGCTGTAGCGTCACACAGCCGGCGAGGGCCGAGACGGCCACGGTGACCAGGAGCGCTGCGGTGGTCGTCGTTCGATGCACCCGCGCAACTCTGCTGGGTCGGTCCCCGGCTTGGCAGCAGGGAGCCGACGGTGACGCCCCCGCACGGGTGATCTCGTGCCCCGTACGGATGTTTTCGCGGTGCCGAGGGTGACGCCCGGTCGCCGCCGGTGCCGTCGATCCGGGCGGTCGTCGTTCTTCACCGGCCCAGCATTCCGGACAGCAACTCCCGCAGGCCCACCCGCACTTCAGCGAGGCCCGGCACCTCGGCGCCGCCATGACCCCGGCGGGCGAGCGGGCGCCGGACGACGAGAAGGCCGAACTCCTGCGCCGGTTCGGCGACTGGCACGATCCCGTCCCGGCCGTCCTCGCCGCCGCCCGCCCCGAGGACGTGCTCGGGCACGCCGTCCACCACATCGCCCGGCCCCTGCCCGCCCACCACGTGGGCCGCTTCGCCCTGCTCGGGGACGCCGCCCACGCCATGCCGCCGACCCTCGGCCAGGGCGGCAACCAGGCCATCGAGGACGCGGTCGTCCTCGCCCACCATCGCGACGACCTGGCCGGCTACACCGCCGCCCGTCTCCCGCGCACCATGGCGATCGCCCGCCGGGCCGTCAGGGCCGCCCGCCTGAACATGACCGGCAACCCCGCCGCAGTCGCCGTACGCGACCTCACGATCGCGGCCCTGTCCAAGGCCGGACCAGCCCTCTTCCTGCGAGGTTTCGACGGCATCGCCGACTGGCGGCCCCCGTATGCTGCCAAGGAAGCGAGCGCGGGAACGGCGTAGGGGAGAGCACGTGAAGGTCGGCTGCATCGGACTCGGGGACATCGCGCGGAAGGCGTACCTGCCGGTGCTGGGCATGCAGCCCGGGATCGAACTCCACCTCCAGACCAGGACGCCCGCCACCCTCGACCGGGTCGCGGACACCCTGCATCTGCCGGCCGGCCGGCGGCACACCACGCTCGACTCCCTGCTCGCCGCGGGCCTCGACGCGGCCTTCGTGCACGCGCCGACCACCGCCCACCCCGAGATCGTCACCCGGCTGCTGGCGGCCGGCGTACCGACGTACGTGGACAAGCCGCTCGCCTACGAACTCGCCGACTCCGAACGGCTGGTGAACCTCGCCGAGGAACGCGGGGTCTCCCTCTGCGTCGGCTTCAACCGCCGCTACGCCCCCGGGTACGCGCAGTGCCTGGAGCACCCGCGCGAGCTGATCCTCATGCAGAAGAACCGGGTCGGGCTGCCCGAACAGCCGCGCTCGATGATCCTGGACGACTTCATCCACGTCGTCGACACCCTGCGGTTCCTGGTGCCGGGACCGGTCGACGACATCACCGTGCGTGCCCGCGTCGCGGACGGACTGCTGCACCACGTGGTGCTCCAGCTCGGCGGCGACGGCTTCACCGCGCTCGGTGTGATGAACCGGCTCAGCGGCTCCACGGAGGAGATCCTGGAGGTCTCCGGGCAGGACACCAAGCGTCAGGTGCTCAACCTCGCCGAGGTGATCGACCACAAGGGCCAGCCGACCGTGCGCCGGCGCGGCGACTGGGTGCCGGTGGCCCGGCAGCGCGGCATCGAGCAGGCGGTCCTCGTCTTCCTCGACGCCGTGCGCGCCGGGAAGGTGCTCAGCGCCCGGGACGCGCTGGCGACTCATGAACTGTGCGAGCGGGTGGTACGAGCGGTTGAGGACCGCTGCGCCGCAGCCTGAACGCCTTCGTGCCCTCGGCCGCGCACAGCGCGGCCAGCACCAGGAGCGCGCCGTGCACGGGCCAGTCGCCGTAGTGGACGTACGGCGTGAGGCCGTGCGCGAGCGGTACGTCGTACACGCGGACGGTGCTCGCGCCGGTGCCGAGCCACGGCCCGAGCCGCTGCCCGCCCGGCCCGTACACGGCGGAGACGCCGGTGAGGGTCGCGTGCACCATGGGGCGGCCGGTCTCGGCGGCCCGCAGCGCGGCCAGCGAGGCATGCTGCCCGGGCGCCCAGCTGTCCTGGAAGGTGGAGGTGGCGGACTGGCCGAGCAGGACATCGGCGCCGTCCTCCGCCAGATGCCGGCTCATGTCCGGGAACGCGGTCTCGAAGCAGATCAGCGGGCCGATCCGCAGCCCGTGTCCGACGTTCATCACGACCTGCTCGGTGCCTCGTCTGCGGTCCTCGCCGGCCGCCTTGCCGACCGACGTGGCCCAGCCGAGCAGTGAGCGGGCGGGGATGTACTCGCCGAAGGGCACGAGCCGCATCTTGTCGTAGCGGTGGTCGGTGAGGCCGTTCGGGCCGACCAGTACCGAGCTCTTGTAGATGCCGGGCCGGTCCGAGCGGCGGGCGTCCACGTTCACCAGCACATCGGCGCCGGTCTCGCGGGACAGTGCGGCGATCCGCCGGGTCAGATCGGGCCGGTCGCCCAGATCGAAGCCGACGCTGGACTCGCCCCACGCGACCAGGTCGACGTGGTGTCCGACGAGCTGCCGGGTCAGCTGTTCCTCGCGGTCGAACCGCTTCAGGCCGCCGTCCATGATCCCCGGCTGTACGACGGCGATCCGCACCCTCCCTTCCACCTCCGGACGCGGCGCCCAGGCCCACGCGGCCGAGGTCGCGGCGGCCGTGGCGACCAGTGAGGCCACGGCGGGTACGCGCGCCTCGCGCACGGAGATCAGTACCGCCCCCGCCACGTTCACGGCCACGATCAGGAAGCTGAGCAGCCACACCCCGCCGACCGAGGCCAGCCGCAGCGCGGGGGAGACCTGCCACTGGCTGGCGCCCAGCATGCCCCACGGGCCGCCGAGCCCCTGCCAGGACCGCACCAGCTCCACCATCAGCCAGGCCGACGGCAGCACCAGCAGCGCGGCGGCGCCCCGGCCCGGTGTCGGCCGCTCGCCGAGGTAGCGGCGCACCAGCCAGCCCCAGGGCGCCCACAGCGCGCCCAGCAGGACGGCGATCAGGAAGATGAACACGTGCAGGCTGGGCAGCAGCCAGTGGTGCACGGCCACCAGGAAGCCGAAGCCGCCGGTCCAGCCGTCGTACGCCGCGCGCCGGCCGGTCGGGGCCGAGCGGGCCAGCAGGATCCAGGGGATCAGGGCGACGTAGGCGAACCACCACAGGGAGGGGGCGGGGAACGCGAGCACGGGGAGGGCACCGGCGAGGGCGGCGATGCCGGAGCGGCGCCAGGGGGAGGTGAGCCAGTGGTTGATCGTCCTCATATGGACCCACCCTCCCTGCCGAGCGCTGATTCCAGTGTGCGCGTTGGGAGCGATCTTCTCCAGGGCGCCTCTAGGGAGTTGCCGCCAGGCGGCGCCACTTCTCCTGCACGACCACCTCGCGCAGGCGCCAGCCTTCCGGTGTTCTCAGGAGCGCGAAGTCGTAGCGTCCGCCGCACTCCAGGTCAGGCGCCGTGGGGCCGTCGTCCGGCGCGAAGCGCATCGGGTTCAGGTAGTCGGCCCGTACGGACGCCGTGTCGCCGGTGTCGTGGTCCAGGACGCCGAAGTGGAGCCGGCGGTTGACGATCAGATGCTGGCGCATCGCGAAC
The DNA here is from genome assembly GCF_041080655.1 of Streptomyces sp. CG4. NCBI lineage: Bacteria > Bacillati > Actinomycetota > Actinomycetes > Kitasatosporales > Streptomycetaceae > Streptomyces > Streptomyces sp. CG4. The sequence continues at coordinate 7,950,872 of NZ_CP163525.1, forward strand.
AGGGCCAGGCTCTCCGCGAGCCATTTGGCGATCTGCTCCGCGTCGCCCTCTATACCACCGGCCGAACGGTAGTCGGCCCGTCCGTCCGCCGTGAACAGCCCTCGGTACGCCGTCCAGTCGCCGTCGTCGACCGCCACCGCGTACGCGGTGATCAGTTCGTCCACGGCCAGCCGGTCCAGCACGGTCGCCAGCTCCGTACGCTGCGTCATCGGCACAGTGTTGGGCATGGCGGGCGCGGAGCCAAGGGGCGCGGAGGGATATTCGGTCGTACGAGAATATTCGGTGGTGCGGGATGTGGTCGAAAGCCGACCCTGTCGTCATGAACGATCATTCCCGTGAGCCCGGACCCACCGAGCCCGAACCGAAGTTCCGTATCCGGGCCCGGCACACGGACACCACGGTCACCGTCTACCAGGCCTACCGTCCGGACATAGGCGGCCCGGCGGCTCGCACCGGACGCTTTCCGTCGTCCTGGAAACGGGAGCGGATGACCTGGATCAAGCCGCGCTCATAACCTTTTTCCATGGCCGAAGACGACAGGAACCAGCAGACGGACGCCCGGTTACGGCGAGCCCTCAGGGCCAGTCAGGCAGCCGGCACGCAGAGGGCGAAGAAGCACCGGTCCGACTGGACGGGAGAGTCAGCGGCGATCTACTGCCGCATCTCCCACGTGAACGACGACGACCAGACCGGCGTGGAGCGCCAGGAGCGCATCTGCCGTGATGTGGCCGAGCGTCTCGGACTCATCGTCGCCGAAGATCAAGTCTTCGTGGACAACAACCGCTCGGCATGGCAGCGGAAGCGCAAGCGGCCGGGGTGGGACGCGCTTCTCACCGAGGCCGGCAAGGGCCGTGTCCGGCACGTCCTCACTTACCACCCGGACCGGCTGATGCGACAGCCGCGCGATCTCGAAGAGCTGTTGCAGATCGCCGACGATCACGACATCACGCTGCACGGCCAGGCGAACCGGCGCGATCTCGCGGACCCCGATGACCGGTTCTTCCTGCGCATCGAGGTGGCGCACGCGTGCCGCTCCAGTGACGACACGTCGCGCCGACTGATCGATTCCATGATCGACCGTGCCCAGGACGGAAGGCCGCACACCGGCCGGCGACGCTACGGCTACGACAAGACCGGCACGGTGATCATCCCCGAAGAGGCCGCCATCGTGCGGGAGATCTTCACTCGCTACCTCGACGGTGTGAGCCCGGTCCAACTGGCCAAGGAGTTGTACGAGCGTGGCGAGAAGACCGCTGAGGGGCGCAACTGGAGTGCCCCGCGGGTGCGGGACGTTCTCGACAGTCGCCACGTCGCCGGAATCCGGGTCTTCCGGGGCGAGGAGATCGGGGATGGTGAGTGGCCCGCGATCATCGACCGGGGAATGTGGCGCGAAGTACGGGAGCGCCGCGCCTACCGTGCCGCGAAGTTGGCGAACGGCAAGCGACCGAGCAGGTTCTATCTGCTGCGTGGCGTTGTCACCTGCACGGGGTGCGGCGGGATCATGGGCGGATCAGGGGGAAGTGGCGCCAAGTACGTCTGTGGCCGCAACACGCACAAGCTCGATGTCCCGCGCTGCAACAGGGTCATCTCGGCGCCCATCCTCGAAGAGTTCGTGGGCGAAGCCGCGGTCAATCTCCTTGAGCGTCTCGACCTGACAGAAGCGCCGGCGCCCTCGGAACTGTCGGAGGAGGACCGAGCAGCAATCGAGGCGGACCGGCGCGAACTCGACGAGCTCAAAGACATGTGGGAGAACCAGGAGTTGAAGACGCGGGAGTACCGCGAGATGCGCAAGACAGTTGAAGCGCGCATCGCCGAGGTAGAGCGCAAGATGATCGTTCGTCCGACCGCTGAGGTTCTGGACGGTCTTGTTGGCGAGCACGCGCGGGAGAGCTGGGACGCGCTGAAGAAGGCGGAGGACTACCAGCGGATGAACGCTGTCATGCGCTTCCTGTTCGCGGCAGTCAAGATCAAAGAGGCGACGCGGAAGGGTAGGCAGTTCGACTACGGCAGGATCGACATCGAGCAGAACCCCATCTGGACCTGACGCGCAAACGACACAAGAAGGGGCCTCGTAAGAGGCCCCTTTCGCTGTCTCATCCGACCTTTCCCCCAGGCTGATGTTCCAGGAGGCGAGCCAGACGCTTTGCTGACTCCGGGCCGATCTTGGTGGAGAACGTCCGACAGGCTCTGTCCAGGTGGCGAGCCTTTTCCGATTCGCGGTCCTGTCTCGTCAACGGCTCACCCCGGCCCAGTGGAGCTCTTCGCGGGCGATCTCGCGGTTGCGCGCCAGATCGTCCGCGATTCCGGTGGAGAGGAGGGCGGCGCCGGGGGTGTGGCCAGAGCCGACGTAGCGCCATTGCCGTTCGGTGACCGCGTCGGGCATGTCGGAGTGGCCGATGTGGTGGGCACGTTCGGCGCGGAGTGCCGTGTATGTCGTCGAGTAGGCGCGCGACTTGGTGAGGATGTGGCCCCGGTAGCCGAGGGTGTGGGCCCAGGCGCGGAGGCGGAGGGGTTCGTACTCGGGGAGGCTGCCGAGGCGCCAGCACGTGCGCATGAGGGCGCGTACGTGGCCGTTGACGGGAGCCGACTCGATGTCCGCCCAGGTGGTGAGTGGGTGGTCGGTGCCGGCGCCTGTGTCGCTGGCTCCCTTGGTGACGTACTTGGCGACGTATGCGGCCACGGCGTCGTCGTCGGGTCCGGCGCCGTCGGCGTGCAGGGACTGGGCGTCGACCTGGGCGCCCCAGCGCAAGGCCAGCTCTCCTGCGGCCGGGCTGTAGACCGTGCGGACCAGGACCCGCCGGGCGGAGGCACGTACGGCATCGATGAGGAGTTCCGCAGTAGCCCAGGCCGGGGGTTCGTCGTCGGGTCCGTTGGAGCCGTCGAGGCGGATGACGGCGTGCACGTGGACGGCCGCTCGTTTCTGGTACTCGGCGACGCGGGCGAAGGAGAGCCGGGCGTGCTGGGCGAAGCGGGACTGTACGAGGCCGACCGAGGAGGCGAGGCGGCGCCGTACGTCGATGACGAAGCGGTCCCAGAGCTTGGAGGCGTGTGCGTGCCAGAGGACGTGCGCGGTGTAGTCGTAGCAGTCGGGGCACAGCGGTTGGCCGACGACCGGCGTGTCCGGGGCGTGGGCGCCGCCGCAGCCCAGGGGACGGCCGTGTTCGCAGGTGCCGCCGCCGCGTCGAGGGCGGCACAGCTCCCCGGCACGGTGGACGGGGCCGAAGGACGGGGCGGTCAGGGTGACGAAGAGCCGGGACCGGTGCCGTACGGTCGCTGGGACGTTCTTGCCGCCGAGGAGACCCGCACGGACGAGGTGGTAGGTGTCTCCGGCGTGGAGGCGGGAGCAGGCCGGGCAGACGGTTGCGCGGCGGTTGCGGCAGCGGACGAGGAGTCGTTCGCCAGGCTCGTTGCGGGTGTCGTAGTGGTGGAGGATCTCGCCGGTTGTGCCGTCCAGGGTGGTGGTGGATCCGGAGAGGTGGACGGGGTGGGAGCAGCCGCCGGTTGCCGTGATCTGCTCCAGCAGGCGGGGGAACTTCGAGTCTTGTGCGAGGCGGATGGCGTCGCGGTCTGCTTCGGGGAGCTGACGCAGGCGCGCCGCGCGGTCGAGGGCGGCGCGCCTGCCAGCCGGGGTGAAGTCCGGGGTGATGGTGGTGACCTTCCAGGGTGGGCCGCCGAAGCGGCAGGGGCATGGGCGGGTGCTGCGCCGTGGGTCATGGGGATCACCTCCGTGTCGGGAGCGGGTTGGTGGTCAGCGGATGGTTCCGGTGCCCCGGCAGACCCGGCAGCGGCGCGTCCGTCCGGTCCAGGTCTTGCGGGCTCCGTCGCCCTTGCAGTGGGGGCACCTGACGCGAGGCATGGGCATGCGCGGTGTGTCCTTCCTGATCAGAAGTGGTGGAAGCCGCTGAGGAACCAGGTCAGGAAGCCGTTGACCGTGAGGGCCACGGGGGTCTCGCCCAGGTACATGCCGAACAGGGCGATGCAGGCCGCTTCCCAGATCCGCACGTCGCGGGAGCGGACGAGGAGGAAGCTGATGATCCCGAAGACCACGACGAGCGAGACGGCGGTACCGGTGCTGATCACTTGACGTCTCCTTCCAGACCCGCGAGAGCGCGGTCTATGGCGGGCAGTTCCGGGGTCGTTGCCGCGTACTTACGGGACGTCGACACGGCCTCGTCCGTCGGCGTGAGGTGGGAGCGGGCGCGGCTCCAGCCGCCGTCCAGGCCGGTGCAGACAGCCACACCGCGTTCCTCCGCCGTGATCGACTGGGCCACGGCCACCGCGTCCTTGTTCAGGTCACCGAGAGTCATCTCGGCGGTGCCGGGGTCGTTGACCCGGTGGCAGATACGGCCGCCGAGCTGGGCACGCAGGGCGGTGACTCCGGGGCCGAGGTCGGAGCCGACCCGCTGTCCGGCGACGACCAGGTGCAGCCCGAGCGCCGCCCCGAGCTGCCCGATACGGAGCAGCAGCGTGGAGCACTGCTCCGCCTCTGCCTTGCTCTCGCGGGAGCCGTCGGACAGATACAGTTCCGCGATCTCGTCCACGATCACGACGACCGGCACCGGACGTACCTTGTCCGGCAGCTCCCAGATGGAGCGCACTCCGGCCGCCCGGCAGGCGCTCATCCGGTCCTGCATGTCGACCACCAGCGCCGAGAGCACGGCGACCGCTTCACGCCTGCACGTCGCCAGCGCGCTCAACCGGCGGGCGAACAGCCCGAGTTCCATGCCGCCCTTGCAGTCGATGCCGACCAGGGCGACCGGCTGAGTCGCGAGCTGGGTGATCAACCGGGCCAGCAACGTGGACTTCCCGGACCGGGTGGCCCCGACGATGAGCCAGTGCGGGACCATGCGCAGGTTCATCACCCAGGCGCCGCCGCTCTCCAAGGCGCCGATGAGAGCGGACAGCAGCTCGGCGGGGGCCGAGACTAAGCCGGGCCGCTGAAGCGGATCCGTGGCCGTCGCGGTCAGCAGCACGAGCCCGCGTTCCGGGGAGGTGACACGGACCGCGTGGACCTTCCACGCGTGCACCAGCGCATCCGCCGCCTTCAGGAAGGTGGCCGGGGTCTGGCCCGCGTGCAGCCGCACGACCACGGTCAGGCCCGTACGGGTGACACGCGGGAAGGAGATCCGGGGAGGCACCGGCCGCAGCGGGTCACCCTTGACGACCAGGTCCCCGAGCAGCCCGCGCGGCGGGCGCTTGGCTACGGCGAGGTCGTTGAGCTGGGCGACCTTGCGCCAGGTGAACACCGCCCGGAACGCGGTAGCCGGGTAGCCGAACAGGTACCAGTGCCAGACGGGACGGTGCCGGCGGACCAGCTCACCGACGACGAACACCCACGCCAGCACGGCGAGGCCGAGGACGAACAGGATCGGTGCCATCACGCGTCACCGCCCTTGGCGTGTGCCGGGCCGCCGGTGACGGGGGTGATCGCGTCGGCGCGGAAGCTGACGCCGTGCCGGTCGCCCATCGACCAGGTGAACGCCGTCAGGCCGGTGACCTTGACGATCTGCCCTTCCTCGATGCCCTTCGGCTGACCGCTCACGGCGATCTCGATGACGGAGATCCGCCGTCCGTCCTGCCGCACGGTGACGGCCACGGTCCATACCGGGTTGCCGTCCCGGTCCCTCTTCACCTCCTGCGTCTCGGGGTTGCTGAGCTTTGCTTCCGGCGCGATGGCACACCGCAGTACACCCAGTCGCGTCGTGTCCACGGGAATGGACTGCATTCTGTTTGGCCTCCTTGGCCGATCAAGATGTCAGCAAGATTCTGACGTCACTTGTCCTTACGAGTTACGACTATGGAGCCCTGTACGGCGAGAGCGCAAGTACTTATGCTGACGAGTGATGTCGCGCGTGCGACGTGACTATGACCTCAGACCGGAGATGCCGACATGTCGGAGATCCAGCGCCCAGGAGCCCTCTACCAGCAGGTGGCCGCAGCGATCCGTGCAGCGATCCTGTCCAGCGAGTTCGCGCCCGACTCTCTGTTGCCGTCTGAAGCCCAGCTCATGGAGAAGTACGGCGTCTCCCGGCCGACCGTCCGTAACGCCATCGCGGCTCTGCGGGCCGAGGGGCTCATCGACGTCCGGCACGGCAAGGGCAGCTTCGTACGCTCCAGCGGACAGCCCACCCTCACCCTCGAACGGCGCATCAGCCGCACCCCGGACGACAAGTTCGTGATGCCCAACGGCGACGTCTGGCAGGAGGCCGAAGAACCGAGCACCTACCGCAGCCGCACCACGAAGGACACCGGCCGACTCCTCCACCTCGGCGAGGAAGAAGCCCTGTTCGGCTGTGACCGACTGCTCATCGACCCCAGAACCGGCACGCGCGCCATGCACAGGACACTGATCCCCTTCGAAGTCGCCGACGCCGTTCCGATGCTCGGCCAGGAGCCGTGCAAGCCGCCGGCGGCGATCTACTGGGTGCTCACCCAGGCCGGACACAAACTGTCCTGGACGGAGACGGTACGAGCGCACATGCCCCTGCCGGACGAGCGGACGGCCCTCCGCCTGCCGGACGCGACCCCGATCCTGCACGTGGCCCGCGCCGCGCACGGAACCGACGAGCGCCCGCTGCTCCTCGAAGAGCTGCGCTTCGGCGCGGACCGTGCTGAACTCGCCTACCGGATCACCGCCGACAAGCAGCCCGCACGACGCACCCGCACCTGAGCGCCGAGGGCAATCGGTCGAAACAACCTTCACTTCCTCAAGGGCGCGCCTGCGGCGCGCCGGGGCGCCCGGCCGCCCCAGCCGGGCATGCGGCGTGGCCGCCGATCCCGTCCGGTCGACCGACGCCCCCGCCCGCAGCACGCCCGAAGAGTCGAGGCGTCGACCAGCCATCGGTGCCGAGTCTCGGGTGGTACCGGCCGTGACGATCAAGAACACGGAAGCGTGGTTACTGCCGGTGGGCGGCTGAGCGAGACACACGCGCGCCAGCCCGTTCGTCGCACGGCCTCGTCGTGGCTGACTGTCTGTGGCTGAGGCATCAAGCACGGCAGGAGTTGCGCCAAGCAGACGGGCCACAGCGGGTCGTTGCGGGCCTGAGCCCAAGGGGTTGCGGGCCGCCGACCACATGCGCCCCTCACCAGTGGAGGAGCCCATCATGCTGCACCACCAGCGTCGCCGGCGTGCGCCTCCAGCAACTGCGCAAGCCGATTCACGGCGTCCGGCCAGCCCGTCAGCCGCACGACCCCGCGCCCGTCCTCGTTCGCTGACGCGACAGCCCGGACGGCAGACAGCTCGAAACCCGCACCGAAAAGTGCTCGGTTCAGGTGATCAGCCGCTTCCCGCGCCTCACGCCACCCCGCGATGTAGTCCACCCCGGAGACCCAGAGGCCGAAGTCCGCGCCCGTCACGTCGAGGCCATCGTTCAGCCAGCCCTCTTCTGAGCCAGTCACCTTGCCCACCTCTGCCCTGATCTAGGTAACGGATCATCAACTTCCTTGAACCAGAGCCAAAACGCAGCACGACGGCCCCGGTACCATCAGGCACCGGGAACCGTCGCGTTCCCAGCCGGGCCACCCTTCGCTTTCCAGGGCTGACGGGGTGGCCCGGCCTATGTGGAGATGTGAAGCGCGGCCCCTCGCGCGGGAGGGGAGCTCCCGGACCGTCCGAGAAGCCGCGCCCCTTCGGCCGAAGTGGTCAGACCCCGGCCAGTGACCGAGGCGCCGCCCCACCCCCGATCGCGAGGGAGCAGATCAGGGGTGGCGCCCCGGCGCCTGTCATGCCGAGGACTCGAACCACTCGGCCCAGACCCGATCAAGGTCAAACCGACACCACACTGACTTGCCAAAGCCCTTGAGCCCCGGCGACCACCACACCGCATCGGCCAGACGCTGAACGATCAGCAGCCCGCGTCCCCGGTCCGGTACGAGAGCCTCAACGAAGTCACCTGCCAGGTCCGGCGAGAGGAACTCACCCGTCGGCAGGTCAGGGGGATTCGAGTCCTCGTCCGAAACGCCGATCCCCAGCAGCCCCGGCCAGTTGATCAGCCACACGTCGATGCGCCTCTTCGCACCGGGCATCGACAGGCGCTCATCCGGTACGGCGTGGTGGACGACGTTGCCGACCAGTTCCGACACGACGAGCTTCGCGTCATCGACCACATACCCCAAGCTCCAGGTGGTGAGGTAGGAGCCAACCATGTCCCGCGCGGCCTTCACACAGTCCGGGTCCTCGGCGTAGACCGTCAGTACCCGGGAGTGGCCGCTGGAAGGGTCGTGGATCGAGAGATGCGGAGCGCCCGGCGTCGGGGCGTTCGCTGCGTGTTTGCTCTGCTGCGCTTCCACTGCGTTCCCTCCCGAGCACTGGCGAGCCCTCATGGCTCACCGATCTGTGGTGACCAGTGAACGGCGCGACAGGCTCGGCCGGCAGCGTTCACTAGGGGGTTCACGTGAACACCGGCAAAGACAGAGGGGGTTCAGTATTGAACCCCCAAGAGCGGGGCTGCTGTGACACGATGAACACTCGCCGTAATTCTCGGGTTGGCAGGGGAGCATGAGCCGAGAGTCGAACGCGCAGTTGATCGCGGTCATGGCCGAAGCAAAGGTCTCGAACAAGGGCCTGGCGAAGCGCATGAAGGACTTGGGCGCCCAGCGCGGCCTTGACCTGCGGACGACGCACATCGCTGTTGGGCGCTGGCGGGACGGCTTCGGCATCAGGCCGGAGGCAGCCGCGATCATGGCGGACGTTCTCTCGGAGAAGCTCGGACGCCGCATCACACCGGGCGATCTCGGTTTCTTCGACCACACCAAGTCGACGGCTCCCGAGCCGATCGGCTACCCGAGCACTGTTCCTGACGCTCTGTCCATGCTCGATGGACTCACCCACGAGCACGCCGACGCCCCCGCGTCGGATCTCCTGATCGTCGCGGACGCTGACCTAAGCTCCGCCGTCCTGTCATGGATGATCGCCCGCCCCGACGGCATCCAGGCCGACAGGCCCGCCCACCGACGAGTCGGCATGCGTGACGTGCGCGCGATCAGAGAAGCCGCGGGCTTGTTCATGCAACTCGACTTCAAGGACGGCGGAGGCCACGGCCACAAGGCACTTCGCCACTACTTCCGCGAAGACGTGTTGCCGTTGCTGGACGCGAGCTACAGCGAGAAGGTAGGCACCGCCTTATTCGGCGCCGCAGCCGAGATCTCCCAGCTGCTCGCGTGGACCGCGTACGACGTCGGCAACCACCGGCTTGCCCACCGCTACCTGACTTCCACGCTGCGCCTGTCCCAGGTCATCGACGACCGCATGTTCGGCGCCCGCATCCTCGGCAACCTCAGTCACCAGGCCAACTACCTGGGCAACCACACCCAAGCCATCCAGCTAGCCCGCGCCGCCGTCGAGGGCGCCAAGGGCCGGGCCACCCCGCGCGCCATGGCGAACTACTCGGCCATGGAAGCCCGCGCCCTGTCCAACGCGAGTGACGGTATCGCGGCAGCGCGCGCGATGAAGGAGGCAGAGCGTCACTTCGAACGGGCCGACACAGGCGATGACCCTGCATGGCTCAGCTACTTCGACGAGGCGGAACTCATGGGCGAACTGTGCCACTGCTTCCGCGACCTCAAGATGCGCCGGGAAGCCGTCGGCCAGGCCCAGCGCGCCGTAGACAGTACCGACCCGAAGTACGCCCGCACCCTGGGCTTCTGCCGCATGGTTCTCGCCCAGAGTCAACTACTGAATGGGGAGTTGGAAGCCGCCGTCACCACCGCGAGTCTCGCAGTCGACGGCGGCGACTCCCTCCAGTCCACCCGCTTTCAGCGCTACGTGACCGACTTCCAGATAGAGGTCAGCGTGCACGCGACGAACCCAGCCGTTGTCGCCTTCAATGAGCAGGTCCATGATGCGCTCACCCGCCTGGATGAGGAGGACGAGTAGCAGCTACCAGGGCCGCCAGTCCCGAGGCGCATCGTCATTGCGCAGACCGGCGACGCGCCGGCGGTACTCGGCCGCAGTTTCCTCATCCTCCTGCACGTTCTGCATGAGCCACGTCGTCATGCCGAACTCTTGGATGCCCCGCAGCGTCTCGTACCCCGGCCAGTCGTACAGGTCTCGCCCGTACGCAGCCACGAAATCGGCGTACTGTTCGTCGGTCTGCCAACCAAGACTGTGGTGCTCCACGGCCGTAACCATGAGATCCCACTCGGGATGGTCATAGCAGAACATCTCGAAGTCGATCAGGATCACGCCGTCCTGGTCGTCCACCATGAGGTTCTGCACGTGGGCATCCCCGTGCACTGGCCCCTTGGGCGTCTCGAAATGCAACTCAGCGTACTTGCCTTGTAGTTCGCTCCAGCGCTTCCGCAAGAAGACCTTGTCATCGTCCGGGATCACCGCCCGATCGAGCCGCAGCGCTTGCTTGTCGAATGGATCGTACGCCGGCAGGGAAAGCCCGTCCGGCACGGTCAGTGAGTGCAGATCCCGAAGGATCCCGCCCAGCTCCCCGTACGTCGCCTTGCGGTCACCCTCGACGATCAGATGCCAGAAGGTCACCGGGTGGCCATCGATCAAGAACGGCTGCTCCATATCCTCGACGATTCGAGCCGCCGGGAACCGTTCCTCCGCCAGCCACCGGGACACGGCCACCTCGGTGCAAGCTTTGGGCAGCCACTCTTCGCCCCGAGCTACGCGCACGATCACCGGCACGGATGCCAGCCGAAACAGCGCGTTCTCCCCGAGACGGATCAACTCCGCGCCTCTGTCATCGAGCCCCGCAGCCCGGCACGCGGCAGCCATCACCCGCGCAGCCCTCGCCGACGTGAACCCCTCTTCCGTGCGAGCAGCGTCAACCGCCATGCCCGAACCAGCTCCCCTAGTCGCGCGCGATCAACCAGCGCACGCCTACGGCTGACCAACCCGACGTGCACCGGACACGACCACGACCGTACCCACAGGGCACTCGCGAGCGACAGGTCAGCAGGCTATCCAGCACGCCGAAGATCATTTACGAGAGCGCTCTTCCCCCGTCGCCGAGTCTTGGATGCCTGGAAGGCGGCTGCCAGATCAGAAGCGCCACCGGAGTACCTGAAGTGTGGGCAGGCTGCGCCCGCTTGCCGCACCCGATCGCACGCAGCCTCTGTCTGTGATCTCTCTCAAAAATGATCTTGACGAAGCGCACCAGATTCGGCTCGTCGATCGAATGGCGGACCCACCTTCTTGGTGGGATCATGCAGATAGGGGAAGGCATCGGACTCAACTCGCATTTCGTAGTGGCCGCGACGAGACGGGGAGTAAGTGATGCAGATTGCGGCTCTCACATTCATGCAGGAGCTAGCGAAGACTGCGCTAGGTGCGTTTGCTACCGCTCTATTTGTCGCTTTTGCTGGCTACTTAGCTGCTGGTCGATGGAATCAGAAGCGTGAGGCTGCACGCCTTGAATCTGAGAAGGAGTTGGACCGGCAACGTGAAGACGAGGAACGTGCGTGCGAGCGTGCGCGTCGAGAATTCGATCTGCGAGCTCAGCTAGTCGAAGAAGTGACCGCATAGGCGGCCCGCATGTACATCGTGTGCCAGCACACCAGTAGAGTCATTAAAAAAAGCAGGAGAGTCATTAGAAAAAGGGTGGATTCAAATCACCAGGATGGGGCACGCGATCAGATTATCAGCTCACTCCATGAGGCTTATCTGTCTTTCTCTACGAGATCTCAAATGCTAGAGAACCTGATAGGCGCACGCTATGGAATCGCCTGGCAGTTCGAATCTGATGAAAGGTCAGCCTCCGCCTTCCTTAGATGGCATCAAGTCAGGGACCTGTTGACTCTGTATTACTTCAATCTTTGCGGAAATTTCCCCGGCGATGCATTGTGTCGCAATTCTCGCAGTGATGGCAAATATCATTCAGGGCTAAATGCGGACGGATATTTCGAGGATGCAAATTATCCGAACCTAAAGGAACTCAGGCGGATGCGCATAGATATCCGGCATGCATATGACGAGGCGCTCGGAGAATTGACGCGGAGCCTCCTCGTCGATCGCATTGCTATTGACGCGACGGAAATTGGCGCATTCGACCTTCCCGGTAGACCGTCACGGCGAAGAGCGGGGAATGCGTAGCCCGCATTCTGGAGTCGGGTATGCGTGCGCGGTCAACCGGCGGGTGAGTCCATTGATCAAGTCGTGCCACCCTTGAAACCTGGAGCATCAACAGCGGCTACCATTAGCCCGGAGTGGGCGATTTTGATTTAACCCGCTTGAGCTGTCTTTGGGCCCGATCGTTCTCGGGGTGACGCAAGGTGACGTACTGGCAATCGATGAGAGCATCAGTCATTTTTCCAAGAGAAAGGTAAACCTCGCTGCGACCCAATCTCAGATCCATGTCGTCCGGGTCAATCTTTATAGCTCGACCGTATTCAGATAGCGCTCCCTTAGGGTCTCCCATTTTGTGCTTGCAGTGTGCGGTGATGGCGTGGAGGACTTTTTCCGCGTAGCTGTTGAGGTGCGCCTTCCTGATATTGTGACAATCATTGAGTGCTGCTGAATACTCTTCGAGGGCCTCATAAACCGCTGCCCTTATGAGGAGTGATTCGGCTATTTGATCTTGTCCGTGATTGAGGGGGAAGACGTGCTGGCAATCCTGAAGGGCCTTACGTTCTTCTCCGGAGACACGGAATAGATCTGCGCGGCTCAGGTAGGCTTCCCTGCATTCGGGATCCTGAGCCAGAACGGCTGTGTACAGGTCTATCGCTTGGCTGGTCTGATGCGCTGCGCGCAAGCGCGATGCTTCCTCTAGAAGGTCCCGTTGAGTAGGGGGCCCTGTTTGTTCAGGCTCGTAAGGGCGCCGATAATGCCGGCTGTACCAGTAAGGGCCTTTAGGTAGGGGTTCGAATCCCTGGTTGATGATTTCTGCATCCATCTCGTTCAGGAGACGCAAGGCGTTTTTCAAGTCGTGGGGTGACAGGTCATCGATGGGGTGCGCGTCCATTTTCAGGAAGTCGGCGGTCATCGCCTCATAAGTTCCGGCAGGCGAGCTGACGCGGGCCACGAGTCTACACTTCCAGATTCCGCCTGGCGTTCCGCCCAGTAGCTGAGAAGCGAAAGTGGCGCCGTGCCGCATTCCCTCGACCCGCGCCTCTATATCCAGATACTCCATTTGCTGGGCATGTGGTAGATTGCTGGAGATGGAGGTTCCGCAGGCTGGACAGTATCGCGCATTAGAAGGGATCTGACTGCCGCATTGCATGCAATACATTGGAGTGCCTCCATTCTTGCCCGACGGCGGCCTTCCGATGCAGCTCACTTGGAATTCTACTCCGCCAGGAGGGCCTGACGCTCAGCCACCGGCGCTGAACTGGCCGTGCCAGGGGCCTTCAGAGGTGTCAACCGCATCGCGGTGCATAGAGGCTACTTTCACCAAGATGTTGCGCCATCGGCCTGCAGACGCCTGCTGAGACTGCCCTGTGCGAATTCACCAAGGACGGCTGTGTTCGGGGTCTGGCCTGTGGAACAGCAAGTCCCAGGCCTGTCACGACTGAGGCGGCGTGGTGTGCTCTGGTGGCAAGATGGATGCCTCGTTCACGTGAGGGGGCGTCAGGTGAGCCGGACGGCACGTTGGTTGTTGGTGGTGGCGGGGTCCTTGGCAGTGTTTGGCTTGTGTGTGCTGCTGGGTGATCTGCTGTTGCCGTGGGATCAGGCGACTCGGATCGGGACGGGGGCGGGTGCCGGCGCGGTGGTAGCGGGCGTGCTGGGGACCTGGGCGTCGTCCCTGATCGGTTCTTCGGCCGCGCCGATGACTCCACCTGCGAGTGGGCCCACGGTCTCGGGTGAACGTGCGGTGGTTACGCAGGACAATTCCGGGATCATCATCACGGGGGACAACGGCAACGTTCAGCGATGACCGAGACACCCATACCGCCTGCATCAGGGGGCCGCGCCGCTGCTGCGGGCCACAACTCCGGCGTCATCGCCACAGGTGATTCGGCACGCATCGAGCAGAGAACTCTTGTCTTGCCTCCAGGCGCACTGCAGTCTGCGATACCGGACAACGCGATAGGCCAGCTGAACAACCTGCCTGCACCGGACAGCCGTGTCTTCGAAGGCCGTGACAGCGCACTCGCTGTCTTGCGGGATCTGCCGACGACAGGAACCGGCATCGTCACACAGACCGTTCGCGGCATGGGTGGGGTCGGCAAGAGCACACTGGTCCTGCACCATGCACACGCGCAACTGGCATCTGGATACGGGCCGGTCTGGTGGATCGAGGCTTCGACACCCGCCACTGTCACCGCCAGTCTTGCCTCTCTTGCCACGTCCCTCAATCCGGTGCACGCCGCCCTGCCGCTGGGCGAAGCCGCCGCCTGGGCTGTGGCATGGCTGCAAGGACGCACCGGATGGCTGCTTGTTTTCGACAACGCAGAAGAACCCGCCGACCTCCAGCCCTACCTCGGTCGGCTAAGCACCGGCCAGACCCTCGTCACCACGCGCCGCGACCTTTCCTGGCGCGACCTCGGTACCCCATTACGCCTGGACGTGTTGGCCCCTGAGACTGCTACGCAGGTCCTTCAGGAGATCACCGGACGTCACACCGACGACGATGCTCGGGAGCTTGCCGAACTGGCCGAGGAACTCGGCTGTCTTCCTCTAGCCCTGCAGCAGGCTGGCGCCTACCTTGCACAGACCCACATCAGCGCTGCAAGCTACCTTGCGCAGCTACGTGCCGATCCGGCCGGCGTTCTGGCCGTTGCTGCTCCGGGGGACTCACAGCAACGCACCATCGCGCAACTGTGGAGCGTGACCCTCAACACCCTGCACACTCGTGATCCCCAAGCGGTGGGACTGCTCCGGATCCTGGCGTGCTGCGCCCCCGCCCCATTACCCCGCCGCGTCTTGAGGTGTGCGCTGCCCGCACCTCAAGACGTCGATCACGCCCTGGGTGTCCTCGCTGCCTACAGCGTGATCACCCTCACCGGCACAACCGTCACCGTCCACCGCCTCGTGCAGGCGGTACTGCGCAGCGCTGCCGCCGCGCCGATGGCAACATCGCAACCGGGACGCGTCCGCCGACTGCTGCGCCGATCCCAGCCTCCCTGCGCACCTCACCCGATCGATTCCGCCCTGGACTTGTTGCATGCGGCAATGCCCTCTAGCAGCCCGGAGGAAGTGCAAACCTGGCCAGCATGGCGAGAGTTGCTTCCCCACGTGCAAGCGATGGCTGCCCGCCAGCACGGCGCAGAATCAGCTGGAAAGCTCGCTGCCCTGCTAGGGCAAGGTGCGTTCTACCTATGGGCCCGAGGCCAGGCAAACCACGCTCTACCGCTGATGCACCAGACCCTGGACATCACTAAGGCCGCGCTCGGTTCGGGCCATCCCATCACCGCCATACGCCTGAATAATCTCGCTAGCGCGTACAACGCCCTGGGGCGTCATGCGGAGGCCCTGCCACTAGCACAGCAGGCACTGCAGGTCACTGAAGCCGCGCTCGGTCCCCACCACCCCACCACAGCCATCCGCCTGAACAACCTCGCCAGCATGTACATGGATGTGGGGCGTCATGCGGAGGCCCTGCCACTAGCACAGCAGGCACTGCAGGTCACTGAAGCCGCGCTCGGTCCCCACCACCCCACCACAGCCATCCGCCTGGGGAATCTCGCCAGCGCGTACAACGCCCTGGGGCGTCATACCGAGGCCCTGCCACTAGCACAGCAGGCACTGCAGATCGCTCAGGCAGTGCTTGGCCCCGACCACCCGGAGACCGCCACTCGCCTGAACAATCTCGCCGGCACATACAACGCCCTGGGGCGTTATGCCCAGGCCCTGGTGTTGCAGGAGCGGGCGCTGCGCATCGCTGAGGCCGTGCTTGGCCCCGACCACCCCGACACTTCCCTCCGCCTGGGGAATCTCGCCAGCGCGTACAACGCCCTGGGGCGTCATACCGAGGCCCTGCCACTAGCGCAGCGGGCGCTGCGCATCGCTGAGGCCGTGCTTGGGCCCGACCACCCCGACACCGCTCTCCGCCTGGGGAATCTCGCCAGCGCGTACAACGCCCTGGGGCGTCATACCGAGGCCCTGCCACTAGCGCAGCGGGCGCTGCGCATCGCTGAGGCCGTGCTTGGGCCCGACCACCCCGACACCGCTCTCCGCCTGGGGAATCTCGCCAGCGCGTACAGCGATCTGGGGCGCCATGCCGAGGCCCTGCCCTTACAGAAGAAGGCGCTGCAGATCACTGAGGCCGTGCTTGGCCCCGACCACCCCGACACCTCCCTGTGCCTGAATAACCTCGCGACGACGTACCGATATTTAGGGCGCCATGCCGAGGCCTTGGCGTTGCAGGAGCAGGCGCTGCGGATCACTGACACTGCGTTCGGCCCCGAACACCCTGATACCGCCTGCTGCCTCGGCAATCTCGCCAGTACCTACAGCGATCTAGGGCGTCACGTCGAAGCCCTGCCACTAGCGCAGCAAGCACTGCGCATCACCGAGAGCGTGCTTGGTCCCGACCACCCCGACACCGCTCTCCGCCTGAACAACCTCGCCAGCACCTACAGCGATCTAGGGCGCCATGCCGAGGCCTTGGCGTTGCAGGAGCAGGCGCTGCGGATCACTGACACTGCGTTCGGCCCCGAACACCCTGATACCGCCTGCTGCCTCGGCAATCTCGCCAGTACCTACAGCGATCTAGGGCGTCACGTCGAAGCCCTGCCACTAGCGCAGCAAGCACTGCGCATCACCGAGAGCGTGCTTGGTCCCGACCACCCCGACACCGCTCTCCGCCTGAACAACCTCGCCAGCACCTACAGCGATCTAGGGCGCCATGCCGAGGCCCTGCCCTTACAGAAGAAGGCACTGCGGATCACTGATACTGCGTTCGGCCCCGAACACCCTGATACCGCTCTCCGCCTGAGCAACCTCGCCACCACGTACAGCGCCGTGGGTCGCTATACCGAGGCCCTGCCACTGGAGGAGTGGGCGCTGCAGATCACCGAATCCGCACTCGGCCCCGACCACCCCGACACCGCCTTCCGGCAGAACCACGTGGCCGCCATCCGTCAGCTAACAGAACCGTTGATCCGCGAACCCGAACCCCCTGCGTAATCAGGCAAGCATTCGCAAAGAGGGGTGGTAGACAGGGCTCAGCACGCACGAGCGCGGGAGGTAACGTTCGCCAAGGCGTTGCGCACAGCCTCAGGACACGCATAGAGCCGTTAGAAAAAGGTGCGTGAGCGCGGCTTGACGTGGGTCATCAAGCAGCGTTCCCAGACCCCATCCATGCTGCTGGTGGCATGGTCGTGAAGGTTGCCGAGGCGCGGGTCGCCTCGCGAGCGGGGTTGGTAGCGTTCCTGGGCTGAGGGATGTGACCGCCCGCGTCGGTGCCGCTGCCTCATCGGAAATATGGATGCGCCGACAGCGCTTGGCGGCTACAACGGCATGCATGACGGTCTTCTACTGTATGAAGTGCGGAGTTGAACTCACCCCGGACTTGGTGAGGCTACCCTCCGTGCCGGAAGTCTCGGGCCGTGATAGAGATCGGGACAAAGAGACGCGACTGGTCCCTCCACTGTGCCGTGAGGGCACTATGCCATTGATCCCGTGCCGTGGGGCGCACCGTTCACCCCGCCGACCGACGAACCTTGACCGCACCATCCTCGCCAACTACTCATGCCGCCCGAACTCACCGACTGGACCCCGGCCGGCCCGAGGAACACCGTCGTCGTGCATCCCCAAGACGTACCCGCTCTGAGCCTGCTGGGTCAGGGGGGTGCGCACTGGGGTTGTTGTGGCCCGCTCGGCACCGGGGGCCGCAACATGGCCCGTGGATGCGCTGTCCTCGTCGCCGCCCTCGCTGCCGACTGCATGGGTCCGTACGAACTCCACCTCGATCCCGTACGGGTGTGGGCGCTCGACACGAAGGGGTCGGAGAGATGAGCGGCCGTCCTATGGCAGCGCATGCTGCTGAGCTGGAGCCGCTCAGGCGCCACCTCCGTGACCCCTCGACCGAATTCGATGTGGGGCCCGGGTGGCAGGCCCTTGTGCTGCTGTGCCATGAGGCGGTTGTCGCGGCGTTTCCCGAGTACGAGCTTCTGGCGGTGAAGCAGAAGTGGGCGGTCCTGTCCTTCCAAGCGTTTCCTCGGCCCTGGAATCGGGGTGGAAACTGGACGTCCGACGAGGCGGTCAGGCTCGACGCGCTGGTGGCCGAGTTCACGGCCGCCAGCGAGCACATCTGCGAGCGCTGCGGCGAGGCTGGAACGCTGCGCGAAACCCGGCCGATCGAGTTGACTCTTTGTGATGCGTGCGAGTCCTGTGTGGGACCGGACGGCCGCCTGTAGGCCAGTCATGCTTCAGACTGCTACCAATGGTTTGTGAGCGAGGCTTGACATGGATCAAGCCGTCCTTCCTGTGGATGATGTACCGCTGCGGCTGGGGCACCAAGGAGGGGCAGGAGACCGTCCTCGCCGTCGAGGTCGATCGCGCCGGCTTCGAGTGGGCCCTGCGCCATGCGTGCCTGTCGCACTACGTGCCCGGCCTGCACGAGGACCAGGCTTCCTGGAAGCGGCAGTTGAGGGAGGCTCCGGCGCGCGTCCAGTGGGACCCCGAGCGCGATCTGCACCACAACGCGCTGCCCCACCGGTCGCTGCAGCTCGGCCTCGCCGGGGAGGCGGCGGCCCGGTACGCCGACGAGTGGATCGTGGGCATCAAGGACGTGACCCCGTTGGCCGCCGAGGTCCACGCGCTGGTGCGGGCCGGTGAACCGGAGCGTGCGAGCGGGCTGTTGCCTGTGGAGCAGCCGTATCCGATCGAGGACGAGGTGCTCGCGCATCTGCGGGCGTAGCCTCCGGATCCGGGGCGTTCGGTCACCGTGCGGGCCGGTCCGGGTCAGGCCGCCTCGATCACCGCGCTGCGGATCGCCGCGGCCCACTCGACCACCAACAGCTCGTACTCCGCGCGTTCCTGGGCCGACAGGGTGCCGCCCGCACGCAGCCACAGCGCCCGGATCTGCTCGTTGACCTCGGCGGCAGACCGCACGGAACCAGAGGGTAGGGAATCGGGGGACATGCGGACAGCGTAGGGGGAAGCACTGACACTGCGCTACCGCCCGGCTACGGAGTAGGTATGGGGTTGGTCACCGTCGGCGGCGGCCGTCTTCGCAGTCGATCCAGGCCACCGGGCATATGCCGTGCCGGACCGCTCGGTTCAGGGCATGAGAGATGTCCGAAACAGCGGCGGTGGCCGGGAAACGGCTGCGAACTCGTCGTAGAGGTAAGGGAGTTCAGTGGTCCTGCGTGGCCGCCGCCGTGCTCAGCTCGCCGGTTCCGCCGCGTGTGGGCTCAGGACGTCCGCCGAGACCAGGGCGATGATGACGACGCCGAGAGCCACGCGGTACCAGACGAACGGCATGAAGCTCTTGTGGGAGATCCACTTCATGAACCATGCGATGACCGCGTATCCCGAGGCGAACGCGATGGCCGTCGCGAGCAGGGTCGGGCCCAGGCCACATGGCCCTCGCCGACCGAGTCCTTCACCTCGAACGCGCCCGAGGCGAGCACGGCCGGGATGGCGAGCAGGAAGGGGTAGCGGGCCGCGGCCTCCCGTCTGTAGCCCATGAACAGGACCATGACGATGAGCATGGTGGCGGTGATCCGCAGATCGCGGAACGGCCCCTCGATCTGGTCCTTCAGTGTCTCGCCGAGTGCGCCGATCGGGATCGAGTCGCGATCACCAGCCAGCCCGTCTGTGCGTGGTGGTCCTGCCGCATCGCCTTGTCGAAGAGCGAGCGGAACCAGGCCGAGAGGATCCGGCCGATGTCCCGGCGGAAGTAGATCGGCACCGCGGTCTCCGTGCCGATCCGAGTGATCGCCGTGAAGGCGGCTCCGGGGTCCTCCCAGCCCGAGAAACCGGGCGGTCCGGGTTCGGCGGCGCCCCTTGTCCCGGCCCTCTTGGCGGAGCGCTATGCCGTGGGGCCGGTGATCGTCCATCCCGGAGCCTGTGGATGGGCCGTGAGGTCCTCGTGGCGCACCTCGGCGCCGCAGGCCTGGCAGGTGATCACCGGGACCAGTTCGTGGCCGCAGGTGTGCTCGACGGCCATGGGGAGGTCGGCGCCCTTGCGGATGTGGCGGTCGCCCCATTCCTTCAGCGTCATCAGGACCGGCTCCAGCTCCAGGCCCGCCTGGGTGGCCCGGTACTCGAAGCGCTGCGGGCGCTCGCTGTAGACGCGCTTGGTGAGGATCCCGGCGTCCACGAGCCGGCGCAGCCGGGTGGCCAGGATGTCGCGCGGGGCGCCGATGTTGCGTACGAGCTGGTCGAAGCGGCCGTTGCCCAGGCACACCTCGCGCAGGACGAGCAGGGAGTACTTCTCGCCGACCAGCGCGAGGGCGTCGGCGATCGAGCAGGGGCGCGGGTCGTGCGTGGTCTTCCTTGCGGCCATGGAGGCCAGTCTAGGGGAGGGTTTGATTTTCCAACTCGGCGCGTTATCGTGAGTTCGGATTTCCTACTCACTGGTAGCTGCCGTAGCCCGCTACGGACAGCCAGGCGGCCAAGGAGGCCCGCGCCATGCGCGACGCAGTGATCGTCGAAGCCGTACGCACCCCCATCGGCAAGGGCAAGCCGAACGGTTCCCTCGCCCATGTCCACCCCGTGCAGCTGCTCGCCCACACCCTGCGCACCCTGGTCGAGCGCTCCGGCGTCGACCCTGCGCTGATCGACGACGTCATCGGCGGCACCGTCGACCAGGTCGGCGAGCAGGCCATGAACACCACCCGGTACGCCGTCCTCGCCGCCGGCTTCCCCGAGACGGTCCCGGCTACCACCGTGGACCGCCAGTGCGGCTCCTCCCAGCAGGCCGTGCACTTCGCCGCGCAGGGCGTGATCTCCGGTGCCTACGACCTCGTCGTCGCCTGCGGTGTGGAGTCGATGAGCCGGGTGCCGATGTGGTCCAACGTGCCCGCCGGCAAGGACCCGTTCGGGCCCGGCGTCGCCGAGCGCTACCCCGAGGGCCTGGTCCCGCAGGGGGTCAGTGCCGAGCTGATCGCCGCCAAGTGGTCCCTCACCCGCGCGCGGATGGACGAGTTCGCCGTCTCCTCGCACCGGAAGGCCGCCGCGGCGTGGCAGGCCGGACTCTTCGACGCCGAGGTCGCCCCGCTGGACGGCGTCGCCCGCGACGAGAGCGTCCGCCCCGGCAGCACCCCGGAGGTCCTCGCCGGCCTCAAGCCCGCCTACTACGACGTCGGCTTCGCCGAACGCTTCCCGCAGATCGAGTGGAACGTCACCGCGGGCAACGCGAGCCCGGTCAACGACGGCGCCTCCGCCGTGCTGATCACCTCCAGCGAGACCGCAGCCCGTCTCGGCCTGCGCCCGCTCGCCCGGCTGCACAGCTTCGCCGTCACCGGCTCCGACCCGCTGCTGATGCTCACCGGGGTCATTCCGGCCACCGAGAAGGTGCTGCGCAAGGCCGGTCTCAGCGTGTCCGACATCGACCTCTTCGAGGTCAACGAGGCCTTCTCCAGCGTGGTCCTCGCCTGGCAGCAGGAGACCGGCGCCGATCTCGCCAAGGTCAACGTGCACGGCGGCGCCATCGCCCTCGGCCACCCGCTCGGCGCCAGCGGCACCCGGCTGACCACCACCCTGGTCCACGCCATGCGCGAGCGCGGTGCCCGCTACGCCCTGCAGACCATGTGCGAGGCGGGCGGACTGGCCAACGCGATGATCCTGGAGGGCGTCTGATCGCTCTCGGTTCCTACCGGCCGCGCAGGTGATGGCGCTTGCGCCAGGCCACCACCGAGCCCGCGAGCGCCGGTACGGCGATGGCGGCCATCGCGATCAGGAAGGCGGGGGACGTCGGCGCGGCGGCACGGGCGCCGGCGACCGCGTAGGCCGCGGTGTTCGGGACCGATCCCACGGCCGTGGCCAGCAGGAACGGCCACCAGCGCATCCGGGACACGGCAGCGCAGTAGTTCGCCGCCCAGAACGGCACACCGGGGAAGAGCCGGGCCGCCAGCATGGACCGGAACCCGTGCCTGCTCAGCTGCCCGTCGACCGCCTTCAGCCAGCGGCCCCGCAGCAGTGGGCGCAGCGCGTCCTGCCCGAGCATCCGGCCGAGCCCGAACGCCGCCCCCGCCCCGAGCACCGTGCCCGCCAGCGCCGTCGCGCACCCCAGCTGGGAACCGAACAGCGCGCCCGCGGCGAGGTTGAGCAAGGGTCGCGGCACGAACGCCACCGTGCACAGCCCGTACGCCACCGCGAACACCACGGCCGCCGCGGCCCCGCCGAGCTGCGGCGGCCAGCCATGGGCCAGCAGCCGCTGCGGCTCGAAGACCAGCACGCCCCCGGCGGCACCGGCCAGCAGGGCGAGCAGCAGCGAGAGCCGGGCGTAGGGGGACCGCACCGCGCGCGTGCAGCGGTCGGCGAACCCCGTGCCGGACAGGGGTGACGCGGGTACGGCGCACTCCGTGGCGGCGACCCGGGGAGAGACCGTGACGGTGCCCCCAGAGCGGTTGGTGGCATCGAGCATCCGGTGACACTAACCCACGCACGCCGGTGATCGCCGCCAAGGGTGTCCCGTCATGCGGCGAGCGCGTGACCAGGGTGCAGGACGACCTTGGTGTAGCCCTCGATCCGCTTGTCGAACTTCTCGTACGCCAACGGCGCCTGGTCCAGCGGCAGTTCGTGGGAGACCACGAAACTGGGCTTGGCCCGCCCGGCGATGATCATGTCGCGCAGCTGGCGGTTGTACCGCTTGACGTTGCACTGACCGGTGCCCATCTGCTGGCCCTTCTCGAACATCCGGCCGATGGAGACCAGCAGTTGGCCGTGCTTGGCGTGCTCGTCGGGACCGCCCGGGTCCGAGGGCACGTACAGACCCGGCACGCCCAGCATGCCGGTCGGCCGTACCGTCTCGACCAGCTCGTTGAGGACGATGGCGGGTTCCTCGTGGCTGGCGTCGTGCGCCTGGGCCTGGTAGCCGACCGCGTCGACGCCCTTGTCGGTGCCCTCGCCCCCGGTCTGTTCCTTGATCTGAGCCGCCGGGTCGCCCTGGGTGAAGTCGATCGGGATGGCCCCGATCTCCGCGGCCTTGGCGAGCCGCTCGGGCACCCGGTCGACGGAGAACACCTTCGCCGCACCACGCAGCAGCGCGGAGTAGGCGGCCATCAGCCCCACCGGTCCGGCGCCGTAGACGGCCACGCTCTCACCGGGGGACACCTGGGCGAGTTCGCACCCGTGGTAGCCCGTCGGGAAGATGTCGGCCAGCAGCACGAAGTCGGTCTCCAAGTCGGTCACGGGCAGCTTCAAGCAGTTGAAGTCGGCGAACGGCACCCGCAGCAGCTCGGCCTGGCCGCCCGTGTACGGCCCCATCGCCACATAGCCGTAGGCCCCGCCGGCGAATCCGGGATTGACCGTCAGACAGAAGCCGGTCTTTTCCGCGAGGCAGTTCTTGCAGAATCCGCAGGCCACGTTGAAGGGCATCACGACGCGGTCACCTTTGGCCAAGGAGGTCACGCCGCTGCCGACCTCCTCGATGATGCCGAGGTTCTCGTGTCCGAAGACGATGCCCGACTCGGCCGCCGTGCGACCCTCGTACATGTGCAGGTCCGAGCCGCATATGGCGGTCGACGTGACGCGTACGAGCACATCGTTGGGGTGCTGGATCCGAGGATCCTGGACGTCCTTCACGACCACACTGAAAGGCTCTTCGTAGACAACGGCTTTCACCTGTGTCACCTCCGCGTCCAGCGTTGGACGACGGCGGCACGGAGGGGCCGCTGCGGAGGGGACGCACACGAAGGCGCGGGCCCTCGGACTGAGCCGTGGCCCCATGCGCCCGCATCACCGCCGGTACTTCCAGGTAACGCCGGTACGGAAGGGGTTGCAAGCCCCGTCGGACCGTGGTGGCACCCCGTCGAGCGGAGGCGGCGCGCCGTCGGGCGGAGACGGCGCGCCGTGGCGGGCGCCCGGTTTGCGAACGTATATTCGACATCATGGTTCGTCTCATGACCATCCCCGGCGCGAGCCCGCCGGACGTGCCGCGCAGTGCGCTCGCCGACACCGTGCTGGCCCGGGTGACGGCCGTGTTCCCGCCCGCCGCCGACCCCGAGCGGGCCGGCCCGATGCGGGCGTACATGAAGGACGTGGCGCCCTTCCTCGGCATCCCCACCCCGGCGCGCCGAGCCCTGTCCCGCACCGTCCTCGCGGGCACGCCCCGTCCCGACGAGGCCGACTGCACCGCGATCGCGCTGCGCTGCTGGGCCCTGCCCGAGCGTGAGTACCACTACTTCGCCGTGGACTTCCTGCGTCGGCACGTGGCCCGCTGTTCCTCCGGCTTCCTGCCGGTGACCCGGCACCTCGTCACGACCGTCCCCTGGTGGGACACCGTCGACCTGCTCGCCGCCCACGTGGTCGGCCGCCTGGTCGCCTCCGACCCCGGGCTCACCGCCGACATGGACGCCTGGATCGGTGACGGCGACCTGTGGGTGGCCCGCACGGCGCTGCTCCACCAGCTGCCCTACAAGGAACGCACCGACCCCGACCGGCTGTTCGGCTACTGCCTGCTCCAGTCCGGGCACCCCGACTTCTTCATCCGCAAGGCCATCGGCTGGGCCCTGCGCGAGTACGCCAAGACCGATCCCGAGGCCGTACGGGCCTTCCTGGCACGGGAACGGGGCCGGTTCGCCCCGCTGACCGTGCGGGAGGCGCTGAAGAACATCGGCGCCTGAACCCGGCCCCGGTCGTCCACCGCGGCCGACCTCGCGTACCGCGAAAAATCATTCGACGCCGGACATGCCCTGGGCGATGATCGACGTCATGTTCCGGTACGCCTTCCTCCTCGCAGCATCCGCCGTC
This sequence comes from Streptomyces sp. CG4, assembly GCF_041080655.1. Taxonomy (NCBI): domain Bacteria; kingdom Bacillati; phylum Actinomycetota; class Actinomycetes; order Kitasatosporales; family Streptomycetaceae; genus Streptomyces; species Streptomyces sp. CG4. The sequence continues at coordinate 7,975,632 of NZ_CP163525.1, forward strand.
GCGGATGCGCCGAAGGCTGCCGTCCCGCTCCTCGTGGCCGCCGTCGACGGCGCCCGAAGCTGACCCTCTCCGGAACGTCCGGCGGACCCCGCAGGGGGAGGGTCGGCCAGTCCTCGGGGTCCCGCGTTTCTTCTCACGGCTGAGAGGCTTCGAGGTACAGCCATGTCCAAAACGGCCTACGTGCGCACCAAGCCGCACCTGAACATCGGCACCATGGGTCACGTCGACCACGGCAAGACCACCCTGACCGCCGCCATCACCAAGGTCCTCGCCGAGCGCGGATCCGGCACGTTCGTGCCGTTCGACCGCATCGACCGCGCCCCGGAGGAGGCCGCCCGCGGCATCACCATCAACATCGCGCACGTCGAGTACGAGACCGACACCCGGCACTACGCCCACGTGGACATGCCGGGTCACGCCGACTACGTCAAGAACATGGTCACCGGCGCCGCGCAGCTCGACGGGGCGATCCTCGTCGTCTCCGCGCTGGACGGGATCATGCCGCAGACCGCCGAACACGTGCTGCTCGCGCGGCAGGTGGGCGTTAACCACATCGTCGTCGCCCTCAACAAGGCCGACGGCACGGACGACGAAGAGCTCATCGACCTCGTCGAGCTGGAGGTCCGCGACCTGCTCACCGCCCAGGGCTACGCCGGCGACTCCGTACCGGTCGTACGGGTCTCGGGCCTGAGGGCGCTGGAGGGCGACCCGCGCTGGACGGCGTCGATCGAGGCGCTGCTCGACGCGGTGGACACGTATGTGCCGATGCCGGAGCGGTATCTGGACGCGCCGTTCCTGTTGTCCGTCGAGAACGTGCTCACCATCACCGGACGGGGGACCGTCGTCACCGGGGCCGTCGAACGCGGCACGGTTCGGGTCGGTGACCGGGTCGAAGTGCTCGGCGCGGAGGTCGAGACGGTCGTCACCGGCGTCGAGACCTTCGGCAAGCCGATGGAGGAGGCACAGGCCGGCGACAACGTGGCGCTGCTGCTGCGCGGCGTCCCGAGGGACGCGGTCCGCCGAGGGCATGTCGTGGCCGCGCCCGGCAGCGTGGTGCCGCGCCGGCGGTTCACCGCGCAGGTGTATGTGCTCTCCGCGCGGGAGGGCGGACGTACGACGCCGGTCGCCACCGGGTATCGGCCGCAGTTCTACATCCGTACCGCGGATGTGGTGGGGGACGTCGACCTCGGTCCGGTGGGCGTGGCCCGGCCCGGAGACACCGTGGAGATGAGCGTCGAGCTGGGACGGGAGGTTCCCTTGGAGCCCGGGCTGGGGTTCGCCATCCGTGAGGGTGGGCGGACCGTGGGTGCCGGAACCGTTGTCTCCGTCGGTTCGTAGGGGCTGAGGTGCGTGGGGAGTGCGGGCTCGTCGTGGCCGGTCGCGCAGTTCCCCGCGCACCTTGGGCAGGGCCCCGCACCCAGCGTCGCGGACTCCTGGTGACAATGGTGTCGTGAGTGAATCCAGACCTGTCATGCGCGCCACCGAGCACGGGACCGCCAAGCTGATGCCCGATGTGGATCGGGAGCGAGCCTGGCTGCTCACGGTCGACGGGGCACCGCAGTCGTATGTGGATCTGGACGAGCCGACGCATCTGGAGTTCGAGTACGCGCGGCGGCTCGGCCATGTGCTGGATGTCATGGCCGAGGCCGGGCGGGCGCTGGACGCGGTGCACCTCGGGGGAGGGGCGCTGACGCTGCCGCGCTACGTGGCGGCCACCCGGCCCGGCTCACGGCAGGACGTCGTCGAGGCCGACGCGGCGCTGCTGGAGCTCGTCGTCGAGCATCTGCCGCTGCCTGCGGACTCGGGCGTCGCGCTGCACGCCGCCGATGCCCGGGCCTGGCTGGAGACGGCTCCCGCCGATCACGCCGACGTACTGATCGCCGACGTGTTCGGCGGATCCCGGGTGCCGGCGCATCTGACCACGCTCGCCTACGCCCGCGAGGCCGAGCGGGTGCTGCGGCCCGGCGGGGTCTATCTGGCCAACCTCGCCGACGCGGCGCCGTTCGGCTTCCTGCGCTCCCAACTGGCCACGTTCGCCGAGTACTTCACGGATCTGGCGCTGATCGCCGAGCCGGGTGTGCTGCGCGGTCGGCGCTTCGGGAACGCGGTGCTCGTCGCCTCGCACCGGCCCTTCGACACCGCCGCGCTGGCCCGTCGTACCGCGGCGGACGCGTTTCCGGCGCGGGTCGAACACGGGGCGGCGGTACGGGAGTTCATCGCCGGCGCGCGGCCCGTGGAGGACGCCGACGCCGTGCCGTCACCCGAGCCCCCCGACGGGGCGTTCGGCATCGGCTGACGCGACCGGGAGACGGCGACCCGCTGCCCACGGCGGGCCGCATGCGGGCCGCATGCGGGACGTCCGGGACCAGCAGGACCAGCACGGTGACCAGGACAACCAGGCCGACGCAGCCCCACAGCGCGGCCGTCCGGCCGAAGGCGGTCCGGGCGGGGCCGGCCAGCGCCATGGCCAAGGGCGTGAGCGCGACCGAGCCGAACCAGTCGTACGCCGAGACCCGGGAGAGCTTCGCCTCGGAGATCGGCCAGCCACTCCCTGTATGGCCATGCGGAAGACGGCGAACGCCCGGCCCGCCTGCTCGCCCTCCACGGACGGCATCAGCATGGAAGAACGCCTGACCGGTGCTGTCCAGCGCGGAGAGCAGCAGGGAGTGGTGTCGGCCCGCTCAGGTGGGTCTGCGCGGGCCGTGCGGGATGGACGCTGGATTCACCGGGCGGCTGTCGTTCGTGCGTGCCGCCTGGGCAAACGGATTCTCCGGTGAACGCCCGCCTTGTCAACCGGCCGTGCCGGGCGTTTCGTTGACCGGCCCGCGGGCCTATTGGTTCGTGGGGTCTCCGTGCAGCCGGACCGTGCTGAGGATCTTCATGACGGTCGCCTGGGGCACCTCGCCCTTCACGCCCTTGGCCCCGTAGAAGTTGAACGACACGTAGTCGTGGGCCGAGTTCTGGAAGCCGAAGGTGAGCGCCTTGCCGTCGCTGGCGCACTTGCCCTTCTGGGGCGTGTGGCTCGACTGGGCCCACGCGTAGCTGCCCTGGATGCCGGAATCGGTCTTGAAGGGGGTGCCCTTCTTGTCGAAGGTGATGCTCTTCTTGTCGGGCTGGGTGTAGCCGCCGTAGACCCACCAGGCCGGCGTGTTGATCGCGATCTCGTCCGTGCTCTTGGCGCCGCTCGCGCCCTTGGAGCCCACGACGGCCAGGGGGGTGTCGTCGGTGCGGCCGTCCTTGTTGTCGTCGGAGGTGCACCACTTGGGCTGGTCCTCGGCGGTGCCCGACTGGATGATGTTGTCGGACATCCCGTTCTTCTGCTTCGGGAGGTCGAAGCCGATGTCGAGGCCCGGGGACTGGATCTGCCAGTCCGCGGGCACGTCGTAGGCGACGCCCCACCGGGGGTTCACCACGACCTTCCAGCCGGGGACGGTCGGCTTCTCCGACTGGGTGCCGCGAGGGTCGTCCGTCACCGACGAGGAGGCCGTGGGCCGGGGTGTGGGCGACTGGCTGGCGTGCTGCCCGCCCTTGCCGCCGTCGGCCTGGTCGTTCTTGTCGCCCTTCTTGCCGAGGACGAGATAGCCGGTCACGCCGGCGGCGACCACGACCGCCGCGGCGGCGACGATCGCGATCAGCTTCGTGCGGCCGCCGCCCTGCGGGGGCTGCGGGACGGGCACGGTGGGCGGCTGCGACTGCCCCCACTGCGGCTGCTGACCGTACGGCTGCTGCTGACCGTACTGCCCGGCCTGCGGGTACTGCTGGTACCCGGGCTGCTGGTACGGGTTCGGTTGCTGGTAACCCGGCTGCTGATACGGGTTGTCCTGCGGGTTGTTCTGCGGGTTTTGCGCGCCCCCTGGCGGCTGCTGATCTGGCCACATGGCCAGTAACCCTAATGCTGTCAGGGACACGATTCGGTCACCGGTCCTCGTCAGGGTGATAGCGAAGCGGGGCCAGCGGCGACTGGTGCTGGTCCGTTTCTGCTACTCGTGACGGTCGAGAGGTCGTGAGCACGGACCGGAACAGCCACGCGGACGTACGCTCTGCCCCATCGCTTGGGGAGTGCGGCCGAGCGGAGCGTCGTGGACGCCGGCACGTCGGTTCCGGGGAGCGGGCCGACCGACCCGGCCTTCGGCACCACGCGCGAAACGGACCGGAGCGGCGTGCCACGCCACATACACAGGCGGAGGGTTGTTGGATCCTCAACCGCCCCTATTGGAGCGGCCGTTGCTCCTGGGCGGGGAGTTGTGAAACAGGTGCAAGTCGGCGGAACGCTCGACTAGGGTCATGTCCTACAAATGGAGAGGCGCCCTGGGGTGGAGGGAAGCGCGTGGCTGTTCTTGCTCGCATGGCCTTGGACGACGGCGGATCGGTCTTGGTCGAGACGGCGGCCGGGGTGGACTCTGACGGGCCGGTGAAGGCCGCCAGGATCGGTGACGTCATCCACGATCTGCCCACGAACCTGCAGGCGGCCCTTGGCTCTGTCACGGAGACCGCTCGGGCGGCGTTGGAGCAGTTACGCAGCGCCGGGCCCACCGAAGTCGAGGTGGAGTTCGGTGTCGATCTGTCCTGCCAGGCCGGCGTCGTGATCACCAGGGGCGAGGCCGCGTGTCACCTCAAGATCAGGGCGACGTGGCGGCGCGCCGGGTCGGACACCGGCGCGGAAGGCTGACTCGGTGGACGCCGGCCCCTCGGTGACGGGCAGTCAGCTGTCCGCCGCAGTCGCCCAGATCCTCGACTCGGCAGGTGCGGTGGCCGGCGCGGGCTTCCTCGTCGCGGACGCGGTCGTGCTCACCTGCGCCCACGTGGTCGCCGCCGCCGGAAGCGGCCCGGACGGCACGTTGCATGTCGCCTTCCCGCAGGCCCCCGGCGCACCGCGGGCACAGGGCCAGGTGCTCGCCGAACCGTGGCGCGCCCCCGCCGCCGAGGACGTCGCAGTGATACGCCTCGCGCAGGGGCCCGCCGGCGTTGCACCGCTGCCGCTGGGTTCTGCCGAGGGCTGCCAGGGGCACCGCGTGCGTTCATTCGGCTTCCCCGGCCAGGCGCCGCCCGGCGGTCATCACGGCTACGGTACGGCTGGTCATCTGCTGGCCCCCGGTTCCGCCGGCGCCGACGCGGGCGGCGGTTCGCTGCTGCAGCTGACCGACGCCAACGACCTGACCACCGGCTTCAGCGGTGCACCGGTGCTCGACGAGCAGACCGGCCGGGTCACCGGCATGGTCACCGCCATCGCAGCTCCCGATGTGCATCTGAAGGGGCTCGGCATCGCCTACGCCACCCCCACCGAGGTGCTGCGGGAGATCTGGCCGCAGCTGGCCGTGCGCGACGACGTACGCCCCTACCGGGAGCTGGAGCCGTTCACCGCCGAGCACGCCGCCTGGTTCCACGGCCGGGATGCCGCTGTCGAGCGGGTGCTGGCGGCCCTGGCCGGGCAGCGCCGCGCTGTGCTGCTGCTCGGGCCGTCCGGCGCGGGCAAGTCCTCCCTGGTCCAGGCCGGGGTGCTCCCGGCGCTCGCCGCGGGCCGTCTGCCGGGCAGTGACCGATGGCTGCCTGTCGTGGTGCGCCCGGAGCAGGATCTGCCGGCTCAGATCGAACGGGCCGGGCTGGTCGGCTCGGCCGACGACGGGATCCACGCCGCCGTGGACCGCCTGCTCACCGCCGAACCCGGCTCCCACCGGGTCCTGCTGGTCATCGACCAGTTCGAGGAACTCCTGACGCACGCCATCGCCAAGGGGCCCTCCGGCGACCGCCACTTGACGGCACTGCGACAGCTCACCACCGCGCTCACCTCGTCCGCCGCACTGGGTGTGCTGCTGGTCATGAGGGACGACTTCTATCCGAGGCTGGCCGCGCTCGCCCCCGAACTGCTCGACGCCGTGGCACCGGGACTGGTGAACGTTCCCGCGACGCTGGACGCCCAGGACCTCAACGCCATGATCACATTGCCCGCCCGAGCGGCGGGCGCGCACCTGGAAGAAGGGCTCCCGGAACGGATCGTTGCCGACATTCTGGCTGCCGGAAGCGAGGGCTCCGCGAGTCTGCGGGCGCCGGTCACCGTGCTGCCACTCCTGGAGCTCACGCTGAGCCAGTTGTGGCAGCGACGCGTGGACGGATACCTCACACACGATGCCTACCAGGCCATCGGCCAGGTCACCGGCAGCCTGGCCTCCTGGTGCGACGACGCCGTCCGCAACCTGCCCGCCGAGCGGCGGCCTGTCGCGCAGCGGATCCTGACGGCACTGGTGCGGCCCGCGGACGAGGCCCACGACATCCCGGCCGTGCGCCAGCAGATTCCGGTGCCGACGCTGCGCGAGCTCGCCGTCGGCACGATGACCGACGTCCCGGATGACGAACAGCTCCAGCGCGCGGACGACACGCTGTCCGCCCTCACTCGGCACCGCATCGTCACCACTCGCGCGGTACGTCTTCCGGGCCGACCGGAGAACGACCCCGACCAGCCCGTGGTGGCCGAACTCATCCACGACGCGCTCATCCGCGAATGGGGGAAGCTGCGCGATTGGGTCGCCGACGACCGCCAGTTCCAGGACTGGCTGCGCCGCGCCCGTGAACAGCACGCGGTGTGGACGCGGTCCGCCCGCTCGGCCGACCTGCTGGACGGCACCGACCTCGCCGAGGGCATGTCGTGGTCCGCGCGGCGCGGACTGCCCGCCGACATCGCCGCGTTCATCAACCTGTCGCACGCCGCCGAGACCCGGCGCCGCCGACTGCGCCGTGTCGGGGTGGCGTTGGTGATGGTCCTGGCACTCATCGCCTCCGGCACCGCGGTCGCCGCCTTCGTCGAGCGCGGCCAGGCCCTCGCACAAGGTCGCAGCGCTCGCGCCCGGACAGTCGCCGCCGAGGCCCAGAGCCTGCTCAGGTCCCAGCCCGGCCTGGCCAAGCAACTCGCCATCGCCGCTTACCGAATGGACCCGGCCGTCGGCACCGCCGGCATGCTCGCCGCACTGGAGGCACCCGGGATTTTCGACCGCACCGACCCCGCGCTCGATCTGGCCGTCACCGGCGACGCCCGCACCCTGCTCCTGTCCACCGGCACGGACATTGCCGTCTGGAACGCTTCCGGCGGCGAGATCGGCCGCATCACGGGCGTCGCGGCGGGCCCGCTGGCGGTCAGCCGGGACGGACCGGTACTGGCGGCAGGCACGCGGAGCGGCTCCGTAAGGCTCTGGTCCCTGGCCGATCGAAGGCACCCTGCACCGCTCGCCACCCTTCCTGGCGGAGCACGGGGCGTCGCCGCCGTCGCCGTCAGCGCGGACGCACGGCTGCTCGCCGCAGGCGGCCGGGACGGTGCCATCCGGCTCTGGGACATCTCGGCCCCCGCCACGCCACGGCCGCTCCCGGCTCTGACCGGCCACCGCGGAGGCATCGACTCGCTGGCGTTCTCCCCGACCCGCCGCCTGCTGGCCAGTCACGGAGCCGACCACCTGGTACGGCTGTGGGATCTGGGCGAGCCCACGCACCCGTCACGGGCCGAAGCCGTTCCGGGCAAGGACCAGGTCGAGGCCGACACGTACTCGACGTATCGGTCGATGGCCCACGCGATCGCGTTCAGCCCCGACGGGACGATCCTGGCCGGGCCGGGTGACGCGAACAGCGCGGTCCGGCTGTGGAGCGTCAAGACCCCTTCCAAGCCACGTCTGCTCGCCGCGCCCGGCACCGATGCGATGACGGTGGGTTCCGCCGGCGACGACTGCCACAAGGGTCTTCAGTCGATCTCCTTCAACGGCGACGGACGTGTCTTCGCCACGGTCTGCAACGCCGGCACCGGGTCAGTGACACTCTGGCAGGCGCACGACATGGCACACGTGGTACCCGTCCACCAACTGCCGGGTGTCGAATCCTCGCACAACGGCCCCGCGCTGTTCGAGCCCCGCAGCAATGTGGTGCTGCACGCGACCAGCAACGGCGTCCAGCAGTGGGACGTCGGCGACCCCTACCAGCCGGGTGCCGACGGCAGTTACGGGCAGGTACCGAACGGCTTCGAGAGAAAGGCCGTGATCAGTGGCGGACGCAGGAGGCTGCTCGCCGTGGTCGGCGGGGACTTCGGCCAGCTCACCGACCTCACCGGCAGCAAAGGTCACCATGTGCTGGCCGACCTGCCGGGCGGTGATGTCGGAGCGTCGGCCGCCGCCTTCACGCCCGACAGCACGGTGCTGGCCGACAGTGAGCACACCGGCACCGGGAAGCCGGTTCTCCGACTGCGCGACACGACTCGGGCGGGCGCTCCCGTGCTCGCCACCATCGACACCATCGACCGGGGTGCGGTCAGCATCGCCTTCAGCCCGGACGGCCGGACCATGGCGGTGGCCGACAACAACGACTACGCGGGCGGCCACTTCCCTGCCGGGCCGTCGGTGAAGCTGTTCGACGTGCACGACCGGGCCCACCCGCAGCGGATCGCCCGACTGCCCGCCGACGCGTTTCAGGTCGCGGTCTCGCCCGACGGCCGCCTGCTCACCGCGAACACCGCCGACACACTGCTCTCGTGGAACATCGCCGATCCCCGCCACCCCGCCGTCCGGCCGACCTACCCTCTGACACCGGGCGGACTGACATCGAATACCGCGTTCCGTCCCGACGGCCGGTGGCTCGCGGTCGGTGACGGCAGCGGCACCATCCGGCTGTGGAAAGTGGACGGTGACCGGATCACCCGCACCCCCAGCATCATCCGCTCGCCCGGAGCCGGCTCGTCCGCCCCGTCGTTCAGTCCCGACGGACGCACCCTCGCCTTCGTGGAGGACGGCGACCCGCGCAACGTCATCGGTCCTGAGGACGGCCGTGGGCGTGTGGCGCTGTGGGATGTCACCGATCCGAGGGCTCCCGTCCCCCAGGGGGGAATGGCGTACCAGGAAGCGATGACCTTCTCGGGAACCGTCGCCTTCAGCCCGACCGGGCACTTCCTGGTCACCACGGTCTCCGAGTCGGTGGACGTGTGGAGCGCCGATCCCGAAGACGACGTGCGCCAGCTGTGCAGGGCCGTCGGTGATGTGATCCAGCCGGAGGAGTGGCAGAAGTATGTGCCTCACGAGAGGTACGCCGCGCCCTGTGAACAGGAACATCCCAATGTCCCGGGCGTGATCGACACCGTGCCCCACGGCGCGTCGTAACGGTACGCCGGTCGACGCACCGGCGCCCCTGTTTCGATCGGGGGTGGGCGTGAGGGGCTGGTCAGCGAAACTACTCGCCAGTAACATCTGGTCCATGACTACGGAGAGCCCCTCGATGGGCGACATGCTGGCCACCGCGGTTCCGATGGTGCGCACCCTGAACCTGGAGTTCGTCGAGGTAACCGCAGAGCGAGCCGTGCTGCGGCTGCCGGACCAGCCGGACTTCCACAATCACATCGGCGGCCCTCATGCCGGCGCCATGTTCACTCTGGCCGAGTCCGCCAGTGGGGCCATCGTGCTCACGGCCTTCGGTGATCAGCTTTCGCGCGCGGTGCCGCTCGCGGTTCGGGCCGAGATCGATTACAAGAAGCTGGCCATGGGGCCGGTGACGGCCACGGCGACCCTCGGCCGCCCGGCGGCCGAGGTCATCGCCGAGCTTGACGCGGGTGGGCGACCGGAGTTTCCGGTCAGTATCGCCATACAGCGCGAGGACGGAGCCGTCACGGGCGAGATGACGGTTGTCTGGACCTTGCGGCTGAATGGCTGAATGGCTGAGGGCGCAAGCGAGCTGCCGGAGGACTGCTGTGGCATCCGAAGGGCCGGCCCTTCGGATGCCACCGGTCAGCGGACGAAGGAGATCTCCGGGAACTTCTTGTCGGGCCCGTCGAGCAGGGTGCCATGCCGGTGGCGCAGTTCCTGGTCGAAGAACGCGGCGAGGTAGACGCGCTGGATCTCGATCGCGCGGTTGGGGTCGATCGTGCCGTACACCTGCTGGAGCTGGGCCGGGGTGAGCCCGAGCAGGCTCGCCTCCTGGGGTGCCAGCGCCTCGTCGTCGATGAACGACACGTGCGCCGCGCCGTGGAGCTGGATGTCGACCCGGTATCCCTTCAGATGCGACCACAGCGTGCGCCACGAACCGTCGTTGTTGCGGTTGTGGGTGCCGGAGCTGAAGAGCATGAAGGGGCGGTCCAGGTCCTTCCTCGGCGCCGAGCCGAAGAACTGGCCGTCCAGGTCGGCACCGGCGCGGATCCGGTGGTCGAACTGCATGGCGGTGTCGACCGCCCCGCCGCCCAGCGAAGCACCGAACATCCCGATGCGGGACATGTCCACGGCGTGCGACAGCCCGGTGGGGAGCCTGGCGTGGTCGACGTCCGGGTTGGCACCCTTGTCGATCGCGGCGAGCTGGTTGATGACGAAGTGGATGTCGGCGGCGCGCACGTTGAGCGTGTCGGAGGAGTGCGCGCCGGCCGGCATGGTGTTGACCTCGAGGCGTCCGCCCGGGAACTCCACCTCGTTGGCGTCGTGGGTGTGGTCGACGGTGACGACGAGATAGCCGCGGCTGGCGAGATCCTCGGCGAGCACGGTGCCCCTCGCGCGGTCCGAGTGCAGCCCGCTGGAGTACAGCAGGACGGGCAGCTTGCCGAGCTTGGTGTCGACCGGGGCGAGGACATGGCCCGCGGTTTTCGGCAACGTCACCTGCTGTGGGGTCAGACCCTGGGAGGCGAGGAAGTGGGCGCCGGAGACCGACGGCATCCACGGCGCCGCGTAGTGACCGCGAGTGGAGGCGGCCGGGTACCAGAACGACACCATCAGCTCGCGCGGCTTGTTGCCGGGCACGAACGGGTCCGTGCGGGACTTGTCGACGAGGTGAAGGCTGAACGTGCCCACGCCGTGGCGCCCGGTCGGCGCGGGCAGACTGAGCTGGAGACCGGACGTGCCCGCGCGGGGCGTGGCGGCCTCCGGACGGACGGCCTTGTGCCGCTGCGGCGGCTCGTCGTGCTGGGGCGCCCAGGGCGTGTCGTCCTGGTCGGGCGAGAACCCGGTGGCGGTGGGCTTGCTGGGTGTCTTCGTGGCGGCCATCGCCGGCGTCATCCCCGCACCCAGGGCGATGGCCAGCGTACCCGCCGTACCGACCGCTCTGGCGATCACTCTGCGGCGGTGGCGCGGTCGGCGGTGTTTCATGGGACCCCTTTGTCGGTCAGCGAACGAGGAACTGGCGATCGGCTGTCGTCCGCCGTACCGCCGCAGTGGACTACGGATCATGAGCCCCTGGCGTTCACCGCGGAGGCGGGCGGGACGAGCAGGTGAACCATGCGACCCGGTGGGATCACCGTTCGGACGGTTCTGCCCACTGCCCTTCGCCGCCGCGAGCGCACGAGTCGGCGAGTCTCGGTGGGTCTGCGGCTGCGCGTCGACGCCGACGGAGACTTGGCGGAGCGATGCCGCGACACAGCCTGTCGGAGCTGCTCCGAGGGCCGGTCGGGTTCGGCCGCGCCGACGCCCGGGCAGGTGGGCTGGGCGAGATGCCGGGAGCGGACGTCAACGTGCGGGCCGAGCCGGAACCGCTGCGGGGTTGGGGGAAAGCTGGTCGGACTCGTCGACCGCGGCTGGTCGCGGAAACTGTCCTACGCCGTAACTGCGCGGGCCTGCGCCCGGAGGCGGCGGTCGCAGTGGCGCTGCCGGACTGCCGCCCGCCCGGAACCCCAGCGGCTTGCGCTGCGGAGCCCTGATTCCTGAGCGGGCGGTGTTCCCAAGGGCCGGCGGTCCGCCCTGTGGACGCGCGGGACAGCTGGTCAGTTGATGGTCGCGATGCCGTCCGTCGTGACCGTGGGGCGGCCCGAGGTGCCGACCACGACGATCTTCAGGAGACGATCCAGGCCACCGAGCGGCCGGTGAAGGTCCAGCTGATCGAAGCCCCGGTGGCGGAGGAACTGTAGGAGTAGCCGCCGAGGTAGCCGGTGCCGCTCTTGTGGGTCCAGGTCCCGGTGCGGGTGGTGGAGGTCTCCTGGATGATCGAGGGCGTCCGGGAGACGGAGGCGCCCGCGGTGTTGCCGGCCGGGGCCATGCCGGTGCCCGTCGTGCCGCCGGTGCTCGTGTCGGCCTTGCCCGGGTCGATCAGGTCCACCAGCAGTCCGGCGGGCAGCGCGGCCGTGCGGTGCGCACCGGCCGCGCGAACCTGGATGCCGTTCGACGGCCCCGCCCATATCGGCGACATGCCGCCCCGCACCCCGGGACGGTTCGGCTCGGCCGGGTTGGGGATGTCGTCGGGCTGCTGCATCTTCAGCCATGCCGTCCAGTGGCTGTCCGCGGCCGAGCGGGTGCGCACTTCCACCGTGCCGCGCAGTGAGGCATGGGCACCGCGCCAGATGACGCCGACCATGCTGAACGGGTCCGTGGACCGGGCTCCCAGCGTCTTGAGCGACGCGCTCGACCCGGTCAGGGGCAGCGAGTGCACATGCGTCTTGACCGGTCCCGCCGCCGACGATCCGCCGCGCCCGCTGGTTCCGGCCATGGCGACGGCCGCCGCGGCCATGCCGCCTCCCGCGACGACCGCACCCACGCCACCCACCCACCCACGCGCGCCGAAGGCCACATCCCGAACGCGGGGGCGCATGACCGGGACCGGCCGACTCAAGACCGCCGAACCGTTTGGGCACCCCCGAGACATCAAGCGCACCACGCGTCGCTTGACGGACTACGGGGCGGGGACACCGGAGAGCGCCCCGAGTTCCCCGTGGCGACTCCGTGGCGATCCAGATCCGGCGCGCGGACGGCGCCGTGACGAGCGAGATGACCGCCGTACGGACGCTTCAGGCGGCCCGGCGCTCGTCCCGGCCGTCGGCTTCGCCGTCCCGCAGGCCGGCCACGAACTCCTTGAGCCAGCCGGTGAATTCGGGGCCGAGGTCCGGGCGTGCGCAGGCCAGGCGGACCACCGTGCGGAGATAGTCGGCCTTGTCCTCGGTGTCGTAGCGCAGACCGTCGAAGACGACCCCGTGCACGGTGCCGGCTGCCGCGAGGACCTGGAGGGCGTCGGTCAGCTGGATCTCGCCGGCGCGGCCCGGCGGGGTGCGCTCCAGGACGTCGAACACGGCCGGGTCGAGGACATAGCGGCCGATGACCGCGTACCGGCTCGGCGCGGTCCCGGGCGCCGGCTTCTCCACCAGGCCGGTGACCCGTACGACGCCCTCCTCGCCCGTGGGCTCCACCGCCGCGCAGCCGTAGAGGTGGACCTGTTCCGGGGCGACCTCCATCAGCGCGACCACGCTGCCCGCGTGGGCCTCGCGGACCTCCAGCATGCGGCTCAGCAAGGTCTCGCGCGCGTCGATGAGATCGTCGCCGAGGAGGACCGCGAACGGCTGGTTCCCGACGTGGTGGCGGGCGCACAGCACGGCGTGGCCGAGACCGAGCGGGTCGCCCTGGCGGATGTGGTGGATGTCGGCCAGCCGCGCCGGATCGCGCACCGCGTCCAGTCGTACGGTGTCGCCCTTGGCCGCCAACGCCTGCTCCAGTTCGAAGGCGTTGTCGAAGTGGTCCTCGATGGCGCGTTTGTGCCGGCCGGTGACCATCAGGATGTCGTCGAGACCGGCCGCGGCCGCCTCCTCGACCACGTACTGGATGGCCGGCTTGTCGACGACGGGCAGCATCTCCTTCGGGGTGGCCTTGGTCGCGGGCAGGAACCGGGTGCCGAGTCCGGCGGCGGGTACGACCGCCTTGCGGACCGTACGGCGGCAGGCGGGGGGCGCTGAGGAGCGGAGGGCGATCATGCGGCCCATGCTGGAGGACGCGGATGGGAGCACGCCCGGAGCAGCATGGGAACCGGCTGTGAAGCGATACCGCCGGTAACTGCTGTGCAATTAGCCGACTTTGAAGTCGAGTCAATCGAACTTCTTGTTTCCTGTGAGTCGCGTGTGCGAAGGTGAGCCTCCCCGCGGGAGGGCAAAGGCAGGCGTTGAGCGCCCCGGCCGGCCCTTTAGGTATGTACCAGATCCAGGTGTGCACCAAATCGGCACTGCTTTCCGACAGGACGGCATTTCACGTGCGGTCCTGCGGCTGGAAAGGAAATGGTTCCGTGCAGTCCCCATACCCCCCACGCCCGCCCTATCCGCCCGTGCCCGGTTCGCCCGGGGAGTCCGATCGCAATCTCGTCGCCGGGCTCGGCGGTCCCCACCACGCCCGTCATCACGCCGTCGCCCTGCTGCTGGCCCGCCACTGGCGGGCCGCCGGTGACTACGCCATCGTCTGCCTGGCCTCCGCCGGTCCCACCGCCCACCTCGTGGCCACCGCCGCCTTCCACGAGGTCCTCGACCGGATGGCGGGCGGGGCGATCGGCGGCGCCCTGCGCCCCCAACTGCTCATCGCCGTCCGCGACACCGTCCGCGCCTGGGCGGCGGACGACGCGGCCTGTGCGGCGCTCCCGGAATTGCGCAGGCCCACCGGCGGTCGCGGACTGCGCGCGACGAAGCCCGGAACGCCGGAAAGGCGACAACTCGCCGAACGCGCTTTCCGCGCCCTTCCCGGCGCCTCGCAATGCCTTCTGTGGCACACCGAGGTCGAAGCCGAACCCATATACGTTCCCGCCGGTCTGCTCGGTATCGCCCCGGCCACCGCGTCGGCCGCCCTGGAGCGGGCGCGCGAGCAATTCCGGGCGGGTTGCGTACGCGCGCACCGGGAACTCGCACCCACCAGCGAATGCCGTTTCTACAACCGGCTCCTGGACGTCCCCCTGCGCCGTGGCGGCGCCCTGCTGCCGGACGTACAGCAGCATCTGACGAATTGTGCGTACTGCCGGCACGCTGCCGAGACCCTCGGGCTGTTCGACGACGGCCTGGGCCTGCTGCTCGCCGAGACCGTGCTCGGCTGGGGAGCCCGCCGCTATCTCGACTCGCGTCCCGGCCGCGGCGCCGCCGAGGAACTGCCGCCACCGTCGGCGCACTACGCGGCAGCGCCCGACCCGAGGGAAGCGGCACCGGGCGGCAGGCACCGCACCGCGCCGGGCGGCCGCCACCGCACCGCCGTGGCCGTCGGCGTGGGACTGACCTCGCTCGCGCTGCTCGTCACCGTGCTCGTGGTCAGGAGCTGGTCCGATGACAACGGTGTCCCGACGCCCGGTGCCACCTGGGGTGCCCCCGCCGACCGCACCACCCGGCCGGGCGGCACCGGCGCCCGGTCCGCCACGTCCTCCTCCGCCGCCTCGGCCGGCGCCCCCGTCGAGCTCGCCCACGGCAGCCTGCGCGGTCTCGGCTCCGGCCGCTGTCTGGATGTGCGCGGGGGGACCGTCGAGGCGGGCGCGGGCGTCGGACTCGCGCCGTGCTCGTCCGCCGCCACGCAGCAGTGGTCGTACCAGGACGACGGACTGCTGCGCAGCGCCGCCGACCCGTCCCTGTGCCTCGCCGCAGATCCTGGCACGAAGAGCGTCGTACTGGCCGGATGCGTCGTCCACGCCGGGGAGGTGACGTACGACTTCACCGTGCGGGGCGAGATCCTGCTCCGCGGGCAGGAGGGCCTCGCACTCGCTCCCGGCCCCGGCTCCGGGTCGGGGTCGGGGTCCGGCTCCGGTGGTACGTCCGCCCGGGTCGGGGTGGTGCCGCGTGACGGTTCGCCGGAGCAGCGGTGGGTGCTGGAGCCGGGGGCGGGCGGGGTGCAGCGGCCTGATGCCGCGTCGGATGAACCGGGCGGTCCGGGTGCTCCCGGCGCAACGGCTGCTTCGGGCGCCGGCGGTGCTGACGGTGCTTCGGGCGGGGCCGGGGTGCCGAGGGACCGGCAGCCGGGGGATCCGAAGGGGGATGCCCAGGGCGCGCCTTACGGAGACGCGCCGGGCGGGAACCCGGAGGGCGCGGGCGACGAGCCGGGTGAACCGGGTGAATCGGGTGCGGCGAACGAGACCCGGATCGCTCCGGTCAGCGCCGAACGCGACCGGCGGCGGGCCGCTCCCGTGTCGCCGGTCGAGGCGGTGCACGCGGCCCACGACGTCGTGTCGTCTGCCGCCGACGCGGTCGCCGCCGTACCGGCGACCGCGGGGGCGCTGCTGCGCTGACCTGCCGCCTCGCACCGTCTTCCGAACGCCTGATCGCGTTCGAGTCACAGCGCTAAAGTCATGTGAAATTTACAGACGCCGAGTGCATGCCCCGGCACGTTGCGGCAGGGTGAGTGCACGGTGAAGCGGTCGGACGCTTTGACGGGCTTGTGGTGGTGTGGCGTGTGGACCCCCGGTGGTCCCGCGCCCGCACCCACGAGCGGAATAACAGCGTTTCCCGGTTCTTGTGGGGAATTCGACCCACTGGCCGAATCGATCTCACCAGCCAAGAAAAGGGCGTGACGTTATTGACCCGTGAGTAACCCGGGGCTAGGTTCCGGTGCCCTCACCTCAGAGCGTTCCGCCGCACACCCCCCACCGTGCTGTCTCGCCGATCGTGCCGGAGCCATCATGACCTCCCCTGCGCGCGCCCTCGACCTCGTCCTTTGCCTCACCCCCTGCGGAGAACCCGACGCCGGTCTCACCGCCGCAGCGTGCGCCGCCGGCGCGCTCGGCGTCCTCGACCTCGGAACCGGCGACCGAATATCACGAGAGGAGCTGGCGCGGCTGAGACGAGCCGCCCCGGGCCCCTTCGGGATACGGGTGACCGGGCGCTGCGCCCTGACCCCGGCCGACGTCGGCGACACCCTCGACACGGTGGTCCACACCCCGGACACCACCTGGGATCCGGCGGAACTCCCCTCGTCGTGCCGGGTGTTGACGGAGGTCACCGACCTCGGTCAGGCGCGCGCGGCCGTACGCGCCGGCGCCCAGGGGCTGATCGCCCGGGGCGCCGAGAGCGGCGGCCGGGTCGGCGAGCTGAGCACCTTCGTGCTGCTGCAGCAACTGCTGTCCGACGAGGAGTCGGGCACGGTACCGGTCTGGGCGTGCGGCGGCATCGGGCCGCGTACGGCGGCCGCCGCCGTGGCCGGCGGTGCCGCCGGGGTCGTCCTCGACAGCCAGCTCGCGCTGCTCCCGGAGTCGGGGCTGCCGGAGGCGGTCCGGTCGGTGCTGCGCACCCTCGACGGCTCGGAGACCGTGGTACTGGGCGGCCACCGGGTCCTGCGGCGCCGCGGACCGAACGCCCCGCGACCGCCGGCCGACGACCCCGAGGCGGTCGCGTCCCTGCTGGGCACCCGCGATCCGCGCCGCGGGTTGCTGCCGGTGGGCCAGGACGGCTTCCTCGCCGCCCGCTTCGCCGAACGGCATCGGAACGTACGGCGGGTGGTGCGGGCGGTGTCGGAGGCGATACACGAGGGCGCGGATGGTGGCCTGGCGTCGGCGGGGATGGGCGAGGCTGCCGACGTTGGCCCGGTGCCGGCTGTGGTGCGCGAGGCGGCCGACGGCGGCTCGGTGCCCGATGTGGTGCGCGAGGCGGCCGATGGCCATCCGGTGCCGGCGGCTCTGCCCGAAGGGACTGGCGGAGGTGCGGCACCGGCGGCACCGCATGGTGCGGCTGACGCCCGCCCGGCGTCCGCGGCGCTGGACGGTGTGGCCGACCGGAGCCCGGCATCCGCCCTGCGCCCCGGATCGCCCATGAGCAGGGCCCTCGGGACTCGACTCCCCGTCGCGCAGGGGCCCATGACCCGGGTCAGTGACCAGGCCGGGTTCGCCGCTGCCGTCGCCGAGGGCGGGGCGTTGCCGTTTCTCGCGCTGGCCCTTGCCGACGGCGCGCGGACCCGGTCGATGCTCACCGAGGCGCGGGCCGTGCTGGACGGGCGGCCCTGGGGCGTCGGGGTGCTCGGCTTCGCGCCCGAGGACATCAGGAACGCCCAGCTGGACGCCGTACGGGAGTTGCGGCCCACGCACGCGATCGTCGCGGGCGGACGGCCCGCGCAGGCCGAGGCACTGGAGCGGGCCGGGATCCGCACCTTCCTGCACGTGCCCTCGCCGGGGCTGCTGCGGCAGTTCCTGGACGCGGGTGTGCGCAGGTTCGTGTTCGAGGGATCCGAGTGCGGCGGCCACGTGGGACCGCGGGCCTCCTTCCCGCTGTGGGAGGCCCAACTCGCCGTACTGGAGGACTTCCTGGACGACGCCGACGCCGACGCCCACGCCGAAGCGGACGCGGACACCGATGGCACGCAGGCCCGGCGACTGGAGGTGTTCTTCGCCGGTGGCGTGCACGACGAGCGCTCGGCGGCGATGGTCGCGGCCCTGGCCGCGCCGCTCACCGCCCGGGGTGCCGCCGTCGGTCTGCTCATGGGCACCGCCTACCTGTTCACCGAGGAGGCCGTGGCCCACGGCGCCGTCCGGCCGCTCTTCCAGCGGCAGGTCCTCGCCGCCACCACGACTGCCCTGCTGGAGACCGCCCCCGGCCACGCCACCCGCTGCGTCCCGAGCCCCTTCACCGGCGACTACCGCGCCCGGGAGGCCGCACTCCGGGCGCAGGGCCTGCCCGACCGCGACATCTGGGAGAGCCTGGAACGGCTCAACGTGGGCCGGCTGCGCATCGCCAGCAAGGGCGTGGAGCGCGATGACGACGGTGCGTTGACGGCCGTCGGCGAGGAACGGCAGCTCTCCGACGGGATGTTCATGGCCGGCGAGGTCGCCGTGCTGCGCTCGGCGACCACCACCCTGGCCGGCCTGCACCACGCGGTGACCGACGGCGCCGCAGACTTCCTGGCGGAACGGGCCGGACGGGCCGTACGCCCGAGCCCGCCGCCCCGGCCCGAACCGGCACCGCCCGCACCGCTCGACATCGCGATCGTCGGCATGGCCTGCATGTTCCCGCAGGCTCCCGACCTCGCCGCCTTCTGGGCCGGCATCGTCGCGGGACGCGACGCCGTCACCGAAGTGCCGCCCGAACGCTGGGACCCGGCTGTGCACCACACCGCCGGCAGCACCGCGTCCAAGTGGGGCGGGTTCCTGCCCCGCATCCCCTTCGACCCGCTGCGCTACGGCATCCCGCCCGCCTCCCTCGGCAGCATCGAACCCGTCCAGCTGCTGTCCCTGGAGGCGGCCCGCCGGGCGCTGGAGGACGCCGGATACGGCGAGCGGGGGCGGGAGTTCGACCGTGCGCGGACCTCCGTCGTCTTCGGCGCCGAGGCGGGCAGCGATCTGTCCAACGCCGTCACCCTGCGCGCCGTCCTCCCCGCGTACTACGGCAAGGTCCCCGACGGGATCGAGGAGCAACTGCCCCGGCTCACCGAGGACTCCTTCCCGGGCATGCTCGCCAATGTCATCTCCGGCCGGATCGCCAACCGGCTCGATCTCGGCGGCGCCAACTTCACCGTGGACGCCGCCTGCGCGTCCTCCCTCGCCGCCCTGGACGTGGCCTGCAAGGAACTCGTCTCCGGCACCAGCGACCTGGTCCTGTGCGGCGGCGCCGACCTGCACAACGGCATCAACGACTTCGTCCTGTTCTCCTCCGTCCACGCGCTCTCCCCGACCGGCCGCTCCCGCGCCTTCGACGCCGCCGCCGACGGCATCGCCCTCGGCGAGGGCGTGGCCTGCCTGGTCCTCAAACGGCTCGCGGACGCCGAACGGGACGGCGACCGGATCTACGGCGTGGTCAAGGGCCTCGGCTCCGCCAGCGACGGTCGCTCCCTCGGCCTGACCGCACCCCGCCCCGAAGGCCAGCGGGCGGCACTGGAGCGGGCCTACCGCAACGCCGGTGTCTCGCCCGCGGACGTCGGCCTCGTCGAGGCGCACGGCACCGGGACCGTCGTCGGCGACCGCACCGAACTCACCGTGCTCGCCGAGGTGTTCAGCGAGGCGGGGGCCGGTACCGGCGGCTGTGCGCTCGGCTCCGTCAAGTCGCAGATCGGGCACACCAAGTGCGCCGCCGGACTCGCCGGCCTGATCAAGACCGCCCTCGCGCTGTACACCGGGGTCACCCCGCCCACCCTGCACCTGGAGCGGCCCAACCCGGCCTGGGCGGAGGACGACAGCCCCTTCGCCTTCCACACCCGCGCCCGGCCCTGGACCGCACCGGCCGCCGAACGCCTCGCCGGGGTCAGCGCGTTCGGCTTCGGCGGCACCAACTTCCATGCCGTACTCGCCGCTCACGCCGAGGTCGTACCGCCCCGGCAGACCCTGGACGCCTGGCCCGCCGAGCTGTTCCTCTTCCGCGGCCGGGACACGGCGGCCGCCCATCGGCAGGCCGAGGAGCTCCTCCGGGCCGCCGAGGCCGACGGCCGCCCCTGGCGCCTGCGCGACCTCGCCCTCGCCGCCGCCCGCCGCGCCGACACCTCGCACGAACCGGTACGGGCCGCGGTCGTCGCCCGCGACACCGAGGAACTCACCGGGCAGCTACGGCGGATCCTCGCCGGGGAACACGATCCGGCCGCGGGGATCCATGTCGCCGACCCCGTCGACGGCGCGACCGCCTTCCTCTTCCCCGGTCAGGGCAGCCAGCGCCCCGGCATGCTCGCCGACCTCCTGGTCCACCTCCCCGAGTTGCGGCACTACCTGGACCTCGGCCGCGCACACGCCGACACCGTCCATCCGCCGGCTGCCTTCGACGACAGCGCCCGTGAGCGTCGCCGAGCGGCCCTCACCGACACCCGGGTCGCCCAGCCCGCCCTCGGCGTCATGGGCCTCGCCGCCCACGCCTTCCTCACCGCCGCCGGGGTCCACCCCGACCAGGCCGCCGGGCACAGCTACGGCGAGCTGGTCGCCCTCGCCGCGGCCGGTGCCCTCGACCCCGAGACCCTGCTGGAGCTGAGCGCCGAGCGGGCCGGTGCGATCCTGGCAGCGGCGGGCGACGACCCGGGCACCATGGCCGCCGTGGGCGCCTCCGCCGAGACCGTCGTCCGTACCCTGCACACGGCCGGGGCACCCGGCTCGGTCGTCGCCGCCAACCTCAACTCACCGGATCAGACAGTGATTTCAGGGCCGACGGACGATGTGGAGACGGCCGTACGGCTGCTGCGGGCCGCGGGTCTCGGGGCTCGGCGCATCCCCGTGGCCTGCGCCTTCCACAGTCCGCTCGTCGCCGCGGCGGGGGAGCGGTTCGCCAAGGTGCTCGCGGACAAGACAGTACGGGTGCCCGAGTTCCCCGTCTGGGCCAACCGCACCGCCGCGCCCTATCCGTCCGACCCCGACGCGGTGCGCGCCGGACTCGCCGCCCAGATCGGCGCCCCGGTCGCGTTCGCCGCCCAGATCGAGGCGATGTACGACGCGGGCGCCCGCGTCTTCGTCGAGGCGGGCCCCGGCACGGTCCTCACCCGGCTCGTCGCACGGATCCTCGGCGACCGCCCGCATCGCACCGTCGCCTGCGAGCCGGACCCCGACAGCGGCCTGCGCGGCTGGCTCGACGCCCTCGCCCGGCTCGCCGTCGCCGGCCGGCCGGTGCGCACCGCCTGGCTGCTGCGGGGCCGCGACGCCGTCGACGCGCTGCGCGACCCGGCACCGAAACGGCCCGGCTGGACGGTCGACGGACACCTCGTCCGCACCGCCGACGGAGCACTCCTGCCCGGTGCCCTCGCACCGGCCCGACGAGTCGTGGAGGCGACCGTGACCACCGACCAGCCGTATGGCGCTCCGGCCGACCGGGACGCGCTCATCTCCGAATTCCTGCGCACCAGCCGGGAGATGATCGCCGCCCAGCGCGATGTCCTGCTCACCTATTTCGGAGCCGCCACGCCACCGGCTCCGGTCGCACCCGCGCCGGTACCGGCGGCTCCGGTGCGGATCCCCGAACTCCAGTCAGTCGCCGAGGAGTTGGCCGAACCGGACAGTGAAGAGCCGGTGGACGACGTCGAGCGGGTCGTCCTGGAGATCATCAGCGAGCGCACCGGATACCCCGTCGACATGATCGAGCCCGATCTCGACCTGGAGGCGGACCTCAGCATCGACTCGATCAAACGGGCCGAGATCGCCGGCGAACTCGCCAAGCGCCTCGGCATCGCGGGCGGCGCCCAGATCCTGGACGACGCCGAACTGGAGGAGCTGGCCAAGGCGCGCACGGCGGCGGCGGTGACCGGGTGGCTCATGGCGCGGGGCGGCGCAAACACCGGCGCGGGGAGCGGGCAGGCCGAGGTGGCGTACGGCGGTGGGGGCGGGGACGGGCAGGCCGAGCGGCCGGCCGAGGCGGCGTCCACTGGTGACGAGGGCGGGCAGCGGCCGGCCGAGGAGGGGCCCGAGCCGTCGTACACCCCGGCACTCGGCGTGGCCCCCCAGCGGTGCGAACTGCGGCCCGTGCCTCTTCCGGAGCCGGATCCGGCCCCAGGTCAGGCCCCTGCGCTGTCCGGCCGGCGCTTCGCCCTCCTGGGAGACGCGGAGGGCGCGGCCGCCGAGGTCGCGGCGCGGCTCGCGGCACACGGCGCCGACACCGTGATCCTCGACCGGGGCCACCTCCTCACCGGGGCCGACGGCCCGGTCGACGGCGTCGTGTACCTCGGCGCGCTGCCCGGCCCGGAGCTCCCGGTGCTGCCGGACGCCTTCCCCGTGCTGCGGGCGGCGCTCGCCCACGAGCCCCGCTCGCTGCTCGCCGTGCGGGCCGCCGATCCGGCGGGTGCCCTGCGCGCGGCCGGCCTGGACGGGCTGTTCCGCAGCGTGGGCCGCGAGTATCCGGACCTGCTCGCCCGGGTTGTCGCCGTGGCCGACACCGCCCCGGCGGCCGTGGCCGACGCCGTACTCGCCGAGCTGCGCGCCCCCGAACCCGCCCCCGATCTCGCAGCCGCACCCGATCCCGCCCCCGTGGTCCTGCGGACGGCGGCCGGGGCCCGGCACCGGCTGGAGCTGGTGCCCGCACCGCTCGGCCCGCTCGCCGCCACCGGTGCCGGACCGGCCGGGCCCGGCGCCGCCGAGGCGGCCGCGCTCGGCCTCGACCGGGACTCCGTCGTGCTGCTGGTCGGCGGCGCCCGGGGCATCACCGCGAGGTTCGCGGCCACGCTGGCCGGCGCCTGCGGATGCCGCATCGAGCTGCTCGGCCGTACCCCCGCCCCGACCGCCCCCGAGGACCCGCGCTCCGCCGCCGCCCGCACCCCCGTGGAACTGCGCGCGGCGCTCGCCGCCGGGCCCGGTGCGCCCCGGCCCGCCGAGATCAACCGGGCCGCCGAACTGATCCTCGCCCAACGGGAGATCACCACGACCCTCGCGGAACTCGACGCACTCGGCAGCGCGGCCCGCTACCGCGCGGTGGACTTCCGCGACCGGGACGCCGTGCTGCAGGCGGTCAAGGAGATCCACGCCGACCACGGCCGCCTCGACGGAGTCGTCTTCGCCGCCGGGGTGATCGAGGACCGGCTGATCGCCGACAAGACCCCCGAGTCCTTCCAGCGGGTCTACGGCACGAAGACGGCCGGGGCCGGTGCGCTGTTCGCCGCGCTGGACGACCTGCCCGGCACGCCCGCGTTCACCGTGCTGTTCGGCAGCATCGCCGCCGTCCTCGGCAACCGCGGCCAGGCCGACTACGCCGCCGCCAACGACGCCCTCGAAACCCTCGGCGCCGACTGGGCTGCCCGCGCGGGCGCCCGCGCGCTGACCGTCCACTGGGGCCCCTGGGCGTCGTCCGGCCCACACAGCGGCATGGTCGGCGCGGAACTCGGCCGCGAGTACGCCCGGCGCGGCATCGCGCTGATCGACCCGGACGAGGGCACCGCGGCCCTGCTCCGGGAACTCGCCTGGGGCGAACCGTCGGCCCGGGCCGTCGTCTACACCGCGTCGGGCTGGTGACATGACGGCACGTCACACCCCGGTCGCCATCGTCGGGATGGCGGTACTGCTGCCCGGCGCCCTCGGCCTCGACGCCTACTGGCGCAACCTGCGCGACGGCGTCGACGCGATCCGCGACGTCCCCGCGGACCGCTGGGACGCCGACTACTACCGGCCCGGCTCGGCCGCCGGGCCCGCCGCCCCCGACCAGGTGTACTGCCGGCGCGGCGGCTTCGTGGACGGCCTGGCCGAGGTGGACGTCACCCGGTACGGCATCATGCCCGCCTCGGTGCCCGGCACCGAGCCCGACCAGCTGATCGCCCTCGACGTGGCCGCCGCCGCGCTCGCCGACGCGGGCGGCGCGGAACGGCTGCCCGCCCGGGACCGGATCGGCGTGGCCCTGGGGCGCGGCGGCTATCTCACCCCGGGCCTGGTCCGCCTCGACCAGCGGGTGCGTACGGCCGGACAGCTGACCCGCACCTTGGGCGAGTTGCTGCCCGACCTCTCCGCTACCCAACTCGCCCGCATCCGCGCCGCGTTCAGCGAACGGCTCGGCCCCGACAGCCCCGAGTCCGCGATCGGCCTGGTCCCCAACCTCGCCGCCTCCCGCATCGCCAACCGGCTCGACCTGCGCGGCCCCGCCTACACCGTGGACGCGGCCTGCGCCTCCTCCCTGGTCGCCGTGGACCAGGCGGTCACCGAACTCACCACCGGCCGCTGCGACCTGATGCTGGCCGGGGGAGTGCACCACTGCCATGACATCACTCTCTGGAGCGTCTTCGCCCAGTTGCGCGCCCTGTCCCCGACCGAGCGCATCCGCCCCTTCCACCGCGACGCCGACGGCATCCTCATCGGCGAGGGCACGGGCGTCGTCGTCCTGAAGCGGCTCACGGACGCCGAACGCGACGGCGACCGCGTGTACGCGGTGATCCGGGGTACCGGCGTCGCCAGCGACGGCCGTACGGCGGGGCTTGCCGCCCCCGACCCCGACGGACAGACCAGGGCCGTACGGCAGGCCTGGCTGGCCGCCGGACTCGACCCCGCCGCACCGGACTCCCTCGGCCTGCTGGAGGCCCACGGCACCGCCACCCCCGCCGGTGACGCCGCCGAACTCACCACACTGGCCGAGGTGTTCGGGCCCGCCGCTGGGGGCGACCTCCGTCCGGTCCTCGGCTCGGTGAAGTCGATGATCGGCCACACCATGCCGGCCGCCGGGGTCGCCGGCCTGGTCAAGGCTGCCCTCGCCCTGCATCACGGCACCCTGCTGCCCACCCTCCACTGCGAGGACCCGCACCCGGCGCTGACCGCCACCCGCTTCCGCACACTGGACCTGGCCCGCCCCTGGGAGACCGACGCCCGGCAACCGGTCCGCCGGGCCGCCGTGAACGCCTTCGGATTCGGCGGGATCAACGCGCATGTGGTGCTGGAGGAGGCGCCGGGTGCTCGCGCGATGCCCCGTACGCACTCTGTGCCCGCGTCCCTGCTGGAGCCCGGGGCGACGCCCGTGTCTGCGCCGGCACTCACCCCTGCGCCCGCCCTCGGCCCCGCTCCCGCTGCCGCTTCGGCTTCTGCTCCCGGTTCGGCTTCCGCTTCCGCGCAGGTCACCGAGCCCGAGCGGATCCTGCTGCTCGCCGCCGGCAGTGTGGCCGAGCTCGCCGCCCTCCTCGACTCCGACGACTCCGCAATATCGGCCGTGTCGGCCGTGTCGGCCGTGGGGCTCGACCCCGCGCAGCCGCCCGTCGACGCCGGTCCCGTCCGGCTCGGGATCGTCGCTCCGACCGCCAAGCGTCTCGCCCTGGCGCGTCGTGCGGTCGCCAAGGGCCGTGCCTGGCAGGGGCGCGGTGATGTGTGGTTCCGGCCGGGCCCGCTGCTCGGCCGGGCCGGTGGCGGGCTGGCCTTCGTCTTCCCCGGCCTGGAGGGCGACTTCACGCCCCGCACCGACGACATCGCCGCGCACTTCGGCCTCACCCCGCCGCCGGGCACGGACGTCCGGGTCGGTGACGTCGGGCGGCACGGTTTCGGAGTCGTCGGGGTGGGCCGTCTGCTGGACCGGGCGCTGCGCCGTATGGGCGTCGTACCGGACGCGGTCGCCGGGCACAGCGTCGGGGAGTGGACGGCCATGGCGGCGGCCGGGCTGTACGCGCCGGACCAAGTGGACGCGTTCATGGCCGAGTTCGACCCGGACGCGGTAACTGTCCCCGGTCTCGCCTTCGCCGCCCTCGGCACCTCCGCCGCACAGGTCCGCGCCGCGCTCGCCGAGTCCTGGGCGGACTCCGGGATCGTGCTCTCCCACGACAACGCGCCGCGCCAGTCCATGGTCTGCGGACCCGGCACGGTGGTCGAGGAGTTCGTACGGGCCCTGCGCGCACAGGGGGTGATCTGCCAGGTACTGCCCTTCCGGTCCGGTTTCCACACGCCGATGCTGGAGCCGTACCTTGCGCCCATCAGGGAGGCCGCCGAACGCTTCCGGCTGCACCCGCCGACCGTGCCGGTGTGGTCGGGGACGACCGCGGCGCCCTTCCCGCAGGCCGAGTCGGCGGTACGCGCGCTGTTCTTGCGGCACCTACTGGAACCGGTCCGCTTCCGCGAGCTGACCGAGGCCCTCTACGACGCCGGGCACCGCGTCTTCGTCCAGGCGGGCCCCGGCCGGCTCACCTCCCTGATCGACGACACCCTCGGCGACCGCGACCACCTGACCGTCGCCGCCAACGCCCCCGAGCGCACCGGCATGTCCCAACTACGCCGTGTGGCAACGGCGTTGTGGACCGCCGGAGCGTCGACAGTCCCCGCACTGCCACCCCGTACCGCAGCGCCCGCACTGCCGCCTCGTACCGCCGTGCCCGAGCGGGCCCACCGCCGCCGCCCGCCCGTCCGTCTCGACCTCGGTGGCGCCCTCGTCTCACTGGAGGGACCGACCCTCGACGCGCTCCGCGCAGAACTGCGCCCGACATCACCGGCTGAGCCCGCGGTGCCCCCACCCCACCCGGACAGCCCCGGCCCCGGTGGGCCGACCGGTCCGAGACTCGGCGAACCGGCCGGTCTGGGCCTGGGCGAACTGGACGGCCTGACCGCGCGCTACCCGCTCGCCGCCGAATTGACCGCCCTGCTGCGGGACACCGCCGACACGGCGGCGCGGCTGATCACCGCAGGCCACCGCCGCACCCCACCAACCGCCGCACCCACCCCCGCCGGGCCCGCCCATGCCGCTCCGACTCTCGCCGGGCCCACTCACCCCGCACGCACCTCCGCCGGGCCCGCCCATGCCGCACCGTCTCTCGCCGGACCCACTCGCCCCGCGCCCACCCCCGCCGGGCCCACCCCCGCCGCCCCGCCCCCGACCGCCACCACCGTCCACGTCTCCCCCCGCACCATGCCCCACCTCCTGGACCACTGCTTCTTCCCGCAACGCCCCGGCTGGCCGGACGTGGAGGACCGTTGGCCGGTGGTGCCGGCCACCACGATCGTCCGGTACCTGATGGACGCGGCGGAGGCGGCAACCCCCGGACTGCGGGCGGTCGCCGTGCACGAGGCCCGTTTCGAGCGCTGGCTCACCGCCACGCCCCCCGTCGACGTACCGGTCACCGTCACCCCGGACCCGGGCCGCCCGGACCGTGTCACCGTCGCCTTCGGCCCCACGGCTCGCGCCACGGTCGAACTCGCCCCGCACCACTCCGAACCGCCGCCGCCCGGCCCGCTCCCCGAAGGGCCCGAGCGTCGCCCCGAGCACACCGCCGCCCAGATCTACCGGGAGCGCTGGATGTTCCACGGCCCCGGATTCCAGGGCCTGACCGATCTCACCGCGCTCGGCGAGCGGCACATCCGGGGTGTGATCACCGCGCCCGCCGCGCCGGGCGCCCTGCTGGACAACGTGGGCCAGCTCCTCGGCTACTGGATCATGGCGACCCGCAGCGAACGGACCGTCGTCTTCCCCGTGCGGATGCGGCACATGCGGTTCCACGGGCCCCACCCGGCCCCCGGCACCGAGGTCGCCTGCGTGCTGCGGATCACCTCCCTCACCGACACTGTCCTGGAAGCCGACGCGGAACTCAGCGTCGGCGGCCGGGTGTGGGCCGTGATCGACGGCTGGCAGGACCGCCGCTTCGACAACGACCCGACCACCCGGCCCGTCGAACGCTTCCCCGAGCGCCACACCCTGTCCCAGGCCATGCCCGGGACCTGGGCACTGGTGCACGAGCGCTGGCCGGACCTCGCCTCCCGCGAGCTGATCATGCGCAACTCGCTCGGCGGCACCGAACGGGCCGAGTACGCCGCACGCCCACCGCGCGGCCGCCGGCAGTGGCTGCTCGGCCGCATCGCGGTCAAGGACGCCGTACGGCAGTGGCTGTGGCAGCACGGCGAGGGTCCCGTCTTCCCGGCCGAACTCCGCGTCCACAACGACGAGTCGGGCCGCCCCTACGTCACCGGCGTACACGGCCGCGCCCTGCCCCCGCTGGACGTCTCGCTCGCCCACCGCGCCGAGGCGGCCGTGGCGATCGTCCGGCCGCACACCCCGCAGCCCGGCCCCGGCATCGACATCGAAGAGGTCACCGAGCGCGACCCGGCCACCCTCGCCACCGCGCTCGGCCCGGCCGAACTGCGCCTGCTGCACGCCCGGTCGGCGGACGGCACCGGCACGGAGGCCGAGTGGTTCACCCGGTTCTGGGCCGCGAAGGAGGCGGTCGCCAAGGCCGAGGGCGTCGGATTCGGCGGCCGGCCACGGGACTTCGCGGTGCTGGAGACCACCCCGGACGGCAGCCGGCTGCTGGTCTCCGGCCGCCTGGAACCCGTCTACACCGTGCACTGCGCGCCGGTGACCAACCCGCCCGCCCTGCCGGAGCGCGCCTACGTCGTGGCATGGACGACCGGCCCCGGAGCCGGCGACGGACCAGCCGACGACCCACACCCCCACGAAGCAGCCGAGGAGTCCCCCCGATGAACCCCACCCAGCCGGCCCCGGCGCAGCCCAGCGTGGACACCGTGCTCGCCGACGTCACCGGCATGCTCCGCACGGTGCTGGCGGAGTACGGCGACGACGACGTGCTGATCGGCATGTCCACCACCTTCAACCGCGACCTGGAACTGGAGAGCATCGACCTCGTCACACTCGCCGGGCTGCTGGAGGAGCGGTACGGGCAGCGGGTCAACCTCGCCGAGTTCCTTGCCGGCATGGAGTTCGACGAGATCATCGGCCTGACGGTCGGCCGGCTCGTCGAGTACGTGGTGTGGAGCCTGAAGACCACCCAGGCGGGCTGAGCCATGGCGATGGTCGACGCCGGCGGCATCCGGCTGCACGTCCAGCGCACGGGCCCGGCCGACGGCCGCGTCCCGCACGCCACGGTCGTCCTGGTGCACGGGCTGCTCACCGACAGCCTGGCCAGCTACTACTTCACGGTCGCGCCCGCCTTCGCCGCGGCCGGACTCGACGTCGTCATGTACGACCTGCGCGGGCACGGCCGCAGTGAACGCCCGTCGCGGGGCTACACCCTCGACCAGAACATCGACGACCTGGAGGCGCTCCTCGACCGGCTGGCGGTCACCGGGCCCGTGCACCTCGTCGGCAACTCCTACGGCGGCACGATCGCCTTCGGTTTCGCCGCCCGCCATCCGGAGCGCACGGCCACGCTGACGCTGATCGAGTCCGAACCCGCGACCGCCGCCTGGGCGGCGAAGCTCGGCGGCATCCTCGACCGGGTCATGACCCAACTCGCCCACAACGAGCCCGACGCCCTCGCCTGGATCATCGCGCACCGCGGCCACAACACCGCCCGGCTGGCCAAGGGCGCGGCCCGGCTCGCCCGCGAGACCACCCTCGGCCGGGACATCCCCGCCAGCCGGGTGCTGACCGAGGACGCGATCAGGGCCGTACGCTGCCCGGTCCTCGGCGTCTACGGCGGCGAGTCGGACCTCGCGGACCTGGTGCCGCTGAAGCGGGCGCTGCTGGCGGACTACCGGGCGGTCGTACTGCCCGGGCACGAGCACTCGGTGCTGGTGGAGGCGCCGGCCGTCGTCGGCGGCCACATCCTGGATCTGATCGGCGCCGGGGCGGGGGTCGGATGAGCGCCTTCCTCTTCGTGGTGCCGCCGCTGACCGGGCATGTCAACCCGGCCGTCGGCGTCGCCGCCCGGCTGGCCGCGCGCGGCCACCGGGTGGCCTGGGCCTGCGCGGACCCGGCCCTGGTGCGCCGGCTCGCGGGCGCGGACGCCGAGGTGTTCGGCTGCGCGGGTCCGGTGCCGGGCGCCGAGGGTGTCGTACGACCGCCGGACCTGCGGGGCGCGGAGGCGCTGAAGTTCCTCTGGGAGTGGTACTTGCTGCCGCTCGCCGACGCCATGGCACCGGGCGTCCGCACAGCGGCCGAGACATTCCGCCCGGACGTGGTCGTGGCCGACCAGCAGGCCTTCGCCGGCGCCCTGGTGGCCGAGCGGCTCGGGCTGCCGTGGGCCACGTCCGCGACCACCTCCGCCGAGTTCACGGGCGCGTACGACGGCCTGCCCAAGGTCGCCGAGTGGCTGCGGGGGAGCCTCGCCGCACTGCGGACCCGGATCGGTACCCCGTCCGGCACCGTCGACCCGCGCTTCTCGCCGCATCTCCTGCTGATCTTCAGCACACCCGAACTCATCGGCCCCCAGGCCCCGTTGGCACCGCACATCCACTACGTCGGCCCTTCCCTCGCCGACCGCCCGGACGGCCCCGGCTTCCCCTGGGAACGACTGGACCGGGGCCGGGCGAAGGTCCTGGTGACCCTGGGCACGGCGAACGCCGACGCGGGCGGCCGGTTCCTCGCCGAGTGCCGCACCGCCCTGCGCGAGCGCGCCGACCGGGTGCAGGGGGTGATCGCCGACCCCGGGGGCCTCCTCGCCGTGCCGCCCGGCGACAAGGACGTCCTGGTCCTCCCGTCGGTGCCCCAACTCCCGCTGCTGGAAAGGGCGGACGCGGTCATCTGCCATGCCGGGCACAACACCGTGTGCGAGGCGCTGTGGCACGGCGTCCCGCTCGTCGTCGCGCCCATCCGCGACGACCAGCCGGTGGTGGCCGGACAGGTCGTGGACGCGGGCGCCGGCGTCCGGGTCCGCTTCGGCCGGGCCCGGGCGGCCCAGCTGGGCGCGGCCCTCGACACCGTCCTCACCGACCCCGCCCATCGGGCCGCCGCCGCCCGGATCCGCTCCGCGTTCCGCGCGGCGGGCGGCGCCCGGGCCGCGGCGGCGCACCTCGAACACCTCGCAGACCTGGCAGACCTCGCAGCGGAGAGCCGATGAGCGACGACCACAGTGGCAAGAGCGAGAAGACCGACCACGGTGACGAGAGCGAGAAGACCGACCACAGTGACAAGGCGGCGCGCATCGCCGCCCTGCGCCCCGCCTACCAGGCCGACCTGGCCACCGGCACGGACCGTTTCCTCGCCGCCCCCCGCCCCGACTGCCCCTGGTGCGGCTCGGCCCGGCTCGCCACCCGCCTGCGCACCACGGACCTGCTCCAGCACAAGCCCGGTCGCTTCGCCCTCGACCACTGCGCCGACTGCGGCCACACCTTCCAGAACCCCCAACTGACCGAGGAAGGGCTGGAGTTCTACTACCGGGACTTCTACGACGGCCTCGGCGAGCAGCGGATGAGCGGCACCTTCGGCGGCCGCGCGGCCATGTACCGGGCCCGCACCGAGGCGATGCTGCCGCACGACCCCACCCCGAAGACCTGGCTGGACGTCGGCACCGGCCACGGCCACTTCTGCGCGACCGCCCGCGCCGTCCTGCCCGGCACCTCCTTCGACGGGCTCGACTTCACCGACGGTGTCGAACTCGCCGCCCGCGAGGGCCGCGTGGACCACGCCTACCGCGGCGCCTTCCCGGCTCTCGCCCCCGAACTCGCCGCGCGTTACGACGTGGTGAGCATGTTCCACTACCTGGAGCACAGCACCGACCCGGACCGCGAACTCCGCGCCGCCCACGCGGCCGTACGCCCCGGCGGGCACCTCCTCATCGAGGTGCCGGACCCGGAGAGCCGTTACGCCCGGCTGCTCGGCCGCTGGTGGCTGCCCTGGCTCCAGCCGCAGCATCTGCACTTCATGCCGGTCGCCAATCTCCGGCGGCGGTTGACCGAGCTGGGCTTCACGGTGGTCGCCGAGCAGCATGCCGAGGCGCACGACCCGGTCGACCTGCTCGCCGCCGTCTGGCTGGCCCTCGACCACGCCGCCCCGCGCGAGGACGCCCCCTGGCTGCCCGAGCCGCCCGGCACCCTGCGGCGTGCCACGCGCACCGCGC
Organism: Streptomyces sp. CG4; assembly: GCF_041080655.1. Taxonomy (NCBI): domain Bacteria; kingdom Bacillati; phylum Actinomycetota; class Actinomycetes; order Kitasatosporales; family Streptomycetaceae; genus Streptomyces; species Streptomyces sp. CG4. Next base: position 8,007,398 of record NZ_CP163525.1, read on the forward strand.
TCCTTCTCGCGGGCGTGCCCGCGCTCATCGCGGCGACACTCCTCGACCGTTTCGCGGTGCGCCCCCTGTCCCACCGCCTCGGCCTGTCCAACGCATACCGCCTGGTGGCCCGCCGGGAGTGAGCGGGGCTCGCAGCACCTCGGAGGCTCGCAGCACCTCGGTGGCTCACAGCACCTTCGCGCGGATCAGCGCCGACAGCACCAGCGTGCCCGGCAGCAGCGGCACCCAGTCGGTCAGCACCCGGTAGCCGATCACCGTCGCGGTGGCCAGCGCCAGGGAGGAGCCGAAGGCGACCAGCGTCCACACCAGCGCCGCGTCGACCGCGAGCCCGCCCGGCGCCGGCACCGCCCCGACGGCCGTGCCCGCCGCGAGATAGGCGAGCACCGTGTGCGCCCAGGGCAGCGCCAGCCCGAGCGCCGCACCGACACAGGCGAGGGTCGTCCCCTGGAGCAACGGCATCGCGATCGCCCCGCCCCACAGCGCGGCCACCCGGGCGGGCCGCGTGTGCACCTCCCGTGCGTCGGCGAGGGCGGAGCGCAGCAGCCCGGTCACCGGTCGCCGCAACGGCCGTACGACCGTCAGCAGCACGCCCACGACGGCGAGGGCACCGCCCGCGACCGCGGCGAGCGGCACCAGCAGGCGCCCGTCCGGGACCAGCTCGCCGAGGCGCCGCCAGGCCGGTGACACCGCGAGAAGGACCACCAGCACGACCGTCTTGGCGGAGGACTTCGCCAGCGAGTACAGCCCGATGGACGCGGTCGCACGCTCCAGCGGCACCCCGCGCGCCCGCAGAAAGCGCACGGTGACGGCGTGGGCGCCGAACCCGGCGGGGAGCGCGTGGTTGGCGGCACCGGCGGCGAACTGCGAGGCCAGCAGCAGCCCCGGCGGCACCCGGTCGGGCAGGGCGCCCTGCCGTACGCAGGTGGCCGCCACCCAGTTCAGGCAGGTGAATCCGCCCCCGGCCAGCAGCCACCAGGGATCCGCGGCGACGAGCCGCCGGACCCCCTCGTACACCGCGGGCCGGTTGGCCACGGCCCAGCCGCCGGCCAGCAGCAGCGGAGCCAGGCACAGGGCCAGCCGTACGGACCGGCCCGCCATGAAGGACGCGGGCCGGGGCGAAACCGTTCCCGGCGCGAGCGGGGAGGCCGGAGACAGGGGGAGCGAGGGGAGCGAGGAGAGCGAGGACGGGGACGGTGAGGACACGGGGACGTCGTCCTTCCGCAGCGGGCCCCGGGGCGGGGACCTGGGGGAGGCGGGGCGGGCGAAACCGCGAGGAGCCTTCCCCTCCCGCGTGACACGGGGATGTCCGAAAACCGAAGGACGGAGGGCGGGACGGTGCCACTGGGCGGACGCGCGCGAGCCGCCGTTCACCGTCGACCAGGTAGCCTTCCCTTGGGACGCCCTTTACATGCGGCGCCCGGCACGCAAGGACAGCGACAGGGGAGGATCCGGCGGTGCACGTCCAGGAATGGCTCGACTCGGTACCGGCGGTCGCCGTCTACGCCATGGTGGCCCTGGTGATCGGTCTGGAGAGCCTGGGCATCCCGCTGCCGGGCGAGATCGTCCTGGTGTCGGCGGCGCTGATGTCCTCCCAGCACTCGGGCATCAACCCGATCGTCCTCGGCGCCTGCGCGACCGCCGGCGCCGTGGTCGGCGACTCCATCGGCTACGCCATCGGCCGCAAGGGCGGCCGCCCGCTGCTCGCCTGGCTGGGCAAGAAGTTCCCGAGACACTTCAGCGAGGGCCACGTGGCCACCGCCGAGCGGTCCTTCGAGAAGTGGGGCATGTGGGCCGTCTTCTTCGGCCGCTTCATCGCCCTCCTGCGCATCTTCGCCGGGCCGCTCGCCGGCGTCCTCCACATGCCGTACTGGAAGTTCCTGATCGCCAACGTCCTCGGCGGCATCTGCTGGGCGGGCGGCACCACGGCCGTCATCTACTACGTGGGCGTCGTAGCCGAGGGCTGGCTGAAGAAGTTCTCCTACGTGGGCCTCGCGGCCGCGGTCCTGATCGGCCTGGCCTCCATGCTCCTCGTCAAGCGCAAGGCGAAGAAGGCCCAGCAGCACAACGAACGAGACGCGGAACCAGTCAATGCCGGGGAGTGAGCCGGCCTAAAGGGGCCGATGCACATCCTTGTGCGCCTTCGCCAACTCGGCATACATCGTGCCGTTGAGGGTGACCCCCTGCCGCTCCTCCTCGGTAAGCGCCCGCTTGACCTTCGCCGGCACCCCGGCCACGAGCGACCCGGGCGGCACCACCATCCCCTGAGGAACCAGGGCCTGCGCGGCAACGAGCGACCCCGCGCCGATCACCGCACCGTTCAGCACGGTCGCCCCCATCCCGATGAGGCAGTCGTCCCCGACGGTTGCCCCGTGGACCACGGCGTTGTGCCCGACGGAAACCCGCTCCCCGATCGAAACCGGAAACCCGGGATCGGCATGAAGCGTCACGTTGTCCTGCACATTCGCGCTCGCCCCCACGGTGATCGTCTCGACGTCTCCCCGCACGACCGCCCCGTACCAGACGCTGGCCCCGGCATGCAGCGTGACGTCCCCGATCACCGAGGCCGTAGGCGCCACGAACGCCTCCGGATCGACCCGCGGCTCCTTGCCCCCGATACCCACGATCAGCGCCTGCTGCGTCATCACCGTCTCCTCGCATCCGTAAGTACCCCGCACGGTACGACAAAGGGTGGGGCAAAGATCACAGCAGCCCGCCCTCTCCTCGAAGGCAACCGCTGAGTAACGTGACCCCGTGCCGAAGCGCAAGAACACGTTCTCATCCTGGAGGCAGGGCCTCGCCCAGCGCGCCGTCCACGCGGCCTGGGCCTGGGTCCAGCGCACCGGCTCCGTCACCGCCGATCACCCCGGCCGCCTGAAGTTCGCAGCGATCGGGGAAGCCACCCGCCTCGCCTTCCCGCTCGGCACGGTCTTCGGCGAGCCCTGGATCCGCCTCGGGTCCCACTGCATCATCGGCGAGCAGGTCACGCTGACCGCCGGCCTGATGCCGGACCTGGACCTCGGCCCGGACCCCATCCTGCGCATCGGCGACGGAGTGGTGCTCGGGCGCGGCAGCCACGTCATCGCGGACACGACGGTCACCATCGGCAGCGACTGCTACTTCGGCCCGTACGTCTACGTCACCTCCACCAACCACTCCTACGACGACCCCCACCAGCCGATCGGCAGGCAGTGGCCGCGCATGGAGCCGGTGGAGATAGGTCCGGGCTGCTGGATCGGCACCGGCGCGGTGATCCTGCCGGGCGCGCGGATCGGCCGGAACGTGGTCGTCGCGGCCGGCGCGGTGGTGCGCGGCACGGTGCCCGATCACGCCGTGGTGGCCGGTGCGCCCGCCCGGGTCGTCCGGCGCTGGACGCCCGAGGACGGCTGGCAGCCACCGCTCCGGACTCCGGCTCCGGTGCCGATCCCGGACGGGACGACCCCGGAGCAGCTGCGCGCGCTGGCAGAACTGGACGAGGACACAGCGGCCCGCCTCGCGGCACTCGAACCCGAGAGCTGACTCGGCCGGACCGCGACCGTGGATGCTGTGACGGCAGGGCCTCGCAGTACAGTGTGGTGAATGATCAGGTACACCTCACCGTAGTTCGGTTCAGTGAACATGGGTATCCCATATATTGAACTCTCATCGATGGACGTGACGTGTCGGACCTCGACCTGCTGACCCAGTCCCTGGCGCGCAACGTCAAGCGCTGGCGCACCGAGCGCGGCTTCACCCTGGACGCGCTCGCCGCCCGCGCGGGCGTCAGTCGCGGCATGCTCATCCAGATCGAGCAGGCCCGGACGAACCCCAGCATCGGCACCGTCGTCAAGATCGGCGACGCGCTCGGCATCAGCATCACCACCCTGCTCGACTACGAGCAGGGCCGCACCGTCCGCATCGTCCCCGCCGAACAGGCCGTACGGATGTGGCACACCGACGCCGGCAGCTACAACCGCCTGCTGGCGGGCACCGAGGCCCCCGGCCCGCTGGAGATGTGGGACTGGCGGTTGATGCCGGGCGAGCAGAGCCCCTCCGAGCCGCATCCGGTGGGCACGGTGGAACTCGTCCACGTCACCGCGGGCGAACTGACCCTCACCGTGGACGGGGTGAAGCACCTCGTGCCGACCGGCGCCAGCGCCACGTTCGAGGCCGGCAGCCCGCACACCTACGGCAACGAGGGCGACGTACCGATGGAGATGGTGATGGCGGTCAGCGTCCCGCCCGTGGGCTGAACCGTGCTCCGGCGGGCTGTTAGCGTGCGGCCATGCGCGCACCCATCGGAGACTTCGACACCGCCACGCCCGTGCCGGACTGCCTGGAGGAGCTGGTCGCCCCGGTCGCCGAGGCCGTACGCCGGTGGCAGGGCGCGACCCCCGCGGACCGGATCCTCTATGTCGAGACCGACCCGCGGTGGGCGGACACCACCGTCTTCGTCGAGCACTACGGCCGCGATCTGCTGGAGCGGTCGGCGAACTGTGTGGTGGTCGCGGGCAAGCGCGGCGGCGAGACCACCCTTGTCGCATGCCTGGTGCTCTCCACCACCCGGGCCGACGTCAACGGCCTGGTGCGCTGCCAACTCGGCGCGCGCAAGGCCTCGTTCGCCTCGATGGAGACGGCGACCGGCGAGACCGGCATGGAGTACGGCGGCATCACCCCGGTCGGACTGCCCGCCGGCTGGCCGGTGCTGATCGACTCGGCCGTCGTCGATCTGCCCTACGTCCTCGTCGGCAGCGGCCGCCGCCGCGGCAAGCTCCTGGTCCCCGGCAAGGCCCTCGCGGAACTTCCGGGCGCCGTGGTGCTGGAGGGCCTCGGGGTCGCCTGAGGCCGGCAGGACGTAGGACCTCGCGGGTGTGGGAGGTCAGGCCGTCGCATGGTGGGCCAGCACCAGATGCGGGTCCCGCTCGCCCGGCGCCGGTGCCGGATCGGCGTGCACCAGGGCCGCCGTCAGCTTCGGTACGGCGTGCAGCAGGGCGTGTTCGGCCTCGACGGCGACGGCATGCGCCTGTCGTAGCGTCGCCTCGCCGTCCACCACCACCGCGAGTTCGGCCCGCAGCCGGTGCCCGATCCACCGCAGCCGCAGCTCACCCACCTCGCGCACGCCCGGCACCGCCCGCACCGCCCGCTCGGCCCGGTCCACCAGCGCCGGGTCGACCGCGTCTAGCATCCGCCGGAACACCTCCCGCGCCGCGTCCCGCAGCACCAGCACGATCGCGACCGTGATCGCCAACCCGACGACGGGGTCGGCCGGTTGCCACCCGAGGGCCGACCCGCCCGCGCCCACCAGCACCGCCAGCGAGGTGAATCCGTCGGTCCGGGCGTGGAGCCCGTCGGCGACGAGCGCGGCCGAGCCGATCTCCCGGCCCACCCGGATCCGGTACCGGGCCACCCACTCGTTGCCGATGAACCCGAGCAGCGCGGCCGCCGCGACCGCCGGCAGTTGGGTGACCGGGCGCGGATCGAGCAGCCGTCCCACGGCCGCCCACGCCGCGAAGGCCGCCGAGGCGGCGATGGTCAGCACGATCACCAGCCCCGCGAGATCCTCGGCGCGCCCGTAGCCGTAGGTGAACCGGCGGGTCGCCGCCCGCCGCCCCAGCACGAAGGCGATGCCGAGGGGTACGGCGGTCAGCGCGTCGGCGGCGTTGTGCACGGAGTCCCCGAGCAGCGCCACCGACCCGGAGACGGCCACCACGGCCGCCTGTGCCAGCGCGGTCACCCCGAGCACGCCCAGCGACACCCACAACGCCCGCATCCCCCGCGCCGAGGCCTCCATCGCCGGGTCCAGCTTGTCGGCGCTGTCGTGGGAGTGCGGGGTGAGCAGATGCGCGATCCGGTGCCGGAGACCGGGGGTGTGGGTGTGGCTCGCGTGGCCGTGCTCGTGGTGATGCGAGTGCCGGTCGTTCACGTGGGTCTCCTTCCGGTGTGCGGGAGTGGACGCGGGGCGTCCACGGGACCATTATGTGCGTATGAGCGCACGCATGCACCTGTCACCTGCACACCATGCGCATACGCGCACCCCGGGCGAGGAGCAGTTCGCGCTCGCGGCCGAGCTGATGGCCCTGCTCGGCGACCGCACCCGGCTCACTCTGATGCACGCTCTGACGGCCGGCGAGGCCGACGTCACGACGCTCACCGAGGCGTGCGGCGCGGCCCGTCCCGCGGTCAGCCAGCATCTGGCGCGGCTGCGCCTCGCGGGCCTGGTGAGGACCCGCAAGGAGGGCCGCCGGGTGATCTACTCCCTCCCGCACGGCCATCTGCGCCGACTGGTGGAGGAGGCCCTGAAGACGGCGGACCACCACCTCGCCGAACGGCCCACCGGAGGTCAGTAGGCGGCTGCCGTGCCGAGGTACTGCTCGGCGAAGGCCGTCGCCGCGGCCGGCGAGGTGAACAGCCGGCGCAGCCGGGCCAGTGTCGTGCCGGCGCGGAACGGGTCGCCCGACGCGACCCCGTGGTAGATGTCCGACAGCCACTGCGAGAACTCCTGGTAGTCCCACACCCGCCGCAGACTCGCCGCCGAGTAGTCGTCCAGCCCGCCGCCGTCGCCCCGCGTCACGTACGCGGTGAGCGCGTCGCCGAGCAGGAAGGCGTCGTGCAGGGCGAGGTTCATGCCCTTCGCGGCGATGGGCGCGATCAGGTGCCCCGCGTCCCCGGCCAGGAACAGGCGCCCGTGGGTGAGCGGTTCGACGACGTAGTGGTGCATGTCCAGGACGCGTTTCTCGATCAGCCGGCCCTCGGTGAGCGGGGGCGCACCGGTCGCGGCGAGCCGCTCGCGCAGCTCGGTCCAGACCCTGTCATGCGACCAGTTCTCCGGATCGTCGCCGGGCGGGCACTGCAGATAGAACCGGGTGACCTCGGGGCTGCGGGGCATCTGCCCGGCGAAACCCCGCTGATGGACGCCGAACAGGACGCAGTCCGTGGACGGCGGCACCTCCGCGAGCAGCGCCAGCCAGCCGATGCCGTCGTCCTGCCGGGCGATCCGCCGGTGCTCCGCGGGGATCGCGTCCCGCGTCACCCCGCGCGCCCCGTCGCAGCCCGCCACGAAGTCGCAGCGCAGCAGCCGCCGTTCACCCGTCTCCGGGCACCGGTACGACACCGCCGGCCGGTCCGAGTCCAGGTCATGCAGCCTGACCTCGCGCACGCCGAAACGGATGTCGCCGCCGCGTACGTCGGCGTACTCCCGCACCAGGTCCGTCACCAGCAGCGGCTGCGGATAGACGTAATGGTGACTGCCCGTCAGATCGGCGTACGGGAAGCGGTACCGTTCGCCGTCGAAGCGGAACTCGCAGACGCTGTGCAGCTCGGCGCGCTGCCGCAGCCGTTCGGCCAGGCCGCGCCGGCCGAGTTCGCGCACCGCCCATTCCTCGATCACGCCGGCCCGCGGCCGGGTCTCGATGAACTGCCTGCTCTCGGTCTCCAGGACCACGCAGTCGACGGAGGCGGCCCGCAGGATGTTGCCGACGGTGAGCCCGGCGGGCCCGGCGCCCACGACGACGACCGTACGGCGTTCCTCCGGAGCGGAGCCGGGGTGGGGGGAGGGGAGGATCATTGGGGAGATCACCCCCGCATTATGACGGTGTCCCGTCAGCCAGGATCGGCCGACGGGACACCGGGGGAGGGGGCGGGGTCAGTGCGCCGGAGCGTCGGTGACCACGACCTCCTCGATGCTGCGCTCGATCGCCTCGGGCTCGGAGGCGGTCGCCTTGGCCCAGAAGTAGATGCCGAGCGAGAACACCGCGACGACTGCCATGTCCCACCACAGCGGCAGGTCACCGGTACCACCGAAGGTGCTCAGGTAGGAGATGATGCCGATGCCCACCAGGTAGGGCGGCAGCCACTGCGCGGCCTTGAAGTCCAGCCGGGGAGCGTCGGGCAGGCCCTTGCGGATCGCGTAGGCGGCGTAGGAGCCGAGCAGCACGTAGCCGATCAGGATCGCGCAGCCCAGGCGCCACAGGGTGTCCCAGCCGGACCAGAAGATGATCAGGTTGGCGACCACGAACGACAGCGGCGAGATGAACTTGCCGAAGGGCAGCTTGTACGGACGGTCGTGGTTCGGCAGCCGGTCCTTGAAGACGCCGTAGGCCAGCGGAGCGCCCGCGTACATCAGCACGCTCGCCGAGGTGATGAAGCCGACCAGCGTCTGCCAGCTCGGGAACGGCGCGAAGCAGATCACACCGGTCACGAACGACATCGCCAGGCCGAACCACGGCACACCGCGCGTGTCGGTCTTGGCGAAGATCTTCGGCGCGTAGCCGTTCTTGGCCAGGCCGTAGGAGATACGGGACGTGGCGGTGGTGTAGATCAGGCCGGTGCCGCCGGGAGAGACGATCGCGTCGGCGTACAGGACCCAGGCCAGCCAGCCCAGGCCGACCAGCGAGGCGAGACCAGCCCAGGGGCCGCTGATGCCGGCGTAGGCCAGGTTCGCCCAGCCCTTCGCGAAGGAAGCGTGCGGCAGGGCGCCGATGAACACGATCTGGAGCAGCAGGTAGATCACGGAGCCGATCGCCACCGAACCGAGCGTCGCGCGCGGCAGGTCACGCTTCGGGTTGCGGCTCTCGCCGGCCAGCTGGATCGCCTGCTCGAAGCCGAGCAGCGCGAAGATGATGCCGCTGGAGCTGATCGCGGTGAGGACGCCCTTGGCGCCGAACGGCGCGAAGCCCTCGGAGGTGAAGTTGGCCGGGTGGAAGTTGCCAATGGCGATGATGAAGATCGCCGCGAGCGGGACCGCGATCTTCCACCAGGTGGCGGCGCTGTTGGTGTGGGCCAGGATGCGGACGCCGAGGAAGTTGACCGCGACGAACACGGCCATGAGGACCACCGCGACGACGATGCCGCTGGTGGTGAGCGTGCCGTTGGCGTTCTGCAGGCCGTCGGCGAAGTGCCAGTGCTTGGCATAGCCGATCATGGCCTCGACCTCGATCGGAGCCACCGTCGCGGCCTGGAGCCAGGAGAACCAGCCGAAGGACATACCGGCCAGGCCGCCGAAGGCGTAGTGCGGGTAACGGGCGGTACCGCCGGCCACCGGGAACATGCCGCCGAGCTCGGCGTGCACGAGCGCGAGCAGCACGATGGCCACCGCACCGATCACCCACGAGATGATCGCCGCGGGACCCGCCGCCACGACCGCCTTCTCGGCGCCGAAGAGCCAGCCGGACCCGATGATCGAGCCGACGGAGGCCCACATCAGACCGATAAGTCCGACGTCTCGGCGCAAGCCGCCACCGGTGTCGCTTGTGGCTACCGGTGCAGCCTGGTCGACATTCGCCATGTCAAGTGGCCTCTCAGATCGTAAACGCAGGTTTAACGGGGATGGAGCTGCCACAGGCTAGGGATTCATTCCGGCGCGACAAAAGACTGTTAACCAAATTTTGACCTGGGATCTTAGGTGCCTTGGGCACACACACGGTCACGGCCTTGTCACAGGTCAGATGCCTAGTAGGAATGTCAATATTCAGCGGAGAAATGTAGGTAGATAGAGAGATTCGCTGGTTGTCACGCCCCCAGGAGGGGAAATTCGATGGCAGGGCAGCGGTCCATGACCATGTCCACGCCGGCCGCCCGGGTCCGCTCGTAGGCGGCCTCGTCCACCACGCCGAGCTGGAACCACACCGCCCGCGCGCCCTTCGCCACCGCCTCGTCGGCCACCGCGCCGGCCAGCTCACTGTTGACGAAGACGTCGACCACGTCCACGTCGAACGGGATGTCCGCGAGGGAGGCGTAGCCCTGCTCGCCGTGGACCGTCTCGGCCTTCGGGTGCACCGGCACGATCCGCTTGCCGTACCGCTGGAGCACCTGCGCCACCCGGTAGGCGATCCGGTTCTGGTTGGTCGACAGGCCCACCACCGCCCAGGTGCCGCCCAGCTCGTTCAGGATCCTGCGGATCGTCGCGTCGTCGCCGTACACGGCTGCCTCCTCGCGCTGCGGGGACTGTTTCCCTTGCAGGTTTCCATCGCCAACAGACCCCCGGTGGGTCCGGATTCCCAGCCCGGCCACGCGGCCACCCTGCCACTTCCGGCCCCGCGGCGCCGCCGCCATGTCCGGAATCGGCGCAAGGTGCCTGCGTACGGGCCTCCGCGCGCCTACGCTCAGCCCGTGCTGCGCATCCTCGACGCCCGAACCGGTGAGCCCGTCCCCGCCGCGCCCGCCCGCCGTGGCCTGACCCGCATCGAGGCCCGTGCCTCCGGCCTCGACCCCACGGCCCTGCGGGTGCTGCTCACCGCCGACCTGCTGGTCCGCGCCCTGGAACTGGGCGGCACCCCGGTCTGGACGATCCTGACCGCGCCCCACCGCCACGCCGAGCTCCGCGCGGCCGCGACCACCCTGTCCATCCGCCCCTTCGAGGACGGCCACGACCTGGCATCGGGCCTCGGGGAGGCCCAGGCGATCCATGTGACGGCCGAGCCGGCGGACGCCTGCGGCGAGGGGCCGGTGGTGTGGGTCGCGCCGGTGGAGTGGACGGAGGAGCCGCCGAGCGACTGGGGGGCGGGGTGGGCTTCGGCGGGGGACACGGACGCGGACGCGGACACGGATGCGGGGGGCACGGATGCGGGCACGGATGCGTCTGCGGGGGCGGGCGGATCGTCCGGGGCCGCGATGGAGCCCGGCGTTGCGGGGGCGGCGGAGCGTGCACCTGGGCCCGCGTCTGGCCCTACGCCGGAGTCTGCGTCCGAGGCCGCGCCGGGCCGTATGCCCGGGTCCGCGTCCGAGCCCGATACGGAGTCCGCTCCCGGTCGTAGGCCCGAGCCTGCGTCTGGGCCTGCTCCCGGCCGTATGACCGAGCCGGCCTCCGAGTCTGCGCCTGGCCGCATGTCCGAGCCCTCGCCCGAGCCCGATACCGCGTCCGAGCCCGATACGGAGTCCGCTCCTGGCCGTAGGTCCGGGCCCGCGTCCCGGCCCGCTCACGGTCGTGGGTCCGAACCCGCGTCCCAGCCCGGTCCCGGACGTACGCCCGAGCCCGCCGCAGGGCCCGCCTTCGAGCCCGCTCCGGGTCTCGCGTCCGAGTCCGCTGTCCACGCCGCGCTCCCGTTCCTGCTCGCCGATCCCGCCGCGCTCCGGCTCGCCCTGCTCTCCGTGCCGCGCACGGCGCCCGTCCGGCTGGACTCCGCGGTGCTCGACGAGGCCGCCCGGCGGCTGGCGCGCTGGCGGCGGGCCGTGGCCGGGTGGGCGCGGCAGCCGTCGCGGCCGGTGCCCGACGAGGTGCGGGCGCGGCTGCGCTCCGCTTGGGAGGACGACCTCGACCTGCCCGCGGTACTGGACGTGCTGCGGGCCGTGGCGAGCGCCCCGGACCTGCCCGACGGAGCCCGCTTCGAGACGTACGTCTACGCCGACCGCCTGCTGGCCCTCGACCTGGCCCGTGACCTCGGGAGCCTCGCTTGATCGCGCGGGCGGGCACCGGCCCGCTGCGCCGCCTGGTGGTGCTGCGGCACGCCAAATCCGCCTGGCCCGAGGGCGTCGAGGACCACCGCAGACCGCTCGCACGACGCGGCCTGCGCGACGCCCCGGCCGCCGGGCGCGCCCTCGCCGAGGCCGACTGCCTGCCCGACCTCGCCCTGTGCTCCACGGCGGTGCGTGCCCGCCGCACCTGGGAGCTGGCCTCCGCCGAGTGGGGCACGCCGCCGCCGGTGCGCTACGACGAGCGGCTGTACGCGGCTGACGTACCGGAGCTGCTGGAGGTGGTCCGCGAGGCACCGCCCGAGGTGGAGACGCTGCTGGTGGTCGGGCACAACCCCGGGCTGGAGGAACTGGTCCTGGAGGTGGCGGGGGACGGGCTCGACGACACGCTGGACCGGGTGCGGACGAAGTTCCCCACGTCCGCGATCGCCGTCCTCTCCTGGCACGGCACCGGCTGGCCGGCCCTCGGCCCCGACACGGCCCTCCTGACGTCGATGATCGTGCCGCGCGGGAGCAAGGAGTAGCGCCACGCGCGCGTACCTCACTGCCACCGGACTGCCACCGGCATGCGTCCGCATCCGGCACGCCCCGTCACCGCATAGGGTGACGGGATGCAGGACGAGTACCGCACAGTCGCCCACGCGGGCGTGCACGAGGTCGAGATCAACCGCTCCCGCTTTCTGTGCGCCCTCGCCCCGGCCGCCACCGAGCAGGAGGCGCAGGACTTCATCGCCGCCGTGCGCAAGGAGCACGCCGACGCCACCCACAACTGCTGGGCGTACGTCATCGGCGCCGACGCCTCCGTGCAGAAGGCCAGCGACGACGGCGAACCGGGCGGCACCGCCGGTGTCCCCATGCTCCAGATGCTGCTGCGCCGTGAGATGCGCTACGTCGTCGCGGTCGTCACCCGCTACTTCGGAGGCGTCAAGCTCGGCGCCGGCGGACTCATCCGCGCCTACGGCGGCGCCGTCGGCGAGGCCCTCGACACCCTCGGCACCCTCACCCGGCGCCGCTTCCGGCTGGCCACGGTGACCGTCGACCACCAGCGCGCGGGCAAGGTCCAGAACGACCTGCACGCCACCGGACGCGAGGTGCGGGACGTCCGCTACGGCGGCGAGGCCGTCACCATCGAGATCGGCCTGCCCGACGCCGACGTGGACGCCTTCCGGGCCTGGCTCGCGGACACGACGGCGGGCACGGCGGGATTCGAACTGGGCGGAGAAGCCTACGGAGATGCGTGACATCCGCCACTAGCCGGGCATAAGGGGCGCCGGTGTGGCCGGTCATGCCGGGCTGATACGGGAGTAACCGCCCGTGATGTCAGACCCGGCCGTTAGTCTCGAGGATCATGAGACTCCTGCACACGTCCGACTGGCATCTCGGCCGGGCCTTCCACCGGGTGAACATGCTCGGGGCCCAGGCCGAGTTCATCGGTCACCTCGTCACCACCGTGCGCGAGCGCGAGGTGGACGCGGTGGTCGTGTCGGGCGATGTGTACGACCGCGCGGTGCCCCCGCTCGCCGCGGTCGAGCTCTTCGACGACGCCCTGCACCGCCTCGCGGACCTCGGCGTGCCCACGGTGATGATCTCCGGCAACCACGACTCGGCCCGCCGCCTCGGCGTCGGCGCCGGACTCATCGACCGCGCCGGCATCCACCTGCGCACCGAGCCCGCCGCCGCCGGCACCCCGGTCCTGCTCGCCGACGCACACGGCGACGTCGCCTTCTACGGCCTGCCGTATCTCGAACCGGCCCTGGTGAAGGACGAGTTCGCGGTCGAGAAGGCCGGTCACGAGGCGGTGCTCGGCGCCGCCATGGACCGCGTCCGCGCCGACCTCGCCACGCGTGCGCCCGGCACCCGCTCGGTCGTCCTCGCCCACGCCTTCGTCACCGGCGGCCAGGGCAGCGACAGCGAGCGGGACATCACCGTCGGCGGAGTCGCCGCCGTACCCGCCGGAGTCTTCGACGGCGTCGACTATGTGGCGCTCGGTCATCTGCACGGCTGCCAGACCCTCACCGAGCGCGTGCGCTACTCCGGCTCCCCGCTCGCCTACTCCTTCTCCGAGGCCGAGCACCGCAAGAGCATGTGGCTGATCGACCTCGGCGTCGACGGCTCCGTCTCCGCCGAGCGCGTCGCGTGCCCGGTGCCCCGCCCGCTGGCCCGCATCCGGGGCACGCTGGACGGCCTCCTCGCCGACCCGGACCTCGCCGGGCACGAGAACGCCTGGGTCGAGGCCACCCTCACCGACCCGGTCCGCCCCGCCGACCCCATGGCCCGGCTCACCGAGCGCTTCCCGCACACCCTCAGCCTCGCCTTCGCCCCCGAGCGCGCCCCGGACGACCCCTCGGTGTCGTACGCCCGGCGCCTCGCCGACCGCAGCGACCAGCAGATCGCCCAGGACTTCGTCGCCCATGTGCGCGGCGCCGGGCCCGACGAGCGCGAGGCGGCCGTGCTGCGCGAGGCCTTCGACGCCGTGCGCGCCGACGCCGCCGTACGGGAGGTGGCCCGATGAGGCTGCACCGGCTGGACATCACGGCCTTCGGGCCCTTCGGCGGCTCCCGGAGCGTCGACTTCGACGCCCTGTCCGCCGCCGGGCTGTTCCTGCTGCACGGCCCCACCGGCGCCGGCAAGACCTCCGTCCTGGACGCCGTCTGCTACGCCCTGTACGGCTCCGTCCCCGGCGCCCGGCAGAGTGGCCAGGGCATGCACCTGCGCAGCGACCACGCCGAGCCGCGCACCCGCACCGAGGTCCGCCTCGACCTCACCGTCGCCGGACGCCGGCTGGAGATCACCCGGCAGCCGCCCTGGGAGCGGCCCAAACTGCGCGGCACCGGCACCACCGTGGACAAGGCCCAGACCTGGCTGCGCGAGTACGACGCCACGGCCGGCGCCTGGAAGGACCTCAGCCGCTCCCACCAGGAGATCGGCGAGGAGATCACCCAGCTGCTCGGCATGAGCCGCGAGCAGTTCTGCCAGGTCGTGCTGTTGCCCCAGGGCGACTTCGCCCGCTTCCTGCGCGCCGACGCCGAAGCCCGCGGCAAGCTGCTGGGCCGCCTCTTCGACACCCAGCGCTTCGCCGACGTCGAGAAGCGCCTCGCCGAGCGGCGCCGGGCCGCAGAGGCACGCGTGCGGGAAGGCGACGCGGCGCTGCTCGCCGACGCCCACCGCATGCAGCAGGAGGCCGGCGACGCCATGGAGCTGCCCGAGCTGGCCCCCGGCGATCCCGGCCTGGCCGCCGCCGTCCTCGGCGCCGCCGCCGTCGCCCGTGCCACCGCCCGCGAACGGCTCACGGTCGCCCAGTGCCGCCTCACCGCCGCCGAGTCCGCGCACACCGAGACCCGGCGCGCCCTGGAGGAGGTACGCGAACTCGCCCGGCTGCAGAGCCGGTTCACCGAGGCCCGGCAGCGCGCCGAGCGGCTCCAGGAGCGGGCCGGCGCCCACGACGAGGCCCAACAGCGCATGGAGCGGGCCCGCAAGGCGGAGGCGGTCGCGCCCGCGCTGGAGCTGCGCGCGGCCGCCGAGGAGGAGCACCACAGGGCGGCCCGCGCCGAGACACACGCGCGTGGCCTGCTCCCCGACTCCTACGCCGACGCCGGCGCGAGTGGACTGGCCGCCGCCGCCCGCCGCGCCGCCGAGGAGCTGGGCGGCCTGGACTCGGCCCGTCGCGCCGAGCGGCGGCTCGCCGACCTGGCCGAGGAGCGCTCCGGGCTCGACCGTCAGGAGCGCGCCGACGAGGACGTGCTCCGCGAGGCCGAGACCTGGCTCGCCGCCTGGGACACCACGCGCGCGGGCCTGCAGTCCCGCGTCGACTCCGCTCAGGAGGCCGCCACCCGCGCCGAGCAGCTCGCCGTCCAGCGGGACCCGATGCGCAGGCGCCTCGTCGCGGCCCGCACCCGCGACGAGCTGGCCGCGGACCTGGAGGAGGCCCAGCGTCGCGCGCTCGCCTCCGAGCAGCGTGCCCTGGACGCCCGTGCCCACTGGCTCGACCTCAAGGAACAGCGCCTGAACGGCATCGCCGCCGAGCTGGCCGCCCACCTCGCCGACGGCGAGCCCTGTGCCGTCTGCGGAGCCACCGAACACCCCGCACCGGCCCGCAAGGACGCCGGACACGTCGACCGCGAGACCGAGAACCGCGCCCTCGCCGCCCACCAGCGCGCCGAGGAGCAGCACACCGAGGACGAGCGGCGACTCGGCGTCGTCCGCGAGGCCCTGGCCGCCGCCACCGCCGAGGCCGGCGACACCCCCACCGCCCAACTCGAAGAAGTTGCCGCCGAGTTGGAGCAGGAGTACGCCCACGCCCGCCGCGAGGCCTCCGCCCTGCACGCCACCCACGAAGAGCTGCGGCGCGCCGAGCACGAACGCGAGCAGCGCCTCACGGACCGCCAGCAGGCCGCCGTACGGGCCGCCTCACGACTCACCCGGCGCGAGACCCTGGAGCGTGAACAGGCCCAGCTGGAGGGGGAGTTGACCCAGGCGCGCGGCAGCTCGGGCAGCGTGGCCGCGCGCGCCGCGCAGCTGGAGCGGCAGGCGGCGCTGCTCACGGACGCCGCCGACGCCGCGCGTACCGCCGAGGACACCGCGCAACGGCTGAAGGACGCTGACGCCCGCCTTGCCGACGCCGCCTTCCGGGCCGGTTTCGACACCCCGCAGGCCGCGGCCGCCGCCCTTCTGGACGCCGCCGCCCACCGCGAGCTGCAGCACCGTCTGGACGCCTGGCAGACGGAGGAGGCCGCCGTCCGCGCGGTGCTCGCGGAGGCCGACAGCGCGGCCGCCGCCCAGCGCCCGGCCGCCGACCCGGCCATGGCTGAGCACACGGCGACGCGGGCCGAACAACGGCTGCGCCAGGCGGCATCCGCACGGGACGCGGCCGCCCGCTGCTGCACCGAGCTGGACCGCCTCTCCGCGCGCGCCACGGAGGCCGTACGACGCCTCGCCCCGCTCCGCGAGGAGTACGACCGGGTCGCCCGCCTCGCCGCCCTCACCGCGGGCACCTCGGCCGACAACGAACGCAAGATGCGCCTGGAGTCGTATGTGCTCGCGGCCCGGCTGGAGCAGGTCGCCGCCGCCGCGACCGCCCGGCTGCAGCGCATGTCGGCGGGCCGCTACACCCTCGTCCACTCCGACGACCGCACCGGACGCGGCCGCAGCGGCCTCGGGCTGCACGTGGTCGACGCCTGGACCGGACGCGAACGCGACACCGCCACCCTGTCCGGCGGCGAGACCTTCTTCGCCTCCCTCGCCCTCGCCCTCGGCCTCGCGGACGTCGTCACCGACGAGGCCGGCGGCGTCCGCCTCGACACCCTGTTCATTGACGAGGGTTTCGGCAGCCTCGACGACCAAACCCTGGATGAGGTGTTGGACGTCCTGGACTCGCTCCGCGAACGCGACCGCAGCGTCGGCATCGTCAGCCACGTCCCCGACCTGCGCCGCCGCATCCACGCCCAGCTGGAGGTGGTGAAGGGGAGAGCGGGGTCTACGCTGCGGCAGCGCGGCGTCTGACCGGTTCAGTGGCCCAGGGCGCGTCGGGGCAGGGGAGAGGAGTACACGACGCTGGTGGTTACGGAACCCAGTGCGCCGATCCGTCCGGAGATCTCCTCCAGGTGAGCCATGGACCGCGCGGCGACCTTGATGACGAAGCAGTCGTCGCCCGTGACATGGTGCGCCTCCAGGATCTCGGGCGTCGCGGCGACCAGGTCGTGGAACGGCTTGTAGTTGCCGTTCGGATACCGCAGCCGTACGAACGCCAGGATCGGCAGCCCGAGCCGTTCGGGGTCGACGACCGCCGCGTACCCCTGGATCACGCCCGCCTCCTCCAGCCGGCGGACCCGCTCGGTGA
Source organism: Streptomyces sp. CG4 (assembly GCF_041080655.1). Taxonomy (NCBI): domain Bacteria; kingdom Bacillati; phylum Actinomycetota; class Actinomycetes; order Kitasatosporales; family Streptomycetaceae; genus Streptomyces; species Streptomyces sp. CG4. The sequence continues at coordinate 8,024,616 of NZ_CP163525.1, forward strand.
CCGCGCTCGGCGACATGGAGACGGCGCGCGCCAGCTCGGCGTAGCTGGCCCGTCCCTCCCGCTGGAGGACCTCGAGAATGCGCCAGTCGGTGGCGTCCGGGGAATACACGGTCATTCCGGATGGATAGCAGGGGAATCCCGGCCTGGGCAAGGGTGGCTCCGTGGATTCCCTCTTCAAGGAGTCGCCCCTGGGCCATAGATTTCCAGTCATGATCACCAAGACCACCCAGCCCCAGCCCCAGCATCAGCCCCAGTCCCAGATCTCTGTGAATCCCGTGCTGCGGGTCGCCCCCGCCGCTCCCGCCGAAGCCGCCGCCTACTTCCGGGCGAGCCTGGCCTTTCACGCCGACGTCTCCGACGTGGCCGCCGCGCTCGCGGCCGGAGGCGATCCCGGTTTCGTCGTCGTGGACACGCGCTCGACCGGGTCCTGGGACCAGGGGCACATCCCCGGCGCCGTCCACCTGCCCACCGCGCTGATCCCCGAGCAGGCCGAGCGGCTCCTCGACAGGTCCGTGCCGGTGGTGACGTACTGCTGGGGCCCCGGCTGCAACGGCGCCACCCGCGCCGCTCTCGCCCTCGCCGAACTCGGCTACCAGGTCAAGGAGATGCTCGGCGGCTTCGAGTACTGGGCCCGCGAGGGCTTCGGCTACGAGACCTGGCAGGGCCCGGCCCGCCGCGAGGCCGATCCGCTGACGGCGCCCGTCGAAGGCGAGTGCGGCTGCTGACCGCTGCCCGTGTAGGTTCTCTGCCCATGGCTCGATACGCGGACCCAGGCACGCTGGAGTGGGTGGAATCAGGTGGCGGCCCGCTCATAGCCGTCCCGGAGACGGTGCTGCCGTTCTGGGCGGGCGCCGACAGCGAGGAACTCGACACCGACTACGACCGGGCGTGCGAGGTCGACGGGTACGTCGGGCTGCTGCCCGTCGGGGACAGCGCGGCCCTGGTGTTCGGCGACGAACCCGCCTCCACCTCGTACCTGCCGGACCACGCCACCTTCGTACGGTGGTCCGCCGCGAACTCCGAGGCGGAACTGCTCGCCACCGTTCCCGCCGCCCTTGACGCGGCGATGTGGGGGAGCGAGGTGCACTGGCGGGTGCCCGGCCCGGTACTGCTCTTCGATTCGGCCTGGCCGGGCCAGGCTGCCGACCGCACCGAACACCTCCGGGTACCGCTGGAGGCGGGCACGTACACGGTGCGGGCGGCGTATGTGCAGCCGGGGCCCGAGACCTGGGTCGGACTGGTGCGGCTCACGCGGCTCGCGCACTGACCAGGCGCGGCCCTGACCTCACGCGGCTCGGCGCAGCCCGTCGAAGGCGACCTCCAGATGCCGGGGCCCGCGCAGGATCGCGTTCTGCCGGTACGGCGGCGGGTCCGCCACCAGGCGGGGATTCTCCAGCCGCCGGGCCAGTTCGGACAGAGCGATCTGGGTCTCCAGCCGGGCCAGCGGAGCGCCGAAGCAGCTGTGGATGCCGCTGCCGAAGCCGAGATGCTGGATGTCACCGCGGTCCGGGTCGAAGCGCTCGGGGTCCTGGAACCGCTCCGGGTCGCGGTTGCCCGCGGCCAGGACCAGCCAGATCCGCGAGCCCTTGGGGATGGTGACCCCGCGCACCTCGATGTCCGTGATGTTGGTGCGCTGCGGCACGATCTGCACGGGCGGCTCGTAGCGCAGCAGCTCCTCCACGATCTTCACCGACAGGGCCGGGTCGTTGCGCAGCCGCTCCAGGACCTCTGGATGGCGCAGCAGGGTGAGCATGCCGTTGGTGATGAGATTGACGGTCGTCTCGTGGCCCGCGATGAGGAGCAGCACCGCTGTGCTGAGTACTTCCATCGTCGTCATGGCGCCGTCCGGGCTGTGACTGTTCACCAGGTCGGAGAGCATGTCGTCGCGAGGTTCCCTGGCGCGCTGCTCAACCAGCCCGTTCAGGTACATGCCGAGCTGCAACCGTGCCTCCTGCGCGGTGCGCTGGGATTCGGCGCTGGTGCGGGTGTCGGGGTCCAGGCCGGCGACGATCGGGTCGACCCAGGCACGGAAGCGGGGCTCGTCCTCGCGCGGCACGCCGAGCAGCCGGCAGATCACGGTCACCGGGAAGGGGTACGCGAACTGGTCGACCAGGTCGATCTGCCGCGCGTCCCCGAAGCCGTCGATCAGCCCGGTGACGATCTCACCCAGCTCGCCCCGCATGTTCTCGATGCGGCGCGGCCTGTGCGGTGGCCCGAAGGAGCTGTTGGCGATCCTTCGCAGCCGGTCGTGCTCCGGCGGGTCGAGCCGGATGAAGCTCGGCGGCAGCCCCGTCGCCTCCGGCCCGGACAGCTCGTCGTCCCCGGCGGCCAGATTGGCGGCGTCGGAGCTGATCCGCGGATCGTGGAGCAGCGCCTCGATGTCCCAGTACGAGCTGAAGACGTACGGGCCGCCCTCCTCCTCGTGCAGGACCGGATTCTTGCGCAGCTCCTCGTACAGCGGGTACGGGTCGGCCCGGTTGGCGAAGTCGGTGATCTGCTGGAACAGCGGGGCTTGCGTCATGACACGTCCTCGGAGCTTCGGGGCCGGGCGGCGTTCAGTGCCGCGCCGGGTGGAAGACCAGCTGTTGGTCCGCCGGTGAGTAGCCGGTGAGGGTCACGGTCGGGCCGTGGGTCGGCAGGGACGGGTCGGGGAAGTCCGCCGCCACCGGCTGCCGGCCCTCGGGACGCCGGTCCATCGTCGGGAACTCCACCGGGAAGGGCGCGCCCCGCTCGATCTGCCGCGCGTAGAACTCCAGCCACCGGGTGTTGTCGAAGCTCACGGCGGCGATGACGCGGCCCTGGTAGCCGTACACCCCGACGAACCGGCGCTCGGCCAGCGAGCCCTGCGTGATCATCAGCTGGTCGCCCATGGGGGGTACGCCGACCGACTTGATGTTCACCCTGAACATCGACGACCAGAAGGCGGGCATCCACAGATGCGGGCGGCGGTCGGCGCCGTGACAGATCATGTTGTGCGCGGCCGTCTCCGCCTGGGCGACCGCGTTGCCCCAGTGCTCCAGCGAGAGGAACTGATAGCCGAACAGCGCGTGCGGGGAGCGCGCGACATCGCCCGCGACGAACACGTTGTCGGTGACGATGCCCCGGAAGTCGAAGGCACGGCAGCCCGCGTCACAGGCTATGCCCCGAGGGCCCGCGCCCAGCCCCGACCCGGTCAGCCAGTCCGTGTTGCGCACCGAGCCCAGCGAGACCACGACCACGTCCGCCTCGACGACACTCTCGTCGGACAGATGGACGGTACGCACCCGGCCGACCGAGTCCCCCTCCAGCGAGGTCACCGTGACATGGGTGCGCAGATCCACGCCGTTCTCGGTCTGCAGACCGGCGGCGACCGCGCCGATCACCCCGCCGAGCGCGCCCACCAGCGGCCCGCCCGCGCGCTCCGCCACGGTGACGGGGATGCCCATCTCCCGGCAGGCCGAGGCGACCTCCGACCCGGCGAACCCGGCGCCGATCACGAACACCCGGCGCGGCCCCGCCTTCAGCCGCTGATACAGGTCGGCTGCGTCGTCCCGTGTGCGCAGTACGCAGACGCCGTCCAGCCGGGCCTCCTCCGCCTTCGGCCAGGGCCGGGCGCGGACCCCGGTCGCGATGAGCAGCCGGTCGTACTCCACCTCGTCCCCGTCGGCCAGCTTGACCCGCCTGGCCGACAGGTCCAGACCGGTCGCCGGGACGCCGAGCCGCCACTTGGCGTCGATCTCCCGGCGGTGCGGCAGCTCGGTGCGGTGCGGGGACGCCATGCCCAGCAGGACCGACTTGGACAGCGGCGGCCGGTCGTACGGTTCGTACGGCTCGTCGCCGATCAGGGTCAGCTCACCGGCGAAGCCCTCCGCACGCAGGGTCTCGGCGGCCCGCAGCCCCGCCAGCGAGGCACCGACGATCACGATCCGGCCCTCCCGCCTGAGCCAGTCGACATAGTCAGCGGGCATCGTGCGCCTCCTGAGCGGGGCCCGGGCCCCGCTCACCCACGCCGTCCAGCCCGTCCGCCGTGATCGCCTGCACCGGACAGGCCGCGACAGCGCGGGCCAGCCGCTCGCGCTGCTCCTCGGGGGCGAGCGGGTTGTAGACCAGTGACTCCTCGCCGTGCATGGCGAAGACATCGGGGGCGAGGAACGCGCACTGGGCGTACCCCTGACATTTGTTGAGATCGACGACGAGCCGCATCGACGCTCCGCCCTTCCGGTGGCCAGGTCCGGTCCGCGCCGGTCTTTCGCGCGGCGCTTCCGGACGGCGGTCATGTCCCGTTTGCCAGCATGAGCGGGGCGGAGCAACATCGCCCGTCGGCAAGCCCCATTCGGACCGCCGCCCACCCCGAAGCAGTAGGTGTTACGGCGTTGCGTCACGTATGCGCTGCGGTGCGGGACCGGGCGCCACCGCTCGCCAGGATGAGGTGGACGCTGAGCAGCAGCGACCAGGCGGGGAAGATCAGCTCCGCCCAGGGCACGCTGGACGCGACGAAGAGCAGCGTGAGGGCGGTCAGCAGGCCCAGGACCGACAGCCAGCGGGGCAGGATGCCCAGGCGGTGGCCGAGCAGCGACAGGGAGCAGGCGAAGACGGCCGCCATCCGCGTGGCGTACTCCGTCATCAGCGTGTACGCGAAATGACGGCCGAAGTCCCAGGAGGGCAGCGTCGGCGTCGTACCGGCGGGATGGGTGACCGCGAGAACGGCGCCGGCGGCCGCGGCGGCGCCGAACATCGTGGCGATGAAGACGAGCCCGCTGCCGAGGAAGACGGTGGAGACGAACTTGTCCTCGCCGGTGCCGATGTGCGCCCGCACCACACCGACGAACCACAGGAAGAAGACGCCGGCGAACGGCACGAGCGCGAGGGCCGTACGCAGCGCGTCACGGTGCCCGGAGTCGATGAACCCCTGAGCAGTGACCGCCTTGGCCCCCTCGGGAAGGCTCAGCCGCACCAGCACGATCGCAGCGGCCAGCAGCAACGCGAACACGACCCCCGCCAGCCCGGCGGCCCGCCGCGTCTCCGGCATCCGCTGCGCCTGCTCCTGCATGCCACCCCGCCTCCTCCACCTCGCCTCCTCCACTTCGCCTCCGGCACCAGCTAGCCGCCCCGCGCCCACTTACGCCACCGGGGACGTCCGGACGGCCGAGCGCCGCCCCCACCAAGAGACGTACATCTCCAGGGCAGAGCCGGCCCGGGCGACCGTCGCCCGCGCTGTGCTCCGGCATCGCATGCGCTCGCCACCAGCGCCGTCTGCGATGCGGCGGCCTCCAGCCCCGCCGCCCATTCGCTCGCGCCGCGTTCCGCAGGCGCTCTAGGCTCGTCGGCCATGCCCTCCGATCTGCGCCCGAACCCGGAAGACCCGAACCCGGAAGACCCGACCCCGGAAGAACTGCGGCGGGATCCGCTGCCGCTGCGTGGGCGGGTCGCTCTGGTGACCGGGGCGAGTCGGCGGGCGGGCATCGGACATGCCGTGGCCCGGCGGCTGGCGGCCTACGGGGCGAGCGTGTACCTGCACCACCATGTGCCGCACGACGCCGCCATGCCCTGGGGCGCCGACAGCATCGAGGCGGTCGTCGCCTCCGTGCGCGAGGCGGTGGGGGATCCCGGGGCGCGGGTCGCCGCGGGGCCCGGTGATCTGGGCGACCCGGAGGAACCGGCGCGGCTGATCGACGCCGTCGTCGGTGAGTTCGGCCGGCTGGACGTTCTCGTGGCCAATCACGCCCTCAGCGGCTCGGACGGCACCCTGGACGAGATCGACGCCGCGATGCTCGACGCGCACTGGGCGGTCGACACGCGCTCGGTCCTGCTGCTCGTCCAGGCCTACGCCCGTGCGCGCGCCGAAGTGAACGAGTGCGTACCTGGTGGGCGCGTGGTGCTGATGACCTCGGGGCAGGACATCGCCGGCGGTATGCCCGGCGAGATGGCCTATGCCCTCCAGAAGGGCGCCCTGGCCTCGATCACCCGATCCCTGTCGAGCGCGCTCGCCGAGCACGGCGTCACGGTGAACGCCGTCAACCCCGGCCCGGTGGACACCGGTTACGCCACCGGTGAGGTCCACGCGGCCGTGGCGGCGCGGTTCCCCGGCGGACGCTGGGGCCTCCCCGACGATCCGGCCCGCCTCATCGCCTGGCTGGCGACCGACGAGGCCGGGTGGATCACCGGGGAGGTCATCAACTGCGAAGGCGGCTTCCGGCGTTGACGCGGCAGACACCGGGAGCGCTCGACCGTCAGAGCCGGGACAGCTCGTCCACCAGGTCGTCCAGACCCAGCGAGCCCTGGGACAGGGCGGCCATGTGCCACGCCTTCAGATCGAAGGCGTCGCCGTGCCGCTCGCGGGCGTTCTCCCGGCCCAGCAGCCATGCCCGCTCACCGAGCTTGTAGCCGATCGCCTGGCCCGGAATCGTCAGATACCGGGTCAGCTCGCTCTCCACGAAGTCCGCCGGCCGGCTGCTGTGCGAGCCGAAGAACTCCTGCGCCAGCTCCGGCGTCCAGCGCTCACCCGGGTGGAAGGGCGAGTCCGCCGGGATCTCCAGCTCCAGGTGCATGCCGATGTCCACGATCACCCGGGCCGCCCGCATCATCTGCGCATCCAGGTACCCGATCCGCTCCTCGGGGTTCGTGAGGTAGCCCAGCTCGTCCATCAGTCGCTCCGCGTACAGCGCCCAGCCCTCGGCGTTGGCGCTGACCCCGCCGATCGTCGCCTGGTAGCGGGAGAGGTTCTCGGCCACGTGCGCCCACTGCGCGAGCTGGAGGTGATGCCCGGGCACGCCCTCGTGGTACCAGGTCGAGACGAGGTCGTAGACCGGGAAGCGGGTCTGACCCATGGTGGGCAGCCAGGTGCGGCCCGGGCGGGAGAAATCCTCCGACGGCGGCGTGTAGTACGGGGCCGCGGCACCGCCGGGCGGTGCGATGCGCGACTCCACCTTCCGCACCCGCTCGGCGAGCTCGAAGTGCGTGCCGTCCAGGTCCTCGATGGCCTTGTCCATCAGGCCCTGCAGCCACTCCCGGACCTCTTCCACGCCCTCGATGTGCCGGCCGTGCTCGTCGAGGTGCGCGAGCGCCACCCACGGGGTCTCGGCGCCGGGCAGGATCTTCTCCGCCTCCCGCTTCATCTCAGCGAGGATCCGGTGGAACTCCGCCCAGCCGTAGGCGTACGCCTCGTCCAGGTCCAGATCGGTGCCGTTGAAGTAGCGGCTCCAGCGCGCGTACCGCTCGCGGCCCACCGTGTTCGGGGCGCCCTCGATCGCCGGCGCGTACACATCCCGCAGCCAGTCCCGCAGCTCCACGAGTGCCCCGGTCGCCGCCCGGGCCGCCTCGTCCAGCTCCGCGCGCAGCGCCTCGGGACCGTCGGCGGCGAAGTCCTCGTACCAGCCGCGGCCCTGGCCGTCCGTGTCCGTCCACTCGGTGAGCTGCTGGATGTACGTCGCCGTCGGCCGCGGCGCCGCGAACAGCTTGCGGTCCAGGCCCAGTTGCAGCGACTCGCGGTAGCCCGCGAGCGCGCCGGGCACCGCGCGCAGCCGCTCGGCGATCGCCGCCCAGTCCTCCTCCGTCTGCGTCGGGGTGACCGTGAAGACCTCCCGCACCGAGTGGCCCGGCGTGCTCATGTTGCCGACCGCCCGCAGGTGTTCGTCCGCCTCGTGCACGGCGAGTTCGGCGGTCAGCCGCTCCCGCAGCAGCCGCCCGCAGCGCCGCTCCGCGTCACTGTCCGCCCCGGGCTGCCGCTCCGCCTCGTCCAGCTTCGCGAGGGTGGCCCGGGCCAGCTCGGCGAGGGCCGCCTGGCCGGCGGGCGAGTAGTCGGGCAGCCGGCTCGAACTCTCCTGCACACCGAGGTAGGTACCGGTGACCGGGTCGAGGGCGATGAGGTCGTCCACGTACGCGTCGGCGACCTGACGGGGCAGCGGGCTCTTCGTCTCAGACATGCCGCCCATCCTCGTACGACAACGATCTCCGCGTCACCCACGTTCAGGGGGATTCAGCTCTGGGCGTGGCCGGGCGGCAGCAGCGGGCCGCATTCCCACTGCTGGAAGATCAACCGGGTCTCCACCCGTGCCACTTCGCGCCGCGCGGTGAACTCGTCGAGCACCAGCCGCTGCAGATCGGCCATGTCCGCGACGGCCACATGCACCAGATAGTCGTCCGGCCCGGTCAGATGGAACACCGTCCGGGCCTCCGGCAGCGCCCGGATCCGCTCGACGAACGGGCCGACCAGCTCCCGCCGGTGCGGCCTGACCTGCACCAACAGCAAGGCCTGCAGTCCCCGCCCCAGCTTGGCCGGATCGACCTGTAGCCGATGCCCGAGGATCACGCCGGAGCGGCGCAACCGGGTCACCCGGTCCAGACACGTCGACGGCGCCACGCCCACCTGATCGGCGAGGTCGCGGTATGTGGTCCGGGCGTCGTTCTGCAGCAGCCGCAGCAGATGAAGATCAACCGGATCCAATACGATAGATTCGGCCATGGCTCGAACGTAGCACGGTGTTCGATCCCGGTGAACCGTTCACTGTTCACTCTTCCGCGCATGGACACAGCGACCACCGGTGCCTACGACGGCGTACGCACCGCATCGAGAGCCCTGGCCACCGAGGCCGTGCACGCCGGCCGTGACGACCTCGCCCGCCAGGGCCTGCACGCCCCGCCGATCGATCTGTCCACCACCTACCCCTCCTACGACAGCCGCGCCGAGGCCGCCCGCATCGACGCCTTCGCGACCGACGGCGCCGACCCGGTGGGACGGCCCGTCTACGGCCGGCTCGGCAACCCGACCGTCGCCCGCTTCGAGACCGCGCTGGCCCGCCTGGAGGGCACCGAGTCCGCCGTCGCCTTCGCCAGCGGCATGGCGGCGCTCAGCGCGGTCCTCCTGGCGCGCTCCGCCATGGGCCTGCGCCATGTGGTGGCGGTACGGCCGCTGTACGGCTGCAGCGACCACCTGCTCACCGCCGGGCTGCTCGGCACCGAGGTCACCTGGACCGACCCGGCCGGCATCGCCGACGCGGTGCGCCCGGACACCGGCCTGGTGATGGTCGAGTCCCCGGCCAACCCGACCCTCGCCGAGCTGGACCTGCGGGCCATCGCGCATGGCTGCGGCTCGATACCGCTGCTCGCCGACAACACCTTCGCCACTCCCGTACTGCAACGCCCGGCCGAGCACGGCGCCCGTATGGTGCTGCACAGCGCCACCAAGTACCTCGGCGGGCACGGCGATGTGCTCGCCGGAGTGGTCGCCTGCGACGAGGAGTTCGCCGGCCGGCTCCGCCAGATACGGTTCGCCACCGGCGGTGTGCTGCATCCGCTGGCCGGCTATCTGCTGCTGCGCGGGTTGTCCACTCTGCCGGTCCGGGTGCGGGCGGCCTCCGCGAACGCCGCCGAACTGGTCCGCCGGCTCGCCGCCGACCCGCGCGTGGCTCGCGTCCACTACCCACGGCTCGGCGGCGCGATGATCGCCTTCGAGGTGTACGACGACCCGCACGAGGTCATCTCCCGGGTCCGGCTCGTCACCCCGGCGGTCAGCCTGGGCAGCGTCGACACGCTCATCCAGCACCCCGCCTCCATCAGCCATCGCATCGTCGACGCCGACGACCGGCGCGGGGCCGGGGTGAGCGATCGGCTGCTGCGGTTGTCGGTGGGGCTGGAGGACGTGGACGATCTCTGGGCCGATCTGGATCAGGCGTTGGGGGAGCGGACCCGGAAGCCGGTACCGCTTCGGGAAGCGGCGCGCTGAGCGATACCGGCCGACGGTCGGATGCGCGGACACGGCCAGTGCTGGATGCCGGTCGTGGCCGAGCGCCGTCGCGGCGGAGTCGTCCCGGCCGGTGCGCGGTGTGTGCAGCCCGGCCGAGGGCGCCGGGCCGTCGTCCCCGCGTGACCGGTGTCAGTCGCGGCGCGCCGGGTCGCCGAGCCGGCGGCCGGTGTCGTGCCGTGGCCGGGAAGCGTGCCGCAGGGCGTCCAGGCGGGCCGTGATGACCAGGGTGCCCTCCTCGATCTGGTAGTCCAGGGGCAGCCCGAGGCCGCGCATCGCGGCGACCATGCCGGTGTTGGACGCCTGCGTCACGGCGTACACGCTCTCGCAGCGGGCCTCCACGGCCATCGCCACCAGCCGGCCGAGCAGCTCGCCCCCGACGCCGCGCTGCTGCCACTCGTCCTCGATCAGCAGCGCGACCTCGGTCTCGTCGCCGTCCCACAGCAGATGCCCGAGGCCGACTATGCGGCCGGAGGCGGTCTGCGCGGCCAGCGTGCGGCCGAAACGGGGACTGAGCAGGTGGTTCAGATAGCGGTCCGCGTCGTTGACCGGGCCGTGGTAGCGCAGGTCGAGGGTGCGCGGCGAGCACCGCTCGTGCATCGCCCTCGCGGCGGCCAGGTCCGAGGTGTCGACCCGGCGGACCGTGATGTCGTTGCCCTCGGGCAGCGTCAGCACGTCCTTGCCGCGCGGGATGCGTGGACCGAGCCGGTTGTCCAGCTCCACCAGGGCCCGGGCCCGGGCGAACTCGGTCGGTGTGAACGGCAGATACGGCCGCTCCACGGTGAGCACTCCGCCCTCCGGAGCCCGCAGCCGCATGATGGTGTCCTCCAGCACGCCCTCGACCGGCACCTGCTGCGGCCCGCGGTCCCCGCCGGCCGGTGTCCCGGGCAGCGAGCGGATCGTGCACCGGCCCAGCAACTGGCGCAGTGCGAGCGGCAGTTCGGCGGCGTCCAGCGCGGTGCGCGCGGCCAGGCCGAGCACTCGCGTGGGGGCGTCGACCAGGTCGTGGGCGTCGGCCCGCTCGATCCAGGTGGACGAGCCGTCGGCCAGCGAGACCGCTCGGATGATGTCGGCCGCCGTCAGCGCGCCGGGCGCCCGCAGCAGGAACTCGTCCACGGTGCCGTCGGCCAGCGGATGTGTCTGCAGGCTCAGGATGTCGACGCGCCGCTCGGCCAGCGCCGTGCACAGCGCCGCCAGCGAACCCGGCTCGTCCTTGACCGTCGTCCGCATCCGCCACAGGGCACTGGCGTCCGCCACGTCGTGCGCCGGCCCGTCCGGCTGCTCGGCGGGCCCGGCCGACCGCGTCTCGGCGATCGGCCGGGCGCCGGTATCGTCGGCCGGCGGTGCGTGTCCGTGGCGCCGTGCCCACCATGTGTGGAAGCCGGCCGTCGCGGCCAGCACGAGGGCCGAGATCACCAGCAGAGCGGGGCCGTCGGGGCCGTGCCCGATCAGATTCGCCACTCCGTCGGCTACCGCCACGGCGGTGAACAGGGCGGCGAGTTCCACGAGGTCGCGCCGCCAGTGGTGCACGGGCCGACCGTGCTTCGCCCGGGTCACATCAGACATGTCTGTACTCATGCACCCACTGTGAAGGAAGGGTGTTGCGTGATCACGAACTGTTTGTGACCGATGGGTAAAGCATGCTCCGTCCTTTTTGTTCGCCTTTTTACGGTCAGTCGGGCCCGCACCCCACGGCCCCAGATCGTGGCGTTGTCGTCCGTCGCCGACTTCGGCGCGGAGGAACGGGAAAGGGTCGTCGACTGCAGTGATCGCGTCATGTGAAAACCGTAGCCGCGACCACTGACAATCGGTCTGACCTGCGAAAAGGCCCGTAGGGCCGAGGAGTTGGCTACTGGCCGACCCGGCCCGGCCGGAGGGTCTGCGTGAACAGCACCGTGCCGTCGTACTCGCGCAGCCGGACCGTCAGTTCTCCGCTGTCGCCGTCGATGTCCACCTCGCCGAAGAACTGGTAGCCCTCGGCAGGCGACACGTTCGCGGCCGTGGGCGCCTTGACGAACACCCGGTCCGGGCCGAACGTGCCGTCCAGCGCGTTGGCCGGGAAGGCGCCGGCGTTGAGCGGGCCGGAGACGAACTCCCAGAACGGCTCGAAGTCCTTGAACGCGGCCCGCGAGGGGTCGTAGTGCTGGGCGGAGGTGTGGTGCACGTCGGCCGTCAGCCACACCGTGCCGGTGATCCGCCGGTGCTTGATGAAGCGCAGCAGCTCGGCGATCTGCAGCTCACGGCCGAGCGGGGCGCCCGGGTCGCCCTGCGCCACCGCCTCGAAGTCCGGCTTGCCCTCCACCGGGTCGGGCACGACCAGCCCGAGCGGCATGTCGTTGGCGATCACCTTCCACACCGCGCGGGACTTCGCCAGCTCGCGCTTGAGCCACTCCAGCTGCTCGCGGCCGAGGATGCCCACCGGGTCCGTGGTCTGGTTGTCCGGCGAGTTCGCGTTGCGGTAGGTGCGCATGTCGAGCACGAACACATCGAGCAGCGGACCGTGGTGGACGACCCGGTAGATCCGGCCGTCCGGGCGCCCGCTGATCGTGGAGATCGGGAAGTACTCCGAGAACGCCTGCCGCGAGCGCAGCGCCAGGTCGTCGAGCCTGGTGCCGGCCGGGTAGGGGGTGCCGGTGCCGATGACCTCGCCCGGGTACCAGTTGTTGCGTACCTCGTGGTCGTCCCACTGGATGATGTTCGGCACCTGGGCGTTGAACCGGCGCAGCGCCGGGTCCAGCAGGTTGTAGCGGAAGTTGCCCCGGTAGTCGTCCAGGGTGGTCGCGACGTGCGACTTCTCCTCGGTGGTGACGTTCCGGTAGACGCTGCCGTCGGGCAGTGTCGCGGTCGCCGCGATCGGGCCGTCGGCGTAGATGTTGTCGCCGCTGCACAGGAAGAAGTCCGGGTCGGTCTTCGCCATGGCGTCGAAGATGCGGTAGCCCCCGATGGACTCGTTGATGCCCCAGCCCTGTCCGGCCAGGTCACCGGACCACACGAACCGCACGCCCTGGCGCCGCTTCACCGGCGCCGTACGGAAGGTGCCGGTCACCGGCTCGCCGGTGCGGCGCGGGTCGTCCGGGTCGGCGAGCAGCACGCGGTAGTGGATCTGCTCGCCGGAGGGCAGGCCGTGCAGCCGGGTGGTGCCGGTGAAGTCCGTGCCGGCGCCCAGCAGCGGACCGTGCCATCTGCGCGGGTTGCGGAACGACTCGGTGGCCGAGGTCTCCACGATCATCCGGGCCGGCCGGTCCGAACGCACCCACACCAGGCCGGAGTCGGTGGTCACGTCGCCGGCCTGCACACCCCAGCCGGCCTGGGGGCGCCCGGAGCGGGCGAACGCCGGGGCCGCGCCGAGGCCGACGGGCAGGGCGAGGGCCGCCGACGCGGCGAGGGAGCCGCGCAGCATGCTGCGGCGGCCGGGGAACGAACGGTCTGACATGGCTTACGCCTCCAGGGAAAAGGTCCGGCCGGTGTGCAGAGCCAACACTTACTGGGACGCTGCGGCGCGTGCGGAAACCCGAAGTGAACAACCGTCCTCGGGGCGGCGCGCCCTGACCTCGGACGATCCGCGGGCCGGCCCCCGGCCAGGGACCGGCGACCCCCTCAGCGAGCCGGGTCCCGGCGGTGAGCCGGTCGTGTCACGTCCGCCGGCCCGCTCAGCTGCTGCTGCCGTCCAGGATGACCCGGGCGACCAGCGCCGGGTCGTCGTTCATCGGGCAGTGGCCGCAGCCGGGCAGCCGTACCAGCCGGGCGTGCGGGATGAGCTGCTTGGCGCGCACGCCCTGACGGCGTACGAGGAGCCGGTCCTGCGTGCCCCAGGCCACCGTGACCGGCAGGCCGGGCAGATCGTCGGTGAACCGGACGGTGGCGCCCGACCGCAGCGTCGCGTCGAACCCGGTGGCGCCCGCCAGTGCGAGCGTCTCGGCGACCACGGCCTCCGGGGTGCGGCGCGCGGGGCGTGCGTAGATGGTGCTCGTCAGCGCGGTACGGCCGGCCGCGGTGCGCGACAGCCGCTCCACCAGCGGCAACGGGAGCCGCTGGGCGATGCCCCGCATCGCGAGCAGCACTGCGAAGGCGTACCGGCGTTCGGCGTCCGTCCAGAACCCGGCCGGGGAGAGGGCGGTGACGGACCGTACGAGCTTCTCCCGGCCCAGTTCCAGGGCGAGCAGGCCGCCCAGCGAGTTGCCCGCGATGTGCGGGCGGTCCAGCTCCAGGGCCTCGAACAGGGCGCCGAGCACGGAGTCGGTGGTCGGAAGGTCGTAGGCGAGGCCGGCCGGCAGGCCCGGAGAGGCGCCGAAGCCCGGCAGGTCGACGGCGATGACGCAGCGCTCGGTGGCGAGGATGTCCACGACCGGGTCCCAGGCCTGCCGGTGATGTCCGATCCCGTGCAGCAGGACGAGCGGTGCCCCGTGTCCCACGCGCGCGTAGGACACGGTCACGTCCTTCGGCCCGTGCGGAGTGGGGACCTTGAAGGAGACGGTGGCGGACATGGGGTGCTCCTCGTCTGGGTGCTGACCGACGCTGTAGACAGCTTGTCAGCAATTGCTACCTGTCGGTAGCCCCCGCAGGGCGTACGCCTGGCTCACCTGCGCCGGTCAACCCGCCCGGCGCACTTCGATGTTGAAGTCCGCGGTCCCGAACTGCCGCATCAGGGTGAGCCACAGCGGCAGGTACATCTCCACCGTCCGGGCCGCCTGGATGCCGCCCAGATCCAGCACTCGCTCGGCCGGCCACCCGAACTCCCCGAGCATGGCCGTCACCTGTTCCTTGGCCGCCGCGTCCTGTCCGCACACGAACAGGTGGTGCGCGCCCGGCACCCGCCCCGGATCCACCATCACCTTGCAGTTGACCGTGTTCAGCGTCTTCACCACGCGCGCGTGCGGGAAGGCGCGCTGGATCTGCTCGCCCACGCTGTCCGACTCCACCGGATCCAGCCGCGGTTCCCCGTCCTCGAAGGCCAGCGGATTGCACACGTCCACCAGGACCTTGCCGTCGAGGTTCTCCGCGCCGGCCGCCCGCAGGGCGTCCAGCGCCACCCGGCCGCTCACCGCGTTGACGACCACCTCGGCCGCCGCGGCTGCCTCCGCGAACGTACCCGCGCGGGCCCGCTCCGCCGCGGCGGTGGCCCACTCCAGCGCCACCGGGTTGTCCTTGGTACGGGACCCGAGGGTCACCTCGTGTCCCAGCTCCACCAGCCTGCCGCCCAGGGTGCGGCCCACCTCGCCCGTGCCCAGCACCGCATACCGCATCGGCCACCTCCAGGTCCCCGGCCGCCGGCCCCCGGCGGTCCGCGGTCATTGTGATCCGGACCGGCGCCGGACGGGCCGATTCCGGCTGGACACAGCCGTCGCGTGTCGGATGGGATGGAGCGGTGACCGCCGACACCGCGACCGACGTCTTCGAAGAGCACCGGCCCCTGCTCATGGGCGTCGCCTATCGCATGCTCGGCCGGGTCGCCGATGCCGAGGACGTGGTCCAGGACGCCTGGCTGCGCTGGTCCGGCGCCGACCTCGCGGAGATCCGCGAACCCCGCGCCTACCTGGTGCGCATCACCACCCGGCTGGCCATCGACCGACTGCGCCAGGTACGGGCGCGCGGCGAGGCGTACGTCGGACCATGGCTGCCGGAGCCCTACCTCACCGAGTTCGGCGACGCCGCCCCGGACACGGCGGACCGCGCCGTGCTCGCCGACAGCGTCTCCCTCGCCGTCCTGGTCGTCCTGGAGTCGCTGTCACCGCTGGAGCGCGCCGTCTTCGTGCTCCGGGAGGCCTTCGGCTACCCGTACGCCGAGATCGCCGCCCTCCTCGACCGCGGCGAGGCGGCCGTACGGCAACTCGCCGGGCGGGCGCGCCGGCACGTCGAGGAACGGCGGCCGCGCTACGAGGTCGACCCGGCCCGGCGACGCGAGCTGACCGATCGTTTCCTCGCCGCCGCGGCAGAAGGCGACCTGGACGGCCTCGTCTCCCTGCTCGCTCCCGACGTCCGCCTGGTCAGCGACAGCGGCGGCAAGGCCAGGGCGGCGCTGCGGATCGTGCACACCGCCGACAAGGTCGCCCGCTTGCTGGTCGGCGTCACACGGAAGCTCCCGCCGGCCCTGTCCCTCCGCCTGCTGGAGACCAACGGCGGCCCAGCCGTGCTGATCCTTTCCGACGGCAAGCCCGACAGTCTGTTCCAGCTGGACGTCGCCGACGGCCACGTCACGACCGTGTACGTCGTCCGCAACCCGTACAAGATGCGGCACCTGATCGCCGACTGACCCCGCGCGCGCCCCGCGAGCCCCTGTCCTGCGACGGGGGCTTTGCCGCGATGTCACACACACCGCCGCGTACGAACGCTTCATGAACGCTCCGCTGTGGGTCGCCCCCGGGTTGCGCAAGGGATCGAGGATTGGTCTTGACCAAGGGTGACGGCCGCCCTATGGTCGCAGAGAAGTGCAACAACCTTTAATAAACAAGGGCGCTAAAAGCCGCCGGACCACGGCTCTTGCGGAGGACAGGGTGGGGACCACGCAGCTGGAATCGGTGCCGGAACCGAAGTACTGGCACCTCAAGATCGTGCTCACCGAAGCACTGGACTCCGAGTTCTCGGTCGGCGAGATCCTGCCCAACGAGCGCGACCTCGCCGCCCGCTTCGGCGTGGCCCGCGCCACGCTCCGCCAGGCCCTCGAACAGCTGGAGCTGGAGGGCCGGCTGCAGCGCCGCCGCGGCGTCGGTACGACCGTCGCGCCCCCGCGCGTGGGCGTGGCCGTCGGCACCGCACAGCACGCCTGGCCGGGCGCCGCCTCCGACGCCTGGCAGCCCGTCGACTGCGAGCAGGCCGCACCGCCCGCCGCCGTCGCCACGGCCCTGGAGACCGGCGCCGACGAGCCCGTCCACACCGTACGCCGCTCCCGGATGTCCCACGGCCAGCCGGTCGCCACCGAACTGCTCTACATCCCGGCCGTCTCGGTGCCCGACCTCACCGCGATCGACGCCCCGTCCGGCCCGGCACGCGCGCGTGCGGTGCTGCGCGAACTCCAGCACCTGACGCTCGAGGGCCAGGACCGCGCCGTCGAGCTGGGCTCCGCCCGCGCGGACGACGCCAAGGAACTCGACCGGCTGCCCGGCTCGCCCGTCCTGGTCGTCACCACCCGCTTCTTCGCGCCGGGTCGCACCGCCGCGCTGTCCATCGCGACGTACCGGGCCGACACCTGCCGCCTGACCTTCGGCGACTCACCGGACGTGGAGATACACCACGACCCGGAGCGCCGGGCTTCCTGATCACCCGCGGTCTCACCACGGCCCGCACCGCCAGGGAGCGGCGCTCAGCGCCTCGTCACCGTGCCCTCAACGGCGAACAACTGCTCCTCCACATGGTCCAGAGCCAAGCGCAGCGCCCCCGTGGACACGGCCGTCTCACCCAACACGGACAACGCCACCCGAGGCGGCCGCAGACAATAGCGGGCCAGCTCGCGGCGCAGCGGTTCCAGGACACCGTCGAGACCGGCCGCCCAGCCGCCGATCACGACGAGCTCCGGATCCAGCGCCAGGACCAGTGCGGCCACGTCGTGCACGAGCCGCTGGATGAACCGCTCGACGGCCGCCCGCGCCCGCTGGTCGCCCTCCCGGGCCAGCGCGAACACCTCGGCGACCGCCGGCTCGTCCAGCGGGTGCAGCGGCTCGTCGGTGGTGGACAGCAGCGTCTCCGGGGTCGCCTCCCGGCCCAGCAGATGCAGCGCGCCGATCTCCCCGGCGGCGCCGCCGAAGCCGCGGTGCAGCCGGCCGCCGATCAGTGATCCCGCGCCCGGGCTCAGCCCGGCCAGCACGAACACCACGTCGTCCGTCCCGGCCGCCGAGCCCTTCCAGTGTTCGGCGACGGCCGCCGCGTTGGCGTCGTTCTCCACCAGCACCGGGCACTTGAAGGAGCGGCTGAGCCGCTCGCCCAGCCTCAGACCCGTCCACTGCGGCAGCGCCGTGCTCAGCCGCACCGTGCCGTCGGCCTCCACGATCCCCGGCGTGCCCACGCCCACGGCCCGCAGCGAGCCGCGGGCGACCCCGGCGCGCCGCAGCAGCTCGGCGACCGTGCCACGCAGCCGGTCGATCCGCTCGTCCGCCGAGGCCGTCTCGGCGACCTCCTTGGCCTGCGTGCCCAGCACCCGCCCGTCCAGGTCGGACAGCAGCGCGGCGACCCGGTGCGGCCCGATCTCCAGGCCCAGCAGATGCCCCGCCTCGGCCCGGAACCGGAACCGGCGCGCAGGCCGCCCCTGACGGCGCGCACTGCCCTCGTCGGCCGCCGTCTCCACGACGAGCCCGGCCTCGATGAGCCCTTCGACGACACCTTCCACGGTCGGCCGGGACAGCCCGGTGACCCGGCTGATCTCGGTGAGCGTCGCGCAGTCCGTGGCACGCAGCGCGTGCAGCACCACCGCGGAATTGATCCTTCGCAGCAGCGAGGGATCGCCGCCGGTCAGCTGCGCCACCCGTCCGTCCTTCCAGCTCGCGGGCGTGTTGGCCGGATCGTACTCGGCCCGGCGCACCCCGGCGAGTGCCGGGTTCCGCATCGGGGCCGACGGCAGGGCGCGACAGACGCCGGCTCAGCACGGCTCGACGAACCCCGACTCGTACGCGGTGATCACCGCCTGGGTGCGGTCGCGTGCGCCGAGCTTGGCCAGTACGGCGCTCACATGCGACTTGACCGTCTCCGTGCCCACGACCAGCCGGGCGGCGATCTCCGCGTTCGACAGCCCCCGCGCCATCAGCCGCAGCACCTCCGCCTCACGCTCCGTCAGCCGGGCCCGCTCCAGAACGGCACGCGCCGGCCGGTCGCCGTCGCCGTACCGGGCGGCCAGGCGCCGCACGGAGGCCGGGAACAGCAGCGACTCGCCCTCCGCGATCAGCCGCACCGCGTGCACGATCTCGGCCGGCCGGGCCCGCTTCAGCAGGAACCCGTCGGCACCCGCGCGCAGCGCCTCGTACACGAACTCGTCGTCCTCGAAGGTCGTCACCACGAGGATCTTCGGTGGCTCGGGCACGGTGCGCAGCACCACGCGCGTGGCCTCGATGCCGTCCAGGAGCGGCATGCGTACGTCCATGGCGACCACGTCCGGCCGCAGTTGCCGCACCAGCGGGACGACCGCGGCCCCGTCGGCCGCCTCGCCCACCACCTCGATGTCGGGCTGCGCCTCCAGCACGGCCCGCAGACCTGCGCGGACCAGGGGTTCGTCGTCGACGAGGAGTACGGTGACCGGCATCCGGCCAGCCTAGATCAGGTGAGCGGGCCCACCCGCCCCGATCAGCCGAGCGGCAGCTCCGCCCACACCTGCCAGTCGCCCTCGTCCGGGCCGGTGCGGGCGCTGCCGCCCAGCAGGGCGGCCCGCTCGCGTATGCCGCGCAAACCGCTGCCCCGCCCGGGGCCGGGTATCGCGCCCGGCAGGGGATTGCGCACGTCCAGGGCGAGTGTGCCGTCGCCGACCGTGACCCGGACCCGCACCGGGACGGCCCCGGCGTGCCGCAGCACGTTGGTCAGCGCCTCCTGAAGGATCCGGTACCCCTCGCGGGACACCGGCCCGGGCACGGCCGCCACCGGACCCGTCACCTCGGCGTCCACCTTCGCTCCGGAGGCCCGAGCCGAGTCCAGCAGCCGGCCCGCGTCGGCGAGCGTGGGCCGGGCGCTCACCGGCCGCTCGCTCTCGCGCAGAATGCCCAGCACCCGCTCCAGATCCTCCAGGGCCGCCCGGCCGGTCTCCTCGATGGCGTCCAGCGCGCGCTCGGTGAACTCCGGGTCGCCCGCCGCCCGCGCCGCACCGGCCTGCACCACCGCCACCGTCAGCGCGTGCCCGATCGAGTCGTGCAACTCCCGCGCGATACGGGTGCGTTCCAGCAGTTGCTCGGTGCGCTCCTCCAGCGCGGCCAGCCGCTCGGCCGCCGACGGCCCCAGCAGGCGGCGCGCGCAGACCGTGATCAGCATGCCGAGGCCCACGACCACGCCGTACAGGACGAGCAGCGGGAGCGGCGTCAGCAGTGCCCAGGCGCGGTGCTGCGGCAGTTGGCCCAGCACGGGAAGCCCGGACGGCGCCCGCCCCCAAGCGGCCCGCGCCAGCTCGAACGCGAAGACGAGCAGCCACACCGTGACGAACATGCTGATCCAGCCGAGGACCCAGCGCAGTTCCAGCCACACCACCGTGCGTGTCCGGTCCCGCCATGTCGCCGACGGCTCCTCGGAGATGCCCGGCTCCTGCTCACCCGGCGTCAGCAACAGCCGCGCCTGCACCCCCTCGCCCCTGCGTACGGCGGGCACGAGGCCCAGCACGACGAGCATCACGCCCGGGACCCAGGGCTTCGACATGTCGATGAACATCCACATGCTCTGGATCAGCATGGGCACCCACTGGTGCAGCAAGCGCGTGTACGTCGTCCCGCGCAGCAGCGGGCGCAGGAAGCGGACCATGCGGACATCGTCGCAGCCTGCACGGACAACGGGCCTCCCCCGCACGGGGGAGACGCTCTCCACCGGCGGGGGAGGCCCCGACGTCCCCGCACGGCGAGGCTGGTGCCATGACCAGCATCGACGTACGCGACCTGACCAAGGAGTACGGCGGACTGCGGGCCGTGGACCAGCTCACCTTCAGCGTGCGCCCCGGCCGCGTCACCGGCTTCCTCGGCCCCAATGGCGCCGGAAAGTCCACCACCATGCGCCTCGCCCTCGGCCTCGACCGGCCCACCTCCGGCACCGCCACGATCGGCGGCCAGGCCTACGCCGCCCTGCGCGAACCCCTGCGCCGGGTGGGCGCGTTGCTCGACGCGCGGGCCGCGCACGGCTCCCGCACCGCCCGCGACCATCTGCGCGCCCTCGCCGCGAGCAACCGCATCCCGGACCGGCGGGTCGACGCCGTCCTGGCGGAGACCGGGCTGGCCGCGGTGGCACGGCGCCGGGTGCGGACGTACTCCCTCGGCATGCGCCAGCGGCTCGGCATCGCCGCCGCCCTGCTCGGGGATCCCGAGGTGATCCTGCTGGACGAGCCCGCCAACGGCCTCGACCCCGAGGGCATCGTCTGGATCCGCACCCTGCTCCGCCGCCTCGCCGAGGAGGGCCGTACGGTCCTGGTCTCCAGCCATCTGATGAGCGAGACCGCCGCCTTCGCCGACCATCTCGTGATCCTGGGCAAGGGGCGGCTGCTGGCCGACACGCCCGTCCAGGAGTTCATCCACGCGCGTGTGCAGCCCCATGTCCGGATCCGCTCCACCGACCTCGCCGCGCTGGACGACCTCCTAGCCCGCCACGGCCTCGACGCCTCCCGGGACGCCGACGGAGCACGGACCGTGCGGCACGCGGGCGTGGACGACCTCGGCCGGATCATGGCCGAGGCGGGCGTACCCGTCCTGGAACTCGCCGCGCGGGAGGCCACCTTGGAGGAGGCCTATCTCGATCTGACCGCGGCCGAGGCCGAGTTCACCGCACTGACCCAGGAGGTCTGACCATGCCGTTCGCACCCGTGCTGCACGCCGAATGGATCAAGATCCGCACCCTGCCGTCGCTCCTCGGCGGCCTGGCCGGGATCCTCCTCGCCACCACCGGGTTCTCGGCCCTCTCGGCCGCCGGCGCCGACGGTTCGGACCCGCTGTACTCCGCGTTCTTCGGCGTGAGCCTCGGCCAGATCGCCGCGATCGCGTTCGGTACGACGGCCGTGGCAGCGGAGTTCCGGGGCGGCGCGCTGCGGCTGACCCTGTCGGCGGTGCCCGACCGCCGGCGGTGGTTCGCCGCCAAGGCAACCGCGATCGCCCTGCCCGCGCTGGCCGTCGGCCTCCTCACCGGGCTGGCCACCCTGCTGGTCGGCAAGGCGGTCCTGGGCGCCGACGGTCCGACGTGGGGCGAGGGCCTGCGCGGCGCCGTCGGCTGCGGCCTCCAGCTGACGCTGATGGCGCTCTTCGCCGCCGGACTCGCGGCCGTGCTGCGCAGTGGCGTCGCCACCCTGTCCGTTCTGATCCCGTTCGTGCTGATCGTGTCCTTCGTCGTCGGCGATCTGTCCGGCAGCGTCGCCGACTACCTTCCCGACCGAGCCGGTCAAGTCGCCCTGCACAGCAGTTGGGACGGCGCCCTCGGCCCGTGGAGCGGGCTCGCGGTGACCGCGCTGTGGGCGGCGGCCGCGCTGCTCGCGGGCGCGTGGAGACTGGACCGCCGGGACGCCTGACGGTCCGCCAATTGTCAGTGCCGCCCGGTTTACTGGATCGCATGGACATCGCGACGTGCCTGACCGCCATCGAGTCGCTGTGCGCACGGGAGTTCCCCACGGCGCACAGCAGAACGGAACACGGCGAGAGCGGGCCCGGATTCCACATAGCCGCCTTAGAGACGAGCGGCGACTTCTCGGAGGACGACGGAACCGGGCGGGAGGAAACGGCGGCACAGTTCGAGGCCGACCGGGACGCACTGGCCGAGCGGATGGCGGAGCGGTGGGGGCCCGCGCAGTACATCAGCCTGTACAGCGTCCTGGAGCGGACGACGCTCGGCGAGGACATACCGCAGCCGTGGGCCGGCCTCGGCGGGCATGTCCCGGACGTCAAGCTCTGGCAACTGCCCGGAAGCGGCGGCTGGCTCGCCCTCGGGGTGTCCCAGTGGACCGATCACGCGCCGTTCCAGCTGCTGGCGGTGGTCACCACCGTGGACCCGCCGTGACCCGCTCCAACCGGGCGTGGCGGCCCGCGGCCGGGCTTTCCAGGCCTGCGTGACAGCCTCCGGCCGGGCGATCTAGGCCTGTGCGGCGGCCCGCAGCCGGGCGAATTCCTCCGCCATGGTCGCCGCCGTCCAGTGCGCGTTCAGCCCGCTGGGATTGGGCAGCACCCAGATCCGGGTGTCCCCGAACGTCCGCTCCTGCGGCCCCACTTGGGCCGTGCGGTCGCCGAAGGCGGCCCGGTACGCGGTCACCCCGACCACGGCCAGCCACCTCGGCCGCAGCCGCGTCACCTTCTCGGTGAGCAGCCGCCCGCCCTCGACGTACTCCTCAGCGCTCAGCTCGTCGGCCCGCGCCGTCGCCCGCGCCACGACATTCGTGATGCCCAGTCCGTACGACAGCAGTTCCCGCTGCTCGGCCGGCTTCATCAGCCGTGGCGTGAAGCCGGACAGATGCAGCACCGGCCAGAAGCGATTGCCGGGACGGGCGAAGTGGTGACCGGTCGCCGCCGTCATCAGCCCGGGGTTGATGCCGCAGAACAGCACCCGGAGACCGTCCGCGACGACGTCCGGTACGAGACGGTCGCGGGCGGCCTCCAGTTCCGCCTTGGTGAAGCGCGGGGAGCGGGGAGCGCGGGGTGCGCCGGTCAGAGGATCGCCCCGGGGGTGTAACCGGCGGCCTCCGGGTGCTGCTTGACGAGCTCCTCGATCCGGCCGATGACGACGCCGACCTGGGCGGCGGCGGCACCGGTGAAGGACAGCTTGTCGGCCATCAGCGCCGCCAGCTGCTCCCGGTCGAGTGGGAGGCGCTCGTCGGCGGCCAGCTTGTCGAGCAGCTCGTTGCGCTCGGCACCCTGCTCGCGCATCGCGAGCGCGGTGGCGACGGCGTTCTCCTTGATCGCCTCGTGCGCGACCTCGCGGCCCACCCCGGCTCGCACCGCACCCATGAGCACCTTGGTGGTGGCCAGGAACGGCAGGTAGCGGTCCAGCTCGCGGGCGATGACGGCCGGGAAGGCGCCGAACTCGTCGAGGACCGTCAGGAAGGTCTCCAGCAGGCCGTCCAGGGCGAAGAAGGCGTCCGGCAGCGCGACCCGGCGCACCACCGAGCAGGACACGTCGCCCTCGTTCCACTGGTCGCCCGCCAGCTCGCCGGTCATCGAGGCGTAGCCGCGCAGGATCACCATGAGGCCGTTGACGCGCTCGCAGGAGCGGGTGTTCATCTTGTGCGGCATCGCCGAGGAGCCCACCTGGCCCGGCTTGAAGCCCTCGGTGACCAGCTCGTTCCCGGCCATCAGCCGGATCGTCTTGGCCAGCGAGGACGGCGCCCCCGCCAGCTGCACCAGCGCGGTGACGACCTCGTAGTCCAGCGAGCGCGGGTACACCTGGCCGACCGAGGTGAACGCCTGCGAGAAGCCCAGATGCCCGGCGATCCGGTCCTCCAGCTCGGCGAGCTTGACCGCGTCACCGCCGAGCAGGTCCAACATGTCCTGCGCGGTGCCGACCGGGCCCTTGATGCCGCGCAGCGGGTAGCGGGAAAGAAGCTCCTCGACCCGGCCGTACGCCACGAGCAGCTCGTCGGCGGCCGTCGCGAATCGCTTGCCCAGTGTCGTGGCCTGCGCGGCCACGTTGTGCGAGCGGCCGGCCATGACCAGCTCGGCGTACTCGCCCGCCAGCTTGCCGAGGCGCGCCAGCACGGCGACCGTACGGTCGCGCATCAGCTCCAGCGACAGCCGGATCTGCAGCTGCTCGACGTTCTCCGTGAGGTCGCGGGAGGTCATGCCCTTGTGCACGTGCTCGTGCCCGGCGAGGTCGTTGAACTCCTCGATCCGGGCCTTCACATCGTGCCGCGTGACCTTCTCACGCTCGGCGATCGAGGCCAGGTCGACGGTGTCGAGGACACGCTCGTAGTCGGCGATCGCCTCGTGCGGCACCTCGATGCCGAGGTCCCTCTGGGCGCGCAGCACGGCGAGCCAGAGCTGCCGCTCCAGCTTCACCTTCTGCTCGGGGGACCAGAGCGTGGCGAGCTCGGCGGAGGCGTAGCGTCCGGCGAGGACGTTCGGGATGCGGGGCTTGGCGGGCGCAGAAGTCACGTGTCCAGATTCTACTGGCGCTTTGTGCAGGCCAGCGCCGCGCCCCCATTCGGCGGAAGCTACGAGACCCCGGTCACCCGGACCGGGCCGACCGGGCTGCCGCACCGCCCGAGCTCGTGCCGTCGCCCCCCTCGTCGGCGTCGGCCAGCTCCGCCAGCACGTCCGCGTGGCACAACTCGGGCGCGCACCAGCAGGCCAGGGTCCTGCCGCGCAGTTCCGCGACCAGCTCCAGCAGCTCCGGCCGCTCCAGCAGATGGGCCCGGTACTTCGCCATGACCTCGGCCCGGGTGCCGTCCCGCTTCTTCTTCGGGGTGTCGTAGGCGAACGGGTTGTAGAGCGGATGCCGGGGCAGGTCCCAGCCGCCCAGCGTCCAGCGGCGGCCGACGTAGACGACGTCGGCGGGCGCGTGCTCCAGCCGGGGGCCGAACTAGTGGATCCGGCCCCGGACATTGATCACCCGCGTGGTCATGGCGAGAGGCTACGCCTGGCCCTCGTACGGCAGCAGCTCGGGACGCTTGGGCGGGCGGCCGTCCCCGGACGGTGTGACACCCGCCCAGCTTCCCTGCACGTAGGGTAGAGGGCGCGTGCGGCAAGGGGGGCGGCGCAATCCGAGCACCAAGGAGCACCACCCTCGATGGCCGTCAAGCCTCTCATAGGCCTCTATCTGCGCAAGAGCAAGAACTTGCGGGAGGACGACCACCGCCGAGAGCAGTCCACCGACACGCAGGAGGCCTCCGGGCGTCGCTGGGCCGACCGCAACGGCTGCACCGTCCGTCATGTGTGGGTAGACCTGGCGTCCGGCTACAAGGCGGATGCCAAGCGTCCCGACTTCGACAAGGCGCTAGCAGCGCTACGGAACCGTGAGACCTCGGCGCTGTGGTGCTACATGGTGGACCGGTTCTCTCGCCAGGGCGCCCATGCTGTTCTCGACGTGATCGACCCGGCAGACGGCACCGAGCCCGGCCGCCTGATCTTTGAGTACGACAACCTTGACTCCGCGAACGATCGAGACAAGCGCTGGATCTTGAACCGGGCGATGGACGCCAAGGAATACAGCGATCAGCTTTCCGCGCGTACGAGGGACACCAAGCAGCAGCAGCGGGAAGACGGGCAGTGGGTTACCGCTCAGCCCCCGTGAGCTGGCCCGCGGTGCCATGCGCCGCAAGCACAACGAGCTGGTCGAGGCACTCACGGGCGACTTCACTGATCACCACGGTTTCATGGTCCGTGTCCTGATCCGCGCGATCCGCGACGCGGACGCGCGCATCGTGCTGCTGGAGGAAGAGATCCAACGGCAGATCGCCCCCCTTTCGCCACCAGGTCGATCTGCTGATCACGATCCCCGGGATCAGCACCACGGTGGCCCACGTGATGATCGCGGAGATGGGCGCGGACATGAGCCGGTTCCCGAGCGCCGGGCACCTGGCCGCCTGGGCCGGGCTCGCCCCCGGCAACCGCGAGTCCGCCGGGAAACGCAAACGGGCACCGACCCGGCACGGCAACGTGTGGCTCAAGGGCGGACTCGGCGTCGCCGCCCTGGCCATCGGCCGCACCAAGGGCACGTATCTCGCCGCCCAGTACCACCGGCTGCGACCGCGGCGCGGCGAGAAACGCACCATCGTCGCCGTCGCGCACAGCATGCTCGTCTCCGCCTACCACATGCTCACCACCGACGTGCCCTACCAGGACCTCGGCCCCGACCACTTCACCCGCCGCCTCGGTGAAGAACGCCACCGCCGACGTCTCCTCGCCCAACTCGACGCCCTCGGCTACGACGTCACTTTGGAACGACGACAGACCGCCTGAAGGGGATTTTCAAGAGAGCATCGAAGTGTTCTCCACGATCCGCTTTTCTCATGAGACATCGACCGGACGGCGCGCCCAGGCGCGATGCGAGCCTCGTGGGGACTGGCCTACCACCGGATGGTGCACCTACCCACCGTCGAGCTCATCAGCTGTTCTGGCATCCCGTGTCGCATGCCGAGCAGAACCCGGCGTATAGGTCGACTCGTCTCACGCCCCCACCCCTTTCGAGGGGGTGGGGGGCCGTACTCACCCCCTCTGACCTGCTGTTTTGCAGATCAGGGGGGAGTTTAGTCTCAGGGGCCGACCCCCGCCCTTCCTGCCTGTTGTCCCTCTTTCCCGGCCCGTTTACTGGATGCCGTGTGGCGATCCTGTGGCGGTCATTCGGGGTGCTCCCCGCCCTCTGACGTGGCCCTTCGTGCCGGTGACACCCCGGCCCTTGAACCTTCCCGTGAGGCTGGCGCAGGGGCACTCGAAGTGGCTGATGACTCGTCGGTAGGTCGGTCCGCGTCATCCTCCGGGTGGGTTCCCCCTGCATGTGCCCTGTTCTCCCGAAGATACGGCGAAGTGATAAGTAGCTCTCTGTAATGTGCGACATCCCGCGAGTTCACCTGAGCCCCGCTGAGTCCCTGCGCCCGTGGCCAGCGGGTTGTTCCTCCTTCGGGTGCTTTGCGGACTTGTGACGTAACTTCGGGATTCTTGAAGCGTTCGGACCTCGTCCGACCGATCCACAGTCGGGCCGAAGGTGAGGGGGCTTGGGTTGGCGGCGCTGGCAGTCGTACGGGACCTGCGCGAGCACTGGGCGCCCGCGTCGGCGGAGGAACTGAAGCAGTTCGAGACCGACGCGCTATCCGGGTTCGTCCTCGCACGCGCCTCGGCAGGACTGGCTGACGGCACGATCCGCGGGGATGTCGGGCATCTGGACCAGATCAGGTCCTGGTTCGGGCGACCGCTGTGGGGCATGGAGCCGGCCGACGCCGACGCGTACTTCGGGAAGGTGCTGCGTGGCTCGCCGAGCGGCACCCGGCTGGCCCGATCACAGGCGCTGACCACGTACTTCATGTTCCTGGAGCTGCGGCACAAGGTCGAGCTGCACAGGATGACCGGCCGGGTCATCGAGTGCCCGATCGACGAGATGAACCGGCCGCGCGGCACGAAGGACGCCCAGCTGCGGGTCCCGCCGAGTGAGCCAGAGGTCGGAACGCTCTTCGCCGGCTGGGGTGGTGAGCTGGCCACGTGCCGAAAGTTCGCTCCTACCGCGCGGAACTACACCGCCTCGAAGCTGCTGTCCCAGGTCGGCCTGCGGGTGAGCGAGGCATGCGGGCTCGATCTGGACGACATCAAGTGGGACCTGGGCCGCTTCGGCAAGCTCCACGTCCGCCACGGCAAGGGCGCCCGCGGATCGGGCCCGCGTGAGCGCATGGTGCCGCTGATCAACGGCGCCGACCGGACCCTTCGGTGGTTCATCGAGGACGTCTGGGGCCAGTTTGACGACGACCACACCCGCCCCGGCGCCCCGCTGTTTCCCTCCGAGCGGAAGAACGCCGACGGCTCCTCGCGTCGGGTTGGCGACGACGCCCTGCGAGGTGGACTCAAGGACGCGGCCAAAGCGCACCTGCCCGCTTGGGGCGAGAAGCTGACCCCACATGTCCTGCGGCATTTCTGCGCGTCCCAACTCTACGGAAACGGGCTGGACTTGCTCGCGATCCAGGAGGTTTTGGGACATTCATGGATCGCCACGACGATGCGATACATCCACGTTCAGCAGACCCGGGTCGAGGACGCCTGGGTCGCCGGGATGGAACGGGCTGCGAAGCGGCTGAAAGGACTGATCCGATGAGGTGGAACCTGCGGCTGACCGCCGCGAACAAAGGGGTCTGGAAGGCTTCTGAGCTCCAGCGGAGCCTGGCCGAGCACGGGTTGGTGATCTCGGCGGGGAAGATGTCCGGTCTGTGGTCCGGGCAGCCCGTCTCGCTCAAGTTGGAGGACCTGGACGTCATCTGTGTCGTCCTCGGCTGTGAGATCGGCGACCTGCTGAGCCCCGAGCCGGAGAAGGTCAGCCGCCCGGGGCAGGCGGAGACGGAACGAGCGGCGGTCGGTGCAGGGACCGCCGCACCGGCGGTGATCCCCAAGCACAGGGACGGCCGGTCGCTGCCACCGGAGTGAACTGGTGGCACGCTTCCCGAAGGGCTACGTCAAGCCCACCAGCTCCTTCCCAGGTTGCCTGGCCTGGGGCGACTTCCGCGGTCGGCTCTGTCACACCTGCTACATGTTCGGCCGCAGCCACGAAACGGCCGTCTGCATCGGCTGCCAGCGAGTCCAGCCGCTGAAGTGGGAGTACTGCCGTCTGTGCTGGTGCCAGGCCCGGCTCAACGCCAGGACCGCCACCGGCATGCCGACCGTCAGCGGCGAGGTGATGACCCCGTGGCTCCAGGCCGTCCGCCATCGCCAGCTCTTCTTCGTGGGACTGCATTACTGCAGAGGATCGGCTCTCACCGTCCTGCACCACGTCAAGGCGCGAGAAGCATCCCGCAGGCCGCCGCCCGTGTCGCGCTCACGGCCGAGAACCGGTTGGAGGCAACTGCCACTGTTCGAGCAGGTTCCGCGTGACTACGGTCGGCTCGACCCGGCCGCCGCCGACCTGGCCAGCCCCTGGCTGGCCTGGGCGACGCACCTCGCCCACCAACTCGCCGAAGCCCGGGGCTGGGGACGCGGCATCCGCTTCGCTGTCAACCGCGGCCTGGCCATCGTGCTCACCGGATACACCGAGGGCGACATCATCCGCCACAGCGAGATACTCACCCCGCTCCGTGCCCTCGACCTGCGGGTTGGCCACGTCATCACGGTCCTTGAGGAGATGGGAATCTTCCTGGATGACGAGGAACCCTTCTTCGAGCGATGGCTCGCTGAGCGTCTGGAAGGCATTGCCCCCGGCATCGCTGCGGAAGCCGAACGCTGGACCCGAGTTCTGCGCGACGGCGGCCCCCGCAGCCTGCCCCGGCAGCAAGCCACGGTCCGGCTCTACCTCAACCGGACCCGCCCAGCGCTGTTGGCGTGGTCGAACCGCTACGACCATCTGCGGGAGGTGACCCGCGAAGACGTGCTGGCCCATGCCAAGACACTGCACGGCCGCCACCGCATGGACGAGCTGGTTGCCCTGCGCTCACTGTTCGCCTGGGCCAAGCGGTCCGGCCTGATCTTTCGTAACCCGGCCAGCCGTATCAAGGTCGGCCAGATCGAGTACAGCGTGCTCCAACCGCTCGCACCCGACAAGATCGACCGCTCCGTCGCCGCGGCCACCACCCCTGCCGCCCGGCTTGTCCTCGCTCTCGCGGCGGTGCACGCGGCCCGGGTCGCCCAGATCGCCACTCTCATGCTCGGCGATGTCGACATCGGGAACCGCCGCCTGACCATCGCCGGCCGTGTCCGGCCCGTCGACGATCTCACCCTGAAACTACTGCTGGCCTGGCTGGAATACCGGCGCGAGCGCTGGCCAAACACGGCCAACCTCCACCTGCTGATCAACAACCAGACCGCTCCGGGCACTGGTCGCGCCAGTAACCGCTGGATCCGTGGGCCCCTGCGCGGCCAGGAGGCGACTTTGGAACGGCTCCGCGTCGATCGACAACTCGAAGAGGCCATGGCCCAGGGCCCTGACCCCCTCCACCTTGCTGAGGTGTTCGGGCTTCACGAGAAGACGGCCATGCGCTACGCGGAGTCCGCACGAGCTCTGCTGGAGCAGGCTGCCGAGACCGACCCCTGATGGGGATTCTTGGCAACGACTGGTGTTGCCCTCACCTTACTTGATCCAGTTCTCAACGACTGGGGAGGGTTGGCAGGTATCACGCCGGCGACAAGCCGGTGCCGCGAGGCTGATCAGGTGCAGCCCGTGCTCGCGGCCCTGCTCAAGGCTGTACGAGAATCTTCCGGGCCTACTTTCGCCTCTTCCGCGGGAGTGGCCGGCCGTGCCGCGTAGCGGCTGCGCATCGCGTCGCTCGCTGCGGGGCCCGCGGTGAAGACGTAGGCGGCGCTGTCGTCGAGTCGGCGGCCGGTTTTGGCGTCGACGACCACGGGCTCGACTTCCTCGCCGCTGTGCGCGTCGACGAGGATCATGCTGCGCTCCGTCGGCGTGAGGCGGGAGTTGCCCCATGCGGCCAGGGCGACGATCACCGGGCGCAGGGAGCGCCCGAGTTCGGTCAGGACGTACTCGTGCCGGACAGGGCTGGTCTGGTAGGGCCGACGCTCCAGCAGACCGTCCGCGACCAGGGTCTTCAGCCGGGTGGTGAGCATGCTGGAGGAGATGCCCAGGCTCTCCTGGAACTGGTCGAAGCGGGTGTAGCCGTCGAAGGCGTCGTGGAGGATCAGCAGTGTCCACCACTCGCCGACGTGTTCCACCGTCGTGGACAGCGGGCACTCCCGGTCCTCCAGCCTGATCCGGCTTGCCAAGGCGACCATCCCCTCAGTTACTGCTAAAGTCGAAGTTAGTAGCTTCTATTTTAGCAGTAGAGACGGGGCGGCGCCTTGAATACCCGCGCCCGGGGACGGAGCACACCGTGACCACATCCATCAGCGAATCCCTCGAAGGCCGACGCGCTCTGGTCACCGGCGGTACCAAGGGCACCGGAGCCGCGATCGCCCGACGCCTGGCCCAGGCCGGTGCGACCGTGCTGGTCACCGCCCGCAGCCGCCCCGACGACGTCGAGGAGAAGACGTTCATCACCGCCGACCTGTCCACCGCCCAGGGCGCCGCCCACGTCGCCTCCGAGGTGGACGCCCGCATGGGAGGCGTCGACATCCTGGTCAACACCCTCGGCGGCTCCGAGGCACCGGCAGGAGGATTCGCCGCGCTCGGCGAGGACGACTGGGCAAGGGAGCTGAACACGAACTTGCTGGCCGCCGTCCGCCTGGACCGCGCACTCCTCCCGCACATGATCGCCACGGGCAAGGGCGCGGTCGTGCACGTCACCTCGATCCAGCGCCGCATGCCGCTGTGGAACGGCACCCTGGCCTACGCCGCCGCCAAGGCCGCCCTGACCACCTACAGCAAGGGCCTGGTCAACCAGGTCGCCCCGCACGGCGTCCGCGTCAACACCGTCTCGCCCGGCTTCGTCCAGACCTCGGCCGCGGACAACCTCGTCACCCGGATCGCCGACGACGCCGGCATCAGCCAGGAAGCGGCGCTGGGCCGGCTCATGGACTCCCTGGGAGGCATCCCGCTCGGCCGTCCCAACCGGCCCGAGGAGGTCGCCGAGCTCGTCGCCTTCCTCGTCTCCGACCGCGCCTCCGCCATCGTCGGCGCCGAACACGTCATCGACGGCGGCACCACCCCCACCGTCTGAACCCGCCACCACCATCAGGAGCGTCATGCACGACAACCAGCCCCGGACCATCACCCCGGACGACCTGCCCGAGGTGATCACCCGCTACCTCACAGCGCATCGCGCCCACGACACCGCCACCGCGGTCACGACGTTCACCGACGACGCCACAGTGATCGACGACGGCAACACCTACCAGGGCAGCGCCGCGATCGAACGGTGGCTGGACCGATCCGCCACCGAATTCACCTACACCATCCACCTCACGAACGCCCAGCAGACCGACACGGCCCACTACATCGCCACACACCACCTCGAAGGCAACTTCCCCGGCGGCACCATCGATCTCCGCTATCGGTTCACGCTGCGCGACGACCTCATCGAACACCTCGCCATCGAACCCTGAGCCCGCTCCCACACCACCTATTCCCGGCCAGGGGAGAGGCCCCACCCACTCCAGACCACCCCGTCCCAGCCCTCGTACCCATCCAGCCACCCGACCAAGAGCCAGCCCTCAAGTTCGGCATCCACCCGCAGATCAGCACTTGCACGCCTGAGGAATCAAGGCGAGCAACTCCGGGGCCGTCCTCAGCACAGGGTGAGGAGATTCAAAGGTCTCCATCACCCCGCGAGTTGACCCCGAACCGACGGGGCCATCCCCCAGAATCCGGGCACTGCACCCTCGGGTTCGCGCTGAAGAACCCTCAGTTTCCACGAACTCGCGGGCGTCGACGGCCTCGGGGAACATCGGTACAGCGGTTAACGCTAAGCCGCTGATCTTGTGTGGCTGCGCCTTGGCCCTGGGCGCTTAGAGGTCGTTTTCTCCCGTTGTTTCATCCCGGAATCTGTCGTTTGGTCTGCAGTGTCGGGTCGCGCCAGGAGATGGTGTTCTCGCCGGTGAGGCGGCGGGCCATCAGGTCGGCCATGGCGAGTTGAATCATGGCTTCGGAGCGGACGGACAGGGTCTCGTAGTCACGGGCCAGTCGGCGGTGGAGCATCAGCCAGCCGTAGGTCCGCTCGGCTGCCCAGCGTTTCGGGATCGGGGTGAATCCCCTGGTCCCGGGGTTGCGTTGAGTGATTTCCATGTCAATGCCGAGGGTGGCCGCGTGCTCGACGAGGTGCTGGCGGTAGCCGCCGTCGCCCCACACCTTGCGGATGCCGGGGTGTTCGGCAGCGACCTGGTCCAGGAGTCTGGTGCCGGCGACGGAGTCCTGCACGCTCGCCGCTGTGACCAGCACGGCAAGCAGGAGACCGATGGTGTCGGTGACGATGTTCCGCTTCCTGCCCACGATCTTCTTCCCGGCGTCGATGCCCTGGCCGGCGGCGGGGACGCTGGTGGAGGTCTTGACGCTCTGGGCGTCGATCACACAGGCCGATGGCTCGGCATCCCGCCCCTCCTTCTCCCGGAGGAGCTGCCGGAGCAAGCCGTTGAGCTGCGCGAACACGCCCTCGTCCGCCCACTTGGCGAAGTAGCCGTAGACCGTGTTCCAGTGTGGAAAATCGTGCGGGAGATAGCGCCACTGAACGCCGGTCCGGCCCACGTACAAGATCGCGTTCATGATGTCGCGCAGATCGTGCTCGGGCGGCCGGCCGAAGTCCAGGGCCCTGCCGCGGCGCTCGAAGCGCCAGGCCGAGAGCACCGGCTCGATCAACTCCCAGCGCGCATCGGACAGATCACTCGGATACGGGCGTCGCGTCAGCATGCTTCCGGCGTATCGCCGCAGATCGAGTGCGCCCAGGCGCACAGCAGCGGCGACGGAAGCACAGCCAGGAAGACCGGACGTCCTGGGATGAGACAGGAACAAGCCACATCCCACCCCACCAGTCACCCCGCCCAGCACACAAGCGCCGACCACATCCCGCTACCTCTTCCGCACCGCAATCCCACACTCCAAGAACCGCCCTATATCCAGGCAGTACAGATGAAAACGACCTCTTAGCGCCGGTTTTCGTTCCGATGTTCCTCGGTCGGTACGGAGACGTGTTCGTGCTCCCAGGCGGTGAGCACGTGCTCCTGGTCGTCGTCCTCGTCGACGAGCCGAATGACCACGTTCTCGTCGCTGCCATAGAGCCCGACCCGGTCGCGCCAGGTCCGGCGTGCGGTGGTCTCCTCGGCCCATTCCCCGGTGACCGCCGGGCTGTTGGCCCGGAACTGGAGGCGGACGCGGTACTACGTCACCGGGCGGCCTCCGCCGTCGCCGTACGCGGGCCGGGGAGTTCGCCGGCCTGGAGGGCGGCGAAGTCGGCGTGTGCCGCCTCGACGGCTTCGGGGTATGCCTCGCGCTTGGCGTGCTCGGCGAGCGCCCGGTAGACGCTGGCCACCGACGGGTTCTGTCCCTTGCGTCGGCCGGTGGGGATGATCAGGTCGGGCTGGATCTGCTCGACGGACTCGCCGTTGGCCCTCCGGCGTAGCACGGTGTGCAGCATGTCGTCGGTGATGACCGGCGGCCGGCCGCCGTGCTTGCCTTTGCGGGCTGCGGTGTCGAGCCCCTCCAGCGTCGACTCCCGGATGTTCTCCCGCTCTGTCTCCGCCATCGCCGCGAAGAACGCGAACAGGAGCTTCCCGGGGCCGGTGGGGTCATAGATGCCGGGCAGGGGACCGGCGAGCATCTCCAGGACCAGGCCGTGCGCGGTGAGGTGGTCGGCGAGCGCGGTCAGCTCGGCGGCGTCGCGCCCGAGCCGCTTCATCTCGTACACGGTGACGATCATCCGGCAGTGCGGGGCGTGCGCCTTGATCTCCCGCGCCGTACGCAGCGCCTGTTCGAACTGCGGGCGCACCCGCACCCGGGTGCTGATCTTCTCGCTGAACACCTTGTCGCGCGGGATGCCATGCGCGGTGAGCGCGTCGAGCTGGGAGTCGAGTTCCTGGCTCAGGTGCGAACAACGGGCATAGCCGATACGGATGTCCGCGCCCGGGGAGTCCGCCACGGCCGGGGCCGGAGGCGGGGTGCCGGGCCGCCAGGGCTGTCCCGGCCCGCGGTCGGCAGGCGTCTGCACCCGCAGCAGCTTCGCGAGCCGGGGCACCTTCGTGAACCGGCCCGTGTGGTAGGCGCCGGCGACCGCGCCGCCGCGCGAGCGGCACGGCGAGCCGGGCTGAACATCACAGCGGGGGCAGGGGTGGCGCTCGACGTCGTCCGCGTCGCGCGGCGAGGGGTCCTGAGCGTCCGTCACGGCCCCGGATTCTCGCACAACACAAGTCTCAGAAGGGGGTCCGGCCCACATTTGAAGGGGAACCGGTTCTGAGAGTGCGGAACGTGAGCTCTTGTCCGTTTCGTAGTTGAGGTTGGGGAAGGATTGCTGGTCGCGGGGGCGGGGCTGGCCCTCAGGCGCTGGGGCGGGCGAACAAGCCGGGTTCGGGTTCGATGAGGATGCCGCGGCTGACCAGGCGTTTCAGTTTGGAGCGGATGCCTTCGGTGTTCTTCGGGAGGATCGTCGCGTCGAGGGCTTGGCAGAGGTCGCGGGCGCGCATCGGCCGGCCCGCGTCGGCCAGGGCGGTGAGGATCTGCTGGTAGGCGGGGTGGTCCGGGATGTCAGGACGCTCCGGCTCAGCGTCGGGTGAGGGCATGGGGAGAGCGAGGAGGGTCTTGCGGGTGATGCGCAGGTTCTCGTTCTCCACGTCGACCTCGCCAAGCTGTCGGGTGAGTTCTTCGATGCGGGCCCGGAACTGCTCGGCCTGGCCGACCAGTTCGCGCTCGCGGGCCTCGATGTGTTCCAGGATGGGTTTGACCTGTGGGTTCTCGCTCATGCGGTCCTCCAGGAGGCGATGGTGCGGCCGGTGAGGCGGCGGCTCATGACGGAGGTCATCGCGCACAAGACGCGGGAGCGGGAGGAGGCGGGGCGGTGTTCGTAGTCGCGTGCGAGGCGGCGGTAGAACATCAGGATCCCGTTCGTCTGCTCCACGCAGCGCGATGCCGGCGGTGTTCTCATGCGCGGACGCCGCGAGCACGACGACCGCGACGACGAGCCCCAACACGTCCACGGCCAGGCATCTCTTCCTGCCCGGCACCCTTTTCGCGGCATCCCGGCCCGTCGTCGTGGCCGGGACGCCGACGGCGGCGTGGATGCTCTGCGTGTCCAGGACCACCAGGCTCGGGTCGGCTAATCGCTTCCGCTTCTCCCGCAGCTGCCAGCGCAGCAGGTCGTGGATGTCCTGGTCGGTGCCCTCGTCGCGCCAGAGGTAGAAGTAGCCTACCTCCTCTCGCGTGAGGCGGCGGCAGGCTTCCGCACGCGAGTGCTTGAGGTCGCCCAGGGACTGTCCGGCGTGCGGATCGACGTCACTGGACCCTGGGCGCCGTACTCCTTCGTCGCCCCGCCGGGCACGCAGTCATCAGCAACGGACCGGGCGCCATGAACGACGTGACGCACTCGCCCGGGGCCGAGCCGCTGGCGCAGCGCCAGGTGGCCCTCATCGACCTGCCTCGACCGCCTGCTGAGCGGCGGCGTCGTCCTCACCGGCGACGTGGTCCTGTCGATCGCCGACATCGACCTGGTGCGCATCTCACTGCGGGCTCTGATCGTCTCTGTGAGCGCCCAGAACCCGTCACCATGGATGACGCCGACGCGCCCCGGGGAGGCGTCATGACGGGTGTGGTCGCCGGGGGCGGGCACGCCGATCCGCCCGACCGTCTGGGCGAGATCGCCGAAGCGGCCGACCGGGCCTGCCGGCTGCTGTCCGCGGTACCCGACTTCACCACGCCGGCCCGTCCGTCACCGCGCCCCGCCCGCCGCATCAGTACCGACCCGGACAGCGTCCAACGGGACCTGGTCCGGCTTGTCCTCACCCTGGTTGAACTGCTGCGGCAACTCATGGAGCGCCAGGCGTTGCACCGCGTTGACCAAGGCGATCTCACCGAGGAGCAGGAAGAGCGGCTCGGTTCCACTCTCATGATCCTCCACGACCGGATGTCCGAGCTCTGCACCCGCTACGGCCTGACCATGGAGGACCTCAACTTGGACCTGGGCCCGCTCGGCCCCCTCCTTCCCCCTGATCCCCCCTGATCGCGCAAGTGACACCCCTCCCTGAGCGGTCCCGCGGTCGTGATCACGCAATGGATGCTACGCGTCCCCCACCGCAGTGACTGCTGTTTTCCTGCGAGATACGGGGTACCCGACATGGGTGTCCATAACCTCCCATGGCTAGGAGAGTGAACAACGATGGCCGTAGAGAAAAAGGCCAAGGGCAAGATGGAAGAAGCCGCAGGCAAGACCAAAGAGGCGGTCGGACGCACCGTGGGCAACGAGCGGATGACAGCCGAAGGACAGGCCAAGAAGTCGAAGGGCGCAGCGCGCCAGGCCAAGGAGAAGACCAAGGACGTATTCAAGCACTGATCAGGAAAGTCCTGGGCGGGATCCCTGAAATCCGGATCCCGCCCCTCTGCAGTCAAGTCGCACGTCACCAGTCTGATCCAGCAGGGCTCATGCCATGAAGAACGTCCGGATCGGAGGCGGACGGCAGGACGTCAAAATCACCAGTAGTGACGTCGGCCGGCTACTGCATGCCCCATGGACCCCATGGCCCACAAGGCGATTCCGACCACCGCCAGAATGAGGCCTATGGTCCACAGGATCGATATTCCTGTGACGAAACCGACTATGAGCAGAATGATCCCGAGTGCGATCATGGCGTGCCTCCTGCGGTGGGTAACGGCTCCTCGTTGACGGGTTCCCGGAAAATGGTTCCTTTCATCAGCGGTGCGGGGAAATCTGGAGCGCACTCAATCCTTGGTGGTGTCGATGGCCCGCCCGTTGGCGGCAGGGCGTCCTCGTGAGCCGGCCCGTGAGGGCGCCTGGGTGTCCATCGGCCTGTGACCGGGCCCCGTTGTCAGGCTTGGCCTTGTCCCCGAGTGCCTCCCTACGGGGAAGCAGCAGTGTTCGGCGCTGGAGTGGCACTTGGGCCCTCAGCCGTCCTGCGCACGCACCGAGTGACGTGCGCCCGGTCTATGCATGCTCCTGGCCTTGGAGCATCGGGCGCCGGGTCCGGCCTCCGCAGGTGCGGTGCCGGGGGTGTCCGTCGGCCAGACGCGTTCGGGCGACGGCTGCCGTGAGCTGCCTTTGGACCGGGTCCGGCAGAGATGTGCCCTGCACGGCGGTGACCACGTCTTCGGCCAGGAGGTGCAGTTTGGTGTTGGTGTTCTGTGATGCCGTGACCAGTACTTTCCACGCCTCGTCGGCGTTCAGGCCGAAGGAGGCCATGAGGATGCCGCGTGCCAGGTCTATCTCCGGCCGGGTCCGCAGCGCACGCCGCAACTGGACCACCTCCGTCTGCAGGAGGCCGTCCTCGGGGCCCTCGCCCACCCGGCCGGGCCTGCCGGCGGCCGGGTGGGCGTGGTCGTGCGCCGGGGAGAAGAGGGGGTAGGTATCGGTGTAGGTCAGCAGGCGTTCCGTCGCGGGGCTGGCCTCGGTGACGGTGATCGTTTTTCCCGTCTTGAGAGCGTCGCGGCGAGCGGTCAGGAGCACGTTGAGCGCGGAGCAGTCCACGAACATGAGTTCGCCGAGGTCGAGGTCCACGCCCTCCTCCGACTTCGCGAGGGCCTTGCCGAGGGCGTGCCTGAGGCGCTGACTGTTGTCGAGGCAGAACTTCCCGCTCACGGCGACGGTCACGCGGACGCCGGGCGGCCCCGCCTGCACGAGCAGAGTCGTGCAGGGCGACAGTGTGCCGTCGGTTTCGTCGCTTGCGGGGGATCTGTTTTGGGGCGGTTGGTACATGCTCGCCTCCTCCGCGTGTCTCCTCCAGGCTCACCCGTACCCCATGGGGCGTCAAGCCCTGCACGAATCCAAGTTCGTACTTTGGAGTGCGTGAACGTGCGGTCGTACGATGGAGTCATGGCTGATGGAGTGCCCGAACCGCACAACGGGTGGACGTTCCTGACCAATCACGCGCGGGTACTGGCCAGCATCGCCGACAACCACAACGCGCGCGTCCGTGACATCGCGGCGCGCTGCCGGCTCACGGAACGCGCTGTGCAAAAGATCATCGTGGACCTGGAGCAGAACGGGTACCTGTCGCACACCCGGGTCGGCCGCGTCAATCGGTACAGCATCGACCCGGACAGGGTCCTTCGCCATCCGGCCGAGGCGGGCCTGACCGTGGCCTCCCTGCTGTCGGTGCTGGTCAGGGACGAGGACGAGCGCCGAGGTTTTGGCGAGCACGTCCGGCCCGACACGTGAGGGCAGCGGTCGGCTGCGGGCAGGCGCGGCTTGCCGGTCGGGCTCGAGTCACGGGTCGGTCCTCTGCCGATCAACGCCGCCGAGGCTGCGCTGGGCCTCATGGCGTCCGAGGGAAAGTTGAGAGAGGGCTCGCTGGTCGAGGTTGCGAGGTGACACTGATGCGGGATTCACCTGACAAAGAGAGGCCCGAGGCCGACGACGGCACGAAACGCCGAGACGCCGAACGCGAGCGGCGTTTCGACCCTGACGAACTGATACCTGCCTCAGGCGGAGAGATTTCCCCCGAAACCGTCGAACGGATGAGGCAGCGCATGGAAGAGCAGCGGGAGGCAGAAAGCGAGCAGCCATAGTCGTGGTGCCTGTGCCGACTGGCCGGGTGCCTCAGCCCTGGGTCTTGCCCGGGAGTCGTTCCTCGGGGCGACGACGGCTTGGA
Source organism: Streptomyces sp. CG4 (assembly GCF_041080655.1). NCBI lineage: Bacteria > Bacillati > Actinomycetota > Actinomycetes > Kitasatosporales > Streptomycetaceae > Streptomyces > Streptomyces sp. CG4. The sequence goes on from NZ_CP163525.1 coordinate 8,063,784, forward strand.
GCCGCCATGGCTCACGCGTGCGCCACGTCTGTGACGTGGTCGGCGATCCAGTGGTCGACACGAGCCCACTGGGTGAGCAGCCACTCGCTGCGGGCATCGTCGCCCAGTGGGACGCGGCTCGCGGGTATGCGCCACCAGCGTGCCCGCACGCCGTCACGGAGCGGCAGCCGGCTCCAAACGGTGCGTGCCGAGTGGACGACGTCGAGGCCGGTGTGGGCGACGAAGACCACGTCGGCCGCGGGCGCGGCGGTGATCGCGGCGAGTGCGCCGGCGTCCAGTGCTGGGAGGACATGGCGCATCTGTTCCGTGCGGGATGCCCGGCGCGGCAATCCCCGGCGGCGCAATGAGGCGATCGCGCGCCGGCGGCGGCGCGGTGTGAAGTTGCCGCCCTCCGGAAAGATCACGAGGGCGTCGCCCGGTCCCAGCTTGGCCGCCAGGTCCCCGATCGCGTCCTCGGCGCGGCCGTCGAGGGGCGGGAGGAAGCAGTGGGGGACCCGCCCGATGAGGACGTCCAGAGCGGGGTCGGCGCGGAGCGTCCGCTTCAGAACGGTGTGCGGGCGCAACCCGGCCTGGCTGAGCAATATCTGGAGCAGCAGGAAGGAATCACCGACTCCGGCGTGCCGTACGAAGACCAGGACTGGTACCACGGCGTGTCCGGTCTCGCCTGGCGGCGGGAGCCTCACTTCCACCTGGAGCCGGAAGACTCGCTCGGCCGCGCGTCGTAGCAGCCGCAGCAGCCGCTCCAGCACGGCGAATGCGTCCGCGGCGCGTCGCTCCTCGCGGTTCTGTTTGTCGGGCAGCTGCCGCACCCACAGAATGGCGGCGGCCCTCAGCCCGGCCAGTCCACCAGGAGGTAGAAAAGCGCGAAGCTGGTGATCCGCACCGGTTTCCACGGGCCGCGTGTGGCGAGTGAGACCGGCGCGCAGAGCACGCCTGCGGCGGCGACGAGCGTGGCCACCGTCGGGATGAAGGCGAACAGCAGCGTGGCGGTGTCGGTGCGGCGCAGCCCGGTTACCAGCGTCCCGGCCAGCCGCGCCGCGTGTCTTCGGGATGTACTCGCATCGGTCATGGCTCGCCGTCGGGTGTGCTGAGAGCGGTCTCGAGATAGCGGGAGGAGGCGGCGTAGGCGCGCTCGATGCGCTCGACGGTCCGGCCGAAGCTGCGGTGGCGCAACTGCCGCAGGGTGGCTGTGCCCTCTTCGGGACCCGAGCCCGACGGCAGCACGCGTACTGTGACGCCGGGCGGCAGGTCCGCCATGTCGCGGGCGAATCGGTGTCTGCGGGCGATCTCGAACGCCACCAGGGCCACTTGCCAGGGGGCCCGCGGCGGGCAGAGGGCTCGCTCGACGCGGCCGACCTGCAGCACATAGACCTCGGTCGCACCGAGGGCCACCGCGCGGCCGACGGGGATGCTGTTGACCAGTCCGCCGTCGACGTAGTGCTCGCCGTCAAGGGGGACGGGCCGTAGCAGCCCGGGTACTGCGCACGAAGCGAGCACGGCATCCACCAGCGGCCCGGCGGCGAACCAGTGCTCGGCGGCCCGCTCGATGTTCGCCGCCACGCACTGGAACGGCAGGGCCAGATCTTCGATGTCTGTCACCGGAAGGTGGGAGGAGAGCAGTTCGCGCAGCGGTGTGGGGTGGTAAGCGTGAGTGCCGCTGCGCACGACGGTGCTCATCCGCCTGAGCAGTGATCCGGAGAACACGCCGGCACGTCCAAGGCCGGTCCACAGGTCGGCGAGCCGGGCCACCGACGCCCGCGACGGGTCGGCGGCGAAGAGCGCCTTGAGCATGCCGACCTCGTAGGCGCCGAGCGCACCGCCGCCGCCCAGCACGAAGGCGCGGGTCGGTGGGTGGGCTGGACGGCTGCCCTCCATGGCCGAAGGGTGCCCCGGTACGACGCCGTCAACCACCGGCCCGAGAGCCGGCGCCGGCGTTCAGATGACCAGGACCCGGCGCCCGCGTGTGTGACCGGCCTGGCTGTCGATGTGCGCCGCCGCGGCCTGGGTCAGCGGGTACGACCTCTCGACCGGGATGCGCAACTTTTCCCGCGAGATGAGGCCGACGGCCTCGGTGAGCGTATCCGGCGTGCTCCCGGCCACGCCGGAGAACCGGACTCCGGGCGCCGGTGCACCGAGATCGGCAATGGAGATCACCTTCTGCGGATCCCCGGTCAGCCCGACGAGCTCGCGGATCACGCCCGAGCCGGCCAGATCGAGAGCTGCGCCAGCATGTCCGAGCCGACGCACCCACTCGGCCCAGTCCTCGCTGTACGTCGTGGCGAGGGCGCCCAGGCCGCGTGGATAGTCCTGGTTCGCGGCCCCGGCTGTGCCGATCACCGTGATGCCGCGGTCGCGGGCGATCTGCAGCACCGCTGATCCGACTCCTCCGGACGCACCGTTGACCAGCAGCGTCTGCCCGGACCGTACTCCGACCTCGCGGATAGTGCGCAGCGCGGTCTCGACCACGGAGGGGTATCCAGCTGCCTTTTCGAACGTCAGCCCCTCGGGCATATGGGCCCAGGTCGACAGTACGGCGAACTCGGCATAGGTGTTGGAGCAGAAAGCCGCAACCCGCCAGAGGATCGCCGACACCGCCCTGCGGTTCTTCCTGGAGCGCGGATCCGACGCGGTGGGCATCCGCGACGTGGCCGCCGAGGCCGACGTGGCCGTCACGACGGTCTTCTCCCACTTCGCCTCGAAAGAGGCCCTGGTGTTCGAGCAGGACGAAGACTTCGAGCAACGCCTCACGCAGGCGGTCACCGGCCGGGCGCCCCAAGAGCCGCTCATCCCCGCGCTGCGCCGCGAGGTCCAGGCGCTCGTGCGGCACTGCACGGCGGACAGCGCCCCCCCGATCTGGCGCATGATCGACGCATCACCTGCCCTGCGGGAGTACCAGGAGTCGATGAGACTTCGCCACGCGGAGGCGCTGGCAACGGCCATCGCCGCCGATCCCGACCTGTCATAGTCCACAACGGCCTGCCGGACGATCGCGAGGTTCGTGATCGACGCCTATTCACTGGCCCGTGAGGCGACCGACCCGCAGACCGCGCTCGATGAGATCTTCCGGATGATCGAGGCAGCCTGGGCCGTCACCCGCCTCTCCGGTAACTCCCTGGTCACGTGACGTTCCGCGTCGGTTACCGACCAGGGGGCCGCGGAGGTTCTGGAGGCCGGGCGAAGCGCACGCGGATCTTCTCGAAGCCCTTGAAGGCCTCCGTGGTCGCGTACGACTGATAGGCGCGGCGGTCCCCCGGGCTCAGGCGCACCCGGTCGGTGAAAGGGGTCAGCAGGCTGCGCGGCCACATCCGTCCTACCCCGACCGCGCTCACCTCCGCCGTGCTCAGGAAGATCAGTGCACCCAGGTAGAGCCAGGCCAGCAGGCCGAGGACGATACCGAACATCCCGTAGGTCGCTGTGGCTCCCCGGAGCACATGGCTGACGTAGTAGGAGCCGGCCCACTGCACGAGCTGCCAGGCGCAGGCGCCGCCGAGGGCCGCCCGGGCCAGTCGGCGCAGCGGCAGCTCGCGCTGGGTCAGGACCCGCTGGGTCAGCACGATCAGTCCGGTGTTGAGCACGACCGCCCCGGCGACCGCGGCGACCCGCGCCCCGGCCGCCGGGCGGGTGCCGAACACCGTTGCGGCCGCCACTGCCGAGGACAGCAGCGTGGTCACGCACAGCCCGGTCCCCAGGATCACCAGGAACACAAGCCCCTTCAGCCGGGAACGGAGGGGGTCCGGCCGGGCGTGGCGGGGCACGGCCCAGATCTTGTTCAGCGCGTACTGGGCGGCCTGCCCCACGTTCAAGGCGCCGTACACAGTGCCGATGACACCGGCCGCGAGGGCGAGTCCGCTGCCGTGCAGGGGGTGAACACTGTGGCCCAACTGGTCGCCGATGACGGGGAACTCGGCCAGCGCCGAGTCGAGGACATGCTTCCGCAGGCCGGGATCGCCACTGAGCAGGGTGCCGAGGACGGCCACGAGGATCAGCAGGAGCGGGAAGAGGGACACGAAGGCGTAGTAAGCGAGCAGGGCCGCGAGATAGCTGCCCTGGTCGTCGAAGAACTTGTAGACCACAGCCAGCGGGAACCCCACCCAGCGGTGCCGACGCTGGTACGCGTCCACGCGCGCGACGACTTCCATGGGGCAACGAGTGCCCTGCCCGCATCGCCATATGAGCGGGCCGTCGGCCCGGGCACTCAGCCTGTGCAGGTCAGAACGCCATGCCTCCTGCTGCCGTGCTCTGGGTGACCGGACCACCACGGTTGCCTCTCGCAGTGAAGAGCGCGAGTGAGCCGTCCTAGGGGTCGCCTCGATGCACCAAGAATGTGCCAGCTCATGCAGACGCCTGACCAGCCGAATCTGCCACCAACTGTGCGGGGGGGGCAGGACGTCGCCTAGCGCCGCCGAGGACGGTGCCGCACCGCCAAACCGGCCGCGGCCGTGGCCGCCGCGACTCCGGCCAAGGCGAGCGCGTCGTGGTGACGAGAGGCCCATGGTTGCGGCGCGCGCGATGCTGCCCGTTCGTCGAAGCGGCCGTGCGCGCCGAAGTCCCTCCCGTCGATGCCGTCCAGCGGCTGCCAGAGGTTGTCCCGGCTGCCGGGCGGCTTCGGCTCGTCAGTCATCTGCGAGTCGTAGCCGGTCCGGGCCAGATAGCGGTCGAGCAGGCCGGGTGCCACGGCATTGGCGAGCAGTGTGCCCACGGTGCTCGCGCCGACCCAGTACTCACGCCTGCGCGGGCGACCGGCGGCGTACACCACAGCACGGGCGGCGAGTTCGGGTTGGTAGATCGGTGGAACGGGCTGTGGACGGTACGGCATCCGGCTCAACGACCAGTCGAACTGGGGGGTGTTGAGGGCCGGCAGCTGGACCATGGTGACCGACACCCCGCTGCGGCGGTGCAGGAGTTCGCAGCGCACTGCCTCGTTCCATCCTTGGATCGCGTGCTTGGCGCCGCAGTAGGCGGACTGGAGGGGGATGCCGCGGTAGGCGAGCGCCGAGCCGACCTGTACGACGACGCCGTGGTCGCGCGGCAGCATCCGGCGCAGGGCTGCCTGCGTGCCGTACACGTAGCCGAGGTAGCAGACCTCGGTGACCCGGCGGAACTCGTCCGGCTCGATGTCGGTGAACTCCGCGAACACCGTGGTGAAGGCGTCGTTGACCTAGACGTCGATCGGGCCGAGTTCACGTTCGACCCGTGCTGCCACGTCCTCCACGGCACGGGGATCGGCGACGTCCGCCTCCAGTGGCAGCGCCGTTCCGCCGGCGCGGCGTATCTCGTCGGCTGTGGCGTCCAGCCCGTTTCGGCCCCGTGCCACGAGCGCCACGCGGTCGCCTCGCGTGGCGAACGCCCGGGCTGAGGCCCGGCCGACGCCCCCGCTGGCTCCGGTGACCACGACGACCCGTGGGCTGTGCGACCCATGACCGGACCGTTGGAACATGGCTGCTGCCTCCGTTTCTCGCCCCTGTCACGGGTCTGACGACCGGTGCCCCTTGTGGCGGGACCGCCGGCACAGGAACAGTCGTGCACTTGCGGAGTAACCCTCAGGTGCGTCCGAAAACCTCCCGCCGCTGGCCGAGGTCACACCTGCAGGATGGTGCCGACCAGTGCCGACGCACCTGCAGACACAGTTGCATGTCAGCCTGGGGCGCGTGTTGCTTGGACGTCAGAGCCCGGTCCGGCCCGCGGTCGGGGAGCGCAGCGCGTTCGACGGGTCGCCGAGCCTCCGTGCCGCGGTCCGGAGGCGAGGATCACGCGAGGTCGTCCAAGTGGCGTCGTGCCCTGTCGAGGGAGCGTCGGCAGCGGCTCAGGTCCTTCCATGGGTTTTCGTGCTTGTCCAGGCGTTCAGGGAGGGTGCGCAGGGCCCAGCGCCGCGGGCCCAGCTCCGGGTCGTCGAGTTCCGTCCACGCCAGCGGGGTGGCGACCGGGGCGTGCGGGCGGGCGCGCACGGCGTAGGGGGCGACCGAGGTCTGGGCGTAGGCGTTGCGTTGGGTGTCCAGGTAGAGGCGGCCCGGGCGCTTGCTCTTGCGTGCCTCCGTCGTCAGCCGGTCGCTGTGCCGTGCCGCGAGCAGGTCGGCGACGCGCCGGGCGAAGTGCCTGGCCGTGTCGGTCGGTGTGCCGGTCGAGCGGTACCAGGAGGTGCAGGCCGCGTGATCCCGTCGTCATCAGCGCGGGGCGCAGCCCAGCTCGGTGAGCAGGTCGCCCAGCCGGCGCGCGCCCCACCGGACGCTCTCGCAGCCATCGCGTTCGCTGTCAGGCGGGTCGAGGTCGAAGACCAGTCGGTCGGGGCAGTCCAGGCAGTCCGCGGAGCTCAGCCAGGGGTGCGGGGTGATACACGCCTGGTTGGCAAGATAGTGTCGTCACAGACGGCCATGGTGAGACGGCCACCCACCTTGGGCACGCGCACCGTGCGGATCCAGTCGGGGAGTAGTCGGGAACGTCCTTGTGGTAGAACCCTCGTAGCCGTCCGGGTAGCGCTCCATCACCAGCGGGCGGCTCCTGAGGTGGCTCAGCATCAGGGGCGCGATGCTCCGCGGTAGTAGTCGATCAGCTCGGCCTTGGTGATGCCGTCGTCCGGGAACAGCTCCTTGTCCGGGTTCGACAGCGGCCCAGTGCGGCTGCCGACCCGTATCTCCCCCCGGGTCCTCGCCCTGGTGTTCATGAGGTCTTCCTCGGGTTGTCTCCAGGCTGCCTCCGCGGGATGCCTGTCGCAGCCTCGTCGGTGAGCAGTCCGGTGCGGAGGCGATGGCGGAGCTTTCCGTCATCAGTCCATTGCGCCTATCCCACAGGACCGACCAGGTCCGTCAGCGATGTGGAGACGGACATCCTCATGCACCCCTTCCACCGGGTGAACGACTGGTCACTTCTTCCGGGTGCCCGACGGACCCGACGCCATGCGCGCGCAGGACTCGGTCACAGTGCGCTACACGGTCATGACGACGAGCAGCACTGCCGTCCCTACGGCGAGCCAGGCGACGTAGTCACCGAGGTGTCCCGAGTGCAGTCGGCGCAGGGGCACGATCACGCGCCGTCCCACGCCTTCACAGACGGCCGCGACCCGGCCCAACGCCGGTGACCGCAGCGCGGGCCCCCACACGGCGGCCGTGGCGAGGAGCACCGCCAGGACGGTCGAGGCAAGCGCGAGGAGCACGCCCTCGGCGCTCCAGCCGACGTCCGGAACCGGCGCGGACGGTGCGACGGTGTGGCCGTGGATCGCCGCCGTCGTATAGGCGGTGCGGTCGGTGAACTGCCGGGCGGCATGGGCGAGGGCGGCGCCGAGGCCGGGGAGCAGCCCGACGGCGAGCGCGGCGGCGAGGAGTACGGCGGGCACGATGAGCATGGGGACGGGGATCCGGCGTTGCGGATCGCGGATCTCCGGTTCCTCACCGCCGCCGGTGGTCTCTGTGCCGGCGTACCGGTCGCGCGGCCGGGGCCCGGCGCCGGCGAAGATCCGGGAGGCGGCCCGCAGCACGGCTCCGCCGGTGAGGGCCGAGACCAGCACGAACACCGCGGGCAGCCAAGGGAATTCGTCCTCCCCGGCATGCTCGGCGACAGCCTTGCCGAGGGCTGTCCCGAACGGCGGCAGACCGGCGAGTCCGAGGCCGCCCACGACGAACAGCGCGCCGACGAAGGGCAGATCGCGGCCGCGCCGGTACAGCCCGTGCTCGTCGACGGAGCCGTACCGGTCCAGCAGGACACCGGTCGTGGCGAACAGCGCCGCCTTGACCCCGGCATGGGCGGCGACGTACAGGGCGGTCCCGGCCGTCGCGGCGGGGGTGAGCAGTGCCGTCCCGGCGAGGAAGAGGCCGACGTGCCCGACGGTGGAGAAGGCGAGAAGCCGCTTGAGGTGGCGCTGCTGCCAGCACATCACGGCCCCCACCAGTGCCGTCAGCACCCCGGCGGCCACGAACACGGCGCGCAGGTGCGCGTGCGTGATGCCGTGTGGTCCGGAGAAGGCGACCCAGTAGACGCGCGCGGTGCCGTAGACGCCGAGTTCCACCATGACGCCGGAGAGCAGCATGCACACGGGGGTCGGCGCGACGGAATGGGCGTCCGGAAGCCAGAAGTGCAGGGGCACCACCGCCGCCTTGACCAGCAGCCCGCTGACGATCAGCACGAAGGCCACGGACAGCAGGGCATCGGGGCTGTGCCGGGCGAGTTGCACACCGATCTGCGCGAAACCGAGCTCACCGGTCCGGGCGTAGACCAGCCCGATGCCGAGCAACGAGCAATATGCGCCCAGGGAGTTGACGACACCGAAGACCAGGGCGCCCTGCACCGGCCGTGGGTCTTCGATGCGATAGCCCGTCAGAGCGTAGGCGACCGCGCCCATCAGCTCGAAGAAGACGAACGCGTCGAACAGATCGCCGGTCAGCGCGAAGCCGACCATACCCGCCTCGAACAGGAGGATGAGGGCGGGGAAGGTCCCCGCGTGTGCCTCTGGCGGCTCGTCGAAGTAGCGCCAGGAGTAGACGACGACCGCGAGGACGAGCGCGCCGGTGAGCAGGGCGAGACCGACACCGATCCGGTCGCCCACGAGCACGATGCCCACGCTCTCACCGTGGACCGGGGACCAGCCGCCCAGCCACGAGACACTGTGCCCGTCGCCGGTACGCAGCCACAGCCAGGCGAGACACCCGACCTCCAGCGCCGCCCAGACGGTGACCAGCACATCGATGGCCGGGCGCGGCAGCCACCGCCCGACGATCACCAGGACCACGGCGCCCAGCAGAGGTACGGCGATCGCGAGCGGCAGCAGATCGGAGGTACGCACCATGCCCGGCCCGCTAGCCCTTCAGCCCGGTCAGGGCGTCCGGGTCGACCGTGCCGTGGCGCTTGCGGATCTGCATGGCGAGCGCCAGCAGCAGCGCGGTGACCGTGGCGCCCACCACGACGTCGGTCAGCGCGAGCGCCTGCACGACCGGATCGACGGTGCGGGTGCGCAGGGGAGTGTCGGTGAAGTACGGCGCGATGCCGCCGCGCCGGTATCCGACGGTGAGCAGCAGCACATACGTCGACGACTGCGCCACCGCGAGACAGCCGACGGCGTGGATGATGTCGCGGCTGGTGACCATGCCGTACACGCCGGCGAGGAAGATCCACCCGGCGGCGAGGAAGGGCAGCATCGTCATGTGCCGCCTCCCGAGCCCGAGTTCCGCGCCGGTCTCACCTCGACGGCCTGGTCGAGGAAGGAAGCGAGCAGGACGATGATGCCCGAGCCGACCTCGACGCCGACCGCCGCGTTCAGCAACGGCACCAGGCCGCCGGAGGAGAGCTGCCCGAAGGTGCCGAGCGGCAGCACGTTCTGGAGGTAGGCCCCGCCGGCGATCAGTCCGGCGAACCCCAGAGCCACGAAGGCGCCCGCGCCGAGCGCATCGGCCACGTCGAGCACGGCCAGCGGGCGGATGCGTTTCAGCACGCGGTAGTCCGCGGCCACATACGCCATGTGCAGCCCGGTGGCGAGAACGACACCGCCCTGGAAGCCGCCGCCCGGCGACAACTGGCCGTGCGCCACGATGTACACGCCGGTCAGCAGCGTGAGCGGCACCATCACCAAGCCCAGCAGCATGGTGCTGGGCAGGACCCGCCCGGCCTGCGGCGGGCCGACGCGCTCGTCGCGGGCACGGCGCAGCAGCACGAGCGTCCCGAGTACCGAGGCGAACAGGATCGACTCCTCTCCGAGGGTGTCCAGGGCCCGCTGGTCGAAGTTGACCGAGGAGACCACGTTGGCGGTGCGCTGCTGCAGGGACGCGGCCACCGCGCGGGTGGCGTAGGGGTGCACCGCCGTCCCGAAGTGCGGCAGCCCGGTGCAGGCGAGCGCGTACACCACGGCGAAGACGACGGCCGCGGCCCAGAACAGCCGGATGCGCGCGCTACGACTCATCGCCGCCCTCCTGCCCGCGCTCGTCCCCGTCGTGTCGCGAAGCTGTCGGGCGGCGCACCTTGCGGACCGTCAGCAGGATGAGCAGCGGGGTGACCGCCGTACCGACGGCCAACTGGGACAGGGCCACGTCGGGTGCCTGGAGAAACGTGAACAGGACGGTGAGACACAGACCGAGGACGGCCAGCAGGACGGCCTGCCGTACCGGGTCGCGGGCCAGCGCCGCGGCTGTGGCGCTCGCGGCGACCAGCACCAGCGCGCCGGCGATCAGATACTCCTGGACGACAGCGGTGCTCACTCCGGGGAGTCCCTTCGCAGCAGGTGTTCGTGCTGGGCCGTCGCCCTGCCGATCGCCATCGCCGTGACCGTCCCGCCGACCGCCACGACCACCGCGACGAGGACCAGCTTGACGGCGGCGCGCCCGGGGCCGTTCTCGACCGCCAGGGCGAGCGCGACGAGCGGAGTGCCGACGGTGGAGGCGGGGGTGAGGGCATGCAGTCTCTGGTACGGCCGGGGGAGTGCCACCAGGCCGACGGCGGACAGCACCAGCGCACCGGTACCGGCGATGAGCAGGACGAGTGCACACACATGACGGGCAGCCATGTCACGGCTTCCCATGAGTCTGGGCATCGGGGGCCTCGATCGACCGGCCGCCGAGGAAACGGGAGAAGACCAGCGTTCCGGCGGGTCCCAGGACGGCGAGGACGAGGCCGAGGTCGGCGAAGGAACTGCGGCCGAACCCCTGGGCCGTCAGCAGCAGAACGGCGGTGACGACGGAGGTCGCCAGGCTGAGCCCCGCGAGCCTCTCGACCGCCGAGTCCCGGCCGGCGGCCCAGACGCACGGCGGCATACCCAGGGTCAGCAGGACTGCGATCGCGAGTAGCCAGGCGTTCACCGGCGCATCCCTTCGGTGAGCACATCCTCCAGGCTCGTACGGTCATCGGAGAGAAAGTGCGCAACGGCTGTCTGCGAGGCTCGCCCCGTCCTCCGCGGTTCGCCTCCGTGTACGTCGACGACGTATGCGCCGGGGGTGGACGACAGCAGGGCGCAGGCCCACGCGGCACCCGTTCCGGGAGAAAGCGTCATCATCTTCAGGCTCCCTTGCGAGGAATGGCCGCCGAGGGCACGCGCGGTGGCCAGGCACAGTCTGCTCAGGTCGGTGAGAACCGCGCCGGGCCACGCGAGCACGGCCGCTCCCCATCGCCGGGTGCCGCCCAGCCGGGCACCGGACGCCGAGTGGACGGCCCGGGCGGCGACCGCCGCGATCAGCGCTCCGCCCGCGACGACGACGACTTCGAGGGGCGAGACGGTGCTGATGAACAGGACGTTGACGACGACCAGCACCACCCACCAGGCCAGTACCTCGCCGAGTGCCACCCGTGCCTCGCGCATCACCCCTCCTCACCCACAGCCGTCGTGGACCAGCAACGTGTACCGCGCGCCGCCACCGCCATGCCCTGCGCACGCCGGGGAGAGCGACCCCTCGGGCCGAGCATCACCGCGATGGAGCATCGCGTCCGAGGCGGGTAACCACGCCATCGGGTATCACCCGGATGTCGGCTGCGGCAGACGCGGTCCCGTCGGTGGGCGGCATGGAGGCGCCCACCTACGGGACCGCTCGTGCCGCCATCGGCCTCGGCGAGCGGCGCGCCTTGTGGAACCCGGGCGCGTCTACCAGTAGTGGCGTCGGCCGCCGACGGCGTGGCCGACGGACCCGAGGAGGAACAGGATGGCGCCGACGACGAGCAGGATGATTCCGATCGTCCACAGGATGCCGATGTGCAGGACGAATCCGACGATGAGGAGGATGACGCCGAGTGCGATCATGGCGCTCTTCTTTCTCTCCGGCTGGTGAGTTTCTCAGGTGGTGAGCAGGCGGTTGAAGAAAGAGCGGTAGTGCCGCAGGGCCATACGCAGGGCTTCGGTGTCGGCCTGCCCGCCCCGGCTCCACTGTTCTTCGAGCGTCTTCTTGTGCTGGTCGAACGTCGTGGCGAGCGTCTGCATGAGGTTGGCGACCAGGCTGTCCGCGGCTTGCACCGCTTCACGGGGATCGTCGACGAAGGTGGTCTGGATCTTCTCCCAGCGATTGCGGAAGTCGTCCGCGTCCTCGGCCGTCAACAATTGCGGCATCTCGTCCGCGTCCCCGGTCCGTGCTTTCGCCGCATCGCCGGCCGCGGGGTCTTTCGTCTCGCGGAACGTGGTGTCGTCGGACGCGTCCGCCCCTTTGGCATCCTCGCCCTCGCCCGGGTAGACCGGGGGACTTGGGGCGGTGCTCGAGGCTGCGTCGGTCTCGCGGGGTTGTGCGAGGTCTTCGGTGGACAGTCCGCTGTCGGTGGTGTGCGGTGTGTCGTCGTGTTGCATAACTGCTCCGTGTAACTGCTCCGTGTCCATCGGTCCCGGCTGTCGGGATGTCACGCCGGGACATGGCGGGTCTGGCCGCCGTCGGAGAGAAGTTCGTCGAACAGTGCCCGGTAGTGGACCATGGCGCTGCGCAACTGTTCGGTGGTGGCCTTGTGGCCCTCGCTGAGCGTGTCGATCTCGTGGGCGGCCCTGTAGTGCTCGAGGGTGCGGCTGTGTTCCACGGAAAGGTCCTTCAGCTGCTGGTCGTAGCCTTCGGTGGGATAGCCGCGTTCCTGCATGACGGAGGTCACCAGTCGATCCGCGTCGTGCACGGCGTCCTCCGGGCGGTCCACGAACTCGTGCTGCACGTGTTCCCAGTCCCGTGTGTAGCGCTCGCGGAGACGGTCGGGCAGGGGCTTGATGTCGAGATTGTCGTGTCGCTTCTCGCGCGCGCTGAGCTCGCGCTCGGCGGCGAGCCTGCTGTCGGCGGCGTCGACCGTCCGTTCGTACTCGGGGCCGTAGCGCTCCCGCAGGGCCCGGTGCCGCATGAAGAGAGCCAGGCCCACGGCGAACAGCACGACGACCACCGCGACGGGAATGACGATCGCCAGAAGTGTGCCGGTGGACATCGTGCCACCTCCTTCCGGATAATCCGATGTTTTCCGTGTTCCCGTTCTCTGCGAATTACTCCTTTTCGTGGAAAGGCGTAGGCGTCCCTTCAACCGGTTCGGTAGGGAGCCGCTCGCTCGCCCGCGATGCTCAGGCCCAGGCCTGGTGCCTGTGCCTGGCCGACAGCGAGGGAGCCGCCCTCAGCGTCCAAGGTGCCGTCGAAGAGCAGCCGCTCGATCCTGACGTGGTCGTGGAACCATTCCAGATGGCGCAGATTGGGCACCGCGGCCGCAGCGTGCACGTGGACGTGCGGGGCGCAGTGGCCCGAGATCTCCAGGCCGTGGCTCTGGGCCAGAGCGGCGACGCGTAGCCCTTCCGTGATGCCGCCGCACCGCGTGACGTCGGCCTGGAGGCAGTCGACGGCGCGGGCGGCGAGCATGTGCCGGAAGTACGACAGCGTGTAGCCGTACTCGCCGGCCGTGACGTCGGGCGTGACCTGGGTGCGGATGGCGGCCAGGGCATCGGGATGGTCGGAGGAGACAGGTTCCTCGAACCACACGACGCCTTCGTCGGCGAGACCCGCGGCCACACGGACCGCCTGCTTCATGCCGTAGCCGCCGTTGGCGTCCACGTACAGCCCGGTCTTCGGCCCGACGACGGCGCGCGCCTGGGTGACGCGGCGCAGGTCCCGGTCCTCGCATCGGCCCCACGACTCCCCGATCTTGATCTTGACGCGCGGTATGCCCTCCGTCTCCACCCAGCCGCGCAACTGCCGCTCCAGACGGCTGTCGTCGTAGGCGGTGAAGCCGCCGCTGCCGTAGACAGGCACGTCGTCGCGGGCCGCTCCGAGAAGCTGGACCAGAGGAAGGCCGAGCACACGTGCCTTGGCGTCCCACAGGGCGATGTCGACGGCGGAGAGGGCCTGGGCCGCGACACCGGGCAGACCCGCGTTGCGTACGGCGCGGGCCATGGCCTCGTTCGCCCGGGGTACGTCGAGAACGGAGACGCCGGTGACGACGTCCGCGAGCAGGCCGTCGATGACACGGGCCGCGGCGGGCGGGGCGTACGTGTAGCCGAGGCCGGTGACCGTCCCGCAGTGGACGGTGGCCAGGACCAGGGTGGTGCTGTCCCAGGCGAGGGTGCCGTCCGCCTCGGGCGTGTCGGTGGGGACGGTGTAGACCTCGCTGGTCAGGCGTTCCACCGGCCGGGCGTCCGTCACCGGTGGCCTCCGGGCAGGAACTCCTGAACCTTGGCCCTGAAGCCCTGCCGGATCATGGCGGCCCGGTCGCTGTCGCCCTTGAGGACGGATGCCGCGGCTGCTTCGATCTGGTCGAGCGTGGCATGCGGCGGGATCGGAGGTACGGCGGGGTCGGTCACGAAGTCGAGCACGCCGGGGCGGTCGGCCGCCAGGGCGGCCTCCCAGGCACCCGTCACACCGTCTGGCTTCTCGATCCGCATGCCGGCCAGGCCGAGCGAGCGGGCGAAGTCGGCGTACCCGACGTCGGGGATCGACTGCGAGGGCAGGAACTGCGGGGCGCCCTCCATCGCGCGCATCTCCCAGGTCACCTGGTTGAGGTCCCGGTTGTTGAAGACGGCGACGATCAGTCGCGGATCGGCCCAGTCCCGCCAGTACTTGGCGACGGTGATCAGCTCGGCCATGCCGTTCATCTGCATCGCCCCGTCACCGACCAGGGCGATCGCCGGCCGGTCGCCGTGCGCGAACTTCGCGCCGATGGCGTACGGCACGCCGGGCCCCATGGTGGCCAGCGTCCCCGACAGCGAGCCGCGCATCGCGCCGCGCAGCTTCAGGTGCCGGGCGTACCAGTTGGCGGCCGAGCCCGAGTCGGAGGACAGGATGACGTCGTCCGGGAGCAGTCCGCTGAGCGCGTGGGTGACGTACTCCGGGTTGACCGGGTCGGCCTCGACGGTGGCCCGCCGTTCCATCACCTCCCACCAGCGTGCCACGTTGTCCTCGATCGTCTTCTGCCACGTCCGGTCCTCGGTCTGCTCCAGCAGCGGCAGCAGCCGGCGCAGCGTGCGTGCGGCGTCGCCGACGAGGTTGACCTCGAACGGGTAGCGCAGCCCGACCATGTGCGGGTCGATGTCGATCTGCACGGCCCGTGCCTGGCCGAACTCCGGCAGGAACTGCGTGTAAGGGAAGGACGAACCGATCACGAGCAGCGTGTCGCAGTCGCGCATCATCTCGTACGACGGCCGGGTGCCCAGCAGGCCGATGGCGCCGGTGACGTAGGGCAGGTCGTCGTCCAGGGTGTCCTTGCCCAGCAGGGCCTTGGCGACTCCGGCGCCGAGCCGCTCGGCGACCTCCGTGACCTCCGTTCGCGCGCCGCGCGCGCCCTGGCCGATCAGGACGGCCGTCTTCCCGCCCGAGTTGAGTACATCGGCGGCTCGTTGCAGGTCGTCGTCGTCCGGCACCGCCGTGGAGTGCGGCATGCCGAGGCTGGAGGGGACCATCTTGAAGGCGTGCTCGGGCGGCGAGTAGTCCAGTTCCTGGACGTCGGCGGGGACGATCAGGGCCGTCACCGAGCGGCGTGCCATCGCCGTGCGCAGCGCGCGGTCGAGGACGTTCGGGAGCTGCTCGGGGACGGTGACCATCTCGCAGAAGTCCGAGGCGACGTCCTTGTACAGGCTGATGAGGTCGACTTCCTGCTGGTACGAGCCGCCCATGGCGCTGCGGTTGGTCTGCCCGACGATCGCGACCACGGGCACGTGGTCGAGTTTGGCGTCGTACAGGCCGTTGAGGAGGTGGATGGCGCCGGGGCCGGAGGTCGCGGCGCAGACACCGACCCGGCCGGAGAACTTGGCGTATCCCACGGCCTCGAAGGCGGACATCTCCTCGTGGCGGGACTGGACGAAGCGGGGGTTGTTCTCGGCTCGCCCCCAGGCGGCGAGGAGACCGTTGATCCCGTCGCCGGGATAGGCGAAGACATGCTCCACGTCCCACTCGCGCAGGCGCTGGAGGATGTAGTCGGACACCTTCGTCGACATGGTTCGCGATCCTTTCCGGCGGGGGTGCAGTTGCGGTTACCGGCGGCGCAGCGTTCGTACGGCGAGTGGACCGGCCGTCGCGAGGAGTGCGGCGGTGCCGGCCGCCGTCGCCCAACGGGCTCCGGCGGACGGTGGCTCGGGGCGGGCGGCGAGGCGTTCGGGTTGTTCGGCGGGCAGGTTGCCGGCGAGACCGAGAGCCAGCGCCTCGGCCAGGTGCAGGGCCCGGCGCCCGGTGCCGCCCTGCTCGATCTGGGTGCGGCAACTGAAGCCGTCGGCGAGCACGAGGGCGCTCGGCGCCGCCGCGCGGACGGACGGCAGGACCCCCAGCTCGCCTATCGCCAGGGACACGTCGTGATGGCCCCGTTCGAAGCCGAAGTTGCCGGCCAGGCCGCAGCAGCCCTCGTCCAGGACATCGGCGTCCAGGCCGGCGCGGCGCATCAGCTCACGATCGGCGTCGAACTTCATGACCGCGTGCTGGTGGCAGTGGGTCTGCACGGTCGCCTGCCTGGCCAGTCGGGGCGGACTCCATGTGGCGGGCGCGTGCTCAACCAGTTGCTCGGCGAAGGTGCGCGTCTGCTTCGCCAGCCGCCGCACGTCCTCGTCGCCGGGGAGCAGTTCGGGGGCGTCGGAGCGGAACACGGCCGTGCAGGACGGCTCCAGGCCGATGACGGGGGTTCCCGCGTCGAGATAGGGACGCAGTGCCCGCGTGGTGCGGCGCAACACCCGCTGGGCCGTGGCGAGTTGGCCCGTGGAGATCCACGTCAGCCCGCAGCACAGGGGCGTGTCGGGTACGGCGACCCGGAATCCGGCGTCTTCGAGGAGCCGTGCCGCGGAGACCGCCACCGACGGATGGAAGTGGTTGCTGAAGGTGTCCGGCCACAGGAGTACCGTCGCCGGATCGGCCGGGTCGGGCCGCTGCCTGCCGTTCTCCTGCCACCAGTGCACGAACGACCGCTCGGCGAAGAGCGGAGCCGTCCTGTCCGGTTCGACGCCGGCGAGCCACCGTCCCGTCCGGCCGAGGCCCGGGGCGTCCAGCACGGCGTTCGCCAACCAGGGGACGTGAGAGGCCAGCTGTGCCCACAGCGGCAGCCAGCCCAGCGAGTAGTGGGCGGCGGGGCGGAGCCGGCCGGCGTAGTGGTGGGAGAGGAACTCCGCCTTGTACGTGGCCATGTCCACGCCGGTCGGGCAGTCGGACTTGCATCCCTTGCAGGCCAGGCACAGGTCCAGGGCGTCGCGCACCTCGGTCGAGCGCCACCCGTCGGTGACCGTGGAGTCCGGATGCCCGTCGAGCATCTCGAACAGCAGCCGCGCCCGGCCCCGGGTGGAGTGCTCCTCCTCCCGTGTGGCCCGGTAGGAGGGACACATCACGCCGCCACGCCGGCTGCGGCAGTTGCCGATGCCCACGCAGCGCAGCACCGCCCGGGTGAAGGAGTGGTCGTCCTCGGGATACCCGAAGCGGGTCTCCGGGTCGGCGGGACGCCAGTCCCCACCCAGACGCAACTCGCTGTCGACCGGGTTCGGGTCGACGACCTTGCCCGGATTCATCCGGTTGTCCGGGTCGAACAAGGCCTTCAGCTCGCCGAAGGCGGTCACCAGCCGTTCGCCGAACATCCGGGTGAGCAGCTGACCGCGGGCCTGACCGTCCCCGTGCTCACCCGACAGCGAGCCGCCGTAGGACGTGACGAGATCGGCGGCCCGCTCCACGAACCGGCGGAAGTCCGCGACGCCCTGGGCGGTCCGCAGCCCGAACGGGATGCGGGTGTGCACACAGCCCTGCCCGAAGTGGCCGTACAGGGAAGGGTCGTCGTAGTCGAACTCGTCGAACAGGCGCTTCAGATCCCGCAGATAGTTACCCAGCCGTTCCGGCGGTACGGCCGAGTCCTCCCAGCCCTCCCAGGTCTCCCGGTCGTCCGGCGGGCGTGCCGTCACCCCGAGGCCGGCCTCCCGGGCCCTGAGCATCTCCTGCTCGCGCGAGGGTTGGTCGGAGAAGGCGACCGAGAGGTCGTGCTCGGCGCGGCCGATCGCCTTCAGCAGGGCGTGGGCCTGCTCGTCCACGTCCTCCTGGCTGTCCCCGGAGAACTGCGTGAGCAGCCAGCTGTCACCCTGGGGGAGGGCGGCGAGCGAGTCGAGATAGGCGTGCTCCTCGCGCATCAGCTGGGCCATGCGGCCGTCCAGAGCCTCCAGTTGGGTGGGGGCGCAGTGCTCCAGCAGATGAGGCACGTCATCCGCGGCCCGGCAGATGTCGTCGTACCCGAGCACGAGCAGCGACTGGCAGGGGGGCACCGGGACGAGATCGAGTTCGGCGTGCAGGACGGTCACCAGGGTGCCTTCGCTGCCGACCAGGGCCCGTGCGACGTCGAAGCCGTTTTCCGGGAGCAACGAGTCGAGGTTGTAGCCGGAGACCCGGCGTGGGATCTTCGGGTAGCCGCGCCGGATGTCGGCCAGGTAGGTAGCGACGATCCGGTCCAGGCCGTCGTAGATCTCCGCCCGCCGCCCGCGCTCCGCGGCGATCCGCGCACGCTCGGCCCGGCCGGTGGGTCCCACCCACATGCGCAGCCCGTCGTAGGTCATGACCTCCAGCCGGCGTACGTTGTCGGCCGTCTTGC
The DNA here is from genome assembly GCF_041080655.1 of Streptomyces sp. CG4. NCBI lineage: Bacteria > Bacillati > Actinomycetota > Actinomycetes > Kitasatosporales > Streptomycetaceae > Streptomyces > Streptomyces sp. CG4. The sequence goes on from NZ_CP163525.1 coordinate 8,082,222, forward strand.
CGTAGGCCTGCGCGGAGGCGCCGCACGAGTTGTTGCCGATCATGCCGCCCAGGGCGCAGTGGCTGTGTGTCGAGGGCTTAGGGCCGAACTGCAGCCGGTGATCGGTGAGCCGGCGGTTGAGTTCGTCGAGGACGATGCCCGGCTCGACGACACAGGTGCGGGCCTCGGGGTCGACGGCGACGAGGTGGTCGCAGTACTTGGTCCAGTCGATCACGACGGCCGTGTTGGTGCTCTGCCCGGCCAGGCTGGTGCCTCCGCCGCGCGACAGCACGGGCGCGTCGAACCGGGCGCAGATCTCCACCGCGTGGGCTCCCGCCTCGACTGACCGGGGGACGACCACGCCGAGGGGTACCTGCCGGTAGTTGGAGCCGTCGGTGGCGTAGGCACCCCGGCTCCCCGCATCGAACCGGACCTCGGCGTCGGCCCCGGCGCGCAGGGCCGCGGCCAGTGCGTCGAGGCTGGTTCCACGGATGCGTTCAGTCATGATCGTATTCCCCCTGGGAGCAGTGGACTGTCCGGTACGGGCCGTGTGCTTGCCGTGGCGATCAGGGTGCCCATGCCGGCGTGCGGCCGAGCCGACGCCCGTTCCGGCAGCTCCCCGTAGTGGGAGCGGCACGTCCCGAAGCCGTCGTTCGCGTAGATCACCAGAACGTCCGCCTTCCGGGCCCGGCCGCGAGGCTCGGCCAGGACGGGCACGGCGCGCTCGGCGGCCGGCACCGGCAGCACGGCGTGCTCGTGGTCGTACGCGTTGATCGTGTCGATCACGACGAGTGTGTTGCCGTCGGTCTCCGCGGGTCCGGGCACGGTGTCCACCACCTCGCGCGGTCAGTCCCGAAGCCGGGGCAGGACCTTGGTGCGGTAGAAGTCGAAGAAGCCCTGCTGGTCCGCGCCGATCTGGTTGACGTACACACCGTCGAAGCCCGCGTCGACGAACGCGGACAGCGCCTCGACGTGGGCGTCCGGATCGTCGCCGCATCGCACGGCCCGGGCCACCCGCTCCTCGGTGACCAGCTCGGAGGCCTGCTCGAAGTGGGTCGGGGTGGGCAGGACCTGCGGGAGTTCGCCGGGCAGCTGCTCGGTGGCCCACAGGCGGTGCGCGGTGCGGACCGCCTCCCGCTCGTCCGTGCCCCAGCACACCTTCAGCCCGCCGTACACCGGTTTGCTCCCGCCGCCACCTCGCCGGAAACGCTCCACCACGGCCTCATCGGGCGCCATGGTGATCAGCCCGTCACCGACGCGGGCCGCGACCTCGGCGGCCTGTGGGCCGAAGGCCGACACATCGATCGGCACCGGTTCGTCCGGGACCGTGTACAGGCGGGCGTTCTCGACGGTGTAGTGCTTGCCGTGGTGGCTGATCTGCTCCCCGGTCAACAGCCGCCGGATGATCTGGAGGGCCTCCTCCAGCATCTCCAGCCGTACCGGTACCTCCGGCCAGACGGCGCCGAGGATGTGCTCGTTGAGCGCCTCGCCGGTACCCACGCCCAGCCGGAAGCGCCCGTCCAGCTGCACCGCGCTGGTCGCGGCGGCCTGGGCGATCACCGCGGGTGGGTGCGCAGCAGCGGACAGGTGACTGCCGTTTCCACGGGCAGCGACACCGCCTGTGACAGAGCGCCGATCACCGACCACACGAACGGGCTCTGGCCCTGCTGGCCGTTCCACGGGTGATAGTGGTCCGATATCCACAGCGACTCGAAGCCGGCCTGCTCGGCCATGCGTGCCTGCTCGACAAGGTCCGCCGGGCCGTGCTCCTCGCACGACAGGAAGTATCCGAAGCCGGGCATCGCGCCTCCCAGAGGGAACATGTCGGTGATCCTGGACGCGCCGGGTACCCCCCGGATCGGCAGGTCTAACTGGGTGCGTCCGTGGTGCCGTCCTGAATGGGCGATACGGGCACATGTCTTTCGGCCCCGGCAGCCCGGACGGTCACTCCCGGGAAGGGGGCAGAGCGGCCCAGGTCGCCCAGGTTGAATCTCGCGGCGGATGGCGGTCCCGTGCCATTGCTTGCATGCGGTTGATGCACCGCTCAGCCGCATACATCAATCGAACCTGGATATTCCGGCTGCGGGGGCGGCGCCGATCCCATCAGATCCGATGGGCTATGGGGCCGCAGTTCGGCAGCCGCCGTCATGCCAGCGGGCTCCGTGGTAGCGAGGCGAGCAGGTGGGCCGGGTCCGCGAAGACGGCTTCGGCGCCGGCCTCCTCCAGCTCGTTACGCGGAATGCCGCCACAGAGAAGCCCCACGCACCGCACGCCCGCACGGCTGCCCGCCCGCATGTCCCACACGGTGTCGCCGACGAACACAGCACGCTCCGCCGGGATCCCGGCCAGCTCCAAGGCCCTCTCCACGGGCTCGGGGGCCGGTTTGCCCTTGGTGACGTCATCGGCACTCGCTGTCGCCGTGATCGCGTCGTCCGCGTCGATCGCACGCCGCAGCGCAGACAGCTCGCTGCCACTCGCCGATGTGGCGAGGACGACCGTCCAGCCGTCTGTGGCCAGCCGCCGCAGCAGACGTCCCGCGCCCGGCAGCGCGGCGAGGAGTTCGAAATGCTGGGCATAGAGCGTCTTGTGGGCTGCTCTGAGATCGGCACCTTCCTCCTCGGCCCGGTCCGAACCGAGAAGATGGGCGACAAGGTCCTCTGAACCGAGCCCGACCGCCCGATGGATCGCGTGCGTCGGCACTCGGTGGCCTGCCTGACGGAACGCCTCCCACCAGGTCACGACGTGCAGATGATTGGTGTCGACGAGAGTTCCGTCCACATCGAACACGGCTGCGCGGCCGTTGTCGTTGCCCGAATGGCTCTTGATTGTGGACATGACGAGACTCCTCTGGATGTCATGACCGGCCACCTCAGCCTGGCTCGAGTGGCTGCCGGGTTCCCGCCAAGGCGGTATGGCACGCACGGCCCCTGCCATGGGGGAGGACAGCTGTCTTCGCCGCACTCTTCCTGGGTACCCGGTGCTCCCCACCACGAGCCGACAAGGAGGAACCCATGAGTTCGGTCAAGGAAACGGTCGACGTGGCGGCCCCGCTCCGCATCGCGTACAACCAGTGGACTCAGTTCGAGGAATTCCCCCTCTTCATGGAAGGCGTCGACGAGGTCAGGCAACTCGACGACCGCCACAACCACTGGACCACCAGTATCGGCGGGGTACGGCGCGAGTTCGACACGGAGATCGTCGATCAGCTTCCGGACGACCGCATCACCTGGCGATCCGTCGCGGGAGACACCCGGCAGCGCGGATCGGTCCGGTTCGAGCGCATCGACGAGACGCACACACGTGTGGAACTCACGATGGATGTCGAGCCGACAGGCATCGCCGAGAAAGGCGCGGACGCGCTGGGCATGATCGACCGGAGGGTCAAAGGCGACCTGAGCCGCTTCAAGGACTACCTCGAAAGCCGCGGCCGCGAGAGCGGCGGCTGGCGCGGCCGCATCCGCCCCGCAGACCCCGGCTCTCCTCTCTGACGAGGTGCACGGGCATCCTCGACGTACCCGAGCCCTCGATGGCGCACGCCCGGGTCGGGCCCCGGGCTCGCTGTCGGCCGGGCTCGGTCGCGGCGCACGGTGGCGTCGGCAGGGCCCGGCGTGAACCGCCGATGAGGTGGTACCGCGCCACCTGCGAGTTGCGGTGTGCAAGGGCCTGCGCCGGGCGGCACAGACCAACCGAACGGACGAAAGGCGGAACGCACGAGGGGACACGGCGGAATGCTGCTCGACGAGGTGATAGCCGACCACCGCGAGGTCGAGGAGATGTTCGGCCGCCTCCAGGCCATTCCCACGGGCGGCCGGCAACTGCGTGACCTCTCGGACGAGCTCACCACGGAGCTGGGGGTGCTGCACCCGGTCGCCGAGGAGCAGTACCTGCACGCGGCGGTGCGCGAACACACCGAGGGCGGCGCCCGGCTCGCGGACAAGGAGATCGCCGACCACGGCCGCGTCGAGAAGATCCTCGGGCCAAGGCCATGGCCCCCACTCGCCCACACCCCTCCGCGCCGAGCAACCCGACAGCCAGCAAGCTCCTCTCGCCGGGCGCCGGCTGGTGGACCGGACCCGCGACTTCGCCACCGGCCGCGGCAAGTCCTGGCCCGGGGTTTCGGCGACGTGCCAGGGGCCGGGCCGCCCAGGAGGGATGCCCGGCCCCTCGCGCCCGAACACGAACAGGGCACAGCGTGACCTCGGTCGTGCCCCAGGGACCTGGATGCCGCCTAGACTGGTTGGCCACGAACGGGGCAGCGTCGTCCCCGCGCACCAGCTCCAACTCGCGCACCCGACCAACCGGAGGGGGCGAGCACGCTCCCAGGGAAACCGATCGCCGTGCCCACCGATCTGACACCCGTGATATATGCGTGCGCCCGATGGCTCCTTGCCGCCTACCCGCCGCCCGCAGGCGCGCTCAGCAGTGCCCTGGCCGAGGCCCAAGCACGCCAGGCCGCCGAGCTTGCCGCCCATCTGCGGTACCCCACCGGCCTTGACGTGCAACTGCTCCACCTGTGCGGCCCGGGCGGAGCCGACCAGCCGGACGCGCGCACGGGACACGGTCCGCACGAGGACGTCAGCGCGTGGCGGACCTGGGTGGACGAGAGCGTCGTCAGTGCGGCCGCCTGCCTGCTGTCCGACCGCTCTCTTGCCGTTCAGGCACAGCAGGTAGTGGCCGCAACCGAGCACCGGACCGATACTGGCGGCCTGCGATGGCTCGTCGACCCGGGCACCCACGACAGCGAAGCCACCGTGTTGTTGCGCCACCCCGACCTGGTCGGACCCGTCGCCGCCCTGCACCGGTCCCAGCTACTGGAGCTGCTGGACGTCTAGGCCGTCGGGACGGCGTGACGCCTTCCGCGAAGGCACGTTGGTCTGCCGGTCACAGGGACCGGGGGCCGGTCGCCGGAGGGCCGGACTTCTCGTGGTCCTCCGCCTCGTCGCCCTCGGCCTTGGCCCGCACGTCCCGTGGGGTCGGGGTCACGATGTTCCGTTCCTCCGCGGACCGCTCTCGTGTCTTTTCGTCGGGCTGAGTGTCGCCCCTGCGGTTGCGGTTGGCATTCATGGCAACGTCCTCTCCCTCTGTTCCAGTCGGCGGCCGGTGTCCATCCCGCGAGTACCCGGGTACTCGGAACCCGTAACCGCCTGTGCAGAGCTCAGTGCCAGGATGAGAAGGGGCGACAGGCCATGGCCGGGACGACTGCCGAGGCACTCGGCCGGGATCATGACGCGACGCCGTACCTCCCGGGACGGCGCGCGGGACTGCCCGGGCTGCGGAAAGCTGCCGCGCAGTGCCGGGGCTGTCCGCTGTACCGAGACGCGACCCAGACCGTGTTCGGCGAGGGCGACACGACCGCACGCGTCCTGCTCATCGGTGAGCAGCCCGGGGATCAGGAGGACCGTCAGGGCCGACCGTTCGTCGGCCCCGCGGGCAAGGTGCTGAGACGCGCCCTCGCTGATGCGGGCATCGACCCGGAGCGGGTCTACGTCACCAACGCAGTCAAACACTTCAAGTTCACCCTCCCCGAGGGTCGTAAGCGCCGGATCCACAAAGCCCCGACACTCCGTGAGATGACCGCCTGCCGGCCCTGGCTGAGGGCCGAGCTGAGAGTCGTGGCACCGCAGGTGGTCGTCGCGCTCGGCGGCACGGCAGGCAAGGCCCTGCTCGGCTCGGCCTTCCGGGTGTCCGAGCAACGCGGCGCGCTGCTGCCCTGGCCCGGCCTCGTCGGGAGCGGCGAAGACGGCGACGGGGCAGGCGGAGCCGAGCAGGGGATCACCGCGCTGGTGGCGACGATCCATCCGTCCGCCGTGCTGCGCGCCGACGACGCCGACCGCACGCGGGTCTACGACGGCCTCGTCGAAGATCTGCGCATCGTGTCACGCCTCCTGGCCGACGGTGACGGAACCGATCGGCGAGCTGAGGGCCGCAGGAGGTGACCATGCCGGAGTTGCCCGACGTCGAGGGCTTCCGTGACGTGCTGAACGGCTGTGGCCGGGGCAGGTGCGTCCGGCGGGTTGACGTGCACGATACGGATGTACTGCGCGGGGTCGGCGTGCGGCGCCTGCGGCGGGAGGTGGAGGGGCGGCGGCTCGGCCGGCCGTGGCGGCACGGGAAGGTGCTGATCGTCCCCGTAGGGGACGGCCAGGCCCCCGTCTGGCACTTCGGGATGACTGGCGAGCTCGTCTGCGCCCGCGCGGACGATCCGCCGGCCCCCCATGACCGGGTCGTTCTGACCTTCGCCGACGATCGGCAGTTGCGCTACCGCGACCAGCGCAAACTCCAGAGCATACGGCTGGCCCCGAATCAGCGTGCCCTGCAGCGGCTGCTGGACCGGCTCGGCCCCGACGCCCTCGAAATGCCCGCTCCGATTTCCTGGATCTGCTAGCCGCGCGGCGGGGCGCCGTCAAAGCCGTGCTCATGGACCAGTCCCTCATCGCCGGGCTCGGTAATCTGCTCAGCGACGAGATCCTGTGGCGCGCCCGAGTGGCCCCCGGGCGCCCAGCGCGGGGGCTCGACGACACCGAGGCGCGCCAGGTGTTCACGGCTATGCGCCGCGTACTCGCCACCGCCACACGTGCCGGTCGCGTACCACCGCGTCCAACCTGGCTCACCGGCCATCGCGACGACGGTGAACCGGTGTGCCACCGCTGCGGAGAACGGCTGCGTTCACAGCGTGTGGCCGGCCGACGCACCCTCTGGTGCACGCACTGCCAGCACTGATCGAGTCCCCTCACTAGCCGGAGGGCTCCTCGGGTACGGGATGGTCCGGATGGACCCCGGTGCGCCGTGGGGCGCCGCGCGGCCCTGCGCCTGCCTCGTCCACGTCGGGGACGTCTGCCTCGTCCACGTCGGGAACGTCGCCAGTGTCCTCCCGGTCGTCCGCACCGTTCCGCTCCGGCGTGCGGCGGTCGGTCGTGTGCGGGTCCCACCGGTCGTCTCCGTCCCCGGCCTGCTGGTCGGGAAGATCCCTCGGGAGGGGATGCGGGCCGTTCCGCTGCGGGCGTGGATTCATCGGTGTCTCTCCTCGTCGGATGCTGAGATGCGTCACGAGGCCCGGGCGTGTCCGCGCCTGTCGGTGTGCGACAGCGCCTCGACAAGCTCCTGGCGGCTCATGGAGGAGCGGCCCTTGACATCGGCTTCGGCCGCCAGGTCGTACAGCTGTGCCTTGGTGAGCGAGTCGAGCGAAGGTTTCGTCCCTGAACGTGCCCGGTGGTCGGCGGTCGCCTTCGTCGACGCGCTGCGCGTCCTCCCCGACGTCCGGCCCTTCCGTGACCTCGCGCGGTCGACGCTGGCCCGCAGCGCGTCCATGAGGTCGATGACGTTCGTGGCTTCGGCCGGCTGCTCGGCCTTCTCCACGCTCGCGCCCTTCTTCTTGGCCTCGACCAGTTCCCGCACCTTCTCGTGATACGTGTCGTGAAAGTCGCTCGGGTCCCAGTCCATGCCCAGCGAGTCGATCAGCTGCTCGACCATCCGCAACTCGCGGTCGGCGGGCCGTACCCGCTGGGGAAGAACGTCGATCTCCGCGTGCGGATCCCTGATCTCGTCCGCCCAGTGCAAGGTGTGCAGGGTCAGGATCCCGCCTTCGGACTTCACCGCGACCAGGTACTCCCGGTTCCGCATGACGAAGGTGGCGATCCCCGCCTTGTCGGCACGCTCCAGAGCCGTCTGCAGAACGACGTACACCTTCTCGTACTGCTCTCCCTTGGGCCCCAGGTAGTACGTCCTGTCGAAGAAGACAGGCTCGACGTCCGCGAGGTCGACGAAACCGGTGGTCTCCAGTTCTCGGGAGCGGCCCGGGGCGATCTCGTCCAGTTCCCCGGGCTCCAGGATCACGTACTCGTCTCCGGCGTCCAGGCCCTTGACGATCTCGTCCGGTGGCACTTCCTCGCCGGTGCGCTCGTTGACGCGCTTGTTGCGCACCCGGTCGGAGGTGCCCCGCTGAAGCTGACGGAACCGGATGGTGTGGCTGTCGGTAGCCGCGAACAGCTGGACCGGCAGGGACACCAGCCCGAAGGTGAGGACACCGTTCCACATAGCGCGTGCCATGTCGCGGCCACCTCCGCGGGACGGACGGACTTGCTGGGAGTGCGAGTACCCAGCGCGGTGCTGCCTACCCCTCGCCCCACGTCCCACCTGGCCGTACGCACTCCGTGACCACGTCTCGCAGGCTGCCCGTGCGTTCCAGGAGCAGCCGCTGTTCGCAGGCGCCGTTGCCCCGGTCGAGCAGCCGGGCCACGGTGTGCTCGACGCGGGCCCCGTCGCCGTTCTCGGCGCGGATGTCGCCGCTGTGGTCCAGCAGCGAAGGCACCACGTCCTCGGCGGTCCGGGGCCGCATGGTCGCCGGGTGGAGTGTGTGATCCCTCGCTGAGGACCTCCGTCTCCGCGTGCGGCCGCGTGGGCGAGGACGGCGATCGACACGCCTGTTGATGTGCGAGAGGCCCTGTGCTCGGGAGAATGCCGTGATCCCGGTGATGCCCTGCGTTACTCGGGATTTCTGGGCTGCGACGGGATCACCGAGCACGTGGCGGGAAGTCCTCCGGCGGAGGCGGTGGCTGTCAGTGCTGTCTCGAGCGCGGTTCGCTCGATGTCCCACCGCAATTCGCTGATCGTCTATAGGACCTCGCCGCGTCCGACATGTCGATCTTTTGCGACCTGGGCTTTCTTGGTTGTCTCACGGCCATGTCACCATGATCAGTCTCAAGTCCGTGGCATTTCCTCGTCCGACACCGGGCAGGTCAGCGGTCGTCCAGCCCACCACCGCTGTTGGCCCATTCCAGGGCGCTCAGGGGCGCACGCGAATGACGGTCTTGCCCTTGCGCCGCCCGGTCGGGTTGAGCGCAGGGACGGCGTCGTCGAGGGTCGCGACGGTTCCGATGTGCGTGCGAAGGCGCCCGTCCCGCACCCGGTCGACGATCTCCACCAGCTGACTCGGAACGGACTCGACGACGAAGTCGACCGCCAAGCCGTCGACAGGGCGAGCCTCAACAGGCCCGACCACCGACACCAGCGTCCCGCCAGGCCGGATGATTCTCGCCGAGCGCCTTTGGATGTCAGCGCCGATGACATCGAAGACCACGTCGACCCCGCCGATGTCGTCGAGATCCTCGGTGGCGAGGTCGAGGAACTCGTTCGCGCCGAAGTCGAGCGCCGCCTGGCGGTCCGCCGCCCGCCCAGTACCGATGACGTAGGCGCCGAACTCCCGGGCAAGCTGCGTAACCACAGACCCGACCGCGCCGGCGGCGCCGTGTGCGAGGACGCTCTGCCCCGCCTGAAGACGACCGTGCTGGAACAGACCTTGCCACGCGGTCAGGCCGGAGATCGGCAGGCTCGCACCCACCGTGAAGTCGACGTTCCCCGGCAGCGGCGCCAGGTTGCGTGCCTCCACGGCCGCGTACTCGGCCAGGGTTCCATCGCGGTGCCAGTCCGTGATCCCGAACACCCGCTGTCCCAGCGAGAGCCCCGTCGTGCCGTAGCCGAGGGAGGTGACCACTCCGGCGAACTCGTGGCCGATGATCGCCTGGGCTCGATCGCGACCGGCGCGATCGACCCACGTCGAGGGCCACTCCCACTCCGCGGGGACGAAGCCCGACGCATGGACTTCAACGACGACGTCGTTGATCGCCGGCGCCGGCTCAGGCCGCTCCGCGAGTGTGATCCCGGCTGCTTCCGCGCCCGGATCCGTCGCGACGATTGCCTTCACTGGCACCTCCGTATATCTCGTGCTCGCCGGCTCCGTGCGCCGCCCAAGCCATGGAGTGGGCTGATTAGCCCACAGAGGAACGGCAACAAGATCCGTCACCACAGACGGATGGACCACTGAAGTGCGTCGAGTCCAACCGGAGCTCGACGAGCACCACACACCCAGGGCAGCAACACCCACCCACGCGCCAGTCTCACGGCGATGTCGTATACGACATCGGTACGACACGGCTCGTGCGATTACGACATCAGCCGTAAGACCCAACAGGTTCGTGTGGGATCTCGAATTCCGTGGCATGAGCCGACGCTGTGACCTGCGGCTTGCAGAACCGTCTCACGGCACTGGACGCGGTCTTTGTCTCAGGGGTGCGGCGTTTCCCTCTCGATCTACACCGAGATCGAACTCGACACGGCCGCCCCGTCACCCGCACCTGACGCCCAGCACTGACCCGCCCAGGGGCTCTACCTGGTCTGTCAGGCCAAGCGCAGCCTCACTTGCCATCACACACCTGGGCACCCCAAGCCAGGGCTGGACGCTAGACCGCCAGTCTTCTTGCTGATGCCGCTGAGGTTGAGGGGGCATTGCCCGGCTCGAGGTCGCGGAAGGCGTGCTCGGAGGGACTTCCGTCTTACTGCTTGTGCCGGGCGTCCGGCTCTACGTGCCGTTTGCTCTGGTCGTCCTGTCCGGTGAGCGCGTGGGCGGCACGCAGCAGGCGGTTGCCCAACTGCTCCAGGTGCGGGGCGAGTTCGGGGTTGCCATAGACGGTGTCGTCGGGGCCGAGGTCGATGCCGAGGAGTTGTTCGGCGATGTGGTGGGGGTTGTCGGCGGCGAGGCCGAGGGTGCTGGTGGTCTCGTCGACGGGCTGAACGCGGCCGGGCAGCGACCAGGTACGGGCCCGCACCGTTTCGGCGTCGGCGGGGACGGTGGCGTGGAAGGTGTAGCGGGCGGGGGCGGCGGCCAGACGCTCGGCGACGTAGGCGGCCGCGTTGGGGGTGGGCAGCTCGCGGGGCGTGACGCGGTGGCCGGTGGGGGCGGGGTCGGTGAGCCGGTCCACGCGGAACAGGCGCCACTGGTCGTGGTCGGTGTCGTAGGCGACGAGGTACCAGACCGGGTCGGCGGCGACCAGGGCGTGCGGCTCCACACGCCGCAGTCCGGTGTCGCCGCCGCTGGTGCGGTAGGTGAAGGTGACGATCTCGTGGTCGCGGCAGGCGGTGGCCAGGGTGGCCAGGGCGGTGGGATCGGCCTTGGGGCCGGTGCTCCAGGGCACCGGGAGCGGGGCGGTGGTGGCCTGGATGGTGGCGACCTGGTGGCGCAGCCGGATGGGCAGCACCTGTTCCAGTTTGGCCAGGGCGCGCACCGCGGTCTCCTCGATCCCGGCCACGCCGCTGGTGGCGGTGCGCAGGGCGACCGCGATGGCCACGGCCTCGTCGTCGTCCAGCAGGAGCGGGGGCAGGTCGGCGCCGGAGGTGAGGCGGTATCCGCCGGCGGTGCCGGTGGTGCCCTGGACCGGGTAGCCGAGCGCGCGCAGCCGGTCGATGTCGCGGCGGATGGTGCGCAGGGTGACGCCGAGGCGGTCGGCGAGTTCGGTGCCGGTCCAGGTGCGGCGCGTCTGGAGCAGGGAGAGCAGGCGCAGCATGCGGGCGGGCAGGTCCTGGGTCATGTTTCCAGGCTGCCAGGCATTAGTGACGTGAGCTGTCCTAAAGGGGCTCTACCGTCGAAAACGTCCAAGCGTCGAGGAGCCGCTTCCACGGGCGGCAGCAGCCACTCCCACCAGGGGCAGACGGCGACTGCCGGGCCCGCCGCCTCCTCGCCACCGCAGAAACGTGTCCGCACCGCGTGGGCGAGCGGATGTGCCCCTCACACAACGGGAGAGATCATGATCACTGGACTGAACACGGTGGTGGTCTGGGTCCTGGACCAGGACTCGGCCAAAACCTTCTTCACCGAGACCCTCGGCCTGCAGGCGCGCACGGACGTGCCGTTCGGCGAGGGCGTGCGCTGGGTCACCGTGGGCCCCAAGAACCAGCCCGAGGTCCAGCTCAGCCTGATGGTTCCGGGCGCACCGGTGCAGGATCCGGAGACCGCCGAGCAGCTCAAATCGCTGCTTGCCAAGGGCGCGCTCGTCGGCTGCACGTTCACCGTCGAGGACTGCCGTACGGCCGTCACGGAGCTGTCGGCTCGGGGCGTGACCTTCCTCCAGGAGCCGCAGCCCAGGCCATGGGGCATCTCCGCGACCTTCCACGACGACTCCGGCACCTGCCACGAGCTCCTCCAGCCGCACCACCAGGGCCAGGAGACAGCCGGCCAGACTTCCTGACCCTCGCCGGCCCAGCAGCTGACTGCCCCGGTACGCCGGCAGGCGGATCTCGCCCCCGGCCACCGCACGGTCCACGGGTGGCCGCATCGGCGACCAGCCGAAACGATGACCACAGTCGGCCCTTTCCGGGCTGCCCGACACCAGGGTGGAGTCATGGCCTACGACGAAGTGCTCGCCGAACGCATCAGGGAGCGGCTGGAGGCGGAGGGAGTGGTCGCGAAGAAGATGTTCAGCGGCCTGACCTTCCTCCTTCAGGGCAACGCGCTGGCCAACCTGTACGACGAGGGCCTCATGGTGCGCGTGGGCAAGGAAAGAACCGACGAGGCCCTGGCCCGCCCCGGTGCCGCACCCCTGGTGATCCGCGGCAAGGAACAAAGAGGCTGGGTCCTGCTGGCGGAGCAGACCCTCGATGACGACGTCCTGGACGACTGGCTGGCATGGGCCTTGGACGCCACCGCCGAACTCCCGCCCAAGTGACACCCCGCCTGGCTGAGCCCGTGGTCACATCAGTACGGCCGGCCACCACGGCTCAATACGTCTGTGCCGCCTGCCGCCACCCAACCTTGGGCAGGCCCCGCCTCCCCACGCCCTGCACCCTCTCTGCCCGCTTTCGCTCAAGGAGTGAACCGTCATGAAGGCTCCCGCCATCGCCCCCTGCCTCGGTGTGAAGGACACGAGTGCGTCCGTGGACTTCTACGAGCAGCTCGGCTTCACCGCGCTGCCCGCGGGCAACGACCCCAACGACGACATCCGCTCGCTGCTCTTCGGCGAGGACTTCGCGCTGATGGTCTACCGAGACGCCCACCTGCGGGACTGGCTGCCGGTCCTGAAGGACCGCACGCCCGGCGCGTTCGGCATGTTCTACCTTGCCGTCGACGACTTCGACAGCTACGTCGCCACGATCCGGCCCTTGGTCAACGCCACCAAGGAAGGCACCCACAACGGGCAGAACCTCTTCTACTTCACCGACCCCGACGGCTACATCATCGGCGTCGTCCAGAAGCAGGAGTGGTGAACCCCATGACCACCACCGCAACCCCGGTTGCCAAGGTCGACCACGCCTGATCGTCGACGACATCACTGTGTCGGCGACGAACACTGAGCGTGACATCAGGTGCATCCATGGCGTACCCCCAGCGCGGGCCGGTGGCCGAAGGACCGCGCTGCTAGGAGACTGTCCATGGGAGGTCTGCCTCACGTCCGACTCACTCCAATGAGCGAACAGACTGACCAGCCTGTCTCGGATTCGTGGCCGATCGGCCACCGAATGGCCATCGGTCGTGAGATTCGGCCACGGAATCTGAGACCCCACAACTGGTGTACGATCTCGCCGCCCGTGGCCAACGGCGGTGCTGTGACTTTGTGGTTGTCGCTCCGTCTCGCTGCTTGGCCAGACGTCCAGTCTCACAGCTGTGGCCGAATCCTCAGGGCGGGCCACAGCGATGGGCAGGAACCACGTCCTGTCGCAATACATCCCGTTTTGCACCCCTGGGTTGTCGCGTCGGAGACGGTCAGCCCCGCGACGGCGGTGGCCTCGGTGCCCGAGGACGAGAACTCGGCCGAGGTCGCCACGCGGGCGGCGCTCGCGAACCGGTTATGCGACTCCCGCCCGGGAGCGCTGACTGAACGCAGGGCTCCCGGGCGTCGGAAGAAGGGGGGTGGACCGTGATCTCCACCCCCCGGCTGCGCGACTCCACCCGGTGACCGGCCCGGGGGCCGATGGCAGGGCCGAGCGTCGCGGCGAGGGTGGGTGCATGACAGCGAACATCGTGATCATGCAGTTGGCGATCCTGGCCGTAGTGCTCGAGTCGGATCTCGGCCGCCGCAAGATCGGCTGGTTCCGGGTGGGACGGCCGGTCATCGGCGTCGCCGTGATCGTGCCGTTCTTCTTCACCACGCCGCCGATCGGCGGCAACGACCTGCTGCTGCAGGGCGCCAGCGCGGTGGCCGGGGCGGCGCTCGGGCTGTTCTCGGTCTGCCCGCTGCTGGTCTCCGTCGAGTACGACCCGCATTGGCGACGCCGTTGGCCTCGCACTTCGCCCGCCCCAGGCAGGCCCGCAGCTATCAGCCGCTCGGGGGCTGGCTACGCAACGGTCTGGATCGCCGTAACCGCCGCCCGGCTCGGCTTCGCCTACGGCGCCCAGCACATCTTCCCGGTGGAGCTCGGCACGTTCCTAGCCGCCCATCACCTGAGCGAGGCCGCTGTGACGAACGGCTTCATCCTCCTGTCGGTGAGCATGAGCCTGTTCCGCAGTCTGGGGTTGTGGGTGCGAGGCCGGACGCGCCTGGCCCAGGCCGGCACAGTCGTTGCCAAGGAATCGGTCGTGGGCGCCGCCCGTCTCACGGGCGGCGCGCAGTGATTCCCATACCGCCACTCACCGGGATCGAACCGGCTGCCCGCACGCTGCGGGCGTGCTCTTCAGGCACACCATCCTGGAATACTTCGTACCGATGAACATCGTCGGCAGATTCAGCCCTGCCGCGGAGCATCCCGGGATCGGGCTGAGCGGCATAATCCCCGAGCCGCGGGCACGCGCCGCGGCCATGCTCGCGGGACTGGGCGTGTCGATCTGGATCAACGTGGCGGCGCTTCCCGCCGACCCGGGGATCGTGGCGCCCCTCGCCCTGGCCGTCGCCGCGCTGTCCTGGATCCTCCTGATCCTCGGCACCCGAGGCCCGCGCGTGGCCGCAGTCGTCACAATGATGTGCGCGGCCGGAGCGGTGATCGCTGCCACCGACACCAACGGGCTGATCTTCACCGGCGTCGCGGCGAGCACAGCCGCCGTCGCATTCGATCCCGTCGCCGCCCTCGTGCTGTCCGCTGCCGGTCCCGTCGCCTACTGTCTTGCCGCGATCCCCCAGGGGGCCTTCCCTGGCCGCCTGCTGGCCACCGCCGCTGTGGCTCTCGCCGGACTGGTAGCCGGTGCGAGCCGACGCGAGATCGACCAGCGTGCCCGGCACAGCACCCTGGTCGCGACCGAACGCCGACGTACCGAGCTCGCCCGGGCCGAGGCGGAACTCGCCGGTGAACGCAACCGTCTCGGCCGCGAGCTGCACGACGTCCTCGCCCACACCCTCGGCGCCCTGTCGATCCAGCTCACCGCGATCGACACCCTCGCCCGTACCAACGCGCCGCGCGACAAGCTCATCACGCAGATCGAGCTCGGCCACGAGCTGGTCGGTACGGGCCTGGACGAGGCACGCCACGCCGTGCGCGCACTGCGCGGGGAGAAGGCACCGCTGGCCGCTCAGCTCCAACGGCTCTGCGAACTCCATCAGGCAGAGCTGAAGTTGGACGGAAGCCCACAGGAGCTCGATGCCGAGGCCACGCTCGCGCTCTACCGCCTGGCCCAGGAAGCACTGACCAACGCCGCCAGGCATGCCCCCGGGGCGCGCGTGAGCGTGCGCGTCGGCTTCGGTGCCAGGGACGTGACCGTGCAGGTCGCCAACACCAGCTCCGCCCTGGGCCCGGACACACCCTCGGCGCTGCGCATGAGCGGAGGGGGGTTCGGGCTCCAGGGCATGAGGGAACGCATCCAGCAGGCAGGCGGTGATCTCCAGGCCGGTCCCACGCCCGACGGGGGTTGGCGGGTCGCCGCACGCATCCCCTACCAACGGGACGACCTGCGCAATCACAGCAACGTGAGCGACGGGAGCGACCGATGAGCCCTACACCGATCTCTGTGATCATCGCCGATGACCACCGGGTCGTCCGCGAGGGCCTGGCCACCATCCTCGGTGCCGTCGACGCAGTGCACGTCGCCGGGCTGGCCGCGGACGGCACGCACGCCGTCGATCTCGCCGCCCTGCACGAAGCCGACGTGGTCTTGATGGACCTTCACATGCCCGGCATGGACGGCGTCGAGGCAACACGCCGGCTCAAGGCCGAACGTCCGGCCACGGCCGTCGTGGTACTCACCACCTACACCGACGACGACTCCATCCTCGCCGCACTCGAAGCCGGCGCCACCGGCTACCTCACCAAGAACGCCTCCGCCGCGGACATCCACCGCGCTATCGAGGCCGCCGTCGGTGGCCACGCCATGCTCGACCCGATCGCCGCAGCCCGTCTGATCCGTGCGAGCCGCCGAAACGACCCGGGCCACACCTCGAAGAACACCGCCCTCCCCGACGGCCTCATGAACGCGAAGCCCAGGTACTGGGCCTGATCGCGCAGGGCCTGTCCAACGCGGAGATCGCCGCCAGACTGTATTTGAGCCGCGCCACGGTGAAGACGCACATCCATCAGATCTTCGCCAAGACCGGCAGCCGCGACCGCCCGCAGGCCATTGTGTATGCCCACCAGCACGGGATTCCTCCCGAGGCGGACTCGGCCAAGCGCAACGGGTGACGGCCCGGGCCCCGGAGTCGGGACGTTTCGCAGGAGCGTATCGAGCACCCGCACGGT
The DNA here is from genome assembly GCF_041080655.1 of Streptomyces sp. CG4. Taxonomy (NCBI): domain Bacteria; kingdom Bacillati; phylum Actinomycetota; class Actinomycetes; order Kitasatosporales; family Streptomycetaceae; genus Streptomyces; species Streptomyces sp. CG4. The sequence goes on from NZ_CP163525.1 coordinate 8,098,626, forward strand.
CGTACGCGTCCCGCAGGCGGGCTGGATCGCCTGCCGGATGCTGCGGCTGCCGACCATGTGGGCCTCTGCGTCGTCACTGACCAGTACGTTCCCGAGTAGTGCGCCTGTCCCCTGTACCAGCGAAACGTCCGCCACGGGGCGGCCGCGCATCAGATCAATCGACGCTGACGACCGGTCCCGGATCTCGTCGACGGCACCATCCCCACGGCGAATACTGAGAGTGATCTCGGCGCTGTCCATTGCGTCCCCAGGGCGGGCCGGATGCCGACCGACCCTCCTGCCAGGAGAATGTCCAAAAGAGGTCTCAGCCACGTCTCACCCACTCCAAAGAGTGAACAGGCTGACCAGGCAGTCTCAGATCCGAGGCCGTTCGGCCACGGACTGTCCATTTCCCCTGAGATTCGGCCACGGGATCTGAGATCCCACAACTGGTGTAGGGTCTCGCCGCTCGCGACATGTCGATCTCGCGTGACCTTGGCGTTCTTGGCTGTCTCACGGCCTTGTCACCCATGATCAGTCTCAAATCCGTGGCATTTCCTCGCGAGGGCGAGGTCGAGATCAGGCGGCTTGTCCGAGTCGGCCGAGTACACCACGCTGAGCCCCGAGCACGAGGGCTACCGGCGAGCCCGGATCGCGCACCGATGAGTTTCCCGCGCCGCGCTGGTCTATACGCCGGACGCCCACGGACGGAAGGCTGGGCCATGCGGAAACTGATCTACGGCATGAACCTGACCCTGGACGGCTACATCGCCGCGGCCGGCGACGACATCGGCTGGAGCGGACCGCCGAGCGACGAGCTGTTCCAGTGGTGGCTCGACCACGAGCAGGCGAGTGGCCTGTCACTGTATGGGCGCAAGCTGTGGGAGACGATGAGCTCCTACTGGCCGACCGGCGACCAGCAGCCGGGCGCCACCCCGGCGGAGATCGAGTTCGCGCGGAACTGGCGGGACACGCCGAAGGCGGTGTTCTCCTCGACGATCGACAAGGTCGACTGGAACACCCGCCTGGTCACCGGCGACGCGATCGCCGAGATCACCCGGCTCAAGGCCGAGGACGGCGGCCCGATGAACATCGGCGGCGCAACGCTCGCCGGGGCGGCCATGCGCGCCGGGCTGATCGACGAGTACGTGATCGCCGCCTATCCGGTCCTGGTGGGCGGCGGCACGCCGTTCTTCACCGCGCTGGACAGCTGGGTGAACCTGAACCTGGTGGAGACGCGGAGGTTTCCCGGCGGCGTGGTCCTGACCAGGTACGAGACGAGGCGCTGAGCAGCAGCACACTAGTGACACGCCCCCATCTAGATCAACATCGCATTCGTGCAGGTCAGCGGGAATTTTCGTGGACCAGGGCGCCTCCACTTCTGTCGAACCCGGGTTCCTCCGGATCAAGCAGATCCAGTATCAGCGTGTCCACCACTCAGGGGGAGGCCCCCAACCACCCACCCACCCGAACCCCGCCCAACGCCCGCCTCACCCCCGCAGCCCGAACCACCTACCTGAGCACCGCAGCTCACAGCCCCAACCACCCACCATGACCATTGGGCGCGGACAGCGGGCTCTCCGCCCGGTACTGACACCGCCGTTCCGCCGGGTGCGCAGGTGCGTGTGGCCCCGGGGCGCCCCGGGGCCACACGCATGCGGAACGCGGAACTAGCCGCCCATTCGGATCAGTTGAGCACGCTGACGCACTCGCCCGTGTACCAGCCGCCGTTCTGGTTGCTGTAGCCGCACCACGAGCCGGCGCTGACGTTGGCGTACGGCGCGTAGGTCAGGACGTAGGTGTTGCCCCCGGTCGCCCAGAACGTCCCGGTGTCCTTCACCACGCCCCCGTACGGGTTCTTGATCTGCATGTCGGCCGAGCCGGACGAGCCGTAGTAGGTGGCGTTGTACATCGTGCTGACATACGTGTGGCTCCCGTTGACGGTGAAGCAGACGTTGCCGTTGCAGCCGCCCGCGGTGTCGGGCCGCACGACCCCGGACTCCTTGAAGAGCTGGAGCACCCCGTCCGCGGTCCGGACCTCCTTGACCAGGACGGCCCCGGAGTGGGTGGACGCGGTGGGCGTGGCGGCCGAGGCGCTGGTCGCGCCGACCGTGCCCAGCGCCGCGAGGGCCGCGGCGACCACCGCCCCGCGGGTCGCGATCCTGGCCCGGCGCGAAGCGTCCTTGAGAGTGTTCACGTGATCCTCCGTAGTGACAGAGATGACGACGTGCTGCTGGCTCGTGGAGCAGTGAACCGGACTGCGATGCCTACGTTCGTGCAGGTCAGTCGGCTCGCTGCCTATCCTCGCCGTCGGCTGTGCCGCTCGGCCACGACGTTCACCTGTCATTGACCTGACACTCCTGTCGGCCCCGAGTAGGCTCATGTGCGCTCTGCGCCCGACCAGCGGGGCGACGGGTGGCACGATGGGGGACTGGGGGACTGGGTGGGGTCTGTGGTTTTTGCCGCACTACTTCGGGAGCGGCGTCTGTGTCTGGGGTGGAGCCAGGACGAGCTCGCGGAGCGCTCGGGGGTGTCGGCACGTTCCATCAGCGCGCTGGAGGCGGGGCGGCGCCGTCCCCGGATGTCCTCCGTGGTCCAACTCGCCGACGCCCTCGGCGTCGATGCCGGTACCCGTACCCGGTGGCTGCGGGCGGCACGGGACACGGCCCCGCAGGTCGACGCCGTCCCCGACAACGACCAGTCGGGCACCGGGTCGGCGGCGCCCCCTGGGGTGACCGTGCCGCAGCAGTTGCCCGCCGCCGTAAGGCACTTCACCGGGCGCACCCGGGAGCTCAAGGAGCTCGACGCGCTGATGGCCGGTCAACTGCCCAGCTGTGGCGCGGTTGTGATCTCGGCGATCGCCGGGACCGCCGGGGTGGGGAAGACGTCCTTGGCCGTGCACTTCGCCCACCGGGTGGCCCGCCACTTCCCCGACGGGCAGCTCTTCGCGAACCTGCGCGGCTTCGATCCGGGCGGGCCCCCGGCGGACGCCGCCGGGGTGGCGCGAGGCTTCCTGGACGCGCTGGGGGTGCCGGCCGTCCGCATCCCGGCCGACCCGGAGCTCCAACTCGCGCTCTACCGCAGCCGGCTGGCCGGCACCCGGACCCTGATCGTGCTCGACAACGCCTGCGAGGCGGAGCAGGTCCGCCCACTGCTGCCCGGCTCGGACACCTGCCTGGTGCTGGTCACCAGCAGGAACCGGCTGCCCGGGCTGGTCGCCCTGGACGGCGCCGTCCCGCTCCCGCTCGACGTGCTCTCCCGCGAGGAGGCACGCGAACTGCTGGTCCGCCGACTGGGCGCCGAGCAGGTCCTGGGAGACCCGGACGCGACCGACGAGCTGATCGAGTTATGCGCCCGGCTGCCACTGGCCCTCAATATCGCCGCCGCGCACGCGGCCGACCATCCCGGCACCCCGCTGGGCGTCTGGGCCGGTGAACTGCGCGACACCCGCGCCCGTCTGGACCTGCTGTCGGCGGGCGACGACCACGCGGACGTCCGGGCGGTGTTCTCCTGGTCCTACCGCGCCCTGGCCCCGCAGGCCGCCCGGCTGTTCCGCCTGCTCGGTCTGCACCCGGGCCCGGACATCAGCGCGGCCGCCGCCGCGAGCCTCGCCGGACTGCAGCTCCCGCAGACCCGCCGCCTCCTGGACGATCTCCACCGGGCCCATCTGATCACCGCGCCGGACCGGAAACGGTACACCTTCCACGACCTGCTGCGTGCCTACGCCACCGAGCAGTCGGCCACCCACGACTCCCCGCAGCAGCAGGCCGAGGCGACGCTGCGGATGCTGGACCACTACCTCCACACCGCCTACCGCGCCGGCTCCCTCGCCTATGCCCACGACAGCTCCTGGCCCCCGCTCGACCTCGCCGAACCGGCCGCCGGGGTGACTCCCGAGGCCCTGGCCGACCGCCGGCAGGCGCTGGACTGGTACCGGGAGGAGCAGCCGACGCTGGAGCAACTCGTCGCCCGGGCCCACCAGTTGCAGTTCGACGGACATGCCTGGCAGCTCGCCGGCGCGCAGGTGTCCTACCTGCTCAAATCGGGCCTGTGGCAGCAGTGGCAGCGCGCCGGCGAAACCGCTCTGGCCGCAGCCGAACGCACCGCGGACCTCGCCCGGCAGGCCCACGCGCACCGCTGGCTCGGCCAGGTGCACCGCTCCCATGGCCGGCTGGCCCAGGCCCATGTCGAACTGCGGCTCGCCCTTGGCCTGTTCGTCGCCCTCGGCGACCGGGAACGCCAGGGCAGGACCCGGCTCGACATCGCCATCACCCACGGCGAGGAACGCGCCTACGCCGAAGCGGTGGCCGAGTCCGAACGGGCGCTGGAGCTGTTCGAGGCCGTCGAGGACCCGTCCGGCCAGGCCCTCTCGCTCAACAGCATCGGCTGGTACCTGACCTTCCTCGGAGAGCCCCGGGCGGCACTTCCGTACTGTCGGCGCGCGCTCGAGCTCTCCCGCGCCGACGGCAACCTCCCCGCCCAGTCCTCCATCCTCGACAGCATCGGTTACATCCACCACCACCTCGGCGAGTACGAGGAGGCGCTGCCCGCCTACCGCGAGTCCCTGAGGCTGCGTCAGGTGATCGGCGACTACTTCCTCCAGGCCGAGATCCACACCCACCTCGGCGACACCCACCTCGCCCTCGGTGACACTGAGGCCGCCCGCCGGTCCTGGACCGAGAGCCTCGCCATCCTCGACCGGCTTCAACACCGCGACGCCGAAGCCGTCCGCGCCCGCCTGGACAGCCTCGCCCCGTAAGGACATTCCGCCACGGCTTCGACTCCGTGAAGTCTGCCAACCGAAGCTGCCGGACCGGCACCTCACGTACCAACGTGTCCTCGTACCGGATCGACGCTGCGGGAATCTTACGCGTACGAGGCACGCTGCCTGTGCTTCGCGTCGTTATGCTTGGACGGTACGGGCCCCCTGCATGCCCTTCTCTGAAAGATCACAAGAGATCAGCAACGGCAGGCTACGGACCGTAACGAATGCGCACTGATCCCCGGATTTGCGCATTCAGTGCGCATCCTCAGCCGACATTGGGCATCGACTCGCGGATCCTAACTTGACTCTGACACGAAAAATAGAGTGCGTGCGGGTCAGGCCGTTGGGATGGGGTCGAACCGGACGGTGAGTCCGAGGCGGTTGGCTTCCTTGGCCATGCGCCGCATGGCGCGTTCGGGGTCGCGGCGGGTGAAGTAGTCGGCTCCGAGGTCCTGGTAGGTGGTCTTGTTGCGGAGGATGTGCCAGATCGCGACAGCGATCTTGTGTATCACGGCGACCTGGGCCCGCTGATCCTTGCGCGGCACGGAGGCGAACACATCGGCGATGAACAGCGCCAACTTCGCCCGAACTCACTTCACTTCATAGGTGTCCACCCAATCCAACATGCTCCTGGACAGGCCCGACAGGAAGACCTAACGGAGTCCTACTAGTTCCGGGTCCGCCCGGCCATCACGTCCCAAAACCGGTCCAGTTCCCGGACGCGCATGCCGACCCACTGCGGTGTCTTCCTGCGCAGGCCCCTGGGCAGATGCCGCCTCCACGGTCCAGGCAGCAGGGCCTGCTGCTGGCGGCAGAACGGCTCGCGGATCTCGCTCCTGGGGAGGCTGCCGCGGGGCGGGTACGGGCAGAGCTGAAACGTGCAGTCGGGCAGACAGGCCGAGCCCGGCGTGGGTGGGGCCGCGGTTCCGGCCGGCATGTCGGGCCGCAGCGGCTCCCTGTTGGTACGGATGCACGGCGGGAGCTGCATGCCGGGCTGCTCGGCCCGGGTCGGGCGCTCCTCAACGCCTTCCGGGAGCCCGTCGCGTTCGATGAGGTTCAGCATGACCAGCACGTCGGCGACGAGGCGTTGGGCGCGTCCGTCGAGGGTGCTCCAGCCGACCGAGGGCGGGATCCACAGATTGTGCTTGCGGTACGCCCCGGAGTTGCCGGTGCGGAAGCCGATGTTGTCGGTGACGCCCTTCTCATCGACCCAGAGGAAGCGCTCGGGCTGTCCGGTCTCGAGAGCGAGGGCCACCAGATCGCCCGCTTCAGCGACGAACGGATGCAGCTGCCGCCTGGGCGAGTCGCCGTTCACGCCGGGCGGGCTGGGCACTCTGTTGACCGTGCCCGCCATCGACAGCCAGCGCTCCACGGTCTGGACGGCGGTCGTCCTCCCGATCGCCCGGGGCGGCTCGCGCGAACCGTCGCGGTCGTCGTAGCGGCTGACACTGTCCGGAAGCTCCCACAGGCACAGCGCCTGGAGGAGACAGAGCTGCGCGTACCAGCACCGGGACTGCTGCAGCACGGCCTCCGCCTGCCGGATCAGGTCGGCGCGGCCACCCGGATACGCGTCCGGATGACGTTGCCGCCGGTTGGCCGCGTACTTGAAACCCTGGGCCAGCGCGGCCTCCAGAGCGAGCGGCAGGCCGGGGGCGCCGCGAGTGAATGTCGGGTCGAGGTGGCGCAGCCACTTGTCGAGGCGTTCCCGGGCCTCGCCACGGTGGGCGTCGTCGACGGAGCCCAGGAGCATGGGCAGCATCCAGGCCCGCATCACGAACTCTCAGAATAATTCGAGCCGTTGCTGCTGGTACTGTCGGTTGAACTTCTCCCGTTCGCGTTGCAGCGTCTCGATGTTCTCGGCCAGCACGGCCTGCGAGGGTCTGGGAGCGGACCTCTCCTTCCTCATCTTGTGGGCCCATGCGTCGCACTGCCGCCTCTTCTCGGCCTTCAGCTTCTTGATCTCGTCGTCGCACTGCCTCAACGGGTCGGTGTGCAGACCGATCCGCTCGCGGATCACGGCGAAGGCCGAGTTGCCGCCGGTGCCGAACTCCTGGGCGGCGGCCAGTCGGATGGAGTAGGAGAGCTCCGCCTTGCCGATTTGGAAGAGGCGCCAGTACAGCGGCGAGGTGTCGATCTTCTTGTCGACCGTCCGCAGCGCCGCGCCGATCTGCTGGAGCAGTCTCAGCTTGGCGTCCTCGAGAGTGCGCCGATCCCCCTTGACGCGGTTCCAGCGGCCTTGCACCGCGGAGACGATGTCGCCCAGCAGTCTCGGGTCGTCTTCCACACTTTCGATCTCCAGGGCGGCCGCGTAGAGATCGAGGACCTTCGGGTCGTCCGGTCGCCGGTTCGCGGCCGCGAGGAGCCGGTGGGCCAGGGTGCGCCCGCCCACGGGTGCCCGCCGCACCCGGTCGTCCTTCCACTTCTTCACCTCGGCTAGGACGCTGCCGCCCTTGTCCATATGCTGTGCGGCCCGGCGCCGGGACGGGAACACCAAGGCGATGAGCAACTCACGGCTGGGACCAGGCGGTTGGAGTGCCTGCTCGGTGAATTCTCCGGCGCCGTTCTCCTTCAGGTGGTCGAGCATGCGGTAGCCGAGGTAGGCCTGGATGATGCTGTGCGGGAAACGGATCTTTCGCTCGATCCCCTCCACCAGCTTGAGCTTGTCCGCGTTGTTCGCGAAGCGGGCGAGCACGGCGTTGCACTGGGCCATGTTCCCGCCCCGCAGGCCCTTGGTGTCGCTGCGCAGCAGACCCGCCAGCACGTCACGGCTCTCCGGGTCCAGTTCTTCCTCCGTATCGGCCCCGGCGCAGGGAACGTGCGCCACGGTGAGCACGACGCGGCCCTCGTCCTGAAGTTGTTTCACCACGTCGGGCAACGGCACGCCCAAGCTGACGAGTTGGTCCGCGAGAGCGTCGAAGTCGCCGAGTGATCCGTCGTCCCGCACCACCCCGTGGAGACCGGCCCGGCGGGCCGCGTCCATCGCGGCTTCGACCAGTGGGTCGATCTCCCAGCCGACCAGCACGGTACCGATGTCCCGGCCCCGCCCCGAAGCGATCATCAAGCCGGTGTCCGACTCTCCCTGGTCGGGCACAGGGCGCAGTGCGAGCCCGTGCTCCTCGCCGGACCGCAGGGCGGCTGCCGCGGCCTGCCACAGATGGTCGTGGTCCCATTCGGGCACGTTGGGGTGGACGTCCAGGACCGTGCGCCGGGTGCTTCGCAGCGCCTCGGGATGGAGGACCACCGTGTCGACGAGCTCCAGCTGCCTCAGCCGGTCCAGGTTACGCACGAGTACGCCCTCGCAGGCCAGCTCAGTGCACAGGGTCGCGGCGAAAGCGGCTGGTCCGTAGCGCGCGGCTTTGGGATTCCCGGCCAGCAGCGCCTCGGCGCTCTCGTGGACATCGCGGGTGAAGAGGAGGGCTCCGGCCGCGCCGAGCAGGGTTCCGGTGACGGCCTGGTCCCGGTACTCCTCGCCCGCGTACTGGTGAAGCGGCGGGCGGGCGACCGCGCGGCCGGCCAGGCTCAGCCGTTCCGGCGCGCAGACAGTGTCGTGCGCGGCGTCGAACGCCGCGGCCCGGGCCACGGCCTCGGCCTGCTGGCCCGCCCGCAATGCGGCGTCCAGGGCGAGGGCGGTCGGCGACTGCCCGATTCCGTTGGCGGCCGCGTTGACGGCGGCCAGAACCAGATCCGTGGCCGAACGGCCCAGACGGCGCCGCAGCACGCTCCGTATCCGCGGCTCCTCACGCAGCAGTGCCACCCCGGCGGTCAGCAGGTGCGGCCCCTGTCTCAGGCGGACAGTCCGCGCCACGACGGCGGTGCTGATCCCGACCGCGTCGCAGAACAGCGCGAGCGCCCCGGAACGTATCCCCCTGTGTGGCCCGGATGCGCGGGCTCCAGGACATCCTCCTCCGGCCGCTCCAGCTTCTGTCGGCCGGCCAGTTCCGTCGCCCTGTCCACCACACGGTCGGTGACGGCGTCCTGCGTCGTCTGTATCACCAGCCGCGCCAGCCCGCCGTCCCAATAGGCGGCCAGCACATCCGCATGCTTCGCCAGGCCGGCTGCCACGCGCCTGGCAGCCGCCTCCATACTATGTACCGTGGCGCCCGGACGCGGGCGCAACGGGAGCTGCACACGGGTGCCGGCACGCCAGTATCCCTGACCGGGAGCCATGGCGTTCAGCCCGACCCGGCCGACCCGCACAGCGCTCTCCGCCACCGCCACCGCACCGCGTTCGGTGGCACGTCCCCCCGCTTCTGCCGCGGAGGTCGCCAGCCGGACAGCAGCACGCGCGCTCGGGAGGAATCGGCCGGCAACCCGCGCCGAGAGACTCAGCCCCGCAGCAGGAAGCCGGCTCACCGCGCCAAGGACCATCTCTCACCTCGCGGAACCGATGGACTCACCGGTCGGCCGACCGGTGGGTCTTCTTGGGAGGGTGCGTACCGGCTGTGCGGCCACCGGGCTGCGACCCGCCACTTCCCTCGGCACGCCCGGGGCGCGACTGCGTCAGCCAATCTCCTAGGTGGGCCGACCGGTGGGATCGGGCCGGTGGCGGATGTCTGGTGCCGAGTACCTGGTATGCGGTGCCTTACACGGCCGGGCCGGATGGGTGACAGCGTGGCCGAGTCGGTCCAGCGCCACGTGGCAGCCGGTGCCCCGCACGCGATGATCGGCAAAGACGCCTCACCGAACCCTCAAGGAGTGATCAGCCCGATGTTGGAGCGCACCCGGCACAAGCAGCACACCAAGGTCACCTTCATCCTGCCCGCAGGCCATCCGGCCAGAGAGGCCAGCGTGGTGGGTGACTTCAACGACTGGCAGCCTGGCGCCCACCCGCTGACGCCGCGTCCCGACGGCAGCCGCGCGGTCACCGTCACCCTGCCGGTCGACCAGCAGCTGGGCTTCCGCTACCTCGCACACGGCGACTACTGGTTCGACGAGGCCGACGCCGACGGCCACGACGGCCGTAACAGCCTTCTGCACACCTGACCTGCCCCTTTCCTCGGCCCAGGCGTGGGCAGTCGTGGAGCTGTGGTCCGGCCCCCAGCCGGTCGGCGGGGGTAAACCGGATGAGTGGGTTGACGGTGGAGCCGGACGGTTCCCGGATGCCAGGGGCGGGGCGGGGCGGGGCGGGGCGGGGCGGGGCGGGGCGGGGGCGGGGCGGGGCGGGGCGGGGCCGGCGCCGGGGTCGCGGGCGCGGCCGCGGCCGCGGGGGAAGGATGCCTGCCCTTCGAAGGGAAGCTGCGAGCCTAGGAGGGCGGGTCTTCCTCGGGGCCGGGTGCCTCGGTGATGTCCAGGAACACGTGGATGGCCTGCGGCCACTGCGTGGTGATCCGTCGTTTGAGTCGCACACAGACCAGTTCGACCTCCTCGCTGTCGAGCCCCGGCACCAGATCGACGCGGGCGGCGACGAGCGCCGAGTCCATCCCCAGTCGCATGGTCAGCAGCGCCGCGACCTTGTCTATCTCGTTCTGGGACCCGAGGAAGTCACCGATCCGGTCGCGCAGTTCCGTGTCGACCGCCTCGCCGATCAGCCGGCCGCGTGCCTCCCGGGCCAGCCGATAGGCCACGTACAGCAGGAGCAGTCCGATCGCCATGGACGCGCCGGCCTCCCAGGCGACCTGCCCGGTCGCCATGTGCAGCGCGATGCCGAGTGCCGCGACGATCGCGCCGGTCACTGCTGTGGTGTCCTCCGCGATCACCGTGCGCAGCGCCGGGTCGGCCGCGCCGTCCCGCTGCCGGCGCGCCTGGTGCAGGGCGCGGAGCAGGGAGGCCCCGTCGGCCAGGAGTGCGATGCCGAGCACGGCGAGCCCCGCCGTATAGCCTGCCGGCGACTCCTGGCGGTCCGACCGCAAGGCCTGAGCGCCCTGGTACACCGAGAAACAGCCGCCCATGACGAAGATACCCACCGCGGCCAGCAGCGCCCAGAAGTAGCGTTCCTTGCCATAGCCGAACGGATGACGATCGTCGGCGGGCCGCTTGCTGCGGCGTACGGCGATGAGGAGAAACACCTCGTTCAGGCAGTCCGCGACCGAGTGTGCCGCCTCCGAAAGAAGGGCGGGGGACCCGGCGAAGAGCCCAGCGACCGCTTTGGCCGCGGCGATCACGAGATTGGCTGCGAGGGCGACCAGAACGGTCGTCCGGGTCCGTATGTTCCGGGCCGTGGAGTTCCGATCGCGCCGCCTCTCCGTGTCCGTCACCAATGCAGCCCTCCAGCCTGCCGTGCGGACCCCGCTTGCCGGCTCGCCGACCGGGCACGACGGAGACCGAGCGCGGATCCCGGGCCCGCCCCGCCGTTCCGTTCGCATCGGGCCCGGACATGCCCCGAATTCCCCGGTGAGCCGCGTTCATGCGGGGACAAGGGAGAACGCCTGCGTGTGCGGAGCGCGCCGACGGCGTGCTTTCCCGTGGGAGCGCCTAGCTTGGAATTAAACCTTCAGTGATCGTCTGAGGTTCGAGTCGTTCACTCACACGGGGATCTGCCGGACATGGCGACGACCTCCGCTTCACGCTGTGTGATGTCGAGTCGCACAACGGGCCGGGAGGTCGTCGGTGTCGAGTGTCGTCCATGGAGCCGCTGATCGGCAGGCACTTGCAGAACTGTCGTCCTTTCGGATGGAGTTGTACGCGGCAATGCCGCGCCGTGCCGATGCGTTGTTCGAGTTGACGGACGCGGTGCTGTGTGCCGACGGCCCGGTGGTGTCGCTGCCGGAACTGTCGCTCCAGGTGGTGCACCGGCGCGGGCACGGGGCGATGTACGACGCGCTGGCCCAGGGCCGCCTGGATGTGTCGCGGCTGCGGTTGGCGCTGGCCAGCCTGGAGCTGTCGCGTGGGACGGACGGGCAGATCTCGATCGCGCTGGACGTGACACCGTGGCCGCGCCCGGATGCGGAGTGCTCGCCGGACCGGCTGCACTGCTACCGGCCATGTCGCTGCGACGGGGTGCGGCAGACGATCCCGGGGTGGCCCTACCAGGTCGCCGCCGCGCTGGGCGGGGGCCGGACCTCATGGACCGGGCCGCTGGACGCAGTCCGCCTCAGCCCGGACGATGACCTAACTGACGTCACCGCCACCCAGGTCCGGGACCTGCTCGCGCGTCTGCGCGAGGCCGGGCAGTGGCGCGAGGGCGACCCCGAGGTGCTGTTCGTGCTGGATTCCGGCTACGACATCGTGCGTCTGACGTGGCTGCTGCGCGACGAGCCGGTCCGCCTGCTCGGGCGGATCCGCGCCGACCGCGTCATGCACCACCCACCCGGGCGCCGCAAGGGACCCACCAAGGGCCGGCAACCGCGTCACGGCGAGCCCTTCCGGCTCGCTGACCCGGCCACCCACCCCGCGCCCGCCCAGGAGTCCACTACCCGCCACGACCGGTTCGGTGCCGTGACGGCCCGCTGCTGGGGACGCCTGCACCCCAAGCTGGAGCGCCGCCAAGGCGGTTGGGCCGACCATCCCGGCGCCCTGCCCAACGTCGAGGGCACCCTGGTCCACCTCGCGGTCGAGTACCTGCCCGGCAATCGAGATCCCAAGCCGCTGTGGCTGTGGCACTCCGTCCCCGACGCCGCCACGCACGACGTCGACCGGTTGTGGCGGATCTTCCTCAGAAGATTCGACATCGAACACACATTCCGGTTCTTCAAGCAGGCCCTCGGCCTGACCCGCCCCCGCCTGCGCACGCCAGAACAGGCCGACCGATGGGTCTGGCTGATCCTCGCCGCCTACACCCAGCTCAGCCTCGCCCGCCCCCTCGCCGACGACCTGCGCCGGCCCTGGGAGAAACCCCTCACACCGGATCGGCTCACCCCCGGCCGCGTCCGACGCGGCTATCCCCGGATCCGCCGGATCCTGGGCACCCCCGCCAGACCGCCGAAAGCCACCCGCCCCGGCCCCGGCCGCCCGCCAGGCCGCACCACCAGCCCCGCACCCCGCCACCCTGTCGGCAAACATCCCCAAAAACAGGACACCCCCCGACCCTGAAGACCGAGGGGAAACCTTTAATTTCAAGCCTAGGGCAGGCGGTAAAGCGGTCGCGGTGGGGTACCCGGCGCGGGAAGCGCGGTGACAGCGCCGGGCCAGAGCCTGGATAGGGGGCTGCAATGGGATGTGCGGGACGTCGTGACTGACGCTCCGACCGCCGTGGACGCCCGCGTCGGTGACGTGGGTCCCGGGTGATGTGCGACCGGGGCATCGGCCTGGGCACGGTGGTGGCCGACAGCGAACTGATCGGCCTGGTCGGCCGTGATTGCCCATGTGACCGCGCCACCGCTACCACCGCAGACCGAGGGACATCGGGAAGGAGAGTTGACGGATCATGCGTATCGCGTTTCTGACAGCGCCGGAGGGCGTCGAACAAGTGGAGTTGACCGAGCCCTGGCAGGCGGCTCTGGCGGCCGGGCTTGATCCGGTGCTGGTGTCGACCAGCCTCGGCCAGGTGCAGGCTTTCCACCATCTCGACAAGGCCGACACGTTCACCGTGGACGAGGTCGTCGGGGACGCGTCGGCGGAGTCCTTCGGCGGCCTGGTGCTGCCTGGCGGGGTCGCCAATCCGGATTTCCTGCGGATGAATGACAAGGCCGTCGCGTTTGTGAAGGACTTCTTCGAACAGGGGCGTCCGGTCGCCGCGATCTGTCACGCGCCGTGGACGCTCGTCGAGGCGGACGTGGTACGCGGTCGCGAGCTGACTTCGTGGCCCAGCCTGCGCACGGACATCCGTAACGCCGGCGGCATCTGGGTTGACGAGCAGGTGAAGATTTGCGGCCACGGGCCCAACAAGTTGGTCACTAGCCGGAAGCCGGACGACCTCAAGGCGTTCTGCGCGGCGTATCTGGACGTGTTCGAGCAGCAGGAGACGGGCCGATGAGCGCGACCCCCGACCACAAGGGCGAACAGCTTGATGCCTTCCGCGCCCCCGACCCCGCTTCGGGGCCGCTCACCACGGACCAGGCCGTGCGGGTTGACCACACTGACGACCGCTGACCGTAGGTGAGCGCGGGCCCACGATGATGGAGGACTTCCACCCAAGGGAGAAACTCACCCGCTTCGACCATGAACGGATCCCGGAGCGGGTCGTCCACGCACGCGGCTCGGGCGCGTACGGATACTTCGAACCGTACGAATCCTGCGCCGAGTTCACCCATGCGGCCTTCCTTGCAGATCCCTCCGTGCGCACGCCGGTCTTCGTCCGGTTCTCGACCGTGCAGGGACCCCGCGGCTCCGCCGACACGGTGCGCGATGTACGGGGCTTCGCCACCAAGTTCTGTACGAGGGAAGGGAATTATGATCTGGTTGGAAACAATTTCCCGGTGTTCTTCGTTCAGGACGGCGTCAAGTTCCCGGACTTCGTGCACGCGGTAAAACCGGAACCGCATAACGAGATCCCGACGGGAGCCTCGGCCCACGACACCTTCTGGGACTTCGTCTCCCTGCAGCCGGAATCCTTGCACGCTGTCATGTGGCTGATGTCGGACCGCGCGATCCCTCGCAGTTATCGCATGATGCAGGGCTTCGGGGTGCACACCTTCCGCTTCGTCAACGCCGTGGGGCGTGGCACGTTCGTGAAGTTCCACTGGAAGCCGCGGCTCGGCGTGCACTCGCTCGTGTGGGACGAGGCGCAGGAGTGCCAGGGCCGTGATCCGGACTTCAACCGGCGAGACCTCTGGGACGCTATCGAGGCGGGGGCGTTTCCGGAATGGGAGCTGGGAGTCCAACTCGTGCCGGAGGAAAACGAGTTCGTCTTCGACTTCGACCTCCTGGACGCCAGGAAGATCATCCCGGAGGAGCAGGTCCCGGTCCTGCCGATCGGCCGCATGGTCCTGAACCGCAACCCGGAGAATTTCTTCGCGGAGACGGAGCAGATCGCCTTCCACACCGCCAACCTCGTGCCCGGGATCGACTTCACCAACGACCCGCTGCTCCAGGCCCGCAACTTCTCGTATCTGGACACCCAGCTGATCCGGCTGGGCGGTCCCAACTTCAGCAAGTTGCCGGTGAACCGCCCGGTGGTCCCCGTGCACAACAACAAGCGCGACGGCTACCACCAGAGCACGATCCACCGCGGCACGAGTTACTTCCCCAACTCCCTCGGCGGAGGCTGCCCGGCCCCGGCGGGCATGGACAGCACGGCCTACACGCACTACGCAGAACGCGTCGACGGTGCCAAGGTCCGCCAACGCAGCGCGAGTTTCCAGGACCACTACAGCCAGCCGTCGCTGTTCTGGAACAGCATGGCGAACTGGGGGAAGCGGCACATCGTGCAGGCGTTCCGGTTCGAACTCGGCAAGGTTGGTGCACGGGACGTGCGCGCCCGGATGGTCGATCAACTCGCCCAGGTGGACGTCGAGTTGGCGAACCTGGTGGCGCGAGGCATCGGGGTGCCCGAGCCGCAGGGCCGTACGGGAGCGGCGTCCAAGCAGTGCTCACCCGCCCTCAGCATCGAGGCTCTGTCCGCGGACGGGTCGATCCGCACCCGCCGGGTAGCCGTGCTGGCCGCCGACGGGGTGGACGAACGCCACGTTGCCTCGATACGTGGGGCGCTGACCCCCGAGGGCGCGGTCGTGGACGTGCTGGCTGCGACGGACGGCACCGTGCCGACAGCCGACGGTGAGCCGTGCTCGGTCGACCGTGCGCTGGCCACCGTCGCCTCCGTGCTGTACGACGCTGTGGTGCTGCCCGGTCATGCCACGGACGCCTCGCCGCTCAACGGCGATCAGCACGCGATGCGCTTCGTACGGGACGCGTACCGTCACGGTAAGCCGGTGGGGGCGCTGGGCAACGGAGTGGACGTACTGACGGCTCTCGGGGAAGTCCGAGAGTGGGTGGAAGGGCGCCGCCCTGGCGCCCGCAGCTTCACGTGCGACCTGGTGTCGCGTGAACCGGATGGCAGCATCGCCCGGTTGATCGAGGTGAAGGGCAAGCGCGGGCGCGGCTCGTCAGTTCCGATCATCGACCGGCAGCGTAAGGCGATGCTCGACCTCGGGCCGGACTGGTGGCTGTACGTCGCGCTGGACTGCGAAACGACCCCGGTCCTGGTCGTGGTCCGGGAGCCGAGCAGGCTGCCCTGGAAGTTGATCACTCCAGCCCGGGAGCTTCCGGAAGGGCGATTCCGCGGAGTGGGCGACGAAGGCAAATGGGGCACGATGCCAGCGGACGTCCTCGCCGCGGGGGAACAGGTCGACGTCCCCTCGTGACTCTGCGGGGGCACGTCGACGAGCGGCCCCTCCTGCTGAGGCGGGGATTGCCCGGGACTGCCGGGGCCTCCGATAGGCCCCGGCTTCTTCACGTTCCGACAACAATGGCGCCTTCGTCCCGTACAGCTGTCACTGTGGCCGCAGGCAACTTTGCCCGGGGCAGCGCGGTGGGCGCCCAGCGCCTTGAAGGGGGACTGCCATGTCGGGAAACTCGGAACTCAGCAGAGGATGCGGGAACTGCCTCGTCCTTTTCTTTGCCGGAGTCACCGCGTTCTCGATTCCCGGCGGGATGTTCATGTATGGCGGGGTAGCGGGGAAGATCGCGGGCTCAATCCTGCTGGCGGTCACCGTCGCGGTCGTCGTGCTCGGGATCGCGCTCCAGGCGAAGAAGCGCTGACCTTCATCCTGCCCGCTGCAGGCGGCGCTGGCCGTCAACGGCTGTGTCCCGCACCGGAAGCCGGCCGCCTCGGCTCCGTCCTCGACGGACGCGCCGAATGGGTCGGCAGCCCTCCGAGTGATTCAGTGCCAGGCGCCGCGCTGACCGGTACAGTCATGCTGTCCCGCCGTTCTGGGTGCTCGGGACCGCCGGGGCCTCCGATGGGCCCCGGCACCTTCACGACGAGGCTGCGGCCGATCTGCGTGCGCCAGGCACCACCCGACTCGCCTCGGGGTGGTGCCTGCCACATGGTGCCTTCGAGACTCAGGCCTTGTTGACCCTGGCCGCGCGTCCGGGCCCTTCGATCTGGAACGAGACGGTGTCCCCCGGATGGATCTCGTCGGGGTCGATCATGAGGTCGTCTACCGTGAAGTACAGCACGGGACCACCTCGGTCGTTCTTGATGCTTCCCTCGCCCGGGTCCGCGTCCCACTCATGGATCTTGCCTTGGTCCATGGCTGTGTCTCCTTGGCTTGATGGGGGACGAGCTCCGGTCACATGCCGGGCTCGCTCCCAGCGAACCCGCACCCACCTACGACAGCGACCGCTGCGCGCCGAACGGGCGACGCTGGCCCCCAGCTCGCCGACGGACGTTCAGCGCTCCCATACCTCCGGGCCGCCCCCGTGCCACTCGATCAGCAGCGAGTTCGCCACGTCGACCTCGTCCAGTCCCTCCAGGCCGGCACGCTCCAGGAACACGCTCAGGTCGTGCAGACCGTATGCGGTGCCCAACGTCTCGCTGCCGACCTGGACACGCCGGCCGCCACCCTCACCGGGCGGGAACACGATCACGCGACGCTCAGCCATAGCCTCAGCCTCACCCAGTGGCAGGGGAGGCGCACTCAGGAGACGGCTGTCAGTGGCGGCCGGTCGACCCACGGGGGGCGGTTGCCGTCGTGAGTCTTTGTGGCCGAGCTCCACCAGCCGGTGTAGCGTCGTGATTAGCAGTCGTGGTTCCGAAGTCCCGTTCGCCCGTGATCGCATTCACGGGCGTTTTTGCTGTTCAACGCCTCTCCGGACCAGGGCGATCACCTCCGGATCCCGCACGGTGCGGGGCCCGATACGACTCCCCTTGAAGGAGACAGGCACATGGCTACCGGCACTGTGAAGTGGTTCAACGCGGAAAAGGGCTTCGGCTTCATCGCCCAGGACGGCGGCGGCCCCGACGTCTTCGTCCACTACTCCGCCATCAACTCTGGCGGTTTCCGGTCTCTCGAAGAGAACCAGGTGGTGAACTTCGACGTGACCCAGGGCCCGAAGGGCCCGCAGGCGGAGAACGTCACTCCCGCCTAGCAACGCCACGGCGAGCCCCGGCCAGTGCATCCACCGGCCAGGGCTCGCCCGTCTCGCCCCGCCCCCAGACCTGTACGGTCCGGACGGCGGGGCGTCGTGCTGTGCGAGGCCGGATACGTTGGTGCTGCCCCTGACCTCCGTCAGGGGCAGTCGGTGGGGAACGCGCTGACTGCCTGAGCTCCGCCGTTGGCGTCCACCGTGAAGCCGTTGCACGCGTTCTGGTGTTGCTGCTCCCGTTGGTGCTGATCCTGCACGACACCGGTGATCACAACGATGCCGACGACCAACGCAATCATGGTCACAGCCAGAACGATCTTCAGTGCGGTGTTCACGTGCCCCCCGATCGCCGCAGCTTCGGACGGCCGCAGCCTAGCCGCGCGGGAGCAGGGCAGTGAGGCGAATGGCTTTACCCGACCAGTGCCCCCTAACCGCATGGATGCTGGGGTTCGGTGGCTGTGACCTGTTGCTTTATCGGGTGGATGGCACCCGTCTGGCACACGCGGGGAGCGGCTGCAGACATGCGGAAGGCCCCGCTGATCCGCCACGGGGGAGGCAGACGAGCGGGGCCGGCTTGAAAGCCTTTGCCGACTGTCAGGTGGTGTATTCCAGGTCGGTCACGGCCGCCTGGCGGACCATGGTCGCTATCTCAGTCATGTCCAGCTCACCGAGGAACGCGACGAGCGCGCGCCGGGCTTCTGCCAACTGGTCGACGAGCGCTGGTTGCTCTAGATCCCGGGGCAGGACCACGCGCCGGAAGGCAGGCTGTTCGACCGCGCGCGCCACGAGTTGCTCGGCCAGCCATAGTGGGGTGCGCTCCCGGATGGCGAAGGTCAGGTGCAGGCCGGGCTCGTCGTGGTGCAGGGGCGGCGGCCGGACCGGACCTGACGATCAAGCCGGGATCGTCGTGCCGGACGCAGGCCACTTCATCCCGGACGAACAACCCGACGCCGTCGCTGCCGCTCTGGCCGACTTCATCGCTGAAAGCGATTGACCCCGGCCACACCCACCCGCCTGCCAGGCGACCGGCTTGTGCTGGCTCACAGCGTTGTTTCCGGCTCACCGCGAACTCACCGAACGCCACCCTCGCTCCCGAGGGCGACGACGCATCCGGCGTCG
This sequence comes from Streptomyces sp. CG4, assembly GCF_041080655.1. Taxonomy (NCBI): domain Bacteria; kingdom Bacillati; phylum Actinomycetota; class Actinomycetes; order Kitasatosporales; family Streptomycetaceae; genus Streptomyces; species Streptomyces sp. CG4. The sequence goes on from NZ_CP163525.1 coordinate 8,117,392, forward strand.
GCAAAGGCTGCGGCTGAAAGCCCCTCAGCGCCGACGGCCCCTGCCTGCGGCCCGTTCGGGACCTGGACCGCACCGAGCCGGTCGCCGTGGTGGCAGGGCGGCAGTCGCCGCGCGGCCTAGCGCCCTGCCACGGCATGCACGGTCTGCGTGCCCGTCTGTCCGATCCTCTACGGGATCACCGGCGGCGACGTTCTCGGTGACCTCTGCCTCGTCCGCGGCAACGGGGGCCAGTTTCTTCGGTCCGCGCAGGGCGATGTAGACGAACAGGGGGCCCACGACGGCAGTGCCCACCCACATGGCCTGCTGCCATCAGTCGACGAAGGACTGCTGGGCGGTGTGGACCAGGTCCTGCGCGCGGGGGCCTGCGCTGGGCGCGGCTTCCAGGGCGTTGGCGATGCCGTCGCGCGCGGTGTCCGCGGTGCCCTGGGGGATGCCCTGAAGCTTGCCGTCGATGGAGCTGTGGTAGCCGGCCGATAGCAGCGCGCCCAGCAGCGCGACGCCCTGTGCGGTGCCGAACTCGCAGGTGACGTCGTTGAGGGCGGAGGCGACGCCCTGCTTCTCGCGCGGCAGTGAGCTGGTGATGGCCTCCGTGGACGGCGTTATCGCCAGACCCGAGCCGAAACCCAGGGCGAGCAGGCCGGCCAGGACGGAGAGATAGCCGCCGTCGACGGAGACGAACAGCGCCATCAGGGCCAGGCCGACACCGGCCAACGCGATGCCGATGGCCAGGGTCCGGCGGACGCCGATCTGTGCAGCCAACCTGGGCGCCACACCGGAAGCCACAATCAGCGCCACGGCCATGGGCAGCATCGCCACCGAGGACAGCAGCGCCGACCAGCCCAGCACGGCCTGGAAGGACGGCAGGAGGACCACGGTGATACCCGCCTGGACACCGAAGGTCACCAGCAGGGTGTCGGCGTACGGGCCTGCTGGCGCTGCTGCGCCCGAAGCCGGACCTGACCCCAACTCGATGGCGAGCCGGCCGAAGCCTTCGCCGCCGCGCAGGCCGACGTCGACGCCCCGGCCGGGCTGGGCACCCTCGCCTCCTACGCGACCGAGGTGGCGCTGCCCGCCACGGGCACGTGGTCCAGTCGACACCGGCGTCTCCCTCCAGACTGAGCTGGGACAGTTCGGCGCCGAGGAGCGGGCGCTCTACGACCCGCGCCCCGGCGGCCCGACCGCTGGGACTGGTGCGGCGACACTCCTTGACCGTGCCCCTGGCCGACTCGCCCCGCGATCCCGTCAAGGGCACGCTGGGAGGCGTGACTGCTGGGAGGCGTGACTAGCGCACCGATCATCGTGCATCGGCCCGCCGGAACGGGCGGCCGGAGAGTCACTGTGCACCGTCAGGGCCGGGACGAGGTCCTCGGCACCGCCCACAGCGACCACCACCTGGTCGTGTTCCTCGAAGGCGCCGTGGACGGCACCCTCCGCCATCCAGCAGAGGCCCACCTGCCCGTCCGCGGCCTGCTGGCACTGTCCAACTACCAAGACAGCCGAGCCTGAAGCCACAACCTGCCGTGAAGCACTCTTCCAGGTGTAACGGAGGAAATCTGTCATGGCTGTGGTAGACATCGGTCATCCACAGGGCTACGGTTTCTACCGTACCCAGGAAGTCGAAGTGGGCACGGCAGACAGGAACTGCCGTGCATGCAGGTCAAGCAGGACGCGACCCGAAGGGTTCGCGAGCAGTACCCGCGTTATCCAGCAGTACAACCGAGTAACCGAAGGTAAGGAGCAGAACGCCATCAGGATCGCCCGGGCGAGGAAGCAGTCCGCCCGGGTACCGCAAGGCCCCGGATTGGAAGGTGGTCCCCGGTCACGCATACGCGATCCCCGCAGCCCCGCCCTCCCAGGCGGAACCTGCGGACGAAGAAGGCCGGCGCAGTCGGCCGGTAGATGGTGTTGCAAGCTCGGAGCCCGGGTGCCGGTACGGCATCCGGGCCCCCCGACGCATCCGCCGAAAGAAGAGGTCTATGCCCCCTCGCAGTACCCGGCCCGCCGACATCCTCGACGACGACGACTACCCCGCCTACACCATGGGCCGGGCCGCCGAGATGCTCGGCACCACCCCCGCCTTCCTCCGCGCCCTCGGCGAACACCGCCTGATCACTCCCTTGCGCTCCGAAGGCGGCCACCGCCGCTACTCCCGCTACCAGCTGCGCATCGCCGCCCGCGCCCGCGAACTCGTCGATCAGGGCACCGCCATAGAGGCCGCCTGCCGCATCGTCATTCTCGAAGACCAGCTCGAAGAAGCTCAGCGCATCAACGAGCAACTGCGCGCCCAAGGCGGCCAGCCGCAGTCGAAGCCCTCAGCCTGACAAGGACGCCGGGTGCGGCCCCAACGCCGACCGAGCAGCGGACCAGGTACTCCTTTACATCATGTCCCCGGCTCCCGACGGCGGCCGCCGCCGGGAGCGGCGGCGGTGCCGACGCGCAACTCGGTGAGCGCGCCCCGATCCCCGGCTGCGGCCGCGCCGTCCGTCCCGCCTTGTCCCTCACCCTCAACTCCAGCCAGGCATGGGAGAAAGCGGCCGCAACGGGGATGTCAGAGTCCCGACCACGCCCGCACGGGGGGGACCTGCACAGACAGGGCGAAGTCGGCGAAGGCTTGCAAGAGATGCCGCAGGAGAAGCCGCAAGGGTTGACGCAAGAGATGTTGCAACCGCTCCGCGGGTCCCTTGGGCGGCTCGGCACGCCGGGTGTGACACTTGCGGCGCTTGGTGCGCTGTCACCAGCGGGCCGTGACTACGGCTCGGAGCAAGGCCCGCATCCCCCCGTGCGCGGGTCGTTGCCCGCCGGGGCGGGCAGGTGGAATCCCCGCGCCTGCCCGCCCCGGCGGGCAACGACCCGCGTACAGCAACTGCTGCGCCACCTTCACGGCCGCCCGCTTCACGCACCGGGCGCTCGACCCGGCCGCGGTCACGTCGGCATCACCCGCACCTCGCCATTGGACCGGTCTGCCTGCACCACGTAACCGGCTTGCGTGAGAATCTCCAGCAGCGCCTGGCGCAAAGCGGTGCGGATGCCCTCATACTCTGCGTCCCGCCGCCCGGCGGGATCCAGCTCACCCGTCGGTCCTCGGCCCACCCACGCGCGGCGGCCAGGCGCTCTTCCCACGCGACGTCGTCGTCTGACCAGACCATGCCCAGCTTCTCCAGCTGTGCGATGCGGTCGGTGTCCAGGCGGCCGCGGGCGTAGAAGCGGCGGGCGTCGGCGATCCACTGCCCCAGCGGGAACCCGGCGAGCGTGGTCGGCCACCCCTCGGTCTGCGCCTCCTGGTCGCCGCGCTTGGGGACGCGGTACGTGAAGGGGACCTGCAGGTCGCCGTTGAGCCGGTTGTAGATGGCGGCGGCCTCAATGCCGCGTCGCCAGTGGGCGTGTTCGGGGTTGAGGACGCGCAGGTTGATGAACGCGGCCAGCTGCGCGGGGTCTCGGGGGATGCTGAATTCCAGAAGTGCGCGGGCCGGTAGGGACAGTCGGTCGCTCTCGGCTTCCTCGTCTTCGGGCCCGCTGCGGCTCTGTACGCCTCTGACACGGCTTGGTGCCTGTGGTTCGGCGAACTGCTCCACCGACGAGGCGGAAGTCACCGCGGCGCTGGCCGACTACGACGTCATCGTGGCGATGCGGGAGCGGACGCCCTTTCCGAGCTCGACACTGGACCGGCTGCCCAAGCTTGCTCTGCTCGTCACCACGGGCCCCGGCAACGCCGCGATCGATGTCGATGCTGCCCGGCGACTGAACATCTCCGTCAGCGGTACGGGGTACTTCTCTCGCCCCACGGCCGAACTGACTTGGGGACTGATCCTCTCAGCAACCCGCCTGATCCCCCAGAACGTCGAGTCGGTACGCCGCGGCGGCTGGCAGGTCGGCCTGGGAACGACCCTGCACCACGCCACTCTGGGAGTCCTGGGCCTGGGACGGGTCTGCCGCACGATCGGGTGACACCCGAACTGGCTTGCCCTGTGGGGCAGGTGGGAAGGAGGCCGCTGTGCCCAAGCCCTATCCGGAAGAGTTCCGCCAAGACGTCGTGCGGGTCGCGAGGAACCGCGGCCCGGGTGTGACGGTGGAGCAGGTGGCCACCGACTTCGGGGTCCACCCGATGACGTTGTGGAAGTGGATGCGCCGGGCGGATGTCGACGACGGGACCAGGCCCGGAACGACCAGCCAGGAGAGTGCGGAGCTGGGGAAGCACCTCGGCGGATCAAGTTGCTCGAGCAGGAGAACGAGGTCCTGCGCCGGGCCGCGGCCTATCTGTCGCAGGCGCATCTGCCGGGAAAAGGATCTACCCGCTCGTGAAGGAGCTGGCCGTGGACGGGGTGCCCGTCACGGTGACGTGCCGGGTGCTCAAGCTCGCCAGACGGCCCTACTACCGCTGGCTGGGCAAGCCGGTTGCCGACGCTGTCCTGGAGGAGGCATATCACGCGAACGCGCTGTTCGACGCCCATCGCGACGACCCGGAGTTCGGCTACCGGTTCCTGGCCGATGAAGCGCGTGGTGCTGGGGCGGGCATGGCCAAGCGCACCGCGTGGCGGATCTGTCGGGACAACCGGTGGTGGAGCGTCTTCGGCAAGAAGCGTGGCCGGGGCAGTAAGGCCGGCCCGCCGGTGCACGACGATCTCGTGAGCCGCAACTTCACCGCCACCGGCCCGAACCGGCTGTGGCTCGCTGACATCACCGAACACGCCACCGCCGAAGGCAAGTTGTACCTCTCCGCGATCAAGGACGTTTTCAGCAAGAGGATCGTCGGCTACTCCATCGACGCGCGGATGAAGTCCCGCCTCGCCGTGACCGCCCTGAACAACGCCGTCGCCCGGCGTCAGAACGTCGCTGGGTGCATTCTGCACACCGATCGCGGATCGCAGTTCCGGTCACGGAAATTCGTCCGGGCACTCGACAGCCACGGGATGGCCGGTTCGATGGAAGGGTCGGGGCGGCAGGCGACAACGCGGCCATGGAGTCCTTCTTCAGCCTGCTGCAGAAGAACGTCCTCGACCCGCCGATCGTGGGCCACCCGCAAGGAACTGCGCATCGCGATCGTGACCTGGATCGAGAGGACCTACCACCGACGCCGCCGACAAGCCTCACTCGGCCGGCTGACCCCCGTCGAATACGAAACCGTCATGACCACACTGGCCATCCAGGCCGCGTGACCGAACCTGTCACCCAAACCTGCAGCAGACCCAGGCTGCGGGCGATCAGCGAGCGCAGGAAGGCCGGCCAGCCGGCGCCGTCCTCGGCGGTGGCCACGTCCAGGCCGAGGATCTCGCGGTGGCCGTCGGCGTTGACGCCGACCGCGATCAACGCGTGGACGTTGATGATGCGGCCGCCCTCGCGGACCTTCTGCGTGAGCGCATCCACCCAGACGAACGGGTAGGGGCCGGCATCCAGGGGTCGGTTACGGAACGCGGCGACTTGCTTCCAGGTGCTTGGCCATCGCGCTGACCTGAGACTTCGACAGCTGGGTCACCCCGAGCGACTCGGCGAGCTTCTCGACCCGGCGCGTGCTCACGCCCAGCAGGTAGGCGGTGGCGACCACCGAGATGAGGGTCTGCTCGGCACGCCCACGGCGTTCCAGCAGCCAGTGCGGGAAGTAACTCCCGGACCTGAGCTTGGGGATGGCGAGTTCGACGGTGCCGGCCCTCGTGTCCCACTCGCGCGGGCGATAGCCGTTGCGGTGGTTGACTCGCTCGTCGCTGACCTGCCCGTATTCGGCGTTGCAGAGGGCATCGGCCTCCGCGGACATGAGGGCGTCCGAATGTCTTGACCATCGCGCGCAGCAGATCGGGACTCGCCGCGGCGAGGTTGTCTTCCGCGAGGGCGTGCAGGGGCAGACTGTCGGGTGCGGTCATCGTGCTGATCTCCTTCGTGACTCGACATCTCGAAGATCAGCCGGTGGCCGTTCTTGTATCCGGGCACTCACTCCGACGCCGGTGCAAACACCCGGATCAGGTGGGAGCCCGTACACCACTTCTCAGGACGCAACCCTGATCAGACCTTGATCGGACCTGATGATGTGCGGGCTGGTCTCTCTACATGTGAATTCCGGTCAGGCCAAGCGGTGAGTACTTTGGATCCTCGGAGCCCCTGAACATCGCGCCGCCGGAGGAAGATTATGGCTCCCCACCCGCACCATAGCCCCAGCGGGGATCAGAAGCTCGACGACGATGGAGCGGATCTGCCGCGCGTATCCGCAGCCGATCCCGTGTGCCGCTTCCATGTGGTGCGACAGCGAGGTGGAAGGCCCATTGCGGTGTCGGCGTGGCGCATCACGACGGAGAACCGTGCGATCGCTGACGCTCTGGGTGGGTTCTATGGAGGTGTGCCGCAGCTGTTGGACACCGGCGACGGACGTGTCGCTGAGGTCCTGACTCGCTGCGATCGCGTTCCTGTCTTGCTGGATGGCAGGGGGGCCGTTTCGCTTCGGATGGTGATGCGTGGGCCTGGTGAGACTTTCCATGTCTGTGACGGAACCAGGTTCTTGGAGCCAACCGGTGCACGTGGATCGCTGTGTGGTTGTCCGACGAGCCTGGCTGACCGCAAGGTGGCAGCCCAGGCAGGTCGCGGGCCGATGCCGGAAGTCCGAATCGACTTCCGGCTGGTGGATCTTCCTGAGCTGGGTGTGTTCTCTTTCGTGTCGACCTCGTGGGAACTTGCTGCCGAGCTACCCGCGTTGGCTGCTGCCCTGGACGCGGAGGCAGTTCCGGCCTTGGGTGTGCTGCGATGCGAACTGGTGGAGTTCATCACATGCTCCGGGCTCGCCGTGAGCTACAGGCGGCCGGTCGTTGAGGTCGGCAGGACGCAGGTCCTCGCTCAGGATGCCGTACGACTCGCGGCGTGACGTCGGTCCGTCGGCTGCCGGTGTCGTGCGGGTGAGGCCTGCGCTTAATCGGTGCATGGCAGCCGGGCGGGGCTCCGGGTTAGTGCCCCACCCGTCGCCAGTCCGTCACAGAGCCGGGGTTTGTGTGGTCCACAGGGGTGACCCAGAAGGCTTTGCCCAGCTCAGCGCTAAAGTGGGCGCCTGACCGGCCGTCCCCCGATGGCGCGACAGCGAACCGGCGTCGTGGACCAGGACGAGCAGGTCGCCCTGCTCCCCCGATGCGTCAGCGACACCGACCTGCCCGCCGACGTCCGGGCAGCCGGGGCATTCGTCCTGCTCTACGCGCCAAGATCACTCGCTCCCTGCGGACCGGGTTGTCGCGCCAGTCGGGGTACGGCGCCTCCTTCGTGAGGGGCCAGAACTGCGCACGGCAGGAGCAGAAGCAGGCCATCGCACGCTCGCCGGGCCGGAACATCTCCTCATGCCAGGGCCGGTGCCCGGTGCACCAGGCATGCCACATCGCTCGGATCACGGGTACTCATCGAGAGCGACGACTGTAGTCACGGACCCCGCTCTTCAGCCTGACGACCCCGTTCGTCACACTGACGCCGTGCCTCGCATAGCCACTGCCACCTCGTCCCGGCAGGTCCGCCGCCTCACCATGATGGCGTTTTTCGGTCCGCCGGTGATCGTCGGGCTGTCGTTGCTGGCCGCCAATCCGGACTGGAGCGGGCTCGGACTGGTGCTCGGGACCTTCGTGCTGATCGCGACTCTCTCGCTGATGACCATCGCAGCGCCGAACGGGTGGTTGATCGTCGGCGGGGTGATCGTGGGGATCGCCGCGCTGTCCGGGCCGGGGCCGGTGCTGCAGGCGGAGGTGATGGCGCACCAAGGGCGGCGGGTGGAGGTGCGGGTCACCTCGGTGAAGACGTACCAGGGCAAGCACGGGCCGGAGTTCACCTGCCTTCTGGGGCGGGTGGACGGCAAGCCGCTCAAGCACGCCGAGCTGGGCAACGACTCCTGCGGCGGGCCGGTGGAAGTCGGGCATACCGAGGACGTGCTCGTCGACCCGCACGGCTGGACGGCGCCGGAGCTGGCTGAGACGGACTACAGCGGGATCGACGTCGCCGCGTGGGCCCTGCCGGTGGTACTGGTGCTCTTCGAGCTGCTGGTCTGGCTGTCCCGGCGGGTCGGGCTGCGCCGGTTCGAGGGCTGCTGATGGCGCCCGGGTCCCGGAAGAACGTGGCCTGGCCCCCGCATGTGGTGCGGCGGCTCACCCGCATAACCGCGCTCGTCCCCCTGCTGATGGTGGGCATCGGCGTGCTCGGCACCAGCCCGGACTGGTTTCCGGCGGCGCTGATCCTCGGAGTGCTGACCGTGGCCCTCGCGATCGCGGTGCTGATGGCGACCGCGACCAAGGGGTGGGTGTTCTTCGCCGGGCTGATCATCGGACTCGCTGTCATGCTCGGCTCCGGGCTGGTCTTCCGGGGCGCGCTGATGCAGAGCCGGGGGCAGCGTACCGAGGTGCGGATCACTTCGGTGTACACCACCAAGGGCAAGACCGGCCCGATCTACCACTGCAGGCTGAAGCGGACCGACGGCAGGCCGATGGACCACGCCGACATCGTCGGCATGGGCTGCAACGGCACGGAGGACGCGGGCACCACCGAGGACCTGCTGGTGGACCCGAGCGGCTGGCTGGCCCCGCAGCCTGCCGATACCGACTTCGGCTCCCTCCCCGTGGGCGTCGTGGGAGTCGGCGTCGCGATCGGGTTGTGGGAGCTGACTGTCTGGCAGACTCGCCGGATCGGCCTGCGCGAGGCCGCGGCGAACCCGACGGCGCCCGGCCGGCCGAGCCGTGCCAAGCCGAGCGCCGACAACCGGAGCAAGAAGAAGCGCAAGCGACGCTAGTGCTGGAGTCGGCCCTGGAGGGCGGGAGATAGCTGCCCTCGACGGCCGACTTCATTATCTTGCGCGCTTCGGGCAGAACCGGGAGATGTCGTCCTCGAACACCATCTCCCCGTGGTCCTTCGCCAGCTCCTTTGTCGCCAGCCACTGCGCCGGCGATTTCCCTTCCATCTCCTGCCCGCCCAGCAGCCCGCAGTACCGCTTCATCGCGTCCGCGGCCGTCGCCGTGCCCTGCCCGTCGAGGTGGAACGACGTGCCCAACACCATCGCGTCGAGGTCCTCCTCCGGCGTCGACCTGGCAAAGCGACGTGGTATCAGGTCGGCAACGCTGGCTACATCGAATACCCGAGCCACCAGCACTGAGCGCGGAACCGGCCTGCCTACCCCTCATGGGCCTCCTGGTCGGTGGCTTCGTTGGCGCGGTCGATCTCGGCCATGTGCTCCTCCGCCCAGGTCCGCAGCCCCGCAAGCGCGGCTTCCAGGGACAGCCCGAGTCCGGTGAGTCGGTAGAAGACCCGCGGTGGCACGGTCGGTTCGACCCGGCGCGACACCAGCCCGTCGCGGGTCAGGCTTCGCAGCGTCACGGACAGCATCTTCTGTGAGACGCCGGGCATCCGGCGTCTCAGCTCCGCGAAGCGCACCTCGTCCGGTGCGGCATCGGCGAGCGTCTTGACGGCCATGGACGTCCACTTCGTACCGATGCGGTCCAGTAACTGCCGCGTCGGGCAATGGGGATCGAACAGATCGCCGCGTACCCCGCGACCGGCGGCCCGGGCTCCTCGGGTGGTCACCTGTGGCTCACCACCTTCCCTGGAAGTGCCGTCTAGGAAGAAGTCGGACAGTTACCTATCGTTCTGTGGTCACCAATGGTAACCAGCCGGAGGAGCCGTCATGCCCGTCACGACCGCACATCACCTGCGCCGCATCGCGACGAACGGCGTCCAACTCAATGTCGCGATCGCCGGGGACGGACCTGCGGTTCTCCTGCTGCACGGCTTCCCGCACACCTGGCAACTCTGGAGCGGCATCATGGGCCGACTGGCCGGGCAGTACCGGGTCATCGCCCCGGACCTCCGAGGCTTCGGTGCCAGTGCACGTGCCAGCGAGGGTTACGACGCAGGCACCCTCGCCGCCGACGCCGAAGGGCTGCCAGACGCACTCGGCGAGCCCTCGGCAGCGGTGGTCGGCATCGACGCGGGCACCGCCCCCGCCGTCCTGCTCGCGCTGCGCCGACCCGGCCTCGTCCGGCGCCTGGTCGTGATGGAGGCACTGCTCGGCCGCCTGCCCGGAGCAGAGGACGTCGTCGCGGGCGGTGCCCCGTGGTGGTTCGGCTTCCACGCCATCCCCGGCCTCGCCGAGACCGTCCTGGCCGGCAACGAGGCCCCGTACATCGACTGGGTTCTCGACTCGGGGACGCTCGGGCGAGGAGTACCCGACGACATCCGTGCGGCCTTCGTCCACGCGTACACCGGGGGTGAGGCCCTGCGCTGCGCGTTCTCCTATTACCGGGCCCTGCCCACCAGCGCGCAGCAGATCCAGGACGCCGTCGCGACGGCTCGGCTGGCCATGCCCACCATGGCCGTCGGCTCTCACCCCGTCGGCACCGGGCTCGAACGCCAACTCCGTCCCATCGCCGATGACCTGGTCGGACACCATCTCCAGGACTGCGGCCACATCATCCCCCTCGACCGCCCCGACGCGTTGTTCGCGCTCCTTGCTCCTTTCCTCTCCGCCGATCTGCCGAAGTGACCATCCGCGCGACGTCTTAGCTTGGAATTAAACCTTCAGTGATCGTCTGAGGTTCGAGTCGTTCACTCACACGGGGATCTGCCGGACATGGCGACGACCTCCGCTTCACGCTGTGTGATGTCGAGTCGCACAACGGGCCGGGAGGTCGTCGGTGTCGAGTGTCGTCCATGGAGCCGCTGATCGGCAGGCACTTGCAGAACTGTCGTCCTTTCGGATGGAGTTGTACGCGGCAATGCCGCGCCGTGCCGATGCGTTGTTCGAGTTGACGGACGCGGTGCTGTGTGCCGACGGCCCGGTGGTGTCGCTGCCGGAACTGTCGCTCCAGGTGGTGCACCGGCGCGGGCACGGGGCGATGTACGACGCGCTGGCCCAGGGCCGCCTGGATGTGTCGCGGCTGCGGTTGGCGCTGGCCAGCCTGGAGCTGTCGCGTGGGACGGACGGGCAGATCTCGATCGCGCTGGACGTGACACCGTGGCCGCGCCCGGATGCGGAGTGCTCGCCGGACCGGCTGCACTGCTACCGGCCATGTCGCTGCGACGGGGTGCGGCAGACGATCCCGGGGTGGCCCTACCAGGTCGCCGCCGCGCTGGGCGGGGGCCGGACCTCATGGACCGGGCCGCTGGACGCAGTCCGCCTCAGCCCGGACGATGACCTAACTGACGTCACCGCCACCCAGGTCCGGGACCTGCTCGCGCGTCTGCGCGAGGCCGGGCAGTGGCGCGAGGGCGACCCCGAGGTGCTGTTCGTGCTGGATTCCGGCTACGACATCGTGCGTCTGACGTGGCTGCTGCGCGACGAGCCGGTCCGCCTGCTCGGGCGGATCCGCGCCGACCGCGTCATGCACCACCCACCCGGGCGCCGCAAGGGACCCACCAAGGGCCGGCAACCGCGTCACGGCGAGCCCTTCCGGCTCGCTGACCCGGCCACCCACCCCGCGCCCGCCCAGGAGTCCACTACCCGCCACGACCGGTTCGGTGCCGTGACGGCCCGCTGCTGGGGACGCCTGCACCCCAAGCTGGAGCGCCGCCAAGGCGGTTGGGCCGACCATCCCGGCGCCCTGCCCAACGTCGAGGGCACCCTGGTCCACCTCGCGGTCGAGTACCTGCCCGGCAATCGAGATCCCAAGCCGCTGTGGCTGTGGCACTCCGTCCCCGACGCCGCCACGCACGACGTCGACCGGTTGTGGCGGATCTTCCTCAGAAGATTCGACATCGAACACACATTCCGGTTCTTCAAGCAGGCCCTCGGCCTGACCCGCCCCCGCCTGCGCACGCCAGAACAGGCCGACCGATGGGTCTGGCTGATCCTCGCCGCCTACACCCAGCTCAGCCTCGCCCGCCCCCTCGCCGACGACCTGCGCCGGCCCTGGGAGAAACCCCTCACACCGGATCGGCTCACCCCCGGCCGCGTCCGACGCGGCTATCCCCGGATCCGCCGGATCCTGGGCACCCCCGCCAGACCGCCGAAAGCCACCCGCCCCGGCCCCGGCCGCCCGCCAGGCCGCACCACCAGCCCCGCACCCCGCCACCCTGTCGGCAAACATCCCCAAAAACAGGACACCCCCCGACCCTGAAGACCGAGGGGAAACCTTTAATTTCAAGCTTAGAGGCCGCGCGGATAGGCGGTCGACGGCCTGGTGGGCAGAGGGCAAAGACACAGGTTCCGTGATCATGGAGTTGCGACGCTGTGTGATCATTGGGGAGACCTGTGCCTGTGCTGCCCTTGTGGCTGACCGAACCGCTCTGGGATCAGTTCGCTGCTCTTCTGCCGCCGCGGCCGAAGTTCGATCCGAGCCACCCGCTGGGCTGCCATCGACGCAGAATCAGCGACCGGATCGTCTTCGACAAGCTGCTGCAGGTCCTTCGGTTCGGCTGCTCCTACGAGGCGATCGCCGACTCGACCTGCTCGGCCACGACGATCCGCAGTCGCCGTGACGAGTGGATCGGCCTGGGTCTGTTGTCCCGACTGAAGCAGATCGCACTCGACTCCTACGACCGCGTCATCGGTCTCGTCCTGGAGCGGATCGCCGTGGACGGCGCTGTCACCAAGGCGCCCGGAGGCGGCGAAGCTGCCGGACGCTCACCCGTCGACCGGGGCAAGCGGGGCATGAAACGGTCGGGCATGACCGACGGCTACGGTATCCCGCTCGGCCGTGTCCTGGCCGGCGCCAACCGTCACGACTCACCACTGCTCGCACCGACTCTCGATCTACTGAACGGACTTGGGCCACGACCCGACGAGATCACCGTCGACCTCGACGCCGGCTACGACTCCGACAAGTCCCGTGCCGTGCTCGACGAGCGAAAACTACGCGGCCGAATCGCGAGGAAGGGGACCAGAGCCCCGGTCCAAGCGACTCAGCGGTGGCATGTCGAGCGCACACACGCCTGGCAGAACGCCGTCCACCGCCTCGCCTATTGCTACGAACGCCGAACTGCCGTCATCGAAGCCTTCTTCGACCTCACCGACACGATCATCACCGTGCGCAGCCTGATCCGCCAGACTTGGACCACCCACCGCTGGGACACCCGCCCCCGACGCCGACCATGACCACGCACCTATCACTGTGGCCCTTGGCCGAGGGAGCGAAAGTCAATGACGTCGGACGGCCTGCGCCTCGGCCCGTTCCACTGTTGCTCGCCCGTGGACGTGGACCAATGCCAGGTGGAACAGCGCCGGGGCCACTGGAGCCCAGCGGTGGATGCGATCCGAGTGCAGCAGATACCTGGCCACCGTCGCCGCGCGGAACGGAACGTAGTCGATGGACTGGTGCTCCCACCTGTCGGCGACCCCTCTGCTCAGCCGGGCCCGGAGCCCCTGGTGGGTCAGCTCGTTCAGGCGCGCGTAGAAATGGGCGCTCCACTGGCGCTTCTCCACGTCCAGCACGAAGGCCAGGAGGGCGAGGGAGTGCTCGTGCGGCTCCAGGGACAGCTCCTCCCGCATCCCGCGCCGAGCAACCGCATGGAGGACCGGTGCGCTCCTGCCGGATGAGTCGATGTGCCGGGACACACCCTCGTTGACGGAGGAGTTCCACGTGCCCGGTGCCGTCCGGACCCGGTCGCTGCGCCGGCTGACCACCAGCATGTCGTCGGCGGTCACCACGGCGATGTTGACGCCCAGGCTGCACTGCAGGAACGCCGGCGCCTCAAGGGGGTGGTCGGGGTCGAGGTAGCGGGAGCGCAGTGTGCTCCCGTCGGGCAGCCGACGGTCGAGTTGCTGGGCGGCGAGGAAGGTGTAGTAGTCCGTGGGCCGCAGCCGCAGGCGGACTTCCGGTCGCTCGTCGAGGGGTGTCCGGGAGATGTCGAACGACTCGACCGCGTACCGCTGACCGTTCCAGATCGGCGTTCGTCCCTCCGCCCGGAGCCGGGTGCTTTCGGCCTCGATCTCGTCCCACCAGTGCGCGATCTCCGCGGGAAGCCTGGCCTCGTCGTCGAGTACCTGGATGTGCACGCCCTCGGCAGGAATGGGTGTTTCGCCGTCTCCCTCGACGATCAGTGCCGGTGTGCGGAGAGGGCCCAGCGAGAAGGTCGTCCACGAGGGACCGGGCTCCTCCGCCCGGAACCGAAGGCTTCGAACCGCACCGAACCAGCGTCTGCGCACCCTGAACCACGAGTCCTGAAGGGGCTGTTGGAACAGCACTGCGAACAGCATCCCGATCACGGCACCGGCGACGCCGTTGACCATGTCTATCCCGCCCATGCCGCGGAGCGTAGCGGGGGAGGCCGGGCCTCAGGCGATCTTCGCCTTTCCGTTACCACAGCCACTTACGGCTGCGAAGCATTCCAGTGATCACAGAGCGTCGCACCTCCACGACCGCAAGATCTTGCACGGGTTTCTGCCGGGGTGCCACCACCGGGCCTATCTGCGCCGCCTCTTAATCGGTGCATGGCAGCCGGGCGGGGCTCCGGGTTAGTGCCCCACCCGTCGCCAGTCCGTCACAGAGCCGGGGTTTGTGTGGTCCACAGGGGTGACCCAGAAGGCTTTGCCCAGCTCAGCGCTAAAGTGGGCGCCTGACCGGCCGTCCCCGGAGGAGCGCCCGGTCAGGCGCCGCCCGATCCAGGGCAGCAGGTGTTGCCGGGCGAAGCGCACATCCGCGACCCGGCGCGTCGCCCAGCCCGGCGGAAGCGTGGCCGGCAGAGGCACCCGCCACTCGGTGTCCTCCGGCTCGTACCCGAGCGTCTGCCACACCGCCTCGGCGACCCGGCGGTGCCCCTCCGCCGTCAGATGCAGCCGGTCCACGTCCCACAGTCGCGGGTCGCCGAGCGAGGGCGCACCGTACAGGTCGACGACGACCGCGCCGTGCCGGCCGGCCAGCTCCTCGACCCAGTCGAACAGCTCCTCCATGCGCGGCCGGAACCGCTCCAGCACCGGGCCCTGGCGGCCGGGGCTGCGCATCAGCACCAGCTGCTCGCAGGACGGTGCCAGCCGCTCCACGGCCTCGGCCAGCAGGCCCTTCACCCGGCCCATGTCGCACTTGGGCCGCAGGGTGTCGTTGAGCCCGCCGACCAGCGTGACCACGTCGGCCTTCATGGCCGCCGCCACGTCCACCTGCTCGTCGACGATCTGCCCGATCAGCTTCCCGCGCACGGCCAGGTTGGAGTACCGGAAGCCCGGCGTGCGGGCGGCCATCCGCGCGGCGAGCAGATCGGCCCAGCCCCGGTAGGAGCCGTCGGGCAGCAGGTCCGACATGCCCTCGGTGAACGAGTCGCCGACCGCGACCAGGCTGCTGTACGGGGGAGGTGTGGGATTCGTCTGCATGGCGTGAGCGATGGTATCCCGGCTCCATACCCGCCGGTCGGTCGCCCCGTGAACGCTCGGCGTCACCCTGGTGCAGGCTGTCCGAACAGCTGCCGCAGCACGTCCTCCATGGTCACCAGGCCGGCCAGCCGGCCGTCGTCGCCGAGGACCGCCGCGAGATGCGTACGGCTGCCCCGCATCGCGGTCAGCACGTCGTCCAGAGGGGTCCGCTCCCGTACCCGCGCGATGGACCGCATGTCCCGCAGCCGGAACGGCATGTCCCGCGGCGAGGCGTCCAACGCGTCCTTGACGTGCAGATAGCCCACGATCCGCCGGCCCACGTCGACCACCGGGAACCGGGAGAAGCCCGACTCGGCCGACAGCCGCTCCAGTTGCTCCGGGGTGACGCCGACATGCGCGTACACCACCCGCTCCAGCGGCACCACGACGTCCCGCACCGGGCGGCTGCCCAGCTCCAGGGCGTCGTGCAGCCGCTCCCGCGCCCGGTCGTCGATCAGGCCGGCCTCGCCCGCGTCCTTGACGATCTCGGCCAGCTCGGCGTCCGTGAAGGTGGCCGCGACCTCGTCCTTCGCCTCCACCCTGAGCAGTTTCAGCAGCCCGTTCGCGAAGGCGTTGATCGTGAAGATCACCGGGCGCAGCGCCCGGGACAGCCCGACCAGCGGGGGGCCGAGGAGCAGCGCGCTGCGCACCGGTTCCGCGAGCGCGATGTTCTTCGGGACCATCTCGCCCAGCAGCATGTGCAGATAGGTCGCGAGGGTCAGCGCGATCACGAAGGACACGGCGTGGCCCGCGCTCTGCGGCACGCCGAGCGCGTGGAACACCGGCTCCAGCAGATGCGCGATCGCCGGTTCGGCGACCACACCCAGGACCAGCGTGCACAGCGTGATGCCGAGCTGGGCTGCGGCCAGCAGCGCGGAGACGTGCTCCAGGCCCCACAGCACGGCCTTCGCCCGCCGGTCGCCCTCCTGGGCCAGCGGCTCGACCTGCGAGCGGCGCACGGAGATCAGCGCGAACTCGGCACCGACGAAGAAGGCGTTGACGACCAGGGTCGCCAGGCCGATCAGCAGCTGTACGGCGGTCATCGCGATCCCTCCGTACTCTCGCGGGCCTGCTCGTCGTCCAGCGGCGCGTGCAGCAGCACCCGCGCCGCCCGGCGGCCCGTGGCGTCCACCACGTCCAGCCGCCAGCCCGCCACCTCGACCGTGTCACCGGTCCGCGGTATCCGGCCCAGCAGGGTCGCGACCAGACCGGCCAGGGTCTCGTACGGCCCCTCGGGCACCCGCAGACCCACCCGGGCGAGCTGGTCGGTGCGGGCGGCGCCGTCGGCCGAGTACAGGGCCCGGCCGTCCTCGTCCGCGCCGGCGGGCGCGAGGTCGGGCGTCTCGTGCGGGTCGTGCTCGTCCCGCACCTCGCCGACGACCTCCTCGACGATGTCCTCCAGCGTCGCCACGCCGGCCGTGCCGCCGTACTCGTCGATGACGACGGCCATGGTGCGCCTGCCGCCGAGCCGGTCCAGCAGCCGGTCGACGGTCAGCGACTCGGGGACCAGCAGCGGCTCACGCATCACCTGGCCGACGCGGCGGTGGCGGCGCTGCTCGGCCGGCACCGCCAGCACGTCCTTGATGTGGGCGACGCCGACGACGGAGTCCAGGCTGCCCCGGTAGACCGGGAACCGGGACAGACCGGTGGCCCGGGTCGCGTTCGCCACGTCCTCGCAGGTCGCCTGGGTGTCCAGGGCGACGACCTGGACGCGCGGGGTCATCACGTTCTCCGCCGACAGGTCGGCCAGGTTCAGTGTCCGCACGAACAGCTCGGCGGTGTCCGCCTCCAGCGCGCCCTCCTTGGCGGAGTGCCGGGCGAGCGCCGCCAGCTCCTGGGGGCCGCGCGCGGAGGCCAGTTCCTCGGCCGGTTCGATGCCGAGCCGACGCACGACATGGTTGGCCGTGTTGTTCAGGTGTGTGATGAAGGGCCGGAAGGCCGCGCTGAACCAGCGCTGCGGGTTGCCGACCCGCTTGGCCACGGCCAGCGGCGAGGAGATCGCCCAGTTCTTCGGCACCAGCTCGCCGACGACCATCAGGAACACCGTCGAAAGCGCCGTACCGACCACCAGGGCGACCGAACTCGCAGCGCCGCCCGACAGGCCCGTCGCCCGGAACGGCCCGGCGAGCAGCTTGGCGATGGACGGCTCGGCGAGCATGCCGACCACCAGATTGGTGACGGTGATGCCGAGCTGGGCGCCGGAGAGCTGGAAGGTCAGGTTCCGTGCGGCCTTCAGGGCGCCCGGTGCGCCGTGCTCGCCGCGCTCGGCGGCGCGCTCCAGCTCGCCGCGCTCGACCGTGGTCAGCGAGAACTCCGCCGCCACGAAGGCGCCGCAGGCCAGCGACAGCAGGATCGCCACCAGGAGGAGGAGCACTTCGGTCATCGGGTCACCCCCGTCCCATGATCGGACAGGGCAGGACGGGACGCGCGGTGGCGCGGACTGGGAGGCTCGCCCATGGGCGGACGCTCACAACCTTTCATCGAGGGCCGACTGCTCCCTCAATAGTAAAGGATGGGCAAAGAGGGTCGGTGTGTCAGTCGGTGAGCGGCTTCACCCAGCGCCGCCAGTGCTCCTCCGGGCCGTATCCGGCCGCGCTCCAGGCGTACTGTGCCCGCTCGTTGCGGACCAGCACCATCGCGTCCGCCCGCCGCCCGCCGAGCCGTGCGAACCGCTCCTCGGCGGCGGCCAGCAGTGCCGAGCCGATGCCCTGCCGACGCCGCTCGGGACACACAGCGAGCCGGTACAGATGGCAGCGCCAGCCGTCGAAGCCCGCGATCACCGTGCCGACCAACTCGCCGCCCTGTTCGGCGAGGATCAGAGCCTCGGGATCGCGGTCCACCAGGCGCTGCACCCCGGCCCGGTCGTCGCTGATGCTGGTGCCCTCGGCGGCCGTCTTCCAGAAGGCGAGAACGCTGTCGAGGTCGTCGTGCGCTGCCGGGCGTATACACAGATCGGTCATGTGATCATCGGATCACGAGGTGCGTGCCCGGTGCGGGGGTTTCCGTCATGCGGACTCCTCGCGCAACCCCTCCGAGGTCCCCTCACTCGTGGGCGATCGCCGCCAGCACGTTCATCCGCGACGCCCGCAGCGCCGGCAGCAGGGCCGCCACCACGCCGACCACCGCCGAGCCGAGTACGACGGCGACGATCGTGGTCCAGGGGATCGCCAGCGCCGTCAGCCCGCGCAGGGCCAGTACCCGCTGCATGCACACGCCCCAGAGGAGCCCCAGCGCCAGCCCGAGGACCGCGCCGAACACCGCGATCACCACCGATTCGAGCCGGATCATCCGGCGCAACTGCCGCCGCCCCAGCCCGATCGCACGCAGCAGCCCGATCTCGCGGGTCCGCTCCACCACGGACAGCGCGAGGGTGTTGACCACGCCGAGCACGGCGATGACGATCGCCAGCCCGAGCAGCGCGTACACCAGGTACAGCAGGACGGCGATCTGGTCGTGCACCAGCTGCTTGTAGTCGGACTGGTTGCGCACCTGGACCTGCGGGAACGGTTTGAGCGCCCGTTCCAGGCGAGGGCGCAGGTCCTGCGGTGCGGTGCCGTGGGCCGCGTTGACGTAGAGCACGGAGTCCTGCGCGTCCGGCAGGTATTTCTGCAGGGTGCCGAGGCCGAAGTAGAGGCCGCCCTGCGCGCCGAAGCCGTCCGCCGTGCCCTGGTCGGTGAGCGCTCCGACGGTCAGCTCGGCCTGCCGCCCGCCCGGGAACCCGACCGGCAGGACGCTGCCGACGCGCACGCCGTGGTTCTTCGCGAAGTCGGCGTCCATGGCGAGGCGACCGTCCGCCAGCGCGGCCGCCGAACCGCCCTGGGCGTACGTCATGTGCACGACGTCGTCGAGCCGCGGGCCGTACGCGGCGGCGGCCGTCTGGACCCGGTCGCCGTTCGGCAGCCGTACGGCGACCTGGGTCAGCCGTTGCGGTACGACGAGCCCCACGCCGTGCGTCGCCGCGACGGCGGTCCGCACCTGCTTGGTGAACGGGACGAAGTTGGTGTTCTGGACGATGAAGTCGGCGCCGAGGTTCTTGTCGATCTGCTGGTCGAACGACGCGGACATCGAGGCGCTCGCCACCGACATGCCGCCGACCAGGGCCAGCCCCACCATCAGCGCGGCGGCCGTGGCGCCGGTACGGCGCGGATTGCGCAGGGCGTTGCGCTGGCTCATCCGGCCGACCGGGCCGAACAGCGCGGGGAACGCCGCGCCCAGCACCCGGATCACCGGCCGGACCAGCAGCGGACCGGCGACGACGGTCGCGATCAGCGTCAGGGCCACGCCGACCCCGAGCAGCGAGGCCGCCTGCGCGGTCTTCGTGGCCGCCACGCAGCCGGCCAGCGCCGCCGCGCCGACCGCCCCGACCACTGCGCCGACGACGGCCCGCACCCTCAACGGCTTGCCCACACCGGCGACTTCGGCATCGGCGAGCGCCGCCATCGGCGACACGACCGCCGCGCGCCGCGCGGGCAGATAGGCGGCCACGAAGGTGACGCCGACCCCGACGACGTACGCGGCGACGGGCGTGCCCCAGCCGATGACCATCTCCGTGGCCTTCAGATTCATCCCGAACGCGGTCATCAGCCGGATCAGCGCGAGCGCCAGCCCGATCCCGGCGGCGAGGCCGAGCGTCGAACCGACCAGCCCGAGCAGCAGCGCCTCCGTGAGCACCGAGCGCCGCACCTGCCGCCGGTCCGCGCCCAGTGCGCGCAGCAGGCCCAGTTCCCGGGTGCGCTGGGCGATCAGCATGGAGAAGGTGTTGACGATGAGGAACACGCCCACGAGGAGCGCGACGCCGGCGAAGCCCAGCATCACGTACTTGATGACGTCCAGGAACGCGCCGAGGCTCGCCGCCGCCGACTTGGCCTGCTCGTTCGCGGTCTTCAGGTCGTAGGTGCCGGTGCCGATCGCCGCGCCGATCCGGTGCTTGAGCTCCGCGTCGGACACCCCCTTCACCGCGTCCGCCGTGATGCTGGTCGCCTGCGCGGCCGACCCCAGCAGCTCGCGGCCCGCCACCGCCGGGTCCAGGAAGACCAGGGCCGCACCGGGGTTGGTGGTGGTGAACGTGGCGATTCCGACCACCCGCACCCGCAACGTGCCCGGCTGCGCCTGCACGGTCAGCGTGTCGCCGATCCGTACGTGCTTCTTGCCGGCCGTGTCGGCGTCCAGCAGCGCCTCGCCCGCACCGTGCGGCGCACGACCGGAGGTGAGTTTCACCGGGCTGCGGTCGCTGACGTGCCAGGCCATGGCTATGGTCGGGGCGCCCGTGGTCGGGCCGACGGAGTTGTTGCGGCTGTCGACCACGACGGCGTTCTGCACCGACACCTCGGCGCGGGCCGCCGCGACCCCGTCGACCTTCGCCACCCGGTCCCGCAGCGCGGCGGGCAGCGTCTGCACCGCACCGCTCACGCGGGCCGACCGCAGATCCTGCTGCTTCGGCTGGACCGTCACATCGGCGGCCGTGGAGGCGAACAGCCGGTCGAACGTACGGGTGACGGTGTCGGAGAAGATCAGGCTGCCCGCGACGAACGCCACGGAAAGGATCACGGCCAGCGCGGACAGCGCGAGCCGCCCCTTGTGCGCGAGGAAACTCCTCAGGGTCGCCTTGAGCACCGGGTCAGTCCTCCAGAGCGGTACCGTCGTCGCCGAGCCGGTCCCGGACGACGTCGAACTGCTTCATGCGTTCCAGTACGGCCTCCGCCGTCGGCCGTTCCATCCCGTCCACGATCCGCCCGTCGCCCAGGAAGAGCACCAGATCGGAATGGGCGGCTGCGCCAGGATCGTGGGTGACCATGACGACCGTCTGCCCGAGATCGTCCACCGCGCCGCGCAGGAAGCCCAGCACCTCTAGACCGGCCCGCGAGTCGAGGTTGCCGGTCGGCTCGTCGGCGAAGATCAGCTCCGGCCGGGAGGCCAGCGCCCGCGCGCACGCGACCCGCTGCTGCTGACCGCCGGAGAGCTGGGCGGGCCGGTGCTTCAGCCGGTCGCGCAGGCCGAGCGTGTCGATGACCTGCCGCAGCCACTGCTCGTCGGGCCTGCGTCCCGCGATGTCCATGGGCAGGGTGATGTTCTCGGCGGCCGTCAGCGTCGGGATGAGGTTGAACGACTGGAACATGAACCCGACCCGGTCGCGCCTGAGCCGGGTCAGCTCCCGTTCCCTCAGCCCGGTGATCTCGGTGCCGCCCAGCCACACCTGGCCGGCCGACACCGTGTCGAGCCCCGCCAGACAGTGCATGAGCGTGGACTTCCCCGACCCCGAGGGCCCCATCACGGCGGTGAAACGGCCGCGCGCGATGTCGACGTCCACCGAGTCCAGGGCGATGACGGCCGTCTCGCCGGCGCCGTACGCCTTGGTGAGCCCGCGGGCGCGGGCCGCGACGGCGCCGTCCGGCGCATGTCGTGCAACAGGTGTGGACAAGACCGCCTCCCGGTCGCCGGAACCGCCCGTCCCGGGCGAGCGTAAGGGACACACCGGCCCGGCGCAGCCCTTCCGTGCGCCCTCGCTCTGCTGTCCGTGCGCCCTTGCCGTGCCGGTTGTGCGCCCTTGCCTCGCTAGCATCCCGACGCTAGCGTCGAGGCATGGCGAAGACCCAGCTGAATGTGCGCGTGGACGAGGACACCGCCCGCGCGGCGCGCGAACGCGCCCTGGCCCGTGGCATCAGCGTCAACCGCTACATAGAAGAGCTGGTCAGGCAGGACACCGGGGAAGCCGGCCGCACCTTCGTCGAGGCCGCCGCCGACTTCATGAAGCAGTACGAGTCCGTGTTCGCCGAGGAGTTCACCGAGAAGTTCACCGAGAAGTTCACCGAGACCCGCGGCACCCGCACCGGGGACGGCCGCTGATCCCTTGAACGAGCTCAGCATCGACCTCGCCTGGCTCCTCATGCTCGCCGAACAGAAGACGCCCGGGGACCCGCAGGTCACCGACTGGGGCGCGCTCGTCGCCGCCGTGGCACGGCACCGCGCCGAGATATTCGGCGTGCCCGTCTACGACAACCCGTACGCCCGCGCCGCCGCCCTGCTCCAGCTGCTGATCCACGTGCCGGCGCTGGAGCGGTCCAACGCGCTGTTCGCCTCGGCGGTCGCCTATGCCTACCTGGTCGCCAGCGGCGCGAAGGTGGCCACCTCGCCCGAGCAGGTGCGCGACCTCGCCCGGCTGGTGAAGGAGGGCACGGCCGACGTGGACGCCATCGCGCGCGAGTTGCGCCGCTGGAGCCTGTGATCAGCGTGCGGCCGGCTCGTCCGGCCGCCAGGCGACCCCGAGCGTGCAGTACGAGGACGGCAGCGCCGGCCCCTTCTCCGGCAACATCACCGGTCGCCGCGGTCCGAGGGTGAACCCGGCCGCGCGCAACGCGGCCACCGGCTCCCGGGCCAGATGACAGCCGCCGGTCAGCGTGGGCCACACCGTCCGGTCCAGCGTGCGCTGGGTCAGCGTCATCAGGCGGCCGCCGCCCAGCCCGTGCTCGAAGAACCGCACCTGGCCGCCCGGCTTGAGCACACGACGTACCTCGCCGAGCGCCCGTGGCACGTCCCGCACGCTGCACAGCACCAGGCACAGCACCGCCGCGTCGAACGCCTCGCTCTTGACCGGCAGCGCCTCGGCGGCACCCGGCACCACGTCGACCGGCACCTGGGCGCGCAGCGCCGACTCCAGCGCCAACTGCCGTAGCAGCGGCTCCGGTTCGATCGCGACGACCTCTGCGACGGTCCCCGGATAGTGCGCGAAGTTCAGCCCGTTGCCCGCTCCGATCTCGATCACGCGCCCCGACAGTCCGGCGAGCAGCCGCTCCCGCAGCCCGGCCACGCCGAGCCGCGTCTCGGCGCTCACGCTGTAGCGCGCATAGAAACGCGCGAACAGCGGGTGGTGGACGGGACTCCGCGTCACCTTGCCGGAAACGGCCGACGTCAGTCGCATGGCATCTCCCGGAGGACGTTCCTACGGTGAGTGTCCCCCGGAAACGGCGGGGGCACCCTTCGCCGCCCGGACCCACCCGCACTCCGGCGACGCCCCGTATCCCTGTTACGGCTCCGCGTCCCTACGGCGCTTCCCGCACCCGGAACGCCTCCGCGTCCCACGTCCCGTCCAGCCGGGGTGCGAGCCAGGCCGGAGCCGTCGTACGGAAGCCGGCCGGTGGCAGGCTGCCCGCCCCGGCGGGAATCGCCCCGAGCAGCGGAGCGTTGGCCACCTCCGGCAGGTCGGCCACGTTGCACCGGGTGGCGAGGTCGGGGGAGTCGGGCCAGCTGCCGATGACCACGCCGGCCAACTCCAGCTCCCGAAGCCGTAGTTCGCGCGCCGTCAGCTCTGTGGTGTTCAGCGTGCCGAGCCCGGCCGAGGCCACGATCAGCACCGGTGCGCCGAGCAGCCCCGCCGCGTCGGCCAGCGTGCCGCCGCCCGCGTCGAAGCGGACGAGCAGCCCGCCCGCCCCCTCCACCAGCACCAGATCGTGCTCGGTGGCCAGCTTGGCGGCCCGCTCGGCCACCTCGTGCGGGTGCACGGGGGTCATGCCCGCCCGCCGGGCCGCCGTCCCAGGTGCCAACGGCTCCGGAAAGCGGGCGAGTTCGGCGGCCGTGACCGGCCCCGCGAGCCGCGCGACCTCGTCGGCGTCCCCGCGCTCGTGCGGTCGTACGCCCGTCTGGGCGGCCTTGAGCACGGCCACCGAGCGTCCGGCCGCGAGCGCGGCGGCGGCGACGGCGGCCGTGGTGACGGTCTTGCCGACCTCCGTGCCCGTCCCCGTGATCACCAGTACCGGCACGTCATCCCTCCCGCGCCGCGGCGCACACCGCGCGTCCGATCCGTGCCACGTCCTCGTCCGAGGTGATGTACGGCGGCATCGTGTAGACCAGATCCCGGAACGGGCGCAGCCAGACGCCCTCCCGCACGGCGGCCGCGGTGGCCGCCGCCATGTCCACCTCGTGGTCGAGCTGGACGACGCCGATCGCCCCGAGGACGCGGACGTCCCGTACCCCGGGCAGCTCACGCGCGGGTGCCAGCCCGTCCCACAGGTCCGCCTCGATCCGCTTGACCTCCGCCCGCCAGTCCTGCCCCAGGAGCAGATCGAGCGAGGCGCAGGCCACCGCGGCCGCCAGCGGGTTGCCCATGAACGTCGGGCCGTGCGCGAGCACCGGCACCTCGCCCCGCGAGATGCCCTCTGCGATCCGCGCGGTGCACAGCGTGGCCGCCATCGTCAGATAGCCGCCGGTCAGCGCCTTGCCCACACACATCACGTCCGGCGTGACGCCCGCATGGTCCGCGGCGAACAGCTCACCCGTGCGGCCGAAGCCGGTGGCGATCTCGTCGAACACCAACAGCACGTCGTGCGCGTCGCAGGCCTCGCGCAGCACCCGCAGATACGCGGGGGAGTGGAAGCGCATCCCGCCCGCGCCCTGCACCACCGGTTCCACGATCACCGCGGCCAGCTCGTCCGCGTGCCGCCCGATCAGCTCCCGCAGCCCGTCCGCGTACGACTCCTCGTACTCCGCGGGCGGCGCGTCGGCGAACACCTGGCGCGGCAGCACACCCGACCACAGCCCGTGCATCCCGCCCTCCGGGTCGCACACCGACATCGGCTGCCAGGTGTCGCCGTGGTAGCCGCCCCGCCAGGTCAGCAGCCGCTGCTTGCCGGGCCGGCCGAGCGAGCGCCAGTACTGCAGGCACATCTTCACCGCGACCTCGACCGACACCGAACCGGAGTCGGCGAGGAAGACGTGCTCCAGTCCCTGCGGAGACATGTCGACAAGACGCTTCGCGAGCCGTACGGCGGGCTCGTGGGTCAGCCCGCCGAACATCACATGGCTCATCCGCCCGAGCTGCTCGTGCGCCGCCTCGTTGAGGACCGGGTGGTTGTAGCCGTGGATCGCCGACCACCAGGACGACATGCCGTCCACCAACTCGCCCGAGCCGTCCGCCAGGTGCAGCCGGACCCCGCTCGCCGACTCCACCACCAGTGGCTCGGCCCGTCCGGGCATCGGGCCGTACGGGTGCCACACGTGCCGTCGGTCCAGCTCCAGCAGCTCGGGCACGCTCAGGCCGGGCAGGTCAGGCATTGGGCGCGAGATCCGTTCCGGCACCCCGGCGGCGGACGGTGACGAGGTCGGTGCGCGCCTCCTGGGCGGCCGGCGCGGCCGTCGTACCGCATACGTCCGCCCCCTCGTGCGAGCCGCAGCCGGAGCCGGATCCGCACCCGGCGCTCTCGTGCGAACCGCAGCCACCCGCGGCCGTCGTCGCCCGGTGCTCGGGCAGCGTCACCTCGCCGGCGCCCTCCACCTCGAACCCGGCGTCGGCGATCATCTCCAGGTCGGCCTTGCCGGCCTGGCCCTCGCTGGTCAGGTAGTCGCCGAGGAAGATCGAGTTGGCGAGGTGCAGCGCGAGCGGCTGCATCGTGCGCAGATGGACCTCGCGGCCGCCCGCGATGCGGACCTCCACATCCGGGCAGACGAACCGGACCATCGCGAGGATCCGCAGACAGCGCTGCGGGGTGAGGTTCCACTCCTTGCCCAGCGGGGTGCCCTCGAACGGGATGAGGAAGTTCACCGGCACCGAGTCCGGGTCCAGCTCGCGCAGCGAGAAGACGACGTCGACCAGGTCCTCGTCGCTCTCGCCCATGCCCGCGATCAGACCGGAGCAGGCGGACAGGCCGGCCGCGTGCGCCTTGTTCACCGTGTCCACCCGGTCGGCGTACGTGTGGGTGGTCGTGATGTCCCCGTAGGTGGACTCCGAGGTGTTGAGGTTGTGGTTGTAGGCATCCGCGCCCGCCTCGCGCAGCCGCTCTGCCTGGCCGTCGGAGAGCAGACCGAGGCAGGCGCACACCTCGACCTGCTCGTTCTGCTCCTTGATCGTCTTGATGGTCTCCGAGACCCGGTCCACGTCCCGGTCCGTCGGGCCGCGTCCGCTCGCCACCAGGCAGACCCGCTTGGCGCCGCCCGCGAGACCGGCGGCGGCCGCCTGGGAGGCCTCGTCGGGCTTCAGCCAGGTGTACTTCAGGATCTCGGCCTTCGAGCCGAGCCGCTGGGAACAGTAGGAACAGTCCTCGGGGCACAGGCCCGACTTGAGGTTGACGAGATAGTTGAGTTTCACCCGTCGCCCGAACCAGTGCCGGCGCACCTTTCCGGCCGCGGCCACCACATCGAGCACATCGTCGTCAGGGGTGGCCAGTACGGCGAGCGCTTCCTCGCGGGTCGGCAGCTCACGCCGAAGCCCCTTGTCCACCAGCGTCTTCAGCAGGTCCATGAGGCCTGATCCTGTCCTACGGGACCGCTCCGGGCCAAGGAGAGTTTGCACAACGGAGACGGTTCACCGTGTGGGTATTGCCACACCCTGGGCGGCCGACCGTACGGCTAGGGTCTGTCCGCTACCTACAAAAGCCTTGGAGGACCCATGGCGTTCGGCTGGATCGACGAGCAGGCCGAGGCGCGTCGCCGCGCCGGACTCGTCCGCACCCTGCGCCCCCGCCCCGCCGACTCGGCCCTGCTGGACATGGCGAGCAACGACTACCTCGGCCTCGCCCACCACCCCGAGGTCACCGAGGCGGCCGCCCGCGCCGCCCGGCTCTGGGGCGGCGGTGCCACCGGCTCCCGGCTGGTCACCGGCACCACCGAGCTGCACACCGAGCTGGAGCGCGAACTGGCCGCCTTCTGCGGTTTCGAGGCTGCGCTGGTCTTCTCTTCCGGTTACGCCGCCAACCTGGCCGCGGTCACCGCGCTGGCCCCGCACGGCTCGCTGATCGTCTCCGACGCCGGGAACCACGCCTCGCTCATCGACGGCTGCCGGCTCGCCCGGGGCGAGAAGCAGGTCGTGGGACACGCCGACCCGGAGTCGGTGCGCAAGGCCCTGGCCACCCACCAGGGGCCGGCGATCGTCGTCTCCGACACCGTGTTCTCGGTCGACGGCGACCGGGCCCCGCTGACCGCGCTGGCCGAGGCGTGCCGGGAGCACGGCGCGGGGCTGGTCGTCGACGACGCGCACGGGCTCGGGGTGCTGGGCGAGGGCGGCCAGGGCGCGCCGTACGCGGCCGGGCTGGCGGGCGCCGCGGACGTGGTGGTCACGGCCACCCTGTCCAAGTCGCTGGGCAGCCAGGGCGGCGTGGTGCTCGGCCCGGCGCGGGTGATCGGCCATCTGGTCAACGCGGCCCGGACCTTCATCTTCGACACGGGCCTGGCCCCGGCGGCAGCCGGTGCCGCGCTCGCGGCACTGCGGCTGCTCGTGCGCGAACCGGAGCGTGCGGCGCGCGCCCGTGCGGTGGCCGCGGAACTGCACGCACGACTGACCGCCGCGGGTCTGGAAGCGGTGCGTCCGGATGCCGCGGTGGTCTCCGTACGGGCTCCGTCCCCGGAGCAGGCGGTGCGCTGGGCGGCCGACTGCCGTACCGCGGGGCTGGCCGTGGGCTGCTTCCGTCCTCCTTCCGTGCCCGACGGCATCTCCCGGCTGCGGCTGACCGCCCGGGCGGACCTGTCCGGGGCGGAGATCGAACGCGCTGTACGGGTCATCGGCGAAACGCGACCATGAGTCGGCGTGACACGGCCGTGCTTCACCTAGGAGTGATTACCTGTGATCGGTTCTGATCAGAGCGCGGTGAGGAACCCCGCCCAGCTCCGGTCGGAGAAGAACACCGCGGGTCCGGCGGGGCTCTTGGAGTCGCGCACGGCGAGCAGCCCGGCCCAGGGGCCGGAGCGCGGCCGGGCCGTCTCCACGCAGTTGTTGGCTCCCGTGCTGTAGCTGCTGCGCAGCCACTGCACGTCGTGCAGATCGGTACTGGCAGGGACGTTACGAGGCAGTGCTGGCATGGTGCCTCCTTACGCGCCGTCACCTATTCCGGCGATGTAATCCAACGATTCCTCGGGTGAAAGGGCGTGCATCCGAAGGGTGTCGAAGGCCTCCGTGTAGGCCATGAGGTCTTCTTTCCGCTCCAGGTAGAGGCTACTCGTCAACTGGTCGAGAACAACTACGTCCAGATCAGAAGTGCTCGAAAATGAGAAGATAACGAAAGGTCCGGTGAGGCCGACATGCGCGCCTGCCCCGAACGGCAGGACCTGGAGCCGGACTTGGGGCAGCCGGGCCGCGTCCAGCAGCCGCTCCAGCTGGCGGGCCATCACCTCGGGGCCGCCGATCTCGCGCCGCAGCACCGCCTCGTCCAGCACCGCGCTCAGCCTGAGCGGCCGTTCGCAGCGCAGCACGTCCTGCCGGGCCAGCCGCACCTCGACCAGCGTGTCCAGATGTTCGTCGTCCAGGTCCTTCACGGCCGCCCGGGTCACCGCGCGGGCGTACTCGGGCGTCTGCAGCAGGCCGGGTACGACCGTGGTCTCCAGGGTGCGCATCGCGCTCGCCTGCGACTCCAGGTTGATGAAATCCCGGTAGGTGGGCGGCAGCACCCCGCGGTAGGCGTGCCACCAGTGGTGCCGGTCGCCCGCCGCCTCCTCGGAGCCCGCCAGCATCAGCAGCAGCTCGCGCAGCTGCCCGGCGTGGACCCCGTAGGCGTCCAGGAGTAACCGCACATCGGCCGGTTTCGCGCCGCTGGCACCGGTTTCGATCCGGCTCACCTTCGACTGGTGCCAGCCGACCAGCCGGGCCGCCTCACCGCTCGTGAGCCCCGCACCGGTACGCAGCGTGCGCAATTCGGCGCCCAGTTTGCGGCGCCGCACCGCCGGCCCGTTCTGCATGGGCTCCTCCTTACTCCTTCCGGGCCGCCCAAATACGGTCTCGCGTCGTAGAGTTCACCGCTTCGGGCGACAGATATATGCATATCTTGGTGGATCGCTCCCCGTGACCGGCCCGGTGATGGCAGGCTGACGAGCAAGCACCAGTCCGGGACCGTACTCGAACCCTTCCGCTCCGTGTCGGACTGCGGTCCCGTGGGAAAGGGACGACGTCGCCATGGCAGACCATCTGGAAGCATCCGTCACTCTGCCGAGCGATCCCGCCTCGGTCTCCGCCGCCCGCTCGTACGTCGTGGGCACGCTCGCGGAGTGGGGCCTGCCGTCGGACACCGACGTGGCCGACACCGTCCGCCTCATCGTCTCCGAACTCGCCACGAACGCCGTACAGCACACCTTCGGGCAGTCACCCACCTTCACGGTCGACATCGCGCTGGACCGTGACGAACATCTGCGCATCGGCGTCACGGACAGTCACCCGCGATTTCCGAAGAGACTGCCTGCCGCCGTCCAGCAGGACAACGGCCGCGGCATGGTCATCATCCGCTGGCTCACCGCCGAATGCGGCGGCAAACTCCTCGTCCGCCCCACCCGCGAGGGCGGCAAGACCATCTCCATCGAACTCCCGTGGACGTCTCCGGTGGAGCCGGTGCCGTAGACCCCGGTCGTCATCGCCCGGCTCGGCGGAAGGCTCCGCGCAGCAGCGCCCGGAAGGCGTCCGCGGCCGGAGTCGTCTCGTCCGCGCGGTGGGCCACCGAGATGGTCCGGCGCAGACGGCCCGGCTCCAGGGGGCGCACCCCCACCGGTGTGACGGCCGTGCGGGCCACCATCTCCGGTACGACGGCCACGCCGAGGCCGGCGCTGACGAGCGCGCACACCACGGCGTACCCGGGCGTCGGGACCAGCAGTGCCGGGGTGGCGCCCGCCTCGGCGAGCAGGGCCTCGACCTCGCGCCGGGCCGGATGGTGCGGCGCCATGCTGATCAACGGCTGCCCGGCCAGCTCCGCCAGCGGCAGCCGGGACGAGGCACTGCTCAGGGCGTGTCCCGGTGCGGTCACCAGCACCAGCTCCTCCACCAGGACCGGCTCCAGACGCACCGACGACGGCACCGGCACGGGCTCGGCCGGGTGATAGGTGTGGGTCAGCGCCAGGTCCACCTCGCCGGCCGCCACCGCCGTGACCCCGGCCGGCGGGTCGTAGTCCGCGACCGACAGGGTGACCTCCGGATGCGCCCGGCGGAACGCGCTCAGCGCAGGCGGCAGCAGATGCACCCCGGCGGTCGGGAAGGTGCCGAGCCGCAGTGTGCCGCCGGTGAGTCCGGTGAGCCGCGCCAGTTCGTGCCGGGCCCGCTCCAGTTCGTCGAGCACCCTCCGGGCCCGAGCCACCAGCACCTCGCCCGCCTCGGTCAGCCGGGCTCCCCGGTGATGGCGGACCAGCAGCGCGGTGCCCGCCTCCCGCTCCAGCTTGGCCAGCTGCTGGGAGAGGGCGGGCGGGGTGTAGCCGAGCCGGTCGGCGGCCCGGGTGATCGAGCCGGCCTCCGCCACGGCGACCAGCGCGGCCAGCCGAGTGGGGTCGTACACCCCATCAGCCTAAAGCATTCCTTTAGGCTCACTCAGAGAATCCGAAATACCTGCTGAAGGTTCCGCCGGGGCACGCTGGCGGCATGGACGCACAGCTCATCGCCTTCACCGGGATCGCCGCCGGACTCGTCGCCATGCCGGGCGCCGACTTCACCGTGGTCGTACGCAACGCGCTGGTCTCGCGCCGGGCCGGCGCGGTCTGCGGGCTCGGCATCGCGGGCGGGCTCCTGGTGCACGCCACCCTGGCGGTGGCAGGCGTCGCGGCCGTACTGGTGGCCGTCCCCGCGCTGTTCCGGGCAATGCAGCTGCTGGGCGGCGCCTATGTGCTGCAGCTGGGGGTGCGCACCCTGTGGTCGCTGCGCGGGTCCGCCGAGGCACCCGAGGAGACGGCGGCCCGGGCGGCACACCCGCTGCGCCAGGGCTTTGTCACCAACGTCCTCAATCCGAAGGCGTCGCTGACCTTCCTCAGCCTGCTGCCGCAGTTCGTGCCCGCCGGAAGCCATGCGCTGCCCCGGACACTGCTGCTCGCGCTGATCGTCTGCACGCTGGCACTGGTGTGGTTCCAGGCGGTCGTGCTGCTGGTGGACCGGCTGGGCAGGTGGTTGCGCCGACCCCGGGCCGCCCGTGGGCTCCAGGCGGGCACCGGGGTGGCGCTGACGGTGCTGGGAGCGGCTCTGCTGCTGGAGCCGCTCCTGGCCTGACGTCGGGTCAGTTGATCCGTCCGTACCAGACGCTGGAGGTCCAGATCTTCTGGAGCCGCACCACGTCACCGGTCTTCGGTGCATGCCAGATCTTCCCGTGACCGGCGTAGATGCCGACGTGGTAGACGTAGGAACCCGAGTGGAAGAACACCAGGTCACCGGCCCTCCGGCTGCCGGCTGAGATGTGGTGCGACGTGTTGTACTGTGCGGCGGCGGTGCGCGGCAGGCTCTTGCCCGCCTTCTTGAACGAGTAGAGCGTCAGGCCCGAGCAGTCGAACCTGTGCGGCCCGGTTGCCCCCCATTGGTACGGCGCCCCCTGCTTGGAGGCCGCGACCTGGAGTGCTTTCGACGCGAGGGTCGCGGCCGAGGCGTCAGGAGCCAGACCGGGGACCGTGATCGAGCCGCCGACGGCGGCGAGGGTGAGTGCCGAGGCCGTTCCGGCCCGGGCCATGAGCGACGGGACACGATTGAGCGCAGTCATGCGCAACCCTTCGTCAGCCGCCTGTGAAGGATGACCTGTCGGATTCGGGCTGGCGAAGTTGCCCGGCCGCGTTGCCGCGGCTTCACCCCAAGGGCTGCTCGGAACCTCCGGCCGTCCGCGACGAACAGACGAACTTCCGTTCCGGTGACCCGTCTTGCTCGGGTCCTCCACTCCTGCCGATCCACTCCTGTCGACCGGTCATCCGGGCGGCGGCAGGATTCGGCGTCCGCCCGGACCGCCCCGCCGCGGTGGCGGGGGCTTGTCGTCAGACAGGGATCTTCACCTACAGCTGTCTGAAAATCCCAACGGAATCGGGGATTTGTGGCGTTACTCACCACTCACTCGTTCGGGTGGACAACGTGCTGTTCAAGGCATCGTCAGATCCCGGTCGTAGCCCCGGACCTGGGGCGGAGCAACTCGTCCCGGGCCCGGGACCCGCGCAGTGTGCAAGTCTGAAAGCCTGAAAAGCGGCCTGGATATCCACCGGTCGGCGGTGCCCCGTTCGGGTTGTTTCGAGGCCGCTCCTCGCGAGCCGTGTCGACATTCGGATCATGTCCGGCCGG
Source organism: Streptomyces sp. CG4 (assembly GCF_041080655.1). Lineage (NCBI taxonomy): Bacteria > Bacillati > Actinomycetota > Actinomycetes > Kitasatosporales > Streptomycetaceae > Streptomyces > Streptomyces sp. CG4. The sequence goes on from NZ_CP163525.1 coordinate 8,149,638, forward strand.
TCGGGCGTCCGGATCAGTGGCCGCCGTCGGGCGGGAGCGCGACGCGCGCGGTACGACGCTCACCGTCCAGGACCCGCAAGGCCCGTGCCAGCGTGTCCCGGTGCAGCTCCGTCTCGCCCCGCTGGTGCATCAACGCGAGGGCGTCGCGCAGCTCTGCGGCCTTGCGTACCAGGGCCTGGGCCGCGCGCAGCCCGTGGTAGGTGTCCCCGCCGTGCGCGGGATTGACGCGGCCCAGCAGGTCGGCCGCCTCCAGATAACGGTCGATCAGATCGCCCTCGGCACGCGTCAGTGCGGGCAGCGGCGGCAGGTCCGGCAGCATCGGCGGCTCACTTCGCGTCCGGTGCGCCGGGCATGCTCCGCCGGCTGGGCACGATGCCGTCCACCAGGCCGTAGGCCACCGCCGCGGGGGCGTCCAGGATCACGTCCCGCTCCAGATCCCGGTGTACCTGCTCCGCCGTGCGCCCGGTGTGCCGTACGAGCATCTCCTCCATCAGCGCGCGCACCCGGGTCAGCTCCTCGGCCTGGATGAGCAGGTCGCTGGGCTGGCCCTGCACCGGCTCGGCGAGCCGGGGCTGCTCGATCACCATGCGTGCGCCGGGCAGGGCGAACCGCTTGCCCGGGGTGCCGGCCGCGAGCAGCAGCGCGGCGTGGGACGCGGCCTGGCCCAGGCAGTAGGTCGCCACGTCGCAGCTGACGTAGCGCAGCGTGTCGTAGACGGCCGTCAGGGCGCTGAACGTGCCGCCCGGGGAGTTGACGTACAGCGTGATGTCCCGCTCCGGGGCCGCGTGTTCGAGGTACATGAGCTGGGCCATCACGTCGTTCGCGGCCGCGTCGTCGAGCGCGGTGCCGAGGAAGACGATCCGGTCCTCGAAGAGCTTGCCGTAGGGGTCGAGGGTGCGCACGCCGCCGCTGGTGCGCTCGGTGAACTCGGGCAGGACATGACGGGCGAAAGCTCGGGACATGGGACACCCCTTCTCGGCGCACGGCCCCGGTGGGCTCGGCTTCTGTAAAAAATGTACAGGACGTACGTGACGTTAGAATGGGGTCATGGCCTACGAGATTCCGGTGACGCAAGCCAGGGCTGAGCTCGCCGACCTGATCAACCGGGTGGTGTACGGCGGTGAGCGCGTCGTCGTGACACGGCACGGCAAGCCGCTGGTCGCGCTGGTCTCGGCCGCCGATCTGGAACGACTGGCCGCGCTCGACGAGCCGGCCGAGGAGCAGGTCGTCAGCTCGGTCTCGGGGGTCCGTGAGATCGGTTCCGCCCCGCGCGAACAGCAGCGGTTCGGGATCGCCGCGGAGCATCGCGGCCAGGGAGCCGCGGCCGAGCGGCGCGGTCCGGGCGTCGCCGCCGAGCATCGCGGGCCCGGCGTGTCCTGACCCGGACGGGTATCGGCGCGCCCCTCGCGCGGTCATACGTGGATCAAGCTCTGGTTAACGTCGTTGAAACTCCGGCGAACTAACCTGCCGGTCCACGCCATCAGGGGTTTTTCTGCCCGGATTGAGGACGATCCGGGGATTTGTCTGTGTGTTACATCTATCCCCGTCGTGATGGCAGCGGCAACCGGACCCCGCACGGTCCGGAGCAAGGACTGTGAGGTGGGACGTGCAACTGACCCCGCACGAGCAAGAGAGGCTGCTCATCCATGTGGCGGCCGACGTCGCCGAGAAGCGCCGGGCCCGCGGGCTGAGGCTCAACCACCCGGAAGCGGTCGCCCTCATCACGTCGCACATCCTCGAAGGAGCCCGTGACGGCCGTACGGTCGCCGAGCTGATGTCCTCCGGCCGCAAGATCCTCACCCGGGACGACGTCATGGACGGCGTCCCGGAGATGATCCACGACGTCCAGGTGGAGGCCACCTTCCCGGACGGCACCAAGCTCGTCACCGTCCACGAGCCGATCATCTGAGGGGGCCGCGATGATTCCCGGAGAGATCCTGTTCGCGGACGACCCCGTCCATGTCAACGCCGGCCGTGAGATCACCCGGCTGACCGTGCTCAACGCCGCCGACCGGCCGGTCCAGGTCGGCTCCCACTACCACTTCGCCGAGGCCAACCCCGGCCTGGAGTTCGACCGCGCCGCGGCCCGCGGCAAGCGGCTGAACGTCGCCGCCGGCACCGCCGTCCGCTTCGAGCCCGGCATCCCCGTCGCCGTGGAACTCGTCCCCCTCGCCGGCGCCCGGATCGTGCCGGGCCTGCGCGGGGAGACCGGAGGTGCCCTCGATGCCTGAGATCGCCCGCGGCGCCTACGCCGACCTGTTCGGACCCACCACCGGCGACCGCATCCGGCTCGCCGACACCGACCTGCTGATCGAGATCGAGGAGGACCGCTGCGGCGGCCCCGGCGCCTCCGGGGACGAGGCGGTCTTCGGCGGCGGCAAGGTCATCCGCGAGTCCATGGGCCAGTCCCGCGCCACCCGCGCCGACGGCACCCCCGACACCGTGATCACCGGTGCCGTCGTCGTCGACCACTGGGGCGTCGTCAAGGCCGACGTCGGCATCCGCGACGGCCGGATCGCGGCGATCGGCAAGGCCGGCAACCCCGACACCATGGACGGGGTCCACCCCGACCTGGTCATCGGCCCCGAGACCGAGATCATCGCGGGCAACGGGCGGATCCTCACCGCCGGCGCCATCGACGCGCACGTCCACTTCATCTGCCCGCAGATCGCCGACGAGGCGCTGGCCTCCGGCATCACCACCCTCGTGGGCGGCGGCACCGGCCCCGCGGAGGGCTCGAAGGCCACCACCGTCACGCCCGGGCCCTGGCATCTCGCCCGGATGTTCGAGGCGATGGAGGCCTACCCGGTCAACGTCGGTCTCCTCGGCAAGGGCAACACCGTCTCCCAGGAGGCGATGCTCTCCCAGATCCGCGGCGGCGCGGCCGGCCTGAAGCTGCACGAGGACTGGGGCACCACCCCGGCCGTCATCGACGCCTCGCTCACCGTCGCCGACCGCACCGGCATCCAGGTCGCCATCCACACCGACACCCTCAACGAGGCCGGATTCGTGGGCGACACCCTCGCCGCGATCGCGGGCCGGGGCATCCACTCGTACCACACCGAAGGCGCCGGCGGCGGGCACGCGCCGGACATCATGACCGTGGTCTCGCAGCCCAACGTGCTGCCCAGCTCCACCAACCCGACCCGGCCGTACACCGTCAACACCGCCGAGGAACACCTCGACATGCTGATGGTGTGCCACCATCTCAACGCCGCCGTCCCCGAGGACCTGGCGTTCGCCGAGTCCCGGATCCGGCCGTCCACCATCGGCGCGGAGGACATCCTCCACGACCTCGGCGCGATCTCGATCATCTCCTCCGACTCCCAGGCGATGGGACGGGTGGGCGAGGTCGTCCTGCGGACCTGGCAGACGGCTCATGTCATGAAGCGGCGGCGCGGCGCGCTGCCGGGCGACGGGCGCGCCGACAACCGACGGGTACGGCGGTACGTCGCCAAGTACACGATCAATCCCGCGCTCGCCCAGGGCCTCGCCGCCGAGATCGGCTCCGTCGAGACCGGCAAGCTCGCCGACCTCGTGCTGTGGGACCCGGTCTTCTTCGGCGTCAAGCCGCTCCTCGTGCTCAAGGGCGGCCAGATCGCGTATGCGCAGATGGGCGACGCCAACGCCTCCATCCCGACCCCGCAGCCGATCCTGCCGCGCCCGATGTACGGCGCGATCGGCCGCGCCCCGGCCGCCAACTCGGTGAACTTCGCCGCCCCGTTGGCGATCGAGGACGGGTTGCCCGAGCGCCTGGGGCTCGGCAAGCGGTTCGTGGCGATCGAGTCCACGCGCGGCGTCACCAAGGCCGACATGCGCGAGAACGACGCCCGGCCCGACGTCCGGATCGACCCCGACAGCTTCGCCGTGCACATCGACGGCGAACTGGTCGAGGCGGCACCGGCGGCCGAACTGCCCATGGCCCAGCGCTACTTCCTCTTCTGATGGCGGCGTGATGGCACGGGCAGCACTTCTCGTCCTGGCCGACGGCCGCTTCCCCGCCGGAGGGCACGCGCACTCCGGCGGGGCGGAGGCCGCCGTCAAGGCCGGGCGCATCACCTGCGCCGCGCACCTGGAGGACTTCTGCCGGGGCCGGCTGCAGACCGCCGGGCTGGTCGCGGGAGCGGTGGCGGCCGCCGCCGTACTCGGCGTGGATCCGGGGGAGCTGGACGCGGCGGCGGACGCCCGCACACCGTCTCCGGCTCTCCGGATCGCCGCGCGCCGGCTCGGCCGGCAGCTGCTGCGGGCCGCCCGGGCGAGCTGGCCGTCGGCCGAACTCGAAGCGCTGGCAGGGGAGTTCCCCAAGGGAGCCCATCAGCCGGTGGTGCTCGGCCTGGCCGCGCGGGCGGCCGGACTGGGCCCGGACGACGCGGCGTACTGCGCGGCGTACGAGAGCGTGAGCGGGCCGGCGACGGCCACGGTGCGTCTGCTGAGCCTGGACCCGTTCGACGCGACCGGTGTGCTGGCGCGGCTGGCGCCCGAGCTGGACCGGGTCGCCGACCGGGCCGTGGAGGCGGCGCGGCGGGCTGCCGCCGAGGGGGTCGACGCGCTGCCCGCCGCTTCCGGGCCCTTGCTGGAAGTCGGTGCGGAGTGGCACGCGGCCTGGCCGGTACGCCTGTTCGCATCCTGATATCCCTCGCCCCCGCCGCCCCTGCCCGTCCCGTCCTCCTCTGGAGCCGCTGTTATGCACCTCGACCACACCCACTCCGGTCCCGCCGCCGTCAGCGCCGACGCGCACCGCCCCGACGGAACCCGCCGCGCCCTGCGCATCGGGCTCGGTGGGCCCGTCGGGTCCGGGAAGACCGCGACCGTCGCCGCGCTCTGCCGGGCGCTGCGCGACGAGCTGTCGCTGGCCGTCGTCACCAATGACATCTACACCCGTGAGGACGCCGAGTTCCTGCTCCGGGAGGCCGTGCTGCCGCCCGAGCGGATCACCGCAGTGGAGACGGGCGCCTGCCCGCACACCGCCATCCGCGACGACATCTCGGCCAACCTCGAAGCCGTGGAGGACCTGGAGGACGCGGTCGGCCCGCTGGATCTGATCCTCGTCGAGTCCGGCGGCGACAACCTCACCGCGACCTTCTCCAGGGGACTCGTGGACGCGCAGATCTTCGTGATCGACGTGGCCGGCGGCGACGACATCCCGCGCAAGGGCGGACCCGGCGTCACCACGGCCGACCTGCTTGTCGTCAACAAGACCGACCTCGCGCCGCACGTCGGCTCCGACCTCGCCCGGATGGCCGCCGACGCCAAGGCCCAGCGGGCCGAACTCCCGGTGGTCTTCCAGTCCTTGCGCGGTGAGCCGGGGGTCGCGGACGTGGCCGCCTGGGTACGGGCGCGGCTCGCCGCGTGGACGGCATGACGGCGACCGGGGTCCGGGCACACGCGCGGATCGTCGCCCGCTCCGACGGGCGCGGCGGTACGGCCCTGCCCGTGCTGGACGGCGACGGGCCGCTGGCCCTGCGCCGCATCCGGTCCGGCGGTTCCGAGGCGAAGGTCATGCTGGTCGGCGCGATGAGCGGCCCGCTCGGCGGCGACCGCTTCGCGGTCACGGCGAGCGTGGCGGAGAGCGCCCGGCTGCACATCGGCTCGGCCGCCGCCACCCTCGCCCTGCCCGGCCAGGCCAAGGGGGAGGCCCGCTACGACGTACGGCTGGACGTGGCCGACGGCGCCGAACTGCGCTGGCTGCCCGAGCAGTTGATCTCGGCCCGCGGCAGTGACCTGTACGTCACCACGCGAGCCGAACTCGCCGCCGACGCCCGGCTGGTGCTGCGCGAGGAGCAGGTGCTCGGGCGGGCGGGAGAGGAACCCGGGCGGCTCACCAGCCGGCTGACCGTACGGGTCGCGGGCCGCACGGTGCTGGACCAGGAACTGTCCTGCGGCCCCGGCGCACCCGGCGGCTGGGACGGTCCGGCGGTACTGGCCGGGCACCGGTCGGTGGGTCAACTCGTCGTCGTACGGCCCGAGTTCGCGCATCACCCGGTCCAGGCCGAGGCCCTGGGGGAGTGCGCCGCCCTGATACCTCTGGCAGGCCCGGCCGCCCTGGTCAGCGCGGTGGCCCCCGACGCACTGCGACTGCGACGGCTGTTGGACGAGGCACTGACCAAGCTCGGCTGAGGAGCGCCCCGCGTCCTGTCGTCACCCTCTCGGCGGAGGGCCTCGTCCCACTGGACATGATCGTCCGGTTATCGGATTGGTAAAGATGGCGGGCTACCCCTGTTCTCAGGCCGCTCACAGCCGAGAGGATCCCGGCCTGACCACTCGCAGTGATCCTGATGTAGGGGGAGGGCCCACTTGAGGCACAACAGACCGAAGAGCCGCCTGCTGGCGCTCGGTTCGGCCGGAGCGCTCGTCACCGCCACCCTGGTCGCCGGTGCCGTCTCGGCACCCGCGGCCAGCGCCGCCGCCTCCCGGCCCGGCCCGGACCGGGAGGCCAAGGGCGCCGCGATCGCCGCCGCCCGCGCCGCCAAGGCCGGCATCGACTGGCAGGACTGCCCCGCCGACTGGGGGCTGGAGAAGCCCATCCAGTGCGGCTGGGTCAGCGTGCCGGTCGACTACGCTCACCCGTACGGCAAGCAGATCAAGCTCGCCGTCGACCGCATCGGCAACACGGGGACCCCGCAGGAGCGCCAGGGCGCGCTCGTCTACAACCCCGGCGGCCCCGGCGGCTCGGGCCTGAAGTTCCCGCGCCGGATCACCACCAAGAACCCCGTCTGGGCGAACGTCGCCAAGGCCTACGACTTCGTCGGCTTCGACCCGCGCGGCGTCGGCCACTCCGCGCCCATCTCCTGCGAGGACCCGCAGGAGTACGTCAAGGCGCCGAAGATGGACCCGGTGCCGGACACCGAGGCGGACAAGACCGCTCAGCGCAAGCTGGCCCGCGCGTACGCGGACGGCTGCCTGGAGCGCACCGGCCACGCGATGCTCCAGCAGATGACCACGCCGAACACCGCCCGCGACCTGGACGTCATCCGCGCGGCCCTGGGCGAGCAGAAGCTCAACTACCTCGGCGTCTCCTACGGCACCTACCTCGGCGCCGTCTACGGCACCCTGTTCCCGGGCCACCTGCGCCGCATGATCGTGGACAGCGTGGTCAACCCCGCCCGCGAGAACATCTGGTACCAGGCCAACCTGAACCAGGACATCGCCTTCGAGGGCCGCTGGAAGGACTGGGAGGACTGGGTCGCCACCAACGACGCCGCCTTCCACCTCGGCACCACCCGCGCCGCCGTCCAGGCCAAGTGGCTCGAACTGCGCGCCACCGCCAAGAAGAGCCCCATCGGCGGGGTCGTCGGCCCGGCCGAGCTGATCGCCTTCTTCCAGAGCGCGCCGTACTACGACTCCTCGTGGGTGCCGGTCGCCACCGTGTTCAGCAAGTACTTCGCCGGTGACACCAAGGCGCTCGTCGACGCCGCGGGCCCCAACCTGTCGAACACGGCCGGCAACATCAGCGCCGAGAACGGCAACGCCGTCTACACGGCCGTCGAGTGCACCGACGCCAAGTGGCCCACCAGCTGGCAGAGGTGGAACCGGGACAACACCCGGCTCAACCAGGACTATCCGTTCATGACCTGGGCCAACGCCTGGATGAACCTGCCCTGCGCCACCTGGCCGGTGAAGCAGCGGACCCCGGTCGAGGTGCGGACCGGCGAGGGCCTGCCGCAGGTGCTGATCGTGCAGTCCACCCGGGACGCCGCCACCCCGTACGAGGGCGCCGTCGAACTGCACAAGCGCTTCCAGGGCTCCCGTCTGATCACCGAGAAGGACGCGGGCTCCCACGGAGTGACCGGCCTGGTCAACTCCTGCATCAACCAGCGCGTCGACTCCTACCTGATCGACGGCAAGCTGGACGGTGCGGACGTGACCTGCGGCCCGCACGCCACGCCCAAGCCGTAACCGGTCCCATGCGGTGACGAGGGGCGGCCGGACTTCCCGGCCGCCCCTCGCTCATGCCGTGAACCAGGCGTCCTCGGCCGCGTAGTCGAACAGGTCCGGATACACCCGGGCGAGGAGCGGGAAGCACTCCCGCCAGTCCCGCCCGGCGCGCAGCCCATCGGTCAGCCACGCGACCGTCTCCGGCAGGCTCTCGGCGTACGACACCACCGGCCGGTAGCCCAACTCCCGCTCGGCGGCGGACATGCCGGCGACCACCGGCAGCGGCGTCGACCACGGACTTTGGCCCACGGAGCCCTCGGGCGGAGCGGCGAGGAACGTTGTCTCCGTCTCCACGCCCATCACCGCGTCGACCGCCGCACCGATCCCGGCGACCGTCGGCGCCTCGCCGTCACAGGCGTTGAGCACCCGGGTACCGGGGTGGGCCGCCGCCAGCCGTACCAGCTCGGCGATGTTCCGGGCGCTCGCCGTATGAAACCGGCTCTCGCCCCGGTACGACAGCACCCGCCTGCGCCTGCCGTCCAGATTCCGCTTCACGAAGTAGAGCTCACGGGGGAGCGGACTGTACGGCCCGTGCACCGCGCCCGGCCGCAGCACCGTGACCGGCAACGTGCCTGCGGCCGCGAGGAGTTCACGCTCCAGCGCCACCTTGCGCGTGCTGTACGACGCCTCGCCCGGCGCAACCGTCGGGTGGGTCTCGGGTATCGGCACCGGGTAGGTGGGAAAGCCGTCCGGCGTGCCCATCGTGTCGAAGTTCCGGCCCGCGCCGTCGTCGTACACGGCCACGCTGGAGATCACCACCGCCGAGCCGATCCGGCCCGCCAGGGACGTCAGCTGCCGGGCGTGCACGGCGTCGTAGGCCACCATGTCGACCAGCAGATCGCAGCCGTCGCCGACCAGCGCGGCCAGGGCCGCGTCGTCGGAGCGGTCCAGCCGGACCGTGCGTACCCCCTCGTCCCATGCCTCGTCCCGGCCGCCGCTCCGCGAGGCGGCCGTCACCGCCCAGCCGTCCCGCGCCAGCGCGTCCACGGCCGGACGGCCGATCTGCCCACTCGCCCCGATCACCAAAGCCCTCTTCATACGGCGAGCCTAGGAGAACGGACCGGCGGGGCCACGGAACTTCTGCCGACGGCAGAGGGGTCAGCTGAGCGGCGCCCGCGGGAACCGGCGCTCCTTCGCGCCCTTCTCCGCGGCCTGCCGCTCCTTGACGACGGCCGCGTACTCGTCGACGTACTCCTGCTCGGACAGCGTCAGGATCGCGTACATGATCTCGTCGGTGACGGCCCGCAGGATCGCCCGCTCCTGCTCCATTCCCGCATAGCGGGAGAAGTCGAGGGCCTTGCCGAAGCGGATGGTGACGGGGTGGATGCTCGGGACGACCTTCCCGGGCGGCTGGGCCTCGAACGTGCCGATCATCGCGCACGGTACGACCGGCACCCCGGCCTTCAGCGCCATCACGGCGACGCCGACCTTGCCCTTGTAGAGCCTGCCGTCGTGCGAACGGGTGCCCTCCGGATAGATGCCGAGCAACTCGTCCCGGTTCAGCACCTTGAGGCCCTCGCGGATCGCGGCCTGCCCGGCCTCCTTGCCCGAGCGGTCCACCGGGATCTGTCCGGCGCTGCGGAAGAAGAACGCGGTGAGCCGGCCCTTGAGCCCCGGGCCGGTGAAGTACTCGGCCTTCGCGAGGAACGTGATCCGGCGCTTGAGCATCGCCGGCATCAGGAAATGGTCGGCGAAAGACAGATGGTTCCCCGCGACGATCGCGGGGCCGGACTCCGGCACGTGCTCCAGGCCCTCGATCCGGGGCCGGAAGACCAGTCTCAGCAGGGGCCCCAGCAGCACATACTTGAGCAGGTAATAGAACACGGCTCGCCCCTCACATCGTCCCGGCCACCCCAGCGTGTGCCTGTGGTCATCTGTAACCGCAACAGGCCATGCTCATGCCGGGTACATCGAGCCTCCCGCGAGCCGCGACCGGTCACCCCCGCCCGGCCCTCGTACGATGGCGCCCATGCACAGCGCCGGATCACACACCTCGCGCCCGCCCCGGTGGCGGCGTGGGGCGCTCGTGCTGGTGCTGTGGGCCGGGCTGTTGGGGATGCATGCGCTCGGGCCCGTCGGCGGCACGGGGGATGCCGGGCACGGCGGTCCGGGGCAGCACACCGTCGCCGCCGGCACCGTCGCACAGGACGGCTGTGCGAACGCCGACCGGCACTGCGGCGGGGGCCGGCCGCAGCACGCCGATCCCACCTGTGCGTCGGGTGCGGTGAACGGTGGCCCGGAGCTGCCCGCACTCGTCCCCGACCCCGTGGCCGTCGCCGCGCCGGACCGTTGCCCGCGCTCCCGTGCGGCCACCGGGCCCGAAGGCGCCCGCGCCCCGCCCTCCCTGGCCGAACTCCAGCTCCTGCGGATCTAGGGCCTGCCCGGCGGATCCTGTCGCAGACGCGCGCACCAGCCCCCGCTCACCTGCGCCGATGAGGCGCCGTGAATTTCCTGCGACCTGATCCGCCGGACGGGCCCTGGAAGGCTCCGTCGGCCGCACAGCCCGCCCCTGCACTGCGGCACCCGCGGTCGTGCTCGCGTCTGCCCCAAATCCCTTGAGAACCACAGGAGTTCCAGCATGACCAGTCGCACCCTCACCCGCCGTACCCTGACGCGTCGTGCCGCCCTGGCCGCCGTCGTCGCGAGCTGTGCCCTCGTCCTGGCCGCCTGCGGCGGCAGCGGTGCCGGCGGCGCGCACGCCGCGCACGGCGCCGCCGGCACCCGGGGCGGGATGGCCCCGACGGCGGGCACCGCCCACAACGCCCAGGACGTCGCCTTCGCGCAGGCCATGATCCCGCACCACCAGCAGGCCCTGGAGATGGCGCGGCTTGCCCCCGGCCGGGCCTCCTCGGCGCAGGTGAAGGACCTCGCCCTCCGCATCGAGAAGGCGCAGGCCCCGGAGATCCGCACCATGACCGGCTGGCTCAGGTCCTGGGGCGAGCGGGTGCCCATGACCGGCATGGACCACTCGGGCCACCCCGGCATGTCCGGGATGATGAGCGACGCCGACATGGCCGAGCTGAAGAGAGCCCAGGGCAAAGGCTTCGACACGAAGTTCCTGTCCATGATGGTCAAGCACCACCAGGGCGCCGTGCAGATGGCCGGAACGGAGAAGGCCAAGGGTGCGTACGGGCCCGCCAAGGCCCTGGCCGACGCCGTCGTCAGCGCGCAGAACGCCGAGATCAGGGAGATGAAGAAGCTCCTCGGCACCGGCGGAACGAGCGACTCGGGCGACTCGGGCGGCATGAGCGGTATGAGCGGCATGAGCTGACGTACCGCGGGCGGCAGCAGTTCCAGCAGGACGGCGTCCGCGAGGGCCTCGGGGTCCTCTCCAAGGTGGCGGTGGCGGTCGAGGGAGTCGGCGAGGCGGGCCGGCCCGGTGTCGATGTCCTCGCCGCGGCGCTCGATCAGGCCGTCGGTGTACAGGACGAGGGTGGCGCCCTCGGCGTGGCCCGTGCGGGCCTGGGGTCTGGGGATCGGGTCGGGGCGGGCGTCGAGCGGCGGGTCGGTGGCCTGGTCGAGGAACTCCACGCGGCCGTCCGGCTGGACGAGCACGGGCGGCGGATGCCCGGTGCTGCTGTAGTGATCGTGTGGTCGTCGAAGTCGATGAACGTCGTGACGACGGTGGCCGATTCGGCGCCGTCGACGACATGCGCGTACCGACCGAGGATGTTCAGGACCTCGGCCGGCCCCGCGGCGACACGGGAGATGGCGCTCAGCGCGCTGCGCAGCCGGCCCATGACCCCGGCGGCCTCCAGACCGTGCCCAACCACGTCGCCCACGGCCACGCCCGTGCGGTGGCCGCCCACCAGGTCGACGATGTCGTACCAGTCCCCGCACACGTTCACCGCGCCGACCGCGGGCCGGTCCCGTCGTGTCGAACACCGGCGCGTTGACGAGGCTCCAGTAGCGCTCCTCCCACTCTCCGGGCCGGTCGGGATCCTCGATGTCGTAGCGCTGTGGGGCCATGGTGTCCCGCTCGCCGGTGGATCGCACCCGGTCCAGCGAGGCCGTAGCCGATCTCACGAGGGCGTCGCTCATGAGGGTGGTCGCTCACCCCGGCGGCTCCGTCAGGGGCTGCTCCGCCCAGATGACCTTGCCCTTGGGCGCGAAACGGGTTCCCCAGCGCTGGGTGAGCTGCGAGACCAGCAGCAGTCCGCGGCCGCCCTCGTCCGTGGCGCGCGGATGGCGCAGATGCGGCGCGGTGGTGCCGCCGTCGGACACCTCGCAGATCAGCGTCCGATCCCTGATCAGGCGGAGCCGGATGGGGCCCTCCGCGTGCCGGATGGCGTTGGTGACCAGCTCGCTCACGACCAGTTCGGTGGTGAACACCAGCTCCTCAAGATCCCACTCGGCCAGCTGCTGGGCGGCCTGCTTGCGGGCGTCGGCGACCACGGCGGGGTCGGCGGGCAGGTCCCAGTCGGCGACCTGCCCGGCGTCGAGCAGCCGGGTCCGGGCCATCAGCAGGGCCACGTCGTCGTGCGGCCGGGCCGGGACCAGCGCGTCGATCACGGACCGGCAGCGCTGGTCGAGCGAGGGGCCGCGCCGCTCCAGGACGCGCCGCAGCCGCTCGCGGTCCGCGTCGACGGCCCCGTCGCCCCCGTGGGCCAGCAGCCCGTCGGTGTGCAGGGCCAGCGTGCTGCCCTCGGCCAGGGACAGCTCGACCGCCTCGTAGGGCGGACCGCCCGCCCCGAGCGGCGGCCCCTGCGGGAGGTCGACGAAACCGGCGGTGCCGTCGGGCCGTACGACGGCGGGCGCGGGATGGCCCGCGGCGGCCATCGTGCACCGACCGTCGACCGGGTCGTAGACGACGTACACACACCCGGCGCCCAACGCCTGGGCGTCGGCGGCCTCCGGGGTCTCCGGCACGCCCTCCTCGTCGGACGTCCGCGCCACCAGGTCGTCGAGGTGCGCGAGGATCTCCTCGGGCGGCAGATCGAGCGCCGCGAGGGTGCGTACGGCGGTGCGCAGCCGCCCCATCGCCGCGGCGGCGTCGATCCCGTGCCCCGGCACCTCGCCCACGACCAGGGCCACGCGTGCGCCGGACAGCGGGATGAGGTCGTACCAGTCGCCGCCGAGGCCGGTCAGCTCGTCGGCCGGCCGGTAGCAGGCGGCCGCCTCCACTGCCTCCTGCTCGGGCAGCCGGTGCGGCAGCAGGCTGCGCTGCAGGACCAGGGCCGCGTCCCGCTCGCGCGTGTAGCGGCGGGCGTTGTCCACGCAGACCGCGGCCCGGGACACCAGGTCCTCGGCGAGACTCAGGTCGTCCTCGTCGAACGGTTCCTGGCGGCGGCGCCGGAAGAAGGTGGTGACGCCCATCGTGACGCCCCGCGCCTGGATGGGCACGATGATCACGCTGTGCAGGCCCAGGTCCAGGAAGGTCCCCGCCCGGCCCGCCGGGATGTCCGTGGCCCACTCCCTGGCCAGCGGGTCCAGCCGCTCCTCGCGCCAGGACCGGCCCGTGGTCAGACAGCGGATCGGGGGCGATCCGGCGAGGTAGGTGGCCACCTCGCCGATCTCGACGACGGTCTCCGGGACCGCGGGGTTCACCGACTGGTGCCCGGCCCGGCGCAGCGGCACCTGATCCGTCCGGCCCGGCGGCTCGGGCTCGGCGCCGCGCAGTACGGATTCCAGCAGGTCCACACCGACGAAGTCGGCGAAGCCCCGCACGGCGCCGGCGAAGCCCTGCACGGCCACGTCGGCGAGTTCCTGCGCGGTCCGCCAGACGTCCAGGGTGCGCCCGATCTGCTCACCGGCCCGGTCGAGCAGGGCCAGCCGCTGCCGGGCGCGGTGCCGCTCGGTGACGTCGACGACGGTGTAGTACACGCCCATCGGGTGACCCAGGTCGTCCTCGAGGCGGGTGAACGACATCATGTGCGCCGTCTCCCGGTGCGGCGCGGACCGCACCTGGCCCACATGCTCGTACCCGACCACCGGGCGGCCGGACTCCAGCACGCTCCGCATCTGCGTCTCGATGTCCGCGGAGTCGATGCCCGGCTGGATCTCCGCGAGCCGCCGCCCCAGCCGCTCCATCGGAGAGCCGCCGCCGTAACGTTCCAGCGCGGCGTTCGACCAGACACACCGCAGATCGGTGTCCACGATCGCGATGCCGACGGGGGAGCCGGTCACCATCTGCTCCAGCACCGCACGGCTCATGTCCCAGCCGCGTGCCCCGGAGACCTCGGAGAGCAGAACCAGCCACTGCGGCGCCCCGCCGGAATACACCGCCGGCGTGATCCGCACCATCAACCGGACCGGCTGCCCGTCCCCGCGCCGCGCGGTCAGCAGCCCCGCCCAGCCGCCGTCGCTGCGGCACCGCTCGACCAGCTCCGGCACGCGCGCGGCGTCCTCGGCGGACAGCAGGCCGACGGCACTGGCGCCCACGACCTCGGCGGCCGGGTACGCCAGCAGCCGCTCCGCGTTGGGGGTCCAGCCCGTCACCACGCCCTGCGCGTCGAGCAGCAGGGGCGCGGCGTCGGCCACGTCGAACCGCTGCCGGGCAACGTTCTGCTCCTCGTGAGTGCCCACGGTCGACCTCTCTGTAGCTGAGAGTGGTCTACCCCCTCTTGGCTCAATCGTCACTCTTCGGCCATCGGGTGGAGGCGTACGAACGTGTGGGGAGCGGCCCGCGGCCGCCCCCCACACATCACGCCTCCCGCGCCCGCACCGGGGTCACGAACCCAGCGCCTTCTCCAGCGCCGCCAGCGCGGAACGCAGCTCCTGCGCCGTGATGGTCAGCGGGGGTGCCAGCCGGATCGTGGACCCGTGGGTGTCCTTCACCAGGACGCCCTCCCGCATCAGCCGCTCGCTGATCTCCCGGCCGGTGCCGATAGCCGGGTCGACGTCGACGCCCGCCCACAGCCCGCGCGCCCGGAAGCCGACCACGCCCCGCCCGGCCAGCGCGGTCAGCCCGTCCCGCAGGACCACGCCCAGCTCGGCCGCCCGCCGCTGGAACTCGCCGGTCTCCAGCAGCTCGACCACGGCCGTGCCGACGGCCGCCGCGAGCGGGTTGCCGCCGAACGTGGAGCCGTGCTCGCCCGGGTGCAGCACCCCCAGCACCTCGCGCCGGGCCGCCACCGCCGACACCGGCACGATCCCGCCGCCGAGCGCCTTGCCGAGCAGCAGCACGTCCGGCACGACGCCCTCGTGCTCGACGGCGAGGGTACGGCCGGTACGGCCGAGGCCCGACTGGATCTCGTCGGCGATGAACAGACAGCCCTTGCGGCGGGTCAGCTCCCGCACCCCGGCGAGATAGCCGTCCTCCGGGATGATCACGCCGGCCTCGCCCTGGATGGGCTCGATCAGCACGGCCGCCGTGGTCTCGTCGACGGCCTCCTCCAGCGCGGCCAGGTCGTCGTACGGCACGATCTTGAAGCCGGGCGTGAAGGGGCCGAAGCCGGACCGGGCCGTCTCGTCCGTGGAGAAGCTGACGATCGTCGTCGTACGGCCGTGGAAGTTCTCCGCCGCGACCACGATCGTCGCCCGGTCGGCGGGAACGCCCTTCACGTCGTACGCCCACTTGCGGGCCACCTTGATGCCGCTCTCCACCGCCTCGGCGCCGGTGTTCATCGGCAGCACCATGTCCAGGCCGGTCAGCGCCGCGAGCCGCTCGGCGAACTCGGCGAGCCGGTCGTTGTGGAAGGCGCGGGAGGTCAGGGTGAGCCGGTCGAGCTGGCGGTGCGCGGCCTCGATCAGTGCCGGGTGCCGGTGGCCGAAGTTCAGCGCCGAGTAGCCGGCGAGCATGTCGAGGTAGCGGCGGCCCTCGACGTCCTCCACCCAGGTGCCCTCGGCACGGGCGACGACCACGGGCAGCGGGTGGTAGTTGTGCGCGAGGACCGGCTCCTCCGCCTTGATCAGGTCGTCGGACGTACGCGTGCGCGCGGGTGCGGTCATCAGCGGATCTCCTGGGTGCAGCACTTGATGCCACCGCCGGCTTTGTGGAACTCGGACAGGTCGACGGGGACGGGGACGTAACCGTGGCCGGAGAGGTTCTCGGCCAGCGCCTCGGCCTGCGGCGCGATGAAGACGTTGCGGCCGTCGGACACGGAGTTCAGGCCGAACGCCAGCGCGTCCTCGCGGGTGGCGAGCACCGCGTCCGGGTACAGCCGGCGCAGCACCTCCCGGCTGCCCGCCGAGAACGCCTCCGGGTAGTAGCAGATGTTGTCCTCGTCGAGGACGAACAGCGCCGTGTCCAGGTGATAAAAGTACGGATCGACCAGGGTCAGGCCGATCACCGGGTGGCCGAGGAACTCCTGGGCCTCCCGGTGCGCCTCGCGGGTGGTGCGGAACCCGGTGCCGGCCAGCACGTACCGGCCCGTCCACACCAGGTCGCCCTCGCCCTCGGTCACCGACTCGGGGCGGTACACGTCGTAGCCGGCCGCCTTGAACCAGGTGTCGTAGTGCACCGACTCGGGGCGCCGCTGCGGCGCGTGGAACAGCGAGCCGAAGACCCGGCCGCCGACCATGAACGCGGCGTTCGCGGCGAACACCATGTCCGGCAGGCCGGCCACCGGCTCGACCGACTGGACGGCGTGACCGTGGGCGCGGTAGGCGCGGATCAGCGTCTGCCACTGCTCCTGGGCCAGGTCCACGTCGACGGGCTTGTCGGGATGCATCCAAGGGTTGATCGCGTACTGAACGGCGAAATGTCTGGGTTCGCAGACGAGAAAGCGCCGAGGGCGCGGTACACGACTTTCGGACACAGAGGGTTTCCTCCGCTTTCCTGTGTGTCACTGGGGGGTGCCACAACGGTAGAAACGGAGATCGGCGACCGACAAGCGAGAAAAGCTGCACGCATACGCAGCATCACTGCGTTTTCATCGGGCTCCACGCACGGATGCTGCGCATACTCCGCGTCACTCCGGTGCCGGATGGGTGGCGCCCGCCTCCGGGCTTTCCGGGAGCAGATGGGACAGGACCATCACGCTGATCGTCTTGCGGATGAACGGCTCGGTGCGGATCCGCTCCAGCACCTCCTCGAAGTGGTCCACGTCCCGCGCCCGCACATGCAGCAGCGCGTCCGCGCCGCCCGTCACCGTCATGGCCGCCGTGATCTCCGGATGGTTCCGGACGACCTCCGCGAGCCGCCGGGGCGGAGCCGCGCCCTCGCAGTACACCTCGACGTACGCCTCGGTGCGCCAGCCCAGCGCCGACGGCTGCACCGTGGCCGTGAACCCGGTGATCACCCCGGTCTCGCGCAGCCGGTCCACGCGCCGTTTGACCGCGGTGGACGACAGCCCGATCGCCGCGCCGATCTCGGCGAAGCTGGTCCTGGCGTTCGCCATCAGCGCGGTGACGATCTTGCGGTCGAGGTCGTCGAAGGAGGCGGTCCTGCTGTTCATGCGGGCACTGTAATCAGCCAGGTCCGCCGCGGGGACCTAGGACTGTGTGACGACCATCGCGAGGGTCAGCAGGCCCAGGACGACCCAGCCGAACCACAGCCAGCCATTACTGCCGATCGCGACCGTGTAGGCGGTCACGACGACGAGACCGCCGACCGTGACAGCCCCCATCACCTTGGTGGAGCCGTTCGTCGGGCCGTTCATGGAACCGGGCATCGCGACACCCTCCTCGTGGTCCGTCCTCGACCATGGTGCCCCGGATCCCGCCCGGAGGGGACGCCTCCGCGCAGCTCGTGCGCAGTTCGCCGCGACTAGCCCTCGCGCGCGTTCAGCGAGGCCAGATAGGCGTTGTACGCCTCCAGCTCCTTGTCGCCGTCCCGGTCGGCGGCCCGGTCCTTGCGCTTGGCCTGCCGCTGCTCGGAGCCGTACCACTGGAACAGCAGCGCGATCAGCACCAGCACGGACGGGATCTCGCTGAACGCCCAGGCGATCCCGCCGGCCGCGTTCTGGTCGGACAGCGCGTCGATGCCGAGCGAGGCCGACGGGTGCTTGAAGGTCTCCACCATCGGCGTCGACGCCATCATCAGCGCGATACCGAAGAACGCGTGGAACGGCATGCCCGCGAACAGCTCCAGCATCCGCATCAGATACCCCGGCCGGTGCGGGCCCGGGTCGATGCCGATGATCGGCCAGAAGAACACCACGCCGACCGCGAGGAAGTGCACCATCATCCCGATGTGCCCGGCCCGGGAGCCCATCAGCAGGTCGAACAGCGGGGTGAAGTACAGCGCGTACAGGCTCGCGATGAACAGCGGGATCGTGAACGCCGGATGGGTGATGATCCGCATGTACCGGCTGTGCAGCAGGGCCAGCAGCAGCTCGCGCGGCCCCGTGCGGCCCTTGCCGGCCACCGGCAGCGCCCGGAGCGCCAGCGTGACCGGCGCGCCGAGCAGGATCAGGATCGGCGACAGCATGCTGATGATCATGTGCTGCACCATGTGCACGCTGAACATGACCATGCCGTAGTCGTTCAGCTTGGTGCACATCACCAGGGCGACGGTCAGGACGCCGATGACGTACGACACCGTACGGGACACGGGCCAGCCGTCCCCGCGCCGGCGCAGCCGCGCGACACCCCAGCCGTACAGGGCGAGCCCGGCCACGCAGGCGACGAGGAAGAACGGATCCGCCGACCACTGGAGCCCCCGCCCCAGCGTGAACGGCGGCAGATCCATCATCATGCCGTGCCCGCTGTGGTTCATCCGGCGGCTCCTGATTCGTGGGGGTTGTGCAAGTTGTCCGCCCCAAGAGTAGAACCGCCCCCGGTCACAGCCGTGACCGGGGGCGGGTTGTTCTCGGGTGAACTACAGGACGCACTCCGCCTCGTCGTATCGCTCCACGGGCACGGTCTTCAGGGTCTCGACGGCCTCGGCCAGCGACACCATCACGATGTCGGTCCCCCGCAGCGCCGTCATCTTCCCGAACTCACCGCGATGCACGGCCTCCACCGCATGCCAGCCGAACCGCGTGGCCAGCACCCGGTCGTACGCCGTCGGCGTCCCGCCCCGCTGCACATGCCCCAGGATCACCGGCCGCGCCTCCTTGCCGAGCCGCTGCTCCAGCTCGATGGACAGCTGCCGGGCGATCCCGGCGAAGCGCTCGTGGCCGTAGATGTCCTTGCCGCCCTCGTCGAAGTCCATGGAGCCGGCCTTGGGCTTGGCGCCCTCCGCCGCGACGACGATCGCGAACCGCTTGCCGGCCTCGAAACGCTCGCCGACCCTTGCCGCCAACTCCTCGATGTCGAAGGGCCGTTCGGGGACGACGATGGCGTGGGCGCCGGCCGCCATGCCGGAGTGCAGCGCGATCCAGCCGGTGTGCCGGCCCATGACCTCGACGATCAGCACTCGCTGGTGCGACTCGGCGGTGGTCTTCAGCCGGTCCAGGGCCTCGGTCGCCACGGTGACGGCCGTGTCGAAGCCGAAGGTGACGTCCGTGACGGCGATGTCGTTGTCGATGGTCTTGGGCACGCCGACGATCGGCAGCCCGCCCGCCGACAGCAGCTGAGCCGCCTTCAGCGTGCCCTCACCGCCGATCGGGATGATCGCGTCCAGGCCGAGTTCCGCGACATGGCCCTTGGCCCGCTCGACACCGTCCCGCAGATGCTCCGGGCGGACCCGGGAGGAGCCGAGGATGGTGCCGCCGCGCGCCAGGATGCCGCCCACGGCGTCCAGGTCGAGCTTGAGGTAGTCGCACTCCAGGAGGCCCTTCCAGCCGTCCCGGAAACCGATGACCTCGTCGCCGTGGTCGGCGACGGCGCGGTGCACGACGGACCGGATGACGGCGTTCAGGCCGGGGCAGTCGCCGCCGGACGTGAGGACACCAATGCGCATAGCCCGAAATACCTTCTCAACGTGGGCCGGGTAACCGGACCACGTTGTCCGGCGGATTCCCGGCCACCCTACCGGCGTGAGGGGGTCGCTCCGTAGCGGGCGTCCGCCTGCTGGACGCGCCCGCACATGTGAGCGGACGGTCCGTCAGGCGGGCTCGTGACCACCGTGCCGGCAGGTGCTGGAGGAACCCTTGAGCACCCTTGGAAGAAGCCCCGGAAGGAGCCTCACGCGGGCTGCTGGGCCGCCGTGATGCGCTCGTCGCGCAGCGCCTCGTACCAGCGGTCGTCGACCGGCGGCAGCGCGTTGACGTCGAGCGCCAGCTTCAGCAGCAGGTCGGCGATCTGCGGGTTGCGCGCGAGGACCGGGCCGTGCATGTACGTGCCGAACACGGTCCCGTTGTACGCGCCCTCCGTGCCGTCCCCGGTGCCGTTGCCCCGGCCGATCTTCACCCGCGCGAACGGGCGGGCGGTCGGGCCGAGGTGGGTGACGCCCTGGTGGTTCTCGAAGCCGGTCAGCTGCGGCAGCCCGAGCTGCGGGTCGATGTCGGCGAGCACATCGCCGACGCACCGCTCGCCCTCGCCGCGCACCGAGACCACGTCGAGCAGGCCGAGACCCGGCTCGCGCTGGCCGAGGTCGTTGATGAACTCGTGGCCGAGGATCTGGTAGCCGGCACACACGGAGAACACGATCGCGCCGTTCTGCACCGCGCGGGACAGATGCCCGTCCCGGCGCAGCCGCTCGGCCGCGAGCCGCTGCGGCCGGTCCTCGCCGCCGCCGATCAGATAGATGTCGCCTGAGGTTGGGATCGGCTGGTCGCTGCGCACGTCGAGCCGGGCCACGTCCAGGCCGCGCTGTCGGGCCCGCCGCTCCACGACGAGAGCGTTGCCCTGGTCGCCGTAGGTGCTCAGCAGGTCCGGGTAGATCCACACCAGCCGCAGTTGGTTGTCGCTCATGAGGTGATCGCCCTTCGAAGATCAGTTGCCGACGCGGCGGCGCAGGTCCTGGAACGCGGTGTAGTTCGCGATGACCTCGATCCGGCCGGGCGGGCACATCTGCACGGCCTGGTCGAGATTCTCGCAGACCTGGAAGTGCTGGTTCGCGACCTCCAGACGGACGGCGAGGTCCAGCTTGCGGTCGCCGATCACGAAGATCGGGTGGCCGGTCAGCCGGGTGTAGTCGACGTCCCACAGCCAGGAGGTGTCGGTGCCGTCGGCGCCGCGGGCGTTCACGGACAGGATCACCGGCGCGGGCGGCGGGTCGATCAGGGAGAAGGTCTCCAGCCAGCCGGCCGGGTTCTTGGCCAGCAGCAGGCGCAGATCACGGTTCTGGAACTGCACCACGTCGTACCGGCCGGCCACGGCCTGCACCTGGTACATCCGCTCCAGCGCGACCTGCGGCGGCACCCCGAAGACGGCGGCGACGGCCGCGGAGCTGGCCGCGTTCGCCTTGTTCGCGCGCCCCGGCAGCTGCAGATGAATGGGCCAGGCCGACCCGTGCGGGTCCAGCACATGGTCCCCGGACAGCGCCCAGGCCGGCTGGGGCCGCCGGAAACCGCACTCGCCGCAGAACCAGTCGTCGCCGGGGCGCTGCATCACGCCACCGCAGGACGGGCAGGACCAGGCGTCGTCCTTCCACATCTGCCCGGCCGCGACCCAGATCACATTCGGGGACGAGGAGGCGGCCCACACCACCAGCGGGTCGTCGCAGTTCGCGACGATGACGGCCTTGGAGCCGGCGAGGCCCTCGCGCCAGTTCTCGGCGAGCATCCGGGTCTCGGCGGCGCGGTCCAGCTGGTCACGGGAGAGGTTGAGCAGCGCGATGCACTTGGGAGCCGTGTCCCGCGCCACACCCGCCAGGTACTTCTCGTCGACCTCGATGACGCCGAACTTGGCGTCCGAGCTGCCCGCGAGCGCGGAGGTGATACCGGCCGGCATGTTCGCGCCGAGCGCGTTCGAGACGACCGGGCCCGCGGCGCGCAGCGCCTCGGCGATCAGCCGGGTGGTCGTGGTCTTGCCGTTGGTCGCCGAGACCAGGACGACGTCCAGGTTCTGCGCGAGCCGGGCGAGCAGGTCGGGGTCGAGTTTCAGCGCGACCCGGCCGCCGATCACCGACCCGCTGCCGCGCCCCGCGGCGCGCGATGCCGCAGCGACCGCCTTGCCGGCGGTCACTGCCAGCTTGGCCCGCGGCGTGAGCGGGTCCGAGTTGCCTGCCATCAGTTCTCGATCCTCCTTGCGTACGCGCCGCGCCTGGGGCCATCCGGCAACGTGGTGTGGGGTCCTCAGCCTATCGAGATCCATTCGCACACCCGAATCCCGGCCCACGCCATGCGCGGCGGGCATGAGCTGAAGGAACCGTACCCTTGCCGCTATGCGACACGGCACGATCCCGGGCGCCCACGGGCGAGTCCGGCCCCTTTCCCTGCTCGGCGACAGCGCTCTCCACGAGCCCTGCCGCGAGGTCTCCGGCTTCGGACCCGAAGTGGCCGCCCTCGTGGAGGACTTGTTCGCGACCATGTACGCCGCGCAAGGGGTCGGGCTGGCGGCGAATCAGGTCGGGGTGCCGTGGCGCGTCTTCGTCTACGACTGTCCGGATGATGACGATGTGCGCCACCTCGGCCACGTGGTGAACCCCCGCCTCGTCGAGACGGACGGCGTGGTGATCCGCGGCCCGGAGGGCTGCCTGTCCCTGCCGGGGCTGGAGGCGGGGACGGAGCGCTACGACCATGCGGTGATCGAGGGCGTGACGATGACGGGGGAGCCGGTCACCGTCCACGGCACGGGGTTCTTCGCCCGCTGCCTGCAGCACGAGTACGACCACCTGGAGGGCCGCGTGTACGCGGATCACCTCACGGGGTGGCGCAAGCGCAGATTGGCCAGGCAGATCTCCCGAGCTTCATGGAGCCGGTGAGGGAGTCGCCCCTCAGAACCCCGGGCCTCCCATTCTGTCCCCGGCGGCCGCAAGGCGACCCCACAACAGATCGGCAAGGGACCGCACCAACTCGGCCCGGGAGCAAGGACGTTCACCCAGCCACCAGTCCCCGGCCGCATGCATCATCCCGACGATCCCATGCCCCCACACCCGGGCCAGCTGCTGACTCTCAGGTCCGAGATCCACCCGCTCCTCGATGACCTGGGCAAGCTCCTCGCCCATCCGCCGAAGCAGCGGCGCCGAATGCTTGCCGACGTCGAAGCCCTGGTCGCCGCCCTGACTCCCCTCCGCCGGATGCATCAGGAACCGGTACACCTGCGGCCGTGCCTCGATCGCGGCGAGATACGTGTCCAGCGTGGACTCGACCCGCTCCCGTCGATCCGCCGGAGCGTCCAGCGCCGCCCGCAGTGAATCGAGCAGCGCGTCCGTGTGCCGCTTGGCAAGGGCGGCGTAAAGCCCGCCCTTGTCGCCGAAGTGCCGGTACAGAATCGGCTTCGTGATCCCCGCCTCCGCAGCGATCGCGTTCATCGACGCCTGTGGGCCGTCGCGCAGCACCACCCGGTCGGCGGCCTCCAGCAGCTCGCGCCGTCGGCGGTCGGCGGACCGCTGCTGCTCGGTCCGCTGTGTGGTGTCCATGTGCTCTCCCCACCCGTGCTGATTCGGTGACGCTTGCGCAAACTAACACTGACTGTGCCCCTGGCATCGAACGGGATGCCGAGGTGTCATCGAAGGTTGACTTTTCCTACCCGTCGGTAACACACTCGGGTTACCGCTAGTAACACCGTATCGCCGCCGCTGGAGGGGACATGGCCGAGTTCACCATGGAGCTGAACGACGAACAGAGGGAAGTCCGGGACTGGCTCCATGGCTTCGCCGCCGATGTGATCCGTCCCGCGGCAGCCGAGTGGGACGAGCGCGAGGAGACTCCCTGGCCCGTCATCCAGGAGGCCGCGAAGGTTGGCATCTACTCCCTGGACTTCTACGCGCAGCAGTACTTCGACTCCACCGGGCTCGGCATCCCGATGGCCATGGAGGAGCTGTTCTGGGGGGACGCGGGCATCGCCCTCTCCATCGTGGGCACCGGCCTGGCCGCCGTGGGCGTGCTCGCCAACGGCACCGAGGAACAGATCGGCACCTGGATCCCGCAGATGTACGGCGACCAGACCGACGTCAAGGTGGCCGCGTTCTGCTCCTCCGAGCCCGACGCCGGCTCCGACGTCGCCTCCATGCGGACGCGAGCCGTGTACGACGAGGCCAAGGACGAGTGGGTGATCAACGGCACGAAGACCTGGGCGACCAACGGCGGCATCGCCAACGTCCACGTCGTCGTCGCCAGCGTCGACCCGGAGCTGGGCTCCAAGGGCCACGCGTCCTTCATCGTCCCGCCGGGCACGCCGGGGCTCGCCCAGGGCCAGAAGTTCAAGAAACACGGGATTCGTGCCTCGCACACCGCCGAGGTCATCCTCGACAACGTCCGTGTTCCCGGTTCCTGCCTGCTCGGAGGCAAGGAGAAGCTGGACGAGCGGCTCGCCCGTTCCCGTGAGAAGGCGAAGGCCTCCGGGGAGCGGGTGAAGAACGCCGCCATGGCGACGTTCGAGGCGTCCCGGCCCGCCGTGGGAGCCATGGCGGTCGGCACCGCTCGGGCGGCTTACGAGGTCGCACTCGACTACGCCAGGACCCGCGAGCAGTTCGGGCGGCCGATCATCGACAACCAGGGCGTCGCCTTTCAGCTCGCGGACATGCGCACGCAGATCGACGCGGCTCGTCTGCTCGTCTGGCGGGCCTCGTGGATGGCCGTCAACGGCAAGCCGTTCACCGCCGCCGAGGGGTCGATGTCCAAGCTGTTCGCGAGCGAGACCGCGAAGAAGGTGACCGCGCAGGCCATCCAGATACTGGGCGGGAACGGGTACACGCGTGAGTACCCGGTCGAGCGGATGCACCGGGACAGCGCGATCTACACGATCTTCGAGGGGACGAGTGAGATTCAGCGGCTCGTCATCGCGCGGACCTTGGCCGGGATGCCGATTCGGTAGCGACGTCAGGGTTGCTGCGCGATCCGGTCACACCGCCGAGTGCGGCTGGTCGCGCAGTTCCCCGCGCCCCATGGCAGGGACACTCACCTGTGTCTCAAAGGTGTGAGTTGCTCGATGTCGTACTTGGCCCGTAGCGCCTCGATCGCCTCCTGGTCCGGCGGGCCGCCGTTGCCCAGGATCTCCAGCAGCTCCTCGAAATAGCGCTCGTGGTCCGGTGGGGGCGCGGCCTGGAAGAACATCTTCGCCGGGCTGTCCGTCGGATTGGCGAAGGCGTGCGGACAACCGGGGGGAACGACGATGACCGTGCCCGGAGTCGCGCGCACCACCCTGTTGCCCGAACTCGACTCCCACTTCTGCCACTTGTCGGGGGTGCGGATGACCGGCTCGAAGGCGAGGACGTCCAGTTCTCCCTCCAGGACGTAGAACAACTCCTCGCTGCGGGTGTGCACATGGGCGCCCACGTCGAAGCCCGGCGGGACCTCCACCTCGAAGGTGGAGGCCATCCGCGAATGCGTGCCGGTGACCTTGAACGTCACGCGCTGGGCCGGTGTCTCGACGACGCGGCCGTGGCCCGGCGGTACATACAGTCCCTCGGTCCATGTCATGGGAGGCTCACCAGGTCACCGGCAGGGCCTCGGGGCCCCGGATCAGCGCGCCCTTCTTGAAGGGCACCTGCTCCGGCGGTACGGCCAGGCGCAGGCCCGGCACCCGGTCCAGCAGGGCGTCCACCATGAGTTCCTCCTCCAGCCGGGCCAGCATGTTGCCGGGGCAGAAGTGCGGGCCGAAGCCGAAGGAGACGTGCGGGTTGGGGCTGCGGGAGAAGTCGATGGTCTCCGGATCGGGGAAGACCTGCGGGTCGCGGTTGGCGGCCAGGTAGGAGTTGTACACCGCGTCGCCCGCGCGGATCCGGACGCCCCGGATCTCCACGTCCTCCAGGGCGATCCGGGACAGGCCGACGGCGTTGCGGTGCGGGATCCAGCGCAGGAGTTCGTCGATCGCCCTGGGGCGGATCTCCGGTTCCGCGCGCAGTCGGTCCACCAGGTCGGGGCGGGTCATCAGCAGATAGAACAGCTGCCCGCTGTTGTTGGTGACCGCCTCGCCGCCGATCTGGAGGAGACCGGCGAGCCCGACGGCCTCCTCCAGGGTGACCTCGCCCCGGCCGACCGCGGCACCGAGCAGTGAGGCGACGTCCTCGGCCGTGCTGTTCTCGCGCAGCGCGATCAGGTCCGAGAAGTAGGCGGCCATCTCCCGCTTGGCCTTCTCGCTGACCTCCTTGCCGTTCGAGGAGGACAGGATGAGCTGGGTCCAGGTGTGCATGGTGTGCCGGTCGGCGGCCGGGACGCCCATCATTTCGCAGATCACCGCGATCGGGAACGGGCTGAGGATCGTGGCCGTGAGATCGGCGGGCGGGCCGTCCTGGAGGAGTTCGTCGACGAGTTCGTCCAGCATGGCGCGCGCTTTCTCGCGCACCCGCTCCACCCCTTTCGCGGTGAACGCGGCCGCCACCGAGCGGCGCAGCCGGGTGTGGTCGGGCGGGTCGAGGAAGCCGACCGCGCCCGGGTCGGGGATGAAGTGCGGGGCCAGCCGGGTGACCGGCTTCTTCATCACCTCCTCGCGGCTGAAGCGGGGGTCGTTGGTGACCATGCGGACGTCGTCCATCCGGGTCACCAGCCAGGCCCAGCCCTCGCCGTTGGGCAGCTGGATGCGGGTGACGGGTCCTTCGCGCATCAGCTCTCTCAGCACCGGGTCGAAGTCCGTCCCGGTCAGGTCGAGCGCCGGCCAGTGCCGGATCGGGGGCAGGGTCTCGGTGAGCGTCTCTTCGGTCATGCCGTACTCATGCCGTTTCTCGGTCAGAGCTGCGCCAGCGGCCCAGCGCCATTTCCGCGGTGATGCCGGGTCCGAACCCGGCGAGGAGCCCGCGCGCCCGGTGCTCGGCGCCGCCCTCGTCGAACATCCGGCGCAGCGCGTCCAGCACGACGCCGGAGGCGATGTTGCCGTACTCGGTGAGGGTGGCCCGGCTGAACCGGAACGCGTGCGGGTCGACCTGGAGGAACTTGCTCAGGTCGTCGAGGATGCGCGGCCCACCGGCGTGGACGATGTAGAAGTCCAGGTCGGACGCGTCCCAGCCGTGGGTGCCCGCGAGGTCCTGCAAGGCCGGGGCCAGCGGTTCCATGGTGGCCGGCACCCGCTTGTCGAGCAGGAAGTGGAAGCCGGTCGCGCGGACGTCGTACATGATCCACTCTTCGGTCTTCGGGATCAGGTACGAGCCGTTGCGCTCCAGCTCGATGCCGGTGCCGCCCTTGCCGCGGACCACGGCCGCGGCTATGCCGTCACCGAACAGGCCGTTGGAGAGCAGCGAGCCGACGCCGAGGTCGGTGGGCTGGTAGCACAGCGAGCAGAACTCGCAGGTCACGATGAGTGCATTGGCCTCGGGGTAGGCCACGCAGAAGTCGTGTGCGCGGTTGATCGCCGCGCCGCCGGCCGCACAGCCCAGCTGGGCTATGGGGAACTGCCGGGTGGTGGAGTCGAAGTCCATCTCGTTGATCAGCCACGCGGTGAGCGAGGGCATCATGAAGCCCGTGCACGAGACGTAGATGATCACGTCTATGTCGGTGGTGAGGAGCTCCGCGTCGTCGAGCGCCCGCTGTATCACCGCGGGGACCCGGGCCTTGGCCTCGGCCTCGTAGAGCTTGTTGCGCTCCTCGAAGCCGGGGTGCTTGAGGGTCTCCTCGATGGGCTGCACGATGTGCCGGGTCTTGACGCCCGTGTTCTCGATCAGCCGCAGCGCGAGCGGCAGTTGCGGGTGATCCGCGTGACGGGAGCGCGCCAGTTCCAGCGTCTCCTCCATCGTGATCACATGTTCCGGAACCGACACCGAGGGTCTGCACAAAGTCGCCATGAACCGTGCCTGCTTTCAGCCTTCCGGAAGGCCTTCGCCCACCGGTCAGAGGTCGTTCACCCTTGGGAGGTGGTTCACCCACGATCACTCGGACTGGCGACGATCTCTCGCCGAACTACTCCAGACTGGGGACACCGTGTCAGGCTCGGACGAGAAGAAGCACGTCCGCGCGAGGGAGAAAGCACCATGACGGCAACGGCCGGGGACCTGCTGCAGACGACCACCCGGGCACTCGCCCCGGACCCGACGGCCAACCCAGTCGTCCCCCTAGTGGAACGCGGCGAGGCGCCCCCGCGGACCCTCGCGAGGCTGGCCCTGGAACAGCAGTGGGTGATCCCGGCCGACCGCCGCTCCTTCGAGCACCTGGCCCAGCGTTCCGGCCCCGCCGCCGCGGTCTTCTTCACCACCCTCGCGACCGGCGAGGAACGGGCGGGAACGCACCTGGAGGCCTTCGCCCGGGCCGTCGGCGTGACGGCGGACCACTCCCGCGCCTACCTCCCCCTGCCCGGCTGCCAGGCCTACCCCGCCTACGTCTCCTGGCTGGCCCTCAATGCCGACCCGGCGGACGCCGTCCTGGCCCTCACGGCGAACTTCTCCGCCTGGGGCGGCTACTGCGCCCGCATCGCGACGGGCCTGCGCACGCACTACGGTTTCGGGGACGAGGCCTGCGCCTTCTTCGACTTCTTCGCCGAGCCGTCCCCGGACTTGGACGAACAGGCGACGGCGGCGGTACAGGCGGGCCTGGACTCCGGCACCTTGCACACGAACAGCGCACACACCTACGGAACCTTGCTCCAGACGTACGAGAGCATGTTCTGGGCAGCGCTGAGCTGACGGAGCCGAACGACCTACGGCGCCCCGCTGCTGTGCGCGATACACGCCACGTCGATACGATCCGCCAGCTTGGCCAACTCAATGGTCAGCGCGGCGACCGTATCCTCGTCCAGCCTCTGCTCCCCGCCCTCGACAAGCCGCAGCCACCGAGCCCCCACGGTCCGCAGCAACTTACTCACATCGGCCGCGGCCACCTGCAAGGTCCCACGGTCGTCCACGATCAGAGGCAGAGTCACTTCGCCGTTCACAGACCGGATGCTAGCCGCGCGGCGCTCACGCACCCTGCCAAACCGTGGTGATGTTGCAGAACTCGCGGATTCCGTGCCCGGACAGCTCACGCCCGTACCCGGACCGTTTGACCCCGCCGAACGGGAACGCCGGATGGGAGGCGGTCATCCCGTTGACGTACACGCATCCGGCCTCCAGATCGCGGGTGAACCGCGCCACCTCGCCGTCGTCCCGCGTCCACACATTGGAACTCAGCCCGAACGGCGAGTCGTTGGCGATGAGCAGCGCCTCGTCCAGGTCACCGGCCGGGTACAGCGTGGCCACCGGCCCGAACGCCTCCTCCCGGTGGATCCGCATCTCCCGGGTGATCCCGGCCAGCACGGTCGGCGGGTAGTACCAGCCCGGCCCGTCCGGCCGCAGGCCGCCGCACAGCACCTCGGCGCCGCTGCGCCGCGCGTCGTCGACCAGTTCCTCCAGATCCCGCCGCCCCTGCTCGGTGGCGAGCGGCCCGACGTCGGTGTCCTCCTCCAGCGGGTCGCCGACCTTGAGCGCCCGCATCCCGGCGACGAACTTCGCGACGAAGGCGTCGTAGACGTCACGGTGCACGATGAACCGCTTCGCCGCGATGCAGGACTGCCCGTTGTTCTGCACGCGTGCGGTGACCGCCACCTCGGCCGCCCGGTCCAGGTCGGCGGACGGCATGACGACGTACGGGTCGCTGCCGCCCAGCTCCAGCACCGTCTTCTTGATCATCTGCCCGGCGGTGGCGGCGACCGCCCGGCCCGCGGGCTCGCTGCCCGTCAGCGTCGCCGCCTTCACCCGCTCGTCGCGCAGGATCTCGTCCACCGCGCCCGCGCCGATCAGCAGCGTCTGGAAACAGCCCTCCGTGAAGCCCGCACGGTGGAACAGGTCCTCCAGGTACAGGGCCGTCTGGGGCACGTTGGAGGAGTGCTTGAGCAGGCCCACGTTGCCGGCCATCAGCGCGGGCGCGGCGAACCGTACGACCTGCCACAGCGGGAAGTTCCACGGCATCACCGCGAGCACCGGCCCGAGCGGGCGGTAGCGCACCCGGACCCGGGACGCCCCGGAGTCCCGCACATCCGGCTCGGCGGGCTCCTCGTCCGCCAGCAGTGCCTCGGCATGCTCGGCGTACCAGCGCATCGCCTTCGCGCACTTCGCGGCCTCCGCACGTGCCTGCCCGACGGGTTTGCCCATCTCCAGGGTCATGGTCCGGGCGATCTCCGGCTGGTCCTCGTCCAGCAGCTCGGCGGCCTGGTTCAGCAGGCGGGCCCGCTCGGCGAACGGGGTGGTCCGGTACGTGCGGAACGTGGCCTCGGCGAGCTGGAGCCGGCGTTCCAGCTCTTCCTCGCCCATGGGCTCGTACGTCTTGAGCGTCTCGCCGTTCGCCGGGTTCACCGTCGCGATGGGCATGGCTGACCTCCCTGGGAGCGGGCTTGACTCGACCTTCGCGCGCGGGCGTGCGGTCCGCAACGCGTGGCGTCCGGTTCAGTCCGTGTGCTCCGCCAGCCGGTCGAGAAACGCGTTCTGGGCCGTGATGATCAGCTCCCGGGCCCGGTCCAGGCCGAGCCACTCCACGCGGTCCAGTTCGGGGAACTCCTGCTCCCGGCCGGACCTCGGCGGCCACTCCATGGTGAAGGTGCCGGGGCTGAAGGCGCTCAGGTCCGGGTCCGCCTCGACGGCCCACGCCGTGACGATCTTGCCGTTCTTCTGCACGACCTCGCCCAGCGGTACGGCCGTCCCGCCGGGCGGTGCCAGCCCCAGCTCCTCGCGGAACTCGCGCCGGGCGGCCTCCCAGGCGGGCTCGTCGGGAGCGTACTCGCCCTTGGGGACCGTCCACGCCCCCGCGTCCTTCTTCGCCCACAGCGGACCACCCATATGGCCGAGCAACACCTCAAGGCCGTCGTCGGTGTGCCGGAACAGGAGAAGTCCCGCGCTGCGCTTCGTCGTACGCACCGTCATGGCCTGACCTCCGGGTGGGCCGCCAGCAGGGCCTCCACCGTATCGGCCTCCTCGGGGCGTTTGTCCTCGCGGTAGCGGATCACGCGGGCGAAGCGG
The DNA here is from genome assembly GCF_041080655.1 of Streptomyces sp. CG4. NCBI lineage: Bacteria > Bacillati > Actinomycetota > Actinomycetes > Kitasatosporales > Streptomycetaceae > Streptomyces > Streptomyces sp. CG4. Next base: position 8,180,299 of record NZ_CP163525.1, read on the forward strand.
AGGGTGACGCCGGCCGGGTAGCGGGAGGAGCGCTGGAGGCCGTCGTAGGCGATCTCCGCGACGAGTTCGGGGCGGACCCGGACCACCCAGCCGTCGTCCTCGACCGCCAACTCCTGGAGCTTCTCGGTCTGCCAGGCGAGCATCGCGTCGGTCATGCCCTTGAAGGTCTTGCCGAGCATCGCGAACGTGCCGTCCGGATTGCGGGCGCCGAGGTGGAGGTTGGAGAGCCGGCCCGTGCGACGGCCGTGACCCCACTCGGCGGCCAGCACGACCAGGTCGAGGGTGTGGACGGGCTTGACCTTCAGCCAGGCGGCGCCGCGCCGGCCCGCGCTGTAGGGCGCGTCCAGCGCTTTCACCACCACGCCCTCGTGCCCGCGGGCCAGGGTCTCGGCGAGGAACCGTTCCGCCTCCGGGATGTACTCGGGCCCGGAGGCGACCGTCCGGCGCACCCGCATCGGCTCGGGCACCAGCCGGGCCAGCCGTGCGTGCCGCTCGGTGAAGGGCAGGTCCAGCAACTCGGTGCCGTCGACCGACAGGACGTCGAAGAACACGGGGGAGACCGGGACCTGACCGGCCGCCTTCGCCACGTCCGTCCGGGAGCCGACCCGGCCCGCCGTCTCCTGGAAGGAGCGGGGCCGCCCGGCCGCGTCGAAGGAGATCACCTCGCCGTCCAGAATGAACCGCTCACCCCCCAACTCCCGTGCGGCGGCGGTCACTTCGGGCAGCCGGTCGGTGATGTCGTCCAGCGTGCGGGTGTACACCCGGACCGTGTCGCCGTCCCGGTGGACCTGCACCCGGATGCCGTCCAGCTTCTCCTCCACCGCGCACGCGCCCAGCTTCTCCACCGCCTCGGCGACCGAGGACGCGGTGTGCGCCAACATCGGCAGCACGGGCCGGCCGACGGTGAGCCGGAAGCGCTCCAGTGCCCCGGGCCCCTCGGCCAGCAGCGCCCGAGCGACCGTCTGCAGCGACCCGGCGAGCATCACCGCCCGGCGTACGGCGGCCGGGTCCGCCTCCGTCGCCCGGGCGAGGCCCTCCACGGCGACCGCGTCCAGCGCGCCCTGCCGTACCTCGCCGGTGAGCAGACCGCGCAGGAAACGCTGCTCCTGCTCGGTGGCCGCGCCCATCAGCTCGCCGACGAGCCGCGCCCGCTCCGCCTGCGAGCCCGGCCCGGACACCGTGCCCAGCTCGGTGAGCAGTGCGTCGACCTCCCGGACCGTGAGGGTGGGCCCGGCGGCCGGCGGCACCGGACGGCTCAGCACCTTCCAGCCGACGCCGAGCCGGCCCTGCGGCAGCCGGCCGGCCAGATACGGGATGACGACCGGCACGTCGTCCGGCTCCGCCTCCCGGAACAGCTCCGCGAGCAGGGCCGTCTTGCGGGAGCGGGCCGCTGTCGCGGCGACCTCCCGGGACACCTGGGCCAGCCGGGCCAGCAGCATGCAGCCATCGTGCCTCAGCGCTCCGCCGGGTGCGCGGTGCCTCCGGTCATTCGTCTGCCTGGTGAGGTGCGTTGCCGGCTGCGGCGCCGTTGTGGCTGGTCGCCCAGTTCCCCGCACCCCTTTGGGGCGCGCTCGCGTCCAGGTCGGCGAACAGCAGCTCCCCGTTGATCGCCGCCCCCGCCCGGTACCCCCGGCTCGCCGCGTTGATCACCTGCTCCGCGAAGCCGCTCGCGTTGCCCGCCGCCCACAGTCCGGGCACGCTCGTCAGGCCCCGCTCGTCGATCACCGGGTAGCTGCCGAACGGCGTCTCGCGCAGCTCGGCGCCCAGCTTCACCAGCAGATCGTTCCGCGGAACGGCGCGCGGGGCGGCGTACAGCACCTCGCGCTCGTGGACCGTGCCGTCGGCGAGCCGGACCCCGGTGAGCCGGTCGTCGGCCACGACGAGTTCCGTGACCTTCCCGGGCACGACCATGACCCCGGCCACGGCCAGCCGACGCAGATCGTCGTCCGTCAGCTCCGACTCGCTCACCTCGTGCAGGAAGAACCGCACGTCCTTCGTCCACCGGGTCACCATCAGCGCCTGGTGCACGCTCAGCGGCGAGGTCGCGAGCACCCCGGTCGGCAGGTCGCGGACCTCCCAGCCGTGGCAGTACGGGCAGTGCACCACGTCCCGGCCGAACCGCTCGGCCAGCCCGGGAACCTCGGGCAGCTCGTCCCGCAGGCCCGTCGCGATCACCAGCTGCCGGGCCCGCACCGTCCGGCCGTCGGCGAGCCGCGCCGTGAAGCCCGCCTCGTCCTGCTCCGCGTCCACCACCCGGTCCCGGACCAGCTCCACCCCGTACCGGGCGATCTCCTCGCGGCCGACCGCCAGGAACTCGGCCGGCGACATGCCGTCCCGGGACAGATAGCCCTGCAGGTGCGCGGACGGCGCGTTGCGCGGCTCGCCCGCGTCGACCACCAGCGTGCGGCGCCGGGCCCGGCCGAGGACCAGCGCGGCGGACAGCCCGGCGGCTCCGCCTCCGACGACGACTGCTTCGTATGCGTTGTTCTCGGTTGTGTCGTTCTCGGTCATGACGCGACGGTCGCCCGACGGCCGCGCGATTGACAAACCTGTTTGCCGATCCTGCAATAGGGGCCATGAGCACGGACGACGTACTGGCGGAGGTGGGTGCCCGGCTGCGGCGCATCCGCAAGGAGCGGGAGGTGACCCTGGCCGCGCTGTCCGAGGCGACCGGGATCTCCGTGAGCACCCTCTCCCGGCTGGAGTCGGGTCTGCGCAAGCCCAGCCTCGAACTGCTGCTGCCGATCGCCCAGGCCCATCAAGTGCCGCTGGACGAACTGGTCGGCGCGCCGCCGGTGGGCGATCCGCGGGTGCGGTCCAAGCCGATCGTGCGGGGCGGGCGCACCCACTGGCCGCTGACCCGCCAGCCCGGCGGTCTGCAGGCCTTCAAGGTGCTGGAACCGCGGCGGAAGCAGGATCCGGATCCTCGCGTCCACGAGGGGTACGAGTGGCTGTACGTGCTGTCGGGGCGGCTGCGGCTGGTCCTCGGGGAGTACGACGTGGTGCTGTCGGCGGGGGAGGCGGCCGAGTTCGACACGCGCGTGCCGCACTGGTTCGGGTCGACGGGCGAAGGGCCGGTGGAGTTCCTCAGCCTGTTCGGGCCGCAGGGGGAACGGATGCATGTGCGGGCGCGGCCGACGCGGAAGTGACGTGGCCGACTCTCCCGTGACACGGCCGACTGTTCCCTGATCGGCAAGCGACCGCTTAGTATGCCGTCGGACCCGGTCAGACGAAGCAGTCCCGTGGAGGCCCCGCATGCAGGCATGGCAAGTGCACGAGAACGGCGAGCCGAGCGAGGTGATGCGCCTGGCGGAGGTGGAGCGGCCCACGCCCGGTGACGGCCAGGTGCTGCTCCGCGTGCGTGCCGCCAACATCAACTTCCCGGACGCGCTGCTGTGCCGGGGCCAGTACCAGGTGCGCCCGCCGCTGCCGTTCACGCCCGGCGTGGAGATCTGCGGCGAGACCGCGGACGGCCGCCGGGTGATCGCCAACCCAGCCCTGCCGTACGGCGGCTTCGCCGAGTACGCCCTCGCCGACGCCCGCGCCCTGCTGCCCGCGCCCGAGGCGCTGGACGACGCCGAGGCCGCCGCCCTGCACATCGGCTACCAGACCGGCTGGTTCGGCCTGCACCGCCGGGCCCGCCTGGAGGCCGGCGAGAACCTGCTCGTGCACGCCGCGGCCGGAGGCGTCGGCAGCGCGGCCGTGCAGCTCGGCAAGGCGGCCGGGGCCCGGGTGATCGGGGTCGTCGGCGGCGCGGACAAGGCCGCCGTGGCCCGCGAGCTGGGCTGTGACGTGGTCGTGGACCGCCGCAGCGAGGACGTGATCGCGGCCGTGAAGGAGGCCACCGGCGGCCGGGGCGCCGACGTGATCTACGACCCCGTCGGCGGCGAGGCCTACGCCCAGTCCGCCAAGCTGGTCGCCTTCGAGGGCCGGATCGTCGTCGTCGGCTTCGCCAGCGGCAGCATCCCCAGCCCGGCCCTCAACCACGCGCTGGTGAAGAACTACTCGATCCTCGGCCTGCACTGGGGCCTGTACGCGACCAAGAACCCGAAGCTCATCCTGCGCTGCCACGAGGAACTGACCGAACTGGCCGCCCGGGGCGCGATCAAGCCGCTGGTCAGCGAGCGGGTGCCGCTCGGCGAGGCCGCCGGGGCCGTGCAGAAGGTGGCGGACGGCCGGTCCACCGGCCGGATCGCCGTGGTGATGGAGGAAGCAGCATGACCGACGCCGACGAACTCGTCCGCCGCACACGGGAGTTGCTCGCCGAGCATCCCCCGGCGAGCACGGACCGCCTGGACTTCCTGCGGGCCCGTTTCGACGCCGGCCTCGCCTGGGTGCACTACCCGGAAGGACTCGGCGGACTGGGCGCCCCGCGCTCCCTGCAGAGCGCCGTGGACGCCGAACTGGAGGCCGCGGGCGCCCCCGACAACGACCCCCGGCGCATCGGCATCGGCCTCGGCATGGCCGCGCCGACGATCCTCAAGTACGGCACCGAGGAGCAGAAGCAGCGCTATCTGCGGCCGCTGTGGACGGGGGAGGAGGTCTGGTGCCAGCTGTTCAGCGAGCCCGGCGCCGGCTCCGACCTGGCCGCGCTCGGCACCCGCGCCGTACGGGAAGGCGACGACTGGGTCGTCAACGGGCAGAAGGTGTGGACCTCCAGCGCCCACCTCGCCCGCTGGGCCATCCTCATCGCCCGTACCGACCCGGACGTGCCCAAGCACGCGGGCATCACCTACTTCATCTGCGACATGACCGACCCGGGCGTCGAGGTCCGGCCGCTGCGCCAGATCACCGGCGAGGCCGAGTTCAACGAGGTCTTCCTCACCGACGTCCGCATCCCCGACACCCGCCGCCTCGGCGAGGCCGGCGACGGCTGGCGGGTCGCCCAGACCACCCTCAACAACGAGCGCGTGGCCATCGGCGGCATGCGGCTGCCCCGTGAGGGCGGCATGATCGGCCCGGTCGCCCGGACCTGGCGCGAGCGCCCCGAACTGCGCACCCACGACCTGCATCAGCGGCTGCTGAAGCTGTGGGTCGAGGCCGAGGTCTCCCGCCTCACCGCGGAGCGCCTGCGCCAGCAGCTCACCGTCGGCCAGCCCGGCCCCGAGGGCGCCGGTATGAAGCTCGCCTTCGCCCGCCTCAACCAGGAGATCAGCGGCCTGGAGGTCGAACTCCGCGGCGCGGAGGGCCTGTTGTACGACGACTGGACCATGCGCCGCCCCGAGCTGGTCGACTTCACAGGCCGTGACGCCGGTTACCGCTACCTCCGCGCCAAGGGCAACAGCATCGAGGGCGGCACCAGCGAGGTGCTGCTGAACATCGTCGCCGAGCGGGTCCTCGGCCTGCCCGCCGAGCCGCGCACCGACAAGGACGTCGCCTGGAAGGACCTGGCCCGATGACCGATCTTCTCTACTCCGAGGAGGAAGAGGCGCTGCGCGCCGCCGTCCGCGATCTGCTCACGGACCACTGCGCGCCGGCGGACGTCATCGCCCGCAGCGAGTCCGGCGTCCCGCACGACCTCGCGCTGTGGAAGTCCCTCGCCGAGGGCATGGGCCTCGCCGGGCTCCTGGTGCCCGAGGAACAGGGCGGTCAGGGCGCCTCCGCCCGCGAAGTCGCCGTGGTACTGGAGGAGTTGGGCCGGGCGGTGGCCCCCGTGCCGTACCTCACCAGCGCGGTCGTGGCCACCGAGGCCCTGCTGGCCTGCGGTGACGAGGAACTGCTGGGCCGGCTGGCCTCCGGGCGCACCATCGGCGCCCTCGCCGTCGGCCTGCACACGGCACCGGGCGGCGCCGTCAAGACCGTACGACTCGAAAACGGCACGCTGCACGGGGAGTTGACCGGCATCGCCGACGCGGCCGTGGCCGACGTTCTGCTCGTCCCGGCGGACGACGGCGGCCTGTACGCCGTGACCGCGGACGCCGTGACGGTCACCGGGCAGGTCTCCCTGGACCTGACCCGGCCGCTGGCGACGGTACGGCTGGCGGGCGCCCCCGGCCGCCGTGTCGGCGCCGCGGAACCCGCCGTACGACGCGCGCTGCGCGCCGCCGCCGGACTGCTCGCCTCCGAGCAACTCGGCGTGGCCGACTGGGCGTTGACCGAGACGGTCCGCTATCTGAAGGAGCGCAAGCAGTTCAACCGGCCGGTCGGCGGCTTCCAGGCCCTCAAGCACCGGCTCGCCCAGCTGTGGCTGGAGGTGGTCAACCTCCGGGCGGCCGCCCGTGCCGCCGCCGACGCGCTGGCCTCCGGCGAGGACGTGGAGACCTCGGTCGCCGTCGCGCAGGCGTATGCGGCGCCCGTCGCCGTCCACGCCACGGAGGAGGCGGTGCAGCTGCACGGCGGGATCGGTATGACCTGGGAGCATCCGATCCACCTGTATCTGAAGCGGGCCAAGGCGGACTCGATCGCCTTCGGCACGGCGGGAGCGCACCGGGAAGCACTGGCCGAACTGGTCGATCTCCAGGCGCCCTGATCCCGGCCAGGTGAAGCCCGCCCCCACCGGCGAATTCCAGGGGCGGGCTTCTTCATGTGCCTGCTCCGCCGAAGTGAACAACGCGCCAACTCCCCGCGAGACAGCGCCCCTTGGGTGGTAGGGCCACGCATACTCTCCCCGGTCCCATCCGGCACCTCCAAGGGAGGCAGAGCATGGCCCTCACCACCCGTCGCAGAGCCCTCACCACCCTCGGCGCCGCGCTCGCCGGCGCGGTCGTCCTGCCCGGGGCACAAGCCTGGGCGGGCGGCTCCCACCGGGGCCGGCGTCCGCTGTGGAACGCGCACGCCCACAACGACTACGAGCACCCCCGGCCCCTGTTCGACGCGCTCGACCACCGCTTCGGCAGCGTCGAGGCCGACATCTTCCTCGTCGGCGACCAGCTCCTCATCGGTCACGACAGCTCCGAGCTGGACCCCACCCGCACCCTCGAATCCCTCTACCTCGACCCGCTGGCCGCGATCGTGAAGGGCAACCACGGCCCGGTGTACCGAGGCTGGCGCCGGCCACTGCAGCTCCTCATCGACATCAAGACCGAGGGCTCCTCGACGTACCTCGAACTCGACCGCCATCTGCGCCGCTGCCCGTACCTGTTCACCCGGTACGACCGCGGCCGTATCCACCGCGGACCCGTCACCGCCGTCATCTCCGGTGACCGCGCAGCCCGCATCCCCATGGCGGCGCAGGACGAGCGGCTCGCCTTCTACGATGGCCGGCTCACCGACCTCGGCAGCACCGCTCCCGCTTCGTTCATCTCGCTGATCAGCGACAACTGGACCCAGAACTTCACCTGGTCCGGCGACGGCACCTTCCCCGACGCCGAGCGGCAGAAGCTGCGCGGCATCACCGCCGCCGCACACGCGAGGGGGCAGCAGGTGCGGTTCTGGGCCACCCCGGACGCCGCGGGCCCGGCCCGCGACGCCCTGTGGACGGAGCTGCTCGCCGCCGGCGTCGACTACCTCAACACCGACGACCTGGCGGGCCTGGAGACCTTCCTCGACACCCACCCCACCGCGTAACACCACACGTTCGGGGGACACGTCAGCCGCCCGGACGGACCCTCCGCTACGCCACACTTGCGGCCGAACGCCGCACAAGGGGCGTGGCGGAGGAGGTTCCCGATGGCCGTTTCCATTTCCGCGGTGCTGTTGCTGCTGATCCTGGCCGTGATCTTCATGCGCAACGGCGCGCTGAAGATCTCCCATGCGCTGGTCTGCGTGCTGCTCGGCTTCTATCTGGCCGGCACGAGCATGGCACCCACGATCCACAGCGGACTCACCACGACCGCCGACCTGGTGAGCAGTCTGCGGCCCTGAGTTCAGGCGGCCGAGAAGACGCCGATGCCGTTCGCGACGGGACGTTCGTCGCCACCGCTCGGATGGTTGCGGACCGTCACGGTGCTCGCGCCCGCGTCGCGGGTGACCAGCTCCGAAGAGCCGCCCCCGTCGAGGTTGAACGCGTCGGACGCGCCCAGCGCACGCATGGTGCCGGCCTCCTCCGCGACCGTCATACCGGTCCGGCGGTCGGTGTCGCCGTCCAACGCCAGGATGAGCAGCTTCCGTCCGCCGTCCTTGAAGCCCACGACCGTGCGCACCGCCGAGGTGACGTTGTCGAGGCCGGACAGCGCCGCCCCGCCCTCAAGGACCGGGAAGCCGCCGATCGCGCACGCGTAGGGCACCGCGGACGAGGCGGCCACCAGACGGCGCGTCACGGTCACCGGCTTGCCGACCACGAGCTTGCGCAGCTGCCGCGCGCCCTCCTCGCGGCCCACGAGGACCGTGGTGTTCGCCGGGATCGGGCCGCTGCCCGGGGTGGTGGCCGCGGACACCACCCGGCCGCCTCGCACCTTCACCTCGTAGGTGTCGGTGCTGCACGGCGCCGACCGCTCGATGTCGGTGCCGCACACGGAGCGCATCCGGGAGGCGCTGCCCCACCGCGCGGTGAAGGCGCCGACGGAGTTCTCCGGGAGCGCGTACTGGTTGAGGCCCTTCAGCGTGAGGGTGCCTTCCGGTGTGCTGACGCTGCCGACGAGGGTCAGCCGGTCCAGCCGGGCCCGCCGGTCGGTGCCCACCCCGATGACGTCCCGGGTGTTCGTGCCCGGCGGCAGCGTGGGCCCGAACCGCTGGCCGTTCGGCACCGCCGCCTTGAGGACGTGCCCGGCCGCGATCGCCGGTCCGACGCTCGCGCCGGTGGCCTCCACGCCCGGGTGCTGGGTCTCGGTGATGTCGAAGAAGTCACCGTTGACGCCCGCCACCGCCCCGGCCGAGTCCGCCATCGCCGAGACGGTGGCCCGGGCCGCCACCGCGCCCGGGTGGAGCAGGTCGACCTTGACGTGCGGATTGGCCAGGTCGACCGTGAGCAGATGGGCGTGGGTCCGGCCCGCGCTCGCGGTGACGTCGAACTGCCGGTAGGTGACACCCGGCGCGATCCGCTTGCCGTCCGGAACGGCGCCGGCCGGTGCCGCCCCCGCGAGGGCCGCACCGGCCAGCATCCCGAACGCCGTGACAAGTGTGAGAACCGCTCTGCCCGCTGCCGAACGCCTGCGCCGTCTGGTCACCGTGCCCCCTGATGTCTCGTCAACTGTCCCTGTCGTAAGGGTGTTAAGGGGCAGTGGACCAGAGTGCGGCGACCGCCGGGCCGACTAGACGTCGACTACGCGAGAACGGGTGAGAAAACGCACCCCCTCGGGTGCCTCCAGCGAGAATCCGCTCCCCCGTCCGGGGACGACGTCGACGATCAGCCGGGTGTGGCTCCACACCGCGTACTGGCTGCGGGACATCCAGAAGGTGACGGGCTCGGCCACGCCGTCCACCGACAGCTCGGCCAGCAGCACGTCCGAGCCGCCGGTACGGAACTCGCCGTCCGGATAGCACATGGGGGCGCTGCCGTCGCAGCAGCCGCCGGACTGATGGAACATCAGCGGACCGTGCTCGGCGCGCAGCCGCCGCACCAGGTCGGCGGCCTGCGGGGTGAGTTCGACACGGGGGGACTCGGGGGATTCCTCAACCATGGGTCACCGTCCTGGAGAGCCGGGGCACAGGCGTGGACCCGGTCCAGTCTCACGGGTCGTCACGGTCCCGTCCAGCGCGCGGTGTTGCCTCGGCCGAACCCGCTCGGGTGCTCAGCGGTGGCCGAGCACGTTGACCACCCGCCCGTTGGGGTCCCGCACGAAGAACCGTCGTACGCCCCACTCCTCGTCCGTCAGCGGGTGCACGATCTCCGCGCCGCGCTCCAGCATCGCCGCGTACGCCGCGTCGACGTCCTCGACCTCGATACTCAGGTCCGGGGCGACGGGCGCGGTGCGGTCCTCGGTCATCACGCTCAGCTGCACGGCCGGGTTGCCGGGGGAGGCCAGCGTCACGATCCAGCCGTGGTTCATGACCTCCTCCAGCCCCAGCTCTCCGTAGAACTCCACGCTCTGCGGCAGCGCCGTCGACTGGACGTTGGGCACGATACGACGAACAGGCATCTCGCGGCTCCGCGGGGCGGTGGGCTGGTGTGGACGGCGGCCAGAGTAGTGGGCCGTGCCTTTGAGAGGATGGGGGAATGAGCGCCTTTTTCGGTCGGCCCGAGCCGCGCCCCGTGCTCGACGGTGAGTATCCGCGCTGGGACGAGGCGCTGGCGGTCGTCAACCGGGACCTGGCGGCGACCCTCCCCGACCAGCGTCCCCTGCGCCTGATCGCCCACCCGGACACCGAGGACCTGGACGCACAGATCTACGTGGCCTTCTCCCCTCGCGAACTGCACGGCAACTCCCTGATACCGGCCGAGTCCGCCGCCGAAGCCCTGACGGCCGTCGCCGAAGCGGCCCAGGACACGGTTTCGGAGCGGCTGTGGCGGGCGTGGCCGGTCTGCACCGTCCATGACCTCGGCACGCACCCGCGAGACCTCGACGGACGGCCGTCCTGGTGGTGCGCCGGCGGGGCCCGCCGGGACGCCCCGGCCCATGTCCGCGCGGCGATCGGCGAACTGGACACGATCCACCAACCCCGCCGCCCCCACCGCAAACGCCCCAAGAACCGCAGACTCCGCTGACCCGCCCGCCGCACCGGGCCGGCGCTCGTTCTCCGGTGCGGGAGCGCGGCGAGCCGGTGGGGGAAGTCCGCGCGGCCGCCGCCGACTTCACGCGACGGCCGGGCGTGTGCGACGCGAGTTCCTCGGTGTCGGAGGAGCGTCCTCACCCGGTGGCGCGGATCCGGCGCATCGGCAGCGCGTACGCCGCCGAGGACCCCACCAGACCCGCCGGCAGGGCCAGGTCGATGCCGCCCAGGTCGGCGGCTACCACCCCGGTGCGGACGGTGCCGACGCACGGCACCACGCCGGCCGCCGCGGTACGGGAACGGCGGCGCGGGCGCCTGGCCGCGCGGCCAGGGCCCGGACCCCAACGCCTTCGGCACCGGCCCGGTCGGCACCGGCCCGGTCGGCACCGGCCCGGTCGGCACCGGCCCTTGGCCCGGTCCTGGACGGTGTCCCCGCCCTCATCGACTTCTTCGACGCGCACGCGGCGCCGACCGGTGAGCGCGCGCTGGAACTCGCCGACCTCGACGGTCCGCGCCGGTTCCAGCAGGGATCCGAGGTCGCCTGCCGCGAGTTCACCCGCGCCGATCCCACGGACAACTGGTCGCGGCGGCTCGGCGAGGAGCGTGCCGGGTGCCGGGCGGGCGTTCCGCTGCCGTGACCTGGGGGAGCCGGGGCGCGGGTCGTCCGCTGCCCGGACTGGCCCATCGCGCCGTATCCGCCGCTCCGGGTGATGGCCGGAGTGCGGCGCCGGCGCCCGGCCGATCTCTCGATGCCCCGCATGGGCCGGCCCATGCTCACGCCGCTCCGGGCACTCCAGGGCGTGATCGTCAACGCGGCCTGGGCCGCTGGGGAGGAGGCCCGGGCGGGCCGGGTAGCCGTGGCGTGTCGCGCCGACCCGACGGTGCCGGCGGAGGACCCGCCGACGGTGCCTGATACGGAGCTGGCGGGGCTGCCGGTGCTGCTGACGGTCGCACTGTCACCGGCGTTCCCGCCTCGCCCGCCATGCCTCAAGTAGCAGGGGCAGCATCGACACGACGACGACCACGCCGACCAGCGGCAGCAGATACTCGTCGAGGTGCGGGACCGACGCCCCCAGGCTGTAGCCCGCCAGGACGAGCGTCTGCGACCACAGCACCCCGCCCACGGTCTGCCAGATCGTGAAAGTGCGCACGGGCACCCCGAGCGCACCGGCCACGGGGTGCAGGACCGTCCGCAGTATCGGCACGAACCGGCCGATGACCAGGGCCTTCCCATAGCCGTACCGGGCCAGCAGCTCCTCGGCCCGGACGGCCGCCGCCTTCACCCGCGGGTTCGAGGTACGGGCCAGCAGCGCCCGTCCGCCGCGCCGCCCGATCAGATAGCCGGCCTGCCCGCCGGCCACCGCCCCGACCGCCGCGCACAGCAGCACCTGCCACAACGCCAGCCGGGGCGGCTGCTGCGCGGTTCCGGCGCACAGCACACCGGCCGGAAACAGCAGGGTGTCACCGGGCAGGAAGAAGCCGACGACCAGCAGCCCGGACTCAGCGAAGATCACCACCAGGACGCCGAGCGCGCCGAAGGCGGCCAGCACGGAGGCGCTGTTCATCGGGTTGACGGCTATCACCTGGCCGAGCCTCCTGGCCACGTCGCAGGGGTACTCGCTCCCCAGCATCGCCCGCGCACCCCGAAACCGCCCGCCGCCGGCTCGCCGGCGGTGGGCTGCCCGGATATCGCACCGTCGCTCAGGGGTGGGCCCTGAGGAATTCGATGAGTGCCGTGTTCACCTCGTCCGGGCGTTCCTGCTGGGTCCAGTGTCCGCAGCCGGCCAGTTCGAGGGGCGCGCGCCAGAGGTTGGGCATGAGGTCGGGGAGCTTGGCGATGAGTTCGGGTGTACCGGGGAAGGCGGGCACGACATCGCGGTCGCCGTAGATGTAGAGGGCGGGCGGGGTGACGCGGGCGCCGTGCCACGGAGCGGTCAGTTCCCAGTTGCGGTCGAGGTTGCGGTACCAGTTGAGGGCCCCGGTGAAGCCCTTGGAGAAACTCTCGGTGAGCGCGTCGAGGTCGTCCTCGGTGAACCACTCCGGCAGTACGTCGGGGTCCTCCATGTCCGCGAGCCAGCCGCGGTCGGGATCGACGAGTGGCTGCTGGCCGTTCCCGGCGTGAGGTGCGTCGCCGGAACCCCAGTAGAAGAACTTCCGCAGAGTGGTGCGCGCGTCCTGTGCGAACTCGGCGTCGGCGACACCGGGACGGTTGAAGTAGTTCCAGTAGAAGCGGCCGTCGAACATCTTGTCCATGGCGGCCAGCGGAGGCTGCGTCCCGCGGAACGGCGGCGGCACGCTCAGGCCGGCCACCGCGCGCACGATGTCCGGCCGGAGCAGCGCGGTGTGCCAGGCGACCGGCGCGCCCCAGTCGTGCCCGACGACGTACGCCTGCTCCTCGTCCAGGGCCTGGATCAGCCCGACGACGTCGCCGACCAGGTGGAGGATGGAGTACGCGCCGACGTCCTCGGGATGATCGCTGCGCCCGTATCCCCGCTGGTCGGGGGCGACCACGTGGAATCCCGCGTCGGCCAGCGGGCCGAACTGGTGATGCCAGGAGTGCCATGACTCGGGGAAGCCGTGCAGGAGCACCACCAGCGGGCCGTCGCCCTGCTCGGCGATGTGCAGCCGAATGCCGTGCACGTCAATCATTCGATGCTCAACCATGGACCCGAGCGTACGTGAAGTGATCTTCAGGGCGGCGCTTTGCGCTACTGCCTGCTCCTTGATCGTGAAGAGGGGTCCACTCGCCGCTGGGAGTGGACCCGAGGTCAGGCCGGGCGCGGGATGTAGGCCAGGCCGTGGGTGCCGGACGTACCGAATGCCGGGTGGTCGAGCCGGGCCAGGTGCCGCAGTGTCTCCAGATCGAGGATGTCGACGGTGGCCGACGCGTAGCAGGCCACATAGGCGATCCGGCCGTCGGGCGACGAGGTGATGGTCAGCGGGCAGAGCCCCACCTCGAAGTCGGCCACCCGCTCATGGGTGTCGGCGGAGAACACCGTGAGGCGCCCCGGCGCCATCCGGCCGGCCCGGGACACGGGGTCGGGCTCCGTGCGCACTTCGCCCGCGAGCAGCTTGCCCGTCGAGGTCAGATGCACCGGCATGGCGGCGGACCCGAGAGGCAGCGTGCCGACCACGTTCGCCGAGCGGATGTCGATGACCTTGATACCAGGGGGCGTTGCCTCCCCGGAGGCGTCCGAGGAGCCGGAGGAGTCGGAGGAGAGGGAGCCCTGGTAGGGCGTGGCGACGTAGGCGTGCGAGCCGTCGGCGGAGACCGCGATGCCCTCACAGCCGGGCACCTCGACCTTCGCCGTGAGGGTCCCCCGCTTGAGATCGAGGACGGACACGAACGGTGCCTCCTTGTTGGCGACGCAGCCCGTCGTACCGGCCGCGTCGACGGCGACCCAGTGCGAGCCGGGCGCGTCCGTGTCGATCCGGCCCACGGGGCGGCGGGTCTCCGTGTCGATGACGACGACACCGCCGGGCCGGTCGGTGCCGCCCTCCACGTTGACGTACAGGCGACCGCCCGCCGCGTCCAGCGCGATGCCGTGCGGCGCGTGTTCCGGGGCGAGGTCGACCACCTCGACGACGCGGCGCGTGTCGGGGTCGATGACGGTCAGCTCGGTACGCCGGCCGCTGTTCGCGCGATAGAAGCCCGAGCGATACGTCATCGTGCACCACAGCAGCCGCCGCACCGGGTCGAAACACAACTCGTGCGGCTCGGCGAGGGTTTGTACCGTGCCCAGGTGCCGGTCGGACGCGGTGTCGAAGAACGCAACCGAGGGGCCGCTCTGGCTGACCACGGCCAGCACATCACCTTCCCGGCCGGCGCGCGGGGACTGCTCCATGGCGGACTCCTTCTCAAGAGGGGATGGGGGTCCGGTGTTTCTCGCGGACAGCTCCACTCTCCGCACGCGAGGGCGCCGCAACAATGCAAGAATCGGCACCCAATCCTTGCCTCACACGCAAAAATGCAGTTCAGGAGCCATCATCCATGGATCTCAACCTGCTGCGCGTCCTGGACGCCCTGCTCCAGGAGAACAGCGTGACCCGCGCGGCCGAACGCCTCGGCACCTCACCCGCGGCAGTCAGCCGTACGCTGGCCCGCCTGCGCCGCGCCGTCGGCGATCCGCTGCTGGTCCGGGCGGGCCAAGGGATGGTCCCCACCCCCAGAGCCCAGGAACTCCGGGAAGAGGTGGGCGTGTTGCTGCGCGGCTGCGACAACGTCCTCAGGCCCGGCGCCGGCTTCGAGGCCGTACATCTGCAACGCACCTTCACCGTGCAGGCCACCGACCTGCTGCTGGCGGGCATCGCCGGACCCCTGACCGACCGGATCCGGGCGGAGGCCCCGCAGGCGGACGTGGTCTTCCTGCCCGAAGCCCTGGAAGGCGGACCGGCCCTGCGACAGGGAGCAGTGGACGTCGAACTGGGCGTCCTCGGAAACCTGGACCCGGAGATCCGCACCCGGCATCTCACCCGGAAGACGCTGGTGGGGGTCGCCCGCAGCGGTCACCCGCTCTTCGACAGGCGGATCGACGCCCGCCGCTTCGCCGCCGCCGGCCACATCGGCATCTCCCGGCACGGCAAACGCCTCGGCTCCATCGACCACGCCCTCGCCGAGCGGGGACTGCGACGCCGTATCGCCGTCGTCGTACCGAGCCACACGAGCGCCATGATCCTCGCCCGGGACACCGACCTCGTCGCGCTCACCCTGGCCGACTGGCTCCCCGACACCACCGCTGCGCTGGGGCTGCGTACCTTTCCCCTCCCCCTCGACCTGGCCCCGCTCGACTTCGGCATGGCCTGGCACCCCCGCAACTCGGCGGATCCCGGCCACCGTTGGTTCCGTGACCGCCTGGCGGCCACGGTCCTGGCACCGTCGGCGCCGGGCGACGACACGGAGTCCCAGGGGGCCGCGAGGTCGTAGCGGCGCAAGCACCGGGCTCTCGCCGTCCGGGCCGCTCACCACCCTGGACGCTCAGAACACTGGCTGCTCAGAACATGCGGGGCTGACCGTTGGAGGCGCCGAGCCCGCCGTCGACGGGAAGGTGCGCGCCGTTGACGAAACGGGCGTCGGAACTGGCCAGGAAGGCGATGACATCGGCGACCTCGGCCGGTTCGGCAGGGCGCCGCATGGGGATGCGCTCACGGAACGCGGCGAGCGCCGCCTCGTTCTCGACGATCGGCACGGCCACCGCGGTGCGGGTGAGGCTCGGGTGCACGGCGTTGACCCGCACGCCTTCGTGGCCGTGGTCGAGCGCCATGGCGTTGGTCAGGTTGACCAGTGCCCCCTTGGCGGCGTTGTAGGCGGCCAGACCCCAGTCCCCGCCGAGCCCGGACACCGAGCCGACGTTGACGATGCAGCCGCCGACGCGCCGCAGATGAGGCAGCGCGGCCCGGGACGCGAAGAAGACTCCGTCGACGTCGACGGCGAAGGTCTGGCGCCAGGCGGCGGTGTCGGTGTGCTCGACCGTTCCGGGCGTCGCGGTGGCGGCGTTGTTGACCAGGACATCCAGCCGGCCGTATTCCCGCGCCACCGCGTCGACCACCGCCGTGATCGCCGACTCGTCGGAGACGTCCGCGACGCGCATCGCGATCGTCGAACCGGCCGGAGCCTCGGCGACGGCCGCCTTGAGCCGGTCCTCGGTCCGCCCGACGGCGATCACCGTGGCGCCTTCGCGCCCGAGACGGTACGCGGTGGCGGCGCCGATACCGGACCCGCCACCGGTGACGATCACGACCTTGCCGGTGAACCGCTTCCCGTCCACAGTCACTCCTCAGGTGCTTCTCGTCGCACGCCAACCGGTCAGTTCCCGGCGTCAGGTAAACCCGACAGCGAGAGACGGCGCAAGAGCGCCGCCTGCCGGGCAGTTGCCCCGGCAGGCCCCCGCCAGACCTGCCGCTGGCTGGAAAGGAACGCACCGAGCCGGGATGGCCGGAAAATTCCGTCGCATCTTCTTCATGGCCGGTTCCCCATGCCGTCTTCCGTGAGTCGGCGGTAACCATCGCCGCGGCGCAGGCGGGCACGGCATGCGATGGTATTTCATCTCAATTCGCCCACCAGAAGCATCGGCGGACCTATACATCATCGCCGCCCGTAGGGCAATCGGAATGGCATCCTTGACAGTCGCCGGTGTCATGAATCAAGCCATTCAATCGCTTAGTGATCTGGATCACACCGTCTTGTTCGGGTGAGTCGCGCTGGCTAGTTTGATCACCGCTCAGGAGGGTGCACATACGTCGAACTACCCGACGCGGGAAATCGTTCGAACCGCGACGGCATCATTCAGGGTTCAGTTACGGGGGAAATGTAAATAATGCCGGACAATTCTGTCGTCAACTCTGCATTCGCTACGCTCCTCGAAGCCTTTGCGTCGTCTGTCAAGAATTTTCCTCAACGCGTCGCCATAAAATTCGGAGAACAGGTCCTCACCTATGAGGATCTCGACCTCCGATCCGATGTGCTGGCGGCGGACATCCAGGAACGGACTTCCCTCCCGGGCCGGCCGATCGCCATCCTGCTGGAACGGTCCCCGGAGATGGTGATCGCGGCGATCGCGGTCCTCAAGACCGGTTCCTGCTACGTCCCGCTGGACCCGGAGTCCCCGGCCGCGAGGCTCGAGGTGATACTCGAGGACGCGGCGCCCGCGCTCGTCCTGACCTCGGACGCCCTGGTGCGCACAGTGCCGGCTGGGCATGCGGTCCTGTCCCTGGACAAGGGCCGCAACGACGACCCGAACCGCGTCGACAAGCCCTTCCTGCCGCCCGTGGTCGCTCCGTCCGACCGCGCGTACATCATCTTCACTTCCGGAACCACGGGGCGCCCCAAGGGCGTTCAGGTCACGCACGAAAACGTTGTGCGGCTGTTCGCCGTCACCGACCCGCTGTTCGGCTTCGGGCCGGACGACGTCTGGTCCATGTTCCACTCGTTCGCATTCGACTTCTCCGTGTGGGAGATATGGGGGGCGCTGCTTCACGGTGGAACCGTGGTGATCGTTCCGGGCGACGCGGCAAAGGATCCGCAGAGATTCCGCGCGCTGCTGCGTGACGAGCGGGTGACGATGCTCAGCCAGACGCCCACGGCTTTCGCTCAGCTGATGGCCGAGGAGTCCCGGAACGAGGACAGGCTTCCGCTCCGATACGTGGTTTTCGGCGGAGAGGCACTCAATTTCTCCGACCTGGCCCCCTGGTTCGAGAAGTACGGAGATTCCGCCCCGGAACTCGTCAACATGTACGGCATCACCGAAATCACGGTGCACGCCACGCACCGGAGGGTCACGCGGGAGGATCTCGGCCGGGAAGGCAGCCTCATCGGCGTTCCGCTTCCCGATCTCGACATCCTTCTCCTGGGCGAAGACCTCGGGCCCGTACCCGACGGGGAGACCGGGGAGATCGTGGTCACCGGCCCCGGCGTGGCCCTGGGCTACCTCGCTCGGCCGGAGCTGACCGCGGAGCGCTTCGTCGATGTCAGCGACACGGACGGCCGCACCGTGCGCGGCTACCGCTCGGGCGACCTGGCACGGCGCCTGCCGGACGGCGAACTGGAGTACCGCGGACGGCGCGACGAGCAGGTCAAGCTCCGGGGCTTCCGGATCGAACTCGGTGACATCGAGACCGCCCTGACCTCACTGCCGGCTGTCGGACAGGCGACGGTGGCCGTCAAGAACGTGGACGGCGAACGCGAACTCGTGGGCTACGTGGTCCCGGCCGACGGGGCGGCGCCGGACGAGCCCACGCTGCGCGGCCGGCTGTCCGAACTCCTGCCCGCCTACATGGTGCCCGTGGCGTTCGTGACGCTGAACGCGCTGCCGATGACGGTCAACGGCAAACTGGACCGGGCGGCCCTGCCGGAACCGGACCAGGCGCTGCCCGAGCACCGGAACGTCGGCGGAAGCGGGCCGGCTGACGGGGCGTCCCCGCGGTCGCTGCGCGAAGAACTGCTCTGCGAGCTGTTCGCACAGGTGCTCAACCGCCCCTCGGTCAACCCCGACGACGACTTCTTCGCCCTGGGCGGCCACTCACTGATGGCGATCCGCCTGGTGAACCGCATCCGCGCGGCGGTCGGCCTCGAAGTCGCGGTCAAGGATCTCTTCGAGGCCCGCACCCCAGCGGCGCTCGCGGCCACGGGCGCCACGGACTCCAGTCGCCCAGCGCTGCGCCCACGCCCGCGCCCTCGCGACGGCCGGATCCCACTGTCGTACGCCCAGCAGCGGCTCTGGTTCCTGCAGCAGGTCCATGTCGGCTCGCCCGCGTACCACATTCCGCATGCCCTGCATCTGACGGGCCGTGTGGACACGGACGCCCTCGGTGCGGCCCTGCGCGATGTCGTCCTGCGGCACGAGGTGCTGCGGACCGTCTACCCGGAGCAGGACGGCACGCCGTACCAGCACATTCTTCCGCCCGACGGGGTCGGCTCGCCGCTGGCCGTCTCGCACACCACCCAGGACCACCTCGACGCCCAGGTGACGGCCACGGCACGAGCGGCGTTCGACCTGGCCGTCGATCTTCCGCTGCGCGCGCACCTGTTCGTGCTGGGGGAGGAGAAGAGCGTCCTGCTCCTCGTCCTGCACCACATCGCGGGCGACGGCTGGTCGCTCGAACCTCTCGTACGTGACCTGGCGGATGCCTACACGGCGCGGCTCAGCCGCCGGGCGCCGGACTGGGCGCCGCTGCCCGTGCAGTACGCCGACTACGCCGGATGGCAGCAGGAACTCCTCGGCGACGAGGAGACACCGGACACCCGCCTGTCCCGTCAACTCACCTTCTGGACCGAGGCGTTGCAGGGCTCAACTGAGGAACTCGACCTCCCCTTCGACCGGCCCCGGCCCACTGCCGCGGACTTCTCGGGCGACCTGGTCGGCATCGACCTGGACCCGGATCTGCACCGGGCGATCGCGCAGCTGGCACGGACGACGGGCACCACCGTCAACATGGTGCTGCAGGCCGCCGTGGCCGGACTGCTCACCCGCCTGGGAGCCGGCACGGACCTGCCGATCGGCATCGCCGTCGCCGGCCGGACCGATGACGTCCTGAGCAACCTGGTCGGCTTCTTCGTCAACAGCCTGGTGCTGCGCGCGGACACCTCCGGTGACCCGAGCTTCGTCGAGCTGCTGCAGCGCGTACGCACCCTGAGCCTGGCCGCCTTCGACAACGAGGACCTGCCGTTCGAGCGGCTGGTGGAGGCCCTCAACCCGACGCGTTCCGCGTCGCGTCACCCGCTGTTCCAGGTCATGATCGCCTCACAGAACGACATGCCCGACGACTTCGGTCTGCCGGGGCTCTCGGTGGACGCCTGTCCCGTGTCCGGTGGCACGGCCAAGTTCGATCTGTCGTTCAAGTTCAACGAGCGTCGCGACCACGACGGGAACCTGCTCGGCATCGGTGGCGGCCTGGAGTTCAGCTCCGCCCTCTTCGACCGTACGACGGCCGAGGCGATCGCCGGCCGGCTGGACAGGCTGTTGCGAGCCGTGTGCGCGACGCCCGGCAGCCGGCTCAGCCAGGTCGACATCCTCTCCGGTGCGGAGCGGCGGCTGCTCTCGGAGTGGAACGACACGGCACCGGTCCCGGCCGTACTGCCCGACACCGCGGCGGCCATGGTCGAGCGGCAGGCCGGCCTGACCCCCGACGCCGTGGCCCTGATCCAGCGGAACACCCGCTGGACCTACCGTGAACTCGACGAGCGGGCCAACCAGTTCGCCCACCGGCTGAGCGAGCTGGGCGTCGGCGCCGAGAGCCGGGTCGCCCTCAGCATGTCCCGCGGCCCGGAGGCGGTCGCGGCGATCCTCGGCATCTGGAAGGCGCGAGCCGCCTATGTGCCGCTCGACCCCGAACACCCCGCGGAGCGTCGTGCCTTCATGTTCGCCGACAGCGGTGCCTCGGTCCTGCTGACGGAGACGGGCCTGGCCGGCGACCTCGACCTGCCGGCGACGGCACATGTGCTGCTCGTGGACGGTGACGAGCGGCTGCGCACGGCGGCGAAGGACCGGCCCGCGTCCGTGGCCAGTGCGTCCGACCTCGCCTACATCATCTACACCTCCGGCTCCACCGGCACGCCCAAGAGCGTGATGATCGAGCACCGTGGCGTGGTGAGCAGGCTGTACGACGTCGTCGACCGGTTCCGGGTCACGCCCGAGGACACCAGCCTGCAGATCACCGCGCTGGGGTTCGACCCCTCGGTGCGTGAGCTGTTCGCCCCGCTGTCCGCCGGCGCCGCCGTCGCCCTGCTGCCACCGGAAGGCGCGCGTGACCCGCGGACCGTCATCGACGAAATCCGCACCGTACGGCCCTCGGTCATCCTGTTCATCGTGCCCTCGCTCCTTGAGGCGGTGCTGGCCGAGGGGGCGGATCCGGCCGTCTTCTCCTGCCTGCGGCTGGTGGCCACCGGCGGCGAGGCCCTGCGCGCTCCCGAGGCACGGGCGCTGCTGGAGAACTGGGGCTGCGAGGTCCTGAACCAGTACGGCCCCACGGAGAACACGATGATGTCGTGCGTCCACACGGTACGCCCGGAGGACCTGCGGACCCGTATACCCGTGGGACGGCCCCTGTCGGGCACCCGGGTCTACGTGCTCGACGAGCATCTCGGTCCGGTCCCGCCGGGGGTCACCGGCGAGGTCTACCTCGCGGGTGTCGGCGTCGGCCGCGGGTACCTGGGGCGCGCCGGGCTCACCTCCGCCCACTTCGTGGCCGACCCCTTCGGCGCACCGGGTGAGCGCATGTACCGCAGCGGCGACCTGGCGCGCCGGCTCCCGGACGGTTCGCTCGATTTCGTCGGCCGTGCCGACGGGCAGGTCAAGCTCCGCGGCTTCCGGATCGAACTCGGCGAGATCGAGGAGGTGCTCGCCGAGCATCCGGCGGTGTCGCGCGCGGCGGTGATCGTGCGCGAGGACCAGCCGGGCGACCCGCGCCTCGCGGCCTACGTCGTACCCGCCGGTGACGGCCCCGTGCCCAGCCCCGGTCAGCTCAGGGACCACCTGAGCGGCCGGCTGCCGGACTACATGGTCCCGGCCGCGTATGTGGAGATGGAGACGCTGCCGCTGCGCGGCAACGGAAAGCTGAACCGCGCCCTGCTGCCCCGTCCGTCCCTCGCCGGCACCGCCGGCTCACGGACCCCCCGCAACCCGCGCGAGGAAGTGATGTGCGGCCTCTTCGCCGAGGTGCTGGGCGTACCGCACGTGGGCATCGACGACGACTTCTTCCAGCTCGGCGGTCATTCCCTGCTCGCCGCCCGGCTCATTTCCAGGGTGCGGACCGTGCTGGGGCTCGAACTCTCCATGCGCAGCTTCTTCGAGGCCCCCACCGTGGCCGGTCTCGCCGAGCGGGCGGGCGTGGACAGCGGAGCGGATGCGCTGGAGGTCGTACTGCCCCTGCGCACCGGAGGGGACCTGCCGCCGCTGTTCTGCATCCATCCCGGTGGGGGTCTGGCCTGGAGCTACGCGAGCTTCATGAAGTACGTCCCGCCGGGCATGCCGTTCTACGGCATCCAGGCCCGGGGACTCCTGCACCCGGACGACATGCCGGCCACCGTCGAGGAGATGGCGGCGGCCTACGTCGCCGAGATCCGGCGCATCCAGCCGGAGGGCCCGTACCACCTGCTCGGCTGGTCCTTCGGCGGCATCGTCGCCTTCGACATGGCGACCCGGCTCCAGGCGGACGGCGCGGAGATCGGCCTGCTGGCCATGCTGGACTGCTATCCGGGCGTGCCGGACCACTACCGCGTCGACGAACAGAACATGGTCGCCGCGCTGTTGGACCCCTCCCGGCCCGGAGTGGTGCCGCAAGCGGGGTCCAAGGAGGTCGCCGATGTGCTGGAGGTCCTGAAACAGGACACCGGTGCCCTGGCGAGTCTCACCGAGGACCAGCTGGTGGCACTGCTCACCGCCATGTCCCACAACCGGCACATCGTCAAGGACCATGTGCCCGGCCGGTACGACGGCGATCTGCTGTTCTTCCTGGCCACCGAGGGCCGTATCGAGGGCGCGCCGATGCCCGACGTCTGGGAGCAGTACGTCAGCGGCGCCGTGCGCTGGCACGCCGTCGATTCCACCCACACCGCGATGAACCAGCCCGAGTCACTGGCGCAGATGGGGCCGATCCTGGCCGCAGCTCTGGCCGACCTTCACGCTGCCGACCGCAGCCGTACGCAGGGGGACGCACGATGACCAA
Source organism: Streptomyces sp. CG4 (assembly GCF_041080655.1). Taxonomy (NCBI): domain Bacteria; kingdom Bacillati; phylum Actinomycetota; class Actinomycetes; order Kitasatosporales; family Streptomycetaceae; genus Streptomyces; species Streptomyces sp. CG4. The sequence goes on from NZ_CP163525.1 coordinate 8,202,985, forward strand.
TCCTTTCGACGACCGGGAAGGCCGCTTCCAGGTACTGCTCAACGGTCAGGGATGCCACTCGCTCTGGCCCGTGTTCGCCGAGGTGCCGGCCGGATGGACCGTGGTGCACCCGGCCGACACCCGGGAGGCCTGCCTGGCCTATGTGGAGGCCCACTGGACCGACCTGCGGCCGACCGCGACGGCCCTGGCCGCGTCGCCCGCCGGTGAAGGGAACAGCGGCGCATGATGGGCGATTTCGCGATCCTCAGGGATCGCGCGGTACTGGCGCTCTTCAGCGCCCGTTCCGTGTCACTTCTCGGCAACGCCGTCGCACCGATCGCCCTCGCCTTCACGGTGCTGCACCTGCCCGGCGGATCTCCCTCGATGCTCGGTGTGGTGCTGGCCGCGAGGCTGCTCAGCCAGGTCACGTTCGTCCTGCTGGGCGGCGCGTTCGCGGACCGGTGGCCCAAACTGCGCGTCATGGTCTCCGCCGACCTCGGCGCGGGACTCTCCCAGGGGCTCGCGGCCTGTCTGGTCATCACGGGGCATGCGACACCGTGGATGCTCGCCGGGTTCGCCGCGCTGAGCGGTGCGGCAGCGGCCATCTTCGAGCCCGCGTCCCGCTCGGCCATGCCCCAGCTGGTGTCCGGCGACGCGCTGCAGTCCGCCAACGCCCTGCTGAAGCTGTCCATGCGCGGCGGCAGCATCCTCGGCGCCGCCCTGGGCGGTGTGCTGGTCTCCGCCATCGGCGCGGACAGGACCATGCTCGTGCCGGCCGGGACCTTCCTGTTGTCGGCGCTGCTGCTGCTCACCGTGCGGATCACCGATCCGGTGGCACCCGCCAAGGGCGGCCCCTCGCTGGCCCGGCAGATCCGCGAGGGCTGGCGGGAGTTCACGGCGCAGCAGTGGGTGTGGGTGATGGTCTCCCAACTCGCCTTCGTGAACGTGCTGCTGGCCGGCAGCTTCTACGTCCTCGGTCCGGTGGTGGCCGACCGGGCCCTCGGCGGAGCGTCCGCGTGGAGCACGGTGCTGGTCGCGCAGGCGGCGGGCTTCGTCGTCGGCAGCGTGGCTTCCATGAAGGTCAGGCCGCGCCACCCCGCGCAGGCAGCAGCGCTGCTGACCATGGGATTCCCCCTCTCGGTCCTGCTGATGGCGGTGGAGGCGCCGCTCGCGGCCATCGCCGCGGCCACGTTCCTCGCCGGTGTGTGCATCGACGTCTACGAGGTGCTCCTGGACACGGCACTGCAGAAGCACGTGCCGCCGGAGGCCCTGTCGCGCGTCATGTCCTACGAGTCACTCGGATCCTTCGCACTGGTTCCGCTCGGCATGGCGGGCGCAGGTCCCGTGGCGGACCTGGTGGGGGTCGACACGGCCCTCTGCGGCGCCGCAGTACTGATCATGCTGGCCGGTCCGGCGGTTCTGCTGCTCCGTTCCGTGCGCGGTGTGACCGACAGGACGGACTCCGCGCAGACCGCCGGTACCGAGACCTCGGAGGTGACGGCATGACCGCTCCCGCCCCCGTCAAGTTCCCCCGGTCGCTGCTGCGACGCCCCTCGCAGGAGGCGGCGGCCCGCATCTTCTGCTTCCCGTACTCGGGCGTCGGCGCCTCGATGTTCAACCAGTGGCCCCGGATGATCGGGGACGCGGAGGTCTGCCCCGTTCAGCTGCCCGCGCGGGAGAACCGCATCCGTGACGAGCACTTCGGGACCTACGAGGAGCTGGCCGCCGTTCTGGCCGAGGACCTGGCTCCTTACCTCGACCGGCCGTCGGTGTTCTTCGGACACTGCGCCGGGTCGCTGCCCGCGTTCGAGACGGCTCTGCGCCTGGCCGACAAGGGTCTGCCGACACCGGCCGAGGTCGTCGTATCGGCCCAGGTCGCGCCCCATGACTGCCCCAACGACCGGTTCCTCCACATGACGGACGCGGAACTGTCCGAGGAACTGGGGCAGCTCGTGGTCGCCCGGGGCGGTACACCGCATCCGATGCTGATCGAGCTGACCCTGAGCGTGCTGCACCAGGATCTCGACGCCAACCGCGCCTATCACCGGCCGACGCCGGTGACCGTTCCGTCGGGCATCACCGTGCTGCACTGGAACGAGGACCCGGAGATCGAGCCGTCCCAGATGCACGGCTGGAGCGCGTACTCCGAGCGCGTCAGGTTCACCGGACTTCCCGGTGCCCACTACGCGTTCTTGTCGGCGCCTCCCGAGCTGCTGCGGACGCTGCACTCGCTGGCCCTCCCCGAGGATCCGCCGCCCGCACCGACGGCCCCGGACCACGAAGGAAATCCGTCATGACCGACACGATCGATGCCCTCTTCGCCCGCCGGGCCGCCGCACACCCCGACCGCGTCGCCGTGCACGGCACCGATGGCCGGCTGACGTACGCCGAACTCGACGCGCAGGCCGAGCGGCTGGCCCGACTGCTGGCCGGCAGCGGGGTACGCCCCGGCGACGTCGTGGCACTGTGCTGCGAGCGCTCCGCCCGGAGCATCGTCATGCTGCTCGCCGTCCTCAAGGCGGGCGCCGTCTACCTCGGGCTGGACTCCAAGCAGCCCACGGCGCGCCGCGACCTCGTCCTGCGGGACGCGTCCGTGCGGGTCGTACTCGCGGACGCGGCCTCCGCGACCGGCCTGGACGGCGGCGGCTACACCGTCATCGTGGCCGGCGAGGAACAGGACGCGGCCCATGACCGGTCGTCGGCCCGGTCGGCCCCGCACTCGGGCTCCCACTCCGGCTCCGACCGCACCGCATATGTCGCGTACACCTCGGGGTCGACCGGTACGCCCAAGGGCGTGTGCGTGCCCCACCGCGCCGTGCTGCGGCTCGTCGTCGACACCGACTTCATCAGCATGCAGAGCACCGACACCTTCCTGCACTTCGCTCCCGTCGCGTTCGACGCCTCCACGCTGGAGATCTGGGGCGCGCTGCTCAACGGCGCCACCCTCGCCGTCGCCCCGCCCGGCGACCTCTCCCTGGGCGAACTGCTCCGCTTCGTACGCGAAGAGCGGGTCAGCGTCATGTGGCTCACCGCCGGGCTCTTCCACCGGGCCGTGGACGCGGGACTGACGGACCTGCCCCACCTGCGTCATCTGCTCGCGGGCGGTGACGCCCTGTCGGTCGCGCACGTGAACCGTGCGATGGCCGCGCTCCCGCACACGGCGGTGACCAACGGCTACGGGCCGACGGAGAACACCACCTTCACCACGACCCACACCCTGCGGGAGCCGGTGGACGGGACCACCGTGCCGATCGGCCGACCCATCCCGGGCACCGGCGTGCTGGTGCTCGACGACCGTCTCCGACCGGTCCCGGACGGAGAACCGGGCGAGCTCTACGCCACCGGAGCGGGCCTGGCCCACGGCTACCTCAACAGACCAGGCACCACCGCGGAGCGCTTCGTCGCCAATCCCTACGCCGAGACCCCCGGCGAGCGCATGTACCGCACGGGTGACCTGGTGCGCCGGCAGACCGACGGGAGCCTGGAGTTCATCGGCCGCGGCGACGGCCAGGTGAAGATCCGCGGCTTCCGCATCGAGACCGGTGAGGTGGCGGCCGCGCTGACCGCCCTCCCTGGTGTGAGCCGGGCCGAGGTGGTGGCCCAGCGCCGGGGTTCGGGCGACCGGCGTCTGATCGCCTACGTCGTGGGCGCCAAGGGCGCCAAGCCGTCCGCTCTGGAGATGCGCAGGCGGCTCACCGACATTCTGCCCAGCTACGCCGTGCCCGCCCTGGTGCGGGCGGTCGACGAACTGCCGCTCACCGCGAACGGCAAGGTGGACCGGGCGGCGCTGGAGCGCAGGGACACGGCTGAACGGCCGGAGGTCAACGCCGAGTACCGGGCCCCCGAAGGGCGCCTGGAGACCGCCGTCGTCGGCATGTGGTCGGACCATCTCGGGTTCGACGGGATCGGCGCGGACGACGACTTCTTCGAGCTGGGCGGTCACTCACTGATGGCCGTGACCATCATCGCCGAACTGCACCAGGAGTTCGGGGTCGAGATCTCGCCGATCGACTTCTACCTCGACCCCTCTCCCGCGGGTCTGGCCCGGTCCGTCGAGAAGGCGGGTGTCACGCCGTGAGGATCCCCGAAGTCACCGCCGCGGGCATGGCGGCCGTCGACCTGTCGAAGGTGAACCTCTTCGATGCGGCCTTCCACGCCGAGCAGGACCCGCACACGGTCTGGGCGTTCATGCGCGAGCACGCCCCGCTCCATCGCCAGGAACTGCCGGACGGCCGCTTCTTCTGGTCGGTGACCCGCTACGACGACGCGTGCCGGGTACTGGGCAACCACCAGGAGTTCACCTCCGAGCGCGGCAGTCTGCTGAACCAGCTCGGCCAGGGCGAGGCCGCCGCGGGCAAGATGCTGGTCGCCACCGACCCTCCGCGCCACAGCGAACTCCGTCGGCCTCTGAACAAGCTGTTCACCGGCCGTGGGCTGGCGAAGAGCGAGGATCGTATCCGGGAAGCGGTACGGGCCCTGCTCGCACCGTCGCTCGACGGCGGTGAGTGGGATCTCGCCCAGCGGGCCACCATGCTGCCCATGGCCGTGGCCGGGACGCTGATGGACCTGCCGGAGGCGCACTGGGCGGACCTGGTGCGGTCGACGGGCATGGCCGCCGCCCCGGACGACCCGGTCTTCATGATCCGCAACGCGCACGCCACCCTCGCCATTGCCCACCACGAGCTCTTCAAGTACTTCTCCGAGCAGTACGCCGCCCGCAAGGGAGCCGAGGGCGACGACGCCATCGGTGTGCTGATGACGATGCGCGACGGGGAACTCACCCTCGAAGAAGTCGTCGTCAACTGCTACAGCCTGCTGCTCGGGGCGAACGCGACCACCCCGCACACGGTGGCCGGCACGGTGCTCGCCCTGCTGGAACGGCCCGAGCAGTTCCGGGCCGTCCGGGAGAACCCCGCCCTCGTCCCGTCGCTCGTCGAGGAGGGGCTGCGCTGGACCTCACCGGCGAGCAGCTTCCTGCGCCACGCGGTCGAGGACGTCGAGCTCAGCGGAGGCGTCGTGCCCCGCGGCGACGCGGTGGCCGTCTGGGTCGGCTCCGCCAACCGCGACGCGGGCGTCTTCCCGGACCCGTATCGCTTCGATGTGGCACGGGAGGCAAACCGGCACATCGCCTTCGGATACGGGGCCCATTACTGCCTCGGCGCCACGGTGGCACGCCTCACCCTGCGCATCTTCTTCGAGGAACTTCTGCGTACCACCGAGGACATGACCCTGGCCGGCGAACCGCGTCACCTCGCGTCGAACTTCGTCGCCGGCCTCACCAGTCTCGCCGTACGCGTCACACCGCGCCGCCCGCAAACGCCACTCGGCGGTCACACGGAAACGGCACTGAGCGCATGAACGAGAGGACCAGCTCCATGCAGCACACCGACGCCGGCATCCCGGCGGCAGCTGCGACGACCGACCTGCCCGCAACCCTGACGGCCATCCTCAGCGAGCACCTGTCCGGGCAGGACGTCGGCCCCGACGACGACTTCTACGCGCTCGGCGGCGATTCGCTCATCGCGCTGCGGGTCGTGGCGTCCGCGCAACAGCACGGCATCGCCATGACCTTGAAAGACCTGCTCTACTACCCCACGGTGCGCGAACTGGCCGCGTATCTGTCCTCGGCGCAGGGCGAGCCGCCGTCTGTCACCGCGCAGCCCTCTGCCGGCCCGGCGAGTGACGACGGCCTCCTCGCCGCGGGCGATCTGGCCCTCGTGCCCGCGGACGTGGAGACGGCCCTGCCCGCCTCCGCCCTGCAGGTCGGCATCATCTACCTCTGTGAGACCAGCGGCGACCCCGACCTGTACCACTCGGTGATCGGCTGGGAAACTCTCGCCCCGTTCGACGAGGCCGTCTTCCGCTCGGCCCTCGGCCGGCTGTGCGACCGCCACGCGGCGTTGCGCACCTCCTTCGACCTGGGCACCTTCTCCGAGGCCGTTCAGCTGCAGTGGAGGCACATCGAACTGCCGCTGTCCATCGAGCGGTTGCCGGAGTCCGATCCGGCCAAGGCCCGCGAACTGGTCGGCGCATGGCGCGAGCACGGCCTGCAGCTGCCCCTGGACTGGAGCCACGCCCCGCTGTTCCGCTGCCATGTGGTGGCTCAGCCGGAATCCTTCCACGTGGCGATCGCCACCCACCACGCCGTCGTCGACGGCTGGAGCTACGGCCGGCTGATCGTCGACCTTCTGGAGCTGTACGCCGCCGGCGTCAAGGGTGAGGAGGCCCGCTTGCCCGAGCTGCCGGCCACCGGAGAAAGCGACTTCATCGTGGCCGAGCGCGCGTTGCTCGCCTCGACGGAAGCCGCCGACTTCTGGCACCAGCGGGCAGACGTCCCGCCGCTCCTCTTCGAACGGGGTCAGTTCAGCGGGGCGGCCAACGCCGTGGCGAAGGCCGAATTCCCGCTCGGCGAGGAGGTGTTGAGCGGTCTGCGCAGCGCGGCCCGTACGGCCCGTACCTCGCTCAAGTCCGTCGCTCTCGCAGCCCATGTCCGAGCGCTGTCGGCGTGGACCGGGCGCCAGGAGGACCTGGTGACCGGCGTGGTCGTCAACACCCGGCCGGAGAACGCGGGGTCGGACCTGATGGTCGGGCTGTACCTCAACACGGTCCCGCTGCGCTTCGCGTCCCTCGACGAGTCCTGGGCCGACCTGGCACGACATGCGTTCGACCTGGAGCGCGAGGCGGGTCCCTACCGCGGCTTCCCGCTGGCCCAGATCGAGAGCCGGCTGGAGCGGGCTCCGTTCGACACCGTGTTCAACTTCATGGACTTCCACGTCTACCAGGAACTTCCGGACACGGTCGGCGTGGAGACCCGTTCCTGGTGGGTACGGGGGAAGCCCAGCTTCCCCTTCCGTGTCGACTTCGAAGTCGACGGCACCGAGGCGGGCAGCCGCGTCGTCGTCGCCTACGACCCCGCGCTGCTGGAGGCAGACGGCGTCGAACAGTACGTACGGCACTTCGAGTCCGCTCTGGCCGACGCCGCCTCGCGGGCGGTGGCATGAGCCGCGGGGGACGGACCCTGGCCGTCGTGTACGACGACGGCGCGGCGTCCGCGGGAGAGATCGGGGTGGGGCTGGGAGACCTGGGCCGCGTGGTCTTCCTCGTGCCCGACACCCCGCACAACCGCCTGCTGCGCCCGGTCATGGAGAACCTGGGTGACGTCGTCGCGCTGACCGGCTCGCCCCAGGAGGACATCGACCTCGTACGGAAGGTGGCCCCGGACGCGGTCCTCACCTACAGCGAGCGGATGATCCGCAAGACGGCCGAGCTGGCGCAGGCGCTGGGACTTCCCTCGCACTCCCCGGACGTGGCCCGCGCCCTGACGGACAAGGTGCGCCAGCGCCGGATCCTGCGCGACCGAGGCGTCGACGAGGTCCGCTCCCATCCGCTGCGCTCGCCGCAGGAGTGGCCGGCCGCGCTGTCGGCGGTGTCCCTGCCCGCGATCATCAAGCCCGTCCAGGGCGGCGGCAGCCGTGACACCTATGCCGTGACGACGGACGCCGAGGCGGCGGAGGTGCTGGCGCTGCTCTTCTCCGGGGAGAACGAGACCGGCTCCACCGAGTTCACCGTCGAGGAGCTGCTGGAGGGCAGGCCGAGTCTGCCCTACGGCGACTACGTGTCGGTGGAGAGCGTGTGCACCGAGCAGGGCGTCGTCCACCTGGCCGTCACGGGCAAGTTCCCGCTCATGAAGCCGTTCCGGGAGCCCGGCAGGTTCTGGCCCGCGAACGTGTCCGCGGACGAGGAGCGAGCGATCCTGGACCTCACCACCCGTGCGCTCCAGGCCCTCGGTGTGACGTACGGCCTCACCCACACCGAACTGAAGCTGACGGCGTCCGGCCCCCGCATCATCGAGATCAACGGCCGGCTGACCGGCCACATGAATCTCACGACGCGGAGTGCGTTGGGGATCGACCTGGTACGTATCGGGGGGCTGCTGGCGCTGGGCGAGCAGCCCGGCACAGGGCCGCTCGACTTCGGCGGGCAGGTGCACTTCCAGTTCAACACCATGGCTCCGACTCGGACATGCCGGCTGGAGCGCATCCATGGGGCCGCCGAGGTCCGCCGGATACCGGGAGTCGTCGGGTACCGCACCTACGCCAAGCCGGGCACGGACATTCCCGGGGGCGTCATGACGTATCCGCTCGACGTCGTCTGGGGCACTTGCGCTGATCACCCGTCCATGATCGAGGTGGTGCGGCAAGCGCTCCAGGTGCTGTCGTACGACTTCGCCTTCTCCGGCGGACCGGTCCGACGCATCACGGCCGAGGAACTCACCGAGGCCACGATCACCGTATGAGCCGGTCCCTGACCGGGCTTGAACCGAAAGAAAGGCTGAATTCGGGCTCGCGGCCCAGGCGAGTCTGAAAAGGGCGCCTGCCGGGCATCTGCCTCGGTCAGGCGCCCTCTTCCTATTCCTGGACGAAGCCATTCCCGCCAAGAAGTCCTGACAGAATACGTCGTTTGCAGCGCGGCTCCTTCGCGGCCCGATATCGAGGTGCCCTAGAGTCGCCCCATGCGGCGAAGGACAGGACTGGCGATGGCTGGGGTTGCGGCCCTGGCCTGGGGCGAGTGGTTGAACTGGCGCTGGTCTCGGGTTCTCGTGGGGAACAGCGAGGGCGCATCCGAGGCCGTGGTGGTGTTGGGGTACCGGAACCCCCAAGCTACGGCGAACCTCATCAACCGCTGGCGAGTCCGTGCCGGGATTCGCTCCGTCTCCGCCGACCGTGCGCAGGGGACTCGCGTGGTCTTCAGCGGTGGTGCGACAAGCGGTGGCGCCGCGGAGGCCCAGTTGATGGCTGCCTATGCGAAGTCGGTGCTTGAGTTCGACGGCACAGTGCTCCTCGAAGACCGAAGCAGCACGACATGGGAGAACATCACGAACGTGATCCCACTGATCGAGGACGTCGACCGCATCAAGATCGCCTCCCAACCGGCTCACGCGCTCAAGGCTCGTGCCTACTTGCGGCGGCAGCGCCCTGATCTTGCCGAGAGGCTGGTTCGCGCGGACGACTACCGCCCTGGCGAGTGGACGGTCGTCAAACCGCTGCTGGCTCTTTATGGACTTTGGACCCTTCGCGGTCTCAAGGCCGACGAACGGAAGGTCTCGCTGTAGACAGCCGATCATTTCGTGGGGAGTTCTCAGGCGCCGGCGTGGATATGGGCGGCCCACAGGGTCGGGGTCCGTACATACCGGTCGCGGAGGGCACGTACTTCCGTGTGCAGGGCGAAGGCCGTACGGCTCGGGTCGAAGCCGGCGGCGTGCAACGCTCGGTAGACGGATTCGGCGACCTCGCGGGCCAGGGTGTCCTCGATCCGCCACAGCGTGCCGATTACCTGCGGATAGCCCGCGAGCTGAAACGCCGTGGTGATGTGGATCGCCTCGTCCGCCAGTTCCAGGGCAACCCGAGAGGTTTCACAGGCGGAGAGGTAGGCGAGTTTGGCGCCGGTGAGGTTCAGCTTGGACAGGTCCAGCACGGTGAGAGGGCGGTCGTGCAACAGCAGTCGGCTGGACGATGGTTCGTCCGGGTCGCTGACGCCATGGCAGGCGAAGTGCACGAACGCGTGCGTCTCCAGCGCGGCTTCGACAGCGGCATGGGTCGCCCGACCTCCGACGAGCAGGTCGGCGGAGGTCAGTTCCGCGAGCGAGGCCGCCTCCTGGAGCACGCCGGGCAGTGTGGGTGCGCCGGCTGCCTCGGGCACGGCCACCACCAGCAGTCTCGGGTCGTTCACCGGGCCGGTTGACGCGGCCCTGAGCCGCCGCAGCATGCGCACGGTCGGGGTGTACGACGAGACGACCCGGTCCATAACGGTCCGCGGGTGGGGTGCGTCGCGTTCGTCGTGGTGACCAGCCGCGTGCAGTGGCAGGTCCGCCAGCAGGCTTGCCCGTGCCCACCAGATCCGCGGCCACTCCCCGCCGTCCTCGGGCCGGCCGGTCAGGCCCAGGTGTTCGAGCACGGGCCCTGTCACGGTGTCCCAGAGCCAGGCCAACTCCGCATGGATCACCTGCTGGGCGCGTTGCCGCTCACGGAGCCCGTGCCTGCCTCCCCCTGCTTCGACGGCACCGACGAACCGTGCCAGGTGCGTGGCGATGTCAGTGAAATCGGGCAGTGCCACGCTGGACACGCCTTCGGGCGTGAGGATCAGGGCGTCGCTGCGCAGATGCGTCGTGTTGATCAGCACGACGGTGCCATCGAGCGGGGTGGCCTCGGCCGACTCCGTGTCCTCGTCGCCCAGTACCCGGGACAGCAGGATGCCGCGGCCCTGTTCGAGGAGTCGCAGCGCACGCCGTGCGTCGCCGAGCTGCAGGGCGCAGGCCGCCGCATGCGCCGCGATGCCTCCCCACCGGCCGAGCCCGTATTCCTGGTCGATGCGGGTGAGGTCCTGGCGCGCCACATGAGGGAGCAACTCGACGGCGAGCTCGGCGCCGGCGGCTGCCTCGGTCCAGTCCTGAACCGCGCCACCGATGCGGCTCCGGCTCAGCGCCGCTTCGATCCGCAGGTGGACCGGCGCGTGGGGAATCGACGCCGCTTGACGGTACGAGTCGAGAGCTTCGGCGGACACAGGAGACCGCTTCTCCCACGCGCGCCCGAGAGAAAGCAAGCTGTGCGCACGGAGTGGACTGCCCTCCGGCGTGCGGGCCAGGCAGCGTCGCAGCAGGTCGGTGGCCTCATCCAGGGCGTCGGACGCTCCGTCCTGGGCAGCCCGCAGAAGCAGTGCTGAGGCCAGGACGTCCAGTTGCGGGCCGCTTCCGTCGTCCGCCACGGCCCGCCGGCCGACGGTGATCGCCTCGTTCAGGTCACGGTGTTCGCGGGTGCGCTTGTACCGCATCGTCAAGGCCGATGCGAGATTCACCAGGTGGCATCCGCCGTCGGGCAGGCTCGTCGCCTCCCGGAACAGGCCGATGGCCAGGTCCAGATCGCCGGCATCGTCCAGCCTCCAGGCCCTCGTCAGCAGGGCACCTGCCAGATTGCTGAGAACACCCGCACGTTCGGCATGCCCGTCCGGCAATGACTCCGCGGCGCTCTGGAACGAGGCGATGGCCTCGTTCAGTAGCGCCATTTCGGGGAGCAGCTCGAATCGGTACATCAGCGCCCCCGCGAGGTTGACCAGGCGCGCGAACAGCCGTGGATCGTCCGGTGCGGTAACGGCGGCGGAGCGCCGAGCCAAGGAGATCGCCTCGGTCAGGTCCTCCGGCCTGCTCGTGTGCTCGAAGCGGGTCCGCAGCGCGATACCCGCGTTCTCCAGCAAGGCGGCGAATTCCGGGTGGCCTTCGGGGAATGCGGCGATGGCTTCGTGATACATCGTGACAGCGGCTTCGAGCGCGGAATGCTGACCCGTGCGCTCGAAGCGGTGCCATACAGCGCTGCTCAGGTACTGGAGGGTGGTCGGGTCCGGCGCGCCCGGGTTCAAGGAATTGCGGTATGCCTTGATCGATTCGTCCAGGCTCGACAGGTCGGCGGTCTCTTCGAATCTGGCGTTCCAGGCCAGCCCGAGCATCTGCCACAAGTCGGGCGACACCAGGGGATCGGCGCCGGTCGTGTCCATCGCCGAGCCGAGCGCGGCAATGGCCTGGTCACAAGCATCGACGGAGCCAGTCGAAGTGAACCGGCGTAACAGCGCGACCGCCAGGTTGCGCCACCACGCGGTTCGTGTCGAATCACTGCCGACCGCTCGAAAGTAGGCGTCCACGGCCCGGTCGAGGTCGGCAGGACGGCGAGTCCGTTCGTAGCGCAGGAACATCTCGTTGCCGCGCCGGAAGTCTTCCCCACCTCCTGGCGGCCGATTCGGGAAACTCACGGTGCCTCCTCTCGGATCACGTGCGCTTACGCAGGGCCCGGGTGATCTGCAGGCCCACGGCAGGCTCCAGTTGGCCAGGGCACGGAATCCCCAGAGCCTCCGCGAGATCCCGGCCGTGAACATCCACTGCGGACTCGACGAGTTGGGCGAAGGCGTCGATGCCGGCTCGGCCGCGGATCAGGGCGGCCGTTCCGCCGACGAGGGCGATGAGAGCCGCAGGCCACCACCAGCACGCAAGTACGAGATACAGAACCGACCATCCGGCGAGGCCGGCCGCCGAGTCGAATCCCTCCCGTGCCGAGCCCAGTTCGTCGCGGGTGGTCTGCGGGACAATCAGCCACAGCCGAGGCCACGCCGAGGACAGGTCCAGGTCGTAATTCTCGAACACGCGGCGGTCCACGGCGGCGATCCGGTCACCGATCCGTGTCGGCCGGACAGGCCGCGCGAGCGAGATCCGGTTTCGAGCGGCATTCAGCTGGGCGGTTTCGACCTCCGGATCGTCCCGCTGCCGGGCCCTGGCGCGCAGTGCGTCCTCGTAGCGGCGCTGAGCGTTGCTCCACCGACGCCGGCGACGTGCGATCAGCCGCCGGGCCAGCGGAGCCGGCCACCATTCTCCGAGCCATAACCGCGCCACCGCGTGACCAAGCCCCCGGGCAAGCAAGCCCGCCGCCACCGAGCCCGAGAGCACAACACAGGAGAGGAGGACGACGGTGGTGGCGTCATGCTGTCCGGCCGCAGCATGGATTCTGTGCACATCGGCCGGAATCCGTCCGACATCAGCCCAGCGCCGCTGGCCGAGCACCACCGCGCCGCTCGCCACCACAACGAACACCAGGCCCGGCAACACCAGCAGGGCAAACCACTTCTCGGCGAACCGCTTGCCGAGTTCGGTCAGGAACGACGCCACGGTCAGAGCCTGACGAGGTGCAGTGACTGCCCCGACAGTCCACAGACCGTGACACCACCCGGCAGTTCGACACGCGAACACCGCTCAAGTGGGCACACGTACGCCTCCTCGACCGGATGCCCTCCGCCGAGGTCCGGGAGGCCGCCGATGCCGCGGGCCCCCGTCCAGGACGCAGGCCCGCCCGCCACACCGAGGCGGTGCAGCAGTTCGCGCAGTCGCATCAGAACACCCGGCAGGTCGCGGTTCACCCGGGCGGCGGCGATGATCTCGGCCAAGTCGTCCAAGCAACCTGCTTCGGCCGCCAACTCCCGCAGGTCGGGCAGTTCCGCGCAGAACATCGCCAGCCCGTCGGCCACGTCGTCACGAGTGGCTTCCCCCATCGACACCTCGTCTCACAGGCCCGATCCGATCGCACCCAGGCTCTCACGTGCCTCCGATGCGATTCCTCTGCAGGTCCTCTGCCATTCCTCCTCGCATCGATCGGCGATCGGTTCCGCACCCTGATTGCGGTGCACGGCCCTGACCGGGCGTATGCCGTGTTGCCCCTGAGGGCAACGAGGAAGGCCGTGGGAGCCGGGGCGGTGCTCGCCCGCTTGGCACTGCCGGCCGGACGTCCCTTTCAGGTGCTCGGGGGCCAAGGCACGATGAGCGTTCAGAGTGTCCCGGCGTTGTGACAGGTGCAGGTCGTTCGAGAGAGGCGGTACCAGGTGGGTTCCACCCGCGTGGCGTTGGGCGAGGAGGCCGGTGAGGTCCGCCGCTTCTGGGGCGGGCTCGGACTTCCCGGGCTGATCGACGTCCACACCCACTTCATGCCCGAGCGTGTCCTGCACAAAGTCTGGGACTACTTCAGCACCGACGGGCCGCTGATCGGCGGGCTGAAGTGGCCGATCACCTACCGGAAGCCGGAGGCGGAACGCACGGCCCTGCTCCGGGAGTTCGGGGTGCGGGCCTTCACCACGATGCTCTACCCCCACAAGCCCGGCATGGCCCGGTGGCTGAACGGATGGGCGGCCGACTTCGCCCGCCACACCCCCGACTGCCTGCACACCGCGACTCTCTACCCCGAGCCGGACCCGAGGCGTACGTCCGCGAGGCCGTCGAAGCAGGGGCACGGGTGTTCAAGGCGCATGTACAGGTGGGAGCGTACGACCCGGCCGATGAACTCCTCCAGCAGACATGGGGGCTGCTCGCCGAGGCCCGGATCCCCGTGGTGATGCACTGCGGCTCCGGGCCCGCGCCCGGCAAGCACACCGGCTCCGAGCCCATCGCGCGCGTGCTGGCACGCCACCCGAAACTCCGGCTGATCGTCGCGCACATGGGCATGCCCGAGTACGAGGAGTTCCTCGACCTCGCCGAACGGTACGACCAGGTACGGCTGGACACGACGATGGCCTTCACCGACTTCACCGAAGGATTCATGCCGTTCCCGAACCGGGCCCTGCCCCGGCTCGCCGCACTCGGCGACCGCATCCTGCTCGGCTCCGACTTCCCCAACATCCCCTACCCCTACCTGCACCAGCTCCACGCCCTGGAACGGCTGGGACTCGGGCAGGACTGGCTACGGGCCGTATGCCACGACAAGGCGGCGGACCTGTTCGGGCTGTAGCGCCGTCAAACCGACCGTCACCCGTTGAGGGCTGGTGCGGCACCCACCAGCATCCCAGGGCCGGCATCGTCCACCGGCCGGTCCGCGACCCAGAGCCCGTCGCCGCGCCTCAGCCGATGGGGAGGCGACCGGCATCCGTCAGCGACGGAGACCCGCAGGAAGTAGTCGGGCACCCCGAACACCCGACGCACCTCGATGACTTCGAGCTCGACGTGGGTGGACCTACTCGCCCGCCTTGTCACCGAGCCCACCAAGAACCCGCCTGGGGTGGGGCTCGGCCGGTGCGCGATACGCGCTCATCGCGGCGGTCGTAGCCGTCGGAGTGGGACCTCTCCACCTGCGGATTCCTGCCGACAGGAGGAGAGCGCCCCTATGGCGGGTCGGCTATCTGTGCGTCGGCGCGTGACCTCGCCGCTACCTGGTCCCGTACGCGGAGCCGATCCCTGACCGGCGGGTGGCCGGGTCCACGCGGCTCAGCCACCGGTGATGCGTACGGCGCGCCTACGGGGCCATCTCGTACGCGCCGGACAGCGCCTCGACCCGCAGCCAGACTCGCTCCGTGCGCGCCTCGTCGACGACCGGCCGCCGGACCGACCCCAGCGCCCACTCCTGCTGCTGCTCGGTCGCGGAGTCCTTGCCGTGCAGTTCGACGGCGTGCCCGGAGAAGTCCCGCACGAGGACGGCGAAGAGTTCGTCGAGCACGTCCTCGTCGAGTCCGGTCAGGGCGGCCTGCTCCAGGACGAGCTGCCCGTGCACCACGAGCGCGAAGAGCTGACCGACCGCGAGGACGAGGTCGAGGTCGCGGCTCTGCTCCGCGTCGGGGGAGGCCGTGGTGACGAACTCGCAGAGCGCGTCGGCCTGTTCGCGGAGGCGAGCGACGTTGGGTAGATGCGCGTACGTCTCGAAGGCCGGGCGCCAGTCGTGGAAGCGCACCGAGCCGAGGCCGCGGGCCGGCCCCTGCCGGAACAGGAAGTTGTCGTCGGCCGCGTCGAGGCGGGTCGGCACGCCGGGGTACTCGACCGGGTCGAGGAGGTGACTGCGCATGAACTTCAGGATCAGCGCCAGGTTGACGTGGACCGTGCCCTCCAGCTTCGGCAGGCCGCGGATCTCCACGGCGGCCTGGCCGAAGTAGTTGTCCTTCTCGAAGCCCTTGGCGGCGATGACGTCCCACATCAGGTCGATGACCTTCTCACCCTCCGTGGTCACCTTCATCTTCGTCATCGGGTTGAAGAGCAGGTAGCGGCGGTCGTCGGGGCCGGCGGAGCGGAAGTAGTCGACAGCGCGGTCGCTGAACAGCTTCATGCCGACGAGCCTGACGTACGCGTCGGTCAGCTCGCGTCGCACGTGCGGGAAGGCGGTGACGGGGCGGCCGTAGAGGATGCGGTTGTGGGCGTGGGTGACGGCCTCGTACATCGCGTGTTCGCAGATGCCGATCGAGGCGGTGCACAGGTTGAACTTGCCGACGTTGACCGTGTTGAGGGCGGCGTCGAAGGCGGCGCGGCCGGTGTGCAGGACGTCCTCGGCCGTTACGGGGTAGTCCTCCAGACGGAACTCGCTGACGAACTTCGACGAGTCGACGACGTTCTTGACCAGGTGGTAGGCCGGATGACGGCTGTCGGCGGCGAAGAACACGTAGCCGTCGGGGCCCTCGACGTCGGTACGGCGGCCGAAGACGGAGACGAGTCCGGCGGCGTTGCCGTTGCCGATGTAGTACTTGGAGCCGGTGGCGCGGAAGCCGCCGTTGCCGTCGGGTTCGAGCAGCATGTCGGTGGAGTAGATGTCGGCGCCGTGGGCCTTCTCGGACAGGCCGAACGCGAACACCTCTCCCTGGGTGAGGAGTTCCGCGGCGCGGGCGCGGGCGGCGGCGTTGTCGCTCTGCCAGACCGGGCCGAGGCCGAGGATGGTGACCTGCCAGGCGTACCAGTAGTCCAGGCCGTAGAAGCCGAGGATCTCGTTGAGCGCGGCGATACGGGCGGTGTCCCACCGCTTGTCCGGCTCCTCCTCCCCTGCGGCGGACGACGGCGTCAGGAAGGTGGCGAACAGGTTCTCCTTCGCGGCGAAGGCGAGGAAGTCACCGAGCCACGCGCGGGTCCGGTAGTCCTCGATCAGCCGACGCTTCCCGCGCTCCTCGAACCAGTCGACGGTGGCGCGCAGCAAGCGGCGCGTCTCGGGGTCGAAGTGCGCGGGGTCGTAGGTGCGCGGATTGAAGAGCAGTTGGTCAGCCATGGTGAGGACCCCTTTCGGCTGGTGGACGGATGGGAATCGGGAGGTCTGGCGGCTGGAGGAGCCGGAGGGGAGGACCAGCCGACGGGCGTGGCGGCGATCAGCTGTCCGGGCCGAACCGGGCCAGCGTGGCCAGCACGTCGTCCAGCCAGTCGATCATCATCCGCTCGTACGCGATGCCGCCGCGCAGTACGACGTGCTGGAGCTCTCGCTCCGCGTCGAGCGGCGCTTTGGGAGCGACCGCCCTTGCCTCGGGCCCCGTGAAGTCCCGCTCCTCGCCCACGAGATAGTGCGCAAGCCGGTCCCGGTGCGCCTGCTGGTGCCGCTCCACCTCGCGGATCAGGGCGGCCGGGTCGTCGAAGGCGGCACCCCGGATCTTCACTGCCAGGTCGTGGCGGACGCTCTCCGGCTCGATCGGATCGTGCAACCACGAGGACAGCGCCGCCCGGCCGAGATCGGCGACGGAGTACTCCTTCTTGTCCGGCCGGCCTTGCTGCGGGATGTCCCGGGCGTCGACCCAGCCGTCGTTCTCCATGCGCTTGAGCACGCGATAGATCTGCTGGTGGGTCGCGGTCCAGAAGTAGCCGATGGACCGCTCGAAACGCCGGGCCAGCTCATAGCCGGATCCCGGCTTCTCCAAGAGCGACACCAGGATCGCGTGTTCGAGCGCCATGACGCCGATCCTGCTATGCAACTCGTTGCATAGCAAGTCTATGACAGATGCCCGCCGAGTTGCCGGGGTGCGGGGGGCGTCGTATTCGGAGGAAGACGGTGAGATGGCATCGCGAAGAACGCCTGCGCCGCCGGTGGCGAGCGAGTGGGGCGAACGGAAGGCGCCTGACCGGCAAAATCCCAGGTCAGGCGCCTCTTCTCGGACCTCTAGAAGAAGCCCAGCTTCTTCGGCGAGTACGACACCAGGAGATTCTTGGTCTGCTGGTAGTGCTCCAGCATCATCTTGTGCGTCTCGCGGCCGATCCCGGACTGCTTGTAGCCGCCGAACGCCGCGTGCGCCGGGTAGGCGTGGTAGCAGTTGGTCCACACGCGGCCCGCCTGGATCGCGCGGCCCGCGCGGTAGGCCGTGTTGGCGTCCCGGGTCCAGACTCCCGCGCCGAGGCCGTACAGCGTGTCGTTGGCGATCTTGATGGCGTCGTCGAAGTCGTCGAAGGAGGCCACCGAGACGACCGGGCCGAAGATCTCCTCCTGGAAGATCCGCATCCGGTTGTCGCCCTCGAAGATCGTCGGCTGGACGTAGTAACCGCCCTTCAACTCGCCGTCGTACTCCACGCGCTCACCGCCCGTGAGCACCTTCGCGCCCTCCTGCCGGCCGATGTCCAGGTAGGAGAGGATCTTCTCCAACTGGTCGTTGGAGGCCTGGGCGCCGATCATCGTGTCGGTGTCGAGCGGGTGCCCTGGCTTGATCTGCCGGGTGCGTTCGACCGCCGCCTGGAGGAAGTCCGCGTAGTGACCGCGCTGGATCAGTGCCCGGGACGGGCAGGTGCAGACCTCGCCCTGGTTGAGCGCGAACATGGTGAAGCCCTCGAGCGCCTTGTCCCGGAACTCGTCGTCGTGCGCCCACACGTCGTCGAAGAAGATGTTCGGCGACTTGCCGCCGAGCTCCAGGGTGACGGGCTTGATGTTCTCCGAGGCGTACTGCATGATCAGCCGCCCGGTCGTGGTCTCCCCGGTGAACGCCACCTTCGCCACCCGCGGGCTCGACGCCAGCGGCTTGCCCGCCTCCACACCGAAGCCGTTGACGATGTTCAGCACGCCCGGCGGCAGCAGGTCCGCGATCAGGCCGACCCAGTAGTGGATGGAGGCCGGGGTCTGTTCGGCGGGCTTGAGGACGACCGCGTTGCCCGCGGCGAGGGCCGGCGCCAGCTTCCACGCCGCCATCAGGATCGGGAAGTTCCACGGGATGATCTGCGCGACGACCCCGAGCGGCTCATGGAAGTGGTACGCCACCGTGTCGTCGTCGATCTCGGCGAGCGACCCCTCCTGCGCCCGGATCGCCCCCGCGAAGTACCGGAAGTGGTCGATCGCCAGCGGGATGTCGGCCGCCAGCGTCTCCCGGACCGGCTTGCCGTTCTCCCAGCTCTCGGCCACCGCCAACGGCTCCAGATGGGCCGCCATGCGGTCGGCGATCTTCAGCAGGATGTCGCTGCGCTCCGCCGCCGGCGTACGACCCCACGCGGGCGCGGCCTCGTGCGCCGCGTCCAGCGCCCGCTCGACGTCCTCCGCCGTGCCGCGCGCGATCTCGGTGAACGGCTGCCCGTTGACCGGCGACGGATTCTCGAAGTACTGCCCGCGCACCGGCGGCACGTACTCCCCGCCGATGAAGTGGTCGTAGCGCGCCTGGTAGGAGACGATCGCGCCTTCTGTGCCCGGCGCCGCGTAACGAGTCATGCTGGTCTGCCTCCCGGTGCAGCGCTGCCCGCCGTTGGGCAGCGGTCGGCGTGAGGCTAGGCGTGCGGACGTTGCAAGTACGTTGCGCCGCAGGCTCGTCGCCGTGCCCGGCCGGCCGGTGCCGCCAGCTCGGCCTCCAGTGCGGCGAGTCGGGCGCGCACCGGCGCGGTGGGCCGCACCGCGGCGAGCGCCCGCCACACCTCCAGGTCGTCCTCACCCCAGGGTGCGTGCGCCCAGTCCGCCAGCAGGTCCGGGTCGCGGTGCGCCACGAGTGCCGTCCGCAGCCCGTCGGCGACCCGGTCCCGCAGCCGTACGACCGCCGGCGCCTGCGAACCGGGCAGCAGCGGACCGGTGTACGCCTGCGCCGCCGCCGTGACCGCCCCCGCCCGCAGCCGCCGCTCCACCACGGTGACGTCCGACTCGACCGCGGCGGTGAGCCGGTACGGCCGCGAGCCGAGCAATCCCGCTCCCAACACTCGGCGCAACCGGGCCAGTTCGGCACGCAGGGTCACCGGGGTCACCGACTCGTCCGCGTACAGCGCGCACAGCAGCTCGTCTCCGGTCAGCCCCTCGGGATGCCGGGCGAGCAGCACGAGGATCTCGCTGTGCCGACGGCTGAGCCGGACCCGGCGGCCGTCCAGGACCAGCTCCGCCTCGTCCCGGCCGAGCGCGCCGAGCAGCGGGGTGTCCGGGGCGTTCCGCGGCGGCGCGAGCAGGGCGAGCTGTGCCTCCGCGGCCCGCGCCACGGCCTGTACGAAACCGAGGCTGTGCGGATGCGCCAGCCCGTCCCCGCCGGTGATGTCCACGGCACCCAGCACCCGGCCGGTGCGCGGATCGTGCACCGGTGCCGCCGCGCAGGTCCACGGCTGGACCCGCCGTATGAAGTGCTCCGCCGCGAACACCTGCACCGGCCGGTCCACGGCGACCGCGGTGCCCGGCGCGTTGGTGCCGACCGCGCTCTCCGACCAGCGCGCCCCCGGCACGAAGTTCATCCCGTCCGCCCGGCGCCGGGTCGCCCGGTGCCCCTCGACCCACAGCAGCCTTCCGTGCGCGTCGCACACCGCCAGCAGATGCTCGCCGTCGGCGGCGAACGTGCCCATCAGCTCCCGGAACAGCGGCATCACCCTGGCCAGCGGGTGCTCCGCCCGATAGGTCCCGAGGGCGCCGTCGCTCAGCTCGACGCTGGCGGTGCCGTCCGGCCCGACTCCGGCCCGTGCGCTGCGCCGCCACGACTCCGCCACCACCGACCGCACCGGGCGCGGCACCGTGCCCACTCTGGTGAACGTCTCATGCGCCCGGCGCAGCACACGGACCCGCTCGGCGGGGTCGGCCCCCGGCTCCAGGGCCACCCACGGATCGGTCAACTCGGCCTCCCCGGACGGTGAAACGATGATGTCGGTGCTGCGACCCATCGTCTTGCGGCTAGGCGAAGTTGACCAGTCTGATGTACCGCACCCAGTCCCAATTCGGACCCGGATCGGTGTGGTCGGTGCCGGGCACCTGGTAGTGGCCGATGATGTGCTCTCGGTCCTTGGGGATGTCGTACTTGGTGCAGATCGCCGCCGTGAGCTTGGCCGACTGCTGGTAGAGGGCGTGGGTGAGATAGGCGGGCCGGTCCACCCATCCTTCGTGTTCGACGCCGATGCTGCGGGTGTTGTAGTCCCAGTTGCCCGCGTGCCAGGCGATGTCCGCCTCGTGCACGCACTGGGTGACGTGCCCGTCCCTCGACCGGACCAGATAGTGCGGGGACACTTTCTTGTCCGGGTTGGCGAAGATCGCCAGCGCGTTGGCGTACGTCTCCTGCGTGACGTGGATGATCACGCGGTCGATCGCGAAGGTGTCGGGGCGCTCGGACGCGGTGTAGTTGGAGGTGCTCGCCGGCTGCCACTCCGCGGGCGGGTAGTCGACGGGCGGGGACTGTGCGTCGGCTCGCGGGTCGGGAAGCAGCGCGTAGGGAATGGCGGCGAGTGCCGCACCCTTCAACAGCCGTCGCCTGTCAACACGCGGCTGTGCCGCGTTCGCCGCTCGTGCCGACTCTGTCGGCTGTGCCGGGCCGGCCGGATCCATGTCCATCGGCGGATGCCTTTCAGCGTGTGGGGGTGTCAGAAGTTGTGCGGGGGATTGCGGGGGACGGGGTTCGGCGGGCAGAGAGGCCCCACGGGGACGTGGTCGGCCTCAGCCCCGCAGGGCTCGCGAGGTCTCCCGTAGCCGCGTGTGCACGCCGCGGTACGTCTCGCGGGCCGGCAGCCACTCCTTGCGGAGCTTGGCCACGCACGTGTAGTTCGTGTCGCACACATTGGCCAACGGTGACTCGACCGTCTGGGTTGCGAATTGGTACGCGTCCGGCGCACTGAACCCGTAGTCGCGCACCAGCCACTGCACCAGGTCGAGCTGGGATATCCGGAACGCGTCCTCCAGCGGGCGGGCCGAGCCGGTCGAGATGATGTGGGTGTCCGACTCCAGCCGGGGCCACGGCGTGGCGACGTCCTTGAGGAGGTCCACGACCACCACGGTGTGCATCGCGCACTCCACGGCCACGCCGCAGGTCTCGCCCTCGCCCTGCCGGGCGTGTCCGTCGCCGAGGCTGAGCAGGGCGCCCTCGACGTTGACGCCCAGATAGCAGGTGACGCCGGCCCGCATCTCGGGCGTGTCCATGTTCCCGCCGTGGGCGTCCGGGACCAGGGCCGAGCGCACCTCCAGACTGGCGGGGGCGACGCCCACCGTGCCGTGCATGGGGTCCATGGGCAGCTCCACCTCGATGTCGCTGTCCTGTGCCTGGAACAGGGCGGTGCGGCGCGCGCGGTCCAGCTGCCAGATCCACACGCGCTCCGGCAGCGGGGGCTGCAGCGTGGCCGTGGTGTGGGTGGAGGTGAGCGCGCCGAAGAGCGGGACCGTCGTCGAGGCCGCCCAGTCACGGGCCGGTTCGATCGACACGAAGTGCACGGCCACGGTGTCGCCGGGCTCGGCGCCCTCGATGTGGAAGGAGCCGGTCTGCGGATTGAGGAACGGGAACTCGCAGACCTCGGAGACGAGGTCCTTCTCTGAGCGCACCCGCCCGGCGAAGCAGTCCTCCGTGTACAGGTCGAGGACCGTGCCGGGCGCGATCCGTGCCACGGGCGGCGCGCCGCCGAACGTCCAGGCGTATGCGTCCGGTTCCGGGCGCACGGTGAGGATTCGGGGATCGGTCATCGTCGGGGTGGTCCCTTCTGACGGGTCGGTCGGTGGGACGGGGTCCCGCGGCTGCGGCTCCATCGCGCGCGGGCTTGCGGAGGGTGGCTCATCTGCGTGGCGTCGGTGGGCCGGCGGGGAGGCCGTGGGCGGGGCGTGGGCAGGTCAGCGCGGCACCGTCCCGTCCTGTCGGTCGCCGGCCGGGTCGTACGCGTCGAGGTGCACCCGCGCGGTCTCGGCTATGCGGTCGGGGTGACGGCGCATCAGCACGAGGAGCACCACCACGCCCACCGCCATCCAGACGCCGACGAGCGGGCCGGCGTAGGACACCGGGGCCGTCAGCCCGGTGACGAAGTCGAACACCGGAAGACCGGCGGCCGTCAGCAGGGCCGGGACGAAGGCCACCGTGCCGAGCACCGGGAACAGCAGATGCCGTAGCGGCTTGAAGGTGGCCCGGCCTGCCCGCAGGAAGTAGCCCGCACAGGCGAGGTTCACGACGATGTAGACACCGACGACGACCGTGACGATCACCGTCGCGAGCAGCAGGAACGCGGTCACGGGGTCGTAGCCGAAACCGAGCCCCAGCACCGCCCCGACCGCCACGACGGTCTGCAGCGCCATACCGGCCACGGGGGAGCGGTGCCGGGGGTGGAGCGTGGCGAGCAGGCGGGGCAGGACCCGGATGCGGGCCAGGGCGAAGGCCGTACGGGTCGAGACGGTGGCGCACGCGTTGGCGTTGGCGATCGTGGAGTTGATCACCGCCAGGAAGACCAGCACCCAGAACAGGCCGAAAGAGGCCCGGGCGACACCGTCCCAGGAGGCCGCCCCCGAGGCGCCGAACTTCGCGAACCGGTCCGGGCCGAAGTAGACCGTCATCGCATACGTCGTGATCACATAGAACAGACCGATGCCCAGGGCCGCTCCGAGGACCGCGCGGCGCATCGTCCGCCGTGGGTCGCGTGTCTCCTCCGCGAGCGGCGCCGCCGCCTCGAACCCCGCGAAGGCCAGCACCGTGTACACGGATCCCGCGAACACGCCGCTGATCCCGGCGTACCCGTCGGCGGTGTGCGAAGTGCCGAACACCGACAGGGTGTTGGCGTCGCCCGCCCTGCCGATGAGCAGCACCGCGAACACCAGGAAGACGACGATCTCGAAGACGCCGAGGACGGTACCGAAGCGGGCCGAGGCGCGGACACCCAGATAGCCGGCGACAGCGATCACACCGGCGCCCGCCAGGGACCACGGCCACCAGAGGTCCGCCGGATACGAGGACCACTCCTCGTGCAGCGTCCCCGCCGCCGTGAAGCCCAGCTGCAGGAGCAGCAGCGGGGGGACCAGCATCTCCACGAAGACGTAACCCCAGCCGACGAGAAAGCCGACCGCGGGATGCAGGCCGCGCGCCGCATACGTGGCCACCGAGCCCGCCGCGGGCAGCTCCCGGGCCAGCTCGGCCACGCAGGAAGCGGTGAACAGACAGGCCACCAGTGCGATCAGCACAGCCAGCGGCAGGCTGCCGCCCGCGAAGGCAGCACCGGCCGGAATCGACGCGGCCACCGCTGCGGCCGGCGCCATCGCCGTGACGCTCTGGAACAGCACCTCGCGCAACCCGACGGCGTCGCGGCGCAGCGCCCCGGCCGTGTCCTCGTACATGTCCGTCCCCCGATGTCCGTCAGCCCACTGTCACCCGATGCGTGTGAAGTACCGTCAACCGTCAGCCACCACCAGCCGTTCTTGACGGCCCAGCGGCTGCGCCTCGCGTGAATCACGGTACGGCGCAGGTGGGTTGCGCAGAAGAGCCCGCACCGGTTCCGTGGAGAAGCCCCTGCTTGTGGAAAACCCGGCCACCCGATCAGGCGAACATCGGCCGCCACCGGGCCGTTTGTCCCCAGCCCGGCGACAGTCCCTCCCGCCTGTCGTGCTCCCCGCTGAGCCTCAGGCCCTGGCTCTGGCCCTGGTCCAGGTCCTGGCCCTGACCCGGGGTCTCAGGATCGTTCCGCCACCACGGCCGGATCGTCCAGTACGCCCCGGACGACCGAGTGCGCCGCGCCCAGCAGGGGGCCTTCCGGGCCCAGCCGGGACACCGTCACCGGGCAGGGCGGGCCCGCCGTGCGGCTGGTCAGCTCCGTCTCCAGGGACGGCAGCAGCCAGGGGGAGAGACCGGCCAGGGCACCGCCGAGGACCACCGTCTCGGGGTCGAGGAGATTCACCGCCCCGGTCAGCGCGATCCCGAGTGCCGCACCGGCGTCCCGCAGGGCCGCCCGTACGCTCGCGTCGCCCCGGTCGGCGTGCCCCGCGAGCAGGCCCACCAAGTCCTCGCGCGGCTCCAGCCCGGCGGCGCGCAGCACCGCCTCCTCGCCCGCGTACTGCTCCAGGCAGCCCCGGCCGCCGCACGGACACGGCGGCCCGTCCGGCCGCACGGGTACATGGCCCAGCTCGCCCGCGAAGCCGCGGGTGCCGCGCAGCAGCGCGCCGTCCACGACCACCGCCGCGCCGATGCCGATCTCGGCCGACACATGCAGAAAGTCACGCGGGGTGCGCTCGCCGAGCCACAGCTCCGCGAGCGCACCGAAGTTGGCCTCGTTGTCCACCATCAGCGGCCAGTCGCCGGGCAGCAGGGCGCCGAGGTCGGCGTCGTGCCAGTCGAGGTTCGGGGCGCGGACGACCGTACGCCCGTCCCGGGCCACGAGTCCGGGCACGGCGACCGCGAGCCCGGCGGGCCACAGCCCCTCCCGTTCCGCCTCCGCGACGACCCGGCGCACCAGCTCGGTCAGCTCCTCGACCACCGTTGCGGGCGCCCGGCCCCGGTTCGCCCTGTGCCGTGCGGCCCGCGCACGGACCGTGCCGCGCAGGTCGACGGCGCACACCGCGAGGTGGTCGACGCCGATCTCGGCTCCGATCCCGGCCGGACCGAGGCCGCTCACCGTGAGCGGCGACCCCGGCCGGCCCACCCGGCCCGGCCGCTCCGGGCCCAGCTCCTCCAGCAGTCCCCACCGGATCAGCTCGTCCACCAGCGTCGACACCGCCGCCCGGGTCAGCCCGATGCGCGAGGCGACCGCGGCCCGCGACAGCGAACCCTCGGCGCTGACGGCATGCAGCACGCGGGCCAGATTGCGCCGGCGTATGCCCTGCTGGGTGTCCGGCAGGGCGCGGCCGTCCGGCGGGCGGGCCTCGTGCAGCGGTGCGCTCATGCCTGAAGTCGATCCTCGGTGTCTTCCGCCCGGTGTCATGCGCGCGGCGTGGTCTCCATCCCCCGGTCCAGCAGCGGGGCCGCGTCGGAGAGTACCCCGGTGATCCGCTCCAGCGTCTCCTGGTCCCGCTCCACGGCCTCCAGCACCGGGCCCGCGGCCGTGTGCCAGCGGCGGGCCACGGCGGCCGGGTCCTCGCCGGTCAGCAGGCCGGCGGCCTGCGCCGCGGCGCCGAGTGCGACCAGTTCCCTGGCCTCCGGCACCTGCACCGGCCGCCCCGACAGCCGCCGTACCGTCTGCTGCCAGGCCGTCCCCCGTGCCCCGCCGCCGATCAGCATCAGCGGGGTGCTGCGGTCCGCGTCGTCGTCCAGGACCAGGTCGAGCGCGCCGAGCAGCGCGTGGACGGCACCGTCGTACGCGGCCTGCAGCAGTTGCCCGGCGGTCGTGTCGTGGCGCAGGCCGTGCAGCAGACCCGAGGCGTTCGGCAGGTTCGGCGTGCGCTCGCCGTCCAGGTACGGCAGCAGGGTCACCGAGCCACCCGACTCCACCGCCTCCCGGTCCAGGCCGAGCAGCGCCGCGACCCGGTCCACGGCGAGCGTGCAGTTCAGCGTGCAGGCCAGGGGCAGCCAGTCCCCGTGCGCGTCGGCGAACCCCGCCACCGTGCCGGTCGGATCGGCCGGGCGGCGTCTGGAGACGGCGTACACGGTGCCGGACGTGCCGAGGCTGAGCACCGGGGTGCCGGGCCGCAGGCCGAGGCCCAGGGCCGCCGCAGCGTTGTCGCCGGTGCCGGGGGCGACCAGCGTTCCCTTGGAGAACGGCAGGTCATGGCTGTCGCGCACGGTGCCGGCCACCTCGCCCGGCCGTACCACCCGGGGCAGCAGCGCCGGGTCGAGACCGACGTGTGCGAGGGTCTCCGCGTCGTACGTCTCCGTCCCGGACGCCCACCAGCCGGTGCCGGACGCGTCGCCGCGGTCGGTCGTGCCCTGCCCGGTCAGCCGCTCGGTGAGGTAGTCATGGGGGAGCCTCACCGCCTGCGTCGCGCGCACCGACTGCGGCTCGTGCTCGGCCAGCCACGCCCACTTCGTGACGGTGAACGACGCACCGGGCACGCTGCCGGTGCGCTCCGCCCAGGCCTTCGGGCCGCCCAGTTCCTCCACCAGGCGGCGGGCCTGTGGTGCCGAACGGACGTCGTTCCACAGCAGCGCCGGACGCACCGGCTCGCCCTGTTCGTCCAACGTGACCAGGCCGTGCTGCTGGCCGCCGATCGACACGGCCGCCGCCTCGTGCGCCGCGTCGCCGCACTGGCGCAGGGCCTCGCACAGCGCCTCCCACCACTGACGTGGATCGCTCTCACGGCCCGCGCCGCAGGACACGGTGTGCGGCGCCTGGCCGCTCGCCACCACCTCGCCGGTGGCCGCGTCGACGACCAGTGCCTTCGTGGACTGGGTGGATGTGTCCACGCCGACGACGAGCGGACCCTCGGCTGCTGACATCGAGCTCTCCCTTTTCCGCGATGTTCCGCGACTCTGCGGGGACAAAGACATGGGGACAAAGACATTGGGGGACAAAGACATCTTGTCTCTTCCCAGCGGTGCGAGCGCATACTAATTTGTAAACGGCCATGACGAAATAGTCGTACGCAGCGAGGAGCCGTGGCATGAGCTTGCAGCCCACCCCCGAGGACAGGTTCACCTTCGGCCTGTGGACCGTCGGCTGGCAGGGAAGGGACCCGTTCGGCGACGCCACCCGCCGCGCCCTCGACCCGGTCGAGACGGTGCAGCACCTGGCCGAGCTCGGCGCCTACGGGGTGACCTTCCACGACGACGACCTGATCCCCTTCGGATCCTCGGACACCGAGCGCGAGTCGCACATCAAGCGGTTCCGCCAGGCCCTGGACGCGACCGGGATGACCGTCCCGATGGCCACCACGAACCTGTTCACGCACCCCGTCTTCAAGGACGGCGCGTTCACCGCCAACGACCGCGACGTGCGTCGCTACGCGCTGCGCAAGACGATCCGCAACATCGACCTGGCGGTCGAGCTGGGCGCGAAGACGTACGTCGCCTGGGGCGGCCGCGAGGGCGCCGAGTCCGGTGCCGCCAAGGACGTACGCGCCGCCCTCGACCGCATGAAGGAGGCCTTCGACCTCCTCGGCGAGTACGTCACCTCCCAGGGCTACGACCTCCGCTTCGCCATCGAGCCCAAGCCGAACGAGCCGCGCGGCGACATCCTGCTGCCCACCGTCGGCCACGCGCTGGCCTTCATTGAGCGCCTGGAACGCCCCGAGCTGTACGGCGTCAATCCGGAGGTGGGCCACGAGCAGATGGCGGGGCTCAACTTCCCGCACGGCATCGCGCAGGCGCTGTGGGCGGGCAAGCTCTTCCACATCGACCTCAACGGCCAGTCCGGCATCAAGTACGACCAGGACCTGCGGTTCGGCGCCGGCGACCTGAGGGCCGCGTTCTGGCTGGTCGACCTGCTGGAGAGCGCCGGCTACGACGGGCCGCGCCACTTCGACTTCAAGCCGCCGCGGACCGAGGACCTCGACGGCGTGTGGGCATCGGCGGCCGGCTGCATGCGCAACTACCTCATCCTCAAGGAGCGTTCGGCCGCCTTCCGCGCCGACCCGGAGGTCCAGGAGGCGCTGCGCGCCTCACGGCTGGACCAGCTCGCCCAGCCGACCGCGGCCGACGGCCTGCAGGCCCTGCTCGCCGACCGCGCCGCCTTCGAGGACTTCGATGCGACGGCGGCGGCCGCGCGCGGCATGGCGTTCGAGCGTCTCGACCAGCTCGCGATGGACCATCTGCTGGGGGCACGGGGCTGAACGTGGAGAGGGGCGGGAGGGCTGCGGTGCGCGCCGCCCTCCCGTTCTTCCCCCACGACCGAGGAGACCCTCAGCTCGGATCTGGCGATACGTCAGATGCCTTCTGTGGTCTGTGAATCGGCGGCGAGCTGCGCCGTGGCGAGCGCCGTCGTCGGATCACGGTCCGGAGCGCCCGCGGGGACCCAGCGGCCTTCCTCGTCGCGATACGGCCACCAGCGGCCGTCCCGGTCGAGGCGCAGCTGGACCCGTTGGCCCGGGGCGGTCCACCGGTTGCCACTCCTGTGGAACGGCGGCCGCTCGTCCGCCTCCCAGGCCGCTTCGAGTGCCGCACGCGCGCGTGCGAGCGCCAGACCCTCCACCTGCCACTCTTCGTCGAGCACGGCCAGCGCCGCCGCACCCCCGGCACTCCAGGCCAGGACAGCCGTCGCCAACCCGGCTCGGCCGCAGCCTGATTCCTCGGCGAGTCGTTCAATGACGGCGCCGGAAGGCGCGCCGCACGCGAGTCGTACGGCGTCCTGGGCGGCCGTGACGCCGGCCCTGTCCCAGGGATCCGAGCGGAGGGCCGGCGGAACCGGGCGGAGACCGTCGGCTTCCGGGCGGAGATCGTCGGGATCCGGGCGGAGACCGACGGCTTCCGGGCGGAGGACCTCCGGATCCGTGCGAGGGACCCCCGGATCCGTGCGAGGGACCCCCGGATCCGTGTGAGGGACCTGCGGATCCGTGCGGAAGGTCTCCGCAAGGATCCGGTACGCCTCCACGGCGGTGCGGCCCGCCAGGTGCTCCAGTGCCACGGCATCGATCCCGGGCGCCGGTGCCGTCCCGGCGGTGAGGGGTGGCGGCGTGCCCGGTGCCTGCGGCAGTCCGGGCAGCTCGGGCAGCCGAGGCAGGATGTCCCCGTCGGCCCACGCCTGAGCCGCGTCGACCCCTGCGATCCCGGGTGCGAAGGGTGCCATGCGGGACGTCGCACTGCGCAGATGCAGTTCCGCCAGGAACGCCTCCTTCTCGCGCCCGCGCAGCAGCAGAAGCAGAAACGGATCCTCGTCCAGCAGCCGGGCCGCCAGGTGACACAGCGCTGCGGTGTGCCCGCAGTGATCCCATGACCCGCAGTCGCACTCGGGCTCCAGATCGCCGAGGCCCGGCAGCAGCTCGACACCGCCGACCGTGGCGTCCTCGATCAGATGCGGTGGCAGCTCCCCGTCGAGAAGCGCGGCCAGGTGCCCGGCCTGCTCCACGGTCACGTCCAGCAGCCGTCCCCACTCCTCCTCGGACAGCTCCGACAGGAGAACGTCGGCCCGGTGGGCCGCGCCCCCGGGTTCGCGTACGACGGCGGTGACCCGGCCCGGCCGCACGGTCACCGCCCCCACACCGCCCGCGCGGGCGAGCCGCCGGCCCGCCTTGACCGCGGCACCGTCCAGGGCGGCGTCCTCCAGGGCCCGCAGCCAAGCGCGCCCCCACCAGGTCTGCGCGAATCCACGCCCGCGCGCGGGTGGCGGCGCGGTGATCGTGCGCTCCCTCGCGCGGCCGTGTTCGTCGTCGTAGCGGCTCATCGCGCTTCCTCCCGCAGTTCCACCAGCGCGGCCAGTTCCGCGTCCGTCAGCTCCGTCAGCGCGGCCTCGCCGGTGCCGAGCACCGCGTCCGCCAACTCCCGCTTGCGGCCGAGCAGATCCGCGATCCGGTCCTCCAGGGTTCCCTCGGCGATCAGCCGGTGCACCTGCACCGGGCGGGTCTGCCCGATGCGGTACGCGCGGTCGGTTGCCTGGGCCTCGACCGCCGGATTCCACCAGCGGTCGTAGTGCACGACATGCTCGGCCCGGGTGAGGTTCAGGCCCGTCCCCGCGGCCTTCAAGGACAGCAGGAACACCGGTACCTCGCCGTCCTGGAAGCGCCGTACCAGCTCCTCGCGCGCCGTGACCGGGGTCCCGCCGTGCAGCAGCAGCGAGGGCACCCCACGGGCCGCCAGATGCCGTTCGAGCAGGCGGGCCATCCGCACGTACTGCGTGAAGACGAGCACCCCAGAACCCTCGGCGAGGACTGTGCCGAGGAGTTCGTCGAGCAGCTCCAGCTTCCCCGAGCGTCCGGACAGCCCTGGCTCGTCCTCCTTGAGGAACTGCGCCGGGTGATTGCAGATCTGCTTAAGCCCGGTCAGCAACTGCACGATCAGGCCCCGGCGGGCCATGGCGTCGGCTGCCGCGATCCGGTCCAGCGTCTCGCGCACCAGCGCCCCGTACAGTCCCGCCTGTTCGGACGTGAGCGCCACCGGGTGATCGCTCTCGGTCTTCGGCGGCAACTCGGGGGCGATTCCGGGGTCGGACTTGCGCCGTCTCAGCAGGAACGGCCGCACGAGCTTCGCGAGCCGCTGTGCGGCGGCGGGGTCGAGGCCGCTCTCGACCGGTTGTGCGTAGCGGGCGCGGAAGATGCCGAGGCGGCCCAGCAGGCCGGGAGTCGTCCAGTCGAGGATGGCCCACAATTCGGTGAGGTTGTTCTCCACCGGGGTGCCGGTGAGCGCCACGCGCGCGCGTGCTCCGATCGAACGCAGTGCCCGCGCGGCCGCCGAGTAGGGGTTCTTCACGTGCTGCGCCTCATCGGCCACGACCATGCCCCAGGGCTGTGCGGCGAGCCGCTCGGCGTCCAGACGCATCGTGCCGTAGGTCGTCAGCACGAACTCCCCGTCCCTGACGGATCCGAGAGTGCGCCCGGGCCCGTGGAACCTGCGCACCGGCACACCCGGAGCGAACCGCTCGATCTCGCGCTGCCAGTTGCCGAGCAGGGAGGCCGGACAGACGACGAGCGTGGGTCCGGCGGCCGAGGCGTCCGTCTGCCGGTGCAGATGCAGCGCGATCAGGGTGACCGTCTTGCCGAGGCCCATGTCGTCGGCCAGGCAGCCGCCCAGGCCGAGGGAGGTCACATGGGCGAGCCAGTCGAGTCCCTGGAGCTGATACGCGCGCAGGGTGGCGGCCAGTCCGGGCGGCTGCCCCACGGTGTGTCCCGCCCCGGTGTCCGCGAGCCGCTCCCGCAGCCGCTCCAGCCACCCCGACGACCGTACGTCGACCTCGTGGCCGTCGACCTCCGCCGAACCCGTCAGAGCGGCGGCCAGCGCCTCGACGGGGGTGAGAGTGCGGCCCTGGCGGGTCCGGGCCTGGTGTGCCTGCTGTGGGTCGACCAGGACCCATCCGTCGTGCAGTCGCAGGAGCGGACGCTTCGCCTCCGCGAGCCGGTCCAGCTCCTGGCGGGACAACTCCCGCCCGCCCAGCGCGAACCACCATCTGAAGCCGACCGTGGCGTCCGACGAGAGCAGCGATGCGGGCCCCGCGGCATACCGAGGGGCGGACGTGCCGTCCTCCGGCGGGCCGACGGTCGCGTGCGTCGTGAGGTCCCGCGACAGCTCCTTCGGCCAGTGCACCTCGACTCCCGCCGTGGCCAGCGCCCGGGTGCCCGCGCCCAGCAGTTCGGCGATCTCGTCGTCGGCGAGTTCCACGGCGTCCGGTACGGCGGCGGAGAGCAGCGGCGCCAACGGCGGCCAGGCGTGGGCGGCGCGACGCAGTGCCAGCAACGCGTCGGCACGCGCGCGTGGACCGTCTGTTTCGTGTACAGCTTCCGTACTGGTCCACAGGGCGGCTGCGTCCAGGACGTCTGCCGCTCCGCTCACGCCGTGCACCTGCGGTACCGCCCGGAACCGGACCGGAGCGTCGTCCCCCGCTGCGGCGTCGTCGAGCCCGTCGACCTCCACGCGCAGCGACAGCCGCACATCCGCGTCATGGCCGGCGGCGATGTCGTCGGCCCACGCCCGCAGGGCGGGCAAGTGCTGCGGCTCGTGCGCCGCGAAGGCGGGGCCACCGGTCACCGACTGGGCCGCGGGGGAGCGCGGGAGTACATCGGCGACCGTGTCCAGGAAGGCGCGCAGGAGCCGCTCAGGCTCCGGCAGCCGAGGTGGCTCTTCGGCCGCGAGCGGTATCGCATGCGCTTCCGGAGGCATGGCGGCGGCGAGTTCACGGATCAGCTCCGCGTCCCGCGCGGACAGCGGGGCCACCCGCCAGACGTCGTGATCGCCTGGGGAGAGCCCCGGTAGCAGCAGGCCCCGCGCCAGGAAGTGCAGGGCCAGTTGGCAGGCGGCACCCCAGAAGGCGGTCGAGCGGTGGTTCTGGGGCAGCGCACGCGCGCGTGTGAGCAACGGCAGGGCACGGTGCGCGGGCAGCAGGAGCACGGGCGTGCGGACCGGCTCGATGCCGCCGTCCACCGCGGGCATCACGACGTCCAGTTCCGCCGGAGATCCGTCGGCGACGATGGGAAGGACCGCACCGTCCCACCGCCAGAATGCGATCCGGCTCGTGCGAGCGGGGTCGGACGGCAGGAACGTCGTACAGCATCGGGCCAGTTCGGGGAGCTCGGAGGGTGGTGCCGTGGGAAGGGGCTGCACAGCTCTTGCGCACTCCTCAAATTTGACTAATGAGTCGGAGTCGCCGAGGGTACAGCACGGCGAGGATGACCCGGCATACTGGCGTCGTGATCCAGGCCACTTCACAATCTGTTCGACGGCGGAGGGTCTCACCGACCAGGAACCCACTAGGGGTGGGCCTCAGGGACGCCTCAGGGCCGGGTTCCGGAACTGTGCGGACCTGAGGGCCGTTTTCACGGCAGAGAGCGGCAGTGGCCGTGAAGGAGGCGACGCTCATGTCGAACAACGCGAAGATCGCCGTCGGGGGTGTGGCGGTCGGGCTGATCCTGTTGATCTGGCTGCCCTGGTGGGTGGCGTTCCTGATCGTGGTCGGAGTTCCGGTCGCCGCGTATCTGGCGCTGGACCCCGCACAGCGGCGCAGGCTCCGCAGGGTCACCCGCAAGGAACTCGGCCGCTGAGGGGCGGGCGGAGGCCCCTGGAAGGCTCGCGCAGTCGGCCGCGGGGCCGGACCGGTTTTGGGCTGGTCCGGCTCTCGCGGGCGACGCCTGACCCCTGAGGCGGGGGTGCCTCGGCCTCTGAGGGCCGGTGTTGGCTCCGAAGGATGCGCCTGGCGTGGGGCGCCCGGCCCTGCAGGGCGCGTGCCTGGCTTGGGGTGCCTGGCACGGGGCACCTGGCACTGGAGGGCAGCCCCGACACGCCGTTCCCCGGAGCGCGGCACCGCACCGCGTAGTGGCGTGCGGCCTCAGATGGGGCGTACGGCCATCTTGTCGAGTGCCTCCAGCAGGCCCGGCAGCTCGGGGCCCCGGCCCACCGGCAGGACCTCGCCCGGCTCGTCGTCGAGCAGGACGAAGGCGATGTCGTCGGTGCGGGCCACCATCGACCAGCCCGGGCCGTCGGCGCGCAGCGTACGCGCGTCTCCCGGGGCGAACGACGAGCGCACCCGGCCGAGTGGCGGCGGCGAGTCGACATAGGCGCGCGCCTCCGCGAGCACCCGCCTGACTCCCCGGTGGCCGCTCTGTGGCACGTCCTGCGCGCCCTCCGGCGACGGCTCCTCGGCCTTCTCCTGCCCTTCCGGGAGTCCTCCCGGGCTGTCCTGCCCTGCGGGCTCCTCCGGCCCGTCCGGAGCCTTCTGTCCGTCCGCCGCCTTCTGCCCGCCCGGCACGGAGAATTCCTCGTCGTTGATCTGGTCGCGCCATGCCGCCCACTGCAGCGCTATCTCGTCGGCGCCCAAGCGGCGCTGGGCCGGCCCCCAGGCGCTGGTGTCCGGCGGGCTCAGCGCAGGCCGGTCCGCCACGTCGGGAGCGGGATCGTGCGGGGCGGGGATGCCCGGAGCCGCGACGGCGACCGCCAGCGGCCAGCCCGGCAGGGCGGCCACGACCGCGCGCTCGTCCGGCGACAGCTCGTACTCCATGCCGCAGTCCCAGGACGCGATCGCCACGGCGACCAGCGAGACGTCGTCGATGACGACCGTCCAGCGCGCGCCGTCGCCGTCCTGGCCCAGCACCAGGCCGTACCCGTCGGCGTGCGGCACGAGTCCCAGCGCCGCGCACGCCTCCGGATAGTCGTCGCCCAGAACGCTCGGAAACTGTGCCGGCGTCAGCAGCACCGCCGTCAGCACGTACAGCGCATCGTCCGCGGCGGCGACGGCCTCATCGTCGGTCCGGGCCATCCCTGCCTCCCCAGTGGTTCGTCCAACGGCGCGCACCCTAGTGCGAGCGGAAGCCGCTTGTCACGACTCCTCACACCACGCGGACCTGCAGGTTTCCGCCTGGACGGGGGCGAAACGACCACAGTTGGCGGGTCTTCCTCACTCCATGGGCAGCCCGAGGAGGTCGCGGGCCACTGCCGCGGGCGGTTCGTCACGCTCCCGGGCCAGCGCCACGACGGCACGGCAGGCCAGTTCGCTCACCCCGAACGACAGTGCCTCCGGAGACACCCAGGCCGCGGCCTCCTCGATCCGCTCCTGATCGTCCTCCGCGCGGGCCACGACGTAGACGGCCGCCGCTTCGAACAAGTTGTGTGCACGTCTCTCCCGCGTGCCCGTCGGCTGCGCGGGCGTGGCAGTGCGGAGTCTGCTGGCGTACCTGCGTATCTGGCCGAGCACGCAAATCACCCTCCCTGAACGGCGTCATGTCGACGCTCATCTGCTGTCATTCAACGTAGAGTTGAACTTTCTGCGGCAGAAGGGGGAGGGCGCGGTGAAGCGCTTCGAGCGGCTCGGGCAGATCCGCCGGCTGGATCCGGTGGCGGACGCGCTGGAGATCTACCGGCTCAGTGCGACCTTCGAGTTCCCGTGGGACTACACGCGCGCACTCGAACTGGCCCTGTACCGCACCTACGCCGTCCCCAGCATCGGGCGGCTGCTCGCGGGGACGGCGGAGCTGACGGAGCGCACACAGAAGCGGTACGACGACACCGCGCTGCTCCTCGACACCATCGTCGAGCACGGCTTCGTCGCCGAGGAGGGCCGTACCGCGATCCGCCGCATCAACCAGATGCACCGCAGCTACGACATCAGCGACGACGACATGCGGTATGTGCTGAGTACCTTCGTCGTGGTGCCCCGGCGCTGGATCGACGCCTACGGCTGGCGGCGGCTGTCCCGGCACGAGGTCGTCGCCGCCACCGAGTACTACCGCACCCTCGGCCGGCACATGGGCATCCCCGACATTCCGGAGACGTACGAGGAGTTCGAGACCCTCCTCGACACCTACGAGCGGGAGCACTTCGGCTGGGACGAGCGGTCCCGGACGGTCTCCGACGCCACCCTCGACCTGATGGTGTCCTGGTATCCGCGCCCTCTGGCGCCCCTGCTGCGCAAGGCGATGCTCGCCCTGTTCGACGAGCACCTGCTGCGCGCGTTCCGATACCCCCGGCCCGGCGCGGGCACCACGGCGTACGTGCGCCGTGCTGTACGCGCGCGTGGCCGGCTCGTCCGACTGCTGCCGCCGCGCCGCTCCCCGCACTTCGCACGCCAGAACTGGGAGATCAAGGGCTACCCGGGCGGCTACCGGGTGGCCGACCTCGGCACTCGCCCGGTTCCCGGGCCCCGCGGCTGCCCAGTGCGGCACACGGACAGCTCAGCGGCCGGCACCGTCGAGTGACGCCAGGGTGTCGCGCAGCCAGGCCGGCTCGGCCCGGCTGGTGGCACGCGCGCTGAGGAGCACACCGCGCCGGAACGGGTCGTCCGACTCTTCGGCGCGCATGGTCCGGTCCCCGTCGTAGAAGGAGCTCGTCGGCGTTTCAGTTCGGTGCCGCCCTCATCGGTCAGCCGCAGCACGTGGCGCGGGGCCGCCACCGCACCGGTTTGCCGTCATACCTCGATACCGAAGTATCGTCCGGAGCACAGGATGGCACCAGGGAGGGGCGCTATGAAGCAGGCCGTGTTCGACGACGAGGGAAGCCGGATCCGCTGGACCGAGGTGCCGGGCGCGGAGCCCGCGCGGGTGTATCTGCACGGGCTTGGCTCGATGTCCGCCGTCTACCACGCACACATCGCGGCCCGGCCCGAACTCGCGGGTCGGCACAGCCTCTTCGTGGACCTGCCGGGACACGGCATCAGTGACCGGCCCAGTGCGTTCGGATACACGCTGGAGGAGCACGCCGACGCGGTGGCGGCCGCTCTGGACGATTCCGTAGTCCGCGGTGCCGAGTTGATCGGGCACAGCATGGGCGGCGCCGTGGCGATTGTGCTCGCCCACCGGCGGCCCGACCTTGTCTCCCGGCTCGTCCTCACGGAGGCCAACCTCGACGCCTTTCCGCCGCTCACGGCCGCCAGCAGCGGAATCGCCGCATACGAAGAGGACGATTTCGTCGAGAGGCAGCACGCGCGTGTGCTGGAGTCCGTCGGCCCGCTGTGGGCGGCCACCATGCGCCTGGCCGACCCCCGCGCCCTGCACCGCAGCGCCGTCGGGCTGTGTCAGGGTTCCGCTCCTGTGATGCGCACGATCCTCGAAAAGTTGCCCGTCGAGCGTGTCTATCTGCAGGGCGAGCTGAGTGGTGAACTGGAGGGCCGGGAGAGCCTGGAAGCCGCCGGGGTGCGCGTGGTGACGGTGCCCGGCGCCGG
The DNA here is from genome assembly GCF_041080655.1 of Streptomyces sp. CG4. Lineage (NCBI taxonomy): Bacteria > Bacillati > Actinomycetota > Actinomycetes > Kitasatosporales > Streptomycetaceae > Streptomyces > Streptomyces sp. CG4. The sequence goes on from NZ_CP163525.1 coordinate 8,239,535, forward strand.
GCACAACGTCATGTTCGACAACCCCGACGCCTTCGCGGCGGCCGTGGCCGGAACGGACTGACCCGCCCGGCCTGCGCCGTTACGACGGTCAGTTCGCGCACGTGGCGAGCGCGAGAAAGCGGTTGTCCTCGTCGACGTACGACGTCATGCTCCACCCCGAACGGATCAGCAGCGGGGCGAGGTTGGCCTCGGCGCGCAGATCGCCGGGGGTGATCTGCCGGCCCTGACGTGCCGCCAGGGCCGCGCGCCCGATGGGATGGAACACCGCGAGCGTGCCACCGGGACGCACCACACGGGCGAGCTCCCGCAGGTTCGCCTCCGGACGCGGCAGATGGGCGATCAGGCCGGCCGCGAACACGGCGTCCAGGGACTTGGACATGAACGGCAGCGCGGCGACGTCCGCGCGCAGCAGCCGGCCGTCCCGGTCCCGGCCCGCCCGCACGGCGGCCTCGAGCATCGCCGGGGTCAGATCGGCGCCCAGCACCACCCCGGACGGGCCCACGGCGGCCCGCAGCGGTGGCAGGGCGCGTCCCGTGCCGCAGCCCGCGTCCAGCACCCGGTCGCCCGGCCGCAGTTCGAGATCGGCGACGGCTGCCGCGTAGGCGGGACCGTCGTCCGGGAACCGGCTGTCCCAGTCGGCCGCTCGGGCGGTGAAGAAATCCTGCACATGTGTGTGGTCATCGCTCATGCTCGGCATGATTCCTCACCGTCGCGGGGGATACGTAGGCGCACATGTTCGAGCCGGACTCGATCGTTCCGTCGCATCCGTCTGTCATATTCCAACAGCTTTCGAAATGCGCCCCCTTCGCGCGCCCGTGCCCCCCTAGCGTCCTTTGGCCATGGGACACCTGGACCACGCAGCCTTCGGCTGGCTGACCCCCGTGCTGTCATACGTCATGGCCTGTATAGGCGCCGCGCTCGGACTGCGCTGCACCGTCCGCGCGCTCGCCACCACCGGCCGTTCGCGCCGCAATTGGCTCGTCACCGCGGCCTCCGCGATCGGAACGGGCATCTGGACCATGCACTTCGTGGCCATGCTCGGCTTCCGTGTCAGCGGCACCGACATCCGCTACAACGTGCCGCTGACCATCCTCAGCCTTCTCATCGCCGTGGTCGTCGTCTGCGTCGGCGTCTTCGCGGTCGGCTACAGCCGGGACCGCAACCGGGCGCTCCTCCTCGGCGGCCTCACCACCGGACTGGGCGTCGCCAGCATGCACTACCTGGGCATGGCGGCCGTCCGGCTGCACGGCGACATCAGTTACGACCCCGTCCTCGTCGGTGTGTCGGTGCTGATCGCCGTCGTCGCGGCGACCGCGGCGCTGTGGGCGGGCCTCAACATCAAGTCGCCGCGCGCGGTCACCGTCGCCTCCCTCGTCATGGGAGCGGCCGTCAGCAGCATGCACTACACCGGGATGTTCGCGGTGAGCGTGCATGTGGACCCGTCCGGCCAAACCCTTCCCGGGGCCACGGCGATGCAGTTCATCTTCCCCCTCGCCGTCGGCCTCGGGTCCTATCTCTTCATCACCTCGGCCTTCGTCGCCCTCTCGCCCACGGCCGACGAGCGCGAGGCCTCCGCCTCCGCCCAGCGGCCCGTCGAGAGCTTCGCCCGCTAGCGGGAGCATGGGCCGAGCGCCCCGACCCACGTCCCGAGCGAGCCCATTCCACTCACCGAGCGAGGAGGCCATGCGCCCACCCCGTGCTACCCCGAAAGCCGGCACTCCGGCGCGCCCGCCGCGCGGCCGCCGCGCACACGCCGGACCGCCCGCAGCCGAGGGAACCGACCGCCCGCTCGGCACACCACCGGCCAAGGCACGCACGCGTGCGAATCGCCGGCACCTGCGCCCCCGCACCGTGCGCGCCAAGGTGGTCAGCCTGCTGATGGTGCCGGTCGTCTCGCTGCTCGCCCTGTGGGCGTACGCCACCGTCACCACCGCCCAGGACGTCGCCCGGCTGCGGCAGTCCCAGCGCATCGACGCCGAACTGCGCACCCCGGTGGCCACGGCCGTCGCCGCCCTCCAGGCCGAGCGCACCGCAGCCGTGCGGTACGCGACCGCGCCGGGCGCCGACGACGGCAGCGACGTCCAGAGCCTGGCCGCCCGCACCGACGGGGCCGTGGCCAAACTGCGGCTCGGCCGCGACAACACCGTCGCCGACACGGAGGAACTGCCCGCCGGTGTCTCCGGGCGCCTCGACACCTTCGTCTCCGGTGCCGAGCGCCTGCGCGCACTGCGTACGGCCGTACTCGACCACAAGGCCGGCTGGGACACGGTGTACGCGCAGTACACGAAGACCATCGGCGCGGCCTTCGCCGTGGACGGCGCCCTCACCGGCATTCAGCAGGCCGACGTCGGCTCCGACGCGCGCGTGCTGCTCGAATTCAGCCGGGCCGCCGAGGCGCTGGCCCAGGAGGACACCGTTCTCGGCGGTGCGCGGGCTGCCGGGCAGCAGCAGGGCGAGCGGCTACGGCTGTTCGGTGCTGCCGTCGCCGCACGCCGTACCCTCACCGAGGCCGCCGTCTCCGATCTGCCCGCCGCTCAGCGCGCCGCGTGGCAGCACCTCGCGGAAAGCGATTCCTACACCGCCCTCGGCGGCGCCGAGGACAAGATCCTCGCCGCCGGTCCCGGCGCCAAGCCGGCCACCGCGGCACCGCAGGCTGCCTGGGACGCAGCCCACGCGCGCGTGCAGGACGGCATGCGGGACATCGCGACAGACACGAGCCGCGTTGTCGCCGGCCGCGCCGACCCGGTCACGCGCGGCCTGCTCAGCCCCGCCGGTGCCGCTGTGCTCCTCGGCCTCGCCGCGGTCGCCGCCTCACTCGTCATCTCCGTACGCATCGGACGCGCACTCGTCGTCGAACTCGTGAGCCTGCGCAACGACGCCCTCGAGATCGCACGCCGCAAACTCCCCGAAGCGATACGCAGACTGCGCGCGGGCGAGGAGATCGACATCCAGGCGGAGGCGCCCGCCGGACCACCCGCCGAGGACGAGACAGGTCAGGTCGCGGAAGCCCTGACCACGGTCCACCGCGCGGCCCTGCGCGCCGCCGTGGAGCGCGCCGAACTCGCCAGCGGAATCTCCGGTGTCTTCGTCAACCTGGCCCGCCGCAGCCAGGTGCTGGTCCATCGCCAACTCAGCCTCCTGGACAGCATGGAGCGCCGTTCGGACGATCCCGACGAGCTGAGCGACCTGTTCCGCCTGGACCACCTCACCACACGTATGCGACGGCACGCCGAGAGCCTGATCATCCTCTCCGGCGCCGCACCCGGCCGGGCCTGGCGTGTGCCGGTGTCTTTGACGAACGTCGTACGGGCCGCCGTGTCGGAAGTCGAGGACTACGCGCGCGTGGAGGTGCGCCAGCTCCCCGAAGCCCATGTCATCGGCGCCGCCGTCGCCGACCTCACCCACCTGCTCGCCGAACTCATCGAGAACGCCGCCCAGTTCTCACCGCCGCACACGCGCGTGCGCGTCACCGGCGAACCCGTCGGCAACGGCTACGCCCTGGAGATCGAGGACCGTGGACTCGGCATGGGCGCCGAGACTCTCGCCAAGGCCAATCGCCGCATCGAACAGTCCGAGGCCCTCGACCTGTTCGACAGCGACCGGCTCGGCCTCTTCGTGGTCAGCCGGCTCGCCTCACGGCACGCCGTCAAGGTGCATCTGCGGCCCTCCCCCTACGGAGGCACCACCGCCGTCGTCCTGCTGCCCACCGCCCTGCTGCACAGCGGTGTGGCGGAACGCGCCTCCCATCAAGGCGAGCAAGCCCGTCACGAGCCGGAACGCGAGTACGCGCGTGTGCCCGGCACGAGCCCGCGCCAGGAATCCGTCGTCGCCCGCTCGGACCGGCCCGCCCTCGCCGCCACCGCTCCCAGCCCGCACGGCGCCGCGGAGGAATCGGCTCGGCAGGCGACCTTCGACGAAACCCCGCCCCCCGGAGTCACCGCCTTGAGGCTGCACCGACCGCCCCAGGACTCCGAGACCACCGACGACCTCCCACGCCGCGTGCGCCAGGCAAGCCTCGCTCCCCAACTCCGGCAACAACGCCCCGAAGCACCGTCGTTGGAGACCGCACGGCACGACGACGAACGGCGCACCCCCGAACTGGTACGGGACCGCATGACGGCCTACCGCGACGGCTGGGCGCGCGGCGGCGGCAGACAGCCCGGTCGCGGCAGCGCCCCGCAACCCGAAACGGGCAGAGACAGCAGCGAAGGAGACCCGGCATGATCCAGGACCCGAACACGAGGGCCGCCGGCCAGGGCTCCGGCGAACTGGACTGGCTGCTCGACGACCTGGTGATGCGCGTGAACGAGGTGCGGCACGCCGTCGTGCTCTCCAACGACGGTCTGGCCGTCGGCGCCTCCACCGGCCTCGCCCGGGAGGACGCCGAACATCTCGCCGCCGTTGCCTCCGGCTTCAACAGTCTCGCCAAGGGCGCGGGACGGCACTTCGGAGCGGGTGGCGTGCGGCAGACCATGGTCGAGATGGACGACGCGTTCCTCTTCGTGGCCGCCGCCGGCGACGGCTCCTGCCTCGCCGTCCTCACCGCCGTCACCGCCGACATCGGACTGGTCGCCTACGAGATGGCACGCCTGGTCAAAAGGGTCGGCGAACACCTCTACACAGCACCGCGCGTCACCGCGCAGCCGCCGGCCGCCGGATGACCCCGAAAAGGCGGCACCGATGACCGAGAACCGGACCGGCGGCCTGCGGGAGCCGGGCAGCCAGTGGTACGACGGCGAGGCCGGACCACTGGTGCGCCCCTACGCGATGACGGGCGGGCGCACCCAGCCGGGACCCACGGGGGTGCGCTTCGACCTGATCGCCCTCGTCACCCTCGACCCCGCGGCGCCGGCGCTCGACGGCGACACCGCGTTCGGCCCCGAACACCGGACCCTGATCGAGCTGTGCCGTACCGAGACACAGTCCGTCGCCGAACTCGCGGCGGACGCGGACCTCCCCGTCGGCGTGGTCAGGGTGCTGCTCGGCGACCTCCTGGAACTGGGCTGCGTGGTCATCAGCCGCCCCGTGCCCCCGGCGCAGCTGCCCGACGAACGGATTCTGCGCGAGGTCATCGAGGGATTGCGAGCGCTGTAGATGAACGTTCAGAACTCGCCGTGCACCGCGCCGCGTGCGGCTCCATGCGCCGATCCGTACGCGTCGCATCCTGGTCCGTACGCGTCGTCCGCCGATCCGAGCGCGTGGGATCCCGATCCGTGCGCACTGCGCCGCCGACCGGGTCCGAGTCGGTCACATCAGGTGCGTTTCGGTCCAACCGCCCCGAGAAACGGCCCCGTTGTCATGATGCTGCCTTCATCCCCGCGTCAGGCGGACGCCGACCGCAGCCGGCCCTCCCGAGAGAAGTGATCATGGTCACCGAGCACTCCGAAGCCGTCGACGACACCTCCGCCCTGGCACTGAAGATACTGGTCGCCGGCGGGTTCGGCGTCGGCAAGACGACCCTGGTCGGCGCCGTCAGCGAGATCCGGCCGCTGCGCACCGAGGAACTCCTCAGCGAGGCAGGGCAGCTGGTGGACGACACCGACGGCGTGGACCAGAAGGTCACCACCACTGTCGCCATGGACTTCGGCCGCATCACCATCCGCTCAGGCCTGTCCCTGTACCTCTTCGGCACCCCGGGACAGGACCGCTTCTGGTTCCTGTGGGACGAGTTGTCCCAAGGCGCCCTCGGCGCCGTCGTTCTCGCCGACACCCGGCGCCTGGAGGACTGCTTCCCCGCGGTCGACTACTTCGAGCACCGGCGCATCCCGTTCGTGGTGGCCGTCAACTGCTTCGCGGGAGCCCGCGCCCACGGTGCCCACGACGTCTCCCGTGCCCTCGACCTCGACCGTGGCACCCCCGTGGTGCTGTGCGACGCGCGCGACCGGGACTCCGGCAAGGAAGTCCTGATCCGGCTCGTCGAGTACGCCGGGCGGATGCACACCGCCCGGCTGCTGGACTCGGTCGGCTGAGCCCGGCGCTCAGGCCGCCAGATCCTTCACGGCCACCACCTTGTCGACCGTGACACGGACCAGCAGCTCACCCGGAACGCCGTTGCGGGCGCCGTACTCTTCGGCGCGGTCCTCGCCCATGTACCGGGCGGCGATCGTGGTGGCCCAGTGACGCACCTCGTCCAGGTCCTCCGACAGCCGTGCGCTGCCGTTCAGCACCACGAAGTGGAACGGCGGCCGATCGTCGTCCACACATAGGGCGATCCGTCCGTCGCGGGCGAGATTGCGCCCCTTTACGGTGTCCTTACCGGTGTTGAAGACCAGTTCGTCCCCGTCCAGCAGAAACCAGATCGGGGCCACATGAGGGCTCCCATCGGCGCGAACGGTGGACAGCTTGCCGGTCCGGGTGCCGTTCGAGACGAACGCCCGCCATTCCTCGTCGGTCATCTTCTGTGCCATACGCCCATCTTGCTTGCCCGGACGCCGGTCGTGGGGAAGGCTGGCGCAGAGTTCCTCCAGCCAGGGGGAGATCACACGGGGAGACGGAGATGGGGCAGAACCAGGGACTCGGATGGCTCCTGGACGATCTGACCGAGCGGGTGGACCATGTGCGGCACGCGTTGGTCCTGTCGAACGACGGACTGGTCACCGGGGCGAGTACGGGCCTGCGCCGGGAGGACGCCGAGCATCTGGCCGCCGTGGCGTCCGGGCTGCACAGCCTGGCCAAGGGGTCGGGGCGCCACTTCGGCGCGGGCAGAGTGCGCCAGACCATGATCGAGTACGACGACGCGGTGCTGTTCGTGACCGCGGCCGGCACCGGCAGCTGCCTGTGCGTGCTCAGCGGTGCGGAGGCCGACATCGGTCAGATCGCCTACGAGATGACCCTCCTCGTCAATCGCGTCGGCGAACATCTCGGCGTGGACGCCAGGCAACCCGAGCGAACCCCCATCAAAGACGCTTGACCTGCGGATTCTCCTTCCCTCGTGGAGTTATCCACAGGCTCGCCACGACTGGCGGCGAATTGGCTACGGTGTGTGCACGGCGAACGCACAGGGCGTGAGCCAAGGACTTCGCGGGGGAGTACGACCATGTCTGCAAGCACCGCCAGCCCGCCCCGGCCCATGACCTGCACCCTGAGCCATGCGGCTCGGGAACTGGAGCTGAAACGAGGCGAGTTCGACCTCGCTGTCCACCTCGGCCACATCCGGACCGTGCCCGACGAGGGCGGGGGAGGAGGCCGGAGGGTGGAGCGCGCGGAGATCGACCGCCTGCGCGCACAGGAGGGCCACCCGAAAACTCTGCGTGATCGCGTGCGGGTGGTGGGTACGACGGAGGGCGCCGCGCTCATGGAGATCCCGGCCGGCCGCTTCACCCGCTTCGCCCGACTGGGCCTGCTCGTGCCGGTGAAGTGGTACCTGAACCGCTACAGGGTCGTGGTCTGGCTCTATCTGGCGGAAGACCTGCGCGCGTTCACCTCGGACGCCGAGAACGCGCATCTGTTCAAGGGGCGCACTCCCGAGAACCTGCGCGGCCAGCTGGAGGCCGGGGTGGACCTGCGCGCCCGAAACTGGCGAGGACGCCACCTCGGGTTTCTGCTGCGTCAAGTCGGCGAGCCGTGGGCCCGGGCCGGAGCCGTGGCCGCGTTCCTCTCACCTGTCGAGATCGCCGACGTCGTCAGGGACCCGTACGAGCGTGCCTTTCTGAACCGGTTCCGTCCCGCGCCACCCGGCCAGGGCACTCCGGGATCGCCTGCCGCGCACCTCGCCGAGCGGATCACGACGGCGCAGGACGCGGACGAGATCGCATGGTTGCGCAGCGAACTGGCCCAAGTGCTAGAGGAGGCCCGCGCCCTCGCACCGGCCCCACGCCCGGCCGCCCGCCGCACCGCACCGCCCCCGCGAGCAGCCGCACGGCCCATCCCCTCCATGGCCCGAACGGTCACACGAGGCGCGGAGCCGACAGCACGGGCGTGGCCGACCCTCGGCGAAGAGCCGACCGGAGTGCACGCACCCGAGCCACTGCTGGAGCCGTCCGAGCCGAAGACCGAGGCGGCGGCGCGGGCGTCTGGGCCGAAGACCGGGCCGGTGGCGGGGGCGTCCGGGCCGAACGGAGAGCCGCTGCCGGCAACGTCCGAGCCGATGGACGAGCCCGTGACCCGGGCGTTCGAGTGGCACCGCACGCCGGTGGTGCTGCAGGCCGCGCCGCCCCCGGTCCGCAGGGGGCGCCGTCGGGAGTCGGCCCCGACGCGCCCCGACCGCGGCCTGCGGGCTTGGCTACGTCGGAGAAGCCCTCGCACTGCCCGGGTGTGAACCCATCCGGTCGAGACTCCGGCCGACGGCTCGCTACAGGGACCTGAACAGGCCCTCCTGGACGACCGAGACAAGCAGACGCCCCAGCGGGTCGTAGATGCGCCCGCGGCGGGCCAGACCGCGCCCGCCGATGGCGATGGGCGACTCCTGGTCGTACGGGAACCACTCGTCCGCACGGAACGGCCGGTGGAACCACACCGCGTGATCGCGGCGTGCAGGGCGGCGGCGGGGTTCAGCTGCCAGCAGGCGATGGATCTCGGCTGGCGTGAGGTCCACGAGGTCGGGTGTGTCGGTCTGGGCCCCCCCTTTTCGTGCTCCTGCACGGCCATCACCGCAAGGACGGCGTGGGCGAGCATGATGGGCCGGTACCAGCCCACAGAGCGGCGGACTTCGTACTGGTCCAGGCCGCACTCGTTCTTCGCGCTCTGGAAGCACTCCTCAATCTGCCAAGCACACTGCACCTATGAATGGGTATCAAGTAGGTGATGTGCCAGTAATCGGACGTGAGGGGCTGTTGCGGCTGGTCGCGGTGGTCGAGCGGCTGCGGGCTCGTCAAGGTGAAGAGGAGAGCGAGTCGTCGTGGACGACGCAGGGGGCGGCTGCCCCAGAGCCTGACCAGTCAGGGCCTGGGCGCGGAAGTGTGGGCGGGGCTGCCGGAGGTGAACCGGCTGCTGGCGGTGCGATGGCTGGCGGTGTTGGCGGGCCGGGCTCTGCCGGACATGGCTCCGTCGGTGAGCGGTGAGGCGTACCGGTCATGACGGTGCTGATGCCGTAGAGCGGTCGGGGAGCAAGGTGAGCGACCGGCAGCTGACCAGGCTCGCGGTCGTGTATGTGCGGCAGTCCAGCATGCAGCAGGTCGCGGATCATCAGGAGTCGACGCGGTTGCAGTACGCGCTGGTGGACAGGGCGGTCGCGCTGGGCTGGCCTGCCTCGCGGGTGGTGGTGATCGATGAGGACCTGGGTCGTTCCGGGGCGAGTGCGGTCGCACGCTCGGGGTTCCAGCGCCTGGTCACCGAGATCGGGCTGGACCATGTCGGCCTGGTGCTGGGCATCGAGATGTCTCGCCTGGCACGATCGGGGAAGGACTGGTACCAGCGCATCGAGTTGTGCGCCCTGTCCGGTGCGCTGCTGGCGGACACCGACGGGGTCTACGACCCAGCGGAGCACAATGACCGGTTGCTGCTGGGACTGAAGGGGACGATGGCCGAGGCCGAACTCCATCTGATCAAGCAGCGCATGCAGACCGGGCGGGTGAGCAAGGCCCGCCGCGGAGAACTGGCCGTGCCGCTGCCGATCGGCTACGTGCGCCGGCCGTCCGGCGAGGCGGTCCTCGACCCGGACGAGCAGGCACAGACCGTGGTGCGGCTGGTCTTCACGAAGTTCGCCGAGCTCGGCACCCTGCATGCGGTGCTGCGCTGGCTGGTCGAGCACGGGATCGAACTGCCCGTGAGGTTACGCCGGGGCCCGGACAAGGGCGAGCTGGAGTGGCGGCGGCCGAACCGGATGACGCTGCAGTGCATGCTGCACAGTCCGGTCTATGCCGGGATCTACGCCTACGGGCGCCGCAGGGTCGAGCACCGCCGGCAGCAACCGGGGCGCCCCTCCACGGGCAGGGTGGTGCGCGGTGAGGAGGAGTGGCTGGTGTTCATCCCCGACGCCCTGCCCGCCTACATCACCGTCGAGCAGTACCGGGCCAACCTGGCTCGGCTTCAGGCCAACGCTGCCCGGGCCGAGGCCCCCGGCACGGTCCGCAGCGGCCCCGCGCTGCTGGCCGGGCTGGTGCGCTGCGGTCGCTGCGGCAAGCGCATGACCGTGCGCTATCACCAGCAGGCGGGCGGCACCCGCCCCGACTACGTGTGCGCCCGGCAGATGACCGACTACGGGGCCGGCGACCGTTGCCAGGCACTGAACGGGGCCTGCGTGGACGCCTTCGTGACCGCCCATGTCCTGGCCGCGCTGGCCCCGGCCGCGCTTGAGGTCTCTTTACGTGCGGCCGAGCATGTCCTGGCCGAACGGGCCGAGCTCGAGAAGATCTGGTCCCAGCGGCTGGAACGCGTTGCGATCAGCGTCGACCGGGCCCGGCGCTGTTACCGCCTTGCCGAGCCCGAGAACCGCCTGGTCGTACGGCAGTTAGAAAAGGACTGGGAACAGGCCCTTGTCGCCCAGCAGACCCTGCAGGAGGAGTACGACCGCTTCACCCTGACCCGTCCGCGCACCCTCACTGCCGCCGAGCAGCAGGCCATCACCGCGCTCGCCGGCGACATCGAAGGCTTGTGGAGTGCACCGACGACAACCACCACCGATCGCAAAGAAATCATCCGCGCGCTCGTGGAGCAGGTCACCGTCACCGTGCTGGGCACCAGCGAACGGGTCACCGTCACCATCACCTGGGCCGGCGGCCAGACCACCACCGACGAGACCGCCCGCCCCGTCGCCCTCCTGCAACAGCTCAGCTACTTCCCGCAGATCAAGGAACGTGTCCGCGAGCTGGCCGGACAGGGACACCGCCCCGAGGCGATCGCCCGGCGCCTGCACGCAGAGGGCTTCCGCCCGGCCCGAGGACGCGGGAACCGGATCAGCGCCACCGCGGTCAAGGAGATCCTGCGCGAACTCGGCTGCCTGCAGCCGCCCGCCCGCACCCGGTCGGCCCCGCCACCCGGCGAAGAACCCGGCCGCGATGAATGGTGGCTGGAAGACCTCGCCGCAGAACTCGACATGCCTGCAGTCACCCTCTACTCGTGGATCTACCGCGGCTGGGTGAACGCCCGCAAAGAGTCCCGGCGCCCCTACCGCTGGATCCTCCACGCCGGACCCACCCAACTCGCCGAACTCCGCGAGCGACGCACCCGCCCGCCCGGCTGGTACACCCGACTCCGCTGGACCGACACCGAACCACCCCTCCCGGCCCAAGACGGAGATCAAACAGCCAGTTCCCATTTATGAGTGCACTGTGGTTGACACATCTCGATCCGCCAGCGGCATCCGGCGAGGAGGTGGTCGATGTGCGAGCTATGGACGGGCTGGGACTTGGGCACGGCGACCACGTAGGAGGGGCCGCGGTCTTCGAGGAGGCGCCGGAAATGCGATTCCTGGCCGTAGGCGGGATCCGCGGTGACCCAGGCGATGGGGAGCCGGGAGGCCAGGGCGCGCAGGATCATCCCTCGGGCGAGCTGGCGATTCTCCGTTCGCCCGGCGGTGCCGGAGTACTGGCGCTGCACCCCCGCGGAAGTGGTGCCCGTTTTTCACGAAGCCGGTGTCGTCGAGGATCAACACGCCGTCTGTCTGGCCGAGTTGTTCGGCCACGTATGCCTGGAGGCCGTCGCCAGGCCGTCACTGTCCCAGCCGGCTGTGGGAGAGCAGATGGTGCAGGCCGTGTGGGAATGCTCGCAGCGCTGTCATTACATCCGGCGCGGGCACACGTTCGCGGGACGGCCGGCCCAAGACCGTTCCGCCCATGTCGAACTACCGGCGAGGCGCCGAGCAGCCCCCCGGCGCCGGTGCATCTGGCCGGGCCCGCGGAGTTCCTGAGCGGCACCGGCCTCAAGGTGCCGGCCCCGCTGGTCGCACAGGGCGTACGGCTACGGGTGGCCATTGGACTGACCGAACCGCTGCTCGAAGAGCTGCGGGCCGGACGCCACGACCTCGTCGTCGCCACCCGGCGGCCCCACGGCCGGACGCTGCACGCCGAACTCCTCGCCGACGAGGTATTCGTCCTGGTCGCCGCCCCGGCATGGGCCGAACGGCTCAAGGGCCGGGAGCTGCCCATCGCCCTGGAGTGCCTCCCGCTGATCGCCTACGCCGAGGACCTGCCCATCGCCCGCCGCTACTGGCGTCACGTCTTCGACCGCCGCCTGCACACCCAGGCCGCGATCACCATCCCCGACATGCGCGGCGTCCTCACCGCCGTCACCGCCGGCGCCGGCTGGAGCGTCCTGCCCAGCTAGCTGTGCCGCACCGAACTCGCCTCCGGCGTCCTGCAGCTGCTGCACCAGCCGCACGACCCGGGGATCAACACCGCCTACCTGGTCCGACGCCCGGGCAGCCCCACCAACCCCCACCTGATCCTGGTCGGCAAGCACCTGCTGGCCGCCGCCAGAACCTGGCGAGCCGGCCCAGCGGCGTCGGCGCCCGCCTAGACGCCCCTGCTTCATTCTCGGCAAGAACGTCGACGATTGGTGAAACCGCAGGTCAGCCCAGCTTGCGGAACAGCCCCTCCTGCACCACGGACACGATCAGCTGCCCCTCCAAGTTGTAGATGCGGCCCCGGGCCAGACCTCGGCCACCCACCGCGATCGGCGACTCCTGGTCGTACAGGAACCACTCGTCCGCGCGGAACGGCCGGTGGAACCACATGGCGTGATCCAGCGAGGCCAGGTCGAAGTTCCGCGCACCCCACAGGGGTTCGACCGGGATACGGACCGCGTCCAGGAGGGTCATGTCGCTGGCGTAGGTCAGCGCGCATGTGTGGACCAGCGGGTCGTCGCCGAGCGGTCCGACCGCACGCATCCACACCGCGCTGCGCGGCTCGGCGCCCTCGATCTCCTCGGCGTTCCAGCGCAGCCGGTCGACATAGCGGATGTCGAAGGGCTGGCGGCGCGCCATCCGCTCCAGCTGCTCCGGCAGCGCGCCCAGATGCTTGCGGATCTCCTCGGAGACCGTCGGCAGCGACTCCGGGTGCGGCACCTCGCGGGCAGGCGGCAGCTGATGCTCGAACGATCCTTCCTCAGGCTTGTGAAAGGACGCGGTCAGATTGAAGATCGTGCGCCCCTGCTGTACGGCCGTGACCCGGCGCGTGGTGAACGACCGGCCGTCGCGGACCCGCTCCACCTGGTACACGATCGGCACCCCGGGGCGGCCCGGGCGCAGGAAGTACGCGTGCAGGGAGTGCACCGGGCGGTCGCCCTCCGTGGTCCGGCCGGCGGCGACCAGCGCCTGGCCCGCCACCTGGCCGCCGAAGACCCGCTGCAGGGACTCCTGCGGGCTCCGGCCACGGAAGATGTTGACCTCGATCTGTTCGAGGTCGAGCAGGTCGACCAGTCTCTCGGCCGGGTTCGTCATCGGTGGGATTCTCCTTGGCTCACAACGGGTCGCGAACGGCTTACAGCTGGCCGACCTCGGTGACGCGGACGACCGCACGGCCCTCGGCGTCCGAGGCCGCGAGGTCGATCTCCGCGCTGATGCCCCAGTCGTGGTCGCCGTTCGGGTCGTCGAAGATCTGACGGACGCGCCAGAGGCCGTTCTCCGGCTCCTCCTTGATGACCAGCAGCTTGGGGCCGCGGGCGTCGGGGCCGGTGCCGAGATCCTCGTACTCGTCCCAGTACTTGTCCATCGCCTCGCCCCAGGCGTCTGCGTCCCAGCCGGACTCGGCGTCCAGCTTGCCGAGCTCCTCGACCTGATCCAGGGCGGCCAGCTCCACACGGCGGAACATGGCGTTGCGGACCAGGACCCGGAACGCGCGCGCGTTGGCGGTGACCGGCTTGACCTCGTCGGCCTTCTCCTGGGCCTCTTCGGCGGTCATCTCCTCCGGGTTCGCGAGCTGCTCCCACTCGTCCAGCAGGCTGGAGTCCACCTGGCGCACCATCTCGCCCAGCCACTCGATCAGATCCTGCAGGTCCTCGGACTTGAGGTCGTCCGGGATGTTGTGGTCGAGGGTCTTGTAGGCGCTGGCGAGGTAGCGCAGCACGATGCCCTCGGTGCGAGCCAGCTCGTAGAAGGACACCAACTCGGTGAAGGACAGCGCCCGTTCGTACATGTCCCGGATGACGGACTTCGGCGACAGCGGATGGTCGCCGACCCACGGGTGGCTCTTGCGGTAGGTGTTGTACGCGTGGAAGAGCAGCTCTTCCAGCGGCTTCGGGTACGTGATGTCCTGGAGGCGCTCCATGCGCTCCTCGTACTCGACGCCGTCCGCCTTCATCGCGGCCACGGCCTCGCCGCGTGCCTTGTTCTGCTGGGCGACGAGGATCTGCCGTGGATCGTCCAGGGTGGACTCGACCACGGACACCATGTCGAGGGCGTAGGAGGGCGACTCGGGGTCGAGGAGTTCGAACGCGGCGAGCGCGAACGTGGACAGCGGCTGGTTGAGTGCGAAGTCCTGCTGCAGGTCGACCGTGAGGCGGACGATCCGGCCCTCGGCGTCGGGCTTGTCGAGTTTCTCCACGATCCCGCCGTCGAGCAGCGAGCGGTAGATCGCGATGGCCCGGCGGATGTGCCTGAGCTGCTGCCTGCGCGGCTCGTGATTGTCCTCCAGGAGGTGACGCATCGCCTTGAACGCGTTGCCCGGGCGGGCGATCACCGACAGCAACATCGTGTGCGTCACCCGGAAACGCGAGGTCAGCGGCTCCGGATCCGAATCGATCAGCTTCTGGAAGGTGTTGTCCGTCCAGCCGACAAAGCCCTCCGGCGCCTTCTTGCGCACCACCTTGCGCCGCTTCTTCGGGTCGTCGCCGGCCTTGGCCAGCGCCTTCTCGTTCTCGATGACGTGCTCGGGCGCCTGTGCCACGACCAGTCCCGCCGTGTCGAAGCCGGCCCGGCCGGCCCGGCCCGCGATCTGGTGGAACTCCCGGGCGCGCAGGGTGCGCACCCGGCTGCCGTCGTATTTCGTGAGGGCGGTGAACAGCACCGTGCGGATCGGCACGTTGACGCCCACGCCGAGGGTGTCCGTGCCGCAGATGACCTTCAGCAGTCCGGCCTGGGCGAGCTTCTCCACCAGGCGTCGGTACTTGGGCAGCATGCCGGCGTGGTGGACGCCGATGCCGTGCCGGACGTAACGGGAGAGGTTGCGGCCGAACTTGGTGGTGAAGCGGAAGTTGCCGATCAGCTCGGCGATCTGGTCCTTCTCCTCGCGCGAGCACATGTTGATGCTCATCAGCGCCTGTGCCCGCTCCACGGCCTGCGCCTGCGTGAAGTGCACGATGTACACCGGCGCCTGCCTGCTCTCCAGCAGGTCGGTGAGGGTCTCGGTGAGCGGGGTGAGCTGGTACTCGTAGGAGAGCGGCACCGGGCGGGTCGCCGAACGGACCACCGAAGTGGGGCGGCCGGTACGGCGGCTGAGGTCCTTCTCGAAGAACGACACATCGCCCAAAGTGGCCGACATCAGGATGAACTGCGCCTGGGGGAGCTCCAGCAACGGGATCTGCCAGGCCCAGCCGCGATCGCCCTCCGCGTAGAAGTGGAACTCGTCCATGACGACCTGGCCGATGTCCGCGTTCTTGCCGTCGCGCAGCGCGATCGACGCCAGCACCTCGGCGGTGCAGCAGATCACGGGGGCGTCGGCGTTCACGGAGGCGTCGCCGGTGAGCATGCCGACGTTCTCGGTGCCGAAGATCTTGCACAGCTCGAAGAACTTCTCCGACACCAGCGCCTTGATCGGGGCCGTGTAGAAGGTGACCTCGTCCCGTGCCAGCGCGGCGAAGTGGGCGCCCGCGGCGATCATGCTCTTGCCGGAGCCGGTGGGGGTCGAGACGATCACGTTCGCCCCGGAGACCACCTCGATCAGCGCCTCCTCCTGGTGCGGGTAGAGGGTGAGGCCGCGCTCCTGCACCCACGACTCGAAGGCTTCGTACAGGGCGTCGGGGTCGGCGGTCGGCGGGAGCTGATCGATGAGGGTCACGGACCCATCTTGCCTGCCCTTGTCCTCAAGAGGGGAATCGACTGCGAGAGCGAAGATCACGGACGCTACGCTGGGTCGCCGACGGAGCGTCAGCGCACCGGGTCAACTGGACAGCGGCACACGAGGAATGGAGCGGGAAGCGGCCATGATGGGACCAGCACACTCACTGTCGGGGGCCGCGGCGTGGCTCGGCGTCGGAGCGGCCGCCGCGGCGACGGGGCACCCGATGCCCTGGCCGGTCCTCCTCGTCGGGGCGCTGATCTGTGCCGGTGCCGCACTCGCCCCGGACCTCGACCACAAGGCGGCGACCATCTCGCGCTCCTTCGGGCCGATCTCCCACTGGATCTGCGAGATCGTGGACAAGCTGTCCTACGCCGTCTACAAGGCGACCAGGATGAAGGGCGACCCGCGCCGCAACGGCGGCCACCGCACACTGACGCACACCTGGCTGTGGGCGGCCCTGCTCGGTGCCGGCTGCTCGGCGGCGGCGATCGCGGGCGGCCGCTGGGCGGTGCTGGCGATCCTCTTCGTGCACATGGTGCTGGCGATCGAGGGTCTGCTGTGGCGGGCGGCCCGGGGTTCCAGTGCGGACGTCCTGGTCTGGCTGCTGGCCGCGACCAGCGCGTGGATCCTCGCGGGGGTCCTGGACAAGCCCGGCAACGGCTCCGACTGGTTGTTCACCGCGCCGGGCCAGCCGTACCTGTGGCTGGGGCTGCCGGTGGTGCTGGGCGCGCTGGTGCACGACATCGGGGACGCGCTGACGGTCTCGGGCTGCCCGATCCTGTGGCCGATCCCCGTCGGCCGCAAGCGCTGGTATCCCCTGGGGCCGCCGAAGGCGATGCGGTTCCGGGCCGGGAGCTGGGTGGAGCTGAAGGTGCTGATGCCGCTGTTCATGCTGCTCGGCGGAATAGGCTGCGCGGCGGCCCTCAACGTGATCTGAGGTGCCCCTCACCACCGGGGCGTCCTACACCTCGAGGCGCCCGGCACCTGACCCGAGGCACCGCTCGCCATCAGGTCGCCTCGCCGGACTCCGCCCCGCCGTACCGGCGCTCGAAGCGGGCGATGCGGCCCTCGGTGTCGACCGTGCGGGCCTTGCCCGTGTAGAAGGGGTGGCTCTCCGAGGAGATCTCCACGTCGATCACCGGGTAGGTCCGGCCGTCGTCCCACTCGATGGTCTGCTCGCTCTGCGCGGTCGAGCGGGTCAGGAAGGCGTAGCCGGCGGCGCGGTCACGGAAGACCACGGCGTGGTAGCCGGGGTGCTTGTCCTGCTGCATGGCGGCTCCTCGTCCGGGGCGGGGCAGGGGATGTATGGGTCAGCCGGACAGCGATTCCTCGTCGACTATGTGCATCGCGGCTTCCTCGGCGGAGGCGGCGGCGCCGTCGATGCCGACGTCGGTGGCGACGAGGGCGGCCTCTTCGTCCTCGTGCGCTCCCTCGTCCGGGGCCACCAGCCGGCCGGAGCGCAGGTTGCCGACCTCGTTGTCGAGGAGTTCTCCGTCGGTTCCGGAGCAGTCGCCGAGGTCGTCGCCGTCCGGCGTGGCCAGGTCGGGCTGCTCCTCGGCGAGCCGCTGGTCGAGGGTCTCGCCCGCCTGGCGCTCAGCCGCCGTCACACCGCTGTGTTCCACCGCCCAGGGACGCTCCGGAGGGGACCAGCCGCGGTCGAGCGGGTCCTCGACGCCGTCGAAGTCCAGTGTGTCCTCGACGTCGAGCACCCCCGAGTCCTCCCGGATCTCCGAGGAATCGGGCTGGTAGACATCGTCCCCCCAGCTGTCGGCGCGGTCCACGAGTACCTCCAGGTGGTGAGGACGGCCATGTGCCACCGCAGCGGGCGGCGGGCCGCCGGCACGCGCGGCACGGGTGTCACACGCCGTGAACCGGGTGGTTCCGAGACGTTCCCCGAGCCGGTGCCGTTCTCCAGCCTTCCACCCCAGCTCGGCACCGCGCAACGGCACGGACGCGGCTCAGTGCACGCACCCGTGCACCGGCGTCCGGCAGCCGCCGGAGTCCACCCCTTCGGCGCGGCCCGGCGACCCCGAGCGTCGGCAGACTGCACGGCGCATCGGCCCGCCTCGGCCTGGTGGCTCCAGACGTTCGGCAGGCTTCACTGCGTGCTGGCGCGTCGCGACGGGCCGGCCTCAGGCACGGAAAGACGGCACCGTGCGGCCGGCCCGACGCGGCCCGGCCTCCAGCGTCGGCAGGCCCCACCGCACGCCGACTCGCCGCGGCCCGGCTGCGTCAGGCCCTGGCGGTGGTGGCCACGGCACCCGGCGGTGCCGTCCCGGGCACTGTCTGCGGCGCAGCCGCGGTGATCACGGTGACCGGCGCCGTCGGCCGGCGTTGCGCCGCGGCATCGGGCATCCGCGCACCGGGCGCATCCTCACCCGTGCCAGGACCGCCACAGTGCCGCGTACGCGCCGTCCGCCGCGACCAGGTCGTCGTGGCTGCCCAGCTCGCTGATGCGGCCGTTCTCCACGACGGCGATCACGTCGGCGTCATGGGCGGTGTGCAGGCGGTGTGCGATGGCGACGACGGTGCGGCCGTCCAGCACCCGGGCCAGGGAGCGTTCCAGATGCCGGGCCGCACGCGGGTCCAGCAGCGAGGTCGCCTCGTCCAGGACCAGCGTGTGCGGATCGGCCAGCACCAGCCGGGCCAGTGCGATCTGCTGGGCCTGCGCCGGGGTCAGCGCGAGACCACCGGACCCGACCTCGGTGTCCAGGCCGTCGTCCAGGGCCCGGGCCCAGCCGTCCGCGTCGACCGCGCCCAGCGCCGCCCACAGCTCGGCGTCCTTGGCACCGGTCCGGGCCAGCCGGAGGTTGTCCCGCAGGGAGCCGACGAAGACGTGGTGCTCCTGGTTGACCAGGGCGACGTGGGAGCGGACCCGTTCCGCGGGCATCCGGGACAGTTCCGCGCCGCCCAGGGTGATCCGCCCGTCGCGGGGTGCGTAGATCCCGGCGAGCAGCCTGCCCAGGGTGGACTTGCCCGCACCCGAGGGGCCGACCAGGGCCAGCCGGGTGCCCGGGGCGACCTCCAGGGACACCTTGCGCAGCACGTCGACACCCTCGCGGTAGCCGAAGTGCACCCGGTCGGCGTGCACCTCCCGGCCGTCCGGCGCCAGCGCAGCGTCCCCGGCGTCCGGCTCGATGTCCCGCACACCGACCAGCCGGGCCAGCGACACCTGGGCGACCTGCACCTCGTCGTACCAGCGCAGGATCAGGTTCACCGGGTCGACGAGCATCTGCGCGAGAAGGGCGCCCGTGGTCAGCTGCCCCACCCCGATCCAGCCGCGCAGGACGAACACCCCGCCGACCATGAGGACCGAGCCGAGCACGATCACATGGACGGCGTTGATGACCGGGAAGAGCACGGACCGCAGCCAGAGTGTGTACCGCTCCCAGGCCGTCCACTCCTTGATCCGCCGCTCCGACAGCGCGATGCGGCGGGCGCCGAGCCGGTGCGCCTCGACGGTGTGGCCCGCGTCCACCGTCTCGGCGAGGGCGGCGGCGACGGCCGCGTATCCGGCGGCCTCGGAGCGGTATCCGGCAGGTGCCCGCCTGAAGTACCAGCGGCAGCCGATCACGAGCACCGGCACGGCGAGCAGCACGGCTGCCGCCAACGGCGGAGCCGTCACGACGAGCCCGCCGAGCAGCAGCAGGGCCCATACGAAACCGATCGCCAGCTGCGGCACCGCCTCGCGCATCGCGTTGGCCAGGCGGTCGATGTCGGTGGTGATGCGGGAGAGCAGGTCGCCGGTGCCCGCCCGTTCCAGCACGCCCGGCGGCAGCCCGACCGACCGGACGAGGAAGTCCTCGCGCAGGTCGGCCAGCATCCGCTCGCCGAGCATCGCGCCCCGCAGCCGCACCTGCCGTACGAACACGGCCTGCACGGCCAGCGCGAGCACGAACAGCCCGGCGGTCAGGCCGAGATGAAGCTCCCTGGACCGGTCCGACACCCGCTCGACCAAGCCGCCGAGCAGGTACGGACCCACCATGGAGGCGATCACGGCCACCGTGTTCACGCCGATGAGCAGCAGGAACGCCCGGCGGTGCCGGCGGAACAGCTCGGCGACATAGCCGCGCACGGTCGCGGCCGCACCGACGGGCAGGGTGGTGGCGGTCGTCGGGGCCGCCGGGTCGTACGCCGGCGGTGCAACGCCGATCATGCGCTCTCCTCGATCTCTTTCCGTTCCTGGTTCGCGCCCACAAGGGCAGCGTCGTCGGCCATGGCCAGTTCGTCGTCCGTCTCGCGCGTGACCACGGCCCGGTATCGGGGCTCGCTGCCGATCAGCTCGCGGTGCACTCCGACTGCCACGACCTCGCCCTCATGGACCAGGGCGACCCGGTCCGCGCGATCCAGCAGCAGCGGTGAGGAGGTGAACACCACCGTCGTGCGTCCCGAGCGCAGCCGGCGCAGCCCGTCCGCGATCCGTGCCTCGGTGTGCGAGTCGACCGCGGACGTCGGCTCGTCCAGCACCAGCACCTCGGGGTCGGTGATCAGCGACCGGGCCAGTGCCAGCCGCTGGCGCTGGCCGCCGGACAGGGACCGTCCGCGCTCGGTGATCCGGGCGTCCATCGGGTCCACGGCGTCCAGTGAGCCCTGGACGAGCGCGTCCAGGACGTCGTCGCACTGCGCCGCGGCCAGCGCGTCCGTGGCCTCAACGGTTCCGGAGGTCGGCACGTCGAGCAGCTCGCGCAGCGTGCCGGACAGCAGCACCGGTTCCTTGTCCTGGACGAGGACGGCGGTACGGGCGCTGTCCAGCGGGAGCTCGTCCAGGGCGATACCGCCGAGCAGCACCGAGCGGCCCTGCTCGGACGCGTGGCCGCCCAGCCGCGCCGCGAGCCTGCCCGCGGCATCCGGGTCGCCGCAGACCACGGCGGTGAGCCGGCCGGCGGGAGCCAGCAGACCGGTGACCGGGTCGTACAGATCGCCGCCCGGCACCTCTGCCGCACGGGTGCCCTCGGTGGCCGTCGACCGCTCCAGTGACAGCACCCGGGCCGCCCGTTTGGCCGACGGGCGCGAGAAGGAGTACGCCATGGCGATCTCCTCGAAGTGCCGCAGCGGGTAGTTCAGAACCATGACCGCGCTGTAGACGGTGACGAGTTCGCCGACGGTGATCCGGCCCTGGCGGGCCAGCTGGATGCCGTGCCAGACGACGGCGATGAGCAGCAGTCCGGGCAGCAGCACCTGAATGGCGGAGATCAGCGACCACATCCGGGCGCTGCGCACCGCGGCGTGCCGTACCTCCTGCGAGGCACGGCGGTAGCGGTCGAGGAACAGCTCCTCGCCGCCGATGCCGCGCAGCACACGCAGCCCGGCGACCGTGTCCGAGGCCAGCTCGGTGGCCCGGCCCGCCTTTTCGCGCTGCACGTCGGCACGGCGGGTCGCGCGGGGCAGCAGTGGCAGCACCGCGAGCGCCACCACCGGCAGTCCGACGGCGACGACCACGCCCAGGGCGGGCTGGTAGACGGCGAGGGCGACACAGACCACCACGACCGTCAGCGCGGCCGCGGTGAACCGGGAGACCGCCTCGACGAACCAGCCGATCTTCTCGACGTCGCCGGTGGAAACAGCCACCACCTCGCCGGCGGCGACCCGCCGGGTCAGGGCGGAGCCCAGCTGGACGGCCTTGCGAGCCAGCAGTTGCTGGACGCGGGCGGCGGCCGTGATCCAGTTGGTGACGGCGGTGCGGTGCAGGAAGGTGTCACCGAGGGCGATGCCCGCGCCGCACAGCAGCATCAGACCACCCGTCAGGGCGAGCCGGATGCCGGAGCGGTCGACTACCGCCTGGACGGCGAGGCCCACACAGAAGGGCAGGGCCGAGACGGCGACGAAGTGCAGCAGGCCCCAGGCGAGTGACTTCAGCTGACCGCCCAGCTGGTTCCGCCAGAGCCACCACAGGAATCGGGGGCCCGAACGTGCGTCCGGGACGCCCGGATCGGAGTACGGAAGGTCTTGAATCTGCATGAGGTCTCAGTGGCTCGTGTCAGGAGGAAGGGACGGGGATACAGGGGAGGCAAGGGAGGGGGACGGGAGGAGAGGGGAGGGGACGTGGGGAGGCGGCTGGAAGCGGTGACGAGACGTGAAAGGTTCGCGTCGCCGAGTGGTGAATTTCAAACGGTTTTCCTGACGAAGCGGTGAAATCCACCGGCTTCCGGCCATGCGGCCGGGAGGCCGTCACCCGAATGTCCAGAAGATCGCACTATCGACCCGTATGTGATCCACGATGGTCGTGTGCTGATGGACAACGTGTGGCGAATGACGGTCGCGGTGACGGCCTTTGGGACGCTCATGACGACTCTGTCCGCGTGCGGGATCGATGCCTCCGGTCCGGCTCGCGCCGGCGGGGCGGCGGGCCCCCGCGGGCAGGCCCCACGCACCCCGATGGTGTCGACCGTCCCCGTGACCGACCCAACTCGCATCCCGGGCGTCGGCGACCGGCTGTACCGGTACATCCCCCAGGACTCCGGCCAGGTCCTCGTGGTGTACGGCGAAGGCGAGAACTCGCCCTACTCCACGGCCGTGCTGTACATGCGGGAGGGGCCGGAGTGGCGGCCGATGGCCACGTGGCCGGCGCACAACGGCCGGAACGGCTGGACCCGAGCCCATCGCGAGGGTGACGGGCGCAGTCCCGTCGGCGTGTTCGGCCTCTCCGACGCGGGCGGTGTGCTCGACAACCCCGGCACCAGGCTGCCGTACCTCCAGGACCCGAACTCCTTCGCGCCCCCGAACCG
This sequence comes from Streptomyces sp. CG4, assembly GCF_041080655.1. Lineage (NCBI taxonomy): Bacteria > Bacillati > Actinomycetota > Actinomycetes > Kitasatosporales > Streptomycetaceae > Streptomyces > Streptomyces sp. CG4. The sequence continues at coordinate 8,262,132 of NZ_CP163525.1, forward strand.
GGGCGAGGCGCATCAGCACGACTTCGACTACGTCATCGCCATCGACTACAACCGTCGCCCGGGCCGCCCGCCGGACGACGGCGCACGCCCCGAGGGTGACGCGAAGGGTGGCGGCATCTGGCTGCACCTCGACCACGGTGACGGCACGTCCGCATGCGTCAGCGTCCCCAAGGACGCCATGCAGTTCCTGCTGCGCACGCTCGATCCGGCCCGGCATCCGGTGATGGTGATGGGCGACAGGGAGGAACTGCGCGCCTGACGCACCAGCACCTCGTGCGCTTCAGACGGTCTTTCCAAGACTGCCGCTGACGTCAGCGTGCCGAAGGCGCATCTCGGCGCCGACAGGCCTCTGGGCCGATCGGGCCCGATCAGGCCCGATCACGCCGTTCTTCCCGACGCGTCATTGCGGGCCGGCCCCGACTCCCCGTAGAACACCGGCCATGAGTAGACGGATAGTCATGTCCATGCTCGCCGGAGTGACCCTCCTGGCGGGCGCGTTCTTCGGCACCGGAGCCGCCGTCGCCCAAGCGGCCGACGTTCCGCCCGAGTTCGGTACCGGCTGGCACGACCCCATTACCGCGGCCCCGCCCGTCGACCGGCCGCACACCACGTCGTGCCAGGTCACCCTTGCCGACGCCCAGTTCCGCGACTTCACGCCCTACCGCGGTGCCTACACCCCGCCCCAGGGCTGCGGCGACCACTGGAGCAAGGTCGTGCTGCGGCTCGACGGCAAGGTGAAGGGCCGTCAGTACGACCGCCTCGGCTATCTGCACGTCGGCGGCGTCGAGATCCTGCGTACCTCCACTCCCGAGCCCTCGCCCGACGGCATCGCATGGCATGCCGAGAAGGACGTCACCCGTTACAGCGACACCTTCCGCAGCCCGCAAGACGTCGAGATGCTGATCGGCAACACGGTCGACGGCACATACACCGGCGTCATCGATGTGCACGTCACCCTGACCTTCTACGCGGGGCGCCCCGCCGAGCGGACCCCCGACCGCGTCCTCACGCTCGCCGACTCGCCCGACGGTACGACCCTCACCACCCCGCGCAACAGCGAGCGGATCGTCGCCGAGGTCTACGCGACCGGTTCGGGCGGCGGCTGCGAGGAGTTCTGGTATCTCACCGTGGCCGACCCGGCGTCGTACTCCTGCAAGGCCGATCACGGTCCCTACCGTGAGGTGCAGATCAAGGTCGACGGCCAACTCGCCGGAATCGCCGCGCCGTTCCCGAACGTCTGGACCGGCGGCTGGTCCAACCCCTTCCTCTGGTACGTCCTCCCGGCGCCGGGCGCCTTCGACGTGCGGCCCATCGCATACGACCTCACGCCGTTCGCGGGTCTGCTCGACGACGGCCGTCCGCATCGCGTCGACGTGTCCGTCGTCGGCGTGCCCGCGGGCCAGTCGGGCTGGAGCGCGCCGGTGAACGTCCTGGTCTGGCAGGACGCGCACCGCGCCCAGGTCACCGGCGCGCTCACCGCGCACAAGGCGACGGACATCGCCAACTCCTCGACCTACACGCCCGGTTCGGAGAACCGCGTGAACACCGACGCCGGGCACCGGCTCACGGTGTCCGGCTACCTCGACACCTCGCACGGCCGGGTGACCACCACCGTCGCACGGACGCTCGCCAACACCTCCGTCCACCGCTGGACCGACGGCGAGAACACGGACGGACTGGACGCGACGTGGTCCGACGACCAGACGGTCACCGTCGGCGGACAGGGGCCCGCGCGGACGACGCACACCCACCGCACGTACACCATGAACGGTGCCACGACCATCGGCACGGACAACCGGCTGCGCACCGTGCTGACGCTCGGCGACCGCGCGTCCGTCGTGGAGCTGCGGGACGGCCGGCGCACCGCGTGGTCGCGGCTCGACGACACCTACAGCGGCGACGCCGCGTACACGATGAACGTCCCGCGCGATCAGCGGCACGCGGTCGGCACGTCGAGCGAGCGCTATCGGCTGTACGGCTCCGACGGCTGCTACGACCATGCGCTGACCACGGTTCAGGGGGTGTTGACGGAGGACCGCTACCGCTGTTGAGCAGGGCGATGTGGAGTGCGCCACTCGCGCGGTGATTTACCTGGCTGTGACACGGGTGTCTCCGCGGGGATCGACAACGGCTCCAGAGTGATCGACACGGAAGCCGCCTTCCGTATCGCAGAAGTCCCGTTCGGCCTCTGCGAGTCGACGCCCTCTAGGAGTGCCCGTGCCGCAGTCCGTACTGTCCCTGCCGCGACGCGTCGCACGCATACTGCGTACCTCCCTCTTCGCGCAGGTCGCCTGCGCGCTCGTGCTCGGCATCGTCGTCGGGAAGCTGTGGCCGGAGTCGGCCACGGCTTTCCAGCCGCTCGGCGACGGTTTCCTACGCCTGATCAAGGCGGTCATCTCGCCGCTGGTGTTCTGCGTGGTCGTCGTCGGCATCGCCAAGGCCGGTGACCTGAAGGCCTTCGGGCGGATCGGGCTGAAGGCCCTGGTCTGGTTCGAAGTGGCGTCCACGGCCGCCCTGCTCCTCGGCCTGGCCGCCGCCAATGTGGCCGGTCCCGGCACCGGGATGCATGTGGACCCCGCGAAGCTCGACGCCTCGGCGGTCGACCGGCAGACCCAGGGCGGCGCGCTGCCGTCCACGACCGAGTTCGTCCTGAACGCCCTGCCGAACAGTGCCGTCGGGGCCTTCGCGGACAACGCGCTGCTGCAGGTCCTCGTCCTGGCCTGTCTGGTCGGTGCGGCACTGCTCCACCTCGGTCACACCAGAGTCCCGAAGATCTTGCCGGCGATCGAGCAGGCGCAGGAGGTCGTCTTTGCCGTCGTCGGCTTCGTCATGCGGCTCGCGCCGCTCGCCGTGTTCGGCGCGATGGTCCACCTCGTCGGGCAGTACGGCCTCGGGGTCGTGCAGACCTACGGCAAGCTCATCGTCCTGTGCTACGCCGTCGCCGCGGTCTTCCTCGTGCTGCTCGGGGTCGCGCTGCGGCTGGTCAGCGGACTGAGCCTGTGGAAGTTCGTGCGCTACACCCGGGAGGAGCTGCTGCTCGCTCTCGGTACGGCCTCCAGCGAGAGCGTCATGCCGCGCATGATGCAGAAGCTGCGGCAGGCCGGCTGCCGGGACGACGCCGTGGGCCTGGTGCTGCCCACCGGCTACTCCTTCAACCTCGACGGCGCCTCGATCTACCTCTCCATCGGCACCCTGTTCATCGCGCAGGCGGTGGGCGTCGACCTCGACCTGGGCCGTCAGATCACGGTCGTCCTCGTGCTCATGCTGACCAGCAAGGGCATGGCGGGTGTGCCCGGTTCGGCCTTCCTCGCGCTGTCCGCGACCGCGACCTCGCTGGGCGTCGTCCCCGCCGGAGCGGTCGCCCTGCTGCTCGGCGTCGACCGGATCATGGATTCCATGCGGGTCACCACCAACCTGCTCGGCAACTGCGTCGCCGTCTTCGCGGTCTCCCGCTGGGAGGGCGCGCTGGACACGGCGCGGGCCAAGAAGGTGCTGGACGGCGGGATTGCCTGCGCGGTCGGCGAAGGCCCGGAGGCGGAATCTGCCGCATCCGACGAGGGCTCTGGGGCGGAGTCCACCGTGGAGAAACGGTCCACTGCCAAGGAGCCCGCGCCGGAAGCGGGGTGATCGTGCGCCGACGGGCCGCTCAGCAGCGCGTGCGGCTGTCCCCCTCGATCAGGGTGTCCAGCAGCACGCCGAGCACCTGGCGCTCCTTCTCCGTCAGTGGAGCGAGTATCTCCTCGGCCGCCGAGCGGCGTGCGCCGCGCAGCTCGCGCAGGGTCGTGAGCCCCTCGTCCGTCAGCTCGATCCGGGTCACGCGCCGGTTCGCGGGATCCGGCATCCGCCGTACCTTCCCGCTCGCCTCCAGGCCGTCTACCAGCGTCGTCACCGCCCGCGGCACCACCTCCAGGCGCTCGGCGAGGTCGGCCATGCGCGGGGGCGAGGCGTAGTGCGCGAGGGTGCGCAGCAGACGGGACTGGGCCGGGGTGACACCCAGATCGTGCTGTTCCAGATGGCGCTTCTGGATGCGGTGCACCCGGCGGGTCAGCCGTAGCAACTGCTCGGCGAGCAGGCCGTCGGGATCGGGGGTGGTCATGCGGGAACAATATCAGGATACCGTTCATTGTGAGTATAGGTAACAATGAGCTACGATCCGTTCGTCATCGTCGGCCGACTCAGGCCGGTGCCCGTTCACCTCCGTAGGAGCCCATGCACCCCGACCGTGAAACGTCCTGGACCCCGCCTGCCGACGCCAAGGAACAGCCCCGGCAGGTGCGCCGCATCCTGAAACTCTTCCGCCCCTACCGCGGGCGCCTCGCGATCGTCGGCCTGCTGGTCGGCGCCTCCTCGCTGGTCTCGGTGGCCACGCCGTTCCTGCTCAAGGAGACCCTGGACGTCGCGATCCCCCAGGGCCGCACCGGCCTGCTCAGCCTGCTCGCGCTCGGCATGATCCTCAGCGCGGTCCTCTCCAGCGTCTTCGGCGTGCTCCAGACGCTGATCTCCACCACCGTCGGCCAGCGCGTCATGCACGACCTGCGCACCGCCGTCTACGGCCGCCTGCAGCGCATGTCGCTCGCCTTCTTCACGCGGACCCGCACCGGCGAGGTCCAGTCCCGGATCGCCAACGACATCGGCGGCATGCAGGCCACCGTCACCTCCACCGCCACCTCCCTGGTATCCAACGCCACCAGCGTCGTCGCCACGATCGTCGCGATGGTCGCCCTCGACTGGCGGCTCACGATCGTCTCGCTGGTCCTGCTGCCGGCGTTCGTATGGATAAGCCGCCGTGTCGGCAACGAACGCAAGAAGATCACCACGCAGCGGCAGAAGCAGATGGCCGCGATGGCGGCCACGGTCACCGAGTCACTCTCGGTCAGCGGCATCCTGCTCGGCCGCACCATGGGCCGCTCCGACTCGCTGACCGCCTCCTTCGCCGACGAGTCCGAGCGCCTGGTCGACCTGGAAGTGAAGGCGAACATGGCAGGCCGCTGGCGCATGGCCGTGATCACGATCGTCATGGCCGCGATGCCCGCCATCATCTACTGGACGGCCGGTCTCGCCCTTCAGTTCGGCGGCCCCAAGGTCTCGCTCGGCACCATCGTCGCCTTCGTCTCGCTCCAGCAGGGGCTGTTCCGCCCGGCCGTGAGTCTGCTCGCGACCGGTGTCCAGATCCAGACCTCTCTCGCGCTCTTCCAGCGCATCTTCGAATATCTGGACCTGCCGGTCGACATCACCGAGCGCGCGCGTCCCGTCCACCTCGACCAGGTCAAGGGCGAAGTCCGCTTCGAGGACGTGGCGTTCCGCTACGACAGTGACGACAGGACCCGTCCCGTCCTCGACGGCATAGACGTCACCGTCCCCGCGGGCGGTAGCCTCGCCGTCGTCGGGCCGACCGGAGCCGGCAAGTCCACCCTCGGCTATCTGGTGCCCCGGCTCTACGACGTCACCGGCGGCCGTGTCACGGTGGACGGCGTCGACGTCCGGGACCTCGACTTCGACACCCTCGCGCGCGCGGTCGGCGTCGTCTCGCAGGAGACGTATCTCTTCCACGCCTCCGTCGCCGACAACCTCCGCTTCGCCAAGCCGGACGCCACCGACGAGGAACTGCGGGCGGCGGCCGGGGCGGCGCAGATACACGACCACATAGCCGCGCTGCCCGACGGCTACGACACGGTCGTCGGTGAACGCGGCCACCGCTTCTCCGGCGGTGAGAAGCAGCGCCTCGCGATAGCCCGCACGATCCTGCGCGATCCGCCGGTCCTCATCCTCGACGAGGCGACCAGCGCGCTCGACACTCGTACGGAGGCCGCCGTGCAGGAGGCGATCGACGCCCTGTCGGCCGACCGGACGACGATCACCATCGCCCACCGTCTGTCCACGATCCGTGGCGCCGACCAGATCGTGGTCCTCGACTCCGGGCGGGTCGCCGAACGCGGCAGCCATGAGGAACTGCTGGAAACGGACGGGAGGTACGCCGCCCTGGTGCGCCGGGACGCGCAGCTGGAACCGACGAGCTGAAACGAGCCGTGACCGCCGAGCCGACGCTGTGACGGCCACATGGAACAGCCGTGACGGCCACATGGAATATGTGCCGGGTTAATGGCGATATGCGTATTACCGTGCCCGCATGCAGAGGAAGATTCCGCCGCGGAGCGCGATCCGACTGACACGCCGGGGCAGGCTGGTCCTGGTTGTGGCCGGCCTCGTCGTCGGCACCGCCGTGGCGGTGCCGCTGCTGACGCCGGACAGCGGTCCCGAGGAAGTACCGCCCAAGGCCCTGGTCGTTCCGGAGGGCTGGCGCGCGAGCCAGGTGTACGACGCGATCGACAAGGCTCTCGAACTGCCCCCGGGCAGCACGCGCAAGTCCATCGGGAAGGCCGGCCTGAAACTGCCCGGCGACGCCCTGGGCAATCCGGAGGGCTACCTGTTTCCGGCGACCTATTCCGTCCGCAAAGGTGCGACGCCCGAGTCCCTGCTCAGCTCCATGGTCGACACCGCCAGCAGCGTGTTCAACGCGGCACCGATCGCGGCGGGGGCGCAGCAGGACGCGATGAACGTCTACCAGGCGGTCACCATCGCCAGCATCGTCCAGGCCGAGGCCGCGACGCGGGCGGACATGGGCAAGGTCGCCCGGGTCGTCATCAACCGGCTGGAGCGTGGCATGCCGCTGCAGATGGACTCGACGATCAACTACGCGCTGAACCGCAGCACCGTCCAGACCAGCCAGGACGACACCCGTGTCGAGAGCCCGTACAACTCCTACCAGCGCATGGGCCTGCCGCCCACGCCCATCGACAACCCCGGTGAGGAGGCCATGCACGCCGCGCTGAATCCGACGCCGGGCGACTGGCTGTACTTCGTCACGGTCAAACCGGGGGACACCCGCTTCACCGCCGACTACGCGACGCACCTGCGCAATGTGGCGGACTTCAACGCCCTGCACCAAGGCGCGGCGCAGCCGCAGCCCCCGTCCCAGAGCCCGGCCGGCTCCGCGCCCGCGGTCCGCTGAGCCGGCGGGACGTCACGCGGCGACCGGCTGCTCCTCGGCCAGCAACCGCCTGATGTCCCGGACGGCCGAGCGGCCGGCCCGGTTGGCGCCGATGGTGCTGGCCGAGGGGCCGTAGCCGACGAGGTGGACCCGTGGATCGGCCACGGTCCGGGTGCCCTCGACCCGGATCCCGCCGCCCGGTTCGCGCAGCCGCAGCGGACGGAGATGGTCCAGCGCGGCCCGGAATCCGGTCGCCCAGAGGATGACGTCGGTGGCGACGTGCCGTCCGTCGTCCCACGCCACGCCGTCCGGGATGATCCGGTCGAACATCGGCTGCCGGTCCAGGACGCCGTCCGCGAGCCCCTGACGGACGGCGTCGTTGAGGGGCAGCCCGGTGACCGAGACCACGCTGCGCGGCGGCAGCCCCTGGCGCACCCGTTCCTCCACCAGCGCGACGGCCGCGCGGCCCGCCTCCTGGTCGAACGGACCCTCGCGGAACACCGGAGGGCGCCGCGTGACCCAGGTGGTCGCGGCCGCGTACGGGGCCAGCTCCAGCAGATGCTGGGTGCCCGAGGCACCGCCGCCCACGACCACCACCCGACGCCCGGCGAACTCCTCGGGCCCGGCGTACTGCGCGGTGTGCAACTGCCGCCCGCGGAAGGTCTCCTGACCGGGATAGCGCGGCCAGAACGGCCGGTCCCAGGTGCCGGTCGCGTTGATCAGGGCCCGTGTCGACCAGGTACCGTCCGACGTCTCCACGACCAGCCGCCCGCCGTCACCTTGCCGTACGGCCCGCACGTCGACAGGCCTGCGTACCCGCAGGTCGAAAGTGCGCTCGTACCGGTCGAAGTAGTCACCGATCACCTCGGCCGAGGGCCGCCCGGGATCGGCGTCGGTCAGCTCCATGCCGGGCAGCGCGTGCATCCCGTGCACCTTGCCGTACGTCAGCGAGGGCCACCGGAACTGCCAGGCGCCGCCCGGTGCGGGGGAGTGGTCGAGGACCACGAAGTCGCGCTCCGGCGCGAAGCCGCTGCGTACCAGGTGAAAGGCGCTGGACAGCCCGGCCTGACCAGCACCGATGACGACGACCTCGACCTCACGCGATTCGTTCACGCTTCTACCAACCATGAGCGGGGCGGAGACCTTCCCGGGGCAGCGTTGCAGGCCCATACGTCGCATCTGCCACGCCCAGGCCTGAGCCGGGGAGCCCCAGCCCCTCCTCAGCCCTTGGCCGGCGTCGTCGACGGTGGCAGATCGCCGTTGAACCGAGTGTCCACGAAACCGGCGAAGTCCACCTTCTTCGGGATGAGCTTCAACTCGGCGAAGGCGTCGGCGATCTGCTGCTCGGAGGCGACGAGCGGCTTGTCGACGGCGACCGAGACGCGGGTGGCGTTGGTTCGCTTCACTGAGGCCAGCGCCACGTCGTACGGCAGCCCGGTGTTCTTGGCCCACACCTTGGCCCACTCCTCCTGATGGCTGTAGACCCAGACCTGTGCCCGTCGTAGCCGGGCCAGATAGTCCTTGATGACGGCGGTCTTCTTCGGGTCCTTGAGCGCGGCGGGCGCGGCCACCTGGAAGGTGAGCCCGTTGGTGATGCCGTCGCCCGTGGTCAGCACGCGGCCCTGCTTGGCCTGGAGGATCTGCGAGGTGTACGGGTCCCAGACCGCCCATGCGTCGACCTTGCCGGAGGTGAACGCGGCGAGGGCGTCGGCCGGCTGGAGGTACTTCACCTGGACGTCGGACAGGCTCAGCCCGGCTGCCTTGAGCGAGGCGACCAGCTGATAGTGCGCCGACGAACCCTGCGCCACGGCGATCGACTTGCCCTTGAGCTGGTTGGCCTCGGTGAGCTTGGAGCTGACGGGCACCAGGATGGCGTCGCCCTTGGACGTGCCGTGCCAGGCGGCCACGACGGAGATCTTCGAGCCGGCGCCGGCCGCGAAGACGGGCGGGGTGTTGCCCACGCCACCGATGTCGACGGCCCCCGCGTTGACGGCCTCCAGCAGGGGCGGGCCGGAGGTGAAGGTCGACCACTGGATCTTGTAGTTCAGGTTCTTCAGTTCACCGGCGGCACGCAGGATGGCCTCGGAACCGCCCTTCTGGTCACCGACGTTGAGCGTGACGGAGCCCTTCCCGTCGGTGTCGGTGCCCGTACTGGCGGACGAGTTCCCACCGCACGCGGTGAGCAGGAGGGCGAAGGGGAGGAGCAGCGCGGCGGGGAGAAGTCGTCGGCGCATGGGGGTTCCGTTCTTGAGCGAGAGTCTCAAAGGGGGTTCGACGGGGGGAGGTGGATCGAGGTGGGTTGAGGTGGATCGAGGTGGGTTCAGGCGGCCTCGGTGGCCGTGTCGACGCCGAGCCGTGCCAGCAGACCGGCACGCAGGGCGGCGAAGCGCGGGTCGGTGATCTCACGCGGCCGGTCGAGGCCGATGCGCTGCTCATGGGCGATGCGGCCGGCGTCCATCACCAGGACCCGGTCGGCGAGCAACACGGCCTCCTCGACGTCGTGCGTGACCAGCAGCACGGCGCAGCCCCGGCGCTGCCACACCTCCCCGACCAGCCGTTGAGCCTTGATACGGGTGAGCGCGTCGAGGGCGCCGAACGGCTCGTCGAGCAGCAGTAGGTCGGGCTCGCGCACCAGGGCACGGGCGAGGGAGGCGCGCTGGGCCTCGCCGCCGGAGAGGGTCTTCGGCCAGGCGTCGATCCGGTGACCGAGGCCCACCTCGTCCAACACCCGCTCGGCGACGGTGCGTTCGGGCCTGCCGGGCAACCCGAGCAGGACGTTGCGCCACACCTTCTTCCAGGGCATGAGCCGGGGCGCCTGGAACGCGACGGCCCTGCGGCGCGGTACGAGTGCGGTGCCCCGGATGTCACGGTCGAGCCCGGCAAGGATGCGCAGCAGCGTCGACTTGCCGCAGCCACTGCGGCCGAGCAGCGCGACGAACTCGCCGGGAGCGATGTCGAGGTGGAGGTCGTCGATCACGGCGCGGTCGTCGAAGGAGCGGGTCAGCCCCTCGACATGGACAGCGTGCCCGGTCACCGGCCGGTGAACGTCGGTCGCCATTGCAGCAACAGCCTTTCGAGGGAGCGGACGACGAAGTCGGCGAGCAGGCCGAGGAAGGCGTAGACGATCAGACAGACCACGATCACGTCGGTCCGCAGGAAGTCCCGCGCCTGCACCATCAGGAACCCGATGCCGGAGTCGGCGTTGACCTGTTCGGCGAAGACCAGCGCGAGCCAGGCGATGCCGAGCGCGTAGCGCAGCCCGGTGAGCGCGCCGGGCAACGCGCCCGGCAGTACGACGTGCCGCACCAGACCCCACCGGGAGAGCCCCAACGACTCACCTGCTTCGATGAGTTGGGAGTCCACGCCACGGATCCCGGCATACACGTTGAGATAGAGCGGGAAGGTCACGCCGAGCGTGATGATGGCGATCTTCGGGGTCTCGCCGATGCCGAACCAGATGATGAACAGCGGGATGAGACCGACGAACGGCACCGTCCGCAGCATCTGCACCGGCGCGTCCACCAGGTCCTCGCCGACCCGGAACAGGCCGGAGACCAGGGCGAGTCCGGTGCCGATCGCGGTCCCGAACAGCAAGCCGAACGCGACGCGCCGAAGCGAGGTCCCCATGGCCGACGGCAGCGAACCGTCCCTCACCAGATCCCAGCCGACCTGCGCGATCCTGCCCGGCGAGGCGAGTACGTCGGCCGTCAATACACCGGTGACGGTGAGGACTTGCCAGAGGGCGAGCAGCACGATCGGGCCTGCGGTACGGCGCAGCCAGCGGGGGATACGGAGCCGGCGGGAGGAGGCGGGGACGACGGGCTGGAGATCGGTGGGCTGGGGATCGGTCGCTTGGATGTCGGCAGGGGCGCGGTCGGGGTGCTCTGCTCCGGCAGCCTTGGACTTGGATATACCGGAAATATCGGGTTCTGGAGAGCTGGGTGGGGCATGGCTGATGCTCATGAACGCTCCACGCGGAAGAGGGCGGGGCAGGGGGCATTCGGCTCGGCGCCGATACGCCCGGCCCGCCTCAAAGGCAGGTCACGGACACGGCGGCGGAGCCCTGAAGAAGGGTGAGGTGGGGAAAGGCGAGAAGGGCGTCAGCGGCCGCGGCGACACGCGGCGGAGGCCACCCGCAGCAGGTCGATATGACCGCGCGTGGTGAGCAGGGCTGAACGCAACATGCGGCAGAACGTAGCCAGCCTGCCGTGCCATGGTCAACGGCGTCTCGGCCTGTGGACCTCGCGTATCAGGAAACGGCCGCGCCACAAGGTGTCGAACCCGGTGTTGGGCCAGGATGGGGGCATGCCAGATGCCTTCACCACCCGAATGCTGCACGTCTCCACCGGCTCCCGGGAACGTGTCGTCGACCTCACCGCCGACTGCGAGGACTTCCTCCGGGAGGCGGCGGCCGGCCGCGACGGCCTGCTCAACATCTTCGTCCCGCACGCCACCGCCGGAATCGCCGTCATCGAGACGGGTGCCGGCAGCGACGACGACCTCCTTGCCGCGCTGCACACCCTGCTCCCCGCCGACGACCGCTGGCAGCACCGCCACGGCAGCCCCGGCCACGGCCGCGACCACGTCCTCCCGGCCATCGTCCCGCCCCACGCGACCCTCCCGGTCATCGCCGGCCGTCTGGAGCTGGGCACCTGGCAGTCGGTCTGCCTGGTCGATACGAATCGGGACAATGCCAACCGTCAGGTGCGGCTGAGCTTCCTGGCGTAACCGCCTTCCGAGGAGCAACTTCGGCGGTCGGCCGGTGGGTGCAGCGAGTCGTTCCCCGCACCCTGCGGATCGATCCCGCCGCGCGTCGCCATCGCCGGCGGTCGGGCGAATTGTCCGTGCCGGAGCGGAACATGACACGCATGGAAACGTTCAACCCTGTTGCGCGAAACGGCATTTCATGGCCTGTTCCAGCGGCCGGTACGGTCGGATTCATGGAGTGGAATTTTCAGTCGGCCGAAGAACTCGCGGCTGCTTTGCGTGCCGGTGAAGTGAGCTCGGCGGAACTGACCGACGAGGCGATCGCTCGTATCGAGCGGGACGACAAGGCGATCAACGCGATCTGTGTGCCGGACTTCGACCGTGCACGGGCCGCCGCGCGCGGTGCCGACCAGGTACGCGCCCGCGGTGAGGACCGGCCGCTGCTCGGTATTCCGGTGACGGTCAAAGAGTCCTACAACATAGCTGGGCTGCCCACGACCTGGGGCATGCCGCAACACCGGGCCTATGTGCCGGCCGAGGACGCGGTACAGGTGTCGCGGCTCAAGGCCGCGGGCGCGGTGGTGCTGGGTAAGACCAATGTGCCCTTGGGGCTGCAAGATATCCAGAGCTTCAACGAGATCTACGGCACCACTAACAATCCGTGGGATCACGATCGCACGTCGGGCGGATCCTCCGGCGGATCAGCGGCGGCCCTGGCGTCCGGATTCGGTGCGCTGTCCATCGGCTCCGACATCGGCGGTTCGTTGCGCACACCCGCGCATTTCTGCGGTGTCTACGCACACAAGCCGACACTCGGCCTGGCAGCGAACCGCGGTATGGTCCCGCCGCCCGCGCCGGCCTTGCCGGCCGACCTTGACCTCGCCGTCGTGGGTCCGATGGCGCGCACTGCCCGCGACCTCACGCTCCTGCTCGACGTCATGGCCGGACCGGACCCGCTGACGCTCGGCAAGGCGCACGACTTGACGCTGCCGCCCGCGCGCCACGAGCGGCTCTGCGACTTCCGGGTCCTGGTCCTCGACACGCATCCGCTCATTCCGACCGGGTCCGCTGTGCTGGCGGGCGTGAACCGGGTGGCCGACGCGCTCGCCGATGGCGGCGCCCGCGTCGAACGGCACAGTCCGCTGTTGCCCGATCTGACCGAAGCCGCGGTGCTCTACATGCAGTTGTTGTTTTCGAGCGCCGTTGCGCGTTTTCCCGTCGAAGCGTACGAGCAGCTGCGGACCATCGCCGCCGGACTGAGCGCAGACGACCGGAGTCTCGACGCGGTGCGGCTGCGCGGCATGGTGTTCAGCCACCGCGACTGGATCGAGGCCGACAACCGTCGCGAGCTTCACCGCCACGGGTGGCGGCAGCTCTTCGCCGAGTTCGATGCCGTGGTGTGTCCCATCACGCCCACTCCCGCGTTCCAACACGACCACAACCCCGATCTGAGGGAACGCCGGATCGACATCGACGGCGTCGAGTACCCGTACCTCGACCAGCTCGTCTGGGCCGGTCTGGCCACCATGCCCGGCCTGCCCGCCACCGCCGTACCAGCGGGCCGGTCCCCCGAGGGGCTGCCAGTGGGAGTGCAGCTCATCGGCCCGATGTTCGAGGACCGCACCCCGCTGCGGCTGGCCGAACTGCTCGAGCAGAAGATCGGCGGCTTCGAGGCGCCGAAATAGGGGGGCACTACCGGGTGTCCGAGACGAAGCCCCGGCGGAGTGGGGCCTGGCGGGTGGTGTCATCGGCTCTGGTCACGGCTGAGTCTTCCCGAGTCGCCTCGGCACCGTCGAGTATCTCCTGCTGCCCGCTGGTCCGCCTCGGCCAGACGCGCCGCGATCCGCGGTCGAAGGGCGGCTTTGACCGCGGCGCACGAGCTGCTCGCGATCGGACCGGTGCGCGTGGTGACCGACGGCCTCGCGGTCGTCATGGTCGGGCGGGCTTGCGCGGGCGCCAGGACGGAGGGGAGCCAGGAACGTGACGGGCCGCTGCGGCAGTGGCGAGTGCGTGCGTGGTCGGTCAACTCCGGTGGCGGTAGTAGATGATGTCGTCCGTGGTGGCCCAATTGCCGTAGTCGACATCGATGATGGTTGGCAGCGCACAGTCCGGCGCTCGGCGCGGCCTTGCCGGGCACGACGTACACGTCGGTGAGCGGCTGGAGTTCGAAGGCACCCTTGCTGTCGCCGCCGGCGTTCGTGCTGACGCTCCACGCCGTCTCCGAACCGCTGACCGCGCCTGCGCGCAGGTCGAAGTAGTAGTTGTCATTCTTCAAGGACAGTGTCCGGTGCCCGTAGACCAGGGTGTAGCCGTCCGGGGTCGACCCGCCGCCGGGCGGTGGAGTCGTCTGTGATGCCGCCGAGGTCGTCGGGGTCGTTGCGGACGATGCCGGCCCGCTGTGTCCGGCCTTCGGCGCCAGCAGGCCGTACACCACACCGACCAGCGCGGCCGTGACAGCTGCCGACACCAAGGCGGTCGTCACCCGGCCCCGGGTTCGTGTGCGACGCCCGCCGGACGGCTCCGGCGGAGGGCCGGGCGGGTCCGCGTCCGGGGGTGTGGTCCCGGAGGCGGCCGACCGGCCGTCGCCCGGACCGGGCGACGGCCCGGACGGGGACGGGGCGTGGCCGGCCCACGGAGACAGCGCCTTGTCCACGGCGCCGGAGGCCGCCACGGCGAAGGCGATGGCGATCGCCCATCGGTCGGCCGCGTCGTGGGTCAGCCATAACGCCTCGGCCCAGGGCGCGGGCACGCTGTCCGATCCCACCGCTGGCTACGGCCCTGGGCCGACTCCGCCCGCCCCCCGCCCCCGCGCCCCCGCTCCCGTCGTGCCGACTGGGAATCCGGCGAAGATCCTTCTACCGTGGGGTCCGCCTGTCCCGGTGCCGCTGGACGACGTAAGGGGGCTTGGTGGAAGCCGAGTTGGGGACGCTCGCCGCGCAGGCGGCCACGACTTTTGTCGGGCTCGTGATCGCGGACGCCTGGGCGCAGATGAAGCAGGCCCGGTCACGGGTGACCCGCTGGCTGGCCCGGCGCGGAGCGGATGACGAACTGGACGCCTCGCGCGCAGAGTTGGAGACGGCCCGGGACAGCGGTGACGAGGAGAGCGTGGCGGGCCGCGTCGCCGCCGACTGGGAACGGCGCCTGCTCCGCATCCTCGAGGACGACCCCGAGGCGGCCGAGGAACTGCGCCGGCTGCTGGCCGAGATCCTGCCGAGAACGTCGTACGACATCACCTTCGACGTCCGCCGGGCCGCACCGACCGCGCCCGGCACCCAGCCCGACCATCTCCCCGCCCTGACCGGCACGTTCAGCAACCGCGTCGCCGAACTCGACCGGCTCGACACCGTGTGCGGCGCACCCGGCCGGGTCAACCTCGCGGTGCTCGCCGGGCTGCCCGGCGTGGGCAAGACCGCGATCGCCTGCCGCTGGGCGGACAAGGAACGCGGACGCTTCCCCGACGGCCTGTTCTACGTCGACTACGCCGCCCTGCGCGACGAGGCCGCCGTCGGTGCCGCCATGGGCGCCGACGTCTCCCAGGCCCTCGCCGGGATCCTGCAGGCGCTGCTGGGGAGCGACGAGCACGTCCCCGCGACGCTCGCGGAGCTGACCCGGCGGTACGCGACCCACTCCCGCGACCGGCGGATGCTCGTCCTCATCGACAACGTCACCCTGCCCGCCCAGGTCCGGCCGCTGATCCCGAGCGGACCCGGCAGCACGGTCGTCGTCACCAGCCACAGCAAGCTCGGCGAACTCGTCGCCCTGGACGGTGCCGAACTCATCGCACTCAAACCGCTCGATGCCGAAGGCGGTCTGAAACTGCTCGCCGACCGCCTCGGTGAGTCCACGGTGACGGCCCACCGCGCCGCCGCGGAACGCCTCGTGGAACTGTGCGGCGGTCTGCCGGTGGCGCTGCGGATCGTGGCGGCCCGGCTGCTCAGCGACGAGTTCCTGACCATGGCCGACCTCGTCGGCGAACTCGAGGACGAGGCCGCACGCCTGGACGGCATGTCCCTGCCGGGTGGCGGCTATTCGGTGTCCGCCGTACTCGGACCGTCGTACCGTCTGCTGCCGCCCGGACCCGCGCGGATGTTCCGTCTTCTCGGCTGGCTTCCGGCCGGGCTCTTCGACGCCGGGGTCGCGTCCGCCGCGACGGGCGTCGACCTGCGCACGGCCCGGCGGCTGCTGCGCGAACTCGTCGCCGCGAGCCTGCTGGAGTCCGCACGCGACGGCCGCTACCGCATGCACGACCTGGTCCGCCTCTACGCCCGTGAGCGCGCGGCCGAGGAGGAGCGGGCCGCCGAGGAGACGGCTCTCATCGAGCGGGTCACCACCCACTACCTCGTGCTCGTCGCCTTCGCCGACCGTGCGGTGCGCGCGGACCGGCTGCGCATCGCCGATCTGAGCAGCCTGCTCGCCGACGCGACCGATCCTTTCGCCGCAGCCGACGGCCCCTCCGCGCTGACGTGGCTCGACGCCGAGTGCGCCACGATCCTGGCCGTGTTGCGCGCCGCCGTACGGCATGGACTGCATGCCCTTGCCTGGCCGTTGGCCGAGGCCTTCACGGTGCTCTTCCTGCACCACCGTTACCTCGGCGCCTGGAAGGAGTCGCTGGAGCTGGGCGCCGAGGCCGCCGCCGCGCTGGCAGCTGCGGCCTCCGACCGTCCCGACGGCCCCGCCGCCGAGGCCGTGGCCGGTGAGGCCCGCCTGCGCGCTCTGCTCTCCCGGCCGCTGATGGACCTCGGTGAGGGGGACCGCGCCCGCGCCGAGACCGAACGCGCCGTGACGCTCGCCGAGTCCACCGACCGCCTGCTGCTGCGCGCGTCCGTCCAGGAGTTCCACGGCCGCTGCCTCGATCGCCTCGACCCGCGCCGCGCGGTGGACACCTACCGGTACTGCGTCGAACTCAACCGGCGGGCCGAGGACAAGCGCGGTGAGGCCCTGGCCCTGCTCTTCCTCGGATCCGCCATGGACGCGCGGGGCGAGCACGCGGAAGCCCTCGCCGTACTCCGGCAGGCGCGCGCCTATCTGCTGAACCTTCCCGAGCCCGACGAGCGCATGGCCGCACGTGCTCTCCTCGCCGCCGGTCTCGCCCACGACCACCTGCGGCAGACCGAGGACGCCGTCCACGCCTTGACCACGGCGGCGGAGATCCTGCGGGAGCAGCGCGCGACCAGCTACGAAGCCGATGCCCTGGAGGCCCTCATCGGTATCGCCGAGCGCACCGGCAGCCACCCGGAGAGGGTGCGCGAGTGGCTGGGCCGGGTCGTCGAGATCCGGGAGGCGAACGGCAGTCGGCGCGCGGAAGAGCTGCGCCGGCGCCTGACGGACCTCAGCTGATGCTCGGAGCCGCGGGGCGCGGGCGGAGCAGTACGTCCTCGTCCCGCACGCCGGCGAGGCGCAGGGTCAGCAGCGCCTCGCCCGGCGGACGCCCCTGCCGGAGCCAGGCGTAGACGACCGCGGCCGCGAGCCCGGGAGCCGTGGCCGGTCCGGTCACCGTCGCCTCGACCACCCGGCCGTCGCGCAGCCCCACCAGATGACCGCCACCCCGCACGGCGCAGGCGGCCAGCAGACTGCCGGGCAGTTCGGCCAAGGTGGCCCGGGCCCAGCGCAGTGCCTCGGTCGGCGAATCGGCCGGAGCGGTCCGCTCGATCACGGATGCGCTCTCCAGCCGTCGGCGGTCGCGCTCGCCGTCCGAGCAGGCGAGATGGACGTGGCCCAGCGACCCGTCCTCGGGTCCTGTCCCGCCCTGCGCATACGCGCGCGCCGCCGCGGGATACCGCCGTACCGTCACGACCAGGCCGGCCGACTCCTCGCTCAGCCCGGTGACGACCAGCCACGAGGTGACGGGATCGGGGGCCGGTTCCGGGGCGGGCACCAGCAGGTCCGGCGGGGGCGCGGAGCCGGGCTCCGGGAGGCCGAGCAACTCGTAGACGACCTCGCGGAGCCGGGCCGGCGCCTGCCCCGGCGCGGCGAAGGCCCGCCGCGTGACCTCGGCGTACCGCTCGGGGGTGTGAGCGGCTACGGCATCCTCGATCTGGGCCGCCAGATCACCGCCCGGATCCAGCCGCGGGGCCGCGGCGGCCAGGTCGTGGGCCGCCGTCCCCGGCACCGCGTCCGCGCCGAACGCGCCGAGCAGGACCGGGTGGCCGAGGGCGGCGCCGTACAGGGTCACCGAGCCGTGGTCACCGATCACGACGTCCGCCGCGACGAGCGCGGGACGCCAGGCGTGCACGGGCGGCATCAGCATCAGGCCCGCATCGAGTGCCGAGGCCTGAAGCGCGCGGATCTGCCAGGACCCGTGTGCCGACCAGACGTTGGGGTGGACGATGGCCGCGATGCGGTGGGCGTCGTGGGGCAGTGCGCCGAGGAGGCGGACCGGTAGATCGGGGTGGCGGCCGAGCAGGGAGGTGGGACCCCAGGTTGAGCTGATCACGACGAGCCGTTGCCCGTCTGCGACACCGAGAGCCTGCCGGTATGTGTTCCGGAGGGTTCGGCCGGTGAGCAACTCGTCGTAGCAGGGGTCGCCCAGCAGCAGGGTGCGGCCGGCGGTTTTGGGGTGGGCGGCCAGGAGCTGTCGTTCCTGGTCCGGGTGCGAGACGGCGAGCCACGCGCGGCCGGACTCCAGCAGGGCGTCGGGGACGAGGCCGGACAGCCGGTCCTGCGGTCCGCGCGCGTCCGGGACGCGTTTCTGGAACCCCACACCGTGCGGCAGCACCAGAACCGGGCAGTCGCCCTCCGGTATGTCCACGTTCTCGCTGGCCGTGAGGATGAGGTCCGCGCTGATGTGCGCCAGCTGCTCCCAGGGCATGATCCGGCAACCGGACGCCTGGAGGAGATCCCGTACCCCGGAGGCGAACGCTGAGGTGGGGTCGTGGGCGAAGACCACGCTCACCCGTGGGTCGTCACGCAGCAGCGCCGGCAGCGTCTCGAGTACGCGCACGGTGGAGGTGACGGTACGGGCGGCGACGACGAGCGTCCGCTCGGCGGGGAAGGTGCGCCAGCGGTGGGCGTCGGGGCCCACCGGAACCCGCAGAAAGCTCTCAGACGTCAGACGGTTCGCGGTTCGCGGTTCGCGGTTCGCGGTTCGCGGTTCGCGGTTCGCGGTTCGCGGTTCGCGGTTCGCGGTTCGCGGTTCGCGGTTCGCGGGACCGTCGGCCTATCACGGGACAAGTTGGCTGACAACCCTTCAGGTCGGCTCGATTGCGGGTGCGGGCCGGTCCACGGTAACGAATCTCGCAGGGCGAGCCCAGGCTCAGGGGGGACCGGGCGCCGGCACCAGGCCGAGTCGCTGGGCCCGCAGTACGGTGCCCAGGCGGTCGCGGGTGCCCAGCTTGCGGTAGATGTTCTCGACGTGCTTGTGCACCGTGCGGACCGAGATGCCGAGGCGTCGGCCGATGGCGTCGGCGGTGAGCGAGTCGGTGAGCAGCAGCAGTACGGTTGCCTCGCGGGGCGTCAGCGCAGCGTCCGCCGCCCGCTCGTCCGGCGCTCCGGCCGGGCCGAGCACGCGCCGCCACTCCTCCAGCAGCTGCCGCTGCCGCTCGACGGCCGCCAGCAGCGGCTGGGCTCGCTCCGCCATGGCGAGCTGGTCGTCGGTGAAGTCCGTACCGGCCCGGTAGACGAGGCACCCGGTGACGGGGCTGGTGCTGTCGGGGAGCGGAACGCCCAGCATGTGGTCGACGTCCCACACGTCGTTGAGCAGACGTGCCGTCGGGCTGTCCGGCCAGGCGCGGCCCACCGCCCGGTGCGCGGTCGCCGGCATCCGGTCGGTCCTGTCCGCGTAGTGCTGGGCGAGAGGGTAGCCCGCGCGCAGCAGAGCCAGGTCCGCGTTCCCGAGCCGCTCCAACTCGGCGGCCGCGGCGTCGGGCGCCACACCGATCGTGCCCTCGCGCTCGCTCCACTCGTCCAGCTTGTGCACGACCGCCTCACCGCCGCACAGGTCCGCCAGAGCACCGGCGAGTATCGGCCACAGGAGCGCGGGCTCCCGCTCGTGCAGCGCCGCCACGGCGACGGCCGTCATGCGTTCGTAGGCCCTGTCCAGCCCCACCTGCCTCCTCTCCGGTCGCCTCGCGGCCCGTCCGCCCCGTCCGCGTACGTACTTGTACGCATACCACCGCCGGTCCCGGCTGTCGCACACTGCAACCCTGCGACACCGGCCTGGGCGGGACGTATGTCCCGGCGGGCCGCCGACACGGGGGAACGGCGGCCCGCCCGGTGTCGTATCCCTTCCCCTCACCTCCAGGCCGCGATGCAGAGCGCGCGATCCACCTCCTCGGTGCAGCGTGCCGCCGCCAGCCATGCGTGGGCGACGCGGTCCGGGTCGGCCGGCAGGAGGCGGCCGAACACATCGCGAGAGCGCTCGGCAGCCGCTGCGTGCAGTTCCGTGTACGTCATGCCGCCCGCTCCTCGTCCTCGATGTCCCGCCCCGCGTACAGCGCGGCTGCCATCCGCCTGCCCTCCGACCAGGCCACCGGCCCGACCTGACCGAGCTTCAGCACCCTTCCGGAGGGGCCGGACCAGGCCGGCGGACCGGTCTCGGTCTCCGACCAGCCGTCGTAGTCCCCCATCCACACCCGGGCCTCCACGCCCCGGCCGTCCTCCAGGACCGGGCACACGGCGTTGCCACCGCGCACGCGGTAGCCGAGCTGGGTGGCCCGGCGGTGCAGGAAGCGCAGCTCCTTGAACGAGCCGCCGACGTACTCCTCGACCTGGGTCGCCTCGGAGTCACGCGCGGCCGGCCGGTGCCAGGCCTCCCGGAAGAGCTGCTGCGCGCCCTGCTCGACGCCCACCTCGATGGCGAACTCCCGCAGCTCCGCCAGGTCTTCGAGGAGGACCGGGTGGGGGATGCGGACGAGGTCGGGGGCGATACGGACGGTGTCGCCGTCGAGGTCGACCAGGCCCAGAGCGCGCTCGGGGCCGGCGTCCCGCAGGAAGCCGACGATCTCCCGTCGGCGCCGGTGACCACGAGGTCGCGCAGCGCGGCCCGCCCGGCGGGGTCGGGCCACACGCGCGTGACGACGGCGAGCGGCACCGGCAGCGAGCGGACCATTCAGCGCTCGGCGGTGGCCAGGCACTCCCGCTCATGCCGCGCCAGCCATGCGACGAGCTGCCTGAGCCCCCACGACCGCCGGATCGTCGGCGATCTTCGGCGGCACCGACTTCAGCCGCCGTCCGGACGCGTTGCGGCACACCACCGTGCCGTCGTCCAGGGCGACCTCGTAGACCGGCCGGCACCCACCCCATGCGTGCCTCCCGCACCCGCGTTGATCAAGTGACGGGAACTGTAGGGCAGCGCACTGACAACGCCCTCCGGAAGCCGGAGGGCGTTGTGGGAAAACGGTTCTGGACCGAGACAGGGGGAGGATTCGGGGGGAGGAGTCAGTCGCGCTCGGCGGCCCGCTGCTCCTTCTCCTGCTTCTCCTGCTTGATCCGCACGGCCTCCTTGCGGACCTCGGCCTGGGTGGCGCGCTCCTTCTCCAGCCACTCGGGCCGCTCCTGCTTGAGCGCCTCGATCTGCTCGGTGGTCAGCGCTTCGGTGACCCCGCCGCGCGCGAGGCCGGCGATGGACACGCCGAGCTTCGCGGCGACCACAGGACGCGGGTGCGGGCCGTTGCGCCGCAGCTCGCTCAGCCACTCCGGCGGGTTCGCCTGCAGCTCGTTCAGCTCGGCGCGCGTGACGACGCCCTCCTGGAACGAGGCGGGGGTGGCGGGGAGGTACACACCCAGCTTCTTCGCCGCGGTCGCGGGCTTCATCGACTGGGTGCTCTGCTGCGAACTCATGAGGTCAAGGGTAAGGGCCGCGTGCCCGGCCGCCGACCACGGCCGGTGACGGAGGCTGGGCCGCGGCGGGTGACGGGCGGCAGGCCGCGGCCGGTAACCTGGCCTGGTGACAGGCTCGGAGGAATCACCGTCGTTCCGGCTCGCGTACGTACCCGGAGTGACGCCCGCCAAATGGGTGAGGATCTGGAACGAGCGCCTGCCGGACATCCCGCTCACCCTCGTCCAGGTCCCGGCCGCGGAGGCGCCCGAGGTGCTGCGGGCGGGCGAGGCCGACGCGGGGTTCGTACGGCTCCCCGTGGACCGTACGCACTTCAGCGCGATCCCCCTCTACACCGAGACCACGGTGGTCGTCGTCCCCAAGGACCACCTGATCACGGCCGCGGACGAGGTGACCCTCGCCGATCTCGCCGAGGAGGTGCTCTTCCACCCTCTGGACGACGTCTTCGACTGGGACAGCCCGCCCGGCGAGCCCGCCTTCGAGCGGCCCGCGACGACACCGGACGCGATCGAGCTGGTGGCGGCGAACGTCGGCCTCCTGCTCGTGCCGCAGTCCCTGGCCCGCCTGTACCACCGCAAGGACCTCACCTACCGCCCGGTCACCGACGCCCCCCAATCCAGCATCGCCCTGTCCTGGCCGGAGGAGGCCACCACCGGCCTGGTGGAGGACTTCATCGGCATCGTGCGCGGCCGCACGGTCAACAGCACCCGGGGCCGCGCCAAGCCTCCGGCCGAGCAGCAGAAGCAGCAGCGGTCCGAACCGAAGCGTGCGGAGCCGAAGGCGAAGGGCACCCGGCAGAAGCCGGCGGCGGCGTCCACGGGCCGCAACCCGCGCGCCCGCACGGCGGGGGGCAGCGCGCGCACAGCGGGCGCCAAGCAGACCCCCAAGCGGGGCAAACCGCGCCGGAGGTCGTGAGAGCCGCAGCGGCGCTTCATCTGGAAGCCATGGAAGCCATGGATGCCATGGATGCCATGGATGCCATGGAAGCCATGGATGCCATGGATGCCATGGCGTCCTACGCCTCCTGCCGTGCCGCCTCCCGCTTCTGCTCCGTCCGGGGACGGACCCGGCGTTCGTGCAGGTCGGCGAAGGCCAGGCAGAGGGCGAGCAGGATGATGGCGACGGAGGTGAGCAGTCCGTACTGGAGCGCGGTCGCGGGGGCGGCGCGGTTGGCCAGGTGGGCGAAGTACACCGAGCCGACCGCGGCGACTCCGGCCGCCGAGCCGATGCGCTGCGCGGTCTGCAGTACCCCGCCCGCCGCTCCGCCTCCTCGCACGGGCACGAGGGACAGCGTGAGCGTGGTGTTCGGGGAGATGGTCAGCCCGGAGCCGATGCCGGCGACGAGCAGCGGGAGCGCGACCGCCCAGGCCACGCCCCGCCCCGGTGCCCAGTGCACGGCGGCGACGACCCCGAGCATCGCCACCGCCACCGTGCACAGCCCGGCGATCACCAGCTTGCGTCCGAAGCGCACCACAAGGCGGCCGCCGGCCGCGGCCCCCGCTGCCGACCCCGCCGCGAACGGCATGGACGACAGGCCCGCCGCCAGCGCGCCGTAGCCCATGCCGTTCTGCAGGAACAGCGTGTAGACGAAGAACAGCGTCGTGAAGCCGGCGAAGTACACCAGGCTCAGCAGCGCGCCGAGCGAGAAGGAGCGCAGGGAGAAGAGCTTGAGGTCGACGAGTGGTGCGTGGCCGCGCCGCCCCTGCCGTCGCTCCCACGCCCAGAACGCGACCAGCAGCCCGGCGCCGATCGGAAGCAGAGCCCATTTCAGCCGCCCGTGCCATTGCTGTTGCTGCACCAGGGGCAGCATCAGGGCGAGCACGCCGGAGCCGAGGAGCAGGACGCCGGGGATGTCGAAGCACTCGCGCTTGCCCGGCGAGCCGGGGGAGTGGGGCAGCAGCCGCAGCCCCGCGCAGCACACGGCCACCCCGATGGGCAGGTTGACGTAGAACACCCAGCGCCAGGCGTCGGGGCCGCCGGCCGCCTGGATCAGCAGACCGCCCGCCAGTGGGCCGACCGCCGTGGAGATGCCGATCGTGCTGCCCATGATGCCGAACGCGCGAGCCCGCTCCGCCCCCTGGAACATCTGCTGGATCAGCGCCGAGGTCTGCGGTGCGATCAGGCCCGCCGACGCCCCCTGGAGCAGCCGGAACAGCACCAGCCAGCCGGCGCCCGAGGACAGCCCGCAGGCGGCCGAGGCGAGCGTGAACAGGGCGAGCCCGGTCAGAAAGGTCCGGCGCCGTCCGCGCATGTCACCGAGGCGTCCCGCCGGGACCAGGACCAGACCGAGGGTGAGGGCGTATCCGGACATCACCCACGACAGGTCGGCCGTGCTGGCGTGCAGTCCGCGCTCCATCGAGGGCAGCGCCACATTCACGATCGACGTGTCGAGCAATGTCATGAAGGCCGCGGTCAGACAGACGGCGAGCGCTTTCCACCGTCGGTCGTGCGGGTCCGGCCCGGCTCGGTCTGTGGTCATGGGATCACGCTAGGCAGCCACCGCACCCCGCGCACGGCGGGAACTTCCCGCTCCACCCCTGCCGACGGGGTACGACACCCCCTCAGCGCGGGTACGACGCCTGCCGCGCGGTCCGCAGCACCGCCACGCCGCCCGCCCGTTCCAGCAGTCCGTCCGCCACCCACGCGTCCACGACGGCTCCGACCCGCGCGAGCAGCGCCCCCTTGCTCCGGAAGGGTGCTCCGGCCCACACCGCGTCGAGGAGCGTGGTGCCGTCGGGCCGGGCGGGGTTGGCGACGCCGGAGTCGAGGCCGCCGAGGACCACCCGGGGCTCGCAGCGCCGCACGTAGGCGTGGGTGGGGTCCTCGGTCCCTTCGAGGAACGGGGCGAACGTGATGCCGTTCAGGGTGAAGTGCAGCGGGGCGCCCGGGACCGGAGTCAGGGAGGGCAGCAGGTCGCCGGAGAGCGCGGCATTGCCGTACAGGCTCACCTTCAGGTAGTCCGTGGCGGGGTCGCGGGCGACCAGGTTGACCGGGCCGAGGAACAGCGCCTGCAGGGACGGATCGTCCGGGGCCCGCTCCACCCGCAGCCGGAACGGCATGCGCACGCGTACGGTGTCGCCGTGCTGCCAGGTCCGGGCGACCGTGAAGTACCGGCCTGGCACCGAACTCCCTTGCGCCATGCGCCCGTTGACCGTCACCCGGAATCCGTCCGTCGCCCACGCGGGCACCCGGAGCCGTAACGCGAACCGGGCGCGGCCGCGCCCGCCGATGGTGAGGGTGCTGCCCTGGTCGTAGGGGAAGGAGGTGCGCTGGGTGACCGTGACATCCTGCTCGGCCCAGGTCAGCGTCGACGGGGTGTAGAGGTTCACATACAGGGCGCTGCCGTCGGCCGCCGTGAAGTACACCGAGTCCTGGTACTTCGTGGCGCTCTCCATGCCGGTGCCCTCGCAGCAGGTCGTGCCCTGCTTGGGGGTGTAGTCCCGGACGTGCCCCGGACCCAGCCCGATGAAGTAGGTGACGAGCGGTTTCTCGGCGTCGGGCCGGTCCTGCTTGCTGCCGAGCACCTGGTTGTACAGCGCCCGCTCGTAGTACTCCATGCAGGCCGGATCCTGCTCGTGCAGGAACAGCGCTCGGCTCAGCTTCAGCATGTTGTACGCGCAGCACGTCTCCGCCGTGGTCGCGCCGACCGTGCCCGCGATGACGTTCCGTGCCTTCCAGAACTCGCCGCTGCTGGTGCCGCCGATGGCGTACATGCGGTGCGGTACGACCATCCGCCAGAAGTTCCTCGCGGCGGCGAGGAAGCGCTCCTCGCCGGTCTTCTCGTACAGCCGGACCAGGCCCGTGAAGATCGGGATGTGCTGGTTGGCGTGGAGCCCGTCGAGCACATCGGTGTCCGCGGCGCACGCGTCGATCAGCCGGTCGAGGTCGAACAGGCGGGTCAGCGCGAGATGTTCGGGTCTGCCGGTGCGGTCGTGCAGTTCGCAGAGTGCCTCGACGATGCCGCCGTACTCGCCACTGGAGAAGATCCCCCACATGCGCTGGAGCGTGGCCGCGGGCAGCAGGGACAGCCGGGCGTGCATCCAGTCGCCCAGGCCCGAGGCGAGGTCCAGCGCCCGCGCGTCGCCCGTGGCGCAGTGGGCGTCCAGCAGGCCTTTGAGGATCTTGTGCGCGGTGTAGTACGGCGCCCACACCTTCGTGTAGTCGCTGCTCGTCATCGACTCCAGCAGGACGAACTGCGTCTCCGGGTACGCCGCGAGGAACCCCGGATGGCTCGGTCCGCCCCAGGTGCGCCGCAAGGCGGCGGTCAGGCCGCGCCCGGAGGAGTCGGCGAAGCGCGAGCCGGACTGCTCGTCGAGGCGGTATGACACCAGGTCGCCGGGCCCGGCGGCGGTCTCGGCCGCCCGTGCCCGCCGCAGCTCGGCGATCTCGTCGGCGCCGAGCACCCGTGACCAGATCTGGAACTCCGCCAGGCCGCCCGCGAACACCGGGTCGGCGGGATGGTGCGAGCGGCCCAGCCAGTGGCCAGCGAGGCCGCCCAGGTCCGCCGGGGTGAGCGTCATGGCGGTATTGCGGGCGACGGCCGTGCCGTTCACATGGAGCGTGCCGGTGCCGCCGCCGAGCGTCACGGCCAGATGGCTCCACTCGCCCAGTGGCAGCGGTGCGGTGCCGTCCAGCCCCTGCTCGCCGCCGGCGCCGGAGACGGTGACGGCGAACCGCGGTGCGCCGGCGGCGTTGCGCACCGCGAGATACAGCCACCGGGTGGTGCCGTCGCCGAAGTCGAGGACACGGGCCCCGCTCGCGTCGTGCGTGGGCTTCACCCAGACGGACAGAGTGAGGGCGGACGCACCGTCGAGCACCCCGGCGGGCAGCTCGACGTACTGGTACGACCCGCGCAGCTGCTCGACGGCCGGGCCGAACCGGCCGCCCCTGCTCAGCACCACCGGATCGTGCCGCAACGCCGCACGGACCTCGGCCAGCGCGCCCACCATGCCGCTGATCTTCTCCGCGAACACCTCCTCGCCCGTGCTCGCGTACGCCTGCGCCAGCATGGTGAGGAAGTGCCCGGTGTAGTGCCCGCGCAGATTGCCGTCGGCCTCCCCGTCCAGCCCCTCCCAGCCACCGGGCGCGACGGCGCCGCCCGTGTCCAGGCCCGCGGTGGCCCGGAAGACCTGGAGCAGCCGGTTCACGTCGTACCCACGGGCGTGTTCGAGCACGAGAGCCCGCTTGTCGGCGAACAGGCCCGGTCCGAGGGCCACGTCCGCGAGGGCGAACGGCCGGAGAGGGGGGTGCGGGGGCATGGGGTCCTTGTTGGAGCCGCTCGGGTGTGTTCGAGTGTGTCCGGCATTTCGTATGTGGTTCGCGAAGCCGACCAGACGATAGAGAAGGGTCGAAGGGGCGTCAACAGTCCTGTCGGGTACGGATGTTGCCGGTCAGGTGGTGCCGGTCAGGCGGGTGTCCCGCGGAGCCACGCGTACGCCGACTGCGCCGTGAACTCCGGCTGGCCGCCGCGCAGCAGCAGGCCCGCGGTGGCGAACTCGGGTGCGTCGGCCTGCGCGGGCACGTACGGGATCGCGATGCAGCGCATGCCGGCCGCGTGGGCGGCGGCCGCGCCCGGTGCCGCATCCTCCAGGACCACGCAGTGCGCGGGGTCCGCGCCGAGCCGCCGGGCCGCCTCCAGGAAGACGTCGGGGGCGGGCTTGCCGTGCGGGACCTCGTCGGCCGAGACCGCCGTACGCAGGAACGCGTCCAGGCCGGTGCCCGCCAGGATCGCGTCGATGGTCTCCGGAGAGGAGCCCGAGGCGACCGCCATCGGCACGCCTTCGGCGGCCAGCAGTTCCACGAACTTGCGCATCTCCGGATACACGCGTGTGTGGGCGCGGGCCAGTTCCAGGTAGCGCCGGTTCGTCGCGGCCAGCAGTTCGTCCAGCGGGGCGCGCAGGCCGTAGCGCTCCCGCCAGATCGCCGCCGTCTCCCGGGTGCTGATCCCGACGTAGCTCTGGTGGTCCGCCCAGGTGTAGTCGGGGACGCCGTGCTCGGCCAGGATCTGCCGGCTCGCCTTGTAGTAGTTCGGCTCGCTGTCCACCAGCGTCCCGTCGAGATCGAAGATGGCCGCGAGGGCGCCGAGCTCGCTCATGCCGTCCAGCATGCCAAGGGGCGGGCCGTCAGGTGCGAGCCGACCGGCCCACCGACTCCACCAGCGGCAGCAGCCGGTACGGGACGCGCTCGCGCAGCGCGACCTCGGTGCGGGTGCGCACCACGCCCGGCAGGCTGATCAGCTTCTGGATGACGTCCTCCAGATGGGCGTTGTCCCGGCCCACCACCCGGGCGAGCAGATCCCCGCCGCCCGTGATCGAGAACGCCTCCACGATCTCCGGCACGGCGGCCAGCGCGTCCCCCACGTCGTCCAGGTGGCCCTGGGTGACCTCGATGTGCACGAACGCCAGCACCGGATGGCCGAGGGCGGAGGGGGAGAGGGAGGGGCCCGTGCCGGTGATCACCCCGTTCCGTTCCATGCGCTCCAGCCGGGCCTGGAGCGTGCCGCGGGCGACGCCGAGGATGCGGGCGTACTCGCGCACGCTGGTGCGCGGCTGCTCCAGGAGCAGCCGCAGGATGCGGGTGTCGAGTTCGTCCACGGCCATGATGGACGACTGTACCAATGGCTCAGCGGCCAGGCGTCCGGGTATGCCGTCCGACCTGGTCCGTTGGCTTTCCGGTCGGCGTGATCGCCCGCGCTCCGCTGGGCCAATGGCTCAGCGATTCGGAGCACGCTTGAGCCAGTGACCTCGGTGATGCTCTCATGGACACGTCGATGGCGCTGCGGGTCCCCGCGGCGCCTTTTCCGTGCCGGTGTTCCCTGGGGAGGGCAGCAGTGCTGAAGAGGATGTTCGTGGCTCCGGACCCGGGCCGGGCGCGGTTGCGCTTCGCCGCGCGGGCCGTCCTCGGCACCGGCCTGGCGGTCGCCGTCTGTCTTCTCGCCGGACACTCCGTCGTCGGCGCGGTCACCGGTGGCCTCGCCGCGCTGCTCACCCTGTTCACCGTCGCCGACCCGACCGTGCGCGGACAGGCGGTCACCACCGCGCTGCTGCCCGCCGTGGGCGTGCCGGTGCTGGCCGCCGCGGCCGAGCTGCACGCCGTTCCCGTCGCCCGCGACCTGGCCTTCCTGGCCGTCGTCGGCGCCGGGGTGTACGCGCGCCGCTGGGGCCCGCGCGGGCACAGCCTCGGCGTGTTCGCCTTCATGACCTTCTTCGTGGCCCAGTTCCTGCACGCCACCCCGGCGCAGCTGCCCCAGCTGTACGCCGCCGTCCTGCTGTCCGTGCTCAGCGCGGCCGTGGTGCGCTTCGGCGTGTGGTGCTACGAGCGCCGGCTGCCCCCGGCCCCCGTACCCGCCCCGCCCGCCGGACGGGGCCTGGCGCGGGTGACCACCCGGCAGGCCGTGCAGGCGACCGCGGGTGCGGGCTTCGCGCTGGTCGTGGGCCAGCTGGTGTCCGGGCAGCGCTGGTACTGGGCCGTCGGCGCCACCTGGTGGATCTTCGTCAACACCGCCTCGCGCGGCGAGACGCTGGTCCGCGGCTTCCGCCGGGTCCTCGGCACGGTGATCGGCATCTGCCTGGGCTTCCTCGTCGCCGTACCCGTGGGCGGGGCGCCGGTCCCGACGGCCGTCCTCGTCGCCGTCGCGGTCTTCGGGATCTTCTACACGGCCGCCGTCTCCTACACCTGGATGATGCTCTGCGTGACCCTGCTCGCCGAACTGCTCTACGGCCTCCTCGGCGTCCTGAGCCCCGGCCTGCTCGCGCTGCGCGTCGCCGAGACCGGAGTGGGCGCGCTCGGCGCCGCGCTCGCCGTGCTGTTCGTCCTGCCGGTCACCACCCACGCCATCACGGACGCCTGGATCCAGCGGGCGCTGCGCTGCGTCCACGCCTGCACGGCAGAGGTCGCGGCCCGGCTCGGGGGTTCCGCGACCGCCGACCCGGCGCCGCGCGTGGCCGAACTGGAGCAGTTGCTCGGCCGGGTACGGCTTTCGGTGGCCCCGCTGGTCCATCCGCTGAACCCGATGCCGGCCCGCAAAGCGCGCGCCCGCCGCGTCCTAGCGCTCCTCGACGACTGCGCCCGCGAGGTCCGTGGCCTGGTGGCGGTCGCCGCCGATCCCGAGGCTTCCCACGATGCCCGGCTGACCGCGGCCTGCCGGCGGGTGGAGGCCGCGGTCGAGGCGCTCACCACGAGCCGCCCGGAGCCCGTCCACCACCCCGCCGAGCCGCCCGCCGAACCCGCGCTGGCCCACCTGTACGGCCTGGAACGAGCCCTCGCCGACTTGGCCGAGCCCCTGCGGGCTCCGTCGGGGTCGCGGTTGGTGGGGGTGTGAGGTGGTGCCCGTCGGTGGGTGTGGCTGGTGGGGACGTCGGGCGGTGCCCGTCGAGGGTTGGCTGGTCGGGGTGTGAGGCGGTGCCGTCGAGGGGCGTGGCTGGTGGAGGTGTGAGGCCGTGCCCGTCGGGGGTGTGGCTGGTGGGGGTCTGAGGCGGTGCCCGTCGGGGGGCTGGTCGGGGTCCGAGGCGGGTGCCGTCGAGGGTGTGGCTGGTCGGGGTCTGGGTCAGGCACCTTCGGGACGCGGCTCGTGGGCGCCTGAGACGGGCGCCTTCGGAGGTGTGCGGCGCCGGTGCATGGGCGCGCGAGGAAAACCGGGGAAAACAATCTCGCCCCACACCCGCCCCTTGGTCTAGACCGCCTTGATCGACTGCTACCGTCGGCCCCGGACGGGCTCGACCGAGAGGGGACAGCGGTGGCACAGGGCGGCAGGTCCGGCAGGCGCCGGGCGTTCATCGGCTCCTTCACGGCAGCGGGCGGCCCCGGCCTCGTGACCGCCGATGTCGTGCCGGAGGGCGGCGCCCTCACCCTCGGCATCGCCGTGAACGACGTACGCGACCCGTCCTACCTGGTCCTGTCGCCGGACGGCGGGACGCTCTACGCGGTCAGCGAGATCGCGGAGGGCGCCGTAGCCGCCTACCGTGTCGACGGCGACCGGCCGGAACTCGCCGGACCGACCGTGTCGGTGGACGGCAGCGGACCGACTCACCTCGGCCTGTACGCAGGGCACGTGCTGACCGCCAACTACGGCTGCGGCAGCGTCACCGCCGTACCCCTGCGGCCGGACGGCACGCTCGCCGCAAAGCCCTCCGGACGGCTCCAGCACACCGGCTCCGGCCCGCACGACCGGCGGCAGCGCGGCCCGCACGCCCATCAGGTGCAGGCCGACCCGAGCGGGCGGTGGGCCGTGAGCGTCGACCTCGGCACGGACTCGGTACGGGTCTGCACCCTCGCGGACGGCGCTCCCGCCCTGCACCGCGAGTTCGCCCTGCGCCCCGGCTCCGGCCCCCGCCATCTGGCGTTCCATCCGGACGGCGCGCACGCCTACGTCGTCAACGAACTCACCCCGACGGTGACCGTGTGCCGCTGGGACGCCGAGGCGGGCTCCCTCAGGCCGCTGACCGAGATCCCCGTGCTGCCCGGCGCCCCGGCCGGCGACGCCTATCCGTCGGGGATCGTGGTGTCGCCCGACGGCCGTTTCGTATGGACCGCGACCCGTGGCGAGGACGTCCTGTCGGTCCTCGCCGTCGAGGGCGACGGACTCCGGCTGATCGGCACGGTGCCCTGCGGCGGCCGCTGGCCACGCGCGCTCGCCGAACGCGACGGCTTCCTCTACACGGCCAACGAGCGCTCCGGGGACGTGGCGTGGTTCGCCGTCGACGAGACGACGGGACTGCCCCGCTACGACGGCGCGGTACGGGTCCCCGCGGCCTCCTGCATCGTCTTCGGCTGAGGTCTTGCGCGGCGCGGCGCGGAGTCATCGGCTGAGGCGTGGCGGTCATGGTGTGGTCGGCCGAGGTGTGGTCGGCCGAGGTCTGGCCGAGCCGGCATCGTCCGCTGTATCCCGCACGGCACGGCGTCGTCGGCTGAGGCCCCGGCACGGCGGAGGGCCCGCTCCGAAGTGTGGAGCGGGCCCTCCGCCGTACGGGTGCCGTGGGCGCGGGTCAGCGGACCGGCATGCCCTGGGGCTGCTGGGGGGTGATGCCCAGCGCTGTCGTGTACTTGGCGAGGGCGAGCTTGCCGATCGCCGGGTACGCGCCCAGCGCCTCGGCCGTGGCACAGCCCGCCTCCTGGGCGGCCGTCGCCAGCAGCGCCGGGTCGATCTCCGGGCCGATCAGATACGGCGCCAGGGCCAGCTGCTGCGAGCCTGAGGAACGCAGCTGCTCGGCGACGGAGGCGATCGAACCGTCCTGGTCCAGGGCCGCGGCCATCACCGGCACGGCCAGGCGCGCGGCGAGCAGCATGCCGGTGATCCCGGCCGCCTGCACCGCCTCCTCGCCCCCCACGGACGCCAGGATGATGCCGTCCGCGGCGGTGGCCACGGTGAACAGGCGCGCACGGTCGGCGCGGGCCAGACTCGCCTCGGACAGTCGCACGTGCAGCGCCTCGGCGAGCAGCGGGTGCGGACCGAGGACGTCGGTCAGATCGGCCGCGACCCGGCTGTCCATCACGGCCTGACGGATCTGCCGCAGCAGGGCACTGTCCGGACCGGCCAGCAGCGGCACGACGACGGCGACCGGGCCGTCGGGCTCCTTGACGCCTTCGAGCCCGGCGGCGACGGCCTGCTCGTAACGGGCCGCCCGCTCCTCCGCGGCCCGCGCCAGCACGGACCGAAGCGTGGGGAACTCGGCGTCGTCCCCGTCCAGGTACCCGATCCGGGCGTCCAGTCCGGGCAGCTCGGAGCGGGCGATGCTCACGACCTCCTCGGCGAGGCCGCGCGTGGCAGCGCTGGGCGCACCGGGCACCGCGAGGGCGAGCGTGGGCGCGCCCTCGGGAGCCACCAGCGGCTCCGGGCGGCGGTGCCGTCCGGGCTGGCGGGGTCGCGGCATTCGTACTGGCAGGCCGGACTCGGGTCCAGTGGGGGAGCTCATGGCGCCGCATGTTACTGGCTTCGGGGGTTCCTCCGTTCGGGGAGGGTGCAGGTGAGCGGTTTCCGTCCGGTTTTGTCTGATGAGTTACACGCTAAGGACACATGTTCCGGGCACGTGCCGAGCACATGGGGCGACAAAAGCTCCATAAGGGGGAACAGGCCGCTTTTACGGTGAACTCAATAGTGAACTCAATCCCGTCGTACGGAGATCACATGGAGCATGGTCGATTCACCCGGCAGGGTGAGCCGCCCGGCCGCCAGATCGGTCGCGATCCGTACCGAGCCGTGCAGCGGATCACCCTCGGCCGGTACCTGCCGGGCATGCGGCAGCCGGGCCGCCAGCTCCTCCCGCAGGGGGTCGAGGAGGGGGTCGCCCAGGCGGAACAGTCCACCGGTGAGCGCCACTTGCGGTACCCCCTGCGCCGGGCACACGGCCGCGGCCGACTCGGCCATGTGCCGGGCCGCGGCCCGCAGGATGCGCGCGGCGACCGGGTCGTGCGCGGCGCACCCGGCCACCTCGGGTGCGAAGGAGGCCAGTACGGCGGGCCGGTCGGAGCGGGGATAGAGCTGCCCCGGCAGGCCGGGCACCGGGCCGAACCGCTGCTCCGCGCAGCCCAGCAGCGCAGCGGAGCCGCCGTCCCGGCCGTCGTGGGCGCGCAGCGCCGCCTCCAGGCCGGCCCGTCCGATCCAGGCGCCGCTGCCGCAGTCGCCGAGCAGATGCCCCCAGCCGTCGGCCCGTCGCCAGGACGTCAGATCGGTGCCGACGGCGATCAGCCCGGTGCCCGCGGCGAGCACCGCGCCCGGACGCGGCCCGAGGGCGCCGACATAGGCGGTGACGGCGTCGGCGGCGAGCGCTACGCGCCGTACGCCCAGCTCGCGGGCGAGGGCGCCCGGCAGTTCCGCCCGCAGCTCGTCGCCCAGGCTGGCGAACCCGGCGGCGCCGACGACGGCCGTGTCCAGCGCGTCCACTCCGGCCTCAACGGCCAAGGCGCGGGCCAGCGGGACGAGTTGGGTCATCAGATGGCCCGGATCGATGCCCCGCGCACCCGTGCGAACCGGTTCCCGTGACTCCCGCTGTGCGGCGGGTGCCTGGTCCGGCACACCGACGGCGACCCGGAGACCGGAGCCTCCGGAGTCCACCGCCAGATAGCCCGGGACGGTCACGGCAGGCGCCAGTCCACCGGCTGTCCGCCCTGCTGGACCAGCAAGTCGTTGGCGCGGCTGAACGGGCGCGAACCGAAGAAGCCGCGGTCGGCCGACATCGGTGAGGGATGCGCGGACTCCACTGCCGGCAGGCTGCCCAGCAGCGGCCGCAGATTGCGCGCGTCACGCCCCCACAGGATGGACACCAGCGGCTTGCCACGTGCCGCCAGCGCCCGGATCGCCTGCTCGGTGACCTCCTCCCAGCCCTTGCCGCGGTGGGCGGCCGGGCTGCGCGGCGCCGTGGTCAGCGCCCTGTTGAGCAGCAGGACGCCCTGCTGGGTCCACGGCGTCAGGTCGCCGTTGGCCGGCTGGGGCAGCCCCAGGTCGGTGTTCAGCTCACGGAAGATGTTGATCAGGCTGGGTGGCAGCGGGCGTACCTCGGGCGCGACCGAGAACGACAGGCCCACCGCGTGCCCCGGGGTCGGATACGGGTCCTGACCGACGATCAACACCCGTACGTCGTCGAAGGGCTGTTGGAAGGCCCGCAGGACGTTGGGTCCGGCCGGGAGGTAGGTGCGCCCCGCGGCGATCTCCGTGCGCAGGAAGTCGCCCATCTCGGCGATCCGTCCGGCGACGGGTTCCAGGGCCTTCGCCCAGCCCGGTTCGACGATTTCATGCAAGGGTCGTGGTGCCACGGGCGTCACCCTACTGCCGCGCACAGGGAGGCGATCAAGCGATGGCCGAAGCTCGACGAGCCGACACCCCTTGCGGCCCGCCCGTGAGTCTCAGCCCGATGCCCCATGGGGCCGGTCCCCTCTCGGCTCATCACGTCTCGGTATGCCACCTCTCGATAGATCACCTCCCGGTAGATCACCTCTCGTCGTCACCTCTCGGTCGATCAGCTGTCCGTCGATCACGCCTCAGCCGATCACCGCCGCCCGTACGCACAGCACGTCCGGCAGATGTCCGGCCAGCTGCTGCCAGCTGTCGCCGTCGTCGGCCGACGCGAACACCTCGCCGTTGCGGTTGCCGAAGTACACGCCCGCCGGGTCGGCATCGTCCGTGCACAGGGCGTCGCGCAGGACCGTGCCGTAGTGATCCTCCTCCGGCAGGCCCTTGGCCAGCGGCTCCCAGGTCCGGCCCGCGTCCGTGGTGCGGAAGACCCGGCACCGGTGCTCGGCGGGCACCCGGTCCGCGTCGGCGTTGATCGGGAAGACGTAGGCCGTGTCGGCCCGGTGCGGATGGGCGGCCACCGCGAAACCGAACGTGGACGGCAGATCGGCGCCGATGTCGGTCCAGTGCGCGCCCGCGTCGTCGCTTCTGTACACCCCCCAGTGGTTCTGCAGATACAGCCGGTCCGGGTCGCCCGCGTCCTTGGCGATCTTGTGCACGCACTGGCCGAACTCCGGGTTCGGATCCGGCAGGAACACCGCGGACACACCGGAGTTGGACGGCACCCAGCTCGCGCCACCGTCGGTTGAGCGGAACACCCCGGCCGTCGAGACGGCCACGGTCACCGCCAGGGGATCGCGGGCGTCCGTGAGCACGGTGTGCAGGCCCTCACCGCCGCCGCCCGGCACCCAGCGCGAGCGCGTCGGATGCTCCCACAGGGGTCGGACCAGCTCGAAGCTCTCGCCGCGGTCCTCCGAGCGGTACAGCGCCGCCGGTTCCGTGCCCGCGTAGACCACGCCGGGCTCGGCCGCCGCCGGGTGCAGCTGCCAGACGCGCTCCAGGGAAGCACCGGTGTCCTTGGGGAACTTGACGGCAGGCCGGGGCGGTTCGGCCCAGGTGCGGCCGAGGTCGTCGGAGTGGAAGACCGACGGACCCCAGTGGGCGCTGTCGCCGCCCGCCAGCAGCCGCGGCCGGTCCTCGCGGGTGTCGATGGCGACCGAGTAGACCGCCTGTGCGTTGAAGTAGGGACTGTCGTCGAACTCCCAGGCGGCGCGGGCGCTTCGCCGCCCGATGAACAGCCCCTTGCGGGTGCCCACCGCCAGCAGTACCTCGGTCATGCCGATCACCTCCGGGACGCCTTCGTCCAGGTAGTAGTGAGACAGGTAGTCGTCGGTTATCGGCCAGTCTGCACCCCACCACTGACACTCTCCCCTGCCGTGCATGTTTCCGCAGGTCAGAGCGGTGTCGTCGGTAGCTGACGGAGATCGGCCGCGGTCCGTTGCGGCATGCGCCTGCGCGACCGGGGTGCCTCGTGCGACCGTCGAGGAGACGGCTTCGTGAGCAACGGGGCGATCTCCCGCGTATGGGAGGGCGTTCCGGCCGGTCGGTGCGCTCGTGAGGAGGATGCCTTTGAAGGCGATCCGTGGTCCGAAGGCGTGGCTGTGGCGCTGGCGGCGCAGCCCGCTCAAACGCCGGGCCGACGTGGTGGAGGCCTGGGTGCTCCTCGGTGCCTGGCTACTGACCGTCCTGGCGGGAGTCTCGGCCGGCCTTCTGGCGGCCCGCTCGGTGGAGCACGGACTCGCCGAGGAGCGGGCGGACTGGCGTCCCGTCGTGGCCCGTGTCGTGCGCCGCGCGCCGGGAACCTCCCCCGGACACGGTCACACCTCCGCCGGTGAACGGGTCTGGGCCAAGGTGCGCTGGACCGTGGCCGACGGCTCCGCCCACACCGGGCAGGTCCGGGTGCGGCCCGGCAGCAAGGCCGGCACGCCGGTCACCGTCTGGACCGACCCGCAGGGCCGTCTCGTCAACCGCCCCACCTCCGCCGCCGAGGCCGACTTCCGCGGCGCGCTGATCGGCTGCCTGGTGGGCGTGAGCGCGGCGGCCGTCCCCTTCGGCGCCGGCCTCGCCGTGCGCGGCCGGCTGGAACGGCGCCGCATGGCCGCCTGGGACACGGAATGGGCACGGCTGGGACCCCAGTGGGGCGGCTGGTCCGACCACGACCGCCGGTCCGGCTGAGGCCTGCCCTGAGTGTGTTGAGCCACCGCACCGGCTGAGCTGAGGCCTGCCCTGGGCGTGTTGGGCGATCACACCGGCTGAGCTGAGGCTTGCCCGGGGCGCGCCAGCCGCTGCGGCGGCTGAGGTCTGCCCCGGGTGGGTCGCTCTACGGCTCCGGCTCCGGCTCAGGCTTCCCGGCGTGTGCCGGTCCACCGCACCGGCTGAGGGCCGCCCGGGGTGCGCTCGTCCACGTCGCTCCACCGCACTGGTTGAGAGCCGCCCGGGGTGCGTTGCCCCACGTCGCTCCACCGCACCGATTGAAGCCCGCCCGGGGTGGGCTGTTCAGCCGCACGGGTGGAGTGTCCGCGTGCCCGAGGTGAACAGCCACCTCCCCCGAACTCGGCTGCTCGGGCGCGTGTCTGCCGTGCCGCTGCTGCATCTACATCTCCATCTCCG
Organism: Streptomyces sp. CG4; assembly: GCF_041080655.1. Classification (NCBI taxonomy): domain Bacteria; kingdom Bacillati; phylum Actinomycetota; class Actinomycetes; order Kitasatosporales; family Streptomycetaceae; genus Streptomyces; species Streptomyces sp. CG4. Next base: position 8,298,996 of record NZ_CP163525.1, read on the forward strand.
TCAGCGCCTTCCGGCAGGCTCTCAGCAGGGCTTCGTCCTCCGGTATGCCTCGGCCGCCGAATCCGCCCGCGTGGGCACGGTGGCGGCGTGGGGCGGACAACTCGGCCGCCACCAAGTGCCGTAGGGGCGCGGCGGCCGGGCCCATCGTGGTGAGGCAGTGGGCGATCGGGGTGCGGGTGTGCGGGTCCTCGGCCCAGGCCGCCCGGAACACGGGCAGGACCGGCTCAGGGTCCCCCTCGATGCGCCACAGCGCGCACGCGGCCGCCACCCGCTCCCGCGCGGGCCACGAGCGGGGCATCCGGCGCAGCGCGGGCAGCGCGGCGCGCGCGGCCGGCCCCAGTCGGCCGAGCTGACCTGCGGCCAGCCGCCGGTGCGCCGGATCACCCTGGGTCAACTCCCGTAGCAGCACCGGGAGTACGACGTCGACGTCCTCCCGCGCCGACCAGAGCGCGCCGGCCGCTGCGGCGGCGTGCCGGGTGCGCAGGAGCGCGCGGAGTGTCGGCGCTGCCTGAGCGGCGCCGCTCAGGGTCTCCAGGGTCCCGATGGCCTGGCCCGCGATCGCGTTCCGCGCCCCCAGCCGGTCGGGGGCACCCGACAGCAGCCGTAGCACCTCCGGGACCGCCTCCTCGTCTCCTACGGCCGCGACCGCGGCCAGCAGCGGGGCGGCGAGCCGGGCGGCGGCGGGGGAGGACAGCGGGATGCGGCGGAGCCGGTGCCGTAACGCGGGTGCGAGCGGGGCCGCGGCGGCGCCCAGGTGGGCCAGCTCGAAGCCCAGGTCCAGCGGTGCGGCTGGGCCGGCCAGCAGTTGGGCCAGGGGCGGGACCGCGCGCGGATCGCCGCTCCTGGCCAGCGCCTTGAGCGGCCCGCCCAGCGTGGGGGAGTCGCGCTCGAAGCGGTGCGTCCACAGGTCGGGGCGGGCGCGGACCAGTGCGTGCAGGGCGTCCGCGGCGGGCGCGGCCGACGTGCACAGTTCCGCCAGGACCGTCACCGCCGCGTCCCGCAACCGGTCCTGTTCCGCGTCCAGTTGAGCGCCGAGCAGCCGGACCGTGCCACTGTGGTCGCCGCGCCAGCCGCGCAGCAGTGCCGCCGCCATCCATACCCCGTTGCACCGGTCCACCGGGTCGGGACTGGTCAACTGCCCGCCGAGCAGTGCGGTCCGCTCGGTCACGCGGTCGCCGAGCGCGGTGTGCAGGGTGCGCAGCAGACGGGCGCCCTCCTCGTCGGACGGGCGCAGCCGCCGTATGCGCCCGACGAGGGTGTCGGCGGCGCGGGGCTCGGGCACCCGGGCTCGATGCGCCGAGCGCTCCCGCAGCAGCCGGACGGCCGTCGGCACCGGCTCTGCGGGCAGCCGGGCGGGCGCGACCAGCGCGAGCTGCCCGAGTGCGGCGAGCCGCAGCTCCGGCGCGTACGGCGGCGCACTGTGCTCGGTCAGGAGGTCCACCGCACCGTCGGCGTGCGCGGGGTACCGCCGGACGAACAGGCCCAGCGCCTCCGTGAGGGCGAGCAGGACGCGGTCGTCCCGCTCGGCCCGCAGCCGCTGCCGTAACAGGTCCAGGATCCGCGCGGGCTCGGCCAGGAAGTGCACGAGGGCCCCGGCACTCGCCCGGCGCACCGCCGGGTCCGGGTCCCCGGCGAGCCCGACGAAGACCTCGGCGCCCGCGCACACCGCCTCTCGCGCCCGCAGGTCTGCGTCCGCGCTCTGCGTGCCGATGCCGACCAGCAGTTCCACGATGCCGCCCCGGTCCGGCAGCTCCTCGCGGGCCACGAGCGAGAGCAGGAACGGGACGCAGGCCAGCGTCGAGTCGTACACACATCCCTGGTGGTACAGCGCGCCGTACATCCCGTCGAGCGCGGTCGCCCGCTCGGCGGTGTCCGCGGAGGCCAGCGCCCGTAACCACCCGGGCACGTCCTCCGCGCTGCCGTACGCGTGCTGCAGCGAGGCCCAGTCGACCTCGTCGATCCCCGTGAACACGTTGTCCTCCCCAGACGAGCGCCACCTGATCGCGAGTGTGCACCACGGCACTGACAACGGACCGGAACCGCGCGCTGACTGTGTGCGATCCGTCGGCTGTCACCGGCCAGTGTGGGAGGGCCCCGTGCCCGCCCGGCGGGAGGAGTGCGCGGGGCTCGTGCTCGCCCGGGGGAGGGATCAGTTCAGGCCGGGCAGCGCGCGCTCCAGGATGGTGTCGAGGCCGGAACCGGCGGGCAGGGTGCCGAAAGCGTGCCCCCAGTCGCCGCCCAGCCGGCTCGTGCAGAAGGCGTCCGCCACCGGGTGCGGGGCGTGCCGGACCAGCAGGGAGGCCTGCAGGGCGAGCGCCATCCGCTCGACCAGCCGGCGCGCGCCCACCTGGTCGGTTTCGGCCAACTCGTCCCTCAAGGACGCGGCGGTCGCGTCCAGGCGGGCGTCCGCCCCGCGCGCGAGGGCGAGTTCGGCGAACAGGGCCTCGGCGGTGTCCGGTTCACGGCCGAGGGCGCGCAGCACGTCCAGCGCGTTGACGTTGCCCGAGCCCTCCCAGATCGACAGCAGCGGAGCCTCCCGGTAGTGCCGGGGCATGCCGGAGTCCTCGACGTAGCCGTTGCCGCCCAGGCACTCCAGCGCCTCCGCGGTGAACGCCGGGCCCCGCTTGGTCACCCAGTACTTGCCGACGGCGGTGGCGATCCGCCGGAAGGCTCGCTCCCCGGCGTCCCCGCGCATCGCGCGGTCGGCGGCGCCGGCCAGCCGCAGCGTGAGCGTCGTCGCCGCCTCCGACTCCAGGGCGAGGTCGGCCAGGACGTTGCGCATCAGCGGCTGTTCGACGAGCCGGGCACCGAAGGCGCTGCGGTACCGGGCGTGATGGCCCGCCTCGACGAGCGTCTTGCGCATCAGCGTCGCGGAGGACATCACACAGTCCAGCCGGGTGCAGTTGACCATCTCGATGATGGTCTTCACACCCCGCCCCTCGGCACCCACCAGCCAGGCCACGGTCCGGTCGAACTCCGGCTCCGAGGACGCGTTGGAACGGTTGCCCAGCTTGTCCTTCAGGCGCTGGATGCGGAAGGTGTTGCGGCTGCCGTCCGGCAGCACGCGCGGCACCAGGAAGCACGACAGGCCCCCCGGGGCCTGCGCGAGCACCAGGAAGACGTCGCACATCGGCGCCGATGTGAACCACTTGTGCCCGCGCAGCGTGTACACCCCGGGCTCCCCGGTGGGCGTGGCCACGGTGGTGTTCGTCCGGACGTCCGAGCCGCCCTGCTTCTCGGTCATGCCCATGCCCGCGAGCAGGCCCGGTTTCTCGGTGGGCACGCGCAGTTCGGGGTCGTACTCCCGGCTGGTCAGCAGCGGTTCGTAGACCTTGGCCAGATCCGGCTGGGCGCGCAGCGCGGGCACGGCGGCGTACGTCATCGACGTCGGGCAGCCGTGCCCGGCCTCCGTGTGCCCCCACACCAGTCCGCCCGCGGTACGGGCCACATGGGCGCCGGGTCGCTCGTCCGCCCACGGCGCCCCGGCCAGTCCCTCGGCGACCGCCGTGCGCATCAGGTGGTGCCAGCTGGGGTGGAACTCCACCTCGTCGACGCGATGGCCGTAACGGTCGTGCGTGCGCAGCACCGGCTCGTACCGGTTCGCCAGCTCACCCCACTCCTGCGCCTCCGCGCTCCCGGCGTGCGCTCCCAACCGCCGGATGCCGTCCTCGGCCCACCCGGCCCCCTCCCGGCGCAGCCCCTCCAGCAGGGCAGGGTCGTCGGAGGCGTCGTACGGAGCCAGCGGCGGGGCCTGATTGGTGACGTCGTGGGTGGCGTACTGCGGTGGAGACGACGACGTCGACCGTGACTGCGAAGGCGAAGGCGAAGGTGACGGCGACGGCGGGGGCGCGGGGATCGAGGCCATGAGAGCATGTTGCACTCTTCCTGCAGCTGTAGCAATAGTGCAACACGGAGTCCACGTACAGTACGTGCCCATGCGCATGAACGTCTCGCTCGAGCCGGCGGAGCCAGGCCTGCGGCCGCTGTCCGCGCGGTCGGTGGTGCTGAGCCTGCTCCTCGGCGCGCACCCGGCGGAGCTGCCGGTGAAGGACCTGGTCCGGCTGGTGGAGCCCTTCGGCGTCGGCGGCTCCACGCTGCGGGCCGCGCTGAGCCGGATGGTGACCGCCGGGGACCTGCGCCGCACCGACGCCGTCTATCGGCTCAGTGACCGGCTGCTGGCCCGCCAGCGGCGCCAGGACGAGGCGCTGCGCCCCGGCACGCGCGCGTGGGGCGGCGACTGGGAGATGCTGGTGATCACGGCGACCGGCCGCGGCCCGGCCGAACGCGCGGAACTGCGCGCCCGGCTGACCGCCCTGCGCCTGGCCGAACTCCGCGAGGGCGTGTGGCTGCGCCCGGCCAACCTCGACCGCGCCCTGCCGGACACGCTGAACTCCGTCGCCCGGACGTACACCGCACGCCCCGACGAGCCCCCGCACGACCTGGTGACCCGGCTCTGGCCGCTGGACGCCTGGGCGGCCACCGCGCGGACCCTGCTCGCCCGCACGGCGGCCGCCCGGACCCCGGCGGACCGCCTCACCGCCTACGCCGCGGCCGTACGGCATCTGCTCACCGACCCGGTCCTGCCGCCCGAACTCCTCCCCGCCGACTGGCCCGGAGAGGCCCTGCGCACGGCGTACGCCGGCTACCAGCGGGAGTTGGCCGCGTCGGTGGGGCGAAGGGAGCGTGCCGCATGACGGCGGCGACCCTCGAACGGTTTCTGCGGGCCCGCTACGAGGAGGAGGAACGGGTGGCCCGCGACGCGATCGCCGGCGCGCCCGGCGCCGTCTGGGGCGTCATGGCCGACGACATCGAGCAGGTGCTCACCTCCCAGGACCGCGGGACCACGCACACGCCGATGGTGCAGTTCGGCGCCCCCGACCCGGTGCGGCTGCTCACCCATGTGGCCCGGCACGATCCGGCCCGGGTGTTGCGCGAACTGGAGGCGAAACAGGTGCTGTTGGCGGAGCACCGGACACGGAACGACGGCGGCTGCCGCACCTGCCGCGAGGAGGCCGGCCTCCCATCACCCTGCACCACGCTGCGCCTGCTCGCCGTGCCGTTCGCCGACCACCCCGGGTACGACGACTCCTGGCGGCCCTAGGTCCTGTCGTCGAACCCGGGCGGACGACGGGAGTGTGACGACAGGACCTAGGCCGGAGAAGTGCGGCCGTCGACGCCTTCGCTGGAGTCGGCGTCACCTGTGGGGCCGCTTCCGCAGCCCAGGCGGCTCTGTTCCGCCGCGACGATCTGCCGCGCCATCTCCGTGTCCGACACGTCGACGGCGTCCGGGGTCGCCTCCGCCACCGCGCTGCGGCGGGCGTATCGGTCGAACAGGCGGGCCTTTCGCCGCAGCATCTCCACCATCTGCTCGTCGACGCCGCCCGGAGCCAGCAGACGGTGCACCCGGACCGGCCGTACCTGGCCCATGCGATGGGCCCGTGCCACCGCCTGCTGCTCGACGGTGGGCTTGATCTGGGGCTCGCAGATGATCACGACGGAGGCGGCCTGCAGGTTGAGCCCGACGCCCGCCGCCTGGATCTGGGCCAGCAGCACCGCCGGACCGGACACGGCCGTGAACGCGTCGACGAGCCCCTGGCGCCGCTCGGGCGGCACGCTTCCGGTGAGCGGGCCGACCACGGGCCCGCCGGTCCGCGGCCCGGTGTCGAGCGCGTCCCGCACCACGCCCAGGACGTCCCGGAAGTTGGAGAACACCACCACCTTCAGCCCGTTCTCGCCCGCCTCGTGCACGATCTCGCGGAGCCGGACGAGTTTGGCGGACTTCTCCGGGCGGGCGTACGCGGCCCGGCGCATCGCCATGAAGTTGCCGGACCACACCGCCTCGCGGTACGCCTCCTCGTCCGCGGCGCTGGGCTCCTCCCACTCGTCCGTCTGCTGCAGGGCGGGCAGTTCGGCGAGGACGTCCACCTGGTTGCGGCGCAGATAGACAGGGGCGACCGCCCTCCGGAAGGCCACCGAGCCGGGCACCCCGGCCTGGTCGCCGATGCGCTCCGCCACCGTCTCGTCGAGCAGCCGGACCAGGTTGCGGAACTCGGCCACCCGGTTCTCCATCGGGGTGCCCGTCATGAACAGGACCCGTTCGCAGTGCCCGGCCCACTGGGCGACGGCCTGGGACCGCAGGGTCCTGGGGTTCTTCACGGCGTGCGCCTCGTCCACCACCAGCATCCCGATCTCTCCTCCGCCCGGCACCGGGAATCCGCGCAGGGCGTCGAACGTCGTCACGGCGACGCCGCCGCGCCCCTTCCAGTAGGCGAACGCGTCGTGCCGGTCCGGCCCGTGCAGGGGAGTGACGTGCAGCGAGGTGCGTGCCTCGATCTCCCGAGTCCAGTTCACCAGCACGCTCGCCGGGCAGACGACCATGAAGCGGCTCTGCCCTGCGGCGGCCAGATGCGTCAGCGCGGCCATGGCCTGGACGGTCTTGCCGAGCCCCATCTCGTCGCCGAGGATCACCCGGCGCTGCGCCAGGGCGAAGCGGGCGCCGAACGCCTGATAGCCGCGCAGCGACACCCGCAGCCGGGAGTCGTCGAGCTGCTGGTCCCGCACCCGCTCGGCGATGCCGTCGGGCAGGAACCCCTCGGCGGCGGCCGGGTCCGGAGCGCGCCCGGAGATCTCGGCGAGCAGGCCGTAGTACTCGGCGGAGCGCAGTTCGAAGTCCACCCAGGCGGCGAGGTCGGCCGACGTCCCGCGCAGCAGGTCCACCGACGCCTGCGCGAGCGCCTCGGGGGTGCCGGCCTGCTCCGCCTCCGCCACCAGCGTCCGTATCTCCTCGACCGCCTCCAGCGCGCGGGCCTTCTTCGCCTGCCCGGCCACCAGCATGCTCAGCCGGCCGGCGGCGGGCCGGGCGTCGGCGAGCAGGGGACCGAGCCGCTTCGACAGCGCGGCGGCCGTGTCGACGGCGCGCCGGGCCTCCGGCCCCGCCTCCACGAGCACGTGCAGGGCCTGGACGAGCGCGGTCGTCCGTGGCTCCGGGTGGTCGACGTCGATGTGTACGGCCGCCGTCTCGTGCACGGCGGCGGACAGCTGTCGAGCGGCCGCGACGATCTGGTCCGCGGTCCGCTGACCCACTCCGGGGACCTGCCGCAACCGGTACGGACCGGCGTCGAGCACCTGCCGGACCGTGTGCAGCCCGCTCTTGTCGACACTGCCCAGCCGCAGCCGACCGCCCGTGGCGTCCTGCAGCCGCGCCACCGGTATGGCGTCGAGCGCCTGCTCCACCGTCGCGTCCTGGATCGGCTGCAGCGCCGCGCGTGCCGCTTCGACCGCCCTGTCGTGGTCGTCGGCCAGCGACCGCGCCGCCTCGTACAGCCGCGCCGCCCGCGCGACCGCCTCCCGCTCCCTGCGCCCCATCCACCCTCCCTCACGCCACATCCTCGCATCGCGGGGAGCGGGGACTCGGGGCGGACCCGGAGCAAGTCCGTTGCGGACCCGGTGGGTTGGAGCGTGTGCGGGGAGGTGGATTGGAGTACGTGCGAGGTTGGGCGGTGGTTCGGCGGGCGGGGTGTGACGTCTCGCGGACCGGGGCCGCCGTTCGTGACGGCAGGTGGCCCTGGAGGCCGTCGTCCGTGGCGGCAGGCGGCCCCGAGCAGTCCTCGGGTGTGCCCCGCTCGGCCCCGACGTCCGGAGGGGACGGCTGGTAGACGGGGGCTCGGGGCGGGCCCGGAGCAAGTCCGGCGCGGACCCGGTGGGTTGGAGCACGTGCGGGGTCGGGCGGTGGCTTGGCGGGCGGGGTGTGCGGGGCGTGCCGACTCGCGGACCGGGGCAGTCGTCCGTGACGGCAAGCGGTCCTGGAGGCCGTCGTCCGTGGCGGCAGGCGGCCTCGGGGAGTCGTCCGTGACGGCCGGCGGCCCTGGGGCAGTCGTCGGTGTGCCCCGCTCAGCCACCTCGCCGGGAGGAGACGGCCCCGTCCCGGAGGGGACTGCCGGGCGGCGGGGCGGTTCTGCTCAGACCGAGCGGTGGTACTGGTTCGGCACGTTGATCTCGCCGCCCAGCTCACGAGCGGTGTGCCGGGCCCAGGAGGGGTTGCGCAGCAGCTCGCGGCCCAGCAGGACGGCGTCGGCCTCGCCGTTCGTGAGGATCTTCTCGGCCTGCTCGGCCTCGGTGATCAGTCCCACGGCGGCGACGGGCAAAGGGGTCTCGGCCTTCACCCGGGCGGCGAACGGCACCTGGTAGCCGGGCTCGGTCGGAATGGTCACGCCGGAGGCGTTGCCGCCGGTGGAGACGTCGAGGAGGTCGACGCCGTGGGCGTGCAGATCGCGGGCGAAGCGGACCGTGTCCTCCTCGGTCCAGCCGCCGTCCTGGAGCCAGTCGGTGGCCGAGATGCGGAAGAACACCGGCTTGTCCTCGGGCCACTCCGCGCGTACGGCGTCCACGACCTCGAGCGCGAACCGAGTGCGGTTCTCGTACGAGCCGCCGTAGGCGTCGGTGCGGCGGTTGGAGTGCGGCGAGAGGAACTCGTTGATCAGATAGCCGTGGGCGCCGTGTACCTCGGCGACCTCGAAGCCGGCGGCGAGCGCCCGGCGCGCTGCGGCCGCGAACTGCCCGACGACCTCGTGGATCTGATCCACGGTCAACTCGGTGGGCACGGGGTGGCGTTCGTCGAACGGCACCGCACTCGGCGCGAGCGGCTGCCAGCCGTGCGCCTCCGGTCCGACCGGCGCGCCCCCCGTCCACGTGCGGTCGGTCGACGCCTTGCGCCCGCTGTGCGCCAGCTGGATCCCCGGGACCACGCCCTGGGCGCTGAGGAAGCGGGTGATCCGGCGGAAGGCCTCCACCTGTGTGTCGTTCCACAGGCCGAGGTCGTACGGGGAGATCCGGCCCTCCGGCGAGACCGCGGTGGCCTCCACGATGATCAGGCCGGTGCCGCCCGTGGCGCGCGCGCCGTAGTGCACGAAGTGCCAGTCGTTCGGGGTGCCGGCGAGCGGCCCCTCCGGCTCGGCCGAGTACTGGCACATCGGAGGCATCCACACCCGGTTCGGGATGGTCACTTCGCGCAGAGTGATGGGCTCGAAGAGCGCGCTCACGACGGACTCCATTCGTCACGGGACCACTGGTCGACTCGTACGATAACCCTCGTACTACGAGATCTGTCAAACTACGATGCGTCTCGTACAATGGTCGCGGTCGACGGGTTCCGCGGGTTCCATGGGTTCCGCGGGTTCCGCGAAGAGTCGACGAGTCGACGAGTTCCGCGAAGAAGGGCAGCCGCCGTGACCGAAACCGCCACAACCGGCCGCGCACTGCCGCACCCGCGGCCGCAGGAGATCCGCCTGGAGACCGTGCTGCACGCGCTCTCCGATCCGATGCGGCTGCGGATCGTGCGCGAACTGGCCGCCGTGGAAGCCGAGTTGTCCTGCTCCCAGTTCGACGTGCCGGTGACCAAGTCCACCACCACGCACCACTTCCGCGTGCTGCGCGAAAGCGGGGTCATCCGGCAGGTCTACCGCGGCACGGCCAAGATGAACGCCCTGCGCCGGGACGACCTGGAGCATCTCTTCCCTGGCCTGCTCGACAGCCTCCTCGCCGCAGCGGACCGGCAGGCCGCCCGCCTCGGCGACGGTGGCTGACGGGAACGTACGGGGTGCAGCAGAGCGGCTCGGTCCGCCGCCGGCCGGCAGTCAGTCCGCCTCGGCTACGGCACCCACCTCCGAACCCGCCTGAGCGGGAAGGTGGTTGAACAGCAGGTTCAGTACGATCGCGGACAGGCAGCCCGCGCTGATGCCGCTGTTCATCACCGTCTGGAACCAGTCCGGGAACTTCTCGTAGACCGTCGGCACGCCCACCGGCAGCATGCCGATCGCCACCGAGACGGCCACCACGGTCAGATTGTGGTTGCCCCGGAAGTCGACCCCGGCCAGCGTCCGCAGCCCGCTCGCCGCGACCGTGCCGAACATGACCAGACCGGCGCCGCCCAGCACCGGCGCCGGGATCGCCGCGACCACCGCGCCCAGCTTGGGCAGCAGCCCGAGCAGCACCAGGATCCCGCCCGCCGCCGCGACCACCCAGCGGCTGCGCACCCGGGTCATGCCGACCAGGCCCACGTTCTGCGCGTACGCCGTGTACGGGAAGGTGTTGAAGACACCGCCCAGGACGGTCGAGAGGCCATCGGCGCGCAGGCCGTCGGCGAGCGAGCGCGGCTCGACCTTCCGGCCGGTCAGCTCGCCGACCGCGATCAGGTCGCCGGTCGTCTCCGTCATCGTCACCAGCGCAACCACCAGCATGGACACGATCGCGGACGCCTTGAAGACCGGCGTCCCGAAGTGGAACGGCGTGCTGATGCCCACCCAGTCGGCGTCGGCGACCCCGCTGAAGTCCGTGAACCCGAACGGCACCGCGACCGCCAGGCCCACCGCGATGCCGGTCAGGACGGCGATCCGGCCGAGCGCGGCGGGCGCGAACCGCTGCACGGCCAGCACGACCAGCAGCACGAAGGCGGCCAGCGCCAGATTCTTCGGCTCCCCGAAGTCCTTCGCACCGGCTCCGCCCGCCGCCCAGTTGCCCGCGACCGGCAGCAGCGAGAGCCCGATGATCAGGATCACCGTGCCGGTCACCAGCGGCGGGAAGAACCGCAACAGCCGGCCGAAGACCGGCGCCAGCAGCATGATCGCAAGACCCGCGACGATCACCGCGCCGTAGATCGCGGGCAGTCCGCCGCCGGTCGTGCCGATGAGCACCATCGGCGACACGGCCGCGAACGTACAGCCCTGCATGATCGGCAGCCGGACGCCGAACCGCCGGAAGCCGACGCACTGGATCAGCGTCGCGATCCCGCACACCAGCAGATCGGCCGTGATCAGATACGCCAGGTCGGCGGGCGACAGCTTCATCGCGCCGCCCACGATCAGCGGCACGGCGACCGCACCGGCGTACATCGCGAGCACATGCTGCAGCCCGAAGGCGGCCAACTGCCGTGCCGGCGGCATCTCGTCGACGGGGTGGACCTCTGCGGTGGTGGCCATGGGGACTCCAACGGTGCCGGGCGGGAAGGGACATCCGAACAGCACGAGACCGTAAGCTTCTTGAACAGTTTGTTGATTTCCGGTCTGTTGCCGCTGTGTGTCATGCCCGCCGGGCAGCCGGGACATCCCTGGCCACCGGGCCCGCGCCCACCGCGCCGCGAGGGAATGTCCGTCGACGAGGCCTATGCCGACCCTGCCGCCGTGAGCAGCGCGTCCCAGTCGGCCAGCTTGACCACGCCCCGCCCGAGCTGCGCGCCCAGTGCGGCCTCGGCCCGCTCGATCGCCAGCCACCCCGTCCACAGGACGGGTTCGATCCCGGCCGCCCGCAGCGCCGCCAGCGGATCCTCGGGCACCTGCCGGGCGACCAGCGCGGGAGCGTCCGCGAGCACCGAGGCCGCCGTCTCCTTGGCACAGGGCCGGTTGGTGCCGATCACACCCGTCGGGCCGCGCTTGATCCACCCGGCGACATACTCGCCGGGGGAGGGGGCGCCGTCGCGGACGACGCGCCCCGCCGCGTTCGGCACCGTACCGGTCACCGCGTCGAACGGCAGCCCGTCCAGCGGCACTCCGCGATAGCCCACCGCGCGCAGCACCACCTGGGCGGGCACCTCCTCGAACCGGCCCGTGCCCGTCACCCCGCCGTGCCCGTCCGGCGCCGTCCGCTCGAACCGCACGGCGCCCACCCGGCCTTCGCCGCTCCCCGCTTCGCCCGAGCGGGAGGTGCCCCCACTCGCGAGCACCTCCACGGGGCGCAGGAAGAACCGCAGCCCGATCCGCCGGGCGGCGTCGGCCGGCGGCCGCTCGGCCCAGCCGCGCAGCACTTCCAGATTGCGGCGCTGTACGGCGGGCAGCGCGGCGGGGTCGGCCGGATCCAGCGCCAAGTCGGCGGGATCGACGGTGACTTCGGTGCCGGGCAGCCCGCCCAGCTCGCGCAGCTCCTTGGTGGTGAAACGGGCCTGCGAGGGGCCGCGCCGGCCCACCATGTGCACCTCGGCGATGCCGCTCGCGGTCAGCGTGTCCAGCGCCGCCTGCGGGATGTCCGTCGGGCGCAGCTCCGCGGCGCCCCGCACCAGCATCCGCGTGACGTCGACCGCCACATTGCCCACGCCGATGACGACGGCCGATCGCACTCCGTGTAGGAAGCCGGCGTCGGCCGCGTCCGGATGTGCGCTGTACCAAGCCACGAAGTCGGTCGCCGACCAGCTGCCGGGCAACTCCTCGCCCGGTATCCCCAGCCGGCGGTCGGTGGCGGCGCCCACGCAGTACACCACCGCGTGATACAGCTCCCTGAGACGCTCCACCGGCAGCCCGCCGGGGCCGCCCACCCGGACACCGCCGAGGAACCGCACCCGCTCGTGCTCCAGAACCGTACGGAGACTGCCCTGCAGGGACTTGATCTTCTCGTGGTCCGGGGCGACACCGTAGCGGACCAGGCCGTAGGGGCACGGCAGCCGGTCCACGACGTCCACGTGGACGCCGGGATCCCCCTGGACCAGGCTCTGGGCGGTATAGCACCCGCTCGGCCCCGAACCGACGACGGCGACACGCAGCACAGCGGTACTCCTTGCCCGAAGGAGGGTGGTGTGCGGACGGCTCCAGCATTGCATCCCCTGGCCCATGGCGGCAGGGTCCGGCGGGGTGACCCCGACGCGTGTCCGTTCGTATGGAATGCGATCATGCGGTTACTTTGCGTGTGTGCTAGAAGCATCCTTGCTTAATCTTTCCGATCGAAACGCGGAGGACGGCGCGGTGTCCGTGTGGCCCGCGTGGAAGGTGCGGGAGCACGGCGGCACCACCTCCTGGTACCAGGTCCGGCTGGCCTTCCCCGACGGCGCCCGGGTCGACGCCCTGGCCGTCCTGCACGACGGATGCGTGTCCATCGAGGACGTCACCGCGCAGCCGGCCCTGTCCCTCGCCGACCTCACGGCACTCGCCAACTGGATCGGGGGCCCGCTGTTCGCATCCTGCGGGGTGGCCGGGGAGCGGCCGCACGAGGGCGACGGCGACGGGCGCCCCGAGGAACGGCACGAGGGCGAGCAGCCGGAGGGGCGACCCGAAGGCGAGCAGCCGGAGAAGCCGTGCGAGCCGGATGAACCAGGGGGGCGGTGCGATCCGCGGCAGCGGTTCGAAGGGCATGAACGGTTCGAAGCACATGAACGGTTCGAACCGCACGAACGGTACGAACCGCAAGCCGGCGACATGACAGAACGGCGCGAAGGCGAGCCGCCGCAGGACCGGATCGACGGCGAGCGTCCTCAGGGGCGGATCGACGGCGAGCGCCCCGAGGGGTGGTGCGCCGGTGAGCGGCCGCAGGGGCCGTACGCACCGCGGGTCCGCGCCGTGGAAGAGATCGCACTCGGCGTGGGTCTCCGGCGCGCCCGGGCCGGCTGGCCGCGGGGCATCGAGGGCCGTCGGCTCGTCGCACGGGAGTACCGCGCCGCACAGCAGGGCGGCGTCGATCCGGTGCTCGCCGTGATGAGCGCGACCGGACGCAGCCGCCGCCGCTCCCTCAGGATGATCGCCCAGGCACGGGACGCCGGTTTGCTGACGCCGCGTCACGCGCGCCGTCGCTGAGGGGAGTTGAGGTTCGAGCGGTCGTCACTGGCCGCTCGGGCGCTCCTCCGTGGCGAAGAACCGGGACAGATCCCGTTCCCGCGCCTCCTCGCCCCTCTCGCTCTCCGGCACGCCCGCTTCCCTGTCGAGTCCGTACCGCTGGAACAGCTCGGCCCGCAGCACCGGGACGGGCATCGCCGCCCCCGGGATCAGCGCCGCGTACACCGCGCCCATCAGCAGGGCGCGCAGCATCGGGTAGTCGGCGGTGACGTCCTCGGAGCCGTACCGGGCGACGGTGTCGCTGAGCAGCTCCGCCAGCCGGCGCTGCTCCGGGCACGGCACGAAGCCCTCCGCCTGCAGCAGCCCCGCCATGTGCTGCCGCATGAGCACCGGGCGGTCGCGGGCCAGGCCCAGGATCGCGTCGATGGCCCGGGCCAGCCGCTCCCGGCCGTCCTCGGTGCGCGGCTCCCGCTCCAGCGCCTCCTCCAGCGTGCGGTGCATCAGCCGGTGCACGGCGGACTGCACCAGCTGGCGCTTGCCGGGGAAGTAGTACGACACCAGTCCGCGCGCCGAACCGGCCCGGTCCGCTATGTCGCCCAGTGTCGTGGCCTCGAAACCGCGCTCGTCGACCAGTTCCACCGCGGCCTGCAGCAGCCGCTCCCGGGAACGGCGCCGCAACTCTTCATTGACCGAGGCGCTGCGCGGGGACATTCCGAAACTCCTGCGTTGACTGGCTGCCAGCCAACTATACTCAACGCAGCGGGCACCGGCACGCGCGGGGCCCGCCCAGGGCTGCCGTCCGTCTGGGGCGACGCGGGGGATCGTCTCAGGCGGACGGCGCACGTGCGAGCGTTTATCACCCGCGGCCGAGCCCTTTGCCGCGGGCAGCTCCCCGCGCTCGCGATGCCGTGCCCGGCGGTGCCCGGGCAGCCCGAGCCGCCCGGACTCATGCGTCCGGTCAGGCATCCCACCCGGCCTTCGGCGCCGCGCCAAGACCGGGTTCGGCGAGAACCAGGACGAGGCGCGAGCGGGCCCCGCCACCCAGCCCGAGGACTACCAGGGCTGACCGCTCCACGACCGCCGGCGCTGCGACCGCTCCGCAGTCGGCCGCTTTCCGGTCCTAGAGGCGCTCTTTCGGATCTTGCCGGGTCGTGGGTCCTGGCCCGGACGGCAGGCCCTGGTCCACCAGGTCCAGCACCGGCAGCAGCGCGTCGGGCCGGTCCGTCACCGGCAGGTGGTCGACGAAGTGCACGCGGCAGCCGAGCGCGGCCGCGCCGCCGTCCGCCTCCTTGCTGTCACCCACCATCACCACCTCGCGCGGATCGGCGCCCAGCGCCGCGCAGGCGACCGAGAACAGCCGCGGGTCCGGCTTCTGCACGCTGTGCTCGTACGACAGCGCATACGCGTCCACGTACCGGTCGAGCCCGTGCGCGCGGAACACCGGGCGCAGATCCCAGCCGATGTTGCTGACCACGCCCACGCCGATCCCGCGCTCGCGCAGCGTGCGCAGCACCTCGGCGGCGTCCGGGTACGGGGCCCAGGCGGCGGGGGTCATATGCCGCTCGTACAGCGCGTCATGCAGGGCGGGATCGGGCAGCGGTACCCGCCGGGACAGGCCCGTGTAGGCGGCCCGGTGCAACTCCGCGCTCTCGTCCCGCACCGCCCAGACCCTGGCCAGGTCCTGCGGCAGCTCCACCGGCGACGCACCGCCGGCGAGCGCGCCAACCGTCTCCAAGGCCTGTGCGGTTGCCTTGAGTTCCGGTTCGGGCAGGGTGTGTCCCGTCTCGTCCAGTACCGCACGCAGCCAGGATTCGGTGGACTCGACGCGGAACAGCGTCCCGGAGAAGTCGAACAACACGGCAGTCATGCGCCGACCCTATCGGCGGGCGGTGCACCGGCGTACCGGGCCACCGCACCGCGCCCCCGCTTGGACCACCACGGCCGACGCCACCACCAGCGCCACTATCAACGCCCGAACAGCCGGCCGCCGAGGACGTGCGAAGGCCAGTGCACGCCACAGGCCGCACATGACGGTGGCCGTCATGGCCTGGCCGGACGGGAAGGTCGCGGTACGAACCGTTCGCGGGCGGGGCGGGGCCGGCCGACCGCGCCCTTCACCGTCTGCCGCACGAGCGACGCCACGGCCACGGTGACCGCCGGCCACAGCGCCGCCCACCAGGTGGCCGTGCCGGCCGCACCGCGACGGCCGCGCGCACCAGGCCCATGGTCAGCGGGTCCCAGGCCCAGTCCGTCAGCCTCCGGAAGGCCTGTGTGAGGGCGCGATCGTGGACGGCCCAGCGGTGGGTTGTGCGGGAGAGGGTGCCGTCCACGGTGAGCAGCGGCTGCCAGTCGACCGCGACGAGGGCCGTGAGCATGCCGCGATCCTTGTTCGGTCGGGCGGCCTTGTGGTCACCGTCCGGCCGGCCGCGTGGCGCACCGGGCCGTCAGGTCAGCCGAGCGCCCGCAACCCGGGGACCACGGCCACCAGCACCGGAAGCACCGGCACCAGCGCCGCCACCGCTGTCAGCCGCAGCCGGTGCAGGGCGGGGAGCCGGTCCGGGGGAGTCAGCAGCCGGTGCACCCGCTGCGGCACATGGGCCTGCGGGGTGGGGCAAGGGCCGAACACGCCCCGCTCCTCGTTCAGTTCGACCAGCGCCAGCGCGGTCGTCAGCCGGCCGAAACGCCGGGACGCCATGTCGTCGGCGGCCAGCTCCACGAGCCGGTGCATCGCGTCGCGGAACGCGGCGAACACCGGCACCTGCGGGAACCCGCCCGCGAGCGCCGCCGAACAGTGCAGCAGCCAGTCGTGCCGGGCCTGTGCGTGACCCTGCTCATGCGCGAGCAGCGCGTCCAGCTGACGCCCCTTCAGGCGGCGCAGCGCGGCCGTCGTGATGACCAGCCGGGGTGCCGTACCGGGCAGCCACCAGGCGTCGGGTCGCTCGCCCTCCAGGACCACCAGCCGGCCGCTCGCCGGCTCCTCGCCCGGCAACAGCGGGGCGCGCACGAGGAGTTCGGCCCGCCGGGTGCGCCGCCGGGCACGGGCTCGTACGACCTCGCGCACCAGCATCGCGAGGCTCCACAGGCCGCCGGCGGCGAGCAGTACGGCGGTGAGGGCCGCCCACGGGTCGGCCGTACCGAGGGCGTACGCGTCGACGACCACGCGCGGAGCCCGGGCGAAGACGTGCCCGCGCACCGCCTGCCAGGCCGCCGAGGCGCTGAGCGTCATCGACAGCGCGCAGCACAGGAGGACGGCCGCCACGACGCACTGCCACACCCAGAGGGCGACGACCGGTTCGCGGTCCGGCCAGTCGGCCCGGGCCAGCAGCCGCGGGGCGACGACGGCGGTCAGGGCGCCGAGCAGCAGCAGGGTCACGGGGACCATCATGGTCAGCACCCTATGAGCGCGAGGCCGCTCACGGGTACGGTCCGCGTACGCGAAGTGACGCACACAACGCGCCCCATGGCTCACCTGCTCCGCTCACATGGTCATCAGCATGGCCACCATCCCGATCCCCATGGACAGCCGGCAGGCCCGCGCCAGCTCCGGCCGGTCGCCCCAGCCGACGGCCCCGGCCCGGATCCCCGCTCCGGGCCCGGTCACGGCTGCGGACCCGCGCCCGGTCGTCGCGACGGCGGCCGGCACCAGGCGGGCGCCGGCGAGCAGGACGTAACCCGCGAAGTACACCAGCAGGACACCGGTCAGCAGCGGCACGCCGGTGCCGGCGTGTGCGTGATGTGCTTCGGGCGGGGCCGCGGCCATCGCCACCGACATGTAGACCATCGCGGACGCGCCCACCAGGTGGTGCAGATGGTGCGGGGCGGCGAGCGCGGCCCACAGCGTGCGCAGTGCCGCCGCGCCGAACACGGCCGCGTACACCGGCCACGCCCACCGCGGCGGCGTGAACACGGCCGCCGGTACGGCCATCACGGCCATGCCGAAGCCCATCAGTGCCTCGCCGCCCGCGGCCCGGCGCTGCTCCTCGACGCCGCTGCGCATCCGCAGGAGGCAGTAGGCGCCGGTCGCCGCGCAGAGCGCGACCAGCAGCCACGCTGCCGACACCGGTCCGTGCACGCGCGCACCTCCCCGCTCGACAGTCGGTCGAGGGATGCGATGCCCACGCCGGGCGGAGCGCACGCGAGCGCAAGGGTGTACACGGGGAGCACGTAGCGGAGCACAGCAGGTGACAGCAGGTGAGCGTGGCGCGGGGGCGAGGGCGCAGCGAGTCCGGGTGTGAGACTCCGCGAGTGACGGCCCCAAATATTTCACTAGTAAAACATATGCTAAATTGTTGAAATGAGCAGTGCGACCCTCCACCGACTTCCCCTCGCCGGAGTGCTCCGCCTCGGGCGTCCCTCCGACATCTGGTTCAAGCCCGCGCTGAGCGTGGTCGCCGCGGTCGCCCCGCCCAATCTGACCCTGCTGGCTTTCGGCCGCCTCGACCTCGCCATGTACACGATGGCCGGGTCGCTGTGCGCGCTCTACGGCCACCACCGGCCCTACGCCGCCCGCGCCCGAGTCCTGGCCTGGGTGGTGCTCGGCATGGTCGGCGGCCTCGCCGTCTCCCTGCTCGCCGCGTCGCTCACCGGCGACGCCGTCGTCCTCGTCACCGTCGGCGCCGTCATGGCGGCCGTCCAGAAGACCGTCTGTGACGCCACCCGGCTCGGACCGCCCGCGCACGTGGTCCTGACCTTCATCAGCTCCGCCTCGCTGTTCGCGCCGCAGACCCTCGGTCAGGTGCCCGGACACATCGGGCTGGCCCTCGCGGCCGGCGCCTGGGCCTGGCTGGTCGGCATGGCGCCCGGACTGCTCCGGCCGTACGGTCCCGAGCGCCGCGCCACCGCCCAGGCCCTGAACTCCGCCGCCGCGTACGCCGACACCCGCGGCACCGCCGACGGCCACGCCCGGGCCCGCGCCGCGAGCGCTGCCGCGATCCACGCCGCCTGGCAGTCCTTGCTCGCCCCCGGGGCCCGCCCCGACCGCACCCGGCGCGCCCTCGAACGGCTCCTCGTGCGCGCCGAGGTCGCCCTGGCCGCCCCCGCCGACACCGACCCCGCCCGGCTGCGCGCCTGGGCCCGCAAGCTGCGCGGCACCGCGCGGATCCCGCGCGTCGAGTCCCCGCGCGAGTCCGCCGACGAACTCCTCGGCGTCGAGACCGAACTCGCCCAGCCGCGCAGGCCGTTGCGGCACCGGCTGGCCCCCCTCGCCCCGATCGCCGCGCGCACCGCGATCGGCTGCGCCCTCGCCGGTTACGCCTCCCTCGCCCTCGGCGTCGGCCGCCCCTACTGGGCGCTGGTCACCGCGGCCTCCCTCTACCAGGCCAACGTCACCCTCACCTGGAGCCGCGGCATCCAGCGCGTCGTCGGCAACGTGGTCGGCGTCCTCCTCTTCGCCGCCCTCGCCCCGCTCGCCCATCTCCATCCGGCCGTCCTGGTGCTGTGCTGCCTCGCCCTCAACTTCGGCGCCGAGGCGCTGATCGGCCGCAACTACTGGCTCGGCAGCGTCTGTGTGACCCCGATGGCCCTGCTCGTCACCGAGTTCGCCCACGCCCAGAACCCGGCCGAGCTGATCACCGAGCGGGTCGCGGACACCCTCGTCGGTGCCCTGGTCGGCTTCGGCGCGGCCGTCGCGGTCACCAACCGGCGCGCCGGCGACCGCCTCGAACACGCCCTGACCATGGCAGAACGCGCCCGCGAGAACGCCGCACGGCTGCTGGCCGAGCCGCACCCGGCACCCCGCGCCCTGGAGTCCGCCCGCCGTGCCCTCGCCGCCGCCCTCGCCGACCTGCGTGCCACGGCCGACGCCGCGTCAGGCGAGTGGTGGCAACGCGCCCTGCCCGAGGAGCGGGTCGTCCTCGCCGAACAGACCGGACATCGTACGCTCGCGGCGACGGTACGACGGCAGGGCTTCGTACCGCAGGACTACGACGACCAGGTCCAGGACCAGGACCGGGGTCATGACCCGGGCAGGACGACGGAGGGCATACGGCCATGACGGCGACGAACGGCGGACGGGCGCCGGTGGACGACACGGCCGGATCGGACGGCGCGGCCGAAGGGGATCCTGCGGGCGGCCATGGGCCCGCCGGCGCCGAACCGGGCAGCGGCGATGCCACGGCCGGCACCCGCCCACGGCACAGCGGCTCACCCGCAACCGGCCCCGGCACGGACACCCGAGCCGCCGACCGTCAGGACACCGTCGCCGCCGTGGTCCGGCAGTGGCAGGCCGTGCACCCCGAGTTGGACACCGGGCCCATGGAGGTCATCGGCCGGATCAACCGCTGTGCCGCGCTGCTCCAGCAGGCCGAGGACGCGCCGCTGCGCCGGGCCGGGCTGAGCCGCCCCGAGTTCGATCTGCTGGGCGCGCTGCGCCGGACCGGCCACGAGCTCACCCCGGGTGAGCTGGCCCGGGAGACCTTCTCCTCCGGGGCCGCCGTCACCAAGCGGCTCAAGCAGCTGACGGAACGCGGACTGGTCGAGCGGCGCGGCGACACCCGCGACCGCCGCGTCGCCCATCTGCGTCTCACCGACGCCGGCCGCGGGCTGGTCGACGGCATCCTCCCGGAGCAACTCGCCTACGAGACCGCCGTACTGTCCGTCCTGGCGCCCGAAGGACAGGGCGAACTCGCCTCCCTGCTCGCCGAGTTGCTCGGCCGACTGGAGGGACGGACGGGAGCGCTGCGGGCGTAGGGGCCCGGTGCGCCCCGGAACGCTCTCACCCCTCCTCGCCCGCCAGGTGCACCCCGAACGCCGCGCCCTGCGGATCCCGCAGCACCGCGATACGCGGCCCGTCCGGCACCGACACGGGGGCCAGGACGACCGCTCCGCCCGCGCTCTGCGCGACGTCGGCCGTCGCGTCCACGTCGGTCACCGCGAAGTACGGCAGCCAGTGCGGCGGCACCTCGGGCGGGAACCGGTCGCCCATGTCGGCCATGCCGCCGAAGTCGTCGCCGTCGATGCCCCACTGCGTGTACCACTCCGAGGCGTTGACGCTCCAGCCGAACACCGTGGTGTAGAAGTCCCGGGCCCGCTCGGTGTCCCGGGTGGCCAGCTCCACCCAGCCGAGGGACCCGGGCGCGTTGAACAGCCCGGCGCCCGCGTAGGACCGCGCCTGCCAGACCTGGAACACCGCGCCCGTCGGATCACGGACCACCGCGAACCGGCCCAGGTCGAACACGTCCGTCGGGCCGAGGATCACCGTCCCGCCGGCCTCCTCCACGTGTCGTACCGCCGTGTCCGCGTCCGGCACCGCGAAGGAGACGTTCCACGCCACCGGCTGGGACTCCTGGTACAGCGGGGTGAGCGCGGCGACCGCCGCGTCGCCCAGGTGCGCCACCGTGTACCCGCCCGCCTCCTTGCGTGCATCGGTCTCCGGCCGCCATCCGAACAACTCGGTGTAGAACCGCTTGGCCCCCTCCAGATCGCTGGTCCCCAGCTCCGTCCAGCACGGTCCGCCGGTCACCGGCTTGTCGAACTTCATCACGGTTCCTTTGCGTCGGGGCGGGCCGCCGCAGCGCCCAGGGACGTCTTACGGCACGCTAACCCCGGCTTCCAGTCGCGGCCATCCGGGGCGCTCCCCGCGGGCACGCAATTCGCTTGCCGACGCGGCGCGGGGTGCGCGAGGGTTCCCGCCATGGAGACCGAGGACACCACGGCACCCTCGCTGGCCGGGGAGATCGCCGAGTACTACGGACGCGACCGGGAGGACGCCCGGCTGCGCGCGGGCACGGGGCGGCTCGAGTTCTGGCGCACCCAGGACGTGCTGCGCAGGCTCCTGCCGCCCGCTCCGGTCCGGATCCTCGACGTGGGCGGCGGCAGCGGCGTGCACGCGGAGTGGCTCGCCGGCGACGGCCACGACGTGGAAGTCCTCGACCCGGTACCCCTGCACGTCGAGAGGGCGGCGCGGCTGCCGGGCGTGCGGGCACGCCAGGGCGACGCCCGCGCCCTGGCCGCCCCGGACGCGTCCGTGGACGTCGCGCTGCTCCTCGGGCCGCTCTACCACCTGCCCGAGCGCCCGGACCGGATCCGGGCCCTCGCCGAGGCCCGCCGGGTGGTACGGCCGGGCGGTCTGGTGGTCGCCGCCACGATCAACCGGTTCGCTCCGCTGCACGACAATCTGAGCACCGGGCTCTACTTCGATGCCGAGCACCGGCCGCAGATCGAGGCCGCCGTGGGGGACGGGCGGATGCGCCCGACCGGTCGGCCGAAGTCCCTGTTCACCACGGCCTACTTCCATGAACCCGCCGACGTTCCCGCCGAGTTCGCGGACGCCGGACTGACGCCGCAGGGGCAGTACGGTCTCGAAGGCGCGGCCTGGCTGATGGGCGACATCGCCTCCTGGCTCGACGACCCCGAGCGCCGGCCGCTGGTTCTCGCGGCGATGCGGCGCACCGAGTCCGTTCCCTCACTGCTCGGCATCAGCGGTCACGTGCTCACCGCGGGCACCAGGCCCGCGAAGGGGAACGGACGTCAGACGGCCGAACCCTAGATCCCCGGCCGGTAGCGCATCGGATGGTCCGCCGGGACCTCCACCAGCGCGATGCGGATGCCGTCGGGGTCGGCGATCCACATCTCGATCAGGCCCCACGGCTCCTTCATCGGCGGCCGGACGACGTCGACGTCCTTCGCCCGCAGTTCCTCGTGCGCGGCCGCCACGCTGTCGACCTGCAGCCACAGCCGGATCGCGGACGACGGCGGGGTCTCGGACCGCCCGGAGACCTCCAGGAAGCCGCCGCCGAGGAAGTAGACCGTCCCGCGCTCGGGCCCCGTACCGAACTCGCGGTAGACGGGCAGCCCCAGCCGCTCACCGTAGAAGGTCCGGGAGCGCTCGGGGTCGGTGGGGCAGAGCAGTGTCCGGCTGCTGAGTACGTGCACCATGCAGGCGGAGCCTAATGGCAGGGTTACCCTCGACCCTGGCTGAGCCACGCCGAGATCGGAGACCGCCTCATGGAGAACCCCGCCGCCGGACCCAGCTTCCGGGACGCCACCGACGCCGACGTCGACGCGCTGGTCGCGCTGATCGAGTCGGCCTACCGCGGGGACGCCAGCCGGGCCGGGTGGACCACCGAGGCGGACATCCTGGACGGCCGGCGGACGGATCCCGAGGGCGTGCGCGAGGTGATCAAGTCACCGGACAGCCGACTGCTGACGGTGGAACAGGACGGCCGGATCATCGCCTGCTGCCAGCTCGAACACCGCGGTGACCACGCCTACTTCGGGATGTTCGCGGTGAGCCCCACCCTGCAGGGCGCCGGTCTCGGCAAGCAGGTCATGGCCGAGGCCGAGCGCCGGGTGCGCGAGATCTGGGGGGCCACGGAGATGCACATGACGGTGATCTCCGTCCGGGACGATCTGATCGCCTGGTACGAGCGTCGCGGCTACCGCCGTACGGGACAGATGTCGCCCTTCCCGTACGGCGATGAACGCTTCGGCATCCCGCAGCGCGACGACCTGCAGTTCGAGCTCCTGGTCAAGAAGCTCGGCTGAACATTCCCGCGTGATCCCTACGCGGTGAAGCGTGCCGTGCGCTTGATCTCCGGGAGGTCGGTCGTCGCGCCGTCCAGCTCCAGGGCGCGGACCAACCGGAGATGATTGTGCGTGTTGACGACCCAGCCGATGATCCGCAGCCCGGACGCGCGCGCGTGCTCGACGACCTCCAGGGTGAGCCGGCGGATGTCGAGACAGACGGTCGCCGCGCCCAGGGCGACCGCGCGCTCGGCCACGTCCATGCCGTAGCGGCTCGCGATCAGCGCCGTGCGGACGCCGGGCACCAGCCGGGCGATCTCGGTGATCACCTCGTCCTGGAACGAGGACACCTCCACGCGCCCGACAAGGTCGCGCTCGTGCATCGCCGCCGCCAGCGCCCGGGCCGCCGCCACGTCCTTGATCTCGACCTGCAGCGGTGTGCGCACCGCGCTCAGCACCTCTTCGAACACCGGCACCCGCGCTCCGTCGCCCGCGTCCAGGACCCGCAGCTCGGCGAGGGTCTTGTCGGCGATCGGCCCGGTGCCGTCGGTCGTACGGTCCACCTCGGCGTCGTGCATGACGACCAGGGCGCCGTCCTTGCTCAGGTGCAGATCGAGTTCGATGACGTCGAGGCCGGCTTCCTGGGCGGCGACGAAGGAGCGAAGGGTGTTCTCGGGTGCGACACCCATGACCCCGCGGTGACCGATGGTAAGAAAGTTCAAGGTTCGACTCGCTTCCGTCGACGGCGGCTCGGCACGCGCGGGACGGGCGGACGCCGTCGTCCGCGCGAGCAGAATCGCAGCCTAGTGGGCGTGACCCGCGATGAACCCGCACGTGCATGAGGCATCCGGGGCGCGGCCGTGTCCCAGCTGGCCGGTAACCGCCCCCGCATCACCCTGCCGTGGGCGAGTCCCCGCTCGCCTTGACCGTTCCGCGACGTGCGCGTGACCACCCTGCGTCGAGCGCGTGACCGCGCCGCGAAGTGCCACGCCAGGGCCGGTCGCCCTCGATGAAAGTGAGCGTCGTCACGGTTTCCGGCAGGAAAAACATCGGTGACCAAGGCGCCGGACAGAATAATTTCCCGAGCAGGCTCTTGCTGGCGGAAACCGGGTATGCATACGGTGTCCTTACGCGAGGTTCTCCCGTGGAGGATGGGACATGACGGAAATTCTTGTGCAGGCGGCTACGGGGGGACCGGCTCCTTCATCGATCAGGGTGGTGGAGCACCCGGCCTGGTCCGTGCTCAAGGATGCCGTGGAGCAGATCCGGCCATGGCAGTCGAAGGACGGATCGATCGACTTCGAGGCCGAGGGCGCCCCGGTCAGGGCGGACGTCGAGGCCGCCGTACGGCTTGTCGTCGACGCGGTCGAGCAGCTCTCCCCGCTGCTCCCGCACGACGAGGCCTATCACGAGGCCCTGGTGAAGGATCTGCACCACTGGGTCGAGGGCGGCTTCCAGGTGCCGGACTTCCTGGACTCCCTGCTGGCCTTCCAGCCCGCCGCGCAGCGCGCGGACGGCCTGCAGCACCTGGTCGTCTTCCCCATGTACACGCAGAACGGCAACCCGGACCGCAACCTGGAGGCGGTCGTGCTGCGGATGGTCTGGCCCGATTGGCTGGCCGAGCTGGAGCGCACCCGCTACGACAACCCGCTGTTCTGCGGCATCACGTTCGAGGACTTCACCTCGGGCTACGACACCAACTCCGCCGTCCTGTTCCCGGAGACGATCGCCGTACGCGAAGCGCCGGAACGTTTTTCCTGGGGTGGCATCTTCTGTGACCGCGAGGCCGCGCGCTTCCGCCGGGTGACCGACGCCGCCGTCGACATCCTGGGTCTGGAGCTGCCCGAGGACATCGCCGCGATGATCCACGACCAGAAGCGCTGCGAAGAGGCCTTCGTGCTGTGGGACATGGTCCACGACCGCACCCACAGCCACGGCGACCTGCCGTTCGACCCGTTCATGATCAAGCAGCGCCAGCCGTTCTGGATGTACGGCCTGGAGGAGCTGCGCTGCGACCTCACCGCCTTCAAGGAGGCCGTGAAGCTGCAGGCGGACGGCGTCCCACAGGCCCGTGACGTGCAGTACGCGGTCCTCTTCGACCGCATGTTCCGCTTCCCCGTCACCGGCGACCGCGTCCGCAACTACGACGGCGTCGGCGGCCAGCTGCTCTTCGCCTACCTGCACAAGCACGACGTCATCCGCTGGACCGACAACAAGCTCTCCATCGACTGGGAGCGCGCCCCGCAGGTCACCAACGAGCTGTGCGCCGAGATCGAGAAGCTCTACAAGGACGGCATCGACCGCCCCAAGCTCGTGCACTGGTTCGCCGGCTACGAGCTGGTCTCGACCTACCTCGCCCCGCACCCCGGTTCCCGGTGGGCCAAGGGCCCGGACGCCCTCGACCTGACCCAGCCGCCACGCAAACTCGTGGACGACGTGCTTCCGGACGAGTTTCCGCTGAGCATGTTCTATGAGGCTCTGTCCAAGAAGCTGAAGAATGTGATCGCCTCCACCAAGGGCATCACGGCGGACGGCGCCGAGCGGATCGCCGCGTGAGCGACCGCGTCCAGAACACTGTTCAAGAGGGGAAGAACGTGGGGAACAACGGGTCTCTGAGTGGTGCGGTGATCGCGGTGGCCGGCGCGGGCGGACCCGCGGGGCGCGCGACGCTGCTGCGCCTGGCCGAGGCCGGGGCGACCGTCGTCGGGGCGGACAACGACCCGCAGCGTCTGTCGGAGGCCGTGGACGCGGCCCGCTACGCCTCCGGTGGCGCCACCGTCACCGGCGACACCGTGGATCTGCTCGACCTGCAGTCCACCCGGGAGTGGGCCGCCCACATCGAGAAGGACTTCGGGCGGGTCGACGGCCTCGTCCACCTGGTCGGCGGCTGGCGCGGCAGCGAGACCTTCACGAAGACCAGCCTGGACGACTGGGACTTCCTGGAGCTGCTGCTCGTCAAGACCGTGCAGCACACCTCCCTCGCCTTCCACGAGGCGCTGCAGCGCAGCGAGCGCGGCCGGTACGTCCTGATCAGTGCGGCCGGCGCGAGCAAGCCCACCGCGGGCAACGCCGCGTACTCCGCCGCCAAGGCCGCGGCCGAGGCGTGGACGCTGGCCATGGCCGACTACTTCCGCAAGGCGGGGGTCTCCGAGGGCGCCGAGGGTCCCACCTCCGCGGCTACGATCCTGGTGGTGAAGGCGCTGGTGCACGACGCGATGCGCGCCGAACGCCCCAACGCGAAGTTCGCGGGCTTCACGGACGTCAAGGACCTCGCCGAGGCCATCGAGGGCGTCTGGGCCAAGTCCGCCGCCGAAGTGAATGGAAACCGTCTGTGGCTGACCGAGAAGCCGTGAACCCTCCCAAGACCGACGCGCGTCGCCATCACGACCCGCTGGTCCGCGGTTTCGCAAGTGACAACTACGCCGGAGCCCACCCCGAGGTGCTGGCCGCCCTGGCCCTGGCCAACGGCGGCCACCAGGTGGCCTACGGCGAGGACGAGTACACCGAGAACCTCCAGGGGATCATCCGCGGCCACTTCGGGGCCACCGCGGAGGCCTTCCCGGTCTTCAACGGCACCGGCGCCAACGTCGTCGCGCTCCAGGCGGTCACCGACCGCTGGGGCGCGGTGATCTGCGCCGAGAGCGCGCACATCAACGTCGACGAGGGCGGCGCGCCCGAGCGCATGGGCGGCCTGAAGCTGCTCACCGTGCCCACGCCCGACGGCAAGCTCACCCCCGAGCTGATCGACCGGCAGGCCTGGGGCTGGGAGGACGAGCACCGCGCGATGCCGCAGGTCGTCTCGATCACCCAGTCCACGGAGCTGGGCACGCTCTACACGCCCGAGGAGATCCGGGCGATCTGCGAGCACGCCCACGCCCACGGCATGAAGGTGCACCTGGACGGCTCCCGGATAGCCAACGCGGCCGCCTCCCTGAACGTGCCCATGCGGACGTTCACCAACGCGGTCGGCGTCGACATCCTCTCGCTGGGCGGGACGAAGAACGGCGCCGTCTTCGGCGAGGCGGTCGTGGTCATCAACCAGGACGCGGTGCGGAAGATGAAGCACCTGCGCAAGATGTCGATGCAGCTGGCCTCCAAGATGCGCTTCGTGTCGGTGCAGTTGGAGGCGCTGCTGGCGAAGGACCTGTGGCTGCGCAACGCCCGGCACGCCAACGAGATGGCCCAGCGGCTCGCCGAGGGCGTGCGCGCGGTGCACGGTGTGGAGATCCTCTACCCGGTGCAGGCCAACGGCGTCTTCGCGAAGCTCCCGCACGACGTGAGCGAGCGCCTGCAGCAGCGCTTCCGCTTCTACTTCTGGGACGAGGCGGCCGGAGTGGTGCGCTGGATGTGCTCCTTCGACACCACGGAGGAGGACGTCGACACCTTCGTGGCCGCACTCAAGGAGGAGATGGCGCGCTAGCTCCAGGCTGTGCATAGGTATGCGGTCGCTCGAAAAGTCATTGACTGTCGAGTGATCGCATTCCTATGCTCTGCGGGCATGGAGCTGATCCAGAACACCGCCGACCTTTCCGCATACTTGGCCGCCGACGAGGTCATCGACCATCACCATCCCGTGGTCCGCGAGACGGCCGCGCGGCTGGCCGCAGGGGCCGCCGACTCGTATGCCTATGCGCGGGCCGCCTTCGACTTCGTACGGGACACCATCCCGCACTCCCAGGACTCCGGCGACCTGCGCGTCACCTGGCGCGCCTCCGACGTGCTGACCCTGGGCACCGGCATCTGCTACGCCAAGGCCCACGCGCTGGCCGCCCTGCTGCGTGCCGAGGACATCCCCACGGCCCTGTGCTACCAACGCCTGGCGCACGACGACGGCAACGGTCATGCCGTGCACGGTCTGGTCGCCGTCCGCTTCCACGGCGCCTGGCACCGCCAGGACCCGCGCGGCAACAAACCCGGCGTGGACGCCCGGTTCTCCCTGGACGGCGAGCGGCTCGCCTGGATCCCCGACCCCGCGGCCGGCGAGGTCGACTATCCGGTGTTGTACGCCGCACCCCACCCGGTCGTCCTCGACGCCTTGAAGGCGGCTCCGGACCGGCCCTACCTGTGGAAGACGCTGCCCGACGCACTGGACCACGAGTGGTCGGCGGGGACGTAGCCGAGGTCGCGCCGCGCCGCGCTGATGTCGAACCAATGGGCACGGGTCAGTTCGGCCACGAGGAAGCGCGTCAGCAGGGGACGCCGGCGCCTGCGGGTCGCCTTCCCCGTGGCTTCGAGGAGCGCGGCGACGGCAAGCGCGGCGGAGGCGGGGACACCGCGCACCTCCACGGTGCCGCCGCCGTACGCGAGCAGGCCCCGGACGGTGTCGGCGAGGGTGCAGGGCCGCCCCTGGGTGATGAAGTAACGGGCGCCTGCCAGCGGGGAGTTCGCGGTCAGCTTCTCCACCGCCAGCACATGTGCCTCGGCGGCGTCGGCGACATGGACGGTGTCCACGCGGTTGGTGCCCGTTCCGGGGAGCAGGAGTGTCCCGCGCCGGACCGCGGCGCGCAGCCCCGGCAGCAGATGCGGGTCGCCCTCGCCCCAGATCAGATGCGGGCGCAGGGACACGGTGGCCAGCCGGGGGCCGTTGGCGGCCAGCACCAGCTGCTCGGCACGGGCCTTGGACCAGGGATAAGGGGCGAGGAACCGCCGGGGGTACGGGGCGGACTCGTCGACGCCTTCCAGGTCAGCGCCGGCGAAGACCACGCTGGCGCTGGAGCAGTGGACCAGCCGGGGCACCCCCTGGCGCCGGCAGGCGTCGACAACGGCCGCCGTGCCCGCGATGTTGACGGAGGCGACGTCGTGCCGCGGACCCCACACATCGGCCAGCGCGGCCGTGTGGACGACCGCGTCACACCCGCGTACGGCGGCCCCGACCGCCGCGACATCGCGGATGTCGCCCCACACGGCCTCGGTCCCGTGCGGCGGCGGCGCCCGGTGGCCGCGTTGCAGGGAACGCACCTGGTGCCCCCGGGCCGCGAGGCGCCGGCAGATCTCGGCGCCCAGGAAACCGCTGCCGCCCGTGACCAGGATCTTCATCCACGGACCTCCGTACCCACGCCGTGCTCCGGCGCCCTCGCGGCAGCGGCGTCCGCCGCCAGCCGACGCCGCGCCCACCGGCCGAGCACGCCTCGGTCGATCTTCGAGTTGTGCCGGATGTCGACCGGGAACCCCGGGTGGAAGAGGATCGCCCGGACCTGAGAGCCGCGTTCCAGCGAGGCAAGGGCGCGACGCAGGTCCGCGACGATCCGGCCGCGCTCGGCGCCGCGCCGCGGGCCGTCGGTCTCCACGCACAGCGCGGGCCGGGCCTGCTGCTCGCCGCCGGCGTCGACCAGCGCGGTGCGCCGGACTCCGTCGACCGCGTTGCACGCCGGCTCGACGCACTCGGTGTACAGGGGACCGTCGGGGCCGGGTACGGTGTGGGCCTTGCGCCCGCAGTACCACAGGCTGCCTTCGTCGTCCGTGCGGCCCAGGTCGCCCGTGCGGTGCCAGACGTACTCCCCGTCGGGGATCTTCGCCTGGGCGTCGGCGTGCGGGCGGCCGTAGTAGCCGCGGCTGACCAGGGGGCCGCGCACGGTGATCTCGCCGACGGCGTGCGCGGGCAGCGGCTCGACCGCGGACCAGTGGGCGATCGGTCCGGCGCCGGCCGGGATGACGCGCACCGACATGGCCGGCACCACCCGGCCCACGCACCGGCCACCGCCCCGTTCGGACACGGCGCGCGCGGCCCGCAGGTCCCGGCCGTCGATCGCACTCACCGGAAGACTCTCGGTGGCGCCGTACACGCTCCGGATCACGGCCTGGTCCGGCAGGGCGGAGGTGAGGCGGTCCAGCAGGCCGTACTCCAGCGGGGCCCCGAAGGTGGCGACCGACCGTACGGTGGCGAGGGCCG
This sequence comes from Streptomyces sp. CG4, assembly GCF_041080655.1. Classification (NCBI taxonomy): domain Bacteria; kingdom Bacillati; phylum Actinomycetota; class Actinomycetes; order Kitasatosporales; family Streptomycetaceae; genus Streptomyces; species Streptomyces sp. CG4. Next base: position 8,328,873 of record NZ_CP163525.1, read on the forward strand.
GTTCCCCGCGGCCGTCACCGGCGAGCACGTCCATGAGCGCCGGGGAGCCCAGCACACAGGCCGCACGGGTCTGCGCGGCCGCGCGCAGCAGGTCGTCCCGGCGGGCCCGGCCCGGCCTGCGGAAGTCCATCCGGGGGAGGACGACGGTGACGCCGAGCGCCGGGCCGCCCAGGGCGAAGGGCAGGAAGCCGACGACCGCGACGGTTCCCGGCTGTGCTCCCAGCACGCCTCCCGTGGCGCCGCACTGGCGCACCAGCTGTTCGTTGGTGTAGACGGCGCCTTTCGGCGTGCCCGTGGAGCCGGAGGTGTAGGCGATCAGCGCCGTGCCGTCGCCGGTGGCGTCGAGCGCGGCGCGTGGTGCCGTGCGGGCGAGCGCGGCGACCGTCGGCCAGGGCCCGGGTCCCGACCCGGTGGAGACCGCCGTGTGCACACTCGGTCGTGCCCAGCCGCACAGCACCCGTGCCACGTGGGCGAGCGGTTCCGCCACGAACGCCTGCGGGGCGGCCTCCCGCAGACACCGGTGCAGGGCCGCACGGGGCAGGCCGGGGTCGATCAGTACGGCGCAGGCGCCGAGCGCGGACAGCGCGTACACCGTGGTGAACAGGTCCAGCGGACGGCGGGTCAGCACCACAGCACGCGTGCCCGGGCCGATGCCCGCGGCCGCCAGCGCGTCCGCGGTGCGCAGGCAGCGGGCGTACAGCCCTGCATAGGTGATCCGTTGCCGGCGCCGGCCGCAGAACAGGTCGAGGGCGACGGCGGCGGGCTGCGACTCCTGCCAGTACGCCAGCTGCCCGAGCAGCCCGGCCTGCGCACCGGTAGCGGCGGTTGCGGAGACGGACACGGCTCAGCTCCGCCCTTCCGCGTGGCGGCCGAGGAAGTCCCGTACGCACGCGATGACTTCGTCGCGGGCGTCCTCCTGGACGAAGTGCCCGGCGCGGGGGAACAGCCGCACCTCGGCGGCGGGGAAGCGCCGCATCCACTCGGCGAGGAAGCGGTGGCCGAAGACCGGGTCCCGGCCGCCCCAGCACACCAGCATGGGCAGCGACGTCATCTCCGGTTCCTCGACGGGGCCCACATCGATCAGCGGCCACGCCGGGTCGGAGGGGGCCAGCGGGATGTCCTGGACGAACCGCACCACCGCCAGCCGCCGCTGCCTGCCGCGATAGGGGGCTGTATAGGCACGGCGCACGGGCGCGGGCAGCGGCGAGGTCACCCCGAGGCGGGAGGCGGCCAGGACGAAGGCGTTGGTGCGGTGCACGAACCAGGCCGGCGGGCGGCCCCCGCCGCGGATCAGCCGGAGGTACCACGGCAGGCGGGCACCGGGCGGCAACGGGAAGGCCGCGGAGTTGAGCATGACGATGCGGGACAGCCACTCGGGCCGACGGCGCGCCCAGGCCATGCCGATGACCCCGCCCCAGTCGTGCCCGATCAGCGTCCAGCCCCGGTCCGGCAGCCCGCGTTCGGTCACCAGATGCTCCACCAGCCGCTCCAGATCCGCCAGGCGGCGGGAGGCGGTGTAGGGGTAGGCGGACTCGCCGGGGCGGTCGGACAGACCCATACCGACGTGGTCCGGGACGACGCACCGGTGGCCGGGGCGGAACTCCCGCACCAGGGCCCGCCACATGTAGCTCCAGGTGGGGTTGCCGTGCAGCATCAGCAGCGGCGCACCCGCCCCCTCGTCGAGGTAGTGCTGCCGCACACCCTCGTGTTCGAACCAGTGGGGGCTGAAGTCGTAATCGGCAAGGGGGAATTCGGCCTCGGTCAGCGACACCGGAGCATTGTCGGCCCCCGGACACCCTCTGCGTGTCGCGCGTAACTCCACCGTATGAAGCCCCCGACCATGATCACTCCAATGGGCGCATGCGGGCCTTCATCCGTTTGCGGTGCACCGCTCCTGCTCATTTCACTGGCCCGAGCCGCCGACGGGCGGCACTCGACGACGACTGCGGTATGCCGCACCGAATGCGGTACGCCGCGGAGACGACACGACTTCGATGACCAACCCCCGCTACAGCACGATCCGTCGGGTCGCCGTCCATGTGCCCGCCGGCCGGCAGACCGGCCCGGAGATCGAGGACGAGGTCCGCTCCCGGAACCCCGGCGTGCGGCTCATGCCCGGCCTGCTGAGGCAGATGTACGGCTTCGAGGAGCGCCGCGTCGCCCCGCCCGGCACCTGGCCCTCCGACCTGGCCGCCGCGGCCGGCCGCCGCGCCCTGGAGCAGGCCGGCCTGGCCCCCGACGCCGTCGACCTGCTGATCTTCGCCTCCGCGAGCGAGGACGTCGAGGAACCGGCCACCGCCCACGCGGTGGCGCACAAACTCGGCGTCACCGCACCGGTCTTCGACGTGCAGAACGCCTGCAACGGCGTCCTGAACGCCCTGGAGATCGCCGATGCCCTGATCCGGGCGGGCCGCTACGCATGCGTCCTCGTGACCACGGGGGAGGGCAGCAGCCGGCTGTCCGCGCTCCCGGTCCGCGACCGCCGGGAACTGGCCCTGTTGCTGCCCGCGTTGACGCTGGGCGACCTCGGGGCCGCGCTGCTCGTGGAGGCGAGCGACCGGCCCGGGATCCTCGCCGCCGCGTTCTGCGCCAATTCGTCCGGCTGGCAGGCCGCGACCGTCGCCAACCCGTACTTCGCGCAAGCAGTCGACGGGCCTGTGGTCCGCTTCGACTCCGCGGCGCTCGCCGCCTCCTTCCCGGGACTGGAGGCCCGCGTGTTCGACGTGCTCCGCGCGGTCGGTCGCAAGCCGGGAGACCTGGACCTCGTGTGCGTGCACCAGCCGTCCGTCGCCCTCACCCGCACCATCCTCGGCACCCTCGGCGTACCCGAGGACAAGGCCGTACCCGTCTTCACGGCCTACGGCAACGTCGCCACCGCCGGCCTTCCCCTGCAGCTCGTGGAAGCCGCGCGGCAGGGCAGGTTGCACCCGGGCGATCTGGTCGCCCTGTTCGGGCTGGCCGGCGGTGCCTCCGGCGGGCTGGTGCTCCTGGAGTGGCGGCCCTGACACACGTCCGCAGTCCCCGCCCGCGGTTCCGACGACCGCACCCCCATCGCACCCCCATCGCACCCCTGAGGAACAGGCCATGACCGACACCTACGCCACCATCCGCTCCGTACTGACCGGCAGCTTCCTCGTTCCGGAAACCGAACTCGGCCCCGGGGTCACTCTGGAGCAGCTCGAACTGGACTCCCTGGCGCTGGCCGAGTTCGCGCTGATCCTGGACGAGAGACTCGGAGTGAGGATCGACAGCGAGCGCGCCACCCGGACCGCCACACTCGCCGAAGTCACCGAGTACGTCGAGACACTGCGCACCTCGGACCCGGTGACGGCCCCGTGACCGCCTCGATCGCCGTCACCGGCCTGGGACTCGTCACTCCCGCCGGGATCGGCGTCGACGACACCTGGACCGGCGTGTGCGCGGGACAGGCCACCGCGGCCCCGGACCCCGCCCTCGCCGGACTGCCCGTCGACTTCTCCTGCCGGATCCCGCTCACGGAGCGGGAGCTGGACCGGCGGACCGGCCGCAAGGCCTGGCGCATGGGCCGCTTCGCCAAGCTCGCCGTCCTGGCGGCCCGGGAGGCCGTCCGCGACGCCGGGCTCGACCCCGCCACCTGGGACGGGACCAGGGTCGCCACGGTCATCGGCTGCGGCATGGGCGGGTTGGAGAAGTTCGAGGAACAGTACGCACGCCTCGAACACCGGGGAGCCGACCTGACGTCACCCCTCGCCATTCCGATGATCATCCCGAACCTCGGTACGGGCGAGGTCTCCATCGACCTCCAGGCCCGCGGCCCCGGCCTCAGCCCCGCCACCGCCTGCGCCTCCGGCGCCAGTGCCCTCGCCACGGCCCGGGATCTGCTGGCCGCCGATCTGTGCGACATCGCGGTCACCGGAGGCGTGGAGGCCGCGGTCAGCCGGGTGTCCACCATCGGCTTCTGGCGCATGGGCGCCCTCTCCGAGCGGGCCGACCGGGCCGCGGCCTCCCGCCCGTTCGCCGCCGACCGGGACGGCTTCGTCATGGCGGAGGGCGCCGGGATCCTCGTCCTGGAACGCACCGCCGACGCCACCGCCCGCGGTGTACGCCCCCGTGCCCTGCTCGCCGGCTGCGGCAGCACGTCCGACGGCCACCACCCGACGGCACTGCCCGAGGACGCCCACGGTGCCGAGGCCGCCCTGCGTACGGCCCTCGCCGAGGCGGACCTGGCCCCCTACGACGTGGAGCACGTCAACGCGCACGGCACCTCGACACCGCTCAACGACGCCGCCGAGGCCGCGCTGATCGCCCGCGTCCTGCCGCACCGCCCGAGCGTCACCGCCGCCAAGGGCGTGCTGGGGCACACCCTCGGCGCGTCCGGCGCGATCGAAGCGGCGCTCACGGTCCTCACCCTCCAGCACCGCCGCATCCCGCCGATCGCGAACCTCCAGGCGCCCGCACCCGAGTTCGACATCGACTGTGTCACCAAACAACCCCGCCGCCAGGACCTGCGCATCGCGGTCAGCCACTCCTTCGGCTTCGGCGGCCACAACGTCGTCCTCGTCCTCACCGTGCCCTGAGCAACGGGGGAGCAGAACGGCGCCTATCGGGAAGAGCCCGCCGGCGCGGGCACTGCGCCGCAACCCATATGCCGGGAGGCGGAGTTGACGTACGGAGGGAACGACCGTCTCGTACAGGCCGAGGCTCGTGCGGGCGGCGCCGTGAAGCCGACGGCTCTGCAACTCCCGAGGGGCGCGGGGAACTGCGCGACAAGCGACAACGGACCTGCAGCCCGAAGACGGCCGCCCCCCCGAGCCGGACCGGCCCCCCACCGGCCCGCAGCCGTACAAACGGCGCAGGACCCCAAACTGCTGACGCACCGCGGGGTCAGTGCGCCTCCGCCGCCCGCAGCTGCTCCACCGTAGGTGCCGTACCCCCCAGATGGGCCGGCAGCCACCAGGAGTCCTCGGAGCCCTTGGGGCGGCCCGGGTAGGCGCGCTGCGCGGCCTCCAGCACGTCCTGGACGGCCTCGCGCAGCCGGCGGGTGATCGCGCCCGCGTACTGGTCGCGGGGCGCCTCGACCGCCTCGCCGACCCGCATGGTGATGGGCAGGTGGTTGCGCTTCAGGTTGCGGGGCTGGCCCTTCGTCCACAGCCGCTGGGTGCCCCACACCGCCATCGGGATCAGCGGGACGCCGGCGTCCTGGGCGAGCCTGGCCGCACCGGACTTGAAGCTCTTCAGTGTGAACGACTGCGAGATGGTGGCCTCCGGGAAGACCCCGACCACCTCGCCCGAACGCAGCGAGTCCAGCGCGTGCGCATAGGCCGCCTCGCCCTGCTTGCGGTCCACCGGGATGTGCTTCATGCCGCGCATCAGCGGACCGGAGATCCGGTGCCGGAAGACGGACTCCTTCGCCATGAAGCGCACCAGGCGCTTCTGCGGCAGGGCCGCCAGGCCGTTGAAGACGAAGTCCAGATAGCTGATGTGATTGCTGACCAGCACGGCGCCGCCCGAGCGCGGGATGTTCTCCGACCCCTGGCAGTCGATCTTCAGGTCCCAGACCTTGAACAACGTCTTGGCGAATCCGACGACGGGACGGTAGACCAGCTCTGCCATGGGCGGGACGGACCCTTTCTGCTCTGCTCGGGAAAGGGGGCTCCCGGCGGGAAAGTTACGCAGCCGTAGGTTTACGGCGTCTCGCAGATCGTGCCCGAAGAACGGACGGGTAGCCAGTCCTCGTGCCCCGGAGTGGCGAGATCCTCGTCACGTCGGCCGCCATCCCACCTTGGATCTTTAAGGCCCCTTTACTCCGCCCGTACTGTTGCCCTCTTCAGAAGCAGGAACATCTCGCACCCCAGGCAGTACCCGAATGCCGCATTCAGGAAGGCGGCGGCGAGCGCGGCCCCGGTCGCGGCCAGCCCCAACCACTGCGGCCCCACCGTGAACCCGACAAGGCCGAGCCCGCCGAACACCAGCCCCACCGCCTGCGCGAACCGTGGCGGCTCCGGCGCCTCGAACTCCCGTGGCGCCCCGAGCCGCGGCCGTACGGCGGTGCGGAACACCCAGCCGTACGGCGACCGCTGCACACCCGCGGCCGCGCCGAGCGCGAACACCAGCGTCTGCCAGCCCAGCAGCCAGGCGCTCTGCAGGCTCAGGGCGGCTACCAGAACCACCGTCGTCACGGCCGCCGCGAACCGCGGCCCCCTCGCATCGATGTCCATGAAGCAAGCATTCCGCAACGGAATCTCCCGCGGGAGGAGGGAATGTTTGCAGTCTCGTGAATGCTTGTGCAGATGATGACCGGAATGGTGGTGTGCGTGGCGGTGCTCGTCGTGGCGAGCGCCGCCGGAGTGCTGCACAAGTGGCGGAGCGGAAGAGTGCGGGTGCGCGGGCGGGACGACGGCAAGCGGCTCGGCGCCGCCGAACTGGGCGGCGAACTCGGTGAACGGGCCACGCTGGTCCAGTTCTCCAGCGCCTTCTGCGCGCCCTGCCGGGCCACCCGGCGCGTGCTCGGCGAGGTCGCCGGCATGGTCCCCGGGGTGACCCACATCGAGATCGACGCCGAGGCCCACCTGGACCTCGTACGCCGGCTGGAGATCCTGAAGACGCCGACCGTGCTGGTGCTCGACGCCGAGGGGCGGGTGGTGCGGCGCGCCACCGGACAGCCCCGCAAGGCCGACGTCATCGCGGCGGTGGGGGAGGCCGTGTGAGCGCGGTGACGTATCTCCCGGATCGCGGAACGTACTTGACTGCGCCTGCCACCTATCGTCAGCCTGACCCTATGCCGATCGAACTCCTTCTCCACGGGCGGGTCCACGTCGACCTCGCCCGCACCGCGAGCGCCACCTGTCCGGACTGTTGAGCACCGACGGCCCAGCTCGCGACCTCCAGCAGAAGGACACCTCGATGACGGCCTCGCCCGACCTCGGCACCGTTCAGCTCGCCTCCCCCGACCTGTTGCGCTCCGCCTTCCGCCGGCACGCCGCCGGTGTGGCGGTGATCACCGCACGCGGTGACTCCGGTCCGGTCGGTTTCACCGCCACCTCCCTCACCTCCGTCTCCGCCGAGCCCCCGATCGTCTCCTTCGGCATCGGCACGGGCGCCTCCAGCTGGCCCGCGATAGCCGAGACCGACCACATAGGCATCCACATCCTCGGTGAGCACCAGAGCGAGCTGGCCGCCACCTTCGCCCGCAGCGGCGCCGACCGCTTCGGCGCGCCGACCGCCTGGCGGGAGGGCCCGGAAGGCGTACCGGTGCTCGACGGCGTGCTGGCCTGGCTGGTCTGCCGGATCACCGGCCGCGTCCCGGCCGGTGATCACCGCATCGTGCTCGCCGAGGTCGTCCTCGGCGACCTCTCCGGCTCCGGCCGCCCGCTCCTGTACCACCAGGGCCGCTTCAACGGCCTGCGGGACTGATCACGCGTCCGTCCCCTGGGGGCCCGTCGAGTTCCGGTTACGCTGCGTTGCGAAGGTCACACTTCAAAGCGCTTGCTTAGCGGACGTGAACTGGGTGTACTGACGAGTAATATTTCGGTCGGAGCGCACGGACGCCCCGACCGGAATCGGCCGCTTGAGGCGCCTATGCTGCCTGCAAGAGGCAGCCCGAAATAGACGATGCAGTAGGAGAGCCGGCGTGAGCTTGAGGATCGTTGTCACTGTGAAGTACGTGCCCGACGCCACTGGCGACCGGCACTTCGCCGATGACCTGACCGTCGACCGCGACGACGTGGACGGTCTGCTCTCCGAGCTGGACGAGTACGCGGTCGAGCAGGCGCTGCAGATCGCGGAGGACGCGGACGACGCCGAGGTCACCGTGCTGACGGTCGGCCCCGAGGACGCCAAGGACGCGCTCCGCAAGGCCCTCTCCATGGGTGCCGACAAGGCCATCCACGTCGAGGACGACGACCTGCACGGCACCGACGCCATCGGCACCTCCCTGGTGCTGGCCAAGGCGATCGAGAAGGCCGGTTACGACCTGGTGATCTCCGGCATGGCGTCCACCGACGGCACCGGCGGTATCGTCCCGGCCCTCGTGGCCGAGCGTCTCGGCGTCCCGCAGGTCACCCTGCTCTCCGAGGTCTCCGTCGAGGACAGCACGGTCAAGGGCCGCCGCGACGGCGACGCCGCCAGCGAGCAGCTGGAGGCCTCCCTCCCGGCCGTCGTCTCCGTCACCGACCAGTCGGGCGAGGCGCGTTACCCGTCCTTCAAGGGCATCATGGCCGCCAAGAAGAAGCCGGTGGAGTCCTGGGACCTGTCCGACCTGGACATCGAGGCCGAAGAGGTCGGCCTGGAAGGTGCGTTCACCAAGGTCGACGAGGCCAACGAGCGTCCGGCCCGCACGGCCGGCACCATCGTCAAGGACGAGGGCGAGGGCGGCAAGCAGCTCGCTGAGTTCCTCGCGAGCCAGAAGTTCATCTAAGGGCTCGCCCCCGCTGACCGCCCCTCAACTTCGTTACGCAGGAGAGCAATCCCATGGCTGAAGTCCTCGTCTACGTCGACCACGTGGACGGTGCCGTCCGCAAGCCCACCCTTGAGCTGCTGACCCTGGCCCGCCGCGTCGGCGAGCCCGTCGCCGTCGCCCTCGGCAACGGCGCCGCCGACACCGCCGCCACGCTCGCCGAGCACGGCGCGGTGAAGGTCCTCACCCACGACGCGTCCGAGTACGCCGACTACCTGGTCGTGCCGAAGGTGGACGCCCTGCAGGCCGCCTACGAGGCCGTCTCCCCGGCCGCCGTGCTGGTCCCGTCCTCCGCCGAGGGCAAGGAGATCGCCGCCCGCCTGGCGCTGCGCATCGGCTCCGGCATCATCACCGACGCCGTCGACCTGGAGGCCGGCGACGAGGGCCCGGTGGCCACCCAGTCGGTGTTCGCCGCGTCCTTCACCACCAAGTCCCGGGTCATCAAGGGCACCCCGGTCATCACGGTCAAGCCGAACTCGGCCGCCGTGGAGGCCGCCCCGGCCGCCGGCGCGGTCGAGGCCCTGTCGGTGTCCTTCTCCGAGAAGGCGACCGGCACCAAGGTCACCGCCCGCACCCCGCGCGAGTCGACGGGCCGCCCGGAGCTGACCGAGGCCGCGATCGTGGTCTCCGGCGGCCGCGGTGTGAACGGCGCCGAGAACTTCTCGATCATCGAGGCGCTCGCCGACTCCCTCGGCGCGGCCGTCGGTGCCTCGCGTGCCGCCGTCGACGCCGGCTGGTACCCGCACACCAACCAGGTCGGCCAGACCGGTAAGTCGGTCTCGCCGCAGCTGTACATCGCCAACGGCATCTCCGGTGCGATCCAGCACCGCGCCGGTATGCAGACCTCGAAGACGATCGTGGCCGTCAACAAGGACGCCGAGGCCCCGATCTTCGAGCTGGTCGACTACGGCGTCGTCGGCGACCTCTTCGACGTCGTCCCGCAGCTGACCGAGGAGATCAAGTCCCGCAAGGGCTGATCCCCGCCCTCGCCGTACGAGGCCCCCGCGACCGCCCAGCCGGTCACGGGGGCCTCGCCTCGTCTCGTCCCAGCGTCAGGGACGCCTGCACCGGCAGGTGATCGCTGGGGAACCGGCCGTTCAGCGAGAAGGTGTTGACCGCCGCCCGGTGCACCGTGACGCCGGGGGTGGCGAGGATCCAGTCGATACGGTCGCCGTCGGGGGTCAGCGGCTTGTAGCCGTGGAAGGTCCCGTACAGCTCGCTGCGCTCGGCCGCGCTGTCCCAGGTGTCGACCAGGCCGGCGCCCAGCATCGTGTCGTAGACCGGGTTCTTGTGGGCGGCGACGTTGAAGTCGCCGGTGACGACGACCGGGAGTGAGCGGTCGAGCCCGGCGATGCGCCGGGCGATCAGGGCGGCGGCACGCGCGCGTGCGTTCTGACGGCGGTTGTCGAGGTGTGTGTTCAGGACGTAGAACTCACGGTCGCCGTCGAGCAGATCCCGGAACCGCACCCAGGTCACCATCCGGACGGAGCCGCCGCGCCAGGTGTTGGAGCCGATCACGTCCGGTGTGCCGGAGAGCCAGAAGTGGTCGTACTCCTGCGGGGCGAGCCGGCGGGTGTCGTAGAAGACCGCCATGAACTCGTCGCGGCTGCCGCCGGCGCGTCCGGTGCCGATCCAGTCGTACGCGGCGCCGAGGTCGGCCTCGATGTCGCGCAGCTGCTTGTAGAGGCCCTCCTGGGTGCCGATGACATGCAGGCCCTCGCGCTGCAGCAGAGCGCGCATCGCCGGCCTGCGGGCGGCCCAGCTGTGGGGCTCGACGGTGCTCGCGTAGCGCAGGTTGAACGACATGACGCGCAGCGGACCGCTGTGCCGTTCGCCGGCCGCGGCGGGGCCCACCGAGAGTGCTGTACTGGACAGGGACAGGGGCATCGTGACCGCCGGCACGGACTTCAGGCCCAGACGGCGGGTGACGCGGCTGCGGGTCGGCACGGGCGCTCCTTCTGCGGCGGCTTCGGCGAGGCGTTGCGGATGCGCTGTGACGGTAGGGGCAGTGCGGCCCCGGACGCTGGCAGAGGGACGTGAACACGCCGGGATGGCAGGGTGCAGCAAACGGAATGCGGTGTTGACCAGCGGGAAGGTTGGCAGATAACTTCGCTATACGGATTGTTGATTCCGTAGTGCGGAAACATTGGAGGGTGTGGGATGGGTCAGCAGGAGAAGGTGGCGACAAGCCTCGCGGGCGCCGTCAGCGAGGAGATCAGCGCCTCCCTCGCACCGGTCGACGCGGAGCTGGAGCGCCGCTACCCCGGGGACCCGGGCACCCGGCAGCCCGTCCACACCGTCTACGTCCCCGGTGACGCCTTCGCCGCCGACACCATCCGCTCCTGGGGCGACCGGGCCCTCGCCGCCCTCGACGAGCACGCCCCCGACGCCGCCTCCTTCGCGGCGCTCCTCGGCCTGTCCGACGAGCTGGCCGAGCCGGTCTACTCCCGCGTCCGCGCCAAGCTGGAGCGCGAGCCCATCGAAGATCTGCGCGTCGACTTCGAGGACGGCTACGGCGCCCACCCCGACGCCGAGGAGGACGCCACGGCGGCCCGCGCGGCCCGGCTGATCGCCGAGGCGTACCGGAACGGCACGGCGGCGCCGTACATGGGCATCCGCATGAAGTGCATGGAAGCGGCGGTACGCGACCGCGGCATCCGCACCCTCGACGTCTTCCTCACCGGCCTGATCGAGTCGGGCGGCCTGCCCGAGGGCCTGGTCCTCACCCTGCCCAAGGTGACCTACGCCGAGCAGGTCAGCGCCTTCGTACGCCTCCTGGAGGCCTTCGAGAAGGCGCACGGCCTGGACGCCGGCCGGCTCGGCTTCGAGATCCAGATCGAGACCAGCCAGTCCATCCTCGCCACCGACGGCACCGCCACCGTCGCCCGCATGATCCAGGCCGCCGAGGGCCGCGCCACCGGGCTGCACTACGGCACCTTCGACTACAGCGCCTGCCTCGGCGTCTCCGCCGCGTACCAGGCCAGCGACCACCCGGCCGCCGACCACGCCAAGGCGATCATGCAGGTCGCGGCCGCGGGCACCGGCGTACGCGTCTCGGACGGCTCGACCAACGTGCTGCCCGTCGGCCCGACCGAGAAGGTCCACGACGCGTGGCGCCTGCACTACGGCCTCACCCGCCGCGCCCTCGCCCGCGCCTACTACCAGGGCTGGGACATGCACCCCGGGCACATCCCGACCCGCTACGCGGCCGTCTTCGCCTTCTACCGTGAGGGCTTCGAGCAGGCGGCGGCCCGCCTCGCCCGCTACGCCAACCACGCGGGCGGCGACGTGATGGACGAGCCCGCCACCGCCAAGGCCCTCAGCGGCTATCTGCTGCGCGGCCTGGACTGCGGCGCCCTCGACATCACCGAGGTCGCCCGCCTCACCGGCCTGACCCGCGCCGACCTGGAAGGCTTCGCGGCACCCCGGCGCGGTGACCTGACGGCCTCCGCGAAGTAGCGGACGCGGCGCCTGCGCGATACAGCGGAGGCCGGATGGAGAAGCTGCCACAGCCTCGGCCGGCGGCTTGAGCCGTCGCCGCCGCCCCGTACGCCGGGCGCCGGCGCTCCGGCGGCGGCTTACGGCCCTGCTCAGCTGACCGGTGCAGAAGGTTCTGGGCAGCAGGCTGGTGCGCGTGATTCCGCCCCGGAGGCCGGTGGGCCGATGGGGCCGGTGTCCTCCCACCCGGAGGGCCCCGCTCCGCACACCGGCGCGCCCATAGGTCCAGTCCCTGCATTCGCGTCCGATGCGCCCACCGGGCCCATGAGTACGGCCTCCGGTTCGCCTCGCCGGAAGGGGCGGGCTCTGCTTGCCGCCGCTGCCGTCGCCGTCGTGCTCGCCGCTGCCGGAGTCACGGTGGCCCTGGTGCGCGATCGGGGAGCGTCGAGGACGGACTCCGCCTCGGCCGCCTCGTCCAGCGCGGACGCCAGCACGCAACGGGCCGGTACCGAGTGGTCCACCCGGCCCGGACATCCGCACCGGGCCGGCGGGAAGAGCGCCGGGCCCACCGGGAAGCCGGGCGGGGCCGGTGACGCCAAGCCGTCCTCGGGCGCCTCCGCCACCCCCTCGGCCTCCGCCTCCACGCCCGCCGAACCCTCCCACACCCCGACCGGGACCGGAGGTACGGGGCACACCTCCAGCGCGGCACCGGCCTGCGCGTCCATCGGCGGCGGCAAGTACAACTGCCAGGTCTGGCGCACCGCCACGTCCTACACGGCCTCCGGCACCGCGGCCGGAACCGTGAACGCGGGAATCAACTACTTCTACTGCCAGGGGAATCTGGGGCGCAGGGAGACCTACGGCCGCTGGACGAACGTGTGGTGGGCGTAGACCGACGACGACAGCGGCAACACCGGCGTCTACGTCAGCGACGTCTACCTGAAGGGCGGGAACAACGACGCCCCGGTCCCCGGGCTCCCGGTCTGCTGACCGCCGGCGTACGGCTCGAAGCCCGACTGCGTCACCCACTTCTGCTCGGCGAACAGCCGCGTACCCCGCGCACACAGCCCGGCGTCGCGGCGCGCCCGCGCACAGAACTCCTCCGGTGTGACCCCGAACAGTTCCCGCAACGGAGCCGATCCCGCGAGGAGTTCGGTGAGCAGGACATGCTGGTCGCCGGGATGGCGGCGCGGCACACCGACGCCGTTGTGCAGCACCCCGTGCCGGTTGACATAGGCGTACGCCCCGGTGAGCGCGGAACCGTCCGGCAACTCGATCCGCACCTGTGGCGCGGGCAGCCAGGCCCGCCAGAAGTTGCCGTCGGGCAGCGGCACGCCCTCGCTCGCGTCGATCACCTCCAGCTGGCGCCGGTCCAGCCAGAGGACGAACAACTCGGTGGACGCGCGCGGGGCTTTGGCGGGAGACGCGGATACATAGCCGAAGCGGCTGACGTGCGCCGAGACGCCCACGTCCAGCCCGGACACCCGGGTCCGCACCATCGGCAGCGGGGAGTCGATCCCGAACTGCTCCATTTTGTAGCGCAGTTGGCCGGGACAGGCGTTGGAGCCGACGGCCAGCACCGGCACCCGGTCGTCGTACACCAGGCGCTCCAGCGGGAGCATCCGGTCGCCGTGCAGCAGCCCGGACTCGGCGGGCCAGGCACCGGGATAGGTCAGCGGATGTTCGCGGGGAGCGTCGGCGAGGCCGAGCTCCGCCAGAGTGCGGCCGGTCATGGGCGGCTCAGTCGGCTGGCGGCAGCTCGCCCGAGCCGCGGGTGATCAGCCGGGTGGGCAGTTCGATGCGCTCCGGTGCGATCAGCCCGCCGTCCAGCTGACGGAACAGCCGCTCGGCGGCGGTACGGCCGAGGGCGGCCGCGTCCTGGGCGACGACCGTGACACCCGGCTGGAGCAGATCGGCCAGCTCGATGTCGTCGAAGCCGACGAAGGCGACCCGGCGGGACTGCTCGGCCAGGACCCGGATCACGGTGACCGTCACCCGGTTGTTGCCGGCGAAGATCGCGGTGACGGGGTCGGGCCCGGACAGCATCTCCTCCGCCGCGCGGCGCACCCGCTCCGGATTCGTCGCACCGAGGGACATCCAGGCGTCCTCGACCGGTATCCCGGCGTCCTCCATGGCCGCCCGGTAGCCGCGCAGCCGCTCGGCGGCGGTGTGGATGCGGGGCATGTCGCCGATGAACCCGATCCGGCGGTGGCCATGCGCGATCAGATGGGCGACGCCGTCCCGGGCACCGCCGAAGTTGTCGGAGAGCACCACGTCGGCGTCGATCCGCCCGGCCGGACGGTCCACGAACACGGTCGCGACGCCCGCCCTGATCTCCGGCTCGAGATAGCGGTGGTCGTCACCGGCCGGGATCACCACCAGACCGTCCACCCGGCGGGCGCACAGGGCCAGCGCCAGCTCCTGCTCGCGCTCCGGGTCCTCGGCGCTGGAGCCGTTGATCAGCAGGGCGCCATGGGCTCGGGCCACCTCCTCCACGGCGCGGCTGAGCGGACCGTAGAAGGGGTCGGCGAGGTCCTCCAGGACCAACCCGATGCTCGCCGTACGGCCCTTGCGCAGCACCCGGGCGCTGTCGTTGCGGCGGAAGCCCAGCGCGTCGATGGCCTCCTGCACCCGGCGCTCGGTGTCCGGGGTGACACCGGGCTCGCCGTTGACCACCCGGGAGACCGTCTTCAGTCCAACACCGGCCCGTGCCGCCACGTCCTTCATGGTCGGGCGGTTGCCGTAACGGGTGCCGGGAAGGCTGTCTGCGCGGCGCGTGGTCTCGGGCACGATGCGGTGTCCTGTCCTGTCGTCCGTATGGTCCGCGGAATCGGTGCGTCCGGAGCGCTGCGGCGGTACGCACGAGGTGCTCGGTACCGAATGTGTCCGGGGTGATGCGCCGACCCGTGGATTGTACGAGGATGTGGCGTCGAGCATAGGGCCTGGACAACGTTGTCAGATGCGCGAGACACTGTCCACCGTTCTCCGTCGGCCTGCGCCCCCACCGTGTGACCGGCCCGCACCTCCTTTGGTTTTCAAGCTTCAACGGGGAGATCTGACTCTGATGCACACCGACCTCGTCGCGGCCCTGGACATCGGCGGCACCAAGATCGCCGGCGCGCTGGTGGCCGACGACGGACGGATCCTGACCCGGGCCCAGAGAGGCACGCCGGCCCAGCAGGACGGCGAAGCGGTCATGCGGGCCGTCGAGGACGTGCTCGGCGACCTCGCCGCGTCACCGCTGTGGGGACGCGCCGGCGCCATAGGCATCGGCAGTGCCGGCCCGGTGGACGCCTCGGCGGGCACCGTGAGCCCGGTGAACGTGCCGGGCTGGCGCGACTTTCCGCTGGTCGAGCGGGTGCGCGCGGCCACCGGCGGGCTGCCGGTGGAGTTGATCGGCGACGGCGTCGCGATCACGGCCGCCGAGCACTGGCAGGGCGCCGCGCGCGGCCACGACAACGCGCTGTGCATGGTGGTGTCGACCGGTGTGGGCGGCGGCCTGGTCCTGAACGGCCGGCTGCACCCCGGCCCGACCGGCAACGCCGGGCACATCGGACACATCAGCGTCGACCTCGACGGTGACCCGTGCCCGTGCGGTTCGCGCGGCTGTGTGGAGCGGATCGCGAGCGGGCCCAACATCGCCCGCCGCGCCGTGGAACAGGGCTGGCGTCCCGGCCCCGACGGAGACACCTCGGCCGCCGCGGTGGCCGCCGCCGCCCGCGAGGGCGACCCGGTCGCCGTGGCCTCCTTCGAGCGGGCGGCGCAGGCACTGGCCGCCGGGATCGCGGCCACCGCGACCCTGGTCGAGATCGACATCGCGGTCATCGGCGGAGGCGTCGGCAAGGCCGGCGACATCCTCTTGACCCCCCTGCGCAAGGCACTGACCGACTACGCGACCCTGTCCTTCGTCCAACGCCTGACCGTCGTCCCCGCCCAGATGGGCACGGACGCGGGCCTGGTCGGCGCCGCAGCCGCCGCACTGGTCTGCCGACCGGACGCCCGCGCGGGGGTCTGACCCGAGCGGCGGTTCCGCACGGACGGCGCTCTGGTGAGGTCGCTTGTTTGGAGGGGCAGTCGAGGCGTGGTCGGCCGGCTGGGGCTGAGCGACCCGCCGGGTGGCGGCCGGGGCGAGCCATCAGGCCGGCCATGGCTGCGACCCGGCGGCGCCGGCGGTGCCACAGCAGGAGGACCAGGAGGACGATCGGAACCGGGAGCAAGCGCAGCACCCACGTGGTCATGGGCACGGACCCCGCCGGCCGGCTCAAGTCGGCCACCTGACGGGGCGTGGGGGCGCCGAGCCGGATGCTGGTCCGCCGAACCCGGCCGGGCCGTACCGCACCGCGCGACACCTCTCGCGCCCCCCACATCCTCCTCGCCCGGGGGCCGTGGGGGACTTCGGTCAGGCCCCGGGGTGAGACCCGGCGCCCGACCGTCCGGTTCAGCAGCTCAGGCGGGCGTCCGCCCAGTCCGCGTGGTCGGAGTCGTTGCCGTCTCCGCCGTCGGTGACGACGAGGCGGACCACCTGGGCGCCGGTGACGTCGGCGGTGAGGGGCTGGGCGGGCATCGCGTTGGTCAGGACGCCGGTCGAGGCGACCTCCGTGCCGTCCGCCCAGATCTCGAAGGCGACGGTGCCCTTCGTGCCCTTCTCGTCGTCGACGCCGACGTCCGCGGTGACCTTCCGGCAGGCCTTGCCGGTGTAGAAGGAGACGTCGCTCGGCGCATGGACACCGAGGCCCTTGGCGTACACCGTGCCGCCGATCGTGATCGGGCGGCCGTCGCCCGCGTCGCTCTCCCCGTTGCTGGTGTCGCGCTCCACCGGGCCCCAACCACTCGTCGCCGACAGCCAGTTCAGATCGCTGAGATACGACGTACCGGCGGGCGGCCGTACCACGACCGACGCGGTCAGCGGCAGCGTGCTGGTGACGCGCTGTCCGGCCGGTGAGCGGTAGCGCGCCTGGAGCGTGAGGCCGTAGGAGCCGGTGGGGGTCCCGGCCGGGGCGGTGACACTCCAGCCGGTGCGCAGCGCCTTGCCGGTGGTGAGGGCGGTGGCCGTGGTCGCCGATGCGGGCCGTACGGTCCACCCCTCGGGGCCGGTCAGGGACACGGACACCCCGCGCGCGGGGGTACGGCCGAGGTCGGTGACGGTGCTCGTCAGCGTGGCCGGGGTGGCGGCCTCCAGCAACGGGCTGCCGCCCAGGCCCAGTTCGGCGGCGGGAGGGTGGGCCGCCCAGTGCGGGTCGGCCGAGACGCGGAGCAGGACCGTGCCATGGGCCGGGACGGTGGCCGCGATGGCGCCGGCGGTGTTGTAGCTGCTGTGCTGCCACAGGTCGCGCAGGGTGTACGCGGGGGCGTCGGGCAGGCCGACGGCTGCCGCGGTGGTGGCGATCCGTTGGGCGGAACCGGACTCGTTGAACAGGGCGACCGCCCGGCTGCCGTCCTTCATCGCCTTGGCGATGACCCAGCGTCCACCCGTGGCGGAGACGACCGTGCCCTGCTTGCCGAGCGGGTCCTGGTCGACGGCGACGACCTCCTTGTTGTCGAGGATGCCGAAGGTCGCCGGGGAGGCCTTGCGCAGGTCGGTGCCGATGAGCAGCGGTGCCGCCATGACCGACCAGAGTGAGAAGTGCGAGCGGTACTCGGTGTCCGTCATGCCGCCGTTGCCGACCTCCAGCATGTCGGGGTCGTTCCAGTGGCCGGGTCCGGCGTACGGCGCGAGCGGCAGGTTCTGCTTGAGGATCGACAGCATCGAGCCCCAGTTGTCGCTGATGTCACCGGTGGTGCGCCACAGATGACCGACGTCCGCCGCCCACTCCCAGGGCTTGTTCTCGCCCCATTCGCAGATGCTGTAGACGATGGGCCGCCCGGTCGCCTTGAGCGCGTCGCGCATGGTCGTGTAGCGCTGCTTGGCTTCGACGCCCTGGTTGTTGCAGTTGTCGTACTTCAGGTAGTCCACGCCCCAGTCGGCGAACTGCCGGGCGTCGCTGTACTCGTGGCCCAGCGCGCCCGGGAAGCCCGCGCTGTTGCAGGTCTTGGTGCCGGCGCTGGTGTAGATGCCGAGTTTGAGCCCCTTGGCGTGGACGTAGTCGGCGACGGCCTTGATGCCGTTCGGGAAGCGGGCCGGGTCGGGCACCAGCTTGCCGTCGGCGTCGCGGTGCGGCAGCGCCCAGCAGTCGTCCAGATTGACGTACTGGTAGCCGGCGTCCTTCAGGCCCTTCGCCACGAACAGGTCGGCGATGCCCTTGACCATGCTCTCGTTGAAGTCGGCACCGCAGTGCGTGGAATTCCAGTTGTTGAAGCCCATCGGCGGGGTGAGGGCGAGACCGTCGGCCAGGGCGGGAGCGGCGGAGGCGGCACGGGCCTGGGCGCGGGCCGCCTGCGCGGGGGAGGCGTGTGCGGGGGTGGCGAGGCCCGCCGTGCACAGCAGTCCCGCGGTGCACGCTTCGACCACTCTTCGGCGGGTTGTGCAGGTTGTGCGGGTGTGAGGGTGACGCATCGTTGACGTTCCTCCGACTCGCGAACGGTGGATGACGACATGGCGCCGCCTGGGCGTCATCTGTGTGCCGACTGTGCGCGTTTACGGTAGGACGTGTCGGACTGTGTTGGAAGAGGCGCGTCCGAACTGTTCGAAACCCCGTCAGATGCCAGGACCGTAGGGTTGATTCGCCCCGCAGGTGTGATGGAGCGTTCGGATGTGTTGGCTTCCGGAGCTTTGGCTGTGCGGGGTTTCGTGGCTTCGGATCATGCGGACTCCCGGGCTCACACCTCGCCGTCGACGCGCCCCCAGCCGGGCAGTGGAGGCTGGGGCCAGGCGGGCGGGCGGGGCAGCCGGTGTTCCGGGCGGTCGCACGTCAGCGTGTCGGCCGGAGTCCGTCCGCTGAGCCAGCCGAGTACCTGGTGCCCGGCCCCGGCTACCGAGGGGCCCCGAGCCGCCATCGGCCAGCGCCGGCCGAGGTCCACCGCCTCCACCGAAGTGAGCGGAAAGTCCTGGGCGCGCAGCGTGGCGAGGGTGTCGTCCAGCGCCCAGGAGACGTACGCGTCCGGCCACTGGTCGGTGCGGTGGCCGACGCCCAGGTCGAGGTGATGGGTCTCCAGTTCCCGCAGACAGCGCAGCAGCAGATACCAGGCCGGGTGGCGCCAGCCGGCCAGCGCCGGGACCAGACGGTCCCAGGCGTAGGCGGGCGTCGTACGCGCCTGCGCCGCGAACCGGTCCAGGCTCTCCCGCAGCCGGGCCACGAGCCGGTCCGCGGACAGTGTCGCGTCCCGCCCGACCGCCGCGGACAGCGTCGCCGCGTCCGCGCGGGGGCTCGGTTCCCGGCCGGTGTGCGCGAGCCGCAGCAGCCACACATAGGCGTCGACGCTGTGGGCGACGTGGGCGAGCACATGGCCGCGCGTCCAGCCGGGCAGCTCCGACGGGGCGCGCAGCCCGCCGTCGGACAGCCGGGCCGCGGCCCGGACCAGCCGGTCGCCCGAGCACACCACGTCCTCGATGCGCTCGACTGCGATGTGATCGACTGTGCCGCTGTCGTCTGCGGTGCGTGCTTCCGCGGCGCGATCGTCCGCGGGTCCGGAGGCCGTGGGTCCGCTCACCGGAACTCCCTTACGACCTCGATACGGCCGACGATATGGGCGTTGAACTCATCCAACTCCTCGGCCGGTACCCACAGTTCCAGGATCGTCTCGCCCCCGGCCTGCCGTACCGGATACCGGCCGAGGAACTCGGTGTCGACCTCGAAGCGGGTCACGAAACCGGCGCCGTCGTGCTTGACGTTCCAGTCCCGGGCGATCCGGATCGCGTAGTCCTCGTTGAGGACCGGGTAGAAGATCGGCTGCTCCGGGAGCCGGGGCGGCCAGGCCCGCCAATCGAGCGCGCGGACCAGCTCCAGCTCCTTGGGGCCGGTGGGGCGCCAGAGGGTCGTGGTCAGGGGCGGGCTGGTCATGATGACGCGTTTCCGTTCGGGCCTGCCGTACGAGCGGGCAGGGCGGGATGCCGGACGATACCGGTGCCATGCGGGGGCCGGCCAGCCGATTACGGCGCGGCCCGCACCCTCACGGCGTCGCGAACCGCCGTGCCGACGCGCGGTGTTGGGCGATCGCCCGCTCCAGCCGGGCCCGGCGGACAGGGCGCCGGTCAGGCCGTCGAGGCGGTCGGCGAGCCGGTGGCCTGTCCGCGCAGACGATGTCCGGGGTCCTCCGCTTGCCGGTATGGGCGTGACTCCGGGCCGGATCCGCAGTTGGTCAGGGCATGAAGAAGCGCAGCATGCTCGCCATCGCCACCCTGGCCACCGGATTCGTCGTGGCCGCTGTCACACCCTCGCACGCGGCGGACAAGGGCCACGGCGGGATGACCGTCGACGGCGTCAACGTCACGGACACCCTTGAGTCCACCGGCGGCCACCCGGTCGCCCTGGACAGCCTCGGCATCGACAACGGCACCCGCGCGCCGGAGTAGACACGCCGGAGGTCCCCGACGGCTCGCGGTGCAGGTGCCGGTGTCCCCGCTACAGGGGGCACCGGCACCGCCGTTCCGGCGCCCTCACCGGGGCGGGGTTTCCGTGGCAGGGTGGAGCGGGCAAGCCTCAGGGGGCCAACAGAAGAGGGGGAGTCCGTGACCGTCGTCTGGATCAACGGCGCGTTCGGTGCGGGGAAGACCACCACCGCACGGGAGCTGATCGAACTGATCCCGAACAGCACGCTCTTCGACCCCGAGGTCATCGGCGGAGGGCTCGCGCAGCTGCTGCCGGCCAAGCGCCTCGCCGAGGTCGGTGACTTCCAGGACCTGCCGATCTGGCGTCGGCTCGTGGTCGACACGGCGGCCGCGCTCGTCGCCGAGCTGGGCGGGACCCTCGTCGTGCCCATGACCCTGCTCCGCCAGGAATACCGCGACGAGATCTTCGGCGGCCTCGCCGCCCGCCGCATCCCGGTGCACCATTTTCTGCTCGCTCCGGCTGAAACGATCCTGCGGGAACGGACAGCCGCGCGGGAGATCCCGCCGGACCTGCCCGACGGCGAGATACGGCAGCGGCAGTGGGCCTACGACCACATCGAGCCCTACCGCGCCGCCCTCGCCTCCTGGCTCACCGCCGACGCGCACCTCGTGGACACCAGCGCCCTCACGCCGTACGCCACCGCCGTCCGCATCGCCGACGCCGTCGGCAGCGGGGCCGTACCGCCCTGCGACATCGTGCAGACCCCCGAGCCGACCGCCGAGACCCTCGCCGCCGGGGTGCTGCTCTTCGACGAGCACGACCGGGTGCTGCTCGTGGACCCCACCTACAAGCCCGGCTGGGAGTTCCCCGGCGGGGTGGTAGAGCGCGGCGAGGCGCCGGCCCGCGCCGGGATGCGCGAGGTCGCCGAGGAGACCGGGATACGGCTGAGAGAGGTGCCCCGGCTCCTCGTCGTCGACTGGGAACGGCCGGTGCCGCCCGGCTTCGGCGGGCTGCGGCTGCTGTTCGACGGCGGCCGGCTGGAATCCGGCGAGGCGTCCCGGGTGCTGCTGCCCGGCCCGGAACTGCGCGCCTGGCGCTTCGCCACCGAGCAGGAGGCGGCCGGGATGCTGCCACCGGTCCGCTACGAGCGCCTGCACTGGGCCCTGCGGGCCCGCGAGCGGGGCACCGCCCTGTACCTGGAGGCCGGGGTTCCGGTCGGCTGAGCCGCCGGCACGCGCCTGCCCAACGGGGCTCATGCGCCAGCCCAACGGCGCTCATGCGCCAGCCCAACGCGGCAGAAAGTCGTGCCTCGGGGTCAGCCGAGCCGCCCGGCACACGTCCGCCGACGGTGGCCGAAAGCCGTGCCTCCGTGTCCAGCCGCGTGGACCGGCGACTGATGGATGCCGACCGGCGATTGCGATTGCTGGATGCTGTGCCCCGCGTTCATCGGGCGCTCGCCGCCTTGCGCAGCGCGGCGGCCGCGCCCCCGACGACCGCGTCTCCATGGCCGAAGCACGCCACGTCCGCGTCCAGCTCGGCCAACCGGTCGAGCGAGGCGAGGAGTTGGGGGCGGTCGAGGTTCAAGACGCCCGGGATCACGGTACCGTCGGCCGGCGAGGCCGCCACCGTGTCCCCGGTGAACAGCACGCCCTGCGCGGGCAGGAACAGAGCGATGCTGCCGTCGGTGTGGCCGGGTACGTGGAGCACCCGGGCGCCGCCGCCGACGTCCAGTACATCGCCGTCGGACACCGTGGTGACCGACGCCGGCGGCACCGGTGTGCCCGCGGGCAGGAGCTCGGTCGCCGCCGCGTGGATCGGCAGCTCCCACTCCTCGAACCGCGGGGGCGGACCGGG
The DNA here is from genome assembly GCF_041080655.1 of Streptomyces sp. CG4. Lineage (NCBI taxonomy): Bacteria > Bacillati > Actinomycetota > Actinomycetes > Kitasatosporales > Streptomycetaceae > Streptomyces > Streptomyces sp. CG4. The sequence goes on from NZ_CP163525.1 coordinate 8,351,025, forward strand.
GAGTTCACCGCGGATGAACGGCGCCTCCAGCCGGTGCACCAGCACCTCGGCACCGCTGAGCGCGGCGAACTCGCCCGCGCCGCCCACGTGGTCCTCGTGGAAGTGGGTGAGCACGATCCGTCGTACGTCCCCCGGCGCGTGCCCCAGCGCCGTGACCGCGTCGGCGATCGCGCGGCCGGCGCCGATCGTGCCCGCGTCTATCAGTGTCAACGCGTCGTCGTCGCGCCAGAGATAGGCCTGGCCCACGGGGAAGCGGAGGAGGTGCAGGCGGGGGAGCAGTTCGATGACGTCCATGCGCCGACCGTAGGCAGCGCCCCCGCCCGCGGGCGAGGGCGCTCTGCCGTCGGCAGAAGGGTTCAGCCCGCCGCGTAGTTGCGCAGGAACAGCGCCTCGGCGACCGAGAGCCGCTCCAGTTCCTCGGGGGACACGCTCTCGTCGACCGCGTGGATCTGTGCCTCCGGCTCGCTCAGGCCGATGAGCAGGATCTCCGCCTGCGGGTAGAGGCGGGCGAGGGTGTTGCACAGCGGGATGGAGCCGCCCTGGCCGGCGTACTGCATGGTCTCGCCGGGGTAGGCGACCGCCATCGCGTCGGCCATCGCCTGGTACGCCGGGCTGGAGGGGTCGGCACGGAAGGGCTGGCCCTGGCCGATCTGCTCGGTGGTGACCCGGGCGCCCCAGGGTGTGTGCGCCTCGACGTGCGCCTGGAGCAGTTTGGTCGCCGCCGCGGCGTCCACGCCCGGCGGCACCCGCAGGCTGATCAGGGCACGGGCGCTCGACTGCACGGACGGGGTGGCGCCGATGACCGGCGGGCAGTCGATGCCGAGCACGGTGACCGCCGGGCGGGCCCAGATACGGTCGGCGATCGAGCCGTCACCGATCAGCTCCACGCCGTCCAGCACCCTGGCGTCCGAACGGAACTGCTCCTCGGTGTACTCCAGGCCGTCCCACGCCGCCGTCGCGTCGAGCCCGTCGACCGTGGTCGAACCGTCCTCGGCGCGCAGCGAGTCCAGCACACGGACCAGCGCGCCCAGCGCGTCCGGGGCGGCACCGCCGAACTGGCCGGAGTGCAGATTGCCCGCGAGCGTGTCGACGGCCACCCGGACCAGGGTCATGCCGCGCAGCGTGGTGGTCACCGTCGGCAGGCCGGCGCGGAAGTTGCCCGCGTCGCCGATCACGATGGTGTCCGCGGCCAGCAGCTCCGGGTGCTGCTCGGCGTACCGCTCCAGGCCGCCCGTGCCCTGCTCCTCCGAGCCCTCGACGATCACCTTGACGTGGACCGGGACGCCGCCGTTCGCCTTCAGGGCGCGCAGCGCGAGCAGGTGCATGAGGACGCCGCCCTTGCAGTCGGCACTGCCGCGGCCGTACCAGCGGCCGTCACGCTCGGTCAGCTCGAACGGCGGAGTGGTCCAGCCGGCCTCGTCCAGCGGCGGCTGCACATCGTAGTGCGCGTAGAGGAGAACCGTTTTCGCACCCTCCGGGCCCGGCAGAAAGCCGTACACGGACTGGGTGCCGTCCGGGGTGTCCAGCAGGGCCACGTCGGCGAAACCCTCGGCGCGCAGGGCGTCGGCGATCCAGTGCGCGGCGGCCTCGCTCTCGCTCTTCGGGAACTGCGCGAAATCCGCCACCGACTTGAAGGCGACCAGTTCGGCCAGCTCCGCCTTGGCCTGCGGCAGCAGCGAGGCGACGGTCTCGGCGACCGGATTCGACGACATGGGCACGCTCCTCGTGGGTGCGACGTTGTACGGGGTGATAGCCCCGATACTCCCACAGTGGCCTGCGACGACGGCCGCCGTAGGATGCGAGGGACACTACGGCAGCGGCTGGATCGGAGCAGTAGACCATCGTGAGCGGCGAGAACTCTTCGGCGGACGACGTGCAGCGGGTGTGGGACGTCGTCGTGGTGGGCGCGGGACCCGCGGGGGCCTCGGCCGCCTATGCGGCCGCGGTCGCGGGACGGCGCGTGCTGTTGCTGGAGAAAGCCGAGTTGCCCCGCTACAAGACCTGCGGCGGCGGCATCATCGGCCCCTCGCGCGACGCGCTGCCCCCCGGCTTCGAGCTGCCCCTCCGCGACCGGGTGCACGCGGTCACCTTCTCGAACAACGGCCGCTTCACCCGCACCCGCCGCTCCAAGCAGATGCTGTTCGGGCTGATCAACCGGCCCGAGTTCGACCAGCAGCTGGTCGAGCACGCCCAGAAGGCGGGCGCCGAGCTGCGTACGGGCGTCACGGTGCAGCGGGTCGAGCAGCACGGCTCGGCGGTCCCCGACCGGCGCACGGTCGCCGTCGTCCTGCAGGGCGGTGAGACGGTGCTGACCCGCGCGGTCGTCGGTGCCGACGGCAGCGCCAGCCGCATAGGGGCGCATGTCGGTGTGAAGCTGGACCAGGTGGACCTCGGTCTGGAGGCGGAGATCCCGGTCCCGGACTCGGTCGCCGAGGACTGGAAGGGGCGGGTCCTCATCGACTGGGGCCCGATGCCCGGCAGTTACGGCTGGGTGTTCCCGAAGGGCGACACGCTGACGGTCGGGGTGATCTCCGCGCGCGGCGAAGGCGCCGCCACCAAGCGGTACTTGGAGGACTTCACGGCCCGCCTCGGTCTGTCCGGTTTCGAGCCGACCGTCTCCTCCGGCCATCTCACCCGCTGCCGCGCCGACGACTCGCCCCTGTCCCGGGGGCGGGTGCTGGTCTGTGGTGACGCGGCCGGGCTGCTGGAGCCGTGGACCCGCGAAGGTATTTCCTTCGCGCTGCGCTCGGGCCGGCTCGCGGGGGAGTGGGCGGTCCGCATCGCCGAGGCCCACGACGCGGTCGACACGCGGCGCCAGGCGCTGAACTACGCGTTCGCGATCAAGGCCGGGCTCGGTGTCGAGATGAGTGTCGGCAGGCGCATGCTGACCGTGTTCGAGAAGCGTCCCGGACTCTTCCACGCGGCCCTCACCGGCTTCCGCCCGGCGTGGAAGGCGTTCCGGGACATCACGCAGGGCTCGACCTCGCTGGGCGAGATCGTCCGCTCCCACCCGATCGCCCAGCGCGCCCTGACCGCGCTGGACCGCGGGGAGGCCGTCCCGGCGGAGGAACCCGTCGGCTCCTGACCGCTCGGTGCGTGACGACTCGGACCGCGACGGCTCAGCTTGTGACGATTGGGCTCGTGACGGCTCAGCTCGTGACGCTGATCCGGAAGACCGGGTGGTCGGGGGCGATACGGCGCAGGTCCGCGTCCGGGGAGTCGGCGCCGACGCCGTTGAAGAAGACACCGACCTCCGCCTTCCAGCGCTTGAGGTAGGCCCGCAGCAGCGGGATCTTGTCGTCGTCGGCGACCTCGGTGGCGGTGAACACGTCCACGGTCTTGCCGAGCCGCAGCTCGCCGCCGCCGGCCGCCCGCATGTTGCGGGTCCACTGGACATGGCCGCGCGGCGCGAGCAGGTACTGCTGCCCGTCCACCGTCAGCAGGTTGACCGGAGTGGTGCGCCACTCTCCGCTCTTGCGTCCGCGCACCGCGAGGACCCGGGAACCCCAGACGCTCATGCCGCGCCGGGTGAGCCAGGCGACGGCCCGGTTGAGGACGTTGACGGTGAGCCAGCCGGGCTTCTTGACGTGTGTCGACATGACGACCCCCACGATTCGGGAGAGCGGTGCTCTCGCTTGACTCCAGTGTGGAGCAGAGCGCCGCTCCAAAGCAAGAGCAGCGTTCTCTTTTGTGTGCGATGCTCTCGCTGCGTGGCATACTGCTGGCATGAGCACTGCACAGGGCGCCCGCGCACGGGCTCGGATCGCCGTCACGGCGGCCATCAAGGACGAGGCCCGCAGGCAGCTGGCGGACGAAGGCGCGGCCAAGCTCTCGCTGCGGGCCGTCGCCCGCGAGCTGGGCATGGTCTCCTCGGCCCTGTACCGCTACTTCCCCAGCCGGGACGAGCTGCTCACCGCCCTGATCATTGACGCCTACGACTCCCTCGGCGAGGCGGCGGAGCAGGTCCGGGACGCCACAGCCGACGCCGCTCCGGTGGCCCGATGGACCGCGGTGTGCGAGGCGGTGCGCGCATGGGGGCTCACCCACCCGCACGAGTACGCGCTGATCTACGGCTCGCCCGTGCCGGGCTACGCCGCCCCCCAGACCACCGTGCCGGCCGCCGCCCGCATCGGTTTCGTCTTCCTCGGCATCGTGCGGGACGCCCGCGAGCGCTTCGGCCTCGCGGACCTCGCCCTCCCCGCAGGGCTGCGTCCCGAGGCCGAGCGCCTGACCGCCGAACTCGCTCCCGAACTGCCCCCCGAGGTGATCGCGGCCCTGGTGGCGGCCTGGGCCCAGCTGTTCGGGCTGGTGAGCTTCGAGCTGTTCGGCCAGTTCAACAACCTGGTCGAGGACCGGGAGGACTTCTTCCGGTACGCGGCGACGGGGCTGGCACACACGGTGGGCCTGCGCTAGGCGGGGCGGGCGGCCGGGCGCTGCACCTCGCCGTGCCCGGCGCCGTACTTCCCGGGGAGTACGAGTGATCACCTCGCTCGGCTGACGCCCTGCCCTGCCGCCGGCGTCTAGCGTGGCGGTCATGGAAGAGCAGCGCGCCCCCTCGCACGGGTGGCGGTACGGGCCGCCGTGGCGCGGCGCCCCGGACGGCGACGGGGCGGAGCCGCACCACGCCCGCCGGCCCTGGCGCTCGACCGTGCTGCTCACCGCGTTCGTCCTGGTCGGCACCAACTTCGCGGCGCACAGCCAGCCGCTCCGTGTGCCGCTCGATCCGTACGCGCGCGTGCTGCTGCTCGTCGCCTCGGTCCTGCTGCTGTGGCGGCACCGGTACCCGGTGGCGGTGGCCTTCGGCACCGCGACGGTGACCCTCGCCTACTTCGCCGCGGGCTACCCCTACGGGCCGGTCTTCCTGACCGTCGCCGTCGGCTGCTTCAGCGCCGTCGTCGCCGGGCACCGGCGGGCCGCCTGGGCCTCGGTCGGCCTGCTGTGGTGCGGGCACACCCTGATCGCCCTCTGGCTCTACCGCTGGCTGCCGCCCGCGGGCGACAAGGGCGCCGGCCTCACCCAGGAGATCGTCATCGCCACCTGGGTACTGGCCATCGTCGCCCTGTCCGAACTGGCCCGGATACGGCGCGAACAGTGGGCGCGGGAGCGTGCCGACCGGGCGCAGGCGGCGCGGCGCCGCGCGGACGAGGAACGGCTGCGGATCGCCCGCGAGTTGCACGACGTCCTCGCACACAGCATCTCCGTCATCAACGTCCAGGCCGGCATGGGGCTCGCACTGCTCGACAGCGACCCCGAGCAGGCGCGGGCCGCGCTCACCACCATCAAGGCCGCCAGCAAGGAAGCCCTCGGCGAAGTACGCCAGGTCCTCGACACCCTGCGCACGTCCGGCGCCGCGCCGCGCACCCCCGCGCCCGGCCTGGACCGGCTGCCGGAGCTGGTGGCGCAGGCGGCCGCCGCCGGACTGACCGTGCGGATCGAGGGCGAGCCGCCGCAGCTGCCGCCCGGTGCCGACCTCGCCGCCTTCCGTATCGTGCAGGAGGCCCTGACCAACGTCGTACGGCACTCCGGATCGCGGCACGCGCGCGTGCGCTTCGCCCACGACGGCGACGCGCTGCGGCTGCGCATCGACGACGACGGTCCGGCCACCGGCGCCGACGCCGGGGGCAGCGGGAACGGGCTGGCCGGCATGCGGGAGCGGGCGGCCGCGCTCGGTGGCACGATCGAGGCGGGCCCGCGCCCCGACGGCGGTTTCCGGGTGCTCGCCGTACTGCCGTCGCACCTCAGGGAGGACCAGTGATCCGGGTACTGCTCGCCGACGACCAGTCGCTGGTGCGGGCCGGTTTCCGGGCGTTGCTCGACGCACAGCCGGACATCGAGGTGGCCGGAGAGGCGGCCGACGGCGAAGAGGCGCTGCGCCTGGTGCGCGAACTGCGGCCGGACGTCGTCCTGATGGACATCCGCATGCCCCGGCTGGACGGTCTCGCCGCGACCCGGCGCATCACCGGCGACGCGGAGCTGCAGGACGTGAAGGTGGTCATGCTCACCACCTTCGAGCTGGACGAGTACGTCTTCGAGGCGATCCGCTCCGGCGCCTCCGGGTTCCTGGTCAAGGACACCGAACCGGAGGAACTCCTGCGCGCGGTACGGGCGGTGGTGCAGGGGGACGCGTTGCTGTCGCCGGGCGTGACCCGCCGGCTGATCGCCGAGTTCGCGGCCCGTTCCAAGGAACCCGCGGCGGCGGACGCCCTCGGCCGGCTCACCGAGCGGGAACGGGAGGTGATGGCGCTCGTCGGCATCGGCCTGTCCAACGAGGAGATCGCCCGCCGGCTGGTGGTCAGCCCGCTCACCGCCAAGACCCATGTGAGCCGCACGATGGTGAAGCTGGGCGCGCGGGACCGCGCCCAACTCGTCGTGCTGGCCTACGAGTCGGGGTTGGTGCGGCCCGGCTGGCTGGGCTGAGCCGTCTGCCGGAAACGCACCAGCACGCTCACCACCCGGGCCACGAACACGAGCACCGCGACCGCCATGCCGAGCCGCACCAGTATCTTGGCCGGCAGGTGCGGCAGGTCGAAGAGAAGCGCGGGGCCGGCCACGGCTCCGAACAGCACCGCCGCCGCGAAGGTCGCGCTCGCCAGCGCATAGCCGATCTCCACCGTCGCCGCGTCCTGTTGGGCTTTGGTACGGCGTCCCCCGTATGCGTACATTCCCCCAGCTTCACAGAAGCGCGCCCGGCGGAGCAACCAGCTCCGCCGGGCGCGCACTTGGAGGCTTCCCCCTAGTCGCGGACCGCGACGCGTTCCGCTTCCGCCTCCTTCACGGTGGACCTGGCGACCACGAGCGACGACTGGGTACGACGGCCGCGCAGTCCGGTGAGGGTGATCAGCAGGCCCGCCGCCGCGATGCCCGTGACGACCATGAAGCCGGGCCGGTAGCTGTCGAGGACGGCCTGCGGGGTGGCGTGCGCGGGGGCGGCCGCGGTCACCACGGCGGTGACCACCGCCAGGAAGATCGCGCCGCCCACCTGTACCGAGGTGTTCAGCAGCCCGGAGACCATGCCCTGCTCGTGGTCCTCGACCCCGTTGGTGGCCTGGATGTTCAGCGAGGGGAAGACCAGCGCGCAGGCCGCGCCGATCAGCAGCATGGACGGCAGGATCACGGCCGCGTACACCGGGTCGAGGTCGACGCGCAGGAACAGCGCGTAGCCGAGGACCATGAAGGCGAAGCCGGCCGCGATCAGCCGGGGCGTGCCGAACCGGTCGACGATCGCGCCGACCTTGGTGGAGGACACCGCCACCAGCGCGCCCGCCGGCAGGAACGCGAGCGCCGTGTGCAGCGCCGACCAGCCGAGCAGGGACTGCATGTACAGCGTCGTCAGGAACTGGAAGCCGACGTACGAGCCGAAGAAGGCGATGGCGCCGAGCTGGGCGCGGACCTGGCTGCCCGCGCGCAGCACGCCCAGCCGGACCAGCGGGCTCGGCGAGCGCCGCTCGATGAGGACGAACGCGGTCAGCAGTACGGCGACGGCGAGGAAGGACAGCAGCGTACGGGCCGAGGCCCAGCCGGCCTCGGGGGCCTGGACGACGGTGAAGACCAGCAGCAGCATCGACGCGGTGCCGAGGACGGCGCCGGGGATGTCGTAGCCGTCGTGGTTCTCCTCGCGGGCGCTGCGCGGCAGCAGCCGCAGGCCGGCGAGGAGCGCGAGCAGGGCGATCGGCGCGGGCAGCAGCATGGTGAAGCGCCAGCTGGCCTCGGTGAGCAGGCCGGAGAGCACCAGGCCCATGGAGAAGCCGGTGGCGGCGCAGGTGGTGTAGATGGAGAGCGCGCGGTTGCGCAGCGGGCCCTCCGGGAACGTCGTGGTGATGATCGACAGGCCGGCCGGTGCCGTGAAGGCCGCGCTCAGACCCTTGATGAAACGGCTGGCGATGAGCAGCGGACCCGAGTCCACGAGCCCGCCGAGCAGCGAGGCGAGCGCGAAGACACCGAGTGCGACGAGGAACACCTGACGCCGGCCGAGCAGGTCGGCGGTGCGGCCGCCGAGGAGGAGCAGGCCGCCGTAGCCCAGGATGTAGCCGCTGACGATCCATTGCAGCGTCGACGTGGACAGATGCAGGTCCGAGCCGATGGACGGCAGTGCGACGCCCACCATCGACACGTCCAGCGCGTCCAGGAACATCGCCGCGCAGAGCACCAGCAGGGTGCCCCACAGCCGGGGGGTCCAGCGGACCAACGGGGACGGGGCCGCGGAGGGGTTGAGCGGAGAGGTCATGGCGATAAGACTACATGCGTATGCATTGAATGCAAATGCATTTAATGCCGATGCAATAATCTTGTTTCTCTGCTACGGTGCGCCCATGGCGTCGAACAGGGCCGAGCAGGCGCTCGTGGAGCAGTGGCGGGACATCCTCGCGCTGCACGCCCGCACCCAGTGCGAGCTGGACCGGGAGCTGCACGGACACGGCCTGTGCGCCAGTGACTTCGAGGTTCTCGACCTGCTCGCCGAGGGCGCGGTGACGGACGGCGGCTGTGCCTTCCGCGTGCAGGAGATCTCCGAGCGCGTCCACTTGAGCCAGAGCGCGCTGTCCCGCCTGATCGGCCGCCTGGAGAAGGACGGCCTGGTCGAGCGCGCCATGTGCGCCGAGGACCGGCGCGGGGTGCGGGTCGCGCTCACGGCCAAGGGGCGCGCGCTGCACGGCGAGGTGCGGCCCGTGCAGCGCGCGGTGCTGGCCCGGATGCTGGCCGACGCCGACTGACGGGGCGCCGGCGGTCGGCCGCGGGTCAGATGCCGCCCTTCTCCTGCCACAGCGCGGCGAGGGAGCGGTCACCGGACACGCTCGGCACGGCCCTTCGGTTCCACAGCGCCAGATACAACTCCTCGGCGGGACCGGACAGTTCGGCCGCGGCCTCCCCGTTCGCCGCCCGCTCGGTCACCGGCGGCTCGGCCGTCAGCCGTACGGTCCACACGGCGTCCGCCCCCGCGTTCAGCGCGCGCACCCGCAGCACCCGCGGCTCCTCGGTACGCATGCGGCTCCTGGAGCGGGCATGGAAGCCGCGCAGCAGTTCGTCGATGCCGTCCACCGCGAAGTCCGGCGCGATGGGGGATGCCGTACCCCCGCGTGCCGCCTCCGCGTCGTAGCGGTGGACCGTCGTCTCGTGTGCCTGCCGGCGGGCCCAGAACGCCAGCGGGCTGGGTGCCGGAAGGAAGGTCCAGCACTCCACGTCGGCGGGCGCGGCGGCCAGGGTGTCGACCAGCAGCCGGTGACTGTCCCGGTACCAGTCCACCAGCTCGGCGCCGTTCAGGTCCGGCGCGTCGTCCAGGGGGTGCGGCGCGGTGAGTCCGTCGGCGACGAAACCGGCGGCCCAGCGGTGCACGGCGCCGATGTGCCGCAGCAGGTCCCGCACCTGCCACTCCGGGCAGGTGGGCACCTTGGCGTCGGTCCCCGCGGCCTCGGCGGCCGCCGCGAGCAGTCGGCCCTCGCGGTCCAGGGTGTGAAGGAAGTCGGCAGTGTCCATGGGGGTGAGTCTGCCGGATGAAGTGCGGTCGAAGGAGTGCCCTTTCCGGGTCAAACTGCCCATCGTCCGCCGTGTGGCCACTCCGATGACCGCGGCGACGGCGGCCAGCGCCGCCACGCTGGTGAGTGCGGCCGGCAGGGAGAACCAGTCGGCCATGAACCCGATCGCGGGCGGTCCGAGGAGCATGCCCCCGTAGCCCAGCGTCGAGGCGACGGCCACGCCGGACGGACCCGTCAGCGCGCCCGCCCGCTCCACGGCGACCGGGAAGAGGTTGGCGAGCCCGAGCCCGGTGACGGCGAAGCCGATCAGCGCGGCCCACACGGAGGGCGCGAGCGAGCCGAGCAGCATGCCCGCCGCCGCGACGGTGCCGCCCGCGATCACGGTACGGGCCCGGCCGAGCCGTTCCAGGAGGGTTGTGCCGGTCGCCCGGCCCACGGTCATGGCCAGCGCGAAACACGAGTACCCGGCCGCCGCCACACCGGAGGACGCCGTGAGGTCCTGCTGGAGGTGGAGCGCGCCCCAGTCGGCCATGGCGCCCTCGCCGTAGGCGGTGCACAGCGCGACCAGGCCGAAGACGAGGACGAGCCCGCGCTGCCCGGTCCGTGCTGTGCCCTGCCGCTCCGCGCGGTGCGGCGACGGGCGTGCTTCCGCCGGTGCGGGCGGCTCCTGGCGCAGCAGGGTGCGTCCGGCGACGGCGGTGACGACGAGCCCGACGACGGTGAGGGCGAACAGATGCCGGGTGGGGGAGAGCGCCCCGGCGACCAGCCCGCCCAGGCCGGCGCCGGTCATGCCGCCGAGGCTGAACGCGGCATGGAACGTGGGCATGACCGGCCGCCGCAACGCGGCCACCAGGTCGACGGCGGCGCTGTTGAAGGCGACGTTGATACCGCCGTAGGCGGCTCCGAAGACGAGAAGGACGGCGCCGAGGGCGGGTGCGGAGTGGGTCAGCGGGGGCAGGCTGACGCTGAGGGAGAGCGCCACCGCGCATACCACGGTGACCGGATGGCTGCCGTAGCGACGGCACAGCCGCCCGATGAGGGTCATGGTGACGACGGCACCGGCGGAGACACCGAGCAGGGCCAGCCCCAGATCGCCGGCGGAGGCGTTCGTCTGCTGCTTGATGGCGGGGATCCGGACCACCCAGCCCGCGAAGATGAAGCCGTCGAGGGCGAAGAAGGTGGTGAGGGCGATGCGGAGGCGGGTGAGATCACGGCCGGCATCCGGCACGACACTGTGCGAGCGGAGTTTGTTTATTTGCGGCACAAACTCAGGCTAGGCGGGGATGCGGGGGTGCGGCAAGCGCGAGGGGCGAGATGAGGGCCGGGGTTGGGGACTTCTCCGCGGTCACCGGCTTCGGCGACAGTGGTCCTTCCTCGCCCGCGCGACGGTCTGGTTCCGGACACTCCTTGACCGGGGTCCGTGTGCGCGCGGGTTGACCGACGCGGCCATGACCTGCGCCGACTTGCGCACGTCCGGGATGGCGAGGGCGTCAACACGGCGTTCCGCATGTCCTGTTCGGGTGCTCCGGGGGCGCACGTGCCCGGTCAGCGGCGGGAAACGGGTTGGTTAATGCTTGCTCACGAGCTGGTTGCCGAAGGGTGAGCGGGCCATGATGAGCCCATGACGTTGGCCTCGCGCGCGCTCGCGCAACTGGCGACCTGGCCCGACCTGAGGCAGGCGGCCCCGAGCTGCGGCCTGGGACAGGCGGTGAGTTCGGCCCAGGGCGAGATCGCCCACTTCCACTCGGACCGCGATGTCGATCTACGGCTGACCGACCGGGCGATCAGGCGGTTCGCCAAGGACCTCAGGGGCTCGGGTGCGATCAGGATCGTGCCCGGCTCGCAGTGGGTGACGCTCCGCCTCGATGCGGCGAGCGACGTCGACCTGCTGCTGACCCTGGTGAGCGTGGCGCTGCAGGCCCAACAGGCCTGGCCCGACCCGCTCGACAGACCGCCGACCGGCTGCAACGACCAGCGCGGCGCGGGCTTTGTGAAGGCCGACCTCAGCCGTCTCTGAGCCGGGCGCCCGCGAAAACTCCGTGCGGGCCGGCCTCGGCCGCATCCGGGCCGGGTGACCTGCGACGACTTCGGCGCGGCCGACCGCAGCCGGGCCGGTCCTCCGCGATGCCGCCGGCCTCCCGTCGCACCGGCGGCCTTCCGTCACGCCGTGCGGACCCGGACGCCGGCCTCCTCGAAGCGGCGTACCGTCTCCTGCTCCACCGCCGTGTCCGTCACGAGCGTGTTCACCAGTGCCGTGTCGCAGATACGGGCGAACGCCCGCCGGCCCAGCTTGCTGGAGTCCGCGGCGACCACCACTCGCTCGGCGCGCTCGCACAACAGCCGGTTGATCGCGGCCTCCGCCTCGTCATGGGCGGCCGCGCCGTGCACGGCATCGAACGCGACGACACCGAGCACCGCCACGTCGAGGGTGATCTGCCCGAGCACCCCGTCCGCGAGCGGGCCGATGAGTTCGTACGACTGCGGGCGTGCCACCCCGCCCGTCACCACGATCTTGAACTGGGGCCGTACGGCGAGCTCGTTGGCGATGTTGAGCGCGTTGGTGACGACGGTCAGCGGGGGCGAGCCGGTGGACAGATCGCCGCGTACGGCCAGGGCGCGGGCCACCTCCGTGGTGGTCGTACCGCCGGTCAGCCCCACCGCCTCGCCGGGGGCGACGAGTTCGGCCACCGCCTTGGCGATGCGCTGCTTCTCCGAGGCGCGCCGGGCCGTCTTGTAGCGCAACGGGAGTTCGTACGACACCCCGTGCACCACTGCTCCGCCCCGGGTGCGCACCAGCATCTGCTGCTCGGCCAGCTGGTCGAAGTCCCGGCGGATCGTCGCCGCCGACACCTCCAGCTCGGCCGCCGCCTGCTCGACCTCCAGCCGGCCGCGCTCGACGAGCAGTTCCAGCAGCGCCTTCCAGCGGGCGTCCCGGGACATCCGGACCTCCGTTCTCCGGCCGTTCCTCGGCCGTTCCCCGGTCGCTCGCCGACCGCACTCCGACTCCTCGGCGACCCTAGCGCACCCCAGCTGCGCTCAAATGCTTGATTGTGTTCGAAAGCTCGCTGTATCTTGCAAGAACAATCAGATAGGGGGAGGGTGTGGGCATGACTCATGTCGAGGACGAGCTGAACAGCCAGCCGGAGTGCTGGATGCGGGCGGCCGAGGCGGCGGGGCGGCACCGGGACGCGCTGCCGGAGCCGGGAGAGCGGGTCGCGATCGTGGGGTGCGGGACCTCGTACTTCATGGCGCAGGCGGTGGCCGGACTGCGGGAGGGCGCCGGGCAGGGCGAGACCGACGCGTTCGCCGCCTCCGAGTTCCCGCACGGGCGGTCGTACGACCGGGTCCTCGCCCTCACCCGCTCCGGTACGACGACCGAAGTACTCGAACTACTCGGGGAGTTGAGGGGACGGACCCGTACCACCGCCGTCACCGCCGACCCCGGCACTCCCGTCATGTCCGCCGCCGACGACCTCGTCGTGCTGGACTTCGCCGACGAACGCTCCGTCGTCCAGACCCGCTTCGCCACCACCGCCCTCACCCTCCTGCGCGCCCATCTCGGCCTGCACACCGACTCCGTCGTCGCCGACGCGCGCACCGCCCTGTCCACTTCTCTTCCCGAAGGACTCGTCGGCTGCACCCAGTTCACGTTCCTCGGGCGCGGCTGGACCGTCGGGCTCGCCAACGAGGCCGGGCTGAAGATGCGCGAGGCCTCGCTGTCCTGGACCGAGGCGTACCCGGCGATGGAGTACCGGCACGGCCCGATCAGCGTCACCACCGAGGGCACGGCCGCCTGGATGCTCGGCGCGGCACCCGAAGGGCTCGCCCAGCAGGTGGGGGCGACCGGCGGGCTGTGGATCGACGGCGGACTCGACCCGCTCGCCGAACTCGTCCGCATCCAGCGGCTCGCGGTCGCCGTCGCGGCCGCCCGCGGACTCGACCCCGACCAGCCGCGCCACCTCACCCGCTCCGTGATCCTCGCCCTCTAGAGTCCACGCTCCGGAAGGACCCCCCGTGCCCCTCGCGTCCACCGGCGAGCTGGTCACCGCAGCCGCCCGCACCAGATCCGCCGTCGCCGCGTTCAACGTCATCACCCTGGAACACATCGAGGCCGTCATCGCCGGCGCCGAGCCGGCCGGTGCGCCCGTCGTCCTCCAGGTCAGCGAGAACGCCGTCAAGTTCCGCTACGGCCGGCTGCTGCCGCTGGCCCGCGCGGCCGTCGCCGCCGCCGAACGGGCCACCGTACCCGTCGCGTTGCACCTGGACCATGTGCAGAGCGACAGCCTGCTGCGCCAGGCCCTCGACGCCGGGTTCAGCTCGGTGATGTACGACGCGGCCCGGTTGCCGTACGCCGACAACCTCTCCGCGACCCGGGCCGCCGCCGACTGGGCGCACTCCCAAGGGCTGTGGATCGAGGCCGAGTTGGGCCAGGTCGGCGGCAAGGACGGCAGGCCTCCGCTGGACGCCCACGCGCCCGGCGCCCGCACGGACCCGGACCAGGCCCGCGACTTCGTGGCCGGCACCGGCGTCGACGCGCTCGCCGTCGCCGTCGGCAGCGTGCACGCGATGACCACCCGCACCGCCACCCTCGACCACGGCCTGCTCAAACGGCTGTCCGCCGCGCTGCCCGTCCCGCTCGTCCTGCACGGCTCCTCCGGCGTGCCGGACGACGCACTGGTCGCGGCGGTCGCCGGCGGCATCGCCAAGGTCAACGTCGGCACGGCCCTCAACATGGCCATGACCGGCGCGATCCGGGAGTTCCTCGCCGCCCATCCGGAGGCCGTCGACTCGCGCAAGTACCTGAGCGTGGGGCGGGAGGCGATGGCCCACGAGGTACGGCGCATCATCGGCGTGCTGTCCGGGACGGCCTAGGTCCTGTCGTCAAACTCCCGTCGTCCGCCCGGAGGGCAGACGGGAGTTTGACGACAGGACCTAGTCCTTCTTCACGGCCCTCAGGATCACGAACTTCGGGTCGCCGGCGACCAGTTCACTGTTCCCGAACAGCCGCCGCAGCGTCACGTGATAGCCCAGGTGCCGGTTGCCGACCACCCACAGCTCGCCGCCCGGCCGCAGCGCCCGCTTCGCCCCGGTGAACATCCGCCGGGCCGTCGCGTCGGTCGTCGCCTGGTGGGAGTGGAACGGCGGGTTGTTCAGGACCAGGTCCACGCTGCCGGGGGCGACCCCGGCCAGCCCGTCGCCGACCCGGAACTCGGCGTGCCCGGGCACCCCGTTGGCCTTGTACGTCGCCTCCGCCGAGGCCACCGCCTGGAAGGACTCGTCCACGAACAGCACCTCGGCCGACGGATCCGCCAGCGCCACCGCCGTACCGACCACGCCGTTGCCGCACCCGAGGTCCACCACGCGGCCCGCGCCCGGCCCGGGCAGATGCCGCAGGAAGAACCGGGTGCCGATGTCGAGCCGGTCGGCACAGAAGACGCCCGCGTGGTTGACGACCGTGCGCCCGGAGACCGCCCCGATCCCGTCCGGGAGGGTGTAGCCGTACGGCCACGGGTTCACCGGCCGATCCAGCTCGGGGTCCGGGGTGCAGAAGATCAGCCGGGCCTTCTGGCGGGCCAGCGAGGTGCTGGTCGGCCCCAGGATCCGCTCGAACAGCCGCAGCGTGGAGGTGTGGATCTCCTTCACCATCCCGGTGCCGACGACCACCGTGTCCGCGTGCACCGCGGGCGCCAGCCGCAGCAGCTGGTCCTCCAGCAGCGCCAGGCTCTTCGGCACCCGCACCAGCAGCACGTCCACCCGCTCGGGCGGCGGATCCTGCGTGGTCAGCAGCTGTACGGCACCGGGCTCGACACCGGCCCGCGCCAGATTCGCCCGCGTCGCCTCCTGACTCAGGAAGGAGTCGGTGAGCTGTGTCGGACGGTGCGCCGCGAGCGCCGTGACCAGCGCGCCCCAGCGGTCCCCGAGCACCACGACCGCGCCCGTGAGCGGCACCCCCTCCTCGGCCAGATGGCGCAGCAGGTACGCGTCGGAGGCGTCCCAGGCACGCAGCCGGTCGCGCGGGTCCTCGGGGAAGCGGGCCAGCTCGATCTCGCCCCACGGTGTCGTCATACGGTCGCTCATCGTGCCTCCCAGGCTAGCGGAGCCGCAGCTCAGCAGGGGTGGGGCGGGCTTGCGGCACGATGGAGCGTATGGACGCGGAGCTGTTTGCCCGGGAGCGCGCGGAGGTCGCGCCGGGCGCCGTGCACGTCCCGGACTGGCTGGACGCCGGCCGGCAGCGCGACCTGCTCGCCGCCTGCCGGAAGTGGGCGCGGCCACCGGCCGGCCTGCGCACGGTCCGCACCCCGGGCGGTGGCACGATGACCGCCCGGCAGGTCTGCCTCGGCTGGCACTGGTACCCGTACGCCTACGCCCGCACCGCCGTGGACGGCGACGGCGCCCCCGTGAAACCGTTCCCGGACTGGCTCGGCGCACTGGGCCACCGCGCCGCCGAGACCGCGCTCGGCCCGCAGCAGCCGTACCGGTACGACATCGCACTGATCAACTTCTACGACGGCGACGCCCGCATGGGCATGCACCGCGACAGCGACGAGCGGGCGGACGCGCCGGTGGTGTCCCTCAGCCTCGGCGACACCTGCGTCTTCCGCTTCGGCAACACCGAGACGCGCACCAGGCCGTACACCGACGTGGAGCTGCGCAGCGGTGACCTGTTCGTCTTCGGCGGGCCCTCCCGGCTCGCCTACCACGGCGTGCCGCGCGTACACCCGGGCACGGCCCCGCCCGCGCTGGGCCTCACCGGCCGCCTGAACATCACCCTGCGGGTGAGCGGCCGGTAACCGGCGCCCCGGGCCACCACAGATACGGATCATGGGAGACTCGCCCTCATGAGCGGCAAGGCGGAGCCCCGGACGGCGGGGGAGAGGACCACCTCCAGAGCGCGGCTGGACCGAGGGCGCGGCGCGCTCGGACCCGCGCTGGAGCTGGTGCACACCGGGCGGGCGCCGACCCGCGCCGTACTCACCGCGGAACTCGGCGTCACCCGGGCGACCGCGGGCGCGGTCGCGGCCGAGCTGGAGGCGCTCGGGCTGATCCGGGTGGACGCCCGCCCGGCCGCCGCGGCCGGCTCCCAGGGGCGGCCCTCGCACCGCCTGGAGGTCGCCGAGGACGGGCCGGTGGCGCTCGCCGCGCAGGTCCACGCCGACGGCTTCCGGGCGGCCCTGGTCGGCCTCGGCGGACGGATCGTGGCGACCTCGCCCGGCTGCGAGACCGTCGACGCCGACCCGGCCAAGGTGCTCGGCTCGGTCGTGGAGGCGGGCGCGGAACTGCTGCGCACGACCGGCCGCCGCTGTGTCGGCGCCGGCCTCGCCGTACCGTCCGCCGTGGCCGAACCCGACGGCCTGGCCCTCAACCCGCTGCACCTGGCCTGGCCCGTCGGCGCCCCCGTCCGGCGGACCTTCGCCGAGTGCGTGCGCGCGGCCGGCATCACCGGACCGGCCTTCGCGGGCAACGACGTCAACCTCGCCGCGCTCGCCGAGCACCGGCACGGCGCCGGCCGTGGCGCCCGGGACCTGCTGTGCGTGGCCACCGGACACCGGGGCGTCGGCGGCGCCCTGGTCCTGGACGGCCGCCTGCACACGGGCAGTTCGGGCCTCGCTCTGGAGGTCGGCCACCTCACCGTGAACCCGGAAGGACGGCCCTGCCACTGCGGCAGCAGGGGCTGCCTGGACGTCGAGGCCGACCCGCTGGCCCTGCTGGTCGAGGCCGGCCGCGAGCCGGGCCCCGAGGTGTCCCTGCTCCAGCAGGCCGACGATCTGCTGCGCACGCAGTACGCCGACCCGGCCGTCCGCCGGGCCGCCGAGGCCCTGATCGACCGCCTCGGCCTGGGCCTCGCCGGCCTCGTCAACATCCTCAACCCCGACCGCATCATCCTCGGCGGCCTGCACCGCACCCTCCTGGACACCGACCCCGACCGACTGCGCGCGGTCGTCGCCGACCGCAGCCTGTGGGGCCAGAGCGGCGGAGTGCCGATCCTGCCCTGCACCCTCGACCACAACAGCCTCGTCGGAGCCGCCGAACTGGCCTGGCAGCCGGTCCTGGACGATCCGCTGGGGGCCCTGCGGTGACCGCTGCGACCGTGGAGATCCTGCCCGCCGGGCGCATCCGTCTGGTCGAGACGGAGCTGCCGCGGCTGTCGGAGCGGCACCGTGCGGAGATGGACCGGGTGTGGGAGGAGGCCGTACGGGCGAACCCGGCCCTCTTCGACGGCCCGGTGGCCGCCCTCACCGCGTCGGCGCGGGACGCGGCGGACGGCCTGGTGCTGTCCTGGGCCCGGGCGAGCTACCGGTACCGCGCGCTGCGGAAGGTGCCCGGCGCGCCCGTGCTGTCGTCCCTGTTCGTGTCCGTGCTGCAGCCCAGCTCCGACGGCCGCCTGATGGTGGGCCGGATGGCGCCCTCGACCTCCGCCCCGGGCCGCTGGCAGCTGCCCGGCGGAACCGTCGAACCCCCGGACGGAGAGGGCGAGTTGGACCTGACGGTGCTGTGCGCGCACGCGGCCCGGGAACTCGCCGAGGAGACCGGCTCCGACACCCCGGCCGACGGCCTCACCCCGTGGCTCACCACCCGGGGCGGGCGCGGCGACGTCGGCATCATGTTCACCGCCCCGCCGCGCCCCGCACGGGAGTTGCACGACCGCTACGCGCAGCTGGTGCGCTCGGAGACCGCCCAAGGCGTGGAACCGGAGCTGGACCGCGTCGAGTTGATCGGCTCACCGTCGGATCTGGACGGGCTCGAAGGACCGCACGTCGACTATCTGCGCCCCGTCGTACGCCGCTACACCGGGTCCTGAGCCGTCAGGCTCCACAGCGCCGCCACCAGGGGCCGGCGCAGGTCCGCTCTGCGGATGCACAGCCCGATCGGGAACCGCTCCGGGGCCGGGTCCGCCGCAAGGACGGTCAGCCGGTCGCGGACCGCGCTGTTCTCCAGCACCAGCCGGGGCACCACACCCGTGCCGCAGCCGAGCGCGACCAGGGTCAACAGGCCCTCGTGGCCGTCCGGTTCGCAGACCGCCTCCGGCAGCCGGCCGCGCGCGGGAACCAGCGGTCCGCCGCGTCGCGCACCAGCCCCGGCGGGGCAGCACGAACGGGCCCGAGAGGCCCGGGTCCGGGCGGTCGCGAGCGGTCACCAGGACCAGGCCGGTGACCGCGACCGTCCGGCTCACCAGGGGATCCGGCAACCGCGCCGGAACACCCGCCGCCACGTCCACCTCGCCCTCGTCCAGCCGGGCCAGGGCCGCCGCCGCATCGCCGGTGCGCAGATCCAGGCGCACCTGAGGATGCGCGGCACGCAACGGCGCCAGCAGGTCCGGCAGCAGCGTCTGGCACGCGGTCACGGTGGCGAAAACCGCCACCGGTGCGGGCCCGCCGCGCCGAACGCACCCTTTCCGTGGAGCCGTTCACCGCAGACGTCTTCGTCGCCACCATGACCGCCCAGATCGACGAGTTCGCCGAGCGCGGCCACCCCTGGTCCGAGATCGTCAACGAGTCGGTCATCGAGGCCGTCGACTCCCTGCTCCCGTACATGCACGCCCGCGACGTGGCGTACAGGGTCGACAACTGCTCCCGCACGGCCCGCCTAGGCGCCCGCCGCTGGGGCCCGCGGTTCCAGGCCGCCTACGAGCAGATCGCCTACCCGGCATCCGAACCGAACACCCCGCGGATCAGGCCCTGTTGACGGCCTGCACCGAACACCTGGTGCACGAGGCCCTGGCCGCGGCGGCGAAACTCCGCCCGGCGGTGGACATTTCGGTGGCGTGAGCGAGCCTCCATGGACGACGCGGCGGCCTGCCGCTGTACCACCGGGTCGGGGAAGCGGTTCAGATGGCCCAGGTTCCCCCGGTCACCGGGGACATCCAACTCGCCGCACAGCAGGCCGGACGCGGTTCACCACTGCCGTCCGCGCGGGAGCCGGTCCCGGCCCGGCGCGGACAGGTGCAGCACCTGGTAGACGTCCCCGTCGGCCTTCGGTGTGTCGTGCTCCCAGAGCGAGAAGTGGACGAGTTCCCATACGCGTGTGTCCACGGCGGCCGCCGCCAGCACCGCACCGTCCTCCGCCGCCAGTCGGCAGGTCTCGGCCGCCGCGTCCGCCATGAAGGCCGCCAACTCCACTCCCTCCGGCACCGGTTGGCGTCGGCGCACGGCGTACGCGGGCGCGGACCCGGTGGCGGCGCCCTCCTCGAACGCCAGGCCGCTCCACTGCCGTATCGCCGGCCGCCCGAAGTCGTCCACGGGTCCCTGGAAGGCGCCTCCCCACAGGAAGCTGTTCATGCCCTCCACGGTGTTCCAGAGGTAGAACGGCCCGTACTGGTTCACCGGCGAGCCGTGCACCCCGCGCTCGCGCAGCACATACGTCTTGATGCCGAGGCCGTCCCAGTCGTCCAGCAGATGCCCGACGCGTGCGACGCGGGACCGGATGACGCCCATGTCGTAGTCCGCGGGTAGGGTGAACTCGTACTGCATGGCGTGCATGTGACTCAGTGCTCCTGTCCGGGGGTTCGGGGCGCGAGGAGGGCGAGCAGGCCGCGGACGCCGGCGTCGAAGGCGGCGGGGGAGCCGGCGGCGCGGGCCAGGACGTAGCCGCCCTGCACGGTCGCGAGGACGGCCGCGCCGATCTCCTCGCCGTCCAGCGAGGACGCGAACTGCCCCTGGCGCTTGCCCTCTTCGACGATCCCGGCGATCCGCTCGCGGATCCACGCGATCGTCTCGTCCACCGGCGCGCGCAGCTCGTCGCTGGCGATCACGTCCGGGTCCATGGTCAGCCGGCCGATCGGACAGCCGCGCAGTACCTCACGCTCGCGCAGCAGATAGGCCTCGATCCGCTCGTACGGCGTGCCCGGCCCGCTCAGTGCCCGCTCGGCGGTGGCGCGCAACTCCTCCGCGGTCCGTCGGATCGCCGCCAGGGCGAGGTCCGGCTTGCCCTTGAAGTGGTGGTACATGCTGCCCTGGCCCGCGCCCGCGCGCTCCAGGATCGCCTTCGGGCTCGTGCCCACGTACCCGCGCTCCCACAGCAGCTCACGGGTGGACTCGATCAGTCGTTCCGGGGTGCTCATGCCCACACTGTACATACCAGTAGTTACAGAGCGCCAGCCCGTTCCGCCAGCCCGCTCTCCGCCAGCCCGTCCTCCGCCAGTCCGTAGGGAGCAGCGCGCCGCCCGCGCCGTACTCCCCGGGAGGTAGCCGCACTGCCGCCGGCCGCACGACGACCCGGACCCCCTGCCGGAGGGAGCCTCGTGGCATCCCCGAAGACGACGAAAACGACCTGGGAGATGACCCGAGATGCAGACCCTGGCGAGCTGGAACGGCGGGCCCGGCCCGTGGATCCTGTTCTTCCCGCTGATCTGGGCGGCCGTCGTGCTCGGCGCCGTCACCGTGCTGCGCCGCACCGTCTGGCGCGGACGCGGCGGCCCCTGGCGGTCCATGGACGGCGGGCGCCCGGCGGGCGACTCGCCGCTCGCGGTGCTCGGCCGCCGCTTCGCCTCCGGCGAGATCGACGAGGACGAGTACTGGCGCCGTCTGTCCGTCCTGGACGAGCAGTTCGGCCGCGCCGGCAAGGGAGGAGCGGCATGACCACCATGACCGCCCTGCGGGCCGCCGCCCGCGTGGCCGACGCGGTGAAGGTGTACGGCGGTGGCGACACCGCCGTACGCGCCCTGGACGGCGTCGACGTCTCCTTTCCCGCCGGCCGCTTCACGGCGATCATGGGCCCCTCGGGCTCCGGCAAGTCCACCCTGATGCACTGCGCGGCCGGCCTCGACACGCTCACCTCCGGCGCCGCCTACATCGGCGACACCGAACTCGGCGCGCTGGACGACCGGCGGCTGACCCTGCTGCGCCGCGACCGGATCGGCTTCGTCTTCCAGGCGTTCAACCTGGTGCCGACGCTGACCGTCGCGGAGAACATCACGCTGCCGCTGGACCTGGCCGGCCGGCGCGGCGACCGGGAGTGGATCGACGCGCTCGTCGACGTCGTCGGGCTGCGCGACCGGCTGCACCACCGGCCCGCGGAGCTCTCCGGTGGGCAGCAGCAACGCGTCGCCGTGGCACGGGCGTTCGCCGGTCGGCCCGACGTGGTCTTCGCCGACGAGCCGACCGGCAACCTCGACTCCCGCTCCGGCGCGGAGGTCCTCGGCCTGCTGGGCCGTGCCGTACGGCAGATGGACCGTACGGTCGTCATGGTGACCCACGACCCGGTGGCCGCCGCCCATGCCGACGAGGTGCTCTTCCTCGCCGACGGACGTCTGGTCGACCGGATCCAGGCGCCGACCGCGGACCGGGTCCTGGACCGCATGAAGGCCTTGGAGGTGCGGACATGAACGCCTCGCTGCGGCTCAGCCTCACGTCCCTGCGCGCGCACCGGCGCCGGTTCGCCGGCACCTTCCTCGCCGTGTTCCTCGGCGTCGCCTTCCTGGCCGGCACCCTCGTCATGGGCGACACGCTGCGCGCGAGCTTCGGCAGCATGTTCGGCGAGGCCACCAGCGGCACGGACGCCGTCGTACGCGGCGCCGACGCCATCACCACACCCGGCGAGGCCCAGGGTGTACGACGGCCGGTGGACACCTCGCTGGTGCGGACCATCGAACGGGTCCCCGGTGTGGCGGCCGCCGCCCCGGACATCCAGGGTGCCGGCCAACTGATCGGCTCCGACGGCAAGCCCGTCGGCGGCCAGGGACCGCCGACGCTCGCCGGGAACTGGATCACCGACACACGGCTCAACCCGTACCGGCTCGCCGAGGGGCGTGCGCCCGCCAGGCCCGGCGAGGTCGTGGTGAACCGGGGTGCCGCGAAGAAGGGCGGTCTGAAGATCGGTGACACCACCACCCTGCGCACCCCCGACCCGGTGAAGGTCACCGTCGTCGGCCTCGCCACCTTCGGCGGCCAGGACGGCATGGCCCAGGTGACGTTCACCGGGATGACCCGGGCCGACGCCGAGAAGTACCTCACCGCGCGACCCGGCCAGGCCGCGGCGATCGACGTGCGGGCCGGACCCGGAGTGAGCCAGGGGGAGCTGGTGCGGCGGCTGACTCCCGTGCTGCCCGGGGGAGTCGAGGCCATCACCGGTCAGCGGGCGGCGCAGGAGAACACCGACATGATCTCCAGTCAGTTCCTGACCATCTTCACGACCTTCCTGCTCGTGTTCTCCGGCGTGGCCCTGCTCGTCGCCACCTTCTCCATCCACAACACGTTCGCCATCGTGGTCGCCCAACGCACCCGCGAGAACGCCCTGTTGCGGGCCCTGGGCGCGGCCCGCCGACAGGTGACCGCCGCCGCGCTCGCCGAGGCCTGCCTCGTCGCCCTCACCGCGTCCCTCGCCGGACTCGCGGGCGGCATCGGCATCGCAGCCGGGCTCCAGGCGCTGTTTCCCGCGATCGGATTCCCGTTCCCCGACGGCGAGTTGGTGATCAAGCCCTTGTCGATGGTGCTGCCGCTCGCGGTGGGGATCGTGGTGTGCCTCGGCTCCGCGCTGCTGCCGGCCCGGCGCGCCGGGCGCACCGCGCCGCTCGCCGCCCTGCGTGAGACGGCCGTCGACACCTCGGGCGCGTCCCGCCCCCGTGCGCTCGCCGGAACCGTCGTGGGCGCGCTCGCGCTCGCCGCGACGCTCGCCGGGGTGTTCGTCACCCCGTCGGTCTGGCTGGCGGGACTCGGCGCGGTGCTCGCCCTGGCTTCCTTCGTCGTCCTGGGCCCGGTAGCCGCGACGACGGCCGTACGGCTGCTGGGCGCCCCCCTGGACAGGCTGCGCGGTGTGACCGGCGGGCTCGCCCGGCGCAATGCCCTGCGCAGCCCGAAACGGACGGCGGCCACCGCGAGCGCGCTGATGATCGGCGTGGCCGTCGTGTCGCTGTTCACCGTCTTCGGGGCCTCGCTGAAGGCCACGATGGACCGGACGGTGTCCCGGTCCTTCGCCGGTGACGTCGCCGTCAGCAGCCCGTCCTTCGGCGCGGGCGGCAGCGGACTCAGCCCCCGGCTGGCCCCTGCCCTGCAGCGGCTGCCCCAGGTGGACACGGCCGTGGGGCTCGGCCGCGGAGTCGCCGAAGTCAACGGCAGGGGAAGAGCGTTGACCGTGACCGATCCAGCGGCACTCGCCCGCACCTTCGACCTCGGCACGGTCACGGGCTCGCTGCGCGACCTGGGCGTCGACGGTGTCGCGATCACCCGGACGGAGGCCGACCGGCAGCATCTGCGTACCGGCGACAGCGCACGCCTGACCTTCACCGACGGAAAGAGCGAGAACTTCACCGTCCGGGCCGTGTACGGCCAGTCGGAACTCGCCGGCGACTACGTCATCACCCGTGCCGCCTGGGCCCCGCATCGCATCCAGGACGCCGACTCCCTGGTCGCCGTCACCTTCCGGCACGGGGTGAGTGTCGACGCGGGCAAGGCGGCGGTGCGGGAGGCGGCCGCGCGGTACGGCAACCCCGAGGTGCAGACTCGCGACGAGTACGCGCAGTCGTCGGCCAAGGGCATCGACATGATGCTGACCCTCGTCTACGCGCTGCTCGCCCTCGCGGTGGTCATCGCCCTGCTCGGCATCGCGAACACGCTGACCCTCGCGCTGCACGAACGCACCCGGGAACTGGGCCTGCTGCGTGCCGTCGGCCAGACCCGCGCCCAGCTGCGGGCCATGGTCCGCTGGGAGTCGGTCCTGGTCGCCGCGTTCGGCACGGCGGGCGGGCTCGGGCTCGGCGCGTTCCTGGGCTGGGTGCTGGTGAAGGCGTCCGACGGCGCGAGCGACACGGCCTTCGCCTTCGCCCTCCCACCCGCGCGGCTCGCCGTGGTGGCCCTGGTCGGCCTCACCGCCGGCGCCCTCGCGGGCCTCCGCCCGTCGCGCCGCGCGTCCCGGCTGGATGTGTTGCGGGCCATCGCGACGGAGTGACGTGCGGGGGCGCGTATCCGCTGGGCCGCGGGGGACTGGGTGCGGGTGCGGCTTCGGGTTCGGGTCCGTTGTGGCTGGTCGCGCAGTTCCCCGCGCCCCTTGGGGAGTTGCCGTGCCATCCGCTGCGTGGCCCCGATGTCGCTGCGGGCACTCGTGCCTCCCTCAGAGGGGGCACCCGGCAAGCGTCGGCAAGCGAACCCACCCCCGCAGCCACAGCAGCCCGCGCCCTCTCAGTGCCGGTCAGCGAAACCCCCGCGCCCGGGCCAAGTCACCGCCCGGTCAGCCAGGAACGGCCGACCGGGCGGGAGTCTGTACCCCGGTCACAGCGGGGGCGGGCGCCGCGCCGGTGACAGGTGCCGCGGCGCCCAGGGGAGCCCCGGCGGGCACCGGAGCCACGACCGGCACGGGTGCCGAGGTGGGCACCGAAGTCGCCGCGGGCACGGGTGTTGACACCGGAACAGGTGCTGACACCGGCACAGGTGCCACCACCACGGGCACCGTGGACCGCACCGCGGCCGGCTCCGGCGCGGGCCGTGGCTCCGTTGTGCGGCGCGGCGTATGGGTCGGATGTGGTCGCGCCACCGCCGGCGCGGACAGCGTGAACCACACGACCTTGCCGTTCTCACCGTCCGGCCGGGCGCCCCAGCTCTCGCTCACCGCCGCCACCATCGCAAGCCCCCGCCCACAGGTGGCGAGCGGCGCGGCCTCCAGCACGTGCGCGGCGTCGGCCACTACCGGCAGCCGCGGGTCGTGATCGCGCACGGAGACCGTGAGCCGGTCCGGCGCGAGCTCCAGCTCGACCGTGCACGACTTGTCGGGCCTGGCATGCCGGTGCACATTGCTCAGCAGCTCCGTCACACCGAGCGCGGCCCGGTCTATCAACGGGTCCATATGCCAGTAGCGCAACTGCGCAGATACGATTCTGCGGACCTGGCCGATCCGCGACGGCAGGGCTTGGAGCTCCACCGTGCAGTGCCTGCTTGGGTGACTGATCACGGCTGCGACTCCCCGATGTAGAGGTCCGAAGGGACCGGAAGAACACGGAGAACAACGGATCCAGCAGGGTGCTTGCGTCCAGACAGCCGCCTGCTGCCATGGCCGGCGGGCTGGTTCGCAGCGTTATCGCCGGTAAACCCAGAGTGATGTGTGACCAGCGTGACGCAGGTGATGCGCTCCCGCAACTCGCCGCGACGGTCCGCTGCCCGGAGTACGCCGCCGGGGTGATCCCGGCCGGCTGCCGCAGGTCGGTCAGCCGTCGCGCTTGGCGGCCCGGCGCACCGCCTCGATGAAGCGCCGTGCCGCAGGCGGCCCCGGCTCGCCCGGGGCGGGGTCCTGCTCGCCCAGCGTCAGCTGGTACCGCTTGCCGTTGATGTCGGCCAACGCCTTGTCGCCCGGCCCGAACCACGGCTTGGACGCACGCACCGCCTGCACCGGGGCGCTGTCGATCTCGCTGCCGTAGCTGGTGAGCAACTCCACCCTGCCGTCATTGATCCGGACCTGCCCGGCGCGGGTGAGCGAACGCATCCGCTTGCCGATCCGCACGCCCGAGGCTGTGAACTCCGGCTCCGCCATCCCTCGCCGCCCCCTTGCCCGTGTGCTCCCGCGATCCAGTGTGCGCCTCCGGCAGCGCCTGTGCGGCGATCCCCCTCGTCCGCCCGGCAGGCGGCACCCAGGGACGATCGCCCCATCGCGTGCAGTCTGCCCCGATGCGGCCGGGAGCACCAGTGCACGCGGGGTGCGTACCGCGGCCGCCCGGAGCACTCCCGCCAAATGCGCCCCCGCAGACCCGCTACGCCTGTGGCACAGGGTGGCTTTGGGGGGACCAAAGATGCGTTTATGCAGGTGGGAAGCGGTGTCAAAGATGCCTATGCTCGAGATGCCGGGCGCGTGAGGCGTCGTCGGCGCCCAGCGTAAGGAGCACCGTCGTGAGCACTACCCACCAGAGCAGACCCGGCGCCACCCTCGACCTCGACCGCAGCGACGCCGCCTACCGTGACTGGCTGAAAGAAGCCGTCCGAAAGGTGCAGGCCGACGCCAACCGGTCCGCGGACACGCACCTGCTGCGCTTCCCGCTGCCCGAGCACTGGGGCATCGACCTCTACCTCAAGGACGAATCGACGCACCCCACCGGCAGCCTCAAGCACCGCCTCGCCCGCTCCCTCTTCCTCTACGGCCTCTGCAATGGCTGGATCCGCCCCGGTCGCCCGGTGATCGAGGCGTCCAGCGGCTCCACCGCCGTCTCCGAGGCCTACTTCGCCAAGCTGATCGGCGTGCCCTTCATCGCGGTCATGCCGCGCACGACCAGCGCCGAGAAGTGCCGTCTCATCGAGTTCCACGGCGGCCAGTGCCACTTCGTGGACGACTCACGGAAGATGTACGAGGAGTCGGCCCGCCTCGCGGTGGAGACGGGCGGCCACTACATGGACCAGTTCACCTACGCCGAGCGGGCCACCGACTGGCGCGGCAACAACAACATCGCCGAATCCATCTTCCGCCAGCTGGAGTTGGAGCGATTCCCGGAGCCGGCGTGGATCGTCGCCACGGCGGGCACCGGCGGCACCTCCGCGACCCTCGCGCGCTATGTCCACTACATGCAGTACGACACCCGTATCTGTGTCGCCGATCCGGACAACTCCTGTTTCTTCGAGGGCTGGACCACCGGCGATCCGGACGTCACGTGCGACTGCGGCTCCCGGATCGAGGGCATAGGCCGGCCGCGCATGGAGCCGAGCTTCGTGCCCGGCGCGATCGACCGGATGATGAAGGTCCCGGACGCGGCCAGCGTCGCCGCCGTACGCGCCCTGGAGGCGGCCATCGGCCGCAAGGCGGGCGGCTCCACGGGCACCGGACTGTGGAGCGCGCTGAAGATCGTCTCCGAGATGGTGGCCGAAGGCCGCCGGGGCAGCGTCGTCACCCTGCTCTGCGACCCGGGCGACCGCTACCTCGACAAGTACTACTCCGACGCCTGGCTCGCGGAACAGGGCCTGGACATCACGCCGTACGCGGCGGCGATCGACACGCTCCTGGCGACGGGCGTGTGGCCGGACTGACCCGGTCCCGCCTCTTCGGCGGCCGTTGCCCGACGGGAGGGTGACGGGACTGTGTGGGTTTGGTGACGTCTCAATCCGGCTTGTGGGCAAGCTGGTTGTGTCTGAGTGACTGATAAGATCATCCCACTTTTCAGTGGGCTGACGGCGTGTCACGTTGCGCGCCTGGGGGACAGTCGCAAAGCCACCATCGCGCTCAATTGCTCCTGGCGCGATGCGACTTGAAGAGAGTCTCATGACGTCATTGACCCAGGATCCACTGTTGTGGATCTTGCTGGTGGTGCTCATCGCTGCGGTCGTCGCAGTGATGCGGGCCCGGAGAACCAACATGGCGCTCCGAAGAACGAGGAAGGATCTGGAGACAGGACTGAGCGAGGCCCGCGGCGATGTCGGTCAGCTCCACACACACATCGCCGCGCTGACCGCACAGCAACAGCGCGATCTCGCGGACGTACGGGCGGACGCCGAGGCGGCGACCAAGGCGGTGCTGAAGTCCGCGATGGGAACGCTGCAGTCGCTCGCCGAGGAGCAGCAGGTTCTCCTGGACAGCCTCCTGCGGAAGTACGGCGACACCACGGAGGTCCTGGCCGACCTGATGTCGGTCGACCACACCGGCAGCCAGTTCGGCCGCCGCGCCAAGGGCATCTCCGTGCTGTGCGGCGGGTGGCTGGGCCGGCGTGACGGCGCCGCCACGGTCTACGACGTCGCGCGCAGTGCCCAGGGCCGGATCAAGGACTTCAACCGGGTCAGCGTCCACTCGCAGGTCAACGTCTCGCTCGTCGGCAAGGCGGTCGAGCCGGTGGCCGTCGTGCTGGCCGAGGTGCTGGACAACGCGACGAACTACAGCGCGCCCGGAACGCCCGTCGAGGTCAACATCCAGGCCGTACCGACCGGTGTGTGCTTCATCGTGGATGACGCCGGTCTGGGCATGGACCAGGAGACCAAGGACCGGGCGGCGGCGCTGCTCACCGTCGACGGTCCCGTCGACATCACCGGTCTCGGCGATCCGCCGCGGTTCGGCTTCGCCGTGTGCGGCATGCTCGCCGCCCGCTACGGCTTCGCCGTCTCCGTCGGCTCCGTGTCCCCCTACGGCGGAGTGCGTGCAGTGATCCGTGTACCCGAAAGCCTTCTCGCGGCCGACGTTCCTTCCCCGCCGGCCGAAGCCCAGGACCCCGTAGGCCCGGAGGAGGCCCCCCAGAGACTGGCGTCGGTCCCGGTCGTGGGCCCCTCGCACGTGGTGGGAACGACCCATGGAGGTCTGCCCAAGCGGCGCAGGCGCAGTGGCCCGGTCACGGTGGTCCCGGCCCTCGACACCGCCGGCCGGGAGGGAACGGCCGAGCCGGACAACGAGGTCACGGCGTCGCGGCTCGGGGCGTTCGCGCGCGGCACACAGCTCGGGCGCACCACGAACACCACGGAAGGATCTGACAACAAGTGAAGATCGACCTGTCCTGGGTGCTGAACGACGTGCTGGAAGTGCGCGGAGCCCGGCACGCGGTCCTCGTCTCGGGTGACGGCCTGCTGCTGCAGCGCTCCGACGACATCGCACGGGACGACGCCGAGACGAACGCCGCCGCGATGAGCTCGATGCAGTCGCTGAGCCGTGCCGTCGCGGGGTTCGTCGGAGCGGGACACGGGATCTGGAAGCAGACGCTGCTGGAGTACGACGGCGGCTGGATCTTCCTGATCGCCGCCGGCCAGGGCTCGTATCTCGCTGTCTCGGCCGCGCTGGACGTGGACATGGAGGCCATGTCGTTCCGGATGCAGAAGACGGTGGCGGGCCTGAGCAAGGCGATGAGCGTGGCGCCGCGTTCGGACAACGGTGCCGGAGCATGACGAGGCCCGGCGAGGAAGCCTCCGTCACGAGCGCGTTCGTCCGCTCCTACGTCATCACCGGCGGGCGGAGCCTGCCGGCCTCGGATGACCTGGCGCTGCACACCCTCGTCACCCTGGCTCCCGAGCGGACTCCTCCGCTGGGAGCCGGCCCCGAGGTGATGGCGATCTGGCAGCTGTGCGCGGGCGGCTACCTCTCGGTGGCCGAAGTGGCCGGCCATGTGGGACTGCCGGTGGGGGTGGCCCGGCTGCTGCTGACCGATTTATTCGAGCAGGGACACCTCCTGCGCCGCGCCGAGCCACCCCGGGCTCAGAACGTTGACAGAGCGACCCTCGAGAAGGTTCTGCATGGACTCCAATCCCTCATCGGCTGAGACGGCCTCTGGATCCATCTACGTCTCCAGCGCGGTGACCAACGCCGCCAAGATCCTCGTCGTCGGGCACTTCGCGGTGGGCAAGACGACCTTCATCGGCTCGCTGTCGGAGATCGCCCCGCTGCGGACCGAGGAGAAGATGACGCAGGCGTCCCTCCACGTGGACGACCTCAGGGGCGTGACGGACAAGACCACCACCACCGTGGCCCTGGACTTCGGCCGGCTGACGCTCAGCGACGAACTGGTGCTGTACCTGTTCGGCACCCCCGGACAGCAGCGCTTCATGCAGCTGTGGGAGGACATGGCCCGCGGCGCGCTGGGCGCGCTGCTCCTGGTCGACCCCGGCCGGCTGGAGGAGACCTTCCCCGTCATCGACCTCGTCGAGCGCTACGGCCTCGAGTACGCCATCGCGGTCAACAGTTTCACGGAGGGCCGGGTGTACGAGGAGGCGGAGGTGCGTGAGGCGCTCGACCTGCTCCCGGACACCCCCGTCGTCTACTGCGACGCCCGCGACCGGCAGTCCTCCGCCCACGCGCTGATCGAGCTCGTGCGTCACCTGCTCACCCGAGCCGCCTGACCCCCAGACACCCCCATCCCCGCCGGACCATCCCCGCCGCACCATCGGCCCGGAGCCAGCAGAAGGAACCCCCATGGACCGCCAGTCAGTCCCCGCCCCCGCCGGGGCCAGATGCCCCATGCACGACGCGGCGTTCGCCACCGACCCCCACCAGGTCTACGACCGGTTGCGCGCCCACGGTCCGGCCGGCCCGGTCGAACTCGCCCCCGGCGTGGACGCCCATCTGGTCGTCGACCACGAGCTGGCGCTGCGCGTGCTGCAGAACTCCACGCTCTTCGCCCGGGACGCCCGCCGCTGGAAGGCGCTGAACGAAGGGCGGATCGCGCTGGACAGCCCGGTGCTGCCGATGATGGCGTACCGGCCCAACTGCCTGTTCACCGACGGCGCCGTGCACCTGCGGCTGCGCAAGGCCGTCACGGACAGCCTCGCCCGGCTCAACATCACCCGTGTCCGCCGCGACGTCGAGCCCATCGCCGACTACCTCATCGACCGGTTCAGCGAGCGGGGCCGGGCCGACCTCCTCAACGACTACGCCAAACTGCTGCCGCTGCTGCTGTTCAACAAGCTCTTCGGCTGCCCGGCGGACATCGGTGACACCCTCACCAGCGCCATGTCGGCGATGTTCGACGGCAACGACGCCCAGCGCGCCAGCGAGGACATCAACACCTGCCTCATGGAACTGGTCGCCCTGAAGCGGCGCCAGCCCGGCGACGACGTCACCTCCTGGCTGATCGAGCACCCCGCGGGACTGACCGACGAGGAGCTCAGGGACCAGCTCATCGTTCTGATGGGCGCCGGCGTGGAACCCGAGCGCAACCTCATCTGCAACGCACTGCTCCTGCTGCTGTCACCCGACACCAGCGGGCGCGACTCCGGGCTGCTGATCGAGGAGGCGATCGATCACGTGCTGTGGAACCAGACGCCGATCGCCAACTACGCCACCCACTACCCGGTCCAGGACGTGGACCTCGGGGGAGTGGTGGCCGAGGAGGGGACGCCGGTCGTCATCAGTTTCGCCGCGGCCAACAGCGATCCCGCGCTCGTCGAGGCCCGCCGGATGCACAGCAAGGGCGCCCACCTGGGCTGGGGAGCAGGACCGCATGCGTGCCCGGCCAAGGACCCGGCGCAGGTCATCGCCGTCACCGCGATCGAGAAGCTCCTCAACGCCCTGCCCGATCTGATCCTGGCCGTCCCCGAGAAGGACCTCCAATGGCGGCCGGGCCCGTTCCACCGGGCGCTGGTCGCGCTGCCCGTGGCCTTCAGCCCGACACCGGCCACCCGCATGGCCTCCGCACTGCAGAGCCGGACCGTTCCCGCCGCAGCGGACCAGCCGCTCTCCACGGTGTCGGCCACCGCCGCCCGCCAGGAACCGGCCAGGAAGAAGGGGTTCTGGAGCACCTTCCTGGACATCTTCCGGGTCTGACGCGGCGGAGTCCCTCCGGGGCCGCGGCACTTCACGCCCGCGGCCCCGGCTGATCACCGCTGCGTCAGGCGCCGGTCCAGGGATGTCACCGCGTCACGGAAGGCGCGCCCCAGGCCCGGCCGGGCCAGACCGAGGACGAACCGGAACGGCGCCGTCCCGTCGGCGGCGAAGGTCCACTGCACGAGTGTGCCGGCGCCGCGAGGGGTCAGGCGCCACTCCTCGACCAGGGCTTGAGCGCCCGGTGCGTTGGTGGTGTCGACGCGGTAGGCGTACACCTCGGGCTCCTTGGCCACGAGGACCGTCTCCGTGAAGCGGGTCCCGCCCCGGAGCCGGATCTCACGCCCGGCGCCGCCGTCGGTGGCCCGGGCGAGCGTCACCGCCGAGAACCACTGCGTCCAGCCGGGCACGTCCTCCGCGAGCGCGTGGAAGACCTGCTCGGGGGACGCGGACAGGTTCCGCGCGAAGACCAGACGGACGGGCGCCGCCCCGACGAAGTCGAGGCCCACCGGGCGCAGACGACGAGCCATGGACGCAAACCCCCTTGTGCCCCTCCCGCAGGGCGGCCGACCGGGCAAGGGCCACCATAGCTGACGGGCCCTCAGATGTCTGTGTCGTCTTCCCCGGGCTCGCCCGCCACCACCACGCGCAGATGCTCCGAGATCTCCGTGCGCGCCTCGGCCGGCAGCCCCGCGTCGGTGACGAGCGTGTCCACCTGCTCCAGCGTGGCGAACGAACTCAGGCCCACCGTGCCCCACTTGGTGTGGTCGGCGACCACCACGACCCGGCGTGCGGAGTGCACCAGCCGCCGGTTCGTCTCCGCCTCGGCGAGGTTCGGCGTGGACAGACCGGCCTCGACCGATATGCCGTGCACCCCGAGGAAGAGCAGATCGAAGTGGAGGGCGGCGATCGCCTGGTCGGCCACCGGGCCCACCAGCGAGTCCGACGGGGTGCGCACCCCGCCGGTCAGCACCACCGTGGCCGCGCCCTGCCGCTGGCCCGAGGTGCGCTGCGCCGCGTGGAAGACGTCCGCCACCCGCACCGAGTTCGTCACCACGGTCAGGTCGGGCACCTCCAGCAGGTGCTGCGCGAGCGCGTACGTCGTCGTACCGCCGGACAGGGCGATCGCCGTGCCCGGGGTGACCAGCCGGGCGGCGGTCCGCGCGATGTCCTCCTTGGCCGTCAGCTCCAGACCCGACTTGGCCTCGAAGCCCGGCTCATGGGTGCTGGCCTCGACCACGGGCACCGCGCCGCCGTGCACCTTCTCCAGCACGCCCTGGCGGGCGAGGGCGTCCAGGTCGCGGCGCACCGTCATGTCCGACACGCCGAGCTTGCGGGTCAGTTCGTTGACGCGCACACCGCCCCGGCGCCGGACCTCGTCCAGGATCAGGGCGCGTCGCTGCTCCGCGAGGAGGTTCTGATTCTCGCTCACGTACGCTCCGGTCCTTTCGCCGTCATCCGCTGGACACCCCCGCGCCACGCCTCCGACCAGGAGATACCGTCCGTCCGGAGACACGCGGGCGCCCCATCCTTTCACGGGTCGGCGGGGATTGCGCCACCACCTGTCACCATGCGCACATGCCACGCCCGCCCCGCCCGTTTCGGCCGCCGTCACACGGATCGGGGAGATTCCGTGACGAGAGGTGTACACCGCCACCGGAGCGGAGAACCTGAAGCCCGCATCGACACCTGCCTTCGGCGCCTCTCGGGGGTGCGAGAACAGTGGACCGCACACAGGAACGCCCTGCCGGACAGCGAGCTGACAACGATGTCGGGCCGGAGCCCGAGCTGGAGTTGCTGGTGCACGGGGTGGGCGGGACCACTCCCGAGCAGATGCTCGGCGACCCGCGCACCGTCCGGGTCACCGGTGACGACACGGCCGCCGTCTACCGGCGCGCCGAGGACACCGAGGCCAAGGACAGCCACCGGGACGAACCCGTCCAGGAGGCGTACGTCTGGTGCAACCTCACCTCCGGCGACAGCAGTCGCGCCCTGTGGCTGGTGCTGCTCCCGTTCATGGTGGTCAACCTTGCCCACTGGATGCGCCCCGCCGCCCCCGGCCGGCACCGCGCCGTACGCTTGTACGGCCTCCTCGTACGGCTGGCCGCCCTCACCCTGACCGTGCTGCTGGTCGCCGCCGCCTGCGAGGTGGCCCTGGACCTGGTCGCCTGGCAATGCGCCGGCGTCCACGACTGCACCAGCCGTCACTCCTGGCTCGCCTTCCTCGCCCCCCGGGTGCCCGCGGCCCGCGCCGGACACGACACCTGGTGGAGCCTGCCCGGCCGCCGGCTCGCCCTCGCCGCACTGGCGCCGGCCGCGCTGACCTGCCTGCTCTGGTACCTGTCGCACCGCACATGGAGCGCGTACGAATCCCACCGGCCGATGTCCCACGACCCCGAACCGGACACCGAGGGCAGCGCACTCGCCCTGCCCGGCTTCTGGTACGGCCGCCGGATCGTGGCCCGGCTGCGCGCCGCGCACACCGCCGCCGCCCTGCTGACCGTCGCCGCCGCCGTGGCCGCCCCGCCGGCCGCCTTCGACCACCGGCCCGGCGGCCCCGCCGCCCTGGACGTCCTGAGCTGGCTGCTCACCGCGGCCCTGTTGGCCTGCGCGATGGCCGCGGTGGCCGTCGTCTGCCGCCGGGGCCGCAGCGAGAACCTGCTGGACCAGCGACTCGACCGGCAACTCGTCCGCGGGCTGCCGCTCGGTGCGCTCGCTCTGCTCCTGCTCACCATGGTCTACGCCGGCTGGGCCCGGCCCGGCTGGCGGTCCACCGGGCGGCTGGCGGGCGACCCGGCCTTCGGCACCCTCATGCTGGCCCAGGGGCTGCTGGTCGTCGCGCTCGCCGTGGTGGCCCGGGACCTGTACCGCCGCAGCCCCGATCCGCGCGCCGGGATGCGCGGCCTCAGTGGACCGGCCGTCGCCCTGCTCGCCTGTGCACTGGGCGGTGTGATGTCCGGCGGGGTCGCGCAGCGCGTCGCCGACTGGCTGGACGGCACCCACGCCCTGCTGCCCGGGCCGCCCGTCCTGCTGACCTGGCAGGCGTCCACGATCCCGCCGGTCCTCGCGGTCCTGCTGATCGTCGCCGCCGGTCTCGGGATGCGCACCGCCCGGCTGGCCCGCGCCGAACGCGACCGGGTCCGCGAGGAGCATCCCGGCGAACCCGAGGACCCGGGCCGTACCCACGCCATCGCCCAGGTCCGTGCGATGGCCGCCCTCACCGACCGGGCTCCCTTCGTCGTCGCCGTGCTCACCGTCACCACCCTGGTGCTCGGTGCCGTGGCGCTGGCCGGTGCGCTGGCCACCGGGAAGACGCCCGACGGAGCCGCCCGCCGCACCTACGACGTCATGCAGGCCGTCGCCGAGACCTCACAGGCGCTGGGCTCCTGGCTGGTCGGCCTCGGCTTCATACTGTTCGTGACCTGGGGCCGGCGCGCCTACAAGGACGCCTCGGCGCGCCGCACCATCGGCATCCTCTGGGACGTCGGCACCTTCTGGCCGCGCGCCGCGCACCCCTTCGCCCCACCGTGCTACGCCGAGCGCGCCGTGCCGGACCTGACCTGGCGCATGGCCACCTGGACCCAGCGCACCGGAGGCCGTCTCGTGCTCTCCGGCCACTCCCAGGGCAGCGTCCTCGCCGCCGCGGCCGCCTGGCAGCTGCCCCCGTCCGTCCGCGGCCGGATCGCGCTGCTCACCTACGGCTCCCCGCTGGAGCGCCTCTACGGCCGCTGGTTCCCGGCCCACTTCGGACCGCCCGCGCTGGCCGCCCTGCACCGCGACGTCGCCTGCTGGGGCAATCTCTACCGGCTCACCGACCCCATCGGCGGCCCCGTCCGCGTCCCCGACGACACCACCCCCGAGGTCGACCACGCCCCCCTGCGCGACCCGCTCGCCTACGGCCGCACACCCGCGCACCCCCTCCCCGCCCCCATCCTCGGCCACTCCGACTACCAGGCCGACCCCGACTTCGCCCGAGAACGCGCCAGACTGCTGAACCGGCTACGCCCCGAGCTGCCGAGGCAACGACCGGAACCGGTCGAGCCCGGGGTGCCTACGGGGGAGCCCAGCTAGGCCTCGGCTAGGCCGTGTGCTCGACGTACTCCAGGACGACACCGCCCGGATGCCGCACGGTCGCGTTGCGGCCGGTGGGCACCTCGTTCGGGCCGTCGAGAAGCTCTCCGCCGTGCTCGGCCAGCAGCGCCTGCAGGCCGTCCAGGGTGTCCACGAGCACCGTGCTCTGCACGTCCCGGAACGGGGCGAGGGCCTGCTCGCTGCCCGCGACGAGCAGGAAGCCGCCGATACTGGCGAGTTCCACCTCGCCGTAGGAGAACCGGGTGCGCACGTCCTGACCCGTCAGCTCGCGCAGTGCGGGCAGTGCCTCGTCCAGGTCGGTCACATAGAGCCGGGCGAGCGTCACCAGCGCCTTCATACCGGATCCCCCTCAGGAAAACGTGTGCGGCCGGATGCTCAGGGCAGAGTCGGCAGGTCCGCCGCGAACAGCAGGGTCAGGTCGTCGGTCGTGGGGTCCGTCAGCTGGGCGACGCGGCTCGCGTGCCGCTCCACCATCGCCTCGAACGTCTGGCGCGCGGTACGGCCGTTGCCGAACGCCGGGCCCTTGGGGATGGCCGTGAAGTACTTCAGCAGCGCCTCGGACGCGCCCGGCGCCAGCCGGTACTCGTGCTCGTCGGCCTGCTGCTCCACGATCCGCAGCAGTTCGTCGGGGCCGTAGTCGCCGAAGGTGATGGTGCGCGAGAAGCGGGAGGCGACACCGGGGTTGACGGACAGGAAGCGCTCCATCTCCGCCGTGTAGCCGGCGACGATCACCACCACCGCGTCCCGCTGGTCCTCCATCAGCTTCACCAGCGTGTCGATGGCCTCCTTGCCGAAGTCACGCCCGGCGTCCTCCGGGGACAGCGCGTACGCCTCGTCGATGAACAGCACACCGCCGTGCGCCCGTTGGAAGGCCTCCTGGGTGCGGATCGCCGTGGAGCCGATGTGCTCGCCGACCAGGTCGACCCGGGACACCTCCACCAGATGCCCCTTCTCCAGCACACCGAGGGCGGCGAGGATCTCGCCGTAGAGCCGGGCGACCGTCGTCTTGCCGGTGCCCGGCGAGCCGGTGAAGACCAGATGCCGCTTGACCGAGGCCGCCTTCAGTCCGGCCTGCTGCCGGCGCCGGCCCACCTCGATCATGTCGGTCAGCGCCCGCACCTCCCGCTTGACGCTCTCCAGGCCCACCAGCGCGTCGAGTTCCCCGAGCACGTCCTTCGACGTCCGCACCGGCTGCTGCGGCTCCGCCGCGGCGGCCGCGATCAGCGGCTCCTGCTCCGTGTTGCGCTGCCCGGGGATCGAGCCGAGCAGACCGGGGGAGTGCGCCATCGTCTGTACGGCGGTCTCACGGGCCGCGGGCGGCCGCAGCCCGGCGCTCTCGTCGCTGGTGCAGTCCTCCACGACCGGGCCCGTCCCGGACCCGGCGTCGGGGCCCGCGTCGGCGAACTCGTATCCGCCGCGCGCACAGCGCTCCGTACGGCACTTGCGCAGCGTCGCGCGGCAGCCGTCGATCACATGGAAGCCGTACCCGGCGCTGCCGCTGACCCGGCAGTTCAGGAAGCTGCCGCGGCCGCCCGCGGAGACGTAGAAGCCGGCCTCGGCGGGGGAGTCGACCGTGCAGCGCTCGATGGTCGGGTCGGCGCCCTTCGTGACGATCACACCGGTCTGGGTGCCGTCCAGGGTGCAGTTGTTCAGCGTGCCGCCGCTGCCGTGGTCGCGGAACCACGCTCCGGTCGCCGCCTCCCGGATCCGGCAGTCGTCGAGCTGCGCCGTCGCACCGTCGCTCACCGACACCGCCGTGTTGCG
This sequence comes from Streptomyces sp. CG4, assembly GCF_041080655.1. Taxonomy (NCBI): domain Bacteria; kingdom Bacillati; phylum Actinomycetota; class Actinomycetes; order Kitasatosporales; family Streptomycetaceae; genus Streptomyces; species Streptomyces sp. CG4. Next base: position 8,388,479 of record NZ_CP163525.1, read on the forward strand.
CACCTGCGACAGATCGCTGTCCACGACGTCCGCGCGCGACCCTCGGTCCAGCACGAACAGGGCGTCCGGCACATTGTGCACCCGGCAGGAGTCGAGGACGGCGGTGGCGCCGTCACTGACCCACACCGCCGGATAGTCGCCGGTGCTGTCGAAGATCTCGCACTGGTTGGCGTCCACGCGGGTCCCCGGGTCCCACACCGACAGGCCGTTGCGCCCGAACTGACGGACCGTCGTCCGGGTGAGCGTGAGCACCGAGCGGGAGCGCAGATCGACCGCGTTCTCGGGGATGTCGTGGATACGGCAGTCGGCGAGGGTGAGCACCGCGTCCGTGTCCATGGTGACGCCGTCGGCGGTGGTGCGGTGCACATCGCAGTCGGTGAGATGTGCCGCCGCCCGCTGGGTGACCTGCACACCGGAGCCGCGGACCTCGTAGATCTCGCAACCCACCGCCTCCAGCGCGGAGTTCTCCCCGGTCGCGGACAGCCCGGTTCCTGAGGCATGGTGCACCCGGCAGCGCTCCAGGCGCGGATGGGCGCCGCCCCGGACGGCCACGCCCGCCTGCCCGGCCGCGACGACCTCGCATTCCTCGAACACCCCGCCCCCGCCGTCGAGTACGGCGATGCCGATGCCCGCCGGATTGTCGACGGTGCAGCGGCGCACCGTCGGCCGGGCGCCGCCGCGCACCTCGATGCCCGCGGCGGACCGGGTGACGATCCGCACGTCCATCAGCTCGGGCGTGCCCTCCTCGACCAGCAGCGCGGGCGACGCCGCGTCCTGGCCCTCCACATGCAGGTCCTGCACCACGGCCGAGGCGCGCACGGTGAGCGGCACGCCGTCCACGGGCGCGATCCGCACGGAGCCGGGCGAGCCCTCGGGCCCACGGAGCGTCACCGCCCGCTGTACCACCAGATTTTCCCGGTAGGTGCCCGGGGCGATGGTGAGGACGTCGCCGTCGGCGGCGGCCTCCAGGGCGGCGGCGAGCGAAGCGTACTCACCTGTGCGGCGCCGCCACCGCGACGTACCGGTGTGCGTCACCTGGACCGTGCCCTGTGCCATGGCGTTGCTGTGCCCCCACCTCGTCGTACTGATGGCTCGCTCCCGTCGGGGCAGCGCCGCCGGTGCCGGGATCGCGACCGTGCTCAGCCTGGGCTGGTGCGCGCTCGCGCTCCCGAAACCTGCGTGCCCCTGCGGTTCGCTCATCCGCGGGTTGTCGCCGAAAGCGCTTCGGCCGGTCCACCGTAGCGTGTGCGTGCAGGGTGGGTAGACCAGAGCGGGAAGGCGGTCAGCTGCCGGTGCCCGCCTTGCCCCAGTCCGGTCCCGCCCGGTCCCAGGCCTGGTCCCAACGTGCGTACCGGCTGCGGACCATGCGCCACACGGTCAGCCGCCGACAGCCTTCCACCAGGCCTGCGACCAGCAGGGCCGCGCCGATCCCGGCCAGCACCGCGTGGGTCGTCGCGGTGGGGGAGTCCAGCGGGCGAGCCGCTATTCGGCCCTGCGGGTCCGTCCAGAGCCTGAAGTGGTCACCCGGGTGCGGGGACTTGAGGTCCGCCAGGGCCGGGCCGCTGCGGTGCGTGCCGTCCGCCGCGGTCCAGTCCGCCAGGACCCGCCTGTGGGTCTCGTGCACCGTCGTGGTGTCCGGGTCGGGGTCGAGCGCGGTTTCACCCAGGTCACGCACCACTGTGGCGATCACCAGGTGGCGTGTGCGGTGCTGTTCGCGCACGGACCGCTGCAGCGAGTCCTGGGCGGCGGCGCCGACCAGGCAGCCGGTCACGGGCACGGCCACGGCGATCAGCGCCAGCGCCACGAGAGCCACCCATGCCTCGGCGAGATCGGTCGAGCGGCGCAGCGGATTGTGCCGCCAGCGCCAGAGGCCGCTGAGAGCGCGCATCTCCCCACCCCCTTCCGCTCCGTCATAACTCCCGGACCGCGCGGGCATCCACGGCCCGGAGCAAGAGAGAGCGACATCACGTCCACCGCGGACGCTCGCGAACGCGGCTTCTCATGAATCTCTCATGTTCTCCCAACGACCATGCCCCGCCGACGGTTCCCCTCTTCGTCTCTACGTCGAGGCCGTGCAGGCCGCGCGGGCCGTCGAGGCCGTCGGGGCCGTCGTCAGGGCTAGCCCAGCACCCGGACCGGGTCCCCCACCCTGATCGTGCCGGGCGACACGGGCACGAGGTTCTGGCCGAAGATCAGACTCGTGCCGACCTTGCGATGGCGGGCCAGGGTGCGCAGGGGCTCCCGGCCGCGTACGGCGGTGTCCTGGTCGATGGTGGTGACGACACAGCGCCCGCTCGCCTTCGCGACGCGGAAGACCACCTCGCCGACGGAGATCCGTGACCAGTGGTCCTCGGCCCAGGCCTCGGTGCCGGCGACGACGACGTTGGGCCGGAAACGGTTCATCGGCAGCGGGCCCTCGTGGGCGTGCGAGCCGTCGGATATCAGCGAGTTCAGGGCGTCGAGGGAGGCCGTCGTGGCGATCAGCAGGGGGTAGCCGTCGGCGAAGCTGACCGTCTCGCCGGGCAGGGCGTACTCGGGGTCGACCGGGCGGCGGGTGGCCGGATCGTCCATGTGCACGAGGCGGACGTCCGCCCGCAGATAGGCGCTGCACCAGGCATGCGCGGCCGGCGCGGCGGGAACCGCCTCGACCTTCGCGCCGAAGACGTTCACCGGCACGGTCCCGGCCGGCTCGGGCACGGACACCGTCAGCGGCTCCTGGCCGGGCGCGGACAGACGAACGCCGCCGCCGGGCAGCAGCTCGGCGGCGGCCAGGGCGAGGCGCGCCTGTTCGCGCTGAGTGACGACCTTTCCCCCGTCGTCGATCAGTGTCCAGCGCCGGTCTCCGGCCAGGCCCCAGGGCTCCACCACAGCCTCCCGGGGCGCGTGCCCCTGGAGTGCCTTGACCGGATGAACGTGAATCGACTGCACTTCGGCGTGTCCCATACCGCCATCGTGCCAGCCGGCACCGACAGCGGTGGGGTGCCGGTCAGTAGCCGCGGTACTGCTGGTTGTTGTACGGGTCCTGGTACGGAGCCGGCGTGGGCCGCGGCGCGGCCGGGCGCATGGCCTCGTACCCGGTGCCGATGCCCATCGGGCGCTGTTGCTGCGGCGCCTGCTGGCCGGGATAGCCGCGCGGGGCGCCCGCCTGCTGCGGGATGTACGCCGTGGGCGCCTGCTGCAGCGGTGCGGGCTGCGGCGTCTGGGGGTAGCCGTAGGCGGGGGCCTGCGGGGAGGGGGCCGCCGGGAGGGCGGGCAGTGCCGACGGCAGAGCGGGCAGGCTGCTGCCCGTGTCGTAGGCGGCGGGGACCCGGATCGGGGCGATCTGCGGGGTGCCACGCTCGGCGACGAGCGAGTCGTAGATCGGGGTGTCCGGGAAGGAGGCGGAGTAGTAGCCGCCACCATAAGTGGAGCGGGGGGAGGTCATGGGACATAAGTTAAGCCCACGATGTGCTCGTTGGGGAGACCGATAAGAGGGTTGTTTTCCGTGCCGGCAGTGACCGGGGATCCCCAATCCGAGCGAACTTGGCAAAATGGGACGTCTGCCGGCGTTTTAATCGTGTAAAGGGCGAGTTCCTGCGGGGTTACCGGCAGTTGGCCGGTGATCTTCCGGTGCCGGTCATGGGAGATCGCTGTGCCCGCGAATAGGTTGTGCGGGTAGGGGTGACCTCGACGGCCGAGGCCGCCCGGAAACCGACACGGATGGGGGCGGACATGTCAATGCAGAAAGGATCGAACACGCCGGTGCCGACCACGGCCCTGCGCGTCGAACTGGGCTGGCGATCAGGGCCCGGGGTGCCCGACGCGGACGCCTCCGCACTGCTGCTGGCCACCGGGAAGGTCCGCTCCGACGGCGACTTCGTCTTCTACAACCAGCCCGCCCATCCCTCCGGCGCGGTGCGTCACGAAGGCAAGAGGACGGCGGGCACGGGCGTGACCGACACGCTTTCCGTGGACCTCGCGCGCGTGGAGGGCGCGATCGAGCGGATCGTGCTCGCGGCCTCCGCCGACGGCGGGACCTTCGGGCAGGTTCCCGGCCTCTACGTCCAGGTGACCGACGCCGTGAGCGGCCAGGCGGTCGCCCGCTTCGACAGCCCCGGCGCGACCGTGGAGACGGCCTTCGTGCTCGGCGAGTTCTACCGCCGCCAGGGCGCGTGGAAGTTCCGCGCCGTCGGTCAGGGCTACAGCAGTGGACTCGAAGGTCTGGCAACGGACTTCGGCATCACCGTGGACGAGCCCCGGCGTCCGGCTCCGCCCGCCCCGGCCCCACACCCGGCACCGCCCATCGCGCCACACCCCGCGCCACCGACCGTGGCGGCCTCCGCGCCCTACCCGGCTCCGCCCGCCCCGCCCGCCCCGGCGCCGTACCCGGTGACCACGCCCCCGCCCCCGGCGGCCATGCCGTCCCCGCCCATGGCCCCGCCCCCGGCGCCGCAGCCGGTCCGGCTGTCCAAGGTCACCCTCACCAAGGCGGCGCCGTCCGTCTCGCTCGCCAAGCAGGGCGGCACCTCCGGAGCGATGCGGGTGAACCTCAACTGGCAGATGCGGAAACACCTTTCCGGCTGGGGCGGCCGCTGGGGAGGCGGGCAGGGAGACGTCGACCTCGACCTGTGCGCCCTGTACGAGCTCGCCGACGGCCGCAAAGGGGTCGTCCAGGCCCTCGGCAACGCCTTCGGGGCGCTGAACCGGCCGCCGTACATCCACCTTGACGGCGACGACCGCACCGGTGCGGTGGCGAGCGGCGAGAACCTGACGATCAACCTCGACCACAAGCAGGACTTCCGGCGCATCCTCGTCTTCGTCACCATCTACGAGGGCGCCAGCTCCTTCGCCGACCTGCACGCCACGGTCACCCTCCAGCCGCAGCACGGGGCGCCGATCGACTTCTCGCTCGACGAGTGCACCGTCCCCTCCACCGTGTGCGCGCTCGCCCTCATCACCAACACGGGCGGTGACCTCCTCGTGCAGCGCGAGGCGCGGTATCTGGTGCCGGAGCGCGGGGTGAGCCCGCAGCGGACCATAGACCGCGCCTACGGATGGGGCATGAACTGGACCCCCGGCCGCAAGTGACCCGGTTCAGCCCTCGTCGGGCACCGCGCCGGGACGCGTGTACGTGCGGCCCTTCCAGGCGGCCCCGCGCCCCCGGTAGTGCTGCACGGCCGAGTCGACCGTCATCAGCAGGTACAGCAGCGCGGTGAACGGCAGCAGCGGGGCGAGCCACAGCGGCTGGTCGTAGTAGCGCAGCATCGGCACGTACGTCCCCGCCATCACCGCCCACGCCACCGCGCCGGCGACCGCCGTCGCCGTACCGCCGCCCGCCGCTCCCACGGCCACCGCGGCGGGCGGCACCAGGTACACCAGCGCGAGCCCGGCGACCGTACCGAGGAGCAGCAGCGGGTTGTGCCGCAGCTGGGCGTAGGCGCTGCGCGAGACCATGCGCCACAGGTCGTGCAGCCGCGGATACGGCCGCACGCTGTCCACCCGGTCCGCCAGCCCCAGCCAGACGTGCCCCCCGGCGCCCTTCACCGCGCGGGCGAGCGCCACGTCGTCGATGACGGCGTGCCGGATGCCGTCCGGGATGCGCGCCTTCTCCGCCGCCCCCGTGCGCAGCAGGACACAGCCGCCCGCCGCCGCGGCCGTACGCGAGCCCTTCCGGCCGATCCACCGGAAGGGATACAGCTGCGCGAAGAAGTACACGAACGCCGGGACCACCAGCCGCTCCCACGCGCTCTCCACCCGCAGCCGCGCCATCTGCGACACGACGTCGTAGCCCCCGGCGTGGGCCGCGGCCACCAGCGTGCGCAGACTGTCCGGCGCGTGCGCGATGTCCGCGTCCGTCAGCAGCAGGTATGCGGGGTCACGCGCGCGTGCCAGGCCGATGCCGTGCCGCACCGCCCACAGCTTGCCCGTCCAGCCCGCCGGCGGGTCGCCCGGCGAGCCCACGGTCAGCGGCAGCCCGCCCTGCCGCCGGGACAGCTCGCGGGCCAGCTCCCCGGTGCCGTCGGTGCTCCCGTCGTCGACCAGGAAGACCTCGGCCCGCCCCGGATAGTCCTGCGCCAGCAGCGACGGCAGGCTCGCGGGCAGCACGGCGGCCTCGTCCCGGGCCGGTACGACCACACAGACCGGCGGCCAGGCCTCCGGCTCCCGGCGCGGTGGAAGCCGGACGTCCGTGCGCCAGAAGAAGCCCTGGCACAGCAGCAGCCAGCACCAGGCGGCCAGCGATACGACGGTGATCCACAGGGGGGCGCTCACGCCCGCAGTCTGCCCCAGCAGACCGGCCCGTACGGCCCGATCGTCTATCGTGGCCGGGTGAAGATCGCGCTCATGGACTCCGGAATCGGTCTGCTTCCCGCCGCCGCGGCGGTACGGCGGCTGCGGCCCGACGCGGATCTCGTGCTCTCCTGGGACCCGGACGGGATGCCCTGGGGACCGCGCACCCCGCAGGACATCACCCAGCGGGCCCTCGCCGTGGCCGAGGCCGCCGCAGCCCATGAGGCCGATGTCCTGATCGTCGCCTGCAACACCGCGTCCGTGCACTCCCTGCCGCAGCTGCGGGCCCGGTTCGAACCGGTTCTGCCGATCATCGGCACCGTCCCGGCGATCAAGCCGGCCGCGGCGGGCGGCGGCCACGTCGCGATCTGGGCGACCCCCGCCACCACCGGAAGCGCCTATCAGCGTGGTCTGATCGAGGAGTTCGCCGCCGGTGTCGCCGTCACCGAGGTGGCGTGCCCCGGCCTCGCGGACGCGGTGCACCACGCCGACGAGGCCGCGATCGAGGCCGCGATCGCCTCGGCCGCCGCCCGCACCCCCGAGGACGTGACCACCGTCGTCCTCGGCTGCACCAACTACGAGCTGGTCGGTGAGCGGATCCGGGCAGCCGTCGAGCGGCCCGGCCGTCCGCCGCTGATGCTGCACGGCTCCGCCGACGCGGTGGCCGCACAGGCCCTGCGCCGGATCGGCGCGCGGCCCGCCCCGGACGCCGTCGCCGACACCACGCTCACGGTGCTGCTCAGCGGTCGCGAGGCCACCCTCCCGGACACGGCGCTGTCCTACGGGGAAGGCCGTTTTCTGCAGGCGGTCAGCCCCGTCCGCTGACCGGACCGGCGCCGCCGGAGCGCACTCGGCACAGTGCGGGCTCCTAGGGCGTCACCCTCCGCTACGCCCTACCCGCGCAGCGAAACCTGAGTAACCTCATAAACATGAGGGACCAGTCCCACACCGACGACACCCCGCACCCCGAGGTCTGGACCGGACGCGCCACCAACCGGATCCAGTGGCTGCTGGCCCTGGTCGGCGCGGCCTGCATGGCGCTCGGTATCGAGCTGGCGGTGGACTCGGCATGGACCTCCGGTATCGCCCCGCTGGTGATGTCCGTCGTGGGCTGCATCGCCGCCGGTCTGCTGGTCCTCTTCGGGACACTCGCCTTCGTGCACGTCGACCTCAGGCTCGACAAGGAGTCCCTCGAGGTGCGCTGCGGCCACATGGGGGTGCCGCGCCGCCGTATCCCGCTCTCCCATGTGGCGGGCGCCGACTTCACCGCGCTGGTCACGCCGCGGCACTGGGGCGGCTGGGGCTACCGGTGGCGTCCCGAGAAGGGCACTGCCGTCGTCGTACGCCGTGGCGAGGGCATCGTGCTGCGTCTGTGGGACGGCCACACCTTCACGATCACCGTGGACAACGCGGAGTCGGCGGTCCGGGTCATCCGGGACCGGCTGCGCACGATCACCCCCGGTCCGGCCCGCTGAGGCCGCACCGTGCATTCGTGCGGGGCAGAGCACTGTTCGGAGGCATGACTCCACGCCGCCACGTCGGGGCCGTGGCTCCGTGCCCTCGCGTTCAGGTGCGTGCCTCCACGCAATCCCGCGCCCACGGTCGTGCCGTCGCCCATCCGGCCAGCAGCCCCGCGCCCACGGTCACCGTCGTGAAGCTGAGGGCGTTGCTCACCGTGGCGAGCGCGGCCAGGGCCGTCAGGGCGGCGCCGGCGGTCAGCGCGACCGGGGTGGAGCGGGGGCTGCGCCACAGCGCGTACAGCACCCAGCAGAACGCGGCGACGCACAGGGACACCCCGACCAGGCCCTGCTCCGCCGCCAGCTGGAGCACGGCCGAGTGCGGCTTGCCGTCGGCGGGCAGCGTCGACAGCGTCTGCGGCGCCGGGCCGCCCGGCTCGCCGAACCGTCCGGGACCGACCCCGAGCCCCGGATTCCGGCCCGCGAGGTGCAGGGCGTCCTGCCACAGGGCCACCCGGGGCGCGGTCAGCCGGCCTTCGAGCACCCGGGCGAGGCCGTCCGGCAGCACGTCCCCGGCGAGCGCCCAGGCCGTGCCCGCCACCAGAGCCGCTGCCCCGGCCAGACCCAGCAGACAGCCACCCCGGCGGGACACCCAGCCCATGGCCAGCGACCACAGCAGTACGGCCGCACTCGCCACGCAACCGGCCACCGACCCCAGCACGGCCCCGGTCAGCACGATGCCTGTGGCCAGCGCCCGCAGCGCCAGCCGCAGCTCCGGTACGGACGTCGCCCAGGCGGCACAGCACGCGGCTCCCGTGGCCAGCGTCAGCAGCGCGGCCGTGCCACCGGCGTGGCCCAGCGGGGCGACGTAGCGGGGACCGGCGGACAGCGCGGGCAGCGCCATGGCCAGCGCGAGTCCGGCCGCCGCCCCGGCACCCGGCGCGGCCACCGGCAGCAAGGCCCCGGAGACCCGGCCGGCGGCATGACCGGCGGTCACGGCGAGCACCGCGAGCAGCACGCCCTCGGGCCGTCCGTCGTGGACCGCGGCGGTGATCAGCGACCAGCCGGCGCAGGCACCCAGCAGGATCATGCCCGCCCCGTCAGAAACGCTTCGCCTGACGCCGGCCACGTCCCTGTCCACGCCGGCCACGGACCTCGTCCCCGTCGACCCCACCCGCCGCCCCTCGTCCCCGTCCCTGTCGCAGGCCACGGCCGGGTACGGCGGCGGATCCGGCCGCACTGCCGAGGCTGGGCTCACCGTAGCGGCTGATGACCGGTTTGGGTACGAGATGCGACGGAACGTCGCTGGGGGAATGGGCGGAACGCCGCTTGTATGCGGCTGGTGAGCGGGTGCGGACCGGCGCCGGCGGTGGGTGCCCTGCCACGAAAGACGCGGGTCCGGCAGGGCGGCGACCAGGGGTGATCGCGGTCGGCCGAGCCGGTGCCCGGCCCTCGTACCGCGCTGTCGAAGGCCCAGGAAGCCGCCGTACACTCACCCGGGTGACCGTCACCGCAACTTCCGTGGACCAGCCGGACCAGCTCCAGCCGACCTCCGCCTCCGGCGTGCGCGGCGGCCGGTTGCTGCGTCTGGTCCCGGCCGTCGCCTCCGCGCTCTGCGGAGTGCTGCTCTACGTCAGCTTTCCGCCGCGCACCCTGTGGTGGCTGGCGCTGCCCGCCTTCGCCGGTTTCGGCTGGGTGCTGCGCGGCCGGGGCTGGAAGGCGGCCCTCGGCCTCGGCTACCTTTTCGGGCTCGGCTTCCTGCTGCCGCTGCTGGTGTGGACCGGCGTGGAGGTCGGTCCCGGACCCTGGCTGGCCCTCGTCGCCATCGAGGCGGTCTTCATCGCCCTGGTCGGTGTCGGCGTCGCCGCTGTCTCCCGGCTGCCCGCCTCGCCGCTGTGGGCCGCCGCCGTCTGGATCGCGGGCGAGGCGGTACGCGCGCGTGTGCCCTTCCGCGGCTTCCCCTGGGGCAAGATCGCGTTCGGGCAGGCGGACGGCGTCTTCCTGCCGCTCGCCGCGGTGGGCGGCACGCCCGTGCTCGGGTTCGCGGTGGTGCTGTGCGGATTCGGCCTGTACGAGGCCGGCTGGCTGATCACCGAGCGGCGCAGGTCACGGACGGTGCGGCGCGGTGCGGCGGCCGCGGCGCTGCTGAGCGTGGCCGTTCCGGTGGCGGGCGCGGTCGCGGCCCGGCCGCTCGTGAGTGACAAGGCCGAGGACGGCACCCGGACCGTCGCGCTCATCCAGGGCAACGTGCCCCGTTCCGGGCTGGAGTTCAGCGCCCAGCGGCGGGCCGTCCTGGACTACCACGTGCGCGAGACGCTGAAGCTCGCCGCCGACGTCAAGGCCGGGAAGACCCCGAAGCCCGACTACGTGCTGTGGCCGGAGAACTCCTCCGACATCGACCCCTTCACCAACCCCGACGCGGCCGCCGTCATCGACGGCGCCGCCAAGGCGGTCGGCGTGCCCATCTCGGTCGGCGGTGTCGTCGAGAAGGACGGCAAGCTGCTCAACGAGCAGATCCTGTGGGACCCGGCCAAGGGGCCGACGCAGACCTACGACAAACGGCAGATCCAGCCGTTCGGCGAGTACCTTCCGCTGCGCGGGCTCGTCGGCGCGGTCAACAAGAACTGGACCGGCATGGTCCGGCAGGACTTCAGCCGGGGCAGCAAGCCGGGCGTGTTCGACATCGACGGCGCCAAGGTCGGCCTCGCCACCTGCTACGAGGCCGCCTTCGACTGGGCCGTGCGGGACAACGTCACCCACGGCGCGGAGATGATCTCCGTGCCCAGCAACAACGCGACCTTCGACCGCAGCGAGATGACCTACCAGCAGCTCGCCATGTCCCGGATCCGCGCCGTCGAGCACAGCCGCACCGTCACGGTGCCGGTGACCAGCGGCGTCAGCGCGGTCATCATGCCGGACGGGAAGATCACCCAGCGGACCGGCATGTTCGTGCCCGCCTACCTGGTCCAGAAGGTGCCGCTGCGCACGTCCAGGACCCCGGCGACCGAGCTGGGCATCCTCCCGGAGATCGCTCTGGTGCTGGTCGCCGCCGGCGGTCTCGGCTGGGCGATCGGCTCGGGGCTGCGTGCCCGGCGTGCCGCCGGCGCATAGCCGTATCCGTACGACCCCGGTGGCGCCGGGCGGTACGACCGGCATACGCCCTCTGAACTGGTGCGCACGACGTCCGAACCGCGAGGAAGGCGCGGGCCCGGCCGGTTAGGGTCGGGCGCATGGCTACTCCTGACTTCATCCGCACGCTCCGGGCCTCCGCCGGCCGTCAGCTGCTCTGGCTCCCAGGAGTCACCGCGATCGTCCTCGACGACGAGAGCAGAGTGCTCCTGGGCCGGCGGTCCGACACCCGCAGGTGGTCGGTGATCGGGGGCATCCCGGATCCCGGCGAGCAGCCCGCGGCCTGTGCCGTGCGGGAGGTCTTCGAGGAGACGGCGGTGCACTGCGTGGCCGAGCGGGTCGTGCTCGTCCAGGCGCTGGATCCGTTCACCTACCCCAACGGTGACTGCTGCCAGTTCATGGACATCACCATCCGTTGCCGGGCGGTGGGCGGCGAGGCCCGGGTCAACGACGACGAGTCCGTGGACGTGGGCTGGTTCGCGGTGGACGCGCTGCCCGATCTCGACGAGTTCAGCCGCTTCCGGATCAAGCAGGCCATATCTGACGCACCCACATGGTTTGACCCTACGACTCTCGGCTGAAGTATGGGTGCTCACCATATGTGGTGAGCTGTGGGGTCCGCTTAGGGTCGGCGCATGACCACGTCCAGCCCCGCACCCGGCCTGCGCCTACAGCCCCTCGCCCTCGACCTCGGCGGCCGCACCGCCCTCGTCACCGGTGCCGCCGGCGGCATCGGCCGCGCCTGCGCGCTGCGCCTCGCGGCCGCCGGGGCGCGGGTGCGGGCCGTCGACCGGGACGCGGCGGGCCTTGCCGAGCTGGCCCAGCGGGCGGAACGGGCCGGCGACCTCCCGGGAACCGTCGAACCGCAGGTCGTGGACCTCACCGACCTCGACGCCACCGAACGCGCCGCCGCCGGTACCGATGTGCTGGTCAACAATGCGGGCCTGCAACTGGTGCGCCCCATCGAGGAGTTCCCGCCCGAGGTCTTCCACACCGTGCTGACCGTGATGCTGGAGGCGCCGTTCCGCCTCATGCGTGGCGCCCTGCCGCACATGTACGCGCAGGGCTGGGGCCGGATCGTCAATGTGTCCTCCGTCCATGGTCTGCGTGCCTCCGCGTTCAAGTCCGCGTATGTGGCCGCCAAACACGGCCTCGAAGGCCTGTCGAAGACGGCCGCACTGGAAGGCGCCGCCCATGGGGTGACCTCGAACTGTGTGAACCCCGCCTATGTGCGCACCCCCCTGGTCGAGAAGCAGATCGCCGACCAGGCGCAGGCGCACGGCATCCCCGAGGAGCGTGTGCTGTCCGAGGTCCTGCTCAGGGACAGCGCGGTCCAGCGGCTCATCGAACCCGAGGAGGTCGCCGAGGCCGTGGCCTATCTGTGCAGCCCGCAGGCCTCCTTCGTCACGGGTACCTCGCTGGCGCTCGACGGCGGTTGGACGGCGCACTGAAACGGCGCGCGTACGGCCCACCGAAGTGCCCGGCGGCGCGCGGACCGGGAGTTGTCCACAGACCCGCCGGGCCCGGCGGCCGATGCGGAATCCTGTGACCATGTCTCGCGATCACGTTCAGCCGGCACCCAGCGCCGGCACCGAGGCCCCGTACCTCGAACTGCTGGCCCGTGACGCCTCCGCGGAGGCGTACGAGCAGCCGGTGCTGCTTGCCCGCGCAGAGGGCAGACCGGCCGACCGGATCGCCGCGCTGGAAGAGGCCAAGCTGCTCGCCCTGCGGGTCCGGGCCGAGCTGGAGGGGCGCCGGCGCCGCGAGGCGGAGCTGTCCGCGCTCTTCGAGACCGCTCACGACCTCGCGGGCCTGCGTGATCTGGACGCCGTCCTGCAGGCCATCGTGCAGCGCGCCCGCTCCCTGCTCGGCACGGACGTCGCCTACCTCACCCTGAACGACCCGGGTCGCGGCGACACCTACATGCGGGTCACCGAGGGCTCCGTCTCCGCCCGTTTCCAGCAACTGCGCCTCGGCATGGGCGAGGGACTCGGCGGACTGGTCGCCCAGACGACCCGGCCGTACGTCACGGACGACTACTTCAAGGACGCCCGCTTCCAGCACACCCTCACCATCGACGCCGGCGTCCGGGACGAGGGCCTTGTCGCCATCCTCGGCGTCCCTCTCATGCTCGGTCCGCAGGTCATCGGTGTCCTCTTCGCCGCCGACCGGAGGGCACGCGTCTTCGAACGCGCGCAGATCGCCCTGCTCGGCTCCTTCGCCGCGCTCGCCGCGGCAGCCATCGACACCGCCAATCTGCTCACCGAGACCCGCGCGGCCCTGGCCAGCCTGGAGCGGGCCAACGAGATCATCCGGGATCGCAGCGCCGTCATCGAGCGCGCCTCCGACGTCCACGACCGTCTCGCCGAGCTCGTCCTGCGCGGCGGCGGGGTGCACGACGTGGCCGCCGCCGTCTCCGAAGTCCTCGGCGGTGCCGTCGAGTTCACGGAGGCCGACGCGGCACCGGCCGAGGCGCTGGAGGCGTCCCGCGCCGAGGGACACGCCGTACAGCACGGCAGTGCCTGGATCGCCGCGGTCGCCGCCGGCGGTGAACTCCTCGGCGCGCTGGTCCTGCGCGGGCACCCCGGCCTCGACCCCGTCGACGAGCGCACCCTGGAGCGCGCGGCGATGGTCACCTCGCTGCTCCTGCTCGCCCGCCGCTCGGCGGCCGAGGCCGAACAGCGGGTGCGGGGCGAGCTGTTGGACGACCTGTTGGACGCGCGCGACCGGGACCCGCGCCTGCTGCGCGAGCGCGCCGCCCGGTTGCGCGCCGACCTGGACGCCACCCATGTCGTCCTCGCCGCACGCCTGGACGGTCCGGCGGCCGACGCCGACGAGGAGGCCGCGGCCCGCCGTCGCCTGTGGTCCGCCGCCTCCCACCTCGCCGCGACCCGGCAGGGCCTGGCCGCCGCACGCGACGGCGGAACCGTCCTGCTGCTGCCGCTCGGCGCCGACGACAGCGCCACGGACCTGGCCCGCCGCACCGCCCGCCAGCTGGGCACGGCCGTGCACCAACCCGTCACGGTCGGCGCCTCGGCCCCGGTCACCGGCCTCACCACCCACCCCGAGACGGTCGCCGCCGCCTACGCCGAGGGCCGGCGCTGTCTGGACGCGCTGCACCTGCTGGGCCGCGCCGGGGACGGAGCGGCAGCCGAGGACTTCGGGTTCCTCGGTCTGCTCCTCGCCGGCGACCGGGACGTCGCCGGCTTCGTCGACCGCACCATCGGCCCGGTCGCGGCCTACGACGACCGACGCGGTACGGAACTGCTGCGCACCCTGGACGCCTACTTCGCCTGCGGGATGAGCCCGGCCCGCACCAAGGACGCGCTGCACGTCCATGTGAACACGGTCGCCCAGCGGCTGGAGAGGGTGGGACGGCTGCTGGGCGAGGACTGGCAGACCCCGGCCCGCGCCCTGGAGATCCAACTGGCCCTGCGACTGCACCGGTTGGCGTCCCCGGACAGACGGTGACCCCGTACGGATGTGCCGTACGGGGGGTCGGGCAAAGAGTGCGTGTGGCGGGCCGGGGAGGGCCGGGCGGAGGGCGCGCACAGGATGGGCAGGCAAGGGGCGCGCGTGTGGTGAGCTGGGCGCGCCGGTCAGACCGTCCGCGCCTTCGTGGTCGGGCTCGAACCGGCGGCCCCGCCGCTCTCGCCGCCCTCCCCCTCGACGCGGGCGAGATCCCGGTGCCGTGTCTCCCGCGCCACGCCCACAGCGACCAGGGTCAGCACCGCGGCGGCGATCACGTAGAGGGCGATCGGGGTGGAGCTGCCGTAGCCGTCGAGCAGGGCGGTAGCGATGAGCGGGGCAGGCGCACCGGCCGCCACCGAGGCGAACTGGGCGCCGATGGACGCGCCCGAGTACCGCATCCGGGTGGCGAACATCTCGGCGAAGAAGGCCGCCTGGGGCGCGTACATGGCGCCGTGCAGCATGAGCCCGACGGTGACGGCCAGGACCAGATTTCCGAACGAACCTGTGTCCACGAGCGAGAAGAACGGGAACATCCACAGGCCGATACCGGCCGCACCGAACAGATACACCGGCCGCCTGCCGACGCGGTCGGACAGCGCGCCCCAGGCCGGGATGACGGCGAAGTGCACGGCGGAGCCGATGAGTACGGCGTTGAGCGCGGTCTGTTTGGAGACGCCGGCGGAGGTGGTTGCGTAGACGAGGATGAAGGCGGTGATGACGTAGTAGCCGATGTTCTCCGCCATGCGGGCGCCCATCGCCACCAGTACGTCCCGCCAGTGGTGCCGCAGCACGGAGACGATCGGCAGCTTCTCCGGCTCCGCCGTCCGCCGGGACTCGGCGCGCGCCAACGCCTCCTTGAAAACGGGCGACTCATCGACGGAGAGCCGGATCCACAGACCGATGAGCACGAGCACCCCGGAGAGCAGGAACGGGATCCGCCATCCCCAGGTTCCGAAGGCGTCGTCGGAGAGCACGGCGGTGAGCAGCGAGAGCACACCGGTCGCGAGCAACTGGCCCGCCGGCGCGCCGGTCTGCGGCCACGAGGCCCAGAAGCCGCGCCGCCGCGCGTCCCCGTGCTCCGACACCAGTAGGACGGCACCGCCCCACTCGCCGCCGAGCGCGAACCCCTGGACGAGCCGTAGAGCGGTGAGCAGTACGGGTGCGGCGGATCCGACCGCGGCGTGCGTGGGCAGCAGCCCGATGGCGAACGTCGCGCCGCCCATCATCACGAGGCTCAGCACCAGCAGCTTCTTCCGCCCCAGCCGGTCACCGTAGTGCCCGAACACGAGCGCCCCCAACGGGCGCGCCGCGAACCCGACGGCATACGTCAGGAACGACAGCAGCGTCCCGACGAGCGGATCGGAGCCCGGGAAGAACAGCTTGTTGAACACCAGCGCGGCGGCGGAACCGTAGAGGAAGAAGTCGTACCACTCGATGGTGGTGCCGATGAGGCTGGCGGCGACGATGCGGGCGAGACTGGTCGGGGCTGGTGGAGCGCTTGCGGGCGACGACATCGGCACCACTTCCTGGCGTTCGACGGGGACGTTTGCGTGTTGCCACACCGTAGGAACGTGCAGGTCAGGGGCGTATGTGGTGGGACACCATAGTTCTGGGCGTCGGAGTCCGCGCGAACACCATGGAGGCGCCGTGCTGACTCCCGTGCTGACTTGGTGCTGACTACGCAACGCAGAGCTCCGCCGCTCGTTGATGGCCGCGACGAGGACGCTCGCCTCGTAGCGGACCGCCAACATGTCGTACCGGGTGGCCACGGCCCGGTGCCTCTTGAGACTCTTAATGGGTTTCGTCAAGCAGCCTGAACCTCTGTGGCTGTCTTCTCGCGGGGGTTGTACTCCCTCTCGTAGAGCCGACCGTCCCGGAGCATGGCCCACAGGATGGAGACTCGCTGGCGGGCGACAGCGATGACGGCCTTCTTGTGGCGGCCTTTGTCGTGTGTGTAGCCCTTGTACTTGCGCAGGTACATCTCGTTCTCCCACGTCCCCGCGGTCAAGAATGCGACCTGGGTCGACAGGAAGAATGCCCGCTGGAGGGGGCGGCTGTATTGGGTCGGGCGCAGGCGGTTTCCCGTGTTTGATCCGGAGTCACGAGAGACGGGAGCCATTCCCGACGCGACAGCGAGTCGCCCAGCGGTCGGGAACCGTGAGATGTCGCCGATCGCTGCGAGAAGTTCGGACGCAAGGAGTTGGCCGAAGCCAGGCATGGAAAGGACGATGGGCGCCTGGGGGTGTTGGGAGAGAAGTTCCTTGATCTTCTTCTCCAGCTCCTTCAGCCGGTTGTTCATCTCCGTGATCTTTTGAGCGAGTTCGGCCACCAGCTCGGCTGCCAGGTCTTCTTCACTGGCTGCTGATTCCTGGGATTTAGCGGCTGTTACGGCCTTTTCTGCGAGGGCTGCCGCATTCCTTACTCCACGCTTGGTGAGCCAGGCAGTCAGCCTGCTCTCGCCCATGCGTCGGATGGCAGCTGGTGTCTGGTATCCGGATAGGAGGACCAGAGGCCCTGCGGCCTGGGCGTAGTCGAAGGACCGCTCCAGCTCCGGGAACATGCTGGTGAGCAGGGCTCTCATGCGGTTGATGGTCCTGGTGCGTTCGGTTGAGAGGCCGTTGCGGTGGGACAGGATGAGCGTGAGTTCCTTGGTGACCCTTGGGGGCGCTGGCACAGGGACCGTCTGCCGTCGAAGGCAACGGGTGAACTCGGCAATGATGTAGGAGTCCTTCAAGTCGGTCTTGCCCTGCCCACTGAAGCTCTTCTTGAAGGCCGCGAACTTCGAGCCGGCGACGTACCGCGGGTTCTGGCCGTGGTTAGCCATAATTCCTAGAAGCAGAGATGCCGGGCCGTCAATGAGGTCGAGAGCCCAGGTTACGTGGTCCGACATGCCCATGACCTCGCCGAATGCGGCCAGGATGTCGGACTCAGAGTTAACCACCTTGCGGTTCCACAGCGACTCGCCGTCGCTGTCGACCACTGTGAACCAGTGATGTCCTTTTCCTACGTCGATCCCAGCCCATACCTGCGGTGGCCGCTGCGTCATCTCGTCTCTCCAGGTCGATCACGGACAAAAAGTGCCAGGCCACCCCTGGAGTAAGTCCGTACGAGCGATCGAATCGCAGCTCTTAATCAGTTAGTGAGGGTGGCCTGAAGGCTGGCCGACGCAGTCTCAAGGAGCCCCTTCGATGGGCAGGCGATTGAAAGTCGCATCCAGCCTTCCAGGCTGTAGATGTAACGATCATCGGACAGCAGGGACACCCGCTGGCAAGTCCGTACAAGCGATCGAGTCGCCACTCTTAATCAGCAGTCTGGGGTGCCCCAGAAGGCCGGCCGACGGAGTCTTGGAGAGCCCTTGGTGGGCAGGCTGATGAGAGTCGCATCCGGCCTTCTGGCTGGACGCGGAGTTTACAGCCCGACCGGGTGCCCACCTGCACGCCCGTACTGTAGCGATCATGATCGCAGCTCTTAATTAGCAGCGAGGGCGAGCAGCGGCACCGGTGTCCCAGGGCTGCCGCTCATGCCCGATCGAGCCTGCTTGAAGGGTACGGGCGATTGATGCCGCGCTCGACCGCATGCCTCGCCTTGTAGTCCTCGGGGTCGTACGTCACCGGACAACATGACGTAGGCGATACCCGACTGCCCCGCGTCGGAGTGCCCCCGCCCCCGTCACGCGGCTCTCGCGTCCTCGCCGGCCAGGAACGGACGCAGCAGCGTGAGCAGTTCGCGCGGCCGGTGCAGCGGGATGATGTGGCCGCAGTCTTCGATGACGTGTCCGGTGAGATCGTCGGTGACCGGGCGGAGCTGGCGTTCCAGCGCAGCACCGACAGGCCGGGCGCCCAGCGCCATCGTCGGCACCGTCAGGCGGGCAGTGGTGACCGCCTGCTCGATCTGTACAGCGCTCTCGGGCAGGGCCCGGTAGTACGAGAACGCACAGCTCAACGCCTGGCGGCCGGTGTATGCGCGGACGAAGGCGTCCCGGACTGCGGGGCGCACCCCGTCGCCGAGCGTGCCGGCTCGTAGAAACCAGTCGACGTAAGCGGCCTCGTGGCCCTCCAGCACGGTCTCGGCGAGGCCGGGCGCTGCGGAATGGAAGCCGAACCACCACGGCGGTCCGTCGGCAAGGAAGTCCTCGGCGCCGGGCAGCCTGCCCAGCAGGGACTCCATGACGACCAGGCGCCGGACGAGACCGGGACGGCGCAGGGCGAGGAGGAAGGCCGGCGGGGTGCCTGCGTCGATGCCCACCACCGCGGCCGAGGACACGCCGAGCGCGGTGAGAAGTGCCGCGGCGTCCTCGGCCAGGGTGCCCGCGTCGTACCCCGAGGCGGCCCGGCTGCTCCCGCCGAAACCGCGCAGGTCCGGCGCGATGACGCGGTAGCGGCCGGACAGATCGGCCATGACGTCCGTCCACAGCTCCCAGGTATGCGGGAAGCCATGCAGGAGCAGGACGGCCGGGCTCGATCCGGCGAGGGCGACGTTCAGTTCGACACCGTTGACAGGGACGCATCGCAGCTCGGGCATGGAAGGACTCCGGGTGGTGAGAGAAAGTGACAAGGTCACGCTAGGGAACTAACCTGGTCTGCCCAAGACGGCACTTTCCCTTCAGGCGGTGAGCCCCGGGTGACCACGTCGAGGCCCGGCGAACAAGACCAGCGGACCGGTGGACGCGGCGACCTGCTGGATCCGCGCTGCCCGACCCGCCGGCTACTCGACCGCATCGGCACCAAGTGGACGTCGATGGCGGTAAAGGTGCTGGCCGAGGAGGCTCCGGGCGAGCTCCGCTTCGCGGAACTGCGGCGCCGCATCCCGGGCATCTCACAGAAGATGCTGTCCGTCACCCTGCAGAGCCTGGTCCGCGACGGCCTGGTCGCGCGCCGCGTGGAACCCACCGTGCCGCCCGCCGTCCACTACCGGCTCACCGAGCTCGGCCTGTCCCTCGAAGGGCCGCTCTCCGCCCTGCGGGTCTGGGCCGAGACACACATGCCGGAGATCGACCGCAACAACCAGCTCGCCGACGAGTCACTCACCAACTA
Source organism: Streptomyces sp. CG4 (assembly GCF_041080655.1). NCBI lineage: Bacteria > Bacillati > Actinomycetota > Actinomycetes > Kitasatosporales > Streptomycetaceae > Streptomyces > Streptomyces sp. CG4. The sequence continues at coordinate 8,407,836 of NZ_CP163525.1, forward strand.
GGGCGTGCATCGGAAGTGGATCTTGGACATGGGATGGTCTTGGTTTGTGGCGCGTGGAGATCTACGGACGAGCAATGGACGGTGCTGGAAGCGCTGTTGCCGAAGGGCCAGAAGCCCGGATGCCCGCCGACGTGGGCCAGGCGGCAACTGATCGACGGCATACGGTTCCGGGTCCGCACCGGCATCCCGTGGCGGGACCTGCCCGCCGAGTACGGGCAGTGGGGCCGGGTGCACGACCTGTTCCGCCGGTGGCAGCGGGACGGCACCTCGCACCGCATCGTTGAGCAGCTCCAAGCCCGAGCCGACGCCAAGGGCCTGATCACCTGGGACATCAACGTCGCCTCCACCGTGGGCCGGGCCCACCAGCACGCCGCCGCGGCGAGGAAAAAAAGTGGACCTGCAGAAGGAGCTGCCCGGCGGCGTCGGCGTCGAGCCGGACGACCACGGGCTCGGGCGCTCGCGTGGCGGCCTGACCACCAAGCTGCACCTGGCCGTCGAACAAGGCCAGAAGTCCATGTCCATCGTGATCTGTCACACCCTGGGCGCGGCAGAGGCCCAACACCTCGTGGAGATCGGGAGCTTGGGCGGCCAGCACACGGATGCCCTCATGGAGGTAGCGGTAGCCGGTGGCCTGCGAGATCCCGGTGTCCCGGGCGGGGCAGTGCACGCAGCCGTGTTCTCGGAACCAGCGCAGCACCAGTGCCGCCTGGCGGAACGGGCCCAGGGCGCGAGAGCCCTTCGGCGTGGCGATCCCGCGCTGGTGGGCGGCCGACAACCGGGCGAGGACTCCACGATCTGGCGTGGGACATCGAGCGCGGCAGCATAGGTGCCCAACCTGAAGCCTCTGATTCGAGCGGACATGGTCTTGGCAGACCAGCCTGATCCCGCGGAGACGTTGAACTAACTGACATTGAGCCCGTGATGTTGGCGATGGTGCTCCTGCGGCCGTCGCCGACATCACGTGGAAGCCGCCGGGGTCGGTGTCAGTGGAGCGGTTCGAGGTGGTCGGCGCGCGGGCGCCCGGCGCTCAGGTGGGCGGTGAGGAAGCGGGCGGCGCGGTCGAGTGCGGCATCCGCCTCGTCGAGGTGGCCGTAGTGGTGTTGGAAGACGTGGGGGAGGCCGGGGCCGATTTCGAGCGTGACCTCGACGCTGTCGGCGCCCGCGCGGCCGGCCAGCCGGACCGCGTCGTCGAGGAGCACCTCGTTCGCCCCGACCTGCACGAGGAGTGGGGGCAGTCCGGTGAGGTCGGCGAACACCGGGCTGGCCAGGGGGTGCGCCCTGTCGCCTGCGCCGACGTAGAGATCGGCGTAGGCGCGCACGTCGGCCTCTGTGAAAATGGGATCGGCGCCCTCGTTGGAACGGATGCTTCCTCCAGCGAGGGTGAGGTCGGCCCAGGGGGAGAAGACGACCACGGCCGCTGGTTGCGGCAGCCCGGCCTCCCGGGCGGCGAGCAGCGTGGCGATGCTCAATCCGCCACCGGCGGAGTCACCGGCCATGACGAGGTCCCGTGGGTCGGTGCCCGACGCCAGCAGCTCGCGGTAGGCCGCGAGCCCGTCGTCGACAGCCGCGGGGAAAGGGTGCTCGGGCGCCAGCCGGTAATCCACCGACGTCGCGCGCAGCCCGGCGCGGCGGGCCAGTTCACCGACCAGCCCTGCGTGGGTGTCCGGTGAGCCGATGACGTAGCCGCCGCCGTGCAGGTAGAGCAGTCGGCCGCGGCCGGAGGCTTCGGCCGGCTCCAGTTCCAGGGTCGGCCGCCCGCCCAGGACGGTCCTGCGGGTGACCACGCCCTCCGGTGCGGGGCGGGTGACAGCCGCGGCGAAACCGCTGCGCTGCTCCTCGGGAGTGGGCCGCCTGTCGCTGCGAGGGGCGGAACGGAGTATGGCGTCCAGGGCGTCGCGCTGCTGTCGGGACATGCGGGGCCTCCATGGGTCGGGGTGCGAGGATGGATTCCTGGGAATCCACCTGTCTGACCCCAACCGGATTCCAAGGAAGATGATTCCCAGGAATCCACTGGAGCTAATGTGAGCCACATCACCCCAATCTTCAGCGATCTGGTCCGCGTCGAGACCCGGCTCTACAACGCGGTGAGCGCCCGATTGCGCGCCAAACAAGGGCTGGGGCTGGGACAGTTCGAGCTTTTGGAGATCATCGACCGCGTGCCGGGGTGCCGCGTGCTCGACATCGTCGGCGAACTGGCGATCACCGTGGGGGCCGTCAGCAAGGCGGTCGACCGGCTGGTGGCTGCGGGCTGGTGCCTGCGAGTCGCGCACCCTCAGGACCGCCGCTCGTCCGTCCTCCGCCTCACATCCGAGGGCGAGAAGCAGTTGTCCGCTTCCCGCCCCATTGTCGAAAGCGAGCTCATCTCACTGACCGCGGCGGTTCCCCCTGACGCCCTGGCCCGCATCGCCTCAACCCTGGCCACCCTTCGCGCAACCCTAGAGGCGGGCTCTCATGGCCGGCCGGGATGAGGGGACATGACCCGGGAATGGCATCCGACCCTCCAGGGTTGAGTGACGCTGTTTGGCCCCGCAAGGCCGACATCACGCATTCAAGTTCAGTAGCCTCTGAGAAAACCTCACTCACCCGTCGCCTGTTTCGCCGAACTGGACAGCATCGGCCACTGAACACACAGGTCGTCGACCGAACTAGGCAGTTTCGCTCGGCTCGCCGGCGGCCCGAGGAACACCCCGCTGTCATCTTCGTAATTAGCGACCGAAGCGCATATCTCAATCAGCAAGCCGGATGCCTGTCGGCGTCGCCCCGCGGTGAGGACGAAGGCCAGCGGTCGTCAGTTCCCGTCGGTGGCGAGGTGGGTTTTCGTGGTCAGTCCGCCGCGAGACCGGCCGATGGCATGATCGTCCGGTTCCCAGGCCGGGGTCGGAGCCCTTTTTGCGGGCTCCGGCCGGCGTGCTGGTGGACCCGCACGATCGTGGAGTCCACCGAGACGGCCCAGTCCCTCGCTGCTGCGCTACTCCTGGCAGGACCAGGGCGGCGGCGAGGTGACGGAAGTCGCCTACCCACTCGAACCGCGCGGCGGCGGAACACGCTTCACCTACCACCACACCGGCTTCACCGGCACCGGAGCACTCCTGGAACTCGGGGTCGACCTCGCTCGATCAGAGCACCCACCCTTGGGTGGGTCGGACTGCAAACGCGTGCGTGAGGGCCTTTCGGAACGCGTGTGCCGCGGGTGACGGTGGTGTGCGTTCGAGCAGGTGGATTCGCCTGGTGACCACGGGATCGACCAGTGGTCTGACGGCGAGTGCCTGGGAGCCGAGCAGCGGCAGGACTCCTGTCGGGACCGCGCTGACGCCGATGTTCGCCGCGACCAGTCCGGCCACCGTGGGCACCCCCCGGGCAGTGACGAGCGCGCGGGGACTAATGCTTGCCGCGTCGAATCCGAAATCGGTCAGCGCGCGGACGCTGCTGCCGGGCAGCAGGGCGACAAAAGGGTGCTGTGCGAGTTGCGCCCAGGTGATCTCGTCCAGGGCGGCGAGGGGACTGTCCGGGGGTGTGACGGCGACCAGCGTGTCGGTGGTCAGGAGTTCGACGTCGGCGAAGTCGGGAGCCAGGTACGTCTGCCGGGCCTCGCACATCGCCAGATCGACGTGTCCGGCCTTGAGCATGTCTATGCCTTCGTCGGACGGTACGTCGAAGACGGTGACCGAACGGCCTGGCCTGCCGCGTGTGAACTCTCTGACGGCGGCCGGCAGCACAGTGGCCGCCACGGAGGGCAGCACGGCGACGGCGACCTCGCCGTTCTCGCCCGCCAGGTATCCGTCCCACTGCCGGTGACCGCGGTCGGCGGCAGCGAGGACGCTCCGGGCGATCGCAAGGTAGGCGCGGCCGGCATCCGTCAGCTCGACCGCCCGTGTGGTCCGGGTGAACAGCGTGGCGTTCAACACGCGCTCTACGAGAGCCACGGTCCGTGACACCACCGGCTGGCCGATGTGCAGGTCGCGGGCCGCGCCGCTGAACGAGCGGTTGCGGGCCACGGCGTCGAGGACCGCCATCTGGGACAGGGACACGTCCATGTTGGCAGAGCATAGGTCTATGCAGAATCAATGTCTTCTCATGGGTAAGTGGCCGACCTAGCGTGGGGGCATCGGCCGCCTGCGCGCAGGCAAATGGCTTCATCTAGGCGGAAGTTGGTCTCATGGGAGTCAAGGCGCTCGCGGCAACCCGGATCGGCTGCGGGGCCGGGTTCGCCGGCGACCGCTTCGATGCGGCGTCCGACCTGCTGGAGCGCGGTGGGCTGGACTATCTCGTCCTGGAGTGCCTGGCCGAGCGCACCATCGCCGCGGCCACGCTGCACCGTCTCACGGACCCGCAGGGCGGCTACGACCCGCTCCTCGAACGGCGGCTGGCCCCGCTGCTTCCCGCGGCGGCCGCACACGGGACACGGCTGGTCACCAACCTTGGAGCGGCCAACCCCGCGGCCGCCGGCGAAGTGGCCGCCCGGTTCGCCCAGCGACTCGGGCTGGAGATGACCATCGCCGTGGTGACCGGAGACGAGGTGACGGCGCTCATGGACCCCCTCCGACCGGCGCAGGAGGACGGAGTGGCCCTCGCCGATCACGGCCGCCTGGTCGCCGCCCATGCCTACCTGGGGGCGGACGCCGTCCGCGCCGCGCTGGACACCGGTGCCGATGTGGTGATCACCGGTCGTGTCGCCGACCCCTCGCTGTTCGTCGGCTGCGTGGCCCACCATCGCGGGTGGGACCTGCAGGACGCGGACCTGGCGGCCCACGGCACGCTGGTCGGCCACCTGTTGGAATGCGCGGGTCAGGTCACTGGCGGGTACTTCGCCGACCCACCGCTGAGCCGGGTACCCGGCCTCGCGCACCTGGGCTTCCCCATCGCCGAGGTCACCGACACCGACGCCGTGATCACCAAGCTCCCGGGCACCGGCGGCCGGGTGGACGGCGCCACCGTCGCCGAACAACTGGGCTACGAGATCGGCGATCCGTCGGACTACGTCACTCCCGATGTGCGGGCCGACTTCACCGGCGTCGTCATCGAGGACCAGGGCGGCGACCGGGTACGTGTGAGCGGCGCACGGGGACGGACGGCTCCCGAAGACCTCAAGGTCAGCGTGGGCTTCCAGGCCGGCTACCGGTGTGAGGCCGAAATCGACTACTGCGGGTCCGGCGCCCGCGGGCGGGCCGAACTCGCGGCGGCGGTCGTGCGCGAGCGCACCCGGGGACTCTTCCGGCGCTTGCAGGAGGATCTGCTGGGAGTCGATCCGATGGTGCAGCCGGACGGCACCCTGCTGCCGGGTTCGGGCCGGTGCCGGCTGTCCATGGTCGCGCACGCGGATGACGCGGACACGGCCGCCCGGCTCGGTGAAGAGGTCACCGCGCTGTACACCAACGGCCCCGCCGGAGGAGGCGGGGTTCGGGCGACCACCGAACCGGTCCTCGGCGTGGTCTCCGGCACTGTGCACCGCAGCGCCGCCGTCCCCTCGATCGACCTGCTGGGGAGCCGCTCATGACATCGGCGAGTCCACCCGGCCCGACCCTGCGCGATCGAGCCCACGCGCGTGCCGGCGACAAGGGACGCAGCGTGACCCTGACCGTCGTGGCCCGCAACGCGGCGGACTACCCGATGCTGCGTGCCGGCCTCACCGCCGCCGCCGTACGCGAGCACCTGTCACCGCGCATCAGCGGCGACGTCCACCGCTATGAAATGCCCGTCACCGCAATGCTGCTGTTCCTGTGCGAACGCGCTCCCGACGACTCCGTCACCACCTCGCTGCACCGCGACCGGCACGGCAAGACCCTCTCCGGCCTTCTCCTGGACCTCCCCATCCCCACGGAACCGTCCGCCCCCTCCCGACGACTGGAATCAACATGACCCCACCTGACATACCCGCGACCACACAGACGCTCCAGGTCCAGGGAAAGACCCGCACACTCACCGTCGTAGGCCGAACGGGCGAGCAGCCGCGACCGATCGTCCTGCTGCTGCACGGCTCCAACCAGACGGCCGCCAAGCTACGTGCCTTCACCGCCCACGCCTTCGACCGGCTCACCGCCGACGGCGCAACCGTGCTCGCCTATCTCGACGGCTACCAGCAGCACTGGAACGACGCCCGCGTCTCGAATCAGTTCGCCGCGCGCACCGAGGGGTACGACGACGTCGCCTTTGTGCGCGACGCCATCGACCTGCTGGTGCGCCGCCACGGCGGTGACCCCTCCCGGGTGTACGTGGTCGGATTCTCCAACGGCGGACAGATGACGATTCGCCTCGTCCATGAAATCCCCGACCTGCTGGCCGGAGCCGCAGTGATCTCCGCCACCCAGCCGGCCGAAGAGAACTTCGCCCCCACCTACCCCGTACACCACCCACTGCCCATCATGCTCGTACACGGCACCAAGGACCCCCTCGTGCCCTACAACGGTGGCATGGCCAGCATGTGGGGCCTGCGCCCCCGCGGCCTCGGCCTGTCGGCACCCCAGACCGCCCGCTACTACGCTCAGCGCAACGAGATCAGTACCGAACCGGTCACCGAGCAGGTCGGCACCATGGACGGCAGCGGCACCGGGCGTGGAAAGACCTCCGTGACGGCGCTTCACTACCGCCAGCCCGGCCGCCATCCCGTCTCCCTGTACACGGTCAACGGCGGCGGCCACACCATCCCCGGCACGAAGAAGGCACCCTTCCTCATGGGCCGCACCGACCTGACCTTCGACACGGTCGCCGCCGTAGCCGCCTTCCACGCCCTGCCCGCCGGCGCCGCGCACCCCGCGTAGCCCTCCGCACCGACCACCACGTGTGCCTGCAAGTTTCGTCCGCCCGGCAAAGGAGCGAACCGAGTCCGTGTCCGAACACAACCCGTGCCGCCGCGGTTTCGGCGACACCGTCGAAGCCGACGACGACTTCGGGCCGGGCTGATCTCTCGCGCTACGGATCGCCGCACTTCAAGCCCCCCACCTTCACGAGCCGGCCGCCGAGGGCATCCGTTCACCGAGGGGTACCTTGGCTCGTCGACCTGCGACGTTGCGGGAAGACGGCATCCGGGTGCCGAATATCGTGAGGTGGCCGACCCGGATGGACGGCGGTCAGGCGTGAGATTCCCGCCCCGACTCCTCGGCAACTCGTTCAGCCTCCCCTCGCCGAACGGCTGGCGGCCCGTATGGGCGGGCGTCCTGCCGACGCGGACGCACCGTCTTGCGGAGCCCATGCCGAACCCGGCGGCAGCCGCCCCTCGACTGATGCGGTCGATGCTCGTCGGCTGCACCTGAAGGTGGAGCGGGGCAACGAGCCTCTTCCAACCTGGCCGCGGTTGGATACCGATGAGGCTGCCGGGCTGCAAGGATCGACAGACCTCCTGATGACGGATCTATGGCGTGCTGGGAGAGTGCGCGAGCCACAGGCGTGGCGCCGGCGGCGCAGCTTCTCGCATCTCCGGTACGGCACGGAACGCCTCGACGACGCAGGCGGCGAAGCGGCGGGAAGCCGCGAGCTGAGCGGCACGCGGCAGGCCCTGGACGCCCCGGTGGGCCATGAGCATGAGGATCAGGTCGTCGACGACGAAGCCAGGTCGCAGCCGGCCGCTCTCCTGGGCACGTCGGGCAAGTTCGCCAACCGCGCGCGATGTCCGCTCTCGTTCGGCGGCGAAGTCCATGACCTCGGGGAAGGGTCGTCATGAAGGCGTCGTGGGCAGCGCGGAGCCGCAGGTCTCGGCCAGGGCCTGCGCGATGGCTCCCACAGGCGTGTCCGGGTCGGCGTCGAGGTGGACGTCAAAGGCTTCGCCGACATCGTCGACGACAGTGAATATCAACGGCACGAGGACTCCCGACGGGGCGGATGGGACGGTTGGCGGCATCGGGCATGCTCGGGCACCCCGGATCGCTCCGGGCCCTACGCACAATCCACTCGGGGGGTTCACCGATGCGGCCAGTCCCGTGAACCATTTCGCCGCCGGGTCCGTAGCAGCCGGCCCGAGGCTCGTCATCGACTTCCCTTGACGTGATCCTCGCCCCGATCCCGAGGTGGCCGTATGTCGCTGTCCGTTGTCCTGGCTGTGGTGCTCGGTGTGGCGCTGATCGGTGCCATCGCCGCGCTCGTCGTGACCGAGCTGAAGTCCCCCGGCGCCGCCCCGGCCGGGCCGCCGCCCGCAGTGGTGACGGGGCGCGAGGCCCTGGAGCGCATCGACCTGGGGCTGCGCACCCTGGCCGCGGAGTGCGTGCGGTCCCGGCGTCCGCTGCCCGATGTGTACGCGCTGGCGTACTCGGGTGACGGGCTGGCGCTGCGGCTGGCCGGCGTCGATCTGAACGCCCCCGCCTCCTGGGTCACCGACGACAGGGGTGAGGAGTGGCTGCTCGATGCGGAGCAACTGGCCGGGCACGGCGGTGCGGCGGGGGCGTCGCACCCGTACGCACTGGCCGTCACCATCGGGCTGGACCAGGGCTCCCGAGTGCTGGTCGACCTGTCCCGGGCCTCGGCGGCGATCGCCGTGACCGGTGCCATGGACGGCGTACGGCAGTTGGTGCGGGCGTTCGTCGCCGAGCTGATCACGGGCCCGGTGGGCCGGCACGCCGAGGTGACCCTGGTGGGTTCGGCGGCCGGTGCCGAACTGACCGTGGGCCTCGGCATGCACTCGGTACGGCTGCACACGGTGGCCACGCTGGAGGAGGCGCTGTCCAACGGGGCGGAGCCGGCGCACGGAGCGGCCTCGTCGGCCTCGGCCGATCAGGTCACCCAGGTCTACCGGCTCATCGAGGGCAGCAGCCCGGTGGGGGTGGAGGGCCGTACGCCCCGGCTCTTCGTCCTGGATGCCGCGGCGTACCGCGACGAGAAGGACGCCGTGGACGGTCTGCACGCGGGGGACGCCCTGCTGGTGCTCGGGGACGCGCCCGGCTGCGTCTGGCGATTCCAGGTCGAGGCCGACGGCTCGCTCGACACCGGTCCGCTGGGGGTCAGGGTGGATGTCCACGCCGGACGCCTGTCACCGAGCTGACCGTCCGCCGGCGAGGGATGGACGGGCTCAGCCGGCACTCAGACCGCGGCTGCTCAGGCCCTTGCGCAGGGCCCGGATCGCGTAGTACGAGCGTGACTTGACCGTGCCGGGCGGCACGCCGAGCAGTTCGGCAGTCTGGGTCACGGTGCGGCCCATGTAGTACAGCTGCAGCAGCACTTCGCGCTGGAACGGGGCCAGGTCCGCCATAGCGTCGACCACCACCTGTGCGGTGAGCACGCGATCCACGCCGTCCGGCACGGACAGGGTGGTCAGGTCCGGGTCACCGGCCTCCGGTGGCCGCGCCTGCCGGCCCCGGTAGCCGTCGATGACGAGGTTGCGGATGACCGCGAACAGCCAGGGGCGGACTCCCACCGCCGTGGGATCCAGCTCCTCGGCGTGCTGCCAGGCACGTATCGCAGCCTCCTGCAGCACGTCCTCGGCGCGGTGCCAGTCGCCGGCGAGCAGCCGCGTCGCGAAGCGCCGCAGGACCGCCCCGTGCCGCTCGTAGAGGGCTCTGAGGAATTCCTCGGTCGGTTCCTGGTCCCGGTTGCCCGTCGCACCGGTGGCGGACACTAATATTTCGGGCACAACGGCTCCTTCGGGCTGGGCATGCTGGACTCGGCGGGGCGGATGCCGGCCACGGCCCGGAGGTGGCCGGCCTCGCGCTACGGCCGCCTCGGCACGGGCGGCGCAGGCGCTAGGCGCCGGGCTCCGCGGCGGCGAGTGCCCTGACTTCGGTCGGGGTGAGGACCCGCTGATAGGCGTGTACGTCGGAGATCGCGCCGCACCAGAAGTCGGCAGGTTTGTCATCGGTCTTGGCTCGGCCGATCAGGAGATGCCCGGCCGCCGGCTCCGGGTTGTCGGCGTGGGCGGAACCGGCGAGGGCGCCGTTCACATAGAGACTGAGCAACCCCGCGGAGCGGCGGTAGGTGCCGACGAGGTGGTACCAGCGGCCCGACACGGCCGGACCCACCCGGGCGGCCAGCGCCCGCACGTTGACGAAGCTCAGGGAGAACCGCTGGTCGTAGCCGGAGTACTGGAGGTAGAAGACGCTCCCGTGCTGGCCCTCGAGGGAAACGGCGGTGCGGAATCCCGGGTTGTCGAGCCGCACCCAGGCGGCCACCGAGTAGTCGCGCCCGGTGTCCAGGACCGGATCTCCGGCGTCGGCGTATCCGGTGGAGCCGTCGAGTTCCAGCGCCCCGCCGCGCGGGCCGTCCACCCACTTCGTTCTGCCTTGGACCGTTGCGTCGTGCCGGCCGGCCTTGTCCGCGGCGACGGTGCCGCTCTTCTCGTGCAGCGGCCACCAGCCCACACCCCGCAGGTCGGCCCCGGCCGCCGGGGCCTTCTTCTTGCCGGAGTCCGCCTTCTTGCCGGAGTCCGCGGTGCTGTTGATGTCGATGATGACGAAGGTCAGCGCAACGGTCAGGGCGATGAGCGACCATCTGCGCGTCATGAATAACTCCCGGTAACTCGATGAGGTGCGGGGCGAAGTGCGGTCGGCGCCAGGGCCGCGGGCTCGCACCGGTCCGCGCAGAGGATGGAGAAACGTGCACGCCGGGACGTGTACCGAAGACGGCGACGTGGAACGGCGACAGGTGCTCCTCGTCCCTTCCCGGCGTCCACGGCACTCTTCCTCGCGTCGGTGCGACTCGATGCCCGTTCAGGCTTGTAAATGTGTATATAAGGGCGCGGCTGGCGCTGCACAGGAGCCTGATTGATCGATTCATGACCAACGTTGCCCGTTCAGTCAGGGGCATCGATGCAGGTCAGCGAACAGACAGCGATTTCGGTCCATCTTTTGGTGTGCCCAATTCCTCCAAACCACGGGCCCAGACCCTGCCCGTTCGTACGCATGCGGGAACGATTGCGCACCCGGGAGGATGGAGCCGACACTCCGGGATCACTCGTCGAAGGAGACGACGTCGTGGACTCAGACGCTCGCCGGCGCCGGGCGCTCGAGATCGCCCGGCACCACGGCTCGGTCGATGTCGCTGCGCTCGCCGTGGAGTTGGAAGTGTCCCCCGAGACCGTGCGCCGCGATCTGCGCATGCTGGAGGACAACGGTCTGGTGCGGCGGACGCACGGAGGTGCCTATCCGGTGGAGAGCGCCGGATTCGAGACCGCCCTCGCCGTGCGCACCACCCGGTATGTGCCGCAGAAGGCCCGGATAGCCGCCGCGGCCGCGGACCTCCTGAGTGATGCGGAGACCGTCTTCATCGACGAGGGCTTCACCCCGCAACTGATCGCCGAGGCCCTGCCACACGGGCGCCGGCTGACCGTGGTCACGGCCTCGTTGGCCACCGCGGCCACGCTGTGCACGCGGGAGGACATCCAGGTGATCCTGCTGGGCGGGCGGGTGCGCGGACGCACCGCGGCCACGGTGGACCAATGGGCGACGCGGATGCTGGCCGGGTTCGTGATCGACCTCGCCTATGTCGGGGCGAACGGCATCTCACGCGAGTTCGGCCTGACCACGCCGGACCCGGCGGTCGGCCACGTCAAGGCACAGGCCGTGGAGTCGTCCCGGCGGCGGGTGTTCTGCGGCATACACACCAAGTTCGGCGCGGTCAGCTTCTGTCGCTTCGCCGAAGTGCGGGATTTCGAAGCCATCGTCACCGACACCTCGCTGGCCCGGTCGGAGGCCCGTCGCTATGAACAGTTGGGACCCGACGTCATCCGGGTGTGAGCTCGCTGTCCGCCGTCGGCGCACGCCAGTTGTGCAGTGGTCGAGCGGTGCTTCACGTCGCCCTCCCCGTTCTGCGCATGGCCATCGGGTCATTCATCAGCCGACGTGGAGATCGAAGTTGGTCACGTACCAGGCGCCGTCGATCTTGGCGGACTCTATCTTGACGTCCAACTGCCCTGGCTTCAGTCCGGTGGAGTTGGACAGGATGACCTTGTCGAGAGTCTGTCCGTCGACGGTGACCTTGTCGGCGGGCACTACCGCTTTGTCGCCCGTGACCGGTACCTGCGCGACGTCCACCTTCGGGTCGCCCGTGGACCCCTTGGGCGTGAACGACGCGCGGAACTTCCCGACGTTGTCCAGCATTTTCCGTACGTCGGGCGTGTTGCTGTTGCACATGGCCGGGGTACCGACCCGGGCGGGCGACGCATCGGCGGCGGGGGATGCCATCACCAGGCACGCCTGCTTCGGCCGGCCTTTGAGGATCGCGGTGACCCAGGCGGCAACCGCCCCTTCGGCTGTCGACGGGCGTGTGGCCGAGGGCGGCGAGGCTGCCGTCGACCTGCTCGCGGTTGGCTTCTTGTCCGCGGCGGAGTCCGTGCCCTTCGAGCAGCCCGTGACACCCGCGACGGTCGCCACCAGCGCGGCCCCGGCGATCCAACGGACGGCCTTGTTCCGGTAGTTCTCTGCCATCACTTCGGAGACCTTTCAGTAGGTACTCGTAGGGGTCTGTGCCACCCCGAGGCACTTCTCGTCCAAGTGGCACATCGACCGGGGAGACGGGAAGGGGAGCCAAAACGGTTCAATGCCCTCGCGACGACGCGCGCGCCGCTAATGGGGGTGTCGAATGCCCGGGATTGGGGGTGCCGACGGTCGTGGTCCCTGCGGCCAGTGCGTCTGCGAACGCTCTGCGGTGATCACAGCTGCTCTCCCTGTCGGCGCGTGCGTCTGCCGTCCCGGGGTTCCGGCAGGGAAATCGGCAGCGGAAGCGTGGCGGTCTCCTCCAGGGTGTATGTCGGGTCGGCCGTGGGGACGGCCGCGACGCGTTCCGCGGTGGCGGCAGCCCGGCGCCCGGTGGTGACGGCGCCGAGGACGAGGATGGCCGCTCCGCAGCCGGCGATGATCCACCAGGCGGCCGGGCGCGCCCCGGCGGCGACCGCGGCGCCGATCACCGCGATGCCGAGTGAGGAGCCGATCTGACGGCTGGTCGCGGCGATGGCGGCGGCGACCCCGGCCTGGGCGCGCGGCATGCCGGACACCGCTGTGTAGGTGATCGGTGCGTTGACGAAACCGAAGCCGAGGCCGAACAGTGCGTATGTGACGTACAGCAGGGTGTCGGACGGGTGGGCGGAGCGGGTGGCGGCGACGGCCAGTACTGCGCTGGCCGTGATGCCGGCCCCCGCGACAAGCAAGGGAGTCCGTGGGCCGCGGCTGCCCACGATCCGCCCGGACAGCGGCGGGCACATCAGGGCCGGCACAGCCATCGGAAGCAGGTGCAGCCCGGCGCCCAGGGCACTCAGCCCCAACTCCTTTTGCAGATAGAGGGTGTTGGTGAACAGGAAGCCGCCGAGCGCGGCGAAGGCGAGGACCGCTGTCGCGGTGGCTCCGCTGAAGGGCGCGCTGCGGAAGAGCCGCGGTTCGATCAGTGGTTCGGCGCGCCGGTTCTCGTACGGTACGAAGGCGGCCAGCGCGCACGCCGCGACGATCAGGCAGGCCACGATCGGCGGCGCGGTCCATCCCTCGCCGGGTGCCTCGATGATGGCGTACGTCAGTGTGCCGAGCAGGACGATCAGCAGGAGTTGCCCCACCGGGTCGGCCCGTCGGGTCCGCGGCGCGCGGGACTCCGGCACGAACAGCGCGGCGAGTGCGAGCGTGGCCAGCCCGATCGGCACGTTCAGCCAGAACACGGATCGCCATCCGACCGATTCCACCAGTACGCCGCCGAGGACCGGCCCGGCCGCCATGCTGAGGCCGACGATCCCGCCCCAGATGCCGATGGCCCGCGCGCGCTCGCGCGGCTCGGTGAACGTGTTGGTGAGGATGGCCATGGCGACGGGGGTGAGCATGCTGCCGCCCGCCGCCTGCACCATGCGGAAGGCCACCAGCCAGTCGGTCGCGGGTGCCAGGCTGCACAGGGCCGACCCGGCGGTGAACAGCACGAGACCGAGCTGGAAGATCCGTCGGCGTCCTACGCGGTCGGCGGTGGAACCGGCCAGGGTCAGCAGCGAGGCCAGTACGAGGGTGTAGGCGTCGAGCGTCCATTGCAGCCCGGAGACCGAGGAGTCCAGGTCCTGCTGCATCGAGGGCAGCGCGACGTTGAGGATCGTGACGTCGAGACTGACCAGCAGCACGCTCAGGCAGCAGACGGCCAGGACGGGCACGCGCCGCCCGCGTCGGGGGACGGGCATGTGGGTCCCCCGGCTCAGTCGTTGGGCCGGTTGGTGGCGTGGGTGTCGGCGAAGTCCCAGACCACGGGGAGGAGTTGCTCAGGGGTCTCGATCTGGGGCATGTGACCGGTGCGAAGGAGGAGTTCGAACCGGGCGCCGGGGATGGCGTCGGCGTAGGCCAGCCCGTAGTCGGTGTCGACCACCTGGTCGCTCTCGCCCCATGCGACGAGGACCGGGTGCGTGATCTTGGTCAGGCGCTCGCGCAGGGTGGGGTCGGCCATGGCGTGCGGGCCCGAATAGACCTGCAGCGCGGCCCGGTTGGCGACGGCCGCCGCGCGCTGCTCGTCGGAGAACGTGCTGGGGTCGATTCGGAACTTCTCGACGTCGTGGAAGGAGAGAGCGGACAGCTCGGCCGGTGTCAGGGTGAAGGGGTCGGCGACCGGGTGGCCGGGGACGTGGATGCCGGCGGCGTTGACGAGGACGACACTGCTGATCCGGGCGCTGCCGAGCAGGGCCATCTCGGCGGCGATCCAGCCGCCTATGGAGTTGCCGACGACGGTGACGTCGCTCAGGCCGAGCTCGTCCAGCAGCCGTACGTAGACCTGGGCGAGGGTGGGCACGTCGGTCAGCCAGTCGGGCCTGGCGGTGCCGCCGAAGCCGGGGTGGACCGGGGTGATGACCCGCGCCGGCCGCTGCTCGGCGAGGAACCCGGCGAACCCGGCGACGGTCTGCGGACCGCCGCCGCCGTGCAGGAGCAGGAAGGGGTGGCCCTTGCCCCGCTCGTCGACGGTGAAGTTCAGGTCGACGTCGCCGGAGTCGAGGGTGAGGGTGATCGTGTGGGCGGTGCTGGTCATGGGAGTCTCCAAGTCGGTTTTCGTTGTTGGGGGTTACTGGCGCAGGCCGTTACGCGTAGTCGGTGGCCGGAACGGTGGCGTACCGGCTCATCACCTCGACCGTGGCTTGCGGGGTCAGCTCCTGACCGGCGGCGATCATGTCGCGCAGGTCCCGGAAGTACTGCACGTACAGGTCGGGCGTGAAGGTGTTGAGCATCACCGCGGGCTCGTCGCCGTGGTTGGCGAAGGTGTGCGGAGCGCCGGGCGGCACCATCGCCAGCGTGCCGGCGGGCGCCACGTGGGTCGTCTCGCCGATGGTGAAGTGCACGGTGCCGGACACGACGTAGAAGCCCTCGTCGTGCTGGGCGTGGCGGTGTTGCGGCGGCCCTTCGGAGTGCGGGGCGAGGGTGATCTCGCCGATCCCGATCCGGTGCCCGGTGGTGCTGCCGTCTTCCAGGATGCGGATCTGCGCCGGTCCCAGTCGGATCGTCTCGCCATCGTCCGGGCCGACTACGGAAGTCCGTGTCATCACAATCTCCTTCGTGAGAGCCAACTCTCAGGAAGGAGAGTAGGCGGTCGACTCTCTTCATGCAAGTGAGCTCTCATTACGAGGGTTCACAGTGCTAAAGTGGCTGTGAAAGGGAAGAGCGAGAAGGGGACGCACCGATGACGACGCCGATCGACACCGGCCGCAGCAACCAGAAGAAGCGCACGCGTACGGCCCTCATCGAAGCCGCTCGCGAACTCATCGCCTCGGGCGGCGAGGTAACCATGCCCGTGGTCGCGCGCGCCGCCCTGGTCTCCGAGGCCACCGCCTACCGCTACTTCCCCGACCTCCCCTCGCTGATCAGCGAGGCCCTGGCCGGCGCCTGGCCGCCCCCCGCCGAGGCGCTCGCGCCGGTCGCGGACTCCACCGACCCCGCCGAACGGGTCGCCTTCGCCTGCGAGTTCCTGCTCCGCGGCATACTTCGGCGCCAGGGCGCGGTTCGCGCCATGATCGCGGCCACCATCACCCGCCCCGCGGCGGCGGCCGAGAGGCCCGGGGTCCGCTTCGGGCTGATCGACCAGGCGCTCGCCCCCCTGGAGGACACTCTGGGGGCGACGGATCCGGAAGCCCTTGCCCAGCTGAAGCGAGACCTCGCCGTAGTCGTCAGCGCCGAAGCCCTCTTCACCCTTACCGACCTGTGCGGCCTCGCCCCCGACGTCGCCGTCGCGAGCGCGGTACGGACAGCGACCACGCTGACCGAATCCGCGGTGCGCGCGATCGCACAGGGGTGAGCCGGGACATCCGCCGAAGTCGTCCAGCGGGGGGAGCATGTGCACATGCTGCGGGCCGGGAGAGGTGAGGGGTGATCCGGGTCGAGATGCTCGGGCCGTTCGCCGTTCGCCGTTCGCCGTTCGTCTTACGGCGTGACGGGGTCGAGGTCCGCCCGCGCTGCCGTGCGTGGTGGTTTCCGCCCCGTCGCCGGATACCGCCACGTGGTTCGCCGACAAGCACCCTGCGCTGGTGGCAGCGTACGACCTCGCCCACCGGGAGGGGTTCGACGGGCGTTCGTGGCGACTGGGGGACCGGCTCGTCGGAGGGACACTCCCGGCGTGGGTCGGCGCTCGTGGAGTCGAACCTGGGCCGGTACTCCGCGGCCCGTGAGCACGAACCGCAACTCGAACTGGCGGAACGCCTGCTGGGCATGTGCCCGTCCGGCACCGGTGCGAGTCACCGGGCCTGGGCGCTCAACGCGGTGGGTTGGGCCCAGGTGCGGCTCGGCCGGCTCGGCCCTGCGCACGAGCAGGCGGCGCTCACGCTCGGCGACGGCCTCGGGCCGTACTCGCCGGCCGACACCTGGCACGCGCTCGGTAGCGTGCGATGACCAGGACGCCATCGACGTTGACGATCACTCTCCGTCGGCATCAGGCGCCCGCTCACCGGCCAATTGCCATGCGTGCTTGGGGAATTCGGACAGGTCGGTGCGCAGCGCGCCGATGTCGCGGATGACCGTCTGTGCGAGGGCGCTGACATTCACCGGCATCGCAGTCAGTGCGGTTGGCGTAGTCCTGCGACGAGGAGCTCGACCACTCGACGTGCGTCGTAGCGGGGGTCGTTGTCGGCGCCTATGCAGAGGTTCCCGATGCCGCGCATGAGTTGGTAGGCGCTGACGTCGGAGTGGATCTCGCCGGCGTCGGCGGCAGCGTCGAGGAGCTGGGTGCACACCGGCAGCAGGCGGTCGAGGAAGTAGGCGTGCAGCGTCTCGAAGCCGGAGCTGTCGGCCTGCAGCGCGGCCGCGAGTCCGTGCTTGGTGACCAAGAAATCGACGAAGAGGCCGACCCACCGTCCGAGGGCGGCGTGAGGTGTCGGGCTGGTCGCCAGCAGAGCCGGGCCGGCCTCCGCGCAGGCGTCGACCTGGTGCCGGTAGACGGCGATGATGAGATCTGCTCGAGTCGGGAAGTGGCGGTAGATCGTGCCCAGCCCGACGCCGGCCTTGGCCGCGATGTCACGTACCGGCGCTTCCACGCCCGACGTGACGAAGACCGCGGCGGCCGCGTCGAGCAAAGTCTCCTTGTTGCGCCGGGCGTCCTTGCGCTTGGACTGGGCTGCGGGCCCCGCGCCCTCGTCGCTGTCGTTCACCGCGCCACTTCCTCCACTGCCGAGCTTGCTAAACGGAACAGTGTTCCGTATCGTTCCGGAACGAGGTTCCGCTTGTTCATGATGTCAGAGCAGGGGCCCGACAACAAAGCCATGCATTGCCACCATGCTTCACCCGCAATGGAGGAACACGGTCATGCAGTACCGCACCTTGGGCCGTACCGGTGTGCAGGTCAGCTCCCTCGCGCTCGGCGCGATGAACTTCGGCAGGATGGGGCGTACCACCCAGGACGAGGTCACCGCCATCGTCGACGCCGCTCTCGAGGCCGGGGTCAACCTCATCGACACTGCCGACGTGTACAGCGCCGGCGAGTCGGAAGAGATGGTCGGCAAGGCCATCGCCGGCCGCCGCGACGACATCGTCCTGGCCACGAAGGCGAGCCTGCCGATGGGCGACGAACGTAACCACCAGGGCAGTTCGCGTCGCTGGCTGGTCACCGAGCTGGACAACAGTCTGCGCCGTCTGGGTGTCGATCACGTCGACCTCTACCAGATCCACCGGTGGGACCCGAGCACCAGCGACGAGGAGACGCTGTCGGCGCTGACCGACTTGCAACGCGCAGGAAAGATCCGCTACTTCGGTTCCTCGACTTTCCCGGCGTACCGCATCGTGCAAGCCCAGTGGGCCGCCCGCGAGCACCACCTGGGCCGGTACGTCACCGAACAGCCCAGCTACTCGATCCTCCAGCGCGGGATCGAGACCCACGTCCTGCCCGTGACCGAGGAATACGGACTCGGTGTGTTGGTGTGGAGCCCGTTGTCCTCGGGCTGGCTGTCGGGGGCGGTTCGCGAGGGCCGGGAGATCACCAGCAACCGCTCGGCGTTCATGCCGCAGCGTTTCGATGTCACCTTCACCGCCAACCGGGCCAGGCTCGATGCCGTCGAGCGGCTGGCCGAGGTCGCCGACGAGGCGGGCCTGACCATGATCCAGCTCGCGCTCGGATTCGTGACCGCGCATCCCGCCGTGACCAGCGCGCTCATTGGCCCCCGCACGCTGGACCACCTGCACTCGCAGCTCGCCGCCGCAGACACCGTGCTCTCCGCCGACGTACTCGACGCCATCGACACCGTCGTCGCTCCCGGTGTCGACCTGGCCGCGCACGAGAAGAACGACGCTCCGCCCGCCCTGCTCGACGCGGCACTGCGGCGCCGCTGACCACCGGGCCCGCCCCGCCGACCACGTAAAGAAGCTGAACGGAGGTACTTCGATGTCCGACTCGCACATCGCGATCACGCAGAGGGCCGTGGGTGCGCCCGCTGCGATCGTGTCCGTGAAGCCGGTCGTCCTGTCCGCCCCCGGCCGTGGTGAGGACCTCCAGGTCCGCGTGTCCGCGCCCGCGACCGGCGGCGATTTGCCCGTCGTCGTCTTCTCGCACGGCTTCGGCTGGTCGATGAACGGCTACGCCCCGCTGGCGGACTTCTGGGCCGCTCACGGTTTCGTGGTCCTGCAGCCCACCCACCTCGATTCACGGACGCTCGGCCTTCCTGCCGAGGACCGGCGTACGCCGCGGATCTGGCGCTTCCGCGTTGAGGACCTCAAGCGCGTGCTGGACGGGCTTGAGGTGCTGGAGACCTCCGTGCCGGGCCTCGGCGGGCGCCTCGACGGCAGCCGCATCGCGGTGGCCGGACACTCCTGGGGAGCCCAGACGGCGAGCACGCTGCTGGGTGCGCGCGTCCTCGACTCCGACGGCGTTCCCGGCGAGGACATGTCCGACCCGCGTGTCAAGGCGGGCGTGCTGCTGGCCCTGACCGGTCTGGGCGACGACCTGACCCCGTTCGCCGCGGAGAACCTCCCCTTCCTGAAGCCATCCTTCGACACCATGGCCACGCCAGCTCTCATCGTGGCCGGGGACCACGACCAGTCCGCGCTGTCCACTCGCGGACCGGACTGGTTCACCGACCCCTACACCTACAGCCCGGGGAGCAAGAGCCTGCTCACACTGTTCGGAGCAGAGCACTCGCTCGGCGGCATCCCCGGGTACGAGGTCGCCGAGACGACGGACGAGAGTCCCGCGCGTGTCGCTCTGATCCAGCAGCTCACCTCCGCCTTCCTGCGCAGCGCCCTCTACCCCGAGGACACCAGCTGGCAGGCGGCTGCCACCGCGCTGGAGGAACACCCCAACCCGCTGGGCAAGCTGCAGAGGAAGTAGACGAGTCGCACCAGGACCCGCCCCGCCTCGGGCGCCGCACATCCGGCGGGAACCGCCGACACGACCAAGCACCATGCGCATATACGCGGCAGGGCGGCTCGCTCCTCTCCGACGGACCGAGGCCGAACCGTTCGCCTTCCACTTCCACGGCACCCGCCTCCAGTTGACCGACGGCTTCGGCAACCCCAAACCCGTCCCCCCAACCCACCCACCGATCCACATCGGCGGACGCGTCTCCTCGACGCCTCGCATGGCCGCCGAGCACGCCGACCCCGCCCGGGACACGATCGGCAGAGGCACCGACGCCGGTTTCCGGCACACCATCCTCGGACCGGCACCGCCCTACCCCGACCACGTCGCACGGTGGCTCACCGAGGAACTCATCACCACCTCGACCAGGAACAACACTCGTCATGAGCATGGAAGGACACGATCAAGGAGTGGCTATCACGCAGGGATTGAGTGATCTGCCGAGCAACTGGGGTCGGTGGGGCGATGACGACGAGCTCGGCACGCTCAACCTCATCACCGACGAAACACGGGCCAGGGCGGCGGCAGAGGTCCTGAGCGGCCGGGTGGTGTCGCTGGCGCTGCCCATCCAGCCGACGCCCATCATCAGCGGTCCTTTCGCACCGGCCACGACGGAGGGTTCACCGGTCCAGCAGCTGATGGTCCACACCGGGCCGGCGATGCATGCGACGGCGGATGTGATGGTGGTGACCAACCACCATCCGCGCTCGACGCATCTGGACGCTCTCAGCCACCAGTCGATGGACGGACGGGTCTACCCGGGTCGGCTGCTCGGCGACAGCGTGTCCCCGGCCGGGGTCAAGCATGCTTCCACGACGGCGTTCGCCGCCGGCGTGGTCACGCGGGGGGTGCTGCTCGATCTGGCGGCGGACGGCCCGCTGCCCGCAGGCTACGCGGTCACCGCGCGGGACCTCGATGCCGCCGAGGAGCGCGAAGGTGTCACGGTTGAAGCCGGTGACGCGCTGGTGGTCCGGCTCGGATGGACCGCCACGCTCGATTCACCGATGCCCGGCATGAGCGTCGACGCGGTGCGGTGGATGCACCTGCGCGGCGTGTCGATCTACGTGGGCGACACCGGCGACGCCCTCCCCGCCCTGGACGCGGAAGCGCCGGCGCCCCTGCACGGGATCGGCCTGGTGCGGCTGGGCATGCCGCTGATCGATGCCGCGAACGTCGAAGAACTGGCTGCCGTGTGCGAGGAGCTTTCTCGCTACAGCTTCCTGCTCACGGTCGCGGCGCCACGTATCCACGCACTGACCGGGGTTCCCGTCAACCCGCTCGCCATCTTCTGAGACCCGATGAGTTCCCGCCTGGTCGCCAGGACCGCCGCCCGCGTGCGCTACTTCGGGAGGTGCGGCCGGTTCCCGCCCAGCCGCCATGTTGGCAGTTCTCTTGTTGGCCAGTTCACATGCCGGCAGTCCACATCCGTTCCACGCGGCCTGGTGGCCGTCGCCGCCGGCTTGGAGAAGAAGGTCGCCGGCTCCACCGGCAGCGGTGGTGCGCCCAGCGGCTCGAAGACCAGTGCAGGCACGGCCCCGACCAACGTGCGGATCGAGCCTCCCACCGCCACGGCCAAGGCGGCATGGCCGGTCCGTACCCCGGACTCCGGCGGGCGACAGCGCGCCGACGCTGTGAACGGTGCTCACAAGCGAACGCCTGCCCGACTCCGGGGTGACGGAAGCGTTCGAGTGGCCCTGAAGCCTTCCTGGTACGGCAGCAAGACTTCGTTGCCAACCGCACCTCCGGAGACGGCCTGTCACATCAAAGCCCGGCTGATGCATGGCAGTTGACGGCATGCCCCTGTACCGCGCTCCGTTATGCTCGGCCCGGTTCGAGCGCTGAACGCACGAGGACCGGCGGGCGCCCGGCCCGCCGGGAAGGAAGAGTGAGGGACCGCGTGATACCCGGAGACGGCGATCACCAGCCGGCGACGCGTCCGGAACACGGCTCAGGACGGCTGATCGCCGATCGGTATCTGCTCCATGACGTCCTCGGCCGAGGCGGCATGGGCACGGTCTGGCGTGCGCACGACCGGCTGCTGGACCGGGCGGTGGCCGCCAAGGAACTGCACATCCTCACCCATGGCGACGAGGAGCATCGTACACGGCTGCGCCGGGCGACCCGAGAGGCGCGCGCGGTCGCCCGGGTGCCGCACCCGCACGTGGTGGGCGTCCACGACCTCGTCGAGGCCGAGGACCGGCTGTGGATCATCATGGAACTCGTCGAGGGGCCCTCACTGGCCGATCGGATCACCGAGACCGGGCCGCTCACACCGCAGCACACCGCCGCGCTGGGCCTGCAGTTGCTCGACGCGTTGGAAGCCGTGCACGCCGCCGGCGCCCTGCATCGTGACGTCAAACCCGCCAACGTCCTGCTACGCCGCGACGATGACGCCGTCCTCACCGACTTCGGCATCGCGGCCCTCGATGACGGCGACGGCCTCACCGTCACCGGCGAACTGGTCGGCTCCCTGGAGTTCATGGCGCCGGAGCGGGTGACGGGAACGCAGGCCGGACCGGCCTCCGACCTTTGGTCACTGGGCGCGACCCTCGCCACGGTCTGCGCCGGTCAATCCCCGTTTCGCAGACCGGCAGCACCCGCGACGCTCAACGCGGTGGCGTACGAGGAGCCCGTCCTGGCAGAGCGGCTCGGCCCGTTGCGCCCGATCGTCGAGGCACTGCTGCGTAAGTCTCCGAGCGAGCGCCCGTCGACGGAACGCGTGCGTTCCGCGCTGCGGCGTGTCGCGGCGGACGAGCCGGACGCCGGGCCGCTGCCGCCGGCGACCGTGCGCACGCCGCGGCCTTCGCCCCAGTTGACCGACGCCGACGCCGACGCCGACACCGTGACCAGTGGCCAGGCGCGGCTCGTCCCCACCAGGGAGACGGCCCGGCACACCACCGCGCTACAGCCCTCACAGCATCCGTCGCGCCGTCCGCCGGGGCCGAAGCGTCTGTGGTGGGCACTGTCCGCCGCGGCGGTGCTGGCGGCGGGTGTCGGAGGCGGCCTGTTCCTCACCGGGACACTGCCGTTCAAGGAGGGCCCGAAGACGACGGCCACCAGCCAGGTCGTCCAGTCGGCGACCGGCTGGCAGCCGGTGACCGGAGCGTCCGTCCGGCGCGGAGACCTGGTCACCGTGCGGTTCGTCTCAGGAGAGTGGACGGCCGACTATCGCAGCATGCCCATGACAGGACCGGCCGGCTACGACGCGGACACCGACAAGCGGCTGGACGGCGCGAAGGCCTGCAAGATCAGGCCCGAGGCGCCGTTCGGGACGCTACTGGCGGTCCTTGACGGCGACAAGAACCCCCCTGTCCACGTCGTAGGACGGAAACTGACCTTCCGAGCCACCCGGGACGGCACTCTGCAGCTGGGCATGAACGACGCTGCCGGGGCTTGCTCCCAGGACAACAGGGGCGCGCTGACCGTAAAGGTGAGCGTCACGCCCCATCCCTGACGGACAGCTGCCGACCACTCGTCACACCACGGCTCGGGCGGCGGCACCCGCATCGACGGCATCCGGGGAAGGGGCTTTGCCACGGGCCGGGCCGGCTCGGTGGAGTCCACGGTCGTCCGGGCTCATCAGAAGGGTTCGAAGGACGCTGCAGCAGAGATCCGGCGTCACGCCGACACGGTACGTGTCGCGTTGGCGAAGGATGTCGAAAGCAGCAACGTGAACATGCCGCCTGTCGGCGGCGACCTGCCGGGCACCCTTGTCATCAACAGTCTCATCGCCGAAGTACTCGGCCACGGATGGGATTTCACCAAGGCTGCCGGTCAGATCTGAATGCCGGATCCGGCGATCTGCGAACAGACTCTCGCCGCCCTCAAGCCCGTCGTCCTGCCCGAGTACCGCGGAGCGGGCATGCCCTTCGGCCCGGAGACCGACGTCCCCGCCGGCGCCTCAGCGCTGGTCCCGCTCCCCGGCGGCCTGCTGGTCGCCATCCGGCCGGCATCTCCCCGGAGCTGGCTCAGGCAGCCGAGGCGGCCGGTGTGCGGGTCACCCCCTTCCTGGCCGAGCCGGACGGTGCCGCGGTGACGACGATCGCCGGTCTGATCGACGCGGGCCATGTCGCCGTCGAAGCGGAGGAATCCTTCCCGCTGGAGCAGGCCGGCGCGGCTCACGCCCGCGGCGAGGGAGTGGGGGCGCTACGTGGAGGACGTCGTCCTCCCGTTCCAGACCTCGCTGGGCATGGAAGTGACCGCCTCCTTCCGCCGCCAGCGCATTGTCGCGGCCGCGTACACAGCCGCCGCGCGGATCGGCTTCCCGGCGGCCGTCGCCGTCACCGTCACCGATCCGGGAGGGCGCCTCAAGGCGCTCGACCGCGCCGACGGCGACGCCCAGCCCTGCCCCCCCCCGGGGCCGGAGTCCAGCATCTGATGGCGGGATCAAGCGGGCAGCGGACGGTGCCCGATGATGCGTTCTCCCTTGTGCGCGGATCCGCGTACGGCTTTCGCGGGATCTGGGCTCTGGTGCGGTCGGTGAGGGGGATCTTCGCGGCGATGTGTCGTGCCCCAGGTCGACGGCGTTGTGCTCGGGCAGGCGCCTGGCCCGCACGGCGGAGTTGATGCCGTCCGCGCCGATCAGTACGTCGGCGTCGGCGCGGCGTCCGTCGGCGAGGTGCACGGTGACGTCGGCGTCCGGGTTGTGGTGGTAGCCGGTGACTCGGGCGCCGAATTGCACCACGCCCTCTAGCCCGGTGTACAGGATTCTGCGCAGGGTCGAGCGGTCCACCACGAGGTGTTCCGGGAGGCCCGAGGCCGGGTCGCCGATGCCTCGGGAGTCGCTGAGGTCGCGAGCCGGGCCCGGGGTGAGCTGTGCGTCGAACAGCAGGGCGCCCTGGCGGGGTATGCCTGCGGTGGCCGCGAACAGTTCACCGAGTCGCGGGTGCAGCACGCTGCTCAGGGCGGTGGTACCGGTGGAGTTGATGTGCAGCCGGTAGCCCGGGCTTCGGCTGGTCAGATAGGGGTCGGGCTCGTAGACGGTCACGTCCAGGCAGTGGCGGTGAAGGTGGTGGGCCAGCGTCAGTCCGGCGAGCCCGGAGCCGACGGCGGAGACACGGAGAGCGGGCACGGTACTTCCTCCTCGAAGGCGTGCTGGGTACGCGTTCCGGTGACCGCGTGGACGTCGGGCACAGGGATGTGCCGGACGTAGGGTGTGCGGGCAGCCGGTCTGTGTTCTGCGGCGGTGTCGCGGGTCGTCGGGGTTCGGCCCTGGGCTCGGCCCCCGGGGTGGCGGACACAGAGGCAGGGCCGGCACCGGTTCGCGCGGTTGAGTGTGCGGTCGGGCGCCGAGCCGGCGGACGCCTCCTGCCCCTAGGCCTGCGGGGTGGGCAGTGGGTCCTGGCCCACCAGGCGGTGTCCGCGGGCGGCCGAGTCGCGCACGGCGTCGAAGCCGTACCCGCGCATCTCGTCCTCGTAGGCATGCAGGGCCTCGGCGAGCGGCCGACCGCCGGCGGCCTGGAGGAGGCGGTCTGTCAGGACGCGGGCGTCCCGGAGCGCGGTGTTCGCGCCGACGCCGATGGCGGGGCTCATGACGTGGATGGCGTCGCCCAGCAGGGTGACCGCGGTGGTCTCCCAGGCGGCGATGGGGATGCTGGTGCGCACCGAGACCGGGAAGATCGAGGCGGGGTCCTGGCGGGCCACGGTCTCGATCAGCTGCGGGTGCCAGCCCTCCACCAGGGACAACGTCAGCGCCTGCAGTTGTGCGCCGCTCATGGCGAACAGTTCCGCGTCGCCGCAGGGGAACTGCTCCCGGCGAGCACCGAAGACGCACGCGAGGTAGTCGCTGTCGTCGCTGAGCTCGACGCCGGGGGCCAGCCGGGCTGTCACCTGGTGCATCGGTTCGCGGTACTGCACGGGGGCGAATCCGACGAATCGCCGTTGCGGGCCGACGACGGTGGTCCACAGTCCGAGCAGTTCCGGCGGGAGCGGGGAGCGGGCCTCGTCGCCGGTGAAGCGGACCTTGCCGTAGAGCAGCCGCAGTCCGGCGTCGACGACCCGGGCCTTGGGCAGGTACTGCTTGCGGACCGCCGAGTTGACCCCGTCCGCACCGATCAGTACGTCGCCGCGGGCACTGGTGCCGTCAGCGAAGTGCGCGGTCACCGAGCCTGAGACGTTGATGTCGTAGTGGGTGAGCCGGGCGCCGTAGTGCACTGTCTTTTCCAGGCCGGACAGCAGGATCTGGCGCAGCGTCATCCGGTTGACCGCCAGGTTCCCGCCGCCGGGCAGGTCCGGGAAGGGCGGGAGTTCCTGGGCGTGCAGCAGGTTCAATTGGTGGTCGAAGGTGTCCATGCGAGGACCAGGGGTACCGGCGGTGGCGGCGAAGACCTCGAACGCCGATGGCGTCAGCACGGCCTTGAGGGCGGTGATGCCGTCGGGGTTGATCCGGATGCGGTAGCCCTGGTTGCGGAAGGCCGGGATGGGGTCCTTCTCGTAGACGGCGACGCTGATCCCCGCCTGGTGAAGCCCCTGCGCGAGGGCCAGGCCACCGAGCCCGCCGCCGGCGATGATGACGTGCAGATCCGACACAGTCGTGTCCCTTCTCGATCGTGAAACGAAAAGGGACGCACCGGACGTGCCTCAACGGGCACTGTACGAGCGACTGTTCGCCATCCGGACTACCTACCGGACCGTGACTTTCGTACGTCCGTCAAAAACGCTAGCACAGGTTCATCGGCAAGCACCGGGGCGTGTCGCCCCTCGCCGAGCCACCGCGAAGCAAGCGGCGAGTTCAGCCGGTGGAGGTTGCCGCTGACGCGGCCGGAGTCACGAGGTCTGGGCGCCGGCCCGGCGAAGCCGGCCAGCCGGTCCGCGCTCCCGAAGGCGTCCATGTCGCCGCCGGTCGCGGCCATGAACTCGGCACCGAGTCGGTGGCTCCCACGGTTCGCGCCAGGGCGGCGGCGCCGTGGACCTTGCGGTTCTTCAGCCTGGTCTCGATCCGACTGGGTCCCGCGCGGCGGATGGCGGCCGGGGTCTGATACCCGGTCAGCAGTGTGACCGGACCCTTGATCGTCCGGTCCAGGTATGTTTCAACGCCGGGAAGACTTCCACCAGTTGAGCGCGGAGCCGGTTCAGCGTGCGCAGGTCGACGGCGATCTCGTCTCCCGGCCGCAGCAACCCGAGGTTCCGGCGGCCGCGCGCCTGGTCTGCGATGAGGAACGCGTCCTTGGCATCAGTCTTTCCCTCCCCTCGGTAGGCGCCCGAGGCTCGATGCACAGGCCGGCCGGTGAGGTAGGCGACGGGTTGCTGATGGTTGGCCAGCAGGCCGGCCAGCAGCGCGGCGCCGTCGTGATTGAGGTCGACAGCCCGTAGGGCGTCGTGGGATATCTCCAGGACGTCAGCGATGAGTTCGAGTAATTCGGGCTCGTCGTTGTGAACTCGGCGGGACAGCAGGCGTGTGCCGTCCGCGTTGATCATGAGCAGTGGTGACGCGTCTTGCCGATGTCCAGTCCGGCCCAGATCTCCGGCACGTCCTCTCCGCGAACTCGTCGTACATCGAATCCGCAGACGACCTCGCCGGCGTCGCCCTGCAGCAACGATCGAGTCGCAGTTCCCGATTGGCGGTGGAGTCGTCGCAGGACCACTGGCGGCCAAGCTCCATGAACCATCCAACTTACGAGTGACCAGCTCAGACCGAGAAGAAGGGTGGGGCGTGATGTGCTCGAACGCTGCATGGTCCGGTGGGTGAAGTAGCTCTGGCGGACCCGGCGGTGCTCGTCGGGGTGATCAGCGACCAGGTTCCGGCCGGAACGCCTGGTCGATGTTGTCCTCGACCCAGGCGCGGAGCGCGTTGAGCGGGAGTGCGGCGCTCTGACCGAGAGGGGTGAGGGCGTACTCGACGTGCAGCGGTACGGCGGGGTAGATCGTGCGGTCGAGGATGCCGAAGTCCTCAAGGCGGCGCAGCGTCTGGGTCAGCACCTTGGGGCTGACGCCCTGGAGCCTGCGCTGCAGTTCTCCGAAGCGCTGCGGCCCGTCCTCAAGGGCGCCGATGGCCAGCGCGGACCACTTGTTGGCGAGCAGGTCGAGCAGGGCGCGGCATGGGCACTGCGCGGCGTAGACGTCGTGATGCGCGTGCTGGCCGCTGGGGCAGGTGGTTGTCATGCTCGCTCTCCTCACCAGGTCACTTCCCAATGGGAAGTACTAGACCTTGAAGGTAACTATATCCCCGGGGATAGCGTCGTCGACGTCCAAGGGAGGGCCCGCCGAGGGCCGTCCGCTGAGTGCCTTATCAGGAGATGACGCATGTCCGTAGACACGATGCGCGCAGTGGTCCAGGACCGTTTCGGCGGTCCGGAGGTGCTGCGGATGCAGCAAGTTCCGCGCCCGGTACCGCTGCCCACCGAAGTGCTGGTGCGGGTGCACGCGGCCGGGATCAATCCGGTGGACTGGAAGACCCGCGGCGGCACCGGCATGGCCGGAGTGCTGGGTGATCCGCCGTTCACCCTCGGCTGGGACGTGTCCGGGGTGGTGGAGGAGGTCGGCTTCGGTGTGACCACGCTGAAGGCCGGCGACGAGGTGTACGGCATGCCGTGGTTCCCACGTGTCGCGAACGCCTATGCCGAATATGTGACCGCTCCGGCCCGTCAGTTCGCCCGAAAGCCCGCCACCCTCGATCACGTGCACGCGGCCGCGGTGCCGCTGGCGGCGTTGACCGCCTGGCAGGCCGTGGTCGACACCGCCCATGTCCAGGCCGGCCAGCGCGTCCTCGTCACCGCCGCCGCCGGCGGGGTCGGCCACTTCGCGGTCCAGTTCGCCCGGCACCTGGGCGCCCACGTCATCGCCACCGCCGGAACGGCCCGCCACACCTGGCTCAAGGAGCTCGGCGCGCAGCAGGCCATCGACTACACCACCACCCGCTTCGAGGACGCCACCGCCGACGTCGACGTCGTCATCGACCTGGTGGGCGATGCCCACGACCGGACCAGCACCCGCTCGCTGAAGGTCCTGCGCCCAGGCGGTCTGCTGGTCGCGATCCCGGCCGGCGTCTCCCCGGAACTCGCTCAGGCCGCCGAGACGGCTGGTATGCGGGTCACGCCGTTCCTGGTCGAGCCGGACGGCGCGGCGCTGACGACGATCGCCGACCTGATCGACGCCGGTCATGTCGCCGTTGAGGTGGAGGACACCTTCCCGCTGGAGCAGGCGGGCACGGCCCACGCCCGTGGCGAGACCGGCCGCACCCGCGGCAAGCTCGTCCTCACCATCACCAACTGACCATCCCCTCAAGTAGTTTGGAGTAGCACTGTGTACTACGAGATCCGCCGCTACCAGGCACAGCCCGGACGTCGCGAGGAATGGGTGCGCTACATGGAGGACGTCGTCCTCCCGTTCCAGACCTCGCTGGGCATGGACGTGACCGCCTCCTTCATCGACGACGAGGACGAGGACCGCTATGTGTGGATCCGCCGGTTCGAGAACGAGGCCCACAGCGAGGCCCTGTACGCGGCGGTCTACCACCACGACCGGTGGAAGGACGAGATCGGCCCGGTCGTCCACAGCCTGCTGATCCCCGAGAAGACCGTTGTCACCCGCGTGGCCCCCACCCCCGCCTCGCCTCTGCGCTGACCGCGCCGCGACGGTGCCGACTGTCACTGCGCCACCCGTACAACACAGTTACAAAGGGAACCGTTCATGAACACCGACACGCTCGAAAAGTCCTGCCCCGCCTCCTCGATCACTCAGGCCGCCGCCGGTGCACTTGTCGCGGCGGTGCACATGGCCGCCGCCCGGATCGGCTTCGCCGCTGCCGTCGCCGTCACCGACCCGGGCGGGCACCTCAAGGCGTTCGACCGCGCCGACGGCGTGCCCTTCCTCGCCGCCGAGGTGGCTGTCGACAAGGCTTGGACCGTGGCCTCCTTCCACATCCCCACCCACGTGTGGAACGACTACCTCGCTGATCCGCGGGTCGCGCCGCTGGCCGGTCACCCCCGCCTGATGGCGGTCGGCGGCGGCTACCCGATCGTCGACAACGGTCGGTGTGTGGGAGGTCTCGGAATCTCCGGCGGCAGCTACGAGCAGGACCAGCAGGCCGCCGAAGAAGCCCTGGTCGCCCTCGGGTTCGAGCTGCCCACTCACTGACGAGGTGTCATCCAAGCCCTGAGAAGCCCGACCGACGGTCTCCATGGCCCGCACAGACCAGCTACAACCGGATCGCGTCGAAGATCTCCCACCAAGGGTGGGCTTGCGTCCTCACCGGCGTTGCTGCGGGCCAGGGTCGCCATCGTGCGGTTGAGGCGGCCGGAGAAGACGCTCGGTGGTGGTGTGCGGCGGTCGAGCGTCAGGACGACCGGACTCACGCAGCGCCGGCACCCTCGGTGAGGGTGTGCGCGTGGCCTGCGTCGACACGGCAACCGAGCCACGGGCCGGACACGAGGGACTACGCGACCTGGCAGACCCCTACGGATCAGTGCCTCTCGGCAGTGCGGGCCACGGCTGAGGGGCACACGCGGACCGGTGAGGGGCACCTGCCCGGTGCCCCCGGCGCTGTGACCACATAAGTTCGCCGAGTTGATGGTCATGGCGATGGAATGCGCGGCGATGTCCGGTTCGACCGCTGGAAGCACGTGAGCCGGGAGGGCGCCGGCACCCCTGCGGGAGTCGTTCATCTGGGTTGGGCGGCGGGGGATTTCGTCGGCTGGCAGGATGCGGCTCCAGCAGGGAACGTGCAGCCCGGTGAACCTTCCGCGCCCGGCCCGCGTCTTCCCGCGCGACCGCCACCACACGCCCAGGAGAACTGACCGTGGCCGACAAGGACGTTGAGCAGACCGACGAGCGGGGTTACGACCCCGGGCCCTGGTGGGCGGGCCTCGGGACGTGGGGGGCTGTCGCACTGATCGTCTTCGGGGGTCTCGCGGCAGTGTGGGTCTTTTTCCGGCTGCCCGGCACCCCGGAGGAGCCGGCGTCCGGCTACTACCAGGCCGCCAGGGTCATCGCCATCGGCCTGGTGGTCGCTGGCGGCACCTTGCTGAGCCGCCGTCGCGCCCGGACCGCCGCTACCGAGGAGACGAACGAGCCGGAACGCACCTGACGTCGTCGGCCGTGCTCGTTCCGGCTCGAGCAACCCTCGCGCGCGCCGGTGGGTCTTGCCAGATGCCGGGGTCGGGGCAGTGTCACTATGCCGGGCGTCGGCATAGGGGCAGAAGACGATGTGCCGAGTGCCCGAAGCGAGGGTGAAGATGACGAATCTGAACACCGTGGTGACGTGGGTTGACGCACGCGAGAGGCTGCCTCGGAGCGGTACACCGGTGGCAGCGGCGATCACGGGCCGGTATCCAGCTGACAGCGCCACTGAGTCCGGGGCCGATACGGCGTTGGGTGAGGAATTCTGGCTGGTGAGGCCAATGGTCTTCACGACTGTGCACCGGAGTGAGGACGGGGCGGAGCACAGGGACTGCTTCGTCGACTCCGACGGCGTTGTCCGTTTGCCTCACGGCCTGGCCAGTGATGAGACCGTGACTCACTGGGCTGAGCTGCCCACCCTGCCAGGCGGGATGACACACCTGGTTCTCGGGGAAGGCGTGCAGTCAGCTCTCCAGAACGCGTGGGGCGCTCGTCCCCTCACCTGACCCGGACCGGACACCTGAAGCGGTTGCCTCGCTCTCCCGATGGGCCCGTGCCGTGGCCATCAGGCCGTCCAATGCGGCCCGGGTCCGCAGGAGTTCGTCGATGTGCTCGGTGAGCCGGTTGCGCTCCTGCGCCATCCGCTCAAGAGCGGCATCGGAGTTGCCCTCGCTGGGTGTCTCGACGCAGGGCAGCAGCTCGGCGATCGTACGACTGGACAGGCCCGCCGCGTACAGGCGCTGGATGAATCGCACCCGCTCCACCTCGGCCTCCGTGTAATGCCGTTGTCCACTGGCGCTACGGCTGCTGGTCAGCAGCCCCTGCTCCTCGTAGTAGCGCAGCGACCGGACGCTGACGTCGGTACGCGCCGCGAGCTCGCCGATCCGCACGACTGCCTCCCCTGGTGAACCACGCCACACCGCTTGCCTCTGACATCCATGTCAGGTTTTAGCGTAGCGCTGTGCCCGGCATCCGGGCACACGATACGGACGGAGGAGCCCGACGTGACGACGTTGTTCAGCAGCTACCGACTCGGCGACCTGACCCTGCCCAACCGGATGGTGATGGCCCCGATGACCCGCGTCAGGGCCGCGGCCGGCGGCCTCGCCACACCGTCCATGGCCAGGTACTACGCGCAACGCGCGACAGCCGGACTGATCGTGTCCGAGGGCGTGCAGCCCAGCCTCATCGGGCAGTCCAACCCCGGCACGCCCGGACTGCACACCGATGAGCAAGTAACCTCGTGGCGTGCCGTGACCGACGCCGTACACATCAACGGCGGGCGGATCTTCGCCCAGCTCATGCACGGCGGCCGGGTCTCGCACCCCGACACGACCGGCCACCAGCCCGTCGGCCCCTCGGCGATCGCCGCAGTGGGTGACGTCTTCACCCCGACCGGCCCGCAGCCCGCACCCACGCCCCGCGCACTGGACACCGCCGAGGTGCCCCAGCATGCCCACGCGTACGCCGAGGCTGCCCGCCGCGCGATCGACGCGGGCTTCGACGGAGTCGAACTCCACGGTGCCAACGGCTACTTGATCTCCCAGTTCCTCTCCTCCAACGCCAACCGGCGCACGGACCGCTACGGTGGCACGATCACGGGCCGGATCCGGTTCGCCGTAGAGGCCGTGGCCGCGACGGTGGACGCGATCGGCGCGGCCAGGACGGGCATCCGGCTCTCCCCAGGGGGCGGCTTCTGGGGCGTCGAGGAGACCGACGCGCTCGCCCTCAACACCGCACTGCTGACCGAACTGGACCGGCTCCAACTCGCCTACGTCCACCTGGAGATGACCACGGACGAAGAGGTGCTCATCGGCCTGCGCCGCACCTGGCCCGGAACCCTGATCGTCAATCCGGTCCTCCCGATGGGCCCCAAGCAGACCGGCCGCGCGGAAGCCGACCACTGGCTGGGCCTGGGCGCCGACCTGATCAGCTTCGGCCGCGGCTTCCTCGCCAACCCCGACCTTGTCGAACGCCTCCGCACCGGCCTGCCGATCGCCCCCGTCGACGAGAACACGTACTACCAGGGCGGCGACACCGGCTACCTCACCTATCCGGCCTACCAGCACACGGCCTGACGCGCACGCGCGGTCACCTCTTCCGGCTGGCCGGACACGCGCCTGTGGCCGAGCCCGAAGTAGCTGAGCCGCTCGCGGCCGAGGTGGCGATGGTCCCGCTCCTGCTCCGGCCACCCCCGCGTACGCCATCGGCGGCACCTACGACGTGCTCAGCTACAAGGAGGCGGCCGACGAGCTGTTTCCGCACCTCACCACGGCCCCGGACCGGTCGGCGAACTTCGCCCGCTGGGTCTTCCTCGAACCTGCGGCCCGGGACGTTCGACACCGCGTTTCACTTGGCCGAACAGCCGGAACGGACACTGCTGATCTACGGAGGAACGTGTCCGGGTCAGCGTCCGTGCGGGGGGTAGGTGTCGTGGGTGTCCACGGGGGCGCCGCCGCCCTTGGTGCCTCCTCCGGGTATGTGGATCGTGTTGCCCACGGCGGCAGCGGCGGTGCCGTGGCGGGGCACCGGCATGGGCGCGAGGATCTGCCAGCGGTCGCGCGTGGTGTCGTACGCCTCGGTGTTGGGGAAGACGCCCTGGGATCCGGGTGCCGGATTTCCTTCACCGCCGAAGGTGTAGATCGTCGTGCCGATGGCCGCCGCCGCGATGCCGCCACGGGCCGTCGGCATGGAGGCACGCCGGCTCCACCGACGGGTGCGCAGGTCGAGGGCGTAGACCTCGCCCCGTACGTGGGCCTGCCCCCGGTCACGGCCACCGACGACGTACAGGGTCGCCGCGATCAGGGCGCCACCGGCGTGGTCGCGGGCCTCGGGCAGGCTGGGCAGCGATTCCCAACGGCCGGTGGTGACGTCGAAGCAGGACACGGCATCGACGGTGTCCTGCAGGCCGCCGGGCTGGGGCGTCAGTGTCCGCATCCCGCCCGCGAGGTAGATCTTCGGTCCGTGTACGCCGACGGCGGCGCTGCCCCGCTCGGTGCCCGGCGGCATGAAGGGCACGGGGGACCACCGGTTCGTGCGCGGGTCGAAGACATAGGCGTCGCGCAGCGCCTGCCAGGATTCCCCACCGGACAGGCCGCCGAGTACGTAGATCCTGCCGCCGACCGCCGCCGCGTTGGGGTGATTCATCGCCACCGGCAGCGGAGCGACGTCCGACCAGCGCCCGGTCCGGGAGTCGTAGGCCTCGACCCGGTTGGTGGTGGTGAAGCCGCCGCCGGGTGTCGGGGCTATGCCCGCGATCACGTAGACCTTGCT
This sequence comes from Streptomyces sp. CG4, assembly GCF_041080655.1. NCBI lineage: Bacteria > Bacillati > Actinomycetota > Actinomycetes > Kitasatosporales > Streptomycetaceae > Streptomyces > Streptomyces sp. CG4. The sequence continues at coordinate 8,441,853 of NZ_CP163525.1, forward strand.
GCCGAGGGCGACGACACCGTGCTCCTGTCGGGCGCCGCCTCCTATGGGCGGCAGTGTCTGCCACCCGCTGCGGTACTCGGGCGGGACCGGTGAGCTCGGAGTGCCCGGTGAGCCGGGTGGTTCCACGGGTCCGGGATGGGCGTGGGCCGGCACGGCGGGTGTGGCCAGCGCGGCCAGCAGGGCCGTTCCACGGATCAGAACGTCGCGTCGGTGCATCTCGGCTTGCCTTTCGCTCCTGCGGGTGGGGGGTGGCCGTCGGCGCCGGCCCGACCCGGCCACGGATGCGCGGGGCCGGGCCGGCGCCGACGGAGGTGCGGTCAGCCGGCGGGCGGCTGCTGGATCTCGGCGGCGGTCAGGACGTGGCCGCCGATGCCCCAGCCGCCGTCGGGCACCTCCTCGACGAGCACCAGCGTGGTGGCGCGGGCACGTTCGCCGTAGATCTCGCTGTACAGGTCGGTGGTGCGGGTGATGATCTGCGCCTTCTGCTCGTCGGTGAGGGTGCCTGCGGGGACCTTGAAGTTCGCGTACGGCATCGGTTTCGCTCCTGCCAGGGTTCGGATGGGTGAGCCGCGACGTCGTGCGCTCGCCGCCCTCCCACCATCACCCGGTCTGCGGGCGGCAACCAGGCTGTGCACACCCTGCGGTTGCCGGCCCCTGGTTCGCACGCGTCGTACACGGCACGATGCGGGCGTGGACCTTTCCGAACTCGCCGCGTTCCTCAAGTCCCGGCGGGCGCGGATCCGGCCGGGCGACGTCGGTCTGGCCGCCGGGCCCCGCCGCCGGGTACCCGGGCTGCGGCGGGAGGAGGTGGCTCAGCTCGCGGGCCTGTCGGCGGACTACTGCACCGAGTTGGAGCGCGGGCGCGGCACTCGGCCGTCGGCGCAGGTCCTGGCCGCCCTCGCCCGTGCGCTGCGCCTCGGCGGCGACGAGCGCGACCATCTGTTCCACCTGGCCGAGCGTCCCGTGCCCCCAGCCGCGGGCGGCCTGACCGCGCACATCACGCCGGGGCTGCTGGCGCTCCTCGACCGGCTCGCGGCGACTCCCGCGCAGATCATCACCGACCTGCACGAGACCCTCGTACAGAACGAGGCGGCCATCGCGCTCGTGGGCCGGCAGCCGACCAGGCGCGGGGCCAGGGCGAGCTTCATCCACCGCTGGTTCACCGATCCCGCCTCCCGCGCGATCTACCCCTCGGACGAACACCCGCACCAGTCCCGGGTGTTCGTCGCCGACCTGCGGGCGGTTGCTGCCCGGCGCGGCCGTGATGCCGAAGTGGACGGTCTTGTGGGCGTGTTGCGGCGGCACAGCGAGGAGTTCGCGGCGCTGTGGGACACCCGTGCCGATGGGGGCGCCAAGGGCGGTCGCGGCGCTGAGGCCGGCCAGGACCGTGGCGATGGCGCGTCCCCGGCGCTCAGGCGGCGCGAGCGCGGCGGCCGCAGCGACGGCGGTGGGGCTGACCAGGGCGCCGCCGAGCCCGGCGACCGCCCGTGAGGCCAGGGCCACGCCGAAGACGGGGACGAGGGCCGTCAGGAGGTTGCCCACGACGAAGATGCCGAGCCCGGTGAGGAACAGCCTGCGACGCGGCCACCGCGTGGTGGCTGCTGCCATGACGGGGCCGAGGACGGCGTAGGAGAAGGCATAGGCGGTGATCAGCCATCCTGCGGTGCCGACGCCGACACCGAGGGAGTGGGCCGCGCCCGGCAGGATCCCGGCGATCACGAAGCTGTCGGTGCCGATGGCGAACATTGCAGCGGTCAGTACGAGGAGTGATCGGTACACGTTGGAGGTTCCCCCCTGATGTAGGGGATCGGATACGGAAATGGCCCGCGGCGAGGCCGATCACATGCGGATCGGCTTGTATGAAGGGGCAGTCCGCTCAGGGGGTCACGCGATCCTTGACCCCTTCGAGCGTCGGCGATGGTCAGAAGACCTGGGCGTAGCAGCCCACGGCAACGGCTGCCGAGAGCGCTGCCAGCGCCATGGCCATGAAGGGTTTGGGTATGTGCATGCCGACCCGGCGAAGCGCACCTATGTCCCTGACGCACCTATGTCCCTGACGAAAGGGGGCTCAGCCCAGATAGAAGTCCCTGCGAGCGGCCACGAACTCCTCGATCGACTGGGCGGGGGTGCCGGTCACGCGCTGGACGCCGTCGGCTGTGCGGTCATAGCGGTTCTCCCGGTGGAGCCGGGCCATGACGGCGATGTGCCGTTCGACGTGCGGCGGCAGGCCCACCTTGGCGAGCGCCTCGGCCTCCCACTTCTCCGGGGGCACGTCCACGTAGGTCACCGGCCGTCCCAACGCGTGGGAGAACTCCCGCGCCAACTCGTTCATGTCGACCGACCGTGGCCCGGTCAGTTCGTAGACCTGCCCGATGTGCGGGGCCGGGTCGCGCAGTACGGTGGCGACCACCCTGGCGACGTCGTCCACGGCCACCGGCGAGGTGCGTCCGGTGCCGAACGGCAGCGCGATCGTGCCGTTCTCCTGGATCGTCCGCGCCGCCAGTGCGGTGAAGAGGGGATTGTCCAGGAACGATGTCGGCCGGATGTGCACCACCGGCAGGCCCGACCAGTCGAAGACCTGCTCGGCCAGCCAGTGCAGCCGCTGCTGGTGCGACTCCGAGGTGCTGGTGGCGGTCATCTGCGACACCGTCATCTGCGACAGGTCGACCAGTGCGTCCAGCTGTCCGTACTCCCGCGCGACGGAGGCCACCACGGCGGCCGCCAGCAGGTGGTCCGGCGACACGGGCATCGCGAAGTACATCCGTGACACACCCTGCAGCGCGGCCGCGACGGTCTCGGGCCGGGTCAGATCGCCGATGACGACCTCCGCGCCGAGCCTGCGCAACTCGGCGGCTCGCTCGTCCTCGCTGCGAACCATGAAGCGCACCGGCACGTCCTGCGCGCGCAGATACTCGAAGACGCTGCGGCCTACGCCGCCGGCGCCGGGAATGAGAACGAGATTGCTGGTAACCATCAGTTTGTTTTCCTTAATGACTCATCGAGAACATGGCTGTCGCAGCGCCGCAGCAGGGCCGCTGAGGGCTCGGGGAGAGCCGCCTACTTGGTCGTGCCCCAGAGCTGGCCGGCGGGCACGTGGTAGGGCGAGCCCGTGAGCTTGGTGACCCGGATCTGCATGGGTGCCGTGGTCTGGTGGCGGCTGCGCGTGGAGCCGCTGTGGGTGGCGGTCATGGCGTAGGGGTGGGTGAAGTTGGTGGTCGAGCCGCTGACCAGGGGGAAGTGTCCCTGGGGGGCGGTGGAGGGTGAGTCCGCGGTGTTGATGATCCAGACAGTCTTGGCGGAGGTGCCGCACTTCTGCAGGGTGAGGCCCTCGTTCTGGTACGCGGTGTCGGCCAGGCCCGCGCACAGGCCGGTGCGCTTGCCGTGCGGCACGTACTCGACCTCCACCGCGGTCAGGTTGCCGTAGTGCCTGTTCACCTCGGCGGACACCAAGCCGTCCTTGTAGAAGTCGGTGACCAGGCCCTTGCGGTGGCCGACTATGTCCCCGGCCGGGTCCGTGTTGCTGACGGGGTACATCGCGGTGGGCCGGCCGACCCTGGCTGCTCCCTGGTACACGGTCTCGACCAGATTGGGCTGCTCGGAGGTGCCGAACTCGGTGCTGTAGATCTTGATGCAGCTGTCGCCGCACTCCGGGGTGGCCGCACTCGCGGACAGCGTTCCCGCCACACCGAGGCCACCCACCATGGTGACCATCGCCGCCGCAGTGAGCACCTTGTTGGTGAGCACCTTGTTCTCGACAGACATAGAAGATTCCTTCGCTGGTACCGCAGTCGCGCTCTGCGCGCTGCTCTGCTGGACAGGGCTCAAGCCGCTGGATAGGGCGCAACCGACACACTGCTCCCGGACGCCCGCGCAGCTCCCGCTGCGCCGCACCAGTTACCGCCCTCTCGCTCCCCAGCGGACGGCCGCCTGGTCGGGATGCGCGCGTGGAGCATGCATCCTCGCGGGAAGGAGGAGGCCCCATCGACACTTAGGAGCATATGCTCGTATCTGGGACGTGGCAAGTGCTGATACCGCATGCACCCTCCGGCACGCCGGCACACACTGCATTGCCTTGAGACCGGGAGGCGGTTGCGGCTCAGTGCGGGTGGTCGTGGCCGTCGGAGTGGTCGTGGCCTGCGGGGCGTTGCGCCAGAGCTCGGGTGCGCGTGGTGACCTCATCCGGGGAAACGGCGCACAGGCCGGCGAGGACGTCCTCCAGGGCGGCCAGCCACAGCTGGTAGTAGCTGTACGGCTCACCTGGGGCTGCCGAGGTTTCCCAGGCCGCGATCCGGGCGATCAGTGCGGCCTGGAATTCCGGCCAGGTGAACACGCCTGCCTCGTACAGGCTGACGGCCATGCCGAAGGCGCGGCTCTCCCACGGCTCGGCGAAGACGAGCTCCCCGTTGGAGCGGGGCGGTGCGGCCGGGCCCTCGATGTCCAGCGGCGCGCTCACGGTGCCGCCACCTTCGCCACGCCCACCATCGCGTCCCGCGTCACCAGCGGCACGAGCTCCTGCTCGGTCAGGTGCTCGGTGCCGGCCGGACGCTCGGGCAGGACCAGCCACCGCACCTCGCTGGTGGAGTCGCGGACGGTGATCTGCACGTCGTCGACCAGGTCGAGCCCCATCTCCGACAGCACCGCGCGGGGCTCCTTCACCACGCGCGCGCGGTAGGCCGGGTCCTTGTACCAGCCCGGCGGCAGGCCCAGCACCGGCCAGGGGTAGCACGAGCACAGCGTGCACACCACTACGTTGTGCATGGTGGGGGAGTTCTCCACGACGACGATGTGCTCGCCTTGAAACCCTCCGAAGCCCATTTCCTTGATGGCGGCCGTGCCGTCCTCGAGCAGCCGGCGACGGTACTCCGGGTCGGTCCAGGCCCTGGCAACGACCTTGGCGCCGTTGAGCGGACCGACGTTGGTCTCGTAGGTGGTGATGATTCCGTCGATCATCTTCGGGTCGATCAGGCCCCGCTCGGTGAGCAGTTGCTCAAGCGCCTCGGTGCGCAGGGCTGGGGGAAGGGTCTCGTCCGGTCCGCTGGTGGTGGTCATGAGGTCGCATCCAGGTAACTCTCGAAAAGCTCTACGGTGAGGTCGAAGGACTCGGCGTCGGCGCCCCACAGCTCGTGGGAGTCGAACCGCACCGAATAGACGTACTGCGGGTTCTCGCCCAGGAAGTGGGCGTTGGTGTCCGGCAGCACGCCGGCGGGCTGAACCATGTCGACAACGCCGATATGCCCTCGCACATAGCGCGGCAGCCTGGTGTGTCCGGCTGGCGACATGTCCTTCGCGCGCACGTGCTCACCGTCGCCGAACGCGGGCGCAGTGTCTACGGAGCGCAGCGTGCCCTCGGCGGCGGGCGTGTAGTCGGGCTTGGCCGGCGCCGGGATCGGGGGCTCCTCCACGTGCTCGCCGCGGAGGTTGCGGGCGCGGGCGTCGACCGCACCAGGCGCCAGGATGGCGCTGTCGAGGAGTCTCAGCTCTCCGGCGTTGAGCCAGCGACCGTAGTAGCCCTCCTCGAGGTAGGCGGCCCGGTCCAGGCGCTCCAGCGCGTGCCGGAAGGAGTCGAGATTCCCTCCGGACACCCGATTGGACAAGATTGCCAGAGCGAAGGCCCGGCCCTGCCAGGGCTCCGCGAAGACGGGTTCGTTCTTTTTCGGTGGCTGCACGGGACCCCAGCCAGGGGTTCCTCCCATGTCGGCAATACCATCCATGACATCACCTCTCACGTGTCCGTGATGACGGATACGCGTGTTACTGACTTTATGCTGATGGCGCCTTCGGCGTCTTGGCCGGGCCGGGCCCGAACGCGCCATTGCGGCACGTGCGACACCGTTCGGCGGATGCGCCGATTCGCCGGCGGCCGGGGGTGTCGGTGTCTGAACCATGAGCTCCGCAAGCATTACGAGCATATGCACGTATTCGCAGAGTGGCAAGCCCGGGCGCTTCGGCCCAGCGGTCCGGTCACCCAGGGCGGCGCAACTCACACTGAAGGCGGCTGGAAGGTGGCGTCACGGTTGCCGCCGATGCGCTGACGCGTATCCGCAGGTGCGACCCCTTGGCTCGACGGGGGTTGTGCCCGTAGGCGCGAACTGAGTGCCCCTTCACATCTGCGAGCACATGCTCCTATCATGGGCGTGCACGCTCTGGAGGACAAAGATGACCGCGGCACCGACCCACCTGAACGACCCCTGCAACAACCTGGCGCTTCGCAAGGCGTCCCGGTACCTCAGTGCCACCTACGACAAGGCCCTGTCCCCGGTCGGACTTCGCGCAACCCAGTTCAGCATCCTGCAGAAGCTCAGCACTCACGACGAGATGACGATAACCAGCCTCGCCGACACGATCGCCATGGACCGCACGACGTTGGCCTCGAACCTCAAGCCGCTCGCGCGGGAGGGCCTGGTGACCGTCGAGCCATCGGCAACCGACCGCCGCGCACGGATCGTCACGCTCACACCTGACGGCCTCGCCCGAATGAAGGCCGCGCTGCCACTGTGGCAAGCCGTGCAAGCCCAGTTCGAAGAGCGCTTCGGAGCCGACGAGGCGGCCCAACTGCGCACATCCCTCGGAGCCGTCCTCCAGACCGGCTTCGAACCCTGGGCCGAGTAGGTTCGGAACGCCATCGAGGCCGATCGCAGCCATCCGGACGCGCCACCGGACCGCCGCTCGTCCGACACGAGCGGTGTTCACTATGCCCACCTGTTGCGACCACCGGAGACAGGTGGAAACAGACGCAAGCGCTACGGTGAGTGATGATAGTTGGTAGGTGTCATCGACCCGCAGCCAGCCAGCCAGCCAGCCAGACCGAGCACGTTCTCGTCTCCCACCCAGCACCGTGATGCGGGGCGGTGTGTCAGTCGCTGTCGTGTGGAGGCGCCGTCGCGCCGCGTGTGGCCGCGGACTGCGCGCGGCTGCTGTGGCGAGAGACGGGCTGTGACCCGGACGATCCAGCGACGTGGACGCAACCCGCGCACGGGGTGGCCGGCATGGCGCAGGGGCCGTTCGCCGCCGCACCCAACTCCCCGTCCCTGCAGCGCGCGTACGACCTGCTCGTCGGCGTGGGACGCTGGGAGCCGCGCTACTCGCTGGGCACGTTCCCGCTGCGCTTCCCGCACGAGGAGGAGCCGGACGACGCGGGCTGGCACATCGAGGGGAGACACCCTGACCCGGATCCGGGTCGGCTCGCACCTCGACGTGCCGAAGTGCTGGAGAAGTACGGTGAGGACGGGGCGAGCGGGCTGACCCTTGCGCCCGACCTGGTGGCGGCGTCCGACCACCGGCCACTCGCCCTCGCCACCGGGTCCCCGGGCGACGTCTTCCTATGCCATCCGTTCCCTGTGCACGCGGCGCAACCGCACCATGGCGTACGGCCGCGGTTCATGGCCCAGCCGCCGCTGATGCCGGCTCCACCGTACGAACCGGAGCGGGCCGACGGCGCGCACTCACCCGTGGAGATCGCGATCCGTCGGGGCCTGGGACAGGACACCCCCGGTCCGGACGGGGACGGCACCGACTGCAGCGCCGGGTAGACATGATTCATCCGCTCCTGGAACTGGGCGGAGCACCAGTGCCCGGCAGCGGCATGTCAGGCAGCGCCGCGCCAAGTCTGTCGGCGACGGCACGAGCGGAGGAGTTGGCATCCGGAGATGACGGGCGTGTCACCGTGGGGAACCTTGAGCGGGCGCATGGGAGAGTTCATTCGTGATCTCGACGCTCTTCTCGCTGCCTGAGGGCGAGAAGTGACTGCCTTCGTCAGTGGGCGCCGACGCGGGTTCCGTCAGGGGCGTAGACATAGCCGTCGCTGCTGAACCAGCAGTCGGCGATGCCGTCGTAGCTTCCGGAGTAGCCGCCGCTGCCGAAGCGGACGTCAGGGTCGGGCGCTGCCGGGTCTTCGGCGACCGGGGTGAGAGCCGCGGAATCGCTGTCGTCCGTGAACGGGTCGTCCGCGTACGGACTTTCCCACGACTCGGGGTCAGAGGACCACTGGTCGGTCGGGTTCCATGGATCCGGCTCGAAGGTCACAGCAGGTCTCCTTCATCGTTCGGTGCTGCACGGTGGGGCTTGGGGAACAGGCCGTCGAGCCTTGCCTCGGGAACGCTGTGGTCGGTGCGGGCCGACGGCGAGGAGGGTTCGGCGCCCTGGCTGGTGTGCGCGGCGCCCGACCGGGCTTCGTGCCACCGCAGGGCCTCGGCCGCTCCTGCGGTGGCGCCTCTGGCCACCCCCACGGCGGCGCCGACGACCGCGCCGACGGCGGCACCGACGACGGTTCCGACGAAACGGGCCTTGGCTCTCCTGGCCGGCAGCCCGCTGTTGGCGGAGCGGGAGGTCATAGGAGGTCCTCCTCATCACGGTGCACCGGATTGCGGCGGCCGAACAGGGAGCGGTTGAGGGTGGGGGACGCCGGGGATCCTTCGGGCTCGGGGAGTTCGGGGAGTTCGGGGAGTTCGGCGCGAGCGGCTCGCGGATCGGGTTCACGCCGCGAAGTTCTGCGAGCCTCGCTCCTGATGACATCCCATCCGATTTGGGCGATTCTCCCTCCCTGCTCCCCGCCTCGTCGCCCACCGATCGCCGTGCCCACAGCGCCGCCGAGGGCAGCGCCGATCACCGCACCTGCGAGAGCCAGCGAAATGTACTGCGGGGTCTGGTCGAGCTGGGAAGCCAACAGGGCTCCCGCTCCCGCTCCCGAGAAGCCTCCTGCTCCGGCCAGCTTCGTCAGGACCGGCCGCCTTGGCGAGGGTTCTTCGTCGTGCCCTGTGTCGGGTTCCAGGACGAGGGCGGTGTCAGGATCCGAGAAGGTGTCGCGCGGCGAGGCCGATGGCATGGCCGACGAGGTGCTGACGTCCCTGACGTCCGATGCGGGCACACTACGGGGTTCCACGACGTCCTCGGCGCTGATGTGCGTGGCGAGGGTGAGATCGGCCATGGTGTGCCTGGCCCAGCCGGTGATCAGGGTGCAGGGGCGGCTGTCGGCCGCCGAGGACAGCCACAGGTCGTCCATTGCCGTCCCGGCCGGGTACAGCCATACGTGCCCGTCGAGCGCCGGGTGTTCGAGCGGTGGCACGTCCTTGGGGCCGGTGTCCCCCCAGAGGGGAGGCTGGTAGGGGCTGGGCCGGGGATCGCGCAGCAGGTGCCCGTCCGGAGCGGCCCACACGTCGTCGAGCCAGTGTGCCAGGACGGGCGCGGCCCAGCGTCGCAGGTTGCTTTCGAGTTGTGCGCGTGCAGGGACGTGCCCGGGCTCGGATTCGGACAGCCAGCCGATCATGATCGGTATGGGTCGGTTCACGTGGTCGCGGATGTTGATGTCGCGCAGGTCGCCGGCCATGCAGGCGGCTCCGACGAACACCCGGCCGTCCTCGGTACGGTGCAGGACGTAGCGGGCGCCGTGGTCGAGATCGTGCTGGATGCTGCGACCGAGGACCGCCGCCCACAGCGAGCGGACGAGAGCGCGGGAGCCCGGAGGTTCGGCACGCCACCAGCTGTCGGCGCGCAGGGTACGGCTGACCAGTACGTCGGCCCACGCTTCGGTGGAGGCGGGTGGCTGGGCGGGAAGGTCAGGCATCGGAGGTCTCCGTGGTGCCGGGGTCGGCCAGGTCCATGTTGACGACCACACCGTCCTGCAGGATCGGTACCCGGTCCAGAAGCCTGGCCAGCTCCTCGGTCCGCTGGTCGATGTCCGCCAGGTCAGCTTTGGCGGCCCGGATCTGGCTCTTGAACTGGGCGATGTTCTGGTCGGCCTGCGCGAGTTCCGCCTTGACGCGGGCGAACTTGAAGAGCTTCTGGTCGAGTTGGTCCTTCACCCGGGAGACGGCGGTAAGCCGCCCTTGGAGCTGGGCGAGCTGGGCGGTGACGGTGTTCCTGTCGGCCTGGAGGTGGTGCAGGAGGGTGAAGGCGATGGGAAGGTGCAGGTTCTTGGGATCGGCCTCCCCGTGGTCCTTGTCGATGCGCCCGATGCGGACAGGGCAGACGAGGGCGGAGATGCCTGTGCTGAAGACGAGCGGCATCAGCTGTTCCAGGTCGTCGATGAGGTCCCGCCACTCCTCGGACGTGGGGATTCCGGAGGAGAACCGGGGGCGCAGTTTGTCGGACTTGGTGAGCAGGAACACCACCGATGGTGCGGGCCGCCCCTCCTGCCGGGCTTGCGCGATGGCCCGGTCAAGGGGGTCGGCGAGCTGGTTGAGCTGCAATTTCCGGGTGACGATGCCCCGGTTCTTGCTGGTGATGGGAGCGGTCAGGTAACTGCTGTCCAGCACGAGGTAGATGCTGGAGGAGCGGCTCAGATGCTGGAGCATCGCCGCCACCTCGTCCTGGGCCTCATCCAGCTCGGTGAACACGCCGCCGCGATAGTCCATGATGTCGAAGTCGAGCCACGGCTCGATCCCCAGCTTGAACGTGAACGGGTACGTGACGGCGACGCCCCGGGCCGTGATGGGCGGGAGCTTGCCGGTGTCGGCGAACTCGTCCCAGAGGCCGAGCAGTTCGAGTCCCAGTCGGCGATCGCGGCAGTGCAGCGAGCAGCCGCTGATCATTCCGCCGGCGAGTGTGGCGTACATGCCGATCTGGAAGGTGGACTTCCCCGATCCTGTCGCGCCTGCCAGGAACACCCCTTTGCGGGGAACCTCTGCCATGTCACCGGCCTCCTTCGCCACGGTCGCTGGGCATCGGGTCCGCGCCGAGTGGGATCATGGACGACGCCCTGAGGAGCTGCTCGGCGCGGGCTTTCCATTCGGGGGTGGCCGTGCCGGTCTTCGGCGCGGTTACGGTGTCCGTCGGGCCCTGAGGTCGGTTCTCGCTGTCGGGGTTCGCCGGGAGGCCGCCGACCGCGCCGCCCAGGGTCGCACCGATCACCGCACCGACAACCATGCCGGTGGGACCCCACCGGGCGCCGGCCCTTGCTCCGGAGACGGCGGCTGGCACTGCCGATCGGCTGTTGAACGCCGTTCTCGTGTGTGCCGGTGGCGGGGTCTCGGAGGCGGTGCGGGTTGAGCCGTGCAGCAGGGACCACAAGAGAGGCGCGGCGTGGTCCTGGCCGGAGGCTCCGGGGCGGATGTGGATCACGGCGGCGGATACGTGGTTCATGGCGGCGGTGTAGTCGAGCAGTTCCCGGACGGCCGGTGGGAGGTCGGCCGATACTCCCGGAAGGGCCGGTCGGAGGTCGTCCGGTGCTCCCGGAAGGGCCGGGTCGTGGGTGAAGGCGAAGGCGACCGACAGCGGGGCAGTGCGTTCGGTGAGGGTCTTGTGCAGTCGCAGGGTCAGGCCGGTGAGTCCGGGCGTGCCGTCCTGGTCGGCGAGTTGCCGGGCGGGCAGGCAGATGATGAGCGCGCCGCAGGTGGCGAAGGCCCGGTCCAAGGACCGCGTCCTGTCGGTTTCGGTGCCCGTCGGGGGCAAGGCGTCCGGCGGGAGATGCACGAGGGTGACCTGACGGATCTCTTCGGCCCGGTGACTGGCCCGCATCCGGTAGCGGTCGGGAGGAATCCGGCAGGGGGCCGTGGGGGCTTGCTGCAGGCGTCGCCAAGCGGTGTGCAGTTGTTCGTGCTCGGCACCTTGGACGGCCCGGACGCCGATTCCGGCCAGCCCGCGGCACAACGTCCCATAGGCGGCGGCCAGATGGCCGCTGGTGTCCGCGCCGGGGATGCCGAACAGGACGGCGTCCAGATGGGGAGCGGTGAGGGTGTCCATGAGGGTTCTCCCTCCGGGTCGGAGATTCACAGCAGGTCGTCGTCGCGCGAGGCTTCGATGCCGGGCTGGTCGGGCATGGTCTGCAGGGCGTGTCGCAGCGTTGCCGCCGCGTCGCGGGTGTCGGGCAGTTCGCTGAGGATCGCGGTGGCCAGGCGCAGGTGGTGGCGGGCGGCGCTGCCGTGGACGGCTTCTCGCGCGAGTTCGTCGGTGGTCGCGTCCAGCGGGACCGTGCGGTGGCCGGCCAGGATGTTCAGGGCCAGGCAGGTCTCCAGTTCGGCCGCCGCCTCGTCGCCGGAGCGCAGGTAGCGGCGAGCCCGGTGCAGCAGGTGGTACGCCGGGTCGGCCAGCTGCCACAGAGGGAGCGTCTGGTCGACGGGCCAGTCCTCACCGAACAGCGCCGCTGCCCGCACGGCATGATCGATCTGTTCGTCGTAGCCGGGCTTGGTCAGCAGATAGTAGGCGTCCATCGCGGCGACCGCGCAGAGCGCGATGGCACGGGCGGCTGCTTCCTGGTTGAGGCGGTCGAGCAGGATCGGGTCGCTGCCCGGCTGGGGGATCTCGAAGATCTGCGGCAGCGAGCTGGTGGCGTTGACATGGGCGACGAGTTCCGGCGTCCAGACGTGCGCGTCGAGGTAGCCCAGCTTGAGGACGTCGAAGCTGTCCTGGACCGGGGGGCTGGCGGCGGGGTCGAGGTGGCATCCGCCCAGCCAGACCGTCAGGCGTTCCCGGGTGACCTTCGAGCCGAGCACAATGGTCGGCCGACCGGCCAAGTCCCCCTCGTACAACGGACGGTTCGGCCAGGTGAAGGACCGGTCCGCCAGGACGGGGCGCAGCAGCGTCCGGGTGTGGTACTCCTGCAGTTCCATCTCGGCCCGGGCGCTGATTCCCTTCCACCGGGTACCGTCACCGTCATGGTGCGCAGCGGGTGACATCACCAGCAGAAGCGGGAGCGTTCCGGGCGTGTAGGCCAGTGCCAGGTTGCTTGCCAGCGCTCCTGGACCGGCCTCGAAGGGGTACTGGGCGTCGGCGATGCGCCGGCGCGCCACCATCAGCTCGAGCGCGGCCTTGCGGTCCATCGCCTGCAAGGAGCGTGCGAACTGCTCCTCCAGTTCCTCCGCCCGCCGGTCGGCCGCGGCGCGCGACTCCTTCATCAGGCGTTGCTGTTGCTGGTAGGCGGTGAACGCCTGGGTGCCGACCGACAGCGTCGTCATCGCGATCTTGACGGCCAGGTCGGCCTTGCTCATCTTGGTGCGGCCCGCGAGTTCGACCATGCGCACCCCGACGTCGGCCGCGATCTTCGCATGGGTCAGTTTCTCTTCGAATTCCAGCTGTTTGTTCAGGGCGGCGCTTTCGGCGGCAATCCTGGTGTCGGTGGTGCGAATGAGGGTGAGATTGCGTTTGGTGGCGTACACGCCGTCAACCACGAGCTCCTGGACGGGTTTCGGCAGGGAAGGTTTCGTGGCCATCGCCTCCGGCCTTCCGGATCGAGGGTGCTGATGCGTTGACCGTAGGCGTCCACCGGCATCGACAGACCCTGTCCTGTGGCCGCAACTCCAAGCTACGGGTGAGCTGTTACCGCAATTGCGGGATAACGCGGCCAATTGCGGATGGAAGCCTTTCCTCCGTAACGGGGCGATGAGGATACTGCCGACGTTTCACCCCCGGTGGTGAGGGAGCAGTAAGCCATATGCACGGCAACGGTCAGCGGTTGCGTGAGCTCCGTGAGCTCGCCGGCCTCACCCAGAGCGAACTCGGCAGACGCGCCAACGTCTCCGAGAGCACCATCTCCAACTTGGAAAGGGACAAGGTGAAGCCGCGCGCCGACACGGCGCTGCTGCTCGCCGGCGCCCTGGAGTTGGCAGGCGAGGAGCGCAAACGCGTACTCGCCTGGCCCTACAGCCGTACCTCGTCCATGGGACGGGACGCCTGCATCGACGGCCGCCGTTGGGGCGGCGCACCGGTGTACGTACCTCCCACGCGGCTCATCGGGCGCGACGGCGAGCTCGGCGAACTTGTCGACACGATATGCCGCGAGGACGTCCGGCTCGCCACCCTGACCGGTCCCGGAGGCGTGGGGAAGACGAGGACCGCGACCCGGGCGTTCGAACTCGCCGGGTCACGCTTCTCCGGTGGATGCCATGCCGCCGACCTGTCCGCCGTTCCCCAGGACCACGACCCGGCCCCCGCGATCGGTGCCGCCCTCTCACCCGCCACGGCCGTGCGGGAACACACCGAACTCTCCCGCATGATCGGCGCACGGCACGTCCTGTTCCTGCTCGACAATGTCGAGCAACTGCCCGGCGCGGCGCCGCTCATCGCCCACCTGCTCGCCGAGTGCCCACGCCTGACGATCCTGGCGACGAGCCGAACGCCCCTGGGTCTGCGCGGCGAACACCGGATCCGGCTCTGCATGCTCGCCGTCCCCGAGGGGAAAGAGCCGACGATCGAGCAGGTCCTGACCACCTCGTCCGGACAGTTGTTCCACTATTACGCGGGAATGCTGAGCAAGGACTGGGACCCCGGTGACGATGCGGCCGTGGACCTCGCCCGCATCTGCCGGGCCGTCGCAGGGCTCCCGCTCTCCCTCGAACTCGCCGCGGGCTGGACGGAGACACTCACCCTCAAACAGATTGCCGACCGCCTCGACACCCCCGGCCGCCACCTGGAGATACTCGCCGACTCCCACCGCGACGGGCCCGCCCGCCACAAAGCCATTACGGCGACCATCGCCGGAAGCGTCCAGCTGCTCACTCCTGGCCAACGGGACCTGCTCGTGGTCCTCGCCACTCGTCTCCCCTCCGCCTGGACCCTCGACGAGGCCCACACGGCGGCTCGCCACCACGCACCCGGCATCCACGTGATCACCGAACTGCGCCCCCTGGTCGCTCACGGCCTGGTCAACCACAGCTCGACCAACGGTCGTTACCTGATCACCAGCAGCGTCCGCGAATACGTGCGCACCGACCTCTCCGGCGACGATGCGGCAAGGGGCGGCACATGAGACGCTGCCGGCTGCGGTCAGGGCAGCCGGATCCGCGGAGTCGCACAGATCCGCGTGGCCTCGGCCAGAACAACCTGCTTTGCCGGGCCTCGCGCTGGGTGATGACCTTGCCGGTGCCGGTGCCGGTCATCGCGGCGAGAAGGTAGGCCCGGGTGCCGTCCGCGCGGCGGGCGGCTCGGACCGTCTTGCCGTCCACGGCCAGGGCGGGAACGCCGGTCGGGCGGGGCCGGTCCGGTCTGCCTCGCGGTGGGCGAACCAGGCACCGACGGCGGCGTCGAGGGCATCACAGCTACCTGAACCGGCATCGAGCCGGACAGATCCTCCGAACGACGTCGCCTTGGGGTACGGGCACGCGTACGGGCACCGTCGGCAAGGGACCGCCACCGCACGGCGCCGTCGTCCACGGGCCGCGAGCACAGGGCCTGAAGTGGGCGTCTTCGAGCGGCTGATGGGCGGGATGATCACCATGGGGGCATGCCGGGGCAGGTGGAACTGCCGCTGGTCAGCGTGGACTCCACGGTGGGCGGGGCGCTGCGAGAGTCATCGTGGTCGGGTACTGCCGCATTGGACTTTTACTACGTACTACGCAGTATCGTATAACGTAGTATCAGGAGGGGCGAAGGAGGTGCCTGATGCCGCGTCAACGGGACCGCGTTGGATGGGCCGAACCCGCGTTGCTGATCCTGGCCAGCCTGGCCGATGGCCCGAAGCACGGCTACGCGATCACCAAGGACGTCGAGGAACAGACATCCATCAGGCTGGGACCAGGCACGCTGTATGCCGCCATCGCGCGGATGGAGGAACGCGGCCTGGTCGCGCCGCTGGACGAGGACGAGCGTCGGCGGCCCTACCGCCTCACCGCGGAGGGCCAGACCGTGCTCGACGACAAACTCCGGGCGATGGCCCGCTTCGCACGCACCGGGTTGACCCGGCTGGGGGTGGCAAACGCGTGATCAACATGGCGGCCCGGGTGGCTTTGCGGTCATACCCTCCCTCGTTCCGGGAGCGCTACGGTTGCGAACTTGAAGCACTGGTCGAGGACACCGGCGCCGGCCCGAGCATCGTCGCGGACCTTCTTGTCGGCGCGCTGCGGGCATGGCTTCGCCCGGTGATGCCCGATGAGTCCGCCGAACGGCGCCGGCGCCGCATGCAGGCAAGCGTCGCCACCACCTGGGTCACCTGGTGCGCCGCACTGTATGCCCTGCCGATGCTGGACTTCATCCTGTCCGAGCAACCCTGGCCGACTCCGGACCTGGTACGCCGACTGCTCGACGTTGCGCAGTACGCCATGTTCGGCACCGGGCTCATCCTGCTGGTCGGCGCCCTCGCGCTCCTTGCGGAAACCTCCAGAACCGGCAACAGGGCCGCATGGCGCCCACTGGTGGCTCTTGCCCCGACGCTGCCCACGTGGCTGATCGCGCCGTTCCTCCTGGCGTTCGCCTCCATCGACCCGCTCTCCTATTGGGTCGCGGCCTTGGCGGTGCTTGGGCCGGTAGCGTTCCTGATCACGATGGCGGTGGCACCGGCCGTCGCCATCACCCGGTGCCGGCCATCTGCCAAGGTCTTGCGGCTGCTTGCCCTGTCCGGGGTTGCGGTGGCGTTCGCCGTGACGACGACGGGCATCGCCTGCGTCGCGGTCGTCACGGGGTTGATCATGAATGCCGGTGACGCGGCCCAGCTGGTCACGGTGCCCATGCTCGCCGTCACCGTTGCCGCTTCTGCAGCAGCCCTGGTCAGCTCTGGTCGCGGGGCCAAGGCGGCGCTCCACAGGGAACAGAGTTCCTGACCGGGCGATCGCGTCGGCGCCGGTGCACGAGAGGCAGGGCCTCTTGGCAGCTCGGGGTGCGAACCAACCCCAGCGCCAGGAGGCCATGTTGCGGCAGTTCTTCGTGCTCGCGTGCGAGGAGTCCAACTCGCGTCAAGTGGGCCGGCCTGCCCGCGGACGTGCCCCTCGCATCGGCGCGTGAGCGTCGGCGCAGACTTCGCAATCCACATACCGGACACAGAGGCCCTCGTTCCATTCAAGGACCAGCCAAGGCGCGTCACCTGTCACCAAGATCCCGGACAGCACACCTGGCCGCCGCGCCGCCGTGGCCTGCGCTTGGTCTCACGGTGCTGCTGCTCGGCACGCTCCGCCGCTGATCATGCTCGCCGCGCAGATCCTCACGCGGCTGCGACACGGCACCGTGTGGCTCCCACAAGGTGGGCTCGGCGCTCGGCGGCACCGAAAGCGGCGATCACTCCCGGCGGCCCCGCACCCTCCATGATCGTACGAGGCGCGAGCGCATCGGCACGGCAAGCCGAGATCCGCCGATGGGGCACGGACGAGTCTCCGTGGCCAGGGGCGACGTGCCCCAGTCCCGTGGCTGCTTCCCACGCTGCCGTAGATCGTTTCTCGCTGTACGCGGCGGCTGACATCGTCGAGCCGCGCCGTCGTGAGGCGAACTCGGCGTCGACGCACGGGAGTTTCGTCGGTGGGCCCGAGTTCAGCGCCGAATGGCCCATGCCGCAGCACGCTCGCGGCGCGGCCACACGGGTGGTTCTGCGCGGAGCGCCCAGGCCCGCGTTCCGCCTCGTGATGCCTTGACAGCACAGGGGAGTTGGGCCGGCCGCCGGGTCGACGCCCGTGCTCGTTGATCGTACGATGCGGCGTGCCGACGAGCGGATATCGGGCATTTGTGCTTTAACCTCTCGTCATCTTATGACGTGGCGGATCGCGTACGCGTCCGTTTCAAGGCTCGGAGAAGACATGCGCAAGACTCGCAAGACCGCTGTCGTGGCCCTCCTTCTCGGTACCGTCGGCCTCCTCGGCGCCGGCACCGCCTACGCTCACGGCCAAGGGAAAGGGCACCACGGTCGAGAGAGCACGACGACGATCATCAACCAGGGCACCTCATGCACGACGACCGAAGAGAACGAGGACGTACAGGGCGAGTCCGGGTACGAGAACGGCCGGGAGGCCAACCGGTCCAACGGCAAGGGCTCACCCGGCCCGCAGAAGACCAACGTCGGCTCAAGCCTGGGGTGCAACAACACCCTCGTCATCGGCAAGTAGATCGCACGGGTCCCGGCGCCGAGCCACCCGCCCGGCGCCGGGACCCGCCGCTGCGGGCGGACTGTTCTGGGCTCCCTCGTCCTGTACGCGGTGTTGCGGCCGCCTGAGCTGTGCAACTGCCCCGGCTTGACGACCTGTGAGACGAAGATCCACCTGCACACCGGTAGGCCCTCCCGCGCCCTTTCGCGAGAGGGCCTACCGGTGCATGGGCGCGTCCGCAGGAACAGCGCGGACTACCGGTAGTTCGTTAAATCCGGAGATAGAGGTCAATGCCGTGTCCTGTGGTGACCGCGTTGATCAGCGCCTGGAGCTCGGAGGGTGGGTCCGTGTCCGTCCAGGCTCGCCACCATCGGGTGAGGGTGATGGCTGGGGTGAGCCAGGAGCGGATGGCCCGTAAGGCCCTGGGCCAGCAGGGCTGTTGGGGCTGGTGGGGTAAGGCTTGGCCCCCTCTCTGGGCCCTCGTCGGGGCACGGGTCGGGCGCGGTGGCATCCAGGGGTCCGGGGGTGAACCACTGGTCCCAGCAGAAGGAGAAGGCGCAGTTGACCAGGGTCTGGTGGCGGCGGATGGCTCGGTCGGAGCGGACTTGGAAGTCGGCCCAGCCGAGTTCGTCCTTGATCTGTTTGTAGCTCTGCTCGATCCAGGGCCGCAGTCCGTAGAGGCGGACGATCTCGGCGAGGTCGGCCGGCGGGTGCGGGCCGGTGGTGGCGTGCGGGGCGTCGGGGTGGGGCAGGTTGGTGGCCAGATACCAGGTGGCCTTCTCCGGCAGGCCTGCCGGGTCGGTGGTGGCCACGACCAGCCGGCAGGGTGAGTCGGGTCCGTAGCCGCCCAGGCGGGCATCGGCGGCCCACCAGGTCTCGGTGTGCCCGTCGCGGAAGTGACGCTCAACGGGTGTCCAGTCGCCTGGACGCCTGGCATCCTTCCAGGCCAGGGCATGGGCGGCTTCGATGGGGGTGTGCGGCTGGTCGGCCCGAGCCCAGGTGCCGCGGTGCGGCTTGAGCGCGACCACGTAGGCCAGGCCGGCTTCGCGCAGGGCGAGGTACCAGTCGTCGCTGACGGAGTAGGCGCAGTCGGCGACCACCGCGCGGCAGCCGAAGCCCGCCTCCTTCCCGCGGGCCGCGAGGGCGGCGGCCAGCTGCGGTTTCGTGCGGAAGGCCGGATCGGACCGGCCGCGGTCGAAGTGATGGGCGGGGGTATAGGGAGTCGCGTGCAGCGGGTAGTACACGCGGCCGTCGGTCCACACCGTGGTCACCGTGACGATGCCGTTGTCCGTCTTGCCCAGCCGGCCCAGCCACTGCCTGCCGACATGCGCGGTCGCCGTGCCGTCCTTGCGGTCCCCGGAATCGTCGATCACGATGACCCCGCCGTCGTGCGGAGCGGTCGCCGGCTGCTCGCGCAGCAGCTCGAGCCGCCGGTCGTTGACCTGCTCGGCCTCCCAAGGCGACTCGGACAGGAAGAACTGCAGCCGCTGCACCCCCGGCATCCCCGCACCCGCCACCGGCTCCGCACCTGCCAGGCAGGTGATCGTCTTGTTCCGCTCCCGCGGCGCCAGCAGTCCGGTCAGGTACTCGCGAAACCCCCGCCGCTGGGCCAGGCTGAAGAAGAGGTCGTCGAACCGGGCCGCGTACTCTTCCAACGGCCCCGGCGCAGGCGGACACGGGCGGCGAGCAGTCATCTTCAGCCCCCAGCAAGGCGGTTGAACTTGTTGACCCCTACCACCCGACCTACGGCCAATCCGACCTGCCGTCAACCCGCACCGCCACCGGATTTAACGAACTACCGCTACTCGGCGATGCCGCGGGTGAGCAGGACGAGGGTGACGAAGGTGCGGTACAGGCGGACTGGGTCGTCATCGCGCAGGCGGACGGTGAGGTCGTCCTCGCGGACCACGCCGTTGATCCAGGTCGCCATCTCGGCCAGGTCCGCGTTGTTGAAGCGGACGGTAAGACTTGCCGGCAGGGCGATCGTGGGGAGGCGGGCGTCTGCCAGCCGGCGCATCGCGGCACCAGCGCTCCGCGTGATCACCTCGCGGGCCTCCTCCGGGTGCAGGCTGTCGGCGGCGAAGCGGGAGACCGAGTTCTTGACCACTGCCGCCTGGATGCCGGGGCAGAACGGCTCCATCTGTGCGGCGGTGACGTCGTCGCCGGTGATCAGCACGACCGGAACCCGGTGCCCGAGCGCGACCAAGGCGTTGATTGCGGCCTCTCCGGCCGGCACGCCGTTGATCCGGACCTCGGCGATCGCACGTGGGTTGTAGGTGTGCGACAGGGTGGCAGCGGCTCCGGACATCGATCCGTGGTAGGCGACGAAGAAGACCGCGTCGAACGACGCGTTGAGTCCCTGCATCATGTACAGGGGCTTGTGCCGGCCGGACAGGTAACGAGCCCGGCGTGCCAGGCGGTCCGGCCGCAGGTTGGACATCGCCGAGTGCGAGTCGTTGATCAGGAACTCCTGTGCGCCGGCCGCCGCCGCGCCCTCGATCGCCGCGTTGACCTCCTGCTGCAGCAACTCCCGATAGTGCTCGTACTCGGAGCCCGATGGCCGGCACTGGTTCCAGTCGACGACCCCTGCGGTGCCCTCCATGTCCGACGAGATGAAGACCCTCATCCGTGTTCCTCTCAACATCGGTGACGAGTTGGGGAGTCAGGAACACATCATCGTCCCGGGCCGGGAAAGTCCGGTAGTCGGCGTGCTGGTGCAGTCAACCCTGACAGGCGCCAGGGCCCGGACGGTTCTCTGTCCGGGCCCTGGCACCTTGCGCTCTTCCCATGGCCTCCCGCGATGCGGTACACGCCGCGTGGCGATCAGGCCCTTTCGGAAGATGCGTTGGCGTGGTCCAGCCGGCCACTTCCCGATGTCCCAGCCGCGAATGGTGACGCCGGCGCAGGACGTCAACTCGGCTCTCTCACGTCAGAAGAGGTCGCGGTACTGGTTGAAGCCGGTGCCGACCTTGACTCGGGACTTGAGGGGCGCGGCCGCCTTGCCCGTCCCCTTGAACAGCCACAGGTTGCCCTCGAGGTCCCGGGCGAGCAGGTCACTGTGGCCGTCGCCGTCCACGTCACCCGTCGCCACCAGCTTGTTGAACTGGTTCCAGCCGGCACTCACCTTCACCCGGGAGGCGAACGGCTTGCGCGCATCGCCCGTGCCCTTGTACAGCCACAGGACGCCCTGCTTGTCGCGGGCGACTATGTCCGGCTTGCCGTCGCCGGTCAGGTCGCCCTGGCCGGTGATCTGGGTGAACTGGCTCCAGCCGGGGCCGACCTCGACGCGCGGTGCCAGCGAGCCGTCCGCCTTGGTCTGGAAGCGCCAGAGGATGCCCTGCTTGTCGCGGGCCAGCAGGTCGGGGTGCTTGGCGCCGACCAGGGTGCCGGGGGAGAAGACGAGGTTGTACTGACCCCAGCCACTGGCCACCTTCTTGAGGCGCGCGTTGCGCCAGAGGTTCAGCGTGCCGTCGTCCATGACGTGGTACGCACCGTCCTGGTAGCCGGTCAGATCGGGGTCGATCGACACCCCGTACCTGAAGTGCGGCCAGACGTAGGCACCCGACCGTTCGTCGAAGCCGCCCTTCCCATCGGGCGAGTAGACGTACATCTGGCCCGACGGCAGGATCCCGGACAGGAAGAAGTCCGGCGCGGCGGGGGTGGGCTTGTGCTGACCGGCCGCGGAGGCGCTCCGGGCGACGTTCTTCGCCGGAACGGTCGTCGCAGGGGCGTCGGCCAGAGCGGTGCCGGCGGTGGTGCCGACCAGGGCGACGGCGATCGCCGAGGTGACGAGACGCGACAGGGCACGTGCACGCCGGGAAGACTGGGTCACGTATGACTCCATGAGGTATGCGGAATCAGGCGGTGCGCTCTGTATGGATATGGGGAGCGCCCGCATCATTGTCCGGATCTTCGCACGTCTGTCCCAGCGGTTTTGCGGTGGGGTACGGAATGCGCAATTCCGCCCAGACGGCACCGCTCCGGACGCGCCGGCACGGCAGCGAACTTGCCGTACGTCTCGGCCTGCTCGTCAGTCAGAAACTCCGCGGGCATGGCTGACCAGCGGGGTCTGTGCGGAGTCCGCCTAGCGCATCGCGGTCTTCTCATCGAGTCCTCGACCCAGCGTGCGGCCCACCGCCGCTGTTGCCGCAGCCACGAAAGCGGCGATCGCCGGATGAGTACCGCCGCCCGCGCGGAAGGCGACCTTCGAGCGACGACACAACGGCAATTTGGTCAACACCACATCTGCGGGGCTGTGCGCAGTGGCCATTTCCGGTACGAAACCGGCCCCTTGCCCGGTGGCGGCCAGGGCCAGCACGGTGCGGAAGTCGTTGACCTGGTGGCGGATTCTCGGCTGGAACCCGGCCGCCTGGCAGGCGCGCACGGCCATCGCGTGACCGGTCGTGCCATCCCGCGCGGTGATCCACGGGACGTCGGCATGGGGACCGAGCAGCTCTGCCAGCGTGTCACTGCGGCTGGTGGCCGTGGCCGTGGCCGTGGTCGCGGTATCGGTCACGAGGTACATCGGCTCTTCCAGCAGGGGTACCTCGTCCACCGCGGTGTCCGGTGACGCGGGTACGAAGTCGTAGTCATGGACAAGGGCCACATCGAGTTCGCCGGCTCGCAGACCGTCGGAGACGCGCGCAGAGTCGATCTCTTGCACCATCGGTTCCAGTGCGGGATGCCGTTGAGTCAACTCGGCCAGCGCGGCGGGCACGATGGTGTGGCCACCGGAGGGGAAGGTCCCGATACGCAACGGCCCACCGATGCCCTCCCGCGCGCCGGCCAGCTCGGACACCGCCAGCTCAAGGCGTTGCAGCACGGCGTCGGCGTGTGCGACGAGGGACCGGCCTGCGGGCGTGAGGATCACGCGCCTGCCGCTGCGTTCCAGCAAGGCCACGCCCGCCTCACGTTCCAGCACACCCAGCTGCTGGGAGACGGCGGATGCGGTGAACGTCAGCGCCTCGGCCACGGCCGCGATCGTGCCCCGCCGGTCCAGCTCGCGAAGCAGGTGGAGACGACGAACATCGAGCATAAGTTCACCTTAGGTATTGAGGTAGAAATCAGAAATGGATCTACCGGATCAGTGTGAGCCAGGGTAGGACCATGAAGCCCAATCGCCTCTTCGACGGCCTGTATGTCCCCTTGGTGACTCCGTTCACCGACGATCTGCGCCTGGCCCCCGACGCGCTGGCCCGACTCGCCGACGAGGCGCTGTCAGCCGGCGCCTCCGGACTCGTCGCCCTCGGCACCACCGCGGAGTCGGCCGCGTTGACCGCGGAGGAGAAGCAGACTGTGGTGCGCATCTGCTCAGCCGCCTGCCAGGGACACGGCGCCCCACTGATCGTCGGTGTCGGCACCAACGACACCGCCACCGCCGTCAAGTCGCTGCGCGAGCTGGCGGCCACCGGCGACATAGCCGCAGCGCTGGTTCCCGCGCCGCCCTACATCCGACCCGGTGAAGCGGGGACACTGGCGCATTTCACCGCGCTGGCCGAACACGGCGGCATACCGCTGATCGTGTACGACATCCCCTACCGCACCGGACAGACCCTCAGCGCCGGCGCGATCGCCGCACTCGGCCGTCTACCAGGGATCGTCGGGATCAAGCACGCGACCGGCGCGATCGACGCGACCACGGTGGAGTTGCTCGGCTGCCCCCCGCCCGGCTTCGCCGTGCTCGGCGGCGACGACGTCGTCATCTCACCGCTCGTCGCGGCGGGCGCCCACGGCGGAATCGTCGCATCGGCCAATGTCCGCACCGCCGACTACGCCGAACTGATCTCGTTGTGGCGGCGTGGCTGCGGTGCACCCGCTCGCAGGCTCGGAGCCGAGCTGGCCCGGTTGTCCGCTGCTCTCTTCGCTGAACCGAACCCGACGGTGATCAAGGGAGTACTGCACGCTCAGGAACGCATTCCGAGCCCGGCCGTCCGGTTGCCATTGCTGGCCGCTTCCGCCAGTACGGTCCGCCGAGCGGCGCTCCTGGCCAACAGCCGTGCACGCCACACGTCCCCGGCCTGACCCCGCGAGCCGGCGGGGTGCGTGGTTTCGCCGGACGACCGTCCGCCGTCGGCTGGACACCGTCAGCGGGACCGTGCTGGTCACCCTCGGACTGCGAATGGCCGTCGAGGGGCCGTGGACGGGAGGGTCGAACGCGGCTATGTCGTCCTGCCTAGTTCGGGTTCGTCGCCGTGAGTCCCGGGGAATTGCGCTCGGACTTGGCCTACGCTCCGGCTCCTCCACGGAAGCCGACGGTCGGTACTCGCGCAGGTCCCGTATGACGGTGCAGCGCGGAGATGTCCGTGGTTCAGTTCCGTCCGCCGTGCCAGCGAACGGCGACGGCACCGGCGAAGTCGCCGGCATGGGCGAATCCCCCGAGCACCATCAGGTCGCCTTCCTTCACCTGCCGGGAGCCGATCGCGCGGTCCAGGGTGATCGGGATCGCCGCTCCGAACAGATTCCCGTATTCATCGAAGGTGTTCAGGTGCCGTTCGGCCGGCAGTTGGAGCGCCTCGCGCCAGTTCCGCAAGAAGGCACGGTTGGGCTGGTTGGTGATGAGGACATCGATGTCCGTGCTCGCCACGCCCAGCCGCCGGCACAGGTCCGTGACCACCTCGGGGACGAGGCGGTTCCCGCGTGCCAGGACCTTGGCGACGCCGGCGTCGGTGAACCCGATCCGCAGCTGGGACTCTCCCGGCTCCCAGTACTTGCGACCGTCGTCGACCGCCACGGTCATGTCGCCGGCGTACTCGCCGATGTGCCGGGTCTCCACGTCCAGGACCGGCGACTGTGCCGACGTCGTCACGTACCCGACACCGCACCCGTCGCCCGGGACCGCCGCCTGGGCGAGTTTCCGCACCTCGGACTGGGTGAACCACTGCCCCGCGGCGCTTTGCGCGTTGCATATCAGCGCGGTCTTCGCATCGGTGGAGGTGAGGATCTGCCGGGCCAGCTTCACCATGTGCACGAAGGACGCGCAGCCCGCGGTGGCCACGTCGACGAGCCACTCCGGGTTCAGGCCCAGCCGGCGCGCCACCTCGGTTCCGGCGCCCACGAACGGCAGGTCCGGCAACTGGCTGTGCACCAACAGCACGTCGACACCTCGGATCGCGGCCCTGCCGTGCCGTTCGATCAGGGGCTGTACGGCGCGCTCGACCATGTCCGCGTTGGTCTCGTCCCTGGCCACGTGATGCCGTAACGGCGGGACCCTGAACATGGGATGGTCGCGGAGCTTGTCCTCGGCTCCGGGGAAGTCCGTGTAGAACTCCGCGGGGACCGGCTTGCCGGGCAGGTAGCTCGCCACGTCGGTGAGGCTGACCGTGGTCACTGCGCCACCGCCCTCGTCGGAGCCGAACCGATCGGCAGGCCGCGCCGGTGACGGTGTTCCAGGATGGCCTTGAGGTTGTGCATCTCCACGGTGTGCCCTGCGTAGAAGAGGTCCCAGTAGTCGCCCACCCAGGGGCGGTCCGGGCCGGGCGCCAGGTCGGGGTGCGGGTTGTCGTCGTAGTAGGGGTGTCGGCAGTTGGTCCAGGTGATCACCGAACCCGGCTTGTCGAGAACCAGTCGGGCGGGTACGACACGCATCAGGTAGATCATCCACAGCTTCTCGCCCTGGTCCCAGGAGCAGTGGTAGTCCACGGTCATGGCCTCGGGGTTCGCTAGCACCTTGCAATAGATCCTGGTGTCGTCCTCCAACCGGTCGTGACCGACCCACAGCCCCGGTGAGCCGGTGGGCGCGAAGTCCCGCAGGCTGCAGGTCCACTCCTCCAGATGGTGTCCTTGCCGCAGGTAGTCGTAGGCCAGTTCCGGGGGGCAGTCGACGTACTCGTGGATGGTGCAGTACTGCCCGTAGACCTGATGGTGGGGGTAGACCGCGTGGGTGAGTTCCATGCAGCGGGCGGTGAGTTCCTCCTTGCCGGCGTTCTCGATGCGTATCAGACCGGGGATGTCAGCCAACGTGGACGACTCCTCGTTCATCTGAACCCTCCTTGCTCTTGGCGGCTTCGGTGAAGGACTGGAAGGGAAGGAACGGGGGGATCTCGCGGGGGTCGCAAGCCACTGCGACGAACGCCGGGCCGCCGGCCGCGTTGCTGCGCAGCAGGGCCGTGCGCAGGTGCGCCGCGTCGAGGGCTCCCGTGGCCTCAAGGGACGGGAAGGCGGCGGCCACTCCGGCGGCGAGGTTGGTCGGGGCGAACAGGTCGTCGCTGCGGACCCCGCCCTGGAGGAACTCCTCTCGCAGTGCGCACATGGCGTGGGCGTTGTTGTTGAAGACCACGAACGTCACGGGTGCGTCGTACTCCACGGCGGTGTGCACTTCCATCCCGTGCATGAAGAAGGCTCCGTCGCCTGCGAGAACGTAGGTGCGTCGGCCGGTGGCGAGCGCGGCGCCGATGCCGGCACCGAAGGTGTAGCCCATGCCGCCCATGCCGACCGCCACCACGAAGCGGCCGTGGCGCGGCGCCGGGAGGAGATGGACCGCGCCGGCTCCTGTGTTGCCGGCGTCCACGAAGACGTGTGCGTCCTGGGGGAGTGCCGCCTCCACCGCGGCGATCGCCTGGGCATGGGGGACGGTTCGCTCCTGGGCCTGAACGAGCGGACCCGGCATGGGTGTGGGAAGGGGGCCGGCGTGCGGCGGGCAGGGACGTGGGTGCGACGGCAGTCGGCTCGTCACCGCGCGGAGTGCGTCCCGCAGGTTCCCGCCGAGTGCGGTGCCTGCCACGAACGGCGGTTCCGGACCGAGACAGACGACGTCGGTCGCGGCCAGGGCCTCGTCGAGGCCCCCGCGTGCCAGGAGCGGCAGTCGGGTGCCGACCAGCAGGCACAGGTCGGCCCGCCGTAGACAGTCCTCGACGTTGGCGTGCCCCATCACCCCGGCCACGCCCGCGAATCGGGGATCACGGTTGTCGAAGACGTCCTTGGCGTCGGGGGTGACGGCCACCCATGCCCCGAGGCGCCGGGCCAGTTCGGCCAGATCGTCACGTGCGTCGGCGGCGGCGACATCCTCACCGGCGATGACCAGGACCCGACCGGCTCCGCGCAGGGCGTCCGACACGGCGCTGACGGCAGCGGTGTCGGGCCGCGCCGCGGAGGCCGTCGCGGGGCCGCCCGGTATCGGGGCCGCGTCGCGGGCGGGCACCCGGATCCGTGCCTGCTGTATGTCCTTGGGCAGCAACAGCACGGCCGGCCCGCGCGGATCGGCCTGTGCCGCCGCGACTGCCCGAGGCAGCAACTCCGGGAGCGAGTCCGCGTCGTCGACCCGGGCGCAGAACCGGGATACGGGTGCGAAGACCTCCCGTGCGTCGAAGGAGCCCGCCTTGCCGCTGGAGTCCTGGAACGCCCCGTGCCCTTCCTGGCCGGTCGGCGGCTGGCCCACCAGGGCCAGCACGGGCACCCGGGAGGCGTACGCCTCCGCCAGACCCGGTACGAGGTTCATCGCCCCACCGCCCGAGGTGGCGGCAACGACGCCGAGGCGCCCGGTGGTACGTGCGTATCCGTCGGCCATGGTGACGGCGGAGAACTCGTGTTTGGCGACGATGCCGCGGACTGTGCCTCCGCGGTGCACAGCGTCATACAGGTCCTCGATGTTCGCGCCGCCGACCCCGAACACGTGGGTGACGCCGGCCCTGGCGAGTTCCCCGGCCAGATGGTCGACCAGGCGTACCGTTCGTGTCTCGGGCAACTCCGAGATCGTGGTGGTCATGCGGGGCTCCCCTCCCTGTCGTGGCGGTGGTCGATGAGGCCGGACGGCGAGATGACCTGGAAACGGAGCCGGTATTCCTTGGGACTGAGTCCCAGGGTTCGTCCGAAGGAACGGAAGAACGTCTCGGTGGCGGCGAATCCGCAGCGGCCGGCTATCTGCCTGATCGTCAGGTCTGTGGTTTCCAGCAGTTCGCGTGCGCGGGCGATACGCGTCCGTTCGACGTACTGGCCGGGCGTCGTGCCCACCTCGCGCCGGAAGACCCGGGCGAAGTTGCGCTGACTCATGTTGGCCTGCTGCGCGATCTCGGCCACGGGCAGCGCCTTGTCCAGGTTGTCGAGAATCCACTCCTGTGCCGCCCGGATCGGCGGATGGTCGGCCAACTGGGCGTCGAGGACGGCGCTGTACTGGGACTGTCCTCCGTGCCGCTTGAGGAACAGCACCAGAAACCGTGCCGTCTCCAGCGCGAGCGCCGATCCATGGTCGGCTTCCACCAGAGCCAGCGCCATGTCGATGCCCGTCGACACGCCCGCGGAGGTCACGAAGGGGCCGTCCCAGACGAAGATCGGCTCGGCGTCCACCGTCACATCCGGATAGCGGCACGCCATCGCCTCGCTGTACGCCCAGTGCGTGGTGGCGCGTCTGCCGTCGAGGAGCCCCGCCTCCGCGAGCAGGAAGGATCCGCCGCATACGGAGGCCACTCTGCGCGACCGGGCCGCTGCCCTGCCGATCCAGGACACGAGAGCCTGATTTCTGAGCGCGCTGTCGAGACTCCATCCGCCCGGCACGAGGAGCGTGTCGATCGGGCCCTGCCCCGCCTCCAGTGGCGAGGCCTCCATCACCACACCCGAACTCATCCGCACCAGTGGTGCGTCGGCAGAGACGAAGTCGGTCCGGTAGTGGGTGCCCGAGGGGCCCAGGAGCCGGTTCGCGGTATCGAACACTTCAATCGGTCCGGTGATGTCCAGGGCCATCGCGCCCGCGTACACCACCACAACAACACGTCGCTCCAACACGGTCACAGCCTGTATCGGGCGCCGCACTGGCTGCAATGACAGATTACTGACGTATCCGGCCAGCGTGCGCCGTCGGACGGGAAGGAAGGGCGCTGGTCAGGCACTTCGCGCGCCGAGCAGACAGCGAGGGGTGAGACAGCTCACAGGACAGCTCACGGGACGGCTCGTGTCGTCGCTGTTCGTCGACCGTCGTTGGCCCATCGCATGTCGCGGCCAGCCACGGCTCAGATCTGAGGCCAGACGGCCTGTGTGCGCGATGCCGGAGCGATGTGCATCAGGCGCGTCGAGTGCGGGCTTGGGGGGCGAGGGCGCCGTCGAAAGGCAAGGGCCAGAGGCTGCGGCTGCGTTCAGCATTTCCCGGTCGACGCGGCTCGGTGCGGTTCGAGGCATGACAGTGCGCTGCGCATCGAGATGGCGCGGCGCTTGACGGAAGCTGCGGGGGCGAGGGGGGCTCGGCAGAGCCGTCGTAGTGACGCTCGCCGGGCCGAGTCCCTCCGTAGGGAAGTGTGCCTGCCGGCTTACCTACGGAGGGAAGTGTGCCGGCCGGTCAGCGGGATCAACGGCGCGGTAACGGCGCGTTGGCGAGGCCGGTTCGCGCCTCTGCGGGCAGGGAGCGGCGCGTGAACCGGGCGCGAAGTCGAGCCGCCGCGTCCTCTTCTCGCAGGATATGGCCACCAGTTCCAGCAGATCGAGCGCGACGTGGAGGGCGTACGAGGCCGGGTCAGCCGAGTTTGAGAAGGCCGGCTTCGACCACGGCGCGGCCGAAGGGGCTCGCGAGTTCGGCGAGACGCTCACAGCCGGCTTCACCCAGGGCGGCGTAGGCCGGCAGGGCCAGACGGTCGGTGCGGTCCTCGATGTGCCGGCGCAGGAGGGCGCCCTCCGGGCTGAGGGAGTCGCCGTCGAGGAGACCTCGCTTGCGCAGGTGTTCCTCGGTCTCGGCCCACTGCTCCTCGGGCCATGCGCGGCTCGCCTTGAGGAAGTCGACCGGAATCTCACCGGTGGCGGCATGCAGAATCAGGGCCTCCAGGCCTCCGACGCCCTCGCTCAGCAGGCATGCGACATGGGCATCTCCACGGAACTCCCGTAGCAGCGTCTGGGCGTGCCACAGCTGCAGTACCGGCTCCTCCGGCCACGGCAGTGCGGCGTGAGCGGCGAACAGCGGGCGGCCCTCCATGTGTTCGCAGGCCGCCTCGGCTGCCCGGCGCACCAGTGTGAGGACCTCCGGCAAGCGGGGCAGCTCGTGGATTCCGGCCCGCCGCAGGGCATCGCCCGCTGCGGCGTACCGCGCATCCAGCACCTGTTGCGGCGTCGTCGCGTCCCAGACCCCGTCGATCGCCTGGCGTACGAATGCGGGATTGAAGTTGTAGAAGGTGGAGATGATCAGCTCGGCGGATGCCCGGCCGAACGCGGCGCTCCGGGAGGCGAAGTACCCGGCGCGTCCGCTCAGTCCCAGGTCCGCGTATCGTTGTCTTGCCTCGGGGACGAAGTAGATCATGCCGTGTACGGGTTCGAGCCGGCGCCAGGCCGCATGTGCTGTCTTCATGGGTCACCTCTTCGGGGAGTCGATGAGCGGGATGTGCGTCGTGGTCCTGTACTCGCAGTGCGTTCGCGGGCGTTGTGGCAGCAGGCGGCTCAGTGTCTTCGGCACCTCCTACAGGACCGGGCGGCCCTCGGGCGGACCCACCACGATCGCGTCGAACGTGCCCGCGATAGTGGAGTTGCTCAGCTCGGTCACCCTCAGCCTCCTCATACCGACTGGTCGGTAGCCTTCAGGTGGGAGGGCGGGCTGTCAAGGGCGCGAGCGCGTGGCGCCGAGGTCACCGACCCTAGAACAACGTGGCCTCGTCCGGGCCGTAGCCTCCCGCCCGCACAAGGCCGTGGACGCGATGAAGTGCCCGGCCAGGGAAGGGCTGTGGTAAGCGGTGCACAAACCTGGCAGACGTGAAGCCCGGTGAACAGCTGCAAAGAGTCGGCCCGCTCGGCAGGAAGGCGACGACTTCGGCCACCTCCCAGGCGGTGCCCAGGGGGTGCCCTGGCGGCCCGGGCGGTATGCAGGTGATGCCCGAAGACCCGAGGCCTCGCGGCTCATCGGGGTGTCGATCGGGCCCGGGACGACCAGGTCGGCGCGGATCCCGCGCGGCGCACCCTCCTTGGCGTCATGGCGGCATGGCGGGTGAGCCCGAACAGGCCCGCCTTGGACCTGTCGTAGGCGGGCGAGTCGGTGGCGGCAAGGCGCGCAGCCCCGCCACGGAACCGACGACGAGACCCGACTCCCACGGTGTTTCCCCAGGCGACCGGTGGCCTGCTGCGAGGAGAGCCGGCGGCTGGCCCGGGGTGCTGAAGGTACGGCACCGCGACGGACGGCACGTGGAAAGAGGGATCCGGGCCCGCAAAGCTGTGGACCGGGTACGTCAGGTGATGGAGACCGGGAGACTGCTGGTCTATTCCGAGCAACTTGTTCGTCTGAAGTGGGATCCGACTGGAGAGCGGGTCATGGCGGTCTCGTCCTTCGGGACGGAGGACCGCTCCGGCCGCATCCCGGGGGGGCGAGATGATCGAGGGCATCACCGAACGCCATCGGGCCCAGCGCCGGCTCGCGCTCTTCCCGCCCGCCCGGGCGTTCCCGTGGAATCCGGGTCTGACACGCTCCGAGCCAGGTGCCCGGCCGAAGGGCGGCCTCCTTGCAGCACCAGCATGACATGCACCACGAAGGGGCTGAGCGCGGCATATGGCGAACATCACACACGTCGACGTACCTACTGGTCGGTATCCTGCGGTGAAGCGTGAGCGACAGGAGGCGTGATGTCTGCGACCAACCGCCAGATCCGTCTGGCAGCCCGCCCCGTGGGCGAGGTCAAACCCGATGACTGGCAGCACGGTTCAGGGCCTGTCGACGAGCCGGGCCCGGGCCGGTTCGCGGGCCGGACGCGCGTCATCTCCCTCGACCCTGCGATGCGGGGCTGGCTGGACGATCGTCCCTCGTACCTGCCGCCGGTGGGCATCGGCGAGGTGATGCGCGCCGGATCGGTCATCGAGGTCACCGCCTCGGACCACCCCGACTTCCAGCCGGGAGATCATGTGGTCGGCATGTTCGGCGTTCAGGAGCACGTGGTCTCCGACGGCAAGGGCGCCATCAAGATCGACACCGCCCTCGCCCCGCCCTCGACGTATCTCGGCGCACTGGGCATGCCCGGCATGACCGCGTACTTCGGCCTGCTGGACGTCGGGGCACTGAAGGACGGCGAGACCGTCGTGGTGTCGGGGGCGGCCGGGGCGGTCGGCAGCATCGCAGGTCAGATCGCGAAGGCGAAGGGCTGCAGGGTCGTCGGCATCGCCGGAGGGCCGGACAAGTGCTCCGTGCTCATCGATGAACTGGGATTCGACGCGGCGATCGACTACCGCGCCGAGGATGTCAGGAAGGCGCTGCGGCGGCACGCCCCCGACGGCATCGACGTCTACTTCGACAATGTCGGAGGGGACATCCTAGACGCGGCTCTGACGCGACTGGCCATGCACGCGCGTGTCGTGATCTGTGGTGCGATCAGCCAGTACAACAACACCACGCCGGTCAAGGGTCCTTCCAGCTACCTCTCGCTGTTGGTGCGCCGCGCCCGCATGGAGGGCTTCGTCGTCTTCGACTACGCGGAGCGTTACGCGCAGGCCGCCCAGGACATCTCCGCCTGGATCGGAGCCGGCCACATCAAGGTCAAGGAACATGTGGTGAGGGGGAGTGTGGACGACTTCCCCGACACGTTGCAGATGCTCTTCCGCGGGGAGAACGTCGGCAAGCTCGTCCTGGAGCTGGAATGACCGCCGTTCGGAGCGATGCCGCCGCCGGCCAGGACAGACGGACGGCGCCGCGCTTCAAGGCAAGGTGGACATGGTCACCGACGGTGTCGGCGGACTGGGCCGGGACACGGCACTGACGCCGGCGAAGGCGGGGGTCGGGGCGGGGGTGGGGGCGCGTGGTCGTCGCGGACCTCGACGTGTGGGGTGGATGGACGCGAGGTGGCCGACATGGTCGGCAGCCATGTCCGCGTCTGTGACCTCTCCGACCCCGACGCCAACCGTGCGCTGATGGAGTTCACCCATGAGCACTGCGGTGCCAAAGACCATCAACGGCGTCCCCTGCAACAGCCCACCTGCAACGGCTTCACCGTCACCGGCATCGGCAACCGGAAGGCCTCCGCCATCTGATACCGGGCGCTGACCGTCTACTTGGCCTCCTCCACGGACTACAAGGGTGCCCGCACCGCGACTCCGAGCGCGGCGAAGGATCTCTACGGCGCCACCAGCCCCCAGCTCGTCACCGTGGCCGAGGCCTGGAGCACGGTCAACGTCCTCTCACGCACCGACCCACCGCCCCCACCGACGCGCCCGATCTGTTGCAGCCGGCCGGACGGACAGGACCGCCGCCTCCTGGGACGCGGCGGTCCTGAAGCTGTTTCACCGCGGCGGAGCTGCTTTGCCTGAAGCCCGCCCCGAGGTCAGTTCCAGATGCCGGCGATGTCGGAGGCGCCGGCCGCGGCCCCGGCGTGGGTCGTCAGCCCGGCCAGGTCCTCAAGAGTGCGCAGCGCGTTGTAGTGGTTGTAGTGCGTCGAGGTCGTGCTGCCCGGCGCGACATGCGCACCGTAGAACACGGTGGCGATGTGGTTGCTGTGTGAGCTGTCATCCTCGTCGAAGGTGACGGCCAGGATGCTGTTGTGCGTCTGGGCCCAGGTGGCGTAGGCGCCGAGGTTGTTCTTCAGCCACGTGTCGCCCGTCGAGATGGAGCAGTCGTGCATGTCGTTGCACAGGTTCGGGGTGACGAACGAGACCTTCGGCAGCGTCGTGTAGTCCGTCGGGAACTGCGCGAACGTGTGCGCCGTGTTCAGCGGAACGTTGCTGAAGGCGAACCACGGGTTATGCTTCCGCGCGTACTTGGTGGCGGAGTTGGTGCACACCGTGGAGCCCTGGGAGGGCAGGCCCTCGTTGTAGCTGCCCCAGGTCCTGCCGGCGGCGATGAGCTCGGAGCCGAGGTTCGCAGCCCTGCTGAACTGCGGGGTGTAGCAGTTGTCGTTGGTGATGCCCTGGTTGTTGCCGGAGAACAGATCCAGGTAGTTCGGCTGGCTGGGGTGGGTGATGGCGAACGAGTTGGTGAGGTTGCCGCCGCCGACCTTCAGGGTGTTGTTCAGGTACGGGGCGCTCGTGCTGCCGATGACCTGCTCGTAGGGGTGGTTCTCGAACACCACCACGACCACGTGGTCGGGGGTGGGAAGAGCGGCGGCCTGCGCGGCCGGGGCGGCGACGCACACCCCGACCAGGGCGGCGGGGAGGGCGGTGACAAGGGAGAGCGCCCGGTGCGAGCGCTTGATGCGGGACAGCAAGGACACGGTGGACCTCCTGTGTGAGCGGAGAGCGGGGAGGTTGTCCACTGATCAGGTCCTTTCTGATCAGGCGGTAGGAGAGTAGAGCGGCGCAGTCAGGGCCTTCAGGTCACTGGCGATGAAAACCCGTCAAACAGCCGTAGGCTGCCGGAGGCTCAACCATCTCCTGTGTTCACCTTCCGGAGGGTTGCCCCGGACACCCGGGCCCCGCGCCGGAACCGGTTCCCCACCGCACGGATGGAGCGTGGACTGCACTGTAGTCATGAGGGGAACTGGCAGAATCCGTCGGCCTGTTGCCGCACAGCACACGCCGGGGCGCGCTTCATGTGCCTCTGACAGGCTCAGTCTCATCCGCGCGGTGGTGACTCAGCACGGTCCATTGCCAGCAGATTCTTGGTCTTGGACACCCTGAACAACCGTCCGCTCCTGCATGCGCCTCGTCCACCTCAATCTGGCGGGTGCCTCTGGCGGTCACGGCATCGCGGAGGCGAAGCAGGTCCGCCGATCACTGACAGGCAGAAAGTTTCCCACGGCTGGGATTTCACCAACTGGTCGTGTAAACAAGTCAGTTGTTGCCCCTTCTGGATGGCAACAGGCGGTGATCGCGGTGACACCTCGGTCGCTCTTCCTGCGATCGCCGACCCCCCTCATGCACAGCGAAAGGCACATGTATGGCGAACGACCGCAGGATGCGCTACGGCGGACGGATGCTGGCGCTCTCAGCGGCTGCCCTGGGCATGGTCGCGGCGATAGCCGCTCCAGCCTCAGCCGATGACCAGCCGACTCGGGCACAGCTCATAGCCGACTGCGACTCGGGTGAAGGGAAGTGCACCTTCAACGACCCCAAGTTGGACCAGGCGTATCTCGGAGGCTTCCACCGGGTCTCCGATTCGCTCTACAACTGCAGCACCTCGCCTGCCACCCAGTCGATGACCTGGTCCGACACAGTCGGTTCCACGGACTCGGCGGGCGTGTCCGTGACCGCCGGCGGCAAGATAGCGGGAATCATCGACCTCAGCGTGACGGCGACTTACAGCCACACCTGGTCGAGCACGCACTCGGTGACCAGCTCCGTCAACATGACGGTGAATCCCGGTGAAGTCGGCTGGATCTCCCGCGCGCAGGTGATGCAGACCGTCTCCGGCACATGGCAGACCCATTACGACAACCGGAAGTGGGGTCACTACTTCTGGTTCGTCCCCGACGTCATCACGGGGCCCGCCCCGAACGGGACGGACGGTCAGAGCAACGCGGTGGTCGTCAAGTCCAGGAAGATGACCACTGAGGAGAAGCGGTCCTGCTCCAACCGCTCCGGTAAGGCCAAGACGATCGTCGTCCGAGGCTGACCCACCGATGGCACGCCGCGCTGCCTCGCGGTCCGTATCCCCGCGAGGCAGCCGGCACAGCTCAGCAGGGTGGTCAGCGCGGGTAGCGACGGCCCCAAGAGGAGGTTCGTGGGCCGACAGGCGGGCCTAAGCGGCTTGGGTGAAGTCCCTTGCTGATGCTCGCTGATGCTCGGAGCCGGTCTCGCTGCTGGGGCATGGCCTGGTTGACGATCCCCCCTTCCTGACCCCGGCTGCGTGTATCCTCACGGTGGTGGACTGCTTCGCATTTGCCGAGATTCGAATGTCCCCCCCGGCTGCCATCGACCTTCTGAGCCCGGCCGAACGCCCGGCTGAGGGCGGCCCCCGATGACCGCCTCCGAGAACGCACCGCTGGAAACGAGGGCGGCAGACCATGTCTCTGCCGTTCTGCTGAAACAGCTGGCCGACAAGCTCGGCGGCCGGGCCCCGGGCACCGTCGTGTTCGGCGAGCCCATCGTGAGTCAGGACGTCACTGTGATTCCCGTGGCGCGGATCGGGTTCGGTTTCGGCGGCAACACCGGCCAGGAGGCCGGTGAGGGCGGCGTGGTCGGCGGCGGGGCCGAAGCAAGGCCGCTCGGCTTCATCGAGATCAAAGAGGGCAAGACCACGTACAAGCCCATCCGCGATCCCTGGGTGAACGTCCTCGTACCGCTGACGGGCGGCCTCCTGGCCGGGGCCGCGATCCTGTGCTACCTGGCGCGGCGCGGGAGGCGCTGAAGCAGGGGCGTCCGTGGATCCGGTGAAGTTGGCTGCGTCGGGTAGGCGTCCCTCGCTCAGGCCGTCCGGCAAAGCTTCTGGGACCCGACGACCGGATCGCGCTGGCCGAGCTGGTCCACGTCTCGGCCGAGGTGGGGATCACGTGGAGTGCCCCGGCCCTGTGCGACTGGCTGCAGGCCGAGCGCCGGAGGGGAGAGAGAATCTCTGCGGACTGGCCGACGGGCGGTGGTATCGCGTGCGGACACCAGAAACCGACGGGAAGATCGACGCGGGGACGCTGCTGGAGTTCGTCTGCGTACGGCTGGCGGGCCTGGGCGGTGGAGCGGACGTGCTGGGCCTGGCCACCGACGGCCTCGGCATCCATGTGATGCCCCTCTGGGAACGCCGCAGGCCATGCACGGTCGTTGTGCTGGACAACGCCTCGGCGCACATGGCCAGGCGTTCAAGGGGCGCCGCCGTTAGCTGGCGAAGTACGAGGACTACTCGCAGCGTGCCCAGACCAGCACCGACTCCCGCGGTGGGGCCGTCGACCAGGCCATGACCCAGCAATGAAACCGGCTCCGAGCAACAGCGAGCAACAGCAAGAAACTTCCCCCAAGCCGGCTTAGCAAGCGTCTTGCCGATCACTGATTGCGGAGCAACAGCAGATCTGGCGGAGATCGTCGCTGGACGCGTGTGCGAGGATCCACGGGTGAATGATCTGCGCGTCCGCCGGGCCACTGAGGCCGACTTGGCCGACCTCGTCCGCCTCCGCGACGATGCGGCACGCTGGATGCTGACCCGCGGCATCACTGGGCAGTGGCGGCCGGGCGAGCTGGACGAGGGCCACTTTCGCCAGGTGATGGCGCATGGCGAGGTCTGGCTCGCGGAGGTCGGCGGGTGTATCACCGGCGCCTGGGAGCTGTGGTGGGAGGACGAGGCCGCCTGGGGCCCGCAGCCGCCCGTGGCCGGATACGTGCACCGGCTCATGGTGGACCGGGTTGTCGCCGCGCCCGGGACAGGGAGGCTGCTGCTGAGCGCTGCGGAACGCCGAGTGACCGCGGTGGGACGGACATGTGTGCGCCTGGACTGCCTGGCCGGTAATGCACAGCTCAACGCCTACTACCAGAACGCCGGTTATCGCGTAGTGGGCCACAAGGAGGGCAAGCCGCAGCCGGGCGGGCCGCCCAAGTCCTTCACGCTGCTGGAGAAGGAACTCCGGCAGGCGGGGTAGGACGGAGGCGAGGGCGTCTCTTCCCGATCACCGGATCGTTGGTCCGGTCGTGAGGCTCGGGGAGATTTCCGACGCTGCGTGGGTGATGATCGCGCCGTTGCTGCGGCCTCCGGGGCGGTCTCACGGCTGGTGGCGGGATCTCCGCCAGGTCCTCGAAAGCATTGTGTTCACACTCCGCACCGGTCTGCAGTGGGGCGGGACCTGCCCGAGCGGTTCGGCCCCCTGGCAGACCGTCCATGGGCGCTTCGCCCGCTGGAGTGCCGACGGCACATGCGACCACCTCCTTGCCGTAGCCCAGGCACGCACGGGGGGACTGCCGCACGGATCCGAGCCTCATCATGGGGCGCGGCCACGCGAAGTCATCCACGTGGGTGGTGACCGCGGCCATCGCCGACAGGGGCGAGGGTCACTCTTTCGGCTCTGTGCAGCGTCGCTCTACGACATGGTCGCGGTCGTGCTGGTGGCCCAGACCGTCATGCCGAGCACCGGAGGCAGGCGCGGACTTCCCGGCCGCTGTGCGTCTGGCGGATCTCGGTCGACTGCGCGAGGTACGTGACGATGCCGGTTCCGCGGCCGTGTTCGTCCGGTGCGATGTCGTGCGCACCGTGCTCCACCGCGGTTCCCGAGTCGCTGACCACGATATGCAGGGCGCCGTGGTCGAGGTCGAGTACCAACGTCATGCACTCACGGCCGTACTGGGCGGCGTTGGCGGTGAGTTCGTCGACGATGAGAACGGCGGAGTCACGCTCGCTCTCGGGAACGCTCCAGCACTCCAGCAGATCCGCCGTGAAGTGACGTGCGGCGGACACATGCGCCTCCCGTGCGGGCAGGGTCAGCGTCGCCCGATGGGAACAGGGCCCTGAGCTGGTGCGCTCGGAATCGGTCACAAACATGGTCTTCTGGCTCTTCTGTGCGGATGCGGAGGCTGGATCGAGGTGAGGACCGCCAAGAACGCGGAGGCGGCCGCTGTGCCGGAACCTGCAGGTGAGCGCTCATCCGGTGAAACGCACGGCGAGTGGCATACGGTTCGAGAGATTCACACCTTTTCCCGGCTTGTCAGCTTCCGGTTCCAGGCTTGTCAGCTTCCGGCTGGCCTCACGCCTGGATCGTGACCAGCTTCTGGCCGGTCCCGGCGACGATCTCGAAGTGCTCGATGGCTCCCGGAGGCATGGGGACCGCCCCTGTGATCTTCGTTCCGGGCGGGTACTCGCCGGCTCGCCAGGTAGCGGCGTCCGCCCTGGTGCCGCCGGGCCCGATTGCCTGCAATCGGCAGATTACGCCGGCCGGCGCACCATGGGCCGAGACCTGCACGACGCTGCCCCAGGCCGAGGGGAAGACCTTTACCAGCGCGGTGACGCCGGTGGTGGAATCGTTTCCGGAGAAGGTGCGCGACGGAGTCGGCGCGGCGGGTCCAGGCTGCTTACCCTGACTTGTCACGGATGTGCTGGTTGCCAGCCAGGTGCCGCCGACCGCCGCCGCCGCGACCAGCATCAGGGAAGCGGCCGCACCTGCCAATTGCAACCGCCAGGTCCTGCGGCGCCTGGCCGCGGCCTGCTGGAGCATCCTGTCGATCAGCCTTGCCTCGGGAGCCCGAGGCGCCGCGGACACGCCGGACGGTGCCTGCGGTGCACCCTGCGTGCTCTCGGCTGCCCGCCGCACCAAGCCGTCGGCCAGGTCTTCGTTGTCGGCGGGCACCGTCTGGCCTGCCGCTTCGGCCGCTGTGACCATCGCCAGCAGCGCCGGCAGTCCGGCCAACTGCTCGTGCTCCGTCCGGCATGCGTCGCATGTCGTCAGGTGGGCGCGTACCTGTTCCATCTCGGCCGGGGACAGCGCGCCCAGGACGTACCCTCCCAGCGCCATCCGCACGGCGTCGTGGTCCGTGTTCATGGCCGGCACCTCCTCCACGCCTCGGTCATGGCTCGATGCCTCGTTCCTGCAGCGCGAGCCTGAGGGCATGCAGGGCGTAGTACGTCCGAGACTTGACCGTGCCGAGCGGGATGCCCAGTACGCCCGCGGCCTCCGCCATGGTGTGGCCCCGGTAGTACGTCTCGACCAGTACGGCGCGATGGTCCGGGGACAGCGTCCGGAGGGCGTCGGCCACCGCCCAGCTCTGCAGTGCCTGCTCGATCTGGTCCTCGCCCCCGGTCTGCTCGGCGGCCCGCTCCAGGGCCTCGCCGCCCGTCTCCGCAGGCCTGGCTCGCCGGGCCCGGTGGGCGTCGATGACGAGGTGCCGGGCGACCGTGAACAGCCAGGCCCTGGCAGGGCCACGTCGGGGTTCGAACGCGCTGGGGTGCTGCCACGCCCGCAGCAGCGTCTCCTGTACGACATCCTCGGCCCACTGCCGGTCTCCTGACGTCAGGCGCAGCGCGTAGTGGAACAGGGGACCCGCGTGCTCGGCATACAGAGCGCGGATGAGTTCCTCGTCCGTGGCCGAAATGGTCCCTTCACCAGGGACACGGCGCGCGGAGCGATCCGTATCGGCAGTTTGGCCACGTTTACGGGCACTCCATGGCATAAGACGATCATTACGCATACAGGTTCTTTTGTCGTGCTGCGTGCCATGTGATACCTGAGGCGACCTGCTGGATCCGGGGAGATCACAAAGAAAGTCGAAGAAAAGGCGTACATGGGTCGAACCGGGCGGCACCGTCGCTCGTGAAGTCAGACAAGAGCCGAGTTGCACGGCAAATCATGGCAAATCGCCGACGAGCGTCGCTGCTGCACTGCCGCCGCGACACACCTCGCTCGCCGGGCCCGTTACGGGACGCACGGCCATCGCACGTGCTCGGCCACCACCTCCCCCCTCTTCCTGATCGGCGAGGAATGATCACCATGTACCCGAACCTTGGTCATGTCGGTCGACGATCACGCGTCGCGGCCGGGCTCACAGTCGTGACGGCAGCCGCCTTGGGGTTCCTGAGCGCGTGCGGCCAGTCCTCACACTCCACAGCGGCCGGTGACATCACGCCCGGTCCTGGTCAGCGTCAGGTGGCCGGGATGCCCGGTGCCTCCGAGTCGGCACAGGCGGCGAGCACCGCACCCGGCGCCTCGCCGAAGTCCGGCATGAGCATGCCGATGAACTCGCCGACGGCGGGCGCAGCCGATGCGCCGGTGGCCTCGGACACCGTGGCGATCAAGAACTTCGCGTTCTCCCCGGCCACGCTGAAGGTCAAAGCGGGCACGACGGTGACGTGGACCAACCAGGACACCGACGCCCACACCGTCACCAGCGCCGGATCGGGCGGGCCGCTGCACTCGCCCGCTCTGGCCACCCACGCCACCTACAGCTACCAGTTCACCAAGCCGGGCACCTACACCTATCTCTGCACCATCCATCCCTTCATGACAGCCAAGGTGGAGGTGACCCGATGACCGGGTACCGTGACGTCCAGGATCCAGTCCCGGGCGGTGCCGACGAACAGCCCGCCGGGGAATACGGCATGACACGACGTCAACTCATCCGTCACGCGGGATGGTTCGGCGGGGCGGTCGTGCTGACCGTGGCCGGCGGAGAGGTGATCAGCCACATCGCCGGCTCCCGGGGCACCGGCGCCGAGGCCGCCGCGGTGACCAGCGGCGCCCTGCGGTTCGTGCAGGTCTCCGACAGCCACATAGGTTTCCATGGGCCGGCGAACATGGACGTCGTCGGTTCATTCGCCGAAGCGGTCGACCAGGTCAACATGCTGGGCTTCCGGCCCGACTTCGTCATGCACAGCGGTGACCTGACACACCTGTCCAAGGCGGACCAGTTCGATCAGGTCAGGCAGATGATGACCAGGCTGCGCACGGACCGCGTCTTCACCGTGCCCGGTGAGCACGACTCCATCGGCGACGCGGGCCGCGCATACCGGCGGATCTTCGGCAAGGGCACGCTCGGCGACGGCTGGTACAGCTTCGACACCCACGGAGTGCACTTCATCGCCCTGGTCAACACTCTGAGCCTGGAAAAGCTGGGTCACCTCGGCACCGAGCAGATCGACTTCGTACGCAAAGACCTGGCGGGGCTGTCATCGGACACCCCGATAGTGGTCTTCAGCCACATCCCGCTCTTCGCCATGTACCCCCAGTGGGGCTGGAGCACGGACGACGCGTTGAAGGTGATCGCGCTCCTGCGCCGTTTCTCCTCGGTGACCTGTCTCAACGGACACGTCCACCAACTGTTCACCAAGACAGAGGGCAACATCACCTTCCACTCCGCCACCACCACCGCCTACCCACTGCCCAAGCCGGGACGGGCCCCCGCCCCCACTCCCCAGGTCGTGCCCGCCCGACAGCTCAAGGCTGCGCTGGGCATTCGCACCGTGGGCTACCGGCAGGGCGACCGGGAACTGGCGATCAAGGACAAGAGGCTCGCATGAACATGAGGCGGGCATGAACAACAGGCTGGCCTGAGCAAGGGAGGACTCCTCCGACTCAGCGGGTGGCAAGGATGTCCACCAGCACGTCGGTGTGACCAGGCCGGGGACGGGCACGCCGTAGCGGATGACGAGTCACGGGCCCGGCCCGTGGTGGTACACCACGCCGCTGCGCAAGCCACCGCTGGTGGCGAAGAGCTGGGGGACGGTGACGAGGTCGT
This sequence comes from Streptomyces sp. CG4, assembly GCF_041080655.1. Classification (NCBI taxonomy): domain Bacteria; kingdom Bacillati; phylum Actinomycetota; class Actinomycetes; order Kitasatosporales; family Streptomycetaceae; genus Streptomyces; species Streptomyces sp. CG4. Next base: position 8,483,513 of record NZ_CP163525.1, read on the forward strand.
ATCCGCGGGCCCTCAGCACGTCGATCAGACGGGGCACGGCCGGCGGGGTCGTCGCGTAGCGGTCGTGCAGAACGACGATCGCGCCCGGCCGCACCCCGGCAAGGACGGCCCGGTCGATGAAGGCCGGGTCGTGGTGCTTCCAGTCCCGGGGGTCGACGTTCCACAGCACCACCGCCATGCCCGCGGCGCCGGCCGCCTCCCGCACACGGGCGTTCCACGCCCCGAAGGGCGGCCGGAAGAGCACCGGCCTGTGGCCCGTGACCGAGGCGATCTGCTGCGCCGCGACGTCGATCTGCTGGTCGATCCCGGGGCGGGGCAGAAGCGTGAGGTGAGGATGGGTGACTGTGTGGTCGCCGATCGCGTCGCCGTCCCGGTACTCCCTCAGCGCGTCCGCGCGGTACTGGAGCGCGTGCGGTCCGATCAGGAAGAACGTGGCGAGGGCATGGCTGCGTTCCAGGGTGGTGAGGAGGGCGGCCGTGTACTGGGTCGGGCCGTCGTCGAAGGTGAGGGCCACGCATTTGACGGCCCGGCAGTCGACGGTGTGGGTGTGCGCGGCGCGCGTGAGGGGCGGGTGCTGCGGTGCCGCCGTCGCCGTGCCGAGTGGGCATACGGCGACCGACAGGGCGGTGGCGGCGAGAGCCGCCACCGTACGGTGCCGACCCGGCCTGGCAGTCATCGTGATACCTCGCCGTCGTGGCCTCGCCCTCCGGCGGACTGACCAATTCCAGTCTGGTCGGTCGTCCGGATCCGCGCGCGTCGGCGCAGGTCGGGAGAGGTAAGAGAAGCCCAAGCGGCGGCGCGAAACCGGTGGCAAGGCGGTCCGCAGCCTGCCGATATTCAAGCGTTCCTCTTACCTGGAAAGGCCCCGACTTACCTGGAAAGGCCCCGACGCCGTGCCCGTTGCCCGCAGATGTCGAGGACACGCGGTATCGCACCGAGAGCCGAACGCCAGGCACCGGGGGCGCAGCTACAGCAGTGTGAGGGTCGAGCAGGCAGGCGGTCAGGTCGGTGCGGACTTCTTCGTGCCAGTCCGTGTGGGCGCCGGAGGATGCCCGAACCTCTACCGGCACAGGCAGGGGTGATGAGCCCCTCAGTACCAGTCCGTGCACGCGCGCAGTTGGCCGCCCTTGATGTCGGCGCAGGCCCTGGCCTTGTAGCCCGGCCCGTCGTAGACCGCCCGGTCCCACCCCATCGACACGGCACCGTCGCCCAGCGCGGTCGTACGGCCCAGCGTCTGCATGTGCCCGGCATGCTGCCGCTCGACCCACACGTGTCCGCCCTTGCCGACCCAGGCCGCGCCGAACACCCAGTCGTGGCCGCTCTTCTTCTGCGCGTGGAGATTGACCGTCACCCGCCAGCCGTTGACCTGCTTCCCGCGCACGGCCATGAGGCACGCGTGGTCGTCGGGCAACTTGTAGCTCCCGCAAGCGGGCCGCTGCACTGGGTCCGACGCGGCGGACGCCGCCGTGGCGCTGGGCAGTACAACGGCGCCCGCGAGCGCCGCACCGAGCATCAGGGTCTTGACTGTCTTTCGCATGACTCCCCGTCATCGTGAATGTGTTTCAGGGGGAGTCAATATTCCGCCAGTCGGGGCTGTCAAATGTCTTCACCAACCGCAAGGGCTCCAGGGGCGGGCGGACCTGAGATGGCGTCTGCCCACTTCAATTGGGGAGTCCGCGGTAGCAGATGAGGCCGGCTGCAGGCGCGGTGATAGCCAGGAAAGGGTCAGGAAGCAGCCGGTGAGCCTTGTCCGCGTGCAGGTCGGCCGGGCGTCGGCGCCGTGGCCCGCGGCGTGAGCGGAAGGGCGGGATGCCGTGTACGAGCGCCTGCGGGGCTTGACTGCAGCCACGGGTATTCCGTCACCTCACGAACCTCAATCCGTCGGTGCCCCGCTGGGCTGTCGGCGAAAGCCGCTGACCTGGGCGAACTTCCATCCGCCGGCGTCGCCGGTCCGTGTGGTCCGTCCTGGTTCCCGGACTGGGAACAGTGAGTGACTGCCGTTGGCTCCCCCGGGAGTGTCATGCGAGGGTGGAGGGGCCGATCACCGATCGGCGAAGGGAGTCGCATGACTCGCGGAACGAGTGACGCCGCACGAGGCGGGCGCTCTCGTCTACGGCGCCCGTCGGATACGGGCGGCTGGGCCCTGACCACAGGACTGGTAGTCGCGATCCTCGTGGTCCTGCTGGTGGACCTCGCGACCGGGCCGGTTTTCCGGATCATCCAGGTGTCCGTGATCGCGGCCGTCATCGCTGCCATGTACTGCACGGTGCGGCAGACCGTGATCGTGACCGTGGCATTCTTCGCGGCAACGGCCGCGATGTACATCTACAGCTGGAAGGAGGCCGGTTTCCTGACCAGCTACGCCGTCCTCGCGGGCAACGTGGCCATAGGCGCCGCCCTCCTACGGCTGTGTGCGCTGCGCCGGCAGCGCGATCATCTCCTCGCGCAGGCCCTGTCCGCCTCCGAGACCGTCCAGCGGTTCCTGATCCGCCCATTTCCTCTGCACACCGACGATGCGACGGTCGACGGCTTCTACGACTCCTCCACGCGGGAGGCGCTGGTGGGCGGTGACATCTACGAGGCGCTGTCCACCCGGCACGGCACACGGGTACTCATCGGCGATGTACGCGGCAAGGGACTGTCGGCGCTCCAGGCAGGGATGACCGTCCTGACCTCCTTCCGCGAGTGCGCCTACCACGAGCCCTCCCTGCTCGGTGTGGCCGACCGGCTGGAGCAGGCCCTGCTGCGGCACAACCAGCGGACGGAGCGGGACGCGGAAGAGGGCGGGGAGCATGGCGGGCGCCGTTTCGTCACCGCGCTGCTGCTGCAGCTCGATCCCGGCGGGAACGCACTGATCGTGCACTGTGGGCACGTCCCGCCGTTCCTGCTCACTCTGGGCAGCGCCGCCGAGGTACAGCTCACCACCCCGGGACTGCCCCTAGGGCTGGACGAACTGGCCCCGGACTCCCGCAGCGAGCAGAAGATCCCCCTCGCCCCGGGGGACCGGCTGGCCCTGTGCACGGATGGGGTGACCGAGACCCGGAACGCGGACGGCGCCGACTATCCACTCGCGGCACGGCTCCGCTCCTGGGCCGCCCTGCCCTCTCCCCAGCTCATCGAGCGGTTGCAGCAGGACCTGATGGACTTCGCCGGCCACGAGCCTCGCGATGACATGGCCTTCCTCCTGGTCCGCAGGCACTTCTCGGACCGGGACGACGCCTGACAGCGCTCTCCGGAGAGCCGGTCCCTCATCCGCGCGCTTGTCCTCGTGCGGTCAGGAGATGGTCTGCTCCTGCGAGTGAGACGAAGCTTCGCGGGTGTCGTGCCTCGCGGGCGATCTCCCCGGCGTTGGCGACGTCGACGGTGTTGTCGGTGGGCGAATGCATGACGAGCAACGGCAGGTGCAACTCGCGTATCCGGTAGCGCAGGCGAGCTTGGTGGACGTCGTCGACGAAGGCACGCTTGAGGACCAGGGTCCTCCCGCCGACAAACACTGCGCGCGATCCTCGGCCGCTGCGGCGATGGCGGCGCCTCCCCATGAGCGCCCCACCAGCAGGTCTGCCGGAGTTCCTCCTTCCGCCATCAAAGCTGCCGCACGGACGGTGTCCTGAACCTTGATGCGGCCGGCGAGTCCTTTCCGAGGGCGAATCCGTGGACGAAGATTCCCCAGCCCCGGATCTCGCGGGGGAGCCCTGAGCGCGGCGCTTGTCGCTGTCGGCGCGGCGGACGGCCGGCTTCTGATAGACGGCTAATCGGCGGTCGGTTTGGTGGCGAGCAGTGCCGTGATCTCATCGGCGAGGTGCGGGCCGAGCTCGCCCCAGCCGTCCTTGTAACCGTAGACGCCGGCCAGGGTGCGGGCCTCGTAGTCACCGTTCATGATCTCGATGTCTTCGGCCGTGATGAGTGCCGGGTGGGGGACGCCGACGGCCGCCGAAACCTTGATCAGCTCCTTGCGCAGGGTACGCAGGTAGACAGCGGCCCGGGTGGCCTTCGAGGTCGGGTCGAGGCCGCGGGCCAACCACGGGTTCTGGGTGGCTATGCCGGTGGGACATGTGTCGGTGTGGCACTTCTGCGACTGGATGCAGCCGATGGACAGCATCGCCTCACGGGCCACGTTGATCATGTCGGCGCCCAGAGCGAAGGCGACCGCGGCGTTGTCGGGCAGGCCGAGCTTGCCGGAGCCGATGAAGGTGAGCTCGTCGGTCAGCCCCAGCTCGGCGAAGGTGCCGTAGACACGGGAGAAGCCCATCCGGAACGGCAGTGACACCGAGTCCGCGAAGATGCGCGGCGCCGCCCCGGTGCCGCCCTCACCCCCGTCGACGGTCACGAAGTCGACACCACGGTCACCACGCGCCATCAGCGTGGCCAACTCCTGCCAGAAGCCCATCTCTCCGACCGCGCTCTTGATGCCGACCGGCAGACCGGTCTCGGTGGCGATCAGCTCGACGAAGTCGAGCATCGAGTCGACGTCGCTGAACGCGGTGTGCCGCGACGGGGAGGCACAGTCCTTGCCGACCGGGATGCCGCGGATCGCGGCGATCTCCTGGGTCACCTTCGCGCCCGGCAGCATCCCGCCCAGCCCCGGCTTGGCGCCCTGCGAGAGCTTGATCTCTATCGCCCTGACCGGGGCACCGGAGACCACGTCCTTGAGCTTGTCGAGGTTGAAGCTGCCGTCCTCGTTGCGACAGCCGAAATACGCCGTACCGATCTGAAGGACGAGGTCGCCGCCGTTGCGGTGGTACGGCGAGAGACCGCCCTCGCCCGTGTTGTGCATCGTGCCCGCCAGTGCCGCCCCCTTGTTGAGCGCCGTGACGGCCGCGCCGGAGAGCGAGCCGAAGCTCATCGCCGAGATGTTCACCACACTCGCCGGCCGGAACGCCTTGGCGCGCCCGCGCGGCCCGCCCAGCACCTTGGCCGACGGCAGTGGCGCCTGCGGGTCGTGTGCGTCGGGCAGAGTACCGGCGAACGTGCGCTGCTTCAGGTAGGCGTGCCCCTGCACGTGCTCCACGTCGACTTCGGTTCCGAACCCGAAGTAGTTGTTCTCCTCCTTCGCCGACGCGTAGATCCAGGTGCGCTGGTCACGACTGAACGGGCGCTCCTCCTCGTTGGACGTCACGATGTACTGCCGCAGCTCCGGCCCGATCGTCTCCAACAGGTACCGGGCGTGCCCGATCACCGGGAAGTTACGGAGCAGTGCGTGCCTCTTCTGGATGAGGTCGCGGGCAGCCAGAAGCGCCACTGCTGTTGCGGCGGCCGCACCGACCTTCCGGGCGTGCATTGAACGTTCCTCCTCGATGCACGACTCCATCGCCATGCGGTGGAGTCGTTGTGTCGTGTTGGGCGTTGGGCGTTGGGCGTTGGACGGCGGGCACGGCCCAGCGGCCATCAGCGTCCGTCAGCGCCCGTCGAAGAATGCGAAACGATATTAAGAGGCCGCTCGGGCAGTCCTGTGATCAGGGGGCTGGTCCGGCTGCGGCTTCGCGCCGGAGGGAAGCGATGGGAAGAGCGCCTTCGCGCTGACGACCGCGGCGAGGTCCCGCTTGAGCTGGCAGAACCCCTCCGGATCCGTCGCCCCGAGCGTGCCTTCGCGGGGGAGGGCGAGCGCATGGTCGATCAGGCTGAAGCGGATCCCGGCGAGGAGGACGAGGCGGACGCGTTGTTCTGGGGCGGCTGCTGGCACCAGGTTCGGCTGCGGGCACCAGGTGGTGAAGGGCGACGGCGTTGCGGGCAGGCCATACTTCGAGCAGTCGTACGCGCTGGCGAATTCTGTCGATGACCGGATGACGATGTCCTATGCGATTCGGCATCTCGGCTTCGCCGACAAGGACGCAGGCCGTTTCGATCAGGCTCGCGAGCGGTTGACCGAATCGGTGACACTGCGCCGGGAGATCGGCTTCCGACCAGGGGAAGCGGCCGCCTCGTGGCGCTGGCCCATCTCGCGGCCGAAACCGGTAACCCGTCGGCGGCGTTGCCTCACCTCGACGGGGCCCAGTCGGTCGCCGAGAGCTGCGGTGCCAAGGCCGTGTTGGGGTGGACCGAGCAAGCGCGCACGCTCATCCGCTCCTAGGATCCGATGGGAAAGTGCTGGTCACAGCCGCTAGTTGAGGAATGCGACCAGCACGGTCGCCTCGTAACGGACGGCACGCGTGTCGTACCTGGTGGCTACGACGACCCGGTTGCTCGGCTGTCGTACGCCTTGTCTGCCCACACCCGGTCCGGGCGCTTGCCGGGCCGCCGGGACCGGTCCGGGGCACGGGGATGGCCTCCAGGACTGGATCGGATTGCGGGGATTCACCTCGTTGTCCGGTTGTGATCAGCGCCGACAGCGGCTTCTGTCCCTGCTCGACGGCGATGCCGCCGGGCGGCGCCTTTTGCAGGTGTCCCTTTTGGAAGCCCTGGCGGCGTGCTGGTGGGCCCGGCAGACGGTGGAGTCGACGTTTGCGGCCCAGTTGATCAGGCCCTTCGAGTCGGCCTCGGCCTGGCGCCCGGACCCTCGTCGGGGGCGGCGACCGTACCGTGACCACCACCGACCTCGCAGAGTTGGCGAAGACCGCAATCGCCGGACTCAAGGCCGCGGGCCGGACCACTGCGAAGGTCACCGTCGACGACAGCCTGTTCCCCGAGCCGATCCGGGCCAAGGGCTGGAACGACGGCTACTACCCCGACGCCGTCGCCCCGGTCCGCGCGCTGGTCGTCGACGGGCCCGGCGTCCAGGACACCTCCATCGACGCCGGGCAGGTCTTCGCAAGGCAACTCGCCGCGCACGGAGTCACGGCCGCCGGCGACGTCACCCGCGCCGCGGCGCGCACCACGGACGATGCGGTGGCCCAGCACACGTCGGCGCCGCTGTCGGACATCGTCCACACGGTGTCCCGGGCCGACCGCATCCCGGCCGCCACCGTCGCGCCGCGTTGCCTTGTTCGCCCGCAGCGGCCTCCAGGCCCGCGCAGCACTCCGGGCTCAGGAGGACGGCGTGGGGCCCTCCATCTGTTCGCTGATCCATTGCGTGGGCCCCTCCATTTGCTTCAGATAGGTGGCGCCGTTGTGGGTGCCGCCGGGTATCTCCCACAACCTGGTGTGGACCGGGCCCTTTCCGTAGGTGGCCATGAAGTTCTTGATGGCGCTGATGGTCGCGGCGTTCTCCCTCGTACCGACCTGGAACGCGACGTAGACATCCGGCCCCTTGGCGGCCGCCAGCCGCTTGGCCAGCACCTTGGGATTGTTCTCCCGCATCTCCTGCTCGTGGCCCCGCCACAGCGGGGAGTCGGGGACGATGTCGGGGCCGTTGGCGATGGCGGTCTTGAACTTGTCGGGGTGCTTCAGGACAGCCTTCAGACTCGCGAAGCCACCGGTGGAGGAACCCATGTAGCTCCAGCCCGCACGGTCCTTGATGGTGCGGAAGTTGGCCTTCATCAGGTCCGGGACGTCCTCTGTCAGCCATGTGCCCATCTTCGGCTGGTTGGGGATGTCACTGGCGTCCCAGTAGATTCCGTGTGTGTCCGGTCCCGGATTGAGGATCGGCATGGCCAGCAGGAAGGGCTTGCTCCTGCCCTGCTCGTACCACTTGGAGATGCTCTTCTCCAGCGAGAGCCTGTCCGGGCCGAACTCGCCCACCGACCAGTAGTTGCTGTCGTTGCCGGGACCGCCGGGCAGGGCGATCATCACGGGGAAGCCGCTCGCGGCGAACTTCGCGTCCTGGTACTCCTTGGGCGCCCAGACCCACACCTTGCCCTTGAACCCGGACTTGGGTCCGTCCAGGGTGACGACGCTGACGTGGGTACCGTCGCTCAGGGTCTTGACGTTCCTGAACTCGGCCTTGGGGCCCGTTGGCATCAGCGTCTTGGAGTCGGCGGCCTTCGCGCTCTTCCCGTGCTGCGCGCTGCCGGCCTGGTCGTAGTTGACGGGATCGCCCTTGTCCGTGAACGGCGGGATCTGGTAGTGGCTCATCACCTGCCAGGCGACCAGTCCGAGCGTGGCCATGGACACCGTCCCGACGATCCAACGGCGGGCATGGGACGCGCGGCGTCGGCCACGGGACCGGTGGACTCCGGCGGATCGGTTTCTCATCTTGCGGCTCCGGCTGGTACTGCCCCAAAGAGGGCGACAAGGTCACTTCCGCCCCGTTTGATGGGCGTGCCAGGCCGGAGGTTGCTCCATCAAGCCGTCCAGCAGGTCTTTAATACGAAACCGCGACAACCGGACCGCAGGCCGGCTCGCAGGTCTCGGCGTCTCGAGGGGCACCGGACGCCGGCAGTCGAGTCCGAGCGACGCATCGGCCTGTCCGGCGTTTCCGCAGGTCATGAGGGACATCCCCCTGATGGGTGGGCATCCTGGAGCCGCCGCGTCGGTGCGCGCCTACGCGGCCGACCAGCGCGCGGGTCGACGTCCTCGCCTCGGTGCTGGAGGACATCGCTGCCAAGGGCTGCCCGGCTGCGGAGTCCGGCGTGCTGTGGGAGGAAGCCCGCGACGCCCACCTGGAGCGCCTCGCCGGCGAGCAGCCCTGGGTCGCCTGAGCACGCACCGCGCCGGTCCCAGGGTTGAGGACACGTTGAGGACACACGGACGTGCTCGGGCAGGCGCCGCTGGGTGGTGACCTGCACCAGCATGGTGTGCTCCGCGTAAAATCCGAGGTCGAGACGCCGGAGGAGGCCGTCGACCGACCCCTGGCCTACCAGGCGGCGCCAGCCGGGCTCGGGCCGTGGGAGGACAGCCACCGGGCGGCCGAACTCCCGCAGGGCCTCCTGCCAGACGCGATCGACGGGACGGCTGGGCCGGCCGGAGCTGTGGGACATGAAGCCCCCTCTGGATGGTCACAGGTGCGGTCGTGACGCTCACTCACCGTGACAGTGCGCCGGCATTCGCGGGCGCGCAGCGCGACGAACCGATCAGGAAGCACCCCACAGCGGGGAGTACTCCCCGCTCGCTGTCCGGTACTCCGGTACGCGCGGTCAGGACCTGGGAGCGGCTGCCCGCTGAACTGGGCTTCGGCTCGGGCATGACGTGCTGGCGCAGGCTGCGGGACGCGGGACTGGATCAACGCGAAGGTCCGGGCGAGGTGCACAAGGCGCTGCTGACCGAGCTCCGGGCCGCGGACCGGCTGGACATGTCCTGGGCGGAGATCGACACTTTCCACGTCCCGGCGCTCGGAGGCGGCCCAAAGCTGGTCGGGGCCCGGTCGACCGAGGCGGAATGGGCTCCAATTCTCAGGAAACAGCGGCTGGTACTCGTCTGGATCGGAGCGCAGTGGACTGCGCCCCGACGATGACGAACGCGGGGATGAGCTCCAAGGCGTCGAAGGAGAGGAACTTTGCCGGTCGGCTGGGCAGGCCGTTCTGGGCGATGGAGAGCACTCGCCCGAGGGCTCCGAAGAAGATCGGGACGGCGAGGAAGTGGACCAGTGCCCCTTGCGCACGGATCGTTCCCACCGCCCAGAAGAACAGGGGAGCCCAGCCGATATAGACGCCCGCCATGAAGCGGTGCACGTGGTCTGCGGTCGCGTCGCCCGCCGCGGCTCCCTTAGCTCGGCGACGGCGACGGCCACGTGCCGGGGGCGGGTGACGACGTAGCCGACGGTGGGGCAATGTCCTGGCTCTGCATCCGCTCGATGTCGCCCAGGGCGGCGGTGAGCTGCTGGACGGCGGCCGGGGTGTGGGCGCCCAGTCTGTGTCGACGATGCCCGGTTCGACGACGGAGCCGCGGACGTGCTGGCGTGCCAGTTCCTGGTGAGGGCCCCGCTGAAGGCGCCGACGCCGAACTTGGTGGCGCAGTACACGGCGGACATGGCGAAGGCACGGCGCCCGGCGAGGGAGCCGATGTTGACGATGCCGGCGACCTGACGTTGCTGTTCGGCTGCTGCCCTGACCAGGTGGGGAACGGCCGCGTGGGTGCTGTACATCAGGCCCATGAGGTTGATGTCGATCATGCGCCGCCAGTCGTTCAGGTCCGCGCCGGGGGCGGGCCCCAGCAGCATGAGGCCGGCGTTGTCGACCAGGGCGTTCAGGCGGCCCAGGCCCTCGACGGTCTGCTCGACCGCAACCGCTGCGGCCTGGGCGTCGGTGATGTCGGCGGGCACGACCAGGGCGACGGACGCGCCTTCGCGGGCGGGCTCCAAGGCGGTGGCGTGGCCGATACCGCTGGAGGCCCCGGTGACCCAGGGCGACGGTTCCTTCAAGTCCTTCAAGACGACGAGACATGGGTTCAAGCCTTTCGATGAACGGCCACGCTGCTGCGAGCCGTACGGGATGGGGGATAGGGGTGGCGGACCTACTGATCGGGGCCGTAGGGGAATGGGCGACGGCCCTACTGGTGGGGCCGTGCGGGATAGCAGTGCCCGGATCGGTCAGGATCGGGAGGATGGGCCCGAAGATCTCCTCGTGCATCACGGGCTCGTCGGACGGGGCATCGGTCAGCATGGTCGGGGCGACGTACTTGTCCTCGCGCTCGGTCTGCCCGCCGGTGCCCGTACGGCCGGAGCCCAGCAGTGGTCTCCGGCGAGCCGCCCTCGACGACCGCGGTGGCGTCGGTGCCGAGATAGGCGGGCAGCAGCGCGGCGAGGAGCGCCAAGGCGTGGGCGGCGTGGTCGGCGGGCTTGATGACGACCGCGTGGCCGGCAGCGAGCGCGTCCTGGGGGACGGAGAGTGGTGCCCCGGCAGCCACGTTGTCGGATACCGCCAGGTCGGCATCCCTGCCGCGGGTAGCGGGAGCCGGCCGCGCGGTTCGGCTGGATCTGCCGGATGCGGGCGAAGCCCTCGGGTGCGGGGGTGACCTGTGCGGCGGCCACGTTCTTGGCCAGGCGCCGCGGCCTGCGAGCGCCCGGGACGGGGGCGATGTCGTCGCCCTGCGCGAGCAGCCAGGCCGGCGCCGGCTCACAGAAGCCCTTCACCACGCGGCCGAGGAGCTGCTCATCGGTGCCGGTGCCCAAGCCGTACGGCTCGGCCGTGTCGAAGTGCGTTACGCCGAGTTCGCAGGCTCGGTGGACGCCGGCGTGAGCCCGCTCAAGTACCAAAAGCACCTGCGACTGCAGGAGGCCCGGCGGCGCCTGGTCGCCGGTGATGCCACCGTGGCTCAGATCGCGCAGGCGGTCGGATACGCGAGCGCAACCCAGTTCAATCGCGAGTACCGCAGCACTTACGGCCTCCCGCCCGGCCAGGACGCGGCCCGCCTACGCGCTCGACTCACCCACACTCCCACTGCCACAACCCAGCTCGGTGGAAGGTGCGTTGATGGCAGTCGAGGGTGCTCGGCGCCATTCCGGAATGAGCAATTTCCATCCCGAAGTTGCAGGATACAAGGGGCTGGTGCGGGCGGGGCGTGGAGTGGAGTGCTCGGGCCGGCCGGGGCGCGATCGGCAGCAGGTGATCGTCCGTCGGGTGGTGGCTTCGCCGGAATCGCGGTGCCTGGTCGCGGTTGGCCTCGTGCCTCCGGAGAGTGAACCAGCGCGGGAAGGCTGTTTGCGGCGGACGTACCGGGGTGGGTGATGGAGCGTCGGGTGCTGCTGGCCGACCGCGCCGAGCGGCTGCGCGAGGAACTTGCCGAGATCGACGCCGAGGTGGCGAGGCTGGAGGCCGCGGAAGTGAAGATCGGGCAGTTCATCGTGGCGGAACGGATCGGGCAGACCGATGATCCGGCGATGGCCGAGGAGTTGGAGCGGGCCATCACCACTCCCGGAGCGGGCGGCACGCTGCTGGCCTCTGCTCCAGCGACATCACCGCCACCGCGCGCCACAACCAGATCTACGCCAAGCTCCGAGTAACCGACCTCGGCGCCTGGTGGACCTCGGCTTCGTCGGTCTGGACGACGATCCGGACAACCCGGTGATCGCCACCGGTCGCAGGGCGACCCGAGGACATCCACCGAGGCCCAGAAGGAGGCGAACCGGCTCCCCGATATCAACGGGTGCAAGCCTACTGGCCTCGCCCGGTCCGTAACGGCCAGTTGGGCGAGACCAGTGACGACTTCGAGCAGGAGCTAGTGTCGCGTGATCCTGATTGCGTTACTTCGCGTTGTTATTGACGAGTTTCTTCACGCTGGTCTGGACGAGTCGGACCTTGACGAGGATCTCGTCGGTGGTGGCGGTCCAGATGAAGGGTTTCGCGTTCTCGTTCCAGGAGTCGATGTAGTCGCGGATCTGTTTGACCAGGACGTTGACGCTCGCGAACGTGCCGCGGCGGATGGACTGCCGGGCGATGATCCCGAACCAGATCTCGATCTGGTTCAACCATGAGGACCCGACGGGGGTGAAATGGAAGTGGACGTGCGGGTTCTTCGCCAGCCACGCCTTCACGTCCGGGGTGGTGTGCGTGGAGAGGTTGTCCAGGACGATATGGATTTCCTTCCCTGTATGTGGCTTGACGGCCCTCTTCAGGAACGCCAGGAAGGTCGCGCCGTTCCGGTTCGGCCTGCACTCGCCCAGCACTTCACCGGTCGTGACGTTCAGCGCGGCGAACAGGCTCGTGGTGCCGTGCCGCACATAGTCGTGGGTGCGCTTCTCGGTGGCCGCGAAAGTCACCGGCAGCACTGGCTGGGTCCGGTCCAGGGCCTGCACCTGCGTCTTCTCGTCAATCGACAGCACCACGGCGCCGCCGGGCGGGGCCAGGTACAAACCGACGACATCGGCGACCTTGTCCGCGAACGCCGGGTCTTTCGAGATCTTGAAGGTGCCCGAGCGGTGCGGCTTCAGATTCTCCTCACGCCAGATGCGGGCGACGTAATGCCACGACACCGAGATGCCCTCCCGCCGCTTCAGGTGGTCGGCGAGTGTCCGCGTCGACCAGTGCGACAGACCGGATTCCGCCGGCGGGGACATCCTCGTCAAAGCGATCACCCGAGCCCGCCCCTGCGGCGGCACCTGGGTACGCGGCCCGCCGCGGCGCTTCTCCTCCAAACCCGCAAGGCCCCGCGCGGCATAACGGGCCTTGCAGCGGTCCACCGTCAGCGGCGCCACACCGGCGAGCTCGGCAATGTCCTTGCGCCGGCGTCCTTCGCCGGACCACAACACGATCCGTGCGCGAAGCGCCACATCGGCCGGAACATCCCGCGACCCGGCCAACTCCCGCAGTTCTGCCATCTGTTCAGAGGTGAGATCCACACCAGACTCAACGATCACAGTAGCCTCAGGTTCCATGAACAGGATTACGAGACACTAGTTGACCCAAATCCCGGTGCCGTAGGAACCGGAGGTGCCATCCCACATTTCAACCCGGACCTGGTGGACGCCGTCGTTGTGGTACAGCGGACTCGTCTGGTTGGTTGACCACGAAGTAAAGGTCTGGCCTCTGGTATTGATGTTCCTCTCCCACAACCGGACCTGGCAGTTCGCGTCGCCTTCGACTGTCCCGATTGCCCAGTTCCAGCTGTTGCCGTTCGAGACTACCCAGGCTTCGCAATGCTGACTGACCACGTTGCCGCCGAAGTAGTAAGTACTGCTGGCGGAGGCAGTCGTCGCGGTAAGTCCGAGGAGCCCGGCCGTCGCCGCGCCCACGGCCATCAGCATTTTCGTCCTACTCAGAGCAGCCTTCAAGTGGATCCCCTCCCAAGTTGGTTGGCATACCTTAGTGGTGGTGCCGTATCGGGTCTTCATCCGGTTTGAGACCGGCGCATGGTCCAGCTGCAGTCAGCTATTTCCATGCTGAAGCGTTAGCATGGGCAGGCCCCCAGGAGGGCGGTGTCAGCTGCCGACCGTAACCTCGACGCACTCGTCATTCGGGTTCAACGTTTTGGTCGCGCCGGGCGAGAGTTTGATAATGGACCAGGTCCCGTTGTCGCCGCACATGAAGCTGGTCGTGAAACTGCCCGCGGACACCCGTGAGGTACCAAACCAGGAGCCGGCGTAGGTACCCGTGCAGTAGAAGTATGGACTGCCGCTCTCGGAGACCAGGTGGGACGGCGTGCCGCAGCTCGCGGGAGCCGCCTGGGCGGCGCTCGCCGCTGCGACAGTCGCGCCGCCAGAGAGGGCGAGCATCGCGGCAGTGAGGGCGATGGCGTGTCGGAACTTTCCGAGTTTCCGCATGGGTGTGCTTCCCCCGTAGTTGGCGTCCCCTTGCCGGGGCAGTTGAAGTGGTCCCCTGACTTCGTGCCGCTACTTGGTCCGGCTCTGCCCTAAGCGGCAGGACATGGTTGCCCGGAGGTGCCATGTGCAGTGCCGTATCCCACACATGTCCAGACGCTCATGACATCACTCTGCAAGTCCACACGGCACGACGAACAGACGGGCGGAAGCCACAGCTTGTACATGGCTGCCGCCGAACCCAAAGCTATGACGGCCGACGATGGCAGGGAAGGACCTGTTTGCACGGTGAAGCGATCCCTCCGGTGTCGGGCTGCACAGTGAGCCCGTTGAGGATCGTCCAATCCGAAGTTGCCGGTCGCGGTGGTGGCCTCCTGCGCTCTGGAAGGGAGATACACGGCGAGGGGCTGCCGGTGGTCGATCAGCGGCGCGAACTCGACGGCCATCCGCTTCTGATGCCGTCCGTTCGATGTCCGCAGCGGCGGGGTGACGTCGGCCTCTTGGCCGCGAGATACTTCCGGGCCGTCTTCCCGGCCAGTCCCGGGCCTCCCAGGCGATCACCGAGAGGCTCACCACGTCGAGTCGGCCGAGACCGTCCAGTCGATTCCGTCGATCGAGTCCGCCTGGGCGGTCAACCGTGTCAGAACCGTGTCCCAGGTGCCGCCAGCCGCCCACCTGCGACGGCGTTTCCCTACCGTCTGCGAGGGACCGAACGCTTCGCGGGGCAGATCTCTCCAGGGGATTCCGGTGCGGTAGCGGTAGATGATCCCTTCGATGATGCGACGGTGGTCGGCGAACGGACGCCCTGCCTTCCCTGTGTTGCGGGGAAGGCAGGGCGCCAGGCGTGCCCACTGTTCGTCGGTCAGCAGGCGCATGCGCCCGCGTCTGGTCACCGAGGCTGGTAGGCGGTGGCCAGCACGGAGATGGTGACCTGATCGGGCAGGAGGCCGTCATCGTTCAGGTCTGCACGGCGCACGTGGCGTGCGCTCGGCGTCATCGCTACCAGGTCCAGGGCATCAGGCCTGGCCAGGGTCGCGGGGTAGTCCACCTGTTCGGTGACGGCGGCCTCGAAGTACGGGTCCAGCACCTGGTGCAGGCGCTGTTCCTTGGCCGGGTCGATCGTGACCATCGCAGGCAACCGGCCGCGCAGCTCGGCCAGGTGCCGCCCGGTGGGACGGACCACGATCAACCGGCCGGTCGGGCGCAGCACGCGGTGGAACTCGGCCGGGTTGCGCGGCGCGAACACATTCAGCATGACATCAGCCACCCCGTCGGCCAGCGGGAAGGGACGGAAGACGTCCCAGGCCACCGCGGCGGCTCGGTCGTGGGCACGGGCTGCCGAGCGCAGCGCGCGCACCGATGTGTCCAGCCCCAGACCACGGGCGCCGGGCAGCTGGTCGAGTACGCCGGCCAGGTAATAGCCCGTGCCGCACCCCACGTCCACAACCGTGGCCTGCTCAGACACGGCGTCGGCCGCCAGGTGAGCCCCGACTTCACGGATGGGGGCGTAGGCGCCGGTGGACAGGAATCGGTCTCGGGCCTGGACCATGGCCGCGTCGTCGCCGCTGATGGCGCGGGTACCCGTCAGCAGGCTGGCGTAGCCGTGGCGGGCGATGTCGAAGGTGTGGCCCAGCGGGCAGCACAGTGCGCCGCGGGCGGGGTGCAGGTGGCGCCTGCGGCACGTTGGGCAGCGCAGCAGGTCGAGGGACCGTTCGAGGGCAGGGGGAAGCGACACGGGCACGAGGCACTCCTGGCAAGGGTGAAGGGAAGAGACCATGCCTGCACACGCGCCCAGAGCGTCACTGCCTCAGGAAGGAACGGGCAGCGTCGGGAACGTGGTTCACGCAGCAGGCACACCAAGGAGGGCGACGCCGTCCGGCATCGCCCTCAACGCCTTCCGATCACAGGAAGCAGCAGTGCGGGGTGCTCATGAATGCCACGTCATGAGTCTACGAGCATCGGCGAAGCCCTTCATGCCCCACCGCAGTTGGCAAACACGACCTACACCCGTGACGAGACACTCGCCCAGACCACAGCACGACTGCTCGGAAGCAACTGATCGGCGAAGGACGAACTCCCCGGATCCACAGGTATTGACCATGACTCGGATCGGGAACACCTCTCCGCAGTCCGACGAAGGTCTGCGGCTGCTGCAGGGACGGCCCCGCCAACCGGCCTCCGCCGGCCTGCCTGTCAGCGTTGCTCAACCAGTTCACGCGGATCGTCGGCAGGGGTGTCCGCGCAGCGGTGACTTACGGGCTCGTGCCCGTCGATGAGTACGACCTGCTGGTGCATACTGATGCCTCACCGGTGCAACAAAATGTTTAAGGAGGGGGAGTTGGCAGCCTGTTTCAGGACGGTCACCGAGGTGGGAGAGGCTCATCTTGCCCAAGCGGAGGCCCTGGGGCGTGCCTTCCAGGAGGCGATCGCGCCCGCCACAGTCAACTACGACTTCGGTCACATTCGCGATGCCGCCGCCGCGCTTCCCGACAGTGACATCGTCAAGATGGTCCGTGGTTGGGGTCTCCAGGAGGAGGCGCCGATCCTGGTGATGGCGCTCTCCCTCAAGGAGGCGGTCCGCCAGGCGCTCCCGCCCGAGGCGGCTCAGGCACCGTTCTGGGACACCGTCGAGCGAGACCTTGTGGATGCCTTCACAGGTCTTGCGGCGCAGGAGGACGGACCGGGGCTGGCCTACTACGAGGAGGGCCCGGACCACACGAGCTACTACCGCGATTTGCTCTTCACCCTCCAGGACGAGGAAGCAGGCGCGTACCTGTACGCCGTTGCCTTCTGCGCCGACGTCACCATCGGCTTTGGTAAGTCCCGTGTGGGGACCCTGAGCCTCACCGACACCGCACCGTTCGCGGTCCGGCTCAACGCGATCGTCGTGCGCCAAGAGCTGGCGAACGTGGCTTGATCCTCCGGGCATCGCCCGCCGCTTCCTTCGGTGAGGACGAACGTCAAGGCCGGCAGCGGGCGTCGGCGGTGAGGTGGATCTTCGTGGGCAGCCCGCCGGGGATGTAGGGCGTATGGGACCGGGTGGCCAGGGCGCCGGCAGTGGTCGCCCTCAGTCAGCGGTTGTTGGGGCTCAGCAGCGTGGCGGCCGCGGCGATGAAGGCGACGGATGCTTCCTTGGCAGCATGCCGCCGGGCGTCCAGTTCGGTCCGGTCGATGGCCTTGCGCAGCGCGTACGTGGCATCTGCGGCCTGCTGGGCGGGGCCGGCCAGCTCGGGGACCAGTACCTGAAGGCGGATGTGGGGCGCGGTGATTGCCGCCCGGGTGTCGTGGGACCTCGTCTGGGCCTCCAACTGGTGCTCGGTGCCTGCCTCGGTCAGGGCCAGACGCTCCCGATGGAACATCGCCGAGCGGTGCGCGTCCAGGGCGGCTGCGAAGTCGGTGACGGCACCGAGCTGGTCCTGGCGGTGGCTGTCGGCGCGCTCCTCGGCGCGTGCGGTGCGTGCCGAACGGTGCTGGAGGAGCCCGGCGGTCAGGGCACCGGCGAGGGTACCGAGTACGGCAACGATCGAAGGCCATATGGACATCAGGTGTTGGGTCCTCTCGGGTAGTCGGTTTCGGTGGTGGGGTAAGCGGACAGCGAGGTACGCCGCGGCGCCTTCGGTGGCGGGGTGATGCCTGCTGCGCTCCGGATCTACCCTCGCGGATAGTTTGCGGCTGGGGTCAGAGATCTGGATCAAATCCCATTGCCCGGGCAAGGCTTCGTTGACCGACGCGCTGACTACGACCCGCAGGCACCGGTCAGGTACGAGCGGGTCCGTGAGAGCTTCCTGCGGGGGCTTGGCGCCCCTGCGGACGCGGTTCATGCTGAGGGCGAGCACATGGCCGCGGCCTTCCGTTCCTGGCTTGCCGGCCGCAGGCTGCTGATCGTGCTCGACAACGCCGCCAACGCGTCCCAGGTCTGGTCTTTGCCGCCGGCGACGGCCGGCTGCCTGGTCATCGTGACCAGCAGACACCATCCGCCTGGCCTGACGATCCGGGAGGGAGCGCGGCGCCTCACGCTGGATGTCTTCGACCAGGACGGCGGTCTTGTTCTCCCCGTGTCGGCGCCTCGAAACGCATAAGCCTGTTCCTCCCTGTGACGGCCCGGCACACGGTGAGCCCCTGCGCACACGGCACCCACACCGACATTCGTCAGCAGGGCCTGGACCACTCACGGCGAGACGAGATCACGGGTGCAGCCGTCCGTCCACGGGCGCGTCGCCCGCGAGGGCAGAAACCCGGCCTCGTATCGGGCGAACGGCCTTTCCGGGGTCGGATACCGAGGCGTACACGGCGATCCCGGCCACCATGGCGGTGGCCCAAGCCTGCGGCAATACGTCTCATCGCGCGCTCCGTCCGGGGAGTGCCGGGAGGACCTTCTCGGCGATGTCGATCAGGGCGCTGTCGTCGGGGAGGGCTCCGGACGTGCTCCACACGGTGATGTCGTAGGAGCCGCCCCGGTCGTCTTTGCCGAGGGCCACAGACAGTGTCCGGGCCAGGGGGCCTTGTTCGACGGGGCCGCCGCTGGTTCCGCCGGTCCCGAGACTGATCTTCAGCTTCATGGTGTGATCCGAGGAGAAGACCGCGGGCCGGCCGAGGATCGTACGCGTCTCGATGTTCTGCTCGTTCCCGATCTTCTCCAGCTTCACGTACTGGGCTATGGACAACTCGTTGTAGGTGGCTGACATATTCACGGTGTACGTGTCGAACACGACCTCGGCCTCTGGCTCGGCGACCTTCCCATTGGTCAGGGCAGCGGTGCCGTTGCTGCCGGAAGCCGTGGTCGCGGTTTCTCCCGGCGTTCCGAGGAGCCGGGCGAGATCGGGCCGGTTGAGTGCCTTGCACAGTTGGTCACCGGTCACAGCCTGGGGCGTCGTCTTGTATGCCTTCGGCAGTTCCTCGTGTTCCTGGGCCGAACACGAGGCGGGCTTCGGCGTGTTGTCAGCGGACGGCAGCACGTGCGGAGCCACCCACAACGCGGCCCCGAGAGCCCCGAACACGGCTACGGCCGCGACGGCCTGGCCCCACGCGTTGGGCTCCTTCTCCGGAGCGACCGGGCCCGGAACCGGCACGGCTGCCGCCTGGGTCTGGGCCTGCGCGGCCGCATCGGTCACCGGTCCGACTGCGGGCGCGGTGGTCGCCGTGTTTGGGTTCCGGCGTGCGCGCAGCGCCCGGACCACCGTGTAGACACGAATCCCGGTGAACACGAGGAACACCACACCGAGACCAGCCGCGGCCGGGTCATCGTCGCGGACGGCGAGGTAGATGATGCGGACGCCGAGAACGGACCCGACCGCGATGAGCAGGGGCTCGCGGACCCAGAACGGCAGGAGACGGAGGAGGAAACCGAGCATCCGGTGATCTCACCAGGACTGGATCAGCCGCGCTGTGGCGGAGGCCATAGTTCCGCGGTTGGTGGGTTCAGGACGCTTCGGATCGCGTGCGGGTGAAGTAGTCGCAATGACCCAGGTCGAGTTTGAACACCATGCCGTACCAGCCACTGATGGCAGCGACTGTCCCGGACTCCGGTTCCCGCGGACACCGGCTGAGGGGTGGGCCGTTGGCGGAGCAGTTGTCCGGTTCTGTGATCTTCGAGGACAAGGACCGGGCTGGACCGCTCATCATCTTGCAGCCATCGAGGTAAGCGGACGTCGCGACGGGGCCGTCCGGTGTCCGTGTCCGGTCCAGCTTGAACCCGTCCCGGATTGGCCTTAAGCGCCTCGTTCCGCTGTAGGCCGAGGAAGGTGTGAACGACCTCGTTCTCAGCGTTCGCCGCGTCGAGGTGGTGAAGGATCGCGTGGAGGCGGGCCGATCCGGAGGGAGGTTGTTCATGTGTCTCATCGTGCGGCTCGCGGCATGCGTATGCGGCTCCAGTGACAGCGAGTACATCAACTGATAGGGGGCTGACCGCATGACAGCGATGGCGGGCGCGCCGTGGTCGGTGGTGTTGGACTACTCGCAGGGCGCGGCCTTCGCATTGGGCGTCCGTGACGCGCTCGGGATCACCGATCCCCTGGGTCTGCCGGCTGTCGACCCGCCGCTGACGCTGGTCATCGAACCGGCCGTGGAGGCCGACGGAGAGACCGATGCTCTGTGGCGGCGCTGGTGGGACCGGGCCCTGTCCCCCGCCGGGCAGGAGGAACCGGGACCCACGTTGCCGCCAGAGGGCCTGCTCGGTCAGGTCGTCAGGGGAAATCTCGACACCCTTCACCGGTGGAGTGCCGCCCGCAAGCGCGAGGTCGCCGAGGCCACCAGACCCACCCGGGCCGTTCCCAGGCTGCGGGACGCGCTGCGCGAGTACGAGCAGACCACGGGGATCCGTGTCGGAGGATTCCGACTCCAGGTGACCGCAGTGCCGGTTTCCGGGCCAGTGTTCCTCTCGCTTGATGGTGACCGGCTCATCGTCAGCATCACTCTCCTGCGCGACCGAGCCGAGTATCTCCGGCGCGTGCTGGCGCACGTCGGCTCGACACGCGACTGAACCACGGCCCACGGAAGAGCGGCCACAGTCCCCCTGTAGCCTCGCAGTTGGGGTGGGAAGTATCTGCTCGTTTTCTTGAACAGTTCAGCGTCACGGCCGCTGAACTTGGGCTCCCGAAGCTGGACATGGCCAGAAGTCGGCACCGCCGAAGTGGGCGGCGCTGCTGAAGGTAGCCCTGTCGAAGTCGACGTAGCAACTGAACTGGACCCCGAGGAAATCGCCGTCAGTAGTGACGCGGTGATAGAGGTCGGCGCCGGGCCGTAGGCCAGCAAGGTAGGCGGCGCGGTCGGCGTCGGCGAGGAGGGCCAGGCATGCGGTGTGCGGCGTGCAGCGCGCCGGCACCGACGAGCCGGCCGAGGTGCGTATCTCCGAGCCCTGGCCGCCCTTTCTGACCGCCCGATCGCTGGCCCGGTCCGCGTACGGGACGGTGGAGCCAACGCACTCGCAGCTCGTGGCGGTCAGGCGAGCGTCGTGAAGGCTTCGCGGAGCCGATCGGCCTGCCGAGCCCGGTAAGTAGCCTGCCGGTACGCGGCACCGCAGTAGACCGCATCGCGACGGGTGACCGTGCCCGGGGGCAACGCGGCGGTCGCACATGGGGCACACAGACGAGGGGAGACCGCCACGGGCCGGACCTGCGGTGGCTCTCCCCACTGACCTGGGTTCGGAGTCTGCTTCGTGAACGGAGGGTGCGCTTCCTCTGGTGTGTGATCAGCCCTGTTGGAGGATTCCGGCGCGGCTGCCCGAAGTGGGCGGCCTCAACGGGGAGGATTCTGCCTTGAAGCTGAGCCACATAGCCCGTAGTGCGGCGGTCGCCGCACTCGCCGCCGGTGCCATCGCGATCGGCACCGGCGCCGCGCACGCCAACCCGCCGGGGACTCAGGGCAACTGCCGCGCGGACTGGACAGCAACGGCTCCACCACGCAGGTCCACGACTACGGATGCCACGGCTGGGAGCCCCTGGGCTACTACGCGGCGGACTGGAGCGCGTACTACCCGGGCAGCGGAATCTACGTCTTCCAGTACGGGTACTGGGGCACGCCTCCTGGCGGCTCATACGGCTACTACGGCGGCGTCCAGTCGCCGCGCGTCTCCGTCTGAACGCCTGCCGAGAGGTGCCGAGACGCCCGCAGGCGTCGTGCCGGACCGGCTGATGTGCGCGGGGTGAGGCTGGCCGGCCCAGCCACATGGCGCCAACCTCTCGACCGCGGGAAGTAGAACCGCCCCAGGCCCAGGTCAGCACTGCGGCGGTTACTGGCTCGCACTTCCGCGAGCAGTACCGGGCGTCGCTCCGAGCGGTCACCCGCAGTGGCCTCCAGCAGTACCCGCACCGAAGGGTTCGCCCGGCCATAGCTACACGGTACGACGCGCCCGGCGGGCGAGGTGCCTCAGGTGCCTGTGACGCTGATCATGCTCTGACCTGTGAAAAGAAGCGATTCCCCAGATAACAGTAGTGATGGTCCACTTTTTGAGCACCATGCGGTGGTCCTGCTCGCCACGGCCGCCCCGTCCCACATTCTTCGGAAGGTGCGGCTCCGGCAGCGCCCACTCGACGTCCGAAAGATCACCCCGCCTCACGCTGAGCAGAACGAGACACCAGCAGGGGCGGTCATGCGACCCACCGGACAGGCCCCAAGAGTCTCGTGTCATCCGGGCGGAGCCGAGAACTCCCGATCCCGCAGACTTTTGCCGTTCCTCCGGTCGGTTGATGCCGGGATGTTCAACCGGGTCACTGCCGTCGTCCTGGTCGGGCTTGCCGGTGATTTCCTCGTCCTGGGAACGTGGTTCGGCGTTCCAGCGACCGGTCTACGCCTTGGTGGGTCGTAGGGAGGCCGGTGTACGCCCGATGAAGTCCCGTGCCGTACGGGCGAGGTGGGCCTGGTCGGCGAAGCCCGCGGTGGCTGCGGCCAGGGCGGCAGTACCATCCGGCAGGCCGGCGATCGCGGTACGGAGCCTGCCCCATCGCCGTAAGCGGGCGAGCGTGATCCCCACCTCCTGCCGGACCAACGCGCGCAGCCGCGGTGCCGACAGTCCGACTTCATCGGCGACGGAGGCCAGGGGCATGTCCGGATCGCGCAGCATACATACGTGCACGGCGTGGGCGACTCTCGGATCGAGCGGGACCGGGTTCCCTGTGACGGCCCGCAGCTCGGCGTACCCGGCAGCCAGATCCTCGTGGATGCCGGGGCCGTCGGAATCAGCGGTGCCGAGCGCGGCGAGCAGGCGACGGACCTCACCCGCATCCAGTCGTATCGGCCCCGGGCACGACGGCAACAGCCAGGAGTCGATGAACAAGGCGACGTAGGGCGAGGTGGCCGCACAGAGGTGGGCCAGCTGGGGCGGAACGATCAGCCCGGCCGCCGCTGTCAAGTGCCATCCTGGCTGGGCGAGTTCGGCGTGGCCGCCGAGCGGCAGCACGGCTTTCCACGCGGGCAGCAGGTGCCGGGAGACACGGAACGGGCGGGACTCGGCGAACATGGTCGCCTCGGTGCCGGCGGCGAAGACGATGCGGCGATCGTTTTGTTCAAGCTCCCAGGCATGAGGCGACCGGATCATCATGTCATGCACGCTATCGCTGCCGTCGCCTTGGCGGTGTTCCTGGCCGTCACGGGGGTCATGCACTTTTTACTCCCCGGCTACTTCCGCATGCTGGTCCCCGCATGGCTTCGCCGCGAGCGGCTGCTCGTGGCCGCCACCGGGGCGACGGAGGTCGTCGTGGGAGGGCTCGTGCTGGTTCCGTGGAGCAGACTGGCCGGGGGCTGGGCCGCGGCCATCCTGATCACCTGTTACCAGGTGTCTCACGTGGACGCGCTGCGACGTGCGCGGCCGGATCGGCCCCGGTTGCTGGAGCGGCCGGCCGGCGCGGTGGCTCGACTGGTGGTGAACGTCCTGTACATCGCCTGGGCGGTCGCCGTGGCCAGATCCGCTGCCTGACCCCGATGCGCGGCGACCGAATGTCCGAGACGGCACCGAAAAACCGCCTCTAGTCACAGAGGCAGCCCCCATTCATGAGTCACCGCATCGTCGTCCTGGGCGCCGGTCACGCCGGTCTGCTGGCCGCCAAGCGCCTCGCCCGCAGGCTGCACCGCAGCGGCGCCACCGTCACGCTGGTCAATGCCTCGGACCGGTTCGTCGAACGGGTCCGGCTCCATCAACTCGCCGCCGGACAGCGGCTGAAGGCTGCCGAGGCTGTGCAGTGAGCGAGACCAAGTGCCGAGGCGGACACGACCTTCCGGGGTTGGCGATGGATGCGGGCTGGCCGCCTGGACCCCGTCACCCCAGGCACGCGAGACGGTGGGCATACATTGCCGTCATGCGAACCGTAGTGATCGATTCCCGAGGAACCTTCCAGTTGGAGCAGCGTTCGGAGCCGGTCGCGGGGCCGGAGGCCGTGGTGGTCCGGGTGCGGGCCGCTGGACTCAACGCAGCCGACTTGCAGCAGGCACGGGGGGATTACCCGGCACCACCGGGATGGCCGGCCGACGTGCCCGGCCTGGAGGTCGCCGGCGAGGTCGAGCAGGTCGGAGCCGGTGTCACGGGGGTTGTGCCGGGGGACCGGGTGATGGCCCTGGTGGGCGGCGGCGCCCACGCCGAGCGGATCACGGTCCCCGCCGATCTCCTGCTGCCCCTGCCGCAGGGCCTGCCCTGGGAGGAGGCCGCCGGATTCCCGGAGGCGTTCAGTACCGCATGGGACGCCCTGGTCACCCAGGCCGGAGTCCGTGCCGGCGACCGGGTACTGGTCAGCGGAGCGGCGGGCGGGGTGGGCACGGCCATGGTGCAGGTCGCCGCGGTCTCCGGGGCGCACACCGTGGCCAGCGTGCGTCGGCCCGAACTCCATGACCGCGTGAAGGCACTCGCCGCGGATGGCCGGGTGGACGTCGTGACTCCCGATCAGGAAGCCGCGCACGCGCCGTACGACGTGATCGTGGAACTGGTCGGCGGTGAGGATTGCCTGCAGCGGGTCGCTCTGCTCCGTAGCCGGGGCAAGGTCCTTGTCGTCGGAGTCCAGGCCGGTACGACGGCGCCGCTGCGGATGTTCGATCTCATGCTCGCGCGTGCCCAGTTGATCGGCACCACCATTCGCGGGCGCTCACATGCCGAGAAGGTGCTCCTCGCCGCCACCGTGCGGACGTCCGTGGTGCCCTTGCTGGCACAGGGGCGGTTGCGGGTACCCGTCGACGCGGCCTTCCCGCTCGACCGGTTCGCCGACGCCTATGCTCGCCTGGCCGGCCCGGGCAAGTTCGGCAAGGTCATCCTGCGGCCCTGACGGTCTCGCTTCAGCTCCGCCCCGAGATTCTCACCGGCCCCCGGCTGCCGGTGGGGTTGGCCAAGAGGGTCCACCGACCCGGACTCGGTGGCCGACGCGGTCGCCAAGGGCGAGCCCGAGGTGATCGTCCAACAGGTCACCGCGCTGAGCGGCCCGGTTGACTTGAAGAGCGTGACGCGCATGGAGGCTGCCATCGACCGGCTGCGCACCGAAGGGACCGGCCATCCGCTTGCCGCCGCACGCGCCGTAGGTATCCGCAGGTTCGTGGCACTGCGCAACGTCATGTGGAGGGAACCTACCGGCGGCTCGGCCACCGACGAGAGTGGCCGGATCGAGCCGAACCCGTCACTCGCCTTGGGGGCCGTCGAAGGGAGTGCGGGACTTGTACAGCCTCTCGCGCTCCTTCAGGACTGAGTCCACCGCGTCCCGCACGGGGCTCTGCCTCCTGGCCTGTTCGGCTTCCTGCAAGGCTGCCTTCCGACGGTCGACTTCGCGGTGCTGTCTGATCCCGGTCGCCTGGACGTCGCGCCAGTGGTTCACCGACCACCAGAATTTGGTCAGGTGTGCGGGTTCCTGGGGGTCCAGCCCGAGAGCCGCCCATGTCTCGGGCTCCTCCAGGACCCTGTGGGCCCGCTGGGCATCGGCCACCATGTCGAGCATGGCCAGCTCGGCACCCCACACCTTGACCCCTATGTCCTCCCACTGCTGCGGCGTGTATCCCTTGGCCAAGTGGTCCCTCTCCAGTTCGCGCAGCATTTGGAGCACGGTCGAGGCCGAGGCGGGCGGCGTGTCGCCTGGGGAGGGTTCGCCGCTGTGCTGGGCGGCCAGTTTGTCGGCGATCACGAAGGGGAGCGAAGGCTGGGGCACCGCCTCCAGCGCCGTCAGGACGTCCTGACGGCTCGGTGTGTACGCCGGTTGATCCTGTCCGTCCGTTCCCATCTGCCCGCGCTCTCCCCGAAGTTGCCGGCCCCGGCGCCCATTCCACCGTACAACACATGGCTCAGCCAGGGGACTTGCTGTCGGCGCGCAGTCCCATGGGGAACCTCCCACGATGGATCCGCTGACTCTGAGAGCCCGTTGAGGGAGGCACGCGTCAGCTGGGCATGCTAGGAATCGGGTCGATCGTAGACGGGATCGTAGGCATCCGTGTCGATGGGGAGCCTGCGCTTCTCGAGATGCCTCCGTAGCGCTGCCGCCGCGGTCCAGGCAGGGATCTCAAGGTTGTCCGCCCGCTGCTCGTCTTCCCGCGCCTTGTCGAGGGCATCATCCAAGCTGTCCCCTCGGGATCTCACCGACAACAGGGCGCCCAGGGTGGCCTGTTGGTTCAGGTCGCGGCGGACCTGGGCGAGGACGTCTCGGACCCCCACGAACGCGCGCCCGGAGGGAGAGCCTTGCGCGTCGACAACGCCGTGGACGACAGCCTTGTGTGCGGCGACGATCAGCCACGACTCCAGGGCGGCCAGGTGCCCGCGCCGCTCCCTGCGCCGACGCCACCCGCGATATGCCCGCCTCAAACGACCTGCCACAGCCCGCCCCCGATCTCTCGGCCTGTCATGGTCCTCACCAGGGTAGCGAGGCGTACGCCTCGGAGCTGTTCAGGTTGGCGCCGGCCAGTTTGATGTTGATAACCGCGTTGACGTCTGCGTGAGTGGTGTCCGCAGCCCGAGGGCACGTTCGAGGAAGGGTCTCAGAGCCTGTGGTCGATCGCCTTCTCCTGCATCAGTCCTTCCAGCTCTGTGTCCGTCAGGGGGTGCAAGGTGTTGAGGAGGTGGTGTAGCCCAGGTTCATCAAGGGTCTGGCTCGTGACCTCGACCTCCGCGTTCCGGTGGCGGCGGGTAAGGGTGACCTCGCGGGTCCCGTCGGGGAAGTCACGGACCGTGGCCATCTCACCGGCCGCGTCCACCGTGCAGGTCACGCCCTTCTCCCCGGTCTCGGGGCATCGGGGTGCCGGTGTGAACGGCGAGCGCACCACGAGGCTCACGTACCCCGATTCGTACCCCTCCCGTACGGGGCGGTAGTCGACGGCGAAGGAGGCAGGGCCGACCTCCGCATGGGACACGTGCATGCCTGGCGGGGCGGTGCCCAGGTACAGCAGCTCCGGATGCTCCCGGTACCGCGCGATTTCCGCCTCGTGGTGACGCTGCTGCGCCTGCGCCGGGCCGACGAAGCCTCCATAGGCCACCCCGGCCGCCAGCGCGGCCAGCGACCCCAGCCGCACCCACCGGCTCGGCACGAAGAGCGCCGCGGCCACGGCGTACGGCGCCCCCGTCAGGGCGATTCGGGTGCCGGCGCTCCCCAGGTCGACGCCTCCACCGTAGGCGGTCAGACCTGCCAGTACGCCGAGCGTGCCGAGGACGAAGACCAGTACTGCCCAGCCCAACCGCTGCGGCGCGGAGCCGCAGAGCGGCACCACGGTCCTCACCGGTAGGCCCGCCACGGTCAGTAGGCCCACCATCAGCGGCACACCCAACGCGAGGACCGGCACCGTCGCACCGGCACCACCACCCCAGGCCGATACCACCAGCTCGAAGCCGAGCGTCGGCACCACGGCCGCCGTCATCGCCCAGACCAGGAAGAGATGCAGGGCCGTACGTGTCGCTCTGCCGTTTTTCATGGCGCGGAGCCTGTCAGCCGGCGTCCCGGCGCACATCGGTACTCGTACTCAGAACAAATCCCGCCGCCGGTCGGGCGGCGGTTTCCGAGCGCGGTTCTGAGCACATCCGCTCAGTGGGCCGGCAGGCGGTGTCACGGCGGGTCCGGGGCGGCGGCGGACCGGGGAGGTCTGGCCCAGCCCAGGGAGCGTTCGACGGCACGCTGCCAGTTGTCATACTCCGCCTCCCGCAGCTTGGGGTCCATGTCGGGCAGCCACTGGGCGGCACGGTGCCAGTTGCGGTGCAGCACCTCCAGGTCCGGCCAGTAGCCGGCGGCGAGCCCGGCCGCGTAGGCGGCGCCGAGGGAGACCGTCTCGGCGACCATGGGCCGTACCACGGGCACGTCGAGCACGTCGGCCACGAACTGCATGAGGAGGTTGTCCGCGGTCATGCCTCCGTCCACCTTGAGCTGCTGGAGGGGGACCGAGGAATCGGCGTTCATCGCGTCGACGACCTCTCGTGTCTGCCATCCGGTTGCTTCGAGGACCGCACGCGCGAGGTGTCCTTTGGTGATGTAGGAGGTGAGGCCGACGATGACCCCGCGCGCGTCGCTGCGCCACCGCGGGGCGAACAGGCCCGAGAAGGCGGGGACGATGTAGCAGCCGCCGTTGTCCTCGACGGTCCGGGCGAGGGTCTCGATCTCGGGGGCGCTGCTGATCAGGCCCAGGCGGTCCCGGAACCACTGGACGAGCGCTCCGGTCACAGCGATCGATCCTTCCAGGGCGTAGGCCGGCCGCTGGTCCCCGATCTTGTAGGCGACGGTGGTGAGGAGTCCGTGCCGGGACCGCACGATGTCGCTGCCGGTGTTGAGGAGCAGGAAGCTGCCCGTCCCGTAGGTGCACTTCGCCTCGCCGGGGGAGAAGCAGGTCTGGCCGAAGAGCGCGGCCTGCTGGTCGCCGAGCGCGGCCGTGATGGCGACGTCCGGCAGCAGCGAGCGGGCGTCGCCGTATGTCTCGGCGGAAGATCGGATCTCGGGCAGCATCGAGCGGGGCACCTCGAAGAAGGCCAGCAGCTCGTCGTCCCAGGTGAGCGTGCGGATGTTCATCAGCATGGTGCGGCTGGCGTTGGTGGCGTCGGTGATGTGAAGGCCGCCTTCGGGGCCTCCGGTGAGGTTCCAGATCAGCCAGCTCTCCATGGTTCCGAACAGGACCTCCCCGTCGTCGGCGCGTTGCTGGAGCCCCTTGACGTGGTCGAACAGCCAGCGGATCCGCAGCGCCGAGAAGTAGGTGGAGGGTGGCAGACCGCACCGTTGCTGGAAGAACTCCTCGCCGGGGTCCCGGGCGAGTTCCTCCACGAGCCGAGCCGTGCGGGTGTCCTGCCAGACGATCGCCCGGCCGAGGGGGGCGCCGGTGCGCCGGTCCCAGAGCACGGTCGTCTCGCGCTGGTTGGCCAGACCGATGGCGGTGACCTGTCCCCTGTCGATGTCGGCGATGGACAGGGCCTCCGGCACGACGCGCCGGAGGTTCTGCCAGATCTCGACGGCGTCGTGCTCGACCCAGCCGGGCTCGGGGAAGTGCTGCTGATGCTCCCTCTGCGCCACCGTGACCAAGCGCCCACGGTGATCGAAGAGAATGCACCGGGTGGAGTTGGTGCCCTGATCGATGGACATTACATACCGTTCAGCCATGATCGGGTCTGCCTTCCGACGGGTCGAGGGGCAGGCGGCTTGTTCTACCAGCGGGCGGCTCCCAGGTCCCTGGAGATCGCCCGCGCGGCCTCACGGACCAGGGTGACCAGACTCGGGCGGGGGCGTCCCTGGCTGTCGCAGATCCGCTCGACCGGCCCGGACAGTCCGATGGCGCCGACGACGAGGCCGCCGTGCCCACGGATCGGCGCGGCGAGCCCGGCCTCGCCCATGCTCATCTCCTGGATCTCGGCGGCCCAGCCGAGTTCCCGGACCTCGGCGAGCGCTCGGGCGAGCTGTTCGCGATCGGCGAGGGTGTGCCGGGTGTACGCCTCCAGCCCCGGCTGCTTGGCGGGCTCTGTCGTGGCGGTCCCGTAGGCGAGCAGTACCTTGCCCAGCGAGGAGGCGTGCAGCGGCAGCAGCGACCCCACGTCCAGGGTCTGGAAGGTGTCGTCCGGCCGGAACACATGGTGGACGATGAGCACGCTGTCCTCCAGGGGTGTGCCCAGGCGGACCGCCTCTCCGCTGCGGGCCGCGAGGGCATCCGCCCAGTTGAGGGAGCGCGAGCGCAACTCGTTGACGTCCAGGTAGCTGGTGCCCAGGTGCAAGAGGGCGGCTCCGAGCTGGTATTTCCCGGTCGCCGCGTCCTGCTCCACGAAGTCCACGTGCTGCAGCGTGCGCAGAATGCCATGGGCGGTGCCCTTGGCCAGTCCGAGTGAGGCGGCGACCTCGCCGAGCCCCAGGCGGCGGGGCCCACCGGCGAGCAGGCGCAGAATCGCCGCCGCCCGTTCGATCGACTGGACTGGGCCGGCCATGAAGCGAGCCTATTACCGCCACGGACGGTTCGCCGTACGGGCGGGTCCCCTTCGGGAAGCCGCCGGAAGATCCGCGTTCGGCAATGGCGACCGCCGTTCATTGACCCGCCCGATTTGTCTCCGTAACTTGCTGGGCAGCCGGAATGCGCTGGGACACAGCGCCAGGCCGGTCGCGCACATCACCGGGAGAGACCATGGCGGCACAGCTCAACACGCTGCTTCGGGCGGCATACGAACACGTGCTTCCGGTGCCGCCTGTGGCCGGTGCCGTCTCTGCCGTACGCCGAAGTGCGGCGGCGGTCCTCGCCGACTGGAGCGTGTCTCCGGTGATCGTCGAGGACGCACTCCTCGTCGTGTCCGAGCTGGTCACCAACGCGATCGTGCACGCCCTCCCCCCGGCGATACTGCGGTTGTCCTGGGTGCCCGGCGAAGGCGCCCGCATCGAGGTGACCGACGCGGGACCCACGCTCTCGGCGGGTCGGTCCCTTGCCGATATCGACCCGGACGAGCACGGCCGGGGCGAGACGATCGTCCATGCCCTGGCGACCCGCCACGGCATACACGTCCACGCCGGCGGGGTCACCCGGTGGGCCCATCTCGCGGCGAGCTAGGACCTAGAAGGCGACCTCCGAGCGGGGCAGCGCGGGAACCTGACTGTCCGCAGTCTGCTTGCGCAGCAGGAGCAGGGCGGCGTCGTCGTGCAGGCGGCCCCCCACATGCTCCAGCAGCTCGTCATGGAGCGCCCCGAGCGTCAGGGCCGGGTCGTCGGACGCGTGGCGGGCCACGCCTGCCGCCAGCGGATAGAACTCACGGGCGTGATCGCGGGCCTCGGTGACCCCGTCGGTGTAGAGCAGCAGCTGGTCTCCCACGGTGAAGGGCAGATACTGGAGGCGGGGAGCCTGTCCGGTGAGGGCGCGCAGCCCGAGTGGCGGGGCCGGCTGAGCGGACTCCACCGCCGTGACGTCACCCGAGGCGGATATCAGCAGCGGAGGGGCGTGTCCGCAGTTCACGACCTCCAGGTTCCCCGACCGGGAACATCCGGCGACCACCGCGGTGACGAAGTCGTCCGGGCCGAGGTTGCGGGCCAGACTCCGCTCGATCCTGCCGACGACGTCGAGCAGGTCGGGCTCGTCATAGGCGGCCTCGCGGAACACCCCGAGTACGAGTGCGGCAGTCCCCACGGCGGGCAGCCCTTTGCCCCGCACATCACCGACGATCAGCCTGACTCCGTGCGGGGTGGGCACCAGGGCGTAGAGGTCCCCGCCGATCCGGGCCTCGGCTGCCGCGGCACTGTAGCGCACGGCCACCTGGAACGGACCGACGGTCTGCGGGACCGGCTGGAGCAGCGCGTGCTGGGCGGCCTCGGCGACCGAGCGGACGGCCGCGAGTACCCGTTCCCGACGGCCACGCAGCGCGCTGGCCAGGCTGCTGGACGCGGTGACGGCCAGGAGGGCGGACAGTACGGCCGCCAGCTCACCGGTCGGAACCCCGTGCTCATGGCCCAGCGTCGCGCCCAGCGCCGCGGCGAGGAGTCCTGTGCTCAGCACGCCGCGCGGCCCGTTGGTGGCGGCGGCCAGCGCGGGGCCGGCCGCCAGCAGCGGGAGCCAGATCCCTCCAGCGACGTCGACGAACGTGACGATGGCGAGGACCAGTACGGGCAGCGCGCACCTGGTGGGGGCCAGCTGCCCGTCGGCGCATCGGCGGAGCGAGTCCCGGACACCGGCCACTCGGTTCCTGAACGGTCGCATCGACGTGTGGTCGCCGCCATGGTGTCGGGCCTGGCTCATGGTTCGTCCGCTGTCCTCGCCGCTATGGGGTGTAAACCCGGAATGTCCCTTTCGGTAAGGAAACGGGCTGGGCGTGGGCAGCCACAAGGAGCGGAATTTCAGATAGTGAGCGAGAGACTCCTGGTCACCCGGCTCGCGATCGAGAGGAGACTTGCCCGGATCTCCTGCAGCCGGGCCTGCCGTTCCATCGGCAACGAGACACCGAGCGCGCCGAGGGTGTCTCCGCGGTACACGGGCACGGCGACGCACACCGTGCCGAGCGCGTACTCCTCCAGATCCGTGACCGCGGGTGCCAAGGGGGCCGCGTCGATCCTGCGCAGCAGCTCCGGAACACTGGTGATGGTCTTCGGCGTGAGATCGGCGAGGTGGTGCCTGGACAGATAGTCCCGGCGAGCCTCCTCGTCCAGCTCGCGCAGCGCGCACTTGCCCAGGGCGGTGGCATGACCGGCGTCCTCGAACCCCACCCACAGATCGACCCGCGGTGTACGGGGGCTGTCGACGATCTCGGCGACCCGGATCTCACCGTCCTCGTAGAACGTGAGGTAGACGGCGGTGGACAGCTCGTCCCGCAGAGCGGCGAGCGCTGGGCGGACGCGGCTGAGGAGGGTCTGCGGGCGGCCCGCCGAGTGCAGGGAATCCAGTTTGTCGCCCAGGACGAAGCCGCCGTCGGGCAACTTCCTGACGTATCCGTCGTGCGCCAGTGTGCGCAGCAGGTGATAGGCGGTGGCCAGGGGCAGCTCTGTCTGCCGTGCCAGCTGTTTGGCCGGCGCGCCGTTCTCGTGCGCGCTCACCGCCTCCAGCAACCGGAAGGCCCGCTGTACGGACGTGATGAGCGTGGGGCCGTCCTGAGCGCCCATAGGACCAGACTGCGCCGGCCGCCTGGCGCGGGCAAGGCGGGGGTCACCGTGCGGGGAGGGGTGACGAGCGGACAGCCGGGCTCAGAGCGCCTCGGCTCTACCGCGCTCAGCGTTCACCGTTGCGTGGGACGCCCGGAACAGCCGAGGTGCTCGGGTGCGAGCCTCGGATGCGAGTCGACGGGCCGGGCTTGCGCGTACACGCTCGGCATCGCTGTCTCCTTGTGTTTGTGAGGATGCTGTAGGTGACAGGACATTGCGCTTCCGGCTTCCGGAGCGCCTCCCTACCCTCCGGTTCTCATGACAACAGAACACTCGCAGCAGTCCCAGGGGCACAACGGACACAGCCGCAGACACTTCCTGACGGCGACCGGGAGAGCGGTCGCCGGGGTCGTCGGCGGGGGAGCGGTCGGCGCCCTGGGGGCTGCCGGCAGCGCGGCGGCGGCCTCCTCCGGCAAGCGCGTCGCCGTCCTCGGCGGCGGAGTCTCCGGCCTCAGCGCCGCCCAGGAACTCGCCGAACGCGGCTACGAGGTCACGGTCTACGAGTACTACGACGCCCTCGGCGGCAAGGCCCGCTCGATGGACGTCCCCGGGACCGGAACGGGCGGCCGCAAGCCACTTCCCGGCGAGCACGGCTTCCGCTTCTTTCCCGGCTTCTACCGGAATCTGCCGGACACCATGCGCCGCATCCCCTTCCCCGGCAACGCGAACGGCGTCCACGGGAACCTCCGCAGCGGTACGGAGGCGTTGTTCGCGCGCGGCTCGGGCCGTCCGGACCTGCACTTCCCGCTCCGCCGGGTCACCACCCCGCCCGCCCCCGGCGACCTCACCCCGTCCTGGATCCGCGACCAGATCCTGTTGGTGCTGGACCTCGCCACTCACCTGCCCGCCCACGAGGCCGGCTACTTCGCCGACCGCCTCCTGGTCCACCTCACCAGTTGCGACGCCCGCCGCGAGGACCAGTGGGAGAAGGTCGCATGGTGGGACTTCATCCGGGCCGGCGAGATGAGTCGCGAGTACCAGGTGCTCCTCGGCATCGGCCAGACCCGCAACCTCGTCGCCACCCGCGCCGAGATCGCCTCCACCCGCACCGTCGGCCGCGTCATCATCGAGGCCCTCCTCCTGTGGGGCCTCCTCGGCCGCGGCACGGACGGCGACGCGGACATCGACCGGGTACTGAACGCCCCGACCAGCGAGGCGTGGATCGACCCCTGGGAGACGCATCTGCGCTCCCTGGGCGTCGAGTTCGTCCTCGGCACCGAGGTCCGGGAGGTGGTGTACGACGCCGGCCGGGTCACCGGCGTACGGGTGGCGGCGCGCGACGGCAGCCGGCAGCGCACCATCACCGCCGACCACTACGTCTCCGCCCTCCCGGTCGAGCACGCGCGCGTGACCTGGGGCCCGGCGCTGCGCGCCGCCGACCCGCAGCTCGGGCGGTGCGACGCGTTGAAGACGGACTGGATGACCGGCGTGATGTTCTACCTGCGCACACCCACCCCCGTCGTGCACGGCCACATCAACTGCCTCGACTCACCGTGGGCGGTCACCGGAATCGGCCAGACGCAGTTCTGGGACGTGCGGGACTTTTCGCGCGACTATGGGGACGGGCAGGCCCACGAGTGCCTGTCCACGATCATCTCCGAGTGGGACAAGCCCGGCATCCTGTACGGCAAGACGGCCCGTGAGTGCACCAAGGACGAGATCGTCGCCGAACTGTGGGCCCAGCTGAAGGACGGGCTGAACGACTCCGGCAAGACGACGCTCAGGGACGAGGACCGGCTCGGCTGGTTCATGGACCCGGCGGTGACGGGCCTCGGCGGCCCCGACCCGCAGAACCGCGAACAACTCCTCATCCACCCCACCGGCACCCTCTACCACCGCCCGTCGGCAAGGACAGCGGTGCCGAACTTCTTCCTCGCGGGCGACTACGTCCGTACGGACGTGGACCTGGCGACCATGGAGGGCGCCAACGAGTCCGCGCGACGCGCCGTCAACGCACTCCTGGACGCGGACGATTCGGCCGCCGAGCGGTGTCACATCTGGGAGTTGTTCCGGCCGCCGGAGATGGAGCCCCTGAAGCGGGTCGACGAGATGCGCTATCGACTGGGGCTGCCCAACACCTTCGACCTGGGGTGAAGGGCCGCAGCCGCTCGCGACAGCAGTTCTCAAAGGATCCTGAAGTGGCCGGTTATGGGCCTGCGCCGGCCTGGGCAGCCATAGGGTGCCGGACCGTGACAGCTCCTTCGGTTGGGGCGCCGGTGTGGTGCGATCGGCAGTTCGTGCTGCTCGTCTGCGCCCGCGTCATTTCCGTGCTGGGCAACGGCTTCGCGCGGGTGGCGCTCGCTTTCGCGGTGCTCGCGCTGCCGGGCGCCGGCGCGGGGCGGTTGTCGCTGGTGCTGGCCTGCCAGGCGTTGCCACAGCTGGTGTTCGTCCTGGCGGGCGGGGTGATCGCGGACCGGATGTCGCGTTCGGGACTGATGGTCCTGGCCGATGTGCTGGGTGCCGGGGCGTATGCGGGTCTGGCCGCCATGGTGCTGACCGGTCATGCACCGCTGGCGGCGATGTGTCCGCTGGCGGTGGTGGCCGGAACCGCGACAGCCCTGTTCTCTCCGGCGATGGACGGCCTCGTACCGCTGATCGTGCCCGCGGGCCGCCTGCAACAGGCCAACGGGTTGCTGCGGGTGGGCACCAACAGCTCCCTGCTGCTGGGCCTGGCGCTGTCCGGAGTGACCGTGGCGCTGGTAGGCGCCGGCTGGGCGCTCGCACTCAACGCGGCGTCCTTCGTCGTCAGCGCGGCGCTGACTGCCCGACTGCAGGTGGCCGCGCGGCCGCGCAAGAGCGCATCGGGCTGGGCCGACCTGCGAGAAGGGTGGCAGGAGTTCGCTTCCCGGCAATGGCTGTGGGTGGTGGTCGCCCAGTACGCGGTCGTAGTCGCCGCGCTCAACGCCAACGTCGGGGTGCTGGGCCCCCTGACGGCCGAGCAGCACCTCGGCGGGGCGCGAGCGTGGTCGGTCATCGTGGCAGCACAGGCTGTGGGCACCATCGCCGGCGCGGGACTCGCCGCCCGTGTGCGAGTGAACCGCCCCGTTCTGGTAGCCGTGCTGTGCACCTTTCCGGCCGCCGTGCCGATCGCTCTGCTCGGCGCCGAAGCCCCCGTATGGCTGACCGCCACAGCCATGTTCGTCGCCGGCATCGCAAGCGACGTCTTCGGCGTGTTGTGGGCCACCACCATCCAGCGGGAGATCCCGGAGCAGTTCCTGTCCCGTGTCAGCTCCTACGACTGGTTCGGCTCCCTGGCCTTCGCCCCCCTCGGACTGCTGATCGCGGGACCCGTCGCCGCCGCCGTGGGCACCAGCCAGGCCCTGGTCGGCTGCGCCGCCCTGGTTGTCCTGGCCACTACGGCGGCCCTGCTCTCGCCGCAGGTACGCACCCTGCGCACCACTCCCGAGGCGCCTTCCGCCGAGGCGGTCTCGTCGGAGGATGCGGAGCATCAGATGGGCGAGGAAGCAGCAGGCTGAGCCGTTGAACCAGAGGGGGCAGACTTGAACAGACTTCGGCGAGGAGCGTTGAACAGCGACAGACGGGCGGTCACGCACCGTTGTGCCAGTGGGCCTCGAGGCGGCGGTGGCCGTCCGGACCGGTGACGGTGCGCCAGTGGGCATGCGGCCGGCCGGGGGCGAGGGCGGCCGCACGCAGTGGCGCCGGGGTGTGTGGGGCGGCCGCGTGCAGCGCGGGGTGGTCGAGCGGGCTGTCGGCCAGCCGGCCGATGACGTGGGTGAAGAAGGCGAGCAGGGCGCCGACGGGCCGGACGGGCCAGGCGTGCCTGACGCCGTGGCGGGTGAGTGCGGACATGGACGTCACCTCCGTGGACGGACGCGTGCGCGCTCGGCGCG
Source organism: Streptomyces sp. CG4 (assembly GCF_041080655.1). Taxonomy (NCBI): domain Bacteria; kingdom Bacillati; phylum Actinomycetota; class Actinomycetes; order Kitasatosporales; family Streptomycetaceae; genus Streptomyces; species Streptomyces sp. CG4. Next base: position 8,519,884 of record NZ_CP163525.1, read on the forward strand.
GCAACAGGGCTGTTGAGAAAGGGGGCAGGACTAACGCTGGGACTGTCGGGCGGCCTCGGTGATCCGGTGAATCGCTGCGGGTGGCAGTCCCGTGAAGCGGGCGAGCCAGTCGGCGTCACGGCCCTGTTGGGCCAGCACATGGGCAAGGTGGACCCAGGGGTCGTACACCGCCCCGGAGGCGAGGGCCTCGGGGGTCGGGTCCTCGATGAGATAGGGGCGTTCGGTTCCGTCGGCCAGGACCAGGCACAGCACGCCGAGCGTGGAGCGGTTCATGAGAAGCCTCCCGTTTCCCGGGAAGGGCGCACACGGGTGCGCAAGGACTGGGGCGGGGCGGGATCCCCGAGGTGGGATCCGAGGCTGCCGTAGCCGTTCACGGCAGTGGTTCGCGGAACTCCAGGCGGTTGCCGACCGGATCCTGGGTGTAGAAGCGGCGGTGGGTCGGCAGGCTGGTGGTCCACACAACCGGTGCGCCATGGGCTTGGAGGCGGGCGGCGAGTTGGTCGAGACCGGTCACCCGCACCGCCGGATGGGCCCTGCGGGGCGGACGGAACCCGTCCTCGATGCCGACGTGGATCTCCAGCCGGCCACCGTCGGCGGCGGCGAACCAGCATCCGCCGAGCCGGGCCGCCGCAGCGGGCTGCGGAATCTCGGTCATCCCCAGTGCGGTGAGATAGAAACCGCGCAGGGTGTCCTCGGAGCCGGCCGGGGCGGCCAGCTGTACGTAGTCGAGTGCGGCGAGCATCACGAACACACCTTTGCTTCGGCTGCTTCGAAAAGGGGCGGAAGTCGTTGGTCCGCGGGCCGGGGCCCTGGGAAGTCACCGACGCGGGCGTCGGCCAGGACTGCGGCGGGCGGCATGGGCGTCATCGATTCAGTCGTGGTCATGCGGAGCCTCCCCTCCCCCGGCGGGGAATGAATCGGACGCACGCGGGACACTCCATGGGCACACCTGGGCAGCCGGGCAGCCCGAGGCGGCGCGGGGTGCACGGGTGCCAGGTCAGTAGGGACGCCGGTGGATGAGTGTCGTTACCGCGTGCCGAGGACGGGCGAGGTCGATCGGATGCGGGGCCGACTATGGCCCGGACTACTGCAACTGCAGTCCATGTGATTCTCGCCTCCCTCCGGCCGTGGCGCCGTGCGCCGTACGACTCGGCAAAGAGCGGACCGGTCCGGTCGACCGGTTCACCCCAACTCGTCAGAGCTTTGGCACTGCACGGCGTAATCCCCTTGCGAGGGAAGCCACTTGGGGTCACCCCTTGGGCCGGGGAGACCTGTCCTGACCCTGGGCGTCTCTCGACGTCGTGGGGTCAGTGGCCTGTGTCCGCGCAGACGCCTCACCGAACGAGGTGCCCTCTTCAAACCTCCAGAAGCATAACCACCTTGTTGCGTGGTTGCGCAAGTTCTTGGCGCACTGCTAACACCGGTCGAAGGGTCCCTTGGTTGCAACGCCAGGGTTGAGATCGCGAGGATTGTGCGGATCATCACTCGCTCACTTGCGCGAGTGTGCAACTATCTGGGTCGATTCCTCGTCTCACTGGTAGCAGTCGGGGCGACGCCGATCGGAATTGTCTGTTTTGCCCTGTGTCGAGATGAGCGAGAGCGAGCTTATGCGCCATCAGCAGGAAGGCATCACCGGCGCCATGGGCGCGCAGGGGCGGCACGGCCCTGTGGCGCAGGGGCGAGTGGTCGTACAGGGCAGGGCAGGGGAACGTACGCCGTCCGTCGGTGCCCCCCGTGCACGACGCTCGCCGCGCCGAGGGGACGGCGGATCAGCCGTGCGCCGGCCCGGGGCCGGTGTCACCGTGGCGGTGCTGCTGGGGCCGTTGGTGGTGGGGGCCGGGGTGGATGCCCTGGTCGGTCAGGGGCCCGGCTGGGGTGTGGTGGTCGGAGCGACGACGGGCGCGGTGCTCGCGTCCCTGGTGGCGGTTCGTCGCCGCAGCCTGGGGTGGGTGGCGCCGCTGCCGGTTCTGGCCGTGGCCGCTGTCACGGCGGGAGCCATGCTGACCTCCCGCGGTCCGCTGGCCACACGGCTGGTGCGCTGGGCCGTGGCCGTGTTCCCGGCGATGGCCGCCGCGGAGTGCGCGGTGGCCATCGTGGCACTGACGGTGGTCGTGCTCCGGTTCGGGGTGACGCGGAGGAGCCGTGGCTGACAACACGCGACACCGCCCACGCACGGCCGCCGACCGACGTGGACGACGGGCTCCCTGGCAGCTCGCGCTGCGCGTGGCGGCGTGGGGGACTTCGGGGGCCCTGCTGCTCGGCTGTGGTGCGACCTGGTACGTGTACCGGTCCCTGACGGACGGGCTCACCACCTCCGACGCGCTCGACGCGGTGCGCGGCAAGGCGCCCCGGCACCTGGACAACTCGGTCAACCTGCTGCTCATCGGCCTGGACTCACGCAAGGACATGAATGGCAACGACCTGCCGCGGCAGTTCGTGCAGACCGAGCTGCACGCCGGGTCGAGCGACATCGGCTACTACAACACCAACACCCTGATCCTCATGCACATCCCCGCCGACGGCGGCAAGGTGCAGGCGTTCTCCATCCCGCGTGACGACTATGTGCAGACCCTGAACGGAGACGGCTCGGTGCAGGGCCACTACAAGATCAAGGAGGCGTACGCCAACGCGTATACCACCGCCCACGACAAGTACGCCGCACAGGGCGTCAAGGGCGCGGACCTGGAGGCCAAGAGCCGTGAGGCCGGCCGGGAGGCGACGCTGGCCACGGTGCAGCAGTTCACCGGTGTGCCCATCGACCACTTCGCCGAGGTCAACCTCCTCGGCTTCTACGACATCGCCAAGGTGCTGCAGCCCGTCACGGTCTGCCTCAAACACCCGGTCAGGGACCGCTATTCGGGCGCGGACTTCCCTGCCGGCGTCCAGCAGCTGAACGCCCGGCAGGCGCTGGCCTTCGTACGCCAGCGGCACGGGCTGGACGAAGGAGACCTGGACCGCACGCGCCGGCAGCAGGCGTTCATCTCCACGGTCACGCACCAGCTCAAGTCCGAGGGAGTCTGGGGCAGCCCGTCCAAGCTGCAGGGCCTGTTCGACGTGGTGAAGAAGGACGTCGTCCTCGACAGTTCCTGGAACGTGCTCGACTTCGCCCAGCAGGCCCCCAACCTCACCGGCGGCAACGTGGTGTTCCACACCCTGCCCATCGAGGGCTTCGGCATGCGCAACCGAGAGGACGTCAACCTCGTCGACCCGGACAAGGTCAAGTCGATCGTCCAGCAGGCCTTCGGCCCCGCGGCCTCCCCGGTCCCCTCGGCCTCCACCACCGCGGTCTCCTCCGCCACGGTGGACGTCAGCAACGGCAACGGCAGGCGCGGCCTCGCTTCCGAGGCGCTGTCCGCCCTGGTCAAACTCGGTTACACGGCCGGTACGACGGGCAATGTCGCCCCGCGGTCCGTGACCACCGTCCGCTACGGCACCGGGGCCGGGCCGGCGGCCCAGCAGATCGCCGGCCGGCTCCACGCCGGCACCGCCACGGCCGGCTCCGCCGTGCCCGCGGGCCATGTCGCCGTCACCCTCGGTGCGGACTACACGCCGCCCGGCGGACAAGCACCGTCCCCGACCGCGACCGCTGCTCCGTCACAGTCGGCATCGGCATCGGCCGCGGACTCGGGCCCGGCCGTGCAGGCGGGCGGAGTGCCTTGCGTCAACTGACCCACGCCGGTTGCCGGAACCGCCTGTCACATGGCACCGCTTCCGTCAAGACCTCCGCGCTTCGCATCCCATAGCTCTTGGACGGCACGCGACATTTCATAGGGGACCATGCCGCGCCGCCCTCTGACGAAAAGCTTGCGCCGCTCCTTACCATCCGCGCCATGGATCTAGAGGTACGGCACTTGCGAGTGATCTGTGCGATCGCGGAGGCAGGAAGTCTTACCCGTGCCGCCGCGTCGCTGCGTCTGACCCAACCGGGGCTCAGCGCCCAACTCCGGCGTATCGAAGCCATGCTGGGCGGGCCGATCTTCGACCGGGGGCAGGCCGGCGCCGTGCCCACCGCCCTGGGCGAGCTGGTCCTGCCCCGGGCGCGGGCGATCCTGCCGGGCATCGACGGCCTGCTCTCCGACACCGCCCGCGCGGCCCGCTGCGGAACCACGCCCGGCCGCGTACGCCTCGGTTCGGTGGGCGCGCCCCTGCTTGCCGATCTCGTCGTGGCCACAAGGGAGTCGATCCCCGGCGCGAAGGTGACGACCCGGTGCCAGTACTCCCCTTCGCCACTGCTGGACGACCTCGCGGCGGGCCGCCTGGAGGCGGCGGTCCTCGGCGACAACCCCGGCCATGAACTCCCGCCCCGTGCGGGAGTCGTCCTGTGCCCGGTCGTCACCGAGCCCGTCTTCTCCTTGTTGCCGTCCACGCACCCCTTGGCCGGACGCGAAGAGGTGAGTCTGCAGGAACTCATCGGCGAGGACTGGGCTCTGCCGCACCCGGACAGCGATCGCACCCGGGAGTACTGGGCGTCCGTCTTCTCCCTGACGGGCCGTCAGCCGCACGCCCCCTACGAGGTCGAAGGCAGGCAGCTGATCGACGTGGTGAGGGCGGGCCTGGCCGTCAGCCTCTGCCAGGCGACCTTCATCGAGGTGCCCGGCGTCACGGTGCGCCCTCTCCGCGGCAATCCACTCTGGTACCGCCATGTACTCGGCTGGCGCCGCGACGGGCCGTTGGCCGCACACGGCGACGCGGTCGTCCGCAGAGTGGCCGAGGGGTATCTCGCCACCTGCGCCGCCGCACCGGCGTACGCGCGATGGCGGCGGCGCCATCCGGAGTCGCTGCGGTTGCCGAAGTGAGCCAGGGCTCTCACTGCTTGGTGAGGGAGACCTGGTCCTGGAGAGGCGTGCTGCCGTCGACATCGATCCGGACATGCGTGGTGGGGTCGGTGAAGGACTGGCCGGGGTGGAACGCCGCCATGTCCAGTGCCCGGCAGCCCGAGGGCGGGGTGGCGCCGGGGTTGCCGTTCACGATGCGGACCGGGCCGTAGCCGGTCTGGGCGGAGGAGTCCACCTGGTAGATGAGCACTCCGGTGGAACAGGCGTGGCCGTCCGCGCCGATGGCCCTGCGGGACTCGGCGACGTAGGCGGTGGTCTCGCCGGTGCGGATCACCGCGATCTTGGTACCGCCGGGGCTTTCCACGGCCCTCAGGCGGACCGTGCGGCTACCGGTCGTGGGCAGACAGGCGACCTGGCGATCGTCGATCCAGCCGAACTTCCACCGCTCCCAGCCGAGGTGTTGCGGGGCGGCGCCGGAGATGTCGCCCATGAGGTCCCAGCCGCCGACGAAGCGGTGGTAGTCGCTGCCGGTGAACGCGTAGAGATCGGGCAGACCGAAGGTGTGGCTGGTCTCGTGGTCGGCGACCTTGAAGCCCCAGTGCCACATGTCCTGCCCGAATGTCACCGCCCACTTGATGCGTGTGCCGTCGGCGGTGATGCCCGCGGTGGTGGGGTCGTACAGGTACGTCGGCGAGAAGCTGATCGCGGAGGCGGACTTCGCCGGGACGATGTAGACCATGTCGTACGCGGAGAAGTCGGCGTACGGGTCGGCCGCGGCCACCGCCTGCCGGACGTAGGTCTCGTGCTGCTCGAAGGTGATGCCGCGCTGGAAGCCGTAGCTGGTGGAGTCCTGCGGCATCCGTATCCACCGGTTGAGCGAGGTGATGTCCAGGGTGGCCCGTCCGTAGGAGTCGCCCTTCATCCAGCCGGCGGCCGGGGCGAGTTGCCGGTAGTAGTCGGAGGTCGGTCCCGAGGCCTGGGCGTCGGGGAAGTCGACGAACAGCATGAGCACGTGCCTGGTGCCGAGGGGGCGCTGGAACTGGGTGGTGTAGTCGGTGGTGTGGCCCTCGTCCGTCCAGCCGGTCCGGCCGGGAAGGGCACAGTCGGTGGCCGGAACCGTACTGTGCTCCGGCGCGGTGGTCGTGGGCCGGGCGGTGCTCGCGGCCTGGGCGGCGGTCGCGGCCGGAGCGGCGGCGCCGAGCGACAGGAACGCCGTCGCGGCGGCACTCGCGGCAAAGGCCCTGAGCCTGTGCGGGGATCCGGTCATGTCTCCTCTTCTCTCCTTCGGCCGGTGCGGGGACGGGGGACGTCAGGCGCGTCCGGCGGCCATGTCCATCAGACGGGACAGCACGCCCACGCCGGACGCGCTCACCCCGTCGTGCTCCCACTCGTCGGTGACCCAGGCGCGCAGCGCGCCGACCGACCGCGCGGTCGGCAGTGACAGTTCGGTGGGGACGTACATGTCGTCGTGGTAGATCGCGGCCGCCACCGGCACCTGGTTGGCCGCCAGCCGCGACGGGGAGTACAGCTCCGGCCAGTCGGCTCGCTCGGCCAGCAGATGGGCCGCATCGCGGAACGGCCGCAGCCCGGCGATCTCCTCGTACATCCAGGGATAGAACATCTCCCCGGTGAACAGCAGCGGGTCGGCGTCCTCGGTGAACTCCGGGCGGTCGGCGATGGCTCGGGCCGCGGCCCAGTCGGTGGGCTTGCCGCCCTGCGCGAAGCAGGCTTCCTGGAGCACGGCGAAGAGCGGGTTGTCGACGAGCCCGGTCAGGTTCATCACCTGCTGCAGGAAGGTCGCCGAGAGTTCACCGTCGGCGCCGAGGGCTTCGTCCAGCAGCCAGTGCAGGCGCTCGGCTCCCTCGCCCATGCCCAGCATCAGGCCGAGGGTGCGCAGTCGCCGGACGGTGAGCCGGTCCCCGTCGGGCAGCCGGACCGTCCGGCCGTCGAGAAGATCGGCGACGCGCCGGACCAGATCGCGGTCACCCGGGTAACGGGCGTAGAACGCGGTCACCTTCTCCCTGACCCGGGGACAGGTGGCCGCGTAGACGTCGTCAGCGGTGGCCTCCAGGCCGGGGAGGCCGCCGGTGATGTAGCAGCCACGGAGCCCTTCGGGGGCCTGGGACAGGTAGGTCAGGGTGATGAAGCCGCCGTAGCTCTGGCCGAGCGTCTCCCATGGCTCGTCGCCGCACAGCTCGTGCCGGATCAGCTCCGCGTCGGCGACGATCGAGTCCGCGCGGAAGAGGGCGAGGTGACCGGCCAGTTCCCCGGCATCGGAGAACCGCCCGGCCGACCGGGCCGTGACCGGGGTGCTGCGGCCGGTGCCGCGTTGGTCCAGGAGCAGCACCCGGTGGGTCCTGAGGGCACGGGCGAGCCACCCCGCGGTGGCGCTCAGCGGCCGGGGCGATTTGCCTCCGGGGCCGCCTTGCAGGAACAGCAGCCAGGGCAGTCGCTCGCCGACGTGAGCCGGATCGGACAGTTCCCGGGCGAACACCTGGATCGAAGGCCCCGCGGGGGCGGCGTGGTCGAGCGGCACGGTGAAGGAGTGGTCGGTCACGGCGAGACCGGGCAGGCGGTAGCTGAGGCTCATGAGGTCGCCCCTTCGGTGAACGACACGGACGGCGGCTGCGGAAGCGGCTCGGGGAAGTGGCAGGCGACCTCGTGGCCCGAGGCGATCGGACGCAGCACGGGCCGTTCGGCGGCGCAGCGGTCGGCCGCCCTGGGGCAACGGGTGCGGAACGGACAGCCGCTGGGCGGGTCGAGCGGACTGGGCAGGTCACCACGGAGGACGATCCGCTCGCGGGCCCGTTCGGCGTCCGGGTCGGGCAGCGGCACGGCGGAGAGCAGGGCGTGGGTGTACGGATGCGCGGCGCGGCCGTAGAGCGTGTCGCGGTCGGCCGTCTCCACGACCGTGCCCAGGTACATCACGGCGACGCGCGTGCTGATCTGGCGGACCGCGCCGAGGTCGTGCGCGATGAACACGTACGCGAGCCCGTACTCCTGCTGCAGGTCCTTGAGCAGGTTGAGGATCTGCGCCTGGACCGACACGTCGAGCGCCGAGACGGGCTCGTCGCACACCACCAGTTTCGGCCGCAGCGCCAGCGCCCGGGCGATGCCGATGCGCTGCGCCTGGCCGCCGGAGAACTCATGGGGATAGCGGGCGGCGTGCTCCGGCCGCAGGCCCACCCGCGCCAGCAGCTCTTCCACCGGTTCCTCCGGGGGCAGCCCCTGGTAGCGGTACGGCGCGGCAAGGATCTGCCGGACGGTCTGGCGGGGGTTGAGCGAGGAGTACGGATCCTGGAAGATCATCTGCAGGTCGCGGCGCATGGGACGCATCAACTGCTCGTCCAGCGTGGCCAGTTCCCGTCCGGACACCGAGACCGTGCCCGAGGTCGGCTCGATGAGCCGGGTCAGCAGCCGGGCGACCGTGGACTTGCCGCAGCCGGACTCGCCGACCAGACCCAGTGTCTCTCCCGCGTCCACCCGCAGCGACACACCGTCGACCGCCCTGACATGTCCGGCCGGCCGCCTGGTCAGGCCGTGCCGTACGGCGAACCGCTTGACCAGGTCGCGCGCCTCGAGCAGCGGTGCGTTCACGCTGTCACCTCCCGTGCCGACAACGTGGGCAGCCGGTCGGGCAACGGCCCGTCGACCCGGGGCACACAAGCGAGCAGGCCCTTGGTGTAGGCGGCGCTCGGCCGGTAGAACACCTCGCGGACCGGGCCCCGTTCGACCGCCCGGCCGCCGTTCATCACGACGATCTCGTCGGCCAGTCCCGCGACCACGCCCATGTCATGGGTGATGAGCATGACGGCGGTGCCGGACCGCTCCCGCAGCTCCCGCAGCAGGTCCAGGATCTGGGCCTGCACGGTCACGTCGAGCGCGGTGGTCGGTTCGTCGGCGATGAGCAGGTCGGGCTCCAGGCACAGCGCCATCGCGATCATCACGCGCTGGCGCATGCCGCCGGAGAACTCGTGCGGATACGCGCGGGCGCGCCGCTCGGGCTCGGGAATGCCGACCCGGTCCAGCATCCGCACCGCGACCCGGTGCCCCTCGCGGCGTCCGGCCCGGCGGTGCGCACGGTACGCCTCGGCGATCTGGTAGCCCACCGAATAGTAGGGGTTCAGGCAGGACAGCGGATCCTGGAAGATCATCGCGATCCGGTCTCCGCGCAACCGGCGCAGCGCCCGCCCGTCCATGCCGGTCAACTGCCTTCCGTCGAAGCGGACTTCACCCGTGACGCGGGCATCGGACAGCAGACCCATGATGGCCAGGCTGGTCACGGACTTGCCGCTGCCGGACTCACCCACCACGCCGAGCACCGCCCCGGCGGCCAGGTCCAGATCGAGTCCGTCGACGGCGCGCACGCCGCCCGCGAAGTCCACGGTCAGATCACGTACGGTCAGCAGGCTCATCCCACGGCCCTCACTCTCGGGTCCAGGAACGCGTAGACCAGGTCCACCGCGACGTTGGCGATCACGACGAACGCCGCGGCGAAGAGCGTCACGCCGAGGATCACCGGCTGGTCGGCGCTGTTGATCGCATCGGCCGCGAGCTTGCCCACACCGGGCAGGCCGAAGACCGACTCGGTGATGAGGGCGCCGCCGAGCAGGGCGCCGAGGTCCATGCCGAAGATCGTCACGATGGGCATCAGCGCCGGCCGCAGCGCATGGCGACGCAGGACGGCCGGCTCGGGCAGGCCCTTGGCGCGGGCGGTGCGGACGTAGTTCTGGCCGAGGCTGTCGAGCATCTCGCCCCGGGTGATCCGGGCATAGATGCCGGCGTAGAGCATCGCCAGCGTGATCCACGGCATGACCATGGACCCCGCCCAGCCGACCGGGTCCGCGGTGAGCGCGATCGCCTGCGGATACGGCAGCAGACCGAGCTTGACGACGAGCAGGTACTGCAGGACCAGCGCGGTGAAGTACACCGGCAGCGAGACACCGCCGAGCGCGGCCGTCATCGCCGCCCGGTCCCACAGGCTGCCACGGCGCAGCGCCGAGATCACACCCGCCGTGACACCGACGACCAGCCACAGCGTCGCCGCGCCCACGGCGATGGACACGCTGACCGGGAGCCGGTCCGTGAGCATGCGCCACACCGGCTGATCGGTCTGGAAACTGAAGCCCAGACAGGGGGCGGGGCAGTGCACGGCATGCGTCCCCGTGCCGTAGCCGCGGCCGGCCACGATGCCGACGAGATAGTCGCGGAACTGCACGAACACTGAGTGGTTCAGGCCGAGGGTGGTGCGGATCTCGGCGATCCGCTCCGGGCTGCATGCCTTGCCGCAGGCGCCCTGGGCAGGGTCGGCGGGCATCAGATAGAAGATCGCGAAGGTGGCCGCGCAGATCACCAGCAGGATCGCCGCCGTCGCGGCCAGTCTGCGCAGGACATAGAGGATCATCGGCGGCGGCTCCGGGGGTCGAGTGCGTCCCTCACCGCGTCACCCAGCACGTTGAAGGCGAGCACGGTGACGAACAGGAAGGCGCCGGGGACGAGGAAGTAGACGGGGTCGGCGGCGTACCACGGCACCGCGGAGGCGATCATCTGACCCCATGAGGCGGTCGGCGGGCGCACGCCGATGCCGAGGAAGGACAGGCCCGCCTCGGTGGCGACGTAGCCGGGGATCGACATGGTCGCCACCACGAGGATCGGCCCGCTCAGGTTGGGCAGCACCTCCCGTACCAGCAGGGCGCGCCGGGAGGCACCCAGCACCCGGGCCGCGGCCACGAACTCGCCACGGGCCAGCGCCATCGCCTGCCCGCGCACGATCCGCCCGACGTACGGCCACCCGAAGAAGCCGAGCACGACGACCAGCAGCAGCTGCCGGTTCACTCCCGGCGCCGCCGAGATCAGCGCGATCATGAAGATGAGGGCGGGGAAGGACATGAGCAGGTCCATCAGCCTGCCGACGACGGTGTCGGTCCAGCCGCCGAAGAACCCGGCGGCCAGTCCGAGCGCCGTTCCGAGCGTCACCGACACTGCGGTGGCGAGCAGGGCGATCAGCAGCGAGACCCGGGCGCCGTAGACGACACGGGCGAGGATGTCCCGGCCGCTGCCGGGCTCGACGCCCAGCCAGTGCGCGGCGCTGATCCCGCCTCCGGTGCCGCGCGGCAGTCCGCCGAGCTCCGGGTCCACCGCTTCGGAATGGAAGTCGGTCGGGGACGTGCCGACGGCCCAGGCGATCAGCGGGGCCGCGAGGGCGATCAGCACCAGGAGCACGACCACCGTCAGCGCGACCGTGGCGGAGCGCTGGGCCAGCAGCCGGCGCACCAGGGAGGTCTCGCGGGGCACGACGCGATGCGCCGCGTCGGACGGTACGGGGGCGGGGAGCCCGGCGGTCACTTGCGCAGCCCCAGGGAGACCAGATCCAGCTCGCCGACGTAGGCGATGTGGCCATAGGCGCCGCTGACATGAGGCCCGGTCAGGACAGCCGCCTTGTCCCACAGGAACGGTACGACCGGAGCGTCCCGCATGATCTGCCGGGCCAGTTCGCCGTAGGCCGTCGCGGCGGCCGCCGGATCCTTCATCCGGGCGATCGCGTCGATGCGGGAGTCGACCGCGGGGGAGTCGTACTGGGCGTGGTTGTTGTTGCCCTCGGGGGTGATCAGCCGGCTGTCGAACACGAGGGGCAGGTAGGTGGAGGCGCCGGGCCAGTCGGGCGTCCAGCCGTCGATCACCAGGTCGTGCTCCTGGGCGGTGTTCCCGACCGTGCTGTAGTACGCCGATGAACTGATCGCGTTGATGTTGACCTTGATCCCGGCCTTGGCCAGGGACGCCTGCACGGCCTCGCCCTGCGTCTGTCCGCCCGCGGTGGCCGGGGTGTCCAGCGTGAGGGTCAGACCCGAGGCGTGGCCCGCTTGGGCGAGCAGCACCTTGGCCTTGGCCGGATCGCCCTTGCCGCCCGGGCTCGGGAAGGGATCGTCCGGGACGGCGCCCGGCAGCGACGGCGGCAGCAGGGTGGTGGCCAGTTTGCCGGCGATCGGGCCGCCCCGAGCGGTGCGCAGGGCGTCCTTGTCCAGCGCGTAGGCGATCGCCTGCCGCACCCGGACATCGTCGAGCGGCTTGTGCCGGGTGTTGATGCTCAGGTAGCGCGTGTTGATCGACTCACCTGTCACAAGTCGTTTGCGCACCGCCGGGTTGGCCATCACCGGCCCGACCGAGGCCGGGCCGACCGGCGCGAAGGCGACGGCGTCCGCGTCCTGTCCCTGAGCGGCGATGAGCCGCTGGTCGACGACGGCCGGGTCGAGGTCGAGATCGATCACGACCTCGTCCGGCAGACCTTTGCGCACCGCGTCGGTGGCCGTGCTCCAGTGGGTGTTGCGGACCAGCGTGAGCCGCTTCTTGGGTTCGAATTCCCCGATCTTGTACGGACCGGACGAGAAGGGCCTGCTGTCGTAACGGACCCCGGTGTCCTTGTCCTGCGGAACCGGGGCGAAGATCGGCAGCGACACCGCCGAACCGAAGTCGGCCACCGGCCGGTTGAGCCTGAAGACGATCGTCCTGTCGTCCGGGGTCTCTATCGAGGCGAGCCCGTGCTTGTCCTTGTAGGGGCCCTGGTAACTCCGGCCTCCCGCAAGCCACATCCGTGCGTACGGCGGCCCTTCGGGGAGTTCCGCGGCGAACGTCCGCTCGACCCCGTACTTGATGTCACGGCTGGTGATGGGCCGCCCGTCCTCGAACTTGACCCCCGCCTTGAGTGTGAAGGTCCAGGTGCGGGCATCGGCGCTCGGGCGTCCGGTGTCCGTCGCCAGGTCCGGCACGATCTTTCCGCCGGCCGGCCCGGGTGCCGCCGCGTACGTCGTCAGCGTCCGGTAGATGAGGCGGCCTACGTCCTCGGAGGAGGTGACGTAGTTGCGGGCCGGGTCGAGGTGCTCCAGGTCGGTGCTGGAGAGCACGTGCAGGGTGCCTCCCTTGCTCGCGGGCCCGCCCTGCCCGTCGCCCCCGCCGGCTCTCCCGCAGCCGGCGAAGGCGACGAGCCCGAGGGCGGCGACCATGACCATCCCGGATCGTCGTGCTCTCACGATTGAGCTCCTATGTGATGTGACATTGCACAGCGGCTTGGGCCAAGGGTGGAGGTGGTCGGCTCCGACGACCAGCTCTCGGATCCCCAGAACATCGGGTTATGGACGCAGGGGGCGGTGCGGTCCGGCCCGGGACACGCGGCTCGGCCCACTACGCTGTTCGGTACAAGCTTTGCGTCATAAGCGCGGTCGGTTCCCGGCGCCTCGGCGGTCGGCTGGTCAGGGACGGTGCATGGGCTCTATGGACTATTACGATCTCGGCACGTACAGCCGCCCCGTGACGACGTCCTCGCCCGAGGCACAACTGTGGTTCGACCGCGGACTGGTGTGGACATACGCCTTCCATCACGAGGAAGCCGTCTCCTGCTTCGAAGCCGCCGCGGCGGCCGACCCCGGCTGTGCCATGGCGTACTGGGGCATCGCGTACGCACTCGGCCCCAACTACAACAAGCCGTGGGAGTTCTTCGACGAGCAGGAGCTCGCACGCACCGTCGAACGCACCCACGCCGCCGTGGAACTCGCCCACGAGAAGGCGGAAGCCGCCGCCACGCCCGTCGAGCGGGCCTTGATCGGCGCGTTGCGTGCCCGCTGTCCGCAGGCGGAGGCCGTCGACGACTGCTCCGTGTGGAATGCGCCGTACGCCGACAGCATGCGCGTCGTCCACGAACTCGCCCGGGACGACCTCGACATCACCGCCCTGTACGCCGACGCGCTGATGAACCTCACCCCCTGGCGGCTGTGGAACCTGCGCACCGGTGACCCGGCCGAAGGCGCCCGCACGCTTGAGGCCAAGGCCGTCCTGGACCGGGCGCTCGCGACGGATGCCGGGGCGGAACACCTCGGCATCCTGCACATGTACATCCACCTGATGGAGATGTCCCCGACACCCGAGGCTGCCCTGCCCGCCGCCGACCGGCTGCGCGGCCTGGTGCCCGACGCCGGTCATCTGCAGCACATGCCTTCACACATCGAGGTGCTCTGCGGCGACTACCGTCGCGTGGTGTCGGACAACGACGCCGCGATCGTCGCCGACGAGAAGTTCCGTGCACGGGCCGGAGCCATGAACTTCTACACGCTGTATCGGTCGCACAACTACCACTTCAAGATCTACGGAGCGATGTTCCTCGGCCGGTTCCGGACCGCGCTGGAGACCGCTGCCCAGTTGGAGGCGTCCATCCCCGAGCAGCTGCTGCGCGTGCAGAGCCCGCCCATGGCCGACTGGCTGGAAGGCTTCCTCGCCATGCGGGTCCATGTACTGATCCGCTTCGGCCGCTGGAGCGACATCCTGCGGATGCCCATGCCCGCCGACCCGGAGCTCTACAGCGTGAGCACGGCGATGCTGCACTACGCCCGAGGTGTCGCGTTCTCGGCCACCGGCCGGATTGCCGAGGCCGAGGCCGAACGCCGGCTGTTCGGCGAGGCGGTCGCCCGGGTCCCGGAGACGCGCATGTTGTTCAACAACACCTGTGCCGACATCCTGGCGATCGCGTCGGCGATGCTCGACGGCGAACTCGAATACCGCAAGGGCGACCATGACGCAGCCTTCGCCGCGCTCGAGCGGTCGATCGAACGGGATGACAACCTTCCCTACGACGAGCCATGGGGATGGATGCAGCCCACTCGGCACGCATACGGGGCCCTGCTCCTGGAACGGGGGCGCGTCGCGGAGGCCGAGGCGGTCTACCGGGCCGATCTGGGACTCGACGACACCCTTCCGCGCGCCGTGCAGCACCCCGGCAACGTCTGGTCCCTGCACGGCCTGCACGAGTGTCTGGTCCGGCTGGGCAAGGCGGGAGAGGCGCAGATCGTGGCCCAGCAGTTGAAGATTGCCCTCGCGATGGCGGACGTGCCGATCGAGGCGTCCTGCTTCTGCCGCCTCGACGCGGTCTCGGACACCGCCGGCGGGGGCGGTTGCTGCACGAGGGAACCCTGAGCCGTCAGGAGACGGCCGGGGGCGTCCGCCAGGAGGAGCGTGTTCGGCTCGCGGCCGCTGGGCCGGTCGAGGCGCGTGGCCACAGAGTTTTCACAAGAAGGGTTCCTAGGTTCTGCTGCGTGCAGCCGGGTGGGAGGGCCGGCACATCCAGTCACGCGACAGATCCGGGGGCGCCAGGTCATGCAGAAGTCGATGTGTCAGGAGCGTACGCTGGGCGACAGGTACGTGCTGCGCCGCCTGCTGGGCCGCGGCGGGATGGCCGAAGTGCACCTCGCTGACGACCTCATGCTCGCTCGCCGGGTTGCGGTGAAGATGCCGCGCGTCGACGTGCTGGACGAGACGGGCAGGGAACGGTTCGCCCGCGAGGCGCAGGCGGTTGCCTCCCTGAGTCATCCCGGGATCGTCGCGGTCTACGACGTCGGCGTGGAAATCGCTGACGGGCTTGAGTGTCCGTACATCGTCATGGAGTACGTCGCAGGCCATACGCTGCACCAATTGGTGCGCTCACGCCCGCTCAGGCCGGACCGGGCGCTACGCCTGACCGCTGGAGTGCTGGCCGCGTTGGCTCATGCCCATGAACGAGGCATCATCCACCGCGACATCAAACCCGCCAACGTGATGATCACTGCCGACGACTCGGTCAAAGTGATGGACTTCGGGATCGCCCGCAACGTCTTCATGCCCGGCACGACACTGACGCGGACGTCCATGGTCGTGGGCACCGCCGAGTACCTTTCGCCCGAACAGGCCCGCGGGCAGCAGCTCGACGCGCGGGCCGACCTGTACTCCACCGGCTGCCTGCTCTATGAGTTGCTGACCGGGCACCCTCCGTTCACCGGCGAGTCCCCGATGGCCATCGCCTATCAACACCTCGGAGACGAGCCCGAGCCACCCTCCGCCTGCACACCGCAGGCACCTCCGGTATGCGACAGCGTGGTTCTGACCGCCCTCGCCAAGGACCCCGACCACCGCTACGCCACGGCGTGGGAGATGCTGACCGCCCTTGACGGCCTTCGCAGAGAACTCGGTACGGCTGTGTCGCCTGGGCACCCTGCTCACCCGGACACCGCTGGCCCAGCCCCGATTCCCGCTGCACGAACGGCCGTCCTTTCCCCGGACACGGCCACTTCCGCCCACCGGACGACCCTCACCAGCAACCCCTGTCGGGACGCTACGGCCGCCGTCGCGACAACCGACGCCGCGAGTCAACCGTCTCCCCGCCGGCGTACGACCCGTCGTCGCCGCGCCGTCTTCGGAGTACTTCTGGCATCACTGCTGATCGCCGGGGCGGCGTGGGCCTCAGCGGGCTCCGGCTTCTTCCCGCACGCTTCCCGGGCGACGCCCTCCACCACGGTCGATCACACCATGCCTGTCCAGGTCCCCAACCTGATCGGCAGCCCACTTGCCCAGGCAAGGGCCGGCGCGCGAACCCACGGCCTGCACCTCGTGAACTCCGGCGCCGGAGAGTGCCCCGACGCCCCGCACCTGCCCGCGCGACACATCTGCAGCCAGACCCCCGAGCCCGGCACCCTGGCCGCACGGGGTAGCCACATCACGGTCCGGCTCTCCCCGGCGTCCAAGGAAACCCGGTAGCGGCCCATGGCCGGTGGACGTGGCGGGGCCCGGGAGTCGTATCCAGCTCCCGGGCCCCTGGGGATGCCACCCAATTGCGCACGCCGGCGGCGTTTAAGAGAACGGATCAGTCATCATGCCGTCGTGTTCTTCCTTTGAACTACCGCAGCAGGAAAGAGCTGCAGGCGAGAGTCGAACTCGCATCCGACGGCGTTCGTCCGCCCTCGATCGATCCGGCGATCGGCGGCGATGCTGAGACTGGAGCGAGAGTCTGAGATTGACCACGGTTGCCCGTGCCTTCAGGCTGAACTTCAGTGTCAGCTTGCGCTCATCGCGCGAACCGGTCCTCAATCCGGCCCGCGCCTGTTGCGCACCCCCGCGCTCGCACGCGGGGGCGATCATGGATGCTACCCGCGGCCGGCGTCAGCCGAGCAGGTAGCCGAACACCGCGTCGCCGACCCGCTGGTCGGTGACCTCGGCGGCGTTGGCCTCCTCGCGGGCGAACTTCACCGCCTGCTGGAGCTTCTCGACCCGGTCGACCAGCTCGTTCACCCGCCGCGCCGGGAGTGCTCCGGAGAACTTCACGGTCGTCCAGTACCCGATGGGCACGTCCTCGTAGTACACCTCGACCTGTGCCGGGTGCTTGTCGGTCGCCTCCGCCTTGACGTGGTTGCGCGGGACCTTCTTGGTGCGGATCGTGCGCACCGGGTCCGTCTTCCACCAGTCCGTGGAAGGGTCGTGCGACCAGGACTCCGCGGCGTCGAGCGTAGGGAGCTTCCTGACGAACGTGTGCAGGTCGGTGAGCTGCTTCTCCAGGAACAGGAGATAGCTGACCGGGACGTCGGTGACGATCGTCCGGCCGTCGACCGTGATGTCCGCGCGGGCCGCGCAGTTCGCCCAGTCCTTGGTGGCGGTCACATCGAAGAGCCGGGTGAGCGACGCGGACATCTCCCGCAGTACGTCCTCCGCCTGCACCTGTACCCGCGTGGACTCGGGCGGCAGCTGCTCGCCCTCCTCGTCCTTCGGCTGGTACGTACGCGAGATACCGGCCAGCAGGGCCGGCTTCTGCACCTTGTGGTGCGCCGCGGTGATGTCCTGGAGCGACTTGCTCTTGACACCCTTCTCGACAGCGATGATCTGGTTCAGCTTCGCCACTTCGGGCCCCCCTTCGAACAGGCAGAAACGTACCTCACCTGCTCGAACACCCGCACATCCTTTATCGCCTGCGGGATCCCTCCCGAGCCATCGCGCCCATCATCACCAACTTCCTTTCACGTACCGATCGTTGTCCGAACAGAAGGCTCTATGTTCCACTAATCTCCTTTCACCACAACGATCACCTGCTCCTGGGCGGGAGAGCATCCATGGGGGATCCGTGTGTGAGGACCTGGGGTTCGAAAGACTCCTCGGTACGGAGGGCTTCTTCGCGCGCCTGCTCGGGCGGTCGCCCTCGGGCGGCGGCCGGGAACCGCTGTACGGCCCCGACCTGCCCGTGGTGCTGCTCACCGGTGGCCCGGGCATGGGCAAGGGGCGGCTGCTGCGCGCGGTACGGGACCGTTTCGCCACCAAAGTGCCCGTGATCCATGTGGACTGCGGCTCACCGGTGTACGCGGACCGGGCGGCACCGGAGCCGGGCGCCCGCTCCGCCGCGACCGAGGCCCTGGTGGAGGCCGCCCGGCGGCTGGGCACCTGGCAGGGGACGGGCGGCTCGTTCGCCTTTCCCCGGCTCTTCGCGGGCCTCGCGATGATCGCGACCGGCGTCACGGAGGGCACCCCCGACGCGGTCGCGGCGGAGGTGGAACGGTACGGGGACTTACCGCAGAAGCAGCACCTCCGTGGCCTGGCCGCAGGCGACTTCTGGCGGGGTGCGCTGCGCGGAGCCCTGCGGAACCTGCTGACGACCCTGTCCGGGCAGACGCTCGACCCGTACTCGGCCTCGGTGGCCAACGCGTTGCTGGACGCCCTCTTCGCGAGCCTGGCGCCGCGGGGCCGTACGGAACTGGCGCGGATCTACGGCGCGTATCCCGGCGCGGCCGGTCAGCCCGAGCACGGGCTGCGCGACCTCGCCGCCGACTTCCAGACCGGCGGCGAGGAGCGGGAGTTGGCGGAGAGCTTCCTCTTCCGGGCGCTGCGCGAGGACCTGGAGGCGGCGTATGCGGGAGCGCTCGGCTGGCTGCGCCGGGTCGGCCGCCCGGCGGTGCTGCTGGACCGCGCCGAGTCGCCGCTGGGGGAGCAGCTGTTGCGCGCCGTGCTCACCGACCGCCGGGGCGGGCAGCGCGACCGCGTGGTGATCGTGGGCACGGCGCGCCGGGCGGACGGCGGCGCCTTCCTGTACGGGGGACTGCCGCCGCAGGAGGTGCCGTCCCCGGCGGAGTTCCGGCCCGCCGACGGCGTGCCGCCCGCGTGGTCCCGGCGTACGGACTCGCCCGCGGAGCGGGCACCGCTGGCCGACGGGGTGCTCCTGCTGCGGATGCCGCTGCTCACCGGCGACCAGCTCTGCCTGGAGACCGAGCGCAGACAGCGGCGCGCGGAGCCGGAGGGCGGCACGAACCGCCGTCGTATCGACGCCGCCGTGGCCCGGCTGAGCGGCGGACGGCCGCACACGGTGATCCGGCTGGCCGCCGCTGCCGCCGCCTTCCGGATGCCGGCGGACGCCAATGACCGGGACATCCTGGACGCCCCGCTGCGACTCCCCGGCAGTGGGGACTCCGAGCGGCCGGTGGCGGACGTACTGCTGCGAGAACTGATCCTGGAGCAGCTGCCGGTACGGCTGCCGGCCGAGCACCACGACCAGTGGCTCGATCTGCTCACCCATCTGTCGGTGGCACACGACGCGGAGTGCGCGGACGTCCTGCTCCGCCATCATCAGTCGGACCGCGTCCACCGTCTGACGGCGCATCAGGTGGCGCAGCTGCTGACCGACACCGGGTGGCCCGGCTGCGAGCGGCACTTCATAGGGGACTTCGGGCTGCGTCAGCTGCTGGTGCACCGGCTGTACGGGCTGCGCCCCGATGGCGCCGCCTGGTACGCCGACCACCACCTGCTGCGGGACCACTTCACCGGACGCGTGGCGCAGGAGGGGGCGTCGAGCGGCGGGGCGTTCCGCTCGGTCATGGCGCACCGGATGAACCACCACCTGGTGTCCGGCGGCGTGGACGACGTGGTCCGTCACCTGGCCGCCACGCTGCCCGGCCGTCCGCAGGAGTGGTGCGCGGAGCTGCTGGAGATCGCGCAGGCACCGTATCCGGGTGGCGCGGACACCCGCCGGGAGCGCGCCCAGGGACTGGTGGCGGTGGACGGACCGGCGCTGCGCCGCACCGTCGACCAGCTGCTGCACGCGGTGTGGCTGTGCGAGGAGCGGACCAGGCCGACCGGAAGGGAGACCGCCCGCACCCTCGCCAAGCTGCTGGACCTGCTCTCGATCATGGAGTTCGACGGCGCCGGGCAGCTCGGCAGGACGGCCACCGACTGGAGCGGCCTCGCGGAGAACGAGCAGCCGCTGCTGCGCTGCGCCTGCACCGATCAGCTCGGGCGAAGGAGGTAACGGCGTGCCCAGATGGCAGAAGATCCTCTACACGCTGGTGGTGACGGCGGCGGTCGTGGCCGGGAGCCTGTTCGGCTGGTCCGTCCTCAGCAGGCCGGACACCTGCGCCGAGGGGGTCGAACGGATCGACGGCGAGTGCATCGGGGTCAACGGAGCGGGCTACGACTTCGGCACACCGGAGATCGGCGACGTGGCCCGGGCCATCGCCCAGGAGAACGCGAAGATCGCAGGTCAGCCCCATGTGACGGTGGCGATGATGCTGCCGCTTCACTCGGACGTGGCGGCGGCGCGGCGGGAGATGCGCAGCGATCTGCAGGGGGCGTATCTGGGACAGCTGGAGGCCAATGAGGGCGAGGGGGAGCCGCCGAGGATCCGGCTGGTGCTGGCCAACCCCGGGCGGGACTACGGCCACCAGTCGAACGTCGTGGACACCTTGGTGCGCATGGCCGACTCGCCCAAGGACCAGCTGCGCGCCGTCACGGGATTCAACCTCAGCCTCGATGCCACGGAGGCCGCCGTCAGACGGCTGACGGACCACAGGATTCCGGTGCTCGCCTCCCGGATCACCGGAGACCGGATCGCGAACCAGGACGGGGCGGACGGGATGGCGAAGCCGCAGTTCCCCGGCCTGGCCCGGATCATCCCCACCAATCACGACGTGGCCCAGGCACTGGCCAACTTCAACGGCGCACAGGGCCGCGAGAACCGCAGGACGGTGCTGGTCTACGACAGGCGCCCGGACAGCTACGACGAGTCGTTGGCGAAGGCGTTCAGCGGGATCAAGGAGACGGGGCCGCCCGGTCCCGACGCGATGCCCTACACCTCCCCGGCGATCGACGAACCGGGCTCGACCGGCAACCAGTTCACCCAGATCGCCAACAACATCTGCGACTCCGAGGCCGACACGGTCTACTTCGCGGGGCGTACGCTCCATCTGCGACTGTTCGCGCTGAAGCTCGCTCAGATGGACTGCACCAACCGGCACTACACCATCATCAGCGGCTCCGACGCCGCCTCGCTGCGACAGAACATGACGGACCAGGACTGGGCACAGCTGCGCGGCGCGGACGGCAAGGCGAAGGTGACCGTCCAGTACGCCGCTCCCGCGCATCCGGACGCCTGGGGTGCCGAACTGGCCACCTGGACCCAGCAGTTCCGGACGACCCACCACCGCAAGCCCACCGAGGACGAACTCCCCCAGTACCTCACCGAGCCCCGTGCTGCCCTGGACAACCTGAACAGACTGATGCAGAGCACCCTCCACCAGGGGACGAAACTCGGCTCCACCCCCAACCTGGAGGACTCCCGGACGATGCTCGTGTACGACGGCCTGGTCACCATCGGCACGGCACTGCACCAGGTACAGAGCGGCGACGCGGAGAAGGTGCCCGGCCTGGAAGACGTGGGCGGCGAATGGCCGCAACTCCAGTCCCGGCACCGGGTGCAGGGCACGAGCGGCCTGATCTGCCTGACCAGCGGCGGAAACCCGTACGACAAACCGGTCGCGGTGGTCGAGCTGGACCCGGGCCGGCAGGGCCCGGGCAGGCTCCGGTTCGTCGGCCTCGGCTGGCCCACCGGCCAGGAACAACCGAAGAACTGCGTCATCCCCAGCCGAACCCCCTGAGAAGACCGAACCGGCATGCCTCATCTCCCGGACTGGACGCCTGTGCTGGGCTTCGGGGCTCTGGCACTGGTGGCCGGCGTGACGGGAGTCGTGCTGATGCGGCTCGGGCACGGAGCCATCGTGGCCGTCCAGCTGGCGCTCCGCGCCATTCTGACGGGCTGTGCGCCGGCCACCTGGCCCTGACCGACTGCTGGGTCGTCGGCACGCCGGAGGCACGCCGGGCTTGATCCCTGTCTCCCCCCACCGCCGGCCGCACCCCCGTGACGGCCGGCAGTGGGGAAAGTGCCCGGCAAACGAGGCGGCATCACTATGTCTCTATTGAATGGGCAATTGCAACCCGCTTATTTCGCTTCTCATCTCGCGAGAAATTTAAGGTTGAACTTTCTTGCTGAGCGAGAAATGGGCCGCTGTTTCTCACCTTGCGAGAAAGATGCATAGGGCACGATACCCAAGTCAGGGGCGTGACAGGGATGTCCTAGCCTGTCGTGGGTACAGGTCCGGCCTTGCATCGATAGGAGTGCTGTGCGCGCCATTGTCATGAGGGAATTCGGCGGCCCTGAGGTCTTGCGACTGGAAGAGGTCCCCGACCCCGAGCCCGCACGCGGAGAAAACCTGCTGGATGTGCGGCTGGCGGGTGTCAACTACGCGGATGTCCATGTCCGGGGCAACACCTACCTCGCGCCGGTCGAGCTGCCCTACGTCCCCGGCAACGAGGTCGTCGGCACCACGGCGGACGGCAAGCGCGTCGTGGCGCTGACCCGGGGCGGCGGCTACGCCCAGAAGGTGTCCGTTCACCGCAGGCTGCAATGGGAGGTTCCCGACGAGGTCACCGACGAACAGGCGGTGCCGCTGGCCCTGCAGGGGAACAGCGCGTACCACCTCCTCTTCACGGTCGCCCAGATCACCAAGGGGCAGATCGTCGTCATCCCCGCCGCGGCCGGCGGCGTCGGCACACTGGCCGTTCAGCTGGCGCACCGGGCCGGCGCCCGGGTCATCGCGCTCGCCGGCACGGAGGAGAAGCGCCGGCTGGCCCTGGAGCTGGGGGCGACGGCTGCCGTCGACTCCTGTGCCGAGGACGGCCTGACCGAGCGGATCCTCGATGCGGCGGGCGGCCCGGTACACGCCGCGCTGGAGATGACCGGCGGCACGACGCTGCAGCAGACCCTCGACGCGGTCGGCCCGCGCGGCAGGCTCGTCGTGTACGGATTCGCCGGCGGGCAGCTCGCCGACGTCCCCGTGCACACCCTGCTCCAGAAGTCCATCACCGTCGCCGGCTTCTGGCTCCCGCACCTGTACTCCGACCGGACGCTCCCGCTGGCCGCGTCCATGAGGCAGCTCTTCGACGCCGTGGCCAACGGCTCGCTCAAGATCGTGACCGGCGGGGTGCACCCGCTCGCCGACGCGGCGAAGGTGCACGAGATGCTCAACAGTCGTACGGGAACGGGCAAGTTCAGTCTCGACCCCACCACGTAATAGTCTTGTACCCCCGTACGAGGTGGTACCGGCGACCGGGTACCACCGAAGCCCAGGAGGACGGGCACGGGCGCACTGAAGGGGGTACGGGCTGATGAGTGGACAGCGTGGAACCGGGACCAGCTACGCCGACCGCTTCATGCGGGTGCAGCAGGCGTTCATCACGCTGGGCCCCGGTGCCCACCGGCTGTCCGAGATCGCCAAGACCGCCGATCTCGACGACTCCACCACCGGCCGCATGCTCACCGCCGGGACCTACAACAACACCTTCGTCCGTATCGACCGAGGCCTGTACCAGCTCGGCAGCACGGTCGGCGACCTCGGGCTCCACGCCCTCGCCGAGGACAACCTCTCCGGCAGCGAGGCCACCGAGGTCCTGCAGAGCCTGCGCAGGGCGACCGACAACGGCCTGGTCTTCCTGTACATGAGAGCCCCCTTCGGCATAGCGGGCCGACAGTGCCTGGACATGGCGGTGGGGGACTCCGACCTCGTCGAGCTCGGCATGACACCGCGCGACGTCCTGTCGGTCACGCGGTCGCTGCGCACCGGCGCCTCGGGCCGGACGATCCTCGCCTTCCTGCCCGAACAGATCCAGCGGCGGGTGGCCGCCGATCCCGTCCCGGAGGAAGCCGGTCCCGGCGTCATCCGGGAGGGCGACGAGCTGCTCGCCTCGCTCGTCGACATCCGCGACCAGGGGTACGCCCTCGGGTACCAGGAGTGCATGGCGAAGTGGAACTCCGTCGCCGCCCCCGTCCTGTGGGACGGATCGATATGGGGCGCGGTCCTGTTGCTCAAGCCCATGGACGTCATGCCCCAGGCTCCGCTGCACTACATCTACGCCACCATCACGGCGGCCGCCGGTCTCAGCCGACTCGGCGGAGCCTGGCCGGCCGACTGATCATCCACCGCACACCGCGTGTGGCGTAGCCTTCCGCCCGGTACTGGCGCATGTGCGCGAAGTACTCGTGGTTCTTGGGGAGTTGCTCCACCTGCGAACGCCGGCCCGGGAACTCTCGGGCCTGCCCCGGCAGTCCGGGATGGTCCGGGCAGTCCGGGACGGTCCGGCTGGGCTGGTTCCCCAGCGCCGGTGCCGTCCTGGTGCCCCGGGCCCCGGCCGCGCTGCCTCGGACGGACCCCGGTCTGCAGGTCATCGGCCGAGCGGGCGGCACCCCGGCGCTGGTGTGCCCTCTGCGGGTCGGCAGCCTGTACCTGGCGCTGCTCGCCTCCGCCCCGGCGTTGCGGCCACCGGCCACCGTGTCGCCCCCGCTGAAGCTGCAGACGCTGACGGAACGTGCGCTGCGGCTGGCGGTGCCCGTCGGCCCCCTCTGGCCCGCGGCGACTTCGTCGACGTGGCCGATCTGCGCGGGCAGCGCTGGATCGCCGACTCCTCCTCGGGGGAGCGCCGCGTGATGGGGGTGTGGCCCGGCCTGGACGGGCGGCCAGATCGCGCACATGGCCTGTGACTGGCCGGCCAAGCTCCAGCTGGTTGCCGCCGGTTGTGGGCTGACCACCGTACCGGAGGTCTTCACCGCCGTGGCGCTCTCCGGGCGCCGGGCGGACATGAGCACACCGCTCCCCACCCGAAGGGCCGGAAGCGGTGCGGGCCGGCAGGTGACTACACCTGTTCGGCCGTGCTCGGTACCGGTGCCAGGGAGGTGTCGGACGCGGAGGACTGTGCGGGCAGGGTCAGGCAGCGGGTCAGGCCGGCGCTCACCAGGTAGAGGCCGGCGAAGATCCACATCACGCCCTGGACGCCGAGCGGACCGAGGAAGAGGGCGACGACGGCCGGGCCGACGAACGTGCTGGCGCCCGCGCCGAGATTGAGCGCCGACATCGCCTGGCCCTTGTGCTCCGGCGCCAGTGAGGGCATCAGCGCGGACAGCGGCACATAGCCGGCGAGTGTGGCGCCGAAGAGGCTCACCAGCACCATGGCGAGGGCGAAGTTGTCGCCGGCGGCCACGGTGCCGTAGTACAGCAGGAGTGTGGTGACCGCGCAGCCCACGCCGCCGAACCAGGTGACGGTGCGCTGCCAGCCCAGGCGGTCGCCGACGAGGCCGAAGAGCAGGTTGAAGAAGATGTTGGTGGCGAACATCGCCGCCAGCAGCCGTAGCCATTCGGTCAGGGAGAAGCCCAGCGTGTCGGTGAAGAAGACCGGCAGAAAGACCAGGAAGCCGAACTGTGCCGCGGTGTTGATGGTGCGGACCACCGCGCCGACGCCGATGCGCGGGTTGCGCCAGACGATGGAGAGCGAGCCGAGCAGGGTGGCCACCGGACGCTCGCCGCTGGGCGCCAGCCGGTTCCGGCCCGTCGGCTCGCGCACCAGAAGCAGGGCGATCAGACCGCCCGCGACGACCAGGACCAGCGCGAACCACAGGGTGCGATACGTGCCCAGCCACGGCACCGTGAAGCTGGCGACCAGTGAGCCGAGCGTGGGCAGCCCGCCGGTGAACGCGAACCAGAACCAGCCCACGGCCGAGTCGAGCCGGTGGCGGGGGGTCACCGCCGTCACCCAGACCAGGAAGCCGTAGGCGAAGAGCGGATAGCCGAAGCCGCGCAGGCCGTAGCTGATCGCCAGCAGCCAGTAGTGGTGCGTCGGGACCGCGAGGCCGAGGAAGACCACCTGCAGGGCGGCCCAGATGCCGAGGCCCAGCATCATCACGCGGCGCGGACCCCACAGGTCGGAGAGGGCTCCGGAGAACCACGCGGAGATGCTCGCCGTGACGCCGTACACGGTGAACAGCAGCGCCACGCGTTCCCTGGAGATGCCCTCGTGCAGCAGGTAGGGCGAGAGGAATCCCGATTCGACGCCGTCACCGATCATGAAGATCAGGACACCGAGAAATC
Source organism: Streptomyces sp. CG4 (assembly GCF_041080655.1). Lineage (NCBI taxonomy): Bacteria > Bacillati > Actinomycetota > Actinomycetes > Kitasatosporales > Streptomycetaceae > Streptomyces > Streptomyces sp. CG4. The sequence continues at coordinate 8,545,673 of NZ_CP163525.1, forward strand.
CCCAGGAAAGGGCCTTCGGAATACCTGTGCGGTCCGGGAATCCGCGGGGCTCGGGTTTCGCGGCTGCGGAATGGGGATTCGGGGGGACGGTCACGGCGGCCACCTTCTTGCGGAAATGGGGAGCGGAGTGCCGTACGGCGTGGCACAGATGAAAAGTCCGCTCCGGGGCGGGGTCAATCCGTCGGGGGAAAGACCTCGCGAGCCGTGTGGCCCGTGGCGTTAAGTTGTCGTTCCGGCGGTGCGCAGGGGATCCGGGGTTGAGCGCGTCGTCCCTGATCAGAGCGTTGTGCGGAGTGCGGTGTGCTGCGGCGCGCCGCGTGAGAACCGTGTGATGTTCACGTGGCGGCGTGCGGCCGGAGCTCTCCGGAGGTGGCGGAGACCGTGCGTACCTGGACGCCGTTGTCGCGCAGCCGCCGTACCTCGCCGGCCGGGGCCGCGTCGTCGACGAGCACCAGGTCGAAGTCGCTGAGCGGGGCGAGCGCGTAGAGGCCCTGCTGGGCGAACTTGGTGTGGTCGATGATCAGTACGCGGCGCGCGGCGGCCGCCATCATCGCCCGTTTGACCTGCACCGTCTCGGGCGACATGTGATAGCAGCGGCCTTGGGTCACGGCCGTGGTGGACATGAACAGCACATCCGCCCGGAACGCCTCCACGCTCTGCGCCGTGTGCACGCCCATGAAGGCGTCGTACGCCGGGAAATAGGTGCCGCCCAGCCCGATCAGGGCCACACCGGGTTCGCGGGCCAGGGCCGAGATCACCGGCAGCGCATTGCTGATCGCCGTGATGGGGGTGTGATCGGACAGATGCCGGATGAGATTCAGACAGGTCGTGGAGTCGTCGATCATCACGACCTGCCCGGGTGCCAGTTCCTCGGCGGCGGCCCGCGCCAGCAGCTGCTTCGTCTGCACCATCGTCGTCAGACGTTCGCCCGCGCTGCCGTGGAACTGCGTCGAGGGCAGACAGCTCGCCCCGCCGCGCACCTTCCGCAGCCACCCCTGCGCCTGAAGGGCGTCCAGGTCCCGGTGGATGGTCATGATGCTGACGCCGAACGTGTCGGCGAGGTCGGCGGTACGGACGAACCCCTTGCCCATAACGAGCTCGCGCAGCTGATGACGACGCTCCTCCTGGGCGTCCGTCCGGGCGTCCGAACCGGCCATGGCAGCCGCTCCCTTCCGGGTGAGAAGAGCCTCGTGTGCCTCGTGAGAATCCCACATGAACGTAACACGGTGAAGGCGGTCCGTGACCTGGCCCGTGTCGGTGCGAGCGGCACGCGAGCGGGGGTGGTCGCCCGGTCCGGCAGGGAATTTAACACGGCCCGGAGGTCCGGCCGCGGGATAATTCGCACGGCTGATTGACGGTCCCCCCGGATCCGCGTTCCCCTATTTCTGCGAGCCGCAGGGGGCCGGACATTTCGATCCGGCAGGTCCGGTCCGTGGGCGCGGCCTTGGTGAAAGGGCAGGGATTGCAGTCATGTCGGTTCTCACCATCGACGTCGGAACCTCGGTCATCAAATCCGTCGTGTTCGACGACCAGGGTCAGGAGCTGGCGGTCGCCCGCATCGGCACAGAGGTGCTGCGGCCCCGTCCCGGATGGGCGGAGCAGGACATGGACGCCGTGTGGAACGGCGTCGTCTTCACCGTCCGCAGCGCCCTGTCCCAGCTCGGCACCGACCAGGACCCGGTCTGGCTGGTGAGCTTCACCGCACAGGGCGACGGCTGCTGGCTCGTGGACGGCGACGGCCGCCCCACCGGCCCGGCGATCCTGTGGTCCGACGGGCGCGCCGGCGACCTGCTCACCCGCTGGCAGGCCGACGGCGTCCTGGAGCGCGCGTTCCGCCGCAACGGCTCCCTCACCTGCAGCGGCATGCCGAACGCCGTGCTCAGCTGGCTCGCCGAGCACGACCCGGAGCGCCTGCGCCGCGCCCGTACCGCCCTTACGGCGGCCGGCTGGCTGTTCCTGAAGTTCACCGGAGTCAGCGCCGTCGACGAGTCCGACGCCTCGGCGCCCTTCCTCGACCACACCACCGGCGGCTACGACCCCGTGATCCTCGACCTCTTCGCGATGAAGTGGGCCGAGCCGCTGCTGCCGCGGATCCTCGGCGAGCACGAGCGCATCGCCGAGATCACCCGGCACACCGCCGCCGAACTCGGCCTGCCCGCCGGCCTGCCCGTCGTCATGGCCCCCTACGACATCGCCGCCACCGCCCGCGGCGCCGGAGCCGTCAACCCCGGACAGGCCTGCGCCATCCTCGGCACCACCCTGTGCACCGAGATCGTCACCCGCGCGCCGGACACCGGCGGAGAGCCGTGCGGCATCAACATCGCCTACCGCGGTCGCGAACGCATCCTGCGCGCCTTCCCGACCCTCTCCGGCACCGAAGTCCTGGACTGGGCCTGCCGCACCCTGTCCGTCGAGGACCCCGCCCAGCTCGGCAGGCTCGCCTTCGGCACCGAACCGGGCGCGGGCGGGCTGGCGTTCCTGCCGTACCTCTCGCCCGCAGGCGAGCGCGCTCCCTTCCTCGACCCGCACGCCCGCGGCGCCTTCTGGGGCCTGTCCCTCGACCACACCCCCGCCCATGTCGCCCGTGCCGTCTTCGAGGGCCTGTCCCTCGTCGTCCGCGACTGCCTGACCGCGTCCGCCACCGAGGTCCATGAACTGCGCCTGTGCGGCGGCGGATCCGCCAGCGACGACTGGTGCCGGCTCATCGCGGACGTCACCGGCGTGCCGACGGCACGCAGCGCCGACACGGAGCTGGGCGCCAAGGGGGCGTTCCTGACCGGTCTCGTCCTCACCGGGGCGGAGCGCAGCATGCACAGCGCCGCCGCCAAGTACGTCCGCATGCGCGCGAGTTGGGAACCGGACGCCGAACGCGCCGCGTTCTACGACGGGCTCTACGACACGTACCGCACCTGGCGGGACACCGCCCGCTCCCTCGGCTGGGCACCCACACCCGCACCCATACCCGCACCGGCAGTCGCACCTGCACCGGTGGCTCCGGCGGCCGCGGCCTCCGCCTCGGCGCCCGCTGCTGTACCGTCCGCCACTTCCGGCCGCACCCCTGAGGCACCGCATGTCTGACGCCCTGTCACCCGACGCCGTCCACCTCGGACTCGACCTCGGCACCCAGAGCGCCCGCGCGGTCGCCGTGGACGGCACCGGCCGGCTGCTCGGGGCCGCCGCACGTCCGCTGACCGGACGCCGCGACGGCGTACGGCACGAACAGGACCCCGAGCAGTGGTGGTCCGCGCTCGCCGCCGCCTGCCGCGAGGCCCTGACCGGTATCGACCCGCACCGGGTGCGGGGCCTGGCCGTGGACGCCACCTCCGGGACCGTGCTCCTGGCCGACGCGGCGGGTACCCCCCTCACCCCGGGGCTCATGTACGACGACCGCCGGGCCGACGCCCACACCGACCGCGTCAACACGCGCGGCGGACGGGTGTGGCAGAAGCTCGGCTACCGCGCCATGCAGCCGTCCTGGGCGTTGCCCAAACTGCTCTGGCTGCTGGACGACCCGACCCGGCCGGGCGACAGGGACGGTTCCCGTCCGGGCGGCAAGGGTCTTCCCGCGGGCACCCGTCTGCTGCACCAGGCCGACCTGATCACCTGGCGGCTGGCCGGGCACCAGGTCGCGAGCGACGCCAGCCACGCCCTGAAGACCGGCTACGACCTGATCGCCGAACGCTGGCCCGAGGCCGAACTCGACGCGCTCGGCGTCCCCGGTGCCCTGCTGCCCGACGTCGTACGGCCCGGAACGGTCATCGGCACCGTGTGCGCCGACGCCGCGGAGGCGACCGGCATCCCCGTCGGCACCCTCATCACCGCGGGCATGACCGACGGTTGCGCGGCACAGATCGGAGCCGGTGCGCTCACGCCCGGCGCCTGGAACTCCGTACTCGGCACGACCCTGGTGTTCAAGGGGGCGAGCCCCCACCTCGTCCGCGATCCCGGTGGCGTCGTGTACTGCCACCGCGGCCCCGGCGGCGCCTGGCTGCCCGGCGGCGCCTCCAGCAGCGGCGCCGGCGTCCTCGCCCACCGCTTCCCCGGCGTGCGCCCCGCCGGCCTCGACGCGCTGACCGCGCGCGCCGCCGCGACCGGCTCCTCCGCCGTCGTCTACCCGCTGGTGGGCTCGGGCGGCGAACGCTTCCCGTTCCGTGCCCCCGAGGCCGAGCCCTTCGTCCTCGGCGAACCCTCGGGCGAAGCGGAGGAGTTCCACGCCTGCCTGCTGGGCGTGGCACTGGTGGAACGGCTCTGCTTCGACTATCTCGACCACCTCGGCGCCCCCGTCGACGGCCCGCTCACCTTCACCGGCGGCGGCGCCCGCAACCGCTACTGGTCGCAGCTGCGCGCCGATGTGCTGGGCCGCACCGCCCGGCTGCCGGAGCAGTCCGAGAGCGCCCTCGGCATGGCGGTGCTCGCCGCCACCGCCTCGGGTGCCACGCTGGAGGAGGCCGCGGGCGGCATGGTGCGGCTGCGCGAGGAACTCCGCCCCGACCCCGCCCGTACCGCCCGCATGCTCCCCGTCTACCTCGATTTCGTCGACGCGCTGGCCCGCCGCGGCTGGCTGGACCAGTCCGTGGCCGACCATGCGCGCGGAAAGGCCCAGCAGTGACCGACTTCGTCCTCGTCCGCCATGGCGAGACCGTGTGGCACGCGGACAACCGCTACGCCGGCCGCACCGACGTGCCGCTCACCGAACTCGGCCGCCGACAGGCCGCCGAACTGGGCGCCTGGGCCGCCGGGCAGCGCCTGGACGCCGTGCTCTGCTCACCGCTGTCCCGGGCCCGGCTGACCGCCGAGCCCGCGGCGTCTGCGCTCGGCCTCACCCCCTGGGTCGACGACCGCCTGTACGAGGTGGACTTCGGCCGCGGCGACGGTCTCACCCGCGCCGAGATGGCCGAGGAGTTCCCCGAGGCGCTGGCCGCCTTCCTCGCCGATCCGGTCGCCCACCACCTGCCCGGCGGAGAACATCCCGCCGCCGCGGCGGACCGCGCGGTCGACTGTCTGGAGGAGACCGCGCACAAACTCCCCGACGGGCGCGTCCTCGTCGTGGCCCACTCCACCCTGCTGCGCCTCGTGCTGTGCAAGCTCCTCGGCATTCCCCTCGCGCGCTACCGCCAGGTCTTCCCCGCCCTGCACAACGGCGCGCTGACCGAACTGCGGCTGCGCGACGGTCAGGCGTCCCTGCTCCGCCTCAACGCACCCGTTCGCTGATCCTTCGCTCTCCGGGAGATCCACCGTGCCCACCACCGTCCTCGCCGCCGGCGACCACTTCGTCCTGCCCCGGCTTCTCGAACAGGAACTGCGCGTCGCGACGCCCGCCGGCACCGACCTGGACATCCGGCAGCTCCAACTCCCCTGGCCGCACACCCCGTTCGGCAAGGTCGCCGAGGTCGACGAGGCGTCCGGCACGGAGGAGGAGCTGATCGAGGCGCTGCGGGGCGTGCGGATCTGCGTCACCCAGATGGCGCCCCTCACCGAACGCGTGCTGGCGGCCTGTCCCGACCTGGAGCTGTACTGCGTCAGCCGGGGCGGACCGGTCAACGCCAACCTGGAGGCCGCGACGCGCCATGGCGTCGCCGTCTGCTACGCCCCCGGCCGCAACGCCGTGGCCACGGCCGAGCACACCCTCGCGCTCATCCTCGCCGCCGCCCGCGGCATCGGCGACGTCCACACCGACCTCAAGCGGGGCACCTGGCGGGGCGACTACTACGACTACGACCGCTGTGGCGTGGAGATCGACGGCTCGGTGGTCGGTCTGGTCGGCTTCGGCGCCATCGGCTCGCGCGTCGCCCGCGTCCTGAACGCCATGGGAGCCACGGTCCTCGTCCACGACCCGTACGTACGGCCCGAGGCGGTGCGGGATGTCGCGCAACTCGTGTCCCTGGACGAGCTGTTGAGCCGCTCCCGGATCGTCTCGCTGCACGCGCGGGTGACGGACGAGACCCGCGGCATGATCGGGCAGGCCCAGATCGAGGCCATGCCGCAGGGCTCCGTCCTCGTCAACTGCGCCCGCGGCGCGCTGGTCGACTACGACGCGGTGTGCGACGCGCTGGACTCGGGGCGTCTGGCCGCCGCCGGCTTCGACGTGTTCCCCGTCGAACCGGTACCGGCCGGCTCGCGCTTGCTGTCCACCCCGGGCGTCGTCCTCACCCCGCACATCGCCGGCGCGAGCCGCGAGGTCGCCCACAAGGCCGCCCGGATCGTCGCCGCCGAGGTCGGCCGCTTCCTGCGCGGCGAGCCGCTGGCCCACTGCGCCAACCCCGAGGTCTGAAACGGGACGGCCGGCAGCCACCTCTCGGTGGTGACCGGCCGTCCCGTTCGCCTGCGCCTGCGCCTGTGCGGCTGTGGTTGCGGCTCAGTGCCCGGCGGACTCCTCGGGGCGTGCGTGGCGTGGCAGGAGGAAGGCGAGCAGGAAGGTCAGGGCGAGCATGCCGTCGACGATCCACAGAATCGTCTGCATGACGGAGCCGAAACCGCTCCGGAAGGCCGACGACGCGGTGTCCCGCAGCGCGGCGGGTATCTGCGCGCCGGCCTGAGGCGAGGTCACGGCGGACCGGGTGTCCTTCTCCAGGCGGGCGCAGGAGGCCGGGGTCGCGGCGGGATCCTTGGCGACGGCCCGGTCCGAGGCGCACGTACGCAGGTCCGCCACGATGCGTTCGCGAGCGGCGGGCGCGACGTGCGCGGCGGTCAACTTCCCCCGCAGACCGTCCGCGTGGTGGTCGACGGCGGTGGCGATCCCGCCGCCCAGCAGACCGAAGAACATGGTGCCGAGAAGCGCCACACCGAACGCGCCGCCGAGCTGCTGCACGGCGGTCATCGTGCCGGATGCCGAGCCCGTCTCGTGCGACTCGACGCTGGCGAGCACGATGTCGAAGAACGGTGCCATCAGCAGGCCCATGCCGATGCCGGTGACGAGCAGGGACGGCACGAGCTGCCAGGGGCCGACGCCGCTCCCGACCTGGTCGAGGGTCAGCCACACGCCGAACACACCGACCGCCATGACGAGCGCGCCCGCCTGCAGCACGGCCCGCCCGAACCGGGCGACACCCTGTGCGATACCGAAGCCGACGATCATGCCGCCGGACCAGGGCACCATCACCAGGCCGGCCTTGAGCGGCGAATAGCCGAGGCCGATCTGGGTGTAGAGGTTGAAGACCAGCATGAAGCCCTGCATGGTCGAGAAGAAGACCAGCCCGAGGGTCATACCGCCGCTGAATCCGCGCTTGCGGAAGAGGCTCGGCACGACCAGCGGGTCCCGCCCGGCCCCGCTGCGGCGCGATTCGTACCTGCCGAAGGCCGCGAAGACGATCACCGAGGCGCCCATCATCACGAACGTCCACACGGGCCAGTCGTACTCACGTCCCTGGACCAGCGGGAAGATGATGAGCAGCGCGGCCAGCGAGACCAGGAACATGCCGGGGATGTCCAGGCGCGGCCTGGGCCCGGACCTGCCCCTCGGCAGAAAGCGCAGGGCACCGAGGAAGGCCGCGGCACCCAGCGGCAGGTTGATCAGGAAGATCATCCGCCAGCCGGTGCCGAAGTAGTCGGCGTCCACGAGCCAGCCCGCCAGGATCGGCCCGCACACCGCGGACAGCCCCATCACCGGGCCGAACATGCCGAAGGCCTTCTGCGATTCCTTCGGCGGGAACATCTCCTTGATCATGCCGAGGCCCTGCGGCAGCATCACCGCGCCGAAGAGTCCCTGGACGACGCGTGCGCCGATCAGCATCTCGGGCGACACGGACAGCGCGCACAGCAGCGAACCCAGCGTGAAACCGGCGGCCCCCACCAGGAACATCCGGCGCCGCCCGTGAATGTCGCCGAGCCGCCCTCCGGTGACGAGCCCGACGGCCATCGAGAGGGTGTACGCGGCGGCGAGCCACTGCAGCGTGGAGGCTCCGCCGCCCAGGTCGGCCCGCATGGAGGGCCCGGCGATGTTCGTGACGACGGCGTCGAGGAGATCCATCACCTCGGCCGCCAGGATCACGAAGAGCGCAGCCCAGCGCCATCGGTAGGGCGCCGGCGAGTCGGTGGGCGGCGCCTCGGCGGACGCGACACCGGTGGTGGACATCGGAACTCCTCGCAGGAAGGGCCACGCGGCGATGACGCCGCGAGCGCGGTGGGACGGATGGCTGTGACTGCCTGATGGACGTGGCCGAGCACACTGGAGAACACTGTTCAAGGTAGCAGAACAGTGCTCACCAGAAGAACGGTGTTCATTAAGATATAGCGCAACTCCCGGCGCCGGACAAGATATATCGTGTCTTGGATGCGCCGTGCCTGAACGCCGCTCGTCGACGGAGAACACTGTTCTCCCCCACGCCTAGACTGTGTTCATGACCGACCCGGCCGCCGGCACCCCGACATCTCCTCCGCCGTCCCCCTGGGACCGCGGGCGCCCCGCTCGCGCCCATGTCGCGCCCGCGCGCGCACCACTGTCGCGCCAACGGGTCGTCGAGGCCGCCTTCACCGTGCTGGACCGCCAGGGTCTCGACGGGCTGTCGATGCGTCAGGTGGCCGCCGAACTCGGGGTCGCGGTCTCCGCCCTGTACGCCCATGTCAGCTCCAAGGACGACCTCTTGGAGCTGATGTACACCCGGCTCTTCGACGGTGCCGAGCTGCCCGCACCCGACCCGGAGCGGTGGCAGGAGCAGGTGCGGAACTACGCCCGCTCCGGACGGCGGCGCCTGCGGTCCCATCGAGACATGGCCCGGATCTCCATGGCCCACGTCCCCTTCACCACCGAACTGCTGCCCCACGTCGAGGCGTTGCTCGCCGTCTTCCGGACCTCCGGACTGCCCGACCGCATCGCGGCGATGGCCGGTGACCTCATCTCCACCTACATCGACGGGTTCGTCCTGGAGGAGGGCATGTGGCAGGACCGGGCCGCCGGGCAGGGCGGTGACGACGCCTCATTGGCCCGCCCCGACTGGCGTGCGATGGCCGACGAGATGCGGAACTACTTCGCGTCCCTGCCCGCGGACGACTTTCCCCATCTGCGCGCCCTGGCCGGGCTGATCGTGTCGGACTCCTCCGACGAGCGCTTCGACATCGGTCTGGAGATCATCCTGCGCGGCCTGGCGAGCTATCTGCCCGACTCGGCGGCCTCCGTGGGCCCGGACGCCGGCTGATCCCTGCTTCGGTCGGTGCGCCGTAGTGCCGGTGGCCGGTTCGCCGAGGTGCTCGGCGAGCTGGAACAGGGCGGGCGGCGCGTCCGTGATGGCTGCCCTGGCGCTGTCGTCGAGCGCGGCCGGCGCGTCGTCGATACGGCGTTCGTGGGCGGTGGTCCAGGCGGCGAGCTTCTCGCGCCCGGTGTCGGTGAGGGTGACGACGGAGGCCCGGCGGTCGGCTGAGTCCACGCCACGCGCCACCAGTCCGGAGGCGATCATCTGGCCGATCAGTCCGCTGACCGTGCTCGGGGCCAGCCGACGGCGCGCGGCGAGGTCGCTGATCCGGGCGGGGGAGCGTTCACCGAGCACCTGGAGCAGTTCGATCTGGGCCATGGGAAGGGCCTCCCACGGGTAGTCGGTCAGGTCGGTGCGGATCGAGGAGCGCAGCGCGCGGCGCAGCCGGTGACGGCCTCGGTGAGCAGACGGGCCTCGGGCGCCTGCGGGGCGGAGCCGGGCGCGGAGGCGTCGGAACGAGGCTGCGCGGACATGCGGCAAGGGGTAGCCGCACCGCACGCAGGTACGGGGGCGCCCGCCCGCGGCTCGGACGCCTGCCCGTGGGTCCCTGGCGCCTTTCCTCGTCTTGCCCCTGTCGCGCCGGGCTCGTCCCGCTTGTGTCGCACCAGACTCTCCCGGTCGGGCAACCGATCCCGGCAGGCCGCCGAACTGCTGTGTGCCCGGGGCGTCGAGGCCGTCGACGTGGTGGGCGGCATGCCTCCGGTCACCTGCCCGGCGCCCTCGACATCCCCCTGGACCAGATCCGTCGCGCGCTGCCCGAGATCCGGCAAGCCGTGGGACGTGGCGACCGCCTCGTGGTGTGCGCCTCCGGCGCCCGCTCGGAGAACGCCTGCAAGCTTCTTGCCGAGCGGGGCGTCTCGGCCGCCACCCTCGTCGGCGGCACCGTCGCGTGGGCGGCCGGGGGACACGAGCTGCACCGGCCCGCCGCCTGGGAGACCCGGGCCGTCTGGAGCATGGAGCGGCAGATCCGTTTCACCGCCGGCACGGTCGTACTCCTGGGTCTGCTCCTCGGTGTCCTCGTCCACCCGGCCTTCGAGCTCCTCTCGGCGGGCATCGCGGGCGGCCTCGTCGTCTCCGCGCTCACCGACACCTGCGGTATGGCCGTCCTGCTGGGCAAGCCGCCCCACAACCGGCCGCGTCCGGCCGACCTGGCCACGACGCTCGCGGCACTGCGCCGCGGCTGACCATCGTCAGGACATCAGGAGACGCCGTCCCGGGGCCGGACATCGGCGGACTGTTCGGTCGTGCCCGCCTGCTCAAGGAGAAGGCGGGCCAGGCCACGTGCTTCGTCCGGGGTGAGTGCGGCCCAGACTCCCGGTTCGCCGCCCTGGTCCTCTCCGACGTTCAGAGCGATCCGGCTGACGGGCCGGTCCGGATGTCCGAGCCGCAGGCACCGTACCTGGATCCGGCGCCCGCACGTGGTCACCAGAGGTACCTCTTCCGCGCGGCCCACTTCGATCCTGTGGAGTCGGCCGCTCTCTGCTGTCGTCATCGGTTCACGCTCCTCCGCCGGTCGGTTCCGTCCCCGCGGTCGCCACCCGGGGCCCGATACCTGGCGGGGTATGAGCGTCAGCGCTTCGTGCGCAGGAGTTGTTCCCGCTCCGCTTCACCGACCCCGGGCGCGGGCTCAGCCATGCCGCTACGACGGCCACGGCCGACGCTCCCACCAGGACTACGGCGGCCCAGCGCCTCCCGGTCACCGAGATATTTTGCCAGCGTCCTATCTCGGGACCCGCCCGGCCTGCCCTGTCCGGGGCATGCCGGACAACCGTGATCGCTCCACCGCGTCGAAGGGCGTCCGTACCCGTTCACACCTTCACATGCCACCTTGCGCGACATCGCCCCGGACAGCGGCAATTCCCTTGAACGGACTGGCTGTTGGCCGACACCATTCCACCCCGACCGCCGCGCGCGGAGCCGATGGGAGCGTGCACCACCTTGACCACTGACACCCGGCGGGCGCTGGTCGTCCGCGGCGGCTGGGACGGGCATCAGCCCGTGACGATCAGTGACGGATTCGCCCCGTTCCTCAAGGAGCGGGGATTCACCGTCGAGACCTCCGACGACCTCGCGGTGTACGAGGACACGGAGCGCCTGGCCGCCACCGACCTCATCGTGCAGTGCTGGACCATGGGGACCATCACCCGGGAGCAGAGCGAGCATCTCGCCGCCGCGGTGCGCGCGGGCACCGGGCTGGCCGGCCGGCACGGCGGCATCGTCGACTCCTTCCACGATCACGGCTACCACCTGCTGACCGGCGGCAGGCTCGTGATGCACCCGCCGGGCTTCCACGACCACACGTACCACCTGTCGCCCGAGCACGCCGATCATCCCGTCATCGCCGGGCTCGACGACTTCGCCGTACACACCGAGCAGTACTGGGTACTCACCGACCCGCACATCGACGTGCTGGCCACCACCACCTTCCCGCCCGACGAACTGCGCGACCGGCCGGCGGCGATGCCCGCCGTGTGGGCCAGAACGTGGGGCGCGGGGCGGGTGTTCGTCTCGACCATCGGGCACAAGCCCGACGACTTCGACGTGCCTCAGGTGCGCACGTTGACCGAGAGGGGACTGCTGTGGGCGAGCCGCTGAAGCCCCTGCACATCGGCATCGTGGGCGCGGGGAAGATCAGCGGCGCCTACCTCTCGACGCTGGAGCGGCTGACGTCCCTGCGGCTGACCGCCGTCTCCGACCTCGACCCGGGCCGCGCGGCAGCGGGCGCGCACCAGGCGCCGGCCGAGCACCCGGTGGCCGTGGCCCCGTCCGTGGCCGCCCTCGTGGCCCGGGACGACGTGGACGCCGTACTCAACCTCACCATTCCGGCCGCGCACGCGGACGCCGCCCTGGCGGCACTCGGCGCGGGCAAGCACGTGTACGGCGAGAAGCCCCTCGCGGCGAACCGCAAGGAGGACCGCACGCAGGGCAGTCGACGACGGTCTGATCGGCCGGCCGGTCGCGGCCACCGCCTTCATGACCGGCCCGGGCCACGAGAGGTGGCACCCGGACCCGGAGTTCCACTACCAGCCGGCCGGCGGCCCGCTGCTCGACATGGGCCCCTACTACCTCTCGGCACTGGTCCACCTGCTGGGCCCGGTGGTCCGGGTGACCGGTGCCTCCTCCCGACCGCGCACGGAGCGCACGATCGGCAGCGGACCCCGCGCCGGGCACACCTTCCCGGTGGAGGTGGACACCCACCTCACCGGCGTCCTGGAGCACGCGGGCGGAGCTCTGTCCACCCTGGTCATGAGCTTCGACATCCGTGCCGCCCGGCTGCCGCGCATCGAGGTGCACGGCACCGACGCCTCGCTGTCCGTGCCCGACCCCAACGGCTTCGACGGCTCCGTCGAGATCCACCGGGGCGACGGCTGACAGACGCTGCCCGTGTCCGCCGGCTGCCGGGACGCGGGGCGGGGCGTGGGCCTCGCCGATCTGGCCGAGGCCCTGCCGGCCGGGCGTCCGCACCGCGCCTCGGCCGAACTCGCCGCGCACGTCCTGGACATCATGCTCACGCTCCTGGACGCGGCCGGTCAGGGCCGCGCGCTGCCGGTGACCAGTACCTGCGAGCGCCCCGCCCCGGTGACAGGCCCCGCGCGCCGAGTGCGGTGAGGTTCGCTGACAACCGGGCCGCCTCGACGGATCCGCCGAAACGCCCGCTGCCCGACGCGGAACCGCTCGGCACGGTCGGTGGACGGGCGTGTCGTACGCGCGCTGCGGCGGTTCCAGATGGTGGACCAGAGACCGAGAGACCGAAAGAGGACCACACCACATGACTGCCCGCCCCGACCGCCCCGACCTGCCTGTGGCGGTCTGCGTCATGGACCCCGCCATCGCGGACCAGGTGCTTCCCGCAGCGCTGCGCGAACGCCTCTCCGCCCGCGTCCGGCTCGCCCCCGGCCCGGAGCGCTCGGCTCCACGGGCGATGTTCCCCGCCGAGTTCGCCGAGGCGGAGATCCTCATCAGCGGCTGGGGCTGCCCCCGGCTCACGCCCGGCGTGCTGGCCGGGGCGCCCCGGCTGCGCGCGGTGATGCACGCCGCCGGCACCGTCAAGTCGCTGGTGAGCGACGCGGTATGGGAACGGGGCATCGTCGTGTCGTCGGCGGCCGACGCCAACGCCGGCCCCGTCATCGCTTACACGCTGGCCCTCATCACCCTCGCCGCCCGGCGCACCCTGACCATGGCAGCCCACTACGAGGAGGGCTGGCCGGCCTTCGCGGGGCGTTCCGGTGCCGACGGCAGCACGGTGGGCATCGTGGGCGCGTCACGCATCGGCCGCGGCGTGCTGGCCGCTCTACGGCGGTCCGACGCGGGCCACCGGCTGCTGCTGAGCGACCCGTATGTGACGGACGACGAGGCACGCCGGCTCGGCGCGGAGCGGGTCGAACTGGCCGAGCTGTGCCGTCGGTCGAGGGTGGTGAGCGTCCACGCGCCGCTGCTGCCGGAGACGACGGGTCTGCTGGACGCCGCGATGCTGGGGCTCGTCCCGGACGGCGGTGTGCTCATCAACACGGCCCGGGGTGCCATCGTCGACACGGAGGCGCTGACCCGTGAGTGTGCGTCCGGGCGGCTGGAGGCGTACCTGGATGTCACGGACCCCGAACCGCTGCCGTCCGGCCACCCGTTGCTGTCCCTGCCCAATGTGCTGGTCACCCCGCACATCGCCGGCGCACAGGGCAGCGAGGTGCAACGGCTCGGACGGTATGCGGCGGCGGAGGTCGATCGCTGGGTGACGGGCGAGCCGCTGCTCGGCGCGGTCACCCGCGAGGCCCTGTCACACCTGGCCTGAGCGCCACCGCGGACGCCGCCCGAACGCCGGCACGGCGCCGTCGCGCAGGGCGCCGAACCCACCGGGCTTCCCCGGCCTGGACCGAGACCGTTTCCCGGGCCGGGGGGCGAGATCCAGACCTTGCCGTGGGTGTGCGAGCGAGCACACGGCGAAGCGGCTATGACGGGAAGGACCGTCTCCCACTTCACCCCTCAGGAGGTCCGATGCCCGGTCGTACGGAGTCGATCGAGTCGATGGAGCAACTCGCCGTGGGCTGGCGCGCCCTGGTGCTCGACCGTGACGCGGATGCCGATGTGCGGGACCTGCCGGGCATCGCCGTCCGCTGGGCCGACTGCCGGTTCCCCTTCTGGAACTGCGTCACCCTGACCGAGGTCGACGCCGGCGCGGCACTCGTCGGGCAACGTCTGGGCGAGGCCGCGGACATCATGCGCGCGAAGCACCATCCCGGATTCCTGTGGCTCTTCGAGGACCTCCTCGACGCCGAGGCCCGCGCGGCCGTGCGGACGGCCGCCGAGAAGGCGGGGCTGGAGTACGCCTTCCCCGGCACCGGCATGGCCGGAGACGTCATTCCCTTGCCCGAGCCGTCCCACCCCGAGCTGACGTTCGTGCGCGTGACCACCGACGAACAGCTGCAGGCGTACGCGGACCTGAACTCACGCGCCTACGGATTCCCGCTGGAGGTCGGCCGCGACGGGCTCCTCGGCTCCACGCTGTGGAAGAACGAGGTGCATGCCTATCTGGGCGTACGGGACGGCGTCCCGGTGACCTGCGCCGCGACGGTGGCAACCGACGGCCGGCTCTTCGTCGTGCTCGTCGCCACCGCCCCGGAGTGGCAGCGCCGTGGCTACGCGGAGGCGGTCACGCGCAAGGCCCTCCAGGAGGGCGCCCGCGCCACCGGCCTGACCCGGGCCACCCTGCACGCGACGGCGGCGGGGGCACCCGTCTATCCCCGCATCGGCTTCCAGCCGAACTCGCCGATGCAGTTCTACGCCCTGAAGGGCTGACCTCCCCGGCGTGTACCGGCGGGAAAGGACGGCGGTGGCGGTGCGTGCGGCGCGCTGCTCCTGTCGGAGGCGGCGCGCGCCGCACGCCCGCGCCGTGGGGCTCTAGCTGAGGGCGAAGTCGTCGGCGTGGATGTCGGACTGGCCGTACCAGCCGTGGACGTAGACGGTGACGGTTCCGCTGCCGCCGGTGGTGAAGTTGACCGTCAGCTGGTTCCAGCTCGTGTTGCTCGACCACGTGCCGGCGGTGGCACCGCCGCTCACGCCGATGTAGGCGTAGGGGCCCTGGACCCAACCGGTCAGTGTGTAGCTGTGGTTGGGGGACAGGGTGACGGTCTGGTCGCACTCACCGGTGCTGCTGGAGCTGGGCGTGATCTGCAGGGCGTGGCTGCCGGTGTGGGCCGGGGTCGACACCACCGTGCCGGCGCCCGTGCAGGTCCAGGGGCTCGGACTGCCGGTCTCGAAGCCGGCATTGGTGAGCGAGCCCCCGCCGCCTCCGCCCCCTCCGCCCCCGCCCCCTCCGGCGGTGACGGTGAGCGTGTACGTCGCGCTGTGGCTGCCGCCGGCGGCCGTACCGGTGACGGTGATCGGGTAGGTGCCCGCGGCCACGGACGACCCGACCGTGGCCGTCAGCGTCGAGCTGCCGCCGGACGTGACCGAGGCGGGGCTGAAGGAGACGCTGACCCCGGAGGGCGCGCCGGAGGCGGAGAGTGTGACGGATTCGGCGCTGCCGGAGGTGACGGCCGAGGAGACGGTCGCGGTGGCGGAGCCGCCCTGTGCGACCGAGGCGGAGCCGGGCGCCAGGGACAGGGAGAAGTCACCGGTCGTGCCGCCGCCCCCGCCGCCCGTGCTGCCCTCGAAGGGTACGAACGCGTCCGTGAACGCGAGGCTGTTCTGGCTGATCTCGCTGCAGGTGGGCAGGGAGTTGGCGCTTCCGCTGCACGGCTGGTCCCGGTTGACCGACCAGAACGCCAGCCGCCCGACGCCGTTCTGCGCGGCGAAGTTCTCCACCGTCTGGGCATCGGCCAGGGTGAAGGTGGAACCGTCGTCGTTCTTGCCGATCATCGGGGTGATCCCGAGGTTGGTATAGGTGTAGGAGGAGTCGACGGACTGCATCTGGGCGAGCGTGGCCTTGGCGGCATCGACCGCGCCCTGGCCCATCTCGGTGCCGGTGCCCGCGTAGTAGTCCATGGCCATGACGTTGACCACGTCGATCTTGATGCCCGCGTTCTTGGCGGCCTTGAGGACGTTGACGCCGTCGTTGGTGAGACCGCTCGTCAGCACCGGCAGGGTCATCGAGAAGCGCAGATCGGGGTTGGACGCCTTGAGGTCCTTCATCGCCTGCATCTGGCGGGCCGCGGCCGCGGTGTCGGCGACGGCGGCGCCCTCGACGTCGAAGTCGAGCCGGGTGACGCCGTAGTCGTTGATGACTGCCTGGTATCCGGCATCGATGCTGCTCTGGGTGGAGCACGTCCAGGCAAGCGGCTCACCGCTCGCTCCGCCCGAGGAGATGATGACGGAGGCGCCCTCGGACTTCGCCTTGGCGATCTCGGGGTCGGTGTAGGAGTCGTTGCCGATGGGGAGCGTGTCGCCCCAGATCTGGTTGCAGCCTTCGCCGAGGACGAAGGCCGCGGTGTAGGCCTTGAGGTGGTGTGCGGTGATGGCGGTGTCGAGCATGCCCTCCTGACTGTTCGACATGTCGACATAGGGGGCCACGGAGTAGACGCTGCTCGTCGCGGCGCTGCCGGCGGGTGCCAGCGCGACGACGGCGCCGGTGGCCGCGAGCGCGAGCGCGCAGGCGGAAGCGCCAAATCTTGCCAGGTGCATGACATTGCCCCTCTCGGGGGTGCCTCTCGGGCGGGAGTGGTGGGGTGGTGCGGTGTGGTGCCGGGCCGACGTTGGTACATACCAAACCGCCCGCGCGTCACCCCGTCAAGAGGACTAGACCAACTGGAACCATCCGGATTTCCCATGCCTGTCCCCGCCGGTACGTGAGGCGGAACTCGGCGGTGAAGGGCGCGAGTTGACCGGGCCGCACCCGCCGCTGCGACGGACGGCGGTGTCGGGTGACCGCCGGATGACGGCCTCCCGCGGTGACCGTTCGTCGCTCGCTCAAGGGCGGTATTAGGCTGGGTGACCGGTGAAACCGGCACGTCGACGACCGTGCCGGCCTCGAACGTCAGGGAGTGACCGATGACAGTGGGAACCGAGCGGGCCGTACTGGCGGGCGGTTGCTTCTGGGGCATGCAGGATCTGATCCGCAAGCAGCCGGGCGTGGTGTCCACGCGCGTCGGCTACAGCGGCGGCGACACGCCGAACGCGACGTACCGGAATCACGGCGACCACGCCGAGGCCATCGAGATCCTCTTCGACCCCGCGGTCACGAGCTACCGCGACATCCTGGAGTTCTTCTTCCAGATCCACGACCCGACCACGCGCGACCGCCAGGGCAACGACATCGGGCGCAGCTACCGGTCCGCGATCTTCTACGGCGACGAGGAACAGCACCGCGTCGCCCTGGACACGATCGCGGACGCCGAGGCGAGCGGGCTGTGGCCGGGCAAGGTGGTCACGGAGGTGGCGCCCGTGGGTGACTTCTGGGAGGCGGAACCCGAGCACCAGGACTACCTGGAGCGCTATCCCAACGGCTACACCTGCCACTTCCCGCGCCCCAACTGGAAGCTGCCGCGCCGGGGTTCGGCCACGACGAACTGAGCGCACCCCCTGGCCGATCCGCCCTTGGCCGATCCGCCCTTGGCCCTCCGTGTCTCCGCCGGACGGGGGAGCGCGATCCGACCGGCGCGGGATGTGACCGGTCCGCCCGGTGAGGAGTCTTGAGTTTCCGAAGGAGGAACGGGGGACTCGGTGGACCGGCCGGACTCGTGGGACCGCTTCGACCGGCTCGGCCGGCTGGCGGCATACGGAGCGGCGGTGATGACGCCGTACGCGTTGATCAAGGTCTCGTGGGTGGTCGGCGCGATCGCGGGGGTGCTGCCCATCGGTGACGGCTTCGGCCTGGCCGGCTGGGTCGTGCTCAACACCGCGACCATCGGCATGGCCGGCCTCGGGATCGCCGTGGCGCTCGCTCTGGTACGGCCCTGGGGCCTGCGCCTGCCGGTGCGGTGGGTCGCGGGTGTCGCCTGGGTGGCTACGGGCTTCCTCGTCCCCCTGCTGCCGTACGCCGTACTCGACTCGCTGCTGGGACTCGCCGACGGTGCGCCACGGCACCCTCGTGACGGCGGCCCGGCCATGCCGGGTTGGGAAGCCGCGCTGATCCAGACCAGCTTCGTGGGCATGGGACTCGGTCTCGCCATCGCCCTGCCCGCACACCTACGACGGCGCCGGCCAGAGGTGTTCGCCGGCCGGGTCGGCGACGCGGGCCACGGCCTCGCGCGCTGCGCGCGATGGGCGGTGGGCACCGGTGCGGTGACCGGGGCGGTCTGGGCCTACTGGGCGCTCGGTGGTACGGCCGGTGTCGCGCATCCGGCGCAACGGGGCGTCGACGAGCGGCTGTTGACCGGCGTGTGGGGACTGTGGGCGCTCATCGCCTCAGCCGCCACCTGGACGATCGGCCGCGGCCGGCCCGCCCGGCTGCCCCGCTGGATCCCTCTGACGCTCGGCTGGCTGGGAACGGGGTCGTTGTGCGCGTGGAGCGGCTGGCAACTCCCCTTCACGCTGTACGTTGCGCTGGCCCACCCCGCCGGTACGTCCCCGCCGGAGAACCTCGCCGTCGCGGCCGCGCTGCACAGCGCCGCCGTAGCGGCGGGCTCGGTCATGCTGCCGGCACTCGTCCGCACCCGCGGACCCGTCACGCCGCCCGAGACCCCGGACGACACCCGCAGCCGTCGTACTCAGGGCGGTCGGAGCCGTTGACCCGTCGGTATGCCCTCGCCTGTCAAAGGTGCCGAAGGCGTCAGGCCGGCCGAGGCCCGTCCTCGGGCGCCGTGGGCAGCGCGAGGTGGGCCAGGTCGTCCGGTGGAGGTGAGGTCACCGGCCACAGGGGAGCGGCTTCCCCGTCGGCGAGGGCGGCCGGCGCGTCGGTGAGGTTCATGCGCTCGCGCAGCCGGCCGTAGAAGTCCATCGGGCCGAGCCGGACCGCCTTCAGCCGACGCGGTGCGGCGTACACGCCGATCCAGTCCCCGGGGCTCAGCACGCCGCGCAGCTGGCCGTCGATGCTGACCGCGGCCTGCCCCGAACGTGCGAGGACCCGCAACGCGACGGGCTCGTCGGGTGCGGCCACGACCGAGCGGTTGAACACCATGTGCGGGGCGACCGGTGTGAAGACCAGGCCCTCCGCACGCGGCGAGACGACCGGGCCGCCCGCGGCGAAGCTGTAAGCCGTGGAGCCCGTGGGCGTGGCCACCAGCAGCGCGTCGGCCGAGTAGCAGGCCAGGAGCCGGCCGGACAGATAGACCCCGACCGACACCTGCCGGTCCCGGGCGAGCTTCTCCACGACGACGTCGTTGAGGGCGGTGACGTTCAGCGCGACGCCCCAGTTCTCGCCCGTCTCGCACCCCGCCCGCACCCGCGGCGGAGGCAGCATCGGCCCACGGCCGTACCGCAGCAGCGTCTCCATCTGCGCGGGCACCTCGAGTCGGCACGACGCCCGCATGGTGAGCAGCATCCGGCTCTCGACGTTGATCCGCTCGGACCGGACCGCGTCCAGTGCCGTGCGCACCGCCGAGGCCGGGACCTCGGTGAGGAAGCCGACCCGGCCGAGGTCGACACCGAGCACCAGGGCGTCGTTCTCGGCCGCCAGGCGGGCGCCGCGCAGAAAGGTGCCGTCGCCGCCGAGGGTGACGATGAGATCCGGATCGCCCGCGGCGTCCAGCTCCTCCCGGGCGCTGTGCCGCGCTCCCTCCCGCCACACGTCGATGTCGGCGCACCCCACGGCGTGCTCCGCGCACCACGCGCGCACCGCTCGCGCGGCGGCCACGGCCTCCGCCCGCCCGCCGTGCACCACCAGGCCGACACGGTTCACCGTCATATCCGCCTCCCAGTCGGCTGCTCCCGCTCGCCATCCTCACCGCGGACCGCTTCCGCGCAGCACGCGCCACGCCGCCGGGACCCTCCGCCAAGCGGACACGGGAACCCGGCGGCGCCCGCGGGGGTCAGCCGAGCGGCCGGCGGGCGCCCGTCGGGCGCGTACCCGGCGTGTGGCCGAAGGTGCGGCGGAAGACGTCGATGAAGGCACTGGCCGAGGACCAGCCGCACCGGTGCGCCACCGTGGTCACCGGCGTCCGCTCGGCCAGCAGGACCAGCCCGTGGTGCAGCCGCAGCTGGGTCCGCCACTGCGGGAACGTCATCCCGAGGTCCTGGCGGAACAGCCGCGACAGGGTACGGTCGCTCGCCCCGACCTCCCGGCCCAGCTCGGCCAGGGTGCGGCCGTCGGCCGGATCGGCGCGCAGGATGTCGCACAGCGCGCGCAGCACGGGCGAGCCGGGCGTGGGCAGATGCAGCGGCTGCTGCGGCGAGGCCCGCAGCTGGTCGAGCAACACCGCGCGCAGCCTGGCCCGTTCGGGACTGCCGTCGTCGGGCGTGCCGGTGTGGGCGATGATCAGCTCACGCAGCAACGGGCCCACGGCCAGCACCGTCGGTACGTCCAGAGCCAGCGGGTTCTCCGTCGCCGGCAGCCCCATCAGATGCAGTTCCAGCTCGCCGTGCGCCTCGTGGGCGTGGACCGTGCCGGCCGGCACCCAGATGGCGCGGGTGGCGGGCGCGACCCAGGAACCGGCGTCGGTGGTGACGGTCACGACTCCGCGGCCCGCGTAGACGATCTGGTGGTCGTCGTGCCGGTGGGCCTCGATCGCCGTCCGGGACGCCAGCCGCCGGGTGCGTGTCGGAGCCGTCGGCATATGGCGGATTTCCATCATCACGTGGCAGTTTATCGGAAGTGCGACAGCCCGGCCGGGCCGGAGCATGACGGGGTGCGAAGGAACACCTCGATCACCCTGCTGTCCGCCGGGCACGCCTGCGTCGACGTCTACCAAGGCGCGGTGGCGTCCCTGATCCCCTACCTCGTCGCCCAGCGCGGATACGGCTATGCCGCCGCCTCGGGCGTCGTCCTGGCCGCATCCCTGCTGTCGTCCGTGGCACAGCCTTTCTTCGGCGCCCTCACCGACCGCCGGGCGGTGCCCTGGCTGCTCCCGGTCAGTACGCTCCTGGCCGGCGTCGGCATCGCACTGAGCGGACTCGGCGGCACCTACGCCCTCACCCTGGTGTGCGTGGCGCTCTCCGGGATCGGCGTGGCCGCCTACCACCCCGAGTCCGCCCGGATCGCCCGGCAGGCGGCCCGCGGCGCGCACAGCGCCATGGGCTGGTTCTCGCTCGGCGGCAACGTGGGCTTCGCCCTGGCCCCGCTCCTGGTCGCCGCGGTCGTGGGCACGGGCGGGCTGCGCCGGACGCCGTTGCTGGTGCTGCCGGCCCTCGCCGGCACCGCGTTGTGCCTGGTCGTACTGCGTACCCCGGAACGACGGCCGGCCGCGCGGGCCGGTACGGCGCCGGCCGTCCAGCGCGACGACAAGGCGTCGTTCGTGAAGCTGTCGCTGGCCGTGACGTGCCGGTCGATCGTGTTCGTCGGGCTGAGCAGCTTCCTCTCCCTCTACGTCGGCCAACAGCTGGGCGGCAGCGCGGCCGCCGGCACCGCCGCGCTGTTCCTGCTCTATCTCGGTGGTGCCGTCGGCTCCGTGCTGGGCGGCGCGCTGGCGGAGCGCTGGGACCGGGTCACGGTGTGCCGCTGGTCCTGTCTGGTCTCGGCCGTGGCGGTCGCGGGCGTGGTGTGCGTCCCTGGACCGGCGCTCTACGGATGCATAGCGCTGACCTCGGCCGGTCTGTATGTGCCGTTCTCCCTCCAGGTCACGCTCGGTCAGGACTATCTGCCCTCCCGGGTCGGCACGGCCGGCGGGATCACCCTCGGTCTGGCCGTCAGCGCCGGCGGTCTGGCGAGCCCGCTCATCGGCCGGCTCGCCGACGCCACGTCCCTGCGGACCGCGCTCGCCCCGCTCGTCCTGATGCCGGTGCTGAGCTGGCTGCTGCTGCGCACGCTGCCCGAGCCCGCCGCCCCGCGTCCCCTGGCCGGCCTGCCCGCAGAGCGAGCCGAAGCGCTCCCGGCCGGAGCCCCGGCGCATCGTGTTCGCCGCCGTAAAGACGGTGAAACGGCGCAGTAATGGCGCGGCGCGAACCTTCCCTGCAACGCCTCGGCACCCACCGGGGCGGACCGCGGGAAGAGGGAGCAGCCGTGCCGGAGACCGTCGACCAGCAGGCGCAACAGGCGCCGCCCGCCCCGCCGTCCTCGCCGGGCGGCCGGACGTACAACGGGTGGGCCCGGAACGACACGCTGGAGGACTACTCACTGCGCTACGCGCCCAAGTCCTTCCGGCGCTGGACGCCGTACGTCGTGGCCACCACGGCCCTCGGCGGCATCGCCTATCTCGCGGACTTCGCCATCGGCGGCTCGATCGCGGTCTCCCACGGCTTCTCCAGCGCCCTGGTGGCGATCCTGACCGCGGCGCTGGTCATCTTCCTCACCGGCATCCCGATCGCATACTACTCGGCCAAGTACTCCATCGACATGGACCTGTTGACCCGGGGCGCGGGCTTCGGCTACCTCGGCTCGACGCTCACCTCGGTCATCTACGCCAGCTTCACCTTCATCTTCTTCGCCCTCGAAGGCTCCATCATGGCCCAGGCCCTCGAACTGGGCCTGCACATCCCGCTCGCCGTCGGCTATCTGATCTGCTCGCTGATCATCCTGCCGCTGGTCGTCTACGGCATGACCGCGCTGTCGAAGATGCAGGTGTGGACCCAGCCGGTCTGGCTGGTCCTGATGGTGGCGCCGTTCGTGTCGGTCGCGGCCCAGGAGCCGGGAAAATTCGCGGAGTTCACGCACTTCGCGGGTGACTCGCCGACCGGGTCCGGCATCAGCATGCTCGGGGTCGGGGCGGGCGCCGGTGTGGCGCTGTCGCTGATCGCGCAGATCGGTGAGCAGGTGGACTATCTGCGCTTCATGCCGGACAAGTCACCGGAGAACAGCAGGAAGTGGTGGGGAGCCGTGCTCTCGGCGGGTCCGGGCTGGGTGGTGCTCGGCGCGGCGAAGCAGATCGGCGGCGCCTTCCTCGCGTTCTACATCGCCGGCAGCGTCGGTCTGGCCAAGGCCAACGAACCCATCCAGCAGTACGTGCACGGCTTCAAGACCTTCGCCGCGCCGATCGCCCTGGGCCTGGCCACGTTCTTCGTGATCCTCTCCCAGATAAAGATCAACTCGACGAACGCGTACTCCGGTTCGCTGTCCTGGTCGAACTTCTTCTCCCGGCTGACCCACCGTCACCCCGGCCGCGTGGTCTACATCTTCCTCAACGTCGGTATCGCCCTCGCTCTGATGGAGGGCGGCGTCTTCGGCTTCCTCAACACCGTCCTCGGCTTCTACTCCAACGTGGCGATCGCCTGGATCGGTGCGGTCGTCGCCGACCTCGTCATCAACAAGCCGCTCAAGCTGAGCCCTTCGTACATCGAGTTCAAGCGGGCTCATCTCCACCACTTCAACCCCGTCGGCTTCGGCTCCATGCTGATCGCGTCGGCGGTCTCCATCGCCGCGTACTTCGATGCCTTCGGCGCCTACGGCAAGGCGTTCTCGCCGTTCATCGCGCTGTTCCTGGCCATGGTGCTCTCGCCGCTGTGCGCGGTGCTGACCAAGGGGAGGTACTACATCGCCCGCGCCGACGGCCTGGACGAGCCGCTGCTCGGTCCCGACGGCCTGCCCTCGGCGGCCGTCCTGAACTGCTCGGTGTGCGCGACCGACTTCGAGCGGCCCGACATGGCCGGATGCCCCTTCCACCAGGGCGCGATCTGCTCGCTGTGCTGCAGCCTGGAGAAGGACTGCCATGACGCGTGCAAGACCGGGGGAGCGGCCGGCCCGGTCCACCTGGGCGTGCCCGCCGTCCGGGCCGTGGACTGAGCCCGGGCACCGGCCGCAAGGTTTCGCACGCCCGGAGCCTCGCGCGCTTCGGCCGCCCCACCGCCTCACCGGAGTCGTCCAGATCCGGCCGTGTGCTGGGGCGAGGTCGAGCCCGTCAAGGGCTTCGCGGATGGGGTCGGCCGGTCCGTCGCTGGCGCTGTAGGCGACGGAGACGTGCGGGGGTGAAGCCGTCAGCGTTCTCCGGGACCTCGTCGAGAATGTCGCCGATCGCGCTGCGGATCGCGTTCCGTACGGCGTGGAGGAGGTCGCCGAGGTGCGCAAGCGCGTCCCGGTACCGGGCGGCGAGCCGGTGCATGTTTGCACGTCCTGTTGGCCTTCGAAGGTCAGGTGCCATGTGTAGCAGCGGCGGCCCACGCTCCAACCGGGCTGCCACCGCCAGTGGTTGCGCATGGTGTCAGGCGGAGCACTCATCGCCGCGATCGAATCAGGCGGAGCCCTCGCCCGGCGAGAGTGCAAGCCGGCGCTGGGCAGAGTTCACGCACTCTTCGATGGCCGCGCGCAGGCCGATCGCGGCGACGCTGGTGCGGCAGGGCCGGCGGCCGATCCCTGCGGAGAGTTCACTGAGTCGATGGGCGACCGCCGGCAGGACCGCCAGGGCGGTCGTCGCCCGGTACGCCGACGCGCTCGCGGGGGAGTGCCGCACCCGGCCCGGGTTCACGGTCGCGGCGGTGCGCGACGACCTCACCCGCCGGCTCCTTCAACGGGTGTGGGGGTGCCCTGGGCAGGAGTTCGACGCGGAGGCGTCCGCGCGGGGGCTGGTCTGCGGGACGCGCGCCGTGGCGGCGGCCAAGCGGCTCGTCCCCGGGCTGCTTCAGGAGATGAACGAGACGACTGAGCGGACGGAGACGGCCAGTGTTACGGGGTGACGGCGTGGTGGCGCTGCCGGGCACGGTACGGGCCAAGCCGCTGCCCACACTGCCCGCACTTCCTCGATGGCACCGTCGGCCGGGCCGCTTTCCGCGTCGCCGAGCTGGAGGCAATCGGCTTGCCCGACGGCTGTGCCCTCGGCATCGTGTGCGTGGACGCCCTCGGGCGTAACGCCGACGTCGACGCGGCACTGCGCGAGCTGGCTCGCGTCCTGGCCCCGGGCGGTCGCCTGGTCCTGACCCGGTCGCTGCGGCGCGGAGCGGAGCCGGCCTGGCATGAGCAGGCCCGCGCCGCCAGCCTTGCGATGGAGCACGTGGACGAGCGCCCCGCCGAGCCCGCGACGTGCGAGAGGCTCTGCCGGCTGTGGATCGCCCATGTCGAGGAGTTGAGGCACGAGTTGGGTGAGGGCGAGGCGCAGAACATGCTGCGCGAGGCGCACCAGGTGCTGCCCACGCTGCCGGGCCGCCGCGCGGTCCTGCTGACCCTCCGGCGCCCTCGGCCTCCCCGACCGGGCCCCGCGCGGCCGATACGATGTCGGATCCCGGCTGCCGTCCCGGCGACGGGCCCGCTCCCGGCGGAAGGACCCCTCAGTGAGTCAGCACCGTGTTGCTCGTGCGGCGGTGTTCTCGGCCGGGTCCTGGGGAACCGCCGTCGCCAAGATCCTGGCGGACGCCGGCACCGACGTCATTGTGCACGCCCGCCGTAGCGAGATCGCCGACGCGATCAACACGCATCACCGCAACCCCGGCTACTTCCCGGACATCGAGCTGCCTGCCGCCCTGACTGCGACGACCGACCCGGCCACCGCGCTGGAGGGCGCAGACTTCCTGGTGCTCTCCATCCCCGCGCAGACCCTGCGGACCAACCTCGCCGCGTGGGCGCCGCACATCGGAGACGACACCGTGATCGTGTCGCTGATGAAGGGCATCGAGCAGA
Organism: Streptomyces sp. CG4; assembly: GCF_041080655.1. Classification (NCBI taxonomy): domain Bacteria; kingdom Bacillati; phylum Actinomycetota; class Actinomycetes; order Kitasatosporales; family Streptomycetaceae; genus Streptomyces; species Streptomyces sp. CG4. Next base: position 8,571,422 of record NZ_CP163525.1, read on the forward strand.
GCAGCGGACTGCGGGCGAGCCAGATCATCACCGAGGTGACCGGCGTGAGCGCGGACCGGGTCTCGGTGTTGTCCGGCCCGAACCTGGCGCGCGAGATCATGGACGGTCGGCCCGCCGCCGCCACCATCGCCTGCGCGGACGAGGATGCCGCCCACCGCTTCCAAAAGGCCTGCCACACCGGCTACTTCCGGCCCTACACCAGCACCGACGTGGCCGGATGCGAGCTGGGCGGCGCGGCGAAGAACGTCATCGCCCTCGCGGTCGGCATCGCCTCCGGCATGGGCCTGGGCGAAAACGCCACGGCCATGCTCATCACCCGAGGCCTGGCGGAGACCACCCGGCTGGCCATGGCCTTGGGCGCCCACCCGGCCACCCTCGCCGGCCTGTCCGGCATGGGCGACCTGGTGGCCACCTGCTCCTCCCCGCTCTCCCGCAACCGCACCTTCGGCACCCACCTCGGCCGGGGCCTGAGCGCCGAGCAGGCCGCAGCCGCCACCCGGCAGACCACCGAGGGTGTCAAGTCCGCGGAGGCGATCCTCGCCCTGGCCCACGCCCACGACATCGAGATGCCGATCACGGAAGTGATCTCCACCCTGCTGCACGAGAAAGTCACCCTCGCCGAGGCCGCGGCCGCGCTGATGCAGCGGCCCCCCAAGCCCGAGCGCTGACCCCTGGCGCTCGATCTCTCGGCCTGCCCCCTTCGCCTTCACCCTCCCCATCCGGAGGGTGAACGTCTACGACTGCCTCTCCCCGGGCTCCTTCACCCTCGGCCCGCCCCAGCTCCAGACGATCCTCGACCACCTCGCCGGCAGCGGCTGGTACGACCGGATCGACGGACACGGCCGCGTCCTGTCCGCTCGGGGTCAGCAGCCTGTGGAGTTGAGGGACAGCCGTGTGGTTCGTTGACACCTTCGCCTCCGGCTTCCAGCACCCCACCGACCCGGGACGCCTCCAGTGGTTCCGGAGCATCTTCGGCGCCGTGCCCACCCAGCGGTTCGCCCTCGCCTTCGGCCAGGGTGGCTGGGACCGCTTCGCCTCCGCCTCGCTCAGCGCCCACCTCGCTGAGCAGCGCTTCGGCGCCGTCCGAACTCGTCTTCTGGTGACCGTCTACCGGCCCGCCCTGATTGAACGTACGGCCGCCGCCCTCGCTCTGGCGCTAAGCCATGGTCCCCGCCTCGCGCTGCAGGTGGTCCTGCCCTCGCTGGCGAACTCGGCCACGGAATGCACGTCGGCTTCGTCCGCCGGCACACGGGCAACCTCGCCGAACGGGACGTCCGCCTGCGGCGTCTGATCGCGACCACGGTCATTGCCATGGAGATCGCGGTAGTGCTCTGAGGGAAGGTTCGCCGGGTTCGGCCTTGTTCTAGGATCCTCTGGCTATGGGGGGATCTTTTCGTGGCCGGTGGCGCCTGACTCGTGCCGTTGCTGTGGCGCTGGCCGTACTGGCCGTGATGGTGTTACTGGGCGTCGTGCTCCTGGTTCTTCCGGGGCTGATAGTCGACCACGACCTCGCAGGTGGCCACCTCGCTGCAGCGGACCGGTTGAACGCGGTGAACAACGTGCGTACCACGCTTCTGCAGACGGTCGGCGGTGCGGTCGTCCTGTTCGGCGCCTATGCCACATGGCGGCAGCTGCGCGTCAGCCAAGACGGGCTGCACGCAACCCGCGAGGGGAACATCACCGATCGCTTCAGCCGGGCCGTGGATCAGCTCGGCAGTGACAAACTGGACGTGCGGATCGGAGGCATCTACGCACTGTGGCGGATCGCGGATCATTCCGACCATGACCGCGAGGCGGTCGTCTCCATCATGGCGGCGTATCTGCGGACACACCTTCCCTGGCCGCCGCAGGAACCCGCAGTTCCGGCGGCCGACGTGTCCATTAACTCGGTGCCCCCGCTGGAGACCCACGCCGCGGACGCCCAGACGGCGCTGACCTGCCTCGGGGTCCTGTACCAGGAACGCCGTCCGGAGTGGCTCAACGTCAGTTTGACCGACCTGCGCCGAGCCGACTGTGACGGATTGTCGCTGCACGGAGTCAACTTCGACGGCGCATGCATGGAAGCGGCGAGCGTCTACCAGGTCAACTTGAGCAAGGCGTCACTGATCGCCGCCAACCTGCGGCATGCCGAACTCGGCACTTCCATTCTCCACCAGGTCCGCTGTCTGCAAGCCGATCTGCGCGGCGCACGCCTGGTCAAAGCCGACTTGAGGTCGGCGGACTTCTCCGGTGCGGACCTGCGGGAGGCGAACCTGCGCAAGGCCCGTGCCCAGGGTGCCGTGTTCGCCGGTGCGGACCTGCGGTTGGCCGACCTCCGGGGCTGTGACCTCACCGACACTGACCTGCGAGAGGCGAGGCTGGAAGGCGCGCTGGCGAGCGACCTAACGATCTGGCCGACCGACTTCGACGCTCAAACAGCCGGCGTCGTTGTCACGGCGGACCCTGGCATCGAACCGGACAATCTGCTTCCGGCTGCCGCGCTCACGAGGCGAGTCCCGCTGCTGCAATCCGAGCCGATGCATGGTCCGTCAGCGTCGGCGAATTGAGCAATCAGGCAGCCCAGCCGATGGGCCGTCCGCCCCAGCGGATCGGACGTCACCGCACATCCAACCGCCACAACGCCCAACCCGGCGAACCTTCCCGGTCAGAGCACCAGCCGCGTTCACTTGTCTCAAGCCCCGCCAGCTCCTCACGTTCTCAGGCCTCACAGTCGGCACTTATCCAGCCTTCCTGGCCCAGGGCGTGTTCGATGGGTCAGTGAGCCTGCCCTGCCTGGTCAGTTGGCCGCACTTACTCAGTTGACTGGCTCGACTCAACGAAGGAGCGCGGTCAGTGCCCTCCCGGACGGATCCGCGCAGGAGTTCATCGGCGCCCTGATGTTCATGATGACCGGCTTCGGCCTCGGCTGGGTCAACGCTGGCGCCGACTACTCACGCTATATGCCCCGGAGTTCGTCCAGCCGGGGCGTGATCGGCTGGACCACCTCCGGCGCCTCCGTGGCCCCCCTGCTCCTGCTGGTCTCCGGGCTGCCGCTGGCCGGTTCCCCCCCGAAGCTGAGCCAGTCCATCGCCGCCGACCCGATCGGCGCGCTCACCACGATCCTGCCGACCTGGTTCCTGGTGCCGTTCGCCGTGGTCGCCGTCCTCTGCCTGGTCGGCGGCGCCGTCCTCGCCAGCGTGGTGGCGTAAGAGCGCAGCCCTCTGTCGCCGGTGCCCGGAATCCGCGAACTGCCCGCCAACGGCCTCGGCCAGGACTCGCTCGCCGAGTTGTTGCAACCCGCCGGGCTGCGGCCCGACCAAGGAGAACAGCGGGTCTCCGGGCGGCCGGTCGACGCCCGCGAGGCGGAGTTGGTGCGGCGCGCACCGGGGGACTGGTTCCTGCACAAGCGCCGGACGACCCGGGCGGCCGACGACTCCTTCGCCGAGCACGCCGTCGCCCTGCTCGACCCCACCCACGTCGAGCTGACCCTCAGCCTCGGCTGACCCGCCGTGCGACGTCCGGTCAGAGAGCCGGCGAGGTCTGGGACAGGTGCCGGTAGTCCCTGGGCGGCATGCCGTAGGCGGACCGGAAGGCGCGGCTGAACTCCGCCGCCCGCGGAAATCCCCAGCGGGTGCCGATCACATGAATGGGCACATCACCCAGTGCCGGGTCGGCGAGGTCGCGGCAGGCGGCCTCCAGGCGCAGCCGGCGTATCCAGGCCGCGACCGTGATCTCCTCCTCCTGGAAGAGGCGGTGCAGATAGCTGACGGAGATGTGGTGTGCCGCGGCCACGACGCTCGGTGTGAGCTGCGGGTCGTGCATGTGCCGGCGGATGAAGTTCTTGACGCGCAGGATGAGGGCACGCTGGTGGGTCTCCGGAGGCAGTGACTTCTCGGCCTCCAGGAGGTGGGCGAACAGGGCGGCGACGAGGTGGGTCACGGCCGTGCCCAGGCGGGGACCGTCCGACGGCTGGAACTGGTCGGGGTGCGAAGCCAGTCGGGTGAGCAGGTCGCAGAGCAGCGCACCGGTCCCCTCCCGGCTCGTCACCAGCCGCGGCAACGGGCGTCCTGACACGGCTCGCGGCAGGGGGAGCAGCGCTTTGGGAATCTCAAGTCCCAGCGCGGTGACCGGTTCCGCGCCGGTGCGGATCTCCCAGGGCACCGCGGAGTCGTTGATGTGCAGGTCGGAGGGGCGGTACGTGGCCTCGCCGTCGTCCCATGTGCCCGCTCCGGTCCCCATCACGACGAGAGACATGTGGTAGAGCTCTGGGTCGGACTGGCGGATGAGCTTCGGGGTCCGCCGGATCGTCACCTGCTCGAAGGTGGCAGGCCACAGAGACACGCTGCCGAGGTCCAGCACGCGTTGGGTGAAACGGAAATCGTGGGTGTGCTTGCTGCTCAGTGTCACCGGAGCGTGGGTCTTCCGCAGCCGCTCCGCCCAGTACCCGAACCGGTCGGCCGGCGGCACGTCCTCACTCCGGAACACCGTCTCGTTCAGCACACCCACACCTTTGCTCGTTTGCCATGCCTGCGCCGAACGGCTCGGCACCGCTGCCAACAGTCGATATCTGCATCTACTGCACCGACTGCAAACTCGTTTGTGCACTCTGCGCCAACGACGTAGATCCTCTCGCCGGGGAAACTGGTCGCACGGTGCGATCGAGGCGCCCGCACGGGCGGTGAGCGAAATCAGGCTTCGACGGGGGTGAGGCGTGCATTTGCTCCATGCCGTGCGGTGGCGGTGGGCTCCACGCCGGTGTGCTCGCCGAAGTACGGCGGCACCACCTGACCTGAACGATCGGCACGTATGCGGCCCCGCACCTGGTTCGAGGGTGCGGGGCCACACCATCGTGACGTCGCCCACCGCACAGACGCCCCAGGGGCCGCAACCGGCCGGCTCGGCGGCACGCGACCAGGGCCGTGCCGGAGCTGCGTCGGACTGCCCCTACTGGCCGGTTTTCACCGTCCCTGGCCACCTCGTAGGCCGGACCACCACCGGATCTCCCGTACGTCCGCACGCATGTCCCACGGCCCGACGGGTACGCGAGCATCGAGCACGCCCGGGCGCGGATCCGCCCCCGGGTGGCCCGTACGGCCGCCGCTACCTGGGGATCTGCCATGGAGACACCCGCACACGACGACCTGCCGACGCCGGCCCAGCAGGCACTGGACGCGCTGGCCGAGAACGCGGAGGACCAGGGCGCGCTGGACGTCCTCGCCCACAGTGACGTGCTCGTACCCGTGCCGGACGACGCGATCGACGGCGAGGGCGCCGATGCCACGTCCGTGGCCCTGCCCGTCCTCGAACAGCCCGGCGGTGAGCCGGTCGTCCCCGTGTTCACCACGGAGGGCGAGATGGTCGAACTACTGCCGTTCGTCTCCCGCTACCGCCTCATCCCGCTGGGCGCCCTCGCCTCCCAATGGCCCGACGAGGACCTCTCCCTGGCCATAGACGGCAACTCCTCGCACGCCCTGACGCTCACGTCACAGGGGGTGCGCACGCTGCTGGCCCGGTGAGCGAGCGCTCTGAAAGGAGCGCGGGGCCGAGTCGACATGCGGCTCCGCGGCGTGGGTGCGAGAAGCCACGACGGACCCGCACCCGCGCACACATCCGATCCCCCACACCGTGGGCGCAAAAATAGCCCCATGGAATACCTCTCCGGCGCGGCCGGGGCCCTGGTCCTCGTACTGGTCCTCAGCAGCATCCTTCGCACGCTGGTGGTCCCCAGAGGCCTCTACTCCGCGCTGGTCTTCCGCCTGTGGTGGAGCCTGCGCAGACTTCTGCGGCGCACAGCCCTGCGCGGCGGTTACGCCGCGATGGACCGCGCTCAGACCTGGCTCGCCCCGCTGATGCTCATCGGCATGCTCGCCAGCTGGCTGAGCGGCGCCCTGCTCGGCTTCGGCCTCCTGCTGTACTCGCTGTCCCCGCTGTCCTGGACCACCGCGTTCCGGGAGGCGGGGTCCAGCCTGTTCACGCTCGGTTTCGCCGGCGGAGCCCGGCTGAAACTGTCGGTGCTCGACTTCGTCGCCGCGGCCACCGGCCCGGTCCTGATCGCCCTGCAGATCGCCTACCTGCCCACGCTGTACGCCGCCTACAACCGCCGCGAACTGGAGGTCACCCTGCTCCAGGCGCGGGCCGGCGAGCCGGCGTGGGGCCCGGAGATCCTCGCCCGGCAGTGGCTGGTCGACACCGAGAGGGCGCTGCCCGAGCTGTACCGGGCCTGGGAGCGGCTCGCCGCGGACATGGGCGAGAGCCACTCGACGTACCCCATCCTGCTGACCTTCCGTTCCCCGCGCCCGCACCGCAGCTGGCTGGTCGGACTCGTCGCGGTGATGGACGCGGCGGCGATGCAGCTGGCCCTGGAACCGCGGCTCGCCCCGCCGGAGGCCCGGCTGGTGCTGCGGGCCGGCTTCACCGCGCTGCGCGACATCGCCCGCGCCCTGCGCTTCCCGTTCGACGAGGACCCGTCGCCGGACGCCACGATCCGGCTGACCTTCGCCGAGTTCGACGCCGCCGTGGCCATGCTGGAGTCGGCCGGGTTCCACGCCGAGCGGTCGCCGAAGGAGGCCTGGCCGCACTTCCAGGGCTGGCGGGTCAACTACGAGGCGATCGCCTATGAACTGTGCCGCCGCTGCGACGCCGTACCCGCGTTGTGGACCGGCCCCCGCGACTTCCCCGGCGGGCCGATCCCGCCCGCGCGTCCGGCCGACCGGCGGCCCGGCGAAGGACGGCCGGAACTGCCCCCCGCCACCGGATAGTCCCCGGCCCGTGGCGGGAAGATCCCAGCGAAAGACAGGTCCAAGACCGGTCCGAGGCAGGTCCGGACGCGTGCGAAGGAGCCGATGGTCGTGAGGGTCGTCCTGCTGGGCACCGCCGCCGGGGGCGGCTTCCCGCAGTGGAACTGCGCCTGTGCGCTGTGCACGGCCGCCCGGGACGGCAAGCTGCCCTCCCGCACCCAGGAGTGCGCCGCCGTCACCGGCAACGGCCGCGACTGGTGGCTGCTGAACGCCTCGCCCGATCTGCGCACCCAGCTCACCGCCACCCCGGCGCTCTGGCCGGGCCCGGGTCCCCGGGACACCCCGCTGCGCGGTGTCCTGCTCACCGACGCCGAGGCGGACCACGTCACCGGCCTGGCCGAGCTGCGCGGAGCGGCGGGCCTGAAGGTCTACGCCGCCGCACCGGTGCGCGCCGTACTGGGTCCGGCCCGCGCCGCTCTGGACCGTTACGCCCCCTGGGAGTGGGCGGACAGCCTGGCCGACGGCGGATTCGTGCTGGCCGGGGGACTGGTGGTCACGGCCCATCCGGTGGGTGCGAAGATCCCGAAGTACGTACCGGCGCAGGTTCCCGGCGCCGGCGGCCCATGGGTGACGGCGTACCGCGTGGAGGATCTGGCCAGCGGGGGAGTGCTGGTGTACGCGCCCTGCGTGGGCGCCTGGAGTCCGGAGCTGGACGAGCTGTGCGCCGAGGCCGACTGCGTGCTGCTGGACGGCACCTTCTTCGCGGCCGACGAGATGGGCACGGCGGTGCGCTCCGGTGCCGGGCAGGCCGCCATGGGACACCTGCCGGTCACGGGCCGGGACGGCACGCTCGCGGCCCTGGCCCGCCATCCCGGTGCGCGCCGGATCTACACCCACCTCAACAACACGAACCCGCTGCTCGACCCGGATTCACCGGCACGTGCGCGGATCGCCGAGGAGGGCGTCGAGGTACTGCCCGACGGGGCCGAGCTGCTGCTCTGACCTCCCTGCCGGCCGGTGCGTCCCTGCCCGCGGTCGCGGACGTTCCCGCGCGGTCTCCGCTGTTCCCGCCCGGTGAGCCTGCGTCTATCGTTCCCGCCTGGTGAGCCCGCGTCTAACGTTCCTGCCCGGTGAGCATGCGCTCCAGCACGGCGCGCTGCAGCGGCTGCACCTCGGCGTGCAGCGCACGGCCCTTGGGGGTGAGCGCCACCCACACCCCGCGCCGGTCCTCGGCGCACACCGAGCGCTCCACCAGGCCGTCCTTCTCCAGTCGGCCGATCAGCCGGGACAGCGCGCTCTGGGTGAGATGGACCCGGCCGACCAGGTTCTGCACCCGGCACTGGTCACCCTCCGCGGGCGACTCGGACGCCAGGATGTCCAGCACCTCGAAGTCGCTGGCGCCCAGCCCGTGCGGGTGCAGGGCCCGGTCGATCTCGCACATCGTGTGCGCGTGTACGGCGAGGATGTCCCGCCACCGTTCCTCGAGCCGGGCGTCGGCCGTCTTGACTGCCATACCCGCACCGTAGCACCGATCCAGCCAATCATTGAGTGTGCAACTAGTGCGGGTGTGAGCGGGTACGAACAGGCGGCCGCAGCTCAGGCGACCGGGTCCTGGAGCAGGCCGATCAGGTTGCCGTCGGGGTCCTTCACGGAGGCGATCAGCCTGCCGTTGCCGACGTCCCGCACGTCCTGGACGGGCTCGGCGCCCGCCGCCAGCAGGGCCGCGAGGCGCTCGCGAAGATCGGTGACGTGCCAGAACGGCACCGGCCCGGTCAGGCCCTGCGCGTGCCCGTTGGGGTCGAGGCCGACGTCCTGTCCCTCGGCCTTGAAACCGACGTAATAGGGTTCGTCCGCGTACGGCTCGACGCCCAGGAGGGCGGTGAACAGGGCCTTGGCACGGTCCTTGTCCTTGACGGGGTAGATGATCGTCTGCACGCCGGCGGTCATGGGACTCTCCTTCTGAGGTGCGTGGCCCGACGGGTTCTCCGTCGGTGCACTTCACGCTAGGACCGGGGAGCCCGCTCCGGCTTCTTCGATCCTGACCGGTTGCGGGCTCCCCGTGGCTCACTCGTTGTGCAGCACCTCCGCAACGGTGAGCCGGGCCGCGCGCCGGGCGGGGACGAGGGCGCCCACCACGGCGATCACCAGACCCGCCAGCGCAAGTCCGGCCGGCTTCGGCGCGTGCCAGACGTCCGTCATGTACGACGGCAGAGTGAGGTCGATCCCCGCGGCCATCCGTGGGACGACCACCTCGTAGGCGGCGATGCCCAGCGGGACGCCCTGCACCGACCCGATCACGCCGAGTACCGCCATGGACGTCACCGTCATCACCGTCACCTGGCGCGGGGTCATGCCGATCGACTTGAGCATGCCGAGGTCACGACGTCGGTCATGGGTGTTGAGCACGGCCGTGTTGAACACACCGAGGGAGGCGACCAGGGCCAGCATCAGGGTGAGGGCGGCCGCCGAGCCGATGATGGTCTCGGCGCCGTTGCTCGGGCCGGTCAGCTGGGTACTGAGCCCCGTGTCGACGGCTCGGGCGGCGCGCGCGTACGCCGTCCCGTCCGTGCCCTCACGCAGTTTGACGTGATAGGCGAACGCCTTGCCGTCCGGGACCAGCGCGGTGAACGTCGGCCAGGTGCCGGCGACCACCCGGTCGTTCTCCTGCATCTGCTCGCCGACCACCGTGACCTCCTCCTGGCGGCCGCTCTTGCGTAGCCGGAGGTGGTCCCCGATGTGCACCCCGTTGCGGCGCAGGAAGGCCGAGCCGACCACGACCTCTCCCGGACGGTGCATCCAGCGGCCCCGGACGAGCGCGTCGCCCAGGGGCAGGTCCGGCCCGCGCCTGCCCTCGAAGGTGACCCTCTGTGCGGAACCCTCGATCCGCGCATCCTCGTCCCCACGGGCCGTCACCCGCGCCGCGCCTGGCAACGAGCCGAGCAGCGACTGAAGTTCGCGGTCGACGCGGACCGGCAGCACCTGCCTGCCGTGGACGTAGTCGCTTGCGTAGACCGTGACGTCGTACGCACCCTTGCCGCGGTCTCCGAACAGGGTCTTCGTCGCCGAGACGGCCTATCCCTTCACCCTGGCCAACAACGACTCGCTGGAGAACCAGATCGACACCACCGTCAAACTGGTGTCCGGCTACCCGGCGACCGTGGCCGGCCAGACCAAGTGGCTGAACGACGTGGCGAGCATCGTCGAGGCCGTCCCGGACGGCCGCGGCCTCGGCGTCTTCTCCTGGGAGGCGACCTGGACCGCCGTCACCGGCAACGGCTGGGACCCGACCGACGCCGGCTCCGGCAACGGCTGGGAGAACCAGGCCCTGTTCGGTTACGACGACAAGGCGCTGTCCTCGATGACGTGGTTCAGCCACCGCTGAACCACAGCTGAGGGGGCCCGGCCGTAAGGGGCGGCCGGGTCTCCCCCATTTTCCGGGGTCATATGCACACCCCTGGGTCGCACGGCCGTTCGGTACCGGACAACGGTCACCGAGTGCCGGACGCGGCGGCGTCGCCCGGGCCACAGTGGTGACACTGCGTACGAGGAGGTCGGGGACGGAGGCGGACGGATGATGGGAACCCCCTCGGGCCGGATGCGGCAGACGATTCTCGAATGGCTCAAGGACCCAGATGCCAACTTCCCGGCGCCCGCTCGCCGGGATCCCGTCGCGACCGGAGTCACCGCGCGTGCCGTGGCCGCCAAGCTGGGCGTGCGTCGCCGCACCGCCCGCGCCCACCTGGACTTCCTCACCCGGCTCGGCGTGCTGCGCACCCGCCGCCTGCGGTGCCGTACCTACTACCGGCGCGACGAGATCCGCATCGCCGAGGTGGCGCGCGTGTTCGAGAAGGGGTGGTGAGGAAGGCGCTGGTGAGCCGGCGTCGGACCGGGCAGGGCGGGGCAGGATGACGGGAGGGAGAGAGCTCGGCGAACACCCCCGGCCGGCAGGCGGGAGATGCCGACCGACGGCGGAGGGCACCGCGCATGGACCGACCCACTGGACTTGTCCCGCTCCACTACGTCTCCCTCGGCGCCCGTGGCCCCGAGGACGTGGTGGCCGACGCACACGGGCGCGTACTGACCGGAGTGGAGGACGGCCGGATCCTGCGCCTCCACCACCTCGGCGACCCGCGGACGGCCCGTGTGGAGGTGCTGGCCGAGACCGGCGGGCGTCCCCTCGGACTCGAACTGCTGCCGGACGGCGGCCTGTTGGTGTGCGACGCGGAACGCGGCCTGCTGCGCGTCGACCCCGGCCGCGGCCGCGGCACCGTCCGTGTCCTCGCGGACTCGGCGGCGGGGGAGCGGCTCCGCTTCTGCAGCAACGTCGTCGCCCTGCCGGACGGCACCGTGTACTTCACGGTCTCCAGCCGCCGCTACCCACTGGAGCACTGGATCGGCGACATCGTCGAGCACACCGGCACCGGACGGCTGCTGCGCCTTCCGCCCGGGGGCGCTGAGCCCGAAGTCCTGCTGGACGGGCTGCAGTTCGCCAATGGCCTGGCGGCCGGCGGCGACGGCTCCTTCCTGGTGATCGCCGAGACCGGCGCCTGCCGTCTCACCCGCTATCACCTCACCGGCCCCCGCGCCGGCCACGCCGACCTCTTCGCCCGGCTTCCCGGCATGCCGGACAACCTCTGGCGCGAGGGCCCCGACGGCCCGATCTGGGTCGCGCTCGCCAGCCCCAGGGTTCCGCCGCTGCACCTCCTGCACCGCACCCCGCCCGGCGTGCGCGCAGCAGCCGCCCGGGCCGCCGTCCACGCGCCCTACCGCCCGAGCGGAACGATCGGGGTGCTGGCCCTCGACGACACGGGCCGCACCGTCCGGCACCTCGTCCGCCGCCGCTCCGGCTTCCGCATGCTCACCGCCGTCTGCGCGACCGGCGGCCACCTCGTCCTCGGCAGCCTCCGGGAGCCCGGCGTCGCGGTCTGCGCCCGGACCACCGCCCGCTGACCCGGCGGTAGGCTGGTGCCCGGCCGTGATCACCCGTAGGGGCGGGCCGAACACCCCCTCGGGACCGGCCGAAGAGGAGACGCACGCACATGACAGCCCCGGAAGCCGAGAGCCTCCGTGTCCGCCCCACGCCAGGGCGGCGGTCCGAGTGGCGCACCCAGGCACCCGTCGTCGCGGTGGTCGCCCTCGGCGGCGCCCTCGGCGCCTGCGCCCGCTACGGGCTCACCCTCGTCTGGCCCACGCCGCCCGGCTCCTTTCCCTGGGCGACGTTCTGGACCAACGCCGTCGGCTGCGCGGTGATCGGTGTCTTCATGGTGCTCATCACCGAGGTGTGGGCCGCCCACCGCCTCGTCCGCCCCTTTTTCGGCACCGGCATCCTCGGCGGCTTCACCACGTTCTCCACCTATGCCGTCGACATCCGCAGGCTGGTCGACGCCGGGCGCCCCGGCCTCGGGCTCGGCTATCTCGCCGCGACACTGTGCGCGGCCCTCGCCGCGGTGTGGCTCGCCTCGGTCGCCGCCCGCCGCGTGCTGATCAGGAGGCAGCGATGACGTCACTCACCGGCCGCGCCCTCAGGCTGACCGTCTACATCGGCGAGGACGACACCTGGCACCACAAGCCCCTGTACTCCGAGATCGTGCACCGCGCACACACGGCCGGACTCGCCGGGGCGAGCGTCTTCCGGGGCATCGAGGGCTTCGGCGCCTCCTCCCGCATCCACACCTCCCGCCTGCTGTCCCTGAGCGAGGACCTGCCCGTGGCAGTCGTCGTCGTGGACACCGAGGAGCGCGTACGGGCGTTCCTGCCGCAGCTCGACGAACTCGTCGACGAGGGCCTGGTCACGCTGGAGGAGTGCGAGGTCGTCCGGTACGTGGGACGTACGGGCGGTCCGCGCGGCATGGACCCGAAGGGTAAGAAGTCGTTGTGAACTGGCTGCTGGTGATCGCGGGAGCCGTGGTCGGCGCACCGCTGCGCTATCTCACCGACCGCGCCGTGCAGGCCCGCCATGACTCGGTGTTCCCCTGGGGCACCTTCGTGGTGAATGTCACCGGATGTCTCATCCTCGGGCTGCTCACCGGTGCGGCCTCCGCCGGGGCCGCCGGACCTCACCTGCAACTCCTGCTGGGCACCGGGCTGTGCGGCGCCCTGACGACGTACTCGACCTTCTCCTACGAGACGCTGCGGCTGACCGAGGCCGGCTCCGGGCTCTACGCTGCCGTGAACGTCGTCGCGAGTGTGGTGGCGGGGCTCGCCGCGGCCTTCGCCGGTGTCTCGCTCGCCGGAGTGCTGTGGGCCTAGCGCTTCGATACGGCCGGGCACAGCAAGTACTTTCTACAACACTGTCGACCTACACTCCTCAGAACTGGATCCCATGAGCGCCATCTCCGTCGGTCAAGCCGTCGTCCTCGGAGTAGTCGAGGGGGTGACCGAGTTCCTCCCGGTGTCCTCGACCGGGCACCTGAAGATCACCGAGGGACTCATGCACATCCCGGTCGACGACAAGTCCGTCGTCGGCTTCTCCGCCGTCATCCAGGTCGGCGCCATCGCCGCCGTGCTCGTGTACTTCTTCAAGGACATCAAGCGGATCGTCTCCGCCTGGTTCCGCGGTCTGGTCAACCGCGAGGAGCGCTACCACCACGACTACAAGTTCGCCTGGTGGGTGATCGCCGCCACCATCCCGATCGTCATCGTGGGCCTGGCCGCCAAACCGCTGATCGACGGCGCGCTCGGCTCCCTGTGGGTGGTGGCCGCCTCGCTGATCGTCGGCTCGGGCGTGATGTGGGCGGCCGACCAGATGGGCCGGCACAAGCGCGGCGAGGACGACACGTCCTTCAAGGACGCGATGTGGGTCGGCTGCTCCCAGATCCTCGCCCTGCTCTTCCCCGGCTTCTCCCGCTCCGGCGCCACCATGTCCACCGCGCTCATCCGGGACCTGGACCGCGTCGCCGCCACCCGCCTGTCGTTCTTCCTCGGCATCCCGGCCCTCACCGGCGCCGGCATCTACGAGCTCAAGGACGCCCTGGGCGCGGGCGTGGGCGCCGCTCCGCTGGCCGTCGGCACCATCGTCTCCTTCGTGGTCGCCTACGCCTCCATCGCCTGGCTGCTGAAGTTCGTCGCCAAGCACTCCTTCAACGCCTTCGTGATCTACCGCATCATCATCGGCGTGGGACTGCTCGGCCTGCTCGCGACCGGTGTGCTCGACGCCTGACCGAACCCTCCTGATCACCCACGGGGTGCGGATGCCTGCATTCAGGCGCCGCACCCCGTGAATGTTTCCTTTACGGGGTGTCTTGACAGTTCCCTGACGCAACCCGCAGGATCGCTCCCGTGAACCTGTCAGACAGCCAGACAGGTGGTCTGGGTCCCCGGCGTGTGAGCGCCATGGAAGCGGTCCTCAGCCACCTCCGCGGCGCCATCGAACGCGGCGAGTACGCCATAGGCGACAAGCTGCCCTCCGAGGCCGAGCTGTGCCGCACCCTTGAGGTGTCCCGGCCCGTGCTCCGGGAGGCGCTGCGCGCGCTGCAGACGATGGGCCTCACGGTCTCCCGGACCGGCAAGGGCACCTTCGTCGTCGCGAACGCCGTCGAGGACCCCACCTTCGGCGACTACGCGGCCAGCGACCTGCTCGAGGTGCGCCGGCACATAGAGATCCCGGTCGCCGGGTACGCGGCCGTGCGCCGCACCCCGGAGAATCTGGACCACCTGGCCCATCTGCTCGACCGCATGGAGCGGGAGACGGACACCACCGCGTGGGTGGCGATGGACACCCTCTTCCACCTCGCCGTGGCCGAGGCCGCCCAGAACCCGGTCTTCCGCCGGGTCATCGAGGAGATCCGCGACGCACTGGCGCGTCAGTCGGCCTTCCTCAACGAACTGGGCGGGCGCCGCGAGCAGTCCAACCGCGAGCACCGGGCGATCGTCGAGGCGCTGGTCGACGGTTCCGAACACGACGCGGTGGAGGCCATGAGCCACCATCTGGACCGCGTCGAGACGACCCTCACCGACATCGTGCGTCCGCAGCGGACGGACGACCTCCCCACGGAAGGCGGACCCGAGGCGTGAGCGAGCAGCACCTCAAAGACGAGACGCGCCCCTCGTCCGGCCATGTCGACGCCGGAGACGCCGGCTACAGCAAAGGCCTGAAGCACCGGCACGTCAACATGATCGCCATCGGCGGAGCCATCGGCACCGGCCTCTTCCTCGGCGCGGGCGGCCGGCTCGCCGACGCCGGGCCCTCCCTGTTCATCGCGTACGCCGTCTGCGGCGTCTTCGCCTTCCTGGTGGTGCGCGCTCTCGGCGAACTCGTCCTGTACCGCCCGTCCTCCGGCGCCTTCGTGTCGTACGCGCGGGAGTTCCTGGGGGAGAGGGGCGCCTACACCGCGGGCTGGATGTACTTCCTGAACTGGGCGACCACCGGTATCGCCGACATCACCGCGGTCGCCACCTACACCCACTACTGGGGCATGTTCTCCGACATCCCGCAGTGGGTGATCGCGCTGATAGCCCTCGCGGTCGTCCTCACCGTGAACCTGATCTCGGTGAAGATCTTCGGCGAACTGGAGTTCTGGTTCGCGATCGTCAAGGTCAGCGCCTTGGTGATCTTCATGTGCATCGGCATCTTCCTGCTGGTCACCCAGCACCCGGTCGACGGCCACCACCCCGGCCCGTCCCTGATCACCGACAACGGCGGCATCTTCCCCAACGGTCTGCTGCCGATGCTGCTGATCATCCAGGGTGTCGTCTTCGCCTACGCCTCCGTCGAACTGGTCGGCGTGGCCGCCGGCGAGACCGAGAGCCCCGAGAAGATCATGCCGAAGGCGATCAACTCGATCATGTGGCGCGTGGGCCTGTTCTACGTCGGCTCCGTCGTCCTGCTCTCGATGCTGCTGCCCTGGAACGTGTACAAGGCCGGTGAGAGCCCCTTCGTGACCGTCCTGTCGCACATCGGTGTCCCGGCGGCCGGCGGCGTGATGAACCTGGTCGTGCTCACCGCCGCCATGTCCTCGCTCAACTCCGGCCTGTACTCCACCGGCCGCATCCTGCGCTCCATGGCCATGAGCGGCTCGGCGCCCAAGTTCACCGGGCGGATGAGCCGCAGCCAGGTCCCGTACGGCGGAATCCTGCTCACCAGCGGTATCTGTGTCCTCGGCGTGGGTCTCAACTACGTCGTCCCCGCCGACGCGTTCGAGATCGTCCTCAACTTCGCGGCGATCGGTATCCTCGCGACCTGGGGCATGATCATGATCTGTCACCTGCTCTTCTGGCGGAAGACCCAGAACAGCGAACTGACCCGGCCGGCCTACCGGCTGCCGGGCTCCCCCTGGACCGAACTCGTGACGCTGGCGTTCCTCGCCTCCGTCCTGGTCCTCATGTACGCCGACGGCGGCGCCGGACGCACCACCGTGCTCTGTCTGCCGCTGATCGTCGCAGCGCTGGTCGCGGGCTGGTACGCCATCCGCGCCCGCATATCCCGCACCTCCACCGGCGCCGACGCGTGACCCGCGTACCGGCCGACCCCGACTCACGATGCAGGCAGTGATGTACAGCAGTTCCCCCGCCGACGCACCCGTCGTCCGCGAACCCCTCCACGCCCCCGTCGCCCACCTCGTCCGCGGCGGGGTCGTCGAGGGCATCCACTACGGCTCCGTCGTCGTCCTCGGCGCCGACGGCCGGGTGGAGTTCCAGCTCGGCGACATCGAAGCCGCCTTCTACCCGCGCTCGGCCGTCAAGCCCCTCCAAGCCGTGGCCATGCTGCGGGCCGGGCTGCCGCTCGACGGCGCACTGCTGTCGCTGGCCGCCGCGAGCCACTCCGGCGAGGAACGGCACCTCGCCGGCACCCGGCGCATCCTCGAACTCGCCGGGCTCACCGAGGACCACCTGCGCAACGTCCCCGACATGCCGTTCGACCCGGTCGTCCGGGACGCCTGGGTGCGCGAGGGCCGGCTGCCCTCCCGGCTCGCCCAGAACTGCTCCGGCAAGCACGCGGCCATGCTGTGGACCGCCCAGCTCAACGGCTGGTCGCTGGCGGACTACCTCGACCCGAAGCACCCACTGCAGCAGGCGATCCAGGAGATCGTCGAGGACCTGACCGGCCAGCGGGTCGCCCGCGTCACCGTCGACGGCTGCGGCGCGCCGCTGTTCTCCATCTCCCTGCACGGCCTGGCCCGCGCCCTGTCCCGGATCACCTCGGCCGCCCCCGGCACCCCCGAGGCACAGGTCGCGGACGCGATGCGCTCGCACGCCGACATGGCCTCCGGCTCGGGGCGGGATGTGGCGGCACTGATGCGGGCCGTACCGGGGCTGCTCGCCAAGGACGGGTTCGAGGGCGTTCAGGTTGCCGCGCTGCCCGATGGCCGGGCCATTGCCGTGAAGATCGCCGACGGGGCGAACCGCGCGCGTGTTCCGGTGGCGGCGGCCGCGCTCGCTCGCGCGGGCGTCGACCCGGAGCTGCTCACCGAGTTCGCGGGAGAGCCGCTGTTGGGTGGCGGGGAGCCGGTGGGATGCGTGCGGGCCGTGCGCGCGCTGGATCCGGTTCCGTTCACTGCTTGCGCGTAGCGCGCCGCCGGATCGGCCGTCCTGGATCTGCGGCTCCGCCGTGGTCGATCGCGCGGTTCCCCGCGCCCCTTTTCTTTCACCTCCGTACCTCAGAAAGAGGACCCACCCTCATGACCGCCCCCGCCACCCGCCGCGAGCACGATCTGCTCGGCGACCGTGACGTACCCGCCGACGCGTACTGGGGTGTGCACACCCTGCGTGCCTCGGAGAACTTTCCCATCACCGGTACGCCGATCTCCGCGTACCCGCATCTGATCGACGCCCTGGCCGCCGTCAAGGAGGCCGCCGCGCTCGCCAACGAGGAACTCGGCCTGCTGGCACCCGAGAAGGCCCGCGCGATCGTCGCCGCCTGTCAGGAGATCCGGGCGGGCCGGCTGCACGACCAGTTCGTCGTCGACGTCATCCAGGGCGGCGCCGGCACGTCCACCAACATGAACGCCAACGAGGTCGTGGCGAACCGCGCGCTGGAACTCCTCGGCCACGAGAAGGGGCAGTACACGTATCTGCACCCCAACGAGGACGTCAATCTGGGTCAGTCGACCAATGACGTCTACCCGACCGCCGTCAAGACGGCAACGGTCTTCGCGGTGCGTGGACTGCTCAAGGCGATGGCCGTACTGCAGGACTCGTTCGCCCGTAAGGCCGTCGAGTTCCGGGACGTGCTCAAGATGGGCCGTACCCAGTTGCAGGACGCCGTGCCGATGACGCTGGGGCAGGAGTTCTCCGCCTATGCCGTCATGATCGAGGAGGACCGCAGCCGTCTTGCCGAGGCCGTCGAGCTGATCCATGAGATCAACCTGGGTGCCACGGCGATCGGTACGGGGCTCAACGCCCCGGCGGGCTACGCCGAGGCGGCCCGCCGGCACCTGTCGGCGATCACCGGGCTGCCGCTGGTCACCGCCGCCAACCTGGTCGAGGCCACCCAGGACTGCGGTGCCTTCGTCCAGATGTCGGGGGTGCTCAAGCGCATCGCGGTCAAGCTCTCCAAGAGCTGCAACGACCTCAGGCTGCTGTCCTCCGGTCCGCGCGCGGGCCTCGGCGAGATCAACCTGCCGCCGGTGCAGGCCGGTTCGTCCATCATGCCGGGCAAGGTCAACCCGGTCATCCCCGAGGTGGTCAACCAGGTCGCCTTCGAGGTGATCGGCAACGACGTCGCCATCACCATGGCCGCCGAGGCCGGACAGCTCCAGCTCAACGCCTTCGAGCCGATCATCCTGCACTCCCTGTCGGAGAGCATCACGCACCTGCAGAGCGCCTGTCTCACGTTGGCCGAGCGGTGCGTCGACGGCATCACCGCCAACACCGAGCGGCTGCGCGCCGGCGTGGAGAACTCCATCGGCCTGGTCACCGCCCTCAACCCGCACATCGGCTACACGGCCGCGACCGACATCGCCAAGGAGGCCCTCGTCACGGGCCGTGGAGTGGCCGAACTGGTGCTGGAGAAGGGCCTGTTGCCGGCCGAGCGGCTGGCGGACCTGCTGCGGCCGGAGGTGCTCGCCGGCAGCACTGCCGAGCCGGCCATCTGACGCAGCGGCAGCCCGCGTGTCGGCAGGGCGCCGGACCACCGGACCCGGCCGACACGCGGGCTGCCGTCACACCCAGGGATGAACCCCGCAGGCGTGCGACGCGCGATTGTCGTCGCGCATACCGGCTGTTTGGCGCAGCCCGATTCGCCAATTTTCCGAAAAGCGCTAGTGACGCTCATATGGTGAATTCGCGGTCTGGATGAAGATCGTCTCCCTTCCTGGCACATGGACCGCCGACCTGCTGCACCAGGAGGAGCCGCGAAAATCCTAGGTTAATCCAGGAGAATTCATGCGTGTGGCCGTTACTGGTGGTGCCGGCTTCCTGGGGTCCCACCTCTGCGAAGCACTCCTCCGGCGTGGTGACGAGGTCGTGTGTCTCGATGACTTCTCCACCGGTGATCCCGCGAACATCACCGCCTTTCGGGAAAACCCCGCTTTCGAACTCGTCGCAGGCGATGTGAGCCGGTTGATCGATGTACGGGGCCCGGTGGACGCGGTGGCGCATCTCGCCAGCCCCGCCTCACCCCCCGACTATCTCAGACGCCCCCTGGAGACGCTCGCCGTCGGAAGCCGCGGCACGGAGAACGCCCTCCGGCTTGCCGCGCGGCACGACGCCCGTTTCGTGCTGGCCTCCACGAGCGAGGTGTACGGGGACCCGGAGGTGCATCCCCAGGACGAGACGTACTGGGGTCATGTGAATCCCATCGGACCGCGCAGCGTCTACGACGAGGCCAAGAGGTTCGCCGAGGCACTGACCCAGGCTTACCGGACCCACCATGGAACCGACACGGGAATCGTCCGGATCTTCAACACCTACGGTCCGCGCATGCGTCCGCACGACGGCCGGGTCGTCTCCAGCTTCGTGGCGCAGGCCCTCGCCGGAGAGCCCTTGACCGTCTACGGCGACGGTAAGCAGACCCGCAGTTTCTGCTATGTCGAGGACCTGGTGCGCGGCATCGTCGCGATGCTGGACCGCGACGAACCGGGACCGGTGAATCTCGGCAACCCCGTCGAACTGACGGTCCTCGAACTGGCCGAACTCGTGCTGCGCCTGACGGGCTCCCGGGCCGAGGTCCAGTTCCATCCGCTGCCCGTCGACGATCCCACCCGCCGGCGACCGGTGATCGCACGGGCGGCCGAGCGCCTGGGCTGGGTCCCCGAGGTGGGCATCGAGGAGGGGCTGCGCCGGACGGTGCGCTGGTTCGCCGACCGGCCGGCTGACGTCGCCGCCGCTCTCACGGCGATCCGGGGCGGGCAGCAGGACGGTGTCACCGCAGCCCGGCCCGGTCCGTCCGGAGCGACCCCGGTCGCCTCGTGACCCAGCCCGGCCGGCCGCCTCGGTGTGGTTCTCGGGGTGGTGGGCGCGCCCGGAGTACCGGACCGGCCGGACGGGTTTCGCGGTGAACAGCGCGCTGCTGCCGATGTGCTTCGTTGTCGTGGTGCTGCGCCTGCGCACCTTCGACACCGTCTTCGAAGTACCCGTGTCGCGCAGGGCGTTCGCGGTCGTCCGGGCGCCCGCCGAGCGGACTTCTGGACGACCCTTCCGCCGGACTCGGCTGCCTGGCAAGGTGCGTTCGCCGTCGACGCCGAGGACGTCGCAGGCGACGGCGACTTTCACGGTGGGTGCCCCGCGCATCCGGGAGACCGCTCGATCCGCAGGGAGCCCGAGCCGCCGTGCGGTGCGTACCGTAGTCCTGCCCCCGGCCGCGGGGCTCCTCGCGCTGCTTCCGCCGGCGTGGGCCCTGCTCCTGTTCCCCACGTACGTACGCGGGTTCATCGCCCGATGACCCGCCGCCCGGCGGCGCCGGAACCGGATGGCCGCCCCGACGGCCGCACCCGGCCGACCAGACGAAACGAGGTACTCATGCCCGAGACGGTCCTGGTGACCGGTGGCGCGGGATTCATCGGCAGCCACAGCTGTGTCGAACTGCTCGGCCACGGCTACGAAGTCGTCGTGGTGGACAACCATGTCAACAGCTCTCCCGAGGCACTGGTCCGCGTCGCGAAGATCGCCGGCCGGCCGCTCATCGCTGCCTACGCAATCGACGTGCGCGACCGGGCGGCGCTCTCCGAGGTGTTCGCGCGGCACCCGGTGGACGCGGTCATTCACTTCGCGGCCCACAAGGCGGTCGGCGAGTCGGTGTCCCTGCCGATCGAGTACTACGACACCAACGTCGGGGGCACCTGCGCACTGCTGTCGGTCATGCACGAACACGAGGTCCACCGGCTCGTGTTCTCCTCCTCCTGCTCGGTCTACGGCGACGCGCGGACCGTGCCGCTGTCCGAGGACAGTCCCGTGGCGCCCACCAATCCATATGCCCGCACCAAGCTGACGTGCGAGCGGATCCTGGAAGACGTCTGTGCCCGTCTCCCGGATCTGAAGGTGCTCGCCCTGCGCTACTTCAACCCGGTCGGCGCCCACCCGAGCGGGCTGCTCGGGGAGGACCCGCATGGCATCCCCGGCAACCTCATGCCGTACATCGCGCAGGTCGCCGTGGGCCGTCGGGAGGAGCTGAGCGTCTTCGGGGACGACTACCCCACCCCCGACGGCACCGGAGTGCGCGACTACATCCACGTCATGGACGTCGCCGAAGGACACCGGGTGGCCCTCGAACACCTCGACGACCGCGCCGGCATGCGGGTGTTCAACCTCGGCACGGGCACCGGCACCTCGGTGCTCCAACTGGTCGACGCCTTCGCGGCGGTGAGCGGCCGTTCGGTGCCCTGCCGGACCGTCGGCCGCAGAGCGGGCGACGTCGCCGCACTCGTCGCCGACGCCAGTGCGGTGGCGGCGGCCTGGGGCTGGACCACCACACGCGACCTCACCACCATGTGCCGCGACGCCTGGCGGTTCCAGGAGCTCAACCCCGACGGCTACGCCCGTCCCAGCGCGCGTGCCGGCGGCCCCACGCCAGGAGAGTCCCCGGACGGATGACCCGTCCTCGGCACGGGCTGCCCGGGTAGATCGCTGAGGACCGGCCTCCCCCGGCAGTACCCGGAGGACAGGAGTACGGCATGATGACGATCATGTCCTCGCAGTTCCAGCCGGTCCTCGAACGCATCATG
Source organism: Streptomyces sp. CG4 (assembly GCF_041080655.1). Classification (NCBI taxonomy): domain Bacteria; kingdom Bacillati; phylum Actinomycetota; class Actinomycetes; order Kitasatosporales; family Streptomycetaceae; genus Streptomyces; species Streptomyces sp. CG4. The sequence goes on from NZ_CP163525.1 coordinate 8,593,236, forward strand.
ACGGAGATCGAACGCACCCCGGGCCGCGGCCGGGCCGCCGACTACATCCCGGCCCTCGCCGCGTGCGACCCCCGCCGGTTCGGCATGGCCGTGGCCGAGCTCGACGGCACGGTGTACGGGGTGGGGGACTGGCGTGAGCCGTTCTCCGCGCAGTCCATCACCAAGGTCTTCACGCTCGCCCTGGACCTGGCCCGCGAGGGCGACGAACTCTGGGAGCACGTGGGCCGTGAGCCCTCCGGCAACCCCTTCAACTCCCTGGTCCAGCTGGAGTACGAGAACGGCATCCCGCGGAATCCTTTCATCAACGCGGGCGCCCTCGTCGTCACCGACCGCCTGCAGACCCGTACCGGAGACGCGGCCGGCGAGCTGCTCGCCTTTCTGCGCGCCGAGAGCGGCAACCCGGACCTGGACTTCGACCTGGACGTCGCCGCGTCCGAGACCGCGCACGGCGACCGCAATGCCGCCCTCGCCCACTTCATGGCGTCCTACGGCAACATCGACAACGACGTGCCCACCCTGCTCGACCAGTACTTCCGGCAGTGCTCCGTCACCGCTTCCTGCGCGGACCTGGCTCTCGCCACCGGCTTCCTCGCCCGGCACGGCATCCGCGCCGACGGCGGCCGCCTGCTCACCCGCAGCCAGGCCAAGCAGGTCAACGCGGTGATGCTGACGTGCGGGACGTACGACGCGGCCGGCGACTTCGCCTACCGCGTCGGCCTGCCCGGCAAGAGCGGGGTCGGCGGCGGGATCATCGCCGTCGTACCGGGCCGGTGCACGCTGTGCGTGTGGAGTCCCGGGCTGGACGAACGCGGGAACTCGGTGGCCGGCGTGGCGGCCCTCGACCGGTTCACGACCCTCACCGGGCTGTCCGTGTTCTGACCGGTGATCGCGTCGTTCCTTTCGCTCCCGGACGCACCGGCGACCGCCCTGACGTGCCGAATTCACCGTTCCTCACATGCCGGTCACGTGCGGGCCGCCCACAGGTGAAGGGAACGTCGCCTCCCGGCCACCCGGCGTTGACACGCTGAGCCAGTGTTGGCCATGGCATTTCCCTTCGATCTCCGCCGCTGTCAGCTGCTCGGGCTGGCCGGTACCGCCTTCCTCGCGCTGGGCGGCGAGACCGCCGGCGCCCTGCCCGTGCAGGACCTGCTGGCGCCCGCCTCCGCGCAGGCGGCGCTCGGACTGGTCGGGGTCTACTTCGGCGTCGTCCTGCTGATAGCGGCCTGGGTGCTCCTCGGCCGCCTGGTGCGCGGACCGCAGCCGCCATCCCCGCGCGCCCTGCTGCTGGTGCTCGCCGTGTGGGCGGCACCGCTGCTGCTCGCACCCCCGCTGTTCAGCCGGGACGTCTACAGCTACCTCGCCCAGGGCGCCATGGTCGACCACCACATGGACGTCTACGCCCACGGCCCGGCCCAGCTCGGCGGCCCGCTCGCCGACGAGGTCGCCCCGATGTGGCAGCACACCGGCGCCCCCTACGGCCCCGCCTTCCTGGGGCTGGCCTCCGCGCTGACCGGCCTGACCCGCGGCGAACTGCCCGCCGGACTGCTCGGCATGCGTCTGGTCGCCCTGCTCGGGGTGGCCCTGATGGCCCTTGCGCTGCCCCGGCTCGCCCGGCACAGCGGCGCCGACCCGGCCGCCGCGCTCTGGCTCGGCGCCCTCAATCCGCTCGTCCTGCTGCACCTGGTCGCGGGCGCCCACAACGACGCCCTGATGCTCGGACTGCTGGGGCTCGGCCTGGTCGCCGCACGCGGGGACCGGCCGGCCGGCGGCCTGCTGGGAGCGGTCCTCGTCACCCTGGCCGCCCTGGTCAAGGCGCCGGCCGCGCTCGGACTGCTGGCGGTCGTGGCCCTCCGGGTCCGCTCCGGCCGCCGTCCGCTGCCGGCCGCCCTGACCACGGCGGCGGCCTCCGCCGTGACCACCGTCGTCGCGACCGCCGTCGCCGGCACCGGCTATGGCTGGATCGCTGCCCTGAGCACCCCGGTCTCCCCGCACAACTGGGCCCTGACCAGCCTGCTCGGCCGCGCCACCGGCGCCCTGCTGGAACACCTCGGCAGCAGCCTGGCCCCGCTCGCCGTACCGGCCTGGCATGTGTTCGGGCTCGCGGCCACCGCCGTCGCCGTGGCGCTGATATGGCGCCGGCTACGTCTCAGACCCGTGTACGCACTCGGGCTCAGCCTGCTGACGGTCGCCGTGTTCGGTCCGGCGATCCGCCCCTGGTACGTGCTGTGGGGGCTGTTCCTCATCGCCGCGGCCGCGCCGAACACCTCGGTACGGCACCGGGTCGCGGCTCTGGCGGGCGTCCTCGCCCTCGCCGTCCTGCCGAGCGGCGGCCCCGCCGACCTCGGGCAACTGGTGCTCGCCGTCTCCGGCGGGGTGCTCGGTGTGGTCGTCCTGTGGCAGGCCCACCAGGCGGCCCAGGCCCCGGCACCGGGACGTACCGCGTGAGCGGGCTCGCGGGGCTGGTGCGACCTCGTACGGAGCGCGGCCGGATGCTGCTCGTCCTCGCCCTCGTCGCGGCCGTGACGGTGTTCACCGCCACCGTGCCGCTGCTGCGCGGCTTCTTCGACCTGCGCGTCTACTACGGCGCCGTGCACACGTGGGTGCACCACGGCGGCCGGATCTACGACTACCACGTGCCCGGTACGTCGTACGGCTTCACCTATCCGCCGTTCGCGGCGGTCGCCATGCTGCCGCTCGCCCCGCTCGACCGGCCCTCGGCGATCGTGGCGTCCCTGCTCGTCAACCTGGCCGCGCTGGCGGTGGTCCTGCGGATCCTGGCCGGTCCCGACTGGCGGCGGCACGGCTGGTTCCGCTGGTCGCTGTGCCTGTGCCTGCTCGCGCTGTTCGAGCCGCTGCGGGACACCTTCAGCTTCGGCCAGGTCAACCTGGTGCTGCTCGCGCTCGTCCTCGGCGACTGCCGGCTGCTGGCCACCGGCCGGGGGCGCTGGGCGGGCGCCGGGATCGGGCTCGCCGCCGCGGTGAAGCTGACGCCCGCGCTGTTCATCGGCCTGCTGCTGCTCGCCGGGCGGCGCCGGGCAGCCGGTGTCGCGACGGCCGTCGCCGCCGCGGCGACCGCGCTGGCCGTCTGGGCGGACCCCGCGGCGTCCCGCTTCTACTGGACCGAGGCGCTGTGGGACACCGGCCGGGTGGGCCGGCTCGCCTATGTCTCGAACCAGTCGCTGCAGGGCGTGCTGGCCCGGCTCGGCGAGACCGGCCGCCCGCTGTGGGCGACGGTGGTCCTGCTGACCCTGTGCGTCTGGGCGTGGCGGACCCGAGGGGCGGTGAAGGCCGGCGACTGGACGGCCGCCTTCGCCCTCACCGGCGCGGCGGCCTGCCTGGTCAGCCCCATCACCTGGGTGCACCACCTGGTGTGGCTGCTGCCGTCCTTCGCCGTGCTGCTGCGCACCGGGCACCGGCGGATCGCGGGCGCCCTGTACGCGGTGCTGTGCACGAGCGTGGTCTGGCTGTGGTTCGACGACGCCTCCGGCATCGGCGGCTTCCTGGGCAGCAACACCTACACCTGGATCACGCTGGGTCTGCTGCTCGGTCTGCCGACGGGTCAGCCGCGCTTGGTGCGCCTGCCCTTGGCCTGCAGTCCCAGAACCGCGCCCACGGCGCCGAGCCCGGAGAGTCCCGCGACGACGGCGGGGACCGTCCAGTCCGTGCCGTCCGCCGCCGGCCGCGAAGCGGCCGCGGCCACCGGCGCAGGCGGCGACACATGCCGCGGCTTGGCGACCAGCCCGTCCAGCGAGCCGACCGGATCCACCCGCCCGGCCGCGTCGAAGCCCCAGTCGAGCAGCTCGCGCGCCTCGTCGTACACGGTGAACCCGCCCCTCTGAGGGTTCATCACCGTCACCAGCAGCGTGCGCCCGTCCCGGCGGGCGGCGGCGACCAGGGTGTTGCCCGCGTGGGTGGTGTAACCGTTCTTGATGCCGATCAGCCCCGGATACCGCTCCACCCCGCCCGCACCGGTCAGCAGCTTGTTGGTGTTCTGGATGCCGTACGACCATCCGTCACCGGGGAACGTGGCCTCGGCGGTGGAGCAGTATCGCGCGAAGTCGGGGATGCGCAGGCCCGCCCGGCCGAAGACGGCCAGGTCGAAGGCGGAGGACACCTGGCCGTCGGCGTCGTAGCCGTCGGGGGAGACCACGTGGGTGTCCAGGGCGCCGAGCGAACGTGCCTTGGCCTGCATCCGCTTGGCCGTGGCCTCCCAGCCGCCGTCCAGCGCGGCCAGCACATGCACCGCGTCGTTGCCGGAGCGGAGGAATACACCGCGCCACAGGTCGGCCACCTCGTAGGAGTGACCCTCCTGGACGCCGACCATGCTGCTGCCCGCGCCGATGTCCGCCAGCTCCTCGTTCCGCACGGTGTGTCTCATTGCGGCGGGCAGGGCCGGCAGTTCGGTCACGGCGAACAGGGTCTTCAGGGTGCTCGCGGGCGGCAGCCTGCGGTGCGCCCCGTTCGCGGCCAGCACCTCGCCGGTGCCGGCGTCGGCCACCACCCAGGACAGCGCCGACACCTCGGGCACCTCGGGCGCGCCCCGGCGCGGCCGGACCTGGGTGCCGGAGTCGTAGAGCAGGGACGGTCCGGGCATCGCCGCCCGGGGTGCGGGTGGGGCGGGTTCCCCGGCCCGGGGCCCGGCGGAGGCGGTGGCCGGCAGGAGCGCCAGCACGCCCGCCGCGCACAGGGAACAGGCCGACAGGGCCGCCCGATGAGAGAATCCGGTGATCATATGCTCAACGTACGAACGGGTCCGGTATCCCTCGCGCTGTGAGGGCCGTTCGGCCCACGCGGGCAACCCGAATGCCCGAACTCCCCTGTGGGGAGAGGGTCAGCCGGTGGGCAGGGTGGGCAGGGTGGGCCGGACCTGCCGCAGGAACGCGGCGTTGTCGGGGGTGGAGCGCAGCCGCTCCAGGAGCGTCTCCAGACCGGACGGACCGCCCTCACGGGAGCGCAGCACCCGGCGCAGACCGTGTACGGCCGTCAACTCGGCCGGGGTGAGCAGCAGCTCCTCGCGGCGGGTGCCGGTGGCGTCGAGGTCCATGGCCGGGAAGAGACGCCGGGCGGCGGCTTCCCGGTCGAGGCGCAGCTCCATGTTGCCGGTGCTCTTCAGCTCCTCGAAGTAGTAGCCGTCGGCGCGGGAGCCGGTGTCCACCAGAGCGGTGGCGAGGATGGTCAGCGAGCCGCCCTCCTCGGCCTGGCGGGCGGCGCCGAAGAACCGCTTCGGGCCGAGCAGCGCGCCCGCGTCGACACCGCCGCTCAGGGTGCGGCCTCCGGCGGCGGAGGCGTTGTTGTGCGCCCGGCACAACCGGGTCAGCGAGTCCAGCAGGATCACGACGTCCTCACCGGCCTCCACCAGGCGCTTGGCCCGCTCGACGACCAGCTCGGCGAGGGCGATGTGCTCCTTGGGCGCCCGGTCGAACGTCGAGGCGTACACCTCGCCGCGCACCGAGCGGCGCATCTCGGTGACCTCCTCGGGGCGCTCGTCCAGCAGCAGGACCATCAGCCGGCACTCGGGGTGGTTGCCGGCCACGGCGGCGGCGAGCTGCTGGAGCAGCACCGTCTTGCCGCTCTTCGGCGGGGCCACGATGAGTCCGCGCTGGCCCTTGCCGACCGGCGCGAAGAGATCGGCGACGCGTCCGGCCGGTCCGGACGCGGGGTGTTCGAGGCGGATGCGGTCGTGCGGGTGGAGCGGGGTGAGGTCTCGGAAGTGGCGCCGGCCGCGCGGATCCGCCGGGTCGCGGCCTTCGACGCGCGTGACCTCGGTCAGGGCGCGCTGGGCGCCCCGGACGCCCTCGACGAGGTCGCCCTTGCGTAGCCCGTGGCGCCGGATGAGCGCCGGCGGGACCTGCGGATCCGCGGGCGAGGGGAGGAGGCTCGCGGCCCGCAGATGCCCCTTCCCGTGCGCGTCGATGTCGAGGACACCGGTGACGAGCCGGGCGGCCGGGGCCTGCTGGACCACGGGAGGGTGTTCGAGTGTGGTGGTCATGGTGGGAAGTCCTTTCACGGACGGAGGAGGAGAGTGGGAAGGGGGGAGAGGCCGCGAGCGGGAGGCGGTGACAGCTGCCTCCGGGCGGCGGGAACGGCACCTCGGGTATGGCGGGAACGCCCTGGTCACGAGGTGGTGCAGAGAAGAAGCCCGGGCCGGTCGGAAGCCTCGGCCGAGGGGCTGATGGAGAAGAAGGCGACACCGGTGTCCCAACGACGGGACACGCACATGCGCTGATCGCACTATACCCGTGCATCCGGTTGGGTCAACATGATGGCGTCCGCGTCTATTCCCGCCCGATGGGCTGCTCCCGCCCAGATTCGCTGCTCCCGCCCGATCCGCGTGACCGTCAGGAGACCCCGTGGAAACCTCCCCCGTCCGACCTCCTTACCGTCTGGACCCCGCCGGTGGCTGCCCGCACGCCGTCAACGCGCGCCTGCTGGCCGAGGGCGCGGTGGCCGCGGTCGAACTGCCCGGCGGGATCGAGGGGATGGCCGTACTCGGGCACGAGGCGCTGAAGGAGTTCCTCCAGCATCCCGAAGTCGCCAAGAACGCACGGCACTTCACCGATCTGCGGGAGGGGCGGATCCCCGCGGGCTGGCCCCTGCTCACCTTCGCCACCGTGCAGGGCATGACGACCGCCGACGGCGAGAATCACCGGCGGTTGCGGTCCCTGGCCGGTCGTGCTTTCACTCCGCGCCGGGTGGAGCAACTGCGGCCTCGAATCGAGCAGTTGACTGCGGAGCTGCTGGACAACCTGGCCGGCGCCGCGGCGGCCGGAGACGGTGTCGCCGATCTGCGGCGGCACTTCGCCCTGCCCCTGCCCATGGGCGTCATCTGCGAACTCCTGGGCGTGGACGTGGAGTTCCGCGACCGACTGCACCACCTGAGCAATCAGGTCGTGGCCACCGACACCACACCGGAGCAGACCATCGCCGCCAACCGCGAGCTCGTGGCGGTGCTCGGCGAGATCGCGGCGGCGAAGACCGCGCAGCCCGCCGACGACCTCACCAGCGCGCTCATCGCCGTCCGGGACGAGGGTGGCGACCGGCTCGGCGACCAGGAACTGACCGGCACCCTCCTGCTGATGATCATCGCCGGGCACGAGACCACCCTCAACCTGATCACCAACGCGGTACGCGCGCTGTGCGCCCACCGCGACCAGCTCGACCTGGTGCGCGCGGGCGGGGCGAGCTGGGCCGACGTGGTGGAGGAGACGCTGCGCTGGGACGCACCGGTCAGCTACTTCCCGTTCCGCTACCCGGTGCGCGACCTGACCGTCGACGGCACGCCGATACCCGCCGGCACCCCCGTGCTCGCCGGCTACTCCGCCGCGGGCCGCGACCCGGCCGCGCACGGACCCGACGCCGACCGCTTCGACGTCACCCGCCCCGCCCGGCCCGACGCCGTACGCCATCTCTCCCTCGGGCACGGCGCGCACTACTGTCTGGGCGCGCCGCTGGCCCGGCTGGAGGCCGGTATCGCGCTGGAGCGCCTCTTCACCCGGTTCCCCGGTCTCGAACTCGCCGCCGACGAAGCAGACTTGGCACCGCATGCCGGATTCGTCGGCAACAGCGTGCGCGCGCTGCCGGTGCGGCCCGTACCCGTCGGCAACCGGGGAGCCTGAGCCGTATACCAGCCATACGAACACTCCGGCGGCAGGGGACAAGGGACCTGGCAGTCATGCGCCGACCGTCCACCTTCTACGAGCTGGGCATCGCCGACCGCGCCTCCGCCTCCTTCACGATGTCGTCGAACCGCGCACCCATGGCCTCGGCGAGCGCGTGCGCGCCGGACAGCGGGCGGACCATGACCATGAGGTCGTCGATCAGGCCGTCCTCGTTCACATGGATGAAGTCGCAGCCGGTCAGCTCGCGGTCGCCCACCCGGGCCGTGAAGACCAGCGCGTGGTCGGGGCCGGCCGGGTCGCCGATCTCACGGACGTACCGGAAGTCCTCGAAGACCTGGGAGACCGCGCGCAGGATCGCCGCGGTGATCGCCTTGCCCGGGTACGGCTTGAAGACGACCGGGCTGGTGAAGACGACGTCCTCGGCCAGCAGCGCCTCGACGGCGTCGATGTCCCCGGCCTCGACCGCCCTGCGGAACGCGTGCATCGGACCACCTCGCATAGTCAATTAATTGAATAGGTGCGGATGAGATTAATCAACGGCTGCTAGCCTGTCCACATGTCGCTCAAGTACGCCGTCCTGGCCGCCCTGCTGGAGGGCGAGGCCTCGGGATACGAGCTGTCGAAGGCGTTCGACGTCTCGCTCGCGAACTTCTGGCCGGCCACCCCGCAGCAGCTCTACCGGGAGCTGGAGCGCCTCGCCCAGGACGGGCTGGTGCAGGCTCGGACGGTGCAGCAGGAGCGGCGGCCGAACAAGCGGATGTTCACGCTCACCGAGGCCGGCCGGGCCGAGCTGGGCGCGTTCGCCGCCGAGCCCCCGAAGCGGCCCACGGCCGTCCGCGACGAACTCCTCATCAAGATCCAGGCGATGGACGGCGGTGACCCCGAGGTCACCCGCGCGCTGATCGAGGAGCGCAGGGGCTGGGCCCAGGGCAAGCTCGACCGCTACCGCCGGGTGCGGAGCCGCCTCCTCGACGGCCGCACCGAGGACGCGTACCTCCGCGACGCCGACCGTATCGGCCCTTATCTCACGCTCATGGCGGGGATCGCCTTCGAGGAGGAGAACCTGCGCTGGTGCGACCGGGTCCTCACGGTGCTGCGGCAGCGAGTGGCTCTAGGCTGAGCAGATGTTCGGTCCAGAAGGCCCCGGCCTGCGTGAACTCGCCGTACAGGCGCTGTCGTCCGTCGAGCGCGGCTACGACCTGCTCGCCCCGAAGTTCGACCACACGCCGTTCCGTACGCCCGACGACGTGCTGGAGTCCGTGGCGAAGGCGCTCGCGCCGCTCGGCCCCTTCGAGGACGGGCTCGACCTGTGCTGCGGCACGGGTGCGGGCGCCGAGGTGCTCACCGGACTGTGCCGGCGCAGCGTCACCGGGGTCGACTTCAGCGCGGGCATGCTCGACGTCGCCCGGCACCGGGTGCGGCCCGCCGGCGGGCCCGGGGTCGCCTGGGTGCGCGGTGACGCCCGTGCCCTGCCGCTGCGGGCCGCCTTCGATCTCGTGGTGTCCTTCGGGGCGTTCGGTCACTTCCTGCCGCGGGAGCTGCCGGGGCTGTTCGCGCAGGTCCACTCCGTCCTGCGGCCGGGAGGCCGGTTCGCCTTCCCGGTGCTCGCCCCGCCCCCTCCGACACGGGCCGGTTTCTGGATGCTGCTCGGCTTCGACGCGGTGATGCGGGTGCGCAACATGCTGTGGCGGCCGCCGTTCGTCATGTACTACCGGACCTTCCGACTCGGGGCCGTACTGGGAGAGTTGGAGCGTGCGGGGTTCGCCGTCGAGCTGTACGCCCTGCCCGAGTGCGGGCGGCGCGGCGACGGCAGCCCACGGGCCCGGCTGGTGGTGGCCCGGCGGACTCAGCCCGCCGCGGGCAGCGTGAACTCGTAGACCAAGGCGTCCCGTTCGGCGTCCACCACCAGATCGGTGATCTCCAGCGGCCGGGCGTACTGGTCGTGGACGCGCCGGGTCACCCGTACCGAGGAGGCGCCGTCCAGCTGACTGATGGAGTCGCGGTGGTGCAGACACAGACCGGCCTTTCGCATCCAGTCGTAGGCCCGCCGCAGCTGCGCCGGAGTGGCACCGTCCGCCCGGCCCCGGTACCGGGCCAGCTCCGCGACCTCGGCCAGCGCCACCGCCGAGAACGACGTCAGCGCCGTCCGCAGTGACCGGCCGTCCGGCGTGGACGCCCGGTAACGGTGCACCAGGGTCGGCCGGAGCGGAGCCAGGCCCAGCGCCTGCGCATGCTCCGGTGGCGGCGCCTCCCAGGTCACCGTGGCCCGGTCGACCGTGGACGGGTCCGCCGGGCGGGCGCCCAGCGGGAAGGCCGGCGTCCCCTGGGCTCCGACCGGCGGGGCGGGCAGTGCGGCATGGCTGCCCCGCCGGTCGGTGGCGACCATGCCGCCGCGCCGCAGCACCTCCAGCGCCTGCCGGACGGTCTCCCGGCTGACCTGGAAGTGCGCGGCCAAGTGCCGTTCGCCCGGCAGCCGTTCGCCGGGCGGAATGGTGCCGTCGCGCAGTTCGTCGAGCAGCAGCGCCGCGATCCGTCCGTACAGCGGCCGGTCGTCGCTCGGTGCGGGTTCGTGCGGGGTGGTGCGGGCCATGCCGCGCCTCCTGTGGTGACAAGACGTAGCCGTGCGGGCTCATTGCGCGACCACAATTAGCATTGGTCTAAACCACGAGGGAAGAGCGCCCTGCGGTTTCGGCCGAAACCCACCCACACCTGCCCCGACTTCGGCGAACCGGCCCTGTGCGCGGAGCGGTGGCCCGGTCCGCGCCCACGCCCGTCACCTCAGGTGTACGACCGCAGCCAGCGGACCTTCTCCGCCTCGTGGAAGGGACCGCCGCCCTCGTGGTCGTTGAAGTCGTAGACCTCGATCGCCTTGTCCTCGTGCGCCCAGGCGTTGAAGGCGGCGAACACCGTCGACGGCGGGCAGGTCTGGTCCTCCAGCGCCGCCGAGAACAGCGCCGGCGCCCGGCCCCGCGCCGCGAAGTGCACCCCGTCGAAGTACGCCAGCGTGCGCTGCACCTCCGCCGAGCGGCCGCGGTGCGTCTTGAGGAACAGGCCGATCTCGCGGTACGGATGACGGTCCGTCAGGATCGTCGCGCGCGGGAAGTCGCACAGGAACGGCACGTCCGGCGCCACCGCGACGAGGTCGGGCACCAGCGCGCCGACGGCCAGAGCGATGCCGCCGCCCTGACTCGCGCCGAGCGCCACCGTGCGCGCCGCGTCGGTCAGCGGGTGCGCCCGGGCCGCCTCGACGGCGCGTACGGCGTCCGTGAACACCCGGCGGTAGTAGTAGCTCTCGGGCGCGTCGATGCCGCGCGTCATGAAGCCGGGGTACGCCGGTGCCGCGCCCACCGGGTCCGCCGTGCCACCGCCGCCGCCCCACGCGCTGCCCTGGCCGCGCGTGTCCATCACGAAGTGCGCCCGGCCGGTCGACGCCCACAGCAGATGCTCGTGCGGGAGCCCGCGCCCGCCGCCGTAGCCGATGAACTCCACCACCAGCGGCAGGGGTTCGCTCGCGCCGGCCGGCAGCAGCAGCCACCCCTTGACCGGATGGCCGCCGAACCCGGCGAACGTCACGTCGTACACCTGGACCGTGGACAGCCCCGTGTCCACCGGTTCGAAACGGGCGTCCAGCTCGTGCTCGCGCGCCTCCTCCAGGGTCTTGTCCCAGAAGGCGTCGAAGTCCTCCGGCTCGGTGGACTCGCTGCGGTGTGCGCGGAGCTCGTCGAGGGGAAGGTCGAACAGGGCCATCAACAACCGCCTTTGCGAAGGAAACAGCGTCGGCTCACCGTACGTGGGTCGTCGGAGAACTGGCCAGCAAGCGGTTGCTGTCTCGGTGCGGGCGGTGCCCCCTCACGCCTGGGGCTGGGTCCACCTCGGTCCCGTCCGCTCCCACTCCCGCTCCCACTCCGCGAGCCGGTGCCGCAGCGCGATCCGGCGCTCGACGGCGTGTCCGAGGAGTACGACGGCCGCCGCGGCACCCGCCGCGGACACCCCGACGGTCACCGCGTGCTGCAGGACCGTCGCGCGGTCCGGTGGCGGCCCGACACCGCGGCCGCGGGTGTCGAACCACACGGTGACCGTGTCCCCGGCCCGGGTCCCCGCCGGCACCCGGGCCCACGCCGTACGGGTCCCCTTGCCGGGCTCGGTCCAGCGGACCCGGGCGCGGTACGGGTGCTCGCGGTCGCTCTGCACGGCGGACACCCGCTCGGGCCGGTCGCCGATCACCAGCGCGCGCACCTGGTGGCGCTCGGCCCGCTGCGCGGCCGCGACGGTCCGGGCATGGTCATGGGCGTGGAGCCCGGCAGCCACGCCCACCAGCGGCGTGACGACGAACAAGAGGACGGCGACGATCAGCACCGTCCAGGCCTCGACGACATCCGAGCGGCGCCGCAGCGGATTGCGCTGCCAGCGCCAGCCGCGCACCCGGGTACGCATGCCCACCTCCTCGCACCGTCGGAGCCGGAGAGCCGAAGAACCGGTCCGCCCGGCCCCTCACCCCCACCGCTCACGCACACGAGCGTCCACACACGTCTCGTACCCCGTACGGAGCACCTGGCCCACACGGCGAACCGCTAGTTCAAGCCCACCTGGAGCGCGGAAACGCGCCACGCGCCCCACGATCACGCGACCGACCCCGGCGCGCGACGCGGGGTCAGCCGAAGCGCTCGATACGGATCCGGTCCACCGGCTGACCCGCGGCCACCAGCAGCCGGGACGCGTGTTCGGCGAAACCGTTGGATCCGCACACATAGGCCTCCCACCCACCGGAAGGCCGCTCGGCCAGGAGCGGCGCCACATGTGCGGCCGTCAGACGGCCCACCGGCACCCCCGGTGGGGCGCTGCGGGTGAAGACGGGCGTCGTCTCCGCGCCCAGCTCGGACCCGTAGATCAGCTCCTCGGGGCTGCGCGCGGACACCAGCATGCGCAGCGGCACCGTGAGGCCGCGCCCGCGGTGGTGCCGCACCATCGACATGAGCGGGACGATCCCGGAGCCGGCGCCGAGCAGCAGCGCGGGCCGGTCGCCCGGCCAGGCGAAGAAACCGCTGAGCGGCCCGCGCACCTCCACCGTGTCACCGGGGCGGGCCACCGTGTGGAACCAGCCGGAGACCTCCCCGTCCGGCACCTGATCCAGGGTCAGCTCGATGTGCCCGGAGTCGTCCGGCGCCGAGGCGATCGAGTAGTGGCGCTGCGCCACATAGCCGTCCGGCGCGGTCAGTCGCAGCATCAGGTGCTGGCCGGGCAGATGCCCCGCCCAGTCCGGCACCGCCAGCCGGAAGGTGGCCGCGTGCGGCGTCTCGCGCCGGATCTCCGTCAGTGTGGCGGTCTGCCACACCGCAGCCGCCTGCTCGCTCACCGCGATGCGCCCGGGCACCGCGAACCGTCGGTCGGTCGTCCGCACCGTGTCAGTCACCGGAGTACCGCTGTTCCTCCCAGGGGTTGCCGCGCTCGTGGTAGCCGTTGCGCTCCCAGAAGCCCGCCTCGTCGTGGTCGAGCAGCGTGAGGCCCGCGATCCACTTGGCGCTCTTCCAGAAGTACAGATGGGGTACCAGCAGTCGCGCCGGGCCGCCGTGCTCGGACGGCAACGGCTTCCCGTCGTACTCCCAGACGATCCAGGCCTGCCCGCCGGTGAGGTCGGCGAGCGGCAGATTGGTGGTGTAGCCCGTATGAGAGGCGGCGATCACATGGGTGGCGGACACATGGGGCCGCACCACATGAAGGAACGCGTCCAGCGAGACGCCGCCGAAACGCACACCGAACTTCGACCAGCCGGTGACACAGTGGATGTCACCGGCGTACGCCGACGCCGGCAACGCGTGCGCGGTGTCCCAGTCCCAGGTGTGCGGCCGTTCGACCAGGCCGTCGATGCGGAAGGACCAGTCGGCCGCCGCGAGGTCGGGCGTGACCTCGGCGGACAGGACGGGCCAGTCCTCGCCCGCGTCGTACTGCCCGGGCGGCAGCCCCGGATGGTGGACGCGCGGGCGGCCCGTGAAGCCTCGCGTGACGTTCATCCTTCAACCGTACGCTGTCCTCGCGGGTGCTCCGTCCCTGGTCACCGACTCGATGACGGCTCTGGTCACGGCCCGATCGTTGCGCCCGTATGAACTCTTTCGGACCAGGGGAATAGCTCTGCGGCGCTTCTCCTTTGCGCTCGATGCCGGCACCGGTACACCGGTGGCAGCGCGAGAGCAGCGAGGAGTGAGCATGCCCAAGGCGTACGTCTACACGCGGCACGGGGGACCGGAGACCGAGGCGCTGATCGACCTGGACCGCCCGAGCCCCGGCCCCGGCGAGATCCTGATCGCGGTCCGCGCGGCCGGCGTCAATCCCGTCGACTGGAAGCTGCGCCAGGGCTTCCGCCGCCCCGACGAGGGCGATCAGGTCTTTCCCACGGTCTTCGGCAGCGAGGCGGCCGGCGTCGTGGCGGAGGTCGGTGCGGGAGTCTCCGGCTTCGCCGCCGGCGACGAGGTGTTCGGCAGCACCGCCCAGGGCGGATACGCCGAGTACGCCCTGCTCACCGCCGACGTGACCGCTCACAAACCCGCCGCGCTGTCCTTCCGTGACGCCGCCACCCTCCCGGTCGCCGCCGCCACCGCGTACGACGGTGTCCGCCAGCTCGGCCTGCCCGGGGGAGCGACCCTGCTGGTCACGGGCGCGGGCGGCGGGGTCGGCACCGCGGTCGTGCAGATCGCCCGCGCCTTCGGACTGCGCGTCGTGGGCGTGGCCGGCGAGGGGAAGAAGGACTTCGTGGAGTCCCTCGGCGCGGTGCACGTGTCCTCCGGGTCCGAACTGGCCGAGCGGGTGCGGGCCGTCGCCCGCGACGGCATCGACGGGGTGTACGACCTGGTGGGAGGCCCGGTGCTCACCGAGGCCGCCGAGCTGCTCAAGGACCGCGGCAAGCTGGTCACCGCCGGCTCCCGGCAGGAGACCGTCGCCGCGCTCGGCGGCGACCGCGTCCAGCGCGCCCGCACCGCCGCCGTCCTTCAGGCGGTGGCCGACCTCGCCGTGCGCGGCGCGCTGAATCCGCACGTCAGCCGGGTCTTCCCGCTGGAGGAGGCAGGCGCGGCGCTGCGCGCCGTGGAGGACGGGCACGCCCTCGGCAAGATCGTGATCGAGGTGGCCGTGTGAGCGGCATAACGGGCACGGGCGCCGGCGAGCGGACCGCCGCGGACGCCCCGCACGTCCTCGACAACCCCGCGCTGGCCTCGCTCACCGGCCCGCACGCGCATTTCGCCGAGCGGCGCGGCCGGGTGCTGCGCTATCCCGTCGACGTGTCGCCGTGGCTGGCGCTGCCCGACGCACCGGACGCACGGGACTGGGCGGACCTGGCCGCGCTGGCCGGCCCCGGCGCGGAGATCCCGCTGCCGGGTTACCGGGGTGAGGTGCCGGACGGCTGGGAGATCACCTTCCGGGTCGAGGGCGTGCAGCTCGTCGACGACGGACTGGTCGCCGCACCGGACGCGGAGGCGGTGCGCCTCGGCCCGGCGGACGTCCCCGAGATGCTCGACCTCGTGGCCCGCACCCAGCCCGGCCCCTTCGAGCCCCGCACCATCGAACTCGGCACCTACCTGGGGATCCGGCATGGCGGGGCGCTGGTCGCCATGGCGGGGGAGCGGCTGCACCCACCGGGCTGGACCGAGATCAGCGCGGTCTGCACCGACCCGGCCGTCCGCGGCGAGGGCCTCGCCACCCGGCTGATCCGCGCGGTCGCGCACGGCATACGGGAGCGTGGCGAGACACCGTTCCTGCACACCGGTGCCCACAACACGAACGCCATCCGGCTGTACGAGTCCCTGGGCTTCCGGCTGCGCCGCCGTACGGCCTTCCTCGCGGCCCGCGCCCCGGAGCGGCTGACGGACGACCGGACCGCGGTACCGGTGGCGTGACCACCACACGCGGGGGCGCGCCCGCGCCCTCATGACCTCGGGACCGGCGCGGGTGCGGGGCCGGGACGGGCGCCGGGGCCGCCGGGGCCGGGGGCCAGGCCGGTCAGGCGAATCAGGCGGACCCCGTCTCGCCCGGATCCGTGTTGTACCGCTCCAGGTAGGCCGCGAAGCGCACCAGATCCTCCTCCGGCCAGTCCGCGAGGCGCTCGCGGAACGCGGCCCGACGGCTGCGGGTGACCTGGGCGAGGATCTCCCGGCCCGCCTCTGTCAGATGCAGCACCTGGACCCGGTGGTCCTCCGGGTCCAGGCGGCGCTCGATCAGTCCAGCCCGCTCCAGCGCGGACACCTGGCGGCTGACCGTGGACTTGTCGAGCGCGTAGTGCGCCGCGAGGTCCGTCGCCCGGCAGCTGTCGCGCTCCTCCAGATGGCCGAGCAGGGTGTACGACACCAGCGACAGCTCGGGATGCATGCGGCCCGCCGAGGCACGGGCCCGGCGGGCGAAGATGGTCATCTCGCGCTGGATCGTCTCGACGGCCGACTCCGCTGCGCTCACAGGAATACCTCCTCCGGCGTTCTAGTTGTATAGTACAACTTGGAGTGGAAGTTGTATAAGCCAACCTTTGGAGGTCGCCCGCGATGAGGTCACCGGCGCTGCGCCATGTGCTCACGCACCTGATCACCCCGCTGCTGATGTGCATAGGCATGGGGCTCGCGTACATGGGTGCCTTCGTCACCCCCGAGCCGCACCACCTGCCCGTCGCCGTCGTCGGCACCACCCCGCAGGCGAAGGTGTTCGCCCAGACGGTCAAGGACACCGCCGGGGACAAGCTCGACGTCCGCACGGTCGCCACCCGCGCCGAGGCCGTCGACCTGCTCACGTCCCGCGATGTGACCGGCGCCTATGTGCCGAGCGCACACACGCCCGAGCTGCTGGTGGCGAGCGCCGCCTCCGACATGGGTGCGACGGCCGTGGAGAAGGTCTTCACGCCGGTCGCCGCCAAGGAGGGCGTGCCGCTGAAGGTCACCGACGTGGCCGCGCCGGTCGCCGACGACCCCACCGGGCAGGGCCTGTTCTTCCTGCTGATCGCTCTCAGCATCGGCTCCTACGCCTCGGTCGCCGCCCTCGGCGCCGCGGGCGCCGGTCTCGCCATGCGGGTGCGGGCGCTGCTCGCGCTCGGCGTCTCCGCCGTGGTCAGCGGCATCGGTGCGCTGCTCGCCGGACCGGTCTTCCACCTCGCGCACCACGACCTCGCGGGTGTGTGGGGCATGGCCTGGCTGTACTCGGCCGGCATCCTCTTCATCGGCGTCGGCCTGCACACCTTCCTCAAGCGGTGGACCACGCTCACCATGATGGTGCTGTTCGTGATGCTCAACTTCACCAGCTCCGGCGGGTTGTTCCGCCCCGAGCTGCAGAACGGCTTCTTCGGCGCCCTGCACGCCTTCTGGAACGGCGCCGGCTTCGTCGAGGGCATCCGCAGCCTGCTGTACTTCGGCGACGACGGCCTTGCGCGCCATGCGTGGACCCTCGTGGTCTGGCTGCTGGTGGGCCTGGTGGTGACCGGCAGCGCGGCCCTGTACGAGCGCCCCCGAAAGGCCCGGCACGCGGCCGGCCACGCCGAGCCCGCCCCGCAGCCGGCCGCCGTGCCGGCCCCCGCGCGGTCGGTCGAGGAGAAGACCGAGGCACAGATCGAGGAAGAGGTCGAGGAAGAGGTCGAGGAGACGGTCGGCGTCTGACCCGATACCGGCCAGGGACAGGGAGCGCGCCCGGGGACGGGCGGGGCTCCCTGCCGGCAGTCGATCCCCGCACGTCGATCCCCGCACGCCGGTCACCTCATCCCGTCGCCGACCCGATCGTCACCACCCGCGCCCACGCCGGCGGTGCGTCCGGCCGGTAAGCGGGATCGTTCTCGTCGTACGACCCGCCGGTCCGCGGGAACAGCCCCACCACCGTTCGGCAGGCCGGCCGCTCCGCGGGCCACGGAGTCTGCCCGTCGGTCAGGACCACCACCACGTCGGGGCGCGTCCGCAGCGCACGGGCGAACCCGGTGCGCAGATCCGTCCCGCCGCCGCCCACCAGCTCGATGCCCTCCGTCCGGCACACCGGCTGCACCGTCTGGGCCGCGGCGTCGCAGGACAGCACGGAGACCAGGTCCCGGCGGCCGCCCACGGCCCGGCTGATCGCGGCCACCTCCAGCAGCGCGCTGCCCAGTTCGGCGTCACTGACCGACCCCGAGGTGTCGACGACCACGCACACCCGAGGCGGCCGGCGCCGCAGACTCGGCAGGACGACCCGGGGCAGCCCGGCCGAACGCCGGGCCGGACGGCCGTAGTGGTAGTCCTCACCCGCACCCGGTCCGGAGATCGCCGAGCGGAGCGCCGAGCCCAGCAACTGGCGCCACGGCTGCGGCGGATGGAGCACCTCCTCCGCCCAGCGCCGCCAGCCCTGCGGGGCGCTCCCCGGAGCGCCCTTGATGCCCTGCGCCACCCGGAACCGGATCGCGTCCCGCTCCTGCTCGCTCAGCCCGTGCGCGCCGTCCGGACCCAGCTCCCACCCCCGGTCCAGCCCGTCGGCGCCGCTACCGCAGTCCAGCCAGGCCAGGCGCTCCAGGTCCGGCCCGAGCCGGAACTGCCGCAGGTAGTCCTCCATCAACTCGCCTTCGCGAAGCCCCAGTCGGTGCGGCGTCACGCAGTCCTCGGGATGCGCCAGCCCGTCGCCGTACACGTCGTCGTTGATCTCGCAGTCCGCGGCGATGTTCATCCGCAAGCGCTCCGCGGGACCGGTCAGCCGGTGCTCGCGGGCATACCGCTCGCTGCGCCCGTGATGGTCGCGCAGCAGGTGAGACACCTCGTGCACCCACACCGCGGCCAGCTCCGCCGGCGGTGTGCGGTCCACGAACGCCGGGGACACATAACAGCGCCAGTACCGGTCGACCCCCATCGTCGGCACCGCCCGCGACTCCACCGGCCGCAGCGCGAACAGCGCCGTCGCCAGGTACGGCCGGGCGCGGGCCGCGTGCAGCCGCGCGGCGAAGAGCTTGCCGAGGTCCAGCGCGCCGGGCGCGTCCGCCGTCATGGGCGCGCCCCCGCGGTGCCCGCTGCCAGGCGGGCGGCCGCGTCGGCCCGCCGGGACAACGACACCGCCCCGGCGAGCCGTTCGATCGCCGCCGGTACGTCCCAGTCCTCCCGGCGCAGGGAGGCCAGCGTGGTCGCCGGGACGACCACCACGTCCGGGGCCCCGGTCTCCATCGCCCGCACCAGCAACGCCCAGGCCGCGTCCCAGCGGGCGCGCTCCGGACGCCTGCGGACCGCGGCCACCACGCCGTCCAGCACGGCCTGCCGCAGATCCCCGCGCTCGGGCAGCTCGGCACCCGCCGGGTCGGCGAGCAGCGTCTCCGGGTCGGGCAGATCCATCCGGTCCAGACTCGCCAGCAGCTCCAGCCCCGGACCGTCGCCCACGGTGCCCCGCACCAGCAGCGACAGCACGTCCCGGGCGGATCCGGCGGCGGTCGCGAAGGCGATCAGCCGCAGCGTCGCCTCCCAGCTGCGCGGCGACGGCCAGGCGCCGCCCCGCCGGCTCTCGCCGTTCGGCAGCCGGTGGACGAGTCCCGGCCGGGCGACGAGGAACTCGCACACCGCGCGCCGGGCGAACGCCACGGCCCCGGGCAGCCGCTCCGGGTCGAGCGCGGGCAGGGTCGCCCGCGGCCAGGTCCCGCCGAGGCCCCGTACGACGACGTCGTGGTCGTGCTCCCACTGCAGATGCACGAACCGGTTGGCCAGCGGCGGGCTCAGCTCCCAGCCGTCGGCCGCCGAGGAACGCGGGTTGGCCGCGGCCACGATCCGCACCCCGGGCGGCAGCCGCAGCGCGCCGATCCGCCGCTCCAGCACCAGCCGCAGCAGTGCCGCCTGCACCGCCGGGGGAGCGGTGGACAGCTCGTCCAGGAACAGCAGCCCCCGCCCGGCCCGCACGAGCCGCACCGCCCAGTCCGGCGGGGCCATCGGGACGCCCTGCACGGCGGGATCGTCTCCTACGACGGGCAGGCCGGAGAAGTCGGACGGCTCGTGCACACTCGCGATCACGGTGGTGAGCGGCAGGTCCAGGGCGGTGGCGAGCTGGGTCAGCGCCGCCGTCTTGCCGATGCCGGGCTCACCCCAGAGCAGCACCGGAAGATCGGCGGCCACGGCCAGCGTCAGCGCCTCCAGCTGGACGTCGGCGCGGGGTTCGGTGGTGGTGTCCCGGAGCAAGGTCAACAACGTGTCGGCGACGGCGAGTTGGGGAGCGCCCGGCTGGTCTGCG
This sequence comes from Streptomyces sp. CG4, assembly GCF_041080655.1. Taxonomy (NCBI): domain Bacteria; kingdom Bacillati; phylum Actinomycetota; class Actinomycetes; order Kitasatosporales; family Streptomycetaceae; genus Streptomyces; species Streptomyces sp. CG4. The sequence goes on from NZ_CP163525.1 coordinate 8,613,032, forward strand.
GGCAGAGTGGTGGAAGCGTACGAAGGCATGAAGGCATCACCTGTGGTGTGAAGTCGCAGGACGGGCAAGGCGGTTCGGAAGCACTGGGAGGGAAGGAAGGAGGCTCAGAAGAAGGTGACCGTGCGGGTCTGGCGGCGGGTGGGGCGTCGATTTCGGGTGGTGCGGCCGCTCCGGGTGAGGGAGTCCCGGCCGGCGTCGAGCAGACCGGCCCGGTACAGCCCGTAGGCGATGCGGCGCTCGGCGGCCGCCGCCAGTTCGTCCCTCAGCGGCCCCGCGCGCAGTACCGCACCGGGACCCAGCAGCCCCTCGACCACGGCCAGGGCGCCGTCCGTGTCACCGTGGTCCAGCCGTTCCCGTACGCCGGCGAGGCAGTCCGGACGCCGGTGCGCCTCGTCGATGACCCGCAGACACGGCAACGGCGGTCCGCCGAGCGCGACCAGCAGCTCCTCGCGCCGGATCTCGTCCCGTTCGTGGTCCAGCGGCACCAGGACGCCGTCGACCAGACCGATCCGGTGCGTGGCCCCCCGGCACTCCACGAGCCGCGCCCGCGCCACCGGGTCCGCGTCCCGGAGGGCACCCTCCGCCCGGTGAGCGGGGGCCAGCACGGCGGCGACCAGCGGATGCAGCCGCTCCGGCGTGAGCAGCCCGGCGCGGAGCAGTTCGAGGTCGGGCGGGATCCAGGTCGCCGCGTCGGGCAGCACCGGCACGGCGGAGGGGCCACCCGAGGGAAGCTCGCCGACGACCCGAAGGCCCGGCGCACCGCGGTCGTCCGCGACGAGGGACGCGTGTCCACCGACCCCGACCCGGACCGAGCCCGGGGCGCCGTCGGCCGGTCCGGCGCCGCAGCGATGTTCGCCCTCGGCCGGTTCGGCTCCGTACCGGCGCTCGGCCTCGGCCGGTGCGGCCCCACCCCGGCACCCGCCCGCCTCCCGGGCGCCGCCCCCCTCGCCCCCGGCCACCGCCAGCACCAACCGGCGGCGACCGCCGAGCCGTACCGCGAACGGCGTGCCGGGACGGCCCTCGGCGTGCAGCAGGAGGCGGGCCTCGGCCGCCCAGCGGTCAACGGCGCAGCCGAGGCCGGGCGGCGCGAGTCCCAGGGGGTCGTGGTCCGGTGGTGCGGGGCCGTCGGCGCCCGAACGCGCCCGTAGTTCTCCGGCCCGGCGGGCGTCCCACAGGTGCCGGTGCAGGTCGAGCCGGAAGCGGCGGTTCGGATGCGGATGCGGATGCCGACCGGTCTCGGGCCGCGCCGGATCCCACAGCGCGAGGCTGATCCGCTGGCCGGCGTCCGCCCAGGCGGGCGGCGTACGGGCCACGAGCTGCAGCGGGCCGGCCCGGCCGGGCCGCTCGTACCGGGCCAGGGTGAGGGTCAGGCCGGGGCGCAGCAGCCCGTCGGGTGCGACCCTCGGCATGTGCCAGCGCAGCAGGTCGGGCGCGAGCGCGCGGAGGTCGGCGCGGAGCCGGGCCGCGATCTCCCGGCCGTGGGCGCGGGCGACGGAGCGCAGATCGAGGTCGACGTCGATCCGGGCGGCGGCACAGGCCCCGGCCCAGTCGCCGGCCGTGCGGCGGCCGGTGGCGAGCTCGATCATGGACGGTGGCACGGCGTACATCCGTACGCGCAGCCACAAGGAGAGGCGGGAATCCCCGTACGCGGTGGAAGGGAGCATCAGCGCTCACCTTGCGCGGACGGGACCCCCAATCGCTGAGAGGCGTAAGTCGTCATCGCGGGGATCGTAACCACGCGCCGCCCGGGACGTCATCTGTTTTTCCCGCAACTCCACGCAGCCGGCGGGGCGATCGCGCCCGGCGCCGGGTGCACGGCCCTTGGGGTATCGTGGCCGTCCGGTCGCGGACGGACGCGGCCCCGATCGCCGAGGAGGTGGGACCCATCACCGCTGTGTCAGCCGGGGTGCTCTCCCCTCGGAACGGCGCGGTCCACCGGCAGCGGTGACCGCGGGAGCGCCCGCACGGTCTCGCGCTCCCGAAAGGCTCTCGGCCTCCATGCCCTCACTCTCTTCCTCCCCTTCCGCCGTCGTCTCCGCGCTGCGTGCCGCCGGGTGCGTCTTCGCCGAGGACGAGGCGGAGTTGATCCTCGCCACCGCCCGCACCGCCGGGGAAGTGACCTCGATGGTGGACCGGCGCGTCGCCGGGCTCCCGCTCGAACAGGTCCTCGGCTGGGCCCGGTTCCACGGACTGCGTGTCGTGGTGGAACCGGGGGTGTTCGTCCCCCGCCGCCGCACCGAGTTCCTGATCGACCAGGCGCTGGCCCAGGCGCCGCGGGCGACCGTGGTCGTCGACCTGTGCTGCGGCTCCGGCGCGCTCAGCGCGGCCCTTGCCGCCGCCCTGGACGGCGCCGAGGTGCACGCCGCCGACATCGACCCGGCCGCCGTACGCTGTGCCGGGCGCAACCTTGCCCCCTACGGCGGCCGGGCCCACGCCGGCGACCTCTACGCCGCGCTGCCCGCCGCCCTGCGCGGCCGTGTCGGCATCCTCACCGCCAACGTGCCCTACGTCCCCACCGCCGAGCTGCCCCTGCTGCCGCCGGAGGCCCGCGACCACGAACCCCGGGTCGCCCTGGACGGCGGCGCGGACGGCCTGGACGTGCTGCGCCGGGTGGCCGCCGGGGCCGCGGAGTGGCTCGCGCCGGGCGGCTGTCTGCTGACGGAGACCAGCGAACGCCAGGCACCGGCGGCCGTACGGGCTTTCACCGACGCGGGCCTGACGACCCGTCTGGCGGTGTCCGAGGAGCTGTCCGCGCACGTGGTGATCGGCGTACGACCGTGATCACAACGGCAGATGCTGCGCCCGGGCGATGAGCAGGGCGACATCGTCGTGGTTGTCGGGGTGGTGCAGGGTGCGCAGCAGGAGGTCGCAGGTCTCCTCCAGGGCGCGGGCGGGGGCGTCGAGCAGGGACAGCAGGAAGTCCAGGCGTTCGTCCAGGGAGTGGCTGCGGGTCTCCACCAGCCCGTCGGTGTAGAACACCAGCTCGTCGCCGGGCTGGAAGTCGACGGTGACGGTGGAGAACTCCACCCCGCCGACGCCCAGCGGCACCCCGGTCGGCAGGTCGAGCAGTTCCGGCGGCCGGCCCGGGCGGACCCGGGCCGGCGGCAGATGGCCGGCGTTGGCGATCCGGCACTGGCGCAGATGCGGATCGTGGACGGCGTAGACACAGGTCGCGATCGAGTGGTCGAGAGCCGACGTCGTCTTGTCCAGGTGCTCCAGCAGCAGCGCCGGATCGAGGTCGAGGGCGGCCAGCGTGGTCGTCGCCGTGCGCAGCTGTCCCATGGTCGCGGCCGCGCTGATCCCGCTGCCCATCACATCGCCCACCACGAGCGCGGTCTTGCCGCCTTCCAGCGGGATGACGTCGAACCAGTCGCCGCCGACCTCGCTGGTGGCCCCGGCGGGCTGGTAGCGGGAGGCCACCTCCAGGGCGGTCGTGACCGGCGGACGGCTGGGCAGCAGGCTGCGCTGCAGGGTGAGGGCGGTGTTGCGGGCGTTCTGGTACCAGCGCGCGTTGTCGATCTGCACGGCCGCGCGGGCGGCCAGCTCCCGGGCGAGCACCACGTCGTCCTCGCCGAACGGCTCGGGATTGCGGGTCCGTTTGAGATCCAGGGCACCGAGCACCTCGCCGCGCGCGATCAGCGGCACCGCCAGATACGAGTGCAGTCCCGCCCGGCCCAGCAGTTCGGCCGACTCGGCGGAGCGGGCGATGCGCGGCAGGTCCGCGTCCTTCACCTGCGGCACCAGCACCGCCTCGCCTGAGCGCACGCACTCGGTGACCAGGCGGTCGGAAGCGTAGCGGGCGATCCGGCCGGGCGGGTCGGCGGCCCGTACAGCGTCCGAGTCGTCCGGCGGGCGCACCGCGAGGGCCCGGATCACCGCCGCCTCCGACGGGCCGAGCGTGCTGGGCCGGCCCTCCACCACGGAGTCCAGCAGGTCCACCGCGGCCACGTCGGCGAGTTCCGGTACGGCGATCTCGGCCAACTCGCAGGCGGTGCGGTCCAGTTCGAGAGTCGTACCGATCCGCGCGGAGGCGTCGGCGATGACCGCGAGCCGGCTGCGGGCGGCCTCCGCCTGCAGGGCGGCCCGGTGCTGCTCGGTGATGTCGACCACCGTGACCGCGACACCGAGCACATTGCCCATGGCGTCCTCGAGCCGGTACAGCGAATGCGCCCAGGTGTGGTCCTCGTCCGGATCGGCGGGGGTACGGCCGACCAGCGTGTTGTCGATCACGGGTACGCCGGTGTCCAGCACCCGCCGGGCGTCGGCCAGCACGGGCTCGGAGTTCAGCATGGGGAGCACTTCGCGCAGGGTCCGTCCCACGTGCGCGGCCTCCGGCACCCCGTTGATCTTCTCCAGGGCCGGGTTGACCGAGACGTACCGCAGCGCGGTGTCCAGGACGGCGTAGCCGATCGGCGACTGCTTCACCATGCGCTCGGACAGTGCCACGTCCTGCTCCAGCCGCCGCACGGTCGACTGGTCGGCGGCGAGTCCCAGTGCGTACACCTCGCCGCGGTCGTCCAGCAGCCGCATGTTGCGGAACTCCACCAGGCGGGTGCTGCCGTCCTTGTGCCGGACCGGGAAGCCGCCCGCCCAGCTCTGCCCGGTGCGCATCACATCGGCGAAGAGCCGGCCGACCAGCTCCCAGTGCTGCTCGTGGACCATGAGCCGGGCCGCGTACTCGCCGAGGGCCTCCTGTGCGCTGTAGCCGAACAGCTCCTCCGCCTGCGGGCTCCACAGCACGATCCGGCCGGTGGTGTCGAGCACCACCGACGCCACGCCGAGTACGTCGAGCAGGCCGCCGGGCCGCACGGGCCCGCGCACGGGCTCACCGCGCTCCGGTACCGGAGCCTCGGCTGCACTCATGCCCTGCACCGCCTTCGCCCGTCCGCACAGCACGTCGACCCCCGTGCCGACTCCCCTTGATCCACCGTGCTCACACCCGACTCTCCGACGCCTCGCCGGTTACCTCCACCATCTCTCACCACGGCCGTGCACGTCCGCCGAAGCCGGCCCGCAGGGGCCGGACTCCCTTCCCCGACATCCTGCACGCCCCTGCGGCGGACCGGGAGAGTTCACGCCCATGTTGCCGGATTGGTCTGTACATGACTATCACGCCACGCCAGACTGTCCGCCGATCGAGTGTCACCGCCCGACCGCCCTGTGTCCCCACTTCCGTCCGAGGAGTCGGCCATGCCCGCGTCCGCCCGGCAACGTTGTCACGCAGTTCTCGCCGGACTCGTCACCCTCGCCACCGCCGCCGTCGTGTCCCTCGCTGCACCCGTGCCCGCCGCCGCGGCCGACACCTGGACCGAGACCGGCTCCGACCGCGCCGAGCCGCTGACCGAGAGCCAGGGGCTGACCTCCGTGGAGGTCCCGGCGAACAGCCCCAACCGGTACACCGGCATCGGCACCATCCCGCTCAGCGTCTCCAGCCGCGGCTGGAACCACGTCGGTGACCCCGACGCCTCGTACAACGGCTACTACATCGAGCCCTACCAGCAGGACTCCGGCAACTCGAAGATGTACCGGGTGCAGGCGCCCGGCGGCACCTGGTCGGAGTACGTCCACACGCTGAGCCCCGGCGAGGCCCTGAACAACTCCTGGGACGCGATCTCGCCCGACGGCCAGTGGATGCTCTCGGGCGAATGGGGCACGATGAACCGCCTGCTGGTCTTCCCGACCCCCGGCGTCAACCCGGCCACCTCGCCCTCGACGAACCTCCCGCAGGCCTCCACCGTCCACCTGGACCACCCCGTCCGCGACGTGCAGGGCTGCGACTTCTCCGGCCCCACCACCCTGCTGTGCTCCTCCGACGACCCGGACGGCAGCCTCTTCGGCATGACCAAGCCGCTGCTCCAGGTCGACCTGTCGGCCCCGCCGAACGGCTCCGGAGACGTCACCGGCCACGTCACGGCCCTGCGCCAGCTGCCGCTGCGCAGCTCCTGCTCCGGCACCTTCGAGGTGGAGGGCATCGACTACGACCGCCGCACCGGCATCCTGCGCGTGATCGTGATGTCGCCCGGCTTCTGCATCCTGACCGACAGCAAGACGTACAAGTTCTCCCGCGGCTGAGGTGTGCCGCCCGTCCGGTGGTGCTTTCCTGGGGTTGGACGCGGTTCGGCGGGGTACCCCGTTCCACCGCGGCGCGGCCACGAGAGGAGCGGTCCATGGAACACACGGCGCGGTCGCATCCGGAAACCGTCACGGTGGAGATCAGTGGTACCAAGGAGGACGCCCGCCTCGTCTTCGACGCCCTGAGGTCCTGCTTCGCGTCCGACCGGGGCGCGGACGAGGTGCCGCAGCAGTTCCACGAGGTCAGGCCGATGGTGTGGCTCGGCACGTACGACGTCGCGGACGAGCATGTGCCGCACTGCGCGCCCGTCCACCTCGGCGGGTCCGTGCAGGCGGACGTCCAGGGCGGCTACTGGGCGGTCGACCGGTTCCGGCACACCCTGGACTCGATCTTCACCGTGCAGGAGACCTGCACGGCCTCCGGCGACCAGGAGCGGGACCTGCACCTGCTCCTGGAGAGCCGCTGACACCGCACACAGGGCGCGGTACTACGGCAGCGCCCCGGCCGGCTCCGCGTCGGCCGGGGCGTACTGCGCCTCGCCGTCGCCGAAGGACCAGTCGACGAGCGTGTTCTCGGTGACGGTGACGACGACATTGCGCGGCTCGGTGCCGGTGCGCTCGTGCACCAGCTCGGCGATCCGCCGGTACAGCGCGCGCTTCTGCTCCGGGGAGCGCCCGGAGCGCATGGTGATGGCCACGAACACCACCGATTCGTCCTTGTGCAGGCCGAGGTGGTCGTCGTAACGCAGGGTGCTGGTGACGCCGTCGTGGCCGGTCAGCACCTGGAAGCGGTCCTCGGGCGGGACGCCGAGCGTCTCCACCAGGGCGTCCTGGACGGCCTGGCCGAGCGCGTCGAGCCGGGCGGGGTCGGTGCCGAGTGCGTCTATCCGGACGAAGGGCATGGTGAGACGTCCTTTCGGAGCGGGCTGGGTGAGCTTGCTGTGTACATACTAGTAGGTACAGAGTGGTTGGTGTCACCCCTCGGCGGTTGTGCAACTAGTTGCATAAACGGGCGGGCTTCCTCTACAACAAGAGGCGACGACACCGCGCACGGAGGGCCCGATGAGCCGTTACCCGCACCTGATGACCCCGCTCGACCTGGGCTTCACCACCCTGCCCAACCGCGTGCTGATGGGTTCCATGCACGTCGGCCTGGAGGAGGCCGAGCGCGGCTTCGAGCGGATGGCGGCGTTCTACGCGGCCCGCGCCCGCGGCGGCGTGGGCCTCATCGTCACCGGCGGCATCGCGCCCAACGACGAGGGCCGGCCGTACGAGGGCGGCGCCAAGCTCACCACCGAGGCGGAGGCCGAGCAGCACAAGGCCGTCACGGAGGCCGTGCACCGCGAGGGCGGCCGGATCGCGCTGCAGATCCTGCACTTCGGGCGGTACGCCTACCACCAGGACCTCGTCGCACCGAGCCCGCTGCAGGCGCCGATCAGCCCCTTCGTGCCGCGCGAGCTGACCGACGCCGACATCGAGCGGACCATCGACGACTACGCCCGCACCGCCCGCCTCGCCCGGCAGGCCGGCTACGACGGCGTGGAGATCATGGGCTCCGAGGGCTACCTCATCAACGAGTTCATCGCCGCCCGGACCAACCGGCGCACCGACCGCTGGGGCGGCTCCTACGAGAACCGGACGCGCTTCCCCGTCGAGATCGTCAAGCGGGTGCGCGAGGCCGTCGGCGCGGACTTCATCGTCATCTACCGCCTCTCCATGCTGGACCTGGTCCCGGGCGGCTCCTCGCTGGAGGAGGTGATCGCCCTCGGCAAGGCGGTCGAGGCCGCGGGGGCGACCATCATCAACACCGGCATCGGCTGGCACGAGGCCCGCATCCCCACCATCGCGACCTCCGTGCCGCGTGGTGCCTACACCTGGGTCACCAAGAAGCTCATGGGCGAGGTGTCCGTGCCGCTGGTGACCACCAACCGCATCAACACCCCTGATCTGGCCGAGGAGTTGCTGGCCGGCGGCTTCGCCGACATGGTCTCCATGGCCCGCCCGATGCTCGCCGACCCCGACTTCGTCGCCAAGGCCGCCGCCGGGACGCCGGAAGCCATCAACACCTGCATCGGCTGCAACCAGGCCTGCCTCGACCACACCTTCAGCGGCAAGATCACCTCCTGCCTGGTCAACCCGCGCGCCTGCCACGAGACCGAGCTGGTGCTCTCGCCGACCCGGCGCAAGAAGCGCGTCGCCGTCGTCGGCGCCGGCCCGGCCGGCCTCGCCTGCGCGGTCTCCGCCGCCGAACGCGGCCACGAGGTCACGCTGTTCGACGCCGCGAGCGAGATCGGCGGCCAGCTCAACGTGGCCCGCAAGGTCCCCGGCAAGCAGGAGTTCGACGAGACCCTGCGCTACTTCCGTCACCGGCTCGACGCCCACGGGGTCGACGTACGCCTCGACACCTGGGTCACCGCCGAGACCGTCGCGGGCTACGACGAGGTCGTCGTCGCCACCGGTGTCACCCCGCGCACCCCGGACATCCCCGGCGTCGACCACCCCCGCGTCCTCGGCTACCTCGACGTGCTGCGGGGCGGCGCCCCCGTCGGCGACCGGGTCGCCGTCCTCGGCGCCGGCGGCATCGGCTTCGACGTCGCCGAGTACCTCACCGACGGCGGCGACAAGGCGAGCGAGGACCCGCAGACGTACTTCCGCGCCTGGGGTGTCGACATGGACTACCAGGAGCCGGGCGGCCTCGCCGCGCCCCAGCGGTCCGCCCCGCCCCGCCAGGTCCATCTGCTCCAGCGCAAGACCACCAAGGTCGGCGCGGGCCTCGGCAAGACCACCGGCTGGATCCACCGCGCCGAGCTGAAACACCGCGGCGTGACCATGGTCCCGGGCGTGCGCTACGACCGGATCGACGACGCCGGCCTGCACATCACCGTCGGCGAGGAGAGCACGGTCCTGGAGGTCGACACGGTGGTCCTGTGCACCGGCCAGGAACCGCGCCGCGACCTGTACGACGAGCTGGCCGCCGCCGGGCGCAGCGTCCATCTGATCGGCGGCGCGGACGTCGCGGCCGAACTGGACGCCAAGCGGGCCATCAAGCAGGGCACGGAGCTGGCGGCGGCGCTGTAGCCCGCTTCCCGCACCTCCCTAGGATGAGCCCATGTCACTCCCGCACGCGATCCTCACCGCCCTGCTGGAAAAGCCGTCGTCGGGACTGGAACTGACCCGCCGGTTCGACAAGTCGATCGGCTACTTCTGGTCCGCGACGCACCAGCAGATCTATCGCGAGCTGGGGAAGCTGGAGGCCGAGGGCCTCATCCGCACACTGCCGTCCGAACAGCCGGCCCGCGGGCAGAAGAAGAGCTACGACGTCCTGCCCGCCGGCCGTGCCGAACTGGCCCGCTGGACCGCCGCCGCACAGGACCCGAAGCCCCAGCGGGACGTGCTCCTGCTGCGGCTGCGGGCCGCGGCGGTGGTCGGCACGGCGGGACTCGAAGCCGACCTGCGGCGCCATCTGCAGCTGCACCGGCGGCAGTTGGCGGAGTACCAGGAGATCGAGAAGCGTGACTTCCCGCCGGACCGGGACGCCCCCGAGGACCGGCTGCGCCACCTCGTGCTGCGGGCCGGCATCGACCTGGAGACCTTCTGGACCCAGTGGCTCAGCCACGCCCTGACGGAGCTGGCCGCACTGCCCGACGCCGACTGAGCCCCGCGCTCGCGGCAGTTCGGAGTCGGATACGGCGGTTCAGAGCCGGTACGGCTTCGAACGGCGGTGCAGATACCAGCCCGTGGCGATCACTCCGGTGCCCACCAGGGCGGCGCCGATGCCCAGCGTAAGCGGCCCGTGGTCGCGGGCGGCACCGCCCAGGCCCCCCATCACACCGTGGGAGGGCGCCGGCGACGACGTCGAGGCGGGCTTCGAGGAGGTGGTCGACGGCGCGGTCGACGAAGTGGTCGACGAAGTTGTCGGCGCCGAGGATGCCGAGGACGCCGAGGTCGACGAGGACGACGAGACGATCACCGACTGGGTGCCCGCCGTACTGCCGTTGGAGCAGACCACGACCACGCTGTACGTCCCTGGGCCCACCCCCGTCCAGGCCGCGGACTGGCTGACGGACGTCCCCGCCAGAGCCGACTGCCGGCCCTGCGCGAAGTTCGCCTGCCGGCTGGTGAGCAGGGCCGCTTTGCCCCAACTGCCTTTCAACTGGGTGCACGCACTGGTGACCACCGAGACGGTGGACCCGGCGGTGCTGACGGAGATGCCCGAGGCCGCGCTGGACGGCCCGGCGAGGGATACCGGCAGCGCCGCGGCGGCCGCCAGTATCAGACCGGAGCGGACGAGGAGTCGCGAGGTGTGCATGGGCTGGCCTCCGGCGGCACGGTCGGCGGTACGTCCCATGCGCCGCCGGGGGTCGGGAAGCGTCCGTGCGCCTGCTCAGCAGCCAACGTCGCCCTGGCCGGGCCCGCACCCGGGAGGCAGCCGGTCAGGTGACGGTTTCCTTCGTGTGGTGCAGCGGGGTTGGGGGCCGGGGCGCCTCATCGCCTGCCGGGACCCGTTCGTGGGCGGCTGCGGCTTGGCAGTGGCCGGCCGCGCAGTTCCCCGCGCCTCTGGGATGGTTGCTGTGCCCGTCAGCTGTCCGTGGTCACCGTCCGCTCCGGTGACCAGCCGCCCCAGGTGCCGTCCGGGAGGCGCGCGCGCAGGCGGACCCGGTGTTCCTCGCCTGCGCTGGTTCCGGTGTAGAAGCTGTAGCTCGCCCGGCCCGTCGGAGGCGTGCCGCCCCAGACCAGGGAGGTGGCCGCAGTGCCGTCCAACCGGATCTGGTACTCGGTGATCATCCCGTCCACCTGCGGCGGGTCCCAGGACAGGTCGATGTAGTACGCCCCGTCGGCCCGGTGGGTCCGCGCGGTGAACCCCATGGGCGCGGTGCTCCGGCCGTCGTCGGTGCCCGGGGTGGTGAGACGGACCGGGGCGCTCGCGGGGGAGAGGTTGTCGGCGGCGTCGCGGGCCCGCACCGTGAAGACGTAGCCGGTGCCCGGGCGCAGCCCGGTGACCACGGTCGCGGTCTGGTTCCCGCCCACGCTGTGGATCTTCGCCCCGCCCTGGTACACGTCGTACGACACCACACCCCGGTCGTCCCGGGACGCGCCCCAGGAGAGCTGGACCTCCCGGCTGCCGACGGCGCGCCCGGCGGGCTTCGACGGCCGGGTCGGTGCCGAGCGGTCCGCCGCCACCATGGCCGGTGTCCGTGCCCGGACCGCCCGGCTCGGCGGGCCGAGCCGGCCCTCGGTGTCCCGGGCCCGCACGGTGAAGGCATACATGGTCGACGGCCTGAGCCTGGTGACGTCCACCATGTGCTGCGAACCCGGCACTTCCTCGACCTTCGTGGTGCCGCGATATACCTCATAGACGCGGACCCCGGGAGTGTCCGGCACGGCGTTCCACATCACGTGCACGCTCGTGGCGCTGCCGGCCTGCGCGGTGACCCCGGTCGGCGCGCCGGGCGCCCGGCCTTCGTCGGCGTCGGCCCGGCCCCAGCCGCAGGACGCGACCAGCAGCAGGGCTCCGCAGACCGGAACGAGCGGCCAGGGAACGCGTCGCACGGCTGCCTCCCCGGGGACGGCGGCATGGGCATCACGTAAAGGTCCGGACCAATATGGCGCGGTGGGCGCGGGCACGGCAAGAGGGCCGCGCGCATCACCCGCGCGCCCCCGTGGCCGGACGGCGCGCGGCCCGGGTGTGCGGGCCGGTGCGGGGCCCCGTGGTGGTGACCATCTCGGGAAGTTACGTATGCTGAGGCTCCCTACGGCTGAACTGCCCCGGAAATCAGGGAAGTTCACGCCTGTGGCGCGGACACGCTGTCGTCGCCGATCCCGCGCCGACACGGGCGGCCGGGGGATCCGGGCCGACTTCGGACCGGATCCCCGGCCCCTGTTGTCCCCGTGCAGCGGTTGCATCCGCTGCCTCGGGTTACTCCTGTTACCCCTGGTTGTCCCTCACGGGGTGTCAGAAGCGTGCTCCATCCGGCCTCTTCGGAGCGATCCGGACGGCCGACGGCGCGGACGCGCACCACAGTGTGCGGGATGTCCGCCCCGCCGGGGCGGGACGTCCGTCCTGTCCCCGACGAGAGGCCCCTTCATCGTGCGTGTCCCCGCCCTGACGCTGGCCGCGGCCGGCGCCACCCTGCTCGCCCCGGCGACGCTGCCCGTCCCGGCCTCCGCCGCCCCGCCGAAGGAGCGGCCCGCGGCCCGGAGCGAAGGCGATGTCTCCGCGGCCGACCTGCTGGCCCGGCTGGGCGAGTGCCGCGAGATCTCCCACGGCCGGTACAGCATCGACGCCGGCAGCCCCGCGAACGTACCCGTCTGCGGCACCCAGGACGCCGTCTACTGGAAGGCCGACTTGGACATCGACTGCGACGGGCAGCCCGGCGCCCGCTGCAACCCCCGCACCGACCCGCAGTTCGCCTCGACGACCGCCTATCAGCAGTCCGACGGCCGCTATCTGAACGCCGAGACCCTGCCCTACATCGTGGTCCCCGCCCCGAGCCCCATCTGGAACCCGGAAGAGGACGGGGTGCGCGGCGGTGCCGTGGTCGCCGTGGTCTACCGGGACCAGGTGCAGTACGCCGTGGTCGGCGACACCGGTCCGGGCGACGTCATCGGCGAGGCCTCCTACGCCACCGCGCAAGGCCTCGGCCTGCGGCCCGACCCGAACGGCGGCGGGGCGCCCGACGGTGTCACCTACATCGTCTTCAAGAACACCCGCGTGGACCCCATCGAGGACCACGCGGCGGCGGTGGCCGAGGGGGTGCGGCTGGCCAGGACGTTCGTCGCGACGAACAGGCTGTTCCTCGCGACGAAATGACCGGCCGCACTCCCTTCGCCGGGTCACACCTTGCGGTAGCCGTACGCCTCCGTCGCCGCGGCCTCGACCGCGTCCAGGTCGGCCCCGGTGGCGGCGGTGACCACCGCGGCCACCGCGCCCTCCAGGAACGGCGCGTCCACCAGGCGTGAGCCGTCCGGCAGTTCGTCGCCCTCGGCGAGCAGCGCCTTCACGGTGAGCACGGCACTGCCGAGGTCGGTGAGGACCGCGACGCCGACGCCCCGGTCCACCGAGGCCGCCGCCGCGGAGATCAGCTCGGCGCTGGTGCCGAGCTCGCCGCCCTCGGTGCCGCCGGCCGGGGCCACGGGCACCGCCGCGGCTCCGCTCGCCAGACCCTTCGCCAGCTCCGCGACCGAAGCGGCCACCTCCGCACTGTGTGACACCAACACGATGCCGACCAGCTTCTCCTCACTCACCGTCAGCCCTCCGCCGCTTCTTCGAGCGCGGCGATCAGCAGCGCCGACGAGGTCGCCCCGGGGTCCTGGTGGCCGATGCTGCGCTCGCCGAGATAGCTCGCCCGGCCCTTACGGGCCTGCAGCGGGATGGTGGCCACCGCACCCTCCTCGGCGGCGGCCCGCGCGGCGGCGAAGCCGTCGCCGAGCGCGTCGACGGCCGGCACCAGGGCGTCGATCATGGTCTTGTCGCCGGGGGCCGCCCCGCCGAGCGTCATCACCCCGTCCACGCCCGAACGCAGCGCCTCGGCCAACTGCTCCGCACCGACCTCGGAGGCGTCGCCGAGCGCCTTGCCGGTGCGGCGCAGCAGCGTGCCGTACAGCGGCCCGGACGCGCCACCGACCGTCGAGATCAGCTGCCGTCCGGCGAGGGTCAGCACGCCGCCCGGGGTGTCCGGGGCCTCCTTCTCCAGGGCGGCCGTCACGGCCCGGAAGCCGCGCTGCAGATTGCTGCCGTGATCCGCGTCCCCGATGGGCGAGTCGAGGTCGGTGAGCCGCTGCGCCTCACGGTCGACGGATGCGGCGGTCGCCGCCATCCAGCGGCGGAAGAAGTCGGCGTCGAGCACTGGATCTCCTTGCGTGGTAGGAGTGTTGACCGGCGTGTGCGGGTGATGAGCGCCTCGTCCGCCGTATCACATCCCCCAGCGCAGCGCCGGGGTCTTCACCGGCGCGTCCCACAGCCGCAGCAGCTCCTCGTCGATCTGACAGAGCGTCACCGAGGTGCCGGCCATGTCCAGCGAGGTGACGTAGTTGCCGACGAGCGTGCGGGCCACGGTCACTCCGCGCTCGCCGAGCACCCGCTGCACCTCGGCGTTGAAGCCGAACAGCTCCAGCAGCGGGGTGGCGCCCATGCCGTTGACCAGCACCAGCACGGGGTTGCGTGGCGGCATGTCCTCCAGGATCGCGTTCACTGCGAAGTCGGCGATCTCCCCGGAGGTCATCATCGGCCGCCGCTCCCGGCCGGGCTCGCCGTGGATGCCGATGCCCAACTCCAGCTCGCCGTCCGGCAGCTCGAAGGTCGGGGTGCCTTTCGCCGGGGTCGTACAGGCGCTGAGGGCCACGCCGAAGCTGCGCGCGTTCTCGTTCACCTGGCGCCCGATGGCCTCGACCCGCTCCAGCGGCTGCCCCTCGGCGGCCGCGGCGCCCGCGATCTTCTCCACGAACAGAGTCGCGCCGGTGCCGCGCCGGCCCGCCGTGTAAAGGCTGTCGGTGACCGCCACGTCGTCGTTCACCAGCACCTTGGCGACCTGGATGCCCTCGTCTTCGGCCAGTTCGGCCGCCATGTCGAAGTTCAGTACGTCACCGGTGTAGTTCTTCACGACGAACAGCACCCCGGCGCCGCTGTCCACGGCGGCCGCGGCACGCGCCATCTGGTCCGGCACCGGTGAGGTGAACACCTCGCCGGGACACGCCGCGGAGAGCATGCCCGGACCGACGAACCCGCCGTGCAGCGGCTCGTGCCCCGACCCGCCGCCGGACACCAGCGCGACCTGCCCGGCCACCGGAGCATCCCGGCGGACGATCACCCGGTTCTCCACGTCCACGGTCAGATCGGGATACGCGGCCGCCATCCCGCGCAGCGCGTCCGCCACGACGGTCTCGGGCACGTTGATCAGCATCTTCATGGGTACCTCCTTGTGAGACTAGCAGATGGGTCTCTGGCAAGAGTCTTTGCTGGTCAGGATGGGTGAGGTCAGTTATCGATCTTGGCGGTCCACGGCGGCTGAAAGCGGGTTCCGGCGGTCCTGATGCCGACTCAACGCTGACTTTTCTGATAGGGTGTCAGATATCCCTTGGTGATCGATGGTGGCGCTGTCGAAATCCTGCTGTCGGCAGTATCGACCTTGCAGCGGCCAAGGTCACGCGGAGTGGAGCGGACGCCCATAAATGGCTTCCGGTGTCGTTCGCGGGTCGCAGTTCGGTGTCGGCGCTGCGAGTGATCTTGAGGCAGACATGAGGCCCGTTGGTCCGGCATGAAGGGCTGACGTCATGACGGCAGCATGAGGCCTCTGGTGCGCACATAGGCCTGTACGTCAGTGCAGTCGACGCGCGTGTGGCCGCGGTGGTCGCCGGGTTCTTGCTATCAGGCTGCGTCGGACAACTCGGGCGAGTGGCGTTGGCGGTTCTTCCCAGGTCAGAGGCATCGAAGACCCTCGGGCGTCAGCAAAAGGCCAGCATCGGACGCCGAGGAGTCAGCACCACATGGCAGCACGCGCGCTCGCACGCCGCGGATGAACTCCTTCGACCGCAGGGTGATCGATGGCCTTCTCGCTCGAAGTGGCAGCCACCCCCATCACGCGCTTCGACTTCCAGCCTGGATCGGCCTCCGCTCCACGGCGCTCGGGCTGGTGCGTTCGGGGGTGCCAGTCACCGGAGCGACGTGGACGGGGACCTTCGCGCCCCCGCTCGACAGCGGCCGGAGCGCTTCCGCCGAAGTGGGCCCGGCTCCGTGCTGCACCTCACGGGGCACTGGTCGGGGCCGGCGCGCCTCGAAGCACGGGGCCGGCTCGTCCCGGCGGCCGGCGGGGGAGACGTCGCCGGCGAGGACGCGGGCCAGGGCGGTGCCGGCCGCCTGGCCGCCGTGGGACGTCCAGAGCATCGCCGACAGCGACGTGTGATCCACGGCGTACGGATACGCCGACACCAGCGCCAGCACCGTGTTCGGGTTGACGGTGCGGGCCGCGCGCAGGAGGCGCTCCTGCTGGGCGGGGAGGGCCAGGGTCGTACGGTCCTCGGTCTCGCGGCCGTTGATGTGCGGATCGTTACCCGCGACCACCAGGACCACGTCCGCCTGTGAGGCGACCCTGTTCACCGCGTCCTCGCCGCTTTCGACGACGACGACCTCGAAGATCTCTCCGTTCCCGTCGGCAACCTTGAGGCCGTCGGCGGCGACAGAGACGTGGTGACCCGTTCCCATGTGCCGAAGAAGGTGCCCGTTCTCGTGTGGTTCCAGGCGGAACGTCTCCTGGACGACCCATCCTCCGGGCTGGTCGGCGCAGGCGCGGACACGGCCGTCCTCGGCGACCGAGAGATAGCGGCCGTCGGGGGAGCGCAGGGTCAGCACGCCCTCGCCCCAGTCGACGAGCGCGAACTCCGTGCCGGCCGCGTCGGTGGTGAGCGGGGGCAGGTCCGTACGGCCCGCGAGCAGGGCGGGGTCGAGGGCGCCCTCGGCGCCGCGCACCTCGTCGGCTGTGTCCGCCTCGGGGACGTGCAGGAAGGTTCCGGCCGAGGTCTTCAGCAGGATCCGGTCCACGCCCTCCGCGACCTCCACACGCTCCGCGCCGAACCGCTCGTACAGGCCCTCCAGCGGCGTCGAGCGGTGGATGAGCGTGCCGCTGTACCAGTCGAGCTTGCACTCGTCCGCGAGCAGGCCGACCACGGCGAGCCGGGTGTCGGGCGCGAGCGGCAGCAGGCCGGCGCTGTTCTTGAGCAGGACGACCGCCTGCTCGGCGGCCTCCTGGGCGAGGGCGCGGTGGGCCGGGGTGTCGAAGTCCTGGGTGAGCGCGTGCGGGTCGTACTCCGGGTCGAACTCGCCGAGCCGGAAGCGGACCGAGAGCTGGCGGCGGACCGCCGTGTCGAGGTCCGACTCGGTCAGCAGGCCCTGTTCCAGGGCTCCTCGGACCCGTGCGGTGATCTTCGAGCTGTCCGTGCCGTGGTCGGTGAAGCTGTCGACGCCGGCCAGCAGCGCGGCGGCCGTCGCCTCCTCGTGGGTGTCGAAGTAGTGCTCGGAGTCGACCAGGTTGGAGGGCGCGCCCGCGTCCGAGCAGACGAGGAGGTCCTCGTCCGTCCAGGTGCGCAGGTGCTCGCGCAGGTACGGGGAGACGTGGTTGGGGCGGCCGTTGACCAGGTTGTACGCCGGCATCACGCCTGCCGTCGCGCCCGCCTCGACCGTCTCGCGGAAGGCGCGCAGGTCGTACTCGTGCAGCACGCGCGGGCGGATCGTGGAGGACGTGACGTCACGGCCCGTCTCGTTGTTGTGGGCCAGCCAGTGCTTGAGGACGGGCGCGGTGCGCCAGTACGTCGGGTGGTCGCCGCGCAGGCCACGGGTGTACGCGGTGGCGATGGCCGAGGTGAGCTTCGGGTCCTCGGAGTAGCCCTCCTCGTTTCGGCCCCACAGGGGGTGGCGCAGGAGGTCGACCGTGGGGGACCAGACGTTCAGGCCCACGCGGTCGTCGCGGGCGCGCATCGCGCGGGTCTCCTTGGAGACGGCCTCGCCGACCCGTCGTACGAGATCGGTGTTCCAGGTCGCCCCGAGGCCGACGGCCTGCGGGAAGACGGTGGCCGGGCCCATCCAGGCCACGCCGTGCAGAGCCTCCTGGCCGGTGCGGAACGCGGCGATGCCGAGGCGCTCCACAGCGGGCACGAACTGGTGCAGGAATCCCACCTTTTCGTCGAGCGTGAGCCGGGACAGAAGGTCGTCGATGCGCTTCGCGAACGGCAGCTGCGGATCGCGGAAAGGCAGTGGCGTGTGCGGCGTGTGTACGGACACGCGGGATTCCTTGAGGGGGAGCTGGCAGGCTATTCGAAGCGCTTCGATGCTCTTCAGGCATCAGCGAGGTGTCAAGAGATCAACATCAACTCATCAAGCAGGTCATACATATAGTGCCCCCCAGTGCCCCGTAGGAATCTTGGAACCGACCCTTGTGCGCCCATGGGTGTTCACTTAACCTCACAGCAACATCGAAGCGCTTCGACTGTAAATCACGTCGTAGTAATGGGATGTCTGCTTTCAGCTCAGCCAGTTCCAGTCACGACACCGCAGCCGACGGCCCACCGCCGGGTGTCCAGGTGCGCCATGAAGGGTTGACGCAATGACGCCGAACGCCGCCTCCTCCGGACTGAGCCGGAGAAGCTTTCTCGCCTCCACGGCGGTCGCCACCGCGGCGGCGGCCGGGGGAATGCCGCTGCTCACCGCCTGCGGTGGCTCGGACACCGGGTCGCAAGGCGGCACCACGTCGGGCAAGGCCGCCGACAAGCTGCTCCCGACTTACGTCGCCGGCACGGTCGCCAAGCCGGACCTTCCGTCGAAGAACGGTTCGTCGGCCGGCTACACCCGCAAGATCGACCTCGCGGCCCTCGCCACCTCGGTCCCGCACAAGCTCGGCACCGGCGCCTCCTTCACGATCATGTCCCCCCTCTGGGGCACCCCGCCGAAGACCGATTGCGCGTACTACAAGGCGGTCGACGCGGCGGCGGGCACCAAGGTCACCTGGCAGAACCAGGACGGCAACACCTACGCCCAGAAGCTCGGCGCCGTTCTCGCCTCCAGCTCCATACCCGACATGGTGGTCGTGCCCAGCTGGTTGCTGGTCGGCCAGATCCCGAACGCGGTGTCCGCGAAGTTCATGGACCTCGGCCCCTACCTGGCGGGCGACAACGTCAAGAAGTACCCGAACCTGGCCGCGATCCCCTCCGACTCCTGGCGCATGTCCATCTTCGGCGGAGCGCTGCGCGGTATCCCGATGCCCACCGCTGCCGCGTCGTCCATCGTGCCCTACTACCGCAAGGACATCTTCGACAAGAAGGGCTACACCGTACCCAAGTCGCCCGAGGAGTTCCTCAGCTGGGCCAAGGACGTCACCAGCGCCAAGGCCAAGGTGTACGCCTGCGGGGACAACATGACCTGGGTATCGGCGGGCATCTTCGGCGTCCGTCCCTCCGGGACGCTCGGCTGGAACATCGGGGACGACGGCAAGCTGACCTACCGTATCGAGCAGCCCGAGTACCTCGAGGCCCTGGAGTGGACTCGCAAGCTGTTCGACGCCGGCGTGGTCCATCCCGACGACAGGGCGCGCACCGGCGACGCGGGCCAGCGGTTCACCTCCGGACAGATCCTGGTCATGGCCGATGACGCCTCGGCCTGGTACGTCAAGACCGCCGAACAGGCGAAGTCCCATCCGGACTTCAAGATCGAGGGCATGGACTACTTCGGCGCCGGCGGCGGCAACCCGAAGCTGTGGGCGTCCTCGCCCGCCAGCATCTGGTCGCTGATCCGCAAGGGCGCCTCCAAGGAGACCGTGGAGAACGCGCTGGCCGCCGCCAACTTCGCGGCAGCGCCCTACGGCACCAAGGAGCGCATGCTCGTCGACTACGGCGTCGAGGGCACCCACTACACGGTCAAGGACGGCGTCCCGGTCAAGAACGACCAGGGCAACTCCGAGGTGATCAACGCCTGGGTGATGCTGGCGTCCCCGGCCCCCTACTTCGCCCACCCCGACTTTCCCGATGTCGCCCGCAAGCAGGTCGAGTGGCAGCAGCGGATGGGTGCCTTCATGAAGAAGACGTCCACCTTCGGCATGAACATCGTCGAACCGACCCGCTACGCGAACCTCGCCAGCCAGTTCGAGCAGCTGGAGATCGACTTCGTGCGCGGCCACAAGAAGCTGTCCGATGTGCAGCAGGCCATCTCTACCTGGAAGTCCTCCGGTGGCGACAAGCTGCGCGACTGGTACAAGCAGCTCCTCGACAAGAACGGCAGCGGCAACTGATGTCCATGACGGCCGGTAGCAGGCCCGACGGGACCAGCCCGTCCGTGGCCGTCGAGGAACCGACGGCCGCGGTCGCCACCGCGGCGGCGAAGGACCGGGTGCCCCGCAGGACGAGCAAGGCCGGCAAGGCGGGCAAGGTCCCGTGGCGGATCCGGCTGCGCCGCGACCGCGGGCTCATCCTGATGACCTTGCCCGTCATCGTCCTGCTCCTCCTCTTCAACTACGTCCCCCTGCTCGGCAACGTCGTCGCCTTCCAGGACTACGACCCGTACGCCTCCAGCAACGGCATCACGGCGATCTTCCACAGCCCCTGGGTGGGCGTGGAGCAGTTCTCGCGGATGCTCGACGACCCGCTGTTCTGGAGCGCGGTGAAGAACACCATCATCCTGTTCGTGCTCCAACTGGTGCTGTTCTTCCCGGTACCGATCGTCCTCGCGCTGGTCATCAACAGCGTGATCCGGCCCCGGGTGCGAGCCGTGGCGCAGGCGATCATGTATCTGCCGCACTTCTTCTCGTGGGTCCTCGTGGTGACCGTGTTCCAGCAGATCCTCGGTGGCGCGGGCATCATCGCGCAGACCCTGGCGAAGCACGGGTGGAGCGGCTTCGACCTGATGACCAACGCGGACGTCTTCAAGTATCTGGTCATCGGGCAGGCCGTGTGGAAGGACGCCGGCTGGGGGATCATCGTCTTCCTCGCGGCCCTGTCCGCCGTCAGCACCGACCTGTACGAGGCCGCCGCCATGGACGGCGCGGGGCGCCGGCGCCGTATGTGGCATGTCACGCTGCCCGCACTGCGCCCGGTGATCGCGCTGCTGCTGGTCCTGCGGGTGGGCGACGCGCTGAGCGTCGGATTCGAGCAGTTCCTGCTCCAGCGGGACGCGGTCGGCACAAGGGCCGCCGAGGTCCTCGACACCTATGTGTGGAGCGTGGGCATCAAGTACGGCGACTTCAGCTACGCGGCCGCGGTCGGCCTCGTCAAGGGAGCCATCGGAGTGTGTCTCGTCCTGGGCGCGAACAAGGTCGCGCACCTGCTCGGCGAGCAGGGGGTGTACCAGAAGTGAGCCTCAACACGCAGCTCATCCGCAGCCTGAAGGCTCCTGCCCGCCCCGTGTGGGAGGAGCCGCCGAGCAAGGCAGGAACCACCGCCAAGAGCGGCTTCCTCCTGCTGTGCTGCCTGGGAGTGCTCGGTCCGCTGTGGATCGTGATCGTCACCAGCCTCTCTCCCAAACCCGTGATCGACCGGGCCGGCGGCCTCGTCGTGATCCCCCAGGGCATCACCTTCGTCAACTACACGGAACTGCTCGGCGGCGGCCAGGTCAGCCGCGCGATCATGGTCTCGGTCGGTGTCACGCTCTTCGGCACGCTGTTCTCGATGACGGTGTCGGTGCTGGCGGCCTACGGCCTGTCGCGGCCGGGGAGTCTGGGCCACCGGTTCTTCCTGATGGCCATGATGGCGACGATGTTCTTCGGGGCCGGACTCATACCGACGTACCTTCTGGTACAGACGCTGGGCCTCACCGACACCTATCTGTCACTGGTGCTGCCGAGCGCGGTCAGTGTCTTCAACATCCTCGTCCTGCGGGGCTTCTTCATGGGCATCTCACCCGAACTCACCGAGTCCGCCCGCATCGACGGGGCCAGTGACCTGCGCATCCTGCTGACCATTATCGTGCCGCTGTCGCGCGCGGTGCTGGCCGTCATCTCGCTGTTCTACGCGGTCGGCTACTGGAGTGCCTGGTTCAACGCCTCCATCTACCTCTCCGACCAGAACATGATGCCGCTGCAGAACGTGCTCATCCAACTGGTCCAGAAGAACACCGAGGCGCCGACCGGTCTCCAGCAGCAGGTCCGCACCGGACAACTGTCCTCGCTGGGGCTGCAGATGGCTGTCATGGTCCTCGCGCTGATCCCCGTCGCGGTTGCCTCCCCCTTCGTCCAGCGGCACTTCAAGAAGGGCATGCTCACCGGAGCCATCAAGGGCTGAGACCCCGGCGACCTCGCCCGGTGACCGGCGAGGTGCCCGCCACCCACCAGGATTTCTTCCGGCGACGCGGAGCTGGTCCAGCTCGTCGCCGGAGAGGACCACGTCCTCAGCAAGGGGCGTGGCAAGAACCCCCACATCTCCCCCCACCCATGGAAGGGACAGCATGGTGAAAAGCAGAACAGGCAAGATAACCATGGCGGTGCTCGCGTCGGCGATGGCGCTCGGCGCCACCGTCGGCCTCGCCTCCGCCCGCGCTTCGGCCGCCGTCTGGAACTCCTGCGACCAGTGGGCCAGCACCAGCCTGGACGGTTACAGGCTCTACAACAACATCTGGGGCTCCGGTGCGGGCGGCCAGTGCATCTGGGCCAACTCCGGGACCGGTTGGGGAGTCTGGGCCGACCACCCCAACACCGGCGGTATCAAGTCCTACGCCAACTCGACGAAGTCGATCAACAAGTCGATCGACACCCTCAGCCGGCTCACCAGCGACTACAACGTCAGCGTCCCGTCGTCCGGCGCGTACAACACGTCGTACGACATCTGGGACAACGCCCACCAGTACGAGATCATGCTCTGGGTCAACCACACCGGAGCCGTCGGCCCGATCGGCAGCTGGCAGGCCAACGTCACGCTCGGCGGCCACAACTGGGACGTCTACAAGGGCACCAACGGGTCGAACCAGGTGTTCTCGTTCCTGCGGACGTCCAACTCCGACTCCGGCACCGTGGACGTCAAGCAGGTCCTCAACTGGATCGCCTACACCAAGGGCTGGATGCCCGGCAACGAGGTCATCGGCGACGTGCAGTTCGGCTATGAGATCACCTCGTCGTCCGGCGGACTCAACTTCAACACCAACAACCTGACCGTCAGCGGCGGCTGACCAGACATCAGGGCCGGGGTCGGTCCGTCTCCTTCCTCAGGCGCGGCTGGCCTCGGTCCCCCGACATCGAGAGCCAGCCGTGCCTCGGTGCCCTAGAGGGAGCCGAGACGGGATGGCGGCAATCAGCGCGCGACGCTGCGCATCAGTCTCTCAAGGTCGCGTTCGCCTGCCGGTGTTTGCGCCCCGTCCTGCAGGGCTCCGCTGATCAGGTGTTGAGCGGCCGGCAGACTGATCGTAGAAGCCAAGGCGTCGTTCTCACGGAGGAGCCCTTCCTTGAAGTCATCGGCGGGCAGCGAGCGCCTGGCCGCTTCGATGACACCGTCGGGCAGCGTGGCGATGTTACGGGCGATACGGTCGACGAACTCGTCGAGCTCGTGGGTCGGCAGGGCCCGGTTGATCCAGCCGTAGGACGCTGCGGTCTCGGCATCGAACAGGTCGGCGGTGAGGACCACCTCCAGTGCGCGGTTGCGACCCACGCGGTCCCGGAGGTACTGCGTTCCGCCTCCGCCGGGGATGATGCCCATGAGCGCTTCGATCCGACCGAGTCCGGCGGTCTCCATGGCGGCGAACGCCATGTCCGCCGCGGCCACGAATTCCGCGCCGCCTCCGCGGGCCTTCCCGGCGAGCTTCACGATGGTCACCTGGGGCTGATGGCGAATCAGCTCACCGATCGCCTGGAACACGTTGACGTCTGCCGACGCGGATGCAGCGAGTTCCTGGAGGGTGTCCGTCTCTTCCCCGATGCGCATGTCCACGTGAGCGATGAAGAATTCCGGGTCGGCACTCGAGAAGACGATCACGCGGACGGTTGAATCGTCCTTGAGGCCGGTCAGCACCGTCCGCAGCTCGCGCATCATCGTCGTTCCGAGCGCGTTCACCGGGGGATTGTCGAGGACGATCCGGGCGACGCCGTGTTCGGTGCTCACGCGCAGGGTCGAGCAGGCATGTAGGTTTGCGATGCATACCTAACGTCGGCGACGGCGCCCGCGGCTCACCCGGTTCAATGAGCCTTAGCGAGGTCTGGAGGGCGTGACCCAACGTGTCCTCACCCAGACACTGCGCCGTCTCGAGCGCAACGGCATGATTCGGCGTACGGTGCTGCCGACCTCACCGGTCGGCGTCGAGTACTCGCTCACGCCCCTGGGCCAGTCCCTGCGCGAGCCGTTCGGACACCTCTACGACTGGACCGTCGAGCACAGCGAAGAGATCCAGAGCAGCCAGCGGGCGTACGACACCAGGGCGGATGCCTGACCGGTGTTCGACGGTGGCGATGCGCAGGTCGAAGGATGGTCACCGATCAGCCTGTCGGCGGGGGTGCTCCCGCTGGTCGGCGGAGTGAACATCGCAGGGGCCCGCGATGGGATGGAGGTGCGGACCAAGGCCACGAGGAGTTCGGAATGAGCAGAGTGAGGCGCGCGCCCCGCGAGATCATTACGCACGGCGAGGACGGCCTCGTGGTCCGGGACCGCCGCCCGGTCGAGAACGACGCCGAACGCGGGCGGACGGCCGCCCTCGGCCCGAAGAGCGGGCGCGCCTCGTCGAAGGCCGCGGCCGGTCTGCGGCGGCTGACCGGGCTGTCCGGCCTGGGCGTTGCCCGGCGCAGCCGGCCGGTCACGGTCGACTGCCGGGTGGTGCCCGGAGGCTCGCTCGCCTTCGAGGTGTCCGCCGGTCAGTCGGTGCCCCGGAACTGGCAGTTGGTCCTGCACCCCCGGAGCGAGAACATCGCCGCCACTGCGGGGATTCAGTTCGAACAGCCCGACATGGGCGGCGACCGCAGCGTACGGGCCGTCCTCGACAAACGTCACTGGGACCTCGCCGAGGGCGACTGGGACGTGCTCCTCCGACGCTCGGGCGGCAGCAGGTCGCACCCGGTCCGAGCAGGGCTCGTCGAGACGGCGCGCCTCCTGGATCCCGCGGCCCTCGGGCCGGCGGACGAGGCAGGGCGCACGTGGATCCCGTACGCGACCGACGGCGGAGGACTCGCCGTGCGCACCTGGCGCCGGCCTGCGCAACTCACCTCGCCGGTACGGAAGTCGGTGACCCGTGCGTAGTCGTTGACCGTGGTCATGCCGGGCGTGTCGATGTGCAGTTCGTACGCGGGGTGATAGGCCTGCGTCCAACGCAGCGACCAGCCCGCGGCGAAGTCCCGGTTGGCGCCCGCGTAGTCACCCGCGAGTGCTTTGTCGCGTGCGCCTTCCAGACGGCCGGAGATCACCGGCGGGGTCACGTCACGGGTGCCGTTCGGCAGCACCAGCCGCTGGTAGTTGAAGACCACCTTCTCCAAAGCGGGAGCGCCGTGCAGCACGGCCCCGTATTCGCCGTTGCCGGTGAGGAAGCCGTCGGTCCAGGAGGAGGCCGGGGACGTGTCGTGGATGCCGCGCTCGGGGAGGGTGATCTGCGGGGGGACGGCCGCCACCGACCTGCCCGAGAGCAGACCGCCGGGCAGGGCCGCGGCTCCCGCGTTCAGTGCGGCCGCGGTGAGGAACCGTCTGCGGTTGATGGCGCTGTCGGTCAAGGGGACTCCTGTGTCCGGTCGGCGGGGCGTGGTCGTGGGGGAGGGGAGCGGTGACCCGTCGTCGTGGTGACCCACCGCCGCCCGGCCGACTTGGAACGGAATCCGGGCGGCGGCGGGGGTCCGCGGAAAGAGATCAGACGGCCGTGAAGGACCACAGCAGGTTGGTGCTGCTGCCGTACGCCCACTGCTTGGTGACGGAGCCCGAGTCGACGTTGCCACCGCCGTCGAGGACCAGGCCGGTGGTGCGGTTGGCGATCGAGTAGGCGTCGCCGCCCCGGGAAGTGATCTTCCACTGCTGGTTGGTACCGCCGTTCCAGGGAGCCTGTCGGGCCGGAGAGCCGTTGTCGGTGGCGCCCCAGCCGTCGGCGACCATGCCGTTCGTCCGGTTGACCAGCCGGTAGAAGCCGTCGCCGACCGCCTCCGCCTGCCACTGCAGGTTGGAGCTGCCGTTCCACGTCCACTGCTTGAGGTCGGACCCGGAGGCCACGCCGCCGCCGCTGTCCAGGGCGAGTCCGTCGGTGGCGTTGGTGAGCCGGAAGTACGCCGCCGGGTTGAACTGGACCCTCAGCGAGGCGATCTGGTCGTTGTTGCCGGTGACCCGCAGGTCGGGGTTCTCGGCGGTGAACGTCCAGGAGGTGCCGGTGAAGTTGTCCCCGGAGTAGCCGGTCACCTGGTAGCCGGGGGCCGGCCGGAGGGAGGAGATGCTGCCCGCGCCCAGCCCGGCCGAGGTGAGGTCGGCCGTGGTGTAGTCACCGACGGCGAGTACGGCCGAGTTGCCGCCGTAGTTGACGTCCGTGGAGGCGAGGGTGCCGGCGAGCGGCCGCAGGCCCGGGATGGTGCCGGAGAAGGCGAGCTTCAGGACGTAGGCGCCCGCGCTGTACGGGGCCGAGGACGGCAGGGTGACCGTGAGGCCGGAGGAGCTCTGGGCCGGCGTGGGCAGGTCGATGTAGGTGCCGGCGGTGGTGCCGAGGAGCTTCACCGAGGTCAGCGACGAGAGGGTGATCCGGTCCGAGCCGAGGGTCTTGATCGTCAGTGAACTGCCGGGCCAGCCCAGGACGGTGGCGTACAGGACGGTGTTCGCCTTGTTGCGGGTGAAGCGGATGTCCTGGGGCGTGCCGGCGTGTGGGGTGGTGAACGCACCGCCGCCCATCTTCGTCGGGCCCTCGCCGTACGCCGTCCAGGCGCGCGTCGAGTACAGCGACTCGCCGAAGCGCTTCAGGTGGTCCCCGATACCGAGCAGGATGTCCTTCTGCGCCTGGGGGATGGTGCCGTCGGCCATCGGCGCGATGTTCAGCAGCATGTTGCCGTTCTTGCTGACCCGGTCGATGAACGAGTGCAGCATCTGCTGGACGGTGTAGTAGCCGATGCCCTGGGTGTAGCACCAGCTGGAGCTGGAGATGCTGTCGTCGGTCAGCCAGTACGGGGTGGTGATGTCGGCCGGGCCGCCACGTTCGTAGTCGAAGACCTCGCCCTTGGCGTTCATGCCGTCCTTGTAGGTGGCGACGACCTCTTTGCCCCAGCTGCCCGCCTGGTTGTAGTAGTACGACAGGAAGTTCAGGCGCTGTGTCTCGTCCACGGCGTCCATCTTGAAGTCCTGCCACAGGATGTCGGGCTGGGTACGGTCGATGACCTCCTTGAGCTTGTCGAACCAGAGCTGGTTCTCCGCGGCCGAGCCCAGCTGCCCGTAGAGCTTCTTGAGGCTGGGGTCCGTCTGGGCGGGGACGAACTCGTAGAAGCCGTTGAAGTGGTACGCGTGGTGCATGGCCACCAGCAGCTTGAGGCCCTTGGCGCGGATGGCCGTGGAGAAGAGCCGCAGCAGGTCGAGCCCCGGGCCCTTCTTCACCGAGTTCCACTCGTTGACCTGGCTGTCCCACATGGAGAAGCCGTCATGGTGCTCGGCGACCGGGCCGGCGAACCTGGCGCCGGCGTCGACGAACAGCTGCACCCACTCGTCGGGGTCGAACTTCCCGCCCGCCGACTTCAGTTTCGGCGCGAACTTCACGAAGTTGCCCGCCAGGTCCTGCGCCCCGTTGATGAAGTTGTGGTACGGCCATGCCGATGGCTGGCCGTAGGTCGCGATGTGGTGCTGGTTGGCGTTGCTGCCCGCCTGGTACATGGTGCGCGGGTACCACTCGTTGTCGTAGGCGGGGACGCTGAAGACGCCCCAGTGGAAGTAGATGCCGAACTTGGCGTCCTGGAACCACTCCGGGGCCGGCGGGTGCTGGTCGACAGAGTTCCAGTCGGGCGTATACGTGCTGGGTGCCGCCCGGGCGGTACCGGCGTCGAACACACCTCCGGCAACGGCCGCCGCGGCGACGCAGGTGGCACCGGCCAGGAAGTGGCGTCTGTTGATCGAACTCGACATGGAGACATCCCTGGTGCAGAAGGGGGAGGGGAATACAGGGCGCCGCTTGTTACGCATGAAGGTCCGCCATGTCTCCCTGGGATGTCAACCGGTGTGCAGGGATGAAAAGCGCTGAGCGACCCGGGAGTTGGCTCTATTTGAGGCCGATCTGTTGCGATATGCGACTGGCCAGACATGGAATGTCTGTCAGGGCTTCATGGCCGATTTGGATCAACCAAACCCGAGAATTGATGGGATGGATCTTGCCTTCTTGGTGCCGTCCGGAATCCCGCATGGGTCATGAACTGGCACTTTGATGCCCATTCGGCTGTGGGGTAGACAGGGTACCGAGGGCGCGCCTATAAACATCCCATCTCTTCCGCACGGCGATACGCAGATGTCGTCGAGGCGAAACATCTCCCGCTACGGGACCGGCGCGAGGAAGCACCGATGAGAGTCAGAACCGCCCTCTGTTCAGCCGTCTCCGTCCTGTCCGCCCTGACGTTGCTCAGCGCCTGCAGCAGCGGCTCCGGCACCGGGTCCGGCGGCGCGCCGCTCGTCGGCGTCGACTACCCGCGTTCCGACACCGACTTCTGGAACTCCTACATCAAGTACACGCCCCAGTACGGCAAGCAGCTGGGCCTGGACCTGAAGACGACCAACTCGCAGAACGACGTCGCCAAACTCACCGCCAACGCACAGACGTTCATCAGTCAGGGCGTCAAGGGTCTCGCGATGGCCCCGCAGGACACCGCCGCCATCGCTCCGACCCTCGCGCAGCTGGAGGCGAAGAAGATCCCCGTCGTCACCGTCGACACCCGCCCCGACACCGGCAAGGTCTACATGGTCGTACGCGCCGACAACCGCGCCTATGGCGAGAAGGCCTGCCAATACCTCGGCACAAAGCTCGGTGGCAAGGGCAAGGTCGTCATGCTCCAGGGCGACCTCTCCTCCATCAACGGCCGCGACCGCACCGAGGCGTTCAACGACTGCATGAAGAAGAACTACCCGGACATCAAGGTGTTCGGCGAGGCCACCAACTGGGACGGCGCGGTCGCCGCCCAGAAACTGCAGACCGACCTGACGGCCGACCCGGACATCAAGGGCGTCTACATGGAGGCCAGCTTCGCGCTGTCCGGCACGCTCCAAGTCCTCAAGCAGAAGGGCCTGTTGGTGGGTCCGAAGGACAGGAAGCACGTGTTCGTCGTGTCCAACGACGGCATCCCCGAGGAACTCAAGTCCATCGCCGAGGGCAAGATCGACGCCACGGTCTCGCAGCCGGCCGACCTCTACGCCAAGTACGCCCTGTACTACGTCAAGGCCGCGATCGACGGGAAGACGTTCAAGCCCGGCAAGACCGACCACGACAGCACCATCATCCAGGTCCGCGACGGCGTGCTGGAGGACCAGCTCTCCGCCCCGCTCGTCACCGCCGACGGCGCCAGCTACGGCGGCGTCCCCAGCGTCAAGAGCGACGACAAGGCGCTGTGGGGCAACAACCTCGGCTGATTCGTCTTCCGTAACAACGGCCCACGAGAACAAGGCGGTTGAGATGAGCGACAGAGAGCGAGCAGTCGCCCCCGCGCCCGCCCCGGCGGACGGCGGGCGGCCCCCCTCGGACCCGCCCGTGGTCGAGGCGGCGGGCATAGTCAAACGATTCGGTCCGACGGTGGCCCTGAACGGCGCCCGGATCACCATCCGGCCCGGCGAGACCCACGCGCTGGTCGGCCGCAATGGAGCCGGGAAGTCGACCCTGGTGTCGGTCCTCACCGGCCTTCAGGCCCCCGACGAGGGTACGGTGACCTTCGGCGGCGAGCCGGCTCCCCGGCCCAGCGACCGTGACGCCTGGCGGCAACGCGTGGCCTGCGTCTACCAGAAGTCGACGATCATCCCCACACTGACCGTCGCCGAGAACCTCTTCCTGAACCGGCACGACCACGGACAGAGCCGGCTCATCAGCTGGCAGGCCACCCGTCGCCGCGCACAGGACCTGCTGTCGACCTGGTCGGTGGACGTCGACCCGCGGACCCCGGCCAGTGATCTGGGCGTCGAGCAGCGGCAGTTCGTCGAGATCGCTCGCGCGCTGTCTTTCGGGGCCCGGTTCATCATCCTCGACGAGCCGACCGCCCAACTCGACGGGGCGGCCATCAACCGCCTCTTCGACCGCATCCGCGACCTGCAACGCCAGGGCGTGACCTTTCTGTTCATCAGCCACCACCTCCAGGAGATCTACGAGATCTGCGACATGGTGACGGTGTTCCGCGACGCCCGGCACATCGTGACCGCACCGGTCGCGGACCTTCCCCGCGCCGACCTCGTCGCCGCCATGACCGGCGAGGCGGCGACCGACCGGCGCGAGGAACGCACGAGAGTCCTCGCCCCCGGTGCCACGGCCGCACTGAGCGTTCGCGCTCTGCGGGGCGACGGATACGACGACGTCGGCTTCGAGATCGCGGCCGGCGAGATCGTCGGCCTCGCGGGGGCTGCCGGCAGCGGTCGTACCGAGGTCGCCGAGACCGTCGTAGGACTTCGGGCGGCAGCGGCGGGCGAGGTGGAGATCGCCGGGAGGCGGCCCCGGCCGGGCAGCGTGCCCGCCGCGCTCGCCGCCGGTGCCGGGTTCGTCCCCCAGGACCGGCACCACCAGGGCTTCGTTCCCGACATGTCGATCGCGGACAACGCCACCCTGTCCGTTCCCCGCAGGATCGGCCAGGGCGGGTTCCTCAGCCGCAGCCGCCGGGACCGGCTCGCCGAGGGCATGATCGAGAACCTCGCGATCAAGACTCCCGGTCCCGAACTGCCGGTCTCGGCACTGTCCGGAGGCAACCAGCAGAAGGTCGTCATGGCCCGCGCCCTCGCCGACGCCCCCCGGCTGCTGGTCCTGATCAACCCGACCGCGGGCGTGGACGTGCGCTCCAAGGAGTTCCTCCTCGGCAAGGTCGAGGAGACCGCGGCCACCGGCACCGGAGTGCTCATCGCCTCCGACGAACTCGACGACCTGCGCATGTGCGACCGGGTCCTGGTGATGTTCCAGGGCCGTGTGACTTCGGAGATCGCCCGCGGCTGGCACGACCACGACCTCGTGGCCGCGATGGAAGGAGTGGACCTCAATGCCTGAAACCGTCCTCGCAGACGCAGCCGCCAAGGCCGTGGAACCCAAGCCCAGGCGGACCGTGCTGCTCGGCGGCCGGATTCCCCTGGCCCGGCTGCGCGACCTCGCGCTCGTCCCGGCCATCGTGGTCATCGCGATCGTCGGCCAGATCGTCAACCCGGTCTTCCTGCAGGCCGACAACCTCCTCAACGTCCTGCAGACCATGTCCGAGATGGCCCTGCTGGTCCTCGCCCAGACGATGATCCTGATCGTCAAGAAGATGGACCTGTCGCTCGAGTCCACCATGGGCCTCGCGCCCGGCGTCGCGGCCTGGCTGGTCGTGCCGGCCGGCGCGGGCCACGGACTCGGACTGCTCCCCGGCGCGTGGTCCATTCCCGTCACCCTGGCCGTGGGCGCGCTCGTCGGCGTGATCAACGCCCTGCTGATCATCCGCTTCGGCCTCAACGGCTTCATCGTCACCCTCGGCATGCTGATCGTCCTGCGCGGCGTCCTCACCGGCATCTCCGGCGGCCAGACCTTCTTCCAGCTGCCGCAGTCGATGCTCTACCTGGGCACCGCCGAATGGTTCGGGATGCCCGCGTCCATCTGGGTCTGCCTGGTGCTGTTCGCCGTCGCCATCGTGGTGCTCGGCTGGACCAGCTTCGGCCGCTCGCTGTATGCCATCGGCGGCAACGTCGACGCGGCGAAGGCAGCCGGCATCCGCACCGACCGGGTGCTGTGGATCGTCATCGTCACCGGCAGCGTCCTCGCCGCCCTCGCCGGACTGATGCTCTCCGGACGCCTCGCCTCGGTTGCCTCGGCGCAGGGCAACGGCTACATCTTCACCGTCTTCGCCGCCGCCGTCATCGGCGGGATCAGCCTGAACGGCGGCAAGGGCACCATGTTCGGGGCGTTCAGCGGAATCCTGCTGCTCTTCATGATCCAGAACGTGCTCACGCTGGCCGGTGTCCCCGCCCAGTGGATCGGCGCCCTCAACGGCCTGATCATCCTGGTCGCCCTGACCATCTCGCGCATCACCGGCGGCAAGGTCCAGGAGTGAACCCGGCGGCCGTCCGGGCCGCCCGGCACCCTCCGCCGCACCCCCCTCTCGCCGCAAGGGGCCGTATCGCCCCCGCACCTCACAGGAGTTGCCGCCATGTCATCCGCCCTGTCCGCTTCTGCGGCCTCTGCCCGTATCACCGCCCTGGACGTGCTGGACGTGCGGTTCCCGACGTCCGAGCACCTGGACGGGTCGGACGCGATGAACCCCGAACCCGACTACTCCGCCGCCTACGTCGTGCTGCGCACCGATGCCGGCGACGGCCTGGAGGGCCACGCCCTGGCCTTCACCACCGGCCGCGGCAACGACGTCCAGGCCGCCGCCATCGCCGCCCTCGCCCCGTACGTGGTGGGCCTGTCGGTCGACGACGTCTGTGCCGACCTCGGCGCGTTCTCCCGCTCCCTCGTTCACGACCCGCAACTGCGCTGGCTGGGCCCGGAGAAGGGCGCCATCCACATGGCCACCGGCGCGGTCGTCAACGCCGCCTGGGACCTGGCCGCCAAGCGGGCCGGCAAGCCCGTGTGGCGCTTCCTCGGCGAGATGTCACCCGAGGACCTGGTCGCACAGGTCGACTTCCGCTGGCTGTCCGACGCCCTCACCCCCGATGAGGCATTGGAGATCCTGCGCCGCGCCGAGCCCGGCCGCGAACAGCGCATCGGCCGCCTGCTCGACCAGGGCTACCCCGCCTACACCACCACCCCCGGCTGGCTCGGCTACTCCGACGAGAAGCTGGCCCGCCTGGCCCGCGAGGCCGTCGCCGACGGCTTCACCCAGATCAAGCTGAAGGTCGGCGCGGACCTGGAGGACGACATCCGGCGCATGCGCACCGCGCGCGAGACGGTCGGCGACTCCATCCGCATCGCCGTAGACGCCAACCAGAGATGGGACGTCCAGGCCGCGATCGACTGGATGAGCGCACTGGCCCCCTACCAGCCGTACTGGATCGAGGAGCCCACCTCCCCCGACGACATCCTCGGCCACGCCGCCGTGCGCCAGGCCGTCGGCCCCATCAAGGTCGCCACCGGCGAGCACATCGCCAACCGGGTCGTCTTCAAGCAGCTCCTCCAGGCCGGCGCAGTGGACATCGTGCAGATCGACTCCGCACGGGTCGGCGGCGTGGGCGAGAACATCGCGATCCTGCTGCTCGCCGCGAAGTTCGGCGTGCCCGTCTGCCCGCACGCGGGTGGCGTGGGCCTGTGCGAGATGGTGCAGCACCTGTCGATGTTCGACTACGTCGCGGTCTCCGGCACGACCGAGGACCGCGTCATCGAGTACGTCGACCACCTGCACGAGCACTTCGTCGACCCGGTGCGCATCGTCGACGGCCACTACCTGGCGCCCACACTGGCGGGGCTGAGCGCGCAGATGCACCCCGAGTCCCTCAAGGAGTACGCCTACCCCGACGGCCCCGTCTGGACCGCTCGTGTCTGAGGCCCAGGCCCTCGTCGACGCCCACCACCACGTCTGGGACCTGGACGTCCGGCCGCAGCCCTGGCTGGACGAGCCCGCGCACGAGCCGATCCGCCGCAGCTTCAGCTCGCACGCCTTGCGATCGGCCGCGACCCGGCCGATCGCCGGGCGACGACTGACGAGCACGGTGGTCGTCCAGTGCATCGCGTCCGTGCCCGAGACCCGCGACCTCCTCGCCCTGGCCGACTGCGACCCGCTGATCGGTGCCGTGGTCGGCTGGGCGGACCTGACGTCCCCCGCGATCGGCGACGTACTCGACGACCTGCGGACCGGGCACGGGGGCCGGTACCTGCGGGCCCTGCGCCACGTCGTGCAGGGCGAGTCCGATCCGCACTGGCTCCAACGACCCGACGTGGAACGGGGGTTGGCAGCGGTCGGCGAGCGCGGGCTCGGATACGACGTGCTGATCCGCAGCCACCAGCTCCCGCAGGCGATCCGTCTCGCGGAACGCCTCCCCGAGCTGCCGCTCGTCCTGGACCACGCCGGCAAGCCGCCGCTCGCCCGGCAGGATCTCACCGACTGGACCCGGCTGGTGCGCGCACTGGCCAGGCATCCCCAGGTCCGCTGCAAGGTGTCGGGCCTGATCACGGAGGCCGAACACGAGACGTGGACCATCGACGACATCCGCCCCGTGTGGGACGTCCTGCTCTCCGCCTTCGGTCCCGACCGGCTGATGTTCGGCTCCGACTGGCCGGTCTGCCTCCTCGCCGCCGGATGGAACCGCTGGGCCGCCACCGTCGAGGAACTCCTGGACGGCTGCTCCGGCACCGAGATCCACGCGGTGCTCGCCGGCACCGCGACCGCCTTCTACCACCCGACCCCCGCCCCCGCGAAGGAGGGCACACCGTGCTCCTGACGGAACTGCTGCACCCTGGGATCCTCGAATCCCTGGCCGGAGCCGGGCACGGATCGCGTGTCCTGCTCGCGGACGGCCATTACCCCGCGAGCACCGCCACCGGCGAGCGTGCCCGGACCGTCCACCTCAACCTGGCCCCCGGCCTGCTCGACGTCACCACCGTGCTCGACGTCCTGCTGCGCGCCCTGCCCGTCGAGGCGGCCCACGTCATGGTGCCGCCCGCGGGCGAACCGGAACCGCCCGCCATCGCCGAGTACCGCGCGATGCTGGCGCCCCTCCCGGTCGACACGCTCGGCCGCTTCGAGTTCTACGACGCCGCCCGCTCGCCCGACCTGGCGCTGGCGATCGTCACCGCCGACACCTGTACCTACGCCAACCTGCTGCTGACCATCGGCGTCCGCGCTGAAGGGACCCTGGGATCACGATGACTCTTGCTGTGCGTTATGTTTCCGCCCGCTCCCTGGACACCGCTGCGGTGATCGGCGCGCCACCCGGTCCGGGCGAGGTGGAGCTGGCTCCCGCCTACGTCGGTATCTGCGGTACCGATCTGCACATCTTCCACGGCGACATGGACGCCCGGGTCCAGACGCCCGCCGTTCTGGGGCATGAGATGTCCGGCCGGGTCGTGCGCGTCGGGCCGGGCGTGGAGGGCTGGCGGGCCGGTGACGCGGTCACCGTGATGCCGCTGCGCTGGGACGGCAGCTGCCCGGCCTGCCGCGCCGGGCACCAGCACGTCTGCCAGCACCTGGACTTCATCGGCATCGACTCCCCGGGCGCGATGCAGCAGCGCTGGACGGTGCCCGCCTCCACCCTGATCCGGCTGCCGGACTCCCTCGCCCTGGGCCGGGCCGCGCTCGTCGAGCCGACGGCGGTGGCCGTGCACGACGTGGGCCGGGCGAAGGTCGCCGAGGGCGAGAAGGCCGTGGTGGTCGGTGGCGGGCCGGTCGGTGTGCTGATCGCGCTGGTCGCACGGGCCGCGGGTGCCGAGGTGCGGGTGGTGGAGCCGAGCGCCCACCGTCGGCTGCTGGCCGAGGAGTTGGGGCTGACCGTCTGGGACCCGGCCGCGGACGACATCGGTGCCCTGGTCGGCGAGTGGACGCGGGATGCGGGCGCGGATGTCGCCTTCGAGGTGTCCGGCGCGGCGGGCGGCGTGGACACGGCCGTCGACGTGCTGGGCGTACGCGGCCGTCTCTGCCTCGTCGCCATCCACCCCCGCCCCCGTGAGGTGAACCTGCACCGCTTCTTCTGGCGCGAACTCACCCTGGTGGGCGCCCGGTTGTACGACCGTGACGACTTCGAGCGCGCGGTGACCCTGGTCGCGGACGGCACGATCCCGGCCGAGCGCCTCATCAGCAAGGTCGTCCCCCTCACACAGGCGCAGGCCGCGTTCGAGGCCCTGGAGGGCGGCGGCGACGTGATGAAGATCCTCGTGGACTGCACCGACAACACCGAGGGAGCGGCCGCATGACCGCCTTCGACCTCACCGGGAGGCTCGCTGTCGTCACCGGGGCCCGGCGCGGTATCGGCCGGGCCATGGCCCGCGCGCTGGCCGAGGCCGGTGCGGACGTCATCGGGGTGAGCGCCGCGCTGGAGGAGTCCGGCAGCGCGGTGGAGAAGGACGTGCACGCCGCGGGCCGTTCCTTCGAGGCGATCCGCACCGACTTCGCCGACCCCGCCGCCGTACGAGCCCTGGGCGCGGACCTCGCCGGACGCGAGCGCCCGGTGGACATCCTGGTCAACAACGCGGGCACGATCCGTCGCGCTCCGGCCGCTGAACATGCCGACGTTGACTGGGAGTTGGTGCTCCAGGTCAACCTCAACGCACAGTTCGCGCTGACCCAGGCGGTCGGCGCCTCGATGGTGGCACGTGGCGAAGGAAAGGTCATCTTCACGGCGTCGCTGCTCAGCTTCCAGGGCGGCATCACCGTGCCCGGTTACACCGCCGCCAAGCACGGCATCGCCGGTCTGACCAAGGCGCTGGCCAACGAGTGGGCTCCGCACGGGGTGAACGTCAACGCCCTCGCGCCCGGCTACATCGCCACCGACAACACCCAGGCCCTGCAGGACGACCCGGTGCGCAGCAGGGCGATCCTGGACCGGATCCCGGCCGGCCGCTGGGGCGACGCCGACGACCTGGCGGGCGCCACGGTGTTCCTCGCCTCGGACGCCGCCGCCTACCTCCACGGCGTCGTCCTGCCCGTCGACGGCGGATGGCTCGGCCGATGAGCGGCCCCGACCCGGCCACCGCACTGGCCGGGGCCCGTCTCCTGCCCGTACTGACCGTGCCGTCCGCGGCCACCGCCGGCCCACTCGCCGACGCGCTCACCGCGGGCGGGGCCCGGTGTGCCGAGGTCACCTTCCGCACACCGGACGCCGAGCGGGTGCTCAAGACGATGGCCGCGCATGGCGGGCTCACCGTCGGCGCCGGCACGGTCCGCACGCCCGAGCAGGCGGAGCGGGCGGTGGCGGCCGGGGCCCGCTTCGTGGTGTCCCCCGGCTTCGACGAGGAGGTCGTCGCCAAGTGCCGCGAGCTGGGGGTGCCCGTGGTGCCCGGTATCGCCACCGCCACCGAGCTGATGCACGCCCTGAAGGCGGGCCTCGACACCGTCAAGCTCTTCCCCGCCGAGCCGCTCGGCGGCCTGCGGACGCTGCGGGCGCTCGCGGCGCCCTTCCCCCAGGCGCGCTTCGTGCCGACCGGCGGGATCGACGCCTCCCGCCTGGCCGCCTACCTCGCCGACCCGGCGGTCCTCGCGGTCGGCGGCAGCTGGATGGCCACCGCCGCCCACCTGGAGCGCGGCGACTACGAGGAGATCCGCCGACTGACCGCCGAGGCGGTGGAGAGGAGCATGACGTGACCGACGTGGTGGCCCTCGGCGAGGTGATGCTGCGCTTCGACCCGGGCGAGGGACGGATCCGCACCGCCCGCTCCTTCCAGGTCTGGGAGGGCGGCGGCGAGTACAACGTCGTACGCGGACTGCGCCGCTGCTTCGGGCTGCGCACAGCCGTCGTGACCGCCCTCGCCGACAACACGGTGGGCCGGCTCGTCGAGGACCTGATCCTCCAGGGCGGCGTCGACGCCTCGCTGATCCGCTGGGTGCCCGACGACGGCATCGGCCGCACCGCCCGCAACGGCCTCAACTTCGTAGAACGGGGCTACGGCATCCGCGGCGCGCTGGGCGTCAGCGACCGTGCGCACACCGCCGTCTCCCAGTTGCGGAAGGGTGACGTGGACTGGGACGCGGTGTTCTCGGCCGGCGTGCGCTGGTTCCACACCGGCGGCATCTTCGCGGGCTTGTCCGACACCACGGTGGACGTCGCCGACGAGGCCATGGCCGCGGCCCGCCGCCACGGCGTCACCGTTTCCTACGACCCCAACCACCGCCCCAGCCTCTGGGCCGGCCGGGGCGGCGCCGACGCCGCCCGCGCGGCCGACCTGCGGCTCGCCCGGCACGCCGACGTCGTCGTGGGCGCCCTGGGGATGGCCGGGACGTACCCGGGACAGGCGCGCATCGGGGACGACGAAGTGGCGGACGCCCTCGCCGAGGTGGCCGACCTGCTGCCCGCGGCGAAAGTACTGGCGACGACCCTGCGCGGCGTACCATCGGCCGGAGTCAACGACTGGTCCTCGGCCGCCTGGTCCGCCGAAACCGGCTTCATCCCCGGCCCCCGGATGCCCGGCCTGCAGGTCCTGGACCGCATCGGCTCCGGCGACGCCTTCGCCGCCGGCCTGATCCACGGACTGCTCGACAACGCCGGCCTGGAGCGGGCCCTGGCCTACGGCACCGCCCACGGCGCGCTCACCATGACCACGCCCGGAGACGTCTCCATGGCCTCGCTCGCCGAGGTCGAGGCGCTCATCGCGGGCGGTTCGCCCCACGTCAGACGCTGACCGGCGCCCCATCACCCGCATCCCAGGAGCACGTCTTGCACCAGCGGAAGATCGAGAACACGTCCGTCTCACTCACCGAGCTCGGCTTCGGGGCATCTGTGATCGGCAACCTCTACCGCGTCACCCCAGTCGACGACGCGACCGCCGCCGTCGATGCGGCCTGGGAGGCCGGCCTGCGGTATTTCGACACCGCACCGCACTACGGCCTCGGCCTCTCCGAGCGCCGCCTGGGCGCCGCCCTGCGAGGTCGCCCGCGCGACGAGTACGTCATCTCCTCCAAGGTGGGCAGGCTGCTGGTGCCCAACGAGGAGCCACGCGGCGTCGACACCGAGGGCTTCGTCGTACGGGACGACCTGCGCCGGCAATGGGACTTCAGCCGCGACGGCGTACTCCGCTCGATAGAGGACACACTGGAGCGTACCGGCCTGGACCGGCTGGACATCGTCTACCTGCACGATCCGGACGACCACTGGCGGCAGGCCGCCCAGGAGGCCATGCCCGCGCTCGCCGAACTGCGGGACCAGGGTGTGATCGGAGCGATCG
The DNA here is from genome assembly GCF_041080655.1 of Streptomyces sp. CG4. NCBI lineage: Bacteria > Bacillati > Actinomycetota > Actinomycetes > Kitasatosporales > Streptomycetaceae > Streptomyces > Streptomyces sp. CG4. The sequence goes on from NZ_CP163525.1 coordinate 8,651,502, forward strand.
GCGCCGGTATGAACCAGTCGGCGATGCTCGCCCGCTTCCTGCGCGAGACGGCCGCCGACGTGGTGATGCTCGCCGGCCGCTACACGCTCCTGGACCAGTCGGCGCTGGACGACGTCCTGCCCGCCGCGCGGGAACTCGGCAAGAGCGTGGTGGCGGTGGGCGTGTTCAACTCGGGACTGCTCTCCCGCGACCGGCCCGCCGAGGGCATGACGTACGACTACCGGGACGCCCCGCCGACTCTGGTCGTCCGCGCCCGTGCGATCGCCGAGGTCTGCGAGGCGCACGGGACCAGCCTGCCCGCCGCCGCGATCGCCTTCCCGCACACCCATCCCAGTGTCATCAACGTCACCCTCGGCATGCGGACTGCGGAACAGGTCGGACGAAACGTGGAACTCCATGGTCAGCGCGTCCCGGACGGCCTCTGGGACGATCTGCGCGCGCGGGGGCTGATCAGGTCGGACGTCCTCGCGAGGCACGGTGGGGGAGGGATGTGCGGTGTCTCTGACGGACAAGGCCATCGAGCAGATCCGTGAGCTGATCCGGACCGGTGCGCTGCCTCCGGGTTCGAAGCTCCCACCAGAGGCGGACCTGGCCGTGCAGCTGGGCCTGTCCCGCAACCTTGCCCGCGAAGCGGTCAAGGCACTGGCCGTGGCGCGTGTCCTGGAGGTCAGGCGTGGCGACGGCACATATGTGACCAGCCTGCAGCCGAGTCTCCTCTTGGCGGGGCTCGGCGGTGCGGTGGAGCTGCTGCAGGGCGACTCGGCCGCCCTGCGGGACCTCATGGAGGTACGGCGGCTCCTCGAACCGATGGCCACGTCCCTTGCCGCGACGCGGATCTCTGATGAGCAACTGGCCGAGGTCGAGCGGCACTTGGACGCCATGCGTGAGGCCCGCGACGACGTCGAACGGCTCAACGCCCACGACGCCACCCTCAGCCAGGCCGCCGCGCTGCTGCACGTGAGCCACACCGAGCAGTGGCTGAGGGAACACCTGCGCTCGGGCGAACCCTCCGCGCGTGCCGACAAGACGCGAGTTCGTCATGTGTACCCCAACGCCCTGTGACGCCTTGCGGTTAAGGCGTTAATCACTCAACGTACCGGGCGACGGCAGCCGGGACGGGCCGCCGGGTGAGGAGTGAGTAGCTACCAGATGCCTTCGACGGCACCTCTGACATTTACATCGCAACGCACCGTACCTCTGGTCGTCGCGGCGCGGTGGGCGCTGTGGACGTTTGTCATCGTCAACTTGGCGATCACCGAGGTCTTGTTCCTGAACGCTGGGACCGGCGCGACGGGGTGCTCACGGGCGCCGAGTTCTTCGGCCTGCGCGCCGCCGTGCTGATGCTGGTCCAACTGCTGCTGGTGGCCACGAGGCTGCATGCAGAGCGTCGAGCGCCGGCATGGAGCTGCTCGTCCAAGAGCACGACACTTCACGGGTCATCCGCGAGAAGTTCAACTTCCGCGCCCCGTGGCAAGCCGGTACGCAGGCCATGATCAATCCCAAATAAACTTCTTTGAGTACGACTTGGATGTGGGTGATGCACGGCCTCACTCAAGCCGGGTGACGTCCGAAGCTGCAGACGATTCGACAGGGAGATGACGATGAGCGTTCTGGATGGGATCCTCGAGGGAGTTCGCGAGGACTTGGAAGAGCGTAAACGCGCCACGCCGTTGGCGGAGCTTCGCTCCCGGGCGGCGGACGCGGCACCCGCGCTCGACCCGCTGCCCGGTTTCCGGGCGCCCGGGGTGTCCATCATCGCCGAGGTGAAGCGAAAGAGCCCCAGCAAGGGGGCGCTCGCGGACATCCCCGACCCCGCCTCCCTCGCGGCCCAGTACGCGGCCGGCGGCGCCGCCGCGATCAGCGTGCTCACCGAGCGCAGGCGTTTCGGCGGCTCCCTCGCCGATCTGGACGCCGTACGTGCCCGGGTCGACGTGCCCGTCCTGCGCAAGGATTTCATCGTCGACCCCTACCAGCTGTGGGAGGCCCGCGCGCACGGCGCCGATCTCGCGCTTCTCATGGTCGTGTCGCTGGACGACGGTCAGCTCGCCGACCTGATGGAGTTGTGCAAGGAGTTGGGTCTCACGCCGCTGGTGGAGGCGCACACGGCCGACGAAGTGCGGCGCGCTGTCGCTGCGGGAGCCGAGCTCCTCGGCATCAACGCGCGGGACCTGACCACGCTGGACGTGGATCGCAAAGTGTTCGCCGAGCTCGTGACGGCCATTCCGGAAGGCACCGTCAAGGTCGCGGAATCCGGAGTGACGGGCCCGGAGGATGTGGCGGAGTACCGCGGCTGGGGTGCCGACGTGGTGCTGGTCGGCGAGGCACTGGTCCGCTCGGGGGACCCGCGCACTGCCGTGCGCGAGTTCATTGCGGCGGCCGGGGCGTAACGGCGTGTGGCTCGGCCAGCGGCACGCCTGGAAACGCCCACCCGGCTACCACACGGATCCGGCTCCACGTCCAGCTCCGGGTGCGGTGGAGGCCGGGGTCGCCCTCAGCCGTTCGCACCCACCCATCACCCGAGGAGCCCCTTCATGACCGCTGCCTTCCACGTCCTGACCACCGGTTACGCCGACACGCGGGTGGCCGGCACCGTCACCCTGCTCGTCGACGGTGAGACGGTCGCGGTCGTCGATCCCGGCATGGTCGCGGACCGCCGACTCATCCTGGACCCGCTCGCGGACCACGGACTGGACCCCGAAGACGTCACCGACGTGATCTTCAGCCACCACCACCCGGACCACACACTGAACGCGGCCCTGTTCCCCCGGGCCCGCTTCCACGACCACATGGCGATCTACCAGAACGACATATGGGAGGACCGCGACGCCGACGGATACCAGCTGTCGCCGTCGATCACGCTCATGACGACCCCCGGTCACACCGCCGAGGACGTCAGCACCCTGGTCACGGCCACCGAGGGCCTGGTGGTCCTGACCCATCTGTGGTGGACCGCCGAGGGGCCGGCCGACGACCCCTTCGCGCCCGACCGCGAGCGGCTGCGGGCGGCCAGGGAGAAGGTCCTGGCCCTCGGCCCGGCGCTGATCGTGCCGGGACACGGGGCACCGTTCGTGCCGTCGGCGTCGACGCCCCTCTAGCCCGCCCCATACCTTCGTCGCCCAGCCGCGGACCATTGGCTGGCGCTGCCCCGCCCTCCCCTGTCCCACACCGGGACCGCCCAAGGGGGCCGGCCAAGGGGGAGGAGCGTGCGCAGGAGAATCAACAGGCCGCCCGCCACGATGGGCCGCCTGCGCACCGCGAACGGACCCTCGCCGACGCCGGCTTCGCGCCCGACGAGCTGCTCACCCGGCTGGACGACCTGGTCATCCGCCTCGACCGGGCGGAGGGCCGGACCCCCGAGGGCAGACGGAAGGGCCCCGGGAGAGGGGCGGGGCGACCTGCCTCTGCGCCGTCACGGTCCCGTCGCCGGCCGATGCGACATGGCCCGGGCCGGACGCCCACCGCCCGTCCCGGTTACCCCCGACTGCATCGTCTTGTACGTGTAGCCGTACCGGCCGTCCACCGGTTCCCACGAGCCGCCGCGCGTGCCGTAGACGGCCTGACCGCAGGTGGTGAGGAAGGAGCCGATCCTGCGCACCACGGCGGCCTGGTCGGCGGGGACGACGCCGGTGCGGTCGGGGCCGACGTTGAGGAGGCAGACCATGTTCCGCACCCAGAAGTTGACCAGGATGTCCATGATGGTGCCGAAGCTCATCACGGGCGCGTCGGCTCTGTAGCCCCAGGATCCGCAGATGGTGAAGTTCTTCTCCGTCAGACGGCCGGTACGCATGGCACCGGTGGGGATCGCGCCGCCTTCCTCGCTGGTGTAGTCGCCTATCCAGCCGGAGCGCGGGTTGACCACGATGTCGGGCTGGTGCTTGCGTACCAGGCCCATCACGCCGAGGGGCGGCCTGTGGCGGAGTCGGTCTCGCTGTAGGCGGAGTTCGAGTCGGAGCCGTGCTGACCCAGCCAGCCGCCGTCCCAGTAGATGTCATCGATCTGGCCGTACTGGGTCATCAGCTCCTTGACCTGCTGGTACACCTCGTTCTTCATGATCCGCGCGTTCTCCTTGTGCGCGGGATCGGTGGTGTAACCCCACGTGTTGGGCAGGCAGTTGGCGCCGGTGACGTCGTAGTAGCCGGGATAGCGCCAGCTCATGGGGGAGTAGTAGAGACCGACCCTGAGGCCGGCGTCGCGTACGGCGGTGACGTACTCGCCGATCAGGTCCCGCCGCATCGGAGCCAGTCCGGCGTGGAAGGCGCCCGGGTGGGTGGACGGCCACAGGGCGAAGCCCTCGTGGTGACGGATCGTCATCACGGTGTACTTCGCGCCCATGTCCTCTCCGGCGGGACGGTGGAGTTCTCCATGTACCACTCGCCCCTGGCGGGGCCGGAGTAGACCCCTCAGCGGATGAACATGGGCGGGGGTCGCCGGCGTCGGTGAGACGGCCGCGGCAACCGCCATGGCGCTCACGCCGGTCAGCGCTCTGCACTCTGCGGCGACTGATCGGTTCGGGCAAGGTTCTCTCCTGACAGTTCACAGAACAGCACGGACGGTGTGCCGATTCAGGTTCAAAGCAAGCAGGTCGAGGGGCGTCCCGATGGTGGAGTCCATGCCGCAACGCAACAGGAACATTGGATGTATTACCGGGTACTGAGAGGCTGTTGTCCAGAGATCAGACGCAACTACCTCATGCAGCCAGGGCTTTCCTGCGTCGACTCGCTGGGTTGTCGAGCTTTTACATGGGATGTATCTACCGTGCCGTAGCTATTGACGAGGGCATGCCCGATCCTTAGTGTCCTGCGACGGATCCGAACAGATTCCAACAACAACAAGCAGCCTGCTCGGAGCGGAGTACCGATGCTCAGACGTGTGTTCCCCCCTTTCCTCGCCCTTGTCCTGGGCGTGTTCACGCTGCTCGTCGCCGGCGCCCCGGCCCAGGCCGCCCCGGTGACCGTGACCAACGGGACGCAGTTCACCGACACCACGGGAGCCGTGGTGCATGCCCACGGCGGCGGGGTGATCAAGGTGGGCGCGTACTACTACTGGTTCGGTGAGAACCGCAACCCGGACAACACCTTCAAGGCCGTGTCCGCCTACCGCTCGACCGACCTGAAGACCTGGGAGTTCAGGCGCAACGTGCTGACCCGGGCCAGCGATCCGGAGCTGGCGGTTGCCAACATCGAGCGGCCGAAGGTCATTTACAACAGCACGACCGGCAAGTTCGTGATGTGGATGCACAAGGAGAACGGCAGCGACTACAACGAGTCCCGTTCCGCGGTGGCCGTCTCCGACACCGTCGACGGCGACTACGTCTGGCGGGGCAGCTTCCGGCCGCCCTCCGGTACGACGTCCCGGGACATGACCCTGTTCAAGGACGACGACGGAACCGCGTACCAGGTCACCTCCGCGGCCGGCAACGCCGACCTGCACATCTACAAGCTCAACCCCGACTACACCGGCTACGACAGCCTGGTCGCCAACCCCTGGCCGAACAACTACCGTGAGGCACCGGCACTGTTCAAGCGCGACGGCGTCTACTTCATGCTCACGTCCGGCACCAGCGGCTGGAACCCCAACCAGCAGAGGTACGCCACCGCCACCAGCCTGGCTGGCCCCTGGACCGCCATGACCGAGATCGGCGACGCCACCACCTACGGATCCCAGACGGCGTTCGTGCTGCCCGTGCAGGGAACCTCGGGCACCTCCTACCTCTACATGGGCGACCGCTGGGGCAACTCCATGGGCGGCACGGTCAACGACTCGCAGTACGTCTGGCTGCCGCTGACCTTCCCGACCAGGGTCACCATGAACCTGCCGTGGTACCCGCAGGTCGCCATCGACACGGCCGCCGGCACGGTCACCGGAGTGGGCGGCGGTCCGTACTACCGCCTGGCCGCCCGGCACAGTGGCAAGTGCCTCGACATCACCGACAACTCCGCCGCCGACGGTGCGATCGCGCTGCAGTACTCCTGCAACGGTGGCCTCAACCAGCAGTGGCGGCTGCAGGACGCGGGCGACGGCTATGTCCGGGTGCTCGCCCAGCACAGCGGCAAGTGCCTGGATGTCGACGGGGGTTCCACCGCCGACGGCGCGTTCGTGAACCAGTACCACTGCACGACGGGCACCAACCAGCAGTGGCGGTTCGATGACCAGGGAGGCGGCTACTACCGCCTGGTCGCCCGGCACAGCGGCAAGTGCCTGGACGTCGCGAACGCCTCGACCGCCGAGGGCGCCCGCCTCATCCAGTGGCCCTGCGGTACCGGCACCAACCAGCAGTTCCGGCGGCCCGCGGTGTGAGACGGGCGGCAACGCCTGCCAACGATTCCCCCACGACACGGGACAGCGCTACCGGGATTCATTCGCTTCACCACCGGCGTTCACGCCGGTGGTGAAGCGAATCTGAACGTGGCGATGTGGAGCGTCGCCGAATCGTTCCAGCGGAGCTGGATTCGGCTGATCCGTCCCGAGCTGTCAGTGACTGGTGTTAGCGTCCGGATCATGCGGCTTCGGTATGCCTTCCGCCTCGACCCGACATCGGGTCAGCGCATCGCGCTGGCCAGAGCGTTCGGGTGCGCGCGGGTGGTGTACAACGACGTGATCGCGGCGCGGGAGCGGGCGCGGGCGGCAGGGGAGGCGTTCCCCACCGCGGCGGTGCTGTCGAAGGCGCTCGTCACCGAGGCGAAGAAGACCCGCGAGCGGCACTGGCTGGGCGAGGTGTCGGCGGTGGTGCTGCAGCAGTCACTGCGAGATGCGGACGGCGCGTACCGGAACTTCTTCGCCTCACTGAAGGGAGCCCGCAAAGGGGCGCGGGTGGGCGCGCCGCGCTTCAAGTCCAGGAGGGATGCCCGGCAGGCGATCCGGTTCACCCAGAACGCGCGCTGGAAGATTACCGGAGCCGGGCGGCTGCTGCTGCCGAAGATCGGCGAGGTGCGGGTGCGTTGGTCGCGGGCTCTCCCCTCGATCCCCTCCAGCGTCACCGTGATCCGGGACGCGGCGGGGCGGTTCTTCGCCTCCTTCGTCATCGAGTCCGACCCGGAGCAGGACCGAAGCCGCCTGGGCGAGCCGGACCTCGACAGCGTCCTCGGCATCGACCTCGGGTTGAGTCACTTCGCGGTCCTGTCCAACGGCACGAAGATCGACAGCCCGCGGTTTTTGCGCCGGGCGGAGAAGAAACTCAAGAAGGCCCAGCGGGAGCTGTCCCGCAAGCAGAAGGGATCGAAGAACCGGGCCAAGGCCGGCGTGAAGGTCGCCCGCGCCCATGCCAAGGTCACCGACGCGCGCCGCGAGTTCCATCACCAGCTCTCCACGAAAGTGATCCGCGAGAACCAAGCGGTCGCGGTGGAGGACCTGGCGGTCTGTGGACTGGCGCGCACCCGGCTTGCCAAGAGCGTGCACGACGCGGGATGGTCCGCGTTCGTGGGCATGCTGGAGTACAAGGCGAAGCGGTACGGCCGGACCTTTGTCAAGGTCGGCCGGTTCGAGCCCACCAGCCAGGTGTGCTCCACCTGCGGGATCAAGGACGGGCGCAAACCCCTTCACGTGCGGGAATGGACCTGCACGGCCTGCGGCACCCTCCATGACCGGGACCACAACGCCGCGAAGAACATCAAGGCCGCCGGACTGGCGGTGACAGCCTGCGCAGCGCCGGTAAGACCAGAACCCCTTCTGGCACAGCGCGAAGAAACAGGAAGCCACGGAAGCCCGCCCGATGCCCGTGCCGCGTAGCGGCACAGCACCGAGCGAGCAGGCCAGAATCTCCCTCCTTCAGGAGGGAGAGCAAGTCAATTCCGTTCCTTCACCTCGACCCAGCCTCACCGGCGGCTGGACCCCCTCGCCGGCCGCAGCAACGTCACCTTCCCGGGCGGCGCCTGGACCGAGGACATCAGCCACGGCGAGATGGTCCGCGCCGGCAACGACCAGACCCTGCCCATCGATCCCTGCCACATGCAGTACGTCTACCAAGGCGTGGACCCCAACGCCGGCGGTGACTACAACTCGCTGCCCTGGCGGATGGGCCTGCTCACCCAGACCAACTCCACCTGCTGACCGCCCGAACCGTATCGGGCATCCACGTCACCCCGCCGGGCAGCTCACCCGGCGGGGTGACGTGCTGTCTGCGTGTTTCCGCCGGTCGCGGGCGCCCTCAGGCCATGGCCAGGACGGCGGAGATCAGCGCCCGCAGGCAGACCCCTTCGGCCTCCTCGTCCGGCAGTGAGAGGTGCTGCATCGTCAGTCCGTCGAAGCCCGCGAGGAAGAACCTCGCGATGGTCTCGGCGGGCTGGGTGAGTCGGTGGCCGGTGCGTTCGGCGGCCTCACTGATCAGCTTCGTCGTCACGGCCGAGATGTCGCGCTGGTGGGCGTGCAGGGCCTCCTGGAGATGGGGCGTGCGCAGGGCGAACATGGACAGCTCCGTCAGGAGCTGGTGGGACGCGGGCTGTTCCAGCACGGTGCGCCACAGTGCCTCGGCGAGCGTGGAGATCGTGTCCTCGAAACTCGCGTCTGTGGGCGCGGCCCGCTCCACCTGGGCGACCAGGTCCTGGGTGAGCTGCTCCATGACGGCCCGGTACAGCTCTTCCTTCGTGCCGAAGGTGTAGTGCACGGTCGCCTGGGCCACACCCAGCTCGGCGGCGATGGCGCGGGTGCTTCCGGCGGCCACGCCCTCCCTGGTCATGAGATCGATGGCCGCCTTGATCAGTTGGGGGCGGCGCTCCGCCGCGGATACATGAGCCATGACGGCATCATACGACTCAGTCTGTCGAACAGGTCACTCGACAAGATTTACCCCTGGAAGGTTCCGTCAATCGACTGTGTCAACCAACACAATCAGTCGACATTGTCGAGTGACAATGTCGCCCGTATGGTTCTGGCCAGAGACAGCCTGCGCCGAACGAAAGGCAAGCTCATGACTCACGAGACCCTGCGCGGAACCGAGCCGATCCCCCAGCGGCGCGCCCTGCCCCTGGTCGGCCACGCGTTCGACATCCCGGGTGGCGCCGACGGCCTGCTCTATGTGATGAAGGAGGCCAAGGAGCTGGGGCCGCTGTTCAAGCTCCGCATCTTCGGTAACGAGATCAGCTTCGCCTCCGGTCTCGACCTGGTCACCGAGCTGGCGGACGAGAGCCGGTTCCGCAAGAACGTGCACCCCGACCTCGTGATCCTTCGGGAGATCGGCGGCGACGGGCTCTTCACCGCGTTCAACGACGAGCCCAACTGGCGCAAGGCCCACGACATCCTGATGCCGGCCTTCTCGCTCGGCGCGATGCGCGGCTACCACGCGACGATGCTCAAGGTGGCCCGGGAGCTGATCGGGAAGTGGGACCGGGCGGCCGGAACGGAGCCCGTGGACGTGGCCGGCGACATGACGCGGCTGACGTTCGACACGATCGGCCTGTGCGGTTTCGGCTACGACTTCGAGTCCTTCGGCCGCGAGGACTCGCACCCCTTCGTCACCGCCCTGTCGCGAGCGCTGGGCTTCGCCCAGGCCAAGGGGGAGTCCATCCCGGGCTCGGAGCTGTTCAAGTGGAAGCAGGCCGAGCGGTTCCGTGCCGACGTGACCCTGATGAAGGACCTGGTCGACGACGTGATCCGAGAGCGCCGGGCCTCCGGGGACCCGAGCACCGACGACCTGCTCGGGCGCATGCTGCACACCCGCGACGCGGTGACGGGCGAGCCCCTGGACGACGTCAACATCCGCTACCAGGCGATCACGTTCCTCATCGCCGGGCACGAGACCACCAGCGGAGCCCTGTCCTTCGCCCTCTACTACCTGACCAAGCACCCCGAGGTCCTCGCCCGCGCCCAGGCCGAGGTCGACGCGCTGTGGGGCGACTCGGACAGCCCCGAGCCGGACTACGGGGACATCGGCAAGCTCACGTACATCCGCCAGGTGCTCAACGAGGGCCTGCGGCTGTGGCCGACGGCGCCCGCGTACGCCGTGGAGCCGCTGGAGGACACCGTCATCGGCGAGAAGTACGCCGTGCGCAAGGGCGAGTCGATCCAGGTGCTCATCCCGCAGCTGCACCGGGACCCCGCCTGGGGCGAGAACGTCGAGCTGTTCGACCCCGACCGGTTCCTGCCCGAGCGGGAGGAGGAGCGGCCGGTCCACCTGTTCAAGCCGTTCGGCAGCGGCGAACGCGCCTGCATCGGCCGCCAGTTCGCGCTGCACGAGGCGACGCTGGTCCTCGCGCTGGTGATCCACCGCTACCGCCTGATCGACCACACCAACTACCAGCTGAAGATCAAGCAGTCGCTCACCCTCAAGCCCGACGCGTTCACACTGAACCTGGCTCGGCGCACCACCGGGGAGCGCCGCCTGCCCACCGCCGCGGCCGTCGCCGCGGGCAGCGCTCCCGCCGGCCAGAGCCGGCCCGCGGTCCGGCGCGCCACCGGAACCGCGCTGACCCTCCTGCACGGCTCCAACCTGGGCACCTGCGCGGGCATCGCCCGCGACCTGGCGGCGGACGGCGACGAGCGCGGCTTGACCCCGTCCATCGCTCCCCTCAACGACGCCGTGGGCAAGCTCTCCGCGGGTGACGGACCGGTGGTGATCGTGGCCGCCTCCTACAACGGCAGGCCCACCGACGACGCCACGGATTTCGTCGCATGGCTGGAAGGCCTGGAGCCCGGCGCGCTCGACGGCCTCCAGTACGCGGTCCTCGGCGTCGGCGACCGCAACTGGGCCGCCACCTACCAGCGCGTCCCCACCCTCATCGACGAGCGGCTCACCGCCGCGGGCGCCACCCCACTGCTGGCGCGCGGCGCCGCGGACGCCGCCGGCGACTTCGCCGGCACGGTGGACCGGTGGACCGGCGATCTGTGGACCGTCCTGCTGGAGCGGTACGGAGCCGCCGCACAAGCGCAGGAGGCCGAGCCGACCGCCGAACAGGAGACGGGGCTGTACGAGCTTCAGGACGCGACCGACTCGGTCATCGGCGGTCTCGCGGCACGACACGGCGTACAGCCGATGGAGGTGCTCGACGCGTACGAACTGGTCGACATGGACCACGCGTTGGGCCGCTCCAAGCGATTCCTGAGGCTGCGGCTGCCCGAGGGCGTCACCTACCGCACCGGCGACCACCTGGCCGTGCTCCCGAGCAACCCGGACGCCCTCGTGCGGCGGGTGGCCGACCGGTTCGGCCTCGACCTGGACCGCACCGTGCGACTGCGCGCCCGTCGCCGCAGCCGGGGCGCCCTGCCCGTAGACCGGCCGCTGACCCTGCGCCGCCTGCTCACCGACTTCGTCGAACTGCAGGACGCCGCCACCCAGGAACAGGTCGCCGTGCTCGCCGAGCACACCGCCTGCCCGCCCGAGCGCCGCCCCCTGGCCGACCTCGCGGCGGCGGATCCGGAGTCCTTCCACGAGCAGGTGACCGCCGCCGGACACAGCGTCCTGGACCTGCTGGAGCGCTACCGCGCCTGCGAGCTGCCCTTCGAACGCTTCCTGGAACTGCTGCCCGTCCTGCGCCCGCGCCACTACTCGATCTCCTCGTCCGCCGAAGCGGCACCCGGCGAGGTGGACCTGATGGTGTCGCTGCTCGCCGCGCCCCACCGCGGCGGCGAGGGGACGTTCCACGGCATCGCCTCGCACTACCTCCAGACCGTGCACGCCGGCGACACCGTCCAGGCCAGGGTGCTGCCCTGCAGCGAGGCCTTCCGCCTGCCGCAGGACGCGTCGGTGCCGGTGATCCTGGTCAGCGCGGGCACCGGTCTGGCACCCTTCCGCGGCGCGGTCCTCGACCGCCACCACACCCGGTCGACCGGAAGGCTGCTGTGCTACTTCGGCTGCGACCACCCCGACGTCGACTACCTCCACCGTGCGGAGTTCGAGGCGGCCGAGGCAGCCGGAGCCGTCAGCATGCGGCCCACCTTCGCCTGCGCCCCCGAGGACGGTGCCCGCTTCGTCCAGGACCGCATCGCCAAGGAGAGCGACGAGGTCTGGGCCGTACTGGAGGCCGGGGGACGCGTCTACATCTGCGGAGACGGCCGTCGTATGGCCCCGGCGGTGCGAGAGGCGTTCATGGCGATCTACCGCAAGAACACCGGCGCCGCCGACGAGGAGGCCACCGCCTGGCTGGCCGCCCTGACCGAGTCCGGCCACTACGTGGAAGACGTCTGGGCGGGCTGACCGCCGACGGTGCGGTGGCGTCGTCCACGGCACCCGATCCCCGATCGACGGGCCACGGACGTCCGACACGTCCGTGGCCCGTGCCCCGAAACGCGGCTCGTGCCCCCTGACTCGTGAGGCTCTCATGCTTGTTGCACACTCGGCGCTCCGCCGAGGAACGGTGGACGTCCCCAACTCCTCGCAGAGGAGCGGCCGGTGAACGCGCGCAGCGCCTCCGCCCTGACCTTCGGCGTGGCGGTGGCGCTCATCGCCGGAGTCACCCTTGGCAATGGCGGGGCGAACGTGATGCCCGTCTTCGTCGACGACTTCGCGTCACGCTTCGGGCTCTCGGACTCCGGCGCCGGGATCGTGGCCGCGAGCCAGCTGACGGCGACGGCGGTGGTGACGCTGCTGCTGGCCAAGCGGGCCGCGCGGCCTGGCCGGGTGCGGATGACCCGCCTCGGTCTGGCTCTCGCGGGAGCCGGCTTCCTGGGAGCGGCGGCGGCCACCGAGCCGGTGACCCTGGTCCTGGCCAACCTGGTCCTCGGCGCGGGACTCGGCGCGGTCTACGCGGCGGCCACGGCGGCGCTCGCCGCCACCGACGACGCCGACAAGGCGTCCGCCGTCACCATCTCCGGCACGGTCGGCGTGACGGCACTGCTGATCATTGGCGTCCCCGCGGCCAACCACGACCTCGGGGAGGGCTCCGGCTTCCTGCTCATGGCGTTGTGCTGTCTCGCCGCCCGGCCACTGATACGCCGGCTCCCGGACGGCCCCTCCACACCGGACGCCGGGTCCGCCGGCACGGCAGAGACGACCGCGGCCAGGCCGCCGGTGGTTCTGCTCCTCGGGACCGCGCTCCTGTGGACCGTCACCCAGGGCGCGTGGTCGTACGCCTCGGTCCTCGGCCGTCAGCACACCGGGATGTCCCACTCGGCCGTGTCGGCCGTCCTCGCGATCTCCAGCGTCGTGGCGCTCATCGGCGCGGTGGCGGGTCCGGTGGCGGCGCGGCGCTTCGGGCGCATGCGGTCGATGGCCGTCTTCGTCACGGCACAGGCCCTCGCGATGGCGGTCCTGGTCCTCACCCACGACCCCGTGCTCTTCACCGTCGCGGCCGTCCTCTGGCAGGCCTGCCAACTGGCCGTCCTGGTGCAGATGCTCGCCGCCGCGGCGCTCATCGACCCGACCGGGCGTCTGGTCGCCTCCCTCAGCGGCGCGGGCGCCCTGGGCACCGGCATCGGACCGCTCGCCGTCGGAGCCGTCCTCGACGCCGCCGGGGCCGACGTGCTCGGCCTCGTCCTGGCGCTCGGCACCGTCATCGCCTCGCTGCCCCTGCTCCGGATGACGGTGGCCGGCACGGAGGCATCGGCCGAGAGGAAGCTCGCACCCTCCTCGTGAAAGCAGCCACCACCCCGACATACGCCCGCCACTGTGCCCCGATCCCGGCGCCGAGGCATGTCCCTGGCCGCTGCGGTCCCCTCTGTGGCCGCAGGGGTCAGTTCCCGCCGGCCGCCCGGTGCATAGGTTCCCCGCAATACCTGAGACATCCGAGCAAGGAGGCGGACTGGTGAGTGAGAACCAGTACGACACCTGTGTGATCGGTGCGGGACCCGCAGGGCTGGCGGCCGCGAGGGCGCTGGCCGAGCGGGACCTGCCGTACACGCACATCGAGCGCCACACCGGACCGGGCGGACTGTGGGACATCGACAACCCGGGCAGCCCGATGTACGAGTCGGCCCACTTCATCTCCAGCAAGACCCTCTCCGGCTTCGGCGGCTATCCGATGCCGGACCACTTCGCCGACTACCCGCCGCACCGGCAGATCCTGTCCTACCTGACGTCGTTCGCCGAGGCATACGGGCTCCGGGACCGCATCGAGTTCGGCACCGAGGTCCGCAGCGTGGACAAGAACCCGGACGGCACCTGGACGGTCACCCGTGCCGACGGCCGGGCCGGCACACACCGGCATGTCGTCGTGTGCACGGGCGCGCAGTGGCACCCCAACGTCCCCGACCTGCCCGGTGACTTCACCGGAGAGATCCGCCACACGATCACTTACCGCAGCAGCGCCGAACTGCGGGGCAAGCGGGTGCTGGTGGTGGGTGCGGGGAACTCCGGGCTGGACATCGCCTGCGATGCGGCGCGGTCCGCCGACCACGCGGCGATCAGCATGCGCCGTGGCTACTGGTTCATCCCCAAGCACCTGTTCGGCCGGCCGGTGGACACCATCGCCGCGGGCGGCCCCCACCTGCCGATGTGGCTGCAGCAGAAGGTGTTCGGCGGCTTGCTGCGCTGGCTCAACGGCGACCCGCGCAGGCTCGGCCTGCAAAAGCCCGACCACAAGCTGTTCGAGACCCATCCGGCCCTCAACTCGCAGCTGATCCATCACCTCCAGCACAGGGACATCACGGCCAGGCCCGGCATCGCGCGCACCGCGGGCCGGACAGTGCACTTCACCGACGGCACCAGCGACGACTTCGACCTGATCCTGCTGGCCACGGGATACGTCCACAAAGTTCCCGTCGCGCAGAGCTACTTCGGCGACGAGCAGCACCCCGACCTCTACCTGTCCTCCTTCTCCCGCGAGCACGAGGGCCTGTTCGGCGTCGGCTTCGTGGAGACCAACTCCGGTGCCTACCAGCTCTTCGACAGCCAGGCCCAGTTGATCGCCTCCTTCATCCGGGATGCAAGGGACGGGCTGCCGACCGCCGGGCGGTTCGCCCGCATGATCCGCAGCGACCGGCCGGACCTCTCCGGCGGACTGACGTTCGTCGACTCGCCACGCCACACCGGCTACGTCCACAGCGATGCCTTCGTGAAGTACCTCGGCAAGGTCGCCGGAGGGATGGGCTGGCGTACCGCGGGACTTCCGCCTCGGGCGACGTCCGTGCGACAGGAGGCGGTGGCGTCATGACGTACGACTTCCGTGACAAGGTCATCCTGGTGACCGGCGGTGCCGGAGGCATCGGCAGTGACCTGGCCGGGTTCGTCGCCGTTTCGTACTCCGGCTGGAACTGTCGGCTGACCATCGAGGACATCGAGATCGCTCCGGAGCTCCGGAGCTCCGGAGCACCGGGGCAGGGGGTCGGCCGCGCGCTGATGGGGCTCGCGGTGGAGTTCGGCCGCGAGCGGGGTGCCGGGCACCTCTGGCTGGAGGTCACCAACGTCAACCGGGTCGCAAGGGCCGAACCCGGCCCCCTCGTGGTCGGCCCGACCACGAGCCCGACCAGGACCCCCTTGTCCAGGTCGGCTACCACTCAGGCAGGGCGAGTCCACCGCCGCGGCGCGGGAGGCCCGCCGCCCGCTCCGCCCCCAGGCAACCGGTCGGTCACGCAACCGCCGCCGTCTTGCCTGCGACCGCAAATCCCTCCGTCCGCAGCACATGTCCACCGGCGTCCACGGCGAACACCTCGCAGCCCGGCAGCGAGGCGGCCCACTCGATGCCCTTCACGCCCATCGCGAAGGCCGCCGTCGCGACCGAGTCCGCCTCCGTCAGGGTGGCGGCCACGACGGTCAGGCTGAGCAGCCCGGTCGCCGGGAGGCCCGTGCGGCCGTCGATGATGTGGTCGCCGCGTTCGTAGCGCGCGGAGGTCGCGACCGCCCCGTCGGTGAGTTCGAGGACGGTGCACAGCTTGTCGGCGTGTTCGGGGTGCCGTACGCCGACCCGCCAGGGCCCGCCGGCGGCGACCACGTCACCGCCGGCGTTCAGGACGAACCTCTTCGCGCCGGCCGCCTTCAGCAGCTCTGCCGCTCGCTGCACCGACCAGCCCTTGACCACCGCACAGGGGTCAAGGCGGCGGCCGGGCAGCCATACGTCGAAGGCGCCGCCCGTCGCGATCCGGTAGTGCTCGCACAGGTCGAGGACCTCGACGAGATCGTCGCTGAGCTCGTGCGGCCCCAGCTCGCCCCGGTCGTAGCGGGACACCTCGCTGTCCGGCCTGAACGGGCTGAACCGGGCGTCGACCTCACGCAGCCACGCGAAAACCGCGTCGCCGGCCGACTCCGGAACGTCCTCGTCGTCGACCCGGAGTGAGACGGGGAAGCTCATGACGTGTTCGACCCGGTGCATCGGATCACCCCTCCGCATCGATCGCGGCCTGGAGGGACTTCTTGTAGGCGTCGCTGGTGATGGTCGCGCCGGACACCGTGTCGATGTCCGCGCTCTGCGCATTCAGTGTCTCCGCGACCAGCTTCGGCACCGCGGCCGTCGTCTGCGGATGGTTCGGCTGCTGCAGCATCCTCACAGCGGTGATCCTGTCGCCGTCGAAGGTGACCTGGACCTGCACGGGGCCCTTGGAGGTGTTCACCGTCGGGCCCTTGACGCCGGTGCCGGAGGAGGAACCCGAGGACGAGGAGGCGGAGGGCGTCGATACGGGAGCCGACGGCGTGTAGCGCCAGACGGGGACAAGGCCCGCGATGCTCAGGACGACGACAGGTATGGCTCGCTTCACGATGTCTCTCTCATCCCGCCAGGCTGAAACGCTCGAAGTGGATCTGCTGCTTGGGCACGTTCAGCTCGCCCAGGCTGCGCAGCACCGCGTTCATCATCGGCGGCGGCCCGCACAGGAAGACGTCCCGGTCGGCGATGTCCGGCACCAGCCGCGCCAGCTCGCTCGGCGCCAGCCTGTCGGGGACGGGCGAGCCGGTGACCAGGTGCAGTTCGGCGCCCTTGGCGAGGGCGATTTCACGCAGTTCGTCGTAGAGGACGGCGTCCCGGTCCGAGGAGACCCGGTAGAGGACGACCGCGTGGCCCTCGATGTCCTCCAGGATGGCCCGGATCGGGGTGACGCCGACGCCGCCCGCGATGAGCAGGGACTCGGACCTCACACGGTGCAGCGTGGTGAAGGCGCCGTAGGGCCCCTCGGCGAAGACGCGCGTGCCGACCTTCATGTGCCGCAGGGCGGCGCTGCCTCTGCCTGCCGCCTTGGCGGTCAGGCGCAGAGTGCTGCCGTCGGGGGCGGCCGAGAGGGAGAACGGGTTGGCCTGCCACCAGCGGTCGCGGGTCAGGAACCGCCACAGGAAGAACTGGCCGGCCTGCGCGGGGAGCCGTTCCAGGTCCTTGCCGGTGACATAGACAGAGACCACGTTGTCGGACTCGGGGACGACCGCCGAGACACGGAACTGGTGGCGCGTGTTGCGCCACAGCGGCAGCGCGAGGCGGCCCAGGACGACCGCGCCGAGGGCCAGGCCCCACACCCCGTACCAGTACACCTTCGCGGCGGACGACGCGGTGAACGTCGTACCGACCGCGACCTGGTGCGTGAAGGCGAGTACCACGGCGACGTACGTGTACAGGTGGATGAAATGCCAGGTCTCGTAGGCGAGGCGGCGGCGGGCGTAGCGGGCCGAGACGGCGCCGACGACGACGATGATGCCGAACGCGACGATCGCGCGGAGCACGCCCTGCGTCGTCCGGGCGAGGTCGACGAGCTCGGTGATTGGGCCGACACCCGCGCCTTCGGCGTAGCCGAAGGTGATGAAGACGGCGTGCGCGAGCAGCGTCCACAGCAGGGCGAAGCCGGTCCAGCGGTGCCAGGAGGTCAGCCGGTCCATGCCGATGCGGCGGTCGAGCCATGGCAGCCGGGCCACCAGCACCAGCTGGAAGGCCATGACGAGCGCGCCGTAGAGGCCGAAGAGGCGGCCGATGACGATCAGCGCGTTGGAAGCGAAGCCCGCCTGGGCGAAGAAGTAGGCGACCACGCCGGCGTTCGCGGCGAGCACGGCGTACAGGCTCGTACGGGCCACCACCCTGGGGCGTATCGCCGTGGGGGGCGCAGGGGGCGATTGGACGGTCGTCACGGGACGGCAGCTCCTTCATCGGATCCTGGGGAGACCGAGCTTGGCTGGCGGGAGCTGTCGATAACCTGTCGTACAACTTACAACTACTTATCGATGTGCCTGCTGTGATCCCTGAGATACGGCCTCACCGGCCGTGTGCCGCAGTATGAGCGGGTGGAAAAAGTACGCCTGCTGGTCGTGGACGACGACCCGCCCATCGCCGATCTCGTCGCGACCGTGGCCCGTTACGAGGGCTGGGACGCGGTCACCGCGAACTCCGGTGAGGAGGCGCTGCGGCTGGCCGGCGAGTTCCACCCGGACATCGTGGTGCTCGATCTGATGCTGCCCGACGTGGACGGCTTCGGTGTCCTGGACCGGCTGCGCGGAGCCGGCACGATGGTGCCCGTGGTGTTCCTCACCGCGCGCGACGGCGTCGCCGACCGGGTGGCCGGGCTGACCCGGGGCGGTGACGACTACCTGGTCAAACCGTTCGCGGTGGAGGAGCTGATGGCCCGGCTGCGGACGGTGCTGCGGCGCAGCTCCGGCCCCGGCTTCCAGCGCTCGGTGCTGCGGGTGGCGGACCTGACGATGGACGAGGACACCCGTGAGGTGCGCCGCGGCGACAAGCTGCTCACCCTCACCCCCACCGAGTACGAGGTGCTGCGCTTCCTGATGCGCAAGTCGCCGACCGTGATGACCAAGGCGCAGATACTCGACCATGTGTGGGAGTACGGCTTCGGGGGCCGCTCGAACGTCGTCGAGCTGGTCGTCAGCCGCCTGCGCCGCAAGCTCGACGACACGGGCGAGCCGCTGATCCGGACGATACGGGGCTTCGGGTACGTCATCCGGCAGGCCGCCGAGTGATCCGCCGGCTACCGCAGTCGTACCAAAGGCTGCGGCTCGGCACCCGGCTGGCGCTCGGGCTCGGGCTGCTGGCCCTGGTGGTGTTCGCCGTGGTCGGCACGGCCCTGACGACCTACATGCGGGAGTACCTGTCGAACCAGCTCGACGACCAGCTGGGGCTCGCCCAGGTCGCCCAGTCCAAGAGCGTCGCGGAGACCGGCACTCTCCAGGGCAAGAAATACTTCCGCTGGTACTACGCCGTGTACGACGTGTCGGGCGGCAACGCCGTGCTCCGCAAGCCGGAGGAGACCAGCGACCTCCCCCAAGACATCGCCCCCCTCACCTCCCTGGCCAGGGCCCAGTCCGCCGCGGACAGCGAGATCATGCGCACCGCGGACCTCACGGGCGACGGCGACTACCGGCTGCGCGCCTGCGAGGTCAAGCCCGGTGTGGTCCTGATCAGCGGCGCGCCGATGGACGACATCGACGACACGGTACGGCGGCTGATCACGGTCCAGGTCATCGCGTTCGGGCTCGCGCTGCTGGCGCTGGTGGTGTTCGGACGGCGGATGCTGCGCCGGGGCCTGAACCCCCTCAGCGACATGGCGCACACCGCCCGCGGCATCACCTCGCACGACCTGACGGAGTCGGCGGCCCGGTTGCCGCTGCGCGCCGACAAGCGGGGCGGCGGCCCGGAGGTCGAGGATCTGCGCACCGCGTTCAACACGATGCTGGAGCACATCGACGACTCCCTCGCCGTGCGCGCGCAGGCCGAGCAGCGCCTGCGCCGTTTCGTCGCGGACGCCTCGCACGAACTCCGTACCCCGCTGATGTCCGTACGTGGGTACGCGGACCTCTTCCAGTACGCCGCCGCCAACGCCCCCGAGGAACGCGACAAGCACCTGGCCCGGCTGCGCGCCGAGGCCGCCCGGATGGGTGTCCTCCTGGACGACCTGCTGCTGCTCGCCCGCCTGGACTCGGCGGAGGCGGACGCCCCGCTGCGGCTGCAGGACACGGATCTGGCCGGGCTGGTCGAGGAGGCGGCCGCGGCCTTCCGGGTGAGCCATCCGGACCGTCCGCTGACGGTGACGTCCCCTCCGGCCCCGCTGAAGCTGCGCGTGGACCCGCACCGCATCCGGCAGGTCCTGGACAACCTGCTCACGAACGCGGCCGTGCACACTCCGGCCGGTACGCAGGTGCGGATGGAGGTCGCGCCGGAGGAGGACAGGGCCGTGGTGCGGGTTGCGGACGCCGGACCCGGCATCCCGCCCGCCGACCAGGAACGGATCTTCGACCGCTTCTACCGCGTCGACAGGACCCGTAGCCGCGACCGCGGCGGCAGCGGCCTCGGCCTCGCCGTGGCGACTTCCCTGGTCCGCGCCCACGGCGGCACCATCACGCTGACCAGTGAGCCGGGGGCGACGGTGTTCACGGTGTCCCTTCCGCTCGGCCACGAAGGTCTGACGTACCGGTGACGTGACGGGCGCGGCCCACCGGTTCGCCGACCCGACGCGAGATCGTCGACGCCCTGCGCTACATCGTCGACACCGGCACCCCCTTACCGTTCCGCGGCCTCCCCGCGCAGCCGGGCGGGGGGCACCCCGTGCCAGCGGTGCACCGCCCGCCGGAGCGCTCGCACGTCGGAGAAGCCCGCCTGCCGGGCGATGTCACGCAGGGTCAGCCCGGGGCGGGGCAGCAGCTGCTCGACCCGCTCGCGGCGCACCCCGTCGACGACCGCCTCGTACGTCGTGCCGCACTCGGCCAGGCGACGGCGCAGCGTGCGCTCGCTGGAAGCGTGCCGTCGGGCCTGCTCGACGAAGGACGGCACGTCGGGCAGGCTCTGCGCGATCGAGATCTCCAGCACCTCCAGTAGATCCTGCTGGTCGCGCCTCGACGCCGCCTGCTCCCCGAGGAGTTCCACGACGGCGGCGTAGGCGACCTGGTCGCGGCCCGGCATCGGCCGCCCGGCCCATGCCGTGGGGAACACCAAGCGGTTCCCCACGGCGTCGAACCGTACCGGGCAGCGGAACAGCTCGGCGAACGGCCCGCTGTCGCGTGGGGCGGGAAAGGCGAACTCGACGCTCTGCGGGGCGAACTCCTCCCCGGAACTCAGCCGTGTGAGGGCGACGACGCTGGCGAACGCCTCCTCGGCCAGGAAGATCGCGACCGCCGGATCGAGGGCGGGATCGGGCAGTGCGGCCCGCAGCACATAGCCGGCTTCCTCCTGCCCCGCCGACCACACCACCATCGCCCCGGACAGGTTCTGGAAGCGCACGCCCGTCTCGATGGCCTCCCGCAGCGTCTCTGCGGCCATCTGGGCGAACCCCAGGAGGCCCCAGGAGGTCAGGTGTTGCGCGGCACCCACCCGCAGCCCCAGGTGAGCGTCACCGGTGAGCTCCAGCGCGCGCCGGATGACGGCACTGCCCTGACGGTAGGAGACCCGCAGCGCCGCCGAGCGCATCATCGTCTCGTCCAGCCCGACCCGTCTCAGCTCGGGCCGCAGGTCGACTCCGTACCCGTCGGTGACCGGGGTGAGACAGCGCAGAATGTTCGGCGGGATGGTCGCCGAGGTGCTGCGGCTGGTTCCCGGCGACTGCGCCGGGGCGGGGCTGTCGGACATGGCGTTCCTTGTGACCGGGCGTTGCTCGCTGCGCACACAGGAGAAGGGTTCTTCCCCGATGCCTCTCAGGCAGGGGTACGGCTCATGCTCTGCTCCTCCGGGAACTCGTCCGCTGCCGTCCGCAGGGACGTCCGCTGCCCCGCGCCGACACCGTCGCCGCCACCCCACCCGCCGTACCACCGATAGCGGCAGGCACCCGGCATCGACATGGTGTGGTAGAGGGGCCGCAGGGAGGCCGCCCCCGGGAGCTCCTCACCCCTCCCGGCGGCGGGGCTTCGCCGGAGCATCCCGTCGACGCCCCGCTGAACCGGTGACGGGTGACTCCGAGGAGTGCAGGTGTTCCCTCAGCCACTGCTCCGTGTTGTTGACGTGCAGGAGGGCGGCGGCCTGGCTCAGGAAGGCGTCGCGGGTGGAGAGGGCCGTGAAGATCGACTCGTGTTCGGCGAGGGTGCGGCCCGCGGCCTGGTCGTCGACCAGGCCGCGCCAGATCCGGGCACGCAGCGTACGGCCCGATATGCCTTCCAGGAGCGTGAGCAACGAGTCGTTGCCCGTCGCGGAGATCACGGCCCGGTGGAAGGCCGCGTCGTGGGCGTTGAGCTGCTCGACGTCGTCGCGGGCCTCGCGCATCGCGTCCAGATGGCGCTTGACCTCGGCCAGTTGGTCGTCGGAGATCCGGGTGGCGGCCAGCGCGGTGGCCGCCGGCTCCAGCAGCCTGCGGACCTCCATCAGGTCCAGCAGCGCGGCCGAGTCGCTCTGGAGGAGTTCCACGGCTCCGCCGAGGCCCTCGAACAGCAGGCTGGGCTCCAGACTGGTCACATACGTTCCGTCGCCTCGCCGGACGTCCAGCACGCGTGCGACGGCCAGTGCCTTGACAGCCTCGCGGGCGAGGTTGCGGGACAGGCCCAGCTGGGCGGCGAGGTCCGCCTCCGGCGGCAGCTTCGACCCCGGAGGCAGCGCGCCGCTGCGGATCAGCTCACGGATGTGCTCGATGGCCTTGTCGGTCAAAGACACCGCGCACTCCTCCCACGACCGGCCCGCGCCGGCACGCCCGTACTGATCAGGCCCCGAGCGCGAAGATCGCCCCACAGACCGTCTGGAACGAGCCGATGGTGAAGTTGCACGTTTCGTCCGACCTGTTCGAGGTTTCGCATGCCCAGGGTGACGCTGATGATACTGGGATGCGTGCCGGGGAAGGCCATGGCCGCGGCGGGCAGGCTCGTCCCGTGCTCCGCGCAGACCCAGGCCGGGCTGTCGCCGGGATGATGGATCGGACGTGGGTGGCGGGATCAGTGCCGGGCGAACTGGACCTGGGTCGGTTGCACGATGTTCGGCCGTATCGCGATCCCGCTGATGGTCAGCTGCTGTCCGTAGATGTCCGTGAGTCTGATCGCGCTGCCGCATCCGTGGCCGTCGGCGGAGACGAAGTAGTTGTAGTCGGTGCGGGGCAGCTGCCGCCAGCCGTCGCTCGCGCGGACCTCCAGTCGCGCGACCGGATTGCGGTGGCCGATCGCCTGGATGCCGCACCAGTAGGGGCTGGAGCCGGTCTTGTACCGGATGGAGATCGTGTCGGACGTGCTGGGGCTCAGCAGGCTCCAGGTGATCGGTATCCGGCCGGCTTCGAGCGGGGCGAGCTTGGCGAACGCCTGCTGGCTGAGGTCGAGTTGACCAGGTGCACAGGGAGCCGGGCATTCGTTGGTGATCCGGACCGTGAGGGAGGCGCCGTTGGCCGCGTGGACGCGCACGTACGCGCCGCACGCCCTGGATGTCTCGTAGTCGGTGGTGTTCATCGCGGCGATCATGAGGTCGCTGCTCGGGCCGAACAGACACGCGCCGTTTCCGTCGCCGGCCTCGTAGGCGGTGGCGACCCCTCGGTACGTGGTGCCGGGCCGGATCCGTCCCGTCGACGGTGCCGCGGCCGTGGTGGACGCCGTCCCCGGGGACTGCGGGGTGGCTTTGGCCGATGGTCGTGCCGCCGTGCTGCTCGCACCGGCCGTCGGCGTCGAGGTGCCGGTCGCGGTCGGGGTGTCCTTGTCGGCCGCGTTGCCGGCTCTCACCTGGGCGGTGGCGGCGGGTGTGGCCGCGGCGGGTGCCACATGCGCCTTGCGGTCGGGAAGCAGCCCCATGACCAGGTAGGCGAGAACGCCCGCGGCGGTCAGCCCCACGGTGGTGCCCAGCATCAGCCTCTGTCTGCGCCGCCGCTGCCGCGCGGCCTGCCTCGGTGTCGTCATGTCCATCCGTTCGGAGGATCGAATCGAAGGTGCACCGCTCAGTGGCCGCAGGCAGCGAAAAGGTTGCCGCCGATTTCTCACGGGGGAGGGCTCCCGTCCCCGGAGACCCGGCGGGCTGCCGGCGCCCCGCGCATTGCCCGCAACTCGTGTGCGAGCCGGGGCACGAGACCGGCGTCGGAGTGCACGGGGCTTTCACCTGTGGCGTTGATGACATCCGGAGTCGCCGCTACGGCCGGTGTCATGGCCGTCGTCGGCCTGACGCCGACCGCCGGTGCGGCTCAGGCGGCGGGGCCGACAGCGACCTGTCCGTGAAGCCGTACACCCGCCGCGAACGCCTGGCCGGATACCGTACCGCCGTGCAGGAGGCCGACCTGCCCTACGACCGTGCGCCGGTCACCCACGCCCACGATCAGCAGGGAGCCGTGACCGCGGCCTCTCAACTGCCCGGCCTGGCCGATCCGCCCACAGCCCTGTTCGCCGGCAACGACATCGTCGCGCTGGGCATGGTCGCCGAACTCGCCCGCAGCAAGCGGAAGGACGTCACCGTCGTCGCCTTCGACGAGGTCCCGCCCGCCGAGGCACTCGAACCCGCCCTGCAGGAGGCTTGATCCTCTCTGCGGACTCGGGACGTCCGCCCCCGGACACGTCACCGACGTGATCTCAAGGCCGTTCACCCAGGAGATCGGCCGCCGCACTGCTCGCCTCCTTCGAGGCCATGGGCCGCTACGCGGCGGCTGTTCAGGTGTCGGTGACCGGAGCCTCTTGGACGCGATGCTCTCGCGGCCACCCGGCCGCGCCCCGGCTCCGTCGGAGAGGCCGGGGCGCGTACGCTCTGCCGGGTCAGTGTCCTCGGCAGCAGGAGTCACCCGGTGCCCAGCCGGCGCCCAGCGCGCCCATGCGCTGCGCCGCCTCGGCCCGTGCCCGACCCGTCTGTGATCCCGCGTCGTGGACCACCCGTCCGGAGATCAGGGTGTACCGGACCCTGCTGCCCCGGATGCCCTTCACCGGGATCTTGGTGATGTCCCGGTCCAGGACGATCAGATCGGCCCGTCGGCCCGGCCGCAGGGTTCCCGAGGCGGCGTCGTGCAACTGGTACGCCGTGCCCGTGGTGTGCATGACCAGTGACTGCAACCGGGTCAGCCCTTCGCGGGCGTCGAGCGGTGGGTCCTGGGACTCGGGGTTGCTGCGGTCGATCGCCGTGGCGATCTGGGTGTAGCGGCCGGCAGGCCCGCGCCGGGAGTCGGTGCCACGGCGGCCGCCGCGCGGCGCCGGGCGGATCCGCCAGCGGAAGACATGGATCGCGTCCTCAAGCCTTCAGTACCGGCATACGTCGAACCGATGGACCATCTACGCCACACCTCATCGAACCGGTTCGGGCGAAGCTAGCATCAGGCACTCCGGCCAGCAATCCTTTCGACATGATGCACCGGCTCCAGCCCGGGATTGCAGGAATGCGGTCAGGGGTGTTGACAGGCCTCCGGGCGGTTCCTACCTTCACTTCATGCGAACCGGTTCGACAAACCGGAGATCGCCACTTCACCGTTCCCAGCCTCAGGCACCCGGCACTATGTTCCTCCCGGAGCAGCGAACCGGTTCGAGCAAGGAGTTCCCGTGAACATCGGTGAGATCGCCAAGCGGGCCGGTGTCTCGCGGAGCACCGTCTCGTACGCGCTGAGCGGCAAGCGCCCGGTGTCGGAGGAGACCCGCCGGAAGATTCAGCAGGTCGTCGACGAGCTGGGCTACCGGCCCAGCGCCAGTGCCCGCGCGCTGGCCAACGGCCGGACCAGCACGATCGGTCTGGTCTTCCCGCCGGCCGGGAACCACTACACGGGGATGCAGCTGGATTTCATCGGCAGCGTGGTGGAGGCCGCCGCGGCCTGCGACTACGACGTGCTTCTGTCGCCGAGCGGTGTGGACAGCGACCGCTCCTTCCAGCGGCTGCTGGGCGAGCGGCGGGTCGACGGCGCGATCCTGATGGAGATCAGGCTGGAGGACGACCGGGTTGATCACCTGGCCGCGCTGGGCTTCCCCTCCGTCGCCATCGGCCGCACAGCCCACCCGGAGCGCGGCTGGTGGGTGGGCCTGGACCACACCGCGCTGGCGGCGGCGTGCGTGCACCACCTGGCGGATCTCGGCCATCGCCGGGTCGCCTTCGTCAACCGTCCCGACCAGCTGCTGCGGGTCGGGTACGAGTCGGCGCAGCGCGGCCTGGACGGCTTCACCAAGGCAGCTGCGGAGCGCGGGCTGACGGTGCGGACGTACTGCTGCGGGGACGACGCCGCGTCGGGCCAGGCATGCGTGGAGCAGATCCTGCGCGACGACCCGGCCACCACGGCCCTGGTCACGCTGAACGAGGCCGCTCTGGGTGGCCTCTACCGGGGGCTCGCCCGGGCGGGCCGCCATGTGCCGCGCGACTTCTCCGTGACCGGGGTGGTGGCCGGCCGGTGGGCGGAGACGGTGACCCCGCAGCTCACCGCGGCGGACGTACCGGCGGAGGAGATGGGCCGGCGAGCCGTCGACCTGCTGGTGGAGCAGCTCAGTCATCCCGACGCGCCGCCCCGGCACCATCTCCTCACGCCGCCGATCTCCCTGCGGGCCAGCACCGGGCCCGCGGGAGTCACACCCCCCGTGGACGCGGGGTCCGCTACGACGCCCTGACCGTACCCACGTAACCCTCTTCAACCCTCTTCGCTCCTGGTCGCCCAGCGCCTCAGCACTGTCATGCCCAAAACAAAGGAATTGCTGCAATGAGCCACTCCTCCAGACAGCGTCGTCTGACCGCCGCCGCCCTCACCGCCTTGGCCGTGGCCATCAGCGCCACCGCCTGTACCTCCGGTTCGGGCAGCGCGGATGCCAAGGGTGCCGACAGCGGCACGTACACCATCTGGGACCCGTACCCGCAGTTCGACAAGGGCTCGGCCTGGGCGAAGCTGCTGGACCGGTGCGGCACCGAGGCCGGAGTGAAGATCAAGCGGACCGCCTTCGACACCAGCGACCTGGGCAACAAGACGCTGCTGGCGGCGCAGCAGGGCAACTCCCCGGACGTCCTCATCGTGGACAACCCGGTGGTGTCGACCCTGGCCGAGGCAGGCGTGCTCACCACGACCGACGACACCAAGTTGGACACCTCGAAGGTGGACCCCAACCTGCTCGCGGCCGGCCAGTCGGGCGGCAAGACGTACGGCACGCCGATCGGTGCCAACACCCTGGCCCTCTACTACAACAAGAAGGTGCTGAAGGAAGCCGGGGTGGACGTCTCCTCGATCAAGGACTGGACATCGCTGACGGCGGCGCTGGCGAAGGTCAAGAAGGCGGGCAAGAAGGGCGTCACGTTCTCGGCGATCGGCACGGAGGAGGGCAGTTTCCAGTTCCTGCCGTGGTTCTGGGGCGCGGGCGCCAAGCTGCCCCAACTCGACTCCGCGCAGGCCGTGTCCGCCCTGTCGCTGTGGACGGACTGGCTGAAGCAGGGCTACGCCCCCAACTCGGTGCTCAACAACACCCAGACCACCAGCTGGCAGGAGTTCGCCGGCGGAGACTACGCCTTCGCGGAGAACGGCACCTGGCAGCTCGCCAATGCGAGGAAGGCCGGGCTCGACTACGGGGTGCTGCCCATCCCCGCCGCCACGGGGGGCAATGCCGCGGCCCCGACCGGCGGTGAGTTCGTCACCATCCCGGTCCAGGACGACACCGCCCGCTACGCCACCTCCCGGAAGCTCACCACCTGCCTGACCAGCGCCGACAACCTTTACGACACCGACACCACCCTGTCCTACGTGGCCCCGACCAGCGAGGTCCAGAACAAGCAGGTGGCGGCGAACGCCGAGCTGAAGCCATGGGTCGACGCGGTCAAGTCGGCCAAGGGGCGCACGAGCGACGACCTGGGCACCAAGTACCCCAAGATCTCCGAGCAGATGTGGAAGGCCGTCCAGTCCGCCCTCAGCGGGTCCAAGTCGCCCAAGGACGCGCTCACTTCGGCGCAGGACGCGGTCAAGTGAGGTGGGCCCGATGAAACAGACCACCCATCCGCCGGACCGCCGGTCCGCGCGCGTCCGGGACGGGGCGGCCACCGCTGCCCCGTCCCCGGCCCGCACCAGGACACGCCGCCGTCCGGCCTCCCAGCAGTGGGCCGCCTGGGGATTCCTCGCCCCGGTGACCGTCTATCTCGCCCTCTTCTACGCCTATCCGCTGTACCGCAACCTCGACCTCAGCCTGCGCCACTACACCGTCCGCTCCTTCGTGCAGGGCAACGCACCCTTCACGGGCCTGAGGAACTACCAGACCGTCTTCGACGACCCGACCTTCGCCCCGGCCCTGCTCCACACCGCGGTCTTCACCGCCGTGTGCCTGGTCTTCCAGTACGCCATCGGCCTGGCCCTCGCGGTCTTCTTCAACCAGCACTTCCGGCTGTCGGCCACCCTGCGCGCCCTGTTCCTGGTGCCCTGGCTGCTGCCGCTCATCGTGTCGGCCTCCACCTGGTCGTGGATGCTCAACAGCGACTCCGGCATTGTCAATGCTCTGGCGAGCGCCGTCGGCGTCGAGCCGGTGAACTGGCTGACCTCACCGTCCTGGTCGCTGACCTCGGTGATCATCGCGAACATCTGGATCGGCGTCCCGTTCAACCTGGTCGTCCTCTACAGCGGCCTGCAATCCATCCCCGCGAACCTGTACGAGGCCGCCGCCCTCGACGGAGCGAACGCCTGGCAACGTTTCTGGCGAGTCACCTTCCCGCTGCTGCGCCCGGTGTCCGCGATCACCCTGCTGCTCGGGCTGATCTACACGCTCAAGGTCTTCGACATCATCTGGATCATGACCAAGGGCGGCCCCGCGGACTCGTCCACCACCTTCGCCACCTGGTCCTACCAGCTCGGCTTCGGCAACCTCCTGCCCGCCTTCGGCCCGGGCGCGGCCGTCGGCAACCTGCTCGTGGTCGCCGCCCTGGTCTTCGGCCTGGTCTACGTCCGGGTCCAGCGGAAGCAGGCGCTGTCATGAACCGAAGCACCAGCCGAACGTGGTGGAAGACGACCGTCGGCGTCCTGCTGACCGCGATCATGCTCTTCCCGGTCTACTGGATGCTCAATGTGTCCTTGACCCGCGACCAGGACATGCGCAAGAGCCCACCCGATCTGCTCCCTGTGCACGGCACCCTGGCCGGCTACCGCACCGTCCTCGACGAGCAGTTGCCCTACCTCGGCACCAGCCTCGTCATCGGCCTGGGCACCGTCGTCCTGACCGTCGCCCTGTCCGCCCCCGCCGGATACGCCCTGGCCAAGCTGCGCCCGCGCGGCGGAGGCATCCTCAGCTTCGTGCTGCTGGCCGCACAAATGATCCCCGGCATCATCATGGCGATGGGCTTCTACGCCATCTACCTCCAACTGGGTCTGCTCCAATCCGTCCCCGGGCTCATCGTCGCCGACTCCACCCTGGCCGTCCCGTTCGCGGTCCTGATCTTCACCGCGTTCATGTCCGGCATCCCCGGTGAGCTGCTCCAGGCCGCGCAGATGGACGGCGCAAGGGCCCTGCGCACCTTCTGGTCCGTGGTGCTGCCGATGAGCCGCAACGCCGTCGTCACGGTCTCCCTGTTCGCCTTCCTGTGGTCCTGGTCCGACTTCGTCTTCGCCAGCACCCTCGCGGGCGGCGGCGCCCACGAGCCGATCACCCTCGGTATCTACCACTACATCGGCAACAACAACCAGCAGTGGAACGCCATCATGGCGACCGCCGTCGTGGCCTCGCTGCCGACCGCCGTGATCCTCGTCCTCGCCCAGCGCTACGTCGCCGCCGGTGTGACCGCCGGCGCCATCAAGGACTGAGTCCCCCCTCCCGTCACGACTGCTCCGGCTGCACGCACGCCAGTGGGCCGGTGCCCCCTGCCCGAGAAACGAGTGACGCATCATGACCGCCGCCCCGTCAGGCCCGGCCTTCTCCGTCCACGACATTCCGTTCAGCACATACGGATCCTGGTTCGACATCTCGCCCGTGGTCGCGGAGAAGACATACGCCGAGGACCTCCACCTCGTCTCGCACCAGAACGGTATGCACGCCGTACTGCGCCTGGTCCCCCTGGACCCGGCGACGGGTGAGCGGGCCGCGGCCCGCGTCGAGGCGACGCCGGGCCTGCTCAGCTGGATCGGCGAGGGCGGGCACGTCGACCTCGCCTACGAGTCGCCGGACACCGTGCGGCTGCGGGGGAGCGGCCTGGGTATCAGCGTCTTCGCCGCCGCGCAGGCCCTGACCCCGTTCAGCGGAACGTACTTCTTCCACGACCCGGCAGCGAACGGGCACGTGTTCACGTCGTACGAGACCGGACGCCGGTACCGCGTCACCGTGCTGTCCGGCACCCTCGCCGACCCGGCCGGAGCCCAGGCCCTGGGCAGCGGCGACCGCGGTCTCGCCCTGGCCGCCGCGACGGACGGGACCTGGGAGATGGCGATCGAGGAACTCGACACCTCTCGTGCGCCGTACGCGTCCTCGGCGCCCTTCGACGAGATCGTGGAGGCTGCGAAGAGAGGCTTCAGGGACTTCGCCAACGTCGTGGCCCCCTGGCGCTCGTCCGCCACCCCGGCCGCCGAGCTCGCCGCCTACGTCGTCTGGTCGGCGACCGTACGACCGACCGGCCTGGTCACCCGCCCCGCCGTGCTGATGTCCAAGCACTGGATGGACAAGGTCTGGAGCTGGGACCACTGCTTCAACGCCCTGGCCCTGGCGCCCGGTTGTCCCGAACTGGCCCTGGACCAGTTCGCCCTGCCCTTCGACCACCAGGACGACAGCGGTGCCCTGCCCGACTCGGTCACCCACTCCGAGGTGCTCTACAACTTCGTCAAGCCGCCCATCCACGGCTGGGCCTTCGGCCACCTGCGCCGCCGCCTGCCGACACCTCTCGGCGATGCCGAACTGACAGAGATGTACGGCCGGTTGGAGCGATGGACCGACTTCTGGCTCACCGCACGACGAGCCCCCGGCGCCGAACTGCCCCACTACCAGCACGGCAACGACAGCGGCTGGGACAACGCCACCACCTTCGACCCCGAGCGCGTGGTCGTCACCGCCGACCTGGCCGCCTTCCTCGTCCTCCAACTGAATGAACTCGCCCACCTGGCCACCGAGTTGCGCAGGCACGACGAGGCGCGCCGGTGGACGCGGGCGGCCGAGGAGACCCAGACGGCACTGCTGGAGCAGCTCTGGAGCGGGGACAGATTCGTCGCCCGAGGCGTCGCCTGCGGGGACACCTGGAGCAGCTCAAGCCTCCTCGACCTGATGCCCATCCTGCTGGGCGAGCACCTGCCCGGCGAGGTCGCCAGCGCGCTCGCCGACCGCATCAAGGCCCATCTGACCCCGTACGGCCTCGCCACCGAACTGACCACCTCACCGCACTACCTCGCCGACGGCTACTGGCGCGGTCCGATCTGGGCCCCCGCCACCGTCCTCGTCGAGGACGGTCTGCGTCGCGCCGGCCACCACCGGCTCGCGGACGACATCAGCGCCCGATTCCGTGCCCTGTGCGAGACCCACGGCTTCGCCGAGAACTTCGACGCCCTCACCGGCACGGGCCTGCGCGACCGCGCCTACACCTGGACCGCCAGCAGCTACCTCCTGCTGGCCGAAGCACACGCACACCGAGACGGCCGCTGACCGGCTGCCTCGCCCTCCATGGCCCCCGGACCGTCCGGGTCCCGCCACACCCATGCAGGAGCCGCACCGTGAAATCGCCCCGGATACACCCCAGCCCCACCACCCGCACCGGACGCCGAACGGTCCCTTCCGTCGCCGTCCTGCTGACCGCCCTGGCCGCGACCCTCGTGCCCGCAGCGCCGTCACAGGCCGCCGACACCGGCGTCACGGTGGACTTCGCGACAGCCGGAGGCGCGCCCACCTACCGCGCCTCCGGCATGATCTACGGGATGACGCCGAACGGGTCGCTGCCGCAGGACCACTTCTTCAAGGACATCAAGTGGCACTTCATGCGGGCCGGCGGTGCCCAGCTCAACAGCGGTGGCTACGGCACCAGCCTCGCCGACTACCAGACCCGCTGGAACGCCACGCTCGCCCAGTACAAGCGCACCGCGGCCCTCGGCGGCACGTTCGTGCTGCTCCCGCACGACCTGTGGGGTGCGGACAGCACCACCAGCCAGGGCTGGCCCGGCGACAACGGTGACTGGACGAAGTTCGACAACTTCGTCACGCAGCTCATCAACGACGTCAAAGCCAACCAGATGACCGTCGAGTGGGACCTGTGGAACGAGCCCGACGGCAGGGGCTTCTGGGCTCCCTCGCAGAGCCAGTACCTGCAGATGTGGTCGCGGTTCTACGCCAAGGTGCGGGCGGCCTTCCCGGCCCAGCTCATCGTCGGCCCCAGCATGGCGGGCCAGCCGACCTCCTCCAACACCTGGTGGACCACTTACCTCACCTACGTCAAGGCCCACAACGTCGCCCCCGACATCTACAGTTGGCACGACGAACCCGCCGATCCCGTACCGGGCGTAGCCAGCGCCAACTCCACCCTCGCCGCGGCAGGTCTGACCGCCACCCGTCCGTACCAGATCAACGAGTACGCGGCGCTCTCCCAGCAGAACCCCGGCGGCGGCGCCTGGTTCATCGGCCGTCTGGAGCGCGCCGGCGCCGACGGCCTGCGCGGCAACTGGGCCTCCGGCACGAACCTGCACGACTACGAAGCCAACCTGCTCACCAAGAACAGCTCCGGCCAGTACCTGCCGCTCGGCGAGTGGTTCATGTACCGCTACTACGGCTCGCAGACCGGCAACATCGTCAACCTCACTCCGGGCGCCGCCACCGACGGCCTCGCCACCAAGGACAACGCAGCCAAGAACGCCAAAATCCTGCTCGGCAGCAACGGCAACACCGGCAATGTCACCGTCAACCTCACCAGCCTGAACACGACCTCGGTGGTGGAGAGCGGCAAGGTCCGCGCCGTCGTCCAGCGCGTCCCGTACAACGGCGGCGCCGCGGTGACCGGGCCCGAGACGATCTCCGACACCACCCTGACCGTCGGCAACAACGCGGCCTCGGTGAGCATCCCCTGGAGCAACGCCAAGGACGGCTACACCGTCACCCTGCTCCCGCCGTCCCACACCACCGTCTCGACCGTCGCCGTCAGCGAGAACAGCGGCCAGTGCCTGGACGACACCAACCTGAGCACCGCCAACGGTACCCAGTACCAGCAGTACCACTGCGAGGGTGGCTACCAGCAGATGCTCGACCTCAAGCCGGTGGCGGGGAAGACCAACACCTACACCGTCGTCGACGAGCTCAGCGGCAAGTGCCTCGACGTCTCCGGGGCGTCGACCGCCGACGGCGCCGCCGTCATCCAGTACACCTGCAACGGCGCGGCCAACCAGCAGTTCACCCTCAACCCCGTCACCGCACTCGGCAACAGCAAGGACTACCAACTCGTCGCCGTCCACAGCGGCAAGTGCGTCGACGTCAGCAACGTCTCCACCGCTCCGGGAGCGTTGATCCACCAGTGGACCTGCGACCCGGCAAGCGCCCTCAGCACCAAGAAGAACCAGATCTGGCGACTCCCCGGCAAGCAGACCTCTTGAGGCTCCGGATCGGCTCATCGAAAAGGCATCTCACAGAATCCGGCAACCTCTGCTCCGTCGGCCGCCACTGAAGGGAGCACCATCGGCGCGACTCTTTGCGAACGGATGAGGAATGAGGGCACGGCAGCAGGGCCCACGGCACCGCAGACGCAGGCTCGGCCTGGTGATCGGTACGCCGCTGGCATTGGTCTCGGCAGGCGTTCTGGCCTACGGCGCGGTCTTCGGGACCTTCGGCGACGATTCCCGGCCCCAGGCGTCCGCGGCGCCCCGGCTGCCCGACGACGCGACGGCGGTCGTGGCGGCGATGCACGGCTCAGGCCGACCTGACCAAGGTCTTCAGGCGGGTGCACGACACCTTCCTGGTCCGGGGCATCCCCACGGTGTTCGGAGAGTACGGCGTGCTCGGCTACGACTTCGGCCCGTCCGGCGGAGTGGAGCGCGGCGAGATGCTGAAGTACTTCGAGGCCTTCGGCGCCGCGGCCCGCACTCGCGGCGTGGCCACCTTCCTCTGGGACAACGGCTCCTTCTTCGACCGCACCTCGCACTCAACCGGCTTGCCGGAGACCGCTCCTATGGTGTCCATGCCCGGCTTCAGGCGCGGTTCTCCCGAGGCGTCCCCTGGTCGATCAGCGTGATCGCGCACCGCCCGCCCGTGCTGTCCGCCACCACGGGAACGAGCGGCTCCTTCCGGATCCCCACCCGGTTCAGCGGCGATGTGCTGGCCACGATGCAGGCCACGTACCCCGACGGCACCCCTGCCGGCCCCACCACATGGAGTCCCTACCAGCAGTTCAACACGGCCTTCTCACCCGACTACACCAGGAACGTCGTCTCACTCCCGTCCGCCTTCCTCAACGCGCTCAAGGACGGCACACGGGTGAAACGTCCGGCGAAGGGGACCGGCGCTTGCGCCGGCCCCCAGGCCTACTGCTGCGGGGTCAGCCCGCGTTCGCGCAGCCACTTCAGCTGCTCCGCGGTGTTGAAGCCGAAGCCGCCGCCGTGGTCGGCGAAGGGCCAGGCGGTGATGGTCCGGTCCGTTCCCGCGTAGTGGTTGAAGGCGGCGTAGACGGTGGGAGGCGGGCATGTCGGGTCCATGAGGCCGACGCTGAACAGCGCCGGGGCCGTCGCACGGCGGGCGAAGTGGACGCCGTCGAAGTAGTAGAGCGTGGCAAAGGTCGCCTCCACGCGGTGCGGACTGTGCCAGCGCAGGTATGTGGCGAGTTCCAGGTACGGGCCGTCCCCGCTGGTCCGCGCCGCGTGGCGGAAGTGGCACAGGAACGGGACGTAGGCTTTCCCGGGAACCGGGGGCTACGGCCTGTGCGGTCGAAAGCCCCCGGTTCCACGTGTCCGGCGCCTACGATCCCAGCTCGGTGGAGAAGGGCCGGTCGTAGACCTCGAGGTTGCGTATGGACGCCCATGCCCCGGAAGGCAACCCGGTGACCGTGACACGCACATACTGTGCCCGAGCGCGGAACATGGCCACCTGGACCTGGCTGGTGCTGGTGGTGGCCGTGTTGTCGGCCAGCGTGCTCCACGTGCGGTTGTCGAGGGAACCCTCGATCGTGTACCGGTAGTTGGTCCCGTCCATCTCCCAGGCGATGCGGGTGCCGGTCAGTGAGCGGGGCGAGCCGAGGTCGACCTTGAGCCAGTGGCCGGTGCCGCCGTCGTTCGCGCACCACCGGGTCGAGGTGGAACCGTCCACCGCCCTCGCGGCGGTGTTGCCCTTCGAGGACTCCTCGCTGTCGGCCGTCGCCGTCCGGCCGGCGGCGATGTCGGCCGGCTGCACGGACCGGTCCAGCGTGACGCCGATGACGCTGTCCTCTGGATGGGCGGTGCGGTCGATGCCGGTGATCGTCACCCGGCCGTCGCCGCCGGCCGAGTACGCCAGCCCGGCACCGGTGCGCACATCGAAGGCCCGCGCGATCCTGGCGTCACCGAGCGGCGGGACGGTGAACGAGGTGCCGCTGTAGCCGGGCAGCAGGTGCACGTAGAAGGTGTCGTCCTTGTAGGTGAAGCCGTACTGGCCGTCGACCGGGTTCCACGGGCCGCCGCGGGTCCCGTAGACCGACCGGCCGTAGGACGTCATGAAGGTGCCGATCCGCCGCAGCAGCCCGGCCTGGGCGTCGGACACCGTGCCGTGTCGGTCGGGGCCGACATTGACCATCACGGTCATGTTCCGCACCCAGCAGTTGACCAGGATGTCCATGGCGGTGCCGTAACTCATCACGGTGCCATCGGAGTTGTAGCCCCAGGTGCTGCCGACGCTGAACACCTTCTCGACGAGGCCGGTGCGGATCGCCCCGCGCGGGACGGAAGGGCCCTCGTCGCTGGCGTAGTCGCCCACCCAGCCCGAGCGTGAGGTGGCGACGATCCCGGGCTGGTGCTTGCGCACCATGCCCATCAGACCGAGCGGCCTGCCGTCGTCGTCCGTCTCGCCGTAGACGGCGTCCACCGGCCACTCGTTGGCGGGGTCGCGGTACCGGCCGGGCTCCCAGAAGAACGCGCCGTCCGCGTCGCTGCCCTGCTCCGCCACCCAGCCGCCGTCCCACCACAGGTCGTCGATCGGGCCGTACCGGGTGACCAGTTCCTTGACCGACTGGTACACCTCGGTCTTCATGACCCGCGCGTTCTCCTTGTGCGCGGGATCGGTGGTGTAGTTCCAGGGGTTGGGCGCGCAGTGGGTGCCGCGGACGTCGTAGTAGCCGGGATAGCGCCAGTCGATCGGCGAGTAGTACAGCCCCACCTTCAGACCCGCCGCCCGCACCGCCGCGACGTAGTCCTTGACGAAGTCACGATTGAGCGGCGCCTGCCCCGAGTTCCAGCTGTTGGGATGGTTCAGCGGCCACAGTGCGAAACCGTCGTGGTGGCGCGTGGTCAGCGTCACGTACCTCGCCCCGAAGTCCTTGGCCAGCCGCGCCCAGGCCGCCGGGTCGTAGGCGTCCGCGGTGAACTGCTCGTCGGTGGCGTCGGTGACGTACTTCCGGTAGTCCGCCGGCGTGACCGGGGCGCTGTGCATCCACCACTCGCCCTTGGCCGGGCCCGCGTACACGCCCCAGTGGATGAACATGCCCAGCTTGGCGTCCTGGAGCCACTGGATCGTGGAATCCGGCTGCTGCTCGACCCCCATGTCGGTCCTCGGGATCCGCAGGGCGGGCAGTGGCAGTGGCTGGGGTGCGGTGGGCGCGGCGTACGCGGGTGCCGCCACCGTGGCGGAACCGACCGCGGTGGCCACCGTCATGGCCGCCATGGCGGCGAGTACCGATCTGCGTGAGGTGTATTCCGGCAACGTGGGTCCTCCTGTTCGACCGTTCTCCGAGACATTGGATGAATGGGGCGGAGAGCCGGTCGCTCAGGACGCCGTGCCGGTCACCGAGCTTCCGTACTTCGTCACGTGGTACGTGACGATGGCGCCGCTCCAGAAGTGGAACTTCAGCGTCACCGGCGCGTTGTCGTGCAGCGCCTTCAGGAAGTCGGACGTCAGGGTGATCCTGCCGCCCGCGTAGTCGGGCGAGAAGGACTGGTTGAACTGCTGGTACGGGGTCCAGTCGGCCGGTCCGGCGTTGCTGCCGTCGGCGTACGTGGCCTCCATGGTCGCCAGCACGTCACCGCGGTACTGCGTGGGAAGGGCGAACGAGGCGCTCGTGCCCGTGGTGCTCGACAGCACCGGGGCGTCGTAGGTGATGACGTCGATGTTCCAGGGCAGCCCGCGGGAGAACCGGGCCTGGAGCGTTGCGTTCACCCCGTACGCGCGGTTGCCGGTCAGCCGGGTCAGTGCGGTGGCCGTGAGGGTGAGCCGGTCGCCGGACACGGTGTAGTCCCGTCCCGAGACCAGCTTCTTGGTGCCCTGCCACAGGCCCCGGAAGGTGGTGCCGTTCGGGCTCAGGGTGAGGGACTGGGCCGTGATCGGGGTCGACTTCGCTACGAAGACCTTGTCGAAGGAGGCGGTACCCGAGCGGGTGGTCCAGCTCGACTTGATCCAGGCGAACAGGGCGGGGTCACGCCACTTGAGGGTGGAGCGGTTCAGGTAGGAGAAGGGGTCCCACAGGGCGGTGGTGACCCCCGCGACCCCCGCCTGGTATCCAAGCTGCTCCAGGTACTTCAGTCCCTCACCCCGCTCGATGGGGTCGGGATGGTTGTAGTCGGGCCAGCTCAGCGTGCCGTACTCGCCGAGGTAGACGGGGATTCCCTTGGCGACGAACGTGTCGTGCATCCGGGCGAAGGCGTCGGTCAGGTCCTTCTGGGCGGAGGCGTCGTACCGGGTGCCGCCCGCGATGTTCACGCTGAACGGGTACGAGCTGTAGTAGTGCACGGTGGCGACCAGGTTGCGGTCGTGCAGTGCCCCGATCGTGGCGGACAGGCCGTCCATGAGGCTCTGGGAGGGTGTGCAGCCCTGCGTGGGCAGGACGAGCAGGCGGTCGGTGTTCCCGCCGCCCGTGGCGCGGACGATCTTGTGGAAGGAGGTGTTCAGCTCGTCCAGGAACTGGGTCTTCTGCGCGGGCGTGGCGTGGTTGAACTGCGGCTCGTTGACGCTCTCGAAGAGCAGGGTGCGCGGCTCGTTCCGGAACGTGGTGGCGATCTGGGTCCAGGAGGCGTCGAAGCGGGCGAGCACCTTGTCGTGGTTGGTGGTCATGTCAGCGATCCACTGCCACGAGTCGTGGTGGACGTTGATCACGACGTACAGGCCGTCGGCCAGCGCCCAGTCGACCACCTGCTTGACGCGGTTCATGAACGGGGCGTCGATGGTGTAGGGCGCGGTGGCGGACTGGTGGTCGGTCCAGGTCACCGGGATGCGGACGCTGCGGAAGCCCTGCGCGCGGATGGTGTCGAACAGGGGCTTGGTGACCGCGGGGTTGCCCCAGGAGGTCTCGTCCGGGATGGCGTCCAGCGTGTTGCCCAGGTTCCAGCTGGGCTGCA
The DNA here is from genome assembly GCF_041080655.1 of Streptomyces sp. CG4. Lineage (NCBI taxonomy): Bacteria > Bacillati > Actinomycetota > Actinomycetes > Kitasatosporales > Streptomycetaceae > Streptomyces > Streptomyces sp. CG4. Next base: position 8,689,545 of record NZ_CP163525.1, read on the forward strand.
TGGCCGCCACGGCGTCCTTGGCGGAGGCCGGAACCCTGACCTGGGTCCGCGCCGGGTGCGCCGGGCCGTCGTCGGCCGCCGCCATCGTGGTGCCGCTGGTCAGGCCCACGATGGCGAGCAGCGTCAGCAGCAGGGCGGCCAGGCGCCCGGAGCCGCGGCTGTGGTGGCGTGCGGGGTGCCGTATGTCCTTCACCTGTCGTTCCTTTCGCTCGGTTGTCGGGCTGGTGGTCGGGTCGGTCGTCATGGTCTGAGGGGCTCGTAGTCGAACCAGTCGAAGTGGACGGTGCCGGCCGCGGCGTACATGCCGATGACGCGGCCCGTGAAGCCGCCGGCGACCTCGGTCGACAGATAACGGCCGTCGAGGGTCGCGAGCACGGTGAAGGTGCCGTCCGGCTGCTCGACGCCGAGGGAGACGACGTCGGGGCCGGTGCGGGCGTCGTGCGGCGGCGGAGGGTCGGTGATCGTGAGGGCGAGGACCACCGGCCCGTGGGGTACGGCCTGTGCGGCCACCACCGTGCGCAGGGAGCCGACGCGCGCGATCACCCGCACTTCGCGGCCGGACGCCTCGATCGCGTAGTGGTGCCGCTCGTCCAGCCGCACGGCCAGGCCGCCGGTTCCGTCCGAGGGATCGACCAGGGTCCGTGCGCGGCACGACAGGTGCTGCTGGCGCCGGCCGGTGAAGACGACGTCGGGTGCGTCGAGGTCGACACCCCGCGCGCGGAGCGTCAGCCATCCGGGGCGCTCCTTCGTGGTGCAGAGTTCGGCCGGGCGGTCCCGCACGGAGATCCACGACGGGCGCAGTTCGCTCAGGTCGAAGTCGTCCCGCGGCTCCTCGACGGGTCCGGGGACCAGAGGCCACGGGAGTTCCGGCAGGTCCAGGGCGACCTCGCCGACCACCGGCCAGCCGTCCACCCAGGTCACGGGCGCCAGGAAGGTCTCCCGGCCGAGCACGTGCCAGCCAGGCGTGCCGCCGCCCGGCCGTACCCCGAGCAGCACCATCCACCACGAGCCGTCGGGCGCCTGGACCAGATCGGCGTGCCCGGTGTTCTGCACGGGGTGGTCGGTGCCCCGGTGGGTGAGGATCGGGTTGGCCGGGCAGGGCTCGAACGGGCCGCTCGGTGTCAGACCGCGGGCGATCGCCACGCCGTGGCCGCGCTCGGTTCCCCCCACGGCGATGAGCAGATACCAGTAGTCGCCCATCCGGTACAGGTGCGGCGCCTCCGGGGCTTTGTCACCGGGCACGCCGGACCACAACTTCCGCGGTGTCCCGTACGTCTCGCCGGTGTGCAGGTCGATGCGGACCTGCGCCACCCCGGCGAAGGTGCACCAGCAGGTGCCCTCCTCGTCCCAGGCCAGGTCGGGATCGATGCCGGGCACGCCGGGAAGCCGGATGGGGTCCGACCACGGTCCGGCGGGATCGGTGGCGGTGACGACCAGGTTGCCGCCGCCCTCGCTCACGTTGGTGACGATCAGCCAGAACCGTCCGTCGTGGTGGCGCAGGGTAGGGGCGTAGATCCCGGCGGAGGACGGCACGTCGGCCGCCAGTCGCAGCTGGCTCGGCCGGTCCAGGGCGTTGCCGATCTGTGTCCAGTGCACCAGGTCACGGCTGTGGAAGAGGGGTACGCCGGGGAAGTACTCGAAGCTGGAGCAGGCGAGGTAGTAGTCGTCGCCGACCCGGCAGATGCTGGGGTCGGGGTGGAAACCGGGGATCACGGGGTTGGCGGGGCCGGTGTCTGACAAGGCACCAGGTCCTTTCGGTATACGGGATGTACGTGGCTCAGCCGGATGTTTCGTCTGGAGAGGGCGCCTCGGGGAGGCTGAGCCGGAGCAGCACGGCGGAGGGCACGGTCGGCAGGGTCACGGTGAGGTGGCCGGTGTCCGGGTGCCAGGCGGTGGTGGCCCGGCTGGTGGAGGGGTAGAGCAGGTCCGCGCGGACGTGTGAGCCGCGCAGGTGCGGCAGGCGGAGAGTGGCGGAGGTGTCGGTGCCGGGTCGGCGCCAGGCCGTGAGGTAGGTGGTGCTGCCGCTGCGCAGGGCCAGCGCGAGCCAGGGGTCGTCCCAGGCGGGAAGGCCGAGGGGCCAGCAGGGCACGGCCTGTGCCAGGTCGGCGCGGAGGGCCTTGTATACCGTCACCGCCTCGTGGACGAGGGCGCGGGCCTCGGGCCGCAGTTCGGGCAGTCGGCCGGAGAGGTGGATACGGCCCAGGAGGGCGTTGGCCATCGTGAACGCGACCTCGTCGAGGGAGTCCTCCGGCTGCGGGTAGGCCCAGACGGCGCCCTGCTCGGGGGTGACGGCGGTGGGCGCCGAGGCCGCGATGGGCGCGTAGAGCCGGAGGTTCTGCTGGTCACTGGTGGACTGCACCTGCATCCGGGACAGCAGGGCGTGGTCCCATCGCATGCCGCCGGAGGAGCAGTTCTCCAGCACCAGGTGGGGGTGCCGGTCGAGGATGCCGTCGAGCCAGTCGAGGTGGGCGCGGTTGTGGCCGAGCAGCCCGGCGCCCGGCGACTCGCCGGGACGGCTGTTGGTCCCGGAACCGGGGTCGATGTTGTGGTCGAGCTTGAGATAACCGACGCCCCACTCGCCGGCCAGGCGGTCCACCACCCGGTCCAGGTGGGCACGTGCGGCGGGGTGACGGAGGTCCAGGTGGTACCGGCCGCTCTCCACGACACGGACCCCGTCGCGGCGGAAGAACGCCTCGTCGGGCAGGATCCCGGCCACGGGGCTGTGCACGCCGACCACTTCCGGTTCCAGCCACAGCCCCGGGACCATGCCGCGTTCGCGGATCCGGTCCAGCACCTCGTGGATGCCCCTCTGGCCGGGGAAGCGCGAGGCGGCCGGTTCCCAGGCGCCGACGGTGGTCCACCAGCCGCCGTCACCGTCGTCGTACCAGCCGGCGTCGATGACGAAGTACTCGGCGCCGGCCTCGGCCGCCGCGTCGACCAACGGCAGGAGTTTCTCGGTGGTGGGGTCTCCCATCAGGCAGTTCATGTAGTCGTTGAAGATGACGGGCAGTCGCCTGTGGTCGGGATGCGGGCGGCGCAGGGCGCGCCGGTAGCGGGTCAGTGCGGCGAACGCGGCGTCCGGTCCGCCGTCGGCGCTGAACGCCACAGCGGCGGGTACGGCGCTGAAGGACGCCCCGGGTGCCAGGGCATGCCGCCAGCCGTGGTGCGTGTCGGTCGGCCCGAACAGTGCCGTGTACGCCGCGCCGTGGCGTTCGCCGCACTCCCAACGCCAGCCGCCGCTGTGCTCGATCTGCCACACCCAGGTGCGGCCGGAGTGGCGGTCCGTCAGTCCACCCATGGGCAGATGACCACAGCTGGACCAACTGCCCTGCCCGGTCAGGGCGAACCCTCCTTTGCCGTTGCCGAAGTGCACGCGTCCGCTCAGGACGGGCGAGGTCAGGCGCATCGGACGGCGCTGCCACCGGCATTCGGCGAGCCAGTCGTTGTCCGCCCACAGCAGGTCCGCGGCGTCGATGGCCGCCGGACCTTCCGCGGTCAGGCGGCCCACGACGAGAGAGCCGACCGACTCCAGGAACAGTGTCTCGCGTCCTTCGTTGCGCAGGGTCACCTTGCCGCGCACGACGGGCACACCGTCGGGCGAACGGTATGTCACGTCAGCGGCCAACCCGGTCTCCGGATCGTGGAGTTGGACGGTCAGTGTGTGCCAGTCGCCCTCGCGCGCCGTGTGGTGGGACCGGTGGCGCAGCCGCCCGCCGATCGTGGTGTCGACGAGGCGGTTGCCCGACCAGCCGCGGCCGTGCCCCGCGGCCGTCACCTCCACCAGGGGCAGGGAGGCGACGGGGCTCGCGTCCCCGTTGGCGGGCGGCCCGAGGTGGGTCAGGTGGGGACTGCCGTCCTCGTCGAGGTCGATCCGGAGCCCAAGGGCGTGGTGCCCCCAGCGGATCGTGTGCTGTTCCTCGGTCATGGTGGCCTCTCGGAGTCAGGTCCTGCGCAGCACCGCGCAACCACCGGGGGCCAGCTCGTGGACCGTGGCGCCGGTGAGCAGGTCGTGAGCGGTATCCGGCAGCGGCACGGTGTCCGCGCGGTGGTTGAGCAGGAACTGCCAGCGACGGCCGTCGGACGCGTGCCGGGTGACGGCTTCGACACCGCCCGGCAGACCCGGCAACTCCGGCTCGACACCAGCCTCCTGCAGCAGTCGACGGACCAGAGCGCCGTAGTCGGCGTCATCGAGGCGGGTGGAGACGTACCAGCCCTGTCCGGTTCCGAAGCGGTGCCGGGTCAGTGCCGGGCTTTCGGTGAGCATGCCGTGGGTGTAGGTGGCGAGCGTCTCGGCGCCCTCGCTGCGCAGGGACTCGCTCCATACCGAGCCGTGCGAGCCGTCCGACAGGGCGATCCGCTCATCCGTCCGCAGCGGGCGGTGCTCCTCGACACGGATGCCCAGGGCCTCGCGCAGCGGCCCTGCGGGATAGCCGCCGAGCCGGGCGTGCATGCGGTCGTCGACGCATCCGTTCGCGTGCTGGACGAGGAGCGTCCCGCCGCCGGCGACGTAGCGGCGCAGGTTCTCGGCGCCCGCGTCGGACAGGAGGAACAGGGCCGGCGCGACGACGAGCGCGTAGCGGCTCAACTCGTGCTCGGCATGGGCGAAGTCGACCGTCACGCCGGCGTCCCACAACGCCCGATGCGCCCGGCTCAGCTCCCCGTGGTAACCGAGGCCGGCGGAGGGCAGGCCGTCAACGCTCAGGGCCCACCAGGCGTCCGCGTCGTGCAGGACGGCCACGGACGCGTCGACCGTGGAACCCGCCAGCTCGCCGAGCCGGGCGATCGCCTCGCCGGTCCGGGTGACCTCGCGGAAGATACGGCTGTCGGGGCCCGCGTGCGGGACCATCGCCGAGTGCCATGTCTCGGCACCGGCCCGGGACTGCCGCCACTGGAAGAAGAGCGCGCCCTCCGAACCGCGCGCGATGTGGCCGAGGGTGTGGCGCAGGATCTCCCCGGGCTCCTTGCCCAGCACCCGGCCACTGTCGTAGACGGTGTTGGTGCCCTGTTCCATGAGCAGCCATGGGCGGCCGCCGCCCAGGGAACGGACGCGGTCGGCGTGGAAGGCGGCGTCGGCGGCGGCGTCCAGGCCCGGCGCCCCCGGGTAGTGATCGGAGGTGACCACGTCGAGCTCGCGGGCCAGGGCCCACAGGTCCAGGTTCTGGTAGGCGGGCAGCATCAGGTTGGTCGTCACCGGCCGGTCGCTGTGCGCGCGGATCGCGTCGCGCTGCTCGCGGTAGGCGGCGACGGTCTCGTCGGACCAGAAGCGGCGGAAGTCCAGGCTCTGGCCCGGGTTCTTGTGCCACTGCGTCGCGCGTGGCGGCAGCACCTGTTCCCAAGAGGTGTAGCGCTGGCTCCAGAAGGACGTTCCCCAGGCCTCGTTGAGGGCGTCCAGTGAGCCGTGGTGGGCGCGCAGCCATACCCGGAAGGCCGCCGCCGCGTGCTCGCAGTGGCAGAGGGTGGCGTACTCGTTGTGCACGTGCCACAGCGCGAGGGCCGGGTGGTCGCCGTACCGTTCGGCGAGGGCCGAGGCGATCCTGCGGGCCGCGTTCCGGTAGGCGGGTGCGGCCAGGCAGTAGGTGTCGCGGCTGCCGTGGGTCAGACGGGTGCCGTCGGGTGTGACCGGGAGCGCGTCGGGGTGGGCGAGGGTGAACCAGGGCGGCGGGGAGGCCGTCGGTGTGGCGAGGTCGACGGCCACGCCGTTCGCGTGCAGGCGCTCCAGGTGGGCGTCGAGCCAGGCGAAGTCGTAGCGTCCCTCCTCCGGTTCGAGCAGGGCCCAGGAGAAGACGCCCACGGTGACCAGGTTGACCCCGGCCCGGCGCATGAGTGCGTCGTCCTCCTTCCAGACCGGCTCGTCCCATTGCCCGGGGTTGTAGTCCCCGCCGAAGGCGAGCCCGCCCAGACGGCCGGTGATGATGCGAGTCGTCATGACGGTTCCTCAGGTGCGCGGAGTCGTGTCGTGCTCTGGCGGGTGGCAGGCCTCGGTGCCGCCAGGAGGTGGAGGCCGGCGGCCGTCGTGGCCGTGGTGGGGGAGCGGTCCCTGTCACGCGGCGGGGAGGGGCGAGCGGGACCGCTCCCGGTCCGGGGATGTGCCTTCGGCGCGGTACGGGTTCAGCCCGTGACGGTGCCGGTGCGCACGCCGGTGCGGAAGTGCTGGAAGTTCCTCGGTCTGCTGGGGCTTCAGCCGTGCGTCGAGGTAGTTGTAGATGCTGGTGGACACGCCCATGAAGGTGCGAGGTGTGCTCTTGCCGTCGGCCCTTCCACTGCGGGGGGGGGCACGTCCGTGATGCCCTTCGGCTCCAGGATGTCCTGCCGGCAGAACACGGCGCCGGTGACGAGAACCTGCTGGCGGAGCGGGTATGCCGGACGGATACGGCGTCAAGTTCGCGGGCTGCGTCCCGGCCGGCTCGCCGACGTTGAAATGGGAGCACCACCAGTAGGAGTTGCCGGGCGTCGGCCCGCCGTCGCTGCCCGGCACCGAGGCGATGTCCGGTGCCACGGGCGTACCCGGCACATGGTCCGGCAGCGCCGCCTTCAGACCCGCCTTCGTGTTCGTACCCGTGTGTCGCTGTCCGCCACCCCCGTGGGCGGACGGCAACGGAGCCAGTGCGGCCACTCCCGGGAACGAGGCGGCTGCGCCGACGAAGCTTCTGGGGTTCAACGCGTGTGGCATGGTGGCGGCTCCTTCCCTCCGGGAGTGTCGAAGCGCTTCACTCGATACGCGAAGTTAACGGAAATGTTTTATGCGAAACAAGAGTGCGAACCGAAAGAGAGGTTCTTTTCGCAGGTCCATTGACAGTCGGTCATGACGATGGAAGCGTCGATGCGCTTCGACATTTTCCCTTCACCCGACATCCACTCTCGCCTGTTGAGGGGTCTGACTCGTGGGTTCTCCCTCCCTTTCCGCCACCGCGGACTGCCGTTCCGTGATCCCGCGCTTGGGCATCGCCTCGTTCCGCACCGGGACAGAGGCGTTGCACGGCGTGGCTCGGCTGGGGGTGGCGACCGTCTTTCCCCAGGCCGTGGGGCTGGGAGCCACATGGGACGAGGACCCGTTGCACACCGCGCGCCTCGGTACCGCGTACTGCCGGGGGCCGGCCGGCGAGTACGACCTGGTCGCCTTCCGCCCGATCGTCGCCTCCGGATCGGCCACCGGCGCGATGGCCGCCTACAACCTGGTCAACGGCCGCCCTCGCCGCGTCAGTCCGCTCATCGAGGACGAACTGCGGTGCGGGGCAGGGCAGACGGGCCATGAGCCGTTCGTGGTCAGCGACGAGGAAGCGCCCTGCAACCTGGTGGAACTGGAGCACTACTTCGAGGACCATGCCGCCTCCCACGCCGCCGCGCTGAAATCCGGTATCGACAGCTTCACCGACCACCGCGAGGACAGCGCGACCGTGATCGGCCGGCTGCGCGAGGCTCTGGAGCGCGGACTGATCGAGGAGGAGGACGTGAACCGGGCGGTGCGCCATCAGCTGCAACTCCGCTTCCGTCTCGGCGAGTTCGACCCCGATCTTGATCCGTACGCCGACATCGGCCCGGAGATGATCGACCGCCCCGAGCACCGCACCCTGGCCCTGCGCGCCGCGACCGAGCCGGTGGTGCTGCTCAAGAACGACGGCCTACTGCCCCTCGACCCGCAGCGAGCACCACGGATCGCCGTCATCGGGCCGCACGCCGACGCCCTGTACGAGGACTGGTACAGCGGCACCATGCCGTACCAGGTGGGCATCGCGATCGGTCTGCGAGCCGCACTCGCAGACGGCGACGGCCACGTGGTCCGCGTGCTGGGCGCCGACCGGATCAGGCTGCTCTCCCGCACCTCCGGCAAGCCGCTGGGCGGGACCGCGTTCGACGTCCAGGAGTGGGGCGACGGCGTCCTCACCCTGTGCGACGACGACACGGGCGGCTACCTCGGCGTCCAGGGCGACGTTGCCCTCGTCGCCGACCGGGCGCTGCTCACGTCCTGGTTCGTCGATGAAACTTTCCGTCCGGAGCCCGACCCGGACGCCGAGGACGAGACCTTTCTGCTCCGCAACGTGCGCATCGGCCGCTACGCGGGCCGGGATACCGCCGACGGCCGGGTGCGCGTCACCGCCGAGAGCCCCGAGACGGCCGAGCGCTGGCAACGCGAACTTCTGCGCGACGGCCAGGCCGAGGCGCGGGCCGCCGCAGAAGAGGCCGACGTGGCGATCGTCGTCCTCGGCAACCACCCGGTGATCAACGGCCGGGAGACGGAGGACCGTACCGGAATCGACCTGCCCGAGCCCCAGGAGGCGCTGCTGCGCGCGGTCGCCGCGGTCCTGGACCGCATCCACGCCGCGTCCGACCGGCTTGAGGGCATCGCCGCCCGCCGTCGCGCCGAGACCCTGCACAACGACATCTGGACGGAACCGCTCTTCGCCGGACGCCACCCCGCGCACGAGGCCGAGACCTGGGCCGGGCTCGCCGACGGCCCCTGGCGGTTGCCGGGCGACCTGGACCTGATCGGCACGCCGCTGGACTTCCTCGGCGTGAGCTTCTACCGGCCCCTCACCGTGGCCGCCGCACCGCACCGCGTCGCCGACCCCGGCCAGCGCACTGCCGTGGACATCGGTGTGGCCGAACTGGACCCCTACGGCACGCGGCAATCCACCATGGGCCGGCCGGTCGTCCCGTCCGCGTTCACCGAACTGCTCTGTGGCCTCCAGGTCCGCTACCCGCAGTCGCCGCCGATCTGGATCACGGAGAACGGCTCGGCGGAGGCCGACACCGTCGCACCCGACGGCCGTATCCACGATCCCGACCGTGTCGGCTGTCTCGCCGAGCACCTCGCCGCCGTGGCCGATGCCATGGCCGCCGGTGTGGACGTACGCGGCTACTACGCCTGGTCGCTGCTGGACAACTTCGAGTGGGCACGCGGCTACGACCGGCGTTTCGGACTGGTCCACGTCGACTACGACACCCTGGCCCGCACCCCAAAGGACAGCTACCGCTGGTACCGGGGTCTGATCACCGCGCACCGTGCGCGTACGGAGGAACCTGCCCGATGAAGTTCACGGACGGCTACTGGCTGATGCGCCCCGGCTGCACGGCCCGCCATGCCACCGAGGTCGCGGACGTCCGCGCCGACGACCAGCGGATGACCCTGTACGCGCCCGTGAAACACGTGCGCCGGCGCGGTGACACCCTCAACAGCCCGCTGCTGACCGTGGAGTGCTGGTCTCCGGCCGAGGGGGTCATCGGTGTGCGGACGACCCACCATGCCGGATCGGTGCGCCGGGGACCGGAGTTCGCGCTGCCCGGCGCCGGTCCGGAGGCCGGCAAAGTGCGTCGGGACGGGGCGGTGCTGGAACTGGTCTCAGGCGAACTGACGCTGCGCGTGGACACGGAACAGCCGTGGCGACTGGAGTTCTCCGCCGGCGGTCACGTGCTGACCTCCGCGGGCGAGCGCGGCACCGGGTTCGTCACCGACGCCGAAGGCCGCCACCACATGCTCGGCCAGCTGTCGTTGGGAGTCGGAGAGCTGGTCTACGGCCTGGGGGAGCGCTTCACCCCGTTCGTCAAGAACGGGCAGACGGTGGACATCTGGCAGGCCGACGGCGGCACCAGCAGCGAACAGGCCTACAAGAACATCCCGTTCCACCTGACCAACCGCGGATACGGCGTCTTCGTGAACCATCCCGGCAGGGTCAGCTACGAGGTCGGCTCGGAGGCCGTCGGCCAGGTCCAGTTCAGCGTCGAGGACCAGTCGCTGGAGTACTTCGTCGTCCACGGCCCGACCCCGAAGCAGGTCCTGGAGCGCTACACCGCGCTCACCGGCCGCCCGGGCCTGCCGCCGGCCTGGGCGCTGGGCCTGTGGCTGACCACGTCCTTCACCACCGACTACGACGAGGCCACGGTCGGCCGTTTCATCGACGGCATGGCCGATCGCGGTATCCCGCTGAGCGTGTTCCACTTCGACTGCTTCTGGATGCGCGCCCACCAGTGGTGCGACTTCACGTGGGACGCCGAGACCTTCCCCGACCCGGAGGGCATGCTGGCTCGGCTCAAGCAGCGCGGACTGCGCGTCTGCGCCTGGATCAACCCGTACATCGCCCAGAAGTCACCGCTGTTCGAGGAGGGCCTGCGCGAGGGCCACCTCGTACGGCGTCCGGACGGCAGCGTGTGGCAGTGGGACCTGTGGCAGGCAGGCATGGCCCTGGTCGACTTCACCAATCCCGCCGCCCGCGAGTGGTACACCGGCAAACTGCGCACACTGCTCGGACAGGGCGTGGACTGCTTCAAGACCGACTTCGGCGAGCGCATCCCCACCGACGTCGTCTGGCACGACGGCTCCGACCCGGAGCGGATGCACAACTACTACACCCACCTCTACAACCAGGCCGTCTTCGACCTGCTGCGCGAGGAGCGCGGCGAGGGCGAGGCGATGCTGTTCGCCCGCTCGGCCACCGCCGGCGGTCAGCAGTACCCCGTGCACTGGGGCGGCGACTGCGGCTCCCACTTCAACGCCATGGCCGAGTCGCTGCGCGGCGGACTCTCCCTCGGCCTGTCCGGGTTCGGCTTCTGGAGCCATGACATCGGCGGCTTCGAGGGCACTCCCACGCCGACCGTGTTCAAGCGCTGGGTGCAGTTCGGTCTGCTCTCCTCGCACAGCCGCCTGCACGGCAGCCGGTCGTACCGCGTCCCCTGGGACTACGGTGAGGAGGCCGTCGAGGTCACCCGCGCGTTCACCCTCCTCAAACACCGCCTCGCCCCGTACCTCCAGCGCGCCGCCCAGCAGGCCCACACCACCGGCGTCCCGGTGATGCGGGCCATGGTCCTGGAGTTCCCCGACGACCCCACCACCGGTCATCTCGACCGGCAGTACATGCTCGGCGATGACCTGCTCGTCGCTCCCGTCTTCACCGACGACGGCACGGTCGAGTACTACGTGCCCGAGGGCACCTGGACCAACGTCCTGACCGGCGTCCGGGTCACCGGCCCCCGTTGGGTACGCGAGCAGCACGGCTTCCACACCCTGCCGTTGCTGGCTCGCCCCGACTCCGTCATCCCTTTCGCCGCCGACGACCAGCGCCCGGTCTCGGCCTGGGCGGACGATGTCGAGCTGAGGGTGCACGCCTTCGCGGACGGTGCTCGCCGCACGGTCGTGATCCCGTCGACGAACGGCCCTGGTGAGGCGGCCCGCTTCGAGGTCCGCCGAAAGGGCGAACGCCTCAGCGTCACGACCGACAGCCCACACTCCTGGCGGCTGCGGACGGGCGGCCCCGACGGCACCCTGCACACCAACGCGTCGGGGCCCGCGACCACCGAGTTCCGTTACGAGGAGTGAACCTACATCGATCGACGTCCCGCCCTCATGGTTCTGTGCACGTGGTGGGCGAAGGGAAGGGCACGAGGCCGTGATCAGGCGGCCGGAAGCGGCCGGCTGGTCTGGACGGTCATGTGCCGAGGGCGTGGTTGTACATGCCGGCGACGGCCTGGATGGCGTGATGCGTCACATGGGCTGTCGGCGGCCGAGCTCGCAGTCCGCTACGAGGTGACCGGGCTGGTCACAGTCCTCAATGAGCGGCGGTGACCGGCACCTTCCCAGCGGTACTGGGCTGCCTATATGGGCCACCCTGGCCGAGTCCCGCCCTGCCAACGGGTTGGTTGGTCTGTTGCCGTAGCTGGTGGGGGGCGGGCGTGGGACGGCATCGGCCAATGGCGGCGCCGCGGGGGCATCTATGCGGAGGAAGGGGCCGAACTACCTTGCGTCGTCGGCGCTCGAAGCCGACGTGGTGGGCTGGTCCCGATATGACGGGACCGGCCGAACCCGTCCGACGACCGGCGACAGCGACGAGCCGCCCTACCGCACGGGGCTTGCCGCGCTGCAGGATGGGTGGCGCCTGTTCCAGGCCTCCCAACTGCTGCCGCCGCAGTCCGGCCACGAGTACGACGTCTCCTTTCCCAAGCACGAGTTCTTCTTCGAGAAGCTGGAGGAAAGCTCTCGCCGTTGAACACACTGTCTGGTCGAAGAGGACTACACGGATGTCATGATGCGACACCACAGACCGGTCAGGTTGGGGCCGGACACGGCACGCCTGAAGTTGGGTCCAGAGCCCTGGCCAGTGAACAAGCCGCGAGGGTGATGCAACTGCTGCACCGCCGCCGGCTCACTGACCGAGGAGTGCTTCACGTGCAGCCTCGGACCAGGTCGCTCGCTGTGCGGTGCTGAATCCCATCCGGTCCAGTGGAAGATGACGTGCATGGCCAGGATGCAGCGGAGGCCGAGGCCGAGACGGTTTGTCTCTGCTGCAGTCGGCTGCGAAGAGGGCGAGCCGGCGGGAGGAGCGGTCGAGTAGTCCGTTCTCGCCGTGCGCGCGCCGGCGGGCGTACCACTTGGCCAGGCAGCGGCGGGAGATCCCGGCTTCCGCAGCCACGTGCGCGATCGGACGTCCGGCGCCGATCCGCGGACACAAGCGCAGACGTCCTTCGAGGGTCAGCGGTGCGTTCCGATGCGCCCTGCTGGTGGCGCTCCCGGACCGGGCGGCCGCGTTCACCGGGAGCCCCGGGGTCTCGGGGCTCCCGTTTGCGCGGCTGTGGGTGGCGTCAGCGTGCGAACTTTTCGATGGCCGCCGGGGTGACGGGGGTGAAGAAGTTGACGAGGTTGCCGTCGGGGTCACGGAACAGCAGCGACCGGTTGCCCCAGGGCATCGTGGTGGGCCCGTTGACGAAGTCGGTGACGAAGCCGGTCAGGTTCTGGTGAACGCGGTCCACGTCGTCGACGAGGAACTCGGTGATCACGCTGCGGTTGTCCGCCGGGCGGGCAGATCCCGGGGCGAACAGCGGGACGGTGCGGGTGCCGGCGATCGCGAGGGTGGCGCCCGCGGTCTTGAGTTCGGCGAAGTCCTCGGTGGCCCACGTCGCCCGCGCCCCTGTGGATCGCTCGTAGAACTCGACGAGGCGCGCTACGTCGCTGGTGATGATGCGGATCGAGACGAATTCCATGGGGATCTCCTTGGCTGCCGGAATCGCTGCACGTCGCAGGCTAGGAGAAATAGTGGACAGAATCGGTCCCCTTTTCGCGTTAGGCTGTGCACATGCCTCGACCCACCGGCCGCGTGCTGACACTCCTGGAGTTGCTGCAGTCGGGCGGCACCCGGACGGTGGCCGAACTCGCCGACCGGCTCGGCGTCGAAGGGCGCACTGTGCGGCGGTATGTGGACCAGCTGATCGACCTGGACGTGCCGGTGGAATCGGTGCGCGGGCGCTACGGCGGGTACCGGCTCGCCCCCGGGTACCGCTTGCCTCCGCTCATGCTCAGCGACGACGAGGCGCTGGCCGTGCTGCTCGGCCTGGTCGCCGGTCGCCGAGCGGGGTTGACGACGACGGAGCGCACGGCGAGCGAGACGGCATCGGCGAAGATCCGGCGGGTGCTGCCCAAGCACATCGCCCGCAGGCTCGACACACTCCTGGAGGCCGTCGCCTTCACGGATCAGCCCAGTGATTTCGACACCCCGAACGCTGAGGTCCTGCTCACCACCGCCGATGCGGTGCGCCACCGCCGACCGGTCTCGATCCGCTACACCGATCGTGACGGACGGCGCAGTGAACGCACATTGCACGCGTACGGGATCGTCGCCCACGCGGGTCGGTGGTACGTCACGGGCCAGGACGCCCAGGTCGGCGAGGACCGAACCTTCCGGCTCGATCGCATCGCAGACGCACGAACCCTGCCCGGCTCATTCGAAGCGCCCGCGGGTCCCGATCCGGCACATCGCCTGTTGTCAGCCTTCTCCACGGCCGAGTACCGGCACGAGGTCACCTTGCGGATCCACGGGACGGTTGGGCAGATCCGCGCCCACCTTCCCGCCAGCGTCGCGAGCCTGGAGGAGTACGCGCCCGTGGCAGGCGAGCACCAGGCGACCGAGCGCTGGCTGCGCGTCGAGCTGCGGGCGGAGCGGCTCGACTGGTTGCCTCCGGTACTCGCCTCACTCGACCGTCCGTTCGTCATCGAGCGCCCCGATGAACTGCGCAACCTCGTCATCGCGCTCGCCGATCGCCTCGCGTCCCACGCCCGCCAGGCCTGAACGCGAGCAAGCCTGACCGCGAGGAACCAATGTCATGAGATGGCACGTGAGGTCACGCGGGTGCGCCCGTAGTCACGGACCGCTACGGCCGTCGCCTGTCTGGTGAACGGGACGTCGACGGTGACACCGGGAAAGGCCGGCGAGCCCGACTGCCGCGCACGGTGCGGCGATCGCCCGGCCCCGGGCGGCGACTTCGCGCGAGACGGGCGCAGCCGCCCGGCGGGCGCACCCCGCCGTCGCACGGGCGCACCCCGCCACCACTCGGACGAGGTCGGCCAGTTGACCGGGCCGGGCGGGCGAGCGGGTCAAGGGGTCGGCCAGGCCGAGCCGCCGGCCACGGGCGCGCCCGGCTCGGCGGGACCGTCGCGACGGCGAGAGGCCGTCCCGCCTCACCCGTACGGCGGTGTGTCGGCTGAACTGCCCGTGGTGCGACACGCCCGAGGCGAATCGTTGCGTCAGGCGCGGGGCGGAGGCACAGTGAAGCCCCGGTCAAGACGCGGCTGGCTGATCCTTCCCCACCCAGGAAGTCCGATCCCCATGGAACACGGTCAGCTGACCCGCGTCCGGGCCCGCCCCGGCCGCCCCACCCTGCTGCTGACACAGACCGTGCACGCGCACCGGCCCGAGACCGGCGCGGTCAGCGTCCTGAAGGCCCGGGGCACGGTCGACGCCTCCCACGCCATGGAGTTCTGTGAAGCGGTCACCGAACACATCGCCCAGGCCGACCGGGCAGGCGAACTCCCCGTGCTGGACATGACCGAGGCGTACGTCGCCTGCGCCGCCGCGGTACGGGCCGTGGACCGGGCGACCCGGGTCCTCGCCTTCTCCGGTCGCGTCCTGCCCGTCGTACAGCCCCGCCCGCAGCTGCGGGACGCGCTGTGCACCGCCGGACTGCCGGGGGTCCGGTTGTACGCCACGATGGCGGCCGCCCTGATCTCCCTCGACTCCCTGTATTCCCCGGCGACCCCGAGACGCGCGGGCCCGCGACCCGGCGGCACCAGTTGGTGAGCCCGGCGGGCCCGGACTCCGCCCGGCGCGGTGGATGGCGCGGCCGGGGGCCGGACATCTACCGTTCCCACGGGTCAGGACGCGGCCGACCGAGTTCCGTGCGATGTCCTGTCCGGGTGATGCCATGAAACCCTCTTCCGCCCCGTCCGCCGCCCCGGCCCCGCTCGTCATCGAGTCGTCCGTCGTCGACGGACTGCCCGCCGAGGGGGCGCTGCTGCTGCGCATCTCCGGCAGCCTCGACGCCGCGGGAGCCCAGGCCTGGTCCGCGGAGCTGCGCGGCCACCTCGAACAGGCGGACCGCGCGGGCCTGCGGCCCGTCCTCGACATGGCGCATGTGCAGCTCGGCGGCGCCGCGGTGCTGCACACGCTCAGCGAGACGACCCGGTCGCGCGCCGGACGCCCGGACCTGGTCATCGTGCGCGCCCGGCCCGGAGTGCGCGAGGCGGTGCACCTCGCCCGCCTGGACGGCGTCCGGCTCTACGCCACCCTCGACGAGGCGCTGCGGGAACTGGCCGGCGCCGCCGCCCGCGTGGAGGACCTGCCCGCCTGGCGCTCGCAGATGGCGGACCCGCTGCGGCCCAGTTACGAGGATCTCCGCAAGGAGGTCCGCGCACTGCGCGCCCGGGTGCGCACCGCACCGGTCATCGGCATGGCCCAGGGCGTGCTCATGGTCCGCTACGGACTGGCGGACTCCGGCAGCGCGTTCCGGGCACTGCGCGAGGCCTCGCAGCGGTTCAACGTGCCGTTGCGTGTCCTCGTCTCGGCCGTGGTGGTGGCCCGGCCCCCGGACGGCGACGTCTGGTTCCCGGGCCGGCGCCCGCTGCCCGTGCCGCAGCTGCGGATCCTGGCCCGCGACGGCCTGGACCCCCGCTATCGGCGCCGGATGATCGACGCCGTCCTGCACGCGGCACTGGCCGTCGGGCGCGCACCGGGCGGCTATGTGCGGTTCGTCGACCCGGCCGTGCACGCGCTGATGCTGGAGACCCACCACGGCTGCGCCGACCCGTTTCTCGACCACCTCGTGCGCGGCCGCGACGAGGGCACGGCCGACACCCTCGCCCGACTGCGCGGCCGCCGGGTGTGCGTGCCCGACGTGGCCGGCGACGCGCTGCTCTCCGAGGAGGCCCGGCACGTCCTGCTGACCACCGGCACGGGCGCCCTGCAGAGTGTCCCGGTGCTGTCCGCGGCCGGCTCCTGCACCGGCGTGATCACCCTGCACTGGCCCGAAGCCGGGCACCGGCCGAGCGCCGCCGAGGCCGAGACCCTCGACGCACTGGCCGCGGAGACGGCGGCCTGGCTGAGCTGGTATCACCGTTCGGTGCTCCTGGACGCCCTCGAACACGTCCACCGGACGGTGACCGGCTCAACGTAGCCTGTGCCCTGGACTGGGCGGGGCTGTGTCCATGTGCGGCTCCGCCGCGGAGCCGGACCGGCCACGACATGCCCGCGCTCGGCGGACGACGTCGTGCCCCGGGCTCGGATCCGCTCTCGGCCCGGGTGCCGCGGGCACTACGCTCAGCGGTATGCGGATCTCCGTCTCCTCCGACATGGACGAACCCGTGGCGCGTCTGCTCCTCGCCGAGCTACGCCGCCGTGGCCACGAGGTACGGCCGCACGGCGCCCTGCGCCCCGGCGCCGACGCGCAGTGGGCGGCCTGCTCGGAGGCGGCCGCCCGGGACGTGGCCGACGGCACCGCCGATCAGGCCGTGGTGTGCTGCTGGACCGGCACCGGTGCCTCCATCGCGGCCAACAAGGTGCCCGGCGTACGCGCGGCGCTGTGCACGGACGCCGTCACGGCGGACGGCGCACGCCGCTGGAACGACGCCAACGTCCTCGCACTGAGCCTGCGCCTGACCTCCGAGCCGCTGCTGAAGGAGATCCTCGACGCCTGGCTCGCCGGCACCCCCAGTCAGGACCCCGACGACCGGCAGAACGTGGCCCGCGTCGGCCGCCTGGACGCCGCCCGGAAGGATTCCTAGCCGCTCGGAAGGATTGCTGAGCGATCCCCCGGGTCGGGATTCAGTGGGCGCCGAGTCCGCCGCCGCCGAACGAGCCGCTGGAACCCCGGCTCCAGCGCGGACGCTCCTTCGACGCGCTCGGCCTGGTGTCCTGGTTGCTCAGCTCGTACGGGGTGAGCGGGCGGCCGCCCTTCGGGATCACGGGCACCTCCTGGGATTCCCTGTTCTCCCGGACTTCGCGCACCGGGCCCTCCGGCGGCAGCGTGGGCTGCTCCTCGGGGCGTGGCCGGGGGGATTCGCGGTACCTGACACGAGAGGTCATCCAGTAGCCGCCGGCGAGGAACGCGAGTACACCCACGGCCACGACGAACAACACGAGGCTCATCAGGCCGCTCGCCGCGGCCAGCTGCATCGATGCGGTACTCATAGGAAAGGAATACCCCGCCCAGAACCGGACGAACCGGACACGCTCCGTGACGTACGGTCGACGTGCGGCGACCTGACGCCTGCCGTACGGTCCGACTCCGCCGGTCCCGCCGCGGCTCCACCGGTCCCGGAATTCGCCCGCGACGCGTCATTCCCTATTTCTGAAACACGTTCTACGGTGTCCGCCGTCAGGACCGCCCTTGGGGAGCCTGGAGGCGCCGTGCATCTCGACCACACGCCCGAGCAGCAGCGACTGCGCGCCGAACTGCGCGCCTACTTCGCCCAGTTGGTCCCGGACAACGCCTACGCCCGGTACGCCGACCCGGCCGCGCAGAAGCGGTTCTACCGCGACACCATCCGCCGGCTCGGCACCGACGGCTGGCTCGGTGTGGGCTGGCCGAAGGAGTACGGCGGCCGCGGCATGACGGCGATGGAACAGTTCATCTTCTTCGACGAGGCCGCGCAGGCCGGCGTACCGCTGCCGCTGATGGCGCTGAACACGGTCGGCCCGACGCTCATGCGCTTCGGCACCGACGAGCAGAAGGCGTACTTCCTGCCGCGCATCCTCTCCGGCGAGATCGACTTCGCCATCGGCTACAGCGAACCCGACGCCGGCACCGACCTGGCCGCCCTGAAGACCAGGGCCGTACGCGACGGCGACGACTACGTGGTCAATGGGCAGAAGATCTGGACCACCAACGGCGACACCGCGGACTGGGTGTGGCTGGCCACCCGCACCGACCCCGCCGCACCGCCGCACAAGGGCATCACCATGCTGCTGGTGCCGACCGCCGACCCCGGCTACTCCTGCACGGTCATCAACACCCTCGCCTCGCACGACACCACCGCGAGCTACTACGAGAACATCCGCGTCCCGGTCTCCCGGCGCGTCGGCGAGGAGAACCAGGGCTGGCGGCTGATCACCAACCAGCTCAACCACGAGCGCGTCACCCTCGCCGCGCACGGCACCATGGCCATCCGCGCCCTGTACGACGTGCAGCGCTGGGCGCGGGAGACCAAGCTCGCCGACGGCCGCCGGGTCGCCGACCTGCCCTGGGTGCGCCGGCTGCTGGCCCGCACCCACACCCGGCTCGACGCGATGAAGCTGCTCAACTGGCAGATGGTCACGGCCGTCCAGGACGGCACGCTCACCCCGCAGGACGCCTCCGCCGTCAAGGTCTACGGTTCCGAGGCCCGCCGCGACGCCTACGCCTGGCTCATGGAGATCGTCGCGGCCGCCGGCCCGCTGAAGGAGGGCTCGGCCGGCGCGGTCCTGCACGGGGAACTGGAACGCGGCTACCGCTCGGCGGTCATCTTCACCTTCGGCGGCGGCAACAACGAGATCCAGCGCGAGATCATCTCCTGGATCGGCCTCGGGATGCCGAGGGTACGGCGTTAGCCTGCTTGTGACGAGGATTTTTAGTTGGCACAAAAGAGGGATAGTTGGCACCGGAATTAGCTGGGACCGAGACCGGCCGGCCGATCCGCGACACGGCATTTGGCGCGGCAAGGGCGGTCCTAGTTCACACTCGAGTGGTTGACGCCTGCCGGGCCGCAAGTTCTCCGTTGGCGCCGCGTCCGAGGTTCCCCGTGGACGTACACCAGCGGCAGTGGGCGTTCTGGCGGGGATCTTGGAGATGTCGTTCGCGAGTTCGAGGGCGGTGGATGACTGATCCGAGATCGTCGTTGGTCTCGTGCAGGCCGGCGGATGCGAGAAGGAAGTGGGTCACGGCCTCGCCGACGGCGAGTGTGTTGAAGGGCATCACGCTGGGTGCGGGTACACCGAGGACGTAGCGGGCCTGCTCACGCTCGGCCTCGGGGTGCATCTCGATAGC
Organism: Streptomyces sp. CG4; assembly: GCF_041080655.1. Taxonomy (NCBI): domain Bacteria; kingdom Bacillati; phylum Actinomycetota; class Actinomycetes; order Kitasatosporales; family Streptomycetaceae; genus Streptomyces; species Streptomyces sp. CG4. The sequence goes on from NZ_CP163525.1 coordinate 8,708,820, forward strand.
GAGTTCGGTCGGGTCGATGAGCCCGTTGCACCACATGCAGCCGATGCCGGGGGCGATCAAGCGAGTGGCGGTGTGTATCTGTCCGATGCTGCCATCTCGGGAGATGGGGATCTTGACACCGACTTGAGTCGCTGGGACAAGGAACTCGTGGACGACGGCGTTGACCCAGTGCCGGGCCGAATGGCTGTCGGCGGCCAGGAAGATCCAGTCGCACAGCACCAGTTCACGCAGTGCCTCGGGGTTTTCAACTCGTCGCGGGATCTTGGTCAGACGGATCTGTGGATTCGCTCGGCTTGCGTTGCGGGCGGCGAGATCGGTTTTTGGCTTGCCGATATCAGTGCGTTCGGCTGCGAGCAGCCGCGGGAGATTGGTTGCATCGACGGTTTCGCTGTCGATCAGGACAAGTTGTCCGACGCCCAAGCGGGCGAGTTCCTCGACGAGGATGCTGCCGACACCGCCAAGGCCGACGACGGCGACGCGTAGCCGGGCAAGTGTTTCTTGTCCACGGTCCCCCAGAAGCCGCGCCTGTCGGTCCCATACGGGGTCCGAGGCTGCGGGCGGCGCGGGACTCGGCCGCAGCCGAAGCATGTTCCCGGCAGGAACGACGGTCTCGCTCAGCGAGGTCCTGCTGCCGTCGGGAAGCCACAGGTCGCCTGCGGCGGCGTGCGGGGTGACGACGAGGCCGCCGACCGCCTGCCCGCTGATCTGCCGCAGAGTGGCGTATCCGCGTTCGTGGCTGGCCAGGTCAACGCGGGAGAACTGGACCCGGTCGAGGCCGAAGTGGCAGTGAACGGCGAGGTAGGACAGCTGTTCATCCCGGGCGCGGATGATTGCGTCGCGGACGAATGTCGGAGACAGCGCCCGATGGCCCCTCTCGCCGGGGCCGTAGTCCTCATCGTCGCGGGCGACAAGGAGCTCGCGGGCCAGGAGGCGGGGGCCTCGCGGGCCGTCGGCTCGGCCCGCGAGGATGACGGCGCCGTGTTCTTCTTTGTCGCGGAAGAGATGCTGGGACAGTTCGTTCCACAGCCGGGGCGGGAGGGTGAGGCTCCACCCGTCTGCAGGTGGGTTCACTGGTCGGCGAGCCACCGGCGGATCCTTTCGGCCTTGAGCGCGGCGTTGTCCACGGTGGCGTCCCGGCGGTTGGACCGGCGGGAGATCTGCATGGCGGGGCGGTCTTGCCACTGAACCCGTTGAATGGCCGGTCCGTGCGGCTGACCGTCGGCGCGGGTGAGGACACCGGTGTAGTGGGGATAGACGTCTGCGTCCGGATAGGCGGCGCTGATCTGGAAACCGAGCCATGTCACCGAAGGCGTGTATGCGGAGCCGACGGGCACGTCCTCGATGATCACAACCACTCCGCCGGCGCCGTCCGTACGAACTGCAACCGGGTGACCGGCGAAGTGGGAACGGACGGCCTCGACTGCTTCGGCGATCGCCGGAATGAGGGTGATCACGAGTTGTCGTCCGGCGGGACCGCAAGGAACTCCTGATGCGCGTGAACGTGGAGGTTCTCCTCGTCGGCCACGACTTCGTAGCGGCCGTTGCCCTGGCGGACGGAGAGTTGGAAGCCCTCGTCGATCGGCAGGCCCTGGGCAATGGAGGCCTGCTTGATGTCCAGGCCCGTGGCCTCGTGATCGGGAACGACGACCGGTTGGCCGTTGACCGTCACGGTGACCGTGTGGGGCCGGGGCGGAGCTGCCTCGGGGGTTCCTTCATGGGTGCTTGTCATCGACGTTCCTCTTCTCTTCCCTACCGGTGAGCCGGTTCATGGCCGGCATGGTGTTGTGAGACCGTTTCAGTGTTTCGAGAGTCGAACACTGGCTCACGGTAGCACCCCGCTGTTCTGGATGTCGAACACCGATTGAAAGTAGACTGACCGCCCAACCGTGAGGAGGAGGGTGATGGCCCGGACCCGCGTGAACGTGTCCGCCTTGTATGCGGCTCTCGACGCCGCGAGGACCAAGAAGGAACTCTCGTGGCGACAGCTCGCCGCGGCAGTGGGGGTCAGCCCCTCGACCATGACGCGCATGGCCAACGGGAACCGGCCGGACGTGGATGCCTTCGTGGCTCTCGTGCGGTGGCTGGGCATGCCCGCGGAAACCTTCATGGTGGACCCGGAGGACGAGCAGCGGGAAGCCCGGGCTGAGAAACCCGAGTTGATGGCACAGCTGGCGCCGCTGTTGAGGTCTCGCAGCGACCTGGGTGCCGAGGATGTGAAGTACTTGGAAGAGGTGATCGGTGCGGCAGTGCGCAGATTCGCCTCTGATCGCGAATCCCGTTCGAGGTGACACGTGGGTCAGCGGTGGACCAAGAAGGCTCTTCAGGATCTCGCCCTTGAGGTCCGCGGTGAGATAGCCGCCGGACCGCACACCCGGCTCGACCTCGAGCGGCTGATCGGCGAGTACGACATCCCGGTGTACGCGATGAGTGATCTCGCCGACAGTTGCTCGCCCGAGGCGTTGGACTACTTCACGTCGAGGCGCCCCGAGGCCTGGTCAGCCGCCCTGGTGCCGGTCGGGACAGCGCGGTTCATCGTGGAGAACTCCACGCACACGCTCCAACGCCGCAGATCGAATGTCGCGCACGAGATGTCGCACCTCCTCCTGGAGCACCAGTTCGAGGGAATCCTCTTCGCTGACGGTGGATGTCGCGACCTGGGCCCCGAGATGGCGCTGAAGGAGAAGCAGGCCGCGGCGCTCTCTGGGGAGCTGCTCATTCCCGTGGCAGCGGCGATCGGCGCGGCTCTGTCGAGCAGGACTGACGAACAGGTGGCGTTGCAGTTCGACGTCAGCCTGCAATTCGCCGCCTGGCGCATGAACGCTTCAGGTGCTCGGAAAATCGCTCAGCGGACACTTCAGAAGCGAGCGGCGGGAATTCGACATTAGCCCATCAGGCTCCCACTTCAACGCTGAGAACGTAGCCGACACCCCGACGCCGTCCCGAAACTGGTGCTTGCGATATCGGCGGTGAGCGTGACGGGTCATCGACGTCTGTCGGTTACCGGCGAGCCGCGCCTCCGCCTCCATGCTCGCTGTGTTCTGCCAGTGTCCAATACAGGTCTCCCGACACTGGGTGCACGCTCCAGGAGTCGATGTGCCCTGTGACCGTCAATCGGTCGAGAACATCTGTGAACCGCGTTGTGGGCAGCCCGCATTCGTGTGCCAGCTGATCCAGTTCTGCTATTCCGCAAATTCCTTCCTGGGCGGTATGAGCCGTGAGGCACATGGCAATGAGTCGGGGAAGTGGGGCCCAGTCCGTACGCACGCGGCAGGCGGCGCGCAGCGCCCAGTCTGCGGCCGCGAGCCGGTCAGGGCGGGCCGGGCATTGGGCGAAGAGCCCGATGTCGAGGAGTTGGATGACTTCTGCGCGTGAGTTGGAGTGCGACGCGGACAGGGTTGAGCGTAGCCATCGCGCCTGGTGGAGCTCCCGCCAAGAATCCGTGGCAGGTCCCAAGCGAAGGCTGCGCAGTACCCCGAGCGGAAACCGGACTTGAGCTGAGTCGTTCATGCGCAAGGCGCATTGCAGGGCGATCAGTCTGGCGGCAGCTCCGGTCTCAGCCGGCAGCGCGGAAGCGAGGTAGTTGAGCATCTCCCGTACCCGTGTCTGTCTGTCCGGGCCCTCGTCGCCCGGCCGGATCTGATGCGCCTGCGACTATGGAAACTGCTGGAGCGCCCCACCGCCACCGGACCCGAGGCCGAGGCCTTCGGTCACAAGACGGCCGAAGTGGCCGACGCGCAGCAGCGTGGTGACCTCGCCCGGGAGATGGAGCCTGCCGATCTCCTGACCATGGTTGTCGCCGCTGCCCAGGCGTGGTTCTGGGCCGCCGAGGGCGTCGACCCCAAGGAGGCCGGCCAGTCCTGGTCGGCACAGCGGCTGGCCCTGCACCGAGCGGCGGTCGTTGAGGCCGCCCGCCGTATCAGCGAACCCAGGACCGCTGGTGAGTAGCAACGGGAGACAAACGCGCCCGAAGCTGCCGGCCACGGTCCGCTACCGCGCCTGAGTGCGCTCGCGTCGCGCTGTGGTGTCGGTGCCGTCCCACTGGTAGCGATCGGTGCCGGGCAGGCCCAGGAACTGCAGGACGCGTTCGACGAACTCGTCCCGCAGTTGCGCGAGTGTCTCCGGCACGTTGTAGTACGTAGGGATCATCGGGTACACGGTGGCTCCCGCCTCCGTGACAGCGACCATGTTGCGCAGGTGGATGAGATTCAGCGGTGCTTCCCGGAGACAGAGGACGAGTTTGCGCCGTTGCTTCAGCATCACGTCCGCGGCTCGCTCGATGAGGCTCTCGGTCTGGCCGTGAGCGATGCGTCCGAGTACGCCGGCGGCACACGGCAGGATGATCATGGCGTCGGTGGGGTAGCTGCCGCTGGTCACCGGTCCTGACATGTCGGCCGGATCGAGGAAGCGGACTTTCGTCGACGTGGCCTCCAGGGCCTGGACCACCGAGTCCGGATCTTCGCCGGTCTGGAATTCGAAAGCCACCAGCTTGCGCCCGTTGGCCGACACGAGAAGGTTGACGTGGCCGACCCGGTCGTCTCTCTGAAGTGAGGCGAGCAAGGCTTTGGCCACTCCGGTGCCGCCTGCCCCCGTGACAGCAACTGTCACATTCTGCTGGGTCACGTCTGTCCCCTTCTTGACGCATCGGGCTGGCGGCCGCACCTTCTCGTGCCTGACGGATGGAGGTCTCGAGGCCGTCGTTGAGGACCGCTGTCCGCGTCGGTCCGACACGCAGGCTGATCGGTACCTCGTCACGCGGTCGCCAAATCCCATGGGTCACTCGGCCGGCGGCTTGTAGTGATGACTCATTCACCCAGGCGGTGGCAGCCAACGGCCCCGAGCGGGAGGGTCCCTCGGGGCCGGCGGCCGAGCATGCCGGTCGGGAGACGGCCACCTGGTGGATACCTCCCGCGATCCGCGGCACCCAGGCGTCAGCGCGATGCGGCAGAGCCGGTGTCGCCTGCCGACTCGGATTCGGCGGCGAGGACCTTGGCGCGCACATCTGCCGGGAAGACGCCGTCGAACGTTGCGGGCGGTACGCGTCCGCTTCCCACCGCCGGGAGCAGGGCGTCGTGCACGACGATGGCTCCCCAGCCGTTGTGCAGTTCCTCCTCGGTGAAGCACGGGTACCACGGCATGATCGGTCCGTGCCACTGCTCCTGGCGGAGGGACGGGTGCACCCTGGTGGCCAGAGCCCACAGCAGATCCGAGTCGTTCGACGGATCCACGTCGTCGTCGAGGACGTAGACGACCGGGGAGAGCCGCCCCACCCGGGTGCCGTTCAGCACCTCGCCGATGCGGTGCGCGAAGCGCGCGGTGTCCATCCCCGGCAGCGAGTCGCGCCAGTTCTGCGGGACGGTGATCACCGTCCAGAAGCAGGCGGCACCGAGCGGGAGCCAGGCCGTCGTGATCGGCAGTCCCGCCTTCCGCAGGACCGCGACGACCTCTGCGGAGATGCCGGCAGCCGGTGCGACGTGCGAGTCGTCGACAGGCCGGCCGGCGGCGGCCAGCGGCCAGATCGGGTCGTCCCGGTAGGTGATCGCCTCGATGCTGAAAAGCGGTTGCGGCGACGTCTCGGGCAGTGCCCAGCCGTGGAACTCCGCGAACGGACCCTCCACGGCGTCGCGGGTCGCGGACAGGTGTCCCTCGATGACGACCTCGGCGGAGGCGGGCACTTCCAGATCGTTCGTCTCGCACTTCACGACGTCGACCGGCTTGCCCAGCACCGCTCCGAGATACGCGCCCTCGTCGACCTCGGTCGGGACGGTCATTCCGCCGACGACGGCAATGCCCGGGTCGCCTCCCTGCACGAGGGCGTAGGGCATCGGCTCACCGATGGCCTCCCACTCGCGCCAGATCATGCCGAGGTGCTGGCTCGGCAGCACCAGTCCGGTCATGTGCCGGTCGTCGATCTTCATGATCCGGGAGATGGACCAGTTCGTCCATCGGCCGTCCGGTGTCCTGGCGATGATCACGCCCCAGGTGTTGACGTAGGGGCCGCCGTCGTCCTGGTGCACGCGTGGAATGGGGAACCGGTCGAGACGGGCTTCGTCACCCGTCAGGATGTTCTGCTTGCAGGGTGCCGAGTCGGCTGCCACCCGCCGAGGTGGGAGCAGTTCCTTCGTGCCTGCTTCCCTGAGGTGTTCGACCAGTTCGGCTGCGGTCGTCGTGTACGGCAGACCGAGAGAGAGGGAGACCCGCGCCAGCGGATGCCCGGGAATGCTCGACAGGGCACCCGGGGCGCCGATCATGCGGAACCCCTCGTCGACTCCGCTGAGGTGCTCGAAGAACGGGGCGGGCCTGCCGTTCTCGGTGGACCGACGGGTGATGGCCGACGCTTCCAGGTTCGGATCGATCACGCGTGAGATCCGTTGAATGTCCCCCAGCTCTTCGAGCGCGGAGATGTAGGACCGGAAGTCATTGATTTCAGACATCAGTTGGTTACGCCTTTCAGTTCGGAGGGGCGCGGCATTCCGTCCCAGCGCTGCGCCGAAGCCACCTGGATATCGAGTTGGTCCAGGACTCGGACAACGACATGCTCAACGAGCTCGTCAATGGTTTTCGGACGGCTGTAGAAGGCCGGCATCGGCGGCACGATCCTCGCTCCCATGCGCGAGAGCGCCAGCATGTTCTCGAGATGGATCTCGCTGAGCGGAGTCTCCCTCGGTACGAGCACCAAGGGGCGGCGCTCCTTCAGCGTGACGTCGGCAGCTCGGGGGATGAGACCGTCGGCATATCCGGTTCGGATGCCGGCGAGGGTCTTCATGCTGCACGGCGCGACAATCATTCCGTCCACGCGGAATGAACCTGATGAGATTGCCGCCCCTTGGTCGTTCCACGTATAGGTCACGTCGGCCAGGTCGGTGACTTCGCGGACCGACAGGTCGGTCTCCAGATGGATGGTCGCCCTGGCCCATTGGGACAGAACGAGATGAGTCTCCACATCCGGCTGCTCCCGCAGCCGGCGAAGCAGTTCGACACCGAAGACGGCGCCGGTCGCTCCGGTCATCCCCAAGATCACACGTCGGGACACGGGATCAACCTTCCGTACACGGTAAGTCCGTACACGGAACAATGTAGCTGTCGAAACTTCCGATTGCAAATAGTCCGTGTACCGACTGACCGTATACGGAGGTAGCCTGTACTTATGACGACCGGAGCGCGATACGACGGGACGCTGGAAGACGGCATGGCCCACCAGCTGCGACGCGCCTCGCAGGCGGTGAACGCCTCGTGGCAGCTGCGCAGCGGTGACCTCACACCTCCGCAGTTCGCGGTGCTTCACGTCCTGGACGAGCGTGGAAGCCTCGACCAGAAGACGCTGGGCGCCCTCGCCGCGGTCGACCGGTCGACGCTCACCCCACTTCTCGACCGGCTCGTGGCCCGCGGCCTGATCACCAAGAGCACGGACCCCGGCAACCGCCGCCGGCAACTGGTCTCCCTGACTCGTGCCGGGCACGAACGAGCGGCCCTGGGCCGCCAGCAGGCACAGGAGACAAGCCGCTGGATCGAGGAGCTGCTCGGACCCGAGCGGCTCGCGACCCTGACCCTGCTGCTCAAGGAACTCGGAGACGCAGGCCGCGACCAGCAGCCGTAGTGAGGGAGCCAGGAAAGGGGCGTCGCGTCGTGCTGTCCCCGTTTCCGGGGCCGGGGCGCGGAGCCGATGGTTTCGTGGCGGCTGGTCGCGAGCTGTTCGTGACCCGCGGCTCGATCGGAATCGAAAGTACCGGCGCGCCGGCCGCGGGGGACACGGTCCGCTTCGCCGCGAGCGGCGGCCGGCGGATCGGTGTCCGGCGCCCGCTGCACTGATCGTCCGGGAGATGAACACGGCCTCGCGATCTGTCCCTGCAAGGAGGCAGCGCCGGGTACCGGCCCGCGCGGTCCAGCGCCGGACGGCCGATGGCGCGCGCATCCCGAGACCGCGCGGGATCCCTGCCGCCATCAAGCGATCACCCTCACACCATTCGGAAGCGAGTGGTTCTGGACGGCGCCGATGTCGAAACTACGTCGCGGCTCACGGCCTCGTCTTCGGTCGATTGACTGCATGCACGTCAGTCGGTCGCCTTCCTGCCCGACCGCTCCCGGATTGTTCAGTCATCTGACGCATGCGGAACGGCCCCGCCGCGTGGTGAGAATCGGTCGCAGCCAGTTTCGAGCGGCTCGTTCGCGCTCAGGACCTTCACGATGCGTGGGTAGTTCCGCTCGAAGTGATCGCATGCGGAGGCGGTGGATACCCATGCCACGGAGAATGATCGTGGGGATGACGGGGGTGACCGGAGCCGTGTTCGGTGTCGAATTGTTGCGCCGACTGCGGCAGCAGCCGGATGTGGAGACCCATCTGGTGTTGTCCCCGTGGGCCAGGTCGACCGTGCGACTGGAGACCGGATTGTCGGCGCACGAGGTCACCGACCTCGCGGACGCGACGTACGCGTGGAACGACCAGGGCGCGCCGATCTCGTCGGGGTCGTTCCGGGGGGACGCCATGGTCATCGCGCCGTGCGGCTTGAAGACGCTGGCCGGACTATGCACTGGCTGTGCCGAGGGGCTCATTTCCCGTGCGGCCGGGGTGACGCTGAAGGCGGGGCGCCGGCTGGTACTCGTGGCACGGGACCCGCTCAGCGAGAGTCACCTGGAGAACATGCTGGCGCTCACGCGCATGGGAGCTCGGATCGTCCCGCCGATGCCCGCCTGCTACAACCGTCCCGAGACGATCGGGGATCCGGTCAGCCATGTCGTCGTCCGCGTCCTGGACCAGTTGGACATTCACGTGCCGTCGGCACAGCGCTGGAACGGCATGTCCCACTCGCCAGCGCTGTAGGGAACCAGCACCGATGTCCGCGATTACCGACCTCCGGACCCACCTTTGTGAACTCGAAGCGCTCGGGACACCCGCCACGGTCTCGCCTACGGGCGCGGCTCACCAAGCCACCGCTTCCGCCGCCGCGGGTGGACGCCGCCTCCCCGCCCTGCAAACACGACACCCGACCCGCGGACCGGCTCGTGGCCGACGAAGCCGTCGTACCGGAGGTGTAGGCCGCGCGCGTCTACGACTGGAATTGACCCTCGGAATGGGCTTCGTGGGCGCCGGCTTCCAGTGCGGCGCGCAGCGCGGCGCGGGTGGTGATGCCGAGTTTCGGGAAGATCCGGTGCAGGTGGGAGCCGACCGTGCGGTGGGACAGGAACAGACGGGCGCCGATCTCCTTATTGGTGAGCCCGGTGGCGGCCAGTTCGGCGATCTGCCGTTCCTGGGCGGTCAGTTCGGGTGCCGCCGGGTCGGAACGCGCAGCGGCTACGCCGGTGGCGCGCAGTTCGTTGCGGGCGCGCTGCACCATCGCTCGCGCGCCGATCCGGTCGAAGGTCTCCATGGCGGCACGCAGCTGGATACGTGCGCGGGCGGTGTCCCGGGTGCGGCGCAGCCACTGTCCGTAGGCGAACTGGATACGTGCCTGCTCCCAGGGATAGCGGGCGGCTTCGGGCAGGGCCAGGGCCGCCTCGAACAGGGCGCCGGCCTTGTCGTCGTCCGCGGCCACGGCCGCGGCTCCGGCCGTGATGATCGCGATGCGCGTGCCGATGCGGTGGAGCCCGGCCTGCTGGGCGGCGACGACGTGTGCGCGGGCCTCCTCGCGGCGGCCGGTACGCATCGCCGCCTCGACCAGGTCGAGCACCACCCACCGGTTGGGGATGTCTGCGCTGGGGGCGCTGGGCGGGTCGATCTGCGCCACCTGGGTGTGGGCTTCCTCGAAGTCGCCTTGGCCCATGGCCGCGAGATGGCCGGCCGAGCGGGCGTACCCCATGGTGACGCCCATGCCCCGGGGCGCCGCCCAGGTGGTGGTCTCCTTGCTGCGGGCGCGGGCCAGGTCCACATCGCCGCGCAGCGCGGCACCGGAGGCCAGCACGGCCCGGATCTGCCGCTCCCAGAACGAGTAGCCATAGCCCGTCGCCAACTCCAGCCCCTGCTGCGCGAGGTTCTCGGCCTCGTCCCACCGGCCGTGTACGTAGGAGTCCTGGCAGAGCAGCATCAGCGCGGGCACCACCATGGCGATGGCGCCGCCGTCGCGTTCCCGCTCGATCATGCCGCGGACCGCGTAGCGGTAGTCGGACAGGGTGTCCATCGCGACCGCGGCGAAGGCCAGCGGAATCACTTCCCAGGGCGCAGCGGCCCGCGGGAGCGCGGCGAAGGCGCGGGCCAGGCCCTCCCGGATGGCGTCCGAGGCCCGGGTGGGATCGACGTACGCGTCGTAACACAGCTGGAACGGGACGACCTGCTCGGGCTCGAAGCGGACCATGGCCTTCCTGAGCAGCTCCCACGGCTCCGGCCGCAGGGCGTAGAGGCTGACCAGCAGCAGCGCGTAGAGGATGCCGTACCTGTCCCAGGATTCCGGCCCGGCATCCTCGCCGGCGTCGAGCGCCCGGGTCAGCAGCCGGTACGCGGCGGAAACGTCGCCTTCGTCGTTCGTGAGCAGGTGGGCGGTGGCGGCGAAAACCAGCGCATCCGGGCTCTGCGGGGTCTGCCCGGCGTCCGCCAGCAGCCAGGTGACCTGGTCGAGCTGTCCGGCCATGGTGGCGAGGTGGGCGGCCTCGACCAGGCGCCGGGAGCGGTCTCCGGGGTGCGGGCTGAGTTCAGCCGCGCGCACCAGGGTGGCCACCGCGGTCGAGGCACGGCCGCGGTGCCGCGCGAGCATGGCCGCCTTGTCCAGCGCCCGGGCCACCGTCTCGTCGGGTCCGGTGCTGGCCGCGGCCAGATGGCACGCCTGGCGCTCGGGGTCGAAGGCCAGGGCCTCGGCGAGTGCCCGGTGCGCGGCCCGGCGCTCGCCCGGCGGGGCCAGGTACACAACCGCCGAGCGGGTCAGCGGATGGCTGAAGGTGACCTGTCCGGAGGCGGTGTCGGCGTGGACCAGCCGGGCCCGCTGTGCCGGGGCCAGGTCGTCCAGGTCCAGCGAGCATCGGGTCGTGACCCTGATGGTGTCCAGGTCGTCGTCGGCCGCCAGTGCGGCGAGCAGGAGTGCCTTTCTGGTCGCGCCGGGCAGCTGGTCGAGCTCGGGGGCGAAGGTGTCCAGCAGCCGCTCGGACAGGGGCAGCACGCTGGGCACCGGCTGTGCGCCGGAGCGCTGCCGGTCGTTCAGAGTCGTCGGTAGCTCTTGGAGGGCCAGCGGGTTACCCGCGGCCTGGGCCAGCAGCCGGCGCCGCACGGTCGGCGCCAGGCCCGGCCACCGGGCCTCCACAAGCTCCGCCGCCGACTGGTCGTCCAGGGGCGGCACCGTCCGTTCCGGCAGCCCCACCTGGTGGAGAAGCCCTTTCAGCCCGGTACGGGCGGCGGCCAGCAGGGCCACAGGGGCTTGGCCCAGCCGACGCATGGCGAAGGCCAGTACCGTGGCGCTGGCCGGGTCGATCCACGGTGCGTCATCGGCCACCAGCAGCAGCGGGCATTCGTCGGCGGCAGCGCCGAGCAGGGAGAGTACGGCTGTGCCGGCGGTCAGCGGGTCCGGGAGAGCTGCCGGCGTCAGGTCGAAGAGCCGGCAGAGGACATCGCGCTGCGGGCCGGGCAGGAGATCGGCGTCCGCGCGCAGTGGGTAGAGCATCTGGTGGATCATGGCGAAACTGATCCCGGCCTCGAACTGCGCGCCGCAGGCGCGCAGCACACGCCTGCCGGCGGCACTCGCCCGGGCCGCGGCGACGTCGAGCAGCGCGGTCTTCCCGACCCCTGGGTCACCACGCAGCAGCAACCTGCGGCCGACGGGGCCGTACCCGGTGCGATCCTGATCGGCGAACAGCGAGTCGATCAGCACCAGCTCGTCCGCGCGCCCCACGAGACCGCCGAAGTCGCAACCGGCGGGCTGCGCGGGATACCTCCGGCTCTCGGAAGTCGCCACAGTGGTGAGGATAGGTTCCGCTCGTAGCACGGCACAACGCCGACCGCGCGCGTACCGCCCACCTTACGGGGTGTGCTCAGGCCGATGGCGTGCTTGTTTTCACCGCTGTACGGCGCTTGCGGCGAAGGGCGGCCATACGGTCTCGGTGCTTCCCCGGCGACCGCCCTAGCGTGAACCCGCTCGATTCGCGGTCTTGACCGCGGAGACTCTAGAAGCCTTTGCGTACGCCGCCGTCGACCGACAGCATCACGCCCGTGAGGTACGACGCTGCGGGCGAGAGCAGGAAGGCGGCGCTGCGGCCGAACTCGTCCGGGGTTCCGTAGCGGCGCAGGGGGACGCCGGCGGCGGCGCCTTCGCGGGCGGCGTCGGCGTCACCGTGCCGTGCGTCGAGTTCGCGTACCCGGTCGGTCTCGATGTGGGCGGGCACGAGGCCGACGACGCGGATGCCTCGGGGGCCCAGCTCGTTGGCGAGGTTCTTCGCGTAGCCGGCCAGGCCCGGCCGCAGGGCGTTGGAGATCGCGAGGCCGGGAATGGGCTCGTACACGGAGCTGGAGAGGACGAAGCCGATGGCACCTCCCTCGCCCAGCTCGGCGGCGACGGCGCGGGAGAGCCGCACCGCGCCGAGGAAGACCGACTCGAAGGAGGCGCGCCACTGGTCGTCGTCGATGGTGTCCGAGGTGCCTGCCGGGGGCCCGCCGACGCTGATGAGCACTCCGTCCAGGCGCTTGAACGCGTCACGGGCCGCGGCGATCAGCCGCTCCGGAGTGTCGGCGTCGGCGTTGTCGGCCACGACGCCGACTGCCTGCCCTGGGCCGCCGAGGTCCGCCTGTGCGGCGGCGACCGACTTCTCGTCGCGGCCGCTGACGACCACCCGCGCGCCGTCCGCCACCAGTTCGCGCGCGGCGGCCATGCCCAGCCCGCGGGTGCCGCCGGTGACTATGTACACCCGGTCCTTCAGTCCGAAGTCCATGTTTGTTGTCCTCTCTCCGCTGTTCCTTCTTCGACCGCCCGATCCGCGCGGCCTACAACATCGCCTTCTGGGGCTGCGTGGCGACGACGATGACGGTGGTGGTGCCGGCGGTCAGGGCCGACTTGAACTCGCGCTCCAGGTCCTCGGTGGTATCCACGTCGACCGCGCGGCATCCGAAGCCGCGGGCGACGGAGGCGATGTCGAGCCCGGGCAGGTCGAGCCCGGGCACCCCGGGGGTCTCCTCCAGCACGGCGAACGACTTGAGGATGGAGTACTCCTGGTTGCGCATGACGACGTAGACGATCGGGAGGTTGTGCTGGGCGGCCGTGTAGATGGCCTGCACGGAGTACTGGAAGGAGCCGTCGCCGATCAGGCCGATCACCGGCCGTTCGGCGCCCCTGTCCCAGTCGCCGAGCGCGACGCCCACGGCGGCCGGGGTGCCCCAGCCGATGCCTCCGCTGGCCGTGGCGAAGAACGATCCGGTCCGGTTGGTGGGGAGCCACTCGATCTGCTGCGCCATCGTGGAGGTCGACTCGTTGACGATGACCGCGTCGGCCGGCCGGACCCTGCTGAGGGTGGCGTACACCTCCGGCGGGGTGAGCGGGGTGTTCGGCGCCTGGGGGAGCTCGCGGGGCCGCGGCATCGGTTCCGGCGCGGTCCGCGCCGAACCCTCAGCGACCATGTCCAGGAGCAGCTCGATCGCCGTCTTGGGATCGCCCAGGAGGCTGTCGCCGACGCGCGCCCCCGCGGCCACCGCCGGGTTGCCGGTGATCTGCAGCAGCTCCGTGCCCTCCGGCAGGTACGGCCCGGGCACGTAGGGGTAGTAGCGGAACACCTCCGCGCCGATCACGACCACCAGGTCGTGGCCCGTCAACCGATCGCTGATGGTCTTGACCGACATGCCGAGCGGGCCGCCGAAGAGGGGGTGGTCCTCGGGGAAGGAAGCCCGGTCCAGCAGCGGGGCGCCGTAGACGGCCGCGCGCAGCTTCTCCGCCAGCGCGACGGCCGCGTCCCAGCCACCGGCCCGGTCCACCTCCGGACCGAAGACCAGCGCGGGACGACGGCTGGCCGAGATGCGATCGGCGAACATGCGCAGCCGAGCGGTGTCGGGGGCGACGCGGTCGCTGACCGTCCGCACCCGGGTGAAGCCGGACAGGGGCCGCTTCCAGTCGTCCATCGGAATCGACAGGTACACCGGGCCCGTCGGCGGCTGCAGCGCCTCCGCGTAGGCCCGCATGAAGGCTTCGGGTACATCTTCGGCGCGAGCGGGTTCGTACGACCATTTCACCCACGGCTTGGGCAGCGTGACGGCCTCTCGGTTGCCGAGATACGGGTCGCCGATCACCAGCTCCCGGTGCTGCTGGCCGGAGGTGATGATCAGGGGTGTGTTGCCGTGGTAGGCCGCCACCAGGTTGCCCACCGCGTTTCCCATCCCGGCCGAGGAGTGCAGGTTGACCAGCGCGGGTCGGCCGGTGACTTGGGCGAAGGTGTCGGCCATCGCGATGACGGAAGCCTCCTGCAGTGCCAGGACGTAGGTGAAGTCCTCGGGGAATTCCTGCAGGAACGGCTGCTCGGTGGAACCGGGGTTACCGAAGACCGTGGTGAGTTTCAGGGTTCGCAGCAGGTCGTAGGTCACGCTGCGGACGGTGGACTTCTCAGTCATGGTTGCCATCGACTCCTTGCTGGGGCTGGGTTTCTGGTGCGACGGGTCTGGTGGAGGGGTGCGCGCTATTCCATGCGGTGCCGAGTGCCGTCTTCGGCGTCGTGGGGTGCCGGAAGCGTGCGCCAATCCGATCCTGCTGCACAAATAGGTACTTGTCATGACATATAAACCGTCCGGTGACGAGCCTGATGGGGGGCTGGGCCCAGGTCGCTGAGGACGTGGACCATGGCCGACCACTCGGTGAGCGAGGTACCGCCGATGCGTCCGTCCCGCGATTGGTCGGCGGCTGTCAGGTGAGGCGGCGGAGGGCCTCGGGAGCGAGGTCGGCGAGGGTGGGATAGCCGTCGACAGCCATGATCAGGTCTGCTTCGGCGAGCAGGGACCTCAGGACGTGGACGACGCCGGCCTCGCCGCCGTAGGCGAGGCCGTACGCGTAGGGGCGGCCAATGCCGACGGCGGAGGCGCCCAGGGCGATGGCCTTGATGATGTCGGCTCCCGTGCGGACACCGGAGTCGAACAGGACGGGAGTGCCGTCGGCGGCCTGGACCACGCTGGGCAGGACGTCGAGGGCGGGCAGGCCGCCGTTGGCCTGGCGGCCGCCGTGGTTGGAGCAGTAGATGCCGTCCACGCCGCCGTCCTTGGCGCGGCGGACGTCGTCGGGGTGGCAGATGCCCTTCAGGATCAGCGGCAGGTCGGTGATCGAGCGCAGCCAGGACAGGTCGTCCCAGGTGAGCGGGTTGCCGAAGATCCGCACCCATTCGGCGACCGCGGCCGCCGGGTCGTCCTCCGGGCTGCGGGCGAGGCGGGCGCGGAAGACGGGGTCGCTGGTGTAGTTGGTCAGGCAGTTCCCGCGCAGCTGGGGGAAGTTGCTGACGGCGAGGTCGCGGGGGCGCCAGCCGGTGATCCAGGTGTCCAGGGTGACCACGATGCCCTTGAAGCCGGCCTTCTCGGCCCGGTGCACCAGGCTCTCGGCCAGCTCCCGGTCGGTGGGCGTGTAGAGCTGGAAGAAGCCCGGGGTGGCGCCGAACTCGGCGGCGACCTCCTCCAGTGGATCGACGGTCAGGGTGGAGGCGACCATCGGCACGCCGGTGCGGGCGGCGGCACGGGCCGTGGCGAGATCGCCGTGGCCGTCCTGCGCGCACAGCCCGATCACGCCGACCGGGGCCATGAACAGCGGTGAGGGCAGGCGCATCCCGAACAGGTCGACGGACAGATCCCGGTCCGTGGCCCCCACTATCATCCGCGGGACGAGGCCCCAGCGTTCGAACGCGGTGACGTTGGCCCGCTGGGTGCGCTCGTCGCCGGCTCCGGCCATGACGTAGGAGCGCACGGAGGCGGGCATCGCGGCCTGAGCCAGCGGCTCCAGCTCGTCGTAGGTCATCGGGAAGCGCGGCACCACCCCGCGCAGCCCGTCCATGTAGATCTCGTCCTGATAGTCGCCGTACGCCATGGTCCGGCCCTCCTCACGCTCGACAGGTGCGGGCCCCTGAAGTCCACAATGGGAGAGTGACGCGTGAAAGCCGCCAAACGCAGGATTCTGCCTCGCGGGAGGGGACCATGCAGGATGATGCACCAGCGCTGCTGACAGAGGACGACCTGGCACTGATCAACGCCCTGCAGCTGCAGCCGCGGGCCTCATGGACCGAGCTCGGGCGTGCCCTGGAGGTCGACCCGGTCACCGTCGCCCGCCGCTTCGGCCGCCTGTCCGAGCAGGGCGCCGCCTGGGTGGGATTCTCACCCGGCCCACGCCTGTTCGAGCAGATCTGCGTGGCCTTCGTCGTGATCGACTGCGCTCCCGGCGCCACCACCGGGGTCGCCCAGGCACTGAGCGCCCACCCCCACATGCTCACGATCGAGCGCGCGGCCGCCGGCCACGACATCCTCGCCATCGCCGCCACCCGCGACCTGCCGGCCCTCTCCCGCTACACCCTCGACCTGCTCCCGCATCTTCCCGGCATCACCGCCGTGGAGGTCCGGATCGTCACCCACATGTTCACCGAGGGCGGCCGGTGGCGCATCGCCGCCCTGGACCCCGCCCAGCGTGCCCAGCTGACCGGCCCGCCCCCGGCCCAGACCCCTGTCGCCCCGGGCGAGATCACGCCCTTCGACCGCGCCCTCATCACCCGGCTCGCCCACGACGGCCGCGCGCCCTATCAGACTCTGGCGAGCGACCTCGGCGTCAGCCTCAACACCGCAAAACGCCGCACCGAACAGCTCACCCGACGCGGCCTGCTGCGGTTCCGCTGCGACTTCGCCCGCCCCCTCGGTGGCTGGCCCGTCGCGGCCACCCTCTGGGCCAGAGTCCCGCCCGCCGATCTCCCCGAGATCGGCCACGCCCTCGTCCGTCTGCCCGAGACCCGTAACTGCGCCGCCGTCAGCGGCCCTCACAACCTCATCCTCCAGGCCAGCCTGCACTCCGTCAGCGACGTCCTGCGCCTGGAGACCCAGCTCGCCACCGCCCACCCGAGCCTCGACATCGTCGACCGCGTCATCGCCCTTCGCCAGGACAAGCTGATGGGGCGCCTCCTGGACCCCCACGGCCGCTCCGTCGGTATCGTCCCGCCCGACTTCTGGTCGGAGCCGGAGATGTGACTCATACGGTGCACCGAGCTGCCGACTCCTCCACGTTCGTCGGGGCCCAGCGTGCCTACGGCCATGTCGCGCTGAAAGCGTCAACAGTAGACGTGCGTGAGGCGGTATTGGACGGCACCTGGCTCACTGGGACAGCAGGAGACAATGAGCGACCTGGTCTCGGATGTCCTCGAAGCCCATGGCGACGTGGAGCGGTGGCGGCCACGCTTCGTGACCGCCCCAGCTGCCCAGTATGTGTACGACTTCGCGGAAGCGTCTTCTGATATCTACGCGACCCGATCCGCGAGGATTCGGCTTCAGGGACTGAGCAGGCCGGGGTTCTCACGGACGTATTCGGCCACCCCGGTAGGAGGCCGCCCTGTGACCTGCTCGACGCCGTCCGCCTTGCGGTCGTATCGATTCTCCGCGTGAAGGCGAGCCATGGTGGAGATGTGCTGGAAGACGTGGTCCGGCAGCCCCAGCGGTCTGAGGTCGTCGTCGATCCATTCCTGCAGGCCGACGTCGGTGTAACTGACCGGCTGGTCCAGAGCTGTGGAAACCTCCTCCGCCATGGCGGAGATGTCCTCCGAGCGGGGGCCGGTCAGCTCATAGATGCGGCCGGTGTGCCGGGACGGATCGGCCAGGATCTCCGCCACGACCGCGGCGACGTCCCCGGCTGCCACGGGGGAGGTTTTCGCCTGGCCGAAGGGCAGTCTGATGCTTCCGCCCTTCGCGATCGAGGAGAAGCCGACACGGAACAGCGGGTTCTCCATGAACACGGTGGGCCTGATCTGGACGACGGGCAGGCCTGACCAGCCGAGGACCTGCTCCACCAGCCAGTGGTGCCGCTGCTGCACAGACTCGGAGTCGCTGGTGAGGTCCATCTCGGAGACGGTCAGCTGCGACATGTTCACGAACGCTTCCAGGCGCCCGTACGCACGCGCCACGGCCGCCACCGTCATGGCAGCCTCCAGATACCGCGCCGACACGCCCATGCCGAAGTACATCCGTCCGCAACCGGACAGGGCGTCAGCCACATCGCCCGCACGCGTGAGGTCTCCGACGACGACCTCGGCACCCGTCGCGCGCAGCGCCTCCGCCCGTTCGTCGTCACGACGCACCATGGCTCGCACGGGCAGGTCCCGTTGCCGGAGAATTTCGACCACGGTTCGTCCGACGGCGCCGACGCTACCCGCCGCGCCCGTCACCAGCAGGGGGAGCACGCTGCCTTTCGGGGTGCGGTCCATAGAAGCAGCCTGCGGTGCACATCGCCGGCGCGCAAACCGGAGGCCGACAGGCCCTCGGCGCTGCGACGTTGACACTGATCTTCGGGGAAGAAGGGGCCGAACTGGTAGATCCATCCCGGCCGGGCTGCTGACCGGGGAGGCGGCAGCCCATTCGGGGGAACGGCCCGGCTCCGGCAACGCAGTGTGATCATGGATGGTGACGACGGCCAGGATGGCGGGCGTGCCAATGGTCGCACGATGTGTCCGCACGGGCAGTGGCAGCTACCAAGGGCTGACGAGGACGGTGCCGACCTTGCCGGGCCGTACTGCGTGTTCAACGGCGTCGGCGAGTGCGCCGAGGCCGTACGTGGCAGCCACTTCGAACTGGTCCTTGAGCGCCAGCGCGATCAGCTTCGCAGCGGCGACGTCGGATGCCCGCCTCTCGGCGGAGACCTCGGACAGCCACCGGCCGATGTTCTTGCCCCGCAGCGTCAGCGATGTGTGCAGCAGCTTCGACGCGTGCACCGAGATCGGCTCCTGGGCGATCTGCCCGTAGCTGACCAGCTTCCCGCCCGGCGTCAACAGGTCCAGAAGGCTCTCCGCCAGCTTCCCGCCGATCGGGTCGAAGGCCACACTCACCGGGCGGCCGGCGGCCGCCCCGCGGACCTCGTCGTCCCAGCCTGGATGCTCGGTCGACACGACCGGGACGTCCGGGAACCGCTTGCGCAGCTCGGCGGCGCCTCGGTCGCTGCGGACGACGTTGATGAGGCCGAGGCCCTGGAGTTCGCACGTGCCGGTCACCAGCCGCCCGACCGACGAGCCGGCAGCGGTCTGCACCAGAACACCGTCGTATCCGATGGCCTGGTGCTCCTCCGCCTCACGGCGCAGCATGACCGCGGTAAGTGGATTCACCAGCATCTGCGCGGCGACCTCGTCCGACAGCTCGTCCGGTACGGCGACGACCACGTCGGCGTTCGCCACGATCCACTGGGACCACGCACCTGGCTGAGGGAAGACCGTTACGCGCCCGCCGACTTCGACACCTGGGGCCACGCGCGCATGTGGCCCTATTGCCTCCACAACGCCCGTGGCCTCGACACCGGCTGGAACCGGCTGTGCATCTTTCCCCGGGTAGGCCGCGACGGCCTGCAGATCACCAGGGTGCACCGGGAATGCCGTGGTACGGATGAGGACCTGACCACTCCCCGGTGCTGCCGGCTCCTGCTCCTCGATGACGGTCAGGACGTCGGCAGGCAGCCCCCCACGGGCGTAGACGACACGACGGTTCATGGTTCTCCTCCCTCGCGACGAGTGTGCGAAGAGCTGGGCGGCGGCGTCAGCCGACGTCCTGCAGCAGCAAGTGCCTCGCGCTGAGCGCTCCGTCCAACTGCATCAGTCGCCCGCCCTCACGCAGGCCGCCGAGGTCCAGGGCGGCGAAGCCGAATTCGCAGAGCAATCCGGCTACGGTTGCCTTTGCATCGGTGTCGTCACCCGCGTAGAAGGCCACTTGCCGGCCTTCGGCATGCCGGGGGTCCGCAGCGATGAAGGGGGCGAACAGGGTGTTGAGAGCCTTCACGACCCGGGCTCCGGGTAGGTGCTCGGCGACCCACTCGCTGCCCGTGAGGTCACCGACGTCGTACCTGCCCCGCCAGGGGTTGGCCGCAGCGAACTGATTGGTCGTGTCGACGACGATCTTTCCGGACCAGTCGGTGAGGCCGGTCAGTTTCGGCACGGCGAAGAACGGCACCGAGAGGAACACGAGCCCCGGCTCGGCCGCTTCCTCGGCCGTCGCTGCGCGGGCCATCCGCCCCAGCTTGGTCACGAGGGCTTGGAGGGTATAGGGGCCCCGGCTGTTGCCGATGACCACCTCATGGCCGTGGCGGACGGCCTGGTCGGCGACCGCCTGGCCCACCTCTCCTGCACCGAGTACGCCAATGATGTTGTGTGGGGTCATGGTGCTGTTCCTTGATCGTGTGCAAAGACCATTCGGTTGCCCGACACCGGCTCGTGTGCACTTTCGTTCATCGGCCGCTACGCGCGCTGGGGGTTGAAGTCCAAAAGGACTTTGCCGTTGTCGTGCAGGTACGCAAGGGCCTTGGCGAAGTCCCTGGCCTTGTAGACGGGAGCGGAGGGCAACGTCAGCCTGCCATCGGCGACCAGTTGCGCGGACTCTGCGCTCAGGGCCGGATGACGGGGCAGATACTCGTCGTCATACATCCAGAACTCCGTTGTGGTGATGTTCTTGGTCCGCAACATGTCCTGATCGGGGGCGAAGGGCTCGCCACTCATGTAGCCGTAGATCACCAGCAGGGCACCCTCGGCCAACACGTCCAGCAGCAGTGAGGTGGCCTCTCCGCTGACGCCGTCGAGTCCCAGCAGCACCGGATCGTCGCCGATGATCGCACGCACCCGTGCGGCCACGTCCGGATGATCGACGAGCACGATGTCAGCGCCCAGTTCTTCGATCTCGGTGACCAGCTTCTCTCGGCGGACGATGTTGATCGTGCGAAGCCCGCGCTCCTTGGCGAAAGCGATGACGGAACGGCCGACCCCACTGTTCGCCGCGTTCTGCACCACCCACGAGCCGGCGGGCAGGTCGCGCGACTCCACAAGGAGCGCTCCGGTGATGGGATTAATCGTGAGCATCGCGGCCTGGTCGAGGCTGATGGCCTTGTCGACGACCGTCAGCTTCGCGGCCTCCGCCAGGACCTGCTCGGACCAGGCGAAGGTGCCGAAGGGAAGCAGGACCGTGTCGCCGGGGCGGACGTCGGTGATGTCCGCGCCCACGGCCAGGACCGTGCCGGCACCCTCATTGCCGATGACGCTCGGCAGTACCGGGCGGACCGGATAGACGCCCTTCGCCAAGAGCAGGTCGTGGTGGTCGAGGGGGGCGTACTCGACCTGGATCAGCGCCTGGCCGGCGGCGGGAGCCGGTGGCTCGGGAACGTCGACCACCTTCAGGCTCTGCTCAGGCTCCCCGAACTGAACGAGATGAATCGCGATCATGTAACTCGTCTCCTGGCAGTCTTGCGGTGAAGCCGCTCCCAGCGGTGGGGGAGGGGTGACCAAAGCAAGATCGGCAGTCGCAGCGAAGCCGAGCGCCACGCAACATGACTGCTGCAACAGAGTCAGACCTGCCGCATTGGCAGGCGGTGCCTGTGTACACATGCTGTCACCTCCGGCGTAGCGCCACATCACGTGCAGTTCGTGGTTGCGCTCCGCGCACGAACACGTGATCGCTGGAGATCAGGCGGGTCTGGGGCGTGCAAGAAGCCGTTGCATCGCCATCAAGGCGGTGATCAGATCACATGACGGTGCCGCAGGGCGGACAGCCACAGCGGGCGAGGCCACAACCGCCCGAGTGGCTCGCCGGCGCCTTGCTCCAACAAAGTCAGTAGTGGCCAGCTGAGATTGGGTCTCGCAAGATTTTCGTGACGAGGTGACCGTCGGTGACGGCCTCATGCGAGCAGGACGCCGTGTCGGTACCGTCCGAACGGCCCGGCTAGCTGCTCGCGCGGAAGATGGGCCAGCCGACCTCGGTGACCAACTCGTCCTCGACGGTCACATCGAGGGGGCTGCGCAGATAGAACTCGCGCAGCGGGCCGTCAACACTGATCTCGTGGCGCGCGGCATGGGTGCCCAGGTCGCCGTAGGTGAGATCTATGGTCTGCAGAGTCCCGCGGTGAACCGCGACCGCGAGTTCCGCGCCGGGCACGACCACGGCGTCGATCCGGCCGACCGGGCGAACTTCACCGTCGAACGGGACGAACACCAGCGCCTCCCCGTGCTCGTCCTCAAGCAGCTCATTCGCGAAGAGACCGCCCATCGGGCCGGTGGTGCGCAGTCTGCGGGCGGTGGTGAAGCCGTGCAGCTCGCCCAGCGCCCCCTGCCACCAGCCCGCGAGGTCCTGGCGGTCGATGACCTCGCGGATCCCGATGGCCGCCTGGTCACGGACTGTGCGGTACTCGACGGTCGACCCATGCACGGGCCGGGCCAGTAGGTCGCGCAGCGATTCGACGGCGCTCTGCGCCTGCGCGAGCCGGTTCTCCAGGCGCGCGAGATGCGCGGCGATCAGCTGGTTGCGGGTGCTCACGTCCTCGGCGGTCAGCACCGCCTTCACGTCCGCCACCGGCATGTCCAGGTTCCGCAGGCGCACGATCACCTGAGCGGTGGGCACCTGGTCCGGGGAGTAGTACCGATAGCCGGTTACCGGGTCCACATCGGCCGGCGTGAGCAGCGCGACGTCGTGGTAGTGCCGCAGCGTCTTGACGCTCAGATGGGTCGCGCGGGAGAACTCGCCGACCGTCATGCCCGTGTGCATGGCACCAGTGTCAACCCTCCCCCAACTGGAGGGTCCAGCGGACGATCTCCGGTTGACCCTCCCGTACAGGTAGGCCCCAGGGTCGGCGGTAGGCGCCGCACAGCGCCGAGGCCTTACGAGGAGACTTCCCATGAACACCAATACCCAGGCCACAGCTCTGCCCGATGTTGTCGCCGCCTATATCGAGGCGGTCAACGCCTTCGACGTGGACGCCGTCCTGGCGACCTTCGCCGACGACGCCGTGGTCAACGACGCGAGCCGCGAGTTCGCCGATCCCGCCTCGATCCGAGCCTGGCTGGACCGCGAGATCGTCGGTGACAAGGTCACGATGAAGGTCACGGAGTTCGCGCGTCACGGCAACCTAATGGTCGTGCGGGCGCGCTACGACGGCGAATACGACAAGACGAACCTGCCCGACGAACTGGTGCTCACCAACTACCTCACGGTCGCCGACGGCAAGATCACCTCGCTGGTCATCGTGCACAACCAGCCCTCTCCCTACTGAGGGCGGCTCCCCGGCGATGGCTGCCCCCGCCTCCGCGCGGTGCTCGGGCCGCACGCTCGCCGGTACCGGGCCGAGTCCGTCGCCATTCGTGGAAGGAACATCCCATGAGCGCACTGGTCACCGCCGAGCTGTTCGCCCAAACCGGCCGCGGCGACGACGTCGCGAAGCTGCTGTTGGACATCCTGGGCGAGAGCCTTGAACACGAGGGCTGCGAAGACATCCGCATCCTGCGCGACCAGAACGACCCCGACCACGTGACCGGCCTGACCCAATGGACCGAGGCACACAACTACACCGACTACCTCACCTGGCGCACGGAGCACGGCTTCACCGCTACCTTCGAGGCCATGCTCACCCGCCCACTGGTGATCCACTACTACGACGAGATCTACCAAGGCCAGGGCATCGCAGCTCGCTGAGAGCCCCCACTCGGGATGAGACTTGCCCGCTGCGTTACGCCAGCATCGGGAGCTCGACGCGAATGGGCCCCGGCTACTCTGCGTAACCGCAGCGACGGCCACTTGAATCGGGTCTCGCAAGATTTTCGTGACGAGGTGACAGACCGTCACGGCAGTGCCATCGTCCGCAGTGTGTGAGGACCTGCTCGGAATGGTGTTTCCGCACCTGGTAGAAGGTGCTGGTGGAGCAAGTGGTCGTGGAGAGCGGGGGGTTGCGTGTCACGGCCCGGACCCGCGACGACTCCTCGCTGCCGTGCCCGGACTGCGGGACGACATCCGGACGAGTCCACAGCCGGCACCAGCGGCACCTGGCCGATGCCGCGGTGGGCGGCAGACCGGTGGTGATCGAGCTGACGGTGCGGCGCTTGTTCTGTGACACTCGGGAATGCCGACGCCGTACGTTCGCCGAGCAGGTCGACGGAATGACCATCCGGTACGGCCGTTACACCTCTCTGCTACTGGGGATGTCGCAGGCGGTCGGGCTGGCTCTGGCCGGCAGTGCCGGGGCCCGGCTGCTGAGGATGCTGAACGTCGTGGTCAGCCGGGTGACCCTGCTGTCCCTCGTACTCGCGCTGCCTGAACCGGTCGTGGAGTGCCCGCGCATCCTGGGGGTTGACGAGTTCGCCCTGAAGCGGTCGCACCGCTACGGCACTGTGCTGGTCGACGTCGAGAGCCACCGGGTCGTTGACGTCCTGGACGACTACATCGGCGACACGCTGGCCGCCTGGCTGCAGTCCCATCCCGGAGCCGAGGCGATCTGCAGGGATCGCGGGTCCTCGTTCGGTGACGGCGCCCGCCGTGGTGCTCCGCGGGCGCAGCAGTGTGCGGACCGCTACCACGTGGCAGAACCTGGGCAAAGTTCGGTGACGGCGCCCGCCGTGGTGCTCCGCGGGCGCAGCAGTGTGCGGACCGCTACCACGTGGCAGAACCTGGGCAAAGCCGTGGAACGAGCCAGCCGGCAGGCTGCGCTCCGAGTGGCTGCCGCCCGAGCGGGAACCGTCCGCCACGGCCGAGGTGCGCCCCGTCCCGTCGCTTCCTGTATGCCTGTTACTCGCTGGAGGACGGCGAGACGGGACGCGTCGGCGCGGTGGACGCCTTCGCCATCGATCCGGGCACCGGCACCCTGGACTTCCTCAACCGGGTGTCGCTGCACGACAGCGGCTGCGCCCATCTCGCGATCGCTCCGGACGGACGCCATGTGGTGGTGGCGAACTACTACGGCGGCGCGTACGTCGTGCTCCCCGTTGGCGAGGACGGGCGGCTCGGTCCCGTGAGCGGCACGCTGCAGAACACCGGCAGCGGGCCGCACCCACGCCAGGACTCGGCGCACCCGCACGCCGTCGTCTTCGACCCGGGCGGCCGGTTCCTCACCACCGCCGATCTCGGCATCGACCAGGTACGGATCCTCCGGCTCACGGACGGCCGCCTCGAACCGGTCAGCCGGGCGCCCCTGCCGCCCGGCACCGGACCCCGCCACCTCGCCTTCACCGACGACGCCAGCACTCTGCACGTGATCGGCGAACTCGACGCGACCATCACGGTGTTCGCCTACGACGCCACGACGGGGACGGTCCAGGAGATCCTGCAGATCGTCGCGACCGCACCACCCGGCTACCCGGGCCCGCCCAGCGGCGCCGAGATCGCCGTCCACCCGTCGGGTGACTTCCGCTACGCCTCCAACCGCGGCTCACAGACCATCACCGGCTACCGGATCGACCGGCCCACCGGGACGCTCTCCGCCGTCGGTCACACCGGCCAGGGCGTGAGCGGCCCGACCAACTTCGTCATCGACCCCGGCGGACGACCGCTCTACGTCAACAACAGCACGGCCGACAACATCGCCCAGTTCGCCGTCGACCCCGAGACGGGCGAGCTGGAGCCCACCGGCCGGACGACTTCCGTGCCCGTCCCTCTGATGATGGCACTGTGCTCCCAGGACTGACAGGCGCATTCAGGAGGGCTGAGGGGATCCGGTGACAAGGGTGTATAGCTCGATGATGACACCGTCCTTGCAGTGGGCGATGTCCATCCCGGTGACCACGGGCGGTTGGTCGGCCGGACCGTACCGGAAGCCCAGGTGGCCGAGGTCGTCGGTGACGGAGACGGGGCCATCGGCGCGGAAGGTCCAGTCCGGGGCCTGCGCACGCAGCTCCGTCGCACGCTCGGCGAGGGCCGCGCGGCCGTGGACGACACGGTCGGGTTCGTGCCACACGACGTCCTCGGCGTAGGTCTGGGCGATGGCCGCGCTGCGCCGCTCCGGATCCGGCTCGTTGAACACATCGAGGAGGTTGCGGCGCATCAGGTCGGCAACGTTGTGGGGCATGAACACTCCTTCTGATCACGTCTGCCGCAGGATCACGGGATTCCGGCGGGGAGCGTCTCTATGGTGACGTAGCTGCTGACGTTGGCCACGTTGGCGACATGCTGGGTGTGGGCGACCTCGGGAAGCCGGGTGACGGCGTCGTGGCCGTGTCACGCCAGCCGGACGCCCCGTCTCCACCTGCGCTGGGAGCCATGGCCTGGCACGCAACTGTCCCACTTCATCGGCGACGTCGAACTCCGTCTGACTGGCATCCTCACCGCGCTGCTCACCGGGTACGACATCAGCGCTATGCAGCAGACGGGCAACTGAGGATCCTCCGAAGCGGACGCCTCGGCGCCTGGCCCCCCGGCGAACAGGGAGGCTGGCCACCGGTGGCCAGCCTAGGCGGACATCGATGTCGATCCGCTGCATGGCGAGTGAGTCGCTCCCCCTCGGTGGATGCCTACGAGAGCCGCCACGGAGCCCCGCCTGGTGCCCCTCCTCGGTCGTTCGGCTGGCAGGTGAACGACCTCCTGCCTTGTGGCGATCGAAGCAGCACATAAAACTACCCAAGTAACTTTGACAAGTTACTTGGGTAGTTTTATGGTGGAGGCATGAACAAGAGCCCCGAGTCGCAGGAGTCGACCGCGACCGCACAGCGCCTGAACGACGCGATCAAGCGGCTTCGTGCGCGGATGCGTACGGAGTCGGGCCAGCATGCGACCGGGCTGAGCGCCACACAGCTCGGCGTGCTGGCGAGCGTGGTCCGCGAGGGCCCGGTCACCGCCGCCCGACTCTCGTCGATCGAACACGTCAGCGGGCAGGCCATCGCCCAAAGCCTCGCCGTACTGAAGGCCGCGGGCCTGGTGCATAGCGAGGCGGACCCGAAAGACGGCCGCAAAAAGCTGATGAGCGCCGACGACTCCGCGACGGAGCTGATCGACAAGCTGCTCACGGGGCGCGCCGCCTATCTGGCACGCGCCATCGACCAGGTCGTCGCTCCGCACGAACGCAAGGACATGGACAAGGCGATCGAGCTGCTCGAGCGGCTCGCCGACGCCGACTTGAACGAGGCCGCCATATGAGAGCCGGCACTGCCGAGGTCGACTCGATATCGACCGGTGCCATCCGTAATCCCTTTACGTGGGCCTTCACCACGCCGCTGTACGTGGGTGCCAGTCTCAACCCGATCAACAGCTCCATCATCGCCACAGCGCTCGTCCCCATCGCGACCGAGCTGAACGTGGCGGTGGGCGCCACGGCCGTACTGGTCTCCTCCCTCTACCTCGCCAGCGCTGTTGCCCAACCGACAGCCGGCAAGCTCGCCGAGGTCCTCGGCGCCCGGCGTGTCTTCCTCGCCGGGATCGTGCTCGTGCTGCTCGGCGGTGTCATCGGCAGTCCGGGCCAGAATCTGGCGATGCTCACGGTCGCCCGCGTGCTGATCGGGCTGGGCACATCGGCCGCGTTTCCCTGCGCCATGGTCATGATCCGGCGCCGCGCCGAACAGGCCGGACTGGACCAGCCACCGGGCGGGGTGCTCGGCGGGCTCGCCATCGCCGGCATGGCCACCGCAGCGATCGGTCCGCCCATCGGCGGACTCCTCGTGGGAGCGGCCGGCTGGCGCTGGGCCTTCCTCATCAACATCCCGGTCACGCTGATCGCCTTGGTGATGGCCCTGCGGCTGCCCAAGGACCCGCAGCGCGAGGCCGCGCAGAGCGGATTGCGTCAGATCGCCGCGCGAATCGACCTGTTCGGCATCATCGGCTTCGCCACCACGATGACTTCTCTGGTCGTCTTCCTGATGCCCCTGCCACACGTCACGTGGGCTGCTCTGATTGTCTTCCTCGTGGCCGCGGCCTTCACCGCCTGGTGGGAGTTGCGCCGCTCTGCGCCCTTCTTCGACCTGCGGGGCCTGGCCTCCAACGGTGCCCTGGCCCGCACCTACCTGCGCCAGGCCCTCACTCTGCTCGGCGTCTACTCGATGATGTTCGGCCTGACCCAGTGGATGGAAGCCGCCTACGGTCTGTCCACTCTGGAGACGGGCCTGATGCTGCTGCCGATGGGAGCCGTTTCCGCCCTGCTCTCCCGGCCACTCGCCCGCCGCAACCTGGTCCGTGGACCGGTGATCGCCTCCGCACTGAGCATGCTGCTCGGATCGGCCGGCATCATGCTGCTCGACTCCGGCAGCCCGGTCATCGCGCTCGTGCTGGTCTCGCTCGTCTTCGGCGTCACCAGCGCGACCACGACCGTCGGCAACCAGACAGCGCTCTATCAAGCGGCGCCCGCCGACCAGATCGGCACCGCCTCCGGCCTGTTCCGCACCTTCGGCTACCTCGGCACCATCACGTCGTCCGTGATCGGCGGCATCGTCTTCCGCGACGGCGCAAGTGACCAGGGTCTGCATTCCCTCGGCCTCGTCCTGGTGGTGGCGGGTGTCGCCGTCCTCCTCCTGACCGTGCTCGACCGCCGCCTCATGCGCCGCGTCACAACATCCTGACCGACACGCCCCTTCCCGAACCCCGGCTCAACATCCGCAAGGAGCACCACACATGACCACCCCCATCCTCCCCGCCCCGATAGCCAAGCGGACCGCACTGCTGGCCATGGACTTTCAGAACGGCATCGTTCCTCTCGCTCCCGACGCTGACGCGCTCGTCGACCGGGTCGCAGATGCAATCGCCGACTTCCGCGCCGCGGGCGGCACCATCGGCCACGTCCGCGTCGCCTTCACCGAGGAGGACTGGGCGGCGATTCCCGAAACGAACAAGTCGTTCAGCGCGGTAGCCGCGGCCCGCGGTATGCATCACGAGGACGGCATCACCCGGATCCACGACCGCCTGACCCCCGAGGACGGCGACATCGTCGTCCGCAAGATCCGCTACGGGGCCGGCTCCACCACCGATCTCTACGAGCAGCTCTCCTCCCGCGGCATCGACACGCTGATCCTGGCCGGCATCAGCACCAGCGGCGTCGTCCTGTCCACACTTATCGACGCCGCCGACCGCGACTACCGCGTGTACGTCCTGACCGACGGCGTCGCCGACCGCGACCAAGACGTCCACCGCATCCTGCTGGACAAGGTGTTTCCCTCCCGCGCCCACCTCGTCGACACCGAGGGACTGCGCGCGCTGATGAAGCGGGACTGACATCGGGCCACCGCCTTCGCCCGCGATGGCTTGTTCGTCGTCCGACCGCAGGACCGTCAGGTCGCGACGCATCCGGGCGGATGTCTGATCGGCGATGACGGTGGCGTTCTTGGCGTCGGTCTTGCCCATGCCCCGGTAGCCGGCCGAGGCCCGGTTGACGGCCAGGCCGGGCATGTAGACGAGGCGCTGGCCGTGGTTGAGCAGCACGCTGATCCACAAGGCGGCCATGCCATCGGCGACGTCGACCGCCAAGACCACATCCACATCGAGGGCAAGTACGTCGGCGAGCAGGGCCAGCAGCTCCGGCTCGTCGTTCAGGACACGCCGCGACAGCAGTCGTTCGCCCTCCGCGTTCAGAACCACGCAATGGTGATGGGTCTTGCCGATGTCCGTACCCGCCCAGATCTGGACCACCAGTTCCTCCGGTCGCTCGATGCGCTGTTCTCCCGGACGACCTCGCCGGCGCGGTCCTACTCAGCGATCCACCCGAAGGCGGTCGCAGCTCCTGATCAGCGGCCGAGTCGTCGTGAGACACCGGGCAGCCAGGTGAGTAGAACCATCGAGGGCAACCGCATAGAAGCCATACCCAGTGCCTCTGAGTCTCTGGACCTTACGATGGCCCCTCCAGCCCAGGAACAAGGTAGGACCGCATAGCCTCGAAACGAGATCACCGAGTGGCCGTCAGCACACCACTCCAGCGGACGTGACCCGTCGTGGTGGTGGTTCAGTTGGGTGGTGTGCGGGTGATGTATCGGTTCCGGATGGGTGTACTGACGGCCCGTCGGGCAGCGCGGCGTTGTCTGGTCGCGCTCACTTGCCAGATGGCGAGGAGCAGCAGCGTTCCGGTTTCGGCGAGGAGGCTGAGGACGGCTTGTGGTGCCGGTTGCAGGCCGCGCTCGGTGAATCCGAACACGCCAACGGTGCGCGAAGCGGTGAAGCCGCCGAGGGCGCCGAGCGCGACGCCTGCCTCGGAGATCCTCAGCAGCGGGGGTGGTGTCCCGATCAGCAGCAGGGCAGCGAGGGCGAAGGATGCGCTGGCCTGGAGCAGGAACAGGGGGCCAATGATGTGGATGAAGCGGTACCCGTCGATGTAGAGCTGGGCGTGTATGTATCCGCCCGCGGCGAGGGTTGCGGCGGTCGCCGCCCGCAGGGTGGGGACGAGGAATCTTTGAGTGTTCATGCCAGCCTCTGGTCCTTGATGGCCAGTTCGCGGTCGCCTTGGCGGTAGCCGACGCTGCGGATGCCGAGTGCGTCCTTGAGTTGCCGGGCGGGGACGACCTGGGGCGTGGGGGCGGGGGCGCGGCCCGGCTTGGGCAGCGGGTAGGCGGTGGTGGTGGCGGAGTGGAACGTGATGTTGCCCTCCGTCTTGGTGAACAACTGGTGGACGTGCCCGTTGAGACAGGTGACGGAGGAGAAGCGGCGCAGGAGTGCGATGACTTTGAGGGCGTCGTCGGTGCTCCAGCCCCACTTCGGGTACATGGCGAACAGCGGGATGTGACTGAAGACCACGACGGGGGTGTCCGATGACAGTCCCGCCAGGTCTTTGCGTACGAAGTCGATCTGCGCGTTGCCGAGGTGCCCGAGTTTCTCCAGGCTCAGGGTGTTGACCAGGGCGATGAAGTGCACGCCGTGGGTGTCGAAGCTGTACCAGCCGTCACCGAGCGTGCCCATGCCGAAGGTCCGCCGGTAGGCGCGGCCTGCATCGCCGATGGAGTCGTGTTCGCCCGGTACCGTGAAGACGCGGTCTGTCTTCATTCCGGTCATCATCTGCTTGACCTGGTCGAACTGCCCGGCCGTGGACAGGTGGGTCAGGTCGCCGCTGTGCATGACGAAGTCCGGTCTGAATCCGAGTGAGTTGACCTGGTTGATCGCTTCGGTGAATGAGCCGGCCACGTCCGTGTTCGCCGGGCCCTGGAACCCGATATGGCTGTCGGAGACCTGCACGAACCGCAGCGCGCCGCTTCCCGCTGCGACGGCCCCGGCGGCAGCCCCGGCGTTGGTGTCCCGGGAGTCCGCGATGTGGCTGATCACCTCTCCGCTGGCCACGGTCAGCACCACCGCGCCGCCGAACCATCCGGCGTGACGCATGAGTTGACGCCGGGTCATACCGTGTTCCGTGTCGGGCTGGCCGGCGTCGTCGGCCGGTGCTCCGTCGTAACGGTCGTAGTAGTCGGTCATCGGGTCACCTCCACGGTGGCGGTCATGAACGGATGGATGGTGCAGATGTAGGCGTAGGTGCCGGGCTTGGTGAACGTGTAGCTGTAGGTGGCGTGGGTGGCCAGGGCGGCGGAATGCAACGGGCCGCCCGTTCCGGCGCTGGTGACGGTGTGGGCGTCGGTGTCCTGGTTGGTCCAGGTCACCGTCGTGCCCGCTTTGACCTGCAGCGTGGCCGGAGAGAATGCGAAGTTCTTGATCGCGACGGCATTCCCGGTCATCGGCGCGGCCGCCGCGCCCGTGCTCGAGGTGCTCATGGGCATGCTCATGCTGGGCATCGGGGAGGCGCCGGGAGCGGAGCCCGCCGCTTTCCCCGACCCCGTGGCACCGGGCATCCCGGGGGTCTGGTGCTGACCCGGACCGGGCGTGATGGCGCCGGCTCCGGAGGACGAGGGATGCAACGACGGGCCGCATGAGCTGAGGAGCCCCAGCGCACCGGCGGTGGCGATGGTGGCGACGGCCAGCCCGGCCGCAGCACGGGATCGCCGAGTTGGTGGGCGAAGGTTCACGTACATGGTGTGCGTTCCTCACTGATCAGGCGGAGACGGGAACTGCGCCGGCTCGGGCGCACGCAACCGCAGGGATGTGGTGGATGCCGCGTTCACGGGCACGCGTCCCTCACGGACCCGGCGAGCGAGCCTGGGTGCCACCCCGTGCCGGCTGCCCGCCTCGAGGTGCTCCGCGCTGCGCATCCGCCCTGCCACGCCACGAAGATGAAGGCGGCACGCGGCAGTTCGCCCGAGCAGGCAGCCGCGAGCGACTCGGGGCAGGTCGGCGTCGCCCATACGGGTGATGGGCACACTGGCCCGGATGGAGCTCTGCCCCGGTCGCCGCGCAGCCGCCGATCACTGTGCGTAGCGCCATCGGCGTGCTGTGTGCTGGACATCGGTCGGGGCTGCAGAGTGGCACCGGCTTCGATGCACGGGGGCGGGGGAGCCGGGCCGGGCGAGAGCGTGTGCGTCGCGTGGTGCATTTCGGTCACCCCTGTTCCACCCCTTGCCGCAGGGGAAGCGATGAGGAGTTGCGCGTAAGCCGGTTCTTGTTCGCCTCCACGGACGGCATGGCTCCTGCGGTTCGATGGATACGCACCTTTTGTGGGACTTCATGGGATCGCTGCAGTTCAGTCGGTCCGGACCCGCGCATGCTTGACCATGGCGAGGTCGTAACGCCGCAAGGGCGTACCACCTGCAGCACTCACAGTGCGTGACCCGTGCCGAGCTGTTCGTGCAGGACAAAGCGGCGCATATACCTGATGATCGTGGTATGCCCTGGAGTTCCCGAAAACGTGGTTCAAGGACCGATCCGGATCGCTCCGCGCACCGTGTCTCTGATAGAGGGACCCTTTCGACCGCGGATGAGGAACTGCTGCGCACGCTGTACGCGGAGCACTCAGGAGCCCTGTTCCACTACGTGCTGCGACTGACCTCAGGAGACTGGCAATGGGCAGAGGACGTGGTACAGGAGACACTGCTGCGAGCGTGGCAGCATCCCGCCGCGTTCGACCCCGCACGCGGCCCGGCCCGGGCATGGCTGTGTACGGTCGCTCGACACCTGGTCATCGACGCCCACCGGGCCCGGCAGTCCAGGCCGGCCGAGGCCGGCGGCGATGCGCTGGAGCGAGCCGCCGAGCAGAAACCGGGCAAGGACGAGATCGAGCAGGCACTGCAGAGCTGGGCGGTTGCCGAAGCCGTCCGGTCACTGTCCCCGGACCACCGCGCCGTCCTGCTGGAGACCTACTACCGGGGCCGGACCATGGCGGAGGCCGCACAGGTGCTGGGCGTCCCGCTGGGCACAGTGAAGTCGCGGACGTACTACGCCCTGCACGCCCTGCGGCTGGCGCTGCAGGAACGGGGGATCGAGCCATGACCGTGGCGGGCAGGAGGCGGCGACCATGAGTGCGGAGCACGACGCCCTCCGGCTGACGCTGGGAGGTTACGTCTTGGGCACGCTGCCCTCGGCGGAAATGGAACAGGTGCGCATCCACCTCGCGGCATGCACCGAATGCCGGGCCGAACACGCCCAGCTGGCGGGATTGCCTGCGCTGCTGGCGACGGTGACCGAAGCCGAAGCCTCGGGCCAGACGGTGCCGGCGGCCGAAACGGACCTGACCGACCGACTGATGGTACGGGCAGCCGAAAGCGCGCAGGGCTCCCCGCTGCCCGAACGGCCCGCCGCGCCCGCGGTGTCGAAGACCCCAGAGGGGGGTGTGCTGGAGAGGCTGCTCCAGCAGGCTGCGGCCAGGCGCCGCAGGTCTTGGCGTCTGCAACTGGCCGGCGCTGCAGTCTCGCTGACGTTCATCGCGGCAGCGGCCGGTGGCACATGGCTGGCGGCCATCGGATCCGTGGGCAGTCAGGCGAGGCCGCCCGGGCCGACCGCGCCGACCGTCTGGCGCACCTTCTCCGGGAGCGATCCCACCACCGGCGTCTCCGCCTCGGTGAAGGTCTCGCCCTCTGCCTGGGGCAGTGTCCTGCAGATCTCCGCAGGAGGGGCACCCGCCGGAATCACCTGTCGACTGCAGGCGGTCGGGCCCGGCGGGGCCAGGACGGACGGCGCTACCTGGCGGGCAGGCGAGTACCCTCCCGGCACCACGATCCCAGGAGCGGTCGCCATGGCTCCGGGAGCCATCGAGCACTTCGAGATTCTCGCAGGCAACGGTCAGAAGCTGGTCACCATCCGAGAGTGAGGCCAGACCATGGCGGTCATGTCACTGGGCGGCCGGTCGCCCAGTGACATGACGGCAGCAGCAGGGCGTGAGGATTGGTGGCACAAGAGGCCAAGACGACGTCGCCTTCGAAAGGCCGGGCGCTCCGCGGCGAGGGACCCCGGACATTCGACAAGCACCGGGCCGTCTCAAGACCGGTGGACCGAGCTGGAGGGGCGCGCACAGGACGTCCAGCTGATGGTCATGGAAGAGGTGTCGTGGGGCTCTGGCCTGCTTCCGTCACGGGATCTCCGCAGGGGCAGGCCAGCCATCCCGCGCCGGGCCCCGCGGGTGCCGGCCGCGTACACGGGCGGGCACGGCTGTGCGAGAGGGGTGCGGCGGCATACATCTCCGCTTCCGCCGGAGAAGGCGAAAACCGACACCCTGGCCCTTCCCACGACGCGCCGACGGTTTCCGGGCCCTGGTCACTCTCGCCCCCGCTCCGTCGAACCGGCCCAGTCTGCAGCTGACTTCATGCATGAGCGGGCCGACGGGGCGCGCACGACTCTTCTTTTCCCGAAGTCCGTACAACCCGGAGAAGAGGATCCATCACGTCTGCACGCGGAGGACCGCGAGCGATCCAGCCGAAATGTAGGCACGTCCGTCCCGGTCTACGGCGCGACGCTTCCACGGGGTCGTCCGGAAGATCACGGGCGAGGGGACCGAGCTGCCGGTGCCCAGTCCGGCCGCGCAACCGCGTGCTCTGGACAGAGACAGCTGAGCCCAGACAGGCGCCGACATTGACCTGACTCGCAAGAATCGGAACAAAAAAGGCAAATAGCTCGAACCATCCGGCATGTGTCGTCCGTGGAAGTGATTGAGCGCGCCCACGCAGGATCAAGATCCGGCCTACCGACCACCCCCGAATTGCTTGCGGTCACCCGTTCCGGTCTCCGCACATCGACAGAAGAGCCAGAAGACCATGTTCGTGACCGATTCCCCCAGCCCGACTTCACTGCTCGGCCGGCCCTGCCGCCACCATGCACTGCTCACCCTGCCGGCGCAGGAGGCGCACGTCTCCGCCGCTCGTCACTTCGCAGCCGATTTGCTGGAGACCTGGAGTGTTCCCACGGGTGAGCGGGACTCCGCCGTTCTCATCGTCGACGAACTCACCGCCAACGCTGCCCAGTACGGCCATGAGCGCATGACCCTACTGCTCGCCCTCGACCACGAAACTCTGCACATCGTGGTCACCGACTCCGGCGCGGCCGTGGAGCGTCATCGCCCCGGCAACGCCCCCGACGAACACGGCCGTGGCACCGGCATCGTCCAGTACCTTGCCCAGTCGACCGAGATTCGCCAGACACGCAGCGGCCGCGAAGTCCGCGCCTGCCTGAGGTGCTCGCCATGACCGGGCCGGACGCTCCGCACGAGCTGCGACCCCCTGCCGGGGCCGGCACTGCAGCACAGCGACGGACCACCGGGGGCGGCCGCGGCGAAGGGCCACCCGACACCCCCGCCGAGTGGTCCTTCGCGACCCACAAGCCGTGTCCCATCGGCGGCTGCCCGGGCCCGGCCCAGGTGCCTATTCGGTCCACGGCACACCCATCGGCACTCGATCGCGGCGGCTCCCACCACGACACGGTGCTGTGTCAACGCTGCGGAGCCAGCCCCTGCGTACCGGCGGAGGTGTGAGCGTGGACGTCAGCCCGAACAGCGGCAAGGGCATCGACGCCCCGCCCCCGCCCGAGGCATATACGCATGCGCCAGATCTGCTCCGCGAGATACACCAAGTGCTGGCCCCCGGAGCCGAACGCGCTTGGCTGCTACGCCGGAAGGCCCTCATGGACCGGAGGGCCCTGGACGACCCCGGCCCCGTCGCAGCTGCCGCGGAACCCGCCGAGCAACTCGTCCTCCACGACCGCCGCCAGCTCGACCTGGCTGCCGGCCCTCACCACCCCGACACCATCACGCTCGCGTGGCCGACCCAGATGAGCCACGCGCATGACCGCCAGTTGTCACAGCCCGCCACCAGCGACAAGGAGCCACAGAACATGGGTGGAAAGCAGAAGACACTCGCCATACTTGCCGGAGCCGCGCTGGCAGCCGGACTCGCCGGCCCGGCCTTCGGGTCCACCACCGCCCACTCGCCGGCCCTGCGCACCGCCGCGACGGGGTCGGGGACGTCGGTCGTGGAGTGGAACCGCGAGCTCGTCACCATCCTCAGCGATCCGAAGGCGCAGCCGTCCACCGTCCAGCCCACGCGCAGTTTCGCGCTTCTGCAGGCTGCCGAGTACGACGCGGTGGTGTCGATCACCCGGGCCGGCCACGCCTACGTGTTCTCGGTGACGGCGCCAAGAGGCGCTCGTGCGGACGCCGCAGCGGACCAGGCAGCCCACGATGTGCTGGTCGCCCTTTACCCGGCCAAGCGCGCAGGCGTGGACCAGCGGCTGAGCAGCCAATTGTCCGCGATTCCCAACAGCCCGGGCAAGCAGGCGGGTATTGGTGTGGGAGCTGAGGTCGCCCGCAGGCTGATCACCCTGCGGTCCAATGACGGATCCTCAGCCAAGCCGCAGCGGTTCCGCCCCGGCGACAAAGCCGGTGACTACCGGCCCACCCCTCCCAATTTCCCGACACCGGTGTTCACCGACTGGGGCTCGGTCAAGCCGTTCGTACTGGCCGACGGACGGCAGTTCCGCCCGGCACCGCCGCCGGCCGTGAGCAGCGCCGCGTACGCCACCGCCTTGAACGAGGTCAAGAGCCTGGGGAGCAAGACCAGCACCACCCGCACTTCCGATCAGACGGCAGCCGCGAAGTTCTGGGCGGCGGCGCCCGTCTGGAACGTCTGGAACCAGGTCGCGCAGGGCCTTGTCACCTCCCAGAACGCGAACCTGGAGAAGGCGGTGAAGGTCTTCGCCCGGCTCGACCTGTCCCTCGCCGACACCGCGATCGCGCTGTACGACGCCAAGTATGTCTACAACGTCTGGCGGCCCGTGACCGCCATCCGGCTCGGCGGTACGCACTACAACCCGAGCATCGTCGGCGATCCCAGCTGGACCCCTCTGCTGCCGACCGCACCGGATCCGTCCTATCCGGGCGCTCACGGCGCTCTCAGCCAGGCTGCGGCAACGACGCTCGCCGGAATCTACGGTGCGCGGCATCATTTCGCGGTGACCTCGAAGGGCGTCACTCGAACCTTCACCGGCTTCCAGGACGCCGCCACCGAAGCGTGGCTCAGCCGGATCTGGTCCGGCCAGCACACCTCCCTTGACAACCACGCGGGCCAGCAACTCGGCACCCAAGTGGCCGACTTCGTGGCAGGTCGGCTCTGACCGCACCGCCACGCTACAACCATGCACATGGTTGGGCCGAGAAGCCAGTGGTCCCGGCGCATCGGGTACCACTGGCTCGGGCCACGCTCAGAGGGCGGCCATCCTCCGCGCCGAGGGCCCGCAGCTGCTGGCCGGCAGGCCGGACGTCTGCCCGCAGGAAGTCCTGGCTTCCTGTCACCACGACGCACTGACTGAATGACTGTCGCGGTCGGGCCCACCCGGTCGCCCCAGGTCGCTGAGCGCGGGCCCGCCCATGTCACTGTCGGCGGACCCGCAGTCGGGGGCCTCGCTCGAGTCCCCGTGGGTACCTCAACACCTGTGGGTCTGCAGGAGGTTCGAACCGCCGATCGGATCGCCCGACCAGTCGGTCAGACGCCATGATCGTCGTCTCGGTCGACTACCGGCTCGGCGCTTTCGGCTGTCTGCGCTCCCCGGGGATCCCCGAGGGCAACCTCGGCGTCTCCGACCAGCTGGCGGCGCTGCGGTGGGTGCGGGACGACATCGCCTCGTTCGGCGGGGCACACC
This sequence comes from Streptomyces sp. CG4, assembly GCF_041080655.1. Classification (NCBI taxonomy): domain Bacteria; kingdom Bacillati; phylum Actinomycetota; class Actinomycetes; order Kitasatosporales; family Streptomycetaceae; genus Streptomyces; species Streptomyces sp. CG4. The sequence goes on from NZ_CP163525.1 coordinate 8,746,561, forward strand.
GGCCATGTCACCCTGGTCGGCCGGCCCGCGAGCGCCCACAGCGTGCAGTGCCTGCTGGGCATGCCCGGGACCGAGGGCCCGTTCCACGGTGCCATCGTGAACAGCACCCCGGCAGGGCTGAGCCTCGGCGAGGCCGACCACGCCAAGCGCGCCGCCGAGCGTTTCCTCTCCCGGCTCGGCACGAATCCGCGCGATGCCCCGGTGTCGGACGCCCTGGGCGCCCGGAGCGCCGTCGCCCGAGAGGCCGCCGGCAGGCTCGGGCTCAACTCCGTCCACCGTTCGTGCCGGTCGCGGGCGTCGGCCCGCTCCCGGACGGCGCGGCTTGGACCGACGTTCTCACCCGCCGGGAACCCGGCCTGGACGGCACCATCGGCATCACCGAACGGGAGATGGTCGCCTTCCACGCCGTGAACCCGGTGCCGCGCCGGGTGCGCGAGGTCCCGTCCCGGGCTCCGCGCTCGCCGCCGACGGCGTGGAACACGCCGCGAGGGAGTTCGCCTTCGCCCGTCCCTCCCGTAAGCCGGCCGTCCAGCTCAGTGAGGCGGGCGCCCGCGTATGGGCCTACCGGTTCGACGCCGCCGCCCCCGACTCCGTCTTCGGCCCCGCCCACTGCATCGAACTGCGCTTCCTCTTCGGCACCGACGCCGACTGGGCCGACGCCCCCATGCCCGCCGGCGCCCGCCCGCAGGACATCGAGTCCCTCGGCCGCCGTGTGTGCACCGCCTGGCTCGGCTTCATCCGCACCGGCACCCCCACCACCGACACCCCCTGGCCGCAGCACACAGCGCACTCCTCCTCCACTTACCACTGGCAAGCTGAAGCCCCACGGTCACGGGACACGTGCCCGATGCACCGCCGACGTCTGCGGACGTGAAGCGAGGCTCGCAGCCGCACCGAGTGCCTGGTGCGCACACACGCCGCCCGGCCCCATGGCCGTCGCGCGACAGCCGTATGCCGGACTGCTATGGGCGAGTTCCGGCGGGACGTCGAGCAGCCGCGCCAGGCGCCCGAGCGGGGCCGTCACGCTCGCCGGCCGGGTACCCGGAAGTCTGCGTCACCGTCAGGGCCGGGGCATTGGCACGCCGGACAGCGGGGGTGGCGCCTCCACCCCCCGGCGGCAGTACGGCGCGTTCCAGTCGCCCGCGGACGTGATCAGCGAAGGCGAGCTCGCTGGCCTCCCAAGACCGCGTGGGCCACGGCCCCGGGCTGGACCATGATCAACGATCGGTCCGGCGTGGGTCCGTCGTCGCCATGGCATGAACCATCAGGATCATCAGTTACACGAGGAACAACCGACAGCATGTCGTTCCTCTCGGCTTGGAGGAGCTTTTCATGGCTGCAGAACTGGGCGGATCCACCGCTCTTGTCACCGGCGCTACCGCCGGCATCGGCCGGGCTGTGGCCCTGCGCCTGGCAGCGTTGGGGGCCTCGGTCATCGTCCACGGGCGGGACGAGCAGCGGGGTGCGGAGACCGTCAAAGAGATCGCTGCCGCAGGCGGGAAGGCTCGGTTCGTTGCTGCGGATCTGAGTAGCTCTGAAGATGTCCTGCGTCTTGCCGCTGAAGCAGGCGAGGTGGACGTTCTGATCAACAACGCCGGTATCTACCGGTTCGCCAGTACGCCGGACACCACCGCCGAGATGTTCGACGCTCAGATGGCCGTCAACTCACGCGCGCCGATGCTCCTGGTCGGTGCCCTCGCTCCGGGAATGGCTGCGCGGGGGCGTGGCGTCATCGTGAATGTGAGTACAGCGGCGGCTACCACGCCGGTGCGGGAATCGGGCGCTTACGGGGCCTCCAAAGCTGCACTCGAACTTCTCACACGAGTATGGGCTGACGAGTTCGGCGCCCAGGGCGTCCGCGTGAACGCCGTGGCTCCGGGCCCTGTCCATACCCCCGGGACGGAGGAGATGGGAGGTGAAACCCTCCAGGCGATCGGGCGAACCACCGTACTGGGGCGGGTCGCAGACCCTGAAGAAATCGCGGAAGCGGTTCTGTTCCTTGTTTCGTCCCGCGCCAGCTACATCACCGGCGCGGTTCTCGAGGCACGCGGCGGACAGCTCGCGATCGGATGACTTTGGGCTGGGCCGCGATGGATATGCCAAACCCGACGCCCATGCCCACGATGTCTGCCTCGACCCGCAAAGAAGCTGTTTCTGATCCTGGCGTGAGCGGTTGACGCGGTGTAGTTACGGCAGCAGCAGGCGAGAGGATGACCGCTTCCCAAAGCATCCGGTGGCCATGCCGGACACTGTCGGTCTGCATTCTTCGGCATGCGGTCAGGGCCCGTCTGGGCGAGGCTGACGTGATGGTAGAGCTCTGTGTGATCAGGTACCTGCGGTCGGGTCGGCGCCGGTGATCCCCACACTCATCCCTTTCGCAGCGCCTCCGTTCCTGGTGCCCGATCGCGGCCTCGTTCCGGCCCACCTGCGCGTTCTCGAACGCCCTTGCCCGCTGGATCTGGTCCCGACGGAGTAGCCGGGCGGGCGCCTGGCGCATTCCGAGCCTAGAAAGAGACAGGGAGCTCGAGGCGATGGAGGGAGAGGCTTGGGATGCGGATCGTCGTGGACCTCACCCGCTGCCAGGCGTACGCGCAGTGCGTGTTTCTCGCACCGGAGATGTTCGAGCTGCATGGCGAGGAAGCGCTGCTGTACCGCCAGGAAGTCCCGGACGAGCAGCTGGAGCGCGTGCGCCAGGCCGCTGCGGCGTGCCCGGTCCAGGCGATCCTCGTGGGTGAGGCGGTGACCGCCGGTGCCCGGGCCCGGTGACCTTCGGGAGGGCCCCATCGTCATCGTCGGCGCGTCGCTGGCCGGGTTGCGGGCCGCTGAGGCACTGCGCGAGAGGGGTTTCACCGGCTCGCTGACCGTGGTCGGGGACGAGCCCCATCCGCCCTATGACAGGCCGCCGCTGTCCAAGCAGGTTTTGCTCGGCATGTCGGCGGCGGACACCACCGGGCTGCCGATGCGCCGCGACCCGGACGCCGACTGGCGCCTCGGAGTGCGTGCCACGGGGCTCGACCCGGTCGGCCGTCAGGTCCTGCTGGCCGACGGCGAGTCCCTGCCCTACGACCGGCTGCTGATCGCCACCGGAACCCGGGCGCGCCCCTGGCCCCAACCGGAGCAGGCTGCCCTGGACGGAGTCTTCACCCTGCGCACGCGTGAGGACGCCGGGTGCCTGGCCGAGCGGCTGGCCGCCGGGCCGCGCCGCGTGCTGGTCATCGGCGCTGGCTTCACCGGTTCGGAGATCGCCTCGGCCTGCCGGGAGCGGGGCATCGAGGTCACGGTCGCAGAACGTGGTACCGCACCGCTGGTGGGCGCCCTCGGCGGCACGCTGGCGAGGCTCGCGGCCGGCCTGCAGCGGGCCCACGGCGTGGACCTGCGCTGCGGAGTGACGGTCACCGCGCTGTGCGGGAACGCCAGCGGGCGGTTCACCGGAGCCGATCTCTCCGACGGCAGCCACATCGACGCGGACGTGTGCGTCATCGCCATGGGTGCGGTCCGCAACGTCGAGTGGCTGGCGGATTCCGGGCTGGCGGCGGGCCCGCACGGGGTCGCCTGTGATGCGGGGTGCCGCGCCTTCGACATGTACGGGATCGTCACCGACGACGTCTTCGTGGCAGGTGACGTCTCCCGCTTCCCCCATCCGCTCTTCGATTACCAGATGCTCTCCTTGGAACACTGGGGCAACGCGGTCGCGCAGGCCGAGGTGGCGGCCCACAACATGATCAGTCCCGGGCCGCCGCGGCGTCCCCACCTCGCGGTTCCGGTCTTCTGGTCGAGTCAGTTCGGGGTCAACATCAAGTCCGTGGGTGTCCCTACCCACTCCGACCAGGTGGTCATTGCCCAGGGCTCGCTCAGTGAACGCCGTCTGGTGGCGGTCTACGGCTACCGGGGCCGCATCACTGCCGCCGTCACCGTCAACATGGCCAAGTGGCTGGAGTACTACCAGGGCCTGATCGAGGCCGCCGCCCCGTTCCCGCCCGCGCCCGGCGCTGCCGACGGCCACCCGCTGGTGACCGAATTCGCGCTCCCCTCCGACGTACCGGATCCAAGGGGGCTGTCCCACGGCCCCACCGTCGCGCTGACCGGTCACCTGCCGGACCGCCGACTGACCGTGGTCCGGCCCGCCGGCTGACCCTTCCGTTCTCCCCTGTCACGAGGAGCCCGTCGATGGCTGTCGACACCCTGCTGGAACGGATCACCGACTACGCCAACCGCCCCGACCCCTACCCGCTGTACGCGGAACTCCGCGAGGCGGGCGTGGCGCGGCAGATGGACGGTAGCTACCTGGTTGGCGGATACTACGACATTGTCGCCCTGTTCCACAACCCACGGCTTAGCTCGGACCGCCGCAACCGCGCCGGCAGCTACAGCGGCCTGCCGGCGGATGAGGAAGAGCCCCGCCCTTTCATCCGGCTCGATGACCCCGAACACCGCAGGCTGCGCAGTCTGGCCACACGGCCGTTCGGTCCCCCGCACAGTCCGGGCCGGATCGACGCGATGCGAGACGAGATCACCCGGATCACCGACGAACTGATCGAGTCGCTCCAGGGCCGTACGCGAGTCGACGTCGTCGACGACTTCGCCTATCCCCTGCCCGTCTCCGTCATCTGCCGACTCCTTGGTGTACCGCGCGAAGACGAGCCGACCTTCCGCGAGTGGTCCAACGCCATCATCGACTCCGGCGACATCCGGCCCGGTGAGGACCTCGGCACGAGCCAACGGGCCGGCAACCAGGCCCGGGCGCAGATGGGCCGCTACCTGGTGGACCTCGCCGAGCAGCGCCGCGGCCGCCCGGGTGACGACATGCTGTCCGCGTTCGTCAACGACCCGGACCCGAGCGGAGGGCTCACCCGCGAGGAACTGGCGGCCACCGCCGTGCTGCTGCTCGTCGCTGGACACGAGACCACGGTCAATCTGATCACCAACGGCGTCCTCACCCTGCTGCGCCACCCCGACCAGCTGGAGCGCCTGCGCCGTGAACCCGACCTGCTTCCTGGCGCAGTGGAGGAACTGCTGCGCTACGAGCCCCCCGTCCACTTGCTGGAGCGTATTCCCCTCACCCACGTCGACGTCGCCGGCACGACCATCCCCAAGGGCGTACCCGTGCTGCTCGTGCTGGCCTCGGGCAACCGTGACCCCAAGCGATTCCGCGATCCCGACCGGTTCGACCCCACCCGCCGGGACAACCAGCACCTCGGATTCGGCAGCGGCATCCACATCTGCTACGGCGCACCCCTCGCCCGGGTCGAAGCCCAGATCGCCCTGGGAGCACTCCTTCCCCATCTCACCACCGCAACCCTGGTCGAAGACCCTCCTCCCTACCGGAACAGCGCCGTGCTGCGGGGCCCCCGGCACCTTCCCATCGAGCTGGCCCCGTCGCCGTAGACGCGATGAACCGCCTCGCCCCAGGACGCGAAGTAGAGCAGCGCCGGTCGTTCGTTCGGTTGTTCCTCGGCCGGTTCGGAGGCACCGACGTGCCGCTGGGCAGGGCGCGGTGGAGCGAGCTCGCCGAGTGAGGTTCCGCTGTAACGAACGGCAAGCCGATCGACGTGTAACTGACCGTGTTGCTCAGACCGTGTCCTCCATGGCTATGGGCCGCTTTGAGATGAGAGAGCAGATGACCGCGAACGCCGGGGCGCACATGACGTCCACTTCCCCTCATCGGGAGCCGATCCGCGTCGGTGTCGTGGGTCTGAGCGCGAGCGGCGGGTGGGCGGCCGCTGCCCATGTGCCGGCACTGGCCGGGCTCGATGGATACGAGTTGCGGGCGCTGAGCGCCAGCAGCGCCGAATCCGCGCGTGCGGCCGGCGAGAAGTATGCGGTGCCGTTGGCCTACGGCAGCGCGGAGGAGCTGGCTCGCAGTGAGGAAGTCGATCTCGTGGTGGTGACGGTGAAGGTTCCGCATCACCTGGAGCTCATCCGTCCCGCGCTGGAAGCGGGAAAGATGGTGTTCAGCGAGTGGCCGCTCGGTGCCGACCTCGCGCAGGCCGAGGAGTTGGCCGGCCTCGCGCATCGCAGGAGTGTGCTCACGGCCGTCGGCCTGCAGGCCCGGTCGGCTCCGCCACTGCGGTATCTGCGGGACCTGGTCGCCGACGGCTACGTGGGGCGGGTGCTGTCGACCAGCATGCTCGGGTCGGGCTGGATCGGCGGCGCCACCTACGACGACAACTATGCGTACGTGCTGGACGTCACCAGCGGCGCCACGCTGCTGTCGATCCCCTTCGGGCACTCGGTCGACGCGCTGACCATGGTGCTCGGGGAGTTCCGTGAGGTGTCGGCTCTCATCGAAAACCTGCGCCCGGAGGTCACCCACGTCACGAGCGGGGCGGTCGCGGCCAAGACTGCAGAGGACCAGATCGCCGTCACCGGGGTGCTGGAGTCGGGGGCCGTAGCCGCGATGCACATCCGCGGTGGGACCTCACGCGCCACCGCGTTTCACTGGGAGATCAACGGCACGGACGGCGATCTCGTCGTCAAGGCCGACCAGGCTCAGTGGTGGTACGGGGGGCTGCGGCTCAGCGGAGCCCGGGGAGAGGACGGCACGTTGGCCGAGCTAGCGGTTCCCGCCCGCTATCAGCGGTCGCTGACGCAATGGACCGAGCGATCCACCGAGCCCGCCTGCAACGTCGCCCACGAGTACGCGCTTCTGCGCGACCAGATCACCGGGAACCTTGCGCCAGATGAGGAGGGCGTTCCCGACTTCCGGCACGCCGTCCGGCGACACCGCATGCTGGAGCGGATCCGAGAGGCGGCGCGCGCGGGCCGGAAGGTCACACTCACAGAGCAAGGCTCGTAGGCCCCGAAGTGAGTCGGGTCGGGAGCTCGACCGTTTTGCCCTCGCGAGAATGCCACGGTTCCGGTGGTGCCTACCCGGAACCTGTGATCGGCTCAGAGGCTGCCCGGGCGGACCAGGCCGGTCCTCTTCACCCCGGTCAGGATGGGGGTGACCTCAAGGGTGCTGATTTGTTCGAGGGCGCCGATGGTCTCGCTCAGGAAGTGGTAGAGCGCGTCGAGGTCGGTTGCCGCGACGGCCACGAGGAAGTTGGCCGAGCCGGTGGTGGCGGAAGCGAAGCGGACCTGTGGGTGACGGCTGAGCTGCTGGCCCGTCTCCTCCAGGCCGCCGGGGGCGACGATGATCCACAGCAGGGCTTCGGTGCGGATGCCCAGCCGGGCCAGGTCGACCTCGGTCGCGAGTCTGAGGACCTGGCCGTTGACCAGCGCATCTACCCGGCGGCGAGCGGTGAGGGGGGTGGTGTCGGCGCGGCGGGCGAGGCCGGTGTAGGGGGCTCGGCCGTCCTCGATCAGTGCGGTGATCAGCTGGTGGTCGAGGGGCTGGAGGACGGGGCGGGTAGGTGCCGCGGACACGTCGGGCCGCAGGCTGGTCAGTTCGGTCTGTGTCAGCAGGCCGCCACTCCAGTCGAAGGCGGCCGGGAAGACCCGCAGGAGGATGTGCGAGGTCCACGACTGGACCGCGGGTGTGGCGGGCAGGTCGCGCAGCAGCAGGTTGTTGCGGGCGTCCGGTCCGTCCAGGAACAGGACGGTGCAGATCTCGTCGCCGCCGCCGAGGACGTCGACCCAGATGGTGTCGGGGCGGCGGGCGAGGGTGGCGGCGATGGCGCTGATCCGGTTGGGCTTGCACCGGATGCGCAGGGCAAGCGGAATCAGCTCGGGGAAGTGCACGGGGTTGCGTACGGCCGTGGCCCGCAGCGTCCCGTCGCCGAACAGTGGTGCAGCCCGGCGTACGACAGTGCGCTCCGAGATGCCCAGGACCCGGCCGACCGTGCGCCACGAGGCACGAGGAGCGGCCAGCATCGCGGCGGCGATCCGACGGTCTGTTTCATTCACAGATGGCGCACTCTCCCCATAAATTGAGATCATATGTCCTTTTTCCTCGATCCAGATGGTCATTTCTGGCTCAGATTCTCGCCTCGGCTTAGAAACGTCTCAGAGAAGCCGAGACGAGAGAGCAGGTGAGCACGATGACCGGTATCGAGCACACGGTGGTGGACACCGACCGGGGCAAGGTCAGGGGAGTTGCGGAGGGCGAGGCGGTCTCCTTCCGGGGAATCCCGTACGCCGCGTCGCCGGTCGGCGAGCTGCGGTTCGCGCCGCCGCAGCCGCACCCGGGCTGGACGGACGTGCGGGACGCGGCCAAGGCCGGCCCCTCCGTTCCGCAGGCGGCCTCCCGCCTGGAGAAGGTGCAGGGGCGGCGCGTGCCGGACTGGAACGAGGACGGCAGCCTGACCGTCAACGTCTTCACTCCACGCCGGGCGCTGGCGGACGGTGCGGCCCGCCCCGTCCTGCTCTGGTGGCACGGCGGCGGCTTCACCAGCGGCTCCGGCGGCTGGGACTGGTACGACGGCGGCCGCCTCGCCGCGCTGGGCGACATCGTGGTCGTCACCGCCAACTACCGGGTGGGACCGCTGGGTTACCTCTACCTGCCGCAGATCGGCGCAGCCAACCTCGGCCCCCAGGACCAGGCCGCCGTGCTGCGCTGGGTGCAGAACAACATCGCCTCCTTCGGCGGCGACCCGCGCACGGTCACCGTCGGCGGGCAGTCCGCCGGAGCGTACTCGGCCCTGTCGCTTGCGCTCGACCCCGAGACGAACGGGTCCATCACCCGGGTGCTGCTGCAGAGCGGCCCCTTCGGTCTGAGCCCACAGGATCCGCGCCAGGCCGCCGAGAACGCCGACGCCTACCTGCGCCTGCTGGACATCCCAGTCGGCACTGATGCCGCGAAGGCCCTGCGTGCCCTGCCGGCCGAGCAGCTGCTGGACGCCTACGGCCGCCTCTCCGTCCAGGTCGCGGCTCCGGGTAATGCGGCTCCGCCGATGTACCCGGTCCTCGGTGCCCCCGGCATGCCCCGCACCCGGCAACAGGCGCTCACTGACGGCGCTTTGGAGGGCAAGACCCTGCTGATCGGCACCACCCGCGACGAAGCGACGGCCTTCTTCGCTTTCGACCCCCGCATCCAGAACCTCACCACCGACACCGCCCTGGACGTCCTCACCGCCCAGGTCGGCCGACAGGCCGCCCTGGACGTCTACCAGCAGCACGCCGCACGCCTCCCGCAGGCGACACCGGCGCAGATCTTCACCTCGGTGCAGACCGACGGCCTCTTCCGCGACGGCTCGCTGGAGATCGCCAACCATCACGCGGCCGGCGGCAACACCACCTACGTCTACCAGTTCGACCACGCCCCCGCCGAGGACCCGTACGCCCTGGGCGCCACCCACTGCGCCGAACTGCCCTTCCTCTTCAACACCTTCGACGCCTACCCCGGCAGCCCCGTCCTCGCCGGCGCCGGTGACGCCGAGCGCACCCTGAGCCTCGAATTCGCAACCGCCGTCGCCGAATTCGTCACCACTGGAACGACCAGCAACTGGCTTCCCTACGCGCCCGCGACCGCAGCCCGCATCCGCCACTTCGGCTGAGAGAGGAGACCGTCATGAAGCACATCTTCCGCACGCCGACCATGCCTCACTGGGCCGAGTTCCTCACCTTGCTGGTCACCATCTACTCCTCGGACCGGCTGTACTCCCTGACCATCTCCGACCGTTTCGCGAACTGGAACCAGTGGGTACGCCCATTCCCCTTCACCCTGGCCTCCATCGCGCTCCTCGTCTTCTTCGTGATGCCGGGCGCCGGCAGGCTCTGGAAGACCCTGTACGCGAAGGCCCTGCACACGGCCGCCGCCCACTGAACCCCGCCGATGGCCGGCGTCCCGCACCCGTGGGGCGCCGGCCATCGCGTCTTCACAGCGGTAAGAACCCAGGCGACTATGTGTGACGGGCGTCACATGTCGGGATTCGAAGTCGCCGCCACCAAGCTGATCCTCGACGCGCAGGACGGCCCGACCGTGCTGGTCGGGCACTCCTACGCCGGCGCGGTGATCTCCGAGGCGGGCAAACACGAGAGGGTGAGCGCGCTCGTGTATATCGCGGGGTTCGCGCTCGGCAAGGACGAATCCGTCAACACCCTGATCGCCGGCCCGCCGCCCGGCGCGCCCGTTCCGCCGATCCTGCCGCCCCGTGACGGCTTCCTCTTCCTGGACCGGGAGAAGTTCGCCGCGTCCTTCGCCGCCGACCTGCCCGCCGACGAGGCGCGGTTCCTGGCCGACTCCCAAGTGCCATGGAGCGCGGACGCGTTGGGCGGGACCGTCACCCGTCCGGCCTGGCGTGCCAAGCCGAGCTTCTACCTGGTCGCCACCGACGACCACATGATCCCGCCGCCGGCCCAGCGCGCCATGGCCGACCGGGCCGGGGCACGGTGAACGAGACGAGCGCGAGCCACGCCGTGTACGTGTCCAAGCCCGCCGAGGTCGCCGCGCTGGTCATGCCCGCGTCGCCCGGAACGCGGGCATGACCGAGGGGATGCCCCTTCCTCGCCACCTCCGGGGCCGCTTCGCACCGGTCCCGGAGGAGCGCGAGGCGGCCGGTCTCACCGTGCGGGGTTCGCTGCCGCCCGAGCTCGACGGCCGCTACCTGCGCAACGGCCCCAACCCGCTGCCCGGCGAGGTCTCCGGTCACTGGTTCACCGGCCCGGGCATGCTGCATGGCATCCGGCTGCGCGGCGGGCGCGCCGAGTGGTACCGCAACCGCTGGGTGCACACCAGGGAGTTGGAGGGACATCCCTTCATCCGTGAGGACTTCAGTGCTGGGCGATAGAAGCCCCGCAGACCTCCCGAGAGCGCTGAAGAAGCCAACCAGCCCTTCGCGGCAGGCACGTTCACCTGCCACGATCATTCAATCCGTGGTCAACCTTTCGAAGGTCGCAAGCCGAATGGACCTCCTCCATGACCTGATGGGTCCGGCGGTCCGCGGAATGCTGTTGGCTGCAGGTCTCAAGACGCACCGCAACGGCGGTTGCGTAGTGTGGCCTGCCGCAGGAGCAGCGATGCTGATCTTGAGCTGCCTCTGGGTGGCGCGGCGTCGACTTGCTCAGCGCAGGAAGCCGGCTCCGTCGCCCTGACGGTAGGCCCTGGAGCAGCGGGAAGCGTTGGTGAGCCGCCTGGAGACTCGCAGGTCAGCGTCTTGCTGGCGCAGGCCGAGCGCGGCTACGTGATCACCCACCCGGTGCCCAGAGCGGCAGAAGGCGGACGCCGCCCTTCTGGAGTTGCTGACCGAGCCTCAGGATGTTTCCGCTTCGGAGGAGAGGGAGCAGCGGGACACCTCCAACGGCGAGGGGAGTGCCAGCGGGAACCCCTAGAGCGGCAGGAGGGCCGGCGAACGTTGAAGGTGCCGCGAAGTGCCGCAGGGGTGACGGCGGAGGAGAGGATGTACGCGGCTACGCTGAGGGAGAAGGCAGACCTGAACGGGACCTTCCTCCGGGACCGTGTCGTCCAAGCGACCGCGGCTGAATTCGTAGGGGCGATCCAAGAGGCGTACCGCTTCAGGCCGGGCATCGATGACGCGACTGCCAATGGGTGGCTGTCCCCAGCCGTCTCGCGGGAGCTCGGGGGGTGGCTCAAGCGGAAGCGGGAGGTGTTGTTCCCGCCGTCATGGACTGACAGACGCATACTGGCGCGAGCGGTACGGCTTGCCGTCCAGAGCAGCTTCTCGCCTCGCAGGAACACGGCGATGTGGCTGCCGCGTTCATATCAAGGCTGTCGCCGCCGAAGATCTCCGGCCCCGCTGTGGCGACACGCGCCTCATGACCTGCGCTGTACCAAAGTGCCAACCATTTCGCTGATTCTGCCGCTCCGGCCGCTGAAGCCGCTTGGCATCAGTGCAGGTCGTGAACGTGGCCTGGTGCCAACTAGCGAGCTCGGTCACACCTGCTGTGACTCAGTGACTCAGTGACTCGGCACTTCAGTCGGCGAGTTGAGTACGGCGGCTGATCAGCGAGTCGATCTCTGTTCGGCGACGGTGCGGATGCCGTCGCGGAGCGGGTGCATAGGATCGCCGGCATGGCACTGCGACCTGTGATGGTGAACATCAAGGCTCTTGATCCCCCGGCGGTCGGCCGGTTCTGGGCGGAGGTGCTCGACTGGCAGGCTTACAGCCCCGGCGTGACCACCTACGTCGGACCCGCCGGCGGCCTCGTCTGGCCGCACCCGGTCGCCGTCGGCATCGACGTCGTTCCCGTCCCGGAACCCAGGACGACGACGAAGAACCGTGTGCACCTCGATCTCGCCACCACGTCGACAGCCCATCAGGCGGAGTTGGTCGCGCGCCTGACGGCTCTCGGTGCGACGCCCGTCCATGTGGGCCAGGGCGACGTGCCGTGGACGGTCCTCGCCGACCCCGAGGGCAACGAGCTCTGCGTGCTGGAGCCTCGGGACGTCTACCGGGACACCGGGCCGATCGCGGCTGTGGTGGTCGACTGCGCGGATCCGCGGGCCATGGCCCGGTTCTGGGGCGAGGCGCTGGACTGGACCCTGCACGGGGTGACCGACGACCATGCGGTGTTCCGCTCCGCCAACGGCGTCGGCCCGTATCTCGAGTTCCTCCGCACACCCGACGTGAAGACCGTGCCCGACCGCGTCCATCTCGACCTGCTGCCGTACCCCGGCGACGACAAAGCGGCGGAGGTGGCCCGGCTGCGGACCCTCGGCGCCACCGACCTCGACCTCGGCCAGGGCGACGTCCCGTGGACGTGCCTGGCCGACCCGGAGGGCCACGAGTTCTGCGTCCTCGCCCCCGCCTGACGCGGAGCCTCGACGAAGTCACACGAAGGCGCTCTGGCCCGTGATCGACTTGCCGACGATGAGGGTGTTCATCTCGCGGGTGCCCTCGAAGGAGTAGATCGCCTCGGCGTCGGCGAAGAACCGGGCGATGTCGTGGTCCAGGAGGATCCCGTTGCCGCCGAAGATCTCCCGGCTCCAGGCCACGACCTCCCGCATCCGCGAGGTGACGAACGCCTTGGCCAGGGAGGAGTGTTCGTCGCGGAAGATGCCGGCATCCTGCAGCCGGGCGAGCTGGACCAGCATGCCCCACGAGGCCGTGATGTTGCCGAGGCTCTTGACCAGCAGGTCCTGCACGAGCTGGAAGCCGCCGATCGGACGGCCGAACTGCCTGCGCTGCCGGGCGTAGTCGAGGGCCAGTTCGTAGGCGCCGGCCATGACGCCCAGCGCCTGCCACGCCACCCCGCCGCGGGTGGCGCGCAGGATCTCGGCGACGTCGCGGAAGGAGTTGATCCGCTGGAGCCGGTGGGCCTCCGGGACCCGGACATCGGACAGGGTGATCTCCGCGTTCTCCACGATCCGGAAGGCGAGCTTGTTCTCGATCTTCACCGGGCTGAAGCCGGGCGTGCCCTTCTCGACGACGAATCCCTTGACGTGGTTGTCGTCGACGTCCCGTGCCCAGACCACGACGTAGTCGGCGAAGGTCGCGTTGCCGATCCACTTCTTGGCGCCGTTCAGGACCCAGGTGTCGCCTTCGCGCCGGGCGGTGGTGCGCATACCGCCCGCGACGTCGGAGCCGCCGAGGGGCTCGGTCATGGCGAACGCGCCGATCTTCTCCATCGCGGCCATCTCCGGCAGCCAGCGGTCGCGCTGCTCCTGGTTCCCGCCGGAGTGGATGGAGTACATCGCGAGGCCGTTGTGGACGCCGAAGAAGGTGGCCACCGATGCGTCGGTGCGGGTCATCTCCATGGCCAGCATGCCGCTCAGGAGGTTGCTGACGGCGGGGCGGTGCTCGCCGTAGCCCTCGTACGGCAGCCCGGCGAGGCCGCTCTCGCGGAACAGGCCGATCAGCTCCTTCGGGAACTCGCCCTTGGCCCAGTTGTCGTTCACCAGCCGCTTGACCTGGTCACGCATGAGGGCGCGGGCCTTGAGGAGGATCTTGCGCTCGTCGTCCGGCAGCAGCGACTCGAAGTGGTAGAAGTCGGCGGTCAATTCGTCGGCCGGCGGTCCGACGGCCGTGGGCTGTGCGGTGGTCATCTCAGTTCTCCTCCTCGGGGGCGGTCGTCCGGGTGGTGGTGCCCTCCAGCGCGGCCAGGACCGCCAGTTGCCTGCGGTCGCGCGTCTCGGCGAGTTCCGCGTACGGGACGGAGCCGTACGCCTTCTCCACGGCTTCGACGAGCTGTCGCCGTTCGTCGTCGCCCTGCGCGGGGCGGCCGAGGTCGTCCCACACGTGTCGCATCGAGGCACCTATGTGCTCGACCAGGTGCCGGTAGCCGCCGGGTCCGCCGCCCAGATGCGAGCCGAGGAACGGCCCGACCGTCGCCCAGCGCAGTCCCAGCGAGTTGGTCATGACCTTGTCGAGTTCCTCGGGCGTCACCACGCCCTGCTCGACCAGGTACACCGCCTCGCGGCTGAGCGCGTTCTGCAGCCGGTTCCCGACGAAGCCCGGGATCTCCTTGCGCTCGACGACCGGGGTGCGGCCCACCGAGGCGTAGAAGTCCACCGCGTCCCGTACGACGTCCTCGCCGGTGCGCTCACCGGGCACGACCTCGACCAGAGGGACCAGGTGCGGCGGGTTGAAGGGATGGCCGATCAGGACGCGGGCGGCGTCGGCGTCCGGCAGTTCCCGGGTGAACGCGGTCGACGGGATCGCCGACGAGGAGCTGAGCAGCAGCGCGTGGCCGGGCGCTTCCCGGGCCAGAGCGGCGAACAGATCCTGCTTGAACGCGAGCCGTTCGGGGCCGTTCTCCTGGACGACGTCCGCGTCCCGGACGGCGTCGGAGACGTCGGCGGCGAGGTGCACCCGGTCGGCGAGGCCGGTCACGTCCAGGCCGCGGGCGGCCAGGTGCGGGGCGTACTGGGCCAGGGCCTCGTGCACGGCCTCGGCGAGGTCGGGCCGTGGGTCGCTCACCCGGACGGTCAGGCCGTGCGCGGCGAACAGCGCCGTCCAGGACAGTCCGATGGTCCCGGCGCCGATCACCGCGGCCGTACGGAAGGTGCGGGTCATGACGCGGCTCCCTTCAGGTAGTCGTGAACCGGCTCGACGGCGGACAGCGTCAGGTCGGTGAGGATGTGGCTGGCGGAGACGACCTCCAGCACCGGCAGATCGGCCAGCGGGGCGAGCGCGTGCTGGAACAGCTGGAGCCGGGCGGGGCCCGTCCAGGCCTCCTTGACGGTGAGGTCGGTGATGCGGGTGCGGACGAGTTCCTGCACGCGCGGTGAGCCGTCGTAGCCGGGGACGATCTTGAGCATGAAGGTCGGCACGGTGATCTGCGCCTCGGCCTCCCGCAGGTCCAGCTCGTGGTGCTTGTAGCCCATGGTCGCGGTGGCGACCCGCAGCGTGCCGTGGTCGAGGGTGCCGACGAGCGTGCCGGAGTCGACGTGGAGCGCCGGGGAGCCGATCACCTTCGGGTAGGCGGCGACCTCACGACCGGAGGCGGTCGCCGGGAAGTTGTCGAGGTACATCGCGTGCAGGTACTCGCCGTCCTCGCCCTCGAAGCTGACGGGTATCGCCTGGCCGGCCTCCGTGTAGGGGCCGTATCCGCTGACGTCGCCCATCCTCATCACCTCGAACCGGACCAGCGGCTCGGCGATCCGCAGCGGTTCGGGGACGACGGCCCGCAGCGCGTCGGGGTCGGTGCGGTACACGACGTTGAGGTACTCGCGGTCGGTGAACCGCGGGACCATGGGCGCGAACGCCGGACTCGTGAGCGGGGTGGTGAGGCGCTGTCGTACGTCCTCGGTGCGCATGGCGCCTCACCGCCCCGTCCACCGCGCGGGGCGGCGCTCGGCGAAGGCGGTCATGCCCTCGCGCACGTCCGAGGAGGCCATCAGGGTCTCCATCTGTCCCCGCTGGAAGGCGAAGGCGTCGGCGTCGGGCACACCGTCGGCGGCGCGGACGACGCGCTTGACGGCCGCCAGCGCGAGCGGGGCGTTCTCCGCGAGCCGTTCGGCCAGCCGGAGCGCCTCGGCGACGGCCCGGCCGGCGGCGGTGACCCGGTTGGCCAGGCCCAGTGCACCGGCGCGGCGGCCGTCGACGGGCTCGCCGGTCAGCAGCAGTTCCATGGCCAGGTGGTGCGGGATGCGCTTGGGCAGCCGGATCACACCGCCGCCCGCGGCGATCAGGCCGCGCCTGACCTCGGGCAGGCCGAACCGGGCGTCCTCGGCCGCGACGATCAGGTCGCAGGCCAGGGCCAGTTCGAAGCCCCCGCCCATGGCCCAGCCCTCCACGGCGGCGATCAGGGGCTTGGCCGGTTCGGCCTCGGTCAGGCCGCCGAACCCGCGGCCGGCGACCTCGGGCGACTCGCCGCGCAGCGCCGCCTTGAGATCCATGCCGGCGCTGAACGTCCCGCCCGCGCCGGTCAGGACGCCGGCGCGTAGCCCGGGGTCGGCCGCCAGTTCGTCCAGCGCGCCGCTCAGGCCGGCGGCGACCGCGGCGTTCACGGCGTTGCGGGCGTCGGGCCGGTCGAGGGTGATCAGCAGGGTGGAGCCGATCCGTTCGGTGCGGACGACGGGTGCTTCGGGTGCTTCGGGCGTTTCTTGTGTTTCAGGTGTTTCGGGGATGCTCATGGTTGTTCTCCTGTGACGGCCCGTCGGGGAGCGCACGGGCGTTCCCCTGGGGCGTGTGGTGCGTGTGGCGCCGCTCAGCGGGTGGCGTCCAGTTCGGCGAGGACTTCCTCGGTGTCCTGGCCCGCGACCGGTGCCAGACGGCGGATCGAGCCGGGGGTGGCGGAGAAGCGCAGCGGGATGCCGATGGTGCGGATCGTGCCCTCGGTGGGGTGCTCGACGGTGTCGAGCAGATGGCCGCCCTGGACGTAGGGGTCCTCGTGGGCGCGGTCCAGTTCCAGCACCGGAGCCATCGGGATGCTGTGCTTCGCGCACACCTGCGCCCACTCGGCGGTGGTCAGCGCCGGGGCGCACAGCTCGATCAGCGCGGCCAGGTCCTCGTGGTCGGCGCTGTCGATGGCGTCGCCGTTGATGCGCGGGTCCTCGGCCAGGTCGGGGCGTCCGGCGGCGGTGACGAAGTCCCGGTAGTTCTGCGGGTTGTACGGGATGACGCAGGCCAGGCCGTCCTTGGTGCGCACCGCCCGGTGCCCCTTGAGCATCGACAGCGGGAAGCCGGTCGGGCCGGTCTCGGGCACGTGGGTGTGTCCCGCCAGGTGCTCGACCAGGTTGAACGCGATCAGGGTGTCGGCCATCGGGATCTCGACGAGCTGGCCCCGGCCGGTCCGGTTCCGGTGCAGCAGGGCGGCCAGCACGCTGTAGGCGATGCTCAGGGAGGAGACCTTGTCGGCGATGATGGTCGGCAGGTAGACGGGCTCGCCGAGCGCGCGGTCGGCGATGTCGACCAGTCCGGACGCGGCCTGCACGGTCTCGTCGTACGCGGCGTTGCCGGCCCGGTCCGAGTCGCCGCGGAATCCCTGGGCGTGCGCGTAGACCAGCCCGGGGTTGCGGGCGCCGATGTCGTCGTAGGACAGGCCCAGGCGGTGCAGCGCGCCGGGCCGCATGTTGGTGATCAGCACGTCCGCGGTGTCGATCAGCCGCAGCGCCTGCTCGCGCTCGGTGGCGTCCTTGAGGTTGAGGGACACACTGCGCTTGTTGCGGTTGACGTTGAGGTTCAGCGGGGTCATGCCCGGTGTCGTGCGGTAGTGGCCCACGCGGACGGTGTCCGCGGGCGACTCGATCTTGATCACGTCGGCGCCCAGGTCGCCGAGGATCTGCGCGGCGTAGGGGCCCATCACCACGGTCGAGAGGTCGATCACGCGCACGCCGTCCAGCGGGCCGGCCACGGTGTCGGTGATTTCCGTCATCACTTTTCCTTCCACGTCTCGCTTCACCTCATGTGTGTATCTGGAAACGAAGTTAGCAAGGAGGGATGGAAAACGGAATGACCGAATAAAGAAAAGCGGTATGACCGCAGTGGTCATACCGCTTTACCGGTGCCCTTTTATGGCTAATCCCGGAGTGGTTCGGAGAATATCTCGCGAGCGGCGGCGACGACTTCCCCCAGGTCACCGTCGCGCGCTCGATCCTTACGCCAGAGCAGTCCGGTTTCCAGCCGGGGATGGAAATCCGAGAAAGGGAGGACCATCACGTTGTCCAGGCGGTAATTCTGCATGGGGCTTCGCGGGTCCAGCATGGAAACGGAGAATGCCAGCCCACTGGACACGATTTCGGAAATTCCGTCGAAAGACGCGCTGCCGGTTTCGACCCGCTTCCTGATGCCGAGCTCAGACAGCTGCTGGTCGAGGCCGCGGAAATACGCGGTCGTCGCCGCCGAGGGGGAGCCCGCGTAGGCGAGTCCGGACAGTTCCGTCAGGGCGACCGACTCCCGCCCCGAGAACCGGTCCCTGGGCACGACCGCGCCGAGCCGCTCCGACATCACCGGCAACTGCTCCAGGGCCGGATCGCCGCCGGCCGGGAGCCGGGCCAGGGTCAGCGCCAGTCTGCCGTCGCACACGGCGTCGACCAGCCGCTCGGTGCCGCCCGGCCAGCGCTTGATCTCGAACCGGTCGCGGACCCGCTCGGCGAGATCGTCCATCCGCTCCCGCAGGTCCGGATGGATACCGCTGGGAATGCCCAGCAACAGCGTGGTCCGCCGCGGCCGCGTCGTCTCGTCCAGCCGCCACCGGATCGAGTCGACCTGCTCCAGGACACCACGCGCGATCGGCAGCAGGGTGCTGCCGGCCTCGGTGAGCGTCACATGATGGGTGTCCCGGTCGAACAGCCGGTGCCCGACCTCGTTCTCCAGATCCTTGATCCGCCGACTCAGCGGGGACGCCGCCATGCGCAGTTTGCGGGCAGCGGTCGAGAAGTTCAGCTCTTGGGCGACGGCGACGAAATAACGCAGGTGCAGAAGCTCCACGCCTCTCACCCTAACCGCAGACGCGGGCGTGCTTCGGTCCTGTACAGGCGGGACGTCCCCGTACGGTGCCGGCACCTGCGCTGTATCAAGTGCCACCATCGCCTGATACTGGACCACCAGTCGCTGAACCCGGTTGGCACCGATGCGGGCAGAGAGCATCGCCTGGTTTCAACCGGCAATCCGGGTCACACTGCGGGCATGGGCGACCCCGGGCTGTTCACGCCGCATTCCGTGACCTGGCAGATGCACGGTGACCCGATGATGTGGGTCGCCGGCGTCCGCGCGCTGTACCTCCAGGCCCTGCACCCGCGCGCGGTCCGCGGCGTGCTGCAGAACTCCGACTTCAGGCGCGACGCCTGGGGCCGGCTCATGCGGACGGCCGACTTCGTCGGTACGACGACGTACGGCACCACCGAGGCCGCCGAGCGCGCCGGCGCCCGCGTACGGAAGATCCACAGCATGTTGACGGCGACCGACCCGGACACCGGCGAGCGGTATGGCGTCGGTGAACCCGGGCTGCTGCTGTGGGTGCACTGCGCGGAGATCGACTCCTATCTGCACGTGTTGCGCCGCTCCGGCTTCCCGCTCACCGACGCCCAGGCCGACCGGTACATCGCCGAACACCGGGTCAGCGCACGCCTGGTGGGTCTCGACCCGGAGGCCGTACCGGGGAGCCGGGCCGAACTCGCCGCGTACTTCGAGAAAGTGCGGCCGGCGCTGACCGCGGGACCCGAGGCCCGCGTGGTGGACGACTTTCTGCTCCGCCCGCCGACGCATCTGCTCCTCATACCGGCGCGCGAGGTGCTGTGGCGGCGTGTGGCGCAGTTGGCGTACGCCGCTCTGCCTCCGTACGCCCATGAGCTGTACGGCAGACCGGCCCCCGCACCCGCTGTCGTCACCCGCCGGCTGCGGGCCATGGGTGCCCTCCTGCGCTGCGTTCCCGCACGTGTGCGCTGGCAGCTGCCGCCCAAACACATCCTGCGGGCCATGGCGAGGCTCGGTCCGGCGGCGCGTCCGGCACCGTACAAAGTCGGACGATAGGCCGCCATACTGGACGAGCAGGGGTGGGGCGCGGTGCGGCCGGGGGGCCCGCGGCGGCCTCCCTGCGGCGGGGCGGACGGCGACGGGGGCGGCGGATCGCTATGGGGGAGAACAGACTGATTCAGGGCCGGTACCGGCTGCTCGACCTGCTCGGGCGGGGCGGGATGGGCGAGGTCTGGCGGGCCCGGGACGAGTCCCTGGGCCGGCAGGTCGCGGTGAAGTGCCTCAAGCCGCTCGGCCCGTACCGCGATCCGTCCGTCACGCGCGTCCTGCGGGAGCGGTTCCGCCGTGAGGCTCGGGTGGCGGCCGCCCTCTCGCACCGCGGCGTGACCGTCGTGCACGACTTCGGCGAGTCCGACGAGGTCCTGTACCTGGTGATGGAGCTGCTGGAGGGCCGCGATCTGAGCCGGCTGCTGGAGGACAACAAGGGGCACCCGCTGCCCGTGGCCGATGTGCAGGACATCGCCGCCCAGGTCGCCGCCGCCCTCGCCTACACCCACCAACAGGGCGTCGTCCACCGCGACTTGAAGCCGGCCAACATCGTGCGGCTGACCGACGGCACCGTGAAGATCTGCGACTTCGGCATAGCTCGCCTCGGCCACGACATCGGCTTCACCGCCCGGCTGACCGGCACCGGCGTGGCCCTCGGCACCCCGCACTACATGTCCCCGGAACAGATCGGCGGCGGCGAGGTCGACCAGCGCAGCGATCTGTACTCGCTGGGCTGCGTCCTGTACGAAATCGCCACCGGCGCACCGCCGTTCGACCTGGAGGACGCCTGGGCGATCCTCCTCGGCCACCGCGACACCCCACCCCGGCCCCCACGCGAACGACGCCCGGAACTGCCCGTCCACCTGGAGGAGATCATCCTCGGCCTGCTGGCCAAACGGCCCGAGGAACGGCCGTGTGATGCGGGGGAGTTGGTCCACCGGATCCGGGGAGCGCACACAATAGCGGCCCCTACCACAGCCGTTCAGCTTCCGGACGCGAAAGGCGCAATCCGCCTGCCGTCCTGGACCCGGGGCATGACCACCGGCCACAAGGCGCTCGGCGCCGGACTGTGCGCGCTGCCCCCGGACGCGGGGACGGCGCTGTCGGGCCGGTGGGCCGTGGCGCCCCGAAGCGGCGCGGAGCCGTATCCGATGGGCGGCTTCCACCGCACGGCGGCCGGCCAGAACGGACCGGTGGACGACCGACATCCCGAACCGCCACGTCCCGCTGAGCACCCTGCACCACCTGCGGAGCGCACCGCACCACCCGCAAAGCGCACGGCCCTGCCCGCCGAGCGCCTGGCCGCCCTTGCCGCCCTTGCCGCACGGCACCGGCAAGGCGTCCGGCTGGCCGGGCTCGGCCGGTGGGCCGAGGCGGGCGAGACACACCGAGCCGTGGCCGCCGAGCGGGCCGCGCTGCTCGGCCCCGACCACCCCGAGACCCTGGCCAGTCGCTACGAGACCGCCTTCGCCCTCGTCCGCGCCGGCCGCGCCGCCGAGGCGCTGGCCGCCTACACGGACCTCGCCGAGGCCAGAGCGCGTGTGCTCGGCGCCGACCACCCCGCCACCCTCGCCGCCCGCCAGGAGACGGCCTATGCGCTCGGCCGGCTGAGCCGGCACTTCGAGGCCCACCAGGTGTACGCGGAGGTGCTGGCCGCCCGGGTGCGCGCCATGGGACCCGACCACCCCGACACCCTGCGCTGCCGGCACAACCTCGCCTGTACCCTCGGCCGGCTCGGCCGCCTGGAGGACGCCTGCCGTACGGCTCTGGAGGTGGCCGCCGCCCGGGCCCGGGTGCTCGGCCCGGACCACCCCGACACCTTGGTCTCGCGCTGCGAAGTCGCCTATGCCGAGGGCCAGTCGGGCCGCTGGGAGGAGGCGCTGCGCATCTATCACGAGGTCGCCGGGGCTCGGGCGCGCGTGCTCGGCGCCGACCACACCGACACCCTCGCCGCCCGTTACGAGACCGCCCTCAGCCTCGGCCGCCTCGGCCGCAGCGCGGACGCCCTGCGCCTGTACCGGGAGCTGATCGTGGACCGCACCCGGGTACAGGGGCCGACCCATCCCGACACGCTCCGGGCCCGGCACGGCCTCGGGGTCAACCTCGGCCGGCTGGGCCGCTGGGCGGACGCCCTGGCCGAGGCACGGGACGTCTGTCTCCTTCGCGAGCAGACCCTGGGGCCGGCCCACCCCGACACGCTCGTCAGTCGCCGTGAGGTCGCGGTCGCGCTGGGCTGGCTGGGCCGCTGGGCGGAGGCTCTCACCGAGTACCGGCGGATCACCGCCACCCGCGAGCAGATCCTCGGCCCGGACCACCCCGACACCCTTGCCGGCCGCAGCGACGAGGCGCACTGCCTGGAGCGGCTCGGCCGGGGCGCCGAGGCCGGCGAGCTGTACCGCAGGCTCGCGGTGGTCCGCCGACGCCCGGCGTCCGGCGGCGCGTGACCACGTTCGCGGCCGGTGGGGTCTGATCAGGGGTCTGATCAGGGTCGTGGTCGGTGGCGCGTGGTCACGTTCGCGGCGGGTGGGGTCTGATCAGGGTCGCAGTCGGCGCCGCCTGACCACGTTCGCGCCCGGCGGCGTCGGGTCACGGTCACACGGGGCGGGGCCTGACCGCGTTTCAGTGGCGGTGCCCGACCGTGGACGCAGTGGCGGCGAACGACCCAAGCAGGGGCGGCGGCGCGTGACCACCGTCGGGGCCCGCCTCTGGCCGCCGTGGATCATCACGTGTTACGAAGAACCATGCCTGCCAACGCGCACCCCCGCAGCTACGACGCCGTCATCGTCGGCGGCGGACACAACGGCCTGGTCGCCGCCGCCTACCTGGCCCGCGCGGGCCGCTCGGTCCTGGTGCTGGAACGGCTGGACCACACCGGTGGCGCCGCCGTCTCCACCCGCCCGTTCGCCGGCGTCGACGCCCGGCTGTCGCGCTACTCCTACCTGGTCAGCCTGCTGCCGCAGAAGATCGTGCGCGATCTCGGCCTGGACTTCCGGGTCCGCGCCCGCACCATCTCGTCGTACACCCCGGCGGAGCGGGACGGCCGGCCCACCGGACTCCTCGTCGGCGGTGGCGAGCAGCGCACCCGGGAGGCCTTCGCCCGACTGACCGGCGGCGAGGGCGCATACGAAGCCTGGCAGCGCTTCTACGGCATGACCGCGGGCGTCGCCCAGCGGGTCTTCCCGACCCTCACCGAGCCCCTGCCCACCCGCGACGAACTGCGCCGGCGCATCGACGACGAGACCGCCTGGCGGGCCCTGTTCGAGGAGCCGATCGGCGTCGCCGTGGAGGAGAACTTCGCCGACGACCTGGTCCGGGGCGTGGTCCTCACCGACGCCGTCATCGGCACCTTCGCCGACGCCCACGACCCCACGCTCGTCCAGAACCGCTGCTTCCTCTATCACGTCATCGGCGGGGGCACCGGCGCCTGGGACGTGCCCGTCGGCGGCATGGGCGCCCTCACCGACGCGCTGGCCGACGCGGCCCGCTCGGCGGGCGCGGTCGTCGCGACCGGACACGAGGCGGTCCGGATCGCCACCGACGGACACACCGCCGAGGTCACCTATCGCACGGCCGACGGCGAGGGTGTCGCCGCCGCCCGGCACGTCCTGGTCAACGCCTCCCCGCAGGAGCTGGCCGTCCTGACGGGAGACCCGTCGCCCGAGCCCGCCGAGGGCGCCCAGCTCAAGGTCAACATGCTGCTCACCCGGCTGCCCGAGCTGCGCGACCCGGACGTCGACCCGCGCGAGGCCTTCGCCGGCACCTTCCACATCGCCGAGGGCTACCGACAGCTCGCCACCGCCCACGCCCAGGCCGCCGCCGGTGAACTCCCCGCCGTCCCGCCCTCGGAGATCTACTGTCACTCCCTGACCGACCCCACCATCCTCGGCCCCGAACTCGCCGCGCGCGGCTACCAGACGCTCACCCTGTTCGGCCTGCACACCCCGGCCCGGCTCTTCGACCGGGACAACGACGCCGTACGCGAGGAGCTGCTGGCGTCCACCCTCGCCCAGCTCGACACCCACCTCGCCGAACCCCTTGCCGACTGCCTGGCCACCGACGCCGACGGCCGCCCCTGCATCGAGGCGAAGACCCCGCTCGACCTGGAACGGGACCTGCGGCTGCCCGGCGGCAACATCTTCCACCGTGCCCTGTCCTGGCCGTACGCGCAGGAGGACACGGGCCGTTGGGGCGTGGAGACCCGGCACCCGAACGTCCTGCTGTGCGGAGCGGGCGCGGTGCGTGGGGGAGGGGTGAGCGGGGTGCCGGGGCACAACGCGGCGATGGCGGTGCTGGAGACCGGCGCGTAACACCGTTGCCGGCAAAGAATCTGACGGGACGTCAGAAAGCTCTTCCGTCGGCACGTCGGCTGCGGCATCCTGCGCCCATGCAGACGGAGCTGAGCAGGACACTGGGAGTCGAGCACGCCGTCTTCGGCTTCACGCCGTTCCCCGCCGTCGCCGCGGCCATCAGCCGGGCCGGCGGCTTCGGAGTGCTCGGCGCGGTCCGCTACACCGCCCCCGACGACCTCAAACGCGACCTCGACTGGATCGAGGCCCACGTCGGCGACCGGCCCTACGGGCTGGACGTGGTGATGCCCGCGAAGAAGGTGGAAGGTGTCACCGAGGCCGACGTGGAGGCGATGATCCCGGAAGGGCACCGGCAGTTCGTGCGGGACACCCTCGCCCGGCACGGGGTGCCGGAGCTGGCCGAGGGCGAGGCGTCCGGGTGGCGCATCACCGGGTGGATGGAGCAGGTCGCCCGCACCCAGCTCGACGTCGCCTTCGACCATCCGATCAAACTCCTCGCCAACGCCCTCGGCTCCCCGCCCGCCGACGTCGTCGCCCGCGCACACGACCGGGGTGTACTGGTGGCCGCCCTCGCCGGCAGCGCCCGGCATGCTCGCAAACACCAGGAGGCGGGGATCGACATCGTGGTCGCCCAGGGCTACGAGGCCGGCGGCCACACCGGCGAGATCGCCACGATGGTGCTCACCCCCGAGGTCGTGGAGGCCGTCGACCCCCTGCCCGTGCTGGCGGCCGGAGGGATCGGCAGCGGCCGGCAGGTGGCGGCCGCCCTCACACTCGGCGCGCAAGGTGTATGGCTGGGCTCTCTATGGCTGACCACCACAGAGGCCGATCTGCACGCGCCCGCCCTGACCCGCAAGCTGCTCGCCGCCGGTTCCGGCGACACCGTCCGCTCCCGCGCCCTCACCGGCAAACCCGCACGCCAGCTCCGTACCGAGTGGACCGACGCCTGGGACGACCCGGCCGGACCCGGCACCCTGCCCATGCCGCTGCAGGGCCTGCTCGTGGCCGAGGCGGTCTCCCGGATCCAGAAGTACGAGGTCGAACCCCTGCTCGGCACCCCCGTCGGCCAGATCGTCGGCCGGATGAACAGCGAACGCAGCGTCCAGGCCGTCTTCGACGACCTCACCCGCGGCTTCGAAGGAGCCGTGGACCGCATCAACCGCATCGCCGGAAGGAGCGGCCAGTCGTGAGCGCAGCAGTGAGCACGCCCCCCGCCGGTTTCTGGGCCCAGGCCGCCCAGCACCCCGACCGCACGGTCCTCGTCGCCCCCGACGGAGAGGAGTGGACCGCCGGACGACTGCACGGCGCCGCCAACCGGCTCGTCCACGGGCTGCGCGCGGCCGGCCTGCAGCGCGGCGACGCCTTCGCCGTCGTCCTGCCGAACGGCGTCGAGTTCGTCACCGCCTATCTGGCCGCCACCCAGGCCGGCCTCTATCTGGTCCCGGTCAACCACCACCTCGTCGGACCCGAGATCGCCTGGATCGTCGCCGACTCCGGTGCCAAGGTGCTCATCGCCCACGAGCGGTTCACCGACGCCGCCCGCGCTGCCGCCGACGAGGCGGGCCTGCCAGCCACCCACCGGTACGCGGTCGGCGCGGTCGCCGGCTTCCGCCCGTACGCCGAACTCCTGGGCGGACAACCGGAGTCGGCGCCCACCGGCCGCGAACTCGGCTGGGTCATGAACTACACCTCCGGTACGACGGGACGCCCGCGCGGCATCCGCCGCCCGCTGCCCGGCAGGGCGCCCGAGGAGGCCTACCTGGGCGGCTTCCTCGGGATCTTCGGCATCAAGCCGTTCGACGACAACGTCCACCTGGTCTGCTCGCCGCTCTACCACACGGCCGTCCTGCAGTTCGCGGGCGCGTCCCTGCACATCGGCCACCGGCTGGTGTTGATGGACAAGTGGACCCCCGAGGAGATGCTCCGCCGCATCGACACCCACCGGTGCACCCACACCCATATGGTCCCGACCCAGTTCCACCGTCTGCTGGCCCTCCCGGACGCGGTCAAGGCTCGCTACGACGTCTCGTCGATGCGGCACGCCATCCACGGCGCCGCCCCCTGCCCCGATCACGTCAAGCGCGCCATGATCGACTGGTGGGGGCACTGTGTGGAGGAGTACTACGCGGCCAGCGAGGGCGGCGGCGCCTTCGCCACCGCCGAGGACTGGCTGAAGAAGCCCGGCACCGTCGGCAAGGCCTGGCCCATCAGCGAACTCGCGGTCTTCGGCGACGACGGCAACCGGCTCCCGCCCGGCGAACTCGGCACCGTCTACATGAAGATGAGCACCGGAGGCTTCTCGTACCACAAGGACGAGGCCAAGACCCGCAAGAACCGCATCGGCGACTTCTTCACCGTCGGCGACCTCGGCCACCTCGACGAGGACGGCTATCTCTTCCTCCGCGACCGCAAGATCGACATGATCATCTCCGGCGGGGTCAACATCTACCCGGCCGAGATCGAGTCCGTACTGCTCTCGCACCCGGCCGTCGCCGACGCGGCCGCCTTCGGCATCCCGCACGACGACTGGGGCGAGGAGGTCAAGGCCGTGGTCGAACCGGCACCCGGCCACGACCCCGGCCCGGCCCTCGCCGCCGCCCTGCTCGACCACTGCGCGGGCCGACTCGCCGGCTACAAGCGGCCCAGGAGCGTCGACTTCATCGCCGAGATGCCCCGCGACCCCAACGGCAAGCTGTACAAGCGGCGGTTGCGGGATCCGTACTGGGAAGGGCGTACGCGGGCGGTGTGAGCGCGGCCGGGCCCGGGCCCGGGCCCGAGGGCTTCAAGGGCGATGGCGAGGACAGCTCTCCAGGAATCCGGGGAGGCCGGCGGCGTCCGTGCCGATCTTGCGATAGACGCTGGACAGCAACTGCCGCACGCCTTGCTCGGTGAGGCGCAGTTCCTTCGCGATGACCGCCACCGGGTGTCCCCGGGCGGTCAGTTCGGCGGTACGGCGTTCCTGCCCGGTCAGGGTGTCGGCCTGCACGTAGCGCAGCGGCAGGGGGCGCAGTCCGGCCGCGGAGAGCTCTTCCCTGGCGCGGACGGCGAGTGCCTCGGCGCCGCAGTGCACCGCGCCTTCCAGACCTTGGTAGAGGCGATCGGCCGCCTCCTGCAGCCGCCCGTTGCGGGACAGTGCGGCGCCGTGGCCGATCTGGGCGCGGGCGAGTTCGTAGGCGGCGGGCGACTGCTCCAGTTGGTCGACGGCCTGCGCGTACAGGTCGAGTGCCGCTTGTCCGCCGGTCACCTCGGCGAGGGTGTGCAGGGCCTGGCCGATGATGGAGGCGGCACCGAAGTCCCGGGCACGCCGCACGGCCTCCCGGGCGTGGGCGACCGCTTCGTCCGGGGCGGTGGGGACCAGCGCGGACGCGAGCCGGAGCTGCCACGGGCACCAGGCCGGGTTCCGCCAGGCCCGTTGGTCCAGCCAGTCCCCGACCGCGGACGACAGCTTCGCCGCCTCGGCGTGCCGTCCCTCTGCCAGGAGCAGTTCCGCGTACACGGTGCGGGGGTCGGGATAGATGACGGCGTTCGGAGGCGTCTCGCCGAAGTGGTGTTCGTCGGCGAGTGCCCGTGCCTCGGTGATGCGTCCACGGGCCAGCAGGGTCTGGATCAGGATGCCGACGGCGAACCACTGGGCGGGCACGGCCCCTGCCACCGTGTTGGCGATGCGCAGACCGTCCCGTACGAGATCCTCGGCCTCGGCCAGGCAGCCCCGGTGGTAGCCGATGTAGCCGGCGAGGGCCTGGCCGAGTGCCAGGTGCGAGCCGCGCCAGCCCTTGGCCGCGCACTCCGCGATTCCCTTGTGGAACAACTCCTCGGCCCGTCGCGGCTGGTCGCCGTACATGAACACCAGGGCGACCGAGACGGGCACCTCGAATCCGTGGTTCTCGTCCGTCCAGCTCATGCCGCCGCGCAGGGCCTTCCCGGCATACGTGAGGGCGGTCTGCCGCGGTTCGCCGCGCTTGACGGCGTCCCAGGCCCGCAGTCCCAGGATGTAGCGCTCCTCCAGACCGCGGCCGGGCAACTTCTCGGCGAGACGGGCCAGTGTCCGGGAGCGGGCGGGTGAGTCGGGGTCGTCGGTGCGGACCATGCTCCAGACGAACTGATCGGCCTGCAAGCGCAGTTTGACGCGCGGATTCACGGCCGCGCGCGCCTCCTCGGCGGCCACCGCCACGGCCTCGGCCAGCTGATCGGTGTGCGCCAGAGCCTGCGTGAGCCGAAAGACGATGGAGGCACGCAGATCCGGGTCGACGTCGGGCTCCGCCAGCGCCTGGCGGAGATACCGCACCGTGGCCGGGGGCTCGATCAGGAACGTGGCGCACGCGAGTTCGTGCAGGAGCGCGGCACGGTCCTCGGGCAGGGGCGGCTCTTGCAACGCGCGGGTCAGCAGCCGTCGGGCGGCCTCGGTCGCCCCGGCGCGGAGGTACTCGCGCGCGGCCTCGCGCAGACACGCGACCGTCTCGGGACTGCCCTCGCACGGGACCTCCAGCAGATGCCGGGCCGCGGCGGTGGGGCCGTATCCCGCGGCCAGCACGGTCTGAGCCGCGGTGTTGTGCAGACCGACCCGGAAGCCCGTGCGGATGGACCGGTAGATCGTCGTGGCGATCAGCGGGTGAAGGAATTCCAGCTCCCCTCCGGGGCCGTGGCCGTCGGCAAGGATCCGGGCCGTACGCAAGGCCTGGATCGCCTCGGTGACGGCCTCGTCGCCGAGCACCGCGATGCTCGCCGCGAGCTGGGGCGAGAACGGCGAACCCAGCACGGCGGCGGTCTGCGCGAAACGGACGGTCGCCGTGTCGAGCCGTTGCAGACGCTCGATCAGCCCCGGGCCCTTGATCGCCGCGGCGAGCTCACGCATCGCGGGCAGGTCGTCCCCGGTGCCGGTGAGTTTCCGCTCGCCGAGCCCGATCGCGAGTTCCACCGTCTCGAACGGGCTGCCTCCGGTCGCCGACCAGCATTCCTTGCAGAACTGATCCTCGGCGTTCTCGCCGATTTCGTTCCTGACGATCCGCGCCACGCCGTCGGCGGTGAGCAGCGCCAGGTCACGGGGGCGGTCCCCCTGGTCTCCGACCCACGCGCGGAGTTCGCCCGCCTCCGGCGGCAACTCGTCGGGCCGGTAGGCGACCACGATCAGCAGCGGAAGGTTCTCGACTCGTGGTGCGAAGGAGGCGAGCCAGCTCAGGGACTCGGCATCCGCCCAGTGCAGGTCGTCCAGGAGCAGGACGACAGGCGCCTTCTTCACCGTGAGGCGCGTCATGACCCAGTCGAGACCTTCGCGGACCCCGGTCGGATCCGGTGCGGGGGAGGGGCCGCGCGCTTCGAGGCCGAGCACGGCGGCGACGATGTTGTACCAACTTCCCAGGAAGGAGCGGAGCTCCGCCCCGTCCATGGCGGCCAGCGAGGGCTGCACCAACTGGCGCACCACACGGAACGCCGACCCCTGCTCGGTCTCCCCGCCCCTGCCCGACAGCACCGTGAACCCGCGGGCCGCGGCCCGGGCACGGGCTTCCGTGACAAGTGCCGTCTTGCCCAGTCCGGCCGGCCCGGTGAAGGCGACCAGCCCCCTGCGCCGCGCCCGCGGCACACCGTCCGTGGCACTCCGCAGCTCCCGGAACGCGGCGTCGAGGGCCTGAAGTTCCCGCTGGCGCTCGATCAACGTTCGTTGCTCGGTGATCGGTTGCCGCGGCTCCGTCGCCATGTGCCGTACCGCCTTCTGTCGTTCGGCCAGGGAGAGCCGAGGGTACGCCTCATGGAGGTGGGGCCGGCCGGATTGTGCACCATAGGATGAATGATTGGCTGCGCGGGGGATAATGCCCACTCGCTGGGTAAGGGATTCGAGTTGGCATCTTCCGGTGACGCTGTCACCGCAGCACGACAGGCGTGATTACGGCACGGCGGGCACCGACGTCACATCCGCGTAGCGCGGCACGGTGCGGGACCAGTAGTAGCACCCGCGAATCCAGCCGATCATGCCCTCCACGTAGCCGACACCCGCGGGGCTCAATTCCGGTTCGATCTCCGCGTAGAGCCTCTGGAACTCCTCGATCGTCCCATTGATCTCCTCGATGGCCAGAAGGACGGCGGCCTGCACCGAGCACCGGTGCTCGCGTTGGTACGCCAGGGCCAGGTTGATCATTTCGCCCGCACGCTGCTCTTTCACCACGGAGAACAGGTCGGGTATCCACACCGCCGCGTCGGCCGACAGCCGGCCCAGTCGCCGTACGACGGGATGGTGGAGTTCGGCGGGGGACAGTTCATGGGGCTGCGCGGCCTCGCACAAGGGATGGAACGGCTCGACGCCCGCGGTCAGCGACCGTATCGAGGTGCAGTCCCGGGTACGCAGGAGGAAGGGGTGGGCCTGGGCCACCGCTTCGTACATCAGGCCGTGCACGTATTCACTGCTCTTCCAGGCCCACCGCGCGGCCTGGGCGGGGGTGCACCGTTCCTGGACCTGCCGGTGGAGGTCGGCCAGAGCCGCGCCGAGGGGAGTGCTCGGCGGCCGGCCGTCCCGCAGAATCGCGATGCTTTCGCACAGCATGGGCAGCAGCCTGCCCGGTGAGCGCCGGCCGACGACCTCCGCACGGTCGTCGAAGACGAACTGATAGGCGATCTGATTGGCCACGATCTGGAGGAGTCCGGAGTCCATGGTGGGGCTGTTGTAGGAAGCGAGCTCGGCGGGGCGCGTACGGGCGATCATCGCCGCCACACCTGGTTCGTGGGTCAGCCCCCACACGCTCAGCCATGCGTCGACTCCGGCCGCGGCACGGGATTCAAGGGGGTTGCGCAGAAAAGGGAATGGCATGTGGAGGTGGGTGTCGATCAGGTCCCTGAGATTGGCGACCGGCAACTCCTCCGGTAGGCGGACGGTGATTTCCTCATGCGTCGTCGACAACGTGGTCACCTGCCGTTCGGGAATCCGATGCGCTGGGGGCAGCCACCGCTCGGGGCGCGGGCGAGGGGGTGGGAGGCGGTGCGTCCGACGGCCCGTGCGACCGGGCTTCGCAGGCCATCACCAGGGAGCGTGGGCCCAGTGTGATCGCGGGACGCGGTTTCTGTGCCACGTACCCGGGCACATGCCGCAGCCGCCGGCGCCCGGCAAGCGTCGCGAGTGCCAGGGTGGCCTCCACCATGGCGAACTCGTCACCGAGACATTTGCGGTTGCCCGCGGAGAACGGGATCATCGCGCGGCGCTGTGCGGCGGTGAGCTGTCCCGGCAGCCAGCGATCGGGGTCGAAACGCTCGGGGTCGGGGAACGACGAGGGATCGTGGTGCAGCAGGTAGGGGCTGTACAGAACGGTGGCTCCCGCGGGCAGCCGGCATCCGGCGAGTTCCGTCTCCCTGGTGGTGACGCGGGTGAAGAGCCAGCCGGGCGACGAGTGGCGCAGCGTCTCGGAGACGACGCACCGGGTCTGGACCAGATGCGGCAGATCGTCCGGGCCGGGCCGGCGGCCTCCGGGAAGGACGGCGTCCAGCTCGGCATGCAGGCGGCGCTCCGCCTCCGGATGGCGGGCGAGCAGGCTGAAGGCGTCGGCCAGGCACAGGGCCGGGGCCTCGACGCCGGTGAGCAGCAGCGTGATCAGGTGGTCGTGGACGTCCTGGTCGGAGATCGCCGCCGCTTTGCCGTCGCCGCGCGTGGCCGCCAGCAGCGTTCCCAGAATGTCGTCGCGCTCGGCGCCCCGGCGGCGCTCCGCGATCGCCGTGTCGATGATGGCGTGCAGCCGGGAGAGCGCGCGCCGGTAGCGGCGGTTGGCGGGTGTGGGGAGGCGGAACAGGGCGTCGATCGGTACGACCGTGCGGACGAAGAGGCCACGGACGACGTCGGTGAGACAGTCCCGCACCTCGGCCGTCGCCGCGTCGTCCAGCGCGTCGGAGAGGAGCACACGGCTGATCACGCGGGCCGTGAGGGTCATCATCGCCTCGGTGACGGGAACCACCCGACCCGCCGGCCATGTGTCGCACACCGACTCGGCCTCTTCGGTGACGAGGTCCGTGTACGCGGCGACGTGCGAGGGACGGAAGCCGGGCTGCAGCAGCCTGCGCTTGTCCCGGTGCGCCGGCTGGCGGCAGGTGACGAGACCGTCCCCCATCAGCTTCCCGAGCCGGTCGTACAGCGGGCCCCCCTTGTCGAAGGTGTGCGGATCCATGAGGACCTCGTGGGTCAGCTCCGGGTGGCACACCATCCAGGCGCGCTGGGGGCCCAACCGTATTTCGACCAGATCCCCGTGCGCGGGCAAAGAATTCAGAAACGCCAGCGGCCGACGGTAGAAGGCGATACCGTGGCCGAGGAGTGGGAATATGCCGGGAGCAGTACCTGTCGTCCACGTTCGTTTCTGTTCAGGCACAGCACGGCTCATGGATACCTCCTGCCCAACGTGACTCGGGAAAAGTGCGAACTGCTACGGACTGCGAACTGCCAGGGCTTGGCGCCCGCAACATTTCCTGCCCAGGTTCAATGCTGCATGCTTTCCGGAAACCTTTCTCCAAAGGGGCGCACAGAAGCACGCAGAAGCAAAAGTTGCCTTCGGCGAGCGACCGTTGATGCTGTATGCATCGAAAATGTGGGCGAGGGTCGGATGTTCTTCCGGGTTTGGGTAGGCACCTCCCGGGTGCTTGACCTGCCTCCGGGCCGGGCCGAGGATCATGAGCCATGACGCAGGGACACGGCAGCACGGTCGACGGGGTGCTGCGGCGCAGCGCCCGGCGCACTCCGGCCCGCCTCGCGGTGGAGTACGGCGCGCGCCGCTGGACGTACGAGGAACTCGACGACGCCGTCTCCCGCGCGGCCTCGGTACTGCTCGCCCAGGGCCTCGCCCCCGGCGACCGGGTCGGCGCCTACGGCCACAACTCCGACGCCTACCTCATCGCCTTCCTCGCCTGCGCCCGGGCGGGCCTGGTCCATGTACCGGTCAACCAGAGCCTGACCGGGGACGACCTGGCGTATCTGGTGGGCCAGTCCGGCAGCAGCCTCGTCCTCGCCGACCCGGCCCTCGCCGTCCGACTCCCGGACGGCGTACGGACGTTGCCGCTGCGGGACGCCGAGGGCTCCCTCCTCGCCCGGCTGGCGGACGCCCCGCCGTACGACGGGCCCGAACCCCGCACCGACGACCTGGTGCAGCTGCTGTACACCTCCGGTACGACCGCCCTGCCCAAGGGCGCGATGATGACCCACCGGGCCCTCGTGCACGAGTATCTGAGCGCCATCACGGCCCTCGATCTGAGCGCCGGCGACCGGCCGGCACATGCGCTGCCGCTGTACCACTCGGCCCAGATGCATGTGTTCCTGCTGCCGTACCTCGCCGTCGGCGCGACCAGCATCATCCTGGACGCGCCCGACGGGGACCGGCTGTTCGACCTCGTCGAGGCGGGCCGCGTGGACAGTCTGTTCGCGCCGCCCACGGTGTGGATCGGCCTGGCGGGCCGGCCCGACTTCGCCACCCGTGACCTCGACGGCCTGCGCAAGGCCTACTACGGTGCGTCGGTCATGCCCGTCCCGGTCCTGGAACGGCTGCGCGCACGCCTGCCGCGGCTCGCCTTCTACAACTGCTTCGGGCAGAGCGAGATCGGCCCGCTCGCCACGGTGCTCGGACCCGACGAACACGAGGGCCGGCTGGACTCCTGCGGCCGGACCGTGCTGTTCGTGGACGCCCGGGTCGTGGACGACAAGGGCGACGACGTGCCCGACGGCACCCCCGGTGAGATCGTCTACCGCTCACCGCAGTTGTGCGAGGGCTACTGGGACAAGCCCGAGGAGACCGCCGAGGCCTTCCGGGACGGCTGGTTCCACTCCGGCGACCTCGCGGTGCGCGACGCCGAGGGCTACTTCACCATCGTGGACCGGGTGAAGGACGTCATCAACTCCGGTGGCGTCCTGGTGGCTTCACGCCAGGTCGAGGACGCGCTGTACGCCCACGACTCCGTGGCCGAGGCGGCCGTGATCGGCCTGCCCGACGAGCGGTGGATCGAGGCGGTCACCGCGGTCGTCGTCCCGCGCGGCGAAGTGACGGAGAATCAGCTCATCGCCCACGTGAAGGAGAAGCTCGCGCCCTTCAAGGCGCCCAAGCAGGTGCTGTTCGTAACCGAGTTGCCGCGCAACGCCAGCGGAAAGATCCTCAAGCGCGAACTGCGCGACCGCTTCAGCGGTTAGCCGAGGCCTCCAGCGGGTCCTCGACTCCAGCAGCGCCTTGGCGAGCAACCGCCACTGCGGCGGCGCCGATTCGCCCGGTGCCCACGAAGCGGTCGCTGCCGCCGGAGAGATCGTCGTCGGTGTGGCCGAGCCGACGGAACTTGGCGATGTTGTACGGGGTTTGGAGGTGGCCCTGCAGGTGCTCGCGCGCGAGGGCGCGGGCCCGGGGGTCCTATCCCGCGTCCGGCTGGCGCAGGTCCACGATCCGGCGGATCTTGCCGACCGAACGCTCCAGCGACTCCGGCTCCACGATCTCCACGTCCACGGACACCCCGATGCCGTCCTTCACGGCCGCGACGATGGACCGGGCCGCCGCCTCCCGAGCCTCCGGGCCCGCGTCCGGACGGGCTTCGGCCCGGACGGTCAGCCGGTCCAGCCGGCCCTCCCGGGTCAGCCGGAGCTGGAAGTGCGGCGCCACGCCGGGCGTGCGGAGCACGATCTCCTCGATCTGGGTCGGGAACAGATTGACCCCGCGCAGGATCACCATGTCGTCACTGCGCCCGGTGACCTTCTCCATCCGCCGGAACACCCGCGCCGTACCGGGCAGCAGCCGGGTCAGATCCCGGGTGCGGTACCGGATGATCGGCATGGCCTCCTTGGTCAGCGAGGTGAACACCAGCTCGCCCGGCTCGCCCTCCGGCAGCACCTCACCCGTGATCGGATCAACCACCTCCGGATAGAAGTGGTCCTCCCAGATCGTCAGCCCGTCCTTGGTCTCCACGCACTCCTGAGCCACACCCGGGCCGATCACCTCGCTCAGCCCGTAGATGTCGACGGCGTCGATCGCGAACCGCTCCTCGATCTCGCGCCGCATCTGCTCGGTCCAGGGCTCGGCCCCGAAGACGCCCACACGCAACGAGGTGCCGCGCGGGTCCACGCCCTGCCGCTCGAACTCGTCCAGCAGCGTGAGCATGTAGGACGGGGTCACCATGATGACGGCAGGCTGAAGATCCTGGATCAGCTGCACCTGCCGGGCCGTCATACCGCCGGAGGCCGGGACGACCGTACAGCCCAGGCGCTCGGCACCATAGTGGGCGCCCAGCCCACCGGTGAACAGCCCATAGCCGTAGGCCACATGCACGATGTCACCGGGCCGCCCGCCGGCCGCCCGGATCGACCGCGCCACCATGTCGGCCCACATGGAAAGGTCGTTGTCCGTATAGCCGACCACCGTGGGGCGTCCGGTGGTGCCGCTGGAGGCGTGCAGCCGGCGGATTTGCTCGCGCGGCACGGCGAACATGCCGTACGGGTAGTTCTCCCGGAGGTCGGCCTTGGTCGTGAAGGGGAAACGCGTCAGATCGGCGAGGGAGCGGCAGTCCTCGGGGCGGACACCTGCCTTGTCGAAGGACGCGCGGTAGAACGGCACGTGGTCATAGGCGTGCCGGAGCGAGGTGCGCAGCCGCTCCAGCTGAAGTTCCCGCAGCTCCTCGGGCCCGAGCCGCTCGCCCGCGTCGAGCAGGTCCGTCGCATCCGCCATCGCGTTCGTCTCCCTCGCCGTCCTCACATTCCGGACGACCGATCATTCGGTCGAGTCGTTCGGGGTCAGTAATTCAGGCCCTGTGGCTTCGGGCAAGAGGGCTGCGCGGAATTTCTGCACCGGCCGTCGCCCTGCGCGGCGCTCCCGCTTCGGGCGGTGACAAGCCGTTGCGCCGCCGTGCGACGGGGCTACCGGACTCAGCGTCCCTGTGGCTCAGCGTCCCTGTGGCCCGAACGCCTTCAGGAACCGGTCGCGGAAGTCGTCCATCCCCCAGACGGGAGCGTTGGCGGCGGGCCTCAGGCCCTCCGTCCAGCCCCAGCCGGAGATCCGGTCCAGCACCTTGGGGTCGTGGGCGACGAGGGTGACCGGCACGTCCTTGCGGGGGCTGTTCGCGGTGACGGTCGGTACGGGCTGGTGGTCGCCCAGGAAGACCAGGACGGTGTTCTGGTTGCCGTACCGCCGCAGGAACCCGGCGAGGCTGTTCAGGGAGTACTCGACGGAGGCGCGGTACTCCGTGCGCACGCTCTCGAGGTTGGCCCAGACCTCCTTCTCGGTCTTGCCGCCCCGTCTGATCTGCTGGAAGACCGAGCCGTCGCCCAGCGTCTCCCAGTCGACCATCCGGGGCACGGGCGCCCACGGATAGTGGCTGGAGGTGAGGATGATCTCCGCCATCAGCGGACCCCGGCCCCGCTTGCCGAACTCCCGTCGCTGGAACGTCTCCAGGGCATACTGGTCCGGCACCTGCGACCAGCCGAAGTCCGGGCCGTGGTAGTCCAAATGGTGGCCGTCGTAGACATGGTCCAAGCCGAAGAACCGCCCCTCCGGCCAGGCCACCAGCACCCCGGGCACGACCCCGACCGTACGCCAGGCGCCGGCCCTGCGGAACGAGCCGGTGAGGGTCGTCCGGTCGCTGGAGGTGAGGCTGCGGAACCGCTGCTGGTTGCTGATCCACAGGCCGGACAGGAACGTCGAGTGGGCCAGCCAGCTGCCGCCACCGGTCACCGGCGAGCGCAGCCAGCCGCTGCGGGCCCGGAATCCGGCGGCCGCGAGCGTCGCGGTGCTCTGCTTGAGGACCGTGCCGATCGGCGGGCCCATCGCCGGGTCCTCGATCGCCGAACGGCCGTAGCTCTCGACGAACGTGAACAGCACGTCCTTGCCGCGCAGGCCGGTCAGCAGCTGGTCCGGCGGGGTGCGGGCGAACGCGTCGACGGCGGCCTCGCGACGGAAGAGACGGGCGTCGGCGAGGGAGACGCGGACCTGCTTGGCCCGGTCGCCGAGGAGGCCCGCGTCGAGCGTCGAGGCGACCGGCGCTCCGCCGATGTGCAGGCCGAGCACGACGCAGGTGACCCAGGCGGTGGTCAGCACCAGGACGACGCGGACGGCCCGGGTGCGGTGACGGGCCATCAGGGAGGTCAGCCGGACCGTCGCGCCCGTGGTCAGGACGAGGACGGCGACCGCGAGGAGCAGCGCGCCGGCGAGCGCGGCCAGCTCGCCGGAGCGGCCGGAGGTGTCCCGGACATAGTCCGCCGCGTTGCTGAGCAGACCCCAGTCCAGCACCAGGTCGAAGGGGCGGTACAGCACCGAGTAGAACCCGATGTCCAGGCACTTGAGCAGGGCGACCAGCCCGATCAGCACACCGCCGGCCACCGCCCCGGCCCGCCGCGCCCGGGACGGCAGCACGAGCAGCACGGCGGCGAACAGGACCCCCTCGCCCGGCAACCGCACAAACGCGGCCGGCCTGAGCCGATCGGGTTCATCCGGCATCAACAGCGCGATCAGAAGAAGCCCGGCAGCGAGAACGCTCAGCCCCACGGCCACGCCCCGCGCGATACGCACACGCCGGCCGGCGCGGGCGGCTCCCGCGGCCTCCGCCTCCCGGATCGCGGCCCCCTCGGCTCCCCCTGCCCCGGTATGCGTCTCGTCCGCGCTCTCCGGCAGGCGGTCTGGCGTGTGGTGGGGCACCCGGAGATCCTTCCGTGCGTGGCCGGTGCCGGTACGGGAGGCCGGGACCGGCATCACTCGACCGATCGACGGTCACCGAGCGTGGTCGGACGGCATCGATCGTGCGCACAGAGTAGTCCGGCGGGGCGGTGGGGGCAGCGGGACACCCCGGGGCGCTATCGCTGGTCGGCGGCGACCGCCACCTCCCGTGCCCACCGGTAGTCGGCCTTGCCGCTCGGCGACCGCTGGATGGCGTTCGTGATCACCAGCTGGCGCGGGATCTTGTAACCCGCCAACCGGGTACGGCAGTGGCCCTGGATGTCGGCCAGGGAGGGGTGCGTGGCGCCCTCGCGCAGCTGCACCACGGCCGCCACATGGCTGCCCCACGTTGCGTCCGGCACCCCGGCGACCAGCGCGTCGTACACGTCCGGATGCGCCTTGAGCGCCTGCTCGACCTCTTCCGGGTAGACCTTCTCGCCGCCGGTGTTGATGCACTGCGAGCCCCGGCCGAGCACGGTGACCACGCCGTCCTCGTCGACCCTCGCCATGTCGCCGAGCAGGACCCAGCGCTGTCCGTCCTTCTCGAAGAACGTCTCTGCGGTTTTCCGCGGGTCGTTGTAGTAGCCGAGCGGTACATGGCCGCACTGGGCGACCCGGCCGACCTCGCCCGCGGCGACCGGTTCGTGGGTCGCCGGATCCACCACGCGGGTACGGGAGTTGACCCGGAGGCGGAAACCGCGCTCGGGGCCCGCGTCCTCCGTCGCCGTACCGTTGAAGCCGGACTCGGAGGAGCCGAAGTTGTTGAGCAGCATGGCGTTCGGGACCAGCTCACGGAACTGCCGGCGCACCGTCTCCGACATGATCGCGCCCGATGAGGACACGCTGAACAGAGCCGAGCAGTCCGTGCCCTTGAGCGGCCCGCTCAGCGCGTCGATCAGCGGCCGCAGCATGGCGTCGCCGACCAGCGACATGCTGGTGACCTTCTCCTTCTCGACGGTACGCAGCACTTCCTCCGGCACGAACTTGCGGTGCAGGACGACGCGTTGGCCGAAGTTGAAGCCGATGAAGGCGGTCAGCGTCGAGGTGCCGTGCATCAGCGGGGGAGTGGGGAAGAAGGTGATGCCGAAGCCGCCGGCGGCGACCCGCTCGGCCAGTTCCTCCGGCGTCTTCACCGGCTCGCCGGTGGGGGCTCCACCACCCAGTCCCGCGAAGAACAGGTCCTCCTGACGCCACATCACACCCTTGGGCATTCCGGTTGTGCCGCCGGTGTAGATGATGAACTGGTCGTCCCCCGAGCGAGCCGGGAAGTCCCGCCCGGGCGAACCGGCGGCCTCCGCGTCGGCGAACGCCGCCGCCCCGGGCACCGCGGCCGCCTCCGGGCCCACCCGCAGCAGATGCCGCAGCTTCGGCGCCCGCGGCAGCGCGCCCGCCACCCGGTCCGCGAACTCGGCGTCGAAGACGAGCGCGACCAGGTCGGCGTCCCGGTAGAGGTACACCAGCTCCTCTTCGACATAGCGGTAGTTGACGTTGACCGGAACGATCCGCGCTTTCAGGCAGGCCAGCACGGTCTGCAGGTACTCGACACCGTTGTAGAGATGGAGACCCAGGTGCTCCCCGGGCCGTATCCCGCCGTCGAGGAGGTGGTGGGCGATGCGGTTGGCGGCCGCGTCGAGCTCCGCGTACGTCAGCCGGCGCTCCGTGCCGGTGCCGGGATGGTCGACGTACACGAGCGCCTCGCGGTCCGGGACCACGTCGACGACCGACTCGAACAGGTCGGCAAGGTTGTACTCCACCGCTCCTCCTGACCCCGGCAGCCCCGACGAAGAAAGGCGAGAACCATCGCTTCGCCGGTCATCAGAGCAAACGGCGCCGCAACTGTGAAGGCCTCGCGTCAATAAATCTGACTGTCTGTCAGAAAACCCTTGAAGTGCCTCCTCGCCTACTGCAACCTGTTCTCGTTCTCACCGAGGGGAGACAAGCCCATGGGCGGGACGGAACACCTCACCGTGCGGCGCGAGGGCGCCACACTCGTGCTCACGCTCAACAGGCCCGACGCCAGGAACGCGCTCTCGCTGCCGATGCTCGTCGGCCTCTACGACGGCTGGTGCGAGGCCGACGAGGACGACGAGATCCGCTCGATCGTGCTCACCGGAGCCGGCGGCTCCTTCTGCGCCGGCATGGATCTGAAGGCGCTGGCCGGGAACGGTATGCAGGGCGAGCACTACCGCGACCGGCTCAAGGCCGACCCCGACCTGCACTGGAAGGCGATGCTGCGCCACCATCGCCCCCGCAAACCGGTCATCGCCGCCGTCGAGGGGTACTGCGTCGCGGGCGGCACCGAGATCCTCCAGGGCGCCGACATCCGGGTCGCGGGCGAGTCCGCGACCTTCGGGCTGTTCGAGGTCAGGCGCGGCCTGTTCCCGATCGGCGGCTCCACCGTGCGGCTGCAACGCCAGATCCCGCGCACCCACGCCCTGGAGATGCTGCTCACCGGACGGCCGTACAGTGCCCGGGAGGCGGCGGACATCGGCCTGATCGGCCATGTCGTGCCCGACGGCACCGCGCTCGACAAGGCCCTGCGGATCGCCGAGCAGATCAACGCCTGCGGCCCGCTCGCCGTCGAAGCCGTCAAGGCGTCGGTGTACGAGACCGCCGAGATGACCGAGACCGACGGCCTCGCGGCCGAACTCGCGCGCGGCTGGCCGGTCTTCGACACCGCCGACGCCAAGGAAGGCGCCCGCGCCTTCGCGGAGAAGCGGCCCCCTGTCTACAAACGCGCCTGACCCGCTGAAGGAGTCCGCCAGATGCCCGAAGTCCTCCAGGCCCCCCTCGTCGTCGAGTTCCCCTTCACCCGCTCCCTCGGTCCCGTCCAGAGCGCCTTCCTCACCGGACTGCGCGAACGCGTCGTGCTCGGTGTGAAGACCGGTGACGGGCGCACCCTCGTCCCGCCCGTCGAGTACGACCCCGTCACCGCCGAGGAGATCCGCGACCTGGTGGAAGTCGCGCCCACGGGCACGGTCACCACCTGGGCGTGGAACCACGAGCCGCGCCGCGGCCAGCCCCTCGGCACCCCCTTCGCCTGGGTCCTGGTCCGGTTCGACGGCGCCGACACGGCCCTCCTGCACGCACTCGACGCCCCCGGCCCCGACGCCGTCCGCACCGGCATGCGGGTGCGCATCCGCTGGGCCGAGGAGCGCACCGGCGCCATCACCGACATCGCCTGCTTCGAACCGTACGACGGAGAGCCCGGACAACCGGGCGGCCACCCGGGCGAGTTCGAGGACCCGCTCACCGGGATCGTCGCCCCGGCCCGCCTCGACTACACCTACTCACCCGGCCGCGCCCAGACCGCCTACATCCAGGCCCTCTCCGCACAGCGGACCGTCGGCGAACGCTGCCCCTCCTGCCGCAAGGTGTACGTCCCGCCCAGGGGTGCGTGCCCCACATGTGGCGTGGCCACAGCGGAACAGGTCGAAGTGGGTCCTCGGGGCACAGTGACCACCTTCTGCATCGTCAACATCAAGGCGAGGAACCTGGACATCGAGGTGCCCTACGTCTACGCGCACATCGCCCTCGACGGCGCCGACCTCGCCCTGCACGCCCGGATCGGCGGCATCCCCTACGACCAGGTCCGCATGGGCCTGCGCGTGGAGCCCGTGTGGACCGAGGGCGCCCGCTACCCCGACCACTACCGGCCCACCGGCGAGCCCGACGCGGACTACGAGACGTACAAGGAGCTGCTGTGACCAGCGAAGGAGCCCCCGCAGCCCGGGAGATCGCGGTCATCGCCTTCGCCCAGACCGACCACCGGCGCTCCACCGAGGAGTCCTCCGAGGTCGAGATGCTCATGCCGGTGCTGCACGAGGTGCTGGCACAGACCGGCCTCAGGGCCGCCGACATCGGCTTCACCTGCTCCGGCTCCAGCGACTACCTCGCCGGCCGCGCCTTCTCCTTCACCCTCGCCCTCGACGGCGTCGGCGCCTGGCCGCCGATCTCCGAGTCGCACGTCGAGATGGACGGCGCCTGGGCGCTGTACGAGGCCTGGACGAAGCTGCTCACCGGAGACGCCGACACCG
This sequence comes from Streptomyces sp. CG4, assembly GCF_041080655.1. Classification (NCBI taxonomy): domain Bacteria; kingdom Bacillati; phylum Actinomycetota; class Actinomycetes; order Kitasatosporales; family Streptomycetaceae; genus Streptomyces; species Streptomyces sp. CG4. Next base: position 8,788,281 of record NZ_CP163525.1, read on the forward strand.
CGCTCGTGTACTCCTACGGCAAGAGCTCGCCCGGCTCGGTGCGGGACGTGCTGACCCGGCAGCTCGACCCGTACTACGTGGCTCCCCTGTGGCCCGACTCCATAGCGCTGGCCGCCCTCCAGGCGCAGGCCCTCATAGATGCCGGCCACACCGACGAGCCGGCGCTGGCGGCCGTCGGCGCCCGCAACCGCGCCGACGCCACCGCCAACCCGCACGCCCAGCTCAAGGGCCGACTGCCGCACGGCGACTACGTCGTACGGCCGCTGCGCACCGGCGACTGCCCGCCGGTCGGCGACGGCGCCGCCGCCGTGATCCTCGCGGCGGGGGAGCGGGCCCGGGAACTGTGCGAGCGGCCCGCCTGGATCCGCGGCATCGACCACCGCATCGAGGCTCACGCCCTCGGTGTCCGCGACCTCGCCGACTCGCCGTCCACCCGGCTGGCGGCCCAGAAGGCGGGTGCCTTCGAACGGCCCGTCGACATGGCCGAGTTGCACGCGCCGTTCACCGCGCAGGAGGTGATCCTGCGCAGGGCCCTCCGCCTCGGCGACGACGTACGCGTGAATCCCTCCGGCGGAGCGCTGGCCGCCAACCCCGTCATGGCCGCAGGCCTCGTCCGCATCGGCGAGGCCGCCGCCCGCATCCACCGCGGCGACTCCGGCCGCGCCCTCGCCCACGCCACCTCCGGCCCCTGCCTGCAGCAGAACCTGGTCGCCGTACTCGAAGGGGATCCACGATGAGCAAGGAGCCCGTGGCCGTCGTAGGGGTCGGCCAGACCAAGCACGTGGCCGCCCGCCGGGACGTCTCGATCGCCGGACTCGTCCGAGAAGCCGCCCAACGCGCCCTCGTCGACGCCGAGTTGGCCTGGTCCGACATCGACGCCGTCGTCATCGGCAAGGCGCCCGACTTCTTCGAGGGCGTCATGATGCCCGAGCTGTACCTCGCCGACGCGCTCGGCGCCGTGGGCAAGCCCATGCTGCGGGTGCACACCGCCGGCTCGGTCGGCGGGTCCACCGCGCTGGTCGCCGCGAACCTGGTCGCCGCCCGCGTCCACGGCACGGTCCTCACTCTCGCCTTCGAGAAGCAGTCCGAGTCGAACGCCATGTGGGGCCTGTCCCTGCCGATCCCCTTCCAGCAGCCCCTGCTCGCCGGCGCCGGCGGCTTCTTCGCCCCCCATGTGCGCGCCTACATGCGGCGCAGCGGCGCCCCGGACACCATCGGCTCCCTCGTCGCCTACAAGGACCGGCGCAACGCCCTGAAGAACCCCTGCGCCCATCTCCACGAGCACGACATCACCCTGGAGAAGGTCCAGGCCTCGCCCATGTTGTGGGACCCCATCCGCTACTCCGAGACCTGCCCGTCCTCCGACGGCGCCTGTGCCATGGTCCTCACCGACCGCGCCGGAGCGGCCCGCGCGCCCCGCCCGCCCGCCTGGCTGCTCGGCGGCGCCATGCGCAGCGAACCGACCCTGTTCGCCGGCAAGGACTTCGTCTCCCCGCAGGCCGGCAAGGACTGCGCCGCCGACGTCTACCGGCAGGCCGGCATTGCCGACCCGCGCCGGGACATCGACGCCGTCGAGATGTACGTACCGTTCTCGTGGTACGAGCCCATGTGGCTGGAGAACCTGGGCTTCGCCGCGGAGGGCGAGGGCTGGAAGCTCACCGAGTCCGGAGTCACCGAACTCGACGGGGACCTGCCCGTCAACATGTCGGGCGGTGTCCTGTCCGCCAATCCCATCGGCGCCTCCGGCATGATCCGCTTCGCCGAGGCCGCCCTCCAGGTGCGCGGCCAGGCCGGAGAACACCAGGTGGACGGCGCCCGCAAGGTGCTCGGACACGCCTACGGCGGCGGCTCCCAGTTCTTCTCCATGTGGCTCGTGGGAGCACAGCCCCCGGAGTCCTAAAGTCCTTCCCACGTGGCCTGTTGGGCATCGTGAGCGGTCGCTAGGCTGGCCCGCGGACGACGAACCGGGAGGAGCACGGACGTGGCCGAGAGCACGATCCAGGAGCAGTCGCTCATGGGCTGGGACAAGCCGGAGCTGGACCTCAGCAAGGCCGAGTGGCAGTCCAGCAGCCGAGGTCTGGGCGATGTCCAGATCGCCTTTGTCGAGGGCTTCATCGCGATGCGCAACAGCGGCCGTCCGGAGAGCCCATCCCTGATCTTCACGCCGGCGGAATGGGGCGCGTTCGTCTCCGGAGCCCGGGAAGGGGAGTTCGACCTCACCTGAACCGCACGGGAGCGCCCGGCGCCACGCGGCCACCGGCAGCCGAACCGGGGGTGTTCCGCGCCGATTTCCGGACACGCGACCAGCAGCAACCCGCTGGGACCGCAGCCTGCGTCAGGCTGGCCCCAGCAAGGGGAAGGTCGGGTTCCGAAAGGTGAGGAACGATGAGCACTGCACCCGTCATCGCCGCGGTCGACGGTTCGGACGACAGCCTGCGCGCACTGGAGTGGGCCTTCGACGCCGCCCGCCGCCGCGCCACACCGCTGCGGGTGGTGCACGTACGGCAGTACGCCGCCTGGGGCCAGGCCGATGTGCTGGTCGCCGGGCCGCCGCAGGCGGAGGGCGATCCGGTGCTGGACGACGTACAGGCCCGGTTCGCGGACCGCGGGCCGGAGCCCGCCGTGGAGTACGTCGCCCTGGAGGGCGTCCCGGGCGCCGTCCTGCCGGAACTCGGCACGGACGCCGGGCTGTTGGTCCTCGGCTCCCGTGGCCGCGGCGGCTTCGCCAGCCTGCTGCTCGGCTCCAACGGCCTCGCCGCCGCCCGGGACGCCGAGTGCCCGGTGGTCGTCGTACCCCGGCCGGGCCGGCAGGTTCACGGGGACGGGCCGGCCGAGCCCGGGCCCCGGGTGGTCGTGGGCCTGCACGTCGACAGCCCCGACGACGCCGCCCTCGCCCTCGCCTTCGCCGAGGCCGCCCTGCGCGAGGCCCGGGTCCAGGTGATCGCCGCCTACCCGTGGCCGGTGCAGACATGGTCCGTGCCGGGCCAGATCCTGCCGCCCCAGGTCGACCAGGACGCCGTCGCGGGCGAGACCCGCGCCCTCGCCGAGGGCTTCCTCGCCCCGCACCGCAAGCGGCACCCCGAGGTCCGCGCGGACGCCGAGGCGCTGCCCGGCGACGCGGCCGGCCTGCTCGTGGCCGCCTCCAAGGATGCCGAGCTGGTCGTGGTCGGCCGGCACCGGCGACGCCTGCTCGCACCCGCCCGCATGATGGGCTCGGTCACGCAGGCCGTGCTGCTGCACGCGGCCTGCCCGATCGCCGTGGTGCCGCCGGGACCGTCCGAGGAGTGAGGCGGCCAGGGGGCACGGCCATGCCGACGTAGCAGACCCTGTGGCGCCCCGCAATGCGTCCGGTGGCGACCGGCACGGACCCGGCGGTGGTGTCCCGCGCCATGGTGCCGGGCCACACGCGTCCATACGGTTCCGCCACGCCCGGCGCTCCAGGCGCCGACCCGCGCACGAGCGGCCGGGCCGTGTGTCCTCGGAAGGAGCCGCTCATGCCCCTGCCCATGTTCCGAAAGGCGCCCGGAGCGCCGCCCCGTGCGCGCTCGTTGCCGCGCTTCCTGCCCCGCCTCCTCGCCGTCGTCGCCGTAGTCCTGGGCACCGCGCTCGCCGGCCCCCTGCCCGCGGCCCGAGCCTCCGTGGCGCTCACCGAGGTCAGCGGCTTCGGATCCAACCCGGGCGCCCTCACCATGTATGTGTACCGGCCCGCGTCGCTGCCCGCACACCCGCCGGTCGTGGTCGCCCTGCACGGCTGCACCCAGAGCGCGCAGGTCTATGCCGACAACTCCGGCCTGCCCCAACTCGCCGACCGGGACGGCTTTCTGCTGGTGTTCGCGCAGACCTCCACCGCCAACAACCCGAGCCAGTGCTTCAACTGGTTCCAGACCACGGACAATCGGCGCGGCCAGGGCGAGGTGCTCTCCATCCGGCAGATGGCCGGCCAGGCCGTGACCGCCTACGGCGCCGATCCCCAGCGGATCTACGTCACCGGTCTGTCCGCGGGCGGCGCCATGACCGCCGTCATGCTCGCCACCTACCCCGACGTCTTCTCCGCCGGCGCCATCGTCGCGGGCCTGCCCTACGACTGCACCAAGGACAACAGCCCCTACGTGTGCATGAACCCCGGCGTGGAGCTGAGCCCCGCCGAGTGGGCACAGCGCGTACGCGACGCCGATCCGTCGTACACCGGGCCGTGGCCGCGCACGGCCGTCTGGTACGGCGACCAGGACACCACCGTCGTCCCGCGCAACGCCACGGAGCTGCGCGACCAGTGGACGGCCCTGCACGGCCTCACCCAGAACCCGACCCGCACCACGACCATCGGCCCCGACGCCACCCGGCAGGACCAGTACCTGGCCGCCGACGGCACGGTAGCCGTCGAGGTCGACCGGGTTCCCGGCATCGGCCACGGCACCCCGGTGGACCCGGGCACCGGCACCCAGCAGTGCGGCAGCACCGGCGCCCCCTACTTCCCGGGCTCGATCTGCTCCAGCTACTGGATCGCCCGGTTCTTCGGCCTGGACACCTCCGATCCGGGCGGCGGAGGCGGTGGCGGCGGCGCCGCCTGCTGGACGGCGAGCAACTACGCCCAGGTGCAAGCCGGACGGGCCACCACCAGCGGTGGCTCCACCTACGCCAAGGGGTCCCAGCAGAACATGGGCCTGTACAACACCTTCGTCACCCACACCTTGAAGGAGTCACCCACGGGCTACTACACCATTGCCGACAACGGCTGCCCCTGACAGAGGGTCAGCCACGCCGGACATGGTGGTGTCCGGCACCGTTGCGGGGGCCGCCGTCCTGGCGGCCCCACACATGTCCCGGACACCCATATCGCCCCTAGCCTCCAGCGCGTCCACCCACCGCCGGAGGAACCCCGATGCCCACCACACCACCTGGACGCCGCCCACGCCGAGCCACGCTCCACGCTCTGTCGCTCACCGCGGCCTGTCTGCTCCTGACCAACCCGGCCACCGCAGCCACCAGCGGCACACCGGACGGCCACTGCGCCGGCCGCACCCACCTGCGGGTGCCAGGCGCCGCACGGCAACAGGCCGACTGCCTGGACGAGCTCACCACCGCCGGCACCGTGGCCTCCGGCCACACCGACCCGGCCGACTACGCCGGTCTCACCCCCAAGGACCTGCCCACCCCCAGCGGTGTCCCCGGCATCCAGATCGACGGCTACTTCCCGGACACCTCCACCACCAACACCGAGCACGGCCGGCACCACGACGCCCAGTTCGTCATCCGGCTGCCCGACCACCGGAACGGCGGCCTGGTCGTCGCCGGCACGCCCGGCAACCGGGAGCAGTACGCGAACGACCGGGCCATCGCCGACTGGGTGCTCGCCCGCGGCTACGCCTACGCCGCCACCGACAAGGGCAACACCGGCACCGCCTTCTACCGCGACGGCCTCCGGCCCGGCGACGCCATCGCGGAATGGAACGACCGCCTCACCCAGCTCACCCGCGCGGCCCGCACCGTGGTCGCCCAGCGCTACCACCGGCCCCCGGCCCGCACCATCGCCACCGGCCTGTCCAACGGCGGCTACCTCGTCCGCTGGCAACTGGAGCACCACCCCGAGCTGTACGACGGCGGAGTCGACTGGGAAGGCACCCTCTGGCGCACCGCCGGCCCCAACCCGCTCACCTTCCTGCCGGCCGCGCTGCGCGACTACCCCACGTACGCAGGCGGCGGCACCGCGGCCGCCGAAGCCCGGGCCGCCCTGCACCGGGCCGGCTTCCCGGCCGGCTCGGAGTTCCTGTGGCCGTACCACTACCAGGTCTACTGGGACCTCACCCAGCGCATCTACCGCGAGGAACTCGACCCTGGCTACGACGGTGCCACCGAGGCCGGCACCCCGTTCTGCCGCCCCGGCACACCCGCCTGCGACGCCGACTACGACTACGCGGCCCGCCCCGCCGCCGTCCACCGCGCGGTCGACCGGATCGCCCTCACCGGACGCATCGGCAAACCGCTGATCACCCTCCAGGGCACCCTCGACGTACTGCTCCCGATCAGCGAGGACTCCGACGTCTACGCACGCATGGTGCATGCGGCCGGGCGCGGCGCCCTGCTCCGCTACTACCGCATTCAGGGCGGCACGCACACCGACTCCCTGGTGGACGCCTTCCCCGACCGGCTGCGTCCGATGGTGCCCTGTCATCGCTCGGCCTTCGAGGCGCTCGAACGCTGGATCGCCGGCACCGGCCTCCCGCCCGCCGACCACACCGTCCCGCGCCCGGCCGCCGCCACCCCGGCCACCCTGCTCACCAGCTGCCCGCTGGACTAGGCCCTGCCCAGCGGATCGCCCGGGAGCCCACACGCCACCCACGGCAGCGCAGGCACGTACCATGGCCGCATGTCGTTCCTCCGCCGCCGCAGCGCCACCCCCGCCGGACCCGACTTCGACGTGCTGGCCATGGACCCGGGCGACTGGCCGGGCAACCTCGGCGCGGGCCTGCTGCCCGCCCCCGACGGCACCTGCCAGGGTGTCTTCCTGCGCTACGACCTCTTCGGCGGCCGCGGCCCCGCCATGATCATCGGCAATCTGCCGGAGGGCTCACCGGCCCGCGAGGTCGCCGAGGGCGAGATCCCCTTCGAGGTGGGTCAGCTGCTGCTGGCGCTGGAGAACGACGAGGAGGTCACCGTCGTCGGCGTCGAGGACACGCCGGTCCTCCAGGGCGACAACCTGCTCATCGTGCGGCGGCTCAAGCTGTCCGAGTCCCGGATCTCCTGCGTCCAGTTCGACCGCAGCGACGGCGTCCTCGTCACCATCGCCGCCTGGGACCGCCCCATCACCGACGACCTGTACGCCCTGCTGAAGCCGCTCCCGGCGGAGCTTTTCCAGCAGGGCTGAGACCACCCGCGCGGCTAGGGCCTGTCCGGCGGATCCTGTCGCAGACGCGAGGGCTGGCACGCCCTCCCCCACTGCCTTAAGGGCGTGGGGGCACCCCCAGCGGCGTTGTCGTCGGTTGCCGACTCCCCCACGCTCGGCTTCGCTCGCGCGGGGGGACCCCCATCGCGTCGCCGCCCTCCTCCGCCTTGCAGCTGGACGCACCAGCCCCCGCTCACCTGAGCTCATAAGGCGCTGTCGATTTCCTGCGACCTGATCCGCCGGACAGGCCCTAGTGGCCCGCGCGTTCGAGGGTCACGTCCGCGGCGCGGACGAAGCCGACCCGGTGGCCGTACTGGATCTCGTAGTACAGGTCCTTGCCCACCACGACCCGGTGCGAGTCGGTGGTGAAGGTGACCGAGTAGTCGTACTCGCCCGGCACCTCGTCACCGACCACGTACTCCTGTCCGGCCGGGACCGTGTACGGCAGCGGCACGACCGACTGCGCGGGGACGCCTGCCGGATAGGCCTCCTTCTCCGGATAGGCCCTGCCGTACACCGGGATGCTCGCGAGGCCCTCCTTCGGCGTGAGAACGAGCCCCTTGGCGGGCACCGCCGTCGGTGCCGTGCGCGGATTCTGGAACCAGGCCTTCTGGCCCAGGTACCAGATCGCGGTCCAGTCGCCCCAGCGGTCCGCGACCGCGTACTGCTGACCGGTGGAGACCCGGGAGGACAGGTCGTTCACATCGATGGTCGGGTCCGCGTTCATGCCGATGTCCTTGATCAGCGGCGCGTTCACGTCGTGGTCCGAGTAGAGCCGCACCTCGCCGGAGCCGTGCGCCGGGCACGGCTCGCCCTTGGTGGCGCAGCCCGTGTACGCCGGTTGGTTCGTGGCGTAGTCGGGCAGGATCGTCACCAGCCCGGACCGCTTGCCGGCGGTGCGCCTGAACGGGTGGCCCAGCAGCTGGAAGTAGTGCCGCCAGTCCCAGTACGGGCCCGGGTCCGTGTGCATGCCGGGGATCGTGGACGTGGTCGGACCGGGCACGTTCTCGTGGCCGAGGATGTGCTGCCGGTCGAGCGGGATGTCGTACTTCCGGCTCAGGTACTTCACCAGCCGGGCCGAGGACCGGTACATCGCCTCCGTGTACCAGGCGTCCGGGTTGGCGAGGAAGCCTTCGTGCTCGATGCCGATGGACCGCGCGTTGATGTCCCAGTTGCCCGCGTGCCAGGCCACGTCCTTCGCCTTGACGTGCTGGGCGATCAGACCGTCCGTGGAGCGCACGGTGTAGTTCCACGACACATAGGTCGGGTCCTGGATCAGGTTCAGCACCCCGTCCCAGGTGCCCTCCGTGTCATGGATGACGATGTACTTGATGGGCTGCGACACCGGGCGGTCGCCGAGGTCGTGGTTGCCGTAGCCGTCGGTCCCGAACTGGGCGTACGGCGCCCACACCGCCTCGCACGACACCGAGCCGGGGCACTCGACCCCGTCCGTCGGCAGGGTGCGCAGGCCCGCCCGCCTCAGCTGGGCGATGACGGGGTTCAGCCGTGGCAGGGCCGCGAGCGCGACCTGCTGGCCGTCGTCCGTGGTGCGCTCCTCACCCGTGCGCAGGACGTCGTACACGTCGTTGGCGTACGCCGCTGCGGTCGCGGTGTCGTCGGCGCCGGAGAAGCGGGCCACCGCCGCGTACCAGTCGGCCGGGTCGGCGCTCAGCGGCTCGCCCAGCTCCTTCTGCGCGGCGGCGAGCAGGGCGGCGCCGCCGGCCACGTTCGCCGCCGGGTCGGTGCGCAGCTCCGCGGCCGGCAGACCGCTCAGCTGCGCGGCCTTCGCCAGCGTCTTCAACCGGGCGGGCAGCGCGGACTCGGTCGGCACCTTGGCGTCCGGGTGCAGGGCGGTGCGGGAGCCGTCACCGCGGGCGTCTTCCGCGCCCCCGGTGAGCTGCTCCGCGGCGGCGATCGCGGTCCGGGCGTCCGTGAGATGCATCGGGCCGTAGCCGCCGCTCACGCTCGGTGCGCCCGCGTGCCAGTCCCAGCGGGACTGGAGATACGAGACGGCCAGCAGAACGCTCTGCGGCACGTGGTACTCGGCCGCGGCGGAGGCGAACGCCCGCTGCAGCCGGTCCGCGGAGGGGCCCGGAGAGCCGGAGGCGGGAGCCGCGCCGAGCAGCGGCAGCAGCAGGGCCGCGGAAGCCAACGGGACGGCGACCCGCCGCAGTTGTCTGTGGCCGGGGATGGACGGGGAGTGCGTGGCGTGACCTCGCAAAGCGGCCTCCTGTGACGGGCGGGCGTGGCGGGGCGTGCGGCGCCGAGCTGGGTCAGTGGTACCGGCTGGCCGACGATCCGTCAATGATGCCTTCAGGACGGCGATTTCCCATGTCACGCAGGGGTTCGGCGAGTTTCGCGACGGGGGCGTCCGGGCCTGCGGGGCGTCACTGGCGTACACCAGTGCGTCCTTCGGGCTCTGACGTGCGAACGGCGCCCGGATGTGCGAAGGTCCGCGGTGCGCCGCCGCTCTGGCGCACCGCGGACCTTCGTCCCCGTCAGCGAGTGCCGACCGCCGCTCGGACGGCCTTGCGGGCCATCTGGCAGTCGTCGTGCAGCCGCCTGAGCAGCAGCCGCTGTTCCTCGCCGGACGGCGCGGCACCCGGGTGGGCCAGGCCCGGTGCCGCCGGAGCCGCGTCGTGCATCGAACGCTGCACGGCCGTCTCGTACCTGCGGATCTCCCGGGTCAGCAGCAGCATCAGGTTGACCAGGAAGGCGTCCCGGGAGGCCGGGCCCGCCGACTGGGCGATCTGGCTGATCTGCCGCCGGGCCACCGGCGCGTCCCCGAGGACCAGCCACAGTGTCGCCAGGTCGTACCCCGGCAGATACCAGCCCGCGTGCTCCCAGTCCACCAGCACTGGACCGGCCGGTGACAGCAGGATGTTCGACAGCAGGGCGTCGCCGTGGTTGAACTGGAGCATGCCGTGCCGGCCGACCTCGTGGGCGATGCCGTGCAGCAGTTTCTGCAGGTCGCCGAGGTCCCGGTCGGTGAGCAGGCCCAGCTCGTGGTACCGGGAGATCCGGGCGCCGTAGTCCAGGGGCATGTCGAAGGTGCCCGCCGGGGGCCGCCAGGAGTTCAGCCGGCACAGCGCGCCCAGCGCTGCCCGGATGTCCGCGCGCGGCGGCGCCTCCGCCGGATGCCGCTGCAGCGCCGCCACGCGGCCCGGCGCCCGCTCGATCACCAGGGTGCAGTTGTCCGGGTCCGCCGCGATCAGCCGGGGCACGCGGACCGGGGGCCGGTGCCGGACGAACGAGCGGTATGCGGCTATTTCGTGCCGGCTCCGCTCGGCCCAGGCAGGTGAGTGGTCCAGCAGACACTTGGCGACGGCCGTGCTCCGCCCTGTCGTCCCGACCAGAAGGACGGACCGTCCGCTGCGCCGCAGCACCTGCACCGGAGAGAACTCCGGACAGATCCGGTGCACCGAGGCGATCGCGGTGCGCAGCTGCGCGCCCTGGGGACCGGACAAGTCGAGTCTCCCGCTGAGCGGTTGGGTACCGGGCTGCCCCGGGACCCGCCGGGGCCGGCCCGCGACCGGTACGGGTCCGCCCGGACGCGCCACCGGGTCGAGGTACGGCCCGCCGCCCGTGGGGCGGGGACGCAGCGGCCGGGGCGGGGCGGACACGGAGGACGATGCTGCGTACATGGGAGATACAGATCCCTTCGTGTGCCTGCGGTGCCTGCCTGTGGTTCCGTGCCCGGTGCATATGCGCGAGGCCGGCGCTCGGGGGAGCCCGTACTCCGTTCGCATGCACTGCGAGCGCGCGCCTGCCCGGCCCGGCCGCCGGGGTGCACCCTGGGGAATGCACCTGTCGTACTGAGTCGGCGACCGGGTCGGGGTGGCGCGTTCCTACTCGACACCCGATGCCCCGTGGCACACCATCTGGCGGACCCTGGCGAACCCTGGCGAATAGTCGCCCGGCAACTTCTGCCGGGCTACTGTCAACTCAGCCGAGAACCTGGGGGCTTGACGTGAGCGGACAACCCAACACCCGCCTGGCGGACCTGTTCGGCCTGGCCGGCTGGTCCAAGGGTGAACTCGCGAGGCTGGTCAACAAGCAGGCGGCGGCCATGGGCCACCCCCAGTTGTCGACCGACACCTCCCGGGTGCGGCGGTGGATCGACATGGGAGAGATCCCGCGCGATCCGGTGCCGCGGGTGCTGGCGGCCCTGTTCACCGAGCGTCTCGGCCGTGTCGTGACCATCGAGGACCTCGGTCTGGTGCGGCACGGGCGTGCGGGAAGACGGCAGGGCGACGGGATCGAGGAACATCCCGACGGCGTGCCGTGGGCGCCCGAACGTACCGCCGCGGTCCTCACCGAATTCACGGGAATGGACCTCATGCTCAACCGACGCGGCTTGGTGGGCGCGGGTGCCGCGCTCGCCGCGGGATCCGCACTCAGCAGCGCCATGTACGACTGGTTGCACACCGACCCGGCCCTGAAGGCCGACGCCCCCGTCCTCGACGACCCCCTGCACGCCGACCCCGCCGGGTTCGACCGCTATGAGGCCGCCCCCATCGGGTCGCAGGAGATCGAGGAACTGGAACGCTCGGTCGAGGTGTTCCGTGCCTGGGACGCGGCCCGTGGCGGCGGGCTTCAGCGCAAGGCGGTCGTGGGCCAGCTCAACGAGGTGGGCGGCATGCTCGCCTACCACCATCCACCCCATCTCCAGCGCCGCCTGTGGGGCGTCGCCGCCAACCTCGCCGTCCTCGCCGGCTGGATGTCGCACGACGTCGGCCTGGAGCCCACGGCGCAGAAGTACTTCGTCATCGCCGCCCATGCCGCCCGTGAGGGCGGGGACCGGCCGCGCGCCGGTGAGGCGCTGTCCCGGGCGGCCCGGCAGATGGTGCACCTCGGCCGGCCCGACGACGCACTGGACCTGATGAAGCTCGCCCAGTCCGGCGCCGGTGACGGTCTGCAGCCGCGCACCAAGGCGATGTTCCACACCATCGAGGCCTGGGCACAGGCGTCGATGGGCAAGGGGCAGGCCATGCGCCGCACCCTCGGGCAGGCGGAGGACATGTTCGTCGCCCAGCGGGGCCAGGCCGAACCACTGGACTGGATGCAGACCTTCAAGGACGAGGACCTGTACGGCATGCAGGCCCTCGCCTACCGCACGCTGGCCGAGTTCGACCCGAGCGAGGCCGCGCAAGCCCAGTACTACGCGGAGAAGGCACTCGCGCTGCGCGTCGACGGGCGGGAGCGGTCGAAGATCTTCGACCATCTGTCCATGGCGTCGGCCTGCTTCCTGGCCGACGACCCCGAACAGGCCGACCGCTACGCACGGCTGGCCCTGATGTCGATGGGCTCGAACTCCTCCCGTCGCACCTGGGACCGGCTGCGCCAGATGTACCGGCTGACCGCGGAGTACGCCGGCTATCCGAAGATCCACCAACTGCGGGAGGAGATCCGGCTCGCCCTGCCCAAGCCGAGGGCCAAGGGCACGCGCAGCGCACAGGCGTGAGCGCACAGGCATCAGGCCCGTGCGCCGGCTCACTCCGGCAAGAGCTCTAGCCTTAACAACTCATGATCCCTCGACAACCCATGGTCCGGCTCACGCGGTGACCTTGGCGACGAGCACACACGCGTCGTCCTCGCGTCCGGCTCCGCCGAACTCCTCGACCAGCGTCCGTACGCAGTCCTGCGCGGTGCGCGCCGCGCCGAACCGCGGGGCGAGGCCGAGCAGGCGCTCCGCGGCCGCGGCCGGGCCGTGCCCCGGCACCAGCCCGTCCGTGTGCAGCAGCAGGAGGTCGCCCGGCCGCAGTGCCTCGACGGCCTGCCCGTAGACGGCGCCCGAGGTGGCGCCGAGCAGGACACCGTCGGGTGCGTCGAGCAGGCGCCCCGTCCCGTCGCGGTACAGCAGCGGGGCGGGGTGTCCTGCCTGCGCCCAGACGAGTGTGTGCGACTCGGGCCGGTAGCGGCAGCAGACGGCGCTGCCGAGGGCGGGCTGCACGGTGGCGTCCAGTAACTGGTTGACCATGCCGAGCAGTTCACCGGGCCGGGTGCCGGCCAGCGCCATGCCGCGTACGGCACCGAGCAGCATCGCCATGCCGGAGGCGACGGACACCCCGTGCCCGGTGAGATCACCGACGCTGAGCAGGGTCTCGCCGTCGGACAGTTCCAGCGCGTCGTACCAGTCGCCGCCGATCAGCGTGGGCGTGGCCGCGGGGAGGCGGTGGGCGGCGAGGTCGAGGGTGCGCGGGCCCTGGTGCGGGAGCCGCAGGGAGCCGCGCCATGGCGGTAGCACGGCTTCCTGCAGCTCGACCGCGATCCGGTGCTCGGTCTGCTCCTGCCGGCGCCGGCGCTGCAGCGAGTCACGGGTCTCGCGCACCGTCCGTTGGCTGCGCCGCAGTTCGCTGACGTCTCGCAGCACGGCCCACATCGAGGCGGTGCCGCCGTCGGCGCCGAGCACGGGTTCGCCCATCATGTGCACAGCCCGGACGAGGCCGTCGGGCCGGACGACACGGAACTCGCCGTCGATGGGTTTGCCGTCGACCAGGCAGTCCGTCACCATCGCGGTCAGTTTCGGCCGGTCCTCTTCCAGGACCAGGGAGGGCAGTTCGTCCAGGGTGAGGGCGGGGGCGTCCGGGGCGAGGCCGAGGATCTGGTACAGCTCGCCGGACCAGGTCGCCGCGTCCGTCAGCAGGTCCCACTCCGCGCTGCCGACCCGGCTGAGCAGCGAGCCGCTCGGGGCGGCGGTCGGCACGGGCCGGACGACGAGCGACCCGGCGGGTTCCGCCGGAGCGGCCGACTCGGTGTGCGGGCCGTCCCGGAGCTGGGCCAAGTGGGCGTCCAGGTCGTCGAGTTGGTGCAGCGCGAGGTCGTACAGGGCGCGCTGCCAGCGTTCCTCCGGGTCCGCGCCGTCGCTCGGGGTGTCCCGCCGTACGGCGTCCACGTCACCCTTGAGTCGCCGCGTCTGCGTGATCAACGCCTCGACCGAGCCGTGTCCGGGTGGCTGGGCGGCTGAGCGGTCCGCGGAGACTGGAGACGGCATGACGCACTCCGATGGGGACGATACGGCCAAGGGGGACGGGGACCGTTACGACTGTGGCACAGCCCGCGACGCCCCGTAAGGGATTTGGCAACACACGATACGGTGGTGCTTCCGGCATATGCCAGAGTCTCCCCGGAGCGATCCCGGCACACGAATGACGTACGCGCATCACGAGCCAAGTCGTAGAGATCCTAAGGGAGTTGCTGCAAGCGGGGCGCGGGCGCCCGGCGCTCAGTCGTGTGTTCGTCGCTCCTCTGTTCCCCTGCGTCCTTCCCGTCTTGTACCCGCCGAACTCTGACCGGATTTGGTGGCATGTGAAGTGCCTTCGCGGAGTCCATAAAGACATGGATGCCATCACTGTCGAAGAGTCCGCCCAGGCCCGGCTGATCACCGCCGACGACGAGGAGATCCCCGTGTCGGCCACGCTGCGGTACTCCACGGACGACCCCCTGGCCGTCTTCGTGGATTTTCCCGCCGAGGCCGCTCTGGAGGGCGAGGAGGTCAGCTGGGTCTTCGCGCGCTCCCTGCTGGACCAGGGGCTGCGGGCCCCGGCCGGCCACGGGGACGTGCAGATCTGGCCGTACGGGCGTACGCGGACGGTGCTGGAGTTCCACTCGCCGCACGGCCTGGCCCTGCTCCAGTTCCCCGCGTCCGCGCTGCGCCGCTTCCTGCTGCGCACCTACGCGGCGGTGCCCGTCGGACAGGAGGATCTGTCGGGGGTGGTGGAGCGCGGCTTGAGCGCCCTGTTCGGCGGGGTGTGAAGAGCCCCCGGCCGACTTTGACTTCTGTTCACCTCCGCCTCACCGCATCGGTATGGACCCCGACCATCACCCCGTGCACCCTGGCGCGCGGTGTGCCGCAAGGGCACTCCGGTGACGAGGACGGGGCCAATGACACCGATCAGCCGAAGAGGCTTCGTGGGACTCGGCGCATCCGTGGCGGCGGGTGTGGCGCTGGGCGCCGGCACACGCACCACGGCCGCGGCCGCGGCGGCGACGACGGCGACCGGCACGATCAAGGACGTACAGCACGTGGTGATCCTCATGCAGGAGAACCGCAGCTTCGACCACTACTTCGGCCGGCTGAAGGGCGTGCGCGGTTTCGACGACCGCAGCGGCATCACGCTGAGCGGCGGCAACCCGGTCTTCAACCAGCCCAACGGGCTGGGCCGTCAGTACCCGTGGAAGCTCAGCGCGACCCCGGACGCGGGCGGCAAGGACGGCGAGACCCTCGCCCAGTGCAACGGCGACCTGCCCCACTCGTGGTCCTCGCAGCACTCCGCGTGGAACAAGGGCCGGATGGACAACTGGGTCGCGGGCGTCGGCAACGTCCGCTCGCTCGGTTACCTGGACCGCTCCGACATCCCCTTCCACTACGCGCTCGCCGACAACTACACCATCTGCGACGCCTACTTCTGCTCCACGCTCAGCGCGACCGGCCCCAACCGCACCTACCTGTGGAGCGGCAAGGTCGACTCCTCCAGCTACGACGGCGGCGACGAGTCCGGCCTGACCTGGCAGACCTACGCCGAGGCGCTGCAGGCCGCCGGGGTGAGCTGGAAGGTCTACCAGAACGCGGCCGACAACTACGGTGACAACGGCTGCGCCTACTTCAAGAACTTCGCCAACGCCAAGGCGGGCGACCCGCTGTACGACCGCGGCATGTCCTCGGTGCCCAAGGTGACCGGCTCCACCCCCGACGACATCGCCGCCGCCATCAAGGCCGACGTGCTCGCGGGCACCCTCCCACAGGTCTCCTGGGTCGTCCCCAACCAGGCCTTCTCCGAGCACCCCTACGCCCCGCCCGGCGACGGCGCCCACTTCGTCAACCTCGTCTACCAGGCCCTCGCCGCCGACCAGGACGTCTTCGACTCGACCGTCCTGTTCCTCAACTACGACGAGAACGACGGCTACTTCGACCACGTGCCCCCGCCGTCGCCGCCCGCCGGAACGGCCGGGGAGTTCCTGAACGGGGTGCCGTACGGCTTCGGCTTCCGGGTCCCGATGCTCGTCATCTCGCCCTGGACGCGCGGCGGCTGGGTCTCCTCGGAGGTCTTCGAGCACACCTCGGTGCTGCGTTTCCTGGAGACCTGGACCTCGGCCCTCGGCAAGCCCGTCCAGTGCGCCAACATCAGCGACTGGCGGCGCAAGGTGAGCGGCGACCTGACCGGCGTCTTCGACTTTGCGAACCCGGTCTACGGCCCGGTCTCCCTGCCCGCGACCAGCGTCATCGGCATCGACACCTGCGGCCCGCTGCCCAACCCGGTGCCGACGGACAACGCCCTGCCCGCCCAGGAGCCCGGCACCCGCCCGGCCCGCGCGCTGCCCTACCAGCCGAACGGATACCTGGACCACCTGGAGTTCGACGCGGCGGGCAAGACCCTCGCCTGGTTCACCATGACCAACCAGGGCGCGCAGGCGTCCCGGGCGGCCCACTTCTCCATCCACCCCAACGCCTACCGCGACACCACGCCGTTCCAGTACACGGTCGACGCGGGCGGCACCGCCTCCGACTACTTCAACATCGGCACGGGCTTCGGCGGCGGCAAGTACGACGTGACCATGGTCGGCCCCAACCGCTTCCTGCGCCGCTTCCAGGGCGACGCGACCAGGGCGGGCAGGTCGGTGGAGGTGAGCACCCGTTACGCGGTCGAGCCGGGCACCGGCAAGCTCGCGATCTACTTCAAGATGGCCAACTCCGGTTCGTCGTCGGTGAAGTTCACCATCACCTCCCACCACTACCGCGGTGACGGTCCCTGGACCTACACCGTCGCCGCGGGCGGCTCGACGGAGGACTTCTTCAACGCCGTCGCGTACCAGAACGGCTGGTACGACTTCACGGTGACCGTCGACTCCGACGCGACCTGGTCGCGCCGGTTCACCGGGCACCTGGAGACGGGCGCCGCGAGCGTCAGCGGCTGACCCCGGCGCAGGGGTCGTACAGGTCCGGGCGCGGGGCGAGCTCGACGGTCACCCGGCCGCCGGTCTCCAGCGCCCGGACCCCCGCCTCGGCGACGACGGACGCCGCGTACCCGTCCCACACGCTCGGGCCGGTGACCCGGCCCCGCCGGGTGGCGTCGACCCAGGCCTGGACCTCGCGGTCGTAGGCGCCGGCGAAGCGGACGAGGTAGTCCTGTGCCACCTCCTCGCGGGCGTCGCCCGCCGTGGTGACCACCATGGTGTGCTCGGCGCCGATCCGGGCGCTGCCCCGCTCGCACACGGCCTCGCAGCGCACCTGGTAGCCGAAGCCGCAGTTCACGAACACCTCGACGTCGACGAGTGCGCCCGCCGCGGTCTCGAACAGCACGAACTGCGGATCGAGCAGGCCCTCGGGGGCGCCCGCGGACGGCGTGGGACGCAGCACGGTCACCGCCGTCAGCTCCTGCCCGAGCAGCCAGCGGGCCGCGTCGATCTCGTGCGAGACCGAGCTGTTGATGAGCATGGCGCTGGTGAAGTGCTCCGGCGAGGAGACGTTGCGGTGGGTGCAGTGCAGCATCAGGGGCCGGCCGAGGCTGCCGCCGTCCAGCAGTGCCTTGAGCCGGCGGTACTCGCTGTCGTAGCGGCGCATGAAGCCGATCTGGGCCAGCCGGCGGCCCAGCCGTGCCTCGGCCTCCACGATCCGCAGCGCACCGGTGGAGTCCGGCACCATGGGCTTCTCGCACAGCACCGGCAGTCCGCGGGCGAAGGCGGCGAGCAGGGCCTCCTCATGGGCCGGGCCGGGGGAGGCGATCAGCACGGCCGCGACCCCGGGCGCGTCCAGCGCGGCCACCGGGTCCTGGTGCACGGTCACTGAATCGATGCCGGCCACGGCATCCTTCGCCCGCTCGACATCGGGGTCGGCCACCGCCATGACCTGTGCTCCGCTGACCACTTGGTCGAGACGTCGTATGTGGTCGGCGCCCATGTGTCCGGCACCCAGTACCGCCACTCCCAGCAGGTCACCCATGTGCGCGCGCTCCCTTACGCCGACGATCACGCCGTAGCGTACGCCGCGCAGGGAGCGCCGCCGGGGGAGTGCCGGAGGGGTCCGGGCGAGTACCGGGGGATCGCAGCCGAGGGCGCCTCAGTACCGACTCAGTACCGCAGGACTCCCGCGATCCCGTTCGCGTCGCCCAGCGTGCCGTCGGGCACGAAGCGGACATCGGCGCCGGTCTCCAGGCACTGCTCGACGATCTCGTCCACGATGTCGTCGCGGGCGTCCAGGTCGCCGGGTTCGGCCGGCACCAGGTGGGCGCCGTCGTCGCGGACGGTCGTGCGGTAGTTCTCCTCGACGGCGAGCAGCCGGACCCGGCCCTCCCGGGCGTTCTGCCACAGCTCGTCCACCCCGGCCGCGAACGCCTTGTGTCCGCGTGCCGAGGTCAGTTCGTCGATGACGGAGGTGGTGTCCTTGCGGGCCTCGTCATCGAGGACCGGTCGCAGGGCCTGCCACACGGCGTTGGGGTCGGCGTGCGCCAGGCCCCCGTGCGGGACGTGGACGGCGGACCTGGCGATACTGCCGGCCTCGTCCAGCAGGGACAGCGCGGCCTGGTCGCCGGTGACGTAGAGCGGGCGGGGCTGCTCGCGCAGGACCGCCTCCAGCGCGGTGTCCGCCTCGCGCAGGAACCGGCGTGTGGCCTCGTCGCTGTAGGTGCTCGGCTGGTCGCCGATCTGCATCTGCCGCTCGGCGTCGAAGTTCTCCTGGCTGCGGACCAGCGGGAAGCCGCCGAAGCGCTCCTCGACGACCCGGTCGGGGCCACCGCTCCACAGGGTGGCGCGGTCGGCGGAGACCGACAGCACCCAGAAGGGCCGTTCGGCGGCCTGTGCGGAGACCAGGTTGCGGGTGAGGAAGGTGTCGGAGAAGACCACCCGCTCGGGGACGGTGCGGGCCAGCGACCAGACCTGGTGCTCACCGGGGGCGGCGAAGATCACCAGGCCGTCCTCGGCGTGCGCCAGATCCACTTCCGCCAGCGCGCGGTCCAGCTGTTTCTCGATCTCGGCGCGCCGTTCACGGGTGACGGCGGGGTCGGCCTCCAGGCGTTTGCGCGCCTCGGTGACGACATTGCGCAGCCGGACGGGGTCCTGACCGTTCTCCGGTTCGCGGCGGTGCGTCGGGGTCAGCACGGACACCGCCGGGTAGGGCCGCGGGCGCCGCAGTTCGGCCAGGGTCGCGGGACTCAGTGCGTGCTCCATGACAGCACGATAGGGCGGATTCACGCGTACGGCATGCGGGGTGTCCCGGACCCCGGCCGCCGCGTGAATTCCCCGGTCGGAGCCGGTGACGCGGTGCCGTGCGGCCGGTTACCGTACCCGTCAGTAACCGGACCGCAGCGCACCCCCAGGAGGCCCCATGCCGCAGCTCGAAGTCGACGGAGCGGCCCTGACGTACGACGACGAGGGCCCCCGCGACGCGCCGGAGGTGCCCCTGGTCTTCGTCCATGGCTGGACCGCGGACCGGCACCGCTGGGACCACCAGATCGCGCACTTTCGCGCGAGACGCCGGGTGATCCGGCTGGACCTGCGCGGGCACGGCGAGAGCACCGGGGCGGGGGTGCGCACCATCGCGGAGCTGGCGCGGGACGTCCTGGCCCTCCTGGACCATCTGGAGGTCGAACGGTGCGTGCTGGTCGGCCACTCGATGGGCGGGATGATCGCGCAGACCATCGCGCTGACCCAGCCCGAGCGGGTGGAGCGGATGGCGCTGGTGGGCTCCATCGCGCGGATGACGTACAGCCGTGGCCGGGGCCTGCTCATGGCTGCTTCCACCCTGGTGCCGTACCGGCTGTTCGTGGCCGCCAACATCCAGCGCGCCTTCGCGCCCGGTCATCCGCGCGAGGAGATCCGCGCGCACATCCGCGCCTCCGCCGCGACCCCGCGCGAGGTCGTGATGACGCTGTACGGCGCGATGCGGGCCTTCGACGTCCTCGATCGGGCCGGCGAGATTCGCACGCCCACCCTGATGGTGCACGGCTACCACGACGTCCAGCTGCCGGTGCGGCAGATGCTCCGGATGGCCAAGGCCTATCCGGACGCGGTCGTCCGCATCCTCGACGCGGGCCATGAGCTGCCGCTGGAGAAGCCGGCCGAGCTGACGGCGGCGTTGGCCCGGTTTGTGGGCGAATCGGGCTGAACCATGCGGCGCTTGGTGAAGTTTTTGCCTCTGGCCGGTTCGTGACGGCACGGGCCCGGTGGCGTGGGCCGCACGGGATTTCGCGCAAGCAAAACACGGCCGAAACCATCAGGGTGGAGGGGTGGTCCGTGTTACGGCCAAGTTGACTGCCTCGGGCAACCGACGGAGGCTGGTCATATAGATGCTACTTACAACTGGTTAGCTGGCCGGTCCGTGGCTCACCCGGGAAAGCCCAGGTGAGCGCCGAATCCGGCCGCAAGCCGGAAGCAGGAGGCAACGCATGTGCGGGATCACTGGATGGATCTCCTTCGACCGTGACCTGACCACCGAGGCCACCACATTGCATGCGATGACCGAGACGATGGCCTGCCGCGGCCCGGACGACCGCGGCACCTGGGTACAGGGCCCGGCCGCCCTGGGCCACCGCCGGCTCGCGATCATCGACCTCCCGGGCGGCCGTCAGCCGATGTCCTTCGAGACCGCCGAGGGAACCGTGGCGATGGTGTACTCCGGGGAGGCGTACAACTTCACCGAACTGCGCCGCGAACTGGAAGGCCGCGGCCACCGGTTCACCACCGACTCCGACACCGAGGTCGTCCTGCACGGCTATCTCGAATGGGGGGACGCGGTCGCCGAACGACTCAACGGGATGTACGCCTTCGCCGTGTGGGACGGCCGGAGCGACAAGCTCGTCATGATCCGCGACCGCATGGGCATCAAGCCGTTCTACTTCTACCCCACCGCCGACGGCGTCCTGTTCGGCTCCGAGCCCAAGGCGATCCTCGCCAACCCGCTGGCCCGCCGCCGGGTGACGCTGGACGGGCTGAGGGAACTGCTCGTCATGATCAAGACGCCCGGACACGGGATCTGGGACGGCATGCGCGAGGTCGAACCCGGCACGGTCGTCACCGTCGACCGCTCGGGCCTGTCGACGCGCGTCTACTGGCGCCTTCAGACCCGTGCGCACACCGACGACCGCGACACCACCATCACCACCGTGCGCTCACTGCTCGACGACATCGTGCGCCGTCAGCTGGTCGCCGACGTGCCGCGCTGCACCCTGCTCTCGGGCGGCCTCGACTCCTCGGCGATGACCGCGATCGCCGCCCGGCAACTCGCCGCACAGGGCGAGCGGGTGCGCAGCTTCGCCGTCGACTTCGTGGGCCAGACCGAGAACTTCATAGCCGACGAACTGCGCGGCACCCCCGACACGCCCTTCGTGCACGACGTGGCCAAGCTCGCCGACACCGAGCACCAGGACATCGTGCTGGACCCGCAGTCACTCGCGGACCCCGCCGTGCGCGAGCGGGTGATCCGCGCCCGCGACCTGCCGGCGGGCTTCGGCGACATGGACGCCTCACTGCTGCTGCTCTTCCGCGCCATCCGGGAGAAGTCCACGGTGGCCCTGTCCGGCGAGTCCGCCGACGAGGTCTTCGGCGGCTATCTGCAGTTCTTCGACGAGGAGGCGCGGCGCGCCGACACCTTCCCGTGGCTGGTCCGCTTCGGCCGCGACTTCGGTGACGACTCCCGCGTGCTGCGCTCCGACGTCACCAAGTCCCTGGACCTGGAGGGCTACATCGCCGACGGCTATCGCACCGCGGTCGCCGGCGTCGACCGGCTCGACGGCGAGAGCGACTTCGAGTACCGGATGCGGCAGATCAGCCATCTGCACCTGACCCGGTTCGTCCGCATCCTGCTCGACCGCAAGGACCGGATGAGCATGGCCGTCGGCCTGGAGGTCCGGGTGCCGTTCTGCGACCACCGGCTCGTCGAGTACGTCTACAACGCCCCGTGGGCCCTGAAGTCCTTCGACGGCCGGGAGAAGAGCCTGCTGCGGGAGGCGGCCGCCGACGTCCTGCCGCGCTCGGTGTACGACCGGGTCAAGAGCCCGTACCCGTCCACCCAGGACCCGCTGTACGCCCGAGCCCTCCAGGAACAGGTCAAGGACCTGCTCGCGCGGCCCTCTCACCGGGTCTTCGACCTCGTCGACCGCGACCGGCTGCGCACGGCCGCCGAAAGCGAGGCGCCGATCAGCAGCCAGGCCGGCCGGCGCGGGCTGGAGCGCACCCTGGACCTCGCGCAGTGGATCGACGCCTACTCGCCCGAGGTGAACCTCAGCTGAGGCCGATGGCCCGGTCCGCGGCCGCCGCGGTGGGCTGCCACCACGTCGTCACCGGCTCCCACACCAGGACCCGCTTCCCGGTGCCGAGCCGCTCGGTGGTGAAGGAGCGGCCCCGGTGCGCGGCCGAGGCGGCCACGGTCACGGTGTGCACCCGGCGGGCCTCGGGGTCCGCCGGGTCGCCGATGGTCCTGACGTCGGCGTAGGCGGTCCGGCCCGGCGCGAGCCGGTAGTCGCCGGTGCTGCCCGCCGGCGTCGGCAGCGCGGCGCCGTCCAGGTTCCCGAAGGTCACGACGGGCACCCGGTCGACGAGGCACGTGCGGGAGCCGCGGTTGGTGACGCTCACACGGACCACGGCCGAATCACCGGCCGCGGCCTTCGCCCGGACCGTCAGGGCCCGCTCGGCACAGCGGACGGGCTGGTCGTGGCCCGTGGCGGCCTGGCTCTGCGGCGCGGCCAGCAGCAGGACCACCGCGGCGGCCGAGGCGGCGGGTAGGGCGACGGCTGCGCGGACGCGCATGGTGGTCTCCCCCTGTCACGGGCACGTACGGGATCGGGATGCGGCGGCCGAAGCGCGCCCGACCGGTGAGGCGTCCGGGCACGGCGGGAGGTTGTGCCGGATGCGGGCCTGACACCCGGTTGCGCGCTCACCGTCATCAGTTGGTGGTGTGCGTCGTATCACTCGAATCGGTTTTGTCCGCCGGGCAGGAGCTGCCGCTCGGCGGCAGGGAGCCGTAGAGCAGGAAGTCGTCGGCCTTCTGGTGCACGCACTTGGAGGAGGTGTATCCGGTGTGGCCGTCGCCCCTGTTGTCCAGCACGACGGCCGAGGAGCCGAGCCGTGCGGCCGTCTCCGTGGTCCATTCGTACGGCGTCGCCGGGTCGCCCCGAGTGCCCACGAGCAGCATCTTCGCCGAGTGGACGTCCTTGACCCGGTCGCGGATGAAGTCGGTGCCCTTGGCGCGGCCGTAGCACATGAGCAGCTGGGTCAGCCGGTAGCGGCCGAAGACCGGCGAGGCCTGCTCGTACGTGGCCAGCAGGTTCTTCAGGTCCTTGGTGATCTGTGCCGCGTCGGGCCGGTCCGGGTCGTCGGCGCAGTTGATCGCCATCAGCGCGGCCGGCAGGTTGTCCGTCGGGACGTCCTGCGGATCGACCAGGCCGCCGTTCCCGCTCCGCGTCCCGCCGGACGGGGCGGCACCCCCGGTGGCGAAGTTCAGCACGCCCCGTGTGTCGCCGTCCTGGACCAGCGAGGTCAGGGCGCGCTCCAGGGAGGGCCACTGCCGCTTGCTGTAAAGGGCCTGCCCGATGGCGCCCACCAGGTCCTGTCCGGAGAACGAGCCGCCGAAGTCGTTCGGGACCGGATTCTCGTCGAGCGAGTGCACCAGCCGCACGACCTGGTCCCCGGCGGCCCGCCGGTCCTGGCCGAACGGACAGGCGACGTCCGTCGCACACCAGTCCAGGAAATCGTCCAGCGCGGTCTGCTGTCCCTCGGCGCCGACCACCCCCTGCTCGGACAGCGGCTCGGTCAGGGTGTCCACGCCGTCCAGGGCGAACCGGCCGACCTTGTGCGGGAACTGCGCCGCGTACACCGCGCCGAGCCGGGTGCCGTAGGAGAAACCGAGGTAGTTGAGCTTCTTGTCGCCGAGGGCCTGACGGATGACGTCCAGGTCGCGGGAGGCGTTCACGGTTCCTATGTGCGGCAGTACGGGGCCGGAGTGCCGGGTGCACTCGTCGGCGGCCTTGCGCAACTGCGTGAGCAGCGCCTGGGGATGGGTGAGGCCCGCGTCGTCGTCCGTCGCCTGCGCGGCCTCGTCGCTGCCCTCGCCACAGCTGACGGGGGAGGAGCGGCCGACGCCGCGCGGGTCGAAGGTGACCACGTCGTAGCCGTTCGTCAGATCCATGAACTGCCTGCCGTCGGCGGCCAGTTCAGGGATGCCCGCACCGCCGGGCCCGCCGAAGTTCAAAAGCACCGAGCCCTGCTTCTTCCCGGTCGCCCGATAGCGGGCCAGCGCCACATCGAGGGTGCCGGCGCGGGGCCGGGCGTAGTCGAGCGGGACGGTGACCTTGCCGCACTGGAGGTCCTTCGGCATGTCCGTGCCCGTGCAGGCCGTCCACGTCACCTTCTGCCGGTAGAAGCGGGTCAGGTCGGGCTGTGGCCGGTCGGCCGCGGCCGCGGGCAGCCCGGCTCCGAGCAGCGCCAGGGTGAGGGCTCCGGTACCCGCGGAGCGCCGCACGGCGGGCCGTGTGGACAGCTTGGCCAGCATCGTTCGCCTCCCGGGACGCCTGTCGCGGACCGGGGACGGCGCCCTTCGGATCATCATAAGCGGGGCTCGGACGGGCCGCCTCCGGGCGAGCGTGACGGCACCCGGTGCCGTACCCTTCGCCCGCTCTCCCACCGTTAAGAGATCATTCAGCGGCTTTACATGCAGTTCGATAACAGTGTCGCTCGACGGGGTGAAAGACCGATTAGCCATAACTCCGATGGTTCGTCGGCGTTTTACGGGGTGCGGGCGCGTGCCCGTGACGATGTCTGGAAGGCAGGGAACCTATGAGACGGGCTACCCGTAACGGCGTGATCGCCGTCGCCGCAGCCTCCGGGGCACTGGCCGTGGCGCTGCCGGTGTCCGCCGCCTTCGCGGCCGACGGCGCGGCTGCCGACGGCTCCGCGGCCGGCTCGCCGGGGCTGATCGCCGGCAACAGTATCCAGCTCCCGGTGCATGTGCCGGTGAACGTGTGCGGCAACACGGTGAGCGCTGTGGGGCTGCTCAACCCGGCCGCCGGCAACGCGTGCGCGAACCGTGACGACGGCACCGCAAAGGACCGCGCGTCGGCATCCGGCGGGGCGTCCGCGCACGGCGGAGCGAAGGGCTCGCCCGGCGTGCTCGCCGGCAACGGCATCCAGCTCCCCGTCGACCTGCCGCTGAACGTCAGCGGCAACAGCGTCAACGTGATCGGCGTGGGCAACCCCGCCACCGGCAACCGCTCGGTCAACGGCTCCGGCGGACAGCCCCGCACCCCCCACCACCCGCACCACCCGGCCCCGAAGGCCCCCACGAAGCACCACCCCGGCCCGCGCCGGGCCCCGCAGCCGACGGCGTACGCGCTGGCCCACACCGGTACGGACACCACCTTCCCCGCCGTCGCCGGCAGCGCCGCGCTGCTCCTCACGGGCACGGCCCTCTACCGCCGCTTCCGTCCCGGCCGCACCAGCTGACGCACCACCCCCAAGGCCCCACCGGACGCCGGCCCGGTGGGGTCCGTTTCGCGTGCGTCGAGGCGGCGTCCGCGAGGCCGCCGCCGGGCGGGTCGTAACGGATGCAGTAGGTTGGCCCGGTGACGGACGGCATACGTGGGCGATGGCGGGCACTGCCGGTCTGGGCGCGCCGGACTCTCGTGGTGTACGTCGGCGGATTCCTGGAAGGGACCTGCGCCCATGGCCTCGACCTGGCGCGGGGCGGGCTCCACGCCTACGCCGCCTTCGCTCCGGTCCCGTTGCAGGTGTTCTTCGTCGCCCTGGTCGTCCTCGACCCGCTGGTCGCGGTCCTCGCGGCGCGGATGCGGCCCGTGGGCATCCGGTCGGCCGGAGTCGTGATGACGCTGGACGTCCTCGCCAACTGGTACGTCAACTGGCCCTGGGTGACACAGGATCCGGTGGCCCTGCTGCGCCCGGTCGGGCTGCTGCCCATCAGCGTCTTCGGGGTGTTCGTCCTCGTGACGCTGCGTCCGCTGCTGCGCACCCTGGACGGCCGGGAAGCGCGGTGCAGGGCGGCTGATCTCCCCGTGGCGCGGCCCGCGTTGATCCGGAAGGATACGGAACGGCAGTCCGGTCCCGACGGAAATGGAGCGTATCGATGACCCCTGCGGCCCCCCACGACCTCGTCGTCACCCAGGCCACCCTCGCCGACTGGCCGGTGATCGCCGGATGGGCGGCGGCGGAGGGCTGGAATCCCGGACTGGCCGACGGGCCCGCGTTCTTCGCACAGGATCCCGACGGGTTCTTCCTCGGCCGCGTCGACGGGGAACCCGTGTCGGCGATCTCCGTGGTGAACTACGGCTCGGACTACGCCTTCCTGGGCTGCTATCTCGTCCGCCCCGACCTGCGCGGCCACGGCCACGGCCTCACCACCTGGAAGACCGCCCTCGCGCACGCCGGCGACCGCACCGTCGGCCTGGACGGCGTCGTCGCCCAGCAGGACAACTACCGCCAGTCCGGGTTCGAACTCGCCTACCGCACCATCCGGTTCACCGGCACCGCCCCGCAGAGCGAGGTGCCCGCCGGCGTGCGGCCGGCCGGTCCCGCCGACCTCGCCGCGATCACCGCCTACGACAGCGCCTGCTACCCGGCCGACCGTCCGCGCTTCCTCGCCGAGTGGCTCGGCGGCCCCGGCCACCGGGCCTTCGTCCGCCACGACGGCACCCGTCTCACCGGCTACGGCGTGCTCCGCCCCGGCCGCGACTCCTTGCGCATCGGCCCCCTGTTCGCGGACACCGCCGACGACGCCCGCGCCCTGTTCGCCGCGCTCACGGCCGAGGCCGCCGGAGGCGACGTGGCCATCGACGTGCCCGAGCCCAACGCGACCGGTGTCGCCCTCGCCGAAGAAGCCGGATTCCAGGCCTCGTTCGAGACCGCCCGCATGTACACCGGGCCGGTGCGCGAGCATGCGCAGCACCGGGTGTTCGGCGTCACCACCCTCGAACTCGGCTGAGGGACGAGGGAGTTACGACCGGAAGCGGGGACGGTGCAGCGCCCGCACCCGGTCCACCAGCTCGGGCACCGGCCCCTCCACGGCCACGCCGGGCGCGACCTCGTGGACGGGCAGCGGCCGCACCGGCACCTCGCGTGCTCCCGACTCGGCCGGCCACCGCGTCGGTTGGGCGGCCCGCTCCTCGGGCGTCAGTGCCCGGCCGACCAGCGGGCCGGCTCGAACTCGGGAGGCCGGGTGGCGTCCCCGCCGGTCACCCGGTTGCGGTCCTCGGCGAGCACGGTGCCGTCCGCCGCCACGAGCACCGGCCCGAAGCGCTCGTCACCGGCGTCCAGCGCCTCCCCGGCCGGCGCCACACAGCGGCGCGGATGCCGCAGTTCACCGTCCTTTGCCGCGGTTCACAGTCCTTGCCCATCGCCCGCCGACCGCCGCACGGCATGACCTCCGGCGGTGCACGCCCCGGCCATCGGGCCCGACTCGGTCGGCACCTCTGCCTCTGGGGCAACGGTGTGCCGCAGCGGCGGGAAGGCGTGCCGGCGGCTCGCCGTGACCGTCGCCAGCGCCAGCAGGGCCGGTGGCAGGGCGGTCCAGGGCAGGGCCCCGGCGCCCATCGCGTCGAGTGCCACACCGCCGGTGAGTGAGCCCGCGGCGATGCCCGCGTTGTACACCGTCGTCTGCAGCGCGGTCGCCACGTCGGCCTCGGCCGGTCCCGAGGCGTCGACCAGCGCGGTCTGGATCAGTGTCGGCGCCCCGCCGAAGGCCACGCCCCACAGGGCCACGGCGCCGAGCAGAAGCGCGTGCGCCCGCGCACCCAGGCCGAGGGCGAGCAGCACCCCCGCGAACAGCGCGAGCGCCGCCAGCAGCGTGCCGCGCAGCTGCCGGTCGATCAGCACCCCGGTGACCCAGATCCCGGCCACCGTGGCCGTCCCGAACACCGCGAGCAGCAGGCCCGTACGGCCGTACCCGGCATGCGCGTCGAACGGGGCGACGTACGTGTACATCACCTGGTGCCCGAGCAGCAGGAACAGGGTCACCGACAGCACCGGGCGGATGCCGGGGCGGAGCGCGACCCGGGTGAGAGGCATGCGCGCGTGCGCGGGTTCGCCGGGGAAGCCGGGCACGCGCAGCCGAATCCAGACCACGAGCAGCACCGCGAGCGCGACCAGTGTCGCGAAGGCGGCCCGCCAGCCCACCGCACCGGCCAGCGCGGTACCGGCGGGCACCCCGAGCGACAGGGCCAGCGTGATCCCGGCGAGCACGATCGCGATGGCTCGCCCACGCCGTTCGGCCGGCGCCAGCCGGGCCGCGTAGCCGGCCAGCATCGCCCACAGGGTGCCGCCCGTCGCACCGGCCAGCAGCCGGGCCGCGAAGGTGAGCGGGTACGAGGAGGACAGCGCGACCAGTGCGTCGCTGACCGCGAAGCCGAGCAGGGCGCCGCACAGCACCGGGCGCCGCGGCAGCCCGCGCAGGGCCGCGGTGACGGGGACCGCGGCCAGGAAGGAGGCCGCCGCGTAGGCGGTGACCAGGAAGCCGATCCGGGACTCGGCGACCCCGAGCGGGGGCGCCATCGCGGGCAGCAGTCCGGCCGGCAGGAGTTCCGTCATGACGGCGGTGAACGCGGCGCAGGACAGGGCCAGCAGCCCCGACCACGGCAGCGGACCACCCTTGACCTGGGAAGACGTGGAGGACACGGTCATGCGACCATGGTCGGAGTCTGATATCAGTGTGAGGGTCAAGCGCGTGGGCGGGAGGCGGGCATGCGGATCGGTGAGCTGTCGCGCCGCACGGGTGTGCCCGCCCGCCTGCTGCGCTACTACGAGGAGCAGGACCTCCTCCACCCCGAGCGCACCGGCAACGGCTACCGCAGCTACCCCGAGTCCACGGTCGCCGACGTCCAGCAGATCCGCGGCCTGCTGGATTCGGGCCTGACCACCGAGATGATCCGCGCGATCCTGCCCTACCTCTCCGGTCCCGGCGAACTCCACCCGCCCGCCGAGTGCGTCAGCCCCGAGACCGCCGCCCTGCTCCGGGGGCACATCGAGCGCATCCAGTCCCGCATCGACTGCCTGGCCCGCAACCGCGACCGGCTCAGCGCCTATCTGGCCGTCGTGCGTCCTCATACGCGGTAATCCGGTTGCCCGGACCGGAACGCTCCTGTTGGGCTGGGCTCATGGATCACATGGCGGTGCTCGCCCTCTACGACCGTGACATGCGCGAGAACGCGACTCCCGACGGCCCCGGCGCCCGGATCGAACGGGCCGGCGCGGTGGTGCGGCAGATCGCGGACGCGCAGGGCTGGAACGGCGTGCTCTGGTCCGATCTGGACCCGGCGAGCGCGGACCGGGCGATCCACGACCAGATCGCCCGCTTCACCGGCCTCGGCCGCGCCTTCGAGTGGAAGGCCTACGGTCACGACCAGCCGGCGGATCTCGGTGCCCGGCTCACCGCGGCCGGTTTCCGGGCCGAGCCCGAGGAGACGCTGCTCGTCGCCGAGACCGACCGGCTCGCCCTGGATGCCGAACCGCCCGCGGGCATCCGCGTCGTCAAGGCCACCGACCCGGCCGGCGTCGACCTCGTCGTGGCGGTGCACGAGAAGGCCTTCGGCACCGACGGCACCCGGTTGCGGCACCGGCTGCTCGCCCGGCTGGCCGCCGGCCCCGACACGGTCGTCGCCGTGGTCGCGCTCGCCGGGGACGAACCCGTCAGCGCCGCCCGGATGGAGCTTGTGCCCGGCACCGCGTTCGCCGGGCTGTGGGGCGGCGGCACCGTCGAGGGCTGGCGGGGCCGGGGCATCTACCGCGCCCTGGTCGCCCATCGCGCCCGCGTCGCCGCCGCCCACGGCTACCGCTATGTCCAGGTCGACGCCTCACCGATGAGCCGCCCCATCCTGCAGCGCCTCGGCTTCCACGCGCTGAGCACCACGACCCCCTATCTGTATGGGAGTTGACCGCGCATCAGCGCTGCCGAGGTGCGCTGCCGTACGGGGATGACGGGGCGGTCCGTCCCCGTTATTGCCGGGACTTTCTGTTCACCGGGCCTTCATGCCATGTACCTTTCAACAAAGTGACGCGTGTAGAACTCTCAACCCGGCTCTACGCGCGCAGACTTGGCGCCCGCACCGCCTCTCCCCACCCCTCATGGAGGTTCGTCGGATGCTTGGATCCAGGGGATCCCGCCGCAGACTCAGCACCGCCCTGGCCGGATTCGGGCTGCTCCTCGCCGGAGCCGCCGTCCAGGTCGGCAGCGGCACCGCCGCGCACGCGGCGACCACGCACCGCGTCCTGTTCGACAACGCCCATGCCGAGACCGCCGGAAACGCCGACTGGATCATCTCCACCAGCCAGCCCGACCCGCTCGGCCAGAACGCCTCCCCGTCCGCCGAGACCGACTGGACCGGCGCCCTGTCCTCCTGGGGCGTGGCGCTGCAGAAGACCGGCGGCTACAGCCTGAAGACGCTGCCGTCCGGCTCCAGCCTCAGCTACGGCGGCTCTTCCTCGCTGGACCTGTCGAACTTCGACACACTGGTCCTGCCGGAGCCGAACACGCTGTTCACGAGCGCCGAAAAGACGGCGATCATGAACTTCGTGAAGAACGGCGGCGGTCTGTTCATGATCTCCGACCACACCGGCTCGGACCGCAACAACGACGGCTACGACTCGGTCCAGATCCTCAACGATCTGATGACCAACAACAGCGTCGACTCCAGCGACCCGTTCGGCTTCTCGATCGACTCGCTGAACATCAGCTCCGGCTACCCCGCGGCGATCAACGACAGCACCGACCCGGTCCTGCACGGCTCCTTCGGCACCGTCACCAAGAGCCTCATCGCCAACGGCACCACCGCCACCCTCAAGCCCTCCGACAACTCCTCCGTCAAGGGCCTGCTCTACCGCAGCGGTTACTCCGGCAACACCGGCGCCTTCTTCCTCACCAGCACCTACGGCAGCGGCCGGATCGCCTACTGGGGCGACAGCTCCCCGATCGACGACGGCACCGGCCAGTCCGGCAACACCCTGTACGACGGCTGGAACGACTCCGGCGCCACCAACGCCGCCCTCGCCCTCAACGCCACCGCCTGGCTGGCCGGAGCGGGCACCAGCAGCGGCGGCGGGGGAGGCGGCGGCACCGGCACCTGCACCGCGGCCCAGCTCCTCGGCAACAACGGCTTCGAGTCCGGCAACAGCGTCTGGAGCGCCACCAGCGGCGTCATCACCAACTCCAGTGGTGAGTCGCCCCGTTCGGGCTCGTACTACGCCTGGCTCGACGGCAACGGCACCGCCACCACCGACACCCTGTCCCAGTCGGTGACCGTCCCGTCCGGCTGCAAGGCCACGCTGAACTTCTCCCTGCACATCGACACGGCCGAGACCACCACCAGCACCGCCTACGACACCCTCAAGGTCCAGGTCCTGGGCAGCTCCGGCACGGTCCTGGGCACCCTGGCCACGTACTCGAACCTCAACGCGGCCTCCGGCTACACCCAGCGCAGCTTCGACCTCAGCGCCTACGCCGGGCAGACCGTCACGCTGAAGTTCACCGGCACCGAGGGCTCCAAGTACCAGACGTCGTTCGTCGTGGACGACACCGCGCTCAACGTCGCCTGAGCCGAAGGGGCGGGGGCGGGGGCGGGTCGCCGGCCCCGCCCCCGCCCGTGTCAGGACGCCGGCACCGTACGCTCCGGGGTGTTCCACCCGGAGACCCGCACACCCGGCGCCGAACCCCGCAGATCGGCCGTCCGGCAGGTGGCGGTCAGCGTCACCGACTCGCCCGGCCACAGGCTCACCTCGTTGTCCGACCAGCGCACCGGCAGCACCGGCTTTCCCCGCGCGTCCACGAGGTGGACGTCCGTCAGCAGCGCCGGGGTCTTCCCGCTCCCGGTGGTGCGCAGGGTGACCGTCGTGGTCGACGTGCCGTCCGAGGACCGCGTGGCCGCCGTCGCCGACACCGGCACCTGCGCCATCGAGGACAGCCCCTGGAGATCGGCGTAGCTCGTCGTCGGCGTGTAGTACCAGGTGGTGCCCGACCAGTCGAGGGTGTCGGGCCGGGTGGAGAGCCAGTACACGTTCCGGCTCACCTCCGTGCCGGCCGCGTCCGTCAGGACCAGGCGGAGCAGATACGCCGACGACAGTCCGCGCACCGAGGACGGCAGGGTGAGGGCGGTTCCGTGCGCCCCGTCGCCGCTCACCGTGAGGTCGGTGACGGTCCTGTCGTACTTCTGTGTGCCGTCGGGGTTGAACAGGGTGGCCCGCGCGGTCAGTCCGGTCGCGGTCTCGTGCCGGTTGTTCACGACGGCGACCGAGCGGTCGTCGTATCCGTACTGGATGTGCAGCGGCTCGTTCGCCTTCTTCGCGCCGAAGTAGGCGCCGCCCTGGTCGAGATAGCGGTCCGTCAGCTGCCAGTGCAGGGACGTCCAGCCGCTGTTGAGCATCCAGTGGATCACACCGGTCGAGGGCTTCGACGCGTCCGTGGCATTGCGCTCGTACGCCTCGAACTGGGCGCGCACATTCTCGTACTGGGCCAGCTGGGCCTTGCGCACATAGTCGGCGAGGCTGGCGGGGGCGCCGTAGCGGCCGGTGAGGGCGGCGTCGTAGATCTTGAGCGTGCCGAAGACCGGGGAAGGCGAGCGGTGGTACTGCTTGGCCGCGGGGTCCTTCCAGAGGGTGTCCAGTTCGGCCGGGGTCAGCATGCGGCGCAGGGTGTCGAGGGTGGGGATGCTCGGGCCCGCGCTGGTCTCGGAGTTGAAGCCGGTGGCCCCGCCCTCGCGTCTGGCGTACCAGTAGCCGGGCGGCACCCAGTCGTACGGCCCGGTCATCTTCATGCCCGAACTGCCGAGCCGGGGTGAGGACTTGGCGGAGGCGGCGGAGACCACCGGGACGGGCCAGTCGGCGGCCTTCAGGGCGTCCAGATAGGTCTTCTCGGTCTTCGCGTCGGGTGCGAAGTCGCTGCCGATCAGGAAGGAGATCACGCTCGGGTGGTCGCGCAGCCGGGCGGCCTCGGCGGCCATCGACGCCTTGGCCACCGGATAGTCGGCGTCGGTCCACGGGTCCCCGGGCTCGTCGGATCCGTTGACGTTGCCCTCCCACTTGTCGCAGCACTCCCAGCCCGGCAACGTGAGGATGCCGTAGCGGTCGGCCAGGCCGAAGAACTCGTCCGGCTCCAGATGCCCTTCCAGCCGGATGGTGTTCAGGCCCAGATCGACGGCGTACTTCAGCCGGTCCTCGGCATAACGGCCGTCCCAGCGCAGGAACTCGTCCGGCGACCAGCCGCCGCCCTTGATCAGCAGCTTGCGGCCGTTGATCCGGTACTGGCGTGCGCCGTCCGCGTTCAGCGGCGCCTGGACGTCGCGGATGCCGAAGCTGTCGTGCGCGGTGTCGGATGGCGTACCGGCGACGGACGCGGTGAGGCCGAGGTCGTACAGCGGCTGTCCGCCCATCCCGGCCGGCCACCACACCTTCGGTGCGGTCAGGCGCAGTCCGGGGGTGTCGGCGGGGGAGAAGGTGACGGTCTTCGTCTCGTGGGCGGCCAGCGGGACTTGCCGGGTGAAGCGCGTCGCGCCGAGGGTGCCGGTGATCTCGGCCGTGACCGGTGCGGCGGTGTCGTTGCGGGCCTCGGTCTTCACCGTCAGGTCGGCGGAGGCGAGCGACGGCACGGCCAGCTTGGTGAGCACGTGCGTGTCGCGCAGTGCCACCGGGCCGCCCCTGCGCACCAGGACGTCCCGGACGATGCCCATGTTCCGGTCGGGCGGCGGCTGGAGCCAGTCGATCCAGCCCATGGTGAGGTCCTTGGCCGGGTCGTCGGGCTGGATCCGGAAGGCGACCGTGTTGGTGCCGGTCGTGACCAGCGAGGTGACGTCCAGCTCGTGGTGGGTGTAGGCGCCCGTGACATCCTTCGCCGCCGCCACCTGGTGGCCGTTCACATAGACGTCGGCCGCCGAGATCACCCCGCCGAAGTCGAGGAAGGTGCGCCGCGTGGTGTCCTGGACGGTGAAGTCGGAGCGGTACCACCAGGGGACCTCGAAGTCGGCCTTCGGGATCTTCTGCTGGTTGGTCGAGAAGAACGGGTCGGCGTAGACGCCGTCGGCGAGCAGCGCGGCGAGGACGGTGGAGCGGGGAGCGGCCGGATACCAGCCCTGCGCCGGATAGCCGGGGGAGGAGACCGAGGCGGCGGAGTCGCTCACCTTCGCCGAGGACTGGATGGCGTAACCGGTGAGCGGGGTGGCGGTGCCGGCGGCGGACGGGACCCGGGTGACCGGGGCCGGGCCGTGCGGCGGTCTCGCCTGCCGGGATCCGGCCCAGGCGCCGTTGGTCAGGGCGGCGAGCAGACCGATGACCAGCGCGGTGACGGCGAACCGGCGTCCGAGGGCGGGGCGAGGGGGCATGACGGAGCTCCGACCTTGTAAAGTTAGGAAACTTTACTAACATGGTTCACGCTAGGGCGCCGTACGGGTCGTGTCAATGACCGTGGGCGGCACGGCCCTTGGATCGTCAGGCTCCGGCCGCCCGGCGCTCGAACACCAGGTCCCGGGCCGTGTCCAGGGCCGTGGCCACCGCGCCGAGCAGGACCGCGTCCTCGCCGAGCCGGCTCGGCGCGATCCGGGGGCGCAGCGGCGTGAGTGCGCGCACCTGCTCCTGGACCGGACGCAGCAGCAGGTCGACGCTGTGGCCGAGGCCGCCGCCGAGCACCACCAGGTCCGGGTCGAGCACGGCGGCCGCTGCCGCCACGGTGTGCGCGATCCGCTCGCCCTCCAGCTCCACCGCCCGCAGGGCGGCCGGATTTCCCTGCCGGGCCGCGTCGAAGACCGCCTTCGCCGTGAGCTGCCCGCTCATCCCGAACTCCCGGGCGGCCTCCACCACGGCCACACCGGACACCGCGTCCTCCAGCCGCTCCGGCTTCTGCCGGCCCGGCCAGGGCAGGAAACCGATCTCGCCGGCCAGCCCGTGCGCCCCCGTGAACAGCCGGCCGTCGCTGACCACGCCCATGCCGAGCCCGGTGCCGATCAGGATGTACGCGAACAGCCGGCTGCCCGCGCCCACGCCGTAGGTGTACTCGCCGAGCGCGGCGAGATTGGCGTCGTTGTGCACCTCCAGCGGCACGCCCAGCTCCTCGCGCATCCGGTCGACGAGCCCCGCGCGCCCCCAGCCCGGCAGGTGCATCGCGTACCGCACCCGCCGCTGCTCGGCGTCGTACACCCCGGGCGTGCCGACCACCCCGTGCACCACCTCCGCCGGGTCCACGTCCGAGTTGGCGATCACCTGGCGGGCGGTGCCCACGACCAGGTCGGCGAGCGCGGCGGAGGCGCGGGCGCGGTTGCGTACGTCGGCCCGCGCGACGACCGTGCCGTCCAGGTCGACCACCGCCACCCGGAGCCAGCCCCGGCCGATGTCCACGCCGAGCGCGTACCCGGCGGCCGGGTCGGGGGCGTACAGCACGGCGGTGCGCCCGCGCTCCGGGGCGTGGGTGCCGACCTCGTGCACCAGGCCGGCCGTCTCCAGGGAGGCCAGCGCGCTGGAGACCGTCGGCTTCGACAGGCCGGTCTCCCGGGCCAGTTGGGCGCGCGAGGCGGCGCCGAGGGTGCGCAGCCGGTCCAGCAGCAGCCGCTCGTTGGTGCTGCGCAGCCGCCGGCGGCTCCAGGGCTGTTCCCGCTGCTCTACGACATCGCTGGCGGCCATCGCACCATTCTCACGCATTCCCCACGGATACTTGACGCCGCTAGTAAGGCTCCTTAACTTTATCGGCCACCAGCCCGGCCCGGGCGTGTCGCACCCGCAGACACGCGGCCCGCGTGCCCGTCGCGTCAGGAGTCCCCATGTCCGGTAGCCCCCCGCCCACGGGTGGTTTCGTCCGCCGTGTCGGCCTGCTCCAGGCCACGGCCATCAACATGAGCCAGATGTGCGGCATCGGCCCGTTCGTCACGATCCCGCTGATGGTCGCAGCGTTCGGCGGCCCGCAGGCGGTCATCGGCTTCGTCGCGGGCGCCGTCCTCGCGCTGTGCGACGGACTGGTCTGGGCCGAGCTGGGCGCCTCGATGCCCGGCTCCGGCGGCAGTTACGTCTATCTGCGCCAGGCCTTCCAGTACCGCACGGGCCGGCTGATGCCGTTCCTGTTCGTGTGGACGGCGATGCTCTTCATCCCGCTGATCATGTCGACCGGTGTGGTCGGATTCGTTCAGTACCTGGGCTATCTGGCCCCGGATCTCGGCCAGACCGCCGGTGACCTCATCGGCCTCGGCGTCATCGCCCTGGTCGTACTCCTGCTCTGGCGCGGCATCGAGCACATCGCGCGGATCACCGCCGTGATGTGGGTCGTGATGATCGCCTCGGTGCTCCTGGTGATCGTCGCCGCGGCCGGCGACTTCAGCCCGCACCTGGCCTTCACCTACCCGGCGGGCGCGTTCGACCTGACGAGCGACCACTTCTGGCTCGGCTTCGCCGGGGGCCTGACCATCGGCATCTACGACTACCTCGGCTACAACACCACCGCCTACATGGGCGCCGAGATCAAGGACCCGGGCCGTACGCTGCCGCGCTCGATCCTCTTCTCCATCCTCGGCATCATGGCGATCTATCTGCTGCTGCAGATCGGCACCCTGGGCGTCGTCGACTGGCAGCGGATGACCGACCCGCACGACATCGCCGCCACCTCGGTCGCCTCGGCGGTGCTGGAGAAGACCTGGGGCAAGGGCGCCGCCGACGTGGTGACCGTACTCATCCTCGTCACCGCGTTCGCCTCGGTGTTCACCGGGCTGCTGGGCGGCTCGCGGGTGCCCTACGACGCCGCCCGCGACCGTGTCTTCTTCCGGCCGTACGAGAAGCTGCACCCCCGGCACCGCTTCCCGACGCTGGGCCTGGCCACCATGGGCGTGATCACCGCGATCGGCTTCCTGATCGGCCGTCACACCGACCTTGCGACGCTGATCCAGTTGCTCACCACGGTCATGGTGATCGTCCAGGCGCTCGCCCAGATCATCGCGTTGACCGTGTTGCGCAGACGGCAGCCGGAGCTGCGCCGTCCGTACCGGATGTGGCTCCATCCGCTGCCGAGCATCCTCGCGTTCGCCGGCTGGTGCGTGATCTACGGCTACGCCGACAAGAACTCCCCGGGCCGCCACCCCATCGAGTGGTCCCTGGCCTGGCTGGCCCTCGGCTGTGTCGCCTTCGTCGTGTGGGCACGGCTGGAGAAGGTCTGGCCGTTCGGCCCGAAAGAGATCACGGAGGAGTACAAAGTCCTTGAGATGAGCTAGAGTTACGGCAGATTTCAGCGAGCCTCCCCGGACCGGACACACCGTCTGCCGGGGAGGCTGTGCTTTATGACCGAAACTCACTCGGCGGACCTGACCGTCCGCCCCGCGACCCCCGAGGACCGGCCCACCGTCGAACGGCTGTGGCTGATGTTCCACCACGACCTGTCCGAGTTCCGCGGCGCCCTGCCCGGCCCGGACGGCGCCTTCCGCAACGAACGCGTCGAGTGCGCCTTCACCCGGCGGGACTGGGCTCCGTACCTCTTCCAGTGCGACGGGCGCCCCGTCGGCTTCGCGTTCGTGCGCGCGCTCGACCGGCCGGTGCGGGTGCTGAACAGCTTCTTCGTGGTGCGCGGTGCCCGGCGGCGCGGGATCGGGACGCGAGCCGTGCGGGACGTGCTGCGCCGGCATCCCGGGGCCTGGGAGATCGCGTTCCAGCACGACAACCCGGCCGCCGTGCGGTTCTGGCCGTCCGTCGCGCGGGACCTCGCGGGGGACGCCTGGACGCGCGAGCTCCGGCCGGTACCGGACCGGCCGGAGGTGCCCCCGGACGTGTGGATCTCGTTCGCCGTGACCGGCTGAACGGAGCCGGGTTACTGCGCCTGCGCTGCCTCCGTCGTGACCTGGGCGTCCGGCGTGGCCGGGATCACGGGTGCCGACGTGCCGGCCTGGTCGTTCTTCTCGGTCGAGTCGTTGCCGTTGTCCGGCTGCGGCAGCGGGGTCGGCTTGGCGTCGGAGGTGTCCTTCTTCGGCTCGGGCCGCGGCGCGTCGTCGACCCAGGAGGTCAGCCGGCCGTCCGGCTTGAGGGCCACGTGCAGGCCGTTGTTCTCGCCGTAGGCGGCGCGGCCCTTGGCGACGAGGGTGTCGAGCTTGATGCCGTGGGCGTAGATGTCGGCCTCGTAGTGGTTGGCGCCGATCTTGTAGACCTTGCCGGTCGAGACGTCGTCGGCCAGCGTCGCTACGGAGACGAGGATGCGCTGGGCGACGGGCTGCGGCTTGGGCTTCGGCTTGGCCCGCTCGACCCAGGACGTCACCGTGCCGTCCGGGTGCAGCGTGACATGCAGTCCGTTGTGCCGGCCGTGTGCGTGCTTGCCCTTGCCCTGGGTGTCGAGGGTCCCGTACTTCTTGCCCTTCGCCCAGATCTCCGCCTCGAAGCGGTGCTTGCCGGTCTTGTAGACCTTGGCGACGGAGACCTTGTCCGCGAGTCGCACCGTCTTGACGAGGACGCGCTTGTCCTTGCAGTGGGCCGGGGCGTGGGCGGCGGGCGCCGCCTCGGGGGCGGTGGCCGCGAACGCGCCGCCGGCCGAGGCGGCCAGAACGGCGGTGGCGCCGGTGGCGACGAGGGTGGTGCGCAGGGTGCGAAGAGCACGCATCGGTGAACTGTCCTTCGATCGGTTTCGTTCGTCGGTGTGCCTTCGACGCTACGAACCGTCCATCAAGACCATCCATACGTCGTGTAACAGATGTTTGTAGCGTTCTCCTCGAAACGGGACATAATCCACGGCTCAATCATTGAATCCGCAGGAAGATCGGCTTTCTGGCCTGGTATTTCCGCCATAAGATCCAGGAGCGGTTGAATCGACAAGTTCGAGCGCCCGAGCCTGAGCGCGCTCGGCGCCCTGGAGCGACGAACCGAGGATGCCATGACCGACAAACCCCGCTTCGTGTACGTCACCTACGTCGCGAGCGCACCCGAGAGGGTCTGGGGGGCGCTCACCGACGCCGATCTCACGGCCGCCTACTGGGGCCATCGCAACGAATCCGACTGGCGGCCCGGATCCCGCTGGGCGCATGTGCGCACCGACGGCTCCGGCATCGCCGACGTGGTCGGCAGGGTGGCGGAGAGTGAGCCGCCGACCCGGCTGGTCACCACCTGGGCCGCGCCCGGCGACGAGGACCGGGAGGACCGGCATTCCCGGGTCACCTTCGCGATCCGGCCGTACGAGGACATCGTCCGGCTCACTGTCGTTCATGAGGACCTCAACGACGAGGGTGAGCGCTCGGACGCGGCGGGGGGCTGGCCGGCCGTGCTGTCCAACCTCAAGTCGCTGCTGGAGACCGGCCGGCCCCTGCCGCAGGACCCGTGGCTGGTGCCGGGCGACTGAGCGGACGAGAGGGAGGCCGGTCCCCCGGGTGGACCGGCCTCATGCATTCCCCGTTCGTCGCCCCCGTTCTCCGTTTCCCGCTGTGCTTCCTCTCCGCGCGCCTCCGGTCACGGCTTGGAGTTGCTCCGCGCCGCCGTGCCGGCACAGACCAGTCCGAGCACGAACGCCAGCGCGCCGATGACGATGTTGTTGATGATCACGCCCCGGTCGGGGGCGCTGCCCACGACCCACGGAGCGATGATCAGCCAGACGCCCATCGCGCACATGGCCCAGCTGAGCCCGTACATCCGCTCGGGGGCCCGGGTGAATCCCAGTGCCAGCAGGCCGATCGCTATCCCCATGATCAGGTTGTGGGCCATGAGGGAGGGCTGGCTGGTCGTGTAGTGCACTATCCACGGGGATGCCGCGCAGTAGAGCCCGAGCAGGAAGACCGGCCCGTCCACGAGCGCCACATCACGACCGCCGAGCATGCGGGCGTAGCGTTCCCGCATTTCGGAGACATCGGGGTGGGTCGATATATCACCCCTGTGCGAGACGTCTGACATGACTCGTCTCCTTTGACTTCGCAGGCCAGACCATGTCTGGTGCGGTACTTGAGACACTCCTTGCTACCAGTTTGCGCTTATTTCTTCTTTATGTGTAGCTCTCGGGCCCGGTCCACGAAGGCCGCGTGCAGGTCCCGGGCCGCCTGGGGTACGGACACCGCGCGCCGGCGCTGGAGCATCAGCAGCACCCCGGTCGTGTCGGCGGCCGACGGGCGGTGGGTGATCAGGCCGGACCGCTCCAGTGGGTCCCCGGCGACGCTGAAGTCCGGCAGCACCGTGGCCCGGAGCCCCTCGGCGACCATCAGGTCCTCGACACCGATCACCGGCAGCGAGGCGAGCGGCCTGTCCGGGCGCGGTCTCGCTCAACGCGGGCTGTGACAGGCGCAGTTCGTCGGCCGCCCGGCGCAGTGAGCCCGGCCGGGTCACCGCCGCTGTGTATTCCAGCTGTTCGGTCCGCACCGCCGCAGAATGCGCGGTCAGGAGAACCCGGTTCAAGGGTTTCCCTGTCAACGCCTTCGTGAAATTCAATGGTCCGGGATACGAGACCGGTCGGGTTTTCCTTGACGGCTCTCACCGGCGGCTGCCACGATCGACGGCATGACGATGCGACTGGACCTCACGCGGCGACGCCACGTCGACCTCGCGCGCGTCTCCAGCGCCTGCTGTCGCGCCGCGGCCTGATCGTCCGACTCGGCCTCCGATCCGCCGCTCTCCGCTCCGCTCCGGCACCCCCCCGAATTTCCCCACGCTTTTCCGCGCGCCCGGTGCGTGGAATTCGGCGTGTCCGGAGGCGTGACCGAGCAATTCCGCACCAGGAGTTCCGCATGCCCGCAACGCCCGTGAAATGCGCCTGCCGGGTTCCCACTTGGTACTCCTGACCGCCTTCCCCCACCGGGCGACCGTCCCCGTACGGGTACTTGGCGCACCCCAGAAAACGAGGCACCCATGGCCACCGTCCTGTCGGTCTCCGGCAGCCCCTCCGCGACCTCGCGCACCGGTCGGCTGCTGCGCCACCTGGACCAGCGACTGATCGCCCAGGGTCATGAGGTGATCCCCCTCGACGTCCGCACCGTCCCGGCCGAGGCCCTGTTCGGCGCGGACTTCCGGCACCCGGCGATCGCCCGGGCCGCCGGGCTGTTCGCCCGTGCCGACGGAGTCCTGATCGGCACACCCATCTACAAGGCGTCGTACTCCGGTGTCCTCAAGGCGCTCCTGGACCTGCTTCCGCAGTACGCGCTCACCGGCAAGACCGTGCTGCCGCTCGCCACCGGCGGCTCCACCGCGCACGTCCTCGCCATCGACTACGCGCTGCGCCCGGTGCTGCACTCCATGGGCGCCGCCCATGTGGTTCAGGGGTGGTTCACCCTCGACAAGGACATCACCGTACGCGAGGACGGCTCGCTGACTCTCGCCCCGGCCACGGCGGAGGCGCTCGGGCAGGTGCTGGACCAGTTCTCCGCCGCCCTGGCCCGCACCCCCGCACTGGCGGAGGCGAGCTGACCGCCATGACCGCACGTGTCATCGCCGACGACACCGAGGAACAGCGTAAGTTCTTCTGCGGCGCGCTGCCGGCGGGCCGCCGGTTCGGCCACGCGCAGTCCGCGGCCGGCGCCAAGCACGTGCGGGACATCCGCAACGGCCTTCTGGGGCGACGACCTGCCGGGGGCGCGCTCGCCGAGGAGGCGGAGCCCGTCCGCACCCGCCACGTCAGGGCCGCCGAGGCCGCGGTGCACATGGTGAGCGCTCTGTCCGAGATGGCCGGCACCCGCTCGGCCCTCGACTCCCCGCATCCGCACCGCCCTTGGCGCGACGCCCGCACCCGACCACCACCCCTCGACGAGACGCTTCGCGCCGCACCCTTCGGATGGCACGACCGGCCCGCTGGAAGGTGCAGCACCTCGGCCGGTACGGCTGACCGGCGCCCGGCCGCCCCGACGCGGTCCGCTCCGACGGACCACCGCCCGCTTCCACGGACACCCGAGAACGGAGACCCCCGTGTCCCTCACCTTCCACTGGTTCCTGCCCACCAACGGCGACAGCCGCCATGTCGTCGGTGGCGGCCACGGCACCCCGGCCACCGCCTCCGGTCAGGACCGGCCCCCGACGGTCGCCTACCTGAGCCAGATCGCCCGGGCCGCCGAGGACCTCGGCTTCCTGGGTGCGCTGACCCCGACCGGTGCCTGGTGCGAGGACGCGTGGCTGACCACCGCCATGGTCAGCCAGAACTCCGAGCGGCTGAAGTTCCTCGTCGCCTTCCGGCCCGGCTCCGTC
Organism: Streptomyces sp. CG4; assembly: GCF_041080655.1. Taxonomy (NCBI): domain Bacteria; kingdom Bacillati; phylum Actinomycetota; class Actinomycetes; order Kitasatosporales; family Streptomycetaceae; genus Streptomyces; species Streptomyces sp. CG4. The sequence goes on from NZ_CP163525.1 coordinate 8,830,237, forward strand.
TCGCCGACCCTCGCAGCGCAGATGGCGTCCACCTTCCAGCGGCAGACCGGCGGACGGCTGCTCCTCAACGTGGTCACCGGCGGCGAGAGCCACGAGCAGCGGGCCTACGGCGACTTCCTCGACAAGGACGCCCGGTACCGTCGTACCGGCGAATTCCTGCACATCGTGCGGGACTTGTGGGACGGCAAGAGCGTCGATCTGCACGGCGAGCATCTGCAGGTCGAGGAGGCCAGGCTCAGCCGGGTGCCCGACCCCGTGCCCGAGGTGTACTTCGGCGGCTCCTCGCCCGCCGCCGGCGACGTCGCGGCCCGGTACGCGGACGTGTACCTGACCTGGGGCGAGCCGCCTGCCCAGGTCGCCGCGAAGATCGCCTGGATCCGCGAGCTGGCCGCCGGGCACGGGCGCAGCCTCCGCTTCGGCATCCGGCTGCACGTCATCACCCGCGACACCTCCGCACAGGCCTGGGCCGAGGCGGACCGGCTGCTCGACGGCTTCGACCCGGAGACCGTACGGGCCGTCCAGGCGGGCCTCACCCGCAGCGAGTCCGAGGGCCAGCGGCGCATGCTCGCCCTGCACGGCGGCAGCCGGGAGAGCCTGGAGATCCACCCCAACCTCTGGGCCGGCATCGGCCTGGTGCGCGGCGGCGCCGGCACCGCCCTGGTCGGCAGCCACGACGAGGTCGCCGAGCGGATCAAGGAGTACCACGCCCTGGGCATCGACGAGTTCGTCCTCTCCGGCTACCCGCACCTGGAAGAGGCGTACTGGTTCGGCGAGGGCGTGCTGCCCCGGCTCGCCGCACAGGGACTGTGGACGCGTCCGGACGGCAGGACGGCCGCTCCCTCGGCCCAGGTGCCGTTCACGAGCTGACCAACTCGCCCTGGCAGACTGCTGGTTCATGACACGAGAACCGAACGCCGCCGGTGCGGCCGTCACCTGGGGTCTGCTGGCCGCGTGGGCTCTGCACGACACCGAGGAAGTGGTCATGGTGTCGCGCTGGGTGCGCACTGAGGTGCCGGAGCTGCGCAAGCGGTTCCCGCGGGTGCCGGAGACGGTGTGGCGGCGGCTGGAGTCCGTGGACGCGCGGGAGTTCACCACCGCGGTCGCCGCGATGGCGGTGGTGCTGGCCGCCGCGTGCGCCGACGGGCAGCGCACCGGGGGCCGGTCCGCCGTCTACCAGACCGCGCTCAACGCGTTCGGCCTGCACGGCCTGGTCCATCTGGCCCAGGCGGCCGCCCTGCGCGGCTACACCCCGGGCTCCGCGACCACGCCCGTGCTCGTCCTGCCCTTCACCGTGTGGGCCCGCGGCCGGCTGCGCCGGTCCGGCGTGCTGCGCCCCACCCGGCCGCGGGAGGTGGCCCAGGGCCTCGCCTTCGCCGCGGCGGCCACGGTCGCCACCCATGCGCTCGCGCAGGGAGTACTGCGCCGGCGGTGACGGCAGAAGCCTGGTGCGGGCGCCTTCGAACGCCCGCACCGGTGCTCACGGCGACGGCCGGGGCATCGGCTCAAGCACCTCCCAGCGCCCGCAGCTGCGCCGCCCGGGTCTCCGCCGTCTGCCCCTGCACCAGCAGGAACAGGGCCTCCCGCGCGAACCGCTGGGCGCGGCTGGTCAGGGCCATCGAGCGGCCGCCCCCGGACACCACCGCCGCCGTGGTCGCCGTACGCAGCACCTCGTACGCCTCCGCGCGCACCGCCAGCCGCTCCGCGACCCGCTCCAGCGGTGCCGGATGATCGGCCAGGGCGTAGGCGCGGCGCCGGACGTCGGCGAGCCGGGCCGTGAACGGGGCGGCCGTCTCCGCGTCCAGCAGGGACAGGGCGGCCGCCGCGACACCGAAGACCGCCGGACCGGCGTTCAGGGTCCTGGCCCGGTCACCGGGCGCCCAGCGCTCGTACGGCGTCCGCAGGGCCACCGCCTCCTCGGGCACCCACAGCCCGGCCAACTCCAGCGACACCGTGCGCGCGGCGGTGAGCGCCGCGAGGCGCATCGGCTGCGAAGCGCGCAGCCCCGGCTGCTCCCGCGCCTCGGCGAACGCGAACAGCACCTCGCCCGCGTCGGTCGCCCCGGCGAGCAGCAGCACGTCGTTCAGGCCCCATCCGGTGTACCAGGGCACGGTCCCGTCGAACCGCCAGCCGCCGCCCTCCCGGCGCACGCGGACCGGGACGCGACGCGGATACGACCGCAGATGCGCGTACGCCACCCCGGACAGCAGCTCACCCCGCGCCAGCGGGCCCAACAGCCGCTCCCGGACCGGGAGTTCGCTCTGCACCAAGGTCTGCACCGGCGTGTGGTGCTGGGTCTGCACGAACCACGTCGCACAGCACGCCCCGGACAGGATCTCCGCGATCTCGCGGACCACGTACGGCGGCGCCCCCGAGCCGCCGTACGCGACCGGAGCGCCCGCCCCGAGCAGCCCCGACGCCTTCACCGCCGCGATGTGGCTCACGGGCACGCCCTCCCGGTCGACCCGCTCGGCCTCGGGAATCAGCAGGTCCGTGGCGAGCCGGTGGGCGCGGTCGAGGAGCGGGTGTGCGGTGGAGGCTGTCATGCGGAAGATTCTTTCGAAGATTCCGCCCGGCGCCCTGTCGATCCGGGGGCCGGCCGTTCGTGTAGGAGGTGACGCGAAGCCGTAAGACCCTGAAGTCACCAAGGAGGACATCATGAAGCACTACCTGCTCAGCGTGGTCCAGCCGGCCGGCGGCACCCCGCCCGCGCCCGACGCGCTCGCCGCGATCATGCGCGATGTCAAGGCCTTCAACGACGAGCTGCGCGCCGCCGGAGCCTGGGTGTTCGCCGGCGGTCTGCACGGCCCGGAGACCGCCACGATGCTCCGCCCCCAGGACGGCGACGTACTCATCACCGACGGCCCCTACGCCGAGGGCAAGGAGTACCTGGGCGGACTCTGCCTGATCCGGGCCGCCGACCTGGACGAGGCGCTGGAGTGGGGCCGCAAGGCAGCCCTGGCGACCACGCTGCCCATCGAGGTACGCCCGTTCGTCGACGAGCATTGATGGACGAGCATCGATGAACGACACCGCGGGCATCGAGACCGTCTTCCGTGCCGAGTACGGGCGCGCGGTCTCCGTCCTCGTCCGCTTCCTCGGCGACATCGACCTCGCCGAGGAAGCGGTGCAGGACGCCTTCACCACCGCCGTCCGCACCTGGCCGGAGACCGGTGTGCCACCGAGCCCGGCCGGCTGGATCATCACCACCGCCCGCAACCGCGCCATCGACCGGCTGCGCCGCGAGTCCTCCCGGGACGCCCGGCACGCCGAGGCCGCCCGGCTGTACACACCCCACCTGCACACACCTGACCTGCATGCGCCCGACGCACCGGCCGAGGAGAGCCCCGTGCGCGACGAACGGCTCCGCCTGATCTTCACCTGCTGCCACCCCGCGCTCGCCCCGCAGGCCCGGGTCGCCCTCACCCTGCGCCTGCTCGGCGGCCTGAACACGGCCCAGATCGCCCGCGCGTTCCTCGTCCCCGAGCCCACCCTCGCCCAACGTCTGGTGCGGGCCAAGGCCAAGATCCGCGATGCGCGCATCCCGTACCGGGTGCCCCGTGACGCCGACCTGCCCGAGCGGCTCGGCGGCGTCCTGGCCGTCGTCTACCTGATCTTCAACGAGGGCTACACCGGCGACCCCGCCCTGTGCGCGGAGGCGCTCCGTCTCGGCCGGCTGCTCGCCGCGCTGATGCCGGACGAACCCGAGGTCACCGGGCTGCTCGCGCTGATGCTGCTGACCGAGTCACGGCGGGCCGCCCGGCGGGACGCGGACGGCGCCCTCGTACCCCTGCCCGAGCAGGACCGCTCCCGCTGGGACGCGGCGCTCATCACCGAGGGCCAGGACCTGGTCCGGCGCTGTCTGCGCCGCGGCCGCCCCGGGCCGTACCAGATCCAGGCCGCCATCAACGCCGTGCACAGCGACGCGCCCACCGCCGCCGCCACCGACTGGCGGCAGATCCTGCGCCTGTACGACCAGCTCATGGCGGTGGCACCGTCCCCGGTCGTCGCCCTGAACCGCGCGGTCGCCGTCGCCGAGACCGAGGGGCCGGCCAGGGCCCTCGACCTGATCGACACCCTGGACCTCGACCGCTACCACGTGCTCCACGCCGTCCGCGCCGACCTGCTCCGCCGCCTGAACCGCCCCATCGAGGCGGCCACGGAGTACACCCGTGCCGCGGCCCTGACCACCAGCGAGGCCGAGCGCGCCCACCTGGAGCGCCGCCGACGGGAGACCGACCCGCCGGCCACGACGTGACCCGCGTCGAGCGCGCCCCCAAGGCTGGTCGACCCGCGTCGAGCGCGCCCGCTTGGCCGGCCGGATTCGTGTCGAGTGTGTCCCGATGGTCGGCTGACCGGCGTTGATTGGCGTTGCCGCAGCTGCGTGACCTGCGTCGAGCGTGCTTTCACGTTCGGCTGACCCGCGTCGAGCGCGCCCGCACGGCTGGCCGATCCGCGTCAAGCGCGTCCCCACGGTCGGCCGATCCGCGTCGAGCGTGACCCCAGGCGCCGGCAGATCCGCAGCGAGCCCGTCCCGACGAGCGGCCGACCGGTGTCGATGGCGCTGCCACAGCCACGTGACCTCCGTCGGGACAGCCCCACTGCCACGTGACCCGCGTCACCATGCACTCGCGGAATGAACTTGAGGACCTGAAAGGTTGGCGAGTACACCTACCGAGACCTAGGCTCGGGCCGCACCAGCCCGGGCACCACCAGCGAGGCATCCGTGAACCATCCCGCCATAGAGCAGCCCGCCGACATCGTGGCCCGGCTGCGCGCCACCTTCGCCACCGGCCGCACCAAGCCTGTCGAGTGGCGCACCGGCCAGCTGCGCCGGCTGCGCGCGATGCTCACCGAGCGCGGCGCCGACCTCGCCGCCGCCCTCCACGCCGACCTCGGCAAGAGCAGCACCGAGGCCTACCGCACCGAGATCGACTTCACGGTCCGCGAGATCGACCACACCCTCGACCACCTCCAGGAGTGGCTGCGCCCGGAGCCCGCGCCGGTCCCCGCCCACCTCGGCGCCGACGCCACGGCCTGGACGCAGTACGACCCCCTCGGCGTCGTCCTCGTCATCGCCCCCTGGAACTACCCGGCACAGCTGCTGCTCGCCCCGCTGGCCGGTGCCCTGGCCTCCGGCAACGCGGTCGTCGCCAAGCCGAGCGAGCTGGCCCCGGCCACCTCGGCCGCCCTCGCCGAGCTGATCCCGGCCTACCTGGACACCGACGCGGTCGCCGTGGTCGAGGGCGGCATCCCGGAGACCACGGCCCTGCTGGCCGAGCGCTTCGACCACATCTTCTACACCGGCAACGGCACCGTCGGCCGGATCGTGATGCGCGCCGCCGCCGAGCACCTGACCCCGGTCACCCTCGAACTGGGCGGAAAGTCCCCGGTGTTCGTGGACCAGGGCGCCGACCTGGACGTGGTCGCGGACCGGCTCGCCCGTGGCAAGTTCCTCAACGCCGGCCAGACCTGTGTCGCCCCCGACTACGTCCTGACCGACCCGGAGACCGCCGCCGCCCTGGAGTCCGCGCTGGTCCGCGCGGTCCAGGCGCTGTTCGGCACCGACCCGGCCGAGTCGCCGGAGTACGGCCGGATCGTCAACGAGCGGCACTTCGACCGGCTCTCCGCCCTGCTCGACTCGGGCCGGGTGGCGGTGGGCGGCGAGAGCGACCGTACGGCCAAGTACATCGCGCCGACCGTCCTCGCGGACGTCGACCCGAAGTCGCCCGTGATGCGGGAGGAGATCTTCGGCCCCATCCTGCCCATCGTCACCGTGGCCGGCCTGGACGAGGCGATCGGCTTCATCAACGACCGCGACAAGCCGCTCGCGCTGTACGTCTTCACCGAGTCCGCGGCGACCCGTGCGCGCATCGCCGCCGAGACCTCGTCCGGCGGCCTCGGCTACGGCCTGCCCCTCGCCCATCTCACCGTCTCCGACCTGCCGTTCGGCGGCGTGGGGGAGAGCGGCATGGGCAGCTACCACGGCCGCTACTCCATCGAGACGTTCAGCCACCGCAAGGCGGTGCTGGAGAAGCCCTTGAACTGAATTCCCTTGCGCGGCGCGCCAGATGTGCGAGACTCCGCCGGATGACCGCTGAAACGATCACCGCGGACGCCTCCGGCAGCTGGAAACTCGGCGACCTGCCCGTCCACCGCATCGGCTTCGGAGCCATGCGGCTGACGGGCAGCGCCGCCTTCCACCTCGGTACGCCCAGCGACCGGGCACGTTCCCTGGCCGTGCTGCGCCGGGCCGTGGAGCTCGGCGTGAACCACATCGACACCGCCGCCTTCTACTTCTCCGCCACCCGCTCCGCCAACGAACTGATCAACACCGCCCTCGCCCCGTACCCCGACGACCTGGTCATCGCCGCCAAGGTGGGCCCGTTCCGCGACTACCACGGAGAGTGGGGCACCGCGGCCCGGCCCGACCAGCTGCGCGGCCACGTCGAGGAGAACCTGCGCCAACTCGGCCGCGACCACCTCGACGTCGTCTACCTGCGCCGGATGCGCCAGGACTCCATAGCCGAGCACTTCGGCGCGCTCGCCGCACTGCGCGAGGCCGGACTGATCCGGCACCTGGCCATCTCCGACGTCGAACCCCGCCACCTCGCCGAGGCGCTCGAAATCGCCCCGGTGGTGTCTGTACAGAACCGATACGCCCTGGACCGCCCCGACGCCGTCGGCGACGAGGTGCGGCGCCTGTGCGGCGCACACGGCATCGCCTTCGTGCCGTTCTACGCCGTTGCCGGTTCGGCCGGACCCCGGGCCGCGGCCGACACGCACGACGACACCGTGCGCGACATCGCCCGCGCCCACGGCGCGAGCCCCGCGCAGCTCCGGATCGCCTGGACCCTGCACCAGGGCCCGCACGTCCTCGCCATCCCCGGCACCGGCAACCCGGACCACCTCGCGGAGAACGTCGCCGCGGGCGCCCTGCGGCTCACCGCGGACGAACTGGCCCGGCTGGACACCCTGCACGCCCCCGCGAGCTGAGACGGCCGGGGCCCCGTCCCCCGGACGGGCGGCCCTCCCATAATGGTGTGCCGGCGCAAATGGTGTGCCGGCGCACAGCCGTACGAAGGTCCGATTGACTACCATCGTGTAGACGGTCGCCCGGGCCGCAGACGAAGACGGGGTGAGGAACGTTCCATGACCGAGGCCAAGGACGAGCGCCGGCCGGCCGGTGAACTCGAAGCTAGTGTCATGGCCACGCTCTGGGCCGCCGCCGCACCCCAGACCCCCGGCCAGGTCCAGCGCAGCCTCGGCAGCGAACTGGCCCGTACGACGGTGACCACGATCCTCACCCGCCTCCACGACAAGGGGGTCGTCGAGCGGCACCGTCAGGGCCGCGGCTACGCCTACCTCCCGGTCCAGGACGTCCAGGACGCCCACGGCCTCACCGCCCACCGGATGCACAGCGAACTGGCCCGTGACAGCGACCGTGAGACCGTCCTCGCCCGCTTCGTCGCCCAGCTCAGCCCCGGCGACGAACGCATCCTGCGCGACCTGCTCGAATCCGACGAACGATGACCGCACTGCTTCTGCTGCCCCTGCTGCTGCCGCTCGCCCTGCCGGCCCTGGCCCGCCGGGCCCTGGACCGGCTGGCCCCGGTCGTCGCGCTGTGGGCCGTCACCGGCTGCGCGGTCGTCCTCGCCGGCTGCTCGCTGGCCGCGCTCGGCTCCTTCGTCATCATCGGGCTGCTCAAGATCCCGCTCTTCGCCGCGGTCGGCGACCTGATCCATCCGCTGCGCACCGCTTCGGACCTCGTCATCCTGCCCGCCGCCGCGACCTCCGTCGGCGCCCTCGCCGTCTGCGGCTGGACGCTCGTCCGCTCGGTGCTCCACCAGACCCGCGCCTTCCGCGCGGCCCGCACCCAGGCCGGGCACGGACCGGCGGCCGGCGACCTGTGCGTGGTGGACTCGCCCCGCCCGGACGCCTACGCGCTGCCCGGCCGCCCGCACCGCATCGTCGTCACGACAGCGATGCTGCGCAGCCTGGACGGCCCCGAGCGAGAGGCGCTGTTCGCGCACGAGCGGGCGCACAACGACGGCGGCCACCACTACTTCCTCGCCGCCGCCGAGCTGGCCGCGCACTGCCATCCGGCGCTGCGCCCGGTCCGCGAGACCATCCGGCTCGCCGCGGAACGCGCCGCCGACGAGGCCGCCGCCGCCCGGGTCGGCGACCGGCGGCTCATCGCCCGGGCCATCGCCCGCGCCGCCCTCGCCGGACAGGCCGTACGCTCCGAGCGCCCCGACTTCGCGCCCGCCGCGACCACGGGCCCCGTCCCGCACCGCGTCCAGGCGCTGCTGGCCGCGCCCTACGCGCCCCGGGCCGGCCGTTCGATCGCCGGCCTGCTCCTCGCCTGCACCGCCGTCTCCTGTGTGGCCTCGGCCGCCGGCCTGGCCGACTTCCACCATCGGGTGGAGATCGCGCAGGGCGACGAGCGGCCCTGACGGGACCCGCCCGGAAGATACCTCCGTGCCGTACGGCCAGGCCCTCGGAACGGCCCACGGCAACGCGCGTAGAGCACGGACTGGCGCCTACGAGGTTTTACGTATAACCTCACCCGCTAACCACCCCCGCCGGAAGGTCCGATCACCGGAAGGTCCCATGCGACGCGTCGCCCTGGTCACCCTCGTCGTCGACGACTACGACGAGGCGATCCGCTTCTACACCGAGGCCCTCGGCTTCCGGCTGGCCGAGGACGCCCCGCGCCCCGACGGCTCTCGCTGGGTCGTCGTGGAACCGGGCCCGCAGGGCCGGAACGCACACGCGGCCGGCACCGGGCTGCTGCTCGCCCGCGCCAAGGACGAGGCCCAGCGGTCCCGTGTCGGCGACCAGACCGGCGGCCGCGTCGGGTTCTTCCTGCACACCGACGACTTCGCCCGCGACCACGCCCGGATGGCCGCGGCCGGCGTGACCTTCCTGGAGGAGCCGCGGCGCGAGCCGTACGGCACGGTCGCCGTCTTCCAGGACCTGTACGGCAACTGCTGGGACCTGCTCCAGCCCGCCGACGCCGACTGAGCCTCGTTCCGCCGCACGCTCCTCCCGCCGTTCCGTCACACCTCCTCCCACCGCTTTGAACCGCCTGCTCAAGGAAAGACCCGCCATGACTGCTACGCGCGTAGACGCCGAAGTGATCCGCCGCCTGCCCAAGGCCGTCCTGCACGACCACCTCGACGGCGGCCTGCGCCCCGCCACCGTCGTCGAACTCGCCGCGGAGATCGGCCACACCCTGCCCACCACCGACCCCGACGAGCTGGCCGCCTGGTACTTCGAGGCCGCCAACTCCGGTGACCTGGTGCGCTACATAGCCACCTTCGAGCACACCCTCGCCGTCATGCAGACCCGTGCGGGTCTGCTGCGCACCGCCGAGGAGTATGTGCTGGACCTCGCCGCCGACGGCGTCGTCTACGCCGAGGTGCGCTATGCCCCCGAGCTGAACACGAACGGCGGGCTGTCGCTCCGCGAGGTCGTGGAGACCGTCCAGGAGGGGCTGGCCGCCGGTATGGCGAAGGCGGCCGCCGCCGGCACCCCCGTCCGGGTGGGCACCCTGCTGTGCGGGATGCGGATGTTCGACCGGGTCCGCGAGGCCGCCGACCTGGCCGTGGCCTACCGGGACGCCGGTGTCGTCGGCTTCGACATCGCGGGCGCCGAGGACGGCTTCCCGCCCGCCGACCACCTGGCCGCCTTCGAGCACCTGCGCCGCGAGAGCGTGCCCTTCACCATCCACGCCGGTGAGGCGCACGGCCTGCCCAGCATCCACCAGGCCCTGCAGGTGTGCGGCGCCCAGCGCATCGGCCACGGTGTCCGTCTGACCGAGGACATCCCCGACCTCGCGGCCGGCAAGCTCGGCCGGCTCGCCTCCTGGGTGCGTGACCGCCGGATCGCGCTGGAGATGTGCCCCACCTCCAACCTGCAGACCGGCTGCGCCACCTCGATCGCCGAGCACCCGATCACGGCCCTGAAGGACCTGGGCTTCCGGGTCACCCTCAACACCGACAACCGTCTGGTGTCGGGCACGACGATGACCCGCGAGATGTCCCTGCTGGTCGAGGAGGCCGGCTGGACGGTCGAGGACCTGCGCACGGTCACGGTGAACGCCCTCAAGAGCGCGTTCATCCCGTTCGACGAGCGCAAGGCCCTCATCGAGGACGTCGTCCTGCCGGGTTACGCGGCCGCGCTCTGAAGCAGCCCCCTGAGGTAGGCGGCCTGTCCGATGTGCTGCAGGTCGTCGGACAGGACGCTCACCAGGCGCACCCCCAGCGTGACCGGGGGATCCCAGCGCTCGTCCACGATCCGCTCCAGATCCTTGGCGGCCAGCGAGCCCAGCGCGCCGAGGGTCTGCTCGTGGACGGCGTCGTAGTAGCCGGTCAGCAGGTCGGCGGAATCGACCGTGACCTTGGCGACCTTCGCGGGGGTGTGCCCGTAGCCGTGGTCACGGGCCGGCAGATCGAGGCCGAACCGCTTCTCCCAGCCCTGGCTCAGCCACACCTGGTCGAGGCCGAAGGCGTCGGCGATGTGGTCGTCCTGCACCCGGGTCAGATGCCAGACCAGCCAGGCGATGGAGTTGGCCGCGGGCGCGGGACGGTGGTTCAGCTCCTCCGGTCCGAGGCCGTCGAGGGCGGCATGGACTTCTTCCTGGATGCGGCCGTAGCCGTCGATGAGGATGTCCTTTGCATGCATGGAGTCCACGATCCCAAACAGCGGGCGCTCACGCGTCCGGAATCCAGCTCCCGCCGCGCCCCCGTCCGTGTTGTGGACGTATGCGAGCGCGTATGCGTCGTCCTCGGCCGCCGTCCGGCGTCAGATGGGCGGCCGTCAGGCTCGTGCGGGATGCGGCCGGTCACCGGCGGGTCGAGCGCCGTGAGGTCCTCGGTGACGGGCGGCGCGAACGCCCCTTCCAGAAAAGGATAGTGACGCTTCGTCAACTTACCTGCGGAGCGTGCCGGTGCCCAGGCCGGTGAGTGTGCCCGCCGCCGCGAGTCCGGCCGTCCCGCGCGGCACGGTTCGCCGCGTGTGTTCCGCCATGGTGTCCTCCTGGCCGTCGTCGCCCTTGCTGACGGTCTTGAGTCTGCGGCGGCGGACGGCCGGAATCAGCAGGCCTGGGGCCCGTCCTGGGGTGGTGCCAGGTCCCCTGCCCCGCCGCCCGTCTCCAGGAGTACGACCAGTGCCCGGGCGGCGGGACTGGTAGCACGGTCCGGCGGCAGCAGGGCCACGGTCTCGTACTCCGCCTCGCCCGTGCCCTTGAGCGGCAGCGCCGTGAGCGAGGGCCGCTTGTGCCGGAAGTGCCGGGGTACGACCGCGATCCCCAGGTTCTCGTCCACCAGGTCCAGCAGGCTGTGCACGTCGTTGACCTCCAGGGCTACCGTGCGCCGGACACCGGCCGCGGCGAACGCGGTGTCGGTGGTGCGGCGCGGGCCCCAGTCCGGATGGAAGTCCACGAAGACCTCACCGGCCAGGTCCTGCGGGGTCAGCACCGCGCCGGCCGTGGCCAGCCGGTGCCCGGGGTGGCACAGCACGGTCATCGGCTCGCTGGTCAGCGACACCGAACGCAGCTGGTCGGTGTCCGCCTGGGTGCGGTAGGCGAAGGCGAGGTCGAGCCGCCCGGCCCCGACCTCCTCGGCCAGCGCGCCCGAACCGGCCTGCCGCAGCCGGATCTCCACGTCCGGGTGCCGGCCCCGGAACGCGGCCAGCGTCCGCGCCACATGCACACCGGCGATGCACTGCTCCGTGCCCAGCGCCAGCGTGCCGCGCAGCACGCCCTGCACCGCCGCCACCGCCTCGTGCGCCGAGCGCACCTGCGCCAGGATCCGCTCGGCCTCCACCAGCAGCGCCCGCCCGGCCTCGGTGAGCGTCACCCGGCGGGTGGTGCGCACGAACAGCGGTGCCCGCAGCTCCCGCTCCAGCGCCCTGATGGACGCCGACAGACCCGACTGCGACACCATCAGGCGTTCGGCGGCCCGGGTGAAATGCTGGTCCTCGGCGACGGCGACGAAGTGCTGGAGATGGCGCAGTTCCATGATTGAGCAGCCTAGTCGCTGAATTCCATCGGATTCTCCTGTTGGACCGCTGCCGGGCGGGCGGGGAAGAGTGGAGGCGGTGACCAGGAGTCCACGGCTCCCGGGAGCCTCAGGCCAGACCATGTGCCCACCCCTCTGGAGTCGCGTTGTACACCGCACACCCCGACCGCTACGCCGAGATGCCCTACCGGCGCACCGGACGCAGCGGACTGAAGCTCCCCGCGCTGTCCCTCGGCCTGTGGCACAACTTCGGCCCGGACCGGCCCGCCGAGACCCAGCGGGCCATCCTGCGCCGCGCCTTCGACCTGGGCGTCACCCACTTCGACCTCGCCAACAACTACGGCCCGCCGCCCGGCGCCGCCGAGTCCGCGCTCGGCGAAGCCCTGAAGGCCGACTTCACGCCGTACCGCGACGAGCTGATCATCTCGACCAAGGCCGGCTATCTCATGTGGCCCGGCCCGTACGGCGAATGGGGCTCGCGCAAGTACCTGTTGTCCTCCCTCGACCAGAGCCTCGCCCGCATGGGCCTGGACTATGTCGACATCTTCTACTCGCACCGCCCCGACCCGGAGACTCCGCTGGAGGAGACGATGGGCGCCCTGCACTCCGCGGTGCAGCAGGGCAAGGCGCTCTACGTCGGCGTCTCCAACTACTCGGCGGAGCAGACCCGGGAGGCCGCGCGCATCCTCGCCGACCTCGGCACGCCGCTCCTCATCCACCAGCCGCGCTACTCGATGCTCGACCGGCGCCCCGAGGACGAGGGCCTGCTCGACGCCCTGGACGCACTCCAGGTCGGCTCCATCGTCTACTCCCCGCTGGAGCAGGGCCTGCTCACCGGCCGCTACCTCGACGGCATCCCCGAGGACTCCCGGGCCGCGAGCGACAGCCCCTTCCTCAACTCGGACGCCGTCACCGAGGACCTGGTCGCGCGGCTGCGCTCGCTCGACGACATCGCCAAGTCCCGCGGCCAGACCCTGGCCCAGCTGGCCCTGGCCTGGGTGCTGCGCGGCGGCCGGGTCACCTCCGCACTGGTCGGCGCGAGCAGCCCGCAGCAGCTAGAGGACAGCGTCGGCACGATCCGCAACCTGGACTTCGACGCCGGGGAACTGGCCCGGATCGACGCGATCGTCAGGCCGTAGCCCGGCAACGGGGCCCTGGCCGCGAGGCGACCGGACGGGCGGGTGCCGGAATCGGGATCGGGATCGGGATCGTACGGGCGGGTCCTGGTGCCAGGATCGGACGGGCGGGTGCCGGCGCCGGGACCGGCACGCACCCGGTGGCTCACGGGTCCGACGGCTCGCCCGCGCTCCACACGATCGCCGGGGGCACCACCCGCCCGCACAGCGCATGCCCCTTGGCGTCGGTGAGGGCGAGCCGGCCCTCCAGCGCACCGCGCTCCCGTGCCTCGGTGAGCACCTCCGGCGGAACGTGGGCGAGCATCAGCTTGGCGCGCCGGAACATCCGGGAGGCCTCCTCCTGCGGCTGCCTGCCGAGCCAGGAGAGGTAGACGAAGCGTCCGCCGAGCCGGTTCTGCACATAGGGGCCGCGCAGCTCGCCGTCCGCGGTGAACGTGCAGGGGAGCGTCCATGTGACGGTCGGGGCGTCGCCGGGCTGTGGGTCGAGCAGCTCGGTGGGCCGGTCCTTGCGCTGGACGGCGACCTCGATACCGCTGACTCCGTGGAAGCCGGGCCCGGGCCCGCAGCGGCGGCCAGGCAGGGTGTGGCCTTCGATGCGCAGTTGCATGCCACCAGTGTGAGCGAGGCGGGGGACGAGGAAACCTCCCGTCTCAGGCCGTGAGCCGCGGGCCGGCTCGCCTCCCTGGTGGATCAGCCTCCTTCGAGGCCGTACCTGCTGGTCGGACCCGGTTCCGGGGCTTCGCGGGTCTGGAGTGACCGCCATGCCGGAGGGCCGACGGGTGGGCCGACCACCTGCCTGGTCATGCGGAAGGCCCCGCACACGCCGGTGCATTCCGGCCAGAACGGACGGGGAATATGCCAGCAGACTGGCCGGAAAGGCATGGTGACAGTGTTTCGGTAGTGGCGATACTCGAACGCCAGGGGCACTTCACCGCACAGGAGCCGCACGGCCCAGGCCGGCACACCTGAAGAGGCGACGGGGGAGTGAGGCGTGCACGACGAATTCCTGTGCCATGTCACGGCGTACGGCATGTGCGACGGCCGGCGCATCGGGGTACCGCTCGGCACCTATCGCGCGCCGACGCTGGCCCTGGCCCTGTGGTGGCTGCGGGACCGGGCCTCCTGGATCGCCGAGCGCCTCGATCCGAGCCCCGAGGGCCCCGCCTTTCCGGCGGGCGCGCTCGTGCCGGTCGCGGACACGGTGGCGGACGTGCCCGCCCTGCTGCGTGCCTGGTGCGCCGACGACGTCCGGCAGGAGCAGGTGGCCGACGAGCTGTCGGGCGGGCGGCTGGTGCGGATCGCCGCCAGCGACGACACCACCGAGTACGAACTGCTCGCCGAGTCCGTCGACGCGCTGCGCATGCAGCGGACCCTGCCGGCGCTCGTCGTGCCCGTCGCCTGACACGTGTCGACCGGAGCGGTGCTCCCTCGGCATCGGGCGCACATGTGAGCGAATCGGTACAATTCTGACCATGGCGGAGCGGCCGGTCGCCCCGACGGCGCCCGAACTCGTCCTGGAGACAGACATGGGCTCCACGGTGATGAGCCCGGGCCGGGACTACCACGTCGGACGCGACCCGTTGAGCGACATCGTCCTCGACGATGCCCGGGTCTCGTGGCACCACGCCGTGCTGCGCTGCGACCACGATCACTGGATCCTGACGGACCAGCACAGCACCAACGGCACCTACGCCGACGGCCACAGGATCGACCGGTGGGGTGTGAGCCCCGGCAGCGTGATCCGCTTCGGCAACCCCGCCGACGGCCCCCGCGCCGTCCTCGCCGGCGCTCCGCCGCCCGCCCCCGACCGCCCCTCCGCGGTCTCGCTGCCCCTGTTGACCGGGACCTTCCGCCGGCCCGCCAACGTCCGCCCGCTGCCCCCGCGCACGGTCCGCATCGGCCGAGCGCCCGAGAACGACCTCGTGGTGGACGACCTGATCGTCTCCCGCCGCCACGCCGAACTGCGCGCCCACCCCGACGGCACGTACGAGATCATCGACCTCGGCAGCCACAACGGCACCTACCTCAACGGCCGGCCCGTCACCCGCGCACCCGTGGGCCCCGGCGACATCGTGGGCGTCGGCCACTCGGCGTTCTGCCTGGTCGGCGACGAACTCCAGGAGTACGTCGACACCGGCGAGGTCTCCCTCGACGTGCAGGACCTCACCGTCACCGTCGACCGCGGCGACACGATCCTCCTCGACCACGTGTCCTTCCCGGTGGGCGAGAAGTGCCTGCTCGCGGTGGTCGGACCGAGCGGCGCCGGCAAGTCCACGCTGCTGAACGCCCTGACCGGGCAGCGCCCCGCCGACCGCGGCACCGTCCTGTACGACGGCCGCGACCTCTACCGCGACTACGCCGAGCTGCGCCAGCGCATCGGCCTGGTCCCGCAGGACGACATCCTGCACCCCCAGCTCACCGTGCGCGCCGCCCTGTCCTACGCCGCCGAACTGCGCTTCCCCGAGGACACCGCCGGGGCCGAGCGGCGCGCCCGGGTGGACGAGGTCATCCGGGAACTCGGCCTCGCACAGCGCGCCGACCAGCCCGTACACAGCCTCTCCGGCGGGCAGCGCAAGCGGGTCAGCGTGGCCCTGGAACTGCTCACCAGACCCTCGCTGCTGTTCCTGGACGAGCCGACCTCGGGCCTCGACCCAGGCATGGACCGCTCGGTCATGAACATGCTGCGCGGCCTCGCCGACGACGGTCACACGGTCGTCGTCGTCACGCACAGCGTGCTCAGCCTGAGCGTCTGCGACCGCCTCCTCGTACTGGCCCCCGGCGGCACGGTCGCCTACTACGGGCCGCCCGGCGACGCCCTCGCCTTCTTCGGCTTCGAGCAGTGGCCGGAGGCCTTCGAGGCCTTCGAACGCGACCCGGACCGCGACTGGGCCCGGGAGTACCGCGAGTCGCCCTTCCACCGGCACTACATCACCGAGGCCAGCACCCAGCCGCACCACCCGGGGCCGGCCCCTGTGTCCCCGGCCCCGCCGCCCCGCCCGCGCCGCTGGGCTGCCCAGCTCGGCACTCTGGTCCGCCGCTACACGGCCGTCCTCGCCGCCGACCGCACCTTCCTGCTCGTCATGATCGCCCTGCCGTTCGTCATGGGCGCCATGGCCCGCGCCCTGGCGGGCAGCCGGCTCACCCGGGACACCGCGATGAACGCGCTGCTCATCCTGTGCGTCGGCGCCGTGCTGACGGGCGCCGCCAACGCGGTGCGCGAACTCGTCAAGGAACGTGTCGTCTACCGGCGCGAACGCGCCGTCGGCCTGCCCCGGTCGGCCTATCTGATGTCCAAGATCGTGGTGCTCGGCACGATCAGCGTCGTCCAGGCCGTCGTCCTCACCCTGGTCGCCCTGGCCGGGGTCGATCTCAACGCCCCCGGCGGCGGTGTCCTGCTGCCGCCGCTCGCCGAGATCACTCTCGCCGTCGCCCTGCTGGCGTTCACCGCGATGATGCTCGGCCTGCTGGTCTCCGCGCTGGTGCGCAAGGAGGAGGTGACGATGCCGCTGCTGGTGCTGCTGGCCATCGTCCAGGTCGTGTTCTGCGGAGCACTCCTCAAGCTCAACGGCGTGCCGGGTCTTGAGCAGCTGTCCTGGCTCGTCCCCTCCCGCTGGGCGCTCGGTGCCATGGCCGGCACGGTCGGGCTGTCCCGGATCGTGCCCGGCGAGTTGACCGCCGATCCGCTCTACCGGCACTCGGCGGGCGTCTGGCTGCTCGACCTGGGCATGCTGGTGGTGCTGTCCGTCCTCTACGGGCTCGCGGTCGCCCGGCTGCTGCGCCGCCACGAGCCCGCCGTGATGCGGAAGTAGGCAGGCACGATGGCTCCCACGCCAAAGCACCCGATGGCCCCCGAGCCAAGGCACCCGACGGCGTCCACGTCGAACCCCCCGTTGGCGTCCACGCGGCAGCGTGTGACGGCGTTCATGGGGAATCGTGCGTCGGTGTCCATGGGGAGGCACCCGTTGGCGCCCGCGCAACAGCACTCGACGGCCCCGACGCGGAAGCGGACGGTGGCCCCCACCTGGAAGCAGGCGCCTCGATGAGCAAAGCGCCCAGCCCCGGATTCCAGCCCACGCACGTCGTGCCGCGGCGCGGTATGCCCGCCTGGGCGGCCCCCGACCCGGCCCGGCCCACCGTGCCCCTCGACCCGCTGCTGCCGGTCGAGCTGGTGGAGCGGCGCGGCGACTGGGCGTACATCCGCTGCTCCAACGGCTGGGGCGCCTGGGTCGACGGCCGTCGGCTGATCGCCGTACCGGAGGACCCGCCCGCCACCGAGGGCACCGGCGGTACCGCTGACCCGCTGCCCCTGCTGACCCGGGCCGCGCAAGCCCTGACCGACTACCGGTCCGCGGTGGAGGAACTGGCGGCCGGCACCCTGGACGGCGAGGACTTCGCGGACCGTACCCGCGGCCTCCGGCTCGGGGTCGTCGTCGACGGGGAGTCGATGTGGCTGTACGACCCCGAGGAGGGCCGCTGGGTCTACGGCGACGGACGGCGGCTGACCACCTGCGCCACCGACCGCGCGGTCACCGGCGAGGAGGACTCCGGGCACGCCCCGACCCGGCTGGTCGCACCCGAAGGTGAGCGCTGATGGCGCGGCAGACCAGCCTGTTCTCCGGCCGGCCCTCGGAACTCATCGGCCGGCAGGTCGCGAGTTACCTGGTGGAGAGCGAGATCGGGCGCGGCGGCATGGCCGTCGTCTTCCGCGCCCGCGATCTGCGCCTGGACCGCACGGTCGCCCTCAAGCTGCTCGCCCCCGAACTCGCCCGCAACGACACCTTCCGCAAACGCTTCACCCACGAGTCCCAGGTGGCCGCCGCGATCGACCACCCGCACATCGTGCCGGTCTTCGAGGCCGGTGAGACCGACGGCGTGCTCTACATCGCGATGCGCTACGTCCCCGGCAGCGACCTGCGCCGCCTCCTCGACCAGCGCGGACCGCTGCCATTGCCGCACGCCGTCAGGATCGCCGCACAGGTGGCCTCCGCCCTCGACGCCGCCCACGAGCACGGCCTGGTCCACCGGGACGTCAAGCCCGGCAACATCCTGATCGCCGAGGGCATCGACAGCGACCACCCCGAGCACGTGTACCTCACCGATTTCGGGCTCACCAAGAAGTCGCTGTCCCTGACCGGCTTCACCAGCGTCGGGCAGTTCGTCGGCACCCTCGACTACGTGGCCCCCGAGCAGATCTCCGGCCGCCCGGTCGACGGCCGCTGTGACGTCTACGGCCTGGCCTGCGTCGTCTACGAGTGCCTCGCCGGCCGTCCCCCGTTCCAGCGCGAGGACGACATGGCCCTGCTCTGGGCCCACCAGTACGACGACCCGCCCCCGCCGAGCGAGGCCCGCGCCGAGCTTCCCCCGTCCGTCGACCCGGTCTTCGCCAAGGCCCTCGCCAAGGCCCCGGACGCCCGCCACGCCACCTGCCTCGCCTACGTCGATGCCCTGCGCACCGCCATGGCACCCGCCGCCCGCCCCGCCGAGGTGCGCCCGACGGCGGAGGCCGACACGGAGACGGACCACCCGGCGCCCGAGGCCCCGAGCCCCCCGCACTGGGCCGACCCGGTGTTCCCGCCCTGAGGCCGGCTCACCTCCTAAGGCCCGCTCGCGTTCCCCGCCCCGCTCACCTCGCCGCGTCGTTGCACCGGTCGGGCCAGCAGACCGCCCAGGAAGCCGGCGACCAGTCCCCACAGCGCGCCCAGGCCCACGGTCTG
Source organism: Streptomyces sp. CG4 (assembly GCF_041080655.1). NCBI lineage: Bacteria > Bacillati > Actinomycetota > Actinomycetes > Kitasatosporales > Streptomycetaceae > Streptomyces > Streptomyces sp. CG4. Next base: position 8,849,110 of record NZ_CP163525.1, read on the forward strand.
CCACAGCCGGGGTTCGAGGAAGAGTTCCCCGGACAGCCCGCCGCCCAGGTCGCCGATGCCGAACAGGGAGAGCCCGTAGTGCGCCGAGACCCGGCCGGTCAGACAGATCATCAGCATGGTCAGTGCCAGCGCGACGGCCAGATGCGCGGCGTGCTGCCACAGCTGGATCCGGGCCGGGGAGCGGACCGCCATCCGGAAGGCGACGGCGAGCAGCAGCAGCGCGGCCATGATCAGCAGCCACCACATCCGGCCGTCGTAGTCCGTCAGTGAGCGCAGATTCAGGGCGGAGACGTTCGGGGTGCGCAGGATCTCGTCCATGATGTGCGGCATTGGCAGCCCGAACGGGCCGGACACCCGGCCGTTCCAGGTCGCCCCCAGGCCGAGGGTGAGGGCCAGCCACATCAGGTTGGGCAGGCCGAGCAGGATCAGCGCGAACGTGGCGGCGACGTGCCCGCGCGTGGCGGCCGTGAGCAGCGCGGTGATCAGGCCGACCACGACGTACGCGAGCAGCAGCTCCACCATCGCGCGGGCCGCCGGACGCACCGACTCCTGGAACCGCAGCAACCGCCCCGGCAGCGGCGCCCCGCGCGCGACCAGCAGTGCCAGGAGCAGCACTCCGGCCAGCCACAGCAGTCCGAACAGCACCGTCAGCGGCAGTTCCGTGGTGAACCCGACCTTCGGCGTCGCGTCGAACAGCCCGGTCAGATCGCTGAGGGTGCCGCTGCCCACGTCCACGGCGAAGGTCTGCCGGGCGGCGAGGGCCAGGCCGATCAGCGCGAGCAGCCACAGCAGCGCGATCCGGGCGGCCCAGCCGGCCAGCTCCCCGGCCGAGGCGACCGCCCGGTGCCGCAGCGGGCGCAGAAAGCCCACGGCGATCACCAGGGCACCGGCGAGGGTCACCGACAGCGGGATCACGGTGAGCCCGGCGTGTGTCTGCGCCAGCGCACCCGCGTTGCCGGACAGCTCCACGCTGCCGCCGACCGCCGTGACCAAGGCCGCGGCCACCACCCTCGGGAACGCGCCGTCCGGCAGCTCTGCCGCTCCGGCCGCCCACAGCCCTAGCGCCGCCACCAGCACCATGACGGCCAGCCCGGTCAGCACGGCGGCCACGGCCTGAGCCCAGCCGTGGCGGGCGGCGGGCCGCGCGGAGACGGTGGGAACGCTCACGGTTGACACGCTAAGCAGCGGCCCGGCAGCCCGCCCGCCGGGTGGGCCGTCCGCGTCGGCTTGCGAGCCGCACCGGACTCGGACACACAATGGGATCAATGTGCAGCCAAACGCACTAAACGGGACTTGACTGAGAAAAGCCGCACATCGCGCCGCACATCGCGGTGATCGCGACGGGAAGAAGTGCTCGTGAGCGCCGAACCTCCGTCTTCCGGCCGCCCGACCGGGCCGCCCTCCGGCCCGCTGTCGGGCTCCTCGCGTCCTCCCTCCGGACCACCGCCGGGCCAACCGCCGGGTGGTGGCGCCGGGGCCAAGGGGCCGCACGGGCCGTGGTGGAAGTCCGTTCCTCGCGTGGCGGCCCTCTCCGCCGCCGTCGTCGCCGCCGTGGTCCTCGCGGTGGTCTTCACCCGTCCGAGTGGCGGCGGATCCGCCAAGGGCGGCGAGGTCTTCCTGCAGTCCGCGAGCAGCAGCGGCCAGGACCCGTTCACGGAGTCGACCGCCCAGCAGAGTTCCACCCCGCCCCCGCCCTCCGCCTCCGCCGCGGCCACCGGCGCGGCCAACGCGGTGCAGGGCGTGGAAGGCGGGGCACCAGGCCTGTACGGCGGCACCCAGAGCACTCCCGCCTGTGACGTGGAGAAGCAGGTCAGGTTCCTCCAGAGCGACTCGGGCAAGGAGAAGGCATTCGCCTCCGTGGTCGGCGTCCAGCCCTCCGGCGTACCCGCCTATCTGCGCTCGCTGACCCCGGTCCAGCTGCGCGTCGACACCCGCGTCACCAACCACGGCTACCGGGCCGGCGCCGCCACCGCCTACCAGTCGGTGCTCCAGGCGGGCACCGCCGTGCTGGTCGACAGCCACGGCGTACCCCGCGTGCGCTGCGCCTGCGGCAACCCGCTGACCGGGGCGGTCGCCCAGCAGGCCGCGCCGAAGCTGGTGGGCCCGCGCTGGCCGGCGTACCGGCCCGCGAACGTGGTCGTGGTGACCCCCGCGCCGACGATCATCAACGTCTTCGTGCTCTACGACGCCCACCACGACGACTGGATCCACCGCCACCGCGGGGACTACGACGGCCGGCACGACCAGCACGCCAGGCCTCCCGAGTTCCCGCACCCGTGGAACCCGCCGCCGTGCCCGCCCCCGGGTGCGGGCGCCACGCCGTCGCCCTGCCGCTCCACGTCGGGCACGCCGAGCCCGTCGACGTCGTCTTCGCCTTCCCCTTCGTCCTCGTCCTCGCCGAGTTCCTCCGCGTCGTCCGCCTCGCCTTCCTCGTCCCCGTCGTCGAGTTCGTCCCCGTCGTCCCCGTCGTCCTCGCCTTCGTCGCCGTCGCCTTCGGAGTCGAAGCCGTCGTCCTCACCGTCGGAGTCGACGTCGACGGAATCGACGTCGCCGCAGGCCACGCCGCCGGAGTCGCAGTCGGCGTCGGCGTCGACCGAGACCTCTTCCGCCGGGCCGGCGTCACCGTCCGCAGGCCCACCGTCGAGCGAGACGTCGACCGAGACCTCCCCCCAGCAGTCGTCGCAGCAGCAGCCCGCCTCCTCCGCGCCGCCCTCCTCGGAGCAGTCCGTCCCCGGGCCGGTGCCCCCCGGGACGCCCGGCGAGTCGTCGGTCGCGCCCACCCAGCAGGAGCCGCAGGTGTCGCCCTCGGGGTGAGGGGCGTGGCTTCGGGCAGCGTGACCATCGCCACTGTGAGCGCTCGGCGAACGCCCCGGGGGACTGCCTTGCCCGGCTCGGGGTACGAGGACAGGTGCAACAGACGACCGGCCGGACGGTCTTTCGAGAGAGACAGCATGATCAAGCACCTGGGCGGAGCAGTGATACCGACTGGTTTCGACGTTCCCGTGGAACCGCTGCGACGCGCGGCCCACTTCACCGGCGAACCCGGAAGCATCGCCGAGGCGCGCGCCTTCGCGTCCCGGTTCCTGGAGCAGCTGCGCACCGAGTGGTGCGCCACCGCCGACCGCCGGGCCGACGGCGAGCTGCTCCTGGTGGTGAGCGAACTCGTCACCAACGCCGAGCGGCACAGCAACGGCCCGTACATCCTGGAGCTCGAAGGCACCGACAGCGCGGTCACGGTGTGCGTCTACGACAGCGACTCCGCCCTGCCCCGCCCCTACCCCAGGGACCCCGAACGCGTCGGACGGCACGGGCTGGAGATCGTCTACGCCCTGGCCTCGGAGGTCACCGTGGAGCGCGTGCCCGTCGGCAAGCGGGTGCGCGCCCGCTTCGCACTGACTCCGTGAGGGCCACTGACTCCGTGAGGGCCGGCCGCGGCACCCGTGCGGGTCAGCGGCAGCCGAGTTCGCCGAGCATCCCCCGGCGCAGCCGGGTGATGATCCGCTTGATCAGCCGGGACACATGCATCTGGGAGCAGCCGAGCCGTTCCCCGATCTCCGCCTGGGTGGCCTCCTCGACGAACCGCAGATGGATGATCCGCCGGTCCCGCTCGCTCAGTTCCGCCATCAGCGGGGCGAGCGCGTGGACGTCCTCGACGAGCCGCAGCCCGTCCTCCTCCACGCCGATGAAGTCCGCGAGCACCGCCTCGCCGTCCTCCGGCCCGTCGCCGGACAGCGCGGCGTCCAGGGAGGCGGAGTGGTACCCGTTGGCGGCGAGCTGGGCCTCGACCACCTCGTCCACGGAGATGTTCATCAGCGTCGCCAGCTCGGCCACCGTCGGGTCCCGGTCCAGCCGGCCGGCCAGCTCCTCGCGCGCCTTGGCCAGCTCCACCCGCAGCTCCTGGAGCCGGCGCGGCACGTGCACCGCCCAGGTGGTGTCCCGGAAGAACCGTTTGATCTCGCCGATGATGTAGGGCAGCGCAAAGGTGGTGAACTCCACCTCGCGGGCCAGCTCGAACCGGTCGATGGCCTTGATCAGGCCGATCATGCCGGTCTGGACGACGTCCTCCATGTCGTCGCCGCGGCCCCGGAACCGTCCGGCCGCGTACCGCACCAGTGACATGTTCATCTCGATGAGGGTGTTGCGCGCGTACTGGTGGGCGTGCGTGCCCTCCTCCAGCTCCGTCAGCCGGCGGAAGAAGTGACGGGACAGCTCCCGTGCGTCACGTGGTGCGACGGACGCCGGGTCCGTGATCTCGGTGACCTCTGCTTCGGACCGGATCCCGGCGGTTGTCATTGCCTCTCCCACGAAAGTCACGGTGCTGCGGCTGCCCCGGCGGGCGCGGTGTATTCCCCGACGTGTGCCCCGGGTACCCGGAACCCGGCGTTCCATGCGTTTCCCTCAGGGCGCAATGCGGGGCCCTTGATCCACGCCCCGCGGCTCCTAGGCTGACGTGGGTGAACGAGCGAGCGAGTGACGAAGCCCGAGTGATCCCCCTGCGACCCGCGCCCGTCCGTCCGGCGCGGCCCGCGTCCGAGCCCGCGGAGAGCTCCTCCGAGCCCACGGGGAGCAAGGAGCCGCTGTGGCGCGATCTGGTCGGTGAGGTGCTGCGCCGCGAGCGGCGGGCGCAGGACCGCACCCTCAAGGACGTGGCCGACACGGCCGGGATCTCGCTGCCCTACCTGTCCGAGGTCGAGCGCGGCCGCAAGGAGGCCTCCTCGGAGGTGCTCGCCGCCGCGGCGCACGCGCTCGGCCTGGGCCTTGGCGACCTGCTCTCCCTGACCCACGGCGAGCTGACCCGGCGTACGGCCGCACAGCGTCGGCCGGCCACCGCCCCGTACCGCCGCCCTGCCACCTTGCCGCACCGCTCCTACGACGGGCTCTGCCTGGCCGCCTGAGCCGTACCGGCGCCTCGGCCGGCCATGGCGCAGCGGAGCAGCTGCCGGCGCACCCCCGCGGCCGGGTCACCTCTCCCGGAGCTGCCGGAAGAACGCCCGGACGTCGCCGATCAGCAGGTCCGGCTCCTCCATGGCCGCGAAGTGCCCGCCCCGGTCGAACTCCGTCCAGCGCACGAGGTTCTCGGTGCGCTCCGCCTTGTGCCGCAGCGGGATCTGGGGATCGGCCGGGAACACGGCCAGTGCGGTCGGCGCGCTCGACGGCTCGGCCGGCCGGGCGGTCCGGTCGCCGGTGGCGTGCGCCCGCTCGTAGTAGATGCGGGCGGACGAACCGGCCGTTCCGGTGAGCCAGAACAGCATCACGTCGGTGAGCAGCCGGTCCCGGTCCACCGCCTCCTCCGGCAGCTCCGCGCAGTCCGTCCACTCCCGGAACTTCTCGACGATCCAGGCGAGTTGACCGACGGGCGAGTCCGTCAGGGCGTAGCCGAGGGTGTGCGGACGGGTGGACTGCAGGGCGGCGTACCCGGCGCCCTCGCGGAACCACTCGTCCCACCGGCGCCAGGACCGCAGTGTCCGCTCCCGCTCCTCGGGGCCGAGCGCGGCCAGTTCCTCCCCGGTCGGCTCGGTCAGCGCCTGCGCGCCCGGCAGCAGATTGAGGTGGACCCCGATCACCCGCTCCGGATGCGCGCGGCCCAGCTCGCGTGAGATCGCCGCGCCCCAGTCGCCGCCCTGCAACCCGAACCGCTCGTAGCCGAGCCGCCGCATCAGCTCCACCCAGGCGTCGGCCACCCTGCGCGCCTCCCAGCCCCGCTCCGTAGTGGGCCCGGACAGCCCGAAGCCGGGGATGCTCGGCAGCACGACATGGAAGGCGTCCGCCGCGTCGCCGCCGTGCGCCACCGGGTCGGTGAGCGGGCCGACCAGGTCCAGGAACTCCACGATCGAGCCCGGCCAGCCATGGGTGATCACCAGCGGCGTGGCGTCCGGCTCGGGCGAGCGGATATGGGCGAAGTGGATACGGGCGCCGTCGATCATGGTGGTGAACTGCGGCCACCGGTTCAGCTCGGCCTCGGCGGCACGCCAGTCGTACGTGTGCCGCCAGTACCGGACCAGCTCCCGCAGATACCCGGCCGGGACGCCGTACTCCCAGCCGGCTCCGGGCAGTTCGGCCGGCCAGCGGGTGCGGTCGAGACGGTCGTACAGGTCGTCGAGGTCGCGCTGCGGGACGGACAGCCGGAAGGGCTCGATGCGTTCGGCAGGTGTGTCGGCAGGTGTGTCGGCAGGTGTGGAGGTCATGATCGGGATGCTAGGCGGGTTCGCCGCTCACCCGTCGGGATTAACCGGCGGCCCGGCCGATGAGTTTCGCGGTGAGGACCGGTCCACACTCACGACCGCGTTCCCCACCCAGGAGGTACTCATGACCACCGACGGATTCCTCACATGTCTGTGGTTCGACGGCCAGGCCGAGGAGGCCGCCGCGTTCTACGTCTCGGTCTTCAAGAACTCCAGCATCGGCCGGGTCAGCCACTACACCGACGCCGGGCCCGGTGAGACCGGCTCCGTGCTGACCGTCGAGTTCACGGCCAACGGCCACAAGTTCCTCGCGCTCAACGGCGGCCCCCAGTTCAAGTTCAACGAGGCCGTCTCCTTCCAGATCCTCTGCGCCGACCAGGCGGAGATCGACTACTACTGGACCAAGCTCACCGAGAACGGCGGCGAGGGCGGCCCCTGCGGCTGGCTCAAGGACCGGTTCGGCCTCTCCTGGCAGGTCGTCTACGACCGGCTGCCCGAGATGGTCCACGCCCCCGACCAGGAGAAGAAGGCTCGCGCCTTCAAAGCCATGATGGGCATGGGGAAGCTGGACGTGGCCGCACTGGACGCCGCGTACGAGGGGGAGTAGCGGGGGAGTAGCGGCCCTTCGGCCCGCGCCCCCACACCAGCGAGGTCCCTCACCCGGCCTCGGCGAGAATCTCGGTGATCACATGCCGGGAGTTCTCGGCCAGGGCCGGGTTGGTGTCCCAGTAGTACGGCAGCTGGATCAGCGAGATCGACAGCGCCCAGCCCCGCCCTCGCGCCCACTCCGCGTCGTCCGCGCCGACGGCCTCGCGGAAGCCGTCCCGTACGGACGAGGGCAGCAGGTTCCAGGCCACGATCAGGTCCACGGCCGGATCGCCGGCTCCGGCGCAGCCGAAGTCGATGACCGCGCTCAGCCGTCCTTCGTCGACCAGCACGTTCCCGGGGGAGAGGTCCCCGTGGGCCCACACCGGTGGCCCGGTGTGCTCCGGAGCGCTCAGAGACCGCTCCCACAGGGCCGTGACCGCGCCGCCGTCGACCCGTCCGCCCAGCTCGGCGACGGCCGCGCGGGTGGCCTCGTCCCGGTCCCGCAGCGGACCGCCCCGGTAGCCGGGCGGCGCGTCCCGCGGGGTGATCCGGCGCAGCGCGCGCACGAACGCCGCGAGGTCCTCTGCCAGCCGCTCCGGATCCGGCACGGCGCCCGCCGTCGGATTGCGCCCCGCCAGCCAGCGGTAGACGGACCAGGGCCAGGGAAAGCCCTGGTCCGGCTCGCCGAGGCCCACCGGATCGGGCACGGCCACCGGCAGCAGCGGCCCGAGCCGGGGCAGCCAGCGCTGCTCGTGCCGCAGGTCCGGTACGGCGCCGGGCCGCCGGGGCAGCCGTACCAGCAGGTCGGTGCCCAGCCGGAACATGGCGTTCTCGGTCCCGGAGGACGCGAGCCGTCGTACGGGCAGGGCGGCCCAGCGCGGGAACCGGCGGGCGATCAGACGCTGGACCAGCGGGGCGTCGAGGTCGACCTCGTCCGCGTGCATCTTCTGCGGCCTCGGGTCGTCATGAGTACTCATCGCGGCCCATCCCAGCGCCTCGACGCCCTCGCTGTCGACGGGATTTCCCGCGGGCTCAGACCCGGTCGGCAGCGATCAGCAGGTACTGGAAACTGCCGTTGCGGTAGGCGTCGAGGAACGTGTTCTCGATGCCCGTGACCAGATGGCCGGCCTGCTTGCGCAGCTCCCAGTAGGGGATCGTGGCCTCGGTGAGATCCTCCACGTGGACCGGCACCAGACGGTTGCGGGCCATCGCCTTGAAGTACTCCGAGCGTGGGTGGATGTCGCAGATGTAGTGGGCGTTGATCAGCGACACCTCGCGCGAGGCCTGTCCGTAGGTGTCGTTGTAGCAGCCGGTGATCACCACATAGCGTCCGCCGCGGCGCAGCAGCCGGGCGTGCTCGGCGAACAGCAGGTCCAGCTCGACGTACATGGTGGACTCGTTGTTCCAGGACGCCGCGTACGCACCGGTCTCGAAGCCGGTGTCGAGCATGTTGCGGTGGTGGTAGCGCACCTTGTCGTGGATACCGCGGTCGCGGGCCTGTTCGTTGGCGAAGTCGGCCTGCTTCGCCGAGATGGTGACGCCGTCGGCATGGCAGCCGTAGCGCAGATGCGCCACGACACTGCCGCCGCCGCGCCCGCAGCCGGCGTCGAAGACGCGGTCGGCGGGGGAGAGCGGGCCGAGGTGCGAGGCGAGCAACTCGGCCTGGGCGTGCTCCAGGCGGTGCAGCTCGGTGGTGATGCGCTCCCGGCGCAGGGCCGGATCGGATTCGTCGAGGACCGACCGGTCGGCCGCTCCGATGCCGTAGTGGTGGTGGTACAGGTCGTCGATCCTGCCGAGTTCGAGGTTGACCGGGTTCTCCTCGGCGTTCCAGTAGTCGGCGACCCGGGTCTGGTAGGTGGACTGGGCCGGGACGGGAACGGGAGTGGTCCGGGCGACAGGGGCAGTGGTCAACGGTGGCTCCTCGTGGCGCATGTGACGGTGGTTCGAAATGACGCGGTTCTTACCAGTAGTCGGGCAGGTGGTAGCGGTGGGTGTTGGTGGCGTGCCACTCGTGGTTGCCGGACACCCAGGAGGCCAGGCCCTGGGCGTAGCGCTCCACCAGGGGCGAGCTGGCCGACAGCGCGGCCGCCTCCTCCTCGAAGGCCTCCATGATCCGGTTGTGGATCTCGACGGCCTTCAGGTACGCGGCCTTCAGACCGATCCGTTCGTTGGCGGCGATGACCTGGGGCAGGTTGAGGTGGGTGGGGTCGCTGGCCAGCTCCTTGGTGAAGGAGTACAGGTCGTTGACGAGCGTGGTGGCGTTGCTGGCGAGGGCGGTGATCCGCTGGATCTCGGGGCGGGCGTAGACCTGCTCGGGCAGTTCGTAGCCGTCCACGGAGTCGACGAGCGTCAGACAGGGGCGGAAGTTGTTGAACTGCCGCATCACCAGGTACTCCCAGACCCGCGGCATGTACTTCGTCTCCATCCAGGCGGCCTCGCCCAGATAGCCCAGGTGCAGCCGGGCGATGTCGTACACGAAGCGGCTGGTCTGGCTGGGCGAGGCGAAGGTCGCGTAGTCCTCGAGGGCGAAGTGGTACGAGCGCAGTGGGCCGTCGGCCTGGATGCCCTCGCGCCACTCGGCCTCCACCTCCGGGACGCCGTGGTAGGGGTCGAGCGCCGACTGGGCGATGATGAGCGGGCCGCCCAGACCACGCCGCGATCCGCCCCGGCCCTCGTCCTCCTCGCAGTAGCAGGAGTCGACGATGTTCTCGGCGAGCAGGAACTTGCCGGCGGCCGTCAGGCGGTCCAGGTCCAGCGCGCCCGGATGCTGCAGTACGACGGCCCGGCCGAACTGGAAGCCGGAGAAGTCCCCCGTCCAGGACGCGGGGAACAGGTCCAGGTCCCGGGCCCAGCTCTCCAGGCGGCGGTCGACCTCGGCCGCCTTGTCCGGGTCGGCGGGCACCGCCGGCCGGTACAGCAGTCCCGGGATCGCTCCGGTGCGCCGAGCCCGCAGGCTCTGGGCGAGGCTGGGCGGGCCGGGTAGCTGGTAGGCGGTCGCTGTTGTGGTCATGGGGCGCTCCAGGCGGTCATTCGGAGAGCCGGCCGATCTGGACGTTCTCCAGAATCCCGGCCGCGTCGGGCACGAGGATGGCCAGCGAGTAGTACGCGGTCACTAGGTAGTTGACGATCGCGGCAGAGTCGATGCCCATGAACCGGACGTTCAGGCCTGGTTGATGCTCTTCCGGGATGCCGGTCTGATAGAGGCCGATGACCCCCTGGTCGGCCTCGCCGGTGCGCAGGGCGATGATGCTGCTGGTGTGGTCGTCGCTGATCGGGATCTTGCCACAGGGGAAGATCGGCACACCGCGCCACGCCGGTACCTCGTGGCCGTCCACGCTCACGGTCCCGGGAACCAGGCCACGCCGGTTGCATTGTCGGAAGAACGCCGCGATCGCCTTGGGATGGGCGAGGAAAACCTTCGTCTTGCGCCGCATGGAGAGCAGTTCGTCCATGTCGTCCGGGGTCGGCGGGCCGGTGAAGGTGCTGATCCGCTGGCCGTAGTCGACGTTGTGCAAAAGCCCGAACTCCCGGTTGTTGACCAGCTCCCACTCCTGGCGCTCGCGGATCTCCTCGACCGTGAGCCGGAGCTGCTGCTGGGTCTGGTCCATCGGATGGTTGTAGAGGTCGGCGACCCGGGTGTGCACCCGCAGCACGGCCTGGGTGAGGGACAACTCGTATTCGCGCGGGGCGAGTTCGTAGTCCACGAAGCCGCCGGGCAGTGTGGGCTCGCCGACATGGCCGGCCTGCACCGGCACCTCGGCCTCGCCCTTGCGGTTCATGGGCTTGTTCTGGCGATCGACATACGCCTGGAGATGCGCCGCGAGGGACGGCACCCGCTCGGTGAACTCCTGCACGACGGTCCAGGGCAGCGCGAGCACCACACCCGCGGTCTCGGCCCGCACCGAGGCCAGCCACAGCGGGTCGGACTGTCCGACCGCCTCGTCGCCCATCTGGTCACCGTCGGTGACGACCCCGGTGATCTCCTCATCGCCGTACTTGCCGGAGGTGTACCGGGTGAACCGGCCGTGCACGACCAGATACGCCTCGGTCACGGGCTGGCCGGCCTCGAACAGCACCTGCCCGGCGCGCACCTCGCGGGGCTGGAAACGGCCGGCGACCTCCCGCAGCACCTCGATGTCCGGGTAGCCGCGCAGGATCGGCAGCTCGGTCAGCGTCTCGGGAATGACCCGGATGTCGTCGGCGCCGTTCTGCTCGAAGTGCACCCGGCCGCGCCCCGTGCGCAGCTGGAGGCGGCGGTTGACCCGGTAGGCGCCGCCCTTGACGTCCACCCACGGCAGGGTCTTCAGCAGCCATCGTGAGGTGATGGCCTGCATCTGCGGTTCGGACTTGGTGGTCGTGGCGAGCTGGCGTGCCGCCCGGGTGCTGAGGCTGGTGAGCTGCCCGTCGGCCGCGGGTTCGGGGGCGGGTTCGTCGACGGCGGAACCGGTGGCGCTGTCCGGTGTGGTCACATTCCCTCCAGCGGAGCTGCTTGTGTACAGGGGTGGCCGGGATCGATGGGTGGTGACCGTGGTGGTCCTGCACCCGGGCCAAGCCAAACAGTCCTCGTGAGGTGCCCGATACAGCGCGAAGGGGGCGGAACCCGCCACTCAGGTGCGTAAACCTGCCAATATGGGCGCGCCCGCCGAACGGCGTGCCCGCGCGCCGGTGCACCACGCCTTCGCTCACGCCGGTGTGGTGCGCCCCCGCTCACGCCGGTGTGGCCCGCCACGGTCGCGCCGCCCGGTACGCGGCCGGCCGTGTCTGCCGCTCCGCCGCGACGCCGCCGATGCGCGTTCCCGGCGGATCGGGTGGTCCGGCGTCGGCTCGGGCCCGGGGTGGGTGTTCGGCGCGCGGGGCGCCGGGGGGATGGCTAGCGTGAGTTTCGGGACGTAGCGCCCGAGGCGTGGATCATCCGTACGGGACATACACCAGGAGGGCCGCGAGCATGGCCGTACAACCCGAGGGAACGCCCTGTTGGGCCGATGCGATGTTCAGCGACGTCGAGGGAGCCAAGCGCTTCTACAGCGATGTCCTCGGCTGGACCTTCGGCGAGTCGTCGTCGGAGTACGGCAACTACACGCAGGCCTATGCGGACGGCAAGGCGGTCGCCGCCGTCGTCCCGCCCATGCCCGGCCAGGAGGGGCCGTCGCAGTGGTGCCTGTACTTCGCCTCGCCGGACGCCGCCGCCACCGCGCGCAAAATCAGGGAGAACGGCGGCGAGGTGCTGATGGAGCCGATGCAGGTCGGCGACTTCGGCACGATGTGCCTGGCCCGGGAGCCCAGCGGAGCCGTCTTCGGCGTCTGGCAGGCCGGCACTCATGAGGGCTTCGAGGCGGTCGCGACCCCGGGTGCCTACTGCTGGGCGGAGGTCTTCACCCGGGAGCCCGAGAAGGCCGACACCTTCCTCTCCGCCGTCTTCCCGTACCGGATGAAGCAGATCGAGGACCAGGCCGTCGACTTCCGGATGTTCGACATCGGCGAGAACACCGTCCTCGGCCGGATGCGGATGACCGACGACTTCCCGCCCGAGGTGCCGTCGTACATCAATGTCTACTTCACCGTCGACGACTGCGACGAGGCCGTGGCGCGCGCCACCAAGCTCGGCGGTGTCCTCCGCTTCGGGCCGATGAGCAGCCCCTTCGGCCGGTTCGCGGCGCTGAGCGACCCGCAGGGCGCGAATTTCTCGGTGATCGACATCACCACCACGGAAGGCGAGATGCCGAAGACCAAGGACGTCTGACCCGCCCGTGACGGGGTCCGGCCCGGGCGTGGGATGATCGTGCCCATGCGTGAACGTGTGGTGGCCGCGTGCGACGGGGCTTCGAAGGGAAACCCGGGACCGGCGGGATGGGCGTGGGTGGTCTCCGACGACGAGCGGACCGCCGCCCGCTGGGAGGCGGGCCCGCTCGGCCGGGCCACCAACAACGTCGCCGAACTCACGGCCCTGGAGCGGCTGCTCACGGCCGTCGAGCCGGACGTGCCGCTGGAGATCCGCATGGACTCCCAGTACGCGATGAAGGCCGTCACCACCTGGCTGCCCGGCTGGAAGCGCAACGGCTGGAAGACCTCCGCCGGCAAACCGGTCGCCAACCAGGACCTGGTCGTGCGCATCGACGAGCTGCTCGACGGCCGGTCGGTGGAGTTCCGCTACGTCCCGGCGCACCAGGTCGACGGCGATCCGCTGAACGACTTCGCCGACCGTGCCGCCAGCCAGGCCGCCTCCGTCCAGGAGCCGGCCGGCAGCGCGCTCGGCTCCGCCGAACCGCCGCCGTCGCCCGACACCCCGAAGGCGGCGGCCCCGCGCAAGAACGCGCCGCGCCGTACCGGCGGTGGAGCGACCTCCCGTACGTCCTCCCGCACCATCAAGGCGAAGTTCCCCGGCCGCTGCCTGTGCGGTCGCTCCTACGCGGCCGGCGAGTCCATCGCCAAGAACGCGCAGGGCTGGGGCCACCCGGAGTGCCGCACCGCCGAGGCCTGATCAGCCGGGTCCGGCCGGCTTCAGCCGCCGCCGGACGTCCTCAGCTGTCGAACGTGTAGAACTTCGTGTGGTCCAGCAGATCCGCCGGGCGCACGTCGTTCCACGGCTTCATCGTCTCGTTCAGGTCGACGACGTCCGGCGTGCCGCCCGCGGGCACATACGCCGCGTCCGGATGCCGCTGCTGCCACGCGGCCCACAGCTTGTCGACGTAGGCGTGGTGCAGCCAGAACACCGGGTCGTTGGGGGAAGCCCCGGTCGCCATGTGGCCGCCGACCCAGACGTGGACCCGGTTGTGCAGATTGACCCCGCGCCAGCCCTCCAGGTTGTTGCGGAAGCCGTCCGAGGCGCTGTTGTACGGCGCCATGTCGTACGTCGGTATCGACAGCACCGACTCCACCTCCGCCGGTGTCGGCAGCGCGCGCACGGCCGTGCCGAGCGAGCGGCGCAGGAAGGTACGGCCGTCGACCCGTATGCTGATCGGCCAGTTGCCCGCCGCGGCGGCGAACGGGCCGTCCATCACCCGGCCGTCCGTGCTGCGCCCGGTGCCGCCGAGGAAGTCCGGCGCCCACAGCCCGGCCCGCAGCGTGCGGTCGGTGCTCCAGTCCCAGTACGGCAGCGCGACCGAGGAGTCCACCGCTTGCAGCGCCTGCTCGAAGTCGAGCAGGAATCTGCGGTGCCAGGGCAGGAAGGACGGGGAGCGGTGGCCGGTCCGCTCGCCGGTGTCGGTGTCCGACATGATGAACTCGTTGTGCGTGCTGACGAACTCGTCGTAGCGTCCGCTGCGCTTGAGTTCGAGGACGGCATCGACGAATCGCTTCTTCTCGTCGGCGGTCAGCGTGGCCTGGTTCTTGCGTACGGTCATGGTGCGGGATGCTCCGAAAGTCCTTGCGGGGGCGGTCAGTTGGCGGGGAAGGGCAGCAGCGCGGCGCCCTGCAGCTCGTCCACGGCGGCACGGGCGGCGGCGCGCGGGGTGGTCACCGGGGCGTAGTGGCTGACGATGCTGATCCAGCTGCCGTCGGCGTTGCGCATCACATGCAGTTGCACGCCGTCGATCAACACCTCGAATCCGCCGCCGTGTTCGTGGTGGTGGCCGCCGCCGCTCATCGGGCGGCCCTGTATCCGGCGGCCCTTGTAGACCTCGTCGAAGGTCTCGGGGTGTCCCGGCATCGGCATGGGGTGGTCGTGGCCGGCGGCCGCGCCGCCGGCGCTGTGAGGGTGGCGACGGTGGCCGTCGCGGCGAGGGCGGCCGTCGCGGCGAGCGCGCGGCGCCGGGTGATGTCGGGCATACGGGTCCTCCTGGAGGGCGTTCGGGTGGTGACGACGCATGCCTATCGGGGGCTGAGGGATGGGAAGAAATCGCCCGGAACCGGTTGGCTGTGATCCGGACAATTGGCTACATGTCGTACAGTTTTGAACCAAGATGATCTTGCTGTGGCTGAGGGGTGATTCGCCCCGGAACGGGGAATTCCTTGCCGCGCCGGCCCCGATTCCGGCGGTCCTTCTCGTGCGCCGTCCGTCCGAGTGGCCCGGCTCACCACGCCAAACTGACGCGATCGGGAGGTCCGGCCGCTGCTACCCTGCGGAGCCGACCGACCGCACTGGGTGATCCTCACCTCCCCCACGCACACCCGAGGAGTCCCGTCCATGACCGTGCCCGACTCGTTCGACCAGACCTCGTCCGGCTACAGCCCCCAACGCGCCTACTGGCTGGCCCGCGCGGCCGATCTCGCCTACAAGGACCGCGCCGTCATCGAGGACCAGGCCGCGCAATGGGGCTTCGGCCGGGTGCGGCACCACGAGACCCGGTTCACCCCGCCGTTCCCGCTGCAGGACACCCAGGCGTACACCATGGCCGGTGACCGGATGATCGTCACCGCGTTCCGCGGCACCGAACCCACTCAGATCAAGGACTGGCTCTCCGACACCACGACTCCGCCCAGCCCCGGCCCCGGCGGCAACGGATACGTCCACTACGGCTTCGCCGAGGCCCTGCGCTCGGTGTACCCGGAGGTCGCCGACGCCATCGCGGAACTACGCACCGACGGCCAGAGCGTGTACTTCACCGGGCACAGCCTGGGCGGCGCCCTCGCGATGCTCGCCGGCGCCCGGATGTATCTGGAGGCCCCGCACCTGGCCGCGGACGGCGTGTACACCTACGGTCAGCCGCGCACCTGCGACCGGCTGCTCGCCGACGCGTTCCACAAGGGGCTCGGCGGCTGCACGTACCGCTTCGTCAACAACAACGACATCGTTCCCCAGCTGCCGCCCGAGCCCGTCTTCACCCATGTCCGGGCGCTGCGCTACTTCGACTCCGAGGGCAAGCTGCACGAGAGCATGCCCATGTTCTCGGCTCTCGCGGACCGGGCCAAGGGGCTGACCGCCGACGTCTTCGCGCCCGCCTCGGACGGCATCCGCGACCACTTCATGCACAACTATCTGGCCGCCCTGGAGAAGAACCTCGGCTGACGGCTCCATGCCGGCCCGAAAAGCGTTGGTGAATGACGATTCACCAGCCAGGGTGAATTGTCATTCACCGCGCAGCCGTGCTGCCCTGCCCGCAGGAGTGCCGATGGACCGGCCCGCCCCGATACCCCGGTCACCGGCCCGCGCGTCGTCCCGGCCGCGGGACCGGCTCACCGTCCCGGTGCTGGCGTCCGGCGGCATCCTCATGGCGGTCATGCAGACCGTCGTCATCCCCCTGCTGCCGGACCTGCCCCGGCTCACCGGCGCGTCCGCCGCGACCGTCTCCTGGACGGTCACCGCCACCTTGCTCTCCGGCGCCGTCCTCACTCCGGTGCTCGGCCGGGCCGGCGACATGTACGGCAAGCGCCGGGTGCTCACCTGCGCGCTCGCGCTGATGACCATCGGCTCGGTGCTGTGCGCCCTGACCTCGGACATCGGCGTGTTCATCGCCGCCCGCGCGCTGCAGGGCGCCGCCGCCTCCGTCGTACCGCTGTCGATCAGTGTTCTGCGCGACGAACTCCCGCCGGAGCGGCGCGGGTCGGCGGTGGCGCTGATGAGTTCCACCGTCGGCATCGGCGCGGCCCTCGGGCTGCCGCTCGCCGCGCTGGTCGTGCAGTACGCCGACTGGCACACCATGTTCTGGCTGACCGGCGCCCTGGGCGCGGCGGGCGTCGCGGCGACCTGGTGGGCCGTCAAGGAGTCGCCCATGCGCGAGCCCGGCCGCTTCGACGTGCTCGGCGCGCTGGGGCTCGGCACCGGACTGGTCTGCCTGCTGCTGGGGGTGTCGCAGGGCGGCACCTGGGGCTGGGGGAGCGCACGGGTCCTCGGGCTGTTCCTGGCGGCCGCCGTCGTCCTCGCCCTGTGGTGGTGGCAGCAACTGCGCGCCGAACGCCCGCTCGTTGACCTGCGGTTGGTCTCCCGGCCGCGGGTGGGCCTGTCGCATGTGGCCGCCCTGCTGGCCGGGTTCGCCTTCTACGCCAACTCGCTGGTCACCGCCCAGCTGGTGCAGGCGCCACGGGCCACCGGGTACGGCCTCGACCTGTCCATCGTCGCCACCGGTCTGTGTCTGCTGCCCGGCGGTGTCACCATGCTGCTGCTCTCGCCGCTGTCGGCCCGCATCTCGGCCGCGCGCGGCCCGCGGATCACGCTCGCGCTGGGCGCCGCCGTCATCGCCTGCGGCTACGCGGTCCGCATCGCCGACAGCCGCGACCTGTGGATGATCATCCTGGGCGCCACGGTCGTGGCGACCGGTACCACGCTCGCCTACTCGGCGCTGCCGACCCTCATCCTGCGGGCCGTCCCGGCCGCGCAGACCGCCTCCGCGAACGGCGTCAATGTGCTGATGCGCACCATCGGTCAGGCCACCTCCAGCGCCGCCGTCGCCGCGGTCCTCGTGCACCACAGCGGCCCGGTCGGCGGCGCCCCGATCCCCACCCTGCACGGCTATCAGCTCGCCTTCGCGATGGCGGGCGCCGTCGCCCTCGCGGCTTGCGCGGCCGCCCTGACCATCCCGGGCGACGGCCCCGCGGCCGGCATCCGCCGCGCCGCGGACGCCACCGAGGACACCCGCGACGAGGCGATGGAAGGAACGTGAGCACCATGCGCACCCAGCCCGAGCCCAGCACTCCTGAGCCCAGCACCTCCGATCCTGTCGCCTCGGGTTCTGCCGCTTCGGGCTCCACCGCTCCGGGCTCTACCGCCCTCTGCTCCACCGGCCCGGGCTCCACCGCTTCCGGCCCTGCGGCTTCGGGTTCTGCTGCTCCACGCTCCACCGCCCCGGGTTCCATCGCTCCCGGCTCTGCGGCTTCGGGTTCTGCCGCGCCGGACTCCACCGCTTCGGGTTCTGCTGCTCCGGGGTCCACCGCTCCGGGTTCTGCCGCCCCGGGCTCCACCGCCCCGGGCTCCGCCGGTCCAGGCCCCGTCGCCCAGGGCTCCGTCGTCCTGGGCTCCGCCGCCCCGCGCCCCACCGCCCCGGCACGCCGTGATGCAGAGGCGACGAAGGCCGCCATCCTCAAGGCCGCCCGCCACCTGCTGGCCCGGCATGCGCACGCCGACATCACGCTCAAGGCGGTCGCCGAACGGGCCGGTGTCAGTCCGCCGTTGATCGTGAAGTACTTCGGCAACAAGGACACCCTGTTCGCCCGCGTGATGTCCTTCGACACCGGCGCGGAGGCCCTGCTGGACGCGCCGCTCGCCGACCTCGGCCGACACATGGCACGGCACGTCGTGGCCGGCCAGCGCGAGCGCGGCGCCGACCCGCTGCTGCGCATCGCCTTCGCCCCGCTGCACGGCGACCACGGCGACATCCTGCGCGCCAACTTCCGTACCCAGGTGACCGACCGCCTCGCCGCCCGGCTCACCGGCCCCGACGCGGACCTGCGCGCCGAACTCGCCGTGGCCGCGCTCGTCGGTCTCGGCGTGATGTACGGAATCGCCCGCGGGGCGCGCCTGCGCGAGAGCGACATCGACACCATCGCCGACCGCTACGGACCGCTCGTACAGGCCCAGTTGACACCCGAAGGCTGAGGCGCCCGCCGGTCCGGCTCGCGCCCCCGGCAGCGCAGGAACCGGTCCAGGAAGGCGTCGCCGAAGACGCGGTGCGGGCCCAGGGAACCGCTCCGGCCCGCGCAGCAACACTCCGCCGTCGGCCGGTACGGCGGTGCCGTGCGTGTCGATCGTCGGCGCGCTGCCCAGGGCCGGATCGCCCGGCGCGGACTGGCGAGTCCGGCTCCAGGGCCGGCCCGGTCAGATGTGCGGCCGTGTCCACCAGCAGGACGCCGGTGTCGGCCCGCGTTCCCTCGGCGATCGTCAGTGACCAGCCGTGCGAGCGGTCTCGTGCCCGGACCTGCCTTGCCTGCCGCTCCGCCAGGCACTGTCGACCACGGCGAGCACCTGGTCCGGCCCGGTCCGGTCGGCGCACAGGCCCACAGTCCGTCGGCTGTGGTGTCGTCGGCGCCGTTGCGGTACGCCGGGCGGTAGAGCGTCACCTGCGCCGGGAGGCCCGGCAGTTCGGCTGTGGGCGCCGTCGGGATGGACCGAACCGTCCCCCAGCTAAGGAGAGTTGACCATCGAGGGAGCGATCGCCTGGTTGTGCTGAGCGGTCCGGTCCGAAAGTACGCGTGCCGGGTGACAGACTGGCGCCATGGACGAACGCGCATTCCGCAGGTCGGGTCAGTGGGCATCGACGGTCGGTCTCGGCACGTGGCAGCTGGGTGCCGACTGGGGCGACGTGGACGACAAGGAGGCCCTGGCCGTCCTGGAGGCGGCGGCCGAGGCGGGGGTCACCTTCTTCGACACGGCCGACGTGTACGGCGACGGACGCAGCGAGGAGACCATCGCCTCGTTCCTGCGTGGCCGGCCCGATCTGCATGTGCTGGTGGCGACCAAGATGGGCCGCCGGGTCGACCAGCTCCCCGAGAACTACGTCCTCGACAACTTCCGTGCCTGGAACGACCGTTCGCGCCGCAACCTCGGCGTCGACCGTATCGACCTGGTCCAGCTGCACTGCCCGCCCACGCCCGTCTACTCCTCCGACGCGGTGTTCGACGCCCTGGACACACTGGTCGAGGAGGAGCGGATCGCGGCCTATGGCGTCAGCGTGGAGACCTGCGCCGAGGCGCTGACCGCCATCGCCCGGCCGAACGTGGCGAGCGTGCAGATCATCCTCAACCCGTTCCGTATGAAGCCGCTGGACGAGGTGCTGCCCGCCGCCCGCGACGCCGGAGTCGGCATCATCGCGCGCGTGCCGCTCGCCTCCGGCCTGCTGTCCGGCAAGTACACCAAGGACACGGTGTTCGCCGCCAACGACCACCGCACCTTCAACCGGCACGGCGAGGCCTTCGACCAGGGCGAGACCTTCTCCGGCGTGGACTACGCGACCGGTGTCGAGGCCGCCGCCGAGTTCGCCGCGCTCGCCCCCGAGGGGTACACCCCGGCCCAGCTGGCGCTGCGCTGGATCGTCGAGCAGGACGGCGTGACCACGGTGATTCCCGGCGCCCGCACCCCGGAGCAGGCCCGCGCGAACGCGGCCGCCGCCAAGCTGCCGTCGCTGCCCGAGGAGACGTCCACCGCGATCCGCGAGCTGTACGAACGGCGGATCAAGAGCCAGGTCGAGCAGCGCTGGTAGGCACGGGGACGACGGTCGGCGCAGGGCGGTACTGCCGCTCAGCCCGCGGCGAGGATCTCGGCCACCAGCTCGTCGACGGAGACGCGTTCCCGTCCCGGCGGGACGACCCGGTGGGTCTCCCGCAGGAACGCGGCGACCATGGGCGCCCAGGCGAACACCACCGCGTGATGCCTGCCGCCGTCGGGCCGGACGTCTCCGAGGAACTCCATGCGCAGCTCGTGCCACGCACCGGTCGCGGCCGGCCGCAGCCGTACGTCCCCGGCGCCGACCGGCCGGAGAAGACCGTCGGAGAGCATCTCGCGGTCCAGCCGCCAGCAGGCCAGCACCCGCCCGTCGTGGCCGAAGACGGCGGTGACGGCGAACGGGTCGGCGGCGTCGTACCGGAGATGGGCGAACACGGCACACCGGCCGGTGCCCTCCGCGCGCAGCTGCACCACCAGGGTCGTGTGCACGGACGAGTTCACGCGAGGGCCTCCGGCGACGATCGGCTCACGTTCCTTTTGTACCCGTGCCGCCGGGAACGCTCACTCCTGCGACGGATTCCGCCCGGCCCCGCGCAGCGCGGCCAGGCAGCTGCCGATGGCCTGCTGGAGGTCCTCGAGGCGCTGGACCATGTCGTCCTCGTAGAAGTCCTGGGCGTCGTCGAAGGTGAGCTCCTCGAACGCCTTGGTCGCCTTCTGCAGGCTGCTGTAGAACTTCGTCCGCCGCTCCTGGACCCGCAGTTCGGGGTCGGCCTCGACCGCCTCGGCGACGAGCGACTTCATGGTGTCGTAGGCCTCGGTGGCCCACTCGCCGGTGTCCTCGCTCTCCTCCAGCTCGTCGATCAGCGACAGATGGCGCTCGGCCTCCTCGCGCAGCTCGGCAGGAGCCTCGACGGTCTGCCCGGCCGGCGTCCTGATCTGGCCGGACTCGGCGATCTGACGGACGTAGCCGATCCGGTCGGCGGCCCGGCTCTCGGTCGCGACGGCCTTCTTCAGGTCGTCGGTCCGTACGACGTCACGCGCCAGCTCGGCCTGCAGCTCGGGGTCCTCCCGCACCCGGTCCAGCAGGGCGGAGCGGGCGGCACGGGCGGTGGAGGGGTCGGCGAGGATCGCGGCGCGCAGCGCGGTCGGGTTCTCGGCGACCTCCAGCGCCTTGGTGGGGCGGATGCCCTCGGCCTCGGCGGCCTCGGCGATGGCGGTGCCGCGCTCGGAGGTCGCGCTGGTGCGGGAGACGTAGTAGCTCAGCCACACGTCCGCGTCCGGCAGGTCGACCTCCTGGCCCGGCTGCAGGGCCTCGAAGTGCGGCACGAGCCCGTCGTCGGCGGCCCGGTCCCAGGCCTTGTAGTAGCGCATGACCCGCTCCGGCGAGCAGTCGGCCAGCTGGGCGAACTCCTTCGCGGACACCTTCGGCGTCTCACCGGCGGCCTGCCCGCCGGGCCGCACGCTGCGGGCCACCATCAGCGCGAAGGCCCAGCCGCCGGTGCGCGCGTAGACGCCGAACTCCCGGGCGTCGCGCGCCACCAGGTCGGACAGCGGCTGTGCGGCCGGGGCGGACGTCTCGGACGGGTCGATGACCAGGGTCACGGATGACTCTCCTGCAAGGATGTTCAGATGTGCACAGGGTGCTCGGGGAACCGCACCCGGAGGCGGGCGCAGACAGGCAAGCGCAAGCCTATATGGGTCCCGGTCAGTCCCCTGGCGGCCGGAACGTCAGCAGGAACGTCTTCAGCGCCAGCCGGTTCGCGGCGTCGTCCCAGTCCGCGGCCGGGGTGGTGTAGCGCAGGGAGAAGGCGTCGCCGCCGCCCAGCAGGAAGCCACGCCCGAAGGTGTGCACGCGCGCGTCCCCGGTCCCCGCCAGCCACTCCAGGTCGGCGGCCTTGTGGCCCTGGTACGTGGTGGCGCGGACGGCGCCGACGCGCTGATAGCCGGGGAGCCGCGCCAGCTGCGGTTCGACGTCGTTCCGCCAGACGGCCACCGGGTCCGGGCCCACGTGCTCGCTGTGCGTGACGGCGAGGGTGGGGCAGTCGCCGCCCTGGCCGAAGGTGATGCGGTAGGCGTCGGTGACGCGGGTGGTGGTCAGCCGCTTCCAGCCGGCCGGAAGGGCGACGGAGAAGCCCTCCGGGGCGGTGTAGCGGTGGTAGCCGGCCGGCAGGGCGGCCGGGGTCGACGCAGTGGGGGTGGGGGTGGGGGTGCGAGTGGGGCTCGCGGACGGTGTCGCGGTGCCGCCGCCGCGCCGGCCGGCGGGCGGGGCCGAGGCGGTGGCGTGGTCCGGTGCCTGCGCGGTGCCGGTGCCCGGCAGTTGGTGCGTCGCGGCCAGGACGGCGGCGGCGACCGTGACGACGGCCAGCGCGGTACCAACCGCCAGGACACGTCTGCTCCGCTCCCCGCCGGCGAGGAACACCCCCCGGTACGCGCCGCGCAGCCGGGGCACGGGAGCCGGTTCCCGGTCGGCGTCGGTGTCCTCGTCGAGGGCTCGGATCAGCGCCTCGCGGACCACCGGCCGGGTCAGCCGCTCCCGCGAGTTCTTCCGCAGCAGCCCTTGTACGGCCTGGCTGAGGGGGCCCGCGCGCAGCGGGGTGCGCAGCGGCAGCCGGTCCACGGCCTTCAGGGTCGCGTCGGGCCGGCCGCGGTCCCGGAACGGCGGCCGGCCCTCCACCATCGTGTAGAGCAGCGCACCCAGCGCCCACAGATCGGCGGCCGGCCCGACGCGCTCGTCGCGAGCCTGCTCCGGCGAGGCGTACGACGGAGCCGTGAGCCGCGGCACCAGCGTCGCGCCGGCCAGCCCGAACCCGGCCACGACGACCGGGCCGCTGTCCCGCACGAAGACCAGGCCGGGGCTCAACTCGCCGTGCGTGATGCCCTCGTCGTGCGCGGCCTGCAGCACATCGAGCAGCTCCAGGCCGATCCGGGCAGCCACCACCGGGTTGAACGCGCCCTCACGGTCGAGGAGTTCGCACAGCGGCGTGCCGTCGATCCACTCGGTGACCGTCCACAGAGCACCGGCCTGCACCACCGCGTCGACGACCGTGGCGACCTGGCCGGGGCACAGCAGCCGCATGGTCTCGGAGGTCCGTACGACGCGGGCCGTGACCCGGCGCGCGTCGTCGTCCCCGGCAGGCTCCGGCAGGGCGGTCTGGGCCACCAGCCGGGGCTGCTCCGCCGCCACGTCCTCGGCGAACCACCACAGACGGTTCGTCTCGCGGGCGAGGACCTCCAGCAGCCGGTACCGTCCGGCGACCAACTCATGTGCGGAGACGTGCGCCTTGACCATGGTCACCCCTCGCTGATGGACCCCTGTTGTGTGTCTCACAGGGGGTACGCGCCGCACGCGGGGATGCGTTCAAAGAATCCGTGACTCGGGTGCCATTCCTGCCTTTCATTCAATTCTTCGAAAGGGCTTTCGAGTTTGCGATGACCGCACCCGGCGGTCGTTCGACCTGCGGGTAACCGAGGGTAAATGGCCGGGCGCGGCCCCGTCTCACAGCAGCCCGAACCGCTCGCCCCAGCCGGTGAGTTCAAGCGGAGTCGTATTGCCGCCGCACACCACGAGTCCGATCCGGGCGCCGCCGCCGACCCGGGCCACCACCTGCCGGGCCGCCGGCAGCAGACAGCCCGCGGCCGGCTCGGCCCAGACCTTGGCGTGCTCGGCGAGGTCCAGACAGCCCTGCACCGCGTCCCGGTCCGGGACCACCAGCACCTCCTCGACCAGCGCGGACACATGGTCGTACGTCAGCTGGGACGCGGAGGGCGCGCTGAGCGTGGTGACCACGGACGACAGGGGCACCGGCACCGGGCCGCCCGCCTTCAGCGCGGCCGACATCGCCTCGGCGCCCTCGGTCTCCGCGCCCCACACACGCACCCCGGGACGCCGGGCGGCGAGGGCCGCAGCGATCCCCGCGATCAGCCCGCCGCCACCGATGCTGACGACGACGTCCGTCAGCTCCCCGTCCTCGACGTCCTCGGCCAACTCCATGCCGACCGTGCCCTGTCCGGCGATCACCACCGGGTCGTCGAACGGGTGGACCAGGGTGAGACCCTCGTCCCGCAACCGCGTCACCAGCTGGAACGCGCTGTCCATGCCGTCGGTCAGCCGCACCGACGCCCCCGCCGCCTCGGCGAGCGCGAGGGAACGCGCGGGCGCGGTACGGGGCATGACCACGGTCGCCTTCACATCGAGGGCGGCGGCCATCACCGCGAGGGCGATGCCGTGGTTGCCGCCGCTGACCGCGACCACGCCCGCCGCCCGCTCCGCCTCGCTCAGCGACAGCAGCTTCGCCGTCGCCCCGCGGGCCTTGAACGAGCCGGTGCGCTGGAGCAGTTCCAGCTTGGCGGTGACCGGGACGCCGAGCAGCGCGGTCAGGCCCGGACTCGCCACGGTCGGTGTCCGTACGACATGTCCGGCGATCCGCTTCGCCGCGGCTTCGATCTCCTTGCTGCCGATCAAGGTGCTTCACCCTTCCGGCGCGGGGGTGGGGGCCGCGCCGTTTCGCACCCTGACCCGCGCGGACGGCCGCGGTCAACACGGTTTCACCGGGCGACCGCGCGATCAGAACGCGCGGTCCGCCAGCTGGTCCAGCAGCCGGCCCAGATCCGCGACGGCTTCGCCGGCCAGCGGCGCCTGTGCGAGCAGCGTCCGGGCAGCGGCCGTGTGCGCCCGGGCCTCGGCCAGTGCCGCCGTACGGCCGCCCGCCGCCTCGATCAGCGCGGCGGCCTCCTCGGCCCGTCCCGGCGCGTCGAGCAGCTCGGGCAGTCTCTGGGCCTTCGGGGAGCCGAGCGCGGCCAGCACGGGGTACGTCTTCTTGCGCTCGCGCAGATCTCCGCCCACGGGCTTGCCGGTGACGGCCGGGTCGCCCCACAGGGCCAGCACGTCGTCGACCAGCTGGAAGGCGACGCCGAGATGCCGTCCGGCCCGGTCCAGCGCAGCGGCCGTGGCCTCGTCCGCCCCGCCGAGCACGGCGCCCAGCGCGGCGGCACAGCCCAGCAGCGCGCCCGTCTTGCCCTCCGCCATCGCCCGGTACTCCCCGGGCGTCACCCGCTCCGGGCCGGTGCACGGCCGGGTGGCGAACAGTAGGTCGTCGGCCTGCCCGCGGACCAGATCGGCGAGCGCCGCCGACAGCAGTCGTACGGCGGCGGCTCCTTGCGGCGTGGTCGCGAGGGTCTCCACGGCCAGCGCGAACAGGGCGTCCCCGGCGAGCACCGCGGGGCCCGTGCCGTACGCCTTCCACACGGCGGGGCGCCCGCGCCGCATCGGGTCGCCGTCCATGATGTCGTCGTGCAGCAGCGAGAAGGCATGGACCAGCTCCACCGCCACCGCCGCCGGGACGCCGGCCCGCCCGTCGGCGCCCGCCGCCTCGGCGCCCAGCACCGCCAGCGCCTGCCGTACGCCCTTGCCGCCCGGCGCGGCGGCGGGCGCCCCGCCGACCTCGCACCAGCCGAAGGAGTACGCGGCCATCTCGGCCACCCACGGATGCAGCCGCTCCACCGCCTCCCGCAGCGCAGGCCGCACCAAGTCCCGGCAGCGGGTGAGGACTTCGGGCGCCGCCGGCGGGGCCTGGATCGCGGTCACCGAGCCACCGCCGCGGCGAGGCCGAACTCCTCCTGCGCCCGGGCCACCATCTCCCGGGCGTGCTTCAGCCCGCTCCGCTCCAACGTTCCTGCAAGATCGGCGAGTTCGGCCGCCGTCTCCGCGCGGTCCCGGCCCAGCTGCGCCAGCGACTTGGCGAGGCCCAGCCGGGCCAGTGCCTCACCGCGCGGCTCACTCATCGCCCGGAACTCCTCCAGCGCCAGCTCGTACAGGTCCCGCGCCTCCGCGTAACGCCCGGCCCGGTACAGGACGTTGCCGCGCATCTTGTGGTTGTAGGCGAGCGCGCTGGTGAGGTTCATCGCCCGGCAGCCGGCCTCCGCCCGGGACAGCAGTTCCAGGGCGCCCTCGGTGTCCTTGTCGCGCACCGAGAGGATGTCGGCGAGCCCGCGCAGCGCCCAGGCGTGCCCGCGCCGGTCCTCCGCGCGCTCGGCTATCTCCGCCGCCTCTTCGAACAGCGCGTACGCCCGGTCGTGGTCACCGGTGTTGCGGTGCATCTGCGCTATGCCCTCCAGCGCCCACACGGTGTGCCGGGCCTCACCGCGCTTGCGCGCCTCGGCCAGCAGCTGCTCGTGCAGCCGGCCGACCGCCGCGTAGTCGCCCTGGATCCGGCCGGTCTCCGCGAGCCCGGCCAGTGAGTAGCCCCGGACGACGATGTCCCCGCCGCGCTCGCCCAGTTCGGCCGCGAGCCCGAGCAGCCGCCAGGCCAGCGGGAAGGCTCCGCGCTGGCGGGCCAGGGTGCCGCCGCTCCACAGGGCCCACGCCATCGCCGCGGTGTCGTCGGCCGCGCGGGCGGCGCGGTAGCTCGCCTTCCAGGCCCGGTCCGCGTCTCCCACATGGCCGAGCCGCCGGTGCGCCTCGGCGACGGCCAGCCCGCAGCGGGCCGCCTCGGCGGGGCGCCCGGACCGCTCGGCCTCGCGCAGCTTCTCGGTGCCCTCCGCCAGCACATCGACCAGCGAGGAGTTCACGGACAGGGTGGTCAGGGCGCCCTGGTACTCCGGGGCGAAAGCCTTGCCGTACATGTGTACCTTTCTATACACGGCATGTATACATCGCGTGTATAGGGTGGGGGAAATACGCCCCGGCCGAAGGGACCGGGGCGTGTCGGTCTGTACCGATCAAGACGCGGGTACGGCGACGGGGGTTGCCCGTGCGGCGCGGATCACGCTGTGAAGGTTCGTGCCACCGGGTTTTCGGTGCCTCTGGGTGATCAGTGCTGCTGGTTCTTCTGCGGGGTCAGCTCGCTCGGCCGTACCACGACGAAGCCCTCGCCCTGGAGCATCAGCTGCACGGCTTCCCTCGAACCGCCGCGGAGCATCGAGCCGATGGACTGGGAGCGGTGCAGCGAGGTCTGCAGATGCGCGGTCCAGCCGACCACCGCGTCCGTGTCGACGTACACAGGGGACTGCGCGGAGACCGGGATGACCAGCGGGTTTCCCTCGCAGACCAGACCGAGCCGGCCCTGCCCGGTGAACACGCTGTTGAACAGGCCGCCGCCGGCGATGCCCGAGCCCTTCACCGTCCTGATGTCGTACGACAGTGAGGCGTCGAAGCACAGGACGTTGCGGCCATTGACCGTGAACTGGTCACCGGGCTCGACCTCGATGATGAAACAGTTCTGTGCCTCGTGCGCGAACCAGGCCTCACCCTGGCCGCGCACCGCCATGAGGGGCAGCCCCTCGCCGGTGACCGCACGCTTCAGCATGCCGCCGACGCCCTGGACCTTGCGCTCGAACTTGAGGTCGCCCCGATAGGCGACCATCGCACCCTGGCGGGCGTACATCTCACCGCTCACGGTGTACCTGACGCACTTGGCGTTCTCGACGGACATGCCCGGCTCCACGGCCGGCTGCACCACGTGCGCACTGGAAAAGAGGTCACCTTTCATGCGGGGCATGGTGTCCCGAGGGAGGCCGTTCCGCCAAGATCACGGAGCGTGCCCGGTCAGCCACCGAACAGCTGGGTCCAGTAGGTGCCCGCCCGGCCGCCGCCCGCGAAGCCGACGCCCATGCGGCCGAACTCCCGCTTCAGGATGTTGGCGCGATGGCCCGGACTGTTCATCCAGCCGTCCACGACCTCGGCGGGGGAGCGCTGGCCGCAGGCGATGTTCTCGCCGATGGTGAGCAGGCGGGATCCCGCGGCCGCGGCCCGGTCCCAGGGCCGGGAGCCGTCGGGGGAGGTGTGGTCGTAGAAGTCGCGGGCCACCATGTCCGCGCAGTGCGCCTGCGCGGCTGCCGTGAGCAGCGGGTCCGTCGCGAGCGGCGGCAGGCCGGCCCGGCCGCGCTCGGCATTGGTGAGCGCGACCACCTCGGCGGCCGAGCGCGACAGCGCGTCCGGGGTGAGCGGCGCGGCCCACAGTGCGGTCCAGTACCGGTCGCCGGCCTCGGCGTGGGCCAGGGCGGCGTGCCGGAAGGCCGGGTCGAGCAGGGTGCGCCGGGACCGGTCCGAGCCCAGGCAGTACTCCACGAACTCGGCCGGTGAGCGCGGGCCGGACACGAGATGCTCGCCCACGGTGGCGTACGCGTACCCGGCGGCGGTGATCCGCTGATGCACCGAGACACCGTCCCGCCCCTCGGCCGCGAGCCGTCCGGCATCCGCCATGGCCTGCGCATGAGCCCACGCGGCGGAGCCGAGCCGGGGATCGTCGCCGACGGCCACCGAACCGGCTTGCGCCCGGGCGGAGTTGACCAGCCGGAGAAACTCGCCCGTGACGGCGTCCGTGGGTCGACGGGGCGGTGGTCCTGCGGGGCTTTGCGTGGGTGGGGTGGGCATCGGGCCTGCGGCCCTGTCCGCGAGTCGGCGGGGTGTCGGACCTGCGGTGCCGTCCGTGGGTCGGCCGGATGGCGGGCTTGTGGAGTCGTTCGTGGGTCGGCGGGGCGGTGGAGCTGCGGGGCTGTGCGTGGGCGGGGTTGCCGTCGGGCCTGCCGCCCTGTCCGTGGGGCGGCGGGTTGTCCGGTCTGCGGGGCTTTGCGTGGGCGGGGTGGGTGTTGGCCCCGCGGCCCTGTCCGCGAGTCGGCGGGACGTCGGGCCTGCGGGGCCGCCCGTGGGTTTGGTGGTCGTCGGGCCCGCAGCTCCTCGCGTAGGTCGGCCGGATGGCGGGGTTGTGGAGCCGTTCGCGAGTTGGTGGGGCGGTGGGGCCATGGGGCCGTCCTGGAGTTGGCCGGTCTTCGTGCGGGAGCCCATTGCCGTGGGTGGGGTGCCTGTGGTCGGCGGTGGCTGGCTGCCGTCGTCCGTGATGTTCACGCCGAAGTCCCTGGCGAGTCCGGCCAGTCCGTCCGCGTAGCCCTGCCCGATCGCCCGCAGCTTCCAGCCGGTGCCCGGTCGGAGATACAGCTCGGCGAGCAGCAGGACGGTCTCCGGGCCGGGGCGGGGCGGCGTGAACCGGGCCACCGTACGCCCGGAGCCGTCCGTGACCTGGAGCCGGGGAGCGGGCAGCCGCCCCAGTGGCGTACCGGGCTCGGCGGCGCTCACCACGACCGTGACGCGGCAGGCGCCGCCGCGCAGCCGGGCCGGGTCGACGTCCAGGCCGTCATCGCGCAGCCGGACCCCCGGCGCCCGCGGCTGGTTGTAGAACACGAAGTCGGCGTCGGATCCGACCTTGCCGTCCGCGCCGCCGACGAGCCCGGACACGTCGAACGGCCCGGTCACCCGCAGCAGCACCACACCCGCGGGCAGCGGCACATTGCCCCCGGCAGCCAGCTCGCTCGTCACACACAGGACAACGCCCGCACCTCGTGGGGAAGTTCCCGCGAACCGGCCCGAAAGGGGCGCGGGGCGGTTTCGCAGCGCCGTCAACCACAGTGCCGTGGGTCACATTCCGGCTCTGGAACCCCGGGGATTGAGCCAACGTCTCCACAACCGACACACAGCTGGTCAGCTGGTGATCACTCTGTGGTCGACATTCGTAAAGGATTGTCATAGAAGACCACGAAACCGATCATTCCGGCTTTACGTGCACATGACTGATCCGTAAGGGTTACGCCCCAGGGCCCGACCAGCCCTCGTGACGCTCAACCGCGCCACGTCTCAAGGCGGTTGGTGACCCCTGCTGCCTTCGCACAAAGGAACCCTGATCCTTGCGTAGACCCCACATACGCAGCGTCGCTGTCGCCATCGCGGTGACGACGGCTGCCACGGGCCTGGCCGGCACGGCTTTCGCGGGTCCCACCACGGAGGTTGAGCGGTCCTCGGCCTCCGCCACGACGAACGCCACGGCGGTGGTGGAGGCGGCGCGCACCGCGGCCTTCGCCCACGACGCGGCGACCGGCGTCTCCAAGGGCGACGAACTGCACGCCCAGGACGTGATGCTCGACCCCGAGGGCGCGCGGCACGTCCGGTTCGTCCGCACGCACGACGGCCTGCCCGTCCTCGGCGGTGACCTCGTCGTCCACCTCGACCACCAGCTGGCCTACACCGGTGTGACCCGCGCCGCCGGCCACACCGTCACGCCGGCCACCACGCAGGCCAAGCTGACCGCGGACCAGGCCGCCGGCAAGGCCGCCGAGGCCGCCAAGGGCGACGCGGGCGACGCGCAGCTCGTCGTCGACGCCCGCGACGGCTCCGCCGCCCTGGCCTACCAGGTGACGGTGACCGACGAGCAGGGCACCAACACCGTCGTCGTCGACGCCGTCACCGGCAAGGTGCGCAGCAACACCCCCGACAGCGACGAGTTCCTGTCGCCGAAGCTGCTCGCGAACCTGCACCGGCAGGGCGAGACGATCGACCCGGCCACCGGCACGGCCGCCGCCTCCCCCGAGGCCGGCCTCGTCGGTTCCGGCGCCACGGGCTTCCCGTCGGCGGCGAAGGGCACCGGCAAGACCCTCTTCGTCGGCAACGTCCCCCTGACCACCACGCAGACCTCGCGCGGCCACTACCAGCTCAAGGACCCGAGCCGGTACGGCACCGAGACCCGGGACGCCAAGGGCAAGACCAGCGAGAAGTTCAGCGCGGGCACGTCGTTCACCAACACGACCGACGTGTGGGGCAACGGCACCACGGGCGACCGGGCCAGCGCCGCCGCGGACGCCCAGTACGGCATCACCAAGACCCTGGACTTCTACAAGTCCACCTTCGGGCGCAAGGGCATAGCCGACAACAGCAAGGCAGCCCAGGGCATGGTCCACTGGGGCAACAAGGTCGCCAACGCCTTCTGGGACCCGGCCTGCAACTGCATGCTGTACGGCGACGGCGACGGCAAGACCTTCAAGAAGCCGCTGGTCGTCCTGGACGTCACCGGCCACGAGCTGACGCACGGCGTGGTCGACGCGACCGCCAAGCTGCAGCCGACCTACGTCGACGCCGACGGCAACCAGTACGGTGAGCCCGGCGCCCTGAACGAGTCCCTCGCGGACATCTTCGGCTCGAACGTCGAGTTCTACGCCAACAACCCGAAGGACACGCCGGACTACCTGATCGGCGAGAAGCTGGGCCTCGCCCAGAAGTTCCTGCGCCGCCTCGACCACCCGTCGCTCGACAAGCTCGAGGGCACGATCGACTACTGGTCGTCGGCCACGTACAACGCGGAGGTGCACGCCGGTTCCGGTGTCTCCTCGCACGCCTACTACCTCCTCGCGGAGGGCAGCGGCAAGAAGACGATCAACGGGGTCGCCTACGACTCGCCGACCTACGACCACTCCACGGTCAAGGGCATCGGCCGCGCCAAGGCCACCGCGATCTTCTACCGTGCGCTCACCCGCTACATGGTCTCCACGACGGACTTCCACGACGCGCGCGCCGCGACACTGAAGGCGGCCAAGGACCTGTACGGAGCGAACAGCACCGAGTACAAGACGGTGGACAAGGCGTGGGCGGCGGTCAACGTCACCGCCGCCAACACGCCGGCTCCCCGTCACTGACGTACGACCGCACCACCGGATGCCCCGCCTCGCGCGGGGCATCCGCATGTCCCGGTACAGCGGCGGAAATCCCTACCGAGGTGCGCAGCCGCCGCGTTGGCGGGAACATGTCCTGCGTGGAGTACGCAGGTGTGTCCCGGACGGTCCACAGGCGACCGGGCGGGTCCGTCACGTTCCGGGACCCCGCCCGGTGACCGGCCGCACCGGACGCGGCTGCCGCATCGCCGCCGCCCTGCTCACGACTGTGGCCTGCCAGCCCCCGGCCGCCGGGGCGGACGCCCTGCCCGCGTCCGCGGAACGGGTCTCCGGCGTCGTCACCTGGGCGGCCAGCGCCGACCTCCTGGGCGAGGGCGCCGCCGACCGGAGCTACCGGCTGATCGTGCACACCAGCGTCGGCGGCACCGCCCTGCGCGTCCGCGTCACCAACGCCTTCGGCGACCGGCCGCTCACTCTGGACAGCGGCTACGCCGGCCTGCGCGACCGGGGCGCCGCACTGCGCCCCGGCAGCAACCGGCGGCTCACCTTCGGCGGCGCCCGCACGGTCACCGTGCCCGTGGGCGCCGTCGCCTGGAGCGACCCGCTGCCCGGCACCTGGCCGGCCGGCACCGACCTGGCCGTCAGCCTGCACACCCCCGACGCGGCCGGCCCGGCCAGCGGCCACTTGCTCGCGATGCAGACGTCGTACACCGGCCCGGGCGACCACACCGCTGAGGAGAGCGCCCGCAACTGGGGCCGGACGACAGGCTCCTGGTGGTACCTGGACGCCGCGTCCGTACGGCCCTCCCGCGCGGCCACCGGGGCCGTCGTGGCGCTCGGCGACTCCCTCACCGACGGCCGGCGGTCCACCCCCGGCCTGAACCGCCGCTGGCCCGACTACCTCGCCCGGCGCCTGCACACCGCCCGCACGGACGTCGAAGGCGTCGCCGACGCAGGAGTCTCGGGCAACCAGGTCCTCGCGGACGACGCCGGGCCGAGCGCCCTCGACCGGCTGGACCGCGACGTCCTGTCCCAGCCCGGGCTGCGCACGGTGTTCCTCTTCGAGGGCGTGAACGACGTCAAGGCGCACACCGGCGTCACCGCGGCCGACCTGATCGCCGGATACCGGGAGATCGCCCGGCGGGTGCACAGCGCCGGGAAGTGCGTGGTCGTCGCGACGCTCGGGCCGTTCAAGGGCTGGCCCGAATGGGATCCGGCCGCCGAGTCGGTACGCCAGGACGTCAACCGACTCCTGCGCGGCAGCCGGGACTTCGACGCCGTCACCGACTTCGACCGCGTCCTGCGCAGCCCGCGGGACCCTGAGCGGATCCTGCCGTACTTCGACAGCGGCGACCATCTGCACCCCGACGACCGGGGGATGCGGGCCCTGGCCGACGCCGTCGACCCGGACCGCCTGAACTGCGCGCGCTGACCCGGGCCGGCCCCTTCACCTCGCCCCGGCTCAGCGCAGCGTCTCGGCCCAGTTCTCCGGCACCCGCCCCGCCGGGCCCGGGACCGGCTGGTCCGCGGGGTGGCTGGCGGGTGGGGCCAGTTCGGGGCCGGTGGGGTACAGCTCGTCGGTCGCGTAGTTCCAGAACCAGTCCTCGCCCGGCTCGAAGCTCCGGATCACCGGGTGCCCCGTGGCCTGGTAGTGGGCGGTGGCATGCTTGGCGGGGGAGTCGTCGCAGCAGCCGATGTGCCCGCATTGCGCGCAGCGACGCAGATGGAACCACCAGCCGCCCGCCTCCTCGCACTCCACACACCCGGTGCCGCTGGGCGGGACGTTCACATCGAAGCCCTCGACGATTCTCATACGGCTTCCTCCGCTTCCTCCGCTTGCTCCTCGGGCGACTCGGACGGGTCGGCGGTCAGGGGCAGCAGCACCTGGAAGCGGGTGTCGCCGGGCACCGACTCCACCCGCAGGGTGCCGTGGTGCTTGTTGACGACGATCCGCCAGGAGATGTCCAGGCCGAGCCCGGTGCCCTCGCCGACCGGCTTCGTGGTGAAGAACGGGTCGAAGATCCGGTCCTTGATCTCGGGCGGGATGCCGGTCCCGGTGTCCCGGAACTCCACCAGCAGCCGCTCGTGGTCGAGTCCGGTCCGCACGGTCAACGTACCCGTGCCCCCCGCGCTGTTGATGGCCGAGACCGCGTTGTCGATCAGGTTGGTCCACACCTGGTTCAGCTCCGCCGGATAGGCGGGCACCGGCGGGAGCGTGCGGTCGTACTCCTTGACGACCTCGATCCCGGCGCCGATCTTGCCGGACAGCATCAGCAGGGTGCTGTCGAGGAGTTCGTGCACGTCCACCGCCCGGTAGGGCGCCCGGTCCAGCTGCGAGTACTGCTTGGCCGCGTCGACGAGATGCGAGATACGGGTGGTGGAGTCCTCGATCTCGTTCATCAACAGCTCGGTCTCGATGGTGTAGTTGAGCCAGGCGACCGCGTTGACCAGGATCTCCTCGTCGACGGCCGCCGCGACCTGCTCCAGCCAGTCGACGTCCAGCCCGGCCTGCACGAAGGTGGGCGCCGCCTGCCAGCCGTAGTCGATCCCGTGGTCCTCCAGCCAGTCGGTGAGCAGGTCCTCCCGGTCGGCGGCCTCCAGAGGACTGAGCACCGGGGCCTTGGCGACCCGCTCGGCGGTGCGCTCCTGGATCTCGATCAGGCTCGCCAACTGGTCGCGGGAGAAGGGGCCTTCGGTGATGACGGCGAGCTTGTGCCGCATCTTCGCGACCCGTTCGCGGAGCGTGGCCGTGGCCCGTACGGCCGCCGCGGCGGGGTTGTTCAGCTCGTGCGTCAGCCCCGCCGACAGCGAGCCCAGCGCCAGCAGCCGCTCCCGCTGCCCGATCGTCGCCTGGGTGTTCTTCGCCCCGAAGAACAGGCCCTCCAGCAGATGCACGGCCATCGGGAACCACTCGGTCATGACCTCCGCGAAGATGTCCGCCGGCAGCACGAAGAACCGCGTCGGCTCGGTCACCCGCATCGAGTTGTTGTAGACCTGCCGCACCCGGTCGCCGAGGTAGGCCTGCATCGCGCCCGCGTACACACCGGGCTGCGAGGTGCGGGTGACCTCCACGTCGTCACCGGCGACCCGGCGGGAGAGCACGACCGTGCCCTCGATCATCACGAAGAAGCAGGTGGCGGGCGCGCCCTCGGTGTACACCGGGCCGGGCTGGAACAGCTCCACCCGGCCTTCCGTGCACAACCGCCCGAGCTGCTCGGGGCTCAGCTTCTCGAAGAGGAACAGCGCGCCGATCTCCTTGGGGCTGCACGGCACGATCCGACCGCTCATGACTGCTCCAGATACCGGTGGACGAGCATCACGGCCATCGCTCCCTCGCCGACGGCGGACGCGACGCGCTTCGCGGACTCGGCGCGTGCGTCACCCGCCACGAACACGCCGGGAACGCTGGTCTCCAGGTGGTACGGCGGCCGGTCCAGCTCCCAACCGGCCGGCGGCCGCCCGTCGGCGGTCAGGTCGGGCCCGGCGAGGATGAACCCGCGCTCGTCGCGCAGCACCGCATCGCCCAGCCAGTCGGTCAGCGGAGCGGCACCGATGAACACGAACATCCAGTGCGCCTCGACCCGTTCGCTGTCCCCGCTCACTGTGTGACGCAGCGTCAGCTGCTCCAGGCGGTCCGCGCCGTGCGCCGCGTCCACCACCGTGTGCGGGCGCACCGAGATGTTCGGCGCCTCGTTGATCTGCTGGATCAGGTAGTGCGACATCGAGGCCGACAGGTCGGCGCCGCGCACCAGCAGCGTCACCGACTTCGCGCCCCGGGACAGATACATCGCAGCCTGGCCCGCCGAGTTGGCGCCGCCCACGATGTAGATGTCCTGTCCCTGGCAGGCCGCCGCCTCGGTCAGCGCCGAGCCGTAGAACACCCCGCAGCCGGTCAGATCGGTGCAGCCCGCGGCCTCCAGCTGCCGGTACTGCACGCCGGTCGCGAGGATCACGCTGTGCGCGGCGATCGCCGAGCCGTCCGCGAACCGCACGACCCGGGCGGCGCCGTTGACCTCGAGTCCCGTCACCTCACGGGCGGTCAGGATCTCCGCGCCGAACTTGGCCGCCTGCCGCCGCGCCCGGTCGGTGAGCTGGGCGCCGGAGACCCCGTCGGGAAAGCCCAGATAGTTCTCGATCCGGGAGCTCTGCCCGGCCTGCCCGCCGGTCGCCGACCGCTCCACGAGCACGGTCCGCAGCCCTTCGGAGGCCCCGTACACGGCCGCGCCGAGCCCGGCCGGCCCGCCGCCGATCACGATGAGGTCGTAGAAGTCCGCCGTCGGCGTTGTCGCCAGGCCCACCCGCGCCGCCAGCTCGGGTGCCTCCGGCTCGACCAGCGTGCTGCCGTCCGGGGTGATCACCAGCGGCAGCCGCTGCCCGTCCTGCCCGGCGGCCGCCAGCAGCCGCTGCCCCTCGGGCTCCTCCACCGAGTACCAGCGGTACGGCACCTGGTTGCGGGCCAGGAACTCGCGCACGTCCGACGACCGCGCCGACCAGCGGTGCCCGACGACCTTCGTGCTGGGCACGGGCCGGTAGGCGCTGGTGCGCCAGGCCTCCAGCAGGTCGTCCAGGACCGGGTAGAGCTTCTCCTCCGGGGGGTCCCAGGGCTTGAGCAGATAGTGGTCCAGATCGACCACGTTGATCGCGTCGATCGCCGCGTTGGTGTCCGCGTACGCGGTGAGCAGCACCCGGCGCGCCCCCGGATAGACGTCCAGTGCCTGTTCCAGGAACTCGATGCCGTTCATCTGCGGCATCCGGAAGTCGGCCAGGATGACCGCCACGAGGTCGCCGCGCAGCTTCAGCTCGCGCAGCGCCTGCAGCGCGGACTCCCCGGACTCCGCGCGCACGATGCGGTACGACTCGCCGTAGCGCCGCCGCAGATCGCGGGCGACGGCGCGGGAGACCCCGGGGTCGTCGTCCACGGTCAGGATGACGGTCCGCGCTGTATCGGCGGCCTGTGCCATACGTCTCCCACCCCGAGCGTCTGGTTCCACGGGCCGGTGCCGTGGAGACCACCGCACCGGTTCGCAGCCATCGTATGTTCGATCGCCCGGCTTCGCTCCGGATACGTCGCGAGCCCCCTGATCAGGCCCGGCGCCTGTGTTTCTGCGGTCGTGGCGCGACCGCGAGATGATCGTTCCCGCGAGACACGCCGCGACGACGAGGAGGCCCACGCATGACACGTCCGATCACGGCAGGGGTGGACGGCACGGAGGAGAGCCTCGCCGCGCTGGACTGGGCCGGCCGGGAGGCCGTTCGGCGCGGGCTGCCGGTGCGCGTGCTGCACGCCTGGCGCTACGCCGCCTCGCTCGCCACCGCCGACCGGGACACCCAGCACGGATGGGTGGCGGAGGGCGTGCGGGAGGCCGTGCGCACGGTCTGCGAACGGCACCCGGGGCTGGCGGTGAGCGTCGACCTGGTCGAGGGCGAGCCCGCGCACGCGCTGGCCCGCGCGGCGGCGGAGGCCGAAATGCTGGTGCTGGGCTCGCGCGGGCACGGGCCCGTCATCGGCTTCCTGGTCGGCTCGGTCGGACAGCAGGTGATCGCCGAGGCGGCCCGGCCGGTGGTCCTGGTGCGCGCCGGGGACCAGCCGGCGGCGGAGGCGGCCGGGCGGGACGTCGTCGTCGGCCAGCACGGCGACCCCGAGGACAGCGCGGCCACGCTGCGGTTCGCCTTCGAGACGGCGGCGGCCCGGGGCGCCACCGTCCGGGCCGTACGGGCGTGGACGCTGCCACCGGTCTTCGCCTACAGCCCCGGCTCGCTCGGACTGCTGGACGACGCCGGTGGTCTGGAGCCGTACGAGCGGGAGGCGCTGGCCGAGGCGCTGCGGCCGTGGCGGGAGCGGTTCCCCGGCGTGCCCGTGGCCGAGCACGTCGAGATGGGCAGCGCGGGCCAGGTACTGCTGTCGATGGCCGGCCGGGCCCAGCTCATGGTCGTCGGCCGCCGGGCGCACCGCAGCGCCGTGGGCGGCCGGATCGGCTCGGTCGCGCACGGGGTGCTGCACCACGCCGACTGCCCGGTGGCCGTGGTCCCGCACGCCTGAGTCACTCGGCGTCGACCGGCCCCAGGGCGGCCCGCGCCTCGGGCAGGACGTGCGCGATGTAGTCCTTGACGGCGGTGTCGAGGCCCATGTCGTGCTGTGCGTGTTCGGACAGGTACCAGCGGTGTTCGAGGAGCTGGTGGTAGATCTCGGCCGGGTCCATGGCGCCGCGCAGCTCGGGCGGCACGGCCCGCACGGTCGGCCGGAACACGTCCCGCACCCAGCGGTGGGCGAGCACCTCCGGACGGGCGGCGAGGGGATCGCCGGGCGCGTAGTCCTCCTGGGTGGCCATCCAGCTCTCCAGGTCGCCGAGCAGCCGCCGCGCCTGGTTCTCCTCGGTGTCCAGGCCGGTCAGCCGCAGCAGCTGGCGCTGGTGGTGGCCGGCGTCGACGACCTTCGGCACGAAGGTGACCGTGTCGCCGGTGGAGGAGTGCTCGATCTGCATCTCGGCGACGTCGAAGCCGAGTTCGTTCAGGCGACGGATCCGGCGCTCGATGTAGTGGTACTTGCCCGCCGGGTACACCGAGGTACGGGTCAGCTCCTGCCACAGCCCCTGGTACCGGGTGCAGATCTCGTGCCCGAACTCCACTGGATCGACGGACGGGTGCAGCGCGCCGGACGCCTCCAGGTCCAGCAGTTCGCCGCTGATGTTGACCCGGGCCAGATCCAGGTCGTACTCCCGCTGCCCGGGGCTCAGCCGGGGATGCAGTTCTCCGGTCTCGGCGTCGACCAGATAGGCGGCGTAGGCGCCCGCGTCCCGCCGGAAGAGGGTGTTGGACAGCGAGCAGTCGCCCCAGGCGAACCCGGCGAGGTGGAGCCGGACCAGCAGCACGGCCAGGGCGTCCATCAGCCGGTGCATGGTCGCCGGGCGCATGGTGGTCTCGAACATCGAGCGGTACGGCATCGAGCCGCGCAGATGCCGGGTGATCAGCACCGGCTCCAGCGGGGCGCCCGCGCCGTCGGTGCGGCCGGTGACGACCGCGAGCGGGTCGACGGCGGGGATGCCGAGCCGGTCCAGGTCGCGCAGCAGCCCGTACTCGCGCAGCGCCGGCCGCTCGGCCAGCTCCTTGACGGCGATCACCTCGTCACCGGCGTGCGCGTACCGCACGACATGCCGCGAGATGCCCCGCGGAAGCGGCACGAGGTACTCCTGCGGCCACTGCTCCAGGGGCACGTCCCAGGGAAGGGCGAGCAGGAGCGCGGGATGCTCCGGGTTCGTGGCACTGATCTGCAAGGCCATGGCACGAACCCTAAGGCCCCGCTCGGGTGTTCTAGGAGGCCCGTTCCCGGGCCCGGTCGGCCGCCGCGCGCACCGAACCCCGGTGGACCGGCCCGTGTCCCGGCAGCAGGGTGTCGCCGTCGAGCGCGCCGATCAGCGCCAGCGAGTCCACGACCCGGGCGCGCTCGTGGTGGAAGAAGTCGGGCAGGATCTGCGGTCCCTGGATGCGCGAGGTCGCGTGCCCGCTGACCAGCGCGTCGCCGGAGATCACGAGGCCGGCCTCGGGGAGGTGGTAGACGCAGTGTCCGTCCGTGTGACCGGGGGTGTGCACGGGCACCGGGCGGCCGGGCAGGTCCAGCGGGCCCTCGCCCGGGAACGGCTCGGGCGCGGTGACCGGGTTGTGGTCGGTGCCGCCGACCTGGAGGACGTGTCGCGCCCATGACACGACCCCGGGCCGCCAGGCGTTGCGCACCACGTCGCCGATGGTGGCCTGCTGCAGGAACTCCCGCCGCGCGTGCGGCACTTCGGCCGGGTGCAGATAGACGGGGGTGCCGTGGGTGGCGCGCAGGTACTCGGCCGAGCCCAGATGGTCGTTGTGGGCGTGGGTGATCAGTACGGCGGCGACCGCCTCCGGCGAACTGCCCACCGCGGCCAGGGACTCCAGGACTCCCTCCCGGTCCCCGGGGTAGCCGGTGTCCACGAGCGTGACCGCGTCGCCCTCCTTGAGGATCACCCAGTTGACGTGGTGGCCGTGCACCAGAAAGGTGCCGTCGGCGACTTGGTGTACCTCTGCCCGCATGATCTCCCCGAGCGCTGTGCGGCTGGCCGTCGGGGACAGCCAACCAGATGTGCGGACGCCTCGCACCAGGGGGTGACCGGACGCGAGGACGCCGGGGGATCGGGCGCGTCAGCGTACGCCGTGCGGCCGGAACTGGATGCTGATGCGCGGCCCCGCGGCTCGCGCGGTCTTCGGTACGCAGTGCTCCCAGGTGCGCTGGCAGGAGCCGCCCATCACGATCAGGTCGCCGTGCCCGAGCGGCCGCCGCACCGTCGTGCCGCCTCCGCCGGCCGGACGCAGCAGCAGGTCCCGGGGCGCGCCGACGGAGAGGATCGCGACCATCGTGTCCTCACGGGCGCCCCGGCCGATCCGGTCCCCGTGCCAGGCCACGCTGTCCCGGCCGTCACGGTAGAAGCACAGACCGGCGGTCGTGAACGGCTCGCCCAGCTCCGCGGCGTAGTGCCGGGACAGGGCCGCGCGCGCCTCGTCCAGCAGCGGGTGGGGGAGCGGGTCCCGCGCCCCGTAGAAGGCCAGCAGGCGCGGTACGGCCACCACGTTGTCGTACATCTTGCGGCGCTCGGCGCGCCACGGCACGTCCGCTGCCAGCTGCTCGAACAGGGCGTCGGCCCCGCTCAGCCAGTCCGGCAGCACGTCGATCCAGGCTCCGGCGCCCAGCTCGGTCCGGCGCAGCCCGTCGAGCGGGCCGAGGCGCAGCTCGTCGGTCTGGTCGAACAGGGAGGCCTGGAGGTGCGTGGACATGGGTCCAGAGTACTCCGCAATCGAAAATGTGTTCCCATAGCATGCGAAGGGTTTCGATACATCGATGTATCGGATACATTTGCGTATCCAAAGGGGAGGTGCGGCGGTGGAAGACACCCCCAAGCGCGTCACCCGGCGCCGGGCCGCCACCCGGGCCAGGCTGCTGGAGGCCGCGTTCGAGGTGTTCGCGGCCAGGGGCTTCGGACGCGTGTCGATCGAGGAGGTCTGCGAAGCGGCCGGTTTCAGCCGCGGCGCGTTCTACTCGAACTTCGCCACGCTGGACGAGCTGTTCTTCGCGCTCTACCAGGAGCGCGCCGACCTCATCGCCTCCCAGGTGGCCGAGGCCCTCGCCCAGGACCGCCCCGGACTCGACGTGCCGGCCTCCGTGGACCGGGTCACCGAGGTGCTGCTCCTCGACGTGGACTGGCTGCTGGTCAAGACCGACTTCCTGGTGCACGCCGCCCGCGACCCGGAAGTGGCCCGGGCCCTCCTTGGCCATCGCGCCCGGCTCCGGGAGGCGATCGCCGACCGGCTGCGCCGGGCCCGCGGCCACACCGAACTGCCCGCCGTGCTCGGCGACGCGGAAGGCGCCGCGCACGCCGTGGTCGCCGCGTACGACGGCGTCACCGTCCAGCTGCTGCTGGACAAGGACGTCGAGGCCGCCCGGGCCTGGCTGGGCCGGCTGCTCACCGCCCTGCTCACGGACGGCAGCCGCAGCCCCGCATGACCCCGCACACCCCTGCACGACCCGTGCAGGGGCGCAGGACCCCGTACCACCCGCAGGTGGACCGTCAGGCATGAGGACCGTCAGGAAGGACACAGTCACGATGGACGCGGACGTCATCGTCGTCGGAGCGGGCCTCGCCGGCCTGGTCGCGGCGCACGAACTCACCAGCCGGGGCCGCCGGGTGGCCCTGGTCGACCAGGAGAACGCCGCCAACCTCGGCGGACAGGCGTACTGGTCCTTCGGCGGGCTCTTCCTCGTCGGCTCCCCGGAGCAGCGCCGCCTCGGCATCAAGGACTCCTTCGACCTCGCCTGGAACGACTGGCGGGGCAGCGCCCGGTTCGACCGGCTCGACGACGAGGACTCCTGGGCCGTGCGCTGGGCCCGCGCCTATGTCGAGTTCGCAGCCGGCGAGAAGCGGTCCTGGCTCCGCAGCCACGGCATCGAGCTGCTGCCGACCGTCGGCTGGGCCGAGCGCGGCGACCTGAGGGCGGGCGGGCACGGCAACTCCGTACCCCGCTTCCACATCGCCTGGGGCACCGGCACCGGCGTGGTCGAACCCTTCGTGCGCCACGCCCGCCAGGCCGCCCGCGACGGACTGCTCACCTTCCACCACCGCCACCGGGTCGACGAGCTGGTCGTGGAGGACGGCGCGGCGCGCGGGGTGCGCGGCACCGTGCTGGCCGAGGACAGCTCGCCGCGCGGCGTCGCCTCCAACCGCGACCGCGTCGGCGATTTCGCCCTCACCGCCCAGGCGGTCGTCGTCACCACCGGCGGCATCGGCGCGAACCACGACATCGTCCGCCGCTACTGGCCCGCGCGGCTCGGCACCCCGCCCGCCGAGATGGTCACCGGCGTCCCGGCCTACGTCGACGGCCGGATGCTCGACATCAGTGCCGAGGCGGGCGTCCGGCTGGTCAACCGGGACCGCATGTGGCACTACACCGAGGGCCTGCAGAACTGGGACCCGATCTGGCCCGGCCACGGCATCCGCATCCTGCCCGGCCCGTCCTCCATCTGGCTGGACGCCCTCGGCCGCCGCCTTCCCGACCCCTGCCTGCCGGGATACGACACCCT
Source organism: Streptomyces sp. CG4 (assembly GCF_041080655.1). Taxonomy (NCBI): domain Bacteria; kingdom Bacillati; phylum Actinomycetota; class Actinomycetes; order Kitasatosporales; family Streptomycetaceae; genus Streptomyces; species Streptomyces sp. CG4. The sequence continues at coordinate 8,890,934 of NZ_CP163525.1, forward strand.
CAGCACCCTCCAGTACCTGCGCACCACCGAGGACATCGCGGACTACGACCATTCCTGGTTCATCCTCACCCGGAAGATCATCGAGAAGGAGTTCGCGCTCTCCGGCTCCGAGCAGAACCCGGACATCACCGCCAAGGACCGGGGGGCCGTCCTGCGCGACCGGCTGCTCGGCAAGGGCGCGCCCGCACCGGTGCGGGCCTTCGTCGACAAGGGCGCGGACTTCGTGACCGCCGGCAACCTGGAGCAGCTGGTCGGCAAGATGAACGCGCTGACCGACAAACCACTGCTGGACGCGGCCGAGGTGCGCCGCCAGATCGAGGCCCGCGACCTGCAGCTCGCCAACCCCTACAGCAAGGACTCCCAGATCCAGGGCATCCACAACGCCCGCCGCTACATCGGCGACCGGCTCGGCCGGGTCGCCACCCCGCATCGCATCCTCGACCCGGCGGCGGGCCCCCTGATCGGCGTCCGGCTGCATGTGCTGACCCGCAAGACCCTCGGCGGCATCCAGACCGACCTCGACTCCCGGGCCCTCGCCGCCGACGGCACGCCGATCGACGGGCTGTACGCGGCGGGCGAGGTGGCCGGCTTCGGCGGCGGCGGGGTGCACGGCTACAACGCGCTGGAGGGCACCTTCCTCGGCGGCTGCCTCTTCTCGGGCCGGGCGGCGGGCCGGCACGCGGCCCGGCACACGGCCTGACGGCCGGCCCTTCGGGGGTCAGCCTCTCAGCAGCTCCGCGAGCACCTCTGCGTGACTCCGCTCGGGCGTCTTCGACGCCGTGAGCAGGGTCAGCGGCCCCTTGCGGGCCGCCTTCCGGAGGCCGTCGAGCAGTTCGGCGGCCTCGGGAGCGGCCAGTTCCGCCTCGTAACGGCGGCGGAACTCCTCGTACGAGCCGCCGCCGTGGTACCACTTGCGCAGCTCGGTGGAGGGGGTGAGCCCCTTGGGCCACTCGTCGACGTGCGCCTCGGCCTTGGCGATGCCGCGCGGCCACAGCCGGTCGACCAGCACGCGCCGGCCGTCATCGGGCTCGGGTGGTTCGTAGATCCGGCGCACACGCACGTTCACGGTCGTCACTCCAGCTCGGGACGGCGGACGGTGCTGTGAGCCTACTTCGGCGCGCCCCGTCCCACCGGGTGACGACGCGGCGAGACTTGACCTGAATGAGAGGGAGTCCGGGACACCCGCGCGCCTAGTCTGTCGGCCAGACGATCACCAGCCATCTCCCGAGGAGCGCCCGTGACGCGACCCGGCAGACAGCCCGCCCGGCGCCGTGGCGTCGGCCCGCGCCGCGAGACGCTCCTCGCCACCGTCCCCGTCGCCGTGGCGGCACTCATCGGCGCCGCCGGACCCACGGCGGCCGACACGACCGGCGCACCCGGCGCGGGCGACCCCTACTTCCCGCTCAGCGGCAACGGCGGCTACCACGTCCGGCACTACGACCTGACACTCCGCTACGAGACCTCCTCCCGGCACCTCGACGGCAAGGCCGTGCTCACCGCCCGCGCCACCCAGGACCTCAGCCGCTTCGACCTCGACCTCACGGGTCTGCAGGTCACCGGCGTCGCTGTCGACGGCGCGCCCGCGGCCTTCCGGCGCGTCGGCCAGGAACTCGTCGTCACCTCGCGCCACACCCTGCGTACGGGCCGGGACTTCCGGGTCGCCGTCGCCTACAACGGCACCCCGAAGCCGGTCACCGACCCCGACGGCAGCGCGGACGGCTGGATCCCCACCGACGACGGCGCCTTCGTCGCGGGCGAACCGCAGGGCGCGATGACCTGGTTCCCGGCGAACAACCACCCCAAGGACAAGGCGTCGTACGACTTCACCATCACCGTCCCGCAGGGGAGCACGGCCGTCGCCAACGGTGTTCTCCTCGGACAGCGCACCGCCCACGGCCGTACGACCTTCCGCTGGCGCGAGAGCCAGCCGATGGCCTCCTACCTCGCCACCGCGACCATCGGAAACTTCAAGGTCGAGCGGTACAGCACCGACGACGGCATACAGGTGTACAACGCCGTCGACCCGCGCGAGGCGAGCGCGGCCGCTCCGGTGCTGAAGCAGCTGCCGTCCGTCCTCGAATGGGAGAGCAAGCTGTTCGGGCCCTACCCGTACCGCTCCGCCGGTTCGATCGTCGACCACGCCCCGGACGTCGGCTACGCCCTGGAGACCCAGACCCGCCCGCTCTACGACGCCGCACCCGACCTGCACACCCTCGTCCACGAGAACGCCCACCAGTGGTTCGGCGACTCCGTCTCACTGACCACCTGGAAGGACATCTGGCTCAACGAGGGCTTCGCCGTCTACACGGAGTGGCTGTACGACGAACAGCACGACGGCGACAGCGCCCAGGAGACCTTCGACGCGCTCTACGCCCGCCCGGCGAGCGACCCGCTGTGGGCCTACCCGCCGGGCGATCCGGGCAGCGGCAAGAACATCTTCGGCGCGCCCGTCTACCAGCGGGGTGCCATGGCCCTGCACGAACTGCGCAAGGCCGTCGGGGACGGGGACTTCTTCCGGATCGTGCACGCCTGGCCGACCGTACACCGCAACGGCCACGGTACGACGGCCCAGTTCGTGCGGCTGGCCGAGCAGATCTCGGGGAAGCGGTTGGACGGGCTGTTCCACACCTGGCTGTTCGCGAACGGCAAGCCGAACAGCGCCTGAACCCTGACCGGTTCCAAACAAGTGCCGGCCAGGGCCGACACGATGATCCAGCGCAGCACCGCCGTCGCGCTCCTCCGGCGCGGGCGGCCTCCTCCCGGACCCTGGCAGCCTGTGTGTGCCCGGCGCTGCGCGGCGGCACCGCCCCGGACATCCCGGTGGTCATGCTCACCGCCCGCACCACCGAGGAGGATCTGCTGCTCGGTCTCGGTCGCCGCCGGGGTCGCCCTGCGCGCCGCGGCCGATGACGCGGCCTGGCTGGACCCAGACCGTCCTGGGCGGGCCGCCGGCGCCTGTGGTTCAGCGTTCCGGCGCCGGCCAGACCGTGGCCGGTGGCGGAAGCGTGACCCTCGGGACATTCTCCTTGGTGGCGCACGATCGGCAGGCGCGGCGCGGGCGCGGTGTTCACCCTGCTGTCCGCCGCCGCACCACCCGGCGACAGACCCTGAGGCCCGCGGCGGCTGTCCCGGTCACAGGGAGCGCGGCCGGGAGCGGGCCCGGCGGCGCAGCGCACGCCGGTCCAGCTCGGTCGTCCCGCCCCAGATGCCCATGCTCTGGGCCGTCGCCAACGCCCAGTCCAGGCACTGCTCCCGGACGGGGCAGTGCCCGCACACCGCCTTGGCCCGCTCGGTCTGCACCAGGGCGGGCCCGGTGGTGCCGATGGGGAAGAAGAGGTCGGGATCTTCGTGACGGCAGGCGGCGTAGTCGCGCCAGTGGTCCATCGAAGTCTCCTGGATCGGAGGGAATGCGTGGTCCGGGTTCGGGTGACCGGTCGGGGCGGTGTGAAACGGCGCGGCCGGCAGGGGATCGCGCGAGGGCCGTGATCCGGTCATGGGCGCGCGTACGGACCGAGAACGAGCCGTCAGCGCTCAACAGGCCGGAAAACGGGGCGGATCGGCCACCGGACCGCGGACACCCGTGCCCGACCGGGCACCGGCGGCGCGGAGTTGGCGGACAGGACCCCTTGGGGACCGCCGTGCGCCGCGCCACCGTCCGACCACCGTACTCCGTAGGGAGCTCGCATCGGTGCGAAACGGACGAAACGTGACGCGGCCGTCAGCGGCGCAGCGTCTCGGCCGCCGTCGCCGCCACCGCCTCGGCCAGTGCCGCGAGCGCGGGGGAGTCGAGCTTCCACTGCTGCCAGTACAGCGCGACGTCCATCCACACGTCGGGGGCGAGCAGCGCCAGCCGGCCCGCCGCGAGCAGCGGCTGCGCCTGGACCTCGGGCACCATGCCCCAGCCGAGCCCCGCGGCGACCGCGTCCAGGAACCCCTCCGAGGTGGGCACCTGGTGCCGGAACGGGCCGGCCGGGCCGCGGCCCAGCCGCCGTACGAAGGCGTCCTGGTAGTCGTCCTTGCGGTCGAAGTTGACCACCGGGGCCTGGGGCAGGGCCTCCGGCAGTGGTCGCCCGCTCAGGTGTGTGCCGGTGAACTCCGGTGCGGCGACCGGCAGATAGCGCATCCGGCCGAGCAGCCGCACGGTACAGCCCGGCACCGGATCCGACGCGGAGGTCACGGCCGCCATCACCAGGCCCTCGCGCAGCAGGGCCGCCGTATGGGCCTCGTCCTCGCGGTGCAGTTCGTAGCAGAGCCCCGCCACCCGGGTCAGCGCCGGCAGGAACCAGGTCGCCAGGGAGTCCGCGTTCACCGCCACCGACACCCGCGTCGGCTCCCCGGCCCCGCTCAGCCCCAGCTCACCCCAGGCGTCCCGCTCCAGCCGCGCGAGCTGCCGGGCGTAGCGCACCAGTACCGCGCCGGACTCGGTGGCCCGCACCGGTTTGGTGCGCTGCAGCAGCACCCGGCCAGTGCGCTGTTCCAGTGCCTTGACCCGCTGGCTGACCGCCGACGGCGTCACATGCAGGGCGGCCGCGGCGGCGTCGAAGGTGCCCTCGTCCACCACGGCGAGCAGGGTTCGCACCTGGTCGAGGGGAAGCTCGGTCATCACGAGCGCTAAGGATACGTAAGAATCATTAGCTGGACTTGCGGATACCGCGTTTTCTAGCGTCGACGGCATGAACCACGCCCTGACCGCCGCGGCCGCCGGGTTCGGCACCGGCCTCTCCCTGATCGTCGCCATCGGCGCCCAGAACGCCTTCGTCCTGCGCCAGGGGGTGCGCCGGGACGCGGTCTTCGCCGTGGTCGGCATCTGCGCGCTGTCCGACGCGCTGCTCATCGCGCTCGGCGTCGGCGGGGTCGGGGCCGTCGTGGTCGCGTGGCCGGGGGCGGTCCGGGCGGTCGGCATCGTCGGCGGTGCCTTCCTGCTCTGCTACGGCGCTCTCGCCACCCGCCGGGTGCTCAGGCCGAGCGCCGCCGGACTGAGTGCGGAGGGGGAGACCGCCGGCTCCCGGCGCCGGGCGGTGCTCACCTGCCTCGCGATGACCTGGCTCAACCCGCACGTCTACCTGGACACCGTGTTCCTGCTCGGTTCCCTCGCCGCCGACCGGGGCGCGCTGCGCTGGACCTTCGGGCTCGGCGCCGCGTGCGCCAGCCTGTGCTGGTTCGCCGCGCTGGGCTTCGGCGCCCGGCTGCTCGGCCGCTTCCTGGCCCGTCCGGCGGCCTGGCGCGTCCTGGACGGACTGGTGGCCGTCACCATGCTGGCGCTCGGGGCCACGCTCATGACCGGATCCTGAGCGTGCATTTTGAACATGTACACGGCGTCCCGGGATAGTTAGGCTTTCGAAGCGAAAAGATGTAGCCGGCAAGCAGCGAGCCACCTGGACACCCGTGGACACAAGCGAGAGCAGTACCACCGAACCCGACTCCGCGCCGAAGACGACGAACGCGCCGGACGCGCCGGACGCGACCGGCGCGGCGCCCCCGCCCCGGCGCGGCTGGCGCCGCTGGGCGATGGACACCCGTCCGCTGCGCCGCCCCGCCTACCGGCGCCTGTGGACGTCGACCATCGTCACCGCCGTCGGCAGCCAGCTCACCGCTGTCGCCGTGCCGAAGCAGATCTACGACATCACGCACTCCTCGGCGTGGGTCGGCTACGCGAGCCTGGCCGGCCTCGTGCCCATGGTGGTGTTCGCGCTGTGGGGCGGGGCGGTCGCCGACACCGTGGACCGCCGCAAACTGCTGCTGGTCACCAACTCCGGCATCGCGGTGACCTCGCTGCTGTTCTGGGCGCAGGCCGTCACCGGGCTGGACTCGGTCGTCGTACTGATGCTGCTGCTCGCGGTGCAGCAGGCGTTCTTCGGGCTGAACGCCCCCGCCCGCAACGCCTCCATCGCCCGGCTTGTCCCCGCCGAGGAGCTGCCCGCCGCGGGCGCGCTCGGCTCCACGGTGATGCAGACCGGCCTGGTGGCGGGCCCGCTGCTCGCCGGTGCGCTGATCCCGGTCATCGGGCTCCCCGAGCTGTACCTGATCGACGCCCTGGCGCTGTGCGTGACCGTGTGGGCCGTCTTCCGGCTGCCCGCGCTGCCGCCGCTCGGCGAGGTCGCCGCGCGCCGGGCCGGGATACGCGAGATAGCCGCCGGGTTCCAGTACATCTCCCGGCACAAGGTGCTGCTGCTGTCCTTCCTCGCCGACGTCGTCGCGATGGTCCTCGGCATGCCCCGCGCACTGTTCCCGCAGCTGGCCGCCCAGACCTACCACTCCTACGGCGAGGGGCTCGCGCTCGGCGTGCTGTTCGCCGGCATCCCGGTCGGCGCGGTGCTCGGCGGCCTGTTCTCCGGGGTGTTCTCCCGGGCCCGCCGGCACGGCTGGATGGTCGTCGGCGCGGTCGTCGCCTGGGGCGTGGCCGTCGCCGGCTTCGGGCTGAGCGGCAATCTGTGGGTGGCCCTGGCCTTCCTCGCCGCGGCCGGGGTCGCCGACATGGTCTCGATGGTGTTCCGCGGCGCGATCCTGCTGTCGGCGGCGACCGACGAGATGCGCGGCCGGATGCAGGGCGTGTTCACCGTGGTCGTGGCGGGCGGGCCGCGCCTGGCCGACGTGCTGCACGGCACGGCGGGCTCGGTGTTCGGCCCGCGGGCCGCCGTGGCGGGCGGCGGCGCACTGGTCGTCGTGGTGATGCTGGCCCTGACCGCCGCCGTACCGGCACTGCGCCGGTACCGGATCTGAGTCACAGCAGGCCGGTGCGGCGCTGGATCGAGTACTGGTCCATCAGCTTGCCGCGGGTCGTCTCCAGGCGGTGGGCGAGGATCTCGGCCACCGTCCGGACCAGCGAGAGCCCGAGCAGCGGGTCCTCCACGCTGAGCGCGAGCACGGAGGGCCCGTCGAACTCGTAGGCCCGTACGTTGCTGAAGGCCACCGCGCCGAAGTCCCACCGGTACGGCGGGAACAGCCAGGACCAGCCGAGCAGGTCGCCGGCGCCGAGCGAAGCCACCGTCACCCGCTGCCGAGAGGTGACCTCCTGGTCCAGGTGGACCGCGCCCGACCGGATCACCCAGAACCGGTCGGCGGTGCCGCCTGCCTCGAAGATGCGCGTGTCCTCCGGGAACGAGACCTCCTCGGCCAGTTCCATCAGGCGCTCGCGCTGTGCCTGGGGCAGGGCGGTCAGCAGTTTTATCGCTTTGGTCATGGCGCGGGGCTCCTCGCCGGCGGCGGTTCGGGTGCTTTCGCTAAGCCCATTTCAGCCGCTGCCGCCCCTGCGGGCACCTCGAAGGACGCGGTTTTCCTCGCCGCATGCCCGTTCCGCCGCCGGTCGCATGCCCGTTCCGCCGCCGGTTCCGGACAGCAAGGAGCCCTGGCTGGACGGGGGAGGCCAGCCAGGGCCGTCTGCGGTGATGCGGTCGGGGGAGGAAGGACGGTTCCGGTCACCCCGCGCATCACGTATGCATGAACGATAAATCATCTGGTGGGCGGACCGGTACTCAGAAGTAGGTCACGTGACCCGTTTCACGCCGTCCGCGTCGCGGTGTTTGCGCGCCTGACCGACGGGCAGGCGGAATCTCGTGCTTCGGACCGGAGGCGCGCGCCCAGCGGGAACCGTAAGGCCGCCGGGGTCTCCCTTCCGGTGGACCGGGCGGCCCGCCTGCGGCCAATCCTGACCTCACGGTTCGGGCGGGGCCCGGAAACACCCTCCCGCCGGACGCGTGCCCTGACATCACGTTCAGGAGCGATTCGCATGCTGACCGACTTGTCGACAAGCCGCCCCGGCACGCCCGCAACGACCGCCGACGCCGCACCCGCCCGCAGAACCCACGACGACGCACCCGACACCACGCAGCTGTTCGTCCGGCTGGCATCCCTGGGCGACGGCCCCGAACGGGACGCCGTGCGCGCCGAACTCGTCGCCGCCTGGCTGCCCATGGCCCACCGCATCGCCGGCCGCTTCCGCGACCGGGGCGAGTCCGTCGAGGACCTTCGGCAGGTGGCCGCGCTCGGGCTGGTCAAGGCCGTGGACCGGTTCGACCCCGCCCGCGGGGCCTTCGAGAGCTATGCCGTGCCGACCGTCACCGGCGAGGTCAAACGGCACTTCCGGGACCGGACGTGGGCCGTCAGAGTGCCGCGCCGGATCCAGGACCTGCGCAACCGGGTGCGCGTGGCCCGCCGTGAACTCACCCAGCACCCCGGCAGCCCCGAACCCACCGTCGCCGCCGTGGCCGCCCACACCGGCCTCACCGAGGAGGAGGTCGGCGCGGGCCTGGCGGCGCTGGAGAGCTACAGCTCCCTGTCGCTGGACGCCGTACTGTCCGCCGGCGGCGACGACGGCGGCAGCAGCCTCGCCGACACCCTCGGCGAGCCGGACACCTCCTACGACGTCGTGGTCGACCGCGAGGCCGCGAAAGCGGGACTGCGCCGGCTGCCCGAGCGGGAGCGGGCCATCCTCTACATGCGCTTCTTCGAGGACATGACGCAGAGCCGCATCGCCGACCGGCTGGGCATCTCCCAGATGCACGTCTCCCGGCTGATCAGCCGAAGCTGCGCCCGCGTCCGCGACGAGGCGCTGGGCGGGTGCCCGCGCGGCACCCGACCGGCGTGAGCGCGCTGCCGAGGGAACGTCACCTCTTCGCCTGGGCCGCCCCGGTCGTGATGCCCAGCGGCCGGGCCAGGCCCGAGACCCCCTCGTCCAGCCGCTGCAGATGGCGCAGCACCCGGTCGGTGACCCGGCCGTAGCGCGGGGTGCGCAGGGTGCCCGGCTCCAGCATCGACGCGATGCTGGGGCCCCGCTCGATCTCCGCCGTGGCGCGCGGGTCGGCGACATGGGCGGAGATCGCCTCGATGTTGTGCACGATCCGCGCGCACGCCCCGCGCAGCCGGGGGTCCGCCGCTATGGAGGGATGCGTCGGCAACAGCTCGGCCGTGGCCGCGAGCGAACGCCCGTGGTAGGCGCACGTCTCCAGCAGCGCCACCACGTACCGGGCGGTGTCCCGGCGGGCGCGCAGCGGGGCGATCGGATGGGTCAGCGGCTCGGTGGCCGCGCGCAGATCGGCCAGCGCCTGGTCCAGATCGCGGGCCTGCTCCACGAGATCGTCGCCCGCCCCGCCGCTCAACTGGTCAACGGCGGCCCGCGTGACATCGGCGAGCCGGTTCAGCACCTCGACGAGGAGTTCGTTGGTACGGCGATCGGTGTGGATCGGCAGCACCACCGCCGCCGCGATCACCCCGCAGGCCGCGCCGAGCGCCGTCTCCTCCACCCGCAGCACCAGCACCGAGAGGCTGTAGGTGTTCAGCAGCGTGTACAGCAGCCCCAGCATCGCCGTGACGAAGAACGACATCAGCGTGTACGACAGGGGCGCCGTGTAGAACATCGCGAAGATGAACACCAGCACCAGCGCGAACGCCGTCCACGTGTGGTGCCCGACCAGCCCGGCGAGGCCGATACCGGCCACCACGCCGAGCACGGTGCCCAGCAGCCGACGGTAGCCCTTCACCAGGATCTCGCCGGTCGAGGCGGTGTTGAGGAACACGATCCAGCAGGTCAGCACCGCCCAGTACCAGCGCTGACTGGACAGCAGCTCGCCGCCGACGATGGCCAGCGCGGAGCCGACGGCCACCTGGACCGCGGCCCGCGTCGTGGGCCGGCGCAGCCCGGTCTGCTCCGCCTCCTCCGCCTCGCTCTCCTCGCCCGCCTCGATCGCGGCGTCCTCCGCGTCCAGCTCCTCGCGTGAGCGGGCCGTCGCCGGGGTGTCGTCCGACTCGTCCTGCGGCCCGTCCAGCGCCAGCCGCAGCCCCAGGGCGGCACGGGCGGCCTCGCCGAGCCCCCGGAAGACGTCCTGCACGGCCGGCGAGGCCTTGGGCAGGTTCTCCTCCTCGCGGTAGCCGAGCAGCCGGTTGCGTACCTGGGCCAGCGCGGTGCCCCGGGCCTCGCCGAGCGGCCGCAGCATCAGCACGCGCAGCGCCTGCAGGTCCCGGCGCAGGGCCTCCGTCGCCTCGTCCCGGACCGGCTGCTCACCGCCCAAGGGCAGTGGGGCGCCCGGCAGATGCAGGGTCAGGGTGTCGGTCCGCTCGGCGCTGCGCGCGGTGAGCAGCAGCAGGCCGAGCCGTTCGGAGGCGATCTCGGCGTCGGCGATCCGGCGCTGCAGCAGCCGGGCCACGGCCGCGTCGGAGGTGCCGTCCTCCAGGCGGCCCTGGATCATCAGCGCCGTCTCGTGCAGCCGCGCGGTGGCGGTGCGCAGATCCTCCAGGACCTTCTCCACGCCGTCCGGGCCGGCGTCCAGCAACTCGGCCTGGACGGCGATCAGCTGGGCGAGCCGGGCGCGGAACGCCCGCCGCAGCCGGTCCAGGGTGCCGGCCGGGGTCTCGGGCAGCAGCACGAAGCGCGCGGCGGCACTGGAGACGAACGCCACGCACAGGACGCCGTACAGCGTGGGCAGCGTGGCGGTCGTCGCGTGCACGAACAGGGAGAGGAAGTAGACCTGGAAACCGATCAGGCCGAGCGCCGTGCCGCGGTCGCCGAACCGGCGGCCGTAGACCGCGCAGAAGATGAGGGCGACGAAGAACAGGTCCCCGACGACGACTCGTTGGTTCAGCAGCGCGCCAAGCGACACCGAGGCCAGCGCCACCGGCAGGCCGAGCGCGAGCGTCACGGCCTGCTGGGAGCGCTGCGTCTCGCGGATCGCGAAGGTCGCCACCATCGCCGCCATGGCCCCGGCGACCAGCTGGGACACCGGCACCCGCAGGGCGGCCAGCACGGCGAGGGTCAGCGCGATGGCGGTGACCGTGCGCAGGCCGGCGGTGAGCCTGAGCAGCCCGGGATCGGACGCCGCGAGCCGGTCCCACATCCGTACCCGCCCCGACCGCCCCGCTGTGCCCACGCCGCCGCGCTCTCTCCCGTGCCAGAAATCGATCTACGCCCCAGCATCGCACGACGGTCCGAATTACTTGCTCTCGGCCAGGTGGCTGGGCGCGCGGTTCCCCGCGTCCCTGGACCGAGCTGCGGCTCGCCTGCCTCTACGCCGTCCCCTCCGCCCGGGCCCGTACCTGTTCCGGGGTCAGATACGAGTCGGTGAACTCGAAGTCCTTCAGCCGGGCGGGCTTGCGGGCCTGGAAGCCGGTGCGGACGAAATCGTCGCCCGCGACCGCGTTCAGCAGCCAGTTGGTCATCACCCGGGTCTTGGCGACATTGGTGCGCAGCGCCGACCAGTGGTACCCGCGGGCCACCGCCTGGGCCGGCAGTCCGCGCAGCTCGATGCCGAGCGGCTTGGACACCGCGTCCTTGCCGCCGAGGTCGACGACGAGGCCCAGGTCGTGGTGCACATACGGCTGCAGCGGCTGACCCCGCAGGGTCGCGATCACGTTGTCGGCGACCGTCCTGCCCTGGCGCATGGCGTGCTGCGCGGTGGGCGGGCAGACCGCGCCCTCCTCGCCCTTGGCCAGGTCCGGTACGGCCGCCGAGTCGCCGAGCGAGAACACGCCGTCGTAGCCCGGCAGGGTCAGTTCCGGGGTGACCGCCAGCCGGCCGCGGACCGTCTCCGCGCCGAGCGTGCCGATCAGCGGGCTCGCGACCACACCGGCCGTCCAGATCAGTGTGTGCGTCGGCACCACCCGGCCGTCGGTGAAGGTGACCTCCTCCGCCCCGGCCTTCTCGATCGACACCCCCAGCGACACCTCGATGCCGCGCCGCCCGAGGATCTCCTGCGCGCTGCGGCCGAGCTTCTCGCCCAGCTCCGGCATGAGCCTGGGCGCGATGTCGATCAGATGCCACTTGATCAGGCCGGGGTCCAGCCGCGGGTACCGGGTGACGGCCGCGTGCGTGAGCCGCTGCAGACAGGCGGCGGTCTCGGTGCCGGCGTATCCGCCGCCGACCACCACGAACTGCAGCCGCGCGGCCCGCTCGGCCGGGTCGTCGCTGGCGTCGGCGAGGTCGAGCTGGGTGATGACGTGGTCGCGGATGTAGGCGGCCTCGGCGAGGGTCTTCATCCCGAAGGCGTGGTCGGTCAGCCCGGGGATGTCGAAGGTGCGGGTGACGCTGCCGGGGGCCAGCACGATGTAGTCGTAGGGCTCGTTGACGATCTTGTCGGTGATGGTGCGGACGACGCACACCTTGGCCTTCAGATCCACCCCGATCGCGCCGCCGGGCAGGATCCGGGTCCGGTACTTCTTGCTGCGGCGCAGGCTCAGGGCGATCGACTGCGGCGTGAGCACACCGGAGGCGACCTGGGGCAGCAGGGGCAGATACAGCTGGTAGGAGTACGGCGTCACCAGGGTGACGTCCGCCTCGGCGGGAGCGAGCTTCCGCTCCAGGCGGCGGACGCACCCCACTCCGGCGAAGCCTGCGCCAACCACCAGGATCCTGGGTCGTGTCACGGTGTTCATCCCTTTCTGCGGCTCCAGGCGGTCCGACTCGACGCCGTTCGCCCGCCCTGGATCGAGGCGCACCACCTTCGATCCCACCGTGCCCCGAGCCGTTCCGCCAGCCGGGCGCGGCAGGCAGACGAACGCGTGGGCACCAGCATGCCCCCGCACAGCGCGGAGAAACCGGGGATCGCACGCATGCGCGTCGTACGCGCGGGCGGCGTGCGCCGGGGATGCGGCCGCCGGACCGTACGCCGTCACCAGGGCAGGAACGCGTGGATGTCCTTGCCCTCGTCGTCCACGACGACGCTGACCTGCGTGCACAGCGTGTGCATCAGATGCCAGCCGATGCCGCCGCCCCGGCCCGGGTGGAAGGGCCGCGGTTCCGGCCGGACCCTGCTCGTGTCGTGCATCGTCACGTGCACGCCGTCGAAGGTGCGGCGCAGCCGCAGACCGAACGGCCCGGGCGCGTACTGGATCGCGTTGGCGGCCAGCTCCGTCACGACCAGCAGGATGTCGTCCCAGTGGTCGTGGGCGGCCGGCGGCGACCGCATGGCGAGCGTGCCCAGGAACTCCTCCGCGGCGAGCCGCGCCTCCGTGACATTGTGCAGCTCACCCGCGAAGGAGAAGGCGCGCTCGTAGCTGTCCTCCGTAGGCGGTTTGCCGCCCCCACGCCGCTCCGTCGACATCTCGCATTCCCTGGTTCCGGCCGGTGCGCTCCCTAAGGACCCTGCGCCGAGCCGGTCGTCGGTCTGATCTCCTTCTGCGTGTGCGGGTTCCCCGCAGCCGGGCGGCTATGTACGCGGGCGGCCGTGTGGTGCGGGGCGTCAGCGGAAGACGTCGTCCGGCTCGTCCCAGTCCGCCGGCTCCTGCGGGCTCCGCGGCGCCCTGGAGCGTGCCTGGTACATCGCGTCGATCTCGGCGGCGTGGTGCCGGACTATCGCGTCCCGGCGCAGCTTCATCGACGGGGTGAGCAGTCCGTTGTCCGCGGCGAACGGCTCCGGCAGGACCCGGTAGACCCGGATGGACTCCGCACGGGACACCGGGCTGTTCGCGGTGGCGACGGCCCGCGCGATCTCCTCCCGCAGGGCGTTCTCCTCACGGGTCTCGCGGCCCGGACCGCCGCCCTGGAGTGCCAGCGCGGCCCGCCAGTGCGCGAGGAAGCCCGGGTCCAGGGTGATGAGGGCGCCGACACAGGGCCGGTCGTCGCCGATCACGACCGCCTGGTGGATGAGCGGATGCATGCGCAGCCGCTGCTCCAGCGGGGCCGGGGCGACGCTCTTGCCGCCGCTGGTGACGATGATGTCCTTCTTGCGCCCGGTGATCGTCAGATAGCCCTCGGAGTCCACCCGCCCGATGTCCCCGGTGGCAAGCCAGCCGCCGCGCAGCACGGCCCGCGTCGCCGCCTCGTCGCCGACGTAGCCCTGGAACACCGACGGACCGCGCACCAGGATCTCCCCGTCGTCGGCCACCTGGACCTCGGTGCCCGGCAACGGCCGGCCGACCGTCCCGGACTTCTCCCGGCCGAGCGGCTGCATGGTGATCCCGCCGGAGGACTCGGTCAGGCCGTAGCCGTCGTTGATGGCCACTCCGATGCCCTCGTAGAACAGGGTCAGTTCACGGCTGAGCGAGGAACCGCCGGAGGTGCCGCGCACCACCCGCCCGCCGAGCGCGGCCCGCAGCCTGCGGTACACCGTCCGCTCGAACACGGCGTGCTGCAGCCTGAGCTCGAGTCCCGGACCCGGCCCGGTGCCCAGCCGGCGGCGCTCCTCGGCCGCGGCGAAGTCCCGCGCGGTCTGCGCGGCCCGCTCGAACAGGGCACCCCGGCCCGCCTGCTGCGCGGTCCGCAGGACGTTCTTGTAGAGCTTCTCGAACACCGACGGCACGCCGTACAGATACGTCGGCCGGAAGGTGCTCAGCGCCGATGCCAGCGAGGCCTCGGTCAGCTCCGGCTCGTGTGCCATCAGCGCACCGCCGCGGACACAGGTGAGCATGATCATGATGCCGTACACATGCGAGAACGGCAGGAACGCCAGCACGGACGGCTGCTGTCCCGGCGGTGCCGCGACGTGCGCCCAGCCGGCCAGCAGCGTGTCGCAGGGGTAGGCGAGGCCGCGGTGGCTCAGCGCGCAGCCTTGAGGGCGGCCGGAGGTGCCGGAGGTGTAGACGACCGCCGCCGTGGCGTCCGGCAGCACGATCCGGCGCAGTGACTCCACCGTCGTGTACGGCACCTCGGCGCCGTGCCGGACGAGCTCGGGCACCGCGCCCGCGTCCAGCTGCCAGACGTGCCGCAGCCGCGGCAGTCCGGCGCACACCGTGCCGATGGTCATGACCCCCTGCTCGTCCTCGATCAGCACGGCCACACAACCGGCGTCCCGCAGGATCCACTCGGCCTGGTCGCGCGAGGAGGCCGGATGGATCGGCACCACCTCCGCGCCAATGGTCCACAGCGCAAGGCTGAACACGGTCCACTCGCGGCGGGTGCGGGACATCAGGGCCACCCGGTGGCCGGGGGAGATCCCCGCGGCGACCAGCCCCTTGGCCAGGTCGACCACCTCGTCCCGCAGCTCGACGGCAGTCGTCTCCTGCCAGCCGCCGGCCGTGGGATCCGTGCGGTGCGCGAGCACCGGCAGGGCCGGGCTGCGCTCCGCGGTGTCGAAGACGCTGTCGGCGAGGCCGCCGGTGAGCGGCGGGGCAACGGGGCGAGCGAGGGCGACGTCGCGCATGCGCTGCTCCAGGGTGTACGGAGGGTCACACCGCCGATCGGCTCTGTGTCGGCGGTGCTCGAATGTAGCCGAGGTGAGCGCGTTCGGTATGGGGAACGGTGAAGTCGTGATCAGCTGATGACGTGGGCGTGTCCGGGGTCGCGGGGAGGCCGCATGCGGACCGGGGTGTCGGGCCGGGCGCTCAGCCCTGGGTGTGCCGTACGCACTCGATCACGACCTCCCGCAGACTGCCGGCCCGCTCCAGCAGCCGGCGCTGCTGACGTGCCCCGTTGCCGCGCCGCAGCAGCTCCGCGACGCCCTGCTCGGCGCGCTCGGCGTCGCCGTAGGCGGTGAGGGCGTCGGCGGTGTACTCCAGGAGCGAGCGCAGCACCTCCGGCGCGGGGCGGGGCTGCATGGTCACGGGGTCGAGCAGATCCTGGTCCAGTCCCGACCGGGCCGCCTGCCAGACGCCCAGCCGGAGCACGCTCACGCTGTGGTCCGGCGCGGACCGGCCGGCCCGCCAGTCGCGCGCCGCCGTCTCCACCAGGGCGCGGATCAGGGTGGCGACGAGGACGGCGGTCTGCGCGCACAGGCAGACGTCCGCCACCCGGATCTCCACGGTCGGGCAGTGGGTGGACAGCCGCGCGTCGAAGTAGGCCATGGCCTCGTCCAGGATGACGCCGGTGGCCACCATCTCCTTCACCCTTTGGTGGTACCGCTCGGGGGAGACGAACAACTCGGTCGGGCCGGCCGACGGCCAGCGCTCCCAGACCCGGGTGCGGTAGCTGGCGTAGCCCGTGTCGCTGCCCTGCCAGAACGGGGAGTTGGCGCTCATCGCCACGAGCACGGGCAGCCAGGGGCGCAGCCGGTCGAGCACCGCGACACCCTCCTCGTCGGACTCCACTGCTACATGTACATGGCAGCCGCAGACGAGCTGGTCCCGGGTGCCGACCCCGTACCGCTCGGCCAGCCACGCATAGCGGTCGTTCACGGTCAGCAAGGGACTGACCGGGAGCGGGGAGACGGCGAGCGCCGCGACCGCGCAGCCGAACTGCCCGGCGTGCCGGGCCGCCTCCTTGCGGCAGCGAACGATCTCCTCGCCGAGGTCCGCCATGTCCGCCTGCGGATGTGTGGCGAACTCCAGCATCTGCCCGAACAGCTCCTTGTCGAACACGTCCTGCCCGGGATCGTCATGGGCGACCTGGGCGAGGACGGCCGCCGCCAGCGCCCTCGGGTCGCCGCTCTCGGGGTCGACCAGAAGGAGTTCCTCCTCCACACCGACGGTGCGCACGTGGTGCCACCCTTCCGTGTTCATGCCACGCGGGACAGCCGTGGCAGGCAGACCCCGACCGCCCTGGGCGGGCCGCCGGCGCCTGTGGTTCAGCGCTCCGGCGCCAGCCAGACCGTGGCCAGCGGCGGAAGCGTGACCCTCAGGACATTCTCCTCGGTTACGAGCGACCCGGCGCTGCCGACCCCGCCGCCGCCGTAGCGGACGTCGTCGGTGTTCAGCGCCTCCCGCCAGGCGGGGAACCCGTCCGGCACCCACAGTCCGTAGTCGTGCCGGACGACCGGGGAGAAGTTCGACACCGCGAGCAGTGGGGAGCCGTCGGCGGCGAAGCGCAGGAACGCGAAGACGTTGTCGTCCGCCGCGTCGCACAGCACCCACCGGAACCCGCCCGGGTCGCAGTCCCGCTGCCACAGGGCCGGGGCGTCCCGGTACAGCGTGTTCAGATCCCGTACGAGATCCCGCACGCCCCGGTGATCGCCGGCCGAGTGGTAGTCGTCGCCGAGCAGCCACCACTCGGGACCGTGCGCCTCGGACCACTCGGCCCCCTGGGCGAACTCCTGCCCCATGAACAACAGCTGTTTGCCCGGATGGGCCCACATGAAGCCGAGATAGGCGCGGTGGTTGGCCCGGCGCTGCCACCAGTCGCCCGGCATCTTCGAGACCAGTGCCTGTTTGCCGTGCACGACCTCGTCGTGGGAGATCGGCAGCACGTAGTTCTCGCTGTACGCGTACACCATCGAGAAGGTCATCTCGTGATGGTGGTACTTGCGGTGCACCGGCTCCTTCTGGATGTACTGCAGCGAGTCGTGCATCCAGCCCATGTTCCACTTCAGCCCGAAGCCGAGCCCGCCGCTGTCCGTCGGCCGGGTCACCCCGTCCCAGGCGGTGGACTCCTCCGCGATGGTCACCACCCCCGGGCAGCGCCGGTAGACGGTCGCGTTCATCTCCTGCAGGAAGGCGACCGCGTCCAGATCCTCCCGCCCGCCGAAGACGTTCGGCTGCCACTGGCCGGAGTCCCGCGAGTAGTCGAGGTAGAGCATCGAGGCGACGGCGTCCACACGCAGCCCGTCGATGTGGAACTCCTGGCACCAGTACACCGCGTTGGCGACGAGGAAGTTGCGCACCTCGGTCCGGCCGAAGTCGAACTCGTACGTCCCCCAGTCCGGATGCTCGGCCCGCCGCCAGTCCCCGGGTTCATACAGCGGTTCCCCGTCGAACCGGGCCAGCGCCCAGTCGTCCTTCGGGAAGTGCGCCGGCACCCAGTCCATGATCACACCGAGGCCGACCCGGTGCAGCGCGTCCACCAGGTACTTGAAGTCGTCCGGGGAGCCGAGACGCGGCGTCGGCGCGTAGTACGAGGTGACCTGGTAGCCCCAGGACCCGCTGAACGGATGCCCGGCGACCGGCATCAGCTCGACATGCGTGAAGCCCAACTCCTTGACATAGGCGGGCAGTTCATCGGCGAGCTGCCGGTACGTCAGTCCGGGCCGCCAGGACGGCAGATGGACCTCGTACACCGAGAACGGCGCCTGGTGCACGGGTGTGTCGCCCCGGTGCGCCATCCACTCAGCGTCGCCCCACTCGTACCGCGACACCGCGACGACCGACGCCGTGTCGGGCGGCACCTCCGTACGCCGCGCCATCGGGTCGGCCTTGAGGAACCGATCGCCGTACCGCGAGGTGATCTCGAACTTGTACCGGGCGCCCTCGCCGATCCCGGGCAGGAACAGCTCCCACACCCCGGACGCGCCGAGCGAGCGCATCGGGTACTGGGTGCCGTCCCAGTAGGTGAAGTCCCCGGCCACCCGCACCCCTTGGGCGTTGGGCGCCCACACGGTGAAGCGGGTGCCGGTCACGCCCTGGAGCGTCATCGGCTCGGCGCCGAGCGCCTGCCACAGCTGCTCGTGCCGGCCCTCCCGGATCAGATGCAGATCCAGCTCACCGAGCGCGGGCAGAAAGCGGTACGGATCGTGCACCTCGTGCTCGACGTCGTCGTACGCCACCAGCAGCGTGTACGAGGA
This sequence comes from Streptomyces sp. CG4, assembly GCF_041080655.1. NCBI lineage: Bacteria > Bacillati > Actinomycetota > Actinomycetes > Kitasatosporales > Streptomycetaceae > Streptomyces > Streptomyces sp. CG4. Next base: position 8,909,287 of record NZ_CP163525.1, read on the forward strand.
CGGGATCTCCGGGTACGGCAGCACGGCCGCGAACAGACCGTCGCCCTCCGACACGAGCGGATGGCGCGTGCCGTCGGCCATGACGCTCACCGCCCGCGCGTGCGGGCGCAGCGCCCGGAACACGGTGCCGCCCGGCACCGGGTGGGCGCCCAGCAGGGCGTGCGGATCATGGTGGGCGCCGCCGAGCAGTCGGCCGCGCTCGGCCGGATCGAGCGCAGCGAGATGGGGGTCCCCCCGGACGTAGTCTGGGGGAGGAACGGCCCTGACCGGCGTGGGGCCGGCGGTCTCGGGCAGTGAGGTGTCGCGCAGAGCCATGACGTCAGCCTCCCCACACGGCGAGTCGTTTGATCGCCGCCATTGGAACCGGCAGCCAGTCCGGCCGGTGTCTCGCCTCGTACAGCACCTCGTACACCGCCCTGTCCGTCTCGTGCGCGCGCAGCAACGCGTGCTTCTTCCGTGGATCCCAGCCCGCGCGGGCCGCGTAGCCCGCGCAGAACGCCTCCCGGCAGCGGCGCGCCCACTCGGGTCGCCAGGGGCGGCGCTGCCGGGCCGCGTAGTCGAAGGAGCGCAGCATCCCCGCCACGTCCCGCACCGGGGAGTGCGCGGCCTGCCGCTCGGCCAGCGGCCGGGACGGTTCGCCCTCGAAGTCGATGACGAACCAGTCGCGGCCCGCCCGCAGCACCTGCCCGAGGTGCAGATCACCGTGGATGCGCTGCGCGGGCGGCCCGGTGTCGCAGGTGGCCAGGGCCCCGAACGCGGCCCGCAGCCCCGGCACGAAGGGCTTGAGCCCCGGTACGGCGTGCGCGGCCGCGTCCAGCCGGGCGCACATCGCCCGTGCCGTACGGCCGTTCTCACCAGGACCGGCCGGGCCGAACGCCTCGGCCAGCGCCACGTGCACCTCCGCCATGGCCCGCCCCAGTTCACGGGCCTCGGTGGTGAAGTCCTCGCCCGCGGCGAGCGCGCGCAGCGCCAGCGTCCAGCCGTCGGTCGCGTCCGGCAGGAACGGCTGCAGCACGCCCAGCGTGGTCGGCCGCGGCGCCGTCGTACCGAACCAGGCCACCGGCGCGGGTACCCGGGTGCAGCCCTGCGCGGCCAGCGCGGCCGTCACCTCCAGGTCCGGGTTGACACCCGGCTGGATACGGCGGAAGACCTTCAGGATGTACGCGTCGCCGTACACGATCGAGGAGTTGGACTGCTCGACGTCCAGCAGCCGCGGCGGCAGACCGCCGGGCACCCGGGCGCCCGGATCGGCCTCGAACCGCAACGGCCCCGCCGCACCGGGCTGCCGCAGCCGCTCCAGCAGCAGATGGGCCGAGCGCGGGTCGTGCAGCGCGTCGTACACCGCGAGCCCGGCGAGCGGACCCTGCTCGGCCCGCCCGATGAACGCCCGCTCCAGCCGCCCCGAATGCTGCTCGCGCACCCCGAGCAGCAGCTGGTAGCAGTCGCCCGGCGGGGGAGTGCCGCCCGGCGTCGGTACGGGCGCGTGCGAGGCGTGCACCAGCAGATGCAGACACCCCCGGAACAGCTCTGTCATGGACAGCACCGACAGATCGGTGACCGGCCGGTCCTTGCCCGCGAACCACCGTTGCCGCGGCAGCCACGCGCGCAGCAGCCCGCCCAGGGAGACAAGAGGCCCGTCGAAGGCCGCCGCGGTTCTCGGCCGAACGGTGATGGTCTTCGGCATGACGCGTCCTTTCCTCGGCCCGGGCGTCTCAGCGACGGCGGCCGATGCGGGATGCGACTCGGGTGAGCCGGAACCAGTAGAAACCGTGGCCTTGCAGGGTCAGCAGGTAGGGCAGTTCACCGATCGCCGGGAAGCGCACCCCACCGATCAGCTCCACCGGATGCCGCCCGTCGTAGGCGCGCAGATCGAGTTCGGTGGGCTGGGCGAAGCGGGAGAAGTTGTGGACGCACAGGACGAGGTCGTCCTCGTACTCGCGCAGGAACGCGAGCACCGCCGGGTTGGAGGACTGCAGCTCGTTGTAGGACCCAAGTCCGAAGGCAGGATTCTGCTTGCGGATCTCGATCATGCGGCGGGTCCAGTGCAGCAGCGAGGAGGGCGAGGACATGGAGGCCTCGACGTTGGTGACCTGGTAGCCGTAGACCGGGTCCATGATCGTCGGGAGGAACAGGCGTCCCGGATCGGACGTGGAGAATCCGGCGTTGCGGTCGGGGGTCCACTGCATCGGGGTGCGGACGGCGTCGCGGTCGCCGAGCCAGATGTTGTCGCCCATGCCGATCTCGTCGCCGTAGTAGAGGATCGGCGAGCCGGGCAGGGAGAGCAACAGGGCGGTGAACAGCTCGATCTGGTTGCGGTCGTTGTCGAGCAGGGGGGCGAGGCGGCGGCGGATGCCGATGTTGGCCCGCATCCGTGGGTCCTTGGCGTATTCGGCCCACATGTAGTCGCGCTCTTCGTCGGTGACCATTTCGAGGGTCAGCTCGTCGTGGTTGCGCAGGAAGATGCCCCACTGGCAGCCGGAGGGGATGGCCGGTGTCTTGGCGAGGATCTCGGAGACGGGGTAGCGGGATTCGCGGCGGACGGCCATGAAGATGCGTGGCATGACCGGGAAGTGGAAGGCCATGTGGCACTCGTCGCCGCCGGAGCCGTAGTCGCCGAAGTAGTCGACGACGTCCTCCGGCCACTGGTTGGCCTCGGCCAGCAGCACGGTGTCCGGGTACATCGCGTCGATCTCACGGCGGACCCGCTTGAGGAAGGCGTGCGTGGCGGGCAGGTTCTCGCAGTGCGTGCCCTCTTCCGCGTAGAGGTACGGGACCGCGTCGAGCCGGTAGCCGTCGATGCCGAGGTCGAGCCAGAAGCGCAGCGCCGCCAGGATCTCCTCCTGCACGGCCGGGTTCTCGTAGTTGAGGTCCGGCTGGTGCGAGAAGAAGCGGTGGAAGTAGTACTGGCCGCGGACCGGGTCGAAGGTCCAGTTGGAGGCCTCCGTGTCGACGAAGATGATCCGGGCGTCCTCGTACTGCTTGTCGTCGTCGGCCCACATGTAATAGTCCCCGTACGGGCCCTCGGGGTTCCTGCGGGACTCCTGGAACCACGGGTGCTGGTCGCTGGTGTGGTTCATGACGAAGTCGATGATGACGCGCATGCCGCGTTGGTGGGCGGCGTCCACGAACTCCACGAAGTCGGCGAGGTCGCCGAAGTCCGGGAGTACGGCGGTGTAGTCGGAGACGTCGTAACCGCCGTCCCTGAGCGGGGACTTGAAGAACGGCGGCAGCCACAGGCAGTCCACGCCGAGCCACTGCAGGTAGTCCAGCTTGGCGGTCAGACCCTTCAGGTCGCCGATGCCGTCGCCGTCGCTGTCCTGGAAGGAGCGGACCAGGACCTCGTAGAAGACGGCGCGTTTGAACCACTCCGGGTCCCGGTCCCCCGCGGGAGTGTCCTCGAAGGTGTCCAGTACGGGTTCGTTGACGGTCATGACGCTGCGGGCCCTCCGATCCGGGGCGCCGAGCGCCCGACGTGGAGTACGTGCGCCGGCGCGCTGCCCGGCGTCAGACGCACGTAGTTGGTCCTGCCCCAGTGGTACGTCTCGCCCGTCAGCTCATCGTGTACGGACAGGGCGGCGTGCCAGTCCAGGCCGAGTTGCGGCATGTCCAACGAGACCGTGGCCTCCTGGGTGTGGTGCGGGTCGAGATTGACGACCACGATGACCGAGTCCGTGTCCGTGCTCTTGCTGTAGGCGAGCACGGCATCGTTGTCGGTCTGATGGAAGCGAAGATTCCGCAGGCGCTGTAGCGCGGGGTGCTCACGGCGGATGGTGTTGAGCTTGGTGATGAGGGGTGCGATGGTGCGGCCCTCGCGGGCGGCGGCCTCCCAGTCGCGCGGCTTGAGCTGGTATTTCTCGGAGTTGAGGTATTCCTCGCTGCCTTCGCGCAGCGGGGTGTTCTCGCACAGTTCGTAGCCGCTGTAGATGCCCCAGGTGGGGGAGAGGGTCGCGGCGAGCACGGCGCGGACCTCGAAGGCGGGCCGGCCGCCGTGCTGCAGATACGCGTGCAGGATGTCCGGGGTGTTGGCGAAGAGGTTCGGCCGCATGTAGGCCGCCGCCTCACCCGCCAACTCACCGAAATACTCGGTGAGTTCCTGCTTGCTGTTGCGCCAGGTGAAGTAGGTGTACGACTGCTGGAACCCGATCTGCGCCAGGGTGTGCATCATGGCCGGGCGGGTGAACGCCTCGGCCAGGAAGATCACGTCCGGGTCGCGGCCGTTGACCTCGGCGAGGACCCGCTCCCAGAACACGACGGGCTTGGTGTGCGGGTTGTCGACCCGGAAGATCCGCACCCCGTGCCCCATCCAGTGCCGCAGGATCCGTACCGTCTCGGCGACCAGCCCGTCCAGGTCCGCGTCGAAGGCGACCGGGTAGATGTCCTGGTACTTCTTCGGCGGGTTCTCGGCATACGCGATCGTGCCGTCGGGGCGGTGATGGAACCACTCGGGATGCTTGTGCACCCAGGGATGGTCGGGCGAACACTGCAACGCGAAGTCCAGCGCCACCTCCAGGCCCAGCTTGCGGGCCTCGCCGACGAAGAAGTCGAAGTCCTCGATCGTGCCGAGAGCGGGGTGGACGCTGTCGTGGCCGCCCTCGGGAGAGCCGATCGCCCAGGGCACGCCCACGTCGTCGGGGCCGGCGGTGAGGGTGTTGTCGGGCCCTTTGCGGAAGGTCGTGCCGATGGGGTGGACGGGCGGGAGGTAGACGACGTCGAAGCCCATCTCCGCGATGGGCCGCAGTCGGCGCGCGGCCGTACGGAAGGTGCCGTGCGGCCGTTCGGCGGTGCCTTCGGAGCGGGGGAAGAACTCGTACCAGGAGCCGTACAGGGCGCGTTCGCGTTCCACCAGCAGCGGCATCGGGTCGGAGGCGGTGACCAGGTCCCGCAACGGGTGACGGGCCAGCAGCGCTTCCACCTCGGGCGAGAGGGCCGCCGCCAGACGCTCGTGCACCGACAGGGAGTCGTCGTCGAGGGCCCGTGCGGCGGCGAGGACGAGGCTTCGCTCCGGGCCCTTCGGCACCCCGGCGGCCGCGCGCTCGTACAGCGCGGCGCCGTCCTCCAGGACCACCCCGATGTCGATCCCGGCCGGCACCTTGGCCGCGGCGGTGTGCCGCCAGGTCGCCAGCGGATGGCTCCAGGCCTCCACCCGAAAGGTCCAACGGCCCGTCGCGTCCGGGGTGATGTCCGCCCCCCACAGGTCGCTGCCGGGAGACAGCTCACGCATCGGCGTCCACGGGCCGCGACGGCCCTTCGGATCGCGCAGGACCACATTGGCGCCCACGGCGTCGTGCCCTTCCCGGAACACGGTCGCCGTCACCTGGATGGTCTCCCCGGCCACCGCTTTCGCCGGGCGCCTGCCGCACTCCACGGCCGGCCGGACGTCACGTACCGGTACACGGCCGATGGCCGGGGTCCTCCGCATGCATTTCACCTCCGCCGTGCGCGAAGCCGGGCACCCGGCCCGGCTTCGCGATCCGAGAGGGGCCGACCGACGCCGGCCCGTGGGGAACGCCTTGTACGGTGCCAGCTCAGGGGCTTGGCGCCGTGGAACGCCGCTCCGATGGCGGCGCTCTTCTGGCCGACCGGCGTGACCGCGGCCGTCCGTCCTGCTCGCGCAGGTAGCTGACCAGAGTGGTGCGCAGATAGCGTTCGGCGGCGTCCGCGGCCTCGCGGGCGCAGCGTTTGCCCATCAGCACGCACAGTGTGTAGCCCGAGTCCTCGAAGGTGCCCCGGACCGTGCGGTCGTGGGGCGAGGCGAGCATCACGCGCTCCCACGCCCGGTAACGCCGCAACGCCCGGGCCACTTCGGCCTTGGCGGGTAGCAGCATTGCCCTCTTCACCTTCCACGCTCTCGACTGGGCGCGTTCCCGACGGTCGGGTGGTGTCCGCGCGCGGGAGCGCACGGCACCGTTACGGCGATCGAGGCTTTCACTTATGGTGCACGGACGGCGACGCAGCGTCTTGTTGGATCTTCAACGATGAGTGATGGCGACGTGTGGCGCCGGATGCTCGTGTTGCACGAATGGCGTAGTGGCCGCACCGTAGAGGTGACTCAGACGCGATCAGCGCTCACGCTATGTGTCCGGGACCGCTTCCGGACGGGCCGACGGGATCCCTCCCGGACGGGCGAGGGGAGCGAGAGCTTCGCCGGTGAGGAGCAAGCGACGATGAAGACCGCAGTGCCCTGCTACTACCACATCGACGTGGAAGTCAGCCCGGAACGGGTGGGACAGGTCAGCCGCATCCTGGCCGCCCACCTTCGCTACTGGGACCTCGACAACCTCGCGGTCCCCGTCTGCCGCGGCGCCGAACTGCTGCTGCGGGCGATCGACCAGCACGCCACCGACAAGCACACGTCGATCGAGCTGTGGTGGAACGGCCAGCACCTCATCACCGCCTTCGGGGACGACGACCCGGACCTGCGCCCCGACCAGGAACTGCGCGCCTGCCTCGCCGACATCGCCGCCATGAGCGACGGCTGGGGCTGCTGCGCCTCGGACAGCGGCAGCAAGATCATCTGGTTCTCGCAGCGCGCCCGCGCCGGCGAGCGCGTCCCGCTGGTGCCGACCGCCCCCGCGCCCACGCTGCGGCAGGGCCTGGAGGTGCCGCGCGAACTGCCGGTGGCGGTGCTGGCCGCCGCGGCGGCAGCGGTGGACGAGGCGTTCGCCGCGGCGGCTGATCTTCCCCAGGAGGTGCTTGCCGCGCCGGCTGCGGGTCCGGGTGAAGCGCGGGCCGCCGTTCCGGACGAGGTGGTCGCCGTGCCTGCCCCTGTTCCTGACTGGGCGTTCGCCGCGTCGGCCGCTGCGCTGGGCGGCGCCCTGGAGGGCAGCCGGTGACCGCCCGCTCCACGCGGAAAGGGCTGCCCGTGTGGAGCGGGCAGCCCTACCCTTTGGGCGCCGCGTTCGACGGACAGGGCACGAACTTCGCCCTGTTCAGCGAGGTGGCCGAGCGGGTCGAGCTGATCCTCGTCGACGACGCGGGCACCGAGACACCCGTCCCGCTGCACGAGGTCGACGGCTTCGTCTGGCACGCCTATCTGCCCGGCATCACCCCCGGCCAGCGCTACGGCTTCCGGGTGCACGGCCCCTGGCAGCCCTCGCTCGGCCACCGGTGCAATCCGGCGAAGCTGCTGCTCGACCCGTACGCCCGGGCCGTGGACGGCCAGACCGACAACCACCCCTCGCTGTACGAGCGCGCCCCGGACGGCCCCGCCCCCGCCGACAGCGCCGGGCACTCCATGCTGGGCGTCGTCACCGACCCGTACTTCGACTGGGGCGACGACCGCCCGCCCAGGACGCCGTACGCGGACTCGGTGATCTACGAGGCTCACGTACGCGGCCTGACCCGCACCCACCCCGAGGTCCCCGAGCGGCTGCGCGGCAGCTACGCGGGCCTCGCGCACCCCGCCGTCATCGAGCATCTGACCTCGCTCGGGGTGACCGCGGTGGAGCTGATGCCGGTGCACCAGTTCGCGCAGGACGGGGTGCTCCAGGACCAGGGCCTGTCCAACTACTGGGGCTACAACACCATCGGCTTCTTCGCCCCGCACAACGCCTACGCGGCCTTCGGCACCCTGGGCCAGCAGGTCAACGAGTTCAAGGCCATGGTGAAGGCGCTGCACGCGGCCGGCCTCGAAGTGATCCTCGACGTGGTCTACAACCACACGGCCGAGGGCGACGAGCGGGGCCCGACCCTGTCCTTCCGGGGCATCGACAACGCCTCCTACTACCGGCTGGTGGACGGCGACTGGGCGCACTACTACGACACCACCGGCACCGGCAACAGCCTGCTGATGCGCCACCCCTACGTGCTCCAGCTCATCATGGACTCGCTGCGCTACTGGGTCACCGAGATGCATGTCGACGGCTTCCGCTTCGACCTCGCGGCCACGCTGGCCCGGCAGTTCCACGAGGTGGACCGGCTGTCGGCGTTCTTCGACCTGATCCAGCAGGACCCGGTGATCAGCCGCGTGAAGCTCATCGCCGAGCCCTGGGACGTGGGGGAGGGCGGCTACCAGGTCGGCAACTTCCCGCCGCTGTGGTCGGAGTGGAACGGCAAGTACCGGGACGCCGTACGGGATTTCTGGCGGGCCGAGCCCGGCTCGCTCGGCGAGTTCGCCTCCCGGCTGACCGGCTCCTCCGACCTGTACCAGCGCAGCCGGCGCCGGCCGCGCGCGAGCGTCAACTTCGTCACCGCGCACGACGGGTTCACGCTGCGCGACCTGGTGTCGTACAACGACAAGCACAACGCGGCGAACGGCGAGGAGAACCGGGACGGCGAGAGCCACAACCGGTCCTGGAACTGCGGGGTGGAGGGCGACACCAAGGACCCGGCCGTCCTCGAACTGCGCGCCCGCCAGCAGCGCAATCTGCTGGCCACGCTGCTGCTGTCGCAGGGCATTCCCATGCTCTGCCACGGCGACGAGCTCGGCCGCACCCAGCGGGGCAACAACAACGCCTACTGCCAGGACAACGCGCTCTCCTGGGTCGACTGGGAACTGACGGACGAGCAGCGGTCGTTGAAGGAGTTCACCCGGCATGTGATCGCACTGCGCTCCGCGCACCCGGTGCTGCGCCGGCGCCGCTTCTTCCGCGGCGAGACCGCGACCAACGCCGCACAGCCGCTGGCCGACCTGATGTGGCTCAGACCCGACGCCCGCGAGATGACCGACCGGGACTGGCAGCGCGAAGACGGGCACTCGGTGGGTGTGTTCCTCAACGGCGACGCCATCGCCGAACGCGACGCCTACGGGCGCCGGATGACCGACGACTCCTTCCTCCTCCTCGTCAACGGCTACTGGGAACCGGTCGACTTCCGCCTCCCCGACTCCTCCTTCGGCGACCGCTGGACGACCCTGATCGACACCGCCGACCCGGACGGCGTCCCCGACGAACGTGAACGCAAGGCCGGCACGGGGGTCCGCGCGGAGGCGCGCAGCCTGATTCTGCTGTCGCGTCCGTCGCGGGCGGCGAAGTAGGGCGCGGCGACACTGCCCTGTCAGCCGTCGCTGTAGATCCCAACGGGCTCAGCGAGCGCGGCGTGACGTCACCGTGAACTGCGCGCCGTCCGGATCCCGGAGGATCGCCTCGTCCTCCTCCTCGCTCAGCACACTGCCCCCGTGCTTCTCGGCCGTGCGGGCACAGTCCAGGACGTCCGTCACGGCGAAGTGGATCTGCCAGTGCGGCCGCACGGAGGGATCCGGTGCCGACTCCACCGCGCCCGAGTCGATCCGGGCAACGATGTCACCCTGGCTGCGCAGCACCACCTCGCCGCCCTCGTACTCCACCTCGCAGCAGCCCGGCAGCCCGGACGCCCAGTCGAGGATCTCGCCGTAGAACAGCGCGGCGTCGAAGGCGTCGCGGGTGTGCAGCCGGATGAAGGTCGGCGACGCCCGCCGCCACGCCTCCCAGTTGCCGACCAGCTCCCCCTGCCAGATCCCGAAGGTGGCCCCGTCCCGGTCGGCGAGCAGCGCGGCCCGGCCCGGCGGGAAGGACAGCGGCCCGACGGCCGCCGTGCCGCCGCGCTCGCGGGCCCGGGCCACCGCCACATCGGCGTCCGGCACGGCGAAGTACGGCGTCCACGCCACCGCCATTTGCCACATGGCGGCGACGGCGGCGATCCCCGCCACCGGCACCCCGTCCGCCAGCGCTATGCGGAAGTGCTCGCCGAGCTTGGCGCCGCGCCAGCGCCAGCCGAGCACGGCCGTGTAGAACTCCTGGGTGGCCTGGAGATCACGGCTGGTCAGGCTCACCCAGCACGGGGCGCCGAAGACGGAGTGCGTGGAGACGATGTCTCGCCTGCGCGCCGCTCCACCGCCGGCGGGGGCGTTGTGGTTCATGGCAGTCGCGTCCTGCTCTCGGGGCCGGGCGGCCACCGGTCTGGCACCAGTGTCCAACCGGAAGGGGGTCGGGTGCCTGTCGAGTACCCCCGGTGGCATCGGTGCAGGTCACCGACGACGATGGGGGCATGGGTGCGAGCGAGCCCGAACGGATCTCCGAGCTGCAGGCGCAAGTCGACCAGTTGAAGGAGGCCGTGGCCTCCCATGCGGTCGTCGACCAGGCGATCGGGATGATGGTGGCCCTGGGCCGGGTGACCCCGGACGAGGGCTGGGAGGTGCTGAAGGAAGTGTCCCAGCACACCAACATCAAGTTGCGCAACATCGCCGAGCTGATCCTCATCTGGGGCCGCCGCGGGGACATCCCGCCCGACGTCTGCGCCGCCCTGGAGGACGCCCTCGACCAGTACGGCCCCACACAGGTGCCCGGCGCCCCGGAAGCGTGACGCGGGGGCGGCGCGGGAGGTGTGGGCGGTGCGGGGGCGGTGCGGGGGCGGTGCGGGTGGTCGTGCTGCCGGGTCCGGCGGGGCCGGTCAGCGGACCTCGGCGAGCAGTTCCTCGCGCAGCCGGTCGCAGCAGCCGGTGAGCAGCCGGGAGACATGCATCTGCGAGATGCCGAGCTGCTCGGCGATCCGGCTCTGCGTCATCCCGCGGAAGAACCGCAGATAGAGGATGACGCGCTCGCGTTCCGGCAGCGCCTCGAGAAACGGCTTCACGGCGGCCCGGTCGATCACGAGGTCGTAGCCCGGGTCGGCGTCGCCGAGCGAGTCCCCGAGGGCGAAGCCGTCGCTGCCGGCCACCGCGGCGTCCAGGGACAGCGCGGAGTAGCACTCCAGGGCCTCCATACCGGTGCGCACCTCGTCCTCGCTGAGCCGCGTATGGGCGGCGATCTCCGCCACGGTGGGCGCGCCCCCCGAGCCGCTCTGAGCCAGCTCCTTGGCGGCCGAGCGGACCCGGTTGCGCAGGTCCTGCACTCGGCGGGGTACGTGCAGGGTCCACATGTGGTCGCGGAAGTGGCGCTTGATCTCACCGGTGACGGTGGGTACGGCGTACGCCTCGAAGGCGCGGCCGCGCTGCGGGTCGTAGTGGTCGACGGCCTTCACCAGGCCGAGGGCGGCCACCTGGTACAGGTCCTCCAGGGCCTCCCCGCGACCGCGGAACCGCACGGCGATCCGCTCGGCCATGGGCAGCCAGAGCCGGACCAGCTCGTCGCGCAGCGCCCGCCGCTCGGGGCCGTCGGGCAGCCGCGCGAGCAGCTCGAAGGACGCCGTCGTGTCGGGGGCGTCGTCGTGCGGATGGGATTTCGTGCTGCCGGTGACACGCATAATGCAGCTCTCTCAACAGGTGCTGGATGAACAGACACCGTGGGAGGTGCGCTTGGACCGGGTACCGACACCGGGGCGGCCGAAGAGGCCGGCTCCCACGGGCGTGCCTCCGGTCCGAAGCACTGCTGAGCGCCTTCCCGTTAACGGACATCATCAAACAAACAGATGCAATTGGGACGCGATCGGCTGTCCTTGGCTCGCTCCTGGCGGGCATTACCTCTGTAGGAGAAGTAATCTTCTTATGTGGAATCCAATGTGGAATCCGCTGTGGAATCCGAGACGGCGCGGCAAGCGGCGACGGATTCCGAGCCCCTCTCGGAAGAGCTGGCGGACACGCTGGTGCGCATCCAGCGACTGATCCGGCGGCGACTGCGCGGCGGGATGAACCTGCCTCGCCTGCGCGGTGCCGAGGTGGAGCTGCTGCGGCTGGTCGAGTCCCGGCCCGGCATCGGCATCTCGGGCGCGGCGAGGGCCCTGCATCTGGCGGGCAACTCCGTGTCGACCCTGGTCAACCAGCTCGTCCGGGACGGGTTCCTGCTCCGCGAGACCGACCCCGCCGACCGGCGCGCCGCGCGGCTGCGGCTGACCGAGGCCGCCGAGAAACGTCTCGGTGACTGGCGGCGACGCCGCGCCGAACTGGTCGTCCGGCATGTGTCCCGGCTCGACGAGGCCGACCGGGAGGCCCTGCGCGCGGCCCTGCCGGCCCTGCGCAAGCTGGCCGCCGGCCTGCACGAGGAGGCCGAGGACGGATGACGGGTTCGCGCTCATGACGGATGCCGCCGCGCATGACGGAGGTCCAGACACCGTGACGGAGGCCCAGACACCATGACGAGGGACACCACCGACACCCCAGCCGACGCCACCGGCACCGCCGACAGTCCGAGCACAACCGTCGATATGGCCTCGACTCCCGATGCGTCCGCCGACCCGGCGGCCGCAGCCGCCGGCACCGCCGACAGTGCTGGCGCAGCCGCCGACACCGCCTCGACGCCCGACGTACTCGCCGAAGCCAGGGGCTCGATCGAAATCGTCGGCGCGTCCGCCGAGGGCACCGACCCGGCGGCCCCCGCAGCCGCGGGCATCGTCGAGACCGCCGGCGCGCCCACCGCACCCCTCGGTACCGACGATGCCGTCGGCTCGCCCGCCGCAGCCGCCCACGGGTCGGCCCCTGCCCCCGTCGCCGAGGCCGTCAGCTGTACCCGGCTCGTCTACGCCTTCGGTGACACCCACGCCGTGGATGGGCTCGACCTCGGTGTTCGTGAGGGGGAGGTGTTCGGGCTGCTCGGGCCGAACGGGGCCGGCAAGACCACTGCGATCCGCTGCATCACGACCCTCCTGCCCGTCCCCACCGGCATGGTCCGCGTCTTCGGGCACGACGCCGCCAAGGAGCGGATGGCGGTGCGCCGGCTGCTCGGCTACGTCCCGCAGCAGCTGTCCGCCGACAGCGGGCTCACCGGCCGGGAGAACGTCGCGCTGTTCGCCCGCGTCTTCGACGTGCCCCGCCGCGAGCGCGCCGCACGGGTCGCCCGGGCGCTGGCCGCCGTCGGCCTCGCCGAAGCCGCCGACCGGCTCGCCGGCACCTACTCCGGCGGCATGGTCCGCCGCCTCGAACTCGCCCAGGCCCTGATCAGCGCCCCCCGGCTGCTGATCCTGGACGAACCCACCATCGGTCTGGACCCGATCGCCCGCACCGGCGTCTGGGAGCACATCAACGCCGTCCGCGCGGCCACCGGCATGACCGTCCTCGTCACCACCCACTCCATGGACGAGGCCGACCAGTACTGCGACCGGGTCGCCCTGATGCACCGCGGCCGTATCCGCGCCCTCGGCACCCCCGTCGAGCTGCGCCGGGGCCTGGCCGAACGCCAGGGTTCCGACGCCCTGCCCACGCTGGAGGACGTCTTCCGCCACGTGGCCGGCAGCAGCCTCGACGACAACTCCGGAGGAGGTTTCCGCGATGTCCGCAGCACCCGCCGCACCGCGCGCCGCGTCGGCTGACCGCACCCCCGGCACCATCACCGACCTGCTGCTCAGCCCGCCCGTGCCGCGCGCCGGCTGGCGGCTGCTCCCCGCCCGGGTCATCGCCATGTGCGCGGTCGAGCTGCAGAAGCTGCGGCACGACCGGACCGAGCTCTACACCCGCGCGGTCCAGCCCGCCCTGTGGCTGCTGATCTTCGGCCAGACCTTCACCCGGATCCGGGCGATACCCACCGGCGGCGTCCCGTACATCGACTTCATGGCGCCCGGCATCATCGCCCAGTCGGCGATGTTCATCGCGATCTTCTACGGCATCCAGATCATCTGGGAACGCGACGCGGGCATCCTGAACAAGCTTCTCGTCACCCCGACCCCGCGCTCCGCACTGATCACCGGCAAGGCGTTCGCCGCCGGGGTGAAGTCGCTGATCCAGGCGATCGTCGTCATCGCCATCGCCGCCGTGCTCGGCGTGGCCCTCACCTGGAACCCGCTGAAGCTGCTCGGCGTCGGGGCCGCGGTGGTCCTCGCCTCCGTCTTCTTCTCCTGTCTGTCGATGACCATCGCGGGCATCGTGCTCAACCGCGACCGGCTGATGGGTTTCGGGCAGGCGATCACCATGCCGCTGTTCTTCGGCTCCAACGCCCTGTACCCCGTCTCGGTGATGCCGGGCTGGCTGCAGGCCGTCAGCAAGGTCAACCCACTGAGTTATCAAGTCGACGCCCTGCGCGGGCTGCTGCTCGGCACACCCGCGCACCTCGGCACCGACTTCGCCGTCCTGCTCGTGGCCGCCGCGCTCGGCATCGCCGCGGCCTCCTCACTGCTCGGCCGCCTGGCCCGTTGATCTTGTCCCGGACGTGATGTGCGGCACGCGCGCGTACCCCGTCGGAAGTGCCGTGTCCGCATCCTTCCTGGGCAGCGCTTGATCAGCGATCAAAGCGGGCGAACCCCCTGGCCATAGCGCATTCTGCTCATTTGACAGTGCACTCGGCGCACAGATAGACAGCAGCTCTCGAAGGTCGAGAGGGGCACTGTGTACGAGCCGAACGTGGTCGGGGACTGGCACGAGTACGACGAGCATGCCGGTCTGCGGGTCCGCGTCCACCGCCTGGAGGCCGCCGAGCCGCCGCGCGGACGCGACGACGCCGCCGCCGGCCTGACGTACTTCAGTGTCCGGGTGACCGTCGAGAACCGCGGCGCGCGGCACTACGGCATCCACCTGGAGGACGGCCAGATCGACGTCCGCGTCGGCCCCGACGGTGAGGGCGCGTTCATCGACTGGCGCAACTCCCAGTTCATCGAGGGCTTCGACGTCTACCCGCTGCGCCGGGCCACCGCCGTGATCTATGCCGCCGCCCCCGAGGCCGCCCTGACCCACGTGGATGTACAGGTGCAGCTGCGGGTCGAGGAGGAGTGGGCGGACCGCCGGCTGTGGACGGGCGGCATCGGCGTCCTGGAGTCGACCCCGGCGTCGGCCCCCACGGCCGCCGGGCAGGGCAGCCTCGCCCACCAGGTCAGCGCCTTTCTGCGGGACCAGACGGAGCCCGGCACCGCCTGACCCTGGACGCGGCCGTACGGCGCACGAGCCCCGGCCGCACGCCGTACCACCGGTACGCCGCACGCCGTACCACCGGTACCGGGCCGCCGTACGCGGCCCGGCGCCTCAGTGCGGGATGCCGTCGATGATCTCCCGGGCGCCCTGGCGCAGCAGCGCCACCGCGACCGAGGTACCGAGGGTGGCCGGGTCGAGCCGGCCCGCCCACTCGTGGGCGTTCAGCCGGGTCTTGCCGTCCGGGGTGAACACACAGGCCCGCAGGGACAGTTCGCCGCCGCGGTCCACGCGCGCGTAGCCGGCGATGGGGCTGTTGCAGTGGCCCTGCAGCACGTGCAGGAACATGCGCTCGGCCGTGGCCTCACGGTAGGTTTCCGGGTCGCCGAGCCCGCTGACGGCGTCGATCAGCTCGCTGTCGTCCGCACGGCACTGCAGGGCGAGGATGCCCGCGCCGATCGGCGGCATCATCGTCTCCGTCGACAGCACCTCGCTGATCACGTCCGTCCGGTCGATCCGCTCCAGACCGGACACCGCCAGCAGCAGCGCGTCCGCCTCCCCCTCGGCCAGCTTCTGCAGCCGGCGGTTGGCGTTGCCGCGGAACGGCACGCATTCCAGGTGCGGGTGCGTGGCGGCCAGTTGGGCCACCCGGCGCACCGAGGAGGTGCCGATCCGGGTGCCGGCCGGCAGTTCGTCCAGGGTGAGGCCGTCCGGGTGGATCAGCGCGTCACGGATGTCGTCCCGCTTCAGGAACGCGGCGAACACCGTCCCGGCGGGCAGTGGCCGGTCGGCGGGCACGTCCTTGACGCAGTGCACCGCGAGATCGGCCTCCCCGGCCAGCAGGGCCGCGTCCACCTCCTTGGTGAACGCCCCCTTGCCCTCGACCTTGGACAGATCGCCGAGCCACTTGTCGCCGGTGGTCTTCACCGGAACCACCTCGGTGCGCACACCCGGGTGCAGTACGGCCAACTCGGCGCGGACCCGCTCGACTTGGGCCAGGGCCATGGGGGAGTCGCGGGAGACGATTCGGATCAGTTCGGGAACCGGCATGAGCACACGATAGACCCCAACTCCTCAGTCGAACTCCCCGGGCAGGTCCGCCGCAGACTCCTTTGGCGTCAGCTCCGGACGCAGCCGCAGCCAGGACGGCTGGCGCAACAGCCCGGCCCGGGTACGGGTGCTGTAGGAGACCTCGCCCACCAGCCGGGGCAGCACCCAGCGGGCGTCCGGGATCCGGGGCGCCGGGTCGAAGGGGCACCGGTTGCTCGCGGCGGCCGCCAGCAGCCGGGCCAGTTCGGTCCGCTCCGCCTCGCTCCAGCCGGTGCCCACCCCGCCGACGTAGCGCAGCCGGCGTCGCGCGTCGTGCTGGCCGAGCAGCAGCGCGCCGGGCAGCCCACTCAGCCGCCCCTTGCCCGGCAGCCAGCCGCCGACGACCACGTCCTCGGCACGCATGTTCCGGATCTTGATCCAGGCGCGGGAGCGCACTCCGGGCTCGTACACCGAGTCCAGCCGCTTGCACACCAGGCCCTCCAGACCGTGCTCCCTGGTCGCCGCGAGCGCCTCGGCGCCGTGCCCGGTCACGGCACCCGGCGTCGACCAGTACGGCCCGGCCAGAGCCAGCTCCGTGAGCCGGGCCCGCCGCCGTACGTACGGCAGCCGTAGCAGGGACTCCGCCAGGTAGGGCACGTCGAACAGCACCAGGTGCACCGGCACCTGGGCGGCCCGGCGCGCCGCCCGTGCGGGGGCGTGTGCGAGACCCATCCGGCTCTGCAGCAACTGGAAGTCGGCCCGCCCCCGTGCGTCCAGGGCCAGCACCTCACCGTCCAGGACGGCGGGCGTGCTGCCCAGCGCGCCCGCGAGCGGCCGCAGTTCGGGATAGGCCCCCGTGATGTCCTCGCCCGAACGGGCACGCAGCAGCACACTGCCGTCGCCCGGCAGATAGACCATCACCCGCTGGCCGTCCTGCTTGGTCTCGTACGCCCACCGCTCGTCCTGGGCGGCGGGCGGCAGGGAGCCGGGAGTGGCGAGCATCGGCGCGATGAGCGGCAGCGGCACGGCGGTCACGGCTGAAGGTCTCGACCACGCCCGCCGGCCTCACGCACCATCGGCCACGGGTTCCCCTGAACGGGCCCGCATCGGGACCGGAGACGCCGGGCGCGGTGCGAACCGGCGAGCGCGGCCGGCATCCGCCGTCGCCTCGCGCGCGGGCCCGGCGCCAGAAGGGCGTTGCCGGTGCGTACGCCGGCGGCGCGTGCGGCGGTCGCTCCTGCTTAGGCCCCCGTCGTCGCGGCGGTCGTACCTGATGTCCTACGACACGCCTGTGTGCCCAGGGAGCGGGTCGCTCGGGGAAGCTGCCCGCTCCGGCCGCACCTCAGCCCACTGCCTCCGCCGAGGGCTCGGCGGCCGCAGGGGCCGGGGCCGGCGCGGCGGGGCGGTGGCGGGGGAGGAAGGACGCGAGGACGAAGGCGAGCACAGCCGCGCCCGCGCCGAACGCCATGACGACCTTGAAGCCGTTCTCGGACGGCAGCGCATGCCCGCCGAGGCTGATCGTCAGCTGCGCCAGGATCACCCCGGCCACCGCGCTGGCCACGGACGTCCCGATGGACCGCATCAGCGTGTCGAGGCTGTTCGTGGCGGCCGTCTCCGACGGCGGGACCGCCCCCATGATCAGTGCCGGCATGGCGCCGTAGGCGAAGCCGACGCCCGCGCCGATGACACAGGACACCAGCACCAGGTGCCAGACCTCGCTCATCAGCACGATGTTGAGCCCGTAGCCGACGGCGACGATCACTGCTCCGATCATCAGCGTGATCTTCGGGCCCCGGGACTTGGTGATCAGGGCGGACACCGGAGCCATGGCCATCATCACCAGGCCCTGCGGGGCCATGACCAGACCCACGGTGAGCATGGACCTGCCGAGGCCGTAGCCGGTCTGCGGGGGCAGCTGGAGCAGCTGCGGCAGGAGCAGCGACATCGCGAACATCGAGAAGCCGAACGCGATCGACGCCAGATTGGTGAAGAGCACCTGGCGGCGGACCGTGGTGCGCAGGTCCACCAGCGGCGCCGCCGTACGCAGCTCGAAGAAGCCCCAGGCCACGAGGGTCACCACGGAGAGCGCGAACAGACCCAGGGCGGTGCCGCTGCCCCAGCGCCAGTCGGCGCCCTTGGGGACGGCGAGCAGCAGCGAGACGAGTCCGACCGCCATGCCGAGCGTTCCGACGAGGTCGAAGCGGCCACCGGTGCGCACGCCGGACTCCGGCACCAGGGCCAGGACGAGCGCGAAGGCGACGACGCCGAGCGAGGCGGAGGTCGAACGCGGCCAGATGGTCCGCCTGTTGATCCTGCACACCTGCGCCGAGCGGGAACGGGCCCTCGCCGAGGGCGCCCCGACCCCACGCGCCACCTGGGCGGAGGCGGCCGACGGCCTCGCGGACGCCGTCCTGTGCCTGTGGCTGGCCCCGGTCGGCCCCGCTCACTGAACACCCGCGCCGGTACGGCGGTCCGTCCGTGCGGCGGTCCGCACGCCGGGCGTTTCGGTCGGCGGCCAGGCTCGATGCCCTTCTTCCCTTCAAGGCTTGGGAAGTTCTCTCACCGCGGTCGCCGCCGTCGCGGCCACCCCGCTGGCCGCGACGGTCGGCACGGGTCTGGCCGTGCATGCGGACTGAGTGGGGGGATTGGGCAGTTCGCCACGTATCCGGCTCCCGGCGAGGGAGCGGGTCCCTGCAGGTCACCACGAGCACACCTCGTGACCCAGCGCCGTATGCCTGATACATGACGCTCCATCAGGTGCGGGTGGTGGCGATGCTGACCGCGTTGGCGGCGACCACCGCCCCGATCCCCGCCCACTCCGGCAGGCCCAGCCCCTGTCCGAGGATCACCCAGCCGACCACGGCGGCCAGCATCGGGTTGACGCTCATGAACAGACCGAAGGTCCTGGCCGGCACCGTGCGCAGGGTGAGCAGATCGGCGAGGTACGGCACGGCCGACGACAGCACGCCCGCCGCCACCGCGCACAGCACGGCCGAGACCGTCGGCGGATGCCGTACGGCGACGACGATCCCGATCGGCAGGAAGGTCACCGCGGAGACACACGCGGCCGCCGCCGAACCCTGCGCGCCCGGGATGCGCCGCCCGACGGTCCGGTTGAGCAGGATGTACGACGCCCAGCAGCAGGCGGCCACCAGGCCCAGCCCCATCCCCAGGTAGTCGGTGGACGACTGAGGGCGCATCAGCACCACGACACCGGCCGCCGCCAGCACCGCGCACCCGGCGTCCAGCCGGCGCCGCGCGGCGGCCAGCGCGATGCTCAGCGGGCCCAGGAACTCCAGCGTCACCGCCAGCCCCAGGCCGATCCGCTCGATCGCGCTGTACAGGGTCAGGTTCATGGTGCCGAAGACCCCGGCGAGCAGCAGCACCGGCCACCACTGCCGCCAGGTGAAGTCGCGCAGCCGCGGCCGGCCGACGGCCACGAGGACCAGCGCGGCGACGTACTGGCGCACCGCCACCACCCCGAGCGGGCCGAGCACCGGGAAGGCCAGCGAGCCGATCGCCGCGCCGGTCTGGTTGGAGAGGCCGCTGCCGAACATGGTCGCCACACCGGCCGACCGCCCCGGGGCGGGATTCTGGACCATCGGGGACACCATGACCGCCGGCTGTCGGAGAGCTCGTCGCATGACAGGAGCGTCCGCCTGCCGGCTGCTTGCGCAAAATGCATGCACGACTCGATCTATACGCTGAACGCATGGATGAGGTCGAACTGCGGCAGCTGCGCTGTCTCGTCGCCATCGTCGACGAGGGCACCTTCACCGATGCGGCGATCGCCCTGGGGGTGTCCCAGGCGGCGGTGTCCCGTACCCTGGCGGGGCTCGAACGAGCCCTGGGGGTACGGCTGTTGCGGCGCACCTCGCGCGAGGTGGCCCCGACCGCGACCGGAATGCGGGTGGTGGCGCAGGCCCGACGGGTGCTGGCGGACGTCGCCGCCCTGGTCCAGGAGGCCACCTCGGGGCACACCCGGCTGCGGATCGGCTACGCGTGGTCGGCGGTCGGCGGCCACACCGTCGCCTTCCAGCGTCGCTGGAGCTCCGCACACCCCGGGATCGATCTGCATCTCGTCCGCGTCAACACGGCGTCCGCCGGCCTCGGCGAAGGCGGCTGCGACCTCGCGGTGGTGCGTCGGCCGCTGGAGGACCGGCGGTTCGACTCGGCCATCGTGGGCCTGGAGCGGCGCCTGTGCGCGATGGCCGCCGACGATCCGCTGGCCCGGCGCCGCTCCGTACGGCTCGCCGACCTCACCGGCCGGACCCTGCTGGTCGACCGGCGCACCGGCACCACCACCCCCGAACTGTGGCCGCCGGACACCCGCCCCACCGTCGAGGAGACACACGACGTCGACGACTGGCTCACCGTCATCGCCGCCGGACGCGGCATCGGCGTCACCGCCGAGTCGACCGCGAACCAGTACCCGCGGCCCGGCATCGTCTACCGGCCGGTGCGCGACGCCGAACCCGTCGCCGTACGGCTCGCCTGGTGGCGCGACGATCCCCACCCCGCCCTCCAGGCGGTCCTCGAACTGCTCACCGAGCTGTACCGCACGGGCTGATGAGCCAGGGGCCCGATGGGTAGGACAGGCGATCCTGTACGGCGAGATGGCAGCGGCTCAGCGGCCGGCGGAGCGGATCCGCAACCGTGGTTCGCGGGTACGGGTGGTGACCGTGGAGGAAGCGGTCGCGATCACGGAGTGCCGAATGGTCCTGGAGGGACTGTGCGCGGCCAATGCCGCCGTCGCCGCCGGCGACTAGCTGCTGACCGAACTGACCGACCAACTCGTCGCGGTCTACCGCGGGACCGAGCCCGACGTCGTCCTCACCCACCCGGCGGAGGACTCGTACAACGGCGACCATCCGGCCGCCAACCGCATGGCACTGGAGGCCCGCATCCTCGCCCGGGCCGTCGGCCAGCCCGGCCGGGGCCGTGCCTGCTGGCTGTCGCTCACCGCTGCGCGTCCGGCTCCACGTCCAGGCCCGTGCAGGCCAGCTCCTCGTTCACCTCGGCGCAGGCCTCCACGCCCCGGGGCGAGAACACCGAGAGCATCGGGCTGCTGTCCTCGGCGGAGTCGTCCGCCGGATAGCTGGCCGTGAGCACATCCTGCCCGGCCCGCACCGACACCTCGTGCGGCTTGGCCGACCGCAGCCGTACCTCGGACCAGGCGGTCCCGCAGGCGGGCGAGTAGCGCAGCCGGACCGTGTAACCGGGGTCGGTGACCGTGCTCGTGGTCCGCGCGTCCTTGGCGCACACCGACGCGTCGGGCAACTCGCCCTGGCAGGACCGGCCGTGGCAGCGGGGCACCGCCGACACGGGCTGTTCGGCGGGTGCGTTGCCCGGCCGCGTGTACAGGGCGACGGCAGCGGTCACCGCCGTCGCCACGCCGAACAGCGCGAGCGCGGACATCGGCAGCCAGGGCGCCCGCCAGGACGCGAGCCGCCGCAGCCGGTGCGTCCGGCCGGGCTTCTCGGGCCCCGCCGTGGCCGGTGGGACGTCGGCCGCCTCCCACAGCGCCAGTACGGCCTCGGGATCGGCGCCCGCGAGCCGGCACAGCGCCTCCACGGCGGCCCTCGGCGGCGGCGTGCCGCCGGACAGATAGCGGTGCCACGCGGACTTGCTGTACGGAGTGCGCGCGGCCAGCGCCGCGAGGCTCAGCCCCGTACGGTCCTTCAACTCGCGCAGCCCCACCGCCAGTGGCTCGTCCGGTGTGGTCGACGCTTGAGGGTCCCGCATCGTCCGTCCTCGACTCGGTTTCCGCTATGGGCGGTTTAGCCCCTGTTGTCGGAATGGCTTCCCAGCGGCGCGGCGACTGCAACGCCCGGTGAGGTATGAGGAGGGTGAGGCGTGCGGGCGTACCGAAGGCCCGTTCGGGGGTCGTCGAACGGGCCTTCGGTGACTAGGCGGTGCGGCGGTGTCGTGCCGTCAGCACCAGGGGAGGGTGCGGCTGGCGCGGACATAGTGGGCCGAGACGTATCCGGCGTGGTGCCGCAGTCGGTACCAGATGCGGTTCCCGTGCACCCAGGAGCCGCGGGTCTCGCAGACGAGACCCACCTGCCGGCCCGACTGCCGGTGGCCGATCACCCGGTAGCCGGTGCCCGGCCCCGAGCGGACGTTCAGCCAGGCGTGACGTGTGGTGACCCGGCCGGTGACGGGCAGGACGCGCCGGTGCGACACCGGCTGCGCCGAGAGGTGGTGGTGCAGACGGTACGGCGTCATGTGCGAGGCGATCCGGTAGGCCGTCGCCCGCTGGACGGAGCGGTACACCGCTCCCTGGCTCGTGTAGCGGTGGCCGCGGTGCACGCGGTGTGCGTGCTGCCTGCGGAGGTGGTGGCGGTAGTGGTGGACGCGGTGGTGGGTGTCGGACTGGGCGACGGCGCTGGGCGCCGGGTGCTGGGCGGTGGCGCTCGCCGCGGTGGCCCCGGTCGCCGTGGGCAGCAACGCCAGCACCATGGCCGTGGCCAGCAGACCGCCCTTCAGAGTCCGTGGGAACATGGAAACCTCCGGCTGTCGTTCTCGTGACCACGAGCAGTGATCACGACAGCAAGCGTTTCCGTGACGGGCCGTCAGGATGCCGTCCCGTCGTCCCCGGGGACGGCCGGGACGTCCCGTGGGACGGGCGCCCCCCACCGGGGCCCGTCCCGTCCGCGGCACAGCGGTGTCCCGCCGTCCCGCCCGTCCCGGCGGGCGTCCGGGTGACGCGTCAGACCGTCTCGGCGAAGGTGATGGACCGCTCTTTGAGCAGGGGGAACACCGTTCCCCGGATCAGTTCCGCGAAATGGTCCGTCTCCTTGTGCGCCTCGAACCCGCTCCGGTCGGTGTAGCGCTCGTACAGCACGAACGCCCCCGGCCGGTCGACGACCTCGTGCGCCTCGTAGGCGAGGTTCGCCGGTTCCGACGGGACCAGTTCGCGCATCTTCCGCAGCGCGTCGCGCACGGTGTCCGCGTCGGCGGGGGCGCACTGGTACTGGGCGACGACGGCGAAGGCCATGGGTTCCTCCGGTGTCAGGAACGGCAGTGGACTCGCTGATTCCAGCACGCTCATGGCGGGCGGCGGCCTGTGCGACACGCAGGGGGATGTCCGCCGCCGGTCGACGGCCGACAGGGGGCGGGGGCGGGCGCCTTCGAGTCCTCGGAGGTCGCCGGACTGCGCGACGGTCCGACGGTCGGAGTTCTGCGGCAAGGGCACCGTCGCGTCTACCGTCCAGTAATATCCGGCGCGGCACCGGCCCCCGTACGACGCGGGGAGCCGCCCGGAACGAGGCGGGCCCGGCAGGCGCCCGTACAAGGAGGGACGGTCATGACGGAACGCATCGAGGTCGGGGACAAGGCAGAGGACTTCGCCCTGCCCGACGAGACCGGCGTCACCCGCCGGCTCGACGAGCTGCTGGCCGACGGGCCGGTGGTCCTCTTCTTCTACCCCGCCGCACTCTCCCCGGGCTGCACCGCCGAGGCCTGCCACTTCCGCGACCTCGCCGCAGAGTTCGCCGCCGTCGGCGCCCAGCCCGTCGGCATCAGCGGCGACGGCGTCGACAAACAGCAGGAGTTCGCCGGCCGGCACGGCCTCGGCATGCCGCTGCTCTCCGACGCCGACGGCACGGTCCGCGAGCGGTTCGGCGTCAAGCGCGGTTTCTCCCTCGTCCCCACCAAACGCGTCACGTTCGTGATCGCCCAGGACCGCACCGTGCTGGAGATCGTCCGCAGCGAGCTGCGCATGAACACCCACGCCGACCGGGCTCTCGCCGCCCTGCGCGCGCACCAGGGCTGAACGGCTCCCGACCCGCACCGCACGCTGCGTCATGCTCCCGCGCTTGATGTGCCGCCGCAATCGGAACATCCTTGGGCATATGAAGCATGGCGCCGCCGTGGCGGTCATCGACGCCCGGGGCACGGTGACCGGGTGGAGCGAGGGTGCGTGGCGGCTCACGGGCCGCTCGGCCGCGGACGTCGTGGGCCGACCCGCGGCCGAACTGCTCGCCGAGGACATCCCGGACGACACGCTTGCCGCGCGCACCGGCACCGTCGCGCTGCGTCACCGTGACGGCCACCGTGTCGACCTGGCCGTCACCGCCTGCCCGGTCACCGGAGCCGACGGACAGTCCACCGGCTTCGCCGTAACGGCCGACCCGCCGGGCTCCCTGGCGGCCGAGACCTTCGAGCAGGCCTCCATGTCCATGTCGGTCTTCGACCTCCAGCAGCGCTATCTGCGCGTCAACGACACCGCCTGCAAGGTGTTGGGCGTCCCCGAGTCCGCGCTGACCGGCCGTTTCTTCCCGGAGACCGTGGAGGAGACCCCATACAACCAGGGCTTCCTGCGCCACCTCCGGGAGGTCGCCGAGACCGGCCGGCCCGTCCGCTACGAGAGCTTCGCCGGCGCCCCCGCGCTGAACCGGGAGCACCTCTGGAGCATCGAGATGTGGCCGCTGCGCGCCGCCTCCGGCGAGCTGACCGGGGTCGGCATGGCCGCCTTCGACAACACCGAGCAGTACTGGGCCCGGCGCCGTCTCGCCCTCCTCAACGAGGCGACGACCGCCGTCGGCACCACCCTGGACGTGGTGCGCACCGCCGAGGAACTGGTCGACATCCTCGTCCCGCGCTACGCCGACTTCGCCAGTGTCGACCTGCTCGACTGGGTGCTGGGCGCGGACGAGCCGCCGATGATGCCGGCCGGCGGTGTCGTACTGCACCGCATCGCCCACGGCTCGACCCGCGAGGGCGACCCCGGCGCGGCCGTCCGCATCGGCGAGATCGACGACTATCCGCCGGACTCGCCGCCCGCCCGCGCCCTGCGCGAGGGGCGCGCGGTGCTCAGCCAGGCCGGTGAGCCGGAGTTCGTCGAATGGCTGGAGGAGCGCAACGCCCGCTCGCCGGAGGGCCGCCCCTATCGGCAGGGCATCCATTCCCTGATCGCGGTGCCCCTGCGGGCCCGCGGCACCACGCTGGGCGTCGCGGTCTGTGTCCGCATGGCCCACCCCGACAGCTACGGCCCCGACGACGCCGTCTTCGCCGAGGAGCTCGGCAGCCGCGCCGCCGTCTCCATCGACAACGCCCGCCGCTTCGCCCGCGAGCGCACCACCGCCCTCGCCCTCCAGCACAGCCTGCTGCCCAGAGGTCTGCCCGGGCAGGCCGCGGTCGAGGTGGCCCACCGCTATCTGCCGTGCGGATCGCTGGCCGGCATCGGCGGCGACTGGTTCGACGTCATCCCGCTCTCCGGCGGCCGGGTCGGCCTCGTCGTGGGCGACGTCGTCGGCCATGGCATCCAGTCCTCGGCCACCATGGGCCGGCTGCGCACGGCCGTACGCACCCTCGCCGACGTCGACCTGCCGCCCGACGAACTCCTCACGCACCTGGACGACCTGGTCACCCACCTGGCCGCCGACGACAGCGGCGAGGAGGTCGCCGAACTCGGCGCCACCTGCCTGTACGCCGTGTACGACCCCGTCTCCCGGCACCTCAGCCTGGCCGCCGCCGGCCACCCGGCCCCGGCCGTCGTCCTGCCGGGCGGCACCGCCGAGTCCGTCGACATGAGCGCCGGACCACCGCTCGGCGTCGGCGGGCTGCCGTTCGAGGCGACGGAACTGGAACTGCCCGCGGGCTCCGTCGTCGCGCTCTACACCGACGGCCTGATCGAGGACCGCGACCGGGAACTCGACGGCGCCGCCGACGAGCTGCGCAGAGCCCTCAGCGCGCCCGCCTCCTCGCTCGAGGCCCTGTGCGACAACGTCCTGAAGGCCGTCCTGCCCGACCAGCACAGCGACGACGTCGCCCTGCTGCTCGCGCGCACCCGCGCCCTCGGCGCCGACCGGGTCGCCACCTGGGACGTCCCGCCCGACCCTGCCGAGGTGGCCGCCTTCCGGCAGGCGGTCGGCGAGCAACTGGCCACCTGGGGGCTGGAGGAGGCCGCCTTCATCACCGAGCTCGTCGTCAGCGAACTCGTCACCAACGCCATCCGCTACGGCGAACCGCCCATCCAGCTCCGGCTGATCCGCGACCGCGCGCTCATCTGCGAGGTCTCCGACGCCAGTTCCACCTCACCGCATCTGCGCCGGGCGCACGCCTACGACGAGGGCGGCCGCGGCCTGCTGCTGGTCGCCCAGCTCACCCAGCGATGGGGCAGTCGGCAGACCGGCCGGGGCAAGACGATCTGGGCCGAGCAGGCGCTGCCCGACATCTGATCGACCTCATCGGCCCCATCGGCCCCATCGGCCCCATCGACCTGATCAACCTGAGCACTGGAACGGGCAGTCGGACCGGTCCCGGCGCCGCCGCTCACCCCCCGTCGGCGGCCGCGACCTGTGCGAGGGTGCGGCCGGTGCGCACGGAGCGGGCTCGCCGGGGGTCGGGGGTGCCGTGACCGTTCGCGTGCGCCGGGCCCTTGCGTATCAGCAGCCAGGCCTCCTCCTCGTCCGCACCGCTGCGGAACCGGGTCAGCGCGTACTCCCCGTGCAACTTCGTCCCGTGCAACCGGAACGTGGCGTGTCCACGCTCCAGGGACTCCGCGAACTCCACCGGACGGCCCGCGCGGTCGTGGCTGAGCGGCTCATAGGTGCCGCGGTCCCACACGATCACCGTGCCGCCGCCGTACTCGCCCTTCGGGACCACGCCCTCGAAGTCCTCGTACTCCAGCGGATGGTCCTCGGTCGGCACGGCCAGCCGCTTGTCCCCGGGGTCGGGGGACGGGCCCTTCGGGACCGACCAGGACTTCAGGACGTCGTCCACCTGGAGCCGGAAGTCGAAGTGCATCCGCCGCGCGTCGTGGATCTGCACCACGAACCGGGGCGCGTCGCCCCCGGCCCCGGGCTCCCGTCCGGACGGTTCACGGGTCCGCTCGAAGTCACGCCTGCCGCGGTACGTCCGCAGCCGGTCCTGCGCTGCCACGTGCGGCTCCTTCCGTGCGTCCGCCCCACGGGCCCCGAGTACCCCGGGCCGGGCCGGTCAGCCCGCGATGCCGTCCAGCTCGGTGACCGCCTCGTCCGGCAGCACCAGGCTCGCCGCGGCGATGTTCTCCCGCAAGTGCTCCGGCGAGGACGTACCGGGGATGAGCGCGATGTTCGGCGACCGGCGCAGCAGCCAGGCCAGCGCCACCTGCTGCGGTGACGCCTCCAGCCGGGCGGCGACCTTCGCCAGCGTCTCGGACTGCAGCGGGGTGAAGCCGCCCAGCGGGAAGTACGGCACGAAGGCGATGTTCTCGGCGGCCGTGCGCGCCACGAGGGCGTCGTCCTGCCGGTTGGCCAGGTTGTACAGGTTCTGCACGCACACCACGGGCGCGATCGCCCGCGCCTCGTCCAGTTGCGCGGCGGTCACCGTGCTCAGCCCCAGGTGCCGGATCAGCCCCCGCTCGCGCAGCTCGGCCAGCGCGCCGAACTGCTCGGCCAGGGAGTCGTCGTTCGGGGCGTCCACCTCGCCCAGCCGCAGATTGACGACGTCCAGGGCCTCCACGGCGAGGCTCCGCAGGTTGTCGTACACCTGCGCCTTCAGGTCCTCGGGATGCCGCGACAGGATCCAGCTGCCGTCGGCTCCCCGGCGGGCGCCGACCTTGGTGACGATGTGCAGTTCCTCGGGGTAGGGGTGCAGGGCCTCCCGGATGATCTCGTTGACGACCACGGGACCGTAGAAGTCGGCGGTGTCGATGTGCGTGATGCCCGCCTCCACCACCGCGCGGAGCACCGCGACGGCCCGGTCACGGTCCTTCGGCGCGCCGAACACATGGGGCCCGGCCAGCTGCATGGCGCCGTAGCCGACGCGGGTCAGGGTCAGGCCGTCGGCCGGGGTGATCGTGCCGCCGAGCTGTGCAGTCATGTCGTACCTCTCAGGTGGTGCCCAGGGTGTCCGGGCCACCGCTCTCGTTCCGGCGGCCTCGGTGTCCACCCTGCGTCCCCGGCGCCCGCCGTTGCAGTACCCCGGCGATCCTGGGAGTGGCAGGGCCAGTCACCGCCTGCCGGGCGGCCGTACGGTGAGGCCATGGACGGAGGTGGGCCCATGGCCGGATCGAACGCGCTCGGCGAGTTCCTGCGCGCCCGCCGGGCGCTGGTGCGGCCCGAGGACGTGGGGCTGCCCGGCGGCGGCCTGCGCCGGGTGCCCGGGCTGCGCCGCGAGGAGGTCGCGCTGCTGGCCGGCATCAGCTCCGACTACTACCTGCGGCTGGAACAGGGCCGGGACCGCAACCCGTCCGTGCAGGTCCTCGAAGCCGTCGCGCGTGTGCTGAAGCTCGACGCCGACGCCACGGCCCACCTCGTGGGCCTTGCCCAGGACCGGCCCAGCGCGGGTGTACGGTCCGGGCGCCGCACACAGCAGGTGCCGGCGAGCCTGCTGCAGCTCATCGACGGCTGGCCGCGCAATCCCGCCTACGTCCAGAACCGCTGCACCGACTGCCTGGCCGCCAACGCCCTCGCCACCGCGCTCACCCCGAACTACCGGCCCGGCGTGAACATCCTGCGGGGCGTCTTCCTCGACCCGGCCGAGCGGGCGCTGCGCCGGGACTGGGCGGACCTCACCGAGGAGGGCGTGGCCGTGCTGCGGTCCGAGGCCGGGGCGGACGCGGACGACCCACGGCTGCGCGATCTGGTCGGCGAGCTGTCCCTGCGCAGTGACCGCTTCCGCACCCTGTGGGCCCGGCACGAGGTACGGCCCCGGCGCGGCCGGGTGAGCCGGCTGACCCATCCGCAGGTCGGCGACCTCGACCTGCAGTCGAACAAGCTGTCCGTGGACGGCACCGACGGACTCACCCTGGTCGTCTTCCACGCCGAACCCGGCAGCCGCAGCGCCGAACTCCTGGACATCCTCGGCAGCCTCGCCGCGCCCCCGAGCGACGCCGCCCGGAAGCGCGGCGCGCACGAGCACATCGAGGAGCCGTAGCCCGGCGCGGCTCGTTTGCTGCCGGTGGCCTCAGAACTCCTCGTGCTCCTCGGGGTCCCCGCCGAGCCGGCGCGGGGCGTGGCGGGCGATCGCCGCCAGCTGGCCGGAGTCCAGCGTGAAGCCGAAGACGTCGAGGTTGGCGCGCTGCCGGCCCGGATCGGCCGACTTCGGAATGGGCAGCGCGCCCATCTGGAGGTGCCAGCGCAGCAGCACCTGGCCCGGAGTCACCCCGTGCAACTCGGCGATCCGCCCGACCGCGGGGTCGTCCAGCAGTCCGCTGCCCCGGCCCAGCGGACTCCAGCTCTCGGTGACGATGCCCTTGTCCGCGTGAAAGACGCGCAGCTCCTCCTGCGGGAACAGCGGGTGCAACTCGATCTGGTTCACCGACGGCAGCACACCGGTCTCCTTCTCCAGCAGCGTGATGTGCTCCGCAGTGAAGTTCGAGACGCCGATCGAGCGGACCAGCCCGTCCTCGCGCAGCTTGATCATGGCCTTCCAGGAGTCGACGTACTTGCCGACCCGGGGATTGGGCCAGTGGATCAGATACAGGTCCACATACTCCAGGCCCAGCCGCCGCCGGGACTCCTCGAAGGAGGCGAGGGTCTCCTCGTAGCCATGGTGCCGGCCGGGCAGCTTGGTGGTCACCACCACCTCCTCGCGGGGCACGCCGCTGCCCGCTATGCCCCGCCCGACACCGGTCTCGTTGCGGTAGTTCGTCGCGGTGTCCACCAGCCGGTAGCCCAGGCCGAGCGCGGAGCCCACGGCCCGCTCGGCGGCCGCGTCGTCGAGCGGCCAGGTGCCGAGGCCGATGGCGGGGATCGCCGTACCGTCGTTGAGCGTGTACGCCGGAATACCGTTCACGATGGGACCTTCCCTCGACTGTGTCGTCCCTCCAGCCTCACGGATAGGGCGAGCCGTGATCAAGCGGGCGGGTGGGGCGAGGGCAGCGAACGGCATGGGCGGCGGCACGGAGCGGGGCGGCGCGGGCTGTGGACGGCCCACGTCCGGGACGTCACCCGGCTCGCCGGCGTCTCGCACACCGCCGTCTCCTTCGTCTTCAACGGCCGTGCCGAGGGCAACCTGTCGCCCGCCACCCAGGAGCGCATCCGGCAGGCCGCCACCCGGCTCGGCTACCGGCCCTACCCCGTCGCCCGCGGCCTGCGCCGCCGCCGTGCGGCCGTGATCGGTCTGGTCACCGACGAGATCGCCTCGTCCCCGTTCGCCGGCCGGCTGCTGCGCGGCGCGGTGGAGACCGCCTGGGACAGCGACCACCTGATGGTCACGGTGGACTCCGGCGGCGACCCGGCCGCGGCATCATCTACGCCGCCATGTCCCTGCGCCGGGTCCGGGTCCCCGAAGGGCTGCACCGCACCCGCTCCGTGCTCACCAACTGCCGGCCCGAGGACGACTCGCTGCCCGCCGTTGTCCCGGCCGAGCGGGTCGGCGGACGCACCCGGGACGCCCTGCGCGCCCAGGGCGTCACCGTGCGCAAGGAGTGGGCCGTACGCACCGGAGACAAGATCACCAGCGGTGACGAGGGCGCGACCAGGCTGCTCGACGGCGCCGACCCGCGGCGCCGGCCCACCGGAATCTTCTGCTGCAACGACCCGGTCGCGGCAGGCGTGTTGCATGCCACGACCCGGCTCGGGATGGCCGTACCCGGCGAGTTGTCGGTGGTCGGCTACGAGGACCCGGATACCGAGAGCCGGACAGGGCGGGACGCGCACGGTGACGGGAGCCGATCCCTCGGCGCCCGTGCGCGGCCGGCTGTCGCGGCCCAGGACGACGGTGCCCGACGCCGGACCCAGCCGGACCGTCAGCGCCCGGTCCGCCGCCCGCAGCAGGGTGACGCCGTACGTCCGTGCGCGGTGACGGTGAGGTCGTACGACACCGGGAGCGGCACGGGGCCCGGCGTGGTCGCGAACGGTTCGGGCGCGCGCGGCAGTTCCAGTTCCGGTGCCGGCGTCACCCGCAGCGAACCGTCCGTATGGACACCGACCACCCGCGGCGCGGTGAGCGTGCCCGCCCAGCCCGCCGCCACCACCTCCGCCGCCTCCCGCGCCTCCCACGACCAGCCTCACATCAGGGCCCGCCCGGCGCTCTTCGCGGCCGGCGGCACGGCGGTGTTCCGGAACACGGTCATCCGGGAGTTCACCGTGTGAGGGCCGGGATGCCACGATCGGTGGGAAGCCGGTACCGACGAACATCGGAGCGCGTATGACGATGCACAGGACCACCGCGGACCACACGGAGCGGGTCGAGGGCGTGGAGGTGAAGCCGGTCGCCGGGCACATCGGAGCCGAGATCACCGGCTTCGATCTCGCCGGGCCGCTGGACGACGCCGTGGTGGCCCTGATCCGGCAGACGGTGCTGCGCTGGAAGGTGGTGTTCTTCCGCGGGCAGGAGCTGGACCACGCAGGGCACGTCTCCTTCGCCCGCCGTTTCGGCGAACCGGTCGTGCCGGGCCGGCGGGGCAGCGCCTCACCGGCCGGCTTCCCCGAGGTGGAGACCACCGCGGACCGGCTGGAGTTGGGCGGCCGGTTCGGCATGGAGCACGACGAGTGGCTGCGCCGGCGCCGGCACACCCTGCTGCGCGGCTGGCACTGCGACCACGGTGCCCGGATCGACCCCCCGGCCGCGACCATCCTGCGCGCCGAGACCGTCCCGCCCTACGGCGGCGACACGACCTGGGCCAATCTGGCGGCCGCCTACGCCGGCCTCTCGGCACCGGTCCGCGCCTTCGTGGACGGACTGCGCGCCGAACACCGCCTCGGCGTCGGCTACCAGCCCAGGCCCGGCGACGACGCGTACGTCCGCCACCTCCTCGACCACCAAGTCGCCGCAGTCCACCCGCTGGTGCGGGTGCATCCGGAGACCGGGGAACGCGTGCTGTTCGTCAACGGCTACTACGTGGAACAGATCAGCGACGTCTCCCGCCCGGAGAGCGCGGCGCTGCTGGAGATGCTGCTGGAGCAGGCCGTCCGCCCCGAGTACACCGTCCGCTTCCGCTGGGAACCGGGCAGCGTCGCCTTCTGGGACAACCGGGCCACCATCCACCTCGCCCCCGGCGACAACACCCACCTCGGCTTTCCCCGGATCATGCACCGGGTGATGCTCGCCGGGGACGTCCCGGTAGGGGTGGACGGCAAGCCGTCGGAACCGGTCACCGGCACGCAGCCGGGCCGCTGGTGACTCAGCCGGCCGGCCGCCACCCCAGCGCCGGACCCAGCTTCGTCGCCATGTCCGTCAGGATCTGTATGTAGTCCGCGTGCTCGAAGGTGAACGGCAGCGCGAACGCCACCTCGTCCACCTCACGGAACGCGGCGTGCGCATGCAGCCGTTCGGCGATCTCCGCCGAGGTGCCGACCAGGTCCGGGGCGAACAGCAGCCGGCCCGGACCCTGCGGGGAGGCCGTACGGGGCAGGCGCTGCGCCGCATACGCCGCGTACTTGGCGCGCTGCTCCGGGCTCGCGGAGTCGGTGGGGATCACGACCAGGCCCTGTGAGACCCGGGCCGCCTCGCCCTCGGGGTGACGGTCGCGGAACTCCCTGATGAGGGACAGCTGGATAGCGGCGAAGTCCCATGGCCCGTCCGGCTGTTCCGCCCTGACCACGCTGCTGGTCAGGAAGTTCATGCCGTGCTCGCCCGCCCAGCGTGCCGAGCCGGCACTGGCACCGCCGTACCACAGGCGTCGGCCCAGCCCGGGGGAGTGCGGCTGGACCACGTCCGAGAACACCTCGAAGCCCTCGACCCCGCTGAAGTCGCTGGCGGGCTTGCCGCGCACGAAGTCCAGCAGCCGCCGTACCCGCTCGTAGGAGAAGTCCTCCACGGCGGCGGTGTCCGGGTACAGCGCCTCCTTGATCTGCTCGTAGTGCATCGGCGGGCCCACGCTCACGCCCGGGTTCAGCCGGCCGCCGGACAGCAGGTCCACGGTCGCCAGATCCTCGGCCAGCCGCAGCGGGTTCTCCCAGCCCAGTGGGATCACCGCCGTGCCCAGCTCGATGCGCCGGGTGCGCTGGGAGGCCGCCGCGAGGACCGCGACCGGGGAGGAGATGCCGTACTGCAGATGGCGATGGCGGACCCAGGCGCTGTCGAAGCCCAGCCGCTCGCCCAGCTCGATGATCTGCAGTGTGGACTCGTGACCCCGGGCCGGATCCGCCGCGTCGAACAGGCCGATGGTGAGAAAGCCCAGCTTGCGCAGCGGGCGAGGGGTGGGCGGCACGGGCTCCTCCAGCGGTCGTACGACGGCTCTGCTCCGATTCTCGCAGGCCGATGTGACAACCGTGTGATCGCCGGCGGTCGCTTCAGCCGACCACTTCAGCCGACCACTTCAGCCGACCACTTCAGCCGACCACTTCAGCCGGTCGCTTCAGCCGGTCACTTGAGCGGGATGACGACCTCGTCCTCGACCGGCGGATCGACCTCCTGTGCGCGGTTGCCGGTGGCGGCGAAGCAGCGCAGCCGGACCGCCTCCGGAGCCACGTCGAGACGCAGGAAGCACTTGAAGAACGGCGGGCTGTAGGTGGCCGAGCCGGGCGAGAACAGCTGGGTGTAGGCCTTGCGCACGGGCAGCCGGAAGCGGGACGTACGGTCCGGGCGGCCGCCGGTGCCGAGCAGACTCGCGACCAGTCGGGTGCGCCGGGTGACCCGGGCGTCGGGGTCCGGCTTGCGGCCCGGCTCGATGCCGAGCCGTTCGGCGACCACCGCGATTGCCTCGGCCTCGGTCAGGTCGAGGAGGCGGGGCAGCCGCAGCCGGCGGCCGTACAGATGGCTGTAGAAGGCGAGCGAATCGCCGCGCAGCGGATAGCAGCGGAAGTCGCGCTCGGTGACACCGCCGACCGACACCCGCGGGATGGTGTGCGTGGCGTGCATGAACGCCCCGCCGCCGCCCGCGACCACGTACTGGATGGTGCGGCCGTCCACGTCGACCGGATAGCGCTGGTAGTTGTGGATGTCGCCGCCGATCGCGGCCACATAGTGGTGGTCCGGGTCCCGCACGATCTCGTCCACCGTCCCGCCGCCCTCGATCGCGCACGGGTGGTGTTCGCCGTCGACGTACAGCGGTGATCCGGTGATCAGGATCTTCGGCTTCGGATCCCGGGACACCTCGCGCAGCCAGGCGCCCTGTTCGGCGTCGATCGTGCCGAGCAGACCGGTGTCGATGCCGACGATCCGCACCGGACCCGCGTCGATCGCCCAGTACGGCCCGGGCTGCGCGGCCTGTTGACCGGGGGCGGACCGCAAGGCCCGTGCGGCGGCGAGCCGTTGCTCGTCGGTCGGACCGGGCCGGTGCCACAGCAGGGCACGCCACCAGGCGCGGCTGAGCGGGCGCGGCCGGGGCTCGGGGTCGAGCGGCGGGGTGTCGGCGCAGAAGACCCGCATGAACGCGCCGAGGTCCTCGTACCAGTCATGATTGCCCGGTATCGCATAGATCGGCGACGGATAGTCCTGATAGGGCCGGAAGAACTTGTCGCCGTAGTCCCGGGCGCTGCCCACCGGATAGATCACATCGCTCGCGATCACCGCGAAATCGGTGTCCTGACTGGTCTTCAGGAAGCCCGGTACGACGGCGTATTGGCTGTCGTCACCCTCGCCGGTGTCCCCGATGACCATGAACGAGAACGCGTCGGTGCCGTCCCGCCGGATCACCTTGTCGCCCGGCGCCCCGGCCGCTGCCCGGCGTGCCACCCAGTGGCTACGGGTACGACCGGTCGGATCACCGAACCAGGACGCCAGCACGCCGTTGCGGGCGGCCCACAGCGTCCGCGGATTCAGCCACGACAGCTTCTCGACGTGGTGCGGCATCAGCTGCTTGTAGGCGCCGGGTTCGGCCGAGCCCCAGCCGGCGCCCTGTGCGGTATCGCGCGAGGAGTCAGACACACGTTGCACCGTAACAACGCACCGCCCAGCGGCGGTCGGCGCCCCAGGCGCTCGCGCGTGTCGCCCAGGGAGCAACGCGAGGCGACTGCGGCGCCGCCGACTGGGTCCGCGGTTCGTTGCTCGATCTGGTGGGTCGTCATGATCGTACGACGCGGCTGCCTGCCTTGCTACGAAGTCCCCTTGTGGACAGGCTAGTTGTGCCTGACCGTGTCGAGCAGCAGATGCGCGGCCACCGTGGCCCCGTCGGTGCGGATCGTGCCGGCCGCGGCCCTCGCCCGTGCACGTGTCTCGGGGGTGAGGGCCGCGGTGAGGGCGGCGGACAGGGAGGCGGAGGTCGGCGTCGTCGATCGGGGCCAGGTCCACCCAGCCGCGGGCGAGGAGGGCGCGGTGGCCTTGCGCACGGCTCGCTTCCACGGCCACCCGGGCGATGTCCTTCGGGGCATGAGCGGCCATGCTGCCGAAGCCCACGTACACCGGTGGTGCGCCCGTGTCCAGGAACGCCTCCAGCCGCTCCGGGAGCGGACGGTCGTCGGGCAGGATCCATGCCCCCGTCTGCACCAGGTCGAAGTCCGTCAACTCCTGCCACGGGCCCAGGACCGGGTCTGCCGCCGGCCACGGCTGGTCGGTCAGGACGTGGTCGCGGACGTCGTCCACCGGTGCCGGCCCGAGCCCCGCCCGGTGCCGGTTGAGCGCTTCGCCGTACAACGCGTTCACCCGCTGGGCGTCCTGCTCCCACAGCACCTTGAGGTCGGTCTCCTCCCGCGGGACGGCGTACCGGGCCGTGCCCCCGGAGGGTGGTGCGGCGAGGGCAGTCCGAAGATGTCGCAGCACGCGAACACGTAGCGGATGCCGAGCTTCTCGGCCACGTCCCGTGCGCCGGCCGGCATCAGACCGGTTGCCAGGAGCGCGTCGCATCCCTCGGCCGCCGCGGTGAGCGTGTCGAATCGCGCGGCGACCAACTCGGGCGCGAGCCGGAACGCGTCCTGCGCCGTCGGCGGCCTCTCGCCGCTCACCACCGCTCGCACCGGCGGGCCGAGCGGCGGGCCGAGCGGCAGGGAGGAACGTTCTCTGCTTTCTCCCTGCCTTGCTCTTTGTCGGTACTTGTCGTGGCCGTATCAGGAAGTCACGCTGTGGGGCCCAGGTGCCGGGTCGTCGCCCACAGCAGCAGGGCGGCGCAGCTGAATGCCGTTCCCAGGGCGGACACCCCTGTCCACCCGGTCGTCGCGTACGCCAGTGAGGAGCCGATGGCGCCGAGGGCGCTGCCGGCCGAGTAGAAGACCATGTAGCCGTCGATGATCCGGCTTCCCGCATCCGGGTGTACGGCGTAGATGAGGGACTGGTTGGTGACGTGTACGGCCTGAACGGCGAAGTCCAGGAGGACGGCTCCGGCCGCCAGCGCCCAGAGCGACTGCCGGGTGAACGCCAGGGGGAGCCACGACACGGCGAGCAGGACCAGCGCGGCACCCGTGGTCCGCTGGGCGAGTCCGCGGTCGTTCCATCGGCCGGCGGCGCCCGCGGCCGCGGCTCCGGCCGCTCCGGCGAGCCCGAACGCGCCGATCGCCGTGTGTGTCAGCGACCAAGGCGGACTGCTGAGCGGCTGGACGACGCTGCTCCACAGCGTGCTGAAGGCCGCGAAGACCAGCAGTGCCAGCCCGCCGCGCGCCCGGAGCAGGGGGTGGCGGGCGAACAGGACGACGGTCGATGCCGGCAGACGCCGGTACGGCATGGCGACCGTCGGCGGTCGGCCGGCCGGCAGGGCGCGCCGCAGGAGCACCGTGAGTGTCGCGGTCACGACGGCCGAGAAGAGATAGACGGCGCGCCATCCGGCCAGGTCGGCCACTGCGCCCGCCACCGTGCGGGCCAACAGAATGCCGGTGATGACCCCGCTGGTCACCGCTCCGACGACCCGCCCCCGGAAGGCCGGAGCGGTGAGATGGGCCGCTGCGGCCACCATGGTCTGGGCGACGACGGCGAGCGCACCGACCACTGCCAGGGCGGCGAGCAGTGCCGTGGTCCCGGGCGCCAGGGCGACAGCCAGCAGCGCGGCAGCGAGCAGGCCGAGCTGGAGCGTGATCAGCCTGCGTCTGTCGACGAGATCGCCGAGCGGGACGAGCAGGAACAGCCCTGCGGCGTATCCGAGTTGGGTGACGGCGACGATGGCGCCGAGCAGTCCGGAGCCGAGCGAGAACTGCTCGCCGAGCGTGACCAGCAGGGGCTGGGCGAAGTAGACGTTGGCCACCGCGCTGCCGCAGGCGATGGCGAAGAGCAGGGTCAGGCGCGCGGACGGCGGCCCGGACGGTGCGAGTGTGGTGTTCGCGGCCTTCTGGCCGCCGGCCGTCGAGCAGTCGCTTGGCATACGGAGCCCTCTTCATGATGGTTGCAACTTGCTACCCGGTGGACCCTAGATGGCGAGGTAGCATGTTGCAACCATGTGTGGTGCCGAGGAGGAGAGTGGGATGGTCACCCGTACGCGGTTCGACGCAGACCCGTGTCCCGTTGCCCGGTCGATCGACGCCATCGGCGACTGGTGGTCGCTGCTGATCGTGCGCGACGCGTTCGACGGCAGTCGCCGCTTCGGCGAGTTCCAGCGAAGCCTGGGCATCGCCAAGAACATTCTCACCAGCCGCCTGCGCACGCTGGAGGAAGCCGGAGTGATGAGAACCGCGCCCGCCTCCGACGGCAGCCGCCACCAGGAATACGTGCTCACGGAAAAGGGGCGAGCGCTCTTCCCTGTCATCGTCGCACTGCGGCAGTGGGGCGAGGCGCACTGCTTCGACCCCGGGCAGCCGCACTCCCGACTCCTCGACCGTCGCAGTGGGCGCCCGCTGAGCCCGCTGGAGATCCGCTCCAGCGACGGGCGCCTCGTCGGCCCGGACGAAACCGTCGTCGAAAAGCTCTCCGCTACGGACGGCGCCGGCTGACTCGGCCGACAGCCACGGCACGGCTGCACCCTGAACGGGGGCGCCGGAGCTGGTGGTTGTCAGTTCGAGTGCGGTCCGATCAGACCCAGGGTCTCGTCCGTGGTGCGTACGTCGCCGAACGACCGGTAGATCGTGTGCAGCGCTGCGTTGTGGTCCTGGTCGCGCCGGGCCGCGTTCGCGTCGGCGATCATCAGCACGCGCAGACCCGTGGTGGCCGCGTCCCGGGCCGAGGACTCGCAGCAGACATTCGTGAGCGTGCCCGTGATGAGGACGGTGTCGATGCCGCGCTCCGCCAGCAGTCCCGGGAGCGGCGAACGGCCCGGGAAGAAGGCGCTGTACGCGGTCTTCTCCACCACGCCGGGACGAGGCTCTCGTACGCATGCCGCCTCCCGCGTCTCTCCTCCTGCCGTGCGTACTCCCGGGGTTCGATCCGCCAGTCGTGGATCTTCGAGTCGGTCCGCATACGTCCCTCGGCCGGCCCAGGGTTCTGGCGTCCGGTGCCCGGTGCCCGGCGTCGGCCGTGACAGCCACCGCGGCCGCCGCCGCCCGCCGACGCCGGATCGGCCTGCCGGGGGCCGGTCACCGCTGCACGTAGACGTAGTTCCCCTGCTCCCGGCCCACGGTGCCGACGGCGGGGGCGACGATCTGGAAGGTCACCGAGCCGACGTATGTGCCGGAGGCGGTGATCTTCTTGGGGTCGTCCGGCACCGGCGTGTAGTACGTCACCTGCTGCCCGTTGGTCGGCACGGTCTGGGTCTGGTCGGAGGTCGCGGCGGTGCCCGGCGGTCCCTGCGCCGGATGGCCGGGTGAGCCACCGGGGACGTAGCCCAGGACGCCCCGGACCCGGAGGTTGACCGAGGGCACGTTGCCGTTGGTCGTGCAGCTCATCCGCGCCTTGAAGATGACGCTGCCCGCGCCGTTGGAGAAGTGCGGGTTGTCGATCTGGGCGGTGCACACGGCGACATCGTCGACCGCGGCGGGCGCGGGCGCCCCTGACGAGGCCGAGGCGGTACCGGAGGCGGCCGACAGGGCCAGCAGCGTGGCGGCCGCGAGGACGACACGGCGCCGGACACCACCCAAGGCGGCGGGCATGGGTTCTCCTCTCATGCATCCCTCGTGCATCCCTCATGCATCACAAGACGCGAGACGCAGGAAGTCAGCCGCAGTTCGCGTTGATGTGGTTCGACTCGTGGAACTCGTAACTGCCGTCGGCATGCTGTGAGTTGATGTACGTTCGGAAGTCGTGGATGCCCGTGCCCGCGCAGTCGTAGGTGATGGTCTGCGCGTGCTGCCCGGTGAAGTTCAGGGTGGCCATGTCCTCCCAGCCGCCTGATGCCACGTACAGGGCCAAGCGATGCGACGATGCACCGTGCATCGCGTAGTGAATCCAGACGCGTAGTGAATCTAGAACAGGCGGCATCGCTGCCACCACGGCGCGCGGAGATCACCGGAGGCATCCACGCCACACCGCGCGCCGCCCACCGCCGCCGGAGCGTGTGGGGTCGTTCGGTGTGGTTCGGGAGGAGACGGCGGTGGGGGTACCACGAATGTCGCAGGGCGCGGTGAGTGCGGAAGGGACCGATGCCGGCGCCCGGTTCGAGCTCTTTCCCTCGGTGCATGTGGCCGGTGGCCGGGTGGTGCACCTGGTCGGAGATGGTCAGGTGGCTGAACTCGACCGGATCGATCCGGTCGAGGCCGCACTGGCTTTCCAGGAGCAGGGTGCCACGTGGCTGCACCTGGTGATGGCCGAAGAGGAGGACGGGGGCTTCGACCTCGGGCAAGCCCGGCGCGTCATCGAGTCCGTCCGCATCGATGTCCAGCTGATGTGCCGGGCCGGCGTCGACGACGAAGCCGCCCTTGAGCAGGTGCTCACCACCGGATGCGCCCGCTTCAACCTCGGCCGAAGCGCCCTGACCGACCTCCACTGGTGCGCCGAGGCGATCGCCCGGCACGGCGGGCGGATCGGCGTCAGCCTGCCCGTCCGCCTGACCGAGCGCGGCCCGCGCCTGGCCGGGCCGGGGCGGGGCACGGACGCCGGAGACCTGTGGCAGGCGCTCACCGTGCTCGACGAGGCCGGCTGCGCCCGCTACGTGGTCACCGACGTCAGCCGGGAAGGGAGCCTCTCCACCCCCAACCTGGAGCTCTTCGGCGAGGTATGCGACCGGACCGACGCCGCCGTGCTGGTCGCGGGTGGCATCGCCACCCTGGACGACCTGCGCGCAGTCGCCGCGCTGGCCCCGCGCGGAGTCGACGGCGCCCTCATCGGCCGCGCGCTGTACTCCGGTGCCTTCACCCTGTCCCAGGCGCTGGCCCGTGTGGCCACCAGCACGTAGCGGTGGCGTCCTCAGCCAGCCCTCTGGCCTGCGGCCCGCGTATCTCCGTCCTCCCATACGGCGGTCAGCACGGCATTGACGACGTCGGGCCGCTGGCCGTGCGGGTAGTGGTCCGTGGCCCGCAGGCGCAGATGATCGGCACCCATGCGGTCGGCGGTGATCCGGTTGACGAGCATGAGCGGTTCACCGGCGTAGGTCCGGTAGAGCTCATGGACGCCCTCCCAGGTTCCCGAGATCACCAGCTTGGGCCAGGCAGCAGCGGCCAGTGGGGACAGCGGAATGTCCGCGGTCCAGCATGACCGCTCACGCAACGCGCTGGCGGTGGCGCGCAGATAGACCTCGGGGTCGAGGTCCGTCGGCAGTTTGCTCATGCCCTCGCGGTTGCGCTGGAGGGCCTCGGCGACAAGCGGTTCGTCCTCGGCCACTTTCAGTCCGCCGTGTTCGATCACGACGAGCGAGGCCACAAGGTCAGGGCGACGCCCGGCGGCGAGCAGCGCGACCACGCCGCCGTAGGAGTGTCCCACCAGGTGGGCGCCGCCGACCTCCTCCAACAGGGCGAGCACGTCCTCGGCGTCCACCTCGAAGTCACTGGAGAAGTCGCCGGGTGCGTCCCCGCTCGCGCCGTGCCCACGGCGGTCGACCACCAGGAGCCGACGGTGCGTGGCCAGCGGCCGCCGCGTGGTGAAGCCGTACGGCGGTGGCGCGGTCCCCCAGGTC
Source organism: Streptomyces sp. CG4 (assembly GCF_041080655.1). Lineage (NCBI taxonomy): Bacteria > Bacillati > Actinomycetota > Actinomycetes > Kitasatosporales > Streptomycetaceae > Streptomyces > Streptomyces sp. CG4. Next base: position 8,949,711 of record NZ_CP163525.1, read on the forward strand.
TGCGCGCCGTGGATCAGAACGGCCGGCCGACGCCCGGGGTCGGCCTGGCTTCCCCAGCTCGTGACATGAAATCGTGCCTCTGCCACATCCGTCATACCGTGAGCCTGTCCAGGCTCGCACGGCCGCTTGCGGCCGACTGTGAGCAGCCATTGAACATGCTTACAGGGATGTCCCGTAGTCGGTTGCCCGGCGCCTGGCACGATCAATGTGTGAGGAACGAATCTGAGCAGCCCGGCCGGACGAGATATGTCCTGTTCGATGTCGACGGCACGTTGATCAACGCCCTGGACAACCAGCGGCAGGTATGGCGAGCGTGGGCGGAGCACTACGGACTGGACCCGGACGAGGTCTACAGAGTGGCCCTTCGGACCAGACCCTCCGAAACCTTCGCGCAGGTCGCCGCGTGCCACGATCCGCACGAGTGCCTGGCCAGGCTGCACGAGCTGGAGGACGAGGACGTCCGGACCGGCCGCTACGCGGCCTTCGACGGTGCGGCAGAGGTGCTGCACGGCCTGCCACCGGGGTCCTGGGCGCTGGTGACCTCGAACTACGAACACCGGGTGCGCGGCCGATTCCTGCGGACAGGCCTGCCGCTGCCGGACCTGATCGTCGACGCAGCCGCTGTTGACGAGGGCAAGCCCGCTCCCGTTCCGTATCTGCGGGCCGCTGCGCGACTGGGTGCCGAGCCGGGAGACTGCCTGGTCATCGAGGATGCCCCGTCCGGAGTGCAGTCCGGACTGCGCGCCGGTATGACGGTGTGGGGCGTGAACGCCGCTGCCCCGGTGGAGGGCATGCACCGCCACTTCGAGAACCTGCGCGAAGCAGTCCCACACATCCTGGCCTTCGCGTCCGGATCCACCGTCAACGCCGTGGCCTGAGCCGGGTCTTACGCCGTCGTGCAGTCCCGTGACCAGTGCACGGTCCGGCTTCTCGGTATCGATCCGGCGGACGGCCGTACGACGGTGTCGCACGAGCAACGGGACGCCCGCTGGGTGGAGTTGGTGCGGGGCCGCCGGCCCGTACCAACTCCTGAGCCGTACTTGCCCATGCGGATCGAGCCGAGACGCGGTACCTCACCGCCGATGCCCCGCGTGCCGAAGGTGGTGCGCGCCGCGCGGCCGGTCCTGGCGGTGCCGTCGTATGCCGAGTCGCCGGTGCTGGGCGTGTGCCGGAGCCTGCTGCGGCTCGGCCCGCGGGCGCTGCGGGCCGCCCTGTATCTGCCCTCCTAACACCGACTTCGACCCAGCTGCTGGCCAACCCCGGCTTCGAGTCCGGCGGCACCGGCTGGACCGCCACCAGCGGCGTCATCACCAGCGACAGCGGTGAGGTGGCCCACGGCGGCTCGTACAAGGCCTGGCTGGACGGCTACGGCAGCTCGCACACCGACACCCTGTCCCCAGTCGGTGACGATCCCCGCGGGCTGCAAGGCGACCCTGACCTTCTATCTGCACATCGACACCGCGGAGACGACCACCGGCACGCAGTACGACAAGTTGACGGTGACGGCGGGTTCGAAGACCCTCGCGACCTACTCGAACCTCAACAAGGCCGCCGGCTACAGCCAGAAGTCCTTCGACCTGTCCTCGCCGGCGGGCTCGACGGTCACGCTGAAGTTCAACGGCGTCGAGGACTCCTCGCTGCAGACCAGCTTCGTCGTGGACGACACCGCCCTGACGACCGGCTGAGCCACCCGCAGGTGCCCGATTGAGTCACCCGTCGCGGCCCCGCACCCGAGCGGTGCGGGGCCGTGGCATGTCAGCTCAGCGGATCCAGTGTGAGATACGCCTGCTGCGGGCTGCCGTCGTGGACCAGCGACTCCTGGTTCCCGACGTCGTCGAAGGCAAACGCGTAGGCCTTGCCGTCGGCCATCTCGGCGTGCACGGCTCGCGCGTACTGGTTCGTGACGGCGTCCTGGTAGAAGCCGGTTGTCGTGGTGTCCGGCTGGTTGGGATTGGTCAGCAGCGTGGAGCGGTTGAAACCGGCGCACAGGGTGCGGGAGATGGGGCCGCGGACCTTGTCATTGGGCGCGTCGAGCAGCTTGTGGCAGCCGAAGACGCTGTCCGCGTCGGGCTTCTGGAAGCTGGTGACGACCGCGCCCGAGGCGTCGGTGAAGTTCATGACGTCGCCCGAGACCCGGCCGTAGTACTTGGTGTTCGGCTGGTCGGTGAACGGCGTCACGGTCAGCGTCGACGTCGTGTACTTCTGCCAGACGCGGCTCACGTAGTCGTCCATCACGTTCGCCGGCAGGGCGCCGGTCTCCACGCCGTACAGCGGCGAGAGCGCGCGCAGCACCGTCCCGTCGGAGCGGGTCTGGACCAGCCCTGACCAGCCGCCCGACTGGCCGTGCAGCGCGTTGAAGAAGCCCGTGTAACCACCGGACTTCAGATGCCCGGTGGTGCTCACACTGCCGTCGGAGCGCTGCACCCCGACCGCGTACGGCGCCGAGAACATGTCCACCTGGGTGCTGTTCAGCCACAGCCCGGCGTCGTTCAGGGTGTACTCGGACCAGTTGAACAGGATGTTCCGGTTGGGGTCGGAGGGGTTCTGCACGGCCGGCTGCACCAGGCCGCCGCTGGCCAGCCGGAAGTCGAGTTTCTGGCCGTAGGAGAAGTAGATCCGGCCGGAGAACTTCGGTATCCGGATCGTCTTCGACTGTCCGGGGGCCGGGCCGTCGATCGCCGCGTCCGGAGCGGGTGTTGGGGGGTTTCCGCCCGCCGGCCAGGCCTGGAAGGCGCCGTTCTCGTCGGCCCAGCCCTGCGTACCGGAGGACAGCTGGGTGCCGAGGTCGTAGACGTAGACCGGTTCGGAACGGCCCGAGTTGTTGGTGATCTGCAGGGGGATGGTGTCCGGTACGGCGGCACCGGCGCGGTCCGGGGTGCCGAACGCGAGCACTCCGCCGACCAGGGCCGCGGCGGCCGCCAGGGGCAGCGCCGGGCGTGTGCGTGTCTGGGGCACTCTCTACCTCCGTGTGGGGGTCGGGGTCGTACGGATGCTGGTCCGTACCTGTTCTGAGAGCGCTCTCAGACTCGTACTCGGGGCGCGAGCATGTCAATGAAATGGACAAGATGGAGTGGGGCAAGCCCGATTGGAGCGAGGCGGAGTGGGGCGAGGCGGAGTGGGACGGCTATGGGGCGGCTTCGGGGCGGCGCCCGCCGCGAGCCGGACTCGGGCGGGCGCCTGGCCCGGTGTCAGAACGTACGCTTGAGCAGGTCCAGCAGGGCCGCCCAGTGCCGCTCGTCGGCCTCGCCGTCGTACGCGGGCGTGTCCGCCTGGGTGTAGCCGTGGTGCGCGCCCGGATACACCTCGCAGGTGTGCCGGACGCCGGCCGCGGTCAGGGCCTCCTCGAAGCGCGCGATCTGCTCCGGGGGCAGCGACCGGTCGTTGTCGGCGTGCCCGAAGTACAGCTCCGCCGTGATGTCCGGAGCACCCAGATGCGGGCTGGTCGGCTCGTCGGTGGCGAGCCCTCCGCCGTGGAACCCGGCCGCCGCGGCGACCCGGTCCGGGTGCGCGGCCGCCGTCCACAGGACCAGCCGGGCGCCCATGCAGTAACCGGTGAGCGCGACCGGCCCGTCGGCGACCAGCGGGCTGTCGGCGAGCCGGCGCAGATAGGCGCCCGAGTCGCGCGCGACCAGATCCGGCGTCAGCGAGGAAACGACCGGGCCGAGCCGCTCCCAGAGCGTCGGGTCGGCGCCCGGGTCGATGAACTCGGGCAGCTCGACGACCGGGGTCCGGCCGAGGCGGTAGAACACGTTCGGCACCAGCACGGTGTAGCCGGCGGCGGCCAGCCGGTCGGCCATCGACCTCAGATGCGGGCGAATCCCAAAGGCGTCCTGGTAGAACAGCACACCCGGACGGGGGCGTCCGTCGGCGGGATGGGCGAGATAGGCGTCCGCGACGCCGTCCTCGGTCCGGATGTCGACATCGTGTCCCTGGACATCGTCGGTCATGATGAGCAGACCCTCCCTCGGGGGACCGGCGCCGGGGCGGGGTGCTTCTCGACGCCATGGCTACGGCCCATGCTGTCACGCAAGATCGGGACCCTCGCACCGGGTGTGCCGCGCCCTCACTCGAAGCGGAGAGTGTCTCCGGCGCCCCGCCGTACGATCTCCGCCTCGCCGCCGGAGAAGTCCACGACCGTCGTCGGCTCGGTGCCGCACTCGCCCGAGTCGACCACCGCGTCCACCACGTGATCGAGCCGGTCCTTGATCTCCCAGCCCTGCGTCAGCGGCTCCGCCTCGTCCGGCAGCAACAGCGTGCTGGACAGCAGCGGCTCGCCCAGCTCCGCCAGCAACGCCTGGGTGACCACATGGTCGGGGATGCGCACACCCACGGTCTTCTTCTTCGGGTGCAGCAGTTTGCGCGGCACCTCGCGGGTGGCCGGGAGGATGAAGGTGTAACTGCCGGGCGTGGACGCCTTCACGGCGCGGAACACGTCGTTGTCCACCCGCACGAACTGGCCGAGCTGCGCGAAGTCCCGGCACATCAGCGTGAAGTGGTGCCGGTCGTCCAGATGGCGGATGGAGCGGATCCGGTCCATGCCGTCCCGGCTGCCCAGCCGGCAGCCCAGTGCGTAACAGGAGTCGGTCGGGTATGCGATCAGCGCTTCCGAGCGCACCGCGTCGGCGATCTGGGCGATGCTGCGCGGTTGCGGGTTCTCGGGGTGCACGTCGAAGTACTTCGCCACGCGTCGAGCTTATGCCGTCCCGGGCGCCACACACGCACCCACGCCCCGGCCGTCCCCTCGGTTTGAAGGCGACGTGGACGCGCTCCGCTCACCGGCCCACCGGCTGCACCTTGTCGCCCGTCACCTGCTGCGCGCGCTGTTCCCGCCCCGGAAGCCGAACTTGGGAGCCGTGCGCTGACGCCCCGCGGTTCTTGCCGGTCGCCCGCCGAGGCGGCGCTGTGCCTGGTGGGAGCGGTGCTCGCGGCGGTGGGGCGGTTCGGAGGTACGGCGGCGGGGGCCGGCTGCGGAGCGTTCGGCCGAGGGTCTGAATATTCATCAGTAGTCACCGGATTCGCGTGAGTACGCCGCGGATTCAGGTGAGTCCGGATTCGTGGGAGTACTTTCCGGATTCGGGGGAATCCGAATCTGAGCCGTCCTGGGCACCCCCCCGCTCCGGACGAGCGGTCTCCGCCGGCGTCCCACCCCCCCCGGGGCGCCGGCGGAGCCATGTCCGGCCCGGGAGCGGGTCGCGTCGGGTATCGTGTCCCGATCCGTCATCGCAGGTCAACACGGAGACGAGGAGAGAGGCACGTGCCCGGCCGACCGGACGAGGGCCCGGCGTTCCCGCGGCCGCACGGCGGCGACAGCGCCTGGGCGCAGGAGTTGCTGGACCATCTGCGGCCCGCGGGACGCGATCCTCGCCGGCTCGTCGCCTGGCTCGCCCGGACCGTGGAGGCAGCGGTGGGCCTCCAGGACGCGCGCGGCGGCCTGCTCGCCGGTGAGCGCCTGTCGCTCGACGCGGCCGTGGTCGCCGACGTCGCCACCGGGCGGGTCTCCGCCGCGGCCCTCGACGACGGCGTACGGCACGTGCGTCTGGTCGGCATCCGGCACCCGGGGCCCGACCCTGCGGCGGCAGCCGTCCTCGCCGTGGCCCGCCCGGCACCCTTCGACCGGCATACCGCGGACATCCTCGGCCACACTGCCGGTGTGCTCGAACTGCTCCTGAGAGAAAGGGAGTTGGCGGCATCAGGGCGGCGGTTGCGGCGGGCCACCGCCGATCTGCGGCTGGCGATCCTGCAACTGCTCATGGTGGAGGACACCGTCTCCGCCCGCCGGGTCGCCGCCGGGCTGTGGCCGGGCCTGCTGGAGGAGGACACCGCCCGCGTGTACGTGCTCGAGGGCGCCGCCGCCGAACGCGACCGGCTCGCCGACGCATGCGTGGACGTCACCGACGGCAGGGCGCTCGTCGTGCGCTGCCCCGCGGTGGACGAACACGTCATCGTTGTCGGCCCGGCCACCGAGGTGGGGGAGCGGCTGCGGTCCCTCGTCACCGACCGGCCCGGCACCTTTCTCGGCGGCAGCCCCCGCCAGCGCCTCGCCCTGACCGCCACCGCCTACGGGCAGGCCGTCACCGCCCTCGCCGTGGCCCGCTTCCGGCCCGACCGGGCCGCCGTCTACGCCGCCCGCACCCGCCCCGCGCAGCTCATGGACCCCGTCGCGCTGCGGGCCTGGGCCGGTGCGGTGCTGCGCCCGCTCGACGCGCTGCCGCACCATGTGCGTGCCGAACTGCTCGCCACCACCCGGCTCGGCCTCGAGTTCACCGCCGTGAGCGCCGCCAAGGTGCTCGGCGTCAGCCGCAACACGGTCCGCGCCCGGATGGACCGGGTCGCCGCACTGCTCGGCGCCGACTTCTCCCGGCTGGCGGTGCGCGCTGTCACCCACGCCGCCCTCAACACCGAGGCCGCGCACGGCCCGTGCGACTCCCGTGGTGCCGCATCCGATCCGCCGTCCCGAGTCCGGCTCACCGAGCTCCTCCGGACGAGCGCGCTCGGGGCCTGGGCCGAAGGGCTCCTCGGCCGGCTCGACGAAGACGGCCGGGACCTGCGCCGTACCCTGCGCGCCTGGACCGGCGCCGACGCGCACGCCGAACGCGCCGCCCAGGTGCTCGGCGTACACGCCCAGACCGTGCGCGAACACCTCCGGGCGGTCGAACCCGTCCTGGAACGCCGGCTGACGGCCGGCGGCACCGACCTGTACGAGGTCGTCCTCGCCCACCTCGTCACCGGCGAACTGCCCGTACCCGACCTCGGCGCCGGGGCCGTACCCGCAGCCGGCGCCGCGAACCCGGACCAACCGGACGCGCCTGTGCACCGGTGAGTGCCGTGCGGGCCGCGCCGGGCACCGGTGCGCTACCCCGTCTCCGGCAGCGCACGTAACGTCGACAGTCCGCGGGGCACGACCGGAACGGGGGACCGGTCGCGGCCCCGCGCTCCGCCTTGCGGGATGCCGCGGCTTTGCGCAGTGTGCCGAAGCCGTCGCGCGGGCTCCGCCGGGGCGGCGATCCGGCCGGGCCGGTGCCTCAACCGATGCGTGTGACCGGCAGGTTGTACACGTGCCCGGGAGAGATGACCTGAGTGATCGCCTTGCCGAGTACGGTGCTGGGCTCCTGGGACCGGTAGCCGGTGTCGGTGTTGAGGAGCGCGACGAGCGTCGTCCGGGTCGACGGCAGGTAGACGGTCAACGACTCGTAGCCCGGCAGGGAGCCGTTGTGGCCGATCCAGCCCTGGACGTCGAAGATGCCCAGGCCGTACCCGGCGCCCTTGACCGAGCCGGTCTGCGATGTGATCAGCCGCTGCTTCTGGGTGGCGGCACTGACCATCCACTGCCCGCCCGGGAATCGGCCCGTGGCCACCGTGGGCGCCCAGGTGCGCAGATCGTTCAGGTTCGAGATGATCGCGCCGGCCGCCCAGCCCCAGGACGGATTCCAGTCGGCCGCGTCGGCCTCCTTGCCGTTCGCCGTCTGCCGCGTGTAGCCCTGCGCGTGCGGGGCGGGGAGCTCGTTGCCGGCTGGGAAGAGGGTGTGCCGCATGCCGGCCGGATCGAGGATGTGCTGCTTGATGTAGTCCCCGAGGTGCTGCCCGCTCACCTTCTCCACCACCAATCCCAGCAGGATCAGATTGGTGTTGCAGTAGGAGAACTTCTGCCCGGGCTGGAACGTCACCGGGTGCCGGAAAGCGTAGGCGAGCAACTGCTCGGGCGTGAAGCCGCGTTGCGGGTCGGAGGTGAGTGCCTTGAAGAAGTCGGGGTCTTCCGTGTAGTTGAACAGTCCGCTGCGCATATCGGCCAGTTGGCGCAGCGTGATCCTGTTCTCGCCGGGCACGCCGCCGATGTACTTGGCGATCGGGTCGTCCAGGCCGACCTTCTTCTGGTCCACCAGCTGCAGCAGCGCCGTCACGGTGAAGGTCTTCGTCTCACTGCCGATGCGCATGTACATGTCCGGAGTCATCTTCTGGCCCGTGCTCTTGTCGGAGACCCCGAACGAGCGGACGTAACGTGGCTGTCCCGGCGTCCAGATGCCGACGGTCACGCCGGGCACGTTCGCCTCGTGCATCACCTTCTGTACGGCGGCGTCGAGTTGGCGCGCCACCTGCGGGGTGAGCGGACGGACGGCCGGCTCCGAGGAGGAGGGGCTCGGCAAGTCCGCGGTGAGCGCGGCCGGCACGGCGGCGGGCGCCGCGCCCGCGGTTCCGGTGGTGCCGATGGTGCTCGCGGTCCCGGTGGTGAGCGGCACCGCCAGTGTTCCCGCCAGCACGGCGATGGTGGCCCCCCGGCGCAGGCGTGCGGACGACATCGACATGGGCTGACTCCAAGCACGTGAGACACGAACGCGCGCTGAGCGGACGTCGGAGCCCGGACCTTCCCAGCATAGGAGCGCTCATCCCGCCGTGCCCGTCGGGCGGACGGACGCGGGGCGCCGCTGGCCGTCTGCCGTCGGGGTGCTTGTCGGACGGATGGGGGCCGTTCGCGGGGCGTCCTCACCCGACCCGGTCTTCACAGCGGTTCATGCCGGGGTCGACCGCCTGGACCGGTTGGAGCGGATGCGCCAGACGGCTCGGGCGGCTCGGGCGGCCCGGTCGGCGCAGGTGGATCGGGCCGGGGGCCGATCTATGCCGGGCTCGTCGCCGAGTGGCGGGCACAGGGGCGGACCGTGCCCGCGGGACCGGACCCGCTGGGAGCCGCCTTCCCCGGGCCCAGGACGGGTACGCGCGGCACGCCCCCGCACGCCTGACCCGTCACCGCCCGCACAGCGGCGCGAGAACGGCGAGGGCGCCGCTGGCCTGCCGCAGCGCCCTTGCCAGGGCACCGGGCGAGTGCAGCGTGCCGGTGCCGTCGGGCGGCACGAGCCACTCCAGGAAACGCGCGGGGCGATACGGCGGCGGTACGGCGACCCAGGCGCCCTTGGTCGCGTACCGCAGACCGGCCCCCGCCCAGCCAACGGACCGCGCCGGCGGCAGGAAGAACCCGACGCGGCCGGCCGCCGTGTCGACCAGCGTCGGCCCCGGTACCGGCGTCCCGGGCCGCCACAGCAGGTCGAGGGCGAACAGGCCGAGCCGGTCGGGAACGCTCAGCACGTCCCACAAGCGGCCCGCCTCCATCAGCGCGATGCCCTCGCCGTGATCCCAGTCCCCTGTGCAGGAGCGTGGGTCCGCCGCCGCGGCGGCCAGCCACCTCACGCCCCGCGTCCACATCGTCTTCGTCATGCGCTGCTCCGGGTGTCCTCGCTCGCCCACGCTCGCCGCGGGGAACCGTCGTGACCGGGAATCCACGTGCGCCTGCACACCAACCCGGCATATGCATGCTCGTAGACATCTCTACGCGGCGGAAAGGGTGGCGAGCCCTGGCGTTTGAGTCGGGACGTTCGAACTCCGGCTGTGCATTCGGCACTTGGGGACGTGGGACGACCGGCGGAACCGTCAGGCGGCCGGTGGTTCGGGTGTCAGCACCAGCATCGTGACGTCGTCCCGGACCTCGTAGCGCAGCCGCGCGAGGTCCCCCCACACCACCTCGGGCAGCTCGGCGGAGACCGTACCGGTCAGGGCGGTCAGGCGCGCGGGCAGAGGATAGAAGGCGCGGGCGGCGTTCCGCGCCTCCCACACCCCGTCGGAGGCCAGAAAGAGCCGGTCGCCCGGCGCGAGCGGCACGGTGACCTCCTTCGGCGGGTCGACGCCGACCAGCCCGAGCCCCAGCGGCGGGCCCGGCGCGACCGTCAGCTCCACGGCGTGTCGCTCATGCAGCAGGACGGGCACCGGATGACCGCAGGCCACCACACGCACCGCGCGCCCGTCGGAGGAGAACTCCAGCAGTACCCCGGTGGCGAACAACTCCCCGTTCCGTACGCCCGTCGAGTCCACCGCCAGCCTGCGGTCCATCCGCGCGGCGACCGACTCCAGGTCCGGCTGGTCCAGCACGGCCTCCCGGAACGCGCCCAGCAGCGACACCACCGTCGCGACCGCCGCCAGCCCGTGCCCCTGCACATCGCCCATCACCGCGCGCACGCCGTACGGCCCGGCCCGCACGTCGAAGAAGTCCCCGCCCACCAGCGTGCCGTTCTCCGCGGCCCGGTAGAAACCCGCGCACCCCACGCTCCCGACCCGCTCCGGCAGCGGCGGCATCACGGCGCGCTGCACCGCCTCACCGATCGCCCGCTCCGTGTCCAGCTGGGCGTCCCGGCGACTGCGCACATACGACACGAACACGCTCAGGGCGGCCACGAAGACGATGGTGAGCAGATCGGTGTTGCCGGGGCGGTTGAGATGGGTGGCCGGGACGTTCAGCACCACGACCACGCCGACGCCGAGGACCGCGGTGGCCGTCGGGCCGTACGACAGGACGGCCAGCGGCGGGATGGCCCCGAGCAGAAAGCCCAGATCGCGGGCGTGGGGGGTGACCAGGGTGGCGCAGGCGACGGCCACCAGCAGCAGCACGGGCAGCACCCGTACCCAGCGCGGTGGCGGCGCGCCCCGCAACCAGCCGCGTTCCTCCCGGTTCCGACGCGACACCCCGCCGCGCACCGATCTCACATCCCCAAGCTACGCCGCCCCCCGCCCTCGGGCCTCCCGCCTGCGACGACACCGGGGGCCTGGCGCGGGGCGGCAGCTGGTCTCCGGGCTGGGGTGAGGCCGGGGTCCGGGGCTGGGGTGGCTCTGGGCTTTCGGGCCGGGGTGAGGCGGGGCTTCTGGCTTGCGTCGGCACTGGGCTTCCGGGCTGAGGCGGCACTGGGCTTCGGCTGGGGCGGAGTCGGTCTTCCGGCTCGGGGTGGTCCTGGGGCTTCGGCCGGGATGGTGCCGGTCTTCCGGCTCGGGGTGGTCCTGGGATTTCGGCTGGGGGCCGCTGGTCTTTCGGCTCGGGGTGGTCCTGGGGCTTCGGCTGGGGTGGTGCTGACCTTCCAGCTCAGGGTGGCCCTGCGATTTCGGCTCGGGTGGCGCCAGTCTTCCGGCCCGGGGTGGCCCTGGGCTTTCGGCCCGGGTGGCGCCGGCCTTCCTGCCCGGAGTGACGCTGGGCCCGGTCCGGGGCGGTACCAGGGCCTCCCGCCTCGGGCGACAGTGCCGTCCGGCGGGGCGGTTCCGGGGTTTCCGGCGTGGGGTGACAGTGGTCCCCCGGCGGGGCGGTTCCGGAGCCTCCGGCTTGGTGCTGCACAGGGCTCGGTCGGGGCGTACCAGGGCCTCCGGCCCTGGACGCTCGGTCATCGCCCGGCCGCCCCGGCACCCGCCCGGTGCGGGTCTGCCCTTGCGTGTGCCGGGGCGGCCGGGACGGGGCGATGAACGGGACGTTCCGCACACGGTCGGCGAAACGCGTGGTCGGCGAGAACCTGCGGTCGGGCAGAACGCCGGGTCGGCGAAATTCGGTGGACGCTCCCGCCCCGGCCCTCATAGCCTGTGTCGGCACGCCCGAGACGGACGGAAGGAGGCGAGCGTCATGGCCACAGTCATCCCGCGCTCCCACCTCCCCGTCCCCCGGGTGTGCCACGCCTGACCGGGAGCGCAGCCCCGCCGCGAAGCGGCACGCATCCCGGAGGAACCCATGACCGCCTTGGTCATCCGCACGCTCGACGAGAGCAGCGCCCACCTTTTCGGCACCATGCCCGACCCGCTGGCGTTCCAGGACAAGCACCGGAACACCCGCTACCGCCCCGACTGGCAGCGCATCGCCGTGCGCGACGGCCGTACCGTGGCCCGCGCCGCCTGGTGGGGCGGGCCCGAGGACCCCGCACCGCTCCTGATCAACTGGTTCGATGTGGCCGAGGGCGAGGAGGAGGCCGGAGCCGCACTCCTGCGCACGGCACCCTGGCTGACCGACGAACTCGAACTCGACCTGCCCTCCGGCTGGCGCACCGACCCCAGGCTGCATGCCGCCACAGACATCAGGACCGCTGCCGCGCGTGCCGCCGGCTATGCGCCGCTGGTGGAGCGCTTCCTGTACCGCTGGACCCCGGACCGGGGCCTGCCCGAGCGGCCCGGCCGCCTCGTCTTCGCCCCGGAGCCGGACGACGCCGTCTTCTTCGACCTGCTGCGCCGCATCCACTCCGTCACCCTCGACGCCCACGCCCGCCGGGCCGCCGAGCGCGGCGGCGCCGAGATGGCCGCACAGCAGGAACTGGACGTCCTCCACTGGCTTCCGTCCCCGCGCACGTGGTGGCAGATCGCCCGCACGCCCGAGGGCGAGACCGTCGGCATCCACATCCCGGCGCGCAATTCGTCCGGACCCTGCGTCGGCTTCATCGGAGTCGTGCCGGAACAGCGCGGGCACGGCTACGCCTACGACCTGCTCGCCGTGTGCACCCACTTCCTGGCCGGCCAGGGCGCCGAGTTCATCGCCGCCGCCACCGACCAGACCAACTTCCCCATGGCCGCCCACTTCACCACGGCCGGCTACCCCGTCGTGCGGGAGCGCCTCAGCTTCTGTGCCGACCCCGTTGTCAGTGCCGGGTGACATGCTGGCGAAGTGGTGATCGGCGACGGGACGGGGAGGGGCCGTGGGCGTGGGGGAGCGGTGTGGTGCGGGGACTGTGGACCAGGACCTGTGGACCAGGACCTGTCCGGCGATCCTGTCGCAGACGCGGGGGCCGGCTCCGCCCTGCGGCTGGACGCGCCAACCCCCGCTCACCAGTGCCTATGAGGTGCCGCAGGTTTCCTGCGACCTGATGCCCGGTCAGACCCCGGCTAGTCGCCGTCGGCTGCCAGGCGGGCCTGGGCCGTTGCGAGGATTTCGGTGACGCGGAGGCCGAACGCGGCGTCGCAGGCGTGCGGGCGGCCCGTGCGGGCGGCCGTCAGAAGGGTGTCGACGGCCCGGGCCAGCGCCGGGACCGCTCCCTCGGAGCTTCCCGGCATCAGCGCCACGCCCGCCTCGCCCCGAAGCTCCACATCGGCGCCGGCCGCCGCCGGCGGCGCCGTCAGGCTCAGGGTGAGCGTGCTCGACGCGCCCGTGGCGTGGTCGAGGACCAGGTGCACGGTGTCCGAGGGACCGTGCGCCGCCGACACCACCTGTCGTACGTCGCCGAGGACCGGCAGCAGCACCGACAGGGCGTGCGGGCCGACGTCCCACAGCGCGCCCTTCTCCCGCCGCCACGGCGAGGCCGCGAACGGACTGTCGGAGGTGAACACGGCCCCCAGCCACTGCGCGCGGGCCGTGAACCAGCCCGCCACGGCCGCCTGTTCCTCGATCCAGGCCTCCGGCTCCTTCTGGAAGCGGGCGGTGAAGAACACCACCGAGGCCACCCCGGCCCGCTCCGCCGCGGCCACCACGGCCCGGCCCTCGGCGACCGCCACCCCGAGTGGCTTGTCCAGCAGCAGATGCCGGCCCGCCCGCGCCGCCCGCACCGCCAACTCGGCCTGCACGGACGGCGGCAGCGCCACGGCCACCGCGTCCACCTCGGCCAGCAGCGCGTCCACGTCGTCGTGCGCGGGGACGCCGTACTGCCCGGCCAGCGCCGTGGCCGCCGCCGGCCGGCGGCCCCACACTCCGGCGAACTCCACGCCGGGATGCCCGGAGAGAGCGGGAGCGTACGCCGCCTGGGCCCACGGGCCCGTCCCCAGCAGTCCGATGCGCATGAAGCGTTCCTTTCTCCGTGCCGATCCCCGCACCCTCAAGAGGCTGCGCTCCGGTCGCCCTCCGCACACCTGTCGTCCGGGTCCCCGTCCCCCGCAAGCCACTTGGCGATCGTCCCGGCGATGGGCTGACCTGTGTCCATCTCGACGAACCCGAACTGGCCCGACTGGTTGCACTCCAGGAACCACCAGATCCCGTCGGTGTCCTCGGCGAAGTCGAATGCGCCGTAGGCCAGTTCCGCGCCCCTCATATACCGCCGCACGCCCTCGGTGACGCGCGCGGGCACGTCCGCGGGCAGCCAGGGAGAGACCGAGGGGGCGAAACGGACGTCCACATCGTCCGGGTGAGCGTCGGGGTCGGCGGGCTTGCGCGCGGCCAGCAGAGTGTCGCCGACGACGGTGAGCCGGATGTCGGCCCGCTTGGTGACCCGCCGCTGCAGCAGCGTCGGACCGAAGGCCACCGCCGAGAAGTCGGCGTCCGGCGCGACCCGGCTGGTCGGCACCGCACGCGGCGGCTCCTGCGGGTGCGCACCGGACACCGGCTTGACCACCAGGTCCGGGAAGCGCTCCGCGAACTCCCGCGCCGCCTGCGGGAACGTTGTGATCAGTGTGGCCGGCACCGCGAGGCCGCTGCGCTGTGCGAGGTGCAGCTGCCAGGGCTTGTGCCGACCCCGGCGGGCCGCGTCCGGATGGTTCATCCAGCGTGCGTCGGTGGCGCGCAGCATGCCGTACAGCGCCTGCGACGACTCCTCCGTCAGCCAGGCGGACGGCTGGGCGGCGCGAGCGGCCGCCTCCCCGGGCCGGCGCACCCAGACGGAGCGCAGACCGCTCATGGTCACCAGGCGCCCGCCGACGGACAGATGCCCACGGTAGGCGCCCTGCACGTACTCGCCCGACAGCGCCACCCCCTTGGTCAGATCGGCGGGATCGAGCCGGACGACGGGCACACCGGCTTCCCTCAACCGGAGGACCACCATGTCCGCTGTCACGTCTTCATCACTGGTCAGGATGAGCACGGTCATATCTCGAAGTCCGCGGTTCAGTCGTCGAAGTGGGTCTTGGACCCGGCGGTCGACGTCGTGGTCCCCAGAGCTCTCATGGTCACGTGGTCGGTGGCGGCGATCCGCCCGTCCGGGAGGACGTTCAACTGCAGTCCGGAGTCGTACGCATACGGAGTGGTGACGTCCAACTGCACAGTGGGGCGCGCGTAGTTGAGCGTGAACGGTTGCATGGTCTCTCCCTGATTCGGCTTTCACGTCCTTATACGAATCGAACGGGTGATTGGTTTCCTCACTCTGCGTAATCGCAGGTCGGAGGGGGTGCCAGAAGGGCCCGCATGGCTCAGGACGCCGAAGACGCCCATGACGTTGCCCGGTTGCGGCTCTGTCCGTGCGTCAGGGCTCCGCCTGGTCGAGGGGCTGCGCCACCGACCGGAGCGGCTGGGGAGGCGGGCGATCGGGGAGGAACAAGGAGCCTGCCCGCCTGCCCTCGAAGTCGTATCAAGCCGACGGCCGCTGAACCATCATCGGGTCGACGGCCGCCCAACCAGCACTGCGCCGACCGTCGCCGAACCCGTATCACGCCGACGGCCGCCGAACCCGCATCACATCGATGGCCGTCGAGCCCGCATCTCGCAGACGGTCGTCATACCCGATGCCCGCATCACGCCGCGAGCGCGCCCCGCGCCGCCGTCAGGGCCTGTTCCGCATACCCGCGGCCGAACAGCACCGCGTGCACCAGCAGCGGGAAGAGCTGATGCACGCCCACCCGGTCCTGTCGGCCGGGCGCGAGCGGTGCCGTCTCCTCGTACCCGGCGAGCACCCGGTCCAGATGAGGGCAGCCGAACAGCTGGAGCATCGCCAGGTCGGTCTCCCGGTGTCCGCCGTGCGCGGCCGGGTCGATGAGCCGGACCTCGCCGTCGGCGCCCCACAGCACGTTTCCGTTCCACAGGTCGCCGTGCAGCCGCGCGGGCGGCTCGGCGGGGCCCGCCAGATCCGGCAGCCGTGCGCAGACCCGCTCGAAGACGGCCGCCTCGTCCGGGCGGAGCGTGCCGCGGTCGACCGCGCCGCGTACGTACGGGAGCACGCGGTACTCGGCGTACCAGCGGGGCCAGTCGGTGCCCGGCGCGTTGCGCATGGGGGCGAGGCCGATGAACGCCTCCTCGGGGCCGTCGGGCGGTGCCGCCCCGAAATGCGGTGCACCGGCCGCGTGCAGGATCGCGAGGGCCCGACCGAAACGGAGGGCCGCCGTCGGATCCGGCCGCCCGGTCGGCACCCGCTCCGTCACCATCCAGCGTTCGTCGTGACCGAGCACCGCCGGCACCCGGACCGCGTCCGCCGCGGCCAGCCAGCGCAGTCCGGCCACCTCGGCCCGTACCGCCCCGGGCGCGTCACCGCGCTTGACCATCACGCGGTCGCCGCCGTCCAGGGTGACCTCGGCGGGCGAGCCGGACGCGGTCCGCGCCCCGGTGACCGGGCGTCCGGTGAGCCGGGACGCCGCCCGGCCCGGATCCTCGTATGCCTCGTCTCGGTTGACCACGGCCTCAGGGTACGGCCCGCAACAGATGCGCGGTGCATGGAACTTCGAGCATTACTACGACTGTTTTCAGCCAAAACCAAGCAGTAACTGCCCGTGCTGATCCGGTACGGTTAGCGTGAGGGCGCCGCGCAGCCACACCAGGGGCACAGGGCCCCGCCGGGACTAGCGCGCGGCGGAGGCTTTCCCCTTTGACCACAGCATCCGTGCTGATGGCCGACGTCTTCGAAGTCCAGCCGTACACCACCCACTGCGAAGTCATTCTGGGTGAGGGCGCACATGCCGTGATCGGTGTGTCCCCGGGCAACAGCTACTTCTCCGCCCGTCGCCTGCACGACCTCGCCCGCTGGGGACTGGACCACTTCGACAGGGTCGACTTCGTCTACACCGACCTGTACGTCGCCGAGATGTACGAGGCCTCCGGCTATCCGCCGGACGAAGCCCGGCGCAAGGCGGTGAAGAACCTGCGCGGTGTGCGCGCCAAGGTCCGGGACGCGGTGGCGGTGGCGGATCCGGAGGGACTGCGGCTGGACTGGCACCCGATGTCGGAGTTCCGTACCAACCCCGCGTACCAGGAAATCCACCAGCAGCTCAAGGCCCGCCTGTCGTCCGACGGTGCCTTCCGGGCTGTTTGCGATGCCTTGGTGAATCGTTTCCTCAGTGCACGGGGCGAGACGCCGACCGAACGTCAGCGTGCCGTGTGCCTGGAATACGTGTGCGCCGAGGCTCCGCTGTTCCTGGACACCCCCGCCATTCTCAAGGTGCCCTCCTCGCTCAACTGCTACCACCAACTGCTGCCGATGGCCGAGCTGTTGTACTCCCGCGGCGCCGGCCTGCGCGCCTCCCGCAACCAGGGTCACGCCATCGTCACCCCCGCTGCCCTGGAAGGAGCCGTGGCATGACCGCCGCCCCCGGCACCCGCACCGACGCCCCGCACCTGCTCGATTTCCCGTTCTCCTGGGACGGCACCCAGGTCCCCGCCGAGGTCGAGGACATACGCGCCGCCACCCCCGTACGGCGCGTACGGACCATCGCCGGCGCCGAGGCCTGGCTGGTGTCGTCGTACGACCTGTGCGCGCAGGTTCTGAAGGACGACCGGTTCTCGCTGAAGGACACCTCCGCCCCCGGAGTGCCCCGGCAGTACGCGCTCACGATCCCGCCCGAGGTCGTGAACAACATGGGCAACATCACCGGCGCCGGGCTGCGCCGGGCGGTGATGAAGGCGCTCAACCCGAAAGCGCCCGGACTGCTGGAGTGGCTGCGCGAGGAAGCGCACCGGCTGGTGGACCGGATGGTGGCCGACGGCCCCACGGTCGATCTGCGCGCCGCGTTCTGCGATCCGTACTCGGCGGGCATGCACTGCCGCATCCTCGGCATCCCGCAGACCGAGGCCCCGGCCTTCCTGCGCAGCCTGGACATCGCCTTCATGAACGCGCCGTGCCCGATCACCGGCGCGAAGATCAACTGGGACCGGGACATCGCCCGGATGACGGCCCTGCTCGACGACCCGGCGACGCACGGCCTGATGGGCGAGATCGCCGCGCTGCGCGACGACCCCGAGTACGCGCATCTCAGCGACGAGATGCTGGCCACCGTCGGGGTCACCATGTTCGGCGCCGGTGTGATCTCCACCTCCGGTTTCCTCGCGATGGCCCTCGTCTATCTGCTCACTCATCCCATCGCCCGCGACCTCCTGCGGGACCGCCCCGACCTGACCGGCCCGGGCGTGGAGGAGCTGCTGCGGGTCAACCTCTCCATCGGGGACGCCCTGCCCCGCCTGGCGCTGGAGGACGTCCGGCTGGGTGACGTCGACGTGAAGCAGGGCGAACTCGTCCTGGTGCTGGTGGAGGGCGCGAACCTCGACCCCGAGAAGTTCCCCGACCCGCACCGCTTCGACGTCCACCGCGACAACACCGCCGACCACCTCTCCTTCGGCGGCGGCGCCCACTACTGCCCCGCGACCGCACTCGGCCGCGCGCACGCCCGGATCGCCCTGGAGGTCCTCCTCGACCGGCTCCCGGACCTCGCGCTCGCCGTACCGCCCGGCCAACTGGTCTGGCGCACCGGCTTCATGAAGCGGATCCCCGAGCGGCTGCCGGTGACCTGGTAGCCGGCGATCCACAGCCGTCCGTACGGCGCCCCGGCCCACCACAGCGGGCGGGGGCGCCGTACGGACTCGGCTACGAGCCCCGGGTCAGTCCCACCGGATTGCCCGGGGGCAGCAGGCCCGAGCCCTCGACCAGGTGAGCCAGTGGGTCCAGCAGACCGGCGAGCCGCGAGGCGCGGTCGGCGCCGAGCGCGGTCCAGGGGCCTTCGGCCGCCGCGTCCGTCAGCGCCTCCACCTCCGTGCGTACGGCCGCCCCGGCCGGGGTGAGCGCCCCGTCGGCCGCGAGCAGCCCACGCCGGCGCAGCCGTGCCGTGGCCGCGTCCCAGT
The DNA here is from genome assembly GCF_041080655.1 of Streptomyces sp. CG4. Classification (NCBI taxonomy): domain Bacteria; kingdom Bacillati; phylum Actinomycetota; class Actinomycetes; order Kitasatosporales; family Streptomycetaceae; genus Streptomyces; species Streptomyces sp. CG4. Next base: position 8,968,228 of record NZ_CP163525.1, read on the forward strand.
CCGCCCGGTCCCACTTGCGGGTCTCCCGCAGAAACGCCCCGTCGGACTCGCCGGACGCCGCCTTGAGCACCATGGCCTCGACCGGCCCGAGCCCCTGACCCACCAGCACCGCGACATGCGAGTCGCCGCGGTGCTCGCGCAGCGTCGTCAGGCCCTGCCACAACCGGGCGGTGGGCCGGTCCGGGCGTGCCAGCGCCTGGTTGGCGGCGGCCAGCACCCGGCCCGCGGTGTCCGCACCCGCGGCGGCCTCCCAGGCGAGGTCGGCGGCCTCGGCGAACTCGGCCGAGCCGACGACGTCCGGTCCGAACAGGCCGTTCATCGCCGCGTCCAGGGCGTCCAGACGGGCGGCCAGTACAGCGGCTGGGGTCGCGTACGCCCAGGCGTCCGGCAGAGCCCGTTCAACCCGGGCGGGGTGGAAGACGTAGAAAGAACTCGTCACGACGGACGCGGGGACCGCGCCGAGTGGTGCGGCGCGCAGCGCGAAGTACCCCATCCAGTAGCCGCGCATCCCGAGCGTTGCCGCGGTTCGGCGGACCTCCGGTGCGAAGTACACGAGATCGTGCACCGGCTCGTACCGCTCCCACAGGGCCCGCGCCCATCCGTCCGCCACCGCTTCCTCCACCACGTCGGCCTGCCGTACTGTCGGCACCAGACTGCGTTATGACGCCGGTCATAACAAGAGGGGTGACTGTGCATGCGAGTGTGCGTCAGAAGGCGGACGCCACCCGCTCCCCGCCCGGTGCCCGCCGTAGTGCCGGATGAGCGGACTGCGCGCGGCCACTCCGGCAGCTGTCGAGCCCGTTCCGGGGAGGGGGCAGGACCGCACCAGCTTGTTGCATATTTCTGGCAAGAGAAAGCTGTATGCGAGAACTGCCGTTGGTGGCAACTGAGGGGACCCTAGGGGGAGTTGCCGGGCCCGGGGCCGGGTCGCACGGCGGGCTGTCACCAGAAAGTGTGACGTAGGCCACTCAGGGCTGTGTGTGGGGGCGCCACGCCGGGAGATTCGCCCGGAAGATGGCATGCGGGGCGCGATCACTGGGACAGACGGGTGGCTCGATGACCCGGCTGGGTGGCTCGGATGGTGGGAGCTTGCGCGCTCGCTGACGGTGGTTCATGTCGAGGCCGGGTCCATTCAGCTGATGAGGTATCCGCTGCCCGGCCACGACGGAAGGACTTCGCTATGCGATCTGCCCGCATGCTACTGGCCTCGGCGGCAGCAACCGCCGCTCTCGCCTTCGCGGTTCCCAGTGCGGCGCTCGCCGTTCCCGCGGGTGACGACGGAGGCCGTGACAACTCCTCTTACAGCCGGGACCATGACCGTGGTTCCGGCGACGACCACGGCCGCGACGACTCGGGCCGCGACCACGACAATGATCACGGAAACAACCACGACAACGGCCGCGGACACGACGAGCCGCGCGGCGGAATGCACACGGGTGGCGGAGCGCTGACCCTGGTGCGGAGTGACGACCGGGGTTCTGACGACGACCACGGGCGTGGTGACGAGCGCGGGGACGACGACCATGGGCGTGGTGAGGACCACGGCAAGGGCGACGACCGCGGGGACGAGGACCACGGGCGTGGTGAGGACCACGGGCGTGGTGAGGACCGTGGCAAGGGCGGCGGTGATGAGCACGGCAAGCCGCGTGGTGGTGTGCACACCGGTGGCGGTGCGCTCGCGATGCTGCGCAGCGACGACCGCGGGGATGACGACCACGGGCGTGGTGACGAGCGCGGGGACGACGACCATGGGCGTGGTGAGGACCACGGCAAGGGCGACGACCGCGGGGACGAGGACCACGGGCGTGGTGAGGACCACGGGCGTGGTGAGGACCACGGGCGTGGTGAGGACCACGGCAAGGGCGACGACCGCGGGGATGAGGACCATGGGCGTGGTGAGGACCACGGGCGTGGTGAGGACCGTGGCAAGGGCGGCGGTGATGAGCACGGCAAGCCGCGTGGTGGTGTGCACACCGGTGGCGGCGCGCTCGCGATGCTGCGCAGCGACGAGTGGGGCTCGGGCCATGACGAGGACCACGGGCGTGGTGACGAGCACGGGGACGACGACCACGGGCGCGGTGAGGACCATGGACGTGGCGAGGACCACGGGCGTGGTGACGAGCGCGGCCGGGGCGACGAACGCGAGCGTCCGCACGGCGGTATGCACACGGGTGGCGGCGCGCTCGCTGCGCCGAGCGTCACCGCGGGCGGCCTGGCCGTCCTGGCGCTAGGAGCGGGCGGCATGTACGTGCTGCGCCGCAAGAGGGCCGGCCAGCCGTCCTGAACTGACACTCCTTCCAGAGGCTGCGGCTGCCGTCGACGCGCCCACCGCGTCGGCGGCCCGCCCAGCCGGGCGGCCCCCGCGGCCGCCCCGCCCGTACGTACCCCTCCGCGCCGGGTCCCCGCGCACCGGCGCCCTGTACGTCACTCCTTGCGCGTCGGCCGCGTGACCGGCGCCCCTGTCCTGATCCCCGTGCTGCCGTGCCCAAGTGAGGTGGTGTCCGATGGCAGCAGATCCCTCCCCCCAGACCCCCGCGGAACCGCCGGAGGGCGGGCGGAGTTCCGGCCGTGGGCGGCTGACGCTGTGGGGCGCGGCGATCGTCCTCCTCTTCGTCAGCGTGTTCGGCGGCCACCACGGCTCGGACGACACACCGCGGGTCTCCCGGGCCCACGCGCCGCAGCGTACCCATCACACGGGCGGGAGCACCCCGTTCAAAGCCCAACCGCAAGAGCACGAGGTGGTCAACGAACTGCCCAGATCCGAACCGACCCGCCTGCTCATCCCCAAGATCTCCGTGGACGCCCCCTTCACCACCCTGGCCATGGACGCCTCGGGTACGCTCAAGCCGCCACCGGCCGGTGACACCAACCTCGTCGGCTGGTACTCCGAGGGTGTCTCGCCCGGGGAGATCGGCACCGCGATCATCGCCGGGCACCTGGACACGACGACCTCCCCGGCCGTCTTCGCCAACCTCGACGACCTGACCGCGGGCGACGAGTTCACGGTGCAGCGCGCCGACGGACGCGATGCCGACTTCGTCGTGGACGACGCCGAGACCTACGCCAAGGACAACTTCCCCAGCAACCGCGTCTTCGGCGACGCCCAGCGCGCCGAGGTCCGGCTGATCACCTGTGCGGGGCCGTACGACAAGGCGGCGAAGGACTACACCAACAACCTCGTGGTCTACGCCCACCTGGAGTGAGCCGACCCGTACGGGCCGGGTGAGCCGAGCCCGTACGGCTCAGGCGGCGCCCTCCGCGAAGGGCCCGCCCGGAGCGAACGCGCGCGCCGCGAACCGCTCGCCGATGCGGCGGTGCGCGGCGGCGTCCGGGTGGATGCCGTCGGGCAGCGGCAGTTCGCCGGAGTCGGCCGCGCCGTACAGCTCACGCCCGTCGAGGTAGTGCAGGTGCGGGTCCTCGGCCGCTCGCGCGCGCACGATCCGGGCCAGCTCCTCCCGGATGACGCCCAGGGTGAGTTTCCCGCTCGCCTGCTCCGCCGGATCCCCGGTCGCCCGGAACAGCAGTCGCCCCTCGTGCAGGGCGGAGACGTCCATGAGGGTGGGGCCCGGCGTGTCCTCGTGCATCGGGCACAGGATCGGCGAGACGACGAGCAGCGGGATGTCGGGGTGCCCGTCACGGATGGTGTCGAGGAAGCCGTGCACCGCGGGCCCGAACGCGCGCAGCCGCATCAGATCGGCGTTGACCACGTTGATGCCGAGCTTGACGCTGATCAGGTCGGTGGGCGTGTCGCGCAGTGCGCGCGCGGTGAACGGGTCGAGCAGCGCGCTGCCGCCCAGCCCCAGATTGATCAGTTCCGCCCCGCCGAGGGACGCGGCGAGCGCCGGCCAGGTGGTGGTCGGGCTCGCGGCGTCGGAGCCGTGGCTGATCGAACTGCCGTGGTGCAGCCACACCGTGCGGCCCCGGTCCGGTACGGGCTCCACGGGTGCGTCGGTGCGCAGCGCGACCAGCTCGGTCGTCTCGTTGTGCGGCAGCCAGATCTCCACGTCCTTGACGGTGCCGGGCAGCCCGCTGAAGCGCAGGGTGCCGACGGGGCCCGGCCGGTGCGCGGCGGTGCCGGTGGCCAGGTCGATGGTGAGCGTGTGGCCGCCGGCGACTAGGCCGCTGCCGGCCGGACGGCCGTCGACGATCAGGTCGTAGCAGCCCTCCGGACGGGGCGGAGCGCCGACGTAGACCCGCTTGGTCGGCAGGGTGTCCAGCTCGATGGTGGTCGCACGGGTGCGGAAGACCAGCCGTACGCCGGAGGGCTGGGACTCCGCCAGGGCCAGCTGCGGGTCGGCGCACTGTGCGCGGGCGCGGGCGGGCAGCCGGTGCGGCAGCAGTCCGTGCCCGGTGCGTTCCACGTCCAGCGCGCCGCGCAGGAGGTCGGGGGTCAGCGGGATGGTGTGCATGGTGTCGGCCTGCGTTTCGAAGGGGTCGAAGAGGGTCAGGGGGTGGGCCAGTCGCGCAGCAGGGAGTCGAGGGCGTCCAGGATCCGGGTCCAGGACTCCTGGGAGTCGGGGGCGCTGTGGCTGAATCCGCCGGCCAGCTCCAGGCCGACGTAGCCGTGGAAGACGCTGCCGAGGAGCCGGACCGCGTGGGTCTGTTCGGGTTCGGCCAGGTCGTAGCCGCGCAGGATCGCGCGGGTCATCTGCGCGTGCCGGCCGCCCGCGCTCGCGGCCGCCGCCTCGGCATCCAGCGGGTGACGGGTCGCCGCGTAGCGGCCGGGATGCTCGCGGGCGTAGTCGCGGTACACGTCGGCGAACGCGGTGAGGGCGTCCTTGCCGGCCCGGCCGGCGAGCGCGTCGGCGGCGCGGTCGGCCAGCTCCTCCAACGCCAGCAACGCGATCCGGGTCTTGAGGTCCTGGGAGTTCTTCAGGTGCGAGTACAGGCTCGCGACCTTGACGTCGAACCGCCGGGCCAGCGCGGACACGGTCACCTGCTCGAAGCCGACCTCGTCGGCCAGCTCGGCACCGGCCCGGACGAGACGCCCGGTGGACAGGCCTGCGCGCACCATGCTCTTCTCCCATCTGCCAAAATAGATTATGGGCCTTCCTAAAGCTTTTAGGCAAAGGGCAAATGGTGGAGTGATGTAGGGGGCGGGGTAGCCGGCCACGCAGGTCAGCGCCTCGGCGTCGGGCCGGGCCCATGCCGCCGGCGCGTACCACTGGATGCCCACCGCCCCCGTATCCCAGCCGTGGGGGAGGAGGCGATCCCGCAGGAACACGGCGTTGGCGAGCACCTCGTCCTCGGTGACGGTCGTGCCGTAGCAGTCCCAGCTGTTCCAGCCCATCGGAGGCCGCAGCCGCCGGTGACGGTGCTCCACGGGTGGGTGAAGAGGGCGGGAATTGGTTCGCGCACCGGCGACCGGTCGCCCTAGCCTGCCCGCCATGGCAAAGGCACCTGTGCTCACACCCCGGGCGGACGACTTCCCGCGCTGGTACCAGGATCTGATCGCCAAGGCGGAGCTGGCCGACAACGGCCCGGTGCGCGGCACCATGGTCATCCGACCGTACGGGTACGGCCTGTGGGAGCGGATGCAGCGGGAGTTGGACGCCCGGATCAAGGACGCGGGCGCGCAGAACGCCTACTTCCCGCTCTTCATCCCGCAGTCGTATCTGACGAAGGAGGCCGAGCACGTCGAGGGCTTCGCTCCCGAGCTGGCCGTCGTCACCCACGGCGGCGGCAAGGAGCTGGAGGAGCCCGTCGTGGTCCGCCCCACCTCTGAGACGATCGTCAACGCATACTTCTCGAAGTGGGTGCAGAGCTACCGCGACCTGCCGCTGCTGATCAACCAGTGGGCGAACGTGGTGCGCTGGGAGCTGCGCCCGCGTGTCTTCCTGCGGACAACGGAGTTCCTGTGGCAGGAGGGGCACACCGCCCATGCCAGCTACGAGGACGCCCGCGACTACGCGGCGCGTATCCACCGCGAGGTGTACGCCGACTTCATGGAGAACGTCCTCGCCATGGACGTCGTACCGGGACGCAAGACGGTACGGGAGCGGTTCGCCGGTGCGATCAACACGCTCACCCTGGAGGGCATGATGGGCGACGGCAAGGCCCTCCAACTGGGCACCAGCCATGAGCTGGGCCAGAACTTCGCCAAGGCCTTCCATACGCGGTACCTGTCGCAGGACGGCCGGCAGGAGTACGTCTGGCAGACCTCCTGGGGCTCGACCACCCGTATGGTCGGCGCGCTGGTGATGATGCACGGGGACGACGACGGGCTGCGCGTGCCGCCCCGGCTGGCCCCGGTGCAGGCGGTGGTCGTCGCCGTCAAGGGAGACCCGGAGGTGCTGGCCGAGGTCCGTGCGATCGGCGCGCGGCTGACGGCGGCGGGGGTGCGCGTCCAGGTCGACGACCGCACGGACGTGCCGTTCGGCCGGCGCGCGGTCGACTGGGAGCTGAAGGGTGTGCCGGTACGCATCGAGGTGGGACCGCGCGACCTGAAGAACCGCACCGCCGTGCTGGTCCGCCGTGTCCCGGGCACGAAGGAGCCGGTCGCCACCGAGGCGCTGGCCGCGCTGCTGCCCGGGGTGCTGCAGGACGACCAGGCGCTGCTGCTCGCACAGTCCCGTCGGCGCCGCGAGGACCGCACGGTCGAGACGACCACCATTGAGGAGGCCGCGGAGGCCGCGAGCACCGGCTGGGCCCGCATCCCCTGGGCGACACTCGGCCCCGAGGGCGAGGCCGGCCTCGCCGAGCAGGGCGTCTCGGTACGCTGCCTGGTCACCCCGGACGGCACGGTCCCGGAAAGCGACGACCAGCCGGGCAACGTGGCCATCCTGGCGCGAGCGTACTGACGGGGACTTCGGTCAGGTCGTTCCCGCATACCCACCTTTTTGTGCGTACTTGGCGGCCGTAGCCGGACAGGAGAGGCTGTTTCTCGAGGTCAGGGGCAAGGCGACGACCGGGGGAGAGGAGGTGACCGTGGCGGTGTGTCAGGGCGTCGTACCGGGTGCGCGGAGCCGTTGCAGGCGGCGGTGTCCCCAGTCGGACACAGGGCCCAGGGCCTCGGACAGGTCTTGGCCGAAGCGGGTCAGCGTGTACTCCGTCTTCGGCGGCAGCACGTCGTACACCTTCCGGTGCACCAGGCCGTCCTCCTCCATCTCGCGCAGCGCCTGAGTCAGTACCTTCTCGCTCAACCCCGGTAGCCGGCGCCGTAGTTCGGCGGGCCGGTGCGGGCCGGACTCCAGCAGCCACAGCAGGGACGTCTTCCACTTGCCGTCGATCACGGCGATCGCGGCGGTCACTCCGCAGACGTCCGGATCCTGGGCGCGGCTGCGTGTCATCGGTGTCCTCTGTTCCCCAGCAGGCCGTACGGCCACCTTGTCTTACCTATACGGGAGTTGAAACATGTCCACGTCCACGAATCTTCCTGCCGTCACCGTGCTCGGGCTCGGCCCGATGGGCCGCTCGCTGGCCGGCGCGTTCCTGAAGGCGGGGCTGCGGACCACGGTCTGGAACCGCACCCCGGGCAAGGACCGGGAGCTGATCGAGCAGGGCGCGGCCGGCGCCGGATCGGCCGAGGAGGCCGTCGCGGCCGGTGACCTGATCGTGGTCTGTGTGGTGAACCACGACGCCGTCGACGCCCTCCTGCGCCCCGAGCCCGTCACCCGCGCCCTCAAGGGCCGTACCGTCGTGAGCCTCACCGCCGACACCCCGCACCGAGCCCGCAGCACCGCGGACTGGGCGGCCGACCACGGCATCCGCTACCTGGACGGCGCGATCATGACCCCCGCCCCCAGCATCGGAACACCCGAGGCCGTCTTCCTGCACAGCGGACCGCGCGCCCTGTACGAGGAGTACCGGACCGTGCTGGAGGCATTGGGCGGCAGTCACACGCACCTCGGCGAGGAGATCGGACGCGCCGCCACCTTCGACGTCGCGCTGCTCGACCTCTTCTGGACGGCGATGGCGGGCTATGCGCACGCCGTCGCGATCGCCCGGGCCGAGGGAGTCACCGCCGGGGAACTCGCACCTTTCGCGCAGGGCATCGGCGCGATCCTGCCCCCGCTGTTCGCGGAGTTCGCACAGGACGCCGACGACGGCACCTACTCCGGGGAGATCAACCCCCTCACCTCGGCCGCCTCGACCATGGCCCACGTCATCGATGTCTCCGAGGCCCACGGCATCGACGCGGGCGTGATGCGCGCGGTGGAAGGCCTGGCTCGCCGCACCATTGGCCTCGGCCACGGCAGGGACGGTTTCATCCGGGTCGCTGAGGTACTGGGCCGGCACTGAGACGACGGCTGGTCGGCATCGGTCGGGGCGCGTACGGCGTCGGGTCGGCACCTACGCGGACCCGAGGTCCCGCCCGGTCGGGGCGCGCGAACGGGGACCGGCCCCGAGGCGGTCCTGCTCGCCCGGCGCGGATGAGCCGCGTGCGAGTGGCTCAGGCACCAGTGGGGGGCGAACGGAAGGGGCCGGACGTGCGGATACCGGCATGGAAGCCGATGCAGGGCCAGGAAGCCGAAGCCGGGTACGGGAGGCGATGCGGGCACGGGAGGTGATGCGGGTGTGGGAGGTGATGGGTGCTCGGGTGCTGATGGGGTCCGGAAGGCGGCGCATGTGCGGAAGCCGAGGCGGGCGCGGAACCCTTGCGGGCGCGGAGTCAATGCGGCGGACGGACCTGCTCAGGCTCCGCGCTCCGCAGGGCACGGCTCCGCAGGGCACGGCTCCGCAGGGCACGGCTCCGCAGGGCACGGCTCCGCAGGGCACGGCCTCGCAGGGCACGGCGCTGCGAGCCACCGCGCCGCAAACCACCGCCCCACAAGGCACCGTCCCGCAACGCAACCGGCCTCCGAGGTCGGCGGACCTGCGACTTGTGTCGGGGGCGGCACAGTGCGACGCTTCGGTCCGCCGGCCGCGACCACGGTCGGCGGTGCCTGTGAGCACCGGTTTTGCCGGAGCGGCGAACGGCCCCTCCGGAACCGGCCGTGGACCGAGACGGGGAGTGGCGCGATGGAGCTGGAGCTGCGGCACCTGCGGGTGCTGTGCGCGATCGCCGACGCCGGCAGCGTGGGCCGCGCCGCGGCACAGCTCGGCTACTCGCAGCCCGCCGTGAGCACCCAACTACGGCGCATCGAGCGCCACTTGGGCGAGCCCCTCTTCGAACGCGGCACGAGCGGAGTACGGCCCACCCGCTACGGCGCCGAGGTCGTCGCCCAGGCCCGCGACGTGCTGACCCGCGCCGACGCCATCGGCCACCGCCCGGCCGCCGCACGAGCCCGCCGTACCCTGCGCGTCGCGGCGACCAACTCGCCCATGCTGTCCGGCACCGTCTCCCGGGTCCGCACCCGGCTGCCGGAACTGTCCGTCGCGGTCACCAGCGTCTACGCCTCCTCGCGGATCGTGGAGCTGCTGGAGGAGGGCGCGGTGGACGCGGCCATCGCCGCCGACTATCCGGGTATGGAGCTGCGCCACTCGGACGCGGTGCGGCACCGCGGGATCGTGACGGAACCGACGTTCGTCGCCCTGCCCTCCCGGCACCGGCTACGGCAGTGCGCCCAGGTGCACCTCGCCGACCTGGCCGAGGACGCCTGGTTCGTGACCCCGGACGACGGGGCCGGCTGGCCCGGCGTGTTCTACGACGCCTGTGCGGCGGCCGGGTTCACCCCGGTCACCGTCCATGAGTTCCTGGGCGACCAGAACCAGCTGCAGAGCATGATCGCCGACGGTCTGGGGGTGTCCCTCGTCCAGCCGACGCTGCGGCCGATTCCGCATGTCGTGGTCAAGCCGCTGGTCGGTTCCCCGCTGTGGTGCCGTTATGTGCTGGTCTGGCGGCCTGATGCCGTCACCGGGGAAGTCGTGGAGGCTCTGTCCCAGTCCGCCAACTCCGCCTACCGCGATCTCGTCGCCCAGGCCCCTCACCTGCGGGCCTGGGCCTCACGCACCTGGAGCGTCACCGGGGCGTAGCGCGTCGCCCGGCGCCCAATTACCAGTAAATGAACGGGTGTTGAGTCATGACGATGTGTCAAAGGTGCGCCGGGATGTTATGAGTATCCAGTGGCATGTGCTATGTCACACGGCATTGTTGAGGCGGGCGGGCCGCTGAGACCCTGCCTCACACGCCTCAGCACCCCACCGAGGCGCATCCCTTCGTGGAGGAATCCAGATGCGCTATCGCTTCGCGCTGCCCAGACGCACACCCGGTCGCCCGCTCCCCCGTACGACCGGACGCATGGCCGGCGCCGCGGCCGTCTGTGTCACCCTGGCCGGGCTGCTGTCCATGCCCGCGCAGGCGGCGCCGCAGCCGCACACCGGTGCCGCCCCCGCGCCCCGCAAGCACCTGTCGGTGCCGTCGCCGACCGGTGCGACCACCGCCGTCACCGAGCGCCCCGCGACCCAGGCCCGGCGGCTCAACCCGGCTCAACTCCCGCCCCTGCAGCCCCTGTCGGCCCAACCGGCCCGAAGGGCGGCCAAGGCGGCCTCCTGCGCCCCGGCCGACTTCGGCAGCCGCAGCGGCTCCGCCCTCGTGTCCTTCGTGCAGGCCTCGACCACGGACTGCGTCAACACCCTCTTCGCGGTCACCGGCTCGGACGCGCACAACATCTTCCAGCAGTCCCAGATGCTCACCATCTCGGACGCCTTCACGCGCACGGCCGGGCAGTACCGCGGCGACAACTCCGGCGGCCTGGAACAGCTGGTCCTCTTCCTGCGGGCCGGCTACTACGTGCAGTTCAACCACCCCGGAGACGTGGGCCAGTACAGTACCCGCCTCACCACGGCCGTCAGGGCGGGCCTGGACGCGTTCTTCGCCCGGTCGCACTCGAACGACGTGACGGCGGTGAACGGCGACATCCTCGGCGAGACGCTCATCCTCACCGACAGCGCCGACCTCCAGGGCCGCTATCTCCCCGTCTACGAGCGGTTGTTGAGCGCCTACGACAGTTCGTACGACTCCGTGGACAGCATGGTCAGGGCGATCAACGACGTCTACACCCCGCTGTGGCGCGGCAATTGGAACCCCGACTACGTCAAGGCGGTCGTCGCGGACCCGTCGATCACCGACACCCTGCACGAGTTCGCCCTGGACCACACGGACCTGCTCGGCACCGGCAATGCCTTCCTGGACTCCAACGCAGGGATGAACCTGGCCCGTTACGTCGAGCACCCGGAGCTCCAGGCGACCGTCAAGCCTCTCGCCAAGGACCTGCTGGACCAGTCCGCGATCACCGGCCCGACGGCCGCGCTCTGGGTGGCCGTCGCCACGCAGGCCAACGCCTACGACGGCACTGACTGCGGGTACTACGACGTCTGCGACCTGCCCGCCAAGCTCACCGCCGCCGCCCTGCCGATCACCCACTCCTGCGACGCGGACCACACCATCCTCGCCCAGGACCTCACGGACGCCGACCTCGACGCGGTCTGCGCCAGCGTGCTGCACCAGGACGCCTACTTCCGCGGGCTGGTGAAGGCCGACGGCGCGATACCCGGCCAGTACGTCTCCACCATCCAGCTCGTGGTCTTCGCCAGCCGCGCCGACTACCAGACCTACGCCGGCGCGATCTGGGGCGTGAGCACCGACAACGGCGGCATCACGCTCGACGGCAACCCGTCCGACCCCGGCAACCACGCCACGTCGATCATGTACCAGAAGGACTCCGACGACGGCTTCACGGCCCGGATCTGGAACCTCAACCACGAGTACACGCACTTCCTCGACGGCCGTGACGACATGAAGGGCCCCTTCGACCAGCAGATCTCGGTGCCCGACGTGTGGTGGATCGAGGGCCTCGCCGAGTACGTGTCCTACAGCTACCGGGGCATCGCCGACGACCAGGCGACCCAGGAGGCGGCCAAGCACACGTACAAGCTGAGCACCCTCTTCGAGAACACCTACGACAACAGCGACACGATCCGCACCTACCCGTGGGGCTACCTCGCCGTGCGCTACATGGCCGAGAACCACCCCGACGACATCCAGAACATGCTCGCCCGCTTCCGCGTCGGTGACTACGCCGGCGGATACGCCGTCTACCACGACGGCATCGGCACCCGGTACGACGCCGGCTTCGACCAGTGGCTCACGGCGTGCGCCGCGGGCTCCTGCGCCAAGCACGCCAGGGCCTGACCCCCGCCAGGGCCTGAGTCCCGTCAGGGTCTGGGCGCACGCGCCGCAGCACGACGGCCGCCGACCGGAAACCCCGGTCGGCGGCCGCGGCCTACCACGAGAAGTCGTCAGACCGCAGTGGCCGGGAACGTTGGGTACTCGACACCCGACACATGCTGGACGACCCGCACGACCTGGCAGGAGTAGCCGAACTCGTTGTCGTACCAGAGGTAGAGGATCGCGTTGTCGCCGTCGACCTTGAGGGCGCCGGCGTCCACGATCGAGGCGTGGCGCGAGCCGATGAAGTCGCTGGAGACCGCGTCGGGCGCCGTGATGAAGTCGATCTGGCGCTTGAGCGGCGAGGTCAGCGAGACCTCGCGCAGGTAGTCGTGGACCTCCTCGCGGGTGGCCTCGCGGGCCAGCTGCAGGTTCAGGATCGCGATCGACACGTCCGGCACGGGCACGCGGATCGAGCTGCCGCTGATCTTCGCCTTGAGGTCCGGCAGCGCCTTGGCGACCGCGGAGGCGGCACCCGTCTCGGTGATCACCATGTTGAGCGGCGCGGAGCGGCCGCGGCGCTCGGACTTGTGGTAGTTGTCCAGCAGGTTCTGGTCGTTGGTGAACGAGTGGACGGTCTCCACGTGGCCGCGCAGCACGCCGTACTCGTCGTCCATCGCCTTCAGCGGCGGGACGATCGCGTTGGTGGTGCAGGAGGCGCAGGACAGGATCTGCTCGTCCGGCTTCACGGTGTCGTGGTTGACGCCATGCACGATGTTCGGGACGTCACCCTTGCCCGGCGCGGTCAGGACGACCTTCTCGATACCGGGGCGCAGGTGCTGGGACAGGCCCTCGCGGTCGCGCCACTTGCCGGTGTTGTCGATGAGGATGGCGTCCCGGATGCCGTACTCGGTGTAGTCCACGTGCGACGGGTCGTCGGCGTAGATCACCTTGATGGCGTTGCCGTTGGCGACGATCGTGCTGCTGGCCTCGTCGACGGTGATCGTGCCCTGGAACTGGCCGTGGATGGAGTCACGGCGCAGCAGCGAGGCGCGCTTGACGAGGTCCTCGGCGGCCCGGCCGCCGCCGCCGCGCACCACGATGGCGCGCAGCATGAGGCCGTTGCCGGAGCCGGCCTTCTCGATCAGCAGACGGGCGACGAGCCGGCCGATGCGGCCGAAGCCGTAGAGGACGACGTCGCGCGGCTCACGGCGCTCGATCTTGTTGGCGCCGGTGGCTCCGGCGACGGCCTCGGCCGTGAATTCCGCCACACTCAGGCCGCGGTCGTCGGCCTGGTAGGTGGTGGCGAGCATGCCGAGGTCGATCTGCGAGGGCCCGAGGTCGAGGGCGGTCAGGGCCTGCAGGAACGGCATCGTCTCGGTGACCGACAGCTCCGCGCCGGCGATCTGCCGGGCGAAGCGGTGCGTCTTGAGGATGCTGACCACCGACTTGTTCACCAAGGAGCGGCTGTGCAGCAGGACGGTCACGTCCCGCTCGCGGTGCAGCTTCCCGATGAGCGGGATCATCGACTCCGCGATCTCCTCGCGGATCTTCCAGTTGGTGAACGAGTCGTCGTTGACAGTCACTGATCCATCTTTCGAGCTAGGGAGCGCTCATATGCTAACCGCACCCCTCAGCTGCTCCATCCGTGGGGCAGGGGGTAAGGGATTTGCACCTATTCCTTGACTGATTCCTGAATCGGGGTGGAAGTGCGTAAGAAACCCGGGTCGCGATTTGCACGTCTTACCTGGCGTGCCCAAGGTCAAAAGAGTGAGCACCTCTTCCGTTCCCCGGCCCGAGTCGGCCGCCCCGTCCGCCACCCTCCGACGCCCGGTCCTTTCCCGGATCGCCCGGCGCGGTGTCCCCGAGGGGGCGCTACGGGCCCTCGCCCTGTTCGCGGCCGTACGCGTCGCCGGGATCCTCGTGGTGATCCTCACCAACGCGGTCCGCGGCCATCCGCTGGTCAAGAGCTTCGCCCACTCATGGGACTCCCGCTGGTATCTGCACATCGCCGCCCAGGGCTACGGCCACCGCATCTGGATCACCCCGCAGGGCGCCGTCCAGAGCGACTGGGCGTTCTTCCCCCTGTATCCCGGACTCATCAGGGCACTGAGCACGGTCCTGCCACTCAGCCCCGGCATGGCCGCACTGCTCATCTCCTGGATCGCCGCGGGCGTGGCGGCCTACGGCGTGTACGTCATCGGCCACCACCTCTACGGGCGCGGCGTCGCCACCGCACTGGTCGCCCTGTGGGCCGCTCTGCCGCACGCGGTCGAGCTGACCATCGCCTACACCGAGTCCCTGTTCGCCGCGCTTGCCATCTGGTCCCTCTACTTCGTACTCAAGCGCCGCTGGCTGTGGGCCGGGACACTGGCCGCGCTGGCCGGGCTGTCCCGGCCGAGCGGCTTCGCGATCGCGCTGGCCGTCTCCCTCGCCGCCGCCCACGAGGCGTGGCAGCAGCGCGGCCGTGTCCCGGTGAGCCTGTGGGCCGGTGCCGTCATCGCCCCGCTGGGCTGGCTCGGCTATGTGCTCTGGGTCGGCGGGCAGACGGGGGACCTGCTCGGCGGCTACTTCAAGGTGCAGAGCGCCTGGGACTCCAAGTTCGACTTCGGTCTCGGCTCGGCGCGCTTCCTGAAGGGCCTGCTGCTGCACGGCGGAGGCGTCGTCTACCCGGCGGCCCTGGTCATAGTCGCGGCCGGAGTGCTGCTCTTCGCCCTGCTCTGCCTCGAACGCGCCCCGCTGGCCCTGGTGGTCTTCGCGGGCGTCCTGATCCTGCTCGTGGTCGGCGGCTCCGGCTCCTTCTCCTCCAAGCCGCGGTTCCTGCTGCCCGCCTTCCCGCTCCTCATCCCCATGGCCCGCGCGCTGACCCGGACCTGGCGGGTCCGGCCGGCCCACGTCGTGATCGTCTACACCGGCCTCACCATCGTGTCCCTGCTGTTCGGCGCCTATGTTGCGGTGGTGGCCCGCTCCCCGCTGTAAGCCACCACCGGCACGTCACCCGACCTGCCGCTCCCGGCCGCCCCGGCGCACGAAGCCCAGGGCGGCCGGCGCCGCGCCCACCAGCAGGGCGCTGACCCAGACCGGCGCCCGGTAGCCGAGCCCGCCGTCGAGCGCCGCGCCGCCCAGGACCGGACCCAGGGCGGCGCCGACATTCAGCGCCGACGTCGCGAACGCACCCGCGAGGGACGGGGCGTCCACCGCCTCGTACAGCACCCGCGTGATCAGCGTCGAACCGACCCCGAACGCCAGGGCACCCAGCACCGGCACCAGCAGGAGGGTCGCCACGGCGTTCCCGGCGCCCAGGGCGAGCAGCAGCCAGCCGATGAGCAGCGCTGCCCCTCCCGCCGCCAGGACCGGCAGCGGGCGCCGGTCCGCCAGCCGGCCCGCCCACGTCACCCCGGCGAACGCGCCGACGCCGAACAGGGCCAGCACACCCGGCACCCACGCGGCACCGAGCCCGGTCACCTCCGTGGCAAGCGGCGCGAGGTAGGTGAACGTGCAGAACGTCGCGCCGTTCACGAGCGCGGCGAGAGCGAGCGTCACCAGCAGCCGGGGCCGGCGCAGCACCCGCAGCTCCGCGCGCACGCCGGGGCCGGCACCGGCCGGCTCGGCCCGGTCGCCCGGCACCGACCGGGCGATCGCCGCCAGCGCGGGCGCGGACAGCAGGGCCACCGCCCAGAACGCCGACCGCCAGCCGAACAGGTGCCCGAGCCCGGCACCGGCGGGCACGCCCACCACACAGGCCAGCGTGGTGCCGCCCAGCAGGACCGAGGTGGCCCGGCCCTTGGCGTCCGGTGCGACCATGCCGGTCGCCGCCGTCAGCCCGATGGCCAGGAAGCCGGCATGGGCCAGCGCCGCGAGCACGCGTGTGGCCAGCAGCACACCGAAGTCGTCGGTCAGCGCGCCGACGACATGGACCAGCAGGAACACGCTCAGGAACACCAGCAGGGCCTGCCGCCTCGGCCGGCGGCGGCCCAGCAGCGCCATCAGCGGCGCTCCCGCGATCATGCCAAGGGCGAAGGCGGACGTGAGCGTGCCCGCGGCGGGGACCGAGACCCCGAGGTCCCGGGCGATGTCCGGCAGCAGCCCGGACAGCATGAACTCGGATGTGCTCTGGGCGAAGACGGCCAGGGCGAGCAGATAGAGAGCGAAAGGCATCAGGACTCCACACACCGTGTCGTGGACGGGCAGCGTGAACGCGGACCCGCGAAGGACACGACCGGTGAGTGCAGTCGGAAGCGACATCCAGCCGAGGGCGCGGGCCACAGCGCGCGGGACGGCGGTCCGGTGGTGGCGTAGAGGGGTACGACGAGAACGCCACCGGACGGCCGGTGGCTAGCGCCTGGATGCCTCGGGACTGGACATGGGCGGCACGTTAACGTGCGAGCGCGGGTGCGTGCCACCGGGTTTTCGACGCGGGACCGGAGCCGTACCGCCGCCCGCCCGTGTGCCTGCTCATGGGGCGGGATCCTATGAAATAGGTAAAATCTAGGCGTTTGCTGAACATGCAGGCGGCAGGTCATCGCAGGCCACCGCCCCGTCGGAAGTGATCGATGGCCCGCAAGCGCTCCACGGACGAAGGCGACGAGCTGCTGGCCAGACTCGGTTCGCTCACCGCCCAGGCACGCGAGCGCGCGGTGCTGCAGCGCACCCAGGTCGAACTGGCCATCGCCCTGCAGCGCGGCATGCTGCCCCGTGACCTGCCCACCGCGCCCGGCCTGCACCTCGCCGTCCGCTACGCACCGGCCAACCTCGGGCTCAACGTCGGCGGCGACTGGTACGACGCGTTCGCCCTGCCCGACGGGCGGATCGGGCTGTCCATCGGTGACGTACAGGGGCACAACATCGAGGCCGCCGCCTTCATGGGCCAGGTGCGCGCCGGACTGCGCGCCCTCGCCTCCGTGACCGGCGAGCCGGGCGAACTGCTCGCCCGCACCAACGACCTGCTGCTCTCGCTGGGCACCGAACTCTTCGCCACCTGCACCTTCATGCGCCTCGACCCGGCCACCGGAGTGCTGGAGAGCGCCCGGGCCGGCCACATCCCGTTCGTGTGGGCCACGGCAGAGGGCAAGTCCGGCGTCGTCGACGACGAGGGAGGGCCGCCGCTCGGCATCGACGAGGGCATGGGCTTCCCCGTGAGCCGGCACCGGCTCACCACGGGCGGAGTGTTCGTCCTGGTCACCGACGGCGTGGTCGAGGGCCCCTCGCTGAACATCGAGGACGGCCTGGATCAGGTGGTACGTCTCGCCGGCATCGCCGCCGTCGCCGGCCTGGAGGCCCATGCGCTGGCCGCCGCTGTGATCAAGTGCGCCGAGAGCGTCGGCCACGAGGACGACGCGGCCGTCCTCGTCGTCGGCCTGGACGATCCCGCAGGCCACCCGTGACCGGGCCCGCCCGATCGCCGATTCAGCCATAGGGCCGGACAGCAGCGGGTCTCGCCTCGCCGACCCGGGGCCGCCGGTGTGAGATGGCTGCTGTGGTGGGTATCGAGGAACTGCGCCGGCCGGGCGGCTACGCCGTCCAGGTACTGGCCGTCGCGGCCTGCTACTACGCCGTCGCCCGGCTCGGGCTCCTGCGCGGACTCACCGTGGAGGGGGCCGTCGTCAGCCCCATCTGGCCGCCGACCGGCGTCGCGGTCGCCGCGCTGCTGATCCTGGGCCTGCGCTGCTGGCCCGGCATCACGATCGGCGCCTTTCTCACCGTGATGTACCTCACCGCCCCCCGCCTCGATGTGCTCGGCACTCTCGCCGCCCAGACCGGCGCACCGGTGGCCGCGGTCCTCCTGCTGCGCCGGGCTCGCTTCCACACCGACCTCAGCCGGTTACGGGACGGCGTCGCCCTGGTGTTCCTCGGCGCGCTGACCGCGATGCTGATCAGCTCGACCGCCGCCGTCGGCCTTCTCGTCCTCACGGGCAAGCTGGGCGCGGACAGCTTCTATCCCGTCTGGCTGGCCTGGTGGGTGGGCGATGCCATGGGCGTCCTGCTCGTCACCCCGCTGCTGCTGTTGCTGCACGGCGCGCGCTGGCCGCCGTCGCTGGCCCGCTGGCCGGAAGCGGTTGCGCTGACCGTCGTGGCCTGCTGTCTCGTGCCGGTGGCCGTGTACAGCTCGATCAGCATGCTCTACCTCGTCTACCCGCTCCTCATCTGGGCCGCCCTGCGGTTCCAGCTTGAGGGCAGTGTGCTGTGCGCGCTGCTGACGTCCGTGCTGGCCACCGTCGCCGCGACGGACGGCGTCGGGGCCTTCGCCGGACTGAGCCGGATCGAGATCATGGCGAAGCTCCAGACGTTCAACGGCTCGATGGCCCTGACCGCCCTGCTGCTGTCCGCGTTGATCACCGAGCAGCGCAACACCCGCAGCTCGGTGGAGAAGGCCTGCCAGGAACTGGTCGAGGTACTGGAACACCTCACCACGGGCGATTCCCCACCGCCCCGGCCACTGCCGGACACCGGCGACACCAAGACCACCAAGACCATCAAGACCACCAAGACCACCAAGGACATCGACGGCACTGACGGCACCGACGATGACCAGATCCGGCCCACCGGGCCCCGGTGACTCGTCGGCGACGGCCGGGTGCGGGGCCCCGCGTGCTGCCGACCTCACCGCCTCTTCCGGTGTGTCGGAGTCCAGGTCAGCGGTGCTGGGAGACGATGGGCGGTGCCCGGAAGGAGCGAGGTCCGGACCGGAGGGACAGACGCGGCATGGAGCAGCGGACGGCGAGCACGGCGGACCGGCGGACCGGGGCGGACCGGACCCGCTCCGGGCGCACGGGGCGGCCCGACGGCGCTGTCGTACCGTTGCCCGACGCCATCGACGTACGACGTCGCATCCCGCGCACCGACCACCTGTTGCGTGACCCCCGGCTGGCCGTGGCGGTGGACCGGCTCGGCGCCGGAGCGGTGAAGGCCGCCGTACGTGCGGCGCAGGAGCGGGCCCGCGCGGGCACCGTCTCCCCCGAGCAGGTGGCGGAGACGGCCTTCGCGCTGTTGCGCGACAGCGCGAGCGGCCTGTGCCCGGTGATCAACGCCACTGGGGTGCTGTTGCACACCAACCTCGGCCGGGCCCCGCTGTCGGCCGCCGCTCGGCAGGCCGTTCAGGAGGCCGCCGGGCCCACGGACGTCGAACTGGACCTGGCGACCGGTGCCCGCGCCCGCCGTGGCCGCTCCGCCCTCGCCGCCCTGCGCGCACGTGTGCCCCGCGCCGACGCCGTGCACGTCGTCAACAACGGCGCCGCCGCGCTCCTCCTCGCCGCCACCGCGCTCGCGGCCGGCAAGGAGATCGTCGTCAGCCGGGGCGAGCTGGTGGAGATCGGCGACGGCTTCCGGCTGCCCGACCTGCTCGTCTCGACCGGCGCCCGGCTCCGCGAGGTCGGTACGACCAACCGCACGACCGCCGCCGACCACGCCGCCGTCCTCGGCCCGGACACCGCCTTCGTGCTCAAGGTGCATCCGTCCAACTTCCGTGTCACCGGCTTCACCCGGTCCGCCGGGACCGCGGAACTCGCCGCTCTCGGCGTCCCGGTCGTCGTCGACATCGGCTCCGGACTGCTCGCCCCGCATCCGGCGCTGCCCGAGGAACCCGACGCCGACACCGAGTTGCGCGCGGGCGCTTCGCTCGTCACCGCGAGCGGCGACAAACTGCTCGGCGGCCCGCAGTGCGGACTGCTGCTCGGCGACCGGGACCTGGTCCACGCCCTCGCCCGGCACCCGCTGGCCCGCGCGCTGCGCGTCGACAAACTGACCCTCGCTGCGCTGGAGGCCACCCTCACCGGCCCGCCCACCCCGACCGCCCGCGCCCTCACCGCAGACCTGGCCGAACTGTGTGCCCGCGCCGACCGGATCGCCGCGAGCCTCGTCGCCGACGGCGTCGACGCACGGGCCGTCGCGTGCGCGGCCACCGTCGGTGGCGGAGGCGCCCCCGGAGTCACCCTGCCCAGCGCGGCGGTGTCCCTGCCGGAGCCGTACGCCGTCGCGCTGCGCACCGGCCCGGTCCCCGTCGTCGGACGGCTGGAGTCGGGCCGCTGTCTGCTGGATCTGCGCGCGGTGCCCGACCAGGACGACGAGCGGCTGACCGGGGCCGTGCGTGCGGCCCGGCCCGCCGTAGCAGGACAGCCTGCCGTGGAAGGGCGGGCGTGATGCGGGTGCTCGCCACCGCCGGTCATGTCGACCACGGCAAGTCCGCCCTGGTGCGGGCCCTCACCGGCATGGAGCCGGACCGGCACCCGGAGGAGCGTCGTCGGGGGCTCACCCTCGACCTGGGCTTCGTGTGGACGCGGCTCGGCCCGGACGGGGACCACGTGGCCTTCGTCGACGTACCCGGGCACGAACGCTTCGTGCCGACCATGCTGGCCGGCGTCGGACCGGTGCCCGCCATGCTGTTCGTGGTCGCCGCCGACCAGGGCTGGCAGCCCCAGTCCCAGGAGCACCTGGCGGTCCTCGACGCGCTCGGCGTCCGGCATGCCGTCCTCGCGATCACCCGCAGCGACCTCGCCGACCCCGGACCCGTACGCGCCGACACCGTCGAGCGGCTGGCCCGGACCTCACTCGGGAAGGTGCCCGCGGTCGCGGTGAGCGCGGTCACCGGTGCCGGACTCGATGCGCTGCGCGCCGAACTTCAGCTGCTGGCCGACGAGTTGACCGATCCCGACCCGGACGCCGACGTACGGCTGTGGCTCGACCGGGCGTTCACCGTGCGCGGGCACGGCACCGTCGTGACCGGCACGCTCGGCGCGGGCACCCTGCGTGCCGGCGACCGGCTGGTCACCGGGGACGGCTCGGCCGTGCTCCGGGTGCGCGGGCTGCAGACCCTGCACGAGGAGCGGACGGCGGTCAGTGGCGTGGCCCGCGTGGCCGTCAACCTGCACGGCCCCGGTGCCGACGGCCTGCGCCGGGGGCAGGTGCTGCTGACCCCGGGCCGCTGGACGCACAGCGAGGTGCTCGACGTCCGGGTCGTCGGGGAGCCGGTCGCCGACCTGCCGCGCTCCCTCACTCTGCACCTCGGCACTGCCGCCGTACCCGTCACCGTCCGCCCGCTCGGCGACGACACCGCCCGCCTCACCCTCGCCCGGGGCCTGCCCCTGCGGGTCGGTGACCGCGCGGTGTTGCGCGAACCGGGCGGCAGCCGCATGCCGTGCGGGGTCACCGTCCTCGACGTACGACCGCCCCGGCTGACCCGGCGCGGCGACGGCCGGGCCCGCGCCGCCGAACTCGCCGCCCTGACCGGCCGCCCCGACGGCGCCGGCGAACTGCGCCGCCGCAAGCTGATCCGGCGCGCGGACCTGGTCGCGATGGGCGTCTCGGCACGCGTCGAACCGGTCGCTGGGGACTGGCTGGTGGACGACGCGCACTGGACCGCGCTGATGGATCGGCTGGCCGCCGAGGTCGAGCGCCACGCGCGGGAGCATCCGCTGGAGCCGGGCCTGCCCACCGAGGCTGCTCGCCGTCTGCTCGGCCTGCCCGACCGGGCCCTTGTCGCCGCGCTGGCTGACGCGGCACCCCAACTCAGCAGCAAACAAGGCCGGTTGTACGCCGCGGACGGCCCCGGCCCCGCTCTGCCCCCGGCCGTCCGCGCCGCCGTGGACGCCGTACGCCGGGACCTTGCCCGTACGCCGTTCCGCGCGCCCGAGGCCGACCGGCTCGCCGAACTCGGCCTGGAACACAGGGCGTTGGCGGCCTCCATCACGGCCGGTGCCCTGCTGCGGATCGCCGACGGGATCGTCCTGCTGCCGGGCGCGGACGCCCGGGCCGCCGCCGAACTGCGGGCACTGCCACAGCCGTTCACGGTCAGCGAGGCCCGGCGCGCGCTCGACACCACCCGCCGGGTGGCCGTACCGCTGCTGGAGTTCCTGGACGCGCGGGGGTACACCCAGCGCGTCGACGACCAGCACCGCCGCTGCCGTACGGACGTGGCGAACGGAGACGGACGGAGACGGACGGGAATCGAACCCGTTCTCTGACCCTAGGGTGACCCGCGATGCGACCCGGGGGCCTGCGACCTGAGTGCCGCGCCTGGGCCGGGAACGACGAGCGCCGTCACGTTACCCCTTCGTCGAGTCTCCGCCGGTCACTGGCGGGGGCGTTGGGCCGGGGTGCCCCGGCGCGGACCCAGGCATACAGGACGCCGCCAGGGCATTCGGTTGGGTAGCCGTCCCGGTGGCCCTTGATCTCAGGGCCTGCGGGGCCTTGGGCGCGGCAGTAGTCGATCGCATCCCGGAGCCCGTCCAGCTGCACGTGGGTCGGGTGCGTCGAGCCCGAGGCCCCCAGCAGGGCGGCGACGGCGTAGTGAGCTTCGTTGAGCGGCACGTTGCCGTTGGCGCTGTTGCGGCGGACCAGGCCGCGGCCCTCGAAGACGTAGCCGTGCTCACAGACCACGAACGAGTAGCCGATGTCCGACCAGCCCTCGACATCCATGTGGGATGCCTGCAGCTTGCGCACATAGGCAGGACACGTGTCGTGTGGGCCGAACGTGTAGGCGGTCCCCAGGTAGTGGACCTTCGTTCCCTTCCGTGGCCCGGCATAGGGTATGGAGCCGTTGGGCTCCCGCCATGGCCGGGCACCCCACTGGGCGCGAGAGACGAGTTTCACCGGACCTCCTCATCGAGACGGCGGCGATCGAACGGCGGCTTCGGCGAACCGGCGAACGGCAGGGCCCACATGCGCAGTTCTGCGGTCCGAAGAAGGTCCCGCTCATAGCCGGTGCTGCCAGATCCCACAGGTGAGATGCCCTGCGAAACAGATCGTGAAAAGCGGCAGTCAGCCCTGACGAGCGGGGTGCCGGGCGGCAGGAGTGTCAGGCCCGTGTTTTGGCCGGGATTTCCATCGGTACAGGTAGATGTCGGAGACGGACGGGAATCGAACCCGCCGGCCCGAGATCCTCGGGCCCCTCGGATTTGAAGACCGGGAGGGCCACCAGGCACCCACACGCCTCCACCGCCCGTCAGGCTAGCGCCCCAGGAGACCGCCGGAATGACAGCGACATCCCCACCGATCCGCCAGGCCCCCGTCCGGCTCACGCAGTACGCCCGCGGCGGCGGCTGCGCCTGCAAGATCCCGCCCGGAGAGCTGGAGGAGGTGGTCGCCGGGCTGACGGTCCAGGAAGTGGCCGGGGGCGACACCCCGCTGCTCGTCGGGCTCGCCACCGGTGACGACGCCGCCGTGGTCGCCCACGGGGGAACCGCGGTCGTCTCTACGGCCGACTTCTTCACCCCGGTCGTGGACGACCCCTACGACTGGGGACGCATCGCCGCCGCCAACGCCCTGTCGGACGTGTACGCGATGGGCGGCCGCCCGGTGCTCGCCGTGAACCTGCTGGCCTGGCCGCGCGACCGGCTTCCGTTCGAGCTGGCCCGCGAGGTGCTGCGCGGTGGACTGGCCGTCGCCACCGAGGCCGGCTGCCATGTCGGCGGCGGACACAGCGTCGACGACCCGGAACCCAAGTACGGCATGGCCGTCACCGGATTCGCCGATCCCGCGCGGCTGCTCCGCAACGACGCCGGCCGGCCGGGGCTGCCGCTGTCGCTGACCAAGCCGCTGGGCGTGGGCGTGCTGAACAACCGGCACAAGGTCACCGGCGAGTGGTTCGAGCAGGCCGTCGCCACGATGACGGCCCTGAACCGGGAGGCGTCCGAGGCCGCGCTGGCCGCCGGGGCCACCTGTGCCACCGACGTCACCGGGTTCGGCTTCCTCGGCCATCTGCACAAGCTCGCCCGTGCCTCCGGGGTGACCGCCGTGGTGGACACGGCCGCCGTCCCCTGTCTGGAGGGGGCACGCAAGGCCGTCCGGGACGGGTACGTCAGCGGCGGCACCCGGCGCAACCTCGCCTGGGTCGCCCCGCACACCGACTTCGGGGCCGCCGACGGCGACACCCGGCTGCTGCTGGCCGACGCCCAGACCTCCGGCGGACTGCTCGTCGCCGGCGAGGTGCCCGGAGCACCGGTGGTGGGGGAGCTGGTGCCCCGGGGGAGCCATTCCCTCGTGCTCCGGTGACTCAGGGCTCCGTACCGGTGTGCTCGTCGATGCCCGCCCGCCGCCGGTAGCCCCGTACCAGCTCCACGGCGGCCGGACCGCGGGGCCGGCGGCCCGGGCGGATGTCCACGGCGAACGCCTTCGACTCCTGGATGTGCACGTTCGGGTCCAGGGACAGATGCAGCAGCTCGTTGGCCGCGTCCCCGGTGCTGTAGCCGTTGGGACCCCAGTGGTACGGCAGCCCCACCTGGTGCAGCCTGCGGCCCTGCACCGTCAGCGGTGCCATCCGTTCGGTGGCCAGGACCCGCGCCTCGATCACCGCGCGTGCGCTGACGATCGTCGCCCACCCGGTGTGTGCCAGGCCCCGCTCCGCCGCCAGCTCGGGGGAGACCTCGCAGAAGAACTCCGGTTGCAGCTCGGCCAGATACGGCAGCCAGCGGGACATACCACCCGCCGTGTGGTGCTCGGTCAGCCGGTAGGTGGTCGCCACGTACGGGAACACCTCGGAGCCGGGTTCGTCACCGCTCGGCTGGTAGCGGTTGTCGGGCAGCGAGGGGAGCAACTGCCGTACTGGATTGCGCTGTTGGTCGTAGAGAAGATTCGCGAACGGCGAGTCCTGTGGCTCGTAATGGGCTGGGAGCGGGCCGTCGGCGAGTCCGGTCGGTACGTACAGCGAGGCCTTGCCGTCGGTCTGCATGAGGAACGGGTCCGTGCCCGACAGGGCCTCCGGGCCGGTCGCGTCCTCGGGCGGCTGATGGCCGGGTGCCTTGTCCCTCTTGAAGTCGGGAACGTCGTGCCCGGACCACTCGCCCTTCTCCGGGTCCCACCACACCAGCGCCTTCCGTTCGCTCCACGGTCTGCCCTCCGGGTCGGCGGAGGCGCGGTTGTACAGGATGCGGCGGTTGGCCGGCCAGGCCCATGCCCACTCGGCCGCGACCCAGTCCTGCTCCCGGCCGGGTTTGCGGCGGGCGGCCTGGTTGACGCCGTCGGCGTAGACGCCGCAGTAGATCCAGCAGCCGCAGCTGGTGGAGCCGTCGGGCTTCAGCTGTTCGTAGGAGGAAAGCGGGGTGCCCTCGGCGTCATGGCCGTTGATCTCGGCGAGCACGGCTGCCGCGTCCGGTTCGGCGAGCGGGCCCTTCGTCGGATAGTCCCAGGCCAGATCGAGCACGGGCCGGTCCATCGCGTCGGCGGACCCCGCGAGTTTCTGCCGGATGATCCGCCCCAGGTGGTAGGTGAACCACAGGTCGCTGCGCGCGTCGCCGGGCGGCTCGACCGCCTGGTGGTGCCACTGCAGCAGCCGCTGGGTGTTGGTGAAGCTGCCGTCCTTCTCGGTGTGCGCGGCGGCCGGCAGGAAGAACACCTCGGTACGGACGTCCTCGGTGCGCAGCTCGCCGGTCTCGATCTCGGGCCCGTCCTGCCACCAGGTCGCCGACTCGATCAGTGAGAAGTCGCGGACGACCAGCCAGTCCAGGTTGGCCATCCCGAGCCGCTCAGCTTGGAGTCGGCGTTGCCCACCGCCGGGTTCTCGCCGAAGAGCAAGTAGCCCGAGCAGACGCCCTCCAGCTGGGCCAGGGTCGTCTCGTACGCCGAGTGGGAGCCGGTCAGCCGGGGCAGGTAGTCGAAGCAGAAGTCGTTCTCTTCCGTCGCCGCGGCACCCCAGTACGCCTTGAGCAGGCTCACCAGGTACGCGCGCATGTTGCCCCAGTAGCCCTTGGGAGCCGTCTCGGCATCGAGGAAGGCGGCCAGGTCCGGGTGCCGGTGGGCGTGCGGCATCGGGATGTAGCCCGGCAGCAGGTGGAACAGCGTCGGGATGTCCGTGGAGCCCTGGATGGAGGCGTGCCCGCGCAGGGCCAGGATGCCGCCGCCCGGCCGGCCGATGTTGCCGAGCAGCATCTGCAGCACCGCCGCCGCACGGATGTACTGCACCCCCACCGTGTGCTGCGTCCAGCCGACCGCGTAGGCGAAGGCCGTCGTGCGGTCGCGGCCGGAGTTGTCCGTGACCAGCTCGCACACCTGCCGGAACAGGTCCTGCGGCACCCCGCAGATCTGCTCGACCAACTCCGGTGTGTAGCGGGCGTAGTGCCGCTTGAGCACCTGGAACACACAGCGCGGATGCGTCAGCGTCTCGTCCCGCGCCGGTTCGCCCTCAGTGCCTTCGTACTGCCAACTGCCTTTGACATAGGTGCGGTTGGCGGCGTCGAGGCCGGAGAACACCCCCGCCAGGTCCTCGGTGTCGCGGAAGTCCGCCCGCACGATCGTCGAGGCGTTGGTGTACGCCACGACGTATTCACGGAAGTACTTCTCCTGCTCCAGGACGTAGTGGATGATCCCGCCGAGGAACGCGATGTCCGTGCCCGCGCGCAGCGGCACGTGGACGTCGGCCAGCGCGCTGGTGCGGGTGAACCGCGGGTCGACGTGGATCAGTTGCGCGCCTCGCGCCTTGGCCTCCATCACCCACTGGAACCCGACCGGATGGCACTCGGCCATGTTCGAGCCCTCGATGACGATGCAGTCCGCGTTCCGCAGATCCTGCTGGAAGGTGGTCGCGCCGCCGCGTCCGAACGAGGTTCCCAGACCGGGAACGGTGGAGGAGTGTCAAACCCGCGCCTGGTTCTCGATCTGGATCGCCCCGAGCGCGGTGAACAACTTCTTGATCAGGTAGTTCTCTTCGTTGTCGAGCGTGGCTCCGCCGAGGCTCGCGATGCCGAGGGTGCGCCGGGTGCGGGTCTCGTCGACCGCCCACTCCCAGCCCGCCCGGCGCGCCTCGATCACCCGGTCGGCGATCATGTCCATCGCGGTGTGGAGGTCCAGCCGCTCCCACGCGGTGCCGTGCGGGCGCCGGTAGAGGACCTGGTGCTCGCGCGCGTCCCCGGTGGTCAGCTGCAGGCTCGCGGCTCCCTTGGGGCACAGCCGGCCGCGTGAGATGGGTGAGTCCGGGTCGCCCTCGATCTGGGTGACCTTCTCGTCCTGGACGTACACGTTCTGGCCGCAGCCCACCGCGCAGTACGGGCAGACCGACTTCACCACCCGGTCGGCGGCGGCCACCCGGGGCGCGAGCCGCTCGCTGCGCCCGCTCTTCGCCGCGGCGCCCCGGCCCAGTGGATCGGTGCCGGTCAGCTGGCGGTAGACGGGCCAGGAGCCGATCCAGGTGCGTGCGCCCACGGGCACTCCTTCCGCTCGGTTCCTTGATTTTCGCGCACGCGAGCGGGCCCGGCATCTCTGGGACGTGCGGTCGGCCGGCTCGTCACCGGCCGGGATGCGCCCTCGTGTCCAGGAGCCCGGTCACCAGGTCACGCGCGTACGCGGTGTCGAGATCGGCCGGGCGGAAGAGGATGCGGTACACCAGGGGGGCGACGACGCGGTCCATGACCGTCTCGACGCCGGGAGCGCGCTCCGCGCGGTCGGCCGCCCGGGCGAGAATGACCTCGATCTGTTCGGCCGCGTAAGCCGAGCACTGGCCGGCGTTGCTGCCGTCCGGGTTGCCGAGCAGGGCGTCGCGGAGGTACGCGCGGCCCGGCGGAGAGGCCATCTCGTCGAGGAACTGTTCGGCCCAGGCCGTCAGATCGGCCCGCAGGTCCCCGAGGTCCTGCGGCGCGGTCTCGGGGCGCAGGCGCTCCACCGCGACGTCGGACAGCAGTTCCTGCAGGTCGCCCCAGCGGCGGTAGATCGTCGACGGTGTGACTCCCGCGCGCTGGGCGACCAGCGGCACCGTCAGCGCGTCGCGCCCCACCTCCGACATGAGTGCGCGGACAGCGGTGTGCACCGCTGCCTGGACCCGGGCGCTGCGCCCGCCGGGGCGCACCATCTGCTTGCGACTCATGAACCCACTTTAAAGCGCAGTCCTTGCTTTTAGCGGGTCGCCTTTTGTGGGCTGACGCCCTTGATCGGCGGGGCGTGAGGGGATGCGACGAAGCGGCGCCCCTAAAGCCTACGGTTTGCTTTAGGGGGCTGTAGGTTCTAAGGTGCATTAAAGCAAACCGATTGCATTTAGTTCGGAGGAGTCGACGGATCGTGCAGGACTCACTCGCCAGCCCCCACCCCTCCTGGACCCTGGGCGACCTCACGGTCCACCGTGTCGACGAGGTCCCGCTGCCGCCCGCGACCGGAGCGTGGCTCCTGCCCGACGCCCGCCCTGAGGTGGTGACCGGGCAGGGCTGGCTGTATCCGCACTTCGCCGACCGCGAGGGCATCCTGCGCGCCGACAGCCACAGCTTCGCGTTCGTCGTGCACGGGATGCGCGTCCTCGTCGACACCGGCATCGGCAACGGCAAGGAGCGGGCCAACCCGGCCTGGCACCAGCTGCACACCCCGTACCTGGAGCGCCTCACCGCCTCCGGCTTCCCCCCGGACTCCGTCGACCTGGTGATCCTCACCCACCTGCACGCCGACCACGTCGGCTGGAACACGCGGGAACGGAACGGCGAGTGGGTCCCCACGTTTCCCCACGCCCGCTACGTCACCGCACGCGCCGAGCGGGAGTTCTGGGCCGGGTACGACATGGACGAGGCGCGCCGGCAGATGTTCCGCGACTCCGTGATCCCCGTCGAGCAGGCGGGGTTGCTGGATCTCATCGACGTACCGGCCGAGGGTGCCGAGCTCGCCCCGGGCCTGCGCCTGAGGCCCACGCCGGGGCACACCCCCGGCCATGTCGCCGTCGAGCTGACCAGTCAGGGGGAGCGGGCCCTGATCACCGGCGACTGCATCCACCACCCGGTCCAGCTCGCCCATCCCGGCATCGGAGCCTGCGTCGACATCGACCCGCTGCAGTCCGAGGTCTCGCGCCGCGCGCTGCTCCGCTCGGTCGCCGACACGGACACCCTCGTCCTCGGCACCCACTTCGCCCCGCCCACCGCCGGCCATGTGATCACCCAGGGGGACGGCTACCGGCTCCTGCCCGTTCCCGCAGAGTGAGCGGGCCTGGCGACAGACGAAGAGCGGGCGGCGCCGAGAGGGAGAAGCGGCCTGCGGCGAGAGGAAGAGCCGACCCGCGGTGGAATGAGGAGCCGGGCGCCGAGCCCGTACACCGAACCCGTCCGCGCGTCAGCTCTGCCGGGCGCGCGTCGGGTCGTGGGCGACCTCGTCCGGGCATCTGCGGTGCGAGCCGCGCAGCCGCCGGTCGCGCTGCCAGTCGAACGTCGCGAGGGCCAGCGACGCCACCATGCCGACGAGCGCGGCGCCCAGCGCGGCGACGAGGGCGCCCCGGTAGTCGTGGCTCCTGCCGAGCACCAGGTAGAAGAGGCCGGGCAGGGCGGCGGTGCCCATCGCGGCGCCGAGCCGCTGTCCGGTCTGCAGGGCGCCGCCCGCCGCGCCCGCCATGTGCACGGGCACGTCCCGCAGGGTCATGGTGATGTTGGGGGACACCACAAAGCCGCCGCCGATGCCGCCGAGGAAGAGGACGGGGGCTGCGACCCACGGCGCGATGCCCAAGGGTGCGAAACGGAGCAGCAGCGCGGCACCGCCCAGGCCGAGGAGCACCCCCGTGAGGCCGCACACCGTGAGCAGCCGGCCGAACCGGCCCACCAGCCGGCCCGCGACCACGGCCGCGCTCGCCGAGCCCAGGGCGAAAGGCGTCACGGCGAGACCGGACCGGAGCGGGGAGAAGCCCAGGCCGTGCTGGAAGAAGAGAGCGAAGACCAGCCACACGCCGCTGAACCCGATGAAGTACAGCGTGCCCAGCCCGGCGCCGACGGCATAGCCGCGCACACTGGTGAACAGGCGCGGGTCGAGCAGCGGCTGGGCGCCCCGGGCGACGAGCCGGCGCTGCCACTGGACGAAGCCGACGAGGATCGCGGCGCCGGCCGGGAACAGCCACCACAGGCGGGTGATGCCGCCGGAGGCCGCTTGGACCAGCGGGAACATCAGCGCGAGGACACCGAGGCCGAGGAGCAGGACGCCGGGCAGGTCCACGTGGCCCCGGCCGGAGCGCCGGGTGCTGGGCAGCAGCCGGCGGCCGAGCAGGACGGCGAGGATGCCGATCGGGACGTTGACGTAGAAGATCCACCGCCAGCCCTGGGGGCCGGAGGCGAGGGCGAGGATGGCGCCGCCGGTGAGGGGGCCGACGGCGGAGGATATGCCGACGGTGGAGCCGAAGAAGCCGAAGGCGCGACCGCGCTCGGCGCCGCGGAACATCTGCTGGATGAGTGCGGAGTTCTGCGGAGCCATGGCACCGGCCGCCAGCCCTTGGGCGAGCCGGGCCACCACCAGCAGCGTGATGTCGGGCGCCGCCCCGCAGGCCGCGCTGAAGACGACGAAGCCGCTGAGCGCGAGCAGGAAGATGCGCCGCCGGTCCAGGGCGTCACCGAGCCGGCCGGCGGTGACGAGGGCGAGGGCGAAGGTGAGCGCGTATCCGGACACCACCCACTGCACCTGCGCTGGGGAGGCGTGCAGATCCCGCTGGATGGTGGGCAGGGCGACCGCCACGATCGTCACGTCCAGCAGGCTCATGAAGCCGGCCACCAGAGTGACCCACAGGGCCCGCCACCGGCGCGGATCGGGCTCGTACCCGGCCTCCTGAGCGCCCAGGTTCCCGCCGTCCGCCGCTGACGCCGCCGCTGTCACCTGGGCTCCTCTCACGAAGGCCGCACCCGGATCGCCGGCGCCGCCCGGGAGAACCCCGTTCTCCCGCCTGGGCGCGGGCACCCCATTCAGCCTGCTACCGCAACCTGCCCGCGGCAAAGGCGGACCGGACGGATCACCGAGACCGGTGGACCGTAGCCGACGCTCGCACGCACCGAAAGGGCGCGACCGTGACCGTCGGTGGCCGGGCTGCCCGCGGCCGACGTGCTGTCCACGGACGGTTCTGTCCATGGCCGAAAATCTCCCGAACTTTTCCCATACCTCCCGCATCACACCTGAGGTAAGGCGAG
Source organism: Streptomyces sp. CG4 (assembly GCF_041080655.1). Classification (NCBI taxonomy): domain Bacteria; kingdom Bacillati; phylum Actinomycetota; class Actinomycetes; order Kitasatosporales; family Streptomycetaceae; genus Streptomyces; species Streptomyces sp. CG4. The sequence goes on from NZ_CP163525.1 coordinate 8,999,107, forward strand.
TACCGAGCCGCGAACGAAGGGACGAACGCTCACCATGACTCACCAGCACCAGAGCCACACGCCTCAGACCGCTGTGGTTCCCCGGTCCGGCCGGCGTCGGCGCCGCGGGCGCGCGATGCTCGCCGTGGCCACCGCCGCAGGACTGGGCATCGTCGGCGCCGGGGCGGCACAGGCCGCCCAGACCGGTGCCGCCGCGGCGACGCCCACCTGCGCCGTCTCCGCGCTGAGCGCCTCGTTCGGCGAGGGACTGGCCGGCGGCATGAACCATCAGGGCGTGGTGCTGAGGCTGACGAACACCGGAGCTCACACCTGCCTGCTGCGAGGCTTCCCCGGCCTCGGTCTGGAGAACGGCTCGCACCGTACGCTCCACTCGACCACCCAGTGGGGCGACACCTGGTACGCGAAGAGCCCCGCCAAGACCACCCTGACCCTCCGCAAGGGCCAGAGCGCGGAGGCGGTCATAGCGTGGACGCACGCCAACACCGGCACCCCCGACGCCGTCCACGCCTCCTATCTCCAGGTCACCCCGCCCGCGGCGACCAGCCACAAGACGCTCAAGTTCCCCCAGTGGGTGGACAACGGCGACCTTCAGGTCACCGCCCTCGCGTACCGGATCAACGTCACTCCCTGACGACGGTCCGGGCCTGACACGGGAGGTGTCTCCGCCGGAGGCGGAGGCGCCTCCTAGCGGCCGGGCTCGGACAGCCGCTCCCGCTGGGGTACGACGGTGTACTTGGGGTCCTCGGCGGAGGCCACCCCGGCGTGGAACAGGCCGAAGCGCAGGGCCGCCGAGCCGGTGAGCAGTGCGGCCGCGGCCGCCAGGGCCGGCCGCCGGTCCCGCCCGGACGCCAGGGCGAGGGCCGCGCCGCCCGCCGTGAGCAACTCCGCCGCGCACAGCAAGAGCCGCGGCCTGCCCTGGTCGAAGGGCTCGGCGGCCAGGCCCATACGCCGCTTCATCGTGCGGAAGGCGCCCAGTTCCAGAGCGGCCCCGAGCACGGCCAGCCGACGGGCCGGTCCCGCCTGCGCGGCCGGCGCCGCGGCCAGGGCCAGGCCCGATGCCGCGGTGGCGGCGGAGCCCGCGAAGACGTACGGCAGTTCGCGGTAGCCCTCGTGCCAGGAGGGCACCGCCGTGTCCGAGAGCAGCACCGCGGTGTACGTCGCCAGCGCCGGGCCGAGTGCGGCGGCCGCCACCGTCGCCGCCGAGCCCAACAGCCGGTAGCGGCCCGCCACTTCGGTGGCCGCCGCGGTCAGCGTCAGCGGCGCGTATCCCGCCAGCAGCCATGAGCCCACGCTCATCGGGGAGGTGGGCTTGAGGACCCGGAGCATGTTCAGGAAGCGGGCCGGGCGGCCCAGGTCGTGCACGAGCGCGGCCAGCGACAGCGAGATGGCCCCGGCCGCCCCGAGCTTCGCCGGTGCCGCGAGCCCCGGCCGGCCGGTGGCCTGCGCCCCGGCCGCCAGCAGCGAGGAGGCCCCGGCCAGCCCACCGAGGAACAGATACCCGGCGATGTCCAGGGCCTTCCACGTCGGTCTGGTCAGCACGGGACTGCCGTAGTACGACGAGAACGCGGCGTCCGGCACCATCCGCTGCTCGCCCCGTCCGCGCTGCTCGCCCCGCCCGCGCCGACGCCTGCGGCGGCCCGAGCCCTGGTCGCGCCTGGCGTCCGGCTCTGTCACCGGGACCTCCGCACGAAACCGCTCAGGGCGAGGGCGGCCAGGGAGGCGGCGGCCAGAGCCGCGTGCCGCCACATACTGGGCAGGTCCCGGGTGGTGACCACCGGGTCCGGGGGCAGACCGTAGACCTCCGGCTCGTCCAGCAGCAGGAAGAACGCCCCGGCACCGCCGACCCCGTCGTCCGGGCTCTCGCCGTACAGCCGCGCGTCGGTCACGCCCGCGGCATGCAACTGTGCCACCCGGTCCCGCGCCCGCTCCCGCAGTTCCTCCAGCGGCCCGAACTGGATCGATTCGGTCGGGCAGGACTTCGCGCAGGCCGGTTCCATGCCAGCGCCGAGCCGGTCGTAGCACAGGGTGCACTTCCACACCCGGCCGTCGCCCTCGCGCTGGTCGATGACGCCGTACGGGCAGGCGGGCACGCAGTAGCCACAGCCGTTGCAGACGTCGGGCTGGACGACGACCGTGCCGAACTCGGTGCGGAACAGCGCCCCGGTGGGGCACACGTCCAGGCAGGCGGCGTGCGTGCAGTGCTTGCACACGTCGGAGGCCATCAGCCAGCGCAGTTCGGTCCGGCCCTCGGGCGCGACCGGGGAGATCCGCCCGGCGGACGCGGGCTCGGGGGCCCGGCCGGGCGGGGGAGCGGTCGTGCCCGGGGAGGCGGTGTCGGTGCCGAGGCGTGCGGCGGCCGCGAAGACGTCGACGTCGTCGTGCGCGACCGAGGACTCCAGTCCGCCGAACTGCCTGCGCTGCTCGACGAAGGCCACGTGCCGCCAGGTGTCCGCGCCGAGGCCGACGGTGTTGTCGTAGGACATGCCGGTCAGGACGAGCCCGTCCTCCGGGACGGCGTTCCACTCCTTGCACGCCACCTCGCACGCCTTGCAGCCGATGCACACCGAGGTATCGGTGAAGAAGCCCGTCCTGGGCGGGGCGTCGGGGTAGCCGGAGGCACCGGCCACGTCCGGCTCGGGGCCGTACAGCAGATGTCCGCGGACCTCGTCGCCCTCCGGCATCGCCGCACCTCCTCGCTCGGGACCCGCGCACTCCCCGGTCTTGAGGGTGGCACGGGCGCCCGCGCTCCGCGCGCAGAGCGGTCCGGGCGGACGGACGGCACACCGGCAGTCGGCCCGGAGCAGGCCGCAGCGGCCGCCGGGGGCCAGGGTCCAGCGCCACAGTTCGGCTCGCGGTTCCCGCGTCGCCCCCAGGAGCAGGGCCTGACTGCCGTCCGCGGCCTGCCATACGAGCGAGGCATCTCCACCGGCAGCATGGTCCAAGCCCTTCTCACTGGCCGGGCTGCGCCCGGGCTGGATCGTCGGCCCCGCCCTGCGCCATCGCACCCCGATCGGCTCCTACGAGTTCTGCACCCGGCTGCTGGAGCAGGCCGGCGGCCTGTTCACCCCCGGCGCCGCGTTCGGCATCGGGCACACCGTGCGCATCGGCTTCGCGGACGACAGCGAGACCCTGCGCACCGGCCTGGACCTGGTCGGCCGGTTCCTCGGCCACCTCGCCCGGGACTGGCCCGGCCCTCGATGGACTCCCGCGCTCACCCCTCGTCGGGGGTGAGCGGCACGGTGGCCGTGACCCGCTTGCCGTGCGGCAGCCAGGTCACCGAGAGGTCGTGGGAGAACATCGCGACGAGAAACAGGCCGTGCCCGCCGATCCGGCAGGGATCGGGAGGCTCCTGACGGGGAGACTCGGTGGAGGTGTCCGTCACCGAGACGCGCAGCACGGCTCCGTCGGGCGGCACCTCCAGGCGCAGCGCGCACGGGCCGGGCGCGTGCCGGGCCGCGTTGGTGACGAGTTCGCTGACGACGAGCCGCGCATCCTGCACCGAGTGCTGCCCGGGCGCGGGCCGCACCCGCGAGAGCAGGGCGGCGACGGCGTCCCTGGCGTCGCCGATGCGGGGTACGCCGGTGTCCCAGATCCGGCTGTAGCAGAGCGGCTTGGGGCGGGTCCGCGTCGTCGCGTGCGTCCCGAGCGGAATGTCCATACGCGGAATGTCCATACGGGGTCGCTCTCTCCCTCCGGGCCGGGCTCTCTTCCTGCGCATACGGGCCGTGCGTACGGGCCGGGTATCCGGGATCGTCCCGTCGATGCCCGGTTACCCGCTGGCCCGTCCCACAAGGCGGCATTCGCCGGGATTCCGCCGATTGCCCACGAGCCGCTGGTCACCGTCGTCAGAACACCGGGTGCGTCCGTGCCCGACCCGCGCGAATTACTTACACTTGGTTGAACAGTCCAGACTGATAAACCTATCGTTAGTAAACATGGACACGGTTGCACTCGCCGCCGCGCTGCGGCTGACCATGGGCCGGACCGTCCGCCGACTGCGCCAGGCACACGCGGTCGGGGACGTCACGCTGTCCGGCGTCTCGGTGCTGGCCCGACTGGCCCGTACGGGTCCGCACTCGCCCGGTTCGCTCGCCGAGTCGGAACGCGTCCGGCCACAGGCGATGGCCAGCACCCTCGCCGGACTCGAACAACGCGGACTGGTGAGCCGTACCCCCGACACGGCCGACGGCCGCCGGGCCATCGTGTCGATCACCGACGAGGGACGGACCATGCTGGAGCAGCGCCGTTCCGAGTCCGTGAGCCGTCTCGCGCACGCCCTGGACGAGCTCACCCCGCAGGAGCGGCAGGCCCTCCAGGACGTCCTGCCGCTGCTCGACCGACTGGCGGAACGGCTGTGACCGGCCCCGCACCCGCCCCGCACGGGCCCACACCCGACCCGTATACCGGCCCCGCCGCGGCCGGTATACGCGCCCGGCTGCTCGCCCGTTCCGCCCGACTGCGCGACACACCCCCGGGGCCCGGCTACAAGTGGGTCGCCCTCTCCAACACCACGCTCGGCGTGCTGATAGCCACGATGGACGCCTCCATCGTGATCATCTCGCTGCCGGCGATCTTCCGCGGGATCGGCCTCGACCCGCTCGCGGCCGGCAACATCGGCTATCTGCTCTGGATGATCCTCGGCTATCTGCTGGTGTCGGCGGTCCTCGTGGTCGTTCTCGGCCGACTCGGCGACATGTTCGGTCGGGTCCGGATCTACAACCTTGGCTTCCTGGTCTTCGCGTGTGCCTCGGTCGCCCTGTCCCTCGATCCGTTCCGGGCGGGTGCCGGCGCGCTGTGGCTGATCCTGTGGCGCATCGTGCAGGCCTTCGGCGGCTCCATGCTCACCGCCAACTCGGCGGCCATCCTCACCGACGCCTTCCCGGCCCGGCAGCGCGGCACGGCCCTCGGCATCAACCAGATCACCGCGCTCGCCGGACAGTTCCTCGGCCTGCTCGCCGGCGGTCTGCTCGCCGCGGTCGACTGGCGCGCGGTGTTCTGGGTGAGCGTCCCGGTCAGCATCACCGGCACCGTCTGGTCGTATCTCAGCCTGCGCGAGACCTCGGCCGGCGCCCGCGGCCGCATCGACTGGCTCGGCAACCTCACGTTCGCCACCGGCGCCGGCATTCTGCTGGCGGGCATCACCTACGGCATCCAGCCCTACGGCGGCCACCCCACCGGCTGGACCAACCCCTGGGTGCTCACGGGCCTGATCGGCGGCGCTCTCCTGCTGCTGGTGTTCTGTGTCGTCGAGACCCGGGTCGCCGAGCCGATGTTCCGGCTGTCGCTGTTCAAGGTGCGGGCGTTCGCCGCCGGGAACCTGGCCGCCCTGCTGACCGCGATCGCCCGCGGCGGACTCCAGTTCATGCTGATCATCTGGCTGCAGGGCATCTGGCTGCCGCTGCACGGGTACGACTTCGAGGACACCCCGCTGTGGGCCGGCATCTTCATGTTGCCGCTCACCCTCGGCTTCCTCGTCGCCGGACCGGTCTGCGGCTATCTGTCCGACCGGTTCGGCGCCCGCCTCTTCTCCACCGCCGGACTGCTCCTCGTCGCCGCGTCCTTCCTGGGCCTGCTGGCCCTGCCCGTCAACTTCGACTACGGCGTCTTCGCGGCCCTGTTGCTGCTCAGCGGCCTGGGCCAGGGCATGTTCTCCTCGCCCAACACCTCCTCCATCATGGGCAGCGTGCCGGCCCGCCACCGGGGCGTGGCCTCCGGGATGCGCTCCACCTTCCAGAACTCGGGTACGGCCCTGTCCATCGGCGTGTTCTTCTCCCTGATGGTCTCCGGGCTCGCGAGCACCCTGCCGAAGACGCTCAGCAGCGGACTCCAGGCACACGGCGTGCCCGCCGGAACCGCGCACGAGGTGGCCTCGCTGCCGCCGGTCAGCACCCTGTTCGCCACGTTCCTCGGCAACAACCCGATCGGCCATCTGCTCGGCGACGGCGGCACCCTGGACCATCTGACCGCCGCCCAGCGCGCCACCCTGACCGGCCACACCTTCTTCCCCGAACTGGTCTCCGGCCCCTTCCACCACGGCCTGACCGTCGTCTTCGGCGTCGCCGCGGGCATGGCCCTGGTCTCCGCGCTCGCCTCCGCCCTGCGCGGCGGCCACGAACGCACCGACGACGACACGCCCGGGTCCGGGTCGGACTCCAGCACGGAAGGACAGCCGACACGGCGCACCGCGCGCTCCTCGTGAGGGACGTCCAGCGCTCCCTGGTGGACCGCTTCGACGAGGACGACCACCTGCCGCGCCTCGCCGAGGCCGTCGACGCCGCACGCGCGGCCGGGCGTCCGGTGCTCTGCGTGGTCGTCGGTCTCCGCTATCCCCAAGTCAGCCCGCGCAACAAGGGGTTCAGTGCGATCGCCGACTCCGGCCGTTCGCCGAGGGCGACCCGGAGGCGACCCGGGGGCTCAGGGCGGGCGGCGCAAGAGTGGTCACTGCTCGCGACGCCGCCGTACGACGTGCTGGACGACGAAGGCCGCGATCAGTACGGCGGCGGCGACGAGGACGTAGAGCTGGTAGCGCGAGACCTCGGCGTAGACGGTCGTGATGTGGGTGCCGACCACATAGGCCAGGGTCGTCCAGAGACCGACCCACAGGGCCGCGCCGAGTGCGTTGAAGGCGAGGAAGCGGCGCCAGTGCATGCCCGTGGTGCCGGCGATGATGCCGTTGGCCTGGCGCAGGCCCTCGATGAACCGGGCCACGGTCACGATCTTGCCGCCGTGCCGGCCGAAGAACGCCTCGGCCGCCGCGAACCGCCGCGGCGTCAGGAAGACGTACCGCCCCCACCGGTGCACGAAGGCCCGCCCGCCGACCCGGCCGATCAGATAGCCGATGTTGTCCCCGAGGACGGCCGCGGCGAACGCGATGAGTGCCACGGCCACGACGTTCAGCCGCCCCGCGCCCGCGTACACGCCCGCGGCCAGCAGGATCGTCTCGCCGGGCGCGGGCACTCCGAAGTCCTCCACCAGGATCACGGCCCCCACAGCCCAGTAGCCGTAGCGGCCGAGCAGCGGCGCCAGATGCGCGAGCGGACCCGGAAGCGGAGGGACCATGCCTCCACGGTACGGCGCACGGGTAAGGAGGCCGTCAGCCGGTCCCGCGGCCCAGTGTTGCGGGCTGACCGGGCACGGTGGCGTCGCACGGCGATTACCGGCCGGCTCGGATCACGGTCGCCCGTCGGTGACGATCACGGAGGTGTGCGCGACCGGCACCGCCCCCGCTGCTACGGCCGCCCGACCGTGTCCTGGTCCCGCACCGCACCGCCCGTGCTGTCCTCCGGCGGGACCGCGCCCGCGGACTGCGCTGCCGTACGCCCGGAGCGGAGGCCGGTCAGCCGCAGGGCGAGCGGCTCGGTGTAACGGGCCGTCAGCGGGCCGAGGACGACGAGGATCAGCACGTAGGCCGTGGCCAGCGGCCCCAGGTCGGAGTCGATGCCGGCGGTGACCGCGAGACCGGCGATGACGATGGAGAACTCGCCGCGCGCGACCAGGGTGCCGCCGGCCCGCCAGCGCCCCTTGGCCGAGATGCCAGCCCGCCGGGCCGCCCAGTACCCGGTCGCGATCTTGGTGAACGTGGTCACGACGGCGAGGGCCAGCGCGGGCAGCAGCACCGGCGGGATGCTCGCCGGGTCGGTGTGCAGCCCGAAGAAGACGAAGAACACCGCCGCGAACAGATCCCGCAGCGGTGCGAGCAGATGGTGGGCGCCCTCGGCGACCTCCCCGGACAGGGCGATGCCGACGAGGAACGCGCCGACGGCCGCCGAGACCTGGAGCTGCTGTGCGACACCGGCGACCACCAGCGTCAGACCGAGCACCACCAGCAGCAGCTTCTCCGGGTCGTCAGTGGAGACGAAGCGGGAGATGTGCCGGCCGTAGCGCACCGCGAGCACCAGGACCAGGCCCGCCACGCCGAGAGCGATGGCCAGGGTGACGCTGCCGGCGGCGAAGCCCGTGCCGGCCAGCAGCGCCGTGACGACCGGCAGATAGACCGCCATGGACAGGTCCTCCAGCACCAGGATGCTGAGGATCACCGGAGTCTCCCGGTTGCCGATCCGGCCGAGGTCGCCGAGGACCTTGGCAATCACCCCGGACGAGGAGATCCAGGTGATGCCGGCGAGGACGACGGCGGCGATCGGGCCCCAGCCCAGCAGCAGGGCCATTGCCGCGCCCGGCAGCGCGTTGAGGGTGGCGTCGACGATGCCGGCCGGGTACTGGGTCCTGAGGTTGGAGACGAGATCGCTGGCCGTGTACTCCAGTCCCAGCATGAGCAGCAGCAGTATCACGCCGATCTCGGCGCCGATCGCCACGAACTCCCCGCTGGCTCCGAGTGGCAGCAGCCCGCCCTCACCGAAGGCCAGACCGGCCAGCAGATAGAGCGGGATCGGCGAGAACCGCAGACGGGCGGCGAGCCGGCCGAGCAGTCCGAGGCCCAGGATGATGGCGCCGAACTCGATCAGGAAGACAGCCGAGGAGTGCACGCGGATCACTCCCGCCCGAGTATCGCCGCGGCCGCGTCGACGCCCTCGCGGGTGCCGATCACGATCAGAGTGTCCCCGCCGGCCAGCCGGAAGTCGGGGCCGGGGGAGGGGATCGCCTCGGCGCGCCGCAGGACGGCCACGATCGACACACCGGTCTCGGTGCGCATCCGGGTGTCGCCGAGCAGCCGGCCGTTCCAGTACGACGCCGCGGACAGCGCGGTCCGCTCGGCGACCAGTCCCAGTTCCGTCGTGGACAGCAGGCTGGAGCTGTGGTGCGCCGGCTTCAGCGTGTCGGCAAGGGCCTCGGCCTCCTGGCCGGACAGCCGGACCGACAGCGCACAGGCGTCGGGATCCGCGCCCCGATACGCGCTGAGCGTTCTCGACCCGTCCCGGTGGGCTACCACCGACAGTCTGTGCTGCTCGCGGGTCGTGAGGTCGTACCGGACGCCGATGCCCGGCAACGGCGTCCTACTCGTGCGTACGGCGCCCATGGCTGCCCCCCTGTCCGACTTGAATGTTTCTTGGTGAAACCATTGCTCGGAGCTTAACCCGGCGGCATGCGGCCGACGGAAAGGCCCCGGTCGGGCAGGGGTGCGGCGTGGTGATGGCGAGACGATCGCGCATCGGCTGTGAACCGGTCGTGAATCGGTCACACGGGCAGCGCGGCGCGAACCGTTCGGGAAGGGAATGCCGCGGTCTATGGGTCGGCGAGGGCGGTGCCCTCGTCGTCATCGGCGGCTGTCTGGCATGCGTGACACAGCTCGTGCTCCCCGTCGCGGGTGACGACGGTGCCCCAGCCGAGGCACACCTCGCATTCGCGGGCGAGCCCCAGGTTGGGACGGGGAGGAAGGAGTGGGCTGCGGTGGGCTCCGTGTGCCATGGGGGTGGTGGCTCCTTGGAGGTCGCGGAGGAGATGCGACGGCGTCGCCGTGGGTGATGACAACGCTGTCGGTGCGCCTCTAAGTATGTCTGACTTATCCGTTCTGTCTGTGACGAACGTCACTTTGAGCACTTCTCTGTGGAGTCTGTCGGTGATCCGGCGGATCACCCGAGCCGGCCCAGCCGGGCCTCTCGCCACAGGTCCACGCCGCCCTCGGTCGCGTGCTTGTCGATCTCGGCCAGCTCCTCCGCCGTGAAGTCGAGGTTCTCCAGCGCGGCGACGTTCTGCTCCAGCTGCTCGGTGCGGGAGGCGCCGATGACAAGGGACGTCACCCGCTCGTCGCGCAGCGCCCAGGCCAGCGCCAGCTGCGCCAGGGTCTGCCCGCGCCGGGCCGCGATGTCGTTCAGGGCGCGCAGTCGCCGCAGCATGTCGTCCGTCAGCCAGGACGTGTCGAACGACGCCCCGCGCGCCGCCCGCGAGTCCTCCGGCACGCCGTGCAGGTAACGCCCCGTCAGCAGGCCCTGGGCGAGCGCCGTGAAACCGATGACCCCGAAACCCTCCTCCTCGGCCGCGTCCAGCAGACCGTCGGTCTCGATCCAGCGGTTCAGCATGCTGTACGACGGCTGGTGGATCAGCATCGGTGTGCCCAACTCCCGCAGGATCGCCACCGCCTGCCGGGTGCGCTCGGCGTCGTAGGAGGAGATGCCGACGTAGAGGGCCTTGCCCTGGCGTACGGCGGTGTCGAGCGCCCCCATCGTCTCCTCCAACGGCGTGCTCGCGTCCAGCCGGTGGGAGTAGAAGATGTCCACGTAGTCCACTCCCATCCGGCGCAGCGACTGGTCCAGTGAGGCCAGTACGTACTTACGGGAGCCGCCGCCCTGCCCGTAGGGGCCGGGCCACATGTCCCAGCCGGCCTTGGTGGAGATCACCAGCTCGTCCCGGTACGGCGCCAGGTCCCGATGCAGCAGCCGTCCGAAGTTCAGCTCGGCCGCGCCGTACGGCGGGCCGTAGTTGTTGGCCAGGTCGTGGTGGGTGATTCCGAGGTCGAAGGCGCGCAGGGCGATCTCGCGCTGGGTCTCGAAGGGGCGATCGTCGCCGAAGTTGTGCCAGTAGCCGAGCGACAGGACCGGCAGGTCCAGTCCCGAGCGGCCGGTGCGCCGGTAGCGCATGGTGCCGTCGTAGCGTGCGGGGTCCGCGACGTGGGTCATCGGGTCTTCTCCGGGTGGTGCCGTAGGGGGTGCCGCTCCGTGTCCGGACGGGCCCGTCCACCCTGTGTCCTCGTGCCGCGCAAGTCCAACCGCCGTCCCGGATGGGATTGAGCGCTTCCGTTTCTGAATCGGCCGCGCCCGATTCGCCCGCCGACCGCGCTTGTTCGATCCTACGAACTTCGCGCAGACCGGGTTACCGGGCCTCGCTGGCTTTGATAGGAAACTTTCCTACCAGTAGCGGAACGAACCAACTCCCCACCCCCCGCATCGACTTGGAGTCCCAGTGGTGCACGCAGACCGCGACACAGCCCCTGCCACCGTCTCCCGCCGGACCGTCGTCGCCGCGCTCGGCGCCGCCGTCGCCTCCGGCGCGCTCCTCGGAACCCAGCGCGCCCTCGCGGCACCCGCGGCCCGCGCGGCCGCGTCGGGCCTCGACGACCCGGCGAAGAAGGAGATCGCCATGGAGCTGGTGTCGAGCGCGGAGAACTCCTCGCTCGACTGGAAGGCCCAGTACAAGTACATCGAGGACATCGGCGACGGCCGCGGCTACACCGCCGGCATCATCGGCTTCTGCTCCGGCACCGGCGACATGCTCGACCTCGTCCAGCTCTACGCCGACCGCAAGCCCGGCAACGTCCTCGCCAAGTACCTGCCCGCCCTGCGCAAGGTCAACGGCTCCGACTCGCACGACGGCCTCGACCCGAACTACCCCAAGGACTGGCGCAAAGCCGCTCAGGACACGGTGTTCCAGCAGTGCCAGAACGACGAGCGCGACCGGGTCTACTTCAACCCCGCGGTCAGCCAGGGCAAGGCCGACGGCCTGCGCGCCCTCGGTCAGTTCTGCTACTACGACGCCCTCGTCATGCACGGCGACGGTGACGACCCGACCAGCTTCCGCAACATCCGGGGGCGGGCCCTGCGCAGCGCCAAGCCGCCGGCGCAGGGCGGCGACGAGACGGCGTACCTCAACGCCTTCCTCGACGCCCGGGTCTGGGCCATGAAGCAGGAGGAGGCGCACAGCGACACCAGCCGGGTCGACACCGAGCAACGGGTCTTCCTGCGCAAGGGCAACCTCGACCTGAACACGCCGCTCGACTGGAAGGTGTACGGGGACAGTTACCACATCGGCTGACCCACGAGGCGTCGGCAACGAAGCCTGCGGCGGGCCGTCGGGCGCGGATCGGATCCCGGGACACCGGGGCGCAGCCCGACGGCCCGCGAACCATCGGGCCGTGCAGGTGCGTCCGGGCGCGCCGCGGACCCGACTGCGGAAGGCGTCCGGCACGGGCGGCAGCACGGCGCGAAGACCGGGGCACCGGATCAGCGGGCGGGGCGCACTCGCGGGTCGGGGTCCCGCCGGGCAAAGATGGGCGGTGAGCGATCGATCCGACGATGCGGAGGAACGGACCCATGCCGCACGAGCGAGCCGGCCGGCCGGCCGGTCCCGAGGACCTTGTCGACGTGGCCCGGCTGGTCACGGCGTACTTCGCACTGCACCCGGACCCGGCCGACCCGGCCCAGCGGGTGACGTTCGGCACCTCCGGGCACCGGGGTTCGTCCCTGGCGACCGCCTTCAACGAGGACCACATCGCCGCCACCAGTCAGGCCATCTGCGAGTACCGCACGGCCCAGGGCACCGACGGCCCCCTCTTCCTCGGCGCCGACACCCACGCCCTGTCCGAGCCCGCGAAGGCCACCGCGCTGGAGGTGTTCGCCGCGAACGGCGTGACCGTGCTGGTCGACAGCGCCGACGGCTACACGCCCACCCCCGCCGTCTCGCACGCGATCCTCACCCACAACCGCGGCCACGCCTCCGGCCGCGCCGACGGTGTGGTCGTCACCCCCTCCCACAACCCGCCCGCCGACGGCGGCTTCAAGTACAACCCGCCGAGCGGTGGCCCCGCGGCCTCGGACGCCACCTCCTGGATCCAGGACCGCGCCAACGAGATCATCACGGGCGGCCTGAAGGACGTACGCCGGGTGGCGTACACCCGGGCCCTCGCCGCGGAGACGACCGGCCGGTACGACTTCCTAGGCGCCTATGTCGGCGATCTGCCGAGCGTGCTCGACCTGGACGCCGTCCGCGCGGCCGGTGTGCGGATCGGCGCCGACCCGCTCGGCGGCGCCTCCGTCGCCTACTGGGGGCGCATCGCCGAACAGCACGGCATCGACCTCACCGTGGTCAACCCGCACACCGATCCCACCTGGCGGTTCATGACGCTGGACTGGGACGGCCGGATCCGTATGGACTGCTCCTCGCCGTACGCGATGGCCTCCCTCATCGAGCAGCGCGACCGGTTCCGCATCGCCACCGGCAACGACGCCGACGCCGACCGGCATGGCATCGTCACCCCGGACGCCGGCCTGATGAACCCCAACCACTACCTCGCGGTCGCCATCTCCTACCTCTACCGGCACCGCGACCGGTGGCCCGCCGACGCGGGCATCGGCAAGACGCTGGTCTCCTCGACGATGATCGACCGGGTCGCCGCCGACCTCGGCCGTCACCTGGTCGAGGTCCCCGTCGGGTTCAAGTGGTTCGTGGACGGACTGGCCGGCGGCACCCTCGGATTCGGCGGCGAGGAGTCGGCCGGCGCGTCCTTCCTGCGCCGCGACGGCTCGGTGTGGACCACCGACAAGGACGGCATCCTCCTGGCCCTGCTCGCCTCCGAGATCACGGCCGTCACGGACCGCACCCCGTCGGAGCACTACGCGGGACTGACCGCCCGCTTCGGCCGACCCGCCTACGCCCGCGTCGACGCGTCCGCGACCCGCGAGCAGAAGGTGTTGCTGGGCAGGTTGTCACCGGCGCAGGTCACCGCCCACACGCTCGCCGGAGAGGCCGTCACGGCCGTCCTCACCGAGGCGCCCGGCAACGGCGCCGCCATCGGCGGTATCAAGGTCACCACGGAGAACGCCTGGTTCGCGGCCCGCCCTTCGGGCACCGAGGAGGTCTACAAGGTCTACGCCGAGTCCTTCCTCGGCCCCGCCCATCTCGCTCGGGTGCAGGAGGAGGCCCAGGCCGTGGTGCTGGGCGCGCTCGGCGGCTGAGACGTCGTACGGCGGCCTCCGGCATCGCGTACCGGTGGCCGCCGTCGCTCGGCTGTGCCGGCTCGGGGGACGTCGGCTCAGCCGTGCCGGTGCCCCTCGTCCAGCCGGGCCAGGACCGCCTGCGCCATGGCCTGCTCGCCCTTGGCGTTGGGGTGGGCCGGGGCCGCGGGGGCGGTCGGTCGCAGTGGTTCGATCCAGCGGTCCGCGGGTGCCTTGCACATGTCGTGGCCGACCGTAGGGGTGTAGGTGTCGACGTACTGCGCCCGGTTGAGGCCGGCCACCAGGCGCAGCATCAGGTTGAGCCGCTTCTCGGTGTCGCGCAGGTAGGCGAAATCCTGCCGCGCGAAGGGGACCTGCGGGAAGCAGCCGCTGCCGTCGTCGGGCAGCAGGTCCGGGTAGCCGACGACGACCACGCGCGCGTGCGGCGCCCGGGCGTGCACGGCCCGCAGTACCCGGTCGACCTTCGGGGCGGTCCGTACGATCGCGAGGGTGAGCTGGTCGTAGCCGGAGGCGTGGTACGAGCGCTCGCAGGGGTTGCCCGTCGGGTCCTGGGCGGCGAGGCGGGCGCAGGTGCTGATGATCGGGCCGAACCCGACGTCGTTGCCGCCGATCTGAACGGTCACCAGATCCGTGGCGCGCCCCAGTGCGTCGAGTTGGGGCTTGTTGGTGCCCTGCGCCTGCCACATCTCGGCGGTCGTCGCGCCGGCGCAGCTGACATCCGTGAAGGCGGTCACCTGCCGCTGCGCCGCCACCAGCGTCGGGTAGTTGTGGTCGGAGCGCGCGCAGTTGGCGTCCACCTGGCCCGGGATGCCCGGGCCCGAGGTGTAGGAATCGCCGAGAGCCACGTAACGGACGTCGTGGCCGGGGCGGGCGGGGTGCGCGGCGGCCGGTGTCGTCGAGGCCGCGACGAGGGCGCAACCGCCCAGTGCCGCCGCCACCACGGCGGTCCGCCGCCGACCTCTCGCTTCGCTCGCCGGACGCGTGTCGTTCGCCATGAATCCTCCCCCTGAACCGGTGCATCGCGCGGTCGGCGCACTGGAGGGCGCCCCTCGCGCGTTCGACTGGGTCTGTATACCGCCCGGTAGGTCTCGCGGACCAGAAGCGGGACGCAACGAGTTCAGGGGGCGGGGGCCAACCGGTGTTCTGCACTACACCATCCGGTGGCTTCTCGCCACCGGAGCGTTATTCGCGGCACCGATTTCCTGATCATTCCACTATCGAGCCCTTGGGACTGACCAGCCGTCATCAAGCTCTGACCCAATTCGAGGAGAGTGGAGAGAATGACGACATCGCCGCGACGGCGATCCGTTCTGGCCTCGGCCGCCACAGCCGCAGCGCTGGCCGCAGCCACGCTGGCGACCGCGGGATCCGCCTACGCCCAGGACCACACCACCCCGCAGCCTTACCCGAACGAGCCTGCGCACCCGCGTCACGTGCAGAAGCCCGTGTCTCCGATGAAGCCTGAGTACCCGGCGCATCCGGAGAAGCCTTTCGCCCCGGTGAAACCCGAGTACCCGCAGCACCCGGTGAAGCCGGTCTATCCGGAGAAGCCTGTTCATCCGGTGAAGCCCGAATATCCGGTTCACCCGGTGAAGCCCGCCGTTCCGGTGAAGCCGGAGTATCCGCAGCACCCGGTGAAGCCGGTCTATCCGGAGAAGCCCGTTCATCCGGTGAAGCCTGAATACCCGCAGCACCCGGTGAAGCCGGAGTACCCGGTTAAGCCCGAGTACCCCCAGCGTCCGGTGAAGCCTGCGTATCCGGTCAAGCCTGAGTACCCGCAGCACCCGGTGAAGCCGGAGTACCCGGTCAAACCTGAGTATCCGCAGCGTCCGGTGAGGCCGGAGTACCCGGTCAAGCCCGAGTACCCCCAGCGTCCGGTGAAGCCCGCGTACCCGGTCAAGCCCGAGTACCCGCAGCGTCCCGTGAAGCCTGCCTACCCGGTGAAGCCGGAGTACCCGGTCAAGCCCGAGTATCCGCAGCGTCCCGTGAAGCCCGCGTACCCGGTGAAGCCTGAGTATCCGCAGCGTCCGGTGAAGCCGGAATACCCGCAGCGTCCGGTGAAGCCTGCGTATCCGGTGAAGCCGGAATACCCGCAGCGTCCGGTGAAGCCTGCGTATCCGGTCAAGCCGGAATACCCGCAGCGTCCCGTGAAGCCCGCGTACCCGGTCAAGCCGGAGTACCCGCAGCATCCGGTGAAGCCGGAGTACCCGCAGCATCCGGTGAAGCCGGAGTACCCGCAGCATCCGGTGAAGCCGGAGTACCCGCAGCATCCGGTGAAGCCGGAGTACCCGCAGCATCCGGTGAAGCCGGAGTACCCGCAGCATCCGGTGAAGCCGGAGTACCCGCAGCACCCGGTGAAGCCGGAGTACCCCACCCACCCGGTGAAGCCGGAATACCCGCAGCACCCCGTGAAGCCCGACTACCCCACGCCCCCGACAAAGCCCTCGAAGCCGCATGAGGAGCACCACGAGAAGAAGCACGACAAGAAGCACCACGAGGGCGACGACGAGGACTGAGGCTTGCTGGATGTGTGAACGGCGGTGACGCCGACCGGCTCAGGCAAGCCGGAAGTTCCGTGAGAGATGGTCGGGCCGCCCCGCACAGGGCGGCCTGACCTCTTTTCAACTCCTGGCTAAAAATCTAGCAGTTGGCCGAGAAGTGCCTCCGTGCACAACCGGTGGTCCGCGTTCCGCCGAAGGTGAGGCATCTCGTCCCCGCCAATACTCCGGCCGCCGCACCACCCGTCCGACGCGCCCGCCCCGGTCCTCCCGGCACCCGTCCCCGGGGTGCGGGGATGCGGCTCGCGAGTATTCACCACGCCTTCCTCACGGGATCTTCACGAGGGGATCACTTTCGGTCGATCGGTGCGCGGAGGCTCGCCCGCGGGGCAGACGGCGCGCGGATCGCCTGCCTAGCCTCCCGGGCCATGCGACCACCTCTGATGAGACGTCTCGGTCTCACCGCCGTCCTCGCGTTCGTCCTGGCTCTCTTCGGATTCGCCCCCGGCGCCAGTGCCGCCGAACCCGCCCCGGCCGCACTGGCCTTCGCCACCGACGGTGCCACCACGACCCCCGGCGGCACCGTGAAGCTGTCGATGACGATCACCAACAACAAGACCTACGACATCTGGTTCGTGTACCAGACCATCGACCCGACCTGGCTGACCACGCAGCGCCCGGACCTGAAGTACAGCTTCACCGGCTGCAGCCTGGCCACGGTTGCCGGTGACACGCCCTGTTCCGGCACCGGCCCGAGCAACCTGGGCGGCAACTACGGCGCAACCATCCCGCCCGGTCAGAGCCGCACCGTCACGCTCACCCTGCGGATCGCCGCCGACTCCGGCTGCAACGGCAACATCGGCTTCTACTCGTACTTCTACGCCGAGTTCGGCGACAAGACCAACACCAGCGGCGGGCCTGTCTACACGCCCGAGACGCGCGTGCTCTGCGCCTGACGGACACCCCGGTTCCGCGGCCCGGGGGACGGGATCCGGCCTCCCCGCCCGACGTCTCGCGCGGCACGGACCATGCACACCGCGCCCGGCGGACCCTCAAGGTCCGCCGGTGCGCCGTACTGCGGCTGTACCTGCGGAACGGATCCGTCCGTGCGCGGTGCCCCTCACGCGGGCGACGGGAAAATCGTCAACGGGGTTGCTCCCAGGGGTTGTTGGATACCTGTGATTTTCCGTCAGGTTTCGTAACACGACCACAAAAGCTACACAGGACCATCACCATGTGACGCGACGGATGCGTCGACGACCGGCTTCTGAGGGGGACGCCGGCGTCACGCAAGGGGGTGGGTCCGCTCCGCGGAGCCGTGCTCACCCCTGCCCGGGGAGGGGACTGCACCGCATGAAGGGGACCATCCGCACCACCGCGCTGGCCTTGGGGGCGCTCACCACCGCGCTCGGCCTGCAGGCCGGCCCGGCCCAGGCCGGCGCCACCGCACCGCGCACCGACCTCAGAGTCCTGGTGGTGAGCGACGGCGGCCCGGCCACCGACGCCATCGCCGCCGAACTCGACGCCGCCGGAACGCCGTACACCAAGGTCGACCTCACCGACTCCGCCCGGCCCGCCGTCGACGCCGGCTTCCTCGCCGACACCGTCGACGGCCGGCCGCGGGCCAGGTTCCAGGCCGTCGTCCTGCCCGACGACAACCCGTTCGCGGCCGGCAGCGCAGAGATGGCCGCGCTGGCCTCCTACGAGCAGACCTATGCGATCCCGCAGGTCGATGCCTACACCTACGCCCGGCCCCAGGCCGGCCTGCAGGTCCCGACCTCCGGTGGTTACTCCGGCAGCATCGACGGCGTCCAGGCCCAGGTCACCGCCGCGGGCAAGGCCGGGCCCTTCGGCTACCTCAAGGGCGCCGTGCCCTTCGAGGACAACTCGCCCTCGGTGGGCGAGAGTTACGCCTATCTGTCGGCTCCCGCGCCCGGTGCCGACTTCACCCCGTACGTCCAAGCCCCCATCCCCGGCAGTTCCCAACAGGGCTCGCTGATCGGCGAGTACCGGCACGACGGGCGGCGCGAGCTGGTCGTCACGTTCGTCTACAACCAGTACCAGGAGCAGTTCCGGCTGCTGTCCCGCGGCATCGTGGAATGGATGACCGGCGGGGTGCACCTCGGCGCCGCCCGCAACTACTTCGCCGTGCACGTGGACGACGTGTTCGCCGCCGACGACCGCTGGGACACCGTGCTGAACTGCACACCCGGCGACGTCGACTGCACCAACAGCTCGGCCACGCCCCGCCCGATCCGGATGACCCCGGCCGACGTCGACTACGCCACTGCCTGGCAGAACAGCCACCACTTCACTCTCGACCTCGTCTACAACGGCGCGGGCAGCGTCGACCAGCGCGAGGACAACAACGGTGTCGACCAGCTCGCCGACAAGCTCATCGCCGACCGGAACCAGTTCCGCTGGGTCAACCACACCTACACGCACGCCTTCCTCGGCTGCGAGCAGGACACCACGGTCGTGCCGTGGAGGTGCCGGACCAACCCCGACGGCAGCACCAAGTGGGTCGGCCGCGCCACCATCGACTACGAGATCGCCACCAACCGCACCTGGGGTCAGGTCGCCGGACTCCCGCTGCAGAACGACGAGTTGGTGACCGGTGAGCATTCCGGCCTGCGGATCCTGCCGCAGCAGCCCCAGGACAACCCCAACCTGGCGCCGGCGCTCTCCGACAACGGCGTCGAGTGGCTCGGCTCGGACAGCTCCCGCGATCCCGACCAGCGCCAGGTCGGACCGGCGGCAACCGTCTCGCGCTACCCGATGAACGTCTTCTACAACGCGGGCAGGGCGAGCGAAGAGGCCGACGAGTACAACTGGCTCTACACCTCCCGCGCTCAGGGCGGCAGCGGCATCTGCGAGGACAACCCCGCCACGACCACATGCCTCCCGGCCCCGCTGGACACGAACACCGGGTACCAGGACTACATCGTGCCGCTGGAGACCCGTCTCGCCCTCGGCCATGTGCTCTCGGGCGACCCCAAGCCGCACTTCATCCACCAGTCCAACCTCACCGAGGACCGCATCGCCTACCCGGTCCTGAACGGCGTGCTCGACGGTTACGACGCCCTGTTCGCGGACACCACCCCGCTGGTCAACCTGCGTATGAAGGACATCGGCACCGAACTGCGCCGCCGCGCCGCCTGGAAGAGCGCCGTGCAGGCCGGCCAGGTCACCGCCTACCGCATCGGCGACACCGTCACCGTGCAGGCGCCGAACGGCACCGACGTCACCGCCACCCTGCCCACCGGCACCACCTCCGGCGGCCGCGCCTTCGGCACCGCCTACGCGGGCCAGGTGTCCGGCTGGACGGCCTCCCCCGGCGCCGGACTCACCTTCACCCTCACGTCCTCCACCGCCGCACCGGCCGCGACCGGGAACACCCCGGCGGCCACCACCCCGGCCCCGCGCACCAACGTGCCGGCCGGCGTGACCGAGCAGGTCCCGTACACCCCGGACAACTGAACGGCGCACCGGAACACGAGGGTCGGTGCGACACCTCCCGGCTGCCCGGGAGGCCCGTCGGCCGGAGCCCGTACGACCACCCCACACCGAGGCCGTGGAGCCCCATCGATGCACGTTCAGCACGGCGTGCGCCGCCCCGGCGCGGCGCACGTCACCCTGCTCACCGAAGGCACCTATCCGCACAGCCACGGCGGCGTCAGCGTCTGGTGCGACCAGCTCGTCCAGGGCATGCCCGACCTCGACTTCGAGGTCGTCGCCATCACCGGCACCGGCCGCGAACCCGTCGTATGGGACCTGCCCGCCCATGTCCGGCGCGTGCTCTCCGTGCCGATGTGGGGAGCCCCGCCGCAGGGACGTACACCCCGGGGCCGCGCCCTGCGTCGGCTCGCCGCCGCCTACGAACGCTTCCTGACCGCGCTGCTCGACCCGCACGCCGAGGACCAGTTCGCACCCGGGCTGTACAGCATGGCCGGGGCCGCGGCCGAGGGCACCCTGAGCCCGTTCCTGCGCGGTGACCGGGCCATCGCCGTCCTGGCCGCGGTGTGGAACCGCCCCGGTCTCGCCGTCCGCGAGGCCCGGCCCACCCTGCACGACGCGGTCACCGCCACCGCCCTGCTGGAACACGCCCTGCGCCCGCTCGCCGCACCACCGCCCCGGCACGGCGTGGCCCACGCGGTCAGCGGCGGCGTCGCCGTCCTGCCCGGACTCGCCGGACTGGCACGCCACGACGTTCCGCTGCTGCTCACCGAGCACGGCGTCTATCTGCGCGAGCGCTACCTGGGCTACCGCACCGCCCCCTACCGCTGGCCGGTGAAGGCCGTCGTCCTCGGCTTCTTCCGGCTGCTCGCCGAGGAGAGCTACCGCCGGGCCGCCCTGATCACCCCGGGCAACCGGTACAACCGGCTGTGGGAGGAGCAGGGCGGCGCCGACCCCGAGGCCATCCGCACCGTCTACAACGGGGTCGACCCCGCCGCCTTCCCGCCGGCCGGCCCCGAACCCGACGTGCCGACCCTCAGCTGGGCGGGCCGGGTGGACCCCATCAAGGACCTGGAGACCCTGATCCGTGCCTTCGCCCTGGTCCGGGCGGAGATACCCGCGGCCCGGCTGCGGCTGTTCGGCGGCACACCGCGCGGCGGAGAAGCGTACCGGGACCGCTGCGCGGCGCTGGCCGCCGAGCTGGGGCACGCGGACGCCGTCACCTTCGAAGGCCGCGTCGACGACATCAAGGACGCCTACGCGGCCGGGAACGTCGTGATGCTCTCCAGCATCAGCGAAGGCTTCCCGTTCACCCTCATCGAGGCCATGTCCTGCGGCCGGGTCACCGTCTCCACCGACGTCGGCGGCGTACGCGAGGCCGTCGGTGACACCGGGCTCGTCGTCCCGCCGCGCGACCCCGCCGGGATGGCGACGGCAGCGGTGGAGCTGCTGGGCGACCCCGGGCGCCGCAGGGCGATGGGGGAGGCGGCCCGGCTGCGCGTGATCGACCAGTTCACCCTGCGCCGGACCATCGACACCTTCCGCTCCATCTACCTCGAACTGCCCATATCCGAGCGGAAGTTGGCAGTCCCGCCGCAGCCGGCCGGCGTGCGGAGCCTGGCCGGATGAGCGGACCCATGGCTCTCGAACCGGGCGGCACCGAACGCGACACGCTCATGCTGCGGCTCGCCGTCCCGTCCGCCCGCGCCCACGACGACCAGGCCCCCGCGCCGAAGGCCGTCAGCGGGCTCGCCGCAGAACTTGCCGACGGCATCGGCCCCGCCGTCCACCCCTACGAGGTGGCCGCCCTGCTGGAGGCCGAGGGGCTCACCGGCGACCAGATCAAGGAACGGTACGGCCACCCCGACCTGTTCGCCCTCGCGGCCGCCCTCTACGACCAGGTGCCCCGCAGCTTCCCGGAGCCCGCGCGTCCTGCCGACCCCTGGCGACCCGACCATCTCCGCTGTCTGCTGCGCGGGGTGCTGTTCGCCCTGCCGGGGCTGGCCTATCTGCTGACCGCACCCCTGTGGCACCCCGGCCGGCACGCGACCGGGCCGGTACTCGCCGGCCTGGTGTCCTGGGCGTGGGGCCAGGCGCTCGGCCACCGGGCCCACGTCCGGATGGCCACCGGCCGCCGGGAGGCCGCGCGCACCCTGCGGACCGGCGCACCCCTGGGCGCGGCATGCGCCACGGCCGCCGCCGTCCCGTTCGCCGGCAGCCCGCCCGTGCTCCTCGCGGTGGCGGCCCAGTCGCTGTACCTCGCGGCGGCGGGCGTCCTGCTGGTGCTGGCCCGGGAACGGCTGCTGCTCGCCGCGCTCACCCCGCTCATTGCGGGCGCCACCGTCCTGCCCTGGTGGGAGCCCGGCCCGGCACTGCGCACCGGACTGCCCCTGCTCGCCCTGTCGGCCACGCTCGCCGTGACCGCCCACGCCCTGCGCGGTGCCCTCGCCACCCCCGCCGCGGCCGACGGCACCCGGCCCCGGCTGCTCGCCTCCCTGCCGTACGGGCTGTTCGGGCTGGCCGCGGGCCTGCTCGTGCTGCTGGAGGGTCGGCAGGCGCCGTACGCCGTGATCGTGCTCACCGTGAGCATGGGGCCCGCCGAGTGGCTGCTGTACCGCTATCGGGGTCTCGCCGTCGCGGCCCTGAGGGCCACCGCCACGCCGACCGGATTCCTGCTGCGTTCGGCCGCCGTCCTCGGCCTGTGCCTGCTCGGCTATCTGCTGCCGCTGCTGCCCGCCGCCCGTCTCACCGGTGCCGCACCGGCCACCCTGCTGCTGCTCGCGGCCACGTTGTGGACCGCGCTGCTCCTCCAGGCGTTCGGCGCCGCCTGGCCGCCGGCCGCCGTCTGTCTGACCGCCGCGGCAGCCGCCGGCCCGGTCCCGCCGCTGCGCCTGCCGCCCGGCCCGGCCGCGCTGCCGCTGTGCTGCGGCGCCGCTGCCCTGTGTCTCGTCGCGTACGCCCTGCGGCTGCTCGGCCGCCCCGCCCGGCACACCTGATGCCGGCCTCACTCGCCCAACCCACCGGAAGGACCGACCAGTTGACCCCCGCACCGCTCACTGCCGTCACCGGGGCCGAGGGATTCATCGGCTCCCACCTCACCGAGGCCCTCGTGGCCTCCGGGCACCGGGTCAGAGCCATGGCCCAGTACAACTCCTTCTCCTCCTACGGCTGGCTGGAGACTCTCGCCCCGGACGTCCTCGACCACGTGGAGATCGTCCTCGGGGACGTCCGCGACCCCGGCTCGGTCCGCGGACTGCTCGAAGGCGCCGACGTCGCCTACCACTTGGCGGCCCTGATCGCGATCCCGTACTCCTACCAGGCTCCGCACAGCTACGTGGAGACCAACGTCACCGGCACCCTCAACGTCCTCGAAGCCGTCCGGGCGCTCGGCACACCCCGCCTCGTGCACACCTCCACCAGCGAGACCTACGGCACCGCGCAGACCGTGCCGATCACCGAGGACCACCCCGTCAACACCCAGTCCCCGTACGCCGCTTCGAAGGCCGGCGCCGACCGGCTGGCCGACAGCTACCACGCGAGCTTCGGCACCCCGGTCGTCACGCTCAGGCCGTTCAACACCTTCGGCCCGCGCCAGTCGATGCGCGCGGTCATCCCCACCGTCATCGGCCAGGTCGCGGCGGGGGAGCGCACGATCACCCTCGGCGATCTGCGGCCCACCCGTGACTTCACCTTCGTCAAGGACACCGCGCGGGCGTTCCTCGCGGTCGGCACCGCGTCCGCCGAACAGGTTGTCGGACGCACCTTCAACGCCGGTACGGGCGGCGAGATCTCGGTCGGCGACCTCGTCGCGCTGATCGGCAAGGTGATGGACACCGCCCTCGACGTACACGCGGACCCGGCCCGCGTCCGGCCCGCGAACTCCGAGGTGATGCGGCTCGTCGCCGATGCCTCCCGGCTCCACCGGGCCACCGGCTGGCAGCCCGTCCACAGCCTGGAGCAGGGCCTCGCACACACCGTGGAGTTCTTCCGCGACCCGGCCAACCTCGCCCGCTACAAGACCGGCATCTACAACATCTGACCCTTCCGGCACGTCTCGTCTTCTTCGAAGGAGAAGCCTCATGCACGCAGTGATCCTGGCGGGAGGCAAGGGCGTCCGGCTGCGGCCCTACACCACCGCGCTGCCCAAGCCACTCGTCCCCATCGGCGACCAGCACGCCATCCTGGAGATCGTGCTGCGCCAGCTGTCCGCGGCCGGCTTCACCCGCTGCACCCTCGCCATAGGCCACCTCGGCGAGATCATCCGTGCCTATGTCGGCGACGGCTCCCAGTGGGGCATGGCGGTCGACTACGCCACGGAGGACAGCCCGCTCGGCACCATGGGCCCGCTGCTCGGCCTCAGAGACAGGCTGCCCGAGACGTTCCTCGTGATGAACGGCGACATCCTCACCGACCTCGACTACGCCGACGTGCTGCGCCGGCACCGGGCATCGGGCGCGCCGCTGACCATCTGCACCTACGCCCGCAAGGTGCACATCGACTTCGGCGTCCTCACCACGGACGCGAGCAGGGTCGTCGCCTTCACCGAGAAGCCCAGCATGGACTACCGGGTCTCCATGGGCGTCTACGGCCTCAGCCGCGCCACCTTCGACGGCTACACACCGGGCCTGCCGCTCGGCTTCGACGAACTCGTCCTCGACCTACTGAGGTCCCAGAACCCGCCGTACGCCTACGAGTTCGACGGCTACTGGCTGGACATCGGCCGCCCCGACGACTACGACCGGGCCAACGCCGAGTTCACCAGCCGCAAGTCCCTGCTGCTCAAGGGGGCCTGAGGACCGTATGCGCATTCTCGTGCTGGGCGGCACCGGATATCTGGGCCGCCATGTGGCCGCGCGGCTGCGCGCCCTGCCGGGCGCGCGGATCCTCGCCGCCGGCCGTTCCGCCACCGCCGAGTTCGGCGTCGACATCGCCGTCGACCCGGTCGAGCGGCTCGCGAAGACCCTGGCGGCGGCCGCGCCCGACGCCGTGGTCAGCTGCGCGGGCACCACCGGCGGCGACCCGGTGACGCTGGCCGAGGCCAACGCACGCGGCCCCGCCGTGCTGTGCGCCGCGTTGCGAGAGGCGGCCCCCACCGCCCGGCTGGTGCACCTGGGCTCGGCCGCCGAGTACGGTCCGGGAGTCCCCGGCACCCCGGTCACCGAGTCGGCGCCCGCCCGCCCGGTCACCCTCTACGGTGCGACCAAGCTCGCCGGCACGCTCGCGATCACCACCTCGGCCCTGGACGCGGTGGTGCTCCGCGTCGGCAACCCGGTGGGCCCCGGCGCCCCCGTGGCGAGCCTGCCCGGCCGGATGGTCTCCCTGCTCCGCTCGGCCGGCCCGAACCCGGACGCGGTCCTGCGGCTCGGTGACCTGTCCGCGCACCGCGACTTCGTCGACGTACGCGATGTCGCCCAGGCCGTGACGCTCGCCGTCACCACTCCCCGCCGTCTGCCCGCTGTTCTCAATATCGGCGGGGGAACAGCAACTGCCGTACGGGAGTTGGTATGCATGCTGGCCGGACAGGCGGGATTTCGCGGGCAGTTGGAGGAGAGCACGGGCGGCTCGGTGCGCTCCGCTCCGGTGTCCTGGCAGTGCTCGGACATCTCCGCCGCGGCCCGGGCCCTCGGCTGGCGGCCGGCCCACACCCTCGACGACGCGCTCACCGCGCTGTGGTCGGCCACGACGGAGAGCGCACCATGAGTCTGCTGGTCCCGCTGTATGTGCACCCGGCCGAGGACCCCGGCGCCTGGCACCGGCTGATCACGGCGGCCGCCCGCACCCACGCGGTCGTCCTCAACCCGGCGAGCGGACCCGGCACCGCCCCGGACCCCGCGTACACCGCGGCCGCCCGCGCGCTGCACACCGCCGGGGCCCGGCTGCTCGGGTACGTCGACACCGACTACGGCGTCCGGGACCGGGCCGACATCACCGACGACATGCGCAGGTACCAGGCCTGGTACCGGACCGACGGCTGCTTCCTGGACCGCGTGACCGCCACCCCGCAGGGCCTTACGGCCTGCCGCCGGCTGGTCCGGGAGATCCGCCGGCTGGGCGCGGCCCCGGTCGTGCTCAACCCGGGCGTCCACCCGGCGCCGGGGTACGCCCGCCTCGCCGACCTGACCGTCACCTTCGAGGGCCACTGGTCCACGTACGTCTCCGCGTTCACCCGGCCGGCCTGGACGGGCCGCCACCCGCCCGACCGGTTCTGCCACCTCGTCTACGGCGTCCCCGAGGCGCTGGTCCCGCTCGCCGTACGGACCGCACACGAGCGCGGTGCGGCGGTGTGCGGCCCGGTCACGGGCGAACCACCCAATCCATGGGCCGAGTTGACCCCGGCGCTGGGCGGGGCGCTCCGCTGAGCTGCGGGAACGGTGTGCGAAGCTGCGGAGGTCAGCATTCGCGCACCGGAGGAGAGGCGCCGGCATGGCCATCATCCACCACACCACGCTCCAGCCCACGAAGCTGGAGCTGCTCACCGGCTGGCTGCCCACCCGCCCCTGGTACCGCGGCGGCCCGGACGCCCCGGTGCTGACCAAGTCCGGCGGCTTCCGGCTGGACGACCCCGAGGGCGAGGTCGGCATCGAGTTCATGGTGGCCACCGACACCTCCACCCCCGAACCGACCGCCTATCTCGTCCCGTTGACGTACCGCGGCGCACCGCTGGAGGGCGCGGAGCCCGCGCTCGTCGGCACGATGGAGCACGGCGTGCTCGGCAAGCGCTGGGCCTACGACGGCTGCCACGACCCGGTGCTGGTCGCCGGGCTGCTGTCCCTGATCGAGGGCAGGACCCAGGCGCAGGCCCAGAGCATCGACGACACCCCCGACCACGAGGTGATCCGCTCCTGCACCGGCGCACCCTTCGCCCTGGACGGCATCACCCCCGAGCCGACCGACGACCAGGAAGGCACCCGCCTGTCCGCACCGCACGGCACGACCCTGCACGTGCACCGGGTCCTGCACCCCGTCCCCGGGCAGCCTCCGCAGCGCCCCGGGGGAGCGCTCGGCCATGTGGCACGCGGCTGGCAGGACCCGCAGGGCAACCCGCTGGCGGCCGTCTTCGTGACGCTGCGTACCGCCTGAACGGCGCGTTCACCCAACCTGCCCGGCCCGCCCGGCACCTGACGCGGCACGCCCCCGCGAAGCGTCCCGCGCCTTCTGGCATGATCCCGTCAAATCTGGCACTCTCTCGACAGTCCGACAGCCCGTGCCCCGACCCCATGAGGGCGCGGCGCACCTCTCGGTGCAGCGATCGCGCAAGCCCCGTCCGTGGCCGCCCCGGCGTACCCCCAGCCGGCCCGCGGCCATCGAGCAGGCCGGGAATCCCGGCCGCCGCAAAGGAGAAGCGTGTGAGATCGACCCCCCACAAGGCCCTCGGCGCCGGTGCCCTCACCGTCGCCGCGGTGGTCGCCCTCGTGCTCCCCGGCACGCCCGCCGCAGCCCGCCCGGCCGCAGCCCCTCCGGCCACGGCACCCGCCGCCTGCACTCCGGCGCAGATCGTCGGCAACGGCGGCTTCGAGAGCGGGACATCGCCGTGGTCGACGTCCTCCGCCACGGTCATCACCAGCCGCTCGGGACAGACCGCCCACGGCGGCAGCTCCTACGCCTGGCTGGACGGAGTCGGCAGCACCCATACCGACACCCTGAGCCAGAGCATCACGATCCCGGCCGGGTGCGACACGGCCACCCTCACCTTCTGGCTGCACATCGACACGGCGGAGACGACCTCGTCCACCGCCTACGACAAGCTCACGGCCAAGATCGGCAGCGCGACGCTGGCCACCTACTCCAACCTCGACAAGAACACCGGGTACGTGAAGAAGTCCATCGACGTGTCGGCGTACGCGGGCCGGACCGTCACTCTCTCCTTCACCGGGACCGAGGACTCCAGCCTGCAGACGAGCTTCGTGCTCGACGACATCGCGCTCGACACCTCCGGCGGCACCACGCCACCGCCGGGCGACACGACCCGCACCCCGGCCGCGCCCTCGTACACCGTGAACCTCAGCAGCGACAGCAGCGGCACCGAGTGGACCGGACACGAGAGCGCGACCTTCACCAACGCCTCCGCCACCGCGCTGAACGAGGTCTATCTGCGGCTGTGGGACAACTACCACGGCAGCTGCGACGCCATGCCGATCCGGGTCACGGGCGTCACCGGCGGCACGGCCGAGGCGCCCACCGTGGACTGCACCGCACTGAAGGTCGACCTGCCGGCCCCGCTCGCCCAGGGCCAGAGCGCCACCATCGGCTTCGACCTCGGCATCAGCGTGCCCAGCGGCGCCGACCGCTTCGGCCACGACGGCGCCTACAGCTTCATCGGCAACGCCCTGCCCGTCCTCGCCATCCGCGACAGCGCCGGCTGGCACCTGGACCCCTACACCAACAACGGCGAGTCGTTCTACTCCCTGGCCGCCGACTTCAAGGTGACCCTCGACCACCCCAGCGGCCTGCTGGTCCCGGCCACCGGCACCGCCACCGACACGCCCGGCACCAGCGGTCGTACGGTGACGACGGCGACGGCGTCCAAGGTCCGTGACTTCGCCTGGGCCGCCGGACCCTTCACCAAGATCTCCGGCACCTCCTCCGCCGGCGTCGCGGTGAACGTCTACTCCGTCGCGGGGATCAGCTCCTCCAGCGCCCAGTCCATGCTCGCCACCGCCGAGACGGCCGTGGACGCGCATGCGGGCCGCTTCGGCGCCTACCCCTACGGCGAGCTGGACGCCGTGCTCGACGACAACTACTGGTTCGGCGGTATGGAGTACCCCGGCTTCGTCCTGGACGTGGTCAGCAGTACCGCCCTCACCCACGAGATCGGCCACCAGTGGTGGTACGGCATCGTCGGCGACGACGAGTACAACAGCCCCTGGCTGGACGAGGCGTTCACCGACTACGCCACCGACCTCGCCCTCGGCAAGACCGGCGCCAACTGCTGGAACAGCGTCTCCTGGGCCTCCAGCGCCGAGAAGATCACCAACTCCATGGCCTACTGGGACGCGCACTCCTCCCGCTACTCCACCGTCGTCTACGGCTACGGCAAGTGCGCCCTGCACGACCTGCGCCGCGTCCTCGGTGACACCGCCATGGCCAAGGTGCTGAAGGACTACGCGACCGCGCACTGGTACGGCGTGTCGACCACGGCCGAGTTCAAGGCCGCCGCCCAGGCCGCCACGAGCACCGACCTCACCTCCTTCTGGACCCAGCACCACATCGACGGCTGACCCACGCACGATGGCCGGTCGTGGCAGGCACCTCCCGGGGATGCCGCCCCACGACCGGCCCGTATGCCGTCCGGGGCCACGGGGCCACCCATACGGACCAAGAACCGCCCGGGATGGCTCAGTTGGGCGGTACCCGGAGTGCGGTACCGCCCGACGACGTGTCAGATGGTCTTGTGCGAAGCTCCCTCTCCCCCCAGCGCGGCCGCGCACGCCTGGCTCTGACGGGCGTCCTGACCGGCCTTCTCCTGACCCTGTCCAGCCCCGTTGCCCAGCCCGCGTCGCCCCCGCCCGTACCCCGGCGCGGCAGTGCCTACATGGGCATGGGCGTCCTGGCCCACGACGGTCGCGCCGTCGGCGCCGACACGGCACCCCCCATCCGTGCGAACCAGCTCGAAGGCGTCGACGTCGCCAGCCACCAGGCCGCCGTCAGCTGGCCGACGCTGTGGGGCGATGCCACCAAGTGGGCGTACACGAAGGCCACCGAGGGGACGTCCTACACCAACCCCTACTTCACCCAGCAGTACGACGGCCCGTACAAGGCGGGCATGGTCCGCGGCGCGTATCACTTCGCGACCCCGGACACGTCCGACGGCGCCACTCAGGCCGACTACTTCCTGGCGCACGGCGGCGGCTGGACCAAGGACGCCAAGACCCTGCCCGGCGTGCTCGACATCGAGTGGAATCCGTACGGCGGCAGCTGCTACGGCAAGTCCAAGAGCGCCATGGTCACCTGGATCCGCGACTTCCTGAACCGCTACAAGTCCCGCACCGGCCGCGACGCGGTCATCTACACGGCCACCAGCTGGTGGACCGACTGCACCGGCAACTACGCCGGTTTCGGCAAGACCAATCCGTTGTGGATCGCCCGCTTCGCGGCGAGCGTGGGGGCACTGCCGGCGGGCTGGTCGCTGTACACGATGTGGCAGTACACCTCGTCCGGCAAGACCGTAGGGGACCACGACCGCTTCAACGGCAACCAGGACCGGCTGAAGGTCCTGGCCACCGGCTGACCCGGCCGCAGAGCCTGCCCTGGGCCGGCGTCAGCCGCAGCCCGGCCCTGCTGACGGTGTGACAGGAGCGCCCGACGTGCTCGGCCGGCCTGTCCTCGTGACACCGGCCCAGGGCACCGGCCGCGACCACACGGGTGATCAGGGCGGGCATGGCATCCGCCGATCCGGTGACCAGTGCCACGCGACTGCCGCTCATGTCCCACCCCGTTGTCATCGGTTGCCGTGTTGGAGAGCAGGCAGGGCGACTTGTCGTTGTGCGGAATGTGAATTCCGCGAAGTGGAAGTGTGTCCTCGTGGTCGGCGAGGTGGGCATAGAGGCGGCGGGCGGTCGAGCGTACGGTGTTTCGGGGTAGTGGAGGCGGGCCGCACGGTCGCACCCTTCTGGTCGGTGCCGCACGCGCAGGTGTACGCGCAGCGCGACCGGTTGCTCGCGGCGGGCCTGCTCACCCAGGTACGGCAGGAGAGCGGGCGGGGCCGGCTCGCCGAACACCGGAGCATCACCGCGCTCACCGCCGGCGTCGCCATCGGCTGCGGGCTCGCCGCCTTCGGCGCCGCGCTCGCGGTCAGCCTGCGGCTCATGTACGCCCGCGAGGTACGCCGGCGCTCCCTGCCGGCCCCGCTGCCCATACCCCGGGCGGCCACTGCGATGCCGTGACGGTGCCGTGGCGCCGGTCTCCTGCGCACCTGCGCGGCGCCCGCTTCCCGGCCCTGCCCGCTCGCGCGCTCGCGGGACTGCTGTGCTCGGTCGTCCCGGCTCGACCGAGATGCCCGCGGCGCGTCGCGTCGCCCTCGGCAGTCCGGACCCCCGACACGAGGGACCCACGCCGATCTGCTCGTCGCCTCCCCGGAAACGGAAGGCCAGCCATGACCCAACCGACCGACCCCGCCGCATCGGCTACGACGTCCACGCTCCCAGAGCTCTGAGACACCAGGGACCTCTGCGCTGCCCCAGCTCCTCACCGCGCCCCCGCACGGCCGTCCGCTCTCGCCCGGAGTGGCGCTGCTGGCCGTGGCGGTCGCGGTGATCAACCTGCTCGTCGGCAGTGTCCTCACGGTCGTCGCCCTGACCTGACACGTCCTCGGGGCCTGGCCGTCACCGGATCCGCTCAGCCCCGGACTGCTCGGTGCCGCGAGGCTGGGCACAGCGCCGGCGCTCTTCGTCCTGGGCCGCGCCGGTACCTGGCAGGAGGCGCGCACCCTCGTCCTGCCGGTCGCCGTGGTCCTGACCGGACTCTTCACGGTCAGCCTGCTCAACGCGAGCCGGCTGTACATCGCCCACGGCGGTCCGATCGTCTCGGTGCTGTTCAGCCTCGGCCGGCTGTTCACCCTCGGCCTGCTGTGCGTGGCGGGGGCGATCTGCCTCGCGGCACAGGCCTTCACCCGGTCCGGCCCGCCCGCAGAGCGTACGGCGCCCCTGCCCGGTTGGGCCAAGCCGCCGCTCGCCGTGCTCGGATCCTCCTGGCTGGGCATCGGCACGGGACTGCTCGTGCAGCCGGGATTCTGGGCCGGCTTCGTGCCCTTGCACACCAACCGCGTGGACGCGCAGGCACTCGGCGTCTGGGCCCTGGCCCTCGGCGTGGGCGTCCTTGGCTCCCTCGCCGAGGACGACCTGGCCCGTACGCGCCGCGCCCTGCTGTCCCTGCCCGGCACGGCCCTCGCCCTCGCGGTCGTCCTGGCGGCCCGCGCCCCTCACGTCGACTTGTCCTCGGTCCCGGCCTGGGCCTGATCGCCATGGTGGCCGGACTGCTGGCGGTCGGGGCGAGCGGACGGCTGCTGCTCAGGAGGAACGCGGGGCGGACAGCGGCGCTCGGCTGAAGAGCTGTCGCCCCGCTACAGCAGCCCGACGTTGGTGAGCGGGACGTTCCAGTCGTCGCTCCCCAGGTGACCATGACCGTCCCGGGGCGCGGCCGGTACCGCCGACAGCATCAGCCCGGCGATGGCAGCGGCCAAGACGGCGATGACACGACGCTTCACGATTCCTCCTCGACGGCGACAGCCCCGACCACCCTGCGCCGAACCGCCCGCCCCGCCTGCCCGGACACACCGTTCACCCTGCCGATTCAGCCGCTCGGTGGCAGCACGCGCAGTCGGCGCACATCCACCCGTGCAACCGTCGGGCACAGATCCCGGAGCCAGTCGTGGGCCCTGTCCGATACGCCGGTACGCCATGTTCCGTGCTGACCAGCTGAGATCGGCACCGCGTCCGGCCATGGGGCCCACGTCCGCACTCTCGTGGTGGACATCCTCTCCGGTGGGCGTCTGCGCCGACTCGGGCGAGACGCCGAGCTGATTCCGCAGCGCATCGACTCGCCCGCACGCCGGCCGTACTTGAAGCGGCAGGACGGCCCCCGCTCACCCCGATCAGCACCAGCAATCCCGCCCTTCCGGCGACTTCCCGTGCGGTGGTCGCGGCGCCGAGCGCAAGGCCGGTGGCCGGGTAGGGGTGAACGCTCCCCGGCGAGTCGCCCCGACGCCCCGGCGAGGAGGTCAACCCAGCCCGGGCGGCGCCCAGTCGGCGTGGCGCAGGATCGCTCGCATCGCCACGCGGGACGGGGTGAGTCGTAGCGCGGTGTTGCGCAGGGCGACGGCCAGCGGGTGGGAGAGCTGCTGGCCCATCCGGCCCGCCTGCCGTGCGGCGCGGGCGACCGCCTGTGAGCGCGGGCGGCGCTCGGCGTCGTAGCGGGCCAGGGCCGAGGTGACCGAGGGCTCATGGGCGAGCGCGGCTGCCAGCGTTGCCGCGTCCTCCAGGGCCTGGCAGGCGCCCTGGCCGAGGTTCGGCGTCATGGCGTGCGCCGCGTCACCGAGGAGCGCGACCCGCCCGGCCGTGAACGACCGCAAGGGGGTGGCCAGTTCATGGATGTCGTGGTGGAGCACGGCCTCCGGCCGGGTGCCGTCCAGGAGCTGGGGGATCGGGTCGTGCCAGCGGCCGAAGCGCCGGCGCAGCATGTCGAGCGGGTCGGCGTGGCGGACGCCGGCCGGTGCGGTGAGCACCGCATGCCACTCGGCCCGGCCGTCGGTAAAGGCGATGTGCCCGAACTCCGCACCCTCGCCCCAGGTCAGCTCGAAGTCACCGCGCAACGGCAACGGCCGTTCGGTGATGGCCCGCAGCACCGTCGAGCCGGCGTAGACCGGCCCGGGATGGTCGGGGAAGAGCAGGCCGCGCAGGCGGCTGCGGACCCCGTCGGCCGCGACGACCAGGTCCGCGTCCAGCATGTCGTCGCCGACCGGCACCCCCACCCGGTCGGGGACCGTGCGGTCCAGCTCCGTCACCGTGTCGCCGATGCGCAGACACCCGGCCGGCAGGGCCTCGCGCAGCAGACGGTGCAGGACCGACCGTCGGATGCCGACGATCGGCGTACCCAGTGCGCGTTCGAGGGCCGCGCCGTCCATCCGGCTCAGCCGACCGCCCTCGGGGGTGCGGGTGCCGCCGCTGTACTGGGGACGGGCCGCCACGCGTACCGCCGCTCCGACGCCGAGGGCGTCCAGGGCGCGCAGCCCGTTGGCGTGCAGCGAGATGCCGGCGCCCGCGTCGGCCAGGGCACCGGCCCGCTCCACCACCCGTACGTCCCAGCCGATCCGGTGCAGCCCGATCGCGGCCGCGAGACCGCCGATGCCACCCCCGACCACCACCGCCGTACCGCTCATTCCGGTCCCCCTTCGCGCTCGGTCCTCGTCACTCCGGCCGCAGCCGGTTTCTACAGGTGTAGAAGACCCTACCGCGGGTGCTCTACAGGTGTAGAAGCGGGGGGTGTAGAAAGTGGGGGTGTCCACAGACCGACGTACTCTCCTCGCCGACGCGGCCATCGGCGTGCTCGCCGACACCGGGATGCGGGGGCTGACGCATCGCGCGGTGGACCGGGCGGCACGGCTTCCTCCCGGTACCACCTCCGCCTACTTCCGCACCCGCCAGGCCCTGCTCGCCGCGCTGGTCCGGCGCCTGGTGGCGCTGGACCAGGCCGAGCTGCAGGAGGCCGGGGCCAGGGTGCCCGTGCCGCAGACCGTGGAGGAACTGGTCGCGGGAATCGTGGAGTTGACCGAGACGCGGCTCACTGGGGCGGGTCGGAGGCGTTCGCTGGCGCGCTACGCCTGTGCCGTGGAGAGTGCGCGCCATCCCGAGCTGCGTGAGATCCTGGTGCCGCGCGCGAACCTGGGGCGGCAGGTGGTGTGCGACTTCCTCGCCGGGCGGGGCGTGGCCGACCCGGCGGAGCGTACGGTCACGCTGCTGACCTGTGTGGACGGCCTGGTCTTCGACCGGCTGGTGAACGGGGGAGACGTTCGCGAGGAGGAGGTCCGGGGGCTTGTGGCAGCGGCTTTGCGGTGAGCGGTACGACGACGGCGCCGTCTCCTTGGGACGAGGAGACGGCGCCGCGCTTCTTCACACGCCCCGCGGCGTCAGACCAGCCACCCGATGAAGTGGACGAGTCCGGCGAGGATGTCGGTGAGGACGTTCATGGTCGTACTGCTCCTTGCGGTGTAACTGTGAGTGGGACCTGTGCGTCGGCCACGGTCTGCAGCCCGTCGCTCGCACACCGTAAGTATGGTCCCGTCACTCCCGTCACGGCACTCTTCCGGGTGACGATCACCTGTTCCAGGGAACAACTGATCCCGTGTTCGGATCGTGAGCAAAACCCTTGTGCAGTCGGGTAGTTGGGGGCTACGGGTGTCGACCCGTCAGTCGTCACGGCGGCACCGCACGCGATGCCCGCAGCACCGCCCAGACCACGGAGACCAGCGGTACGGCCACCACGGCACCGATCACCCCCGCGATGATGCTGCCCGCGATCACCGACACGGCGACGACGAGCGGGTGCAGCCGTACCGCCCAGCTCATCACCAGCGGATGCAGCACATGGCCCTCCAACTGGCCGATCACCACGATCAGGGCCAGTACGGCCAACGCCGTGATCGGCCCGCGTCCGGCCAGCGCGACGATCGTGGCGACGCCGAGCGCGACCGGCGAGCCGACCAGCGGCACGAACGCGGCGAAGAACTCCAGCAGCGTCAGCGGCAGCGCGAGCGGCACCCGCAGCACGAGCAGGGCGATGCCGACGAGCACGGCATTGGTGGCGGCCACGATGATGATGCCGCGCGTGTACCCGGCGAAGGCCCGCCAGGCCGCCCGCCCCGCCCGGTCCCACCCCGGACGGGCACCGCTCGGCAGCAGATGGTCGCGCATCCAGCCCCACAGCCGCTCGCCGGAATGGATGAAGAACACCGAGGAGAACAGCGCGAGCGCGACCCCGGTGACCACCTCGACGACCCGGCCCAGTCCGCTGACGGCGCGGCTGAGCAGGCTGTACCGGTGCGTGGCGATGTAGTGCGTCACCTGGTTCTCCCACTCGGACAGCCGGCCCGGACCCAGCCGGAACGGCGGCCGCCGCAACCACTCCTCGATCCGGTGCACCCCGCCGCGGAACTCACCCGCCAGCCGGGTCGACTCGCCGGCCACCGCGTTGCCCACCAGGGCCAGCAGCGCCAGCAGGAGCAGCAGACTGCCCACCAGCGTCACGGCGACGCACAACGGCCGCGGCAGGAACCGGTCGAGCAGGTCCGTCAGCGGGCGCAGTACGGAGGTGACGATCAGCGCGAGGAAGAGGGCGACGGCGATGAGCTGGAAGCTGCCGAGGACGCTGAAGACGCCGTAGACGACGATCCCGATGAGGATGAGCCGCCAGGCATAGGCCGCCCCGACGCGCAGCCAGGGCACCACCCGCTCGGCCGCCGGTACCGGCCTGGGGCGCGGGGCGGCCGCGCGCCGCACGGTGTACGCCGGCCGGCTGCCCGGCGCCCGCCCGCTGCGGCGTCGGCCGCCCGGCCGGGCCGCCCGCCGACGCGCATCGCCCACCACCGCTCTCGGCTCCTCTCCGCCACCCCGGATGACGGTCGGTCACATGGGAGAACCGTAAGCACAGCTCGGGCACGGGGCGCGCGGAAGGCGCCCGCAGGCGGTTTCCCCCGGACGGCGACGTTTCGGCGCGGCAGGAGCGGTACCATTCCCCGGCCCACGGCTTGCGGCGAGACCTACGACGAGGCAGGCTGCCCCGGCCCACCGTCCGCGCCGTCGCCGGGAATCGCGCCGTTGCCGAGGAACGTGACGGTCTCCGCGAGCGGTGCCCGGTCGATGCGGGCGAACGGCGCCGACGGGTCCGCGAAGCCGATCGACAGGCCCGCGAACAGGACCAGCCCCTCCGGCGGGGCCACCACGTCCGCGACCGTGCGGTGGTACACCGACCACGCCATCTGCGCACAGCTGTGCAGCCCCTCGGCGCGCAGCAGCAGCATCACCGTCTGCAGATACATCCCGAGGTCGGCCCACTGCGCCGCGC
Organism: Streptomyces sp. CG4; assembly: GCF_041080655.1. NCBI lineage: Bacteria > Bacillati > Actinomycetota > Actinomycetes > Kitasatosporales > Streptomycetaceae > Streptomyces > Streptomyces sp. CG4. Next base: position 9,035,237 of record NZ_CP163525.1, read on the forward strand.
CCATGTCGCGGTCGATGTAGCACAGTACGAGGCACGGGGCACCGAAACACCGCCAGTTCGCCGCCACGGCCGCCCGGCGGGCCGCCGCGTCGCCGCGCCGGATCCCGAGCGCCTCGAAACGCCGGGCGGCCGCCGCCGACCGCCGCTCCCGGTAGGGGGACCCCGGCTCCGGCGGATACATCCGGTACTGCCGCTCGTCCCCCGGATCACCGGCCTCGGCGCGCTCGGCGGTGCGCTTCTTCAGCTCGTTCAGCGGGGCGCCGGTCAGCACATAGACGTGCCACGGCTGGAGATTGCCGCCCGACGGGGCGCGCGCGGCGGCGGCCAGGACCCGGTCCAGCGCCGCGTGCGGGACCGGGGCGTCCGTGAAGGCCCGCACCGCCCGCCGACTCGCCACCGCTTCGTACACATCCACCCGTACGACCTCCTGTCCGACTCCGTCTTCCGCCGTACTGACGGAGGCCGGGGCGTGGATGTGACCGTCGCATCCTCACCCTGCCGTGACCTGCTCGTGGGCCAGGGAGGGAGGCCGGCTGCCGGACGGGGGCGGACGGCCCGTCACCGGCCCGGCGCCGGGGGTCCACCCACATCGGCGCATCGCCGGTGGCGTGCGATCGCCCTGCCGAGCTCGGTCCGCTGCGGTTCCGGGAACGTCCCGCCCTGGGCGCAGACCAGGATGTGCTCGGCGAACGTCCGCAGTTTGATGTTGGTGCGCAGGGAGACGTCCCGCAGCCCCCGCCAGGCCTCCTCCGGGGCGATTCGCCCGAGGACGACCACGGCTCCGACGGCCTGGTCGATCACCGCGTGCGAGGACACGGCGCGCCGCAACTGCTGGTTCTCGTGCACCAGCCGGTCGTTGTCCGAGACCAGTTCGGTGACGGAGAGCAGGGTCAGCGGCTGGTGCCGGGAGAGGGCGAAGAAGGCCATGCCCGATTGACCCACCCGGACCCGAGGAATCGCGGCGCCGTCGCGGGGTAGGCGTCGGCGGCGGACCATCGAAGGACCCGGACACGGGCGGAGCGACGTGCGAGGTGTGCATGGCAGGAGCGGGGCTCGCGGCACCGTTGTGGGACGTCCACAACGGACAAGGGGTGCGGCAGCTGGCCGAGCTGGGGCTGGCGCTGCTGCTGTCCAGCCTGATCGGCTGGGAGAGGGCGGCCCAGCAGAAGAGCGCCGGACTGCGCACGCACACGCTGGTCGGCATCGCGAGCGCGCTGATGATGGAGGTGTCCCAGCACGGCTTCACGGCGGTCCTCGGGCTGGAGCACGTCTCCTACGACCCCTCCCGGGTCGCCGCGCAGATCGTGTCCGGCATCGGCTTCATCGGCGGCGGCCTGATCTTCGTACGGCGGGACGCCGTGATGGGTCTGACGACGGCCGCCACCATCTGGCTGACCTGCGCGGTCGGTATGGCCTGCGGCGGCGGGCTGCCCATCCTGGCGCTGGCGGTGACCGCCCTGCACTTCCTCGTGGTGCGGGGCTATCCGCTCTTCACGTCCCGGCTGATCCCCGAGACGGCCGCCGCCGGCTTCGAGGCACGGCTGACCTACCGCACCGGGTCGGCGCTGCTGCCACGCCTGATGGAGACCTGCACCCGGCGCGGCTTCCAGATCGTGCAGGTCAAGGTCGAACGGCTGCCCGGCCGCACGGACGACGCGGCCCGGGTGCTGCTGAAACTGGAGGGCGCCGAGGATCCGACGGCGCTGGCTTCGGAGCTGTTCCACGAGGAGGGCGTGCTCGACGTCGAGGTGAGCGCCGCGGCGGACGACGAATAGCGGGTACGTCCGTCGGCGGCGTCCGCGGCGGGCGATCCGGATGGCGGACGGGACCCGACGCGGGCGGACGTTTCCGCGCGGCGGTGCTTCCCGCCGCCCCGGCCAGGCGCCACGATTCCATGTCATGAACATTTTGCTCGTGGCCAGTGCGTTCAACAGCCTCTCCCAGCGGATGTACGCCGAACTGTCGGATCTCGGCCACCGTGTGGACGTCGTCCTCGCCTCGCACGGCGTGGAACAGGTCCGGGCCGCCGTACAGGAGCTGCGTCCGGAACTGGTGATCGCGCCGATGCTCAGGACGGCCCTGCCCGAGGACGTGTGGCGCGAACACACCTGTCTGATCGTGCACCCTGGGCCGCCCGGCGACCGCGGCCCCTCCTCGCTGGACTGGGCCGTGGCCGAGCGGGCCCCCGAGTGGGGCGTGACGGTCCTGCAGGCGGAGGCGGCGATGGACGCGGGCGTGATCTGGGCCGCGGAGTCGTTCCCCGTGGCACCCGTCGGCAAGAGCGACCTGTACCGCAACGAGGTCTCCGACGCCGCCGTCACCGCCGTCCGCACCGCCGTACGGCGCTACGCCGAAGGCTCCTACAAGCCCCGGCCGCAGACCGATGAGTCGATCAGCGTGGTCTGGCGCGATGCCTTCCGGCAGGAGCGCCGGCGCATCGACTGGGAGCGGGACGACACCGAGACGGTCCTGCGCAAACTCCGGGGAGCCGACTCGCAGCCGGGCGTCCGGGACGAACTCCTCGGCCGGGAGGTGTTCCTGCACGGCGGGCACCCCGAGGACCGGCTGCGCGGCCACCCCGGCGAACTCCTCGCCCAGCGGGCGGGCGCCGTCTGCCGGGCCACCCGCGACGGCGCCGTCTGGATCCCGGAACTGCGCCCCCGCAAGAATTCCGGCGACCCCGCGCCCTTCCGCCGCCCGGCCGCCTCCGTGGTCGCCGCCTGGGAGCCCTCTCTCCAACTCCCCGAAGCGCCCGTCCCGCTGAACCTGCCCGCCGACCGGCGCACCTGGACCGACATCCGCTACCGGCAGCGCGATGACGTCGGCTTCCTCGGCTTCTCCTTCCCGGGCGGCGCGATGAGCACCGACCAGTGCCGGCGGCTGCTCGCCGCCTACCGGCACGCGCTCTCGCACCCCACCCGGATCCTCGTGCTCGGCGGGGACCGCGACTTCTTCTCCAACGGCATCCATCTGAACGTCATCGAGGCGGCGCCGGACCCGGCCGAGGAGTCGTGGACCAACCTCCTCGCCATGGACGACCTGGTCGAGGCGGTCCTGCGGACCACCGACCGGCTGGTCGTGGCCGCGCTCGCCGGCAACGCGGCGGCCGGCGGCGCCATGCTCGCCCTCGCCGCCGACGAGGTGTGGTGCCGTACCGGTGTCGTCCTCAACCCGCACTACCGGCGGATGGGCCTGTACGGCTCGGAGTTCTGGACGTACACCCTGCCCCGCCGCGTCGGAGCGGAGCACACCCACCGGCTGACCACCGAGGCCCTGCCCGTCAGCGCCGCGTCCGCCGAACGGCTGGGCCTCGTGGACCGGCTCGTACCGGCCGCACCCAGGGCCTTCCCGGCCGAGGTCCAGGCGTTGGCGGCCGAACTCGCCTCCTCACCCTTCGTGGACGCACGGATCGCCGCCAAGTCCGCGGCCCGCGCCGCAGGCGAGGTCGAACGCCCGCTCGCCACGTACCGCGAGGCCGAACTGGCCCGCATGCACGCCCTCTTCTTCGACCCGGAGGCTCCCTACCACGCCCTGCGCTCCGCCTTCGTCCGCAAGACCCCGTCCGGCTCGCCGCGGCCCCTGACCCCGCCCGCCGGAGACGTCCGGTGACACCGCGCCTCCTGGTGGCGGGCGTCGGCAACATCTTCCTCGCCGACGACGCCTTCGGCCCCGAAGTGATCCGCGCCCTCGACGAGCGCCCGCTGCCGCCCGAGGCACGGGTGCACGACTACGGCATCCGGGGCATGGACCTCGCCTACGACCTGCTCGACGGGTACGACACCGCCGTCCTGGTCGACACCGCGCGCCGCGGCCACGACCCCGGCACCCTCTGCCTGATCGAGGCCGAACCGCCGGACGGCACCGCCGTGCCCGAGGCCCACGGCATGGACCCGGCGAAGGTGCTGGCCCTGGCCACCCGCCTCGGTGACGAGCCCCTGCCCCGCGTCCTGGTGCTGGCCTGCGAGCCCGAGGTGCTGCCGGCGGGCGACGCGGACCTCCAGCCGGGGCTCAGCACACCGGTCCGGGCAGCGGTCGGCCGGGCCGTCGACGCCCTGCACACGCTGATCCCGGCCCTGCTCGCCGACCCCGCCGCGCCCGCACCCCCATTGGGCCACCCGGTGGAATCCGCGCCCGCGCGCTCGGCTGCGCTGCCCGGCACGGCGGCCCGGTGAGCGGAAGATCGTTGAGGTCCGGGCCGCACGGAAGCGTCCCGGGCCCCGCCGCCGCACCCGAGGAGCAGCGCCCATGTGCCGGTCCGACGTCAGACAGGCCGTCCTGGCCAAGAACGACGACCTGGCCGCTGGGCTGCGCGACGACCTCGCCCGGGAGGGCGTCACCGTCGTCAACCTGCTGTCCAGCCCCGGCAGCGGAAAGACCGAACTCCTCGGCCGGGTCCTGGCCCGCGCGGTGGAACAGGGCGTCCCGGTGGCCGCCCTGACCGCCGACCTGGCCACCGAGAACGACGCCGTACGGCTGGCCCGCTCCGGCGCCCCCGTGCAGCAGCTCCTCACCGACGGACTGTGCCACCTGGAGGCCCGCCAGCTCCGCGCCCGGCTGACCGGCTGGCTGCCGGCGGACACCTCCGTGCTCTTCGTGGAGAACGTCGGCAATCTCGTCTGCCCGGCCGCCTACGACCTCGGCGAGACCCTGCGGGTCGTGCTCATGGCGGTCACCGAGGGCGAGGACAAACCACTGAAGTACCCGACCGCGTTCGGCTCCGCCCATCTGGTCGTGATCACCAAGACCGACCTCGCCGAACCGGCCGGCTTCGACGAGAGCGCCTTCCGGACCAATGTGCACCGGGTCAACCCGGGCGTGCGGATCGTACGGTCCTGCGCCCGTACCGGCTCCGGAGTCGGCACCCTCCTGGACCGCGCCCTCGCCGCCCGGGACGGCACCCTGCACCGGCCGCCCCTCGCGCCGCATCCGCACGGCCACCACCACACCAGCGGCGCTCCCGCCGTATGACCGCCCCCGCCACCGGCCTCGTGCGCCGCCGGATCACCGTGCGGGGAACCGTGCAGGGCGTGGGCTTCCGGCCGTATGTGCACCGGCTCGCCGCCGGCCTCGGCCTGTCCGGGTTCGTCGGCAACACCGGCGACGGCGTGCTCGTCGAGGTCGAGGGGCAGACGGACGAGGTCGACCGCTTCTGCGCCGCGCTGGCCGAACAGCCGCCGCCGCTCGCCGCCGTGAGCGGCATCGCCGGTGAGAACCTGCCCGTCACCGGCGACACCGGTCCCTTCGCGATCCGCTCCACCGAGCGGGCCGGGGGCCGCACCCACCTGCCGCCGGACACCGCGACCTGCGCCGACTGCCTGCGCGAACTGGCCGATCCGGCCGACCGCCGGTACCGGCACCCGTTCGTCACCTGCACCCACTGCGGCCCGCGCTTCACCATCGCCATCGCGATGCCGTACGACCGCGTGGCCACCACCATGGCCGGCTTCCCGATGTGTCCGGACTGCTCCCGCGAGTACGCCGCCCCCGCCGACCGGCGCTTCCACGCCCAGCCGGTCGCCTGCCCCGGCTGCGGGCCGCGGCTCACCCTGATCCCGGCCCTGAGCGGCCTGCGAGCGGCACAGGGCGCGAACGCCCTCGCCACCGCGCGGGCGCTGCTGGCCGCCGGCCGGATCGTCGCCGTCAAGGGACTCGGCGGCTACCACCTGGCCTGCGACGCCACCGACGAACGGGCCGTGGCCACCCTGCGCAGCCGCAAGGAACGGGGCGGCAAGGCCTTCGCGGTGATGTGCGCGGACCTCGCCACCGCGGAGCGGCTCGCGGTCCTCTCCGCCGCCGAGCGGGCCGCGCTGACCAGCGCCCGCCGCCCCATCGTGCTGCTCCGCAGACGCACCGCGGCGCACGGCCTCCGCCTCGCCGGCCAGGTCTGCCCGGGCAACCCGCACGTGGGCCTGCTGCTGCCCTACACCCCGGTCCACACCCTGCTGTTCGGCCTGCCCGGCGATCCGCCCGGCCCCCGGACGCTGGTGATGACGAGCGGCAACCGCTCCGGCGAGCCCATCGTCACCGACGACGCCGAGGCGCTGACCCGGCTGGCCGGACTGGCCGACGCCTGGCTCACCCACGACCGGCCCATCGCCGCGCCGTGCGACGACTCCCTGCTGCGGGTGCGCCCGGACGGCACCGAACAGGTCCTCAGACGCTCCCGCGGCTACGTCCCCCGCCCGCTGCGCCTCCCGGTCCCGGTCCGCCCCACCCTCGCCATCGGCGGAGACCTGAAGAACGTCCCGTGCCTCGGCGAGGGCGATCACGCCTGGTTCGGACCGCACATCGGTGACATGGGCGCACTGGCCACCCTGGAGGCCGCCGAGCGTGCCGAGCGGCATCTGATCCGCCTGACCGGCGTCAGCCCCCGGCTGGTGGCCGCCGACCGGCACCCCGGCTACCACTCGACGGGCCGGGCCCGGCGTCGCGCCTCGCGGATGCCGCTGCGGCTGGTCCAGCACCATCACGCCCACATCGCCTCCGCGATGGCCGAGCACGGCCTGCCCGGCACCACCCCGGTGATCGGCGTCGCCTTCGACGGCACCGGATACGGCGACGACGCCACCGTGTGGGGCGGTGAGATCCTGCTCGCCGACTACACCGGCTACCGGCGCTTCGCCCACCTCACCCCGGCCCCGCTGCCCGGCGGCGACGCCGGCGTGGCCAACCCCTGCCGGCTGGCGCTGGCCCGGCTGTGGGCGGCCGGTGTGGCCTGGGAGCCGGATCTGCCGAGCGTTCGGGCCTGCACGGACGGCGAACGCACCGTGCTGCGGCAGCAGTTGGAACGGCAGGTAGCGTGTGTGCCGACGTCCAGCATGGGCCGTCTGTTCGACGCGGTGTCGTCCCTGGCCGGTGTGTGTCACCGGGCGGGATACGAGGCGCAGGCCGCGTTGGAGCTGGAGGCGGCGGCGCTGGCGGCCAGGGACGCGGACGGTGTGGCGTACCCCTTCGGCCTCACCGGTGCGGACGTCCTCGCCTGCGATCCCACGCCGATGCTGAGGGCCCTGCTCGCGGACCGGCGGCGCGGCATCCCCGCACCGGTCCTGGCGGCCCGCTTCCACCGCGGCGTCGCCCGGGCCGTGGCCGAGATCTGCCGGCGCGCCCGCGCGGAGACCGGACTGACCACCGTCGCCCTCACCGGAGGAGTCTTCGCCAACGCCCTGCTGGAGGAGGAGACGGCCGCGCTGCTCACCAGGGACGGGTTCGCGGTCCTGCGGCACCGTGAAGTCCCCCCGAACGACGGAGGGCTGGCGCTCGGTCAGCTCATGGTCGCGGGAACGGCAACCCACCACGAGACGGAGTGACCCATGTGTCTGGCAGTGCCCGGCAAGGTCGTGTCCATCGACCATCGAGCCGACCCCATGACCGGGCTGATCGACTTCGGCGGAGTGCGCAAGCGGGCGTGCCTCGAGTACGTGCCCGACGTACGGGTGGGGGAGTACGTCATCGTCCACGTCGGCTTCGCCCTGCAGCGCCTGGACGAGGAGTCGGCCCGGGCGTCCCTGGAGCTGTTCAAGCAACTGGGGCTGCTGGAAGAGGAGTTCGGGGATGCCTGGGAGCAGGCGGCCCGGCAGGAGAGCGGGAGTGAGGCCCGGTGAAGTACATCGACGAGTTCAACGATCCGGACCTGGCGCGCCGGCTGCTGGACGAGATCCATGCCACGGTCACCCGTCCCTGGGCGCTGATGGAGGTGTGCGGCGGCCAGACCCACTCCATCATCCGCCACGGCGTCGACCAACTCCTCCCGGAACAGGTGGAGTTGATCCATGGCCCCGGCTGTCCGGTGTGTGTCACGCCGCTCGACGTCATCGACAAGGCCCTGGAGATCGCCGCCCGCCCCGAAGTGATCTTCTGTTCCTTCGGGGACATGCTGCGCGTGCCCGGCACCGACCGCGATCTGTTCCGGGTCAAGGGCGAGGGCGGCGACGTACGCGTGGTGTACTCACCGCTGGACGCGCTCGACCTCGCCCGCAAGAACCCGGACCGCCAGGTCGTGTTCTTCGCCATCGGCTTCGAGACGACCGCCCCCGCCAACGCCATGGCCGTCCACCAGGCCCGCCGCCTCGGCCTCGGCAACTTCACCCTGCTGGTCTCCCATGTCCGGGTCCCACCCGCGATCGAAGCCATCATGCGGGCACCGCAGTGCCGGGTGCAGGCCTTCCTCGCCGCCGGGCACGTCTGCAGCGTGATGGGCACCGCCGAGTACCCCGAGCTCGCCGACCGGCACCGCGTGCCCGTCGTCGTGACCGGCTTCGAGCCGCTGGACATCCTCGAAGGCATCCGCCGTGCCGTCCGTCAACTGGAGCGCGGCGAACACCGGGTGGAGAACGCCTACCCGCGCGCCGTACGCGAGCAGGGCAATCCGGCCGCCCTGAGCATGCTGGAGGAGGTCTTCGAGGTCACCGACCGCAACTGGCGCGGCATCGGGCCCATCCCCGCCAGCGGCTGGCGGCTGTCCGAGACCTACCGGGACTACGACGCCGAACACCGCTTCGACGTCACCGGGATCCGCACCGAGGAGCCCGCCGTGTGCCGGGCCGGCGAGGTGCTGCAGGGGCTGATCAAGCCGACCGAGTGCGAGGCCTTCGGCAGGGCCTGCACCCCGCGTACCCCGCTCGGCGCCACCATGGTCTCCAGCGAGGGCGCCTGCGCCGCCTACTACCTCTACCGCCGGATGACCGACGGCCCGGCACCGCGGGGATCCCGCATCCCACGGGAGGAGCTGAACACCGTTGGCTGACCTCGCGACCGAAGCGGCCGTGGACCCCGCGAACTGGACCTGCCCCGCACCCATGCGCGACCAGCCGGTCGTCGTCATGGGCCACGGCGGAGGCGGTGCCCTGTCCGCGGAACTGATCGAGCAGGTCTTCGCCCCCGCCTACGGCAACCCCACCCTGGCCGCCCTCACCGACTCGGCCGTCCTCGACCTCGGCGGCGCCCGGCTGGCCTTCTCCACCGACTCCTACGTCGTACGCCCGCTGTTCTTCCCCGGCGGCAGCCTCGGCGACCTCGCCGTCAACGGCACCGTCAACGACCTGGCGATGAGCGGCGCCCGGCCCGCCTACCTGTCCACTGCCTTCGTGCTGGAGGAGGGCGTGCGGCTGGAGGTCGTCGGCCGGGTCGCACAGGCCATCGGCGCGGCGGCCGAAGCCGCCGGCGTCACCATCGCCACCGGCGACACGAAGGTGGTCGAATCCGGGCACGGCGACGGCGTCTATGTCACCACCGCCGGCGTCGGCCTGGTACCGGACGGTGTCGACATCCGCCCGCAGCGCGCCCGGCCGGGCGACGCCGTCATCGTCAGCGGACCCATCGGGCTGCACGGCGTGGCCGTCATGAGCGTCCGCGAGGGCCTGGAGTTCGGCGTCGAGATCGCCTCCGACACCGCGCCGCTGGCCGGCCTCGTGGCGGCCATGCTGGCGGTCACCAAGGACGTCCACGTCCTGCGCGACCCGACCCGGGGCGGGCTCGCCGCCTCCCTGAACGAGATCGCCCGCGCCTCCGGTACCGGAGTCCGGCTGCGCGAGCGGGCCGTCCCGGTCCCCGACGCGGTCGCGAACGCCTGCGGGTTCCTCGGCCTGGACCCGCTGTACGTCGCCAACGAGGGCCGGCTCGTCGCCTTCGTGCCCCCGCGGCACGCCGAGGCCGTCCTCGCGGCCATGCGCGCCCACCGGCACGGCGCCGGAGCGGCGGTCATCGGGGAGTGCGTCGAGGACCACCCGGGCATGGTGGTCGTCGCCACCGGCCTCGGCGGCACCCGTGTGGTGGACCTGCCGCTCGGTGAGCAGCTGCCCCGGATCTGCTGAACGGCCGCCCGGCCCCGCCCTCAGGCCGGGGCCGGGTCAGTCACCCTTCGAGGCCCGAGATCTCCAGCTCCCGGCCGCCGCGCAGCTCCTGCGAGGGCCGGTCGCAGGACGGGCACCAGAAGAACGGCGGCATACCGACCGCGAACTCCTCGGCACACCCGCCGCACCAGGCCCGCGCGGGCACCTGCTCCACGACCAGCCGCGCCCCGGCGAGCGCCGTGCCGTCGCGGGCCACCTCGAAGGCGAAGCGCAACGCGTCCGGCACGACCCCGGCCAGCTCCCCGACGCGGACGGTCACCGCGGTCACCCGGTCCGTCCCGTCCGCGCGGGCGATCTCCCCGGCCTGCTCCACGATCGCGGTCGCGATCGACAACTCGTGCACCCGCGGCTCACGGATACCGGCGGTTGGCGCGCAGCCCACCGGTCATCCGGTAGATGCGCAACTCCCGCATGATGCTGGGCAGTTCCCTGACGAACACGGCGGCGCAGAGGGTGCCGACGAGCGCGACCTGCGCCACGAGCAACTGCCGTCCCGACATCCCCGCACGCGCGGTCCTGTGTCTCCTGCCAAGGTTCATGGCGGTCACTTCCTGCTCTCTCATCCCGGGGAGATGTTCGGCATGTCCTGCACCAGGGCGTCATGCCGTTTGGAGTGGATACCGGTGGAACGGCGCGCGTCGGAGGTGCCGTCCCTGTGATGTCCGGGCTGATGCTGGTAGGGGCCCTGGTTGCCCTGATGCAGTCCCCGCACGTGGGACGGCGTGTCGGGCTTCGCCTGGGGGCGGCCCACGCGGATGCTGCCCATGTCGGTTCTCCTTCCGGGTCTCACGACCGCTCGGTCAGCTCCTTGAAGAACTGTTCTACGGCCGGCCAGACCCGTCCGCCACCCGACAGCCCCCGCCACTCGCGGCGCACCAGGGCGATCATCCGGTAGCAGTCGTCGACCGGCACGATCCAGTGTTCGTCGAGGCCGCGCACGGTGTTCACGAGCAGCGCCTCCACGTCGGGAGCCATGGACGCGAGCGGTGGGGCCGTGCCGGCCAGCCGCCGCCAGGCCGCCGCGTCCACCTCCCAGCGCATGGCCCCGGCGGGGCTCGGCCCCTGCGCGGTGACCGTGCCGTCGGAGCGCGGGACGAAGAACACCAGGCCCACCGGGACGCCCAGCAGCCCCGTGTCGACCGGCGGCAGCCGCAGCCGCCGCCGGGGCACCAGCCGGTAGCGGCCCGCCGCGTCGTCGGCGAACAGCACCGAGCAGGGACGGCACACACACCGCACCTTCGCGGCATCGATGTCGTACAGATGGGCGTGTTCCTCGGCCACGCGGGCGGCGCACAGCTCGCAGACCTCGGCCTCGGCCGTCGCCGCGCGCCGGCCCGCGGAGCGGATGACCCGGGCCAGTGCTCCGTCCACGGTCACCGCGCCTTCTGCGGCACGGCCCGGCGCCCGATCGTGCTCAGCGGTACGAAGGCCGGTGCCGCCCGGCGCTCCTTCGGCACCGTCTCCACCGAGGTCAGCTCGGGGGCGACGGCCAGCACCGCCGCCCGGACCGCCTCGGTGACGTCGAGGGAGCCGGCGCCGCACCCGGAGCCGCACCCGCCGCCGGAGCTCAGCCGCACCCGCGCCACCTGCCCCTCGACGCCGGCCCACTCCAGGTCACCGCCGGCTTCACGCACCGCGGGCCGCAGCTTCTCCACCGCACGAGCGGCTCGGCGCTCCGGGGACTCGGGGTGGATCCCGTGCAGGACCAGCAGATGCCCGGCCAGCTCGTCGTCGGCGAGCCGCTCCTGCAGCCGCTCGTCCGCGTGGTCCAGCACCCGGGCGAGCGCCTCGCCATAGACCTCGGTGAGCAGCCGGACCGCCTCCAGGGCCGGGCCGGGCGTGGCCTCCAGCGCGGCCAGCACCTCGTCGAGACGGGCGAGCCGTGCCTCCACCACCGGGTCGGACAGCCGTCCGGCATCAGCCATGGTTCGCCCCGTACGTCGGCGAGTGCACCGTGGTCAGGGTCTTGCCCTTGCCCATGTACATGTGCACCCCGCAGGGCAGACAGGGGTCGAAGCTGCGCACGGTGCGCATGATGTCGACGCCCTTGAAGTCGTCCGGCCCGTTCTCCTCGAAGATCGGCTGGCCCTGGACGGCGTCCTCGTACGGGCCCGGGGTGCCGTACATGTCGCGGGGGCTGGCGTTCCACGGGGTCGGCGGGTACGGGTGGTAGTTGGCGATCTTCTTGTCCCGGATCACCAGGTGGTGGGAGAGCACACCGCGCACCGCCTCGTGGAAGCCGCAGCCGATCGACTCGTCCGGCACCTCGAAGTTCTCGTACACCTTCGTGTCGCCGCTCTTGAGCATCCCCATGGCCTCCTCCAGGAACTGCAGGGCCATGGCGGCGGCGTAGGCGATGAAGTACGGCCGGGCGCGGTCCCGTTCGAGGGTGTTGCTCCACTTCGGGATGCGCCACTCCAGGGTCGTCTCCGGCAGCGTCTCGCCCTTGGGCAGGGTGATCCGGACGGTGCCGTCGGCCGCCTTGACGTACGGCGTGTCGACCAGGCCGCTGAGCGCGGTCGACCAGAGCCGGGCGAGCGGCCCGCCGCCCGTGTCCAGGGCGAGGTGCTCGCCGCTCTGCGGGTTGTACCAGCGCGGGCTCATCACCCAGCTGTAGTTGCCTTCGAAGTCCCGTTTCTGCGGCACCGGCACCGTGGTCTGGTTCCACGGGTGGCGCATGTCGACGGGGTTGCCGAGCGGGTCGTGGGTGACGAACGGCTCCTCGTTCACCCAGTCCTCGTAGAACGAGCTGCCCAGCATGATGCGCAGCCCGAGGTTGATGTCGATCAGGTTGTTGGTGACCAGCTCGCCGTCCACGATGATGCCCGGGGTGACGTACATGGCCCGGCCCCACTCGTTCATGGTGGCGTAGCGGTAGTCGACCACGTCCGGGTTCTGGAAGGCCCCCCAGCAGCCCAGCAGGACGCGCCGCCTGCCGACCTCCTCATAGCCCGGCAGCGCCTCGTAGAAGAAGTCGAAGACGTCGTCGTTCATCGCCACCGCCTTCTTGATGAAGTCGATGACGCGCATGAGGCGGCTGAGGTAGTCGGTGAAGGTGTTCGGCTGCGGCATCGTGCCGACGCCGCCCGGGTACATCGTGGAGGGGTGCACATGGCGCCCCTCCATCAGGCAGAACATCTCCCGGGTGATCCGGCTGACCTTCAGCGCCTCCTTGTAGACCTCGCCCTCGAAGGGGTTGAAGGCCTTCATGATGTCGGCGACGGTGCGGTAGCCGTGGACGTCCCCGCGGGGCGCGTGGGTGCGCTCGGCGCGGGCCAGGACACCGGGGTTGGTGGCCTTGACCATCGCCTCGCAGAAGTCCACGAAGACCAGGTTGTCCTGGAAGATCGTGTGGTCGAAGATGTACTCCGCCGCCTCGCCGAGGTTGGTGATGTGCTCGGCCAGCTTCGGCGGCTTGACGCCGTAGGCCATCTGCTGGGCGTAGTTGGAGCAGGTGGTGTGGTTGTCGCCGCAGATACCGCAGATCCGCGAGGTGATGAACCCGGCGTCGCGCGGGTCCTTGCCCTTCATGAACACCGAATAGCCGCGGAACAGCGACGAGGTGCTGTGGCATTCCATGACTTCCCGGTTGGCGAAGTCGATCTTCGTGTAGATACCCAGGTTGCCGATGATCCGGGTGATCGGATCCCAGGACATGTCCACGATCTGGGCGGGTTTGCGTCCTGCGGCACGGGACTCGGTGGTGGTCATCTGCGGTGGTGCCCCTCGCTGTTCGGGTCGGGCGGTTCGTCGGCGGGACGGGGTGGGCCGAGGCGGGCCGGGGTCAGGCGCGCCAGTACGGGTTGTAACCGCTGGTGAGCTTGCGCTTGTTGTGGCGCCACTTGGGCTCGTGGTTCACCACGTCGTTGGTCAGGCCGCGCAGCCGGCGGATGACCGCTCCGTACGGCTTGACGAGCATGGTCGACAGCGTGCCGCCCGGGGGTTCGTCCATGAACGGCATGAAGGCGTCGGGGAAGCTGGGCATCGTGCAGCCGATGCAGATGCCGCCGACGTTCGGGCAGCCGCCGACGCCGGCCATCCAGCCGCGCTTGGGCACGTTGCAGTTGACGACCGGACCCCAACAGCCCACCTTCACCTGGCACTTGGGCGAGTTGTAGTCCTTGGCGAAGTCGGCCTGCTCGTAGTACGCGGCCCGGTCGCAGCCCTCGTGCACGGTCTTCCCGAACAGCCACTGCGGACGCAGCATGTGGTCCAGCGGCGGCGGGGGAGCGGTACCGGCCGCGTGCTGCAGCACCCAGACCAGGGTCTCCATGAAGTTCTCCGGCTGGATCGGGCAGCCGGGCACGTTGACCACGGGCAGCCCCGAGCGCGCCTTGAACTCCCAGCCCAGGTAGTCCGCGAGGCCCATGCAGCCGGTCGGGTTGCCGGCCATGGCGTGGATGCCGCCGAACGTCGCACAGGTCCCGGCGGCCACCACCGCCCAGGCCCGGGGCGCGAGTTGGTCGATCCACGAGTTCAGGGTCTGCGGCTCGCCGGTGTCGGGGTCGTTGCCGAACGACGTCCAGTAGCCGTCGCCCTCGATGATGTTCTGGTTCGGGATGGACCCCTCGATCACCAGGATGAACGGCTCCAGCTCGCCGCGGGCCGCCGCCCGGTACGGGGCCAGGAAGTCCTCGCCGCCGAGGCTCGGCGAGAGCACCTTGTTGACGAGGTTCACCTTCGGCAGGCCCGGGATGAGGCCGAGGACCACGTCCTCGATGGACGGCTGTCCCGCGGCGGTCAGCGACACGGTGTCGCCGTCGCAGCTCATGCCCTCCGAGATCCAGAGGATGGTGATCTCGTTGAAGCCGTTCGATGCCTTGGCCTCGGTGGTAGCGCTCTGTGTGGTCATGTCTGCGGCCTCCGTCGCAGTCGGTCGTGGGCCTGGCCGGCGGGGGCCGGCGGGTCCGGGGGCGCGAGGGGTTCGACCTCGTCGGGCCGGAAGTAGTGGAAACGGCCGTACCAGCCGTGCAGTTCGGCTGCGGGATCGTCGTCGACCGTGACGGCGAGCCGCACGCTGCCGTCGACGTCGTGGAAGACCGCGGCGACCGTCGCGCTCCGCCCGTCGAGGAACATGTCCTGGGCGTCGGCGCCGCGCGGGTGTGGGCGCAGCCGCACCGGGCTGCCGGCGCCGACGGACGCCCCGGCCACGAGCACCCTGTCGGTCGTCGGGGACAGCCCGTCGTCGCCGCCCTCCTGCCACCAGGCGGGCCTGGCGCTCTCGCGTGGCGCGGCGGGCGTCGCGGAAGGTGTCAGGGAACGGATCGCTCCGTGCAGGCGCTCGTAGACCTCCCGGGGCATCGAGTCCACCCGGTCGACGATCCGGGCGGCCCGTGGATCGGTGGCCCGGGCCTCCGCCTTCTCCTCGTCGGTCAGCAGCATCGTGCGCAGGGTGAGGATCTCGTCGATCTCCGCCGCGTCGTGCAGATCGCCCGGACTCTCCGGCGCCACCTGCGGCCGGTCCGGCAGGATGATCGGCGCGGAGAGCATCACGGAGCCCGTCGCGCCCTCCTCGGGCGCGCCGCCGAGCACGGGGAACGTGAACGCGTTCCGGCAGCCCCGTGCGTGCTGCGCCAGTTCCCCGGGAGGGTCGATCAGGGACACGAACTCCATGCCGTCCCCGCCGACGAGGGTGTGCGTGGCGATCAGCGCCTGTCGCAGTGCCGTGTCGCGCGGGGCCTGCGGGTCCGTCGCCTCGCCGGTGTTCTCGGTGCGCACCCGCAGCCGGTACAGCTCCGGTGCGAGCTGCTCCGCCGCGACCGTCGTGGCGGCCCGCACCTCCCGGCGCTGCCGGACCGTCCGCCCCGCGCCGTCCGGCAGCGGCTCGGACTCGGCGCCCGCGGGCGCGCCCACCGGGACGGTACGGCCGCCGCGCACCAGCTCCGCCAGCGGCAGCACCAGTTCGGTCGCGCGCGGCACCGCCTCCCCGAACGACAGATGGGCGGTGCCGTCGGCCGTCCGCAACGACTCGACCGGGCGGTACCGGCCGTCCCGGTCGGCCGCCTCGACCCGCTTCTCCTGCAGCTGCAGATACCGCACCCGCACCCGTACGACCGCATCCGCGTGCGAGGCCCGGAACAGGCACTCGTACCGCTGGTACCAGGAGTCCGCGGAGCCGGAGACGCCGGGCGTCACTGGTCCGTCCCGCTCCACCCAGTCACGGGGCAGCAGTACACCGAACTGCCAGCGGACCCGGTTCTTCGGCGAGGACCGGCGGTACGGATAGAGCAGGTACCCCTCGTAGAGCACGGCGTCCGCGACCGCACCGAGCTGCTCGAAGACGCCGTACGGCATACCGTCGTCGTCGTTGTCCAGCACGGTGGCCGGCGTCGCGCCGCCCTCGCCGGGTCCATCCGACATCCAGCCTCCTCGTCACCGGTCCCCGCGCAGACTCCTTCCACCACCGTCACACCCGTCACAGCCCCTCGCCCCTCCGGCGCACCCCGATTGCGCCGGGCAGGGGACGGCGAGCCGGTTTCGTGCGCTCCGGGTGCCACCCCTGGTGCTTCGAAGCACCGCCCGGAGCCGCCTCCCCCGGCACCGCGGGCGTGGGATCGTGGTCCGGGTCCGCGCAGGCAGCCGAGGGAGAGGATCCGGACATGTTCGACGCCCTGAAGAACCTGAAGGACAAGGCCGAGGACATCGCGGAGGAGCACGGGGACAAGATCGCCGTCGGCCTGGAGAAAGCCGGTGACGTCATCGACGAGCGGACCGGGGGCAAGCACAGCGACACGATCGACACGGCCGTCGACAAGGCGCAGGACCTCGTCGAGAAGCTGGGCGAGAACGGCGCCGAGCACTGACCGCCGGCCCCGGATCCGGTCAGACGGGTCGCGCGAGCTCCAGACAGCAGCGGACGAAGTCCCGTACGACGGGATTGCCGTCGTCGGCCGGTGACCAGGCCACACCCACCCGCGTCGGGCTCACTCCCGTGACCGGGCGGTAGACCACGCCGGGGCGGGAGTAGAACCGCGCGGCGGACTCGGGCGCGAGCGCGATGCCGTATCCGTTGGCGATGGCGCTCAGCCAGTCGTCGGGCTGTTCGGTGACCGCGCCGACGCGGACCGGGTGCCCCTCGCGCTCGTCGGCGGCCAGCCAGTGATCGCGCCAGGCGCCGGTCTCCTCGGGCGCGGCGACGAACGGCTCGTCCCACAGCTCGCGGAAGGCGATCTCGGCGCGCCCCGCGAGCCGATGCCCGCTCGGCAACGCCACCCATCGCGCCTCGCTGAACAGCATCTCGACCCGCAGTGCGGCCTGGCCCGGGAAGGGCAGCCGCAGCAGCGCCGCGTCCACCTCACCGTCGGCCAGCCCCGCACTCGGGTTCGTCCAGGCCGCCTGGCGCAGTTCGGCCCGCCACCCGGGCCGCCGCCGGGCGAACTCGGCGACGATCTCCCGCGTCGCCTCGTTGGCCGCGCTCGCCACGAACCCCACGCGCAAGACCCGTGCGGCCTGCCGTCCGGCGGCCCTCGTGGCGCGCAGGGTCTCGTCCCAGGAGGCGAGCAGCGCCGGGGCCCGGCGCGCGAGTGCACGGCCCGCGTCCGTCAGCGCCATGCCGGCGCGCGAGCGCTCGAAGAGCCGTACGCCGAGCTGGGTCTCCAACTGCCGGATCTGCTTGGTCAGGGCCGGCTGGGACACGAACACGCGCTCGGCGGCCCGGGTGAGGCTGCCGTCCTCGGCGACGGCGAGGAAGGAACGCAGCAGACGCGTGTCGACATCCATTCCGACAGGTTATAGACGCTGGTATTGGACGTCATGCCGACCCCGCGGAGAGGGTGGATTCACCCCCGGAACCACGCTGCGAAAGGTCCGCCGTCATGGAACTCGCCTATGTGACCGTCACCTGCGCCGCCGTCCTGGCCAACGCGGGCATCGCGGCGGCCGACCTCGCGAAGGCGCGCTTCGTGCTCGCCAACTCGGCCGAGGTCGGCATCGCACCCGCCTGGCTCCCCTCGCTGGCGCTGCTGAAGGCCGCAGGAGCGGCCGGGCTGCTCCTCGGCCTGTTCGGCGTACGCCCGCTCGGGATCGCGGCCGGTGCCGGCCTGGTGCTGTTCTACCTGGGGGCGATGGCCGCGCATGTGCGGGCGCGGGTGTTCCGCACCATGGCGTTCCCGGGCCTCTACCTCGCCCTGGCCGCGGGCGCCCTGGCCCTGGCGGCGACCCGGTGACCCAGGGCCGCGCGGAGCGGCTTCGGAGCCCGCTCACGGCAGGCGCTCCAGAGCGACCAGCGCCGCGTCGTCGTCGAGGTCGCCGCGCACATGGCGCAGCAGATCGCGGCGCAGGGCGGCCACCATCGCCTCCAGCGTGCGCCCGGCGTGCGCCTGCACCTGGGCGCCCAGGTCGTGGAAGCGGCCCTGGCGGTCGCGGGCCTCGATGAATCCGTCGGTGTACAGCACGAGCCGGTCGCCCGGACCGAACGGCACGGTCTGGGCGACCGGCCGTGCGGCCAGCAGATCGCCCAGACCGAGCGGTGCGCCGGGCTGTTCCGGCTCGGACGCCCGCACCTCGCCCGCGTGGACGGCGTACGGCTCGGGGTGGCCGCAGTGCACCATGCGGGCGACGGGCTCGCCGGGCGGGAACTCCACCAGGAGTGCCGTGGCGAACCGCTCCGTGAACAGGGCGCTCGTGTCACGGTCGTCGAAGCTCTCCGCGTCCGGGTCGCCGTCGAGCGCGGCGATGTGCCGACGGGCCCGTGCGTCGAGTTGCTCCGCGACCTTCGTCAGCGAAGGCTCCCGGAACGCCAGGTCACGGAACGCGCCGAGCAGGGTCGCCGAGGCGCCGACGGCCTCGAGTCCCTTGCCCCGTACGTCGCCGATCACGATCCGCGTGCCGTACGGCGTGCGCAGCGCCTCGTAGAAGTCGCCGCCGATCCGCGCCTCCGACTCGGCCGGCAGATAGACGCCGCTCAGGGCGAGCGAGCCGATCCGCTGGGGGAGTGGATGCATCAGGGCGCACTGCGCGGTCTCGGCCACGAAGCGGATCCGCTGGAGCTGCCGTTCCCGGCGCTGGCGCAGGGAACACGCGGCCAGCGAGGTCAGCCCGACGACGAACAGGCTGGCCAGAGCGACATTCGTGTCCGGATGTCCCCAGCCGCCCGCGTCCCGGTGGAGCAGCGCCGCGATCACGAGCACGGCGAGGGCCAGCACCGACGTCGCCCACCACGGCAGCAGTACGGCGGCCAGCACCGGGACGGCGGCCATGACCGGTGAGACGTGCAGCCAGTCCGGGGTGATCACATCGGTGGCGGTGACGACCACCATGAGCACCACGGGGGCCGTGGCCAGGAGCGCGCGGGAGCCGGTGGGGCGGTTCCAGGCTCTCGGGGACCGTGCCTTCGGCTTCCGGCGCGCAGGTGCGGCGTGCCCGGTGGGGGTGTCCTGAAGATCAGTGGTGTGAGAGGTCATCGTCGTGGTGTGGGCCGTAGCGGGTCGAGGATCCGGTGGGATCGCGCGGATGGCGTGGGCACGGGCGCCGACAGGCAGGTCAGGGCCGACTCCAGCGGGCGCAGAAGACGCTCGTCCCGGGCGGCCCGGTCCGGGGCCTCGCGGGCGGGGGCCTCCAGCCGGGCGAGGGCCTGTCGGGCGGCGGGCAGGGCCGGGTGCGGCCGGCCGCCGCGGCAGGAGTAGGCGCACAGGGCGGTCGCCCGCAGCAGACGGGCGTACGGCCGCGCGAACCCGGAGCCGGGGCGTGACTCCTCGGCCGCGTCGGGCTGGCTGTCCAGGACCCGGCCCGTCGCGCTCACCTGCCCGGCCACGTCGCTCAGCGTGCGCAGCACCCGGTGGTCCAGGTGCGAGCGGCGGCGCCGGGCGGTCGGCCGGGGGTTCCAGCGCATGCTCTCGTGCGCTTCGTCGATGGCGGTCCGGGCGCGGGTCAGCGCCGTGCCGAGGTCGTCCTCCCAGGATGGGCCGAGGACCTTCCGCGGCTGCTCGTGCCGCAGGACCGCGTCGGCCAGGCCGTCGAGGTGCCGGGCGATCAGCAGCCGCAGGTCCTCCAGCGCCCGCTCGGCGGACCGCACCCGCACGGTGGGGAACAGCAGCACGCTGCACGCCAGCCCGAACGCGATGCCCACGACGATCTCCGCGAGGTGCGTGGCCAGCTCGGCGGGCTGGCGGCCACGGACCAGGGCGAAGGTGATCAGGGCGGTCGTCGGCACGTGAAGGCCGTAGTGGCCGAGGAATCCATGCCGGGCCAGCAGCGCGGAAGCGAAGACGACGACGGCCAGTCCCACCATGCCGGGCTCGGCGTACAGCGCGCCGGGTACGGCGACGAGAACGCCGAGCAGACATCCGGCGGCGTACCGGGTGGCGGCCGAGACCGTGGCAACGACCGTTGTCTCGACGATGAGGACGGCCGCGACGGCACCCGCGTAGGGGTCGCTGACGTGCAGCAGCAGCGCACAGGTCTGCCAGGTCAGCCCGGCCGCCACCGTTGCCCGCGCGGCCTCGGCGCCGCCGGTCTGTCTGATCCGTGCCAGGAGTGCGGGCCATCGTGCGCCGTGCATGTCTCGTACGTCCCTTTCCACGGCAGGTCCCTTCGACGAGCAAGACCGCCAAGGGTAAACGGACAAATAGGCCATATGCCAAATAAGGAATTTGTATGGGCGGCCGTCACCCGTGTCGATGGGGGAGAGGGCTCACTCTCCCCGAACTTGTCTGGTCAAGTTTGGTCGTGGTTCTTCCGCCCGACAGCGGCGCCCACTACTCATGTCCCGTTCGTTGCGCACAGTCAGGCCGTGCGGCCTTCGCACCGCACGGCACCCTCACCAACGGGACGAGGTACCACGTATGCGACTGCGCTGGAGATCCCTCGGCGGGCTGCTCGCCCTCCACGGCGCACTGCTCGTCGCCGCTCCCGCCCCCGCCCAGGCGGCCGGCGGCAGCGGCAATCTCATCGTCAACGGCGATGCGGAGAGCGGCGGTTACTGCACCGGCGACTGGGCGGCCGCCACCACCGTGCCCGGCTGGACCACCGAGGCCGGCGGCCCGAACGTCATGTGCCACTCCGTCGCCTCCTTCGGGCTGCCCGGCGACGGCAAGACGCCCGGCAAGGCCTTCTTCGCACCCGGCAACTTCGGCGACGGCGCGATGACCCAGACCGTGGACGTCTCCTCCGCGGCCACGGCCATCGACGGCGGCGGAGTGCACTACGACCTCTCCGGCTGGCTCGGCGGCTGGACCACCTACGCCGGTCATGTCGCGGTGAGCCTGCACTTCCACGACGGCGGCGGGCATCCCGTCGGCGCCACCGCCAAGCTGCCCACCGTGTCCGCGAGTGACCGGGGCCAGGCCACCAAGTTCCTCTCGCGCAGCGCCACCGGCGCGGTCCCGGCCGGGACCCGGTCCATCCAGGTCGAGGTGCAGTTCCTGTCGACGAGCAGTGAGACCGGCTATCTCGACAACCTCTCCCTCACCCTGGACACCCCGGTCGCCGCCCCCGCCGCGCTCGCTCCGCCCGCCTCCCAGGTCCCGGGCTACGACCACGTGTTCATGGTCATGATGGAGAACACCGACTACTCCCAGGTCATGAACGACCCGGCGGACACGCCGTACATGCACAGCCTCATGACCCAGGGCGCCACGCTCACCGACTTCCACGGCGTCTACCACCCGAGCGACGAGAACTACCTCGCCATCTCGGGAGGTGACACCTACACCAAGGGCGCCACCTACTTCCCGAACATCAACTCCCCCGAGCGCAACCTCGGTGACACCCTGGAGGCGGCCGGCAAGAGCTGGAAGGCCTACGAGCAGGGCATGGGCACCCCCTGCAACACCAAGAACAACAACGACAGTTACTACCAGCCCGACGACGCGCCCTTCATCAACTACACCGACATCAGCGGCGACGCCTCCCGCTGCGCGGCCCACCTGTTCGACACCACACAGCTGACCACCGACCTGAAGTCCGCGGCCACCACCCCGGACTTCTCCTGGATCGCCGCCGACGACTACTACGACGGCGAGGCCTCCGGCAACGGCAACGCCACCAGCCTCAGGACGCAGGACGGCTGGCTGAAGCAGACCCTCGCCCCGGTCCTGTCCTCCCCGGCCTGGACCCAGCAGCGCTCCCTGCTCGTCCTCACCTGGGACGAGAGCTCCGGCGAGGCGTACAACCACGTCGCCACCACGGTCGTCGGCTCCCAGGGCACCGTCCCGGCCGGCACCAGCAGCCCGGCCCACTACGACCACTACGGCATCGGCCGCACCGTCGAGGACGCGCTCGGCCTGCCGGGCCTCACGGCCAACGACACCTATGCGACACCGCTCAACGCCGCGTTCGCCCCGTCCACCGCGACCAGGCCCACGCTCACCGGCGACCTGAACGCGGTCGCGGACGGCGGCAACGTCACCTTCCGCTACGCGGTGCCGTCGGCGGCCCAGGCGAACGCCAAGAACTGGATCGGCATCTACCCGGCGGGCGTCACCCCCGGCAAGCAGTCCTCGCTCACCTGGTCCTACGCCCCGAACGCCAGCGGCGCCCTCACCTTCCCCACCGGCAAGCTGAGCGGCCCGGGGACGTACGACGTGT
Source organism: Streptomyces sp. CG4 (assembly GCF_041080655.1). Classification (NCBI taxonomy): domain Bacteria; kingdom Bacillati; phylum Actinomycetota; class Actinomycetes; order Kitasatosporales; family Streptomycetaceae; genus Streptomyces; species Streptomyces sp. CG4. The sequence goes on from NZ_CP163525.1 coordinate 9,057,610, forward strand.
ACTACCTCGCCAATGACGGCTACTCGGTCCTGGCCGGACCGTTCTCGGTGACCGTCGGCTGACCGCCCCTCCTCGAGACACCGGGCCCACGCGCCGCCGCCCGGCGGACCAGCCCACGGACTCTCCCGCCGTGGCCTGCTGATTCCTCCGCCATGTCCAGGCGGCCGGCGCGTGGGCCCGGTGGTCCTCTTGGCTCACAGGCCCAGGGAGATGGCCACGCGGGTCAGCTCGGCCGTGTTGGTGATGTTCAGCTTGGCCCGGATCCGGCGAAGGTAGGCGTCCACGGTGTGGGTGGACAGCCCCATGTGGCGGGCGGTCTGGAGATATGTGCGGCCGGCGGCGATGTGCCGGAGCGTCTCCCGCTCGCGCGGAGCCAGCGCGGGGGCGGGGGCCTCGGTGTGCGGCGTGGCGAGAGTGGCGCTCATGGTGCTGTCCTCCGGCGAGGTATCTGACCGTTTGGGCGTTTTGCCCTTGTTGCTCCAGATTGCTGGCCGGACGTCATGGCGCTGTCCGTCGACTGTCACAGGCGCGTCACAGGGAACGGCACATGGTTTACCGGACATGATGTACGGGACGTGGTCTACACCACTCCGGGTCAGGGCCCTGCGAGACCGGCCCGGTGGGCGAACAGGGCCGCCTGGACCCGGTTTTCCAGACCCAGCCGGGTCAGGATGCGGTTGACCCGGCTCTTCACGGTCGCCTCACTGAGCCCCAGGTCCACCGCGATCCGCGCGTTGGACAGCCCCCGCGCGACCAGCACGAGGACCTCGATCTCGCGCTCGGTGAGCGCGCCGGCCTCCGGTACCGGGGCCGGCGCGGGGGAGACGAGGGCGGGCGGCAGCGCGGTGACGGTGTCGATCAGGCGCCGGGTGACGCTCGGGGCGAGTACGGACTCGCCGTCGGCCGCGGCGCGGAGCGCCCCGGCGAGCTGGTCGGGCCGGCTGTTCTTCAGCAGGAAGCCGACGGCCCCGGCGCGCAGCGCCGCGTGCACATACTCGTCCAGGTCGAAGGTGGTCAGCACCAGCACCCGCGGTACCGGCCCCGGCCCCGGCCAGTCCTGCACGATCCGCCGGGTCGCCTCGACGCCGGTCGTGCCCGGCATCCGTACGTCCATCAGCACCACGTCCGGCCGCAGCGCCACAGCCCGGGCGACGGCCTGGTCGCCGTCGGCCGCCTCCCCGACGACGGTCAGACCCTCCCGGCGGTCGATGACGAGCCGCAGCGCGGTCCGTACGATCTCCTGGTCGTCCACGACGAGCACGCGTACGGTCATCGGTCCCCCTGTGCCGATCCGGAATCCCGCCCGGACAGGACGGCCTGCAGCCGCCAGCCGCCGTCCGGACGCGGCCCCGCGTGCAGGGCGCCGTCGAAGGCCGCCACCCGTTCCCGCATGCCGACGAGCCCGCGTCCGGTGCCGGGCACGGGCCGGTGGCCCGGGGCCGGCGCGTCGTTCTCCACCTCGATCGTCAGGCGCCTCTCGTCCCCGCGTACGGCGACCCGCACACCGACCGGACCGGCGTGCTTGACCACGTTGGTCAGCGCCTCCTGGACGATCCGGTAGGCCGAGACCTGCATACCGGCCGGGAGGGCGTTGCCGGCGCGAGTCTCGGCGACACAGGTGACACGGCACCCCGCCGAGGCCGCGACGCCGACGAGCAAGTCGAGATGGTCCAGGGACGGCTCGGGCGCGAGATCGCGTTCGTCGAACGACAGCAGCCCGAGCAGCCGCCGCATCTCGGTGAGCGCCGTGTCGGCGGTCCGCGCGATGACGCCGACACCGTGCGCGGCCTCGCCCGCGTCGGGCGGATCGGTGGCCAGTACGTCCTCGGCGGCGCGGGCCTGGAGAGCGATCGCGCTGACGTGGTGGGCGACGACATCGTGCAGGTCGCGGGCGATCCGGGCCCGCTCGGTGAGCACCGCCTGCCGGGCGTTGAGCTCCTGCTCGGCCGCGAGCCGCCGGTTGAGTTCGCGCAGTCGTTCCGCGTCGGCGCCGATCCTGCGCCGCCCGTACCCCAGCAGCCAGGCCGCGGCGAAGAAGAACGCGAAGGTCGTGAAGCTGATCGGCTCCAGCGAGCCCAGGCGGGGCGGCTGCCAGTGCCCGGTCAGGGCATCCGTGACGGCGGTGGTGGCGAGGCAGCACAGGGTGAGCGGCCCGCTCGCCGGCGCCGGCGCGTACCGGGCCACGGCGTACACGCCGATCATCAGCAGAAACGGCCCGGGGACCTTCCCGTAGATCGGGGCGAGCGCCTGGAAGAGGACGTACAGCGCGGTCATCGCGACCAGGACGGCCCGCGGACGAGTCCGCCGCCACAGCAGCGGCACGGTCTGCGCGCCCCACAGCGCCACCCCCCAGCCCGGCGGCCGCGGTGTCCGGTCCAGCACCGTGACCATGTCGAGCAGGGTGAGACCGCCGACCCACAGCGTGTCCGTCAGCCGCGGTCGGTCGGTGAGCCAGTGCTGTGCGGCTCGGGGCAGGGCGTTCACCTGGGAAGTCATCTCGGTCCGTCAGGCTAGACGACACGGGGGCCGGGCGGATCCGCCGCCGGGCGGGCATCGAAAGATGCGTCGGCGCGCCGAGGATCGGCACCGCGCCCGAGGCGCGGCCGGGGCGCGCCGCCCTAGCGTCCCGGACATGACGAACACAGCCGTACCGGCCCCGACTCACCCGACGGCACCACCGCCCGCGCCGCCGACCCGCGCCCACCGCCACACCTGGCTCCTCCTGCTGCTCGGCACCGGGGCGATGCTCCTCGCGGTCGGCGGCCGGTGGGACATCGCGGCCGCCGCCTGGATCTTCCCCGTCCTCCTGCTGCGCTTCACCCGGCTGAGCCGCGCCTGGTCCGGAACGCTGTGGATCTGGCTGGCGCACCTCGGGGCCGCCGTCTTCTGGGTCCAGGAGTCGGCACTCGGCTTCAACGCCGTGGTGCTCGCCGGGGCCCTCGCCCTGGCCGCCGTACAGACACTGCCCTTCCTCGCCGACAGGCTGCTGGCGCACCGGCTGCGGCCGGCGCCGGCCGCCCTGGTCTTCCCGGCCGGTGTCGCCGCCGCCGAGTTCCTGATCACGCTGGTGTCCCCGTTCGGCACGGCCTACGGGTCCCTGGCCGTCACCCAGCGCGCGGACCTGCCCCTCCTCCAGGTCGTCTCGGTCACGGGCCCCTGGGGCATCGGCTTCCTCATCGGCTGTGTCGCGAGCACGGTCAACCGCGTCTGGGACCGCCCCTCCTGGCGCGGCGGCATCGTCTGCACCGCCGTCGTGCTGAGCGTGGTGCTCGCCGGCGGCGCCCGGCTCGCCTTCTTCCCGCCCCAGGGCACGACCGTACGGATCGCCGGCGTCAGCCCGGCCCGCACCGTGACCGAGCGGCTGCAGACCACGCTCGCCCGGTTCGCCGACGGTCCGGGCGGCGTCGCCGCGGCGCCCGTCGCGGTGGTACGGCCCGCCATGACGGCCGTCGAGGACGACCTGCTGGCCTCGACCCGCCGTGAGGCCGCCGCCGGCGCGAAGATCGTGATCTGGCCCGAGAACGCCGTCAGGACGCAGGAGTCGCAGGAGCCCGCTGCCATCGCCGTCGCCCGGGCCGAGGCCCGCCGTTCGGGCATCTACCTGGAGATCGGAGTCCGTGTCTTCAGCACCACCGCGCCCGCCTACGGCCGGGACGAGGCACTCCTCATCGACCCGCGCGGCACGGTCCTGTGGACCTACCAGAAGGCCCACCCCATCCCCGGCTCGGAGCGGTACACGCCCGGCGACGGCCATGTACCGGTCGTCCGCACCCCGTACGGCCGGCTCGCCAACGTCATCTGCGCCGACGCCGACTACCCGGCTCTGATGCGCACCCGGGCCGACATCATGCTCGTGCCCGCGCACGACTGGAAGGAGTACGGCGGCGCGCACACCGACAAGGCGGCCCTGGCCGCCGTCGAGGGCGGCTACTCCCTGATCCGCCAGGACGCGGAGGGCGTCTCGGCCGCGTACGACGCCGAGGGCCGCGTCCTCGCCACCGCCGACTACTTCACGACCGGCCGGCAGACCATGGTGGCCAACGTGCCCGTGCGCGGCGGCACCACGGTCTACGACCGCGTCGGCGACACCTTCGCCTGGCTCTGTCTGGCCGCCCTGGCGGCACTCACCGCCACCGCCCTCGTCCGACCCCGCCGCCCGGAGGCCCGGTGACGACGGCGGCCAGCGGTGGGCCGGTGACGGCGGCGGGCGGTGGGCCCGTGACGGCAGGCGGGCCTAGGCGACGGCCTGGCGTGCCGTCCGCTCCACCAGGGAGATCCCGTCGCTCATCGAGGCGCTGCCGTTCGACAGGACCGCGACGAGATACCGGTGTCCCTTCACGGTGACCTGGCCGACGCTGTTGACGTCCCAGAGGCCGGAGGTGGTGCGCTGCAGCCAGCCGTTCTTCAGGGCGGGCGAGGAGCCGGAGGAGTCGGCGGCCGAGACTCCCCAGGTCTGCTCCGGGACGACCTGGCCCATGAGGGAGCGGACGTAGGCCCGGGACCGGGCGTTCAGCGCGGTGGCGCCGAGTGGTGTCGAGGGGGTGCCGGGCTGTGTCGTCGTGTCGCCCTCGAACACGGCCCTGAGCAGCCGTATCTGGTCGCTGGCGGTCGTCCGGGTCAGCCCCCACTTCCCGGCGGACCCGCCCGTGGTCGAGCTCAGGCCCAGCCGCTTGTTGGCCGTCGCCAGCCCCGAGGCCCGGCCGATCTTCCGCCAGAGCGCGTCGGCGGCCGTGTTGTCGCTGCGCTTGATCATCGGCTCGGCGTGGCCCCGCTCCTCGGCGGTGAGCTGTCTGCCCGCGTCCTGTGCCCGGAGCAGCAGCGCCGCGAGGATGTCGACCTTCACGATGCTGGCGGTGTCGTACGCACTGTCCGCTCCGCGCACCACGGGAGTGCGGTCGGCGTCCAGGTCCAGCACGGCGGCCGTGGCGCGCGGGGACGTGACCGGGGCGGCGGCCACGGCCGGTGCCGGGAGCATCGCGCCGGCGGAGAGGAGCGCCGCGGCCGAGGCCGGGACCACACCGGTCCGCGTGCGTGCGGTGGCGGGGAAGGGGCGACACGACATGGCTCAGAACGTAGGCACATCGTGCGCCGGGCGAAGTGGCACCCGTCACCTTCACGCCTGACGGCGGCGAATTGTGAGGAGCGCCACCTGCGCCACCAATGGGCGCATTGCGAGGCAAGGGTTGGTCGTGCGGCGGCGTGTACGCGCGGCCGGAACCGGTGGCTCGCCTATCGTCGGCCAGACACTGACATCCGGGGTGATAATGGAAAAAACGGATGAAATGGTTGGCGTGGTCGAGGGCGTGGCGGTCGCTCCCGCCGGCTCGCCGCCCGTACGCCGCATCCGGCCATGGCCGGTCGCCGTCCTCGTGTTCACGGCCTGCGCGGCGGCCGTCCTCCTCCTCGCCGGTACGCAGTGGCTGACCCAACCGGCCGTCCAGGCCTGGCGCACCGTCTGCCTGGCCATCACCGTCCAGGCGCTCCCCTTCCTGCTGCTCGGCACCGCGCTGTCCGGCGCCATCAACGCCTTCGTGCCGGCCGAGCTGTTCACCAAGGTCCTGCCGAAGCGGGCCGCTCTCGCCGTGCCGGTCGCCGGCGTGGCGGGCGCGGTGCTGCCTGGCTGTGAGTGCGCCTCCGTCCCGGTCGCCAACAGCCTCATCCGACGCGGTGTCACCCCGGCCGCCGCCTTCGCCTTCCTGCTCTCCGCGCCCGCCATCAACCCCGTCGTGCTCACCGCCACCGCCGTCGCCTTCCCCGGCAGCCCCGCGATGGTCGTCGCCCGGCTGCTCGCCTCCCTCGCCACGGCGGCCGTGATGGGCTGGCTCTGGCTCTGGCTGGGCAAGGAGAAGTGGCTGCAGCGCATCCTGCGGCACGGACACACGGGCCACCGCCCCGGCCACAGCCGCTGGACCGAGTTCCGGCTCGGCTTCCAGCACGACTTCCTGCACGCCGGCGGCTTCCTCGTCCTCGGCGCCATGGCCGCCGCCACCTTCAACGTCGCGGTGCCGCGCTCTGTCCTCGACGCCTTCTCCGGCTCACCCTGGCTCTCGGTGCTCTTCCTGGCCGGGCTCGCCGTGCTGCTCGCGGTCTGCTCGGAGGCCGACGCCTTCGTCGCCGCCTCGCTCGCCGGGTTCTCGCCGACCGCGCGGCTCGCGTTCATGGTGGTCGGGCCGATGGTCGACCTGAAGCTGATCGCCCTTCAGGCGGGCACCTTCGGACGGGCCTTCGCCTGGCGGTTCTCCACGGCCACCACCGTCGTGGCGGTCGCCGCGAGCGTCCTGATCGGAGGCGCCCTGCTGTGAAACGCCCTGCCCAGACCCTCCTCCTGACGCTGACCGGCATCGGCCTGCTGCACACGGCCCTGTTCACCGACACCTATCTGCGCTACGTCAAGGCCGGTCTGCGACCCCTGCTGATCGCCTCCGGCGTCGTCCTCCTGCTGCTCGGCCTCGCCGCGGCGGCCCTCCGCGGCGAACAGCGGCACACCACCCACGACGACCGAGAACACGCACACAGCGACGAGTACAGCGACGAGCACGGCGACGCGTACGGAAACACGCACGGCCACGACCACTCCGGCGCCCCACGCATCGCCTGGCTGCTGTTCCTCCCGGCGCTCAGCCTGCTCTTCTACGCGCCGCCCGCCCTCGGCGCGTACACGGCGGCACGTTCGAACAACAAGCCGGTGGCGGTGCAGAGGACAGGATTCGCTCCGCTGCCCGCGACCTCACCGCTGCCCCTGACCCTCACCGACTTCACCAAGCGCGTCCAACAGGATCGCACCCGAGCCATCAAGGACCGCGTCGTCCAGCTCACGGGCTTCGTCACCCCGGCCGAGGACGAGGACGGCTGGTATCTGACCCGGATCATCTTCACGTGCTGCGCGGCCGACTCACAGACCGTCAAGATCCGGGTGTACGGCCCCGAGGCACCTCCCGCGAACACCTGGCTCGCGGTGACCGGCACCTGGCACCCCCAGGGCGCCCTCGGCACGAGGACCGCGCGGGTGGCTCTCGACGCCAGGGCCGCGCGCCCCATCGCCCAGCCGGTGAACGCCTACACCGACGACCTGCCGCTCACGCCGTCCTGACCGCCGTACCGGCCCCCACCCCGTCCGTGAGGAGCACGCCCGTGACCAGATGGGGGCGGATGCGCACGGCGTGGTCCATGTCCTCGTGCGGCGCCCAGGGGGTGAGCAGCGTCCGGACCCGGGCCAGGTCCGCGGGGTCCGTGACGAGCCGTGCGTAGCCGGTGACGACGACGCTCCAGCCGAGCTGTGTGTCCGGATCGATCGCGTCGGCCTCGTAGGCGACGACGACGCCTTTGCCGCCGTCCTGCTGGGCGTGCGCGGTGAGCGCGGCGCCCTCGTGCGTGCGGATGACGATGTCGCCGCCGTCGAGGACGTGGTTGACCGGGCGGACGGTGGGCAGCGCCTGCCGGGTGAAGACGATCCTCCCCAGCGACACGGTGCCCAGCAGCCGCAGTGCCTCGCTGGGGCCCAGGTCGATGCGCCGGTGCACCGGCTCGTCGTGACGGATCATGGCTGGCTTCTCCGCAGGTGCGTGACGGTCTGCTCGCTCCTCCGGCCCCCGGCGCGCGTGGCGAACCGCCGGGGACGGAGCGGCACCGCGGGGGAGCCGGTGCCGCTCCTGGTGTCCACGGTCGCGCATGGCCCGTGAGCCACCCAGTGCCCTTCGGCCCCGGCTGCAGGGCCGGATGTCCCGATCTCGCTGGTCAAAGGGGTCGGGTCGCACGTCGCCGGGCATCACTACGGCACTCACCCCGCCACCGCCCGGAATGAGGTGCACGATGGTGGGGTGACACTCGACGGCCGGGCCCGGGAGACCGCCCCGACCGCGCTCGCCGCCCGCCCGGCATGACCCCGCCCGGCGAGGCGGACGCGGAGTGTGCGGCGAAGCCGCCGGTGCGCGAGAGGAGGCGGTGACGATGAACCGGACACCTCCCACGACGGTCGCCCGGGTACGGCTGTGGCGCTGGCGGCGCAATCCGCTCAGACGGCACAGCGATGTCATCGAGGCCTGGATCGTCCTCGTGACCTGGGTGCTCGCCGTCCTCGGCGGCGCCGTCGCCGGACTCGCGGCGGCCCACAACGCCGAGGCCGCGCTCTCCGCCCGGCAGGCGCGGGTGCACGCCGTGACCGCCGTGCTCACCGACAGCGTGGCGAGCAACCCGACCTCCGGGACCGGCTACGACGACGGCCGGGTCTGGGCCACCGTGCGCTGGACGGACACCCACGGCACCGTGCACACCGACCGGGCCAAGGTCCGGCCCGGCACCCCCGTCGGATCCCAGGTGAACGTGTGGACCAACCGCGCCGGCCACGTGGTCTCCGCGCCCGTCACCGGCGCCGCGGCGGACCTGCAGGCCGCCCTCACCGGCGCCCTCGTCGCCCCGTCGGCCGGCGCGGCGGTCTGGAGCGCGGGCTGGCTGGTCCGCACCCGGATGATCCGGCGGCGCATGGCCGAGTGGGACGAGGAGTGGAAGCAGATCGGACCCCGCTGGGGCAACCTCAGCGGCGGACGAGGCTGAGGGCGGAAAGGGCCACCCGCTTCTCGCGGATCCGGATTGCGCGGTGCACGGCACGGCGGCCGCTTCCCCGCGTCTGTTCACGGTCCTTCCCGCCACCACCAGCACACCACGGAAACCGTCATCCCACCAGGCCGGGGCGTGCTCGGTGTCTCCGAGGAGAGAGATCCGTCGGCGGTCCGCCAGTGCGTGAGCCGGGCCCCCGCAACGTCTTCCGGCACAGCCAGTGGATCCGCCTGCCCGGAACCGACTGGCTCAGAGCGGGGTTGCCGCCCGTAGCAGGAGCAGCAGCGTGACCGCGGAGTTGGCTGAGCACGTCGCGGAGAGGACGGCTCCGGTGGCCGCGGTCCACAGCGCCAGGCCCACCGCAGTGAAGACGGACGGCCAGGCGCGCCCGCTCGGCGCCGGGGCGAGGAGTGCGGCGACCCGCCGGGGGAGTGGTCCGGGCGCGGCCAGCGCGGCGAGCGTCGGTGCCGGTGCGGCACCGGAGACGAGCGCGGCGGTGCCGATCGCCCGGGCGACCGCCTTGCGGCTGCCGACGGCCCGGGCCGCCTCCTCGTCCGCCCAGCGCTCCGCCGTGTAGGCGACCGCCGTCCGCAGCGGCCGGAGGAACGGGTTGGCGCCGGCGGCGAGTTGGACGAGCAGCAGATGCCGGTGGTGCCGGGCGGAGAGATGGGCGCGCTCGTGTGCGAAGAGCGCGCGGCGCTCCCGGGACGGGAGGGAGTCGAGCATCGCCGTGGACACGACGATCCGGTCGCGCGGGCCGCCCGGCAGGGCGTAAGCGTACGGGGAGGTGTCCGGCAGCACGGCCACCTGCGTGGGCGGCAGTCCCCGCAGTGCCGCATGGGCCCGGCGCCGTACCCGGCGGTGCCGCAGCAGGGACCGGAGGCAGGTCGCCACGACGGTGAGCAGCGCGGGAATCGCGGCCTTCCCGGCGACCTCGTGCCGGGGAACGCTCTCGCGCACCTCGGGGTCCGACCAGCCGTCCGGCAGCGGATTGCCCGGCAGCTGGGCCGTGCCGACGACCATCAGCAGCGCCAGACACACCGTGCTGCACAGCGCCATCACCGTGGCGACGCCGGTCAGCAGCACGGTGGCGGTGCGCGGATGGAGGCGCTGCTCGGCCAGGCGCGCGATCGGCCAGGCCGTGAGCGGCAGGATCAGGGGCAGGAAGACGAAGATTCCCATCGGGTGCTCAGTTCTCGTCGGCGGCCTGGTCCAGCAGTTCGCGCAGCAGTCGCTCGTCGCCCTCCGGCAACGCGGTGAGGAAACTCGCCAGCACCGCCCGGCGGTCCTGCTCGCCGTCCAGGACCTTGCGCATCTTCAGCGCGGCGAGCCCCGCCTCGTCCGCGGCGGGCAGCCACACGAACGACCGGCCCTCCCGCCTGCGGGTGACGGCGTTCTTCGCCAGCAGGCGCGCGAGGACCGTCATCACGGTCGTGTAGGCGAGGTCGGCCGCCAGGTGCTTCTGCACCCAGCCTGCGGTCACCGGCGCCCCGGCCTCGTGCAGCGCCGCCAGCACCCGTGTCTCCAGCGCGCCCCGCGCCCTGCGCCGACGGCCCGCCTCGGGCTCGGTCACCGCTGTCTCCCTTCTGCCGAGCCTGAATGCCGGGCTCGCCTCAACCCCTCGTGCCGGAGGAACGTCACATCGTACAGAGCGGTACATCGCCGGCCGGTTGCCGCTGTGCGCGGCGGCGCCGCCGTGCCGTACAGCCCGTAACTTCTACAGTGTTGTAGATTCAATACGGGTCCGGGAAGCGGACCCGAACCGATCGTGTGCGTGGAGGGACGAACCATGGGTGTTTCCCTGGCCAAGGGTGGGAACGTGTCGCTGAGCAAGGAGGCACCGGGCCTGAGCGCGGTCGTCGTGGGACTGGGCTGGGACGTGCGGACCACCACCGGCGCCGACTTCGACCTCGACGCCTCCGCCCTGCTGCTGAGCGACGCGGGCAAGGTCGTCTCCGACCGTCATTTCGTCTTCTACAACAACCTCACCAGCCCGGACGGCTCCGTCGAGCACACCGGCGACAACCTCACCGGTGAGGGCGAGGGGGACGACGAGAGCATCAAGGTGAACCTCGTCGCCGTACCCGCCGAGGTCGACCGGATCGTCTTCCCGGTGTCCATCCACGACGCCGACGCGCGCGGCCAGAGCTTCGGCCAGGTGCGCAACGCCTTCATCCGCGTGGTCAACCAGTCCGGCGGCGCCGAACTCGCCCGCTACGACCTGTCGGAGGACGCCTCGACCGAGACCGCGATGGTCTTCGGCGAGTTGTACCGCAACGGCGCCGAGTGGAAGTTCCGGGCCGTGGGGCAGGGCTACGCCTCCGGACTCGCGGGCATCGCGGGCGACTTCGGCGTCAACGTCTGATCCGGCACGACACGGCGAGAGAGCGACAGAGAGCGAGGCGACCGGTGTCGGTCAACCTGAGCAAGGGCCAGCGGATCAGTCTGAGCAAGTCCGACGGCGGTGCGCTGGCCGCCGTCCGTATGGGCCTGGGCTGGCAGGCCGCACCGCGCAAGGGGTTCCTGGCCAAGCTGGCCGGCACCCGCGAGATCGACCTGGACGCCTCCGCCCTGCTGTTCGCGGGCGGCGAGCTGGCGGACGTCGTCTTCTTCCGGCACCTGGTCAGCGAGGACGGCTCGGTACGGCACCTCGGCGACAACCTGACCGGCGGCGCGGGCGCCGGGGACGACGACGAGGTCATCCTGGTGGACCTGTCGCGCGTCCCCGGGCATGTCGACCAGATCGTCTTCACGGTGAACTCGTTCACCGGCCAGACCTTCACCGAGGTGCAGAACGCGTTCTGCCGGCTGGTCGACGAGCGCACCGGCCAGGAGCTCGCCCGCTACACCCTCAGCGGCGGTGGCGCGTACACGGCCCAGATCATGGCGAAGCTCCACCGCGGCGGCTCCGGCTGGCAGTTGACGGCCCTGGGCGAGCCGGCCGCGGGGCGGACGTTCCAGGATCTGCTGCCCGCCGTAACCGCTCACCTGTGAGCGGCGGACCCCAGGAGCGGGGTCAGTCGCGGGAGTTGCCGAACAGGATGCGGTATCCGATGAGCAGCACCAGGGAGCCGCCGATCGCCGCGCCCCAGGTGTAGAGGTCGAAGAAGTGCTTCTCGAACGGGCGGTGGAGGAAGTGGGCGGAGAGCCAGCCTCCGACGAAGGCGCCCGCGACGCCGATCAGGGTGGTGCCGATCAGGCCGCCCGGGTCGCGGCCGGGCAGCAGGATCTTGGCGATGGCTCCGGCGAGCAGGCCGAGGATGATCCAGCTGATGATGCCCACGGTGTTGTCCTTCAGTCGGGTCGGGATCCGCGCCGGGTGCGCCGGACGCCGACACTGCGGTTTGCCTGTTTGCGCAAGCCTAGGGGCTCTTGACGTGCTCCGGGCAGGGGGTCCGGCCCCTGGTGATGATCCGTAAAGGTTCTGCTACATGATTAAGACATTGCGCAATCATGGAACTGAGAGCGGTCAAGAGCCGTCGATCATGATGGACGCGGTAAATGTGAGCGGCTGCGGAGGACGAGGATGAGTGTGTCCCTGACCAAGGGCGGCAATGTGTCGCTGAGCAAGCAGGCCCCGGGCCTGACTGCGGTGACGGTCGGGCTGGGCTGGCAGGCGAACACCGGGTACGAACCGGACGCCGGCGCGCTCCTGTGCGACCCGTCGGGCACGGTGCTGTCCGACGAGCACTTCGTCTTCTTCAACAACCTGAGCAGTCCCGACGGTTCGGTCCGCCACTCCGGCGGCGGCAGCGCGGTCGACGGCGACGACCAGCGGATCGAGATCGACCTGACCAGGGTCCCGGACCGGGTCGAGAAGATCGTCTTCCCGGCGGCCCTCTACGACGGCGCACGGCGTGGTCAGTCCTTCGGTCAGGTGCGGCGGGCGCACATCCGCGTCCTCGACCGGGACAGCGGCGCCGAACTGGCTCGCTACGACCTCGCGCCCGGTGGCCTGTCGACCGAGACGGCGCTGGTCTTCGGCGAGCTGTACCGGCACGGCGCGGAGTGGAAGTTCCGCGCGATCGGGCAGGGGTACGCCTCGGGACTCGCCGGCATCGCCACGGACTACGGCGTCTCCGTGCTGGAGGAGGCGCCCGCATCGCCGAGTCCGACACCGGGTCCGGCCCCGGTCACCATCTCGAAGCCGACCGGCGGTGCACCTGTGCCGCCCGTCCCGCCGCAGCCGCCGGTCGCCCCGTCGGCCCCGGCTTTCACCACATCCCCGCACAACACCGGGAGTTCTCCTGTGACCTGCTTCTTCGACCCCAACCACGGCCCGGGCGTCACCACGGTGACCTGGTCCCCGCAGTGGGGCGTGCCCCGCCCCGTCCAGACCTGCGGCGCCTGCGCACAGAGAGTGCAGACCACGCCGCCGCCGTTCTACACCCCGCCCCAGCAGGGCTATCCGCAGCCGGTGCAGCAGGGTTATCCGCAGCAGGGCTACCCGCAGCAGGGGTATGGGCAGCCGTACGGGGACCAGGACCATCACCAGCAGGGCGGCGGCCGGCGCTTCGGCACGGGCGCGCTCATCGGCGCCGGCGCGGCCGGTCTCATCGGTGGCGCGCTGCTCAACGAAGCGTTCGACGACGACGAGCCGGAGGTCGTGGTCAACAACTACTACGAGGACTGACACTTCTCCCACGAGGATCGAGTCCCCGGCTGCGAGGACCGGGTCCCCGGTCCGAGAGCGCTGAGTCCTTGGTCCGGAAGGGCTGAGTCCTCGCCCGTGCTCGTGTCGCGTGCTCGCGTGCGGGCCGTCCCGCAGCCGCCCGGCCGCCTACACTGGGCGGGCGCGTGTGCGCCGGCCGTGACGAGGGCGGGGACGGGAGAAGACTGTGACGGAGAACGCCGTCGGCTTCGAGGATCCGCCCGCCGAGGTGCTGGCGGAGGCCGCGGCGGCGTTCGGCCTGCTCGCCTCCCCCGCGCGTCTGCATCTGATGTGGGCCCTGTCGCAGGGGGAGAGCGATGTCACGCATCTCGCCGACCGGGTCGGAGGCGCGCTGCCCGCGGTCAGCCAGCACCTGGCGAAGCTCAAGCTGGCCGGACTCGTCCGCGCCCGTCGCGAGGGCCGGCGACAGGTCTACTTCGTCGACGACCCCGACGTCATGACCCTGGTCCGGGTGATGGTGGGCCAGCTGACCGCGCGCTCGCACCACACCACCTCGCCCGTCCACAGCCTGCGCCGGACATGTGGCTGAGATCGACGCGATGTGTACTGCCGCGATGTACGGGTCCTCTTACGACCCTTGTATCCGCTTTGCCCCCATATTGAAGTGACCCATCTCCATTCTTATACCCGTTCTTATGTATGACGCGTAGACTCCCGCTTCCGTACCGGCCTGGTCCGCACGGCAGTTCCATGTCACGCCTCACCTGTGAAGCGTGTGTGTATCTGCGCTGTTCGGGCAGCTGGTTTGCTAGATTGCGCAACTACGCAAGCAAGGTGGAGCGGCATGCTCCGCCCGCCCCGTACCTCGCCGCGCGGGCCGGGCCGTACACCCCACGGCCCGGACTGACGGGCCCGACCGTTCATGGGAGTGGGAGATGAGCGACCCGTGGGACGGGCCCTCCGGCCAGGCCACGCGCAGCCGTAATGCGCGGGTGCCCGGACAGCGAGCGGCCGAGCCCGACGGGGCGCGTCCGACCGGCGGCCGGGCGGCGGCCAGAGCGGCCGCCCGCGCGCGCGGCGGCAAGCGGGCACGCCGGGCCCGTCAGGTGGGTCGCGGCCGGAAGGTGCTGAAGATCCTCGGGATCGGCCTGTCGACCATCATCGTGGTCACGGCCGGTGCCGGCTGGTGGTTCTACGAGCACCTGAACGGCAACATCCACAGCCTCTCGCTGGACGGCGAGGGCGGCAGCGAGAAGGCCGACGCCTTCGGCCGCACCCCGATCAACATCCTGGTCATGGGCTCCGACGGCCGCACCAGTGCGGCCGACTGCAAGCTCGGCGGCGGCTGTTCGAAGACCGGCGTGCAGACCGGCAGCAACGCGGACGTGGAGATGGTGCTGCACATATCCGCCGACCGCTCCAACGCGACGGTGATGAGCATCCCGCGCGACACCATGACCAAGGTCCCGGCCTGCAAGGACAGCGAGTCGGGCCAGTCCACGTCCGGCTACTACGGTCAGATCAACAGCGCACTGCAGTACGGCCCCGCCTGCCAGGTGGCCACCGTCCACCAGCTCACCGGCATCCCGATCGACCACTTCGTCAAGCTCGACTTCTCCGGCGTCGTGCAGATGTCCGACGCGGTCGGCGGTGTCTCCGTGTGTGTCAGCGACAACGTCTACGACACCTACTCGCACCTGAAGCTCTCCAAGGGCACCCACACCCTCAAGGGCGACGGGGCGCTGGAGTTCGTCCGCTCCCGGCACGGCTTCGGCGACGGCAGTGACCTCGGCCGTACGACGACCCAGCACATCTTCCTCAGCGCGATGATCCGCAAGTTCAAGAGCGCGGGCACACTCATCGACCCCACCGCGGTCTACGGCCTGGCCGACGCCGCGACCAAGGCGTTGACCGTGGACGACGGTCTGGGCACGGTGAAGAAGCTGATCTCGCTCGCGTCGGACGTGAACAAGGTGCCGACGCAACGGATGACGTTCACGACGATGCAGACGGCCCCCGATCCGGGCAACAAGGAACGCCTGGTCGTGGGCCCGGGTGCCAAGACCCTCTTCGCCACCATCTCCAACGACCAGTCGCTGACCACCGGTTCCGGCCAGAAGGCCGCGGCGGCCTCGGCGACCGCGAAGGCCACCGCCCCGGCCGTACCGGCGGCGCAGATCGCCGTCACGGTCGAGAACGGCACCGCGGTCACCGGCCGTGCCTCGGACATCGCGTCCGCGCTGACCGACCAGGGCTTCAGCTCCGCCACGACCACGGCCAACGCCCCGAGCCCCGCGACGACCACCACCCTCACCTACGGCGCCGACCAGAAGGACGAGGCACAGACGGTGGCCAAGGCGCTCGGTCTGTCCTCCGGACACCTGAAGCAGGGCACCGGCAGGGGCCTGACCCTGGTGATCGGCGGCGACTGGCCGAGCGGCACCAGTTTCCCGGGCGGCAGTTCCGCACCGGCACCCGCCGACACCCATGCCGCGGTGTCCAACGCGCACGCCTCCACGGCCGATCAGGCCAAGACCTGCGCCAAGGTCAGCCCCTACAAGACGGTCAGCGTCAACGGCGTCTCCATGACACCGTCCGAGGCGTACGCGGCGGCGCGCGGCAAGCCCGACTCGGACGCCTGACCGGCGGCGAGGGACCTGGCGCACCGGTGGCACAGCGGGAGCGGCGGGCGGCGCGGCCGCGTGCCGCTCCCGGCCGGTCAGGGGCTGGCGATGTCGAAGCCGTAGCGCAGGGGCTCGGTGGTGATGGTGTAGTCCCTGCGGTACAGGTACACCGCCTCGGCGCGCACGCCGCCGGGCGGTGCGGCCTCGATGCGGCAGGGGTACGTCACCTGGATCACGCGCGGCCGGTCGGAGACCTTCATCCGCAGCCCGTCCGCCGGCCCTCCGTCGAGCACGGCGGTCTCCCAGCCCTTCACTTCGGTAGTCTCCACAGCCGACAGTTTAAGGGTTGCGCAAATATTCGAAACGGTGAGCCGGGTCACGGGTACGTCCGGCGTGCCGCCCGTCAGTCGACCCGGCGGGACATGAAGAGTGCCCGCTCGCCCGCCGACTCCGTGCCGTCGTAGAGCGTGGTGTCCAGTCCGCAGAAGGCGAAGCCCATGCGCAGATAGGCGCGGACGGCGGGAGCGTTGATGTTGCTGACCTCCAGCCACACATGAACCGCCCCGCACTCCCGCGCGAAGTCGAAGGCGTGCCGCATCAGGGCCGATCCGATACCCCTGCCGCGCCACCGCGGTGCCACCTCGACGTCGCGGATGGTCACGCGCGCGTTCCAGGGCGCGAAGGAGGCCTGGAGGAAACCGCACAGTTCGTCGCCGGCGACGGCGACCACCGTCCGCGTCGGCTCCGCATCGCCGTCGTCGTCATCGGGCTCATCCGGGAAGGTCTTGTGGAGGGGTACGTCCAGCGCGGTCTCCCGGATCGCGAACACCCCGTCCGCGGCGGTCACTTCGAACACCGAGTCCGTGGTGAAGGACCCGTCGATCTCCGCCATGGCCGCGAAGTCCTCGGCCCGTGCGGGCCGGTAGGCGACGGGCCCGGCCTCGCCGGAAACCATCGCGTCGTCTCCAGTCGTCCTCATGGCCCGACCCTACAAAGAGTGCAGGCCGAACGAGGAACTGAGCGTGTGCGCACGGCACTTGAGGCCGTCACACCTCGACGGCACGGAACCGTTGCCCGGCACGGGGGACGTCCCCGCCGAGTCCCGCAGCCGGCGTCGGACTACGCGGGCCGCTGGGAGGCCGCGGCCTCGGGACGCAGATCGGACAGGGTGAGCAGGTGGGCCGGGGGTTCGGGCAGGGCGATGCGTGAGGTCACCTCCTGCTCGGGGCCGACATGGAGCAGCTCGCCGGGCGCCATGAGCTGCCAGTGCGGGCTCTCGTCCATGCGCTCGCTGGCCACGACGACGGACGGAGCATCGCCCAGATGCGCTGAGCGCACCCGCAGACGTCCGCCCCGGCCGGTGTGGTCCAGATGCCGCGATCCCTCGTGGCCTCCGGCCGGGCGCCGCAGGACGTACAGCTCATGGGTGTCGGGATAGCGCAGGGCCCACAGTTCCCGCGCGGTGACGAGGACGATGTTCAGGGCGTACAGGGGCAGATGGGCGGCGACCCAGCGTGCGGCGGCACCGATGCCGGCCGACACGTCCCCGCCGTGCGCCGCGGTCTCCCGCGTCACCAGGGCGAAGAAGCGCTCGGAGTCGGTGTCGCCGTGCACGAGCGAGCGGTCCGTGCCCAGATGGCGGTCGAGTGCGTCGAGCCCCTCGATCACGCCGTTGTGCGCGAACAGCCGCCCCTGCTGCTCGAAGGGGTGCGTGTTGCGCAGGTCCAGCCCGCCGGTGGAGGCGTACCGGATGTGTGCGAGGAAGGTGGCCGACTCCACCTCGCGGGCCTCCTGGGCGAACGCGCGGTCCTCGTAGGCGGCGATCGGTGCCTTGTGCACCTCCGCGGTGCCGTCCGCGTCGAAGTACCCGAGTCCGGTGCCGTCGGGTTCGCGGTGACTCTGGGCGCTGAGGCTGTCGGGGGCGTCCAGCAGCCAGAACGTGGCGTGCGTGCGGAGCGGGGAGCTGATCAGCCCGAACAGCCGGCACACGGCAACCTCCTCGTCACCCGTCTTGCGTTCGGGCCCCGACCCCGGACGCCCGGACGACCATCGTCCCGCGCGCCGGCCGTTCCCGCACCCGGCGGCACCGATGGCATTCGGTCGCGCACCGGCGGCGGGGTACGGCAGTCGGCCCCGCCGCGGACCTCCTCAACCGGCCGGTCGCAGCACCGAGTCGAGTGCCCCGTCGATCGTCGAGTGGGTGAAAGCGAACCCGGCCTTGTGCAGGGCGGCCGGTACGACGCGTGCGCTGCAGGTGACGCTCGCGGCGAACCCGCCGAGCGCCGCGCGCAGGGCGAAGGCGGGTACGGCGGCGAACGCCGGGCGGTGCAGGGCACGGCCGAGTGCCCGGGTCACCTCGCGGTTGGTGAGCGGCTCGGGGGCCGTGAAGTTGACGGGCCCGGAGAGTTCCTCGGCGTCGAGGGCGAAGCGCAGGGCCGCGATGTGGTCCGTCAGCGAGATGAACGGCCAGTACTGGTCGCCGGAGCCGAGCCGGCCGCCCAGACCGAGACGGAACAGCGGGAACAGACGCCCGAAGGCGCCGCCCTCGGCGGACACGACCAGTCCGGTGCGCGGGTGCACCACGCGGATGCCGGCCTGCCGGGCCGGGTCGGCCGCCGCCTCCCAGCCGACACAGACGCGGGACAGGAAGTCGTGCCCGGGGGACTCGCTCTCGTCGACGGTCCGTTCGCCGGTGTCGCCGTAGTAGCCGGTCGCCGACGCGGACACCAGGACCCGCGGCGGGGCGGCCGAAGCGGCGCAGGCCCGCGCGATGGTGTCGGTGCCCCGTACCCGGCTGTCGTGGATCTCCTGCTTGTAGGCGGCGGTCCACCGCTGGTCGCCGACTCCCGCACCGGCCAGATGCACGACCGCGTCTACGCCGTCCAGCGCGCCCGGCTCGACCCGGCCCGCGACCGGATCCCAGTGCGCGGACGCGCCGGCGTCCCCAGAGGCGGCGGCGGAGCGGTCGCGGACGAGCCGGACCACCTGGTGGCCGTCCGCGAGGAGTGAGCGGGTGAGGGCGGAGCCGATGAGTCCGGTGGACCCGGTGATCGCGACGCGCATGGCGTCCTCCCGAAGAGCTTCGTGTCCGTGATTCAAATTTGAATCACGCGCGCACGATACACGGGGTGCTTGTAAGTTCAAGTAAAGGGCTCGTGTTTGACGGTGTTCGTCCCGTGACCGGAGCCACAGGCGCCGCCCGGAACTCGCCCGCTCTTCGGCCCGACTCCTGAATCGTCGCGGCGCCAACCGGCCGCCGCCGTACGACAGGACCTGGAGACGCGGTTGATGGACGAGTCCCGGCAATCCGCCTCGGGCGCGGGATCGGTGTGGCGGAAGGCCGCACCACCGCCCGCCCTGTGCGGCTTCCTCCTGCTGCTGGCGCTGATGTTCACGGTGGCCTACGCCGTCGGCGCGGCCGCCGGACCCGTCGCCCCCGGCATGCACGGCACGAGCCCCGGCCGAGCGGGCGACGGCGGCATGGACATGGGCGGGATGCATGGGGGAGGCGGCCGATGACCACGGAATCCGCCGCCCCCGCGACCACGACGGACCTGACCGTCGGCGGCATGACCTGCGCGGCCTGCGTCCAGCGCGTCGAGAAGAAGCTCGCCGGACTCGACGGCGTCACGGCGACCGTCAACCTGGCCACCGGGCGCGCCCGGGTCAGTCATCCGCCGCAGATCAGCCCGGCGGAACTCGTCGCGGTCGTGGAGAAGGCCGGTTACACCGCCGAACTCCCCGAGCCGGAGAAGAAGAGGCGCGCCGCGGACGGCGACCACGACGAGACCGCCGACGCCGGGCCGGAACGCGGGCGGCTGCTGATCACCGCGCTGCTGGCGGTGCCCGTGCTGGTGCTGTCGATGGTGCCGGCCTGGCAGTTCCGGAACTGGCAGTGGCTGTGCTTCGTCCTGGCCGCGCCCGTCGCCGTGTGGGGAGCCTGGCCCTTCCATGTGCGGGCGCTGCGCGGACTCCGGCACGCGGCCGCGACCATGGACACGCTCGTCTCGCTCGGTGTGACGGCGTCCTTCTCCTGGTCGGCGTACGCGCTGTTCCTCGGCGGCGCGGGTGCTCCCGGGATGCGCATGCCGTTCACTCTGGTGCCGTCCGCGACCGACGGGGTCGCGCACCTCTACCTGGAAGCCGCCGTCGGCGTCCCCCTGTTCGTGCTGGCGGGCCGGTACCTGGAGGCCAGGGCCCGGCGGGGCACCGGGGCGGCCCTGCGCTCACTCGCCCGACTCGCGGTCAAAGAAGTGGCCGTACGGCAGCAAGGCACCGAACGGCTCATCCCCGCCGAGGAGTTGGACGTCGGGCACGTCTTCGTCGTACGTCCCGGAGAGCGCGTCGCCACCGACGGGGAGGTGACGGAAGGCAGTTCGGCTGTGGACCTCTCCCTGGTGACCGGCGAGAGCGAACCCGTCGAGGTCGGGCCGGGCGCGGCCGTGGTCGGCGGTGCCGTCAACTGCGGTGGGCTGTTGCTCGTGCGGGCCACGGCGGTCGGCGCCGACACCCGGCTCGCCCACATCGCGCGGATGGTGACCGAGGCCCAGACCGGCAAGGCACGGGCGCAGCGGCTCGCCGATGCGGTGGCCGGCGTGTTCGTGCCGGTCGTGCTGGTGCTGGCCGTCACGACACTCGGGTTCTGGCTGGGTGCCGGAGCCGATCCGCAGGCGGCCGTCACCGCGTGCGTGGCCGTGCTCGTGGTGGCCTGCCCCTGCGCGCTCGGGCTGGCGACCCCGACCGCGCTGATGGCCGCGACGGGCCGGGGCGCCCAGCTCGGCGTGCTCGTCACCGGCCCGCAGGCCCTGGAGGGGCTGCGCCACCTCGACGCGGTCGTCCTCGACAAGACCGGCACGCTCACCTCGGGCCGGATGAGCGTCGCCCGGGTCACCGCCGTACCGGACGGACTCGGCGGCGGGACGGTGCTGCGTCTGGCCGGGGCCGTCGAACAGGGCTCGGAGCACCCGCTGGGGCGGGCGATCGTGGCCCACGCGGGCGGGGCCGGACTGCCCGAGGTGGCCGAGTTCAGGGCCGTACCGGGGGTCGGGGTGCGCGGTACCGTCGAGGGGCGGCTGGTCGAAGTCGTCGCCCCCGACGGGGAGTTGCCCACCTCGCTGGCCGCGGCGCTGCCGCACGCCGAGGCCGCCGGGCACACCGCCGTCCTCGTCCGCGTGGACGGCGTCGCCGAGGCCCTGATCGAGGTCGGGGACGCCGTGCGCTCCGGCAGTTACCGGGCCGTCCACCGGATGCGGCGCCTCGGCATCCGCCCGGTGCTCGCCACCGGCGACCGCGAAGGGCCCGCCACCGCCGTCGCCGCGGAACTGGGCATCGAGGAGATCCACGCCCGCTGCACCCCCGAAGACAAGGCCCGGCTCGTGCGCGAGCTCCAGGAACAGGGCTGCCGTGTGGCGGTCGTCGGCGACGGGGTCAACGACGCGGCCGCCCTGGCCCGCGCCGACCTGGGCATCGCACTGGGCGGCGGCACGGACGTAGCGATCGGCGCCGCCGACGTGACCCTCGTCCGCGGGGACATCGACGCGCTCCCCGACGCGGTACGGCTGGCCCGCCGGGCGCTCGGCACGATCCGCGCCAACCTGGCGTGGGCCTTCGGCTACAACGCCGCCACCGTCCCGCTCGCCATGACCGGCCTGCTCAACCCGATGCTCGCCGCGGCGGCGATGTCCGCCAGCTCCCTGCTGGTCGTCGGGCACAGCCTGCACCTGCGCACCTGGCAGCCCGCACCCGCCCGGAGGACCGCCCGATGACCACCAGCACGACCGACGGCGTGGCCGGTCCCTCGTGGCGGCCCAGTCGCCGTCGGCTGACCGACTCGCTACTCGCCGCACTCGCGCCCGTGGCCGCCTTCAGCCTCGCGCTGGCCGGCCTGACCACCTGGGTGACGGCGGGCCAGGCGGGCCGCCCGGCCAGGATCGCCGTCACCTCCGGGCGGGTCCTGCTGCCCTACGGCGCCACCACCGAGACGGCCGCCTTCTTCACCGTCACCAACAGCGGCGGCGCGGACGACCGGCTGGTCCGGGTGACGTCCTCCCGCACCGGCGGGGACATCGGCCTCAGCCGGCACCGGATGAGCGGTCGTACGGCCGCCTACCGGGACGCCGTGGACTCCGTGTCCGTTCCCGCGGGCGGTGCGGTGGCCATGTCGCCGCGCGGGCCGGCCGTGACGCTGCGGGCACGCCCCGGCTGGCGCGCGGGCGACCTCGTGCCGTTCACGCTGCACTTCGCCCACAGCGGGGCGGTCCGCACGCTCGCCGTGGTGGTCCGCCCGGGCGACGGCGCCGCCTGACGAACCCGCGGACCCGTTCTTCCGCCTTCTGTGGCGGTCGTAGGCGACGGCACGCCGGTTCCCGGACTTCGCGGATTCCTCGGTGACATGTGTCATATCCGGCGCGGTGAGTGCGGGGGAGGGGTGATGTCCGTACCCCCGCACGACGACGAAAGCCGGGATGCGAGGATGGGCCGCGATGACAGCAGGGTGGTGTTCGCGCACGGTTCGGGCCGCGGTGTTCGCGGCCGTCTGTGTCGTGCTCGCCGCCCTCGGCCACGTCCTGATGTCCGGCCAGGATGTGCCCGCCTGGGCGCTGGCCGCAGGTCTCCTTGCCACCGGTGCGGTGGGCTGGTGCCTGACGGGGCGTGAGCGCGGGCCGCGGCTGATCGTGCCGCTCGTGGCCGCCGCCCAGACGGCGCTGCACACGGCGTTCTCCTTCGCCCAGTCGGTATCCGGGAGCACCCCGCCCCTGGCAGCCGGACACACCGGCATGGACATGGGCATGGGGTCGATGCCCATGGGCTCCACGCACTCCGTGGACTCCATGGGCATGGGCCACATGGGCATGGGCCACATGGGCATGGGCCACATGGACATGGGTCACATGGGCATGGGCCACATGGGGCACGCGTCCATGAATCCCCTGCAGCACCTGGGGCATTCCCTGGGCGTCGGCGACGCGTCGTCGTTCGGGATGGCCGCGGCCCACCTGCTGGCGGCGCTCTTCACCGGGCTCTGGCTGGCCCATGGCGAGAAGGCTGTCTTCCGGATCCTGCGGGCCGTGGCCGGATGGCTGGCCGCGCCGCTGCGGCTGCTGCTGGGGGCCCTGCCCGTCACCGGCGAGCGTCCGGACCAGCGGCTGTGCCGGCCCCGCTCCGACCGGGCGCCGAGCCTCGACCTCCTCATCCATGCGATCACCTCGCGCGGCCCACCCGTGGGGACCGCTGTCGCCTGACGACAGCCGGTATCCCGAGGCCGCCCCAGTGCGCCTCGGGCCACGGTCGTACGCCCGCGCCCGCGCCGCAGCACGCCTGGGCCGCCGCACCGCTGTGCCGTAGCACTTCCGCGCTGCGGCACTCCTGCGCAGCCGCATCTTCCGCGCCGCAGCACGTCGGTGTCGCCGCAGTCGGGGTGCCGTTCGCGCTCCGGCCGCAGCCCCGTGCTGTGCGCCCCGCGCGCCGTAGGGCCGTCTCCCCCCTCACCGGACCGTGCGCGCTCAGCCGTGCCCCGGTCCGGTCACGGTTGACCCGAGAAGGACACCAGGTGATCACTCCTGTCCTGCCCGCAGCGCGGACCGCATGCGACCCGGCGGCATCCCCCGACGAGTCGATAACCGCTTGGGCGCTGGCCGCCCGCGGCGGTGACGCGGACGCGGTCGAGCACTTCGTCCGCGCCCTGCAGCGCGACGTCCAGCGCTATGTCGCCCATCTCTGCACCGATCCCCAGGCCGTCGACGACCTCGCGCAGGACACCTTCCTGCGTGCCATCAGCAGCCTGCACCGCTTCGAGGGCCGCTCCTCAGCACGGACCTGGCTGTTGTCCATCGCGCGCCGCGCGGTGATCGACAGCTATCGGTACGCCGCCGCGCGGCCCCGGCTGTCCGACGTGCCGGACTGGCAGCTGGCGGTGGAGTCCGCGCAGCCGCGGGGCCTGCCCGGATTCGACGACGGCGTCGCCCTGCTGGACCTGCTGGCCTGTCTGCCCGACGAGCGCCGCGAGGCGTTCGTGCTCACCCAGCTGCTCGGCCTGCCCTATGCGGAGGCCGCCGAGATCAGCGCCTGTCCCGTCGGCACGGTCCGCTCCCGAGTGGCCCGGGCCCGGGCGACGTTGATGGACCTGCTCGACGGTGGGGGCACCTCCCCCGCCCTTTAGGCGGTGAGGGAGGAGCGGCCCGCCGCCGCGCCGGCGGCCTGAGCCGCCCGGAGGGTGACGCCCGGAGGGTGACGCCCGTCGCACGCGGCCGGCGTCACCCTCCGCACCGGATCACCGGTGCGCGGGAACTCGCGGCACGTCCGCCCCGACTACTGGACCGGGTGACGGAGGTTCACCCGTGTACCGAGTGGATCCGGGAGTTTTTCGATGCGTTCCCGTGCGTGGGGCGGTACGGCGGCCGTCGTACTGGGCGCCCTGCTGGTGACGGGCTGCGGCGGCGGGACGAAGGAGGACGCCGCGGACACCGGCCCGGGGGCGACCGGATCCGGCGCCCACCCGGTGACCGTGACCGACTGCGCCGGCGCCGCGACCACCTTCGCCAAGGCCCCCAAGAGGATCGTCACCAGCAACGCCGCCAGCTTGGAGCTGCTGCTGCGCCTGGGGGCGGGGGACCGGGTGATCGGCACCGGATTCCCGCCCGGCAAGGGCACGCTGCCCGGCGCCCTCGACGCACAGGCGCGCAAGGTCGAGGTGCTCAGCCGGAGCGTCATCCCGAAGGAGAAGCTGCTCGGCTCCGGCGCCGACCTCCACCTCGACACGTTCGCCGACATGGGCGCCATGGGCGGTGGTGGGATGGGCGACGCGCCGACCGAGGACGAGTTCAAGGCGGCCGGCATCCAGCACATCTACCTGAAGTCCACCGCCTGCGCCGCGCGGAGCAAGAAGCCGGTCACCGACCTGTCGGGCGTCGAGTCGGACATCACCACCCTCGGCGCGGTCACCGGCACGAGCGCACGGGCCAAGGAACTCGTCGCCGGTATGCGTGAGAAGACCGACGCGGTCGGCAAGGCGATCGGGAACACACCGCCGCGCAGCCGCCCCTCGTACTTCTTCTTCGACTACGACGCCGGGACCAAGCAGCCCACCGTCGTCTGCGACCGCCAGGTCGCCAACGCCGTGATCACCCTCGCGGGCGCCCGCAACGCCTTCGCCGACTGCGCCGGTGACTACCGGCAGGTCGGCTGGGAGGACGTCATCGCCAAGAACCCCGACTGGATCCAGCTCGGCGTGCGCGACCGGGGCAGTGCGGCGGCGAACGAGAAGGCGTTCGGCGAGGCGGAACAGTGGCTGAAGGCCACCCCGGCCACCAAGGGCCTCAAGGCCGTCAAGGCGGGCCACTTCCTGCGGATCGGCTCCGAGCGGACCACCATCGCCGGCGTCGAGAACGCCGACACCGTACGGGAGATCGCCCGCACCCTCTACCCCGGCAAGGTCGCGTGACCGTGCGTACCGCTCTGTCGCGACGCGAGGACGCGGCCGCCGCCGACGGCGCGCGCATCCTGCCCGCCGGACCGTTGCTGCTGGTCCTGGGAGCCGTCCTGCTCGTGGCCCTGACGACGGCCGTGGCCTGGGGGTCGACGTCCGTCCCGCCCGCCGAGGTGTGGAACGTGGTCGGGCGCAGGCTGTCCGGCGCGGCCCCCCGGCCCGGCACCGACGACCTGATCGTCTGGCAGCTCCGTGTGCCCCGCGCCCTGCTCGCCGCGCTCGTCGGCGCGGGTCTCGGCCTCGTGGGTACGGCGGTGCAGGCGCTGGTGCGCAACCCGCTCGCCGATCCCTATCTGCTGGGCATCTCCAACGGTGCCTCGCTCGGTGCCGTCGGCGCCCTCGTGCTCGGCCTCGGTACCGGCGGCGTCCTGGGCCTCGGGCTGTCCGGAGCGGCCTTCGCCGGAGCGCTCGCCACCTTCGCCCTGGTGTGGGCGGTGGCCGCCCGGCGCGGCGGGTTCGCGCCGCTGCGCCTGGTGCTGGCCGGGGTCGCCATCGGCCAGTTCCTGTCCGGCTTCACCAGCTATCTGGTGCTGCGGTCCGGCGACGAACAGCAGACCCACAGCGTGCTGTTCTGGCTCATGGGCAGCCTCGGCGGGGCGAACTGGGACCTCCTCGCGGTCCCGGCCGTCGCCGTACCCGGCGCCTGGCTCTGCCTGCAGGCCCGCGCCCGCGGTCTGAACGCCCTGCTGATGGGCGACGAGACGGCCGCCGGACTCGGGATCGACGTCGGCCGGCTGCGCCGCGAACTGTTCACGGTGACCAGCCTGCTCACCGGCGTACTGGTCGCCGTCTCCGGGGCGATCGCGTTCGTCGCGCTGATGGTGCCGCACGTCTGCCGGCTGCTGGTCGGCGGCGACCACCGACGGCTGCTGCCCGTCTCCGCGCTGGCCGGGGCCGTACTGCTCGTGGTGGTCGACATCGTCTGCCGTACGGCCATGGACACGCAGGAGCTGCCGGTCGGGGTGGTCACCTCCCTGCTCGGGGCTCCGGCGCTGCTGTATCTGCTGGACCGGCGCCTGGGGAGCGGCAGTTGAGGATCGAGATCGAGGACCTGCGGGTGGCGTACGCGGGCCGTACGGTCGTGGCGGGCGCGCATCTGGTGGCGGCCGAGGGCGAGATCACGGGCCTCGTCGGCCCGAACGGCAGCGGCAAGTCCACCCTGCTGCGCACGGTGTACCGGCACCTGCGACCGGCCGCCGGCCGGGTGCTGCTGGCCGGGACCGACCTCCGCGAACTGTCTCCGGCCCGTTCCGCCCGGCATGTCGCCGCGCTGCCCCAAGAACGCGACAGCGACTTCGAACTGACGGTGCGTGAGGTCGTCGCCATGGGGCGCACCCCGTACAAACGGGCGTTCGCGGGCGAGGACGCCACCGACCGGGACGTCGTCGCCCGCGCTCTCGCCTACGTCGGCATGGCCGGCCAGGCCGGACGCCGCTTCACCGCCCTCTCCGGTGGTGAACGTCAACGCGTGCTGCTGGCCCGGGCGTTCGCCCAGGAAGCGGACGTCCTGGTGCTGGACGAGCCCACCAACCACCTCGACATCCGGCACCAGGTCGACCTCCTCGCCCTGCTGCGCACCCGGCGCCGTACGACCCTGGTGTCGCTGCACGACCTCAACGCCGCCGCGTCCGTCTGCGACCGGCTGCATGTGCTGCACGCCGGGTCCGTGGTCGCCTCGGGGCCGCCCCGCGAGGTGCTCACCCCGCCGTTGCTGGCCGACGTGTTCGGGGTGCGTGCGGCCGTGGTCGACCACCCGCTCACCGGCGACCCGCTGATCGCGTTCGACCACCGCACACCGGCTCGCCCGACGAGCTGTGCACCGACTCGTTAGCACGCCCCACCCCGTCCCCCGCTGATCCAGGAGTTCCCATGTGCGGAATCACCGGCTGGGCGTCCTTCCACGGCGACGCCCGTGCCCAGGTCCCGGTCATCGAGGCCATGACCGCCACGCTCGCCCCGCGCGGCCCCGACGCCGGCGGCATCTGGCTCGGCGAGCGGGCCGCCATCGGCCACCGCCGGCTGGCCGTCATCGACATCGAGGGCGGCACCCAGCCCATGCCGGACCGGCCCGACGCACCCGCCCTCGTCCTCAGCCACAGCGGCGAGATCTACAACCACCACGAGCTGCGGACCGAACTGCGCGCTCGTGGGCACCACTTCCGCACCCGCAGCGACACCGAGGTCGTGCTGCGCGCCTACGCCGAATGGGGCGAGGCCGCCGCCGAGCACCTGGACGGCATGTTCGCCTTCGCCGTCTGGGACGAGCGTGCCCAGAAGCTGGTGCTGGTACGGGACCGGCTGGGCGTCAAACCCCTCTACTGGGCACGGGTGGCCGGCGGCCTCGCCTTCGCCTCCGAGCCCAAGGCCCTCTTCGCCCACCCGGAGCTACGGCCGCGCGTGGACGCCGACGGACTCCGGCAGGCGTACAGCCTGCTCTTCGAGACCGGGCCGACGCTGTGGGCCGGAGTCCGGGAGGTGCAGCCCGGCGGACTCCTCGTCCTGGACCGCGACGGCGTCCATGAGCGCCGGTACTGGAACCTGGAGGCCGCGCCCCACACCGACGACCTGGACACCACCGTCGAGCGGATCCGCACCCTGGTCGGCGGCGCGGCGCGCGCCCAGCTGGAGGCGGACGTCCCGCTGTGCAGTCTGCTGTCCGGCGGCATCGACTCCACCGTCCTGACCGCCCTGCTCGCCGACGAACTCCGGCTGCGCGAAGGCCCGGACGCCCGGATCCGCTCCTACGCCGTCGACTACAGCGACCAGGCCGAGCGGTTCACCGGTGACGTCCTGCGCACCGGTCACGACACCCCGTACGCCATCGAGGCCGGCGCCTTCATCGGCACCGACCACAGCACGGTCGTCCTCGACCCGCGCACCCTGCTGGATCCCGAGCACCGCACGGCCGTGGTCGTGGCCCGGGATTCGCCCATCGGCGTCGGCGACATGGACACCTCGCTGTATCTGCTGTTCGGCGAGATCCGCCGGCACTCCACGGTGGCCCTGTCCGGCGAGGCCGCGGACGAGGTCTTCGGCGGCTACCCCTGGTTCCACCAGGCCCAGGCCCTCGCCGCCGACACCTTCCCCTGGCTGCTGGTGACCGGGGACGAGGCCGCCATGCCCCTCAACCCCGAACTCGACCTGCGCATCGGCGAGTTCCGTGCCGACACCTATCGCAGTGCCCTGGCCGCCGTACCGCACCTCGACGAGGAAACGCCGGCCGAGCACCGGCAACGCGAGCTGCAGCATCTGTCCCTGACTCGCTGGCTGCGCCAACTCCTGCACCGCAAGGACCGGTTGAGCATGGCTCGGGGACTGGAGGTGCGGGTCCCGTACTGCGACCACCGGCTGGTCGAGTACGCCTTCAACGTGCCCTGGTCGCTGAAGAGCCACGACGGCCGGGAGAAGAGCCTGCTGCGCGCCATGGGCGCCGGCCTCGCCCCCGAGTCGGTCCTGCACCGCCCCAAGAACCACTACCCGGCCACGCACCACCCCGACTACAACCGAGGCCTGCAGCAGCTGGCCCGGGACGCCCTCGCCGAACCACAGGTACGCGCCCTGGCCGACGAGACCCGCATCAAACCCTGCCTCGACACCCCGCCCGACCGACTGCGGTGGGGCCACCGGCTGCGCCTCGAACGCGTCGTCGACCTCGCCCTGTGGCTGGACCACCACCGACCCGAACTCGCCCTCTGAGGAGCCCGGCGTGACCGCCCACGAACCGACCACCGCCACCGACATCCAGGAACCCGTCCCGGAACCCGTCCCCCTCATGGGCTGCCCCTACAAGAGCAACCCCTACCCGCTCTACGAGCGGATGCGCGAGGCCGGGCCGGTCCACCCCGTCCTCTTCCCGAGCGGCGTACAGGCCTGGCTCGTCACCGGATACGACGCCGCCCACGCCGCCCTGGGCGACGACCGGCTGGGCAAGAACCACGACCGGGGCAACGACCGCTGGCGCGCCCGCGCCTCGATCATGCCCGAGCCGCAGCACTCGCAGCTTCAGGTCCATCTGCTGCATCAGGACCCGCCGCGGCACACCCGGATGCGGCGCTTCGTCACCGAAGCCTTCACACCCCGCCGGATCGAACAACTCCGCCCGAGGATGCAGGAACTGGCGGACCGGCTCGTCGACGCCCTGCCCGACACCGGCCCCGCCGATCTCGTCGGCGGTTTCGCGGCGCACTTCCCCTTCCAGGTGCTGGCCGAGGTCATCGGCCTGCCGCAGGACCTGGCCGTCCGCTTCGACCGCGACTGGGGCAAGGTGGTCCAGCCGGTCGGCCCGACCGACCCGGGCCGACCGCTGTACGAGACCCGCCTGCACGGCCTGCAGAGCTACATCGCCGAGGTTGTCGCCCACAAACGCGCACACCCGGACGACGACCTCCTCAGCCGCCTCGTCGTGGCCTGCGACCAGGGCGAACTGTCCCAGGAGGAGCTGGACTCGATGATCTTCCAGCTCCTGGTCGCGGGCCAGGAACCGGTCACCAACCAGATCACCACCGCCCTGATCGCCCTGTTCCGCCACCCGGCCCAGCTCGACCGGCTCCGCGACGACCCCTCCCTGCTGCCCCGCGCGGTCGAGGAACTCCTGCGCTACGACAGCGCCTTCGAGCTCACCACCTGGCGCTTCTTCGACCAGGACAGCGACCTGCACGGCACCCCGGTCCCGGCCGGCGACTCCGTGATCGTGTCCCTGTGCGCCGCCAACCGCGACCCGCGCCGTTTTCCCGATCCCGACACCCTCGACCTCGACCGCGCCCCCAACGCGCATCTCGCCTTCGGCCACGGCATCCACTTCTGCCCCGGCGCGGCCCTCGCCCGCGCCGAACTCCAGATCGCCCTCGGCACGCTCCTCACCCGGCTGCCCGGCCTGCGTCTGGCCATCGCGGACGAGGAGATCCAGTGGATCCCGGCGGTCCTCGGCCGCGGCACCAACCACCTGCCGGCCGACTACGACCGCGGCCTCTGACGAGGTCCCCGGACGGGGGTGGTGTCACCCCCGGCCCCCCCCTCCCACACATCCGTACGCCTCCCGGAGACCCGTATGCCATTGGCGACCGCGCCGGACACCCGCATCACGAGCATCAGCGCCGCCGTCCTGGACCTGCTCCTGCCCCACCACCGCACCACCGACCCGGCGGCCCCCGCGCCCCTGACGGCATTCCCGCACCAGCTACGCCGCATCGCCGACTTCGTACGCCGCGGCGCCCCGGTCGTCTTCACCCTCCCCGGCTTCCCCTGCAAGTCCCCCAACCCGGCCAAGGTCCTGGGCCACCTGCCCGACCAGGGCGAACGCCTCTCCCTCGGCTTCCTGCACCGGCTCTGCACGGACATCGAGCGGATCCACCCGCCCGGCGCGCGCATCGTCATCTGCTCCGACGGACACGTCTTCGGCGACGTCATCCAGGTCCCCGACCTCCACATCGACGCCTACGCCGACGAACTGCGCGGTCTCATCACCGGCCTGGGCCTCACCAGACTCTCCGCCTTCGACCTGCGCGACGTGCTGGGCGACCTGCCGTACGACAGGAAGCGCGCCCACATCCACCGGCAGTACGCACCCAGCGTCGAGGCACTGCGAGCCGAGGTGCACACCGACGACCAGACACGCGCCCTGTACCGGGGCGTCACCCGCTTCCTCGTCGAGGACACCGCCGACTTCCCGGGCACTCGCTCCACCCTCCAACGCGCGTGCCGGCAGCGGGCGTACGGCGTCCTCCAGCGCAGTCGCGCGTGGGGCGCCCTGATCGCCGAACACCACCCAGCCGCCGTACGGCTGTCCATCCATCCGCAGCCGATCGGTGCCGCGAAGTTCGGCATCCGCCTGCTGGACGCGCCGGACGCCTGGACCACCCCCTGGCACTCGGCCGCCCTGCACCGAGCGGACGGAACCTGGACGCTGATGCCGCGTACCAGGGCCGCACGGCTGGGGCGGCTGGTGACGGTCGACGGCAGACCGAGCCACTTCCGTCAGGAGTGAGCCGCGTGCGCTCCCGTCCGACCGCGGTGGCCCGCACGGGACAGCCTGACCCGCTGTACGAGGTCCAGGGCGGCCGGCTGCCAGGCGCGATAGGCGAATCCGAACCCGGCGTCGCGCAGCCGGCCCGGGACCACCCGGCGGCTCTTGAGCAGCAACTCCGTGTCCGAGCGCAATGCGAACGCGCCCAGCTCGGCCATCCACCGCGTCGCCGGCAGGCCCACGGGGACGCCCCAGGCCGCGCGCAGTGCCCGCATGAGGTCCCGTTGCGGGAGCGGGCCGGGGGAGGCGAGGTTCACCGGCCCGTCGATGTCGTCCCGGTCGATCAGGAACTCCACCGCGCGGACGAAGTCCTCGTCATGGATCCAGGAGACGTACTGCGCACCGCCGGCGACCGGCCCGCCCAGCCCCAGCCGGGCCAGCCCCAGCAGGACGTCGAAGACCCCGCCCCGGTCCGGGCTCATCACCATCGCCGAGCGCAGTGCCACCTTCCGGGTCGCCGGTGTGGACGACTCGGCCTGCGCCCGCTCCCAGTTCTTCGCGATGTCGACGCTGTAGGACCAGTAGTCCGGAACCCCGGCTTCCGAGCCGCCGATCACCCCTGTCGCCTCGTCGTTCGCCGCGTCGAAGCGGTGGGAGTAGATCGTCGCCGTGCTCATCTGCAGCCACACTCGCGGTGGCCGCGCGGCGGCCGAGATCGCCTCCCCGACCACCCGCGCCGAGTCCACCCGCGAATCCATCATGGCCCGCAGGTTCTCGGCGGTGTAGCGGCAGGAGACGCTGCGTCCGGCCAGGTTGATCACCACATCGCTGCCGTCGATCACCTCGGCCCAGCGGCCGAGCGTGACCCCGTCCCAGCCGACCTGCCGCGCCCGCACCGGATGCCGGGTCACCACGGTGACCTCGTGACCGGCTGCCGTCAGCGCACGGTCGAGAACCGTGCCGGCCTGACCGGTGCCCCCGGGCAGAACTATCTTCATCGAGCCCCCTCGGTTCGGTGCGCACAGCGTAGCCGTAGATTTGAACGCGTTCAAAATGGCGCGTACCCAAAGGGAGGGTGGTGGTTCGGCATCTCGCTACGACCCCGCGAAGGGACACGGATCATCCACTGGACGGACCGGGAGCGGGTGGCCCGGACCGTGCGCGGCATGCCGCGCCCCGGCGGACAGGAACTGCGGCGCACGGTGGACGACGTGGTGGCGTGGACGTTCTCGACGTCGTACTCGGCTCCGCACCTGCGGCTAGGAACCCTGGGCCAGAGCCGCGACCTCGGCGGCGGTGAGCGTCCTGCCGTAGACCCGGAAGTCGTCGACCGCCGCCTTCAGATAGGGGTCCGGGTACTGGGACCTGCCGATGTACGCGGACCGGATGTGGTTGCCGAAGTACCGGGGTTCGACGGTGACGGCCGTGTTCCGGCCCACCTCGTGGCCGTCGGCGTACAGCACGGCGGTGCCGGAGCCGTAGGTGACGGTCACATGGACCCAGCGGTCCGTCGGCAGTGGAGCGGTGTCGATGCGCTGCTCCGCTCCTCCGCCGCTCGTGGTGATCGCGTAGCGCAGGGTCCCCGCGTCGCTCAGCGGGGTGAGGAACATGTTGGCGCTCACCCCGGTCCCGAGGTCGAAGATCCGGCTCCAGGTGGCCGGCTGTCCGGTCAGGTTCACCCAGGTCGCCACCGAGTAGGCGGACGCCCCCGCCAGCAGGTCCTCGGCGAGCGCGACATGCCCGTCCGTGCCGTCGAGGGTCACGGCTCCGCCGATGTGCCCCTGGGCCCAGGCGGCCCCGCCCGTCAGTGTCGCCGTCCTGCCGTTGCCGGTGGCGTCGGCGGCCGAGCTGCCGGACGTCTCGTCGAAGCGATGCCAGGCGGCGAACTGCGGTGGCGGGGACGGGGGTCGGCCGGTCAGCCAGTACACGGTGTAGTGCTGGTGGTGGACGCGGGCGATGGG
Source organism: Streptomyces sp. CG4 (assembly GCF_041080655.1). Classification (NCBI taxonomy): domain Bacteria; kingdom Bacillati; phylum Actinomycetota; class Actinomycetes; order Kitasatosporales; family Streptomycetaceae; genus Streptomyces; species Streptomyces sp. CG4. The sequence continues at coordinate 9,090,806 of NZ_CP163525.1, forward strand.
CAGCAGCGTGACCGTCTCGTCGTCGGCGGTCGCGGTGAACCGCAGCGGATCGGCCGATGCCTGCCGGACCGACGTGGTGTCCAGGCGGGGCATCCAGCTGCTCGCCGTGGAGCCGTACGCCCCGGCCAGCACCACGGGACCGTGCAGCACGGCCTGTACGTCCGGGTCGTCGGGGGCCGCCGCCACGGTCGTACGCATCGGCAGGGTCACCTCGACCCGGTCACCGGTCTGCCAGGCCCGGTCGAGGCTCAGCCGGCTGCCCGCGGCCGGACGGTCCGGCAGTGCACGGCCGTTCAGCTTGACGCGGGCGCCCGAGGCCCAGCCGGGGATGCGGACCAGGAGCTCGTGGTGCGCGCTCCCGGCCGTGACGGTGAGCACGGTCGAGGCGGAGTCGGGCAGTCGGGTGGACTGCCGCCAGGTGATCCCCTGCTCCTGCCAGCGCACCTCGGACGGGATGAACAGGTTGACCAGCAGGCGCCGTTCGTCGTGCGTGTAGATCGTGTCCGCGAACTTCGCGTGGGTCTCCATGCCGGTGCCGTGGTCGCAGGAGAAGTTGTCGTAGTCCGTGGAGTAGGCGTTCGGGTCGGTGCCCATGAAGGACGGCTGCTGCTTGAAGGAGCCGGGGCCGAGGCCCGTGTAGTAGATGTTGAAGCCGTGCGCGGAGCCGGGGTCCTGCTCGCCGAGCATCTGGTTGAACAGGGTGCGTTCGTAGGAGTCGAGCAGGTCCGCGCGGTCCGGATCCTCGCAGTGCAGCAGCCTGGTCAGCTTCAGCATGTTGTAGCTGTTGCAGTTCTCGCAGGTGCGGTTGGACAACTGGCCCGCGACGACGTCCGGTTCGTGGAAGGCCTCGCCGTTGCTGTTGCCGCCGATGACGTACGAGTGGTGGGCGGTGACGATCTGCCAGAAGTTCGCGGCGATGGTGCGGTAGCGGTCGGGTAGGCCCTCCTGCCACAGCCGCAGCGCGCCCACCATCTTCGGTATCTGCGTGTTGGCGTGCAGCCCCGCCAGCCGGTCCTCGCCGGCGGCCAGCGGATCGAAGACCCGGGCGTGGGTGAAGCGTTGGGCGACGTCCAGCCAGACGGCGTCGCCGGTGAGCGCGTGCAGATCGGCGAGGACGTCGTTCATACCGCCGAACTCGGTCTCCAGCACCCGCTGCATCTGCGCGTAACTCAGTTTTCCCGTACGGGTGTCGACCCACTCGCCGAGCTGGAGCAGCACATCGAGGGCCTGGTCATTCCCGGCCAGCCGGTACTGCTCGACCAGTCCTGCCATGATCTTGTGCAGCGTGTAGTACGGCGCCCAGACACCCGTTCCGGCTTCCAGCCGGTCGAAGAAGCTCTCCGGGAAGGCCGAGAGGTAGCCCTTGCCGTAGCCCGCCGACGGCGACGCGGCCTGGCAGGCGGCCAGGGCGGCGACGAGCCGGCGGCCCTTGTCGCGCAACCCGGTGTCGCCCGTGTTGGCGTAGGTGAGCGCGAGACCGGAGAGCAGATGGCCGGTGGAGTGCCCGCGCAACTCGACGGTCGGCGCCTCCCAGCCGCCGCAGGGCTGGGCGGTGCTGGGCAGGCCGACGTTGCGGCGGAAGGTGTGCAGCAGTCGGTCGATGTCGACGAAGCGCAGGTAGGCGGTGTTGCGGCGCTGGTTGTCCTGGAACGGTCCGGCCAGCAGGGTCACCGCGGTCAACGGGAACGGGGTTACCCGGGCGGCCTGTTGGTGAGGCGAACCGGCGCGGTGCGGTGCCGACCGGGCGACGGTCGCGTCCGTCACCGTCAGGGCCGCCGCGGCCGCGCCGGCAGCGCCGAGGAAGGACCGTCTGCCAAGGGGTGGGGTCACGAAGTCCTCCGCATGTCGATGGCTCGGGGGAGGAGGGTCCCGGCCTCCCGCCCCCAGGGAACTAGTCGTCCGAAATATCGAATGCTGTGCGACATGCTGTGCGGAGGTCTACCGTAGAGGACTGACTCCTGGTGTCAATGGCGCGCGGGAGGCCGCAGCGCCGGGACGATACTCGCTGGACAACTCCCGGGCCGACGAGCACCGTTGATGCAATGGAGCAACAGAACATCTGGGATGCGGCCACCGCCCGGCGCTACGACACGCCCGGCGCCGGCATGTTCGCGCCGGAGGTCCTGGAGCCCGCGGTGACGCGCCTCGCCGAGCTGGCGGACGGCGGCGCGGCACTGGAGTTCGCGATCGGGACCGGCCGGATCGCCGTCCCCCTCGCCGAGCGCGGCGTCCCCGTCACCGGTATCGAGCTGTCCGAGCCGATGGTGGAGCAACTGCGGACCAAGGCCGACGAAGCAGCGATCCCCGTGGTCGTCGGCGACATGGCGACGGCTTCCGCCCCGGGGACCTACCACCTCGTCTACCTCGTCTACAACACGATCTCCAACCTCCTCACCCAGGCCGAGCAGGTCGAGTGCTTCCGCAACGCCGCCCGCCACCTCGCGCCCGGCGGCCGGTTCGTGATCGAGCTGTGGGTGCCCGAGCTGCGCACGCTGCCCCCGGGCACGTCGGCCACCGTGTGGCAGAGCGACGCCACATACATCGGGCTGGACACCTACGACGTCCTCACCCAGCGGGTCGTCTCGCACCACTTCCACTTCGACGGGACCGAGGAGGCCCGGCTGTACCGCAGTCCGCACCGCTACATCTGGCCCGCCGAACTCGATCTCATGGCCCAACTGACCGGATTCGAGCGGGAGTCCAGGCACGCGGACTGGGCGGGCACCGAGTTCACCGCCGACTCCCGCTCCCATGTCTCGGTGTACCGGCTGCCGGCGGCACGGTAGCCGGGGAGCGACCCGTCCGGCCGCTCAGGAAGGCAGCAGGCGCAGGGCGTACAAGGCCGCGCCCAGGTCGGCGAGGGCGATCGGGTCGGTGAGTGCCCGCCCCGTCAACTCCTCGATGCGGCGCAGCCGGTAGCGCACGGTGTTGGGGTGGACGAAGAGCCGCTCCGCGGCCCCGGCGGCCACCCCGCCCGAGGCGAACCAGTGGCCGAGGGTCTGCAGCAGCCGGGCGCGTTCCGCCTCGGGCAGCGCGAGGAGGGGCCCGAGGGAGACCTCGACCAGCCGGCTCGCCTCCGCCGGGGCCGCCGCGACCAGCATCGCCAGCGGGCTGTCGTCGAACCGGGTGAGGCCCGGCCCGTCGCCGGGCAGCCCGGCCAGGGCCAGCCGGGCGAACCGGAGCGCCTGCGGGGTGTCCCGCAGCGAGTCGAACCGGGGACTGACGCCGACCCGGGCGCGCCGGCGGCGCAGCGCCCGCAGGCTCACCGTCTCCGCGTCCCGGTGCCCGAGCGAGACCAGCCCGATCTGCTCGTCCGGCAGCAGTCGCCACACCGACGCCACCCCCGAGCGGCGCAGCGCCGCCTCGATACCGGACAGTGGCTCCTGGCCGGGATCCGGCACCGACGCCGCCACCACCGCGTACGGGCCGCGCTCGGGCAGACCGAGCTGCCGGGCCGCCTCCCACGGTGTCGTACGATCTGCGAGGGCGCCCGTGAACAGGGCCTCGGCCAGCGCCGAGCGACGGGCCTCGCGCTGCAGCGCCAGCTCCGCGCTCGCCTCGCGATAGGCGGCCGCCACCGCCTCCGCGTACCGGCCGAACAGGGCCCAGATCTCCGAGGAACCGGCTACCAGCTCGGCATCCGTCACCTCCGGATGTCTGCGCGCCTCGTCGACCACCTCCGACCAGAACAGCTCGAAACCGACCCGGTAGGCGTGCAGGGTGTCCGCGAGCGGCACACCCTGCTCGGCGCGGAGCCGTCCGGTCTGCTGAGCGGCCTTCACGTCCGGTTCGGCTCCGTCCGCGAAACGCCCCAGGAGCAGATCCGCGTTGTCCGCGCAGGACTCCCGCAGCGACGCGAAGGGGGTGAGCGAGTCGTCCGCGTACGACTCGACCTCCGCGCGGATGCGCTCGGCCATCCGCTCGCCCAGCTCCGGAAGGCGCGTACGCAGGGCGGCGCCCACATTCGACAGACCCATACCCGCAGCGTACGGCGTTCTGTTTGTTCCCAGGACCAACTTGGGCAGGGGCGAACTGTCGGCGTCACCATGGACCCCCGCGACCGTCCGGGCCACCATGCCGTGAGCGCCCACGACGGGACCCGTGAGCGCCGTGAGCAGGGGTGCGAGGAGGCATCATGGCCAATCTGGCGGAATTCCTGGTGGACACTGCGCGGCGCGCGCCCGACAGTCCGGCGCTGCGCCTGGGGACGGCGACCACCACCTATGCCGAGCTGGACCGGCTTTCCGCCCAGGCCGCCGCGCTGCTGCGCACCGAGGGCCTGCGCACCGGCGACCGGGTCGCCCTGATGCTCCCGAACGTGCCCGAGTTCGTCGTCCTGTACTACGCCGTCCTGCGCGCCGGCGGCATCGTCGTACCGATGAACCCGCTGCTGAAGGAGCGTGAAACCGCGTACCACCTGCGGGACTCCGGCGCCGTCCTGCTCTTCGAGTGGCATCGGGCACCCGGCGAGGGCGCCGCGGGCGCGGCCGCCGCCGGGGTCCGGCACCTGGCGGTCGAACCGGCCGCCTTCACCGTCGAACTGGCGTGCCTGGAGCCGCAGTTCCAGGTGACCGCCGCGGCCGGGGACGACATCGCCGTCCTGCTGTACACGTCGGGCACCACCGGCCGCCCCAAGGGCGCCGCGCTCACCCACGCCGGGCTCCGCCACAACACCGAGGTCAACGTCACCGAGGTCCAGCGGCTCACCTCCGACGACGTGATCGTCGGCTGTCTGCCGCTGTTCCACATCTTCGGGCAGACCTGCACCATGAACGTCGCCGTGTACAGCGGGGCGTCGCTGACCCTCGTCCCCCGTTTCGAGCCGGGTGCGGTGCTCGACGCCATCGCCCGGGACCGGGCCACCGTCTTCGAGGGCGTGCCCACCATGTACGCGGCGCTGCTCCAGCACCCGGGCGCCGCCGACACCGACGTGTCCAGCCTGCGCATGTGCATCTCGGGCGGCGCCTCCCTGCCGGTCGAGATCCTGCATGGGTTCGAGCGGCGCTTCGGCTGCATGGTGCTGGAGGGCTTCGGCATGTCCGAGACCAGCCCGGTCGTCTCTTTCAACCACCCCGACCGCCCCCGCAAACCCGGATCCGTGGGCACCCCCATCCGCGACGTCGAGGTCCGGCTGCTCGACGACAACGGCCGGGACGTCGCTCCGGGCGAGGTGGGTGAACTGGCCGTGCGCGGGCCCAACTTGATGAAGGGGTACTGGCACCGTCCCGAGGAGACCGCCGCTACCGTCCCCGACGGCTGGCTGCGCACCGGCGACATGGCGCGCCGGGACGAGGACGGCTATCTGTACATCGTCGACCGGAAGAAGGACCTCATCATCCGCGGCGGCTACAACGTCTACCCGCGCGAGATCGAGGAGGTGCTGCACGAGCATCCCGCCGTCGCCCTCGCCGCGGTCCTCGGCGTGCCCGACGAGCGGCTCGGCGAGGAGGTGGCGGCCGCGGTCGTCCTGCGCCCGGGAGCCGAGGCGGACACCGAGGAGCTGCGGGAGTTCGTCCGGGACCGGGTCGCTGCCTACAAGTACCCGCGCCGGCTCTGGCTGACGGACGCACTGCCCATGGGCCCCAGCGGCAAGATCCTCAAGCGGGAGATCAGCGCGCCGCTGTCCTGAGGGACAGAGGTCAGAGGTGAACAGGTCGTTCACAATAATCCGTTGACGCCATGTTGTGTGCGATCCCATGCTGATCTCATGTCATCGACCACTGACCGCACCGATCCCTTCACGCCCCCGCAGCCGGAGCAGGCGCGCGCCCAACGGGTGTACGCCTCGCTGCTGCGCATCGCCGAGCGGCATGCCGCGACGGACGAGCAGCGGCGCCGGCAGACACACCCGTCGGTCCTCGCGCCGCACGAGGCCGTCCGGCTCGTGGCCTTCCTGCTCAGCGGGGCCGCGCTGGCGGAGGACGGCGAACCGGAGGTGGACCACGCCGACATCACGGCCGCGCTGAGCCTCGTTCCACTGATGCGGGCGGAGATGGACGAACTGGAGGCCGGGCTCCTGCAGATGGCGCGGGGCCGGGGCATGACCTGGCCCGACATCGCCTTCGGCCTCGGCCTCGGCACTCCGCAGGCCGCCCGCCAGCGCTACGAACGACTCGCCGGCCGTACCGCTGTCGACGACGCGGACGCCGGGGCCGGGGCGGGGGCCGAGACCGGCTGACGCCGTCCTGTCCGCCGGTCCCGTCCGCGTTCTACCAGCGTTCTACCCACGTCCTATCCGCCGTCCGTGCCGAGGTGGCAGCACGATCCCCGGCGGAGGTGATCGGCCACGTCGAGCCAGGTCATCCCGGGCGGAGGCTCATGCGCACCGGACCGGTCGGACCGGTCGGAGCCGTGCGCGGACGTCAAGTCGGCCTGCTCGTGCGGGATTCCCTCGCGCACCACGACCGGGATGTCGACGAGGGTGTCGAAGTCGGAGAACGGATCGCCGTCGACGAGCGTCAAGTCGGCGATCCTGCCCTCCTCCACCGTGCCGAGATCCGCGTCGAGACCGAAGAGGCGGGCCGGCACGGTGGTCGCGCTGTGCAGAACCTCGGCGGGTGTGAAGCCGTGGGCGTGCAGGGCGCGCAGCGCCAGATGCAGGGAGAGGCCGACGGGGACCAGCGGCGCGTCGGTGCCCAGCGCGATGCGGGCACCCTGCGTCGTGAGGCGCCGGTAGTCGGCCATCTCGGTGGCGAGGGCCCGCTGTTGGGCCTCGGTGGGCGCGGTCCCGGCGTGGTTGCGTACGACGGCGACGTCCCAGGGCGGCATCAGGCGCGTCACGCGCGGATCGTTAGCCAGCCGAGGGTCGGCGGCGAGCAGGATCTGCGCCGAGAACGGTGTGATGATCAACGCGAAGGAGCCGTCGGCGTACTGCTGCACCAGATCCTGGCCGATGCGGCCGAGCGGGGTGGTGGCATGCCCGAACTCCAGGCGCTGGGTGGCCTGCAGATGGGTGGTCAGGCTCTGGCCCGCCGCCCGGCCGGGAGCGCACAGATGGCTGCCGCTGGGCACGCCGAGCGCCCGGGCGACCTCGGCGGCCTCGGCCATGACCTCGCCCGGGGCCCGCACATACGTCTTCACGAAGTCGACGTCCAGGGCCGCGGCGCGCCGGAACGTGCGCCGAACACCGCCGCGGGTGCGGTGGGCGCGGCCCATGCTGTACGCGGTGCGCGCGCCGTCGATGAGTTCGGCGCAGGCGAGCTGCCGCGGGCCGAGCAACTGCCCGGAGCCGGCCGCCTCGCGGAGCCGGACCGCCTCGTACAGCGGACTGCCCAGACAGGCCGTGGTCGTGATGCCGTACGCGAGCGCGGTGAGACTCTGCCGGGCGCCGTAGGTGGCCGCATACGGGTGGGTGTGGCTGTCGAAGAGACCGGGGACGACAGTGCGGTCCGAGGCGTCGACGGTGCGGTGTCCGGGGCGGCGGGCGCGGTGCGGTTCGACGGCGGTGATCCGTTTGCCGGTGACGAGGATGTCGACGTCGTGCCGCGGCGGCGCGCCGGTGCCGTCCCACAGCTGCCCGGCGTGGATCCGCAGCGGCTCGGCGGAACCGCTCGTACCTCGCCCGGTGGTCAGGCGGAGCGGGAGGGTGTGCGTCCGTGCGGTGCTGAGGGAGACGCGGCGAAGGCGGCCGTCGGACAGGTAGAGGAGGGCGTCGGACTCCGCCGACCAGCTGGGATGGTCGGCCGGTTCGTCGGTGAGCCGGCGTGCGGGACCGGCCGGGGTGCCGTCCGCCGTCACCGGCAGCAGCCAGAGCGCCGACTCGGCCACCAGCGCCATCCAGCGGCCGTCGGGCGACCAGACGGGCCCGGAGGCGACCCGGTCGGACAACGACTGGTGCTCGGCGGGCAGATGACGGCGTTCGCCGCCGGTGCGGGTGTCGATGACCCGGATGAGGTTGTATCCCTCGCGGAAGCGCTGGTTGAGCCGGTTGCGGTCGCAGAAGGCGACGTACCGGCCGTCGGGCGACCAGGTGGGCGCGCCGGGCGGCCCGTCGGTGGCCAGCGGCTTGGCGAACTGCTCCTCGGCGCCCGTGGCCAGGGTGCGCACCAGCAGGTTCCCGGTCACGTCCAGGCAGGCCAGGCGGGTACCGTCCGGCGACAGCGCGGGATACAGCCGCCCGCCGTCGGTCAACGGCTCGTCGGCGCCGCCGTCCAGCCGGTGACGGCGTACGGCCACCAGCCCGTCCTGGTCCGTGCAGTACAGCAGGCTGCGCCCGTCCGGCGCCCACGCGGGCATCTGCAGCAGGTGGACGTCGGCTGCCTGGAGCAGCTTGCGCGGTGTGCCGCCGACCGGCATCAGCCACAGGGCGTTCAGCGCCACGAAGGCCACACTGCGCCCGTCGGGGGACAGGACCGGCCGGTGCAGCCCGAGCACCGGAGCCGGCCGCTCCGGGGCGAGCGGACGCCGTGGCCGCCGCTCGGACGGATCGGGCACCGGCATCCGTGCGGTGAAGGGCACCTCCCGCATGGTGGAGCCGGCCGGCGAGCGGACGCGGATCCGGCCGTCGCCGACGTAGAGCAGCTCGTTCTCGCCCAGCCAGCACGGCGGCGCGGCCGCCAGGTCCTCGTCCGCCGTGACGATCTCCCCGTCGACCATCAGCCGCGCCGCGTCGGCCGGTAGCCCGGGGGTGCCCGAGCCCGTCAGATGCACATACGCGAGGCGCCCCGAGGGCGACACGGACGGGCCCACCAGCCGGCCCGAGGCCACCGTGTGCAGCACCTCCGCCGGGCCGCCCGTGACCGGTACCCGGACCAGCGACAGCCCGCCGTCGTTCCCGCCGCCCGGGGTGTGGGCGGCGCGTACGCACACCAGCGACCGCCCGTCGGCCGACCAGGCCGGATCGAAGTCCTCGTGGTCCCCGCCGGTGACCCGGTGCGGCCGGCCGTCGGCCAGGTCCAGCACCCACAGCCCGTAGGAGGAACCGGCGGTGGCGTCGCCGCCGCGTTCCGAGGAGAAGGCCAGCCGGGTGCCGTCCGGTGACCAGGCGACCCCGCGGTCGTCCCAGGGCCCGTCCGTCACCTGCCGCAGTCCGCCGCCGTCCGGGCGCAGCGTCCACAGATGGAAGCCGCCCCCGCGATAGCCGCACACGGCCAGTGTCTTCCCGTCCGGGGACAGGGCGGGTCGGGTCGCCTCCAGCTCCCAGCCCGTCACCTGCACGGCGCTTCCCCCGTCATGGGGCACGCGCCACAGCACCCCCTGCACCTCGGCGATCAACGCGCCGTCCGCTCGGCAGCCGGTCACCGAACCCCCGGTCATCCGGGTGTAGTCGAGGAACCGCCCGGCGTGGCTGACCTGCGCACCGGATGCCTCCGGCACCTCCACGGCCGCCGCCGCCCGCGCGGAGGCGCCGGCGACCAGCCCTGCCGCCGCCGTCCCGAGAAACCGCCGCCGATCGACGTTGCCGAAGTCCATCCCGTGTCCCTTCCTCCCGTTTCCGTCCAGCGAAGCGGCAGAGGTACGTCCCGCACCAGTACGCGATTTCGGCCACACCCGCCCCGTCCCACGCCCAGCGCAACGCCCGTACCGACCGGTGGTCACGCGGAGTCGCACCGGCACGGGCGTACGGGAGCAGCCGGCAGGGGAGTCGCCCGTGTCCCCGTCTCACCACCCCGTCAGCAGCAGATGGTTGAGGAGCAGGGCCAGGATCGCCTGGGCGGTGAGCCAGGCGCGGGGGCGGGGGAGCAGTGCACAGGCCGGGAGGAGCCACAGGGCGAAGGGCAGCCAGATGCGTTCCGTCTCCGCCTTGCTCAGGCCGGACAGGTCCGCGACCAGCAGGGCGAGCAGCGCGGCGGTGACGAGGAGGGCCAGCCGTGTCCGCGCCGGGTGGGTGCGGTCGGGGCGGGGGAGCAGCGCCGTGGTCGTCCGGCGCAGGCCCGCCGCCGTGGCCGGGCCGGTGATCAGCACGGTGCAGGCCAGGTTGGCCCAGACCCAGTAGCCGTAGGGGCGGGTGCCACCGACGCCCTGGTAGTAGCGCGTGACGAGCAGGTGGTACGCCTGCCACCAGTCGAAGCCGGCGAGCGTGAACAGCAAGGGGAACACGGCCAGTCCGGCGAGCAGGGAGAGGAGGAGGGCGGGGCGTTCGCGCAGTCCGGAGCGGCCGAGTGCGAGGACCGCCGCGGCGATCAGCGCGAACAGCGTGAGGCCGTAGGAGAGATAGCAGGTCAGGCCGAAGAGGAGGCCCGAGGCCGCCGCGCAGATGTGCGACCGGCGGGTCAGGGCCAGGGCGAACAGCGCCAGGGACCAGGCGGCGACGGCCGCGAAGTAGCCGTCGGCGGACGTGCCCTGCCACACCGCGGCCGGAGCCAGCACCAGGAACGGCGCGGCCCGGCGGGCGAGCGTCTCGTCGGCCAGCGCGCGCAGCGCGATCAGCACGGCCACGCATCCCGTGGCCCCCACGACGATGCACCACATCCCGGCCCAGCCGCCGCCCCGCAGCCCGATCCGGTCCAGCAGGACGAAGGTGAGCGTGGCGGCCGGCGGATGCCCGGCGATATGGGCGGGCCAGGGGTCGGGGGTGCCGCTGACGATGTGATGCGTGAAGTCGCGCAGGGTGGCCGGGATGTCGTGGAAGCGGCCGATGACCCGGAGATACTCGTTGCTGGTGGTCAGCCGGACCGCGATGCCCTGGTGCCAGCCGTCGATCAGGGCGAGCGACAGGATCCAGGCCAGGGCACTCGCCCAGGCCGCCGCGAGCAGCGTACGCCAGGGCAGCCGGGCCGCGACCGTGGGGCCGTAGGCCACGGTGGCCGCCGCCATCGCCAGGGCTGCCGGAGTGCCGGGCCCGACATGCGGGTCCCAGTCGGCGAACACCGGTGGCCAGTGGACGAACAGGGTGTGGCGGGTGTCCTGGATGTGCCGGCCGACGACGACGGCCGCCGTCACGAGCAGGGCGGCGGCACCGGCGGCGTACAGGTCGCGGCGGAGAGATCGAGTCACACCGGAACGCTAGGCCGGAAGATCGGTGACCGGCCCTCGTACGGGCAGGACGTCAGCGTTTCGTCACCGGTCGCGGCCCCTTTTCGGGGGGTGCCCCGGCCTACCGTCGGGACATGCGCGACCATTCCCGTCTTCCCACGTCCCCAGGCTTCTGGCGCAGCCCGCTGCGCGGCCCCTGGTTCACCTCGGTGCTCGGCCTCGTGCTGCTCGTCGGCATCACCGTGCTGTTCGTGACCGGTCTGGTGTCGTACGCCGCCTACAACCCGGGCCTGTCCCGGGTGAACGACCAGACACCGGACAAGGGCATCCTGGGCTTCTATCTGTTCGCCTGGCCCACCGGCCCGGTCTGGCTCTACCGGCTCAACCAGGGCGTCCATGTGACGCTCGGCATCACCCTGATCCCCGTCCTGCTGGCCAAGCTGTGGTCGGTGGTGCCACGGCTCTTCACCCTGCCGCCGGCCCGCTCGGTGGCTCACGCACTGGAGCGGATCTCGTTGTTGCTGCTGGTCGGCGGCGGTCTGTTCGAGTTCACCACCGGGGTCCTCAACGTCCAGCTGGACTACCTCTTCCCCGGCTCGTTCTACCCGCTGCACTTCTACGGGGCGTGGGTGTTCTTCGCCGCCTTCCTCGCCCACGCCGCGCTCAAGACACCGGCAGCGGTGCGCACCGTACGCAGCCGACGGCACGAGGAGAGCGACCTGGTCTCCCCGCGCCCCGCGCCGCCCACCGTGTCCCGGCGCGGCGCGCTGGGGCTGGTCGGCGGGGGTTCCCTGCTGCTGTTCCTGACCACGGTCGGACAGAGCCTCGGCGGGCCCTTCCGCCGTACGGCCCTGCTCGCGCCGCACGGCACGGCCGATCCCGGCGGCGGCCCGAACGGCTTCCAGATCAACAAGACGGCCGCCTACGCCGGCGTCACCGCGGCCGACACCCACGAGGACGCCTGGCGGCTCGTCGTCACCGGGCGCACCGGAACCGTCCGGCTCAGCCGCGCCCAGCTGCTCCAACTGCCCCAGCACAGCGCGTCGTTGCCCATCGCCTGTGTGGAGGGCTGGTCGACCGCCGACCAGTGGTGGCGCGGGGTCAGGCTGCGCGACCTCGCGGCGCTCGTCGGATACGACGGCGACCCGCCGGACGTGTTCGTGGAGTCCCTGCAACGGCACGGGGCGTTCCGCCGCGCGGCCCTGCGCGCCAACCAGGTGGCCGACGGGCGCTCCCTGCTCGCCCTGTACGTCAACGGCGAGGAACTCTCCCCCGACCACGGCCATCCGGCGCGGATCATCGTCCCCGCGGCACCCGGTGTGCTCAACACCAAGTGGGTGGCCCGACTGACCTTCGGAGACCTGTGATGCCGCGCCGCGTAACCCTGAAGCGCGTTCCTCTCGGCAGCCCCTTCCAACTGCTGCTGCTCGCCTGCTCGTTCGCGCTCGCCGCGTACGCCGGGATCCGGCTGCTCGCCGGTGACTGGCTCGGAGTGACGCTGTGGATCGTGGGCGCCGCCCTGCTGCACGACCTCGTCCTGCTGCCGCTGTACACACTGGCCGACCGGGCGGTCGCAGGCAGCCTCGGAGCGGCCGGACGGCGCGGCTGGACGCTCTACGTACGCGTCCCGGCGCTGCTGTCCGGACTGCTCCTGCTCGTCTGGTTCCCGCTGATCAGCGGCATGGTGGACGAGCCCTACCGGCTGGCCACCGGGCTCTCCCCGGACGGCTTCCTCACCCGCTGGCTGCTGATCAGCGCCGTGCTCTTCGGCGGCTCGGCGCTGCTGCTCCTGTGGCGGCTGCGCAGGGCGACGAAGCAGCGGCCGTCCGCGCCCCACTGAGCCACGGGCCGCCACCCGGCCCTGCGCGCGTACCGCAGCAGGGCCGGGGTGCCGAGGCGCGCCCAGGGGAAGGGGGCACCGGTGGCCCGGGGCGCGCCGGTGCTGTCGACGACCTGGACCCGGGCGCGTTCGTCGACGCGTCCCGGCACCGTCTCGGCGATCAGCAGACCGCCCGGACGCAGCAGCGCCGCCACCCGCTCCAGCAGGGCGGCCGGCTCCCCGCCGATGCCGATGTTGCCGTCCATGAGCAGCACGGTGTCCCAGCGGCCCTCGCCGGGCAGCGGCTCGAACACCGAGCGCCGCAGTGCTTGCCCGCCGAGCCCGACCGTGTGGTCGACGGCGGCCGCGCTGACGTCGATGCCGAGCACGGTACGGCCGCGGGCGGCCAGCTCGGCGACCAGCCGGCCGGGGCCGCAGCCCACGTCCAGGACAGCGCCCTCGCAGCGGTCCAGCACCGCCCGGTCCACGGTGTCCGCGTCGGCGCACCAGCGCTCCACCTCCAGCGGCAGCAGCCAGCCGTCGGCCCGGCGCAGGAACAGCGGGCCGCGGCCGGTGCGCAGCGCGGCCGCATAGGGGTCGGCGGCCGCCCAGGCGACGGAGGCGCCCATCACCGGACGACCGGCGTACAGCGGGCCAGCCGGGCGGCGAACCGCCCGTGCGGGGCCAGCGCGGCGACGGCGTGCGCGTCGGCGGCGGTGTCGACGTCCCGCAGCCGGGGCAGCTCGCGCGCCCGCAGCCCGGCGGCCAGCAGCCGCTGCCGCTGCACCGCCCCGGTCTCCGGCGTGGACATGGGCACGCCTCGCAGGAGCGCGGGGTCGGGCTCGGCCAGCCCCAGCGCCCAGAAGCCGCCGTCCTCGGCCGGACCGAGGTACGCGTCGCAGCCCGCGAAGTCCACGGTGAGCAACTCCGGCGTCACCTGCGGGGTGTCCATGCCGATCAGCAGGGCCGGTCCTGAGCAGTGCGCGAAGGCGTCCGCCAGCCGTTCGTCCAGCCCGCCCGCGCACTGCGGCAGCACCTCGAAGCCGGACGGCAGCCACGGTCCCGGCGCCCCGTCGAGGACGAGGACCCGCCGGGTCGCGGGCGCCGCCGCCACGGCGTGCAGGGTGTCGACGAGCGCCGCCTCCGCGAGGCGGGCCGCCTGCCGCGGGGTGAACGGCGGGGTGAGCCGGGTCTTGACCCGCCCCGGGAGCGGTTCCTTGGCGATGACGAGCAGCGTGGTCATCGTACGAGCCCCCCGTCGGCCGGGGTCTCGGCGAGCACGCGGCTCATGTCCCGCACCGCCTGCCAGGTGCCGCGCCAGGTGCCCGTCACCTTGGAGGCGCCGGTGCGCGGCCGGTAGGGCACGTCGTGCTCGGCGATGCGCCAGCCGGCGTCGGCCGCGCGGACCACCATCTGCAGCGGATAGCCGTTGCGGCGGTCGGTGAGGTCCAGCGCGAGCAGCGGCTCGCGGCGGGCGGCGCGCAGCGGGCCGAGATCGTGCAGGCGCAGCCCGGTACGGCGGCGCAGCATCCGGGCCAGTGCGAGATTGCCCACGCGGGCGTGCGCGGGCCAGGCACCCCGGCCCTCGGGCCGCCGTCGGCCGAGCACCAGGTCGGCCGCGCCCTCCCGGATCTCCCGCACGAACGGGACGAGCAGCGCGGGATCGAGGGAGGCATCGCAGTCGCAGAAGCACACGATGTCGCTGGTGGCCGCGGTCAGCCCGGCATGGCAGGCGGCACCGAAGCCGCGCCGCGGCTCGTGCACCACCGTCGCGCCGAGCGCGCGGGCGATGTCCGGTGAGCCGTCGGTGGAACCGTTGTCGACGACGAGGGCGCGCCAGCCGGCCGGAATCCGGCCGAGCACCCAGGGCAGGGCCTCCGCCTCGTCCAGGCAGGGCAGCACCACGTCGACGTCTGTTGAAAGGGTCGTCACGGTTTCACCCTACGAACGCGAATCGGGCATATCGGACTCATGGTCCTTACGAAACGCGGACGCCCGGCCCGCGGCGCACCGAGGCCGGGCGCGCGGTGCGACGCTTGAGGCATGCAACCGCTGTACGAGCCCCATGAGACCGGAACCGCAGGCGAGACGGCCCGGATCCTGGTCGTGGACGACGACCCGACCGTCGCCGAGGTGGTCACCGGATATCTGCACCGCGCCGGCCATCTGGTCGACCGCGCCGACGACGGCCCGACCGCCCTCACCCGCGCCGCCGCGCACCGGCCCGACCTCGTGGTGCTCGACCTGATGCTGCCCGGCATGGACGGACTGGAGGTGTGCCGGCGGCTGCGGGACCGCGGCCCGGTGCCGGTCATCATGCTCACCGCCCGCGGCGACGAGGACGACCGCATCCTGGGCCTGGAGGTGGGCGCCGACGACTATGTCACCAAGCCCTTCAGCCCCCGCGAACTGGTCCTGCGCGTGGAGTCGGTGCTGCGCCGCAGCCGCCCCGCCGCCACGGGGCACCGGCTGGCCGCGGCCGGACTCGCCCTCGACCCCGACGCCCGCAGGGCCACCAAGAACGGCGGCGAACTCGCCCTCACCCTCCGCGAGTTCGACCTGCTCGCCTTCTTCCTGCGCCATCCCGGCCGGGCCTACAGCCGCGAGGACCTGATGCGCGAGGTCTGGGGCTGGGACTTCGGCGACCTGTCCACCGTCACCGTCCATGTCCGCAGACTGCGCGGCAAGGTCGAGGACGACCCGGCCCGGCCCCGCCTGATCCAGACGGTCTGGGGCGTGGGCTACCGCTTCGAGCCCTCTGGGGCGGTGCTCTGACCATGCGCGACATCCTGCTCATCGCCCTCTACGCCTTCGCCGGCGCCGCGGCCGCCGGGGCCGCGGGAGCGGGCGTGCTGCGCCTGATCCGGCGCCGCTCGCTGACCGCCTCCGTCGCCGTGGTCGCGGCCGTCGCCGTCGGCGCGATGCTCGCCGGCACGCTCGCCGTGGCCTGGGCGATGTTCCTCTCCTCGCACGACCTCACGGTGGTCACCACGGTCGTGGCGATGGCGGCCGTCGTCTCCCTCGTCACCGCGCTGCTCCTGGGCCGCTGGGTGGTCGCCCGCAGCCGCGCCCTCACCGACGCCGCCCGCTCCTTCGGTGACGCCGGCGCCTTCGCCGCCCCGCACGGCCCCGCCACCGCCGAACTGGACGCCCTCAGCCGCGAGTTGGCCACGACCAGCGCACGGCTCGCCGAATCCCGGGAACGGGAGCGGGCGTTGGAGAAGTCCCGCCGCGAACTGGTCGCCTGGATCTCGCACGACCTGCGCACCCCGCTGGCCGGACTGCGCGCCATGTCCGAGGCGCTGGAGGACGGCGTGGCCGCCGACCCCGGCCGCTATCTCAAGCAGATCCGCACCGAGGTCGAACGGCTCAACGACATGGTCGGCGACCTCTTCGAACTCTCCCGCATCCATGCGGGCACCCTCCCGCTGAGCCCCTCCCGGAT
Source organism: Streptomyces sp. CG4 (assembly GCF_041080655.1). Taxonomy (NCBI): domain Bacteria; kingdom Bacillati; phylum Actinomycetota; class Actinomycetes; order Kitasatosporales; family Streptomycetaceae; genus Streptomyces; species Streptomyces sp. CG4. The sequence goes on from NZ_CP163525.1 coordinate 9,106,984, forward strand.
CTCCCTGTACGACCTGGTCGGCGACGCGCTCGCGGGCGCCGACCCGCTCGCCCGGGAACACGGCGTCCGGCTCGTGGGCGACGGCGTCGAACCCGTGCCGGTCGAGGTGGACGGCAAGGAGATGACCCGGGTGCTCGGCAACCTCCTGGTCAACGCCATCCGCCGGACCCCCGCCGACGGCACGGTCGCGATCGCCGCCGAACGCACCGCCGACGGCGTGGTGCTGTCCGTCACGGACGGCTGCGGCGGCATCCCCGAGGAGGACCTGCCCCGCGTCTTCGACACCGGCTGGCGCGGCACCGACGCCCGCACACCCCCGGCGGGCGCGGGCCTCGGCCTGGCGATCGTCCGCGGCATCGTGGAGGCCCACCAGGGCCGCGCCACCGTCCACAACATCCCCGGCGGCTGCCGCTTCGAGGTGACCCTGCCCGCAGCACCGTAGCGGGGTACCCACACCCCCCGGTAAACCGATCCACGGCCGCCTCAGGCAGACCCGTCCGCCGCGAACTCCCGCATCCCCTCCGCGAACCCGACCTGCGGCTTCCACCCCAGCGCGGAGCGCAGGCGGGAGGAGTCGGCCGTGATGTGCCGTACGTCCCCCAGCCGGTACTCCCCGGTGACCACGGGCTCCGGTCCGCCGCACGCGGCCGCCAGCGCCCCGGCCAGCTCGCCGACGGTACGCGGCTCACCGCTGCCGGTGTTGTACACCGTGAGGACACCCGGGGCGGCCTCCGCCTCCAGCGCCATCACGTTCGCCTCCGCCACGTCCCGGACGTGCACGAAGTCCCGCCGCTGCCGCCCGTCCTCGAACACCCGGGGAGCCTCCCCGCGGGCCAGCGCCGAGCGGAAGAAGGACGCGACCCCGGCGTACGGGGTGTCCCGCGGCATCCGGGGCCCGTACACATTGTGGTAGCGCAACGACACCGCCGACCCGCCCGTGCTGCGGGCCCAGGCGGCGGCCAGGTGCTCCTGGGCCAGCTTGGTCGCGGCGTACACGTTGCGCGGATCGGCCGGAGCGTCCTCGTCGACGAGCCCGGGGCTCAGCTCCGCCCCGCAGCGCGGACACAAGGGCTCGAACCGTCCCGCATCGAGGTCGGCGACGCTCCGGGGGCCGGGCCGTACGACCCCGTGCCGCGGGCATGCGTAACGTCCCTCGCCGTACACCACCATCGACCCCGCGAGCACCAGGCGCCGTACCCCCGCCTCCGCCAGGGCCGCGACCAGCACGGCCGTGCCGAGATCGTTGCGCGAGACGTACTCCGCCGCGTCGGCGACACCGTTGCCGAGCCCGACCATCGCCGCCTGATGGCAGACGGCGTCCACCCCGGCCAGCGCCCGGGCGACGGCTGCCGGATTGCGCACGTCCGCACCGGGATCCTCGCGGACGTCGTACACGAGCGGCTCGTGCCCGCGCGCCCGCAGCGCCTCGACGACATGGGACCCGATGAACCCGGCACCGCCGGTGACCAGTACACGCATACGGCCACGCTAGACGCGGACGGCACCGCTACCGGCCGACACGGCCGTCGCGTCACGACTCCGTAAGAGGTGGCCGCGCCCGGTGCGGCGGGGCGCAGGACTCGGGTGGGCTTCCGCGAGCGTTTCAAGAATCTCTGTCAACAACGTTGACTCCTGGGTACGGCGCCCTCACATTACCTTCCAGTAGAACCGTGAAGTAATAACGAGTTCCGGTACTTCCCCCTGCTCTGAGCCGCCGCATTCTCGTGCACCAGCACACGGGCGGGCATCGCCATGCCCGCCGCTCGGTGTCCCCATCCCGAGAACCCCGAGAACAAGGAGCCCCCTGCCCATGCTCAAGCCTGCCCTGCGCCGTGCCATCGCCGGAGCCTCCGCACTCGCCGGTGCGCTGACCCTCGGCCTCACCGCCGTACCCGCCCAGGCCGCCACCCCCCTGAACTACGTCGCCCTCGGCGACAGTTACAGCGCCGCCTCGGGCGTGCTGCCCGTTGACACGAGCAATCTGATCTGCCTGCGCTCCACGGCCAACTACCCCCACGCCATCGCCGCCCGCACCGGCGCCCAGCTGACCGACGTCACCTGTGGCGCCGCCCAGACCAAGGACTTCACCAAGTCGCAGTACCCCGGAGTCACCCCGCAACTGGACGCCGTCAGCGCGCACACCGACCTGGTGACATTCACGATCGGCGGCAACGACAACGGCACCTTCGTCAACGCCATGCTCGCCTGCGGCAGCGCGGGCGTCCTCACCGGAGGCCACGGCAGCCCCTGCAAGGACCTGTACGGCAGCACCTTCGACGACGCCATCGACGCCCACACCTACCCCGCGCTGAAGAGCGCGCTGCACGACGTCCGGGCCAAGGCGCCGGGCGCCCGTGTGGCGGTGCTCGGCTACCCGTGGATCACCCCCGCCGAGGCCGACCCGTCCTGCTTCGCCCAACTGCCCGTCGCCTCCGGCGACGTGCCGTACCTGCACGCCCTGCAGGCCCACCTGAACGCCGTGGTCGAGCGCGCCGCCGAGGAGAGTGGGGCGACGTACGTCGACTTCTCCCAGGCCTCCGAGGGGCACGACGCGTGCCAGGCCGCCGGCACCCGGTGGATCGAGCCGCTGCTGTTCGGCACGAACATCGTGCCCGTGCACCCCAACGCGCTCGGTGAACAGCGCATGGCCGAGCGCACCCTGAGCGTCCTCGGCCTCGACTGACCGATCGCCCCGCCGATCGTCCGCGACCCTGAGATCAGGCCCGTGCGCCGCCGCCCGCTGTCCGGACGATCCCGAGGTCGGCGCGCTGATCCGCGAACTCCTCGCCGACGGCGCGGAGTTCGCGGGGCTGCGGGCCGCGGTCGGCCGCGGGTCAGCTCCGCTGGAAGAACTCCACCTCGCCGACCGCCACCACACGCTGCCCGGTGAGTCCCGTGACCGAGCCCAGCACCAGCCGTACCTTCACCACGTCGTCGATCCCGGTCACGACGGTCTGGTTTCCCGCCTTGTCACTGAGGTCGATCTCCTTGTGGTGCACCGAGCCGTCCGCCGAGGTGACCTCCATGTCCATGCGCAGCGCCCGCGCCTCACGGGCGTACTCCTCGGGCTCCTTCGACGCGCCGTTGGTGATGATGAGGTCGACCATCCGGAACGGCTTGGCGAAGGTGTACGTGATCGAGGCTCCGGCCCCCGGCGCCCCCCAGTAGCGGTTGCTGAGCCCGTCGGTGGTGTTCTTCGCCGGATGCCCGGGCACCGCGGCGCTGGCGTGGATGCCCACCGGTGTGACGGCCTTGGGGGCGCTGAGCTTGTCCCGGGTGTCCTCGAACAGGGCGCGCCCGGCCGGGAGCAGGAAGAACCCGCCCACGCACAGCGCCAGGATCACGGCCAGCGTCACCAGCACCCGGATCCACCGCCCGGACCCTGCACGCACCCGGCGCCGGAACGGCCAGATCGTCCGCCACCAGGGCAGCGGGGCCCGATCCTCCGCCGGGGCGAGCGGACTGGCACAGCGACGGCAGAACCGCCGCCCCGGCGGATTGGGCGTCCCGCACACCCGGCACGGCACCCCGGACACCTCCTCCGGCTCCGCCACCGACCGCACGACAGGCCGCGGCGCGACCGGCTTCGCGGGCTGCACGGGGGCGGGCTGGGCGGGAGCCGGTTGCGGGGTCCGTGGCTGTGTGGGCGCCAGGGGCGAGGCAGGCGGATGAGCGGGGGCCGGCTGTGCGGCGGGTGGCTGGGCGGGGGCTGGGGGCGAGGCAGGTGGCTCTGCGGGGGCCGGGGATGAAGTGGGGGGCTGCGTCCGGGGTGACGACGAGGTGGGCGGGCGTTCGGGGCTCGGCTGCGAGGTACGCGATGGTGCGGGGGCCGACGGAGCCGCGGGCGGTTGTGCGGGTGCCGGCGGCGAGCTGGGCCGTTGTGCGGAGGCCGGGGGTTGTGCCGAGGCGGGTGGTGGTGCGGAGGCGGACGGTTGTGGCGTGGACGACGACTCGCCGCCGGGGCGCTCCGGGGGTGTCGCGGGCGCGGAGGAGCGGTCCGCAGCGCCGAGGTTGCCACGGGGTCCGCCGTCGGTGCCGGTCCGGTTGCCGCTGTGCGCATCGGTGCCGGTGCCGGTTCCCGCGGGAGTCCCGCGCTGTCCTTCGTCGGCTCGGCCCATGCGTCGGCCACCGTTCGCCCCGGCACCCACGTCACCCTCCGGTGCCGGTGCCGGTGCCGGAGCGGGTGCGGGTGCGGGTGCCGGTGTCGGTGTCGGCGCAGGCCTCGGATCGGCCTCCGCTCCCGGGCCGGCGGCCGCCGTCGGCCCGCCCTCCGACGGAGGCGTCGGCGTGGTCGTCGACGCGGACGTACCCCGCGAGCCCTCCTCGGACCAGCCCAGGTACGAGCCGCAGTTGCTGCAGAAGTCGTCGTCGGGGGCGTTGGACGCCCCGCACACGGGACAGGCGCGCATGGCGTCAGCTCCCTTCGTCGGTGGGCGGGCCGGGCAGGATCTCCACCCGGCACGGGACATGCACCGGGCACAGGGACCGGACGACCTCCCGGACCCGGCCCGCGTCCACCTCCGGATCGCGGCCCGGCCACACCCGGATCAGCACCGCGCCGGACGGTGCCGGCGGCAGCTCGGTGCCCGCGGTGGGGGACCACACCGCCCCGCCGTCGCCGACGACGTCGGCGTTCACCCCGAGGGTGAGCCGCAGCCGCTCCACCAGGCCGCAGCGGGTGCCGCGCCAGCGGTGCAGCTCCACCGCGCGGACCACCGCCTCCCGGCGCAGTTCCGCCGGCCACTCGCCGTCGTCGTCCGCACCCACCCACGACGCCAGCCAGGTCACGAAGTCCAGCGGCGCCACGCGGGGGTCGAGATACGCGGGCAGATTGTCGAGGGTCGCGAACACCGGGGCGAGGACGGTGTCCAGCCCGGCGGTGAACCGCTGCGCGAAGTCGTCGTCGGCGTAGAGCGCGGGCAGCAGCCCGCCGATCGGATGCCGGCTCGGCAGGCCGGGTACGGCGGCACGGCTCATGGGCGGGCCTCCGGCTCCCGGGGCTGTACGACGACCTGGTGCTGGTACGAGAAGACCAGCGCGCCCGCGGCCACGTCGATGCGGTCCACCGGAGTGCCGCGCCGCCCGGTGATCGGGTCGGCGGCGAACAGCCGGATCTCGTCCACCAGCGCGTTGCCGGTGGCGCGTTGCAGCAGCCCGAAGATCTCGCCGTACTGCACCGGCCGCCCGAACGGCCACCCGGTGCCGTCCGGCCCGCCGTCCAGCGGGTTGAGGTACCGGAACAGCTCGGCGAGGGCAGCGTCACGCACCCGGTCGGTGTCCTCGGGCGCCGCCGCGAGCCGGGCGACGACCGTGACACCCTGGTACACGGGAGGCTCCACCACCAGCCGGGTGCCGATCAGCCGCCGCTCGTCCAGGCTCTCGGTGATCGCGGCGAGCACCTGGTCCGAGGGGATCAACTGCTCGAAACGGAGCCGGTCTCCGTCGTCCGGCACGGCGTCCGGCACCACCAGCACCCGTACCGCGCCCGCTCCGTCCGCCGCGGGCAGACAGCGCACCCGGCGCACCGAGGGCGCCGCCTGCCGGCTGATGATCTCGTAGTCCTCGGCGGTCACCGCGCGCTCCTGCATGCGCAGCGCGTCCGGCGCCCGCAGCTTGGCGTTGGCGATCGTCTCCCCGTCCACCCCGCCGCGCGCCGCCTCCCGGTTGGTGACGCGGGCGATGTACGGCACGGAACTGCGCAGCACGGAGATCGCGCCCCGCGCCACGTTGCCGGCCGGGCCGCCGCCGGTGCGGTAGCGGGACACCCGGATGTGGGCGCCCTTCTCGGGCACCGCGCCGCACAGCCGGAGCGTGCCGTCCGCCTCGCGCAGGGCCGGCGGGAAGGTGAACTCGCCGGTGGTCGCGTCGACTCGGACATGCCGGTCGTCGGGACGGGAGCGGCCGAAGTGCTCCACGACGCTCCAGCGCTGCCAGCCGTCGGCCGACGAGACCTCCACCGCGGGCGGCTCGCCGTCCAGCAGCACCGGCGGGCGGCCGAGCCGGAACGTCTGCCCCGGCACCCCCTCCGACGTGCCGAGCGGCACGTCCGTGACGGTCTCGGCGTGCTCGACGGCGATGGTGCCGCCGACCGTGAACACGGATGCCTCGCGCACCGTCGGGGACTCCGAGTAGAACGGCTGGCCCGGCTCCGGCTCGGTGACCCGGCAGCGCAGCCAGCCCCCGCGCGTCCCGCCGATCACGGACGCCGTGTGCCCGGCGGGGACGTACACGATCACCTCGCCGGGCCGGTTCAGACCGCCCGTCGTGTCCGAGCCGGTCTCGCACACCTGCCAACGGCCGCCGTCCCAGGCCTCCCACACCAGCGGCGGCTGACGCGGGTCGACGCCGACGCCCTCCACCCGGCTGTCCAGCCGTACGGCGACGATGCAGCGGGGTACGGCGGTGGGCAGCCCGAACAGCAGCGCGTCGCCCGGCTCGGGCGCCGCCTGGAAGCACCGGACGTCGCGGCCCTCGGCCAGCTCACCGGTCCGGTCGGCCTGGTCACCAGTGCGGGGCGCGGTCACCAGCCGGATCAACTCGCTGGGGATGACGCGCAGTTCGTCAACGGTCGCGAACACCACGGGCTCCTCGGTCTCGCCGTCCGCCGTGGTCACCTCCGTGCCGGCGGGCAGCGTCACCGTGTCGGGCTGCGGCGCCGACAGCCAGAAGTCGACCTCGGCCCCGGCGGCCGCCGGTGGAAACAGCCGGATGCCCAACAGGTCCAGAAACGCGGTGTAGTTCTTGTCCGGCACCCGGTTCAGCCGGTACAGCAGCTGGTCCACGAGATACGCGAAGGTCTCGATCAGGGTGACACCCGGATCGGAGACGTTGTGGTCGGTCCACTCCGGGGCGCGCTGCTGCACATACCGCTTCGCCTCGTCGACGAGTTGCTGGAACCGCCGGTCGTCCAGGTTGGGGGAGGGCAGGGCCATCAGTCCGCGACCGCTTCCTCGGCCCCCTCCTCGGAGGGGATCGTGTAGAAGGGAAACACCAGGTTGCGCCGGTCGTTGGTGGAGCGCACCGTGTAGCGCACGTCGATGTAGAGGGTTCCGTCGTCCACCGCGTCGAAGGCCACCACCACGTCGTCCACGGTGATCCGCGGCTCCCACCGCTCCAGAGCCTCCCGCACCTGCTGGGCGATCCGCCCCGCGGTGGCGCCGTCGCCGGGCGCGAAGACGTAGTCGTGGATGCCGCAGCCGAACTCCGGGCGCATCGGGCGCTCTCCGGGCGCGGTGCCGAGCACCAGCCGGATCGCCTCCTCGATCTCCCGCTCCCGCTCCACCATGGCGATCCCGCCGGTCGGCCCGACCCGCAGCGGGAACGCCCAGCCGCGCCCGATGAACCGGTCGCTCATCACAATCCCCCGATCAGCACGTTCAGGGCGCCGATCTGGATCGTCGCGCCACAGGCGGTGGTGTCGCCCGCCCGCGCGGCCGGCAACCCGCCGATGAGCACCTCGCCCGAGACGAGCGCGGCAGGGTTGGGCAGGATCACATTGGCCGGGCCCAGGGCGGCGTGCGGGGGCATCACACAGGTGTGCAGGCTGCCCACGACGGCGGCGGGCCGGCCGCCGATCAGCACACGCGCCACCGCCATGGCTGCGCCGGGCGGCGGGGTGGCGATCACACCCCCATGGCTGGTGGGGTCGCCGGTACGGGCTGCGGCGGGCATGCAACTAGCTCCTCGAAGGGGTCACGGCCCTCAAGGGCCTGGGGAAATGGAGAAGTTGACGATAGGTCAGTTGATGCGCACGCTATCCGCCTTCAGTACGCCGAGCAGTCCGCCGTCGAGCGTGAGGTCCGTCTGCCCGGACACGTTCACCGAACGCCCGCCGACCCTGACCGCGTTGGTGCCGTCGATCTCCACGGTGCCGCCCTTCACACTGACCTTGCCGGTCTTCGCGTCGAGCGTGATGCCCTGGGCGTCCAGCAGCACCGAGGACAACGCCCGTCGGCCACCGGCCGCGTACACCGTCACCTCGATCCGGTTGTTCCGGTCGTCCAGCAGCACCTCCAGCCGCTCGTCCGCGGTGCGCAGGCGTACCCCGGACGGTCCCGTCGGGGGATCCAGCAGCTCCAGCCGATGCCCCGAACGCGACACCACCGAGCGGCGGTTGACCTTGCCGCTGGTCCTGTCGACCAGCGGAACGTCGTGCGGCGAGGGCCGGTCCACGCCGTTGTACAGACCGCCGATGACGTACGGGCTGTCCAGCAGGCCCTGTTCGAAGCCGACCAGCACCTCGTCGTTGACCTCGGGGCTCACCACACCCCCGCCGCCCTTGCCGCCCCACTGCACCGTACGCACCCAGTCGGTCACATAAGTGTCGTCCAGCCAGGGGAACTTGAGCCGGACCCCGCCGCTCTGCGCACCGCCCGGCTCGCGCACGTCCGTCACCACCCCGATCGCGAGGCCCGGCATGCGCGGGCCGCGCCCGGGCGCGTTCGCGCCGGTCACCAGGCCGGCCAGGGACCGGTCCGGGCTGGCGCTCACCCACACCGTGGTCCGATAGCCGCCGTGCGGCTCCAGGCTGTGCTGCACGGCCGTGGCCGTGTACCGGCCGGAGAACGAGGGCCCCACGTTGCCGAGCGCGACCGGCTTGCCCGCCCGCAGCCGCGGATTGCCCTCGGCCACGGCCTCCAACTCCCCGAAGCCCGCGCTCACATGACCGGCGACCGCGGTGGCGACCGCGGTCGTCTCGGCCTGCGTACGGTACGGCGTGTCCGTCACCGTCAGTTTCGCCGACTTCCCGAACCGGGCGCCGAACTGCGGGGCGAGGCCGGGCAGTACGGTGTCGCTGGTCACCGACTGCTGCCGGGCCACCAACGGAGTCTTGGTGGTGACGTCCCAGCCGCGCACCTCGACCTGGGACGCCCCGTCCGCACCCGACAGCGCGGCCCGCAGCGCCAGCAGATTCCGCCCGTACTCCAGGACCATCGGGCTCTGCGTGGCCGGCGTCGACGGCGCGGGCGCACCGGAGGCCTTCTCGGGCTTGGTGAACTGCAGCACGCCCTTGTCGTCGACCCGCACCTGCGCACCGCTCTCGCCCGCCAGATACTGCAGGAAGTCCCAGTCGGACACGTTGGCCTGCGACAACTGCTTGAACGTGACCGGTGCCGCCTCCACCTTCCCGCACGGCAGCCCCGCCCCGGCGGCCACCTTGCGGACGATGGCCGCGGCCGTCATGTTCCGGTACGCCACCACCTTCCGCCCGCGCTGCAGTCGGTGCGCGACGGAATAGGCGCGTACGACGGTGAACGACCCGGTCGAGTCCCGGTCGATCTCCACGGCCGTGACCTCGCCGTTGAACAGCCGCTCGCGTGCCTGCCCGGCCACCGTCACCACCGACACCCGCAGCGGGGTGCCGAGCGTGATGCCGGTCGACTTCAGGAACTCGTTGTCGGGATCGCGATAGGTCAGTACCGCGGCATCCGGCAGGCCCACGTTCTCGTCCACCACACAGCTCACCAGCTGCGCCGCCCAGATCCGCGGCAGCTCGCCGGGGGCCTCCACGACGGGGTCCGCCGCGAAGGACCGGCCTCCCCGCGCCTCGGGTGTGGTCACCGCTCCTCCTCACCGCCCGCGTCCCCGAGCGCCGGCACCACCAGTTCGGTGCCGGGCGCCAGGGCCAGCGGGTCGTCGATCCCGTTCGCCTCCGCGATGACCCGCCACGCGGTCGCGTCGCCGTACTCCCGCCAGGCCAGCAGCGCGAGGCTGTCCCCGGCCACCACCGTGTGCGTGCTGCGGGCCGTCCGCGCACCCGAGGTGGGGTTCTGCCCCGGCGGGTCGACGCTCGCCTCCTCGATCGACAGCGCACAGGTCGCCCGCAGCGGTTTGCCGTCCACGTCGAACAGCGAGTACGTCACCGACAGGCTCGACAGCACCCCGTCGAACGACGTCGTCCGCGCCGTACCCCACTCGAACCGCACCCAGGGACTGGCCGGCTTCTTCCGCGCGAGGCTCGCCGGGCTCGGCACACACGCCTTCATCAGCGTCTCGACCGCCTGCTCCACCGAGTTGTCGTGCTTGGAGGTCGCGTCGAGGAAGACCTCCAGACTCAGCTCCCGCGGCCCGCTGCCCACGAACTCCGGCAGCGCCGACTGCCCGGCCATCCGGGACGGGCTGCGCCGCCACTCGGTGGTCTTGCGCAGCTGGAGCGTGTTGGGATTGAACTGGAGGTTCAGTCGCGCGATCGTCCCACCGGGCTTCGCGCCGACCGCCGCCGGGGGTTCCTTCAGGGTCAACTGGGCCCTGGCCCGGCTGGTGCGAACGGCAGGCATCAGGAAGGCCTCAGTCCCTCGTGGGCGATCTCCAGAGTTTCCACCGCGGCCTGCGAGGACGACGGGTCGAACGACGGCCCCTGCCAGCGCACCGGCACGATGCCGAGCACCTGCCAGCTGATGATCCGGGTCAGATCCGGTTTCAGCGCCACGATCTCCCCGTCCTTGGGCTCCACGCGCCGCAGCGTCTCGTCCAGCCAGCGGCCGATCTTCGCCGTGTCGGCGGTGACCGGCCGGGTGAGGGTGATGTTCGACCAGGTGACCCGGCCGGGCAGCTGCCAGGTGAAGCCGTTGTTGCCGCCCTCGGCGTAGCTCTCCATCTCGACCTCCGCCCCCATGCCGGAGCAGGTGTGGAAGGCACCCAGGTCGTTGCCGCCGATCGCGAGCCGGAAGAACACGCTCGTCGCGAAGATGTTGTCCGTCATCCCTTGGCCATCCGTTCCCTGTCCTCAGCGGCGTCCGTCGTAGGGCCGGCCCGCACGTTCGCGGCCGCGCCGCAGATCTGCGCGCAGCAGCCGGGCCATCGGGTCCAGCAGGCGCCGCGCCAGCTCGTCCAGGTCGATCACGGGCTCCTGCCGCGTCCCGGCCGACGCCGTCTCCCTGGCGGCGACCGACCCGGGCGCAGGCGGCGCGGACGCCGACCGCTGCCGACCCCGCGTGGGCACGCCGGTCACCGGCACCCCGGCGGAAGCCGCACCGCGACCACCGGTTCGGCCCACCTCGCGCTGCACGGGGGCTGCCGGGGCCGGTGTCGTACGGGCGGCCCGGACCACCGGCACCGGCGGGGTGCCGGGAGCCGCGTGGCCCGGCCGGTCCTGGAGCGGGGCTGCCTGCGGATCGGACAACGGCAGCGCGAGCGGCCGGACGGCCTTGTCGCCGCCGGCAGCGGACCGCTGGACGGACGGATTCGGCCGCACGACGGGAACGGCCCGCCGACGCGTCGGCGAACTGGCGTACGTGGAGGGCGAGTTGTCCGACGCCGACGCCGACGGTACGGAACCGGTAGCGGTCCGCTGGACGTGCGGCACCCCGCGATGCGGTTCGCGCTCCGTGTGCGATGTCCTCGCGCCTGGGTCCGGGTCACGGCGCCAGGACGCGGCCACGACGGGAGGCTCGGGTGCGTGGGTGCCCGAGGGCGGCGCGACAGCTTCCGGCGCACGGGTGTTGACGGTGAGCGGACGTGCGGCGAGCAGCGCGAGGGTGCGGGGTGCGGACTGCTGACGCCACACTGCGAGCGGCTGACGCCGGATGGCACCGGGCCGCTGCGCATCCACGGCGCCCGGACCTGGACGATGGCGGTCGATGGCCCGTGCGACGACCACCGTTCCGGGGGCGGCCATGCCCGCGCCGCTCGGTGCCGAGGCTTCGACAGGCGAGGACGCTGTGCCTGTTGCAGGGGTCGGCTGAGCCTGTGACGTGGTCGTGCGTTGTACTGCGGGACCGGGTTCGGTCGCGCTGGAAGACGCACTCCCTGAGGCGAGCGGGGAGACGAGGGGAGCGGCTAGAACAGGCGAGGCGCCCGGCGTCGCGAGGCCTGAAGTCTCCTGATCCACCGAGGAGTTGAGGTCCGTGCTGCGATCCTCGGAGCCCGGCGTGCCCAGCAGGGGTGCGGTGGGGGCCTCGGGGCCGGAGGAATTCGCGGGTGCCTGTCCGGTGGTGCGGTCCGGGTGCACTGCGGTGCGCGTGCGCTGGACGCTCTGGAGGCTTGCCTGGCCACCGGGTCCGGCCGTGCGCGAGGCGTCTGCTGTCGGTGGAATCCCGGGCAGCGGCGCCCCAGGGCCGCCACGGCCACGCCCACGGGCGCCGGGCTGTCGAGGCAGGTCCGCGGTCGACGGCATTTCGGGCAACGGCGCTCCGAGTCCCCCACGCGCACGGGTGCCGGACGGCCGGGACCGGGTGGCCTGGCCGGGCGGCTCGGGAGCGGTCGGTGCGGCGTCGGCGCCTCCGGTCGCGCGGGTCTGCGGTGTCGTCGCGGTGCCCGCGACGTACGGGCTCGTTGTGGCACCGGCACCTGCAGCGTCGCCCGCCTGGCGCTGCACGATCGGGAGCGCCGGGTCGGTCGTCAGGTGTGCGTCGGTGGCCGGGCGGGGCGTCTCCGGCCCGCTTTCGGTCAACGGCCGGGCGGTGGAGGGCAGTTCCGGCACGGGCGCACCCAGCGGTGGCCGGCTTCCCGGGCGCACCGGGTCCGCGGTCCGCTGCACCGGAGGCGTGGCGTTCGGGGTCTCTCGTACCGAAGGTGCGGGGCGTGGAGTCTCCGCTATGAGAGGCGCGGCGCTGGGAGTCTCCGCTACGGGAGGCGCGGCGTTCGGAGTCTCCGGTACGGGAGGCGCGGCGTTCGGAGTCTCTTCCGCGCGGGCTGTCGGCGTGATGTCCCTCCCCGCGGTGGCGCTAGTGGCCGCACGATCGGGCCGCAGGGCCGCTATCCGGCGCATCGGTGCGGTCGGGCGTCGGGCGACGGTCAGTGAAGGGCCCAGCGCCGAAGGGCGGACGGAGCGGGGGCCGCCGGGCTCTGCCGCGCGCGCCCGTTCCGCGGAGGCGTCCTGCGGCGCGGTGTCAGTCGTGTGCCGGAGCTGCGGCGCGGTGTGTGCGGTGTGTGCGGCGTGCGGAGTCGTACCAGGCCCGGCGGAAGGCGTCCGGGGTGCGGGGCCGTCCCCCGCCGCGTGGGGCACCACAGCGATCCGTCGTACGACCGGCAGCTCGGGCACGGGTGCCGAGGGGCCGGAACCGGCGGCGGAGCGCTGCACGGCCGCCTCCGGTGCGGAGACGGTCACGAGAGGGTCGGCAGCGACGAGGGAACGGCTCGCCGGAGCCACGGCCGACCGCTGGACGGAAGGGGAAGCTGCCGCCCCGGACCCCCCGACCCCGCCCGAGGATGCCGTACCCGCCGCGCCGCCGCTGCCACCGCTCCCGGAGCCACCTTGCACCGGCCCGGAACCTCCCTGCGTCGGCCCGGCACCGCCTTGCACGTGCGGGGCATCGCCTGTCGCCGGACTCGGATCCGCGGACGTCGTTCCGGCGGGACCAGACGTGCCGTTGCTCACTTGCTGTCGAGACCCGGAGCCGGCCCGCTTCCCCGTGTCGCGCGGCGCCGCCCCCGGTCGTGTCCTGCGGGACACCTGGGGAGCGGCCGGGGCGGAAGGCCGTTCCGTGCCGGCCGTGGGAAGGGAGTCGGCGGACTCCTCCGTAGGCGGGCCGGACTCGGCGGCCTCCTCTGGCTGCGGGCGCTGGACGCGCAGCAGCAGGGGGCCGCCGTCGGCGTAGGTGGCGTGCGGGGTGGCCGGGCCGGTGACGCCGTGGACCAGGCCGGCCGGGGCGGCGGGAAGCACCGCGTGGCCGAGGCCGGCGTCGAAGGACGGGTTCTGCCAGGACGCGAGCCCCGAGCGGAAGGTGAGGCCGTCGCTGACGCCGAGTGCGGAGCGGGCAACCGTCAGCGTCGGCGGCGGGGTACGGCGCCACCCGCCGTCCCAGTCCCCGGGGACGGATGGACCGGCCGCGTCGGTCGCGGGCGTGCTCATGGCACCCGGCGCGGCCGGCTGCGCGGACCCGGTGCCGGCCGGAGTGCCGCCGGCACCCGGCGCCGTGGCCCGGCGGCGCAGTCTGTCCCGCCATGCCATGAGCTCAACCACCTTCGTTCACGCGGGTGTTGATTCGGGCGATCTCGGTCACCCACTGCCGGCGCTCGGCGTGGGTGAGGTCGAGGATCTCCTGGCGCTGCCAGTGGAAGTGGTAGGCGATGTACGCGATCTCCTCCCGCAGCCGGGGGAGTGCGTACGTCACGATTCCCCCAGGCGCCCACCCGAGAGGTCGACCTCGAAGCCGCCCTCGCAGTGCGGGCAGGTCACCGCCGCCCGGGTGTGTCCCTCGCTGTTGACGCGGCGGTAGAAGTCCTGGAGGAACGCGACGTCGGTGGCGTACATACGCTCCACGATCCCCGCGTGCACATCGGTGATGGTGCCGAGCCGGGTGATCACCTGGCTCAGCAGCACCACGCTCAGATAGGCCGGGTTCTCCTTGACCCGCAGATCGATCTGCGGCCGCAGTTCGTCCCGGGCGGTGGCCAGGCGCATCGCGCCGTGCCGGTGGAGCGTGCCCGCCTCGTCCACGTACCCGCGCGGCAGCTCGAACTCGAACTCCGTGCGCAGCCCGTGGTCCCGAGGCGGGGCGGGGCGGGCCGCCGGAGCCTGGGGCTGGGGTTGCTCGGCCGCCTGGGCGGTCGGCGCCGTCGCCTCCAGGAACTCCTCCAGGTTGCCCGCCGTGACGGTACGGCGCCTCATTCGACGACGATCTCCTCGAACACGATCGTGACGGTCTCGGTGGCCGGGGAGGACTCGCCGGCCTTGAGGGAGGGGCCCTCCCACTTGGAGGCCCAGCCGTTCATCAGCTGGATACGGCGGACCGTCTCGCCCTTGGTGTCCTTGATCTCGATCGTCAGGTTCTGCCGGGCGGTGTCGACGGCACCGTTGTTGAGCGTCTCCTTGATCCACTTGGTGAATTCGCTGCTCTTGTCGAGTCCCCGGGTGATCGTGATCTCGCCGGCCTGCCGTGCCCCGGGCTGCTTCCGGATGATCTGCTTGCCCGTCGACGTGACCTGCTTGACCTCGACGACCTCCTCCTCGACGGAGAACCCGCTGATCTCCTGGATCGACTCGACCATGTACCCGCCGAGCTGCACGCCGAAGACGTGGGTGGAAAGAGCATCGCCCTCTGCCATGACTGTCTGTCACCTTTCCTTGGCTGACCCGCGGGTCACTCGTCGATGAGGCTGGTGCTGTCGGAGAACTGGGCCAGCCGGAACACCACGAACTCGGCGGGCTTCACCGGGGCGACGCCGATGTCGCAGACGACCCGGCCCTGGTCGATCGAGGTCTGCGGGTTGTTTTCGCGGTCGCACTTGACGTAGAACGCTTCCTCGGCGGTACGGCCGAAGAGCGCACCCCGGCGCCATTCCTCGGTGAGGAACGCGGTGACGTTGCGCCGGATGCTCGACCACAGCCGGTCGTCGTTCGGCTCGAAGACCACCCACTGGGTGCCCAACAGGATGGATTCCTCAAGGTAGTTGAAGAGGCGGCGCACGTTCAGATAGCGCCAGGCCGGGTCGGAGGACAGCGTGCGGGCGCCCCAGATCCGGATGCCGCGACCGGGGAAGGCCCGTACGCAGTTCACGCCGATCGGGTTCAGCAGATCCTGCTCGCCCTTGCTGAGCCGGACCTCCAGGTCCACCGCGCCGCGGATCACCTCGTTGGCGGGCGCCTTGTGCACACCGCGCTCGGCGTCGCTGCGCGCCCACACACCGGCGATGTGACCACTCGGCGGGACCGTGGTGTTGCGGCCGGCCGCCGGGTCGAAGACCCGCACCCACGGGTAGTAGAGGGTGGCGTACCGGGAGTCGTACCCCGCCTCCTCGTTGCGCCAGTGCCGCACCTGCTGGGCGGTGAGCCCGGGCGGTGAGTCCAGGACGGCGACCCGGTCGCCCATCTGCTCACAGTGCGAGATGACCGCGAGCTGCACGGTGCGCACGCCCTCGGCGTCGATGTCACCGCGCTGGTGGGCACCCATCAGGTCCGGGACCGCGACCATGGTGATCTCGTCGATGGCCTCCAGGCCGGCGAAGCCGGTCCGGGCGGCGGCGTCACCGACGTACTCGGCCGGGTCGAGCCGGGACACCGTGCCGGAGCCGGGGACCGCGGGCGCGGCCGGCGCGTCGGGCACGGCCACCGTCTGGCTCGCGGGCCGGGTCTGGCCGGCGTCGCGCTGCTCGGTGACCTCGATCAGCTTCGAGGCGCGCAGCTGGGTGACGACGTAGCCCTTGACGTTCTTGCGGGTGGAGACGTCGTACGTCTCGACGACCTGCTCGCCCTGGCGGACCAGCAGTTTGAAGCGGTCCTCGGGCGGGTTCTCGCCGTCCGCGTCGGCGATCTCCACCGACACCCCGGAGGTGCCGGGCTTGGCCGTGACCTGGAACCCGCCGAGCGCGACCGGCTCGGCCGCCCGCACCTCCCGGGCTCCCCGGCCCCCGCCGGCCGCCGGGGCGGCGCCGTCCGCGGAGCCGCCGATGCGCACCACGTAGGCCGCGCCGCCGCCGTTGGAGAAGTAGCCGTACACGGCGTGGGCGAGGTAGGTGCCCTCGGTGAAGCCGCCGAACAGCTGGGTGTACTGGTCCCAGTTGGTGACCAGGGTCGGTTCGTGGAAGGGCCCGCTCTGGGCGAACCCGACGAACGCGGCGACGGCGGTGCCGACCCCCTCGATCGGGCGGGCACCGGACTGCACCTCCTCCACGTACACACCCGGGGTGAGGTACGTCGGCATGCTCGCTCCTTCGCGTTCCATCGGGTCACCTGCGTCGATGCCGAGTCTCCGAGGCCGCTCGGGCCCGGCGACAGGGGCGCGGGTACCTTGCCGGGGGCAACCGCACTGCCTTTTGGGACGCCCGCGCGGACCGCAGGGGAAGGCACCCGGGCCCGCGTGAGCCGGGGTGCCTCGCACAGCGGGTCGGCAGGGGTCCTCAGGAGAGGCCGACAGGGGCGCTCAGGAGCTGAGGACGTCCGCCAGATACGGCCCGAACTCGCTCTCCAGGACCAGCCGGCCGAGCTTGCGGTACTCCTGCACCACCGACGTCACCAACTGCCGCATGGTGAGCGGCTGTCCGGACTCCGCCGCGAGATAGGCGGCGGTGACGGCGCAGGCCCGGATGGAGCCGCCGGCCAGCTCGAAGCGGTCGGCGCAGAAGCCGAGGTCCAGGTCCTCGGCGCGTGGCAGCCGGTCGCCCAGGCACCGCTCCCACAGGGCGAGCCGCTGGGCCGCGTCGGGCATGGGGAACTCCGCCACCACATCGAGCCGGCGGGTGAACGCCTCGTCCAGGTTGGCTCGCAGATTCGTGGTCAGCACGGCGATCCCGTCGAAGGACTCCATACGCTGCAGCAGATACGCCGACTCGATGTTGGCGTGCCGGTCGTGCGCGTCCTTGACCTCCGAGCGCTTCCCGAAGATCGCGTCGGCCTCGTCGAAGAGCAGCACCGCGTTGACCGCGGACGCCTCGGTGAAGATCCGCTCCAGGTTCTTCTCGGTCTCGCCGACGTACTTGTCCACGACCGTGGACAGGTCGACCACATACAGGTCCATGCCGAGGTCGGCGGCGACCACCTCGGCGGACATGGTCTTGCCGGTGCCCGACTCGCCCGCGAACAGCGCGATCACCCCGCGTCCCCGGCCGCCGCCCGGCCGCATCCGCCACTGTCCGAGCACCTGCTCGCGATGGCGTGCCCGCACGGCGAGTTCGCGCAGCCTGCGATGGGTCGGCGCGGGCAGCACCAGGGCGTCCCAACCGACCGCCGGCTCCACCCGGCGGGCCAGCCGCGCCAGCCCCGCGCCGTTCTGCGCGCGTACGGCGGCCCGCAGATCGTCGGGGGAGACCGGGCGGCCCGCGAGCGCGGCGGAGCGCACCGCCGCGTGCGCGGCGCGCCGCAGCTGCGCACCGTCGAGACGGTGCGCGGCGACGGCCCGGGCGAGGGCGTGGGCGCCGGTGTCGCCCTGCACGGATTCACCGGCGACGCCGGTCAAGAAGCCACCAACCGCGCCCGTCACACGGCCGTCGCCTGGCACGGAGCCATGGTCGTCGCCCTGTGCGGAGCCACCGTCGTCGCTGGGCACGGAGCCATGGTCGTCGCCATGCGCGGAGCCACCCTCGTCGCCCGGCACGGAGCCGTCGTCGCCGCCCGGCACGGAGCCGTCGGCGTCACCCGTCCCCCGGTTGTCAGCCTCACCGATCAGCGAACCCTCGGCGTCCGCCAAGGCCAAGGCATGCCGCCAGCGCGCCGCCTGCCGCTCCGGAGAGGGCGGGGTCACCGGCAGGACGACCGGTGTGTCGGCCGCCCACGCCGGGTCCCAGCCGTCCTTGCCGTGGGTGAACAGCGGGATGCCGCGCAGTGCCGCACACAACTCGCTGGTGGCACGGGCCCGTTCGGGTGGTGCGGCGGGCAGGGACTCCAGGGGGCCCAGGACGACACCGGCATCGGTGAGGCGGGCCTCCAGCGCCGTGACCCGGGCGAGTGCGGGCACATCGCCGGAACGTGGAGCGAGTGCCGCCGCATCGAGGACCAGCGCGCGCCGCCCCGCCGCGTGCAGGGCGGCCACGGCGAGACCCGGCGCGTCCCCGCCCCGGTCGAGCAGATGCACCAGCCCCGTTCCGGAGCGGGCGGCGCGGGCCGCCCGGTGCACCTCGTCCGCCTCGGCGGTCGGGTCGGGCGCGGGCTCGCCGAGCACTCCGGCGAGCCGGGCGTCGGGGCCGGTGCCGCCCAGCAGATGGGCGGTCACCCGGTCCGGCACCGCGAGCACCCGCGACAGCGGCGGACGCTCGGGCTCGGTGACCTCCACCAGTCCGCCCGCGACCAGCGGTGCGCCCGGCGCGAGACGGAACCGGGCGGCCGACGCCGAGGCGAGCCCGCACAGCTCCAGCGCCAGCGCGACCGTGGGCCGACGGCGGGTCAGATCGTCGTTGAGATAGCCGTAGAGCCGCTCGAAGCGGGCGTCCAGATCCGGTGCCAGCGCAATCAGCAGCAGATCGGTGTCCAGCGGGGACAGGCCGAACCGCGCGGCGAGCGCGCCGAGTACGGACTCGGGCGGCGGGGGCAGCGGCTCGTATCCGGGTACGCCGAGCCCGCCCGGCTCGTTCAGGATCCGCTGCACGGCCTCGGGGGAGAGGTACTGCCCGCGGTAGGGGTCGTCGGGGTCGGGATCGACGGCGCGGCGGGCCGCCACCGCGTGCCGGACCCGCTCCTCGACCAGCCGCAGCCGCGCCCACAGCGGATCCGTGCCGACCGCCGTGCCGACATCGGCGGTGTACGTCACGGCTGGCGGCCCCCTCTGCGGCGGCGGGCCGGCGCCGGGCGCCGCTCGCGCGGACCCGCGAAACCGTCCGGCCCCGGATCGCTCACGCCCTCGTACCGCAGCCGGCGCCCCGGCACCGGATCCGCGTCCTGCCGTCGATCCGCCGCGTCCGGGTCCTGCCGGTGATCCGTGGCACGCACCACGAGCCCCTCGGTGACGGGCGGCGCGGCCGCCTTGTTCACGCCGGCGAGCGGCGCGCACACCCGTACGCCGAGCGACGCCTTCAACTCGCCGCCCAGCGCCGACCACACGTCCGAGGCGGCCGGTCCGTCGGGTCCGCCCGTCCCGGCGGTGTCCAGCGGGACGGTCAGACCCAAATCGGCCAGCGAGCCGGTGAGCAGCCGCTCCGGCAGCGCGTCGACGGCCACCAGCGTGGCCAGCACCTGAGACAGCAGCCGGTGCTCGTCCTGCGGACGGCTGGCCCACGCCGTGACCAGGTATGTCAGCTCGAACCAGCGGGGTGGGGTGCGCCGTGCCATCACGTACCCGTCCGCGTCGTACACCTCCCCGGCGCCGCTGCCGCGCCGGGTCGGGTCCTCCCGGATGTCGTACAGGAACACACAGACGGTGGGGGCGTTGCGGCGCGCGGCCCACTCGCGGGTCGGCGCGTCGAGGACGATCTCGACTCCGGACGCCTCCAGCCCGGACTCGGCGAGCAGTCCCCGCAGTGCCTCGTCGACCTCGTGGATCACCGGCGCGTCACCTCGTCCGGCGGCTGCACACTGCCGTTCACCACCAGGAAGTCGGTCTTCACCGGGGAGAACCCGGGCCCGCTCGCGGTGATCGTCCGCGGACCCGTCTGGTCCTTGGTGAGGATGAGCAACTGGCCGATGAACGTACCGTCCGGCCCCGGCACGGTCGGTGCCGCCGCGGCGGTGATCCCCGGCTTCCAGGTGAACCGCACCGGGACGCCCGGCGGGAAGTCCTTGCCGCGTACGGAGGTGACGAAGCCGGGCTTGCCGATCGGTGGGACGGCGACGATCCGCGGCTGCAGGATCCGCAGCGTCGTGTGCGTCCTGTTGTCGCGCGGGTCGGCGTCCGTGCCGGTGGTGGTCAGGACGCCGGTGGCGCGACCGGTCAGCGCGTGGTCGGGGGAGAGCACCACCCGTACGACGGTGGAGACGCCCGGCGCCAGGTCGGGCAGCGCGCACACCCAGTGGTCGTCGCAGCCCGCCGGCGGCCCGCCGTTCGGGATCCCGGCGGGCAGCCCGATCCGCAGCCGCAGCCCGGTCGCCAGCGCGTTACGGCCGTTGCGCACGGTGTACGTCACCACGACCCGGCCGCCGACATAGCCCGGGTCGGGCTGGGCGGTCACCCGGACGCCGGGGCCGGCCTTCGGGGCGGGCGGTGTCGGAGGCGTCGGGGGCGTGGGCGGTGTCGGAGGCGGGGTGGGCGGGACGGCCTTGCGTACCGGCACCACGGTCCGCGCGCTGTTGTCGCCGGGCTGAGGATCGATCACGCTGCCGGTGACCGACCAGTCCACGGGCTGGTCGCCGACGGTGCGCCCGGTCAGCGTCACGGTCACCGGTACGGTCGCGCCGGGCGGCACCACCCCGATGTCGCACTGCAGGGAGGCGGCGTCACAGGTGCCGCCCGGACGGCGGATCCGGGTGACGCTCACGCCGTCCGGCGGCGCGATGGTCAGCCGGGTGCCGGGCGAGGCGGCCGGGCCGTGGTTGACGACGTCGACGCGGATGTCGGTGGAGTGGCCGACGGTGACCACGGGCACCGTGCCCGGGGCGTGCACGGCCAGGTCCACCGACTGCTGCACACCGGGTTCCTTCTGCCGCCCCGGCAGCTCCAGGGTGAGCGCGGTCTCATGACCGGTCGTGACGTTCAACAGGTGCAGCTTCTCAGGGCAGTTGGGCGGTGTGTCGGTGCGGGAGCTGTAGACGATTCCGGTGCCGTCCGCCGTCCAGGCCGCGTCACGCGGCTGGTGCGGTCCGGTGGCCGAGCTGTCGGGCAGCTCCTGGTGGCAGGCGTCGGCGGTGCTCCGCGCCGACTCGGGCAGCAGCACCCGGCAGTCGTCGCCGGACGCGGAGGTGAGCACCATGCCGTTCTGCTCGTCGACCCGGCCGCCGCCGTTCTTCCGGTTGAAGGCGATCTGCCGTCCGTCCGGCGAGAACGCGGGACTGTCGTCGATGACCGCGCAGTTGCCGGGGCAGATCGCCGCGCTCAGATCGCGCTGCCGGCCGAGGTTGTCCACCGGCACGGTCCAGATGTGCTTGTTGCCGCCGTTGCCGTCGATGGTCATGTTGCGGGTGAAGGCGAGGGTGGTGCCGTCGGAGGACCAGGTGGGCTGGGCGTCGCCGCCCGTCTGCTGCCCGGCCGGCGGCACGATCTCGTGGACGATCGCCCCGGTCCCGGCGTCGGCGATCAGGATGCGCCCGGGACCGGACGCGGACCCGACCCCGCCCGGCGAAGTCCGCGTGAACGCGATGTACTTGCCGTCCGGCGAATACGTGGGGTCGGTGTCCCAGTCCTTCGGGCCGCGTCCGGCCAGCGGCATCGGCGCCGGGTTGGAACCGTCGGCGTCCACCGTCCAGATCCGCTCGATCCGTCCGTCGGCACTGTCCTCGAACCGGGTCACGACGATGCGGCGGCCGTCCGGGGTGTAGTTCTGCCGCTCGGTCCACGGGTCGTACCCGGAGGCCGGGTTGAACAGCGGATCCTTGGTCGGATCGGTGTTGGTGTCGGCCGCCGGATCCTCGTTCAGGATCGTCAGCCCGAGGTCGCGCGGGTCGGCGCCGTCCATCCGGACGTCCTGGAGGGTCACCACGTGCGGACCGTGCACACCGTTCGCCGTGTTGCTTCCCTTCGCCGAGGTCCGGTCCACCACGACGTAACCGCCGTTCCGCGGGCCGACCCAGGTCGGCGTGCCGACCGCGCGGTCCTCCATGAGCACCAGGTTCGGGCCCGCCGTACGGTTCTGCACCTGGTACACGTGGTCCCAGTCGCCCTCGCAGCCGCAGGTGCGGTCCGGGCTGAGGAACAGCACGCTCTCCCCATCGGGCAACCAGGCTGCCCCATGGGTCCGCCAGTCGGTTGGTGTGCCGGTGAGCAGCGGCTGGTCGCCGGCGGGGCCGCCGGTCACCCGCAAGCGGGGGCCCGCCGAGTTGTCGGAGCCGGTGGGGGTGGAGGTGTACGCGATGAGGTCCCGGTGCGCCGCGTCGTTCACCGGGTTCCACACGGGCTCCGTCGCCCTGCTGCCGAGCGTGCCGGTCACCCGGGTCGCGGTGCCGCCGGCCAGCGGACGTACGAAGATCTGGGTCCCGAACACCACATCGCTGTCGCAGGAGTACGCCAGGCGCTGCCCGTCCGGCGACACCGTCGGGCTCTCCTCGTTCGCCGGCGTGTCGGTCAGCCGGGTCAGTCCGGTGCCGTCGGTGTGCACCAGCCACAGGTCGCGCTGTTTCTTGCCGTCCGGGCCGCCGGGCTCCGCCGAGTCGAACACCACGGCTTTGCCGTCGGGGGTCAGCCGGGGATGTGCCGCGTCCCGGCCGCTGGTCAGTTTGCGCACCGAGCCGTCGGGGGCGCGCAGATAGATCTGCGGGTTCTTCTCGTCGCGGCGGCTGGCGAACACCATCGTGTCGCCCAGCGCGGACGGCTGGACGTCGTAGTGCGCCGGACCCGCCCCGAACAGCGGGTCGCTGTCCTTGGTGTCGATCACCTTGCCGAGGCTGCGGTGCCCGGTGCCGGCGTAGGCGATCCGGGTGGCGGAGGCGGCGGTCGCCCTCGGCTGGGCCTCGGCGCTGCCCGGCCCCGAGGCCGCCGTCACCGCGAGCAGCGGGACCAGCAGGAGCAACGACGCGCCGAATCTCCCCAGCCGGCGCTGCCCGCCGGGGCCATCGGTGCCGTTCACGGTCCACCTCGCAGTCTCGGAACACCAGGGTCGCCCCGCCACTCTGCCTTCGCGCGTGCGGCGCGCGGCAGGGCGGCGGGGCCGTGCCCGGGGGAAGCACGGGCTGCGCTTTCGGGCAGCGTCCGCGTGCCGGACCGTAATTGATCTGGCGTCAGATCAGTCCGTTGCGCAGCGCGTACCCGACGGCGTGGGCCCGGTTGCGCAGTTGGAGCCGGGTGGTGATCTCATGCAGCACGTTCTTGACGGTCCGTTCGGAGTACGACGTCTTCTGCGCGATCTCCGCGGTGTCGAACCCCTCCGCCACCAGGCGCAGCATGTCCGCCTCGCGCGCGGTGAGCGTGGACAGGGCCAGCCCGTGCGGGTCGAGCGCCGAGCGCTGCAGGCTGCCGACATGGCTGAGCAGCTTGCCGAGCAGGTCGCCGGGGAGCACGCCTTCGCCGTTGGCCAGCGCGAGTACGAGGTGCAGGAGCCGGTCCTGGTCCGCCTCGGCGCGCCGCAGCACCGCCGCGACACCGCACTCTATGACCCGCTGCAGCGCGGCGGACTCGAAGCTGCCGACCACGAGCCCGGTGCGGGTGGTCGCGTTGCGCTGTAACCGCTGCAGCAGGGCTATGACTTCGTCGTCCACGGAGTCGACGATCACGAGGGACGTGCGGGCCCGTTCCGCATCGGCGTCGTCGAGCAGCTCCACCTCGGGGCGCTGGCGGAGCTGGTGGACGACGCCGATGCGCAGCACGAGGTCCTGGGCGTAGACGGCGACGGAGACCCGGTGCGGGCGACCGGCCGGGCCGGTCGGATGCTCTGTCACGGAGAGGGGCATGGAGGTTCCTGATTCAGATGGAGGAACGAAGGAAGCGGATGACACATGAGCCGGGAAGGGGGACGGCGGCGACGCCCGCCGGGGGGACCGCGGGCGGCATGCGAGGCACTCAACAGGCGGTCCGATCCGGCGAGTTGACCTTGACCGTCCGGGGCACGTCGACTGCCCGGGCGTTGCCCTCGCACCTCTCGTAGTCGCCCGGCCACGGTTCTACGGTCGTCGAGTGACGCCTTCTGCAGCCTCTTCCGGCCCCGGACTGCCCGGGCTCGACATGCCCGCCGTGACGGTGACGCCGGGCGGTACCGCCTCGACCCGTCTGACCGTCCGCAACGACAGTGACATCGTCGAGGCGTACACCCTGGAGGTCGTCGGCGACTGTGCCGCCTGGGCCACCGTGGAACCCGAGCGGGTGTCGCTGTATCCCGGCACCTCCGAGACGGTGACCATCCGGCTGGACCCGCCCCGCTCGCCGGAGGTCCGCGCGGGCGACGTACCGCTGGGTGTACGCGTACTGCCGGCCGAGCATCCCGAATCCGTCACGGTGCCCGAAACGACGGTGCACATCGAGGAGTTCCACGAGCTGCGCACCGAGCTGCTCCCGCGCCGCCGCCGCGGCTGGCTGCGCGGCCGCTACCGGATGGCGGTGCGCAACGAGGGCAACGCCCCCGTCCGGGTCGCCCTGACCCCGCAACAGCCGGGCGAGGAGCTGCGGTTCGCGTTCACGCCCGCCGAACTGCCCCTGGAGCCGGGCGAATCGGCGGAGAGCCGGCTGCGGGTGCGCACCGGAAGGCCGGTCTGGTTCGGCAAGCCTGTGGTCTGGCCATTCAGCGTACGGGCCACGGACACCGCGGCCGCGGAGGGCGGCGAGCGGCCCGGCGCCCTCGTACGGCCGCCGCTGGAAGCCGAGTTCGTCCAGATCCCGGTCTTCCCCAAGTGGCTGCTGGCGCTCCTCGCCGCCCTGATCGCGCTGCTGCTGGCGTGGTTCGCACTGGTCCGTCCGGCCGTGCGCAGCGCCGCCAAGCAGGCCGCCAACGAGGTGGTCCAGCCGCGGCTCACGCCCGGCGGACAGAGCGGACAGAACGGGCAGTCTCCGGGGGCCGGCTCCGGGGGCAAGCCGGGTACGGGTACCCAGGGCGGCAAGGGCACGACGTCGGGCAACGGTGGCGGCTCCGGCGGAGGCGGCGGCGATGCCGGGACCGGCCAGCAGAGCTCGACCACCATCGACGTACAGACGTCCGGCGGGCAGGACGAGACCGGGACCTATGTGGTGCCGAAGGGCAAGGTGTTCGGGATCACGGACATCGTCGTCGCCAACTTCCAGGGCGACGAGGGCCTCATGACCATCACCTTCGGCGACCGGAAGATCACCACGATCGCCCTGGAGACCTTCCGCAATCAGGACTACCACTGGGTCACCCCCATCAAGATCCCCGAGGACGCCAAGGTCACCATGAAGGTGACATGCGCGAAGCCCGGGACCCCGGCGACCGGCCGGCAGGCGCAGCAGTGTCATGAGGTCCTGAACGTCAGTGGCGTACTCAGCGACGTCACCCGGTGACATCGCTCCCTCGAACATCGTTCGCCCCACGGGGCGCGAGCGGAAGAGGAGCGTCCCACTCCGTCCGAAAATCGACAGAGTGTTGAATGCGACCGACACGTTTCACGTCGCATCAGGAGCCCGGAACCACGGGCATCCAACGGACCCCGTACGGAGTGGCCGGAGAATAGCTGCCGTACACGATTGGCCGGTTCACGCACCCGGCGCCGGGACGTGCAGCCGCGAAGGCGCCCCGCGGAGACGTCGGGGCGTGACCGGCCGGTCCGGCGTCAGCCGCCGTCCGCCGTCCGCAGGACCGTGAACGCCTCGTCGAGCAGTGCGGCGTAGTCCTCGACCTTGCGCGAGCCGGTCTCCACGTGGCCCCGGGCGTGGATCAGCAGGGCGCTGCGCACGGCGCCGACGGCGGCCCGGGCCAGGACCGAGGCGCGCAGGGCGCGCCGGCGGGCCGGTTCTTCGGGGGCCTGTTCGGCGAAGCGTGCGGCCAGTGCCGTACTGATGCCGTCCTCGAAGTCGGTCAGGACGTGCGTGCGCCGGGTCCGGCCGGTCAGCGCGCGAGGCGGTGCGCCCACGAAGAGGATGGCGAGCCCGCCGTCCAGCCGGCCCGCGGCCGCGAGCAGGCTGTTGTGCACGGCGGTGAGGGGCGGTTCGCCGGCCGGGCGACGCAGGATCTCCTGCGCGACCAGGGGGACGAAGTCCAGGATCTCGGCGAAGACGAGGTCTTCCTTCGAGGGGAAGTAGCGGAAGAACGTGCGCTCGGTGACGCCGGCCTCCGCGGCGATGTCCTTGACCGTCGTCTCCTGGTAGCCGCGCTCGGCGAACATACGGGTCGCCGTGTGGAGCAGAGTGCGCCGCGTGGCGGCCTTCATGCGGTCCCGCCGCCCCGGCTCCGGCTCCTGTGTCCCCTGCTCACTCACGGGATCATCCTGCCACGCTCCGCATCGAGCGCCGATATGACATGTGCATGGAAAGTGTCAGTCCTGACACTTTATGTATGGTGTCAGTCATGACACTTTCCGGCGGCCGTCGCTGCCCCCGGCGCTGAAGCCTCCCCGTACGTGCCGCTCGTTCCCGGCAAGACCCCCTTCAAGGAGCACCTCTCATGGCTTCCCTGCTCTATCGGCTCGGCCGCGGTGCCTTCCGGCGCCGCCGGGCCGTGCTGGCCGCCTGGCTGCTGGTGCTGACCGCGGTCGTGACCTGCGTGATCACCTTCGGCGGCACGACCGACGACGAATTCACCGTGCCGGGCTCACCGGCCCAGACCGCGATGGACACCCTTGAGCGCGAACTGCCCTCGGCGGCCGGCGCCAGCGCCCAGATCGTCTTCGTCGCACCCCACGGGCACGCCGTCACCGAGCCGCGCTACGCCCGCGCGATCAGCTCCACCATGGCCGAGGCCGGCAAGGCTCCCCAGGTCGTCGCCGTCACCGACCCGGTGCGCGCCAAGGTCATATCGCCGGACCGCACGACCGCGCTCGGCCAGGTCCGCTACCAGGTCGGCCGGGCCGGCCTGCACGACGACAGCCTGCCCGCGCTGGAGAAGAGCACCGGGCCGGCGAAGGACGCCGGGCTCACGGTCGAGGTCGGCGGATCCGCGTACGGCAGCGGCAAGAGCACGGGTCATGCGAAGGAACTGATGGGCGTGGCCGTCGCCCTCGTCGTTCTCACGATCACCTTCGGCTCGCTGTTCGCGGCGGGCATGCCCCTGCTGACGGCGGTCACCGGTGTGGCCGTCACCCTGCTCGGCCTGTCGGCGCTGACCGGCGCGCTGACCATCTCCAGCACCGCGCCCTCGCTGGCGTCCATGCTGGGCCTCGCCGTCGGCATCGACTACGCCCTGTTCATCCTCTCCCGCCACCGCTCCCAGCTCGCCACCGGCATGGACACCGAGGAGTCGGCGGCCCGGGCCACCGCCACCGCGGGCAGCGCGGTCGTCTTCGCCGGCCTGACGGTGATCATCGCGCTGTGCGGGCTGGCCGTCGTACGCATCCCGTTCCTGACCGTCATGGGCATCGCCGGCGCCGCCGCCGTCCTCATCGCGGTCGGCGTCTCCACGACTCTCCTCCCGGCCGTGATGGGCTTCGCGGGCGAACGGCTGCGCCCGAAGCCGGGCTCACGCGCCGCACGCCGCGAACAAGCCGCCCACGAGGCCGAGTTCGGCGCGCAGGGTGCCGAGCACTCGGCCGGGTACGACGACGGGCGTGGCGGACACGGACACGGACCCGGGCACGCCGCCGGACATGGCACGCGCAGGCCCATGGGGGAGCGCTGGGGCAGGATCGCCATCCGCCGCCCTCTGTTCACCCTCCTGGCCGTCCTCGTCTGTCTGCTGACCGTCGCGCTCCCTGCCCGAGACCTCCAACTGGCCCTTCCGGACAACGGTTCCGCCCCGACGGGCAGCGGTCAGCGGCAGACGTACGACACGGTCTCCGAGAAGTTCGGCCCCGGCTTCAACGGCCCGCTGCTGGTGCTCGCCGACACCTCCCGCGCCGGCAGCCCGCACCAGGCGACCGCCACCCTGGTCAAGGACCTGAAGGCCGTCGACGGCGTTGCCATGGTCGGCGAGCCGCAGCTCGTCCCGGACCAGGACGCCGCCGTCATTCAAGTCGTGCCGAGGACGGGACCCGCGGACGAGCGGACCAAGAACCTCGTCGAGCACATCCGCGACGAGGCGCCCGACTGGCGCGAGCGGACAGGGGCGGAGGTGTCCGTCACGGGTACGACGGCCGTGAACATCGACGTCTCCGACCGGCTGGCCGCCTCGCTCGTGCCGTTCGCCCTGGTCGTCGTCGGCCTGTCGCTGCTGCTGTTGCTGCTCGTCTTCCGTTCCGTCGTCGTGCCGTTGAAGGCCAGCCTCGGCTTTCTCCTCTCGGTGGCCGCCACCTTTGGCGCGGTCGTCGCCGTGTTCCAGTGGGGCTGGCTCGCGAGCGCGCTCGGCGTCGCGGAGACCGGACCGGTCGTCAGCATCCTGCCCATCCTGGTGATGGCGGTCCTGTTCGGACTCGCCATGGACTACGAGGTGTTCATGGTCAGCCGTATGCGCGAGGCGTATGTGCACGGCGCCGCACCGCGCGAGGCCGTCCTCGCCGGCTCACGGCACGCCTCCCGCGTGGTCACGGCCGCCGCGCTGATCATGTTCGCGGTGTTCGCGAGCTTCATCCCCGGCGGCAGCACCATCCTCAAGCCGATCGCCTTCGCGCTCGCCGTGGGCGTGCTGATCGACGCCTTCGTCGTGCGGATGACCCTGGTCCCGGCGGTCCTCGCGCTCGTGGGACGGGCGGGCTGGTGGCTGCCGAAGTGGCTGGACCGGCTGCTGCCCGACCTCGACATCGAAGGAGAGCGCCTCGCGGCCGCGCCCCGATCCGCACCCGGACCCGCACCCGGACTCGCACCCGGACCCGAAACCGGATCCGTCGAGCCGGAGGCCGAGCCGGCCGCCGTGCCCACCGTGACCGGACCGAGCAGGCCCTGACCACACCCGCTCCGCCGAGGCCCGATACGGGTCTACACGCCGTGTATACGCGATGTGTATAGTGCCTGCTGTGAGACTGCGACAGTGGGGACGGCGATGACGGCGACAACTCCCGGCCGGGCCGTCGGCGTGCGGCACCGACTGCGAGCGTGGGGCGGCCCCGCGGCGACGGCGTCGGGTGCCGGGCTGCTGCTCGGCGTACTGACCAACCTGGCCCAGGGGTGGCTGCCCGGAGCATGGCAGCAGATCGCCAACTCCGGTGCCGTGTGGTCCGCCGTCGCCTTCGCCGCCGGAGCGCTGCTGTACCCCCAAGGCTCCGCGTCCAGGGCCGCGATCGGAGGCCTCGGCGCGGAGACCGGTCTGGTCGTCGGGTACTACGGCTATGCCGAGTTCGGGCGCGACGGCGCGGGGAGCCTCTTCTTCCCGCTCGTCTGGCTGGGCATGTCGTGCGTGGCGGGGCCGCTGTTCGGTGTCGCGGGGCACTGGTGGCGGCGCGGTCCGGACATGCGCCGCCGCGCCACCGGCCTGGCCGCCTTCGCCGGGCTCTTCGGCATGGAGGGCCTGGCCTACGCCTGGACACTCCACTACGCCCCGCAGGCCTGGGCATGCCTGGCGCTCTTCGTCCTGTTCCCGCTGCTCATGGCCCGCACTCACAAAGAACGGGCCATGACGCTGGGTGCCGCCGTGGTCTGCGCACTGCTTGCCTACGCCGTCATCGAGCTGCCCCTCCAGATGCTCTCCGCCTGATCCGCTCGTTCGCTGCCCCGCCGCGCGTTCCGGCAGGGCGGCGAGATGTGATCAGCAGGTGAGGTTGTCGCCCGGTGCGACGCCGAGGATCTGGGTGAAGCGCTGGTAGGCGTCGACGCGGCTTTGGACCTGTGCCGGGTTTTTGCCGTCGCATTCGAGGGAGCCGTTGATGGAGCGGATGGTCTGGCCGAAGCCGGCGCTGTCGACCATGGCGTCGTGGGGGGTCATGGTGCCGGGTCCGGACTGGGTGTTCCAGTACCAGAGGCCGGTCTTCCAGGCGATGGCGGGGTCGTTCTCGACCTGCCAGGGGTTGTCGAGGAGGTCGATGCCGAGGGCGTCGCCGGCGGCTTTGTAGTTGAAGTTCCAGGACAGCTGGAGGGGGCCGCGTCCGTAGTATGCGGCTTGTCCGGCCGGGCAGCCGTAGGGCCGGCTCCAGTCGCAGTAGGTGGGGTAGTTGGCGGTGTTCTGCTCGACGACGTAGACGAGGCCGCCGGTCTCGTGGCTGACGTTGGCGAGGAAGGCGGCGGCTTCCTGTTTCCTGACCGTGTCGCTGCCGGTGTTCGCGAAACCGGGGTAGGCGCTCAGGGCGGCGGTGAGACCGCTGTAGGTGTAGAAGGAGTTCCGGTGCGGGAACATCTGATTGAACTGCCCCTCGGAGACGACGAATCCGGAGGGCGTGCCGCTACCGCCGCCGTCCGGGGCGTTCCACTTCTGGTTCGCGCCACCCGTACAGGTCCAGATCTGCAGCCGCGTACTGTTGGCGCTGCTGTTGTCCCGCACGTCCAGGCACTTGTTCGCGGCCGGGTTGACGATGTCGTGCGCCGCGGTGACCACCCACTGCTGGTTGGTGCCGCCGCTGCAGTCCCACAGCTGGACCGCCGCGCCGTCGGCGGTGCCGCGGTCGACGACGTCCAGGCACTTGCCGAGCGCCCGCAGGGTGCCGTCCCCCGGGTTCGACCAGATCTGGGCGTTGGTTCCATTGCAGTCGTAAAGCTGTACGGCGGTGCCGTTGGTGCTGTTGGCTCCGGCCACGTCGACGCACTTGCCGGCCAGTCCGGTGATCCGGCCGTCCGCCGCCTGCGCGGGGGAAACGGTGAACAGCGCGGTGAGGACGGCGGCGGCGACACCGCCGGCCAAGAAGCGTCCGAGACGTCTCAAGCGCGGGCGTCTGTACGGGAGTTCGGCGAGGCGGAGGTGCAACGAAGGGTGCTCCTGTCCCGGTCGAGCGGATGGGCCGGGCCGGCACCGGCGGGTGTGTCGAGCCGCCGGCCGGCTGAAGGGGCAAGCGGAGTCGCTTGCGGAGTGATCACGCGGGGGTCAGTCGAGGACCGTCTCCGTGACGACGATGTGGCCGGCGTCGGGATCGAGGCTCCCGCCGAGCCGGCTGAAGGCGCCGTCCGTCAGGTCCAGGCACTTGGGCTCCTGCGGAGTCGAGGCGAACGTGCCCCGGTCGTTGATGCGGACCACCAGGGACGCGCCGTTGGCGACGTTGAGCACCTGCACTCTGGTCCCGAAGGGCAGCTGGGGCCGGCGGCTGAGCGATGTCGCCGCGGTGTCGGCGTCGTTGTCGAAGAGTTCGCCGCTGGCCGTCAGAGCACCGGGCGGCTGGGGGCCGTAGTGGGTCGCCCAGCACTGGTCGGACGACGCCTGGGCGGGGGAGGCGCTGAGCAGGCAGGCGGAGACACCCAGTGCGGCAGCGAGGACGGCGGCGGGGACGGCGGCGGGGAGGGACCTGGCCATGGAGACGGGGCCCTTTCGGAGGGAGGGGGTGGGCAGCGAGCGGCGTTCGCCTCTGGAACGAGCGGTCAACGGTGAACGCGGCGTACGAGATGTGGCCGAACCGCGAAGTTAGAGGTCCAGACCAATTGCGTCAAGTGCTGAAGTAAGCCATGAAGTAAGGGGGTTGGGACTGACCGGCAAGGGGGTGACGCGGTCCGGAGGGGGCGTGGCGGAATCCGGTCGCGGCATGAGGGAAAATCGTTGCCTGGAGAAACCACAGGGAACGCGTGAAAGGCCCGCCATGCCGCACCTCACCATCGACCACTCCGCCCACCTGGCCGGAGCCTTCGATGCATGCGCCCTTGTGAAGGAGCTGCACCCGCTCGTGGTCGAGGAGTCCGGTTCGTCGGGCGTGTGCAAGACGCTGGTCCGTCCCGTGGAGACCTATGTCGGGGACCCGGCGAGCAGGGAAGCCGCCTTCGTCCACGTGGAAGTCGGCCTCATGCCCGGCCGCTCCGAGACGCAGAAGGCACGGCTGTCCGAGAGCGTGCTGGCCCTGCTGGCCAGACATGTCCCCGCGGTTGAGGGTACGGAGGGGCGGACGGTCATCTCCGTCGAGGTGCGGGACCTCGCCGGCTCCTACCGCCTCTCACCGTCCGCGCGCTGAGCCGCCGACCCGGATCCGGACATGGCCCTACGGCGGTCCGGCCCGCCCGAATTCGGTTGTCCCCCGCGTCGCGCCCGCTCTACCGTGCAGCGGTGGAACTTTTCTCACGTTCTTGGACGGCGCTGCGCACGGCGGTCGCCGAACTCCCGGACGCGGACTTCGCACAGCCCTCGGGCTGTCGCGGCTGGCTGGTCCGGGACTTGGCGTGCCACCTGGTCATCGACGCGCAGGACGTCCTGATCACCCTGGTCACTCCCGCCGACACCGAACCGACCGTGGACGCGGTCACCTACTGGAAGCTGGTCGAGCCCCCGACCGGCGAGGATCCGCTCGATGCGCTGATCCCCCGGCTGGCCGCCGCCTATGGTGAGCCACGGTGGCTGAAGTTCCACCTGGACGACGTCGGTTCCGCGGCGGCCCGCGCCGCGGAACTCGCCGATCCGGCCGCCCGCGTCGGCACCCGCGACGAGGTTTTGACCGTCGGCGACTACCTGTCCTCGTACGTGGTCGAGTGGACCCTGCATCACCTCGACCTCGCCCATCTGCCGGCGGCCGCCGAGCCGCCCGCCGAGACCCTCTCGGCGGCCCGCGCGTCGCTGGAGAAGATCGCCGGTACGGCGTTCCCCGCCGCGTTCTCCGACACGGACGCGCTGCTGATCGGCACCGGGCGCCGTACACCTACCGACGCCGAGAAGGCCGTACTGGGCGATCTCGCCGCCGAACTCCCGTTCGTTCTCGGCTGAATGGCCCGTCCGCGTCCCTCGGTCGAGCGGCTCGCGTTTCCCCTGCCTGCTCCAACGTCCCCTGAGCGTAAGGGAGTAGCCCAAACCGAGAGCACCTTATGAGATGATCTTCGTGTCCGGTCACTACCATATGGCCGCAAGACAACCATTCGACCGGCTCGTCGAACACGGGTCGGTCAGGGTCGCCGATGCCAGGGACCGCTCCCCGGGCTGCGGTGATCTTCCTGTCCAGGAGGACCTTCCGCATGTTCCGACGTATTGGCAGTACCGTCGTCCGACATCCTGTGTGGACGATAGTGGCATGGCTGATCGCCGCGGTGGCGATCGTCGCCACCGCGCCGAGTCTGCCCTCGAACAGTGACGAGAGCAGCTTTCTACCCAAGAGTTACGAGTCGATCAAAGCGGCGGATCTGCAGCAGAAGGCGTTCCCCAGCGCCTTCACCCCGTCCGCGATCGCGCTCTACCAACGCACCGACGGCGGGAAGTTGACCGCCGCCGACAAGCAGGACATCGCCCGGATCACCACCGAACTGGGCAACAAGCACATCGACCAGGTGCAGAAGGTCGTCCCCGGCCCGCCGTCCAAGGACGGCAGGTACCACCTGACCCTGGTCCAGATGGACAGCAAGAACGCGGGTCAGCCCAAACAGGCGGACGCGGCCAAGACGTTGCGCGACGACGTCAAACAACTGGCCAAGGGCACGCACCTCGACGTCAAGCTCGGCGGCTCCGCCGCCCAGGCCCTCGACCAGCAGGATTCGTCCAAGCGGGGTCAGGCCCTGATCGGCTTCGGCACCTTCGCCATCATCCTGGTGACCCTGCTGATCATCTTCCGGGCACCGATCCTGGCCGTACTGCCCCTGGTGCTGATCGGCCTGGTGTCGGCCGTCGCCAACGGTCTGATCGCCTACGCCACCAAGCTGTTCGACCTCCAGGCCAACAGCTCGATCTCGTCGATCCTGATCGTCGTGCTCTTCGGCGTGGGTACGGACTACTTCCTCTTCCTGATGTTCCGCTACCGCGAACGCCTGCGCGCCGGTGACGAACCCAAGGAAGCCATGGTCAACGCGGTCGGGCGGGTCGGTGAGGCCATCGCCTCGGCGGCCGGCGCCGTCATCATCGCCTTCCTCGCGCTGGTGCTGTCCACCCTCGGCTTCCTCAAGCAGATGGGCCCGGCGCTCGCCATCGCGGTCGGCGCGACCCTCGTCGCGGGTCTGACCCTGATCCCGGCGGTGGTCTCGCTCATCGGACCGAAGGTCTTCTGGCCGTCCAAGTCCTGGCAGAAGGAGCCGGACAACGCCCGGTTCGCCGCGTTCGGCCGCGGTGTGCAGCGCCGCCCGGCGCTTACCGCCGCGGTGTCCGGCCTCATCCTGGTCGCGCTGTCGCTCGGCATCTTCAGCTTCCACGCCACGTTCGACCTGGCATCGGGCTCCATGCCGAAGACCAAGGAGTCCATGGTCGTCCAGGACCAGATGCAGCAGGCGTACTCGGCGGGCGCCGCGGCACCCACCGACGTCTATCTGTCCAGTGCCGACGGCAAGCCGCTGGACAAGGCCGGCTTCGACACGTACGCGCAGAAGCTGGGAGCCGTGGACGGGGTCGCCAGCGCCCGGGTGACGCAGCTCAACAAGGAAGGCACCACTGCCGACTTCACCGTCACGCTCAAGTACGAGGCGTCGACGGACAAGGCGATCGACACCGTGGGCAAGGTGCGCGACGTCGCCCACTCCGACGCGCCTGACGGCACCAAGGCCGTCGTCGGTGGCATGTCCTCGATCTACAAGGACATCAACACCGCGGTGAACCACGACTACAAGACGGTCTTCCCGGTCGCCGCCGTCCTCATCATGGTCATCCTGGGCCTGCTGCTGCGCAGCGTCGTCGCGCCCTTGTACCTGATGGCCTCGGTCGGCCTCGGCTTCGGCGCCACCCTCGGCGCCACCGTGTGGATCTTCCAGAAGGGAGAGGGGCACTCTGGCCTGATGTTCATGCTCCCGGTGATCATGTATCTGTTCGTGGTCGCCATCGGCACGGACTACAACATCCTCATGATCGCCCGGCTTCGTGAGGAGGCCCGCGAGGGCCGCGAGCCGCGCGAGGCGGCCGGCATGGCACTGCGGCACGCCGGGCCGACCGTCGCCGCGGCCGGCTTCATCCTGGCGGCGACCTTCGCCACGATGATGCTGGCGGGCAACTCGCTGCTCACGGAGATGGGATTCGCGGTGTCCTTCGGCATCGCCGTCGCCGCCTTCGTCATGGCGATGTTCTTCACCCCGAGCCTCACCGCACTCATCGGCCACGCCGCTTGGTGGCCGGGGCACGGCGACCGGAGCGAGGTGACGACGCCCGGGGCGGGCACCGGACCGAACGGACCTGTCTCGGCCTACGCCACCGAACGGGACTCCATGGCCCACGATCACGCGGGACGCCGCGACTAGCGGCAGCGTGACGGGGGAGTCCTGCCGAGCCACCACGGCCCGGCAGGACTCCCCGCCCACGCGTCGCGCCACGCTCCCCCCATCAACTGGGCGCGCGGCACCGGCAGTTAACCCAATCGGGACCCTCGCATCAACCGCCGCACGGCCGGACGTCCGACGCGGCGAGCACGCTCGCGTGCATGGCATCGACCGCGTACAGACCCGGACCCACGCGCGCGGCGGCCGTCACGCTGACGGCCCTGCTCGTCCTCCTCGCTCCGCCCGCCGGCCGGGCCACGGCCGCCGCGGCGACCCTTCCGCTCGGCGATCCCGGCCTCGCCGAGACCCGTACGACGCGGACACTGGCCGACGGCGTGACCCTCACGCGTATCGTCCGGGGGACCGAGCCCGCCCCGCCCGGCCAGATCGACACCACGACCCACGGCCCCTGGAAGGTCGACGTCCTGACGATCGACCCGCACCGGGCACACGGGCACCTGCGGGCGACGTACGGCCCCGACCTGGCCCGCACGGAGAAGACGACCGAACTGGTGCGCTCCGCCCAGGCTCTGGCCGGCGTCAACGCCTCCTTCTTCACCTACACCGCCAGCGCGGAGTACCCCGGTGACCCGGTGGGGCTCGGCCTCTACGACGGACGGCTGCTCAGCGAGCCCACCGGCGACGACACGGAGGCCGACTTCGTCGTGGACACCCACGGCAACCGCGTTGTGATGGGCAGGGTGAGCTGGACCGGAAGCCTGCACAACCGGCGGACGGGGGCCACGCTGCCACTGAAGTACGTGAACCATCCGCCCGTCGTGCCGCCCGCCTGCGCCGGCCCGACCGAGCGGCCGGGGGCTGCCTGCGCACCGACTCCGTGCTCACCGACGAGCAGGGCCGCCGACTGCCCGTCCACCCGGGACTGTTCGGCGTGAATGGCCGCTATCGCCTCACCGCGCACGGCCGCATCGTGGTGCCCGCCGGCTCGGGCGGCTTCTTCGCACGCAACCCGCGCACCGTCGCCGGTACGACCCGCGACGGCAAGGTCGTGCTCGCGACCATCGACGGCCGCATGACGACCAGCGTCGGCACCACGCTGGACGACACGGCGGTCGTGGCCCACGCGCTGGGCCTGACCGACGCAGTCAACCTGGACGGCGGCGGCTCGACCACGATGTCCGTCCAGGGCACACTGGTCAACCACCCCAGCGGGCCCACCGAACGCGCCGTGGGCGACGCCCTGGTCTTCGTACCCGACCCTCGCCGCCCCCTGGAATACCGTCCCGCTGCCGGGAGTTGATCACCCCATGACTCAAGGACCAGCGCCGCGCCCCCTGTCCGACGCAGCCCTCTCGGACCTGCTCGCCAAGCAGCAGTTCGGGACGCTCGCCACGGTGAAGCAGAGCGGCCACCCGCACCTGACCACCATGCTCTACACCTGGGACCCCGAGACCCGCGTCGTCCGGCTGTCCACGACCGCCGACCGCGTGAAGGCACGGCATCTGCGGCGCAATCCGCGGGCGGCGCTGCATGTACAGGGCGGTGACGTGTGGTCGTTCGCCGTCGCCGAGGGCTCCGCCGAGGTCTCCGAGACCACGACGGTACCCGGTGACGCGGTCGGGCAAGAACTGCTCGCCATGATTCCGCCGGCCGCGCGACCGGAGGACGCGGACGCCTTCCTCACCCAGCAGGTCGCCGAGCGCCGGCTCGTGATCCGGCTGCGCGTGGAACGGCTGTACGGCACGGTGCTGGACATCGACGGCCAGGGCCCGTCCGACCAATGATCAGCGTTCGCGGAGCCATGGGGTGAGTGAGGCTGCGCGGAGGCCGGTGAGGTGGCGGACGGCCGGCTTGTCGTAGCGGGTGGTCACGGCTCAGAGCTGCTGCAGGCTGCTGAAGCAGCGTTCGATCACGTTGCGGATCTTGTACTGCCTGGTATCACAGGCCGGCGGTCGTCCACCGGCCGTCATCAATTGTCGGATGTGGCTAGGCCGCGGGCCGGTC
Organism: Streptomyces sp. CG4; assembly: GCF_041080655.1. NCBI lineage: Bacteria > Bacillati > Actinomycetota > Actinomycetes > Kitasatosporales > Streptomycetaceae > Streptomyces > Streptomyces sp. CG4. The sequence continues at coordinate 9,144,150 of NZ_CP163525.1, forward strand.
GTTGAGGATGTGCTGGAAGAGCACGTGGTCGCGCCAGGCTCCATTGATTTGCAGGTACTTGGGCGCGATACCGATCTGCTCGAATCCCGCCTTCGCCAGCACGCGCTGGGAGCCGACGTTGTCCAGGAGCGTGCCTGCCTCTATCCGGTGCAGGCCGACCTCCTCGTCGGCAAAGCGGCACACGTACCGGGCGGCCAGGGTCGCCAGACCTCGGCCGATGTGCCCCTCGTCGATCCAGTAGCCGAGGTTGGCGCTTCGGAAAGGGCCCATCGAAATGTTCGAGAGGGTGGCCGTCCCGACGACCTGCCCAGCCTCGGTCAGCACCCAGGGCAGTGCCTGGCCGGTCTCCCGAAGCTGCAGCCGCTGGCGAATCCGGGCCTTCTGGCCCTCGGTGGTGAAGAACTCCTCGGCCCGGTTCGGCTCCCAGGGCCTGAGGTAGTCACGGTTGAGGACGTATGCCTCAGCGAGGGGCCGGGCATCGGATTCCTCCAGAGGACGAATGCGTACCTCGCCGGACAGGACAGCATCGCTTTCGGACATCCGAACAGCATAGACGGCCGCGTTTCTGCGACTTCCGGCATGCCGACGGGGAGCACTCTGCGCTCCGCGCGTTAGATGATCACCCGTCAGGCACGGTCTTGGGCCCGTTCTTGAAGACTCCGGCCTTGGGGTTGCCGATACTCGTACCGGATCCCGTCGCCCAGCCGCTCCGAAATCCGGCCCGATCCCCGCTGGTCGAGGTGTTCCTCGGCCTCCTGCGCGATGTCGCCCACGAGCGCACGGCCACATGGGACGAACAGTCCGGGGACGGCTGACGGGCCCGGGCCCGCTTCGGTGCCTGTCCGACACGGATACCGTCGGAGCCATGTCGATCACTGCACACCCGCGCGGCTCGGTCCGGCTGCCCGGCGGAGATGCTCTGACCAACGGATTCGCCCTGGAGAGCCGCGGGACGGACACATGCCGCGCCCTCCTCCGGAACGGGTATGAGCTGGAGGTGTACGACCTGGGCGCAGTATTCGCGGGAGAGCACGTGCCCCGCGCCGTGTTCCCGTTGCCCTGGCCGGGCTGGGACCGCGGCGTCCACTCGGTGAGTCCCGACGGCACGTTCGCGGTGTTCTCGGGCCAGCGCGCGGTGCGGGCCGTGGGCTCGGGCGGCGAGACGCTGTGGGAGTACCGGCACGGCTGTTGGGGCCCGGAAATAGGTCACCCGCACACGGGGGACGAGCAGGAGGTGTGCCGGGGACTGGAGCATGGATCCTGCCGGGTCTCGGACGACGGCCGGCTCGTGTGGGCGTACATCGTGGCCGAGCCGGCCGAGGGCGACTGGGAGGAGCGCTGGGTCGTCCTGGACGCCCGCGACGGACGCGAGCTGGCCGCGCTGCCGCTGGACAGCGCCGCCGAAGGCTCGCATCACCTCTCCCACCCGGACGGCATCCACATGGGCCTGTGCATCGGCATGGGCCAGGACGGCATCCTGCTGCACTGGGCACGATGGGACGGCAAGGAGCTGACCGACTGGGACCTGAACGCGAGCATGGACCGCATCCTGATGGACGTCCATGCCGGGCACGAGGGCTTCCTGACGGTCCAGCACTATGGTGCGGACCTGCGACTGCACGCCCTCGACGGCACCGTCCTCGCCGAGAGACCGGCCGAGCCGGGCGACGACGAGGGCCCGCTCGACTGGGACTACACATGCGGCTTCGTGGACGCCGATACCGTCATCGCCTCGACGCTCGACTCCGCAGAGGGCGAGAACCGTCCCCGCCACTGGATCCTCGACGCCCACACCCTGGAGATACGCGGGCCGGTCGCCTACCCCCAGGGCCCCGTCGACGTCTACGCACGCCCGCTCGGCGACGGGACCTGGCTCACCTACGACGCGGGCGGCGAGACGCTCAACCGGTGGTCTGTCCAGGCCAATTGAAAGACGGCGGTGCCGGGCCCCGTCGGCCGGCGCCCGAACCGGCCGTTCTTCAGCCGTCGGTGGCGAGACGGTCGAGCCACTCGCGGAGCAGATGCCGCTCAGCGGCGCTGAGAGCCGTCTGCTCGGGCAGCGTGGCGCGCAGGGCCCGGGCGGCGCCGGCCGGGCCGGTGTCTTGTACGGCGGGCTCCTGGCGGGTGACGGCGGAGACCATGGATTCCCGGAGCGCGGTCAGCAGGGCCGCAGGGCGGCCGTCCTCGGGCAGGGACAGCCAGGTGAGCACCGCTCCGCGTGCCGTGGCATGGATGATCGCGGTCGCGAGTTCCTCGTCCACGCGCAGCCAGCCACCGGCGGCCAGGCGCCGGACCCGGCCCCTCAGGATCTTCATGCCGGCCTGGAAAGCGGGCGACGCGGCCCTGGTCGGCTCGCTGTACATCAGCGTGTAGAGCGCGGGATGGGCCAGGCCGAACTCGACCGCCAGGTCCCAGCCCGCCCGCAGATCCTCCACGAGGTCCTGCGGCTCGCGGTCGACGCGCTTGCTCGCGAGAAACGTGGCGAAACCGTGCTCGGCCACGGCTTCCAGCAGCCCGTCCTTGTCGCCGAACAGCCGGTAGATGGCCGGCGGCTGCACCCCTGCCGCGTCGGCGACCCCGCGTGTCGTGACCGCGTCCCGGCCCTCGCGCTCCAGCAGGTCGACGGCGGCCTCGATGACTCGCTGCCGGGTCTGCTCGCGGACCGGGGGAGCGGTGTCGGAGTCGGCGGCGGGGCCGCTGCCGCGACCTTGTGAACGCACTGGCATGTATCGATGCTACCGGATCATTGATTCCCCCGTTAATATCGCTGATATCGTACACTTGTTATCAACGGTATTCTGCTCGGACCGGGTTCGGATCCGGCTCGGATCCGGCTCGGATTCCTGGAGAACATCCTGATCAGGAGGTCATCGTGATCATCGTGACCGGAGGCACCGGACAGCTCGGGCGCCATATCGTCGACGGGCTGCTCGCGCGTGTGCCCGCGCAGCAGATCGGCGTGAGCGTCCGCGACCCGCGCAAGGCGCAGTCCCTGGCTGATCGAGGGGTGCGCGTACGGCAGGGCAGTTTCAGCGATCCCACGAGCCTCGCCCACGCCTTCGAGGGCGCCACACAGGTGCTCGTCGTCTCGGTCGACAAGCTCGGCGAAGAGGCCGTGCGGGAGCACCGGACCGCCGTCGACGCGGCCGTCGTGGCGGGTGCTCGCCGCATCCTCTACACCAGCCACATGGGCGCCGGAGCCACCTCACACTTCCAGGCCTGCCGCGACCACGCCGCCACGGAAGAGGCGCTGCGCGTCTGCGGTGTGCCGTTCACCTCGCTGCGCAACGGCTTCCACGCCGCCAGCGCGCTGCAGTTCCTCGGTCCCGGCCTGGAGACCGGCGAGGTCGCACTCCCCGCCGACGGACCGGTCTGCTGGACCGCGCACGCCGACCTCGCCGACGCGGCGGCCGCCATCCTGGCCGACGAGGGCCGGTTCGACGGCCCCACCCCGCCCCTCACCGCCGCCGAGGCGCTCACCTTCGATGACATGGCCGCCCTCGCCGGTGCACTCACGGGCCGCGTCATCAAGAGGACCACCGTGCCCGACGACCAGTTCCGGGAGCAGATGGTCGGCCGAGGCGTACCCGCCGAGAGGGCCGACCAGTTGCTGGGCATCTTCACCGCCGCCCGCGCCGGCGAATTCACGGCAGTCGATCCGACCCTGTCCACCCTCATCGGCCGCGCACCCTTCACCCTGCAGGCGGTGCTGCGGGAGCGGCTGTCCGGCAACTGAGGCCGGCAGGCCGTCGAGGGCACCGGTGACGAGGCGGCCGCCCGCACGCCCGGCGCACGCGGGGTCCGGCACCAGGCCGGTTCTGGTAGGTGCCGGTGGCGATACGGCCGTGACCGTCTCGGCGCCGGTGCGACGCCGCTCGGCTGAGGCGTCCTCACAGGGGCTGGCCGGCGAGGCTCGCCAGGTAGGCGCCGTACACCAGGGACACGGCCGTGAGGCCGCCGCACAGCAGTCGGGCGCGAGGAGAGGGGACCGAGGGCCACGCCCGGGCGAGGGCGCGGGCCGGGGGGATGAGCAGAGGGAACGCCGGCAGGAGGAAGCGCGGCTTGCACGAGAAGGGGCCGGACACCGCGACCACGAGCAACAGCAGCACGCCCGCGAAGACGAGCAGCGGCAGCGGGGCGCGGTCCAGATACAGCCGGCAGAACGACACGATGCCCGCCACGACGACGAACACGGCCACCGGATAGGTCACCCAACTGCCCCGCAACGGCATCGACTCCAGAAACCGCAGGGGCCCGGCCGAGAGATCCAGGTGTGAGTTCCAGGCACTCTGCACCTGCAGATAGCCGTGAACAAGATCGCCGGTCCGCCCGCCCACCCACAGCACATAGCCGGCCCAGCCCAGCGGACCGAGGACCGCGCCGGCCAGGAGGCCCGGGGAGGCGCGTCCCCGCTGCCGTACGACCTCGTGCACGGCCGTGACGGCGACGGCCACGGCGGCCGCGATGCCGTTCGGCCGTGCGAGGCCGGCCAGCAGCGCCAGCGAGCCCGCGGCCGGCCAGCGGCGGCGCAGCACGGCGTACAGGGACCAGGCGGCACACGCCGTGAACAGCGGCTCGGTGTAGGCCAGGCCGAGGACGACCGATTGCGGCAGTACGGCCCACAGGGCGACGAGAGCGGTGGCGACCCGCCGGCCGTAGAGGTGATGGCCGATCGCGTAGATGCCCCACGCGGCGAGCGCCGCGGAACCCCAGGCGATCAGCAGCCCGGCCCGCCCCGCGGTCACGGGCAGTAAGCCGCGCAGGGCCCGGATGAGCCCCGGATACAGCGGAAAGAACGCCCAGTCGGTCTGGACCGCGCCCGAGGCGGTGATGCGCAGCCGGGTGCCGTAGCCGTGCTCGGCGATGTGCAGGTACCAGACCGAGTCCCACCGGTGGGCGAGGCTCATCCCGAACGGGCGGCCGGCGACTGCGTCGACCAACACCAGGACAACCACCCCGGCAAGACGGACCGCCGCGAAGACGGCGAGCGCCCGGAGAACGCCGGGAGGACCCGCCAGCCGGCCGCGGCCGGTCTCACGAGGGTCGTCGGACCGCCGCAGCGCGGAGGACATGCTCACTCTCCGACCATGAGCGGCGAAGAACACGAGCGCAATCCGGAACACCCCCGGAGGGGAGCGACCCCGGCAGCGTGATGTGTCGCCGATCCGGCGGAGTCACCCGTTCGCGCTACCCCTGGCACGGAAGCAGTCCTGTCTTACTGAGCGTCGGCGACCGTCATCCGCCCACGGACAAGCCCTCCGGGATCCGGCCGGTCGATCTCGGCCGACCGGATGCCGCAATTCCATGCCATGCCACCACGCCGCCCGCAGAGAGAAAAAATCCGCAGAGAGAAAAAGAGGTGGGCTGGGCGACGCTCGCGCTGATAGTTTCCACTCGACCGTGACGCCACCCGAGGAGGTGAGACCCATGAACGCTGCAGCAGTGTGGGTGCTCCCCCTCGTCTCCACGGTCGGCGCATGACATAGGTGTCGCCGGGAGCCCCTCGACAACAAGGACTCCCGAAAGGCAACACATCATGCGTACTGTGCATTTCACTGCCGAGACATCGGCCGACGGTGTCATCGAACGCGACTTCACTGTCGGCGAGATCCCCGGCGTACTCTGGTCGCCCGCATCCGGCCCCGAACGCGCCCCCCTGGTGCTCATGGGCCACGGTGGCGGCACACATAAGAAGTGGCCTGCGATGGCGGGCCGGGCACACCGCCTCGTGACCGGGGGCGGTTTCCACGTCGCTGTCATCGACGCCCCCGCCCACGGCAGCCGGCCGCGCACGGCGTACGACGAGCAGGAGATCGCCGAGCTGTACCGGGCGAGGGCGGCGGGCGAGCCGGAGGGCCCGGTCGTCGTCCGCTACAACGCTCAACTGGCGGAGCGCGCCGTGCCGGAGTGGCGGCGGACCCTGGACGCCCTCCAGGAGCTGCCGGAGATCGGCGCGGACGGGCCGGTCGGCTACTACGGCCTGAACATGGGCACCGCGATCGGCGTGCCGTTGGCGGCGGTCGAGCCCAGGATCAGCGCCGCGGTCTTCGGCCTCCACTGGCCCGATGCCCTGGCCGAGACGGCGCAGCGGATCACCATCCCGATCGCGTTCATGCTCCAGTGGGACGACGAGCACATCCCGCGCGACTCCGGTCTGGCGCTGTTCGACGCCTTCGCCTCGAAGAAGAAGACGTTGCACGCCAACGCGGGCCGCCACAAGGAGCACCCCCGGTTCGAGGCGGACAGCGCGGTCCGATTCTTCGTCCGGCACCTCGGCCGGGACGTCACGTCACCGGTCGGCTGACGCGGCGCCTTCTCCGGCCAGAAGATACCGGCCCAGCTCTCGCCCGTCGGCGGGAGCCGGGCCCCTGCCCGCACGCGGTCAGTGAGCTGCCGCTCGATGTTCGCGGCCGGTAGGGGCGCTCGCGCCGCCGTCGACGCCCAGCGCGCCGCCACCGCCGCCGACGACGTACCGGCAGTGATCGCCGCCACCGGAGTTTCCACTTCGCCCTGCCAGACCGGTGCGACAACCAGTGGCTGCTGCGCTTCGTCACCCGGCTGTGGGAGGTCCTTGAGCCGCACCGCGCCCAGTCCTACGGACGTTCCGCGGCAGCCGGAGACTTCGCCCGCGCCGAGGCGATCCTCGCCCAGCACGACGCCATTGTCACCGCCTTCGAGCACGGCGAGCCCCCGCGCGTTCGCCAAATGCTCGCCGCACACCGCGAGTTCATCCGGACCGGCGGGGTCGCGGACCGGCACCAGCCGGCCGATGTCGGAGGGCCAACCGGGCCTGACCCGCGCGGCGAACTCCGCGAAGTCCGCCCGCAGATACAGCGGATCGGACGGCTTCAGCCGCACCTGCTGACGGTCGTCCACCCACCAGACCTCGAAATCGGCGACCGTACCCTCCGGCGGCCAGCGTTCCTCCTGTTCGGGCAGCAGCAGGACGTCGACGAAGCCTCCTACGGGCAGGCCGATGTCCACGAAGATCCCGATCGCGCCGGGTCGGGGCACCTTCACGACGGTGCCCCGGAAGACCTGCCCGAAGCGCAGAGTCTCCCGGATCCGCCCCCACTCCACAGCCGTGACCATGTGCCGCATCCTCCCAGCCCCGCTGCCACGGGGTGGCCCGGGCCGGATGTCCGCTGTGGGTCCGCTACAGCTCCGCTCGTACCGCGCGGGCGGCCGCGACCAGGTTCTCCAGGGAGGCGCGGGTCTCCGGCCACCCGCGGGTCTTCAGGCCGCAGTCGGGGTTGACCCACAGCCGTTCGGCGGGGATCGCCCGCAGGCCGGTGCGCAGGAGTCCGGCCGCCTCCTGCGTGCCGGGGACGCGGGGGGAGTGGATGTCGTAGACGCCGGGGCCGGCCTCGCGCGGGTAGCCGTGGGCGGCCAGTTCCCGGGCGACCTGCATATGGGAGCGAGCCGCCTCCAGGCTGATGACATCGGCGTCGAGGTCGTCGATGGCCTGGACGATGTCACCGAACTCGGCGTAGCACATGTGGGTGTGGATCTGGGTGTCCGGCCGAACGCCACCGGTGGTGAGCCGGAACGCCTCGGTGGCCCAGGCGAGATAGGCGGGGCGGTCGGCGGCGCGCAGCGGCAGGGTCTCGCGCAGCGCGGGCTCGTCGACCTGGATGACCGAAGTCCCCGCCTCCTCCAGGTCGTTCACCTCGTCGCGCAGGGCGAGGGCGACCTGCCGGGCGGTCTCGGCCAGGGGCTGGTCGTCCCGGACGAAGGACCAGGCGAGCATCGTGACGGGGCCGGTGAGCATGCCCTTGACGGGGCGGTCCGTGAGCGACTGGGCGTACCGCGTCCAGCGCACGGTCATCGGCGCCGGTCGCGCGATGTCACCGGCGAGGATCGGCGGGCGGACGTACCGGGTGCCGTAGGACTGGACCCAGCCGTGCTGGGTGGCGAGGTAACCGGTGAGCTGCTCCGCGAAGTACTGCACCATGTCGTTGCGTTCGGGCTCACCGTGGACCAGGACGTCCAGTCCGGTCTTCTCCTGGAAGGAGATCACCTCCCGGATCTCCGCCTCGATGCGCTCCTCGTAGCCGGTCGTGCCGATGCGGCCGGCGCGCAGGTCGGCGCGGGCGGTGCGCAGGTCGGCGGTCTGCGGGAACGAACCGATCGTGGTCGTGGGCAGCAGCGGCAGACCGAGCCGGGCCCGCTGCGCCGAGGCCCGTTCGGCGTACGGCTGGGAACGGCGGACGTCGGCCTCGGTGACGGAGGCCGCCCGGGACCGTACGGCCGCGTCGCGGGTGATGGGGGAGTGGGCGCGCGAGGCCAGGTCGGCCCGGTTCGCGGCCAGCTCCGCGGCGATCGTGTCGCTGCCCTGGGCGAGGCCCTTGGCGAGGGTGACGACCTCGGCGGTCTTCTGCCGGGCGAAGGCGAGCCAGCGCAGGATCTGCGGCTCGATGTCCCGTTCCAGGCCGGCGTCGAGCGGCACGTGCAACAGGGAGCAGGACGCCGACACGTCCACCCGGTCCGCGAGACCGAGCAGGGTGCCGAGCGTGGCGAGGGACTGCTTGAGATCGTTGACCCAGATGTTACGGCCGTTGACGACGCCGGCGACCAGGCGCTTGCCGGGCAGCCCGCCGACGGCGGCGAGCGCGTCCAGGTTGGCGGCGGCCGCCTCGGTGAAGTCCAGGGCCAGGCCCTCGACCGGGGCCTTCGCCAGCACGGGCAGGGCTTCGCCGAGCCGGTCGAAGTAGGAGGCGACCAGCAGCCGGGGCCGGTCGGTGAGGGCGCCGAGGTCGCGGTAGGCGCGGGCGGCGGCGTTCAGTTCGGCCGGGGTGCGGTCCTGTACGAGCGTGGGCTCGTCGAGCTGGACCCACTCGGCACCGGCCGCGCGCAGGTCGGCGAGGATCTCGCCGTACACCGGCAGCAGCCGGTCCAGCAGCGTGAGCGGTTCGAAGTCGGCCGGCACGCCCGGTGCGGGCTTGGCCAGCAGCAGATAGGTGACCGGCCCGACGAGGACGGGCCGGGCGCTCAGGCCCAGCGCGAGGGCCTCCGTCAGCTCCGCCACCTGCTTGGCCGAGTCGGCCGTGAACACCGTGTCCGGGCCCAACTCGGGTACCAGATAGTGGTAGTTGGTGTCGAACCACTTCGTCATCTCCAGCGGGGCGACGTCCTGGGTGCCGCGCGCCATGGCGAAGTACCCGGCGAGCGGATCCGCGGCGACCGCCTCCTGGTGGCGTGCGGGGATCGCGCCGAGCATGACGGTGGTGTCGAGTACATGGTCGTAGTACGAGAAGTCGCCGGTCGGCACCTCGTCGACGCCGGTGTCCGCCAACTGCCGCCAGGTGCTTCGGCGCAGTCCGGCGGCGGTGGCCCGGAGGGCGTCGGCGGTGACGCGGCCCTTCCAGTAGCCCTCGATCGCCTTCTTCAGTTCACGGTTTCGGCCCTGACGGGGGTAGCCGTACACGGTGGCCCGTGCTGCCGCGGCTGCGGACCTGCTGGTCACGGAGATCTCCTTCGCGAGATGAATCCCTGAGATCCCGGCGACGGGACGCGAGCGCGAAGGGGTGACGGACCGCACGGCAACGGCTCACGCCGTCCGTTCGGTTCGGTACGCCGACCCGCCCTCGAGGTCACCGGGATGTCCGCGCACGAGGTGTCCCGCACGCGGGCAGTTGGCAGGTCTTCGGACTCGCGGGCACGTCCTCCCCCAGGAGGACACCTACTGGCCGTCGCTTCCCAGGCCCGGTACCTCGGACCCAGTGCGTATGACGGCGGTCGTTCCCGCTCACCGCTGCGGGGCAGTCCCGGATTCCCACCGGGTTCCCTCTTACGACGCGTCCCGCCTGGCTGACGGGGCGAACCAGCTGCAGGGGACACCCTACGGGGCCACCCGCGGTGCGGTGGCACACGTCCGGCATTCGGAAGGTGAGGTGAGACACGCGGCCGTGGCGTGCCCCGCGCGTCCCCGCGGCCCGCCGGCGGGCCGCGGCGGCCTGAAGCCGGTCGGGTGATTGACGGGCCGCTCCCGGCTTGGGTGCGGCCCGTCGCGGGCTCGGCCGGAGAGACTGCGGCCATCCCAGTGGAGGTGGCGAATATATGCTCAGCGACAGCACAGCGGCGATCCTGGCCGAGAGGGCGAGCGTGGCGGAGGTCGTCGCCGCTGCTCCGCGCGTGGCGCAGATCGCGGCGCGGTGCAGCGAGGAGACGGAGGCCGCCCGGCGGCTTGCGCCCGAGGTGGTCGAGGCGGTGCGGGAGGCCGGGTTCGCCCGGCACTTCGTGCCCGCGGCCTTCGGCGGCACGCAAGGCGGCTTCGTGGACATGACCTCGGCGGTGATCCTGGTCGGCGAGGGCTGCGCCTCGGCGGCCTGGGCCGCCTCGCTGTCCGCCTACGCGGCTCGTTACGGGGCGTTCCTGCCCCCGGAGGGGCAGGCGGTGCTCTGGGCCGACGGGCCGGACGCCCTGATGGCGGGTGCGCTCATGCCGGCCGGCAAGGCGGAGCGCGTCTCCGGCGGCTGGCGGCTCAGCGGTGAGTGGAAGTACATCAGCGGGGTGCGCTTCGCCGACTGGGTCTTCGCCTGCTCCGCCGTACCCGGCAAGACGGGCCCCGACGGGCGGGGCGAGGTGCGGTTCTTCGCGGTGCCGCGGGCCGACATCACCGTGAAGGACACCTGGTTCACCCTGGGCATGCGCGGGACGGGCAGCGACACCATGGTCCTCGACGACGTGTTCGTGCCCGAGGAGCTGACCCTGTCCCGGTTCGACATCAACGCGGGGCGGGCCACGGCCTCCGAGGCCCGGTGCCACACGGTCCCCGTGCACGCCTTGAACGCCCTGCCGCTCGCCGTCCCCGTGGTGGGCGCCGCGCGGGGCACGGTCCGCGCCGCGGCCGAGCAGAACCTCCGCCGGACCGACCGGCGCGGCGCCCCGCTGCGCGAGAAGCCGCCGGTGCAGATCGACCTGGCCCGCTCGGCGGCCGAGGTGGACGCCGCCGAGCTCCTCGTCCAGCGGGCCGCGCGGGTCGCCGACGGCGTCGAGGAGACCAGGGACGGCGAGGCGGCGGTCCGCGGGCCCCGGGACTTCGCGCTGGCGGTCGAACTGTCCGTGTCGGCCGCCGAACGCCTCTTCCGTGGTACCGGCACGACGGGCCACTTCGAGTCCGACCCCGTCCAGCGGTTCTGGCGGGACGTCAACACCGCCGCGTCCCACGTGATCTTCTCCTTCGAGGCCGCCGGGGCGGCCTATGGCGCCTGGGCGCTGGGCGCCGAGAGCGCGGAGCCGAAGCGGTGACCTCGCCGACGAGGTAGGACGCCGCGCGGCGAGATCGCGGTAGAACACCGCGCGAGACCGCGGACGCCGTGGCGGTGGCGCTACGGCGTCCGCGGTTTCGCGGTCGCACAGCCCCCTGCATCCGGCGGGTACACGCATGCGTCCGGGATCGCTACACGAAGCGGTACTTCAGGTGGGTGGCGAGAGGTGTGTCGACCACCCTGACCCGCTTGAGGCTCCGCCCCCCGGCGCCCACTCCCTCGAAGAGCCGCTGCCCCGCGCCGAGGAGCGCCGGCACCACGTGCAGCTGCAGCTCGTCGATGAAGCCCTCCCCGAGGTACTGCCGCACCGTGCTCGCCCCGCCCGCGATGTCGACATTCCGGTCCCCGCCAGCTCGCCAGGCTGTGGATCCACTCGAAGAGCGGCTCGGCGCTGTCTCCTCCCGGGTTGTCGACGCGGACGCCGGTGCCGGCGACGTAGCCGTCGAGGGAGATGGCCATGTCCGCGGTCACGGTCACGATGGATGCTCCTGAAGTCCGTGGGGTGTCCTGCCTTCACCCTCACGTCGATCGGGAGCCCGCGCATTCGACAGACCCGTACGACATCCTTGAGAACCGGGTGACGAGCCGGGCCGCGGCGCGGTCAGGCGCGGTTGCCCGGTACGTACTCCTCGGGGCGGTCCGCCGGGTAGACCGCCGCCATCGGACGATCGCTGTGCGCCCGGGTCCTGACGGTGATGCGGTCGCGGGCGATGCCGAGCCCGACGAGTTGGGCCACCACGGCGTCGGCCCGCTTGCGCGCCAGGTTCCGCGGCGGGAGCGGACCACCGCGGGCGTGCCCTTCGATGACGATCGGTGCCGCCGACTGCCGCCACGCCGGGGCGACCCGGTCGAGCAGGGCGGCGCTGTTGGGCAGCAGGACGTCCGAGTGGTTCTCGAACAGTAGGTGCGGGACGGTCGTGGTGGCCACCGTCAGCGGATTGAGCGCGGTGATGCGGTTCTTGGCGTGAAAGCTGCGCTCGCCACCGGGCTCGTACATCTTGAAGTACCACATGTCGCCCATCGCGGACCTGGTCTCCCGCTCCAGCACCTCGCGGGCCGCCCGCATGGCCTGCGGCGGCGGCATGACCTGTCCGGGGTTGGCGCCCGCGTAGGCCTCGGCGGTCTGCCGTGCGGCCTCGCGCAGCAACTGCTCCATCAGTGTGTTGCGGTTGAAGTTCTCCAGGGTGATCTGGTCGCCGCCGTCGCTGCTCTCGGCCACCACGGCGGCGTAGTGGTAGACCCAGATGCGCTCGGCGGGCACTCGGTTGCGGGAGAAGTCGAAGTTCCCGGGGACGCCCGGGCGCGGCTCGGAACCGATGGTCTGCGTGGTGAGCGCCTCGCCGACCCGGGCCCGGGCGTGCTCGTTGAGGCCGATGGCGTACTCGTTGTCCTGGAGCTCCTGGTGGTACAGGCTCGTGCCGTAGGCCTCTCCGGGCGCCTGCTCCGGATCGGCGCTCTGCGTCGCCCCGGCCGCCTCGCGCGGATTCCTCGGCGGCCGGGCCGAGGTCAGCGCGCCGGCGAGCCGCGGGAGCCCGGTGACCCCCTTGGGGCCGATGCCCGAAGCGACGGCCTCGCCGCCGGGCCCGCGGAAGACCGCATGGCCCAGGGGCCCGCCGGTCAGCTTCTGGGCGACCTCCACGCACTCGTGCTGGACCAGGTGCATGAACCTCGTCAGGACGACGTCGTCCAGATCGTTCGCCAGCCGCGGCCGGACCACCACGAGCCGCTCCCCGTCGGCGTTGGGCAGTGAGTGGCCGCCCGGGGCCAGCCGGACGTAGCTGCCTGAGTCGGCCAGCGACCGGTTCGCGGCGGCCACGACGGCCGGAACGGCGTAGAACTCCTTGGCCCCGAACTCGGAATTCATGGCCAGCGAAGGGTCGTTGGACCAGGTCAGGGTGACCGGGGCCGTCGCCGGGCCGTGTCGTCCGACCGTGCCTTGGAAGCCGCCCTGGTCGAGGGTCACGGTGACCGCGGGTTCGTTCAGCGCGAAGGCCGGCAGCCGGTCGCCGGACGCCGCGTCGAACTGGGGCGTGGCCGGGGCGGAGTCGTCCACGTATCGCTGGATCCGATGGACGTAGGAGGTGGCCGCGCGATTGCCGGCGGTGCGCTGCGTTTCGGCGGCGCTGTCCGTCCGCCTGCTGTCGCGTGCATACCCCCCTCCCAGGCTGGCGTCGGGACCCGGCGGGGCAGTCCGCGGTGCACCCGGCAGTGCCCTCCGGGGACATCCGGACCCCTGCCGAGGCGACCCGCCGCCCCCTGACCTGAAACGCATGCCGTTCCCCAGGGCGGCCCGCTCAGAGCAGCGCCCCGCCGCAAGCACAAGATCCGGGCCCTCTTCCTTTATCCGAGGGGCGTGGATACCTCTGGAGACAGAGAAACCGGATGGCGGAAGAGACGCGGAATGGACGAGCCATGGGCGAGGAACGGTTCGAGGACGGCTGGTACGTGGACGAGCGATGCACCAACTGCGATGTCGCACGGCAGCTCGCGCCCGACCTGATCGGCGAGGCCGACGGCCGTTCGGTCGTCCTGCGCCAGCCACGCGACCGCGCCGAGGTACGGCTCCTGAACGCCGCCGCGCATGCCTGCCACACCCGCTCCATCCGTCCCCCGGGCGGACGGCTGGACACGGCACAGGACCCCTTCCCGCTGGCCCTCGACGACACCGTGTACCTGTGCGGACACAACTCCACGCACACCGCGGCCGCCAACTCCTACCTGTTACGTCGCCCCGGCGGTACCGTGATGATGGTGGACACCCCGCGCTGGAGCAACGAGCTGGCCGCCCGCTACGAGGAACTGGGCGCCGTCACCGACGTCCTGCTCACCCACCGCGACCATGTCGCGCACGGCCGGCGCTACGCCGACCGCTTCGGCGCGCGGCTGTGGATCCACGAGGGAGACCTCGACGCCGTCCCGGACGCCGACCACGTCCTGCACGGCACCGACCCGGCGGAGATCGCGGACGGTGTGATCGCCCACCCGCTGCCCGGCCACACCCAGGGCAGCGTGCTCTACGTCGTCGACGAGCGGTACTGCTTCAGCGGCGACAGCTTCTACTGGTCACGTACGACCGGGGACCTCGAGGTGGCCGAGAGCGTCACCTGGTACTCCATCACCGAGCTGGCCGCCTCCTTGGCGCGGACCGCCGGCCGGCTGCGCTTCGAGTGGCTGCTGCCGGGCCACGGCGACCGCTGGCACCTGCCCGCCGACGAGATGGCCAGGCGACTGCGCAGGCTGACGGAGCACACGGGTGAACTGAAGCCGCGACCCGTCGACTTCACTGCGGTGCGCTGGTAGCGGTCCGGTCGAAGCCGTCGTAACGAGACGATCCGGTGGTTGAGCGGACGTATGTGGAACCATGTCATCCCATGCGTGCTGCCTACATCGAAGAGCTGGGTCCGGCGGACGTCATCCGGTACGGCGAGATCGCCGCTCCCCGGCCCGGCCCCACCGATGTGCTGGTCGACGTCCTGGCCACCACGGTCAATCCGGTGGACACGTTCGTGCGGTCGGGCCTCTTCCCCACACACATGGACTTCCCCTTCGTCGTGAGCCGTGACCTGGTCGGCAGGGTCGCCGAGACGGGCCCCGGTGTCACCGGCTTCCGCGCCGGGGACCGGGTGTGGTGCAACAGCCTCGGACACGGCGGCAGGCAGGGCGCGGCGGCGGAGCGGGTGGTGGCGGCCGACCGGCTGTACCACCTGCCCCACAGCGTCGACCCGTACGCCGCAGTCGCCGTGCTCCATCCGGCGGCGACCGCGTATCTGGCGCTGTTCGTCCACGGGCGGCTCCGCGTGGGGGAGACCGTGCTGGTCGCCGGCGGCGCGGGCCGCGTCGGCAGCGCCCTGCTGACCATGGCGGTACGGGCCGGCGCCCGGGTCCTCGCGACGGCCGCTGCGCGCGACGCGCACTACTGCGCGGAGCTGGGCGCTGCCGAGGTGTTCGACTACCGGGATCCGGACCTGACCGAGAGGATCCGCGGGGCCGCGCCCTCGGGGCTCGACCTGTACCTGGACACGGCGGGCGTCAACGACCTGGAGACCACGGTCGGCCTCCTCGCCCGCAGAGGCCGCGTGGTGCTGTTCGCCGGCGCCGCGACCCGTCCCGTACTGCCCGCCGGGGCGCTCTACATGAACGACCGCTCCGTCGTGGGGTTCGTGATCTCCCACGCGACCTCCGCGGAACTCGCCGAAGCCGCCGCCTGCATCAACGACCTCCTCCGCCAGGACGCTCTGCGCTCGGGCGGCATCGAGGTCTTCCCGCTGAGCGCGGCGGCCGACCTGCACGCCCGGATGGAGAAGGGCGAACTGCACGGACGCCGTGCGGTCCTGCGCACGGACCTGACAGCCGGCGAGTGACCTGCCCGTCGGAAAGCAGCCAGTCAAGGGGCGGGCCGACGTCGCAGCGGCGTCACTGGGTACGTTGGCCGCTGTCAGCGCCACATGCCGAGGCGTCGGCAACGGCTCAGGGGAGACGAACACATGGCACGCGTCGCCGTCATCACCGCGCCCAACATCGGCTACCGCAACACAGGAATGCTGACCGTCGACCTGGCCTTCGAGTCCCTGCGACGGCGTATGGGGGTCGAGACCGACGCGACCTGGTACACGCTCCATCCGCCGGAGACCGTGCCGCTGCGCGCGGGTGTGCGAGCGGCCGATGTCCCGTTCCGTTTCCATGCGCTCACCGAGCACCTCGGCTCGCTCCGCGACCACGACGCGGTCGTCTTCTGGGGCGACTTCCTGCATACCCGGCACTATCTGGCGCAGGACGCGACGAACCGCCTGCTCGACTTCGGCATCGCCGGGGACCGCGACGCCGCCCGGGCGCTGCTGCACCGCACCCTGCTGCTGGCGGACCAGCCGGACGAACTCCTCGCCCGCACACTCAGCTACGGCGGCACGATCCTGCACAACACGCAGTCCGACTACGAGGACAAGGAGTACGGCCCTCGCTTCTCCCGCCTGATGACGCGAAGCCACCGCGTCTGGATGCGCGACCCGCTCTCGGCGGCCAAGATCGCCCACCTGCGGGGGGACCGTGCGACCGACTACTTCGGTTCGGACGCGGCGCTGCTGTCCCGCCCCGGCGACCTCGACCACCTCCCGGCCACGCGGTGGTCCGAGGAGGTCCCGGAGGGCGGTGCGATCGGTGTGTTCCTCGGCGCCCGTACTCCGATCCCCGGCTGGCTGCCCGCCTTCTGCCAGGGACTGTCCGCTCGTTTCGGAGCGCCCCTCGAATGGCTGCCGTGGTTCGACCGCGACATCCCTTCCCAGGTCGGCCACATCCCGACCCGCCCGGGTGAGTACACCATGGGCGACCTGGTCCGCGTCCTCTCCCGCTACCGCCTGGTGATCACGGACACCTATCACCTGTGTGTCAACGCCTGGGGCGCCGGCACCCCGGTGCTGTGCGTCGGCGCCCCCGAACCCCGTCCGACGACCGACGACGACTACCTCACGCTGAGCGACGTGAAGAAGCATGTGTTCCACATCGCTTACGACGCCGGCGACTTCTACCTCTCCACCCTCCCCGACACCCGGGAAGCCCACGAGCGAGGCGCCGACCGGCTCGTCCACCTCGTGGAGGCCGGCGGAGCCGACGCCATCGCCGCCCGGATCCGCGCACACGCCGACTACTCGGCGACCACCTTCACCGCGACACTCAACTCGCTGCTCAGCACCGGTTGTTGACGACACCCGCGTTCCCCCGGGGCGACGCGCCGGCCCCGGTGTCAGGTGATGTGCCGCAGCAGGGCCGCCGCGACCGCCGCCGGTGGCCCGCCGCTGCGGTCGCAGCGACGGGCCACCGGCGGCGGTCAGCCGGCCGCTCGTGCTCCGTCGGCGGTCATCTTCCGCAGCAGCGGTCTGCTGCCGCGGATCGCGTCGAGCGTGGCGAGTGCGCCGGTGGCGAGACAGACACCGAACCGGATTGTCATTCGGCTCCTTCGCCGGCGGGTTCCATCGCCGGGGCCGGGACGCCGCTCTGCTCGGGTACCTGGGCGGTCTGGAACTGCTGGGCCTGGCGTTCGTACACCCTGCGGAAGATGCCGCCGGTGAGGTCGGGGTCCATGAGCTGGTCGAAGGTGCCGTGCTCGACGACGCGGCCTTCGTCCAGGACGTAGATGAGGTCGGCGTGCCGGACGCTGTGGAGGCGGTGGGTGACCAGCACGGTGGTCTGCCCGGTTCCGGCGAGGCGGTGGATCTGGTCGAAGACCCGCTGCTCGGACTCGGGGTCGAGCGCGCTGGTCGGCTCGTCCACGATGAGGATGTCGGCTCCCGGCTCCGACCCGCCCGTGCCCCACGGTGCGCTACTGGGCCGGCTCGTGTCGCGCCCGGTGCGGTATCTGGCCCTGGCCAGTCCGACCTTCTGCCACTGCCCGCCGGAGATGTCCTGTCCTCCCTGGTAGCCGCGGACCAGAAGTGTGTTCTTGCCGTGGAGCAGCTTCGCCAGGACCTCGTCGGCGCCGGAGTACGCCGCCGCGGCGTCCACGAGGGCGTCGTCGATGGGGCGGCCAGGACTGCCGATGCCGATGTTGACCCGTGCGGTGAAGGGCCAGCGCTGGAAGTCCTGGGCGACCATGGCGATCCGGGCGAAGATCGAGGCGCGGCGGGCCTGCGCCGCGTCGACGTCGCCCCACACGATGCGGCCGCTGTCCGGGAGGTACAGGCCGGACAGCAGTTTGGTGAGGGTCGTCTTGCCCGAGCCGTTCCGGCCCACCAGCGCGATGGTCTTGCCCAGCGGGAAGACCAGGTCCACGTCCCGCAGGGACGGCTGGTCGGCGCCGTGATAGGTGAAGGTGACGTTCTCGAAGCGGACTTCTTTGCAGGAGGACGGTACGTCGCGCCCGGTGGCCGGGATGGCCTGGCGTTCCGCCTCGGTGCACAGCCGGTCGAGATCGGCGACGAACAAGGACTCCTCCTGTACGTCCGCGACGGTCAGTACCAGGTTGTTGATGCTGGTCGAGCCGGTACGGATCGCGAGGACGGCCGTGCCGCCCACCGCCAGCGGCATCGACCCGTTCCACAGCAGCAGCCCGAGCACCCCATAGGTGGCCAGTGTGGCCAGCCCACGTGCCGCGTCAGCGGTCAGGCCCGTCCGGGCCCCGACCCACGCCAGCCGCGTCTGCTCCCGCTCGCTGGTCTCCGCCATACCGTGGAAATGCTCCAGCAGGAACGGGCCGACGTTGTGCACCCGGACCTCGCCGGCGGCCTTCTGGTCGATCAGCAGCTGGCTCAGCAACTGTGCGGCCCGGGCGTGCTGGACGAACCTCTGCCAGCTGGTGTAGCGCTGGCGGGCCATCTCCAGCGAGCCCCAGGCACTCGGCAGCGCCATGGCGGTCAGCAGAGGCAGCATCACCGGGTGCAGCACCGTCAGCACTCCGGCGGCGGTGATCAGGGAGATGGCGGCGTTGACCACGGTCGTCGAGTACTTGACCATGCGGCGGGCCGAGTCCGCGCCCCACTGCGCCGAGTCCATCAGCTTGTGGAAGGCATCGTCCTCGACCGCCTTCATCTCCACCCGCGCCACCAGGCCCAGATACCGTTCCGTGGCGACCCGCTGGACCTTTGGCTCCAACATCCCTGTGGCGGCAGTCGAAGCCGAGTGCAGCATCGAGCCCAGCACCGCCATCACGGCGACGAAGGCCATCGAGGGGAGCGCTCCCCGGAGCCGGTCGACGGTGGTGCCGGCGGCGAGGATCTCGGTCAGCAGTCTGTTGACCGCGACCAGTGAGACCGCCTGGGTGACACCGCGTCCGATCTCGGCAGCCGCCAGAACGTACAGGGCGCGGGGGTCGGCTTGCCGGGCCAGGCGGACGGCGATGGCGATCTGGCGGGGCAGGCTCGCGGCCATGTTCCGCATGCCGAGCTTCAGCCATGCCCCTCGGTGCTGGTTCCAGCCCAGGTCGTACTCCAGCTCGCCGCCGAAGAGCAGTTTCTCGGACGACGACGGTTCACCGGAGGGCTGGGCCTGCTGCTTCCGGTGTGAGGCGCCGGTCATGCACCCCACCTCGTATCCGGTCGTGCCGAGCGCGGGCCGGCGGCGCCGGCGTGCTCTACAGGGCTGACGCTGTGGAGGGCGCCAGGCTGATGCTGTTCGAATCCAGCGGGCTGATTCAGGGTGACAGGCACGGGGTTCATGAAGTCCTCCATGAGTGGTTCGGAATGACCGGGGCGCTGTGAGAACGCGTCCATCGCGCTCGCGTCCGGTGCCTCCCGATCGGTTCCTCTTGTGTTGTGGCCCATAGTCAACGTGGCTTCCTTCGACGGAAGTTGGCCGACTCGTGGGGCTCAACGAATCCGCGGGAATTTCGAACACACGTGTTTCGGTCGGACGCCGAACTCCGGAATAGAGCGCGCGTTGGTGTGTGCGGAATGCACCGACCCTTGCTGCGCACGGGGTCGGGTTCGGCACGGTGGTGGCCGAAACGCCGAGCGCGTTGTTCGTGGTCATGGCGGCCGGTGCGTCCGGGCAGTGGCGCATGAAGTGCGAGGTGGTGGTGCAGGCGTACTCGGTGGGCGCGGAGGGCAGTGGCTGCAGCCGTCGCCGGCCTGCCTCCCTGGGGTCAGAGAGGATCGCTGCGAGGGCACCGGTGACGGCGGCGGCGAGAGTCAGGCTCCCGGCGAAGGCGAGGGCGGCGTGCCTGATGGCGGTGGGGTAGGAGGCTCCCTCCCGGCGTGCGAGCTTGCCCGCTGCGGCGGCGACCAGCGATGCCAGGATCAGCCCCAGCGCGGCAGCGAACAGAACGGCTGCGAGGTCGGACATGACCAGCTCCCTGTAGTCGGTGGGATGGCGACGTGGACCAACGTCTCGGAAAAGGTGTTCGCCGTGGTGCAGCCGGAGAAAATGAACACTGCTGAACACCAGTTGGGGGGCAGAGTGCAGAAGGAGAGGCGCGAGCGCGCACTGACAGAGCTGCGCAACAGGCTCAACGACGCAGCGGTCAACGCCCGGATGAGCCAGACCGAACTCGCTCGTAACGCACGCCTGATCCGTACCACCGTGTGGAACGCCCTGAGAAAGGGCGGGGGAGTTCCTTCGGACAAGACGGTTGCGGCCTTGGCGGAGGCAATGCGTCTGAAGCAAGCGGAGAGAAAGGAGTTGCTGGATCTACGGCGAACCGCCGATGAGAAAGGACAGGCGGCGGTCGTGTGCCGGGTGTTGGGGGATGTGCCGTTCGAAGCTGACTGCTATGTGGAGCGGCCGGAAGTGGCAGCACGCCACCCCTGGTCGAGGACAGCAGGCGGAGGCGGGGCGACGGGCGCCCCGCCACCCTCAGAGCCCGCGGCAATCTCGCCCTGAGGCGGGGGGAGGCGGGCGACGCGGTCCGGGCCGCCACCGCTCTCGGTGAATTCGTGCAGGACTGTGCGCGGCTGCTGGGCCAGGAGCATCCCGACACCCTCAAGGCCTGGAGCTACCTCGCCGAGTGGCGGGGCAGAGCGGGGGACACCTCAGGGTCGGCAGCCGCCGACGCCGACCTGCTGCCCCTGCGGACACGAGTGCTGGGCGAACACCACCGGGACACCGTCAAGACCCGCCAGGAACTCGCACGCTTGCGCTGACCCACAGGACGGGGTCGAAGGACTCCCGGACACCAGCGAGTTCAAGCAGGGCTTCATGACTTCACGTCAATCCGGTCTGCGCTACGGGGGCCGGCCCCACCAGGGCCCGGGTGGCAGCTCCATCGACCGGGAAGGCGGCGGCCAGTTGACTGACATGGGTCAGGAGAGAGTCGGGCCGAGCACAGAGGTGTCAGCGTGGCGGGGAAGCGTACGGCGGTCATGGCGTGTGTCGCGGCACTCATGGCGTGCGGGGTGGGCGAGGCGCCTGCCGGGGCGCACGCGGTGGGTGGGGGCTACTCGGCAGGGGAGTTGAGGCGGGATCTGGCGGCGGTCCGGGCCGCCGGCGGAGGTGATGTGAACGTGGTGGCCCGGGTGGACGGGCCGGGCCGCGCTGTGCTCCGGGCACGGTACGGGACAGCGGGCACGGGCTCGACCGCGCCCGTGCCGTGGGACCCGGAGTTCCGGGTGGCAAGCACCAGCAAGACGTTCACGGCGGTGGTGATGCTCCAACTCGCCGCAGAAGGGCGGCTTTCGCTGGACGACACGGTGGAACGGTGGCTGCCCGGAGTGGTGCACGGAAAGGGGAACGACGGCTGTCGGATCACCGTACGCGACCTGCTCCAGCACACCAGCGGGATCTACGACTACATCAACGATCCCGGCATACGGGACGAGCTGCTGCACCATTTCAACAAGGCACGGTACGACGCCACCCCGCCGTCCCAACTCGTCGCGATCGCAATGCGACACGCCCCGCTCGGCCTGCGGCACACCTATATCCCCGGCGAGAACCCCTATCTGATCGGCCCGCACGAGCGGGTGACCATCGACGGGCCCGGAGGCGAGCCGGTGGACCTGACCGACGAGAGCTTCCAGCACACCGCGGACTCCGGTGTGGTGAGCACCCCGTCGGACCTCGACACGTTCTTCCGCGCCCTGGCCGGCGGACGGCTGCTGCCCGCCGACCAGTGGGCGCTGATGCGCCGGACGGTCGCGTACGACGACCTGCCGGTACCGCCCGCGGGCAAGCAGGGCGGATACGGACTCGGACTGCGGGTCGTGCCCCTGACCTGCGGGGGCGTCTACTCCATGCACGAGGGTGATGGCTTCGGAGTGTACGGAAGGCCGGCGGTCGGCGCGGACGGCCGTCGGGCGGTGACCGTGTCGGTGACGTCCACCACCGCGCTCGTCAACGAGGACCGGCTCAACAAGGCGGTACAGACCCTCACCGACCATGTGCTGTGCGATCAATAGTGCGGCCTGACCCGTCCGTTGACCCTGCCGCCGAGGGAGAGCCGGAAACGGCATGACCGTTTCCGCGCCACCTCGGCGGCGTGGCCCCAAGCGCCCCGCTGCGAACTTCGCGCTCAGAAACTGCTGTTGACCTCGTTGACATGTCCTAAGCCCACGCGTTTCACTCGACACTCGTTGATGGCAACGTTGTCAGGCCGTCCGAGGCGACCGGCACCGTTGCCTGTCACTGACGTCCCCGTCCTTCGACACGTCACCCCCTGTGCGAAGCACGAACCGCTGCGGAGGCAACCGATGGTCCGACCCCGACGTTCAGCTGCGCCACGTAACCGAAGAAGACTCCGGCAACGCCTGGCCGTGATCTCCGTCCTGGGCATCGCGGCACTCCCGCTCCCGGCGATCGGCGACGCCCATGCCGCGAGCGCCGCGACACCGGCCTTGGTGAAGGACCCCGCGTCCCTCGTCAACCCCCTCATCGGCACCTCCGGAGAGGTGGACACCTTCCCCGGCCCCGACATGCCGGCCGGCATGGTGCAGTGGGGTCCCGACACGACGCCCGACCGCCCCTCCGGCGGCGGCTACGAGTACAACGACGGCAAACTGTCGGGCTTCAGCCTCACCCATGTCTCGGGACCAGGCTGCGGCGTCGCGGGAGACCTGCCCGTCCTGCCGTTGACCGGCACCCTGTCGGGCGACCTCGGCAACGCGTCCGTCGGCTTCAACCACGGCGACGAGCAGACCGGCATCGGGCAGTACAAGGTCACCGACGCGGGCGGGGTCACGACCCAACTGACCGACACCACCCGCGCCGGCCTGGGCGCGTTCACCTTCCCGGCAGGCCGGCAGGCGAACCTGCTGTTCAAGCTCAGCGGCGGCGCCACACAGGTGGACGGCACCCGCGTCCAGGTGGTGAACAAGAAGGAGATCAGCGGGTCGGTCGACAGCGGTCACTTCTGCGGCGCGAACAACCACTACACCCTGCACTTCGACGTCAAGTTCGACCAGCCGTTCACCACCAGCGGCACCTGGGTCGGCAGCACCATCCACCCCGAAGCGACGTCGCTGAAAGCGGGCAAGGCCCGGCAGAACCTGCCGGCACACCCGTCAAAACCGCTGAAGGAAAGGCACTTCACCGTTCCCACCGCCCCGTCCCCCACCGTGCACGGGAACGTCGGCAAGTCCGACGAGCCCCCCACGACGGGCGCGAACGGCATGTACGTGACGTTTGACACCTCCACGCATACGACGGTGAGAGCGAAGGTCGGCATCTCCTACACCAGCGACGCCAACGCGGCGGACAACCTCGCCACCGAGATCAGGAACTGGGACTTCGACGCCGTGAAGCAGGCGAACCACGACGCCTGGAACGCGGTGCTGAACAAGATCCGGATCGGCGGCGGCTCCGCGGACCAGCAGGTGCAGTTCTACACCGCGCTCTACCACGCGCTGCTGCACCCCAACGTCTTCTCGGACGACAACGGCCAGTACATGGGCATGGACAACCAGATCCATGAGCTGGCCAGGGGCCAGCAGGCCCAGTACGCCAACTACTCGGGCTGGGACACCTACCGTTCCCAGACCCAGCTGATGGCGATGGTCGAGCCCAAGGTCGCCGGCGACGTCGTCACCTCGATGCTCAACGGCTATGACCAGACGGGCCTGCTGCCCAAGTGGGCCTCGAACAACGGCGAGAGCTACGTCATGGTCGGTGATCCGGCAGCCGGCATCATCGCCGACGCGTATGCCTTCGGCGCCCGGAGCTTCGATGCGGACAAGGCGCTGGCCGCCCTGCAGCACGAGGCCACCGTCCCGAACAACGACCGCCCGGGCGAGTCGGTCCGGGACACCAAGGGCTACCTCCCGCTGGACGAGAACGATTACGGCTGCTGCAACTTCTACGGCCCCGTTTCCACGCAGCTGGAGTACGACTCCGCCGACTACGCCCTCGCCGCCTTCGCGAAGTCGCTGGGCAGGACGGCCGTCCACCAGAAGTTCGCCACCCGTGCCCAGGACTGGATGAACGTCTTCAACCCGCAGACCGGCTACATGCAGGCAAAGGACAAGGACGGCCAGTTCGCGGGCGGTTTCACCCCGGGTACCTCCAACGGCTTCGTGGAGGGCACGTCGGCCCAGTACACGCCGATGGTCCCGTTCAACCTGCGGCAGCTCATCCAGGCACGCGGCGGTGCCAAGGCGTACTCGTCCTACCTGGACAGCCTGCTCGCCAACATCACCGACCCCGGCAACACCAATGCCGACCTGAGCAACGAGCCCAGCGTGGAGATCCCCTGGGAGTACGACTACACGGGCGAGCCGTGGAAGACCCAGGAGGCCGTCCGCGCGGCCCAGCAGAAGCTGTACTTCAATGCCCCGGTCGGCTCGTTCGGCAACGACGACCTCGGCGCGATGAGCTCCTGGTACGTCTGGTCCGAGCTGGGCATGTACCCCGAGACGCCGGGCACGGACACCCTGGCGCTCGGCAGCCCGGCGTTCCCGTTGGCCGAGGTGACCTTCGCGGGCGGCAGGACGGTGCGGATCAACGCGCCGCAGGCGGCACCCGAGGCCCCGTACGTGCAGTCCCTCGACGTCAAGGGCAAGGAGTGGAAGACATCCTGGCTGACGTACCAGCAGTTCAAGGGCGCGGGCACGCTCGACTTCACCCTCGGCACCCAGCCGGACAAGTCCTGGGCCGCCGACGCGTCGGCGGTGCCGCCGTCGGACACCACGGGCGGCGACCGCGTCCTGGCCGCGACCGGCCCTTCCAGTGACGGCCTGGTGCTCCCGCCGGGCGCGTCCGGTGACGGCACGCTCGACCTCACCAACCTCGGCGGCAAGGACATCACCGTCGACTGGAAGGCGACCGCGCCCTCCGGCGTCACACTGGCCCCCGCGTCCGGCTCGGTGCAGGTGCCCGCCTCGGGAAGCGCCCAGGCGAAAGTCCACGTGACCGCGGGCGCGAGTGAAGGAACGTTCCCGGTCACCTTCGCGCTGACCGACCACGGCACCGGGGCGGCACTGAGCGGGGCGGCCCTCCGCGTGGCCGTGGCCAAGGCCGGCGAGCTGTGGCCGTACGACACCAACGAAGGCATCTACCCCGACGGCACGAACTTCTCGGGCGGCTTCGACAACGGTGGCTGGGCGTTCTCGCAGAATGCGCTGGCGGCGGCCGGCGTCACCAGCGGCTCCACCGTCACGGTCGACGGCATCTCCTACACCTGGCCGACGGTGACGTCCGGTCAGCTGGACAACCTGGAGATGGCCGGCCAGACCATCCCGATGCCGGCCGGCACGTCGGGTGCGTCGCTGGGCCTGCTGGGCACGGCGGCCAACGCACCGACCGACGGCAGCGGGGTCTCGGGCACGATGACCGTCACCTATACCGACGGCACCACCTCGAAGGCGACGGTCGGCTTCTCCGACTGGACGCTCAACGGGGGTTCGAGCAAGCCGATCGCGGGTGACACCACGGCCGTCACGACGGGCTACCGCAACACCGGCAGCGGGGGCCGGGACGGTGTGAAGACCTACGTCTTCGCCACGAAGCTCCCGCTCGACGCGTCCAAGCAGGTGGCGTCGATCACCCTGCCGGTGACGGGCTCGACAGGCACCGACCACCTGTTCGCCTACGCCTTCGGCCAGTGACCCCCGGCAGACACTGACGACGAGGGGGCCGGTTCCCGGGGCGCGAGCCGCGGGAAACCGGCCTCGCCGGGCGTGCGAGCCCGGCCGTTCCGGCCGCGCAGGGCGCCCCGACGACACGACCCCGCCGTGCCGGGCCCGTTCCCGCCCTCGCCGCGGTCGTGTCTGACGTGAGAGAGGGCGGAATCGGTGTGAGACTGGGCACGGAAGGGGTGATCCGTGTGTCGGACCCATCGCACCCGTTCTCCGGTCCCGACACCGCCGTCGACGAGAATCGGCTGGAAGAGCTGATCAGCGAGGCGCAGAAGGCCCTGCCCTTCGAACTGACCGACCTGGCGAACCGGTGCGCCTCGGCCCTCGGCCTGGACACCGCGTCGATCTACCTCGTCGACCTGCAGCAACGGCTCCTCATCCCGCTCGACGAGGCCTTGGATCCGCTGCCGGTGGACCACTCGCCGGCCGGCTGGGCGTACCGCACGGTCTCCCCGCGGGTGGACGCGGCCGACGACGGCCTGATCATCTGGATGCCGCTGATCGACGGTGCGGAGCGGCTGGGCGTGCTCGCGGTACGGACCGCCACGCAGGACGAGGTGCGGATGCGCCGCAGCCGGATGCTGGCCCATCTCTTCGCCATGCTGATCACCTCCAAGCGCGCCTGCAGCGACTGGCTCCACGCCCGCTCCCGCACCGCGCCCATGCAGTTGCCGGCCGAAATGCTGCGGGCCTTCCTGCCACCCCGCACCGTCGGCAGCAGAAGGTGCGTGTCGACCGCGGTCCTGGAACCGGCGTACGACATCGCCGGCGACGCCTACGACCACTCGGTGATCAAGAACGTGCTGCACACCATGATCCTCGACTCGATGGGTCACGATCTGACCGCCGGCCTGACCACGTCGGTGGCCATGGCGGCGGCGCGCAACGCCCGCCGCGGCGGCGGCGACCTGGCCGACGTCGTCGACTCCGTCGACCGGGCGCTCGCCGAGTGGCTGCCCGACCAATTCTGCACCGGTGTGCTGTGCCGGCTCGATGCCGTGACCGGAGTGCTGCGCTGGGTCAATTGCGGTCACCCCCCACCGCTGCTGATCCGTGCCGAGCGGGTGCTCGCCGGGGCGCTGGACAGCCCCCCGCAGCCGCCGATCGGCCTGGCCGGCCCGCTCGCCCCGGTAGCCCGGCAGGTCCACGAGACGAAACTGGAACCGGGTGACTGCGTCCTGCTCTACACCGACGGTGTCGTGGAGGCTCGCGATGCGGAGGGCGCGGAGTTCGGCCTGGACCGGTTCACCGACTTCATCATCCGCTCCAACGCCGCCGGCCAGCGCCCGGCCGAAGTGCTGCGGCTGCTCATCCACGCCATCCTCGACTACCAGCGCAACCGACTGCGGGACGACGCGACCATCCTGCTCTTCGAATGGCGCCCGCAGCGCCGGTGACTCTCGGTCACTTGCCCCAGATCTTCCGGTACGCGTCCCGGTAGCCCGAGGGGTCCCAGGTCGTGGCTCCTTCGCTGTTGGCCGCGGTGGAGACGTGCACGGGTGCGACATATCCGCTCGCCGGACGGCCGGAGAAGGCGCGGTTGAACTCGTCGAGGATCTGCCAGCCCTGCAGCGACAGCGGTTCGGGGACGGTGGCCGCCTGGAACTGCTCGCTGTTGATGCGCTGGAAGGCGGACGGGTCGCCGTCGCCGGCGCCGATGTTGAAGGGCGGGCCGGAGCCCTTCTCACCGGACGAGCGGAAGGCGGGGGCGGCATCGGCGAAGTACAGGTCGTTGATCGCGACGGAGTAGGTCCACCGGCTCCCGAAGCGGGAGAGCAGGAAGGAGACCTCCCTGGGGGTACGGCTGCTCGCGTCCGGGATCGGGATGTTCTCGTACGCCAGCATCCGCACGCCCGCACACGTGGCCAGCCCCTTCCTGATCAGCTCGGACTTGTGCTTGGCGAAGGGGATCGAGGCGTCGGTGAACAGGACGACTCCGGCGTGGCCGTGGGAGCGTGAGATGACCCACTGCGCGCTGATCGCGGCGACGTCGTCGACGTTGGTGGTGATGTTGGTGAAGAGCCTGGGTTTCGCGCTGGGCCCGGGGGAGGCGACCGCGTGCCATCCGATGAGCGGGATGCCCGCGGTGGTGGCCTGCGCGACTTGCTGCGAGGTGGAGTTGGGGTCGAACCCGCCGATGACGATGCCCGAGGGCCTGAGGGCCACTGCCTCGCTCAGCGCCGCCTGGATGCCGGCGGGGGTGCCCTCGCCGTCGATCACCCGGACGTCCCAGCCGATGACCCTGGCGGCCTCCCGGACACCCTGCGCGACGCCTGCGACTCCGGGGTTGGTCATCGTCTGTGCGACGTAGACGATCGTCTTGCCGGACACCGCTGCGGGGCCACTCGTCGGCCCGTTCCAGCGGATGTCGGTCTTCTCCGCCCGGGTGACGGCGGTCTGGGCCCTGGCCTGGGCCGCGGGGCAGCCGCTCGGACCGGTGGTGGAGACCGCGGGGCCGTTCGACGAGCCGCGTTGGCATCCCGCGAGGGTGGTTGCGGCCGCCAGCAGGGCGAGGGAGACGGATCGCACCTTGACGACGCCGGGGATGGCTTTGCGGTTGCGGTTCACGGGAGCTCCTCGCCGAGGAATGAGGGTGACGCGGCCGGAGGGGGACGGAGAGGACCGTGGCGCGGGTCATGGAGGGGTGCTCGTCGTGCCCTCTTCCGGTGTCGGGGACGGCGGTTCCGGGGGCGGGGCGGGCATGTCACGCGATGCGCCCGCCCCGGCACACAGGCGGCGGGCGGAGTAGCCGGCCAGGCCGACGGCGAGAAGGAGGGTGCCGCCGTGGAACAGGGGGATCGTCCAGAAGTCGGCGCCCATCTGGCCGATCCCGGTGAGGCCGACGGCGAGGACGGCGACGGCGACGAGCGTTCCCAGGGCGTTGGGGCGGCCGGGTTTGACCGCGGTGGAGCCGAGGAGAGCGCCGACGAAGGCGGGCAGCAGATAGTCGAGGCCGACGTCGGGATTGCCGATCTGCTGCTGGGCCGCGAGCAGCACACCGGCGAAGCCGACGAGCAGTCCCGAAGCGGTGAACGCGTAGACGGTGTACCTGCGGGTCGGGATGCCGACCAGGTCGGCGGCGCGCGGGTTCGAGCCGACGACGTAGAGGTACCGGCCGAGCGGCAGCCGCTCCAGCACCAGCCAGAGGGCGACGGCGAGAGCGAGCACGTAGAAGGCGGGCACCGGAAGGCCGAGGAACCTGGAGTCGTAGAGATCGGTGAAGGCGGCGGGGAGCCCCTGTGGGCCGGGGACGATCCGTCCGCCGCCGGTGACCCAGCCGGTCACGGCGTACATCATGCCGCCGGTCCCGAGGGTGGCGATGAAGGAGTCGATCCGGCCGAACTCGACGACGGCACCGTTGAGGGCGCCCACGACCACCCCTCCGGCGATCACCACGAGGCAGGCCCATGGCCAGGGCCACCGCTCGTTGACGATGAGCTGCATCACCATCACGTGCGCCAGGCCGAGGCCGTAGCCGATGGAGAGGTCGAACGCGCCGGTCACGATGGGGACGGTGGCGGCGAGCGCGAGGACGGCGGGGATCGACTGGTTGAACAGGGTCGAGTCGAGCGTGTCCCGCGTGGGAAACGTATGCGGCAGGAGGAGAGAGAAGACCAGGAAGAGCAGAGCGGTGAGGGCCAGGAGGCCGTAGGCGCTGACGAGCTGTCCGGCGTGGCGCCGTCGGTGCGGCCGGGACGGGGACGTGGAGGAAGAGGGCGAGGCGCTCATGAGGCGGTCGCGGTTCCGGCGGAGGGCAGGGCCGAGGCCGCCCTGGTGAGCCCGGCGACCGTGAGGGCCGGACCGCTCAGCTCGGCCGTCACGGACCCGCGGACGAACACCAGGGCGCGCCGGCACACGCCCGCGATCTCCTCGAAGTCCGTGGAGACGAGCAGCACCGCGAGGCCGGTGGCCAGTGCCTCGTCGAGCAGCCGGTAGACGGCGGCCTTGGCTCCGACGTCCACGCTCGCGGTTGGTTCCTCCAGGACCAGCAGGCGCAGGCCCACCCGGAGCCACCGTCCGATCATGACCTTCTGCTGGTTTCCGCCGGACAGCGTGCCGATGGGGGCCTCGCTGTCGCGGGGACGCACCGAGAACCGTTCGATCAGGCGGGCGGCCTCGGCGCGTTCACGGCGTGGAGCGATCCAGTGCAGCGCCGGCAGGCCTCCGGCGCGCGGGTTGGCCAGGAGGTTCTCCCTTACGGTCAGCTCGGCGGCGCAGCCCTCGCGCTGTCTGTCGCCGGGCACGAAGCCGACGCCGAGGCGGACGGCGTGGGCGACCGTGCGGGGCCGGTACGGCCGGCCGCCGAGGAGTGCTCGGCCGCCGAGGAGGGGCCGGGTACCGGCGAGTGCCCGGCCCAGGTCCATGTGCCCGGCGCCGGAGAGGCCGACCAGGCCCAGGACCTCCCCGGCCCGGAGTTCCAGGCCGACCGGTCCCGTGCCGGCGGTCCGTACGCCGTCGAGGGTCAGGAGGGCCGGGCCGCCGGCGGGGACAGTGGCGGGGCGGTAGTGGGCCGGTTCGTCGCCGACGATGTCATGCACCAGCCGGGCGGGGCTGTGGCCGGCCAGGGTGCCGTGGCTGATCAGGCGGCCGTCGCGCAGGACGGCGAAGGCGTCGGCGACCCTGTACACCTCGTCCAGGCGGTGGCTGACGTAGAGGAGGCCGTGCCCCTGGTCGCGCAGGGCGCGCAGGACGCCGAAGAGCCGGGCGCAGTCCGTGGCGGGCAGGCGCGCGGTCGGCTCGTCGAGGACGATGAGTTTCGCCTGCGTGGCCAGGGCTCGGGCGATGGCGACCAGTGAGCGCTCGGCGGGGGAGAGGCGGGCGATCGGCGTGGCGGGGTCGAGGTGTCCGGCGATGATCCGCAGGGCGTCGGTGCAGCGCTCCTGGGTGCGCTGCCAGGAGATGAGTCCGGCCCGGCGCTGATATCCGGTGCTCAGGGCGATGTTCTCGGCGACCGTCATCCATTCCACGAGGCCGAGGTCCTGGTGGATGAAGGACATGGCGCGGGAGGCGGCATGACTTCCGAGTGGGTGCCCGTCCACCGTGACCTGTCCCGCGTCGGCGTGGTGGATGCCGGCGAGCACCTTGATGAGTGTGGACTTTCCGGCTCCGTTGGGACCGAGGAGGGCGAGGACGCTGCCCGCGTGGACGTCGAGGTCGACCTCGTCCAGGGCGAGGGTCCCGCCGAACCGCTTGGCGAGCCCGCGGACGCGGACCAGCGGTTCCGCGGAGGCGTCGGGAGGGTCGTGCACGGACATCTCCGAGGGGCTGCGTGGCGAGTTCTTCCCGACTGTCGCCACCGATCCTAGTGGGGTGATCCAGGGCGTTTGGGATATGTGGTGCCGTCTGTGACACCAACGGGTCAGTGGCGCCGCTGGTCTCAGACGGCGTCGAGGCCGCACTCGGCCCAGATGACCTTGCCCTGCGGCAGATAGCGCGTGCCCCAGCTCTGAGCCAGCTGAGCGACGAGGAACAGGCCCCTGCCGCCTTCGTCGGTGCTGGCCGCCCGGCGTAGGTGCGGGGCGGTGTTGCTGGTGTCGGAGACCTCGCAGATCAGGGTGCGGTGGTGGAGCAGCCGTACGCGGATGGGTCCGGAGCCGTGGCGGATGGCGTTGGTGACCAGCTCGCTGAGCATCAGCTCCGCGGCGAACGCGGCTTCGTCGAGTCCCCAGTCGGCCAGCTGTCGCATGGCGCGGGCGCGGACTTCGCTGACGAGGGCCGGGTCGGGCCGCAGGTCCCAGGAGGCGATCCGATCGGGGTCCAGGGCGTGGGTGCGGGCGACGAGCAGGGCGATGTCGTCGGCGGGGTGGGTGGGCGCCACGCTGTTCAGGACCACCTGGCAGGTCTCCTCGGGCGTGCGTTCCGGGTGGGCCAGCACCTTGCGCAATTGGTCGAGGACCCCGTCGACGTCGCGGTACCGGTCCTCGATGAGTCCGTCGGTGTAGAGGACCAGCTGGCTGCCCTCGGGGAGGTCCAGCTCGACGGCTTCGAAGGGCAGGCCCCCGAGGCCGAGGGGAGGCCCGGCGGGCAGTTCGGGGAAGGACACCGTGCCGTCGGGGCGGACCAGCGCGGGGGGAGGATGCCCGGCGCGGGCCATGGTGCACCGCTGGGTGGTCGGGTCGTAGATGGCATACAGGCAGGTCGCGCCGATGATGTCCGCTTCGTCGGCGGCTGGGTCCTCGCGGTCCAGGCGTCCCACCAGATTGTCGAGGTGGGTGAGGACTTCGTCCGGGGCGAAGTCGAGTTCCGCGAAGCTGCGCGCGGCAGTGCGCAGCCGGCCCATGGTGGCGGCGGAGAGCATGCCGTGGCCGACGACGTCCCCGACCATGAGGCCGATACGGGTGCCGGAGAGGGGGATGACGTCGTACCAGTCCCCGCCCACGTCGGATTCGGCGGGCAGGTAGCGGTGGGCGACCTCGACGGCGTCCTGGTCGGGCAGCCCCTGGGGGAGCAGGCTGCGCTGCAGGGCCAGGACCATGGTGCGTTCACGTGTGTAGCGCCGGGCGTTGTCGATGGACAGGGCGGCGCGGGTGGCGAGTTCCTGGGCCAGCGAACGGTCGTCGTCGCCGAAGGGTGCGGTGTCCTGTCCGCGGTAGAAGGCGGCGACGCCGAGCACGACACCGCGGGCCACCAGAGGGACCGTGATGAGGGAGCTGACGTGGGCCAGCAGCTCCTGGGTGTGCTCGGGGTCGTGGGCGAGCCAGCCCGCGGCGACCTTCAGGTCCGGTTCCAGCACCGCTTCCCCGCTGGTCAGACAGCGCAGCTGTGGCGTGGTCGGGCCGTAGTCGACCTGCTTGCCGACCGGGTGGAAGGGGCAGTCGTCGTGGACGCCGTGGACGACCGTACGACACAGGTCGCCGTGCGGGTCGCTGGACTCCTCTCCGCGCAGTACGGCCTCGGGCAGGTCGATCGTGACGTAGTCGGCGAGCCGGGGCACCGCCGTCTCCGCCAGTTCCTGGGCCGTGCGGCGCACGTCCAGGGTGGTGCCGATGCGCGTACTGGCCTCGGACAGCAGCTCCAGGCGGCGTCGTGCGGCGAGGGCGTGCCGTGCCACCTCCGGCGTCCCCACGAGCAGCAGCGCTCGCGACGGCGGCGCGGGGGCAGGGTGCGTGTCTCCCGCTCCGACGACGGTGACACCCTTGCCGCCCACGGCGACCTGGCCGAGCGCCCCGGTGGCGAGGGACCCGGACGGCGGGACGTCACGGTAGGCGGCAGGCTCGGCGGGGGAGCCCGGCAACTCCTCGATCTGCCGCGCGATGAGGGGATTTCGTGGCGCGGGGCCGGGGAGGACGGCCTCGATGGCCAGGCCCTGTACCCCGGTGGCACTCGTCATCGGACGGCTCAGCAGCGTGATGCACTCTCCGCCGGAGAGGGCGACGTGGACAGCGGCCCGCTGGGCGCAGGAGATCAACTCGGTGGCCCTCTCCATGAGGAGCGCACGGTCATGAGGGTGCTGTCCGAGAGCCAGTTCGTCCAGTCCGACGGTGTGGTGACGGCCGACGGCGGCTTCGGCCTCGGTGTCCAGGTAGGCCCGCAGCAGGGCACGCTCGCGCGCGGAACTCTGGCTCAGCAGCCGCCGTTCGATGGCTCGCGCCGCCTTGCGTATCACGGTGGCCAGCGCGGGATGGTCGAAGCTGCGCGGATAGCCGAAGCACAGGACGCCCTCGATACGGCCGCTGAGCGGGTCGCGGACCGGGAGCGCGCGGCAGGCGCTTCCCTGGGAGCGCTCGGCGAAGTGCTCGGCACCGTAGACCCGGATGAGCTGCCGCTCCGCCAACGCGAGGCCGACGCCGTTCGTGCCGGCGACCTGCTCGGCGAACACGAACCCCGGCACGCGCTGGATCGCCGGGAGGCTTCTCGCCAGGGACGGCTCGCCGAAACGACGCAGGAGGACCGTGCCACGCGCGTCGGCGACGCAGATGTTCATCTGACTGCCGGCGAAGCTGTACTGCAGCCGGTCGAGCACCGGCACGGCCGCGCGGATGATCCGTGCGTCCGTATCGAAATCGTCGAGGAAGGGGAGGTCGGACTGGTCCGGCGAGAGCCCGAGGGACCGGCAGCGCTGCCAGGAATCCGAGATGGGCGCGCGCACGCCCGCTTCGACCGGCCCACCCTCCAGAAATCGCTCACGCGAACGTACGGGCCCGGTGCCGTCTGTCGCACGTCCCGTGGATGCCGGTGCTCCGCCGAACCGAACCACGCTTCGCCTCACCTGCGGTAGTCCGTTTTTCGGAAATTGTCTGGCATATATGAGAATACGAAACATTGTGGGCGTTGGTCACAATATGGCAGTTCTTCATGTGCATGACTCGTCGGGCCGGTCGTCACAGGACCGCCACCGGAGTGACGGGTGAGCCCGTCCCGCCTGGGACGTTCAGTGGCGCCACGACCAGCAGGAACTCATATCGCCCGGCCTCCGCGGTGGCGGCGGAGAGGGCCTCCAGATCGAGGTTGTCCAGCAGCGGGACCCCCATCGCGGCCACGGCCAGGGCGTGAACCGGCGAGTGCACGCCCTCCACGGGCGAGGGCCGTACATCACTGTCGCCGTCGCCGCCCAGCAGCGCGATGCCACGCTCGGCGAGCAGCGGCAGTGCGTCCACGTGGAAGCCCGCGCTCGCCATGTCCGGGTCCCAGGCCCCGAGCGCCATGCGGCGGCGGACCTGCCCGGACCGCAGCAGCACCGCGTCGCCCTCGCCGATCGTCACATCGAGCGCCTGCTCCGCGGCGGTGATGTCCGGTGCGTGCACCGCTTGTCCCGGCTCCAGCCAGCCGATCCCTAGGACAGCGGGAAGGTCGAGGAGCACACCCCTGGTGACGAGGGGCCCGAGCGCCGACACCGCTCCGAAGCGGGCGCCCGCGGTGTCGACGACGTCGCCGGCCGCCCGGCCTCCGTAGAGCTGCCCCCGGTAGGCGATATGGCACAGGGCGTCGAGATGGGTGATGCCCTTGCCGTGGTAGTCGGCGGCGATGAAGTCCTTGTGGGTCGAGGGTTCTGGGCTCTCCACGTCACCGAGATCGGTCATGTGGTGCACAGCGGGCTTGCGGTTGTCGGGCCCGGGGCGGGTGTTCCAGGGCAGCGCCAACGGGACGACCGTGCCGGAGCGCACTGCGGCCGTGGCCCGCCGCACATGGTCCGCGGTCACCCGGTTCCAGGCACCGCGGTCGGCCGGGTCCCACCGCCCCCATGTGCGGACCGCCTCGAAGAGCAGGTCGAACTCCCGACGGGAGACGGCGGGCCCGTTTCCGGTAGCGGCTGATCCGGGATCGGGGGCACCGGCGGACTTCGACGTCATCTGTACTCACCGTCCTCCCGGCGCGACGCAGAGGAGCGTGGCGCTCGTGATCAACACCAGCTTGGCACAGTGGCCGCGCCGCTCGGCCCGGGAACTCGGGTCCCGCCGCGGTGCGGATGCCGAGCATCCCGCTCCGGCACGAGCCAAAGGCGCCGAGCGGGAGGCAAAATGAGGCATGGGCACGACGGACTCCTCCCGAGCAGTCGCCGGCCGGTCGGTGGCCGATCTCGCCGCGCCGCCCAGTGGCCTGCTTGATCTGCTCAGTGTCGCTGCGGTGGTGCTCAACGCGGACGGCCAGGTGGTCTTCTGGAGTCCCAAGGCCGAGGAACTGTTCGGCTACACCGCCGCGGAGGCGCTGGGTCAGTCCGCAGCTCGGCTGACGGTCCACGAGGAGCATCGCGACGAGGTGACCCAGCTGTTCACCGAGGTCATGGAATCCGGCACCGATTGGGCCGGGGCGTTCCCGATCCGGCACAAGGACGGCAGTACCCGCCTGGTGGAGTTCCGCAACATGCGGTTGCTGGACGATCTCGGTGACGTCTACGCCCTCGGACTTGCCGCGGATCAAGCCGCTGTGGAGCGGGTCGAGCGAGATGCCGCCCTGGCCGTGCGTCTGGTGTCCCAGTCCCCGGTCGGGCTCGCCATCCTGGACTCGGACCTGCGGTACGTGGCCGTGAATCCCGCCCTCGAACGCATCACCGGCCAGTCCGCCGCCGAGCGTCTTGGCCGACCGGTCGGCGAGATCCTGACCTTCCTGGACACCGACCCCGAGGCGCGTCTGCGCCGTGTCCTGGAGACGGGCGAGTCGGTCGTGGACCGGGACATCGTCTGCCGTCCCCCCGGCGACCCGGAGCACGAGCATGCCTGGTCCGTCTCGTACTACCGGCTGGAGGATTCCGGGGGGCGGGTGCTGGGCCTGGCCTATTCGGTCATCGACGTCACCGAACGTCACCGAGCCGCTGCCGAGGCGGCACGGGCCCGGCAACGGCTGGCACTGATCGCACAGGCCTCCGCCTGCGTGGGTTCCACCCTCGATCTGGAGACGACGGCGCGCGAGCTCGCCGACGTCGTCGTACCGGTCCTGGCCGATGTGGCCGCCGTGGACGTACTCGACAGCGCCCTGGACGGCCGGACCGCGCCGGACGAGGGACCGGCTCGCTTCCGCGCCCTTGCCGTGAGCGCGGCCCATTCCACCGAGGCAGCCCGCGCGGCCGACCCGCTCGGCGGACTCGCCACCTATGACAGCGACCGCCTCATCACCCGGTGTGTGCGCACCCGCCAACCGGTACTGGTGCCCCACACCACCCGTCGGGATCTGGAGCGCATCGCCCGCCATGGCGAGGCCGCCTCCCTCCTGGCGACGGCCGGCGTGCACTCCTACCTGGCCGTACCGCTGATGGCCCGGGGCCAAGTCCTCGGCGCCCTCGACCTCGCTCGCACCCGGAACCCCGCTCCCTTCGATGACGACGACGTGGTCCTCGCCCTGGAGTTGGCCGCCCGAGCCGCGGTCTGCATCGACAATGCCCGTGGATACCAGGCCCAGCGCCGTGCGGCCCTCACCCTCCAGCGCAGCATGCTCCCCCAGCTCACCTCGCACCTGCCGGGCTTGGAGGTCGCCTGCCGCTACCAGCCCGCCGGCGCCACGATCGAGATCGGCGGCGACTGGTACGACGCCATCCCTCTGCAGGCAGACAAGACCGCCCTGGTCGTCGGGGACGTCATGGGCAGCGGCATCAACGCCGCGGCCACCATGGGGCAACTCCGCAGCGCTGCCCGCGCCTTCGCCGAACTCGATCTCTCCCCGGCCGAGGCCATGTATCACCTCGGCCACTTGACCGAAGGAGTCGAGCAGGCCATCACCACCTGCATCTACTGCGTCTACGACCCGCACCGGAGCCAGTGCCGGATATGCCTCGCCGGACACCTGCCCCCGGCCCTGCTGCGGGTCGGCCAAGCGCCGCAGCTTCTCGACCTCCCGACCGGCGCACCGCTGGGCGTCGGCGGGGTCCCCTTCGAGGCCGCCACCATCGCCTTCCGACCCGGCGACGAGCTGGTTCTCTACACCGATGGCCTGGTCGAAACGCGAAGCGAACCCATCGACGCCCGCCTCGACACCCTGCTCGACGCCCTCGCGGCGACACGCGGACATGACCTGGAAGAGACCTGTGACCGCGTCCTGGAGATTCTCCGGCCGCCCGGTGGTGAGGACGACGTCGCCCTGCTCATCGCCCGGTCTCAGCCCTGAACGGTCACATCAGCTTCTGCTTCGGCGCATAGAGCTGCTAAGGGATGGCCAGCTCGGCCCAGATGGTCTTCCCGGACGAGGTGTATCGCGTGCCCCAGCGCTGGGACACCTGAGCCACGAGGAACAGGCCGCGGCCCCCCTCATCGTCCCGGCGCGCTCGCCGCAGGTGAGGTGCGGTGTGCGCGTTGTCGGAAACCTCGCACAGCAGGCCGCGGTCCCTGATCAGCCTCAGCAGGACGGGCCCGGTGGCGTACCGGATGCTGTTGGTGACCAGCTCGCTGACCACGAGTTCGGCGGTGAACGCCAGTTCGGACAGGCCCCAGGTCTCCAGTTGGCGCTCGCTGACTGTGCGGGCGTGAGCCACCATGGCCGGGTCGGGCGGCAGCTCCAGGTCAGCCACCTGGTCGGCGTCGAGCCGCCGGGTGCGGACGAGCAGCAGCGTGGCATCGTCCGCCTGCGGTCCGGGCGGCAGGACCGACAGCGCCCGGTCGCACAGTTCCTCCAGTGGGCACCGGTGCCAGGTGAGCACATGGGCAAGGCGGTCGATTCCGCTGTCGATGTCGGTGCGCCGGTCCTCCACGACGCCATCCGTGAAGAAGGCCACCACGCTGCCGCTGGACAAGTTCAGCTCGACGTTCTCGTAGGGCAGGCCGCCCAGCCCCAGGGGCGGTCCCGGTGCCAGCGCGGACAAGGCCACCGCGCCGCTCGCATCGGCCACGATCGGCGGCGGATGGCCCGCGCTCGCCCAGACACACCGGCCGCTGACCGGGTCATAGATCGCGTACAGGCACGTCACCCCGAGCGCCTCGTCGCTCAGCCCGTCATCGCCGTGGGGCTCCGAGTCCTGCGCGACCAGGCCGTCCAGCCGGGTGAGCAGTTCGGCCGGGTCCAAGTCCAGCAGGGCCAGGGTCCGTACGGTACCGCGCAGCCGGCCCATGGTCGCGGCAGCGTGCATGCCGTGGCCCACCACGTCTCCGACGGTCAGGCCCACTCGGGCACCGGACAGCGGGATCAGGTCGAACCAGTCGCCGCCCACGCCCACGCGGCTGTCGGCAGGCAGATAGCGGTACGCCACGTCGACCGCGCTCTGCTCGGCCAGGCGCTGTGGCAGCAGGCTTCGCTGCAGAACCAGGGCTGCCGCATGCTGACTGGTGTAACGGCGGGCGTTGTCGATCCCGACGGCGGCTCGCTCGGCCAGTTCCACGGCAAGCGTCTGCTCCTCCGGCCCGAAGGGGTCGGGGTTGCTGACGCGCCGGAAGGTGACAAGGCCCAGGACCGCATCGCGGGTGAGCAGCGGGACGAAGAGGCAGGAGTGCGGGGCAGCCGATCCCGCGGCGGCCGATCCCGCAGCGGTCGGTGCCTCGGCCGGGGCGGCGTCGACGACGGGGCGGCCGCTGGCCAGACTCAGAGCCTGCGGTGACGAGGGCGGGTAGGAGACGGGACTGGTCCGGAACTCCTCCCGGGTGCGACCGTGCATCCGCAGCAGACTGTGCCCCGGCGCCGAGCCCGTCGGTGGCTGCCGTCCCTCGATGACCGCCGACGGCAGGTCTACCAGCACCTCGTCGGCCAGCTGTGGTACCGCCACATCGGCAAGCTCAGCGGCCGTACGACGCACGTCCAGCGAGGCACCGATGCGCTTTCCTGCCCGCACGAGCAGCGACAGTCGTTCCTGGGCGCGGTAGCGGTCGGTGATGTCCAGGGACTCCTCGAACAGCCCCAGCGGTTCGCCCCGGGCGTCCACCAGCCGGTGGTACGAGCAGGACCAGACGTGCTCGCGCACCGGATCGGCGGGGGCGCGCCCGCGATAGTGCATGCCCATGATCGGTTCCCCCGTCGTCAGCACGTGCTCCATGATCTGGTCTTCGTCCGGAGGGTGGTGGCGGGAGATGAATTCGCCTTCGGGAAAGAGATCCGCGGCCGGTCGGCCGATGTACTGGGCGATCCCCGCGAGCTCCAGATCGGTGGAGACGTTCCCCCAGACGACGCGCATGTCGGTGTCGAAGATCGTCAGGCCCACGGGAGACTCGGTCGCCAGCCCCTGCAGCATCGCCAGCTGTGCCTCCCAGCCGCGCTGCGCCTCCAGGTCGGCCGCGACCACGACGGTCGCCGCGACGCCGCGGTGCGAGAGCGGACTGAACGTCACGGCCGCGCGCAGGGTACGTCCGTCCCGGCAGCAGAGGTCCAAGACCGTACCGCGGGGCTTGAGCGCCTTGCAGAGGGCGGACAGCCGCTGCTCGGGGGCCGCAGCCAGCAGCCGGGCGGCCGGCCGG
Organism: Streptomyces sp. CG4; assembly: GCF_041080655.1. NCBI lineage: Bacteria > Bacillati > Actinomycetota > Actinomycetes > Kitasatosporales > Streptomycetaceae > Streptomyces > Streptomyces sp. CG4. Next base: position 9,183,714 of record NZ_CP163525.1, read on the forward strand.
CCGAGCACGTCCTCGGGTGAATGTCCCAGAAGGCGCTGGGCCGAGGATCCCCACCCGGAAATGCGGCCTTCGGCGTCCAGTACTGCGGCGGCGGCCTTGGAGAGGTCCAGAGGACTATGGAAATCGACGTTGGCCGCATTCGGAAAACGATCCATGGCACCGCTTCCCTTCGTGCCCCCTCAGCATCCCGTGCCACACGACGGACGACAACCGCACGTCCGAGCGGGGCCTGCGGCTCGGCGGGGCTGCGCGCCCGGCCCGGTGCCCTTCTGGGCCTCGACGGACGTGGCCGGCACGTAGGATGCGCCCGATCGCGTTTGACCTGTGAGGGAGGCTGGGGGCCCGGCCATTCCCCGGCACCCGTGGCCCGTGGGGCGCACCTTGAATCATGCCGACTCGATGGCACCGGGGAGTATCGTCGCTCGGTGGCGCGGGGCAGCGGTGGGTGCGCCGTCGCCGTCCTCGGTGGATCAGCCGGACCGCTCCCGGCCGGTACCCGGGCTCGTATGCCCGGCCGGTCGCGGTTGCCCTCAAGGGCGGCCGAGGATCGCAACATCCACGCTCCTGACCTGGTGGCGGCCCCGTTCAGGAAACGGCTGCTCGTCCGAGAGTCGTAACACCAGCGAACGGCTCGACATCGGCCGCGATGAGCATGGTCCGTTGGCGTTCGGGAGTTCGAAGGTCAAGGCTGGCCGAGGGGGGTGAAGGTCACTCCGGCCGCGTCACGTGCGCCGCGAACCGGGTCAGTACGGGGCTCGGGTCGTCCATGCGCCGGGCGAAGGAGATGGCGCAGCGGGGCGGGTAGTCGATGAAGCGGCGGATGTCGACCGCAAGTGGGCAGAGTTTGCGGGTGCGGCCGAGACCCATCACCGAGACTCCGGTCCCCTAGGCGACCGACGCGACGACCTGTTCGAAGTCCGGCCCCTCGGCGACCGACGCGACGACCTGCTTGACGTCCGGCTCCTCGGCGACGTTGTGCGGCGGCCCGTCCGGCAGGACGTTGGCGAGCAGCTCCTCGTACAGCACCGGGCCCGCCTCCCTCGGCCACGGCACGACCGGCAGGCCGTGCGGGTCGGACCGGGTGAGACCGCCCCGGTCGGTCGGCGGATGGCCGGTGGGCAGGAAGATGAAGTCGTCAATGCCGACGTCGGTCGGGGGCCTGGTGGCTCCCATGGTTCCGACAGGCGGAGGGGTTTGGAGGGCTGCTCCTGGACTCTGCGCTCGTACATTCAGCTCCTCCATTCCTCTGCTACGTCCGCGCCGAGATGACGCCTGTTCGGCCGACGTCCAGCCGCTCTTCCGCTCCAGCGGAGCGATCAGCCCGCGCATACAGGTCAGCGCCGACTCCCTCGGCTCCGCCCTGTTGAACCGGTGTACGAACCGCTCTTGCAAGGCACTCAGTTCGCCGGTCCACGACCTGACATCGGCAAGGTCCCCACCCACGCGATGAACCCGGCGACGTCGACGATCATCCCCGGGATACTGGTCGCCCATGGACGAGGTCAAAGTCGTGGTCGCCCATTCCGAGCGTGCGACGCTGCGCGTCGGTGACGTGTTCCTGAAGGTGGACGCCGATCAGGCGCGCATCGAGGTCGAGATCGAGGCGATGGCCCTGGCGCCGGTCCCGACTCCGAAAGTCCTGTGGCGCAAGCCGCCCGTGCTGGCGATCGCCGCGGTCCCGGGGACGGCGCTCGGCCGCCTCGGCGAGCCGTCGACCGCGTCGCCGGCGGCGTGGGCCGCGGCGGGTGCCGCCATCCGGAAGTTGCACGACGCGCCGTTGCCGCCCTGGCCCGGCCGAGGCGGCCGGGGCCTCGACGAGTTGGCGGCGGATCTCGACGGCGCGTGCGAGTGGCTCGTGACGAACGGCGTCCTGCCCGCCGACCTGGTCACCCGCAACCGCCAGGTCGCCGAGGCCGCGCTCCGGCCGTGGACTGCCGTGTTCACGCACGGCGACCTGCAGATCGCGCACGTGTTCGTCGACGGCGGCGAGGTCACCGGCATCATCGACTGGTCCGAGGCGGGCCAGGGTGATGCCCTGTACGACCTCGCCACCTTCACGCTCGGACACGAGGAGCACATCGACGACGTCATCGCTGGCTATGGCACCGACGTCGACCTCGACGTAATCCGCGCGTGGTGGTCGTTGCGGAGCCTGCTGGCAGTTCGCTGGCTGATCGAGCACGGCTTCGACCCGTTCGCGCCCGGCTGTGAAGTCGACGTACTGAGATCCCGGATGTGAGGCTGCGCGGGCCCGACTGCCATGAGTGCGTTCTGACACAGCGAGCAGGCCATCTCCTGGGGCGCGTTGCCTGCTCTTACTCCCGGCAAAGTGCGGTGCGTAGGCGGCGCCGGCAGATGACGGCGCAGCCGAGGGTGACGAACGCGGGGTGGATGTCGTCGCGGATCTCCCAACGGGTGCGCAGGCGGCGGCACCAGTGCACCAGCGCGGGGTCTGCGGCCCGCAGCTGACTAACGCCACACCCGCGCCGGCACACGGGACGGACCGCCCCGGGCGTGCGTATTCACCTGAAGGAAACGATCTTGGTCCACCGTTTGCCGCTCCGGCGTGGTGACTGGGCGCGCAGCCAGGGAACTGCAACCACGGAACGACGAAGGTCCCGACCGCCGAGCGGTCGGGACCTTCGTCTGCCCTGATGGGCTGAGGCGGAGGAAACGAGATGCGAAGGCGTGAGGGGTTGCCCCCAACACGCTTTCCAACTGTGTTGGTGGGGTGCTGGGCTGTGTGCAGGGGATGCCCAAGGCGGGCTAAGGCCGGGCTAAGGCGCATCGTCGAGCGGGAAGGTCTCGTCTTCCCCGAAGTCCGGGGCCTGGAAGGGGTTTGTCGTCGGAGGCGGCGATGCCGCGGTGGAGCAACGGGGCTGCCCTTCCACGGCGGAGAACAGCGACGTCGGATCGATGAGAGGTCTCTCTTTCGTTACAGAACCCTGAACGGGCCTGGTGTGCCGTGACCGGGCACAGCGGTCCTACAGCTTGGTCATCTTGGCGTACGGGCTCAGGATCCGCATCTGTGCCGAGCCGAAGTCCACGAGCGCAGCGATTCCATCCTCGATGCCGATTACCCGGCCGAGGCCGTACACGTCGTGTGTGACCTGGTCGCCCACGGCGAAGTGCTTGGGAGCCGGCGGGGCCGGGGCCTTGAAAGGGCTGGTAGGCAAATGACGCTTCGGTGCAGCAGGCTTTGTCATCGCCCCTAGTATGCACCTACGAACGGTGCTGGTGGCTGCCGCTCAGGGGCAGGAACAGCTGATTGCTGGACTCCACTCCTGCACGACTCCCGCACGAGCTGAGCCTGCCGACCGGCGGGCAGCCGGGCGGGGTCGGGCGGTTCGGACTCATCGGAGGCCGAAACGCCCGTACCCTTCGTGTCTACGGCGTCACATAACGGGCGCCAGACATTGGAGGCAATACCCCGTGCTGATTGCTCAGCGTCCGTCACTGACCGAAGAGGTCGTCGACGAGTTCCGCTCCCGGTTCGTGATCGAGCCGCTGGAGCCGGGCTTCGGTTACACCCTCGGCAACTCCCTGCGCCGTACGCTCCTGTCGTCGATCCCCGGCGCTGCTGTCACCAGCATCCGCGTCGACGGTGTCCTGCACGAGTTCACCACCGTGCCGGGCGTCAAGGAGGACGTCACCGACCTGATCCTCAACATCAAGCAGCTGGTCGTCTCCTCGGAGCACGACGAGCCGGTCGTGATGTACCTGCGCAAGCAGGGCCCGGGTCTGGTCACCGCCGCCGACATCGCGCCGCCGGCCGGTGTCGAGGTGCACAACCCCGACCTGGTCCTCGCCACGCTCAACGGCAAGGGCAAGCTGGAGATGGAGCTGACCGTCGAGCGCGGTCGCGGCTACGTCTCCGCCGTGCAGAACAAGCAGGTGGGCCAGGAGATCGGCCGTATCCCGGTCGACTCGATCTACTCGCCGGTTCTGAAGGTCACGTACAAGGTCGAGGCCACGCGTGTCGAGCAGCGCACCGACTTCGACAAGCTGATCGTCGACGTCGAGACCAAGCAGGCGATGCGTCCGCGTGACGCCATGGCCTCCGCCGGTAAGACGCTGGTCGAGCTGTTCGGTCTCGCCCGCGAGCTGAACATCGACGCCGAGGGCATCGACATGGGCCCGTCCCCGACGGACGCCGCCCTTGCCGCCGACCTGGCGCTGCCGATCGAGGAGCTGGAGCTCACCGTTCGGTCGTACAACTGCCTCAAGCGCGAGGGTGTGCACTCGGTGGGTGAGCTCATGGCGCGCTCCGAGGCCGACCTGCTGGACATCCGCAACTTCGGTGCGAAGTCCATCGACGAGGTCAAGGCGAAGCTGGCCGGCATGGGCCTGGCCCTGAAGGACAGCCCGCCCGGATTCGACCCGACGGCCGCCGTGGACGCCTTCGGTGCCGACGACGACGCGGGCACCGGGTTCGGGGGGACCGAGCAGTACTGAACGCTGCGCCGGGTCGCGGGGGAGCCAGGGAGGCAGAGCGGCCGGCGATGAGCACCGGCCGACCGCACCCGGCTCCCCGAGGGCCCACTTGCGGAGATGCGGACGCCCAAGCCCTCCGAGCCTGATCAAGGTGGCGAAGGCGGCCGCCATCTCCACCTTGTTGCCCCCGGCACGATTGCTCGACGCTGCCGCGTGGCGCTGTCTTACCTGGTCAGCGCCATGCGGCACAGTCGTCCATCCGTCTCAGGTGGCGCGGGTGGCGCGGATCCTTCCGGCCGCGTCCCTGACCGGAGTGGCGTGTAGGGCCCGGCCCCGCTGGTGAGGGTGGGGCGGGCCCGGCCGGTGGGTTGACAGGCCTGCGAACCTTGATCACTGCCGAGCCTGCTGGGTAGGTTGGCCGGCATGAGTGAGCTCGGACCCGTCTCCTGGCCACCTGCCCCGATCAGGACCGAGCGGCTCGTGCTCCGTGAGCCCGAGGCCCGGGACCGGGCGGCGGTCATCGAGTTGCATGCCTTGCCAGAGGTGAACACCTACCTCGGTGGCCCCCGACCCCGTGACGAGCTCGAGCGCGCGATGCCCGGGGCACCCAGCCGGCGCCCCGGCCTTTTCACAGTCGACCTCGACGGAGCGATGATCGGCCAGATCACACTCACCAGAGAAACGGGGCACATTCGTCAGGCTGCCGGGAAGGCAGAGCTCGGCTACCTGTTCCTGCCGGAGGCGTGGGGATACGGGTACGCCGCCGAGTCGTGCGCAGCGGCACTCGACTGGTTCGCCGGCGCGCTTCCCGGCGAACCAGTGGTGCTCGCCACGCAGACCGCCAACGTCCGCTCGATGCGCCTAGCGGCGAAGCTGGGGTTCATCGAGGTAGAGCGGTTTGAGGCCTACGGCGCCGAGCAGTGGTTCGGCATGTGGTCCTCGGTTACGCCGTCCGGTTGAGCTCCTGCTCCACAGCGCGGATCCGCCAGGCCACCGATCGGTCTTCGGTGTTGTAGATGTCGGCGGTCGCCCGCTTGGCCGCCGACTGCGCGGACTTCGGCAGGCTGTCGACGATGTTGGCCGTTTCCTGCACCCAGCAGCGCTGGTCGAAAAGCCCAGAGCGACGTCACCGACCGCGCCCAGGCCGAGGCCCGGACGCCCCCCTGGCGGCCGGGTCAACAGCTGGAGTTCAACGAGGAGATGCACCGGCCGCCCTGGACGTCGTCATGGTGATCCTCTTCTCCACGAGGCTCGTGGACGAGGACGTCGCCGAGATTCGCCGCGCCACCCCGGCCGTCCTGCGCGGCTTCATCCTGCGCGCGCTGTATCCGACGACCCGGCTGGAGCGCGTGCTCATCACGGCCAACCGTCGCTACTGGCTCTTCCACGAGCTGAGCCGGCGGCCCGCGGTGCAACGCCGCTTCCGCGACGAGGCCCGCTCCGTGCTGGGCGGACGTCGGTGCGCCTACGAGGACATCCCCCGGCTGGAGTACGTACGGCGCGTCATCCTCGAATGCACCCGTTTGCACACGCTGACCTGGCTGTTGATACGCCGCAGCCGGGAAGAGGCGCACCTCGGCGGCATCCGCTTCCCCACGGATACTGACGTGCTCTTCAGCCCGACCGCCTTCGACCACGATCCCCGACTCTGTCCCGACTCCGCCTCCTGCGACCCCGACCGCCCGCCCCGAGCGCGGCACACACCCGCACCACAGCGCCTTCATCTCCTTCATCCCCTTCATCCTCAGACGCGAACTCGCGACCTGAACTCGGTCTACGCTGATGTCTCCGCACACATGGCCACCGGCACCACAGCGCCGCGCATCCGTCTGCCCGCCCACCGCGTCCCCTTGAGAGGCGAACGTGCCCGACTACCTCTTCGACAACGTTGCCCCCGAGACGGCGGGCCGCTTCTCCGTCCTGGAGGAGTGCTACGACCCTGTCTCCACCTACCAGTTGGCGCTCACCGGAGTCACCTCGGGCTGGAGATGCCTGGAGGTCGGCGGTGGCGGCGGTTCGCTCGGGGATTGGCTCGGTGCGCAGGTGGGCCCGGACGGCGAGGTCACGGTCACCGATCTGGAGCCCCGCTGGGCGGCCTCGCGGTCCCATCCGGCTCAGGTGCGCCTGCTGCAGCACGACATCGTGCGTGATCCGCTGCCCGGCCGCGACTACGACCTTGTACACGCGCGGCTGGTGCTGTTGCACCTGCCCGAGCGGCTGAGCGTGCTACGGCGGCTGGTGTCGGCGCTGCGGCCGGGCGGCTGGCTGGTCCTGGAGGAGTTCGACTGCGGCTGGACGCCCGTACTGGCCGCACCCGACGAGGAGACCGCGAGAGTTTTCGAGCACGTGCACGCGACCCTGCTGGGGCTGGTGGAGCAGGCGGGTGGCGATCCGCTGTGGGGCCGCCGTGTGTTCGGCGCGATGCGGCAGGCCGGGCTGACCGACCTCACCGCGACCACGTACGCCGAGGCGTGGGCGGGCGGCGGCGCCGGCATCGCGCTGCACCGCCACAACACCGACCAGATCGCGGACGCCCTGGCCGCGGCAGGCATCACCGATGAGGAACTGGCCCGGTTCCGCGCCCTGTTGACGGATCCCGCCTTCGTCGTGAACTCCTATCCGATGGTCAGCGTGCGGGGCCGGCGTCCCGCCGAGACGCAGGAGGCGCCCTGATGAGCCAATCCGGCCCCTAGCTCGAAGCACGCCTGCCCTCGGCCGAGGAGCCGCTGCCGCTGATGGCCCGGCTCGCCCGCAGCGGCCTGTTCCGTCCCTACATGGTGTACGAGAGCGGCACCGAGTGATCCCTGGCCGGCGGCGCCCGGCCATGAGGAGCCCCGCCAACGCCGCTCTGGGAGCGTACGTACTGCAGTCGCGCCGGGCTGACCGTCTACCGCGACCGCGGCGAGCAGCACGTGTTCTACCACACCGAGATCGACGACGCCTTCGCCGGACAGGGCCTGGCCTCCCGGCTGGTCGAGGAGGCGCTCACCGACGTACGGGCGTCCGGGAAGCGGATCGTGCCCGTCTGCCCGTACGTGGCCAAGTTCCTGAAGAAGCATGAGGGGTTCGGCGACATCACCGACGAGGTGACCCCCGACGTCCTGCAATGGCTGGACGCCGAACTGGGCTGATCGCCCGCACACAGCGGGGTACGGGCGCACGGGGTGGAGTGGGACCGTGCGACACGCGCGCGGTCCCACCCGGCGTCGGATCAGCCCGTGTGCACGGTGCCCGCGTACCGCTGGGCGAAGCGGGTGCCCGTTCCCGCGGTGACCGTGAAGTCGTAGCGCCCCTCGTCGGTGCGCCACGTCAGCCGCGTGCGGTCGCCGGCACCGACCCATACGGTCCGCTCCTTGCCCGCGAAGTCGTTCGGCGTGAGCGTGAAGGCGACCTCGGAGCCGCCGGAGTTGCGCAGCTCCAGCTCGATCGACGCGGCCTCGGGCCGCCGGGACTGCCGCAGTGCCGCCGTGACCGTGGGCACCGCCACATCGTCCTGGCCCTCGCGGACGACCGTGCCGGAGAAACGGCGGACGAACCCGTCGGCGCCGTACACGGAGAAGTCGTAGCGGCCGTCGGTGTCGGCGCCGTCCCAGACGTAGGCGCGGGACGCGTGCGCAGGGACCGTGAACGGGGTGCCGGTGAAGGGCAGGGCGAGGTTCGGCAGCACGGTGAAGTGGTAGCCGACACTGCCGTCGTTGGTGAGGGTGCAGGTGACCTTGCCGGTGGCCCGGTCGACCGTCACATCGGCCCAGGGGCGGTACGGCAGTGCCCGGTGCGGGCGGCGGCCCTCCTCTTGCGCCGGCATGGACTGCTGGTCAGGGACCCTGACCGCCGGCAGGGAGGCGCCGGCGTCCGCCTTGGCCATCAGGGCGACCGTGTCGGGCAGTTGGGGGATGCCGTAGTCGGGCCTGGTGAAATCGAAGCAGCTGGTGAGGTCCCCGCAGACGGTGCGCCGCCAGTCGGAGATGTTGGGCTCGCGCACACCGGTGACGCGCTCCAGGAAGCGCAGCACCGAAGTGTGGTCGAACACCTGGGAGTTGACCCAGCCCCCGCGCGACCAGGGCGAGACGACCCACAGCGGCACCCGGCTGCCGAGGCCTATGGGCTTGCCGTTCGCGAACTCGTCCTTGGTCCCCGGTTCCGGGAACGGCGGGATGACATGGTCGAAGTAGCCGTCGTTCTCGTCGTACATGAGCAGGAAGACCGTGTGCTTCCACACCTCGGGGTTGGAGAACAGCGACCGCAGCGCGGTGTCCACCCAGTGGGCGCCGTAGTCGGGGCTGGCGTTGGGGTGTTCGCAGAACAGGTACGGCGCGACCAACCAGGAGACGGTGGGCAGCGTGCCGTCCTTGCAGTGCTGGTCGAAGGCCGTGAGGTCCCACTTCGTCATGGCGTTGACGTAACGCGGGTCGTCCTTGGGGAACTCGTGGAACTGCTTGAAGTACGACAGCGCGTTGTCGTCGTAGTCGCCGTACCGGTCGTCGGAGCCGTCCGGGTTGTGATAGACGCGCCAGGTGACGCCCGCCTTCTCCAGGCGCTCGGCGTACGTCGTCCAGTCGGCCACTGGGTTGTTCGTGACCGGCGTGTTGTCGGTCCACGGGCCGGTGGTGCCGTCGACACCCGGGCCCGCGGTGCCGGTCCACAGGTAGAGGCGGTTGGGGTCGGTGGGGCCGTTCAGCGAGCAGAAGTAGCCGTCGCACAGGGTGAACGCATCCGCCAGGGCGTACTGGTAGGGGATGTCCTCGCGGGTGAAGTAGCCCATCGTGCGCTCGCCCTTGGCCGCGACCCACTTGTCCATGGCGCCGCCGTTGACAGCCGTGTGGCCGGTGTCCCAGTCGTGCGGGAGCCCGGCCGCGTTCTGCGCGTTGTACTTCGTGGTGTCCATGCGGAAGGGCAGAAGGTAGCCGTCCTTGCGGCCTCTGTCGGGCTGGCGGAACACCGGGTCGCCGCTCGACAGCACGGTGGCCTGACGGTCGCCGAAGCCGCGTACACCGCTCAGGGTGCCGAAGTAGTGGTCGAAGCTGCGGTTCTCCTGCATCAGGATGACGACGTGCTTGACATCGGCGATGCCGCCGTGCCGGACGTCGGCGGCCTCGGCCGAGCCGGGGAGGCCGGCGGCGAGGGCGGCTCCGGCCGCGGCGGTGCCGATGAAGGAGCGGCGGCTGATCTCGGGCATGGGAGTCACGGGAGAGTGGTCCTTCGGTTCGGGGGTCAGCCGCGGGCGGGCAGGGAGAAGGTGACGACGGCGGCCGCGTGGTCGGAGGGCCAGCCGTTGCCGTTCGTGTTCGGCACCGGGCGGGGCCAGCCGGTGAACAGGGTGTGTGCCTCAAGGACCTTGAGCCGCCCCGCGAACTGGATCTGGTCGATCCGGTCCTGCGGTTCCGCGCCCCCGCCCTCGTGCTGCGGCCGGACGGGGGACCAGGTGATGCCGGGTGCCTTCACCGGGTTGGGGTGGTCCTCGCGGAAGGCGTCGACGAGGCCGGCCTTCTCCAGGGCCTCCGTGACGGGCCAGCGGACCCGGCCCACTCCGCTGTGCGCGGACGCCGTCCGGCTCGTCCAGTCGTGGTGCGAGGGCGAGGCGAGCCCGGCCGCCAGCACCAGCGGTGTGCGGGAGGCCAGCTCCGGCCGCAGCGCGGTCACCAGCGCCTGCACCTGCCGGTAGCGTGCCGTCCCCCGCTCCGAGGCCTCGACCTGCGCGGGCGTCCGGCCCGCCGACAGCGCGTACGGCCCGTAGTCGGCCTCGTCCAGCTGGGCCGTCCACAGCCGCACCGTGCGGTCGCCGGGCAGGCGCAGCGTCGCCGCGGCGGCCGGCAGTGCCGCGGTCGGGGCGACGACGTCGCCGAGCGGATAGCGGCTGACGATGCCCAGCCCGCCGACCTGGTACACCTGCCAGCCGAGCGCTCCGGCGAGCTTTTCGGCGCCGCTGTCACCGCATTCCTGCAGCGCTACGACGTCCAGCCCCTGCGTCAGCACCAGCCGCAGCTGCTTCTCCAGGAAACCGTCGATGTGCGCGCCCGCGTCCCAGAGGTTCAGCGTGGCGACCTTCAGCCGCAGCCGGTCCCGGGAGGCGCGTACGGGCACCTGGACGGTGACGGTGTCGGTGCCGACGGCGCTGTCGGTGACGGCGACCACGATCCGGCCGGGCGTGCGGGGCGCGAGGACCGGGGCCTTGCCGCTGACCGTGCCGTCCGCGGCGACCGACAGCCACGGGTCGCCCGCGACGCGCTGGAAGGCCGCGCCGCCCGCGGCATTGCCCTGGGGCCGGATCCACAGCCCGCCCAGCTTCACGGAGAAGTCGGTGCCCGCCGTCTGCGGCTCGGTGGTGACGGCGTCCACCACCGCGTGCGGACGCGTGATCACGGGGCGGATCAGGAAGCTGAACGGGGCTGTCTTGGCGAGGATGCCGTAGCCGTCCTTGGCCAACAGGTAGGCGGTGTACGGCCCGCCGCTCAGGCCCGAGGTGTCGATGGTGAGGTCGCCGGAGGCACCGGGGGTGTACTGCCAGGCGAGGGAGGAGCCGTGCCCCGGCTGCCGGTCGCCGTCGTAGACACCGATCCAGTTCTTCGCGTCGGGCGCGTCCGTCGTCCAGTGGAAGGAGACCTTGTCGCCCTCGTGCGGGGAGGGCGTCGTCAGCGCGATCGAGTCGCCGGTGGGCGCGTCCGCCGCCCGGGCGAAGGTCAGCTTGTCGCCGTGCTGGGACTGTGTCGGGGAGTCGGTGCCGAGGCTGCTTCCGGATGCGGCGGCTTGTGAGAGGGATGACACGGGGTTGGGTCCTCTCCGCTCCGGGCACCGCCGTGACGGCGCCCGGATGAGCAAAGTTGTCTAGATAACTCGACTCCCCAGCAAGCCGTCCCCCGGCGACGTCCCCGTGAACGCCGGGTTGCCATCGCCTGGTGCGGATGCGGAAATCTGAGAGTGTCCCGAGCATGCCGAGCGACGGCGATCCGACCCCGAAATACCAAGTGACCAGCTACATTTCGGCAGATCCGGCCCTTTGCCGCACACCCGGAAGCGGACCGGATCACATGCTTCCGTATGGCGCCCCCAGGGCTGCGCGGGCACCTCGCAATCGACGCCAGCTCAAGCCGCGCTGTGCACAGCACGTACGAACGCGTCCGGCGACTCCGGTCGCTGCTGAGGCACCGGACGCATGGGACGAGGTGAAAGACGGCATGACGACGCGTCCTCCTTGGAGCGGCTACGCGAGAGGGACTGGGGGGAGGTGATGCGGAACGGTTGGTTCAGAACGGGTAGTCGGCGATGTCCGGGCGGACGGTGAGCCACTGAGTCTCGGTGAAGGCCTCGATGTTGGCGGCGGCGCCGCCGAGCCGGGACCCGGTGCCGGACGCCTTGACCCCGCCGAAGGGCGCGTTCGGTTCGTCGCTGACCGTCTGCTCGTTGATGTGGACCTTGCCGGAGTCGATCCGGTCGGCGAGCTTCATCGCCGTACCGACGTCGCCGAGAATGCCGACGGACAGCCCGTACTCGCAGTCGTTGACGATCCGCGCGGCCTCTTCCAACGTCGAGAAGCCGATGACGGGTGCCACGGGCCCGAAGATCTCCTCGCGCCATGCGGGCATGTCGGTGGTGAGCCCGGTCAGTACGGTGGCCCGGTACCCGGCGCCCACGATCTCGCCGCCCGCGGCCACGGTCGCGCCCGCCGCGACGCTCTCGGTGACGATTCCATGCACCCGCTCCAGCTGCCGCCGGTCGATGAGCGGCCCCAGCGCCACGTTCTCCCGGGCGGGGTCGCCCACGGGCAGCGCCTCGGCCTTCGCCGTGAGCGCGGCGGTGTACTGCGCCAGGAGCGACTCGTGCACGATGTGCCGGCCGGTCGTCATACAGATCTGCCCCTGGTGCAGGTACGAGCCGAACGCACCGGCCGAGGCCGCCTTGTGTACATCCGTCCCGGGCAGCACCACCAGGGCGTTGTTCCCGCCGAGTTCGAGGTGGGCCCGCTTGAGCAGCCGGCCGGCCTGCTCGCCGATCGCCCGCCCGACCGGCGTGGATCCGGTGAAGGAGACGACCCGTACCTCGGGCGCCGCTACGACCGCCCGGCCGACCGAGCCGTCGCCCGGGAGCAGATGGAGCACGCCGGCGGGCAGCCCGGCCTCCTCGAAGACCCGGGCGATGACGACTCCGCCGCTGACCGCGGTGCGCGGATCCGGCTTGAGCAGCACCGCGTTGCCCAGCGCCAGCGCGGGTGCCACCGAGCGCAGCCCCAGGATGAGCGGGAAGTTGAACGGCGCGATCACGCTCACCACGCCCGCCGGGCGCCGCCGGGCCAGCGACCAGCGGGCGTCCTCCGACGTGAGCACCTCACCCTGCGGATGCGTCGGCAGACCCGCGCACTCGAAGCACTCGCCCAGCGCCAACTGCACCTCGAAGGCCGCCTTGGCCCGTACGGAGCCCGCCTCCCGCACCAGCCAGTCCTCGATCTCGGCGGCGTGCTCGGTGAACAGCTCGCCCGCGCGGCGCAGTACGGCCGCCCGCTGCTGCGGGGAAGCGGCCCCCCAGGACTGCTGGGCCTCGGCGGCGCGGGCGGCGGCGCGGCCCACGTCCTCGGCCGAGGCCAGGCCCACGGTGCCGAGCTGAGCCCCGGTCGCCGGCTCGATCACCGGCTGCTCGCGGCCGGCGTCCTTCCAACCGTCACTGAAGAGCCTCTTGCCCCAGACGTCGCTGTCCAGGAGTGCCATCGATGTCCCTTCCGTCACCCGTGCCGGGTGAACTCTCCGCGGGGGAGGGGGAGTTGGTCGGCTAGCGCTTCTCCGGAGGATGTGGTGAGCGCCGCGCCGACCTGGACGAGCCGGGGCCGTCCGGGACTTCGGACAGTACGGCGCGAAGCTCGTCCACGCCGTCGACGTGCCGGGCGGGTACTCCGTATCCCTGAGCGATGCGGGTGAATCTCAGGTTCGTGATGTCTCAGCAGGGGAGGGAGCCGGCGCCTAGCGGCAGCACGAGGTCGTGGCCCTCGGAGGCCGCGAGATCGGTGTGATTCCGGCGGGCAGCACACCTCGGAGCAGCGCGTGGCGGCTGGGAAAGGGCAGCAGGAAGAGTAAGGGCGCCGCCCACACCGGACCACCGAGCCGCTCGGCCAGTCGCACCGCGTCGTCGAAGAGCCCGGCCGAGTCGATGTCACCGCCCAGGACGAAGGCGGGCCGCACTGCGCGCCGGCCACCGCCCCGACCAGCCGGCGCCCCTGCTCCGCGTCGGGCGCACCGCCCTGCCACACCTGACGGTCCAGCACGGCCCCGGCCACCAGGGGCGGGCGTACGCGAGACCGACGACGCCCCACCAGGAACTTCGTTCCATCGGCGGAGGGCCGAGGCCGTCTGCTTCAGCGCGGATGAGGTCTTCTGTGTAGCCCAAGTCGACGAGAGTCGCCGACGCGGACCGGCCGGCTGACGGTGCTGGGTCCAGAAATCCGGGAGCGCGACAACACGGGGTGCGCGAGACTTGCCTGATGATCACTGACGTCACGGTGCGTGACGCTGACGCGGCTGATGCTCCAGTACTGGCCCGTCTGCGCTGGCATTCAAGCTGGAGGACCATGACGGGGACCTCTCCGAGCCGGTTCGGCCCGTGAACCACGCTGAGGACTGGATCCGGGAGCGGCTTGCGAGCAAACGCTGGCTGGCCTGGGTCGCCGAAAGCGACGGCGAGGTCTGCGGGCATGTCTTCCTCCACCCGGTGGAGAGGGTGCCGGAACCCTACGAGAACAACACCCCGCTCGGCTACGTCACGAACTTCTACGTGGTTCCCGAACGTCGCAATCGAGGGTTCGGGGCAGCCCTTCTTCAAGCCCTGAGAAGGCATGCGCAGGGCAGCGGCATGGACGTACTGATCGTCTGGCCGTCCGAACGCAGTGTGCCGCTCTACCATCGATCCGGGTTCCAGTCTCCGACCGAGTTGTTGGAGGCACGGTGAACTGACCACTGGTCATCGCGGACGATGGCAGGCGTCGAGTTCGAGGACAACGGGAGACACCCACGCATGCGTACGCCACCATCACCATCTGGAGCGGAGCGGGCTGACGGATCATCCGTCCGGATCGGCGCTCTCGTTCCGCTGACTCGGCCCGGCTGGGTCGAGGCAGGTCAACACGTGCTCGCTGGACTTGAGTTGGCCGCTCGCGATGTCAATGACACCGGCGGGATCGGCGGAAGACCACTTGAGGTGGTGGTCAGAGACACCGCGGCCGATCCAGAGAGGGCCGCGACGGCCGTGGACGACTTGGCTCACCTGGGCGTGGCCGCCTTGGCGGGGGAGTACCACAGCGTCGTCGCTCGTGCCATTGCCACCAGGGCCGACGCCCTCGGCCTTCCGTTCCTCTGCTCGTCAGCGGTTCTCGACGCGCTCACCGAACAGCCGACGGATTGGGTAGCGCGCCTCTCCCCGCCGCAGTCCCGCGGCTGGCAGGTCTACGCGGACTTTCTCCTCGGCGCGGGCCACCGTCGCATCGCCGTCGCAACCCAGTCCAGTGTCTACTGGGCCGCTGGGACCCGCATCCTGCGTGACCATCTCGCTCCACGCGGCGGCACCGTCATCGAACTCGACATGCGCACGCTCACCCCCACGACCGTGTGCGACGCACTCGTCGACCATCGCGCGACAGCCCTCCTTCTCCTGGTCGGCCACCCGGACCCGGCAGTGCCGATCGTCAAGTCTGTGCGCCGCGACCAGCGCCTCACCGAGATCATGATCGGTGCTCCAGCCGGGCAACCCGAACTCCCCGAGTGGGCGACCATGCTGGGCGCGGACAGCGCCGGGGTTCCGTTCCTGCGCTACCTGCCCGAACGCCTCAGCCCACTCGGTGCACGAGTTGAGACAGCCCTCCGCGAGCAGCTGGCCGAAGCGCCCTCCTTCGTCGCCTTCGAGGGTTACGACACGATCGCCGTCCTCGCCGATGTGCTGCGTTCATACGGCACGGACCGGTCGAGCACTGCCGCATCCTGGCCGCGCGTCGCAGTCGAAGGCACCCGCGGAAAGATCCAGTTCTCCCGCACGCCAGGCGTCAGTGTCTGGCAATGGGCGTCGACGCCGATCCAAGTCGTCGATCGAGATCCGGCGGAACCCGATCGCTTCCGGATCCTCCACGCCAGTTGAGGGCCCACCCGAGTCCCGACGAGTACCGGCAGGTGGGCTAGATTCGTGGTCGCCTTCGCAAGCCCACACTGCCCGAGGAACCGCCCGTGTCCCAACTACCGCCCCAGGGCGGCCTGAACGCCTCGTACACCTCGGCGCAGATACGACGCAACCGCCTGATCTTCCTCGGTCTGGTCCTTGTCATCGCGGGCATGGTGACGTTCTGGGCCTTGGGCCCGTACGACACGAAGGACCAGTCCGCGACGCTCAAGGCCGGTGACTGCTTCCAGAACATCGGGACGGACAAGGAAGCGAAGACCAAGAAGCTCGACTGCACTGACCCGCACGCCGACTACAAAGTCCTGAAGATGGACAAGAACGGAGTCGTCGATACGTTCTCGTGCTCCGGCGTCCCGGGCACGACCGGCTCGCTCACCCAGACAGGCCCCGGAAAATGGTTCGTCGTCTGCTTCAAGAAAAACGACGAGAAGGGCAAGAAGCAGACCGGAGCAGCCTAAGAGTTCGTGACACGATTGATCTGCTACTGCCGCCCCGGCCGTAGAGGGCACCCGGGCCGCAGCCGGTGGACGACCGGCTGTGTCACGGATGAACCGCGACCGTCGCCCCCGGCTCGTAGCTGGCCATGCCTGCCATCGACACCCGCCTGGAGCCCCGGCCCTTCACCCGCACGACCGGCGTCTGGCCGACCCGGCCCCAAGGTCCTGGCACGCGGCCGTGTCATCGGTTGGGCCAACTTCACGCGGTCAAGGTGAGTGCGCCGACGCGCAGTTGGACCGCACGTCACCCTTGCCAGAGGTCGGCTACCGAAGGGGCCAGTGCACGGGCCTGGGCGTGGCCCGCCTGGGCGGCAGCCGGCCGGCGTGTGTCGTCCGTCATGTTGCGGCCCATGATGCGGCGCGCGGTACGGTCCGGGGACAGCAGGACGACGCGTGCCCCGCCGTCGGACAGTTCCGCGGCCTGCTGCGAGGCGCTCGGATGCGGCCCAACCGCCCGGGGGATCGGCACGAGCGCCAGCACCCGCCGGTACCCGCGTGCGAGCTGGAGGTTGGCGGTCGAGCGACTGCCACCATCCATCCAGCGCCGGCCCGCTACGGTAACCGGCGGCCATACGACGGGCACGGCGCAGCTCGCCGCGACCGCTTCGAGGAGCGTCACCCCGGAAGGCGAGTCGAACACCCCGAGCTGTCCGGTCCGCGCGTCGATCGCGGTGATCCTCAGCTCTCGCTCAGGCCAGTCACGTACGTCGCCCAGGAGTGCGCCGACTGTGTCGAAGACCTCCGATTCCGGGCCGGTCCGGGCGCGTACCGCTGCCCGGGCGAGGCGTTCGATGGACCGCTGAGGATCGCGGGAGCCGAGCGCCGCCCACAAGAAGTGCGCCGTCTGGCGCGCTGTCACGGGCAGACGGATCGCGTCTGCTCCAGAGAGCTGGCGCTCGTACAGCTCTGCGGCCGGGACGCCGGACAGGAGCCGGGATCCGAAGACGGCACCCGCGGAGGTACCGATCACGACGTCGGCGCTGCTGAGATCGATCCCGGCTTCGGTGAGCCCGGCCAGCACTCCGGCCAACCAGGCTCCGCCCACCGGTCCACCGCCGCCGAGCACGAGTGCGGTGCCGGACACGCTTTCCCCCTCCCTGTGCACGACCGCGAACGCCTCGTCCGCGGGAGACAAACGGGGAACGGTCCCCGGTTGGTCGGTTGACGATAGCATCAGTACCGGGGAGTGCACCCCGGTACGAGGAGTGAGATGAGGGGAGACACGATGGGCGACCGTCCGCCGGCAGGACGCCGCGATGCGCTGCGCAACCGGAGGTTGCTGACGGACAAGGCCCGCGAGGTCTTCGCCGAACAGGGCTTGGATGCCCCGCTTGACGAAATCGCCCGGCGGGCGGGTGTCGGCAACGCCACCCTCTACCGCCACTTCCCGACCCGTGCCGCGCTGGTCGACGAGGTCTTCCGGGATGCGTTCGCTGACACCACAGTGGCGGGCGAACGGGCACGAACCGCCGAAGACGCATGGGCAGGACTGACGGAGTACCTACGCACAGTGTTCGCGGGCCTGGCCGCGGACCGCGGCACCAACGACCTCATGACCACGAACCTGGAAGGCGTCACTGCCCTGGAGGCGATCCACGCCCACAACCGCGAAACCATCGACGGGTTGCTCCGGCGCGGTCAGGAGCAGGGCACCATCCGCCCGGACATCACCACCGAGGACCTGCTCTTCACCCTGGCAGCGCTGGGCCGGGCCGTTCCCGCGCTCACCACGGTCGCCCCGGATGCCTGGCTCCGCCCGCTCGCCCTGCTCCTCGACGGCCTTCGCGCCCGCTCGGCCACGCCCCCTCTGCCCGCGCCGGCACTCACTTCCGCCCAGCTCGGCACGGTGCTGCTCACACTGGGTCCGCACAGGCGGCGTTGAGAGGTTCCGGGCTCGCCCGGCGCCGCCGGTCGATCTCCCCACTTGGTGGTCTGCGGTGGCCCCCTTGGCCGCGCCGGTCGTGGCTGCCAGACTGCGGCAGTGAACATTCGGGGGGATGTGGATGGGCGGGTTGGTCCGCAACCGTTCGCGTTACGGCCGGTCGCCTCGGTGGCGGCTGTTCTCGCCGCAGTGTTGGTCGCGCTGTCCGGGCGGTACGGCTTTCACCGCGACGAGCTCTACTTCCTGCTCGCCGGCCGGCATCCGGCCTGGGGCTACGTCGACCAGCCGCCGCTGACCCCGTTGCTCGCCCGGGTCGGCGCTGCCGTCTTCGGCGCGAGCCCGACAGGTCTGCGGGTCATACCCGCACTGCTCTCCGCATGCTCCGTGGTGCTGACGGCCCTGCTGGCCCGGGAGTTGGGAGCCGGTCGTGGCGGGCAGATCTTCGCGGCAGGATGCTGTGCCTGCTCCGGGTATGTCCTGGCCATGGGCCACTTGCTGTCCACCAGTACCTTCGATCTGACGGCAGAGCTGGGCGTTCTGCTCCTGACGCTCCGGCTGCTGCGGACCAGAGACCCCCGCTGGTGGCCGGCTCTGGGCGTGGTGACCGGGGTGACGCTGCTGAACAAACAGCTCGTCCTGTCGCTGCTCGTCGCATTGCTCCTCGCGCTGCCGCTGGATCTGCTGGTGACCCGCCCCTGGCGCGAGCTCGCGCGGCGCCCCCGGCTCGGCAGCGCAGGGCTGCTGCTCGGACCGCTGCTGGCGTTGTTCCTCGCGCTCCTCATCGGCGCACCCACACTCTGGTGGCAGGCCACGCACGGCTGGCCCGAGCTGAAGGTGGCCCGCGTTCTCAGCCACGTCCAAGGCGTGTCGGGACGGCTGCTGTTCCTACCGCTCCAGTTGCTCCAGTTCTCCCCGATCCTCGTTCCGGTCGCGATAGTCGGCCTGCGCCGGCTGCTCCGCGATGACGAACTGCGCTGGGCCCGGCCGCTGGCGCTCGCCTACCCGGTGCTCTGCATCCTGGTGCTCATCGGCGGTGGAAAGCCGTACTACCCGCTCCCGCTGCTGCTCGCCGTGACGGCGGCCGGCTGCGAACCCGTCGTCCACCGTGCCCGACGGTCCTGGCGAACCCTCACCCCCCTCCTTCTCCTGGCGGCGACCACCAGCGCCCTGGCCGCCCTGCCCGTGCTGCCGGTCTCGGCGGTCGCCGCGACCAACGCCATCGACATCGACCAGGGCGAGCAGGTCGGCTGGCCCCAATTCACCCGTACCACCGCGGCCGCCTGGACCGCGATCCCCGCAGCACAGCGCGCCCACGCTGTCCTGCTCACCTCGAACTACGGCGAGGCGGGCGCCCTCGCCCGCTATGGGCCCGCCTACGGGCTCCCCATCGCCTACTCCGGTCACATGAGCCTGTACGACTGGGGCCCGCCCCCGGACAGTTACGACGGCCCCGTCCTGCTGGTGGAACAGGCCGACGGTCAGCACCGCCTGGAACGGCCCTTCACCAACTGCCACGCCGCTGGCCGGATCGACAACGGCCATGGCATCGGCAACCAGGAGCAGCACGCAGATGTCGTGCTGTGCGAAGGCGCACACCAGCAGTGGTCCGTGCTCTGGCCGTCCCTGCGCCAGTACTGATCCGCCGTCTCAATAACCGATGGTGAAGCGGCGCTGGACGAAGCGAGGCAGCTCCGCCTCGTCGATCAGGGCGACGGCCGCGTCCTCCACCGAGATGCGGCTGCGGCCATCGGCGTCCAGGACCGGCTGGTCGCCGCCGATCCTGAAGCGACCGGTGCCCGCAGCCGTCGCTCTCGCCCTGCGTCTCTGGGGACTCCTGCACGGCCTGGTGTCACTGGAGGTCTACGGCCACATGCGCACCCAGACCACGAGGAACTCGCCCAGCTCGTACGGATGCTGGGCATCCCGCGCCGGAGTTGAACGCCCGAAGCGCCGTCAGGCTCCTCGAACTACGCTGGGCCCGCAGCCCTGGCTGAAAGACGCTCCCCAGGGCGCCTCATGGCTTGTACCGATCTGGGTATTCACCGGTCACCGGACTTGTGAATCGGGCATCGGCACTGAAGCAACGAGGGGGATTTGGACCATGGAGTGGAAGACCGAGCAGTTCGGGTCGTCGCACGAGGGCAGGGCAGGATCGGTTCTTGCCGACGGCAGTGAGCCCGAGCCGGTGTACTTCGACGTGGGAAGCGGCAGTTACGTCCCCAAGAGCAGTGACTGGTGGGTGTACGACGGCACACTGGGTGCCCCGGAGGCCAGCGATCTGCGCGGTTCGTGTTCATGCGGTTGGCGTGGCGCGTCCCGCTACCCCATCGACTGGTCCCAGGTCGACCGTTTCCATCCGTACGAGTACGACACCTCCGGCCCGTACGAGGACTGGGCACAGCACATCGCCGAGGTCGAGGCACGATCCGTACCGCTGCCCGAGGACATCACGGACCTGGTGGACCGGCTGGACGAGAGGCTGAGCTCATTGGCCGACCAGGCTCCACTGGCCGCTCTGAAGGCCGTAGCGGCACTGGAACGCATCGCCGAGAACGTCGGGCGTCAGGCAGCCTACGACGTACAGGCCGACGAACTGTCCTGGGAGACGGTCGCAAAGGCGCTCGGCCTGACGGAGGAGGACGCCCGCTCCCGCCTGTTCCACTACAGCTTCGGACGCTGAACGCTCAAGAGCTGTTCGACTTCTCCGTCGTGGCCGGCCTCCACGCGCTCGCGGCCCTCACCCGCACACCCCGGCCGATCCGCAGCGCATCTTCCCGCGCATCCCCGACCGCCTTCGCGACGGCGGGGTGCCGGGTGTCGGCCTCGAACAGGTAGGTCTCGACGACCGACTTGCCGATGTACTCGGGTGTGGCGGTGGAGAGCAGCGGCCGGACCCGTGACCAGGCGCCGTCCGCGCCGACGAGCAGGCTCGTGACGACGGCACCTCCGCCTGCGAACGTCACCTCGTGGCGGCCCTCGCCGAGGGCGCGGGTGCCGCTGCCCTTGTGCCCCCACCGGACGGTCCCGGCGGGCAGTGAGTCGAGCAGCATCTGTCGCAGCTCGCCGCGTTGCACCTCGGGGCGTCCCCCCGTGCCGTCGTCGGCTTTGTCGAAGAGGACGGTCCCGTCCGGGTCGAGGATCCGCATTACCCGCCTTGTGATCGCGCGGCCGGGGAGGGCTCCGCCTCGTAGGCCGTGGCCGGTATTTCGTGGACGTGCAGAACGCGGGCGAGCGTGAGGCCGCCGAGCCCGGCGCCGATGATCGTGACGTCAGTGGTCATGGGGCTTCCTTCGGGATCGTGGACCGCTGGGCGGACACCCCGGCAGGTGACGCCTGGAGCGCTGTCCCAGTAACCGGGACAATGTGATGCTGGTGGCCGGTGCCGTTGATGGCCGGCGCCGGCCAGCTCCAATGTCCCGGCAGCCACCGACATCTCACTGACAAGCCACAGTCCACCGCCGACAAACTGCCGACACGGACCCGGTTGGAGCCGCTGTTCAGGAAATTGCGCCCAAGCCGTGCACGGCCTTGGCCCGGCCCGATGAACGGTGGCCGCCCCGCTCGCCATGAGCCAGGGTGATGTTGGCGAGGGCGAGCCGGGCGAAGCCGGCCGCGTACGCGGTGAGCGGTATCAGTGGGTGGCTCCCTCCGTGACCTTCAGGTCGTGCCCCGCGGGGGTGTGGGCGGCGGCGATCAGCAGGGCGCGCAGTCCATGGGCGACCGTGGTGGGCTCCAGGGCCGGGGCGGCGCCGTCCGTGATCTGTTCCGGTGCCCAGGGGACGTGCACGAAACCGCCCCGGGCGTGCGGGAATTCGGTGGCGATGAGGTGGCCGAGGCCGTACGCGACGTGGTTGCACACGAACGTACCGGCCGTGTTGGAGACGGAGGCCGGGACCCCGGCCGTGCGCATCGCGGCAACGCAGGCCTTCACGGGCAGGGTGGAGAAGTACGCGGCGGGGCCACCCGGGACCACGGGCTCGTCGACGGGCTGGTGGCCGGCGTTGTCGGGGATACGGGCGTCGTCGACGTTGATGCCGACGCGTTCCACGGTGACGCCGGGGCGGCCCCCTGCCTGGCCCAGACACAGGACCAGGTCGGGGTTCGTCTCGCGGATGGCGTCGCGCAGGGTGTCGAGGGACTCGCCGAAGACACAGGGGAGTTCGGTGGCGGTGACCGTGAGCCCGGTGGGCGGCTCGGCGGCGACGAGGGAGGCGGCCTGCCAGGACGGGTTGATCCGCTCGCCGTCGAACGGGGCGAAGCCGGTGATGAGCACGCGGGTCATGGCACTTCCTTCACGAAAGCCCGACAGCACGAAGGCACGACAGCACGAAAGCAGGGGCCGTTATCGGTCAGAACGCGAACACCGCCATGGTCACGGTGGAGCAGACCAGGAGCGGGAGGGCGGTCGGGATCTGGGCCTTGATCGGGCCGTACTGGTCCTTCAGTTCGAGCAGGGTGGCCGGGACGATGTTGAAGTTCGCGGCCATCGGCGTGCACAGCGTCCCCGAGAAGCCGGCCAGCATGCCGATCGCGAGGACGGCCGGCGGATTTCCGTGCATCTGCTGGATGAGGACGGGCCAGCCGATCGCCGCGGTCATCACGGGGAACGCGGCGAACGCGTTGCCCATGATCACGGTGAACAGGAACATGCCGACGCAGTACGCGATGACGGCGAGGTACTTGGAGTTGTCCGGCAGGACGTCGTGCACGATCTTGCCGACCTGGGTGCCGACCCCGGCCAGCGCGAAGATCGAGCCTAGTACGGCGAGGAGTTGGGGCAGCAGCAGGGCGGAGCCCATCGCCTCCAGCATGGAACGCCCGGAGTGCAGCGGCACGGACAGCTTCCGCTCGCCGGTGACCAGCATGCCGACGACGAGGCCGACGAGGCAGCCGACGCCGAGCCCGAGGAGGGTGGCCTTGCCCGTCTCGAACAGGCCGGACGTGTCGAGCACGGAGGCGCAGACGATGGCCACGAGCGGGATCGTCAGGGCGGGGATGAAGATCCTGCTGCCGAGCCGGGTCGCGGAGGCCTCGCGTTCCTCGGTGGTGCTGGTGACCGGGGTGCCCTTGCCGAGGAAGTTGAAGCCGGCGAGCACGATCAGGGCGAGGACCGCGACGCCGAGCGGTTCGGCGGGCAGGGTCCAACCGCCGTTCTTCGCGGTGGCGTTGGCGACACCGGTGCCGTAGGGGAAGGCCAGCCCGAGCAGACCCCAGAACGCGGCGGACGTCCACCGCTTGGGGTTGCTGCGGTCGGCGGCCATCTGCACGGCCATGACGACGAAGACGAGACCCACCAGCCAGTAGAGCCATTCGACCTTGATCACTTGTCGGATCCCTTCGGCAGCGGCAACTCGTGTTCGGCGACGGCGAGCGCCATGTCCCGCTGCAACTGGCGGTCCAGGAGCAGCAGGCGGGCACCGTGGACGAGGAAGGCGCAGACGGCGAGCGGTATCGCCCACAGGGCCAGCTGCGTCGGCTCCAGGTTCTGGTGGTACGTCGAGTTGACGAATCCCGTGATCAGGAGGATCGAGCCGATCGCGATGAAACAGTCCTCACCGAAGAACACGCCCACGGTGTCGGCCGACGCGGCGTAGGAACGCACCTTCTCGCGGAGGCGTTCGGGCAGCGGCGCGCCGGTCGAGCGCTCGGCGGCGGCCTCGGCCATGGGGGCGACGAGGGGCCGTACCGTCTGCGCGGGACCGCCGATGCTGTTGAGGCCGAACGCCGCCGTGACCTGACGGACCAGCAGATAGACCGTGAGGAACCGGCCGGCGCTGAGGCTGCCGAGCCGGCCGATCAGTCTGCGTGCCTGTTCCCGCAGGCCGTAGCGCTCCAGGAGGCCGATCACGGGCAGGACGACGGCGAAGACGGTGACCGAGCGGCTGTCGGCGAAGGACCGGCCGAAGGCCGCGAGGACCTCCAGCGGGTTCATTCCGCCGATCAGTCCGGTGAAGACACCGGCGACGCCCACCACGAGGACGGGATTGCGGCGCGTGACGAATCCGAGGATCACCACGACCACGCCGAGGAGAACGATCATGCGGTGGCCTTAGGCGTGAGCGGGCGGGACGCCCGAGCGGCGCGGATCCGGGGGTCCGGACCCGTGAGGGATGTGCAGGGACCCTAGGGGATCGTTCAACGATCGAACAAGAGGCCGGCCGGAAAATCCACCCCTTGTCGGATCGTTCAACAATCGATTACGTTCCATGGGTGATCGACCTCAACGCGGACCTCGGTGAAGGCTTCGGCCGCTGGACCCTCACCGACGACGACGCCCTGCTCTCCGTCGTGACCAGCGCCAACGTCGCCTGCGGATTCCACGCGGGCGACCCCTCGGTGATGCGCCGCGTCTGCGACCTCGCCGCCGCACGCGGCGTCCGCATCGGCGCCCAGGTGTCCTACCGCGACCTGGCCGGCTTCGGCCGCCGCGCCATGGACGTACCGGCCGACGAACTGGCCGCCGAGACGGCCTACCAGATCGGGGCGCTGCGGGTCTTCGCCCAGGCCGCCGGGGCCGAGGTCGCCTACGTCAAGCCGCACGGCGCGCTCTACAACCGCACGGTGCACGACGCCGAACAGGCCGCGGCCGTGGTGGCCGGCGTACGCATGGCCGGCGGAGCGCTCCCGGTGCTCGGCCTGCCCGGGTCACCGCTGCTGACCGCCGCCGAGGAGGTGGGTCTCACCGCCGTACCGGAGGCCTTCGCGGACCGCGCCTACACCCCCGCCGGCACCCTCGTGCCGCGCCGCGAGCCCGATGCCGTGGTGAGCGACGAGGACACGGTGGTCCGGCGCGCGCTCGCCTTCGCGATGCACGGAGCCGTCGAGGCCGTGGACGGTACGACCGTCCCGGTGGCCGCCCGCTCCCTGTGCGTGCACGGCGACACTCCGGGCGCCGCCCGGATCGCGGTGCGGGTGCGCGAGGCTCTCACGGCGGCCGGGGTCGAGGTCGGGGCCTTCGCATGACCCCGGGCCGGTCCGTGGACTTGCCGACGCAGAGTCGGTCGGTGAAGGTGCGCCCCGCCGGGCGGCACGCCCTGCTCGTCGAACTGCCGGACGCCGAGCGCACCGGAGCCTTCCACGCCGAAATCCTGCGCCGGCGCGCCGCGGGCACCCTGCCGCCGGTCGCGGACATCGTGCCGGGCGCGCGCACCGTACTCCTGGACGGCGTCGCGCACCCGCGCGAACTCGCGCGCCGGATCGCCGACTGGGACGTGCCGTCCCCCGCCGACGACGCCGGGGGAGTGGTGGAGATCCCCGTACGCTACGACGGACCGGACCTGGCCCAGGTGGCTGCCCTGTGGGGCGTCGGCGTCGACGAGGCCGCCGCCCGGCACTGCGCGTACACCTACCGCGTCGCCTTCTGCGGCTTCGCCCCCGGCTTCGGCTACCTCACCGGCCTGCCCGCCGAACTGCACGTCCCGCGCCACGCCACACCCCGCACTCGGGTCCCGGCCGGCGCGGTCGCGCTCGCCGGCCCCTACAGCGCGGTGTACCCGCGCGCCACCCCCGGCGGCTGGCAGCTGATCGGCACCATGCCGGACCCGACTCCGCTGTGGGACCTCGGCGGGGAGACGCCGGCCCTCCTCACGCCGGGCACACGGGTGCGGTTCGTACCCGAGGGCGGCACACCATGACCGCCAAGCTCACCGTCGTACGCTCCGGTGCCCTCACCACGGTCCAGGACCGGGGCCGGCGCGGCCATGCCCACCTGGGCGTTCCCCGCTCCGGCGCCGTGGACGCCCCCGCCATGACCCTGGCCAACCGGCTCCTCGGCAACGCCCCCGACGCCGCCGTGCTGGAGACCACCCTGACCGGCTGCGCGCTGCGCCCCGACCGCGGCGTCACCGTCGTGGTCGGCGGTGCGCCCTGCCCGGTGACGGTCGACGGCCGGCCGGCCGCCTGGGGCGTGCCCGTACGGCTGCCCGCGGGCGCCGTCCTGAACGCCGGCGGTGTGAGCGCGGGCGTGCGCTCCTACGTGGCCGTCGCCGGCGGCATCGCCGTCGAACCGGTACTCGGCAGCCGTTCGACGGATCTGCTCTCCGGACTCGGCCCGGCGCCCCTGCGCGACGGGGACGTCCTCCCCCTGGGCGCTCCCGCCCGGCAACCGGTGCTCCCCGATGCCGCCCCTTGGCCGGCGCCACCCACCGAACTGACCCTCCCGCTGCGCCTCGGCCCCCGCGCCGACTGGTTCACCCCCGCCGCGCTGCGCACCCTCACCTCGGCGACGTACCGCGTGTCGCAGCACAGCAACCGCATCGGCCTGCGCACCGAAGGACCGCCGCTGGAGCGCGTGTCGGCGGGCGAGCTGCCGAGCGAGGGCATGGTGCTCGGTGCCGTGCAGGTGCCCCCGGACGGGCGTCCGGTGGTGTTCCTGCACGACCACCCGACCACCGGCGGCTACCCGGTGATCGGCGTCGTCGCCGAGCCGGCGCTGGCGGCGGCGGCCCAGGCCGCGGCGGGCACGCCGATCCGCTTCACCGCGGAGTGATGCCCCTTCCTCCCGGCGGCGGCGTGCCGGGCCTTCGGCGGTGGGCGATTCTGGACGGGTGGGTCGTGTCCCGGTCCGTCGGATTCCGGCGGACTACGCCGTCTCGGGTCGACGGGCGGTGCGCGTCACGCTGGTCGCCGCGGCCGGTTTCTATCTCTTCCGCTACGGCCTCGACCGCCCGGTGGCGGCCACCTATGCGCTGTTCACCGCCGTCGCACTCGGCGGACTCGCCAAGATCCCCGGCACCGGCCGGCAGCGGGCCGCGACCGGGCTGCGGCTGCTGCCGGTGTGCTGGCTGCTGGTCGTCATCGGCACCTGTCTGTCGGTGCGGACCTGGAGCGCCGTCGTCGGCATGCTGGCGGTCGGCTTCGCCCTGGCCTTCGCCGCCGTCGGCGGCCCGCGCCCGGCGGGGGCGGTACCGGGCCTCCAACTCCTTTACATTCTCCCGTCGTTCCCGCCGTACGCCCCCGGCACCCTCGGTGAGCGCCTCATCGGTACGACCACCGGACTGGTCCTCTTCATCGCCGCCGAGGCACTGATCCTTCCCGAACCCACCCCGCCGTCGTACCGGCAACGGGCCGCCCACGCCGCGCGCACCGCCGTACACTGCGCGACCCTCCTCGCCACCCCGCCGTACGCGCTGACCGGAGCGGACATCCGGTCGGCCGGGGAGACGAGCCGGTCGCTCCGGTCCCTGATGGTGCCGGAGGCGGAACGCCCGGCCGGACCCGGAGTGCGCGACCGCGCCCTCGCCCACACCGGTCTCGCCACGCGCACCCTCATCAGCCGCCTGACGCAACTGCCCGGCCCGCCGGACGGGCACCCGGACCCCGAGGTGACCGCTGTACTGCGAGCCGTGGCCCAGCTGGCCACGGCGACCGCGACCTGCCTGGGAAGCGGGCCGTCCCCCGTGGCACCGTACGAGGACCTGGTCCGGGCACGCGCCCGGCTGTCGGCCGTGTCCCTGAGCCCCGTCGGGGATCCCGCGCCGGGAACCGCCCGCGCACCGGACATCCCGCCCGCCGTGCTGCGCCGGCACGCCGCCGTGCTGGAGATCGCCGACGCCGCGCTCGCCATGGCCGCGGCGGCCGATCTGGCGGTACGCGGCCGGCACGCCGCGGTGCGGGCCGCGCAGAACCGCTTCTGGTACGCCAGGACCTGGGCGCCGCTGCTGTGGTGGCACCGGCTGCGCGGCCATGCCGGGCGCCGGTCGGTGTTCTTTCAGAACGCGGCCCGTATCGCCCTGGCCCTGACCGCCGCCCGGCTGGTGGCCGGAGTGGACACGCTCCCTCATGGATTCTGGGCCACGCTGGCGACGCTCACCCTCACCCGGACCACCATGGACGAGACCTGGCACACCATCCGTCTGGCGCTCGCGGGCACTCTGGCCGGGGCCCTCGTCACCGCCGGGGTCCTGATCCTGGCCGGGCCCCACCTCGCCGTCTATGCCGTCGTGCTGCCGGTGTGGATGCTGTTCGCCTTCACGGTGGGGCCGGTCAGGGGCGTCGGCTGGGCACAGGGACTGTTCACCGTGCTCGTGGCCCTGGTCTTTGCTCAGCTGTCCGTGCCGACCTGGCGACTGGCCGAGGTCAGGATGCTGGACGTGCTGGTCGGCAGTGCGATCGGCGCCGTCTTCGGGCTGCTGGCCTGGCCGCGCGGAGCCCATGACGAACTGCGCTACGTGGCGGCGGAACTGCTGCGCAGGGCAGCCGAGATCGTGGTGGCCACCGGCGCCTCGGTGGCGGGCGGCGGTGCGGTCGCCGCGGCGTCGGGGCAGCCCGGCCACCGGTCTCTGCAGCGCGCCGTCGTCCTCGCGGAATCCGCGTACGCGCAGTACCAGAGCGAGCCGACGCCCTTCGGCGGCCCGGCGCGCGGGGGCATCACACGCACCGTGGACTGGCAGGCCACCCTGATGGCCGGGCACCACACGCTGTGGGGTTCCGACCGGCTGCTGACGCCGCCGCTCGCCGGGCTGGGGCCCGCTGCGGCCGAGTCGGTCAGCGGGCTGGGGGAGCGGGTGGCCGGGCGGGTGCTGCTGGTCTCGGCCGCGCTGGATCCCGGTGCGGACACCCCGACCGGGCAGATTCCGCTGATCGACTCTGCCTTCGACGAGTCCGTCACCGAACCGCCGGGCGCTCCGCGCCTCTACTACGCGACCGTGTCATGGCTGGAGTCGCTGATGACCGACCTGACACGGATCGCCCATGGCGGCACCGCACCCGGGCGGGGTCTGCGGACGCCTTAGTCGCCCGAACCGAGGGCCAGGGTCAGCAGACAGGTCCCCCATGGGCGTCGGACGGGGAGAGGACGCGCCGGAGCCAGCGGGTACGGGCCTCGCGGGCGTCCTGGCTGAGCTTCGCCCGCGGGGCGACGGTGTCGAAGCCGTGGAAGGCACCGGGCCAGACATGCAGCTCGGCCTGGCCGCCCGCCTGCCAGATCGCCTGGGCGTAGGCCACGCCCTCGTCCCGCAGGGTCTCGGCCGAACCGACGTCGATGTAGGCGGGCGGCAGACGGGACAGATCCGTGGCGCGGGCGGGAGCGGCGTAGGGCGACAGGTCCGTGGCGCCGTGCCGGTCGCCCAGCAGTGCCTGCCACGCGGTGGCGTTCGACGTCCGGTCCCAGGGGTCGAGGCCGGCCAACTGGTGGCTGGAGACGGTGTCGTTGCGGTCGTCGAGCATGGGGCACAGCAGCAGTTGCCCGACCGGTGTGGGCCCGCCCCGGTCACGGGTGAGCAGGGCGAGCGCCGCGGCGAGTCCGCCGCCGGCGCTCTTTCCCCCGACGACGATGCGGTCGGCGTCGACGGCCAGCTCCGCCGCGCGCGCGGCCACCCAGACGAGCCCGGCGTAACAGTCCTCCACCGCTGCCGGATACCGCGCCCGGGGCGCCAGCCGGTACTCGACGGAGACCACGGCCAGCTCCAGGCCGACAGCCCACTCGCGCAGCAGTCGCGGAAGTACCGACCACGCATTGCCCATGATCATGCCGCCGCCGTGCAGGTAGAACAGCAGGGGCAGCGGCCCGGCGAGTCCGGCGGGCCGTGCGCTCACGAGCGTGACGTCCGGCCCGCCCGGCGGCCCTGGCACCCGCAACTCCTCCACCGCGAAACGGCCGTCGGCCCGAAGCTCCCGCACCGTCGGCCGGGGCCGGACCGCCGCGTCCCGCGCCTGCCGGTCGGCGAGGTTCTCCGGGGTGAACGGCTCCCGAGCTCCGCGCCCCAACTCGGCAAGTGCCGCAGCCAGTTCGGGGTCGAGCGGCGGTGCGCTCCACGCCGTCGCGACGGGGCCGTTCTCGAAGGGCACGTCATCCGCGAGGTCCATGCGGCCCAGTCAATCACCCACCGGATCGGACCCTCCGGGCTCCCGCAGCCTCGTGCTGGCTTCGGGGCCGCCGCCGGCCTTTGCCGGAGGGCGTCGGGCCTGGTAGGCATGGCTTTGTGCGATTCGAGAGTGTTCCCATGCCGACGGGGGTCGAGGCACGGCCCCGTGACGCCCGTGGATATCCCGTGCCGGCAATCACGCCCTGGGAGGGGGACGAGCCCCAGTTCGCGCTGACCGACTACGAACGCAGCGCCGCGTGCGCGAGGAAGCGTCTGTGCTCGGTGTGCAATCAGGGCATGCCGCAGGGGCCGGTGTGGCGTGTGGTGGGGGCCGCGGAGAGCGCGGCGATCGGCGAGGCGCTGGCCGCCGGCCGGCCCTACCGCAATCTCGCGCCGACCCTCGAAGGACCCGGGCACCGCGCCTGCATGCTCTACGCCTCGATGGTGTGCCCGTATCTGGCCCGGCCCAACGCCCGACGAGGCATGTCGGCGGAGGAGCCGGACGACCTGACCGCCCATGTGGTGCGCGGTGCCGTCCGGGGCGCCATGGGAGCGGTGGTGGGATTCGCCGAGTACGAGTACGCCGTCACCGACAGCCGGGTGCTCTTCCGGTTCCTCGACGTCGTCGAGTTCCTGCCGCACGACACGGCCGACGCGCACCTGGACGAACTGCGGGCCGAGCTCGCCCGGACCGCGAAGTGACCCGCACTCCGCGCCCCGGACGCGCCCGGCCCGTCCCGTCGTACGACGTCAGGGGCGGTACGCCGCCAGGCCGGCCGTCGAGGTGACCTTGGTCGGGTGGCTCGAGCCGTCGGACGGCAGGGTCACCGTGCCGGACGGGGTGCGCACCGCGAGGGTCTTGCCGTCGGGGGACCAGGCCGGCTCGGTGTAGTCGGTGGTGGCGTGCGGGGTGAGGTCCTTGATGTGGTTGCCGTGCATGAGGTCCTCGACGAGCACGTGGTCGTGGCCGGCGACCGAGCGCACGAAGACGACTTCCTCGTCGTTCGGGGAGAGGGCCGGCTGGGAGCCCTTGGTGAGCTTGCCGCCCTGCTGGCGCGTGTAGTCGTCACGGATGTAGACCGCGCCGGTGTCGACGTTGGCGTAGACCGAAGTGCCGTACTGCCCGGCCGCGTTGGGCCACACGTTGCCGGTCTGCGGGATCGCCCCGCCCGGGCCGGGGTCGCCGTTCAGGGACAGCGTCTTGGGCGTGCCGTGGATCGCCTTGGCGGAGACGTACTTCAGCCGGGAGACACCGTTGTCCCGGGCCGCGAAGATGAGGTTGTCCTTGGCGGGGATGCCGTTCTGGGTGTCCTTCGCGGTCACCTGCCACGTGGGGTGGGACCAGTTCTGGTTTCCGGGGTTCTTGGCGACGACGACACGCCCGCTGCCGTCGGGGTTGGCGACGTCCAGGTTGCCGGAGCCGTCGATGAAGGCCGCCTTGGCGCCGTTCGGGGACCAGGCGAGGTCCCGGACCGGCACGCCGAAGTCGACCTTGTGGCCGCCGATCAGCACGTACTTGGTGCCGTTGCTGATGGTCAGGGTGCCGTGCGCGGCGCCGGTGGCGGCCGAGGCGGCGCCGGAGGCGCCCAGGAGTGCCGTGCCGGTGACGGCGGCGGCCACGGAGATGGCGGCCGCGATCTTGCGGGTACGGGTGGTCATGAAGTATTCCCCCAGGAACATGGAAGGTCGGGCAGCGCGGTACACCGGCGCCTGCCCCGAGCGTGACAGCTGTCGATCTTTGAATCGTCCGTTCGGTGTCACAGGGGCGTAACACACCTGACGGGGAAGGTAGGGCCGCTCGGGACACGGGTTGGGCCCGGCACCCGCCGCCCGGTGATCGGAGCGCGGCACGTGGGGGCTAAGGTCCCCCTGATCGTTGTGACGATCCTGTGAAGCTCCTTCAGATCAGGGGATGTTGATGAGACGAAGATCCCTCGCCGGTCCGGCCGCGGTGTTCCTGACCGCTGCAGGGCTGACCGCGGGGCTGCTGGGCGCTGCCCCGGCCGGCGCGGCGAGCGTCCAGCCGGTGATCACGCTGGACGCCCCGGCTCCGGTCGCCCTGCCGGCCGCGCCCGCCACCGCGGACGTGTCCTTCGAATTCCAGACCAGGACGAAGAACCTCAAGGCGTACGACACCACGCTGACCGTGGACGCCCGGGGGCTGTCGAAGGTCGCCAAGGTGACGTTCTCGGACAACTGCACGGCCAAGGGCCTGGTGGCCACGTGCTCGGAGATGTTCGAGTCCGGCTCCTCGCCCACCACGCACATCGGCTCCGAGACCCGGCTGACCCTGACCCCGCTCAAGGGTGCCGCGCTCGGTGCCACGGGGACGTACCAGGTCACCGGCCGGTCCGCGCACGCGCAGGTCGTGGGCGCCACCGGCAGGGTCGAGGTGGGAGGCCCCTCCTTCGGCCTCGACCAGCTCACCGACCACACCGGCCTGAAGGTCGGCAGCACCGTGAGCGAACCGGTCCGCTTCACCAACGTGGGCAACCGGCCGGCCAAGGGCGTCCAGACCGTCCTGGCCCTCTCACCGGGCCTGGACTTCTCCGACCACTACGCCAACTGCAAGTACGGGAACATCGGCACGGCCCACTACGCGGAGTGCTATCCCAAGGGTGCGATCAATCTCGGAGAGACGGCTGCCCTGGCCGCACCGGTGCGGCTGCGCGTGAACTCCGCCGCGCTGTTCACGTACCTCGACACGATGACCACCCCGCTCGGCGGCCCCAGCGGACTGGGCCAGGGAGTCAAGTGGACCTGGGGCAAGGGGGCGACGCTCGCGCTGAAGGTGGTCAAGGCGGGCCGTAAGTCCTCGGCCCCGGCCGGCTCGGTGTCCCTGCCGCAGACGGGCAACGTCACCGACTACCGGATCACCTCCCTCCAGGCCCGCAACACGGCCGACTTCGGTGTCACCGGCGCGAGCGCGCAAGCGGGCGTGGGCAAGAACGCGACCTTCGCCTTCCGCCTGTCCGCCAACGGCCCGGCAACCCTGTTCGACCGCAGCGGCGGTGACGGCGTGCCCACGGTCTGGGCGACGCTGCCGGCCGGCACCACCGCTGTCGGCCACTCGGCCAACTGCTCACCCTGGCAGTTGCACAACCCGACGGCCGAGGCCCACGGGCCGTACATCTGCTTTCCGCCAGGCATCGAACTGCCCAAGGGACAGGTCACCAAGTTCTCCCTGACCGTCCGGGTCGACCAATCGGTCCCGCATGCCAAGGGCAGCGTGCAACTGGTCTGGGGCCCCGATCCGGCCCACTCCCAGCGGCCCGCGTTCGACCCGAACGGCGGCAACGACTCGGCGGCCCTCACGCTGAACTGAGTGGACCAACGGCCGCCCGCCGATGCCGAACAGCACCCCCTGCTCGGCATCGGCGATCCGCCGGGCAACCGGCGCCTGCCCGCCCGTCAGGCCATGCCACCCAACCGATCCAGCTCGCTCCCGATGGCCTGCCGCACCTCGTCGTGCCGCGACCCG
This sequence comes from Streptomyces sp. CG4, assembly GCF_041080655.1. Classification (NCBI taxonomy): domain Bacteria; kingdom Bacillati; phylum Actinomycetota; class Actinomycetes; order Kitasatosporales; family Streptomycetaceae; genus Streptomyces; species Streptomyces sp. CG4. Next base: position 9,216,957 of record NZ_CP163525.1, read on the forward strand.
AGTCCGAACCGTTCATCGCTCCACCGGTCGGCCGGATACAGCCATACGGGCTTCCCCACCAACTCGGGCGGCTCCCACGCGAACCGAGGCCAGACGTGGGCGTGGAGGAACGGGTCGGTGTTGCCGAGGATCTCCAGGTTGACCCGGCGGAATGCGGGGTCCAGACGCCTGCAGGCCCGCTCCACGGCTTCGCCGAGCCTGTCCATGTCGGACAGGAACGCCAGCCGCCTGCCCCGGGGCAGGTCGGACAGCCTCTGCACACCGGGCTCGTCTACGAGCAGGACCGAGTAGCCCGGCAGGAACTGCACGTCGCCGATCACCGCGAACCCCGCATCGAGGTGCCGTAGCACGGTCGGGTTCTCCCCGCGCAGCGCAGCTGCGATCCGATCCCTCCGCCAGTCGTCGCCCATGGACCCAACGTATCCCGCCCGACCGACAGGCCGATCGCCCGGCCGGCGTCCTCAACGGGCCTTGACCGCGTCGACGTCGAGCCCACGGTCGACGCCGTGCGGGACGACCGTCTGCCCGGGCTCCAGGTGCAGCCGCTCGCCGCCGAGGCGGACCTCGACCTTGTCCGGTTCGAACGAGACCAGGCCGTCGATCCGGTCGACCTCCCGGTAGGCGCTGCGGTACGACCAGGCCGCGCGTCGCGCGTCCGCGATGTCGTAGTAGTCGCACAGCCCCTTGTAGGGGCAGAACGTCTGCCCTGCTACGGGGCGCAGCCACCGCTCGTCGATGTCGGCGCGCGGCACGTACCAGCGCGGGGCGAAGCCGGATTCGTAGAGCACCACCGGGCGTTCGGAGCGGGCGATCACGGTGTCGCCGAGCCGTACCTCCAGCAGGCGGGAGTGTCGCGGATGTCGATGCGGTGGTACGGGTCGGCGGCGTGTCCGAGGATCCGATCGTCCTCTTCGTAGTAGGCGTCCATGGCCCGCCAGGCGAAGGCGATACGGCCCTGGAGGCCGGCCGCGTGCGTGGGGAGCGCGGTGAACTCCCAGGCGGCGCACTCGGCGGTGCGGTCGCCGGCCCGCACCGAGTACCAGGCCGTCTCACCGAGATCCCGGTGCCGGGTGACCCTGGCGGTCGCGACCAGGGCCTGCATGAGTCGCTCGGGCAGTGAGTGTCAGGCGTCAGACGAGGACGCGGGCGAGGAAGTCGTGGATGCGCGCGGTGATGACGTCGAGGTGGCTCTCCAGGGCGAAGTGTCCGGAGTCGAGCAGATGGATCTCCGCGTCGGGCAGGTCCTGACTGAACGCCTTGGCGCCCTCGGGGCCGAAGATCTCGTCGTTCGCTCCCCAGACCGCCAGCAGCGGGACCCGGGAATCGCGGAAGTACTGGTGCACGCGCGGGTAGAGGTCCACGTTGGCGGGGTAGTCGCGGAAGAGCTTGAGCTGGATCTCGTCGTTTCCGGGGCGGTCCAGCAGCGCCTGGTCGTGGAGCCAGTTGTCGGGGCTGACCAGGCTGGGGTCGGCGACTCCGGTCACGTACTGCCATCGGGTCGTCTCGGCGGTCAGGGCACCGCGCATGGGGGCCTCGGTGTCCGGTCCCGGGGCCTTGCCGTAGGCGAAGACGTTCTCCCAGAAGGGCTTGATGAAGCCCTCTTCGTAGGCGTTGCCGTTCTGGGTGATGATCGCGGTGACACTGTCCGGGGACTGCAGTGCGAGCCGCCAGCCGATGGGGGCGCCGTAGTCCTGGACGTACATCGCGAACCGTTCGACGCCCAGGTGCCGGAGCAGGCCGGAGGTCACCTCGGCGAGGGCGTCGAAGGTGTACGGGAAGTCCTGCGCGGCGGGCATCGCGGACTGACCGAACCCGATGTGATCGGGGGCGATCACGTGGTAGCGGTCGGCGAGCGCCGGGATCAGGTGGCGGAACATGTGCGAGCTGGTCGGGAAGCCGTGCAGAAGCAGCACCGTGGGTGCCGTCCGGTCGCCGGCCTCCCGGTAGAACACCTCAAGACCCCCGATGGCGGCGGTGCGGTGGTGGACTGCAGAGATCATGTCACTAACCTCTTTATCGAGTTTTAGTGGTTACGAATCCAGTGCGGCATGCTTGATCTAACCTGTCAAGAAGAGTTGACTGGTTAGTTCTGATGGGGAAGGTATGCGTCACACCGTCGACAGGTCGATGGCCCGGTCGACGTCCTGTGGCTGGAGCACGCGCAGGATGCCTTCCAGTAGGTAGTAGTCGCCGTAGGGCAGGGAGACCTCGATTCCGTCCTCGGCCGGCCGGTTGCGGGTGCAGCGGGCGACTATCGCCTCCGCGCGGGTGGATTTCCTCGTCAGGCACGTGTCCGACAGCGCGGTGAGGATGCGCAGGGCGACCTGCCGGTATTCGGGCCTGCCGGTCGCGGCGGACAGATCGAGCAGCCCGCAGGCCATGACCGCACCCGCCGACGCGTCCTTGATGTCGTACGGCTGTTGCGGCGCACGGTAGTCCCACGCGGGAACGTAGTCCGAAGTCAGCGCCCCCACCGCGAAGTCGGCGAGCTTGCGTGCCGTGGACAGGAACTGCTGATCTCCGGTACGGCGATACATCGTGGTGAATCCGTAGATGCCCCATGCCTGCCCGCGGGACCAGCAGGAGGCGGGGCTGTAGCCCTGGACGGTGTTCGGGCCGATCGGTGCGCCGGTCGCGGGGTCGAAGTCGAAGACGTGGGGCGTGGAACCGTCCTGGCGGGGAAAGGCCCGTTGCGCCGTTTTGGCATGCTCGACGGCGACGTGGAGGTATTTCTCGTCGCCCGTCTGCCGGCTGGCAAAGGCCAGCAGATCGAGGTTCATGATCGTATCCATGATGACCCGGCCCGCGTTGTCCGGGTCGTTCAAGGCTCCCCAGGCCCGGATGAAGTGGCCGCGTGGGTTGTACCGCTGGATCAGCGAGTCGGCCGCCTGCACGGCGCCCGCACGCCAGCTGTCGTCACCCGTGAGCCGCCAGGCGGTCACCCATGAGGGGTAGAAGAGGAAGCCGAGATCGTGGGTGCTGGTGTCGTACCGGCGCGGAGCGAGCTTGCGGGCGGAGTCCAGGGCCAGCGTGCGGAACGTTTCGTCCTTGCTGTACAGATACGCCATCCACAGGGTCCCGGGCCAGAATCCGCCCACCCAGTCGCCGCTCTGGGAGAAGACCCACTTCTCGAACTTCGTGCCCACGGGAAAGGCACTCACCCCCGGCGCGACAGCGCGCAGCTTCTCCACCGCGTAGTCGGCCGCCGCGCGGAACGCGGGCACGGCGGATGCCCTGACCTGGCTGACGGACGCCGCCGGGGCCTGGCCGACGGACGCCGCCAGAGCCTGTCCGTCGGACGCTGCCGAGGCCTGTGCGGGCGAGGCGGCCGTTGCCGTGGCGCCGGCTGCGGCGGCCAGCACGGTACGCCGGGGAATGCTCATGGGCGGGCCTCCAAGTAGGCAATGCGGCTGGGGCGTTGAGCGGCGAGTCTGGCACGGGAAGGTGGCGGAGTACACCCACCTGTTCGGAGTTCATGCATATGAACGTGACTGATGTATCTAATGCTCAGTCAAATCGCCTATATTGCAAGGGTGTTGGCGGGGACTGCTGGCTATCGGCGCGGCGGATGTCTGTTGTCTTCCGTTCCCTGAGCGTTCAACTGGCTATTGCTGTGAGCGTTGTGTGCCGTCCCTAGGGTCCCTGAGGGTTTCGAAAGAAGGGGCTCATGGACTCACTCCTCGCGATCCGGGCACGGGGGCTCACCAAGTGTTTCGGTGATGTCGTCGCACTCGACGGCATCGATCTGGACGTGGCGCAGGGACAGATCCACGGCCTGGTCGGACCGAACGGTGCCGGCAAGACGACGCTTCTCGGGCTCATGCTCGGCCTGGCCGTGGCCGACAGCGGTCGGCTGGAGATCCTGGGTTCGCCGGTGGGCCGGACGTTCGCCGCTCCCGACGGTGTCTCCGGGTTCGTGGACGGACCGGGGCTCTATCCCTCGCTCACCGCGCGGCAGAACCTCGCCGCGCTGGCCGCGCTGCGCGGCCAGGACGCGCGCACGGCGGGGGTCGACGACGCGCTCGAACAGGTCGGCCTCGCCGAGGTCGCCGACGAACGGGCCCGCGGCTTCTCGCTGGGCATGCGGCAACGGCTCGGACTCGCCGCCGCCCTGCTCACCAAGCCCCGGCTGCTCGTGCTCGACGAGCCGTCCAACGGCCTCGACCCGGCCGGCAAGAAACATGTGCACGGGGTTCTCGCCCGGCTCGCGGCGGAGGGCACCGGCGTCGTGCTGTCGAGCCACCGCATGGACGACCTCGAGGCACTGTGTTCCGAGGTCACCATCCTCGCCACCGGGCGGGTCGTCTTCTCCGGTCCGCTGAGCAAGCTGGCCGCCGAGAACCGTGAACTCGACTACCGACTGGTCACCTCCGACCCGCAGGCCGCCCGCGGGCTGGCCGCCGACACGCCCGGGGTGCGCGTGGTCGACGCCGCGGGCGGACGCCACGGCGCCGAGGTGCTCGTCGTACGGGCATTGGTGCCCGCCCTCGACGAACTGGTGGTGCGACTGGTGCAGTCGGGCCTCCCCCTGCGTGAACTCGCCCCCGTGGTGTCCCCGCTGGAGGCCGCGTTCCTGGCCCTCACGGAGCGGCAGCAGCAGGAGACCGAGGCCCAGCCCCAGGACGTCGACGCCAAGCAGCCGGAGACCGATGCCCAGCAGCAGGAGGCCGGCCGATGACCGCATCCGCATCCACGACCGCCGTCGCCCCCACCCCCGCGTCCAATGCCGGCTCCCCTCGTGTCTCGGTGGCCCGCGGCTACCGCTTCGAACTGGTCAAGCTCGTCTCGCAATGGCGGATCCGCCTGCTGGTCCTCGCCTGTTGGATCGCGCCGGCGCTCTTCGTCGCCGGAGTGAGTCAGCAGAGCACGCTGCCGGCCGACACCCTCTTCGGCCGGTGGATGCTGGCCACGGGCTGGGCCGGGCCGCTGGTGATCCTCGGCTTCTCGGGCACCTGGGCACTGCCGCTGTTGACCTCCGTGGTCGCCGGTGATGTGTTCGCCTCCGAGGACCGGCTGGGCACATGGCGCCATCTGCTGGTGGCGATCCGCTCGCCCCGTCGCATCTTCGCGGCGAAGGCGCTGTCGAGCCTCACCGTGATTCTGCTGCTCGTGGCCGGACTGGCCGCTTCGAGTACGGTCGGCGGGCTGGTGGCAGTCGGCGATCATCCGCTCGTCGGTCTCGACGGCCATCTGCTCTCCCCGGGAGACGCCGCCGGCAAGGTCCTGCTCGCCTGGGTCTGCGTACTCGCCCCGACCCTCGCCCTCGCCGGGATCGGCCTCCTCGGGTCCGTCGCGCTGGGGCGGTCCCCGATGGGGCTGCTGCTGCCGGCGCTCGTCGCGCTCGCGATGCAGCTCGCCCAGATGCTGCCGCTGCCCGTCGCCGTCCGACTCGCCCTGCCCAGCTGGGCGTTCATCGCCTGGAACGGACTGTTCACCAGCCCGGCACAGCTCGGCCCGCTCGTCATCGGCGTCGTGGTCAGCCTGGTGTGGGCCGTGCTGGCGACGCTGATCGCCTATCTGCTCTTCCTGCGCCGCGACTTCACCAACCTGACCGACGACGGATCGGCGCGCCGCGCGGTCACCGCCGGGCTGCTCCCGCTCGCCGGGCTGGTCACCGCCACGGTCGCGGTCGTCGCCGCGACGACCGGTGCGACCACGGGCTCCGGGATCCAGCAGGACAAGGTACAGGCCTCGCTCGCCGAGGACTTCGCCCACCTGTACCGCATGCAGACCGCACAGCTGCACCGCCCGGAGGTCACCGAGGCGCAGCTGAGGTCCACGGCGGCCTGCACCAAGGGCGACGTCAAGGACGACGCCGAGGGCGCCGGCAACGACTGGCGCTGCGTCGTGTCCTGGCATCTGCCCGGCGTCCAGGCCCCGGGGCAGGCCATCTACCAGCTCGACATCACCGCAGACGGGCGGTTCGTGGCCGATGGCGACGGACCGAAGGAAGTGAACGGCTACTTCCTGGTGCGGACCGTCACCGGAGACGCACCGAACCCGCTCTGGCAGTTCGACGGCACTGTCGACCTGCTTCCCGCCACCGCGAAGGGATGACTCCTCCATGCAGGTAACTCGCCGCCGCCGGCAAGTCGAGAAGGAGTACTACGTCTTGCTCGGCAGACGAGTCGGCCGCCGGGCGACCCTGGTCACGGCGTGCATCACCACGGTCGCCCTGGCGACCGGCACCGCCGTCGCGTCCACCCGCCAGTTCGGCACCGATCAGGTCGGCCAGGTCACCGCCAGGGGCCAGGTCGTCGCCGGCGACCAGTACATCTCCCCGTACGGCAACCGCGCCGTCATCAACGACGGCAAGATCATGTCCTCCACGGTCAGCCCGGACGGCAGTCACCTCGCGGCCGCGGTCGCCGACGGCGATGCGGCCCTGGTCGTCGTGGACCTCGAGACCGGGCAGGTCAAGCAGCGCATCGGCACCAACGCCGCGGACGACCTGCGCATCAGCAGCGCGTCCGTCGGCCAGGAAGGCCCGACGTACTCGCCCGACGGCAAGCAGCTCTGGCTCGGCCAGACCGACGGCTACACCAAGTTCACCGTGAACGCGGACGGCACGCTCGCCAACCCGACGGCCGTCAGGATTCCCGCTGACGGCAGCATGCACGCCCTGGTGGCCGCGGCGGTGTTCTCGGCCGACGGCTCCACCGTGTACTCCGCGGTCAACGGCCAGAACAAGGTGGTCGCCATCGACGCGGCGACCGGGACCGTCAAGCAGAGCTGGTCCGTCGGCAACGCCCCGCGCGGCATGGTCCAGGTCGGCGACAAGCTCTACGTCAGCAACGAGGGCGGGCGCCCGGCGAAGCCCGGCGACACCACGATCAACTCCTACGGCACCCAGGTGCCGGCCAACCCGAAGACCGGCGCCACCACCACCGGCACGGTCAGCGTCATCGACCTGAAGGACCCGTCCGCCGCCGTAGGCACCATCGACGTCGGTCTGCACCCGACCGCCGTGTACGCCAAGCACGGAGCGGTGTTCGTCACCAACACCGCGGACAACAACGTATCCGTCATCAACACCGCCAAGGACAAGGTCGTCCAGACCATCTCCACCCAGCCGTGGCCGGAGGCGTCCGTCGGCTACGAGCCCGACGCGGTGACGCTCACCGACGACGGCCACCTCCTGGTGACGCTCGGCCGCGCCAACGCCGTTGCCGTCTACCGCTACACCTCCCCCCAGGAACCGGTCAGCTACGTCGGCCTGCTCCCGACGGACTACTTCCCCGCGGAGATCACCACCGTGGGCAAGAAGGTCGTCGTCTCCAACACCCGTGGTATCGACGCCCGTCGCCCCGACAGCGCCGGCCACGGCACCCATGACACGACGTCCAGCCTGACCCAGTTCACGCTGCCCAGCGACCGGGTCATCAGGGCCGAGACCGCCAAGGTCTTCCGGCAGAACGGCTGGACCCCCGGCTCGGTCAGACTGGCCCAGGGCACGAGCCACGCGCAGCCGGTGCCGGTCCCGCGGCGGATCGGCGACCCCTCGACGATCAAGCACGTCTTCCTCATCGTCAAGGAGAACCGGACCTACGACCAGGTGTACGGCGACATCGCGAAGGGCAACGGCGACCCGTCGCTGACGCAGTTCGGCGAGAACGTGACGCCGAACCAGCACGCCCTGGCGGAGCAGTTCGGGCTGTACGACAACACCTACGACATCGGCACGAACTCCGCCGAGGGCCACAACTGGCTGATGCAGGCCGACAACCCCGAGTACACCGAGTCCTCCGCCGGCGAGTACGCGCGCAGCTACGACACCGAGGACGACGCTCTCGGCCACCAGAAGTCGGGCTTCCTGTGGAGCGGTGCGCAGGCGGCCGGCAACAGCGTGCGAGACTTCGGCGAGTTCCAGCAGTTCCTGACCAAGCCGGCCGACGCGAGCTGGCAGAACCTGTACTGCGACGCCAAGAACATGGCCGCGACCGGGCAGGGCACCGCCTACCCGCTGAACTCGTCCTCGCCGATCCCGTCGCTCAACAGCGTGTCGGTGCCCGGCTTCCCGAAGTTCGACACCAGCGTCCCGGACATCTACCGGGAGCAGATCTGGAACCAGGACTTCGAGAAGAACGGTCCGGCGAACCTGAACATGTTCTGGCTCTCCAGCGACCACACCGGTGGTCCGGCGAGCCCGGCCGCCCAGGTCGCCGACAACGACCTCGCGACCGGCCGGATCGTCGACAAGATCTCCCACAGCAAGTACTGGAAGGACTCGGCGATCTTCGTCGTCGAGGACGACTCCCAGGCCGGCCTCGACCACATCGACGGCCACCGTGCCCCGATCCAGATCATCAGCCCCTGGGCCCAGCACGGCACCGTCGACGACCACTACTACTCGCAGATCACAATGATCCGGACCATCGAGCAGATCCTCGGGATCCACCCGATGAACCAGAAGGACAGCGCGGCCACGCCGATGACCGGGGCGTTCAGCCGGAAGCCGGACTACACGCCGTTCACCGCGCTGCCCAACCGGACCTCGCTGACCGACGGCCTGAAGACCCCGCCCTCCTGCGGCGTGGACAACCCGGCCGCACAGGACTCCAAGGCGGCGGTCGTCCCGTCGGCGAAGGTGCCAGCGGACAAGCAGTCGCTCGCGGCCCAGTGGAACGCCTGGAAGGCGCAGCAGCGGCTGACCGGTACCAACGCCGTGCCCGACTACGCCAACCCCGCGCAGATGAACCACCTCACCTGGTACGAGAGGCACAACTGGACCACCCCGTACCCCGGTGAGAAGAAGATCTACGCCCCGAACGACGTACCGGGCGCGTACATCCCGTCCGCGGAGAACGACGGCTGACACGGCCAGCCCGAATCGAGGACCCTTGGCAGGCTTCACCGCCGGCCAGGGGTCCTCGCCGTCGTAGCAGGCACGGAAGTCGTCCGACCGAGATGCACATGACCACCGGCACCCGGATCGGCCTCGTTGGCCTGGCGGGATGGGGAGACCGCGTGCAGCGTGGAAACGGAGGGGGCCGGTCGACGGGGCGGGTGAGCCGTAGGAGAGGTGGGACACATGGAACGGGATGCCTCCGAGCGCCGGGTGGTCGTCGGAGTCGACGGGTCGCCGTCCTCGTACGAGGCGCTGCGCTGGGCCGTGCGGTACGCGAGCCTCGTCGGCGCCACCGTGGAGGCGGTCGCCGTGTGGGAGCTGCCGGGCCTGTACGGCTGGTCCGCGCCGGCCGTCGACATGGACGTCGACGAGGAAGAGGCCCGGCAGCGGATGCGGAAGGAGCTGACCGACGTGCTCGGCGCGGACGCGGCCGGCTCGGTCCGCAGCCATGTGGTGCACGGCAACCCCGCCGACGTGCTGCTGCGGGCCGCCGAAGGAGCCGACGTCGTGGTCGTCGGCAGCCGGGGCAGGGGCGGGTTCGCGGCCGCCCTGCTGGGCTCGGTCAGCCAGCACGTGTCGCAGCACGCGAGCTGCCCGGTCGTGATCGTACGGGCCCAGAAGCAGTGACCTGATCCCCTGAGTCCGCTGTTCGGCTCTTCAGTGGTCCGTGTGGCCCGCGGAGCCCTGCGGTTCCAGGTGGGTCGCGAGGACCGCCGCCTGGACACGGCGCTGGACGCCGAGTTTGGACAGCATCCGGGAGATGTGGTTCTTGACGGTCTTCTCCGACAGGTACAGCTTCCTGCCGATCTCACGGTTGGTGAGACCGTCCCCGATCAGCGCGAGGATGTCCCGTTCGCGCGGCGACAGGCTCGCCAGTTCGGTCGGCGGCGCGGGAGTCTGCGCCGGGTCGGTGCGCAGGGAGCGCATCAGGCGGGCGGTGGTCGCCGGGTCGAGCATCGACTGGCCCGAGGCGACGGTGCGGACCGCGGAGATGAGATCGGAGCCCTTGATCTGCTTCAGCACATAACCGGAGGCGCCGGCCATGATGGCGTCCAGCAGGGCGTCCTCGTCGTCGAACGACGTCAGCATCAGACACGCGAGCTCCGGCATCCGGCTGCGCAGCTCACGGCAGACCGAGATGCCGTCCCCGTCCGGCAGCCGTACGTCCAGCACGGCCACGTGGGGCCGCAGCGCGGGGCCGCGGACGAGGGCGTGCTCGGCGGTGTCCGCGTCGCCGACGACCGAGATGTCCGGTTCGGCGTCGAGCAGGTCCGTGAGACCGCGTCGTACGACCTCGTGATCGTCCAGCAGGAACACGCGGATCGGGTGCTGCTCCGTGAAGGTGCGTGTCTCGGTCATGACGACCTCTCGTTCCCCGGGGACGGACAGACTGCGGGCTGCCCACGCCGCTGATCATCCATCCGCCCGCGCCGTACGGACTAGGGCCGACCGGCCCCACTCACTCCATGATCGTCGCGTGCGAGGTCGAACTGCACGTCCACCACGCCCTCCACCGCCCGAACCAGACGCGCGGCCACCGGGACCAGGGCGGTGTCGCGGATCCGCCCGGTGAGTGTCACGACTCCGTCGTGCACCTCCACCTGGATCGCCGAGGCCGGCGGCGGGAACAGGTACGACACGATCGCGCACCGCACCTCCTCGGCGATGTCGCCGTCCGCGCGCAGGAAGACCTTGAGCAGATCGGCGCGGCTGACGATGCCCTGGAGCAGCCCCGCCCCGTCCACCACCGGCAGCCTCTTGGCGCCCTCCCGCGCCATGGTGTGCGCGGCCTCGGCAAGGGTGGTGTCGGCCCGGACGGTGATGGCGGGGGACGACATGAGGTCCCCGGCGGTGCGCGCGTCGGCCTTCGCCACGCCGACCGGTCGGTGCGGCCGGAGACACCCCGTGTCCGGGGCGTCCCGGAATGCCTCCTCGTCCCGGAATTCCTCCTTGGGCAGCAGGTCGCCCTCGGAGACCACGCCGACGACCCGACCCCCGTCCTCGAGCACGGGCAGGGCGCTGACCTGCCAGTCCTGCAGCAGCCGCACGATCTCCTTGAAGGGCGCGTGCCGCCCGACGGCAGCCACCGTGTGGGTCATGACATCGCTGACGCGGTACGAGTCGCCGTACATCGTGAACTCCGTGAGGTCCGTGGCGGCCAGTCCGTCTTCAGCATGTTCCGCGCCCGGAGGGCGGACCAGGGGCCACCAGGCCCCCGGGCGGGCCGTTCGGCTCCCCGTCGGCCGGACACGTGACGTCCTCACGCCGCCGCGGTGGACTGCTCCGCCGACGCGGCAGTCGCGTCGTGGCCCTCACTGCGCGGCAGCCTCTTGGGGCCCTGGCAGAGGGTGGGGGAGCCTGGCGTGCAGCTCGAAGACGTCGCTCAGTCCCGTCACCCGCAGGATCCGCCGGAAGACCGTGCTCTCCGTGACCAGCCTCAGCCGGCCCCGCCGGGCCAGCGTCCGGTTGCGGGTGCGGCACAGGACCCCGAGGCCGGCGCAGTCGATGAACGTGACCGTACGCAGGTCCAGCACCAGGTCGGGGCGGGGGCCCGCGGTGAGGGCGTCGAGCCGCTCCGACAGGGTCGGTGCGGTCAGCGTATCGATCTCGCCGTGCAGGGACACGACGGTTGTTCCGCCGGCCACATGGTGGGCCACGACCACGTCCTGTCGGGTGTGGTCCGCCGCCACGCGGTCCGGGTCGCTCTCGGGCATGGCACGAGGGAACCGGGGATGCCGGAGCGAGCGGAAGGGCCGTTCGGCCCTGGGTGCCGGTCCATTCGGGGCACCGCCCGGCCCCGCGACGGTCACGGACGTCGACGGGCGCACCTGGCGCCGCGACCGCCGCCTGCGTCGACGGGCCCCGCCCGGCCGCAGGTATGGCCAGCCGCAGGTAAGGGCCGGACGGCCCAAGCGGGACCGCCGGTCCAGCGCCGAAGCTGGATGTACGGGGCGATCCCGGCCTCGTCCCGGAACCACCGGACCCGCGGCGGACCGACGAAGAGGTACCGAAGAGGTACGAAGAGGAACAGGGTGCTGCCATGAAGGCCTTCGTCTTCCACGGTCCGGGACAGGCGTCCTGGCAGGACGTCCCGGACCCCGCCATCAAGGAACCCACCGACGCCATCGTGAAGGTCGGCGCCGTCACCATCTGCGGGACGGACCTGCACATCCTCAAGGGCGACCTACCGGAGGTCCGGCCCGGAACGGTGCTCGGCCATGAGGCGGTCGGCGAGGTCGTCGAGATCGGCGGCGACGTGCGCGGCGTACGGCCCGGCGACCGGGTGCTGATCTCCTGCATCACCTCCTGCGGCCGGTGCCGGTTCTGCCGGGACGGCGCCTACGGGCAGTGCCGGGGCGGCGGAGGCTGGATCCTCGGCCACCTGATCGACGGCACCCAGGCCGAGTACGTCCGCGTGCCCTGCACCGACCTGTCCGTCCACCCACTGTCCGCCACCCTCCGCAGCGAGGACGCCGTCCTGCTCGCGGACATCTTCCCGACCTCCTACGAGGTGGGCGTGCTCAACGGGCACGTACGCCCCGGAGACACCGTGGTCATCGTCGGTGCCGGACCCATCGGGCTCGCGGCCATCGCGACAGCCCGCCTGTTCGCTCCGGAACGGATCATCGCGATCGACCTGGCACCGGCCCGGCTGGAGGCCGCCCGGCGGCTCGGCGCCGACGCCGTGGCCGACGTCCACGAGGCACCCGCCCAGCTGGTCGACGACCTGACCGACGGGCTCGGCGCGGACGTGGTCATGGAGGCGGTCGGCGTACCGGAGAGCTTCGAGCTGTGCACGCGCATGGTTCGCCCCTGCGGGCATGTGGCCAACATCGGCGTGCACGGCAGGCCCGCCACGCTGCACCTCGAAGACCTGTGGATGAAGAACGTGACGATCACGACCGGCCTGGTGGACACCTCGTCCACGCCGACCCTGCTGCGGATGGCCGCGGCCGGCCGGCTGCCAACCGGGCAACTGGTCACCCACACCTTCCCGCTGGAGCAGATGGCGGAGGCCTACGACGTCTTCGCCAAGGCCGCCGAGACCGGCGCCCTCAAGGTGGTGCTCGGCGGGGAGCAGCACGCGGAAGTCGCCGTTCCCGCGGCCTGATCGAGAAGGAGCGCGCAGGCCATGACCGAGCAGACGAAAGTGAACGTGGTGAACGGGGTGCCGTTGGGCGAAGGGAGCGGGCCGGCCATGACCGAGCAGGCGGCGAGAGTGCACGTGGCGACCGAGGTTCCGGTGGGCGACCTGAGCCGGCGGCTGGCCGCCCGGCGGGCACGGCTCGGCCTGACCCGGGGCGAGGTGGCCGACCGTGCCGACATGTCCGTCAGCTACCTCGGTTATCTGGAGGAGCATCCCGGTGTCACCCCGGGCACCGGCCCCCTGCACCGGCTGGCCGACGCGCTGGAGACCACGGTGACCGAGCTGACCGGCGGCGCCGTCGATCTGCCGCCCGGTTTCGGACGTGCCGTACGCGAACCCCGCATGACCGAGATGGCATCCGGCGAGTGCCGGGCGCTGCTGGGTTCGCACGGAGTGGGCCGGCTCGCGGTACTCACCGTCACCGGGCCGGTGATCGTGCCCGTCAACTACAGCGTCATCGACGGTTCGGTCGTCTTCCGGACCAGCCGCGGCGCGACCCCGTCCCTCGCGGCCGGTCAGGAAGTGGCCTTGGAGGTCGACCGTATCGACGACGCCTTCAGCCAGGGCTGGAGCGTTCTGGTGCGCGGACACGCGCGGGCGGTGACGGACCTGCACGACATGCGGTGGTTCGCCGAGCTGGCGTACAGCACCCCATGGGCAGGCGGGAAGCGTGACATGTGGGTGAGCATCGAGCCCTACACGGTGACCGGGCGCCGGATCACGGCCTGAGCGCGGCTGTACTCCCTTCAGCCGTCGGTCAGTTGCCCTCCGGTGCCGGGTCCGCGTCCCCCTCGGTGAGCAGTACACCCGTGACCAGTCCGGGACGGATCCGCACGGCGTGGTCCGTCCTCTGCTGTGGTACTCCGGGCCAACAGCCCACGCAGGCACGCCAGTTCAGAGGGTCCGGTGACCAGACGGGCGTAGCCGGTGACCATCACCCGCCGGCCGAGACGGGTGTCGGGGTCGATGGCGTCGCGCGGACGGAGTGACACCGCGAACGATGCCGTGCCGCGCCTGACTCCACTGTCGCCGAGGGCCCCGTCTCGCTCCAGTGCCGCTCGGTCCCCGGCCACGGGCCGGTCGCCCCCGGTCCGCTCTCGGTCTTCCTGTCCGGGCCGGTCGGACCGGCTGGGGCGGGGTTCCGGCTCGGCGTACCGGCGCCGGCCCGGAGCCGATACCGTGGAGAGATCCGCCGGTGCGTGGTCCCTGTGCCGACGGGATCTGGAGGACATGGTGGCAGGCCCCGAGGAGCCTCGTGTACGACTGCCGCAGCTGAAACTCGACGAGCTGCTGGAGGAGCTGCAGGCCCGGATCGACGCGGCCCGCAGCACCCAGGATCGCGTGCACAGTCTGCTGGAGGCCGTCCTCTCGGTCGGTCGGGAGCTGGACCTGGAGCAGGTCCTGCACTCCATCGTGGAGGCGGCCGCGATCCTCGTGGACGCCAAGTACGCCGCCCTCGGCGTCATCGGACCGGACGGCAGACGGCTGTCCGCCTTCCACACGGTGGGCGTCACCGAGGAACAGATCTCCGAGATCGGCCCCTTTCCGGAAGGCCACGGCATCCTCGGCGAGCTGATCCGGCACCCGCATCCGCTCCGGCTCGCGAGGATCTCCGGGCACCCGGCCTCGTACGGCTTCCCGCCGGGCCATCCGCCGATGAACAGCTTCCTCGGCGTCCCGATCCGGGTCCGCGACCAGGTGTTCGGCAATCTGTACCTGACGGAGAAGAGGGGCGGCGCCGAGTTCGACGAGGAGGACGAGTCGGTGCTGTCCACGCTGGCCGTCGCGGCCGGCGTGGCCATCGACAACGCGCGCCTGTACGAGATCACCAGGCTGCGCGAGCGCTGGCTGCGCGCGAACGCGGAGATCAGCCACAGCCTGATGTCCGGCAGCGACCGCGCCGGGTCGCTGGGCCTGATCGCCGAACGCGCCCGGGAGATCTCCGGCTCGGCCCTGGCCGCCGTCGGCCTGCCCATGGAGGGCACCAAGTCGGTCACCGTGGAGATCGCCGTCGGAGTCGACGCGGAGGCACATCGCGGTCTGGTCCTGCCCCTGCACGAAAGCCTGATGGGGCTGGCGTACGCCGCCGCCGCCCCTGTCACCAGCGACGACGTCGTCCACGATCTGCGGATCACCTCTGAGCCGCCGCGCTTCGCCGGGCTCGGCCCCGCCGTGGCCGTCCCGATCGGCACGGGGGAGAGGGGGATCCGCGGCGTGGTCCTTGTCGCCCGCGAAGCCGGCCGGCCGGTCTTCCTCCAGCAGGAGACCGAGCTGCTGCTGGGATTCGCCGCCCAGGCCGCCATCGCCATGGAACTGGCCGAACGCAGACAGGACGCCCAGCAGATCGCGCTGCTGGAGGACCGCGACCGCATCGCGCGGGACCTGCACGACCTCGCCATCCAGCGGCTGTTCGCGACCGGGATGACCCTGCAGAGCGCGGGCCGGTTCATCGATCATCCCGAGGCCGCCGAGCGGGTGTTGCGGGCCGTGGACGACCTCGACGAGACCATCAAGATCATCAGGTCGACGATCTTCGGGCTGCGGACCAGGCTGGGAAGCACCGGCAGCGGACTGCGGGCGAGGGTCGTCCGCACGGTCGGCGAGGCCGCCCCCGTGCTGGGCTTCGCCCCGAGCGTGCGCATGGAAGGCCTGGTCGACACCGATGTGCCGCCCGAGATCGCCGACGACGTCGTGGCCGTGCTGACCGAGGCCCTCACCAACATCGCCCGCCACGCCCACGCCGACCGGGCCCAGGTGGTCCTGATGACCGACGGCCACGAGGTGCGCCTGAAGGTCTCGGACAACGGCGTCGGCATCCCCTCCGGCGGCCGGCGCAGCGGACTGCTCAACATGGCCGAGCGGGCCGAAAGGTTCGGCGGGCGGCTCGAGGTGACCCGTCCCGAGGGCGGCGGCGCCGCACTGGACTGGTGGGTGCCACTGTCCGCCGAATGAGCCTGCGCGCCGGAGTCCGTGTGCCGGCTGGGCCGGGCCGACGGGACATGCGATCGGGCCCACTCGGCCCATGGCACAGGCCGGTCCGCCGTCGCAGCCTGAAGCTGTCCGAAAAGGCGGCACCCGAGCCTCTGGAGGGCGCCATGAACGGCACTCCGGCCCTCGTGAACGACGTGATGACCCACCGGGTCGTCGCCCTGCGCGAAGGGGCGTCCTTCAAGGACATCGTGCAGGTCATGCGCGAATGGCGGGTCAGCGCCCTGCCGGTGCTGGACGGCGCCGGACGCGTCGTCGGTGTCGTCTCCGAGGCCGATCTGCTGCTCAAGGAGGCGTACGGCGACGCGGACATCGGCCGGTACGGGCGGGTGCGCCACCCCACCGAGGTCCGCAAGGCGGACGCCGTGACCGCGGCCGAGCTGATGACGGCTCCGGCGGTGACCGTGGCGCCCGACGCCACGCTCGCCCACGCCGCGCGCCTCATGGCCCGCACCCGGGTCAAGCGGCTGCCGGTCGTCGGCCGCGACGGCCTTCTCCGGGGCATGGTCAGCCGCTCCGACCTGCTGAAAGTGTTCCTGCGGAACGACGAGGACATCGCCGGGGAGGTCCGGCGCGAGGCCGTCGTCCGTCTCTTCGGCCCGTACGCCGCCACCGTCCGCGTCGAGGTGCACGACGGCGTCGTCACACTGGCCGGCCGGGTCCGCGAAACCGCACTGATCCCGCTCGCGGCGCGACTCGCGCGGGCCGTGCCCGGCGTGGTGGACGTGCACTGCGCACTGGCCGGACCACCTCGCCGTCCGAACCTCGACCCCGACCTTCCCGAGCCCCACCGAGCCCACACGGCGTGACCGACGACGGCGTCGACACGCCGAAGTAGGTCTTCCCGATCCCACCGTTGCCCGTTGCTGGAGTTCACCCGGTGAGCATGCAGTCCACGCCCACGACCCCCTTCACACCGCGTGCCAGGCGTGCGGCGAGGGGAATCCGGGCGGGGTCCCGCACCTTTCCGGTCAGGGTGACGATGCCGTCGGTGACCACGACGTGGACGGGCTCGGCCGGGGCGGGGAAGAGCGGGTCGAGGACGTCGCGCCGGATCTCGTCGGCGAGGTCTTCGTCCGAGCGCAGGAACACCTTCAGCAGATCGCCACGGCTGACCACGCCTTCAAGTACCCCTTCGGCGTTCACGACAGGAAGCCGCTTGACGTGCCGCAGCGCCATGATGCGCGCGGCCTCGGCCAGTGTGGCGTCGGCGTGCACGGTGACGGCCGGCGCGCTCATCAGCTCCTCGGCGCACACGGCCCCGGCCTTGGCCAGGTCGGACAGCCGGCGCCGCTGCGTGCACCGGTCCGGGTCGCTGTCCCGGAACTCCTCCTTGGGCAGCAGATCCGCCTCGGACACCACGCCGACCACCCGACCGTCGCCCTCCAGCACCGGAAGGGCACTGACCTGCCACTGCGCCATGCGCTCGACGACGTCCTTGAAGAGAGCCCTGCGGCCCACGGCGACGACAGCGCGCGTCATCACGTCACTCACCCGGTGCGGGCTGCGGTCCATGGGGTTCTCCTCACCAGGGTTCTCCTCACCGGGCCGGGGTCAGAGCAGACCACCGCTGCCATAAGGGGCGTAGAGATCGAGCAGCCGGACCCGGGAGGCGTGCAGCCGCTGGGCGACCACGCGTCCGACCCAGACGGCGATCGCCCGGCCGAACTCGGAGTCCTCGGCGCACTGCGCCCGCACGGCGTCGGCGTCGAACTGCCAGGCCCGGACCGGGCTCATGGCCTCGCCGCCCAGGTGCCAGAGGCAGGGCTCGAAGTGCCAGGACCAGCCGATCAGTTCGCCGGGACCGAGGGTCTCGATGACGGCGGACCGGCGGCCGGGCACATGCAGGTCCAGCGCGACGCTGCCGGTGCGCACGATCCAGAAGCGGTCGGCGCGCCGGCCCTCCTCGAACAGCCGGGCCCCGGCCTCGAAGGAGACCTCGCGGGCGAGCCGCATCAACCGTTCGCGGTGCACGGGCTCCAGAGCCGTGTTCATGGTGGTGGCGGAGGTCATCGCACCGGCTCCCTTCCGGGCTGCTGCTCCCAGCTCTTGGCTGCTGCTCCCAGCGTGGGCGCGCCTGGCCCAGGGCACCACGGGCCACATGGGCCCGGCCGGAAGGCCCTTCGGCCCAGGGCACGCCATCCATGACATTCACACATGCCGGGCGCGCGTAACTCTCGTTGGACGGCGACGCCCTTCTTCCGGTGCCGTGGGCCGCGCGGAGCCCTGTGCGGTCGGCGGCGGTCAGCGGGCGGTGTCGTGTTCGCTGATCCAGCGGGCGGCGAGGAGGCCGGAGCCGGCGGTGAGGACGGCGGCGGCGATGACCGTGGCGTTCAGGCCGAGGGCGTCCGCGAGGATGCCCGCGACGAGGGCGCCGGCGGCGTAGCCGATGTCGCGCCAGAAGCGGTAGGTGCCCAGCGAGCCGGCCCGCCAGGCCGGGTGGGCGTGGTCGGAGACCGAGGCGATCAGAGCCGGATAGACCATGGCGGTGCCGAGTCCGAGCGCGATCGCGGAGAGGACGCCCGCGAGGAGCGGGGTGTCCAACAGGGCGAGGGCCAGCAGGAACCCGGCGGCCTGCACGAGCATGCCGGTGACGATGAGCGGCTTGCGGCCGATACGGTCCGAGAGATGACCGGTGGGGATTTGGCCGAGGCCCCAGAGGATGGGATAGAGGCCCTTGATGAGGCCTACGGCGGCGAGGCCGAGCCCGTGGTCGGTGAAGAGCAGCGGGAAGACGCCCCAGGTGAGGCCGTCGTTGAGGTTGTTGACCAGGCCGGCCTGGCTGGCACCGCGCAGCGACCGGTGCCGCCAGGAGGTCCGGGCGAAGGTGGCGGCCAGTACGGTGCTCTCGCTCGACGGCAGGGGCTTGGTGTGCTGCGCGAGTTCGAGGGCCACATGCGCGGCGGTGTCGCGCACGATCAGGGCGAGGCCGAGCCCGGCGACGACGAAGATCACCCCGATCAGCTCCGGGACGGGCCGCAGGCCGTAGGCGGTGGCGAGAAAGCCGGTGACCAGGGCGGTGGCCCCGACGGCGGTGTAACCGGCCGCTTCGTTGAGGCCGGTGGCCAGTCCGCGCCGGGCCGGACCGACGAGGTCGATCTTCATGTTGACGGTCATCGACCAGGTCAGGCCCTGGTTGAGGCAGAGCAGCACATTCGCGGCGACGATCCAGCCCCAGGACGGCGCCCACGCGAGGGCGAACGGCACGGGGATGCCGATCAGCCAGCCGGCCACGAGGAGCTGCTTGCGGCGGAAGCGGGCCGTGAGCGCTCCGGCGGCGAGGTTCGTCAGGGCCTTGGTGAGGCCGAAGGCGATGATGAAGGAGAAGACGGCCAGGTCATTGGTGAGGCGGAAGGTGTGGGCACCGATGAGTGGGACGGTGGTGCGTTCCAGTCCGACCAGGCCGCCGACACAGACGTTGACGACGACGAGCAGCGTGAACTGCAGCCAGTTCTCCCGGAGTCCCAGCCGGACAGGCCTGGCCGCGGACTCGGTGGTCGTGCTCATCGGGCGCCGCCCTCGGTGAGGTGTCGGCCATGAGCGGCGGCGTAATCCGCGGGCCCGCCGTTCAGCACGGTGAGGCTGATGTGGCCCGCGCCTTCCAGGACGCTGGCGGCGGTCATGGCGCGCTCCCCGTGCCCGCAGGCCACGACGGCGCCGTGCGGGACCTCGGCGGCGTGGGCGGCGAGGGCACCGAGTTCGAGGTGGAGGGCGCCGGGCACGTGCCCGGCGACGTACTCGGCCTCCTGCCGGACATCGACGTACGGGGCCGCCGGCGCCTGGTCGGGTGTGACGAACGCGGTGGCACAGGCGGGGAAGCCCGCCTGCTGCCAGGCGGCCATGCCGCCCGGCAGACGGCCGGCCAGGCGCTCGTAGCCGATCTTGTACGCCTGCCAGACGATCTCCGACACATCCTGGTCCTCGTCGGTGACGAAGGCGATGGGGGCCTCGCCGGGCAGGAGCCAGCCCAGCCAGGTGGCGAACTGGTCGCGCAGGGGTATCGAGAGCGACCCCGGTATGTGCCCGGCGGCGTAGCGCGCCGCGGGACGGACGTCGACCACGTGACCGCCGTCGGCGAGCAGCGCGCGCACCTGCCCGGCCGTCAGGGCAGGCAGCGACGGTACGGCGGTCAGGACGGCGGGGCCGCGCCGGTTGAGCTCGGCGAGTCGGTCGAAGTAGGCGGGGTAGCTGCCGAGGCTCGCGCTCAGCCGGGACACGAAGGCTTCCTCGTCGGGCGCGGCGAGCAGCGGGTTCGCCTGCTTCTCGGCGCCGATGCTGGTGGTGCGCTCGGTGCCGGGCGGGGCGGAGCAGAACGAGCCCGCTCCGTGGGTGGGCCATACGGCCGTCTCGTCCGGCAGCCGGGTCAGCCGCCGCAGAGAGCGGTACTGCGCGCGGGAACCGGCGTACACTGCACGCCGGAACGAGGCCGGGGCTCGCCGTCCAGGGGCTCTGACGCGCGCTCGGACGGCCCTCCTCGAACTGCGGACGTATCAGGCTCGGTTACGGCTTGCGGGCGAGGCCGCCGTGTGCCGAGGGAACCGTCGTTGTCGGAGAGGTAACTGACCGACGGCAGGGCGTCCATCAGGCGGGTCGCGATGGAACGGGCCTGAGTGTGGTCACGTGCTCTCGGTCGTGGTGGGGAGCGATCACTCCGTGCCCAACTTACCTGCCAGAGCGCGCCTTTCGGCTGCCGGTTCGGATTCCGTGCGGCTCCAGCGGCGGACCTGCCGGTGAACAACCCTTGTGGGTTCTCCTCCGTACGTCTCTTTCCCCGTACGCCTGGAGTCGGAGAGAGATCGCCCGGCAGACGGATCCGCACACCGCCGCGGACGCGAAAGGGTCGTACCGTCCTGGAACTTGACCGAAAGGAACGGCCATCGTGCGGATAGGACGCGTGGCGCCTTTGTTCACCGTGGGGATCACGGCAACACTGGTCGCCACCCTCACTCCGGCGCAGGCATCCGCGGCGGAACCCCTGAACAGATTCGCGAACCAGAAGCCGGCGTGGCAGCGATGCGACGCGTCGCAGCCCGCCGCCTTACAGTGCGCGACGATCGATGTCCCGCTCGACTACAGCCACCCCGGTGGCAAGACGATCAAGCTGGCCATCTCGCGTGTGAAGACCAGCGTCCCGGGCAAGCGGCACGGCGTGATTCTCTTCAACCCCGGCGGTCCGGGCGGCGAGGGCCTGGACATGCCGGCGATGATGAAGGACGCGATGCCCAAGAAGGTCCTCGAGCAGTACGACCTCATCGGCTTCGACCCGCGCGGTGTGGGCCGCAGCAGCCCCGTCACCTGCGGTCTCACGGGCACCGAGCAGACCGTGGAACACGCCTACCGGTCGGCCACGTTCCAGCGTGACGTCACCTGGGCCCGCACCGTAGCCGAGAAGTGCCGTGCCAAGAACGGCGACAAGCTGCCGTACATCACCACCCGCAACACCGCCCGCGACATGGACGTCATCCGCGCCGTGCTCGGCGAGAAGAAGCTGTCCTACCTGGGCTTCTCCTACGGCACGTACCTGGGCGCCGTCTACGCGCAGCTGTTCCCCCAGCGGATCGACCGCTGGGTGCTGGACAGCTCGATCGACCCCGCACGGGTCTGGCGCGGCATGATCCAGGTCTGGGCGGAGGGCACCGAGCCGGCGTTCACCCGCTGGACGAAGTGGACCGCGCAGCACGACCGCACCTACCACCTGGGCGACACCCCGGCCAAGGTGAAGAAGACGTTCTGGAACCTGATCGCCCGGGCCGACCGCTCTCCCATCGACGACGGTGGCCAGAAACTCACCGGCGACGACATCCGCGCCATGCTGCGCGCCGAGTTCTTCCGCCCGAAGTCCGCGGCCGAGTCGGTCATGAACCTCAAGAAGGCCGCCGACGGCCGTGCCACCTCCGGCCGTTCGCTCGTACCGGCCGATCGGCAGGGAACGCCCCGGTCCGCGGCCTTCGCCGGACAGGCGCCGGCCGACAACGAGTCGGCCGCCTTCTGGACGGTCGTCTGCGGGGACACCGCGGCCTGGCCGCGCGATCCCGAGCAGTACCGCCGTGACGCGATCCGGGACAAGGCCAAGTACCCCGTCTACGGCGACTTCGGCTCCAACATCACGCCCTGCGCGTTCTGGAACAAGCCGGCCGAACCCGTTACCGCCGTGAACAACAACGTGGGTGTGCTCACCGTCCAGAACCAGTGGGACTCCCAGACACCCCTGGTCAGCGGCCTGGGCATGCACCGCGCCCTGAAGGGCTCACGCATGGTGTACGTCCAGGGCGGCGAAGGCCACGGCGTCTACTCCGCCGACCAGCGCGCCTGCGCCAACATCGCCGTGAACGCCTACCTGAGCACCGGACAGCTCCCGGCGAAGGATGTCACCTGCAAGGTGTCCGGTCGGCAGAGCCCCGGCGTGAACCAGGGCATCGTCCCGGCCCCGCAGCACACACCGCAAGCGCCGCGTTTCTGACCCGGCCTCCCAGGTCTCCGACCTCTCCCATCGGGAGGTGCTGAGCCCCCTGCTCGACGGGCGGGGGGCCAGTGGAGTCGTCGTACAGCAGGGCGTGGTGCTCGCCTCCTGGCGAGACCCGGCGCGGACGGAGACGGCCTTCAGCGCCACCAAGAGCGTGCGGGCTGAAGCGGGCCGGGCGGTACTTTCGGCGGGCGCCTTGGCGGGCCCGCCACGCGACCGACCGTGGCCGCGGAACCCCCAGGTGAGACCTGGGGGTTCCGCATGCGTCACCGTCCGTACGGCCAGGCTCAGTTGAGCTGGAACGTCGCCTCGACAGGGTAGTGGTCGCTGGGAGCGTTGGTGTCGATCTGGCCGGTGGTCCAGCCGGACTGGGGGTCGAAGTCCACCTTGACGGCGGACATCGCGGCCGGCGTCGGGCGGCCCGGCGCGTTCAGATAGCCGATGTAGTCGAGGTCGTCCCGGTAGTCCTTGGGGAAGGACTCGACGCCGGACATGTACTGGCACCAGGCGGAGACCGGGCAGTCCATGGTGCGCAGGCTCTGGTCGGGGTCGGTGGCCGGGGTACCGAGCACACCGTTCACCGCGCTCTGGGCGTTGGCGTAGTCGCCGCGCGACTGGCCGCCGTAGTACTCCACGTTCATGTCTCCGCCGATCAGCACCGGCGCACTCGACCCGGCGATGCCGTCGGCCCAGGAGCGGATCTCCTTGAGCTGGGCGAGCCGGGTGGACTGGGTCGTGTCGGTGGAGGTGCCGGACTCGTCGGCCTGCAGATGGGTGCCGACCACCCAGCTCTTCGCCCCGTCCTTGTCGATCTGCACCAGCGCGGCGCCCTTGTTGGCGTGGTAGTCCCAGGTGCCGTAGGTCGAGTTGCTGAAGACGTGGGCGTACTGCGCGGTGATCGGGTACTTGGACAGGATCATCGTGCCGCCGTTGATGACGAACAGCGAGTTGGAGCAGTCACCGCTGATGCCCGTCCAGCCGCCACCGGAGCAGGTCTGGCCGACGACCGGGGTGTGGTACGGGTAGAGGTCGGCGAGCTTGCTGATGATGTCGGGGGTCGAGGTGTTGTTGAAGTTCTCGTCCAGCACCACCACGTCCGCACTGTGCTTGCGGATGATCGACTCGATGACCGGGGTGCGCTGGGCGGCCTTCTCGTGCTGGGTACTGTCGACGATCGCGGTGCCGAGATCGACGTTCCATGCGAACACCGAGAGGTCGGTGCTGGTCCCCGCGCTCGCGGTGGGGGCCGCGAAGCCGCTGAGGCCGAGCAGCGCGGCTGCCGCTGTGGACGTGAGGGCGGTAGCTGTACGACGCGAGACCATGCGCTCTCCTGGTGGCAGTGGGGTAGTCCCGACCCCTGAACGGTCGGGTCGCGTACATGACAGCGTGACTCTAGGTGTTTGCCGGTACGGCTGAGGGAACTTCGATCGATCTGTCCGTGGAGAAAAGGTGTATGGACAAGTTCGCCTCGTCGCCGAAGGATCCCACCGGCCAGCACTACCGGCCGTCCCCACCGTGCGCACATCGCACCGGAACCGCGTGATGAGACGGGCAAGGTGCCTGCGAGGATGCGCCCATGACAGCCGAGACGGCGTATCACGGTGACATGGGCAGGCAGTTCGCGCTGCAGGCCACGGACAGCGTCTACAACGCCCACACCGACCGGCCGGCCATGCTCAGGCTCGCCGGTGACGTGAGCGGCCTACACGTTCTGGACGTCGGCTGCGGAGCCGGCCACTACGCCGCCGAACTGCTGCGGCTCGGTGCCGTGCGGGTCGTCGGCGTAGAGGGAAGCGAAACCCTGCTGCAGGCCGCGCGGGAGCGGCTCGGAGACCGAGTCGTGCTGCGTCGGCACGATCTGGAGGAGCCGCTGGACTTCCTGGAGGACCAGTCGTTCGACCTCGCCGTGATGGCCCTCGTCTACCACCACATCGACGCGCGCGGTCAGCTGCTGGCGGAGATCCGGCGGGTGCTGCGGCCGGGCGGCAAGCTCCTCGTCTCCACCACCCACCCCACCGGAGACTGGGCCTACTTCGGCGGGTCCTACTTCGCCGAGGAACGCGTCCGGCTGCCCTTCGGTGACGGGTTCGCGCTCAGCTATGTACGGATGACGCTGGAGACGTTCCTCGGCGAACTGCTCGGCGCGGGATTCGCGCTGGAGGAGCTGACGGAACCACGCGCCGAGCCGGAGTCCCGCCCGCTCGATCCCCGCCGCTACGACAAGACCCAGCGGCAGCCGCACTTCCTGGCCGTCAGGCTCCGCCGCCTCTGACACAGCCGTTCCGGCAAGCGAGCTTAGGGTGGAGGTATGGGCGGCGGTGTGGTGAGGCTGTTCCTGTGCGGTGATGTCATGCTCGGGCGCGGCGTCGACCAGATCCTCCCGCACCCCGGAAATCCGGAGCTGCGCGAGGGGTACGTCACGGACGCCCGCTCGTACGTGGAACTGGCCGAGGCGGTCAGCGGCCCGATTCCCGCTCCGGTCGACCCCGGCTGGCCGTGGGGCGAGGCGCTGCGGCTGCTGGAGCGCGCCGCCCCGGACGCCCGGATCGTGAATCTGGAAACCTCGGTCACTCGCAGTGACGTGTTCGCGCCCGGCAAGGGGGTCCACTACCGGATGCACCCGGCCAACCTGCCCGCCCTGACGGCGGCCCGCCCCGATGTGTGCGTCCTGGCCAACAATCATGTGCTGGACTTCGGCCTGCCGGGCCTGGAGGAAACGCTCGACTCGCTCGCGGATGCGGGACTGCGGACCGCGGGCGCGGGACGGAACGCCGACGAGGCCCACGCGCCCGTGGACATCCCGGTCGGCCCCGGCCGTCGCATCCTGGTCTTCGCCCTCGGAGCGCTGTCCAGCGGCATCCCGCCCGACTGGGCCGCGAGCCCCGACCGGCCCGGCGTCGCCTACGTCCATGAGCTGTCGTCGGCGGCCGCCGAGGCCCTCCTCCAGCGAGTACGGCGGGTGAAGCGACCGGGGGACATCGTCGTCGTGTCGGTGCACTGGGGCTCCAACTGGGGCTATCTCGTCCCCCGCGACCAGAAGCACTTCGCACGCGCCCTGATCGACGGCGGCGTCGACATCGTCCACGGACACTCCTCGCACCATCCCCGCCCCGTCGAGCTGTACCGCGGGCGGCTGATCCTCTACGGCTGCGGCGACTTCATCGACGACTACGAGGGCATCTCGGGCTACGAGGAGTACCGCGACGACCTCCGGCTCGGCTACCTCGTCTCGGTGGCGCCCGACTCCGGGTGCCCGACCGGCATGCGGATGTTCCCCCTGCAGGCGCGCCGGATGCGGCTGGAGAGCGCGGCGGACCAGGACCGCGCATGGCTGCGCGCGACCCTCGGCCGGATCAGCAAGGGCGTACGCATCGAGGAGGCGGCCGACGGCATGCTCGGCCTCGTACCCCCGGCCGCCGTTCCCTGACCGGAGACCCCGTCGGCGTCCGGCGTCCGAGCACTCACTTCTCGGCTGCTGCTCAGCCTCTCGGCTGCCCCTCGTCACCCGACGCCGCGCCCAGACACTCCGTGCACCACTCCCGCACCGCGTCGGCGACCTGCTCCAGTGCGCCGGGTTCCTCGAAGAGGTGGGTGGCTCCCGGGATCACCCGCAGGGTGTTCGGGGCCTGGAGCTGCCGCGCGGCCTCCTCGTTGAGCCGCAGCACCTGGGCGTCGTTGCCGCCGACGACCAGCAGCACGGGTGCGCGTACGCCGGGCAGCGCGTCCCCCGCCAGATCGGGCCGTCCGCCCCGGGACACGACGGTCAGGACATGGTCGGGGTGCTCGGCGGCGGCCCGGAGGGCAGCGGCGGCGCCGGTACTGGCACCGAAGAGGATGATCGGCAGCCCACGAGTGCCGGGCCGCGCGCCCAGCCACTCCATGGCCGCCACCAGACGACGCCCCAGCAACGCGACATCGAAGCGGTGCTCGGCGGTGACGACGTCCCGGCGTTCCTCCTCCGCGGTGAGCAGGTCGATCAGCAAGGTGCCCAGCGCGGCCTCCCGCAGGGCCGCGGCGACCGCCTGGTTGCGCGGACTGTGCCGGGAGCTGCCGCTGCCGTGCGCGAACAGCACCACGGCGCGCGCGGACTCCGGCACCACGAGATCACCTGGGAGTGCGGCGCCGTCGGCCGGCACCACAACCGTCTCGGACTTCATGGCCATCAACTTTCCCGAAAGACTCCGAAGACCTCGGTTGTCTCCTCGTACTCACTGCGTACCCCACACCTGGCCCGTGTGCTCGCCGAGCCCACGATTGAATGCCCAACAAGACATGCGCGACGCGCCGCGCGCACGATGGCTACAGGCCGTGCGAGGGGCACTGGATGTGTGTGCACGGCACCGGCATTCCCGAGGGAACCGGATTCTCCATGCTCAAGATGGAGGGACGAGCGATGACGACTGCGAAGGACATCATGCACGAGGGTGCCCAGTGGATACCCCGGCACGAGACGCTGGACCGTGCGGCACAGATGATGCGGGACCACGAGCTGGGCGCACTCCCGGTCAGCGACCCCGACAACAAGGACCGGATGTGCGGCATCATCACCGACCGCGACATCGTCGTGAAGTGTGTCGCCTATGGCCACGACCCCGCGCAGATGACATGTGGTGACCTGTGCGAGGGCACCCCGCGCTGGATCGACGCCGCCGCCGACATCTCCGACGCCCTGCAGGAGATGGGGAGCCACCAGATCAAGCGGCTCCCGGTGGTCGAGAACAAGCGAATGATCGGGATGATCAGCGAGACGGACATCGCCCGGCACCTCACCGACGACCAGCTCGCGGAGTTCGTACATCGCGTCTACGCAACGTGAACCCGCGCGAGACGACCCATCGGCAGGGCGCTGCCGACCATCGGCGCGGCGGTGCCGTCCGGAAGGCCGCCGATTCAGCCGATTCAGGAGCCGTCCGCTGACCTTCAGGAGCCGTCCGCTGACCCGGTCGCCGTCTTCGAGTAGGCGTCGTGCCAGGCGGCCTTCGCTCCGGAGTCACCGATCCGGTAGACGTCCACGACCGCTCCCACCGCGACGGCCAGGGAGAACACGCCGACGACGATCCGTACGGGCAGGGCGGACCAGCGCATGCCGCTGCCGCCCTGTCCGGACTCCGCCGGTGCGCGCCGCCCCGCCCACCACACGACGCCCGCCAGTACGAACAGGCCCAGTGCCCACGGCAGCAGGCCGTCGCCCAGCTCGGTGTGCCGGCGTACCAGGGCGTCGTCCGCCACGTGCCGTTCCAGCCATTCACCCGCGTGCGTGGTCAGGGGCACACTGGTCAGGGCGATGAACGCCACCAGGGGCAGCAGCACGCCCAGCCGCTGGGCGGCGCGTGGCCACAGCGCGGCCGCCACCAGGGCCAGCGCGGTGAGCGGTATCAGCACGACGACCACATGGACCAGCAGGACATGGGCGGGCAGAGACCGTTGACGAGAGTCATCCAGGCGCTCCTGAGGGGGACGGGGCGCGTCAGCCTGGCACAGCCACCTCTCAATTCCCTCTCAGCCGGCCGAGGTGCGCGCTGACGCCCCGCTCGATGCCCGGGTCGCCGGAGGATCGGTTGCGGTGCGGATCGCCGGTGGGCAGCCAGGCGTCCGGGCCGTGGACGCCAAGGTGTCCGGCCGGGTCGTCGCACAGGGCGACGACGACGCCGAGGACCGGGGGACGCGCCTCGTCGGCACGCCGGACCACGGACCAGGTCCAGTAGATCTCCGGCGCCACGATCGGCCGGCGGACCAGATCGGGCGGGAGAGAACTGGTCTGGCCCTTGGGGGAGTTGATGACCGGGCGATCGCTGCGACGCACGTGGTCGAAGAACGCGGGCCCGGTGATGCCACCGTCGGAGACATGGACCGCGCGGGCCCCGTGTCCCGGGCCGGCTGTCCGGCGTAGGCGTTCCAGGACGAACACGAGGTGGTGTCGCCGTCGATCAGGACGGCGGTGTCACGGGCGGGCACATCGCCGGTGTCGTCGTAGCGGAGTCGGCGCAGCTCCACGGCTTCACTACGGCCTGTAGGAGGATCTGCCCATCAGCAGCGAGCGGGGGTCCGCTACCGGCACCCTCGCACGGCGGTGGCGTCGGTTCCGGCATCGTGAACGTTGCGCGTTCCCTGGGCACTTGACGATCCGTTGGTCCGTACCTATGGTCATCGGTCAGCGTGCTGTTCAAGGAGCCGCTTATCGTTCACATATGAGGGCGTGACCTATGCAGGACATGCAGGATGCGCAGGACAGACCCACACCACGTCACCGCAAGTCCCCACGATCCGCTCTCGCGCTCGCCGCCGCTGCCGCCATGCTGACAACCGGAGTCCTCACCTGGCCCGGCACTCAGCGGGCGCAGGCCGCTCCCACCGTGTTCGTCCACCCGGGCGTCACCGTCTCGCGTGCTCAACTCGACTTCGCGCGTGCCGAGGTGCTCGCCGGTGCCCAGCCCTGGAAGGGCGCGTACGACCAGATGATGGCGAGCCCGTACGCAAGCCTCAGCCGCACCCCCAAGCCCCGCGCAGTCGTCGAGTGCGGTCCCTATTCCGACCCCAACTACGGCTGCACGGACGAGCGCGAGGACGCCATCGCGGCCTACACCGACGCGCTCGCCTGGTACATCACCCGGGACGACCGGTACGCGAAAAAGGCCATCGAGCTGATGGACGCCTGGTCCGCCATGCTCACGAACCACACCAACAGCAACGCGCCCCTGCAGACCGCCTGGGCCGGAGCCTCCTGGGCCAAGGCCGCCGAACTCATCAAGTACACGTACACCGGCACCTGGTCGAACGCCGGCCGCTTCGCCACCCTGCTCCGGAATGTCTACCTGGCCAAGGTCGTCAACGGCTCGAACTCCAACGGGAACTGGGAACTGACGATGATGGAGGCAGCCGTCGGCATCTCCGTCTTCCTTGAGGACAAGGCCTCCTACGACTCGGCCATGGCACGCTTCCGCACCCGCACCGCCGCCTATGTGTACCTCTCCTCCGACGGCGATGTGCCGAAGACCGTGCCGAGCCAGAACCTGAACACCCGGGACAAGATCATCGCGTACTGGCAGGGCCAGTCCACCTTTGTGACCGGACTGACCCAGGAGACCTGCCGCGACTTCGTACACACCGGATACGGCATCTCCGCCGTGTCGCATGTGGCAGAGACCAGCCGGATCCAGGGGCAGGATCTCTACGGCAGCGACGTCGGCGAGCGGCTGCGGCAGGCGCTCGGCTTCCAGTCCAAGTACGAGCTGGGCGCGGCGGTCCCGAGCTGGCTGTGCGGCGGATCCGTCAAGCGAGGACTCGGCCCGATCACCGAGGTCGGCTACAACGCCCTGCACAACCGCCTGGGCATCGCCATGGCCAACACCCGGACCCTGACCGAGCGGAACCGCCCGGCCGGCACCAACAACCTCTTCGTGGCGTGGGAGACCCTCACCGACGGCGACAACCCCAACTGACGCTCGTAGGTGGACAACGGCAGGGTGGGCTGCTCCTGGACGACGGTCTGCCCAACCCTCGGATCGGAGAACATGGGCGAGACGTCTTCCTCCGCCCACCCGCACCCACGACGCCGGGTATCGGAACGGCCAGCACCGACGGCGACGTGCAGCCTTGGACGGCTCCCTGCGCGCGTCGCTTACGGAGCGATGTTGGTGCGGACGTGGCGGAACGCGGCTGCCGGGTCGGTGGCCCGTGTGACCGTTCGTCCCACGATGACGTGTGACGCGCCGGCGGCGACGGCGGCACGTGGTGTGCCGGGACGGGCATGCTCGGCCGGCGAGTCGCCGGGCAGGGTGACTCCGGGAGTGACGATCAGAGCCCCACTGCCCAGGGCGCCCCGCAAGGCCGCGACGTCCTGCGGCGAGGCGATGACACCGTGACAGCCGGCCTTGCGGGCCAGGCGGGCCAGTCTGACCACCTGTTCTTCGGCCGGGGAGGCGACGCCGATGTCGGCGAGATCCGCGTCGGTCATGCTGGTGACCACGGTCAGGGCAAGGACCCGCAACTCGGGGAAGGCGCGCGCGGCATCGACAGCGGCGGCCATGATGGCCGTACCGCCCATGCTGTGCACCGTCACCATCGAGACACCCAGAGCCCCCGCAGCGCGCACGGCACCGGCGACCGAGTTCGGGATCTCGAAGAGCTTGAGGTCGAGGAAGACCTCCTTGCCTTGAGCGACCAGGTGCGTGATGAGGTCAGGGCCGGCCACGGTGAGAAGTTCCAGACCGACCTTGTAGAAACGGCACTCGTCGCCCAGCCGAGCGACGATGTCCTCAGCGGTGCGACGGCTGTCGCAGTCCAGCGCGACGATGATCTGCTGGTTCGGGTCCACGACGCCATTGTGCCCGCCGCTACGCACCGGCCAGATGCGCCATCCACCCGCCGAAGGCGAGTCTTCGGCCCCGCGACTCCGGTTCCGTAGCGGGCTGACAACTCTATGTGACCGTGTGGTGTCAGGCGCTCATGACTCGACCGAAGGCCGGGGAGCAGCCCCCTGGGGGGCTCGGGGGAGCCCCCGGGTTTCTAGCCGGTCCCCTTGTCCAGGACGCGGCGGGCCGCCTCGGCCTCTGCCGCGGGTGGAGACAACTCGTCGAGGGTGTCGAGCTCGTCATCCGTTTCCAGTTCTCGTTCCCAGGCCGCCGCGAGCCGCTTCTGCTCCTTGGGCGGCTTGGTGCGGACGGCCTCCCGGTGATCCGGGTCCAGGGCCGCCATGAATCGTCCCAGCGAGTCCGTGGCCATACCGTGCTCCTTGCCCCAGGGCGGGTGCGCGCCACGTCCTGGCCCACCATGACCGAACGGGCCCGCGCCGACCGATGGACACCACCTGAAAACATCCTGATGGCCCTGCCGCCCACCGCGCAATCGGGACGGCGCCTGCCCGGAGGCGCAGGCTCAACCGACCGCCTGGCCCGGACGATCGTCCGTCCTCCACATCCGGCGCAAGGCATCGGGGAGGAGGACTCCGCAATGGTTGCGGCTGTGGCCGCCGTCGCCCAGGACGAGGCGGAAGTCGTAGCCGGCTTCCGCGAGCGCGGCCGCGACGCGGAGGTTGTGGGCGAGCCAGTTCGCCTCGGGCTGGTTCCAGCGCAGGTCACGGTGGCCCGCTTGCAGGAAGACACGGAGCGGTTTACGGGGGAACGGCGGGGATGAGGTCGGGGTAGCGATTGCCGCCCGACAACTGCGCGGAGCTGGACAGGTTTCCCAGGACGCGGCGATCGGGGTCCTCGGCGATCGAGTACCGCTTCGTGACCTCGGGGATGATCTCGCTCAGCAGGAAACTGACGTACCGATGGTCGAATGCGTCGTACTCGGCACCGCGGTGGTGCCGATGCACGGGGCCGGGCAGGACGCCCGGGTCGACGAACACGCCGATGGTGACCCGGATGTGGCCACGGTGGACCAGGTTGTCCAGGACGATCGCGCCCCGGATCTCTCCCACAGGGTCCAGGTACCACCACCCGTCCTGGAACACCATCAGCGACGCCGGCCTGGACGGGCCGTACCGCGCGGGCACATGGACCCAGAACTTCCGGGACGTTCCCGGGTAGATGACGCTGTCGTTCCACTCGAACTCGATCGTCTCGCCGACGGGCACGCCGGGCTCTACGGTCGAGTCGGGGCCGTGGACGTAGCGAACGTCCGACTGGTCAATCGGAAGCGGCTGATGGGGCACTTCGATCGTCACGTGGGCGAGGCTGGAAGAGATCTCGAACTGTCTCAATGGGTTTCAGAACTCGTGCTCCCGTCCAAGTAGAGACAGAAGGGATGGCCGGCCGGGTCGAGCATCACTCGGACGTTGTCCTGCGGCTGGTGGTCGCTCTCCCGCGCGCCGAGTTCGAGCGCGTGCGCGACGGCCGCCCGCAGATCCTCGACTTCGAAGTCGAGGTGCATCGTGATCCGCTGACAGCCCTCCTGAGCGGGCCAGACCGGAGCGACATACCCGTCCGCGCGCTGGAAGGCGATATATGTCACGCCCTCCGGCGGCGCGATGGCCGCTTCGTCGGAGTCTTCCTTGGCGATCTCCCAACCCAGCAGCTCCGAGTAGAAGCGCGCCAGCGCCCGCGGATCGGGTGCCTCGAGCACGAGGCCCCACCAGTCGTGTCTCGACATCCGAGGAGTACCGGGCTCGTGGTGGGGTCGTCCGCGCACGTCGGAAAGCATCGCGCCGTTGGGGACTCTTCGCCTACCCCCTCGTCACGGAAGCGGCAAGGACCGTATAGGTCGTCAGGAGGAAGCCGAGGGTGCACGGGGCGACGGTCAGTGCGGCACGCATCATCACGGCGGCGGCCGGCGCGCCGGCCGAGCGGTGGGTCGAGAGGGCCATCACGGCCAGCAGGACCGGGAGCGCGGCGAGGATGCCGCCGGTGAAGGAGCCGAGGGCGTCCGCCGCGTGCACGGCGAGCAGGACGGTCGTGCCCGACACCGCCATCCGCACCGGGAGGTCCCAGCGCCGGGCGCGGTGCGGCGGCCGGTCCGGGTGGGCGGGGGCGGGCCAGGTCCGCAGACCGGCGAAGATCACGGCCAGGGCCAGCGCCGCGGTGAGCCAGACGTTTGCGCACAACGCCGCGAGCAGACCGGCTCCGGCCGCGCAGACCAGGGCCGCCGTCAGTGTCCGGGCGGGACGCAGGACGGGTGCGAGCCGGCCGTAGCCGAGGCAGAAGGCCGCGACGATCAGTTGTGCCGCGACATTGCCCTGCGCGGCACGCGCGGCCGCCGCGTTCCCGCCGCTGAACCACATCAGGGCCAGAAACGGTCCTGACGTCGTCGGCGCGCCCAGCAGGAGCCCGCCGCGACGCGGGCCCGAGCGCCGGGCGACGACGGAGACGAGGAGTACGAGGGAGGGGGCGAGGGCGGTCCGGAGGAGCAGTATCTCCATGCCTGTGAGCCTGGCACCAAGGACGCCGATTTTGGCTCGGACTTCTCGGCGTATGAGGCGGATCGGCCGAGGATATCTCGGCCATGGCGCTATCCTGCCGAGTATTTGTAGCATGGCGCCATGGACCGTATCGACCGGCAAATCCTGGCGCTCCTCCTCGTGGACGGCCGGGCGACCTACCAGGAGCTGGGCCGTCAGGTCCGGCTCTCGGCCAACACCGTCGCCGACCGCGTACGCCGGCTCCAGTCCGCCGGAGTCGTGCGCGGATACCGCGCCGAGCTGAATCTGGCGGCGTTCGGGCGCGGGCTGGAGTTGCTCAGCGACATCCGCCTGCGCGAGGGCGTCGACCGCCAGGCCTTCGAGGCCCAACTGGACCAAGTCCCGCAGATCGTCGGCGCGATGCGGCTGACCGGGGACTACGACTACCAGCTGCGCATGGCCTGCACCGACGCCCGCGAGTTCGAAACGGTCATCGACCGGCTCAAGGCCGACTTCGGGGTACGCGAGTTGCGCAGCCGGCTCCTCCTGCACGAGGTCCCACTGGGACCGGACCGCGTCCTGGAGCCCTGATGGCAGGGCAGGCCCGCGGCTGGTCCGAGCGCCGGTGAGCCCGACAACCGTGGTTCCACACACTGGCATCTGATGCCCATGACGCCACCGCACGCGTTCCATGCCGTCGTCCGGGGATTCCTGGCCCCCGAACCCGGGCGGTCAACCGCACCAGCCGGCCGCACCGTGCGCGTACAGATCCCTGAGCAGGGAGATCTCCGCGCCGTGGTGGATCGTCTCGCGGTTGATGTGCAGTACGAGCGTCGCCAGCGGCTCCTTCGCGTACGGGCCCTCGGCCGGGCCGCACTCGCGTGTGAGGCCCGCGTCGCCGAGGCCGCGTACGCCGGTGATCCACTGGGTGTACGCCGCGTCGAGGCGGTCCAGTGCCTCCGTCGCCGTGCCTGGATACGCGTATGACATGTAGTCGACGGGGGCTGCCCCGAAGTGCGACGCGCTGCGGGCGCCGAGTACGCCGACCAGGATGTGACCGAGTCGCCAGGCGATCGTCGTGACCGGCGCGGGCACCGGCTCCGGGTGTGCGAAGTCGATGGTGAAGTCGCCGGAGCCGCCCTGGACGGGAGCCGTGCCGGTGCCGCGCGAGCGGACGCTCCAGCAGTCCGGGACCGGCTCCCAGAAGTACTCCTCGTCGGTGAGGCCGGTCAGCCTGGGCCGCAGCTGATGCTGCCAGTGCCAGTCGAGTTGGTCGGCGAGCAGGGTGTTCCAGTCGAGTGCCATGCCTCTCACGCTAAATGGGCATGTCCACGACGGTTTGGGTGCCACCCGCGACGTCGGCGATTCCGCCCGCACGGCGTCATCAGCGGTTGGCCCGGGACCGCGTACGGTTGCCGAGCGTGGCGGCGAGGAGCAGTGCGGCCACGGCGGTGAGGGCGGTGCCCTGTCGGCCGAGGGTGTCGAGCAGGGGTGCGGCGAGGGCCGTACCGAGCGCCCCGATGGTGAAGTACAGCACGAGGTAGACGCTGCTGAGGCTGCCGGATCGTTCGGGGGCGAGGGCCATGACGCGGCTCTGGTTGGCGGCCTGGGCGGCGAAGCAGCCGGCGTCGAAGAGGGCGAGTCCGAGTCCGGTCACGAGTGGGCTGCCGAGGCCGAGGGCGAGCAGTGCCGTGCCGGACGCGGCGGCCAGCATGCTGGTGGTGATCACCACGGCCGGGGTGTACCGGTCGGTGAGGCGTCCGGTGAGGGGGAGCGCCGTGAAACCGAGGAGCCCGGCCAGGCTGTACAGGCCGATGGCGCTGGGGTCGAGGGAGTGGGGCGGCTGGGCCAGGGCGAGGACGAGCGCGACCCGGACGACGTTGAAGGCGAAGTACCACAGCCCGCCGGTGGTCACCGCGCGGCGCAGCTCAGGAAACTGACGCAGCAATGGTGGCAGCGCCGTGAGCGCGGCACGGGTAGCCGCGGTCCGAGCGGGGCCGCTGCCGGGGCAGGAGCGCGGCGGCGGCGATCGCGCCGAGCAGGGCGAGGCCCGCGAAGACCAGGAGCATCCGCCGCCGGCCGAGGAGGTCGGCGAGCGTTCCTCCCGCCAGGCGGCTGAGCAGGATCCCGGCCGACATGCCGGCGGTCACCGTGGCAACGCCCGTTCCCCGGCGCCCTGTTGGGGCGTACCGGCCGGCGATGCTCCCGGCCTGGGCCGCGACACTGGCGGCCGCGCCGATGAGCAGGTAGGCGGCCAGGAGCAGGCCCGCGCCGGGTGCGGCCGCGGCGAGAGCGAGCGCGGCGGCCAGCGCGGTGAGCTGAACGCCGACCAGGCGGTTGGGTGCGAGGCGGTCGGTGAGCGGCAGCAGGAGGGCGAATCCGGCCATACAGCCGACGAGCGCGGCGGACGGCACGAGGCCGATCACCGAGAGCGGGACATTCAAGTCGGCGGCGACCGCGGTCAGTTCGGGCTGGATGGCGTAGTTGTTCGCGATCGCCGTGCCGGCCATGGAGGCCAGGAGAAGCGTGCCGCCGCGGGGGAGAGGCCGGGTCACGGTGTGGTGACGCGGGCGAGGACGACGGCGTAACGGCATGCGGTGTCGGTGGTGTTGGCGAAGACACGCTCGGCGGGCTCGCCGAGTTCGATGGTGTCACCCGCGTCGAGTTCATGGACCGTGTCGCCGTCATGGAAGGTCAGCCGTCCGTCGAGCACCCAGACGACCTGTCGTACGAAGGCGAAGGCGGCGGCCGGATACGGCACCCGGGCGCCGGCGGGCAGGAGGATCTCGGCGATCTCCGCGGGGAAGTGCGGGCCGGTGATCTGGCGGCGCCGGTAGCCGGTCGCGGGGTCGCGCCACTCGGCCGTGCCGGATCCGCGGCGCACACCTGCCGCACCCTCGACGTCGTCCTGCGTCCCTTCGGCGAGGGCGAGCAAGGAGGCGACGCTGAGCTGGAAGGCCGCGGACAGCTTGCCGAGGACGACGGCCGTGGGGTTGCTCTCGCCGCGCTCGATCCGGCTGATCATGGCTTGGGACACGCCGGAGGCATCGGCGAGCTGAGCCAGCGTCCACCGGCGGCGTTCCCGTTCGGTGCGGACGCGCGCCGCGATCCGCTCCACCAGGGGATCTACTATGTTGGACATGGCATCAATATACGCAAGAGGCGCGGCCGCCGTCACGGTGCGCCCCGCCCGCCCCGACGACGTGGAGGCCGTCCGCGAGATCCGCAACGACGCGATCGCGCACTCGACGGCCCTGTGGACCGAGACCCCGCAGCCCCCCGCCCAGGCCGTCACCTGGCTGGCCGCCCACCTGGCGCGCGGCTCGGCGTTCGTCGCCGAGGCCGACGGCGAGGTGGCCGGCTTCGCGGTCTACGGCCCGTGGCGGGAGCTCGACGGATACCGGTACACCGTGGAGAACTCGGTCTACGTCCGCGCGGGCCGGCACGGACTCGGCATCGGATCCGTGCTGCTGGCGACCCTGATCGCCGCCGCCCGCGAGGGCGGCCACCATGTCATGATCGCCGGTATCGAAGCCGGGAACGCCGCCTCGATCCGGCTCCATGGACGGTTCGGGTTCCAGCACGTCGGCACGGTGCCCGAGGTCGGCACCAAGTTCGGCCGCTGGCTCGACCTCACGCTCATGCGCCTGCCCCTGACCTGACCGTCACCCCGCGCGCGGCCTTGAGGAGTTCGCCCGGCGTGCGCGTCAGCCCGCCTGCCCCTCCTCGCGGCGCCTCGGGCACCCCTCCGCGATCCAGCGGCGTACGACCGTGACGGGCACGCGGCCGTCGGCGGCGATCACGTGTTCCGGTACGCCGGTGTGCCAGGCCGCGAGTGCGGCTCGGCGCAGACAGGCGGAGCGGACGGCGAGCCCGGCCCGCAGCGCACTCGCGGAGCCGGCGGTGAGGCTGGGGGCGTCCGCTGCCAGCTGCCGGGCGGCCTGGCGCACGGCGTCTCGGGCGGTCCGGGTGTCCAGGGCGCTCATGCCACCGCCTCCCGCTCCGTGTCGACGGCCGTGTCGTCCAGATGCCAGTGCAGGTCCCGCACGCCCGGTTCCAGTGACAGGCGGGCGATGAGCTGCTCCAGGGCCCGGGCCGGGTCGCCGTTGAGGGCGACCGCGGCCCGCAGGCTGGTGCTCCCCTCGTCGTCGCGCCGTACCCGCAGCCCGGTGGGCGCGAGCCCGCCGGTCGCGAGGGCCTGGGACAGCAGCGCCCGGACATGCGTCTCGTCGTTGCGCTCGCAGATCAGGTGGACGGTGGCCCGTACCCCCTCGTTGTCGGGGTCGCGCTGCGGAACGCGGTCGATCAGCCGGCCCGCGGGGCGCAGCAGCACGTGTACGGCGAGCACGGTGGCCGTGCCGATGAGGCACAGCTCCAGTCGGCCGGAGGCGGCGAGCACGCCGACCGCGGCCGAACACCACAGCGTGGCCGCGGTGTTGAGGCCGCGCACGCCTCCGCCCTCGCGCAGGATGACCCCGCCGCCGAGGAAGCCGATGCCGGAGACGACGTAGGAGGCGACCCTGGTGGGGCTGCCGGCGTCGCCGACGGCCTCGCTGTAGAGGACGAAGAGTGTGGCGCCGACGGCCACCAGTGCGTTGGTGCGCAGCCCGGCCATCCGGGCGCGCCACTGCCGCTCTACGCCGATCAGGGCGCCGCAGGAGACGCCGACGGCGAGGCGGAGTGCGAAG
Organism: Streptomyces sp. CG4; assembly: GCF_041080655.1. Taxonomy (NCBI): domain Bacteria; kingdom Bacillati; phylum Actinomycetota; class Actinomycetes; order Kitasatosporales; family Streptomycetaceae; genus Streptomyces; species Streptomyces sp. CG4. Next base: position 9,254,928 of record NZ_CP163525.1, read on the forward strand.
TCGAAGGTGGTCAGGTTCGCCATGGGAACCTCCCCTCGCCCCGCCGGAGCGGGACAGGTCGAGGGCATGGCGGTCAGCTGCCCAGCCGTGGGCCGGGGGCTACCGGATGCCCGAGGAGTGGGGGGACACGGGGGTGTGGGGCCGATGGTGGCCCGGACTACTACTGCGATCCATGTCGCTCACCTCCTCCTCGGTTCCTGGGCGACATGTCCTGGGCAACAAATGTCCTCGGCGACATGTCCTCGAACGACGCTCTCCTATATTTGCACATCCATGCAACTAGCGCGCCCTGAGATGTCGTGTGCATCACCGGCTACCATATTTGCATGGAAGCGCAAGTAGCGTCATGGGACGAGGAGCGGGCCGAACGGTCGGTGGCGGTGCTCAAGGCTGTCGCGGACCCGTCGCGCTACCGGCTGCTGTGGGCGCTGAGCGAGCGGGAGCTGCCGGTCAGCCGGCTCGCCGAGCTGATCGAGGCGCATGTCGCGGCGACCTCCCAGCACCTGTCGAAGCTGCGTGCCGCGGGACTGGTCACCTCGCGGCGGGAGGGCACGCGCATCTTCTACCGGGCCACCGGCCCGCGGGTGCGGGCGCTGCTGGAGAGCGCGGTGCTGGCCACCGACGAGGCCACGGGCGCAGCGGACCGAGAGGCGCCCGAGGCCGTGGGTGCGGCCGCCGTGCCGGAGCGCAGTGCCCCGGCGCGGGTGGCCCGGGCCCGGCGGCCGGCCACGGAACACTGACACCTCGGCTCAGTCCCGCCCTGCGGCGGTCGCGGCCAGCCGTGCGTCGTCGTTCTCGTCGAGGTGGTACTCCTGCGGTTCGGCGTCGTAGGAGTACAACTCGGCGTAGCGGCCCCAGTCGGTGGCCGTCTCCAGCTGGCGGGTGACCTGTTCGGCCGTGAAGTGGTGGGCGAGCAGGTCACGGAAGAAGCCGGTGCGCAGGGTGCCGCCGGGGTTGGTCCGCAGACTCCTGGTGATCAGCGTGACCAGCGGGGCATGCTGGACCGCCTCGGCGAAGATCTTCTTCGACTCCTGCACGTCGGCACCCGCGAACGCCGTTCCGGTGTCGGTCAGCAGCAGGTCGTCCCCGCTGAGCGTGGTGAAGCCGAGCAGGTCGAGCGCGTCGACCTGGGGGAGCAGGTCGTCCACCGCCAGGCCGAGGTCGTCGGCGAGGTCGGCCAGGTCGCACCGGCCGCCGCGGTGGAGCACCATCTCCGCGAGCCCGGACAGTCCGTCGACGCTGGCCGGGGGCAGCGGGGTGTTCGCCGGGGTGCGCTTCTCCAGCTCGACGGCCTCGTGCCGGCCGGGGACACGGCCCTCCTTCTGGCGGCCGGTCATGGTGCGGTAGACGCGGTCGATCAAGTCGTCGAAGGCGGCCGAGTTGCGGTCCCGGGGGCGGTCCAGGCCGACCTCGAAGACCTCGCGGATCGTGCCGTAGGGCCGGGCGCCGAGGACGACGATCCGGTCGGCCATCAGCACGGCCTCCTCGATGTTGTGGGTGACCAGGACGATGGCGCGGGTGGGGAACTGGCCGGACTCCCACAGCTCCATCAGCTCGCCGCGCAGATTCTCGGCGGTCAGCACGTCCAGGGCGGAGAACGGCTCGTCCATCATCAGCACGTCCGGCTCCACGACGAGCGCACGGGCGAAGCCGACGCGCTGGCGCATACCGCCGGACAGCTCCTTGGGGTAGGCGGACTCGAAGCCGTCCAGGCCGATCAGGTCGATGGCCTGCCGGGCGGCGTCCGCACGTTCGGCGGCCGGAACTCCCTTGGCCTCCAAGCCCAGTTCGACGTTCTGCTGCACGGTCAGCCAGGGCAGCAGCGCGAACGTCTGGAACACCATGGCGGTACCCGGGTTGGCGCCGGTGAGCGGGGTGCCCTTGTAGGCGACGGTGCCGGAACTGGCGGGCACCAGCCCGGCCAGGCAGCGCAGCAGCGTGGACTTGCCCGAGCCCGACTTGCCGAGCAGGGCGACCACCTCACCGGCGCGGACCTGCAGGTCGATGCCGGACAGGACGGGCAGTTCGCCGTCGGCACCGGCGTACGACTTGGTCAGGCCGACGGTCTCCAGCAGCAGTTCGCCGTCGGCGGGACGGCGGGGCCTGTCGGCGGTCAGGTGGGCGAGGCCGGCCCGGGCCTGGCGGTCGGCGCGGAGGTTGCGCAGGGCGTTCAGCACCATGACGTGCTCCAAATCCTGGTCAGGGAAGGGAAGTTCAGAGGGAGTAGCGGGTCTCGGCCAGCCGGTACAGGCGGCGCCACAGCAGCCGGTTCAGCCCGACGACGTAGAGGCTCATCACCGCGACCCCCGCGATGAGGTGCGGGTAGTCGCCGCTCTCGGTGGCCTTCGCGATGTACGCGCCCAGGCCGGTGGCCGTGAGCGTGGTGCCGCCGAAGGTGACCACCTCGGAGACGATCGAGGCGTTCCAGGCACCGCCGGACGCGGTGATCCCGCCGGTGACGTACGACGGGAAGATCCCCGGGATGATCAGCCGCCGCCACCGCTGCCAGCCGCGCACGCCCAGGTCGTCCATGGCCTCGCGCAGATCGCTGGGGACGGCCATGGCACCGGCGATGGTGTTGAACAGGATGTACCACTGGGCTCCGAGGGCCATCAGCAGCGTGCCGCCGATGTTGATGGACAGGCCGGTCTTCAGGAAGAACCACACCGCGAGCGGGAAGAGGAAGTTGGCCGGGAAGGACGCCAGCACCTGCACCACCGGCTGGGCGATCCGGGTCAGCCGCGGCGAGAAGCCGATCTTCACGCCGATCGGCACCCAGACCACGGTGGCCAGGGCCACCAGCACCACCACGCGGGCGAGGGTGGCCAGGCCGAGCAGCAGCGGTTCGCCGAAGACGCCGAGGCCGGTGCTGTCGTGGAGGTAGTGGCCGAGGTCGAGCAGACCCCACAGGATCAGCCCGCCGGCGACGACGGTGAAGGCGATGTCTCCGGTGCGCTGCCGTGTGCGGTCGACGACGAGCGGACGGTCGTCGCGGCCGAAGACCCTTCCGGCCGCGCCGAGCGCGCGCCCCGCCGGGCGCAGCACCCGGCCGAGCAGCTGCGGCCAGTGCGAGCGGCGCAGGAAGTCCAGGACGACGGACCGCTGGACCTCGCTCGCCTCGGACTGCTCGTTCTTGAACTTCTCCGCCCACGCGGTCAGCGGCCGCCAGAACAGGAAGTTCACGCCGATCACCATCACGGCCATGGTGAGGATGGCCCAGCCGACCTTGCCCAGATCGCCGTCGGCGATCGCGGCACCGGCGTACGAGCCGACGCCGGGCAGCGCGTACCGCTGGTTGTCGACGCTGATCGCCTCCGAGGCGACCAGGAAGAACCAGCCGCCGCCGAAGCTCATCATGCCGTTCCAGACCAGGCCGATCATCCCGGCCGGCAGCTCCACCTTCCAGAACCGCATCCAGCGCGTGAAGCCGAACGACCGGGACAGCTCGTCGAGTTCACGCGGGAGGGAGGTGAGGGAGTAGTAGAAGCCGAACGTCATGTTCCAGGCCTGCGAGGTGAAGATCGCGAAGATCGACGCGCACTCCAGGCCCAGCATCGAGCCGGGGAACAGGGCGATGAACCCCGTCACCGCGACCGTCAGAAAGCCCAGCACCGGCACGGACTGCAGGATGTCCAGGGCCGGGACGAGGATCCGCTCCAGCCTTCTGCTCTTGGCGGCGGCGTAGGCATAGCCGAAGGTGAACACGATCGACAGCGCCAGCGCGGCGAACATCCGCAGCAGCGAGCGGGCCGCGTCGTACGGCAGCTGCGCCGGATCGGTGTCGACCCTGACGTTCTGGTGGGTGTTGAAGGCGACGGTGGTGCCGTGCCCCACACGCAGCACCACATAGAGGATCACCAGCACGGCCGCGGCCACCGCCGCGTCCACCCAGGAGAACTGGGACAGGCGCCCGGGCAGCCGCGCCACCAGCGGCGTGCGCTCCACCGACTCGGCGGGCTTGTTGTCCGTACGGATCGACATCACGAAGACCTCCGCCCCCACTCTGGGCACGTCGGCATGCCCCGCCGCGGCCAACGCACCGACGGCAGGACAGGGGGCACCCAGGCAGCATGGGAAATACAGGTAAGTAGGAAGGGCCCGCCCGGGCGGGCCACGGCCGCCTCGTCGAGACTCAAGGCCGGGCCCGGCGCGGGACGCCGGTGCCGCTGTGCCCCGGCCGGTGTGAGCGGGCGGGGGACAAGGGAACGCGGCTGGTAAAAGTCAGCGAATGCCCTGGAGGCAGCACGGACTGGGAGGGTCTGCACCCATGGCTGCCTCCGTTCCGTGATGTGGTTCCGCCCCGGGCACGCTCAGCGCGCGCACAGGACCCGACTCCAAGAGTGTGCCCCTTGTTGCGTTGATGCGCAAATATCCTGGACGGCCGCCGTCACGGGGCGGGTTCGGCGGGCCGGAGGCTGCGGAACACGGCCGGGGTCGCCCAGCCGCGCAGCGCCGCCTGGATCGTGGGCCGGAACGCGGCCTCGGCCGTGGGGGCGTCGAAGGCACCGGCCAGTTCGAGCGTCACGAGTCCATGCAGGGTCACCCAGAGCGAGAGGGCGATCGACGTGACCTCGCCGGCGAGGACGGCGCCGGTCACACCCCGTTCGATCGCCGCGAGGAGCGGCCCGATCGGGTCACGGCCGCCGACCGGGCCCGTCGGCTCGAAGGACTGCACCCCGCCGAACAGCACGGTGTACAGGTGGCGGTGTGCGCATCCCCAGCGCCGGTACGCCACGGCCAGCGCGTAGATGTCGGCGAGGGGATCCCCGGAGGCCGGTACTGCCGACAGGTCCTGGAACAGGCCGGCGACGGCTCTGTCGCGCACCGCTGCGATCAGCCCGTCCTTGCCGCCGAAGAGGGAGTACACCGCCGTCGTCGACGTCCCGGCGGCCGTGGCCAGGGCGCGGAGGGTGACCGAATCCTGCGGGTGGGTGGCGAGCATCTCGGTCGCGCACGCCACCAGGCGCTCTTTGACGGTCTCGTCGTTCGTTCTGGGCCTGCCCATGACCAGAAGCCTACCGTCTTTGATAACGTCGTTTTGAAACGCCGTTCCGAAACGTTGTTCCGAAACTTGGGGGTCCACTGTGTCCACGTTCGCCCTGCGCCTGGTCCGTATCGCCGGACGCCTGCTTCTGACGCTGACTGCCGTCACGGCGTCGGCCGTCGCGTTTCTCCTGCTGATCGTCGTCACGGACGGGGCCGGGTCGGGACTCGCCGCATGGCTGACGACGGTGGCAGTGGCCGCTGGCGCCGCACTGTGGTGGGGTCGCAGGCGCAGGGGAGCGGCGCGGCTCGTGCCGTTCGTGCCGGTGGTCGTCGTGGCGGCACTGACGGCGTCGGTCTGTGTTCCGACCGTCCCGACGGACCGGCGCTACCCGCCCGCCCTGCCGTTCGTGGCCACGCAGCACTGGAGCCTGGCCACCGGCAGCCGGGTCGCGGTGTATCACTACCCGCCCGCGAAATCCGGGACCCGGCATCCCGTCCCGCTCGTGTACCTCAACGGCGGACCGGTCCGCGGCATCTCGCTGCTCGACCACCGGTTCCTGCAACTCCTGGCGCGCCAGGGCTACGACGTCTACACCTACGAACAGGCCGGCGGCGGACGCAGCGACCTGCTCCCCATGGACCAGTACACGATCTCCCGGTCGGTCCGTGACCTTGGCGCCTTCCTCCACCGCCTGAACAAGGGGAAGGCCGACGTCCTCGGCTTCTCGTCGGGAGCGGTCGTGCTCACCCGCGCCCTGGCCGCTCCCGCCGTCGCCGTGCAGCTGCACCGGGCGATCATCGCCGAACCCGGCCCGATGGACGGCCCCACGGCGAGGATCAAGGGGCAGAAGGGGCGTCCGTCCGCGCGCGGCCTCGCGCCGGCCGCGACCGGACCGCGATCGACCCACGTCCCCCGGTACGCCGTCGCCTTCGGCCTCATGCGACTCGGCCTCCTCAGCCCTGACACCGCACTGATCGGACAGGCCGAGGGCGACAACGCGTTCACCGCCGCCGACCTCGGCAGTGACACCGCGTCCGCCTACTGCGCCCGCGACGCGCACCGCATCCCACGCGAAGACACCGCGCGGAACTTCTCCTTCAGCCCGGCGGCCAGCCTCCGTATCCAGCAGACGGTGAACGACGCGCCCTCCATCGCGCCGCGACTGAGGCGTTCGCAGACGCCCGCCATGCTGATGATCGCCGAGTGTTCCTCCCAGGTCCGGCAGTGGGAGACCGCCGTCCTCGCCGCCGACCCCGCCATCGAGCGCACGCAGTACCTGCCCGGAGTCGGGCATCACCTGTGGAACGGTCTGGACGACAACAACGCGCGAGCCGCCGCTGTCATCACCGCGTTCCTGCAAGGCAGGCCGGCACCCCTGCCGAACTACCCGACCCGCGCCGACATCCCCGCGTTCCTGCGCGCTCACCAGTGACGCCGTGACGGCGTGGCGGCGTGCGTCGCGTGCGGACGGCACGCCGCTCGCCGGCGGCGAGGATCAGAGGAAGCTCACGCCCTGGGCGAGGGCGAGTTCGCCGGAGTAGTTGATGGTGTTGGTGGCCGAGCGCATATAGGACTTCCAGGCGTCGGAGCCGGACTCCCGGCCGCCGCCGGTGTCCTTCTCGCCGCCGAAGGCGCCGCCGATCTCGGCTCCGGAGGTGCCGATGTTCACGTTGGCGATGCCGCAGTCGGAGCCGGCGGCGGACAGGAAGACCTCGGCCTCCTGCTGGTCGCGGGTGAAGATGCTGGACGACAGGCCCTGCGGGACGTCGTTGTGCACGGCGATCGCCTCGTCGAGGGTGTCGTAGGTGAGGACGTACAGGATCGGTGCGAAGGTCTCCTCCCTTACGACGTCGGTCTGTTCGCCGACGCGGACGAGGACCGGCTCGGTGTAGGCCGCGGCGGGCGCAGCCTCGGCGAGGCGCCGGTTTCCGCCGGCGAGGATCTTGCCGCCCTGGGCCTGGACGCGGGTGAGGGCGTGGCCCATGGCGTCGAGAGCCGTCGTGGAGATGAGCGGGCCGACGAGCGTCGTGTCGTCGAACGGGTTGCCGAGGGGCAGCTTGGTGTAGGCGCTGGTCAGCCGCTCGATGAGGGGGTCGGCGATGTCGCGGTGGACGATGAGGCGGCGCAGTGTCGTACAGCGCTGGCCCGCGGTGCCGGCCGCGGCGAAGACGATGGCCGGGACGGCCAGGTCCAGGTCGGCGGAGGGGGCGACGATCGCGGCGTTGTTGCCGCCGAGTTCCAGCAGGCTGCGGCCGAAGCGGGCGGCGACGCGCGGGCCGACCTCACGGCCCATACGGGTCGAGCCGGTGGCGCTGACGAGGGCGACGCGGGGGTCGTCGACCAGCTGCTCGCCGACCGCCCGGTCACCGAGCAGCAGCCGGTGCACATCACGCGGCGCGCCGACCTCCTCGGCGGCGCTGGCGAGCAGGTGGTCGCAGGCCAGGGAGATCAGCGGCGTGAACTCCGAGGGCTTCCAGATCACCGTGTCGCCACAGACCAGGGCGACCGCGGTGTTCCAGGACCACACGGCGGCGGGGAAGTTGAACGCGGAGATGACGCCGACCACGCCGAGCGGATGCCAGGTCTCCGCCAGCCGGTGGCCGGGGCGCTCGGAGGCGATCGTACGGCCGTACAACTGCCGGGACAGGCCGACCGCGAAGTCGCAGATGTCGATCATCTCCTGGATCTCACCGAGCGCCTCGGAGCGGATCTTGCCTGCCTCGATGGTGACGAGATCGGCCAGGTCGCTCTTGTGCGCGCGCAGCAACTCGCCCAGGCGGCGCACGAGTTCACCGCGCCGCGGTGCCGGTGTGGTGCGCCAGGTGAGGAAGGCCGTGCGGGTGGCGGCGACGGCCTCCTCGGTCTCGGCGCCGGTGGCGGCCGCCAGCCCGAAGAGGTGCTCGCCGGTGAGCGGCGTACGGGCGTGGAAGTCGTCGCCCTGGGGCACGTCGACGCCGATGTTCCGGAGGGACGCACGGGCGCGGGTGCGCAGCTCGTCCGTGCTGGGCAGTGGGGTGCTGGTCATGGCCGTCCTTGAAGGGGTGAGGGGGTGTCGGCGAGGTCGAGTGCGCGGGCGACCTCTTCGAGGGAGCGGTTCTGCTGCCGCTCGTAGAGGGTGAAGGGGTCCAGGACGTCGCGGCCGATGGCGCCGGAGAGCCAGGCGGCGTCGTACGCGGCGCCCTGCTGGGCGTTGTCGCGGGTGCCCGCGCCGCCGAGGTTGGACTGGAAGATGCCGGCGGCGGAGCGGGGCAGGAAGTCCTCGTAGACGATGGGCTCGGCGCGCACCCAGCCCTGCCGCACCAGTTCGCCGAGGCCGGCGGGCGGGCGGCTGCCGTCGCGCGGCCGGTCCGGGCCGAGCCGGTAGGAGAAGTAGGCCAGTCCCTCGGCGGCGAGTTCCTGTTCGCTGCCGGGCATGTGCCGCTCCCACACGGCGCGCGCGATGTCACCGCGGGACTCCGCGGCGTGCTGCGCGGCCTGCTCGTCCACGCGGCCCAGCAGGTCGTCGTACAGGGCGCGGCCCTGGCGGGTCAGGGCGATGCCGCGGGCTTCGACCTCGCCGAAGCGGACCCGCAGGGCGCCGGTGACGACATCGCCGTCCGGGGTGCGCAGCGCGCGGGGCTCGGCCAGGGCACGGAAGGAGGTCTGCCGCAGCAGGACATCGGGGCCCTTCCAGGCCGGCGGGCCCTGGATGGTGTCGATCATCTCGATGCCGCGCTCGGTCATCCGCCGGTACAGCTCGTCGATGTCCAGGACGCGGGGGGTGAGGTGGTTGATGTGCGTGCTGCGCACGCCGCCGATGTCCGCGGCCACGGCGGAGACCTGCTCCAGGGTCTCGTACCAGGCCTTGTCGACCGGCTCGGCGGACAGCTCGAAGGCCGCCACGGCGAGCCGCAGGAACCGCTCGGCCTCCTGCTCGGGCAGTTCCCGCTCGGCGGCGGCCCGGTCGGCCAGCGCGAGCAGCTCGGGCGGGAAGAGTTCGCGAGCTGCGAGGAAGGCCTCCAGGCGCGCACGCAGGCCGGCGTCGAAGAAACGGGGGTCGGCCGGGGTGAGCAGGGAGGTGAACACCCGGAAGGGGTTGCGTGCCAGTTCCTCGCCGTCGACCGGCCGGAAGGCGGTGGAGACGACGGGCACGGCGCTGGCGGCGGCCTCCCGCAGGTCGTAGAAGCCGACCGGGTGCATGCCGAGAGCACCGAAGACACGGGCGACCTGCCGCAGTTCGCGGGGTGTGCCGACGCGGACGGCCCCGTGCCGCTCGGCGGTCACCCGGCTGATGGACCCCAGGCGTTCGGCCTCGGCTCCCCGCGCGCGCAGCACGTCTTCGTTGACCTCGCGCGAGACGTCCACGAGCGTGGTGTAGGCGGGCACCTCCCGCCCGTACATCCGTGACAGCCGCTCCGCGAAGGCGGCCCGCAGCCGCCACTGACTGATCATCGGCATGGTTCGGCCTTTCGGTCGGGGCACACGGAGTGGGCCATCGGTGTTCACACGACGTGGGCTTCGGGGCGGGCGCCGGCGCCGGGGCGGAACCGGTCGGCGCTGAGCGGGGAGATGTCGGTGAACGGCTCGCGCTCCAGGTACAGGTCGCGGACGACCTCGCCGACCGCGGGTGCCTGCAGGAAACCGTGACCGGAAAACCCGGCGGCGTAAAGGAAGTTGGGCAGCTTGGCGGAGCGGCCGATGAGCGCGTTGTGGTCCGGTGTGACCTCGTACAGGCCCGCCCAGCCGTCGCCGGTCCGCATGTCGGCCAGGGCCGGGGCGCGGTGACGGACGACGGCGCGGAACATGTCCAGCCACTCCGGCGTCCAGGTCGTGTCGAAGCCGTCCTCCTGGTCGGGGTCGGCCAGCCCGAACAGCAGGCCGTCGTCGCTGTTGTGGAAGTACGCGGTCGAGGAGAAGTCGATCGTGAACGGGATGCGCGGGGCGGGCGGCGTGAGCGGCACGGTGAAGGACAGCTGCCGTTTCACCGGCCGGATGGGCAGGTCGACGCCGGCCATGGCGCCGATCCGCGCCGACCATGCCCCGGCCGTGCAGATGACGGTGGGGCACGCGATACGGCCGTGGCTGGTGTGTACTGCGACGACCCGGTCTCCGGCCGTGTCGAGGCCCAGGACCGCGGTGTGGGTGGCGAGGGTGACGCCGGCCCGGGCCGCGGCCCGCGCATACCCCTGGACGACCAGGGCGGGGCGCGCGTGCCCGTCGGCGGGGGAGTACGCGGCGGCCACGAGTCCGTCCGTGCTGAGGTAGGGACACAGGCGCCGAGCCTCGTCGGGGCCGATCATGCGGCTCGGCACGTCGAGGCTGTTCTGGAGCTCGACCCCGGCTGCGAAGGCGTCCGCCTGCTGTGCGCTGTCGAGGAGGAAGAGGTAGCCGACGGTGTCGAGCCCGATGCCGGCGCCGGGCCGGCGGGGGAAGTCACGATAGGCCCGAAGGCTGCGGCTGCCCAGCTCGATGTTGAGCGGATCGGAGAACTGGGCGCGGACACCGCCGATCGGCTTGCCCGAACTGCCGCAGCCCAGGTCGCCGCGCTCGACGACGACGATGTTCGTCACGCCGGCCTCGGCGAGATGGAACGCGGTGCTCGCACCCATGACGCCACCACCGATGATCACGACATCGGCGGCGGCCGGAACGGTGCGGAAGGCGGAGGAGGACAACGGGCCACTCCCTTCCGGAGGCCACCCCGCCGGTCGGGGGCCGTGTCCGCGGGCGGCGGGGCTGTCAGTGACAGAGTGATGCCGATCAGCCGTCTCCGCGTCATCGTGCAGCAAGCCGACCGTTGACGTCCATCAACGATTCATGCCGTTGACCTTTTAGGGTCCCTATATGGACTGGACGAGTGCGCAGCTGCGCTCACTGGTGGAACTGACCAGGCGCGGCACCATCACCGCGGTCGCGGAGGCCCTGGGATACACGCCCGGCGGCGTCTCGCAGCAGATCGCCGCGCTGGAGAAGGCCACCGGGATGCACCTGCTGAGACGGGTGGGACGGCGCGTGGAACTCACCGACGCCGGGGCCACCCTGGCTGTGCACGCCGAGCGCATCCTCACGACGGAGGCCGAGGCCGTCGAGGCGCTGGAGCGCACACGGAACGAGATATCCGGAACGCTGCGGGTGGGGCTCTTCGCCACGGCCGCCGCCGAGATCCTGCCGCCGGCCCTGCGCCGGGTGCGCGAGCGGCATCCCGGCGTGACCGTGCGCAGCCGGGACATGGACGTGGACGAGGTGTACGACGCGGTCGCAGGCGGCGCCGTGGACCTGGCCCTGGGCCTGGACTACCCGGACGTGCCGATCCCACGCGATCCGTCCCTGCGGGTGACCGAGTTGTCCAGGGAACGCTTCTCGCTCGCGGTCCCTGCGGGAGCCGTGCCCGGCCGGAAGAAGGTCTCGCTCGCCGACGCGGGCGGACTGGACTGGATCCTGCCGTCGGCCGGCAGCTATTACGGCCGTGCCGTGCTCACCGCCTGCCGACGGGCCGGTTTCGAGCCGCAGGTGCTGCACGAGGTGACGGACACGGCCGCCACCCTGGCCCTGGTGGAGGCCGGTGTCGGGGTCAGCGTGGTGACCGATCTGATGCTCCGGCTGCGCCCGTCCTGCCTCGACGTCCTGGAGCTGCGGGAGACGATGGAGCGTCACATCGTCGTCGTCTGCCGCTCCTTCGCCGAACACCGGCCGACGGTGGCGGCGCTGATCGATGTCCTGGCCCGCACAGCCCGCGCAGATCAGTCACCGTCGGGTACGGCGGCCAGGCCGTCGAAGAGGCCGATGTAGGCGGTGCCGTCCGGCCCCGGGGTGACCGGCGCCCAGTCGTTGTTGTAGCCGATGCCGATGCCAGGGGGGCCGGTGTGTTCGGGCTCCCTAGGCCGTAGTCCGGGCGAGAGCCGCCAGGGTTTCGAAGTCCCAGGTGAGTGCGCCTGAACGGAGGTCGGAGGTGACCGCGTCGAGCCAGTCGAGCTCTGCGGTCAGTACGGCGCGGCGGTACTCGTCCTCCAGCATGGTGACCCGTGGCAAGGCGAGTTGGCGGGCTCCCTCGGCGGCGGCCTCCAACTCGGCCAGCCGGGCGCGTACTTGTCCGGCGCGGGCGGACAGATCGGCCGCCACCTCCTGCGGCAGCAGCATCATGGTGAAGGAGAGCGCGGCGGGGAATTCCGGGTACTCCGCCCGTGGCGCGACCAGCATCTCCCGCAGCCACTCGCGCGTTGCCGTACGGCCCGTGTCGGTCACCTCGTAGACCGTGCGCTCCGGGTACTGCTGATCCCGGCTGGTCTCGCGTACGGCGATCAGCCCCGCCTCGAGCAGCCGGTCGATGGTCCGGTACAGGCTCGCCCGCTGACTGACGTTGACGACCTGGTCCTTCCCCCACTGCTTGATCAGCCGCTGGATGCCGTACGGGTGCAGCGGCTGCAGGTGCAGCAGCGAGAGAACGGTGAGGCCGAGAGGGGAGCTGCGCATGCCCAGAGCCTACCGGAACCACTCTCAGGAGAACTAGTTGACTGGAGACTAGTTTCACTGCAACTATCTCGGCGTGACGACAACGACTCCGCTCGAGTCCGCCGAGCGCATCCACGCGGACCACGCCAACGTGAAGCACCTGGGTCACTGGACCGAGGCCACCGGGTTCGACGTACGCGCCCGCCGCGCCGGCGTCGTCCTGGACCTCCGCTCCCCCCGGATCGGCTGGGACGAACCGGTCACCGTGCGACTGTCTCTCGTCTCCGCCGCGGTCACCCTGCTGCTGCCCGAAGGCGTCGCCGTGGACGGCTGGGACCTCGCCTTCGTCCGCCGTGGGCGGGTGAAGGACGCCCAGCCCGGTACCGGTCCGGCGCTGCTGCGACTGCTCGGAGCGGTCACCGACGGCGAGATCCGGGTCCGGCGCGCCGGCTCCGCCCAGCTCACCGCCATGTGCTCCCGCGCCTACCTGGACGACCTGCGCCGCGCCCACCGCGAGGGCGGCCTGCCCGTCATCGACGACCCCACCCGTGAGAGGACCCACTGACATGTCCCGCACCCGCACCGCCCTCGTCGTGGGCGGTGGCATCGCCGGCCCCGTCGCAGCCCTCGCGCTGCGCCGGGCCGGGATCGAGGCCACCGTGCACGAGTCCTATGCGACGACCGCCGACGGCGTCGGCGGCGGCCTCGGCATCGCACCCAACGGCCGTGCCGCACTCGGCCTGGTCGGACTCGACCGGGTCGGCGCCCCGATGAACGCCATCGTGCTGCAGAACCACAAGGGCAGGACCATCACCGAGATCCGCCAGCCCATGCAGTTCAGCTGGCGCACCGATCTGTACCGACGGCTCTACGACCTGACTCTCAGCCAGGGCGTCGAAGTGCACCACGGCCATCAGCTGGTCGACGTACGCGAGAGCGACACCGGCATCCGGGCCGTCTTCGCCGACGGCACCACCAGCGCAGAGGCCGACGTGCTGATCGGCGCCGACGGCCTGCGCTCCACCGTACGCAGGCTGATCGACCCTCAGGCGCCCCAGCCGCGCTACTCGGGACTGCTGGGCTTCGGCGCCGAGGTCCACGGCGCCGGACTGCCGCCGACCGGCGACCGTATGTACATGGCCTTCGGCCGCCGGGCGTTCTTCGGCTACCAGTCGTTCGACGACGGCACCGGCGTCTGGTTCGCCAACCTCCCCCATCCCTACCTGACCTGGCAGCAGGTGCGGCAGACCTCGAACGAGGAGTGGCTGCACCGGCTGGGCGAGACCTTCGCCGGGGACAGCGTCCCCGCCCTGGAACTGCTGCGGCGCACCTCGCCCGACGCGCTGATCACCGCCGGTCCCATGGAGGATCTCCCGCACGTCCCGCACTGGCACCGCGGCCGCATGGTGCTGGTCGGCGACTCCGCCCACGCCACCTCGCCCAGCTCCGGCCAGGGCGTCTCGCTGGCCGCGGAGAGCGCCGTCGAACTGGCCCGCGCGCTGCGGGACCTGCCGTATCCCCAGGCGTTCGCGGCCTACGAGGGCGTTCGCCGCGCCCGCGTCGAGCGAGTGATCGCCCTGGGCGCCCGCAGCAACAGCGGCAAGGCTGCCGGGCCGGTGGGCCGGCTGGTCCGGGACGCTCTCCTGCCGCTGTTCGCCCGCCTCTCCACGCCCGAGAAGATGGCCTGGCAGTACGACCACCGGATCCGCTGGGAGGACCCCCTCGCCGCATGACGACGCGTTGACGCATCACTTGACGGCGTTGTGTCCGCGACCGTGCCGCGGGGACGGACGATTGACTGCGGCCGGGGGCAACCCGTTGCGGAGGAAGCGGCCTAGGTCACGGCATCGGTGATGACCGTGGTGACGACCCTTTCGACCTCGTCGGCCGCCGGTGGCGTACCTTCCCGGCCGGCGAACAGGAGATGGGCGGCCCCGATCAGCGTGGGTGCGAGCGCGTCGATGTCGGCGTCGGCTGCGAAGCGACCCCGCTCGCGCTCGGCTTCGAGGTAGGAGCGGATCATGTCGGTGGCCTCCCTCAGCACCGGAATACCGGCGCCGGTGACCTCGCGCAGCCTCGTGCGTACGGCGTCGCGGGAGATGACCAGGCCGACGATGTGCAGGGCGATCGATGCGAAGAGGTCGGTCAGCGCGCGGGTCACGTTGGCGACGACGGTGCCGGTGCCGGCGGACTCGCACAGCGCGGCGGCCTGAGCCTCGACCCGGCCGATGCCGTCCAGGACGAACTGGACGAGGAAGTCGTCGAAGTCCGCGAAGTGCCGGTGCAACAGGCCTTTGGCGACGCCCGCCTCGGTGGTGACCGCCCGGCTGGTCAGCGCGTTCGCCCCGTCCCGGAGCAGCACGCGTTCCGCGGCGGCGAACAGTTGCGCACGGGCGTCGCGCAGAGCGATCCCTGTCGGCACCGCACACCTCACTTCTCACGAAAACGCGCCCGTCCGTTGTCGAGTGGGCACGTGCCCACTTAGAGTGGGCGCATGCCCACTCTACCTCCGGCGCACGATGGGCGCCTTACCGAGCACGAGGCACATACACAGCGGCACGTGGCGCAGTCGTACGGCACGGACGCCGAACGATACGACCGGACCCGGCCCCGCTACCCCGACGCCATGGTGGAGCGCATCATCGCCGCCGGCCAGGGCCGCGACGTCCTCGACGTGGGCGCGGGCACCGGTATCGCCGGACTGGCCTTCCAGGCCGCCGGTTGCCGGGTGCTGGGCGTCGAACCCGACCCGCGGATGGCAGAGTTCGCCCGCCGCAAGGGACTTGAGGTCGAGGTCGCCACCTTCGAGGACTGGGACCCGGCCGGCCGGACCTTCGACACGCTGATCGCCGGGACGGCCTGGCACTGGATCGACCCGGTGGCCGGCGCCGCCAAGGCGGCCCGCACGCTGCGCCCCGGCGGCCGGCTGGCGCTGTTCTGGAACGCCTTCCGGCCCACCCGCGACGTGGCCGAGGCGTTCGCCGCGGTCTATGCCCGGGTGCTGCCCGCCTCGCCGATCTATCAGCGCGCGATGGCCGGTCCCGAGAGCTATGCGGGCATGGTCGCCAGGATGTCCGACGGGCTCGCGCGGTCAGGCGCGTTCGACGCACCCGAGCAGTGGCACTTCGACTGGGACCGCCGCTACACCCGCGACGCATGGCTGGACCAGGTGCCGACCTTCGGCGGCCACGGCCGGCTTCCCCCGGCCGAGCTGGACGCGCTCCTCGCCGGCCTCGCAGACGCCATCGACGCGATGGGCGGCAGCTTCACCATGCACTACACCGCGCTGGTGCTCACCAGCGTGCGTTGAGCGGACTCGGCCTCGACCGCCCTCGGACCGTACCAGGCGGGCGCGGCGCAGCGCGAAGAGCTGCGGGAACTGCCGACCGCCGTCGGCTGAGCGGCTGCGGAGCTTGACCGGGGCGTGCCGGTCGCGGTCCGGGGCGCCTCACTACAATTCGCGTAACGGTGCCGCCGCTGAGCGGGCGGTTCCCGGTGCCGACGCCTTGAACGAGGAGGGCCGCGATCATGCGTGAGCTGGCGGAGACGGCACGGCGGTGGGCGGCACAGGGACGTACGGGCGTTCTGGCCCGCCCCCTCACCGAGCAGGGCTTCGGCCCCCGGCACCCCGCCGACGCGGTCCTGATCGACCAGGACGGCCAGTGCTACGGCACCCTGTACCGCGGCGTGTTCGACGACTACTTGGCCGCGGAAGCCGCCGCCCTGCCCGCGGGGCACACCGCGTGCGTGCGTGAGGTGTCCGTCCACGACGACGACGTGAAGCGGGCGGGCATGACCTGCGGCGGCCAGGCCGAGGTACTGCTGCAGTCCCTGCACACCGTGCCCGCCCGCTGGTGGGACCTGCTGGCCGAAGGGGCCGATGCCGCGCTGATCACCCAGCTGGACGAGCAGCAGACCCAGGTGGCCAGCACCGTGGCGACGACCGCGCCGGAGGGCGGTGACGGGCCGGCCCAGGCCGTCGAACGCGCTCGGGAACTGCTCACCCGCCGCCGGGCCGGTCGGGACGCCCGCTACACGGACGACGGACTCGTCCTCATCGAGACGTTCCCGGCCGTACCCCACCTGGTCGTCGTGGGCGGAGGCGAACTCGCCGACCTGCTCACCGCACAGGCCCACCTGCTGGGCTGGCACGCCACGGTGGAGACAGCCGCTCAGGACGCCGTCCGGCGGCTCGCCGAACGCCCGGCCGCCGCCTGCCTCATCGTCCTCAGCCATGAACCGGACGTCGACGTCCCCGTCCTGTCCGCCGCGCTGACCAGCGGCATCCCCTACGTGGGCGCGCTGGGCTCACGCCGCACCCAGGCCCGACGAGCTGCAGACCTCGTCAAAGCCGGCCTCGACGAGAAGCAACTCGCGTCTGTCCACGGCCCCATCGGCCTCGACCTGGGCGCCCGCACCCCGGCCGAGACGGCGCTCGCCATCTGCGCCGAGGTGCTCGCCGCGCTCGACGGGCGCGAGGCCCGCGTGCTGCGCGAGGCGGACGGGCCGATCAACGCCTGACCGGCGCCCACCCTCACACCGGCCACCGGACGGCACGCCTCCGGCCAGGAGTTGAGCCCTGGCGAGACGCCGCACAGAAGAAGGCAGGCTGCTGGGCCGGGTGTTGGCCTGCCGCTTTGCGTCCGCGCGCGATGCCGAGCGCATTTGCCGGGTGGTACTGAGAGAAGACTCCGCAAATACACCCCGTCTCGGGTTGTCGTTCTCGCATCTGCGTTTGTCCGATCCCGCTGTCCGGGTACGGTCGAGCGGGAGGTGGTGGCCGGTGATCCAGGTCGTGGAGCACACACCGCAGGAAGGGCCGTACGCCGTCGGCACCACGCTCGGGAGGGCCGGGTTGCCGGTCGAGGTCTGCCGGACCTGGGCCGGGGATCGGGTACCGGACCGGGTGGACGACATGGTGGCCCTGGTGGTGATGGGCGGCCCGGACTCCGTCGACGCGGACACCGTAGGGCATGGTGCGGAACTGGCGCTGCTGCGCGCCGCGCTGGCGGCCGAGGTACCCGTGCTCGGCGTGTGCCTGGGCGCTCAGCTGCTGGCGATCGCGGCGGGCGGCGCCGCTCGGCCCGGTACCGGCGCGCGGATCGGCTGGGGTGACGTACGCACGACAGCTGCCGCGCTCACCGACCCCCTGTTCGCGGCCGTGCCGCAGCGGCTGCGGGTGCCACACTGGCACAGCGGCGGCACGGTGGACCTTCCGGCGACGGCGACGTTGCTGGCGTCCTGCGAGCACCACCCGGTGCAGGCGTTCCGGATCGGTGGCTCGGCATGGGGGATCCCGTTCCCCCTGGAGGCGGCCGCGGCGGCGGCATACGCCCTGGCCGGGGCTCACCCGGAAGGAGCGGCCTCGGCTGCGGACCCGACGGCGGCCGCGCCGACGACGGCCGCGCCGACGGAGCCGATGGCACGGGCAGCCCTGACCCGGCACCGCGACACCGTGCTCACGTGCTTCGCCGCGTACGTCGCGGAGCGGGCCGAACAGACCACGATCCGCGCGTTCTTCACCCGGCGGGCAGCCACCTGGGAGGAACGCTTCGCCGACGACGCCCCCAGGTACGCGGCCGCCGCCGAGCGGATGCGACTGCGCCCCGGCCAGCGCGTCCTGGACGTGGGCTGCGGCACCGGACGGGTCCTGCCCACACTGCGCACCCAAGTCGGCGACCGGGGTGTCGTCGTCGGAGTCGACCTCACACCGGCGATGCTCACGGCCGCGGTCCGCGAAGGCCGTGCCGGCGACGGCTCCTTGCTGCTGGCCGACGCCTGTCGGCTGCCGCTGCCGGCGGGCGCGATGGACGGCGTCTTCAGCGCGGGCCTGATCAACCACGTGCCCGATCCCGCCGCGGCACTGCGCGAGTGGGCCCGGGTGACCACCTCCGGCGGCGTGCTCCTGCTGTTCCACCCTTCCGGCCGCGCCGAACGCGCCGCCCGCCACGGGTATCCCCCCGACCCGGACGACTCGCTGGCCGAGGACAACCTGCGCCCCGCACTGCTGACCGCCGGCTGGGACCTGACGTCCTACGAGGACGGCCCACACCACTTCCTGGCGCACGCGTCCCGCCAAGACGCCTGACTCCGACGCCCCACCGACAGCCCCGCGCCGCAGCTCGCAGCCAGCCGCGAACCCGGAATCCCTCGGACACCGAGCGCGCCGATCGCTCAGAGACCCTTCCGGCGTCACGCGACGCTGTGCGTGAACACCGCGGCACCCCGACTGGGAGGCCGCGCATGCTGCTGCGCCAACCGGAGTACCTCGTCGCGCTCGCCCGGGAGCGCCACTTCGCCCGCGCGACAGCCGCCGGCAGCGCCCTGATCGGAACCGGCGCGCACTTCTACTCGGTCACCCAGTGACCCCCTGGCGGCCGCCGCTGCCCGGTGGCGGCCTTCACACCTGCTTCCCGGACGATGCGATCCGCGGTCTGCTCCGGAGAAAGCGCCGAGGTGTCGAACCACCAACCCACATCGCCGAGTTCGCGCTTCATGGCGGATTCGAGATCTTCGTAGCCGTCGAAGTCGAACCGCTCCCGTGGATCACGGAGGGTGTTGCGGTACCGGCACACGTCGATCCCGGGCGCGAGCACGACGAACAGGACCCGGCGAGCCGGCAGGAGGGAGACGAAGAAGTCCAGCTGAGCGCCGTCGGGGATCACCCAGTCGACGACCGGCGTGAACCCGGCGTCGGAGAAGTTGTTCGCCAGCGTGCACAGATTGCGGTTGCACAACTCGACTTGCCGCGCGGCCTCCTCGGCGGGCTCGCCCAGCGCTCCGACGCGACCGCTGACGACGAGCCTGCTGATGAAATCGCCGTCGAGCCGGGCCGAGCGGGGCAGACGATCGGCGATGAGCCTGGTCACCGTCGACTTCCCGGCCCCCGGCATCCCGGTCACGATCAGACAGTCCGGTCTCTCAGCCGTATGCACGCCCGCCATCGTGTCAGCGGGCATGGTGGCCGGCAATCGTATTTCCCCGGGTCGGCTCAGGCCTGCGGATGGCCCCGGGGCTGGTGCCGGGCACCAGCCCCGAAGGCACGTCAGGCACGTCAGGCACGCAGAAGACGCAGGTCGATCGCGTCGGCCAACGCCTTCATGCCCACGTCGCCGGGGTGGAGATGGTCGCCCGAATCGTAGGGCGGGTAGAGGGCGGCCGGGTCGGCGGGGTCACGCATGGCCCGGTCGAAGTCGATGACGCCGTCGAAGGCGGCACTGGTACGGATCCAGTGGTTGACGTCCTGCCGGATCGCCTCGGCGGCAGGCGTGTAGTAACTGTTGCCCTCGTCGGGCATCAGGGTCGCGCCGATGATGCGCACGTGGTCGGCATGAGCCTCGGTGATCAGGATGCGGTACCCGTCGATGAGATCCTGGGCGGTCAGCGGCTGTCCGTCGGGCCCGGCGTTGTTGCCGATGTCGTTGATGCCCTCGAAGAGGATGACGTTCTTGACGCCCGGCTGGCCGAGGGCGTCGTGGCCGAAGCGCTTGAGGGCGCTGACCCCCCGCCACAGGATCGGGGCGTCGGTGAGGACCCGGTTGCCGCCGATACCGGCGTCCACGACACTCAGCCGCTGCGGGCCGGGTCCGGCGCCCAGTCGGCGTCCGAGGAAGTCCGGCCACCGGCTGTAGGTGCCGGTCGAGGAGCGGTAGCCGTCCGTGATGGAGTCGCCGAACGCGACGACGGTGCCCTTCGCGGTCGCTGATACGACGTCCAGCCCGGCCAGGTAGTACCAGGAGGACGTGGTGGTGCCGAACGCGGCGGCATCGGTGTCACCGGTGTGGTTGCCGGAGGCGAGGTAGGTGGTGTCGAACGCGTCGGAGTGCCAGGTCGAGATCCCCGTGCGGCCGGGGAGGTAGAGACTGACGAGCAGGTTCTCCCCGGCGCCGACCGAGATCGGGACGACGTCGCTGACCTCCTCCGCGCCGGCGGGGATCGTGAGACGCCGGGACTTGCCGAAGGTGACGTTCCGGATGGTGCCGCGCGTCGCGTCGCCACCGCGCGCCTGGACGGCCACGTCCACGGCACCGACCACGAGTGGGGTGGTGCCGTACCGGTTGGACAGGGTGATGCGGGCGCCCGAGCCCGGGACGCTGCTGTGCACCACCATCCGAATCGTCTGGTCGTGGAAGGACCGGCCGCCGGTCGTCATGCTGGGCGACCAGGCACTGACCCGCCTGCCCTTGGCCTGCGCCGACGACGTTGCGGCGCTCGCCATGTGGGCGGTGCTCAGCGGAACGACCGTCAGGGCGATGCCGGTCACGGCACCGAGCACGGACAGCAAGGGTCTGCGACGCAGTCGGCGGCCGGCCGCCGTTCTTTCCTTCTTCGGGGACATCCTCGATCCCTCCAGTCTCTGTGTGCCGACCCGGTCTCAGTCGAAGGTGCGCAGCGCGATGGACTCGCCGGGCTTGAGGCTGACGCTCCGTGAGGCGGCGCCCGCGAACACGGTCGTGTCACGGCCGCCGACGCTCGTCAGCGTCACCTGCGTGATACTTCCGTTCTTCCACCTGACACCGGCGACGAAGCCGCCACGGACACCGACGCCCGACACCGGGCCGGAAGCCGCCCATGCGGCGGGCAGCACGGGCAGCAACTCGACGTGGCCCGGCCGTGAATAGGCCAGCATCTCGAGCATCGCGGAGAGGGTGCCGAAGTTCGCTTCCACCTGGAAGATGCCGCGGTCCTGCCCCATGTCCATGATGTCGAAGAGGTTCGGCGTGCTGCCGTTGCCGCCGCCCACGCGAGGATGCCCTTCGGCGTGGAGCCGTCCGGGCGGATCCGGTCACCGGGGAAGAGACCGAAGAGCGGAGAGAGAGGAGAGAGATGCCGGTGCATGGTCTCGCCGAGGAGATGGTGACGGTCCAACCGGTGATCCTCCCAGAGGAGTTGCGCTATGTGTTGGCCGGGCTGTTGAGCAGCCGCTGTGTGACGTCCGTCCAGGAAGGCAGCTGGGCGAGGCAGCAGTTCGCGCAGGCGTCGAAGCAGTGGGAGAGTCCGGCGCGGTCGGCCATCCAGGGCGGGCGTGTCGTTCCACCGGTCGTTGACCGAGTTCTCCCAGGTGACCAGGGTGTTGCAGTAGCACTCGGCGTCGGTGTCGATGCGCCAGCCGTTGGCGTACTTCCTCCAGTCGGCCGAGTGAGCGATATCGAGCGACCAGGAGATCTCCAGGTGGATCGGGCGGCTGGTGGCGGTGATGGCCTGGTGCCAGGCCACGACGTCCGCGACGTTGTCGTAGTTGTCACCGGACTTGGCCGAGCCGGGGCCCACGCCGTCCAGCCTCAGGAAGTCGTACCCCCAGTCCGCGAGCAGTTGCGCCTGCGAGTCGATGTACTTCTGTGCGCAACCTTGCCGTCTCCGTACGCCCCCTTCTCCAAACCGACGGGCAGGTGGATACCGGCCTTGAGACCCTTGGCGTGAATGTGGTCGGCGACCGACTTCATCCCGTGGGGAAACCGGACCGGGTCGGGTGTCTGCCGGCCGAACTGGTCGAACTCGGAGGTCCAGTTCCAGGCCCGGGTAGTGGGAGGACTGCATGCTCCAGCTGGACCAGCCCATGTACGGTTTGGCCGCCATTCCGGAGGAGCCGTCGTCGGTGGTCGCGGCGGAGGCGGCGGCCGGGGTCGTGGACTTGGCGGCTGGACGCCGGGGGAGAGGCGGTCGGTGTGCGGGCGACCACCAGGGAGCCGCACCGGTGGCTCAGCCGCCGCCGGGCCGATGGTGAGCCCGCCGTTCGGCCCACTGTTGAGCCATCGCCGCAGCGTGAGGCACATGAGGAGCGACGGAATCGCCGTGAGGGGCGGACCTGCCGCGATGAGGTGGGTTCGGTCACCGCCTTGTAACCGGACCCGGCCCCCCCGCGCAGCAGGCGTCGGGAGTGGCACGGCCACGGCGCCGGCCTCGGCCCGACACCGGGCGGCACCCGGAGCACCGTTGGGCGCCCTGCCCCTGCGGCGGTCAGCGATCCGCGGCTCTACGGCATCATTCATCGCTACTCCTCCCACGCACCCGAGCCCATCAACGACTGGATGGCGGTGGCCGTGGCCCCGCGCGCCCACTCCTCGAAGGGCAGGGGACGTGTCGTCAGATCGCACTGCGCGGCGGCGGTACCGAAGGCGGACGCGGCGAACGCGTCCCGGATGCCCTCGGGGACCAGTCCGTAGGCGGCCAGGCCTTCTCCGGAGATGATCACCCGCTCGGGACCGAGGATGTTCACCAGGAAGCCGATGGCCTGGCCGATCTCCTCGTCGGCTCGTGCGCAGACTCCTCTGACAGCGGGGTCTCCCTTGTGGGCCAGGGCCAGGGCCAGCGCATCGGCCGCATCGGTCACCTGCTGGTCCGTGGCCGCGCGCACCGCGCGCAGGATGGCGGGGCCCGACGCGATCGCCTCCACACACCCCCGGTTGCCGCAGTGGCACCGTGGGCCGTGCGGGTCGAGCGACAGGTACCCGGTCTCGCCGGCCACGCCGTGCGCGCCCGACACCACTCGCCCGTACACCACCAGGCCACAACCGATACCGGCGCCCACCGTCACCAGGGCGAAGTCCGAGAGTCCGACACCGGCCCCGAACCAGTGCTGACCTGGCCGATACTTGGGCTGACGGCGGGTCAGGGGTTGGCGGTCCCGTTCAGGTAGGCGAGTACGGCCAGTACCCGGCGGTTGGTCTCCTCGGAGGCGGTGATGCCGAGCTTGGTGAAGATGTTTGCCGAGTGCTTGCCGACGGCGCTTTCGCTGACGAACAGGCGGGCGGCGACGGCGGCGTTGGAGTAGCCCTCGGCCATGAGCGCCAGCACCTCCCGCTCGCGCGGTGTGAGTGTGGCGAGGGGGTCGTCGCGGTGGCGGCCGCCGAGCAGTTTGGCCACGACCTCCGGGTCCATGGCGGTGCCGCCGTCCGCCACACGTCGTACGGCCTCGACGAACTCCGCGGCGCCGAGCACGCGGTCCTTGAGGAGGTAGCCGACGCCTCCTGTGCCGTCGGCCAGCAACTCGCGTGCGTAGAGCTGCTCGACGTGCTGTGAGAGGACGAGCACGGGCAGTCCCGGCCGGCCGCGGCGGGCTTCCAGCGCCGCCTGCAGACCCTCGTCGGTGAAGGTGGGCGGCAGCCGTACGTCCACCACGGCGACGTCCAACTCCTCCTCGGCCAGCGCGCGGCGCAGCTCCGGCCCGCTGGCCACCGCGGCGGCCACGGTGAAGCCATGTGCCGTCAGGAGCGTGCAGAGCCCTTCGCGGAGGAGGAAGAGGTCTTCGGCGAGGACAACACGCAAGGCAGCTCCATCGTCACCAGGGTCGGCCCTCCGGCCGGGCTCTGGATGGCGATGCTACCGTCGAAGGCCGACAGGCGGCGGCGGATGCCGCGCAGGCCGCTGCCGCCCGCCCCGAGTACGGGCCCTTCCTCCTCATGGGCGCCTCCGTGGCCGTCGTCCCACACCGTGCAGCGCAACACGTGACCGGTGTGGCTCAGTTCGACGCGTGCGTGTGCCGCGTCCCCGTGCCGGGCGGCGTTGGTCAGCAACTCGGCGACGGCGAAGTACAGGGCCGCCTCGATCGGCCCCTCCGGACGGCCGGTCAGACCGTCGGCACCTACCTCTGCCGCCAGCGGGGCGTCCAGGGCGAGCGCACGCAGCGCGTCGACCAGCCCGCGCTCGGCCAGCACCGGTGGGTGGATGCCGCGTACCAGGGCGCGCAGCTCTGTCAGGGCCCGTGCCGAGTTCTCGCGCGTCTGCCGCACCAGCTCACGCGCCCGGTCCGGGTCCGTCTCCATCAGCGTCTCCAGCGCGCCGAGGGCGAGGCCCATCGCCACGAGCCGGGCCTGCGCTCCGTCGTGCAGGTCGCGTTCGATGCGGCGCAGTTCCGCCTCGCGGCTGTCCACGGCGGCGGCGCGCGTCTGGGTCAGCTCCTCGACCCGTTCGGCCAGCCGGTGGCGTTCCACCTCGGCGGCGACGGACGGGGCCGGGCCGAGCAGCCGGGGCAGCCAGCGGCGGGCATGCAGCCGGGAGGCGGGGGCGGCCAGCCGCAGACCGGCGTAGTAGAGCAGAAGGCCGCTGGGCAGCGCCACGGCCGGCGAGTCGAACACCGGGGCGTATGACACGCCGCCGCCGCTGCCGGACAGCGCGAGGATGCCCGGGGTGATCAGGCCGAAGAGGCCGTACCACACCATCGCGCTGGGGCCGAGCAGCACCACCGCCGCGACGAGTGGCTCCAGCGCGAGGAAGAGCAGGTCACGGCGGTTGGCCGGGTCCTCGCGCGGGGTGCGGTCGTGGAGATAGGGGCTCACGATGACCGTACCGCCCCAGCGCCCGGGCACCCTGCGGTAGATGCCGGTCAGCCGGCGCATCGCGTGCAGCCAGCCCTGGTCCGGGTCACCAGCCGTGAAGAGCCGGGCCGGCAGACAGACGAACAGCATCACCAGAGCCGCCGGGCTGCACCAGCCGATCGCCCAGCAGTACCCCAGTTCCCGGTGCCGCCGCCCGAAGCGGCGCAGGGCGGTGCCTGCGGCGCGTCCGACAGCCGTGGTCATGGGCCTGCCTCCCCAGCGATCACGGGCCTGCCTCCTGAAAGGGTCGTGCGGTTCGTCGCCTGCACCGGTGCACCAGTGTGCCGCGCCCGGCGGCCGGACAGGGTGTGTCCGGGTCCCGCACGGGGGTGGGCCTAGCCCCACCCCGACTCGGCACCTGAGCCCAATGTGCGTGTCCCCGCAGGTCCGTAGCGTCGAAGACATCAGGAACGGACACCAACACGGATCACGGACCAGGGGCCAGGGTGAAGGACATGACCGGGATGCAAGGCGTGAACAAGCACAAGGGGTCGTCGGCGAATGGGCCACTGCTGCAGAGCGCGGTACTGAACGTCGCCGCGCCGCTGGCCGTGTTCTACGGCTTGCGGGCGGCCGGGGCCGGCCTGTGGTGGGCGGTGCTGGCGAGCGCCGTTCCGCCGACCGTGGAGGCGGTGCTGACAGTGGCGCGGGAGCGGCGCGTCGGGATGCTGGGCGTCCTGGTGCTCGGCATGGTGGCCCTGGGCGCGGCGCTGTCGCTGGTGACCGGGAGCCCGCGGTTCATGTTCGCCAAGGACGGCTGGATGACGGGGATCGTCGGGTTGGTGTTCCTGGCCTCGCTGCGCGGACAGCCGATCATCTACCGGGTCCTTTCGTCCGTGACGAAGGGAGAGAAGCGTGCCGAGCTGGAACACAACTGGCAGGCGTCGCCGACCTTCCGTCATGTGATGCGGCTGCTGACCGCGGTCTGGGGCGTGGGTCTGCTGCTGGACTCGGTGGTACGGGTGGTGCTCGCGTACACGCTGCCCCTCGACTCGGTGATGCTGGTGACCACGCTCCAGTACGTCGCGCTGTTCGTGGGCTTGGAGGTCTTCAGCCGTCGCTACGGACGCAAGCCGGCCCGGATCACCCTCATTCACCACGAGGCCGCGGCGGCGGCGACAGCGGCCTGACGGGCCATCAGAAGTAGCAGGGGAGCGGGATCATGGCGCAGGTGGTAGTGGTTACGGGGGCGGCGAGCGGGATCGGTGCGGCGGTGGCGCGGCACTTCGGCCGCCTCGGTGCGCAGGTGGTCGTGGCGGACATCGACGAGGCGGGCGGCTCCGCTGTCGCCGAGGAGGTGGGCGGGCTGTTCGTCCGTACCGACACCACGCGCGAGGAGGACAATCTGGCGCTGATCGACGCCGCCGTGGCGGCCTACGGCGGGCTGGACTTCGTCCATCTCAACGCCGGGATCGGCGACGGCGGCGGCTTCGGCCAGGACGACTACGACGCGGAGCGCCAGCACCGGGTACTGGCGGTGAACCTGCAAGGCGTGATGTCCGGCCTGCACGCCGCGCTGCCGGCGCTGGCCGCGCACGGCGGTGGCTCGCTGCTGGTGACCTCCAGCATGGCCGGGGTCGGCGTGGCCCCCTTCGACCCGGTGTACGCGGCGACCAAGTACGGCGTGATCGGGCTGGTCCGCTCGCTGGCCCCGACCTGGCAGGAGCGGGGGGTGCGGATCAACGCGATCTGCCCTGGGTTCGTGCGTACGCCGATCCTGCCGCCGGAGGCGATCGACTACATCCTCGGCGAGGGCTTCGCCCTGGCGGAGCCCGCCGAGATCGCGGCATCGGTGGCCGAGATCGCGGCGAGCGAGGAGGCGGGCCGTGCGTATGTGCTGCAGGCGGGCCGCACCCCCGAGCCTGTGGCCTTCCCGCAGCTGGAACTGGTACGTACCGACAGCTGAACGCCGTCCGCGAGCCGGGCACGGGACCGCTGCCTGTGTCGTACCCGACCAGCTCGGCGTCGGGCCATCCGGCTCACGACGCGCCGTCAACCTCCCGCACCAGCTCGATCGCCCTGGCCAGGGTGGTGAGCCGGGCATCCAAGGAGTCGCCGGCCGGGTACAGGCGGACGGTGTCGACGCCGGCGGCGCGCCATACCCGGAGCCGTTCGCGCACCATGGCTTCGGTGCCGATCAGCGTGGTGCCCAAGACCATCTCGTCGGTCACCAGCGCCGCCGCGCCGTCCCGGTCACCGGCCTGCCACCGCTCGCGCACCTCGGCGGCGACCTCGGCCCAGCCCTGACGGCTGTAGGCGTTGTTGTAGAAGTTGGTGGACGCCGACCCCATGCCGCCCAGACTGAAGGCGAGTTCCTTCTTGCGTCGGGCGGTCATCGCACCGAGGGCGTCCTCGTCGGGCGCGAAGGCGACCTCTGCGCCCTGGCAGACGTCCAGGTCGGCGCGGATACGACCGCTGCGGGCCAGGCCCTCGTCGAGGTGCGCGAAGTACGCGCCGTCCGCGCCTTCGGGGACGAAGCTGGTGCCCAGCCAGCCGTCGGCGACTTCCCCGGTGAGACGCAGCATGGCCGGTGACAGCGCCGCCAGGTACAGGGGGATGCGATGCTCGGGCCGCATCGACAGCCGCATGGGGACCGCTTCGCCGCCGGGCAGCGGGATGGTGAACTCCGCTCCCGAGTAGGCGAGTTTGCCGCCGTCGAAGAGCCGCCGGACGATCTCGACGGTCTCCCGCATACGGCGCAGCGGCCGGGCGAACGGCACCCCGTGCAGTCCCTCCATCACCTGCGGGCCGGATGCCCCGAGACCGAGCAGGAAGCGCCCACCGGAGAGATTGGACAACGTGATGGCGGTCTGCGCGAGGGCGGCCGGGGTACGGGTGCCCAGCTGCATGACACCGGAGCCCAGGAGCATGCGGTCGGTGCGGGCGGCGTAGTAGCCCAGCGCGGAGGGAGCGTCGGAGCCCCAGGCCTCGGCCACCCAGCAGATGTCCAGGCCCAGCTTCTCCGCCTCGACGACGAAGTCCGCGAGCCGAGCCCAGCTCCCGCCGCCCGAGGCCTCGATCGTGGTGGCCGTGCGCATCACGCCTCCGCCTGCTTCTTGATGTGCTCGAGCGTCGAGGCGATGCTCCGCTCGAACTCACGCAGCCGTACGAACACGATCTTCTGCTCCTTCTCCGGCATCCGGTCGATCGCGACCGACAGTCCGGAGCGCCCCGGGCCCAACTGCATCCACTGCGACAGTTCCGTGCCGCCCTTCTCTGGCCGGAGGCGGAAGCGCCAGAGCGCGGAGGGTTCGGCGGGGTCCTGCACCGCCCAGGCGAAAGCCCGCTCCGGGTCGCACTCGATCACATGCGAGGTGGTCGACCACGCGCCGAACGCCTCGTGCCTGCTGTGACCGACGAACCTGGCGCCCACGGTCGGTCCGGCGGCACCGTCGAGCCAGGCGACGGACTGGAGTTCCTTGCTCATGTCCGGCATCAAGGCGATGTCACTGACCAGGGCCCACACCCGTGCCGGCGGAGCGTCGATCCAGGTCCGCACCTCGACCGTGGGTTTGTCCGCATAGCGCGCGCCCGTCCACTCCACGTCCACAGGCCTCCTTGCCATAAGGGGTGTGACCTCCAGAGTTGCGTCATGAGACTTACCTGTCAAGAGGACAGCCGAAGAGCTCGGCGGTAGAGTTGAAGAGGTCGGCGGTGGAGCGGAAGAGGCCAACGGTACTGATCAGCCCGCCCCGAACCGGCGCACGACGTCCGGTCGACGCCTGAGCCGCTCGGGGTAGCCGGGCCCCATCCGCATCGACGTCTCCTGCGCCGCCAGGGGCCTGCGGCAGACGGAGCACACCACCTCGGCGCTGCTGTCGTGTCCGCACGCATCATGGTGAAACACCACCGGGACGCCCTCCTCACCGGCCAGCCAGCGGTCGCCCCATCTGGACATGGCGGCCAGCACGGTGAACAGGTCACGGCCCTTCTCCGTGAGAACGTAGTCATAACGCGGCGGCTCGCTCTCGTAGAGCCGCTTCTTCAGCACCCCCTCCTCCACCAGGCGACGCAGCCGGTCGGTCAAGGTATTGCGCGCGATGCCCAGCTCCTGCTGGAACTCGTCGAACCGGCGAACGCCGTAGAACGCCTCCCGCACGACGAGAGGCGTCCAGTGGTCACCCAACAGGTCAAGGGTGCGAGCGATGGAACACGGCCAGCTGGCGAACGACGTACGTTTCATGTTCCCGATGATAGGCAGTCTCACAAAGAAACTCAGCAGATGGAATCCCCGCTCCCCGACCCACCGCGACCTGCCGGGCCAGGGCACGACCCGATGTCTTCGTGGCCCCCTCGGTCCACGTCCGGCGGAAAACCCCTGGCGTGGTGGCCGGAAAGGGCGGAGGCTCGTTGCATGGCCGGCATGGGGGCGTTTCGGGAGGCGGTCGCCGCGTGGGCGGCCGGCGGTACCGGCGGCCCCGCGCGGGAGCTGGCCGTACGGCTGTCCGTCCGGACGGTCGTCCTGCTCGAAGGACCCAGCGATGTCGCTGCGCTCGACGCGCTGGCCTCCCGTCGCGGCCGGGATCTGGCGGCCGAGGGAGTCTGTGTCCTGCCGATGGGCGGTGCGATGAACGTCGGGCGTTTCGCGCACCTTCTCGGGCCGACAGGCCTGGGGCTCGGCCTCACGGGACTGTGCGACGAGCGGGAGCGCCGCTACTACGCCCGCGGCTTGGAGCGGGCCGGCGCGGCAGAGCAAGGGTTCTTCGTCTGCGCGGCGGACTTGGAGGAGGAGCTGATCCGCGCGCTGGGCGTGGCCCGCGTGGAGGAACTCGTCCGGGCTGAGGGCGACTTGCGCGCCCTGCAGACCTTTCTGCGCCAGCCCGCACAGCAAGGCCGCACCGCACAGCAGCAGTTGCGGCGCTTCCTCGGCACGAAGAAGGGGCGCAAGATCCGTTACGGGTGCGTCCTGGTCGAAGCCCTCGACCCCGACCGCGTACCCGCCCCGCTCGACGGCCTCCTCACCAGCCTCTGACCCCTCGGCGACGTCGATCGCTCCGCACCGTCGTCCGTTCCCGAGCCGCCCTCCCGCACCGTACGCCCTCGCAGAGCCGTCACCGCCAGCAGCGCGCAGAAGAGAGCGGCCGAGCGCCCTCCGTGAGTTCTCGACCGCGAGCACCGAGCCCGCGCCGCTCACCGTGAGCCCGCTGGTCACACCGTCCATCGGCTGCTCCGAGCCGGCGCACTACGTCGTGAAGCAGGGCAGGGTCTTCGCCGGCTGGCCCGCGGCCGTCCGAACCGTGGGGCGGGGCAGGAACGGCGAGCGGAGACCGGCCGGGTGCGGAGCACTTGCTTGTGGCGCGTCCACTGGACGCCTAAGGTGCGTCCAGTGGATGTTGCTCTCCCGGACCGGCGCGCCGGAACCGAGGCCGGGCGCGGGGGTGGACGCGCCGCCATGACCAGCCTGTTCGCCTCGCTGCCGGCCCGGACGCATCCGCTGCTCACCACCCACGTGTCACTGCTCAACTACCTGGACGGTGGCGGGGAGTTGGGCTTCGGGCCGTGCTGCCTGCTGGACGGAATCGCCGCGACACCGGAGGGCCGCTGATGTCCCGGAACGCCATGCCCAGCAATGCGCACTGGGCCACGGGAGGGAGCCGGATCACCGTTCACGGCCGCACGGGGCCGCACTCACTGTTCGTCCGCCAGGACGGTCCCGTGGCCGGCCCGCCCGTGACACTCGTCCACGGCTTTCCCACCTCCTCCCACGACTGGTCCCTGATCGTGCCCCGGCTGGCGGCGCGGGGGCACCGGGTCATCACCTTCGACCTGCTCGGCTTCGGACACAGCGACAAGCCACGACGGCACACCTACTCGGTGCTGGAACAGGCCGACCTGGTGGAGGACATCTGGCGCCACCTCGACATCGACGACACCGTACTGGTCGCCCACGACTACGGCGTCAGCGTGGCCCAGGAACTGCTCGCCCGCGGCCCCGCCCGGATCACCCGCATGGCTTGGTTGAACGGCGGCCTCTACCCGGACCTCCACCGGCCCGTACGCGTGCAGCGGCTGCTCCACGGCCCGCTCGGTCCGCTCCTCGCCCACGCGGTCACCGAACGCGGTTTCCGCGCGACGATGCGCCAGGTGCTGGGCCGGCCCGTCCCGGACGGCGATCTGCACGCCATGTGGGAGAGCATCAGCCATGACGGGGGCCGCCTGCTGGCTCCGCGACTGCTCCGCTACATCGACGAGCGGCGCACCCATGAAGCCCGCTGGGTCCCTGCGCTGGAGGGCTACTCGGGCCCCACCCTGTTCCTCTGGGGACCCGCCGACCCGATCAGCGGCGCGCATGTCCTCGCCCGCATCAGACAGCGCATGCCGTCCGCCACCGTCACCGAACTCGCCGGACCACCCGCCGTCGGCCACTACCCCCAGGTGGAAGCCCCGGACGAGATCGCCACGCACCTCGTCGACTTCCTCGACTCCCGGTGATCCGGCTGCTGCGCACCGATGACCCGGCGAGCACACCGGGCGGGCCGTGCCAGGCGCGGACATCTGCCCTCGCGTCGATTACCCGGCAGGTCATCGACCGCGGCCCGCCCCCGGGGCAGGATCGTGGACATCAGCAGCCGACCAGCCGGAAGGACGCCGCCATGACCGCCTACGCGATAGCTCACCTGCGGGAAGCCGCCCCGCACCCGGAGATCGCCGAGTACATCGCGCGCATCACCGCCACCTTCGAGCCGCACGGCGGCCGCTTCCTCGTCCACGGCTCCGCGCACGAGGTGAAGGAGGGCGCATGGCCCGGACAGGTCGTCGTGATCGGCTTCCCGTCGATCGCGAAGGCACGCGCCTGGTGGGACTCCGATGCGTACCAGGCCATCGCGCCCCTGCGTGCCCGGCACATCGAGGGCGACATCGTCCTGGTCCCGGGCGTGAGTGAGAACTACGACGCGACGGACACCGCACAGACGATGCTGGAGGCGCTTGCCGCCCGTTGACGAGGCAGGTGGCAGTGCCTGCCGAATTGATCGTGGTACGACTGCGGCAGCGGGCGATCGCCACGAACTCCCCTACGATTCGGGCGAATTCGGCGGCCGGTGCCTGCACGGCCGGTCGGCCGTCAGCGGGGTGTGTCAGCCGGTAGCTGCTGCTCCGTCCAGATGGTCTTGCCCGTCTCCGTGTACCGCGTGCCCCAGCGCTGGGCGACCTGCGCGACCAGGAAGAGACCTCGCCCGCCCTCATCCGTGTTGCGGGCACGGCGCAGATGGGGCGAGGTGTTGCTGGCGTCCGACACCTCACAGATGAGGGTCCGTTCGTGGATCAGACGCAGGCTGATCGGTCCGCAGGCATGCGTGATGGCGTTGGTGATGAGCTCGCTCACGATCAGCTCGGTGGTGAAGGCGATGTCCTCCAGCCCCCACGCCGCCAACTGACGGGTGGCGTTGTCCCGCGCGTCGTGCACCGCCTGCGGATCGGCGGGAACCTCCCAGGAGACCACGTGGTCGGGCGCCAGGGCGCGAGTCCGGGCGATGAGGAAGGCGACATCGTCGTGGGGATGGTCCGGCAGCAGAATGCGGACCATCGTGTCGCAGATCTCCTCCAGCGGCCGGTCGGGGTGGGCCAGGGCGAAGCAGAGACGCTCGAAACCGACATCGACATCGCGGTCCGAGGCCTCGATCAGGCCGTCGGTGTAGAGGGCGACGACGCTGCCTTCCTCCAGCTCGAATTCGGCGGACTCGAAGGGCAGACCGCCCAGTCCCAGAGGGGGACCGGCGGGGACGTCGGGCAGTTCCACCGGCTCGCTCAGGTGGGCGATGGCGGGGGTGGGATGTCCGGCCCGCGCCACATTGAGTTTCCGCGAGATCGGGTCGTAGACCGCGTAGACGCAGGTCGCCCCGATCACGACCGGCCCGTCCGTGGCCGCCTCCGCCTCGTCCGCCAGCCGAAGGACCAGGTCGTCGACATGCGCGAGCAATTCGTCCGGGGGCAGATCCAGGTCGGCGAGTGTCTGCACCGACGCCCGCAGCCGGCCCATGCTGGCCGCGGCGTGGATGCCATGGCCGACGACATCCCCCACCACCAGGGCGACGCGGGCGCCGGACAGCGGTATGACGTCGAACCAGTCGCCGCCCACGCCGGCCTCGGCGTCGGTCGGCAGATAGCGGTAGGCGACCTCGACGGCGCAGTGATCGGGCAGATCCGGGGGCAGCAGACTGGTCTGAAGGGCGAGCGCCGCGTGGTGCTCGCGGACGAAACGCCGGGCGTTGTCCACACACACCGCGGCCCGCGCCACGAGTTCCTCCACGAGCAGCAGGTCGTCCTCGTCGAACGGATTGGGGTTCTCCCAGCGCAGCAGACTGACCACGCCCATGGTGGTGCCCCGCGCCCGCAGCGGCACCACCAGGTGGGTGTGCACACCGAGACTGACGAGCTTGGCCAGGCGCTGCGGGTCGTCGGCCAGCCACCATGTCGTCGTGTCCAGCACCGGATCGAGGATGGGCCGGCCCGTGGTCAGGCAACGACGCTGCGGAGACTTGGCCGGGTACCCGGTGGGCTCCCCGATCGGCACGATCGCCTCCGGCCGCTCCACGTGGATCGACACATGTGCCGCCCGCTGCAGCGTGCCACCGGTGACCGGCCCCGGGGTGAGGTCCCTGGCCGCGAGGACGCCCTGGAAGAGGTCGATCGCCACGAAGTCGGCGAGCTGCGGCACAAGGACCTCGGCCAGTTCCTGCACCGTGCGGTCCAGGTCCAGCGTGGTGCCGATGCGCTGTCCCGCCTCGTTGACCAGCGCGAGCCGCTCGTGTGCCCGGTCCTGGGCGGTGAAGTCGACGGCGGTGTGACACACCCCGAGGGTCTTGCCGTCGCCGTCCCGCAGCGGGAACGAGGAGCGGAGCCGGAGCTGCCCCTGCGAGTTCCGGCGAGACCTGCCCTGCGGGGGCGGCACATGCTCCACGGCCGGGGTGACCCGACCCGACAGCAGAGCCTGGCGCGCCTGCCAGTCCACGGCCGGCGGCACCGGGCCCGGTCCGGCAGCCCCGGCTGCCCGGTGGCCCCCGAGGGGGGCGGGCAGGCCCTCCATGGCAGCCAGCACCTGGTTCACCCACTGGAAGCGCAGCTCGCTGTCGAGGACGGCGATACCGATCGGTGACTCCTCCAGGAGACCGTGCAGCACCGCCTGATCGAGTTCCCACCGGCGCGAGTCGGAGGCTTCGCACGCCGCGGCGAGCCAGACGGAGCCCTGCTCCGCGTGCAGCGGACACACCCGTACGGCCAGCTCGACCGGGTGACCCGCACGGTGACGCGCGGTGATCAGACCCTCCCAGCCCGCCCCGATCCGCTCCGCCGCGGACGGCACGGACGTCGCCGACTGCTCACTCAGGGCCTCGCTCGGGACCCTGGCGAGGAGCGAAGCCACGGACCGCCCCAGCACACTGGACGCCGGATACCCGAGAAGGTCTTCCGCCCGCTGACTCCAGTACCGGATCAGACCGTGTACGTCCACGAGGGCGACGGCGGCAGACATGATGCCGAACGGATCGCCCCGGTCCTTGTCAGCCAGATCCCTGAGATCCATCGTGTCGGCCGCATCCGCAGGAGGGCTTCCTGACACCACGGTCTCACATGGACCCGGGAGTGTCTTCGGACCGACGGCCCGGGCATGCGCCCAGGCCGCAGGCCGGCAGGCACCGCCGTACGAGGCGCGGGGGCGCCGGTCCGACGGCGCGAGCGTCAGCCGTCGCAGCCGGTCCGACGGCGCGAGATTCAGCCGTCGCGCGGTGGTGCGGCGCGAGTGTCAGCCGCGCGGACGCTCTAAGGTCAGCAGCAGACCCTCCACGGCTCCCGGCCCTATGCGGCCCTTGACGTCGGCGGCCGTGATGGCCTTCAGGCCCCAACCGTCCTCGGCATGCTTGTTCAGCACCTTCTCCACGGGTCGCGCAGCAGAAGGACGGTCCGCGGCTCGGCCATGACCAGAACCGCGGCCGTGCTCCCGCCAAGATGCATGGCAGGCGCCGGCGTTCGTCTCTCCGTCACCTGCCGGGACGGCACTGGTAGAGGGCCTGCTCGGTGGCACGGGCGCCGCTACGGCCGGCAGCGGGGCCGGAGATGAGGCCGGAGGCGACGCCATAGGCCGCGTTCGGGATACGGCGGCAGGACGACTGAACCCACGCGGTGATCTGCGCGCCGGCCGAAGTCCCGCCGGCTTCCCCGAACATGCCGCCCCCACCGCGCCCCGTGCCGCCCAGCACCACGTACTTCAGCTTGCCGGAGTCGACCAGTTGCCGGAACTGCGCCGTGCTCGGGAACGGCACCCTGCCGCTGAAGCCGCCGAGCGGCAGTACATGGGCCCCGGTGGCGAGGATGTAGGGAGCCGCGCCGCTCCAACTCGCGGTGGCGAAGACGTACGTGGCCGATCCCCGGTGCGCGGACGTGTAGGCGAGCAACTTGCGCTGGCTGGCGGTGAGTTGGCCGTCTGCGTTGGGGCCACCGAAGCCGCCCGAGCCAACGGCATCGGCGAAGTCGCCGGCACCGGCAGGATCGCTGAAGTCGCCGAGATCGCTGAGGCCGCGCGCCCCGTCGGTTCCTGCCACCCGGCGGCGCTCCGTGCCACCTGCCCAGGACACCCGCCCGCCAGGGCGGCCCGCTGACCTCACAGAACCGTGGCCGCGGGTCATGCCGGACGGGCCGACCGCGCCCATCCCCGAGTCCCGGTACGAAGGCCTGAGCACCTGTGCCGCCCATGCACTGGGCGCGATGAG
Source organism: Streptomyces sp. CG4 (assembly GCF_041080655.1). NCBI lineage: Bacteria > Bacillati > Actinomycetota > Actinomycetes > Kitasatosporales > Streptomycetaceae > Streptomyces > Streptomyces sp. CG4. The sequence goes on from NZ_CP163525.1 coordinate 9,290,360, forward strand.
CATCGCCACGAGGGACACGACCAGCCCGACCAGGGCGAGCCGGCCGCCGGACGCCGCACGCACGGTCCTCGCCAGCACCAGCAGGACAACGGCGGCGAGACCGAGCAGGCCCACCACGGGCGCCAGCCACGGCAGGAACGACGGGAACCGGTCCGCGACGTACGCGCTCCACGCGGCCGTCGCCGCCACCGCTCCGGGCAGTGCCCATGCGCGAGGGCCGCCCGCCCGGTAGGCGCGCCACAGCAGCACGACACCGGCACCGGTGAGCGCGGCGAGGGGAACCGCGATCACCCCCATGTAGTACGTGTGGCCGCCGACGCTGCCCGCGCTGAAGACCAGGAAATACGTCGCCAGCCAGGTGCCCCACAGCACGAATCCGGCACGCGAGCGGTCGGTGAGGGGCTTGCCGCGGCGCCACAGGAGACCGCAGACGCAGGCGAAGGCACCCATCGGATACAGCCAACCGGTCTGCGAGGCCAACGACGCGCCGAACATCTTCGACCAGCCGTTCTGGCCACCGCCCCACCCGCCACCGGCGCGGAACCCGCTCCCGGCGCCCGGCCCGGATCCCGCCGCAGGCCCGAGTGCCCGGCCCCCGGAGTTCCGCACCCCCTGGGCCCCGCTCGCCCCGGTAGAGCCATCGAAGCCGCCCCTGTGGCTCACGGCACCGCCGGCTCCGGCGATCGATAGCGACGCCTGCCCGTGCCCGCCCGCGCCGCCGCCCTGTGTGGCGCTCACACTGCCGGTGGAAGCGGCGCTGATACCGAGCGAGGAGAAGCGGTTCAGGAAGTTATAGCCGACCACCATGCTGAACGCGGAGTTGTTGGTGGTGCCATCCACATAGGGGCGATCCTTGGCCGGGACGAGCGTCACCGCGAGCATCCACGAAGCCGAGACCGCGGTCATCACCACGGCGGACAGCGCCAGGTGTGCCAGCCGCTTCCGCAGGGTGACCGGCGCCGACACGAGGTAGACAAGGGCGAGCGCCGGCAGCACCGCCCAGGCTTCCAGCATCTTGGCCTGGAAGCCGACGCCGACCCACACACCGGCGGCCACCAGGGGACGCAGCCGGCCGTGCACGGCGGCGCGCTGGGTGGCCTCAGCGGCCAGCAGCACGCAGAGCGTGAAAGCGGGGTCCTCGACGGCGGTACGGAAGAGCCCCACGGCCACCGGGGTCACCAGGAACGCCGCGTCGGCTATCAGCGCCGCGTGGGCACCGGCCCAGCGGTTCACCACGCGGTGCAGCACCAACAGGCCGGCCACCCCCTCAAGGACCTGGGGCAGGACCAGCGCCCACGGATGAAATCCGAAGAGACGGGCAGAAAGAGCTTGCGGCCAAAGGAATCCCGGCAACTTGTCCAGAGTGATGGAGTTTCCCGGATCGAAAGAGCCGTAGAAGAATGCCTTCCAGCTCTCCGTCATGCTGCGTGCGGCGGTCGCGTAAAAAGTGTGGTATTGGCTGTGTTCGATACCCCATGTGTACAGCACGGCCGCGAGCACGGTGATGACCAGGAGGGTCGGACGCGCATATCCGGGCTGGTACGCCGGCGACCTCCAAGGGGCGCGACGCATGATGCGGAGGGAGGCGGTCGGCCTGAGAACTGTCGTAGCCATGACCGGCATTCTTCGGCACCACCGGAGCCCGTCCCGGCGAAGTGGTGGATTTCAAGAAGATTCTTGTCAGATCGAGGGAAGTCCTTTACTGGCCTTGCCCGGTCTTATATCCCGGAAGTGCATTGCATTGCCTCCCGCACAATGAATCCGTACACAGGAATTCAACAGGCGATACACAGATGACGGAGAAGGAGCCGGGCGAGTCGGTTCTCTCGCCCCACGTGCACCTACGGTGCTTTGGCCCACGGCCGCCGCACAGGTCACGGGCGGTCTGCGCGCTCAGATGGTGGCCGGGCAACCGCTTGCAGCGACCCCGCCGAACCCTCAGCATGGCCTTTCCCACCCGTTGTTCGGCAGGGAGTGGCCCATGCGCCCGAGCGTGTGCGTACCGGCCGCCGACCGCGCGGAACGCGACGGGCGGATGCCGGTGTCCTGTGTCCTTCCGGAAGGGGCTGGACGTGCCAGAGCCGTTTGATGCCGTGACTCCTGCCGTCGTCGGCGGACCCGGGTTCCCACCGGAGGTGCCCGCACCGCCGACGGTCGGGGTCGAGGAGGAGTTCGTCCTGGCCGACCGGCACAGCCGGTCGGCCGTCTACAGGTCCCCTTCCGTCGTGGACGCCGCTCGCGCTCACCTCGGCGGCCCGCACGCCACCCCGGAACTCTCGCTGTCGCAGCTGGAGACCGTCAGCGCGGTGTGTCGTACCGCCGCAGAACTGGAAGCGGAAATCGTGCGATTACGCACCGGAGCGGCCGCCGCCGCGGCCGAGTACGACTGCCTGCTGGTGCCCAGCGGCATGCCGGTCCTCGGCCGTCCCGGGCCACCGCCCCTCCTCGACCAGGCACGTTACCGCGCCCTCGCCCGCCGCTTCGGGCCCCTCGTCCACGGGCAGGGTGTGAACTCCTGCCACGTGCACGTCGGCGTGACCGACCGCGACGAAGCCATACAGGCGGTCAACCATCTGCGCGGCTGGATGCCCCTGCTGCTGGCCCTCACGGCCAACTCCCCGTACAGCGACGGGTCGGACACCGGCTATGCCAGCTGGCGCTCGATGGTCTGGAACCGCTGGCCCTCGGCGGGACCCCCGCCCTACCTGCGCGGGGTGGCCCACTACGAATGGCTCGTCGCCCAACTCGTGGCCGGCGGCGCGGCGATGGATCCGGCCATGCTCTACTGGCACGTGCGCCCCTCGGCGCACCTGCCCACCATCGAGGTACGCGTCGCGGACGTGCTGCCCGACGCCGGAATCACCACCGCGTACGCGCTGCTCGTCCGCGCCCTCGTCGCGCACGCCGTCGAGACGGTACGCGCCGGCGAACCCGCACCGGACGTCCCCGACCTGCTCTTGAGGGCGGCGTCCTGGCAGGCCGCCCGGCAGGGGCCCATCGGCACCCTGCCCGGCACCCACACCCGCGACTGTGCCCCCTTGCCGGTCGGCCGGCTGATCGAGGAGCTGTGGAAACGGGTCGAGCCACACCTCAGCCGGCACGGCGACGACCAGCGCGTCGGCGACTGGCTGAGCGATGTCCAGCACAAAGGCTCAGGCTCCGCGCGGCAGAGGCATGTCGCACGACAGCATGAGGACGGCTTACGGGCTGTGGTGGACGACCTGGCAGTAGAGCTTCCGTAGATCTGTAGATCCGTAGATCCGAACTCGTCCGAGCCGGCCGATGGCGTCGGAGCCGGTCGGCGGCATCCGTGTCAGCCGATGACGTCGGTGAAGCCGTGTCCGGTGATGTCCTCGCCCGCGAGAGTGCCGGTCGCGTGACATGCGCCGGTGTAGGCGCCCGGGGCGTCGGAGAGCGCGTGATGCGAGACTTCGAGGGAGGCGTCAAGGGCGGGGATGGCGAGAACCCAGTTCCCGTTGTGGTCGGTTCGCTGAGCGTGGGTGATCAGGTGCGAGCCGTCGGCAGTGAGCTGGGTGAGCCAGGACGTGCCGTCTCCCACGGTGTCCCAGACACTCAGATACCGGCCCGCACCGAGGTCGAGCCCGAGCCAGGTGAAGCGCGGCGGCTGGGTGATGCCGGCAACCCACTGCCGGTCGAACCAGGTGCGTCCGTCGACCTGATGCGTGGTGCCCTCGACGGTGATGGTTCCCGACGTGATCAGACCGGGCAGCGCGTATTGCCCGGTCGTCCCGCCGAAGAAGGGGAAGACTCCGCCGCCGCCGTTGTAGAGGACGGGATCCTCGCGCCGAAGGACGAGCCGAATCGACGCGGTGTCCGTCGTACCCGAGATGTCGAGTCGGTCCAGGTCTCCGCTCACGGCCAGGACCGACGTCTGCACATCGAGAGAATCCGCGGACACCTTCACTTCGTCGACGGCTTCACCGGCGTACTTGCCGCTGGTATGGCCGTCGCCTTCCTCGAGCATCGCGACCGTGCTGTGACAGACACCCTCCATCGTCATCGTGTGGATCTTCACCCAGAAGACCTTCTCACCCTCCCGCAGCCTGGCACAGAACCACCAGGAGTCCGCGTTGTCGGGGGAGGTCGGGGCGAGGCCATGGGCGGCGTCGATCAATGTGGGGCGGGTGGTGGTCATCGAATCTCCTGTCACCGGGCGGTAGTTGCCGCCTGACCTCATTGAACCAAAGGGCCGCTGCCGACCAGTGGGCGCGCACGCGCCACGGGAACCCGGCGGCACTTCGCGGCGGCGGTGGCTCACCCCCGATACTCCGTTGACTCCGACTGAACGGCGTGTAACGGTGAAGGCGCGCTCTTCTCGAGAATCACCGGTACGGGAGGCTGAACCCTGTGACCTTCGGAAACGACGACTCCCGCCAGGCCATGGATCGCAGTCTGACGTCAGATCAGATCGAAGTCTTCGAGAAGGAGTTCGCCGCCCGTCCGCAGAACCGGCTGATGCAGAACGCCGTCACCCAGACACCCGTGGACGATGTGGCCCTGGACCGTCGGATCCTCACCGGCATCGACCACTCCGTCTCCCACCACCTGGACGACTGGAAGGCCACCAACCAGAAGCAGAGCGGGCGCTGCTGGATGTTCGCCGGGCTCAACCTGCTCCGGGTCGGCGCCGCGCGGAAGCTGGGAGTGAAGGACTTCGAGTTCTCCCAGAACTACCTGCTCTGGTGGGACAAGTTCGAGCGGGCGAACCATGTCCTCGAGGCGATCATCGAAACCTCCGACCGTGACGTGGACGACCGTACGGTCGCGCACCTGCTGGCGGACCCGATCGGCGACGGCGGCCAGTGGAACATGTTCGTGGCGCTGGTCGCCAAGCACGGTCTCGTACCCAAATCGGCCATGCCGGAGACCGACAGCTCCTCCGCGACACGGGCGATGAACCGCGCCCTGAAGACCCTCCTCCGCCAAGGCGCCCACGAACTGCGCGGGCGGGCCGCCGAGGGGGTCGCAGCGCAGCGGGAGCACAAGCGGGAGGTGCTGGCCGCCGTCCACCGGGTGCTCAGCATCCACCTCGGCACGCCTCCCCAGCGGTTCCTGTGGCAGTGGGAGGACAAGGACAAGCAGTTCCACCGCGACGGCTGGCTCACCCCGGCGGAGTTCGCCGCCGCGTATGTGCAGCTCCCGCTGGACGAGTACGTCTGCCTGGTGCACGACCCGCGGGAGTCGAGCCCGGTCGGCCGTACCTTCACCGTCGAGTACCTGGGCAACATCGTGGACGCCCCGCCGGTCGTCTACCTCAACGTGGAGATGGAGCTGCTGAAGCGGCTGGCGATGGACACGATCGTCGGCGGCGAGCCGGTGTGGTTCGGCTGCGACGTGACCAAAATGATGCGCTCGGACGCCGGCGTCTGGGACGCCGGGCTCTTCGACTACGCGGCCGTCTACGACACCCCCTTCACCATGGACAAGGCCACCCGGCTGCTGCACCACGACACGCAGATGACCCACGCCATGCTGTTCACCGGCGTCGACGTGGTCGACGGCGGCCCGCGTCGCTGGCGGGTGGAGAACAGCTGGGGCGAGGAGAAGGCCGACAGGGGCTTCTGGACCATGAACGACTCATGGTTCGGTGAGCATGTCTTCGAGATCGCGGTCCGGCGTTCCGCGCTGCCGCCGGAGCTGTCCGCCGCCCTCGACCAACCGCCGATCGTCCTCCCTGCCTGGGACCCCATGGGCGCCCTCGCCGACTGAGAAGGCCGAGGAGGAGGGCTCGTACGCCGCCTTCAGGTGGCAGGCTTCCGGCGTTCCATGCTGAGGAAAAGCTCTCGGGTCGGGGATCAGCCGATGAGTGCGCGGAACTGTTCGAGCGTGCGGCGCCGCATGGTGAGGAAGGCGAGCCAGGAGCCGTCGGCGTAGTGCAGCCGGAAACGGGCCATCAGCTGTGTTCGCGGCCGGCGTTCGACCCGAACCACCCAGGCCCGCGGCACCTCCCACACGGGGGTGCCGTCCAGGGGACGGACCAGTCCGACGCGCTGGTCGGTCACGCGCAGCAGCAGCGCGCCGGAGGTGCGTGGCATCCCCGCCGCGATGCTGCCGCCCTGGCCGGACCGCGCGCCGATGTTGTTGACCAGCTGGTTCGCGATGATCCCGCCGATGCCGATTCCTTTGGCACTCTTGGCGGGGACGACGGAGCCGTACCCCAGGAGTTGCTCACCGGGGGCCAGTTGACTGAGAGCGGAACGCTCACGGAGGGCGGACATGCCCATGATCATAGGTGGCACAGGGAGGGCATGAGACACGGGCCCCAATGTCATCGACGTTGCACACAGCCGCGGATGTTCGCGTCGACCAGTAGGTTGGGGGCTGCCTTGCGGGATTCCGCTTGGCGGAATGCGGGCGAGGAGGCGGGCGTTGGGCGTCGTACTGCTGGCACTCGGCGGGACGATATCGGTGCCGGGTGGCGCGCGGGGAGCGCGGTTGAGCGGTGCGGAGATCACTGCGGCCGTACCGGGCCTGGCGGAGCTGGGGATCCCTCTGGACGTCCGGGACGTGCGGGCCGTGCCCAGCGGAAGTCTCACCTTCGCTCAGGTCCTCGACGTCGTCACCGTCGCTTCAAGGGCCGTGGCCGAGGGCGCGGACGGCGTGGTCGTCACGCAGGGCACCGACACCCTGGAGGAGACGGCCTTCCTGGCCGACCTCGTGTGGCCGCACGAGGCGCCGTTCGTGCTGACCGGTGCGATGCGGCAGCCCGCCATGGCGGGGGCGGACGGGCCGGCCAACGTACTCGCCGCCGTGCGTGTCGCCATGGCGCGGGAGGCGCGCGGCGCGGGTGCGCTGGTCGTCCTCAACGACGAGGTGCACGCGGCCCGATGGGTCCGCAAGACGCACAGCACGAGCACCGCGACCTTCGCCTCGCCCAGTGCCGGTCCGCTCGGGCACGTCGTCGAGGGCCGGGTCCGGATGCTCCTCGCCCCGCCCCGGCACGCGCCGCTGTCGGCCGGGTTGGACCGGGAGCGGCTCGCGGCCGCGCGTGTCGCTCTGCACGTGGTCACCCTGGACGACGACGGCATGCAGCTCCAGGGGCTCGAGACCACGCACGGGGGACTGGTCGTCGCCGGCTTCGGTGTCGGTCACGTACCCGGTGTGCTCGCGCCCCGGCTTGGCGCGCTGGCCGAGCGCATGCCGGTCGTGCTTGCCTCGCGCACCGGGAGCGGTTCGGTCCTGCGGGACACCTACAGTGCGCCCGGCTCGGAGCAGGACCTGCGGCAGCGCGGCCTGATCGACGGCGGATTCCTCGACCCGTACAAGGCCCGGGTGCTGCTCCGGCTGTTGCTGGCGGCCGGTGCCGGGCCCGATGACATCGCGGAAGCCTTCGCCCTGCGCGGCTGAGCCCGCTCTGCCTCGCAACCGTCCGACGGCGAACCACCCGACCGCAAATCACCCGACGGCGAACCGCCCAACGGCGAACCACCCGACGGCGGCGGTCGCGAAATGCCGTCGGGTGCGGGTGAGGTGACTGCTGGTACGAGGGTGCGTTCAGTGCCCCAGAAGCAGTCCCGTCCCCGCCACATCGGCGCGGATGCCGTCCTTGCCCACGGTCACGCTCTGTAGGCGCAGCGTGCCTCCGGGGGGTTTCGGGAGCTGGAAGGCGAAGGAGAAGCGGTCGGCGATCTGGGGACGGGTGAGCTTGGTCAGCGTGGTGAGCAGGGACGGGTCGAGGCCCAGCCGCTTGAGAAGGCCCGGGTGCGCGAGTGCCACGTCCACGAGGTTGATCTTGGTCAGCTCGTGCAGGAAGCGCGGGGCGCCGGTGAGTTGATGGAGTTTGTCCTCGTCGTGGAGCGCGGCGTTCACGACGCTGTCGGGAACACCCAGACGGTGCACGATCGCGGGGACCGTCAGGAAGGACTTGATCTGCTCCTCCTCCCGGCTGATCCGGCGCGCTGAGGCGGGGGTGAGGTGGAGGCCCTCGGTGGGCTTGGTGCCGGGCCGGTACGTCGCGAGGTCGTCGATGTCGAGCCGTATGCCGTCCACGGAGGTGGCGATGCCGCGTTCGCCGTCGCGCTGGATGCGGGCATCGGCCCGTACGCTCAGGTCGCGTCCCGCGATGCGCAGGGTGCCGTGGGCTTGCACGCGGTCGGGTCCCTGGGCCGTGAAGGCCACCTGCGAGGCGCCGAGTTCGCGGTTCATGTCGTCGAAGGAGAGCAGTACCTGGCCGTGCATCTCGCGAACGAGTGCGCCGCGCACCGTCGTCGGTCCGTCGCCGTCGATGCGTATGTCGTTGGCCGTCGCGGTCACTTGGGTGAGGGTGACGCGGTGAGCCGGGATGTCGGGGACGGTGACCCGGACCGAGTCCAGGCGCCCTGCGGCCACCTGAGTGAGGAACGGAAACCCGCCGATCGAGACCTCGGGGGCCGCGGCGAGATGCATCGTGGCCTTGAGCCGTTCGGACGCCTTGTGCTCGGCGTAGAGCAGCGCCCATCTGTCGGCCAGGACGAGGAGGCAGGCGAGGGTCAGCACCCAGACGAGGAAGCGGACGATGATGGGCAGACCGGTGGCGCGATTACGGCGGCGGCTGCCGCGCCGGTGATTGGGCGGCTCCCAGGGTTCGTTGTCGTCGTACTGGGCCGCCCTGCCGTCCTCGTCGTCCTCGGTGAGGAAGTCCTCCAGCGGATTGTCTGCCAACGACGCCAATTCGTCGTATGGATTGCGGCCGGACGGAACCGGAGCGGTAGGTGGCCCGTCCGACTGAGCAGGTTGATGCGTCTGTTTGTGGGGGGTACGCATCGGCAGATTTCATCACATAGTCACACCCGGTCCGCAAGTCCTACTTGAAGTAAGAGGCGAAATGAGTCACTTCACCACTGGTACGCGAACCGGCTCGACCGGTGGGTGGGCCGGCTCGTCTCCCGCACGACCCGCGCCGCCGTGGCCGACCACCTCGTGACGTGTGCCGGGACTTGCGTGCCCCGAGAGGCCGCCGTGTCAGTCGACCGGATCCCGATCGAAGGACGGACTGATCGTGCCACACCACATGTACGAGGACGGCTTGGCCGTCCGCGAGGCGTTCGGCTGATGTCCGGTTGGGCTCACACCGTGAGGGCGTCCAGGATCGACTCCCAGGATCATCGCCATCGCCTGGGCGGCCGACCGGCAGGAGGCGCTGACCTCTTCCAGGCTGCGGCCGATCCGCGGGCCGAACGCCCAGATGGCGACGCCCAGCGTGAGCAGCAGCGCGACGGGTGCGGAACCGATGAAGGCGATGAAGTGCGGGACGGGCCCCGACCCGGAGGTGGCCAGGTCGGTCACTGCGGCTCCGGCGATGAGCACCACGGGCAGCAGGGTCATCGACAGCGACCAGCCCATGCCCGGTATCTCCTCGTCGGTGAAGACGCGGTCACTGACCAGGCCGGTGGGTATGGAGGGGTTCATCTTCCGGATGAACGGAAGACGCGGCCACACCAGGGCGATCAGCGCGCCGGCCGGGACGGCGATGAACAGGCCGTAGAGCAGGGTCAGTCCGACGGAAGCGTGGAAGGTCGCGGCGACCGAGGTCGGACCGGGGTGCGGCGGCAGGAAGCTGTGCATCGTGGACAGGGCGATCGACATCGGCAGCCCGACCCAGAGCAGATTCGCCCGGGTGACGCGTACGAGGGTGAAGGCGACCGGCACGATGATGACGAAGGCGACCTCGTAGAATATCGTGACGCCGGTCAGCATGGCGGACAGACCCATGGCGACCTGGACCCAGCGTGGGCCGCAGAGATCGAGCAGTCTGCCGGCGATCCGCTGGGCCGCGCCGGAGTCGCCCATCACCCGGCCCACCATCGCGCCGAGTCCGATGGTGAGCATGGTGTCGCCCATCTGTCCGCCGATGCCCTCGGAGAGCACGTCGGGGATCTTCTCCAGCGGGATGCCCCGGGCGAGGCCGACTCCCACGGCCACGAGGAGCAGGGCGGCGAAGCCGTTGAGCTTCAGCTTCGTCATCAGGAAGAGCAGGATCAGCACGGCGATGGCTACGACGACAAGTGGCATGGGCCAGTCCCCCTGGTCGCCCACAATGGCGAGCACGATGACGCTTGCCTGGTTCGCCCCTTCGGAGAGGAGAGGTATGCGGCCCGGACAGTCCGAAGAGGTGGCAACCCCCGCAAAGCTGCCGCCACGGCTGCAGCACGTCTACTGGATCGGGGGCGGGAGTGGCGCAGGCAAGTCGACGATCGCCCGCCGGCTCGCCGACCACTACGGCTGGCGCCTCTACGCGACCGATGACATGATGCGCGATCACGCGGGGCGGACCACGCCAGGGGAGGCTCCCTTGCTGCATCAGTTCATGAGCATGGACATGGACGAGCGCTGGGTGAACCGTTCACCGCACGTCATGCTGGAGACATTCCATTGGTTTCGAGGGGAAGGTTTCGGCCTGATCATCGAAGATCTCCTCCGCCTGCCCCAGGAGCCCTGCGTCATCGTCGAGGGCTTCCGGCTCCTGCCCCACCTCGTGAAGCCCCTGCTCGCCGCTCCTGACCAGGCCGTCTGGCTGCTTCCCACGCCTGATTTCCGTGCGGCCGCCTTCCGCAGCCGTGCCGCTGCTGGCGCAGGCTTTGTAGGGAAGACCAGCGATCCCGCCAAGGCCGGCCGCAATCTCGCCGAGCGTGACCGCATGTTCACGACACGCCTCCAGGAGGAAGCCGAGCGTCTGCGGCTGTGCGCCATCCGGGTCGACACCACGATGACGGAAGACGATCTCGCTGAGCGGGTGACGACGGCGTTCGGGCTCTGAGCCGGCCGGGACGCGGCCTCCTGTCCCGGGCCGGCCCGAGCTCGTTGATCAGAGGCTGAAGATCCGGCGGGCGTTCCCGGACAGGAAAAGCTCGGTGGCCTCCTCGTCCAGCTCCAGATCATCGAGGTGTTCCAGTGCCTGGGCCGGGGTGATCATGGGGTAGTTGGTGCCGAACAGCACTTTGCTACGGCCCCGGCCGCGCAGGTAGTCGACCAGTTCTCGTGGGTAGCGGCGAGTGGTGTAGGCGCTGGTGTCGATGTAGACGTTGGCGTGTTTGTCGGCCACGGCGATCATCTCCGTGGTCCATGGGTAGCCGATGTGCCCGCAGACGACGGTCAGTTCGGGGAAGTCGAGCGCGACCTGGTCGATGTAGGGGATGGGGCGGCCGGTTTCGGAGGGGCGCAGTGGGCCGGTGTGGCCGACCTGGGTGCAGAAGGGGATGCCGAGGTCGACGCAGGCGGCGTACAGCGGGTAGTACAGCCGGTCGGTGGGCGGCAGTTGCCACAGCCAGGGCACGATCCGCAGGGCGATGAAGCCGAGTTCCTCAACGGCCCGGCGCAGTTCGCGCACGGCCTGGACGGGCCGGGTGAGGTCCGCGCCGGCGACCCCGCGCAGCCGTCCGTCGGACTGGGCGACGAACTCGGCCACCTCGTCATTGCTGATCAGCGGGCCCTGTGGGCCGTACCAGGCCGCCGAGAGGCCGATCTCCACATCGGCCGCGGCCATGGCGGCCACGGTGGCCTCGACCGGCAATGGCTCCTCCAGGAGTGCCTGCCCCGTCCAGCGCCGCAACGACGCGAACATCTCGTGACGGGAGTGACGGAGCGTGGGGTGCTGCATCCATACGTCGACGACCGGCACGGACTCCTCGCCTCTCTCCTGGCGGCGCCGCCCATGGGGCACCCAAAGCGGCTGAGCAATCGCTTATCGCAACCCTAGTCGCTGTGTGTCACCGACGGCTACCCTGAGAGGCGGTAGCAAGGCAACTTCGCTCGGTGAGGAGCTGCCCATCTCTCGCCGATCGGGGAGCAGGGCGCGTCGAAGCCCCGCTCCGGGCCGCTTTGCGAACAGGGTGCGTGGGGATCACGAGCACGGTGAACGGCGGCCCGCCGGGCTGTCGCCCGGCCCGATGGCGTGTGCGGTTTTGGCCCCCGCTGGTCCGCCGTCCCGGGACTGGCGGACCGGCGCCCTTGCGGACGCTCTTGCGGGGTAACCGGAACCTACGCTTCCCTCGTTCGTGACGGAAGCCCTACAGGTGTGTGGTCCAGCTCACGTTGGTCCGGTCGGGGCGTGGACCGTCATCGCCGGGCTTCGCCTTCGCGGGGTCGGGGTGGGCCGGACCTGCGCTCCACCGGTCGCCCCGCCCCGGGCGAACACGCTCACCGGACACGGCCTCGAATGGCTCCGGGCCGTTCCCTCGGTTCCTCCGGACGGAGACCTACGATGGCCGAATGACCACAGTTCAGTTGAATACCTCCGCCGGGGACATCACCCTGGAGCTCGACGAGTCGAAGGCGCCGAAGACCGTGGCGAACTTCCTCGAGTACGTCAAGTCCGGCCACTACGAGGGCACCATCTTCCATCGGGTGATCTCCGGTTTCATGGTTCAGGGCGGCGGCCTGACCGCCGACATGCGGCAGAAGCCGGCACCGCAGCGGGTGGAGAACGAAGCCAAGAACGGCCTGCGCAACGACAAGTACACGGTGGCGATGGCGCGGACCTCGGATCCGCACTCGGCGAGCGCGCAGTTCTTCATCAACACCAGCGACAACGACTTTCTGAACTACCCCGGCCAGGACGGCTGGGGTTACACGGTGTTCGGGAAGGTCGTCGCCGGCACCGATGTCGTGGATCAGATCGATGGGGTTCCCACCACGTCCCGAGCCGGGCATGGCGATGTGCCGGTGGAGCCGGTGACGATCTTGTCCGCTCAGCTGGCCTGACATCAGTGTCTTCACTGCGTGGCCTCTCGCCGAGGCCACGCAGTGAACACATGCCACCCTCGACGGCCCCCGGGCGAGCAGAGCGCCGGCCAAGCGCCGTGCGCTCCGGCGCGCAGCCCTGCTCACCGCCGCCGCGGCCCTGGGTGCGACCGCGTTGCACCCGGCCTCAGCGTCGGCCGCCGCGCGCCCACGGCTCGTCGTCACCCACGGCGGCACCACCGCACACCCGGCCGTGTACGACGGCCACGGCCGCAGCGTCGTCGGCATCATGGTCGTGGCGAGCCACGTGATCGTGGAGAACTACGGGGTCACCCGGCCCAAGGCGCCCGGCGTCGAGATCACCGGCGATGACATCACCGTACGGAACAACACCCTCGTCAGTCCGCACGGCGGCGACGGAGACGGGATGCGCTTCTTCGGCGACGACCTGAAGATCCAGCACAACACGGTCCCCGGCACGTCCAACCGCTACGGTCACGCCGACTGCATGCAGACCTTCGCCAGCGACACTCCGCCCAGCCGTCATGTGCTGATCGAGGGGAACCGCTGCGAGCACGTCGACAACATGTGTGTGATGGCCGAGGGCCCCAACGACGGGGAAGGCGACGGGCACGGCCACACCCTGGACTTCACCATCTGCGACAACTACTGCGAGACCCTGAAAGCGTCCCAGGCCCTGATGTTCGAGGACGTGCAGCACCTCACCATCGCCGGCAACACCTTCGCCGCACCCACCGACCACGCCATGGGCCTGGCCATCCACTCCACGAACGCCCACGTCCACGCCAATAGGACGAACCCCCACGTCCGTTACGAAGTCGGCATCGATGCCTCCTCCCGCCCCGGCTACCGCGGCCCCAACCCGGGCGGCCCACCCTGACCGGTCCCGTCCCGGGCCGGAGTCAGCGCGAACTGGGCGCCCGTGTATGGGACTTCGGTGATCCTCCACTCAACCGGCCGGTGGGGGCTCTTCACCGAAGACCCAGGGCGCCAGCACGACTTGCCAGCCGTCCGGGTCCTCGAAGAGGACGGCGCCGTGTTCCGGCCAGTAGGGGTTCGCGGCGGGCACCGGACTGTGACCGTGCTCGACGAGCCGCCGGGCGGCGACGGCGACGGCCTCGGGGCCGCGAAGGTAGAGCACCAACTGGTTCTCCGGATGCGGCTCGGGGACGCGGGGCGGGTCACCGTGCTGCAGCAGCTCCATGTGCACCGGAGTGCCCGGCAGGCCGAGGACGACGCCGTCGTAGCCCTGGTGGCCGCGCCATTGGGCGAGAACCAGCAGGCCGAGGACATCACGGTAGAAGACGAGTACATCGTCGTACTTGGCGGTCGGGCGGGCGAAGCGGACCGCTCCCACGTCGAGATGGTCGGGCCAGGAATGCGACATGCGACGATGCTGTCACGCGCCCACCGAGAGCCGAATCGGCCTTTGGACCTACGACGGGAGACCGGCGCTTGGTCTGTCCGGTGGTGGCCGGGCGAAGCGGACGCCGGAAACCGGGCGGGGACGGTGGGCGTCATCTGACAGAGAGGGCGACCCGGTCGGCGAAGAAGCACGGGGGGCGCGGCGATGATGTTCTGGCGTGAGCCGTTGTGGCTGTGGGTGCGGGTGCTGGTCCTTCTGGTGGCGGCGGGCGGGATCGTGGCGTGTGTGCTGTGGGCTGCCGGGCAGTACGACGACGTCACGGCCTTCCGGCACGCCTCCGTCTGCCATGGCACGACGGACCACGGGTGTCTGGCGCCGGTGGCGGGTACGGTCGTCGACCGGCGCACCGGCGAGTCCTGCACCACGGACAGCAACGGCGTCCAGTCCTGCACCACCACCTACGAGCTCCGGGTGCGCCGCCCGGACCGCACGCAGTGGCTCGGCGTCGGCGGCGGCACGTACGAGGACGCGCACCGCGGCGACCCCTCGGACCTGCGGACCTGGCACGGTGCGGTGGTGCGCATGACGGTGGACGGCCACACCGAGACCTACTCTCCGCCGTCCTCGGACTCGATGGCGTGGCGGCTCAGCGGAGCCTGGCTGTTCCTGGGTCTGGCGTTGTGGGCGGTCGTGAGCGGGCGCCCGTCGGGTCTGATCGCGTTCCCGAACTTCGGGTGGCTGTGGCTGACCATCCCGTTCGGCATGCTCGTGCATGGCGTCCTGCTCGGTGACGTCTCCGAGCTGGTCTGGGCCGGGCTGATCGGCGCTTTCGGCGTGGGGTGGATGGTCTTCGCCTGGCGGTTGTGACCGGGGGTCACACCTGGGCGTGACAGGAACGGGGGTCGTACCAGCGGACCGCCCGCTCCGTCGGCGAGCGTGGCCGGGCAGGCCTGTCCGCGCGTAGCCGAGCGGGGCCTTCTTCAGGCGGATCCGAACTGCCCGCGGGCCGCGGTCTGGTCGTCGCGGAGCGGGGCGGCGGGACGGTCCGGACTGCGGCGCGTGCTCGGGCCGGTGAGGTGCGGGAAGCGGTGGGCGGCCAGCAGGAAGCCGAGTGCGGTGAGCACGAACGGCCACGTGAACGGGTGGCCGCCGGACGGGGCGAGCAGGGCGGCGGCGGCCGGTGTGAGGGCGGTCGCGGTCGCCGCGCCGAGCAGCGCGTACAGCAGCGTCGCCCGGGTGGCCGTCAGGAACACCCCGCAGAGCGCCAGCGCGACGAGCACCGCGTTGCAGCCCATCGTGCCGTCGGCGATGCGCGCGGCCGGCGCCCCGAGCGCCCAGGCCGTCACGATGCCGGTCGCGCTGCCGCAACAGGCCACCCAACCCGCCGTCCGGCTCGCCAGGAAGAGGCCCGCGAGCAGCAGGGCACCCGCGTACCACTGCTCCATGAAGAAGACTTGGGACAGACTGCGCAAGAACGCTCCTGCCACGTCGTACGGTCCCAGGACGGTGGGCCCGGATGCCGTGTGGGGGAGTGCGGCGCCGCTCCCGCCATGGGCCCGGATCCGCTGGAAGGCGGGCGCGGCAACGGTGACGGCGCCCGCCAGCAGGCAGAAAGGCAGGGTCAGCGTCGGCAGGTCCCAGACCCGCAGCAGTTGGCTCACGGCCGCCGTGACGACCGTGACTACGAGGCAGGCCGCGGCGGCGAGCAGTGCCGTGGCCGGCCTGCCCGCATCGAGGAACACGGCGAAGCAGAGCGCGGTCAGGCAGGAGTTGAAGCCCTCCAGCCCCGCCCGCACCCGGTCGCGGGGCACGCCCAGCAGAGATGCGGCACCGGTACCGAGGACGGCGCCTCCCACGCCGTAGGTGCCGTACCGCCAGTCCGCGAGGAACAGCACAGTGCCGAAGGCGGCGCCCGACCAGGCGTTGTCCAGGAACATGACCTGGGCGAGGCCGCGCAGCACGCACACCCCGAACTCCAGGCCGCGTCTCCGCATGCGACGCCGCATACCCCAGCCCCCCCAGCCCTACTTTCCGCTTGGCGGCATCATAATTCCACAATGCGACATTGCGGCATAGTGGTGCCTCGGGACGGCCTGATGGGCGGCTGCCGCATGGGAGGCTCTACGGCGGTGACCCTCACCCGTGCCGTATCACCCGGAGGCTCCGCATGATGTCGCTCGATCTCCACCCGATCTTCCGGAACAACCGCGACATCGAGCTGGCGCTGCGCCAGTTCCTCTTCAGGGCCAACCACACGGGCGAGTCGGTCGTGGAGATCATTCCGGGCAAGGGGTCCGGGCGCCTGAAGGCTCGTGTTCTCGCGTTCCTGGACCAGAAGCACATCAGGAAGCTGTACGTCCGGCGTGAGGTGGACACGGGAAACACCGGACGCATCCTTGTCTACTTCCAGTGAGGCGTGGCGGCCACGCCTGTCTCCGGCATCGCTGAAAACAGCACTTCGCCCCGCCGGGTGAGCGACGGGGCGAAGCGCTGCGGAGCCTGGAGCGACCTGCGGTGGCCGCTGGTGTCGGCTCAGGCCCGCTGTGTTGTGATCATGCGCTGCCTACTTGGTGAAGGCCGCGACACCGTTCGGGGTACCCAGACCCGTCGGGCCGTCGTAACCCTTGCCCGCCTTGCACAGGTAGTTGCTGCAGGACCCGTTGGCGCCGTCGGTGACGTCGTTCAGCTTGTCCGGGTGGGCGTACGGGTACGAGGCCGGAACGTCACCGGAACCCGGGGTGCCCGCGAGGGCGTAGACGCCGGCGATGAACGGGGAGGAGGCGCTGGTGCCGCCGTACACGTTCCAGCCGCTCGCCTGGTAGGTGTCGTAGACGGCGAGCCCGGTGGCCGGGTCTGCGACGGCCGCGACGTCGGCGACGCTGCGCTTCTTGCAGTCGGTGTCCTTCTGCCAGGACGGCTTGGCGTCGTACTGCGAGCAGCCCGAGCCCGCTCCGTCGCCGCCGGCGGACGTGCCCCAGACGGACTCGGAGTAGCCGCGGGTGCTGCCGTCCTTCTTGAGCGAGGTGCCGCCGACGGCGGTCACGTACTGGGAGGCCGCCGGGTACTCGACGCCGTAACCGCTGTCACCGGAGCTGACGGTGATGGCGACGCCGGGGTGCTTGAAGTACTGTTCGTCGGCCTTGGCGTTGTTGGCGTCCTCGCCGCCGCCGTAGCTGTTGGAGACGTACTTGGCGCCCTGCTTGACGGCCTGGTTCACGGCCGCACCGAGGTCGTCCATGTTGGCCGACTTGGCCTCGACGAGCAGGATCTTGCACTGCGGGCAGGCCGCGCTGACCATGTCCACGTCGAGGGAGATCTCACCGGCCCAACCCGCATCGGGCGTCGGGTAGTTGGAGCCGCCGTCCTGGTCGATCTTCTTGAAGCAGCCGTTGCTCGTGCTGCACTCCGGCAGGCCGTACTGCGAGCGGTAGGCCGCCAGGTCCTTCTCGGCGTTCGGGTCGTCGTTCGCGTCGACGATCGCGACGGTGGCGCCCTTGCCGCCGTCCTTGGGGAGGTTGTAGGCGGCCTGCAGGTCGGCCGGTCCGAAACCCTTGGGGGTGTCGTGCCGGCCGAGGGACTTCTGCGGCGCGAGGTCGGTGCGGACCTCTGCCTGGCAGGCCATGTAACCGGGCTTGCTCGGCTGCGAACAGAGCCGGTGCGTGTGCACCGCGGAGGCCGTGGACGAGGCGGTGGTGGTCGTCGTCGCGAAGGCCGTCGAGTAGGAGGCGGCGGCCAGGCCGCCGGTTATCAGAGCTGCTGCAGACAGGAGTGCGGGCGCGCCGCGACGTATGGGGTTCCTTCTGCGATGAGAATGCAATGAACTGCCCTCCGTGGGGGGATGGGTGGCTCCGCGACGGCGGCCGGTCGGCGATGCCGCGTACATGACAAACGCTTTCCGTTGGGGGTAGCCGTGCGGAGCCTGCTTCTGGGCATACTGCTGGTGCTGCCACCACGGTCAGTGGTGGCTCCACACGAGGCTATTGACTGTTTGCCGAAGAGAACAGAGGCAGTTGCGAAAACTTTGCCTCCAACTTCTCGGCGTGGGCATATACCTTGTGCAGCCATGGAGCTGGAAGATGGAACCATCAACGACCTCATGTCACTTGGGCTGGCGCGGTACGAGGCGCGGGTCTACCTGTCGCTCATCAGGCGTGGTTCCTACACGGCCGCCGAGGTGGCACGGGAGGCCGACGTGCCGCGCCAGCGCGTGTACGACGTGCTGGACGCGCTCGTACGACGGCAACTGGTCACCGCCCACCCCGGCCGGGTGGCCACGTACTCCGCCGTCACGCCCGAGCTGGCCCTCGCCCGACTGATGACCGTGCAACGCGAGTCCGTCGACCGGCTGGAGCGGGTCTCCCAGGAGCTGGCCGGTGCCCTGCAGCCGCTCTGGTCCCTGGGGCGGGAACACACCGATCCGCTGGACTACATCGAGATCCTGCGCGACCCCAAGGCGATCTCCGAGCGCTTCGCCGACATCCAGCGACAGGCGCGACACGAGCTGCTCACCTTCTGCAAGCCGCCGTTCGTCGCCCCCGCCGAGAACACGGAGGGCCTGGCGGTGGTCCGCCGACTCCACCGGGCGGGCGGTACCGTCCGGGCGCTCTACCTCGACGACGCCCTGAGCGACCCCGAGACGGTCGAGCACGTACGGCGCTTCGCCGCCGCCGGGGAGGAGGCCCGCTTCGCTCCCGAACTACCCCTGAAACTCGTCATCGCCGACGCCTCCCTCGTCCTGTGCGACATGCCCGATCCGGTGGCCGGCGCGGGCACCACCACCACACTCTTCATCGAGCACCCGGCCCTCGCGGGCTGCCTGCGGTTGGCCTTCCACACGGTCTGGAAGGATGCCGTCCCCGCTCCGGAGTCCAGCCTGGCGCCGTAAGCGCATGTCCTCGGCGCCGATGTGTGCCCCGGCCCGTCAGCGCTGTCCGCTCCGGGCCCTGTCGGTTTCGGCGGGGTCCGCAAGGGGATGACGGGCCATTTCTTCGTGGCTCGGGGGTGGGGGCAGGGTGACCGAGGGGTCGGGACGCGGCCCGTCGAGAAAGATGCCGAGGTGACGTGCGGTCAGCGCGGCGGCCTGCTCGGGCGGAAGGTGGGGGAGGGGGCGGCACAGCAGCGCGGTCGTGGTGATCAGGTCCACTGCGGTCACGTCCGCACGGATCACCTTGCGCCGGCGCCCCTGCTCGGGGATCTCTTCCAGAGCGGCGGCGATGTCCCGTTGCAGTTCACGCGCCTCGGGGGCGCCGGTCTGGGGCCCGCCGATCAGGGGCAGAACCAGCTGTCCCGGCTGTCGACCACGCTCTGCAGGAACGCCTGGACGGCGGCGGGCGGATCCGTCCGCGCCGACGTCGCCGCCGTCCGGGCGGCGTTCAGCACGATGCCGAATCCGTCGACGACGACCTGCGCGATCAGCGCGTCGCGGTGGGGGAAGCGCCGGTAGCGAGTGGCGATGGCCGCCTGCCTCGCCGCCCAGTGCGCACTGGACCGTGCGGCTCGCCACCGCGCCAAGCCCAAGGCGACCACACTGGAGCCGACCTGGGCGACCACGTGGGCCACGAGTGAGTCAACCGCGCCTGATCACAGCGGGATGCCTGCGCCGCCGGCCGGGCGGGTGCGGGTCGGTGTCGTGCGGTGGCTCAGACATCTGCCCAGAGATCGGTGGACAGGTACTTGAGGCCGGAGTCGCAGACGATGACGGCGAGGGTCTTTCCCCGCATCTCGCCGTCGAGCAGCTTCAGGGCCGCGGCGAGGTTGGCGCCGGAGGAGTAGCCCCCGAAGATGCCTTCCCGGCCGGCCAGTTGGCGGGCGGCGCTTCTCGCCTCGTCACCGGTGACCTGGACGAAGCCGTCGATCGGCACACCGGCCAGGAAGTCCAGGTCGCTCATGGCGTAGCCGCCGCCCTGTATCGGGTGATCGGGGTGGCTGAGGGGCCGTCCGGCCAGAACCGCGGCGCCGGCCGGTTCGACGACGTAGCAGCGTGCGGCCGGGTTGTGTTCCTTGAGGGCTTTGGTGACGCCCGCGTATGTCCCGCCCGAGCCGAGGAAGTCGACGAAGCCGTCGAGGGCGCCGCCCGTCTGCTGCCACAGTTCCCGGCCTGTGCCGTGGTAGTGGGCGAGCCAGTTGCCGGCGCGGTGGAACTGGTCGGCGCGGAATGCGCCGCGGCTCCGGGCGACCTCCCGCGCGGCGGCATCGACGCGTTCCAGGTCTCCGCCGGAAACCTGCCCCGGTACGGAGCCGGGCAGCTGGTCGACGAGGACCACCTCGGCGCCGAGCGCGGCCATCATCCGGGCCCGTTCCGGTGAGTTTCCCCTGGACATCACCGCGATGAACGGGTAGCCCTTGACGGCGCACACGATGGCCAGTCCGGTGCCCATATTGCCGCTGGTCAGCTCGACGACCGGTTGTCCGGGCCGGAGCAGTCCGGAACGTTCGGCCTCCTCGATGATCCCTTTCGCGGCACGGTCCTTCTTGGACCCGCCCGGGTTGAGGTAGTCGAGCTTGGCCAGAACGGTCCCGTCCAGCCCGCTCGTGATCCGGTCGAGCCGCACCAGCGGGGTCGCCCCGATCGCTTCCACGGCGGAGGACAGGACGTCGTTCATCGTCAATCCTCTGTTTCGCACTCATGGGTGTTCGTCAAGCCGAACGTTCATCGTCCCATGCCGAACAGCGGAGTGAGCCGGCGTGAAAAATTTCAGGCGCTGATTCGGACGGTGATGTCGAGAACCCGTAACCGGCTCCGTCCCCGTGGTGCATGCGGCCACAATGGGTCGCACCAGCACCGAGGAGAACCACGATGGCCAAATACCTGCTGCTCAAGCACTACCGCGGCGCTCCGGCTCCGGTCAACGACGTGCCCATGGACCAGTGGACGCAGGAGGAGATCTCGGCGCACGTGCGGTACATGCAGGACTTCGCGGCCCGGCTCGAGAAGACCGGCGAGTTCGTCGACGGACAGGCGCTCGCCCCCGAGGGGTCTTGGATCCGGTACGACGGTGAGGGACGCCCGCCGGTCACCGACGGCCCGTTCGCCGAGACCAAGGACCTCATCGCCGGCTGGATGGTGATCGACGTCGACACCTACGAGCGCGCCGTAGAGCTGGCCGGGGAGCTGTCGGCCGCCCCCGGGGCGGGCGGCAAGCCGATCCACGAGTGGCTCGAGGTGCGCCCGTTCCTGACCGCCCCGCCCACCATCACCGAGTGAGTTCTCAGGTGTCTCAGATGGACGAGGCCCTGCTGAGGAGCCTCACGCCGAGCGTGCTCGGCATCCTCGTCCGCCGCGGAGCCGACTTCGCGGCGGCCGAGGACGCCGTCCAGGACGCGCTGGTCGAGGCGGTCCGCGTCTGGCCGACCAGCCCGCCGCGGGACCCGAAGGGCTGGCTGGTCACCGCGGCCTGGCGCCGGTTCCTCGACGCGACCCGCGCGGACACCGCCCGCCGCCGGCGTGAGGAACGCCTCGACGCGGAGCCGGACCCCGGTCCCACGCCCACCGGCGACGACACGCTCCAGCTCTACTTCCTGTGCGCGCACCCCTCGTTGACACCGTCGTCCGCGGTCGCGCTCACGCTGCGCGCCGTCGGCGGGCTGACCACCCGCCAGATCGCCCAGGCCTACCTGGTGCCCGAAGCGACCATGGCCCAGCGGATCAGCCGGGCCAAGCGCACCGTCTCCGGCGTACGGTTCGACCGGCCCGGAGACGTCGCCACCGTGCTGCGCGTCCTCTACCTGGTCTTCAACGAGGGCTACTCCGGCGACGTCGACCTCGCGGCCGAGGCCATCCGGCTCACCCGGCAGCTCGCGGCCCAGGTCGACCACCCCGAGGTGGCGGGGTTGCTCGCCCTCATGCTGCTCCACCACGCCCGGCGCGCCGCCCGCACGGCATCCGACGGCAACCTGGTGCCGCTGGCCGAGCAGGACCGCGGCCGGTGGGACACCACATTGATCGCCGAGGGCGTCAAGATCCTGCAGTCGGCCCTCGCCCGCGACCGGCCGGGCGAATTCCAGGCCCAGGCCGCCATCGCGGCACTCCACGCCGACGCGCCCACCGCCGAGGAGACCGACTGGGTACAGATCGTCGAGTGGTACGACGAGCTCACGCGCCTGAGTGACAGCCCGGTCGTACGGCTCAACCGCGCCGTCGCCGTCGGTGAGGCCGACGGACCGCGCGCCGGCCTGGCGGCGCTCGCGGCGCTGGACGACTCACTGCCCCGCCACACCGCGGTGGCGGCGTACCTCCACGAGCGCGACGGCGACCTGGCGACGGCGGCACGCCTGTACGCCGAGGCGGCCCAGAAGGCCCCGAACGTCGCCGAGCGCAACCACCTGACACGCCAGGCGGCCCGACTCAACGCCCACCGACGCCGCTGACAGCCCACGCTCGGAATACCCCGCCCGGCCGCCCGAAAGCGGCTCACTCGGGCTTGTCCACGTCCAGCCCTGAGACCTGTCCGCCGAGCCTTGCCAGGCCCGCCGGGGCACCGAGCACGGCTCCGGACCGGGCACCCAACGCTCGGCCGTGGAGCGGGCGTTTGCCCACCAGCACTGCTGCCGCCGCCGACGCCTGTACTCAGCCGGCGATGCGAAGCCAGCATGATGACCGACCGGCCTGTCTAAGAAGTTGCTTGCTTGCCGCGGGAGTTGGATCGTTGGCGATGGCTGTGCCGTATGGCGATACACGGGGCGCACCCGCGCCCATGGCGGATGCGGAGAACCGTCTGCCGTAAGTTGGCCGCATGGCCATAGAGATCACCGAGCATGAGCTGGCTGAGCCGTGGGAGAGCTTCCTCGTCGAGCCGGCCTCCGGAAGCAGTAACGGCGTCCTCGTACTCTCCGGCTCCAGCGGCCGGGTCGAACGCGAGCGATGCCGACTGTTCGCACGTGAGGGCATCATCGCGGCGTCGATCCGATGGTTCGGCGGCCGCGGCCAGTCACCGGGCATCTGCGAGATCCCGCTGGAGACCTTCGTGGCCGCGACCGGGCTGCTGCGTGATCGTGGCGCCCGGCGAGTCAGCGTCCTCGGCGTCTCGAAGGGCGCCGAGGCGGCGCTGCACCTGTCCGTCCTCTCGGACTGCGCCGACGCCGTGATCGCGCTCGCCCCGACCTCGGTCACCTGGGCCAACGTCGGCCCCGGCAGCGATGGCCTGGATCGCCCGTACCGCTCCTGCTGGACCTGGCGGGGGCAGCCCCTGCCCTTCGTCCCTTACGACGACACCTGGACCCCCACGGAGCCGGAGGGCGCGCCTGTGTCGGTGCTGGGCTGGTACGAGCGCAGCCTGGCAACCTACGCCGACCGACTGGCCGCCGCGGCCATCCCGGTGGAGAAGGCAGCCGGCGACCTCGTCCTGGTCGCGGGCGGCGCCGACCGCATGTGGCCGGCGCTGTCCTTCGCCCGCGAGCTGGCCGACCGGCGAACGGCAGCCGGGCGCCCGGTGCGGCTGGTCACCAGGCAGGACGCGGGCCACCGCACCCTGTTCCCCGGCGAGGTGGCGCCGCCCGCGTCCGTGCACTTCGACCACGGCGGGACAGCCGAAGCCGGCGCGGCACTCGGCGCGGCGGCCTGGCCGCATGTGCTGCGGGCGGTGCGCGGCGCGGACGTCTGATCGCGACCGCGACGACGCACCGGGCTGCGTAAGGCTGAGCGGCGGCCACGACGGGCATGACCCTGAGGACGGGCATGACCCTGAGCATGACCCTGGGCAAGGCCTCTGCACCGTCGTCATGACGCACCACGGGAAATTCACGGCTCACCCCGGTTTCACCTGCCCTGCCGGAAGCGGCCGATGCCCGTGCCCGCCCGGCCATGACGATTGCCCGGTCGGACAATCTGGGTATATGCCCCCTGGATGTCAGCAGAGGGACGAGTGCGGTCGACGCTGCCCCCGGGAGGCATGATGAGCCAGCAGCCGGTCCTTCTTCCTTACGCCGATCCGGGCTTCGTGGCGGATCCCTACCCCCTCTACAGGCGGCTGCGCGAGGACGGCCCGGTCCGGCGCGCGGTCATCGCCGGGGGCCTGGACGCCTGGTTGGTCACGCGCTACGAGGACGGGCTCGCCGCCCTGTCCGACCCCCGGCTGAGCAGCGATGTGCGTGATGCCTCGGACCCCCGCCTCATCGAGCAGCTGCCCGAGTTCGAGCGCGAGTCGATGATCAGCAACATGCTCCGTTCCGACCCGCCCGACCACACCCGGCTGCGCCGCCTGGTGTCGAAGGCGTTCACCGCACGCCGGGTCGCCGAGCTGCGGCCCCGTATCCAGGAGATATCCGACCGGCTGCTCGACGCCGTGGTGCCGGCCGGCCGGGCCGATCTCGTGGCGGACTTCGCGTTGCCGCTGCCGGTCACCGTCATCAGCGAGCTGCTCGGCGTGCCGGTGGACGACCGACAGGACTTCCAGCGGTGGACCGACGCCATGCTCGTGCGCGGTGAGACGATGCCCGACCCTGTCGTCGTCAACGAGGCCTGGCAACACATGCGCGCGTACGTGACGAAGCAGCTCGAAGCCAAACGCGCCCGGCCGGGGGATGATCTGCTCAGCGCGCTGATCAGCGCCCACGATGAGGAACGGCGGCTGAACGACGACGAGCTGATTGCCATGACCTTCCTGCTGCTGGTGGCCGGGTACGTCACGACGGTCAACCTGATCGGCGGTGGCATCGCGGCGCTGCTCGCCCACCCCGACCAGCTGACCCTGTTGCGCGATCATCCGGAACTGCTGCCCGACGCGATCGAGGAGTGCCTCCGCTACGACGGCCCGGTCAACCCGGGCATCGCCCGGTTCGCCCGCGAAGACGTCGAGATCGCGGGCGTGACCGTCCCACGCGGGGCGACCGTGCTGATCGCGTCCGCGATCGCCGACCGTGATCCGGCTCGGTACCCCGACCCCGACAGGCTGGACATCACCCGGCAGAACAACGGCCACCTGGCCTTCGGGCACGGCATCCACTACTGCCTGGGCGCACCGCTCGCCCGGCTGGAGGGCCAGATCGCCATCGGGACGGTGCTGCGCCGCCTCCCGGACCTGGCTCTGGCCGTCCCTCCGGCCGAGCTGCGCCGGCGGCCCGGCGGTCTCCGCGGCCCGGTGCAGCTGCCCGTCACGTTCGCGCCCCTGGGCGACCGGACAACCTGAACTCCACCCTGGTCGGCCGAGTGATGTGGCCGATGTGTCCGTCCCGGCTGTTGCTGGGCAGGACTACGCACGGGCGAGCGAGGTGCACCTCCACGAGCCGAGTACGCCCTGACCGGCCTCGGCCGTTCACTGCGGAACCGCTGATCGCGCTCGGGCAACGGGCGGTCGCCCACGAAGCCGACCTGCTGGCCGCGCGTGCCCGCTGCGGCGCAGCCTCCTGACCGCCGACCCGGAGTACGCGCGCCGGCCCGGCGCCGCCCCCTCCGTCTTCCCGATTGCGCGTCCAAAAGGGCCGTTCAAGGGGCCTGCAGGAGTGACGCCACCCATAGGGCGCGGATCACATCCTAAGCGGCATCGTAGGTACAGAGCGCCCTGAACAGCACGGAAAGCTGTCATAAGGGTCTATTTCAGGCATTACTCCGAAGTGGGATAGTACGTCACATCATTGCGCCCCGCCGCGTCCGCCGCTAACCATTGCTGTCGTTGCCGGGAGCACGGCGACGGACCGAGTGAATTCCTGCGAGGTCTGTCCGCTCCCGTCCGCAGCGCGGGGCTCCGCCCCACGCCGCCGCCGGCAGCAGCCGGCAATGACGACGTCCCCCAACGGAGAGTCCCTTTCGCATGACCATGACCACTCGCACCCGCATCGCTCGTCTCCGCACCCTCGGCCTCACCGGCATCGCCACGACCGGTGCCGCAGCCGCCGCCATCACCCTGATGCCGACGAACGCACAGGCCGCCGAAGCAACGCAGGTGCACGCCTCCTCCGTGGTCAAGGTCTCCGGCAGCGACAGCCGCGCCACCTCCGGGCAGAAGACCGGCTACGGCAACAACCTCGACGGCTGGATCAAGCAGTCTCTGCAGATCATGAAGTCCAAGGGCATCCCCGGCAGCTACGAGGGCCTCAAGCGCAACATCATGCGCGAATCCGCCGGTAACCCCAACGCGCAGAACAACTGGGACGTCAACGCCAAGCAGGGCACCCCGTCCAAGGGCCTGCTGCAGGTCATCGACCCCACCTTCCACGCCTACCACGTCTCCGGCACCGCGCAGAGCATCACCGACCCGGTCGCCAACATCACCGCGGCCGCCAACTACGCCGCCCACCGCTACGGCTCCATCGACAACGTCAACTCCGCGTACTGACCCGGACTCAGGCGAGCGTCGACCCACTGCCCCTCTAGGCCGTCGCATCCAGCCGCTGACAGCGGCCGGCGGCCTACGAGCAGGGCACGGCAACCACGTTGAGAGCGGCCCCCGTCACCGGGGGCCGCTCTCGCGCGTGCTCGGGTCGGTCAGTTCGTCAGTGACAGGAGCGGGAAGGCGTCAAGACCGGGACGGTGCTTGGTCAGCAGGTCCCGGACCTGTTCGGTCAGGCGCCAGTCGTAGCCCAGGGACTCGACTGCGCAACGGACGCTCACGTACCGCGCGTCGGGGTGGCCGGCGCGCTGTACGTGGAGCCAGCTGTCCAGTTCGCTTAGGAAGGTCTCGTCGTCGATGAGGTCGCGGGCGGTGTGGCGACGGATCGCGCGTTGCCGCTCGCGTTCGACCTCGTTGAATCCGTACAGCCTTAGACTTACGTCCTCCGCGCCGGTCAGGGTGTCGGGGCGGGCCTCCAGGAGGCCTTGGGCGAGGCGGTTGTGGTCCAGGGCCCGGGTGAGCGGCAGGTCCCAGAAGCGGCCGCTGCGGTCGGTGAGCGGTATCGGGCCCGCGCCTTCCCTCGTGAGGCAGGGACCGCGCAGCCCGGCAGCGGCTGCGGCGAGCAGGGTGCTGGCCTCGGACGGGTGCCAGCGGAAGACGGTCGCCGCCCACATGGGGAGGGTGCCGTCGAGGTCCGTGCCGTCGCCTGCGACACGGGTCAGCAGGGTTGCTTCGGGCACCTCGCCGTCGAGGCCGGGGCCGGCGACGTAGACGGTGGCGGGGACGCCGGCCAGCTGGCAGGACGCCAGGGCGAGCGCGTCCGGCAGGGGGCTGACGAGGGTGGGTTCGTCGCCATGGGCGAGGATGTCGCCGCCCATGTCCACGACGCTGATGTGGTCGGCGCCGAGTGCGCGGGCGGTCCGCCCGATCTGCTCGGCGAGCCCCGCGACTCCGGCGTAGGGGTCGAGGAGCGCGAGCCTCGTCGGCAGGTCTCCGGCCAGTCGGGGGAGGGTGCATCCGCGTGGCCCGCGCGGCTGCGATCCGGTCGTGACGAGTGGCACCGGCAGGGTGTCGCGGTCGAGGCCGGTGAAGTCGTGCGGGGCGAGGGGGCCGGGAAGCGGATCCACGGTGAGCCGTTCCCAGGCGTAGGTGAGGACGACGGCATCGGCGTCGGCGCCCAGCGTGGCGTGGGTGAGGGCCGTGCCGATCGGATCACCGCCGCCGCCCGCCGCGATGAACAGCTCGGTCACGAAGCCGCCCGCGCGGTGCGGATCCCCGAGATGCCGACCGGCGTACCCATGTGCTTCCGGGCGCGCTGATTCTGCTGGTGCAGGCGCTCGTAGTAGTCGCGGTCGAGCTGTACGACGTTGTCGGAGAAGAACATCCAGGACAGGATGTCGCGGTATTTGAAGCCCTCGGGGGTGAGCTGCACGCGGCGGCCGAGGCGGCGCAGCAGCCCGGTCTCCTCGGCGGCGTCCAGGATCGGCTCGAACAGGTGGGCCTTGTCCCGGTAGCCGAAGCGGTCCAGTTCGGCGAGGTCCAGGTCGAAAGTGTCCAGGACGAGGCGCTTGCGGATGATCTCCTCGTCATCGAGGACGAACCCGGTGACGGGCCGCAGCGCGTGGGCCTCGGCCCTGCTGATGTAGTCGGCGACTTCGGTCATGGACGGTTTGACGGAGCCCACCATGTAGTCGAGCACGCCGGTGTAGGAGCGGGCGCCGACGCCGAGCCCGAGCAGCGGCACGCCGTGGAAGGTGAGCACCTTCTGCTTGTAGCCGCCGCGGCCGGGCTTCGTCCGAGAGTCAATCCGCGATCGGCGGCCGGGACCCAGGCCCGGTCCCCACGAACCCGGGCCCGTTGGGAGCGCACACTCCTGTGCGATGACCCGAACTCCACCGGAAAGGTCGCTTCCGCAAAGACGAAACCCCTAGGATCCGTGCCCCGACGGGTTGCTGGAGCTTGCTACAACCGTTGTCGCGAAATCACTGTCCTGCTCTGGTTGTTACGTTCATGGCCCTGGCCCGGCGGGTGCGGTCTACTGCGCGGCGTGAAGAAGATCCTGCTGATCGAGGCGCTAGCAAACTCGGGCCCTTATGTGCTGGATGCCGCCCGCGAACTCGGCGCGCATGTCTTCGTCGCCACCCACGAGGACGTCTACGAGAGTTACCCCGCCGCGCTGCGCGACAAGATCCACGGCGCGGTGTTCACCGACCTCACCGACCCGGACCGGGCGCTGGCGGACCTGGCCGGGTTCGCCGAGGCGACGGAGATCGACGCGGTGGCCGGCTGCTGGGAGTTCTTCACCCCGCTCGTCGCGCACCTGGCCGAGCGCCTGGGGCTGCCCGGCAACGACCCCCGGCTCGCCCAGGCATGCCGGAACAAGGCCGAGATGGCCCAGGCCTTCTACGCGGGCCAGGTGCCCGCGCCGGCAACGATCAGCGTGCGCACGGCCGGGGAGGCGGCACGTGCCCTCGGCCGCATCGGCATGGCATTCCCGGTCGTCGTCAAACCCGCCGAGCAGGGCGGCTCCTGGGGCGTCAGCGTCGTCGAGAGCCCCGAACAGCTCGACACCGCCGTACAACACGCCCAGTCCTGGCCGATCGCCGCCCCGCACGGCCTGGCCATGGATCAGCGCGTCGTCGTCCAGGAGTACGTCCCCGGACCCGAGTTCAGCCTCGACACCGTCGTCTGGCGCGACGCGTACTTCCATCTGCCCCCGGTCGAGAAGCACACCACCGCCGGCGCCTACCGGGCCGAGACCGGCCACACCTGCCCCGCCGCTCTGCCGGCCGCCGAGCTGAGCGCCGTGCGGGCCGCCGCCGAACGGGCGCTCCGGGCGCTCGGCATCCGCAACGGCGTCGCCCACACCGAACTCAAGATCTCACCCGACACGGGTCCCGTCGTCATCGAGGTCGGCGCCCGCCTGCCGGGAGACCACCTCGTGGACGTCGTACGCCGGGCCTCCGGCATCGACGAGGCCCGCGCCTACCTCCAGGCCGTCCTCGACGAGAAGCCCGACGTACCCGCGCCCCGGGAAGGGGCGTGCGCGATCCGGTTCCTCACCCCGCCGCGCGCCGGCACCTTCCACGGGGTGACCATCGACGGACCGCACGACGGCCTGGTCGACGGGGACATCACCACCCCGCCCGGCGCCGTCGTCGGCAGCGCCCACGACAACTCGGCCCGCATCGGCCACCTGATCTTCACCGCCGCCACGCCCGCGCAGGTCAACGCCGACGCCGCCCGCGCACTCGCCCACACCCGCATAGAAGTGAGCTGACATGCAGCGCATCGCCTTCCTCCGGTCCGTCGACATCCAGCGCGCCGACCCGTACATCCACGGCATCACCCCCGCCCTGGCGCGGCTCGGCGCCGAGGCCCGCCTCTTCCACACCCACGGCGACTGCGGCCCGGACCTGTTCCCGGGCACGAGCGAACGGCTCGACCCCGCGGCCACACCGGACGAGTTCGTCGAGCGCGTGCGCGCCTGGGGGGCCGACGCGGCCGTGGCGATCTCCCTGCCGGACGAGAACGCCCTGCGTGACGCCGTCGTCAAGGCCAAGCTCGAAGCCCTCGGCATCCGCACCGTCATGACCCCCCTCGCCGCCACGCGCGTCCTGTGCGACAAGTGGGAGACCAAGCGGGCCCTCGACGCGCACGGCCTCACCACCCCGCCCGCCGTCCTGGTCGACAGTGACCTCCTCAACGACCGCGCGTTGCCCGTCCCGGCCTACCCGGACGCCGTCCGCCTCGCCGCCCAGGATCTCGGCTACCCCCTCATGGCCAAGCCGCTGTGGGACTCCACCAGCATGGGCATCGAGTTCCTCCCCGACCCGGCCGCCCTCGACCGCCACCTCGCCGCCCGGCCGACGGCACACGCGGTCCTCGAGAAGTGCGTCAGCGGCCGGCTCTGCTCGGTCGACATCGTCGGCGCCGGCGGCCACTACACCGTCATGCCGCTCATCTGGACCGGCACCGCGGGCGGCCCGCCCGCCTTCACCTTCGAAGACCTCCGCTACGTCCACCCCGCCTCGGGCGACGACTTCCGGCCCACCGCGCAGCGCCTCGTGGACCTGTGCACGGCGCTCAGTGTGGAGGGGTCCGTGAACGTCGACATGATCTACGCCGACGGCGCCTACCACGTCCTGGAGATCAACCCCCGGATCGGCGGCGCCACCACCCTGTCCATCGCCGCCAGTGGACTCAACACCTTCGCCGCCCTCCTCGACATCCTCCACGGCACCTGGCCGACCCGGACCGGCGCCCCGGCCGAGCGATTCGCGATCGAGTGCCTCACCGCGAACCCCACCCCCGCCCTCCTCGCCGAACTCCGCGCCCGAATCGACCTCGTGACCTGCCACGACCTGATCATCGACGGCCACGACCACGGCGGCATCCTCACGTTCACCGTGAACCCGGGCGACGAGCAGCGGGCGGTGAAGGAACTCACCGGGCTGTACGAGCGGACCGGCTTCATCACGGCCGCCAGGCTCGACAAGATCCGCCGTCTGCTGACCCCCGCGGGCCGGTGAACATCCCCACCGGCAGGCGAACGGCCCGCCGCGGCGCCCCGCCGGGCCCCGGCCGGCGCCGCGGACTGCGGGCTCGGGCCGGGCTGCCCGCGCTCACCGGAGCGAGCCGCTTCGTCGCCGCTCACGCGGTCGACAGCCTCGGCACCGGGCTCGTCTTCGCCTTCACGGTCGTCTACCTCACCCACGCCACCCACCTCTCCCTCGCGGAGATCGGCGCGTCCCTCACCCTGGGCAACCTCCTCGCACTGCCCGTCCCCGCACTCGGCGGGATCCTCCTGGACCGCTGCGGCCCGAAGACGGTCGTCGCGCTCGCCAACCTCGTCTCCGCCGCCGGATTCGCGGCGTTCCTCGTCGCCCGCTCCGCGTGGCAGATCAGCCTCGCCTACCTCGTCGTACAGGCCGGTATCAACCTGTACTGGACGGCCGCCCGCAACCTGGTGCCCCTGGCCTGCCTGCCCGGCGAGGAGCGGCTCTGGT
Organism: Streptomyces sp. CG4; assembly: GCF_041080655.1. Lineage (NCBI taxonomy): Bacteria > Bacillati > Actinomycetota > Actinomycetes > Kitasatosporales > Streptomycetaceae > Streptomyces > Streptomyces sp. CG4. Next base: position 9,321,697 of record NZ_CP163525.1, read on the forward strand.
TCGGGTTCATCTCCTCGCTGCGCAACCTCGGCATCGGTGTCGGCGCGGCCGTCTCCGCCGTCGCGCTGGCCCTGTTCGGCCCGGACAGCCTGTACGCGCTCATCGCCGCGAACGCTGGCACGTTCCTGTGCGCGGCGCTCCTGTTCCTCACCTGGAAGCCCACCAGAAGCCCGGCCGGGCCGGACATCTCCGGCGCCGCAGGGGACGGCGGCACGCCTGACACCTCCGGCCCGGCGCAGGACAGCGGCGGGCCGGCCCGGCGGGGCAGCCGGCAAGCGAACCGGCAGGGCAGCCGGCAGGCGGTTCTCCGGGACGGCCGCTACCTCCTGCTCGTCGCGACCAACCTGGCCTTCGTCCTCGCGCAGATGGTCCCACCGGTCCTGCTCGCCGTGTACGTCACCGGCACCCTGCACGCCGGCGCGTGGATCCCCGGCACCCTCCTGGTCGTCAACACGGCCGTCGTCGCCGTCCTCACCCCGGCCATCACCCGCCGCTCGGCACGCCACCGCCCGCACCGCGCGATCGCCGGCGGGTTCCTCGTCGGCGCCGTCTCCTTCGCCCTCTTCGCCGCGCCCCTCGCCTTGCAGGGCGCCCCCCGCTGGACCGTGGCCGCCGTCCTGGTGGTGGCGACGCTGCTGTTCACCCTGTCCGAGATCCTCAGCTCTCCCGCACTGAGCGAACTCTCTGTCGCCCTGGCCCCCACCGCGGCCAACGGCCGCCACCAGGTCGCCTTCCAGCTGTCCTGGTCCATCGGCGGCGCCGCCGCTCCCGTCGTCCTCACCGCGCTGCTGAGCCGGCAACCCGTGCTGCCCTGGCTGCTCCTCACCTCCCTCAGCGTGCTCGCCGTCCCCGCAGCCCACGCCCTCGCCCCACCCGAACGGGAGGAAGCTCAGCCGTGATCCTCACCCTCGTCCAGGACATCATGGAGGTCCCCGCCGCCGAGTGGGACGCCCTCGCCGCCGAGGCGGGCCTCTACCTCTCCCACCAGTGGCTCGCCGCCCAGCAGCACGACCCCACCGCCCAGGTCCGCTACGCCCTCGTCCACGACGACGGCCGACTGATCGCCGCCGCACCGCTGTACGCGGTCGACGCAGAACCCAACGCCCTCTACCGCGTCCACGCCCTCATCCCCGACCGCACACCGGTCAGGACCCTGCTCGCAGGGGCCCGCCGCGGCTACCTCAACGGCCCACTCCTGCACCCCCGCCTCACCCCCGACCGACGGCACGGAGCCCTGAACGCACTGGTGAAGGCCGCCAGTTCGCTCGCTGACGTCCACAAGGCGCAGCCATGGTGGTTGTACGTCACCGATACGGCAGCCGCCGAACTCGCCGATGCTTGCGGCACCAAACCCGTGCGGCTGGGCGAGGATGCCCGCATCCCCCTGCCCGGCACCAGGTTCGACGACTATCTCGCCGGCCTGCCGTCCAAACGACGGGTCGCCATCCGCCGCGAACGCCGAGCCTTCGTCGAAGCCGGATACGAGCTGCGCACCCTACGACTCTCCGAGTGCGCCGACCCCGCCGGCGCACTCCTCGCCCAGCTCCAGGAGCGCCATGGACACCCGGCCGACCCCTCCGCCATGGCCCGCCTGCTGCGCGACCAGGCCGAGGGCATGGCCGACAGCGGAACCGTCCTCGCCGCCTATACCGAAGACCGCATGGTCGCCTTCAGCCTCTTCTACCGCCACGCGGACACCGTCTGGCTCCGTGCCACCGGCTACGACTACGCCCAACTGCGGGGAGCGCACGAGTACTTCAACCTCGTCTACTACCTCCCCATCGAGTACGCCTACACCCACGGCGCCACCGCCCTCCACCTCGGCATGGAGTCCCTCCGCGCCAAGACCCTCCGGGGAGCGGTCACTTCACCGCTCTGGGCGATCGAGGGGCCTGGGGGAGCGGACAGCCCGGGGCGCTCCTGAACACCTCCCCGTCTCGGAGGATGCTCAGTCGAGACAGAACTCGTTGCCCTCGATGTCCTGCATAAGGAGGCACGACTCGTTGTCGTCATCGGCAAGCAGCAGTCGCACGCGTACCGCGCCGAGCGCGACCAGTCGTGCGCATTCGGCCTCAAGCGTGGCCACCCGCTCTTCCCCCACGAGTCCGGTGCCGACCCGCACGTCAAGATGCAGCCGATTCTTGACGACCTTGCCTTCGGGAACGCGCTGGAAAAACAGTCGCGGTCCCACACCTGAGGGATCAATGCATGCGAACCATGAACCCTGATTCCCAGGCGGCAGCGAGCGGTCGAAATCGTCCCAAGTGGCAAACCCCTTCGGTGGCGGCGGGATGACGTACCCCAACACCTCGCACCAAAAGCGAGCGACGCGCTCAGGTTCTGCGCAGTCGAAGGTGACTTGGAATTGCTTGACGGATGCCATCGGTCCACCATAGCAAGGGTCTCTGCTGCTCAATTCCCCGTGATGACAAGCGCGTTGATGACGATCCAGGTCTGCGCCCACATTAAAGCCACTCAAAATTTCCCTAGCGGGGCTGTCTCTCGGCTACCTGCCAATCGGGCACCGCACCTCTCCCACCGCCGCGCCGCCAGCGCGCCTCAGTACCGCGGCAGCGGGGTCACGTCGGCGCGGACGTGGTCGACGGCCCAGTACCAGTTGTTGGCCGCGTTGAAGACACGCCAGGTCAGGGTGACCGAGCGGGTGCCGGCGGGGATGGCGGTGTCGCGGGCGACGTAGGTGTCTTCCGCGTCCTTGCCGAGGTTGTCGTTGCCGGACGTGGCCGAGGAGTAGTGGAGCAGTCGTACGGTGGTTCCGTCGTCGAAGGCGGCGGTCAACTCCGCCTCCTGCGGGGCCTCCTGGCGGTAGTGGGAGTCGAAGGAGACATACAGCCTGGTGGCGCCCTCGGGTAGCTCGACCGGCGGGGAGACGAGTGAGGAGTCGAAGCGGCCCTTGCTGGACGGCGAGCCGCTGTCGTCCCAGTCGTCCGGGTCGGCGACGGCGACGACCCCGAGCGCGCGAGTGAAGTCGGCGCGGTCCTGCCCACCGGTCTGCCACAGCCGCTTGGTGTGGAAGGTCCAGCCCTGCAGACGCGGCGTGCCCCGCGGCATACCGGCGGCGTTGACCACCTTCCAGCCGGACGGGGCGGTTGCTGTCCAGCCGAGGACGCCGCCCGACGGCTGCAGGGCGTTGGCGACGGACTCGAAGTCCTCGCCGAGCGGATGGCCCGCGACGGACACGGCGGTGCGGGCACTGATCTCGTCGTCGGCCAGCACATACCGCTCTCCGGTCCGGCCCCGCGCGGTGACGAGCAACCGGTGCCCGTCCCCGGTGACATCGCCGGGGACCGAGATGGCGTAGACGGCCTTCGCCGAGGCGCCGGCGGCCAGCGACACGGGCGGCGCGGTCACGGTGCGCACCGGCCAGCCCGGCGGGACGACGGGAGCCACCTCCAGGGCGGTCACCTTCTCCCGCGCGCTCAGCTCGACGCCGATCCGGGCGGTGTGCCCGGGGACGAGGACCGCCTCGTCGATCGTGGCGGAGGCGGCGGCGAGGGCGACGGTGACGCCGAGGGCGTCGGGCAGACCCATCGCCGGATCGGTCACGCCCTGCAGCGAGGTTGGGACACGCCCGGCCCAGTGGCGCCGGAAGAACGGCTCGCCCGCGATCCCGACCGCGAGGTCGTACCAGCCCTCGCGAGCCAGCGGAACCCGCACGCTCTGCTCCGCGCCGCCGCCGTAGGCGAGGTCGCCGACCAGGAACGTACCCGAGCGAAGTGAGGATGACCGGAAGCAGACGCGATGGTGGCGTGGGCGCAATGACCGGAGCCTGGGAGGAGCGTGCGTACCCGGGCCCCGGCGAGGGCCCGGGCACAACGGGCGCGGGACGCTGGTGTCACACGTGCGGGCGGTGACCGCTTTCCTGGTGCGGGAACGTCTGGTCCGCTCCGGGCAGCGTCGGCTTCGGCAGCGTCGCCACCTCCTCCTTCGCCTTCTCCAGCTGCTCCGCGGTGTCGTCGGGGAGTTGGGGCGCGTCGGGACGGGCGTCGCTGAAGCGGAAGGCGGTGGTGAGGTCGCCGAAGGTGGCGCGTCGCCAGTTGCTGATGTTCGGTTCCGCCACCCCCGTGAACCGTTCCAGGAACTGCAGGGCCGAGGTGTGGTCGAAGGCCTCCGAAGCGACCCAACCGCCCACGGTCCAGGGTGAGATGATGATGGCCGGGACGCGGAAACCGCCTCCGATGGGCCGGCCCTGGACGTACTCGTTCGCCGTGCCCGCGGGCGGGGTGGGCGGGGCCACGTGGTCGAACAAGCCGTCATTCTCGTCGTAGTTGAGGATGAAGGCGGTCTTCTGCCACACCTTGGGGTTGGCCGCGATCGCCTCGATCTTCGAGGCGACGAAGTCGGCGCCGGCGGCCGGGAGATAGTCGGGGTGCTCCGACTGGTAGCCCGTGGGAATGAGCCAGCTCACGGCAGGGAGACGGTCGTTGCGTGCGTCGTCCTCGAAGGTGCCCTCGGGCTGCGGGCGTACGCCGCGCTCGTACAGCTCGGAGCCGGGCCGCGCCTTCTGGAAGGCGGCGAACTGTTCCAGCAGGTTGCAGCCGTAGTCGTCGTCCTGCTGGTACACCTTCCAGCTGACGCCGGCCGCCTGGAGGCGTTCGGCGTACGTCGTCCAGCGGTACGGCGTGGGCGCGACGTTGCTGATGATCGGGCCGCCGTGGGTGCCGGCAGGGTCGATCGTGCCGGTCATCCACATCAGGCGGTTGGGCCAGGTGGGGCCGAACACCGAGCAGTAATAGTTGTCGCAGATGGTGAAGGCCTCGGCGAGCGCGAACTGGAACGGGATGTCCTCGCGCGTGTAGTAGCCCATCACATAGGGCCCGTTGACGCCGTCGGCCCTGCGGTGGGCAGGCAGCCACTGGTCCATCCTGCCGCCGTTCCAGGCCTGGTGCTGTACGGCCCAGGCGTGGCTGGTGGACGGGATGGCCTGCGCGCTCGACTTGTGGGTGTCGAGGTGGAAGGGCAGCAGATAGCCCTTCGGGTTCTTGGCGTCGGGCTGGTAGAAGACCGAACGCCCGTTGCCGAGCCTGAGAGCGTCCGGGTCGCTGAAGCCCCGGACCCCCGACAGGGTGCCGAAGTAGTGGTCGAACGACCGGTTCTCCTGCATCAGCATGACCACGTGCTCGATGTCGCGCAGCGATCCGTTCGGGGGCGGCCCGGCGGCGACGGCCTTCTGGATGCTCGGCGGGAGGAGGGAGAGAGCCGCGGTGGCGCCCAGCGCACCGGCGGCCGAACTCAGTAGTCTACGGCGTGTCAACTCAGCCATGACGGCCCTTTCTTGAGCGGGACAAGCGCTCCGGAGTGACGGCCGGCCCGACGGAAAAGCGGGCCACCGACCATCCTTCGCTCGGGCCGACAGGGCGCATCAGGCAAACGCCATGAACATGCGACCAACGCGCGGGAAGGGCTTGGCCAAGCCGTGATATTCAACGCCCGGGCGTTGCACCGATGTTGCCGTGCGTTGAGAAACGCTGGCTGCTACACGGATGGCCCCCGCCCTACGTCATGGCAAAGCAGGTGAGGGGCGCCGGGACCATCGCCCTGGTGTGGTCGACCGTCCCGGCGCCGTATCCCCGCACGGGGGCGGGCTGCCGTCAGTGGTCGCCGCGTGGGCGGGTGAGGGTGAAGCGGTCGACCGGGACGAGGTCGCCGTAGGGTCCGCTGACCGTGTAGTAGGTGACGTGGATCGAGGTCGTGCCGCCGGGACGGCCGGGGTCGACCTCGAAGGCGGCGAAACCATAGGAGTGCTCGGCGTCGCGTACCGCCGACCAGGGGGCGTCCTCGAGGACGTAGACGGGCGGGCGTTTGCCGGTCGCCGGGTCGGCCGGGCCCACCTTGGTGATCACCCGGCACTGCGGGGTGGGGAAGAGGAGCTGGTTGGAGGGGGCCGAGGTGCCGCCCCCGCCGATCACCATGTGCACGGTGCCCCTGGTGGTGTCGACGGCATGCGTGTCGGTGGCGGCCGGGATTGGCGTGCGGGTGTCGTTGGGCTGCTGGCCCCGAAGGGGGTGCGAGCGCTCGTAGTGGTGCTCGTGGCCGCAGACAACGAGGTCGACGCCGTAGCGGTCGAACAGCGGCACCCACTCCTCGCGGATCCCGAGGTCGGCGCCGTTGAACTTGTCGGCGGTCGAGATCACCACCTGGTGCATGCACACCACGAGCCAGTCGATGTCGGGGTTCGCGCGGGAGGCGGCGAGTTCGGTCTCCAGCCAGCGCTTCTGGGCGCCGCCGGAGTAGCCGTGGACGTAGGAGTTGCCGGCGTCCTGGAAGGCGACGTCGTCGTTGTTGAGGCTGATCACCCGTACGGAACCCGCGGTGAACGCGTACCACAGTCCGTGCAGTTCGGTGTCGGCGCCCGCGTCGGGCAGGCTGAAGTAGGTCTGGTAGGCGCCGTAGCCGATGGGGCCGTTGCCGAGTTCGTTCTCGTGGTTGCCGGCGGCCGGCATCCACGGGCGGTGGCGGGCCGAGCGGGAGTTGTTCTCGAACCAGTCGGACCAGGTGCGCACCCGGTCCGTGGCCAGGTTGGCGTAGCAGAGGTCCCCGTTGACCAGGTGGAACAGCGGGGCGATCCGCTCGACCCCGGCGGTGGTGTCGCCGGCGGCGGGGGAGCCGAGGTTGTCGTTGACGTAGATGCCGCTGTCGTTCTTCTTGCCGAGGGTCGGTGTGCCCTGGTCGCCGAAGCTCGTGAAGGTGAACGCCGAGCGGCCGCGCGGTGCGGTGCGCACGCTGCCGAACTCGGCCTGCGCACCCTCGTGTACGGCGGCGTAGACATAGTCGGTGTCCGGCCTGAGGCCGCGCGTCCGAGCGTGGTGCACCTGCACCTCGGTGCCCGACTTGGCGTCGCGGTACGTCGTGGTCTGCGCGGCGACGGTACGGCCGAGACCGCCGGCCGGGGTGCCGAGCAGCACACGTGGCCGGGACACGGACGCGGTGGTGTGCCAGGAGACCACGACTTCACGGGAGGCATCGGCTCCGAACTGCAGATGCAGCCCCGCGACCCGCGGTGCCCCCAGTGCACCCGGCTTCTCCCACAGCACCGGGCTCGCCGCAGCGGGCGTCGCACCGGCCAGCCCCACCGCACCGGCCAGCCCCGCCCCCGACGCACCCGCCAACAGTGCTCGTCTGCTGGGGCCTGAACGGACAACAGAGTCAGGAGTGTTCATGGCCGCCGATTCTCGTCGGGAGCCGGTGAACGGCACGGTGAGATCCGGGTGAACGGAACGTCAAGTGCGACATCGGCAGCCACATGCGAGCCGTGCCGGCGGAGTGCGTGCGAGGGCCGGGGGCGAGCCGCCGCGCGACGAGGTACCGGCGGTGCTGCGGGCGGCAGAACTTACCCGTATCTGGCGGGAATTGGCGGTGTGGTCGTCGCGCCAGGTCACAGACGAGCCAAGTCTAGTCCAAATAAGGGAGGCTCTTTCCGGATTCCGGACATCATCGTCGCAAACCGGCCAGCGGCGAGTGAACCGAGCGTGGACCGCGGGCCCGATGGCGCACACCGTGTGTGACGCCCGTCGTGGGTACGCGTGCCCGGCGTGCCGAGATGGCTGCGGCGGGGCACCGGCCGTCGCACCCCACGCCCGGCCGGATTGCTTCCTTGTTGTGGCGGGCGGGCGTCGCCATACTCGTCGCGCTTGGCATGGCCACGTCTGGCCTTGGGGTCGGCGTCCCCGTGCCTTCCGTTCCTCCGGCCCCACTCGTCGAGTGAGCGGGGCAACCCCCACAGGAGGCTTCACATGACGCAACGCCGCACAGCTCTCACCACCCGCGCGCTCACCGGAGCGAGCGTCGTGGTCCTCACGGCCGGCGCCGCACTGCTCCCCGGTGCGGGCTCGGCCACGGCCGCTTCCGGCGCGGCCACCCCGGCCGCGGCCCGTGCCGCGTCCGCCGCGGCCCTCGTCGCACGACTCGGCGACCGCGCCGCCGGTTCCTACTACGACGCCGCGGCCCGCCGCTTCGTCGTCAACATCACCGACTCCTCCGCGGCCGACCAGGTGCGCGGCACTGGCGCCGTTCCCAGATCCGTGCGCTACTCCACCACCCAACTCCGCAGTGTCCTGAGCACGTTGACGCAGCGGGCCCGGACCGCCGGTACCGCGTGGGCGATCGATCCTCGTAAGGACAAGGTGGTCGTGACCGTCGACCCGACGGTCACGGGCGCCAAGCGCACCCGACTCAACACCGTGGTCAAGTCGCTCGGCGACAGGGTCGTAGTCCGTCGGGCCGCGACCGCGTTCAAGCCGCTCATCGCGGGTGGCGACGCGATCTGGGGCAGTGGTGTGCGCTGCTCCCTCGGGTTCAATGTGTCGGTGAACGGCGCGCCGTACTTCCTGACCGCCGGTCACTGCGGCAACGCGTCCTCGACGTGGTCCGACTCGCAGGGCGGCGGGGAGGTCGGCCAGACCGTCGACTCGCACTTCCCCGGCACCGACTACGCCCTGGTCCAGTACGACGACTCCGGCAGCGACCACTCGAGCGCCGTCGACCTCTACGACGGCGGTAGCCAGCAGATCACCCGCGCCGCCGATGCCTACGTGGGTGAGTCGGTCCAGCGCAGTGGCAGTACCTCGGGCGTCCACGGCGGGACGGTCAACGGGCTGGACGCGACCGTGAACTACCAGGAGGGCTCGGTCTCCGGGCTCATCGACACCGACGTGTGTGCCGAGCCGGGCGACAGCGGCGGTGCGCTCTTCGACGGCGACGCGGCCATCGGGCTGACCTCGGGCGGCAGCGGCGACTGCTCCTCCGGTGGAGAGACCTTCTTCCAGCCGGTGCCTGCGGCGCTGAACGCGGAGGGCGCCACTCTTCCGTAGGCGGGGGTGCTCGTATTTCCGTGAGCAACTCGGGATGCCTCAACCGGCCTTCGTACGGGGCCGGTTGAGGCTCTCTCCTTCACAGGGGTCGGCAGATGACCCGTAGGTGGCTTCCGAGCCCCGCCGTAATCAGGTTTAGTGATAGCCCTGTTGCACGATCACACGGGGAGCGGAACCGATGCGCGAGCGCGGGAACAGGGAAGCCACCGAGGCCAGGGAAGGCCGCGCTGCCAAGGCTGCGTCCGCCGGAGATGACCTGCGACAGCACAGCCTGCTGGCCCTGCAGGCGACGGTGGGCAACGCCGCAGTCGTGCAGCGCCTGCGCCGGACTGGCCATCCGGGCGCCCAGGAGGAGCACCTGCACAGCGCCGACTGCGGTCACCAGCCCGATGAGCAGGCAAGGGTGCAGCGCTCCGCGGTCCGAGAGGTGCTCGGCAGCGACGGTCGCCCGCTGGACGAGACCACCCGCACGGACATGGAAGCCCGCCTCGGCGCCGATTTCGCGGATGTCCGCATCCACGACGACGCTGCCGCGCGCGCGTCCGCCGCCGCGGTCGGCGCCCGCGCCTACACCTCCGGCAGCCATGTGGTGATCGGCGACGGCGGGGCGGACAAGCACACCCTCGCCCACGAGTTGACCCACGTCATCCAGCAGCGTCGCGGATCGGTGGCAGGCACGGACAACGGCGACGGACTGCGGATCTCGGACCCCTCGGACCGCTTCGAACGCGAAGCGGAGGCCACCGCGACCCGGGTGATGGCCGCCGCGGCGCCCCGTCACACCGCGGACCACGCTCCCGGTACGACGCAATCCGTTCCGGCTGTTCCCGCGGCGGCGGTCCAGCGGACCGTCATCGTAGGCGGCGCACAGGTCGGCGATCCGCTTGAGTTCATCAAGGAGAACGGGCTGGACTACCTCCTCACCAGCACGGGTGAGCAAGTGCTGCGCATCGTCACGCGGCCGGCCTTCAACTCCGCACTGGAGGCGAGGGACGGCGAGGAACTCGTCCTTGAGGTCGGCCGGATCGCCGCGATGATCGACTTGGTCCACTCGATCAACACCAGCGGAATCCTGGGCCGCAGGGCGCTCACGGAGCAGGGCATCGCCCACACCGGGTCGAACGACCGCGGCGACAGTACCGCGCTGGCGGTGAACGTCCTCGACGCAAGGACGGCGCACAGCTCCGCCCAGATCCAGGACGTGGTGACGAATTCGCTGACGGAGCCCAACAACGGCAGTTTCAGTGTCGCCATGGAACGCCCCGTGGACGATGACATCATCCTTGACGAGATGGCCACGCTGGTCGATGACGGCACGCTGTCCGAAAAGGACCTCGCAGACATCCATCAGGCCGCCGGGGGCGACGAGAGCCTGATCAGGGGGCTTGTTTCGGCCATGGGGCGCGAACGGCTCTCCGAGGCCCAGGGCAGAACGGTGGAGCAGTACGTATCGCTGCTTCAGGAACGGACACAGAACACGGCGATGGCGATCATCAGCAAGCCCGGCTCCGATGTCGCGACCCTCTCACCGGGCCTGGGGGCATACGAGTCCGATGTGCCGTCCGACAAGATCCCCGCGGGCGAGGGCGGCTTCACGTCCCTCATCCTCCCCGCGTGGTTCGAGCCGTACGGTCCCCTTCTGATGACACAGCCATGGCCGGAGGGAGTCGCACTGCGCTTTGCCGGGACCAAACAGATCACTGCCCACTACCGGGCCAAGGGCCGGGACTGGCCCGTCACCGTCGACGCCCCGGACTACGGCTCCGAGATCGAACGACAACTGCGCCAGTTCCAACTGATCGCCACACACATCCTCAAGATCTCCAGCCTGTGAGAGCCCGCTGACAGCAGGCTCTCCCGATCGGGCTGTCTCCTGGCTGAACCGGGTGATCCGGCTCTGTGACGAAGCGTGCCTGGTGGGCACAGTCCAAGCGACGATCACCAACGAACGGCCCGAAGGCGAGATCCGCTGGAAAATGGTCGGGCATCAGCACCGCGGATGCATCACGATCGACTGAGCGAAGAATTCGACGATCCGCCCCCGCTCAGAACTTCCACCGCGTGTGAGTGAAAAGCCCATCGCGCCGACCGAAGCCGTACGCCGTCTCGGGGACCACCGCGAACACGACCACGTCCCCCTTTCGGATCCCGTCCCCGAACCCATGGAAGGTGCCCTCGGGCGAGGTGATGTGTGCGCCGTACTTCGCCTCGTACGCCGCGATGACCTCCTCCAGCACGGCCGGATCGGCAGCCGGCTCGGCCTGACCCTCGACGACGAGGTCGAGCCCTTCGCTGAGTGAGTTCGTGCCGGTGGTCAGCGCGCAGTGAGCGTGATGAGCGAGGTTCCTGGCCTTCTGTTCGCCTGGGCCGGTGGAGAAGTACAACACCCCGTCGTGCCAGGCGGCGATCACGGGGGTTACATGCAGCCGGCCGTCGGGCCGCACCGTGGACACCCAGAAGATCTCGGCGGCCGCCAGCCGGCGCTCGGCCTCGGCCCACTCGGTGGCGGTGACCTCCGCTGCACCCGGGCGGGGATTGAGCGCGGAGCTGTAGCGAGCATCCAGCTCGGACGTGGGCTGCTTGGCGGATCCTGTGGTCGGCATACCGCTCCTCCTTCCTCTCTCCCATGAAGACCGGCTGCCCGCACCGAATTCATCGCCACGCCGAAAGATGGGAAAATCTTGGTCGTCAGGTCTGCCATCCGAGGGTCCGGAAGACCGTCCGTGCACCGCGCGCTCCCATACGACCCCGCATGTCCCGGGATCCCGCTGACTCCTTGGCGATCGCCGATGTCACCTTGTTCGGCTCTTCTCTTGACCGAGGGCGCCGGCCTCGCGGGGCTGACGGCCGGTCACCACCGGATGGTGCTCCAGCCACGCGTCGACCACGGAGTATGCATGTGCTCGGACTTCGGGGCGGGAGAGGAAGACATCGTGACGGGCGCCGGGGATCGGTACGACCGTGGTCTCGTCGCCGAGGCAGCCGGCCCAGCGGGCGATCTGGGTGACGTCGAGAATGAGGTCGGCCAGGTCGCTCGACTCCGAGTAGTGGCTGGAGAAATGACTCCGGTCCGAGCGCAGGATCAGCGAGGGGACGCCGATGTGGAGCCCGAGGTGCAGGGCGGCGTGGGCGCGTCGGACGGCATTGAGCCAGCCGACGGTGACCGGGAAGCCGCTCAGGGGTTTGAGTTCGAGGTCGAACTCCCATTCGCCGTTGCGGCTTTGATGCAGCGTGTCGCCGTAGACACTGGTCGGGACGGCGAGCGCGCGCATGGGAGCCGCCTTGGCCGCCACGCGCAGCACCTGCGTGAGCAGGCCCCGCCGCATCGCAGTGCCCTGCAGATCGAACCAAGGGCTGTTCAGGACGACACCGGAGATCGGCTCGGTGCGGCCGGCCGCGCGGCGGCGGTCGAGCCACAGCGGCAGGATCAGCCCGCCGGTGGAGTGGGCGGCGAGGAGTACGGGCACGTCCCCGTGCTCCTGGACGATGGCCTCGACGGCGAGGTCGAGTTCCCGGTCGTAGAGGGCGAGGTCACTGACATAGTGCGCGGTCTGCCCAGGGCGTCGGGCGCGGCCGCACTTGCGCAGGTCGAGGGCGTAGAAGGCCAGGTGGCGCCCGGCGAAGAAGTCGGCCAGCTCGGTCTGGAAGAAGTAGTCGGAGAACCCGTGGACATACAGGACGGCTCCCCGCACAGGGAGCGGATCGTGTCTCTCGCCACCGCCCGGGTCCCGGCGGACCAGGACCGCGGCCGCGGTGCCCTCGCCGTCGGGGTCCACGCCGAGTTCGAAAGTGTGCTGGTGATAGCCCTCGAGCAGGTCGGGTTTCCAGTTGAGTGCAGGCATGGAGGGTCTCCGGGGATCGGGGGTGGCCAGGCGCGTCGGGATGAGTGCTTGCGGAATGATTCCAGCAGTACGGGGGAGAGGGGGGCCGGGGTGATGCGGGACATCAGGTCGGGCAGTCGGGCGGTCATGCCGATCAGCAGCCGCGGCCTGCGGTGGGCCACGGCGTCGAGGATCTGCGCGGCGGCCCGCTCGGGTGGGTAGGCCAGCAGTCGAGCGATGCCGTCCCGGTCGCGCCGCCCCACGTCACCCGCGACCGTGGCGGCGATTCGTTGGCCAGATGGGCGCCGGACCGCGCGCGCAGCGTGGGCAGCAGAGCTCGGGTCAGGGTCACCACGGTGCGAAAGCCGACCGCCGGCAGCCAGTCGAACTCCTCCGCGCTGACCTGGTCGAACATGCCGGCCAGGGCAGCACCGGCATTGTCGATCACAAGGCAGGTGGCGAGGTGCTCGCCGAGGTGGTGCGTGGCCTTGTCGTCCGCGAGGTCGGTCACATACGTCGCCACCGGAACGGCGGTACGGGAACGCGCGGTGTCGGCGACCCGCTCCAGGCGGGCGGCATCCCGGTCGACCAACGCCAGGGCAGCGCCCCTGCGGGCCAGCCCGTAGGCCGGCTGCTCCCCGATGCCGCTCGCCGCGCCGGTGACGATCGCCGTTCCGGAAGTGAAGTCGAAGCGGCCCAGCCTCGCCCCGGTCACAGCCCGGCCCCGGTCGAGTCGGTGCAGGCGCAGTGCGCGGACCGGTACACGGGGCTCCGGGACAGCCGTAGCTCCGGATCGTCCACCGGCAGCTTGCGCAGCAGTCTGACGTCCCCGAGGTACTGCATCGACGTCTGCCACGGTGCGCGGTTGCCCTGCCGGGGCAGCCGGTCCACAGCCCGGCGGATGTACCCGGCCTGGAAGTCGAGGAACGGGCGCAGCGGCATGTTCGCGTCGGCGACTTCCGGGCAGGCGATGTCGAAGCCGCCCTCGTCCATGTGCGTGAGCAACCGGCAGAAGTGCTCGCACAGCAATCCGACCTTCAGGGTCCAGGAGGCGTTGGTGTAGCCGATCGTGTAGGCGAAGTTCGGCACTCCGGAGAGCATCATCCCCTTGTACGCGACCGTGTCGTCGATGGAGACCGGCCGGCCGTCGACGTCCAGCGTGATCCCGCCCATGGCCTGGACGTTGAGTCCGGTGGCCGTGATCACGATGTCCGCGGTGAGCTCGCGGCCCGAGGCCAGACGCAGTCCGGTCTCGGTGAAGGTCTCGATCCTGTCGGTCACCACCGAGGCGTCGCCACGCCGGATCGCGTGGAAGAGGTCGCCGTCGGGCACGGCACACAGCCGCTGGTCCCACGGGTCGTAGGGCGGATTGAAGTGCTCGTCCACCGGATAACCCTCCGGCAGCAGCTTGGCATTGACGCGTCGAACGAGCTGCCGTGCCGTCTTGGGGAACCGCCGGCAGAAGCCCCAGACGGTTGCCTGCCGCAGGATGTTCTTGCGCCGGGCCAGTGCGTGGCCGCGCTCCTCGCCGAAGGCTGCCTTGAGGAGGTCGGCGATCCTGTCGCGGGCGGGCACCGGCAGGATGTAGCTCGGAGTGCGTTGCAGCATGACGACGTGTGCGGCGGTTTCGGCCAGCGTCGGTACGAGGGTCACCGCAGTGGCCCCGCTGCCGATGACGACTACGCGTCTGCCCGCGTAGTCGAGGTCCTCCGGCCAGTGCTGCGGATGGACGATCCGCCCGCGGAACCGCTCGCGGCCGGCGAAGCGCGGGGTGAAGCCCTCGTCGTAGCGGTAGTAGCCGGCGGCACAGAACAGCCAGGAGCAGGTGAGGGCGGACCGCTCCCCGGTGTCGGTTCGTTCGACCACGACGGTCCACCGGGCCTGCTGTGAGGACCAGGTGGCGCTGAGCACCTTGGTATGGAAGCGGATGTGCCGGTCGATGCCGTTCTCCGCCGAGGTCTCCCGCAGATAGGCCAGGATCTTGTCCCCGTCGGCGATCGCGTGCTCGTCGCGCCAGGGCTTGAACGCGTAGCCGAAGGTGTGCAGGTCGGAGTCGGAGCGGATCCCGGGGTAGCGGAAGAGGTCCCAGGTGCCACCGGAGGCTCCGCGCGACTCGAGGATCGCATAGCTGCGCCCCGGATGGTCGCGCTGGAGGTAGTAGGCGGCGCCGATCCCGGAGATCCCGGCCCCCACGATCAGCACGTCGAGCTCGGTGGGGGCGGGGGCGGGAGCGGGAGCGGGGACGGCGGGCAAGGACATGAGACGAGCTCCCGGACGTAGGCGGACATGGAGGGAGGAGGGGGCGGAGTCATGGTCATTCTCTGGCACTCACGGGCACACTGCCAGGTGCAGAGTGCCCAAGAAGCGTCAAATCGTGCAGCAGAATGACCCGAGCCGGGCTATGCTGCCGAGGTGTCCTGGGAGCCGCCGTCCCCGCGCGTACGCGAACTGATCCGCCAAGGAGCACGCAGGGCGCTCGACCCTCCGGAGGAGTGGCTGCGCGAACTCGACGAGGCCACTCTCTCCGGCCCCCATCACGCCCAGATCAGCGACGACCCGGTGCTCGCCGCGGCGACCCGCCGCGCCAACCGGTCCAACCTGTTCTTCTGGGCCTCCGCCAACATCGACCGGCCCGGCGCGCGGGTCGCGCCGAACATCGGCGACGTCCCGGTGGCCGTCGCCCGCGACCTCGTCCGCCGCGGGCTCAACGAGAGCGCCCTGGACGCCTACCGGGCCGGCCAGGGCGTCGCCATCCGACGGTGGATCGGGATCTGCCTCACTCTCACCTCCGACGTCGACGAACTGCGCGAACTCCTGGACGTCTCCTGTCGTTCGATCACGACCTTCGTCGACGACACCATCGCCGCCGTGACTGAGCTCATCGCCGAGCAACGCGACGAACTCGCCCAGGGCACCCACGCCGAACGACGCGAAACCGTCAGCCTGCTGCTGTACGGCGCCCCGATCCCGCGGGCCAGGGCCGAACAGCGCCTCGGCTATCGACTGACGGGCTGTCACACCGCGGCCGTCGTCTGGAGCGAGGGCGCCCACGCCGACTCCGCCGTGCTCGGCCGGGCCACCGACCTGATCGCCGCCAACGCCGCCGATCCACGGGCGCTCACGGTGCTCGCCGGCGCCGCGACCCGCTGGATGTGGCTGCACGGTGCCCCCGATCCGGCCGCGCTGCGCGAGGAGTTGGCCGCCGAGCCGAGCGTGCGGGTCGCGGTCGGCTCCACCGGCGAGGATCTGGCGGGCTTCCGCCGCAGCCACATCGACGCCCTCGCCGTCCAGCGGATGCTTGCCCGCCTGGCCTCGGCACAGCAACTGGCCACCCATGACGAGGTGGAACTGGTCGCCCTGGCCACCTCCGACGTGGAAGCCGCCGACGGCTTCGTCCGGCGCGTCCTCGGAGATCTGGCCCACGCCCAGCCGGACATCCGCGAAGCGGCCCGCGTCTTCATCGCCGCCCAGTGCAACGCCTCACATGCGGCCGACCGTCTCTACATCCACCGCAACACCCTGCTGAGACGCCTCGCACACGCCGACCGCCTGCTGCCTCGCCCGCTCGCCGAAGACATCCTCGGCGTCGGCACCGCACTCGAGATCCTGCGCTGGCGCGGCACGGGCTGAAGAGGGGCAGCACAACATTCCGGACCCGGCTGCCCCCGGGTGAAGCCCCGTCGGCTGTCAGTGTGTGGCCGTACTCTGCTACTGAACCTGAATCGGTGATGTCCATCAGTCGTCCCACGAGCCCCGGGCGCGGGCTTGCTGGGTGGGGCGCTGCGGCGCAGGCGCGGGCACAGGCTTCGGCGTGCGGAGACGGAAGAGGACCGCGACGGTGGCGAGCGCGGTGGTGACCCCGGCCACCAGCAGGCTGGTGTGCAGCCCGTCGACGAAGCCGGAGGCGAAGTAACGCAGTTCCGCGCGCAGGTCCAGACCCAGATCGGACGGGGCGGTCCCGTGCCGGGTGACGATGAGGTGGGCCGCGGTGCCGCGCTCGCTCGGGCCGATCGCGCTGGGGGAGTGGGCAAGGTTCCGGGCGACCGAGGTCTCGGCACGGGCGTTGAGCAGGGAGCCGAGCACGGCGATGCCCAGGGCCGTTCCGACCTGGCGGGTGGCGTTGACCGTGGAGGCGGCCGCGCCGGACCGCTCCCGGGGTACGGCGGCCATGGCGGCGGCGTTGGTGGGTACGATGCCGAGCCCCATGCCGAGGCCGAGGACCGCGAAGAGCACGCCCACCTGGCCGTAGCCGGTGGTGGGGGTGAGAGTGACCAGGCCGAGCAGGCCGGCGCTGACCAGGCCGTAGCCGGCGACCATGACGCATCGAGGGCCGAAGCGGGCGGTCAGCTTGCCGGCCTGGGTCGAGCCGATGGCGATGGCCGCCGAGTACGGGAGGAACTTCACACCGGTCATCGCCGCGCTGGTGCCCTGGACCTGCTGCAAATAGAGCGACAGCAGGTAGAAGGTGCCGTAGCCGCCGAAACCGAGCATGAACGACGCGATGTTGGTGATGACGAAGCGCTGGTTGGAGAAGAGGGCGACCGGAAGCATCGCGCGCGGGACACGACGCTCGACGGCGACGAAGGCCAGGAAGGCGATGGCCGCCACTGCGAAGAGCACCTGGTTGGGTGTAGCGGTCCAGCCGTCACGGCCCGCCTCGTTCACCGCGTAGGTGAGCGCGGCGAGCCAGACGATGCCGAGTATCTGACCGACGGGATCGGTGGCCGCGTGCTTCGGGTCGGCGGACTCCGTGATGCCCTTGATGCCGGCGGTGAGGGCGATGAGGCCGAGGGGCACGTTGATCAGGAAGATGGCGGGCCAGCCGACGGAGTCCGTGAGCGCTCCGCCGAGGAGAGGCCCGAGCACCACGGCCAGGGCACTGCACGCGCCCCACAGGCCGATCATCCGCGCCCGCTGCGCCTGGTCCGGGAACCCCTGTGCCAGCAGCGACAGTGCTCCCGGAGTGACGGTGGAGGCCCCGGTGCCCTGCAGCAGCCGCCCGAAGACCAGGGTGGTGGTGCTGTGGGCCACGGCGCACAGCACCGAGCTGAGAGTGAACAGGGCGAGCCCGGTCAGGAAGACCTTCTTGCGTCCGAACCGGTCGCCGAGCGCGCCGCCGGTGAGCATGAAGGCGGACAAGCACAGGGTGTAGCCGTCCACCACCCACTGGATGTCCGTGATCCGGGCGTGCAGGCGGCTCTGCATGGCCGGGAGCGCCACGTTGACGACGCTCATGTCGAGCAGGGCCATGAAGGTTCCGAGGAAGACGGCCGTGAGCAGCCCGACGGGGCGGCGCGGTACGGACACAGCGACTCCTGACCGGTCGTGAGGAAACGGCGAGGGTCGCACCGTTCCACTTCACGTCGACTTGAAGTCAAGCGTTCAGGTAGGCCTCGACCTCCCGCCGCACCACCGGACAGTGTTCCGCCGGGTGATCACGCGGGCAGTCCAGGTAGTGCACGAGGTATGCCCGAGCCCGCGCGAGGCGGTCGATCTGCTCGTCGATGGCCGTCAGACGTCCGTGCACCGTGTCCCGCCAGTGACCGGTCTCCGTGCGTCCGGCCAGCACGGTCGCGATCTCGTCCAGGCTCAGCATGCCGCTCTCCTGCCAGATCCGGATCAAGGCGATCCGCCGCAGCTCCGTCGCCCCGTAGAGTCGCCGCCCCGACTGCCGTGTCGCGGGTTGCAGGAGTCCCCGCTCCTCCCAGTAACGCAGCGTCGGCGCAGAGATCGCCAGCCGGTCGGCGACCTCGCCGATCGTCAGATAGTTCTCACTGTCATACATGGTCGCCATCATGCGTCGGCATGAACTGGAGAGGCACGGTTTACCAAGTGCGCCTGTCAGGCCGGCAGGGCAGCGGCTCACGCGACGTCAGGCCCAGCAGGAGACTCTTTCACCGGTCCTCCCGGCGTACCGTGGGCCGCTCGGGCCTGCACCGTATGACCCGCACGCTCACCAACGGCATGCGGCCGATCCAGCCCCCCCTGTTCTGGCACCTGGCGGCGTCATCAACTGCCCGGCCTCGTCGGACGGAACCGATGCCGCAATAGTCGATGGCAGCGAGATGACCCTGTGCGTCCTGCCGGACGGTACCTTGGCCGTCAGCGCCCGCCCCAACAACACCACCTTGATCGCATCTGATCTGAGCCGGGTCGTCGCCGTCTACGACTCGAAGGACCGGCGCCCCTTCGGGGGTGTCGCACCAGGCGACGCCTACGCCACCTCCATCAGCGTCACGCCCTCGGGCCGCCTGTTGTGCACCGTGGCCGAGTACGGCGTGTGGGACTCCGCCAGCGTCATCACCAACGTCGTCGGCGTGGCCGACGGCGCCCTCACGGCGTCTTCCAAGCCCGCGATCGAGGCACTGACCTCACTCGATCCGGAACCGGCCCGCCACACCGACATCGACCTGCACGCACACGTCACGTACAAGGGAGCCCCGGTCAGCCCGGCGAACCGGCCCCGGCCCGCGCTGACCGAGCTGGTCGCCGACGAGGACCGGCTTTCCGGCTGGCGCTACTCACACCTCGGCCGGCCCGTGCCGCTGGCCGACGACCTGTTCGTCGTCCCCGCCTATGCCAAGACGTTCCGCGCCGGAAGCCGTGGTCAGCCATTCGTCTTCGCGCTCATCAACGACGAGGGTCAGATGACCGGACGCCTCGACGGCATGCACGCATGGCGCGACTCGCCCTTCACCGGTCTCTGTTACAACCTGGCAGCCGACCCCCATCGAGGCCATGCCTTCCACCTCAACCGCTATGGCCTGTACGCCTGGAACAGGGCTGGAGCACTGCGGGCGAAACTCGATACAGCGACCAAGGCCTTCAAGCCACTGACCCACTTCACCCTCACCACCTGCACGCCAGCCGGCGACCTGCTGTTGATCCACAACAAGCAGCACCTGATACTCCGCGTCCCCGTCCCCGAAGACCTCACCGAACTCCCGTCCGCCGTCGAGGAGGCACTGCGCGGATACGCCCGGCAACGCACGGCCCTGAAAAAGCAGTGGGCGCCCGTCAACTGGCACTGGACTGAGGCGTCCGCACCGGTCCACCGCCTCTGACCGCCCGCGCTCCTGAAGGGATTGTCCCGCTTGCCACGTCACCTTGAGCACTGCGTCTTCCCCATCGCGTAGCGCACCGGCATCGCAAAGCCCGACGCAGCGAACATCACCGGCCTGCGCCCACTCGGCCCGACCCCGAGCCGACGCAGAGAGGTCTCATGCGTCTGCCCCACGTAGACGACCGAACGACGCCTGAGACTTGTCCCGGATCTAATCCTTGAGGCTGCCGGTGCGGAGCCCGTATGTCTCCGTCACAGGGACGTCGCGAGGTCGCTCCTGCGGCGGAGGTCCATCATCCGTGCGGATGACCATTCGTCGTCGTGGTCCGGCGCAGGATGGATTCATGGCGATCAAGCTTTCTGCGGACGACGCAGCGCGTCCCGCCCCGCGCCGGGCACCCCGCCTTCGGCCGGTCGCATGGCCGGGCCTCGCCGCCGCGGCATGGGGGCTCCTGTTTGCGGTACCCAGTTTCGCCTGGGCGATGGGAACTACCTTCGGCGCGCGGACGACGGTGTCGCCGTCCCTGGTGAAGCTCGCTGACGATCGCGTGGCGTGGTTCGTGGCCGTCTTGTGCGTGACCGGTCTCCTGAAGATCTTTGGAGCCCTGATCGGTATCGGGCTGACACACCGGCGCGGCAGATGGATAGGCCGTCTCATGGTGCTCTGTGGCGGTGGCGCGGCGGTTCTGCTTGTCTGGCACGGCTGTCTCTTCGTTGCCCATGGAGTGCTGATCGAGGCCGGGATCCGCTCTGTCGCGCCCGACCTGGCCGGGCTGACCCGTTGGTACCTCTACCTGTGGGGACCGTGGTTCATCGTCGGCGGTCTGGCTTTCGCTGCTGCCACCACCCGGTATGTCCGCCGACTGGGTGCCAGGGGCGAGGTACGACTTTACGGTGCTCTGGGGGCGCTGGGCGCGTTGCTCCTGTCATCGGCTTCGATGATCACCGGGATCGGCTGACGACCGTTCGCCTGGGACCTCTAGTGGCACGGAACGTGATCTTCGCAGACCGGTGCCTGCCAGGGGCTTCACACATGTGACGCTGGATCACCACTCGCCGGGAGTGTCTCCCCTTCTGTCTCGAAGCCTTCGGGGTAATCGAGACCATCGACCTCACTCCCGGCTTGCTGCGGAGCACACGACAGCAGGACCAGTGCTTCGAGCGTCACGTTCCGGTATCGCTGGGGCTCCCAGTCGTTCCCTCTAAACGGGGGCCGCGGGTGACCGACTGCTCCGTCGAAGCCTATGCGAGTGTCTTGAACATGTGGACATCCTCGGCGCCACCGGGGATCCCCAGGGTCCGGCCGGTCTCGACATATCCGTGACGCTGGTAAAACCCCGGAGCTTGAAAGGTAAATGACGATACGCAGGCGCGGTTGCAGCCTCGCCGACGCGCTTCCTCCTCCGCAGCCATGAGGATCTTCGTTCCCCACCCGTCCTCACGGCTCTTCTCACGGATCCAGAGCATCTCGATACCGAGTAGCCCACCCCACGTCCAAGCGGCGAGGCCCCCGATGAGATCGCCGGCGTCGTCGACAACCTTCACCGAGAGCGAGCCTTGATCGGCGGCAGTGGTTCCAGTGGCCGGAAAGTTGACCTCGTCCAGGCCCTGGGACAAGCACTCGTTGAGTTCTGGGTCACGTTGACCGACGCTCAATTTCCCACCGGTGTGATCATATGTCATGCCGCAGAGTGTGACACGTACGCCAAAGTCGCCACCTCTCACTTCCAGGGTCCGTCCGATGGGCCCTGCCACTCGACCCGGACGACGCGCCTAATCACTGGCGCGCGATCCGCCGGTCGCGCCTTCGTGCAGAGAAGGTGCGCAACGTCGCACTGGGAAGGCACGCGATCGCAATCCGAGCCCCCGTGCGCGAACGTGCGGACGAGAACGTCAGCCGCTCTCAGCGCTGGGATGAAGGCCTGCACCGGGTCAATCCGTGCAGGAGGGCATCCACCGTCTGCTCGACGAGGTCATCGTCGATCGGTCTACGGGCGAGCAGTGCCCGGAAGTAGATGGGGGAGATGAGCAGCCGCATCGTCGGCGGTGGCCGCCATGGACAGTGGACGCGCAGGAACTGTTCGATGAGCGGTACGCGCAGATGGTCAACACAGGTCTGCCGGTCGCGGACGTGGAGGCGCTGCGCGCCGCGATCACCGATGTGGTCGGAAGGCCCCCGGGGGATGGGTGCAGGAGTGGTCCCGGCTGGCTTCGGGCTACGCCGCGGCGGACTCACACCAACTCGCTGCGCTGGCCTACGGATGGGCCAAGTTCCCGGTCCTGGCCGATGAGTTCAAGCGTGCCGCGCTGGCGAGCCGGCTCGAGCAGTACCAGCTGGCCGCGCCCGGGTTCGGTGTGTCGTTCCGGCGTGAGGTGCTCGAGCTGCCGTACCAGGGCGGCTCCACGGCGGTGCCCGTCATGTGCTGGTGCCGATCGATCTGCCCCCGGAGCGGCCGGTGGTGATCGCCAGCGGTGGGGTGGACACCTGGAAGATGGACGTGCACACGCTGCTGGAGCTGATCGCCGCGCAGTTGCATGTAGAGGTGTTGGCCTTTGACATCGCCGGCACGGGTGAGTCCCAGGTGCCGATGACCCCGGACGGTGGCGCACAGATCGTCAGCGGTGTGATCGCCCACGCGCGGACTCTCGGCAATGGTGTCGTGGGGCACCTGGGAATCTCGATGGGCGGGTACTTCTCGGCCCGGTCCGGTCTGGCCGGTGAGGTCGACGCCACTGTCGTGCTGGGCGGGCCGGTCGAGCACGCCTTCACCCGCGCCGGGTCGCTGCGGTTCGGCATGGACGGAATCGTCGGCAACGCAATCGGCTTCGACCACCAGCCCACCCCCGAGGAACTGTCCGCGAAATTGGCCGACTTCTCGCTGCGCCCGCTGCTCGACGAGGACACCAACGCCCCTATGCTGGTCGTCAACGGCGCCGACGATGTGCACGTCCCGCAGGAGGACACGCTCGTGTTACAAGAACGCAGCGACACAGACGTCCAGCTCCTCCCGGACACCGGCCACTGCGCCGTCTCCAAGTTCCCCGAGGTGATCCCCGCCATCCTCGACTGGCTCGACAGCGCCCTGGACAAGGCCAACCCGCAGGTCACTCCCTGACCGGCGGCCAGAGCCTCGTCGACCGAATCGCCGGGCTCAGCCGCGTGCGCGATGGCGACGAAGGCCGCAACGGCGAGCGCGCGACGCGTGCACGATGTGACGGGTCTCTTGGTCGTTGTGGCCGCCGAGGAGCCCACCGGCGACGGGCCGGTCGCCTTGATCATCGGCTGGCCGGCCGGTCACGGCCTGGCCGCCCGGAACGCTGCTCTCAAGCCCGCAGGTAGCCGCGACCAAGCACGCCTACGCGGTGAGGAACCGAGTAGGCGTGCTTCAGTCGCCGTCGTACGCCGCGGCGGGTGGTCAGCACCAGCCTCCGCCGAGGTGCGAGAACGCCTTCCAGGCGGCCCTGGTCTTGGGTCCGGCGACGCCGTCGATGCCGCCGGTGTCGTAGCCGAGGGCGGCGAGGAAGCGCTGGAGGCCACGGATGGTGTTGGGGCCGACGCTGCCGTCGACGGTTCCGGCGTTGAATCCGCGGTCATTGAGGAAACTCTGCCAGGCTTTCCAGCTGTTGGAGCCGAGCTGGCCGTCGATCGCGCCGGGGCTGAACCCGGCGTCGCGGACGTAGCACTGCACGCTCTTTCCTTCGGTGGTGCTCAGACCGAGGTTCTCCACGGCTTGAGCGGAGACGGCACGGGTGCTCACCGCGGCTCCGATGGCCGGCTGGGGCGCCGCGAAGGCGGCTCCGGCGCCCGCCAGACTCCCCACGGCGATCCCGACGACGGCGGTGGCACTCACGAGCGCTCTGGATACAGCACGCATGGTTTCCCCTTCTCAGTCGTTTCCTTCGGTGGCCGTCACCGGCCGACCGCGCTGCCCCAGGCTCGTCGGGAGCGGGTGCCCAGGGCTTGCACGAATGCGACCTGCCACCTGTGGTGTCCGATATCAGTCAACGTCCCCTGATACCGGCCAACTTCACGATGCCGGGGCCGTGGGACGCGCGGAGCTTCTAGGGTTGCCGGTGCTTGCGTTGACCGATGGGGGGATCGGCCCGTGCACGAACTGCACTTACGCCCCGCTGCCGTGGACCTGCGCGATCGAGTCCTGGGCTATCGCGGTTTTCGTTTCGACGTGATCGGGATGCGGCGCAGACTGCTGATCCCCGACGGCGTGGTGAAGGTGATGCTGGGCTTCGGCGACCCGGTGCGCGTCCGAGATTCCGGCGACACGGCCCGCTTGGCCAGCGGGGTCTGCCTGGCCAGCGGGGTACGCACGACGGCCGCGATCGGCGAGCACACCGGCCTCATTCACGGAGTGACCATCCTGCTCACCCCGCTCGCCGCCTATCGGCTCTTCGGGGTGCCCATGTCCGAGTGGGCCCAGCTGTCGGTGCCTCCCGAGGAACTGCGGCCCCAGCCCTTTGCCGCCCTGGCCGCCCGGTTGGCTCACGTCCCGCAGTGGGAAGGCCGCTTCGCCCTGCTGGACCGCGTCCTGCGCCAGTCACTCGACACGGGCCCCGCCGTAAGCTGCGAGGTGGCCTGGGCCTGGCACCGGATCCGGAGCACCTGCGGACGGATTCGGGTTGAGGACCTCGCGGTCCGCACCGGCTGGAGTCGCCGTCACCTCGAACGCCGCTTCCGCTGCCAGATCGGGCTGACCCCGAAAGGGGCTGCCCAGGTGATGCGGCTGCAGGAGGCCCTGCGCTGCAAGGAGGCCGGAGCCTCGTGGGCCGATGCCGCGGCTCAGGCCGGGTACCACGACCAGCCGCACTTCGACCGGGTGTTCAAAACCATGACGGGCCGTACCCCCAGTGCCTTCCGCGCCCACCGCAGCGCGGCTTCCCCGCGCGATGCGCAGGACTTCGTCCCGGGGCAGGTGACGAGCGCGATACTCGGGCCCGCCACTGACCGCCGGCTCTCGTGCGTGCCCCAACTCACCCTCTGAGTACGGCGTTCCCTGGAGGCTGGCCGCGCTCCTCTGCCGGGCGCCGTGGCGCGGCGCGGTCTGGCAATCGCCCGGGCCCGGTACATGCGGACGCGATCGGTGCTTCAGCGTAGGGGGCGGAAGGTGTGGCGGATGTCGTGGGTCCAGACGTCGGGGTTCTCGAAGGCACATCGCGCCGCTGATACCGGCCGATCCGGTGCGCGGGCGGCGATGGGCCGACCACCGTCGCACCTCTTGAGACCATCGCGTTGAAGTACCGCACCGAAGGGGGCGCAAGGAGCAACGAGCCGGACGACCATGCGCTCGGACGTTCCCGCGGCGGGCTGAGCACCAAAGTCCCCCCGGCCGCCGAGCGCCGAGCCCGCCCACTGGCCCTGACAGTCACCGCAGGTCAGGAAGGTGACACACCCGCCTTCGAGACCGTCATGGCCCGCATGCGCGTGCCTCGAACCGAGCAGCGGAACACTGTCGAACGCAGCGTCAACCACCTCAAGCAGAGGCGTGGGCTGACCACCCCGTATGACATCCATAGGGGCATCAAACTCGCCCTCGCCCACCAGGCCTCACACACTTCGCCGCCATCCACATCCGGGCCTGACGCTGACCAGAGAGACAGAACCTCACTGGCCAGTGCCGGCACCTGAATCCCGTCCTGGCTCGCTCCGGGTGCCCGCCGGAAGTGCTCTGGGTACTGGCCGGACCGCCCCTGGGCACCGAACTCGGCGACTACGAGTCGACAATCGTGCAGATCCCGCTCAGCACCGTGCTGCAGCTGTACACCGACGGCCTCGTCGAGGAACGCGGCACAGACATCGACCTGTCTCATATGCCCCGCTTCCGTGAAACCCCAACGGGGTGACTCCAGCCGATCCACTACTCGGCGTAGCCATCAGGACAGCTTCCGTGATGGCTACGACCTCCGATGGAGCCGCGCTTGCCACGCGTGGCGATGGCCATCACACGGACGGCGCTGGAGCATCTGATCAAGGAGTTCGGGGCACCAAGATTGAGCGGAACAGCGTGCTAAGGCATCAGAGGCATGTCATTGCCGCCGCTACTCATATCGCCGCCATCGTTCGTCAGCCGCCTTTGGCGATGGCAATCTGGAACATGTGGAGGCCGGGCACGGCTTGGCTGATGTGCGGCAGCTGTGGCAGTCGAGTCATACGCTGCTGGTGGTCCCGATCGTGCTCATCGTGGTGATCACAGCGGTGGACCAGTTGGTCCCGGCGGACATCCATCTCGGCCCGCTGCTGGTCATAGCCCCCGCGATCACCGCCTCGTTCGCCGGCCCACGGCTGACCGGGCTGATCGGGTTCCTGGCCACGGCAGCGCAGGCGTACATCGGCTGGCACTTCGGAGTGCTCTTCTCGCGTAACGTGCTGGTGCAGATTCTCGCCCTGTCAGTGCTGTCAGCCATGATCGTGTTCTTCTGCGTGGTACGTGAGCGGCACCGACGCCAGATGGCCCAGGTGCGGTCGGTCGCAGAGGCCGCGCAGCACGTCCTGCTGTGGCCGCTGCCGGAGCGAATCGGCGCCCTGCGGATTGCCTGCCAGTACCTGGCCGCCGAGGACGAGGCGCAGATCGGCGGTGACCTCTACGCGGCCACCCGCATCATCGGCGGCGTGCGCATCATGATCGGCGATGTGCGGGGCAAAGGGCTGTCCGCCATCGGCGAGGCCGCCCTCTTGCTCGGAGCCTTCCGCGAAGCCGCCCACCGGCACACATCCCTGCCCGATCTGGCCGCTTCCTTGGAACAGAGCGTCACCCGCTACCTGGCCGACTTCGAGCCGGTCGAGGAAACTGGCGAACGCTTCGCCACCACCTTGCTGCTGGAACTCCCCGACGACGACCCCATCACTCGAATAGTCAGCTGCGGGCACCCCCCGCCCCTGCTGCTCAGCCCCAACAGTGCCCTCACCATTCCCAGCCTGCACCCCGCGCCACCGCTGGGGATCGGCGAACTGGGGCCGGAGGAATACAAGATCGATGTGCTCTCCTTCGAGCCCGGCGACACACTCCTGCTCTACACCGACGGCGTCATTGAGGCCCGCGACGCCCACGGCCAGTTCTACCCGTTCGAGACACGCGCCGCCCACTGGAGCGCGGCGGGCCCAGAATCTCTGCTGCACCACATCCAGCGCGATCTACTCGCCTACACCGGCGGACGCCTTGACGACGACGCGGCGCTCGTCGCGCTCCGCCGCGAGCCCGACATCCACCGACACCGCCATCACGGGCGCGTCATCCACACGAGCAGGTTCGGCGAAGGCTCCTGAAATGGAGGTGAGTGAGGTCGATCCGACCCCATCAGGCCAGCCGTCCAGCCGGAGGAAGTTGGGCAACAAGCGACGTCCCGGGGAGGCACACGATGCGCGAGCACTACCACGAAGAACTGGAATCGATCACTGACGGCCTTGTGGAGATGGCGAACCTGGTCGGCTCGGCCATCGGCCGAGCCACCACCGCTCTCCTCGATGCCGATCTGCAGCTTGCCGAGAACGTGATCTCGGGCGATGAGAGGGTCGACGATCTGCAGCGCGACCTGGAGGACCGGGCGATCACGCTGCTGGCGCGACAGCAGCCGGTCGCCACGGACCTGCGGATCGTGGTCACCTCACTGCGCATGAGCGCCGATCTGGAGCGGGCGGGAGACCTGGCTCAGCACGTGGCCAAGCTGGCTCGGCTGCGCTATCCCCGAAGCGCGATTCCACGCGACCTGCGCCGAACGATCTTGGAGATGGGCCATCTCGCGCAGCGCCTGATGGTCCAGGCCGCAGAGGTGCTCATCACCCGGGACATCGACGCGGCACTCCAGTTGGAGAAAGACGATGACAGGATGGATTTCCTGCACCGCACGATCTTCGAGCACCTCATGGACGACCGGTGGCATCACGGCGTGGAGACGGCTGTGGACGCCACGCTCGTCGGCCGCTACTACGAACGCTTCGCCGACCATGCCGTGGGAGTGGCTCAACGCGTGGTCTACCTCGTCACGGGCGAGCACGGGGACGACCCGCTCACCGGCCAACAGCAGGATGTCGTAGTGGGCGATGAGCATCTGGCGTAGCCCGGGGCCTCTGTTCTGTGCGCACTCGGCAGGATCCGAACCTGCAGCCTTTTGAACCGTAGCTCTACAGAGATCGGTCCGAGACGGTCATACAGGTCGCGCTTCAGTCCTCAGAGGACGCTACGGCGTGCAACGACGAGGCGTCCCCGTCTGCTGAGCTGCTCTGCCTTGCCTGTGGACGTCGATTGCGGCACACGCGCCGCCGGGGCATCGAGACCACGAATCTGGCACACGCCGTGGAACTGCTCGGCCGGCATCAGCAGCCAGTTCGCCTGGGGCAGATGGGCTGCCGATGGCTCCTGGACGTTCATGTTGTTTCCCACCGAAGACAGCAGCAGGCTGACCGCGTGCACCGGCGTGCGGCGGACCCACGTCTGAACCCCAGCCGACGACGGTCAGCCACGACGCCGGGATCCTCCTGCGCGCCTCGGTGTCCTCCGGCGGACAGTCTCTGACCGACCCTTGACGACCCTTCAGGGACGGCGGCGATGGCGATCACGGTGCTGTGGGTCGCCCGGCCCGGTCCCACTCGACCGGGCCGGACGGAGCCTGCTGTGTGTGGTGGGGCAGCGGCGATGCTGCCGGCAGTCGATCCGAGCCCTGCGACCCCTGTCGAGATCGACTGAACGGAGCCCGGCCTTCACCGGCGGCGTCGGTGGGGGTGTCGGGCCTCGCGGAGGTAGGCGAGAGCCTGCCGACGGGGGAGCTCGGACAGGAGGCGGCCTTCGTGGCGGCCGCGGCGGGCCTCGTTGTGGGCGCTGACGAGGGCCTCGGCGTGCAGGACCAGGAGCGTCGCGAACGCCAGTGTCACGTGCACCCACCAGGGCGCCTCGGCCGGCACCCCCAGCCCGGCAGTCAAAAGGCCACTGAAAGGGGCGAGAAAGCGTGAACCTGCCATGTGAGTACTCCTCGGATATGTCAAGCCGATCTGGTAAATCGGCAGTTGGCCGGACAAAGCGCGCCATGCAGGGCAAGATGAATTCGCCGGGACGGCTGGGGGGCAGTTGCGGCGGGATCGGCCGGTGCCGTCCGCCGAGCAAAGTTCTACGACCTGCCGCACGCCGCCGACCAGGCACTTCCAGCAGCTGTGAACGCGTGAACAGCAATGAACGACTTGTGAACGAGGAGAGCGGATGGCAGAGGGTTCCGGCTTCCCACGCAAGGGGCCGCAGCGCCCGGATCCGGCGACAGCCACACCGGAGTTACGGCCCTGGGTCGCGCTGATGCGCCGTGTCTACGACGAGCTCTATGAAGGGCTCGACCCCGGTGACCGCCCCACGGTCACCGGACTGGGCGCCGCCGCCTACCTCAGCAAGTCCTATGTCTCCGCGCTCTTCTCCGGCAAGCGACGCCCGCCCCTGGACAAGTTCCTGTTGATCGTCACGGCGCTGGGTGGGGACACCGACGAGTGGGAGCCACGGTGGCATGCGGCACGGATGCGGCAGGAGGCGGGTGCCGGGGAGGAACCGGATCGTCTGCTGCTTCCTGGGATCAAGGAGCAGCGCGAGGGGGCTGATGCAGGCGGCGATGGCCAGGAGGCCGGTGCCGCGCCCGACGTGGGCTCGACCGCCCCCGGCGCGGGGGCGCTCCGCTATCCCGTCCGGCGACTCGTGCGGGCCTTCGTCGCGTGGGTCGTCATGACCGTCACCTGGCCGGTCCGGGCCCGCCGGGACAGGCATGAGGTACAGATGCGCCGCCGACTGGTCAAGCAGGTCAGGGAGCGGGCAGCCGAGGATCTCGGCCGAGCCGAGGCCCACCACTACCTCACACCACGGTTTGCGATCCTCACCGAGAAGCCGTCGGAACCGAGGAGCGCAGGGCACAGACGCCGCGCCAGAAGAGCCCGGCGGGCCGAGTTCGTGCCGGTGCCGACCGGAGTGACGAGCGTTCGCGCGCTCTACGAGGACACCGACGACTTGGTGGTGCTCGGCAGCCCAGGCATGGGGAAGACCACCCAGCTGGCTCGGCTCGCCCACCGGATGGCCGTGGAGGTGCTGAACGGCCCCGACGACCGCGAACCCCCGTACATTCCGGTCTACTTGCGGCTGGATACCTACCGGGGCGAACCCATCGAGGAGTGGCTGGCCGCCGCGATGACCACTTACGAAGGCATCTCGGGCCTGCTGGTGCGGACCTGGCTGAGCGAGCATCGCCTGCTCCCCGTGCTGGACGGCTTGGACGAGGTGCCGGAACGGGACCGGCCCAAGTGCGTCGCCGAACTCCGGCGCCTGCGCCGGCTCTGCCCGGGCATGGCCGTCGGCTGCAGGACGGACGAGGCCGACCTGCGCCGGCTGGCGCAGGACCTCCGTGCGCTGCGGTACGTCGAGATCCAGCCGCCGAGCCGGCAGGACGTACAGGAGTTCTTGGAGGAGGACCGGGAAGCCCTTGCGGACGTCCACGCCGCGCTGGAGGAAGACCCGGAGCTGTGGCCCTTGTTCCAGTCGCCGATGATGCTCGGCTTCATCAGGCTCACGTACCGCAACCGGCCTGCCGACGACCTGCGCGCCCCCGGCAGCCTCACCGAGCGCCGCGACCGGATCTTCGACGCGTACACGCGTGAGTGCCTGCGCCGGGAGCGCCCGAGGCCGGACGACACCCCCGAGCGAACCCTGACGTGGCTGACCTGGCTCGCCCGGACGCTCACCGCACGCGGGGAGCACGTCCTCTTTCTGGACCGGCTGGACCTGAGCTGGCTGTCCCGCGCCGAGGGGATCCTCCCGCGGATCATCCCCAACGTGACCATGCCGTTCTTCGCCTTCGGGCTCACCCTGGTGTGGCTGACGTTCGCTGTCCGGGCCGGCGTGCTGCACACCAGCCTGCGGGACGCCGGTGCCCTTGCCCTGGCCATGGCAGTCACGGTCGGCGCACAGGCGTACCTGGCGGAGCGGCACTTCTTGCAGATCGACGAACGCGAGGACGGCGACAAGGCCGGCGCCGGCCGGGAGCGCGGGGCGATAGCCCTGCCCATGATGGCCAACGGGCCCGTGATGTTCGTGCTTCTGGTCTGGTTGGTCTTCGTGGTGAAGGCCGATCTGACGTCACCTGGATGCCTCGTGGTGGGTCTTGCCTACCTCTGGGTGGCGGTCACACAGATGGAGGCCAGCTACACAGACGTGTTCCAGCCGGTGGAACAACTGCGGTGGACCTGGCGACGACGCGAGTACGTGATCCACTCACCCATGGCGCGCGGCACGCTGTCCGTGGTGGTGTGGATCGCCATCGACTGCCTGCTCGGATACGTCGTCCACCTGCTCTGTCCGAACCCCCCGTGGATCGGCCCGGCCGCGGCCTTCCTGATGGGACTGGTCTACGTGGTCGGCAACCAATTCGAACCCTCGCTGCAGGACCGCCGCCCGCGCCCCAACGACGGGGTACGCCGCACGGTCCGGTTCTTCCTGGTCCACGGGTTCGCAGGGCTGGCCGTGGGCGGCATCGGCCTGATCGTGCTGATCGGCCTGGCCACGCCCGACCACGATCTGCGCCGGGCCGGCTTCATCGCCATCCTGCTGGGCGCACTGTTCGCCGTGGTCCGGGGTTTCCGCTACGGGGGGCTCGCCGTGCTGCGGCACTGGACGATCAGGGCGGTCCTGGCGTACCGGGGGCGCACCCCCTACCGGTACCGGCGGTTCCTGCACACCGCGGAGGAACGCGTCCTGCTCCACCGCACGGACAGCGGGTTCTTCTTCCCGCACCGCCAGCTTCAACTGCACCTGAACACCACCGTCGAGGAACTCCTGCCAAGGCTGACGGACCGAGCGACGGGTGGCGGCGCTGGGACCTGTCTACCAAGTGGGGCAGGCGGAGCCGGAGAATGGGCGGGGTGGGATGAAGCCCGGTGAAGTGCCGCACGGCCCGGCATTCGACGCCCGGCTCGATCCATTCCTGCCCGGCCGGACGTCGGTAAGCGCCTGCGGGCCGCCGAGCTCGCCGTGACCGGGAACCACCACGGCGAACCGCCTGGTGAACAGCGCGCTGGCGTCCGACACTTGGAGCACCTGGTCACCCGCGGTGACGGACACGGCGTCGCCGCGTGGTGGTCGCGGTGAACGAGGGCGTTGAGTCGCCGGGCCCGCGAACCCGCTGATCGCGACGGCAGCCTCCTGCGACTGAGCCTGACGGCCTCCTCATCCGCGGGCTGCGGCGACCGCCTCGTCGAAGGCCCGCTCCATGTCGATCGTGCCGCCGCTGCGCACCCAGGCGTCCGTTGCGGTCTCCAAGCAGGCCAGGGCGCAGGCGGCGAGCGCGCGGGCCCGCAGCTCGTTCATCGGGTCCGTGGTTGCGCCCAGGCGTCGCACGATGTCCGGGACGAGCAGGTCCGTCCACTGCTGGCGCTTCTCCAGCTGGCGTGCCCGGAGGGAGGGCGAGGCGTGCAGCATGCTGGTGATCTTGAGGAAGTCCTCAGGTGAGTAAGGGAGCGAGTCGTAGAGCGCTTTGAGGGCCGCTCGGAGAGCTTCCCAGGGCAGTTCGCCGGCTGGACGCGCTTCCAGCGCGGTCCGCAGGGCTTTGCCGTGCTCGGCGTGGTCGCCGAGCACGATGTCCTCTTTGGTGCCGAAGTAGCGGAACAGTGAGCGTCGCGAGATGCCGATCTCGTTCGCGATCTGCTCCATGGTGGTGGCCTCGAATCCGTGCTCGAGGAACAGCCGCATCGCAGTGGAGACGATCTCGGCCTGTACGGCTCGCCGGGTGCGCTCCCGCAGTCCCGTCGGATTGCCCGCGCGATGGTCCATGACTCCGTAGCCTACCGCATTCTGCACTCAGTACCAGTCTGGCACTGTGTGACAGTTTCGGCGTACAGTGCCAGAGCAGTGTCACCGCCGAGAGTGTCCACCCCTTCCCGGGAGCCGCCCATGAGCACCGTCGACTACCACGGCCAGACCACCCTCATCACCGGCGCCAGCGCCGGCATCGGCGCCGAGTTCGCCCGACAGATGGCCGCCCGCGGCTCAGACGTCGTCCTCGTTGCCCGCCGCGCGGAACGGCTGGAGAAGCTGGCCGCCGAACTCACCGCTGCTCACGGCGTACGGGCCGCAGTCATCCCCCTCGACCTGAGCCTGCCCGCCGCGGGGCAGACCCTCGCCGAGGAGGTGGCGCGCCGCGGCCTGGAGGTGACCAGCGTCGTGAACAACGCCGGATTCGGTACCTTCGGCCCCTTCCACACCGAGGACCCCAAGCGGCTCAGTCAGGAGATCAGCGTCGATATCGTGGCCGTCGTCGACATCAGCCGGGCATTCATCGAGCCGCTGCGGACCGCCGGCACCGGAGTGCTGGTCAACGTCGCGAGCATGGCCGCGTACTTCCCCGTCCCGAACATGGCCGTCTACGCGGCGGCCAAGGCGTTCGTGCTGAATTTCACCGAGGCTCTGTGGCATGAATCCCGCGGGACCGGGCTGCGGGTTCTCGCGCTGTCGCCCGGTGCGACCAGCACCGAGTTCTTCGACGTCGTCGGCACGGATGCGGCAGACGGCGGCAGCAAGCGCCAGTCCCCGCAGGAGGTCGTTGCCACGGCACTGCGCGCGCTCGACCGCCGCACACCACCGCCGAGCGTCATCTCCGGCCGCCTCAACCGCGCGATGGCGGCCCTGGGGCGCACGGCCAGCCGGCGCCGCATGGTCCAGTTCATGGGGTCCACGACCGCCGACCGCCAGCCGGTGCCGTGACCACCCACGCCGACGGGCTTCCGCTCCGCGACGTTATCCGGCAGGGCAATAACGCCGGTGCGGCTGGAGGCTCGCCCACGGTGGGCGATCGCCGATGCGACCCGGTTTCGTTGTTCCGAGGGCATCAAGTGAAGGTCTCGTCTGTGCGGGCCGCGGAGACCGCCGGCCGGGTTTTCCAGGGCTTCGATGACACCTCGTCAGTGAACGGGCAGCTCGAACCCAAGGGCGGCCAGGGCCTCCCCGGCGGCCTGCTGGTCCTGCTCGTAGCTCCCGCCGGAGATTCCGAGGCTGTCGACGCACCGGCGGTTCTCGCTGATCGTGCTGCGGGACACCAGCGCCTTGCTCGCCGCATTGGTGCCCAAGCGCTCGCGCGACCAGGAGCTCGCGGAGGGTGTCTGGTGGGTGCACCGGCCTCCGACCGCCTGGTCAGTCCCTTCTCACCCACCGGCGCCTTGTGTCTGGTGTGGCGGGGAGCCGGCGCGGCAGGCGCGCCGTTCGCCGGACGTGGTGGGTGGCTGACAGTGCGGGAACCACACCGTGTGGCCCGCGCGTCTTGCCGGGGGATGCGTTGAAGACGTAGGGGTACCCGCGGGCGAGGTGCGTGGACTTGGTCTCCATTCGACCGGGAAGTGGTCCGTTGCCGTCCAGGGCGCCGAACAGGGTGCCTGTGCCCCCAGCTCCTGACCCGGCCGGCCCGGCACTGTTCCGGGACTGGCCCTCGCTGCTCGGGCTCCTCGGTCGCCT
Source organism: Streptomyces sp. CG4 (assembly GCF_041080655.1). Taxonomy (NCBI): domain Bacteria; kingdom Bacillati; phylum Actinomycetota; class Actinomycetes; order Kitasatosporales; family Streptomycetaceae; genus Streptomyces; species Streptomyces sp. CG4. The sequence goes on from NZ_CP163525.1 coordinate 9,355,877, forward strand.
GCCCGGCGGTGTGTTGCTCCTGCTGTCGCCCGTCCTGCTGCTGCTCTCTCCCCTGATGGGGCTGTACGGCCTCGCCCGCAGCGCCCGCCGCGTCGCCTGGCGCCTCTTCCTTCGTGACGCAGGCTCCGTCCCCGTGCGCGATCCGGACGTGGCACGCGTCAAAAGGCTCCGTACGTGCGCGGCGTTCGCGGCGTCATTCGCGGACGTCGTGGCCTTCGGCACCGTGCAGGACATAAGCGAGTCGCTCTCGGATCGCTGGGGCGCGCTCCTCGCCACGCCGTGGCTGCTCGTCGTCACCGCACCGGTGGTCTTCATGCTCTTCGTCTGGGGTGCGGCTCCCGGCCGCCGCCGGACGATGTGGGCCGCCCTGCGCGCCTCATTGCGCCAACTCAGCTTGTTCGTTGGCATGTTGTTGCTCATCGTCGTGCTGGTCGTCGCCTGGAGCGTAGCCATTCCCTCCCGACTCGGCGGCTCTGTGGCCACGTGGCTGTCCTTCGGGTTCCTGGCGGCAGTCGTGTGGTCGGTGTTCCTGTTCGCCTCTGCCGCCATCGCACGAACCGGCTTCGGCGCGGCCGCGGTTCACCCCGCGGCACCGCCTGTACTGGCCACCTTCCTGGTCTGGGCGTTCGCGGCCACCGCAAAACTGCCCAGCGGACCGACGCCGATCGCCTATGCGCTGCTCATCGGCGGTCCGGCCACGGTGACGGCGATCGCATGGTGGGAGATCCACCGACTGCGCACCCGGTTCGGGATAAGACTGAGAGGCGGCTGAAGCCTCACGTGAGCGGGCAGCCGATGCAGCGGGCAAGATCGACGGGGGCATCTCGGTGGACGGCTCAGGCGACGTGACCACACCCGCTACACGAAGCTCATCCCCATACCGCCCGGTGCCGGCGGATGGGCTCAGGCTGCTGTCGGCATTCCCGTGAGGGCTGGACGCGAAGGCCAGGACGTGAGGAACTGCCTCGCGCCGACCGACGAAGTGACGGTGCACGCCCTCCACCGCGACGGTGGCGTTCACCGGCCACACCGTCCGAGTCAGTGACGGTCGGTGGTCCCAGCCGGTCCCGCCCCCGCGTTGCGAGCCCTGGCCCGTTTCGCACGACGGGACCGCCGATCCACACGCTGGTGGCATCGGCGGTCCGGCTTCTGTGCCGTGAGGCATCAGGCCGCGTTGTACTGCTGGGCGGGGGCGCTGGTGGTGTCGGTGAGGTGGGTGCGGGTGGCGCGGGTGCCCTTGGCGAGGAGGGCCGCGGTACGGGCGACCAGCATGCCGATGGCCAGGAAGATCAGCGCGTCGGTCAGGGCGTCACTGGTGATGTGGTGGGTGAGCATCCAGTGGCCGAGCTGGGCGGGGAAGATGTGCACGGAGGCGTACGCGAACCACAGTCGGGCGCCGATGACCACGGCCCACAGAGCGGCGTAGGGGGTACGGCCGGTGGAGAACGAGGCCCGGCGGTCTTCGTCGTAGCGGACCTTGAGCAGTGCGGCGGCGAGCAGACCGAGCAGCAGGCCGGCGGCCAGGCCGATGATCTCCAGGGTGAGACCGTTGCCGTGAGTGGCGATGTTCTTGGCGAAGATCGGTACGACCGCCACGGCGAGCAGGATCGGGCGGGCGAGGCGGAGCCACGCGATCTTCTTGTAGCCGAGGTCGGCGTGGAGCACGGTGGTCAGGACGGCGAGGTTGACGATCCAGACGCTGGCGTTCATGGCGGGTCCTTCGCGGTGTGGTGGTGCCGGGGTCGGCTGACGTCTTCGAAGCTACGAGCGGGGGTGGGTCCGGCTCGTCGGTCTGCGGGTGGGTGCCGGGTTGAGCCGGGGTTGACGCCGCTGAGCTGTGTGAATGACCTCTCGGTTGTGTGGTGGCGCATGCGCGAGCGCCCCGGGGAGCGGATCCCCGGGGCGCTCGGCGTGGTGGTCCGAGGGCGGTCACTCACCCACGAGAGGTGAGGCGCTTGACGAGGCGGACGGCGAGACCGATCAGCATGGCGTTTCTCCCTTCACGGCATGGCACGTCCGGTATGGGTATGGGCGGGACGGGAATCAGCCGCGGCGCTTGAGCGCCTTGACGAGACGGACGAGGAGACCGATCAGCATCGCTGAACTCGCTTTCGGTGTGCGGTGGTTGGGGTGCCTGACTGGATTCCACGCTAGGTACGCGGAGAGGTCGGTCGCGTCAGCCTGGTAGTGGAGCGCGGGTGGAGACCGGGTTGATGCCGCCGGTGATCGACGGGTGCGTGGACGGCAGGCCCGGATGGCTTTCCCCGTGTGGGCTGAAGTGAGAGTCGGCGCAGGGAGTGAAGGCCCCGGTTGAGCCCCTGGCAAGCGGGCTCGGGGGCGGAAGATCTCCGTGCCGGGGTGCCCCTGTGGCCCGGCACCAGCGCTGATGGCATCGGTGCGGGGCGCGGTAGGGTCCGGTTATCGCGTCCGGCCCACCCCGAGTACGTCCGGCTCGGCCGGCGCTCGCCCGCTTGATCCGGGAGCCTGTATGCCCGCCGTCGTCCCTGCGCTCCGCGACCGGCCCGCCTATCTATGGGGTATCCGCGTCATGCGGCTCGCCGGTCTGGCGGCCCTGCTCGCCAGCACCGCGCATGCTCGTCCACCCGCCGGCTGGCACGGCCGGGGGCTCGCGATTTCCTGCGCGCTGGCGGTGAGCGCGGCCGGGTGGCTGCTGTGGATCGCCGTGGAGCACCGACAGCGGCTGCTGACCGTGGCCCTGGCCGCGACGGCGCTGGGCGGGGGTGCCCTGGGCGGACTGTCCCCGCACTCGGTCGGCATCGCCGCGGCGGCCGTGGCGGCAATGGTGGTGGCGGCGGCTCTGGCCCCCGAGACGTCCATCGCGATCGCCGTGGCCGGGGCACTCGCCCTGGCCGTGACCACCATCGTGGTCGGCGGCGGTACGGCGGTGATGCTCGGCTACCTGGTGCTGATCGGTGCCGGTCTGGGGACGGGCTTCATCCGTCTCGGCCACATCCAGCGCGCCGACCAGGCCGAGGCGCTGCTGGAACAGACCCGCCGTGCCCGGCAGGCCGAGGCCCAGGCCGCCGTCCTGCACGAGCGTACCCGGATCGCCCGCGAGATCCACGACATCCTCGCCCACTCCCTCGGCGCCCTGTCCATGCAACTCGAAGCCGCGCAGGCACTGTTGCAGCAAAGCCCGGCAACCCGCGAGGACCCCGCCCTGGGCAAGGCCCTCGGTTGTGTCGGCCGGGCCGGGGACCTCGCCCGCGCGGGGCTGACCGAGACCCGCCGCGCCGTTCACGCCCTTCGCGAGGACAGCGCGCTTCTGCCCGAGCTGCTGGCCCGCCTGACCACCGGGCCCGAGCAGGACGACACCGCCCCGGCCGTGCGCCTCCACGTCGAGGGAACCGTCCGCCGCCTGGAACCGGACGCCACCCTCGCCGTGCTGCGCACCGCACAGGAGGCGGTCACCAACGCGGCCAAACACGCCCCCGGCCAACCCGTCACGCTCACCCTCGTCTACACCGAGGACCACACCATGCTCACCGCTTCCAACCCGCTGCCCGACGCCACCGCTCCCCGGCCCCTCGGCGCCACCGGAGCCGGCTACGGCCTGACCGGGCTGCGCGAACGCGCCCTGCTGGCAGGCGGCACCCTTCACACCGAAGTCATGGACAACACCTGGCAGGTGTGCGTCACAATTCCCGCGTGACCGGTACCACGCCCCCCATCAGAGTCCTCGTCGTCGACGACCAAGCCGCTGTCCGGGAAGGACTGGCGCTGCTGCTGGACACCCTCCCGGGTATCGAGGTCGTCGGCCAGGCCGAGGACGGCAACGCCGCAGCTGCGCTCGCCCGCGACCTCCAGCCGGACGTGGTGCTTATGGACCTCAACATGCCGCACTGCGACGGTATCGACGCCACCACCCGCATCCTCGCCGACCGTCCGGACATCCGGGTGGTGGTGCTGACCACCTACGAGGACGACACGTCCATCCTCGGTGCTCTGCAGGCCGGCGCCCTCGGCTACCTGACCAAGGCCGCCACCCGCGCCGACATCGAACGCGCCGTCAAGGCCGCCGCAGCAGGCCAGGCCGTCCTCGACCCCGCCGCGCAGCGCACCCTGCTCGCCGCCGCCACCGGCACACCCGCCCCGGCCGCGCCCGCCGGCTCCGCCCCAAGCGATCTCACCGCCCGCGAGGCGGACGTACTGCGTCTGATCGCCGAGGGCCGGTCCAACCGGGAGATCGCCCGCCAGCTCGTCGTCAGCGAAGCCACCGTCAAAACCCACATCAACCGCATCTTCACCAAGACCGGCAGCCGCGACCGCGCCCAGGCCATCCGCTACGCCTACACCCACGGCTATGCCGAGCCTGGAACGAGCGCGTGACCACCCGCCCGACGACACCCCCGCCGACGACCCGCTTCGGGCTCCCACGCTGGATCGGACCGCTGTATCTGACGCTGAGCGCGATCCTGCTGCCCTGGATCGTCTACCTCTCCCACTCCCTGCCGGGGCGCCAGCTGTCCGAGCACTACCGCATGGCCTGGGTCGGATTCGACGTCTTCCTCCTCGGCCAACTCGCCCGTACCGGCGCCTACGCCCTGCGTTCCCGCCGGCGTGACCGTGTCCCTCCCCACGCCGCCGCCAGCGCCGCCATGCTCTGCGTCGACGCATGGTTCGACATCACCACCAGCACCCCTCACGACCTGCCGCTCTCCCTCCTCCTCGCCGCAGCCGTCGAACTCCCCCTCGCCGGCCTGTGCTGGTGGCTGGCCACCCGCCCTCGCACCTGAGCGCCCCGACCGACACGAGCCCGGCCAGCCTTCCTGGGCGCCCCAGACCCGTTAGGCAGAGCCAGGCACGCCATGGTCGTATCCGCCTCCACCCAACCCCCACCCGGAGTACAACCACGCGCCGACGCCCGGCGAACACCCCGGTCCCTAGCGTGAAGGACATCCAAGGCAACACCCAGCAGCGATGACAGCAAACCGGAGGCCCTGACATGTTCCTCGCCCACTACATCGCCGGATGGATCGGCATCCCCACCGGAGTCGTCATCGCGGCCCTGTTCATCCTCCGCAAGCGCGGCCTGGAACTGCGCGCCCGTCGGCAGCAGGCCCGCAAGTCCACCGCCCCTGCCCAGCCGCAGCGGCCCGCCCGTTGACAGCTCAGGAGCCGGGTCGATCCGAGACCCACCAAACGCCGACGGTCTCCACCACGCCATGCTCGGCATCACCCGCCTACACGCCCCCACCCTCGCTGAGTGACAGAGAACGCTGGTCAAGCAGCATGCCCTAGATGTTCTGTCCGGTGAGGTTGTGGACGGGTGAGGCAGGTCTCTGCTGAGGGATCTCGAACAGGTGAGGGCCTTCCGGCTTCGGTGTGGATTGCGACGTCTACACGAACAGAAAGGCCCTCGTGGTCCACCGTATGCACCTCTGACCGAGACCGGACGCCTGCGGCTTGCCCGCTGCGTGGTCGAAGACGACTGGCCGCTGCGCCGTGCCGCGGAACGCTGCCAGGTCTCGCCGACCACCGCCCGGCGCTGGGCTGACCGCTACCAGGCGTTCGGTGAGGCAGGCATGACCGATCGCTCCAGCCGCCCGCGCACCAGCCCGCGCCGGATGCCGACCCGTACCGAGCGGCGCATCATCAAGGTCCGCGTCATGCGCCGCTGGGGACCGGCCCGCATCGCGCACCTACTGCGACTGGTCCCGTCCACCGTGCACCGCGTGCTGGCCCGCTTGGCCCGGGGCTGGCGGGAGACCCGGGACAGGTAGGGGAAGCCGCCTCCGTCGCAACGTCCTGCCGCAGGCCGGAAGCCAGGCGGTGGGTCAGTGCCAATGGCGGATCCCTCCGGAACGCCTCCGTCCCCCCGATGTCAGTCGGCGGGTACAGGGGCGCCCCCACTTCGTCGAACGGCAAGGGAGGTGACGGAGGCATTGAAGTGGGCGCCATCCCGGGCGCTACACATGACGGCTCGGCGGCCGTGCCCACATCTTCCAACCCCGAGACGGCGTATGTCTCACCACTGGTCGTCTCTGCGAGCAGGGGAGGGTGTGGCGTGACGACCGTTCGGGAGAGGAGGGCTTCCGTTCCCGCGGAGAGGCCGGATTCGTGGACTGGCGTCTCGACTGCCTCGTGTGGCCGGAGGCTGCCGCTCGGCAGCCGGTCACAAGGACTGATCAGGTGTGCCAGGTGCTGGAGCGGCATAGGCGGCGGTAGTTCCACTGCTCAAGGGCAGATGGGGAAAGCCCCGGACCGTGATCGGTCCTGAGACTTTCCCGTGCGTCGAGTGGTGCCTTTACCACTCGTCGTGGTCGCAGACCACCCGGAAGCTGCCCACGACGCCGTGGTGACCGAATTCGCCATCGCCGTCGAAACCGAATTCGCCGCCGTGGTCATGGGGCACCACGCCGAAGGTCTCGCTGCGGGGTCCCACGACGGCGACCGGAGGGCCACCGTCGCAGTCGAAGCCCCGGAAGACTTCGACGGCCCTCCTGCTTTCATTGCGGACATTGAAGCTGTCAGCGCCCAGTCCGCTGGCCACGGTGATGCACCCCCTAACGAAGCCGGGGTACGAACGTTCGTTGAAGAAGATCCTTCCGCCCCTCCTGTGGCCCTCACCGTGTCCACCCCCGCCGTCACGTCCGCCGCCCTCACCGTGCCCACCGCCGCCGTCACGTGCGCCGCCCTCACCGTGCCCACCGCCGCCTTCACGTCCGCCTCCGCCGTCACTGCGTCCGCCGCCATCGCGGCTCCCGCTGCCGCCTCCGCCCCCGTTCTTGGCGCCCGAAGGAGCCGAGGCAGAAGCGGCAGGAGCTGCGGATGCGGGGTGTTGCGCAGGCTGGGTGGCGTGGTGGGTCGGTTGGGCGGGGTGGTGGAGTGGCTGGGCTGCCCGGTGGACAGCCGGGGAAGCCGGGGTGGATTCGACGGTCGAGGCATAGGTGATGCCACCGGCTGCAAGGACGGTCGCGCCTATTCCGGCGCCTACCACAGCGAAAGTACGCGAGGGCATGGACACTTCTCTCTTTCCTATGTGCGTCGGCCGGACGACCGACCTGCGATGAACGTACCGACAGCTCATATAACTGGCATTCCGGGCATGTCCAGGGTGTGAGGCTGTAAGGCCAACCGGGTGTCAGAAGTTCAGGGCGTCACATACCCGCAGCCGTAGGGCCTCGGCCACGCTGCTGACACCCCAACCAGGGCAAGCACCAGGATGAGCCGCAGCACGCCTCGCGCGGTGCTGATCTATCAGCACCTGGTCAACGGCCGTGACCAGGAGATGGCCGAACGGCTGGGCTCGATGATCCGCAAGGCTCGGGGTGAAGCGGACTCCTGGCGGACCGTGTGGCATGTGTGTGGCAAGCCGTGATCATTGCAAAGGGCCGGTCGCTGTGTTCACAGGTCAGCCGTTTGAGTGCGAGCCAACCTAGTGGCGCTCTGCGCCCGCGTCACGCCTGCCCGGGAAGTGATCACCAGGGGTACGGAAAGCGCGGGCGAGCGGGCGTTCGTAGGCGGCGGCCGGCCTCAGAAGGAACGCCTTCTCCTGGCCGAGGTTGTCGATGGGGGGACCCACGATCTCGTAGGGCTGGGGCAGTTCGGGCCCGCCCGAGACGTGAGCCCGGCAGCCCTCGCGGACGAGGCAGGCCAGGACGGTAGCCTCGCCGAGCGGTTCGGAGAGCTCGGCCGTCGCGACGTGGGAGCGTGCGGCCTGTGCGGTCGTGGTGTCGATATGGCGGTGCAAGACGAGAATCGCGTCGCGTATCTCGATCAGCTTCCGGTACATCAGGAACTGCCGGGGGAAGCCGCGCCGCAGCACCTCGCACAGGCGGCACCGGGGGGAGTTCAGTACGGCCTCGGGAACCGCGTCGATCAGTCCGCGCCACAGGGCCACAGACGCCAGATCGTCCCGGTGTCGGCCGGGGCGCGGCCCGCGGCGGCGAGGGTGGGGACGAGGACGGCCGTCGAGGTCAGCAAACACCCCAGCGGCGGCAGGAGGGGGACGACCGGTACGGCGGAGTCGGCGGGGGTGAACACCAGCACGGCGTTGGCCGCCCAGTACGGCAGGGCGAGTGCCGCTCCCAGGCCGATCGAGCTGAGGACGGAGGCAACGCGGCAGTGGCCACCGTACTGCGCGAGAGGTTCGGGCTGGAGCCGGTCGCGGACGGCGACCTGCTCCGCGTCCGCACCAGGAACGGCGCCAAACTCGTGCCGGCGCTGTGCGCCGGGCTGGACGTGCCCGTGTACGAGGTCACCGTGACCAGGCCGAGCCTGGACGACGTGTTCCTCCACCACACCGGCCGCGGCCTGGACACCGGCACCGTCGGTGCCGACCCCGTCAGCGTGGGAGCCCGGTCATGACGGCGCCCGCAACCGTACGCCTGCCGTGGCACGAGGACGGGCGTCCTTCCAAGCAGCGCGCGGGACGCCTCGCAGCCGAGTGGCGCGCCGGCCGTATGGTCTGGCGCCGAGAGATGATCCACTTCTTCCGGGACCGGACCCGAGTGGTGGTGTCACTCCTGCAGCCCCTGGTCTTCCTCTACATCCTGGGCGTCGGTCTGTCCCGCCTGGTGGCCGAGGGGTCCTCCGACAACTATCTGCTCTTCCTGTTCCCCGGCGTCCTCGTGATGGTCGCCCAGGCTCTGGCCATCTCCGTCGGCGCCTCCATCGTCTGGGACCGGCAGAGCGGCTTCCTGCGCGAGATGCTGGTGGCCCCGGTACAGCGCAGCACCCTGCTGATCGGAAAGTGCGTCGGCGGCGCAACCGTCGCCACCTGCCAGGGCGCCGTCGTCCTGGCCAGCGCCGGGCTGATCGGAGTGCCCTACCGGCCCGACCTGTTCGCCGCGCTCCTGGCCGAACTGCTGCTCGCGGCCCTGGCCATGACCCTCATGGGCGCCGTGGTCGCGGTCTCCATCCGTCGGCTCCAGACGTTCAACACCGTCCTCACCGTCCTCATCACACCGATGACCTTCCTGTCGGGCCTGATGTTCCCGGTAAGTGCGTTGCCGGCCTGGATGGCGGCGCTCACCCTGCTCAATCCCCTGACCTACGCCGTCGACATCATGCGGCGCACGGTCCTCGCCTTTCAGCCCAGCCACTCCTCCCAGCCCCGGTTCGACTCCTTCAGCTGGGCGGGCTGGCACGTTCCCTCCGCCATCGCCGTTGCCGTGGTCGCCGCGTTCTGCGCGACAACACTGATCGTGGCTGTCCACCGCCTCTCCCTCACGGACCGACGTGTGTCCGTAAGGTTCCTCACCTCCTGTGGCACGCCGAACTACCGGAGCGAACAAACGGAGATCGAATTGGCTGTTCGCCTGTTCGCCTGTTCGTCAGGAATGTCACCGACATCGACGACGAGAATCAGCGCCAAGTCGCTGAAGCAGGGCCGCCCGTGATGGTTGGTCGGCTGCGACAACGAGCGCGCGTTCAACGACGGTTACACCGCGCTGAGCCACCGCCGACACCATCCGCGACCGGCTGACCCGATCCGGCCTCGCTATCGAGGACACTTCGCGCCGACGGACCAGACCACACCACTCGCTGTTCGCTGCACGACCGGCATGCTCTATTGCGGCCGCTGATGATGGAAGTCGGCGCCGCCCAAGAGAACTACCGAAAGATCTCCGACTCAGGACACGCTAGCCCTTCTTCTGTTTGTACAGTTCGAGGTCCCTGTTGACGAACAGATGGACATAGCCGCAGTTCCAGCAGATCAGGCCGGTTGCCGACTCGTTTGCCCATCCCAAGTTCATGAACTCCATGCCGGAACTGTTGAGCTTCACCTGCCGGTCCCTGAAGAGGTCTCCCTGACAGAAGTTGCACTTGATCCACACGCCCCCGAGAGCCGCGCGAACTGGTTTGGCCATGTCTCCACCTTTCCTGTTCCTATGAACCGCCGCAGCGGCGAACCGTCCCGCACACAGATTGCGTGGCGGGCAGCGTAATCAGGCCCCGGGCGCGGCCATGCCACGGCATGAGCCCAGTGACCACCCGATCACGAAGACAGCATGGTGCCCCTCCTGGAGTCAGGCGATGCCTGGCCGGCGCTCGGCGTTGCGGCGACCGATGAGGAACCAGAGCAGGCTCCCGAGGTAAGGGGCCAACAAGGCGAAAGCGAGCCAGACCAGCACCTTCCCGCCGGTGAGGTCGGACCTGACGATGCTGAGCAGAGCGCCGAAGAACAATGCGAGAGCGCCGAGGGTCACAGCAGCTCCTGCGCCTGCGATCATGATGTCTCCCGTAGGAGCCAGGGCCATTTGGTGTGCGAGCTGTGACTGCATCGTTCTCTCCTCTTGCTGCGGGGGGACTCTCAGAGTTGGTCGGTCGGGCTGGGCATGTGGTGACCGGTGGTGAGGGCGAGCGGCGCACCAGGTGTGTGGCTGGAGGTGGGAGGCGGATACCCACTTGTGCGGGAGCCGCCGGTCACAGCCACCGGTGCCGGTGCCTGTCGGTCGGACAGAGCCTCGGCAGCAGCAGGAACGTGTGCGGGGTTACCGGGTCGGCCCCGAGGCTGTACGCCATCTCCTGGTGGATCCCCTGGCCCGCGATCTCGATCAGCGCGGAGGGGTTGGTGGCCGAAGAGGTGACGTCGACGAAGACCGTCCCAGCGGCGAAGGGAAGCGCCGCGCCCCCGCCGATGTATGTGAGCAGCAGGACAGGACCGCGATGACCGGGGTCAGTGGCACGATGCCGGTGACGTCCAGCAGGAGCGCGATGAGACGGCGGCCGAAGGTCACCGTGCCGGCGGCGAGCGGGGCGAGCACGAACAGCACGAAGGCCGGCGCGGGGAAGAGCAGCGCGGCCGTACCGATCGGCAGCAGCAGATCTGCGTCATGCCGGCCGGCTCGCCGCCCTCAGCAGATGGACGCCGACGGCGGCCGGGAGTGCCACGACGGCCAGGGTGAACGGGATGAACAACGCTCCGACGCCGAGGTTCACCGCGCCCGCGGGGAGCACCCACTGCGACGCCGCGAACAGCGGCGGCACGAGGGCAGCTGCCGTCGCGGTCGCCTTGTCCCGGGAGCGCCACTGCGGCGCGACCCACAGCCACCAGATTGCGCCGATCAAGGCAAGGAGGCCCAGCGGAGGGGTGAAGACCGTCAGGGGTCCGGTCACCGCAAGCAGTACCAGCATGGCCAGGATGCGCATCCGGCTCGCCTGCGGAGCGGGGCGCTCCTCACCGAGCGCGGTCGCCGCGATCGTGCGCGGGTCGCCGAGGCGTGCGAGCACGGCGCGGACCTCGTCGTCGCCGGAGGTGGACTCCTCGAGCGCCACGGCGATGTGCTCCTCGAGGTCGGCCAGCAGTTCGTTGCGGCGTTCCGGGCTGAGTCCGGCCGTCTCGCGCGTCACGGTAGCCAGGTAGTGCTTTACCAGCGGGTGCTCGGTGATCGTCACGATGGTGTCCTGTCAGTCGGTGATGAAGTGGTCGACCGCGTCACGGAAGTGCGGCCAGATGGCGGTGAACTCCTTCAGCGCCGCATGCCCCGACGGCGTCAGCTCGTAGTAGCGCCGGGGCGGCCCGCTGGGGGACTCCTGCCAGCGGGTCTCCACCAGTCCGTCACGGCGTAGCCGTGACAGCAAGGGGTAGATGGTCCCCTGGCTTGTGACCATGCCGTTCACCGCGCCGAGGGTTTCGAGCAGCTCCACGCCGTAGCGCGGTCCCTCCCGCAGGATCGCGAGCACGCAGTACTCCAGCACTCCCTTGCGGAGCTGGCTCTCCGCCTTGCCCGCGACAGGCTTACCTGCAATGTCAGGTTCCATGCATTGCACAGTACCTGGTTATCTCCAGACATCCAAAGGTGATGTCGGTAGGGTCCGGTATGTGCCTGGCGGATCTCGGCTCACCCACGCGGGCAGCCGAGCCCCTGAAGGCGCTCGCTGCACCCATTCCGGGCCGGGACGTCCCTTACGCGGCCTTGAGCCGCTTGACCCAGGTGATCGGCTGCTGCTGGCGGGGCCGTCACGCAGACGGCTTGACACGATCAGTGAGATTGCTCTCCGGCGTGCGCTCCGGCGCGCCGTGGCTCCGCCAGGTCAGGCGCAGACAGACGTCCTGAAGGCTCGGCCGGTCGACCGTCAGCCCGGCGAGCACGGTGTCGCGGTGCAAGGCCCAGGGTCGCGGGGGTGCCCTCGGCCACGATCCGTCCGTCGGCGATCACCGCCACCCGGTCGGCCAGCTCCTGGGCCTCGTCCACGCAGTGGGTGGTGAGGAGAACGGTGGTTCCCCAGGGGCCCGCAGGTTTTACGGCTCGACAGCAATGTCCTGCAACATCAGCCCGGTCTGCTCGCGCAGGGTGCGCCCGGTGGCCTTCTCACCCGGGTCCAGACCGAGCACGTCGACCCGTGCCAAGTCGTGGCCCCGAAAGCCCTCCAGGATCTCGGTGGTGATCGTCTTGCCCGCTCCGTTGCGGCCGAGCAGCGCGAAGATCTCCCCGTGCTCGACGGTGAAGCTCACCCCGCGTACCGCCCACACCGTGCCGTACCGCTGGTGCAGGCCCTGCGCCACGACCGCGTCAGCCATGGGCGTCTCCCGACGCCCTGCGTGCTGGTGTCACACGCGGACGCAACGGATCTCCAACGTCAGGTCGAGATGCCGCCCGGCCATGCCACGGGACGCCGTCACACCGAACTCGGTGCGGTGGACCCGCGTGGTGGCACGGACGGTAGGCATCCGCGAGCACGTCGCAGTGCACGATCGAAAGGCCGGCCGGCCGGGAGACACCGCATACGGTCAGGGTGCCGGCGATCGTAGTGGCGCCCACCCGGTCGGAGGCGAAGTGATCAGCGGGTACCGGTCGGTGTCCAGGAACTTCGCCGACCGTACGGTGGCGTCTCGCCGGGCGTTGCCCGTACGGAGACTCACCGCGTCGATCTCCGCGTGCACTCTCGACCCGGAGGGCGGCTCGGTCACTTCGACGGTGCCGCCGCGGATCGCGAAGGTGCCGCGCACCGGCAGAAGGCCGAAGAGGTATCAGCTCTTGAACGAGAGCGACGAACTGTCTGTGTCGATCGTGTAGCGACCGAGCCTGGGAGTCATCGTGACGGTGTTACCTGTCGTATCCATACGCCCGTTCCATGGCGGTGGGCGTGCCGCGCGGCAGGGCGAGCGGTCGGTACGTCACCAGACCAAGGTTTGGTCACGAGGTCTGGCACACGACTTTCGTAGGGTCCGCCCGAGGACATGACGATCGCGACCGCCTTCGTGTTGCTCGACACCGGCCTGGCATTGGTCGGCGGCACCTGGTGGCCCGCTCACCCCGGAACCCTGGCCTGGGCCGTGCTGGGCGTGCAGGCGCTCGCCTGCGCCTCGCTCGCCATCCGCCGCAGCGCCCCGCTGCTCGTCGTCGGTGTGCTCGGCGCGTTCGTGCTCGCGGTGACGCTGCTGATCTCACCGGCGGGGGTGCTGACGCCGGCGCACCAGGGGAACGTGCGGGCTCCTCTCGCCACCATGCCGGCCGCCTATGGCCCGCTCTTCTACCGACCAGACCCCGTCGGCGGCGGGCTTCGCCGACCTGGTCGCCGAGTCCGTCACGGTGGGGATACCGACCGAGCTGATCGAGGAAGCGGGGCACTGACCAACGTACGCAAGCACGCTCCCGGCGCCCGCGCGTGCGCGTGCGGGTGGAGTACGACAACGCACACGTGCGCCTGACGGTACGTAACACGCCACCGAGCGAAAGACCTCGCAGCGCCCTCGCCGGCACCGGCTCCGGTCTGGGAATCGCGCATCTGCGGCAGCGCATCGAGCTTGTGCATGGCACATTGCGTGCCGGACCTTGTTCCGACGGCGGGTTCAGCGTCGAGGCGACGCTGCCCGCCTACGTCCCGACCTCCGAATCGGCGGTGTGAGCGTGGCCCGGGTAGCGGTGGTGGACGACGAGCCCATGGTGTGCGGGTTCCTGCGCACCATTCTCGGGTCGGCACCGGACATCGAGGTCGTCGACGAGGCGCACGACGGCGTCGCCGGCGTCGAGGCGGTACGGCGCAGCCGCCCGGACATCATTCTGATGGATTTGCGCATGCCGGGCATGGACGGTCTGACTGCGATCGAGCACATCAACGCCCTTGCCGACCCGCCGAACATCGTGGTGCTGACCACCTTCGACGCCGACCAGTACGTGCTGCGTGCGCTGCGGGCCGGGGCGACCGGCTTCCTGGTGAAGTCCACCCCGCCGGAGGAGCTGATCAGTCTCGGGCGGGCGGCCGCCCAAGGGAACACCGTCCTCTCGCCCTCCGCCGCGCGCCGGCTCATCGCCGCGTCGACGGACAGCCTCTCGGCCCGCGACCGCGCCCGCGAACCGGTCGCCTCGCTGACCGAGCGGGAGGTCCAAGTGCTGGCCGGTCTCGGCGAGGGCCTGTCGAACGCGCAGATCGCCGCCCGGCTGTACCTCTCCGAGGCCACGATCAAGGGCTGTGTCTCGCGGACGCTCGACAAACTGGGCTGCGTCATTCGGACCCAGGCCGGCCTTCTCGCCCACGACACGGGGATCGCCGAGGCCTAGCTCGTCCCTGCCGCACAGCGCACCGGACCGGCTGCTGATGCATGGCCGCATCGAGGGTGCCCTGCACACGCCGAGCGGAGCGGTCACGGTCCCTGGAGCTGCGCCCGGCCGACGGCGGCGCCGCAGGTACCGAGCCGGTCGCCGCGCGCTGGACCCAGACCCGCGTCCCCTCAGCCCGTCGCCGCCGTGCGGTAGGGGCGGAAGAACGCGCGGAGTTCCTCTGCGTAGAGTTCGGGCTCCTCGAACGGTGCGAAGTGCCCGCCGCGCGCGGGTTCGGTCACGCGCACGACGTTCGTCATGCGTTCGAGCCAGGCCCGGGGCGGGCGGACGACGTCACCGGGGAAGAGGGAGAAGCCGGACGGCACCTCGACCCGGCGGGCGTGCTGCGCGGCCGGGATCGCGGCGTTCGCGCGGTACATGCGCATCGACGAGCCGATCGTCCCCGTCAGCCAGTACAGCGTGACGTTCGTGAGGATCTCGTCCTTGGTGAAGCTCCGCTCGACGTCACCGTCACAGTCGCTCCACGCCCGGAGCTTCTCGACGAGCCACGCGGCGAGCCCGGCCGGCGAGTCGGTGAGCCCGACGGCGGCGGTCTGGGGCTTCGTGCGGTGCACGGCGGCGTAGGCGCCTTCGGTCGCGCCCCAGGCCGCGGCGCCCTTGAGCCAGGCGCGTTCCTCGGGCGTGAGGTCCGCCGGGTCGCCGGTGAAGACGGGCAGGCCCGCGTCCATGCGGTGGACGGCCACGACCCGGTCGGGGTGGTCGAGCGCGAGGTAGCGGCTGACGTGGCTGCCCAGGTCCCCGCCCGCCGCGCCGAACCGCGGGTAGCCGAGGAGGCTCATGAGGTCGGCCCAGAGGCCGGCGACAGCGAGGGCGTCGAGCGTGGGGCCTGTGGGGCGGTCGGAGTAGCCGTAGCCCGGCATGTCGGGTACGACCACGTCGAACGCGTCGGCGGGGTCGGCGCCGTGTGCGCCGGGGTCGGTCAGGAGCGGGATGACTTTCGTGTAGCGCCAGAAGGAGTCCGGCCAACCGTGGCCGAGGATCAGCGGAAGGACGGGCCCGGCCGGGGTGGCGGCCCGGACGTGCACGAAGTGGGTTCCCAGGCCGCGGAGGGGCACGCGGAAGCGGGGGAGCCGGGCGAGCGTGGCTTCCTGCGTCGGCCAGTCGAACTCCTCGGCCCAGTAGGTGACGAGTTCCCGGAGGTAGGAGAGGTCGGTGCCGAGCGACCACCCGGCGTCCTCGGGCGTATCCGGCCAGCGCGTCGCGCGCAGCCGTGCACGCAGGTCTTCGAGCGCCGCAGGAGCGGCCTGCGGGGTGAACGGTTCGGGGCGGGGCGGCGCGTCCGGCATGACACCCACGCTACCGCCCGCGCCGCGCCGCTAGACCAGACGCGCTGAGCAGGTCCGAGCCGACCGCTTCAGGCCCACCGGCCCCGAGGTGTCCTGCGGTACGGCTCAGGGCGTCACCGGGTCGCTCTGCGGTGAACCCTGCCGACGTCTGTCCCGAGGCGATGACTTGGTGTCGTGTCAGGTCATCGGTCGGTCAAGAGAGGGCCAAAAGGAGGACGTCTGGTTAGAATTCGGGACGGAGTAGTTGCGTACCGATCATCCATGGGTAAACCGAGCGTGGACGGCGGGCGCGGTGGCAGGCATCGTGCGTGACGCCGGGCGTCGGAGCGGGGGCGCGGAGTGCGGAGACGGCAGCGGTCCCTGACTGTCCGTCATGCCAGCCGCCCCGCCGGATCCCTTGCTCGTCGCGGCGGGAGCACGTGGCCACATTCGTCGGCGTTTGGCATGGGCACGTCCGATCCTTGGGGGCCGGGCGCCCCCATGCCCGTCATCCCTCCGGCCCCGGCCCGTCGAGTGGACGGGGCAACCCCCACTGGAGGCTTCACATGGCGCAACGCCGAACAACTCTCACCACCCGGGCGCTCACCGGAGCGAGCGTCGTGGTCCTCACGGCCGGCGCGGCCCTGCTTCCCGGCGCCGGCTCCGCCACGGCCGCCCTCGCTTCTGCTGCGCCCAAGCCGGACGCGACCCAGGCCGCATCCACCGCGGCCCTCGTCGCACAGCTGGGCGACCGCGCCGCCGGTTCCTACTACGACGCCGCGGCCCGTCACTTCGTCGTCAACATCACCGATTCCTCCGCGGCCGACCAGGTGCGCGGCACCGGTGCCGTCCCGAGAACTGTGCGCTACTCCACCACTCAACTCCGCGGTGTCCTGAGCACGTTGACGCAGCGGGCCCGGATCGCCGGTACCGCGTGGGCGATCGATCCTCGTAAGGACAAGGTGGTCGTGACCGTCGACCCGACGGTCACGGGCGCCAAGCGCACCCGACTCAACACCGTGGTCAAGTCGCTCGGCGACAGGGTCGTAGTCCGTCGGGCCGCGACCGCGTTCAAGCCGCTCATCGCGGGCGGCGACGCGATCTGGGGCAGCAGTGTGCGCTGCTCCCTCGGGTTCAACGTGTCCGTGAACGGCGCGCCGTACTTCCTCACCGCCGGTCACTGCGGGAACGCGTCCTCGACGTGGTCCGACTCGCAGGGCGGCAGGGAGGTGGCTCAGACCGTCAACTCGCACTTCCCCGGCGCCGACTACGCCCTGGCCCGGTACGACGACGCGAACAGTGACCACGCCAGCGTCGTCGACCTCCACAACGGCGGTAGCCAGCAGATCACCCGCGCCGCCGATGCCTACGTGGGTGAGTCGGTCCAGCGCAGTGGCAGTACCTCGGGCGTCCACGGCGGGACGGTCAACGGGCTCGATGCGACCGTGAACTACGAGGAGGGTTCGGTCTCCGGGCTCATCGACACCGACGTGTGTGCCGAGCCGGGCGACAGCGGCGGTGCGCTCTTCGACGGCGACGCGGCCATCGGGCTGACCTCGGGCGGCAGCGGCGACTGCTCCTCCGGCGGAGAGACCTTTTTCCAGCCGGTGCCGACGGCAGTGAGCGCGGAGGGCGCCAGCCTGCCGTAACGGGAGGCTGCCCGGTCTTCGGTGACCGGAGGCTGTCCGGCATTCCCAGCCGACTCCGCATGCCGGGCCGAGCAGGCGTCCGCGCCCCGCCGGGGCCGCCTGGCGTGCGGGTCGGTCATGATCACGTTCGGGAAGGGGAGCGGGAGTCCGGAATCGGTCGGGGCGTCCAGCGGCCCCTGGTGCAGGTGGGCCTCGAACCTCACTTCGCCGCCCCGCTCACCCGCGCCACACTTACGGCTGGCCCCGGTCAGGAGTCCTCGACGAGGCGGATCACCGCGTTCGGACACAGCGCCGCCGCGAACCGGGCGGAGGCGTGCAGTTCGGGTGGTGGCTGACTGTCGCCCGAACGATCGAGGCGGGATCCTCCCGCAGCACCTTCAGCTGTCCGGGGTGGCACAGCAGGGCACAGGCGCCGAGTGCCAGCATGTTCGCCGTGGTCTCGTGGCCGGTGACCCGCAGCAGTCGCCCGAACCCGGCGAGCTCTTCGTCACTCAGCGCGATGCCGGGGCTACTCTGATCCTCGCCCGCGAGCACCCGGCTGAGCAGGGGCGTCGTCGCGATGCTCCGGAGGGTCCAGGGAGATCGGCATGCCCGCGCGCGCCTTGGGGGCCTCCGGGCGGAGCGCGGTCTGCCGTACGGGCGAGGAGGCGCGCATTCGGTCCGAGCTGAACCGGTCGTCCGCGAGTACGGCACGCACGTCCTCGCGCCGGGTGAGCAACCAGCCCATCTTCCCGTCCGGGAAGGCCAGCCTGCTGACCGGTCCCTGCTCACGCAGTCGCTCGTACTCCCGCGAAGGGTCGAAAGGGCAGCCGCGGTGCGTCGGCAGTGGCGCGGCCGCGGGCTGGAGCACGCGCACGACCGTATTCCTCCACCCGGCCTTCGTCGACTCCCGGAGCCGCTTGTCCCTCGCACCGGATCGAGAGCCGCACTGCCAGGGTAAAACAACCCGTTCATCTGGAACGCTTCTCGCCGGGAAGGCCTCTCTACAGCCGGAACAGTGCATTGCGGAGCTTGAAGGGGAGAGGGTGTCGTCATCGCTGAGCTTCGCCGTCGCGGTGCGACGGCCGGGGTGCATACGGACCCGGCTGCGGACGCTGGAGCAACGGTCCAGGAACGACGGACCTACGCCCCACCCTTGACCGGTGAAATCCACCCGCACGGTTCCGATACCATGATCGACCCCACGACGGGCGCCCTCATCGCCCGTCCTTCACGTGAGGACTGAAGACCAAAGCCATCCGGTACGAAGAGCGACCTGTCTCATAGATCTAGCATCCAGAAAATCGGCCAAACAAATTGATACCCATAGCATCACGGTTTTTTTCGCGAACAAATTGCAGAATTGATTTCGCCGCGTGGCGTCGACCACGGGTGATGCTGTGGGTTATGGCGGGTGCGGTGACCCTCGGGTTCCTCATCGCCCTGGAGATCGCCGCGCGTCGGTACGGCCTGCCCGGGCCGATCACCAATCAGGTGCGAGAGCTCGTATTCCCGCCCAAGTCGGGTTTCCTGTTGTACGCCGGTATGGCGTTGCTGATGGTCGTGCTCACCTGGCGGCAACGGTTCATTGCCGCCGGCGTCGCCATCGGTATCGACGTCGTCTTCCTGCTGGTGCGGTGGGCGCTCGACATCAGGGTGACCGAGGGCCATCCCTTCGGCAACGGCGCGTTGTGGGTGGTTCTGGGATGTGCGGTCATCGCTGTCACCCGCCGCACGGGCCAGGAACGTGTCCTGCTGCTGAAGGGCGTCGGGCTGGCCCTGCTGCTGGTGGCCGGCCGCAAGACCGGCGACGCCTGGCTGCTCATCACGTCGAAGACCCGTCCGGCGGTGCTCGACCCGTACGTGGCAACCGTCGACCATGCGCTGGGCAACCCCTCGTGGCTGGCAGGCCGGATGGTCAGGGCCACCGGCCCGATCGGCGCCCATGTTCTCGACTTCGTCTATGTTCAGCTTGCGGTGGCCGCGGTCGTCGTCGCGCTGTACCAACTGCGGAATGTGGCGGTCGAGCGCCGCTTCCCGCGTCATCATCTGGTGCGCACCTTTCTGGCGATCGGCCTCCTCGGCCCGGGCATCTACATGATCTTCCCGGTGGTCGGACCGATCTTCACCTACGGCCCCGGCGCCTTCGGCACCGGCGGCGGGCACTGGGCGCTGGCGAACCTGTGGCCGGACACACCGCCGCCGATCGATGCCCCGCACCAGATGACGTTCGACGAGATGACCCCGCGCAACTGCATGCCCAGCCTCCACACGGCATGGGCCACCACGATTTTCCTCCATTCCCGCAAGGGTCCACGAATTCTCCGATACGCGGGCACTTTTTGGCTGACAGCAACGCTCGGCGCAACGCTGGGATTCGGCTACCACTACGGCGCCGATCTCATTGCCGGCGTGGTGTTCGCGCTCACGATCGAGGCAGCCCTGCGTTCTCTCGCGCGCGGCTGGGATCGGTCCGGAATCCAATTGGTGGCTCACGGCGCAACGGTGTTCGCCGCGCTCCTGGTGTCGTACCGCTATCTGCCGACGAAGATGGCCGAACACCCCTGGGTGTTCGGACCCCTGCTCATTCTGGCGATGGCCTCAGTGGTCCACGGCTACATACGAACCACCAGACAGTGGGAACCGACGACTGCACCAGCGCCGCAACCGGAGCCGCAACCCGAACCCGTTTGAGCCATGGCGCATCGGGAGGTGCGAGCTCGGCGGACTCGTAGAGCACGTGACTTTGCGTCAGTGCTTAGCGATGGGTCCCCGGGAACCGCTCATCGCTCACGTACCAGCGAACGACTTGACCATCGCCACGACGAACGCCGCCCGTGAACTACTTCACGGGCGGCGTCGTCCGTTGTTTCAGGGGGCCGATCCAGGCATGGGGGGCGGCCGGTAGGCGCCGGCAGCGCCTCGCTGGTCGTGGCCACCGACAGCCCGCGTGCGCCGGACCGAAAGTGACGGTCGGGATCTGCGCGTACTTGTGGCTCTTGGCGTGCGGGCACAGGGCGAAGCCTTGGGCCCGCGAAGCCTCGGTCAACCGCGAGATGTTCCTGTCCAGCACATCCACATCGACCACGAGCGCCGGCGTAGCCAGCCCATCGGGCAGCAGTATCGCCGTCTCTTGCCTCCCGCCACGGAACACATCCAGATGGTCATGACAGGTTGGCGGACCGGGTCGCAGGGCCATGGCCCCAGGCCACAGGCACCCATCGAGACGACCGCCAAAGCGGCTGGGTCACTCCGAGCCGTAGTACAGCCGGAGGAATTCCTCCATCGCCGCGTCGACGCCGGCGCGGTCGCCGGTGGCGAGCAGGTCGAGCAGCAGACCACGGACGGTGGCGAGTCCCAGCCTGGCGCGGTTGTGGGCCGTGGCGGGGTGTACCCCTGCGGCCGTTTCGGCGGCCACGAGCGGCTCCAGCCAGTCCGTCACGAGTCCGTCGAGGATCGGGAGGGCCTCGGGGCGGCCTCGCAGCGCGTGTCCGCAGATCTCGAAGAAGAGCCGCTCCTGACCGGCCAGTCGAGAGTCCGTCAAGTGCTGCCAGAGCAGCCGCGCGACATCGGCGGGCGAGCGGCCGGGCTCCAGGCGGAGCCGGGACAGCAGATCACGCTGACGCCGTTCCGAGGTCCGGACGATCTCGACGAGCAGCTGTTCCTTGGAACCGAAGTAGTGGATCAGCATGCGGTGACTGACGCCGATCGCGGCGCCCAGGCGGCGCAGGCTCAGGTCCGCGATGCCGTGTGCTGCGACGTGGTCGACGGCCGCGTCCAACAGCTGGGCACGCCGGTCCCTGTCCGCACCCTGCGTTGCCTCGCCCTTGCGATGCGGGTCATCCGTATTCACCACACCACGAGTGTACCAATTGGTACAACTCGCATGTACCGTGTGGTACATGAAGTCTGTCACCGTGTCGATCGACGTACCGCAGACGCCCGAGCAGGTCTACGACTTCCTCGATGTCATGGCTCACCACGAGCGATTCACCAACCACTACCTGACCGACTGGCGGTACAGCGGCCCCAGCCGCGGCATCGGATCGTGCGCCATGGTCACCGCAGCGCTGGGCGGCACGAAGACCGACGTCACCATCGAGGTCGTCGAGGCCGAGGCGCCGCGGCGCATCGTGGAACGCAATGTCAGCGCGGCCGGCCGGAGGCTGGCCAACGGCGTCTACACCATCGAACCGCTGGCGGCCGGCGGGAGCCGCGTGTCGTTCACCTACACCTGGACGCGTGCCCCTCTCGCCGACCGACTGCTGGCACCTGCCGTCCGGGCCACGATGCGGCGCGCCAACCGCACGGTCATGCGGCGCCTGGCCGCCGAGCTCGCTCGCCACGTGTCCGCTGCCGGAGCCTGACGGAGGCACGTCTCGACCCCGGCGTCCGCCCCTTTCACTGACTTGTCTCTTGGGCCCGTTGTCAGCGGTGGCTGGTAGCGTCGGTGGGCACGGACAGTGTTGAACTGGCGAAGGACTGCAGGGACTTCGGCCGCTTGGTGGCCGCGGTGGCGAGGAGGCCGGCGAGCGCGCCTGCGGACTGGGTCGAGTGGGAGTCGAAGTGCCGGATCGCCGGTGACGTATTCACAGGTACGGGGCACCTGATCGTCCCCGCGAACGCGTACGCGTCCGCCGCCACCAGCCCCACCGGCACAAATGCAACCACACCCGCCGCGACACCCCCCAGCCGCAGCCCCGCCACGCAACCCACCGCCACCGCCACAGCCCCGTCCAGGCCCCGGCCCAGCGGCCCCGCTCACCCAGCCCGTCCGCGATGGCACATGTCTACGACACCACTCGCAACTCCCGCCTCACGACTGGGCCTCGACCATCACGCCCGCGCGTTCGGCCGTGCGGCGTGCCCAAGGGGTGGAGCTGAGCGCGCCGAGGGTCAGGATGCCCGTGCCGAGGACGAGGATCATCCACCACACGCCACGCGTCGCGCTCGTGAACGCCGTTCCGCCCCTGGCGATCTCCGGGCCGACGACGGTCCCGGAGATCGCGACGCCCAGCGTCATGCCGGCCTGGCGGCCGGTGGAGGCCAGTGAGCCGGCCAGCCCGGCCATCGAGCGGGGCATCCCGGAGATCGCCGAGTTGGTGATCGGCGGGTTGATCGTGCCGAGGAAGACGCCGAACAGCAGGTAGATCGCCAGCGCGGCCGGCAGGGGAGTATCCGGCCTCAGCCATAGCGATGCGGCGCCGCCGAGGGCCAGGGCGGTCCCGGCCACCACGAGCGGCAGCAGAGGACCGCGCTCGCCGACCAGGCGCCCGGTGAGCGGTGATATCAGCAGGACCGGCAGCCCGACCGGGAGCAGGCACAGCCCCGCCGTCACCGGCGGCAGGCCACGCACGTCCTGCAGGTACTGGGTGGTCACGAACAGGAACGCGCCGAAGCCGCACATGGCGAACAGCGCCATCACGATCGCCGAACCGAACGGGACGCTGCGGAAGAGGCGCAGTTCCAGGAGCGGGTCGGGGCGCCGGGGTTCGTAGCCGAGGATGCCCGCCACGCCGAGCGCTGCGACGGCGAGCAGACCGACGATGACCGGCGAGGTCCAGCCGAGCGACCTGGACTCGATGATCGCGTACACGACACTGCCCAGGACCAGGACCATCAGCGCCTGCCCGACCGGGTCGAACCGGCGTGCCCGGGCGGCGCGGGACTCGGGCACGAACAGCGCGGCGCACACGATCGCCACGGCCACGATGGGGACGTTGATCCAGAAGACCGACCGCCAGCCGAAGGCGTCGACCAAACCACCGCCGAGGATGGGGCCGAGCGCCAGCGCCAGCCCGGACATCGAGGCGAAGACGCCTATGGCCCGGGCCCGTTCGGCGGCATCTGTGAAGGTGTTCGCGACGATCGCCATGGCCACCGGGTTGAGCATGGTCCCGCCGACCGCCTGCAGCACACGCGCCGCGATCAGCCAGTCGATGCCCGGCGCCAGTCCGCACAGCAGCGACCCGAGGCCGAAGGCCGCGAGACCGGCCTGGAAGACGCGCCGTCGGCCGACCCGGTCGGCGGTCGAGCCGGCCAGCACGAGGAACCCGGCCAGCACCAGAGTGTAGGCGTCGACCGTCCACTGCAGGCCGGACTCCGAGGCGCGCAGGTCGCGGCCCATGGTGGGAAGCGCGACGTTGACGATGGAAATGTCCATCACGACCACGACGATGCTGATGCAGCAGATCGCCAGCACCAGGGACTTGTGGCGCGGGCTCAGTTGGGGAGCAGCTGCGGGAGAGAGCACTGATGAACTCATGGCCACGACGCTAGAATTTAGAGCGTGCTCGAAATCAAATCGCAGCCAGTATCCGGCGCCGTTAAGTCGAAGACGGACTTCGGCGCCGTGCCCGCGGAGGGCGTGCCCATCGCCGAGGCGGCCCGTCGTACCGGGGTGAGCGTGCACACGCTTCGGTACTACGAGCGCGCGGGCCTGGTCATCAGTCCTGTCGACCGTACGAGCGGAGGTCGCCGCCGGTACCGTGAACTCGACCTGAAGTGGATCGTCATCTGCACCAAACTGCGCGCCACCGGCATGCCTATCAGGGGCATCCGTGAGTACGCCGAACTGGTCGCCGCGGGGTCCGGCAACGAGGCGGAACGGCTCGCTCTCCTGGAAGCCCACCGCGCGGACATCCTGGCCAGGCTCGCGGAGATCACAGAGAACCTGAAGATGATCGACCGCAAGATCGAGGTCTACCGTGGAAGCATGGCCGCAGGCGAGGCCGACCAACTCTGGGCACCCGTCAGTTCGCCTTGAGAACCGCTCTTCCGCTGGGGCCACGACACCAGCCTCACGCGGCGGGCTGCCTGGCCCGCAACGCTGCGACGAGGTCATCACCCCGGACAGCAGCGTGCTCCTGCAAGCGGGAACGGCGATTGCCGTGGTGTGCTCAAGGACATCGACGCCGGCGCGGCCTGGCCCAGGCCGCGCCGGCGGCCAGGTGGTTCGCCGTCTCAGCGCAGGTCGACGACGGTGCGAAGCTTGCCGCTGACAGGTGTGCGCTCGAAGGTCTCCCTCCGTACGCTCTCCACGGCAAGGGACAGCAGGCCCTCCGCCACCGCTGAGGCCACCTCCGGAACCTCGGTGGTGATCGCGGCACGGGTGAGGTCGGGGTCGGGGGCGTACTGCTCGTCGAGCCGGACCGTCAGCTGCTCCCGGTCGGTGCCGGGTGCCACCGACAGCTGCACCTCGCCGTGGTACGCGAGCCGCTCCTCCAACACCCGTACGATCCGACGGTAGTTGACGAAGTACGTGCCCACGCGCACCACATCGCCGTAGCGCCCGAGAAGCTCCAGACGCGGCACGGTGCTGCCGCACGCACACATGCCCTCCACCGCACGGCCCAGATCACCGATCTCGTAGCGCTCCAGGCGCTGACCGGCGCGGGCCCGGGAGGTGAACACCAGCCGGCCCGGTTCACCGGGAGCCACCGGCCGGTCCTCCCGCGGGTCCAGGATCTCCAGCGTGTGCAGGTCGGTGAGCACATGGTGGACCGAACCGGCGGAGGACGCGCACTGGTAGCCGAGAGGGCCGAGGTCGGTGCTGCCGTAGGCCGCGGAACGGATCACCTCCACCCCGAAGTCCTCGGTGAGCACCCTGCGTTGTTCGGTGGTGAAGTGCTCGCCGCCGTAGAACACCTTGCGGATGCCGCCGTAGGCGCGCAGCCGGTCGGACTCGGCGTGCAGCAGCTGCCACAGATAGGACGGCATGCCGAAGAGGGTGTCGGCCCGGTGGGCGACCAGTGCCTCCGCGACCATGGCGTGGTCGGGGCCTGCGGCGATCGGGAACTGGGTGGCGTTCAGCCGTTCCAGGATGGAGAAGAAGCTGATGAAGCTTCCGTACATGCCGCCGCTGTAGAAGAGGTTGGCCGCACGGTCCCGTGCCGGGTCGAAGCCGGCCGCGAGCAGGCCGTCCGCCGCGGCGCGCATCTGGTTGTCGTAGTCGTCGCAGGTGAACACCGACAGCGCGGGTGCGCCCGTGGAGCCTCCGCTGCGGAAGTACAGGTGTGCGTGGCGCGGGTCCAGGGTGGTGAGCGCGCGCTGCACGCCCTCCTTGCCGAGGAGCGGCGCGTCCGGCGCGGGGGGCAGCACCGGCGGCGCCACCAGGTCGTCCAGACAGGGCACCGTACGGAAGTCCGGGTCCGCGGCGCGCACGCTCACCCTGCGGCTGTAGCGCTGCAACGCGTAGACGCCGTCGTGCGGTTCGCCCTCGTAGCTGTCCAGCATGGAGCCGACCGGAGTGACGCGGGTGACGCCCGCGGCGAACATCGCGCGGGAGAGCTCGGCCACCTCCGCACGGTCGCCGCCGATCGCCGCGGTCTGCAGGTAGCGGCGCATGGGCCGCAGCGTCGCGGTGATCGCGTGCCGGGGGAGTGGCTTGACCCAGACGCTGCGGTGCAGCGGGGAGGCGTCCAGTGCGGGCCGCGTGTCGGCGAGGACCCGCCAGGAGCCGTCCTCGGCGGCGAACACACGGGTGAGGCCCAGGTGTTGTTCGAGCCGGGCGAGCTGCTGCACCGTGGTGATCTCCGCCTGCTCGGCGGGACCCGGCGAAGGCGCCTGGTGTCCGTCGGACACCTTCGCCAGCCGTTCGGCGAACCGCCCGGCGAGCGCGAAGAGTTCCTCGGTGGCGTCGGCATCCTCGGTGTCGAGATACACCACCTGCGGGCTGGAGCACGCCTGCTGTTCGTACCGGCAGACGTCCTCGGCGAGCGCGTCGAGCACGCCGTCCTCGGACGCGGCCTGCCGGGTCAGGTAGGCGAAGGAGATCCGGTGGCCCCATTCGACCACCCGGCAACCGGGCTGGGCCAGTTCGCCCGCCGCACGCACCGCGTCCTCGCCGCCCCACACCGCGATCGCGTCGGCCGGACCGCAGAGCGCCCGCAGCCACTCGCGGCGCGTGGAGGAGAAGCGCAGGGCGATGACACGCTCGGCGATCAGCCCGGAGGGGTCGGCCGCACCGAGCGCGGCGAGCACGTCGAGGGCGAGGGACGAGTCGGAGCTGCTGGACTTCAGCACGTTCAGGTTGCCGGCCAGCAGTCCCTCCACGACACTCAGCGGTGCCACGGCCGCGGCGTTGCCCGGCGCGATGTGGACCAGCAGGCCGACGGGCGCCCAGGCCTCGTACACCGTCTCGCGCGCGTCCGGCCGGGTCAGCCGTTCCGGGCGCAGGCCGCCCAGCTCCCGCCGCAGCTTGCGCTCCAGTGCCTCCCGGGTGAGTACGGTCGCCAGCTCGGCCAGCACGGCCGGGGCCTCGTCCGCGGGCAGCTGCCCGGCCAGCCGGGTGTACAGGGCGGAGGCGGGATCGGCCAGGTCACGGCTGACCGCGGCACACGCGCCGAGCACCACGTCGGTGGGCAGGGGACGGGTCAGGACCTGCCCCGCCAGCTCGGGCAGAGCGGCGAGCCGCCGGCCGGCCTCTGTGTCGTCGACGAACTCGCCCTGCCAGAGGTGGAGTACGGGGTGGTCTACGGAGGTGGTCACGACATTCCCTTCATCAGTTCGGCGGCGGCGACCGCGCAGCTGCGGTTACGGCTCACCCCGGCCCGGCCGTGCACGGTGAACCAGTCGGTGGACAGCGGGCAGGGACACTCCTCGCCGGGATGCAGCGACGCGAGGTCGCCCATCACCACGCTGTGCGCGGGAACCGAGGTGATGTAGGGGCTGACCAGGTGCAGGAAGCCACGGTCGCCGTACGGCAGTGGACGCAGAGTCCCGGTGTCGCGGACGGCCGCTCGGGACCACACCGGCACATGCAGCCGGTGCTGGGAACACTCGATGTACGGCACGCAGTGCTCGACGGAGCCGAACGTGTCGCGGACCCGCTCCGCGGGAATCCCGAGGCGGTCGGTGACCTCGGCGTAGAAGACGTCCTTGCCGATCTGCCGGTCGGCGTGCCCCTTCCAGCCGCCGCCGAGCACCACCAGCGATCCCTCGGGCAGCCGCAGCGGCGGCAGCCCCATCGCCCGCATCCGTTCCAGGGTGAAGTACAAGAACGCGGGGAAGCCCAGGATGCGGACCGGCACATCCTCCTCGGCGTAGCGCTGGAGCGCCGCGATGCAGCCGTGCACGTCGAACTCGTGGCCGGAGCCGGTGTGCCGCAGGGCGTGCGTGGTGTGCCGGGCCGGGGCGAAGTCGCACAGATAGTTGTCGGTGAACGACGTGCCCAGTTTCAGCGCCGGAGCCGGCTCGTAGCTGTAGAGCAGGTAGTTGACCGGCTGCTCGGGAGTGATCCAGCCGTAGTGGTCGAAGATCCGGGCCACCATGCGCTGGGCCGAGCGGATCGTCCACTCGTCGAAGAACATCTGTGACTTCTGGCCCGTGGTGCCCGAGGAGGTCAGATGCAGGAACACCTCGTCGCGCGGGATCGAGAGCACCTCATGGCGCTTGAAGAAGGCCGCGGGCACCAGCGGGGTGCGCACGCCCTCGCCGACTGTGGGAGCGGGCGCTTCGGCCGGGTCCTCGAACAGGGCGGCGAAGAAGGAGGAGCGGCCGGCGTGCCAGGCGTTGGCCTCCGCCATCGCGGCGGCGAACAGCGCGTCGGCGTCGGGGCCGTCGGCGTACGGCTCCGCCAGGTCGCACAGGCGCTGCACCTGGCCGAGGGCCGCCGGGTCGGGTACCGCGACGGGAGCGAGATGGGGTTTCATCGGGACACCTCATGAAGGGGCAGGTAGGTGGTGGTCCAGGCACTCAGGTAGGCACCGAGGTACGGCTGGAGCAGCGGGCTGACCGTGGTCGCGCGAAAGTCGATCTGGCGGCTGGTGCGCGAGAGCACCACGTAGTCGTGGAGCCGGTCGCCGATGCGGCGCATTGCGGGGTAGACCGCGCTCGGTACGAATCCCGAGGCGAGGAACACCTCCAGCGCCTCGGTGTCGGCCAGCGGCAGCAGCGCCTCGACATAGTCGGCGCCGGCCCGCGTGACCGACCCGATCATCGCCTCCAGGCTTCCCGCCACCGCGGCCGGACGCGGATGGACCGCGACCAGCGCGCAACTGCCCGCTACGACATCGAGGTCGGCATACGCCTCGAAGCGGCCGTCGGCAGCCACCAGGACCGCGTTGGGCGTGTGCAGCGGGAAGAAGCGGTCGTCGGCCGCGGGGAACAGCTCCAGGAAGCGACGCCGTACGAAGGCCGGGGCCGTGATCAGCTCGATGGGCTCGGTGCCGGCGGCGGCCGCCGCACCGCGGCAGGGGACGGGCCGGGTGCGGGTGTAGTCGATGCCGACGCCGTGGGAAGCGGCGGTCAGCAGCGCCGACAGCCGCTCGGGCACGCTCACCACGGGTTCGCGGCGCTCCAGCACGCCGTCGGCATAACGGGCGAACAGCGCGAGCGTCTCGCAGCCCTCGACCTCGACGGCGTTCGGCAGCAGACCGAGTGGCCGGAATCCATTGCGTAGGACGACCTGCTGCGGACCTTCGGTGACCAGACGGACGGTGGCGTACACCGAGTCCAGCAGGCCCGTGGCAAAGGCTTCGTCGCAGACCGCCCCGGTCAGCCGGGAGGCCAGACCGCCGCCGCGATGGGCGGGGTGCACCGCGAGGCCGACCAGTTTGCCGATGCGGCTGCCCGGTTCGGTCAGGACGACCGCGGAACCGACCGGTTCGCCCGTGTGGGCGCGAGCGGTGAGCCAGTGCGCGGTGCCATCGGTGATCAGCCGGCGCATGACCACCGGGTCGCTGCCGAGCGGCACCGGGTAGCCGTGCCCGTACACCTCGAAGTACAACTGCCGCAGCGCGGCGATGTCTTCGACGGACGCGGGGGAGAGGACCGCGTTCACGAGGCCTCTCCCGCGGGTACCGGCGCCGGTGCGTCCGTCGTGTGCTGCTCGGCGGCGTCGGCGCGGCTGCCGAGCCACCACAGCGCCAGCGCGACCGGCACGAGCCCCGCGCCCTGCGCCAGGCACAGCGTTGTGGCCGTCAGACGGTCGCCCAGTGCGCCGAACACCAGCGAGGCCACGGGGAACGTGGCGCCGAGCACTCCCTGCATGACGGCGAAGAAGGCCGGTTTGTCGTCAGCGGGCACCAGTCGCTGGAACAGCGCGACGAACCGTACGCCGATCACGCCGACGCACCAGCCGGCCACGGCCATCGATGCGAGGGCCGCCGCATGCCCGGCGAACATGCCCGGCAGACCGAGGGCCACGGCCATCAGGGTCAGGCACAGGCTGCCGACCGTGATGGGACGGCCGGGCAGGCGTCCGCCTGTGAACGAACCCAGCAGGGTGCCCGCACCGAGGGCCGTCTCCAGCGAGGCGACGGTCGAGCCGGTCGCGTGCAGCACCTGTTGGGTGTACAGCGGCATCACGACATAGACGGCGGTGGTGAAGACGTTGGCGGCGGCGAAGCAGACCAGCACACGACGGATGAACGGCAGCCCGGCGAGCACCCGGCGCAGCGTGCGCCGCTCGGGGGCCGGGCCGTCCGCGGACCCACGGTGCGGAAAGCGCGTGGAGCCGATCAGCAGGGCGGCGAGCAGGTACGCGGCGCCGCAGACGGCTGTGACACCGGCCAGCGCGCCCGCGTCGACCACGAGGGGGCCGAGCAGTCCGCCGCACAGTCCGGCGACGGACTGCGTGGACAGTTCGAAGCCGGTGGCGGACTCGATGTCGGCGTCCTCGACGAGTTCCGGGACCGAAGTGGTCAGACAGGGATCGAAGACCGCCTGGCAGCCGGCCAGCACCAGCCCCACCGCGTAGGCGGCGGCCATGGGCAGGGCGCCGGCGTAGGCCAGGACGGCAGCCGTCAGGGCCACCGCACCCGCCACGGTCGCCGCGCTCGTCAGCACCGTGCGGTGGGCGTGCCGTGCGACGATGCGGGCGATCACCGGGGCCAGCGCCACCGCGGGCAGGGTGCTCACCATGAGGAACAGGCCCGAGTCGAGCCCGCGGTGCTCGCCGCCCGCGAACCCGACGAGCCACCAGACCGCGCCGACCTGGAACATGCGGCTTGCCGCCTGGGTGAGGAGCTGACCGGCCCAGACCCTGCCGAAGGACGGATTGCGCAGGACGAGCGGCAGACGCCGTTCGTGCGCAGGCGCCGCGCTCACGTGTGCGGCCGTTCGTCGACGACCCGGATGAGCTTGCCCGAGCGGGAGTTGACCGCGAGATCCTGGTGTCGTACCCATTCGACGCCGAGCGGGTTCACGTGCCCGGAGGCGGTCGCGCTCGCGTAGAAGGGCCGCTGGGCGAGGACCGCCGCTACGACGGACTCCCCGAGCGTGGCAGGAATGTTCCCGGGATCGGCGACCGCGAGCCGCAGCACCAAGCCGTCCCGGCCGTCCCGGCGCCGCACCACGAGCTGCACACCGGTCACCTCGCCGCGGGTGTCAGCGGCCGTGACGACCTCGTGGACGTCCTCGGTGTAGAGAGACACGGGGCCGACCCGCACGCCCTCCTCGGCGCGCCCGAGGATACGGAAGACACCTGCGTCCCGGTCCACCCACTCGGCCCGGTCGCCCGCCGGATAGCGGAGCACGGGCATGAGCCGCCTGCGGAGATCGGTGACGACGAGCCGTCCCGGCACGCCGTTGCCGTCGACGGGTTCGTCGGTCTCGTCATAAAGGATCTCGACCACCGTGTGCGGTGTGAACGCGCGGTGCATGCGCGGATCCCCGCCGGGCACGGGCGCGCCGAGGAGCCCCGCGTCCACGCTCGCATAGCCCAGGGAGCGCGGCTCGGCATTCGGGAACGCGGCCCGGAGCAGCGGGAGTTGGTCTCCGAAGAGGCATTCCCCGCCGAAGAAGAGCAGCTCCACGTCCGGCAGGGTCCGGTTCGCGCCGGCCAGGCGTTCGGCGAGCGCGCACAGAGTGGTCGGGGTGCCTGCGACGACCTGGACCCGGAACTCCTCCAGGGTCGCCGCGGTGGATTCCCAGGGCGTCGCGCCGCCGATGGGCAGGCGGACGTTGGCCACGGGGGAGCGGTGCAGGGAGTCGAGGACGAAGCTGAAGCTGGCGTACAGGTCGCCCGCGTAGAAGAGATCCGCCACCCGGTGACCGGGCCGCAGCCCGGCGTGGACGAGTCCGGCGCCGAACGCGGCGGTGAATTCACGCCATTCGGTACGGGTGTAGTAGGAGAACTTGGGCGAGCCCGTGGTTCCGCCGCTGCGGAATACGACCGCTTCGTTCAGAGGGGCGGTCAGCAGCCGGTTGTCGCGGGGCGCGTTGGCTCGCCAGAAATCGGCCTGGGGTACCACCGGGAGATCCGTGAGATCAGTCACGTGATCGTCAACGTGGGCGTAGAGCTCGCGGTAGAAAGGTGAGTTGTGCCGGGCGAAACGTATGAGTTCCGCAATTGATTGAACGGGCATCAATTCCTGCTCGAAGGCGTGGACCGCCGGCACGGAACGCCGGCAGAGTGCGACGGGATGAGCCCACTGACGTGGACTTCGTGCGCTGAGTGTGTGAAGGGGCGGATGCTCGTGAAGAGCGGGTGCCCGGAGGTGAGTCTATCTCACCATTCGGAACGGGCTTGCATCAACTGGCCAACCGTGGAAAGGCGATTGATGCCTCGCGGACGGGTTATGGGGAACTTTGGTTCCCGGGGAACCGGAGACGGTGATCACATCCAGCCTGTCACCTATCACCGCTCTTTGAGGATGGCTCAAGGAAGCCTTATGGAAAGCCGATTCCCGGCGATCCGTGCTATGGCTGGATTGTGACTCAGTCCGCCCCGAAGACCTGATTCAAAGAATGCGAAAAATCAGGGACCTGTCGTCGCGCCCGGCCGCTGGGTCACGACGGCGTCGTGGGTCGCCCGAGTGGTGGTCCCCGGGTCGACAGGGATTCCCCGTCGAAGAAGTGTTATCCGGGGCGCGTCGAGAGGTCTCCCAGGTGTCGGGCACAATCGTGCGGTCTCGAGGACAGGAAGCATGGGTATGAGCACGCAGGACGCGACGGAGACGGCGGCACTGGTCACGGCCGCCCGAGCGGGCGACACGCAGGCACAGGACGCCTTGGTCAACGCGTACCTCACCCTGGTCTACAACATCGTGGGCCGGGCGCTGAACGGCTCGGTGGATGTCGACGACGTGGTGCAGGAGACCATGTTGCGGGCCCTGGACGGGCTGGGCGGACTGCGTGCTCCCGAGCGTTTCCGCTCCTGGCTGGTGGCCATCGCGATGAACCAGGTCCGGGAGTACAGGCAGAATCGTCTCTCCGCCCCGGGCGGGGTGGAGGAGGCCGAGGACCTGGCCGATCCGGGTGCCGACTTCGTCGATCTGACCGTCGTCCAGCTCCAGCTCACGGGGCAGCGCCTGGAGACGGCGCGGGCGACACGCTGGCTGGAGCCCGACGACCGGGAACTGCTCTCCCTGTGGTGGCTGGAGTGCGCCGGCGAGCTCACGCGGGCCGAGGTCACGGCGGCTCTGGACCTCTCGCCCCAGCACGCGGCGGTCCGGGTCCAGCGGATGAAGGCGCAGTTGGAGGCGGCCCGCGTGGTGGTACGAGCCCTCGACGCGCGCCCGCGGTGCGAGGAACTTCGCATCGTGGTGGCCTCCTGGGACGGCAGGCCCTCGGCCCTGTGGCGCAAACGAATAGCCCGGCACGCGCGCGGCTGCACGCTCTGCAGCGGGTTGTGGAGCGGACTGATGCCCGCGGAAGGGCTGCTGGCCGGTCTGGCACTGATCGCGGCGTCACCCGCACTGCTCGCCATATTTGCTTCCGGTGCGCCCAAGCTCGCCGCGGCCGGCGCTGTCACACCGTTCGGCGACCCCGGTGGTGGCGCGGGCTCGGGCCCGGGCACCGGACGGCGTCGCATACGGGGCCGTACCGGATCGCGCAGCCAGTCCCGTCGGCGTCGGCGCATGCGTCGCCGGGCCGTCGGTGGCGCCGTCGTCGCCGCGTGCGTGGCGGGCGGCGGCCTGTGGTACTTCGGTACCGATTCCGGCACCGACGCCGATCGCGCGAACGCCGAGCGAAGTGCAGCCGTCCCGGTCCTGGATGTCTCCACGCCCAGCGCCTCGCCGTCGACTTCTCCCTCTCCGTCCCGGTCCGCGACCAAGCGGAAGAAGGCAAGCACCGCCAAGCCGGCGAGTCCTGCCGCGAAGAGCACACCCAGCGCCCCGGAGTCCCCCCGCCCGGCTCCTGCCGCGCCCAGCACACCGCAGTCGCAGCCGGATACCAGCGACGTCGCCGGCCAGGTCGTCGCGCTGGTCAACAAACAACGGTCAGCCGCCGGCTGCGGTCCGCTCACCGAGAACCCGCAACTGCAGAAGGCGGCCCAGGGCCAATCCGACGACATGGCCGCACGCCACTTCTTCGACCACACCAACCCGGACGGCGCGGATCCCGGGCAGCGCATCACCGCCGCCGGTTACCAGTGGTCCACCTATGGCGAGAACATCGCCCAGGGCCAGCAGACCGCCGCAGCCGTCATGGACTCCTGGATGAACAGCCCCGGCCACCGGGCGAACATCCTCAACTGCTCCTTCAAGGACATCGGCGTCGGCGTCCACAAGGGACAGGGCGGTCCCTGGTGGACGCAGGACTTCGGCGCCAAGATGTGACGCATCCGCCGTGCATCCTGTGGCGCGTACGCAGACCTCGCCCCCGCCCTCGCCGCACCGCCGGCCACGGCTACAGGCCGGCTCAGGCTGCCTGACCGTGGCGTTCCGCACGGCGGCAGCGGGTGGGCTGGTCGGGCGCGGGCTCGGGTCAGGAGTGGCTGGTGGTTCCGCTCTCCCAGGGGGAGCCGTCGTTGCCGCCCGTGCGGTAGTTGTGGGTTGCTGTCCCCGCGTAGGTCCACCCGTCGGCCGGGGCGGTGCTCCACGTGGTGTGGATGGTGACGGCGGCTGTCCAACGGCCGGCACCGTGGTAGTAGATGCCGTTGCCGCCGTCGACGGCGACTTCCGCGGGGCCGCTGGAGCCTGAGACCCCGCTGTGATACTCCTGACCGGCGAAGCCGTCGAAGATGGCGACGTCGACCCAGGCCCCGGTGGTGTGGTTGTGGGCGTGGGTGCGGTAGTACGAGTCCCACACCCAGTGGGCCCGCACGTGGTAACAGCCGTCGGGCCGCGGCCCTCGCGGTCGCCGGTGGTTCCACCATCGGGACCGCCGGCACTGCCGGTGCCGCCACGCACCCCAGCTGGACCATGTGTTGCTGGTCGCTTCACGGCGGATGTCCGCCCAGGTAGAGGGTGGCTTGAGCGTGCGCCGCCAAACGTATGTCGCGGGCAAACAGCATGAAGGACCTCATTGCACGGTGAAGCGGTCGTTCCGGTGTCGAACCGTCCAGTGAAACCGTTGTGTACCTGCCAAGGTCTGGATACTCTCCGGGAGACCTGGTTCCGGCTGTCTCTCGGGGGGAGAGGCATGCACCGTAGCGATGTGCACGCGCGGACGGCGGCGGCCGTCCGGGTTCGACGGGCCGATGACGTGCTGGAAATGCAACGCCTCGCTCGCAGAGGCGGCATCCCGGTGCTGCTGCGCCGGCTGGCCGCCCGCGCCGGAGCCGACGTGCTCCTCATGGACTCCGCGGGTGCCATGGCCTCCCCGCTGCAAGCGCCCCTTGGCGACGCCGAAGGGGACCTCGCCCGGCGCGCGGTGCGAGAACTCACCGTCCGGGGGCTGAAGTCCGTGACCATCGACCACGACGGGCTCACCTGCATCGCCCTGCCCCTCGACGGCCCGCGAGGCGTGTGCATGCCTGTGCTCGCCGCCGTGTTCTCCCAGCCGACGACATCTGAAGTGCCGCTCCTGCTTGCGGACGCCTCATCCGCCCTGAGTCTGAGCTGGATGACGGAACACACCCGGCAGCAGCAGTGTCGGCTGAAGCTCGCCGACGCCCGCATGCGGGAAGCGGTCATGCACCTTCTGATGAACGGTCAGGCCACCGCCGCACGCCAGATCGCGGGGACACTGCGACCCGCGCTGCCCGCGACGATTCGGGTGTACGTCATCGAAGGGCCGCCCGGCGTACGGAACCAGGTGGTGGAAGAGCTGAGCGAGGCGGCTGAGCGCGCATGGGTCGTGCCCTGTCCCGTCTACGCCCACCACATATTCGTACTCGCGCCCGCCGCCTCCGACGCAGACCCCGGCCACGCCCCGAAATGGACCAGGTCGGCGTCGCTGAAAGCCGGCTGCTGTATCGGCGTGAGTGACGTGGTGTCGCTACACGATACCGCCACCGGCTATGCCCAGGCCTTTCATGCCCTGGCGGCCGCACGCCACCGCACCGAACGGCAGTCCTCGTTCACCAGCAACCCCGACCTGGCACTCACCATCGGCCCGGAGCTCGCCACTTGGGCCCGGGGCTTTCTCGCGCCGGTCCACGCCCACCGTGCCAGACGACCGCAGGACCCTGACGGCCCCGAGTTGCTGGCCACGCTCGCGTCATGGCTCAGCTTCTCCTCGCGTGCGACCGCCCACCTGAAGATCCACCGCAACACTTTGTCCGCACGCCTGGCCGCCATCCAGAAACTCCTGGACCTGGACCTGGATCGACTCGCCGATCAAGCCGCCCTGGCCCTCGCACTTCGCGCGATCGCGCCAGGCAGCTCCGCCCATCCGCAACACAGCGCCGGACTGGTGCCCTCCCTGGACGAACTCCTCCAGCTGCCCCACGTCACGGCCTGGGCGGACCGCCAATTCCGGCCTTTGCGCGCTCCCGTGATCCCGACCTGTATCCCCGACACACTCGCCACCTGGTTACGCCTCGACGCACGTATCGCACCGACCGCGTTGGCGCTGTCCCTCTCGACATCCGCCGTCCGCAAACGCCTGGCACGCAGCGAATCACTGCTCCAGCGTTCGCTGCTACGGTCCCCCAGCGCCGCCCACGATCTGTGGCTCGCGCAACGGTCCCTCGACCTGACCGCGCGGAAACCGGCGCCGGCTTAGCTCGCCGACGAGTTCAGCGCCGCCCCCGCCACCCCGGTACTGGCCGAACAGGACTCCGGCAGCGCGGCGCGCATTCTGGCCGCGGCGCGGCAACCGGTGCTCAAACGCGGAGTCAGGGGACTGACCATCGCGGAGATCGCGGAGCGTGCCACCGCTGACGCGGCAGTAGCCGCGATGGCGGCCAAGCGCGAGCGGCGGCTCGACTCCATCGGTAGACGTGAGGGCTGAAGACTCGTGAAGACTGACGAGTGAGGAGACACGTCCTGCCACTCCACCGTCACGTCCGTCTCAACAGCATCGACGTCCACATCGCCGAGCAGGGCGAAGGACCACTCGTCCTGCTGCTGCACGGCTTCCCGGAGGCGTGGTACTCCTGGCGGCACCCGATCGACGCCATCGCGGCCGCCGGCTACCGCGTGGTCGCGCCGGACCAGCGCGGCTACGGCACCACCGACCGGCCCGACGGCATCGACCAGCACTCGATCTTCCACCTCGTCGGCGACGTCGTCGCGCTCATCCGCGAGTTCGGCGAGGAACAGGCCGTCGTCGAGCAGTGTTTCGGCGCGGGCTTCTACCAGAACTACTTCCAGGACCCGGGAGTTGCGGATGCCGACCTGGGCAGGGACGTCGCGGCCACCCTGCGCCTGACCTACGGCGCCGTCCGCAGTCCCGAGCCCTCGCTCGGCTTCCTCGGCCGGTTCGCCGAACCCGAGACGCTGCCGTCCTGGCTCACCGAGGAAGACCTGGCCACCTTCGTGTACCGCAACCTCGACCGCAACGGGGAGCTGACCGCCGCATGGCAGGACGCCCCGATCACCCCGCCGTCGCTGTACATCAGCGGTGAGAACGACGCTGTGCGCACCTTCTACGCGATGGACGACGCCGTGCGGGCCGTCGTGCAGAACCTGCGCGGCGTCATCGACCTTACGTCTGGACGCCGGTGAGCGCGTCCCAGGTGGCGCTACCCCGACCAGCTCCCAGGCTTCGCTGCACGAGGAGTTTCCGTACAGAAATGCCGTGTCGCGGCCACCATGAGACGGGGGTACCGCCGTCGCACGCGCGCCCACGGGTGGGGCCGACGTGGCGAGAGAGCAGCGGTCGATCACCGCGACACAAACCCGCACACCACGTCCCTGAAGTGGAAGCGTCATTGACAAGTGACTTTTCCTGCTCAATTATCTGCCGAATCAAGCATGTTCTTGCATCGATCTGGTTCGGACCCTGTATCGCAGCTCTCAGGCACCCTTCGTCGAAGGAGATGCGCCGTGCTCGGACGACTCCGCAGACTCAGAATGCTCCTCGCCGTTTCCTGCCTGGCTCTCGCGCTCCCCGTGGCCCTGCCCCCGCAGGCCCGGGCAGCCGGAGAGAACCCGGCGGCCGCCCCGCCCAAGCTGGACGCCACCGTCGGCGGACTCGCGCTCACCGTCCCACCGAGCGGCAACGCCCCCGGCTACGTTCTCGATGTGACGACCGCTCAACTGGAACTGTCCACCAGACGCTCCGGCGCATCCGTACTGGTCACCGCGGCCGGCGACGCCGGAGCCCTGCGCTTCCGCCTCGACGGCAG
Organism: Streptomyces sp. CG4; assembly: GCF_041080655.1. Classification (NCBI taxonomy): domain Bacteria; kingdom Bacillati; phylum Actinomycetota; class Actinomycetes; order Kitasatosporales; family Streptomycetaceae; genus Streptomyces; species Streptomyces sp. CG4. The sequence goes on from NZ_CP163525.1 coordinate 9,393,705, forward strand.
CTGGCAGCACGCCACCAGGGTCACCGGCTGGACCTGGCGCGGCGGCACCCTGACCCTCACCGCGGACACGACCGCCCAAGGCGCCACCGTGCAGGCCCGGATCACACCGTCCGCCGACCGCTACGCACTCGACTGGAACGTCAAGGGCGCCGCCCCCGACCGGCTGGGCCTCGCCTACGACCTGAAGTCCGCAGGTCACTGGTACGGCCAGGGTGAGGCCGAGACCCCACAGGGCGGGCCCGGCACCGACCAGCCGTGGCCGCTCGACAGCGGCGAGGTCGTCCACCCCGCCTTCAGCCCGTCCTCGTACGACATGATCGATCCCTTCTGGTACACCTCCGGCGCGACCGGACTGCGGGTGGACACCGGGCACGTCATGGACGTGTCGATCAACGGCGGCAAGGACGGGCTCGCCCGCTTCGACATCGAATCCCCCGATCCCTACAAGGCGACCGTCTTCGTGGAGTCCACCCCGCTGGAGGTCTACCGCGACTACGTCGGCATCGTCGGCAAGCCCGCCAAGAGCGACGCGACGTACGAGCAGTACGCCGAGCCGGTGTGGAACTCCTGGGCGCAGTTCTACACCCACGTCGACCAGACCCGGCTCCTGGACTACGCACAGGACCTGCACGACAACGGCCTGGGCGGTCACACGCTCCAGCTCGACGACAAGTGGGAGTCCGACTACGGGAACATGACCTTCGACGCGAAGGCCTACCCGGACCCCAAGGCCATGTCCGACAAGATCCACCGGCTCGGCTTCGACTTCGGCCTCTGGGTCACCCTCTGGATCAACCTGGACTCCGACCAGTACCGGTACGCCGCCGACCACGGCTATCTGCTCAAGGACGCGGGAGACACGACGAAGCCGTGCACGGTCACCTGGTGGAACGGCACCGCGGGCATCGTCGACCTCGCCAACCCCGAAGCCAAGGCCTGGTACGTCGGACGGCTCCGGAAGCTGATGAGCACCTATGGCGTCGACGGGCTGAAGTTCGACACCCGCTTCTTCGACGACAAGTGTGCCCCGCACGACGGCTACCAGCCCACCGACTACCAGCGGCTCGGCGCCGAACTCGCCGACGGTTTCGACCTCCAGGGCGTCGGTATCCGCGTCCACTGGGACACCACCGCCCACCACGCCGGATTCGTCACCCGGCAGGTGGACAAGGGGACCGGCTGGAACTCCCTGCGCGCCTCCGTCACCCAGAACCTCGCGATCTCCACGATCGGCTACCCCTTCGTCACCACCGACATGATCGGCGGCTCCAGCAGCGAGCCCCCGCCGAGCAAGCAGGTCCTGGTGCGCTGGGCCCAGTCCGCCGCGCTGCAGCCGCTCATGTACTCCTCCACCTCGCCCGTGGACACCATCGACGTGACGACCGGCAAGAAGGTCACCTACGACCGGCAGACCATCGACCTCTACCGCCAGGCGATCGCGCGGCACGAACGGCTCGCGCCCTACATCTGGGACCAGGTCCGGCAGACCCTGAAGACCGGCGACCCGATCATGCGTCCGCTGTTCTTCGACTTCCCGCGGGACCCGGCGGCCTACACGGTCACCGACGAGTGGATGCTCGGCCCGGCCGTCCTCGCCGCCCCACAGCTCACCGACCGCGCCACGCGCACCGTCCATCTCCCGCCCGGCGTCTGGTACGACGTCCACCACGGCACGGTGATCCACGGCCCCAGGACCCTCCCCGGCTATGCCACCCCGCTCGGCGTCACCCCCGCGTTCGTGAACCTCGGCGCGCGGGGCGCCACCCAGGCCCTGCGGGCGTTGCGAGCCGCCGACGCCCCCGCCTTGCCCATGCCCATGCCGCTCGCCCAGAAGATCCCTTCCGACAACCAGGTCCGGCCGACCGTCGTGCCCGTCGACGGGCACCCCCGCCCGCATCGCCCTGTCCCGCTCCCCGACCTTCCCACGACCGAGAGGCTCCCACGTGTCCGTCAGCCGTAGACCGCCCGGCCCAGCGAACGACCGCGATGACGACCACGTGCCGTACTCCGCAGGGACGTTCATGGACAGCGACAGTCACGGGGCCGCCGACGTCACCCGCAGAGGCGTTCTCGCGGGCGCGCTCGTCCTCGGCGGCCTCGCCCTGCCCGGGGGCCCATGGCCGGCGTACGCGGCAGACGACCCGGAACCCGCGGTGGCCGCGCTGCGGAGGCTGCTGCCCGAACACCACGACCAGTTCACGCTGCGGCCGCTCGCCGCGGACGGCACGGACCGGTTCCGGGTCACCGGTCGCACCGGCCGGATCACCGTCGAGGGCACCAGCCCCGCCGTCCTCCTCACCGGCGTCCACACCTACCTGCGGCGCACCGTACACGCCTCGGTCTCCTGGACCGGCGACCAGCTCGCGCTGCCCCGCCGGCTTCCCGCTCCCGCCGATGAGCTCACCGGGACGGCGAACGTGCCCCACCGATTCGTCCTCAACGACACCGACGAGGGCTACACCGGCCCCTACCGCGACTGGGACACCTGGCAACGCGAACTGGACGTCCTCGCCGCCCACGGCGTCAACCGCATCCTCGTCTACGTGGGCGCGGACGCCGTGTACTACGACACGTTCCGGCGCTTCCCGTACACGGACGCCGAGTTGCGGTCGTGGATCCCGGCCCCGGCCCACCAGCCGTGGTGGCTGCTGCAGAACATGTCGGGCTTCGGCGGCCCGGTCTCGCGCCGGCTCATCGAGCGGCGGGCGGAGCTGGCGGGGCGGATCGTCGACCGGGTGCGGGAACTGGGCATGACGCCGGTGCTGCCCGGCTACTTCGGCACGGTCCCCGACGACTTCCCCGCCCGGTACGGCGGGGACGCGGCGGTCGTGGCACAGGGAACCTGGGGCGCCTTCAGACGGCCCGACTGGCTCGACCCGCGCACCACGGCCTTCCGGGACGTGGCGGCCGCCTTCTACCGCGCCCAGTCGGACCGCTTCGGCGACAGCACGATGTACAAGATGGACCTGCTGCACGAGGGCGGCAACGCCGGCGACGTACCGGTGGGCGAGGCCGCCAGGGCCGTCGAGGCGGCTCTGCAGAGGGCACACCCCGGCGCGGTCTGGGCCATCCTCGGCTGGCAGACCAACCCGCCCCGAGCCCTGCTGGACGCCGTCGACAAGACCCGCATGCTGATCGTCGACGGGCTCTCCGACCGCTTCCCGACGGTCACCGACCGGGAGAGCGACTGGGGCGGCACTCCCTACGCCTACGGCAGCATCTGGAACTTCGGCGGCCACACCGCGATCGGCGCCAACACCCCCGACTGGGTGGAGTGGTACCCCAAGTGGCGTGACAAGAACGGCAGCCGACTGTCCGGGATCGCGGCGATGCCCGAGGCCTCCGACAACAACGCGCCCGCCCTCGCCCTGCTCACCGACCTGGCATGGACGCCCGGCACGATCGACCTGGACGACTGGTTCGCCGCCCACGCCGTCTCCCGCTACGGCGGCGCGGACCCGCATGCGGCCGCCGCCTGGCGCGCACTCCGCGCCACGGCCTACGGCATGCGGCGCACGGACTCCTGGAGCGAGGCCCCGGACGGCGTGTTCGGCGCCCGCCCGAGCCTGACCGCGACCAAAGCCGCCTCCTGGAGCCCGGAGGCCGCCCGCTACGACACCGTGGCCTTCGACCCGGCACTGAGTGAACTCCTGGAGATCCGGGAGGAGTTGAGAGACAGTCCCGCATACCGGTACGACATCGTGGACGTCGCCCGCCAGGTCCTGTCCAACCGCAGCCGTCTCCTGCTCCCGCAGATCAGGGCGGCCCACGACGCGGGCGACGAGACCCTGTTCGGCACGCTGACCCGCACCTGGCTGTCCTGGATGGACCTGCTGGACGAGCTGCTGTCGACGTCCCGCCCCCACCTGCTGGGCAGCTGGCTGGCCCAGGCGCGGGCCTGGGGCGCGGACCGCGCCGAGCGGGACCGCCTGGAGTACGACGCCCGGTCGATCCTCACCACCTGGGGCGGCCGGGCCAACAGTGACGAGGGCCTGCACGACTACGCCAACCGCGAGTGGGCAGGCCTGGTCGGGGGGCTGTACCGCACGCGCTGGCAGACGTACTTCGACACCCTGTCGTGCGGAAAGGACCCGGCCACGATCGACTGGTTCGCCCTTGAGGACGCCTGGGCACACGGCCACGAGGCGCATCCGACCGAGCCCCACGGGTCGCCGTACGCCCTGGCCCGCCGGGTGCGGGACGTCCTCGCGAGCGCCCCCTACCAGTCCACACTGACAGCGGTGGCAGACCGGGGCGCGGTGGCGCGCAACAGCCCGGCCGTCGTGACGCTCGCCCTCACCCACCGCAACGGGTTCGCGCCGGCACACGAGTTGGCCCTCGCCTTCAAGCTCCCCGCCGGCCTCACCGCGCACCCCCTCGACCCGGTGGAGGCGGCAACGCTGTCCCCCGGCGAAACACTCACCGCCCGCTTCGAGATCCGTCTCTCCGGGGCCCCGGACACCCGGGGCGGCCGGCTGGTCGCGGTGGCGACCCAGCGGGACGGCGGCAGGACGGTCGCTCCACTACGGCTGACGACGGCCACCGAAGCCGGCGAGCCGCAGCGCACGGTCACATCTTGACTCCGGTCCCGCTCACCGCACGAGAGCGCACCAAATCGCGTTCGGTCCCACACGCATCGCCGTTGAGAACGTTCAACCGACCGCGGACGACCGCGCCCTCTGTCACCACTCCAGGGACGCACTGGCCGCCGCGATGTACGAGATCGCGGCGGGGCGGGCGCCGCAGGGCGCGCTGGCGGCACCGTGGGAACCTCCTGGTGGCTCCGTGCGTCTGACGGGCTGGTACAACGATCACGAAAGGTACTGGTGGACTGAGGATGGCCGTCACGCTGGCCGAGGAGATCATGCTGTTGTCCCTGGACGATGAGTCCGGGGTGCCGGAGCAGCGGCACGCGGCGGGCTGGGCCGTCGCTGGCGGGATCCTGCTGGACCTGGTTCTCGCCGGGAGGTTGTCCGTCGAGGGCAAGTACCTCGAAGTGGCGGACAGAACACCGACCGGTGAGCAATTGCTCGATGACCGACTGGTGCTGATTGACTCCTGGCTGGGCGGCCGCGACAAGCGGCGCGTGACGCACTGGCTGAAAAGGGACCACACCAAGGCCGCCAAGGCGGCTATGGAAAGCCTGTGCGCGCGCGGCGTGGTCGTCGAACAGCAGCACAGGGCCCTCGGGCTGTTCCCCACACGTCGCTACCCTGAGGCCGACGGCGGGCCCGAGAGGGAGCTGCGGCAACGGCTCCGGGCCGTCGTCCTGGACGGCGCAGCCCCGGACGAGCGCGCGGCGGGCCTCATCGCCCTGATCCACTCCGCCAAGCTGCACCGCCTGGCATTTCCCGGCGTCCCGCGCAAGGAGGTGGCCGACCGGATGGCAGAGGTCGCGGACGGCCAGTGGGCGGCCGAGAGCGTTCGCGCCGCGATCCGCAACATGCAGACGGCCATCGCGGCTGCCGCTGTCGCCGGCACGTAGCCGCACGCCAAGCCCCCGCCGCACACGAGGTGTGGGGCAGCCGGATCGAGCCGTTCCTGTCGGCCGATCCGGTCCATGGCCGACGACGGGCAGGCCGTACGGTCCTCGGTCCACACCCGATGAGGGCAGGTCAACGGCGCCCGCAAAAAGAGGGGGCCGGGGTCAATGAGGTGGACCATCATGCCTGCCGGTCAGGGCAGGGTCCAGAGCCGGACCGTGACGAGGTAGAAGAGGGCGGCCCAGAAGGCCATCGCCACGACGACGATGCCGAGGCCGCGGAAGTACGTCCTTGCCGCGGGTGCGCCCGGTGGCGGCCGCAGCCACCGCCCGAGCAGCGGGTTCACGTAGTAGGGCATGGTGAAGAAGCTCATGACGAAACTCGACAGCAGATTGCCCACGAGCAGGCCGATCCAGAGCGGCATGTGCAGCGGGAACAGAGCGAGCGTCAGCAGTACGACGGTCGGGTAGAGGCCGACCCAGACGGCGAGGGAGGTCCTGGTCTCGGAGGGTGGCGGTGGTGCCTCCTTGCCGTTGCCCTCGAAGGCGAACCAGCTGCCGAACGAGTTGTCGATCGTGTGCAGTCTGAAATCGCTGAACTTCTCGCCCTCGGCCAGAACCTCCTGCCGTTGCCGCGACGTCAGCCAGGCGTCGAGGTGCTCGGCGCTGTCGTAGCGGTACAGCGTGGTCCACTCCTCCTGGAGCCCCTCGATGGGGCGGAAGAGCTCGGTACCGCGAAACCCGTCGAACTTGCTCTCCTCCTCGGTCATGTGGTGCTGCCAGGCGAGGAAGTCGTCTACCTGGTCCGGTTGGACACGATGGGTGACCACCACGGTGACCAGCGGATCCAGCGATTGGGTCCCACTGCTGACCACCTGCTGGGTCGCCGGACCGTCGAAGTACTTGGCGCCGGCGTCGAGATATGTCTGCCTGGTCGCGCTGTTGATCCACGCCTGCAGATGTGCCACCGAGTCGAACCGGTACACGACGACCCAGTCGGGTTGCAGCGGTGTCGGCGGGGAGACCTCCGCACCGAGGAAACCGGGGTAGTAGGCGGCCGCGGCGTTGAGGTCCTCCTGCCACTTCTGGAACTTCTGCTCCCTCCCGGGCAGGACCTTCTGGCCGATGATCGCGGTCGCCGCGGCGGCTACGTTCTTCTGGGTGTTCATGGCGGCTCAACCTGTCGACACCGGCTGCTCCGCGGGGAGTCGGCCGTAAATGCGTTCCGGAGTCAGCGGTAGCGCCCGGTAGCGGACGCCCGTGGCGTCGTGGACCGCGTTCGCGAGCGCGGGGGCCACCGGGTTGATACAGCACTCCGCCATCCCCTTCGCCCGCAGGGGCCCGACCGAATCCGCCGAGCCCACCAGGAGAACCTCGGTACGGGGGATGTCGGCGTAGGTGGGGATGTGGTAGTTCCGGAGGTTCGGATTGACCATGACGCCGTTGTCGTCGACGTGATGGTTCTCGGTCAGCGCGAAGCCGATGCCCTGGGCGACACCGCCCTCTATCTGTCCCCGGACCTGTGCCGGGTTGATGATGACGCCGGCGTCCGCCGCCTGCACGCTGTACAGGATCCGTATCTCACCCGTCACGCGGTGCACGGCGACCCGGAACCCCTGCGTGTTGGAGGTGACGCTCCGGGGCGAGCCGTATGCCTTGCGCGCTGCGGTGAACCGGATGCCACGTGCCCGGGCCAGCGCGACGAGTTCGGCCAGTGACACCCGCCGGTCCCCGCAGACGACACCGTCGTCATCCATGCTGCACATCACGACGTGGACGCCCGTGTGCGCCGCGGCGAACTCCAGGATGCGGTCGCGTACGGCATTGGCCGCCCGCAGGACCGCATTGCCCGCCACGAAGAGGCCCGCACTCGCGAAGGCTCCGGTGTCGAATCCCGTGCGGTCGGTGTCGGACTGCACGAGACGGATCCGCGACGGTGTCGTGCCCAGCTGGTTGGCCGCGATCTGGACATGGGCCGTGGAGGTTCCCTCCCCGAACTCGACCGTCCCGACGGCCAGTTCGTAGATGAGATCGTCACCCAGCGTCACCCAGGCCTCCGAGAGGTGTTCCGTCGGGGGCGCGGTCTCGTGCAGGGAACTCGCCACACCGGCTCCGACGAGCCACTCAGGGCCGGGAGGGGGCTGGCCGGCCGTACGGGCCAGGGCGTCGCCCACCAGGTCGATGCACTTGGCGAGTCCGTCCTCGGTGAAGATCACGTCGTCGGGGCCGTCGTGCATGGCGACCAGGGGCTCACCCGGCCGCACGATGTTGCGCCGGCGCAGTTCGAGCGGGTCGATGTGCAGGGCGCGGGCCAGTTCGTCCATCGCCGACTCCACGGCGAACGCCGGCTGCGTCATCCCGTAACCGCGCAGTGCCCCGCTCGGCACGGTATTCGTGTAGACGGAGTACGCGTCGTACTTCTTGTTGGGGCAGCGGTAGATCATGACGGCGGCACCGCCCGCGTACACCGTTTCGCCGCCGTGGTTGCCGTAGGCGCCGGTGTTGGACACATTGCGTACCTGGAACGCGGTGAGCGTTCCGTCGGCCTTCGCGCCGAGCTTGACCGTCAGGGACATCGGATGCCGTGGCGAGGCCGTGGTGAACTCCTCCTCACGGGTGTACTCGAGACAGGCGGGCCGGCCGGTGTCCAGGGTGGCGAGCGCGACCAGGTCCTCGGCGATCACCTCCTGTTTGCCGCCGAATCCGCCGCCGACGCGCTTGCAGAACACCCTCAGCTGGCCCGGGCGCAGCGCGAACAGGTACGCAAGTTTGTCCTTGGCGATCGACGGTGACTGCGAACTGGTGCGGACGTTCAGTCGGCCGTCCTCCAGCCAGGCGATCGCACCGTGGGTCTCCAGATGCGCGTGCTGCACTCGCGGTGAGAAGTACGTGCCTTCGTGGATCACGTCGGCCGCGGCGAATCCCGCGTCGACGTCGCCGATGTGCGAGTGGAGTTCGACGAGGATGTTGTGGACGGGGTCACGGATGAACGGATCGTCGGAGCCGTGCAGCTGGGGTGCGCCCTCGGCCATGGCCTCCTCGGGGTCGAACACCGCCGGCAGCACGTCGTACGCGACGACGAGCCGCCGGCAGCCCTCCTCCGCGGCCCCGACCGTGTCGGCGAGGACCGCGGCGACGCGCTGGCCGGCGAAACGGACCGTGTCGTCGAGGACGAAGGTGTCGTCCGGGTCGACCAGGTGGTCGGTGTGGATCGCCGTGTTGAAGCGTTTACGGGGCACGTCTTCCCAGGTGTAGACCCGGTGCACGCCGGGCACCGCGAGGGCGGCGCTCTTGTCGACCGAGCGGATCCGGGCGTGCGCGTGGGGTGAGTGCAGCACTTTGAGGTGCAGCATGCCGTCGATGTGCGTGTCCATGGTGAACTCGGCGTGACCCGTCACCACGTCGTGTCCCGCGGGCGCGCCGACACTCGCCCCGACTGCCTTGCCCGGTGCTGCCGTCTCCACGGCGCTGACGCCCTTCACGGCGTCCTCGATCGCCCGGTATCCGGTGCAGCGGCAGAGGTTGCCCTTCAACGCCCTTGGCAGATCCGCCTTCTGGTCCTCGGTGAAGGTCGCCGACGTCATGATCATCCCTGCGGTGCAGAAGCCGCACTGGAAGCCCGGGGCGTCCTCGAACTGCCGCTGCATGGGATGCGGGGCGCCGGGCCGTCCAAGGCCCTCGATGGTGGTCACCTCGCGGCCGTCCGCGCGGAACGCGGGGGTGATGCAGCTGTGTACCGGTGTGCTGTCTAGCCACACCGTGCAGGCGCCGCAGTCGCCCGCGTCGCACCCCTTCTTGACGCCGAAGTGGCCGAGTTCACGCAGGAAGGTGCGCAGGCACTGACCGGGGGATGGGTCGCGGTCGAATGCCTTGCCGTTCACGATGTAGTTCATGCCAGGTCCCCAGCCGTGAGTTCGCGGCGAATCTCCTCGGCGAAGTGCCGGGTCAGGTGCCGACGGTGGTCAGGGGTGCCGTTGGGATCGGCGAACCAGACGTCGGCAGGGACGGCGTCGATGCTCTGCCGCAGGGTTCGGGCATCGGGCAGGGAGTCGAAGGCGACGCGGACCGGCCGTGTGGTGCCGGCGGTGACGGTCAGCAGCAGGTCGTTCGCTCCCAGCCGTTGCGTGCCGACGAGGAACACCGTCGAACGGCCGAGCCGGGTCAGTGTGAAGCGACGGTGAGCGGTGCGCTTGCGCAGCGCGTACTCCGGAATGGTGATGCGCCGAAGGATCTCCCCGGGGGCGAGAACGTTGCGGTGGTCGCCCGTGACGAAATCGAGGGCGTCGACGAAGCGCACGGAACCATCGGGCGCCCACAGCTCGTACTGCGCCTCGAGCGCAACCGCCAATGTGATCATCGGGCCTGCAGGCAAGGACATGCAGATGTTTCCGCCGACGGTCGCCGCGTTCCAGACCTTGAACGAGGACAGGAATGCCTCACAGCTTTTCCTGAAGAGAATTCCGGCGGTCCAGCCCTCCGGCCACGGAAAGGTGTACAGGTCGCGAATGGTGCAGGTGGCGCTGATCTCCAGGCCCTCGTCCGTCAGGACAAGGGGCTCCCAACGCAACGCGGTCAGGTCGATCAGCCTGCGCAGGTCCGGCTGCTCCGTGGAGTAGAGCCATGTGCCGCCTGCGAGCCAGGCGTCGCCCTCGTGCCAGTCCCTGCCTGGCCGCTCGGACGGTCGCCGGACTACTTCGGTGATGGTGTTGAGGTCCATGAGAACCGACCTACGGGAGAGGGGACCTACGGAAGACAACTGTCCCGTGGCATTCCTGGAGTTGGTTTCCCGCTGACCGACGGAGTTCCGGCCATGAGGCCGCACCGTTCGGGGTCACTGCGTCAGGAGTGACCGGCGGGCACAGACGCCTTTTTCACAGCGTATCGCAGCATGTGAATACGGTCCGAGAGGACAGGACCACTGAACGTATCCGATGCGCCCCGGACAGTAGTGCCGGTGTTTCATCGGGCGATCATGTCTCAGGGCAACCGCAACCCCGCTACCGTGTGCCGGCGCCGACTCAGTGCAGTCGGCGAACCGCACTGAGTCACATCCCCGTACTAGAGCAGACCGGCCCGGGCCGCCTGGATGCCCGCCTGGAAGCGGGTCCGCGCGCCCAGCTCGTCCATCACCTCGTGCACCCACCGCTGGACGGTGCGCGGTGAAACGCCCAACTGGCGAGCGATGCTGTCATCGGTGAACCCGGCCGACAGCAGCGTCAGCAGTTCGCCCCGGCGGTTCCCCGCGCCGAGCGTCGGGCCGCCTGCGTCCGGCACCCGTACCGCCCGATGCCAGTATGCCTCGAACATCCCGGTCAGCGCGTCCAGCAGGGAAGAGGCGCGGACCAGTACCGCGGCTTGCAACTCGGAGCCAGTGGCCACCGGCAGCATGGCCCAGCGGTCGTCCACCATGGCCAGCTTGCAGGGGAGTTGGGGGAGTAGCCTCGCTTCCTCTCCGGCCGCGACCACCTCGCGGATCTCGGTCAGTCGGCCGGGGGCGCTGAGCGAACCTGCCTCGTACACCGCGCGGATGCGCACTCTACGGGCCAGCAGGGAGCGTTCCAGTTCGGTGTCGGTGGGTGAGATGTGCGGGGGCTTGTCGAACAGCATGAGATGCCGCTGTGCGCCGTCTTGCATCTGCCGCCAGCGCTCGGCGATGGCGGCCTGTCCGGTGACGACCTCCACGAGGTCAGCCATCTGCGGTTGCTGGGCCCGCCGGTAGGCCCGCATCAACTCGCCCACCCGGCCGCGGGTGCGCAGCAGTTCCCGCTCCCGGCGTAGCAGCAGTGCCTCGACGGCGACGTCGGGCGCCGCGGCTGACCAGTGGACCGGAACGGCATCGTGCCGGGTGACCAGACCTTGTTGGGCGAGCGCGGTCAGCAGCCGCTCGGCGCGGTCGGCCGTAATGCCCAACTCCATGGCGAGACCGGCTGCCGTACAGCGCGCGGAGGCGAGCACACGTAGATAGGCGTTCTGTTCCGCTTCAGGAATACCAAGGCCTTCGAGCAGACCACCCGAGGCCGCGCGCAGGGGCGCCTGCGGCTGGGCTGCGCCTGACACAGTGTGAAAACCGGCTGGGAACACCCTGACCGTCCTTCGGCTCCGGGCGGGCGGAGCTGGACGAGCGGTACCCGCCGGGAGGCCATTGTGTCATGTTCTCGCCATGGCGGGTTCCTGTTGCCGCCTGACTCTTGAGAGTTCACACAGGCCCCACCCACGATGAACCCCGGTCTGACAGGCCCCCCGAACATCGACTCCACCCCCACAGGAGACCGATACATGGGCACGAATACAGGAACCAGACGCAATCGCTTCGCCGGCCGGGCGACAACCGCGGGGCTGCTGCTCGCCGCCGTCGCTCTCGTCCCGGCATGTGCCGGAACGTCGGCGGGCGCCGCCAGTACGGGATTCGGCCCGCACACGCAGCGATTCCAGGACAGCAACTGGGGCGGATACGTTGCCACCGGAAGCTTCAGCACCATCAGCGGCTCGTGGACCGAACCGCATGTGACCTGCAACAGCAGTAACGACCTGTTCGCCCCCTGGGTCGGCCTGGACGGCTACGGTTCGCAGACGGTGGAACAGACCGGTGTGCAGACCGACTGCTCCAGCGGGTCGCCGGTCCTCTCTGCCTGGTACGAGATGTACCCTGCCGCGCCGGTGTACTGGAACGACCCGGTCTCCGAAGGCGACAGCATCACGGCCTCAGCGGTCTCCAACGGCGGAGGCAGCTACACGCTGACGCTCACCGACAACACCCAGGGCTGGACCGAACACATCGACCAGAACCTCGGCGCGAACAACGCCAGTGCCGAAGCGGTCATCGAGTCCCCCACCCAGAGCTATCCGTCCTTCAGCCAACTGGACTTCTCCGGTGTGACGGTGGACGGCCAGTCGTTCGAAGCGACGAATCCGCAGGCGTTCACCAGCGGCGGCTACGCGCCGGGACCGCTGTCCGGGGGCTCCTTCTCCATGACGCCGAGCGGCGCTGCCCGTACGCCACACACGCCCGCCGAACGGCCGGGTGTCATCCGCTACTGACGGCCGCTCCGCGCAAGCTTGGAACCACCAGGGGTGCCCGGACCGCACCGGTCCGGGCACCCCGGCCGGTCAGACGGCGGAAGACACCCGGCAGGTGAACTCACCGAAGCCCACCTTCCTGCCCGCGGACATGGTCCTGCATCCGCCACCGCGGATTGAGTGAGAGCGTCAACAGCACCAGCAAGCCGCGGAAACACGTCGCCGCGTCGCGTCCTGGTCCTGACCGTCGGCCGCATCGTTCACTGGGCCCCCGGCGCAACTGCCGCCTGTCACCGGGTGCGCAGGAGGCGGGCCAGGAGCGGGCGGTAGTGCGCGAAGGGGGGCACGGTGGCTTTCGGGTCCTTTGCTGCCTCGTCCCAGCGTCTGAGGGCTGTGGCTTGTCGAGCGTGCGGGAGGGCCGCGAACTGGTCGGCTTCGGCGGCGGACATGGGGCCGCCTTGCACGTCGAGGGTGTAGAGGGAGGCTGGCGAGAGGCGCTGGAGGTAGTCGGGTTCGACGGCGCACAGGTAGCGTTTGGCTGCGACGTGCAGGCGGACGGGTTCGGTTACGTCCGGCGGGAACCAGGCGGCGAGCCAGTCGGCGCCGGTGTGGCTGTGCCGGTTGTCGGTGCCGGTCATGAGCCGGGCGCCGCTGATGTGACCGGTGAAGTGGCCGATGTCGTGCAGGAGCGCTGCCGCGATGAGAACGTCGGGGGCGCCTGCGGCCTCGGCGTGGGCGGCGGTCTGCAGCATGTGCGCGGCTTGGGTGACCGGCTCGCCGAGGTACTCGCTGCTGCCCTCGTCGTTGAAGAGCTGTTCGAGTCGGGCGACGATGCCGAGGGTGCGGCGCAGGACGGCCAGTTCGCTGGCGGCGGCGTCGAGGTCGGCGTAACAGCCTTGCAGGTGCCGGGCGCCGTCGGCGGTGAAGCCGGAGCGGGCGTGCAGGATCCGGGTGTTGTCGAAGATCACGCAGTCGCCGGGTTCGAGTCGGAAGCTCAGCTGTGCGGTGGGGCGGTAGAGCAGTTCGGCGAAGGCGCGATAGGCCTGGTAGAACGCGGCGATTCGGTCCGGCTCCAGCGCGATCGGCCGCATGGAGCGGTTGTTGAATCGGATCTGCTTGATCCGGCCGAGGGGATCGAGTCCGATGAGTGGGGCGCTCGTGCTCAGGTCCGCGCCGGAATCGGCATAGCGGAAGGTCACCGGCGTGCGGGTGAGCAGGCCGAAGGCCTCTGGCTGCTCGCGGCGCAGCGTGACCGCGGCGTGGAAGCCGTCCACGAGGCCGGAGTCACCGCCGGCTGCCGCATTGGTGAGGCAGTGCAGCAGTTGGATGGTCGGGAGCGGGTCCCGGTAGGGGTTGTCGGTGTGGGGCAGGATCGGGCGCGAGCTGAACGCCAGGTTTGCCGGGTTCTGCTCGACGCGCACCTCGAACAGTTCACCGTAATTGGTCTCGCGTACGTAGCCGAACGATCTCGCGACGTCCAGCACGGCACGATCCGCGACGGGCACACCGCGGAGGATGACGAAGCCCTGCGTCAGCAGCGCCTCCAGACAGCGCGCGCGTTCGGCGGGATCATCCGCGAAGGACCGCCAGACACCTGTGGGCACGATGTCTTCAAGGTCCGCGGCAGTCCAGAGAGCCTTGGCGTCCTCGGTCCGGTCGTCGTAGGGGGGCGTCGTGCCGGGCTGGTAGGTGTCCAGCCATGTGTGGGTGAAGCGCGAGCGGTGCCCGTCCGGGGCGAAGACGACCTGCACGCCGTCGGCGTCCTCCTCGGCCTGCGCGATCACGACGTCGTGCGCCAGGTCGGTGATGTCGAAGAGTTTCTGGCCGCTGCCCGGGACCTGGCACCTGCTGCACGGGCAGTTGTCGCGAAGCCACAGGGCGGGAAAACGCGTCCCGTCCTGGCGGATCAGTTCGGTCTGCACGGTGGTCGTCACTTTCCTGTCGCGGGGGCGCGGTCGCGGACGAGAGGGGAAGCCGCGACGGAGTTGCGGACGGTGAAGGCGACGGCGTCGCCGACGTAGCAGTCCTGCGACCATTCCAGGGGCCGGCCCTGGTGGTCGGTGGACCGTCGCCGTTCGCGCAGGAGCGCGGTGCCGGCCGGGATCTCCAGCAGCCGGGCGTCCTCGGCGTCGGCGCTGACCGCGTCGATGGTGTGTTCCGCGTGTGCGAAGACGATCCCGTGCTCCTCCAGCCGTTCGCAGATCGACTCACGCTCCAGGTCTACGAAGGCGAACAGCGCGCCGACCGGTTCCGGATACGCCGTACGCTCGATCATCACCGGGACATCGGTCAGCAGTCTGACGCGCACCAGATAGACCACCGGATCGCCGGGCTCCAGTCCGAGTGCGTGCGCCTGCGCCGGATCGGCGGGCCGGCGCTCCAGGACATCGACACGTCCGGACGGCACCTCGCCGATCGAATGGGCCCAGCGCGAGAACGACCTCAGTTCCCCGAAACTCTGCAGCCTGGGCAGAGCGAGCACCGTGCGGCGCGCGCCCTGCTGCGAGGCCATCAGGCCGTCCTCGCGCAGGACCTCCAGAGCCCGACGCACCGTGTTGCGGGACACGCCGTACTCCTGAGCAAGGACATGCTCCGACGGCAGTCTCGACCCCGGCGGGAACACCCCGTCGGCGATCGCCTTGCGCAGCCGGACAACCAAGTCCAGGTAGAGGGAATCGGCCTGGTCTGCCATCACAGCTCCGGTGACTTGTAGGTACAAGCTGAAACCTGTACCTACAAGTTAGCCGGTGTGGGTGTGGCGGACAAGAGCTGTGGCCTCGGCGACCTGGAGGCGCTGGACATGAAGTCGGTCAATGTCCTGCCGGGAGGGACTGTTCGGTCCAGATCGTCTTTCCGGTTGTGGTGTGACGGGTGCCCCAGCGTTGCGTCAGTTGGGCGATCAGGAGCAGACCACGGCCGCCCTCGTCGTCGGCGCGGGCCCGCCGCATGTGGGGTGAGGTGCTGCTGGCGTCGGAGACCTCGCAGATGAGACTGATGTCCTTGATCAGGCGTAGCTGAATGGGCGGTTGGCCGTAGCGGATGGCGTTGGTGACGAGTTCGCTCACCACGAGTTCCGTGATGAATGCGGTCTCGTCCAGTCCCCAGGAAGTGAGTTGGTCGGCCGCGAGTTGGCGTGCACGGGCCACCACGGCGGGGTCCGGCGGCAGGTTCCAGGTGGCGACCTGAGAGGCGTCGAGGGTCTGGGGCCGGGCGAGGAGCAGGGCGGCGTCATCGGAGGGGGTGCCGGAGAGCAGCGCCTGCAACACCCTGTCGCAGGCGTCTTTCAGGGACGACGGGGCGTTGTGCAGAACGTCGCGCAACCGCGTGAGCCCGATGTCCACGTCCCGGTCGGCGGTCTCGATCAGGCCGTTGGTGAACAGAGCGATCAGGCTGCCCTCGGGCAGTACGAGTTCGGCGGACTCGAAGGGCAGGCCGCCCAGGCCCAGTGGCGGGCCGATGGGCAGGTCGGGGAAGTCGACCGTGCCGTCCGGGTGCACGATGGCGGGGGCCGGGTGCCCGGCACGGGCAACGGTGCAGTGCCGGGAGACCGGGTCGTAGACGGCGTACAGGCAGGTGGCGCCGGCGACCTCGTCCTCGGGCTCCGCAGCCTCCCGGGCGGACGGGCCCGCCTCGCGGTCGAGGCGCAGCACGAGGTCGTCGAGCTGCGTGAGCAGTTCGTCGGGTGGAATGTCGATCTCGGCGAGTGTGAGGACGGCCGTGCGCAGGCGTCCCATGGTGGCCGAGGCCTGGATGCCGTGGCCGACGACATCGCCCACGACGAGGGCGACCCTGGCACCGGACAGGGGGATGACGTCGAACCAGTCGCCACCGATGCCTGCCTTGGAGTCGGCCGGTACATAGCGGGAGGCCACCTCCACGGCACTCTGCCGGGGAGGCTGCCGGGGGAGCATGCTGCGTTGCAGGGCGACGGCGGTATTGCGCTCGCGGGTGTAGCGGCGGGCGTTGTCGATGGCCAGGGAGGCTCTGGTGGTGATCTCCTCGGCGAGGAGGAGATCGTTCACGTCGAAGGCCTCAGGCGTACGGTGCCGGAGGAATACGGCGAGTCCCAGGGTGGTGCCGCGGGCGCGAAGCGGCACCACGACGAGGGAGTGGATCCCGTGGGCGCGGACGGTGCGGGAGCGAGAGGCATCGTGCGCCAGCCACTGCTGGATGTCCGGTTCCTCGACCCAGTGCCATGCCGGCTTTCCAGTGGCCAGGGCGCGGCCCATGGGGGAGTCGTCGGGGTAGCGGTCCGTATCGCCGGGGGTGACCACGGATTCCGGGCAGCCGTCCAGGACGGACTGCTGCGCGGCCCGGCACAGAACGACGGGTCGGGTGGCCGGATCGAACTCCGGCTCCACGCCCTGGAAGACGGACTCGAACAGGTCGACGCTGACGAAGTCGGCGAAGTTCTCGGTGGCCAGGTCCGCCAGCTCCTGAGCGGTCCGTGTCACGTCGAGTGTGCTGCCGATGCGGACGCTGGCCGCGTTCACGATGGACAACCGTTGTCTGCTCCGGTACTGCCCGGTGATGTCGACGGCGGCCGTCGACATGCCCCGCACACGTGTCACCGCCGGGGCAGGACTGTTGGTGAGCCGGGCCAGCGCCGTCGGCAGCCCGGTGAGCGAGGTGATCACCGCGTCGGGCTCCTCGAGCTGGCTACGGGTCGGTGCCGGCGGAGCCTCGCCGCGCAGCATCCACACGGTGCGCATTCCGAGCCGCGCCGTGGGCCGGATGTCGGTGTCCAGCCAGTTGCCGACATAGGCGGCGCGGGTAGGGGGCACCCCCATCTGCTTCAGTGCCGCGAGGAAGGCGCGCGGATCCGGCTTCTCGAAGGGCTCGCCCCCGAGCAGAGTCGCGTCGAACATCCCGTCCAGGCCGTCACGGCGCAGTGCCTCCCGCACCTGTGGCGGGGACAGGGAGACGATGCCGAGCCGGTACTGGTGCGCCAGCGCGTGCAGGGTCGGCCTGACATCCGTGTAGAGGGCCTCGACCGGGTACTTCCAGTGCTGGACGATATGCCGGTGCAGCAGGGCCGCGTCCCTGCCGGGAACGAATCGCCGGGCGAACGCGGTGTGCAGCAGTCTGCTGCCGCCTTCGCGTTCGGCCTCGTACAGCCCCCAGAATTCGGATTCCTCGACGCCTCCGGCCAGTTCGGCGACCGCCTGGTGCAGCGCCTGTACGTAGCACGCGTCGTCGTAGATCGTCCCACCGATGTCGAACAGAACCGCGTCGATGCACTCGGCCGACCGCTCCTGCCCGGACATGGAACGACCTGTGTGCCTGGCCTCGCTCACGGCTCCCCCCTGGTTCGGAGGACATGTATCAGTCCCGACATCTCATCCTTACCGTGGGAACCTGAGACATCGCATGTCGTGAAGCCCCTCAGTGTGGCCACTGTTCGGGTGACGGGCGAAGATCACAAGGCTGCACGGGCAAAGAACACGCGGCCACCGGGATCGGAGCGGCTCCGCAGGTAATTCAACCGGTCTCCGCAGGTCCATCATCTCGGCACACCGGAGATGCCGCAGCATCGCGTGAGAAGCCTTGCCCCGGGATGACCTGCCGGTTCGAATCGGGGCGACGCCGATCCCGGCCAAGGACCCATCGGCGATCCCTGAGGGAACCCCCCACGTGCCTCTCGCCCCGACCAAGGAGGGTCTCATGCGACTCACCGCGCGCCCGCGCCGCGAACACCCCGGTCCGCCGTACCGTCGGTTGGCCCAGGGCCTGGCCGTTATGGCCATGGCGGGCTTCGCGGTCACCGTGCCCACCTTCATCGGAGGGGCAGTCGTCCTGGAGGCGGCGCACTGCTCCGACAGACTGTCGCAGGCGTTCTCGTGAGACTCAGGGAGGGTTTCCCTGGCATGCGCGGCCTGAGTCGGCAGAGGAGGAGGTCTGCGCGGTGCACGCCGGGAGTCCCTGATCGAGCAAGGTCCAGGTCATTCGGCCGAATGGGATATCGTTCCTCGTCGAACTCTCCCCATTCGCGAATGGGAAGAAATAGCAAGGAGACCCGGTGTCCGATCTTGGGCGGCTCGTCGCCGGCCGGTACCTGCTGGTGGAGCGGGTGGGTAGCGGCGGCATGGGCACCGTGTGGCGTGCCGAGGACAAGCTGCTCGGCCGCTACGTAGCCGTGAAGAAGCTGCGGATACCGCCCCACTTGCACGACGACGAGGCCCAGACGCTGCACGAGCGCACGCGCCGTGAGGCCCGCAGCGCCGCCCGGATCGCGCACCCCAACGTGATCGTGGTGCACGACGTAGTCGATGACGAGGGTCTGCCGTGCATCGTCATGGAGTACATACCCTCGGTCACACTGAGTGACGTACTGAAGCGGCAAGGTGCGCTGCCACCCGGTGAAGCCGCCCGGATCGGCCGTGCCATGGCTGCCGCCCTGCGCGCCGCCCACGACGCCGGGGTCCTGCACCGGGACGTCAAACCCGCGAATGTTCTGCTCGGCGACGACGGCCGGATCGTCCTCACCGACTTCGGTATCGCCATGGAGTCGGGAACGTCCTCACTGACCAAGTCCGGCGAGCTGATCGGCTCCATCCGCTACCTGGCGCCCGAACGCCTCAGGAGTGGTAGCACCGGGCCCGGTCCCGCCAGTGACCTGTGGGCCCTCGGGGCAACCCTGTACCAGGCGGTCGAGGGGCGGCACCCGTTCCAGCGCGACACGCCGATCGAGGTCGCGTACGCCATCGCCACCGAATCGCCCGAGCCGCTCCGCAGTGCCGGGGACCTGGCCCCGGTGATCGAGGGCCTGCTCGTCAAAGAGCCGGAACAGCGGATGGACGTACACGAGGTCGAGCGCCGCCTGGGCGATGTGACCGGAACACGAACCGCTCCCGTCGAGTTCCTCGCCGCCCGGCCGGACGATGTCGGCGACCTCGCGCCTCCCGCACGCAAGGGGCGCGGCAAGCGCCGCCGCGCGGTGGTGGGGGCGGTCGTGGCGGTGACCGTCGCCGCTTGTGGGGCAGGCGGCGCGGTGTGGTGGCTCAAGGCCGGTGCGCATGGCGCGAGTTCCCACGCTGCCAGGGCCGATGCCTCCAGCCCCGCTCCGAGGGTCAGCGCCACCCTGCCGCCGCTGCCCAGCGGATACCACCTCGCCAAGGACGACACAGGCTTCTCCGTACCCGTACGGGACGGCTGGACCAGCAAGACGATGCCGGGCGGCGAAGTCGCCTACGTAGACCCGTCAGGCCTGGTGGGTCTGCGGGTCAATGTCGTCCATTTCGCGGGTACCGACCCTCTGCGGCACTGGCGTGAGACGGAAGAAGACCAGACCCGCCGCGACAACCCCGGCTACGAACGAGTGAGGATGGCCGCGACAACCTTCCGAGGACAACCGGCCGGGTACTGGGAGTTCACCTTCGACGGCCGGGCACGGAAATTCCGGGCGGCGGAACTGGCTTTCGCCAGCGCCGACGGCACCCAGTACGTGGTCTACCTCTCCGCGCCGGACGCACAATGGCACACGTACCGGTCGGTCTTCGACACCGCCGTCAACGGAGTCCACCTGAGCGACAAGGCCTGACAGCAGCGTGACCGCCGAGTGCAGGCCCGTGACAGGAGGATGGGTACGGCGGCATGGCCGTGGCCGTCAACGGGGATACATCGGCTGGCCGGCCGCCCTCCTGAACAGGACGAACGCCACCACCGCACCGATTCCGGTCAGCGCGACGGCGGCGTAGTGCCAGCCTGCGAGCCCGTACTGCCCGCCGCCGCTGACCGCAATGATCGGTATGGCCGCGAAGTTGTAGGCGCTGTGGATGCCGATGACTTCCCAAATGCCCCGGCGGTAGAGGGAATAGAGTCCGGCGAAGACTCCGAAGATCAGGCCGTGCAGTACCGCAAGAGCGGTATGCGCGTCCACCAGAAGATGCAGGCAACCAAAAAGCACAGCCTGAATGAGCACCGCCTTGTAAGGGCCCCGTCGTCGGACCAGCAGCGAGAGCATCCAGCCACGGAAGATCACTTCCTCCACGCCCGCCTGGAACATGGTCACTACGATCCACAAGGGGGCGAAGGTGACGAGCGCGGAGGGCGGAACGGTCACGCTCACGGCGGTCCATCCCGTGGCGACCGCGAGGAAGAGCGCACCGACGGCCCAGGCCAGCCCCCATGCATGGCCCCGGGCGAGCGCACGCCCCCACCCCGGCAGAGCCAGGCCCAGATCGACGAATCGTCTGTGCTCGACATGGAAGACCCGGAAGGTCACCAGCGCCAGCAGCCCCCCGAATACAAGTGCTTCGCTGAGCGCCGATGCCACCGCACCACGCGGGTTCCACCAGGGATGGTCGAGCCCCTTCGTGATCGGTTGGGTGGCGGTCCGCGCCAGTCGGCCGAGCAGCATGTCAGCGGTGAACAGGACGAGGTAGAAGGGGAACACCCGTCTGCGTCCGGGCGGTTCGGAGACGTCGGATGTGCTTCTCACGTGTTCTCCACGGTGCATGCCGGGTGCTCTGATCTGTCCTGTCCGGTGGGTGCCCGCCCCGACGTGTCTGCCGGGCCGGGCATCCACGGCTGTGGCGCTACGTAATCACCGCACGGGTCCTGCTACTGAGGGGCCGCTGCGTCCTGGGCCGGCTGCGGGGCCGGGGCGGACTCTCCAGCCTCCTGGGGCGACCCACTGCCGGATTCCTGGGGAGGGGCGCCGTCCGTTCCCTGGGATGAGCCGTCGTCAGCTGAGTTGGGTGCGCTCTGGTTGGCCTTGTCGGCCGCCTTCGCCACCTTCTTGGCCGCGATATTGGCGACATCGACGGCGACCTTGCTCTTCGAGGCCTGGACCGGGGTGGGCGCAAGGCCGACCCACTGCGCGAACTCGTCCGCGCCCTGGCCGATGAGCTTCCCGGCCGCGCTGATGAGCTTCCCCAGCGCCCGGCTACCGCCGCCGCCCATGAGCTGGTGGCCGTCGACGGGGTCCCCGGACACCGAGTTGCCGACCGGCGCAGCCCCAGCCGTCGGGCTGCCGTGGCGCTCGGCTGCTTGGGCCGTCGTGGCGACGATCCCGAGTCCGGTGGCGCCCAGGGTCGCGGCGGCAACTCCCATGCCTATCCGCCGTGTTGCGATGTTCGAAGGTGACGGCTTGCGATGCTTCGACACGTTCTTGTGATTCCTTTCCGAGTGAAGCGGGCGTTTCAGATGACCGCTGCAGATGCCCATTCCCGCTCGACGAGAGAGGAGGCATTCAGCCTGGCCAGGTCAGCGGTCGGTGCCTGTTCAGTCAAGAGAGACTTCAACCTCGTCCGCAACCAGATCTGTCCACTGCTGCGGTGGGAACCAGTGGCTTCTGACCCCTGCCTACGGACCTCGGCTCATATTTCTACGGTCCATCGTGGGAAACCTGGTATCTCCCATTCGATGGCACTGATACGACCGCTTCGGTGCGCCGCTTTTCCGGGAGTGGATGGGGGAAGCTGACCCTCGAAGCCAACCGTGAAAATAAGCTGATTTACGGAACTGGAAGGGGTGCCGGCGAGCTCCGGACAAGAGCGTTTATGCCGGTGTCTGTGTGCCGGCATGGGAAGCCCCGGATGGGCAGTACCGTCTTTGTCGGCCGAAGGCGGAGAGCTCCGCCCGGTCTTGTCCGACCTGTCGGGTGGCGCAGTGTGGGCAGGGGCGGTCGGGTGGGGAGGGGACTGCGGGGCGCCCTTGGGTACGGGGCCGGCGGTGCCGGTGGCGTGGCCGTTCATGGGCAGTTGGATGGCGGTGGCAGTGGCTGCGAGGAGTCCGGCAACCGCGGTGACGGTCACCGCCGGGCACCTGCGGGTGACGTAGCGAAGCCATGGTTGGCCAGGCGTCGCCGGCGTACGCGGTGGGGCGTGGCCGACGGTGGCCGGCATCCGCTCGGACGGGCCGGTCGAGGCGACGTGAGTGCTCGTGCGCCGCCGTCTGGCGATCGCGAATGCGGTACCACCCCAGGGGAGCAGAGCCGTGGCCAGCACCGCGCCCGGCCATTTGTTCAGGCCGGCCAGCACGGAGTAGGCGCGGGCGCAGCTGCAGCAGAGGGCCACGTGCCGGTCGAGGTCGTCACTGGGGTATGCGCACCTGCGGCGGGTTGCCGCTTCCAGCAGGGAGCCGAAACGATGGCAGTACTCGTTCTCGGACCGTTCTGCGTAGCGACGCAAGTAGGCCTGACGAAAGTCTTCGAGGGCACTGCGTCCGAGGTGGGGGACCGTGTTGGGGTGGACACCCAGAGACCGGCCGGCCGCAAGATCGTCGTCCCGTTGCACGACGGCGTGCCACAGGACGGCCTGGGCGCGCCGGGGCAGCCGGTGGAAGGCCCCGGAGAGGGCGCCGACACTTTCCGAGGAGGGTTCGGCCGACGGTCGGCTGGGTGAGACGTGCTTCGTATGGTCCAGCCAGGCGAGGAAATCGGTGGAGAGCTCTCTTCGGCGTGTGGTGCCGGCCCATAGCCGGGCGGTCCACTCGACGAGGAGGAACGGATGGTGCGGCGGCGGCTGGTCGGAGCCCGGCGCGGTGCGAATGTCGCGCACGGCGCGCTGGAGCGCCTCCAGCGCCAGGGCCTGTACGGATGCCTCGGTCGCGAAGAGAACGGCGTAGTCGAGCAGGGCGGGAAGGCGGCGTCTGCGCACTTCGCCCGCAGCTGCCGCGATCTGCTTCCGACGGGCCCTGGGATCGCTGGGCCCCTGGTCGGTCGGCCGTGACGTGGCGGGCATGCGCAGTGTCTCGATGAGTACGGCATTCGGCAGATCGGCCCAGGACAGGGCCGTCTGACTGCCTCTCGGCTCGGGCGCGCCGCACTGGTGACGCCGGGGCATTCTCGTCACCTGCCTGTCCGGTGTCCCGGAAGTGCGCGGGCCCGGGTGGGGTGGGCGCATAGTGACGGGCGTGAACCGCGTACAAGAAGGCCTGCGCCGTCCGTTCGCCCCTTCGGGCACGGCAGGCCGGACTGCCTCATGGAGGGAATGGGGTTCCTGTGAGAAGCCGTATGGTGTTGCGGTGGTGTGTACGGGCGTGGCTTGCGGAAGGGGAATGCAGGATGCCGCATGGGCGTATCCGTTCTGTCGGCCGGGCGGTCTCGAATGGCCGCCCCAGGGATGACCGGCGGTCGATCGCCGGCTCGAACGCCTCAGCGTGAGAAATTCCGCCGGATCGGCGTCGAATGAAGTGAACGATGTGCGCCGCCGGATCCGCAACGGCTTGCCGGTACGGCTGCGGCTGTCTCTGGGATTTCTCGGCGAGGCATCTACGTAGGGCGGAGCCAATATCTACGGATCGCAGGTCAATTCACTACCGGCACCGGCGAGTCCGGAGGTGTGCCGCTACGGCTGAACGATGTCGGAGAGTGCTCGGGGGAGGTCATTTCGCGTGGTGATGCCGAGTTTGCGGAAGGCCCGGGTGAGGTGGAACTCCACGGTGCGGCGGGTGACGAACAGCTCTGTGGCGATCTGCTGGTTGCTCATTCCCTCGGCGGCCAAGGTGGCGATACGGCACTCTCTGCTGGTCAGGGCGGACACGCCTGACTGCCGTTTGCGGCGTGGGCGGGCGCCGGTGTCGAGCAGGGCGCGGTGCGCGCGTTCGGACAGCGGCCGGGCATGTGCTGTTTCGGCCAGGTCCAGGGCTTGTCGGAGCCGGGTGCGGGATTCGTTGATGTGCCCGTGTGCGGCGAGGAGTTCGCCCAGGTCGGCGAGGGCGCGGGCCAGGTCGATGCGTGCCGGCGTCGATTCCAGCAGGGCGACCGCCTCGGTCAGTGCGGCGAGGGCCGCCGGGCCGGTACTGAGCAGGCCGAGGGCGCGCAGGCTCGTGGCGACGGTCCTGGGGCTGCCCCAGGCGCGGGCGAGCTGCAGCTCCTGCTGGGCAAGGTGGGCCGCGGTGGCCCGATGACCGAGCCGGTCGTGGATCAAGGCGGCTTCGGAGCGCCAGGGGACGAGCGCGGGATTGTCGTAGCCGCCTTCGGTCTGGCGGTGCCCGCACTCCTCCAGGTCGGCCAACGCGGCCTCGGGCCGGCCCTGTTCGAGCCGCAGCCGGGCCCGGGCCGCCAGCAGCGCCGTCCAGCTCCAGTGCTTGCCGACCGGACCTTCGAAGGGGGCCCGGCACACGCGGGCGGCCTCTGGGACGTCACCGAGGTCCAGCAAGGCGTGGACGGCCAGAGCCGTTGCGTACGGCCAGTAGCGTCGGTCGGCGGGTGCCGGATCGAGGATTTGTCCGATGTGGGCCAGGGCTGCTCGGGGGTCTCCCATCCGGTAGGCCAGCTTCGCGTGGACGGACACCAACAGCGACCGTGGCGACGGCGGTTGCTCGTCCCGTGCCGCGATGGCCACGTGCCGGTACCAGTGCTCGGCCTCGGTCAGCCGGTCGGCGTTCAGCAGCGCACTGACCGCGAAGGTGCCCGTGAGCACGGGGTCCGCGGGCGGGCTGAACTGCGCCAGGGCGCGTTCGGCCAGGGTGGCGGCGGTCTCCGAGCACTGGCCGGTGAGGAAGGTCTTCACCGCGAGCGCCGCGAGCAGGAGGCGCTGACCTGGGGTGTCACCGGGCAGGTCGGTGCCGATGCCGCCCCGGCCGATCCAGTCGTCCGCCAGTCGGGGGGTGTCCTCCAGGAAGAGAAGGATGCCCTGCGCCCACAGCCGGTACAGCGACTCACGGTCCGCGTCGGGGATCTCGGCCGCCAGCGCGTCCAGCAGGGCGACCGCCTCCGCACTGCGGCCGGTGCGGGTCAGGGCCTCGGCCAGGTGCGGGACCAGGTGCACTCTGCCTGCGGGTTCCAGGTGCTCCACGGCCGCGCGCAGATGCTCGACGGCCGCGGCCGGGTCGGTCTGCACTTCGGTGATGCCCAACTGGGCCAGGATCTCCAGCCGGTCTGCCTGGGCGGGCGGTTCGCTCAGAGCCCTGTGCAGGTACGCGCGGCAGGCGTGAAACTCGTGCCGGTGCAGGGCCTGTTGGGCCGCCGCACGCAGTACCCGTACTCGCCACGGGTGCCCTTCCGGCTCGGTGGCGAGCAGGAGATCGGCCACCTCCCTGTCGTCGCCTCCGAGAGCCAGCAAGGCATCGGCCGCTCGGGCCCGCAGTTCGTTGCGCGCTGCCGTACTGGTCCGGAGCTGCAATGTCTCCCGCATCAAGGGGTGGCGAAGCTGCCACGGCGGACCCGGCTCCGCGAGGCCGGCCTGTTCGAGCACGGTGAGCGCACCGGCCACGGCGACGGCGTCGAGCCCGGTGACCTCGCACAGCAGCGGCTGGCTGGTGGTGCGTCCGAGAGTGGCCAGTGCGGCGGCCGCGGGTGCGACCGAGGCCGAGTGCCGGCGTAGCAGGATGGGCAGGTGGAGAGGGAGCAGCCGCTGTGCCAGCGCGGTCAGCCGCGGCAGCTCGGAGCGCACCGGGGAGATCCCGCTGCGGGAAACGTTCTCGGTGAGCGCCCGCAGCAAGTACGGGTTGCCGCCCGTGATCAGGTGGCACAGGGCCGCCACCTCTGTGTCGAGTTCAGTCCCCAACCCATCGGTGAGGTACTGCGCGACAGCGGCCGGTGACAGTGGCGCGGGCCGCAGACGCCGGCAGGCCGGGTGTGCGGACAGCTCGGCGACCACGCTGTCCTCGGTGTCGCTGTCTTCGGCGCGTACCGCGATGAGGAGCGATATCCGGCTGCCTCTCAACCGGCGGGCCAGGTAGGTCAGCCAGTGGCGCGAACACGGGTCGGCGTGGTGGGCGTCGTCGACCAGCACCAGCAGGGGACGGCGTGCAGCCAGCCGCAGTGCCAGCAGGTACAGGCCGTGCAACTGCGCGAAGGGTACGTCCGATGAGCCGGTACAGGACCAGACCTGATCGGCCGACGACTCGAAGACGGCCCGGGCGGCCTCGGCCGCGCCGGCCAACAGCGAGGAAGATCCCTGGGATTCGGCCGCGACTGTGGCCGGTTCAAGGAGCTGTCGTACGACACCGAACGCCATGCCCCGTTCCAGATCGCAGCCGTGGGCCTGGAGAACCATGAGCCCTCGATCGTGCCCCTGGCGCGCTGCGGCCGCCAGAAGGGCGCTCTTGCCGACGCCTGCCGGGCCCTCGATCAGAGCCACCGCACACTCGCCGCCGGACGCCTGCTCGATCAGCGAGCCCAATACGCCGAGCTCCGCGGAGCGTTCCAGCAAGGTCACCATGAACTCCTTGCACCGTCACCTGTCCTGTCCTGGAGGTCACCCAGCCACCCTGGGCGCACACGACACCCGCGCGCGGAAGCTTCGGGCCGGGGCAGGCCGCCTGGGCGAAATCCGCGACCACGGCGTTCGGGGGAGCGCTACGCAGATCGCTGTCGTGGGGCGTCGGTCGGACAGCCGTACGTGGGTCGACCGGCCGTATGCCGCGCCGATGCCCACGGCTGCTGTTTCCGGCCCGCGACCGGGGACCGGGGCGTGGTGGCTGCGACGTCCGCGCTTCCCGTCAGCCGTGGGTGTCACAGAAGGCGGGGTGTGTGTCGTAGGTGGCGTTGCCTGTTGGCTGCCGGCGCGGTGCCGGGAGCAGCAGCGCCAGAACCGTGCTGCTCAGGTGCGGTCCGGCGTAGATCCACAGTACGCCCTGGACGCCGAGCGGTTGGATGAACAGGGTGCCGATCAGCGGCCCGAATGCCACGCTCGCCCGCCGGAATGAGCGAGGCGCCGAGCAGCGAGCCGTCCTCCGCGCGCGGGGGCCGGGGCGGAGCGAGGTTCTGGACCACGGGGACACCTCCGTGCTGGTGCGGCCCCTGGTGCGTGTGCCGCGGCGACGTGCCCTTGATGAAAGCGACCCGGAACAATTCCTGTCAATGGATTGCCAAAATCTCACGGAAAGTGTGTGATGTTTGGACGGCTTGGAACGCGCCGAGCCCAGCGCACCGTCGTTGAGGAGGCGGCAGGAGATGAGACCCAGCCGGGGGACCGAGGCCGAGGTCGAGCAGCGCCGGCTGAAGCTGCTGCAGCAGGTGATCGCCCAGGGCGCCGTGCGCATCGCCACTCTGGCCGAGAACCTGCAGGTCAGCACCATGACCGTGCACCGCGACCTGGCCAACCTGGAATCCCGGCAGTTGCTGCACAAGCGCCGCGGCATGGCGGTCGCCCTGGCGAACGTCACGCTCGAGACCGCGACACGGTTCCGCGAGTATCGCGACATCGAGGCGAAGGAGGCGTTCGCCGAACGGCTTGTCCGGGAGGTCCAGTCGGGGCAGACGGTCCTCATGGACTGCGGCAGTACGCTCTTCCCGCTCGCCCGCAGGCTGACCCGGATCGAGGGCCTGACCGTGGTCACGAACTCACTGCGCATCGCAAGTCTCGTCGGCGGCGCCGACGCCGCGCCCGGCACATGCGTGATCCTGCTGGGCGGCGCCTTCCGCGCCGACTTCGAGGCATGTGCCGGTACGGACACATTGCGCCACCTGTCCCGGATCCGCGCCGACGTGATGTTCTCCTCGGCCACCGCTGTCCAGGGCGGTCGACTCTTCCACCCCGACCAGGAGTGGGCGGACCTCAAGGAAGCCCTGCAGGGCGCGGCCGAGCGCCGCGTCCTGCCCGTCGACCACAGCAAGTTCGGCCGCACCGCCACCCACGGCTACGGCGACGCCACCGGCTACGACCTGATCGTCACCGACGCCGCCGCCCCGGAGGCCGAAATTCAGGCGATCGAGGCACTTGGTGTCCCCGTGGAGGTCGTCGCCGTCTGAAAGGTGATCAGCTCCGTGGGTGGTTGGTTCACTGGAAGGCAGGCCACGAGCGCGGACTCGCAGACGGTTCGGAGGGGTGATGCTGCCCCACGACTGTTGCAGCTCGCCTTCCGTGGACGCACTCCGGATCTGGTCCCGCGTGTTGGGCAGCGCCGAGCCGGTCTCCGGGCCGGCCGGGCACCGCCCGCCTGCGGTCGGCCTTCGAGGGCGCCACCGACACCCACCAGCCCGCCACCGTGACACTGCACCTGGTCCCGGCCGGATCCGGCCCTGTGCACGTCAGAGCACACCCCGAGCCGGAAGATCTGGGAGGCAGGGATCTTTCCAGGACAGCGATCCTCCGCAAAGCCGCCCGGCCCCCCTGATCACACCTGTCCAGTCCACTCCGCTTTCCGCCGAGCCGACCTCACCTACGTCGGGCACGGATGCCCCTGGAGACGCCTCGTGCGGGCGCGCTGGTCCTGGAGGAACTCGCGGACGACCGGTGTGCGACCGTTGCTGTCGAGCTTGCTCAGCAGGCGCCGGAAGTGGGCCTCCACGCAGAACGAAGGGGACTGCTCCAACGAATCCGACGCCTTGCGCGCCCATTGCACGGCCACGTCGTTGTCTCCCGCGACGGCGTGGACCAGGGCGATGTGGACGTCGGCGAGGGCGGTGTCCCGATGCGGTATGTCACCGGTGTCGTCGGCGTCGAACAAGGGCAACAGGTAGCCCAGCGCCTTGTGCGTGTCACCGAGATAGGCATGGGAATAGCCGGCCTGGATCAGGACGGCTTCCGTAGTCATCCAGTCCGTGCAGTCAAGATCGTCGTCGTGCCGCTCGGCGGCGTGACGTGCGAACGTCGCGTCGATGAGACATGCCGTGGCGTCTGCGTCGCCCGCCATGCCGGCGGCCAGGGCGTGGGTGCTGGCGAGGGTCGCCAGCATGCGTGGGCTCGGGCGAGAGGACATGCACAGCCGCCAGGCGGCGTCCAGCAGATCGCGTGTTCCCGCGAGATCCCACAGGTCGATCTTCTGTTTGGCGGCCACGCACATGGCGTACGCTCCGCGGCGGGTGTCGCCTGCGGCTGCGGCGCAACGCATGCTGGAGAGAAAGGCCGACTGGGCACGCAGATGGTCGCCCGACTCGAACGCGAGCCAGCCGGAGAATGTCGCGGCGTCCGACGCGAGAGCCAGCAGCCGCGCGCCGATCTTCTGGTCACAGGAGGCGTTGCGCGCCAGGTCCGAGATCGTCTGCAGTTCGGCGTCCGCGAGCGGACGCACGGGCCGGCCGCCGATGGCCGCGTAGAGCTGGTGCAATTGTCTCTGGCGTTCTTCCAGCACGGCCACGGTCGAGCCGGTGATGCGCTGACCGCTCTGTGCGGGCAGCCATTCGGGTGCGGCGGCCGCGTCGAGCCAGGACGAGGTCAGACTAGCGATGCCTTGTCTGTCGGAGAGCACCTCGTAGCGATGATCGACCGCTCGCTGCGTGGTCCTGGAGGTGCTTTCCAGGGACCGCAGGGCATTGGCACAGGTCCATGGAGCCGTCAGCAGGTCCGCGTGGCCGGTGGCGGTGTACAGCCAGTCGGGCCAGCCGAGCCGGAGAGCCTCCGCGGGCGGGATCTGGTGGACGTGGGCGATGGCCAGCTGCGCGGAGGTCTCGGGAGTGACCTTGCCGGATTCCCAGCGTGCGATCTTCTCGCGGCGGGCGGCCATGGTTCCGAAGCCGAGATCGGCATGGGTTCTGGCGATGAGCTGTGCGTAGGCGCCGTGCGACAGTCCGGTCTGTTCACGCAGCAGGGCAAGGGGATGGCGGGCGGCCTTATAGGTGTCCATGATGGGTGTCTCGCTTGCATCAACGGGCACGCTGTGTGCTCTGTCATTCCCAGTCCCACTGCGGTGCGCCGGTGGGTGTCGGGATGCTGCCGGTCAGTCGCGCGACTCCCTTGGGGGTCGGGGGTGAAGAGGCAGTCCGTCTGGACCAGGGATATGTGATGTCCCGCGAAGACCTACAAAGAAATGAAACATACCTTTTTATTTCGGTGTAGGGGTGTGGCAGATCTTCTCACCAAGTGGACCGGTTTCGTCAGTCTCCGGCGGACGTGCGCCCAACACGGGGACGGCGCGGCACTGGCTGGTTCGCTCCGGGTGCCGGCCAGACCGATGATGGCTCCGGTTCGGGCCGTGGCCCGTGTCTCCCCGTGGTCGGCGAGCACCGGAGCATCGCCCCCTCGGTGATCGGTTCCTCGATCCGCCCACCTGGCTGGACCTCTACCGCCCCCGGCTCCTGCTGTGACCACAACCCGGCACGCCCGCCCCCAGGCACCGGTGTCAGCACCAGGGAGCGGGCCTGGCGCCGGCCGGCCGGAACCCCGCCAAGGGCCACGGCGCGGCCGGCCTCGTCCGATGTGTGTGGACCGTCAGACCATGGTCGACGCCGGGGGTGTCCAGCGGTGGGTACGGGAGCGCTGGGAGCGGACGCCGTACTCCGACTTCAGCTCTTCCGGGATCGCGTACTGCATGACCCGGCCGCGGGTGAGGGAGGCCAGCTCGAAGGTGGTCAGGAGGCTGCCCGCCTTGTCGAGCGCCCATTCGCCCAGCGGGCTGCTGTCCTCGATCGTCTCCAGGACGTTCAGGACGTGCGGGATCGCCTTGGCGGCCATGTCCCACGGGGAACGGGGGAGCTGGAGCCAGTCACCGATGGTGTCGCCGACCAGGAAGCGGATGGTGGCGGCGACGATCGGGTCGAAAAGGGTGCCGGGGACCACATCCTCGTACATCTTCACCAGTTGCTGGTTGAGGCGTACACCGTCCTCGGACGGGCCGAGATTGCGCAGCAGGTAGAGGTCGGCGTATTCGCGTGCCTCCGTGAGGTTGCTGGGAGCCGCCTCCATGTCGCAGCCCAGGATCGTGCCGACGACCCTCCAGGCGTAGTAGTACGCCTCCGCGCCCTCCTCGCTCATGTGGATGCCCAGACGGTGCATCGCGTCCAGGACGAGGATGGAGAAGCAGATCTGGCCGCCGATCATGTCTTCCTGGCACAGGGGCACGCCGTCCTGCGCCACGTCCCAGTGGTCGGAGCGGGTCAGGTGGTAGCGGATCGCGGCGTGCAGCAGCCGGACCTTCTGGGCGGCCGGGATGAACTTGCTGCCCTCCTCGAAGGCGTTGGTCTGCATGAGGTAGGTGACGAACTGGCCCGTGTTCGCCATGCGGCGCGAGGGATAGTCCATCGAGTGGGTCGAGGCCAGCAGCCGCGCCACGCGCGGGATGGCGTACGTGGCCGGCATCGCGGCGAAGGACAGACCGGTGTTGATGTGCGCGGAGTTGTCCATGAAGAACAGCCGGGCGCGCTCCATCACGTCCCAGTCCACCCAGGTCGGAGGCATACCGGTGGTCTCGAGGAAGGACTCGGCGGAGGCCGGAAGCCCCTCGGGAAGGCGGGTTCCCGCGGTGCTGAAGAAGCGCATCAGGGTGTTGAAGTCCTTTACTTCTCCCTTCTCGAACATGGCCGCCACGGTGTCGTCCGCCAGCGGGTCGCCCTGGTGGCGGAGGGTGTCGAGCGTCGCTTCGGTGTAGCGCGGGGTGGTGGAGGTGGTCATGGTGGGATGCTCGCTTCGTGGTCAGAGGGGGCGGTTGGCCGATGAGGTCGCCAGGTCGCGCAGCGCCGTGTACGTGGCACGGGGCAGGGGGACGGTGTCCAGCGCCCGGTGCGCCAGCGCCACCCGTTCGGTGATCATGTCTTCGACCTTCCGGCGGGCGCCGCTGGACTCCATGAGCATCCGTACGTGCGCCGCGTCGCCCTCGTCGAACTCGGGGCGCCCCACCGTCTTGGTCAGGGTCTGCCGGTCGTCCTCGGAGACGAGGGAGACGGTGAGGGCCATGAGCGCGGTGGGTTTGCCGTCTCGCAGGTCGTCGAGGTTGGGTTTGCCGGTCAGGGCCGGGTCGCCGAAGGTGCCCAGCATGTCGTCCCTGAGCTGGAACGCCTCGCCCAACGGGAGTCCGAACGCGGTGAAGGCCGTGAGCAGCCGCTCCGAGCCGCCGCCCAGCGTCGCGCCCAGGTGCAGAGGGCGTTCGACGGTGTACTTGGCCGTCTTGTACCGGGCCACCTCAAGTGATTCCGCGACCTGCGGTACCGCGTCGCCCGTGCGCAGCACCTCCAGGAACTGGCCCGCCACGGTCTCCCGCAGGAGAGCCGACCACAAGGGCACCGTGCGCGCGATGAACGCTCCGGGCAGTCCGCACGTGGCGAAGACCTGGCCCGCGTAGCCCATGAGGAGGTCGCCCAGCATCATGGCCAGGGCCACCGGCCTGGCTCGCCCCTGCTCCGAGTCCACGGCCCGGTCGGCGAAGGCGACGTGAGCCGTGGGCATGCCGTGGCGTACGCGGCTGTCGTCGATGATGTCATCGTGTGTGCACGCCGCCGCGTGCACCAGCTCCATGGCGGCCGCGGCGCGGACGATGCCGTCGCAGTCCGGCTGTCCCGCGGCCCGCCACCCCCAGTAGAGGAACGCGGCGCGCAGCCGCTTGCCCTGCTCCAGGGAGCCGCGCAACTGCTCGCACAGCGGGGCGAGTTCGGTGGAGACCTTGAGGAGCTCGGCCGACTCCTGCTCCACCAGACGCAGGAGTTGCTCGTCCACGCGTCGCTTCAACTGCTCGGACTCACCCATCGCCGGCCGCGCTCCGCTGCGCTACGACCTTGCGCGCCAGCAGCTCCAGGTAGTTGTCCGAGTCCTGCGTCACGCGGCGCGCCGCCAGCTCCCCGCGGGCGTGCAACTCCTTCATGCCGTCCGTGAGGAGGTGGGGCACATCCGACTGGTGCGTTGTCTGCCGACTGCGATCCGAGAGCTGGCGCAACTGGTCGAAGGCCAGGTCGGCGAGGCCGAGGGCGAGCAGGCCCACCTGGCTCAGCGCCGTGAGCGGGTTGGCGGGTGAGCCCGAGGCGGGGGGCGCGGTGCCGGGGTTCTGGGCGGGGTCGGGCATGGGCGGGTCTCCTGCCGCGTGCTGTGAGCCGATAAGGGTTTCATCGGTCGTAACGATCTTCGCGGCGGGAAGGTACGGATGACGGGCGATCACTTTCACACCGGGAAGGAGTGATGGGGTGTGGTGCGGTGATGCTCGGTGTTGTGGCGGTGTTCACCAGGCGATCAGGCCCGTTTGCCCGGCCGGGGGGATTGCTCAGTGTTCCAGGGCGCGGGCGATCGGCAGGGTGTCGCAGGTCTGCCGCAGGCGGACGATCCTGCTGTCCCGCAGGGTGAAGACGTGTGCGAACCGTGAGGTCACCGCGGTGCCGGCGGTGGTGATGCCTTCGTATCGGCCCAGCACGACGACGTGGTCGCCGTCCTCGAAGAACTCCTCGCTGACGACCTGGAACTCGGTGAAGTGGGTGAGGAAGCCGAAGAAGTCGCCCAGGACGCTGTCGAGGCCGCGGTACACGCCGCCGTTGGGGAAGCCTTCGACCACATCCCACTCCGCGTCCGGTGCGACGACCGACCGGATGACCTGCGGATCGCCCTTGGCGCTGTAGTAGCGGCGGACGACGTCGATCTGCGATGAGTCCGGCACGGCTGCTCCTTCTCTTGGTTCCCCAGGCCGGGGTGCCTTTCAGTTTCCTCGGTTGTCGGTGAACAGGGCCAGTACGTGCCCGGCCGAGTGGCGGAAGCTGTGTGCGGACCTGCGCGATCGCCGGTGTCTGGCGTCGGTTTCCCGGGGGCGTCGGCCTCCACGACTACCGGGACCACAGCCGGCGCGTCCATCGCCGTCCGGCGTCCGGTGCCGCGCCCGTGCCGCACAGCCCTTCGACCGTGACCTCGATGACGCGATCCACCGCGGCCTGCCGCTGCTGAGTGGGAAGACCGTCCAGTACGCCGTCGAGCAGCAGGTTCGCCAGGCCGTGCACGGGAGCCCAGGCGGCCATCTCGCTGAACGGCCGACGCCCGGCCTCGATCAGTCCGTGGCCGGCGAGGGTGTCGACGACCTCGGTGAGCATGGCGAACGCGCGAGAGCCCGCCATCAGGGCGAAGTCCCCTGTCTGGCCGGAGGTTTCGCGGCAGGCCATCCGGAACAGACCGGGCTCGGCCAGTGCGAAGCGGAGATAGCCGGTACCCAGGGCCCGAAACCGGCGGACCGCTTCCTCCACCGGGTCGCGCCGCTGCTTCCCGGCGAGCACTTCTTGTTCCATCGCCCCGGCGAGCCGCCCCAGGGCCGCCAGTTTGACCGCGTGCAGCAGGTCGTCACGGTCTTCGAAGTGCCGGTACGCGGCCGTGGCGGAGACGCCGACCTCCCGGGCGGCGGCCCGTAGCACCACCGCTTGTGGCCCGCCCTGCGCGGCCAGGGCGACTCCCGCCTTGACCAGCGCGTTGCGTAGATCGCCGTGGTGATAGCCGCTGCGCGGCGTACTGGGTGCAGTCACCCTCCCCATGTTGACAGCGTGCACATCAGATGCAAAGTTAACAACGTAAACATTGTCGGGTCTCCTCCCCCTTTCCGGCGCTGCCCCGTCCGGTTCCCCGAGAGACCCTTGACCCCCGGGAGCATGCGATGCTGCAACGACTGGGAGCCTTCCTCTCCCGTAAGGCCCGTACGGTCCTCGTGCTGGCGGGGTTGCTGACACTTGCCGCGGGCGCCGCCGGGTTCGGCGTCTTCGGTCAGCTCAAGGGCGGCGGGTTCGAGGACCCTGCCGCGACCTCCACCGCCGCGGCGAGGCTGCTGCACCAGACCGGCGGCACCGCCGAGCTCGCCCTGCTGGTACGGCCACGGCACGGCACCGTCGACTCACCCGGCGCACTGGCCGCCGGCCGTGCCCTCACCGACCGGTTGGCCGCGCGAGACGGCGTCGAAGGGGTCGACTCGTACTGGCGGACACCGGTCCGCGAGCTCAAGGCCGAGGACGGCCGCGCCGCCCTCGTGCTCGTACGGCTCGACGGGGACCGGGAGCAGGTCACCCAGCGGGCCGATGCACTGATCGCCGACTACGCGAGCGGGCGGGACGGCGCTACCCCCACGGCCGCCGGGACCGTCGATCCGATCGGTCGGGAGCTCACCGTCCTGGCCGGGGGGCCCTCCGGCACCAACCGCGACATCACCACCCAGGTGGCCAAGGACCTGGGACTGGCCGAGGGCATCGCTGTCCCGGTCACCCTTGCCCTGCTCGTCCTCGTCTTCCGCGGCTTGGTCCCCGCACTGATCCCGCTGGCCATCGGCGCGGCGGCCGTCCTCGGGACCTTCGCGGAACTCCGGCTCCTCGCCGGCCTCACCGATGTCTCGGTCTTCGCCGTCAACCTCACCACCGCGCTCGGGCTCGGGCTCGCCATCGACTACGGGCTGCTGATGGTCAGCCGGTTCCGCGAGCAGACGGCGGCGGGCCAGGGCGTACCCGAGGCGGTGGGACGGACGGTGGCGACGGCGGGCCGCACGATCCTGTTCTCCGCGGCCACCGTCGCGGCCGCGCTCACCGCACCGCTGATCTTCCCCCTCTATTTCCTGCGGTCCTTCGCCTACGCCGGGATCGGTGTCGTCGTCACCGCGGCGCTGTGCGCGCTCGTCGTCACACCGGCCCTGCTGACCGTGCTCGGTCACCGCGTGGCCCGCCCGGGCAAGGCGTCACGGTCGCGCCCGGCCGCGCCGGGTCGCGGCAGCGCAGTCTGGGGCGCAATCGCGCGTACCGTGTTCCGCCACCCGCTGCGTACCGGCCTGCCGGCCGTCGCCGTGTTGGTGCTCGCCGCCACGCCGCTGCTCGGGGCCCGGTTCGGCGTTCCGGACGAGAGGGTCCTGCCCGAGGACGCGGCGAGCCGGTCCGTGGCCACTGCCCTGCACAGGGACTTCCCCGGCGGGGGCGGCGGCCCGATCGAGATCGTGGTGTCCGGGGCGGGCACGCAAGACGCCCGGATCGACGGCTATGCGCGCACTCTCGCCGCCCTCCCGGGAGTCGACGCGGTCCAGACCGACGCGGGCACGTTCACGGCGGGCGCCGCATCGCCCACCAGCCCCGGCGACCCCCGCCGCGCCGCGTCCGGCCTGCGCCATCTGACCGTGCGCACCGGCTACGACGCCTCCTCCGAGGCGGCGCGGCGGCTGGTCGGGCAGATCCGCGCTGTGGCTCTCCCCGGCCCCGGCAAGGCACTGGTCGGCGGGCCCGCGGCGCAGGCGGTGGACACCCGGCGGGCGATCCAGGAGCGACTGCCCGTCGCGCTGGCGATGATCGTGGGGAGCACCTTCGTCCTGCTGTTCCTGTTCACCGGGAGCGTGCTGCAGCCGGTGCGGGCGCTGTTGCTCAATGCGCTCGGGCTCGGCGCGGTTCTCGGAACGATGGTGTGGATCTTCCAGGCGGGGAACTTCTCCTCGGTGCTCGGGTTCACACCGATGCCGATGGACACGGCGATGACGCTGCTGATGTTCTGCATCGTCTT
This sequence comes from Streptomyces sp. CG4, assembly GCF_041080655.1. Taxonomy (NCBI): domain Bacteria; kingdom Bacillati; phylum Actinomycetota; class Actinomycetes; order Kitasatosporales; family Streptomycetaceae; genus Streptomyces; species Streptomyces sp. CG4. Next base: position 9,430,230 of record NZ_CP163525.1, read on the forward strand.
CGGACTGTCCATGGATTACGAGGTGTTCGTGCTGAGCCGTATCAAGGAGCTCCACGACCGGGGGCTGTCCCCGGCCGAGGCGGTACCGCGGGGACTGGCCCGCAGCGGAGCCCTGGTGTCGGCCGCGGCCGCGCTGCTCGCGGTGAGCCTGTTCGCGTTCACCACGAGCCATGTGAGCTTTATGCAGATGTTCGGCCTCGGCAGCGGCTTGGCCGTCCTGGTGGACGCCACGCTCATCCGCGGTGTCCTCGTACCGGCCTGTCTGCGGCTGATGGGCAGGTACGGCTGGTACGCGCCGGGCCCGCTGCGCCGGGTGCACCGGCGGATCGGCCTGACCGAGGGGGTCGACGTGGCGGAGGAGCGCCGTACCGCGGAGGTGGCGGCGCGTTAGTGGAACTCGCCACGTTCGCAAAGGACTTCGTCCCGCCGGGTGGATACCCGGCGGGACGAAGTCCTTTGGCGGTCCGGTGGACCTCAGCCCCAATTGTTCAGAGCGACGATGACCGTGCCGGAGCCCCAGTTCGTGACGTCGACCGTGACTCCGGCCTCCAGCTTGCCGATCACCATCGCGTTCGTGGTGTCAATGGTCTGGACCGATCCGTGCACGTCGACATCGATGGAGCCCGCGTGCACGGCCTTCACCGCGCCCTCGAAGTGGGCGGCGTGCCACCAGGAGTGCGGGGCCTGGAGGTTCTGGGACGTCGGGGCCGCCTGTGCCGGCGCCACCGCGGCGAATCCCGCGGCGCCCACGAGTGCGGCGGCCATGGCCGTCCGCTTGATGAGGTGCTTTCGCTTGTACATGGTTTCTCTCCTCGTTTCGCCGGCTCGAGAATCGGTCCGGAACCGAATGCGGCCGGACTTGAATTCCAGCCTTTTGGGGACGCCGAAAAAATAGCAGTGATTCCCGTGGGCGACGAAATCTTCTTACGCATCTCTTTCGGGTTCCGGAATTTCCTGGATCCGGTGTACTACGCGCATCGTCCCGCCGAGCTGCTGCCCGGCGGGACGAAGGGGGGTGCGGTGGCTACGCGGCGAATACGGACTTGGCCACGTAAGTCCCGTCGACGTTGTCGGCCTCGACATAGGCCTGGGCGCCCAGCCCCATGCGGCCGTACCAGTACGCACCCTTGGTGAGGTCGAACTTCTCGATCTTCCCGTCCACTTCGAGTTCGAGGAAGTTGTCGGTGAAGGACTTGATCGTACCCAGGAAGGACGGGGAGTTTTCCGCTGTAACGGCCGATGGTGCGCTGTCAGCACGCAGCGCCGGCGCCGCCTGAGCCGGTGCGATCGCGGTGAAAGCCACGGCGCCGACCAGTCCGGCGGTGATGGTCGCCCGCTTGATGGCGTTCTTGGGCATGTTTTCTCTCCTCGCTTCGAGCTGCAAGTCTTGAGCTGCCGGCCGACGGGATTCGGTACGAAGCCTGTGCCTGGGGCGTGAATTCCTGCGGAATTGCTCCGGCGCGTCAAAAGCTAACATTGCCTTTACTGGGCGTCGAATAATCTTGCTCAGTTCTTGCACGGGATCACGGCGTCCTGGCGCGTGTATGACGCCGCCCGCCCCCGCGCACCGGTTCCCGCCGGGTGCCGCGCGCGCCGGTCACGGCCAGGCAGCACACGGCGCCGAACAGGAGTACGCCGATCGGCAGCAGCGCGGTGTCCCGCATGGCCGCGACGAAGCCGTGCCGGTACGCGGCCACGGCCAGCGTGTGGAACAGCTCTGCGGAGTGCGGGTCGAGGGATCCGGGCACCGGGACGTCGGTCCCGGCGCCGGCTGTCAGGCCTCGGGTCACTCCTCGGTCGACCCCGGCCACGAATGGGCGCCGTACCGCCTCCGGCAGCAACCCGGCTGTGTCCAGGGCCTGTTGGTGCACCGCGACCGCGGTCCTGCTCTGCAGCAGTGCCCCGCCGGCCGCGCTGCCGAGGACCCCGCCGACCTGCCGCGTGGTGTTCAGCACGCCGGAGGCGGGCCCGGCGAGTGCGCCGTCCACGGCGTCCATGCCGATCTTCGTCACCGGTGCCAGTACGCAGCCGATGCCGATGTCCGCGACCAGCATGGCGGGCAGGAGGTGCCAGGGGTTCATGCCCGGACGGGCCGACAAGGCGATGAGCGCGAGGCCGAGGGCGTAGGTCAACAGTCCGGCCAGGAGAAGGGACTTGCCGCCCACCCGGTCGGCGAGGCGCCCGGCCACCTGGGCGACGGCGGCCGCGGCCAGCGGGGTCGGCGCGGTGACCAGCCCCGCCCGCAGGGCGGAGCAGCCGAGGACCTGCTGCAGGAACAGGGTGATCGGCAGCACGCTGCCGATCACCGCGAAGTGGACGCCGGCGCCGATGACATTGGCCAGCCCGAAGTCGCGGTGCGCGAACAGGGACCGGGGCAGCAGGGCCTGCCGGTGCGGACCCGGTGCCGGCCGTCCCGTCGCCGTCCCGCGGCGCCACTGCTGGACCGCGAAGAGCACCAGGAGCACGATGCCCGTGCCGAGGACCCAGGGGACGGTGACGGGGCCGGCGATCGCACCGGACCCGTAGCGTCCGCCCTCCAGCAGGCCGAAGGTGAGCGCCGTCAGACCACCCGTCACCAGGGCGAGGCCCGTCGGATCCCAGCCGCGGTTGCCCCTCGGTCCCGGTTCCGGGACGAATACGGCCGCCGAGACCAGCGCGACGATGCCCACCGGTACGTTGACGAAGAAGATCCACTGCCATCCGGCGCGGCTCACCAGGAGCCCGCCCAGGAGCGGCCCGGCGACGATGGACACGCCGATGACGCTGGTGAGCACGCCGAATGCGGCACCACGCCGCTGCGGTGGGAACAGCGCGGCGACGAGGGCGCCGGTCTGAGGGGTGAGCAGGGCCGCGCCCACGCCCTGCAGGGCACGCAGCGCGATGAGTTCCACCGCGCCGTCGGACAGTCCGCACAGCGCGGAGGCGAGGGTGAACAGCAGCAGTCCGGCCAAGTAGACCCGTTTGGGACCGAAGCGGTCACCCAGCCGCCCCGCGGTGATCATGAGGATCGCGTAGCTGAGGACATACGCGTTGACGATCCACAGCACCTGGTCGAGCCCGGTGGCCAGGTCCTTCATCATGACCGGGATCGCCATGTGCACGATCGAGGTGTCCAGCACCATCATGAAGAGGGCGGGGCAGATGACGCCGAGGACGCCCCAGGGGGGCCGGGGGCGGGCGTGGGACGCCATCGCTTCTCCCTTCGTGCGAGGCCCTACGGCCCGGATCGTCCGTACGGCGCGGGACGCGGCCACAGCACGCGTGCGGTGGTCACCGCGCCGTGTAGCCGCCGTCCACGACGAGTTCGGCGCCGGTGATGTAGGAGGCCGCGTCGGAGGCCAGGAACCCCACGGCGGCGGCTACCTCGGACGGCCGTGCCAGGCGCGCCAGCGGCGTCGCCGCGACGACGTCCGCGATGAAGCCCTGGGGTGCCGTTCCGGTCATCGGGGTGTCGACCATGCCGGGGTAGACCGCGTTGACCCGGATATCGAAGGGAGCCAGCTCGACCGCGGCGGCCGTGGTCATGGCGCGTATCGCCCCCTTGGCCGCGTGGTAGGCGAAGGAGGCGCCGGAGCCGACCATGCCGTAGACCGAGGCGATGTTGACGATCGCTCCGCCGCCGGCCGAGCGGAGGCAGGGCACGGCCGCCCGCATGCCGAGCCAGGTGCCGCGCTGGCAGGTGTCCACCACCCGTTCCCACTCCGGTGCGTCGAGGTGTTCCAGCCCGCTGATCCCCAGTGTTCCCGCGTTGTTGACGAGTACGTGGAGGCGGCCGAAGCGGCGGCGGGCGAACCGGGTCACCTGTTCCCAGGCCGCGGGATCGGTGACGTCGAGCGGGTGGCCGACGGCCCGGCCGGAAGGCCGGCCGCGGCCCAGCGCGTCGGCGGCGGCCCGGCACGCCTCGCCGTCCAGATCGGTGACCACGACCCCGGCGCCCTGCTCCACGAGCAGGCGGGCCACGGCGTGCCCGATCCCGCCGAGCGCCCCGGTCACCACGGCCACCCGGCCGTCGAGGCGGCCGTTCATGCCGGCACCTCGCTTAGCTCGGCCCCGCGTGCACGAGGCAGGCACCCTTGGATGATCGGCTCGCTCCCCTCGCTCATGTCGCGGCTCCGGGGGAGTGACGCCCGGCCCCGGCGGAGGGCAGCCAGGCGAGCGCCGCGGCGTATCCGCGGGCGTGCGCCAGCGACACCCCCGGCCGGGCCGCTCCGTGTCCGCGCGTCCGGGGGGCCAGCTCACCGCCGAGGTGCAGCACGGGCGCCGCGCCGGGTCGCCGCCGTATCTCCATGTCCTGCCACGGCGGTGGGTACGGCCATGCCAGCAGGTCCAAGCCCGCCTCCTTGGCCAGCTTGCGCACGGAGAGGTGTTCCTCGGTCCGCAACAGGCCGTGTGCGTAGGCCAGTTCGGCCTCGGTGAGCCAGCGGGCCCACCGAGGATCGCCGGCCGGCGGCGTCTGCTGCGGCGTCGCCAGACGCAGGGCCAGGCGCGGTCGGGCACGGTGGCTCATGACGGCCTCCCCCGTGTCGCCGTCTCCCACGCGCCCGGTGCGTCGGGGTGCCACGGGCTCAGGACGAGAGAGGCGTAAGTACCGCCCCAGTTGGCCGCGGTGAGCAGGCAGGCCCGCCCCGCCTGGGCCGTCGGTGCGAGGTAGCCGTCCAGCCCGTCGAGCGGGTCCGACAGCCCGGGGATGTCCGGACTCCATCCGGTGCGCAGCGTCTCCGTGGCGCATACCGCCGACATCAGCGAGGTGGTGCTGGGCACATGGCCGACGTAGCCGGTGAGGTTGCTGAGCCGCACCGTGTCCGGCCGCCACACCCGGGCGACCGCGCGGGCCTCGGCCCGGTCGATCGCGGCGGTGCCGCGCGCGTCGCCGTACACCGTCCCGATGCCCTCCGGGTCCATCCCGGCGTCGTCCAACGCGCGCCGGAAGCTCTCCGCCCAGGCCCGCCCGGACGGGTCGTTGCCGGCGATGCGATAGCCGTCGGAGGTGATCGCATGGCCCCGGACCTCGGCCAGGATCGTGGCACCGCGGGCCAGCGCGTGCTCCAGCGACTCCACGACCAGCGCCGTACTGCCCGCGCCGAGCACCATTCCGCTGGGGGTGCCGCTGTAGGGACGGACGGTGTCCGGCGAGAGCAGGCCGAGTCGGTCGAATCCGTAGTGCACCAGGGGGGTCAGCTCATCGGCGCTCACCGCGAGCATCACCTCGGCCTCTCCGCGCCGGACCAGATCCGTGGCGTAGCCCAGCGCGCTGAGTCCGGACACGCAGCCGGTGGCCAGGGTCGACAGCGGGCCCCGGATCCGCAGGGCCAGGCAGGCGTGCCCGGCGGCCGCGTTCATCACGGAGTTGGGGAACAGGCGGGGATTCACCCGGTGCGGGCCGTCGGTACCGATGGTCTCGCTGAGCTGCTCCACCGTCTGTACCGGCCCGTTGAAGGTGCCGAAGACCATGCCGACCCGGTCCGCGTCGGACGTGCCGACGCGCAGCGCGGCGTCGTCGAGGGCGAGCCGGCTCGCGGCGAGGGTCAGCAGCCCGATCTGGTCGAGCCGTCGGGCGTAGCCGCGGTCGACGTGGCGTCGGCACTCGGCGGTGTCGATCTCGGCGGCCTGCCCGGTCCGGGAGAGACCCAGGTCGGCCAGACGGGCCGGGCCGACGCCCGTCCTCCCGTCCCGGAGTGCGGCGAGGAAGGCCTCCCGCCCGCTGCCCACGGCCGAGACGGGACCCGCCCCGGTGATCACGACGCGGTGGTCGGGCCGGGGTGGGGCGGCCGGTACGGGCCGCCGCCCCAGGACGAGCGAGCAGTTGTTGCCGCCGAAGGCGAAGGAGTTGGACACGACGACATCCAGCTCCTGTTCGCGTGCCCGGTTCGGCACGATGTCGCGGACCTGTTCGCGGTTCTCGTCCGCATTGACCGTCGGGGGCAGCACGCCGTCCCGCAGCGCGAGCACACAGGTCGCGGCCTCCAGGGCACCGGCCGCGCCGAGCATGTGCCCGACCTGGGACTTCGTACTGCTCATCGGGGCCGGCGGCACATCCGCGAACAGGGCGGCGACGGCTTTGGTCTCGGCGCTGTCGTTGGTGGGCGTGCCGGTACCGTGCCCGTTGACGTAATCCACCTGAGCCGCCGTCAGGCCGGCCTGCGCCAGTCCCTTCCGCATGGCACGGAGGGCGCCGCTGCCGGCCGGGTCCGGGGCGGTGGCATGGTACGCGTCGCTGGTGAGCGCGTAGCCCAGGACGTAGCCCAGGATCTCGGCGCCGCGCCGCCGGGCGGACGACTCCGACTCCATCACCAGGATCGCCGCGCCCTCGCCGATGTTGAGCCCGGTACTGCGGGAGTAGGGCGCACACGGCTCGGGGTCGAGCGCGTTGAGGCTGTCGAAGCCGGCCAGGGAGAGGATGTCCAGGACGTCCACCCCGCCGGCGAGCATCACATCGGCGCGTCCCTCCCGGATGGCGTCCGTCGCGAACCCGATGGAGTTGGCTCCGGCCGCACAGGCGTTGGAGATCACCACCTTCGGTCCCCGGAACTGGAAGGCGATGCTCAGCGCGTCGGCGGAGGTGTAGAGCGGGTAGTGGAACAGCAGATCGCGGCGTGGTGCCTCCGGGCCGTTGCGCAGCAGCTCCCAGTGGAACTCCTCGCCGCGTTCCAGTCCACCGACCGAGGTGCCGACGGCGACCCCCATGCGGTAGGGGTCGAGTCCCGCAGGGTTGTGGTCGCCGCCGCCCGCGAGGTCGAGGCCCGCGCCCTTGAGCGCTTCTTCGGCCGCGTTCAGCGCCAGGGTCGTGGCGCGGTCGAGCCGTCCGCGCAGGCGGTGCCGGGACGCGGGCACCGAGGGAACCTCGCCGGAGTACCGGCAGCTGAGCGTCGACACGTCGATCCGTCCGGTCTTGCCGATGCCGGTGAGCCCCTCGCGGATTCCCCGCCACACCTGCTGTACTCCGTTGCCAAGGGCGCAGCTCAGCCCGATCCCGGTGACCGCGACGCGTTCTTGGCCGCTCTTGCTGGGGTTCATCTCTTCTCCTTCCGTCCCTTCCGGCGGCCGGGCGCACGCACCTGGCGTGCGCCGTCGGCCGTCAGTCAAGGGGCACGTCGAGGCTGGTGGCGGTCAGGAACGGGGCGGAGACCGTACGGATCGCGTCGCCCGATCCGGCGAGCATGAACTCCTGGCCGGAGGCGGCGACTTCGGCGTCGACCCGGCCGGTGCCGATGACCCGGCCCAGCCTGGGGGACCACACCGTGTGGGTGACGATGCCGACCTCGGCGTCGCGGACCGCGATGGCCGTGCCCGGCTCCGGCCGGCCGGCCGATGCCTCCCAGGCGATCCAGCACACCGGGGTACGGCCCCTTCCGCCGTCTTCCGCCAGGCGTCCGGCGGACTCGTGCCCCGGGTCGATCATCCACTGCAGGCCCACCTCGAACGGTGTCACCTGGCCTCCGGCGCTCTCCTGCTCCAGGCTGGCGAACCGGACCTCCATCCGGCACACGTCGAGCGCGTCCTTGCCGCACTCCCGCGCGCCGAGGGCGAGGAGCTCGGCCCGCAGCTCCGCGCCGTCCGCGGCGGGCACGAAGAACTTGTAGCCGTACTCGCCGGTGATTCCGGTACGGGAGACGACCAGGTCACGGCCGCCTCCCCAGTCGGCCGTGGCGAAGCTGCGGTAAGCCATGGAGGCCACCGGGAACGGCAGGTACTTCCGGGCGAGTTTGAACGACTCCGGCCCTTCGAGCGCGAGCACGGCGTACTCGGCGCTGACGTCCTGGGCGGTCACGTCCTCGTACGCCGTGGCCTCGGCGATCAGGTGGCCGGTCGCCTCCTTCGCCTGGGTCGGCCAGATCTCGACCAGGTAGTGCGCTGCATGGCAGTGGATCAGTACTTCGGCGATGACTGTGCCGTTCTCGCGCAGCAGGAGGGCGGCCATGGCCTGGCCCTCCAGCAGGAAGTCGACGCCGCGCGTGGCGACCCGGCCGAGGTAGTCGGCCGCGCCGGGCCCGGAGACCCGCACCAGGCCCATGCCCTCGTAATCGATGAGCCCGCACGTCTCGCGCAGTGCCGTGTACTCCTCGGTGACATCCGTGTAGCTGGCCTTCATCAGTAACTCCTCGCTGGATGAGCAGGGGTGGGATGGGGGAGTGGGGTTGAGGGGACCGGGGCGCTGCGGGCCGGGCCGTCAGGCGTCCTCGCGCTCGGTGACGGCGAGCCGTACGGTCATCACCCGTTCCCGGCCGACCGACGCCTGTCCGTTCACGGAGATGAGCCCGCCGAGCCGCGGCCCGCTCTCCGCCCGCAGCACCACCTGGTCACCCGGGTGGACCGGCCGGAGGAACTTCGCCTGGCGGATCTCCGCCAGATACCCCACCCGGTCCGCCACGTCGCCGACGAGCTCGCCGGTCGCGCGCAGTGCTCCCGCGCTGCCGTAGATCACGGCCGCGAGCTGGGCGACGCACTCGACGAGCAGCACCCCGGGGTAGAGCATCCGGCCGGGGAAGTGGCCGGCCAGCACGGGATCGGACGCGGTGACGTTCTTGACCGCTTCGGCGCTCACTCCGGGATTCAGCGCGGTGACCCGGTCGAGCAGGAAGAAGGGGTGGCGGTGCGGCAGCAGCCGGGCGATGTCGTCGGCGCTCAGCGTCCGTGCCGCGGGGTGGGGGCGCTCCGGTGTCATGACCGGGCCGCCTCGATGTGGTCGACCAGGCGGTTCAGCGAGAGCAGGCTGTGGGTGTCGTCGTCGGTGATGGTGACACCGAAGACGTCCTCGACGGCCATCGCCAACTCCAGGGTGTCGATGGAGTCCAGTTCCAGGCCGCGGCCGAACAGCGGCTGGTCGTCCCCGATGGCCGCCGGGTCGACGTCCAGCGACAGCCGTTCCACCAGCAACTCCTTGACTTCCCTGGCGAGTTGCTGTCGTGCACCGGCTCGCCGAGTGGCCTCGTCGAGTGTCATCGTCATGACGGTCTCCTTTTGTGGTGTGAGGGGTGTGCGTGGGGTTTTCGCGGTGGGGCGAACGGGGGCTCTTCGGTGTGCGGGGTCAGCTGATGAGCCCGCCGTCGACGACGACGGAGGTCCCGGTGACGTACGCCGCCTCGTCGCTGAGCAGGAAGCGCACCACCGAACTGACCTCCGCGGGCCGCCCGATACGGCCCAGCGGAACCCGCCGGAGGTTCTCCTCCAGCTGAGCGGGCGGCATCTGCCGGGTCATCGCGGTGTCGACGAAGCCGGGGACGACGGCGTTGACGCGTACGCCGTAGCCGCCGAGTTCCTTGGCCAGGGCCTTCACCATGGCCAGTACCCCCGCCTTGGACGCCGCGTAGTTGGCCTGGCCCGCAGGCGGGTTGAAGGCGCTGGTGGAGCCGATCGTGACGATGGCGCCCCGGCGCCTAGCGGCCATCATCCGCCCGGCCGCACGGGTGCACAGGAACGCCCCGGTGAGGTTGGTGTCGATCACCTTCCGCCACTTCGCGTCGCCCATCATCACCGCGTAGCCGTCCTGGGTGATGCCGGCGTTGTGCACCAGGGCGTCGAGGCCGCCGTACCGGGCACGGATGTGCCGGAACATGCGGTCCACGTCCGCGGGTTCGGCGATGTCTCCCTGGAGCAGTTCGGCGTCCGGCTGCAGTTCCCGTACGGCGTGCAGTGCCTCCTCGGCCCGGTCGGGGTTTCTGCGGTGGTTGAGCAGCACCGTGGCGCCGGCCCGGGCGAGGTCGGTGGCCACGGCCAGCCCGATTCCCTTGGTGGCCCCGGTGACCAGTGCGACCCGTCCGTCGAAGTCGGTCATAGGTGTTCCCCTGCCTGCGCGGTGGAATGTTCCGGGGCGGCATGAGCGGCGGCTCCGGCCGGATGGGAGAGCGGCCGGGGCCCGGCTCGCAGCGCGTCCTGCACGGTCAGGTGCCGGGCGTCGCGGGCCATCTCCCGGCCCAGACCGCTCAGCACCCGCCCCGGCCCGGCCTCGACGAAGGTGCGGACGCCGAGGGCAAGCAGCGTGCGCACCGTTTCCTGCCAGCGCACCGGGGCGAGCATCTGCCGGAGCAGCTCGTCGCGGTACTCCTCGATATCGGTGACCAGTCGTCCGGTGGCGCTGGAGACCAGCGGAATGCCCGGTGGCGTCAGGCGGACGTCGCGAAGGTGCATGGCCAGCCCCACAGGCGCGCCGGCCATCAGCGGGGAGTGGTAGGCCCCTCCCACGGGCAGCTGCCGGGCCCGCAGCGCGCCGGCGGTCCGGGCCGCGTCGATCACCCGGCGCACCGCGGCGACGGTGCCCGACACCACGGTCTGCCGGGGGGAGTTGAGGTTGGCGACGACCACGACACCGGCGTCGTCGCAGGCGTCCTCGCAGAGCGCGCGTACCGTGTCCGGCGGCAGGCCCACGATCGCGGCCATGGTGCCCGGGGTCTGCCGGGCGGCGGTACGCATCGCCCGGCCGCGACAGGAGACCAGGGACAGCGCGGTGTCCAGATCGAGACTGCCGCAGGCGAAGAGCGCGGTGTATTCGCCGAGGCTGTGCCCGGCGACGGCGGCGGGCCGCAGCCCTTGTTCGCGCAGCCGTTGCAGTGCCGCCGCGGACCAGACGAACACCAGGACCTGGGCGATCTCAGGGTCCGCGAGGGTCCCGGCGTCGGCCGTGGTCATGAGGTCGGCCACGGGGAGGCCGGTGATGTGCTCGGCGCGGGTGACCAGGGTGCGGGCCGAGGGTCCGAAGCCGTTCAACTCCCGCCCCATGCCCGGGAACTGGCTGCCCTGGCCGGGGAAGACGCAGGCAGTGGGGCCGCACGGGGGCTGGGTCGCAGCGGGGGGATGGCTCATCGCGGGAACCCCTCTTGCGTGGTGGGATGGGCCACGACCCAGGCCAGGGCCATGTCATCGCCCAGCTCCCGGGTGCCTGCGGTCAGTTCGACCTGGTGGCATTCGGCCCAGTCGGCCGGTGTGCCGTGCAGCCGCACCGGCCATCCGGCGGGCTCCGGCTCGTCCGCCGTGATGCCCACCCGGATGTCGGTGAAGCGGGCGCCGGGCGGCAGACCGCCGAGGGCCTTCACCACGCCCTCCTTGACCCCGAACGCCTGGCCCAGGATCCGTTCCGGCGTCCGTGTGCCGTCCGCCGCCCGTTCGGCGGCCTCCCGCTCCGAGGGGTCGAAGATCCGCCGCAGCAGCTCCCCCTGGGTTCGGGCGACGGCCAGATCCCAGCGGCACAGGTCGACCAGATCGACACCCGCCGAGTGCACCGCGGCCGGCACCGGGAACCGGAGAAAATCCGCATCTTCCATCGAGAAACACCGCCGAAGTCCTGAGGTCCGCGAAATGCGCGGCGACTGAACAGTGAATGAATCGAGGAAAGCGAGGTGCGGGTGAACTGCCGCCATTTCCTCGTTCAGGAGGGACGGTAAGTGCGGCGAAGAAACCGTGTCAACTTTCTGCGGTGATTTCTGCGGTCCGTCCGTAAGTCCCGGGAAAGATTCTCCGTGGCCGTGAAAGAAATGACAGCTTCGAGTCAGAAACTGGCACGAAAAATGCCTGGTCAATACGGTGTGTCAGGTCCTTCTGTACTGCCTTGACGGGTCCTTGGGGTCGTGCATAGCCTGCCGGCGTCACGCGATGAAAATTCGCGTTCCGCACTGCCCGTCGAGCCGGATCAATTCCTCCGGGCAGAACTCTTCGGATCGGTCACGAGAGAAACGAGGCGCCATGCCGCGTTGGGTTGAATCCGCACGCAACATCGAGGGCTGGAACCACATCGAGACCGCGGTGCGGGTCCGCTGGGGCGAATGCGACCTGCAGGGACACGCGTACTACGCGAGCTACATCCCCTGGTTCGACCTGGGCCGGGAGGCTTTCGCGCTGGCGGTCGGCGTCGACTTCTGGAACTACCGGATCACCACCACGAACTTCCGTGCCCGCTTCCACGAACCGGCCCTGTATCTGGACGACCTCACCGTCCGGACATGGGCCGCCACCCCGCGCAGACACCTTGAGTGCCACTACGAGATCTACCGGAGGAACGGCAACCGGCTCATCGCCGAGGCGCACTCCGTGCACTCCCTGGTCGACCCGGAGACCGGCCGGCTGATGCGTGCCACCGATGAACTGCACGACAAATTCGAGGAGTTCATGGCGCGCCGACGAGCCGAAGCGACCGCGCTCCGGCGCTGAACCGCGTCCCCTTTTCCGCTCGTTCCCTTCCGGCCCGGTCGGATTCAAAGGCCCTGGCCCGCTCTCTTTGGAGGACATCCATGCACTCTGCGGACATCGAAGAGCTCCGCGGCGCACTGCTCGGCGAGGTGATAGCGCCCGCCGATCCCGAGTACGACACGGCGCGGCGCGTCTTCAACGCCATGATCGACCGGCGGCCCGCGCTCATCGCACGCTGCCGCGGCGCCTGCGACGTCGTCACCGCCATCGCGTTCGCCCGCCGGCACCGCCTCCCCATCGCCGTACGCGGTGGTGGCCACAGCATCGCCGGACACGGCACCTGTGACGAGGGCCTGGTCATCGACCTGTCGTCGATGCGGGGTGTGCACGTCGACCCGGAGCGGCGCACGGCCCGGGTGCAGGCCGGTGCCACGCTGGCCGATGTCGACCGGGAAACCCAGCTGCACGGTCTCGCCGTCCCGTCCGGGCAGGTGTCCGAGACCGGAATCGCCGGCCTCACCCTCAACGGCGGCATGGGGATGCTGCAGCGCAAGTACGGCCTGACGTGCGACAACCTGTTGTCCGCCGAGATGGTCACCCTGGACGGGGAACTGGTCGTCGCGAGCGCCGAGCAGAACCCCGAGCTGTTCTGGGCACTGCGGGGCGGCGGCGGGAACTTCGGGGTGGTCACCTCCTTCGAGTACCGGGCGCACCCCGTGGGACCGATGATGCTGGCCGGCATGGTCGCCCACCCCGTGGAGCGGGCGGTCGAGGTGCTGGAATTCCTCCGGGACCACGTCGGCACCACTCCCGACGAGCTGAGCATGGACGTGGTCTTCATCCGCGTGCCCAGCCTGGAGTTCTTCCCCCCGGAACACCGCGGACGCCCCGTCGTCGGCTTCTTCCTGCGCTATGCGGGGCCGATCGAGGACGGCTGGGAGGTCATCCGGCCGATCCGGGAGTTCGGCGACCCGCTGATCGACTTCGTCGAGCCGATACCGCTGGTCCAGGTGCAGTCGATGCTCGATCCCGCCAATCCGCGGGGCCATCAGCAGTACTGGACAAGCGAGTTCCTGCCCCGCTTCGGACGCGCGGAGATCGAGACGGTCGCCCGGATCGGCAGTGACCTCCCCTCGCCCGAAACGGTGCTCCAGGTGATCCCGTTCGACGCCCAGCCCACCCGCATCGCACCGGACGCCACCGCCTTCTCGCATCGCGAGGAGAGCTGGCTGATCCACATCGTCGGCCAATGGTACGACCCGGCGGAGAACGAGCGCTGCCGGACCTGGGTGCGGCAGGCGGGGGCCGAGCTGCGCTCCTTCGGGACGGGCGCGGCCTATCTCAACCTGCTCAGCGAGGAGGACGACACCGACCGGGTCACCGCGTTCTGGGACGAGAAGAGGCTGCGGCGACTGGCGCGGGTCAAGGCGCAGTACGACCCCGAGAACCTGCTGCGCTTCAACCACAACATTCCGCCCGCGCCGCCGGAGGCCGGACAATGACCGTGCGGCACCCGGCTCCACGGGTCGCGATCATCGGCGCCGGCCTCGGCGGGATCGGCCTGGCCATCGCGCTCAAACGCGCCGGCCACCACGACTTCGTGATCCTGGAGCGGGCGGCGGACATCGGCGGGGTGTGGCGGGACAACACCTACCCCGGAGCGGCCTGCGACATCCCCTCGCACCTGTACTCCTACTCCTTCGCACCGCACCGCGACTGGTCCCGCCGCTACGCCTCCCAGGCCGAGATCCTGCGATACCTGCGCGGATGCGTGGAGAAGTACGGACTGCGCGCGCACCTGCGGCTGGCCACCGAGGTCGAGTCCGCCGCGTTCGACGAGACCGATGTGCGATGGCGGCTGCGGACGGGTAGCGGGGAGATCGTCGAGGCCGACGTCCTGGTGCCGGCCTGCGGCCAGTTGAGCACCCCCCGGGTGCCGCCGATCCACGGCGCCGACCGGTTCACCGGCCGCGCCTTCCACTCCGCGCGCTGGGATCACCGCCACGACCTGACAGGCCGTCGGGTCGCGGTGATCGGCACCGGCGCCAGCGCGATCCAGATCGTCCCCGCGATCGCACCGCTGACCGCACACCTGACGGTATTCCAGCGCTCGGCACCGTACGTCGTGCCCCGCTGGGACCGGGTCTACCCGCTGCCGTCCCGCCGCGCACGCCGGCTGACGCCGCTGACACAGAAGGCGGCCCGGCTCGGCTGGTGGCTCTTCAACGAGTCCCTGGTCTCCGGGCTGACCCGGCGCTGGCCGACGTCCCGTCTCACCCTGCGCGGCAGCGAGGTGCTGCTGCGCACCCAGCTCCACGATCCCGAACTGCGCGAGAAGCTGACCCCCCGCGGCGAGGTGGGCTGCAAGCGGGTGGCCATCTCCAGCGCGTACTACCCGGCCTTCAACCATCCCGACGTCGCGCTCGTCACCGAGCCGATCACCGAGATCACGGGGACCGGCATCCGTACCGCGGACGGCGCCGAGCACCCCGTCGACACCATCGTCTACGCGACCGGCTTCGCCGCCACCGACTTCCTCACACCGATGCGGGTCCGCGGCCGCGCCGGACGGGAGCTGTCCGAGGTGTGGCGCGACGGGGCGCGCGCCCATCTGGGCATGACCGTCCCGGGCTTCCCGAACATGTTCCTGGTCTACGGCCCCAACACCAACATCGGTGCGGGCTCCGCCGTCTACATGATCGAGAGCCAGATCCGCTACATCACGGCCGCGGTGTCCGAACTCGCCAAGGGACGGCGGCACTTCCTCGAGGTGCGCCCGGAGATCGCCGACGCCTTCGACCGGGAGATGCAGCGCCGGCTGCGCCGGACGGTCTGGTCCGCCTGCACCAGCTGGTACCGCCACGACAGCGGCCGGGTGACCAACAACTGGCCCGGACAGACGGCCGAGTACCGAAGGCGAACGTCCCGGCCGAAATGGTCCGACTTCCGCCCCGCGCCCCGCAGCCCGTGAGCCCCCGCACGATCCGAGGAGCGTCATGTCTCTCCACCCCGATTCCGAGCGCGTCCTGCGCACCTTGGCGGCGCAGGGTTTCCCGCCCTTCGAACAGGTGGGAGTCGGAACCGTCCGCGAGCTGATGCGCGGACTCATACCGGCCCAGGGGCCACCGGAACCGCTGGCGCGGATCGTCGAGACCACGGTCCCCGGCCCGGACAGCCCCCTCCCGGTCCGTGTCTACCAGCCGGAACCGGCCACCGGCCCGCGGCCACTGCTGGTGTTCTTCCACGGCGGCGGCTGGGTGGCCGGGGACCTGGAACTCGTCGACCGCCCGCTGCGCCGGCTCGCCCGTGCCACCGGAGCCGTGGTGGCGGGCGTCGGCTACCGGCGCGCGCCGGAGACTCCGTTCCCCGGACCGGTCCATGACGCCGACGCCGCCGTCCGGGCCCTGGCGGCGCGCGCCGACGAGTTCGGGTCCGAGCCGGACCGACTGGTCGTGGCGGGGGAGAGCGCGGGCGGCAACCTGGCCGCCGCGGCCTGCCGGCTGGCCCGGGAACGAGGCGGCCCCCGCATCGGCCTGCAGATCCTGATCTGCCCGCCACTGGCACCGGCCCGCGGTTCCGCGTTCCCCTCCTACAAGGCCTACGCACACGGGCATCTCAACACCCGTGCCGCGATGGAGCACTTCTGGGACCTCTACCTGGCCACCCCGGCGGACGCCGCACACCCCTTGGCGGCGCCCCTCCTCGCCCCGGACCTCGCCGGCTTGCCGCCGGCGCTGATCCTCACCGCCGAATGCGACCCGCTGCGGGACGAGGCGGAGGAGTACGGCCGTCGGCTCCGCGCCGCCGGGGTGCCGGTGACCCTCCGCCGGTACGACGGCATGCTCCACGTCTTCTTCCTTCTCTGCCGGCTGACCGCCTTCCAGGAAGCCGTCGACGAGATCGGACGGGCCTTGCGGGCGCGATGGCTTGACCCACAGCAGAACGCCTAGCGCCCGGCCCGCCGGTCAGGCCCCGGTGATCCGGAAATCTCCACCCCGACAAGGGAGAAACCATGCTCCACCACCAAAAGATCTATGTCGACGGCTCATGGACGCGCTCGTACGGCGGGGAGACCATCGACGTCGTCAACCCGACGACGGAGGAGGTGATCGGCTCCGTCCCCCAAGGCACAGCCGAGGACGTCGACGCCGCGGTCGGCGCGGCCCGCCGGGCCTTCCCGGGCTGGGCCGGCACCTCACCCGCCCGCCGGGCCGCATACCTCAACCGGGTCGGCGAACGGCTGCGGGAGGACAGTCTGGAACTGGCCGAGCTGATCACCCGCGACGTCGGCACTCCGCTGGCGTTCTCCCACGCGGCACAGATCCCGCTGCCCATTCTGACGTTCCATCAAGCGGCCCGGATCGCGGTGGAGTTTCCCTACGAGCGCAGAGCAGGCTCGTCGCTGATCGTCCGGGAGCCGTTCGGCGTCGTCGCCGCGATCACACCGTGGAACTACCCGCTGCACCAGATCGCCGCAAAGGTCGCCTACGCCCTGGCCGCGGGCAACACCGTCGTCCTCAAGCCCAGTGAGGTGGCACCGCTCGGTGCCTGGGAGCTGGCCGCGATATTCGACGACATCGGCCTGCCCCCCGGTGTGTTCAACATGGTCAGCGGAACCGGGCCGGTGGTCGGCGAGGCTCTCGCCGCGCACCCCGGCGTCGATGTGCTCTCCTTCACCGGCTCCACCGAGGTGGGCAAGCGGATCGGCCGGCTCGCCGCGGCCACCGTCAAACGGGTCGCCCTGGAACTGGGCGGCAAGAGCCCCTCGGTGCTGCTCCCCGACGCCGACCCGGACCAGGCGGTACCGCACGCGGTCACCAGCGCCTTCCTCAACAACGGCCAGACCTGCTGTGCGCTCACCCGGCTCGTCGTGCCCCGCTCCCGTCTGGCGGAGGTGGAACGGGTGGCGGAACAGGCGGCCGCCGCCGTGACCGTCGGCGATCCGATGTCCTTCGACACCGGGCTCGGTCCCCTGGCGTCCCGGGCCCAGCGCGATCGGGTCCGCAGGCATCTGGTCCAGGCCCAGAAGGAAGGCGCCAGGTTCGTCACCGGCGGCACCGAGCCGCCGGACGGCCTGTCACGGGGCTACTTCGTGCGGCCCACCATCCTCTCGGACGTCACCCCGTGGATGGCGGTGCACCACCAGGAGGTGTTCGGGCCGGTGCTGGCCATCGAGTCGTACGACACCGTGGCCGAAGCCGTGCAACTGGCCAACGACACCGACTACGGGCTGGCCGCCGCGGTGTGGTCCGAACACCGCGACCGGGCGCTCACCGTGGCCCGGCAGATCCGCGCCGGACAGATCGAGATCAACGGCGCCGGCCTGAACCCCACCGCCCCGTTCGGCGGCTACAAGCAGTCCGGGAACGGCCGCGAGCACGGCGTCTTCGGCCTGGAGGAATTCCTGGAAGTCAAGTCCCTGCAGACCAAACCCTGGCAGCTCTGACCGCAGCCCCGGACGACCCGCCACCACCGTCCGCCACCACCGTCGAAAGAAGGCACAGCCATGCTCCGCACCATGCTCACCGCCAAGATCCACCGCGCCACCGTCACCCAGGCCGACCTGCACTACGTCGGCTCGCTCACCCTGTGCGCGGACCTGATGGACGCCGCCGGCCTGCTGCCCGGCGAGAAGGTCGACATCGTCGACATCAACAACGGCAACCGCCTGTCGACGTACATCATCGAGGGCCCGCGGGGCACCGGTGTGGTCGGCATCAACGGTGCCGCCGCGCGCCTGATCAACCCCGGCGACCTGGTCATCATCATCGGGTACGGCATCGTCGCGGACATCGAGGCGGCCAAGGTCAGGCCCAGGGTCGTCTTCGTGGACGCCGACAACAAGATCACCTCCCTGGGCTCGGACCCCGCCGAGCCGCTCGACGACGGGGAGACCTTCCGCGGTGATCACCTCTACGTCGACTGACAGTCCCCACGACCGGCGGAAAGTGATCCGGAAGGAGAGGCGCAATGTGCGGAATCACGGGCTGGGTGTCGTTCGAGCGGGACCTCACCAAGGAAACCGACGTACTGGAATCCATGACCCAGGCCATGGCGGCGCGCGGCCCCGACGGCGCCGGCATCTGGTGCGACCGCCACGCGGCCCTGGGCCACCGACGGCTGGCGATCATCGACCTCGCGGGCGGCGCCCAGCCGATGACCGCCACGACACCCGAGGGCACCGTGGCCCTGTCGTACAGCGGAGAGGTCTACAACTTCGTGGAGCTGCGCGGCGAGTTGCGCCGACGCGGCCATCGCTTCCGTACCTCCAGCGACACCGAAGTGGTCCTGTCCGCCTATCTGGAGTGGGGCGCATCCTTCGTCGACCGGCTGACCGGCATGTACGCGTTCGCCGTCTGGGACGGCCGCACCGACCAGCTGCTGCTGGTGCGCGACCGCCTCGGCATCAAACCGCTGTACTACCACCCTACCGACGACGGGATCCTGTTCGGCTCCGAGCCCAAGGCCCTGCTGGCCCATCCCGCCGTGTCCCGGACCGTGGACCTCGACGGCATACGGGAGATCGTGCTCGGTGTGAAGACACCGGGCGCCGCGGTGTGGCAGGGCATGCGCGAGCTACTGCCCGGCCACCTGCTCACCGTCGGCCGCGCGGGCGTGCGGGACCACACCTACTGGCGACTGCGGGCCCAGCCGCACACCGACGACCGGGCCACCACCTGCGCGAGGGTACGCGAGCTGCTCCGGGACGCGGTGCGGGAACAGCTGGTCGCGGACGTGCCCCGCTGCGTACTGGTCTCCGGCGGCCTGGACTCCAGCGCCATCGCCGGATTCGCGTCCGGTGAACCCACGGAACGGGGAGCGCGGCTGCGCTCGTTCTCCGTGGACTTCGTCGGGCACAGCGAACACTTCGTACCGGACGCGTACAACATCAATCCCGACGCCCCCTACGTCCGCGCGCTCGCCGGCCACCTCCGCACCGACCACACCGACCTGGTACTGGATCCGGCGGCGGCGGCCGACCCGGACGTGCGCCGCGCCTGCGTGACCGCACGCGACCTGCCCGTCGGGCGCGGCGACCTGGACCACTCCCTCTATCTGCTCTTCCAGGCGATCAAGGGGCACTCCACGGTCGCGCTGTCCGGTGAGGGCGCCGACGAGATGTTCGGCGGCTACTGGTGGTTCCACGACCGCGGGGTCAGCGAGGCCGCCGGCTTCCCCTGGCTCACAGCGGCGCTCGGTACGGTGCGGCAGGACCGGCCGTATCTGCCCGACGACCTCCGGGCCGCCCTGGACATACCGGAGTTCGCGGCCCAGCGCTACCGCGATGCGGTCGCCGAGACGCCCGTCCTCGACGGTGAGAGCCCCGGACAGCGGCGCGCCCGCGAACTGCTCCACCTCCACCTGACCCGCAGCCTCGGCGGGATGCTCGACCGCAAGGACCGGCTGAGCATGGCCGTGGGTCTGGAGGTCCGCGTCCCCTTCTGCGACCACCGGATCGCCGAGTACGCCTTCAACATCCCCTGGGCCACCCATGTCTTCGACGGCCGCGAGAAGAGCGTGCTGCGGGAAGCGGCGCGGCCGGTCGTACCGGAGGCCATCCGCGCGCGCACCAAGAGCCCGTATCCGATGACCCACGACCCGCGATACCTGCGCGCACTCCAGGACCAGGCGCGCGACATTCTCGCCGCTCCGGGCCACGACGTGTTCACCCTGGTCGACGCGAGTGCCGCCCGCCGCGCAGTCGAGACGGCCCCGGAGAGTGCCCCGCACCGCGGGCGCCACCGCCTGGTGCTGGAGAAGCTGCTCGATCTGCACGTCTGGCTGGAGCTGTACCGGCCGAAGCTCCTCACCGGCTGAGTTCGGGTACGGCGAAGTGCCCGGCAGAAACCCTGCCGGGCACTTCGTGCAGCGGTATCCGGGCCGAGCCGCAGCGATCGTCCTGGCCTTCGCCGTCAGTCGTAGAGGGCCTCGTACCGCTCGCGGAAGCGTTCGTGCACGACCGGACGGGCCACCTTCAGGGAAATCGTCAGCTCTCCCTCGCTCACGGACAGATCGCGCTCCAGGACGGTGAACGCCTTGGCCCGGAAGTACTCCTGGAGCGCGGAGTTGGCGCGGGTGACCACCTCGTTGAGCGCACGCAGCAGTTCCGGCTCGCGGACCAGGTCCGGCAGAGCGGCCGGCAGCCCGCGCTCCGCGGCCCACACCCGGGCCTGCCGCTCGTCGAGAGTGAGCAGCGCTACGAGGTGGGGCCTCCCCTCGCCGTAGAGCACCGCGTTGGAGATCAGGGGGCTGGCACGCAGCTCACGTTCCAGCGGATGGGGGGTGACCGCCATGCCGTTGGAGAGCTGGATCAGCTCCTTCTTCCGTCCGGTGAGACGCAGATAGCCGTCCGCATCGATCTCACCGAGGTCGCCGGTGTGCAGCCAACCGTCGCGTACGGCGCCGAACTCCCCCTCGTCGTAACCCCAGTAGCCGCGGAAGACGTTGCCGCCGCGCACCAGCACCTCGCCGTCCGGTGCGATGTCGACCTCGATTCCCGGGAGCGGTTTGCCGACCGTGCCCAGCCGGTAGTCGTCGGGGGTGTTGGAGGTCACCGCGGCGGCCGTCTCGGTCATCCCGTAGCTCTCCACGATCGGCACGCCGCAGCCGAGGAAGAACGCGAGGATGTCCTGGGACACATGGGCTCCGGACACCGTCACCCGCCGCACCGCGCCGCCGAAGTGGTCGCGCACCTCGGCGAACAGCCCCTCCTCGGCATCCTCGAACCAGCGCCGGAGCCCGTCCGGGACGTGTGCTCCGCGGGCGCGCATCTCGCGCATCCGCAGTCCGGTGCGCGCCGCCTCCACCAGCTGCTGCCGCTCCCGCTGCGTGCGGTGTGCCAGGACCGCACCGTGGATCTTCTCCAGTGCGAGCGGCACCAGCGGAAGGATCGTGGGACGGATCTCCCGCAGCTCGGCCGGGATGTGCTCCGGGGAGCCACCGCTGAAGTAGGCCAGGGTGTACCCCGACCACCAGGTCAGCACCTGCATCAGCAGGGCGATGGTGTGGGGACCGGTGACCACGAAGATGGTGCCATGGCCCGTGGTCGCTGCGCCGTCGGGCCTGCGCGGCGGCGCCGGATGCGCGCGCAGGACGCTGACGTAGTTGCCGTGGGACAGGGCGCAGCCCTTCTTCGGCCCGGTCGTTCCCGAGGTGTAGAGGACGACCAGCACATCGTCGGGGCGCACCGCGTCCTGGCGGCTCCTCAACTCCGCACTGGAAACGGTCGTCTGCCCGAGCCGACGGAGCTGATCCAGCGTCATCGTGCCGTCGTCCCGGAGCGGATCGCCCGTGCTCCCGGTCGCTGCGCTGCCGGCTCCGCACTGCTCCGGCTCCTCGATCAGCACGATGTGCCGCAGTTGGGGCAGCCGGGGCCCGGCGGCCCGTATCTTGGCCAGTTGAGCGGCATCTTCGCAGATGACCGCCGTCGCGCCGGAATCGCCGAGGACGTGTGCGATCTCCTCCGGCACCGTCGTGGGCAGCAGGGAGACCAGCACCAGCCCCGAGGCCGCCGCGCCGAGGAGGGCGAACGTCCACTCCGGGCGTAGTGTGCTCTGGATCGCCACCCGGTCGCCCGGCCGGAGACCGAGCCCCATCAGCCCGCGGGCGATCTCCTCGGAGGCGTCCCGGGTCTCGGCGTACGAGATGTGGCGCCAGTCGCCGTCGGCGCCCCGCCAGCGCAGGGCCGGAGCCGTCGGCCACCGCTCGGCGCCCCGTCGCGCCAGGTGGGCGAGGGTGTCCGGACCATTCGCGCGCTCCGCCGCACCGTGTTCACCCTTCGTTCCCTCCATGCCGTTCATTCCCTTCCTCTCGGTCATGTGGTCCCCACACCTCTCTTCGTGGGTCGCTCCGGGGCATTCGTGGATCGGGACACCCGGGGTCCCGGCTGCGGTCGTGCTTGCGGTGGCAATGTCACCCGGTCCGCGGGCGTAGGGGAGGCGCGGTGCCGGTACGTGCGGCGCCCGCGGCGCCTTCCCCGGAAGCCGCCCGGAACTCGACCCACACGTCTTTGCCGGTGGCGGTCGGGGTGGCGCCCCAGGCGTCGGCGGTATGCGAGAGGAGGAACATGCCGCGCCCGCCCTCCGAGAGCGGGTCGGGTTCGCGCAGGACGGGGAGATCCCGACTGTCGTCGCTCACCACGATGCGTACGCCGGACGGCGAGCAGTGGACCAGGAGTGTGCACTCGTCGGAGTCCGCGTGTCTGCGCACGTTGGTCAGCATCTCCGTGACGCAGAGGACGGCTCTGCCGGCCAGCTGTCCCCAACCGCAGTGCCGCATGAAGGCGGTGACGCTTCGACGTACGCATCCGATCTGCTCCGGATCCGCGGTCATCGCCTGCTTGCGGTACCAGGCCTCCGCATGCTCGGCGGCGGTCGCGTGGTGCTCGGTCGTCATCGCCCATACCTTTCTTCGCGAAGTGATCCGGGTCGTGTGCGAGGTCGGGGCACCCGGGGGTGTCGGGTGCGGCTCTCATGTGGTCGCGGCGTTCCCGGCTGACGGAGACCGGCGGCCCGGCACCCCGCCACGCCTCGACCGCTCAGCGGGATCGGCGGACCGCATCGCTCTGTGGACATCGCGGCGAGGGTGTCTGCCGGGACGGAACCGTGGAACGACGCAAGAGGCCCCCGTGCCCGGACTGCGGGCGGGAGTGGGCGTGGGCGGGCGTGGGCGGGGCAGCAGGCCATCCGCCCGGCGTCGCCTCAACATGCTCTGGGCCCTCATACGCGACCACAGGACCTCAGCAGCCGTCGCCGCTTCCTCGACGGCACCACCCGGTCACGAGGCGTCACACCTTCGACTTGACGTCATCACGATCGCCGTCTCTGCGGGTGTCGAGCATGTAGCCGGTGCGCCATACGGTCTTGATCACCAGACCCAGAGGGGCGAGTCGGCGGCGGGTCCGGAGCACCCGCACGTCCAGGGCGTTGCGGCGTTCGGTGCCCCCCGGCCACATCCGGGCGGTGAGTTCGGCCCGGCCGACCACCGACCGGTAGTCGTCGAGCAGCAGGCGTACGAGATCCGCCTCGCCGGCCGCGAGCGGAAGGGCCCGCCCGGCGTAATGAAGGACGTGGTGCTCGTCGATCACCGGCTTGCGGCGCTCCGCACGGGCCCGCAGAGCGGCCCGGCGCGCCTGCAGATCCCGCTCGCCCGCCGGCGCCCGGACCCAGTCCTCCAGCGGGTCGACGCAGACCGGCGGCGGTGCCGCCGGCTCGACGAGCAGCAGCCGCGGAATCCCGTGCACACGACACCGCTCGACTTCCGGGGTCTGCTCGGGCCAGCGCAGTACGGGCACCGCGTGCTCGGCGCCGGACCTGCGGGGCTGCCGCGCCGCGACGGACGGGGAGCCCCGAAGAGCCGCGGCGGGGATCGGGAGCCGGCCGGGTGCCGGGGACGGCGAGGGCGCGGGCTGCGGTGACAGTGCGGGATACGAGGACACAGGCATCTCCGTGGGGGAGGGGACCAGCCGGTCCGTACGGGCAGGGGCGCCGGGTGCCATGCCGAGCCCGGTTGCGGAGAATCCGGCGGTGGTCAGAAGTGCGGCGCAAGAAGAGGGAATCCCTGAGGCCCGGCATATTCCAAGAGGTTCGGGTGTGCCTTCGGTGTGCTTTCGCCTGAGTCCCGGCCGTGCCTTGAGGTGTGCTCCGGCCGTGCCTCGGGGGTCTCGGCCGCGCGGACGGGTGTCCGCCCGCCATCCCCACGGAAGTACATTGATTGCGGATTAAACCGAGAAATTGCAATTTCAACGGAGTTACGGCTATTGATGCGATTCGCGCTTTATGTTTTCCTGAGTACTGGTGAGTAGCTCACTCGGACCCGTCCCCCACCGAAACACTCTCCGTACATGTCCTATCGCCCCGTGCGCCACCCCCTCGCGTTGCTTCGCAAACGGGAGGGCCTGTCACACGCCGCCTACGCCGGCCGCATCGCCGACGCCCACGCCGAACTCGGCTTCGGGACCATGGCGGCCCGCCGTGAGAAGATCGCCCGCTGGGAGTCCGGCAAGGTCACTCCCGAACTCAACACCCAGTTCGCCCTCGCTCACGTCCACGGCGTACCCCGCTCCGAGGTGCTCCGGCTGGGCTGGCCGGAGTGGTTGTACACGGCCACCGGACAGGCATCCCTGCTCCAGACGCCGTGGAGCTGCGGCGAGGCGCTGCACGCCCTGGAGACCATCGCCCGTACCCCGCCGCGCACGGACGGCCAGGGCGCCCACGGGCTCGTCTCCTGTGAGCAGAGCATCGCCAGCCTCACCACGGCCTGGCTGGACACCGCCGCTCCGTTCGAGCCGCCCGGCCGCGGCCTGCGCATCAGCGCCGACAACGTCACCGCCCTGGAGCGACGCCACCTGAAGACGCGGAAGCTCTACCACGAGCTGGGCCCTCTCGGTGCCCGGACGCTCGTCGACGCCGAGCTCCTCCTGCTGTGCGACCTGGCCTGCAGCGCCTCGTATGACCGGCCGACGGGAGCCGCCCTCCTGGCCCTCACGGCCACCGCGGCCTGCTACAGCGGCTGGCTCGCCTTCGACCTCGGCGACCAGGCGCGCGCTCAGTCCGCCTACCTGGCCGCCATGCGCACCGCTGCCGCCGCGGAGGACGGCCTGCTCGCCGGATGGGCGATGATGCTGCTCGCCATGCAGCATGTGTACTGCGGAGAGCCGGCCAACGCCCATCCCCTCCTCGACGCCGCTCACCGGGCCTGCGAACGCTCCGGCCACAGCCCCCGGTTGGCCGCCCTGCTCGGCGTCGTCCGCGCCATCGCGTACGCGATGCAGGGAGAACGGACCGCCGCCGTCGGCCAATTGCACCTTGCCCGTACTCTCTACTCTCCCTCCCCGCATGACAGCGACCCCCCGTTCATGAACTGGCTCACCTCCGACGTCATGCAAGTCTTCTTCGGCGCTGCCCACTTCTACCTGGGGAAGATGGACCACGCCCTCGACCATCTGCTGCCCCTGCTGGACCCGGCCCCCGCGGCCACCCGCCTCGAAGCCCGCAACGCTGCCGTGTGGAACGGCTATGCCGCACGGGCACACCTCGCCTCCGGCGACACCGACGTGGCCCTCGAACACGCCCGCCGGACCGTCACCTTCCTGGCCGAATCCCCCTCGTTCGGTGTCGAGAAGCAGTGGCAGCTCCTGCGCACGGAATTCCCTGACCCCCAGGCCGCCGCATGGCAGGAGCTCTGCGCCTTTCTCCCCCACCGCGCGGCCTGACCGGGACCGCCGGTACCCGCACGAACGCAAAGCGCGGTGCCCCGGCGTGGAGGCGGCGTCTCCGATCCGGCCGCCTCGCGCAGCGCCATGTGGCCCTTTACATGTCCGAGCCTGGACGGGGAGGGTTATCGGCCACCTCGCTTGCAGGGTTCCCAGGTATCAGGGCTCGTGCTCCACGCCGTATCAGCCCGTTCCGAACGCGATCAACACGACACAGCGGGCATAACGATCCTCCGGCCGGTCGGAGCAGCCGGGTCGGCGGGGTGCGACCCCGGTCCGTCCAATGGCGCGAATACGCCGGTTCACTTCCGGGTGTCTCGACCAACATCAACTGACGTTGATTCACTTGCGTCACAGGAGCCTCGCGGGCCGGCCGGTCCGTCAGGGGCTCCTTCTTGATGCAGGCACCCCTACGGAAGGGACCAGGATGTCGCAGCCGGAGCAGCCCGACCACTCAGCGGCCCGGGCACAGCTCAGTCTCGGGATCGCCGCCGCGCGGAACCTGGCGACCACCACCAAGACCGTGCCGCAGATGCAGGGCATCAGCTCACGGTGGCTGCTGCGCATGCTGCCCTGGGTGGAGGTGAAGGGCGGCACGTACCGGGTCAACCGGCGGCTGGTGTACGAGATCGGGGACGGCCGGGTGACGTTCGTCCAGGAGGGGACCGCGGTCAAGGTCGTCCCCGCCGAGCTGGGCGAACTGCCGCTGCTGCGCGGCTTCGGCGACGAGGCCGTGCTGCGGGCCCTGGCCGAGCGGTGCGAGCAGCGGGAGTACGAACCCGGCCAGGTCATAGCCCGGCAGGGCCTGGCCGTCGGCCATGTCCACCTGATCGCGCACGGCAAGGTCGAGAAGCTCGTCCCCGGCCAGTTCGGTGAGGAGTCCCGGCGCGGCGTGGTGTCCGACGGCGGGTTCCTCGGCGGGCAGATGGTCGCGGAGGAGCCGGGCACCTGGGAGTTCACGGCTCGCGCGCTGACGGCGTGCACGGTGCTGGAGCTTCCCCGTGCGGCGTACGAGGAGGTGGCGGGCCGGAACGAGGGGCTGCGGGCCCACGTCCGGCGGCGCCAGGCGGAAAAGCTAAGGCCGCAGAACAAGAAGGGCGAGGCGGCCATCGACCTGGCCTCCGGTCACACCGGCGAGCCGGTGCTGCCGGGCACGTTCGTCGACTACGAACTCCGGCCCCGCGAATACGAGTTGAGCGTCGCGCAGACGGTCCTCCGGGTGCACAGCCGGGTCGCGGACCTCTACAACGACCCGATGGACCAGGTCGAGCAGCAGCTGCGGCTGACCATCGAGGCCCTGCGCGAGCGCCAGGAGTCCGAGCTGGTCAACAACCCCGAGTTCGGGCTGCTCCATAACGCCGACTACAGCCAGCGCATCTCGACGCACTCCGGCCCGCCCACCCCGGACGACATGGACGAGCTGCTCAGCATGCGGCGCGGGACCAAGGTGTTCTTCGCCCACCCCCGGGCCATCTCCGCCTTCGGCCGTGAGTGCAACAAGCGCGGTCTCGCGTTCGACACCGCCGAGGTCGGCGGACACCCGGTACCGGCCTGGCGCGGCGTCCCCCTCCTTCCCTGCGGCAAGATCCCGGTCTCGGAGCAGGGCACCTCCGCGATCCTCGCGATGCGGCTGGGCGAGGGCGAGCAGGGCGTCGTCGGCCTGCGGCAGACCGGGATCCCGGACGAGTACGAGCCGGGCCTGAACGTCCGGTTCATGGGCATCAACGAACAGGCGATCATCTCCTACCTGGTCAGCACCTACTACTCGGCGGCCGTTCTCGTGCCCGACGCGCTCGGCGTTCTGGAGAACGTCGAGGTCTTCGGCACCCTGTCGTAAGGAGAAGTCCGTGTCACTGCTGTCCCGGATCGCGGCCCCCACGGCCCGTCACGACGTGGCGCGGCTCGTGGCCGCGCTGCTCGCCGAGCACCCGGGCGTCCGCCCGGAGGGACCGGCGAAGGGGTTCGCCCTGCCGACCGGACCGACGGGGCTGGGCACGTCGGCCGCCCGGATCACCCCCAGGCGCAAGGAGGCCGAGGGCACCGCGGTCCCCGAGCTGTACTGCCCGCCCGCACTCCGCGACGACCCGGCGCTCGCCGAAGAGGTCAACGCCCGCCTGCTGGCGTGGGCCGCGGAGATCGGCCTCTACGCCGGCCGCCTCGACCGCGTCCGCGCGGCGGACTTCGGGCGCCTGATGATGCTCGCGCACCCCGACACCGACGCCCCGGACCGGCTGCTGGCCGCCGGCAAGTGCGCCCTGGCGGAGTGGGCCACGGACGACTACTACTGCGACGACGAGACGATGGGATCCGCACCGGCGCTGCTCGGCGCGCAACTCGGCCTCGCCTACGCGGCCATCGACCCCGCCCACCCTCCGCTCCGCTACGTGCCCGCCGTCGAACGAGCCATGCGGGACGACCCGGTGCGCACCGCCCTGCGCTCCGGCTTGGCGCACATGGCCCAGTACGCCGACTGGTCCCAACTGGCCCGGCTGCGCCATGAGGTCGCCGTGCTGTTCGTGGGCTACGGACAGGAGGGGTCCTGGCGCTCCCAGGGACGCATGCCCGCCGTCTGGGAGTACCTGGCGCACCGTCAGATCAACAGCTTCGTCCCGTGCGTCGCGATGACCGACGCGGTGGGCGGTTACGTGCTGCCCGCCGCCGAGTACGCCGATCCGCGCGTCCGCCGCGCCGTGACCATGGCATCCACGGCCGCCACACTCGTCAACGACCTGTACTCGATGGCGAAGGAACACCACTCGGACAGTGTGGAGTTCAACCTGCCGACCGTGATCGCAGCCGAGGAGCACTGCACGTCACGCGAGGCGATCGAGCGGAGTGCGGCGATCCACGACGAACTGGTCCGCACCTTCGAGACGGAGGCGGCGGCCCTGGCCCTGACCGGCTCACCCCAGTTGCGCCGCTTCCTCGCCGGGGTGTGGGCCTGGCTCGGCGGCAACCGCGCATGGCACAGCGGCAGCCGGCGCTACACCTCAGCCACCCCCACCCCTTCCTGACTTCGGCACACCACAAGGAGCACCACTCGCATGTCCACCACCCCTGCCCCCGTCCTGCGCACCGCGTACCAGCGATCCGTGGCGGACTACTGGAACGCCGAGAAGAACCCGGTCAACCTGCGCCTGGGCGACGTAGACGGTCTCTACCACCACCACTACGGGATCGGCGAGTACGACCCCTCCGTCCTGGACGGCCCCGAGGACACCCGTGACGAGCGCATCATCGCCGAACTCCACCGGCTGGAGTCGGCCCAGGCCGATGTCCTGCTGGACCACCTCGGCCCCATCGCCCCCGGTCACCGCCTGCTGGACGCCGGCTGCGGCCGTGGCGGCACCAGCATCATGGCCAACGCCCGCTTCGGCTGCCAGGTCGACGGCGTCTCCATCTCCGAGGCCCAGGTCGAGTTCGCGAGCGGCCAGGCCCGCAAGCGGGGCGTGGACGACAAGGTGAGGTACCACTTCCGCAACATGCTGGACACCGGCCTGCCGACCGGCGCGTTCCAGGGCATCTGGAACAACGAATCCACCATGTACGTCGACCTGTTCGACCTCTTCGCCGAGCACGCCCGCCAACTGGCCTTCGGTGGCCGCTATGTCGTCATCACGGGCTGCTACAACGACGTGACGGGCGGCCGCTCCAAGGCCGTCAGCCGCATCGACGAGCACTACACCTGCAACATCCACCCGCGCAGCGCCTACTTCAAGGCCATGGCTGCCAACGGCCTCGTCCCGATGAACGTCGTCGACCTCACGGACGCGACCATCCCCTACTGGGAGCTGCGCGCCAAGTCCTCGCTGGTCACGGGTGTTGAGGAGCCGTTCCTGACGGCGTACAAGGAGGGCAGCTTCCACTACCTGCTGATCGCGGCGGACCGGGTCTGAGAGATCTCGGCGCGCCCTTACAGGCCGCCGGCAGGAGAGTCCGGGACCGGCCTCTGGGTCAGACCGACCGGGCCCGGGCCATGGCTGCGCCGAAGTAGTCGCCGCCCTTGCGCCTGACGTCGTCGGTGCCCCACGCCTGCTCGCTGTCGGCGGCCGCACCGCCCTCCCCGGTGGTGTTCTGCCGCAGAGGCGCCTTGACCAGCCTCGGTATGTGTTTCGAGCAGTGGATGTACGCCTCCTCGACCGCCACCTCCACCCACACCTGGGGGAGACGGCCGGGCACCGGGTCGACCGGTAGATGCGGATGTGTCTGACGCATCCGTTCATCGGCTACCAACCGGGCCCGGCCGTTGACATGCAGGCCGATGCGATCCCGGGCGAAGTCGATCATCAGGATGCCGACGTGCGGGTTCTCCCGGATGTTGCCGAGCGATGCCATGACGCCATTGCCGCGGTACTCCGGATAAGCCAGGGTCATGTCGTCCAATACCCGGAGAAAGCCCGGCGGCCCGGCCCGGAAGGTGCTGTCGCACTCGCCGCGGCCGTCTGCCGTGGCGAGGAAGAACATCTCCTGGCGGGCGACGAACTCCCGCATCCGAAGGTTGAGCCTGTCGAGCACCTGTTCCTCGTAGAACCGGTCGGCCCGGGCGACGGTTCCCAACTCCCGCTGGACCAGGTGCTCGCCGTGGCTTCCGGGCCGTTCTGCCCGCTCATCGTGGTTCAACGATTCTCCTGAAGGACTGCTGTGGATCACTGTGGGAGGGCCGGAGAGACACGCGACGAAACTGTGCCATGGTCCGAACCCGCACACAATGGATGCAGGTCGCCTGTCAGGCGCCGGGGCGGGATTGATTCACGGGCTCCGTCGGACGGCATTGATAATCGCCTCTTTGGGATTCACAAAGCAATCATATGAGACGAAATTCGGCCCTCTATGGGCGATTTAGAGGTAAGACGGCCTCCGCCCGGATAGAGAATCCCTGTCACCCGCGCATACCGCGACCTGCGGAGGCAAATGCTGTTCGGGCTTGCGTGCGAATCCCGCAAGCTACGCAAAGCGGATGATTCCTGCCATCCCATTATAAATGCTCTCTTGTGGTCAACCGGCGGCAGGAAGACGATCGCTTCTCGTTCCCATCCCCTCTCTGCGAGGAGTTCTTCATGAGTGAGCGGTTGAGCCTCGGCCCGGATGCCGCACGGCAACTCGCCAACACCACCAAGACCACACCGCAGATGCGCGGCATCACCCCGCGCTACCTGCTGCGGGCGCTGCCCTGGGTGGACGTCGAGTCCGGCGTCTACCGCGTCAACCGGCGCCGTACGTACGTCCTCGGCGACGACCGCATCAGCACCACCGACGACGCCACGCCGCGCGTCATCGCAGGCGACCTCCGCGAACTGCCGTACCTGCGCGAGGCGGACGATGCGCTGCTGGAGGAACTGGCCTGCGCGTTCACACAGGTCACCTTCGAGCCGGGCGAAGTGCTGGCGCAGGAGGGCGCCCCGGCCGACCGGCTGTGGGTGATCGTGCACGGGCGCGCCGAGAAGCGCGCGACCGGGCAGTACGGCGCGGACGCGCTCCTCGACGTCATCGGCGACGGCCAGTTCTTCGACCTCGGCGCGTGGACCCGCGCCGAGGCCACGCCGTACCGGGTGCAGGCGCTGACCGCCGGCGTCGCCCTCTGCCTGGACCGCGCCACACTCGCCCGGCTCGGCGAGCGGGACGAGACCTTACGGGGTGCCGTGGACGCGTATGTCGCCGGCGCCCATGTCATGGCCGGCGCCGAGGTCCCCGTCGACCTCACCGCCGGGCACGTCGGCGAGCCGGATCTGCCGGCGACCTTCGTCGACTACGAGGACGCTCCCCGCGAGTACCACATGACGCTCGCCCAGACCGTGCTGCGCGTGCACACCCGCGTCTCCGACCTCTACAACGGGCCGATCGACCAGACGCGGGCCCAGGCCAACCTCACCGTTCACGCACTGCGCGAGCGGCAGGAGGCCTCGATGCTGTACCACCCGGAGTTCGGGCTCTTCAACAACGTCGCCCCCGGTCAGCGCGTACAGACGCGCACCGGCGCGCCGACCCCCGACGACATGGACGAGCTGCTGACGCGGGTGTGGAAGCAGCCCGCGTACTTCCTCGCCCACCCGAAGGCGATCGCGGCGTTCGGCCGCGAATGTACGCGCCGGGGCGTGCCCCCGGTGATCGAGAACCGCTTCGGCAGCCCGCTGCTGACCTGGCGCGGGGTGCCGCTGCTGCCGTCGGACAAGGTGCGGTTCTCCGGGGGCGCGGGCGTGGGTACGACCGAGATCCTGCTGATGCGGTTGGGCGAGGCCGAGCAGGGCGTGGTGGGTCTGCGGCCCTCGAAGGTCGCCGACGAGGTCGAGCCGGGCCTGGCGATGAAGAACATGGGCGTGGACCAGAAGGGCATCACGTCGTACCTGATGACGGCGTACTTCAACGCGGCCGTGCTGGTGGAGGACGCGCTCGCGGTGCTCCAGAACGTCGAGGTGTCCAAGTACCATGACTACTCCTGACGTTGACACCGCGGGCCCCGCGCCGACCGGCCTGTCCTGGCTTCCCGGGCTTCCCGGGTCTCCCGGGTCTTCCGGGCTCACCGGCCAGGCCATGGCTCCCCCTGTTCCCCAGCCGTCCGGCGCCTCCCAGGGCTTCTCGCCCGAAGCGGCCCGCCGGGACGTGCCCATCCTGCACCGGACGGTCAACGGCCACCCGCTGGTCTGGCTGGACAACGGCGCCACCACACAGAAGCCCCGGCAGGTGATCGAGGCGTTGGCGGCGTTCTACGGCTCCGCCAACTCCAACATCCACCGTGGCGCGCACACCATGGCGCGCGAGGCGACGGAGATGTACGAAGCGGGCCGGGCCACGGTCGCGCAGTTCCTGGGCGCGCCCTCGCCCGAGAGCATCGTCTTCGTCCGGGGAACGACCGAAGCGATCAACCTGGTCGCACAGAGCTGGGGGCGCGCGGGCCTCGGACCCGGAGACGACATCCTGGTGCCGGTGCTCGAGCACCACGCGAACATCGTGCCCTGGCAGCGGGTCGCCCAGGAGACACGAGCGCGCGTCGTGCCCGTACCCCTGCGGCCGGACGGCAGCATCGACCAGGACGCGTACGCCGATCTGCTCTCCGTGCGGACCCGGCTCGTGGTCATCAGCCACGCCTCGAACGTCCTCGGCACCGTGCCACCGGTGCGGGAGATGACGGCCCTGGCACACCGCTACCAGGCGAAGGTGCTGGTGGACGGGGCACAGGCGGTGGCGCACTTTCCCGTCGACGTGACGGACCTGGACGCCGACTTCTACACCTTCTCCGGCCACAAGATCTACGCCCCCACGGGCATCGGCGCCCTGTACGCCAAGCCGGAGATCCTTCAGACCATGGCGCCGTGGCAGTCGGGCGGCAACATGATCGAGTCGGTGAGCTTCGACCGTACGACATACGCCCCGGTCCCGCACCGCTTCGAAGCCGGTACCGGCCATATCTCCGGCGTGGCCGGCCTGCTGCTCGCCCTCAACTGGCTGACGGCCTTCGACCGCAAGGCGGTGGCGGACTACGAGACGCAGCTGATGGCCTACGCGCAGGAGGCCCTGGCCAAGGTCCCGGGCCTCGAACTGCTGGGCCCGGTGGCCGAGCGGATCGGCGTACTGACCTTCACCCTGCCCGGCCACACTCCGACCGAGATCGCCGACTGGCTGGACGGCGACGGCATAGCAATCCGGGCCGGCCACCACTGCGCCCAGCCGGCCCTGGCCCACTACGGGCTCGACTCGGCGGCTCGCGCGTCGCTGGCGCTGTACAACACGCGGGAGGAGGTGGACCGGCTCGTGACGTCGCTGCTGGAGCTGCAGGCCGCCTGAGACCAGGCGCGCGGTGGCCCTGCAGGAGGCTGGGCCTGACCGTATGATCCCGGCGAGGGGCATACGGGCAGGCCCGTCCGCATGCGGTTCACCACCCGTGGTTGAACCCGTGACACCGGGACGCGACGGAGCCGCCAGGCTGCCGGCCCGGCGGCTCCGACGGCTTCTTCGCTGACCTCCTAATGGCAGTTGTGCGCGGCGCTCGTGGCGGTACCCACGCTGATGTCGACAAGGTTGCCCGAGGCCCCCGGGACCACGATGTGTGCGGCGGTGACCGTCAGACCGCTGTCCGCGTCCGGCGCGGGGGACTGCTCGTCGATGACGATGCGTCCGCCGCCGGGCAGCGTCACGGTGCTGTTCGGCGTGGTCGGTACGGTGACCGGCCGGCCCGCGACGGTGAGGGCCAGTGTCGCCGACCCGTCGGCCTTGGTGCAGGTGCTGGTCGATGTCGCGGTCAGTCCGGAGATGCCGATCACCGGCAGGCCGGGCAGTCCGACCCGCAGGTCCGCGACCCGTACGGTGGACTGCGCCGTACCGGGGTTCAGATGGGTGGTCACCTGCGGGCACAGCGCGTCCGCGTGGACCAGCACCACCCCGGCCGACGCCGTGCACGGTGTGTCGGTGGCACTCGCCCTCGCGCTGCGGACCTGGCCGGTGTCCGGCGTCGGACCGACCGAGAGCGAGGCGAGCGGCAGGTTCACCGCCGCGGTGAGTCCGGTGGCCCGGCCGGTATAGTACTCCAGCCGAACTCGCGCCGAGTCGCCGGACGGCAGATAGAACCGGTCACCGGTGAACTCCGCGGTCACCGGTACGGTCGCGTCCTCGGTCAGCGGCTGGTCGACGGACGCGATCGTGCACACCGCGGCGCCATGGACGTCGGTGGTGGCGGTGCACACCTGCCGGTCGTTACCGGTGCCCAGGGCCAGAGCGACCGGCCGGCCCGCGATCGGCTGGTTTCCGCTCTCACCCTCGGTGAGGAGGCCGGACAACTGCGCGGGCTGACCGTTGGCGACCCTCTTCGTCCCCGTGTACCTCAGGTTGGATATCGCCTTGAGGATGGTGAAGTCCGCGTCCATGGAGCTGGCCTGGTACTCGCCGGTCCCGGAGTAGCGGACCCGCAGTGGCAGTTGTCCGGGCGGATCCTTCGGGGTGAGCTGGCACGCCGCGTTGCCGGAGGGGCCCGGGCTCGTGGTGCACGAGGCGCTGCCGAGCGTGAAGGTGACCGTACCGCTGCTGACCGGGCTGCCCCCGCTGGTGACGCGTGCGGAGGCGACGAACGCCGCGTGATAGCGCGAGGACCGAGGTCCGGTATAGCTCACGCTGGTCGGCTTGCGCTGCGGTGGCGGAGGCGGATTCACCGGGCCGGGCCGGACCGTCGGGTCGTACCAGTAGAACGGGTGGTCGGCTGCCGGGGCCGGGCCCGCGGTGGCCGATCGCACTCCGTTGCCGCCGTGCGGCGGCGTTCCCGTGGTTCCGGGATTGGCGTCCTCGATCTTCCGCTCGCAGTCGGGGTCGACGCGCTTCTCACAACTCCAGTCGAAGCCCTTCGCGAACGGCACGTCCAGCGTGTTCTGGCCGCTGTTGAGGTCCATGCAGTCCTTGGCGCCGCGGTGCCAGTGGAAGAGCACATGGTGCATGTGCACCCCGTAGGTGGCGTACACGACTTCGCCCCGCGGGATGTTGAACGGCCCGAACGGCGCGGTGATGGTGACCGACTCGGACGAGGTCACCGTGTGGGTGTAGTCGTAGGACGCGGCCACCTTCAGCATCTTGATGGGGAACTCCACCCCCAGGTGGAAGCTCGTCTGCGCCGACACCGAGTCCTGAGTGGTGTGCTGCATCGTCACTTGCCACGGTCCGCCCAGCCCCTCGGGGCTCTGCTCCGTCTCCGTGACGTGGGTCCAGGTGTCCGGCAACTCCTTCTCGATCACCATGGACAAGGGCTCGATGTCACACGCGCCGGCCACCGCAGTGGTGGTCCAGTGCTGCCGTCCCAGCCCGAGGTAGCCCGCCCCGATCACATGGTCAGCGTCGGTGGCAGTGAGAACCAGGTCGGTCTTGCGACTGCCGATGGCGCGGTCCGCCTTCCCCCAGGTCTGGTAGGCATTCTTCTGCGCCGGGTCGCAGGGCGTGGTGTAGATGTCGCCCCGCTCGTTTCCGTCGAGACACAGGCCCGTCTGCATATTGACGAGCGTGGCGCCTACTCCCTGCCATTGCTGGTAGTAATTGCGGGCGCCGCACTCACTCAGGAAGACATGGCCGTCGTAATCGCTGGTGAGGCAGTGGTGGTAGTCGTCGTCGGAGATCGTCGCGGCCAGTTGGTCATCGGCCGCGCCGGCCGCTGCGACGGCGCCGCCCGAGGCGGCGAAGGCCCGGCTGCCCGGCTGCCCGATGCCGAGTCCGAGGATCAGCGCCAGTACCGCGAGCACAGTGAGCGCTCTTAATCGTTTCTCCCCCGTGCGCAATTCCAGCTCCTTTGGCTTCGGTTGTTTCATGGACCCGGCTCACGGAACCACCGCTGCCGAAGGGCGTCGACAACACGGGCGCAAAGGCACGGAACTTCGGTTTGAATGTTCTGCGCGGTTCGTGAAGCTCCGGGAAGGCGCAAGCCGCGGTGGGCAGGGATATGAACGAGGTATGAAGTCCGCGCATGTCACCTGAAGAGTCCGACAGCGAAGAAGAACCCAGTGAGCCTCTTTCATCCCGATCGTTCGGCGGGCGTGACGACTCGGCCGTGGAGCGTGGACGACGGCTTGTGAGCACTGGTCGAACCGGTGCTGCCGCCGTGGCCGAAGCGGTCGCCGGGGCAGAGGCCAGTGGTGCGGGGACTGCTCCCACGTGCGCGCGAAAGGGGGGAGCCGCGACCGGTCCGCCGCCGGACGACCCGGCCGGCCCCGATGGCAGCCGGAGTGCCTCCACCAGTCCGAACGCCTCGCGGTCCGCTCGGAACGACGTTTCGAACTCCACGACTCCTTCCTCTCGTTGGCTCGCACCCTCGTCTGCTGGAGACCCCTCAAGAAGACCGGATCATGATCGCGTCACGAGCTCATGGAAAAGGACTGGAGCGAGGCGGCGCCCCGCTGCTACTTTCGTGGTGGACCGTGAAGTCGTCGTATGGAGGTGAGCCCCGTGAACACAGTTACCCATGGGTGCTCCCCCAACCCGTCACGGTCCGGCGGCTGACGTTCGGTGTCGCCAGGAGCGCCTGAGACCGAGGCACTCCTGGAAGGAGACTCCGATGAACACGAAGCCTTTCACAACTGGCCTGAGCGAGAACGCGGTGATGATCACGCGCGTCGCGGACAGGCAATGGCATGCGCTGGATGACGACCTGGTGGTCGGCCGCGGAGATGCGGAGCACCGGCCCGACGGACGCTTGTTCGTCAGCATCGACGCCTGGCACGACGCCACCTTCGACCGGCTCGCCGAGGCGATGCTGGCGGAACTGCCGGCGCCTTTGTACACGGTGGTCGACGAAGCCGACGTAGAGCTGGCGGCCGGCTGGCGGCGAGCCGGTTTCACGATCCGGCGCCGCGAGTGGGAGTACGCCGTGCCGACCGACCCGCGGGTCACAGGGCTCGACGAAGTCCTGCCGCCTTCGGGGGTGACGATCGTGCCCGCCGGTCAGGCGGACGAGAGTCTGCTGCGGGTGGTGGACCGCGCGATCCGTGACGAGGTCGAGGCGACCGACGGGTGGTGGCAGTCGATGCCCGCGGAGGTAATTCCCCGCCTCGAAGGCGACACCATCGTCGACCCGTCGAAGTACGCGGTGGCCGCGGCGCCGGACCGCTACCTGGGTCTGATCCGGGTGGTGACGGTGAACCGGCCGCGCATCGGGCTGGTCGCGGTCCGGGCCGGCGAGCAGCGCCGCGGCATCGCGCGGGCGCTGCTGGCCCACACGCTGGGGACGTTGCACCGCTCCGGGTTCGCCGCGGCCTGGACCGAAGTCCACGAGTCCAACCAAGCAGCCTCGGCACTGTTCGAGGGCATCGGCGCCCGGCCGATGAGCAGCAACCTGGAGCTGGTGCGATGACCAAGAACAAGAACGTCATCGAAGTCGAGGGCAAGGTCGTCGAGTGCCTGCGCAGCGCCATGTTCACCGTGGAGCTCGACAACGGCCACCAGGTGCTCGCGCACATCAGCGGGAAGATCCGCAAGAACTACATCAAGATCATGCTGGAGGACCGGGTGCTGGTGGAGCTCCCGCCGTACGACCTGACGCGCGGCCGGATCGTGTTCCGGTACCGGAACTAGCGGCCGTCGGCGCCTTCCGCGGTAGCTGATCCTCGGGCCCCGGTCACGGCGTCTTCGTGACCGGGGCCCGAGGATGGCTCGCACGGCGGCGGCCACCGCTTCAGCCACCGCCAGCAGGTCTGGCCCAAGCCCAACTCCCGCTCCAGAGGCAGCAGTTGCCAGGCGTTGTCCGATGTGCAGCACGCACAGGATGCCCTGCAGGCACAGCCGGTCCGGCACCGGCCGCGGGCCAGGAGGCTTCTCGGGCCAGGGCGTCCGCAGCGGCGCGATCAGCGCCCACAGGTTAGGGGGCGCGGACGGTGGCGCCGGCGCGCTGATAGGCGCGGTCGGCCAGGATCAGGATCTGCCGGGTCAGGCAGGCCTGGACGATGCCGTGGGTGCGAGCTGCGGTCAGGTCGTGGGTGCGGCGTCCCGGCACGGCCCGTGAGAACGATGGCGGAGTTCCGTCCGGCGCGGTGATGACCTGGATGTTCCTGCCGTGCCTCTTGTGCTTCTACGAGTGGTACGGCTCGTCCCCTCGGATGCGGCCGGTGGGAATCACCAGAGGAGAGTCCCACCGGCCCTCTCCAGGCCGGCGACGCCCGTAACCAGGGCAGGAGGCTCCCGGTTCGCCGGGTAGTGAATGCTGTAGGGAAGCCTCGACCTGCTGAAACCGCGACAGCGGACATCACCGCGCATCCGCCCGCACGTCGCGAGGAACCGCACGCCACCCACGCCAACGGCACGCTGCGACTCTCGGTTGACTGAACGACACCGATGGCGATCCCGTCCAGTCAACCGACGAAAAGCCAGGTCAGGAAGCGTGCCACTGCACACATTCACCGCGGCGACACCGGCCCCCGGGGCAGCTGACTCACCGCCACTGTGGGATCCAGCCGGGTCGCCTTCGGCACAGCGGGTCACATAACACGCGTCCACTCGTGGGTTTCGCAGCGACACGCGGTCGGTGTGGGGTGAGCACCCGTCATTAGATCATCCGGAAGGGCTAATAGTCATTCAATCTGCTTTTTTCTTCGGTCACTTCACATCCCGGCGGAGCGGCAGGCAAGGCCACATATACCCCGATCGGCTCCCTACCTCGCCTCTTCCGATATGACCGATATGACAGCCGTGAGTACGTTTGATCGCAGTCGGCTGACGAGCCGGCATCTTCGAGATACAAGACGGGAGAAGCGACATGAAGCTCACTCGTACCACCATGGTGACCGCCTCTGTCGGAGCCGCCACGGCACTCGCTGTGACCGGCATCACCTACGCCTCGGCGGCCTCCGCCCCGGCGCCCCAGGCGGCCCCGGTCGCCGTCGCCCCGGCTGCCGCCCCGGCGGCACCCCTCGGCGGCGACTCCGGACAGGGCAAGAGCAACAGCAACAACAACGAAGGGCAGAGCAAGGGCAACGAAGGCAAGGGCAACGAAGGCCGCCACGAGGAGCGCAGAGAGGAAGGCCGGATCCTGGTCAACGAGCGGTCCTACTCCGCTCACCCGGGTGACTGCATCACTGTGGTCAGCGGCCTGGGCGCCAAGACCCTGAACATCCGCAACGACAGCCACAAGCGCGTGGAGGTCTTCCGCGGGGCGGTCTGCGACAACGGAGCCCCCATCGCGACCGTCGGCCCGCACAGCACCAGCTTCGGCGTCGACGACCTCCACACCAAGGGAATCCACGTCAAGGACGGCGTCGTGGCCAGCTTCCGCGTGGTCTGCGACCACGAGCGCGACCGTGACCGCGACCACGACGGTGGCGGGGACGACGGCGGCTGGGACGACTGATCCGAAACCGACCGCGCGATAGGGGTCCCCGGCCTGCCGCAATCGGGCCGGGGACCCCATTCCCCACCATTGTCTGACAACCCACGCGCCATGCACGCACCACAAGGCCCGGACACCAGGCGTCACACCCTGGTGCCCGGGCGGTGTCTGTTCACTCACCGGCCGACCCACCTGGGGGTTTCAGCCCCGAGGGCTTCCCGCGGACGCCTGCCCGCGCCCTCGCCGGCGGCTCCCTTCCCTGCGTTTCCCAACCGCCGAACGGGTGAGATCGGAGCCGTACGAGCCGCGCCTGCAGGAGACCGCCTCGACGGCGCGGCCGCGGTCGTTGCGCAGGGTTGCGGTGTCACCGCTGTCGTTCCCCACGTAGTTCCGCTTGCCCTGGTACACGTCCTTGCGGGTGTCCATGCCGATGCCGATGCCGATGCCGATGCCGGTGCGGACGCGGACGGTGGCATGCGGTGCGCGGCTCACGTGGTGGAAGGTGTAGGTGTACTCGGCGTCGTACCTCAGCGTCCAGCGGTCCAGGTGCGGCGGCTGGCGGGTGCTGTTGGTGACGTCGCCCCACTCGTTGTTGAGCGAGCGGTTCGAGCGATTCGAGCGGTCGTCCCGTCCCGGGGAGTCGGCCGGCACCTTGCTGATGGACACCGGCGGGTGGCGCGGACGGCCCGGCTGCTGGGCGGCTGCGGCCGGCAGCACGACCGAGCCGACGAGGGCAACTCTCCTCGCCAGGACATCGGAGAGTTGGGCGCCACAGATGCCGGGCCAGAGCCCGGGAACGGGGTGTGCATGCCCCGAGCCTGGGTGCCGGCAGGGGTCAGTCACGGACAGGTGCAGGTACCCGTGTCGGTTTCGCCAGCCTTGCCGGGGGTGTTTGCCTCATGGCCCTGTCCGCTGGGGTAGGCCACCACCTGGTCGAGTACGGCCATCTCGTTCCCGCCGGGAGCCGGGGTGCCGCGCCACAGCAGCCGCCAGATGACCGGCGAGGGGGGATTGCACTTGTCGACGCCAGGGCCCTCGCACAGCAGCGCCCTGGCCATCCGGCGGATGTGCTCCTGACCATTTCTGAGCTGCCGGCGGCGGGCTCGCGAGGGCGGTGCCTTCCCTCCCAGGGCTCGGGCGCACCGCAGACGGCCTTGACGGGCACGCTCCCCTCGGCGTAGCGCAGGAGCCGGCCCCGCTGCTGACAAGAGTGACGCGTGGCAGGCCCGGAACCGTACCCGAGAACATGACCTGGCCCGAGGGCTTGTCCAAGCCGTAGAACGGAGCGCTGCGGCTGCCCAGACCGGTCGCGGTGAGCTTGGAGTGCGAGCCGTAGCCGCCGGAGAGCCATATCTCGATGGCGGCATGGTCCGGGCCGCGGTCGCCGGCCTGGCTACCCAGTGTCGGCCAGCCATCGTTCTTTCAGCCCTGGGCGTGCGCCCCGGTGTCGACGACCGGCTGCGAGGCCGGGACAGCCGGTGAGTGCGTGAGATCGGGCGACGCAGCCAGCCAGCCTCCGGCAAACGCCCCCGCCGCAGCGGTCACAGCCACAGCGGCACTCCACCGCGGATACTCGAGGACCTCGGCGCGCAGCCAACCCGGTGCCGACAGCGACGTCGGAGCTGACGCGGTGGACGCGCGGCGCGGGCACGGGTCGCGCGCCCTCGGATGACGCGGTGACCTTGTTCTCACGCGCGGCACCCGCCGAAGTCACCCCCTTACCCCGCTCGTGACCGAACAAGGGATTCCGACGGTGTCTCGACCGCCGGTCGGAGTGCAGCCGAGGAATGGCGTTGCCCGAGTCCGTGATGATCACTAACCTCACTCGCGTGACTGCCGGGTCGGCCATGGGCCATGCACGAGTGAGGTTCCCGGCCTCGCCGTGAGCGCGAGGCGGGCAAGAGGCCCGCCCCCCCATCTCCACGTCTTTGTTCCCGGCGCCCGTGCGCGGCCCCCCATTCCAGTGGATCTCAAGACCGGAGACACATCACTCATGTCCTATGACCAGCAGTACCCGCATGAATCCGAACTGCCGTCGGCCGGTGCCGGCGTCCAGCTGAACCACACCGCCGTCTATGCAAGCGACCGGCACCTGTCTGCCGAGTTCATCGCCGCGATCCTGGGTCTGAAGGTCGGCGCCCCGTTCGGGCCGTTCCTGCCCGTCGACCTCGGCAACGGCGTGACGCTCGACTACTACGAGAAGCGGGACGAGCCGATCCAGTCGCAGCACTACGCCTTCCTCGTGCCGGACGAGCAGTTCGACGCCATGATCGCCCGTCTGGAGGCGGTCGAGGTCACCTACTACGCCGATCCCAGCCACACCGAACCTGGCCAGATCAACCGTCTCTTCGGCGGTCGCGGCGCGTACTTCGACGACCCGGACGGCCACAATATGGAGATCATGACGCGGCCTTACGTTCGCCCCTGACCGACCGGCCGACAGCGGTCCGTCGTAACCTCCCCGCCGAGCGGCTCCGAACTTCCTGGCTCAGGCCGGCCGAGTGAGCCGCTCGGCGCGCGGGAGGGGCGTGTATGACCAGCACGACGAACCACCTGATCGAGGAGACTTGCCCCAGACCCGGACCACACCAGGTCACGACCACCACCCACCAGGGAGGCAGACCCAGTGAAGCGCATCGGCATCATCGGAGTAGGCGAGATCGGTAGGGCCATCGTGATGGGCCTGCGCCACGGAGGCGGTACGTCGCCGGAGGTCTTCCTCTCCCCACGGGGAGCCCGCACCGCCGCCGAGCTGTCCGAACGCTACGAGGGCGTCCAGGTGTGCGCCGACAACCAGGAGGTGGTGGACCGCTCCGAGCTGGTGGTCATTGCCGTACGTCGCCAAGACCGGCACGAAGCACTCGCCGGGCTGAAGGTGGACGACGACAAAATCGTGATCCACGTGATGGCCGGCGTCGCCACCGACGACCTGCGCCAGACACTCGCCACCGGCGCCCCGGTGGTCCGGGCCATCCCCCTGCCCGCCATACGCGAACGTCGCTCCGTCACGGTGACCCATCCCTCGCACCCGGAGGTGAACTCCCTCTTCGAGGAGCTGGGCGGAGCGCTCCCCGTCGCGGACGAGGCCGCCTTCAACGTCTTCTCCGCGCTGACGGGGACGCTGACCGCCCACTACACATATCTCGCCACGCTCACCTCGTGGGCCGCCGGCCAGGGCATCGCCTCCGACGACGCCGACCGCTATGTCCGCAGTCTCTTCCAGGGGGTCGGCCGCGCCCTGAGTGACGAGACCCGCTCCCTGCACCAACTCGCCGCCGACCACGAGACCCCGGGCGGCAACAACGAACGTATCCGCACCACCTGGTTCGACCCGGCCAACGCCGAAGCCCTCAAGAAGGCTCTGGACGGCCTCCTCGACGACCTGAAGTAGCCGAAGCAGCTCAACCGCTGACCCGATCACTTCCGCTGCATAGAACTACTTGTCACGCGTTCCCGCTGCATCTGCTCAGCAAAGGTGTGGCGCGGGCTCACGCTGTTGCGGCACTGCAACGATCAACTCGCAGCCGAAGCGGGAGGTCTTCGGGCGCTCGGAACGTCCGCGGAAAATGGCTGATGGGGCCCGTGAACCCGGCCGGATCATGTCCCGCACCCCGGGGCATGCGGTTCCTGCCGTGGCGGTCGCGCATCCGGCCCCTGAGGCGTCCTCTCAGTCGAGGACGTGGCGCAGGTAGGTCTGCGGATCGGCGAGATAGCGGCGCCAGTGGTCGACCAGGGCGAGTTCGCGCCAGGCGACCCGGCGCATGCCGTGCTCGCCGACCTCGACGATGTCCGCACCGGGCAGCGCGGTCAGCAGGGGAGAGTGGGTGGCACAGATGACCTGGCCGCCGCTCTTCACCAGCTGGTCGATATGGCCGAGCAGTTCCAAGCAGGAGGCGAACGACAGCGCGGCTTCGGGCTCGTCCATCACATACAGCCCTGGCTGGAGGAACTTCTCCCTGAACGCGGCGAGGAAGCCCTCCCCATGACTGACCGAATTCGGCACGAACCCTTCCCGGTCAAGAGCGTCCAGCGCCGTCTCCGCGCGCAGGAAGAATCCCTTGCGGGCGGACCAGCTCCCCAGCATGC
Source organism: Streptomyces sp. CG4 (assembly GCF_041080655.1). Taxonomy (NCBI): domain Bacteria; kingdom Bacillati; phylum Actinomycetota; class Actinomycetes; order Kitasatosporales; family Streptomycetaceae; genus Streptomyces; species Streptomyces sp. CG4. The sequence continues at coordinate 9,473,426 of NZ_CP163525.1, forward strand.
GCCGTCCGCGCGGAGCTGCGTCGAACCGGATTCGCTCACCCAGCACCGACTTGGTGCGGTGGCTGGCGTAACGCCAGTCGTGTGAGCCGCCCCAGGGGTCGAGACCGAATCCCTCCGCGAGGGCCTCGACCAGAGTGGACTTGCCCGAGCCGTTCTCACCGACGAGAAAGGTCACCGGCGCTGTGAACCGTAGTCCGTCCTCCAGCAGGGCGCGCACACAAGGGACGGACCAGGGCCACTCATCCTGTTTGTACGAGGCCACATGTGCGTACGCATGTTCGATGATCACGTGTCGAGTCTCCCACAAGGCGCGCCAAGGAAGCGTGGCGCCGCTCCGAGGGCCTGGTGCTCGGCCAGGTGCTGTCGCCGTCGGCAGGATGCGTCCAAGCAGGAGATTGAGGACGCGCCCGCCCTCATGCCCAACGGGTATGTCTCCCTCACAAGCCGAACCGCGTGGTTCACCCAACCGGTCAGCCGTCCCGCCCCCCCTGTACCGGCACCAGCCCGCTTCCAGCCGCCTTCGGCACGGTGCACGGCGATCGCATCCTCGACGAGGTTCAAAATCCGGCAGTGACGACACCCGGATGATTGCTTCTGGGCGAGGGGAACCTGGACGTCATTGTTCGACGCTCCTCGGACCAGGCCCCGATGGCGGGGAAGATCGGGCGAGCGTCCATGCCACGGTGGCAGCGGCAAGCATGGCGCCACATCACGACTGAAGATCCAGCCTTGCAGCGCGGAGAACACCTCATGCCTCTAAGTTTGGGCTGGTAAGTGGCTAACTCTGGCTAACTCGGGGAGTCCCTATGTCAATTGAACGCCCGTCCATCAACAGCAGCGTGCCGCACTCCGCCCGCATCTGGAACTACTGGCTGGGTGGCAAAGACTGCTACGAGATCGACCGGCAGGTCGGTGACCAGATCGCCGCGGCCAACCCGGGGATTCTCGAAACCGCCCGGGCACAGCGGGGGTTCCTCGTCCGAGCGGTCGAGTACCTCGTCCGCGAGGCCGGCATCCGCCAGTTCCTGGACGTGGGCACGGGCCTGCCCACCGCCGACAACACCCACGAGGTGGCCCAGCGTCTGCTGCCCGAGGCGCGGATCGTCTACGTTGACCACGACCCGGTCGTCCTGGTACACGCCGCGGCGCTGCTCACCAGCACGCCCGAGGGCGCGACGGACTACATCGACGCCGACCTGCGGAACCCGGAGGGGATCCTCGACCAGGCCACCAGGACACTGGACTTCACCGAGCCGGTGGCGTTGATCCTGCTGGGCATCGCCGCGCACGTCACCGACGACTCCGTTTACGGCATCGTGGACCGCCTGGTCGATGCCCTGCCGTCCGGCAGCTACCTCGTGTTCTGCGACAGCACCGACGTCATCCACCCCGAGCAGCAGCGAGCCATGGTCGAGCAGTGGAACGAGGCGAGCGACAACCCCCGTGTCAACCGCAGCCCCGACCAACTCGCCCGCTTCTTCAACGGCCTGGAGCTGCTGGAACCCGGCCTGGTTTCGACGTCTCGATGGCGCTCGCAGGCGAACGGCTCCGAAGAACCCGCTGAGGTCGACAACTTCGGCGGCGTGGCGCTGAAGCGCTAGGAGCAGTCTGGCGAAGAGGGGGGGCGAGGGCGAGTGGTACCTCCAACGAGCCCAGCTACCTCCTTGGCGCGGCGGTGTCGTCGAGGAAGGCCGAGAACCGGTGGTGTGCTACCAGAGACAGCGCCGGCCGGGTCGCCGTCCCTGAGCAGGACCTCGGCCTGTCCCAGGACGAACGCGGTGCACACGTCCGGGATCCCAGCGGCAGAGCGAAGACCAGCGCCCACACCTTGGCGGCGAGTCCCTGCGCCAGATCGCAGGTCTGCAGGTTGCGGGCCGGCCGCCGGCGTGTCGGCCGCCTGGTGGGCCGGCTCCTGGATCCGGGCCGCAGTGCACGTATCCGGCACGCGGTGAATCCCGGGGCGACCATCCCGCGCGGTCGGCCGTTCTCCGGACCGTCCATGTCGGTCTGGTCACCGCCGATCACCACAGCGGGTTGGTCAAGGCCGTGCGCAAGGTGATGCTTCGAGCCGACTGCCATGGCGCGGAGCACAGTCGATGGGCGGGTGGTATCGGTGATGCTGCCGGTGCGCCACGGCCTCGCCATCGCCCGGCGCCGCTGACGTAGCAGCGTGCCGGAAGGCCGGATGCTGCCGGTCAGCCGGAAGGGTGGGTACGACGGTGGCCTCGCGTTCGGCGTCATCGGGGAGCTGACCGCGAGGCCACCGCAGCGCATCACAGCGTCCCGGTCGTCCCCTGCCCGGCCGCGCTGCCCGCGAGCCACTCGTCCCACCCAAGGTTGAAGTCGGCGTAGCCGTTGTCGGCCTCGGCCTTGGCGCGGGGCGAGCCGGTGATGGTGACGGGGTCGCCCTGCTCGACCTGGCCGTAGAACCACTTGGCGTCCGGCAGGGACAGGTGGACGCAGCCGTGCGAACCACGGGCGCTGCCGCTGCCCGGAGTGGGGTCTCCGGTCGAGTAGTGCACGTATGTGCCGGACTGGGTCAGGTGGATGTCCCAAGGCAGCGTCAGGTCGTAGTAGTTGGGGCTGCCCTTGTCGCAGCTGATGCCGACGCTGCAGGAGGTCATATGAACCTTCTCCTCCTTGTCGATGACAGCCATCGTGCCGTTCCACGTCGGATACTGGGCGCTGCCCGCATTGATCGACAGGGTGCGCTCCAGCTTGCCGTTCCGGGTCACCTTCATCGTGTGGCCGGTCACCGAGACATCCGCGCGCACGTCGTCGCCGAGCGTGAAGGTGTGCGTGTAGCTGCGCACGCCGTAGCGTCCGTTGCCGTTGCTGACGCCGTTCAGGTCAGCGTCGATCTTCACCTTCGTGCCGGAGGGCCAGTACGTCTTCGGCCGCCAGTCGGCGCGATTGTCGCCGAACCAGTGCCAGGCGCCGACCACCGGCTGCGAAGCGCTCACCTTCAGGTGCTTCTCCACCGACGCCCGAGCCTTTGCCGACACCGGGTTCGTGAAGACCACCGAGATCGGCATGGCCACGCCGACCGTGGTTCCCGCCTGCGGGGTGATCGTATCGAGCAGCATCGGCGGACCGGCGGGCTTGGTCGGTGACGGAGAGGCGCTCGCGCTCGGCTTGCCCGACGCCTTCGCGTCGTCCCCACGCGCCTTGTCACTGCTGCCCCCGCCGCAGGCACTCGTACCCACCAGCATTGCAGTCGTGACGAGTGCGATACCTATGCCGCCCTTGCGCCGTCCCACGACCTGCCCCGTTCTCTCGCTCTTCGGCCCTGATGGGCCCGACTCCCTGTCGGACAGCGAAGACATGGGGTGAAGTTGCGTGCGTTGCGTAAAGCATGTCTAAAAACTCGGTGCGCATCGCCGGATCGGGCACGATCAGGGGCGCGCCATTGTCGTCTCCCGCCTTCAGAACGCGTCAGGGTACGAGGAATCGGCCGCGCCGCTGTGGGCTGACGGTCGGAGGTACCGGCCGGTGCATGCACCGACACCTCGGCCCCATCGTCCCTACCCCTGCATCGCCCGACCGAGCCGTAGCCCGCGCCCTGCTCGACCAAGCCGCCACCGAGATGGGCCCTTGCCCCCTGGACGCCTTCCACTTCATCACCGCCCTGACTCTTGGCCTGGAAGCCCTCCCTCTAGGCCACCGCCCGGCCACCCACGCCGCGCTGCCCCCCGCCGGGCTTTCCGGAACCGATCTGTGGGGCTACTTGCACCGCTCTCTCTCCCCGCCCCGGAGCTGCCCCGGCTCGATCGCTTCGCCGTCGAGTCCGCCACGCCCGGCGTCTCTCGGCTGCTCGTCACCGAGGACGGCAGCGCCCTTGCGGACGCCACCATCGGAACGCCCGTGCAGGGAAGCGGAGTTCTGTGGTGGATCGGAGTCGACCCCGGCGCACGCGGGCGAGTACTCGGCCGTACCCTCCTCGGCACCAGCCCGGAGACCCTCAGCCGCATGGGCGCCACCGACGCCATCCTTTGCGTGGACGATGACGCCCCGCCCGGAGACGACCGAGACCGGACGGCTGTGAGGCACGCCGTCTGGTGTAGGTGCGGCCGATGATGTGTTGTTGGTCGGGATGGGGGATGGGGGTGTTGGCGGTGTTCAGCGGTGCAGGTGTAGCCGGATCACTGCGGCGCCCTTCGGTGAGCTGGGCGCCTGTGTAAGCCGTGATGAGGAGGAAGCCGTGCCGGAGAACATGATGACGAAGGACGTCAAGGAGTGGTTATCGGCCCGGGCGTTGCGCCTGCGGACGCTGGAGGCGGGCGGTCCGGCCGCCGACCTTCAGCCGTGGGCCGGGGTCCTGAAGGATGTGCGGATAGTGGGCCTGGGGGAAGCCACCCACGGTACCCGGGAGTTCTTTCTCCTCAAACATCGGCTTGTCGAGTTCCTCGTCCGTGACCTGGGCTTCCGTACGCTGGCAATGGAGGCACCCGCGGCTGCGACGTGTTCGGTGAACGCCTATGTGCTGCACGGGACGGGGGACGCTCGGTCCGCTGTTGCCCGGCTCGGCTTCTGGACGTGGAAGACCGAGGAGGTGCTTGCGCTGGTGGAGTGGATGCGGGGGTACAACGCGTCTGTGGCCGGGGATCGCCGGGTACGGTTCGTCGGCATCGACCCGCAGCCGCCTGCGCCCGCGATCGGGCGGCTCGACGCTTTCCTGCGGCGCGTCGCACCGGAACGGGCTGTTGCATTGCGGGATGTCTTCGACCTCCTCGCCGCGGCTCAGCCTGGCAGTCACCCCGACTCCGGCGGTCGGCTCGTGGGGGCGGTCCGGGAACTGGTGGAGTGGATCACGGCTGACGGGGTCCGTCCGGCCGCCGGTACCGGCGCCGGCGAAGCCGGTGAGGCGACTCGCGCCGTCGAGGACGCGCGGATGCTGCTTCGCGCCGCCGATATGGCGAGCCGCCCGCTGCTGTGCGAGGACAGGAAGGACAGCGGTCTCGCCGCGCGTGACCGGCACATGGCGGACGCCGTGGCCGAGGCTCTCGGCGAGGGGCCCGGCGGCGTTGTGGTGTGGGCGCACAACGGCCACGTTCTGAAGGGGCGTTATGCGTCCGGTGTGCCCGCGCTAGGCAGCCATCTCGCGATGCGGTACGGGGACGCCTATTACGCCCTCGGTCTGCTCTTCGGCAGGGGTGCTTTCCGGGCCCGGCGGGGGGACGACGCCGTGGGGCCGCCTGCCCGGCACCGCATCAGTGGTGGGGGACTGAGGTTGGTGGAGAGCCAGCTGGCTGCCGCCTGCCGGGTGGACCACTTGGTCGACCTGCGCCCGGGCAAGAAGGTGCCAGAGGTCAACCGCTGGCTGACCGCCGGCCACTACATGCGATGCTTCGGTGCCGGGGTGCCTCGCTTCACGTACCGTTTCCAGTTCATGCCAACCGTCCTGGCGGAGGAGTACGACGGCCTGGCCTATGTGGCGCGGTCCAGTTGTTCCCGCCCGCTCGACCTCCCCGCGTCGGATGGCCGATGACGGCTGCCGGCCTCTGCACATCCCGCGTGCGGTGCAGGCTGCAGGACCCTGAACCTGGGGCAAGGATCTCCCCGCCCTCGCCCCCGCCCTCGATCACCATCGCCCGGGACGATTGCTTCGGTGATCGGGCCGTCCGCTTGGACGTCAATCGCTACCGGTGACGGCGAGTGGTTCAACAAGTCGGTGCGAAGTCCGGCGAGCACGCCGGCACACGTTGGCACCCACTTCCCGTCCGGCAGGGACGCGCAACGGCCCCACAGCGACCCGCTTGCTTCATCCTCCGGCTGGTGTCGGGAGCGAGGAGAGGGGAGCGGGGAGCGCGGTCGGTAATCCCCTGGCTGAGGTCTGGCGCCGGTCGCGGGCCCGGGGATTTCGGGCACGGTTGAGTGATCCGGGGTGTCATGGTCGAGTATCTGTAGGGCGCGGGTCGCAGGGGGTGGTTCGTCCATCGGGGTGTCCGGCGGTGTCCTGGTTGACTTTCGTTGTTCCTGGTTGCAACCAATGGCGGGTGCGGTGGGCGACGGAGGGTGCTTACCGTTGCCGCGTGAGTGGTGTGGAGCTTGGGAACGGCCTCGTGATGTCGGCTTGCCGGGCGCTGGTGACCCGCCTGCGCTCGCTTCCCCGTGCGCTGCGCGCTGTGTGCAGGGGTCTCTTCGCGCCCGGGATGTGGCCTGCCGGGCGCGTCGTGGGCGAGTCGCTGCTGATGGTGGTGTTCGGGCTGGTGGCCGCGGGAGCCGAGGCCATGCAGGGGAGCGGCACGGTACGCGTCGTCGGTGCTGGGCTGGTCGCCGTGCTGTTGTGCCTGCTGCGCCGAGTGGTTCCCGCGATCGTGTTGTTGGCGGCCGCCGCCGGCTCGGTGCCGTACTGCTTCTTCGGGCTCACCCCGCTGCTCGCGGTCACCGCCTGGTCGGCCGGGCGCCGGATCGGCAGTGCCGGCAGGGCGGCCGGTGCCTTCGCCGTCGCGTATCTGCTCAACGTCGGCCTCACCCAGGTCACCCTGTGGGGGCAGCCCCGCTCCCTGGTGGTCGACGCTTTCACCGCCCTGCTGCCGCTGGCGACTGTGGTCGTCCCCGGCCTCGCCGGTCGTTACTGGTCGCAGTACCGCACCCTGACCGACACCCTTCGGCGGTACAACGCCCAGCTGCTGCGCGAACGGGCGATGGTCGCCGGGCAGGCCCGGATGCGAGAGCGCCAGCGCATCGCGCAGGACATGCACGACAGCCTCGGCCATCACCTCACGCTGATCTCGGTGCACGTCGGCGCGCTGGAGGTGGACCGCGGGCTGACCGGACGGCAGCGGGAGGCGGTGGGCGTGCTGCGGGAGGCGTCGGTGGCAGCGATGCACGAGCTGCGCGAGGTGGTGGGGCTGCTCAAAGATGCCACGCGACGGCCCGGCCACGCGGGGGAGGCCGAGGAGCCCACGCGCGGGGTGGCCGGGATCGAGAGCCTGGTCCAGGCGTCGCGCAACGCGGGCGCGTGCGTGGCGCTGCGCCGCTGCGGTGATCCGCGCCCGCTCCCGCCGGCCGCCGACCATGCGGCGTACCGCGTGGTCCAGGAGGGGCTGACCAACGCCCACAAGCATGCCCCGGGTGTACCGGTCGCCATCGAGCTGCGCTACGAGCCGGACGCCCTGGTCATCGAGGTCGCCAACGGTCCCGCATCCGCATCCGCATCCGTATCCACACCCGCGGCCGACCGGATCGTGGTGAGCGGCGGGCAAGGGCTGACAGGGCTGGGGGAGCGGACCCGGCTCATCGGCGGAATGGTCCATGCGGGGACGACGGCGGACGGAGGCTTCCGGCTGGCGGGCATGCTGCCGTACACGGTGCCGGAGATCGGCTCCTCCGGCCTGTCGGGGGAGCCGGGGACGACGTTCGTTGATCCGGCCGACGACTTTCGGGAGCAGTTCTCGGCCGTCTCGCCGGGCGAGGGTGGTCCGGTCATGGACGGGATCGGCCTGCCGAAGGAGCTGGCGGAAGCAATGAGTGAGAACAACAAGACCAAGGGCCTGGCGGCCGGCTGCGCGCTGGCGGCGCTGATCCTGCTGGCGCTGATGATCGGCCTGGCCGCTTTGGCCTTCCTGTCCGTCGGCAGGTAGGAAAGGGCGATGACCAAGCCGTATAGCCATGCGGTGAAGGCGGCCCGGAGGGACGTACAGGTGCGTGAACGGGCGCCCGGAGAAGGCTCGTGCCCGGCTTGCTGGGGCACCTTCGGCGGCTTGAGCCAGGCGGTGTCCGGCACGCACCTGGGCCGTGTGGTCGCCGCTCTCCATCCTCGTAACGCTCTCGGCTCCTGCTGACCTTTCGACGCCGCTCGAAGAGGGGCACCCCGCCATGACCGGGAGGTGCCCCCTGTCACGGCGCGTCGCCCGCCGCAGCAGCCGGAGTCTTCGAGACCGCGAGCCGCGGCCAAAAGGGATGGGGTGCGGGGAGACTGGGGTGCCTGACTCGCGGGTGGATGGCTCTTGCGGGCATGATGGCGCGCAGACGGCCTTCGAGACCGGCCGCTCGAAACAGCGCAGGAGAGTCGTGATCAGGGTTATCGTCGCAGACGACGAGCCGCTCATCCGGGCAGGCATCAGGATGATCCTCACCTCCGCTGAGGACATCGATCTGGTCGCTGAGGCGGCCGACGGCCGCGAGGCCGTCGAGGCGGTCCGGGCCCGGCGTGTGGACGTCGTCCTGCTCGATATCCAGATGCCGGTCATGGACGGGCTGGAGGCCTTGGCCGAACTGCGGCGCACCGCCCCCGACACCCGCGTCCTGATCCTCACCACCTTCGGCACCCAGGAGAACGTGCTGCGCGCCCTGACCGAAGGCAGCGCGGGCTTTCTGCTGAAGGACTCGGCGCCTGCAGAGCTCATCGGCGCGGTGCGCGCCGCGGCCGCCGGGCAGGCGTATCTGTCACCGGGCGCGACCCGCCACGTCGTGGACTCCCTCGCCTCCGGCACGTCCGCCCTGCGCTCCGAGCGGGCCCGACGACGACTGGAGACACTCACCACCCGCGAGAAGGAGGTACTGGCCCTGCTCGGCGAGGGCCTGTCCAACGCCGACACCGGCCACCGGCTCCACATGAGCGAGGGGACCGTCAAAACGTACGTGAGCCGGATCTTGTCCAAGTTGGACTGCGAGAACCGCGTACAGGCGGCCCTGCTGGCACGCGACGCGGGCCTGAACCGCTGACCGACTCCACGAGCGGGAACAACACGATTCCGGCAGGCCCAGCCACCTGCGGCCGTCCCCCCAACCCTCAATCCCCAACCCTCAACCCGTGGCTCGGTCCCGCGGCGATCGACGCCGTCGCAGACGCGTGGTGACGGTGCTCCGGACGGCCGGCAGTACATCTACGAGCACCCGGAGATGCGCCACGTGCCCTCCGGTCACCAGGTAGCGAGCCGCCGCCCGCTGCGCGCATTCCACTCCGCCCTGGGGCGCGACATGGGTGCGTCCCTTGAAGGCCACCAGCTTCGCGCCGAGGCGCTGGGATACCGTCCGGGCACCCACGAACCCCTTCCGAGGACCGTTCGTGCTGTTAATGACCAGTGGTTGCGGCGTGGACGGCGGGACCTTGATCCCGCCGAGGGGCGCGCCTCTGCCTGGTCAGAAGGCGCAGGGCAGGTACTGGGCCGCGGCGAAGGATGAGTCCTTGTCGGCTTTGTGGAAGGCGTCGGCGATGGCAGTCGCGGTGTCTGGCCACGCGAAGTCGGTGCAGCGGCATGCACCCGGCTGCGGCCAGGACCAGCTTTAGGGCAGTGAGAAGCGTGGTCCTGGGCGGACATCACACCGACCTGCTGGTGACGCCGGCTCGAGACGCCGGTGCCGAAGCGTAGAGTTCGCCTCCTCCGGACGCGGAGGAGGCGAACTGTGTGGTGGCGGACTACTTGAACCAGTAGCGGACGCCGTGGTGGTGGGAGCAGGTGCCCTGCGAGTGCCGCGAGTACGACAGGGAAGCGTCGTAGCACTTCGCAGTCTCGTACTTGTCCTTCGGCTTTTGGTGATGCGTCCAGCCGCACACACCGGTGGTGTGGTTGATGCAGCGATGGGCGCTGTTGGTGGACGGCAGGGTCGCCGCGGCCGCGGCCGGTGCACTGAACAGGACGCCGGCAAGAGCGACAGCCATGGCTGAGGCAGCAAGACGTACGCGCAAAGGAATCCCCCCTTTGAGTGGAACAAGTGCAGCGGAAGTTTATAGGGGATTCAACGACCGGTTGCCCCGTTCTGGCCGGAAAGTCGGCTCGCAATCCCGAGCGAGAAGGCGACGGCGCGTGCTCCACGGGCGCGAACAACATCAGCTGGCAAGCGCGCGGCACCGGGAGATTGGGCAGAGGAGCATCCTGAAGCCATGGCAGTAGGGGGACGGCGGGTGATGCTGCTGTTCGAACAGAGGTAGGGCAATGGCAATGCGCCGCCGTGCCCGCGCGCCGGACCGCTTTGGCTCAGCTGTCCATCAGAGCGGTGACATAGGCATCCAGCCGCTCCTCCACAGCGCGCGTCGTCAGCTCTCTCCTCCCTGCCTCCCGCCATGGCAGGGCCACCTGTTGCACTTCTTCTGATATCGCCAGCGCGTCCCGCACCTGCCAATACAGCCGCTCGCCCGCGGTCGCGGCCAGTGCCCCGCCGGCCTTCTCATACGCCTCAGCGAACCGCAGGCCCCACGCCGGGGCGTGCAGCAGAGCGAGGTTGGTGGAGCAGTGCGCGACGTCGAGGTCTGCCGGGCCCCAGGAGGTCTGTGCCCAGTCGACGACGCCGGTGATGCGGGGACTTGCCGGGCTTGTTGGCGGCACGTCGAACAGTACGTTGCCGGGTTGGAAGTCCCGGTGCAGGAATCGCCCTTCATAGGGCGGCGCGGGCTGTCGGATCACGTCGATCGCCGCGGCCCATACCGCCACGTCAGCGCCCTTCGGAGTCACGACAGTGTCGGCTGTCGTCGACGCCACATACTCCCGGGGCCGCTCGGCGGGTCGCAACGCGTGGATCGCCACGAGCTGACGGGCCAGCAGAGGGACGCGCGTCCCCAACCCCTCATCGTCGAGGACCGTGCGGCCCGCCAGATGTGTCATCAGGAGCGACGGATACTCGCAATGCGCGGCGGTCGGATCCACCGCGACCAGTCCAGGAGCCGGTACGCCGGTCCCCGTCAGCAGGGTCAGGGCGCCGGCCTCCCTGTTCAGCCAGTCCTCGGCGTGCTCCACGTTGACGAAGGTCCGCAGTACCAGGTCACGGGTGCCTCCATCCCGCCTCGTGATGGTCAGCCGCCGCATTTCAGCGGTGATGCCGCCGTGCAGCGCCTCTGTTTTGACGACCCGTTCGCCGACCTCCAGGTGCCGGCTCACCCAATCCAGGGTCAACGGCCTGACAGCCGCCGCCTCATCGTGGTTTGTCACCGCGCCACCCCATCATCCGGACGGCGACCGCGCAAAAGCTTTCCTTGGAGGCGATCAACGCTGTTCTGTTCCTCGCGCCCGGTCACGGCCCGGAGCACAACTCGGTGCCCACGGCAGGAGAGACCAGCCATCCTCCCACCACAAACCCACACGTGCCGTTGAAACTCCGCTACTTCGCTTTCGCCGTCACGACGGTCAGCCAGGGCTCAACAGCAACGGACATGCGACTCGTCGGCAGAGCCACCAGAGTCCCTGCGAGCGTGCCGCGGAGAGCGACCATCGCGGGTCGGGCGAGCAGGGGCATCTTGCGAAGGAGGGCAAACCCCACCCGGCGATGACGACCTGATCCAACTGGCGACTGTCCGCACGGACGGCCCCGCGGGGACCCGCGTAGGGGTTTCGTCGCAGCATTCGGCTGCTTTGCGAGGTGGTAGCAGGCAGCATGGCAGGGTGTCTGATCTGCTGTGGGATGACGTCAGGAGCTTCTTCGATCCGGATGTGATGGGGTCGTTGCCGGACGTGCGTGTGCCGGATGCGTCTGTGGAGGACTGGTCCGCGGTGCTGGACCTTGTGAGCGCGAGTGGCTGGCAGTTCCAGTACTCCGTGGGTGAGGTCGTGATGCCGCTGCCCCGGGCCGAGGAGGTGTTGTCCCGTCCGGCGGATGCGGAATGTGCGTATTTGCTAGTCCGGCCGATCCCTGACGTGAGGGTGATCTTCCATTTCTATGCCGCAGACGAGATCGACTTCGACGTGGACCTGCGGGAGTTGCAGGGCCAGGAGCGGCTTGATGTCTTTTGCGGCTTCCTTCGGGCGATCGGTCGCCGGCTGGGCAAACCTGTGCTGATGGATCCGGAGTCTGACCAAGGCATCCGGTGCTCGCGTTCGATGTCGAGGCCGACCGCGTGGTGCTGTTGGCGGACCCACAGGCCAACTGACTTGTACCGCCGCTATGGGCAGTAGTACCTCAAGGGTCGCGCCGCGTTCGGCCAGTTACCGGGTCGGGACAGCAGCCCCGTCGCACAGCCGAAGTCCAGGATCCGCAGCCCGGCCACGTCCCCGACCAGGTCCAGGATCGCGGGCCTGCCGGAGAGGGCGTTGAACGGCTGGTGGCGCCGTGCTCGGCGTACGCCTCGCCTGATGTGTCGCAGTCGGATGACTTCATACGCCGATCCTCACACCTTGCGGCCGCGGGGGATCATCAGCCGTCCACGCTCGTAGTCCGGCCGCCGGGGCCGTGAAGGATCAGGAGCAGGCATTCCAGAGCCGGCTCGCGGGTGCCCGTCGGACCCATGTGAATCACCGGACGCTGTCACCGGCAACGCGGGCCAGGCCACCGAACGTCTCCCAACTCGGTAACTGCCCCTCCCGGCGTTGGTGTTTTCCGGTCCGCCTTGAGGCGTTGCGACCGGTGTTCGGGCGCCGGGCGAACAAGGTCTCAACCCTGTCCCATAAGAACTCTTCGAGGCCCCGCGCCCCCGTCATTTGTGTACTGAAAACCGCGTGGCACCGTCCGTCACGCGCGTGGATCATGAGCGGATGGCGCGACTCCATGACATCGTCTTCGACTGCGCTCACCCCGCAGCCACGGCCCGCTTCTGGGCTGCGGCTCTGGACGGCTATGCCGTCGCACCCTACGACGCTGCGGAACTCGCACGCCTGCGCTCCCTTGGGATCACCAGCACCGAAGACGACCCCACCGTGCTCGTCGAGACGGCACACGGAGGACCTCGGCTGTGGTTCCAACTCGTGCCAGAGGCCAAGAGCGTGAAAAATCGTCTGCACCTGGACCTGCTCGCTACGGACCCAGAGGCGGAGATCCGACGCCTGACGGCTCTCGGCGCGACCGTTCAGGCTCGCCACACGGACAACATCGTCTTTACCGATCCCGAAGGCAATGAGTTCTGTCTTTCGCTGACGGGCTGACGGGCTGATGGCTGGTCGGCGGCTCAGATCCGGAATGATCTCCGCGTGGCTGGTGTGATCACGGCAAGCGTGTCACTGCTGCGCCTCGCTCGTGAACTGGTCGTCCATCGGGCGCTGTCCCCGTCGCTATGACGCGGGAGGGCAGCCGGAGCGACCCCGCAGAACATTGTGCGCGGCCCGTCCAGTGCTCGGCCACGTACTACTCAACGCCCCCGCTCGACGCCGATACAGACACGATCCCGTGCGCCAACACGGTCTGCGACCGCATCGACGACCGGCGCAGGGCCACCGTGAGGCCTTAGCCCACGCCAGCCTCGGACGGTTCAGTTCGCTGGCGCCTCGCCTCGCTACCTCACTTTCGCCGAGTTACTCATTGTGACTCTCCAGCAGGCCGAACACTGACGGCACCCCCTACACCGGCGAGACGAGCAGACGAACCACCTCAACTCTCCTGCCGAAGAACAGAGTCCATGCACACTTCCAGACGCGTCTGCGCCTGGTTATCGTCAGAGGACTCAGCTGCCCCGTGTGCCGTAATACGTGCAGAGTGAGGGGCAGCAGAGGGGCGGGCACGCGGTAGTTGCCGGAGGTTGTCCAGTGGCCATGGAAGACCGGAGCGGTCCCTCATGGGAGAACGTCCATGCCGGCGTGGAGGCGGTGATCGGGCGCTGGGACGACGCGGTGGCACGAATCTCCGACGAGAAGGCGGCCCAGCAGACAGTGCGCGAGTATCTCGTGGACTTCGTATTTCCCCACGCTGACTCTCCTGAGGACGAAGCAGCGTTCCTGTTCATGCTCGCATGGCGATTCGCCGAACTGGGGCGATTTGCTGACGACCTTACTGTCCTTGAGTGGATTGCGGAGTTGTACGCCGGCCAGACCGACGGTGATGTGGCCGTGGCCGTGCTCATGACGCTGGCGGACGTGGCCATGGAACTGGCGCCGCGCTATGTGGACCCGGACCGTGTCGTAGCGATCTTGAATCGGGCGGTGGACCAGGTCGCCTCAGATGTTTCGCCGGCGATTGAGCGAGCGGCGTGCCGAGCGCTCGCCTATGGGGCCATCCTCACCAGCACGGTTCCGATGGCCGACGGAGTTCGCGGCATCAGGCGGCAGGCCGAGCCGTGGCGCATGATCATCGACCGCTGGTCGGGGAACGGGGATGCAGTTCTGCGCTGGCGGCTCGCGCAAGCCCACTTCCATATTGGTCTGGTTCACCTGCTGTTGGGGGAAGATGCGTCAGCCGACGACAGGTTCGCCCGTGCGGCCATGCAGTCGAACGGATTGGCCATCAACGTCGCCGCGGGCGAAGGGCTCGACACGGAATACTTCGCCCGCGGCGAGTACGCGCGCCGCATTCTTCGCGCCGTCGAGCTCCCGGGCCGTGCGGCACACCTCACGCCCGAGTTGCTCTTATCTCCTGCCGCGAACCGGCAGGAGAGAGGGCGTGAGCGGCATCAGGCGAAAGCGCTCGTCCGCGCTGCACAGCTCCGGCACAGGCGATCAGTCGGCGACGTAAAGACGTGGTGCTGCTGCGGAGCCCCCTTTGCACTGCTTCTACGCAACTTCGGTCTCCTGGAGTCCACGATTCGCCTGCCGAGGGCAGATCACGGGGGCGGACAGGGCTTCCACCAGGCTCAGACGTACACCTATGCACGTCGCGGCGATCATGTGGTGCGAGAGCTGGGACGCGAGGTTGACATCGTGCAGGTGGCTACCTCGCAATCGGCAAACCTCGAGCTCGACCCCTGGCGATTCCACGGCGAGCCGCTCTCTCAGGCTCAGCTGTACCTCACAGACGACAGTTGGCTCGACACAGTCACTCACCTGATCACGCTCGCGGAAACCATCATCATCTGGGCCGAAGGCATGACACCGGCACTCGCCCAGGAGATGGCTGCCGTACGGCATCAAGGACGCACGCAGGACACGGTCGTGCTGATCGAAGAGGTGAACCACGACCTCGTTCAAGGAGCCGGTGTCGCTGCGATTCTGGCGACCGAGATCGCTGAGGAAGGCGGCTACGGCGATGATGCATGGCGGTCAATAGCCGATGCCATGACGCCGCACCTGGCACCATCACGCGAGCAACTCACACCCGAGTCCCCGGCCCTCACCGGATTCCCGTATGTGGTGGACCTCCGCAACGCTCCTGAAGAGGGCAGCGCACAGCATCCCCCTGTCTTGGCCAGGCGGCAGCATCACCAGGGGCTCTGGGAGCTTCCTTGGGACGAACGGATGGCGCGTTTGTCGAGGCGCCTCGGCAAATGACGGCCGCTGTGTATTGATTGGCCGTAAACAGTGTGCTGCAGAGCGTGGGGCCGTACTCATCATCCACGCACAAGCCACCGCGCAACACTCGTGTCAGCCGCTCAAACCATGCTGCGATCCCGCTGGAGTTCTGCTGCGCGGATAGCCCCCCCAGGGCGTGTCAGTGTCGAGGAGCTGTGCGGCCAGGCCGCCGAGCTCGGATCCTCGCTCTCGCCGCCCCGCGGCCTCGTCGCCTTGGGCTGCCGCACGTACGTCGACGCCGTCACCGCCGTACGGCCGGACAGATTGCGCCCCTTGGATGGATGCTGACGCATCGCCGAGCAGCGCTCACGCTTCGCCCTCCCGACCGCGGCCACCGACCCGCTGTGCCTCGCTCGTGCGCCGAGGTAGGCCCGTTGTGGCCGGAACGGCAGCAGGCCCCGGGCTGTGGCCGCTGGCGCGAAGCATCGGCTGGTGTTTGGCGACCGGCTCCTGGCCACGCTCGTGCATCTTCCGCCATGGGACAACGAACGACGTGCTGGCCTGCTGGTTCGGCGTGGGCCGCTCCACCAACACCCGCGCCATGAGCGAGCCGCGGCCGCTGCTCGCTGAGTGGGGGCGCACTGTCAGCCCGGGTGTGCGGCTGCGGACCTTGGGAGAGGCCGTCGACCACTTCGGCTCCAGCCAGCGGACTGGGATCCAATCCGATGGTGCGACAGGGTTCTGGCATCAAGAATTACGGGATGCATGAAGTGAAGCTGTCAGACGGGATCATCACTCTGTCCC
Source organism: Streptomyces sp. CG4 (assembly GCF_041080655.1). NCBI lineage: Bacteria > Bacillati > Actinomycetota > Actinomycetes > Kitasatosporales > Streptomycetaceae > Streptomyces > Streptomyces sp. CG4. The sequence continues at coordinate 9,489,256 of NZ_CP163525.1, forward strand.
CCCTGCGCCTGGACGATGTGGAGGCGCACCTCGCAGGGGAGGACGAGCTACTCGTTGACTGGCTCAACGGCGGTCCCGGCACGCGCGAGGGCGTCGAAGCGTACTTCCAGCACTGCCGAGAGCAATGGGAAGCTGCCGGGCCACTCGGTGCTTTCGGTATCCGGGTGGGCCCCGACGAGGCGCTCGCGGGCACGATCGATCTGCGGTTCGTGGGAGAAGGGTTGGCACCCGACCGGGTGAATGTCGCGTACGGCCTCTATCCGTCTTGGCGAGGGCGGGACTGAAGCCGTAATCCAGGTGGAGACGGGAAATCCCGCATCTGCCGCAGTGGCGCAGCGGGCAGGATTCATACCCAGCCGGCAGACACACAGCAAGGACGGCACACGCTTCGACCGGTACATCCGGGACCTGCGCCCCGCCATCCTGTGACAACCAACAGTTACGGAACAACTCATCGTTGGGCGATCGTAGGGTGCAGTTCTCCGACGCGACAAGCGAATTCTGCCTCTTCTTGCCGGACACGAACGCCTTGCGGCCTGCTCGTCCGGCCGGGGACGGCGGACTTGCCCTTCGATTCCGTCGACGCGCGGGTCGACTCTCTCGGCCGCGGCATAGGCGAAGACGTCGGCCAGCGTATGCAGCCGCGCGCCGGGCTGCTGCGGGACGGCAAAGCCACGCCGGGCCAACAGAGGATGGATCTCGTGGATACGGGTAGCGGTAGGCCGGGTCACTCCGTACAGCTCGGCCAGCGCCGCGTGCGGCAGCTGCAGCCGCAGGTAGACCAGGGTGATCAGCACCCGGTCGACGAAGACCAGCTGGTGATTGGGCCCGGCACGAGCCGCACGCTGACGGTCGTGGCCGCGCCGTTCCCGGAGCGCACACTCGCGCTGTGCCGCCCACGGGCGAGCCACTTCCTCGATCAAGTCGCCGAGATGTGCACAATCAAGGCCGCAGAAGGCGGCATGGGACAAGGCCGCGCGGGCCGAGGAGGACCTCACAATCCACGCAACCTGCGCGGCCGTCGTCATGTCACGGCCGACCCGGCGCTACCGCGTATCGAGTCGTTAGGCTCAAAGACATGACTATTCAGCGGATGGACAACGTCGCCATCGTCGTCGACGATCTGGACGCGGCTGTCGCCTTCTTCACCGAGCTCGGCATGGAGCTGGAAGGCAAGGCGCAGATCGAAGGCCTTTATGCGGACCGCACCGTCGGACTCGACGGTGTCCGGAGCGACATCGCGGTGATGCGGACCCCGGACGGCCACAGCAAGCTGGAGCTGACCAAATACCACACCCCCGCGGTATCCGACGCCGAGCCGCGGAACCCTTCGCCCAACACGCTGGGCCTGCATCGCGTCATGTTCGCGGTCGACGACATCGACGACACCATCGCCCGCCTCCGCGCCCACGGCGCAGAACTCCTCGGCGAGGTAGCGCAGTATGAGAACATCTTCCGGCTCTGCTACCTCCGCGGCCCCGCAGGCATCATCGTCGCCCTAGCCGAACAGATTGGCTGACGCGAGCCTGCCGCGCGGAGCATGCCTACGGTCAGCACCGCTATGACGCATCCGCGAAAGGGGCGGTGCAAGCTGCTGTACGAGCCCGGGGATTCCGCCGACGGACGATGTCGGGCGCGGGGAGGACTTCGCGGGCCCGCACGGCCGGCCAGCCGCTGGTGCGGAGGGGAAAGTCGGCGTTCCGCGGTTCGGCGGCGGCCGTGCGAGCTGGACGAGCGGCTCGCGTGGCAAGCGACTGCGTTGCACACCACGGCGCCGGCCGCCGATGACCTCCCCCGCCGTGGGCCCGGTCGGTAGCACATCGTCCTTCCGCCGATCCGGCTCTCCAAAGCGTGGGCCCAGCCCCGGCTTCGACGAGGGTGCCCGACAACGCAGGCGCACGGTCGGGGCCCAGGACGTCGGCCAGCACCGCAGCCGCTGGGTGCCGCTCGTCGCGTCGTACGGGCTCGGGCGTCGAGGCGCCGGCCCTGACGGCCGGCCTTCTCAACCCGAGAGCCCCGCTGTGCGAGGAGGACGTCCCAATCCACGCAACCTGCGCGGCCGTCGTCATGTCACGGCCGACCCCGCGCTACCGCGCACCGAGTCGTAAAAGCAGAGCTAAAACAGAATGCGTTCCTCCAGGGTCGCGAACACGTCTTCGACAAGGATCTCTTTGTCGTCAACGGGACCTGCGGGCAACAGCATTCCTGTGGCGATTACAGCCAACGCGGTAGCCACTCGCTTCGCCGATTCTCTCCCTTCATACAGTAGCCAGAACCGCAGAGAGACTTACCGACAAGCAACCTCGGAAAGGCTCCTCGCCTGAACGAGTGAACGGGCAGTCATTCATCCCGGCGAACGGTTGATGCTGCGAGTTCGCCGGCGCGATCATCGCTGTCCCTAGCCTCATTTCGCCGAGCGCGGACCACCCACCGTTGGGATGCACGACCCAAACACCGACCACGACCGACCCCCTATCTGCGCGACCCCTTGGACTGGTCGGACACGCTGGCCAATTGTCGCTCAAAGTAACGGTGTGGTATCACGTTGGCTGACATCATCAACTCCACTCGCGTCACCTCTCGAGACAGGTAGGCGGCGAGAGGGCTGTGCGCTGGTGTGGCATGTGCCGAGAGGGAAGCCTTTTGGCATCCGCTTGCTGACGGCTGTCCGACCTATCCGTGGAATGTCCTGGGGGCGCCGTCGATGAGTTGGCTTCACCACGCCTGGTTGGCTGATTACGCGTTGCCCGCTGCTGTGAGCGCGGCCATTGCGTGGGTGGGGCTGGCGCGCGAGTTCTCCGGTAAGGGGCGGCTGCTGGGCAGCTGGGCGTCGTCTGGTCTGATGATGCTCGTGCTGGCGCTGATGGGTGCGGTGGCGGCCGGCGCGGTGGTACTGCTGCCGCACGCGGCGTCGATTCCACCGGTGATTGCGGGCGCCGCGACAGGGGCCACCGCGCTGCCCCGACGCAAACAGGACGAGGCCACGCAGCCGTACGTCAAGTTCATGACACTGGGTATCGCCCTGGTCAGGGAACGGCTGGTGCAGCGTGTGCACCTCGATGCCTGTACCTGGTCGGACCGCTTTCTCGGCGGCATTGAAACGTCCGCCCAGCTCAGGGTGTTCGTCCACGATCTCAAGCTGTATCTGCTGGAACGGCATCCGCTCGCCGCCGAGGCCAAGACGATCAACGCAATCTACGCGGATGTGGAGACGGCGATTGACGTGGCGCTGGACGTGCAGACAGGGATCGACGAGGTGTGTCGTCAGACAGAGCGTGAACCGACGGGTGATGAACTCATCGCTCGGCGCCAGGCGTTCGGCACGGCCCTTGCGCACTGCGGACACCTGCTGCGCTTCGCATACGTGCACGGCCGCCGCAGCGAGAACGAAGAACTCCAGATCCTGCGTGCGAAGGCGATGTTCGACGACGCGTTCCACAGTCCGGCACTCCCACCGCAGCGTCGATGGTTCGCCCGCTGGCTCACCCGCTGAAACAAGCCGGGTCAGCCGTGAGCATGATGACTTTGTGACACGGGGTGCCAGCCGGTCTGGAGGTTCACCGATGGGCCGGGAGCCCGCTGTTCCTGAGCGGCAACGGGTCCGTACTGCCGCAGGCTTTGGCGTCCGTCGACTGTCCTCGGACACAGAATGTGATCTGGACGTCGGCATCCAGCGCCTCCGCCACGGCGGCGAGTGTCCTGACTGTCAGGTTCGCGTCGCCGGACATGATCTGGCTGACGCGGCCCGGGCTGACGCCCATTGCCGCCGCGAGATCAGAGCGGGTCTTGCCCTGCCCTGCCAACAGGCCGGCCAGGGAGGCTGTCGCCTGCCTCGCTATGCGGGAAGCCGCTAGGGTGGTCCGGCTCTCGTCACGGGCAAAAATGCCCATGATTCACCCCCAACTCATGGAGAGACAACCCTCGTTGCCACTCCATCAGCATGCCACCTTTAGCTATGACTAAAAACTCGGTTGGTGAAAAGCCTATGCCCAACACTCCCCGTTTAAGGTGCTGACCTGCAGTGGTCTACTGTGAAACGGACGCAAAGTCACCCGTTTGGGTTAGCGAGTGGCGCTGCGGCCGCCTGGCTGCACCTCACGGGTGACCGGCGCCCAGGTCATGTGAGAGCGCGGGCGAGGGTTCTGACAGCGGAGAGCATGGAGCCGAGAACGTTGCGGCAGTGTGGCGGGCGCCGGACTGGGCCGCCTTCGGCAGAGCGCTGAGCACGTTGGCCCTTTTGTGAACCCAGCGCCTCTGATGCCGGGAGGCGGGGAAGACCTCGGCCAGAGCTCTCCAGAAGCCCCCGTCGCCGACTGCCAGGACCGGCGCACACATCCCCCGGCGGGCGCAGTCGCGCAGCAGGTCCGCCCAGGACTCGCCCGACTCGCGGTAGCCGTCCTTGAGCCCGACCGGCTCCTTGGAACTCGTGGCCCCAGGCGAGCCGTTGGCCGGTCTGGACACTCGACGGCCTCCTTGTGTGTCCTGGGCCGTCGAGCGCCAGCAGCGGCGGGTCCGCCTCGTCGGGGCTCGCCGCCCTGTGCTGCCGCGCTCGTATCGCCGTGCTCGATCGGTCACTACGGCGGCCTGCCCTTGGTGGAGCACAGCCCGTAGAACGGTGCGCCGGGGGTATGTGCGGGAGTACGCCGGATGGGCTGGCGATACCCGCGCACCGGCAGGTCGCGGCTGTACGGGGCCGGGGCTCGGCCCGGTAGGGGATGGTGGTGTGGGTCTGGTCGGCGCTGTTGACCACGCTGGGGCGATCGGCGTGAAGGCGGTGGCGATCTCGGCAACACGTACGCCTGCGCCGCGCCCGCAGCCGCCGACTCTGTTGCTGGTGGAGTGCCGGGACGACGAGGACTCCAGGACCCAACCTGGTTTCCGGGGGGTCAGAGCATGAGCAGGAGCCGCGTGTTCGGTACGAGTTTCCGGTTCACGCTGGTGCTCTGTACGAAGATCGTGAAGTCGTCGTTGTGGTCCGGCTTGACGCGAACTTCCGTGTTCGGGAGGCCGAGCAGGGCTCGGGCCTCGGGCCCCGTGTACACCCGGTCCGTCTTCTTCTCCAGTACAGCGATCTGCTTCTGCGCCTGGATTTTCTCCGACTTGCTCAGCTGGTAGAACGCACCGCCGGTACGGTAGGTGTGCCCGCATTCAATGACCCAGTCCCGGATCGCCGCGGCGCGAGTCACCGGTATCAGTTCGTACTCCGACTGATTCACCGGCGCGAGGCCGGCCGCCTTGATGGTGTCCTTGTTGACCGCCTCCGCACCCGTGGAGAACACCGCCCGCGATCCCCGGATGCCCTGGGTGCGGCCCACCATGAACTTCTCGGTGGCTTGGCGGATGACCTGCCCGGCCTCCTCCAGACCCTGTGTGCTCGTGGCGTCCCATATGGCGATGTTGTCCTTCGGGAAACCGCACTGCATGGCCTCGCGCTTGCCCATCTGGTCCGGCACGAGCACGGCCAGCGTCCAGTTGTCGTCCTGTGTCTCGATCATCTGGGCCACCGCCTCAACCAGTTCACGCGGATCCCTGGCAGGGGCATCCGGGCAGCGATGACTTGCGTTCTCCTGCCCATCGGTGAGGACGAACGTCAGGAAGCTGTGGTCACCGTACAGTTGAGCTGTCTGCGCCAGCTCCCTCTGTGACTTCAGTGCGGCCGCCAGCAGAGCCGTCATTCCACCGACCCGATACAATTGCTTCAGCGACGGCATCCGCAGCACGTCCTTGTCGTAGATGACGCACTCCACCTTGTCCGCGAAGACGTAGACCGTGACGCGGGTTTCCTGGTCCAGTTCCCTTGAGCGGCGGGCAAGATATGCGATCTGCTGGTCGGCGACCTCGACAACCTTGCCGCTCAGGTGTGACATGGAAGAACTGGCGTCCAGCACAAGAGCAACGTGATTGATGTAGTTCTGGCTTCCGGACATGACCGCTCCCCCTCGTTCCGACTCGATGCTCCTACCGTCTCACGCACCACTGACAATCGATCTTGGCTGCCATTCTGGATGAGGATCCCTCGTCCATTCGTGCCGTGCGTGGCTGGGGACTGTGGTGGGTTCATCAGGAGCAATGAGTCATTGGTCACCTGTCGCCTGATGGCGCGGCGGCCAACCGTGTAACCGAGCGCGGCCAGCTCGTGAGTGATCCGCTGCGCGGACTACTTCTTCTGCCGCCGTCAGGACTCGATCATCTCCATCACTCACGTCGGAGTCGCACGTGGGCTGTGGTGCGGGGCCGAGGGGCGGTCGAGCAGGCCGAAGTCACCGTGACGGCGCCAGCGGTTGCCCCACTGCGAGGCGCACGCCCGCGAGATTCCCAGCTCGGCTGCGACGTGCGCGCTCGGGCGGGTGTGCGCACGTCGGATCAGACCCCGCGCCGGCCTTCGACTGTAAGAAGGTGCATTGCGGTGTGGCATGCCTAGATCCCGCTGCCTCCGGCGGCAGTCGATCGGCGGGTGAACTGGCCCGGGTCGGCCGTCTTGAGGGCAAGGGCTTCTCGTGCCGTGTCGAGTGTTGCATCGGCGCGTGCAGGGCGTGGGGTCAGCGGGTGAGCGGGGTGGCGCCAGTCGCGGTGATGGACAGGTCCCACCGCCGTTTGGCCGCGCCGGGGTTGATGGCGTACGCGCGGACGCCGCCGTCATCCATGGGCGCGTCAGGAGCGGAGATACGTGCGACGTCGCAGTCCTCCAGGTTAGAGACCGCCGCGCTCGTCGAGGAGTGGGGAGGTGGCTGCCCACAGGCCTGTGGCGGCGCCCTGGAAGGGCGTCTTGAAGTCGGCGCCGATCACATCACCGTGCTCGTCCACCCAACCGCGATCGATCTGCTCCCGGAGCGTCATCTCCCGCAGCAGCCCGGTGATGATCTTGCCAGGATGCAGTGCGAACACCCAGATGCCGTCGCCACGGCCGAGGGTGTCGAAGTACATGGCGAAGAGGGCGTTGGCAGGCTTCGCCTGGCCGTAGGCCAGCCACTTGTCTTAGCCGGTGCGAGAGTCCGGGTCGTGCCAGCGGATGTCACTCAGGGCATGTCCGGCGGAGCCGTTGACGACGACGCGCGCACCGCCTGCCGCGGCCAGGAGAGCGTAGAGCTCGCAGGCGAGGGTGAAGTGTCCGAAGTGGTTGGCGGTGAACTGGCTCTCCCAGCCGGGGCCGGGGCGCCGCTCCGGGGTGGCCATGACGCCGGCGGCTGCCATGAACAGGTCGAGCCGGGTGAAGGAGTCGCTGATCTGCGCGGCGGCGGCGTGCACGCTGTCGAGGTCTTTCAGGTCCAGAGGGATGACGTCGCAGCCTGCGACGTCCGCGAGCGCGGGGTGGGATGTGGCGATGGTGCACAAGCCGGCAGCCAGCGGGTGGGTCCGGCCTGGCCTCTGTGGACCGAGGCGGCGGTGCTGGCCTCGGACACCACATCATCGTTGGCCGCTCTTGTCGGGAGTGGAGCGTCGGTGGCGGTCGGCAAGAGGGGCTAATGGGACAGGAGAAGTGTGCTTCCGGTCAGTTCGGGCCGGGGGTCATCAAGGAGGCGCATCGTTTCTCCACAAGCGAATGCATGTTCGCCATGCGTTTGCCTATCGTCTGTCTCTCGTTCCGGTTCTTCGGGGCCTTCCGGCCTCCGTTCCCACAGGGAGTGCAGTCATGGAGTCGTTACGGCATCTCGCCGCCCACCTCGGGCTCGACCTCGCCGCCGTCGGCCTGCTGACCTTCGCCATCTACTATCCGCGCCACCGCCGGCGCGACCTCGTGCCGGCCTATCTGGCCCTGAACACCGGCCTCTTCACGGTCGTCACCGCCCTCGCCGAGGTGCGCGGCAGCGGGGGCGCGGCTCTGGGCTTCGGTCTGTTCGGCGTGCTCTCGATCGTCAGACTCCGCTCCGACGCCGTGCAGCACGAGGAGGTCGCCTACTACTTCACGACCCTGGTCCTGGGCCTGCTCTGCGGACTGCCGAGGCTGCCGTTCGCACTCACCGCCGGACTGTGCGCCGCCCTGCTCCTCGTCGTCTGGGCGGCCGACAGCCCCCGCCTCCTGGCCGGCACCCGACGCGCCGTCGTCACCCTCGACACCGTCCACCAGAACCCCGCCGCGCTCCGCGCCGACCTGGTACGACGCCTGGGCCAGCCCCTCCACTGGACGGTCATGGAAGTCGACTACGTCCGGGACCTCACCGTCGTCGACGTCCGCTACCGCGAGCCCGTAACGGCCCCGGCCGGCCGGGGCGCGGCGCGCGCCGCCGCACCCAGCCCCCGGACCACGCCCGCCTGGGAGGCCGCGTGACCACCGCACCGGCCCGCTGCGCCACCGCGGTCCGCGCCATCGCCGACGCCGCCCACAGTGCCGCCCCCATCTCACTCGACGAGCTCAACGAACGCGCCTCCCTCCTCGCCCGCTTCGACCACAGCTACCTCGTACCCGCACCCACCTTCCTGCACGTCATCGGCCGGCTCACCGACCCGCACCGGCCCGGCGGCCCCTACCGCGCCCTCACCATCAACGGCCGCCGCGCCTTCCGCTACCACTCCGTCTACTACGACACCCCCGACCTCCGCTCCTTCCACGACCACCGCCAGGGCCGCCGGCTCCGCTTCAAGATCCGCGAACGGCTCTACGAGGACACCGGCGAGCGGCAGTTCGAGATCAAACTCAAAGGCCCGCGCGGCAACACCGTCAAACACCGCCGCCCCCTGACCCCAGCCGCCACCCCCCTCGACCCCGACAGCCGAGCCTTCCTCACCGACACCCTGCACACCGCCTACGGCATCACCGCCCCCGCCGCCCTCGAACCATCCCTGAGCACCGACTACACACGCGCCACCTTCGTGGCCGACGGCGAACGCATCACCTGCGACGCGGCACTGCTCTGCGACGACCTGCGCACCGGACGCACCGTGCGGTGCACGGACGACCTCGTCCTCGTCGAGACCAAGACCACCGGGCATCTCACCGAGGCGGACCGCCTGTTGCACACCCACGGGATACGCCCCGCCGTCTTCACCAAGTACTGCAGCGCCTACGCCGCACTACGACCCGCACTCCCCGCCAACCGATGGCGCCGCACCGCCCACCACGCATTCAGCACGACGACCCCAGAACCGGCGCGCTGAACGACCGGTAACCGCCCGGCGGCAGGACACCGCCTGCCGCCACGAACAACCCTGCGGCCGGGAGGCGATGTGCGCCCTCCCGGCCGCAGACCTGGTCGCTCCCGACCGGAGACCTGAGCCCTGCCGGGCAGATCCTCGCCCGCGGGTGCGCTCCGTGCGGCATGGCAGGCGTTCCGTGGGGGACGCGGGTTGTGTCGATCACCGGAGATACGACCATGGCATGGTGCACCGCCGGGCATCGTAACGCGCCGTGCCACTGCCGAGGTTGCGTGCCCGGTCAGTCGTTGTCACGCTCGCCGACCGGGCGGCAGTGGTGCTGTTCGATGATGGGGTCGGCCGCACACTTCGAGATGCCGAACAGCGCGGCCAGCCGGCGCAGGCGTCCATGGGCAGCGTGCTCTGCGCCCTTGAAGCCTTTACGCCGGCCGGCCTGCCACGTCGTCCCCGCCTGGCGGGACGCCGGGGGAGAGCGCCCGACAGTTCCTCCGGTTGGCTGGGCGCGACCCGGGGACTACCGGGCCCCGCTCGAAGTCCGTCCGTCCTGGCCGTCGAGGTGGTGGTGTTTGTGGCGCGGTTCGCGCATCCCCCAACTTGGCATCGGGCACTGCCGTGTTGGGGCTGCATAGGGTACTGCGGCTCCGCCGCCCGACTGCCGGGGCCAGCGGTCCCGGTTGCGCATCCGGTCTCCCGGGACCCGCCAGGGGACAGGCGCACTGTCGCAGCCGCCGATCTGGCTGTCGCCCTGCATGAGCTACCAGGTGCCGCTGAGACGCACGTCAGGCCTGGCGTAGCTGCGGAGACTCTCCCAGTGGCTCCGGGCGGAGCGGCTCCAGCAGCGTGTGCAGGTTGCGGTAGAGCCGTTGTGCATCGAGGTCGTACGCCTGGCCGCGGGTGTGTCTGAAGCCCACGGCCATCGCTCCCATCAGCGGCGCCCCTACCAGGCCGATGACCAGCGGCGCGATGGTGAGGGTCAGCGCCCCGGCGATGAGGATGCCGAGCATCAGCAGCGTGACGAAGCCAAACGACAGCGGAAGCATGACCGCGGACATGGTCTCCAGCATCACTCCGGAGACCAGCAGCACACCGTCGTCCCCGTCCGGATCTGGCACCTGATGCAGCCGACCACGAAACTTGGCATTCTGGTTGCGACTTGGCACGTTCAACGCGATCGAGCCGTCTGATCCGACACGGCAGCCCGGCCAGGCACCGACCGACGGGCGTCGCTCGTGCAGAACCGCCAATGCCGTGTCGTGGTCCAGGCCGTCTGCGGCAAGCCGCCAACTGCCATGCTCGCGGCGGCGCTTGAACCTTGCGTCGCCATTGCTCCGCTCGCGACGCCGGTGGCCGCGGGCCGACCGCATCTCCATCCTGACCACCCTCGCCTGTTTGACGAGTCGACGTTACCGTCTCCAGCGAACCGCCCAGGGAGTGGGTTGCCGCGGTCATCGGCCCCTTGGCGGCAGCGCACACGAGGGCGGAGACAGGCTTCGGCGCTGTCGGCTCCCCGCTCCCGAGGTCGCGGACGGGACGACCCTGATGTGTCCTTCCCTCCCACCTATGTCAGCACCGGTGGCTTCACCAAAACCGCCGTAGCCTGTCGATCTGGTCCGTTCCCGTGGGGCCGGGCATTGCGACGGCGCTGTTCCGGCCGCTGCACGAGGGTGGTGCGCTTCCACGGAAGCCGTAGATATCCGCCTGCAGCTGCCCTCGAAGGGCAAGGCCTGCATGGCCAACGGCAACTACGGCGGAACCGCCTACGCCCCGAGGGGCCGGTATGGCGAGCCGGACGGACGGATCACCGTGATGGGAGCGGTGCTCGCCTGGCAGGAGCCGGGAGCATGGCCGGTCAGCTCGGTGCGGGCGCACCTTGCGCGGGCTACGACACTGCGGGCTACAACACCGCGGGCCGTGGGCACCTGGCGCGCGGCTTTGCGTGTCCACGTGACTTTCTTGGTCAGAACACGGCACGGAAGTCCGCTTCCGTACACGTTCGGCCCTTCGGATGTCCCCGCACGCACCACATGCCGCCCCCTCCCGCACTGCCTGAGGAGAACCCTTGTTGCGACGTTCGGCCCGTACGGCCCGTACGGTCACCGCGGCGGCCGCCGCGCTCGCCGCCGCCGGCGCGCTCACCGCCACGGCCATCGAGCCCGCCTCGGCGCACACGCCCGGACACCCGGCCGCCCGGCACGTCCTGCTGCTGTCGGTGGACGGCCTGCACCAGTCCGACCTGGCCTGGTACATCGCCCGCCACCCGCAGTCGGCACTCGCCCGGCTCGCCGACGGCGGCGTGGAGTACACACACGCGAGAACCACCATCCCCTCCGACTCGTTCCCCGGCATGGTCGGCCAGCTCACCGGCGGCAACCCGGGCACCACGGGCGTCTACTACGACGACGGCTACGACGCCGCCCTGCTCCCGGCCGGCACCACCAAGTGCGCGGGCGCCAAGTCCGGCGCCGAGGTCGACCTCACCGAGGACCTCGACAAGAACAAGGACTCCATCGACGCCGGCCAGGGCCTGACCGGGCTGCCCGGCAGCATCCTGAAGATGACCGGTCACCCCGCAAGCCTCATCGATCCGACGAAGCTGCCGGTCGACCCGAAGTCCTGCGCGCCGGTCTCCCCGCACGCATACCTGCGGGTCAACACGGTCTTCGACGTGGCCCGTAAGGCCGGACTGCGGACCGCGTGGTCCGACAAGCACGTGGCCTACGACATCCTCAACGGTCCCTCGGGCAACGGCATCCAGGACCTGTTCGCCCCGGAGATCAACAGCACCGCCATCGGCTACCCCGCGGGCGACGACTGGACCAAGGACAACGCGGCGACCGAGCAGTACGACGGCTACAAGGTGCAGGCCGTGCTCAACGAGATCGACGGCTACGACCACAGCGGCACCCACAAGGTCGGCACCCCGGCGGTATTCGGCATGAACTTCCAGTCCGTGTCGACTGCCCAGAAGCTGCCCGCCTCCGACGGGCTGGCCGGCGGCTACAAGGCGAAGGGCGTGCCCGGCCCGCTGCTGGAGAAGAACCTTGCCTTCGTCGACAGGGAGGTCGGTGCGTTCGTCGCCGAACTCCGCAAGCGGCACCTGGACGGCAGCACCACGGTCGTCCTGTCCGCCAAGCACGGTCAGTCGCCGACCGATCCCAAGGCGCTGACCCGCATCGACGACGGCCCCCTCCTGGACGGCCTCAACGCCGCATGGAAGAAGGCCCACCCGGGCTCCGGCGACCTGGTCGCGCACGCCGTGGACGACGACGCCATGCTGATCTGGCTCACCGACCGATCGAAGGCCGCCACCGACTTCGCCAAGGCGTACCTGCTTGCCCAGTCCGGCACCGGCAACGGCATCGACGGCAACGCGAAGCCCTTCATGGCGAGCGGCTTGAAGACCCTGTACGCGGGCGCGGACGCCGCCCGGTACTTCCACGTGCGGCCGGGTGACTCCCGGGTGCCCGACCTGTTCGGCATCAGCCAGTACGGCGTCGTCTACACCGGCGGCAAGAAGAAGATTGCCGAGCACGGCGGCGCCCACGCCGACGACCTCGACGTTCCGCTCGTCGTCTCCGGCGCCGTCACCCCGCACGACGTCCGGGTCGCCGCCCCGGTCGAGACCACCCAGATCGCCCCGACCATCCTGCGGCTCCTCGGCCTCGACCCGCGGACCCTGGACGCCGTACGCGCCGAGCACACCCCCGCACTGCCCGCGCGCTGACCTCACGATCTGCGGGCTGGGGAGCCACTCCCTGGGCTCCCCAGCCCCTGGCCGGTCCGCACGCAGGTCGCGGACCCTCGGGCGCAGACGACAAGGCCTCCTCAGGACGATCACGTAATTCCCAAGGTAATGGCTGCAGTTGAGAGGAAGCGCCCCAGGAGGTGCCCCGGCAGAGTATCCTCCTGCCCGTCCAGGGTGGGCACCACAGCCTCATCGGCCGAGAGCAGTACACCACCGTCGCCTTCAGTATCGGCATCAACGGTTCACAGCGCCGCAGGCACAGCCGCGGCCCCACAGGGGCGGCATCCGTGACCACGACCAGCCTCAGCCGGACGCCTGTGTCTCTGCCGATGCCGCCGCCGTACGACCGGCCGAACACCTATCCCCAGACCACCCCGGGAACGCCTGAGTCTCAAGCCTCATAGGATCGGCCTACCGGTGGCGGCCAGTCGCCTGTCATGCTCAAGTGATGCGGAAGCCCACTCCCGACGGTCCTCGCTCCCCTGACATGACTGTCTCCCCGGACGCTCCCGTCGGCATACGCTTCCCGCTGCTCACCCAGCAGTGGCTGGATTTGACGTTCATCCACTGGGCCGTCGAACCGGCCACGGTGGCACACCTGTTGCCGACCGGGACCGTGCCCGACATCCACGAGGGAACCACCTACGTCGGGCTGGTCGCCTTCCGCATGCACAAGGTCGGCTGGTTCCGGCTGCCCGGGGTGCCCTACCTCGGCTCGTTCCCGGAGACCAACGTCCGCCTGTACTCGGTGGACACGCACGGCCGCCGCGGTGTCGTCTTCCGCTCGATGGACGCCGCGCGCCTGATCCCCGTGGTGATGGGACGCATCGGCTTCCACCTTCCCTACCTGTGGTCCCGTATGGGTGTGCGCGCCGCCGACGACACCGTCACCTATACCAGTTCGCGCCGCTGGCCGGGCGGACGCGGCGCCTACAGTCGCGTCACCGTACGCACAGGTGAACGCATTGACGAACCAACCGAGTTGGAGCACTTTCTCACCGCCCGCTGGGGCATGCACAACCCCCTCGCGAGCGGGGCCGCGTACCTGCCCAACCACCATCCGCGCTGGCCTCTCCACCGTGCCGAGCTCATCACCTGCGAGGAGAATCTGCTCACCGCGGCCGGTGTGCCCGCGCCGAGCACCGCCCCGGTCAGCGTCCTGTACTCACCAGGCGTCCCGGTCCGCCTGGGCCGCCCCGTTCGCCTGATCGGCTTGTGAGAGACCTGATCGGGTGAGCCACTCGGCTCGTGGCTGTCTACAGCCGGTCCAGCGGGGAGTCGTCCACGACTCCAGGATGTCGAGTCCATTCACCCGGCGACAGCCATCTCCGCATCCGCGTACACAGCCCCTGCCGGGCGAGAGGAGAAGGTCTGATGGGGATACCAGCCTTGGCGGACGCGGCGAACGCTGCGTGGACGAACCCACCGCGCTGCAGGTGGCTGGGAGCCGGCCCAGGACCAGAGCCGCGAAGCAGATCACGGTGAGCGGGTTCATCATCGTGATCCCCCACAGCCCAGGATAGGCGCGGGGCGGGGGTCGGCCAGCGCCTCGCTGTCTCCGATCGTGAGGCCACCGCGAACTCCTCGTTCGGCGGCGGTGTACACCCCTACCCCCGCGCCGAGTTCTCGCAGCCGCACCGCGAGTGCCATCAACGGTCCGAGGTCCCGCGCACCCCGCATCGGATCCGCAGGTGGCGGGAGTGGTGCGGCACCGGGACGAGCTGGGTGACGTCGCTGCGGTTGCCGCCGGCGGGTGTGACCGCGAGCGCAGCACGAGCAGGATGTGCTGCCGGGGGACCAGCCGTCATCCGTAGTTCCACCGCAGTGGCACGTAGGGGTGCCCTTCGTCAGAGGTTGATCATGTGTCCCGCGAGTCCGTGCAGGGCGTCCTGCACCGCCTCGCTCAGCGTCGGATGGGCGTGGACGTTCCTGATGAGTTCGTTCACCGTCAGATCCCACTTCTGTGCCAGGGTCAGCTCCGGGAGCAGCTCGGTGACATCCGGGCCGATCAGATGGGCGCCGAGTAGTTCGCCGTAGCGGCCGTCACCGACCAGCTTCACGAACCCGGCGGTGTCGCCGAAGCCGTGTGCCTTGGCGTTGGCCGTGAAGGGGAACTTCGCCACGCGGACGTCGAAGCCCTGGGCGCGTGCCTCGGCTTCGGTCCAGCCGAAGCTGGCGATCTGGGGCTGACAGAACGTGGCGCGCGGGATCATGCGGTAGTCGAGTTCCATGGTCTCGGCGCCGGCGATGCTCTCGGCGGCCACGACACCCATCGCCTCGGCGGTGTGAGCCAGCATCAGCTTCGCCGTGACGTCGCCGATCGCGTAGATGTGCGGCTGGCTGGTGCGGCAGTGTCCGTCGACGTCGATGGCTCCGCGGTCGGTGAGCCGTACGCCGGTGCTGGAGAGGCCGTAGCCATGGGTACGCGGCTGGAAGCCGGTGGCCTGCAGCACCTTCTCCGCCTCCAGGACCTGCTGCCGGCCGCCCTGTTCGACCAGCACGCGGACCTGGTCCTCGGCTTCCTCGATGGACTGCACGCCTGTGGAGGGCAGTACACGGATGCCCTGGCGCTTGAAGCGTTTGGCGAGCTCGGCAGAGACCTCCTCGTCCTCCAGCGGCACGATGCGGTCGAGGAATTCGACGAGCGTGACCTCCACGCCGTAGGAGCTGAGCAGGGTGGCGAACTCGACGCCTATGGCGCCGGCGCCTGCGATGATCAGGCTGGCCGGGAGGCTGTCGGCGAGGATCTGCTCCTCGTAGGTGACCACGCGCTTGCCCAGCGCCGTACCGGGCAGCAGCTTCACGGTCGCACCGGTCGCGATGATGCAGGAACGGAACGACAGGGTCGCTTCGCTGTCGCTCATCCGCACCTGGAGCGTGTGCGGATCGAGGAAGGTTCCCTGGCCCTCGAATTGCGTGATCTTGTTCTTGCGCATGAGGTAGGTGACGCCCTTCGAGCGCCCCTCGGCGACCATCCGGCTCCGCTCGTACGCGGCCCGGTAGTCCAGGGTGACGTCCCCGCTGATCTTCACCCCGAACTTCTCCGCGTCGTGCAGGAACAACTGCGCGACCTCGGCGTTGCGCAGCAGCGCCTTCGCCGGGATGCAGCCGATGTTCAGACAGACACCGCCCCAGAACCGGCCCTCCACGATGGCCGTGTGGAGCCCGAGCTGTGCGCAGCGGATGGCGGCCACATATCCGCCGGGGCCGGCTCCGAGAACCACGACATCGAAGTCACTGTCCGTGCTCATCCGCCCACCTCACGGTTACTCTCGGACGCAGCCGGTCCTCGCGCTCTCCCGCGCGCCCTCACGCGGTCGGGTAGAGCAGCTCCTGCGGGCCCGACAGCGCCGCGCGCACCTGGCGAGCGGTCTCGTCGTCGGACACCTCCGGCTCGTCGTGACTGATCGCGTCCATCGTCTTCGCGACCACTTCCACAGCTTCCACCTTAGGAGCGTCGACCGTTACGGTCGCGTCGGCGTCGGCGTCGGAGTGGGCGTCGGAGTGGGCCTCGGCGTAGCCCACATGCACGCCGACGACGCTCTTGCTGCAGCGGCCGCGGTCTGATCGGGGTCGGTGAGCGTCGAGGCGCACGGCTTCCGCCCCAGGCTCGGTGAAGTCCTCGGGGCGGCGGACACTCGCATACACCTTGGCGGCACCCCGGGCCGGCAGAGCGCGAGTGAACCCCGGCTCGAATCCCCGATTCGCTCCGGTCACGAGTGCGACCGATCCCTTGCTCTCCGTGCTCCGCGCCCTCATTCCAGAGCTTTCGCCCCCTGCGCGCAGCGTCAGGACGGCGCCAGGTCCGACATCGCCTCGTCCGCCGCGGACACCCCGCCCACGGCCCGGAGGCGCAGGAGGGCCCTGTGCGCGCCGTAGGCGTGAGTGAGTCCCTTGGGGCGGCCTTGCGGGTGGAGACTGTTGCCTCGTCGAGCAGGGCGTCATCGGGGAGACCCGTCTCCGAGCACCAGGTCGAGTTCGCCTGTGGCCAAGCCCGCAAGCGGGGTGGGATCCCCACTGTCCCTGGCGCCGGCGCCGGTACGGTGGGCACAGGCGTGTGAGCCCGTTTCTGTGGGCCGTCGGGGGGAAAGAACCCGCGCCCGCTTGTGTCTGCCGCCAGACCGTCCCACCACGCTGAACAATCGCCCTGATCTGTAGGCAGGCACGGGTTCGTACGGCGCAGAGGGGACCGACCGATGGGTGCAGGTGGGCGTTTGGACCGTAGAGCCCTGCTCGCCGGCTCACTCGCGGGCGCCACGGCCGCCCTTGCGGGGTGCTCAGCGACGAGCGCCGCCACGTCGGCGACCAGCAGTTCGCCCTCGCCCTCTCCGCGCCCGACCACCCCCGCCGCCGCGTTCGCGAGACTGATGGATGGCAATGGACGCTGGGTGAGCGGAAACCTCCAGCATCCCGACCGGGATCCGAACCGGCGTCAGCTCGTGGCTCAGCAACAGGAGCCCTTCGGGGCGGTTCTGTCGTGCATCGATTCCCGGGTGCCGCCGGAACTTCTCTTCGACACCGGACTGGGCGACCTCTACGTGATGCGCACGGGCGGCCAGGCGGTCGGTCCGGTGGTCACCGGCTCTGTCGAGTACGGCCCCATGACGAGCGGCACCCCGCTCGTCGTCGTCCTCGGGCATCAACGCTGCGGCGCCGTCAAGGCGGCGTACGAGGCCCTGCATGACGGTAAACCCCTGCCTGGCAACCTGCAGGCGATCGTCAAGGCGCTGCGGCCGGCGTACGAGCAGGCGGTGCGGGAAGGCGGCGCCGACCCGGTCGAGACGATGACGAGGACCCAGGTCAAGCTGACCGCCGGCGCACTTCGCTCCAACGAGGACCTTGCCCCACTGGTGCGCAAGGGCTCTTTGGCGGTAGTCGGCGCGTACTACTCACTCGACACCGGCAAGGTGGAAGTCCTGGGCGGCACACCCTCCTGAAGGTGCCCGCCGCACTGGCGGACACCTCGGGCCGGCCGGCCCGGCGGCTGTGCTCACCGCATGCCGACGGCGGGCAGTTGCCCGACCCGCTCCGGGACGGTGTTGCAACCCTGCGGCGTTGGTTGCCGATCCATGTCCCGAGCCGGAGCTGCCACTCCTCCCGGTCCTTGCCGACGATCCGCTCGATGCGTTTCATCGGCACTTGCAGGTGTCCTTCGCGCTGGCAGTACTGCTTGGCGGGGGAGTAGTTGAGCGCCCATCTGTCGGACTGAGTGCGGCGGACCTCCGGCTTCTCTTCGTCGCTGGCGGGCTGGATCCGGAGCCAGAGGCGGTGGCCGGGTGGGTGTGCGTTCTCGTTTCGGCAGCGGTGGCTACCGGCCAGTAGATTTGGCTGATCAGGCACTCCTCGCAACCACTTGAGTCACTTTAGGCTCCGATCACCACACCGGATGGATGCCGACGGGGCATCACGGTCCGATCCGATCCTGATGGGGACATCGATGACGCGTTCCGGCCGCTTCCGTACGCACCGGGTCCGGGTCCGGGGCTGGCTGGCGGGCGCTGCGGCGGTGACCTCCGTCGCTCTGTGCGCGAGCATCGGCACGGCTCCCGCCTCAGCCACAACGCCTCCTGCGCGTTCGGCGGCCGCCGTCGCAGCCAGGCCTTCCTTCCGCCTGGCCGACATTCCCATGAAGGACGGTGTCGTCCTCAAGGCCGACGTCCTGACACCCGCCGCGGGAACACCTGGTGCCGACTCACGCGGTCGCTATCCCGTGATCGTGCAGCCCGCTTCGTGGGGGCAGAGCGACCTGGAGTACGTCGCTCAGGGCAGCAAGCTGGCTGCTGACGGCTATGTGGTGGTCACGTACACGGTGCGCGGATTCTGGCTCTCCGGCGGGCGGATAGACGTCGGCGGGCCCACGGACGTCGCCGACATCTCCTCCGTCATCGACTGGACCCTCGCCCACACCGAGGCCGACCCACGGCGCATCGGCATGCTCGGCCTGTCACTGGGCGCGGGCATGTCTTTGCTGGGTGCCGCCTTCGATCCCCGGATCAAGGCGGTGGCCGCGTTGAGCGCCTGGGGTGATCTGGTCGACTCCCTTTACAGCGGCCAGACCCGGCACCTGCAGGCGGCGGCACTGCTCAACGCCCTACAGGTGCCGACCGGCCGTCCGGGCGCGGAGTACGCGCGGGCTCTGGCCGACCTCTACGCCAACCGCGACATGCCGGACGTCGTCAACTGGGCCAGGGTACGGTCTCCCGGGACGTACGTGGATCGCATCAACGCCCACGGTACGGCGGTCCTCGTGTCCAACGCGTGGAGCGACAGCGTCTTCAACTCCAGCCAGATGACAGGCTTCTACCAGAAGCTGACCGGCCCCAAGCGCCTGATCATGCGCCCCGGAGACCACGCCACCCAGGAACTGACCGGATTCCTCGGCATGGACAACGAGACCTGGGCGAACGCGCGTGAGTGGTTCGACCAGCAACTGAAGGGCAACGGCGGCACTTCGGGTGCCCATGGCGCACCAGTGGAACTGCACGTCAGGCCTGGCGGCGGTGAGGAGGACTATCCCGGTTGGCAGGCTGTGAGCTCGCGGACCCGGTCGCTGCCGCTCGGCCGTGCGGACGTCTTCGGCACCGGTGCGCTGGATGGTCCGGCCGACACCGGATGGCGCACCTCGATCACCGGTGGCATCGATTCCGGGGCGGACACCGGGTTCACCGAAGTGTCCGGGGTGCTCGACCAGACCGCCTCGTTGCCGCCGATCGTCGAGGTTCCGCTGCTGCCCCGGTTCGCGGCCGCCGTCTGGCAGTCGGCGCCCTACCCGTCCCTCCAGCGCATCCGCGGTGTGGTCAGGCTGCACACCACCGTCACCTCCTCCGCGTCGCAGGGCACCGTCTTCGCCTACCTCTACGACGTGAACGCACTCGGCGTGGGTAAACTCATCTCGCACGCACCACAGAGCTGGTCCGGCCGTGCTCCGGGGCAGGCCTTCCCGCTCGACGTCGCGCTCTTCGCCACGGCCTACGACCTGCCGACGGGCCACCGGCTGGCCCTCGTCCTCGACACCAAAGACCCCGCGTACGGCGACAGCACCCAGCTCGGCAGCGACGTCTCGTTCAGCTCCCCGCAGACCGATCAGTCCCGTCTGGTGCTGCCTCTGCGTTGACCGGACGATGACCGACCAGGATCCCGGGGAGCTACTGATCGGCAGCCCACTGTGCACCCGCGTCCCGGTGCTGTCTGGTGGGCTGCGTTGCTTGGTGGGCCGGGGGTCGGGATGTGTGTCCGGGGCGGATTGCTGGTCGGTGTTGGTGGCGGGTGAGTTGCTGCTGACGGGGCTCGGTGCGGTTGCCCTCGATACGTCAGCACTCACCTGATCGCCTGCAACGACATGGATGGCACCACCACCACCACGTGGACGGGACCGGCGGGTCCGGGTCGAAGATGAGCTTGGCAGCAGCTCTGGAGTATTCAGTCTGACGTGACGAGCGCCCGCCTGGACGGAGCTGTGCGTCACGTCCAAGGAGCGTCCGTCAGCGGGTCTCGCATGTCCAGGTACTTGCTGCTCGGTCAGCTACTGCGTGGCACACCCTTCCGCTCGCCAGACGCTCTGGACGGCATTGCCGGTCAGAACCGTGGCGTCACCGTACTGCCAGGATTGACGATCCACGCTTGCGTGTCTTCTCTTTTGTCACGTTCGGATAGTTTTCCCTGATCCGTGATCAGAGCACGGGTACGGGCCGTTCACTCTGGTAGTGACCCACCCTCCAGGTGAGCCACAGGCCGCGCCGGCGACACGGCAGACAATCTTTCTGGCCCGGAGGAGCCGAATGACGCTTTCCCACCGTGCACAGCGCCCCGATGCGCGGCTGATCTTTCGGCTGCGCGGCGGCAGGCTCATCGCCTTCCGCTATCTTTACCGGCGGCACTACGCCGCGGCGTTCTCCTACGCATACTGCTGCCTCGGGGACAGCGCTCATGCCGCGCAAGTGACCGAGCAGGCCTTTCACTCCCTGTTCTGTCAGCTGACGTCGAGACCTGCTCAGACTTCCCGACACGCGGGATGTGTACGGCTCCAAACGCTTACCGGCGTACGCAACATGTCGGTTCAGCATCTCACGCGAAGTGAGATGTGCATGGGCGGGACCGGTTTCAAAGCCTGGGTGGCACGTGGAGCGGTGTGGCCGGTCACCGACGATCAAAGGTGGCTGACCGCCTTCCGGCAGCTCTCGCTACGGCAGCAGCTGGTGCTGTGGCACGCGATTGTGGAGGCGGAGGCGCCTTCCAGCGTGGCAGCCATCGCTGGGCTGGCCCTTCACCACGTGCCGCAAGCGCGTGTCGACGTACTCGATTCGCTTCTCCGTCACTTCCAGCCGACGGGTGATGGCGGTCCTGTCGGCCGGCTGGACGGCCTCCGCGGCCCGCACTACTGGGAGAAACGTTTCACCATGGAGGGGTACGTCAGATCGCACCTTCCTCGGATTCTCCTGGGGTGGTGGCCGGGCGTGCCTTACCACGACGTCAAACACCACGTGCCTGCCTGTGACACGGACCCCTGGTTCCTGCGCGATGCCCTACGCAGCCAACGGTAACGACATGACCGAGATCGAGATGTGTCCGCCCCGACCGTCATCGGAGCCGGTGCCGATCGCCGCCGACTTCCCACTGACTCTTCTACTGAACGCCCCGCAGCGCGTACTCCAGGGCGAAGCGCATGTCAGGGCGATGGAGAGCCGCGCAGAAGAGCCCCTCTATCCGCCGAAGTCGACACCGCACCGTCTGCAGGTTCCAGCGCGCTCAAGAGCCACCGCTGGACCGATGACCGGCCAGGGTCCCCCGGAACAACTCGTGGGCCGAGGACGGCCGCTGCGGGCACGAATCCGCCGGCCGGCCGTCGTGGCCGCCGTGTGCTCTTGGCGCGCCCAGCGGCATGTCTCTCCTCCTGTCTTGCCCGTGCCGCGTAACCAGTACGTCCCCCAACGGCGGCGGCACCGTATGTCCCTCAATCTCATGACGTTGTCGAGGGGACCTCGCAGGGCGTCGCGGTCGAGTTCGTGCAGGCGAGACGGTCATGCGTAAGGGATTCGTTACCTCTGGGAAGCGGTTGGCAGTTGTCACTTGTTAGGAGTCGGTGTGGGACTCGCACGTCGCCGGAAAGTTCGCCCGGCGCTGGGGAAATGGGCGGAGGTGACCACAGCACACGCGCGCATCACGCTGATTGCCGGGACACTGCTCACGCTCGTCGCGCTTCTGGTGGGCCACGGTGCCGGTCGCCATTTGGACGGCGATGTGGAAGGCGATCCGCGGGCCGATTCGAGCATCGGAGCTCGCCTGCTGCGTGCCCACTTTCCCGCTGCGCAGTCCAATCTGACACTGCTGGTCAGCACGCCGGGGAAAGTCGACAGCCCCACAACACGCCTATACGGGCGGAGGCTTACCAAGGCGCTCATACACGAGCCAGGCGTGCAGGTCATCGCATCCTACGGGGACCAGCGCCGGCCTGATCTGATGTCCGCCGACGGTCACCACGCGCTCATCCTTGCGCACGTCGATGAAAGCTCGGCTCGTCTGCCTCGCACCCTCGATGCGGTGTCGCGCGATCTGGAGTCCGTCCGCGGGCGTTTGGAGGTCCGGATGGGCGGCTCGGCCACGGTGGGGCAAGCGATTCAGGACACCATTCTGCACGACCTGGGCGTTGCGGAGCTGATGGCCTTTCCCGTCGTGATCGCTCTTCTCCTGCTCGTCTCCCGAAGCGTGGTCGCCGCTGCCTTGCCTCTCCTGATCGCCGTGTTCGCCGTCGAAGGGGCCAACGCTCTGCTACGGGCACTGGCTCCCTTCACGTCGGTTTCTGTCTTCGCGCTCAACTTGACCACTGCCCTGGGCATCGGTCTGGCAGTCGACTACGGTCTCCTCCTGGTACGCCGGTATCGGGAAGAGGTGCTGACGTACGGAATGAAACGCGACGCCGTCATCGCCTCCGTGGGCCAAGCCGGCCACACCATCGTCGTCTCTGCGGCCATCCTCGTCAGTGCGCTGACGACGCTGTTGCTGTTCCCCCTGCCTTTCCTCCGCTCCATGGCATACGCGGGTATCGCCACGGTCACGCTCGCCGCGTTCGCCACGGTGACGCTGCTTCCCCCGGTGCTCGTCCAACTCGGTCAGCGGATCGACACGGTGGGCGCTTTGCCCAGGGCGCGCAGTCCGCGCCATGCGGTGCCGTCCGTCGGCGGGGAGGGCTGGGTCACGGCAGTGCGCTGGACGGCACGGCACGCTCTTGCGGTCGCATCCACCACTACCATCGTCCTGGTCCTGTTCGGCGCCCCGTTCCTGCATGCTCGCTTCGACGTGAGTGACGTCAGGCAATTGCCCTCGCGAGCCCAGGCGCGCATCGCCGAAGAGCGCATCACATCGGTCTTTCCGACGCAGAGCGTGGACATCATCCTGGCCTCCGCAGATCAGCGGGCTGTCGCCGGCTACGCGCGTCGTCTGTCCACCTTCACCACGGCGTACACCGTGGACGCTCCCACCGGGCGATATGCGCACGGGCTGCTCACCGGTCCGCCGCAGCCCGCGCGCTCGTCAGGCGGAAGCTCATGGATATCGGTGAGCGCGCGACCGCGGACGCCACCGGCCGAGCTGGAGACCCTCGTCCGCCGACTGCGCGATGTGGAGGCCCCGGCCGACCGGCATGTCACCGGCGTGGCGGCGATCAACCTGGATACGCGCGATTCCATACGAGAGGTACTTCCGTACGCGGCAATCGCAGCCGTGACCATGACCCTGTTGCTCATTCTTCGTCTGACGCGGAGCCCCGTGCTCACAGTTCAGGCAGTACTCCTCAACGCTCTGAGTCTTGCGGCCATGCTCGGCGCGCAGGTCTGGTGGTTCCAGGACGGAAGCCTGGCCCAGACGCTCGGGTTCACACCCACCGGTTCCCTGGACATCGGGGTCTCGGTCCTCATGGGCGTCCTTGCCTTCGGTCTGTCGATGGACTACGGGATCTTCCTCGTCTCCCGCCTGGCCGAAGAGCGCCGTCGGCGGCTCGATCCCTATGCAGCGCTGGAGGAAGCGGTCCGGACAACAGGAGGAACGATTTCCTCCGCGGCCGTGATCCTGGCGGCGAGCATGCTCGCGGTGGCAGGTTCCCGCATCACCAGCGTCAAGATGCTGGGGATCGGAGTGGCGCTCGCCGTACTGCTTGATGCCATGGTCGTGCGCGCCCTCCTCCTGCCGTCCGTCCTTGCCTTGGGGGCCGCACGGACCAGGCTCACGCAAGCCCGTGCCGACGCCCCGGAGAGCCAGAGTGAAGACCAAGCAAAGCCGCAGGCTTGATGTGTGCGGCGACGCTCGCCCTCACAGAACAAGCCGAAGCCTTCACCTACACGCAAGGAAGCAGCGGCTGTCCAGCATGTCCCGGAGCCAATCCGTCCGGATGTCGCGGGATGCACACCTTCGTGGCAGCGGTGAATCTGTGCGCACGCTCTTCTGCGGTAGCCCCCGCTACGGGATCATGTACGGCACGATGACACACAAAGTCAATGCTTACAATTGATTGCTTATGGGGATTTTCGAGCAGAAGAGAGCGGCGAAGGAAGGGGATATGGCCATCGCTACAGGCGAACCAGGGCCTTCTGCGACTCCCCGTGTCCGTACGATCGAAGTGCGCAGTCGAACCCGCACCGACGAGGAGCCCGCCCATGGCCAAGCATGATCGCTGGAGCGCACTGATGGAGCTGCTGGCCGCGCAGGGGCGACTGGACGTGGAGGAGGCCGCTGCCGCCCTGGCTGTCTCCGGTGCAACCATCCGCAGGGACCTCGACGAACTGGCCGAGCAGCAGATGCTGGTGCGCACCCGTGGCGGTGCCGTCGCCCACGGGGTCTCCTACGAGCTGCCCCTGCGCTACAAGTCCTCCCGGCACGCGCCGGAGAAACAGCGCATCGCGGCCGCTGCCGCCGCTCTCATCGGCGAGAGCGAAGTGGTCGGCCTGAACGGCGGTACGACTACGACCGAGGTTGCGCGCGTGCTCGCGATGCGGATGAGTGGCGGCCGGGAGGGCAATGGCAGCGGGCCCGCCCTGACCGTGGTGACCAACGCGCTGAACATCGCGTCCGAACTGGCCGTGCGACCCCAGATCAAGCTCGTACTCACCGGCGGAGTCGCACGCCCGCAAACCTTTGAACTCGTCGGTCCGCTGACGACCGGAGTGCTCAACGAGGTCGTTCTCGACGTGGTGATGCTCGGGGTCGACGGGGTGGATCTGCAGATGGGGATCATGGCTCACCATGAGGACGAGGCCAGCGTCAGCAGGCTCCTAGCGGAACGGGCGCACCGGGTCGTCGTCGTCACCGACTCCTCCAAACTCGGCCAGCGCGCCTTCGCTCGCATCTGCGGACTGGAGCGCATAGATACCCTGGTCACAGACGCCAAGGTGTCCAAGGAGATGACGGATCGGCTGACGGAGGCAGGCGTCAAGGTGCTGACCGCCTGACCACTCGGTCGGCGATTGGGGCTGGTGCTGGGCTGGTGCCCGCCGGCCTGGTCAGATGGCGGCCTGCCGGGGCGAGCGCTGGTAGGCCACTGTGTGCGTTCCGGGTGGGGTGGGGGCACGATCGGAGGCCGGGCCCGCGATCCCGGTGACGAGCCTGCGCTCCCGTCCATCGGCGAGGAAGACGCTGGCGATCAGGTCCATCTGCCACAGCTGCGTCGGCGCGTCCCATCGCCATCGTGCATAGACACGGCAATGGACCTGGACCCGATGATTGACCAGGCCATTGCTGGTCTGGGTCCGGTGCACCTGTCGTGGCCTGGGGGAGCAACGCGGAAATCCGCAGGTCAGGCACGCAATGTGCTGATCGGCGGACCTCGGACCACCTGGCGTCCGTCTGGACTCATGTGCCGAGCACGGCCACCGCCGCGCTGAGTATAGGCCGGACTTCGGACGAAGGCCGCCCAAGATCCACGCTGTGGGTACATGTGTTGCTGCAAGCCAACGCGATGCCATTCGATCTCGTACCCCAAAGATGCTCGACCGGTCCAGTCCTCGTCGCCTCCCCTGCAGGCCCCACGACCTCACCCCTGCACAGTCAGCGAGAGGCTTGTGTGCCAGCGACAGGGTCGGACAATTTCCCGGTGCAAAGCCCTTGACTCCCCCCTCGCCAACCGCCATCGTTTGCTCAAAATTGCTCACTCAGCATCTATATAGAGCAGTTTCTTTCACTTCCTCGTGCTCGGAGCATCGTATGAGATGGCATCAACGACTGTTCGGCCTCGGATCCGCAGTCCTGCTCACCGCCGCCGGACTGGCGGGCGCCACCCCCGGACAGGCGGTGGCGGACACCGTGGCCGCGAACACCAACGCCCCGATCGGCGCCAAGCCGATGATGGGATTCAACAACTGGGCCCGATTCGGCTGCACCGCTCAGGCCCGGTTGGACGGGACGCGGGAGGGCTACTCATTCCAGCAGTTCATGCAGGACCAGGCCAAGGCCATGAAGGACACCGGCCTGGTCGCTGCCGGCTACACCAACCTGACCGTGGACGACTGCTGGATGCAGCGCAACAGTGCCGGCTACCTGCACGGCGCCGCCCACTGGGGCGGCACCACCCAGCCCGGGTTCGACTCGGAGCTGACCGACTACGCCTCCCACGTGCACAGCCTCGGCATGGAAGCCGGCCTCTACAGCACCTCCGGTGTGAACACCTGCCAGGGCGTGCCCGGCGGCGTCATGGGGCACGAGCAGTCGGACGCCAACTCCCTGGCGCACTGGGGCATTGACTCGCTCAAGCTCGACAACTGCGGGACCACCGGGAGTAACCGTCAGCAGGAGTTCACCACCATGGCGAACGCACTCGGCACGGCCACCTCCTCCAACTCCCGCAAGATCCTGTTCAACGAGTCGGCTCCCGCCGGCTCGGGCCCCGAGTCCAGCACCAAGTACAGCGTGATGGACTGGGTGCGCGGACTCGGCCAGATGTGGAGGGTCAGCCCTGACATCGCCGTCTGGCACGACAGCAAGCCGATGAAGTCCGCCTGGGACTGGCCGCACGTGCACGACTATTACGAAGGCGGTGTCCTGCAGAACTTCACCGACACCGTCGCGCTGGCCCGCTACAACGGCCCGGGAAACCACAACGACGCCGACATGCTGCTGATCGGTGACAACAACCAGCTCTCCCTCGCCGAGCAGCGCAGCCAGTTCGCCCTCTGGTCGGCCATGGGCTCCCCGCTCATGATCAGCACCGACGTGCGCAAGATGGCTGCCGACCCGGTCACCTACGCTCCGCAGCTGAACATCCTCAAGAACGCCGACATCATCGCAGTCGACCAGGACACCACGGCCGGCGGGTACCTCGCCTCCCGGCAGGGCGCGACCGACTCCTCCGGCGTCGACGTCGTCGTCAAGCCGCTGGCCGATGGTTCGCGCGCCGTGGTCGTCCTCAACAAGAACTCCACCGCCACCACCTACACCCTCGACCTGGCCCGCGTCGGCTTCGCCAACCTCGCCTGTACTCGCACCGCCAAGGACCTCTGGACCGGCACGACGAGCTCCGTGACCGGCTCCATCACCGCCACCATCGGCTCCCACGACAACGCGATGTACACCATCGCCCCCGGAAGTTGCGGTGCGGCCGTCCCGGTCGGCCAGATCCAGGCCGCCCAGCCCGGCTTCCAACAGTTCGCCTACTGCCTCGACGCCCATCAAGGCGCCGGCAACGGCGCCACCGTGGGTCTCTACTCCTGCACCGGCAACAACAACCAGCAGTGGCAACGCCGTGGCGACGGCCTGATCGCCTCCCTCGGCGACAGCAGCCTGTGCGTCTCCGGCGAGAGCACCGGCCTCAAACTCTCCCCCTGCAACAGCGGTGACCCCAAGCAGATCTGGACCTACAACCGCGCCGGTCAGCTCCAGGCCAACGGCCTGTGCGCCGACATCTCCGGTGGCGCCCTGAATGATGCCAACGCCACCGTCAGCACCTACCATTGCGGCGACCACCAGCCCAACCAGACCTGGAGCGCCCCCTTCAGTACCCCGCCCGCTCCGTGACACCCGTGTGGGCCTACCGCAGCATTGCCCAACCAGCCCAACCAGCCCAACCAGGCCGTCGCCCTCGGCGGCAATCGCAGGGAACACCGCTTCCTGCTCGACGCGTTGGGTGTCGGCTTTGCTGCGGAGGTCCATCGCGCGGTAGGCGTGCCGCTCCGTGAGTGCCTTCTGAGTGCCTCCAGGCCCGGGATCACCTGGTCATTGGCGGCCCGGTCGGGGCGGCTCGGCAGCCTTCACAGCCCGTCCAGCAGTCAGTGCCCCGACAGGCAACATTCGCCCCGTCGCGACGCCCGGCGCACACTCGTGCCGCACCGGCCGAAAGCCCGCGCCGCAAAGCCGACAGGCCCGTGGAGGCCATGACCGACTACCTCACCCGCAGCCTGGATCGCCGGCTGAGTCAGGCGCCGAAGTCCTGAACCGCTGCCGGCAGCAGTCAGCGGCCGACGGCGGTTCAGGACTTCGGCGCTCAGTGGCCGGCAAGCACGCCCAGCAGTCTCGCGACCTCCGCCGCGACGGCGTCCCGGGCCGGGCCGAGGTACTTGCGCGGGTCCGCGACCTGCGGCGCCGCGGTCAGCCGTGCGCGCACCTCCCCGGTGAAGATCTTGTTCAGGTGGGTCGAGATGTTCACCTTGGTCATGCCGGCCGCGACGGCTTTGGCGAGATCCTCGTCGCTCACGCCCGAGGAGCCGTGCAGCACCAGTGGCAGGTCGATGGCCTGGCGCAGGCGGGCGATGAGGCCGAAGTCGAGGGCTGCGTCGCGGGTCAGCATCGCGTGCGAACTGCCGACGGCCACCGCCAGCGCGTCCACGCCGGTCGCCGCTACGAACGCCTGTGCCTCCCTGGGATCGGTGCGGACCCCGGGCGTGTGCGCACCGTCCTTCCCGCCCACCTCGCCCAGCTCGGCCTCCACCCACACACCCGCCTCGTGGCAGTGCGCGGCGACTTTCCGGGTGGCCGCCAGGTTCTCCTCGTAGGGCAGCTTCGATGCGTCGAACATCACGGACGTGAAGCCCAGTTCGACCGCTTCGTGCACGAGGGCTTCCGACTCCGCGTGGTCGAGGTGGACGGAGACGGGCACACCCGACCGGCGTGCCAAGGCAAGCGACGCGAGACCGAGGGGTGTGAGTCCTCTGTGGTACTTCGCGGTGTTCTCGCTGATCTGCAGCACCACCGGCAGACCGGCGTGTTCGGCCCCTGCCAGGATGGCCTCTGCGTGCTCGATCTGTACGACGTTGAACGCGCCGACGCCCGAGCATCCGGCGCGTGCGGGGCCGATGATGTGGTCAGTGGGCACGAGGGGCATGGGTTCTCTCCACGGAGACGGTGGTGCGGAATTCCTCGTAGACGGCCTTGTCGACCTGTCCGGCCGTCGGGCAGGCGACCGCGGCGGCCGACAGGGCCACCGCCTCCGCCAGGATCTGCTGCCAGGGCGTCCCGTAGTGCAGTCCGGCGGCCAGGGCGGCGACGCAGGCGTCCCCGGCACCCGTCGGGTTGCCGGACACCGGGCGCGGGGGAGCGGCCTGCCAAGTTCCCCGCGGAGTGGCCACGTACAAGCCCTCGGTTCCCCGCGAGGCGACGACGGTGCGGGCGCCCAGGCGGCGCAGTGACTCCGCTGCGGCGGCCACGTCCTGCTCGCCGGTGGCCTCGGTGAGTTCCGCCGCGTTCGGCTTGATCAGGGTGGGGCCGGCGGGGAGCGCCGCCAGGAGCGCCGAGCCACTGGTGTCCAGCACGGTCGCGGTCCCGGCCTGGCTGCTCAGGCGCACGAGCGTGGCATAGGCGTCTGCCGGCAGTCCCGGCGGCAGACTCCCGGACAGGACGACCACGGTCGCCTCGCGCGCCAGCTCGGCGAACCGGGCGGTGAATCCCGCCCAAACGGCGGGACCGACCTCCGCGCCGGGAGTGTTGAAGACGGTGGCGTCGCCCTCGGCGCGCGACACGATGGTGACTGTGCGACGTGATTCGCTCCACATGGGTACCAGTTCGTCGCGCAGGCCTGCCCTCCGCAGCCCGTCCTGGATCAGTTCGCCGGTGGCGCCCCCCATGAGTCCGGTGACGACCGTCGGCACGTCGAGCGCGGCCAGCACGGAGGACACGTTGATGCCTTTGCCGCCGGCGCGCTCGTAGTAGGTGCGCACCCGGTGGGAAGAGTGCGGTACCAGCGCGTCGACGACATAGGTGATGTCCAGTGCCGCGTTCAGAGTCACGGTGAGGATCACGGTGCCATGGCCTCCGATCGCTGTCCCGCCCGGCCGGAGACGGCGGACGGTTCGTGGCCGACGGCCTGCCATGCGAGGAGGCCGGCGCCCAGGCAGCCGGCCCGGTCGCCCAGCTCGGCAGGGACCACCGAGGGTCGGAGCTGGAACGTCAGGCGCTGCTCCAGGTGTGTCCGCAGGGGGGCCAGCAGCAGGTTCCCGGCCTCGGCCAGGCCTCCGCCGACGACGATCCGTTCGGGGGCGAGGACCGTGCTGACCACGGCGAGAGCAGAGGCGAGCGCCTGAACGGCCTCGTCCCACACGGCCACCGCCACCGGGTCCCGCCGCGTGACCCGCTCCGCCACCCCGGCGGCCCCGTGGACGTGGTGCCCGGTGCGCTCGGTGTACGCGGCCGCGATCGCCGCGGCGGAGGCGACGGTCTCCAGACAGCCCCGTGAACCGCACGCGCAGGGGCGGCCTTTCGGATCGACGACGACATGGCCGAGCTCGCCCGCGTGACCAAGGCCTCGCAGCGGCCGGCCGTCGCAGACGATGGCGGCGGCGATGCCGGTGCCGACCGGTACGAACAGGAAGTCCGTGATCCCGCGCGCGGCGCCCACCCGGTACTCGGAGAGCCCCCCGGCCCGCACGTCATGGCCCAGGACGACCGGCAGCCCCAGGGCCTCGGTGAGGTGCTGTGCCAGCGGCAGGTTCGACCAGCCGAGGTTGGCGGCGTGCACGGCGAGACCGGCGGTCTCGTCGACGATGCCGGGTACGGCGGCCGCCGCCTGCCGGACAGCGCGGCCGAGGGCCGTCGCGCGGTCCGCGAGCCCGGACAACGCGGCGGTGATCGCGGCCACCACGGCGTCGGGACCGGCGTGCCGAGGCGTCGGGCGGTGCAGGGCGGCCAGCGGTGTGAGGGTACGATCCAGCACCGCGCCCTTCATGGTCGTGCCGCCGACGTCGAGTGCGATCACGCAGCCGGCCGGAACCGGCCGGTCAGTCATCGTCGTCCTTCAGGATCACGGAGCGGCTGAGGTTGCGGGGACGGTCCGGGTTCATGCCCCGCGCCTGGGCGATGAGCACGGCGAGGCGCTGTGCGCGTACAAGGTCCGCCAGCGGATCGATGTCGCCCGCCGCGTCGCCGGAGCGCGCGACGAACGTGCCGCCCACGTGCTCCACGTCCTCCGCCAGCCCCTTGGGTACCGGGCCGAACACCCAGGTGGCGCGGCCGGGACCGGTGATGCTGATCGGTCCGTGCCGGTACTCCATTGCGGGGTAGGACTCGGTCCAGGCGCCCGCCGCCTCCCGCATCTTCAGCGCGGCCTCCAGGGCCAGACCATAGGTCCAGCCGGCGCCGAGGAACGTGAACTGCGCACCGCGGGTCAGCTCCTCACCCAACGGTTCGGCGAGTGCCGTCTCCGCGTCGGCAATCGCGTCGGCAACCGGCCGTACGCCCACCGACAGGGCGCCCTCCGCCTCCAGATGAGCCCGCAGCAGCACCAGCGCGCTCGTGGCGAACCGGGTCTGGACGACCGACTCCTCGTCCGCGTAGTCCAGGACGGAGACGGCGTCGGCGACGTTCAGTACCGGCGTGGCCGGGTCCGCGGTCAGCGCACAGGTCGCCACGTTGCCCTTCAGCGCGCCGAGCACCTCCAGGACCTCGGTCGTCGTGCCGGACCTGGTGATCGCCAGGACCCGGTCGTACGAGCGGTGGCCGGGGAACTCCGAGGCGGCGAAGGCGTCGGTCTCGCCGTGCCCTCCCGATTCCCGCAACCGCGCGTAGGCGTGAGCCATGAACCACGAGGTGCCGCAGCCGATGACCGCGACGCGTTCACCACGACGGGGCAGTCCCTGCGAGAGGGAGACGCCCGCTGCGGCTGCCTGCCGCCAGACGTCCGGTTGCGAGGCGATCTCGGCCGAGGTGAGGGAGGTGTCCTGGACAGACATGTGAAGGGTCTCCTTGGGAGGTGCGGATGGGCGCCACCGGCGGACCGGCGGGCTACTTGACGGACCCGGCCGTCAGGCCTGAGACCACCTTGCGCTCGATGAAGGCGAAGAGGACGACGACGGGCACGATGGCGATCACCGAGCCGGCGAAGAGGTAGTTCCACTGCACGGTGTAGTTGCCGATGAAGCTGTTGATGCCGACGGTGAGCGGCTGGCTCTCCTGCACGGTCGACAAGGTCAGACCCATCACGAACTCGTTCCAGGCCGCGATGAATGTGAAGATCATCGCGGTCACCACGCCGGGCAGGGCAAGTGGCAGGGTGATCCGGACCAGCGCGCCGACGCGGCTCAGCCCGTCGATCATCGCGGACTCCTCCAGCGCCACCGGGATGGAGCCGATGTAGGCGGTCAGGATCCAGATGGCGAACGCCAGGTTGAAGGCGGCGTTGCACAGGATCAGCGTCCACACCGAGTTGAGCATGTCCAGCTGGTAGAACTCGCGGTAGAGGCCGACCAGCAGGGACGTCGGCTGGAACATCTGGGTGACCAGGACCAGCAGCAGGAACAGCCTGCGTCCGCGGTAGCGCATACGGGCCGTGTAGTACGCGGCCGGCAGGGCGACCAGCAGAACCAGCAGGGTGGAGCCGGCTGCGACGAGCAGGGTCACCCGCAGGTTCGCGCCGAGGTTGGAGTCGTGCCAGACGTCGATGAAGTTGGCCCACTCGAAGTGGTGGGGCAGGTACGACGGATCCCGCAGCTCGTCGGCCGGACGCAGCGCGGTGATCACCATCTCGGCGTAGGGAAGCAGGAAGACGACGGCGAGCAGCCAGGCGACGGCCGCGACGAGGACGGTCCGCGGACGCGGTCCGCGACGGGGCGGGGTTGCGTGAGGGGTGTGCGCAGGCCGGTGCGCGGCGGTGGCGCGGACGTCAGGGGCAGCGGTCTGCTGGGCCATCAGCTCTCCTCCTCGTTCCAGCGGCTGGCTTTGAGGAACGCGACCACCATGATCACGACCAGGGCGAAGTTGACGACGGACATCGCCGCGGACTCGCCGATGTCGGAGTCCTTCAACTGGTACATGAAGACGGTGGTGGTGGCCGTGTCGCTGCCCGGACCGCCGTGGGTCATGCTCCAGATGACGGGGAAGGAGTTGAAGACGTTGATCAGGTTGATCACCACGCCCACGAGGAAGGCCGGCCGCAGCAGAGGCAGGGTGATCCGCCAGTAGGTCTGCCAGGTGCCGCTGCCGTCCACACGGCTCGCCTCGTACACCTCCTCCGGCACGGTCTGCAGACCGGCCAGCAACGTGTACGTGGTGAACGGGAGGGAGACGAAGACCGCGACGGACACCATCCACGGCCAGGCCGTACCCGGCTCGCCGAGCCAGTCCTTCGGCCCGTCGATCAGGCCCAGGTCGGTCATGGCGGTGTTGAGGACGCCGGCGGTCTGGTTCAGCATCCACTTGAAACCGATGGCCGTCATGACCACCGATGCGGCCCACGGGGCGATCAGCGCCCAGCGGGTGACGCGTCGGCCCGGGAACTTCTGGTGGAACAGCTGCGCCAGTGCCAGCGACAGCACCATCGTCAGCGCGACCACGGCGAGGGTCCAGATGACGGTGGCGAGGAGTACGGAGGGGAGTGAGGACTCGTCGAACAGCTTGCGGTACTTGTCGAGTCCGGCCGAGCCCCGGGTGAAGCCGCTGATGCTGATGCGCAGGAACGAGGTCCGCACCATCTCGACGACGGGCCAGACGACGACCAGCAGGATGAGCAGCACGGCGGGGCCGATCCAGGGCAGCGGTCCGAGCCGGGCGAACCCCGAGCGCCGGGAGGTTCGGGCGCTTCGGGCCGCGCGGACCGGCGAGGTGGACGAGTGGATGGACACAAGGACCCTCCGGTGTCTGCGGTGGGGTGGGCGAGCCGACTACTTCTGGTCGGCGACCGTGGCCTCGGCCGACTTCTGCAGGTCGCCCAGGACCTTGGCGGAGTCACCGCTGACGGCGGTGCCGCCGTTCTTCTTGATGTCCGCGGAGACGGCGTCCCAGGTGGTGTCGCCCAGCGGGTAGAAGACGGCGTTCGGCAGCAGGTTGAAGAAGGGCTGCAGGTCCTTGTGCTTGCCGTTGCCCTGCATCTCGTCGAGCGTGTCCTGGGTGACCGGCATCAGGTTGTAGGTCTCGTCGAACTTCAGCGTGTTCTCCTTGGAGTACGCGAAGTCGAGGAACTTCTTGATCTGTTCCTTGTGGCCGTTGTCCTTGAACGCCATCATCCAGTCCGCCACACCGAGCGTGGACCGCAGGACGCCGTCCCTGCCCGGAATGGGTGCCACCCCGTAGTCGACCTTGCCGTCCTTGGCCATCTGGATCAGCGAAGGGTGGCCGTTGAGCATGGCGGCCTTGCCTGCCGCGAAGTCGGCGAAGGCGGTCTTGCGGTCGGTGGTGGCCGGGTGGGCGTAGGTGAGGCCGGGGCCGACGAGGTTGGACTTGAGCCACTTGAAGGTGTCGACGTTCTGCGGGCTGTCCAGGGTGTACTTCCCGGTCACGTCGGTGTATCCGCCGCCGTTGCCCAGCTCCCAGATCAGGCCCTCGCCCTGAGCCTCCTCGGGGCCGAGCGGGAGCGCGTACGGGGTGACACCGGGGACCTTCGCCTTGATCTTCTGGGCGTCCGCGGTGAGCTCGGACCAGGTCTTGGGCGCCTGGTCGATTCCTGCCTGCTTGAAGAGAGCCTTGTTGTAGAACAGGGCACGGGCGGAGGAGACGAAGGGGATGCCGTACTGGACGCCCTTGACCTCGCCCGCCTTGGCGAAGCCAGGGATGAGGTTGCTACGGGTCTTGACCGACAGCACGTCCTCCGCGGGGTACAGCAGGTCGTCGGCGACCTTGTCGGCGTATCCGCCCGTCTGCAGGATGTCGGGCACGTCGCCGCTCTGGATCATGGTCTTGACCTGGGCGTCGATGTCATTCCAGTTGATGACCTGGACATCGACTTTGATCTTGGGGTTCGCGGCTGTGAATCTCTTGGCCACGTCCCTCCAGTAGAGGGATGAACTGTTGGACGCCTTGTCGCCGTAATCCGCCGCGACGAGCTTCAGTGTCACCTCCCCGTTTCCCGATCCGCTGCCCCCACCGCACGCGGAGAGGGTGAGCGCGCCCGCCACGCAGGCACCGGACAGTGCGAGTACGCGTCTGTTCATGACATGGACCGCCTTCTTCACGAACCGGGAGTGGCCCTGCTGCAGGACTCATGCACGGCACGGTGACGCATGAACAGCCCAGGTGTCAATAGTTGCTCAGTTCTCCCGGCTTTCGCTCAGAAATACGCACTCTGCGTGGCGTGACGCCGGTAGTAGACCAGGTAGGCGGGGTTTCGCCGTGCACGCTCCGCAGCTCATCAGCTCCCGGTGGGCCGGCTCGTAGGCGTGGCACTTGGCGGTCACATGGAACGCGACAGGCCTGGTCACGCCGCAGTAGTGCGACCGGCTGTCCTGGCTGCTGCCGGCCGTCCTCGCTCTGCTGGACGTGACCGTCTGCAAAGATTGTCGAGCCCGCCATGCCCCGCGGCCGGGCCCAACGTGCCGCACTTCCCTTGAACATCGGAAGAGTCCTGACCAGCACCAAGGCTTGACATACCTAGATAATCGTCGCAGACGGTGGGCATGCTCCGGCAGCCGGAGACCACCGCAGAGTCCATGGAGTGTCACAACCCGCAAGCCCCTCAGGGCGTGCGGTCGCTCGTGCCTCCGCTTCCGACGCCGTTCTCCCCCACAGGACAGGCCATGAGCAAAACCGATCCCCGCACTCCGAACGACCGGCTGCGCGAGCTGATCCGCGAGGCGGACTGGACCTACGAGGCGCTGGCTCGCGCCGTCAACACCCTCGGGGCTTCATCCGGGCTCCGGCTGAGCTACGACCGGACGACCGTCGCCCACTGGGTCCGGGGCGCCTGCCCCCGGCCGCCTGTCCCTGAGCTGGCCGCGGAGGCGTTCTCGCGCAAGCTCGGCCGTACCGTCACCGTCGAGGACGCCGGACTCGCGCCCTCAGGCGCGTCGGGAGCCGCGCTGCCGGGAGCGTCCGATCCCACGGCGAGCCTCGGAGAACTCCGAAAGGCTCATCTCGACCCCGTGCTCAGGGAGTCGATGCGCCGGACACTCCTGGCCGAGGACTGGCCGTCGACGGACTGGGCGGACGACGGCGGCGCGGGCGGCACCTGCCTTCGCGGTCCGGTGCACCGGCCGCCCACCGCAGGCCCGTCCTGGCGGATCGGGGCGAGTGAGGTCGATGCCCTGGAAGCCATGGGCCGGTTCTACCACGAGGTCTGGGACGCGTTCGGCGGCGGCCACGGCACCAGCGCGCTTGCCGCCTGCCTCGCGGACGACGTCGCCGTCTGGCTGCGTTCCCCCATGGCCGACGGCGTTCGTACGGCCCTGATGTCCAGGGCCGCGGAACTGACGCTGCGGCTGGCGCTGATGCACTTCGAGAACGGCCACTACGGTTTCGCCCAGCGCTACGTGGGCATCGCGGCGCAGCTGGCCCGAGACGCGGACGACCGGACGATGTATGTCACGATACTGGCCAGGGCGGCCACGCTGGCGCTCGACCTGGGCCAGTACCGCAAGGCGGCGCACCTGGCCGACTCGGCCCAGGCCCTGCTCACCGCCTGTGCTCCGGACACGGTCTCCTTCGCACAGGGCGAGTTCGCGATGGCGTATGCGGCCGTCGACGATGTGCGCGCCGCCCATCGCTGCCTGGATGCGACCCAGCAGAACCTGTCCCGCTGCACCATCTCCGAGTGGCAGCTGGCCGTGTACCACTGGCAACGGGCTCAGGTCCTCGCCTTTCACCACCGCCCCGGCAAGTTGCTGCCGCTGCTGCGCACATCACTGCGGCACGTCCCGCCGACGGACCGCCGCTTCCGCGCCGTCCTCATGCTGAGCATGGCCCATGCCCAGCTCCGGCTGGGGCGCCTGGAGGAAGCATGTGCCACGCTCAGGCGGGTCCTCACCGAGTTCTCCCTGCTCCGCAGCGCCGACATGGCGGGCGGACTGCAGGAGTTGCTGCGCCAGGTCGGCGCCTTCGGCCGCGCCAGGCCGGCCATCGATCTGCTGGAGCAGACGCGGGGCCTGCTGCCGCAGGGCCCGGCGTCGGCACGCCCGCGCCCCTACGGCCATTGAGGCGGTCCTGCCTTCGCTGAGGCGCACCCGGACGTTCAACACATTCAACACAGCGTGTCCCGGGACCGCTGGCACTGCCTCCCGAGGCCTGAGGTAATGGCACCACCCCATGACCGGCCACACCAGGGAGCCCCCCACTGTTCCCACGCCCTGTCCCCATGCCCCACGTCACCCGCCCGTCGAAGGGCCCCGAAGACGCAACCCTCCATCCGTCGGCACCGCGCTCCGGCGGTGAGTTGTGCGCTGCCCGGCAACGGCTGTTCGCGGCCCTCACCAGTGAAGAAACGTTCCAGCGAAGCGATCTGGAACACCTCGCAACCGCCGCCCGCTGGCCGCTGCCCCAGTCCGTGCAGGCGGTCGTCTCCCGCGACGTCCGTGCGAGCATCCATGTCCCGAACGGCTGTCGCGTGTTGCGGCAGGTGTCCGTGGACCGGGTACGTGTGCTCGTCGCCGAATCCGAAGCCGAATCCGGCCCCGGCCCCGGCCGCAACGCGGCCACCGCACTCGGCCCCGCCTTCTACGGCTCCCCTGCCGTCGTCGGCCCGAACGTCCCCCTCCCACTCGCCGGAACGTCGCTGCGCTGGGCGGAGCATGTGCTGACGGAGCTGGGACGGACAGCGCAAGGTGTCCATCACGCCGCGGACCATCCGGCCGGCTGGATCCTCGCGCACAACCGGAAGGTGGCAGAATCACTCGCCGCGGCCCTGCTGAAACCGCTGGACGTGTGCACTCCGCTGCGCCGGGAGCAGTTGGAGGCCACGCTGCTGGCATGGCTCCAGTGGCGTGCCGCGCCGGAGGTCGCCCGGGCACTGAAGGTCCACCCGCAGACGGTGCGCTACCGCATGCGCCGACTGCGTGCCCTGCTCGGGCCGGCCCTGTCCGATCCGGACACCTGCCTCGCACTGGAACTGGCTCTGCGCAGCCGCTGATTCTGGCAGCCGCCGCGATGACCGCCCTATGACACATTCGTCGCGACCGGTATCCCCATTGAAGGCTGATGTGCCGAACGGCCGTCGGCGCTTTGCTCCCTGCCTCGGAACCCATCTTCGAAGCCGGACGGGACGCAGTGAAGCCGCGACGAAGGTCCGGGGGATCGCCCGCCGGGCCGAGAAGACCCGGCCAGGCCTTCAAGAGTCCCGTTTCTTGTCGCACTTGGAGCAGCCACTGCGGTGACTCCGCTCCGTCGGACACCATCAATCAGATCGGGCCGTGTACGTTTCCTCCGGAGAGCAGCCATGACCACTGCCACCCCCCGCCCGCCGTCCAGCGTCCAACTCCCCGGCGATCACGTCCTGTTGCGAGCGGTCGACCTGGACCGGATCCCTTGGTTCGAGGCCGTCCGTCACCGCCATGCCACCGCCGTCCACGCGTACGCACTGACCTGCGTTGCCCAGCCCGAGCTGGCAAGATACCTATCGGCGCACGCCTTCTCACGACTGCGCGATCAGGTGTCCAGAGGGTCGCGCGCCGCGACCGGCCTGCAGGGCACATGCCTGCGAGTGGAACTGCTGACCTCGGTGCGCCGCGCGGCCGTCGAGATCGATCCCCACCAGCTGTCTTCCGGATTCCGCATGTGGGTGTCGTACGGCGCGCTGTGGCCCTTGGACGACGACTGCGGACTCGTGCAGTCCTACCAGCGGCTGCCCGCCGTCGACCGGTGCCTCCTCTGGCACACGCAGGTCGAATACGAATCTCCGGACGTGGTGGCCGACGTGACCGGGCTGTCCCGTGCCCAGCTGCCCAACCGGTGCCGATCCGCGCTGGCGGCGTTGCGCCGGGCCCAGGCCGCACTCCATCTGCAGCAGGGCGGCCACACCGACTGCCTGCTGCACGGAGAGGACATCCTGATCTCCGCCTACCTGCCGGTGCACGGCGACGCCCACGCCCACCTGCGCAATTGCGCCACCTGCCGAACCGTACGCACCCGGCTGAACCTCCTTCGGTCCAGCCTGGCCAACGAGTTGCCCCGGCGGCTGCTGGGATGGTGGCCGGGTGAGGCATATCGCGGGTACAAGAACTCCCTGTCCGGCACAGCGGATACGAGGCCAGGAACCAGCGGAGGCACCCTGCCGGGCGCTCCTCGACAGGAACCGCTGAAGCCCGTACCGCGCCACAGCACCGGGGCCGACGGGCTCTACGGCCCCGGCCAGGCACAAGCGAACTGGCCCGGGTGGCCAACCGCAACGTGGCGTGAGCGGCCCCCCACCGCACGGCGCACCCTTGCGGTGACTTTGCTCATGGCCACCGCCGCCGACGCAGTGCTCGAGTGGCCCCCCGCAGTACGGCGCGCCCTTGCAGTGATCTTGCTTGTGGCCACCGCCGCCGGTGCCGTGCTCGAAGTGCGGCCTTCCGGCTGCTACTGAGGCTTTCGGATCGGGGCGACGTCATGTCTGGGCTGGGATGAGTCCGGTCTCGGCGATGAAGCCGTCGAGCAGGCCGGGCTGGTACTGCATGTGTTTGATACCTTGCAGCAGCGGTGGATCAGCATCTGGAAGACGAACCGGGTGCGCCGGCCCGGCCTGCCGCACACCAGGCCGGCGAGAGAGATACGTCCTGACCCTCCGGCCCGGACTGTGAGGCGGGACGTGCGGCCGCGCGCCTTACGGCGGGCGGAGCACCTGCCCCGCCTCGTCGGCGAAGCACAGCCACGCATCCTGGGTCCTCCCTCACCGTCTTTCCACGCGGGGACAGGTTTCCCCGATCCAGGTCGCCACGGCACCTTCGTCGCGCTCGGCGGCCCGGCGCAAGCGGACCTGTGCCGTGAAGCCCATTGGGTGCAGGACGCGCCAGTTCTGCGCCGGGCTGAAGCCCACGTGGAAGCGCCGCGCGATCACCGTGGCCACCCGGGCCAGGGTCCAGCGTTGGTCCTCCACCCAGCCGTGCGCGGCCGATCCCGCCCCATCGGGATACGGCATGACACCGGGAAACATCCACCAGCGTGCCAACCTCGAACCAGTCTTTCCAGAGGTCTCCGCCGCCGTCATGCAGCTTTCCGACCGCACCGCGCTCGACGGCGCGAACTCGTCGTGTGGGAAGTGGACGCCTCGCGTTCGAGTGCCTGCAGGGCTGTTTGCGGCCGGCCACATGTCCGGCTTCACGGGGTGTCGGGCCCAGGGGGTTCAGTGGGCGACCAGTCGCGAGCTGAGCCACTGGAGCGTGCTGGGGATCTCCCGCTTCCAGGTGTTGAAGTTGTGCCCGCCGCTGGGAAGGATGATCGACGAAATCCTGGTCACGTTCGTGTCCTGCACACTCTTGATGAATTTGAGCGTGTCCTTGTAATTGTGCTCACCGACCTTGCTGCTGGTGACGAGCAGCGACGTCTCGGGCGCGGTCAGATTCTTGATCGTCCAGAAGAGGTCGGCACGGTTCTGCAGGTTCTTGTTGCCGTGGAAGAGATCCCCGGTGGTCGGGTCGATCGGCGCCTTGTAGTACGGCGAAAGGCCCGCGGCGGCCGCGTACGAACCCGGGTGGTGCATGGCGATCTTCAACGCGCAGTAACCACCGGTCGAGTCGCCGACGATGCCCCAGCTGGCAGGCGTCTTGTCAACCCGGTAGTGCGCCATCACCGCGTCACGCAGATCCTTCGCGAAGAAGGTCTCGGCCTGCGGGCCACCGGGAACGTCGACGCACTCGGTGTCCCGCGGCGGCGCCACGGTCGGCCGCATCATCACCAGGATCATCGGCTGCATCTTCCCCTGCTTGGCCAGCTGCTGCGCCGTCGTGGGGTAATGCAGCTTGTCCACCAGGGCCTGGGCCGTACCGGGGTAACCGGTCAGCACGACCGACACCGGGAACTTGCGCCCGCGGTTCTGCGACTGGAAATACTCCGGCGGCAGGTACACGAACGCCGGCGTCGACAGATGGGTCGAACGACCGATGATGTCGACCTTCTGGACCTGCCCGGCCACCTGCGGCATCGAACTGCTCACACCGATGACCCGGGACGTGGAGACCACCTGGATGGGGCTGTTACTGCCCCCGGCTATGTGATCCACGACCACCCCCTGGCCGTTCTCCTGACCGAACAGGTCCGCCCAGCTCGCATAGAAACCGAAGGCCTGATTCGTGGCGAGTCCCACCGAGGAGAAGACCGCAAGCTGCGTGGCGAGCAGCAGGCCGACCCGCCCGAGGACGGCCCGCCAGTTCTGCCGCGCCAGCCGCGGCCACAGCCAGACCGTACCGGCGAACAGAACGGCGGCGATCACGACCGCCAGCATCAGCACTTTGTTGCTCGTCAGACCCATGGGCTGCTTCCTGCCTGCGCTCTCCGCCCGGCACGTGCCCACGCACCGTCGCGAGGGCTTGCCCGGGGCTTTCCTTGACCTTTGACCCGACTTTCCGGTGAGGAGTGAACCTCTCTCCCCGAGACACCGTCCTAGAGGGCGCAATGTCGCCGGATGCCCGATCGGGCCCGGGTTCAAGGTCTCTCGCAGAACTACGGGATGCGATGTCTGTCAGGATAGATGGGGAAATGTCGGGCGAGGTTCCCACCCATCCAGCCAGCCGCGGCGCGTATCGCGCGGCCCGTATCCCGAGGCCGAAAGAGTGCCACGGCGGCGATGCACACTGATTTCTGGTCGGTTCAGTGTCCGGCTGGCGGCTGTATGTAGTCCTCCAGGCGGGCCACCGCGAAGCCTTGTTCCTGGATACGCTTGAGCAGATTCGCGAACATCTCCGTCATGGTGGCGCCCTTGAGCTCCGCAGGACCGCGGAAATGGGCGAGGATGATGTCGCCGGGACGCAGCTTCTTGCCTGGGTTTTGGTACTGCATATTGCGTACCTGCATGGACTCGCGCCACCAGACGATCGCTCGCGGCCC
The DNA here is from genome assembly GCF_041080655.1 of Streptomyces sp. CG4. NCBI lineage: Bacteria > Bacillati > Actinomycetota > Actinomycetes > Kitasatosporales > Streptomycetaceae > Streptomyces > Streptomyces sp. CG4. The sequence continues at coordinate 9,531,215 of NZ_CP163525.1, forward strand.
GCATTCTCCCACCGCGATCTTGGTGTTGTTGTTGTACGCCCCGTAGGGCGGTCGGAAGAGGAACGGGGCGGTGCCGAACTGCTGCGTGAGGACCTTCTGGTCGCCGCACACCTCTTGCTTCTGGCGGGCCAGCGGGATGGTGTTCATCGCGGGATGGTGCAGGGTGTGGTTCTGGATGTGGTTGCCCATCGCCTGCAGCGGCTTGAAATACCCGTAGTCCGACTTGATGGCGTCGTTCATCAGGAACATCGTGATCGGGATCTTGAGGTCCCGCATCATCTCGATGAACTTGGGGTCCTTCTCCAGTCCGTCGTCGATGGTGATGAAGACGACCTTTTGGGATGTCGGTACGTACGTGAAGACCGGAACCGGGCCGGTCGCGGACAGCTTGATGGGTTTGTCCGCCGGGGGCTCGGGAGTCGCGAGCAGCGGCGTAAGGCCCCACTTCTGCCAGGCGGCAGGGTCAGCCGTGACGTGCGACGCGGTCCCGGGCGTGCCGCCGACGCTGGCGGACGCCGACGAGGTGGCCGCCGGGTGAGCTGCGTTCCCACCGCTCATGCCGCAGCCGCCTACCGACAGGGCCAGGAGCCCGCTGACCAGCGGGGCGTAGAACCTGCCGCCTATGTTGCGTCGCTTCACCCTACTGGTCTCCTGACTGCAAAGCTGACCTTGACTCTGCTGGAAAGGTAACCGCACCATGAAAGGCGAAGTTCAGCGGAGGGTGAGAATATGACCAAGGTCGACGCCCCCTCCGCACCTTGCGACTCAGCACAGCCAACGCCCGGCAGGGGGCGGCCGGTGCGGCTGGTGAAGGAGCGGCGCAGATGCTTGGCGCCCGAGGCCGGTGAGCCGCCTGCGCGTCACGCCCGCTTTCCTACCCGATCCGCGCCCTCCATGCGATCCGGATCGGATCGGCAGGATGGATCACGACATCACACTTGACCTGGGTGGTTTGTCTGGAAAGATCCGCCGGACAGGCTCTGGGCGGCCGGGGCTGAGGCAGGCTGATCGGACTGGGGCGGCTTGCCCCCGTGAGTACTCTGGTATCGGCGTTGAAACGGGAACCGCGGAACCGGTTTTGGCGTTCTGGGTGTAGACCTGAGCTCAGGGCGGGGGCGTTGGCATGGCTACGAGGATCTCGGTGACCGTCAAGGGGCCGACTGGTCTGGACGATCCGGACCGGATGCTTGACGAGCTGGAGGCGGAGACCGGTCTGTCCTGGCGTTCGTCGGCCGTCGACGAGGGCAGGGTGCTGACCGGCGGCATCGTCGAGATCGTCCTCGTGGCCGTCGTCGGCAAGGCGACCGAGATGACCGTGTCTGCCGCAGTGGATGCCGTGAAGCGGGTTGTCGAGCGCTGGCGCGGTGAGCGGCTGGATCCGCCCGAGACTTCGGTCGGCACCCAGTCCGTACCGGACGTGGCGGCGGGGCCGACGGCGGAAGGGCTGGACGGCTGAGATGGCGTCTCGTGCGGTGGTGATAGGACCGGCGAGGTACGCCGCCGATTCGGGGATGGACGGCCATCCGCCGATCGGTGCGAGCGCGCGTATGTACGGCGAGGTTCTCGCGGGCGACGAGATGTGGGGGACCGACTGCTGCCGGGTCCTGACCGAGGACGAGGTCCAGACGGCTGACGGCGTGATGAGGGCGTTGCAGGAGGCCGCGGACGAGACGGGGCCCGACGACATCTTCCTGGTGGTGTATGTCGGCCACGGCCAGTACTGGAGTGACGTTCCCGGTGCGCAGGTCCATTTCTCCGTGGGCTCGTCCTACCGGGACAAGCCATGGACCTGGCTTTCCAGTTGGTATGTCTACCGCGTCATGCGCAAGGCCAGGGCGAGGCTGAAGGTTCTGATCGCCGACTGCTGTTACTCGAACCTGCTGCCTCAGCTGGGGGAGGAGCCCGTCCTTCCCGGAGTCCTGGGCGCGCTGGACGAGGGCACCTGTGTGTTCACGGCCGTCAAGAATGCCAACTTCGCGCCTGCTGACGGTTGCTCGGCCCTGCCGGGGAATCTCGCGAAGTGCACACCGTTCAGCGGGCATCTGCTGCACGTACTGCAGGATGGCACGAAGGACCACAATCACCAGCTCACCATCGGCCTCTTGCGGGAGGCGGTGAAGAATGAGATGGAGAACTGCACAGGAGCCCAGCACCAGGTACCGAGGATGTCGCTGAACGACGCCCGTGACGGCACTCCGCTCTTCACCAATCAGATGGAGCTCAAGAAGCGCGACCCGGTCCCGCAGCTCCCGGTCGAGCCCTCGGACTGGGTCAAGACGTTGCTGATGGACCGGGACTCCCGCCTCGACGAACTGCTGAAGGACGAGCGGAAGACCGGCGACGTGGTGGCTCTGCTCAGCTCCAGGCCGGATGAGGCCAGCCGGCATCTCGCGCGGCACATCGACGTCAGGGCCAACCAGGCGTTCAACTCGCCCCATGCCTTTGCCCGCTACTGGAACCAGGTGGAGAAGGCACTGCGCGTATGACGGAGGGCCAGAAGGCCGCGGGCTCCGGTGTGGCCAGACGTTCCGGGGACGACGGTGCGACGGAGCCGTGGCGCTTCGGCTATGAATGGGTGACCAAGTGCTCGGTCGCCGACTTCAGGGAGCGCATGCAGGCCATGCGGGAGGGCGAGCAGCCCGTCACCGAGACCAGCGAGAGGCCCCGGCCCGCCAACGCGATCAGGGCCCTGCACGCGTTCGCCATGCTCAGCACCATCGACCGGCTCATCGAATGCGCGGTGAGTTTCGACTACCGGGACGCCGTCAACATGGTGGCCACGGCGGCGCTGAGCCGGAACATCATCCATGCCGCGGAACTCGCCATTCGGCAATGGGATGCCGAGCGCGCGAATGAGGGCCGGTACCCGCGGCTGACAGACGGCGTCATCCATGACATCGCCTGCCAGCGGACAGTGCTCGACGTGGCCGTCTTCGTCCGGGAGTGCCGTGACGCGGGAAAGCGCGAGCTGGTGGACAGGACGCTGCGCGTGTTCACCACGCCGAGTTCGGGGCGGACCAATCTCGACAAGGCTCTCCTCTACATCGCGCTGCGTGACGAGAGGTGCGGGGAAGAGGCCGCCGAGCTCCTCCGGCTGACCCTCGTCGCGATCACCGAGCACGTGCACGTGCCGTTGCTGGCCTCGTACACCGTTCCCAGAGAGTTCCAGGATCTCGCCGGCGCGCTCCACCAGCTCAGTCCCTCCGAGCGGATCCTGGAGGAGTGGGTCGACGCACAGCTGCGGATTCCGGATCACGTACCCGAGACAAGACGGATCGTCGCCCATCTGATCGCCACCCGGACCGACAGCCCCGACACTCTCGTGGAGCATGTCGGCAAACGGCTGTCCCAGCATGACATCGCGGAAATCTGCGGCCAGTTGGCGAGGCAGGGGGCCGTCGAGAAGTGCGTCCTGATCCGCGAGTACGCAGCATCGCGCGACAACGTGGAGCACCTGGCGGAGATCGTCATCACCTGGCACCGCTCAGAGGCTCTCACCAGGACGACCAAGGACCTGCTCGCCGACATCGTGGCCAGGGGGACGGCGCGAGCGGCCGGGCCGCGCTCGCCGGTGGAACTCGACTACCTGGACACGGTCCTGGGCAACTTCAACGCCCAGCCGGAATGCAGGAGGCTGCTGCGTATCGCCGCCGCGGCGCACACGGACAGCCGCTCCGGAACCGAGCTGGCCGATCTGCTGGTCAGGATCGAGCGGCCGAGGGACCGCAACCGAGTGGCGCAGACGATCGCCCAGAAACTGGCCGCGCGCGTCCTCGAACAGGGCGCCGACGCCGGGCTTTTCGTCGAGTACGTCAGAGGGCTGCGGGGCCATGGCCGCGCCGAGGCCGTCGATCTGGCCTGCAAGGAGCTGGCGGACCCGTCCCACTCCGTCGGGGTGCGCCGGGGTTCGGGTGCGGTCATCGCCGAGATCGCCGCCTGCCTGTACGGCGCAGAGCTGCCCCGCGACGGCTGGGACCTGCTCGAACGATGCCTGGAGAACGAGCAGCGTGTCACCCCTCAGGGCGTGGCGCTGGTCGTCGACCGGCTGCGCACCAGCACGATGGAGGAAGAGGACAGGTATTTCCTGCTCCGTGCCACGGTGGGCCGCTGGTCCGACACCAACCGCCGGGAGGAGGCGGTCGAGGAGCTGCGCGGCAGGGGATTCGAGGCGGAGGCCACGGAGGTCATTCGTTCGCTGCGTTAGCGGCCGCGGCGGGGCGGCCGGTGCCCGGAGCCGGCAGCATGGGCGCCACTTCGGCCATATGACGTCTGGACGCGCTGACCAAGCCCTCGAAGGCCGCGAGCGCCGCGGCGACGGCCAGGAAGCCCCCCAGGAGTTTGGGGAGGACTCCGACCGAGGAATCGCCCAGCAGTGTCAGCAGCGTCAGCACCGCGAGATGGCCGATCAGCCAGAGCCCGGCCTGGGCGGCGGGACTGGTGCGCCAGTGCCGTAACAGCGTCACGTGCACTTTGGCGTCGTACATCCGGCCGAAGGCGGGCAGCCACCGGGCGAGGATCGGCAGGCACAGCAGCAGGGTGCAGCCCACCGTGAGGGTCGCCATGCCTCGCCACAGGGGGGCCCAGCCCGCCCCGTAGAGGATCAGTGCGATCAGGGCGAAACCGGTCCGCGCCAGGACCTCGCGGGCGCCGCGCCGCATGCGGGACCAGCCGGTCAGGTGGTCGCGGAGCGACACGAGGACCACGCCCGGGACGGCGTAGACGACCAGCGTCAGGACTCCGGTAATCGCGACGAGAGAGCTCCAGCTGCCGCCGACCGCCAGCAGCGCGATGCTCGCGACGAAGAAGTCGACGACCAGGACCAGCCAGTACACGTCGTACCGCCGCTTCAGGGAGGCCTTGCGGGCGGTTTGCAGCCCGCGGTGCGTGAGATGGGCCCGGCTGAGCGCCGCCACCTCGCGGGTGAGCGCATGGGCGAAGACGAGTCCCGCGCCCATGGGTGAGAGCACGGCGCCGATCCTGAGCAGCCACCCGAGCCACCACAGGGAGAGGGCGAAGGCGAACTGGGCATAGGGCGACGGCTCGATGTCGGCCGGACTCCAGTAGGACGCCTGATACTTCGTGAAGACGACCTGAAGCGATATGTACAGGACCATCGCCCCGATGATCGTTCCGAAGACCGCCCTGCGGAGCCGGGCCGCCTCGCCGATTCCCCGTCCCCACCGCTTGATGTTCCCGGCGAAGTCCAGCGGTCCTTGGAAGCCGACGTAGGCGAAGATCACGCCGCTGCCGACGACCGCTGCCAAGGCGGCGCCGGCGCCTTTTCCGGTGCCGCCGCCACTCGCGTGGCCACTGTGGTGGTCGAAGCCGGCCGTGATCAGCAGCGCGACGGTCAGGACGGGGACGATGACCTTCACCACCGTCAGCCAGGAGTTGATCCTGAAGAAGATCCGCGGGGTCGCCAGGTTCACCGCGGAGATCGCCGCCATGAACACCAGCGCGTAGCCCCAGCCTTTGAGGGTGAGCGCCTGGGAGGAGTCCAGGAGCCCGTGGACCTTCCAGGACAGGCCTCTCGTCATCGCGACGGCCTCACTGGAGAGGTTGATCGCGTAGAAGATCCACAGGCCGGCCGCGACCACCGTCGCCACCAGCGCGCCGCTGCTCTGCAGCGGCAGGAATATCAGCCCGCCGGTCTTGGGGGCGACGGTGCCCAACTCGACCATGACCGCAGCGATGAGCAGCATGAGCAGGCCGCCGAACACCCAGGCCAGGTAGGCGTCCGAACCGGCCCGGCGGAACGCGTCGTCCGCGCCCAGCAGCCAGCCGGAACCGATCATGCCCCCAGCCGCCAGGCCGACGAGGTGGAACACCGACAGCCGCCGCTGCTCGTCCTCGTCCTCGGCCCGCACCGGCTGCCGGCCCTCAGGCTTCAATTCCCGGACACTCATCCGCCTGTTCCCCCGCGTAGCATCGGCAGATCCTCACGCACAGTGGCGAACAGGGTACTGGTCGGAAGGGGCCGAGGAAACGCGTTTGCGAGCAGGTACGCGCGGGCCCGGCGTTTCTGCCGCTCGCCGCCGTGGTCTGCGTGGAACCGACCATGTCGATGCCCATGCCGAAGCCGCCCGGCTGACTGCCGATACCGGCATGGTCCGGCACGGTGACGAAGGTTGCGCCCAGTGCGGGGGCCTGCGATCTCGACCGGGTTGTGCTGCAGGTCGGAGTCGTGGGTGCTCTTGTGCATGACCGCTACGAGGAGAGATCCGTCCGGGCTGCAGCCCACCGGCCGGAGGCGGTGGGCCGCAGCCACAGCGCTGCCACAACTGATGAGGTGGTCTGGACAGTTGACCTTTGACGTACGCCCCGGGGGTAGCGGTGGAGTTACCGAGATGCCGCGATCGATGCCGCCGTGAGTCTGTCCACGGCCGTCGCGACCGTCTCGGGGCTGGAGATCATCGTCAAGTGCCGGGCGCCCGGGATGAGCGTCGCGGGTGGTGCGCCGATGCGCCGGGCGGTCTCCTGTGGCGTCTGCCGGGTGAACACGTCGTCCTGGGCACCGAACACCACCGACTTGGGCAGGCGCACCCCGGCGAGCCGGGCCACCTGGTCCGTCGGCAGCCCCGGCACCCCGGCGGCCAGCATGCTCCAGAGCGCGTTCTCCGCGCCCGGCACCTGGAGCGGGCGTCGCCACTGGTCCAGGGCGGCGGCGTCCAGGGGCGGGCATGTAGGCCCGCACTGTGCGTCGTACAGGCTGCGGATCACCGCGTCGATGCCGAGCCCGAGCCGCAGCACGCTGGTGCGGTACGGGTCGATCAGCACGTACTTGAAGGCAGGCGGCGGCCCGGCACCCGTGTCGAGGGCGTCGCCGTCGAGGAGCATGACACCCCCCAGCCGGCCAGGGGCTCGCAACGCCGCCTCGGTGACCACGGCGGCTCCGCTGGAGTGCCCCACCAGCAGCGGGCGCTCACCCGGACCGCCGAGGTGCATGGCGTCGAGGAAGCCCAGGAGCTGCCGGGTGAAATGGTCGACGGTGTAGGGGCCGTGGCGCTCGCTGTAGCCGTCGCCGGTCAGGTCGAGTGCGTACACCCGGTGGTCGCGGGCGAGCAGCGGGGCAAGGCGCGACCAGGTGTCCACGGATTCGAAGGCGCCGTGCACCAGGACGACCGGTGGGCCCGCCGTACCCCAGGTCTGGTAGCGCGTGCGGATATCGGCGGCCTGCACGTACCTGAGCCCAGGCGGCGGCGCGGCACGCCCCGCCGTGACGCCGTTGTAGACGAACGAGGCCGCTGTGATGACCACCAGCGCGACGGCGCATCCCAGCGCGGTGCGCCGTAGCCACTGCCGCAGCCGGGAGCGGCGTGGCCGGTGCGGGCGCTCGGCAGGGAGCGACGGCGGAGCGGATGCCGGAGGGTCGCCCCCGTGCCCGCCCCCGTCTCCCTCTCCTGCTCCGGTTCGGCGAAGATCAGCTGTCACAGCCCACAGCATCGCCCATGGCACACCCGCGGTCGTCCTGCGGGGGGAGCCATCGTGATTACTCCGCCGGGTGTAGGGGAGCGCCGATCATGAGGTGTGCGGCTGTGCGGCTGGCGAGGCGGCCTTGGTGGTGGCGGTCGGACTGGCGCTGGTGCCGGCCGAGGGGGTGCTGAGCGACGCGGACGGGGAGGTGCCGGTCGTGGGAACGGTCGGGGGAGGCGTTTGGCTGGGCGCTGTCAGCACCGCGTCGGTGATCAGGCCGTCCGCGTTCGTGGTGAGGATGACAGGTTCGGCGGCGCCGAGAAGGTGATCGCAGCCCAGGTTGGTGAACGTCTGGTTGGCCCGTGCGGCAAGGAAACCGGAGAGGTTTGGTGCCATGGCCGGGTCCGGCGAGGGCGCCTTCTCGAAGAATGCCTTGTCCTTGAAGACGCGCTGGATACCGGCCGGGTCGCGGAAGAAGGTGGTGCAGAAGGCCGCTCCGTCACGGGCGGCGCCGGCAGCGACCGCGGGCATGTTGACTCCCTTCCGGTACGCGTTGGTCTTCGCGACGCTGCTACGGTCGTCAACGAGCGTCATCGGGTCGTTCTGGGGGACCAGAGCGATCGGCGCCTTCTGGTCTGCCGCGGCGGACAGTTCGTCCAGCGCGAGGGCGGATGTGGCCTGGCCGTCGCTGGACTGATCCGGCGCGGTGAACGGTTTGCAGCTGAGAGCGGGGCCGTGAACTGGGTCAGCAAGAGGTTGTCGCTGCCGTTGGCCAGAGCCTTGGGGGCGCTGGTGGTCGCTGATGTGGCCTTGCCGTTGTGCCGGTGGTGTCGGTCGTCGCGGTTGGTCAGCCGGGCGGTCGTATTGAGTGTGGCCCCGCTCGCGGCGTGGTTCTGGCGGGTCACTGAGCTGTTCCTCAGGATGCGTCTCTCCGCGGGAGTGGCCCACGGTCGCGCGGGCGCACGACGGTCATGACAGTGCGGACCCTTCTCAGCGAGACGGTGGGACAACCCACCCGACAGCCCGGCACGACGCATCCACTCGCGCTGCGTACCGAGCCCACGGGATGTTCAACGGACGCACCAGCCATTGCCGAACCTTGAACTGCCGAACCTTGAACCAGCGGGGGATCGGCCGGGGCCGGACTGCTGCGACATCTGCAGCGGGCGAGCCGCTGCGCGGTCGGCCCGACTCTCTCCGGCCAGGTCGGGAGTAGGTCCAGCGCCAGCGACTGGCGCTGAGGGAACATGTGATGGACGTACCTCTCGCGTCGGTCGTTGTGGCACGGCACCGTGGTCGCCGTTGCGGCAGAACTCGCCCGCCGAGTAGCAGTTGCCCGCGTTGGAGTCGAACGAGCACGTGGCGCTGTTGCTGCTGCCGCTGTCGAGGCCGGAGTTGCTGGGGTCGGCTGCTTCCGTCTTGGTGACGGTCACCGTCGGAGCGGGAGCGGGCTTGGCGGTCTTGATGACTGTGACAGCGGGTTTGGGCGTGGCCGTCACTGTCGCCGTGGCAGTGACGGTCGGTTCTTTCGCCTCTGCGGCAGCCTTGGCTGTCTCGTCGTGGGCGCCCGACTGGCCGATGGCCGAGCCTGTCGCCATGAGGACGAAGCCGCCTGCCCAGACACGCACGCTTGCGCCTGCCGGGCTGCAGTGGCGCTACCTGACACACGAGCTGCGTGCATCCCGCAGGGTGGGCGGTGCGAGCGCTGTCAGTGGGATCGGCTTGGATGTGACCGTGCCTGTCTCTGACCTGATCCGCCGGTTGCCCGAGATCTCGATCGTTCGGGACCGCTCCCGTGCCATGGCGATGTTGGATGCCATCCTGAGCCCGGAGTGGGGGGATCGATACTTCTCGTTCGACTCCCGGTGGTCGCCGACGGAGGAGATGGCTTCCATGCGCGACGGCTGTGGCAACGAGTACTCGATTGTTTTCTCGCCGGCGGGCGCCTATGCCCGCGGCTTCGATCACGAGTCGCCGATGACCCCGTATCGAGTGACGCCTCCGGCCCCGTGGCCCGGCCTGTTTCACGGGGTGCCGGAAGCGTTCCGCGCCCAGGTCGAGGAGCCTGCCTTCAGTGACCACGGGACGCCGCGGGCGACGGTGTGCTTCTGGCGCGAACAAGCCGACACCGTATGGAAGGCAGGGGCCGTCGAGCCCCTGCCGGAGGGCGTTGAGGACGGCGGCAGCGTCGAGTGGCTGTTCGACGTCCTGCTGGATGGCTGTCCCGAGGCATACCAGCAGTTCGCGGAGGAGTACTACGAGGTGCCGGTGGGCGCCGCGGCTGTCCGGCACGTCTATGCGCTGCGCCCCCTCACCCAGGGCGTCGTGTCGTTGCTGAACCCGTCGGTGGACATCTATGGCCTCGCGGAGGACATCGCGCAGATCGGATACCCGGTCCAGGAGTGACGGTCCGTCCGGACGCGGTGCTGCGCATCGCGGTGGCGCGGGCCGTTTCTGGCTCACCTCCGCGATGGGCAACACGGTCGCCATTGACGGGACGCTGAGCTCGCGCGGTGCCGAGCCGGCAGGCGTTGGGACATCGGCCAGGCGCTTGAGGGATGGGTCGAGGGCGGCCTGACTGTCGGAGTGACCCGCGAAGCCCTGAGCGATGTGAGGCGCAGGCAGGCCGCTGCGGATTGCGTCTGTGACGCCCTCGCTCAGTACCTTCACCGAGCTCAGGACCCTTCTCCACCGCGGTGCCGTCCGTGGCTATCCCGTCCGGCGACTCGCCCAGCAGCGCGAGCACGACCACCTCGCACCTCTGGCACTTCACCCCATTGACCGACAGGGCGTCACGAATTATCCACACTTATCAAACCATTCCTTTACGTCCGTGTATCCGTGTAGCCGCGCTCTCGCGGGCGAGATGCACCTAATGTCGTTTATGTTCTACTAACGGATCGTCAGGAGTCAGATGTGAACTGCGTACGCCGCTCCATGGCCCGTACGACCGCAAGTGTGCTGCTCACCGTGGGTGCCTTCGCGCTCGCCGCTCCCGCCCAGGCACAGGCGGCCCCCGCTCCCGCTCCCTCCGCTCCCGCTCCCTCCACTCCCGGCGGCTCCGCCGGCAGTGGCAGCAACGCCGCGCCCCCGGCTACGCCGCCGGGTGGTGGTGCTGCGTCTCCGGCTACGCCGCCGAGTGGCGGCGAGTCCCCGGCTACGCCGCCGAGTGGCAGTGGTGGCAGCAGCGGTGGTTCCCAGTGCACCGAGTCCGGTGGTCTACTCGGTGGTCTGCTGAGAGCTGTGCTCAGTCTGCTGGGCCTGGGCGGCGGCACGAGCTGCTAGCTCCCTGGCGGGACCCGTGACGGCGCGGGCGTGGTGGGTGTGATTCCTCGCCTGCGTGCTGTTCTTCGGGGTTGGATAGCCCCCGCTGGCCCGTGCGCCCCCTCCTGAGGCGTCGCGGGTCGGCGGGCTGGGAAGGGGGGCGTCCCGGGCCTCTTGTGATGGCCGAGGTCCGGGGCGCCGCGGTCTGTGCGGGAGCCGGTGCTGCGCAGCAACAATCATGTCCGGGGGTGGACTGCCGCGGGGTGGCCGGGAGTTCCGGTCGGCCCCTTTGTCGTGCAGCTGCGGGGCTACGCCGGCCTTGGGGAGGATCGGTACAGCGGATATCGGTGAGAACGATCACGCACTGAAGGGAAGGTCTCCGTGTTCTGGGGATGCCGCCGGCGTCCTGGAGGCCAGCGAAGTCGGCATGCCTCTGGACGATGGCCCCTGGGCGACGACCTCAGGGCGACGGCCTCTGGGTACGCGTCCTTCTCCTCGTGTTCGGCGAGCGCCCGGTAGATGCTGGCGACGGAAGGGTTCTGTTCCTTGCGCTTGCCGGTGGGGATAATCAGGTCGGGTTGGATGTGCTCGACGGACTCGCCGTTCGCGCGGCGTCGCGGCCCGGTGTGGGGGCATGCCGTGGGTGATGACCGGCGGCCGTCCGCCGTGCCTGTTCTTGCGGGAGGCGGTGTCGAGCACTTCGAGGGTGGACTCGCGGATGTTCTCGCGCGCGTTCTCCGCCATCGCTGCGAGGATCGCGAACAACAGCTTGCCTGGCGTGCGCCTTGATCTCGTGCGCGGTCTTCAGAGCCTTCTCGAACTGCGGGCGCACTCGCACGCGGGTGCTGATCTTCTAGCTGAAGACCTCGTCCCTCGGGGCGCTGTGCTTGGCGAGTGCGTCGAGTTGGGAGTCGAGTTCCTGCCCGAGGGTCGGGCAGTGTGTGTAGCCGATGCGGATGTCTGCGCTGGAGGTCCGGGTCGACGGGCGCCGGCGACGGGGTGCCAGGGGCGGCCGGGGCCGCGGTCGGCGGGGGTGGGCACCCGTAGCGCCTTCTTCAGCCGGGGCACCTTGGTGAAACGGCGGGTGCGGTAGGCGGAGACGACCGCTCCGCCGCGCGAGCGGCACGGCGAGCGGCGTCACCAGGTCGCCACCAGATCCCCGGGCCGAGCCGGATCCGTCCGGCGGGCAGCCTTCGCGCCCGTAGCGTGCAGCCGGTTCTCTGCAACTTTCCGGGCCTCGGACACCTGCCGAGCCAGAACGCTCACGCCGGGCTGCACCACCCGGTGACAGCGGAGCCAGCCCACCGCCTGGTCGAACAGCGCCACCGTGCCTTCGGTATGCGTCCACGCCCGCCCGTGCAGGAACGTACGGAACGGCCGGTCCCACTCGGTGTCCTCGTGCAGGTGGTAGCCGTAGGCATCCCGAATCTCCCACGCATGGTCGTACAGCGTCTGCCGCCGCTTGGTGTACCGAGTCACGACCGATGGGCCCTCGATGCCGAGTTGCGCGGCCGCCAGACGCTCCACCACCGGCCACGGCACCGCGAGCGGGTCCCCCAGGAACAAGGCCATGTACCGGACCGTGGACCGTGCACATCGGAAGCCTGCTCATCAGCCAGAAATTCCACCGGCACGAGCCGGGTGATAGCTGCCCCTCACCAGTGACCGACGATCTTCGAGGGCGTCCTTCCCGTAGCCGCGCTGCGTGGCACTTGTCCAGCTGTTGATGTCCGACGTCCACGTCCCGGCGCCGGACAACCCTTGCCAGCTAGACATGGGCCAGCGCAACCGCGCAATGGCCATAGGGAGGAAAGCATGAAAGCTGCGAAACGACTGGTTCTGCTTCCGACGACGACCGCGCTCGCGGTCGGCGGCAGCTTCACGGGTTCACCGGCGGTCGCCGCGGCACCGCTGCTCACGTCCAATCCGACCTCCTCCGGAGGACTCATGTCCGCTTCACGCCGCGTGCTCAGGCTCCTCACCGCGATGGCCGTCGCAGTTCTCCTCTCCGTCACCGGGATCGGCGTCGCCGCCCCCGCGAGCGCGACGACCGTCACCGCTTCGAGGACCATTTCCGTGCGGTCCGCCGGGTTCTACGCCGGCGGGGTCTGGGACATCTACCAGAGCAACGCCTTCCTGACGGTCAACCTGACGCAGGACGGCGGCGGGAACCTCTACGGCTCCGCCGTCCAGGGGGACATGGTCGGCACCCTCCTGAACGGTGCCGTGGACGGACAGAACATCTACTTCACCATCAGTTGGTCGAACGGGGCCGTGGGCCGCTACACCGGGGTTCGGGGCGCGGACGGGCGTCTGTCCGGGACCACGTTCGACCTGAACAACCCGGTCAGTCAGGCGACCTGGGTCACCTCGCGCACGTTCTGACCGAACGACAGAAGACCCCAAGACCCCCACGGTGTCGGGATACGCGCCGCGGGGGTCTTCGCGTTGAACCGTCAGATCACTCGGCATGCACAGGCCGTTCACCGCGACCAGGACGTGGACCCGCATTTTGGCCACGCTGCGAAATGCTGCTACCGGGGCCCTTCGCCTGACGGGCTACGACAGCATCGCCGCCGGACTCCTCCACCACGCACACGACACCGCCCGCACGCTCGCAGCCCTGGGCATCACGTGATCAACGCGCACATTCCGCGAGAACGACGGCTCCTGCTTGGCGCGTGCGTCACCGCTCTACTGTCCGTTGGTCGGCGTATGCGGACGCTTCTGCGATGTGGCGCCTCTCCCGGTCACGCGGAACGGGAGAGCTGCTTGCGCAGCCATGCGGGATCGGGGTTGGTGTGCGTTTGGCTCGCCACGATGACGGTTGGCACGGTCTCGTTGCCGTCGTTGGCTGCCCTCACTGCTGCGGCTCCGGCTGGGTCGCGCCAGATGTTGACCCAGTGCACGTGACGGGCACTGCGGCCCAGCCGTATGCGCAGTCGTATGCAGTACGTGCAGCCCGGTCGCCAGAAGACGACCGGCCGGCCGTCGATCGCGCTGCGGCGTTGTGCCTCCAGGGCGTTGATCGACCTCGGGAAGATCAGAGGCGAGTTCACGCCTGCGAGCAGCACAAAGATCAGCAGGAGGGCTGCGGCTGCGCCGGGGGACCCGCTGACGATCAGCCCAGCCGCAAGGACTGAGCCGCAGAACACCAGCAGCATCGGCAAGATCCAGGCGCGCATCATGAAGACGAAGGCTATCGACAGCCGAAGCCGGAAAGCGAGCAGTCGACGCTTCCCGATCGGATCAGGTCAGGACACACCACGGGCCCCGAGGGGATCAGTCATGACATCCTCGGGGCCCGGATCGGGGGATGCATCGTCCAACGACGCCGCGACCCTGCCGTCACGCAAGTGCCGACTGCGGTTTCCTCCATCGCCTCGGGCGATCTTCCGCGTCAACTCGGTGACGCGAGGCGGAAGGTAGCTTGAGAGCAAGCCCGTGTACCCGGACACCGGAATCACGATCCCTTGTTCGTCTGGACGGATTACTGAGCTCTTCGGGTTGTTGTCGGGTGTGATGACGTGTAGTGATCCCTGCGGTGGGCCGGTGGTATGCGGTTCGCGCAGGGTGGTGGGCTGACCGCGGAGCGGCGGCGGTTTCGCGAGCGGATCCGATACGAGGCCGGTGAACGGTTCGCTCGTGGCGAGAGAACCACGGTGATCGCGAAGGACCTGCGGGTCAGTGAGCGGTCGGTGGAACGCCGGCGTCGTGCCTGGCGGGAGGGCGGAATGGCCGCGCTCGCCTCCGCTGGGCCGCCGAAACTGCCCAAGCTTTCCGACGAGCAGTGTGCCGAGCTGGAGAAGGAGCTGGCGCGGGAGCCGGCCGCCGCATGGTTGGGAGGACCAGCGTTGGACCCTGGCCCGGATCAGGGTTTTGAGCACAGGGCCGCGGTGCCAGGGCGGTTCGGCCGCCGCCGCGCTCGTAGCGGTGTCGGTGGTCCTGCCGCCTGGACGTGGCTGGCAGGACCGTCCCGCAGATGATCCGGCGTTCCGGGAGCCGGGTCATCTGGTGTTGCAGCCGGTCCTCAGGGTGCTGTGGCTCCTCGACTTCGGGGACTCGGCGTGCCGGACGGAACGGGAAGGGCGGTCGGTGTCGAACGGAACTACGGGCGCGGTGCTGTGTGCTTCGGCGGCCGCGCCGCTTTTCGGCTTCGCGTGGCGGGAGACGGCTGTGGTGCGGCGGCTTCGGCGGGACGGCATTCACACGCGAAGCGTCGTGGTCGACAACACGCAGGTCATCGAGGACGACGGGCACATCTGGGTGCCGGTGCATCGCCTTCCACGACCAGCAGGGACACCGCGTGGAGTTCTCACCCCGGATGCGCGGGAGCGGGATGGGCCTGGAGACCGGGCGTGGGGTTCCGGTGCTGTATGAAGGTCGGCGCCCTCAGACGGCACGGGTGCAGATGTGGCGGTACATGATGGGGACGGCGGTGTCCCTGCTGTTGGGCGGGATGGCCTTCATCGGGGCCGGCGCACTGATCGGAAGTGACCACTTCATCCAGGCGGCAGCCCACGGTGCTGCTGCGAGCGGCCCCGACCGTTTCTCGTGACTTCCTTCATCTACGGCCGAGAAGGCCCTGCCGAACCAGGGCCGTCGAGCCCCCCCGAATCGCTGTCAGCGTCCGAGGCGGGCACGTGCCCCCTTCTATCTGGAGCTTGCCGATCAGGTGTAACCGGGCTTTTCCCCGTCGCTCCGGGAGATGCGAGAAGGAAAATCCGCTATCGAGAAGGCCTTCCGCGCGCCGAGTGCCGAATCCGATTCCCCCCGGTCAGCGTGTTCAACGTGGGTGTCTACAACCCCAGGAGTGCTGACAGTGTGTGGGCGGCAAGGTCCTCCGGGGGTTCGTCCATGCCGAACCGCTGGTGGGGCTGTCGCAGGCTGAGCACCGCAAGGCCGTGCAGCGCGGCCCAGATGGATCTGGCCATCAGCTCCGGCGACGGGTGAGTGGAGATGAGATCGGCCGCTTGGGCGTCGATGACGCTCCGCAGGAGGATGTTGAAGGAGTCGACACCGACTGGGCTGGGGCTCGGCCGCCCGCGGAACATGGTCACGAACAGGTCGGGGTGGTCGTGCGCGAAGCGCACGTACGCCCCGCCCAGGCGCAGGAGTCGCTCGCGCACGTCGTCGGTGCTCGCCGCGGTCCGGTCAAGAGTCTGGTGCAGCGTGGCGTACCCCTGGTCGGCCACCGCTGCCAGCAGGTCGTCCTTGCTCTCGAAGTGGCGGTAGGGGGCTGCGGTACTCACGCCGGCGCGGCGGGCGACCTCGTTGAGGCTGAACTGGTCGTGTCCGCGTTCGGCGAGGATCTCGCGGGCTCCGTCGATCAACGCCTGCCGCAGTGCGCCGTGGTGGTACGTCGCGCGTGACATCAGCTGATACCCCACGGGTGCGGTCGGAGGTTGGGCATTCGCACCAGGAGGCGGAAAGTCAGGGCCGAATCCATGTTGATGATTCTAACATTGCTGCTATGTTAGAGGCATTCACATTGAAGTGGCTCGGTGACGCCAAGGAGTTCGTATGACCGCCGTCGCACCTCCCGTGCAGATCGGGCAGCTTCCCCGCAAGCGCCGGGGCCGGTGGAGCTGGGCCTGGGTCGCGCTGTCCTCGCTCGCGGTCGCCGGGTACTTCACGGGCCAGTACGCCCAGGGCACCCTCGACTCCCTCGCGCACCAGCACGTCGGGCTCGCGGAGGACTACGCATCGCGGGCCTGGCCGATCCAGCTGGCCTTCTACCTCCACATCACCTCCGCCGGGCTCTCCCTGGCACTGGGCCCATGGCAGTTCTCCAGGCGGCTGCGCAGTCGACACCCGCTGGTGCACCGCGCCGTGGGCCGCATCTACTTGGCCAGCGTCGCGATCGGCTCTGTCTCCGCCCTCGTGATGTCGTTGTTCAGCTCGGTCGGACTGCTGGGCTTCTTCGGCTTCGGCTCACTCGCGGTGCTGTGGGGATGGACGGCATGGCGCGGCTACCGAGCCATCCGTGGGCGCGACATACCCGGCCACCAGGCATGGATGATCCGTAATTTCGCCCTCACCTACGCCGCGGTCACCCTGCGATCGTGGTTCGGCGCATTGATCCTCGCCCAGATTCCCTTCGTCCACGGCACGGACCCCTTCCCTGCCATCCTGCGAGAGGCCTACGCACCGCTGCCCTTCCTGTGCTGGCTTCCCAACATCGTCATCGCGGAGTTCATGATCCGACGCCGCGGTCTGCCCGCGCTCCGGATCACCACACGTCCGGAGGCTCGACCCGCCAGGCCGGCTGGCTGGGCGACGGCCGACAGTGCCTGATTCGAGCCGTGAATGACCGCGCGGCCGGAGAGCGGACGGCTGCAGTCCTGCCCGATGAGTGACAACCACGCCTGCACGATCCGGGACAAGTCGTGAGCTTCTACACCGTCAAGAACCTTGCCTCGTACGCCTATCTCGCCACCGTCGAGGCTGGTGCCGCCTAGACGGGTGTGGCGCTGTCGCGCTGATCCTGCCCGGAGCTGGCCGCCAAGCTGGCCGCACGCGGGATCACCGACACCGTCTCCGCGTCCTCGGTGCGCCGCTGGCTGCGCGAGGACGTACTCAAGCCCTGGCGGTACCGGTCCTGGATCTTCATCCGCGACCCGGACTTCCGCGCCAAAGCCCGGCGTGTCCTTGACCTATACGCCCGTACGTTCGAGGGTGCCCCGCTCGGGCCGGACGAGTACGTCGTCTCCAGCGGCGAGAAGACCGCTCCAAG
Source organism: Streptomyces sp. CG4 (assembly GCF_041080655.1). Taxonomy (NCBI): domain Bacteria; kingdom Bacillati; phylum Actinomycetota; class Actinomycetes; order Kitasatosporales; family Streptomycetaceae; genus Streptomyces; species Streptomyces sp. CG4. Next base: position 9,548,628 of record NZ_CP163525.1, read on the forward strand.
CACCGTAAACACGGGCTGCCTGGCGCTTACGTCAGCACCCCAGTGCTGACGCGTCAGCACTGGAAAACAGAAAAAACACCCCTCTGATTGCGTTGCCGCAGGTCAGGGGGCATTTATCAGGTGGAGCCTAGGGGAGTCGAACCCCTGGCATTCACCCGCCCGAAGAAGCCGAACCCGGAAAGGGCCGAGGTGGACGTGCCTCTGCCATCACTCGCTGAAGTACCCATACTCGTCAGGGTTCTTCGCACGGTCCGTAGCCTGCGCACAAGCCTCGACGAACGCGACGGCATCCTCGTCCGTCCTCCGGACCTGAGGCTCAACCTCCTGGCCAGGGCGTCGAGCGGTGTGCCATCGCACCGGCAGGTCCGTGTAGAGCTCGGTCTCGAACTCCCAGGCTGGTACGCACCATTGTGCAGGGCGGTCGATGTTGAGCCCTTCGCCACTGGGCAGGAACATGGCGTGGGCGTGCTGCTCGATCCGGCGGCCGGGCATGCGATCTCGGATGGCCCGGATACCGACGGGCGGAAGATCGTCGGCGCATGGGGCTGCCGAGCCCGTCGTCCACCGGAGGCGGCCTGGTCGTCTTCCTCGAGGAACGACGCGGGAAATTCTTTGGTGCCGCAGAGCCAGCCCCTCTAAGGTGGGGCTTGCTCCTCGCGGTGGCCGCCGGCTGCCGCGGTCAGTCGTGTGGAGAACGGGAGGTGTGACCGATGGCTGTCTCTGTGATGGGCGCTGCCTGCATCCGGAAGTTCATCCATTCCACCTCCGTGGTCTCCGGCTGACCTCACTCTTCTCCCGCGCCAGTGAGCGCGGTGCCGGGGCCACCCTTGTGAAGGGTTCTCCTTGTCTTTCTCTTCTTCCGCGGGTTCGTCCTCATTTTCCTCGCTTCCTCTCGTGCCGTACGGCTGGGGCGAGGGATGGGAAGCGGAGTTCGTTCCGCATGCCGAGCAGGGTCTCCTGCCCGGTCGTGTCGTACGCGTCGACCGCGGCCAGTGTGACGTCGTCACCCCGGCCGGCATCGTCCGTGCCGACACCGAGTTCGTCGTCCCCCGCGACCCCATGAAGGTCGTGTGCACGGGAGACTGGGTCGCCGTCGACCCCGAAGGCAGCGACCCGCGGTACGTGCGGACTCTGCTGCCGCGCCGTACCGCCTCCCTGCGGTCGACGTCGTCCAAGCGTTCCGACGGACAGGTGCTGGCCACTAACATCGATTACGTCGTCATCTGTGTGTCGCTCGCGGCCGAACTGGACCTCGGGCGGATCGAGCGGTTCCTGGCCCTGGCCATGTCCTGTTCGAGCGGTGAGGCACTGCTGCATGAGTCGGCGCTCTCCTGGGAGAGCAGATGGACGTGGCGAGTCTCCGCAGGAACTGATCGACGAGACGGTCGTCTCTCGCTACGGCGTCTTCACCAGCCACAAGGACGTCCCCTCAGCGCACGCACAACGTGGCGTGGAGGACGGTCCGGCGGGCTGTGGACGGGCAGTGGCCGCAACCGGGGAAGAAGCAGCCGCGCAACGAGCCGAGGCTCGATCACTACGCTGGAGAAGGTCTCGATTGTCAGCACTGATCGCGTCGCCGTGCGCGCCAGCAGTACATGGATCGGTCGATCCCCGAGTTCATCGGCATCCCGGCTCCGGCCGCGAGGTGCTGGACCACTGCCTGTGCCGACTACGTCTTGGGTAACGATGCCCCGCCCCTCGCAGTCACCCCACTGCCCTCATCAGACCTTGACATCAAGCCCTGAAGGGAACGCCCTGGCGCTGCGCTCGCCAGGGCGTTCCGCACGTGTTACGGCTTCGGGAGGGCGCAATTCGGCAGGGTGAGGTCTATCTGGTTGCCGGAGCCCACGCAGGAGGCGATCAGGTATGTCTCCTCGGCGTAGCCGATGCCCTGGTGGATGGTGACGTTGCCGTTCTGGTCCACCTCACAGGGGTTGTTCAGGGTGCACTGCTCGCCGTTCTCGTTGGTCGTGTTGTTGACCGCCACCACTTGGCCCGTCGAGGTGTCTATGACCGGTGAGCCCGAAGTACCGCCGATCACATGGCAGTCCGGGGTGTACCGGACCGAGTCCTTCCAGGTCCAGTCGGCCTCCTTGACCTCGTAGGCGAAGCCGTCCATCGCACAGGAGTAGGTGGACTGCCAGTACCCGGAGACCACCTCGATGTTGTCCCCCTGTACCGGGTGGGTGGTGGCCAGCGGCAGCGCGTCGATCTGGTACTGCCGGCGGATCTGGGCGTAGGTGCTGCTCAGTTGGTACAGCGTAATGTCGGTGTCGGTCATCGTCGCGTACAGCACCTTGGTGGCTTGCAATGTGCCGACCTGGTTTGCGTTGGCGTCCAGCAGCGTGAACGTCCGGCTGGACGGCTGGTCGGTGATGACCTGCCCCGCGGCGGGCATTCCGCTCTCCAGGCAGTGCCCGTTGGTCATGACCATCGCCGGTTCGTCGTCCGTCGCAGTAGGAGTCCGTATGACGGACCCGGAGCAGTCGTCCAACGCCACGGTCCCGGCGAAGCTGACCTGCGCGTCCGCGGGCCTTGCCGCGGCCTCGGCCGGTGCGGCGGTCGCGCCGAGCAGCGTGACGACGGCGAGACATCCGGCCGACAAAGCGGCGATGAGAGAAGGTCTGTTCATGTGGGGGGGGATCCTCTCCGTACCGGAGCACTTCCGGATTTGGCATGCTCATTGTCGGATGGTGGAGCCGAGAAGAGAACCCCTCCGGTCGCCGGCGAGGCCCGCCGGGTGCTGGACGAAGCGTGGCCGGCAGCCCTGACCTGGCCGAGCGCGCCGGCTGGGAGGCCGGGCACGAGGCGGCGTACGGGGCGGCCGCGGCCGACTTCAACGGCCGATACATCTCCGCCTGTGCCGAGCATCGACCTCGTCGACACTGCCACGGATCTCGTCCTGCCGGAGTCCGGTGCGCCCTCGATGATCCGTGACCTTGTCGGGCCGAGCGGTGCGGTCGATCAAGGCGTGCATCACCTGTGCTCCTTGCTGCACCTGCATGGCAGCGGGCGGGAGATCGGGCTCGATGGCAACCTCACCGCGTGGGCCCTGGCGAGTGCTTGGCGTGGTATGTCCTTGTACACGTTTCACGGGCCGGTGGTCGTGACGTGACCGGACCTGCCTCAGCCGGGGATATCACCACGCTGGACGAGGATCTGACGCCGTATACGCACGCGGTTGCGCGGACGGTGCGGGAAACGCTGGGGGAGTGGCGGGCGCGGCCGCCCGCGTCGAACGAGGCGGCTATCAGTGAGCTGCTCGCCTACGCCGCTCGGGACATGGCATGCAGACGGTGGGCTGCACTGCTCAGCTTGTTCTTTATGGTCTGAGTAGGTTTCGTTCGGAGGCCGCTTGCGGATCCGCTCCGGTCGGCCGCCGGGGGCGGTCCGCACCGCCTGGTGGTCGATGCGGTCGAGCGTGGCCGGGTCGCGGCGTCGTATTCCTCGGGCCGGGCCGGCGTGGTGGTGGACGGGAGCGCACGGGTACCTGCCGGGGCGTGCTTCAGTTGTTCGTGACTGCTCCGACACGACCGAGCGTTCACCCAGCATCGCGCTGACGGTCGAGGCTGGGGACCTCGATCATCAGGTCGAAGCGCCGATGAAGGGCCGCCGCTTCTCGGCCCGGTCCCACGCCTACTCCTCGTCATAGAGGACCAGGGCGCGGACGGTAGGAGCCTGCGCCCCTGGAACGCCGTCGCGTCACGGGCGAGGACGAGGTGGCCCCGGTTGCCTATTCGCCAATGCCCAGGCAGAACGGGAGCTGGACGGTGAGGACGCAGTTCTCGTTGTCTCTGTGGATGCCGGTCGGGCTGGTCGCGGCAGCCGTCGCCTGTGTGGTGGCGCGTGAGGTGAGCGGCGCGGCCGCAGCGGACGCAGCCGTCGCCGCCCCTGCCGCGAGAGCAAAGGCCAAGGCAGCACCAGCTGTGAATGTTTGCAGAATGACTTTCTTAGACCGGTCCATCTGTGTATGCATGGGGATACCTTGCACACCGCTGCGCGACATGTCACCTTGAGCGCAGCACATGGAGCAGCCGCCGGCAAACGCATCACCGCCTACACCACTCGGCGGCAACACAGTGATGTTTTGGTGATCTCTAGTCGGCCCCTTGAGCGGTCCGGGGGCACCCGCATCGACAGACCGGGCGCAGGTTCCGGCCGCGCCGCGCGGATAGCCCACCGGTTCCGGGGACCCGCACTGGTACGCATCCCGGCACTGACGCCGGCACATGCACGCCGTTTTCCGGTGGCGGAACCTGAAGTTGACGTTGGTCGTTGGGGTCTGTGACGGGTGCGCCCCGTGGACGGGAGCGGGACGATCGAGCACGGCGTACGTCATCGGACTGGCGTACGCCGCGCGCGCGACCGTCACCCGGCAACCCGTGCGGGCCACCTACCTCCAGGACCCCGACGGCCGCAACGGACCGGTGACGTGGGCTGCGTCGCGGAGCGGCGGCGACATCCTCGCCATACGTCGCTCCTACGCCCCGCAAGCACGAGCCCTGAAGGCGCTGGACCACGAGCTGATCGGCGCGGGTGCGGCCGCCGTCGCGCTGGGCTGCGGTCTGGGCATCGTCGTGGCGGCCGCCGCCGGGCGGCGCATCGGCGCGTCGGCGCGGACCACGCAGCAGATCGCGGGCGGCGACCTGACGGCACGCGTCGAGCCCAGAGGGAAGGACGAGATCGCACGGATGAGGAACGCGGTCAACATCATGGCCGACGCCCTGAACGCCCGGCTGGAGGCCGAACGGCGGGTTACCGCCGACATCGCCCACGAGCTGCGCACACCCGTGGCCGGCCTGGTGACAGCCGTCGGGCTACTGCCACCCGACCGGCCGAACTGGTCAGCGGAGGCGGGCACCATCTGCGCCGGTTGGTCGAGGACGTGCTGGAAGTGGCACGGTTGGACGTGCCGGGTATCGAGCAAGCCCAGCGGGAGCAGGTGCGCCTGGGCGAGCTGGCACACCGGGCGGTAGCCGCCACGGGCAAGGAGGTGGACGTGCAGGTGCACAGGGACGCGGTGGTGGAGACCGACCCGCGCCGGGTCGAAAGGATCCTGACCAACCTCGTCACCAACGCCCACAAGCACGGCGCCGCTCCGGTGGCATGGAGGTCGACGGCACCGCCGTACACGTGTCCGACCCCGGCTCCGGCTTCCCCGCCGACCTTCTGGCGGAAGGCCCGCAGCGCTTCCGTACCGGAGCGCGGGAGCGTGGCACCGGCACCGGCACCGGCATTGGTCTGGGCCTGGGCCTGGGCCTGGGCCTGACCATCGTCATGGGCCAGGCCCACGTCCTGGGCGCCCGGGTGTCCTATCCAGACAGCCCTGGCGAATTCGTTCGCCGGTCGAGGCGTCGGTGCCGACGGGGATCGTTGCGGGAAGCGGGAAGCGGCCAGTGCGGGGCTCCCGAGTACTGGTCAGTGCCCAGGCCGCCTGGCGGGCAGCGCACAAGGCGACGTATTCGTCGGGTTCGGGGACGGTGACAGGTGCGCCGAAGACCTCGGCCGCGATCTCGCCGACCACAGGGGCTTTGGTAGCGCCTTTGATGATGAGGATCCGGCGGATGTCGTTGTCCTGCCGCAGTTCGTCGAGGGCCTCGGCCATGCCGCACAGCCCGCAGTGAAGAAGGCGCTGCAAGATATCTGCAACGCCGAGGACCGTGAACACGCCGAGCAGGCGATTCGGGCGCTCGCCAAGCGCTACCAAGCGAGGTTCCCCAAAGCCGTGGTGAAGGTTACCGACGACCAGGAGCAGCTGCTGGCGTTCTACGACTTTCTCGCCGAGCACTGGATCCATCTGCGGACGACGTCTCATGGCGATGGCCACGTCCCTGTCTCAGGAACGTGGCCATTTCCCAGATCCCGGCCTGGGGCCAGCTGTTGGGTGAGGAGGAGGTGGCTGGCCACAGGGACCGGCCTGGGTGCTGGGTCAGGCGGTGACGGAGACGGGGCTGAGGTGGTGCCTCACAGCGTGGGCCCAGCTGATGGTGGCGCTGGTGGCCGAGCGCCGCCCCGACCGGCCGGTACCGCCGATGGCCGGTACCGCCGCGATCGGGGCGGTTGCGCAGCTGCCGGCCAACGCCATCGAGGAGGGCCGGCACCTGTCCTCGATGAGCGGCCTCCTGGCCGGTACCGCCTACCCTCTGCTGCCCGCCTGACGGCCCGGCCTCACTTCAGGTGCCGGCCGAAGAACCGGTCCCCGTCCTCCACCTCGAACCACGGGGTACCGGTGTGCCCGCCCAGATTGGCGTGCAGCGTCTTCTCCTTGGTGCCGAAGGCGTCGAACAGGTCCAGGGCTCGCTGCCGGGGGTTCCCTTCGTCGTCCCATTGCAGCAGGAACAGCAGCGGAACGGTGACCTGCCGAGCCTCCTCGCGCTGGGCGCGGGGCACGTAGCCCCCGGCGAAGAAGCCGGCGGCCGTGATGCGCGGCTCGACCACTGCCAGCCGAATGCCGACGGCGGTCCACCCCGAGTACCCGACGGGCCCGCCGATCTCGGGCAGCGAAAGGAGGGCGTCCAAGGTGGTCCGCCACTCCGGGACCGCCTTTTCGACCAGCGGGCCGACGAAGGACTCGAGGATCTCGTCGACCGGCTCGCCGGCTTGCATCGCCAGGCGGAGATCGGCGCGGGCCTGCTCATCGGCGGCGGAACGAGGCCGGTCACCGCACCCGGGTGCGTCGATGGTGGCCACCGCGTAGCCGTACGCCGCGGATTGCCGGGCCCGGGCTACGAGCCGGGGTTCCCCTTTGGGCAGGCCGTTGTTGTGGGCCATCAGGATCAGCTGGGCCGGAGCGTCGGATTCAGGCGTCCACAGGGTGCCGGGGATCTCGCCGAGGGTGAATTCGCGTTCGAGGACGCCGTCGTCGAGGCGCTGCTCAGAAGTGAAATGCATGGTCGTGCCTTTCGGGAGTGCTCTGGAACGGCGCTCCCGGACGACCTGCCTATCGTCCGACCGTGACCCCGGAGGGGAGCACCCATGTCAATACGTTCACGGGTACCACCTCCTCGTTCTCTCTCACGGCCTCCGGAAAGCTAGCAGTGGTCGCCGTGGTCCGCCAACGGGTTTTCTCGGAGGATCCGTGGCCGGATTGCCACGGAGTCCCTCGCCTCAAGGCTCACCGACCTGCGCAATGCACTGGCCGGGGTGGCGATGATCCGGCGAACCGAGAGGCGGGCCGGCCTGGCTGAGCCCCCGACGTCCTGGACCTCTACTACACCTTCCCGCCCTCGTGGCGCGTACGGCACGAACTCGAAGGGGGTGCGGCTCTCCTCCAAGGAGCCCTGAGCTGCTGACAGATCATCACGCGGAGCCGACCAGGGCGGTCACTCCGGAAGAGCCACACCCAACCTGATTCGTGTTACTAGCAAAGGGGTCCCTGTTGCGATGACCGGCGGGTGGGTTACAGCGACGCGGCGCCGTCCGCCCTGTGGGGCTCTGGTGACAAGCCCTGGCGGCCAGGGGGCCGGCCCACAGGGCTTGTCAGGTGGCAGGGAGGCCCGGCCGGTCAGTGGGCCAGGGCGGCGTCCCTGCCGTCCCTGAGTGCCGGAAGATCTTGCGAGACCGCCTGAGGCACCGCGCTTCGAGCTCTTCGCGGCCCGACTGTCAGCCGGCGAGATCGGCGGCGTGCTGGCGGAGGGCGTGAACCAGGGCGTCCACCGGTGGGGCGGTAGGGCCAGGAAGTCGCACCAGGCTGACGCGGCGCCGCTCCTCGGGGAGGTCGGCGACCGTGACGAGCCGGACGCCGGGCGGGGTCGCGGATTTCAGCGTGGCGGGGACCGTCGTGACACCGACCCCGGCCGCGACCAAATGCAGTTTCGTCAGCCAGTCGCGGCTGGCGTGCTGGACCCGGGGTCGGCCGGGAAGGCCTGGCCAGACGCCGAGCAGGGGCTCACCGGTGCCGGACGCGCTGGCGATCCACAGCTCGTCGGCGAGTTCCTGGGCTGTGGCGCAGACCCGGTCGGCGAAGCGGCCGTCGGCCGGCACCGCCAGGACCAGGCGGTCCTCCAGCAGCGGTTCGGCGTGGAGGGGCGGGTCGTCGGTGTCGGGAGAACGGTGCGGCGGCCGCGAGGACAGCAGGGCGAGGTCGAGGGTACCGGCGCGCAGGGCCCTCACCAGAGATGGGGTGGTCCCCTCCCGGGTGGCGACCTGGACGCGGGGACGCTCCCGGCGCAGGGTCGCCAAGGCGTGGGCCACCAGCACCGGTCCGGCGGTGGGGAAGTAGCCGAGCCGCACACGACCCGAGTCATCCTCCGCGCCGCGTAGTTCGCGATCGGCCGCGTTCAACGCGTCCAGCGCGGTCACGGCGTGGCGGAGCAAGGCCCGGCCCGCCGCGGTCAGTCGCACGCCGCCCGGAAAGCGGTCGAACAGGCGGCCGCCAACGGCCTGCTCCAAGCCGGCCACCTGCCGGGAGACCGCCGACTGCGTGTAGCCCAACTCCTGGGCTGCCGCCGTGAAGGTGCCCCGCTCGGCCACCTCGCGGAGCACCCGCAGACCGACCACCGTGATGTCCATGAGTAACGAGCATATCCACTATGCATGACATTCGTTGGCAGCATGGCTGTGCGCGCTTCTACCGTGGCTGGCATGAGCGAAGAATCCGTCACCGAATCCACCGAATCCACCGAATCCACCGAATCCACCGAATCCACCGAATCCACCGAATCCATCGAAGCCACCGAAGTTGCCGGGGCCGAAGTTGCTGGTCGAGGCGGTCGGCTGCCCCTCCTGCCCCCCGACGCCCTCGATGAGGAGCAGCGGGCCCTCTACGCCGGAGTGCGGGCCACGCGCTTGCTCGCCGCGGACGACGCGGGGTACACCGCCATGCTCCCCGACGGACGACTGCTCGGTCCGTTCAACGTGATGCTGCGCGCACCGCGCATCGCTCGACCGCTACTGGAATGGGCCCAGGCGATCGCCGGATCCGGGCTCGCGGCCGATGTCCGCGAGGCGGTGATCCTCACCGTCGCCGCCCACTGGCGCGCCGACTACGCGCTCTACGCCCACACCGCGGGAGCAGTACGCGCGGGCGTGCCCGAGGCCGCGATCGGGGCACTTCGAGCGGGCGGAACGCCGCACGGTCTGCGTGACGAGGCGGACATCGCCCACCGTGTGACCGCCGCTCTCGTCCGCGACCACCGGGTTCCGGACGACCTCTACGACGAGGCGGTGGCCGTGTTCGGTACGGAATCACTGGTTGCTCTCGTCAATCTCGTCGGCCAGTACCTCAACACCAGCGCGTTGTTGGCCCTCTTCGAGGTTCCCGTCCCTGTCCTGGAGCCCGCTGCCTGACCGCACCCTGCAGCAATCCCGCACCGCACCGATCCCGCACACCGCACCGGAATGAGATGAGGACACCATGCCGCTGATCAACGTCTACCTGCGCCAGGGCACCACTCCCGAGTACCGCCGTGACGTCTCCTCTGCCCTGCACAAGGCCATGGTCGACGTCCTGAAGGTCCCCCAGGACGACCAGTTCCACGTCTTTCACGAGGTCACGCCCGACAACTTCGTCATGCAGCCGGTCGTGTTCGGCCTGCCGCGAGGCGAGCGAGCCATGTTCATCGAGCTGTCCTTCAATCAGCGCACCGCCGAGCAGAAGAAGGAGTTGTTCCGTGCGATCGTCGACGACCTCGGGCGGTTCGCGGGCGTCCCTGAGGAGGACGTGATGATCGTGGTGTTTGAGACGGCCCGCGAGAACTGGTGGGCCGCCGGCCGCGTGATCAATCCCGACACCGGCTACGACGCCCGCATGACCGACGTCGGGAGCAGTTCGAGTTGAGTGCGTGCTCGTCATGAGGTGAGGATGAGTTCGTCCTGTTAGCGGAACTGGTGGACGCGTTGGTGCTCGCGGTCGAGGTGTCAGGCGAAGGGGGCTCGAAGTCGCCGTTGGCGATCAGGGCGCGGAGTTTCAGGACGGACTCGGCTCCTTCGAGTCCCCAACGGCCGCCGGTGATGTCGAGGCGGTCCTCGACCAGGTGGCGGCAGGCGCCCTCGAAGATGCCGGTGGCGATCGGCCAGCCCGCGGCCAGGACGGTGTCGTAGCACAGGTACGGGGCCTTGCCGTCGAGGTAGCCGCAGACCTTCTCGACCGTCTGTCGCTTCTCCAAGGCGAGTCGGGCGGCGTCGGCGTCGGTCCGCGGGTCGCGGATCAGCCCTTCCTCTGGAACGTCGTGAGGACGAACGAGGCTCAGGACATCGACGTGACCGTCGCCTACGAGGCCGCGAACGACCCTCTGGTGGCCTGGTCGGCCGAGCGCGCCCGTGCCCGGGCGAAGGCTGAGGAGGACCGGGCCGCAAAGGAACACGCGGCGGAACAGCAACGCATCGCCCGGCTCGCCCGCAAGGTCGGCCCGGAGGCCGCAGCCCGCGAGGACATCATGGCCGCCGGGCTCGCCTCGGCCACGGGTGACCGGTGCTGGCTCGAACTCAAGCGATTGCCCGGCCTACTCCTCGGCGGGGAGCAGGTGTTCGTCGTGGCGGGTGTGACCTCGGCAGTGACGACGGCGCGGTCGTCCTCACGAACCAGCGGCTCATTTTCGTCCACACAAAGTTCTCCGGAGACGAGTTGTCCGTGCTCCAGCTCGGGGAGATCAGGGCGGTGGCCGTCAACCAGAAAATCACCCAGGGCGTCCTGCAAGTGGAGACCCTGCGGGGTCTCGTCGTCGAGTTCGAAGGCCTCAAGGGGGAGGACCTGGCACGGCTCGACGAGGCGCTGCGCCTGGCCCTCGGCTCTCTCGGGCGCGCCGCCCCGGCCCCGGCCCCGTTCAACGCCCCGGCCGTGCCCCAGGACGTCCTCGATCAGATAGCCAGGCTCGGCGAGCTGCATGCGGCCGGCGTCCTCACCACCGCTGAGTTCGCGCAGAAGAAGCAGCAGCTACTCGATCGGCTGTGAGAGCTGCCAAATGGCGCGGCGGCGTGTCGTCCGCCGCTGCCTCGGTCAGGTCAAGCGACTACCTCGGGCGAGACCATGTGGACTGCCTCATCCGGGTCCAGCCCGAGGAACTGCTCCAGCGCCGGGACGAAGTCCCCGAGGACAGCCCGTGCAGGTACAGCAGCAGTACCTCGGAAACCTTCGGCGACTTGCGGCACCACGGCGGCAGGATCTTGGAGGAGAACCGCATCCGCTCGCCAGTCGCCGCATCGACGCGCTTGTCGTGCACCGGCGGGGCATTGAACTCGACCGGGCCGGTGGCGGTGGCGGTGGCCACGGTGCGGGCCTGATGGAGGCCATTGCGGACTCCCCAGTCGCCCGCCGGCCTTGTCCGTCTCAGCCGCCAACTCGGCTATGTACTGGTTGACTTCGGTCTCCGGCGCGGCGGCGAGCATCCGCCCAGCGCCCTCGCGCACGATCTCGTCGATCAGGGAGCCGGACTCGGTACTGCCGTCGGTGACGGGCTGCTGCTCTTCTCTGAGCTACAAGTTCAAGCAGTACGTTGTGCTGATGACCGATTCTGTTCCGCCCGGCGGCGCTGTCCTTGATGCGGACGAACTGGATGCTCGGTGGGCGGATGCTTGGCGGCCGGAGCGGGTCGCGGATCGGTTGGCTGGGGTCAGTACGCCCTGGTGCATCGTGGCAGGGTGGGCGCTGGATTTGTTCCGTGGACGGCAGTCGCGGCCCCACGGTGATCTGGAGATCGCGGTGCCCGCGGCGGGGTTCACAGAGATTCGAGACCGCTTCCCCGAGTACGTGCTTGACGCGGTGGGCTCGGGACGGGTCTGGGCGAGGGCAGGAGCTGAGGTGCTCGCGGCCACGCACCAGACCTGGCTGCGGGATCCGGTGAGCGGTCAGTTCCTGCTCGACGTTTTCCGTGAATCGCACGACGGCGGGACATGGATCTGCCGGCGGGACGAGAGCCTGCGGCTGCCGTACGACGCGATCATCGAGCGGACTGCGGACGGCATCCCTTATCTGGTGCCGGAGCTGGTGCTGTTGTTCAAAGCGAAGGTGCCACGGCCCAAGGATGATGCGGACTTCGAGGGGGTCCTGCCGATGCTGAGCCAGGCGCGGCGCGATGTTCTCACAGGGTGGCTGACGCGCGTGCACCCCGGACATCCCTGGGTGGAGAAGCTGGCGAGGCGATGACGCAGGCTCTGCCTGGAGAACACCACGGACGGGCTGTGAGCACTGAGTGCTGGGCGGTCGAGGTCGTCATGATTCCCTTCCTGGCCCGCCGATCCATGTGGCTGCGCTGCCGCGAGCCGGGCCGGGGCCCTTCACGTCACTTGTACGAGCGGCGCAGAAGGACAGCATGCTGATTTTGGCGGTTGTTCAAGCACCGTCGTGGCAAGCGTTGCCCTGCTGCGATGTCCGACAGGGCGCGCTGCCCACCTCTCCGAGCTTCCGCAGCGCTTGGCACGTTCTCGCAGGTCCAGCAGCCCGAGATCACAGGACGTGCTTCAGAAGTGGAACCAGCATGCCGTTCTTCCGCGAGCCCCTACACCTATCCCACACGGGCGCTTGTGTTCTCGGCCAGTTTGTGGCGCAGGCGCGAAAGGCCGATGGCGAGGACGGCGAGGAGGAGCAGCCCCTGTAGGTAGGGCATGGCCCGATAACCGGTCTGCACCACGACACCGTTGAGCCAGTCGGGGTGCAGGGGGTAAGGCAACCCGGGGTCGAACGGCAGGGTCATGCAGGTGGTGTGCGCGAGGAGTACGAGGTCGAACCACGAGCGGGGCAGCATCGACACGAGGAGCCAGGCGATGGCGTCGTACCAGGGGCGGACGTAACCGGTGCCCAGGAGGTAGCCGGCCGCGAGGGCGAGAGCCGGGCGCGCCGTCATCTGGACGATGTCGTCCTTGTCGACCGGGGGCAGCGCCACGAGGAGCAGAGCGGCGATCCCGGCGACGGCCATGACCTCGACAATGGGCACGAGGTGCCCCGCCGCATTGCCGAACACCGGCCTCAGCAGATTCCGCTGCAGCAGCGGCCACGGGGAGCCCACCACCGGTTGATCGCTGACGGCCGCCGCATTGCGGACGGCCCGTGGCACGACGCCGTAGGCGACCGCCAGCAGCAGGCCACTCGCCGATGCGGCGATGGCCAGCCGACGCCAGTCATGGCGCAGGCGCCACGCGAAGGGCAGTGCGAAGATTCCGAGTGTGAGCTTGACCGCGGTCGCCGCCGCCAGCGCGAGGCCCGCGGTGAGGCCGGAACGGCGCAGCGCCCAGAAGGCCGCGACCACGCCGAGCGCGCCGAGCACGTCGATGTGCGGCCCCACGACGAGGTTCCACAGCAGGACCGGGTTGAGCGTCCACAGCAGTTGCGAGCGCGCCCGGCGCCGCGGATCCGGTCCGGCCAGGCGCAGCAACAGGGCCCCGGTGGCGATGAACGCGGCTCCGTTGAGCAGGGAGAGTATCCACACGGTGGTCAGCATCGATGTGCCGCCGATCACCGAGGCGAACCATTCGGTCATGGTGGCCAGCGGCCCGTAGACCGACGGGTTGTGCAGCCAGGGCTCCGCGATCGAGAGTTGCCCGATCGGGTCGCCGGTGCGCGCCAGCCCGAAGGGCGTCATCCGGTACGGGTCGAGGCCGAGGGTGGCGATGCGGCCGTACGCGGCGTAGTTGAGCGGATCCGTGGTCCCCATGGGCGGCACGCACACCAGGGCGACGGTCGCGACCGTGCCGAAGGTGAGCAGGGCGCGGGGGCGTGGTGACCATCCGCGGCGTGTCGCGGCGAGCCCGGCTGCCACGGCGGCGGTGCCGAGCAGGAGCACCACGGCGACGAGCACCCAGATGGACAGGTCCGAGGGGTGGGCGTTCCAGAACCACGGCGGGAGCTTTCCAGCGGGGCCGAACACCGGCTCGACCGCCGACGGCCCGAGCAGCCCCAAGAAGACCATGAGGAGCACGCAGACCGCACATGCCGCGAGCGCGCCCTTGCCGAGAGCCCCACCTCTGTCACGGCCGATCCGGAGTGGCGCGATCGCAGGGGATTCGGAATGCCCCTCCGAGGTCGCGGATGACAAGAGATCGCCTGACACGCGTAAGACCTCGACCTTCGTGAAATGAGGGCTCCAAGGAAAACCGACCGCTCATAACGACAGATTTCCAGAACTTGAACTGAACGTACGACAAGTGATCGCCAGGCGCGGCACGACAGGATGAACTTCGGGTTACTCAATTGTGTACGGCTTTCGAGTGGCGTTCGTGCCCCACTGCTGCCTCAAGCCCGCCACCGTCACCTACGTCGTCAGCCGCTCCATCAAGGCCGGCCTCACCGCGTCCTGCCGCCCCGTGAGGGCGGTGAGGCCGTTCTCGACGTCGTCGCGGATGGGAAACGAGCCCTTGGATTCCGGGTGTGAGTAGTTGAGGTACAGAGAGAGCCACTGAGATTGATCTTGTTCGGGTCCGCCTACTGCGCGGGCTCTTCGAGCTGACGGGGCACGGCGCCCGTGCGTAGTTCGCGCAGGTCGGGGATGTGGTTGTAGAGGGTGCCCGGGGAGACGCCGAGGAGTTTGGCGATCGAGGTGATGGAGCGGCCGGGGTCGGGCAGCAGGTCGCGGGCGGCCTTGACGACTTTTTCGGCGGCGACGGTGGGGCGTCCGCCTACCTGGCCGCGGGCGCGGGCGGCGGCCAGGCCCTCGCGGGTGCCCTGGACGATGAGTTCGCGGATTAACTCCGCGAGGGCGGCGAAGACGTGGAAGAGGACCCGGCCGCCGGGGGCGGTGGTGTCGAGGTTCTCGTGCAGCGAGGTGAAACCGACCTCGCGCATACGGCGTCCAGCGGCCATGTTGATCAGGTTTTGGAGGCTGCGGCCGTAGCGGTCGAGCGAGGGGACCATGAGGGTGTCTCTCCGGCGTCGAGGAAGGCGTGGCACGCCTTCAGCTCCGGGCGCAGGTCGGTCCTGCCGGACTTCTTGTCGGAGAAGATCTTGCGGCACCCGGCGGCGGTGAGGGCATCGAGCTGCCGTTCGAGCTTCTGCCCGCCGGTGGAGACCCGCGCGTATCCGATCTTGATCTCGGTACGGACGAGGGGTTCGGCGACGAGGGGTTCGGGGTGGCCGGGCGGCCCCGGAAGGTCACTCATGACCCCGGATCATGTCCGAAAACGGTGGTCCGGAGTTCTTGAACCACCCAGGTTTTTGAAGGGCTTCCTGAAGGCTCTGCGGGGCCGCCCGGCCTCGGCCCGGCGATCTTCAGAAAACGAAGCTTTCTCGACGACTCAAGGACTCGGGCGGTGCGGCTGAGCTTCCGGTGGCGTGGTGGACCTGCCCGACGACGTCGTGCCGACCGCGGCGAACCGTACGGCGGAGCGGCAGCGGACCGCCGTACGTCAGTGCCCGGGCCTCTACGACAAGGCGAAGGCCCGGAAGATTGCCGAGGTGGTGATGCGGAGCGAGGCGGTGGTGAAGAACCGTCCGGCGGACCTGATGAACATCGCGCTGGACGAGGTCGTCGAGGCCGGTCTGGAGCTGCCGGGCTTCACCACGCTGGACGCTCTGGCGGCGAAGGTGCGTTCCGAGGTGAACGCCACGATCTGTATGGGCATCTGTGACCAGCTGAGTGAGGCCCACCGGGAGCGCCTGCCGGCCCTGCTCTCGGACAAGGACACCTCGGACACCTCGGGCACCACGGAGTACAACCAGCTGAAGCAGTCGGCGAAGGCCCCGACGTGGTCGCGCTTGCGTGAGCAGGCCGCGCACCTGGAGTGGGTGGACGGGCTCGGCGAGACCGGGGTGAGGCTGGACGGAGTCGCCCCGGGGAAGATCACGGATTGCGCGGGCGAGGCGGACGCCGCGGATGGGCCGGGGCTGTGCCGGGGCTGCGCGACTACAACGGGGTCAAGCGCCTCGCGTTGTTGGTGTGTCTGGCCCGCAAGGCGCAGATGCGGGCCGCGACGAGCTGACGACGATGTTCTGCCGGCGGATCGCGCTGCAGGTCAAGCGGGCCAAGGCGGAGCTGGAGAGCATCCGGGAGCAACAGCAGGCTCTGGTCGAGGCGTTGATCGGCAAACTACCGCACGGTGCTGCAGCAGCTGGATGCGGATCGCCCGGTCCAGGCCGCGCGGGAGAAGGCCGCGGCGATGACCGCCCGAGGTCCTGGAGGTGGTCGCCGGTCTCACCCCGGACGAGACGCCGGACGCGGTCGCCGCCCAGCTCGGTGACGCTCTCGCGCCTGCGCTGCACACGCTGATCATGGCCGTGCGCAGGCAGGCCGGCGCGCTGGGGGTGCCCGCTGCGGCGGTGGCCGGCTTCGGCGGGTTCGAGAGGCAGTACGAGCAGATCGAGAAGGTCGCCGGGCACTACGGCAACTACTGGGAGGTGCTGCTGTACGGGCATCTGCTCAACGACCGATCCACCATGTACGACCTGACCAGCCGTCTGGAACTCACGGCGACGTCCTAGGACGGCCGAGTCCTGGACGCGCTCGAGCACGCCCGAGCCCACAAGCACCTCCGCGACTACCTCCCCGAGCGGCACGAGGACGGCCGCCGCGTCGACATCTCGTGCGCCACGCTGAACTGGCAGAAGGCCGTCCGCGACAAGAACCGGCCCGGCGTCTTCGTGCGCAAGTACTTCGAGCGATGGTGTTCGCCGCGCTCGCCGAGGAACTGTGCACCGGCGACGTCGCGGTGGCCGGCTCCGAGGAGTTCGCCGACTGGAGCGAGCAACTCCTGCCGTAGCAGGACGTCGAGGCGAAGCTGGGATGACACGTAGTAGAGCACCTCACGGAGCCCTGGCACCGCGGAGCCCTGGCACCGTGTCCGAGGGCTGATCCCGGGGACCGGGTTGAGGTCACAGCAATCGGTCGACCAGTCCGTCGACGTAGTCCGGGGTGAGCGGGCCCCTGCCGAGCAAGACGCGGATATACATCGGGGCCAGGATGTGCTCCAGCACGCCGAACGCGTCAGGTGCGTGCTCGCCGCGTTCGCGGGCGCGATCGAGCATGGACTGCAGTTGCCGGGTGCGTTCGGCGAGGAGGTCGTCACGCGCCTGCAGACCCTGCTGACCCATGCTCGACAGGGCTACGGACAGGCGCAGCAACGCCAGGCCGTCGGGTCCGGTGATCTCGCGGGCCACGTTGGCCGCGTACGTGCGCAGGTCTCCGGCCAGGCTCCCGGTGTCGGGCATCGGCGACTGCGCGTTGAGGCGGGTGAGCGCCACGTCGGTGAGCAGGGTTTCCAGGCTGCCCCACCGGCGGTAGATGCTGCTGTCGGCTACGGCTGATCGAGGGTGGTGCCTGCGGCTGGACGTCGCCGGTGATCCTGGGCAGTTTCACCGCCGCGGTGACCCTTCTCGCCGCCTTCGCCGCCGTCGAAGCGCGTCGTTCCGCTCTGATGCTGCCGCTGCGGCTGTTCCGGCAGCGGCTGTTCACCGTGTCCAACACCGCCATGGTCGTGGTGGGGTTCGCGCTCATGGGTTCGTCGTTCTTCTTCTCCCAGTTCTTCGTGTACGTCCAGGGCAGCTCGATCCTGCGCGCCGGCCTGCAGACCTTGCTGGCGTCCCTCGCCATGGTGATCGTCAGCCCGTACGCGAGCCGGCTCGCCGCCCGGCACGGCTTCCGAATCGTGGTTACGACCGGCCTGGCCCTGGCCGGCCTGGGACTGCTGGCGCTCGGCACGGTGCACGCCGACACCGGCTACGCGAACGTGTGGTGGGGGCTGGGAGTCGTCGGCATCGGCTTCGCCCTGACCATGTCCCCACTGACGGGAGTCGCCATCCAAGCAGTCAGCCCGCAGGAAGGCGGCCTCGCATCAGGCATCAGCAGCACCACGCGGCAGATCGGCGCGGTGCTCGGCGTGGCATTCTCGGAGCCATCGTCCGCACCCGGCAATCCGGCGGCGCCTCCTTCGAGACCGGCCTCAACAGCGCCTTCCTCGCTGCCGGCACCGTCACTTTGGCCACCGCCGTATTCACCGGCCTGTGGCCGGCGAGGTCCAAGCACGCGGAAGGCCCCGCGGCGCCGCAACGTTCCACCGATCCAGGTGCGGTCACCAGCTCGAACGAGGCATCCGCGAACAGCCGTTGACGGCGACACCGACCTTGGCCGGGAGACATCCCGCCGGAGGCCGTCGTGACCCTGTGGCAACGGCGCCGTCGACCGCGATAACGCCTCGCCCGAAACCGAAGTGGAGGACGTCATCGACATCCTCTTCATCCTCTTCGGGCCACTCATCTTTCGCAGGCTCACCGGCCACCACGACCTCACGAACGAGCACGCCGAGAAGCTCGCGCGCACTGCACTCGACGGGCTTATGCGCTCCACCGTCTGACACTTCCGATTTCAACGGAGAGACACATGTCCCGCACGTTTCTCATCACCGGCGTGAGCAGCGGCCTCGGCCGTGCCTTCGCCACCGCCACCCTCGATGCCGGCCATACCGTCATCGGCACCGTTCGGAACCCGGACCAGATCGCCGCCTTCGAGTAGTTCGCTCCGGGCCGCGCTCAGGCCCGCGTGCTGGACGTCACCGACACCGGTGCCATCGCGCCGACCGTCGCAGCGGTCGAGGGTGAGGTGAGCCCCATCGACGTACTGGTCAACAACGCTGGGTACGGTGTCGAGGGCACCTTCGAGGAAACCCCGCCCGACACCTTCCGCCACCAGTTCGACGTCAACGTCTTCGGCGTCATCGCGGTCACCCAAGCCGTTCTGACCCGCATGCGCGAGCGCCGTGCCGGGCACATCCTGTTCGTGGCCTCGATGGGCGGTCTGCGCGCGTTCCCCGGCCTGGCCGCCTATCACGGCTCCAAGTTCGCCGTCGAGGGCATTGGGGTCACGCTCGCCTCAGAGGTCGCACCCTTCGGCATTCACGTCACGGCGATCGGACCGGCTCCTTCCGCACCGACTGGGCCGGCCGCTCCATGCACCGCGTAGAAAGCACCATCGCCGACTACGACCCGATCTTCGCCCCGATCCGCGAACGCCGCCTCGACATGAGCGGTCAGCAGCTCGGCGATCTCGCTCAAGCCGGCCGCGCCCTGCTCGCCATCGTGGAGGCCGAGAAGCCGCCGACCCACCTCATCCTCGGCAGCGACGCCCTCCGCCTCGTCGCCGACGCCCGCTCCGCCTTCGATGCGGAGACAGCCGACTGGTACGAGCTGTCGAAGTCCACCGACTACCCCGACGGGGAACAGATCGCGTGAGAGCCGCTGGGCGACTCTGACGCGTAAATATCTGCTGGTAGAGGAAGTTCCGGGCAAGACTGTTGGCCCGGTCGGGACCATGCCCGCCGGGCTTCGTCCGACCCCGTTCATTCGGAAACGGCCTCCATCGGGTCGAGGGTGACGCGGAAGCCGAGTTCGTTGAACCGGGAGACGGCTCGGCGTGCGGCCCGTTCGGGATCCCGCTGGGGGAAGTAGTCGCCGCCCAGGTCGTGGTAGGGCAGGTCGTTGCTGGGCATGTCCAGATCGTGGTGATGATCGAGTGCTCGACGGCGACCAGTGCCTTGATCGGGCCCCGGCGGGAGGTCAACCGTTTCTAGCGAGCCTGCAGGAAGCTGCCCCTTGGCGCGCGCCGCCCCGAACAGCGCCCCCTTCGAGAAGGACAGTGCAGGAGCGAAGGTCTCACGTGCGTGAGGCCGATTCCGGGAGCCCGAACAAAAACCCCTTGCCTAATGGTCAAGAAGTGTTGACCATTGGGGGTATGCCTACCGATGATCTTCCAGAGACGTTCCACGTCACCACTGACGAGCAGCTACGCGCCGTTTCCAATCTCACGCGTCACCGGATCATGGCCGTGCTCCGCTTCGAGCCCGCGACGATTACGCAGATCGCCGAGCGGGTGGGCCTTGCGAAGGGGAGTTCCAGCTATCACGTACGGCTGCTCGAACGGGCCGGCCTGGTGAAGGTGGTCCGAACGCGGAAGGTCCGGGGCGTCACCGAGCGGTACTACGCAATGGCCGCCCGGGCGATCGTGCTGCCGGAGCCGGGCGAGGGAAGCCCTGATGTGCTGATGCGGCATGCGGTGGCGGACCTGGAGGCAGCGCCGGTGGAGGGCGAGCGGCATGTGCGGATGGCGCATCTGCGGCTCACCGAGGAGCAGTTCGCGGAGCTGGGGGAGCGGCTGCAGGCACTGGCGGACGAGTACCGGGAGCTGTCCGATCCGTCACTGCCGGACGCGTCACTCGTCTTCGCACTGTTCCACCCGGCATGGCGCGAGCAGGCCGAAGGGGACG
This sequence comes from Streptomyces sp. CG4, assembly GCF_041080655.1. NCBI lineage: Bacteria > Bacillati > Actinomycetota > Actinomycetes > Kitasatosporales > Streptomycetaceae > Streptomyces > Streptomyces sp. CG4. The sequence continues at coordinate 9,568,746 of NZ_CP163525.1, forward strand.
CCAAGTGACCTCAGACGTCCGGAAGTTGCCGACCGGCTTCGGGCGGCTGTGGACTGCGCAGACGGTGTCCTCGCTCGGTGACGGGGTAACGCATGCCGCGCTGCCGCTGCTCGCGTTGACGTTGACGCGGGATCCGATGGCGCTCGCCGTCGTCACGGCCACAGGGACGCTGCCGTGGCTGCTCTTCGGGGTGCTCGGCGGCGCGCTGGTGGACCGCTGGGACCGTCGGCGCACGATGTGGGTCACGGACGCGGCGCGTGCGGTGCTGCTCGTGATACCGGCGGCAGCGGCCGCGCTCGACGTGCTGAGCATTCCACTGCTCGCGGCCGTCGCCTTCCTCCTCGGCCTCGGCGGACTCTTCTTTGACACGGCCGCCACGGCCTATCTACCGGATCTGCTCGGCCGCGACGCCGCGCTCCTGGAGCGCGCCAACTCCCGCCTGCGCGGCACCCAGACCGCCGCGTCCGGCTTCGCCGGGCCGCCTGCGGGCAGTGCCCTGCTCGCGCTCGGTCGGGCGGCTCCGCTGCTCGCCGACGCGGTGTCGTTCGCGCTCTCCGCACTGCTCGTACGGTCGCTGCCTGCCGCACCCCGGCCCGTACCGCAGGCTCGCGAGTCGCTGCTGCGGCAGGCACGAGCCGGCGCCTCGTACGTATTCCGGGATCAGTTGCTGCTCGGACTCGCGCTGCGTCCGGCGGTCGGGAACATCGCCTTCCTCGCCGTGGAGACCGTACTCGCCCTCTTCGCGCACGACCGTCTCGGCATCGACACCTTCGGCTTCGGCCTACTCCTCACGGCGGAGGCCACCGGCGGTCTGCTCGGCGCGGGCATCGCCTCCTTCCTCGGTCGACGACTCGGCACCGGCGCCGCGCTGACCTGCACGGCCGCAGTCGAGGGACTCGCCATCCTGGGCCTTGCCGCCGCCCCGAACCCGTACGTCGCCGGCCTGGCGCTCGCCGTCTGCGGAGCGGGCATGGGCGCCACGATGGTGCTCGGCCCCTCCCTCCGACAGACGATCGTCCCCGCCCACCTGATGGGCCGGGTCGCCTCCACCTCCCGCATGCTCGCCATGTGCGCCGCCCCGTTCGGCGCCTTCCTCGGCGGCTGGCTGGCCACCACCTACGACGTACGCACCCCGCTGTACACCGCAGCCGGCCTCCTCCTGGCCATGACCACCGTCACCGCGACCATGACCAGCAACCGCCGGGTTGAGGCGGCGCTGCATGCCGCCACCTCGGCCGGTGATCCAGATCACCCGGAATCCGGGGATCCCGTTCAGGAGCGTGCCATTTAGGGCTCCGCGAGGTCGTTGAGCCAGCGCACGGCAGGCCCAGCTGGGCGTTCCCCGCCTTGGCCCAGGAGCGCCGGGCGCCTGGCTTCCACGGGAGGCAACGAGTGGCCCAGCGGGCCGGGGTGCGCCGCCGTCAATCCTCGTCGTCCTCGACAGCCCCCGGGTCCAGGAAGGGGCGCAGGCCCTGACCTGGTAGAAGACTTGCGGTCGCGTCCGTGAGAGATCGGTGTCGGGGGCGCATCATCGTCTGAGGCGGCGTCCGGGGGCCGGCGTTCCGGGCGACTTCGCGTACCTGCTCCTTCGGGAGGCGTGGCGGATAGGCTCGACAACGTGCGCGAGATCAACGAAGCCCTGGTTCCGGGCACCGAGGAGCCGTCTATGCACCACCCGGAACCCCGGTATGCCGTGCGGCTCGCCACGTATGGGACCGTGGCCACGCGCCTGTCCCTGCTGAGTGACCGTCGGCTCGGCGAGGTCGTGGCCGCCGCCGACCCGCTCGGGTCAGGCATCGGCGGCAGGTCGGCGGAGCTGGACATCGACGGCACGCGGGTGTTCGTCAAGCGGGTTCCGCTGACGGACACCGAGTTGCGGCCGGAGAACGCGCGGTCGACGGCGAACCTCTTCGGACTGCCGATGTGCTACCAGTATGGAGTGGGCTCGGCCGGGTTCGGGGCCTGGCGAGAGCTGGCCGTGCATGTCATGACCACCAACTGGGTCCTCGGGAACGAGTACGGGGGCTTTCCGCTGATGTACCACTGGCGCATCCTGCCTGACTCCCCTCCCGAGGGTTTCACCGACGCGTTCGGGGGCATCGACGGGGCGGTCGAGCATTGGGAGGGATCCTCGGCCGTGCGTGAGCGGCTGGAGGCCATCGGCCGTTCCTCGTTCAGCCTGGTGCTCTTCTTGGAACACGTCCCGCAGACACTCGCCGACTGGCTGCACGACCACCGGACCGCCGCGCCGGAGGGCGGGGCGGGCTCGCCGTACCTGTGGGTGGAGGAGGCACTGGCGCGCGGCACTGCCTTCATGAGCTCGCGCGGACTCGTCCACTTCGACGCCCACTTCGCCAATGTCCTGACCGACGGCCAGCTGCTCTACTTCGCGGACTTCGGACTTGCCCTGAGCTCCGGCTTCGAACTGTCGGCGGCCGAGGCGGAGTTCCTCTCCGACCACCTCATGTATGACCGCTCCCACACCGTGAGCCATCTGCTCCGCCACCACCTGCCCGATGGCCTGCGCGGCGGCAAGGAACACGAGGCGTTCCTGCGCGAGTGGATCGCCGGCCACCAGCCCGATGACGTCCCGCGCGAGATCGCCGCGATCATCGACCGGCATTCCCGAGCTGCCGTGGTCTTGGGTGAATTCCACCGCCGCTTTCTCACCGAGAGCAAGCGGACGCCATTTCCGGCCGCCGAGATCGAGCGGGCCTGGCGCACTGCGGTCGCGGCGCCCCAGTGAGACCGGCCTTCGGCAGAAGATCGCCTGTGGGCCAGGAAGAGCTACTTGGGGCTCGGGCCCGCCGCCCAGCGAGGCTTGAGATGGGTGTCGGTCCACTGCTGCTGGGCGTGGATGATGGCGACGACCTCGGCGTCGACGAGGATGGTGTCCGGCGCCTGATCGATCTTCGTCTGCTGGTAGCGCAGTTTGGCGACGAAGGCGCTGTCGGCGGCCTCCTGCTCGTCGGGCCGGGTGAGCTGGTTCAGCGCGGAGAGCGGGTCGCGGTCGAGCATCCGGATCTCGCTGCGGAGAACGAGGCAGACGTCCGCGATCTTTTCGACCTCATCGTGTGCCTGGTGATGGACGAGGACACCCTCCGCCACCGGCTCGCGACCCGCACTACGAACGCATTCGGTCACCATCCCGAAGAGCTCGCAGCGGCCCTGAAGTGGAATCCTCGGATGCGAGCGATCTACCAAGGCCGTGGGGCGACGAACATCGATGCATCCAAGCCGGTGACCGAGGTGGTGGACAGCGTGATCGACGCAGTTCAGGGGCTGACAGGGTCCACCCGATAACTCGGATCACGTCTGCGCGCCGCGTGGTCGCTCAGCGGCAGTTACAGAGGTCGCGGCTACGCGCCCCGAGCGAATGTGGCTACCGCTCCGTGTTATCCGCTTGGAATCTGACATTGGTTGGGCCAGGCAAGTCACCGTAGTCATGCCAGCCGCAGCCAGTTCGTCTCGTCCCGTCGTTCCGGCGGCCGCGTTCAAGCTCTCGGCGTCGAGCATCACCATGCCGGGGTCGGCTGATCGGCCCTTCTTGTCACGGATCTGCCAGCGCAGCAGGTCGTGGATGACCTGGCCGGTTGCACCGTCGCGCCACCAGGAGAAGTAGTGCTTCACCGTACCGCTTGACGGCAGTCCAACCGCCACGCCCCCCGACCCGGCGGAACCTATGTGGCCAGAGCGCTAGCCGCCGAGGAGTCGCTCCCACAGCAGCCCGTCCCGCCAGCGCCCGTCGAGAAGGATCGAGGAGTGCGCGACGCCGTACGGACTGAACCCGTTGCGGCGCAGCACCCGCTGCGACGGCAGATTCTCCAGATTGGTGGACGCCTCGGCGCGGTGCAATCCGAGTTCGTCCTTCATCACCCGGAGTACGAGCCCGACGGCGTGCCCGGCATGCCCTTGATTCTGGGCGACACTGGCGATCCAGTATCCGACGGAGCCACGGCGCAGGTGCGGCTGTGGCAGGATGTCTCCGACGGTGACCTGCCCGATCACCTGGTCGTCGGCAAGCACCACGCCCGGCCAGACCGTGCCGGCCTGGTATCCGGCCAGCAGCCTGTCGATCCGTTCCGTCTGGCCCTCCGGGGTGAAGAATTCGGCCGGCTGGGCCGGTTCCCATTGCCGGAATGCCTCGACGTCCCGCATTCGATGGGCGGCGATCGGGGCGGCGTCGGTGGGCTCGATCAGGCGGATACTGGTGCGGCTGCGCATGAGCTGATCCTCGTCGTGGCGGGTCGGATGAGACGGCAGCCTAGGCGAGGGTGCCCACGCCCCCGTACCCCGTGCCCGCTGGGTCGTCGAGCGGACCTTCGTCTGGCTCCACCAGTTCAAGCGGCTTCTGATCGGCTACGAGATATGCGCGCCGACCTCCACCTGGGACTCATCCAACTCGCCTGCTGCATCAGCTGCTTGCGACGACTCCGAACTTCATTCTGAAATGATCAGTAAGGAGCAAGCTGAGCCGTGTCGCGTTCGGGTCTGACCCGGCCAGGGCGGCGGAATGCTCGCCGACGGCCTGCTCCTCGTCTGTCTCATCTCACGTCAGGCCCAGGGGTTACAGTTCGGCCCACCTACCCAGGCCCCGTTGCTGGTTCCGTTGGTGTAATTCCACTTGCTGTAGCCCTTGCACTCGTAGCCGTTCCAGGTGAGAACGAAGTGCGCTTCGAAGTTGCTCTCGTTGGTGCCGGGTGTATCGATGCTCATCATGGGGCTGACCCAGGACACCTTGCCCCCGGGCGTTGTGTCAGTGACTTCGTTTCTGCCGTTGGATGTCATGTAGATGTCCCAGCCGTCGGCAACCTGCGACACCCACATGTCACTGAAGTCGATCTCGGCGTACGCCTGGCGGGTGCACTGGTTGTAGCCCTGGTAGAAGACGCCGATGTGGTATCCGGCGTACGTGTCGATGTTGCGAGTGTCGCCGACCGTCCTCAGGCAGCCGTCGGCTCGCGCTGCAGTCGAGGGCCCCATGACCACAAGTGCAGAGGCAGTCAGAGCTGCGGAGGCGACAGCTCCGATGGCGCGTGAGGTGTTCATCTTGTGCAGGATCCAATCTCAGGTCTGGAGGGTGCAGTGCTGCACCCTGCGTGAACGTCGGCTTTGCCGCACTGTCGTCGGGTGCGCTGGGCATAGGTTGGAGTCGATGCGGCCGATACGCCGTCACCAGCTGCGCGGTAGCGGTGCTCACGAGCCCCGTGAACTCGCGAACCGTCCACTGAGAGCCGAGGGGTGACGTCCCTTCGACTGCTCGGCGCGCATGGTTTCGCTCGTGGTGAGGGAGGCATGCGGAGTCTTGCGTCCGCTTCATGCTGTGGAACGGGGAGGTCAGTGGTACCAGGCCGTGTCGTTGCTCTGGCTTCCGTTGGAGATGGCCATGGCGACCGCGTGGACGACGCTGTCGTGATAGAACTGGGCCGTGTCGCCGCTCCCGCCTGGACCGTAGGAGATGGTCTGGGAGGTCTCCCCTCCTGTTTGGTCGTTCCGGTCGAAGATGGTGAGCCAGCAGGTGTTGGTGTAGGAATCCAGGTGGCCATAGGCCCAGTTGGGCAAGAGGTTCAAATGGCCGATGCATCCGGGAACCGAAATACTCACCGAGCCGGTCGTTCCAGCGTGCGCACTCCCGGTCACCCCCAGGACCGTGATCAGGGCAGCACCCGCCGCCAGGGACGCGCGGCGCAAGATCTTCGACATTACTTCCTCCTATGGATTGACCATGGGACGCAGGTCCAAGGCCGTTGCATTCGCAGCCCGATCAGCGGATTCATGCGAATACCCGCTGGTGGGGCCGTGCGGCACGAGGTCGGATGGGTGGAGACGAGATTGGGCCGGTACGTCGCCGTGGCTGTCGCCGACAACGTCGTGAGGCCGGGCACGACCTTCGGTCCAGAGCGGGTGCAACTGGACCGCGTCGGGCCGGGCGACGCCGGCGGCGGTGGCGAGGCCGGCGATGGCCTTGACGGCGCCGCCGGTCACATCGGGCATGTTGTCGTCTCCCATGCTGAGGCCTGCTAAGTCCCCTTGACGGTATGGCAGTTGCTGGTGGCCGAAGCCGTGACCAACGATCGACTCTCGGTGTCCGGGCGGCTAGGCTTTTGCGCGAGGATGCAAAGGCTCGAGGACCAGTACTGCCAGGTACGCGCCGGGGGGGCCGCGTTGATACGGATCCGCGTGACGACCGACGACCTCGAACGGATGCAGGTCGCCGACGCACCTGACTTCGGATACGAACTCACACTGGGCGGCGCGCACTTGGCCAGCGGCGCCCCCGACCGCCACCTTTCAGCGTGGCGCCTCGAGGCCGCCCGCAACTGGAACCCCTATCACAGCAGGCTGTTCGACCTGTACACGGATCGCTACCTGCCCGCGTTCTTCGACGAGGCCGCCCGACCGTCACCGACAACGATCGCCCCGGAGTCCCCACCCGCAGTCGCTCACTGGCGGGACCTGGCCCGATCGGGCGCGCTAACCCCTTTCACGCGTGGGCTTGCCGAGGGCCACACGCGCGCCGTCTCCGCTCTGGACCAGATACTTGCCAGTCTCCGGGCCACGGCTCTGGACCCGTACCGGCGACGCATGGCCTCCGTCGTTGCCACCGCATCCGCGACGGCACGGACCCGTGCCGCGATCGGCGGTCCGGACGGCATGCTGCGCTCCATACATCCATCGGTCAGCTGGGACGGTCGATACCTGCGACTGAACACCATCTGCGACGCCGTGGAATCCCTGGAGGGGCGACCCTTGATCTTCCAGCCCTCGGTGTTGGCCACCCGGATCACCTTCAACCCGCTCACCGATGTGGTGATCGTCAGCTACCCCGCGGCCGCGGCCGCCCTCACGCGGGACCCCGAGCTCCACACTCCGTCCCAGGCCCTGCTGTCGCTGCTCGGCACGACCCGCGCGGCGGCACTGGTCGCCGTGGTCAGGACGCCCGCCCTGACCACTGGCCAACTCGCGGCGACCCTCGGCGTATCCGCCGCAGCGGCCTCCCGGCACGCATCCGTCCTTCGCGAGTCCGGGCTCATCGCCACCACCCGCAACGGCCAAAAGGTCCACCACCACCCGACCCGACTCGGCGTGGACCTGGCCCACGGATCAACCACCGATGATCCACCAGGGCATGGCGCAGAGACGGAGTCCCCTGCCCACCGCCGGACCCGCCCAACCGTTAACGCCCCCGGATCGCGGGCGGATGCGCCTGGACCTACCGACCCACCACTCCAAAGCGGCCGTTCCGCCAGCGGCCGAAGACGCTGACCTTCCATCAGACTCGGGCCTACCACCGTGCTGTGCAGCGGCTCTGGGACGGAGAGCTCCCACGGACCGCGCCTGCGGTCCGCCGGACAGGGCACGCCGGGTCAGCCGGACTCCGGTCGCCAGCTGCCGTAACAGCGGCCCGCTGGTGACGCCCTGCTCCTTGAGCCAGTCCCGCCAGGCTCGGACCCGGCGCAGGGGCTGCAGGTCGGGCCGGTCGTGCAGGCGGACCAGATCCAGGCCCTCGCAGGGCGCGGCGTGCGCGACGGCCCGTCTCTTCGGCTTCTTCCAGCATCAGCGCACCCCCTTATGGGTGAGGCGTCGGCGGTCCAGCGGGCGGCGAGGCATCGTGCTCCGTCCGTAGAGGCTTCTGCCGTGACGGTACCCAGGCCGCCAGCCGCGTGTGGAGTGCCACGGGTCAGGAAGAGCCCGCCGTCGGACGGCGGAGCCGGGCGCGGCGTGATCACGTCGCCGTGCCTGAGACTCCTGCGTGATGACGCCGATTTTTCCGCAGTGATGCTCATGTGTCCCGCTTGGTAGCTGGTTCGACGTTGCGGGGAGTCTGGGGAGCGAGGAGCGCGTCGACAGCTGCGCCGGGGCTCGAAATCCGCTGGTCTGGGCGGCATCAGCGGCGGAGGATGTCGGTCATGCGATATGCAGGGTCGTCCAGCTGGCAGGTCCGAAGCGGGACCTCGCAGCAGCTCGTGATCGGGTTGTTCGTGCGGGACGCGGCTGGTCTGCGTCCGCGCGTTGACATCGAGGTGCCGCCGCTGGTGCCGGCGGTCGAAGCACGGGCGAGCCTCGCGCCTCTTGCGGTCCCAGAGGCGTCGGCGCAGTGGGCTCGGTGGTGGGATCGCGAATTGACGCGGCACGAGGAACCCCATCGTGGGTTCCTTGCGCCGGAGTCCAGGTTCGGGGGCGGCGAGGAACTCGGGGCGCTGGTGCGCGAGTGCTTCGATGATGCCGTGCGGTGGAGTTCTGCCCGGGGCCGCGAGTACGCGGAGGCCATGATGCGCGGTGATCGCCGTGGCCATGAAGGAGACCTCGTCCGTGCGGTGGAGACGGAGTTGGGGCGCAAGGCCCGTCCGTTTGAGCTGCAGGTGATGGAGCTGCCAGTCGCTGGCGCGGTCGGCTGGCGTGTCTCGGAGAAGCATGTGGTGGTGAGCCGGGCTCTGCGGGAGGACGCGGAGGCGTATCGCCGGTGGCTGACCTCGGTGATCCGTGAGCTGGCCTGACAGCGTAACGACCTTGGGGGCAATTGAGAGGGGTGCGCTGCGTTACGACATATCGGGTGCCGAGCTCAGCGCGGGAGCGTTGTGTGAACATGTTACGCATGTCGATCATTGCAACCGCCGTGGTACTGCTCATCGCTGCTCTGCACGTCTACATCCTGGTCCTGGAGATGTTCCTGTGGACGGGCCCCAGGGCTCGGGCAGCCTTCGGGACCAGTGCCGAGTTCGCCTCCGGGACGAAGGCACTCGCGGCCAATCAAGGGCTGTACAACGGCTTCCTCGCCGCCGGCCTGGTGTGGGGTGCGGTGGCATCCGATCCGGTGGGTTTCCAGGCGAAGGTGTTCTTCCTGGTGTGCGTGGCCGTGGCCGGCGCGTACGGTGGCGCCACGGCCAGCCGAAAGATCGTCTTCGTGCAGACCGTTCCCGCGCTGATCGGACTGGCGCTGGTGCTGGCCGCTCGCTGAGCGTCGCCCAGCAAGGTGAACGGGGCTGACGGAACCGTCAGTGGTAGGCGGCGCGATCGGCAGATGTGACGCGTTCCCGGGACCGTGCCACCCTGTCCCCCTGCCTTCACTGGCGTGACGCGCCAACGCTTCGCGGGGCTTGTCGCGGGGCTTGTCTTCGAGTTGGCGCGTCGCTGGGAGGCCGCACGGGAGTCTGATCGGGCCGAGTGGCGTGGAGGTGAACGCCGCCAGGCGGCGGGGGCGGGGCGCAAGTCCAAGCTCGTGTTCACCGACCGGCTGCTGATCACCTCATCTGACTGCGGCACGATCTGCCGCACGTCGCTCCTGCCGAGCTGTACGGGGTGGACCGCTCCACCGTCTCCGCCGCAGTGCGGGAGATACGGGCCCAGCTTGCCGAACGTGGCTTCGCCATATCCGACCGGCCCGGCCTGAGGCTGAAAACGCTGGAGGACGTCTTCGCCTATGCCGAGACCGAGGACATCGAGCTGCGGCTTGATGGAGCCAAGACCCAGGTGCGTCGTCCGCGGGCGGGACTCCCGGCAGGCGGTCCTTCGTTTCCGGCAAGCGCAAGCAGATTTCCCATCAAGGCCACCATGTTCAGCGACCAGCGGGGCCGGATGCTGCTGGCCGGCGTGGTCAGGCCCCGGTCGCATTCACGGTCAGACCGCCGTACGCAGCGAGGGCATCGCCACCAGATCTTCGGGGACGCGATGTCGATGGAGACCGCGGCAAATCCCTTGCGGGTCAGCGCCTGCACCAGGTACGAGAACCCCACGTCCTGGCGGATGCAGTCCTGGCCGAGTCCGGCCACCTCCTGCGGATTCTTCGGGTTCGCGCACATCAGCGGCCACCGGGTCTTCAGCGGATTACGGGCCACAGCATCTGTCTTCCCCGTCGTGACGCGGTTGTGGTGCCTGCCGCGCAGGACCACGACCACCGGGTGCGGCCCCTTGCCCTCGGGCATGCCGAGGACGCCGTGCACCTGGGTCGGGTTCCCGCGGGTGCGGCCGCCAGTGATCTTCAGCAGGCCAGGGGCGAGGCCGTAGCTGGTCAGACCTCCCTGGCCGCCGGCTGTCACTGTGGTCGTCGGCTCGACCGTCGTTCCGGACTTGGGCCGCGAGCAGTGTGAGGGAGGTCGAGCTGTTCGCCGTCTGAACGGTGGTGAACAGCCCGAGCACGGCGGCCCGGCGGCACCGGTGTCCCCACGCTGCGGACAGCCGTCCAGGAACGCCCACCCTGCCTTGTGTGTCCGCAGGAAGGCCACCGTCGCGGCGGTGCGAGACGCTGTTGCGCACTGTGCCTGCGGAAGGGTCACTTCACGAAGTCGGGCACGGTGCGGGGCGGCCAGGTGCCGACCGTGAGGACCCCCATCGAGTAGGCGCGGGAGACGAGTGCGGCGCGGTTGGGAGCCTTGAAACGGCGGAGCATCAGGCCCACGTGGTATTCGACGCCTTGGCGGCTGAGGTAGAGACGCGAAGCGAGCTGGACGGTCGAGGCACCGGTGGCTACGCCTTCCAGGATGCGGGCGTCGAGAGCGGAGAGCATCTGCTTCGGCTTCGTGGGCCGGGCTGCCGCTTCGGCCGGCTCGTCGTCCGGGCTCATCAGGACGACGACGCCTGAGAGGTCGTCTCCCTCACCTTTGACGGCGATGCCGGTGATCTCGGCTGAGAAGACCCGGTCATGGCCGCGCATGGCGACCACCTGCTCGACGAAGCGGCTGCTGTGGCCGTTCGAGAGATGGGCGAAGTGCCGGGGAAGAATGTTACGGGCGCTGGGGTGCAGGACGTCGTAGATGCTGCGTCCGCAGATCTCCGCGGAGAGCCGGGATACAAGGCGGAAGAAGTCGGCGTTCGCTGCTTCTATTCTGAGCCCGGGGTCCAGGCTCGCCATGCAGGGGCCGTGGTGTGGGGCGCTCGGTCGGCGGTCTCCGAGGCGGGTGCTGAGCGGGAGTTCCGGAGAGCCGCTGGCCATGGCCGACCTGCTGGCAGGGGGGAGCATCGAGGTTCTCTCCTGGGCGTTGGCGTGGAACGACTGATCCAACAGCGGGGTGGGAGCCGAAAGGCCACTGCGATAGACGTTCCACTCTTTTCTGTGGCACTGTCGCCGGCGGTGATCATGGGAAGGCCGCACGCGCGTCGCTCCGGTGAGACACGCGGCGACGTTGTCCGGGTGCGATTGATCCTCAGGGGCGGTGGGTTGTTCATCAACCCAGTTCAGGGGACTTATCAACCCAGTCCGGGGGACTTATCAACCCGGTTCAGGGACCCATCAACCCAGCGGTGAAGCCGCTTGCCGTCCGAGGCAGCGATCACCTGCACCTGCTCGTACGGGACGTCGAGCACTGAAGGATCGAACTTTCGCCGGATCACCCCGCCGACCAGCCCATAGAAGCTGAGTGACGACACCACTTGGTGGGGCACGATCCGCTGGAGATTCCCCTAGTCCTCCAACCGGGATGATGTGAGCGCTTGCCGCTGCGGCACGCACACGCCCGCCTGGAGAATCGATGAGGAACGCAGCCAAGAGCCACGCGTATCAGCGCGCCATCACTCCCGCCGAGTGGCTTTATCTAGGTTTTCCCACGCCGCATGAGGTCCAGTACGTGATCGAGGGCGAAGGCGACATCCGGCCCGAGGACCTTGTCGCAGCCGTCGGCGTGGCGTCGGAGGCCTCTCCGGGCACCCGGCTGGTCCGACGGGGCAAGCAGTGGGTGGACAGCGGTGTCAGTCCGGCCGTGCACGTCATGGACCACCCCCTGGACCGGCGGCGCTTGGACTCCCCGGCACTGAGCGCCTGGGTCAGCCGTCCGGGAACGACCTTCGAGGTGCTGCTCTACCCCGGCGACCCGGCCTGCGTCGTGATCAGGGGCCAGCACGAGGTGACCGACGCCCGGGGCCTTGCCCTGTGGGGGGCCGATGTCTTCCGGGCGCTGCGCGGGCAGGAGCCGGAGGGCGCGCCGTCGCAGCTGAACAGCACGGAGCTCCTCGAAGCGCTGCACCCGGAGGGCCTGCCCCCGATTCCGCCCGCCGCGGGCGCGCTGGAGTGGCCGTCCCCGCTCGGCCCCGTGCCGGCAGGCATCCGAAAGCTGGTGTGGCGGAACAGGACCGTCAACGGCACACACGCGGCCGGCACCGCGAAGGTCGCCGCCGCGCTCGCGGCCTCGTACGGACCCGAGGGCAGGGGCAGCTTCTTCGTCCCAGTGGACCTGCGCCGACACGATTCGGACATTCGGTCCACGGCCTGGCTGTCGCAGGCGCTGGTCCTCGACGTGGAGAGCGGCGAGGAGTGGGAGCAGGTCCACCGGACCCTGCTCGCCGGGCTGGGCGAGGGCAAGGAGATCGCGCTGCGCACCGAGCCGACGATGATGCGCATGCCGCTGCCGGCGGTCCGACTGTTGTCCAAGGCGGTCGCCCGCGCCGCCGCCCGCTCGGACCGCTACTGCGCCCTTGCCTTCGTCACCCACCTGGGCACCTTCGACCTCGCCGACTTCAGCGCCGACGGCTTCCGGGCCACCGCCGTGTACAGCCTGGGCGGTGTCGGCCCAGGCACACCTCCGGCCCTGGATCTGATGGACGTAGGTGACCACACCGAGATCACGGTGACCTGGCTGGACGGCCCCGGTGTCGCCGAACGCGCTGAGGCGCTGCTGGACACCGTGGAGGAGGCGCTGTCCCCGTCCCGCAACCGCCACTGGGAAGGCAACCTGACCGCGCGCACGGCGCCTGCCCAGGGCCTGATGGAGCAGATCCGGCACCAGGTGCGGCGGACACCCGACCGGGTGGCACTCACCGGCCCCGAGGGCGAGGTCACGTACCTCGAACTCAGCCGTCGTGCCGACGCCGTGGCCCACGAGTTGCAACGCCGTGGCGTGCGACGGGGCTCGGTCGTGGGGCTGCTCGCCGACCGTACCGTGGCGGCCATCGCGGGCATCTGGGGAGTCATCCGGGCCGGGGCGGCCTTCTTGCCCCTGGACCCGCTGCACCCCGACCACCGGCTCGCCGACGTCCTGACCGACGCCGACGTGCGCCACTGCCTGGTCCAGCGGGGGTGCGAGGGACGGGACCTCTTCCCGTCCGGTTGTGAGCCCCTGCCGCTGGAAGACTTCACACGTGCGGCGACGGACCAGCCCGAGTTCCCGGACGTGAAGGCACGGCCGGACGACCTGGCGTATGTGATCTACACATCCGGATCCACGGGCCGGCCCAAGGGGGTGCAGATCGAGCATGGCAGCCTGCTCAACTATCTGCACTGGGCCCTGGACATGTTCCAGATCGGCGCGGAGACCAGGATCTCCCTGATGACCTCGCTGTCCTTCGACGTCTCCATGACGTCGGTCTTCGGTCCGGGGATGGTGGGCGGGGCCGTCGTGCTGGTGCCCGACCGGATCAACCACCTGACCCTGCGCAACCTGCTGGAGCGTTCCGGCGCCACGATGCTCAACCTCACCCCCTCCCACCTCGACCTGATCGGCCAGCTGGACGTCCAGCCCGCCGGCTACACCGGAGTGATCATCACCGGAGAGCAGTTGCGGGTGGAAGTCGCCGCCCGGGCGCAGCGGGTGTTCGGGGAGAAGTGCCGGATCATCAACCAGTACGGCCCGACCGAGGCCACTGTCGGATGCACCGCGCATGTCTTCGACGAGGTGGGCGACGGCGACGCGACCGCCGTGCCGATCGGGCTTCCCGCGTACAACACCACGGTGCACCTGCTGGACGAACGGCATCGGTTCGTCGCGCCCGGCGAGACGGGCGAGATGTACCTGGGCGGTGTGCAACTGGCGCGCGGCTACCTGGGCCGTCCGGACCTGGACGCCGAGCGCTTCGTCCGGCTGGCGGACGGCACCAGGGTGTACCGAACCGGGGACCTGGCCACGCTCCTGTCCTCGGGGGAACTCGCATACGTGGGCCGCAACGACGACCAGGTCAAGGTGCGCGGCAACCGGGTGGAGCCCGCCGAGGTGGCACGCGCCCTGGAACAACATCCGGCGGTGGACCGTGCCGTGGTGGTGGCCAGGGTCCGACCCGGCGGATCGGGTAAGGCGCTCTACGCCTACGTGCTTGCCCGTGCGGAGGTGACCGCGAAGGAACTGGAGGAGCACACGGCCCGGCTCCTGCCGCCCTACATGGTGCCGGCCGCATTCCTTACCGTGCCCGAACTGCCCTACACCATCAGCGGAAAGGTGGACGCCCGAGCTCTGCCCGATCCCTTCGCCACCGACGGCGAGTCCGCCGGCGCGAGCCTGACGGCGGGTCCCGTGACCGCGAACACCGACCCGGTCACCCAGGCGGTGGCCACGGTCTGGTCGCGGGTCCTCGGCATCCCCCGGGAACGGCTGGACGAACAGGCCGACTTTCACCGGCTCGGCGGGGACTCCCTGGCGCTGCTGTCCATGCTCGCCGGGGTCAGCCGTGAACTCCTCGCTCAGGGTGGGGAGGAAGCCTTCATGGCCGACCTGCACAAGATCATCGACAAGCCCACGCTGGAGCATGTGGCCGCGCTCGCCCGCGGGGCCGCGGCCGGGGTCGGGACAGGGGTGGGTTCGGCGCACTGACCGGAAGGGCTGGGGAGAGGGTCGCCAGGACGTCCCGCTGATCCGACTCGGCAAGGTGACGTAGGCATCGGCGTACGCGGTATTTCAAAGCGTTTCGGTCCGCGTAACCAATCGAGAAACTTTTATGGAACGTTGAGTCGTTCCCCTCGTGTCGAAGTCACGGAGCTGTCCATGCGGCCGGACTTGGGAAGAGTTCGGCCTGAGGGCGGCTTCCTCTCCTGTGAGTCGGGGAGGCGACAGGCGACCCCCCGTTTCCCCGTTCCTCCCATGGTCAAACCATAGAGTCAAGATCGTTAGCAGATTGACGCAGCGGCCCGACTGGAGCCGAGGCGGGCGACGTTTCCGCAGGTGAGAGCTCAGGTTACGGCCATGCGACGGCTCTGAGAGAGGTGGTCGGAGCCTCGTCCTGAGCGGCTTCTTCCTGTGTGCGACACACACTGGTCATGCCGCCGCAGTGTTGGCGTGACCGGTGCCGTCTCCGCGACCGGCGCACGGGTGACCGTACCGAAGCATGCTGCCGAACCCCTACTGCGCCGCGATGACCGAACCTTCCGAACAGGGGCACCGCAGTATTTCCCTGCGGGACCAGACCGTCGTTGACTCCCGTGCGCGGCCCGACTTAATGTCACCGGCAGGGTGCAGCAAATGAACGGGACAGTTATTGCGGTGGGCTAACCGCTCTGCCCCCGCTGTCTGAATTAGCTGTTCCGTGATGACCAGGAGAGGACCCCCATGCTCTCGCACGCCGACAGGTCGACAATGGTCAGTGGCCATTCGGAATTCCCGCGCAACGCCCGCCGTGGAGAACGGCGGCCGAGTTCCTCGCACCATGTCACCTGCATGGCGAGCCTGGACCCCGGGCTCAATATCGAAGCGGCGAATGCCGACTTCTTCCGTCACGTCGCCCGGCCCTCCACGGAGATCTGTGGACGCAGCATCTACGATGTCCTGCACCCCAGTGCCCGCAACATTCTGCCGAAGCACTTCACTCATCTCTCGAACGGCCAGGGTGGCCGCTTCGTTGAGCGAGTGGTCGCCATGCGCGGGCACGACCGGGTGTTCTCGGCCGAGATAACCGGCATAGCCGTCAAAGGTGAGAGAGACGATCTCTCAGGCGTCGTCCTGCTGATGAGCCCTGAGGACGAGCCCGCCGACGCGGCGGAGCGGCCGAAGAAGCCGACGCCGATACTCTCCGCCCTCGACGCCCGCATTCTCGAGGGCGTCGCCACGGGTGCCTCGACCGTCCAACTGGCCTCGCGTCTCTACCTCAGCCGGCAAGGCGTCGAATACCACGTCGGTCTGATGCTTCGTCGTTTCAAGGCTCCCAACCGTGCGGCACTCGTCTCCCGCGCCTACTCGATGGGTATCCTCACCGTCGGCAGCTGGCCGCCCCGCGCCGTGCTCGACTTCGTGAAGTAACTCTCCCGCCACTGGTGCCGACGCCGGTTTTCCCCGCCCACGCCGGGGGAGCCGGCGTTCTTCGTTTCCGGAGGCCCACATCAGCTTTCTGTCCCGGACGAGCGCGACACCCCGGGCTTTCCTTCGGTCCATGTCTAGGCGTTTTTCTAAAACACCGGCCGGGAACACGGCCCTTGCCTTGCAGGATCTGCGTGAATCTAGGGGGCGCCCTAGTCCATGCGCGCATAGCGTGAGCAGCCCGACGGCCCGCGGTCCCGCTGCTCGGTCCTGACCGGCTGGTGCGGGCTGTCGACCAAGCCGTGCGCTGCACGTATGCCGTACACACCCGTACCTGACGTCTCCGGTCCAAGCAGGCTGGGCCAACAAGCTGGTGGAGTGGAATGAGCGAGTCAGAACGCACACGGTACGGGCTCGACACCGCGCCCCGGCGTCCCATCGCTGTCATCGGCCTGGCCTGCCGTCTCCCCGGTGCCCCGGACCCCGACGGTCTCTGGCGCCTGCTCCGCGCGGGAGAGAGCGCGGTGCGCCGAACTCCCGCCGACCGTATGCGGCTTGCCGGTGCGTCCCTCGAGGACGCCGCCGGTGACGACGTACCCCGCTGGGGCGGATTCCTCGACGAAGTCGACCGTTTCGACGCGGGCTTCTTCGGTGTCTCCCCTCGTGAGGCCGACGCCATGGACCCGCAGCAGCGCCTCGTCCTCGAACTCGCCTGGGAAGCCCTGGAGGACGCCCGCATCATTCCCGACCGACTCGGCAGCACCAGCACCGGCGTGTTCATCGGCGCCGCCCACGACGACTATGCCACCGTGCTCCACGGGCTCGGCCCCGAAAGCGTCACCCATCAGTCCCTCACCGGAACCCACCGCGCCATCATCGCCAACCGGCTCTCCTATCTGCTCGGTCTGCGCGGTCCCAGCATCACCCTCGACTCGGCGCAGTCGTCCTCTCTCGTCGCCCTCCACCTCGCCTGTGAAAGCCTGCGCTGCGGCGACAGCGACGTGGCCATCGCGGGCGGCGTCAACCTCCAACTCGCCCCCGACAGCAGCCTTTTCCCGCACCGTTTCGGCGCTCTCTCCCCCGACGGCCGCTGCTACACCTTCGACGCCCGAGCCAATGGTTACGTCCGTGGTGAGGGCGGTGGCCTCGTCGTACTGAAGCCGCTCGACCTGGCTCTCGCCGACGGCGACCCCATCCGCGCCGTCATCCGCGGCAGCGCGGTCAACAACGACGGCGGTGGTGACACCCTCACCTCTCCTGAGCCCCGTGCACAGGAAGACGTGATCCGCCGCGCTCTGCACCGCGCCGGAGCGGCTCCCCGGGACATCCAGTACGTCGAACTCCACGGAACTGGCACCCCGGTCGGAGACCCGGTAGAGGCGGCCGCCCTAGGTGCGGTCCTGGGCGCCGGAAGGTCGGCCGATGAGCAGGTGCGTGTCGGCTCGGTGAAGACCAACGTAGGCCACTTGGAGGGCGCGGCGGGGATCGCCGGTCTGCTCAAGACGGTGCTCGCGCTCCAGCATCGCGAACTTCCGCCCAGCCTGAACTACGAGACCCCCAACCCGGACATCCCTCTCGACGCCTACCGTCTACGGGTCCAGGACGCCGTCGGCCCATGGCCCCGTCCCGAGCTTCCCCTCATGGCTGGTGTGAGTTCCTTCGGCATGGGCGGGACGAACGCGCATGTGGTGTTGGAGGAGGCGCCGGTGTTGCCGCAGCCCGGGACTGGTCGTGGCGACGCTGTGCCGGTGTTTGCGTCCGGGGGTGTGGTGCCGTGGGTGGTGTCGGGTCGTGGTGGGGAGGGGCTGGCGGGTCAGGCGGGTCGGTTGGGTTCGTTTGTGGAGTCGGCTGGTGAGGATGTGCGGCCGGTGGATGTGGCGTGGTCGTTGGCCGCGACGCGTTCGGCGTTCGAGAACCGGGCTGTGGTGTTGGGTGCCGAGCGGGGTGAACTTGCCCTAGGCCTGGAGACGTTGGCTTCTGGTGAGGTGGCCAGTGCCGGTGTGGTGCGGGGGCGGGTTGCGCAGGTCGGTGACGGTCCTGTTTTTGTGTTTCCGGGTCAGGGGGCGCAGTGGGTGGGGATGGGGCGGGAGTTGTGGGATGTCTCGCCGGTGTTTGCTGCGTCGATGGAGGCGTGTGAGGCGGCTCTTGCTCCTTTTGTGGGGTGGTCGCTGAGTGATGTGGTGCGCGGCGGGGCTGAGCTGGCCGGTGTGGATGTGGTGCAGCCGGTGTCGTGGGCGGTGATGGTGTCGTTGGCGGCGGTGTGGCGTGCGTGTGGTGTTGAGCCGTCGGTGGTGGTGGGGCATTCGCAGGGTGAGATTGCTGCTGCGGTGGTGGCGGGTGGGTTGTCGTTGGAGGACGGGGCGCGGGTGGTGGCGCTGCGGTCGAGGGCGATCCGGGCGATCGCGGGCCGGGGCGGTATGGTGTCCGTCGCACTTCCCTTCGCGGATGTGGAGGAGTTGCTGGCCGGTTGGTCGGGCCGGATCGACATCGCGGCGGTCAACGGTCCGGGTGCGGTCGTGGTGGCCGGGGATGCGGATGCTCTGGATGAGCTGATGGCGCACTGCGAGGCCGGCGAGGTCCGGGCCCGTCGTATTCCGGTGGACTACGCCTCGCACACGTGGCATGTGGAGGCTATCGAGGCCGAACTGGCCGGCGTTCTCGCTCCCGTGTCTCCGCGCTCGGGTGAGGTGCCGTTCTTCTCCACTACCGAGGCGGAGTTCATCGACACCGTCCGGTTGGATGGTGGTTACTGGTATCGCAACCTGCGTCAGCGGGTGCGTTTCGCGGATGCGGTGCAGGGCCTGGTCGAGCAGGGTTACAGCGCCTTCGTGGAGGTCAGTTCGCATCCGGTGCTGGGTATGGCGGTGCAGGAGGCCGCTCCGGACGCGGTGGTCGTGGGCACTCTGCGCCGCAACGAAGGCGGCGCCACCCGCCTCCTGACCTCGCTGGCCGAGGCATGGGTGCGCGGCATCCCGGTCGACTGGACCGCCGTCCTGGCCGGACACGACGCCCACACAGTCTCCCTGCCCACCTACGCCTTCCAGCACCGCCGCTACTGGCTCGACGGCGGCAGCTCCCGTCGTACGGTCGCCCCCCGAATGGAATCTGTCGAGACGGCCGAGGCCGCGCCGGGTTCCTCCCCAGGTCGGCACGCCGACATGCTGCAGCGGATTCGTGCGCACGCCGCTGTCGTGCTCGGGCATGCCAGCCCCGTTGACGTCGACGCGACGCTCACCTTCAAGGCGCTGGGCTTCGATTCCGCCACCTCGGTCGAGTTGCGGAACCGGCTGGTCGCGGAGACGGGGCTCTCCCTGTCCGCCTCCGTTCTCTTCGATCACCCCACACCGCAGGCACTCGCCCGTCATGTGCGTGGCCTGCTTGACGGCGACGTCGAGTCGGGCCCCGATGCACCCGAGAACCATGAATCCGCCACCAGCGAGGACCCCATCGCCATCGTGGCCATGGGCTGTCGTCTGCCCGGTGGCATCCGCACCCCCGAGGAGCTGTGGGAGCTTCTCTCCACGGGCGGCGACTCGATCTCCGTCTTCCCCACCGACCGAGGATGGGACCTCGACAACCTGTACCACCCTGACCCGCAGCACCACGGTACGACTTACGCCCGCTCCGGCTCGTTCCTGTACGACGCGGCCGAGTTCGACCCCTTCTTCTTCGGTATCTCGCCGCGTGAGGCCGAGGCCATGGACCCACAGCAGCGGCTGCTTCTGGAGACCTCGTGGGAGGCGTTGGAGCGGGCCGGCATCGACCCGGAGTCCCTGCGCGAGGGCGACGGCGGAGTGTTCGTCGGACTGATGCACCAGGAGTACGGTCCTGGGCTCCGGCATGCTCCCGAGTCGGTCGATGGATATCTGCTGACGGGCACCTCGTGCAGCGTGGCCAGTGGGCGCATCGCCTACATCCTGGGACTGCGTGGACAGGCGGTGACTGTGGACACCGCGTGCTCGTCCTCGCTGGTGGCGCTGCACCTGGCGGTCCAGGCCCTGCGTTCCGGCGAGTGCTCGCTCGCGCTCGCCGGAGGGGCGACGGTGATGGCGGAGCCCGGAATCTTCGTGGAGTTCAGCAGGCAGCGGGGGCTTGCGCCGGACGGTCGGTGCAAGCCGTTCGCTGCGGGTGCGGACGGCACGGGCTGGGGCGAGGGCGTCGGCGTGCTGCTGCTGGAGCGGCTGTCGGACGCGAGGCGGAATGGTCATCCGGTGCTCGCCGTCATCCGCGGTTCGGCGACCAACCAGGACGGGGCCAGCAACGGCCTCACCGCACCCAACGGGCCCTCGCAGGAACGCGTCATCCGCGCCGCCCTCGCCAACGCCCGCCTCACCCCGGACCTCGTGGACGTGGTCGAGGCACACGGTACGGGGACCACGCTGGGTGACCCGATCGAGGCGCAGGCGCTGCTGGCGACTTACGGTCAGGGCCGGGATCCTGAACGGCCTCTGTGGCTGGGCTCGTTGAAGTCCAACATTGGTCACACACAAGCCGCGTCCGGTGTCGCCGGCGTGATGAAGATGGTGCTGGCGTTGCAGCACGGTGTTCTTCCGCAGACGCTGCATGTTGATGAGCCGACGCCGCATGTCGACTGGTCGGCGGGTGCGGTGTCGCTACTGACGGAGGCGGTTGACTGGCCGCAGACGGATGGTCGCCCGCGCCGGGCCGGTGTGTCGTCGTTCGGTATCAGTGGGACGAACGCGCATGTGGTGTTGGAGGAGGCGCCGGTGTTGCCGCAGCCCGGGACTGGTCGTGGCGACGCTGTGCCGGTATTTGCGTCCGGGGGTGTGGTGCCGTGGGTGGTGTCGGGGCGTGGTGAGGAGGGGCTGGGCGGTCAGGCGGGTCGGTTGGGTTCGTTTGTGGAGTCGGCTGGTGAGGATGTGCGGCCGGTGGATGTGGCGTGGTCGTTGGCCGCGACGCGTTCGGCGTTCGAGAACCGGGCTGTCGTTCTTGGCGTGCGGGGGGATGAACTCGCTGCGGGGCTGGGTGCGTTGGCCTCGGGCGAGGTGATCGGTGCCGGTGTGGTGCGGGGGCGGGTTGCGCAGGTCGGTGACGGTCCTGTTTTTGTGTTTCCGGGTCAGGGGGCGCAGTGGGTGGGGATGGGGCGGGAGTTGTGGGATGTCTCGCCGGTGTTCGCTGCGTCGATGGAGGCGTGTGAGGCGGCTCTTGCTCCTTTTGTGGGGTGGTCGCTGAGTGATGTGGTGCGCGGCGGGGCTGAGCTGGCTGATGTTGGTGTGGTGCAGCCGGTGTCGTGGGCGGTGATGGTGTCGTTGGCGGCGGTGTGGCGTGTGTGTGGTGTTGAGCCGTCGGTGGTGGTGGGGCATTCGCAGGGTGAGATTGCTGCTGCGGTGGTGGCGGGTGGTCTGTCGTTGGAGGACGGGGCGCGGGTGGTGGCGCTGCGTTCGAGGGCGATCCGGGCGATCGCGGGCCGGGGTGGCATGGTGTCCGTCGCACTTCCCTTCGCGGACGTGGAGGAGTTGCTGGCCGGTTGGTCGGGCCGGATCGACATCGCGGCGGTCAACGGTCCCGGTAGTGTCGTGGTGGCTGGTGATGCGGATGCTCTGGATGAGCTGATGGCGCATTGCGAGGCCGGCGAGGTCCGGGCCCGTCGTATTCCGGTGGATTACGCCTCGCACACGTGGCATGTGGAGGCTATCGAGGCCGAACTGGCCGGCGTTCTCGCTCCCGTGTCTCCGCGCTCGGGTGAGGTGCCGTTCTTCTCCACTACCGAGGCGGAGTTCATCGACACCGTCCGGTTGGATGGTGGTTACTGGTATCGCAACCTGCGTCGGCGGGTGCGTTTCGCGGATGCGGTGCAGGGCCTGGTCGAGCAGGGTTACAGCGCCTTCGTGGAGGTCAGTTCGCATCCGGTGCTGGGTATGGCGGTGCAGGAGGCCGCGCCGGACGCGGTGGTCGTGGGCAGTCTGCGCCGCAACGAAGGCGGCGCCACCCGCCTCCTGACCTCGCTGGCCGAGGCATGGGTGCGCGGCATCCCGGTCGACTGGACCGCCGTCCTGGCCGGACACGACGCCCACACCCTCTCCCTGCCGACCTACGCCTTCCAGCACCGCCGCTACTGGCTGGAGAAGACCACTCCCGAACCCGTTCTTTCCTCCGGCCAGGAAGTGGACGCCCGGTTCTGGGAGGCGGTCGAGCGCGCGGACCTGGAGGTGCTCGCTGACACGCTGCGGTTGCCTGACAGTGAAGGCCTGGCGGAACTCCTTCCCGCGCTGTCGAGTTGGCGCAAGGAAGAGGTGGCCCGTTCGGCGGTGGACCGTTGGCGGTACAAGGTGGTGTGGAAGCCGGTCGGCCGGGACGCACAGGCCGCGGCCCTCACCGGTACCTGGCTGCTGGCCGTTCCACACGAGCACACCGCCACCGACCCCACCGCCTCCCTCGCCGATGCGCTGACCCGCCACGGTGCCGACGTACGCCTACTGGAGCTAACGTCGCGCCACGCCGACACCGGCGTGCTGGAAGCCGCGCTGGACGAGGTGTTGGGCGACTCGGACACGACTGTCACCGGTGTACTGTCGCTGCTCGGACTGGACGAGAACCCACTGCCCGAACATGGCGTGCTGCCCACCGGCGCCGCCCTGACCGTGTCCCTCCTGCAGGCGCTCGGGCGGGTCGGGGTGACCGCACCCGTATGGTGTGCCACCCGGGGTGCTGTGGCCGTCGGGGATCAGGAGCCGGTCTCCCACCCGGCGCAGGCGGCCGTCTGGGGTCTCGGCAGGGTTGCCGCCCTGGAGTTCCCGGAGCGCTGGGGCGGACTGGTCGACCTTCCCGAGCGACTCGAAGGCCGTGACACGGCCGCTCTGTGCGCCGCGCTCGCGTCGCGTGGCGACAGCACGGAGGATCAGCTGGCCCTGCGTGCCGGCTGTGTCTTCGCACGACGGCTTGTGCCGACCCCCCTGTCGAAGAGCGCGCACCCGTCCACCGGACAAGCCTCCGGACCTCATTGGAAACCGAACGGCACCGCCCTCGTGACCGGCGGCACCGGCGCGCTCGGTGCGCATGTCGCGCGGTGGCTGGCGCGTGGCGGCGCGAAGGACGTCGTCCTGGTCAGCCGCCGCGGCGCCACCGACGACGCGAGCCTGTCGGAACTGGAGACCGAAGTCGCCGTGCTGGGCGCCCGGTTGACCGTCACCCGCTGCGACGTGGCCGACCGTGAGGCGCTCGGGCAGCTGCTGAACTCCCTGCGCGCGGAGGAACGCACCGTACGGACCGTGGTGCATGCCGCCGGCGTCGGCACCCTCGGCCCGCTCGCCGACCTCAGTCCCGCGGAGTTCGCCGAGGTCACGGAGGGCAAGATCGCCGGGGCGCAGAACCTCGCCGAGCTCCTCGGCCCGGATGAGACCGACGCACTGATCTTCTTCTCCTCCATTTCCGGCGTCTGGGGCGTCGCAGACCACGGGGCGTACGCCGCCGCCAACGCGACCTTGGACGCACTGGCCGAGCAAGTCCGCCGTACGCGCGGGCTCCCGGTGCTCTCAGTGGCCTGGGGCCCCTGGGACGGCGGCGGCATGATCCCCGAGGACATGCGCGATCCGCTGCGCCGTCGCGGCATCCCCGTCATCGGCCCGGAACCGGCCATGGTGGCCTTGCAGGCGGCGCTCGATCACGAGGACACGGTCGTGTCCGTCGCGGACGTCGACTGGGCCCGCTTCGTGCCCGTCTTCAGCGCCGCCCGCCCCGCCCCCCTCATCGCCGACCTGGAACCCAAGGAGGGGCCGTCCTCCGCCGTGGCGGCCGGTGCGGGGGAGGACAGGCATGGCGAGGGCACGGCGGTGCCGACGCTCGCCCAGCGGCTCGGCGCTCTGCCCGCCGCCGAGCACGACCGGTTCGTACAGGACCTCGTACGGGCCGAGGCGGCCGCCGTGCTCGGCCATGCCTCGGGGGACGCCGTCGACCCTGCGTATGCCTTCAAGGAGCTGGGCTTCGACTCGGTGAGCGCCGTCGAACTGCGCAATCGCCTCACCTCGCGGACGGAACTGAAGATTCCGACGACGGTCGTCTTCGACCACCCCACTCCGCTCGCCCTCGCCGCCCACCTCCGCGAACTGGCCCTGGGGGCCGGCGCGACGCCGCAGCACCACACGAACTCGCTTGCAGTCACGACGGGTTCACCGGGCAATGCCACCGACGACCCCATCGCCATCGTCGCCATGGGATGCCGCTACCCGGGGGGCATCACGTCACCCGACGACCTGTGGCGCATCGCCACCGCGGGGGAGGACGTGATCACCGGCTTCCCCTCCGACCGCGGATGGGACACGACCCGGCTCTACGATCCCGACTCCGACCGGCACGGCACCAGCTACGTCCGGCACGGTGGGTTCCTGCACGACGCAGGGGAGTTCGATGCGGCCTTCTTCGGGATATCCCCGCGTGAGGCGGCAGCGATGGACCCGCAGCAGCGGCTGCTGCTGGAGACCTCGTGGGAGGCGTTCGAGCGGGCCGGAATAGACCCGAAGACCCTGCGTGGCACCAGCACCGGCGTCTTCTCGGGCCTCACCGACCAGAACTACGGCACCCTCCTCGGCCGCGGCACCGACGGTGCCGAGGGCTATCTCGTCACCGGTGCCTCGACCGCCGTCGCCTCAGGCCGCGTTTCCTACGTCCTCGGCCTGGAGGGACCGGCGGTGACCATCGACACGGCGTGCTCGTCGTCGCTGGTCGCGCTGCACTTGGCCGTAGGGGCCCTGCGCTCCGGCGAGTGCTCGATGGCGTTGGCGGGAGCCGCGATGGTCATGGCCGACCCGGCACCGTTCGTCGGCTTCAGCCGGCAGCGGGGCCTCGCCCCCGACGGACGCTGCAAACCCTTCTCCGAGGCCGCCGACGGCTTCTCTCTCGCAGAGGGCGTGGGTGTGCTGCTGCTGGAGCGGCTGTCGGACGCGCGGCGCAACGGGCACCCCGTGCTGGCGGTGGTACGCGGTTCGGCGATCAACCAGGACGGGGCGAGCAACGGCCTCACCGCCCCGAACGGCCCCTCGCAGCAGCGGGTGATCCGAGCCGCCCTCGCCGACGCCCGCCTCACCGGTGCTGACGTGGACGTCGTCGAGGCGCATGGCACGGGCACGCGGCTGGGCGACCCGATCGAGGCGCAGGCGCTGCTGGCGACCTACGGTCAGGACCGCCCGGACGACCGGCCGCTGCTCATCGGCTCCGTCAAGTCGAACATCGGGCACACTCAGACCGCGTCCGGTATGGCCGGCGTGATGAAGATGGTGCTGGCGATGCGGAACGGACTCGTACCCGGCACGATCCACGTGGATGAGCCGTCGTCGCATGTCGACTGGTCGGCGGGTGCGGTGTCGCTGCTGACGGAGGCGGTGGACTGGCCGGAGACGGATGGCCGTCCGCGTCGGGCCGGTGTGTCGTCGTTCGGCATCAGTGGGACGAACGCGCATGTGGTGCTGGAGGAGGCGCCAGGGGTGCCGGAGTCCGTGTCCGATGGTGAGGGTGCGGCGCCGGTGTTCGTGGCTGGTGGTGTGGTGCCGTGGGTGGTGTCGGGTCGTGGCGGGGACGCGCTGACGGGTCAGGCCGGGAGCCTGGCGTCGTTCGTGGAGTCGGCTGTGGGTGAGTTGGGCCCGGTGGATGTGGCGTGGTCGTTGGCTGCGACGCGTTCGGCGTTCGAGAACCGGGCTGTGGTGTTGGGGGCCGAGCGGAGTGAACTCGCTGCGGGCCTCGGTGCGTTGGTCTCGGGTGAGGTGACTGGTGTCGGTGTGGTGCGGGGTGCGGTCGCCGGCGGTGCTGACCGGGTGGTGTTCGTGTTTCCGGGTCAGGGGGCGCAGTGGGTGGGGATGGGGCGGGAGTTGTGGGATGTCTCGCCGGTGTTCGCTGCGTCGATGGAGGCGTGTGAGGCGGCTCTTGCTCCTTTTGTGGGGTGGTCGCTGAGTGATGTCGTGCGCGGCGGGGCTGAGCTGACGGATGTTGGTGTGGTGCAGCCGGTGTCGTGGGCGGTGATGGTGTCGTTGGCGGCGGTGTGGCGTGCGTGTGGTGTTGAGCCGTCGGTGGTGGTGGGGCATTCGCAGGGTGAGATTGCTGCTGCGGTGGTGGCGGGTGGTCTGTCGTTGGAGGACGGGGCGCGGGTGGTGGCGCTGCGGTCGAGGGCGATCCGGGCGATTGCCGGCCGGGGCGGTATGGTCTCCGTCGCACTTCCCCTCGCGGACGTGGAGGAGTTGCTGGCCGGTTGGACGGGCCGGATCGACATCGCGGCGGTCAACGGTCCCGGTAGTGTCGTGGTGGCTGGTGATGCGGACGCTCTGGATGAGCTGATGGCGCACTGCGAGGCCGGCGAGGTCCGGGCCCGTCGTATTCCGGTGGACTACGCCTCCCACACCTGGGATGTGGAGGCTATCGAGGCCGAACTCGCGAAGGTCCTCGGCCCGGTCACCCCGCGCTCGGGTCAGGTGCCGTTCTTCTCCACTACCGAGGCGGAATTCATCGACACCGTCCGGTTGGATGGTGGTTACTGGTATCGCAACTTGCGTCAGCGGGTGCGTTTCGCTGACGCCGTCCAGGGCCTTGCCGGACAGGGTTACAGCGCCTTCGTGGAGGTCAGTTCGCATCCGGTGCTGGGCATGGCGGTGCAGGAGGCCGCTCCGGAGGCGGTGGTGGTGGGCAGTCTGCGCCGCAACGAAGGCGGCACCACCCGCCTCCTGACCTCGCTGGCCGAGGCATGGGTGCGCGGCATCCCGGTCGACTGGACGGCCGTACTGGCCGGACACGACGCCCGCACCCTCTCGCTGCCCACCTACGCATTCCAGCACCGCCGCTACTGGCTCGACCTCCCCGAATCCGCCGCCCGTGTCGTGTCCGGAGGCCCCTTGGTCGATGACGTGGACGCCGGCTTCTGGGAGGCGGTCGAGCGCGCGGATCTGGAAGCCCTCGCCAACACCCTCGACCTGGCGCCCGAGCGGCGCGGGACGCTGGCCACGGTGGAACCGGCTCTGCCCGTTCTGGCCGAGTGGCGTCGACGCAAGAGGGAGAACGCCGTACTGGACTCCTGGCGCTACGCGGTGACGTGGCAACCGACCAGGGTGCAGATGACCGGGTCGAGCCCGCTGCCCTCCCACTGGCTGGTCGTGCTGCCCGCCGCCGAAGGTGCCGTTGAGGGGATGGCGCAGGAGCTGGTCGAGCGGCTGCGCGGTCACAGGGAGATCGAAGACGTGGTCACCATCGTCCTCGACGTCACTCAGGGAGACCGGGAGGCGCTCGTGGACCGCCTCCGCGAAGCTTTCGAGAAGAACCCGCTCACGGGTGGCGTACTCAATCTGCTGCCGCTCGCCCCTGGCACCCGCGGCTCTGCTGCCGAGTTCCGGTCCTCCGCCGTGCCCGGGGTCGTCACAGCGACCTTCCTGCTCATGCAGGCGCTGACGGACGTGCAGGCGGAGGCACCGCTGTGGACGGTCACCCGGGGAGCGGTCACCGTGCCCGGTCCCATGGTGATGCCCGCCGCCGGGCCGGTACCGGAGCAGGCGGCCGTCTGGGGTCTCGGCCGGGTCTACGGGCTCGACCACCCTCGGCAGTGGGGTGGCCTGATCGACCTTCCCCCGCTTCCCGATCGTCCCGGACCCGGCGACTCCACCGCACCGCCCGCGTCCGTCGCGGAACTCGACGCACGCACCTGGAGCCACTTCTTCGCGGCTCTGGCGGGCGACGAGGACGAGGACCAGTTCGCCGTACGTCCGAACGGACTCCACGTACGCCGCATGGTCCGCAAGCCGGTCGACGCCGGGGCGGGCGAGCGCCGTGCGGTCGGCTTCGAGGGTACGACGCTCATCACCGGCGGCACCGGAGCCCTCGGCGCCCACCTCGCCCGGCGACTGGCCGCCACCGGTGCCGAGCACCTGCTACTGGTCAGCCGCCGGGGCCCGGACGCGCCCGGCGCGGCAGAACTCGAGGCGGAACTGACCGGGCTCGGCGCCCGCGTCACCCTCGCCGCCTGCGACATCACCGACCGGGAGGCCCTCGCCAAGCTGCTGTCGGACGTGCCGGAGGACGCACCGGTCAACGCCGTGGTGCACGCGGCGGGCACCGAGCCGCCTGCCGTCGCGATCGGGGACACGGACCTCGACTCCCTGCAGGAAGTGGTGGGCGCGAAGATCGCCGGTGCCGTCCATCTCGACGCGCTGCTCGCCGACCGCCCGCTGGAAGCCTTCGTCCTGTTCTCGTCGGGCGCGGGCGTCTGGGGCGACGGCGGCCACTCCGGGTACGCGGCCGCCAACGCCTACCTCGACGCGTTCGCCGAGTGGCGCCGCAGCCGAGGCAGGGTGGCCACCTCCATCGCGTGGGGTGCCTGGGCCGGCGGCGGCATGGTCCATGAGGCCGAGGGCGAACGGCTGCACCGCTACGGCGTTCCCATGATGGAGCCCGAGGTGGCCGTGGGCGCCGTACAGCAGGCCCTCGCGTACGACGAGACGTTCGTGGTCGTCGCGGACGTGATCTGGGACCGGTTCGCGGCGACCTACTCGGCCGCCCGCCGCCGTCGTCTCTTCGACGAGATCCCGGAGGTCCGGCTCATCGACGAGGACGCCCGCGCCGACGGGGCCGGGGGCGGCGCCGATGCCGGGCCGGTGCCCGGCGAGTCGCAGTCGTTCGCCCGCCGACTGGTCGGCGCGAGCCGGCCGGAGCAGGAACGGACCATGCTGCATCTCGTCCGTACGCAGGTCGCGGCGGTACTCGGCCATGACGGGACCGGTGCGATCGCTCCCGGCCAGGCGTTCCGCGACCTCGGGTTCGACTCTTTGACCGCGGTGGAGCTGCGCAACCGGCTGAAGGAGGCAACCGGTCTCGGGCTCCCCGCCACCCTGGTCTTCGACCATCCCACCCCGGCCGCCCTCGGCGCGCGACTGCTGTCCGAACTGGCACCGGCCACGGAACCGGCGGGCGGAGGGGGCCTGGCCTCGCTCGATGAGTTGGAGGCGGCGGTCGCCGCGCTCGACCCCGCCGACGATGCCTCCCGCACCAGGATCACCACCCGGCTGCAAGCGCTGCTGTGGCGGTTGTCCGACAGCCCGGCGGAGCAACCGGCGGGCGGCGGCGACTCCGCCGACGAACTGCTGGAGGCCGTCTCCGACGACGAGATGTTCGACCTGATCGACAAGGAACTCGGCCTCAACTAGACCGGCCGGACGGGACGGACGCTCCCCGACCGATCCGTCCGGCCTCCTCCGCCCCCACCGCACGAGCACTAGCACCGGCCTCACCCAGGCCCACCACGCACCACCCCGTCCGACCTGCCCGTTGCCAATGCCGTACGGGTGACTCCAAGCCTTCGGGCCTGCTCTAGGGACTGATGACGATCATGGCTAACGAGGACAAGCTCCGCGACTACCTCAAGCTGGTCACTACCGACCTGCGGCAGGCCCGCCGACGCCTCCAGGAGGTCGAGGCCCGCCAGCAGGAGCCCATCGCCATCGTCTCGATGAGCTGCCGCTTCCCCGGCAACGTCCACACTCCGGAGGACTTCTGGAAACTGCTCGTGGCGGGCGTCGACACCGCCTCCGAGCTGCCCGCGAACCGCGGGTGGGACCTGGAGGGCCTCTACCACCCCGATCCCGAGCACCAGGGCACGAGCTACACCCGCTCCGGCTCGTTCCTGTACGACGCGGCCGACTTCGATCCCGCATTCTTCGGGATCTCGCCGCGCGAGGCGACGATGATGGACCCGCAGCAGCGGCTGCTCCTGGAGACCTCCTGGGAGGCGCTGGAGTGGGCCGGTATCGACCCGGGCACCCTGCGCGGCGAGCAGGCGGGCGTCTTCGTCGGCAGCAGCGACCAGGGCTACGGCGCCGCGGCCGCCCGTGCCCGGGACCGGGTCGAGGGCCACATGCTGACCGGCGGCTCCGGGGCGGTACTCTCCGGCCGCATCGCCTACACCCTCGGCTTCGAGGGCCCCGCCGTCACCGTCGACACCATGTGCTCCTCGTCGCTGGTCGCGCTCCACCTCGCCGTCCAGGCCCTGCGCCAGGACGAGTGCCGCCTCGCGCTCGCCGCCGGCGCCACCGTCATGGCCACCCCCCGCAATTTCGTGGAGTTCAGCAGGCAGCGGGGGCTTGCGCCGGACGGTCGGTGCAAGCCGTTCGCTGCGGGTGCGGACGGCACGGGCTGGGGCGAGGGCGTCGGCGTGCTGCTGCTGGAGCGGCTGTCGGACGCGCGGCGAAACGGTCACCCGGTGCTCGCCGTCATCCGCGGTTCGGCGACCAACCAGGACGGGGCGAGCAACGGCCTCACCGCACCCAACGGCCCCTCCCAGGAACGCGTCATCCGCGCCGCTCTCGCCAACGCCCGCCTCACCCCGGACCTCGTGGACGTGGTCGAGGCGCACGGTACGGGGACCACGCTGGGCGACCCGATCGAGGCACAGGCACTGCTCGCCACCTACGGACAGGAGCGCGAAGAACCACTGCGGCTGGGGTCATTGAAGGCCAACATCGGTCACCTCCAGGCTAGTTCGGGTGTCGCGGGCATCATCAAGATGGTGCTCGCCATGCGACACGGCGTCCTGCCGAGGCTGCTGCACCTGGACGAGCCGACGCCGCACGTCGACTGGTCCTCCGGCGCGGTCGAACTGCTCACGGAGAACCAGGAGTGGCCCGAGACCGGCCGCCCGCGCCGCGTGGGCGTGTCCTCGTTCGGCGGCAGCGGCACCAACGCCCACGTGATCCTGGAGCAGGCGCCGGAGCCCGAGACGGAGGCGGCGCCGACCACCGAGGACACCGCCGCTGCGGTGTTCACGGCCGGGGGAGTGGTGCCGTGGATCGTGTCGGGCCGCGGTGCGGAGGGACTGGCCGGTCAGGCGGGCCGGTTGACGTCGTTCGTGGAATCGGCCGGTGGGGACGTACGGCCGGTGGATGTGGCCTGGTCGCTCGCCGCGACGCGTGCGGCGTTCGAGAACCGGGCGGTGGTACTGGGCGCCGACCGGAGTGAACTTCTCGACGGCCTCGGTGCGTTGGCCTCCGGTGACACGGCTTCCGAAGCGGTGACCGGGAGCTTCGACGTCGTCCCCGACGGTCCTGTCTTTGTGTTTCCGGGTCAGGGGGCGCAGTGGGTGGGGATGGGGCGGGAGTTGTGGGATGTCTCGCCGGTGTTCGCTGCGTCGATGGAGGCGTGTGAGGCGGCTCTTGCTCCGTATGTGGGGTGGTCGCTGAGCGATGTGGTGCGCGGCGGGGCTGAGCTGAC
The DNA here is from genome assembly GCF_041080655.1 of Streptomyces sp. CG4. Lineage (NCBI taxonomy): Bacteria > Bacillati > Actinomycetota > Actinomycetes > Kitasatosporales > Streptomycetaceae > Streptomyces > Streptomyces sp. CG4. Next base: position 9,599,861 of record NZ_CP163525.1, read on the forward strand.
GGATGTTGGTGTGGTGCAGCCGGTGTCGTGGGCGGTGATGGTGTCGTTGGCGGCGGTGTGGCGTGCGTGTGGTGTTGAGCCGTCGGTGGTGGTGGGGCATTCGCAGGGTGAGATTGCTGCTGCGGTGGTGGCGGGTGGTCTGTCGTTGGAGGATGGGGCGCGGGTGGTGGCGCTGCGTTCGAGGGCGATCCGGGCGATCGCGGGCCGGGGTGGCATGGTGTCCGTCGCACTCCCTCTCGCGGACGTGGAGGAGTTGCTGGCCGGTTGGGCTGGCCGGATCGACATCGCGGCAGTCAATGGTCCCGGTTCGGTCGTGGTGGCTGGTGATGCGGATGCTCTGGATGCGCTGATGGCGCACTGCGAGACGGGGGAGATCCGGGCACGTCGTATTCCGGTGGATTACGCCTCGCACACCTGGCATGTGGAGGACATCGAGGCCGAGCTCGCGGAGGTTCTTGCTGCGGTCTCGCCGCGCTCCGGTAGGGTGCCGTTCTTCTCCACCACCGAGGCGGAATTCATCGACACGGCCGAGCTGGACGGTGGTTACTGGTATCGCAACCTGCGTCAGCGGGTGCGTTTCGCGGACGCGGTGCAGGGCCTGGTCGAGCAGGGTTACAGCGCCTTCGTGGAGGTCAGTTCGCATCCGGTGCTGGGTATGGCGGTGCAGGAGGCCGCTCCGGACGCGGTGGTCGTGGGCACTCTGCGCCGCAACGAAGGCGGCGCCACCCGCCTCCTGACGTCGCTGGCCGAGGCGTGGGTGCGGGGGATCCCCGTGGACTGGACGGCCGTACTGGCCGGGCAGGACGGCCACACCGTCTCCCTGCCCACGTACGCCTTCCAGCACCGCCCGTACTGGTTCGAGACGGCGTCGGCGCAGCTTGACACGGCCGCCGGTGTCGTTGAGGATCCGGTGGACGCCGAGTTCTGGGCCGCCGTAGAGGAGCAGGACCTTGAGGCGCTGACCGGTGCACTCGACGTCGCCGAGGACACGGGGCAGCAGGCCCTGGCCCAGGCGCTGCCCGTGCTGTCGGCCTGGCGCCGGGGCCGCCGTGCCGCCGCCACCATCGACTCCTGGCGGTATCGCGTCGCCTGGCGGCCGACGGCCGATTCCTCCGCTGTCGCACTCGGCGGCACCTGGCTGGTCGTCGTCCCCGCGAGTCACACGGGGACGGAACTCGTCGAGGCCTGCCTGGACGGACTCGCCACACACGGCGCGCAGACCCTGCCCCTGTACGTCGACCCCTCCGACACCGACCGGGAGCGACTGGCCGCGCTGCTGACGGAGACGGCCCAGCACAGCGGCGTCGACGTCGGTCAGTTCAGCGGTGTGCTCTCCTTCCTCGCGCTCGCCGAGCATCCGCACCCTGAACAGCCGGGACTCGCGGCCGGTCTCGTCGCCGGTCTCGCGCTGATCCAGGCGTGCGGCGACACCGGCGTACGGGCCCCCCTGTGGCTGGCCACCAGCGGAGCCGTCACCACCGGTGACAGCGACCCGCTGCGCAACCCTGTGCAGAACGGCACCTGGGGCATGGGCCGCGTCGCCGCGCTCGAACACCCCGAGTTCTGGGGCGGCCTCGTCGACCTTCCCGAAGTGCCCGACGAGCGCACCGCCGCCAGGCTGTGCGGGATCCTCGCCGACGCCCGCGCCGAGGACCAGCTCGCCATCCGCAGGACCGGAACCCTGATCCGGCGCCTTGTCCGCACTCCCGCCGGAACCGCGGACGACGGCGACCGCACCTGGACGTCCCGCGGCACCGCGCTGATCACCGGAGGCACCGGCGGCCTCGGCGGTCACACCGCCCGCTGGCTCGCCCGCAACGGAACCGAGCACCTGGTCCTGGTCAGCCGCCGTGGCCCGGACGCACCCGGTGCGGCCGAACTGGAAGCCGAGCTGCGCGAACTGGGGGCCCGCGTCACCATCGCCGCCTGCGACATAGCCGACGCGGCCGCACTGGCCGCGCTCGTCGAGCGCGTCGAGACCGACGGGCCGCCGATTCGTACCGTCGTCCACACCGCGGGCGTAGGCATCCTCATCCCGCTGGCCACCACGACGCTCCAGGAGTTCGCCGACGGCGCCGAGGCCAAGCTCTCCGGCGTCGCCAACCTCGACGCGCTCTTCTGCGACGACCGGCTCGACGCGTTCATCGTCTTCTCCTCCGTCGCCGGCGTCTGGGGCAGCGGCGACCACGGCGCCTACGCGGCGGCCAACGCCTACGCCGACGCGGTCGCCGAGCACCGGCGGGCCCGCGGCCTGGCCGGCACCTCGATCGCCTGGGGCATCTGGAGCGACGAGGGCGGCGGCATGGCCCTCGAAGTGGTCCAGGAGCAACTGCGCTGGCGTGGCATCCCTTTCATGGAGCCGGCCCTCGCGGTCAGGGCCATGCAGCAGGTCCTCGACCGCGACGAGTGCTTCATCGCCGTCGCCGACATCGACTGGGACCGTTTCGTCCCGGTCTTCACCGCGGCCCGCCCGCGCCCCCTGCTCACCGAAGTGCCCGAGGTCGCAGAACTGCTGCGCGCCGAGGAGGACCGCGACCGCCAGGACACGCCGGACACGGAGACCTCCGGTCTCGTCTCCCGGCTGCGCGGCATGAGCGCCGACGAACAGGACCAGGCCGTACTGGACCTGGTACGGATCCAGGTCGCCGGAGTGCTCGGGCACAGCAGCCCGAACAGCGTCGAAGTCGGCCGCGCCTTCCGCGAGTTGGGCTTCGATTCGCTGACCTCCGTGGAGTTGCGCAACCGGCTGAACGCCGCCACCGGGCTTCGCCTGCCCGTGACCGTGATCTTCGACCGGCCCACGGTCACCGCCCTGGCCCGCCACGTCCGCGAAGAACTGGTCGGCGAGTCCGTCGCCCTGCCCGTGCCGGTCGCGTCCGTGGTCCCGGCCCGCGGGCCCGCCGCGGACGACGACCCGATCGTCATCGTCTCGATGAGCTGCCGCTACCCCGGCGGCGCCAACAGCCCGGAAAAGCTCTGGCAGATCCTCGCGGAGGGCCGTGACGTCATCGACGTCTTCCCCGATGACCGCGCCTGGGACCTCGACGCCCTCTACGACCCCGACCCGGACCGCGAGGGCACCTGCTACGCCCGCGAAGGCGGTTTCGTCTACGACGCCGGCGACTTCGACCCCGGCTTCTTCGGCATCTCCCCGCGCGAGGCCGTCGCCATGGACCCGCAGCAGCGGCTGCTGCTGGAGACCTCCTGGGAGGTGCTGGAACGGGCCGAGCTCGTCCCCGACGCGCTGCGCGGCACCCCCGTCGGCGTGTTCATCGGCGCCGCCAACCAGGGCTTCGGCGGCTTGGACAACCTCCCCGAAGGCGTCGAGGGCCACATCGTCACCGGCAGCGCCACCAGCGTCCTGTCCGGCCGTATCGCCTACACCCTGGGCCTCGAAGGCAGCGCGGTGACCATCGACACGGCCTGCTCCTCGTCACTGGTCGCCCTGCACATGGCCGTCCAGGCGCTGCGCTCCGGCGAGTGCTCGATGGCCCTCGCGGGCGGTGTCGCGGTGATGGTGGAGCCCATCGGGTTCGTCGGCTTCGCCCGCACCCGGGGCGTCGCCAAGGACGGCCGCTCCAAGGCGTTCGCCAAGGCCGCCGACGGCATGGGCCTCGCCGAGGGCGCGGGCATGCTGCTCCTGGAGCGGCTCTCCGACGCCCGCCGCAACGGCCATCCGGTACTGGCCGTGATCCGCTCCACCGCCCTGAACCAAGATGGTGCGAGCAACGGACTCAGCGCCCCCAGCGGTCCCGCGCAGCAGCAGGTCATCCGGGCGGCGCTCGCCAAGGCCGGGCTTTCCGCCGCGGACGTGGACGCGGTGGAGGCGCACGGTACGGGAACGACGCTGGGTGACCCGATCGAGGCGCAGGCGCTGCTGGCGACTTACGGTCAGGGCCGGGATCCTGAACGGCCTCTGTGGCTGGGCTCGTTGAAGTCCAACATCGGTCACATGCAGGCCGCCTCCGGTGTCGCCAGTGTGATGAAGATGGTGCTGGCGTTGCAGCACGGTGTTCTTCCGCAGACGCTGCATGTTGATGAGCCGACTCCGCATGTCGACTGGTCGGCGGGTGCGGTGTCGCTGCTGACGGAGGCGGTGGACTGGCCGGAGACGGATGGTCGCCCGCGCCGGGCCGGTGTCTCCTCGTTCGGTGTGAGCGGCACCAACGCGCATGTGGTGCTGGAGGAGGCACCGGGCGTTCCGGGGCCCGTGTCCGATGGTGAGGGCACAGCTGGTGAGGACACAGCGCCGGTGTTCGTGGCTGGTGGTGTGGTGCCGTGGGTGGTGTCCGGTCGTGGCGGCGATGCACTTGCGGGTCAGGCCGGGAGCCTGGCGTCGTTCGTGGAGTCGGCCGGTGAGGATGTGCGGCCGGTGGATGTGGCGTGGTCGTTGGCTGCGACGCGTTCGGCGTTCGAGAACCGGGCTGTGGTGTTGGGGGCCGAGCGGAGTGAACTCGCCGTTGGCCTCAGTGCGTTGGCCTCGGGCGAGGTGACCGGCGCCGGCGTGGTGCGGGGTGCGGTCGCCGGCGGTGCTGACCGGGTGGTGTTCGTGTTTCCGGGTCAGGGGGCGCAGTGGGTGGGGATGGGGCGGGAGTTGTGGGATGTCTCGCCGGTGTTTGCTGCGTCGATGGAGGCGTGTGAGGCGGCTCTTGCTCCGTATGTGGGGTGGTCGCTGAGCGATGTGGTGCGCGGCGGGATCGAGCTGGCCGGTGTGGATGTGGTGCAGCCGGTGTCGTGGGCGGTGATGGTGTCGTTGGCGGCGGTGTGGCGTGCGTGTGGTGTTGAGCCGTCGGTGGTGGTGGGGCATTCGCAGGGTGAGATTGCTGCTGCGGTGGTGGCGGGTGGTCTGTCGTTGGAGGACGGGGCGCGGGTGGTGGCGCTGCGGTCGAGGGCGATCCGGGCGATCGCGGGCCGGGGCGGTATGGTCTCCGTCGCACTCCCCCTCGCGGACGTGGAGGAGTTGCTGGCCGGTTGGACGGGCCGGATCGACATCGCGGCGGTCAACGGTCCCGGTAGTGTCGTGGTGGCCGGGGATGCGGACGCTCTGGATGAGCTGATGGCGCACTGCGAGGCCGGCGAGGTCCGGGCCCGTCGTATTCCGGTGGACTACGCCTCGCACACCTGGCATGTGGAGGCTATCGAGGCCGAACTCGCGAAGGTCCTCGCCCCGGTCACCCCGCGTTCGGGTCGGGTGCCGTTCTTCTCCACCACCGAGGCTGCACTGGTGGACACGGCGGGGCTGGACGGCGGTTACTGGTATCGCAACCTGCGTCGGCGGGTGCGTTTCGCTGACGCCGTCGAGGGGCTGGCCGGGCAGGGTTACAGCGCCTTCGTGGAGGTCAGTTCGCATCCGGTGCTGGGTATGGCGGTGCAGGAGGCCGCGCCGGACGCGGTGGTCGTGGGCAGTCTGCGCCGTAACGAAGGCGGCGCCACCCGCCTCCTGACCTCGCTGGCCGAGGCATGGGTGCGCGGTATCCCGGTCGACTGGACCGCCGTCCTGGCCGGGCAGGACGCCCGCACCGTCTCCCTGCCCACCTACGCTTTCCAGCACCGTCGTTACTGGTTGGAGAAGACGGCTCCCGCTCCTGTCCCGGCCTCGCCTCAGGCTGCCGTGGACGCCCGCTTCTGGGAGGCGGTCGAGCGTGAGGATCTGGAGGCCCTGGCCGACACGCTGCGACTGTCCAGCGGAGAGCCCCTGGCGGAACTCCTTCCCGCGCTGTCGAGTTGGCGCAAGGAAGAGGTGGTCCGTTCGGCGGTGGACCGTTGGCGGTACAAGGTGGTGTGGAAACCGGTCGGCCGGGACGCACAGGCCACGGCCCTCACCGGTACTTGGCTGCTGGCCGTCCCACACGAGCACACCGCCACCGACCTCGTCACCTCACTCACCAGCGGTCTGGCCGCCCACGGCGCTCAGGTGACCACCATCGAGGTGGCCGCCGGTGTCGACCGGGACCGGCTCAGGGAGCTGCTCGCCACCGCCGTGAGCGGTAATGACGGAGCCCGGTCGCCGGCTGGTGTCCTATCCCTGCTGGCGCTGGACGAGTCGCCGTACGCTCCCGGCAGCCCGCTCGACAACGGGCTCGCCCTCAACACCGCCCTGGTGCAGGCTCTCGGGGACGCAGGTCTCGCCGCGCCGCTGTGGATCGCCACCCGGGGCGCCGTGTCCACCGGCCGTGCCGACCGGTTGGCCGCACCGGTCCAGGCGCAGGCCTGGGGGCTTGGCCGGATCGCCGCGCTGGAGTACCCGCAGCGCTTCGGCGGACTGGTCGACCTGCCGCAGGAGCTGGACGACCGTGCCGTCGCCCGGCTGGTGGCCGCCCTGTCGGGAGCCGTCGACGAGGACCAGGTGGCCGTACGAGGTTCCGGGCTGTTCGCCCGGCGGCTGGTACGGGCCGCGCTGCCCGAACCGGCGACCGCCGACTGGAGGCCGAGCGGCACGGTTCTGGTCACGGGGGGCACCGGGGGAGTGGGCGCCCAGGTCGCCCGCTGGCTGGCCCGCAACGGCGCCGCCCATCTGCTGCTGGCCGGACGCCGTGGCGCTGAGGCACCCGGTGCGGCCGAGCTGGAGGCGGAGCTGACCGGGCTGGGTGCCCGCGTCACGCTGGCCGCCTGCGATGTCGCCGACCGCGACCAGCTTGCCGCGCTGTTGGCCACCGTGCCGGAGGACCAGCCGCTGACCGCGGTCGTGCATGCGGCCGGGGTGCTGGACGACGGCGTGCTGGACGCCCTCACCCCCGAGCGCGCCGAGACCGTACTGCGGCCCAAGGTGGCCGCCGCGCGGCACCTGCACGAACTGACCCGGGACCTGGGACTGTCCGCGTTCGTACTGTTCTCCTCGCTCGCCGGCACGCTCGGCGGCCCGGGCCAGGGCAGCTACGCCGCCGCCAACGCCTTCCTCGACGCGCTCGCCCGGCAGCGCCACGCCGACGGGCTGCCTGCCACATCGGTCGCCTGGGGTGCGTGGGGCGGTGGTGGCCTCGCCTCCGGAGAGACGGGCGAGCGGCTGGCCCGTTCCGGTATGCCGGCCATGGACCCGGAGTCGGCCCTGACGGGGTTTCAGCAGGCCGTGTCCGGCGAGGAACCCGTGCTGGCCGTGGCCGACGTGCGGTGGGAGACGTATGCGTTCGCCCACTCCGACGGGGCCGCCCGCGTGCTCGCCGACCTGCCGGAGGTACGGGCGGCCCTGGCGGCGCGTACCGCGCCCGCGACGGACGGCGGCGGCGATGGCAACGGCAGCGGCAATGCGCTCACTGCGCGGCTCGCGGTCCTGCCGTACGACGAGCAGCGGCGTGAACTCCTGGCGCTGGTACGGAGGTTGGCCGCCGGGGCGCTGGGGTACTCGGATGCCGAGGAGATCGACGAGGAGCGGGCGTTCCGCGACCTCGGTTTCGATTCGCTCACCGCGGTGGCCCTGCGCAACACCATCGCCGAGACCACCGGGCTGCGGCTGCCGGTGACATTGGTCTTCGACCACCCCACCGCCACCGCCCTCGCGGGCAAGCTGCACGAGGACCTGTTCGGTACGGCCGTCGCGTCGGCGCCGGTGCTCTCGTCCCGGCCGGTCGCGGTGGACGACGATCCGGTCGTGATCGTGTCGATGGGCTGCCGCTACCCGGGCGGGGTGAGCAGTCCCGAGGAGCTGTGGCGCCTGCTCGCGCAGGGCGGCGACGCGGTGTCGGTCTTCCCGGAGGACCGCGGCTGGGACCTCAAGGGCACCTACGACCCCGACCCTGACCGTCCGGGCACCTTCTACGCCCGCGGCGGCGGATTCCTCTACGACGCGCACCACTTCGACCCGGAGTTCTTCGGCATGAGCCCGCGCGAGGCGCTGGCCGTCGACCCGCAGCAGCGCCTGCTGCTGGAGACGTCGTGGGAGGCGATCGAGCGGGCCGGTATCGACCCGGCCACGCTGCGGGGCAGCCGCACCGGGGTGTTCGTCGGCTCCAACTACCACGACTACGGCTCCCGGGTGCAGCACGCCCCGAAGGGCTTCGAGGGCTATCTGGCCACCGGCAGTGCCGGCAGCGTGGCCTCCGGACGGATCTCGTACACCTTCGGTCTGGAAGGCCCGGCCGTCACCGTCGACACCGCGTGCTCCTCGTCCCTGGTGGCGCTGCACATGGCCGCCCAGGCGCTGCGCACCGGTGAGTGCACCATGGCGCTGGCGGGCGGGGTCACGTTGATCTCCTCGCTGGACACCTTCATCGAGTTCAGCAGGCAGCGGGCGCTGTCCGCGGACGGTCGCTGCAAGGCCTTCTCCGACGAGGCCGACGGCGCAGGCTGGGCCGAAGGCGTGGGCGTCGTGCTCCTGGAGCGGCTGTCGGACGCGCGCCGCAACGGCCACCCCGTCCTCGCGGTGCTCGCCGGTTCCGCGGTCAACCAGGACGGCGCCAGCAACGGCCTCACCGCGCCGAGCGGTCCCGCGCAGCAGCGGGTCATCCGGCAGGCGCTGGCCGCCGCCGGGCTCTCCCCGGCCGATGTGGACGCCGTCGAGGCACACGGCACCGGCACCAAGCTGGGCGACCCCATCGAGGCACAGGCGCTGATGGCGACGTACGGGCAGGACCGGCCCGAGGGCCGGCCGCTGCTGCTCGGGGCCCTGAAGTCCAACATCGGGCACACCCAGGCCGCCGCCGGTGTCGGCGGTGTGATCAAGATGGTGCTGGCGATGCGCCATGGGATGCTGCCGCGCACCCTGCACGCCGAACGGGCGTCCACGCAGATCGACTGGGCCGAGGGCGCGGTGTCGCTGCTCACGGAGGCCGTCGAGTGGCCGGACAGTGACCGTCCGCGCCGGGCCGGGGTGTCGGCGTTCGGCATCAGCGGCACCAATGCCCACGTGATCCTGGAACAGCCGCCCGCGGAAGCACCGGAGCCGGCCTCGACCGCACCCGAGCCTTCCACCGAAGCACCCGAGCCGTGCGCGACGACACCACATCTGCCGTCCGCGACGACACCGCACACGCCGTCCGCGACGACGTCCCACACGGTGTCCGCCGAGAACGCCACGTCGCCGGAGGGGGCGCCCGTCCCTGTCACCTCCGGCGACGTGGTCCCCTGGGTGCTCTCCGGCCGTGGTGCCGACGCCCTGCGCGCCCAGGCCGTCCGCCTGCTGGCCCATCTGGAGGACCCGGAGCGCCGGGACGGTGCCGCGCCCCTCGACATCGCACACTCGCTCGCCCTCGGACGGGCCTCGTTCGACCACCGGGCGGCTGTCGTCGGCCAGGATCGGGATGAACTCGTCGCCGGAGTAAGGGCGTTGGCCGAGAGCCGGGAGGCTCCCGGACTGGTGCGCGGGGTGCGGCGCCGGAGTGGACGCACCGCGTTCCTCTTCAGCGGTCAGGGCAGCCAGCGGCCGGGCATGGGACGCGACCTGTACGCCGCGTACCCGGTGTTCGCCGATGCCCTCGACGCCGTCTGCGCCGAACTGGACCGTGAACTCGAACGGCCGCTGCGCCAGGTGCTGTTCGCCCCGGCCGGCACCCCGGACGCCGAGCTGCTGGACCACACCGCCTACACGCAGGCCGGGCTGTTCGCCGTGGAAGTCGCCCAGTTCCGGCTGCTGGAGCACTGGGGGCTGCGGCCGGACATCGTCGTCGGCCACTCCATCGGCGAGCTGGCCGCCGCCCATGTGGCCGGGGTGCTCGGCCTCGCCGACGCCTGCCGTCTGGTCGCCGCCCGCGGCCGGCTGATGCAGCAACTGCCGGACGGCGGCGCCATGCTCGCCGTACAGGCAGGTGAGGCGGAGGTCGCCGAGGCGCTGCGCACATACGCGGACCGGGTGTCCGTCGCCGCGGTCAACGGCCCGGCGTCCGTGGTCGTCTCCGGTGACGAGGACGCCGTGGAGGAGCTGGCCGAGGCCTGGCGGGAGGCCGGGCTGCGCACCAGGCGGCTGACGGTGTCGCACGCCTTCCACTCACCGCGGATGGAACCGATGCAGGCCCGCTTCGCGGCCGTGGCCCGCCAGATGACGTACGCGGCTCCGACCGTGCCCGTCGTCTGTGACCTCACCGGCGAACTCGCCGACTCCGGACAGCTGGAGGACGCCGACTACTGGGTGCGTCATGTGCGCGGCACCGTCCGCTACGCCGACGCCGTCGCCACCCTGGAGCGGCAGGGCGTGACCACGTACCTGGAACTGGGCCCGGACGGTGTGCTCACCGCCATGACCCGCGACTGCCTCGCCGAACCGCAGGCAGCCGTCGTCACGCCGCTGCTGCGCCGTGACCGGCCCGAGGAGACGGCGGTCACCATCGCCCTCGCCACACTGCACGTCCACGGCGTCGGCCCCGACTGGGCCGGGTACTTCGGCGGCCGTCCGGTGCGCCGGGCCGAGCTGCCGACGTACGCCTTCCAGCGCGCCCGCTACTGGCTCGACGCCGACCCGGGCGTCCCGGACCTCGCCGCGGCCGGGCTCGCGGCAGGGGAGCACCCGCTGCTCGCCGCGGGCACGGCACTCGCGGGCGGCGACGGCTACCTGCTCACCGGACGGCTGTCGCTGAGCAGCCACCCCTGGCTCGCCGACCACGCCGTCTCCGGCACCCCGATCCTGCCCGGCACCGCCTTCTTGGAGCTGGCCCTGCTGGCCGCCGACCGGGTCGGCTGCACCGCCGTCGACGAGCTCACCCTGGAGGCACCGCTCGTCCTGCCCGAGCAGGGCGCCGTCCATCTCCAGGTCACCGTCGGCGAGCCCGGCGAGCAGGGAGTGCGCGGTGTGACCGTGCACTCCCGGCCGGACGACGCCGCGGACGACGAGCCCTGGACCCGCCACGCGGTCGGCCAGCTCACGCCCACCACGACCCCGGCCGAGGACGCCCCGCTCGGCGTGTGGCCGCCACAGGGCGCCGAGGCGGTGGCCGTCGACGGACTGTACGACCGTTTCGCCGCTGGTGGCTTCGCGTACGGGCCCGCGTTCCAGGGCCTGACCGCGGCCTGGAAGCTCGGCGAGGACGTGTACGCGGAGGTCGCACTGCCCGACGGGGCAGCCGCCGACGCCGCCCGCTACGGGCTGCACCCGGCTCTGCTGGACGCCGCCCTGCAGGCCGTCGGACTGACCGCCGCCGCGGCCGGTCCCGCGCTCATGCCGTTCAGCTGGACCGGCGTACGGCTGCACGCTCCCGGAGCCGACGCGCTGCGGGTGCACCTCGCCCCGGCCGGACCCGACACGGTCGCGCTGCGGGTCACCGATCCGGAGGGCGGCCCCGTCGCCACGGTGACCGGGCTGACCCTGCGCCCGCTGCCCGCGGGGCAGCTCGGGGACGCACGCGCCGCCGCCCGCCATCTGCACGAGCTGGAGTGGGTGACCCCGGCCGCCGCCCTGGTGCGGCCCACCGCCGGGGGCTGGGCCGTCCTGGACGGCGAGGGCGATCCCGGCATCGGTGCCGCCCTGACGGCCGCCGGTCTCGCCGCCGTACACCACCCCGGACTGGACGCGCTCGCCCGCGCCGTCGCCGCGGGCGAAACACCGGTGCCGGGCACGGTGCTGGCAGCCGTACCCGGCCTCGGTGACGACGACGCCGGGCAGCCGGGCGGGCCCGACGCGGCCGCCGCGGTGCGCCGGGCGACCGGGCAGGTGCTGCGGCTGCTGCAGGGCTGGCTCGCCGAGGACACGTTCAACGCCACCCGGCTGGTGCTGGTCACCCGGCACGCCGTGAGTGTGCACGACGGCGACCGGGCGCCCGACCCGGTGGCCGCGGCCGTATGGGGCCTGGTGCGCACGGCGCAGTCCGAGAACCCGGAGCGGTTCGTGCTCCTCGACTGGGACGGTGCCCAGGAGTCGTACCGGGCACTGCCCGCCGCGGCCGGTCACGACGAGCCGCAGGTCGCCCTGCGCAAGGGAGAGCTGCGGGTGCCGAGGCTGGTGCGGATGCGGATGCGGCTGACGCAGACCGCGGACGGCGACACCGCAACGCTGCTCGACCCGGACGGCACCGTCCTGGTCACCGGCGCCACCGGCGCGCTCGGCGGCCTGATCGCCCGTCACCTGGCCGGCCGGCACGGTGCCCGGCACCTGCTGCTCGTCGGCCGTCGAGGCCCGGACGCACCCGGCGCCCGGGAACTCCTCGACGACCTGACCACGCTCGGTGCCCGTGCCGAACTCGTCGCCTGCGACACCTCGGACCGGGAGGCGCTGGCCGCGCTGCTCGCCACGGTTCCCGCCGAGCATCCGCTGACCGCCGTCGTGCACACCGCGGGCGTCCTCGACGACGGCGTCATCGGATCGCTGACCCCAGAACGTCTCGACACCGTGCTCGCCGCCAAGGTCGACACCGCGCTGCATCTGCACGAACTCACCCGGGACAGCGAACTGCGCGCCTTCGTGCTGTACTCCTCGCTGGCCGGTCTCTTCGGCGGCTCCGGGCAGGGCAACTACGCGGCGGCCAACGCCTTCCTCGACGCCTTCGCCCGGCAGCGCCGCGCCCATGGCCTGCCCGCCCAGTCGCTGGCGTGGGGCCTGTGGGAGCAGCGGTCCAGGATGACCGGCAAGCTGGATGAGGCCGACCTGCTGCGCATGGCGCGCGGCGGAGTCGTCCCCATGCCGTCCGAGCAGGCACTCGGCCTGTTCGACGCCGCTGTCGCCGCCGACCGGGCGGTGCTCGTCCCGGCCCGCTTCGACACGGCCGGGCTGCGCACACCCGACGGCGAGGTCCCGGCCCTGCTGAGGTCCCTCGTCAAGCCCGCCCCCGGCCGCCGTACCGCCACCGCCGCGGCCGACGGGACCGCGCCCGCCGAGCGGCTTCGCCGCAGGCTCGCGGAGCTGGACGGCGAGGCACGGCTCGGGGTACTGGTGGACGTCGTACGCGACCAGGCGGCGGCCGTCCTCGGATACGCCGACTCCGACGCCGTGGACCCCGAACGGGGCTTCCTGGAGATGGGATTCGACTCGCTGACCGCGGTCGAACTGCGCAACCGGCTGGGCGCCGCCACCGGGCTCAGGCTGCCCGCGACCCTGCTGTTCGACTACCCGACGCCCATCGGGCTGGCCCGCCACCTGCGGGCCGAGACCGCACCCGGCGCCGCGGCGGCCGTCCAGCCGGTGCTGGCCGAACTCGACCGGCTGGAGGGCACGTTGGCGGAGATCGCCGTGGACGAGACCGTCCGCTCCGCACTGGCCGACCGGCTGCGGGGGCTGCTGTCCACGCTGGACGTGGCCGCATCCGGCGCGGGCGGGCAAGACGAGCACGACGCTGCCACGGCGGTGGCGGTCGAGGAACACATCGACGGGGCGAGCGACGACGACCTCTTCGACTTCATCGACAAGCAGTTCGGGTCGGCGTGACAACACGTCGGGGCATCCTTCGCAAGCGCCGGAAGAGAGCGAGACCGTGACAGACCGGGTGTTGAACGTCGGTGTGGTCGGCTGTGCCGCCATCGCCCAGCGCACCACCATTCCGGCGCTCGTCGCCGACCCGTCGGTGCGGTTGGTCGCGGTGGCCAGCCGCAGCCGCGACAAGGCGGAGGCGGTCGCCCGGAAGTTCGGCTGCCAGGCGGTCACCGGATACGCCGCGCTGCTGGCGCGCGACGACATCGACGCCGTGTACGTGCCGCTGCCGCCCGCCCTGCACGCCGAATGGGTGGGCCGGGCGCTGGCGGAGGGCAAGCACGTACTCGCCGAGAAACCGCTCGCGGTAGACCGGACCGAGGCGGCCGAGCTGGTTACCGCGGCCCACGCCGCCGGCCTGCTGCTGATGGAGAACTTCGCGTTCCTGCACCACGGGCAGCACGACGCCGTACGCGCCCTCATCGACGAGGGCGCGATCGGTGAAGTGCGGCACATCACCGCGGAGTTCGGGTTTCCGCCGCTGCCCCCGGGCGACATCCGCCACGACCCGGCGCTGGGCGGGGGCGCCCTGCTCGACGCCGGGGTGTACACCCTGCGCGCCGCCTCCCTTTACCTGGGGCCGCAGGTGGCCGTGCACGGGGCGGTGCTGCGTACCGATCCCGGCACGAAGGTCGATGTGGCCGGGGCAGCACTGGTGGCCGATCCGGCCGGCCGGACCGGGCAGTTGACCTTCGGCTTCGACCGGTCCTACCGCTGTGCGTGCACCATCTGGGGCAGCGAGGGCAGCATCGGCCTCGACCGGGCGTTCACGGCACCGCCGACGATGCGGCCCGTGCTGCGGCTGCAGCGCCAGGACCACCTGGAGGAACGCACGCTGCCCGCCGGGCATCAGTTCGCCTCGCTGGTTTCCCTGTTCGCCCGTACGGCCCTGCACGGCGGCGATCTCAAGGGGCCTGGGGAGGACATCCTGCGGCAGGCGGAGCTGGTGGACGCGGTGCTCGGCGCGGCCGGCGGGCGGGCGCGTCCCGGGGCGTAGGGCTTCGCCCGAGAGCCGCTGGGCTCCCGGGCGCACCGCACCACCTGCGTGCGGCTACTGGTCGACGGTGACCCGGAACCCGGAGGGCACAGCGCGACCCGGAGAAGCCGGCGTCTTCGTCAGCCCGGTGCGGGCCGTCCCCGCTCTCCTTTCCGGCACCGACCCTGACGAGGGAGAACCCCGCCGTCCGGGGCGTCGCCGGCGATGAGGTCGCGCAGTTGGGAGCGGGCGGTGACTCCCGGATCGGGGAAGCTCCGGTACGGGCGGGAGCCGACAGCGCGCGGGGAGAGCCGGTTGAGGCAGGTGAGCGCGGCGTTGCGGTGACCCCCAGGGTGCCGATGGAGGCCGGCTGGTCGACCACGACCAGGACCTTCCCCTTGCGCTTGAGGCGGATGAACAGCTACCGCAGCTGCGGCTCGCCGTTGGGCAGCGGCTTGTCGAAGGTGGTGCGGTCGTCGGCCGGCCGGGCCGTGACGGGTCGCAACCGGTGGCCCGCCGAGCCGCGGGAAGAACGGCAGACACATCAAAGGGCGTGGATGGGGGGTACGTCCGGCGGCCCGCCTTCATGCGAGTACCGCAGGACAACGTACTTCAACAATCAAGTATTGTCGCAGACTCGATGAGTTCAACCTGAGTGTCTGCCAACGGCCAATCCCCCCAACACTTCGGGAAGATTTCACGTGTCCAGTTCCACAGGTCGTCACCGTAAGCCCAAGCCCGCCAACGTGGCGGTACGCCGTGCCCTCGTCGTCGCCGCGAGTGTCCCGGTGGCCACCGCCATGCTCCTCGGTCAGGGCTCCGCCTTCGCCGCCGGGCAGCCGACGGCCGCAACGGCCCCCGACCACACCACCGACTCCGCGGACGAGCAGATCGCCAAGAACCTGGACACCCGCGTCCAGAACGCAGCCTTCGCCAACTCGACGTTCAGCGGCCTCGTCATCGACGAGCCGAGCGGCAAGGCGGTGTGGAACCACGACGCCGCCAGCGCGTTGATGCCGGCTTCCAACGCCAAGCTGGCCACCGCCACCGCCGCACTGACCGTCCTCGGCCCGAACCACCGCTTCAGCACCAGGGCCCTCTACAGCGATGGCGTGGTCACCCTCGTGGGCGGCGGCGACCGGCTGCTGAGCACTGCCGACCTGACCTCCATGGCCGCCGATGTGGTCTCCAGGCTGCAGTACGCCGGGGTGAAGTCGGTCCAGGTACAGGTGGACGACAGCCTCTTCCCGGAGCCCGCCTTGGCCCAGGGCTGGGACCCGAGCTACTTCACCGATGTCATCCCGCCCGTGCGCGCCCTCTCGGTCGACGAGGACTTCACCCAGGACACCTCGCTCGATGCGGGCCAGGTGTTCGCCAAGCAGCTCACCGCCAAGGGCCTGACCGTCACCGGCAGTATCACTCGCGGCACGGTCCACCCCGGGGAGGCCCTCCCGTTGGCCGTCCACCTGTCCCCGACGGTCGCTGACACCGTCCACCGGATGCTCAAGAAGAGCGACGCCCAGATCGCCGAGTCCCTGCTGCGGATGACCGCGCTGCGCACCGGCCGCCGCGCCACCTTCGAGGCGGGCGCCGAGGTGGTCACCGAGGTGCTGCGGAACTACGGCATCTCGCTGGAGAACTTCCAGCTCTACGACGGCAGCGGTCTCTCCCGCGACGACCGGATCTCCGCCGAGACCGTCACCCAGATCCTGGAGACCGACGCCGACCCCAGATACCGCATGATCCTGCAGCCCGTCATCGACGGCCTGCCGGTCGCGGGCGAGGCGGGCTCCACGCTCGACACCGCGCTGGACCGCTTCGACACACCGGAGTCCAAGTGCGCCGTCGGCAAGGTGATGGCCAAGACCGGCACCCTGACCGGCGCGATAGCGCTGAGCGGGCTCACTCGGGGCTCCGACGGCCAGTGGAGGATCTTCTCCTTCATCGAGAACGGCTCCACCGCCCCGACACCCAGCATCCGCCATGCGGTCGACGGCCTCGCTGCGACCGTCAACGGCTGCTGGGCCTGACCAAGGACGCCCGACGGGCGGGCCTGAACGGCCCGCCCGATGTCCGCCTCCTGTCGGCCTCTCGTGACCCCCGGCCGACGGAGTTGAGTTGAGCAACGGGCCATGCGCCGTGCCCGCATTCCGCGAATCCTCCCTGCCCTCACGGCCGCGTTCGTCGAGGTGACCCAAGTGCCCGGCCGGACCACGGGAACACCCTGCCCTCCCGGGCCACAGGAACACCCGAGCCGCACAAGGAGAGGGCTTGATGCCCAGGAGTGGCACCGGCGGCCCGTGCACGCAGCCGGGGCCCTCTGCCGTGCGGGACATGGCGGAGGACCCCGGCGGCAGGTTCCCGTCAGCAGGGGATCACGTGTCGTTCCACTTGAAGAACCGCAGCGTCAGCGCGGTCACCACGGCCGTGAAGGCCAGCATGCCGCCCATGGTCGGCAGGGCCTCCAGCACACCGCCGCCCCGGCTGAGCACGGCCTCGCTGCCCTTCACGAGGTAGCGCAGCGGCATCAGGTACGAGATCGCCTTGACCCAGCCCGGGGCGTCGTCCAGCGAGAAGAACGAGCCGGACAGGAAGGACATCGGAAGGACCAGCAACTGGGCGAGACCGCCTGCGGACTCCTCGGTCTTGGTGACCGAGCCGATGAGCAGGCCGAGCGACATCAGCGACAGGGTGCCGCACATCACCAGCGGGACGATCAGCCACCAGTCGCCGGTGAGCTGCAGACCGAAGTACGGCAGCGTGGCCACCAGCAGGAACAGCGCTGTCTGCGTGAGGGCCATGATCATGGTCATGGAGATGCGGGCGGCCACCACCTCCCAGGCCCGGATCGGCGACAGCCGCATCCGCTGGAGGATCTTCTTCCGGCGCAGCGTCACCAGCGTCAGCGACGTGCTGAACACCGCACTGGAGGCGATGGCCCAACCCATCAGACCGGGGGTCAGATACTGGATGGGCTTGACCGACTCGTCCCCGACCTGGCCGGCCTTCAGCGTGTACGTGGCCGGCCGGCCCGTCGCGGCCAGGTTCGCCTGCTGCAATACCGCGTTGAGCGTCGCGCGGGCGGAGGCGCCCTTGACCGGGTCGGCGGCGCTGTAGCGCAGGACGATCGTGCCGCCGTCCTGCTCGACCAGCGCGTCGTAGTCGCCCTTGCGCACCTTCTCCAGCGCGGCCGACTCGCTGCTCACCCTGGAGATCGTGGCGGCCTTGGACAGCTGCCCGCGCTGGTCCTTGGTGAGCGAGTCGAGCACCCGTACGTCGCCGACCTGGGCCACCTTGATGTGTGAGGTCGCGGTGCTCTTGAACAGCGTGCCGAACAACAGCAGGAACAGGATCGGGAAGATCAGCAGGAAGAAGATCGTGCCCTTGTCCCGCAGCACGCTGAGGATCATCGCCCGGGACAGCTCGCGGACCGGGCTGAGCCGCTCGTCCCCGGCAGAGCCCTTGCGGCCCGAACCGGCCGTCCCGGCGGGCTTGTTCCGCTCGGACGAGCCGGTCCCGGCCGTCTTCGTACGAGCGGTTCGCGTGGTGGTCTCCTCGATGCTCACGCGCGGTACTCCCGTCCGGTCAGCTGGAGGAAGACGTCCTCCAGGGTGGCTCCGCGTACCTCCAGGCCACGCAGGGCCCCCTGGTCGGCCAGGACCGAGAGCACCGGCCCCGGCGCGTGGGTGGCGACCGACAGCGAGACTCCGTCGTCCTCCACGGCGGCGTTGTCCACCCCGGCGGACTCCAGCAGGTCCCGCAGGGCGTCCGGCTTGATCAGCCCGGACTCCACGCTCACCCGCACCATGTCGTCCAGCTCGCGGATCAGGGCCGCCGGAGCGCCGGTCTTGAGCACCTTGCCGCGCTCCATGACCGACACCCGGTCACAGAGGATCTCCGCCTCGTCCAGGTAGTGCGTGGTGAGGACCACCGTGCGGCCCTCCTGGTTGACGTCGCGCAGCAGGTCCCACAGATTGCGCCGGGCCTGCGGGTCGAGGCCGGCGGTGGGCTCGTCCAGGAAGACGATCTCCGGGTCGTGCACGAGACCGCAGGCGATGGACAGCCGCTGCGCCTGGCCGCCGGAGAGCTTGTCCGCCGGCACATTCCCGAAGTCGGTGAGGCCGACCCGCTCCAGCATCTCGTCGGCCTGCCGGGCGCCGACCCGGTAGAAGGACGCGAACAGGCGGATCGTCTCCCGCGTGGTCAGCTTGTCGAAGAACGACGACGCCTGGAACTGCACGCCGATCCGGTTCAGCAACTCGTGATTGCGGGGCCAGGGGCTCTTGCCGAACAGTTCGATCCGGCCCTCGTCGGGCTCCCGGACGCCCTCCAGGATCTCCAGAGTGGTCGTCTTGCCCGCGCCGTTGGGACCCAGGATGCCGTAGAACTCGCCCGCCTCGATGCGCAGCGAGACACCGTCGACGGCCTGGATGTCCCCGTACCGTTTCCGGACGCCGTCCGCGACGATCGCCGCCGTCATGACGCGCCCGTCCTGACCTTGCGAAGCCGTGTCCCGGCCGCGCCGCACATGAACTGAAGGTCCATCACTCGACTGCCGTCTCTCCGTGATCGGTTGGGGTGTCGGGGCCAGGCCGGGGAAGTGGCCCGGCCCCCGCGTACGACCGCCGGCGGCCGGCAGCGGCCGGACAGGGACGGGCACGTGTGGCGCTCTTCGGCGGTACGGAACCCCAGCCCAGCACAGGCGCCGGGGCGACGGCCATCCACAGCGCCGAAGACTAGGGAATCGCCCCTACTCCTGAGCGCGGAAAAGGGGAAGGAAGCCGTCCAGGACCGGTCGTAGACCGTACGTTCGCCCTCCGAGACCCGCGGTGCCCCACGGCCGCGGAACGACAGGATCGAGGACTCCACGATGCGCCCCCGAGCCCGGGACAAGGCCGTGCACCGCGACAGCGGAAGCGGCCGGCCCGGGGCCACCCCCCGCCCGAACTCCGCCGACCCGCTGACGGACGCGCCTCCTCCCTTGGCCCTGCTGCCGGTGGCCGCGATCGCCGGTGCCACCGCGGCCCTGCTGCTGTTCACCGCCCACCGCTTCGGCTACTTCAGCGACGAGCTGTACTTCCTCGCCGCGGGCCGCCATCCCGCCTGGGGTTACGCCGACCAGCCGCCGCTGTTGCCCCTGCTGGCCCACGCCCTCGACGTCGTCTCCCACGGCTCATTGTTCTGGCTGCGCGCACCGGCCGCGGCGGTCAGCGCACTCGGCGTGCTGACCGCGGCCCTGACCGCCCGTGAGCTGGGTGGCAGACGGGCCGCCCAGATCGCCACCGCCGGGGCGTACGCCGTCTCGCCCGTCATGCTGCAGATGGGCCATCTGCTCATCACCGCCACCCTGGACATCTTCCTGACGACGGTCACCACCTGGCTGCTGGTGCGCTGGGTCCGCACCCGGCGCGACCGGCTGCTGCTCCTCGTCGGCCTGACCGCCGCACTCTCCTTCCAGGTCAAGTTCCTCAGCGCCGGCTTCTGGGCCGTGCTCCTCGTCGCCCTGCTGCTCGCCGGGCCCCGGGACCTGCTGCGCCGCCCCCTGCTGTGGGTGGCGGCGGCGGGCGCCCTGCTCACCGCGGTACCCGGTCTGCTGTGGCAGGCCCGCAACGGATGGCCCCAACTGGCCATGACCGAGGTCATCTCCCACGAGGTCGCCACCGAGGAGGGTGGCCGGACCATGTTCCTGCCCACCGTGCTGTCGGCCTCGGGACTCGTCGGCGCCGTACTCCTGTGCTACGGGCTGTGGCGCCTGCTCACCGCCCGCGAGGCGCGCGCCCACCGGTTCCTCGCAGTGACCTTCGCCGGACTGTGCGCGTGTTACCTCGTCGTCCATGGACGGCCGTACTACGTCTCCGGGCTCTTCGCGGTCCTGTGGGCGGCGGGTGCCACGGGTCTGCAGCGGCTGCGGCTCACCCGGCCGCGTCTCTGGTCGGCCGCGGCGGCGTACGTGCTGTCGGCCGCACTGGCGGTCCTGGTCCTGCCCCTCTACCCGGTCCACCGCCTGACCCGTCCCTCCGCCGACCGGCTGGCCATGGAGAGCGTGGGCTGGCCCGACCTCGCCGCCTCGGTCGCCCGCGTCTACCGCGAACTGCCCGCCGACCGGCGCGGCCGCGCCCTCGTCATCACCGACCGCTACGACCAGGCAGGCGCCCTGGACCGCTACGGTCCGGCGCTCGGTCTGCCACGGCCCTACAGCGGCCACCGCGGCTACTGGTACCTGCGCCGCCCGGCCGACGACTCGGCGCCCGTCGTCTTCGTCGGCGCCGACGCCCGCTACCTGCGGCGGTTCTTCACCGGCGTGCGCAAGGCAGGCACGGTCACCAACGCGCAGCAGGTGCACAACCTCAACTGGGGTGCCCCCATATGGATCTGCGAGGGTCAGCGCCGGCCGTGGCGCACCCTGTGGCCCCGCTTCTCCCATCTGAACGCGGACTCGGCGAGGAAATAGGCCCTTGAGGCCATGACAACGCCGCGGGCCGCCCTTTCCAGGACGGCCCGCGGCTCGCTCTCGCCGGCGCGATCAGCCCCAGGTCACGGGCAGCGCGTACACGCCGTAGTGCATGGCCTTGTCGCGGAGCGGGATCTCCTGCGGCTCGACCGCCAGTCGCAGGTCCGGGAAGCGGTCGAACAGCTTCTGGAAGCCGATGCGCAGGGTCGCCCGGGCCAGATGCTGCCCCAGGCACTGGTGGATGCCGAAACCGAACGCCAGATGGCGGCGGGAGGGACGGGTGACGTCGAAGACCTCCGGGTTCTCGAACTGCTCCGGGTCCCGGTTGGCGGCCGGCAGCGACAGCACCACGGTCTGCCCGGCCTCGATGGTCGTGCCGCCGATCTCCACGTCCTCCAACGCGACCCGGCTCGCCCCCATATGAGAGATCGTCAGGTAGCGCAGCAGTTCCTCCACCGCCCGCTCCATCAGCTCCGGCTGCTTGCGGATCTTCTCCAGCTGCTCCGGATGCTCCAGCAGCGCGAAGGTGCCGAGACCCAGCATGTTCGGGGTCGTGTCCAGCGCGCCGCCGATGGTGATCCAGGCGATGTTCGCCAGTTCCTCCTCGGTCAGCTCACCGGTCTTCACCAGCTTGCCGAGCAGCTTGTCGTTGGGCTCGGCGAACAGGTCCTTGACGACCCGGGCCAGCGTCTGGTCCAGCGCCGTGTTGTGCTCGACGAACTCCTCCAGCGTGTAGTCGATCCGCATGATCGCCGAGAAGTGCTTGTCGAGTTCGGCGATGTCCTCCTCCGGGACGCCCATCACCGAGTGCACCGACCGGTACACGATCTTCTGGACGAACGCCGGCAGCAGGTCCACCGGCGGCTGGAGGCCGGCCATCTCCTCCAGCACGTCGTCGATGATCCCGGCGAGCGTGGGCTCGTACTCCTGGATCTTGCGGACCGTGAAGAAGCCGGTCAGCAGCCGTCGGTAGTGCGTGTGGTCCGGCGCGTCCATCCGGACGAAGGAACCCGGACCCGACGGCTGCGGGTCGTAGCTCTCCACCTCGAACGGCGGCGAGGCCACCAGCGCCAGCAGTTCGGCACGGTGGCTGAACCGCGGGTCGGTCATGATCGCCCGCACATGGTCGTGCCGGGTGACCAGCCAGCCGTCGTCGCGGCCCGGCGCGATGTCGAACCTCACCGGGCTGATCGGGTCTTCCGCACGCAGCCGCCGGTACTCCGGATCGGGGTCGAAGGGGCAGGTGCGATCGGTCGGTATCACTGGTGGTTTCGGCTCGTAGGCCATGGATCCTCCGTCTGGTGGGTTGCGTCCGGACGCGTCGCTCAGGCCCGCCGGACGGTGAGCGGCAGCTGGCGAAGACCGAAGACGTTGACGCGGTTGTCGAAGTAGGACAGCGGGCTGTCGCGGTCGACCCGGATGTCGGCGTAGCGGTCGAGCATCAGATGGAGCGCGATCTGCCCCTCCATACGGGCCAGCGGGGCGCCCAGGCAGTAGTGGATGCCGTGCCCGAAGGCGAGCTGCTTGGCGTTGGGCCGGCCGGGCAGAAAGCGGTCCGGCTCGGGGAAGACCCGCTCGTCGCGGTTGGCGGACAGCAGCCAGAGGTACACCATCGTGTTCTCCGGCACCTTTTCCCCGGCGATCTCCACGGGGGCCGTGGGCACCCGTTCGATCTTCAGGAACGGCGGCCGGCAGCGCAGCACCTCTTCGGTGAACGGCGCGATCCCGGTACGGTCCGCTCGCAACCGGGCGAGCAGGCCCTCCTCCAGGTCCAGCGTCAGCAGCATGTTGCCCAGCAGTACCGCGGTGGTGACATGACCGGCCAGCAGAAGCAGCGCGGCGAAGCTCACCACGTCGTCGTCGTTCAGGCTCTCCCCGTCGACCTCGGCCCGCACCAGCAGGCTCATCAGGTCGTCGTGCTCGCGCGCCCGCCGCTCCGCGACGTGCTGCCGGAGATAGGCGTCCAGCTCCTGCACGGTCCGGCCCAGGACCGCGGCGCCCTCGGGCGTCTCCCAGTCCACGGTCAGCAGGTTGTCGGCCCACACCTGGAACAGCGGACGGTCCGAGGGCGGTACACCGAGCATGGACGAGATCACGATGACGGGCAGCGGATTGGCGAACGCCTCGACCAGGTCGAAGCGGTCGCCGCCCGCCAGGCCGTCGAGCAGTTCGGTGGCCACCTCGGTGATCCGCGGGGCCAGCTCGTTGATCATCTTCGCGGTGAAGACCTTGCTCACCAGACGCCGCAGCTTCCCGTGCCGGGGCGGGTCCAGCAACAGCAGGGTTCCGCCGGGCGGCTGCTGCTCGCCGCCCGACAGCCGGCTCACCGTGTCCGAGGAGAACCCCGACGGATCGGCGGTGATCCGCTGGACGTCCTCGTGGCGGAACACGTGGTAGCGGCCCGCCGGATCACGCCACACCGGCTGCTCGTCGCGCATCCGCCGCAGCCAGGCGAGCAGCGTCGCACCGCCGTCGAGCCCCACCTCCGGCGGTGCGGAGACCTCGGGGCCGGGAGGAGCGGGCACGGCTGTCATCGGAAACCCCTCTCATGGGTCGGGCCGCACGGGAGGCGGGCCGGGAGCGGCCCCAGCGCAGCACAACCGGTGAATCGGAGGCCAGAAGTCGCGCGCAACTCTAGGGATTTGCCGGTGCGGTCGGCGCCCCTGCGGGGCTCTTGAGCAACTAGGGGATTTTTCAGAGTCGGAGGTCAAGCGGCCGTGGACGGCCGGGGGCAGCCCCAGACTTGGCCGGGTTCGAGGTGTTCGAGGAGCCATGCGGACCGCGTGGGTGTCCGAGCCTGAGGAGATCCGGTGTTGTTTACCGTTCCGAGCGCAGCGGGCCTGCCGCCGGTGACGTCCGCCGAGGTGCGCGACCCGAGCCTGGGGGCAGAGCTGTGAGCGAAGACCGCCTGCGGGAGTACCTGAAGCGAGTCACCGCCGAGCTGCACCGCACCACCACCCGCGTGCGCGAGCTGGAGGCCAGGGACTGCGAACCGATCGCGATCGTCTCCATGGCCTGCCGCTACCCGGGCGGGGTACGCACCCCCGAGGACCTGTGGCGGCTCGTCGCCGAAGGCACCGATGCCATCACGCCGTTCCCCGAGGACCGCGGCTGGGACGTCGGCTCGCTGTACCACCCGGACCCCGAGCACCCGGGCACCTGCTACACCCGCGAGGGCGGCTTCCTGCACGACGCCGCCGACTTCGACCCCGACTTCTTCGGCATGTCGCCGCGCGAGGCGCTCGGCACCGACCCGCAGCAGCGGCTCCTCCTGGAGATCTCCTGGGAGGCACTGGAGCGGGCCGGCCTCGCCCCGGCCGCCCTCCGCGGCAGCCGCACGGGTGTCTTCGCCGGCGTCATGTACAACGACTACGGCTCCCGGTTCGACGCACCGCCGCCCGGCCTGGAGGGCTTCCTCGGCAACGGCAGCGCGGGCAGCATCGCCTCCGGGCGCGTCTCCTACACCCTGGGTCTGGAGGGCCCCGCAGTCACCGTCGACACGGCCTGCTCCTCGTCGCTGGTGGCCCTGCACCTGGCGTGCCAGGCTCTGCGGGCCGGTGAGTGCTCACTCGCGCTCGCGGGCGGTGTCGCCGTGATGTCGACACCGGTCACCTTCACGGAGTTCAGCCGCCAGCGCGGCCTCTCCCCGGACGGCCGCTGCAAGTCCTTCGCACAGGCCGCGGACGGCACCGGCTGGGGCGAGGGCGCGGGTCTGCTGCTGCTGGAGCGGCTGTCGGACGCGCGTCGCAACGGCCACCCGGTACTGGCCGTGATCCGTGGCAGCGCGGTCAACCAGGACGGCGCCAGCAGCGGACTCACCGCCCCGAACGGCCCGTCGCAGCAGCGCGTGATCCGGGCGGCGCTGGCGAGCGCAGGGCTGTCGGCCGCGGACGTGGACGCGGTGGAGGCGCACGGGACGGGCACGACGCTGGGCGATCCGATCGAGGCGCAGGCGCTGCTTGCGACCTACGGACAGGACCGTGAACGGCCGCTGTGGCTCGGGTCGTTGAAGTCCAACATCGGTCACACACAGGCGGCGGCCGGGGTCGGCGGCGTGATCAAGACGGTCATGGCGATGCGCCATGGACAGCTGCCGCGCACGCTGCACGTCGACGCTCCGTCCACCCACGTCGACTGGTCGTCCGGTGCGGTGAGCCTGCTGACCGAACCGCAGGACTGGGCGCCCACGGAAGGCCGTACGCGGCGGGCCGGCGTCTCCGCGTTCGGCGTCTCCGGCA
Organism: Streptomyces sp. CG4; assembly: GCF_041080655.1. NCBI lineage: Bacteria > Bacillati > Actinomycetota > Actinomycetes > Kitasatosporales > Streptomycetaceae > Streptomyces > Streptomyces sp. CG4. Next base: position 9,624,847 of record NZ_CP163525.1, read on the forward strand.
CCAATGCCCATGTGATCCTGGAGGAGGCCGAGGCGGTCCAGGAGACCGCGGAGCCCGCCGGGCCGGATGCCGGTGCCGGCGGTGTCGTGGTGTGGCCGGTGTCGGCGCGGGGCGAGGGGGCGCTGCGGGCGCAGGCGGCCCGGTTGCTGGAGTGTGTGGACGGATCCGTCGGTTCCACGGCCGATGTGGGGTTGTCGCTCGCGGTGACGCGATCGGTGTTCGAGGACCGTGCCGTGGTGGTGGGCTCCGATGTGCGGGAGTTGCGGGCCGGCCTCGCGGCGCTGGCGGCGGGTGAGCCGCACGCACAGGTGGTGCGGGGTACGGCCGGGCGCGGTCGCACGGCGTTCCTGTTCGCCGGACAGGGCTCACAACGCCTCGGGATGGGGCGGGAGCTGTATGCGGCGTACCCCGTCTTCGCCGAGGCCTTCGACGCGGTGGACGCGCAGCTGCCCTTCAGCCTCCGTGAGGTGGTGTTCGGCGAGGACGAGGACCGTCTGAACCGCACCGAGTACGCGCAGCCGGCCCTCTTCGCCCTGGAGGTGGCGCTGTTCCGGCTGCTGGAGTCCTGGGGCGTACGCCCGGACGTTCTCGCCGGTCACTCCATCGGTGAGATCGCTGCGGCGCATGTGGCCGGAGTGTGGTCGCTCACGGACGCGTGCCGACTGGTCGTGGCCCGCGGCCGGTTGATGCAGGCGCTGCCGTCCGGTGGTGCGATGGTCGCGGTCCAGGCCTCGGAAGAGGAGGTCCTGCCGCTGCTGGACGATGCCCGGGTGGGTGTCGCCGCGGTCAACGGCCCTCAATCGGTGGTGATCGCGGGTGCCTTCGACGCGGTGGAGGAGGCGGTCGCGCATCTCCGTGCCCAGGACCGCAGGACGACCGCCCTGCGGGTGAGCCATGCCTTCCACTCCCCGCTGATGGAGCCGATGCTCGCCGACTTCCGCGCGGTCGCGGAAGGGCTCTCGTACGAGCCGCCGAAGCTTTCGATCGTCTCCACGGTGACCGGTGAAGCGGCGACCGCCGACGAGCTGACGTCCCCCGGCTACTGGGTGGAGCACGTCCGCCGGACCGTTCGGTACGCCGACGCCCTGCGCACTCTCGCGCAGAGCAGGACGACGCGGTTCGTCGAACTCGGCCCCGACGGCACCCTCACCGCCCTTGCCCGTACCCTGCTCCAGGACGAGCCGTCCCTTCTCGTGCCCGCCCTGCGCAAGGACGGATCCGAGGCGGCACGTCTGCTCACCGCCGTCGGCGCACTGCACGCACACGGCCACAGCCCGGACTGGGCCGCGCTGTTCCCCGGCGCCCGCAGCGTCGCACTGCCCACCTACGCGTTCCAGCGACGCCGGTACTGGCTCGACGCCCTTCCCGGCGGCGGGCGGCGCGGCGGCGGGCATCCACTGCTCGGCAGCTCCGTGACGCTGGCGGACTCCTCCGCCGTGCTCTCCACCGCCGTGTTCTCCACCCGCACCCACCCTTGGCTGGCCGACCACACCGTCGCCGGTACCGCCGTACTGCCCACGGCCGGGTATCTCGACTTCGCCCTGCACCTCGGCAACCGGGTCGGCTGCCACCACGTCGTCGCACTGGACCAGGAACAGCCCCTTGTCCTCGGCCACGACCCCGTCGAGGTCCAAGTCGTGCTCGACGGCCCCGGGGACGCCGGTCTCAGGCCGTTCACCTGCTACTCCCGGCCCGCCACCGCCGCCTCCTCGGCCGGCGAGGACGACACGGACCGGCCCTGGACCCGTCACGCCCGCGGCGCCCTGGCGCCGGGCGCTGCCATGCCGGGGCGGCCGGAGCAGGACGAGCACCACGGCACATGGCCGCCACCGGGCGCCCAGGCACTCGACCCCGGCGAAGTCGACGAGATCTACGAGGCGTTGCGGGAGCAGGGACTGGACCACGGCCCCGCCTTCCGCGGGCTCACCGCCGTCTGGCGGGCCGGGGACGAGGTGTACGCCGAGGTGGCCGTACCGGAGGACCTCCGGGAGGACGCCCTGCGGGTCGCGCTGCACCCCGCGTTGCTGGACGCGGCCCTGCACGCGGCACCCCTGCTCGGGCACCCCTGCTCGGTCGCCGTGTCGTGGCGGGACTGCACCCTGTACGCGGCCTCGGCGGATGCGCTGCGGGTCCGGCTGCGGCGCGTGCCCGACGGTGGGCTCCGGCTCGACCTCGCCGACGGGGCCGGTGACCCGGTCGCCGCCGTCGGCGCGGTCGCCCTCACCCCGGCCGCCGAACTGTCCCTCCCGGTCGTAGACGCCCCGGCCGGTGACCTGTTCGCCGTCGAGTGGACCGGACTTCCCACCCCGGTACGGCTCACGCGCCGCCCCGCGGTGGCCGTCCTGGGCGACGGACCGGCCCCGCCGGGCGCCGAACGGCACCCGGACCTGGGCGCGCTGCTCACCGCTCTCGACGACACCGGTGCGGCCGTTCCGGAACTGGTCTTCGCGTCCGTGCGGGGCGACGGGACGGAACTGCCTGCGGGCGTACACGAGTCGGCGGCCGTGGCCCTGGAGGTCCTGCAGCGCTGGCAGGCCGAGGAGCGGACGGCCGACGCCCGGCTGGTCGTGGTCACACGGAACGCGGTGGCCGTCCGGCCCGGCGAGCCGGTCGCCGACCTCGCCGCGGCCGCCGTACGCGGTCTCGTGCGCTCCGCGCAGTCGGAGAACCCGGGGCGCTTCCTGCTCGTGGACACCGACACCGACACCGCCCCGGACACCGTCCTGGCCGCGGTCGTCGAGGCGGCGCACGGCGGGGAGACGGAGATCGCCCTGCGCACCGGCCGCCCGTACGCGGCCCGGCTCACCCGGCACATCCCGGACGGCACCGCGGCGCCCGTCCTCGATCCGGAGCGGACCGTGCTGATCACCGGGGCGGGCGGAACCGTCGCCGCGGCGGTCGCCCGCCATCTGGTGGCCGCCCACGGCGTACGCCATCTGCTGCTCGCCGGCCGACGCGGCCCTCAAGCGCCCGGCGTCGCCGAACTGCGGGCCGCACTCGAACAGGCGGGGGCCGAGGTGACGGTCGCCGCGTGCGACGTGTCCGACCCCGCGGCACTGGCCGTGCTGCTGGCCGCCGTACCCGAGGAGCATCCGCTCGGGGCCGTCTTCCACGCCGCCGGCGTGATCGACGACGGGGTGATCCCCGCGCTGACCCCCGAGCGGCTGTCGGCCGTGCTGCGGCCCAAGGCGGACGCAGCCGTCCATCTGGAGCGGTTGACCCGAGACATGGACCTGTCGGCGTTCGTGCTCTTCTCGTCCGCCGCCGCCACCTTCGGCGGCCCCGGCCAGGGCAACTACGCCGCCGCCAACGCCTTCCTGGAGGCGCTGGCCGCCACCTTGCGGACGCAGGGCCGGCCCGCGCTCGCCCTCGGCTGGGGCATGTGGGCCGAGGACAGCGGTATGACGGCCGGGCTGGGTGACGCCGACCGCACCCGGATGGCCCGTGCGGGCATCGCGCCGCTGCCCACCGCAGACGCCCTGCACCTGCTCGACCTCGGCCTGGCACAGGACCGCGCGGTGCTGCTGCCCGTCCGGCTGGACCTGGCCGCCGCCCGCGCCGCCACCACACCCGCCCCGGCCCTGCTGCGCGACCCCGCCGCCTCCCTGCGCCGTACCGCGGGGGCCGCCCGGTCGGGCGGACGGCTGTCCCGTACCCTCGCCGCGCTGCCGGAGTCCGAGCGGCCCGCCGCCGTGCTCCGCCTGCTCCAGACGGAGATCGCCACCGTCCTCGGTCACACCGCCGACACCCCGGCCGCAGACCCCGAACGCGCCTTCCGTGACCTGGGCTTCGACTCGCTCACCGCCGTCGACCTGCGCAACGCGCTGGAACGCCGCACTGGTCTTCGGCTCGCGCCCACCGTCGCCTTCGACCACCCCACCCCGGCCGCGCTGGCCGGCCATCTGCTGCGCTCCCTGCCGGCCGGCGACCGGCCCGCCCGGGCCGTCATCACCACGCCCCGCGGCGCGCACACCGGCGCGGACGAACCCATCGCCATCGTGGGCATGGCCTGCCGCCTCCCCGGCGGCGCCGACACGCCCGAGCGGCTGTGGGACCTGCTCGCCTCCGGCGGCGACGGACTGACCGGCTTCCCCGACGACCGCGGCTGGGACCTCGCGTCCCTGTACCACCCCGACCCCGACCACGAGGGCACCAGCTACACCCGCAGCGGTGGCTTCCTGCCCGGAGTCGACCGGTTCGACCCCGCGTTCTTCGGCATCTCACCGCGCGAGGCGCTGGCGATGGACCCGCAGCAGCGCCTGCTGCTCGAAGTGTGCTGGGAGGCCGTGGAACGCGCGGGAGTCGACCCGCGGACGCTGCGCGGCTCCCGCACGGGCGTCTTCGCCGGCACCAACGGGCAGGACTACACGACCCTCCTGCGTACGTCCGCCGAGGACGTCGACGGCTACCTCGGCACCGGCAACGCCGCCAGCGTCGTCTCCGGCCGTATCTCGTACACCCTCGGTCTGGAGGGCCCCGCCGTCACCGTCGACACCGCCTGCTCGTCCTCCCTGGTCGCCCTGCACTGGGCGGCGCGGGCGCTGCGCGCGGGGGAGTGCGACCTTGCCCTGGCGGGCGGCGTCACCGTGATGTCGACCCCCGCGGCCTTTCTGGAGTTCAGCCGCCAGCGCGGGCTCGCGCCGGACGGGCGCTGCAAGGCGTACGGGGACGGCGCGGACGGTACCGGCTGGGGCGAGGGCGCCGGAATGCTGCTGGTGGAACGGCTGTCCGACGCCCGCCGCAACGGACACCGGGTACTCGCGGTGGTCCGCGGCAGCGCGGTCAACTCCGACGGCGCCAGCAACGGTCTGACCGCCCCCAACGGCCCTTCCCAGGAACGGGTGATCCATGCCGCGCTGGCCGACGCCGGGCTCACCCCGGCCGACGTCGACGCCGTCGAGGGACACGGCACCGGCACCGTCCTCGGCGACCCCATCGAGGCACAGGCGCTCCTCGCCACCTACGGCCAGGACCGCGAGCGGCCCCTGTGGCTCGGGTCGGTGAAGTCCAACCTCGGCCACACCCAGGCCGCCGCCGGAGTCGCCGGCGTCATCAAGACCGTACTGGCGCTGAACCACGGCGAACTGCCCCGCACGCTGCACGCCGACCAGCCCTCCAGCCATGTCGACTGGGCCTCCGGCGCCGTACGCCTGCTGACCGAAGCCCAGGCGTGGCCGCAGGACGACGGCCGCCGGCGGCGCGCCGGTGTCTCCTCCTTCGGCTTCAGCGGCACCAACGCCCATGTGATCCTGGAAGAGGCACCGCCGGTTCCGGAGGCGGCTCCCACCGCCTCGGTCCCGTCGGCCGCGCACGGGATGGTCGCCTGGCCGCTGTCGGCCCGTACCCCTCAGGCGCTGAGCGCCCAGGCCGAAAGGCTGCTCGACCACGCCGTCCGGCACCCGGAGCTGTCCGCCGCCGACCTCGGTCACTCCCTGGCGGCCACCCGCCCCGCCTTCGAACACCGCGCGGTGCTGCTCGGCACGGGGCGCGACGACCTCCTCACCGATCTGGCCCGGCTCGCCTCGGGCGACCTGCGACCCGACGGCACCGGCGCCACCGCCCGAGCCGGACGCACCGTCTTCCTGTTCACCGGCCAAGGCGCCCAACATCCCGGCATGGGAAGGGAGTTGTACGCCTCCTTCCCCGCCTTCGCCGACGCCTTCGACGAGGTGTGCGCGCACTTCGGTGCCGATGTCCTCGACACCCCGCTGCGCGAGGCGGTCCTCGGCGACGCCGGGCGGCTGCTGGACCGTACCGGGTACGCCCAACCCGCCCTGTTCGCCCTGGAAACGGCCCTGTACCGGCTCGTCCGCAGCCTCGGTGTGAGCCCCGACCACCTCCTCGGCCACTCCATAGGCGCCCTCGCCGCCGTACATGCCGCCGGAGTCCTCTCCCTCGCCGACGCCTGCACCCTCGTCGCCGCCCGCGGCAAGCTGATGGACGCGCTCCCCGACGGCGGCGCCATGGTCGCGCTCCAGGCCACCGAGGAGGAAGTGCTGCCGCTGCTGGACGGCCGGGAACACCAGGTCGGCGTGGCCGCGGTCAACGGCCCCAGGTCGGTGGTGATCTCCGGCGAGGAGGCCGCCGTCCTGGACCTTGCCGCCCGCATCGAGGCCCTGGGCCGGCGCACCAAGCGGCTGCGCGTCAGCCACGCCTTCCACTCGCCGCTGATGGAGCCCATGCTCGGCGACTTCCGCGAGGTCGCCGCCGCCCTGGAGTACCACGAGCCCCGTATCCCCGTGATCTCCGACGTCACCGGCCGGCCCGCCACCGGCGACGAACTCGCCTCCCCCGACCACTGGGTGCGGCATGCGCGCCAGGCCGTCCGTTTCCACGACGGCGTGCGCACGCTGGAGGACCTCGGCGTCAGCCGGTATGTCGAGATAGGCCCCGGCGGCACGCTCACCGCGCTGGCCGCCGACGCCCTCACCGCCCCCGCCGACACCGCCACCATCGCGCTGCTGCGCCCCGGCCAGGACGAGACCGCCAGCCTCCTCGGCGGACTGGCCCGCGTCCACGCCCACGGCGCCGACGTCGACTGGACCGCCGCCACCGCAGGTTCCGGCGAGGTGGTCGACCTGCCCACCTACGCCTTCCAACGGCAGCGCTTCTGGCCCACAGCGGGCAGCCACACCGCGGGTGATCTCGCCGCGGCGGGCCTCGCCGACACCGGACACCCGCTGCTCGGCGCCCGCGTCGACCTCGCCGACACCGGCGAACATGTCTTCACCAGCCGGCTCTCCGTCGCGGACCAGCCGTGGCTCGCCGACCACGCCGTCGGCGGCACCACCGTCCTGCCCGGCACCGCCCACCTCGACCTGGCGCTGCTCGCCGGGGACCGCGTGGGCTGCGACCGGGTGACCGAACTGACCTTGGTCGAGCCGCTGTTGCTGGCCGACGGGCAGGCCGTCACCCTGCAGCTGCGGCTCGGCGCACCCGACGCCGACGGCAACCGCCCGCTGGGGGTGCACTCCCGCCCCGCCGACGCGGCCCCCGACCGGCCCTGGACGTTGCATGCCGACGGCATCCTCGCGGCCGGTGCCCGCCCGGACCCCGAGGGCACCCCGCTCGCCGCCTGGCCGCCCGCGGGCGCCGAGGAACTGCCCGTCGAGGACACCTACGACCGCCTCGCCGCGGCCGGTTTCGGCTACGGGCCCCTCTTCCAGGGCCTGCGCGCGGCCTGGCGGCTCGACGGCGACGTGTACGCCGAGCTCGCGCTCCCGGAACAGGCGCACGCCGACGCACCCCGCTACGGCCTGCACCCCGCCCTGCTGGACGCCGCCCTGCACGCCACCGCCTTCCTGCCGCTGGACGACTCCGCGCCCGGCCGGCTGCCCTTCTCCTGGCGGGACGTGACCCTGCACGCCACCGGCGCCACCGCCGTACGCGTCCGGCTCGCCCTGCGCGGCGACGATGCCGTCGCCCTCGACGTCGCCGACACCACCGGGCGGCCCGTCGCCTCCGTCGGCTCCCTCACCCTGCGTGAGATCGATCCCGAGCGGCTGCGCGCACGGCCCGACCGGGGCGCGGGCGACCTCTTCCAGATCGACTGGCAGCCGCAGCCACAGCCGGCCGCCGACGGCCACATGGGCGCGCCGAACGGCAGCCGTCCGGCCCCGGACGGGCTGACGGTTCTGGGCGACGGCGCCGGGCGGGAGTTCGCCGCGGAACTCGCCGCCGCCGGCGTCTCCGCGTACCTCACCGAGGCAGCCGATCTCGCCACCCTCGCGGCAGCTGAGGCCGCGCCCGGCACCGTACTCGCCGTAGTACCCCACGACAGCGGCCCCCTGGAGCAGGCGGGACACTCGGCCGCGCAGCACGCGCTCACCCTCGTACGGCACCTGCTGGCCGAACGACGTCTGGACCGGACCCGGCTGGTGCTGGTGACCCGGGAGGCGCTGATGCCGGACGGACCCGCCGGACCGGGAGTGCGCCACCCGGCCGCGGCCGCCGCCTGGGGCCTGGTCCGCTCCGCCCAGTCCGAGCACCCCGGTCGGTTCGCCCTCGTCGACACCGACAGCGCCGCCGCCTCACTGGCCGCACTGCCCGCCGCCCTGGACCGACCCGACGCCCAACTGGGCCTGCGGGAGGGGCAGGTGCACCTGCCGCGCATCGTCCGCACCGATCAGGACACCGCGCTGCGCCTCCCGCACACCACGGCCCAGAAGGCCTGGCGGCTGGACATGGTCCGCAAGGGCACACTCGACGGCCTGGAGCTCGTCGCCGCCCCCGACGCCGAACGCTCCCTCGGCGACGGCGAGATACGGATCGCCGTCCGCGCCGCCGGCGTCAACTTCCGCGACGTGCTCAACGCACTCGGCATGTACCCGGGCCCGGCCCGCGACTTCGGTCTGGAGGGCGCCGGTGTGATCACCGAGACCGGCCCCGGCGTGACCGCCTTCGCCGTCGGTGACCGCGTCATGGGCATGTTCCCCTCCGCCTACGGGCCCGTCGCGGTGGCCGACGCCCGCACCGTCGCTCGTATCCCGGACGGCTGGACGTTCGCCCAGGCGGCGACCGTACCGATCGTCTTCCTCACCGCGTACTACGCCCTCGTCGACCTCGGCGGCGTCACCGAGGGCCAGTCCGTGCTCGTCCACGCGGCGGCCGGCGGCGTCGGCATGGCCGCCACCCAGCTCGCCCGCCACCTCGGCGCCGAGGTGTACGCCACCGCCGGCCCCGGGAAGTGGAACGCCCTGCGCGCCGCGGGACTGGACGACAAGCACATCGCTTCCTCCCGCGACCTCTCCTTCGAGGACGCCTTCCGCGCCGCGACCGGCGACCGCGGAGTCGACCTCGTCCTGGACTCCCTGGCGGGCGAGTTCGTCGACGCCTCCCTGCGCCTGCTGCCGCGCGGTGGACACTTCCTGGAGATGGGCAAGACCGACGTCCGCGACCCCGAGGATGTCGCCGCCCGCCACCCCGGCGTGCATTACCGGGCGTTCGACCTCATCGAGGCCGGTCCCGACCGCATCGGCGAGATGCTCACCACCCTCGTCGGCCTGTTCGAGGCCGGGGTGCTCACCCCGCTGCCGGTCACCCCGTGGGACGTACGACGCGCCCCGGAAGCCTTCCGGTACATGTCGCAGGCCCGCCACGTCGGCAAGGTCGTCCTCACCGTCCCCGCGCCGCTCGACCCGGACGGCACCGTCCTCATCACCGGCGGCACCGGTGGCCTCGGCGCCCTGCTCGCCCGCCATCTGGTCACCGAGCACGGCGTACGCCATCTGCTGCTCGTCTCACGCCGCGGAAGCGCGACTCCGGGTGCCGAGCAACTTGTGGCCGACCTGGCCGAGTTGGGCGCCGAGGCGCGGATCGAGGCGGTGGACGTAGCCGACCGTGCCCAGGCCGCCGCACTCCTCGCGTCCGTACCCGACAGGCATCCGCTGACCGCCGTCGTACACGCCGCCGGCGTACTCGACGACACGGTCGTGGAGCAGCTCGGTGCCGAACGGCTGGACGCCGTGCTGCGCCCCAAACTGGACGCCGCAGCCCATTTGCACGACCTCACCCGCCCCCTCGACCTGGCCGCGTTCGTGCTGTTCTCCTCCGTCGCCGGCACCCTCGGCGCGCCCGGCCAGGGCAACTATGCGGCGGCCAACGCCTTCCTCGACGCGCTCGCCGAGCACCGGCGCGCCCTGGGCCTGCCCGCGCTGTCCCTGCCCTGGGGGCCCTGGTCCCAGGCCACCGGCATGACCAGCGGTCTCACCGACGCCGACGTCCGCCGAATGGAGCGCGCCGGACTGCCGCCGCTCACCCCGAAGGAGGGCCTGGCGCTGTTCACCGAGGCACTGGACCAGTCGGCGGCGGTACGGCTGCCGCTGGCGGTGGACACCAGCAGGCTCGGCGCCGACGGCCCGGTACCTCCGCTGCTGTCCGGCCTCGCCCGCGCCCGGCGCACCGTCGCCGACCGCACGCCGATCGCGGAGCCGGGCGCGGACCTCGCCGGTGAACTGTCCCGCCTCGACGCCGCCGACCGGCGACGCAGGCTGGTCGAGGAGGTCTGCCGCCAGGTCGCCGCGGTCCTGGGGCACGCCTCGGCGGCCCGGATCGACCCCGAGCAGTCCTTCAAGGAACTCGGCTTCGACTCGCTCACCGCCGTCGAACTGCGCAACCGGATGAACGCGGCCACCGCGGTACTGCTGCCCGCCACCCTGGTCTTCGACTACCCGACACCCGAAGCGCTCGCCGACCACCTGTGCCGGGAGCACTTCGCCGGCGAGACGGACCCGGGCCCCGCGGCACCCGGCACCGACACCTCGGGCGCGGGCGAACCCGACGAGGCCGCGATCCGCAGGCTGCTCACGTCCATCCCCATCACCAGGTTCCGCGAGTCGGGACTGCTGGACGCGCTGCTGGACCTGGCCCCGGCCGCCGTCCCCGCAGCCCGCAGCGACCAGGAGCCGGCCACGGTCGACGGCGCCGACGTGGACGTCGACGACATGGACGTGGACGACCTGGTCCGGATGGCCCTGGGCGCCGACGACTGAGCGCCCCGGCCCCTCTCCGTCAGCCCTTCCAGCCCGTCTGGCCCTCCCTGTCCGTCATGTCCGCCATATCTGTCACGTCTGTCACGTCTGCATCGAAGCGCGAAGTGTGGAGCTGAGCATGTCCTCCGAAAAAGTCGTCGAAGCCCTCCGTGCCTCGCTCCGGGAGAACGAACGGCTGCGCAAGCACAACCAGCAGCTGCGGGAGACGATGACCGAGCCGGTCGCGATCGTCGCCATGGCCTGCCGCTGGCCCGGCGGCGCCGACACCCCCGAGGGCTTCTGGCAGCTCCTCGCCGACGGCACGGACGCCATGACGGACTTCCCCGCCGACCGTGGCTGGGACCTCGACGCACTGTTCCGGCACGACGGCAGCGGCAGCGGCAGTGCGGCCACCCAGGGCGGCTTCGTACACGGCGCCGACCGCTTCGACGCCGATTTCTTCGGCATCTCGCCCCGTGAGGCCCTGGCCATGGACCCGCAGCAACGCCTGCTGCTGGAGGTCGCCTGGGAGACCGTGGAACGCGCGGGCATCGCGCCCGCCGCCCTGCGCGGCAGCAGCACCGGAGTCTTCGTCGGCTGCAGCAACCAGGAGTACGGCTCCGGGCTGCGCGAGATCCCCGAAGGAGTCGAGGGCCACATCCTCACCGGCAACACCGGCAGCGTGGTCTCCGGGCGTGTCGCCTACACCATGGGCCTGGAGGGCCCCGCGGTGACCGTCGACACGGCGTGCTCATCCTCCCTGGTGGCCCTGCACCTGGCGGCGCACGCCCTGCGGGCGGGCGAGTGCTCGCTGGCGCTGGCGGGCGGTGTCGCCGTGATGTCCACCCCTGGTGCCTTCGTCGAGTTCAGCCGCCAGGGAGGTATGGCGACCGACGGCCGCTGCAAGCCGTTCGCGGAGGCCGCGGACGGTACCGGCTGGGGTGAGGGTGCCGGCCTGCTGCTGCTGGAGCGGCTGTCGGACGCGCGTCGCAACGGCCACCGCGTCCTGGCCGTGATCCGTGGCAGCGCGGTCAACCAGGACGGCGCGTCGAACGGCCTGACGGCGCCCAACGGTCCTTCGCAGCAACGGGTGATCCGTGCGGCGCTGGCGAGTGCGGGACTTTCGGCCGCCGATGTGGACGCGGTGGAGGCGCACGGTACGGGTACGACGCTGGGTGATCCGATCGAGGCGCAGGCGCTGCTCGCGACCTACGGACAGGACCGTGAACGGCCGCTGTGGCTGGGCTCGGTGAAGTCGAACATCGGACACACCCAGGCCGCGGCCGGTGTCGCGGGCGTCATGAAGATGGTGCTGGCGATGCGGCACGGCCTGCTGCCGCGCACCCTCCACGTCGACGCACCGTCGACCCACGTCGACTGGTCCGCGGGCGACGTGAACCTGCTGGACGAACCGCGGGACTGGCCACGGGCGGGGGACCGCCCGCGCCGGGCCGGTGTGTCGTCCTTCGGTATCTCCGGGACCAACGCGCATGTGATCCTCGAAGAGGCCGAGGCGGTCGAGGAGTCCGCGGGATCAGACGCCGGTGACGGCGGGGTCGTGGTGTGGCCGGTGTCCGCGCGGGGGGAGGCCGCCCTGCGGGCGCAGGCGGGACGGCTGCTGGAGTCCCTGAGCGGTTCTCCCGCGGATGTGGGGCTGTCGCTCGCGGTGACGCGGTCGGTGTTCGAAGACCGTGCCGTGGTCGTGGGTTCGGATGGGGAGGAACTGCGGTCCGGGCTTGCCGCGCTGGCGTCCGGTGAGGCGGACGCGCGGGTGGTGAGAGGTACGGCGCTGCGGGGGCGTACGGCATTCCTGTTCGCGGGGCAGGGCGCGCAACGGCTCGGTATGGGCCGGGAGTTGTACGAGGCCTACCCCGTGTTCGCCGAGGCCTTCGACGCGGTGGACGCAGAACTTCCGTTCAGTTTGCGGGAGGTCGTCTTCGGTGAGGACGCGGAGCGTCTGAACCGGACGGAGTACGCCCAGCCTGCTCTGTTCGCGCTGGAAGTGGCGTTGTTCCGGCTGCTGGAGTCGTGGGGCCTGCGCGCCGACGTGCTGGCCGGTCATTCGATCGGTGAGATCGCGGCGGCGCATGTGGCGGGGGTGTGGTCGCTGGCGGATGCGTGCCGTCTGGTGGTGGCGCGGGGCCGGCTGATGCAGGCGCTGCCTGAGGGTGGTGCGATGGTCGCGGTGCAGGCGAGCGAGGACGAGGTGCTTCCTCTGCTCGACGAGCAGGTGGGTCTTGCGGCGGTCAACGGACCGCAGTCCGTGGTCGTCGCGGGCGCCGCGGAGGCCGTGGACGAGGTGGCCGCGCGCTTCCGCGCCCAGGACCGCAAGACCACGGCGCTGCGGGTCAGCCATGCTTTCCACTCGCCGCAGATGGAGCCGATGCTGGCCGACTTCCGTGCGGTCGCAGAGGGGCTGTCGTACGAGCGGCCGAGGCTTCCTCTGGTCTCTACGGTGACCGGAGAGGCCGCGAGTGCCGAGGAGCTGATGTCCCCGGAGTACTGGGTACGGCACGTGCGCCAGACCGTGCGTTACGCCGATGCCGTCCGCGCCCTCGCGGACCAGAACGTCACCCGCTACCTCGAACTCGGCCCGGACGGCACCCTCTCCGCACTTGCCCAGGCTGTCCTGCCCCCGGCGGGGGAGGACCCGGAAGCGGCCGTGGCGCAGTACGTGGCGGTACCGGCGCTGCGCAAGGACGGGGAGGAGACGGGAAGTCTGCTCCGTGCTGTCGGCGCGCTGCACGCGTACGGTCACAGCCCGGACTGGTCGGCACTGCTCCCCGGCGCCCGGCGTGTCGAACTGCCCACCTATGCCTTCCAGCGGGCCCGGTACTGGCTGGCCGACGCCGCGTCCGACCCGGACGACGGTCAGGTACCGGCCGTCGACTCGGCCTTCTGGTCCGCTGTGCGCAGGGGCGATGTCCGGGACCTGGCGCAGCGGCTGGCCCTCGACCCCGACGTCCTGGCACCCGTGCTGCCCGCCCTGACGGCCTGGCACCACGACAGCATGCACAGGGCCACCGCGGAGTCCTGGCAGTACCGGGAGATCTGGACACCACTGCAGTCCCCGGCGGGCTCCCCGGCCGGGGTGTGGCTGGTGCCGTTCTGCGCGAGCGACCCCGACGCCGCCCAGACCGCCGAGGCCCTGGCAGAGGCGTTCACCACCGCCGGGGCGGACGCGAGCCCCCTCCCCGTGGCCGCCGACGCGGACCGCGCCCGGCTCGCGGCGGCGGTGACCGAGGCCGCCGCACACCACGGCGGCACGGTGCGGCTGCTGTCGCTGCTCGCCCTCACCGAGATGTCCCACCCGGCTCATGCGGACGTTCCCCTCGGCCTGCACCTCAACACCCTGCTGGTGCAGGCGCTGGCCGAGACCGGCACCACGGCCCGGCTGTGGGCGGCCACGCAGTCGGCGGTGTCGGTCGGTGCCGCCGACCGGCTGACCCGGCCGCAGCAGGCCACCACCTGGGGGCTCGGCCGGACCGTGGCCGTCGAGCACTCCGACCTGTGGGCCGGACTCGTGGACCTGCCGACGCGCCCGGATCAGCGGGCGCTGTCCCGGCTGGTGGCGCTCGTCGCGGAGCCAGGCGACGAGAACGAGCTGGCGGTACGGGAATCCGCCGTCTTCGCGCGCAGACTGACCCGTGTCGTCCGCGACGGCGACGAGGCCCGTCCCGCACCGCGGCTCACCGGTACGACGCTGGTCACCGGCGGCACTGGCGTCATCGGCGCCCATGCAGCGCGCCGCCTGGCCCGGGAAGGCGCCGAGCACCTGCTCCTCGTCAGCAGGCGCGGCCCGGCGGCGCCCGGCGCCGACGAACTGCGCCGCGAACTGGAGGAGGCGGGCGCCCAGGTCACCGTCGCAGCCTGCGACCCGGCCGACCGGACCGCCCTGGACGAGCTGCTCGCCACCGTCCCCGCCGACCGGCCGCTGACCACGGTGCTGCATGTCGCGGGTGCCCTCGACGACGCCCCGCTCACCGCGATGGATCCCGAGCGTTACGCCACCGTCCTGCGCGCCAAGCTCCGCGCGGCCGTCAACCTGGACGAGGCCACCCGGCACCTGGACACCCCCCTGGCGGCGTTCGTGCTCTTCTCGTCCATCGCGGGCGCGCTCGGCTCGGCGGGCCAGGCCGGATACGCGGCCGGCAACGCCTTCCTCGACGCCCTCGCCCGGCAGCGGCGCGCCGCAGGACTCCCGGCCACCTCCGTCGCCTGGGGGCCGTGGGCGGGCGGGGGCATGGCCGACGACCCCGCCGTACTGACGCGGCTGCGGCGCGGCGGCCTGACCCCGATGGAGGTCGAACCGGCGCTCACCGCCCTCCAGAGCCTGCTCGCCCACGACGACACCTGGGCGCTGGTCTGCGACGTCGACTGGGCCAGGATCGCCGCCGGGCGGCGCGGTCTGCCGGGCGGCGCGCTGCTGAGCCGTATCCCGGACGCCGCCCGCGCCATGGCGGCGGCCGAGGATCACACGGCAGGGCACCGCAGTGGGCTGCGCGCCGAACTCGCCCCGCTCGGGGCGGCGGAACGCCGACAGCTCCTGCTCAAGCTGGTACGCCACAGCGCCGCCACCGCGCTCGGCCATCCGACACCGGAGAGCATCCAGCCGACCCGCGCCTTCCAGGACTGCGGCTTCGACTCGCTCACCGCCGTGGAACTGCGCAACCTATTGGCCACCAGCACCGGCCTCACGCTCCCGACGACCCTGGTCTTCGACCACCCGACGCCCCTCGCCCTCGCCGACCACCTGGTGCGCGAACTCGACGACGGCACCCTCGCGGTCGGCCACCGGACCACTGGAGCGGAGCCGGTCCCGGCGGGCGGCAGCGGCGGCGCCGCCGACGAACCGATCGCCATCGTCGCGATGGCCTGCCGGCTTCCCGGCCGGATCACCTCGCCCGAGGAACTGTGGGACCTCCTGGCCGACGGCGGCGACGCCATCGCCCCCTTCCCGGCCGACCGCGGCTGGGACCTCGACGGGCTGTACGACCCCGACTCGCAGCGACCCGGCACCAGCTACGTCAACGAGGGCGGCTTCCTGTCCGACGCCGACGCCTTCGACGCCGCCTTCTTCGGGATCTCGCCGCGCGAGGCCGTCGCCATCGACCCCCAGCAGCGGCTGCTCCTGGAGGTCTCCTGGGAGACCGTCGAGCGGGCCGGTCTCGACCCGCGCTCGCTGCGCGGCAGCCGCACCGGCCTGTTCGTCGGCTGCGGACACCAGGGCTACGGCGCCACGCTCACCGAGGTCCCGGACGACGTACGCGGCCATCTGCTCACCGGCAGCGCGGCGAGCCTGGCCTCCGGCCGGGTTTCGTACGCGCTCGGACTGGAGGGCCCCGCGGTCACACTCGACACGGCGTGTTCGTCGTCGTTGGTGGCGTTGCATCTGGCGGTGCAGGCGTTGCGTGGTGGTGAGTGTGATCTGGCGTTGGCCGGTGGTGTGACGGTGATGTCGACGCCGGGTGTGTTTGTGGAGTTCTCGCGGCAGCGGGGGCTTGCGGTGGATGGTCGGTGCAAGGCGTTTGCTGAGGGTGCGGATGGTACGGGGTGGTCCGAGGGTGTGGGCATGCTGCTGGTGGAGCGGCTGTCGGATGCGCGTCGTCATGGTCATCGGGTGTTGGCGGTGGTGCGGGGGAGTGCGGTGAATCAGGATGGTGCGTCGAATGGTCTGACGGCGCCGAATGGTCCTTCGCAGCAGCGGGTGATTCGTGCGGCGTTGGCGGGTGCCGGTCTTTCGCCTCACGACGTGGATGTGGTGGAGGCGCATGGTACGGGTACGGCGCTGGGTGATCCGATTGAGGCGCAGGCGCTCATTGCGGCGTATGGGCGGGATCGTGGGCGGCCGTTGTGGCTGGGGTCGGTGAAGTCGAACATCGGGCATACGCAGGCGGCTGCGGGTGTGGCTGGTGTGATCAAGATGGTGTTGGCGATGCGGCATGGGGTGTTGCCGCGGACTTTGCATGTGGATGCGCCGTCCTCGCATGTGGACTGGTCGGCGGGTGATGTACGACTGCTCACGGAGCCACGGGAGTGGGCGAGGGAGGAGGACCGGCCGCGCCGCGCCGCCGTCTCCGCCTTCGGCCTCAGCGGCACCAATGCCCACGTCGTCCTGGAGGAGCCACTCCCCGCCGACGTCCCGGAACCCCCGGCCGCTCCGCAGCCCCCGGCGTCCGTGGTGCCCTGGCTGGTCTCCGGCCGCAGCGACGAGGCACTGCGCGCCCAGGCCGCCCGCCTGGCCGGGCACATCGAGGCCCGTCCCAAGCTGAGCGCGGCCCTGGTCGGGCACTCACTCGCGGCCTCCCGGTCCGCCTTCGAGCACCGTGCCGCAGTCGTCGGCGAGGACCGCGACGACCTCCTCGCCGCCCTCAAGGCAGTCAGCCGCGGCGAACCCACGCCCGCCGCGGCCGTGGGCACGGCCGACTCCGAAGGGGGCCTCGCGTTCCTGTTCGCGGGGCAGGGCTCCCAGCGGCTCGGCATGGGCCGCGAACTGTACGAGACCTTCGAGGTGTTCGCGGAGGCCTTCGACGCAGCATGCGCCCACCTGGACAACGAACTCGGCCGTTCGCTCCGGGAGATCGTGTTCGGTGACGACGAAGCGACCCTGAACCGGACCGAGTTCACCCAGCCCGCCCTGTTCGCCTTCGAGGTGTCGCTGTTCCGGCTGCTGGAATCGTGGGGCGTGCGGCCGGACGTGCTCGCCGGGCACTCCATCGGTGAACTGGCGGCGGCCTACGTCGCGGGCGTGTGGTCCCTGGAGGACGCCTGCCGGCTGGTCGCCGCACGCGGCCGGCTGATGCAGGCGCTGCCCGAGGGCGGCGCCATGGTCGCGGTGCAGGCATCGGAGGAGGAGGTGCTGCCGCTGCTGGCCGGGCGGGAGGCCGAGGTCGGCATCGCCGCGGTCAACGGGCCGCAGTCCGTCGTGGTCTCCGGCACCGAGGACGGCGTCTCGTGGATCGCCGGGCACTTCGAGGCCGCCGGACGCCGGACCACCCGTCTGCGCGTCAGCCACGCCTTCCACTCGCCGCTGATGGAACCGATGCTGTGCGACTTCCTGCGCGTCGCCGAGAGCCTCACGTACCACCGCCCGCAGATCCCGGTCGTCTCCGACGTCACCGGCGCCCTCGCCGACCCCGGCGAACTGTGCGCGGCCGGCTACTGGGCGGCCCACGTGAGGCAGCCCGTTCGCTTCGTCGACGATGTGCGCCGCCTCAGGGAGCACGGTGTCACCCGCTACCTCGAACTGGGCTCCGACGGAACCCTCACCGCACTCGCCCGAACCTGCCTCGCAGACGAGCCCGCCGCCGGACGCGGCCCGCTGCTCGTGCCCCTGCTGCGCAAGGACCGCCCCGAACTCCCCAGCCTGTACGGTGCCCTCGCCCAACTGCACGTCCACGGCGCCGACGTCGACTGGACCCAGGCGTTCGGCGCCGGTCCCGGCACACCGGCGGCGGACCTGCCGACGTACGCCTTCCAGCGTGAACGCTACTGGCTCGACCATGGCACCGCAGCCACCGTCGGGGCCCCCGAATCCGCCCGGACCGCGGCCGACACCGCCGACGACCGTTTCTGGGAGGCCGTCGAGTGCGAGGACGTCGACGCGCTGACGCAGACCCTGGGCCTGGCCGCCGAGCAGATCGACGCGGTCGTACCGGCGCTGGCCTCCTGGCGGAAGCGGCAGCAGCAACACAGCGCGGTCGACGCCCTGTACTACCAGGTGGTGTGGAAGCCCGCCGAGACCGAACCGGCAACGACCGCCCCCGACTTCGCCGGCCGCCGCTGGCTGCTGGTCCTTCCCGGCGCCCCAGAGGGCGACGACCCGACGGTCACCAACCTGATCACGGCCCTCGGCGGCCCGGACCGTGTCGCCACCGTCGAGGTCAGCGGCAGCACCCGTACGCACCGTGCCGCGCTCGCCGACCGGCTGCGCGAGGCGACGCAGGGGAATCCCGTCGAAGGCGTCCTCGCCCTCGCCTCACTCGCCGGGACCGACGATGACGGCCTGCCACTCGGCCCCGCCGTAGTGGCCGCACTCATCCAGTCGCTCGGGGATGCGGGTGTGGGGGGCCGGTTGTGGGTGTTGACGCGGGGTGGTGTGTCGGTGGGCCGTTCGGACGGTCCGGTCGATGCGGTGCAGGGTGCGGTGTGGGGTCTGGGCCGGGTGGCGGCGCTGGAGTACCCGGACCGCTGGGGTGGTCTGATCGACCTGCCCGAGATCCTCGATCGCCGCGCGACTGCCCGACTCCTGGGCGTCCTCCTCGGCAGCGGCACGGAGGACCAGGTGGCCGTCCGGCCGTCCGGCGTCCTCGGCCGCCGGCTGGAACGCATCCCCGCCGCCGACGGGGACACCACCTGGCATCCGCGGGGTGCTGTGTTGGTGACGGGTGGTACGGGTGCGTTGGGTGCTCGTGTGGCGCGGTGGGCGGCGGTGGAGGGTGCTCGGCATCTGATCCTGGTCAGTCGTCGGGGGCTTGAGGCGCCGGGTGCGGTGGATCTGCGGGATGAGCTTGTGGGTCTGGGTGTGCATGTGACGGTGGTTGCGTGTGATGTGGCGGATGGTGATGCGCTGGCGGAGTTGTTGTTGGCGCATCCGGTGGATGCGGTGGTGCATACGGCGGGTGTGCTGGATGACGGTGTGATCGATGCGTTGACGCCGGAGCGGTTCGCGGCGGTGCTGCGGACTAAGGCGCTGGGCGCGCTGCATCTGGACGAGCTGACCCGTGACCGGGACCTGGACGCCTTCGTCCTCTTCTCCTCGGTCGCCGGCACCCTCGGCACCACCGGTCAGGGCAACTACGCGGCGGCCAATGCCTTCCTGGACGCGCTCGCCGAGCGGCGCCGGGCGGAGGGGCTGCCCGCCACCTCGATCGCATGGGGGCCGTGGGCCGACGGCGGCATGGCCGACGAGGAGGTCGTGGCCTGGCGCATGCACCGCGGCGGAGTGCTGCCACTGCAACCCGCTCTCGGGATGCTCGCTCTGCGCCGCGCCATCGGCGCACCCCGGCCGGCCGTCATGGTCGCGGACATCCACTGGGGCGAATTCGCACCACCGTTCACCATGACGCGTCCGAGCCCCCTGATCGAGTCGCTGCCCGAGGCCCGCGCGGCCGTCGAGAGCGCCGGTGCCGCCTCCGATCGGTTCGGCCGAGGCGACGGCTCCGGCCTGCGGGGCCAGCTCACCGGGCTGACCCCCGCGGAACAGGAGCGCGTACTCCTCGAAGTCGTCCGCCTGTGCGCCGCCGGCGTGCTCGGATACTCGGGCGCCTCCGCGGTTCCCGCCGAGCGTGCCTTCCGGGACCTGGGCGTCGACTCCCTCACCGCGGTCGAGCTGCGCGGCACCCTCGCGATGGCGACCGGCGTCGCGCTCGCCGCGACGGTGGTGTTCGACTATCCGACGCCGGTGGCTTTGGCGCGGCATCTGCGGGAGCAGTTGCTGGGCGATGTGCCCGAAGCGGTGGCGTCGGTGGTGGGTCCGATGGGCGTGGCTGTCGCGGATGATCCGGTGGTGATCGTCGGGATGGCGTGCCGGTTCCCGGGTGGTGTGCGCGATCCCGAGGGGTTGTGGCGGCTGCTGTCGGAGGGCGGGGACGCGGTGGGTGCGTTCCCGGCCGACCGCGGCTGGGACCTCACCACCCTCTACGACCCCGACGCCGTACGGCGGGGCACGAGTTACGTGGACGTGGGCGCGTTTCTTGAGGGGGTGGATCGTTTCGATGCGGGCTTTTTCGGGATGAGTCCGCGGGAGGCGTTGGCGACGGATCCGCAGCAGCGGTTGTTGTTGGAGTCGTCGTGGGAGGCGTTGGAGGGTGCGGGGATCGCGCCGGGTGGGTTGCGGGGCAGTCGTACGGGTGTGTTCGCGGGGACGAACGGTCAGGATTACACGGGTCTGCTGCTGGCCTCGGGTGAGGATTTCGAGGGGCATGTGGGGACGGGCAACGCGGCGAGTGTGTTGTCGGGCCGGGTGTCGTATGTGCTGGGTCTTGAGGGTCCGGCGGTGACGGTGGACACGGCGTGTTCGTCGTCGTTGGTGGCGTTGCATCTGGCGGTGCAGGCGTTGCGTGGTGGTGAGTGTGATCTGGCGTTGGCCGGTGGTGTGACGGTGATGTCGACGCCGGGTGCGTTCGTGGAGTTCTCGCGGCAGCGGGGGCTTGCGGCGGACGGGCGGTGCAAGGCGTTCTCCGATGATGCGGATGGTACGGGGTGGGGTGAGGGTGTCGG
Source organism: Streptomyces sp. CG4 (assembly GCF_041080655.1). NCBI lineage: Bacteria > Bacillati > Actinomycetota > Actinomycetes > Kitasatosporales > Streptomycetaceae > Streptomyces > Streptomyces sp. CG4. The sequence goes on from NZ_CP163525.1 coordinate 9,645,537, forward strand.
TGTGCTGGTGGTGGAGCGGTTGTCGGACGCTCGCCGCCATGGTCACCGGGTGTTGGCGGTGGTGCGGGGGAGTGCGGTCAATCAGGATGGTGCGTCGAATGGTCTGACGGCGCCGAACGGTCCCTCCCAGCAGCGGGTGATCCGCGCCGCGCTGGCGAGCGGTGGGCTCAAGCCGGTCGACGTCGATGTCGTCGAGGCTCATGGCACGGGTACCGCGTTGGGCGATCCGATCGAGGCGCAGGCTCTGCTGGCCACCTACGGCCAGGACCGTGAACGGCCGCTGTGGCTGGGGTCGGTGAAGTCGAACATCGGGCACACCCAGGCCGCCGCGGGTGTCGCCGGTGTCATCAAGATGGTGCTGGCCATGCGGCACGGCACACTGCCCCGCACTTTGCATGTGGACGTGCCGTCCTCGCACGTCGACTGGTCGGCCGGTGCCGTGGAGCTGCTGACCGAGGAGCGCGCCTGGCCCGAGGCGGGGCGCGCGCGCCGGGCGGGTGTGTCGGCGTTCGGTGTCTCGGGTACGAACGCGCACGTCATCCTGGAGCAGCCGGTCCCCGAAGTGGCTCCGGCTTCTCCCGGGGCCGAGCCACTGTCGTCCCTCGTCCCGTGGGTGGTGTCGGCGCGTAGCCGTGACGCCCTGCGGGCGCAGGCCGGGCGGCTGGCGGAGTTCGTGGGTGGTGACGAGGCGTTGGGCGCTGTGGAGGTCGGTGGATCTCTGCTGCGGTCGCGGTCGGTGTTCGAGCACCGTGCGGTGGTGTGGGGTGCGGACCGTGAGGAGTTGCTGCGCGGTCTTGAGGCCGTGTCGGCGGGTGAGCTGTCGTCTGATGGTGCGGTGACGGGTGAGGCGGGTGAAGGGGGTCGCACGGCCTTCCTGTTCGCAGGTCAAGGGTCGCAACGCCTCGGCATGGGGCGGGAGTTGTACGAGGAATACCCGGCTTTCGCGGACGCCTTCGACGCCGTCTGCGCGCACCTCGACACTGAACTGCCGCGTTCGCTGCGGGAGGTGGTCTTCGGTGACGATGCCGAAGCCTTGAACCGGACGGAGTGTGCGCAGCCTGCTCTGTTCGCTCTTGAAGTGGCTCTGTTCCGGTTGCTGGAGTCGTGGGGTGTGCGGCCTGACGTGTTGGCCGGTCATTCGATCGGTGAGTTCGCCGCGGCGCATGTGGCGGGGGTGTGGTCGCTTGGGGATGCGTGCCGTCTGGTGGTGGCGCGGGGCCGGTTGATGCAGGCGCTGCCTGAGGGCGGTGCGATGGTTGCGCTGCAGGCCACCGAGGACGAGGTGCTTCCTCTCCTTGATGGGCGTGTGGGGATTGCTGCGGTCAACGGGCCGCAGGCGGTGGTGGTTTCGGGTGCGGCCGATGCGGTGGAGGAGGTGGCCGCTCACTTCCGTGGCCAGGACCGCAAGGCCACGGCCCTGCGCGTCAGCCACGCGTTCCACTCGCCGCTGATGGAGCCGATGCTGGCCGAGTTCCGCAAGGTGGCCGAGGGCCTGTCGTACGGGCCGCCGAAGCTGTCCCTCGTCTCCACGGTGACCGGCGCACCCGCCACCGCCGAGGAACTGACCTCGCCCGACTACTGGGTGCAGCATGTCCGCGGGACGGTGCGCTTCGCCGATGCCGTAGGCGTCCTGGACGGGCAGGACGGCGTCCGCCGCTTCGTCGAGCTCGGCCCCGACAGCACGCTCACCGCCCTGGCGCACTCCGTCCTGGACGGCAGGAACAGGGTCGACCGTGACCTGCCCGTTCTCGTCGCTGTTCTGCGCAAGGACCGGGCCGAGGTGAGGTCGGTACTGTCCGCGCTGGCCGGCGTCTTCGTGTCCGGCGGTGCCGTCGACTGGTCGTCGATGCTCGGTGACGGCGTCCCCCGGGCCGCCGAACTTCCTACGTATGCCTTCCAGCACCAGCGGTACTGGCCTACGGGTGCCGACACACGGGCATCCGGCGGCGGAGGTGGCGAGATCGACGCCCGTTTCTGGGAGGCCGTCGAGCGGGAGGACCTGGAGGCCCTGGCCGGGGAGTTGGAGCTGGGGGAGGACGTCGTGGGCGCGGTACTGCCCGCGCTGACCTCCTGGCGGCGGCAGAGTGTGGAACAGGCCGAGGTGGACGGTTACCGGTACCGGGTGCAGTGGGCGCCGGTGACCGGAATCCCAAGCGGTGCGACACTGGCGGGCCGCTGGCTGGCGGTCGTACCGGAGGGCCTTGAGGACGACACCTGGGCCGTTTCGGTTTGGGAAGCCCTCACGGCCGCGGGCGCCGAGGTCGAGTGGTGGACGTGCGACGCGCGCGCGAGCCGTGCGCAGCTCGCCGTGCGCCTGGAAGGTACGGCGCCAGTGGCCGGGGTGGTGTCCCTGCTCGCTTCCTCGGGCGAGGTGTCCGAGGACGGCGTACCGGTGGGCGTGTCCGGTTCGGTGGCGTTGGTGCAGGCTCTCGGCGATGCCGGTGTGTCGGCTCCGCTGTGGGTGTTGACGCGCGGTGCCGTGTCGGTCGTACGCTCGGACGCGGCCGTCGATCCGGTCGGGAACGCGGTCTGGGGCCTCGGCCGTGTGGCCGCCCTGGAGGCACCCGGCCGATGGGGCGGCCTGATCGACCTCCCGGCTGCCCTGGAGGGCACCACTGGGAACGCGCTGGCGGCTGTTCTGGTGGGTGTGGGGGATGAGGACCAGGTCGCGGTGCGCGCGTCGGGGGTCTTCGGGCGTCGGCTGGTGCGGGTGGTTCCGGGCGGGAGTGCTGGTGGGGAGAGGGGCTGGCGTCCGCGGGGCACTGTGCTGGTGACGGGTGGTACGGGTGTGTTGGGTGCTCGTGTGGCGCGGTGGGCGGCGGTGGAGGGTGCCGGGCATCTGGTGCTGGTGAGTCGTCGGGGTCTTGAGGCGCCGGGGGCCGCGGAGCTGCGCGAGGAACTCGCCGCCTTCGGGGTGCGGGTGAGTATCGATGCCTGTGATGTGGCCGATCGCGCTGCGGTGGAGGAGTTGCTGGGCCGGTATGCGGTCGATGCGGTGGTGCATGCGGCCGGTGCTGTGGTGAATGTGCCGCTGGACGAGGTGTCGCCGGAGGATCTGGCTGCCGTGTGGGCGGGCAAGGTCGCGGGTGCTGTGCATCTGGACGCGGCTCTCGGTGGGCGTCCGCTGGATGCGTTCGTGGTGTTCTCCTCCATCGCCGGTGTGTGGGGCAGTGGTGGTCAGGCTGGTTACGCGGCGGCCAATGCTTTCCTGGACGGGCTGGTGGAGGCGCGTCGGGCGCGTGGGCTGGTGGGGACGTCGGTGGCCTGGGGTCCCTGGGCCGGCGGTGGCATGGCGGCTGGTGCGGAGGCGGTCGAGGCGCTGCGGCGCCGGGGTCTGTCGGCTTTGGAGCCGGAGCGTGCGGTCGGGGCGCTGGGCCGGGTCGTGCCGGGTGGGGACGCGGTGGTGGTCGTGGCGGATGTGGACTGGGCACGGTTCACCCCGGCGTACACCAGTGTCCGCCCGAGCGCCCTGCTCGCCGACCTGCCCGAAGCACGTGCCACCCTCACCGACACCCCGGGAACATCCCGGCACCATGCGGGCGAACAGGAGTCCCCGCTGCGGCAGAAGCTCGGCGGACAGTCGGCGGACGAGCGACGGCAGACGCTGCTCGATCTGGTGCGCAGGCGGGCCGCCGAGGTACTGGGGCACGGTGACATCGGCGTCGTGGGATCGGGCCAGGCCTTCCGCGAACTCGGCCTCGACTCACTGACCGCGGTCGAACTGCGCAACCGGCTCGCCGCCGAGACCGGCCTGAGGCTGCCCATCACTCTCGTCTTCGACCATCCGACCCCTCGTCATCTGGCGGCCTTCCTCGACGAGGAGCTGTTCGACGAGGTGGAAGACGACGCGGAGACTGCCCTCGTCGCCGAGCTGGACCGGCTGGCCTCCACGATTTCAAGGCTTTCCCCAGATAACAGCGCCAGGACTCTCGCGAAGGCGCGGCTGCGCAGCATGCTGAGCGAGCTGGGTGATCAGAGCGAGGGTGATCCCAAAGCCTCCGTGTCCCAGCAGCTCGAGGCGGCCTCGGACGACGAGATCTTCGACTTCATCAACCGGGAACTCGGCCGGTCCTGAGCGCCCGCGCAGCAGCAGGCCGAATCGTTCCTACCGCTACAACGTATGGGGCAAGTTCCAATGGCGAATGAAGACAAGCTCCGGGACTACCTCAAGTGGGTCACCGCCGACCTGGCCGAGACGCGTCAGCGGCTCCAGGAGCTGGAGTCCCGCGGGGACGAGCCCATCGCGATCGTCGGGATGAGCTGCCGGTTCCCCGGCGGGGTGCGATCCCCCGAGGACTACTGGCAGCTCCTGGCCGACGGCGCCGATGCCATCTCCGAATGGCCCACGGACCGCGGTTGGGACGCCGAGGCCCTCTACGACCCCGACTCCCGGCGTGTGGACGGCAGTTACGCCCATGAAGGCGGATTCGTCCACGACGCCGGCGACTTCGACCCGGCGTTCTTCGGGATCTCGCCGCGCGAGGCAGTCGCCATGGACCCCCAGCAACGGCTGCTGCTCGAAGCGTCCTGGGAGGCGTTCGAACACGCCGGTATCGATCCCGAGTCGGCGCGGGGCGGTCGCGCGGGCGTCTTCGTGGGATGCAGCAACCAGGAGTACGGCGCCGGTCTCGGCGACATTCCCGACGACGTACGGGGTCACCTGCTGACCGGCAACTCCACTTCCGTGGTCTCCGGTCGCGTCTCGTACGTGCTGGGTCTCGAAGGGCCGGCGGTGACGGTGGACACGGCGTGTTCGTCGTCGTTGGTGGCGTTGCATCTGGCGGTGCAGGCGTTGCGTGGTGGTGAGTGTGATCTGGCGTTGGCCGGTGGTGTGACGGTGATGTCGACGCCGGGTGTGTTTGTGGAGTTCTCGCGGCAGCGGGGGCTTGCGGTGGATGGTCGGTGCAAGGCGTTTGCTGAGGGTGCGGATGGTACGGGGTGGTCCGAGGGTGTGGGCATGCTGCTGGTGGAGCGGCTGTCGGATGCGCGTCGTTATGGTCATCGGGTGTTGGCGGTGGTGCGGGGGAGTGCGGTCAATCAGGATGGTGCGTCGAATGGTCTGACGGCGCCGAATGGTCCTTCGCAGCAGCGGGTGATTCGTGCGGCGTTGGCGGGTGCCGGTCTTTCGCCTCACGACGTGGATGTGGTGGAGGCGCATGGTACGGGTACGGCGCTGGGTGATCCGATTGAGGCGCAGGCGCTCATTGCGGCGTATGGGCGGGATCGTGGGCGGCCGTTGTGGCTGGGGTCGGTGAAGTCGAACATCGGGCATACGCAGGCGGCTGCGGGTGTGGCTGGTGTGATCAAGATGGTGTTGGCGATGCGGCATGGGGTGTTGCCGCGGACTTTGCATGTGGATGCGCCGTCCTCGCATGTGGACTGGTCGGCGGGTGACGTGCGACTGCTCACGGAGCCGCGGGAGTGGGTGAGGGAGGAGGACCGGCCGCGCCGCGCCGCCGTCTCCGCCTTCGGCGTGAGCGGAACCAACGCACACGCCATCATCGAGGAGGCGCCCCACGAGGAAGCCCCCCAAGACCCGCAAGCGCTCTCCGACGACTCCGCGCCTGCCGCCCACCGTGCGCTGCCCCAGGAGACACCCCCCGTCCTGCCCTGGGTGCTGTCCGCCCGTACCCCGGAAGCCCTGCCTGCCCAGGCCGCCCGTCTCCTCGCGCACTTGAGAGAACACACCGGCGACACCCCACTCGACCTCGCCTGGTCGCTCGCCGCGCACCGAGCGGCACTCCCGTACCGGGCCGCCGTCATCGGCACCGGTCACGACGAACTCGTCGACAGGCTCACCGCGTTCGCCGACGGCGACCGCGCCGAGGGTATCGTCACCGGCCTCGCACAGACCGACGGCCGCACGGCGTTCCTGTTCGCGGGGCAGGGGTCACAACGCCTCGGCATGGGTCGGGAGTTGTACGAGGCGTATCCCGTCTTCGCCGAGGCCCTCGACGCCGTGGACGCGGAACTCCCGTTCAGCCTGCGGGAGATCGTCTTCGGTGAGGACGCGGAGCTGCTGAACCGGACGGAGTACGCGCAGCCTGCCCTCTTCGCCCTTGAAGTGGCTCTGTTCCGGTTGCTGGAGTCGTGGGGTGTGCGGCCTGACGTGTTGGCCGGTCATTCGATCGGTGAGATTGCGGCGGCGCATGTGGCGGGGGTGTGGTCGCTGGCGGATGTGTGCCGTCTGGTGGTGGCGCGGGGCCGGTTGATGCAGGCGCTGCCTGAGGGTGGTGCGATGGTCGCGGTGCAGGCCGCCGAGGACGAGGTGCTTCCTCTCCTCGATGGGCGTGTGGGGATTGCTGCGGTCAACGGGCCGCAAGCGGTGGTGGTTTCGGGTGCGGCCGATGCGGTCGAGGAGGTGGCCGCTCACTTCCGTGCCCGGGACCGCAAGGCCACGGCCCTGCGCGTCAGCCACGCGTTCCACTCGCCTCTGATGGAGCCGATGCTCGACGAGTTCCGGGCCGTCGCCGAGAGCCTCGAGTACGCGGACCCGACCCTCCCGATCGTCTCCACCCTCACCGGGACGACCGCGACCGCCGAGGAACTGCGCTCACCTGACCACTGGGTGCGGCACGTCCGCCAGACGGTCCGCTTCGCCGACGGCGTGCGCACCCTCGCGGCGCGCGGTATCACCCGCTACCTGGAACTCGGCCCCGACGGCACCCTCACCGCGCTGGCCCAGGCCTGCCCGGAGGCCCTCGCCGCGGCCGACACCGGCGGCAGCGACGGCAACCTGTTCACGGCCACCCTCCGCAAGGACCGCGACGAGCCCGTCAGTGCTCTCACGGCGCTCGCCCGCCTGCACGCCCACGGCGCCACGGTCACCTGGGAGGCCCTCCTGCCCGGCGGACGCCGGGTGGGGCTGCCCACCTACGCCTTTCAGCATCAGCGCTACTGGCTGGCGGATCGGGCCCGCCCCGCCACGAACGCCGTTGGCGCCGCCGAGCAGCAGAGCGGTGGCGCCGCCGAGAACGAGTTCTGGAACGCGGTCGAGCGCGGTGACCTCGGTTCCCTGGCGGAGTCGCTCGGCCTCGCCGAGGAGTCCCTGAACAGCCTGGTCCCGGCCCTCTCCTCGTGGCGGCGCCGGCGCCAGGAGATCTCCCGGGCGGACCAGTGGCTCTACCGGGCACAGTGGAAGCCGCTCGACCCCTCGTCGACGACCCTGCTCTCCGGCCGCTGGCTCCTGCTCCTCCCCGAAGGCGCGACACAGGACGCCGGCACGGACGCCCTCACGACGGAACTCGCCGCGCGCGGCGCCGAACCCGTGATCGTCCAGCTCCCCGCCAACCCCGAACGGGCCTCCCTCGCGGCACAGCTGACGACCGCCTCTGACGACGTGTCCGGAGTCGTCCTCGCCACCGGGACCACGGGTGACGCGACGCAGACGTGCGCCGCGGTGACCCTGGTCGTCCAGGCGCTCGGGGATGCGGGTGTGGGGGGTCGGTTGTGGGTGTTGACGCGGGGTGGTGTGTCGGTGGGCCGTTCGGACGGTCCGGTCGATGCGGTGCAGGGTGCGGTGTGGGGTCTGGGCCGGGTGGCGGCGCTGGAGTATCCGGACCGCTGGGGTGGTCTGATCGACCTGCCCGAGATCCTCGACCGCCGCGCGACACGGAGGCTTGCCGCGGTCCTGGCGGGCGGAACCGCAGACGAGGACCAGATCGCGCTGCGCGCGTCGGGAGTCTTCGGGCGTCGGCTGGTGCGGGTCGCCCCGGCCGAGAGCACCGGCAGCAAGAGGCGCTGGCGTCCGCGGGGTGCTGTGTTGGTGACGGGTGGTACGGGTGCGTTGGGTGCTCGTGTGGCGCGGTGGGCGGCGGTGGAGGGTGCTCGGCATCTGATCCTGGTCAGTCGTCGGGGGCTTGAGGCGCCGGGTGCGGTGGATCTGCGGGATGAGCTTGTGGGTCTGGGTGTGCATGTGACGGTGGTTGCGTGTGATGTGGCGGATGGTGATGCGCTGGCGGAGTTGTTGTTGGCGCATCCGGTGGATGCGGTGGTGCATACGGCGGGTGTGCTGGATGACGGTGTGATCGATGCGTTGACGCCGGAGCGGTTCGCGGCGGTGCTGCGGACGAAGGCGTTGGGCGCGTTGCATCTGGACGAGCTGACCCGTGATCGGGACCTGGACGCCTTCGTCCTCTTCTCCTCCTTCGCGGGAAGCATCGGAGCGGCGGGCCAGGCCAACTACGCGGCGGCCAATGCCTTCCTGGACGCGCTTGCCGAGCGGCGCCGGGCGGACGGGCTGCCCGCCACCTCGATCGCATGGGGCCCCTGGGCCGACGCCGGCATGGCCGAGGACGCCGGATCCACCTCGCGCATGCGCCGCGGCGGAGTGCTTCCGCTGGATGCCGAGGTCGCCACGAAGGTTCTCGGGCGTGCGGTGGCTGCCGACACGGCGGCCGTGATCGTCGCCGACCTCAACTGGACGGACTTCGCGCCGGCCTTCACCATGACGCGTCCGAGCCCGCTGATCGAGTCGCTGCCCGAGGCCCGCGCGGCGGTCCAGGGCGCCGCGGCGACCTCCGAGCGCATCGGATACGACGACCGCGCCGGACTGCTCGGCCGGCTGACCGGGCTCACCCCCGCCGAACAGGACCGCGTCCTGCTGGAGACGGTGCAGTCCTGCGCCGCCGCGGTCCTTGGCTACCCCACCCCCGAAGCCGTCGCCGCCGAGCGCGCCTTCCGCGACCTCGGCATCGACTCCCTCACCGCCGTCGAACTCCGCAACGGCCTGGCGGCGCTGACGGGTGTCTCCGGACTTGCCGCGACCCTGGTGTTCGACTATCCGACGCCGGTGGCTCTGGCGCGGCATCTGCGGGAGCAGCTGCTGGGCGCCGTGGCCGGGGCGGAGCTGTCAGTCACCGGTTCCGTGGGCGTGGCTGTCGCGGATGATCCGGTGGTGATCGTCGGGATGGCGTGCCGGTTCCCGGGTGGTGTGCGCGATCCCGAGGGGTTGTGGCGGCTGCTGTCGGAGGGCGGGGACGCGGTGGGTGCGTTCCCGGCGGACCGCGGCTGGGACCTCACCACGCTGTATGACCCGCAGGGCGAGCGTCCCGGGACCACGGTGGTCGACGTGGGCGCGTTTCTTGAGGGTGTGGATCGTTTCGATGCGGGCTTCTTTGGGATGAGTCCGCGGGAGGCGTTGGCGACGGATCCGCAGCAGCGGTTGTTGTTGGAGTCGTCGTGGGAGGCGTTGGAGGGTGCGGGGATCGCGCCGGGTGGGTTGCGGGGCAGTCGTACGGGTGTGTTCGCGGGGACGAACGGTCAGGATTACACGGGTCTGCTGCTGGCCTCGGGTGAGGATTTCGAGGGGCATGTGGGGACGGGCAACGCGGCGAGTGTGTTGTCGGGCCGGGTGTCGTATGTGCTGGGTCTTGAGGGTCCGGCGGTGACGGTGGACACGGCGTGTTCGTCGTCGTTGGTGGCGTTGCATCTGGCGGTGCAGGCGTTGCGTGGTGGTGAGTGTGATCTGGCGTTGGCCGGTGGTGTGACGGTGATGTCGACGCCGGGTGCGTTCGTGGAGTTCTCGCGGCAGCGGGGGCTTGCGGCGGACGGGCGGTGCAAGGCGTTCTCCGATGATGCGGATGGTACGGGGTGGGGTGAGGGTGTCGGTGTGCTGGTGGTGGAGCGGTTGTCGGACGCTCGCCGCCATGGTCACCGGGTGTTGGCGGTGGTGCGGGGGAGTGCGGTCAATCAGGATGGTGCGTCGAATGGTCTGACGGCGCCGAACGGTCCCTCCCAGCAGCGGGTGATCCGCGCCGCGCTGGCGAGCGGTGGGCTCAAGCCGGTCGACGTCGATGTCGTCGAGGCTCATGGCACGGGTACCGCGCTGGGTGATCCGATCGAGGCGCAGGCTCTGCTGGCCACCTACGGCCAGGACCGTGAACAGCCCCTCCTGCTCGGTTCGGTGAAGTCGAACATCGGGCACACGCAGGCCGCCGCGGGTGTGGCCGGTGTGATCAAGATGGTGCTCGCTCTCCAGCACGGGGTGCTGCCGCGCACCCTGCACGCGGACGAGCCCTCGTCCCACGTCGACTGGTCCGCCGGAGCGGTCGACCTGCTCACCGAGAACGCCGACTGGCCGAGGACCGAGGGCAGGACACGCCGAGCCGGTGTGTCGTCGTTCGGCCTCAGCGGCACGAACGCGCATGTGGTGCTGGAGGAGGCGCCTGTCCAGGAGGAGACCGAGTCGACGAGTGCGCCGGTCGGCGGTAGTGGTGTGGTGCCGTGGGTGGTGTCGGGCCGTACGGCCGCGGCGCTGCGGCACCAGGCGGCGCGGCTCGCGGAGTTCGTGGCCGGTGACGAGGCGCTGGGCGTCGCGGAGGTGGGCGCTGCTCTGGTGCGGTCGCGGTCGTTGTTCGAGCACCGGGCCGTGGTCTGGGGCACCGACCGTACGGAGCTGCTGCGAGGCCTTGAGGCCGTGGCGGCAGGTGAGCTGTCCTTCGATGGCGCGGTGACCGGTGAGGTGGGTGAGGGGGGTCGTACGGCCTTCCTGTTCGCGGGTCAGGGGTCACAACGCCTCGGCATGGGGCGGGAGTTGTACGAGGACTACCCGGTTTTCGCGGACGCCTTCGACGCCGTGTGCGCGCATCTGGACGCGGAGCTGGAACTGCCGCTCCGGGAGGCCGTGTTCGGTGAGGACGCGGAGCTGCTGAACCGGACGGAGTACGCGCAGCCTGCCCTCTTCGCCCTTGAAGTCGCCCTCTTCCGGTTGCTGGAGTCGTGGGGTGTGCGGCCGGATGCGCTGGCTGGTCATTCGATCGGTGAGATTGCGGCGGCGCATGTGGCGGGGGTGTGGTCGCTGGCGGATGCGTGCCGTCTGGTGGTGGCGCGGGGCCGGTTGATGCAGGCGCTGCCCGCGGGTGGTGCGATGGTCGCGCTGCAGGCCGCCGAGGAGGAGGTGTTGCCTCTGCTGGATGGGCGTGTGGGGATTGCTGCGGTCAACGGGCCGCAGGCGGTGGTGGTTTCGGGTGCGGCCGATGCGGTCGAGGAGGTGGCCGCTCACTTCCGTGCCCGGGACCGCAAGGCTACGGCCCTGCGGGTCAGCCACGCCTTCCACTCGCCCTTGATGGAGCCGATGCTCGACGACTTCCGCGCCGTCGCGGAGGAACTGTCGTACGGGCCGCCGAAGCTGTCCCTCGTCTCCACGGTGACCGGCGCACCCGCCACCGCCGAGGAACTGACCTCGCCCGACTACTGGGTGGAGCACGTCCGCCGTACCGTTCGTTACGCGGACGCCGTCCGTGTCCTGGCTGACCAGACCGTCACTCGTTTCCTCGAACTCGGCCCCGACAGCACCCTCACCGTCCTCGCCCAGGACTGTGCGGCCGACGAAGGACGGCTGTTCGTGCCGGCGCTGCGCAAGGGCCGGCCGGAGCCCGGGGCGCTGGTCGCCGCCGTGGCCGCGGCATTCACACGCGGTGCCGAGGTGGACTGGTCGAGTCTCCTCCCGGACGTGCCGTGGGTACAGCTGCCGACATACGCCTTCCAGCACGAGCCCTACTGGCCGACGATCACGAGCACGGAACCGGCCACGCACGCTGGTGGCGAGATCGACGCCCGTTTCTGGGAGGCCGTCGAGCGGGAGGACCTGGAGGCCCTGGCCGGGGAGTTGGAGCTGGGGGAGGACGTCGTGGGCGCGGTACTGCCCGCGCTGACCTCCTGGCGGCGGCAGAGTGTGGAACAGGCCGAGGCGGACGGCCTGCGCTACCGCGTCGAGTGGCGGCCGCTGGCCGAGGTATCTGCGGCGGCCACCCTCTCCGGCCGCTGGCTGGTGGTCGAGCCGGCCGGAATCGCCACGGACGCATGGGCAGAGGCGGTACCGGCCGCTCTGGCAGCCCGCGGTGCGGAGGTGGAGCGCATCGCATACGAGGCCGGCATCGACCGTGCGCAGCTCGTCGTGCGCCTGGAAGGTACGGCGCCGGTCGCGGGTGTGGTGTCCCTGCTCGCTTCCTCGGGCGAGGTGTCCGAGGACGGCGTACCGGTGGGTGTGTCCGGTTCGGTGGCGTTGGTGCAGGCCCTCGGCGATGCCGGTGTGTCGGCTCCGCTGTGGGTGCTGACGCGCGGTGCCGTCTCCGTCGGCCGCTCGGACGGCCCCGTCGACGCGCCGCAGGCAGCGGTGTGGGGTCTGGGCCGTGTGGCCGCACTGGAGGCATCCGACTGCTGGGGCGGTCTCGTCGACCTGCCCGCGGTGATCGACCGCCGCACGGCGGACCGGCTGGCGGCTGTTCTGGTGGGTGTGGGGGATGAGGACCAGGTCGCGGTGCGCGCGTCGGGGGTCTTCGGGCGTCGGCTGGTGCGGGTGGTTCCGGGCGGGAGTGCTGGTGGGGAGAGGGGCTGGCGTCCGCGGGGCACTGTGCTGGTGACGGGTGGTACGGGTGTGTTGGGTGCTCGTGTGGCGCGGTGGGCGGCGGTGGAGGGTGCCGGGCATCTGGTGCTGGTGAGTCGTCGGGGTCTTGAGGCGCCGGGGGCCGCGGAGCTGCGCGAGGAACTCGCCGCCTTCGGAGTGCGGGTGAGTATCGATGCGTGTGATGTGGCCGATCGCGCTGCGGTGGAGGAGTTGCTGGGCCGGTATGCGGTCGATGCGGTGGTGCATGCGGCCGGTGCTGTGGTGAATGTGCCGCTGGACGAGGTGTCGGCGGAGGATCTGACCGCCGTGTGGGCGGGCAAGGTCGCCGGTGCCGTGAATCTGGACGCGGCGCTCGGTGGGCGTCCGTTGGATGCGTTCGTGGTGTTCTCCTCCATTGCCGGTGTGTGGGGCAGTGGTGGTCAGGCTGGTTACGCGGCGGGCAATGCCTTCCTGGACGGGCTGGTGGAGGCGCGTCGGGCGCGTGGGCTGGTGGGGACGTCGGTGGCCTGGGGTCCCTGGGCCGGCGGTGGCATGGCGGCTGGTGCTGAGGCGGTCGAGGCGCTGCGCAGGCGCGGTCTGTCGGCCTTGGAGCCGGAGCGTGCGGTCGGGGCGCTGGGCCGGGTCGTGCCGGGTGGGGACGCGGTGGTGGTCGTGGCGGATGTGGACTGGGCACGGTTCACCCCGGCGTACACCAGTGTCCGCCCGAGCGCCCTGCTCGCCGACCTGCCCGAAGCACGTACCGCCCTCACCACCGCCGTGGCTCCTCCCGCCGGTGAGGCAGCCGGCTCGATGCTGCGCGAGCGCCTCGGCGGGATGTCCGCGGCTGAACGCGACCGCGCGCTGCTGGACCTGGTGCTGGGCCGTGTCGCCGCCGTCCTCGGTCACTCCGACGCCCGGTCCGTGGAGGCCACGCGGTCCTTCCGCGACCTGGGCTTCGACTCCCTGACCGCGGTCGAACTGCGCAACCGGCTCGCCGCCGAGACCGGCCTGAAGCTGCCCAGCACCCTTGTCTTCGACCATCCGACACCGGCGGCCCTCGTACGGCTGCTGCGACAGGAGCTGTTCGCCGCCGACGACACCGCCGACCGGGCCACGGACGCGCTGCTGCCCGTCCCGGCCGTCGCGGCCACGACCGACGATCCGATCGTCATCGTCGGCATGGCCTGCCGTCTGCCCGGCCGGGTCACGGGCCCGGACGATCTGTGGCGACTGGTCACCGAAGGCACCGACGCGATTTCGGAGTTCCCCACCGACCGCGGTTGGGACCTCGACGCTCTGTACGGCTCCGGCAACGGTGACGGTGACGGCCAGGGCCGCAGCCACACCCGCGCCGGCGGCTTCCTCTACGACGCCTCGCAGTTCGACCCCGCCTTCTTCGGCATCTCGCCCCGCGAGGCCCTCGCCGTCGACCCGCAGCAGCGGCTCCTGCTGGAGACCTCCTGGGAGGCGCTGGAGCACGCGGCGATCAGGCCCGACGCGCTGCACGGCAGCCGCACGGGCGTGTTCGTCGGCGCCGGCAGTTCCGGATACGGCGCCGGGCTGCGCGAGGTGCCCGAGGGGCTCGGCGGTCAGCTGCTGACCGGGGTCGCGGGCAGCGTGGTCTCCGGTCGCGTCGCCTACACCTTCGGCTTCGAGGGACCCGCGGTGACCGTCGACACGGCCTGCTCGTCCTCCCTGGTGGCGCTGCATCTGGCGGCGCAGTCGCTTAGGTCGGCCGAGTGCGACCTGGCGCTGGTCGGCGGTGTGACCGTGCTCGCCGACCCGGGCGCGTTCGTCGAGTTCAGTTCGCAGGGCGGTCTGGCGGCGGACGGGCGGTGCAAGGCGTTCTCCGACGACGCCGACGGCACCGGCTGGGCGGAGGGCGTGGGTGTCCTCGTGGTGGAGCGGCTCTCCGACGCGCGCCGCAACGGTCACCAGGTGCTCGCCGTCGTGGCCGGTTCCGCCGTCAACCAGGACGGCGCCTCGAACGGCCTGACCGCCCCCAACGGGCCCGCCCAGCAGCGGGTCATCCGGCAGGCGCTCGCCGGGGCCGGGCTCGCAGCCACCGATGTGGACGCGGTGGAGGCGCACGGTACGGGTACGACGCTGGGCGACCCGATCGAGGCACAGGCTCTCCTGGCGACGTACGGCCAGGACCGTGAACGGCCGCTGTGGCTGGGTTCGTTGAAGTCGAACATCGGGCACACTCAGGCGGCCGCCGGTGTCGCCGGTGTCATCAAGATGGTGCTGGCCATGAACCACGGCCTGTTGCCGCGCACCCTGCACGCGGACCGGCCGTCGACACACGTGGACTGGTCGGCCGGCGACATCAGCCTGCTGACGGAGAACGCCGAGTGGCCGCGGATCGAGGGGCGTCCGCGGCGGGCCGGTGTGTCGGCCTTCGGCGTGTCCGGCACCAACGCACACATCGTCCTTGAGCAGCCCGCCCTGGAGGAACCCACTTCGGTGGAGCCTTTCCCGGAGGAGTCCCGGGTGGGTGCCCAAGGGGACGTCGTCCCCGAGGCCGGGCCGCTGCCGTGGGTGGTCTCCGGCCGCAGCCGGGCCGCCCTGCGGGCCCAGGCCGAGCGGCTGGCCGCCCATGTCGCGGGGCGTCCCGAGGCGACGGCGGTCGAGGTGGCCGCGTCCCTCGTGCGCTCCCGGTCGGTGTTCGAACACCGGACGGTGGTGTGGGGCGCCGACCGAGAGGAACTGCTGAGCACGCTCAGGGCGGTCGCGGACGGCGAGCAGACCGAAGGCGCCGTCACCGGCTCCGCGCTCACCGACGGGCGCACGGCGTTCCTGTTCGCGGGCCAGGGCTCACAACGCCTCGGCATGGGACGGGAGTTGTACGATGCGTACCCGGACTTCGCCGATGCCTTCGACGCCGTGTGCGCGCACTTCGACGCCGAACTCGAACGGCCCTTGCGCGCGGTGGTCTTCGGTGACGACGCGGACGCCCTGAACCGGACCGAGTACGCGCAGCCTGCCCTCTTCGCCCTCGAAGTGGCCCTGTTCCGGCTGCTGGAGTCCTGGGGCGTGCGCCCGGATGTACTGCTCGGCCACTCCATCGGTGAGCTGGCGGCCGCCCACGTGGCCGGGGTGTGGTCCCTGGCGGACGCCTGCCGTCTGGTGGCGGCGCGGGGCCGGCTGATGCAGGCGCTGCCCGCGGGTGGAGCCATGGTGTCGCTGCAGACGTCCGAGGACGAGGTGCTGCCGCTGCTGGCGGGCCGGGAGGACGAGGTCGGCATCGCGGCCGTCAACGGACCGCTGTCCGTGGTGGTGTCCGGCACCGAGGAGGCGGTGAGCGAGATCGCCGCCGCCGTGGAGGCGCTGGGCAAGCGGACCCGGAGGCTGCGGGTCAGCCACGCCTTCCACTCGCCGCTGATGGAGCCGATGCTCACCGGCTTCCGTGCCGTCGCCCAGAGCCTCACCTACGCGGCGCCGGGCATCCCCGTCGTCTCCGATGTCACCGGCCGCCCCGCCACCACCGAGGAACTCATCTCCCCGGACTACTGGGTGCGGCACGTCAGGGACGCGGTCCGATTCGCCGACGGCGTACGCACCCTCGCCGACCATGACGTCACCCGTTTCCTGGAACTCGGCCCCGACAGCACCCTGACCACGCTCACCCAGTCGTGCCTGCCCACGGCGGACGGCCTCCAGGTGCCCGCACTGCGGCACGACCGTCCCGAGCCGCGCAGCCTGCTGACGGCCCTGTCCGCCCTGTTCACGCGGGGCGTCGAGGTGGACTGGACGGCGCCCGTACCGGCCCTGTCCCGCGCGCCGCGGATCGCCCTGCCCACCTACGCCTTCCAGCGCAGGCGCTACTGGCTGGAGGAGCCCGCCGGATCCGGCGACGCCTCCGCGCTGGGCCTCACCGCCACCGGCCACCCGCTCCTTTCCGCCGCGGTCTCCGTCGCGGACAGCGGGGCGGTCGTACTGACCGGACGGCTTTCGCTGCGCTCGCACCCGTGGCTGGCGGACCACCGCCTCGCCGGTACCGCCGTCGTGCCCAGCACCGCCTTCCTGGAGCTCGCCGTCCGCGCGGGCGACCAGGTCGGCTGCGACGAGGTGCGCGAACTCACCCTGGAGGCGCCGCTGACGGTGCCCGAACGCGGCGCGGTCCGGCTGCAAGTCCGCATCGAGGAGCCGGACGCCCGCGGCACCCGGGCCCTCGCCGTCTACTCGCGCCCCGACGACGCAGCGCTCGACGAGAGCGCGTGGACCCGCCACGCGGGCGGTCTGCTCGCGCCCGCCACCACGGCCGCGCGGCACGACGCGGACGCGGATTGGGAAGCCGACTTCGCGGTCTGGCCCCCGGCCGGTGCCGAACCGGTCGCGATCGGGGACCTGTACGAACGGCTGGTGGCCGACGCCGGTCTGGAGTACGGCCCCGCGTTCCGCGCGCTCGACGGTGTCTGGCGGCACGGCGACGACGTGTATGCCGAGGTCGCCCTCGGTGAGGAGGTGCGGGAACAGGCGCAGCGGTACGGGGTGCACCCGGCACTGCTCGACGCGGCGCTGCACCCGCTGGGCCTCGGCCTGCCGGAGGGACTCGGCGACGGGTTGCTGCTGTTCGCGTGGCAGCGCGCCACGCTCCTCGCCGACGGCGCCGGCACCCTGCGCGTCCGGCTGACCCGGCGCGCCGAGGACGCGGTGACGCTCCGGGCCGCCGACGCCTGCGGACAGCCGGTCCTCGCCGTCGAGTCGCTGCGGCTGCGTCCTGCCACCGGCGGGCCCGCACCCACCGCCGACGCCGCCGGCGCACAAGGCCGTACGAGCACCGCTGCCGCCGCCGACCCTGCGACCACCGACGCCGCCAGTGACCGTACGACCACCGCCGTCACGGAAGACCGTACGGACGCCGACGGCACTGTCGGCGGCGCCACGGACCCCGCCCGTACCGTCACCCCGTCCCGGCCGGTGCGCCGTCGCGCCGCCGACTCCGGCGGGGCAGGCGGGGAAGCGGGTCTCCTGGACCGCCTCGCCGGGCGGTCCGCGGCCGAGCGGCAGCGGGTGCTGCTCGACCTGGTGCGCCGCAAGGTGGCCGCCGTGCTGGACTACGTCGACGTCGACGAGGTGGAGCCCTCCCGCGTCTTCAAGGACCTGGGCTTCGCCTCCATCACCGCGGTCGAGCTGCGCAACCAGCTCAGCGCCGACATCGGCGTGCTGCTGCCCGCCACTTTGGTCTTCGACCACCCGACGCCGCTGGCGCTGGCCGCACACCTCGACGAGGAACTGTTCGGCGCCCGGCCGGACTCCGCGGCACCCGCGGCGTCCCGCGCCCGGCTCGACGACGATCCGATCGTGGTCGTCGGCATGGCCTGCCGCTACCCGGGCGGCATCACCAGTCCCGAGGAACTGTGGGACCTGGTCGTGAACCGCGGTGACGGCATCTCCCCGCTCCCGGCCGACCGCGGCTGGGACCTCGCCAAGCTCTACCACCCGGACCCGGACCACCCGGGCACCTGCTACGCCCGCGAGGGCGGATTCCTGCACAACGCCAGCCAGTTCGACCCCGGCTTCTTCGGCATCTCCCCGCGCGAGGCCCTCGCGATGGACCCGCAGCAGCGGCTGCTCCTGGAGACCTCCTGGGAGGCGCTGGAGCGGGCCGGCATCGACCCGGCGTCCCAGCGCGGCAGCCTCACCGGTGTCTTCGCCGGCGTCACCTACCAGGACTACGTCGGTATCCTCGGCGCCGCCAAGGACAGCTTCGAGGGCTATATCGGCACCGGCAACTCGCCGAGCGTCCTGTCCGGCCGTATCGCCTACGCCCTGGGCCTGGAGGGTCCGGCGCTGTCCGTCGACACCGCCTGCTCCTCGTCCCTGGTGGCCCTGCACCTCGCGGTGCAGGCGCTGCGGCAGGGCGAGTGCGACCTGGCGCTGGCGGGCGGTGTCACCGTCATGTCGACGCCGGGCTCCCTCATCGAGTTCAGCCGGCAGCGGGCGCTCGCCGAGGACGGCCGCTGCAAGCCGTTCTCCGCGGACGCCGACGGTGCCAGCTGGGCCGAGGGCGTCGGCACGGTCGTCGTGGAGCGGCTGTCCGACGCCCGGCGCAACGGACACCCCGTCCTCGCCGTGGTCCAGGGCAGCGCCCTCAACCAGGACGGTGCCTCCAACGGCCTGACCGCCCCCAACGGCCCCTCGCAGCAGCGGGTGATCCGCGCCGCGCTGGCCGGCGGCGGGCTCACCCCGGCCGACGTCGACGCCGTGGAGGCCCACGGCACCGGTACGACGCTGGGCGACCCCATCGAGGCACAGGCGCTGATCGCGGTCTACGGCCAGGACCGGCCCGAGGACCGCCCGCTGTGGCTGGGCTCGCTGAAGTCCAACATCGGTCACTCCCAGGCGGCGGCCGGTGTCGGCGGCGTCATCAAGATGGTCATGGCCATCCGCAACGGCGTGCTCCCGGCCACCCTCCACGCCGAGACCCCGACCCCCGAGGTGGACTGGTCGGCGGGCACCGTGCGGCTGCTCGACGAGCCGCTGCCGTGGCCCGAGACCGGGCGTCCGCGCCGCGCGGGCGTCTCCTCGTTCGGCATGAGCGGCACCAACGCGCACGTGATCATCCAGCAGGCCCCCGACGACACGGCCCGGAACGAGACGGCGGCGAACGAGACGGCACCGAACGGCGCGGCACAGAAAGACTCGGCCGGGCAGGACGTCGACGCCCCCGCGTCGCTGCCGCTCGTACCCGTACCCGTACCCGTGTCCGCCCGCACCTCCGACGGGCTGCGCGCCCAGGCGGGCCGGCTGCTCGCCCATCTGCGCGACCACCCCGGCCTCGGCCTCGCCGACCTGGGGCTGTCGCTGGCCACCACCCGCACCGCGTTCGAGCAGCGGGCGGTCGTACTCGCCGCCGACCGCGACGGCCTGGAGCACGGACTGCGCGACCTCGCCGAGGACCGTATGGTCAGCGACGTCGTCCGCGGCACCGACCGGCGCGGCACCGGACCCGTGCTCGTCTTCCCCGGCCAGGGCGCCCAGTGGACCGGCATGGGCCGGGAACTCCTCGACACCGCACCGGAGTTCGCCTGCCGTGTCGCCGCGTGCGAGCAGGCACTCGCGCCGTACGTCGACTGGTCGCTGACCGCCGCCCTGCGCGGTGGCCCGGACGCGCCCGACCTCGACCGGGTGGACGTCGTCCAGCCCGTCCTGTGGGCCGTCATGGTCTCCCTCGCCCACCTGTGGCGCTCGTACGGCGTCGAGCCCGCCGCCGTCGTCGGCCACAGCCAGGGCGAGATCGCCGCGGCCGTCGTCGCCGGCGTCCTGTCGCTGGAGGACGGCGCCCGCGTCGCCGCCCTGCGCAGCAAGGCCATCACCGCCATCGCGGGCGACGGCGGCATGATGTCGGTGCCGCTCCCCGCCGACGAGGCGCGCACCCGACTGGAGCCGTACGGCGACCGGCTCGCCATAGCCGCGATCAACGGCCCCGGCTCGGTCGTCGTGTCCGGCGCCGCCGACGCCCTGGACGACCTGTTCACCGAGCTGACCGGCGACGGCGTCCAGGCCCGCAAGGTCGCAGTGGACTACGGCAGCCACTCCGGCCATGTCGAGCCCATCCGGGAACAAGTCCTCGACGCGCTCGCCGGCCTGCGGCCCATGCCCGCCGAGATCCCCTTCCGCTCCTCGGTGACCGGCGACTGGCTGGACGGGGACACCATCCTCGACGGCGCCTACTGGTACACCAACCTGCGGGAGACGGTCCGCTTCGAGGACGCGATCCGAGGACTGCTGGGCGCCGGCCACCGCGCCTTCATCGAGGTCGGCCCGCACCCCGTCGTCGCGTTCGGCCTCCGCGAGACCATCGAGGACGCCGCCGCCGACGCCGTCGTGCTCGGCACGCTCCGCCGCGACCAGGGCGGCCTCGACCGCTTCCTGACCTCCCTCGCCGAGGCCCACGCCCAGGGCGTGCCCGTCGACTGGCACGGCGTCTTCGCCGGTACCGGCGCCCACCGCGTCGACCTGCCCACCTACGCCTTCCAACGGCTGCGGTTCTGGCCCGAGCTGCGGGCGGCGGACAGCGGCGCCGCGGACGGCCCGGAGGTCACCGACGAGGTGGAGAGCCGCTTCTGGCAGACGGTGGAGGAAGAGGACCTCGAATCCCTCGCCGCCACCCTCGACCTCGGCGGGGACACCCCGCTGCGCGAGGTGCTGCCCGCGCTGTCCGCCTGGCGGCGCAGCAGCAAGGAGCAGTCCACCGTCGACAACTGGCGCTACACCGTCGGCTGGACCCCGCTCACCCAGGACACCACGCTCGCGCCCCCGGCGGGCACCTGGCTCCTCGTCGTTCCCGCCGCCGGTCACGCCCTGGCGGACGCCACCTGCCAGGCGCTCACCGACCACGGCGTCAGCGTGCGGGTCGTACCCGTCGGCGGCGGCACCCCCGCCGCCGACCGAGGGGGTCTGACCGGCCTGCTGGCCGCAGCGCTCGCCGCGACCGATGCCGAACCCGCCCTGGAACCCGGCGATCTGGGCGGCGTACTCTCGCTCCTCGCCCTCGACGAGAACCCGCACCCCGAACACCCGGCGGTCCCCGCAGGCCTCGCCGCCACCCTCACGCTGCTCCAGGCCCTCGGCGACCTCGGCGTCAGCGCACCCCTGTGGTGCGCCACCCGCGGTGCCGTCGCCGTCACCGGCTCGGAGACCGTCCTCAGTGCGCCGCAGGCCCTCATCTGGGGCCTCGGCCGGGTCGCCGCCCTTGAGCACTCCGACCGTTGGGGCGGCCTGATCGATCTGCCCGCCGCCCTCGACCGCCGGTCGGCAGACCGGCTGTGCGCCCTGCTCGCCCGGCCCGACGGCGAGGACCAGACGGCGATTCGGGCCTCCGGTACCTACGGCCGCCGGCTGCTGCGGGCCCCGCTCGCCGCCGCCACCCCGCCCGGCGAGAGCTGGCGCCCCCGCGGCACCGTCCTGGTCACCGGCGGCACCGGCGCGGTCGGCGGACACATCTCCCGCTGGCTCGCCTCCCTCGGCGCCGAACACCTGCTGCTCACCAGCCGCCGGGGCGCCGACGCGCCCGGCGCCACGGAACTGACGGCGGAGCTGACCGCACTCGGTGCCGGCCGGGTCACCCTCGCCGCCTGCGACGTCGCCGACCGCGACGCCCTGCGCGACCTGATCGACTCGATCCCCGAGGAACAGCCGCTCGACGCCGTGCTGCACATCGCCGGCTCCCTCGACGACGGCGTCATCGACGCACTCGACCCGGGCCGGATGAACCCGGTGCTGCGCACCAAGGCCACCGCCGCCGTCAACCTGCACGAACTGACCGCCGGGCTCGACCTGTCCGCGTTCGTGCTGTTCTCCTCGACGTCCGGCACCATCAGCGGACCCGGCCTCGGCAACTACGCCCCCGGCAACGCCTTCCTGGACGCCCTCGCCCAGCAGCGCCGCTCCCTCGGCCTGCCCGCCACCGCCGTCGCCTGGGGCCACTGGGCCGACGGCGGCATGGGCGACGGCGCGGTCGGCGAACGCCTGCGCCGCTACGGCGTCTACGACATGCAGCCCGAACTGGCCTGCCAGGCCCTCCAGCAGGCACTCGACCACGGCGAGACCTACCTCGCCGTCACCGACATCGGCTGGGAGCGCTTCGCACCCGCCTTCACCGGCTCCCGGCCCAGCGCCCTGCTGCGGGACCTGCCCGACGCCCAGCGAGTCCTCAACCCGTCTCGCGGTACGACCTCCGGGGAGAGTGCCGGCGACGGCTTCGGCGGCGACGGCGACGAAGGCGGCCGGCCCGCCCTCCGCCGGCATCTGGCGGGCCTCACCGGCGCCGGACGCGCGGACGCCGTTCTCGACGTCGTCCGCGGCTATGTCGCCACCGTCCTCGGCTACCCCGGGCCGCAGTCCGTCGAGCCCACCCGCGCCTTCAGCGACCTCGGGTTCGACTCGCTCAGCGCCGTCGAACTGCGCAACGGCATGAACAAGATCACCGGACTGCGACTGCCGGCCACCCTGGTCTTCGACCATCCCAACTGCGCGGAGCTGGCCCGGATGCTGCTCGGCGAACTGGGCGAAGCGTCCGACGAGGGCGCCCGCCGCCCCGCGACGGCGCGATCCGCTGTCGCGTCCGCCGCGGCGTCTGCCTCCGTGGCCGACGACCCGATCGTCATCACCGCGATGAGCTGCCGCTTCCCCGGCGGTGCCGACACCCCCGAGGACTACTGGAAGCTGCTCGCGGACGGCGCCGACGCCATCGCCCCGTTCCCGGCCGACCGTGGCTGGGACGTCGACAACCTCTACCACCCCGACCCCGACCACCCCGGCACCTGCACCGCCCGCGAAGGCGGATTCCTGCGGGCCATGGCCGAGTTCGACCCCGCCTTCTTCGGCGTCTCGCCGCGTGAGGCGCTGGCGATGGACCCGCAGCAGCGGTTGCTGCTGGAGCTGGCGTGGGAGGCGTTCGAGCGGGCCGGGATCGACCCGACGACCCTGCGCGGCTCCCGTACCGGCGTCTTCGCCGGCACCAACGGCAACGACTACACCCCGCTCCTCGTCGCCTCCGGCGAGGACGTCGGTGGCCACCTCGGCACCGGCAACGCGGCGAGCATCGTCTCCGGCCGCGTGTCCTACACGCTGGGCCTGGAAGGCCCCGCGGTGACCGTGGACACAGCGTGCTCGGCCGCCCTGGTGGCACTGCATCTGGCGGTGCAGGCGCTGCGGGCGGGGGAGTGCGATCTGGCGCTGGCCGGTGGTGTGACGGTGATGTCGACACCAGGTCTGTTCCTGGACTTCAGCAGGCAGCGTGGTCTGGCCTCGGACGGCCGGTGCAAGGCGTTCTCGGACACCGCGGACGGCGCCGGGTTCTCCGAGGGCGCGGGCCTGGTGCTCGTCGAGCGGCTCTCGGACGCGCGGGCGGCAGGCCGCCCGGTCCTGGCGGTCGTACGCGGCAGCGCGGTCAACCAGGACGGCGCCTCCAACGGCCTGACCGCCCCCAACGGCCCCTCCCAGCAGCGGGTGATCCGCCAGGCGCTCGCAGGCGCCGGGCTCGGACCCGCTGACGTCGACGCTGTCGAGGCGCACGGAACGGGCACCTCCCTCGGCGACCCGATCGAGGCGCAGGCCCTGCTCGCCACCTACGGCCAGGACCGTGAACAGCCCCTCCTGCTCGGTTCGGTGAAGTCGAACATCGGGCACACTCAGGCTGCCGCGGGTGTGGCCGGTGTGATCAAGATGGTGCTCGCTCTCCAGCACGGGGTGCTGCCGCGCACCCTGCACGCGGACGAGCCCTCGTCCCACGTCGACTGGTCCGCCGGAGCGGTCGACCTGCTCACCGGCAACGCTGACTGGCCGAGGACCGAGGGCAGGACACGCCGAGCCGGTGTGTCGTCGTTCGGCCTCAGTGGCACGAACGCGCATGTGGTGCTGGAGGAGGCGCCTGTCCAGGAGGAGACCGAGTCGACGAGTGTGCCGGTCGGCGGTGGTGGTGTGGTGCCGTGGGTGGTGTCGGGCCGTACGGCCGCGGCGCTGCGGCACCAGGCGGCGCGCCTCGCGGAGTTCGTGGCCGGTGACGAGGCGCTGGGCGTCGCGGAGGTGGGCGCTGCTCTGGTGCGGTCGCGGTCGTTGTTCGAGCACCGGGCCGTGGTCTGGGGCACCGACCGTACGGAGTTGCTGCGAGGCCTTGAAGCGGTCGCTTCCGGGGAGGAGGCCGTGAACGCCGTCACGGGAACGTCCCGACGCGACGCCCAGACGGCCTTCCTCTTCGCGGGACAGGGCTCTCAACGGCTTGGCATGGGCCAGGAGTTGTACGACTCGTACCCGGTCTTCGCCGATGCCTTCGACGCCGCCTGCGCGCACCTGGACGCGGAAATGCCGCGCCCGCTGCGGGAGGTGGTGTTCGGGGACGACACCGAGCTGCTGAACCGCACGGAGTTCACCCAGCCTGCCCTCTTCGCCCTGGAAGTCGCCCTCTTCCGGCTGCTGGAGTCGTGGGGTGTGCGTCCGGACGTGCTGGCCGGGCACTCGATCGGTGAGATCGCCGCGGCGCACGTGGCAGGAATGTGGTCGCTGGCGGACGCGTGCCGTCTGGTGGCCGCGCGCGGTCGGCTGATGCAGGCCCTGCCGTCCGGCGGCGCGATGGTCGCGCTTCAGGCCGCCGAGGGCGAAGTGCTGTCCCTGCTCGACGACCGGGTGGGCATCGCCGCGGTCAACGGCCCCCGGGCCGTGGTCGTCGCGGGTGCGTCGGAGGCGGTGGAGGAGATCGCGGCCCACTTCCGCGCGCTGGACCGCAAGGTCACGGCCCTGCGGGTGAGCCACGCCTTCCACTCCCGGCTGATGGAGCCCATGCTCGACGACTTCCGCAAGGTCGCCGAGAGCCTGACGTACGAGCGTCCGGAGCTGTCGATCGTCTCCACCGTGACCGGCGCCGCCCTCACCGCCGACGAGCTGATGTCCCCGGCCTACTGGGTGCGCCACGTACGCCAGGCGGTCCGCTTCGCCGACGCGGTCCGCGCCCTCGCCGAGCAGGGCGTCGGCCGCTACCTCGAACTCGGCCCGGACGGCACCCTGACCGCCCTCGCCCAGGCGTCCCTCGACGACTCCGGGGCAGCCGTGCTCGCACCGGTGCTGCGCAAGGACCGACCGGAGGCACCGACCGCGCTCGCCGCACTCGCCACTCTCTTCGTCCACGGCGCCGGCACCGACTGGCGGGCGCTGACCGGCGGCGACCGGGAAACGACGGTGAACCTGCCGACCTACGCCTTCCAGCGCCGCCGGTACTGGCCCAACCTCACCGGCGTCACCCTCGGCGACCTCGGTTCGGCGGGCCTCGGCTCGGCCGGGCACCCGCTGCTGGGCGCCGCCGTACGCGTGGCCGGGAGCGAGGAGGCGCTGTTCACCGGGCGGCTCTCGCTCCGGACGCACCCGTGGCTGCGCGACCACGCCGTGACCGGCACGGTCCTCTTCCCGGGCACCGGATTCCTCGAACTCGCCCTGTGCGCCGCCGGACAGCTCGGCTACGACCGGGTCGAGGAACTGACCATCGCCGCCCCGCTGATCGTGCCCGAGCGCACCGGACGGCTGGTGCAGGTCAGGGCCGGCGCACCTGACGAGTCCGAGACGCGCACCGTGGAGGTGTACTCCCGTGCGGAGGACGCGCTCGACACCGACCCGTGGACGCTGAACGCCAGCGGCTCACTGGCCGCCGGGCCCGCGTCGGCCGACACCGCGGCTCCCGACCTGTCGGCATGGCCGCCGCCGAACGCCGAGGCCGTCCCCATGGAGGGCTTCTACGACAGCTTCGCCGAGGCCGGATTCGCCTACGGGCCGGTGTTCCAGGGCCTGCGCGCGGTCTGGCGGCGCGGCGACGAGGTCTTCGCCGAAGTCGGACTGCCCGACGACCACGAGCGGCTGGCGGGCGACTTCGGAGTCCACCCGGCGCTGCTGGACTCCGCGCTGCACGCGATGATGTTCGTGTCGCTGGCCGAGGCAGGGCAGGGACGGCTGCCGTTCTCCTGGAGCGGAGTATCGCTGCGTGCGTCAGGCGCGCGGGCACTGCGCGTACGCATGGTGCAGGCAGGGCCGGAAGCGGTCGCCCTGCACCTGGCCGACCCGACGGGCGGCACGGTCGCCTCCGTCGAATCGCTGCTGCTGCGCCAGGTCTCCGGCGACCTCGCGGCCCGCGCCGAGGCCGACGGCCACCGGGACGGCCTCTTCCAGGTGGACTGGACGAAGGTGTCAGCGCCGGAGCGGAACGTCTCCTCGAACGGCGGGGCGGCGGTGGTCGGCGACGCGGACCTCGCTCCCGGCGCACCGACGTACCCGGCCCTGAGGGAGCTGCCGGCCACCGTGCCCGCAACCGTACTGTTCGCCGCCGGCCCCGGTCTGGACGGTGGGAGCGAGGGCGCGGCGGGTGCGGCGGACGCGACCCGTGCCGCCACCGGTCGTGTCCTGGACGCCGTACAGTCCTGGCTCGCCGACGAGCGCTTCGAGGAGTCCCGTCTGGTGATCGTCACCGAAGGGGCGGTCACGCTCGGCGGAACGGCTCCCGATCCCGCCCTGACCGCGGTCTGGGGCCTGGTACGAGCCGCGCGCGCCGAGGCGCCCGACCGTTTCGCGCTGGTCGACACGGACGGCACCGACGCGTCCCGCGCCGCGCTCATCCAGGCGCTGGCGTCGGGAGAACCGGAGATCGCGCTGCGCGACGGCGTTGCCCATGCGCCGCGCCTGGGCCGTGTCCCGGCCGGCGGCGGGCTTGCGCTCCCGGCGGGTGAGTCTGCCTGGCATCTGGACAGTACGGAGAAGGGCGCTCTGGACAATCTCGCCCTGACCCCCTTCCCGGAGGCCGCAGCCGAGTTGACGGAGGGGCAGGTCCGTGTCGCCGTACGCGCGGCCGGAGTCAACTTCCGTGACGTGCTCAACGCGCTCGGCATGTACCCGGGCGAGGCAGGCCTGCTCGGCGGCGAGGGTGCGGGTGTGGTGACCGAGGTCGGTCCGGGCGTGTCCGGGCTGGCTGTCGGCGACCGGGTGATGGGCATGTTCCCCGGCTCGTTCGGGCCCGTCGCCGTGGCGGATGCGCGGACGGTGGCGCGGATTCCGGCGGGTTGGTCGTTCGCTCAGGCGGCCTCGGTGCCGATCGTGTTCCTGACGGCGTACTACGCGCTGACCGATCTGGGCGGCGTGCAGCCCGGTGAGTCGGTACTGGTGCATGCGGCGGCCGGTGGCGTGGGTATGGCGGCCGTACAGTTGGCGGGGCATGTGGGTGCCGAGGTGTTCGGTACGGCGAGTGCCGGCAAGTGGGACACGCTGAGGAAGCTCGGCCTGGACGACAGTCACATCGCCTCGTCCCGGGACACGGAGTTCGAGAAGGCCTTCCTCGCGGCGACCGGCGGTCGTGGCGTGGACGTCGTACTGGACTCGCTCGCGGGCGAGTTCGTAGATGCGTCGCTGCGGTTGCTGCCGGGCGGCGGCCGGTTCCTGGAGATGGGCAAGACCGACGTCCGGGATGCGGAGGCGGTGGCTGCCGAGCATCCGGGTGTGACGTATCGGGCGTTCGATCTGTGGGACGCCGGTCCGGAGCGGATCGGCGAGATGCTGGCTGACCTGGTCGGGCTGTTCGAGGAGGGCGTGCTCAAGCCCCTTCCCCTGACCTGCTGGGATGTACGGCGAGCCCCCGAGGCGTTCCGGTACCTGTCGCAGGCCCGGCATGTCGGCAAGGTGGTCCTGACCGTTCCGGTACCGATGGACCCGGACGGGACGGTGCTGGTCACCGGTGGCACGGGTGGTCTGGGTGCGCTGGTGGCCCGGCATCTGGTCACCGAGCACGGGGTACGACACCTGTTGCTGGCCAGCCGCCGCGGTCTCCAAGCCCCCGGCGCGAGCGAACTCGCCGCAGAACTCGCTCAGTTGGGTGCGCAGGTCGAGGTCGCGGCGGTGGACGTCGCCGACCGGGACGAGTTGTCCGCCATGCTCGACACCGTCCCGGGCGCGCATCCGCTGACCGCCGTGGTCCACACGGCGGGCATCGTCGACGACGGCGTCATCGCGTCCCTGACTCCCGAGCGGCTGGCCGAGGTCCTGCGGCCGAAGGCCGACGCCGTGGAGCACCTGCACGAGCTGACCCGCGACGCCGACCTGTCCGCGTTCGTGGCCTTCTCCTCCGTCGCCGGCACGTTCGGCAGCGCGGGGCAGGCCAACTACGCGGCCGCCAACGCCTTCCTCGACGGCTTCGCGGCCCTGCGCCGGGCCGCCGGACTGCCCGCGGTGTCCCTTGCATGGGGAGCCTGGGCACCCGGCGCCGGCATGACCGCCGAGCTGACCGAGGCGGACCTGCGGCGCATGGCACGCGGCGGCATGCAACCGCTCACCGCCGAGCAGGGTCTCGAACTTCTCGACATCGCCGGGCTCGTGGCCGCCGCGGCCCCCGGACACCGGGCGCTGCTGCTGCCGGTCAACCTGGACCTCCAGGCGCTGCGGGCACACGCCGAGGCCGTACCGCCGCTGCTGCGCGGCCTGGTGCGGGCGCCTGCGCGACGGGCGGCGGAGACGAGGGCCGGGGCCGGCGCGGAGCAGCAGGACCTCGGTACCAGGCTGGCGGCGCTCGCACCGGCCGACCGGGAGCAGTACCTCGTCGACCTGGTCTGCGCCCAGGCGGCGGCGACCCTCGGCCACGCCTCGGCGGACGAGATCGAACCGGACCAGGCGTTCAAGGAGCTGGGCTTCGACTCGCTCACCGCCGTCGAACTGCGCAACCGGCTCAACGCCGCCACCAGGCTGCGGCTGCCGGCCACGCTGGTGTTCGACCATCCGACACCGACGGTGCTGGCAGGTCAGCTACTTCAGGAGATCACCCTGCCGGAGGCGTCCGGCACGGGTGCGGGCGAAGGTCCGGGCGCAGCCGGGACGGCGGCGCCGCTCCTGGCCGAACTGGACCGGCTGGAGGCCGCGCTCGGCGCCGCCGCGATCGGCGGGGACGACCACGCGACGATCACTTCCCGGCTGCAGGGGCTGACGGCGAAGTGGCAGGACATGGCAACGAAGGGCAGCGGTGCCGGACACGACAACGGCACCGGCTCCGTGGATTCCGGAGCGGCACTCGCCGACCTCGACGACGGGGAACTCGACTCCGTCGAGACGGCGGACGAGCTGTTCGACCTGATCGACAAAGAACTCGGGATGTCGTGATCAGCCGCGGGAAACCGTTGGCATCGGCTCAGGGATGTGACGTTGGTGGCTGAAAGCGACAAGAGCGAAAAGATGGACGACAAGTACGTCGAGTACCTCAAGAGGTTGACCGCCGAGCTGCGGCAGACGCGCCGGCAGCTGCGCGAGGTGGAGACGCGCGACCGGGAACCGATCGCGATCGTGGCGATGAGCTGCCGCTATCCGGGCGGTGTGGACAGCCCGGAGGAACTGTGGCGGCTCGTCGACGAGGGCGGGGACGCCATCTCCGGGTTCCCCGCCGACCGCGGCTGGGATGTCGAGGCGGGCTACGACCCCGACCCCGACCACCCCGGCACCTTCTACGCGCTCGGCGGCGGCTTCCTGCACGAGGCGTCCCGGTTCGACGCGGACTTCTTCGGGATCTCGCCGCGCGAGGCGCTGGCGATGGACCCCCAGCAGCGGCTGCTGCTGGAGATCTCCTGGGAGGCGTTCGAGCGGGCGGGGATCGACCCCGGCGCGGTGCGCGGTACCAGCACCGGCGTCTTCGTCGGCGCGGCGACCTCCGGTTACGGCGCCGGTGTGAGCGAGTTCCCCGAGGGCGTGCAGGGCCTGCTGCTGGCGGGCAACGCGACCTCGGTCGCCTCCGGTCGCATCGCCTACACGCTCGGCCTCGAAGGGCCCACCGTCACCGTCGACACGGCCTGCTCCTCCTCGCTGGTCGCCCTGCACTGGGCGTGCCAGGCGCTGCGCCGCGGCGAGTGCGACATGGCGCTCGCGGGCGGTGTGGCGGTGATGGCCACCCCGGCGATGTTCTACGAGTTCAGCCGGCAGCGCGGGCTGGCCGCCGACGGCCGGTGCAAGGCGTTCTCCGACGACGCCGATGGCACCGGCTGGGCCGAGGGTGCCGGCATGCTGCTGGTGGAGCGGCTGTCCGACGCCCGCCGTCTGGGCCACCCGGTGCTGGCCGTGGTCCGTGGCACGGCGATCAACTCCGACGGCGCGTCCAACGGCCTGACCGCCCCCAACGGCCCCTCGCAGCAGCGGGTCATCCGCGCCGCCCTCGCCAACGCGGGCCTGGCTCCCGCCGACGTGGACGCGGTCGACGCGCACGGTACCGGCACCTCGCTCGGTGACCCCATCGAGGCGCAGGCCCTGCTCGCCACCTACGGCCAGGAACGTGAACAGCCCCTGTGGCTGGGCTCGTTGAAGTCGAACATCGGGCACACCCAGTCGGCCGCCGGCGTCGGCAGCATCATCAAGATGGTCGAGGCGATGCGGCACGGGGTGCTGCCGCGCACCCTGCACGTCTCCGAGCCGTCCCGGCACGTCGACTGGTCGGCGGGGGCGGTACGGCTGCTCACCGAGCCGGTGGACTGGCCCGAGGCGGACCGGCCGCGTCGCGCCGGAGTGTCCTCGTTCGGCATCAGCGGCACCAACGCGCACGTCGTCATCGAGCAGGCCCCGGCGCCCGAACCGGCCGAACCCGCCGACGCCGCCGAGGTGCCGGCCGCCCCGCCGCGGACGCTCCCCGTCGTGCCGTGGCCGGTGTCCGCGCGCAGTGAGGAGGCGCTGCGGGCACAGGCCGCGCGGCTGCTGGCCCGCCTGCGGCAGGAGGGCGAGCCGCCCCGTCCGCTGGACGTCGGCCACGCGCTCGCCACCACCCGGGCCGCCCTGGAGCACCGGGCGACGGTCCTCGCCCCGGACCACGAGACCGCCGTACGGGAACTGGCATCGCTCGCCGAGGGCGCCCCGGGCCCCGCGACCGTACACGGCCGTACCGTGCGGGGTGCCACGGCCTTCCTGTTCGCCGGTCAGGGATCCCAACGGCTCGGTATGGGCCGGGAGTTGTACGAGACGTACCCCGCCTTCGCCGAGGCCTTCGACGCGGTGGACGCCGAACTGCCGTTCAGTCTGCGGGAGATCGTCTTCGGCGATGACGCGGAACGGCTGAATCGCACCGAATACGCCCAGCCCGCCCTCTTCGCGCTCGAAGTCGCCCTCTTCCGGCTCCTGGAGGCGTGGGGCCTCACCCCGAAGTTCCTGCTGGGCCACTCCGTCGGCGAGCTGGCCGCCGCCCATGTCGCCGGGGTGTGGTCCCTCGCGGACGCCTGCCGGCTGGTGGTGGCGCGCGGCCGCCTGATGCAGGCGCTCCCGGAGGGCGGCGCCATGGCCGCGCTCCAGGCGACCGAGGAGGAGGTGTCGCCCCTGCTGAACGACCGGGTCGGCATCGCCGCCGTCAACGGCCCCCGCGCGGTGGTGATCTCCGGTGCCGCCGACGCCGTGGAGGAGGTGGCCGCGCACTTCCGCGCACAGGACCGCAAGGTCACGGCCCTGCGGGTCAGCCACGCCTTCCACTCGCCGCTGATGGAGCCCATGCTCCGGGAGTTCCGCGCGGTCGCCGAGAGCGCCACCTACCACCCGCCCCGGCTGACGATCGTCTCCGACGTCACCGGCGACACCGCCCGCCCCGCCGACCTGTGCTCGCCCGCCTACTGGGTCCGGCACGTCCGCGAGCCCGTCCGGTTCGCCGACGGGATACGGCTGCTGGAAAAGCGCCGGGTCGCCCGCTTCGTCGAACTGGGACCCGACGGCACCCTCACCGCCCTCGCCCAGGGCTGCCTGGACGGCGACGGGCCGCCGGCCGTGCCCACCCTGCGCAAGGACCGGAGCGAGCCCGCCGCGCTGATGGCCGCGGTCGCGGGCGCCTTCGCCCACGGCGCGCCCGTCGACTGGCGCGCCGTCTTCGCGGGCACCGGCGCGCAGACCGTGGAACTGCCGACGTACGCGTTCCGCCGCGAACGGTACTGGCTGGAGCCGACCCCGCCCGGCATGGCGCCGACCACGGAAACCGATGGCGGGGACGCGGGCTTCTGGACGGCCGTCGAGGACGAGGACATCACCGCCCTCGCCGACACCCTGGACGTCGACGAGGGGCTCGTCCGCCCCCTCGTACCCGCCCTGTCGTCGTGGCGGCGCGGACGGCGCGAGCTCGGCCGGGTGGACCGGCTGCGCTACCGGATCGGCTGGCAGCCCGTCGACCCGGCCGCCGACAACCCGCTCACCGGCCGCTGGCTCGTCGTCGTCCCCTCCGGCACGGCCGGCCACACCCTGGCCCGTACGGTGACCGAGGCGCTGGCCGCGCGCGGCGCCGAACCGGTGCCGTGGGAGTACGCCCCCGACGAGGAGCGCGCCGCGCTGGCCGCCCGCCTCGCCGACACCGGCACCCTCGCGGGCGTCCTCGCCCTGCCCGCCGACGAGGACCTTGCCCCCGACGCCGACCCGTCCCCGGCGGACGTCCTGCTCCGCACCGTACGGCTCGTGCAGGCGCTCGGCGACGCCCAGGTGACCGCCCCGCTGTGGCTGGCCACACGGGGCGCGGTGGCCACCGCACGCTCCGACGCCGCCCCCGACCCGGCGCAGGCCGCACAGTGGGGCCTGGGCCGGGTGGCCGCGCTGGAGCTGTCCGACCGGTGGGGTGGCCTCGTCGACCTGCCGAGGACCGTCGACCGGCGTGCCGCGGGACGGCTCGCCGCGGTGCTGGCCGCGACCGGCGACGAGGACCAGATCGCCGTGCGCGCGTCCGGTGTCTTCGTACGACGCCTGCTGCGTGCCGACGACCCGGTCGCGCCGCAGACCGCCGTGAGCGGCTGGCAGCCCCGCGGCACCGTGCTGATCACCGGCGGCACCGGCGCGCTCGGCGCCCACGTCGCCCGCTGGGCCGCCGAGCAGGGCGCGGAGCACCTCGTGCTGACGGGCCGCCGAGGCCCCGACGCCCCCGGCGCGACCGAGCTGAGCGCCGAACTCACCGCGCTCGGCGCCCGCGTGAGCGTCGAGGCGTGCGACGTCGCCGACCGTGCGGCCGTCGAGCGGCTGCTCGCCCGCCACACCGTCGACGCCGTGGTCCACGCGGCGGGCGTCACCGACTCGCTGCCGCTGCCCGACCTGGACGCCGACCGTCTGCGTTCGGTCCTCGCCGCCAAGGCGTACGGCGCGGCCCACCTCGACGCCGTGCTGCGCGCCCAGGGCGACCGGCCGCTGGACGCGTTCGTGCTGTTCTCCTCCATCGCCGGGGTGTGGGGCAGCGGAGGCCAGACCGCCTACGCCGCCGCCAACGCCTACCTCGACGGCCTGGCCGAACAACGGCGCGCCCGCGGCGCCACCGCCACCTCCGTCGCCTGGGGACCGTGGGGCCAGGGCGGCATGGCCGCCGAGGACGGGGCAGAGGAGTACCTGCGCCGCCGCGGCCTCGCCGCCCTCGACCCCGGCACCGCCCTGGCCGCGCTGCGCCGTGTCCTGCAGCAGGACGTCACCGGGCAGGTCGTCGCCGACGTCGACTGGTCCCGGTTCACCCCCGGCTTCACCAGCACCCGCCCCAGCCCCCTGCTCAACGATCTGCCCGAGGCGCGGAACGCGCTGACCGACGGACAGGCCCGAGCGGGCGACGCCGGAGCGGGTGCGGCACTGCGCGAACGCCTCGCGGGCCGCCCGGCCGCCGAACGCACTCGCGCACTCCTGGAGTTGATCCGCACCCACGCCGCCGCCGTTCTCGGACACACCGACGCCGGGCTGCTGGAGACCCGGCGCGCCTTCCGCGACTCGGGCTTCGACTCCCTCACCGCCGTCGAACTGCGCAACCGCCTGACCACGGAGACCGGCCTCGCGCTGCCCGCCACACTGGTCTTCGACCGCCCCACCCCCGTCGACCTCGCCACCTTCGTGCACGGCCTGCTGTTCGACGAGCCCGACAGCGGCCCTGCGACCGGCCGGACCGACACCGCGAACGGCGCGGGGCGCAGGGACCGAGCGGTCGACGACCCCATCGTCATCGTCGGCATGGGCTGCCGCCTGCCCGGCGACGTGACGGGCCCCGACGAGCTGTGGGACCTGGTGGCCGGGGCACGGGACGCCGTCGCCGAGTTCCCCACCGACCGCGGCTGGGACATCGACGCCCTCTACCACCCCGAGCCCGGCCGCCCCGGCACCAGTTACGCCCGGCACGGCGGCTTCCTCACCGGTGTCGGCGACTTCGACCCGGCGTTCTTCGGCATCTCGCCCCGCGAGGCCGTCGCCATGGACCCGCAGCAGCGGCTGCTCCTGGAGACCTCCTGGGAGGCGCTGGAGCGCGCCGCCATCTCCCCGGGCAGCCTGCGCGGCAGCCGTACCGGCGTGTTCATGGGCTCCAACGGACAGGACTATCCCGCGCTGCTGCTCAGCACGCCCGACGCGGGCGACGGCTACCTCGGTACCGGCAACGCCGCCGCCGTGGTCTCCGGGCGTATCGCCTACGTCCTCGGCCTCGAAGGTCCGACCCTCACCGTCGACACCGCCTGCTCCTCCTCGTTGGTCGCACTCCACCTCGCCGTGCAGGCGCTGCGGGCGGGCGAGTGCGACCTGGCCCTGGCCGGCGGCGTCACCGTCATGTCGACACCCGGCGCCTTCCTGGAGTTCAGCCGCCAGCGCGGTCTGGCGGCGGACGGGCGGTGCAAGGCGTTCTCCGACGACGCCGACGGCACCGGCTGGGCGGAGGGCGTGGGTGTCCTCGTCGTGGAGCGGCTCTCCGACGCGCGCCGCTACGGACATCCGGTGCTCGCCGTCGTGGCCGGTTCCGCCGTCAACCAGGACGGCGCCAGCAACGGCCTGACCGCCCCCAACGGGCCCGCCCAGCAGCGGGTCATCCGCGCCGCACTGGCCGACGCCGGGCTGGCACCGGCCGATGTGGACGCGGTGGAGGCGCACGGCACCGGTACGACGCTGGGCGACCCGATCGAGGCACAGGCACTCCTCGCCACCTACGGCCAGGACCGTGAACAGCCCCTGTGGCTGGGCTCGTTGAAGTCCAACATCGGGCACAGTCAGGCCGCCGCCGGGGTCGCCGGTGTCATCAAGATGGTGCTGGCCATGCGGCACGGCGTGCTGCCGCCCACCCTGCACGCCGAGGTCCCCAGCACGCACGTCGACTGGACCGCGGGTGCCGTGGAACTGCTCACTGAGAGCACGGGGTGGCCCGGCACCGACCGGCCGCGCCGCGCGGGAATCTCCGCGTTCGGTGTCTCCGGCACCAACGCGCACGTGATCGTCGAGCAGCCGCGGGACACCGAGCCCACGGCTGTTGCGGAAACCGGCACTGGGACCGGCGGTGCGCTGCCCTGGGTGATCTCGGGCGCCTCCGAGAACGCCCGGCGCGAGCAGGCCGAACGGCTCCTCGCCCACGCCGACGCCCAGCCCGGTCTCACCGCCGCAGAACTGGGCCTCTCCCTGGCCACCACCCGCACGACGTTCGAACACCGGGCCGTCGTGCTGGGCGCCGACCGCGAGGAACTGCTGTCCGCCCTCGCGTCCCTGGTCATGGACGAGCCCGGCCCCACCGTCGTCACCGGCCGCGCCCCGGCCGAGGGCCGCACGGCGTTTCTCTTCGCGGGGCAGGGTTCCCAACGCCTCGGTACGGGCCGGGAACTGTACGAGACGTACCCGGTGTTCGCCGATGCCTTCGACGCCGCCTGCGCGCATCTGGACGCGGAACTGCCACGCCCGCTGCGTGAGGTGGCGTTCGGGGACGACACCGAGCTGCTCGGCCGCACCGAGTTCACCCAGCCCGCACTCTTCGCCCTGGAAGTCGCCCTGTTCCGGCTCCTGGAGTCGTGGGGTGTGCGCCCGGACGTGCTCGCCGGGCACTCGATCGGTGAGATCGCGGCCGCGCACGTGGCCGGCGTGTGGCCGCTGGCCGACGCCTGCCGACTGGTGGCGGCCCGTGGCCGGTTGATGCAGGCACTCCCCGCGGGCGGCGCGATGGTGGCGCTGCAGGCCACCGAGGACGAGGTCCTCCCCCTGCTCGGCGACCGGGTGGGCATCGCCGCCGTCAACGGCCCCCGGGCCGTGGTCGTCGCGGGAGCGTCCGAAGCGGTGGAGGAGATCGCGGCGCACTTCCGCGCCCAGGACCGCAAGGTCACCGCCCTGCGGGTGAGCCACGCCTTCCACTCCCCGCTGATGGAGCCGATGCTGGCCGAATTCCGCACGGTGGCGGAGGGACTGTCGTACGACCGACCGCACCTGCCCCTCGTCTCCACGCTGACGGGTGAGACCGCCACCGCCGAGGAACTGTGCTCCCCGGAGTACTGGGTCCGCCACGTCCGCCGGACGGTCCGCTTCGCCGACGCCGTACGCGCTCTGGAGGCGGAGGGCGTCACCCGGTTCCTGGAGCTGGGACCGGACGGCACCCTCACCGCGCTGGCCCACGCCTCGCTCACCGACGGCGAACCGGTGGCGGTCCCGTCCCTGCGCCCGGATCGTCCGGAGCCGCGGACGCTGCTGGCGGCGACCGCGACCCTCTTCGTACACGGCGCCGAAGTCGACTGGCCCACGTTCTTCCCCGCCGGGCGCCCCGTCGAGCTGCCCACCTACGCCTTCCAGCACGGCCGTTACTGGCCGCGTACGACCGGCGCCCACCTGGGTGACCTCCGCTCGGCAGGTCTCTTTGCCGCCGGTCACCCGCTGCTCGGCGCCGCCGTCACCCTCGCGGACAGCGGGGCCGCGGTCTTCACCGGACGGCTCTCCGTCCAGCTCCAGCCGTGGCTGGCGGAACACGTCGTCTCCGGCTCGATCCTGCTGCCCGGCACCGCCTTCCTGGAGCTCGCCCTCCATGCGGCGGACCACGTCGGCTGCGGCCAGGTCGAGGAACTCACCCTGCAGACCCCCCTGGTGCTGCCCGACCAGGGAGCCGTCCAGCTCCAGGTCACCGTCGGCGCCCCGGACTCCACCGGCCGCCGCGAACTCGGCATCCACTCCCGGACCGCCGGCGGCTTTGACACGGACCACCTCGATGACGAGCCGTGGACCCGTCACGCGAGCGGAACCCTCCTGCCCGAGGCCGTCGCGCCGGCCACGGAAGCGTGCATGCGACCGCCCGCCGACGCGGCCGAGGCGCCCACGGACACCCTCTACGAGCGACTGGCCGACACCGGCCTGTCCTACGGGCCGTTGTTCCGCGGGCTGACCTCCGTCCGGCAGCACGGCGACGACCTCTTCGCCGAGGCGGCCCTGCCCGACGAGTCCGCCCCGGACGCCCGCCGCTACGGCGTCCACCCGGCCCTGCTGGACTCGGTCCTGCACGCCCTCGGCCTGGCCCCGACGACCACGGACGGCAACGACGCGTCCGGCCCGGGCCTGCCGTTCTCATGGGCGGGTGTCACCCTCCACGCGACCGGCGCGTCCCGCCTCCACGCCCGTTTGCGTGTCACCGGCTCCGGCGCGGTCGCCCTCGACCTCGCCGACGCCTCCGGCGCACCCGTCGCCACCGTCGAGTCGCTCACGCTGCGCCCGTTGACGGCGCCGCCCACCGACACGGCGACAACCGGTCATGCCGAGCTGCTGCACCGGGTCGACTGGACACCACTCCAGCTCGACACGGCGACCGACGGCGTGGCGTACGCGACACCGTCGGCCCTGCCCACGTCTCTGCCGACGAGCGGGGTCGAGGCCGGAGCCGATGCGCTGGTGTGTGTCCGAGCCCAGCCCGGCGACCTGGCCCCGGCGGCTCACACGGCCACGGCGAACGCGCTCGAACTGGTGCGTGCCTGGCTGGCGGAGGAGCGCTTCGAGGGCGCCCGTCTGGTGATCGTCACCGAAGGGGCGGTCGCGCTCGGCGACAGGGCTTCGGATCCGGCTCTGGCGGCGGTGTGGGGTCTGGTGCGGGCGGCTCGTGCGGAGAACCCGGGGCGGTTCGCGCTGCTGGACGTGGACGGTACGGAGGAATCCTGGGCCGGGGTCGGGGCCGCGCTGGCCTCCGGTGAGGCGGAGGTCGCCCTACGCGGAGGCGTCGCCCTCGTCCCGCAGCTTGCCCGTACGACCTCTGACTCCGAACTCGCCGTACCGACGGGGGAGTCGGGCGAGATCGCGTGGCGTCTGGACATCGTGGAGAAGGGCACGCTGGAGGGGTTGGCCCTCACACCGGCTCCGGAGGCGGAAGCCGAGTTGCCGGAAGGGCACGTCCGTGTCGCCGTACGCGCGGCCGGTGTCAACTTCCGTGATGTGCTGAACGCGCTCGGTATGTATCCCGGTGACGCGAAGGACTTCGGTCTGGAAGGTGCGGGTGTGGTGACCGAGGTCGGTCCGGGTGTGACCGGGCTGGCCGTCGGCGACCGTGTGATGGGCCTGTTCCCGGGTGCGTTCGGGCCGGTGGCGGTGGCAGATGCGCGGACGGTGGCGCGGGTCCCGGCGGGTTGGTCGTTCGCTCAGGCAGCCTCGGTGCCGATCGTGTTCCTGACGGCGTACTACGCGCTGACCGATCTGGGTGGCGTGCAGTCCGGTGAGTCGGTGCTGGTGCATGCGGCTGCCGGTGGCGTGGGTATGGCGGCCGTACAGTTGGCGGGGCATGTGGGTGCCGAGGTGTTCGGTACGGCGAGTGTCGGCAAGTGGGACGCACTGCGCGAGCTCGGTCTGGACGATGCGCATATAGCCAGCTCTCGCGATACGGAGTTCGAGGCGGCTTTCCTTGCGGCGACCGGTGGTCGTGGCATGGATGTCGTGCTGGACTCGCTCGCGGGTGAGTTCGTGGACGCGTCGTTGCGGTTGCTGCCGGGCGGTGGCCGGTTCCTGGAGATGGGCAAGACCGACATCCGGGATGCGGAGACCGTGGCCGCCGACCACCCTGGGGTGACGTATCGGGCGTTCGATCTGTGGGATGCCGGTCCGGAGCGGATCGGGCAGATGCTGGCCGAGCTGGTGGCGCTGTTCGAGGCGGGAGTGCTCAAGCCCCTTCCGGTGACCTGCTGGGATGTGCGGCGCGCACCTGAAGCCTTCCGGTATCTGTCGCAGGCCCGGCATGTGGGCAAGGTGGTCCTGACCGTTCCGACCGCGCTGGATCCGGGCGGGACGGTGCTGGTGACCGGTGGTACGGGTGGTCTGGGTGCGCTGGTGGCCCGCCACCTGGTCGCCGAGCACGGGATACGACACCTGCTGCTGGCCAGCCGTCGCGGTCTCGAAGCCCCCGGTGCGCGCGAACTCGCCGCAGAACTTACCCAGTTGG
The DNA here is from genome assembly GCF_041080655.1 of Streptomyces sp. CG4. Taxonomy (NCBI): domain Bacteria; kingdom Bacillati; phylum Actinomycetota; class Actinomycetes; order Kitasatosporales; family Streptomycetaceae; genus Streptomyces; species Streptomyces sp. CG4. The sequence continues at coordinate 9,684,485 of NZ_CP163525.1, forward strand.
GTGCAGTGGTCGAGGTCTCGGCGGTGGATGCCGCCGACCGCGGTCAACTCGCCACCCTGCTGGACGCAGTGCCCACCGATCACCCGCTGACGGCCGTGGTGCACACGGCCGGTGTGCTGGACGACGGTGTGGTCTCTTCCCTCACTCCGGAGCGCGTATCGCGGGTGCTGCGGCCGAAGGCGGACGCCGTGGAGCACCTGCACGAGCTGACCCGCGACGCGGACCTGTCCGCGTTCGTGGTCTTCTCCTCCGTCGCCGGTACGTTCGGTGGCGCGGGGCAGGCCAACTACGCGGCCGCCAACGCCTTCCTGGACGCCTTCGCCGGCACTCGTCGCTCCTCCGGCCTGCCGGCGACCGCGCTGGCCTGGGGTCCGTGGGCGCCCGGCGCCGGCATGACCGCCGAGCTGACCGAGGCGGACCTGCGGCGCATGGCACGCGGCGGCATGCTGCCGCTCGCCGCGGAGCAGGGCCTCGGTGCCATGGATGCGGCGCTGCGGCGGACCGAGCCGATCCTCGTCCCCATCGCGCTCGACCGTCGTGTGCTGCGCGACCGGCAGGCCGTCGCAGCGCTGCCCGCCATGCTGCGCGGCCTCGCCGTCACCCCGGCCAGGCGCACGGCGTCGGTGGCCGACGGCGGCGGTGCGGGGGATGGCTTCCGGGCCCGGCTCGCGGCGCTTGCGCAGGCCGAGCGGGAGACGGCCGTCCTGGACCTCGTACGCAACCAGACCGCGCTGGTCCTGGGACACGCGAGCCCGGACACCGTGGAGGCCGGCCGGGACTTCCGCGGCCTCGGCATCGACTCGCTGACCGCCGTGGAGCTGCGCAACCGCCTCAACGCGGCGACCGGACTGCGGCTGCCGGCGACCCTGGTGTTCGACTATCCGTCGCCGCAGGCGCTCGCCCGGCACATCGGCGCCGAACTCCTCGACACCGCCGGGCTCGCGACCGGTACCGAAGAGCTCCGGGCCGTCCGTAGCCCGGAAGAGGCCGGCGACGACGCGCGGATCGCGATCGTGGCGATCGGCTGCCGGTTCCCCGGCGGTGTGCGCGGTCCGGAGGAGTTCTGGCGGCTGCTCGCCGACGGCGTGGACGCGATCGGCGCGCCGCCCGCGGACCGCGGCTGGCAGGTGGACGGGGTGGAGGGCGGATTCCTCTACGACGCCGCCGACTTCGACGCGGACTTCTTCGGGATCTCGCCCCGTGAGGCCCTCGCGATGGATCCGCAGCAGCGGCTGCTGCTGGAGATCTCCTGGGAGGCGCTGGAGCGGGCCGCGATCGACCCGCGCGGCCTGCACGGCTCCCGTACCGGGGTGTTCGTCGGCACCAACTACCAGGGCTACGGCTCGGCGGCGCACGCCGTGCCCGAGGACGCGCAGGGTCAGCTGCTGACCGGGCACGCCGCGAGCGTGGCCTCCGGCCGGGTCGCCTATGTGCTGGGCCTGGAGGGGCCGGCGGTCACCGTGGACACCGCCTGCTCGTCCTCGCTCGTGGCACTGCACTGGGCGGCGCAGTCGCTGCGGTCGGGTGAGTGCGATCTGGCGCTGGCCGGCGGTGTGACGGTGATGGCGACGCCGGGCGCGTTCGCCGAGTTCGACCGGCAGGGCGGTCTCGCCGGTGACAACCGGTGCAAGGCCTTCTCCGACGACGCCGACGGCACGGGCTGGGGCGAGGGTGCGGGCATCCTGCTGCTGGAGCGGCTCTCCGACGCCCGCCGCAACGGACACCCGGTGCTCGCCGTGGTCCGGGGCAGCGCCGTCAACTCCGACGGCGCCAGCAACGGCCTGACCGCCCCCAACGGACCCTCGCAGCAGCGGGTCATCCGCGCCGCGCTGACGGCGGGCGGGCTCACTCCGGCCGACGTGGACGCGGTGGAGGCGCACGGCACCGGCACCAAACTGGGCGACCCGATCGAGGCGCAGGCGCTGCTCGCCACCTACGGACAAGGCCGTGAACGGCCGCTGTGGCTGGGTTCGGTGAAGTCCAACATCGGGCACACGCAGGCAGCCGCCGGTGTCGCCGGCGTCATCAAGACGGTGCTGGCGATGCGGCACGGGATGCTGCCACGCACCCTGCATGTCAACCGGCCGACCACCCATGTCGACTGGACGGCGGGCCGGATCGAGCTGCTGGCCGAGGCGGAGCCCTGGCCGCGGGCGGGACGGCCGCGCCGCGCGGCGGTGTCGTCGTTCGGCATCAGCGGTACCAACGCCCATGTCGTCCTGGAGGAGGGCCCCGACGACCAGACCGCCGTGGAGCCGCAGGCCGCGGGGCCGGTCGCCTGGCCGCTGAGCGGACGATCGGCCGCTGCTCTGCACGGGCAGGCCGAACGGCTGCGCGCCCGGTTGACCCTGCGTCCCGAGTCGGCGCCCGCCGATGTGGCGCACTCGCTGGCCACAGGTCGCGCGCTGTTCGAACACCGGGCCGTGGTGGTCGCCGAGGACCGGGAAGAACTCCTGGCCGGGCTGGCCGCGCTCGGGCGTGGTGAGGACGCCGCCGCCGTGGTGCGGGGCCGTACCGGGCCGTTCGGCCGTACGGCGTTCCTGTTCAGCGGGCAGGGCTCGCAGCGGCCCGGTATGGGCCGGGATCTCCTCGACCGGTTCCCGGTGTACGCCGATGCCTTCCGCCGTGTCTGCGACGCCTTCGGGCCGCACCTCGACGTGCCGCTGGCCGATGTCGTACTGGCCGAGGAGGGCACGGAGCGGGCCGGGCTGCTGGACCGTACCGCCTACACCCAGCCCGCGCTGTTCGCCGTGCACGTGGCGCTGTACGAGCTGGTGCGCGCGTGGGGGGTGGCGCCGGACGCGCTGATGGGACACTCCATCGGCGAACTGTCCGCCGCGCACGTCTCCGGTGTGCTGTCGCTCCCGGACGCGTGCGCGCTGGTCGCCGCCCGTGGCCGGCTGATGGAGGCGCTGCCCGAGGGCGGTGCGATGGCCGCCGTACAGGCGTCCGAGGACGAGGTGCTGCCCCTGCTGAACGAGAGGGCCGGCGTCGCCGCTGTCAACGGGCCCGCCGCGGTGGTGGTCTCCGGTGACGAGGACGCCGTCTCGGACATCGCCGGGCATTTCGCCGCGCTGGGCCGAAAGACTAGGCGTTTGCGGGTCAGCCATGCGTTTCACTCGGCGCATATGGACGCGATGCTTGCGGAGTTCGAAGAGGTCGCGCGCGGCGTGCGGTACGCGGCGCCCGCGATCCCGATCGTCTCCAACGTGACGGGGAACCGGGCCACGGAGGCCGAACTGACCTCGCCCGAACACTGGGTACGGCACGTGCGGCAGACCGTGCGCTTCGCCGACGGCGTACGCCGCCTTCAGGAGGACGGCGTCGGCACCTTCGTGGAACTGGGCCCGGACGGCTCGCTGACCGCGATGACCCTCGACACCCTGGAGCAGACCGCGGACCACGGACCGGATCGGCCGGCCGAGCCCCCCGTCGCCGTACCCGTGCTGCGCCGGGGCCGACCGGAGCCGGTCGCCGCCCTGCTGGCCGCCGCGGCCCTGCACGTGCGCGGGCTCGCCGCCGCGCCGACCGGGCTGACCGGCCCGGCCCGTACGGTGGAGCTGCCGACGTACGCCTTCCAGCGCAGCCGCTACTGGCTGGAGGCGGCCAGGCCCGCAGGGGCCGACGTGCCGGGAGGCGGCGACCACGTCGACGACGAGTTCTGGGCCGCCGTCGAGCGCGGCGACCTCGGCGAGCTGACCGAGCGCCCCGACCTCGGCGACGACACCCCGCTGAGCGAACTGCTGCCCGCGCTGTCCTCCTGGCGGCGCCGCCGCCGTGAGCGTGCCGCAGTCGACTCCTCGGCCTACACGGTGGCCTGGCGTCCGGTGCCGGACGGCCCGTCGCCGGTGCTGTCGGGCCTCTGGCTGCTGGTGCTGCCCGCGTCCCGGGCCGACGATCCCTGGACGGACACGCTCGTCGAGGGCCTGACCGCGCACGGCGCGCACGTCGTGCCGCTCGTCGTGGACTGCGCTCTCACCGACCGGGCCGCGCTCGGCGAGCAACTGCGCAAGCTGCCCGAACGGGACACTGTGCAGGGCGTGTTGTCACTGCTGGCGCTCGACGAGGAGCCCACGGCCACCGCGGACCGCCCGGCCACCCCGGCCGGTCTGGCGGCGCTGCTCGCCCTGACCCAGGCGCTCGGCGACCTGGAGATCGGCGCCCCGCTGTGGTGCGCCACCATCGGCGCGGTCGCCGCCACCGAACGGGAGAGCGTCACCTCCCCGGCGCAGGCCGCCGCCTGGGGCCTCGGCCGGGTCGCCGCGCTCGAACAGCCGCAGCGCTGGGGCGGTCTCGTCGACCTCCCCGCCGAACTCGACGGCCGCAGTGCCGAACGCCTCGCGGCACTGCTGTCCGGCGCCACGGGAGAGGACCAGACCGCCGTACGGGCCGCCGGGGTCTTCGCCCGCCGCCTGGTGCACGCCAGGCCGTCCGGGGCCGGGACAGCCGAGTGGAACTGCGCGGGCGAGACCGTGCTGGTCACCGGCGGCACCGGTGCGCTCGGCGCCCGGGTCGCCCGCCGGCTCGCCGAGCGCGGCGCCCGGCACCTGGTGCTGGTCGGCCGCCGCGGCCCGGACGCCGAGGGCGTCGAGGCCCTGCGGACCGAACTCGCCACTCTGGGCGCGGAGGTGACAGTGGCCGCCTGCGACACCGCCGACACCGACGCCCTGGCCGCGCTGCTGGCCGAGCACCCCGTCGACGCCGTGGTGCACGCCGCCGGCGTGCTGGACGACGGACTGCTGGCGTCGCTGACCCCCGAGCGTCTGGAGGCGGTGCTGCGGCCGAAGCTGGCCGCCGCCCGCAACCTCGACCGGCTCACCCGGGACCGTGAACTGTCGGCGTTCGTCCTGTTCTCCTCGTTCGCCGGCACGGTCGGCTCGGCGGGCCAGGGCAACTACGCCGCCGCCAACGCCTACCTCGACGCGCTCGCCGCCCGGCGCCGCGCCGAGGGACTGCCCGCCACCTCCGTGGCCTGGGGCCCGTGGGCCGGCGGCGGGATGGCGGCCGCCGGTCCCGAGGCCGAGGCACGGCTGCGAGGCGGCGGTGTCGTACCGCTCGACCCGGACGCGGCCCTCGCCGCCCTCGACCGGGCGGTGGCCCGAACGGACGCCGGTCTGACCGTCGCCGAACTGGCCTGGGACCGCTTCGTGCCCGGCTTCACCGCCGTACGGCCCGCTCCGCTGCTTGCCGAACTGCCCGAAGTCCAGGCGCTGTTGCGGCAGGCCGCGGCGCAGGACGGTGACGCCGAGGAGGCGGGCGGTGCGCTGCGCACCCGGCTCGCCGGGCTGGGCGAGGCCGAACAGGAGCGGCTGTTGATCCAGCTGGTCCGCGGCCATGTCGCCACCGTGCTCGGGCACGGCTCCGCCGACGCGGTCGACGCGGACCGCGCCTTCAACGAACTCGGCTTCGACTCGCTGATGGCGGTGGAACTGCGCAACCGGCTCGGGGTGGCGGCCGGGCTCCAGTTGCCTGCCACGCTCCTGTTCGACCAGCCCACCCCGCGTGTCCTCGCCCGCCACCTGCGGTCGTTGACCGTCACGGAGGGCGGCGGCGCGCCCGCACTGGACGCCCTCGACCAGCTGGAGGCCGCCCTGACCGGGCTCGCCGAGGACGACGCGCAGCGCGGCCGGATCGCCTCCCGCCTGCTCGCGCTCGCCGCCCGCTGGAACGGCCAGGGCGAACCGGCGGGAGAGCGGCCGGACGACGCCGACGGGGACGGGGACCTCCAGGACCGGATCGAGTCCGCCGGTGCCGAGGAGATCTTCGCCCTCATCGACAACGACCTCGGCATCTCATGACCGGCAGGACGACCCCGGCATCCCCTCACCGGCAAGACCACCACGGCCACTGCCGGCCCGACACGACCTTCAAGGTGGGTGAGTACGCGTGAACGAGCAGGAAAAGCTCCTCAGCTACCTCAAGAAGGTCACCGGCGACCTGCACGAGACCCGCAAGCGGCTGCGCGAGGCGGAGTCCGCGTCCCGGGAACCGGTCGCCATCGTCGCGATGAGCTGCCGCTTCCCCGGCGGCGCCGACTCGCCCGAGGAGCTGTGGCGGCTGCTCGGCTCCGGCGGGGACGCCGTCGGCGAGTGGCCCACCGACCGGGGCTGGAACCTCGCCGACCACTACGACCCCGAACCCGGCCGCCCCGGAAAGACGTACAGCACCTCCGGCGGCGCCCTCGCCGGTGCCGGAGACTTCGACGCGTCCTTCTTCGGCATCTCGCCGCGCGAGGCCATGGCGATGGACCCGCAGCAGCGGCTGCTCCTGGAGATCTCCTGGGAGGCGTTCGAACGGGCCGGTATCGACCCGACGACCCTGCGCGGCTCCCGCACCGGTGTCTTCGCCGGCACCAACGGCCAGGACTACCCGGCGCTGCTGCTGGCCTCGCAGGAGAGCCTGGAAGGGCACGTCGGCACCGGCAACGCGGCCAGCGTCGTCTCCGGCCGCATCTCCTACACACTGGGCCTGGAGGGTCCCGCCGTCACCGTCGACACCGCCTGCTCCTCCTCCCTGGTCGCCCTGCACCTGGCCGTACGGGCACTGCGCGCAAGGGAGTGCGACCTGGCACTCGCCGGCGGCGTCACCGTGCTCACGACACCCGGCCTCTTCCTGGAGTTCAGCCGGCAGCGGGGCCTCGCCCCCGACGGCCGGTGCAAGGCGTTCGCCGAGGCCGCCGACGGCACCGGCTGGGCCGAGGGCGCAGGCATGCTGCTGGTGGAGCGGCTCGCCGACGCCCGCCGCCTCGGGCACCCGGTACTCGCCGTGGTCCGCGGCAGCGCCGTCAACCAGGACGGCGCCTCCAACGGCCTGACCGCCCCCAACGGCCCCGCCCAGCAGCGCGTCATCTGGCAGGCCCTCGCCGACGCCCAGCTGTCCACCGCCGACGTCGACGCGGTGGAGGCGCACGGCACCGGTACGACGCTGGGCGACCCGATCGAGGCACAGGCCCTCCTCGCCACCTACGGGCAGGACCGCGAACAGCCGCTGTGGCTGGGCTCCGTCAAATCCAACATCGGGCACACCCAGGCCGCCGCCGGGGTCGCCGGCGTCATGAAGATGGTGCTGGCCATGCGGCACGGCGTGCTGCCCCGCACCCTCCACGTCGACCGGCCCACCAGCCACGTCGACTGGACGGCGGGCCGCGTCGAGCTGCTGACCGAGGCGCGCCCCTGGCCGGCCGTCGACCGGCCGCGCGTGGCGGGCGTCTCCTCCTTCGGCGTGAGCGGCACCAACGCCCACGTCATCCTCGAACAGCCCGCCTCCGAACAGCCAGCCCCCGAACCGGCCGAGCCCGGCGACGGGCCCGTCGCGCGGCCGCACACCACACTGCCGTATGTCGTCTCCGGGCGCAGCGCCGCCGGGCTGCGCGCCCAGGCCGCCGCCCTGCACGCCCGGCTGCGTGCCGACGAGGCGCTCACCCCGCACGACGTGGCCTGGTCGCTGGCCGCCGGCCGTTCCGCTTTCGAACACCGCGCGGTGCTCCTCGCCGACGACCGCGCGGAGCTGCTGCGCGGTCTGGAGTCCCTCGCATCGGGCACCCCGGCGGCCGGACTCGTCCAGGGCCTGGCCGACGTGGACGGCCGTACCGTCTTCGTCTTCCCCGGCCAGGGCCCCCAGTGGCCCGGCATGGCCACCGAACTCCTCGACGCCGACCCCGAGTTCCGCGAGCACTTCACCGCGTGCGCGGCCGCCGTCGAGCGGTACGTCGACTGGTCCGCCGAAGCCGTCCTGCGCGGCCGCGACGGCGCCCCCACCCTCGACCGCGTGGACGTGGTCCAGCCCCTGCTGTTCGTGACGATGGTGTCGCTGGCCCGGCTGTGGCAGTCCCGCGGCATACGCCCCGACGCCGTCGTCGGCCACAGCCAGGGCGAGATCGCCGCCGCCTGCGTCGCCGGGGGCCTCACCCTGGACGACGCCGCACGCGTGGTCGTGCTGCGCAGCAGGGCCATCACCGCGCTCGCCGGACACGGCGGCATGGCCTCCGTGCTGCTGCCCGTCACCGAGGTCGAGGAGCGGCTGGCACGCTGGGCGGGGCGGCTTTCGGTCGCCGCGGTCAACGGACCCGCCTCCGTGGTCGTCTCCGGCGACGCCGACGCCGTACGCGACCTGGTCGCCGACCTCACCACCGCCGGCGCACAGGCCCGGCAGATCCCCGTCGACTACGCCTCCCACTCCGCCCAGGTCGAGGAGATACGCGATCGGCTCCTCGCCGACCTCGCCCCCGTGCGGCCGCGCACCGCCGAGGTGCTGTTCTTCTCCACCGTCACCTGCGACTGGCTGGACACCGAAGGCCTCGACGCCGCCTACTGGTACGACAACCTGCGCCGCACCGTCCGGTTCGCCGACGCCGTACGCGCCCTGGCCGCGCAGGACTTCCGCGCCTTCGTCGAATCCAGCCCGCACCCCGTGCTCACCGCCGCCGTCCGCGACACCCTGGACGAGGACGGCCGCACCGGCACCGTCGTCTCCGGCACGCTGCGCCGCGGCGAAGGCGGACCGCGCCGCTTCCTCGCCTCCCTGGCCGAGCTGAGCGTCCGCGGCGCCGCCCCGGTCGACTGGACGGCCCTCGCCGGCACCGGCACCCGCGTCGACCTGCCCACGTACGCCTTCCAGCGCCGCACCTACTGGCCCACGCCCGCCCAGCTCACAGATCCCGCGACGGCTCCCGGTACCGACCTCGACGCCCGCTTCTGGGAGTCCGTCGAGAACGGCGAGACCGGCTCGCTGGCCGCCGCCCTCCACCTGGACCAGGACACCCTCTCCACGGTCCTGCCCGCCCTGAGCGACTACCGCAGACGCAGCCGGGACAACGCCGTCGTCGACGCCTGGCGCTACCGCGTCACCTGGAAACCCCTGCCCGCGACCCCTGCGCCCGTGCTGCGCGGCGGCTGGCTCGTCGCCCTGCCCGCCGCCCACCAGGACCCGGACCACCCGGGCCACGCCCTCACCACCGCTGTCGTCGACACCCTCACCCACGCCGGCGCCGACCCGGTCGTCGTCCCGGTCGCCCCGGACGACGACCGCGAGCGCATCGCCGAACTCCTGCGCGCCACCGGACAGGACCGGCCCCGGGCCGTACTGTCGCTGCTCGCCCTGGACGAGGAGGAACACGACGGCCTGCCCGGCCTGCCCCGTGGCTTCGCCGCCAGCGTCTTGCTCGTCCAGGCGCTCGACGACCTCGGCCGGGAGGCACCGGTCTGGTTCGCCACCCGGGGCGCCGTCGCCACCGGCGCGACCGAGACCGTCGACGCCCCGCAGCAGGCCCTCGTCTGGGGCTTCGGCCGGGTCGTCGCCCTCGAACAGCCCCAGCGCTGGGGAGGCCTGCTCGACCTGCCCGCCACCCTCGACCCGGCCGCCGCCGAACGGCTCACCGCCGCCCTCGCCGGCGTCGGCCAGGAGGACCAGCTCGCCCTCCGCGACACCGGCCTGCTCGCCCGGCGCCTCAACCGCGCCGCCACGGGCGGGCTGGGCGCGCGCCGCGACTGGACCCCCACCGGCACCACCCTCGTCACCGGCGGCACCGGCGCCCTCGGCCGCCAGGTGGCCCGCAGCCTCGCCCGCCAGGGCGCCCCCGGCCTGCTGCTGGTCAGCCGCACCGGCTCCGACGCCCCCGGCGCGGCCGAACTCCGCGCCGAGCTCACCGCACTCGGCGCCGGACACGTCGAGATCGCCGCCTGCGACATCGCCGACCGCGACCAGCTCGCCGCCGTGCTGGGCGCCATCCCGGACGAACGGCCCCTCACCGCCGTCTTCCACACCGCCGCCGTCCTGTGCGACGGCGTCATCACCACCCTCACCCCGGACCTGCTTGCCGAGGTCCTGCGCGTCAAGGTCGGCGGCGCCCGCAACCTCGACGCCCTCACCGCGGGCCTCGACCTGTCCGCGTTCGTCCTCTTCTCCTCCACCGCCGGTACGATCGGCGCCCCCGGCCACGCCAACTACGCCCCCGGCAACGCCCTGCTCGACGCCCTCGCCCAGCAGCGCCGCTCCCGCGGCCTGCCCGCCACCGCCATCGCCTGGGGGCCCTGGGCCGACGGCGGCATGGCCGAGGGCTCAGTCGGCGAACGCCTCCAGCGGCACGGCGTGCGCCCCATGAACCCCGACCTGGCCCTCGGCGCCCTGCAGCAAGCACTCGACCACGACGACACCACGCTCGCCGTCACCGACATCGACTGGGACCTGTTCGCCCACGCCTACACCACGGCCCGGCCCCGTCCCTTCCTCGACGCCCTGCCCGAGGCCCGGCGCGCCCTGGCGGCCCGCCGCACCCCGGACCACGACCCCCGGCACACCCCCGACAGCGACACGCCCGACACCGGCGACCTCACCCGGCAACTCGCCGCACTCGCCGACCCCGAACAGCGGGCCGCCTTCGAGGAACTCGTCCGCGCCCATGTCGCGGTCGTCCTCAACCACAGCGGCCCCCAGGACGTCGAACCCACCCGTTCCTTCCGCGAACTCGGCTTCGACTCCCTCACCGCCGTGGAACTCCGCAACGCCCTCAGCGGCGCCCTCGGCCGCCCCCTGCCCGCCACCCTCGTCTTCGACTACCCCACCCCGACCGCCCTCGCCGAACACCTCCGCGCCGCCCTCGCCCCGGCCGCCGCCGACTCCCCGGCCGCCGCGCTGCCCGCGCCGCGCGCCACCGACGACGACCCGATCGTCATCACCGCGATGAGCTGCCGTTTCCCCGGCGGGGCCAACACCCCCGAGGAGTTCTGGAGGCTGCTCGCGGACGGCACCGACGCCATCTCCGCATGGCCGGACGACCGTGGCTGGGACCTCGACAGCCTCTACGATCCCGAGCCCGGCCTCCCCGGCCGGGCCAGCACCCGCGCCGGCGGATTCCTCGACCGCGTCGCCGACTTCGACCCCGGCTTCTTCGGGATCTCGCCGCGTGAGGCGCTGGCGATGGACCCGCAGCAGCGGTTGCTGCTGGAGCTGGCGTGGGAGGCGTTCGAGCGGGCCGGGATCGACCCGACGACCCTGCGCGGCTCCCGCACCGGCGTCTTCGCCGGCACCAACTACCAGGATTACGCCTCGCGCCCGCTCGACCCGGCCACGGCCGACGAGGTCGCGGGCCACCTCGGCACGGGCAACTCCGCCAGCGTGATGTCCGGCCGCGTCTCCTTCACGCTGGGCCTGGAGGGCCCCGCGGTGACCGTGGACACGGCGTGCTCCTCGGCCCTGGTGGCGCTGCATCTGGCGGTGCAGGCGCTGCGGGCGGGGGAGTGTGATCTGGCGCTGGCCGGTGGTGTGACGGTGATGTCGACACCGGGGCTGTTCCTGGACTTCAGCAGGCAGCGTGGGCTTGCGGCGGACGGCCGGTGCAAGGCGTTCTCGGACGCCGCGGACGGGGCCGGGTTCTCCGAGGGCGCGGGTCTGGTGCTCGTCGAGCGGCTGTCGGACGCGCGCCGCAACGGACGGCGCGTCCTGGCCGTGGTCCGCGGCAGCGCGGTCAACCAGGACGGCGCCTCCAACGGTCTGACGGCGCCGAACGGTCCTTCGCAGCAGCGGGTGATCCGTCAGGCGCTGGCCGACGCGGGGCTGAAGCCCGCCGATGTGGACGCGGTGGAGGCGCACGGCACGGGCACGACGCTGGGTGACCCGATCGAGGCCCAGGCCATCATCGCCACCTACGGTCAGGACCGTGACCGGCCGCTCCTGCTGGGGGCCGTGAAGTCGAACATCGGGCATACCCAGGCGGCCGCCGGTGTGGCCGGTGTGATCAAGATGGTGTTGGCTCTGCAGCACGGGGTGCTGCCGCGCACCCTGCACGCGGACGAGCCCTCGTCCCACGTGGACTGGACCGCCGGTGCCGTGGAGCTGCTGGCCGAGAGCGCCGACTGGCCGCGTGCCGAGGGGAGGACACGCCGTGGGGGCGTGTCGTCGTTCGGTATCAGTGGCACGAACGCGCATGTGGTGCTGGAGGAGCCGCCGGTACGGGCGGAGCCGCAGCCGGTGCACGCACCGGCTGACGGCGGTGTGGTGCCGTGGGTGGTGTCGGGCCGTACGGCCGCGGCGCTGCGGGCCCAGGCGGCGCGGCTCGCGGAGTGCGTGACCGGCGACGAGACGCTGGGCGCTGTGGAGGTCGGCGCCTCCCTGGTGCGGTCACGATCGCTGTTCGAGCACCGGGCCGTGGTCTGGGGCACCGACCGTACGGAGCTGCTGCGTGGTCTTGAGTCGGTCGCTTCCGGAGAGGAGGAAGCCTTGAACGCCGCGACGGGCACGGCCCGGCGCGACGCGCACACGGCGTTTCTGTTTGCCGGCCAGGGTTCCCAACGGCTGGGTATGGGCCGGGAGTTGTACGAGGCGTATCCGGTGTTCGCCGGGGCTTTTGACGCGGTGGATGCGGAACTGCCTTTCGGTCTGCGGGAGGTGGTCTTCGGTGAGGACGCGGACTGTCTGAACCGGACCGAGTATGCCCAGCCTGCCCTGTTCGCGCTGGAAGTGGCGTTGTTCCGGCTGCTGGAGTCGTGGGGTGTGCGGCCGGATGTGCTGGCCGGGCATTCGATCGGTGAGATCGCGGCGGCGCATGTGGCGGGTGTGTGGTCGCTGGCGGATGCCTGCCGGCTGGTCGTCGCGCGTGGCCGGTTGATGCAGGCGCTGCCGTCCGGTGGGGCGATGATCGCGCTGCAGGCGTCCGAGGACGAGGTGCAGTCCCTGCTCGACGACCGTGTGGGTATCGCTGCGGTCAACGGCCCGCAGGCGGTCGTGATCGCCGGTGTGGCGGAAGCGGTGGAGGAGGTGGCCGCCCACTTCCGTGCCGAAGGCCGCAAGACGACCGCGCTGCGCGTCAGCCACGCCTTCCACTCTCCGCTGATGGAACCGATGCTCGCGGATTTCCGCAAGGTCGCGGAGAGTCTGACGTACGAGCCTCCGAAGCTGCCTGTCGTCTCCACGGTGACCGGCGAGGCGGCCAGCGCCGAGGAGCTGATGTCGCCGGACTATTGGGTGCGGCATGTGCGCGAGACCGTCCGTTACGCCGACGCCGTCCGCGCTCTCGCCGCCCAGAACGTCACCCGTTACCTCGAACTCGGCCCCGACGGCACCCTCACCGCCCTGGCCCAGACGGCCCTCGACGACCCCGAGACGGCCCTCCTCGTACCCGCGCTCCGCAAGGACCGCCCCGAGGCGACCTCGTTGATCGGTGCACTGGCGCGGCTGTACGTCGACGGAGTTCGCGTCGAATGGCGGGTTCAACTGCCCGAGACCCGACCGGTTCTGCTGCCGACGTACGCCTTCCAGCGCCGTCGCTACTGGCTGGACGCCTCCGATCAGCCCGGTGATGTGACCGCTGCGGGTCTTGAGCGCGCCGGACACCCGCTGCTGTCGGCGGCCGTGCGGGTCGCCGAGACGGGTGGACTGGTGCTCAGCGGGCGACTGTCGTCCCGTGCCCACCCGTGGCTCGCCGATCACCGTGTGCTGGGCCGGACCATCCTGCCCGCCACCGCCTACCTCGAACTGGCCGTGCACGCCGGTGACCAGGTCGGCCTCGGTCATGTCGCCGAGCTCACCCTGGAGACCCCGCTGGTGCTGCCCGAGCGCGGCGCCGTACAGCTCCAACTCGCCCTCGGCGGACCGGACGAGGAAGGGCGGCGGCCGTTCAGCGTGCATTCGAGGGCCGCCGACGCCGCTGCCGACCCGTCGTGGACCCGTCATGCGCAGGGGCTGCTCGCCGAGGAGTGCGGACCCGTGCCGCAGGACGCCGGTGCCTGGCCGCCGCCGGATGCCGTGCCGGTCGTACCGGGCGCGGCGGGCGAGGGCGACTGGTACGAGCTGTTCGCCGCCGGAGGGTTCGCGTACGGGCCTGCATTCCGGGGGCTCGGCCGCGTATGGCGACGCGACCGGGACCTGTTCGCGGAGGTCGCGCTGCCGGAGGGCCACCGCGCCGAGGCGGCTCGCTACGGGCTGCACCCCGCCCTGCTGGACGCCGCCGTGCAGACCCTGCTCGTCGGGGCGCTGGACACCGAGGGGGCCGCGGCGACCCTTCCGTTCGCCTGGAACGGTTTCTCCTTGTACGCGACCGGGGCGAGCGCGCTGCGCGTCCATCTGGCGCCCACCGGCCGCCCGGACGAGTACACGGTGTCCGTCGCCGACTGCGACGGCCGACCGGTGGCCACGGCGGACGGGCTGGTGCTGCGCAGGGTGTCCGCCGGACAGATCCCCGACGCGCGGGACACCGATGCGGTGGACGCCGCGCCGCCCCTGCTGGTCCAGCGCTGGCGGCGCGCCGAGCCGCAGCCCGCCGCCCCGGCCCCCGAAACCGTGCGTTGGGCGCTGCTCGGGCAGGGCGACGGTGGTCTCGCCGAGGCGCTGGACGCGGCCGGGGTCCACCTGGAGTGCTATGCCGACCTCGCCTCGCTCGCGGCGGCCCTCGACACCGGAACCGCCGCGCCCAAGGTCGTCCTCACCGCCTGCACCGCCTCCATCGCACCCGCCCCCGAGGCCACCAGGGAGCTGCTGGCCTCGGCGGTGGACCTCGTCCGGCACTGGGTCGGCGACGAACGGTTCTCCGGTTCGCGGCTGGTCCTGGTCACCCGGGGTGCCCTGGCCACCGCCGAGGCGGAGAACGTGAGCGACCTCCCGGCGGCGGCACTGTGGGGACTCGTCAGGTCCGCCCAGCTGGAACACCCCGAACGGTTGCAGCTCCTCGATCTCGACGGAGCTACCGCGCCCGGTGACGACGGCGCCCTCCGTGCCGTCCCGGCCGCGATCGCCGCCGCTCTCCAGCAGTCCGCCGTACGCGGTGGAGCGCTGCTGGAGCCCGGCCTCGCGGCCCAAGCCCCCGCCTTGGAGGGGGACTTCGCTCAGGCGGCATCCTTCGACCCCGATCGCACCGTCCTCATCACCGGCGCCACCGGCGCCCTCGGCACCCTCGTGGCACGCCACCTGGTCACCACGCACGGGGCGCGCCGGCTGCTGCTGGCGTCCCGGCGCGGTGCGGACACGCCGGGGGCCGAGGCCCTGGTCGCCGAGCTGGCCGCGCACGGAGCCGAGGCGACGCTCGTCGCCTGCGACGTCGCCGACCCGGCCCAGCTGGAGGACCTGCTCGCCCGTGTCCCCGGGGAGCATCCGCTGACCGGCGTCGTGCATGTCGCCGGTGTCGTCGACGACGCGACGCTCACCTCGCTGACCGACGCCCGGATCGACGGCGTACTGCGCCCCAAGGCGGACGCGGCCTGGCATCTGCACCGGTTGACCGAGGGACAGGACCTGTCGGTGTTCGTGGTGTTCTCCTCGGCGGCGGGCACCTTCGGCGCGGCGGGCCAGGGCGCCTACGCGGCCGCCAACGCCTTCCTCGACGGGCTCGCCCGGCACCGGCGTGCGCGCGGGCTGCCCGCCACGTCGATCGCCTGGGGGCTGTGGGCGGCCGAGAGTGGCATGACCGCCGGGCTCGGCGCCGTCGACCGGGAGCGGATGGCCCGCAACGGCATGCTGCCGCTCACCGCCGCAGCGGGCCTCGCCCTCTTCGACGCGGCCCTGACCGCACCGGACGCGGCCGTGGTCGCCGTCGCACGTCAGTCCCGGGCAGCAGCCTCGCGGACCGCGGTGCGTCGCGCGGTGGCCGCGGGCGCGCCGGCGGACGGTGGCCGGTCGCTGGCCGGACGGCTGGCGGGACTCGCCGGGGCGGAACGGCTCGCGGTGCTGCTGGACGCGGTCCGGGACCAGGTCGCCGCCGTGCTCGGTCATGACTCGACCGACGAGGTGCTGCCCGACCGGCACTTCGCGGAGCTCGGCTTCGACTCGCTGACCGCCGTGGAGCTGCGCAACCGGCTCGCTTCCCTGACCGGTTTCCGGCTGCCCCCGACGCTGGTCTTCGACCTCGACACCCCGCAGTCCCTCGCCGCCGATCTGGCTGAACGGTTCGCCGGGGCGGCCTCCGGCGACCGGAGTGCCCCTGGTGCGGACCGGCCCGGCGGGGAGACGGCGCAGCAGCCCGCCCGCCCGCAGGACACTGTGGGCGCCCTGTTCCGCACCGCCTGTGAACAGGGCCGCATCGACGAGGGCTTCGCCCTGCTCCAGGCGGTCGCCGAGCTGCGGCCGGTCTTCGAGTCCCCGGCGGACCTGACCGGACCGGCCGCCGGGCTCAGGCTGGCCGCGGGGGACGAGGGCGCCGCGCTGATCTGCTTCAGCTCGTACGTGGCGCTCGCCGGAGTGCACCAGTACGCGCGCTTCGCGTCCGCCTTCCGCGGCCGGCGGGACGTATGGGCGCTGCCCACGCCCGGATTCGGGCGCGGCGAGCCGCTGCCCGCGTCCCTGGACGTGGTGGCCAGGACACAGGCCGAGTGGGTACTGCGGTGCGCGGACGGCAGGCCGTTCGTTCTCACCGGATCCTCCTCCGGCGGCATCCTGGCGCTCGCCACCGCCCGCCGTCTGGAAAAGTCCGGGCAGCCGCCCCTGGGCGTGGCCCTGCTCGACACGTACATGCCGCGCGCGGACTCGCCGTTCACCCGCTTCTCCGCCGAGATGCTGGGCGGGATGTTCGACCGGGAGTCGATGTTCGCGCACATGGACGCCGACCGGCTGTCCGCGATGAGCTGGTACATCCGCATGATCGGCGAGTGGGATCCGGGCGACTTGTCCGCGCCCGTGCTGCTGGTGCGCCCGAGTCAGCCGCCGGTCACCGCGGCCACGGAGGGGCCGCTGCAGCCGGGGGAGTGGCAGAGCTCCTGGGACGGGGCGGACAGCGTGGTCGACGTCCCCGGAAACCACTTCACGATGATGGAGTCGCACGCCGCGACCACCGCGGGCGCCCTCACCACCTGGATCGACACGGTGCTGCCGCCGCACACAGCCGGCCCAGGGCCGGACCACCGAACCGAGGGAGCATGATGCGGGTCCTGTTCGTCACCCTGTCCGAGAAATCCCATGTGTACCTGATGGCTCCGCTGGCGTGGGCGCTCACCGCCGCCGGCCACGACGTCCGTGTCGCGAGCCAGCCGATGGCCACCGAGACCATCACGCGCGCCGGTCTCACCGCGGTCCCCGTCGGCAGCGACCACACCATCCACCACGACATGGCCGCCTACCGCGAGTCGCAGGACTACCGGACGGCGAACTGGAGCCGCTGCGAACGCACCGACGTGGACTGGGCGGAACTGAAGGAGCGCTACGAGCTGAGCGTGCCCTACGCGTTCGCCATCTACAACGACTCCATGATCGAGGACCTGGCGGCCTTCGCCCAGAGCTGGCGCCCCGACCTCGTCGTACGGGACCCGCTGGCGTACGCGGGCGCCGTCGCCGCTCGCATCAGCGGGGCGGCACATGTCCGCCTCATGTGGTGTGCCGACGTATGGGGCCGCACCCGGCAGACGTACCTCGAACTGATGGAGGAACAGCCCGAGGCCGAGCGGACGGATCCGCTCGCCGAGTGGCTGGCGGCGAGGTCGGAGCCGTTCGGCTTCTCCTGCGACGAGGAGATGCTGCACGGCCAGGCCACCATCAGCACCCTGCCCGCGTCCCTGACCCTCCCGACGGCCTCGCCCGAGCTGCCGATGCGGCACATCCCGTACAACGGCCGTGCGGTGGTGTGGGACTGGCTGCGCGAGGCACCCAAGCGGCCGCGGGTATGCCTCAGCCTCGGTGCCTCCAACACCGAGGACTACGGCGGTGACTACGTGTCCGTGCAGGAGATCCTCGACGCCCTCGCCGACGAGGACGTGGAGGTCGTCGCCGCGCTGCTGCCCGCGCAGCGGGAGAAGCTCACCGCGATCCCCGACAACGCCCGGGCCGTCGACTCGGTGGCCCTGACCACACTGCTGCCGACCTGCTCGGCCGTCATCCACCACGGCGGATACGGCAGCTTCGCCACCGCCATGGCCCACGGCGTGCCCCAACTGGTGCTCTCCACCCTGGTCTCCGACCACGAGCTGCGCGGCCGGGCGCTCCAGCACGCGGGCGCCGGCGTCTATCTGCACCACCGGGACGCCACGGCCGAGAAGGTCCGCGACCACATCCGGCAGTTCACCGGGCAGCCGGAGTACGCCGACGCCGCCCGGCGGCTGCGCACCGCATGCGAGGCCATGCCGAGCCCGAAGGACGTGGTGGCGTCCCTGGAACGACTGGCCGAGGTCAGCTGACCGTCCCGTCGGCCACGCCCAGGCCCGTCACCGGAACCCCAGACCACCGCACACCAGATCACCACAGGAACAGGACAAGAGACCATGAAGATCAACGTGGACCGCGAGCGCTGCGTCGGAGCCGGTCAGTGTGTGCTGGCCGCCTACGGCGTCTTCGACCAGAGCCATGAGGACGGCCTTGTGGAACTGCTCCAGGCCGAGCCGCCGCAGGATCTGTACGCCGCCGTGAACGAGGCGGAACTGATCTGCCCCTCCGGCGCCATCGAGATCCAGCCCTGACGGCCGGCTCCCTCACCGACGACACCAGTTAGGCGGGATGGAAACCGTGAAGGCTCTCGTGCTGTCCGGAGGTGCGGGGACCCGGCTGCGGCCGATCACCCACACCTCGGCGAAGCAGTTGGTGCCGGTCGCCAACAAGCCCATCCTCTTCTACGGCCTGGAGGCGATCGCCGACGCCGGGATCACCGACGTCGCGATCGTGGTGGGCGACACCGAGAACGAGATCCGGCAGGCCGTCGGCGACGGCTCCGACTTCGGTCTCGACGTCACCTACCTGCGGCAGGAGGCCCCCCTCGGCCTGGCCCACGCCGTACTCATCGCCCGGGACTTCCTCGGCGACGACGACTTCGTCATGTTCCTCGGGGACAACTTCGTCTTCGGCGGCATCACCGACTCGGTCGACGAGTTCCGCAAGGAGCGCCCGGACGCCCAGCTCCTGCTCACCCGCGTGCCCGACCCGACCGCCTTCGGTGTCGCCGAACTCGACGACATGGGGCGGCTGGTGCGGCTGGAGGAGAAGCCCGAGCATCCCCGCAGCGACCTGGCGCTGGTCGGCGTGTTCCTCTTCGGCCCGGCGATCCACGAGGCGGTGCGTGCCATCGGCCCCTCCGCGCGCGGCGAGTTGGAGATCACCGACGCCATCCAGTGGATGCTGGAGCGGGACCGGGACGTACGCACCACGGTGATCACCGGCTACTGGAAGGACACCGGGAACGCCGCGGACATCCTCGACGTCAACCGCAGACTGCTGGACCTGCTGGAGCACCGGGTCGAGGGGGACGTCGACGAGAACAGCGAGATCGTCGGCCGGGTGCACATCGACGCCGGAGCCGTCATCCGCGGCTCACGCATAGTGGGGCCCGCGATCATAGGCCCCGGCACCCTCGTGGAGGACTCCTACATCGGCCCCTCGACGTCCATCGCGGAGGGCTGCGTCATCCGCAACAGCGAGATCGAGTTCTCGATCATCCTGCGGGAGTCAACCTTCGACAGCATCCGCCGGGTCGAGGGCTCGCTGGTCGGCCGCAACGTACGCGTCTCCCTCGGCCCCAGGGTGCCCGCCACCCACCGGCTGGTCATCGGAGACCACGGGCGGGTGCAGATCTCGTCATGACCGACCCGTACCGCGCACCCGCCGTCCCGGCCACCACCCGCGTCCTGGTGACCGGCGGCGCCGGCTTCATCGGCTCCCACCACGTCAGGACGCTCCTCGGCCCCGACGGCCCGGCCGGCGCGACCGTCACCGTCCTGGACAAGCTCACCTACGCCGGAAACCCGGCCAACCTGGACGAGGTCCGCGGCCATCCCGCGTTCGCCCTCGTCAAGGGCGACATCTGCGACCAGGAACTCGTCGACGGCCTCATGGCCGAACACGACGAGGTGGTGCACTTCGCCGCCGAGTCGCACGTGGACCGCTCCATCCTCAGCTCCACCGAGTTCGTCCGCACCAACGTCCTGGGCACGCAGACCCTGCTCGACGCCGCGCTGCGCCACGGCATCCGCACCTTCGTGCACGTCTCCACGGACGAGGTGTACGGCTCCATCGACACCGGAGCCTGGACGGAGGAGTGCCCGCCGCGGCCCAACTCCCCCTACTCCGCCTCCAAGGCCTCCTCCGACCTGCTCGCCCTGGCCTACCACCGCACCCACGGCCTGGACGTACGGGTGACCCGCTGCTCCAACAACTACGGCCACCACCAGTACCCGGAGAAGGTCGTCCCGCTCTTCGTCACCAACCTCCTCGACGGCCGTACGGTCCCGCTGTACGGGGACGGCGGCAACGTCCGCGACTGGCTGCACATCGACGACCACGTGCAGGGCGTCGAACTGGTCCGCACCCGCGGCAGGGCGGGCGAGATCTACAACATCGGCGGCGGCACCGAACTGACCAACCGCGAGCTCACCGACCTCCTGCTCACAGCCTGCGGCGCCGGGCCCGACCGCATCGAGTACGTCCCGGACCGCAAGGGCCACGACCGCCGCTACTGCGTCGACTGGACCAAGATCCGCGACGAACTCGGCTACCGGCCGCGCAAGGACTTCGCCACCGGCCTGGCCGAGACCATCGACTGGTACCGGGCGAACCGAGCCTGGTGGGAGCCGCTGAAGCAGACCGCCGGGGTGACCCGTTGACCGGCCTGAACGAGATCGTCGTCGTCGGCGCGGGCGCCGCCGGCGTCACCACCGCCGAGACCCTGCGCCGCCAGGGCTACGAGGGCCGCCTCACCGTCGTCGGCGCCGAACCCCATGCGCCCTACGACCGGCCGCCCCTGTCCAAACAGATCCTCTCCGGCCGGTGGGAGCCGGAACGGATCCGGCTGCGCGGACCCGACGTCTACGACCGCCTGGACATCGACCTGCGGTCCGCCACCCCAGCGGCCCGGCTGGACCGCTCCGGCCGGGCCGTCGAACTCGCCGACGGCACCCGGCTCCACGCCGACGCCGTCGTCGTCGCCACCGGCGTACGGCCCCGACGGCTGCCCGGCGCCGACGCTCTGACCGGTGTCCACGAACTGCGCACCCTCGATGACGCCCTCGCCCTGCGCGAAGCCCTCGCCGGTGCGCCGCGCCTGGTGGTGGCCGGAGCCGGCCTGCTCGGCACGGAGGCCGCCATCGCCGCACGTGGCCTGGGCGCCGACGTCACCCTGGTCGGCACCCGGCCCGTGCCGCTCCTTGGCCTCATCGGGCCGCAGGCGGCCGGTCTGGTCGCCGGCGTGCACCGCGACCTGGGGCTGCGCCTCAGGCGGGGGCGGGTGCGCGGGGTGGAGGGCGCGAACGGCGCCGTCACCGGCGTACGCCTCGACGACGGGACGCTGCTGCCCGCCGACGTGGTGCTGACCGCGGCCGGCTCGCTCCCCAACACCGAGTGGCTGCACGGCAGCGGCGTCCGCGTCGCTGACGGCGTCGACTGCGACGCGCTGTGCGCGGCCCAGCCCGGTGTGTGGGCCGCGGGCGACGTGGCGAGCCGGCCCGACGCGCGCGGCGGGCGGCGACGGCGCCATGAACACCGTACGCACGCCACCGAACAAGCCATCGCCGTCGCCCGGAATCTGCTGGCCGGCAGCGGGGCTCGGCCCTTCGTACCGCTGCCGTACTTCTGGACCGACCAGCACGACCTGAAGATCCAGGTGTTCGGGGAGGTCGGCGGGGCCGACCGGTGGCACATCGTCGAAGGCAGCCCCGCCGAGCGGAAGTTCGCGGCCGTGGCCTGTGTCGAGGGCCGTGTCCGGGGCGCTGTCGCCGTCAACCTGGCGCGTGCGGCACAGGAGTTGCGCGCCTTGGCGGAACGCGGCGCGCCATGGGCGGGTCGGCCGGAGCAGACGACGGCGGGCAGGTGACCGCAAGCGTGAGGCGCACGCGGGGCCGTGGAAGGAGCTGCGGACGACCCGGGCGTGCGTCAAGGTGCGTCAAGGACGGCCGGCGCCGGGTCCGCAGAGGCCCTGGCCTGCGTGAGGGTCAGCCGACGTCCGGTCCCGAGCGGGCCCGGGAGCCGTAACCGTCGTCGGCCATGGGGTCGTCCAGATCTGGCATGAGGATCGGCCACAGCCCGGCGCGGGCGTGGTAGATGTTGACGATCACCAGCATCAGCAGGGTGAAGACGCCGTACTGGGCACCGTTCAGAGCCGGAACCAGATGCACCGGCAGCGTGTACGCCATCAGGGTCCGGATCCCCGAGTCCACGAGCAGCCCGATGCCCCAGATCACCGTGGTGACCCGCCAGATCCGCCGGAAACCGGGGACCTCCTCCCACAGTTCGTCCCAGTTCCGGCCATCCGTGGTACGCCGCTCCAGCAGCCGCCGCGAGAAACCGAACGCCAGCGGCCGCCTGCCGCGCAGCGACACGAGGAAGCCCACCCCGGCCACCGCCGTCAGCCAGCCATCCCGTACCAGCAGCAACCGTGCACTGCCCCCGACCACCGACACGACGATGCTGAGCACCAGCATGGTCGTCATGAACACACCCAGCGCATCGATCCGACGCGTCCTCGCGTACCCCACCAGGGTCGCCACGCCGGGAACCACCGCACCGGCGGTCAGCGCGATCAGATCGCTCACCCCGGCCGCCGTGAGCCCGTAGTAGAGGCCGATCGGGATGCCGAGATCCACCAGCACCGTCAGCAGCAGAGGCGGCCCTGAACTCCCGGAATCGGAGCGGTGAGAGTCACGGGGGGTCTCACCGCCGCCGACGGGGTCGTCGGACGGCTGGTCCGGGACGGTGCTTCCACGGCTGGTCATGTGTTCTCCGCCCGATGGGCCGTACGGAACGATTGCCAGGCCACCCGGACGCCAACCCCTCAAGGCAGTGCGGGTCACCACGTGCCCAGCCTACGTGCCGCCCCCGCCTCGCCCCAGCGACAGCCGACTGCATCGGGCCAACCCTTTGGAATTCCCTAGAACTCCGCGACGGTTCGCTGCCCTCCGCTCTCCCGGTGCTAGCTTCGGGCGCCAGATCCCCCCGTGCGCATGCCCTTTTCCCGCCGCGGCCGCAGGAACGAACCCTCTGCGCAGTTGTCTCGGCGTTGGAGACCTGTCACCCTCCGCTGACCCAGGAGACACCTGTGACCGACGTTCAAACGACTCCCGAGTCGCCCGCACCGACCGAATCCATACCCAGCCCCGGTCCGATGCGAGTGAAGGAGATGCGCGAGGTCATCAGAAACGTCCCGCGCTATCTGTCCGGCCTGCGCGACAAGCACGGCCCCCTCGTCCGCGTACCCATGGGAAAGACCGACGCATTCCTCGTCAGCGATTTCGACGTCGTGCAGGACGTCATCATCGCCTCCAGCCGGCGCTTCGACAAGGACGCCCAGAAGACCGGCCCCGGCCCCGACGACTGGGGCTCCAGCCTCGAACGCGTCCTCGGCAAGGGCCTGGTGACCAGCGTCGGCACCTACCACCGACGGCAGCGCAGGCTCATCCAGCCCGTCTTCCACCGCCAGCGCATCGCCGGATACGGATCCGCGTTCGCCTCCATCGCCGACGACTTCTCGGCCGGGTTCAGCGACGGCCGGCGGTTCAACTTCCACGAGTCCATGTACGAGCTCGCCCTCGGCATGGTCACCCGCACCCTCTTCGATGTGTCCCTCGAAAGCGAGGCCGCCGACCGCATCCGTACCGCCTTCCCCCGCGAAGGCGGCCCGCTGCGCTGGGAGCTGAGCCCGATCGGCAAGATCCTGCTCCGCCTGCCGCTGCGTGCCAACCGCCAGTTCAAGCAGGGGCTGAAGGCTGTCGACGACATCGTCTACGGCATGATCGAGGAACGGCGCAAGGGCTCCGGCGACGGTGAGGACCTGCTGTCCGTGCTGCTCACCGTCACCGACGCCGACACCGGTGAACACCTCACCGACCTGGAGCTGCGCGACGAGGCCATCACGTTGCTGATGGCCGGGCACGAAACCTCATCCGGCTCACTGACCTGGGCGTACTACCTGCTCGGCACCCACCCCGAGATCCGTGAGAAGCTCCACGCCGAGATCGACGAGGTCCTCGGGGACCGGCTGCCCACCGTCGAGGACCTGCCCCGCCTGCGGTTCACCGACGCGGTGTACTCGGAGGCACTGCGCCTGTACCCGCCGGCCTGGGTGCTCGTACGGCGCGCCCTGGAGGACTACACGGCCAACGGCTACCACATCCCGCGCAACAGCGTTCTCATGGTCAGCCCGTACGTCCTGCACCGCGACACCAGCTGGTGGCCCGAGCCGGAGCGGTTCGCCCCCCAGCGGTTCCTGCCGGAACCCGACCCGTCCGACCCGCTCACCGGCCACGCCAAGGCCCCCGGCCGCCCCAAACTGGCGTACCTGCCCTTCGGCGCCGGACCCCGCCAGTGCATCGGCAACGTCTTCGCCCAGATGGAAGGCGTCATGGCACTGGCGACCCTCAGCAGGCACTGGGAGTTCGAGCCCGTCGGCGATCCGCCGAACCGGGTCACCAGCGACTTCACCCTCCAGCCCCGCGGCGGCCTGGAGATGGTCGCCCACCGCAGGCGCTGAGAGCCGCCGACGGCCGCTGACCAGGGCCGGACTAGTAGAAGTCTCCCTAGATCACGAGCCGACCACGGGACTCACCCGCGGTCAGCCACCAGTATGAAAACGTCGTAACACCGTCGATCGCATCGTCACCGTCGATCGCATCGCAACCATCGATTGTCCCGCAGGTCGCGCGGCAGTCGGATCCGGCCGGAATGCGCGGCCAGAAAATATGCTGGATCCGTAGGGCGGAGGCAGTGGCCGTGTTGCCAGAAGACGCACAGGCACGGGAAAACGCGTCGGAATCCCTTCAGGGACCCGACTCCGTCGAGGGACGGGAATCCCATCGGGAGCCGGTGTCCCCCAGGCGTCCGGAACCCCTCCCGGGGGCCACGGCGCGTATCCCGTCCGAGCAGGAAAGTACGGCGTCCACGCAGAACGCGATAGCGGTCGTCGGAATATCCTGCCGTTTTCCCCAGGCACCCGACCCCGCCGCTTTCTGGCGCCTGCTGATCGAAGGCGAAAGCGCCGTCACCGAAACCCCCGAGAACCGCCGGGAAGCGCTCGCCCACGCTGACCGGGCCGGGACCGGAACCGTCCCCCGCGGCGGCTACCTCGACCACGTGGACCGCTTCGACGCCGGCTTCTTCGGCATCTCACCGCGCGAAGCCGCGGCGATGGACCCGCAGCAGCGCCTGGTCCTCGAACTCGGCTGGGAAACCCTGGAGGAAGCGGCCGTCGTCCCCGCCCGGCTGCGCGGCAGCCGCACCGGCGTCTTCGTCGGCGCCATCTGGGACGACTACGCCTCCCTCGCCCGCCGCCTCGGCCCCGAGGCCATCGGCCGGCACACCCTCAGCGGCCTGAACCGCGGCGTCATCGCCAACCGCCTCTCCTACGTCCTCGGCCTGCGCGGCCCCAGCCTCACCGTGGACGCCGGCCAGTCCTCCTCCCTGGTCGCCGTACACCTTGCCTGCGAGAGCCTGCGACGCGGCGAGTCCGAACTCGCCCTGGCCGGCGGAGTCAACCTCACCCTCGCCCCCGACAGCGCTCTGGCCTCCGCCGGTTTCGGCGCACTCTCCCCGGACGGCCACTGCTACACGTTCGACGCCCGCGCCAACGGCTACGTACGCGGAGAGGGCGGCGCCCTCGTCCTCCTCAAGCCCCTCGCCCGCGCCTTGGCCGACGGCGATCGCATCCACTGTGTCATCCGCGGCAGCGCCACCAACAACGACGGTGGCGGCGACGGCCTGACCGCCCCCCTGCGCGAGGCCCAGGAGGAAGTGCTGCGCCTCGCCTACCATCAGGCCGACGTGAACCCGGCCGACGTCCAGTACGTCGAACTGCACGGCACCGGCACCCGGCTCGGCGACCCCGTCGAGGCCGCGGCCCTGGGCACGGTCGTCGGCCGCGCCCGTAGCGACGGCTCCCCCCTGCTCGTCGGCTCCGTCAAGACCAACATCGGCCACCTGGAGGGCGCGGCCGGCATCGCCGGACTCCTGAAGACGGTCCTCTCCCTCAGCCACGGACGGATCCCCGCCAGCCTCAACTTCGAGAACCCGAACCCCGCCATCCCCCTGGACGACCTCAACCTGCGGGTCGCCACCGCGCACCAGCCGTGGCCCAGCCCGGACGGGCCGCGGCGAGCGGGCGTCAGCTCCTTCGGCATGGGCGGCACCAACTGCCATGTGGTGCTGGAGGAATGGCCCGGGCACGAGTCCGGCGAGGCGGACGAGTCCACGCCGGACACGGCTCCCACAGGTGCCGCCCGAGTTCCGCTCCCGTGGATCCTCACCGCCCGTACCCCCAGGGCACTGCGCGGCCAGGCCCGCCGACTGCTCACGCGCCTGGAGACCGACCCCGCTCCCGACCCGGCGGACGTCGCCTACTCCCTGGCCCAGACCAGGACCCGCTTCGAACACCGAGCCGTCGTACTCGGCGCGCACCGCGAAGAACTGCTGCGCGGCCTGACCGCCCTGGCCGACGACACCCCGTCACGCGCCGTCGTCACCGGAGCCTTCGAACCGGCCGCAGACGCCCGCTCCGCGTTCCTCTTCGCGGGCCAGGGATCACAACGGCTCGGCATGGGGCGGGAGTTGTACGAGACGTTCCCCGTCTTCGCCGAGGCCTTCGACGCGGTCGACGCGGAACTCCCGTTCAGTCTGCGTGAGGTGGTCTTCGGCGAGGACGGTGACAGCGGCGAGGACGGCGAGGACAGCGAGGACGTCAAGGGTGGCGGGGACGGCGAGGACAAGGCCGGGGACGCTGCCGCCGAGCGCCTGAAGCGGACGGAGTACGCGCAGTCGGCCCTCTTCGCCCTCGAAGTCGCCCTCTTCCGCCTCGCCGAGTCCTTCGGCGTACGCCCCGACATCCTGTTCGGCCACTCCGTCGGCGAGATCGCGGCGGCCCATGTGGCCGGGGTCTGGTCGCTGGCCGACGCCTGCCGTGTGGTCGTCGCCCGGGGACGGCTGATGCAGGCCCTGCCGACGGGCGGGGCGATGGTCGCCGTGCAGGCGACCGAGGACGAGGTGCTGCCCCTGCTGAACGACCAGATCGGCATCGCCGCCGTCAACGGTCCGCGTGCCGTGGTCGTGTCGGGCGCCGCCGAGGCCGTGGAGGAGGTGGCCGCGCACTTCCGCGCCCGCGACCGCAAGGTGACGGCGCTGCGCGTCAGCCACGCCTTCCACTCGCCGCTGATGGAGCCGATGCTGGACGAGTTCCGCGCCGTGCTCGCCGACGTCTCCTACGGCCGGCCCACGCTTGCGATCGTCTCCGACGTCACCGGCCGCCCCGCGACGCCCGAGGAACTGGCGTCCCCCGACTACTGGACGCAGCACGTCCGCCGTCCGGTACGGTTCGCCGACGGCATCCGGACCCTGGAGGAACAGGGCGTCCGCCGCATCCTCGAACTCGGCCCGGACGGCACCCTCACCGCCCTGGCCGAGGAGAGCCTGCACGACGACGAGGCGTTCGCGATTCCCGCCGTCCGCAAGGACCGCCCCGAGGCACACGCCTTCCTCACCGCCCTCGCCGCCCTGCACACCCGTGGCCTCCCCGTCGACTGGGCACCCGTCTTCACCGCGCACCACGCCCGGCGCACCGAACTGCCCACGTACGCCTTCCAGCGCCGCCGCCACTGGCTGTCCGACGCGGTGACGGACGGCGCCCCGTCGACGCCGGTCGGCGCCGAGGCCATGTCTTCCGTTGCGGCTCCCGACGCCGAGGACGGGGCCGTTGCCACTGAGGACGGGCTCGTCACCGACACTGAGGACATCGCCGAGATGGCCTCGCCTTTGCACGATCGTCTGGCCGGGCTCTCCCCGCGTGAGCGTCACGGCGCCCTGCTGGAGCTGGTCCGCGCCCACGCCGCGGACATCCTCAGCCACGACTCCGCGGACCAGGTCGAGTCGCGGCGCACCTTCAAGGATCTCGGCTTCGACTCCCTGACCTCCGTCGACCTCCGCAACCGGCTCAGGTCCGCGACCGGACTACGCCTGCCCGCCTCCCTGCTGTTCGACCATCCGACCCCCGAGGCCGTGGCCCGCCACCTGGACGGCCAACTCTCCGGCACCGTCACCACCGAGTCCGCTCTGCCCGTGCCGGCAAGTGTGGGCGACGATCCGGTGGTGATCGTGGGTATGGCGTGCCGGTTCCCGGGTGGGGTGGGTTCGCCGGAGGATCTGTGGCGGCTGGTGAGCGAGGGCGGTGATGCGATCGGCGGGTTCCCAGCCGACCGCGGCTGGGACCTCGACGCGCTGTACGACCCGGAGCCGGGCAGGGTTGGCCATACGTATGTGAGTCAGGGCGGTTTCCTCTACGACGCCGCCGAGTTCGACGCTGCCCTCTTCGGTATTTCGCCGCGTGAGGCGTTGGCGATGGATCCGCAGCAGCGGTTGCTGCTGGAGACGTCGTGGGAGGTCCTGGAGCGTGCGGGCATCGACCCGGCGTCGCTGCGTGGCAGCCGTACCGGCGTCTTCGCCGGGCTCGTGGAACAGGGCTATGGAGCCCGTCTGCGCGACGCCGTCGAGGAGTCCGACGGTTACGTCCTCACCGGTACGACCTTGAGCGTGGCGTCGGGTCGTATCGCGTACACCTTCGGTTTCGAGGGTCCTGCGGTGACGGTGGACACGGCGTGTTCGTCGTCGCTGGTGGCCCTGCACCTGGCGGTGCAGGCGCTGCGTTCGGGTGAGTGTGATCTGGCGTTGGCCGGTGGTGTGACGGTGATGGCGGGTCCGGAGATGTTCGTGGAGTTCTCGCGGCAGCGGGGGCTTGCGGTGGATGGGCGGTGCAAGGCGTTCTCTGATGGCGCGGATGGTACGGCGTGGTCGGAGGGTGTGGGTCTGCTGTTGGTGGAGCGGTTGTCGGATGCGCGTCGTCGTGGTCATCGGGTGGTGGCGGTGGTGGCGGGTTCGGCGGTGAACCAGGACGGTGCGAGCAATGGTCTGACGGCGCCGAATGGTCCGTCGCAGCAGCGGGTGATCCGTCAGGCGCTGGCCGGTGCGGGGCTGAAGCCCGCCGACGTGGATGTGGTGGAGGCGCATGGGACGGGTACGCCGTTGGGTGACCCGATCGAGGCGCAGGCCCTCCTCGCCACGTATGGTCAGGATCGTGAACGGCCTTTGTGGCTGGGTTCGTTGAAGTCGAACATCGGTCATGCGCAGGCGGCTGCCGGTGTGGGTGGTGTGATCAAGATGGTGATGGCGATGCGGCACGGGGTGCTGCCGCGCACCCTCCACATCGATGAGCCGTCCTCCCATGTCGACTGGACGGCGGGGGAGGTCAGCCTCCTGACGGACAACGTGGAGTGGCCTGAGTTGGGGGAGCGGCCCCGGCGTGCGGGTGTGTCGTCCTTCGGTATCAGCGGTACCAACGCCCATGTCATCCTCGAACAGGCCCCCGTCGCGTCGGCCGATCCCGTGGGTTCGGAGGCCGAGATGCGGCCGGGCCTTGCTGTGGTGCCGGTGGTGGTTTCGGGTGCGGGTGTGTCGGCGGTGCGTGGTCAGGCGGAGCGGTTGTGCGACTGGCTGGAGGGGGCGGCGGGTGACGGTGTGCGTGTGGCCGAGGTTGCTCTGGCCTCGGTGATGACTCGGAGTGTGCTGGAGCACCGGGCTGTTGTGTTTGCCGCGGACCGGGACGAGCTGCTGGCGGGTCTGGGTGCGCTGGCGGAGGGCCGGGAGGTGCCGGGGCTGGTCCGGGGCGCGGACGCGCGTGCCGGGAAGACGGCTCTGCTCTTCGCGGGCCAGGGTGCCCAACGGCTTGGTATGGGCCGGGAGTTGTACGAGACGTTTCCCGCCTTCGCCGAGGCCTTCGACGCGGTGGACGCGGAAATCCCCTTCGGCTTGCGGGAGGTGGTCTTCGGTGAGGACGCGGACCGTCTGAACCGGACCGAGTACGCCCAGCCCGCTCTCTTCGCTCTGGAAGTGGCGTTGTTCCGGTTGCTGGAGTCGTGGGGTGTGTGCCCGGATGTGCTGGCCGGTCATTCGATCGGTGAGATCGCGGCGGCGTATGTGGCGGGTGTGTGGTCGTTGGCGGATGCGTGTCGTCTGGTGGTGGCGCGTGGCCGGTTGATGCAGGCGCTGCCGTCTGGTGGGGCGATGGTCGCGCTGCAGGCGTCCGAGGACGAGGTGCTGCCCTTGCTCGATGACCGGGTGGGTGTTGCCGCGGTCAACGGCCCGCAGGCGGTCGTGATCGCCGGTGTGGCGGAAGCGGTGGAGGAGGTGGCCGGACGCTTCCGTGCCGAAGGCCGCAAGGTCACGGCTCTGCGGGTCAGCCACGCCTTCCACTCCCCGCTGATGGAGCCCATGCTCGCGGACTTCCGTGCCGTGGCTGCGACCCTGACCTACGGTGAACCCCGACTGTCCATTGTCTCCACGCTCACCGGCATGGTCGCGGAACCGGCCGAGCTCATGACCCCCGACTACTGGGTGCGGCACGTCCGCCAGGCCGTCCGCTACGGCGACGCCGTGCGCACGCTGGCCGAGCAGGGCGTCTCGCGGTTCGTGGAAGTTGGCCCGGACGGCACCCTCACCGCGCTCGCGCAGGCGTGCCTGGACATGGACGATGACGGGACGCTGTTCCTGCCGTCTCTGCGCAAGGACCGGCCGGAGGCCGGTACGGTGCTGGCCACGGTCGCCGGGTTGTTCACCCGGGGTGCCGAAGTGGACTGGCGCGCGGTGTTCACGGGGATCGGGGCCCGTTCGGTCGAGCTGCCGACGTACGCGTTCCAACGCAAGGGCTACTGGCCGACCCCGGCTGGGGGCCGGCTCGGCGGCGATGTCTCCGGGCTCGGCCTCTCCACCACTGATCATCCCCTTCTCGGCGCGGCCCTGGCGCCGGCCGACTCCGAAGGTGTGGTGTTCACCGGTCGCCTGTCGCTGCGAACCCACCCGTGGCTGCGGGACCACGTGGTGTCCGGCGCGGTCCTCTTCCCGGGCACCGGCTTCCTGGAACTCGTCCTCCGTGGTGCCGACGAGGTCGGGTGCGATCGGGTGGAGGAACTGACGATCGCCGTTCCGCTGGTGCTCTCCGAGCACGGCGGTGTGCGTGTCCAGGTGTTGGTCAACGGCCCGGACGAATCGGGCCGCCGTGGCGTCAGTGTCTTCTCCCGTCCCGACGACGCCTCGGGGAACGAGGCGTGGACCCTCCATGCCACGGGTGTGGTGAGCAGCGAGGACGTGGCTCCGCGGCCGAACGACCCCTTCGACTTCGGTGTGTGGCCGCCGCGAGGTGCCGTGGCTGAGCCGATCGAGGGTGCGTACGAGCGTTTCGCGGGGCTGGGGCTGTCGTACGGGCCGGCGTTCCAGGGACTGCGTGCGATGTGGCGTCGTGGCGAAGAAGTCTTCGCCGAGGTGACGCTGCCCGAGGCGCACGAGGATCTCGCGGCCCGGTTCGGGGTGCACCCGGCGCTGCTCGATTCCGTTCTCCACGCCGTCCTGCGGGGTGTGTTCGGTGCCGACGGTTCCCTGCGGCTGCCGTTCTCGTGGGGCGGCGTGTCGCTGTGGGCTTCGGGTGCGCGTGAGCTGAGGGTGCGCGTGGCTCCGGTGGGGCCGGACGCAGTGGCGCTCGTACTGGCGGACACGACCGGAGGCGCGGTGGCCTCCGTGGACTCCCTGGTGCTGCGCGAGGCGACCGGTGGGAGCGCGTCGGTGGACGGCGGTTCCCGAGACGGACTCTTCCAGCTCGACTGGGTGAGGGTGCCGGTCGCCGCCGGACCGGTTCCCGCGCTGAGCAATGGGCTGCCCGCGCCGGATGAGGCCGTCGCTGGTGAGGTGCTGGTGCGGGTCGAGCGTCCCGTCGGCAGTGAGCCGGAGGCCGCACACGCCGTCGTCCTGAGCGCTCTGGAACTTGTGCGTGCCTGGCTGGCGGAGGAGCGGTTCGAGGAGTCCCGTCTGGTGATCGTCACCGAGGGAGCGGTCGCACTCGACGAGACGTCAGCTGATCCTGCTCTGGCCGCGGTGTGGGGTCTGGTGCGGGCGGCTCGTGCGGAGAATCCGGGGCGGTTCGCGCTGCTGGATGTGGACGGCACGGACGAGTCGTGGGCGGTCGCAGCGGATGCCTTGAAGTCCGGCGAGACCGAGCTCGCCCTGCGCTCCGGAGTCGCCTTCGCCGCGCGTCTGGGCCGGGTCACGTCCGGTGGTGAACTCGCTCTGCCTGCTGGGGAGTCGGGGTGGCGGCTGGACATCGTGGAGAAGGGCACACTGGAGGGGCTGGCTCTGAAGCCGGTGGCCGTCGGTGAGCTGGCGGAGGGGCAGGTCCGTGTCGCGGTGCGTGCGGCGGGTGTCAACTTCCGTGATGTGCTGAACGCGCTCGGTATGTATCCCGGTGACGCGAAGGACTTCGGTCTGGAGGGTGCGGGTGTGGTGACCGAGGTCGGTCCGGGAGTGACCGGGCTGGCTGTGGGTGACCGGGTTTTCGGTATGTTCTCGGGTGCGTTCGGGCCGGTTGTGGTGGCGGATGCGCGGACGGTGGCGCGGGTTCCGGCGGGTTGGTCGTTCGCTCAGGCGGCTTCGGTGCCGATCGTGTTCCTGACGGCGTTCTACGCGTTGACCGATCTGGGTGGCGTTCAGGCTGGTGAGTCGGTGCTGGTGCATGCGGCGGCCGGTGGTGTGGGTATGGCCGCGGTGCAGTTGGCGCGGTGCTTGGGTGCCGAGGTGTTCGGTACGGCCAGTGCAGGCAAGTGGGACACGCTGCGCGGGCTCGGTCTGGACGATGCGCATATAGCCAGCTCTCGCGATACGGAGTTCGAGGGGGCTTTCCTTGCGGCGACCGGTGGCCGTGGCGTGGATGTGGTTCTGGACTCGCTTGCGGGTGAGTTCGTGGATGCGTCGTTGCGGTTGCTGCCGAGTGGTGGCCGGTTCCTGGAGATGGGCAAGACGGATGTCCGGGATGCGGAGGCGGTGGCCGTCGAGCATCCGGGTGTGATGTATCGGGCGTTTGACCTGATGGATGTGGCGCCTGCGCGGATCGGGCAGATGCTGGCCGACCTGGTGGCGCTGTTCGAGGCCGGGGTGCTCAAGCCTCTTCCGGTGACGTGCTGGGATGTGCGCAGGGCTCCTGAGGCGTTCCGGTATCTGTCGCAGGCGCGGCATGTGGGCAAGGTGGTGCTGACCGTTCCAACGGCGCTGGATCCGGCGGGGACGGTGCTGGTGACCGGTGGTACGGGTGGTCTGGGCGCGCTGGTGGCCCGTCACCTGGTCACCGAGCACGGGGTACGGCATCTGCTGCTGGCCAGCCGCCGCGGTCTTGAAGCCCCCGGTGCACGTGAACTCGCTGCAGAACTGATCGAATTGGGTGCGGAGGTCGAGGTCGCGGCCCTGGATGTCGCGGACCGTGCGACGCTGGCGGACGTGCTGGGCGCCGTACCCGCGGAGCATCCGCTGACTGCCGTGGTCCACACGGCCGGCATCGTCGACGACGGTGTGGTCTCGTCTCTCACCCCGGAGCGTGTGTCGCGGGTGCTGCGGCCGAAGGCGGACGCGGTCGTCCATCTTCATGAGCTGACCCGCGACGCGGACCTGTCGGCATTCGTCGTCTTCTCGTCGGTGATGGGCACTTTGGGCGGCGCGGGGCAGGCCAACTACGCGGCCGCCAACGCCTTCCTGGACGCCTTCGCCATCACTCGCCGCTCCTCCGGCCTGCCCGCTGTCTCCCTCGCCTGGGGGCCATGGGCGCCGGGTGCCGGTATGACGGCTGAGCTGAGTGAGGCAGATCTGCGGCGCATGGAACGCAGTGGCATGCTCCCGCTCGCACCGGAGCGCGGACTCGGACTGCTGGACGCGGTGCTGAGGCAGGGCCCTGCGATGGAGCGGGCCGCCATGCTGCCCATCGACCTCGATCTCGCGGGGCTGCGGCGGCGCGCGGCGGAGGAGGTACCGGCGCTGCTGCGTGCTCTGGTCCGTGTGCGTGCGCGCCGCAAGGCGGTGACCGCCGCCGGGGCCCACCACCAGGACCTCAAGGCACAGCTCACGGCGGCACTGCCGGCAGACCGCGACAGACTCGTGGCCGACGTGGTCCAGGGCGCGGCAGCCGCCGTACTCGGCCATGCCTCCGCCGCTGACATCCAGGCGGACCACAGTTTCAAGGAACTGGGCTTCGACTCACTGACCTCGGTCGAGCTGCGGAACCGCGTGAACGCGGTCACCGGCATGCGGCTCCCCGCAACCCTGATCTTCGACTACCCCACGCCTGCCGCACTGATCCAACACATCAAGACGGAGCTACTGGGCGGAGAGGGACACACCTCGACCGCCGTGCTGCCCGTGCCGGCGAGTGTGGGCGACGATCCGGTGGTGATCGTGGGTATGGCGTGCCGGTTCCCGGGTGGGGTGGGTTCGCCGGAGGATCTGTGGCGGTTGGTGAGCGAGGGCGGTGATGCGATCGGCGGGTTCCCGGCCGACCGTGGCTGGGACCTGGACGCGCTGTACGACCCGGAGCCGGGCACGCCGGGCCGGGTGTACGTCCGTGAGGGTGGTTTCCTTTACGACGCCGCCGAGTTCGACGCTGCTCTCTTCGGTATTTCGCCGCGTGAGGCGTTGGCGATGGATCCGCAGCAGCGGTTGCTGCTGGAGACGTCGTGGGAGGTCTTCGAGCGTGCGGGCATCGACCCGGCGTCGCTGCGTGGCAGTCGTACGGGCGTCTTCGCCGGCGCCATGGCCCAGGACTACGGCGCTTCGTTGCGGGGCACGTCGGAAGGTGCTGACGGCTACCTGCTGACTGGGAACACGGGCAGTGTGGCGTCGGGTCGCATCGCGTACACCTTCGGTTTCGAGGGTCCTGCGGTGACGGTGGACACGGCGTGTTCGTCGTCGCTGGTGGCCCTCCACCTGGCGGCGCAGGCGCTGCGCTCCGGCGAGTGCGACCTGGCACTGGCCGGTGGTGTGACCGTCATGTCGACGCCCGAGACCTTCCTTGAATTCTCGCGGCAGCAGGGGCTTGCGGTGGATGGGCGGTGCAAGGCGTTCTCGGATGGCGCGGATGGTACGGCGTGGTCGGAGGGTGTGGGTCTGCTGCTGGTGGAGCGGTTGTCGGATGCGCGTCGTCGTGGTCATCGGGTGGTGGCGGTGGTGGCGGGTTCGGCGGTGAACCAGGACGGTGCGAGCAATGGTCTGACGGCGCCGAACGGTCCGTCGCAGCAGCGGGTGATCCGGCAGGCGCTGGCCGGTGCCGGGCTGAAGCCCGCCGACGTCGACGCCGTGGAGGCGCACGGGACGGGTACTCCGCTGGGTGACCCGATCGAGGCGCAGGCCCTCCTCGCCACGTATGGTCAGGATCGTGAACGGCCTTTGTGGCTGGGTTCGTTGAAGTCGAACATCGGTCATGCGCAGGCTGCTGCCGGTGTGGGTGGTGTGATCAAGATGGTGATGGCGATGCGGCACGGGGTGCTGCCGCGCACCCTCCACGCCGACGAGCCGTCCTCCCACGTCGACTGGACGGTCGGAGACATCACCCTGCTGACACAGAACGTGGATTGGCCTCAGCCGGAGGAGCGGCCCCGGCGTGCAGGTGTGTCCTCCTTCGGTATCAGCGGCACCAACGCCCACGTCATCCTCGAACAGGCCCCTGATACGTCGGCGGGCACGGAGAAAACCGAGACCGACAAGGCATCGGCGCTCCCACGAGTCCTGCCGTGGATCCTGTCCGCGGTCGGCGGCGGACTGGTCGCTCAGGCCGAGCGCCTGGCAGCCTTCGTCGAGGCCCGGCCCGACCTGTCCCTCAGCGACACCGCTCTGACACTGGCCACCACACGGACTGTGCTGGAACACCGTGCCGTGCTCCTGGCCGCCGACCGTACGCAGCTGCTGCACGCTCTCGGCTCGCTGGCCGAGGACCGTACCGAGCCCAATGTCATACGGAACTCCGCACAGACCGGCGGTCGTACGGCCTTCCTGTTCGCGGGACAGGGTTCGCAGCGGCTGGGCATGGGACGGGAGTTGTACGAGACGTATCCCGCCTTCGCCGAGGCCTTCGACGCGGTGGACGCGGAACTCCCCTTCAGCCTGCGAGATGTGGTGTTCGGTGAGGACGCGGAGCGTCTGAACCGGACGGAGTACGCTCAGCCTGCCCTCTTCGCTCTGGAAGTGGCCCTGTTCCGGCTGCTGGAGTCGTGGGGTGTGCGCCCGGACGTTCTCGTTGGGCACTCGATCGGTGAGATCGCCGCCGCGCATGTGGCGGGGGTGTGCTCGCTGGCCGATGCGTGCCGTCTGGTGGTGGCTCGGGGGCGGCTGATGCAGGCGCTGCCGTCCGGCGGGGCGATGGTCGCCGTGCAGGCGTCCCAGGACGAGGTCCTGCCTCTGCTCGACGACCGGGTGGGCATCGCGGCGGTCAATGGTCCTCGTGCGGTGGTGATTTCGGGTGAGGCCGAGGCGGTCGAGGAGATCGCGGACGGTTTCCGCGCCCGGGACCGCAAGGTGACGGCCCTGCGGGTGAGTCATGCCTTCCACTCGCCGCTGATGGAGCCGATGCTCGACGACTTCCGAGCCGTGGCCGAGAGCCTGGACTACGCCGAGCCGCGCATACCGTTCGTGTCCACGCTGACCGGCGAGGCGGCTGCGGATGAGGAGTTGACGTCCGCGGGCTACTGGGTGGAGCACGTACGCCGGACCGTGCGGTTCGCCGACGCGGTCCGCCGCCTGGACGAACAGAGCGTGTCCCGCTTCGTGGAACTGGGGCCGGACGGCACGCTCACCGCGCTCGCCCAGGGCAACCTCGACGAGGTGGGCCAGGACCTCCTCCTGACCCCGACCCTGCGCAAGGACCGCCCCGAGGCCGACTCGTTGCTCGCTGCAGCGGCGGAGCTGTTCACGCGAGGCGCGGCGCTCGACTGGACCGCTGTCTTCGCCGGCCCGGCCGTTGCCGCGGCACATGTGGAGCTGCCGACGTACGCGTTCCAGCGACGCCGCTTCTGGCCCAGTGCCTCCGCGATGCACACCAGGGATCTGGGTGTGGTGGGTTTGGGTTCGGTGGGGCATCCGTTGTTGGGTGCGGCGGTGGAGTTGGCTGGTGGGGACGGTCTGTTGTTGACGGGTCGTTTGTCGTTGGTGTCGCAGGGGTGGTTGCGGGACCATGTGGTGGCGGGTGTGGTGGTGTTTCCGGGGACGGGGTTCCTGGAGTTGGCGTTGCGTGCGGGTGAGTTGGCGGGTTGTGAGCGGGTTGAGGATCTGACGGTTGCGGTGCCGTTGGTGGTGCCGGAGCGTGGTGGGGTCCGGGTTCAGGTGCGGGTGGGTGCGGCGGATGATGCGGGCCGGCGCACATTGGAGATCCACTCCCGTGCTGAGGATGCTCTGGATTCCGATCCGTGGGTGCTTCATGTGACGGGTGTGCTGGCCGCCGTTTCGGATGCCTCGCCTGTGGGTTCCTTCGATTTTGGTGTGTGGCCGCCGCGGGGTGCGGTGGTGGAGTCGGTGGAGGGTGTGTACGAGCGTTTCGCGGGGCTGGGTCTGTCGTATGGTCCGGTGTTCCGGGGTTTGCGTGGTGTGTGGCGGCGTGGGGATGAGGTGTTTGCCGAGGTTGGTGTGCCGGAGGGGCATGAGGATCTGGCGGGTCGGTTTGGTGTGCATCCGGCGTTGGTGGATGCTGCGTTGCATGGGGTGATGTTCACGTCGGTGTTCGGGGACGGGCGGGTGCGGTTGCCGTTCTCGTGGGCGGGTGTGTCGTTGTGGGCGTCGGGTGCGCGTGTGTTGCGGGTGCGGTTGGTGCCGGTGGGGCCGGATGCGGTGGCGTTGGAGCTGGCGGATCCGGTGGGTGGTCTGGTGGCTTCGGTGGAGTCGCTGACTTTGCGGGAAGCGGCCGGCGAACTCGCGACGGCGGCCGGTGCGGGCCACTCCGACAACCTCTTCCAGGTCGACTGGGTTCCCGTACCGATCGAAGCGGCCGTCGAAGGCCCGGCGTACGCCCATGATCTCTCCAAGGAGCTGCCTGGCACGTCGGTCGAGTCCGGAGCAGACGTTCTGGTGCGGGTCGAGCGGCCGACCGGCGATGCGGCCGAGGCCGCACACGCGGTCTCGGCCGACATGCTCGCCCGCGTCCAGCAGTGGCTGGCGGAGGAGCGGTTCGAGGGCGCCCGCCTGGTGGTCGTCACGGAAGGAGCCGTCGCGCTCGACGAGGCGATCGCCGACCCGGCCCTGGCGGCGGTGTGGGGTCTGGTGCGCGCGGCACGCGCCGAGGCACCGGACCGGTTCGCGCTGCTGGATGTCGACGGCGCGGACGAGTCCTGGGCCCTCGTGCCGGCGGCACTCGCTTCGGGCGAACCGGAGCTGGCGCTGAGCGGCGGCACGGCCTATGCGCCCCGTCTGACCCGCACGACGAACGGCACGGCGCTGACGCCTCCTGCGGGGGAATCCGCATGGCGGCTGGACATCGTGGAGAAGGGCACGCTGGGCGGGCTGGCTCTGACGCCGTTCGCCGACAGTGAGTTGGCGGAGGGACAGGTCCGCATTGCCGTACGTGCCGCGGGTGTCAACTTCCGTGATGTGCTGAACGCGCTCGGTATGTATCCCGGGGACGCGAAGGACTTCGGTCTGGAGGGTGCGGGTGTGGTGGCCGAGGTCGGTCCCGGAGTGACGGGACTGGCTGTCGGGGACCGGGTGATGGGCCTGTTCCCGGGTGCGTTCGGGCCGGTTGTGGTGGCGGATGCGCGGACGGTGGCGCGGGTTCCGGCGGGTTGGTCGTTCGCTCAGGCGGCGTCGGTACCGGTCGTGTTCCTGACGGCGTTCTACGCGCTGACCGATCTTGGTGGCGTTCGGGCTGGTGAGTCGGTGCTGGTGCATGCGGCGGCCGGTGGTGTGGGTATGGCGGCCGTGCAGTTGGCGGGGCATTTGGGTGCCGAGGTGTTCGGTACGGCGAGTGTGGGCAAGTGGGACACGCTGCGCGGCCTCGGTCTGGATGACAGTCACATCGCGTCGTCCCGGGACACGGAGTTCGAGAAGGCCTTCCTTGCGGCGACCGGTGGTCGTGGCGTGGATGTGGTTCTGGACTCGCTCGCGGGTGAGTTCGTGGACGCGTCGTTGCGGTTGCTGCCGGGTGGTGGCCGGTTCCTGGAGATGGGCAAGACGGATGTCCGGGATGCGGAGGCGGTGGCTGCCGAGCATCCGGGTGTGATGTATCGGGCGTTTGACCTGATGGATGTGGCGCCTGCGCGGATCGGGCAGATGCTGGCCGAGCTGGTGGCGCTGTTCGAGGCAGGAGTGCTCAAGCCTCTTCCGGTGACGTGCTGGGATGTGCGCAGGGCTCCTGAGGCGTTCCGGTATCTGTCGCAGGCGCGGCATGTGGGCAAGGTGGTGCTGACCGTTCCGACGGCGCTGGATCCGGCGGGGACGGTGCTGGTGACCGGTGGTACGGGTGGTCTGGGTGCGCTGGTGGCCCGTCACCTGGTCACCGAGCACGGGGTACGGCATCTGCTGCTGGCCAGCCGTCGCGGTCTCGAAGCCCCCGGTGCGCGCGAACTCGCCGCAGAGCTTGCTCAGTTGGGTGCGCAGGTCGAGGTCGCGGCGGTGGACGTCGCCGACCGGGATGAGTTGTCCGCCCTGCTGGACACGGTCCCCACCGATCACCCGTTGACTGCCGTGGTCCACACGGCCGGTGTCCTGGACGACGGTGTGGTCTCCTCACTGACCCCGGAGCGCGTATCGCGGGTCCTGCGGCCGAAGGCCGATGCCGTGGAGCACCTGCACGAGCTGACCCGTGACGCGGACCTGTCCGCGTTCGTGGTCTTCTCCTCCGTCGCCGGTACGTTCGGTGGGGCGGGGCAGGCCAACTACGCAGCCGCCAACGCCTTCCTGGACGCCTTCGCGACCATCCGCCGTGCCTCCGGCCTGCCCGCGACCGCCCTGGCCTGGGGCCCGTGGGCACCCGGCGCCGGCATGACCGCCGAACTGACCGAGGCGGACCTGCGGCGCCTCGCACGCAACGGCATGCTACCGCTCGCTCCCGAACAGGGCCTCGGACTGCTGGACACCGTGCTGGATCTGGGAGCGGCGCTGGAACGGGCCGCCGTACTGCCGGTCGAACTGGACGTCGCGGCGCTGCGCCGACGGACGCCGGAGGACGTTCCCGCGCTGCTGCGCGCCCTGGTTCGAGCCCGCGGCCGTCGCAAGGCCGAGATCGGGGCGGGCGGCGACGCCACGGACCTGCGGCAGCGCCTGCTCGCCCTGCCGGTCGTAGACCGTGAGCGCTTCCTGCGGGACTTCGTCTCGGCACAGGCCGCCTCGGTCCTCGGGCACGCGTCGACCCAACAGGTCGAGGCAGAACAGACCTTCAAGGACCTCGGATTCGACTCCCTCACCTCGGTCGAGCTGCGCAACCGCGTGAACGCGGCCACCGGCATGCGGCTCCCCGCAACCGTGGTCTTCGACTACCCGACCCCGGCGGATGTGGCCCGTTTCGTGCTCGCGGAGCTGATGGAGGACGGCGGACCCGATGCCGTCACCGCCGCCGTACTGCCCGCGCCGACGAGTATCACCGACGATCCGGTGGTGATCGTGGGTATGGCGTGCCGGTTCCCGGGTGGGGTGGGTTCGCCGGAGGATCTGTGGCGGTTGGTGAGCGAGGGCGGTGACGGGATTGGCGGGTTCCCGGCCGACCGTGGCTGGGACTTGGAGGCGCTCTACGATCCCGAGCCCGGCATGCCCGGCCGGACGTACGTCCGTGAGGGCGGCTTCCTCTACGACGCCGCCGAGTTCGACGCTGCTCTCTTCGGTATTTCGCCGCGTGAGGCGTTGGCGATGGATCCGCAGCAGCGGTTGCTGCTGGAGACGTCGTGGGAGGTCCTGGAGCGTGCGGGCATCGACCCGGCGTCGCTGCGTGGCAGTCGTACGGGCGTCTTCGCCGGCGCCATGGCCCAGGACTACGGCTCCTTCCTCCGCTCGGGCGAGCTCGACTCCGGCGGCTATCTGATGACGGGGAACACCGGCAGTGTGGCGTCGGGTCGTATCGCGTACACCTTCGGTTTCGAGGGTCCTGCGGTGACGGTGGACACGGCGTGTTCGTCGTCGCTGGTGGCCCTGCACCTGGCGGCGCAGGCGCTGCGCTCGGGTGAGTGCGACCTGGCCCTGGCCGGTGGTGTGACGGTCATGTCGACGCCCGAGACCTTCCTTGAGTTCTCGCGGCAGCGGGGGCTTGCGGTGGATGGGCGGTGCAAGGCGTTCTCTGATGGCGCGGATGGTACGGCGTGGTCGGAGGGTGTGGGTCTGCTGCTGGTGGAGCGGTTGTCGGATGCGCGTCGTCGTGGTCATCGGGTGTTGGCGGTGGTGGCGGGTTCGGCGGTGAACCAGGACGGTGCGTCGAATGGTCTGACGGCGCCGAACGGTCCGTCGCAGCAGCGGGTGATCCGGCAGGCGCTGGCGGGTGCCGGGCTGAAGCCCGCCGATGTGGATGTGGTGGAGGCGCATGGGACGGGTACGCCGTTGGGTGACCCGATCGAGGCGCAGGCGCTCCTGGCGACCTATGGCCAGGATCGTGAACGGCCTTTGTGGCTGGGTTCGTTGAAGTCGAACATCGGTCATGCGCAGGCGGCTGCCGGTGTGGGTGGTGTGATCAAGATGGTGATGGCGATGCGGCACGGTGTGCTGCCGCGCACCCTCCACGCCGACGAGCCGTCCTCCCATGTCGACTGGACGGCGGGGGAGGTCAGCCTCCTGACGGACAACGTGGAGTGGCCTCAGTCGGGGGAGCGGCCCCGGCGTGCGGGTGTGTCCTCCTTCGGTATCAGCGGCACCAACGCCCATGTCATCCTCGAACAGGCCCCCGATACGGCGGCGGATACGGAGAAGACCGAGACCGACGGCAGGAATGTCCTCCTGCCCCTCTCCGCCGCGGAGCCCCGAGCGCTGAGGGCCCAGGCCGAGCGGCTGGCGACCTTCCTGTCGTCCGACCCCGAGCTGTCGCACCACGACGTCGCACGGTCGCTCGCGAAGACGCGTTCCGCGCTGGAGCACCGCGCGGTCGTTGTGGCAGCCGACCGGCAGCAGGCCCTGCGGGGCCTCCGGGCACTGGCCGACCAGGAGCCCGTCGGCCATGTGGTCACCGGCACGGCGGTCGCCGGCGGTGGTCGTACCGTCTTCCTGTTCGCGGGCCAGGGTTCCCAACGGCTGGGCATGGGCAGGGAATTGTACGAGACGTATCCCGTCTTCGCCGAGGCCTTCGACGCCGTGGACGCGGAACTCCCGTTCAGCCTGCGGGAGGTCGTCTTCGGCGAGGACGCGGACCTGCTGAACCGCACCGAGTACGCGCAGCCCGCCCTCTTCGCCCTCGAAGTGGCCCTGTTCCGGCTGCTGGAGTCCTGGGACGTGCGCCCG
The DNA here is from genome assembly GCF_041080655.1 of Streptomyces sp. CG4. Lineage (NCBI taxonomy): Bacteria > Bacillati > Actinomycetota > Actinomycetes > Kitasatosporales > Streptomycetaceae > Streptomyces > Streptomyces sp. CG4. Next base: position 9,726,602 of record NZ_CP163525.1, read on the forward strand.
GACCTACTGCTCGGGCATTCCATTGGTGAGATCGCCGCCGCCCACGTAGCCGGCGTGTGGTCCCTTGCCGATGCCTGCCGCCTGGTCGCGGCCCGCGGCCGGCTGATGCAGGCGCTGCCGTCCGGCGGGGCGATGGTGTCCCTCCAGGCGTCCGAGGACGAGGTGGTGCCGCTGCTGGCGGGCCGGGAGGACGAGGTCGGCATCGCTGCCGTCAACGGTCCGGAGGCGACCGTGGTCGCGGGCACCGAAGCCGCCGTAGAGGAGATCGCCGTTCACTTCCGCGGCCTCGACCGCAAGGCGACCAGGCTGCGGGTCAGCCACGCGTTCCACTCCCCGCTGATGGAGCCCATGCTCAACGAGTTCCGTACGGTCGCGGAGAACCTGGCGTACGACCGGCCGCGGCTGACCGTCGTGTCGGGGCTCACCGGGGACGTCGCCGACGCCGACGACCTGATGACGCCCGGCTACTGGGTGCGGCACGCTCGCCACGCGGTGCGGTTCGCCGACGGCGTGCGCCGGGTGCGGGCCGAAGGAGTTCGTAACTGGCTGGAGTTGGGGCCGGACAGCACGCTCACTGCCCTGGCCCAGGCCGAGGCGGGTGGCGAACCGGCCGAGCAGGCGCTGTTCGTGCCGTCGCTGCGCAAGGACCGCGACGAGCTGATGGCGCTGCTGAACGCCGTGGCCGCGTTGTACGCCCTTGGCACCGAACTGTGCTGGTCGGCCGTGTTCGCCGGTACCGGAGGCGGCCGCGTCGATCTGCCGACGTACGCGTTCCAGCGGCAGCGCTTCTGGCCGGGCGCCCCGAGCGCCACAGCGGGCGACGCCGCGGGGCTCGGCCTCACGGCCTTTGGCCATCCGCTGCTCGGCGCCGAAGTCACGCTGGCGGAAGGGGGAGGGGCCCTGCTCACCGGCAGGCTCTCGCTCAGGACCCAGCCTTGGCTGCGGGACCACGCGGTGGCGGGCACAGTGCTGTTCCCGGGCACGGGCTTCCTGGAACTGGCGCTGCAGGCGGGTCTCCGTGTCGGCTGCCGAGGTGTGGCGGACCTGACGCTGGAGACGCCGCTGGTCCTGTCGGAACGAAGGGGCGTACGGGTCCAGGTCGCCGTCGGCGGTCCGGACGAGTCGGGGCGGCGTACCGTGTCCGTCCACTCGCAGGCCGATGCCGAGGGCACCGTGACCGAGGGCTGGGTCCGGCACGCCACCGGCCTCCTCGATGAGCACCGCGACGACGAGGCGGACCGCTCCGTCGAGGCGAACGGTCTCGGCGGAGCGGGTGACCTGGAGAGCTGGCCGCCCGCCGACGCGGCCCCCGTCCCGCTGCACGGCTTCTACGAGCGGCTCGCGGAAGAGGGATACGCCTACGGCCCGGTGTTCCAGGGCCTGCGTGCCGTCTGGCGGCAAGGCGACGACGTCTGTGCCGACGTCAGGCTGCCCGCCGACCAGCAGGACGAGGCCCAGCGCCACGGCCTGCACCCGGCCCTGCTGGACGCGACGCTGCACGCCTGGCTCGCCGCCGGGCGTACGGTCGCCGATGGTTGCGGCGGTGTGCGGCTGCCGTTCTCGTGGAGTGGTGTCTCGCTGGCCGCGGTGGGTGCGTCCGCCGTGCGAGTGCGGCTGTCGCCGGTGGACGAGGACACCCTCACGCTCACCCTCGCCGACGGAGAGGGCCGTGCCGTGGCCCGTGTCGACGCCCTCACGCTGCGGGAGTTGAGCAAGGACGCCCTGGTGCCTGCCGCCGGGGCCTCGGCCGGGCCGCAGGCCGCGCTGTTCCGGCTGGAGTGGAGCGCGTTGCCCGCACCGTCCGGCTCCCTCCCCGACCCGGACGAGCGGTGGGCCGTCGTCGGACCCGAGATCGCCGGGCTCCGCGAAGCCCCAGCCGGACACTACGGCGATCTCACGGCCCTGGCCGACGCCGTCGCGGAGGGAACGCCACTGCCCGGCGCGGTACTCGTCGCCTGCGGTCCGTCCGTGGCCGAGGGGCCGTTGCCGGGCGCGGCCGGCAACGGTGCCTCGCAGACGGTGGAAGCCACCAGGACGGCGCTGCACCACGTCCTCTCCCTCGTGCAGGACTGGCTGGCCGACGACCGCTTCGGCGCCGCCAAGCTGGTGCTGGTGACACGGGGGGCGATGCCCGCCGACGGCGACCAGGCCCTCACCGACCCGGTGGCGGCCTCCGTGTGGGGGCTCGTCCGCTCCGCACAGTCGGAGCACCCCGGACGTCTGGTCCTGCTGGACCTCGCGTCCCACATGCCCGAGCCCCCCGACCAGGTCACAGGTGCGGACGGCGACGCCGGTGCCGGCACCGAGACCGACCCGGCCCCGGCCCTCGCCTCCGGCGAACCCCAAGTCGCCCTCCGCGGCGGCGTCACCCACGTGCCCCGGCTGGCACCGGCCGGCACCGGCGGCGCGCTGCTCCCGCCGCCCGGAGAACCCGTGTGGCGGCTGGACGTCACCACGCCCGGCACTCTCGACAGTCTGGCCCTGGTCGGCTGCCCCGAGGTCACCGGACCGCTCGGCGCCGGCGAGGTACGGGTGGCGATGCGGGCCACCGGCGTCAACTTCCGCGACGTCCTGGTCTGCCTCGGCATGCTCGACCGTGAGGTGCCGGGCCGCGAGGGCGCGGGTGTGGTCCTGGAGACCGGCCCGGGCGTCACCGGCCTCACCCCCGGTGACCGGGTCCTCGGACTGTTCTCCGGGGCGTACGGCCCGCTCGCGGTGACCGATCACCGCCTGCTGACCCGGCAACCCGACGACTGGTCCTTCACCGAGGCCGCCGCGGCGCCCATCGTCTTCCTCAGCGCCTACCACGGCCTGGTGGACCTGGCGGATCTGCGCCCCGGCGAGTCCGTCCTCGTTCACGCGGGCACCGGCGGCGTCGGCATGGCCGCCGTACAGCTCGCCCGGCACCTGGGTGCCGAGGTCTTCGCCACCGCGGCACCCGCCAAATGGGAGACCTTGCGGGCGATCGGCCTGGACGACGACCACATCGCGTCCTCGCGCGACTCGGACTTCGAGGAGAAGTTCCTGCGCGTGACCGGGGGACGCGGCATGGACGTCGTACTCAACTCCCTGGCCCGGGAACTGATCGACGCCTCGTTCCGGCTGCTTCCGCGCGGCGGCCGCTTCATCGAGATGGGCAAGACCGACCTGCGCGACGCGCAGACCGTCGCCACGGAGCACCCCGGGGTCGTGTACCGGGCGTTCGACCTCAGGGACGTCGATCCCGACCACACCGCCGACATGCTCACGGCCGTGCTCGCCCTGTTCGAACAGCGGGCGCTGCGTCCGCTCCCGGTCACCACATGGGACGTACGGCGGGCCCCGGAGGCGTTCCGGTACCTCAGCCAGGCCCGGCACACCGGCAAGATCGTCCTCACCGTTCCCGAAGTGCCGACCGACCTCGCCCGCACCGCGGCCGACGACGGACACACCAGGACGGCGGCCGGCGACGAAGGCACCGGACAGGGCGCCCGCGACGGACGTACCGCCGAGCGCACCCGTACCCACGGCACCGTGCTGATCACCGGCGGCACCGGCACCCTCGGCGCACTGTTCGCCCGGCACCTGGTGACCCGCCACGGCGTCCGCCACCTCCTGCTGACCAGCCGCAGCGGTCCCGACGCCCCGGGTGCCGCGGAGCTCACCGCGGAACTGACCGGACTCGGTGCCACCGTCACGGTCGCCGCATGCGACATCGCCGACCGGCAGGCCCTGGCCGGACTGCTCGCGGAGATCCCCGCCGAGCGTCCGCTCACCGCCGTCATCCACGCGGCCGGCATCCTCGACGACGGCATCCTGGACGCCATGACGCCCGACCGCGTCGACCGTGTCCTCGGGCCCAAGGCACAGGCCGCGTGGAACCTGCACGAACTGACCCGCGACCTGAACCTGTCGGCGTTCGTCCTCTTCTCCTCCGTGGCCGCCACCTTCGGCAGCCAGGGGCAGGCCAACTACGCCGCCGCCAACGCCTTCCTCGACACCCTGGCCCAGTACCGCAGGGCCCAGGGACTGCCCGCGCTCTCCCTGGCCTGGGGCCTGTGGGACACCGACGACGGCATGGCGGGCACCCTCGGCGCGGCGGACATCCGGCGCATCGGCCGCATGGGCCTCGCACCCCTGCCCGCCGACGAGGGCCTGGCCCTGTTCGACGCGGCCCTCACTGCCGACCAGGCGCTGCTGCTGCCCACCCGCCTCGACCTGGCGGGACTGGAACGCCGCGGGACCGAGCCACCCGCCCTGCTCAAGGCACTGGCTCGGACCACGGTACGGCGGGCCGCCGCCGACACCCCCGGCACCGCGGGCGGAGCCCAGCGCGAAGGCAGCGGTACGACGGTGGCGTTCACCGAGCAGCTGCGCCTGCTGCCCGCCGAGGAACGGGAACGAGCCGCCCTGGACCTGGTCCGCACCCACACCGCGGCGGTCCTCGGACACTCCGACCCCGAAGCGGTCGACGCCGACCGGCCGTTCAAGTCGCTGGGCTTCGACTCGCTCACCGCGGTCGAGATGCGCAACCGCCTCGGCACGGCCACCGGGCTCACCCTGCGGGCCACGCTGATCTTCAGCTACCCGACGCCCGCGGTCCTCGCCCGGTACCTGCTGGAACAGTGCGCACCGCAGGAGGCACGCCCCGCGGACCTCCTCCTCGCGGAACTCGACAAGCTCGAGTCCGTCATGGCCGGCCTCGACCGTGCGGCCGACGCCGCGACGGGCGACGGCGAGCTGGACGACAAGGTGACCGCCAGACTGCGGGAGCTGCTGACCCGGTGGACGGGCGGCGCGGACGGCACGACCACGGCCGGCACCGGACTCGAATCCGCAACGGACGACGAGATGTTCGACCTCATCAACAAAGAGCTGGGCATTTCCTGACCCCGACCGACCCCGGACCGCTCAGGACCCGACGTCTCCGGATCCCCTCGGGGCTCCTCCTAGGAAGTGGCATCGAATGGCGAGCAACGAAGAGAAGCTGCGGGACTACCTCAAACTGGTCACGGCCGACCTTCGTCAGACACGCAAGCGTCTGCAGGACCTTGAGGAACAGCAGCAGGAACCCGTCGCGATCGTCGCGATGGGCTGCCGCTTCCCCAACGGGGCCGACACCCCCGAGGCTCTGTGGCGACTCCTGGCCTCCGGCACCGACGCCGTCACCCCGTTCCCGGCCGACCGCGGCTGGGATCTGGAGGCGCTCTACGACCCGGACCCCGACCGTCCGGGCACCTCCTACGTCCGCGAGGGCGGCTTCCTCCACGAGGCGCCACTGTTCGACGCCGAGTTCTTCGAGATCTCGCCGCGCGAGGCCCAGGCCATGGACCCGCAGCAGCGGCTGCTCCTGGAAACCTCCTGGGAGACCGTCGAACGCGCGGGCATCGTCCCGGCCTCCCTGCGCGGATCGGGCACCGGCGTCTTCGTCGGCGCCATCGCCCAGGACTATCTTCCGCGCTCCCAGGACTCGCAGGCCGACCTCGGCGGCCATCTGCTCACCGGCAGCACCATCAGCGTCGCCTCCGGCCGCATCGCCTACTCCTTCGGCCTCGAAGGACCCGCGGTCACGGTCGACACGGCATGCTCGTCGTCGCTGGTGGCCCTCCACCTCGCCGTACGGTCCCTGCGCTCCGGCGAGTGCGACCTGGCGCTCGGCGGCGGTGTGACCGTCATGTCCGGTCCCGAGATGTTCGTCGACTTCGGACGGCAGCGCGCGCTCGCCACGGACGGCCGGTGCAAGGCGTTCTCCGCCGCCGCCAACGGCTTCGGACCGGCCGAGGGCGTCGGCATGCTGCTCCTGGAACGACTCTCCGACGCCCGCCGCAACGGCCACCCCGTCCTCGCCGTGATCCGCGGCAGCGCGGTCAACCAGGACGGCGCCTCCAACGGCCTGACCGCCCCCAACGGCCCGGCGCAGGAACGTGTCATCCGCGCGGCCCTGGCCAACGCCGGACTGTCCGCAACGGACATCGACGCCATCGAGGCCCACGGCACCGGCACCCCGCTCGGCGACCCCATCGAGGCGGAGGCGCTGCTCGCCACCTACGGCGCCGCACGGCCCGAGGATCAGCCGCTGTGGCTCGGCTCCGTGAAGTCCAACATCGGGCACACCCAGGCCGCCGCCGGCGTCGCGGGCATCATCAAGCTGGTGCTGGCCCTGCGCCACGGCCTGCTGCCCCGCACCCTGCACGCCGACGAGCCGTCCCAGCACATCGACTGGACGGCCGCCGACCTCCGCCTGCTCACCCACGAGCAGCCCTGGCCCCGACACGAGGACCGGCCCCGCCGAGCGGCCGTGTCCTCCTTCGGCATCAGCGGTACCAACGCCCACATGATCGTCGAGGAGGCGCCCGCCCCCGGACCGCACGACGAGGCGAACGAGGCGGACAAGGAGCCCGCGAACGCCACTCCCACGGCCGGCCCGAAGCAGCCGACCGGCGCACACCCCCTGCCCTGGCTGCTCTCCGCCCGCAGCCGCGCCGCACTGGCCGCACAGGCCGCACGCCTGCTCACACACCTCGACGACGAGCCGCACCCGGACCCGGCCCGTATCGGGCGCGCCCTCGCCACGACCCGCTCCGCCTTCGAACACAGGGCAGTGATCAGCGGCCGTACCCTCGGTGAACTGCGCACCGGCCTCACCGCCCTCGCCGCCGGCGAGTCCCACCCCCACACCGTCATGGGAGCCGTCCGGCCCGGCGGACGCCTTGCCGTCCTGTTCACCGGCCAGGGCTCACAACGGCTGGGCATGGGCCGCGAGTTGTACGAGACGTATCCCGTCTTCGCCGAGGCCTTCGACGCGGTGGATGCGGAACTGCCTTTCGGTCTGCGGGAGGTGGTCTTCGGCGAGGACGCGGAGCGGCTCAACCGGACCGAGTACGCGCAGCCCGCCCTCTTCGCCCTCGAAGTGGCCCTGTTCCGGCTGCTGGAGTCCTGGGGTGTCCGCCCGGACGTGCTGATGGGGCACTCGGTGGGCGAGCTGGCCGCCGCGCATGTGGCGGGTGTGTGGTCGCTGGCGGATGCCTGCCGTCTGGTGGTGGCGCGTGGCCGGTTGATGCAGGCGCTGCCGGAGAGCGGGGTGATGGTGGCACTCCAGGCCACCGAGGACGAGGTCCTGCCCCTGCTCGACGACCGGGTCGCCATCGCCGCCGTCAATGGTCCTCGTGCGGTGGTGATTTCGGGTGAGGCCGAGACGGTCGAGAAGATCGCGGACGGTTTCCGCGCCCGGGACCGCAAGGTGACGGCCCTGCGGGTGAGCCATGCCTTCCACTCGCCGCTGATGGAGCCGATGCTCGACGACTTCCGGACCGTCGCCGAGACCCTCGCCTACAGCGCCCCGCGCATCCCGGTGATCTCCAACGTCACCGGCCGACCCGCGGAACCCGACGAACTGACCTCCCCCGACTACTGGGTGCGCCACGTCCGCCGCCCGGTCCGCTTCGCCGACGGTGTACGGGCCCTGGAGGAACGCAAGGTCGGACGGCTGCTGGAGCTGGGTCCCGACGGCCAGCTGACGGCCCTGGCCCAGGCCTGCTTGGAGGACACCTCCCACGTCTTCGCCACCGCCCTGCGCAAGGACCGCCCGGAGCCCGAAAGCCAGCTTGCCGCACTCGCCCAGCTCCACGTCAGCGGCCTTCCGGTCCACTGGGAGACGGCCTTCCCCCAGGACGCGCCCGCGGATCCCGACCAGGACCCGGCGGGCCTGCCGACGTACGCGTTCCAGCGACGCCGCTACTGGTCCCGCGACACGGGCTCGACGCCCGGGGATCTGGGTGTGGTGGGTTTGGGTTCGGTGGGGCATCCGTTGTTGGGTGCGGCGGTGGAGTTGGCTGGTGGGGACGGTCTGTTGTTGACGGGTCGTTTGTCGTTGGTGTCGCAGGGGTGGTTGCGGGACCATGTGGTGGCGGGTGTGGTGGTGTTTCCGGGGACGGGGTTCCTGGAGTTGGCGTTGCGTGCGGGTGAGTTGGCGGGTTGTGAGCGGGTTGAGGATCTGACGGTTGCGGTGCCGTTGGTGGTGCCGGAGCGTGGTGGGGTCCGGGTTCAGGTGCGGGTGGGTGCGGCGGATGATGCGGGCCGGCGCACATTGGAGATCCACTCCCGTGCCGAGGACGCTCTCGATTCCGATCCGTGGGTGCTTCATGTGACGGGTGTGCTGGCCGCCGTTTCGGATGCGTCGCCTGTGGGTTCCTTCGATTTCGGTGTGTGGCCGCCGCGGGGTGCGGTGGTGGAGTCGGTGGAGGGTGTGTACGAGCGTTTCGCGGGGCTGGGGCTGTCGTATGGTCCGGTGTTCCGGGGTCTGCGTGGTGTGTGGCGGCGTGGGGATGAGGTGTTTGCCGAGGTTGGTGTGCCGGAGGGGCATGAGGATCTGGCGGGTCGGTTTGGTGTGCATCCGGCGTTGGTGGATGCTGCGTTGCATGGGGTGATGTTCACGTCGGTGTTCGGGGACGGGCGGGTGCGGTTGCCGTTCTCGTGGGCGGGTGTGTCGTTGTGGGCGTCGGGTGCGCGTGTGTTGCGGGTGCGGTTGGTGCCGGTGGGGCCGGATGCGGTGGCGTTGGAGCTGGCGGATCCGGTGGGTGGTCTGGTGGCTTCGGTGGAGTCGCTGACCTTGCGGGAAGCGGCCGGCGAACTCGCGACGGCGGCCGGTGCGGGCCACTCCGACAACCTCTTCCAGGTCGACTGGGTGAAAGTCCCCGCCGGCGCGGGCCCCATGCCCGCCGTGCCCCGTAACGCTCTTCCGGGACCGGATGAGATGCTTCCGGCTGACGTGCTCGTACGAGTCGAACGCTCGGCCGACGACACAGCGCACGCCGCCCATGCCGCCCACGCGGTGACCACGCGGGTCCTCGGCCTCGTCGAGGAGTGGCTGTCGCAGGAGCGGTTCGAGGAGTCCCGTCTGGTGATCGTCACCGAGGGCGCCGTGGCGGCCGATGCACCGACGGCCGATCCGGCTCTGGCAGCGGTGTGGGGTCTGGTGCGGGCGGCTCGTGCGGAGACCCCGGGGCGGTTCGCGCTGCTGGATGTGGACGGCACGGACGAGTCGTGGGCGGTCGCGTCGGCGGCGCTGGCTTCGGGCGAGCCGGAGGTGGCGGTGCGTGGCGGCATTGTCTATGCGCCCCGTCTGGGCCGGGCCGCGGCCGGTGGGGCGTTGACGCTTCCTGCTGGGGAGTCGGGGTGGCGGCTGGACATCGTGGAGAAGGGCACGCTTGACGGGCTGGCTCTGAGGCCGGTGGCGGAAGCCGAGTTGGGGGAGAGGCAGGTCCGTGTCGCCGTACGTGCGGCGGGTGTCAACTTCCGTGATGTGCTGAACGCGCTCGGTATGTATCCCGGTGACGCGAAGGACTTCGGTCTGGAGGGTGCGGGTGTGGTGACCGAGGTTGGTCCGGGTGTGGCCGGGCTGGCTGTGGGTGACCGGGTTTTCGGTATGTTCTCGGGTGCGTTCGGGCCGGTTGTGGTGGCGGATGCGCGGACGGTGGCGCGGGTTCCGGCGGGTTGGTCGTTCGCTCAGGCCGCCTCGGTGCCGATCGTGTTCCTGACGGCGTTCTACGCGCTGACCGATCTTGGTGGCGTTCGGGCTGGTGAGTCGGTGCTGGTGCATGCGGCGGCCGGTGGTGTGGGTATGGCCGCGACCCAGTTGGCGCGGTGCTTGGGTGCCGAGGTGTTCGGTACGGCCAGTGCAGGTAAGTGGGACACGCTGCGCGGGCTCGGTCTGGACGATGCGCATATAGCCAGCTCTCGCGATACGGAGTTCGAGGCGGCTTTCCTCGCGGCGACCGACGGTCGTGGCGTGGACATCGTTCTGGACTCGCTCGCGGGTGAGTTCGTGGATGCTTCACTGCGGTTGCTGCCGTGCGGTGGCCGGTTCCTGGAGATGGGCAAGACCGACGTCCGGGATGCGGAGGTGGTGGCTGCCGAGCATCCCGGGGTGACGTATCGGGCGTTCGATCTGTGGGATGCGGGTCCGGAGCGGATCGGCGAGATGCTCGCCGACCTGGTCAGGCTGTTCGAAGAGGGCGTGCTCAAGCCCCTTCCCGTCACCTGCTGGGATGTACGGCGTGCTCCGGAGGCGTTCCGGTATCTGTCACAGGCCCGCCATGTGGGCAAGGTGGTCCTGACCGTTCCGACCGCGCTGGATCCGGCGGGGACGGTGCTGGTGACCGGTGGTACCGGTGGTCTGGGTGCGCTGGTGGCCCGTCACCTGGTCACCGAGCACGGGGTACGACACCTGTTGCTGGCCAGCCGCCGTGGTCTCGAAGCCCCCGGTGCGCGCGAACTCGCCGCAGAGCTTGCTCAGTTGGGTGCGCAGGTCGAGGTCGCGGCGGTGGACGTCGCCGACCGGGACGAGTTGTCGGCCATGCTGGACACCGTCTCCGGCGAGCATCCGCTGACCGCCGTGGTCCACACAGCCGGTGTCCTGGACGACGGAGTGGTCTCCTCACTGACCCCGGAGCGCCTGTCGCGAGTGCTGCGACCGAAGGCGGACGCCGTGGCGCACCTGCACGAGCTGACCTGTGATGCCGACCTGTCGGCCTTCGTGGTCTTCTCCTCCGTCGCCGGCACGTTCGGCAGCGCGGGGCAGGCCAACTACGCGGCCGCCAACGCCTTCCTGGACGCCTTCGCCGCGACTCGTCGCTCCTCCGGCCTGCCCGCGACCGCGCTGGCCTGGGGCCCGTGGGCACCCGGCGCCGGCATGACTGCCGAACTGACCGAGGCGGACCTACGGCGCATGGCACGCGAGGGCATGCAGCCGCTGGCTCCCGAACAGGGCCTCGGGCTGCTCGACACCGTTCTGGATATCGGTCCGGCGCTCGAACAAGCCGCGGTACTACCGGTCAACCTCGATATCGCCTCCCTCCGCAGGCACGGACAGGAGGTTCCCGGCCTGCTGCGAGCTCTCGTACGGACGCCCGCGCGCCGGAACGCGGAGGCACAGGCGGCGGTCGGAGGGGCGGCCGACCTCCGGCAGCGCATCGGCGGGCTTCCAGAGGCCGAGCGCGAGAAGTTCCTGCTTGACCTCGTCTGCGGACAGGCCGCCTCCGTCCTGGGCCATGCGTCCGCCGCGGACGTGGAGGCAGACCAGCCGTTCAAGGCCCTCGGCTTCGACTCCCTGACCTCGGTGGAACTCCGCAACCGCGTGAACGCGGCCACCGGCATGAAGCTCCCCGCAACCCTGGTCTTCGACTACCCCACCCCGGTCGTCCTGGCCCGCCACCTCTTGTCGGAGCTGTCCGACGGAGAGCAGACCGCGGCCACTGCGTCCACCATGCTGCCCGTGCCGGCGAGTGTCACCGACGATCCGGTGGTGATCGTGGGTATGGCGTGCCGGTTCCCGGGTGGGGTGGGTTCGCCGGAGGATCTGTGGCGGTTGGTGAGCGAGGGCGGTGACGCGATCGGCGGGTTCCCGGCCGACCGCGGCTGGGACCTCGACGCGCTGTACGACCCGGAGCCGGGCAGGGTTGGTCATACGTATGTGAGTCAGGGCGGTTTCCTCTACGACGCCGCCGAGTTCGACGCTGCCCTCTTCGGTATTTCGCCGCGTGAGGCGTTGGCGATGGATCCGCAGCAGCGGTTGCTGCTGGAGACGTCGTGGGAGGTCCTGGAGCGTGCGGGCATCGACCCTGCGACGCTGCGTGGCAGCCGTACCGGCGTCTTCGCCGGCGCGATCACACAGGATTACGGCTCATTCATGCGCGCCGGTGAGCACGACTCGGACGGCTACCTGCTGACCGGTTCCACGGGCAGTGTGGCGTCGGGTCGTATCGCGTACACGTTTGGTTTCGAGGGTCCTGCGGTGACGGTGGACACGGCGTGTTCGTCGTCGCTGGTGGCGTTGCATCTGGCGGTGCAGGCGCTGCGTTCGGGTGAGTGTGATTTGGCGTTGGCCGGTGGTGTGACGGTGATGGCGGGTCCGGAGATGTTCGTGGAGTTCTCACGGCAGCGGGGGCTTGCGGTGGATGGGCGGTGCAAGGCGTTCTCTGATGGCGCGGATGGTACGGCGTGGTCGGAGGGTGTGGGTCTGCTGCTGGTGGAGCGGTTGTCGGATGCGCGTCGTCGTGGTCATCGGGTGGTGGCGGTGGTGGCGGGTTCGGCGGTGAACCAGGACGGTGCGTCGAATGGTCTGACGGCGCCGAATGGTCCGTCGCAGCAGCGGGTGATCCGTCAGGCGCTGGCGGGTGCCGGGCTGAAGCCCGCCGATGTGGATGTGGTGGAGGCGCATGGGACGGGTACGCCGTTGGGTGACCCGATCGAGGCGCAGGCGCTCCTGGCGACCTATGGCCAGGATCGTGAACGGCCTTTGTGGCTGGGTTCGTTGAAGTCGAACATCGGTCATGCGCAGGCTGCTGCCGGTGTGGGTGGTGTGATCAAGATGGTGATGGCGATGCGGCACGGGGTGCTGCCGCGCACCCTCCACATCGACGAGCCGTCCTCCCATGTCGACTGGACGGCGGGGGAGATCAGCCTCCTGACGGACAACGTGGAGTGGCCTGAGTCGGGGGGCCGGCCCCGGCGTGCGGGCGTGTCGTCCTTCGGTATCAGCGGCACCAACGCCCATGTCATCCTCGAACAGGCCCCCGACGTGTCGGCCGATCCCGTGGGTTCGGAGGCCGAGATGCGGCCGGGCCTTGCTGTGGTGCCGGTGGTGGTTTCGGGTGCGGGTGTGTCGGCGGTGCGTGGTCAGGCGGAGCGGTTGTGCGGCTGGTTGGAGGGCCCGGCGGGTGACGGTGTGCGTGTGGCCGAGGTTGCTCTGGCCTCGGTGATGACCCGGAGTGTGCTGGAGCACCGGGCTGTTGTGCTTGCCGCGGACCGGGACGAGCTGCTGGCGGGTCTGGGTGCGCTGGCGGAGGGCCGGGAGGTGCCGGGGCTGGTCCGGGGCGCGGACGCGCGTGCCGGGAAGACGGCTCTGCTCTTCGCGGGCCAGGGTGCCCAACGGCTTGGTATGGGCCGGGAGTTGTACGAGACGTTTCCCGCCTTCGCCGAGGCCTTCGACGCGGTGGACGCGGAAATCCCCTTCGGCTTGCGGGAGGTCGTCTTCGGTGAGGACGCGGACCGTCTGAACCGGACCGAGTACGCCCAGCCCGCTCTCTTCGCTCTCGAAGTGGCTTTGTTCCGGCTGCTGGAGTCGTGGGGTGTGTGCCCGGATGTGCTGGCCGGTCATTCGATCGGTGAGATCGCGGCGGCGCATGTGGCGGGTGTGTGGTCGTTGGCGGATGCGTGTCGTCTGGTGGTGGCGCGTGGCCGGTTGATGCAGGCGTTGCCGTCCGGTGGGGCGATGGTCGCACTCCAGGCCTCCGAGGACGAGGTACTGCCTCTGCTGGACGACGAGGTGGGTATCGCCGCGGTCAACGGTCCGCAGGCAGTCGTAATCGCCGGTGTCGCGGAAGCGGCGGAGGGGGTGGCCGACCACTTCCGTGCCGAAGGCCGCAAGACGACCGCGCTGCGGGTCAGCCACGCATTCCACTCCCCGCTGATGGAACCGATGCTCGCGGATTTCCGCAAGGTCGCGGAGAGTCTGACGTACGAGCCTCCGAAGCTGCCTGTCGTCTCCACGGTGACCGGCGAGACGGCCGGCGCCGAGGAGCTGATGTCCCCGGAGTACTGGGTGCGGCACGTGCGCGAGACCGTCCGTTACGCCGACGCCCTTCGCGCTCTCGCCGCCCAGAACGTCACCCGCTACCTCGAACTCGGCCCCGACGGCACCCTCACCGCCCTGGCCCAGACGGCCCTCGACGACCCCGAGACGGCCCTCCTCGTACCCGCCCTCCGCAAGGACCGCCCCGAGCCACCCTCACTGCTCGCAGCGGTCGCCGGGCTCTTCGTCCAGGGTGCCGATGTGGACTGGCGCCCTGTCCTCCCCACCGACGGCGCCTGCCCCGTCGAGCTGCCGACGTACGCCTTCCAGCGGAAGCGGTTCTGGCCGCAGGCGTCGCACCAGCCCGGCGACCTGGCCGCTGCCGGGCTCGGTGCGGCCGAGCACCCGCTGCTCGGGGCCGCCGTCGAACTCGCGGGCGGGGGAGTGGTGTTGACCGGACGCCTCTCGCTGCGTTCACACCCGTGGCTGCGGGACCACAAGGTCCTGGGCGCGGTGGTCTTCCCGGGCACGGGCTATGCCGAACTGGCGCTGCGAGCCGGGGACCAGGTGGAATGCGCGAGGGTCGAGGAGCTGACCATCGCGGTGCCGCTGGTGGTGCCGGAGCAGGGCATGGTCCGTCTGCAGGTCACCGTCGGTGTGGCCGACGAATCGGGACGCCGCACCGTCGAGGTGCACTCACGTCCGCAGGACGCCCCGGACGACACGCCGTGGGTGCTGCACGCCGCCGGTCTGCTGGCCCCGGACACGAAGGCGCAGGCGCCCGGCGACACGGCGATCGACCACGCGGCGTGGCCGCCGAAGGGCGCCGAGCCCTGCCCTGTCACCGACGTGTACGACCGGTTCGCCGCGGCCGGGCTGGCGTACGGCCCGTTGTTCCAGGGGCTGCGCGCGGTGTGGCGGCGCGGCGACGAGGTGTTCGCCGAGGTCGTGCTGTCCGAGGAGCACGAGGAACTCGCGGGCCGGTTCGGCGTGCATCCGGCGCTGCTCGACTCGGCCCTGCACTCCGTTCTCTTCGGCCCCCTCGGCGAACTGGGCGCCGGCCGACTGCCGTTCTCCTGGAACGGACTGTCGCTGTACGCGTCCGGAGCGCGCGCTCTGCGGGTACGTGTGGCTCCTGCGGGATCCGACGCGGTGTCCCTGCACCTGGCCGACCCGGCCGGCGGCGCCGTCGCCTCCGTCGAGTCCTTGGCGCTGCGTGAGGTGCCGTCCGAACTGGCAGCCGGTACAGGCGCGGTCGCCCCCTCCGGGACGTACCGGATCGACTGGACCCCGCTGCCCTCCTCGGCCCCGGCTCTGTCGGCCGCCCCGGCCTCCGCAGACGATGCGTCGCCCGCAGCCAGCCGCACGGTCCTGCTGACGGACTACGCGACCACGGACGACCACCCGACAGCCGCACGCCCTGGCCTCCCCGTCCGTACCTGGTCCGAGCTGACCCGGGCCGTGCACGACGGCGATCCCGCCCCCCCAACCGTGCTGCTGCCGTGGAGCGGCCCGGCGGACGCACGGCTCGACGGCTCCGCTGCCGTGGCTCACGCGGTCACCGCCGCCGCGCTGGCCTTCGTGCAGGACTGGCTGGCGGCCGACGAGTTCACGGACGCACGGCTCGTCGTCGTGACCCGTGGCGCGGTGGCGGTGACGCCGGACGAGGAATCGGATCCGGCTCTGGCCGCACTGTGGGGCCTGGTGCGCTCGGCCCGGACCGAGAACCCCGGCCGGTTCGCGCTCGCCGACCTGGACGGCACACCGGAGTCCTGGGACTCGCTGGTCGCGCTGCTCGCCGGGCCGAACGCCCCGGAAGCCGAGGACGAACTGGCCGTCCGTGGAAGCACGGTGCTCCTGCCCAGGCTCGTCCCCGCACACTTGCCCGCCTCCTCCGCCACCACCGCCGACACGGGCAGCGAGACCGGCACGGTGCGCTTGGCGGACGGCACCGTCCTCGTCACCGGCGGCACCGGCGGCCTCGGCGCCCTCGTCGCGCGTCACCTGGTCACCGAGCACGGCGTAGATCACCTCCTCCTGGTGGGCCGGCGCGGTCCGGACGCCCCGGGCGCGGCGGAACTCATCGCCGAACTCACCGGCCTGGGCGCCGAGGTCACCGTCGCGGCCTGTGACGTGGCGGACCGGCAGGCGCTGGAGACGCTGCTGGCGTCGGTATCGGCCGACCGCCCGCTGACCGGAGTGATCCACACCGCGGGTGTGGTCGACGACGGTGTGGTGGCCTCGCTGACCGAGGAACGGCTGCTCAGGGTGTTGCGTCCCAAGGCGGACGCGACCGAGCACCTCGACGCGCTCACCCGTGACCTGGACCTGGCCGCGTTCGTGCTGTTCTCCTCCGTCTCCGGCACCTTCGGCGGCGCCGGGCAGGCCAACTACGCCGCCGCCAACGCCTACCTGGACGCCATCGCACTGTGCCGCCGCCACCTCGGGCTGCCCGCGGTCTCCCTCGCCTGGGGCCCCTGGGCACCGGGCGCGGGCATGACCGCCGCGTTGACCGAAGCGGACCTGCGTCGCATGGCACGCGGCGGTGTACGGCCGCTCGCGGTGGACCAGGGCCTCGCGGTCCTCGACGCCGCACTGCGGGGCACCGAACTCGACTTCCTCCTCCCCGTCAACCTCGACCTCGGCGCACTGCGCGAGCTCCCGGAGATTCCCCCGCTGTTGCGCGGCCTGGTGCGAGGTCCGGCCCGGCGTACCGCGCACACCGGCGGGCACGGAGGAGGCGGCGACGAGCTGAGGGGCCGCCTGCTGGCCCTGCCCACCGCCGAACGCGAACCGTTCCTGCTGGAATTGGTCTCCGGTCTGGTGGCCCAGGTGCTCGGCCACGCCTCGGCCGCCGACGTGCAACCGGGCCAGGCGTTCAAGACGCTCGGCTTCGACTCGCTGACCTCGGTGGAACTGCGCAACCGCGTCAACGCGGCGACCGGGCTGCGGCTGCCCGCCACACTGGTCTTCGACCATCCGTCACCCGCCGCGCTCGCCCGGCACCTGCTGACCGCGCTCGCCGGCGACGCCACCGAGGCCTACGGCGCGGCGCTGCCCGCCTGGCAGGGCATGGACGACGACCCCGTGGTCATCGTGGGTATGGCGTGCCGGTTCCCCGGTGGCGTCGAGTCGCCCGAGGACCTCTGGCGGCTGGTCAGCGAGGGCGGCGACGCGATCGGCGACTTCCCGGCCGACCGGGGCTGGGACCTGGAGGCGCTCTACGACCCCGAGCCCGGCAGACTCGGCAGGACCTACGTGCGCAAGGGCGGCTTCCTGTACGACGCGGCGTCCTTCGACGCCGGACTGTTCGGCATCTCGCCGCGCGAGGCGCTGGCGATGGACCCGCAGCAACGGCTGCTGCTGGAGGTGTCCTGGGAGGTCTTCGAACGCGCGGGCATCGACCCGACCGCTCTGCGCGGCAGCCGCACCGGGGTGTTCGCCGGCGTCATGGGGCAGGACTACAACTCCTGCCTGCGCGAGGGTGAGCACGACTCCGACGGCTACCTGCTGACCGGCAACACCAGCAGCGTCCACTCCGGTCGTATCGCCTACACCTTCGGTCTGGAGGGCCCGGCGATGACGGTCGACACCGCGTGCTCGTCGTCGCTGGTCACCCTCCACCTGGCCGCCCAGTCGCTGCGGGCGGGCGAGTGTGATCTGGCGCTGACCGGCGGTGTCATGGTGATGTCCACCCCGGACACGTTCGTCGACTTCAGTCAGCAGCGAGGGCTGGCCTTCGACGGCCGCTGCAAGTCCTTCGGCGCCGGAGCCGACGGCACCGCCTGGTCCGAGGGCATCGGCATGCTGGTGCTTGAGCGGATGTCCGACGCCCGCCGCAACGGCCACCGGGTGCTGGCGGTGGTCGCCGGTTCGGCGGTCAACCAGGACGGTGCCAGCAATGGCCTGACTGCGCCCAACGGTCCCTCGCAGGAGCGCGTGATCCGTCAGGCGCTGGCGGGCGCGGGGCTGAAGGCCGCTGACGTGGATGCGGTGGAGGCGCATGGTACGGGTACGCCGCTGGGTGACCCCATCGAGGCGCAGGCCCTCCTCGCCACGTACGGCCAGGACCGCGAACAGCCCCTGTGGCTCGGTTCGTTGAAGTCGAACATCGGTCATGCGCAGGCGGCTGCCGGTGTGGGCGGTGTGATCAAGATGGTGATGGCGATGCGGCACGGGGTGCTGCCGCGCACCCTCCACGCCGACGAGCCGTCGCCCTTCATCGACTGGACGGCCGGAGACATCACCCTGCTGACACAGAACGTGGAATGGCCTCAGTCGGAGGACCGGCCCCGGCGTGCGGGTGTGTCGTCCTTCGGTATCAGCGGCACCAACGCCCACGTCATCATCGAGCAGGTCCCTGACACCGTCATCGCGCTCGAAGCCGAGACCCCCGAACCGGCCTCGTCGGTCGACGAGTTGCCCCTGACACCGATCGCGCTGTCCGCCGCGTCCGAGGGTGCCCTGCGCGGCCAGGCCGAACGGCTGTGGGCCCGCGTCGACGCCGACGCCGAACTGCGCCTGAGCGACCTGGGACTCTCGTCGGCCCTGAGGCCCTGGCTGGAGCACCGCGCGGTGGTTCTCGCACCCGACCGTGACGAACTGCTGCGCCGCCTGCGCGCACTGGCGAACGGCGAGCACGACACCGGCGTCCTCACCGGCACTCCTGGCCGCTCGGGCCGACGGCTCGCGTTCCTGTTCGCGGGGCAGGGGTCACAGCGGCTGGGCATGGGCCGGGAGCTGTACGAGACGTACCCCGTCTTCGCCGAGGCCTTCGACGCCGTTGACGCGGAACTCCCGTTCAGCCTGCGGGAGGCCGTCTTCGGCGAGGACGCGGAGCGTCTGAACCGTACCGAGTACGCGCAGCCCGCGCTGTTCGCACTGGAGGTGGCGCTGTTCCGGTTGCTGGAGTCGTGGGGTGTGCGCCCGGACGTGCTCGTCGGTCACTCCATCGGTGAGATCGCGGCGGCGCATGTCGCCGGGGTATGGTCCCTCGCGGACGCGTGCCGGCTCGTCGCCGCGCGGGGCCGGTTGATGCAGGCGCTGCCTGAGGGCGGTGCGATGGTCGCGCTCCAGGCCACGGAGGACGAGGTCCTGCCTCATCTCGGCGACCGGGTGGGCATCGCGGCCGTCAACGGGCCGCAGGCGGTGGTGGTTTCCGGTGCGGCCGAGGCGGTCGAGGAGATCGCTGAGCTCTTCCGTGGCCAGGACCGCAAGGTGACGGCCCTGCGGGTCAGCCATGCCTTCCACTCGCCGCTGATGGAGCCGATGCTCGACGACTTCCGCGCAGTCGCGGAGGAACTCTCCTACGAGCGGCCGAAGCTGCCCGTCGTCTCCACGGTGACCGGCGCGCCCGTCGCCGACGAGCTGAGCTCACCGGAGTACTGGGTGGAACATGTACGCCGGCCGGTGCGGTTCGCCGACGCCGTCCGTCGTCTGGGCGAGCACAGTGTGGCGCGGTTCGTGGAGCTGGGTGCGGACGGCACGCTCACCGCGCTCGCCCAGGGCAGTCTCGACGGGGAGGCGCAGGGCCACCTGTTCACCCCGGCCCTGCGCAAGGACCGCGCCGAGGCGGCCTGGATTCTCTCGGCGGTCGCGGGGCTGCATCTGCACGGCGGGCAGGTGGACTGGCGCGCCGTGTTCGCTCCGGCGGGGGCGACGGTGGTGGATCTGCCGACCTACGCCTTCGAGCGCGAGCGTTTCTGGCCCGAGGGAGCCAGGCTGGGCGGTCAGTCGGCGGCGGACTCCTTTGACCGCGCGGACGCCGGGTTCTGGACGGCGGTCGAGCGCGGAGACGCCCGTACGCTGGCCGACTCGCTCGGTGTGACGACGGACGCGCTGGACGGGCTGCTGCCGGCACTGTCGTCGTGGTGGCGCGGGCAGCAGGAGCAGTCCCGGGTGGACGACTGGCTGTACGGCGTGAGCTGGAATCCGCTCGGTGCGGTCTCCGGTGCGGCGCTGCCGGGCCGCTGGCTTGCGGTCCTGCCCGCCGGGTTGCGGGACGACGCATGGAGCGGCGCCGTCCTGGACGGTCTTGCGGCGAACGGGGCCGAGCCGGTGCCCGTCGAGTACGAGTCCGGCGCCGACCGGGCCGCCCTGGCCGCGCGGCTGGCCACGGCGGCGGGGGCCGAGCCGGTCGCCGGGGTCCTCTCCTTCCTCGCACTGCCCGAGCCGGACGGCGAGAACGTCCCAGGTGCCGACGGCGCCGGCGTCCCGGCCGGCCCCGCCGCCACCGCCGTCCTCGTACAGGCGCTCGGCGACACCGGTATCGCCGCCCCGCTGTGGGCGCTGACCAGGGGCGCGGTCTCGGTCAACCGGTCCGACCAGGCACCCGACCCGGCGCAGGGCGCCGTATGGGGACTGGGCCGGGTCGCGGCGCTGGAGCACCCGGACGGCTGGGGAGGCCTGGTCGACCTGCCGCAGGTCGTGGACCGGCGCACGATGGGCCGCCTGGCCGGCGTGCTCACGGGCCGTTCGGGAGAGGACCAGGTGGCGATCCGGGCGACGGGTGTGTTCGGGCGGCGGCTCGGCCGGATGACGCCCGGAGCCCTCGGCGCGGGCTGGCGTCCCTCGGGCACCGTGCTGATCACAGGGGGTACGGGCGCGCTCGGCGCCCGGGTGGCCCGCTGGGTCGCCGGGCAGGGCGCCGAGCACCTGGTCCTGATCAGCCGGCGCGGGCTCGACGCGCCCGGCGCACCGCAGCTGAGCGACGACCTCGCCGCCTCGGGCGTACGGGTGACCGTGGCCGCCTGCGACGCGGCCGACCGGGACGCCCTCGCGGCGCTGCTGGCCGAGCATCCGGTGGACGCGGTGGTGCACACGGCCGGTGTGCTCGACGACGGGCTCGTTCAGGCGCTCACCCCGGAGCGCTTCGCGGCCGTCCTGCGCGCCAAGGCCGTCGCCGCGCACAACCTCGACGAGCTGACCCGGGACCGGGAGCTGTCGGCGTTCGTGCTGTTCTCGTCGTTCGCGGGCGCCATCGGCTCTCCGGGGCAGGGCAACTACGCCGCCGCCAACGCCTACTTGGACACCCTCGCCGAGCGGCGCAGAGCGGCCGGACTTACGGCGACGTCCGTGGCGTGGGGGCCGTGGGCGCAGGACGGCATGGCCGCCGACGGCGGTGTCGAGGAGTACCTGCGCCGCCGGGGTCTGACGGGCCTCGACCCCGAGCTGGCGCTGGTGGCGATGGAACGGCTGGCGGGCGGGAGCGATCCGGCCGCCGTCGTGGCACGGGTCGACTGGACACGGTTCGCTCCCGCGTTCGCCGCCGGGCGGGCCACCGCCCTGCTGGAGGACGTCCCGGAGGCCGACGCCGCACTGGCGGACGCCGCGTCCGGGGCGGACGCCGACGCGCTGCTGCAGCGGCTGGCAGCACTGGGCGCCGAAGAACGGTCCGTGGTGCTCGTCGAGTTGGTGCGGGAGCAGGCGGCCGCGGTCCTGGGGCACGCCAGGTCCGACGCGGTGGACCCGGCCCGCGCCTTCCGCGAGGCCGGATTCGACTCGCTGACCGCGGTGGAGCTGCGCAACCGGCTGGGCGCGGCCACCGGGCTGCGGCTGCCGGCGACTCTGGTGTTCGACTACCCGGCGCCGGTGGACATCGCCCGGTATCTGGATGCCGAACTCGCCGGTCCCGGCAGTGGCCCGGCCGGCGGGTCGGGCGTCATCGCCGAGATCGACCGGCTGGCACAGGCGCTCGCGGCCGAGGCCGGTGCCGGCGGCGAGACCCACCCGGAGATCACGAGCAGGCTTCGGGGGCTGCTGGCGATGTGGACCGGCGCCGACGCCGCCGACGACACGGACGACGCGGTCGTGGAACTGGACGCGGCGACGGACGACGAGATGTTCGACCTGATCGACAAGGAACTCGGAATCTGATCACCCGGCTCCGGCGACGGGACCGTTCACGGTTTTGCGAGGAAGTGGAACACGATGGCGAGCAATGAAGAGAAGCTGCGGGACTACCTGAAAAGGGTGACGGCGGACCTCCGCCAGACCCGCAAGCGCCTTCATGACGCCGAGGCGAGCCGTCAGGAGCCCGTCGCGATCGTCGGCCTGGGCTGCCGCTTCCCCGGCGGAGCGGACACACCCGAGGAGTTCTGGCGGCTGCTCGCCGAGGGCCGCGACACGGTCGCCGACTTTCCCGCCGACCGGGGCTGGGACCTCGACGGAGTCTTCGACCCGGCGGGCGGCACCGGCACCACATACGCCCGCCAGGGCGCCTTCCTCTACGACGCGCCGCTGTTCGACTCGGCGTTCTTCGACATCTCACCCCGCGAGGCCATGACCATGGACCCCCAGCAGCGGCTGCTGCTGGAGACCTCCTGGGAGGCACTGGAGCGGTCGGGCATCGAACCGGGGGCGCTGCGCGGCAGCCGGACCGGCGTGTTCATGGGCACCAACGGCCAGGACTACCTCGCGCTGATGCTGGGCCGGCCCGAGGAGTCCGACGGCCATCTGACCACGGGCATCACCGCGTCCGTGCTGTCCGGCCGGGTGTCGTACGTGCTCGGTCTGGAAGGGCCCGCGGTGACCGTCGACACCGCCTGCTCGTCGTCCTTGGTCGCCCTGCACCTGGCGGTCCAGGCGCTGCGCGGCGGCGAGTGCGATCTGGCCCTGGCCGGTGGTGTGACGGTGATGTCGACGCCGGGCGCGTTCGTGGAGTTCTCGCGGCAGCGGGGCCTGGCGGTCGACGGCCGGTGCAAGGCGTTCGCCGAGGGCGCCGACGGCACGGGCTGGGGTGAGGGTGTCGGCGTGCTCGTGGTGGAGCGCCTCTCCGACGCGCGGCGCAACGGGCACCAGGTGCTCGCGGTGGTCCGCGGCAGCGCGGTCAACCAGGACGGGGCCTCCAACGGCCTCACCGCCCCCAACGGCCCCTCCCAGCAGCGGGTCATCCGGGCCGCGCTGGCCGGCAGCGGACTGACACCGGCGGACATCGACGTGGTGGAGGCGCACGGTACGGGAACGGCGCTGGGTGACCCGATCGAGGCGCAGGCGCTGATCGCCACCTACGGTCAGGACCGTGAACGGCCCCTGTGGCTGGGCTCTGTCAAGTCGAACATCGGGCACACCCAGGCCGCCGCGGGTGTCGCCGGTGTCATCAAGATGGTGCTGGCCCTGCGGCACGGCACGCTGCCGCGCACCCTGCACGCCGACGAGCCCACCTCCCGCGTGGACTGGCCGGCCGGCGCCGTCAGGCTGCTCCATGAGAACACCGACTGGCCGCAGGACGAGGACCGTCCGCGGCGGGCGGGGGTGTCCGCCTTCGGTGTGTCCGGCACCAACGTCCACGTCGTCCTCGAACAAGCTCCTGACGAGCCGCCCGCCGACCCGGACACCCCCGCCCCCGTACCGCCGGCCCTGCGCCTGCCGTCCGCGGCGGTGCCCTGGGTCGTCACCGGCCTCACCCCCGCCGCCCTGCGCGACCAGGCCCGGCGGCTCGCAGACTTCGTACGGTCCCACCCCGCGACGGACCCGGTGCACACGGCTGCCGCACTGCTCACCACCCGGTCCGTCTTCGAACAACGGGCCGTGCTGCTCGGCACCGACCGCGAGGAACTGCTGCGCGGCCTGGACGCCCTGGCCGCCGGTCATGCACGGCCCGGACTGATCACCGGCTCCGCCTCCGGAACCGGCCGGACCGCTTTCCTCTTCGCCGGGCAGGGCTCCCAACGCCTCGGCATGGGGCGGGAGTTGTACGAGACGTACGAGGTGTTCGCGGATGCCTTCGACGAGGTGTGCGCCCAGGCCGACAGCGCCCTCGAACGCCCGTTGCGGGACGTGGTGTTCGGCACCGACGCGGAGCTGCTGAACCGTACCGAGTACGCGCAGCCCGCCCTGTTCGCCCTGGAAGTCGCCCTGTTCCGGCTCGCCGAGTCCTTCGGCCTACGCCCCGACGTACTGCTCGGCCACTCGATCGGCGAGCTGACGGCCGCCCACGTGGCCGGCGTGTGGTCCCTCGCCGACGCCTGCCGGCTGGTGGTGGCGCGCGGCCGGCTGATGCAGGCGCTGCCCGAAGGCGGCGCCATGGTCTCCCTCCAGCTCCCCGAGGACGAGGTGCTGCCCCTGCTGGAGGGCCGTACCGACCGGGTTGGGATCGCCGCCGTCAACGGGCCGCGCGCCACGGTGATCGCCGGGGTCGCGGCCGACATCGAGGAGATCGCGGAACGGGCGAGGGCACAGGGCCACCGGGCCACCGCCCTCCGCGTCAGCCACGCCTTCCACTCGCCGCTGATGGAACCGATGCTGCGTGACTTCCGGCGCGTCGCCGAGTCGTTGGAGTTCCACCCGCCGCGCCTGACCGTCGTGTCCGACCTCACCGGCCGCCCGGCCGATCCCGAGGACCTGACCGACCCCGAGTACTGGGTGCGGCACGTCCGGCACGCCGTCCGCTTCGCCGACGGCGTCCGGGCCCTGACCGGCCTCGGCGTCACCCGCTGCCTGGAACTCGGCCCCGACGGCACCCTGTCCGCCCTGGCGGCGCAGAGCCTGCCGTCCCCGGACGAGGTGCTCGCCGTCCCCGCCCAGCTCAAGGACCAGCCCGGGCCGCGGGCTTTCGAGACCGCCCTCGCCGCCCTGTACACGCGCGGCGTCGCCGTCGACTGGACCAGCCTCGTCACCGGCGCCGACACCGGCGCCGACACCGGCACCGGCACTCCGCCCGCGCCGCCCCACGCCCTGCCGACCTACGCCTTTCAACGGCGCCGCGCCTGGCTGCCCGCCGCAGCGTCCGGCGCCGCCGGAGTCCGCGCCGCCGGCCTCGGCGCCGCCCGGCACCCGTTGCTCGGCGCCGCCGTCGAACTCGCCGACGCCGGCGGCATCCTGCTCACGGGCCGGCTGTCCGTGCGGGCCCAGCCCTGGCTCGCCGACCGTGACACGGCGGGCAGCACCCTGCTGCCCGCGTCCGTCCTCGTCGAACTCGCCGTCCGCGCCGGCGACGAGGCCGGCTGCACCGTCCTGGAGACGCTGACCCTCCGTGATCCGCTGCCCATGCCCCGGCAGGGCGCGGTGCGGATGCAGATCCTGGTCGGCGCGGCCGACGAGACGGGCCGGCGCACGGTGACCGTGCACTCCCGACCGGACGACGACGAGGGCGACCAGCCCTGGCGCTGCCACGCCGAGGGCACCCTGAGCACCACCGCCCGGCCCACCGGCGACGTACCGGACCCCGGCGTCCGGCCGCCCGAGCAGGCCGAACCGGTCGACGTGGACGGCCTGTACGACCTGCTGTCCCTGCACGGCCACTCCTACGGACCGGCCTTCCGCGGCGTGCGCGCCCTGTGGCGGCACGGCAGTGAACTCTTCGCCGACCTCGCCGTCCCGGACGAACTGCGCGACCGCCATGCCGGAGCCTTCGGGCTGCACCCCGTGCTGCTCGACGCCGCGGTGCAGGTGGTCCTGTCGGCCGCGCCCGACGCGGGCGAGGGCCGGATCGCGCTGCCGCTCGGCTGGCAGGGGGTGACCGTGCACGCGAGCGGAGCGGACGCCGCCCGGCTGCGGGTCACCGGTGCCGGCACGGACCGGGTCTCGCTCACTCTGACGGACACCGCGGAACGGCCGCTGGCCACCGTCGACTCCCTCTCCCTGACCACCCTGCCCGTCGCCGACCTCGCGGCGGACGCGCCGGTCGACGGGCTGTACGCACTGGACTGGACACCGGTGACGGGGCATCCGGGGACCGGATCCGCCGGGCACCAGCACGGCGAGTGGGCGGTGCTGGGCCCGGACGGCGCGGCCCTCGCCGCCCACCTCACCGACCGGGGCGTCCCCGTCCGCGCACACCACGACCTGGCCGCTCTGCTGACCGCCCTCGACGAGGGCGCGGCAGCGCCCGCGACGGTGCTGCTCCCGGTCGGCTCCGCGGACCGCCCGGTCGACAGCACCGGCCTCGCCGCCGCGGCCCAGGACGCCGCCGCCGCGGTCCTCGCCACCCTGCAGCAGTGGCTGGCCGACGAGCGCCTCGACGCCTCCCGGCTGGCCGTGCTCACCCACCACGCCGTGGCGGCCGCCCCCGACGACCGCGTACCCGACCTCACACACGCCCCGGTCTGGGGGCTGGTGCGTACAGCCCAGTCGGAGCACCCCGGCCGCTTCCTGCTCGTCGACCGCGACACGGCCGATGCCCTGCCCCCGTCCGCGGTACTCGGCGAGGAGCCCCAACTCGCCGTGCGCGCAGGCGCGTTGCTGGCACCCCGGGTGGTCCGAGCGTCGCGTCCCGCCGGGGAGGCTCCCCTCGCGTTCGGGCCGGACGGCACGGTTCTGGTCACCGGCGGCACCGGCGGTCTGGGCGCCCTGGCCGCCCGGCACCTGGTGACCGGGCACGGCGTACGAAGGCTGCTGCTGGTCAGCCGGTCCGGGCCCACGGCACCGGGCGCGGCCGAACTGCGCGACGAGCTGACCGCGCTCGGTGCCGAGGTGACGGTCGAGGCCTGCGACGTCTCCGAACGCGCCGCCCTGGCCGCCCTCCTCGCCTCAGTACCGGCCGAGCACCCGGTCACCGCGGTCGTGCACACCGCCGGTGTCCTCGACGACGCTCTGCTCACCTCCCTCACTCCGGAGCGCCTCGCCACCGTCTTCCCCGCCAAGGTGGCCGCCCTCGCCCACCTGCACGAGCTGACGCAGCATCAAAAACTCTCCTCCTTCGTGGTGTTCTCCTCGGCGGCGGGCTTGCTCGGCAATCCCGGCCAGGCCAACTACGCCGCCGCCAACACCTTCCTCGATGCCCTCGCCCGGCATCGCCGCGCCGTAGGACTGCCGATGACCTCGCTGGCGTGGGGGCCGTGGGAGCGGTTCGGCGGCATGACGGCCACGCTGGACGCCGCGCACACGGCGCGGACGGCCGCCCAGGGTGCCATCCCGCTCTCCGCCGAGCAGGGGCTGTCCCTCTTCGACGCCGGCACCGCCGCGGACCGCGCGCTGCTGCTGGCGATGCGCCTCGACCCGGGCGCACTGCGGGGCCGCGCCGAAGCCGGAGACCTGCCGCCGCTGCTGCGCGGACTGCTGCGGGGGACCGTCCGCCGCGGCGCCGGCACCGCAGCCGGGCAGGGCGGCGGGTTCGCGCGGCGGCTCGCCTCACTGCCCCGCGCCCGCCGGTACCGCGCCCTGGCCGAACTGGTCAGCGGCCAGGTCGCCGCCCTCCTCGGCTACGACAGCGCCGACCTGGCGGGCTCCGACAAGCCGTTCAAGGAGCTGGGCTTCGACTCGCTCGCCGCCGTCAACCTGCGCAACCGGCTCAACCAGGAGACCGGACTGCGCCTGCCCGCCACGCTCGTCTACGACCATCCGACCTCCGGCGCCCTGATCCGTCACCTGGCCATGGAACTGGGTCTGGACGCCGAGCAGAGCGGCAGCGACGACGCCCCGGCCCGCTCCGGTGCCGCGGTACCCGACGACGACCCGGTGGTGATCGTCGGCATGGGCTGCCGCTATCCCGGCGGAGCCGACTCCCCCGAGGCACTGTGGCGGCTGGTCGCCGCGGGCGCCGAGGGGCTGGGGCCCTTCCCCGCCGACCGCGGCTGGGACCTGGACGCGCTCTACGACCCGGACTCCGACCGCCCCGGCACCACCTACGTGCGCGAGGCCGGATTCCTCTACGACGCCGGCCGCTTCGACGCCGAACTCTTCGGCATCTCGCCCCGCGAGGCGCTGGCCATGGACCCGCAGCAGAGGCTGCTGCTGGAGACCTCCTGGGAGGTGTTCGAACAAGCCGGGATCGCCCCCGGCTCCCTCAGGGGCAGCCGCACCGGCGTGTTCGCGGGCGTGACCTACCACGACTACGCGTCCGGCATGCAGATGGGCACCGCGGGCAACGTGGCCGCCGGCCGGGTGTCGTACGCCTTCGGACTCGAGGGCCCCTCGGTGGCCGTGGACACCGCTTGCTCCTCCTCCCTGGTCGCGCTGCACCTGGCGGCGCAGGCGCTGCGCGCCGGGGAGTGCGACCTCGCACTGGCGGGCGGGGTGGCGGTCATGTCACAGCCGGACCCCTACGTGGCCTTCAGCCGGGAACGCACCCTCGCCGCGGACGGCCGCTGCAAGCCCTTCTCGGCGCAAGCCGACGGCACCAACTGGGCCGAGGGCGTCGGGCTGTTGCTGCTGGAGCGCCTCTCCGATGCCCGGCGGCGCGGACACACCGTCCTCGCCCGGATCGCGGGCAGCGGCATCAACCAGGACGGCGCCTCCAACGGGCTGACCGCCCCCAGCGGCCCGGCCCAACAGCGGCTGATCCGGCAGGTGCTGACCTCCGCCGGACTCGCCGCCGACGACGTGGACGCCGTCGAGGCGCACGGCACCGGAACCCCGCTCGGCGACCCGATCGAGGCACAGGCGGTCGTCGCCACCTACGGGCAGCACCGCGAAAAGCCGCTGTGGCTGGGCTCGATGAAGGCCAACATCGGGCACACCCAGGCGGCCTCCGGTGCCGGCGGCGTCATAAAAATGATCATGGCGATGCGGCACGGGATCCTGCCCCGCACCCCGCACACGGACCCGCCCTCCCCGCATGTCGACTGGTCCGCGGGCGCGGTGGAGCTGCTGCGCGAGGACGTGGCATGGCCGCGCGGTGACCGCCCGCGCCGGGCGGGCGTCTCCTCCTTCGGCATCAGCGGCACCAACGCCCATGTGATCATCGAAGAGCCGCCCCGGGACGGAGAGCGCCCCACCGGCGGCACCGACGCCCCTGTCGATGCCCGGCTCGCCGAGGGCACCCGGACCGGGGCCGCGGCGTTGCCCGGCCGCATCCCGCTGCCGCTGTCGGCGCGCAGTGCGGACGCGTTGCGCGGACAGGCGGCCCGGCTGCATGCCTTCCTGGCCGACGAGCCGGAGCGGCGGCTGCACGACGTGGCCCTGTCGCTGGCCACCACCCGGTCCGCCCTGGAACACCGCGCCGTGCTCACCGTCGCCGACCACGATGAGGCGCTGCGCGCCCTGAAGGCCCTGACGGACGGCACCGAACCCGGCGCCGCCGTCATCAGCGGCACCGCCCGGACCGGCGCCGCGCAGCCGCCGCTCGTCCTTGCGTTCCCGCCCGCCGACGCCCGGTGGACGGCGAGCGCCGCCCCGCTGGCCGCCGTCGCCCCGGTGTTCGCGGAAACCCTCACGGCCTGCGGACGGGCACTGTCGGGACTGGTCGACTGGACTCCGGCCGACGTCCTGGCCGGACGCTGCGCCCCCGACTGGCGGCACCGGCCCGAGATCGCCGGCCCGCTCGGCTGGGCGGTGGCCGTCGCATTGACCGAGCTGCTCCGGTCGTACGGCATCGAGGCCGCGGCCGTGACCGGGCAGGGAAACGGGGAGATCGCGGCGGCCTGTGCCGCCGGGCTGCTCCCGATGGAGACCGGCGCCCTGCTCGCCGTGCACCACAGCCGCGGTACGCACGCGAGCGTGCCGCAGGTCCGGTTCGGCCCCGCCGAGACGCCGTTCTGCTCGGCCGCGACCGGCGGATGGCTGGACGCGGGGGAGGAGACCGACGCCAAAGGGTGGGCCACGGCACTGATGGAGAGCCCGGCGGGCACCGGGCAGGCGCTGCGGGTACTGCGGGACAGCGGGCACCGTACGGTCGTCGTCCTCGGTCCGTCGCTGCCCGGCGGTGAAGAGGACGAGGACACGAACAGGAAACGGCCCGGCGGCGAAACGGGCGAGGACGTGGACCTGCTGCCGCTCACCGGCACGGACGGGCTCGACGTGACGGCCCTCCTCGCGCACCTGCACGTCCGAGGCGTGGAGATCGACTGGGACGCCGTCTTCGCAGCCACCGGCGCCCACCGGGTGCCCCTGCCCACGTACGCCTTCCACCGCCGCCACTACTGGATGACGCCCGCCTCGCACGCCCCGGCCGAGACGGCCTCCGCGGAGAGTGCTGACGGAGCGGGAGGCGGTCACCCGTTGCTGGACTCGGCCGTCGAACTGCCCGAAGCCGGCGCGCTGCTGCTGACCGGCGTGCTGTCGCGCGCCACCCAGCCGTGGTGCGCCGCCGAGGCGGGGGCCGGCACGGTCGCGGTGCCCGGGTCCGTTCTCGTGGAACTCGCCGTCCAGGCGGGCGGCCGGGTCGGCTGCGACCGCATCGCGGAACTGACCACGGAGACCCCGCTGGTCCTGCCCGAGCGGGACGAGATCCGGCTGCGGGTGACCGTGGGCGAGCCCGGTGCGTCGGGGGAGCGGCCCCTGCGGGTTCACTCCCGGGCCGCCGGCGCCCTGCCCGGCACCCCCTGGACCCGCAACGCCCACGCGGTGCTGTGCCCGGGCGGCGCCCCCGCCTCCTTCGACCTGGAGATCTGGCCGCCCGCGGAGGCGGAGCCAGTTGACCCCGGCGGCCTGCCCCCGTCGGCCACCGAGGGCCTGGGCGGCCTGTGGCGGCGCGGCGACGACCTGTTCGCCGAGGTCGCGCTCACCGCCGGGCGACAACCGGAGGGCGCACACTACGGCCTCCACCCGGCCCTGCTGGACACCGCCTTGCGCATCCTCGTCCTCACCCAGGACGGGACCGGCGAACAGGACACGGCCCCCGTGCCCGACTCCTGGCACCAGGTGGCGCTGCACGCCGAGGGTGCCTCGGCGCTCCGTGTCCGGCTGACCCGGACCGGCACCGACACCGTCGCCGTGGAGGCCGCCGACGACACCGGCCTGGCCGTCGCCTCGATCGGCGCGGTCCGGCTCCGCGCCGCCGATCCCGCACGACTCGTCGGCGCCCGCACCGCCCAGCACGGCCCGCTGCTGCGCCTGCACTGGACCGAGACGGCGTGCGAGACCCCCACGGCCAAACCCCGCTGGGCACTGGTCGGTCCCGACCCGCTCGGCGCGCGTTCGGCCCTGATGAAGGCCGGTGTCTACACCGAGGCCTACGAGACCCTGGACCTCCTCGCGGAGGCCATGGGCTCCGGCGCGGCCGCACCCGAGGCGGTGCTCGTCGGCTGCGTGCCCGCGCCGGAGGACACGTCCGGTGCCCACTCGGTGCGGTACGCGGCCGAGGTGACCGCCGCCTGGCTGTCCGACGAGCGGTTCGCCGATGCGCGGCTGGTGTTCCTCACCCACGGTTCGCTCACCGCCGGCGACGGTACCGGGGCACCGGAGCCCGCGGTGGCCGCCGTATGGGGCCTGATCCGTTCCGCACAGCTGGTCGACCCGGGCCGACTGATCCTGGCCGACCTGGACGGCACACGTGCCTCCTGGCGCGCCCTGCCGGCCGCCCTGGCCGCCTCCGAGCCGCAACTGGCCCTCGTCCGGGGCGCCGTGCACGTGCCGCGGCTCACCCCGGTACCGGCTGTGGCGGGCGGCAGCGGGCTGCTGTCCGGCCCGGCGGGCACCGTCCTGGTCAGCGGTGCCACCCGTCCGGCCGCGATCGCGGTGGTCCGGCACCTGGTGAACGAGCGGGGCGTGCGCCGCCTGCTGCTCGCCGGACCGGCGGACGGCGATGCCGCTGCCCGGCTCGGGACGGAACTGACCGCGCTGGGCGCCGAGGTGACCGTCACCGCCTGCGACCCGGCAGACCGGGAGACGCTCGTGACCCTGCTGGAATCGGTCCCCGCCGAGCACCCGCTGACCGCCGTCGTGCACGCGGCACAGGTATCCGGGCCCGGCGGGACGGCGGAGGCGGATCTTCTGGAGGCGGAGCTGCGCGCGGCCCTGAACCTCAGCGAGCTGACGGCAGGCGAACCTCTCGCCCCTGCCGTACCCCTGGTCCTCCTCTCGTCCGCCGCCGGGACACTGGGTGCCGCCGGACGCGGGGGCGAGGCCGCCCTGGGCGCCTTCCTCGACGCCCTCGCCCAGCGCCGTCGCGCCGCGGGAGCGCCGGGGATATCGGTGGCGTGCGGTCCCTGGGACATCGACGACAGCTCGGCGAGCGGCGCACCCGCGGGTGTGGGCCGGCTGCCGCGGGCCGCGGGCCTGGACCTCTTCGACGCCGCCTGCGGCATCGATGCTTCCACCGCCGTCCTGCTCCGGCTGGGCGCCGACGCCCTCTCCGGCGGATCCGGCGGCGCGAGCCTGCCGGCGCCCCTGCGCGGTCTGGCCGGACCGCCGGCCCGGCGCCGGGTGGGGGAGCGGGGGGCCGCCGGAGTCCTGAGCACGCTCCGGCGCCGCCTCGCAGGCCTGTCCGACGCGGAGCGTGACGCGGTCCTCATGGACCGGGTGCGCGCCGACGTGGCGGCCGTGCTCGACTACCCCTCGCCCGAGGCGGTCGAGGACTCCTGTTCCTTCCGGGACATCGGTCTGAACTCGCTCACCGCCTTCGCCCTGCGCAACCGGCTGCGCGAGACCACCGGACTGAAACTGCCCGCAGCCCTCCTGTTCGAGGCCGACACCCCCGGACGGCTGGTGGCGCACCTCAAGGACGAGCTGCTGCGCCTGTGACACCGGCGGCCGTGCCTCACCCCAGAACTTCCACGACATCCAAGGAGAAGAGCCACAGATGAAGACAGACGGCGTCTACGTCGACACGGTCGGGACGTACATCCCGGACCGCTGGGTGAGCGTGGAACAGGCCGTGGCGGAAGGACTCTACGACGAGTACTCCGTCCAGTACGGCACCGGGCTCACCGCCGCGTACATCGCGGACGACCTGCCCGCGCTGGACATGGCCGTGTCCGCCGCCCGGCAGGCGTTCCGCCGGTCCGGCAACGACGTGGAGGACCTCGACTTCCATGTCCACTGCACCGCTGTGCAGCACGGTCCCGAGGGGTTCTACGCGCCCGGCTACGTGCTGCGCGAGCTGGGCGCGAGCGGGGTGCCCAGTACGGACGTGCGCCAGCACTCCAACGGCCTGCTGGCCGGCATCGAGGTCGCCGTCGGGCAGCTGACGGGCGCCGCCGGGGCCGAGACCGCGCTGGTGACGACCGCGGAGAACTTCACCAGTCCGCTGATCGACCGGTGGACGGGCTTCGGCACCGGATTCACCGCCAGCGACGGCGGCGCCGCCGTCCTGCTCAGCGCAGAGGGCGGGTTCGCGGCGCTGCGCGCGGTGAACTCCGGGACGCTGCCCGAACTGGAGCAGTGGCACCGGGGCGAGGAGACGTTGCTGCCGTTCCGCGGCGAACAGCGCAAGGCGTCCGGCACGATGGAATTGCTCGCCTACTTCAACCAGCACGTGGTGCCGCTCGACAAGTGCATGGAGATGATCCGTGACTTCGAGCTGGACATCGTGCACCGGTCGCTGGTGGACGCGGGGCTGAACGCGTCCGACCTGCGGTGGGTGGTGGCCGCCAACAGCGACTCCCGCATGATCGACCAGATGAAGATGCAGCCGCTGGGGCTGCCGATGTCCCGCTCCACCTGGGACTTCGGCAAGGAGTACGGCCACATGGGCGCATGCGACATGGCGGTCTCCCTCAACCACCTGCTCCTCAACGGCATGCTGGCCCCGGGCGACCACATCCTGATGACGACGTCGGCGTCCGGCTGGGTGTCCAGCTCGGCGGTCCTGACGATTCTGGAGCTACCGGCCTGGGCTCAGGAGCCCCCGGTCTCCTGAGCGACGGCGCGCCGGCCGGGCCCGCCCCGGCCCGCCCGGACACAGCACAGGACCCGGCACCGTGAGAGAGCGAGGTTGCCGGGTCCGTTGGCAGGCGCGGGTGCCCAGATGCCAGGGCAGTCCGGTGAGGTCAGTGCTCGCGCCGGGCGTACACCATCGAGTAGCGGAAGACCTCCGGCAGGTTCGCCGCGTGCTCCACCGTCACGGAGAAGCCCTGGGCGTCGAGGATGCCCCGCACCGCGTCGAGGCGGCCGTCGAGGTCCTGCACCTCGACGACGGCCTGGCGCACCCGCTGCCAGTCCGCCGCGTCCAGGCCCTCCATCACCTCCAGTTCAGCGCCCTCCACGTCGATCTTCAGCAGATCGACCGGACCCTCCGGCGCCCATTGGCGCAGCGCGTCGGAGAGCCGGTTGACCTCCGACTCCACCTCGATCCCGGCCATGATGCGGTCCACCGCCTCCTGGCCGATCTGCTCCACCGTCAGTTCCTGCCCGACCTTCTTCTGCTCCGGGTACCGGGTCGAGTTGCCGGGCAGGGCGGGGTAGAACGTGAAGCGGACCTGGTCCTCATGACGGCGACCCAGCGCGGAGCGCACCACCTCCACGTCCTTGGCGCCGTGGCTGTCCAGGTTCTCCAGCAGCGCCTCGTGGATCGCGGGGATCGGCTCGAAGGCCAGGATCTTCGCGCCGGGGAACTCCTGCTTGACGAAGAGGGAGAACAGACCCACGTTCGCGCCGGCGTCCACGATCCGTGAGGAGTCGGAGAGCTGGATGCCGTGCCGGAGATAGGTGCGTTCGACGAATATCTCGTTGTAGATGAAGTCGACTTCGGAGAAGAGCGCGCCCTCCGACTGCGGCACGAAGACGGAAAAGCCGTCGGCGACCTGAACCGACCTGATGACGGTCATGATTGCTCCCTGAGCCGTGGATTGCCGTTCAGTGTGCCCTGCGGAGTTCCGGCATTTTCCTAGACTTCGCCCCTCAGGCGTCTTTGTTGCGCAGCACCAGATACCCGCCGAGCAGCGCCGCGCTCACCCACAGCAGCATGATGACGAGGCCGCCGCCCGGCCCGTACGGCACATCGGAGTTCCGCACCACCCGCGCCATCGCCTCACCGGCCTGGTCGGGAAGGTAGTGCGCGACCTTCTTGGCTCCGGGTACGGAGGCCAGTATCTGCGTGATCAGGAAGAAGAAGGGCATGAGAATGCCCATGGACAGCATGGAGCTTCGCAACATGGTGGCCACGCCCATGGAGAACACGGCCATGAGAGTCATGTAGAGCCCGGCGCCCAGCGTCGCACGCAGCACGTTGTGGGCGCCGATCGTGGTGCTGTGCGAACCAAGTGCGGCCTGCCCGGCGAAGAAGGTCACGAAGCTGGTGACGATGCCGACCACGAGAGCGGCACCGGCCGCCACCGCAAGTTTGCTGAAGTAGAAGACGCCGCGCCGGGGTACCGCCGCCAGCGAGTTCCGGATCATGCCACTGCCGTACTCGGCGCCGATCACCATGACCCCGAACGCGATCATCGCCAGCTGGCCGAGGACGCCGCCGGTGAAACTGGTGCCGGCCGCGTCGAAGGTGAGCTTCTGCTGCTGCGACAGGTCGGCGTAGCGGGCATTGGACAGGGCGCTCACCAGCGTGCCGAAGGCCACGGTGACGGCGAAGGCGGCGAACAGGGTCCACCCCGTGGAGCGGACCGTGGTGAGCTTGGCCCACTCCGAACGGAGGATCGCGGTGGGTGAGGACATGGCTCAGGACTCCGTTCCGGTGGTCTGCAGTGTGGTCCGGTCGCCGTTCGACGCGGCGACGGCCGGACCAGTGCGGTACTCGGCCGCTTCGCTGGTGAGCGCGATGAACGCGTCTTCCAGGGACGCGTGCTGAGGGCTCAGCTCGTGCAGCAGGATGCGGTGCTCCAGCACCAGCTCGCCCAGCAGTTCCGCCGGGACGTCGGTCACCTCGAACACACCGGAGGCGCTCTCGGCGGCGGTGATGCCGGCCGCGGCGAGCACGTCCCGCAGCTTCTCCGGCTCGGGGGTGCGGATCCGCACGCATGAACGGGAGTTGCGGTCGATGAAGTCCTGCATGTCGGTGTCGGCGAGGAGTCTGCCGCGGCCTATGACCACCAGGCGGTCGGCGGTCAGCGCCATCTCGCTCATCAGATGGCTGGAGACGAACACCGTACGGCCCTCCTGGGCCAGCCGCTTCATGAGGGTGCGGATCCAGTGGATGCCTTCCGGATCGAGGCCGTTGACCGGCTCGTCCAGCATGACGATCTCGGGTTCGCCGAGCAGTGCGGCGGCGATGCCGAGGCGCTGTCCCATGCCCAGGGAGAAGCCCTTGGGCCGCTTCTTGGCGACTGAACTCAGTCCTACATCCTCAAGCACCTCGTCGACCCGCGACAGCGGTATGCCGTTGCTGAGCGCCAGACACCTGAGGTTCTGGTAGGCGCTGCGTCCCCCGTGCATCGCCTTGGCGTCCAGCAACGCCCCGACGTGGCGCAGCGGTTCCCGCAGCCGTGCGTACGGTTTGCCGTCGATGAGGACGCCGCCCGAGGTGGGCCGGTCCAGACCGAGCATCATCCGCATCGTGGTGGACTTGCCCGCTCCGTTGGGGCCGAGGAATCCGGTGACACAGCCAGGGCGGACCGTGAAGGTGAGGTTGTCGACCACCACCTTCTCGCCATACCGCTTGGTCACTTCCGTAAGCTCGATCATGCCGTCCACGCTATGCGGAGGAACTGCTTCCAGTCCGGGCCCGCCGGGAATGTCTAGGGGTTCTCGCAGTCGAGGGCGCGGTCACCGGCTGGGCAGTGCCGTCAAGTCCTGTGACAGCAGTGCGGTGTAGTAGGGCAGGTAGGCGTCCAGCAACGTTCCCAGGTAGTCGCAGTCCGCGGTGGCGCCACGGAAGTCCGGCACCAGCCGGCGCAGATGCCGTACGGACACCCGAGTGATGGCGGGGGAGCCCGGACGGTGCACGCGGCGGGCGGTGACACCCAGGCGCTGCTCGATGGCCGTCACGACCGACTCCACCGGCTGCGGGATGCCGGAGGCCACGTTCACCACCTCTTTGGTGACGCCGGCCTCCAGGAGCCGCGCGACCGCCTGCAGCAGGTCACGCACGTCGAGCAGGTCGCGGTGCGCACCTTGATGCACCGTCACCTCGCCGCCCGCGATGTGCCGGACGAGGGTGGGCAGCAACTGGTGCGCCCGTTGATGGCGGCCCACCACATGGCTCAGCCGGAGGATCAGGTGCTCGGTGCCCGACGAGCGCACCACGGTCTCCAGGGCCAGTTTGTGCCGCCCGTACGCGTTGGCCGGCCGTACCGGATCCGCCTCGGCCGCTTCCCCCTCCGGGAAGCCGTACATGGAGAAGGAGGCAGTGGAGAAGAACAGCAGCAGCCGCCCCTCCCGCCGGCAGTCTTCCAGCACGTCGTAGACGACCTGCGCCTCGCGGTCGTACTCGGCGATGGCCGCGGTGGACGTACTGGAGACCCCGGAGGCGATCGCGGTCACGTCGGGGAAGCGATCGCCGAAGGCGGCGGCGAGATTGCGGCCGAGGAAGCCGTCACCGATGATCCGCACGACCGTCTCCCCTGCGCGGCGGAGTGACCCCGGTCGCCAGAAGCCCGCCCGTGGTGCCCGTGACGGTGCGCAGGGCGGCGACCAGGGTCCGCGCCTGGACGTTGAGGTAGTGGCTGTACTTCAGCAGTTCACCGAGCTGATGCAACGTCAGCCACTGGTAGTCCTCCGGTACCTCGACGGGGACGTCGTCGTCCACCTCGACTATCAGGTACCGGTTCTGTGCGTGGCGGAACCGGCCCCCCTCCTCGGACAGCACCGTGTCGAACAGGATGCGGTGCGGGCGGGCCGCCTCCACCAGG
Source organism: Streptomyces sp. CG4 (assembly GCF_041080655.1). Classification (NCBI taxonomy): domain Bacteria; kingdom Bacillati; phylum Actinomycetota; class Actinomycetes; order Kitasatosporales; family Streptomycetaceae; genus Streptomyces; species Streptomyces sp. CG4. The sequence continues at coordinate 9,763,487 of NZ_CP163525.1, forward strand.
TCGAGGAAGCGGGGGCGGCCGGCCGGGGGCAGATGGGCATAGTTCTCGGGCGTGCACTGGACGGTGGGGCCGAGTTCGACGACATCCAGATATCCCGGTTCGACGCGGGCATGCACCAGGCAGTGCGGTACACCGTCGATCCGGCGAACCAGCATCGCCGCCACCCCGGTGCCGTGCGGCTCGAGCAGCGGTTGCGACCAGGACGCCACCTCACGCCGGTTGGACACGACGTGCACGGGCACGATGCTGAAAAACAGGCCGCGCTCATGGGAGATGCGGTCCTCGGTGCGGTACCAGCCGCGCCCCTCGATCTCGCGCAGCGGCAGCAGTTCCGCGCTGACGTCCCGCTCGCTCTGCTGCGTGGTGATCCAGCTGCGGACCGCCACGTCCGAGTGGAGGGCGCGGGCCGGAACCGTGCCGTGGTGCCAGTCGGGCAGACAGGACAGCACCGTCCGGGCATCCATGTTGACCAGGTTCTCGTAGTGCAGCAGCGCATTGACCTGGCGCAGGGTCAACCAGCAGAAGTCCTCGCCCGCTTCCACCTCGGGACCCACCTCGACGATCATGTTGCGGTTCCGTTTGCAGAAGAACCAGGATCCCTGCTCCGACTGAAGGACGTCGGCGAGCACCCGGTGGCCCCGCGCCCGCGGCTCGCGGAAGCAGTCCAGGTAGGGCACCGGGGAACCACCGTGCACCCTGGTGTAGTTGCTCTTGGTGGCCTGCACGGTCGGCGACAACTGCACCCCGTTGACGTTGCCCGGCTCGGTCTTCGCCTGCATCAGGCAGTGCAGCACACCGTTGATCTCCCGGACCGCCACGCCCAGGATGCCTATCTCCGGCTGCCGGATGATCGGCTGGCTCCACTCCGGGACCGGCCCGAAGTCCGTGCGCACCCGGATCCCGCGCACCGCGAAGAAACGCCCGCTGCGGTGTTCCAGGTCGCCGGTGTCCGCGGCGAAGTGCCAGCCGGACAGTTCGGCGAAGGTGGTGTGCCTTACCTCCTGGCTGTGCCTGCGGCGGCGTTCGTCCAGCCAGTCGAAGAACTCGACGTCGGACATCGCTTCACCGCCCGTGGCCGTCGCGGAGACGGCCAGCCGCGCGGCCAGGACCGCATCGGTGTCGGACTCGGGACCGGTCCCTTTGAGCTGGGGCATCGCTGCCTCTCCATCGGATCGACGTCGGCCCGCGGCGCCTGCCGCGGGCGCCATGGGGTTACTACAGGGGGCACGACGGGCCGGGTTGCACGGGTGCCCCGGACACCCCTGCCACGGCCCGGTCCGCCGGATCGCAGGCGCGTGAGCCGGCCCCCGCAAGGCGTGCCGCGAGTGCCACGGAGGTCAGCACCAGGCCCTCGGCGACCAGCCACCGCCCGGCGACCTCGGCGCCGCCGCCGGCGGCACCCGCGAAACCGGACGGCAGCGGCACCAGCAGCCGGGCCGAGAAGGTGCCCCGCGCGCCGAGCGCGGTGTCCGGTTCGCGCGTGAAGCGCAGCCGGGCCTCCTCGAACCCGAGCGGTCTGCGGGTCAGCGGGAACCAGACCTTGAACACCGACTCCTTCGCGCTGAACAGCAGGAGATCCCAGGGCACTTCCGGTGCCGTCCGTCCCAGCCGGGCGAGGTCGGCTCGCTCCTCGGGCAGCGACACCGCCTCCAGGACACCGTCGGGCAGCGGGGCGTGCGTCTCGGCGTCGACGCCGAGCGCGGCCAGGTCGGTGTCGCGGGCGACCGCGGCCACCCGGTAGCCGTCACAGTGGGAGATCGCACCGACCACCCCCGCGGGCCAGCCGGGCTCGCCGCGCGGGCCGGGCAGCAGCGGTACCGCCGGAAATCCCAGCGCGGCCAGCGACAGCCGGGCGCACCGCCGGCCGGTGGCGAACTCCCGGCGGCGCCTGTCCACCGCCCGGGCCACCACCGCCTCCTCCTCCGGGAACAGCGGGGGCGTCACCAACTCGCCGCGGACCTCGGTCACTTCCACCGCGGCCGGCAGCAGCCGGCGCATCAGCGAAGTCATCGGGCACCTCGCCGGGGAAGGATCTCGCGCAGCAGCGGATCGGGCATCCCTCGGGCCTGCCACTCGCGCGGGTAGCCCAGCGACACCTCGCGGTGCGGCACCCCGTCGTGCCAGGTGGTGCGGGGGATGTGCAGATGGCCGTAGATGACGGTGGCCGCCCGGTAGCGCCGGTGCCAGTCGTGTGTGGCGGTGGTTCCGCACCACAGCGCGAACTCCGGGTACCGCAGGATGAGGGTGGGCTCGCGGACCAGCGGGTAGTGGTTCACCAGCACGGTCGGCAGGTCCGGTGGGCAGGCCTCCAGGCGCTCGCGGGTGTAGGCCAGCCGCGCCCGGCACCAGGCCGCGCGGTCGGGGTAGGGGTCGCTGTGCAGGAAGTACTCGTCGGTGGCCACCACCCCGGCCTTCTCCGCCCGGGCGAGCGCGTCGGCGACCCCGGTGGCACCCGGCGGCAGGAAGGAGTAGTCGTACAGCAGGAACAGCGGTGCGATCACCACCGGCCCGTCCGGCCCGGCCCAGTGCGCATACGGGTCTTCCGGGGTCAGCACTCCCAGCGACCGGCACAGTTCGACCAGGCTGCGATAGCGGGCATCGCCGCGCAGGGTCACGGGGTCGTCGGGATGCGTCCACAGCTCGTGGTTGCCCGGCGCCCACACCACCGTCGCGAAGCGCTGGGAGAGCAGCCCCAGCACCCACTCGACATCCGCTGTCAACTCCCCGACGTCACCAGCCACGACGAGCCAGTCGGAGGGATCGGGCGGGTACAGGTCCCGCACCACGGTGCGGTTGTGCTCGTAGGCGACGTGCAGATCACTGACCGCGAAGAGCCTGCCACCCGTGACACGGCTCACCGCTTCGCTGCCTCGCCGGTCGCGGGCGGGGGATCGGTGGTGGGCATGTGTACTCCTCGCTGCACGTCCGGCGCTTCTCTACGCGCCCGGCGGTCTGCTTTATGCCACCGTCCCGCCCGACCGCACAACGCGCTCCCGCCCCATCGGGCCGAGTACCAGGGAAACGCCCAGAGTTCCGCCCGATAAGACCGCCCAAGCCAAGCGCTGCTGGATAGTGACGGCACATCCGTACGAACGAACCAGTGCTTCAGAGCGTGGAACCCGCTGAACCCACGAACAGAGGATGGACGAGCAGCGTGCGCGTTTCCCCCGCCGACGACGGCCTGTGGTGCCGGCGGTTCACCCCGGCTCCCGACGCCGCCCACCGACTGGTCTGCTTCCCCCACGCGGGAGGCTCGGCCAGCTACTACGTACCGGTCTCCGCGGCCCTCAGCCCGCGCGTCGACGTCATCGCGGTTCAGTACCCGGGCCGCCAGGACCGGCGCAACGAGCCATTGGTCGAGGACATCGGTACGCTCGCGGACCAGGTGCACAAGGCCCTGCGCGGCACGGAGGACCGCCCGCTGACCTTCTTCGGACACAGCATGGGCGCGCTCGTCGCCTTCGAGGTGGCCCGGCGGTTCGAGCAGGAGGGCAGCGGACCCGTACGGCTGTTCGCCTCGGGTCGGCGTGCCCCCTCCCGCTACCGCGACGAGAACGTCCATCGGCGCACCGACGACGGCATCATCGCCGAGGTCAAGGCGATGAGCGGCACCGACGACCGGCTGCTGGGCGACGAGGAACTGATCCGGATGTTCCTGCCCGCGCTGCGCGGCGACTACCGGGCGGTGGAGACCTACCGCAGTGCCCCGGGCGCAACGGTCGGCTGCCCGATCACCGCGCTGGTCGGTGACAGCGATCCCAAGACGTCCGTCGACGAGGCCGAGGACTGGGAGAAGCACACCACGGGGGACTTCGACCTGCGGATCCTGCCCGGCGGCCACTTCTACCTCAACAGCCGGGCCGCAGACGTGCTGAAGATTCTCGACGAGCACTTCGCCGCACAGGCCGCATCGCAGGGCATCTGATCAGGAAGGGTGATCGTGAGCACATCCGACGACGCGCTCCTGGTGCAGGTCGCACGGGGTGAGGCCAGCCAGGAGGAGATCGCGGCGCTGACCGCGGTCCTCCTGGCCCGTGCCGCTGCTCGCGGCCACGCGCCGGAGCCGGCAGGCGGCCCCCGCACCACCGCCCGCTGGCGCCGTCCGGAACGCTGGCCCTCCTACGTGTCGCCGCTCAGCTGGAGGGTGCTGTAGTGGACCCCGCTGCGTGGCGGCCGAGGTCCGTGGTCAGGCGGCTCCCTGGGGGCGGATGTCCCCGGCCAGGCCCGCCTCCTTGAGCGCGGTGGCAAGGCCCGAACGGCCGGACGTCGACATCTTGCGGTAGCAGCTCGTCAGGTGCTTCTCCACGGCCCGCCGGGAGACACCGAGGTCGTCGGCGATGGCCTGGTTGGTCAGGCCCTGCACGGCCATCTGCGCCACCAACCGCTCCGCGGACGTCAGCTGTGCGCGGGCGAGGACGCGGACGGCCGCCGACCCCAGCAACTCCTGCGCCCGGGCCGCGACCGAGGACGCCCCGCACTCCGCGGCCAGCTCGTACGACGTCCGCAGTGCCGTCTCCGCCTCGGTGGCGTCGCGCGGTGCCACCACCTCCGCGAGCCGCAGCAGCACCGCCGCCCGCGCGTGCAGATCGGCGGATTCCTGCAGTACCTCGGTGGCTTCCCGCAGCAATGCCGGTGCGGAGGCCTTGTCCGAAACCATCGCCTGCAGCGCCAGCGCGCGGCCCAGGCCCGACGGGGCACCCCAAGCACGAGCCTGTTCGAGATGCTGTGCGCACAGCTGCGCGGCCCGGTCCGATTCGCCCATCCGGTGCAGGGTGCGTGCCGCCCAGTAGGCCGGGGGTGCCATGATCGGATTGCGCCATCCGGCCCGCTCCAGGGCGTACCAGGCGTCGAGGAAGTGCTCCACCGCCATGCCCGGTTCGTGCCGCAGCTCCGCCTCCATCCCCCGGACCAGAGTGAGCATCGCCGCCAGCTCGCAGTTCTCGTGGAGCCCACGGATCCGGTCCGGCAGCGAACCGACCAGCTCCGGCTCGCGTCCCCGCAGTGCCACCATGACCAGGGCCATCGCGGACAGCGCGCTCACCTCGTCCGGACCGACCACCGAGCAGGCCTGCACGGCCCGTTCCCGCGCAGCCGTCAGCCGGCCCTGGGCGAGCAGTACAAGTGCCTGCTCGCTGAGGATCACCGACTCCTCCAGCCGCCCGCCCCGCCGCACGGCGTCCGCCAGGGCCGCGTCCAGCCAGGGCAGCAGCCCCGCCACCGAGTCGGCGGCGGCCGAGACCGACACGATCAAGGGCAGCATGGTGTGCACATGAGCCGCGGAGGCCGGCTCGTGCTCCAGCACACGGCGTGCGAGCGCTCCGATCCGGGTGGCGGGCATCGTCGCGGACACCATCGCCGCATGCAGCTGCGCCATCAGCAGTTCCCGCTGGCCTCCGTGCGCCATCTCCGGTTGCGCGCCCAGCCCGGCCAAGCGGTCCGCAGCGGACGACAGCACCGCCGGATCGTTTTCGCAGAGGTAGTGCAGCCGGGCCTCCAGGCGCAGCGCCATCATGCGCCGGTCGCCAGGCGCCGCCCCGGGGGCCGCCAGCTGCTCCGCCGTCTGCCGCAGCAGATCACCCAACGAGAGCAGGGTGGCCCCGGGCGCCACCGGGGTGAGCACCATCAGCGCCTCGGCGCGCTCCAGGACACCGGGCAGCAGCGGGAACGCCTGGGCCACGTGCCGGAAGGCCACCGACGGGGCGAAGCTCCGCTCCACGGTCGCCAGTTCCACCAGCAGGCGGGCCCGCGCCCTGCTGTGCGGCGGGACGTCGCGCAGGGCGCGGCGCAGATAGCGAGCGGCCTTTTCCGGGGCGCCGCGCTGCACTGCCGCGTCGGCCGCGCGTCGCAGTGCCGCCAGCGCGTCGTCGTCCAACTGCACCGTCGTGACCAGCAGATGACCGGCCACCCGCTCGGGGTCGCTGCCCCGATAGCGCAGCAGGGCGGCCGCCTGCAGGTGCAGCCGGTCGCGTTCGCCCGGTGGTGTGGCTTCCTCGACCACCTCGTGCACGGCCCGGTGCGCCAGCCCGAAGCGGTCCTGCCGGGAGAGCAGCGCCAGTCGGTGCAGCCGGCGCAGGCTCTCGTCCCGGTCCACCGGGTCCAGTCCGGCCAGCTCGCCCACCAATTGCGGGTCCGCGTCGGCGCCGAGGACCGTCAACGCACGGGCCACGGCGAGCACGGGCTGCGGCTGCTCCCGCAGGCACAGCAGCAGACGGCGACGCAGCGCCGGAGGAACCAGCGCGGCCACCGTGGGTGCCTCGGCGGCCACCGGGGCAATGCCGCGCGTCCGGCACTCCTGGAGAAGCGCTACGAGGTGCAGGGGGTTGCCGCGTGCGGTGTCGTGGCACGCGGCCGCGAACTCCGGGTCGGCCGGCACGCCCAGGCGCTCCAGGGTCATGCCCTCGACCGAGGCCATGCCGAGCGGGGCCGGCAGCAGTCTGTGCTCGGCTGCCGCGGCCAGCGGCCAGTTGCCGGGCTGGTCCGCCCCGGATTCCCCTTCGCACACGGTCACCGCGACGAGTATCCCCCGGTGGGGCACCTGTTGCACGAGCTGGTCGAGCCAGTCCCGCGATCCCTCGTCCACCCAGTGCAGATCGTCGATGAGCAGCACCGGTATTCGGTCGTGGCTCATGTTCTCCACCATGGACAGCAGAGCGCGCACGGTCGTCGGGGTGTGCTGCCGGGGCGACTCGGGGTCGCCCTGGAGGAAGGCGAGCGCGGGCCGCGCCGGTCCCGAACACCATCGGCCGACGAACGATCCCGACGTGAGAACCGGACTCAGCAGTTGCCGGGTGACACCGAGGGCGAAGTCGCGTTCTGTGGGGGCGGCATAGGCCCGCATCACCAGAGGCCGTGGTGGTGCCAGCGACCCGGTGATGGGACCGATGGGCAGTCGTGAGGCCAGTTCGCCGATCTCCGTCAGCAGGGCCGACTTGCCGATTCCGGGCGGGCCGCTGATCACGACCAGGGATCCGCTGCCGTGTACGGCGAGCCGCAGGGCCTCGGCCGCCACTTTCAGTTCGTTCTGCCGCTCAAGCAGCATGCCGGCGGTCTCCTTGCACGGTGTGGTGGAACATGAGGGGTGATGAGAAGTGCTTCGACGTGCGGTTCATGTCATCTCAGTCCCACCATCCCGGGCTCTGGGCCGGCGCGAGGCGGTGTCCACCCGCGCCGGGTGGTGCAGTCCGGCCCACTCCTGGGCGACGGTGGCGTGCACGAACGGTCCGGACACGGACGTGCGGCTGAGCCGGCCCAGCGCGCGCTCGGTCAGCCGGGCCGCTTGTGGGTCCGGGGACCCGAGTCCCCGGCGCAGTTCGGTCCAGGCGAGTGCGGAGTCGCTGCCCCACCGCCCGGCCAGCCGCAACTCCTCGGCGAACAGCGCCGAGGCCCGGTCGTCGTCACCGCAGCCCAGATGGGCCAGGGCAGCCAGGGAACGCCACGCCACCAGCGCTGGGTTGCCCCACCTCCGGGCCGCCAGCCACCGTCCGCACTCCTCGGCTGCCGCCAGCGCCTGCTCAGGGCGCCCCCGGCAGAGCGACAACTGGGCACGGGCGTACAGCAGATGGGCCCAGAAGGTGCCCTCCTCGGCACGGGGCGGCAACTCCTCGCCGGCCAGCGAAGCGGCCTCCTCGTAACGCTCCCGCGCAACCAGCAGCCGGATCTCCAGCGCCCGCAGCGCGGTGAGCCGGGAGGGATGCCACACCTGCGGCGGTACCAGAGACCTGGCGGCGGCGAGATCGTGGGCGGCGGTGTCCGGATCACCGGCCTGCAGGCCCAGGTTGGCCCGCAGCAGCAGGCCCGCCGTCACCAGCGTCGGGCTGCGGCGATGCCCGGCCTTGGCGAGCGTGGCGTCCAGCTCGCGGAGCGCCGTGCCGTGCGCGTCCGCGAGGGCCAGGGCAGCACAGGTGGCGAGCCGGGGGTACAGCGCTCCGTCGAGCGGCGCCCGCAGCAGCTTCTGGCACGACTCCCGTACCAAGGCCGCGTCTTCGCCTCGCAGCGTTCGCTGCCACACCCTGGCGGCGAGCACGGCCGGATGTTCGTCCGGGCTCGGCCGACCGTGGGGCGTCGCCCCCGGTTCCGGTGTCGTGGATCCCTGGCGGCTCGCGACGTCCGTCGGGCAACGTCGCACCTCCGCCGGCGGGAGATCCGCGGACCTCGCACCGTCGGCCCCGTACAGCATGGCCGCCGCCCTCGGCGCCAGGCCGGGTTCACCCCGGGCGAGGAGGAGGTCCGCAGCGGCGGTGTGCACGCGCGGGGGAGCCTGCGCTCCGGACAGCAACTCGTGTAGCCTGCGGTCCGCCGCCTCGGGCGCGATCACCGCGTACGCCTCTGCGGCCTCCAGCAGCACCTCGGCGCGCTCTGCCGGGGGGAGCGGCTCGTGCAACGCCCGCTCCAGCGCCTCGGCGGCCTCTGCGTGCCGGCCCCGGGCCAGCCGGGTGCGGGCGGTGCGGCGCAGTACCCACGGCACCCACGGCTCGCCCAGCGGCACGGTGTTCAGCAGCAGCGTGGCCAGCTCCTCCTCGTCGGCGTCGCACCGATGCGCCCAGCGGGCGGCGTCCGCGTACAGCTGCCTGCGTTCGTCGCCGTCCATACCGGCCAGCACTGCGGATGCCCGGTCCGTCAGCCTCAGCAGTGGCGGATCACCGAAGTCGATCAGGCCCTGTACCCGTAGCGTTCGCAGAGCGGCCGGGAGTTCGGTCTTGTCGAGACCCACCAGCGAGGCCATCCGGTCCACCGTCACCAGGCCCCGGCAGACCGCAAGCCCACGGAGCAGCGCGCGGGGCCCGGCAGCCAGCTGTGCGGCGGACGCGGCTGCCCGTTCGGCACCCGCGGCGTCGATTCCACGGGTGAATGCCGTCGTCAGTCCGGTGGCGGACACCTCGGCCGGCTCCCGGCGCAGCTCGTCCAGAGCCCGCCGCAGCAGCCAGGGGCTGCCCCGACTGAGCCGGGCCGCCCGCTCCCACCAGAGGCCGTCCGACGCGGCCGGGGCCGGCAGCCCCGCCGCTGTGCACATCGCGCGGACCTCCGGCACACCGAGCGGCCCGAGTTCCAGCAGCCGGCCTCGGCCGTCCTGGAAGGCGGCTGCCTGGTTGAGGAGCGCGGCGCAGGCATCGGGGAACTCGCCGCGGGCACTGGTGACGGTCAGCAGCACACCCAGCGGCGCCGAGGGGAGCCGCCGTAGGAGCGCCCCGATCACCTTCACCGACTCCGGGTCCGCCCACTGCACGTCGTCCAGGGCGAGGAGCGTCGGCCTGCCGGCGGCGGACAGCAGAGAACGGCACCATCTCTGCGCCGACCCCTCCGTGGGCGGCTCCGTGGCGCACTTCGTGCCGGCCGGGGCGGACTGGGGCGGCCGCAACTGCCGTACGAATGCGTAGGGGGTGTGCGAGGACGGCGCTGAACCCAGTGCGGTGAGCACCTGGACACCGACCGAGCGGGCGAGGGCCATGCCGCGTCGCAGCAGTCGGCTGCGACCACTGCCCGGGATGCCGTGGATCACCGTCACGCCGGCATTGCCGTCGGCGAGCCGGCTCATCATGTGAAGCAGCGCCGCCTGTTCGGCGTCCCGCCCGTACAGCGGTGCGAAGTCGTCCTGGGTGGCTCGCTCGTGCAGCACGAGACTCGACGGTGTCGGTCGGCGGTCGGGAGCTGTGCTCATCGTTCCGTGCCCCCCGGACCGGACGTGGCGGCCCCGGGCGTGTTCGGCAGCACGCCCGCGAGCTCCTCCCGACGGTTCACGCCGAGCTTCTGATAGGTGTGGGTCAGGTGCAGTTCGACCGTACGCCGGGTTATGTAGAGCGCGTCGGCTATCTCCCGGTTGGAATAGCCCGCCATCGCCAGCGCGGCGACCCGGCGCTCCTGTTCGGTGAGGGCGTCGCTGGGGCGGCTGGTCAGGCGGCGGGGTCGGCCGCCGGCTTCGGCGAGACGGAGCCGGACGCCTTCCGCGGCTTCACCGGCTCCGCATCCGATCATCAGATCCAGCGCAGTGCGCAGCCGGGGCCGGGCGGCCAGGGGGTCGCCGTCGTCGAGCAGGGCAGACCCCAGTGCGTATTCGGCGCGTGCCCGCAGCAGCCGCGCGGGGGACTCGGCCAGTTGCTCGCACGCCTGGTCGAGGAGCCGGTGCCCGGTGTGGCCGGGAGTGGCGAGTCCTCGGGCGAGCAAGACGAGTCCGGAGCTGCGCGGGGTGTCCGCGAAGGGGGCCAGTTCGCCGCCCCGTGCGGCGACCAGCCGTGCCTCGGCCGGGCGGCCCAGTTCGGTCAGCAGATCCGCCGCCTCCAGCCACCAGGGCAGCACCAACGGCGACTCGGCTGCTCCCGGGCCCTGCGTACGGCCGCTGGAGCGCAGTGCCACCAGGGCGCCGCGCAGGTCGCCGCGGGATCGCCGGATGGCTGCCGCGGTCCACCAGTACAGGGGCTGGAGGTAGAACAGTGACTGCACTTCCCTGCCGCTGACGTCGGCGAGCACGGAGCCGGCGGCGGAGATTCTGCCGCGCTGGGCGAGCACGTAGGCGACGACAACGGCCGGGGCGACGCCTGGGCTGTCGCCGTGCCGGCGTTCGAGTTCCAGGGCCCGTCGGGCGTCCCGTTCGGCCCTGGGCAGGTCGCCCGTGCCGCACAGCACCAGCGCCCGGACCATGAGGGTCTGGACCCGAGCCGGGTCCGGGCCCTCATGATCCGGGCGGCGCAGGATCCGGTCGAGCGCGTCGAGCGCTTTGGTGTTGTGGTCCGTGAGGTGTGCGATGACCGAGGAGGCGACCAGCGACAGCTCGTTCAGCGGGGTGCCAGGGGTGCCGACCGCCAACAGGGCAGGGTTGCCGGGCAGGGCAGCGGGACGGCCGCTGAGCATGGACAGTGCTGCGCAGGCCAGCCGCAGACGACGGCTGCCGGGACTGTCGCCGACGGGCTCGGCACACGTCCGAGAGCGCTCTCTGACCCATTTTGCGGTGCCGGGGCGCAACGCTCCGCTGAGCAGCAGAGCGGATTCCAGGTCGGGCCGGCATTCCTCCGGAACGGTGACCGCCCCGGAGTCGACCGCGCGGTCCAGGACGCTGGCGAGCAGTCGGGCCGCCTCGTCGGCACGGCCGAGTGCGATGAGGGTGTCCGCGCACCGCAAGGCGATGTCGGCGAGTTCGCGCCCGTCGGTGCTGGTCGCGAGCAATGCGCTCAGATGGTGAACGGCCACGGCAGATGCGGTGGTGGTGAGTGTCGCGGCCAGCCGGGCGCGGATCCTGCGGAGCGTGCGGGCGTCCTGGCCGGCGCCGATGTCCAACGCGTGCGAGAGGTAGCGCACGGCGGATTCGGGCGAGTCGGCGTCCAGGGCCGCGCTGTACAGCGCCTCCAGCATCCAGGGCGCGGCGCCGTACCCGATCTGCAGGAGGACGTCTGCCACCTCCGTCGGCGGGCGCCCCGCATCCTCGAGCAGCCGGGCGGCGCGCGCGTACAGCGGAAGGAGATCGTCTTCCGTCACGCCGTGCGGTACGGCGCGTACGGCGCCGGGGGTCTTTGCCCGGGAGCCGCCGGCGGGCAGGGCTCGGTGTACGGCGAGGTGGTCCAGGGCACGCAGTACGGCCGGCACCGGCATTCGGATGAGTTCGCTCACGAGCTCCGGGTCGGAGCAGCCCAGCACGGCCACAGCGGACAGAACCGCCGCGGCCGACCGGGGGAGCGGGCCGGGCCCCTTCTGCGAGGCCGGGCTTGCTGTCTCCCTGCTCCTGGCGGCAGGCGTGTCGGCGTGCAGGTCGGCGAATGCGTGGACGGCAGCGGGTATGCCTGCGGAGTGTTCCAGGCATCGCCGCAGCAGGGCCGGGTCGGGTCTGCGTCCCAGCCGCTGGGTGAGGACCTCGGCGACGTCGCCGGCCGTCAGCGGCTTCAACTCCAATGTGTTCCAGGCATGGTGGGCGAGTAGCGAGGTCAGGGTGGCGGGCTCCCTGACGGCGGGAAGGGCGGGGACGGTGATCACCACGAGCAGCGGCAGCCCGGCGGACCTGCGCAGCACGTAGTCCAGTGCGCCCAGGGAACGCGGGCGGCAGTGGTGTGCGTCGTCCATGGCCAGGACCACGGGCCCGCGCCGGCAGAGTGCCACGACCGTCTCGTGGAGCCGGTGGGACGACAGAGGGCCGTCACCCAGCGGCGATTGGACGGGGACCGCGTCGGACCGTGCGGCGCCGCTCGCGTCGTACCAGATCCCGTCGAGCGGGCCGGCGCGCAGCACCGACACCCAGGACGCCACGGTTTCGCAGAAGGTCCGCAGCAGGGCGCTGCGGCCGATGCCGACGGGGCCCGTCAGCATCACGGCGGGGGCTGGTCCGGAGCCGGCTCGGACGGTGCGGCCGACCAGCGCGGAGAGCGGGGAAACCCTGCCCGCCAGTGGTGCGGCCGTGGCCGGACCGGTGTTCTGCGAGCAGGGGACCGGCAAGGCAAGGGCGAGTTTCACGGTGCCACCGAATGTTCTGTGGGGACGGACACTTGATGGGCTCTGTGCATGCGGGGCAGGGAAGAGCAATGTGGCGCGGCCGCATACCGCTGTGTAAGCAGCTTCCCGCGCCCTTTGTTCTATGTTCAACGATTTGCACAATGTCCCGGATTGTAGCCTCCCAATTGTGTCTTTCGTGTGAATGATCGTTGATATCTGGATTCCGTGGTCGGCCTCGCCGCTGCGTCGAGAGCAGGGTGTATGCATCGGTCGCGGTGCTCATCGCACCTGTTTCGTCCTGTTGTTGTCGGTCGAGCGGGCCGCCTGGCTCGCCAGTGTGGACTCCTCATGTCGTGTCGTCGTATGTGGAGAATGCATGAAAGGAGGAAGACTAGGGAATCCCTTAGAGAGTTGTGGAGTCCTGTGCGGTCTTGCCTGGCAATCGTCCGGCGTCCGAGGATTCTGCCGGGAAAAATTACGGCGCCTGTGGCTGCGCGTCGGCCCCCGCCGTGCGGCGAGCTGGGTGGGGCGCTCCTGCGGTCCACTTCACCGGGATGCTCTCAGGCTGCCGGCAGCCGGACGCGGAACCACGCCCCGCCGGAGCCGGGTTCCAGACTCACCCTGCCACCGTGCGCGGTGACGATGGCCGCGACGACACTCAGTCCGAGGCCGTTTCCACCGCCCGCGTCGTTGTCCACGACGGGCGCCCTCGCCTTCTCGCCGTGGACGAACCGCTCGAAGGCCGAGTTCCGCAACTCGGCGGGGATGCCCGGCCCGTCGTCCATCACCTCGATGACCCGATGCGTGTCCTCGGTACCCAGCCCCAGCGCCGCGCGCGTCCCTTCGGGCGTGTGATGCCGCACATTGGCCAGCAGGTTGGCGATGACCTGGTAGAGGCGGTCCCGGTCACCGGTGACCGTGTGGTTGCCCGGCAGGATCGTGAGCTGGATCGGATGGTGCGGGGAACAGGCCTCGGCGTCGGCCACGGCGTCACGGCACAGACTTGCCAGGTTCACCCGCTCACGCCGCAGCGGTTGGCCCAGGTCGAGCCTGGCGAGCAGCACCAACTCGTCGATGAGCGCCAGCGTGCGGCGGGTCTCGTCCGTCATGCGGGACATGGCGAGATCGAAGTTCTCCGGATCGGCCAGACCGCCCAACCGGGCCAACTGAACATAGCCGGAGATCGCGGTGAGCGGAGTGCGCAGCTCATGCCCCGCGGTGGCGAGGAACTCCAGCAGGCGCCGCTCGGCCTTGCGGTGGTTCTCGCGCTCCTGTCGCAGCCGGACGCCCAGTCCGACAGCAGCAAGCAACAGCATGAATATCAGCGTCACTTCGAGGATCATCTTGGGACCAAGGGCTCGCGGGACCGATATCTCTGCAGTGGATGCCACGCTGTGGTCGGCGTCGTGGACCGGGGTCGCCCGGTGGGGTCCGTGGTCGGTGGTGACTGTGCGGAAAGCGGTCGCGCGCGTCATGATCGTACCAGTGGGCTGCCTCGGGCTTCTGGACGGTGAGCCGGCCTCGGCCGACCGCACTGTCACGGGCTTTCCGGTCTTCCCGGCGGTCGCCGGAGCCGACAGCACCGCATCCGTGGGGCGGCTTCGCCGCACGGGTCGGGACGGACGCGGCGGCCCGCCGTGGCGCGAGAACGACGAGAGGCGGACCAGGGCGTCGCTCGGCGTCGGCCTGGCGGGAAGCAAGCAGCAGCCGACCGCGAGAGACAAGGCCCCGAGCGTCACGCGTCTGAGCCGGGGCGGTGCTGCGGATGTGGGGCGCGGCACCGAGTCCGGGGCCTGCCCGCAGGTCCGTCGAGGGTGCAACTCACTGTCCGTTCGGGGTCGCGCATAAAAGCGTCAAGATGAAGCCTTGCATGACGGCACGATACCCAAGGTCCGTTTGTGACAGGGGAGATCAGCGTGACCCGAGTGTTGCGCAGCAGCCGACGTCAGGCCCAGTGCGGAGGCACGTTCCAACAGGGCTCCGCTGTCGGCAAGTTGCAACCTCCGTGCCTGCTCCGAGGCGATCCGGGCGCAACCGCCGTGCGCTGCCTCCAAGCTGGCACCCGGATGAGTCCGTCCCTGAGAATTCAGGTGAATCCCTGGATTTCCTGCGGACTGCGCCGTTTTGGGCCGTACGGTGTGGTAAATGGTGGCACCGTTGGAGTCGGCTCAGGGCACGGCTGCCTGTGCCGCGACTTCGACGCGCTCGGGCCCTTGGAGAGTCGGTAGGCTGATGCGGAACCACGCGCCTCGCTCGGACGGTTCGAGTCTGACCGAACCGCCGTGTGCCTTGACCACTGCCGCCGCCACGCTCAGCCCCAGTCCGCGGCCCCGGCAGGGGTCGGCCTCTGGTTCCGGCGGTGTGGCGGTCTCCGCGCGGAAGAAGGGCTCGAAGATTCTCTTCCGCGCGGTCTCCGGGACACCGGGGCCGTCGTCGACGACGTCGATGATGTGGCGGTCCCCGTTCAGGCACAGCCGCACCTCGGCCGAGGCGCTCTCCGGGGTGTGGGCCAGCACGTTGGAGAGCAGATTGCCGATCACCTGCTGGAGTCGGTACCGGTCGCCCTCCACCACATGGGTGGCGGACTGCACCACGCAGCGCAGGGTGCGCCGGGCGCCAGGCGGCTGTGCCTGGGCCACCGCCTGGACACAGAGCTGAGCCAGGTCCACCGGACGTTGTTCGAGGAATCCGCCGTGACCCAGCCGGGCCAGCAGCAAGAGGTCCTCCACCACATGGGTCATGCGCCGCGTCTCTCGCTGGACCTGTTCCATCGCGTGGTCCAGTTGCAGCGGGTCCTCCAGCGCTCCTATCCGGGCCAGTTGGGCGTACCCGGTGATGGTGGTGAGCGGTGTGCGCAGTTCGTGACTGGCGGCGCCGACAAGATCGTGTAGCCGGCGCTCCGCCTGTCTGTGCCGTACGGCCCCCTCCTCGATGCGTCGCAGCAGGTAGTTGAAGGTGTCCGCGGTGCACTGCAGCTCTCTCAGTGGTGGCGTTGCCACGGGAACGCGCTCCGAGGGCTCGGCGCTGCTTTCTGCGATGCGCCGGGCGCTACGTGTCATGTCGCGAATGGGGACGAGGGCCTGTCGGCTGCACCACAGGGCGCCGAGCGCCAGCAGGGCGATCAGCGGGATGCTGATCGCGGCCTCGATGCCCACCAGCGTCCGCACGGCCGCCTGGTCGGAGGCCGTCGACCGGGCGGTCACCAGATAGGTTCCGTCCGGCAGGCGGCCCACCATGGCTCGCACCGGTCTGTTCACCACCGCCGTGGGATGACCGATGCCGGCTCGTTTGCGTAGTTCCTGTGCCGAGAGCCGCAGCCTGCGGGTGAGGGACGTGACGCCGGTCGCGAGCCGCACGGTGCCCTGGTCGTCGGCCACCAGGGACGCGGAGCCGTCACTCTCAGCGACCAGCCCGCGCCCTTCGCCCAGGGCCTGCACCCGCTGCCGATGGATCTGGACGATCTGCTGGTCGGTGCGCTCCCGCAGGCGGCTGGAGAGCGTGAGTACGCAGGAGACACCGGCACCGAGCACGCCGACCACGGTGATCAGGGCCAGGCTCCAAGTGAGTCTGCGGAACAAGGAGTTGAGGGCCGCGCCGGAGCGGGGGGCCCGGTCCTTGCGACAGGTCGGGGCGCCGCCCGCGTCGGTGGGCATGGCCTCAGTCCTCCGTGGGGTGTGCGAGAGGGGCCGTGCGCACCACATAGCCGGCTCCGCGAACGGTGCGTATGAGGGCCTGGTCGGAGTCGCCGAGCTTGCGGCGCAGATAGTAGATGTAGGTCTCGACGATTCCCGACTCACCCTGGAAGGCGTAGCTCCAGACGTTGTCGAGTATCTGTGCCTTGGAGATGACCTGGTCGGGGTTCTCCAGCAGATACTGCAGCAGGGCGAACTCCGTCGAGGACAGCTGCACCGGTTGGCCGTGCCGCCAGACCTCGCGCGTGTCCCGGTCCATTTCCACCCAGCCTGCCCGCAACCTGCGGCTGTGGGCAGGCACCAGCTCGCGTCCGCGGCGCATGACAGCGCGGATACGGGCCACCACCTCGTTGAGGTCGAACGGCTTGGTGACGTAGTCGTCGGCGAGTTCGAGGCCGCGGACCTTGTCCTCCATGGCGTCCCGGGCGGTCACGAACAGCACGGGTGCGGCGACGCCCGTGTCCCGGAATCGTCGGCAGACCTCGAAGCCGTCCATGTCGGGCAGGACGACATCGAGCAGGATCACGTCCGGGGAGCGCTGGACGGCTCGGGTGAGGGCCTCATCGCCGCGCGCCGCGGTGACGACCTCGAATCCAAGGAACTGCAGCGCCATGGTGAGCATGGAGGCGATGCTGGACTCGTCCTCCACGACGAGCACGGTCGACTTCGAGGACTTGCCGCTTGGGTTCATCGTGTGTGCCGCACCATGAAAGTGAGTTCGGAACTGCTCTGCCGAGGTCTGCTGCCGAGCCGAGAGAAGAGGGAACACATCCCGCGCCATGATGGCACAAGCGTGATCCATTGGCTTCGTAATTTGAGCCGTCTCTGAGCGGGCATTGATGTACCTCTGATCTTTGTGGTCTTTCATGACCAGACATGACGACATTCGCCGGGGCGACACCTGACCTGTTCGCTGCCGAGGGGAACGACGATGCCGACGAAGCGGAGCCCAGAGTCCGCTGGGAGATCTTCTCTGCGCTGACCGAGGTGGTGTCCGGCCAGGGTGACTGGAGCGGGGAGAGCGCGGCTCGGATCCGCGCCGAGGGCCGGGCCTGGGCGCGGCGAGGCGGATCCGTCGACGAGCTGCTGACCATGGTGAGCACCATGACCTGCCATCTCATCAATCACCGCACGGTCGGCGGCCGTGACCGGGATTCCCTGAGGCACGAGGTCATGGTGCTCCGGCTCGGTGATGCGGGCCGTCTGGTGAGCCGAGAGCTGAGCTGCGGCTTCTTCGAGGATGGCAGCAGTCGCGAGAGCAATGCGGTCCCGTCGGATCACGCCCTCGCCGACCGCACGGAGCGTTCCACCGAGGCCTGCGCGGTGCTGGCGGTACGCGCGCCCTCCTGCACACCTGCCGACATCCACCGGGCCTTCCGGGGGCACGCCGCCGCAACGCTGCGGACCTCCGGCGAAGACGTCCATGTCGTGCTGCCTGCGGCCGACCAGGAGGAGTCCGTCGCCTTGGCCCGCAAAGCCCACGGGGACCTCCCGGGCGACGCCTGGATCGCGGTGCACTGGCAGGACCACTGCCCCGGCGAACCGGTGGCAGGCACGACGCTCGGCGAGAGCGGCCCGGCGGTGGTCGACGGCATCTGCGCCACGCTGTTCGCCCTCGCCTGCCCGCCCGGCGTGTACGAACTCGACGACGTCCTGGTCGAGTACGGCGCCGCGGGGACCCCCGTCGTCTCCGAGCGACTGCTCAAGATCATCGAGCCGCTGCTCGAGCACCCGGTCCTGTGGGACACGCTGGCTGCCTTCATCGCAGCCGACGGCGTCCGCCACCGTGCCTGTGAGCGCCTGGGCATCCACCGCAACACGCTCGACCGCCGTCTGCAGCGAATCGGCCAGCTCACCGGTCGGCGCCCCGACGACCTGCGCGGCCTGTGCACCCTGCGCGCGGCCCTCGCCGCCGTCGCCGTCACCCGGCTTCAGCACAACGCCCGCCCCGGACACGCGCACCACAAGACGCCGGCGGCACCGGCTGCGGTACCGCTCCGGGCGGCGCGCCCTGTCGCGATGGGAGCCTGACCGCCCACGTCACCCGGTGTGCACGGTCCGGTTGGCGGCCGTGTTCACGGGTTCCGTGCGGGATACGAAGAGCCATCTCGGGGGCTGTCGCCGACCTGCTCAGGGCCGGGGGCCGGCAGCGTACCGACACCACCCATGTGGCGGCCGCGGTGCGGAGCATGGCCGACAGTGAAGCAGGCTGATTCTTGGCGCGATGCCCGGCATGCGGCTACTGCCGATTTCGTGCCCCGGCACGACTCATCCCGGACGGGGAACGCGCAGCCGGGCGCGAGCAGTCGAGGTGCAGCGGACCGCGGTGGCAGGGATCCTGACGGCTGAGCCCGGCTCTTTCACTCTCGCGGTGTCGGTGCACGCCGGCAGCGAGCCGACGCTCCGTCGGCATGGCCTGGTAGGGAGTCCGCAGGTAGCCCCTGGGAGCTCCTCACCCCTTCCCGGTGGCGGGGCTTCGCCGGAGCACCCCGGCGACGCCCCGTGGCAGCGGTGACGGGTGACTCCGAGGCGGCCGCCCCCCGGTTACCAGGTGGTCGGCTGCTCCGGGGACAACGTCACCGGCACCTCTTGGACGTTCACCGACGAGAACCCCGACCTGCGGGTCACCGGCAACAACGACCAGATCGCCTCGCTGGGGGTTCAGTTCAACCCGGCGACATACTTCCGGCTCACCAACATCACCGACGGCCTCGCCCCGGATCCACGCGGACGACACCCATGTGTGGTTCTCCGGCTTCCAGGACCACCGCATCATCGCCCAGGCCGACGGCAAGCTGTACCAGACCCTGGAGCAGTCCCAGGAGGGCCCGATCATCTACGCCTTCCGCGACCCGTTCGTCTTCCGCGACCCCCGGGATCGCAAGGTCCACCTGCTGGCAGGACCGGCTTCGGCGGTATCCTCGCCCGCACGCTCGTGCTGTCCCTGCGGGGCAACAGGACCAGGCTCACCAACCAGTTGGACTACGGCTTCATCCCGTAACCCACTCTCGGTCGAGCCGCTCCGGCAAGAGACCCAGCTGGTCACCTACCGTGAGCCAGGGGGTCGAGGAAAGTCAGGACAGAGGCGTCCTCCTCGATCAGCGGAGCGAGGGCGGCGTTGAACGGGCCGCCGTACGGGGCCTTCAGATGCGCCTGGAACGCGTCCTGGTCGCGGTAGACCTCGAAGATCCAGAAGGCGCGCGGGTTGGACTCCTTGGTGTACACGTCGAAGGTGAGGTTGCCGTCCTCGTCGCGTACCTTCTGTGCGTACTCCCGTATCAGGCGGGCGACTTCGCCCTCCGCTCCCTCGCGGGCGGTGAACTCGGCGAGCAGGGTTTTCGTCACGGTCCTGTGTCCTTGTCAGTTGTTTGCGGAGCCGAGGTGCCAGACGACGGCCTTGTCGAGCTTCACCGAGCCGTTCTCGGCGAAGACCCCCACTCCCTGGCTGTCGGGGCGCGGGAAGATCTGGTCGGTGATCACGGCCTCGCCGCTGCCGCCGAAGACCTCGACGGACGACCAGTCGACCAGGATCCGTAGTTTCACCTTGCCGTTCGTGGCCTTCAGCGGCGCGGTCTGGATGCCGGGGAAGGTGCTGCTGAAGTCGACGGCACCGGAGCGGGTGCGGTCGACGTACAGCTCCTGTGTGGTGGTGTCGTATCCGATGACGGTTTCCTCTCGCCCGGTGCCGGTGCGCACCTTCAGCCCGAAGCGTTCGGCGTCGTTCAGGGTGAACGTCGCCTCGATGTCGAGAGCCTTGCCCTCGGCCGCGGGGCCGATCAGGGGCTGTGAGGTGTTCGTGACGGTGACGTCGGCCGCCGTCGCCGCGGATCCCTCTCGCAGCGAGGTCAGGTTCGGCACCGGCTCGCTGGTCAGCCGGATGCGGCCGTCGATGGTGCGCAGGGCCGTCTGGCGGGGGATGCTCTGCGCGCCGCGCCAGGGCGAGGTGGGGATGGACGTCCCGTACTCCCAGTCGTTCATCCAGCCGATCATGTACCGCTTGTCGCCGGGCACGTTCTCCCAGGACACCGCCGCGTAGTAGTCCTTGCCGTAGTCGGCCCAGTCGGCGCGTTGCACGACGGACTTGGCGGGTGCGTCGGCGGTGGTGAACTGGTCGGCGAGGATGTGGCCCCAATCGCCGGTGTTCCTGTCGACGATCTGGATCTGCGCAACCTTGCCGGCGTAGGGACGCATGTCGAAGGAGGCCCAGTCCAAGGTCTCGCTGTTGGAGCCGGTGGCGCTGCGGACGACCTCGCCGTCGACGAGCAGGTTGACGGCCGTCTCCCGGGAGACCGGCTGGGCATGGGTGTCGGACAGGGTGATCTGGTCGACGTTGATGTGGCCCCAGCTACCGGTGTTGTCGTCGACGATCCTGATCCGCGCCTTCTTGCCGACGAGGTCGCGGACGTCCCAGGATGCCCAGTTGAGCGCCTCGGCGTCCTGTCCGGTGGCGCTGCGAACCACCTCGCCGTCGACGAGGAGTTCGACGGCGGTGGGGTTGTCGTGGCCGGCGGGGTGGCGGCCGCCGCCGATGAGGAAGTCGACGTAGTCCTTGTCGATGGTGAACTCGGGCGAGGTGAGGGTGCCGGTGGTGGAGTCGCCGTTCAGGTAGGTGTTGACCAGTCCGCTGCCGAGGAAGCCGGAGACCTCCTGCTGGTCGGGGAGGGTGCCGGTGGCCGGTGCGGTGCCGAACGCGTCGCCGGTCGTTGTCCAGTCGCCATAGGTGCCGCCCTCGAAGTCTGCGAGGACCGTGCCCGAGGGCGGAGAGCCCTGCTCCAGGACGGTGCCGGCCTCGTGCGGGTGGCGGCCGCCGCCGACCTTGAAGTTCAGGTACTTGCTGTCCACACTGAAGGGGGGCGAGGTGAGGGTGCCGGTGGCGGAGTCGCCCTGGCGGAAGCTGTTGGCGAGGCCCTTGCCGTCGAAGCCGGTCACTGTGCTCTGGCCGTCCAGCGCCCCGGCCGCCGGACCGTCGCCGAACGCGTTGCCGGTGGCCGTCCAGGTGCCGTAGTCGGCTCCTTCGAAGCCCTGCACGACCTGGCCGGCGGGTGGGGTGTAGGTGCCCTTGTCGTCGGCGGTGAACGTCTTGCCGTCGAAGTCACCGATGAAGTATTGGGCGCCCGAACCACCGGTGATCCCACCGGGGTTGATGTTGACGACCAGGACCCACTTGATGTGCTTCTTGTCCCCGTCGACCGCGAGGGGGAACAGGTCCGGGCACTCCCACACACCGCCCGTCGCGCCGGCCGGCCCGAACTCGCTGAGCAGCTCCCAGTCCTTGAGATTCTTGGACGAGTAGAACCGCACCTTGTGCTCGGCGGACAGCGACACCGTCATCAGCCAGCTCTTGGTGGGGGCGTACCACTGGACCTTGGGGTCGCGGAAGTCCTTGGAGCCGATGTCGATGACGGGATTGCCCTGGTACTTGGTCCAGGTACGGCCGCGGTCGGTGCTGTAGGCGAGTGACTGGGCCTGCGTGCCGGTGGACTTGGAGTAGCTGGTGTAGATCGCCACCATGGGCGGGTTCTGCTTGCTGCCCAAGCCGGTGGTGTTGTTCCAGTCGACCACCGCGCTGCCGGAGAAGACCATCTCCTTGTCGTCGTACGACAGGGCGAGCGGCAGCTGCTTCCAGTGCACGAGGTCCGTACTCACCGCGTGGCCCCAGGACATGTCGCCCCAGGTGTTGCCGTTGGGGTTGTACTGGTAGAAGAGGTGGTACTCGCCCTTATAATACACGAGGCCGTTGGGGTCGTTCATCCAGTTCCTCTCCGGGGTGAAGTGGAACTGGGGACGGTAGGTCTCGGTGTACGGCGGGGCGTCGGCAGCCACGGCCTGGGGGGCGAGCGGGGCTGCGGCCAGCGCGCAGACGGTCGCCACGGCCGCGATCGTCCGCACGCGGGCATGCCGGAACACACGTCGAGAGCTCATCGGGTCTCCTGTGCCGCGGCCGTCCACGCAGCGGAGAGCGCGACTCCGACACGGACGGACCGAAAGGTGGCGCCCCGGTCGGCGCCGTCGTCCACGCCGCCGACCAAGGGTGTCATCGTTGACTTGTGTCATCGATGACATTGAGTGGTCAGATGATGTGCGCCATCCGGCCAACGCGTCAATACTCCGTGCGGGATTGGCCCTGTGCGGGCCCCGGTCTCGTCAGCTGCCGCCGACTGCCGTCAACCGGTCCAGGTGGCTCCGCCAAGGCGGATTGGGACCGGCGGCGGAGCAGGTCAGGGCCGCGACCCGAGCGGCGAACCGGCAGGCCTGACCCACCTCGCCGAGATCGAGGCCGGTCAGCCGGCCGCCGAGGTGTCCGCGGGCGCCGAGATAATGCAGCAGGCCGGCGGTGAAGGAGTCCCCCGCCCCGACTGTGTCCACCACCTGCGTCGCCACCGCCGGCACCTGCAGCCGTTGGCCGTCGAGGGAGGCCAGGGCGCCGTCCGCCCCGCGCGTGATCACGACGAGCCGGGCTCCGGCGGCGTGCCAGACGTCGCAGGCCCGCTCAGGCGGGGTTCCGGGCAGGAGCAGTTCCAGGTCGTCCTCGCTCAGCCGCAGTACGTCGGTGAGGGCGCACCAGTGCGCCAGGCGGGCGCGATAGACCTCGGGGCGCACCAGTAGCGGTCGTACGTTGGGGTCGATGCTGATGGTGGCGCGGGCAGAGGCCGCCGCCAGGAACTCCTCCACCACCGCCGCGCCGGGCTCGCGGACGAGCGCGAGGGAGCCGGTGTGCACACAGGCGGTTCCGGACAGATTCACTCCTGCCAGTTCCTGAGCCGTCCACTGCCAGTCGGCCGTGTTCTGCGCGTGGAAGGAGAATGCGGCCTGCCCCTGGGCGTCCAGCTCCGCCACGGCCAGCGTGCTGGGTTCGGCGGCCGGGACGGCGTACGAAAGGTCCACCCCGGATTCCTTCAGGTGGGCCCGGAACAGGCGGCCGAACACGTCGCCGGACAGGCGCGCGAGGAGGCGGGTGTGGGTGCCGAGCCGGGCCAGGGACACGGCCGTGTTCGCAGGTCCGCCGCCGGGCAGCACCCGCAGGGCGAGTTCGTTCGAGGCGCCGGCGGGTTCGGCGAAGGCGTCGGCGACGCACTCTCCCAGGACGGTGATCTGACGCGGGCTGCTCATGGGCGTCTCTTCTCTGCGAGCGTACGAACGAAAGCGGGCACGAAACGGGCAGCCGCCGGGCGCGTTACGGACTTGTGTCCCGTGCAGGGCATTGACGTTGCCGGGATGCGGAGTCCATCATCCTCGCCATGTGGTGTCAACGATGACATAAGTCAACGATGACACCTCCGGGACGGCATGCTCCGATGCCGACCGCGCCGCTCGTGATCCCGCAGGAGTCGTTCATGTCGCGCACCACTCGTCTGACCCCGTCCCTCCTCAGAGTCGCCGCCTGTACGGGCATCGCGGCCCTCACCCTGACGGCCTGCGGTTCCGGCTCCGGATCGGGCTCCGCGAGCTCCGGCTCCGGCGGCGTCAAGGTCGGTCTGATCACCAAGACCGACACCAACCCGTTCTTCGTGAAGATGAAGGAGGGCGCGGAGAAGGCTGCCAAGGAGAACGGCGCCCAACTGGTCACCGCGGCGGGCAAGTTCGACGGCGACAACGCCGGACAGGTCACCGCCGTCGAGAACATGGTCGCCTCCGGCGTGAAGGGCATCCTGATCACCCCGAGCGACTCCAAGGCGATCGTGCCCGCGATCGCGAAGGCCCGCGCCAAGGGCGTCCTGGTCATCGCGCTGGACACCCCGACCGAACCGCAGAGCGCGGTCGACGCCCTCTTCGCCACCAACAACCTCAAGGCCGGCGAGCTGATCGGCGAGTACGCCAAGGCCGCCATGAAGGGCAAGGCGGCGAAGATAGCCACCCTCGACCTCGCGCCCGGCGTCTCCGTCGGCGTCCAGCGGCACGACGGCTTCCTGAAGGGCTTCGGTGCCACCGACAAGGACGTGGTCTGCGCCCAGGACACCAATGGTGACCAGGCCAAGGGCCAGACCGCGATGGAGAACTGCCTTCAGAAGTCGCCCGGCATCAACCTCGTCTACACCATCAACGAGCCGGCCGCTCTGGGCGCGTACACCGCGCTGAAGGCCAAGGGACAGGAGAAGGACGTCCTGATTGTCTCCGTCGACGGCGGCTGCACCGGCACCCAGGCGGTCAAGGACGGCAAGATCGCCGCCACCTCGCAGCAGTACCCGCTGAAGATGGCCGCCGAGGGCGTCAAGGCCGTCGTGACGTACGCCAAGAACGGCAAGAAGGCGTCCGGTTACACCGACACCGGCGTCACCCTGATCACCGACAAGGCGCAGGCGGGCGTCACGTCCAAGGACACCGGCTACGGCCTGGAGAACTGCTGGGGCTGAGCCGCCCACGAGGACCGTACTTCCGCCGACTCTCCCCTCAGCGGGGCGGCCGGCCCCTCACCTCCCCGACCCGGGACGGCCGCCCCCCATGTCCTGACGACAAGGACATCTGTCTTCCGACAAGGACTTCGCATGACAGCCACGACGACGCCGTACGCCGAGCTCAAGGCACCGACCACGGCCCGCAGACTGCTCACGGCACCGACCACCGGCCCGCTCGTCGCCCTTCTCCTGGCCTGTGTCTTCTTCTCCCTCTCCACCGAACAGTTCCTCACCGGCGGGAACTTCTCCCTGATCGTGCAGCAGGTGATGGTCGTCGGCACGCTCGCCATCGGCCAGACCCTGATCATCCTCACCGCCGGCATCGACCTGTCGTGCGGTGCCGTGATGGCGTTCGGCAGCATCATGATGGCCAAGATGGCAGCCGAGGGGACCCTGCCCCCGCTCCTCGCCATCGCGCTGGGCCTGGCCGTCTGCGGCGGCTTCGGCCTGCTCAACGGGCTGCTGGTGCAGAAGATCCCGCTGCCGCCGTTCATCGTCACCCTCGGCATGCTCAACGTCGCGTTCGCGCTGACCCACATCTACTCCAAGGAAGAGACCGTCACCAGCCTGCCCGGCCCGCTGACGGCACTCGGGCAGACCTTCCCGCTCGGCCACACCGACATCACCTACGGCTCCCTGGTCACCATCGCCCTGTTCCTCCTCCTCGCGTACGCGCTGAGCAGCACCGGTTGGGGCCGGCACGTCTACGCCCTGGGCAACAGCCAGGAGGCGGCGCGGCTGAACGGCATCCGCACCTCCCGCCTGACCATCGGCATCTACACCGTGGCCGGCCTGCTGTACGGCATCGCTGCCCTGCTGCTGATCTCCCGCACCGGCGTCGGCGACCCGCAGGCGGGACAGACCGACAACCTCGACAGCATCACCGCCGTGGTCCTCGGCGGCACCAGCCTCTTCGGCGGCCGCGGCTCGGTGCTGGGCACGTTCATCGGCGTCCTCATCGTCGGCGTGTTCCGCAACGGCCTGCAGCTGATGGGCGTCGCCTCCATCTACCAGACCCTGATCACCGGCGTTCTGGTGATCCTCGCGGTGACCGTCGACCAGATCTCCCGGAAGAAGGCACGATGACCGCCACCACTTCCCCCACCCCTGTCCTTCAGGCCCGCGGCCTGGTCAAGCGCTACGGCCATGTCACCGCCATCGACGGCGCCGACTTCGACCTCCTGCCCGGCGAGGTCCTCGCCGTCATCGGCGACAACGGCGCCGGCAAGACCAGCCTCATCAAGGCCCTCACCGGCGCCCTGGTTCCCGACGCCGGCGAGATACGCCTGAACGGCGAACCCATCACCTTCTCCGGTCCGCAGAGCGCCCGCGCCCACGGCATCGAGACGGTGTATCAGGACCTCGCGGTGGCCGCCTCCATGGACATCGCCTCGAACATGTTCCTCGGCCGGGAGCTGCGCCGCCCCGGTGTCCTCGGCAGTGTCTTCCGCATGCTCGACAAGAAGCGCATGCGCCAGGAGGCCGCCGAGCACATGGCAGACCTGAAGATCGGGCTGCGCTCGCTCACACAGGCGGTCGAGACACTCTCCGGCGGTCAGCGGCAGGCCGTGGCGGTGGCCCGCTCCGTCGCCTGGGCCCGCAGCGTCGTCGTCATGGACGAGCCCACCGCCGCACTCGGCGTCAAGGAGTCCGGCCAGGTCCTCGACCTCATCCGCCGCGTCCGTGACAAGGGCATGCCAGTCGTGCTCATCAGCCACAACATGCCCCACGTCTTCGAGATCGCCGACCGCATCCACGTCCACCGGCTGGGCCGCCGCGCCGCTCTGATCAAGCCGTCCGACTACTCCATGGCCGAGGTCGTCGCCATCATGACCGGCGCACTCAGCGTCAACGAGGCCGGAGATACTGTCGTAGCGGACTCGGAGGCCGCGAAGGCCGCCGGAGTCCAGGCCACCTGACCGCACGACCAGCTCTCGCATGTTCCGGCCGAGGCCGCGGCCGGAATCCGGGAGCACCCCAGGAGACGGTTTTCTCCATGGCAGCGAGCCGCCGCCCCACCCTTGCCGATGTCGCCCGAGAAGTAGGGGTCAGTGCCAAGACGGTCTCCCGTGTCCTGAACGAGGACGGGCCCGTCTCCGCGCAGACCAGGGAACAGGTTCTCACCGCCGTAGCCAGGCTCGGTTTCCAGCCGAACCTCATGGCACGCAACATCCGCGTCGGCGGACCCGACACCACCATCGGACTGGTCGTCCCCGACCTCGGCAACCCCTTCTTCGGAGCCGTGGCCGGCGGCATAGAGGCCACCGTCCACGACCGGGGTCTGACCCTGCTCATGGGCTCGTCCGGCGAAGACCCCGACCGTGAACGCGACTTGACGTCGAAGTTCCTCGCGCGCCGCGTCAGCATCCTGATGGTCGTGCCGTCCGTCGGCGCCGACCACTCCCACCTGAAGCCCCATCGCGCCGCCGGGCTGCCCGTGGTCTTCATCGACCGTCCGGCCGTCGGCCTGTCCGCGGACAGCGTCGTCAGCTCCAACCGGGCGGGCGCCCACGACGGAGTCGCCCATCTCATCGCCCACGGCCACCGGCGTGTCGGCTTCATCGGCGACCTGCCCCTCAAGCTGTACACCCGCCGCGAGCGCCTCGCCGGATACCGAGCGGCCCTGGAGGAAGCCGGTCTGCCCTACGACCGTGCGCTGGTCGCCAACGCCCACGATCAGCAGGGGGCGGCGGCCGCGACCTCCCAGCTGCTCGGCCTGGCTGATGGGCCCACAGCCCTGTTCGCCGGCAACAACATCGTCGCGCTGGGCATAGTCGCCGAACTCGCCCGCAGCAAGCGGAAGGACATCGCCGTCGTCGCCTTCGACGACGTCCCGCTCGCCGAGGCACTCGAACCCGCCCTGACCGTCGTCGCCCAGGATCCCGAGGAAATCGGTCGGGTGGCTGCGGCCACCGCCCTGGCCCGCCTCGACGGCGACCGCTCCCGCGCGCGCACCATCACCGTTCCCACCCGGCTGATCGTCCGAGGATCGGGGGAGCCCTCTGCGCCTGCGCCGCAGGAGGCTTGATCCTCATCTCTCTCTGGGCCGCGCAAAAGATCAAGCACCGAACGTGCGGCGCGTGTCAGGATGCTCGGCATGTCTGGTCGCGCGCTGAGCTTCGGGGTGGTGGCGGAAGCATACGAACGGTTCCGGCCGGGGTATCCCGTGGAGCTATTCGACATGGTGATGGCGTATGCGGGCCATCCGGTCCAGACTGCCCTCGAGATTGGCGCTGGGACAGGCAAGGCAACCCGCCTGTTCGCTCAACGGGGGGTCATGGTCACCGCAACCGATCCTGACGGGTCCATGCTCGCCGAGCTGCGTAAACATGTACCGGCGAACGTCAGGACGGTGCAAGCCGCGTTCGAGGACCTGCGACCGGGCGAGCGGTGCGGACTGGTCTATGCGGCAGCCGCTCTGCATTGGACGAAGCCAGAGGGCCGGTGGTCACGCATGGCCGCGCTGCTGGAACCGGGTGGTGTGTTCGCCTCATGCGGCGGGCCATTCCGACTGGCCGACCCCGCTGTGGAGGAGGCTGTTCGCACGGCGCGAGCACCGTTCTTGGAGAGCGACGAGATTCCGTCCCCGGACGGGACGCCTCCGGATCATGCGATGCAGTGGCCGGGGACGGAGCTGCAACGGTCTGAGTGGTTCAGCGGCGTTCAACAGTCCGTGATCGAAAGACGCGTGACGATGAGCGCTCGCGACTACGTTGGTCATCTCTCCACCATCTCGGCTTATCTCGTCTTGCCGACCGCGCGACGAGAGCAGGTGTTCAGCCAGATCATGCAGGTACTGCCGGAAAGCGTCGAAACAACCGCCAACATTACCGTCCATCTCGCACGTCGGCGCCGCGAGGATTGATCACGACACCTCCACATGTGAGCCCGCCAGTCCCAAGGCCGGCTCCCTTTACTCGCGTGTGGCGTGTGCTCGGCCGAGGGGGAGTGGAACGACAGCGGCTGAGCGGTTGTCTGCGTGCTCGCGGATTGCGGCGTTCTCCGAAAGGAGGGTCATGATGACGGTCGCGGCGGCGTCGACTTGGTCCTGGAGCTGCCGGCACTGATCGCGACTCTTGCGAAGCTTGCTGTGGAGCTCGGCGAGTGCGGCGTCGCGCTGATGCTCCCGGAGGCCGGCGGGGCTGGTCCCGACATGACTGTCCGGCTCCGCCAGGACGTCGGTGGCCCGGTTCATCGTTGAGCGGATCACCTGGGCCATGCGGCAAAGGTCGTTCTTGGTCGGCTTGCCGTCGGTGCGCTCAGGGGCGCCGGCGAGGAGACGCTCCATCGCCTCGCGAAGAGCCCGTTCGGTCTTGGGCGAAACGGTCACCGATCCGCCTTCTTGATCATGAGGTTGACCTCGTGGAGCTGTGCGTCGAGGTGAGCCCGGCGGTGCTTGGGCAGGGACGTGTCGGCCCGCCGCCGGTTGAGGGACACTCGCTCGGCCTTCCAGATGGGCAGGTGTTCAGGGCCGAGGGTGCTGTTTGCGCGCGGTGCGGAACCGGTGCAGAGCCCGGATGACCGTGATGGGCTCGACCTGGGTCGTCGTCCCGGTAGTGTGATACTGATCAACGTATCGG
The DNA here is from genome assembly GCF_041080655.1 of Streptomyces sp. CG4. Taxonomy (NCBI): domain Bacteria; kingdom Bacillati; phylum Actinomycetota; class Actinomycetes; order Kitasatosporales; family Streptomycetaceae; genus Streptomyces; species Streptomyces sp. CG4. The sequence continues at coordinate 9,792,560 of NZ_CP163525.1, forward strand.
TGGAAGTCCTCGTCGCTCCAGAGGGTGATGTCGTCGGGGAGCTGCTGGTCGACGCCGAATGTGGCCAGCGTGCGCAGATGCAGCATCCTGAGCGATCATGGACAGTTCCCGGCCCAGAAGGTGCCAATCCGGGGCGAGCCCGTGCAGCCAGACCCGCCGGCTGGCCCGGTCCTGATTCGCGAGCCGACGGACGACGTCGTTGAAGTCCCAGCAGTCGGTGATGTCCCCGAACCGGGGCGACGTGACGCCGGGCAGAAGGGGGTGTGACTGGATCACCGGCTCGTCGTCCCGGAACACGGAGCGGGCTGCTGGCAGTGGAGGCGGGTCATGCGTTGAACTCCACGTGTGCGGCGAGAGGAAGCTGCAAGGACAGGCTTTCACCGGCGATCTGCCGCCGGGCCTGGGCGATCTCGGCGTCCGTGCGGGCCTTGATCGCCTCGTTGACGTCGACCCGGCTCTGTCCCCAGAGCGCGTGGAAGTGCTGTGGGGACGACCGGAGCTGGAGCCGGGCCAGGTGATCCGCGAACAGCAGCAGCTGCGGCAGGTTCGAGGGCAGCACGAACGCGTTGCGGCATTCCAGGCAGCGGGTCGGGGCGACCGGGCAGAGCTGCCCGGGGCGGCCGAACGGTGAGGCGAAGGGGTCCTTGCAACTGGAGACACCCATGTCGAGCTGGCCCGAGCGAAGGTCCTCGATCTCCTCGCGGGTCAGGCCGAGCACGTCGCCCGATCCCGGCTCGGTCAGGGACTGTTCGGCGTCCTCGCTGAGCCAGATGGGCCTTTCGAGGGCCTTGTTGAACCAGCGGCTCTGGGCAGCAGTGATCACGTTCCCGGAGATCACCCGCAGGGTGGTGCCGTGTGCGTAATGGCCGCGGAAGACCTCCTCGATCTCCATGTGCCGGACACGGACGTCCATGCTCTTGCCACTGGCCAGCGACGTGCGCGCCGCCAGTGCTCGAACTGGACGATGTCGGACTCGGTTGCCGAGCGCAGATCCCGGCCGCGTGCCTGAAGAAAGCCCAGCAGCATCAACACCGCATAGGCGTACGTCCGCATCGTCTTCGCGGCCGTCCGACGCCAGGCCAGCCTTCGTAACCACGATGACAGCGGCTCGACCGGCCGCATCACATCGTCCAACAGCACCGGCGTACCGGCAGGCAGCCGATGCCGTTCAAGCGACTCCTCCAGCAGGATGCGATCAACCCCGGCCACGTCCCCAACCCGCCACACCGCACGGTGGTTGGCGGAGTACAGCTGCGCAGATCCTCCGAGCCTCGGCGTACGCGGTTGTGCACGTTCGCGGGCGCCCCGACGCCATGCCCAGGTAGCTGCGGGCATCACCGACGCCGCCCGTGGAAGTGTCAGGCGCGCCCGTGCGCCTGCTGTGTGTGGCGGGACAGTGAGTCAATGACCACCGCAGCGAAGAGCACCCCGCCCGTGATCACCAGTTGGATGGCGGTGGGCGTATCGGTGAGGGCCATGCCCGAGGCGATTGACTGGATGACCAGTATGCCGAGCACTGCGGACCAGGTTGTACCGCGTCCTCCGAACAGGCTGGTGCCGCCGATGACGGCGGCAGCGATGGCGTTGAGGAGCAGGACGCCGGAGCCGGAGTTCTGGCTCACCGATGTGATGCGCGAGGCCAGGAACAGGCCGCCGGTCGCCGCCAGGGTGCCGGAGACTGCGAGCACGGCCGTCTGTACGCCGGTCACGCTGAGGCTGGCGCGACGGGCCGCCTCGACGCTGCTTCCCAGTGCGTAGACCTGCCGTCCATAGGGCGTGCGGCGGAGCATGATGTCGAGGCCCGCCACCACGGCGAGGAAGATCAGCAGAGCCAGTGGCAGGCCCTGGAACTGGTTCAGTACATAGGCGGAGGCGAACGCGATGAACGCCACTACTCCTGTGCGCACCCCGATGGTGTGCAGCGGGCGGTGTGGCATGCCGACGGCCCTGCGGCGGCGCCTGTTCAGGTAGGAGGCGAGGAAGACCAGAGCTGTGGCGAGTGCCGCCACCGCGTAGGCGACGCCGGCGTTGGTGAAGTAGTAGCTGGTGAGGTGGGCGATGAGCCCGTTCTCGTCGAGGTTGACGGTGCCGCTGGTGCCGAGGATGGCGAGCATGAGGCCGTTCCACGTCAGCAGCCCGGCGAGGGTGACCACGAAGGCCGGCACCCGGGTCCTGGCGACGGAGTACCCCTGGACGGTTCCTGCCGCGGTGCCCGTCAGCACGGCGGCGATCAGGGCAAGCCATTCCGGCACGCCGTTGTTGACGTTGAGCACCGCGAAGACCGCGGCGGCGAGCCCGCTGATCGAGCCGACCGACAGGTCGAGTTCACCGAGCAGCAGCACGAAGACGATGCCGACCGCGATGAAGCCCGTGCCCACGATGTCCACGCTGAGGTTGGACAGGTTACGGGGCGAGAGGAAGCTGGAGTTCAGGCCCTGGAAGATGATCCAGACCGCGGCGAGAACGAAGGTGACGGGAAGGTAGCCCAGCTCACCGGCGCTCAGCCTGCGCCGCCGGACGGCGATCCAGCCCGCCACGGCACGGGTGACGGCCCGCCTGGCGCGGCGCTGACGGGCCTCTGTGGTGGCTGCTGCGGGATCGGCCCGCGTCTCGTCCGGCATGTCACGCATCCCTTTCATCACTCGGCCTCGCGGTGGGCCGGCCGGCGGGGCGCGTTGTCCGTGGCGCCCGTGATGGAGGAGATGATCTGCTCCTGGGAGACGGTGCTCACGTCGAAGAAGCCGTTGTTGCGGCCGAGCCGCAGCACGGCGGCCCGGTCCGCGAGGGCCTTCACATCGCCCAAGTTGTGGCTGATGAGCAGGATCCCCAGGCCGTGGTCGCGGAGACGGTCGACGAGGTCGAGGACCTCGGTGGTCTGCTCGAACCCCAGCGCCGCGGTCGGTTCGTCCAGAAGAAGGACGCGCGGGTCGCCGAGGAGCGAGCGGGCGACGGCGACGGTCTGCCGCTGGCCGCTGGACAGTGACACCAGGGGGGCGCGCAGATCGGGGACGCTCCGGGTCAGACGCTCCAGCAGCTGTCCGGTGCGGCGCTCCATCTCCACCTCGTCGAGGAAGCCGAACCTGCGGATCTCCCGTCCGAGGAAGAGGTTGCCGACGACGTCGAGGCCTCCGCACAGCGCCAAGTCCTGGTAGACGGTGGCGATGCCGAGGTCCCGGGCTTCTTGGGGACGCCTGATGTGAACGGGCCGGCCCTCCCACTCGATGCTCCCCTTGTCCGCGGGGGCGACCCCGGAGATCACCTTGACCAGGGTGGACTTGCCGGCTCCGTTGTCGCCGAGCAGGGCGAGGACCTGGCCGGCGTGGATCTCCAGCTCGATGTCCCGGAGGACCTCGACGACGCCGAAGCGCTTGCACACGCCGTGCAGGGCCAGCAAGGGGGGCGGCAAGAGAATCATCTCCTTCCCGGGCCTGGGGCCGGCCGGTCCCACCTCTCAGGTCAGCCCGGCCTTGTGGCAGTCGTCCGCGAGTGGCGGGGCGCAGATCTGTTCGAGCGTGTACACGCCGTCTTTCACCAGGGTGTTCTTGATGGTGGCAAGGGTCACGGGCACCGGGGTGAGCAGCACGGCCGGAACCTCCTCGCCGCCGCGGGTTTTCACCCGCCTGGTGGCCATCCCGTCGAGGCGCTGACCACGCGCGGCGGCCACGGCCATGGCGCCGCCGGCGGCAGCCTCGGGTCCGAACGGCTTGTAGACCGTCATGTACTGATCGCCGCCGACAATGCGCCGTACGGCTGCGAGCTCGGCGTCCTGCCCGGTGACGGGGGGCAGCGGGCTGACCTTGTTGGCCTTGAGGGCGGCGATACTGCCGGCGGCGAGGCCGTCGTTGGCGGCGTAGACGCCGTTGATGCTGCCGGCGCCCAGGGCGGCGATGGCTCCGGACATGTTCCGGTTCGCCGCCTCCGTGCTCCACTGGGGTGTGTCGTACTCCTTGGCGATCGTCACCTTCCCCTGGAGTTCGGACAGTGCGCCCTGCTTGAACGACAGCGCGTTGGGGTCGCCGGGGTCGCCGTTCATCATCACGATCCGGCCGCCGTGCGCCTTGGCGCCTATGGCCGTCAGCAGTGCCCTGCCCTGGAGCCTGCCGACCTCCTGGCCGTCGAAGGAGACGTAGCCCGAGATCGGGCCCTCGGCGAGGCGGTCGTAGGCGATGACCGGGATGTGCGCGGCGGCTGCCTTTCCGACCGAGGCGCCCATGGCCCTGGCATTAACGGCCGTCAGGACGATGGCATCGACCCCGTTGGCGATCGACGAGTCCATCTGTTCCTGCTGGATGGCCACGTCACCTTTGGCGTCGGCGTACTCGATCGTGCAGTCGCCGCACAGCTGCCGGATCCTCTGCTCCAGCAGGGGCCTGTCCCGCGTCTCCCAGCGGGCTGTGGTGGATTCCGGCAGCAGCACGCCGATCTTCCGCGCGCTCCCTGCGCCGGAGGTGTTCCCGGCGCCCGATCCGCAGGCGGTGAGGGACACGGCCGTCGAGACCGCGGCCAGGGCAAGGGCGGTGTCCCGAACGCGGGCTTTCATGCGCGAGGCCTCCCTCCTCCTGCAACCGTGGTGCAGCGGCGTGGCCCACCGGGGCGAGGCGGGGTCTCGGCCCGCACCCGCTCGGACCAGGCGAAAGTCGCAAATCGACCACCTCGCCAGTGTGACACCGGCCATGGTGAACTACGAACTCGGTGCTGCGTAGCCGACACGACGCCAATCTGTCCGGTTCATCCCCCTATGCGATTCTGGAAGGGGAGTGCCCAGTGGCAGCCGGTCGGCGCGCGGGCACGGACGGGAGGTGGATGCGGACATGCCTCACGACGGCACGGCCCGGACCGGACTCCCGCAGCTGGGGACAGCCGAGGTCGGCGTCGCGGACACCGGCTCACCACCGAGGCCGGAGACCTCCGGGAGCGTCCGCGCCCTGACGTTCGCCGGAGCGGCGCTGGCGGTGCTCTATGTGCCCGGCCCAGGCTCTGACGATCTTCGGTCGGTGGACACGGCCGGATGCGCCCCTGCCGAGTACGGGCTGCCGGAACGCCTGGCTCTGTCCGGTGGCTCGCCTGCGGCCCACGCCTTCCGTGTCCTCCACCCCGTGTGGCTGACCCCCGGGGCACTCGCCTCCTACCCCGAGGGATGTCCTGCGCCGCCGCGAGCCCGGACCTCGCTCGGTGCGTTGCCCCTCGGAGCCGAGGGCAGACGGCTCGGCTGCCTCGTCGTCGTGGGTGACGGTGAGAATGGCTTCGAAGCCGAGCAGCAGCGCTTCCTGAAGCGCTATGCCGACGCGGTCGCCGACGTGCTGGAGGCCGGGGCCGGGGGAGGGCCGCCGACGGCACCCTTGAGTTCCGCATTGCGCCGAATGCGCGTCGGCTCCTTCGTCCTGGTGCCGGAAACCGGCGTGATCGACGCGGACGAGATGCTGCGCGACCTGGTCGGCATCAAGCCGGACGACTTCGACGGCAAGGTGGAATCCCTGCTCGCGCACGCACTGCCGGAAGACTTGCACGCGCTGATGTCGGCGCTGGAGCCGTCCACCCAGACGTCCGGCCGACGGGAACTGGACTTCCGAGTCCGCTGCCCCACGGGTGAGATGCGCTGGCTGAGTCTGAGGTGCCGCGTGGCGGCGGGTGCCGACGACCGGCCGGAGCAGGTGCTGGGCGTGGTGACGGCGACCTCGGTCCTGGACCGGGGCGCCGACGACGTCTCCCGGATCCAGTGGCTGACCGCCGCACTCGACGAGGCCACCACCGTGCGCGACGTCAGCCACGTGCTGGTCACCGCCCTGCGCGAGCCCCTGAGCGCCGACCGGGTGGTGCTCGCCGACCTGCAGCACGAAAGGCTCCAGGTCACCCTGCTCGACCCGCCGCAGCCCGCTGCCTGGCCGCGGGCATGGCGTCTCCAGTGGCGTTCGGAGTGGCCCGACGCGCCCCTCAGTGCCCTGCCCACCCTGCAGATGGCTCTGCGAGACGGACGTATGGACCTGTGGCCGACAGGCACCGCCTTCGAACCAGGACTCGACGGCATCGGCCCCGGAGGACTTGCCGTCCTGCCGCTGCCCGCCAGAGGCCGGGTCGCCGGCGTGTGCCTGATCGGCTGGGACCGGCCGCACGAGTTCGTCCCCGAGGAACGTTCGCTGCTGACCGCCACCGCCTCACTGGCTGGCCAGGCCCTCACCCGCGCCCAGTCCTATGACGCCGAACAGGAACTCGCGACGATGCTGCAGCGCAGCCTGCTGCCGCGGCGTCTGCCCGAGCTTCCCGGTGGGATCGCCGTCGCCCGCTATCTCCCCGCCCGGCGGGGACTGCAGGTGGGCGGCGACTGGTACGACGTGATCGCCCTCTCCGAGGACCGGGTGGCACTGGTCATCGGCGACGTGCAGGGCCACAGCGCCGCAGCCGCGACGATCATGGGGCAGATGCGTACCGCGGTCAGGGCGTACGCGGTGGAGGGCCACCCGCCCGACGTGGTCGTCTCGCACGCCAACCGCCTCCTCGTCGGCATGGAGACGGATCTCTTCGCCACCTGCTGCTACGCCGAACTGGACATGGACGAGGGCGACGTCCTGTTCGTCCGGGCCGGACACGTCGCACCGCTGCTGCGCCATCCCGACGGCAGCACCGAGGAGGTCGAGGTCGAGGGTGGCCTTCCGCTGGGCATTTCCATGGAGGCGGACTTCCCGATGACCGCGGTGGCAATGGCGCCGGGAACGATGCTCGCCCTGGTCACCGACGGGCTGATCGAGGCCGCCGACCTGTCCCTGGACGAGGGCATGCGCCGCACGCGGGCCACTCTCGCCGCGGCCGACCCGTCGGATCCTGGGCGGGTGGCCGACGACCTGCTCGGCGACTTGGGCCGTCGCGAGGACGACGTGGCGTTGTTGCTGCTGCGCTACGACGGCATGAAGACCCGGCCGATCCGGTCGGGCTGGCTGGTGTGGCGGCTGCCCGACGCCGTCATGCACGCCCGCCGGTTCACCGCGCGCACGCTGCGCCGCTGGAAGGTCGAAGAAGCCACCGACCCGGTGCTGCTGGTGGTGTCCGAACTCGTCACCAACGCCCTGGTGCACACCCAGGGCCCGGTCCGTCTCGACCTGATGCTCCGCGGGGACCGGGTGCGGGTTTGCGTGAGCGACTCCTCTCCGCGGGCGCCCGCCAAGCCCGTGATCGTGGACTGGGAGTCGACCGGCGGCCGGGGTCTGCTCCTGGTCGAGGCGATGTCGGAGTCCTTCGGCACGGTGCCGGTGGCCGGCGGCAAGCAGGTGTGCAGCGAGATTGCGGTACCGCGTCGCGAACCGGCTTCGGTGGGCGCAGAACCGGGCGGGCGCAAGGACGGGGACCGATCATGATGCATCGCAGGAAACGCGTGACGCCCTGTACGCGATATGTCGTCGGCGCGCTTTTCGCGGGCCTGCTGACCATACCCTCGGCCGCCTGCGCAGGAAGTGGAAAAGCCACCACGGACAGCTTCACCGTCGGCCTGCTGCTGCCGAGCCGGTTGGTGCCGCGCTGGGAGAACTCCGACAAGCCGCTGATCGAGCAACGGGTGAAACAGCTCTGCCCGCGCTGCAACGTCACCTATGCCAACGCCGACGACGACTCAACGGCCCAGCGGCAACAGATGATCGCCATGATCACCAAGGGGGCCAGGGTCCTCATCCTCGGCGCCACCGACAACAGGGCGCAGCGCTCTTCCGTCCAGGAGGCGCACAACGCGGGCGTCCCCGTCGTCGCCTACGACAGGCTCGCCGAGGGCCCGATCTCGGGCTACGTCAGCTTCGACGGAGTACAGGTCGGCACGCTGCAGGGCCAGGCCCTCCTCAAGGCCGTGCACGCCCCGGCCAAGGACGCGACCATCGTCATGATGAACGGCGACCCGACCAGCCCCAACGCCGCCTGGTTCAAGAGGGGTGCACTGTCCGTCCTGCGGGGCAAGGTGACGATCGGCCGTTCCTACGACACCCCGGGCTGGAGCACGAACAACGCGAACGCCAACATGTCCGCCGCCATCTCGGCCCTGGGCCCGGGCCGAATCGACGGCGTCCTGGCCGCCAACGACGCCATGGCCGCAGGCGTCATCTCCGCACTCAAGAGCGCTCACGTCAGGCGCCTTCCACCGGTCACCGGGCAGGACGCCGACCTCGACGCGGTGCAGCGCATCGTCAACGGCGAGCAGATCATGACGGTGTACAAGTCCTTCCGCGCGGAAGCTGAAGCAGCCGCTGCCATGGCCGTCGCCCTGGGCCGCGGCGAGAAGCTGCACACTATCGCCACGACGACGACCGACAGCCCGACCACCCACCACATCCCGTCAGTGCTCCTCACCCCGGTCGCCGTGACAACCGCCAACATCAAGCAGACCCTCATCAAGGACGGTGTGTACACCATCGCCCAGATCTGCACACCGCAGCTGAGGGCCGCTTGCGCGAAGGCAGGGCTGACTCCGTAGACGGGCGGGGAGCGGCGAGAGGGGGCCCTGCCCAGTAGTCGAGGCACGTCGACAGGGTGAACGTCGCCGCCGTGGAACGCGCCGGTGTCCGAGTCCAGGCCGACGGGCCGACGGGTCGGCCGGCCCTCGCGGACGGCGGTGACGGTCGTCGTACGGCCCTCGGAGGACGCCAGTTCGCCGGGCCGGGCTCGGCACGTCAGCGCTGCAGGGTGAGGACGCCTGGCCGCCAGGGCAGTTGGTCGTAGGGGCCGCTTGCGGTGGGGGACTTGCCCTGGTAGAGGAGCTGCAGGTGGCAGGGGTCGATGGTCATGGTCTGGTCGGGGTTGTTGCGGACCAGGTCACCGTGGCTGATGTCGTTGGTCCAGGTGGCGCCGCTGTTGGCCTTGCCCGCGAAAGGGGTGCTTTCGCTGCCGGCCTGCGGGGTCCACGAACCGCTGAGGCTGGACGCCGTGAACGAGCGGAAGTAGCGCCCATTGGCACCTATCGCCTCGACGATCATGAGGTACTGGTTCTGGTCCTTGACTTTGTAGACCTGCGGTGCCTCGAACAGGCTGTTCGTGGAGTCGCTCATGACCGTGGTGGCGGACGAGCCGAAGCTGCCGGGGAAGTTCCCGATCGGCATGCTCGCCCGGTAGATCTTGCCGTTGTCACCGGCGAAGAACAGGTACATGTTCTGGCCGTCGGCGATCAGGGTCTGGTCGATCGGCCCGGTGCCGGAACCTGGGATACTGCCGGTGAACAGAGGCTGCGGCGAGGACCAGCCGTTGGGGTTGGTGGGGTCGCTCGACGTGCGGTAGAAGAACGGCCACGCGCCCCACTGGGATGCCAGGACCCATATGTTCTTGGGCGCGAAGTAGAACAGCGTGGGCGCCACCGTGGACTGGTTCATCCCGGTCTGGCCGGCCGACGCCATGTCCGACCAGTTCGTGAAGGGACTGAAGGCCATCGAGCCGTACGACGATCCCGACACGTTCGACGCGTAGACCAGGTGCTTGCCGTTGTACACCACGTCGGTGAAGTCCTTCAGTGAGACCCACCCGTTCGCCGGCTGCGCCAGCGCACCCGTCGACGTCCATCGGTACGTCGACGGCAGGGAGCAGGTGCCGCCGCCCGGCGTCGCGGACAGGCCTGTCCATTTCTGGTTGCTTCCGCCGTTGCACGTCCAGAGCTCCACCGCCGTGCCGTTGGCTGTGCCGGCGCCGGTGACGTCCAGGCACAGCCCGGATTCGACGCCGACGATCGTGCCGTCGGAATTCACCCGCCACTGCTGGTTCGCACCGCCGCTGCAAGTCCAGATCTGCACCTGGGTACCGGCCGCGGTGGCGTGGTCCGGAACATCCAGGCACTTGTTGCCGTACACGGTCAGCTGGTTGCTGTCCGTCCATGTCCACTGCTGGTTGGTGCCGCCCGAGCAGTCCCAGATCTGCGGGTAGGTGCCGTCGGTCTGGCTGGCGTTCGGTACGTCGAGACACCGGCCGGAACCCACACCGCGTAAGGCGCCGCTGGTGGCCGCCTGAGCCGGGTTGGCGACGAGCGTCGCCGTCAGCAGGAGCAGGGCCGCGACGGCGGCGGCGAACACCGCGGGCAGATGTCCGCGGCTTGAAACGCGTCTGGGCATGAGGACCTCGTCATCCTTGGGTGAGCGGCTCCGGTTGGCCCCATCAGGGGCTGCCCGGACTGTCGACGCGAGACACATTGATGCGGGCATGTCATTGGCGTCGTGTGGCATGCCCCTTGCGGCTCGGTGGTTGCGGTGGCGCGACTCGGCGGTGCTCTGCTGTGCGAGTGGAGTGACCTCTTGGTTCCGGCCCACGCCGACATCCTGGCCGGCTTGCGCCGTTGTCGGCGAAACGCCGTGCGCCCGGGATGCCTCGCTCACCGTTGGGCAACGGGTCCATAGCGCGGTGAACTGAATGGCAGCGATGACGGCGGCCGCCGTGGGCCCGGGAGAGCGGGCCCGTGCCCGGCTCGGCCGTGCGCATGTTCACGGGGCACCGCCGAGGAGTCGGCTCTCGTCCCACCAGGGAGGCGTCTCGTCGCGGACCGGGTCGAACTCGACCAGCGTCACTTCGTGGCGGGCCAGCGCGAGATCGAGGTCGACCATGCCGTCCCGCGCGGTCTCCCGGCCGTGCGTGCGCGCAGGTTCGGCGGCCTCGTGCAGCCGGTCGAGCCGGCGCAGGTCCGGGGAGAGGGGGCTGCCCATGCGCCGCCACGCCGTGTACGCGTTGCCGCGCTCCTCGTCGACGGACGACCGCAGGGTGAACACCTCGCCCGGACCGGTCGGCACCGAGAGGCGCACCCGGTGCCCGTCCGTGTCCACCGGTGCCCACGCGAGCACCGCCACCCGCCCGTCGGCGTGTCGCGTCACGAGATGGTCGGCACCGCGCGCAAGTACCTCCTCGCCCGTCCGCGCCATAAACGCATAGAGGTGGTACGTCGGCTTCTTCACCTGCCGGTGGGTGAGCAGCCCGAACCCGCCGTGGAACAGCGCGGTCGGTACGCCCGTCTCCTCGAACATGTCGCTGAACGTCCAGTACGAGAAGGAGTCCGCGTACTCCCCGCCCTCCGTGACGACCGGAGCCAGGTACGCGGCATGGAAGGCGGTGTCGTGGATCGGGTTGTCCGGCCGGTAGGAGGAGTTGAACTCGGTGATGTGGACCGGGAGGTGGGCAAGTCCCGTGTCCTTGAGGGCGCGCCGGGGCTGACCGAACTGGTCGAGCAGCCCCTGCGCCGGGCCCAGCGTCTGATGCACCCCGAACGGCACATGCCGGGCCGGCCCCGACGTGTACGCGTGCCGGGACACGAAGTCGACCGGCACCTCCCGTGCCGCGGCGAACGCGGCGAACCGCCCGATCCAGTCGTCCGCGCCGGGTGACACGGCCGGGCCGCCCACCTGCAGCGACGCGTCGATCGCCTTGATGGTGTGCGCGGTCATCTCGTACAGGCGGTGATATGCGTGCTCGTCGGCGCCCTCCCAGAAGTCCGGGAGGTTCGGCTCGTTCCACACCTCGATCGGCCAGGTGCGTACCTCGTCGAGCCCGTAGCGGTCCACGAGATGGCGGACCGTCGCCCGCACGAGGTCCACCCATTCCCTGCATGAGGACGGCGGCGTGACGTTGCCGCCCCACCAGAACACCGTCTGGTCGCCTGACGCCAACTCGCCTGGCATGAAGCCGAGTTCGAGGAACGGCCGGATGCCGAGTTCCAGATAGCTGTCAATGACCTGATCGACGTACGTGAACGCATGGTGGACCCGCCGCTCGCCTTGCCACTCGTACGGTCGGTACACCCCCATGCCGTCACTGAGCAGCCCGTGCCCCCGGATGTACCCGAAGCCGATCTCGCGCTGCACCAGGGCAAGGGACTCCCGGTGGTCGCGACGCAGCGTGAGGTCCATGCGGCCCGTGCCGACGCAGGTCCGCCACGGGGCGGCGGCGATCATGGTGGAGGAGGAACTCATGCTGGGCCTTTCGTCTCACGGGCAGTGCGCAGCCGGGAAAGGCGGTATCGGGAACGAGGACCGAGAAGTTCCGAGAGTCTTCCGGAAACAACACCGCAACCTAGGACCGCTCCTGGACCCTGTCAATGGGGTGCGCACGTACGGGAGTTGGCCGGAATGCCGAACGGCCTTCACATCCCCGGACCGATGCCGCAGCGTTCCTGCCCCCCATGGGAGGCGTGGTGACCGCCTTCGACCTGCCCCCGAGCGAAACGGAGTGACACCGGCCGCCGCTCGGCGAACCGGATGACTTCGACACCTTCTGGCAGGAACCCTGGCATCCGCCGCGCACCCCGATGCGCCGCTCACCCCACGCTCGGGCACGTCGAGGAGATCCCCTTCGCCTGGCGCGCCCAGGCCCCCGCCCGCATCTGCGTCGGCCTGCCGGAATCCTGAATCCGCCCGGCGCCAGGGCCCGGATTCGAGGCCGATGTTCGACGGGTCGTATGGGCGGAGGGCTTGACCGGCGACCGGTCGACGGCATGTCCTACGGTTTCCGGAAGGAGTGCGTAGACCTTTCGGGAGCACATGTCGACGGAGGAGGGGAATGTGGCCGGGGAAGGCGCTCAGCGCAAGACAGCCACGCGGAGCCCGGACGGGCCGGCCAAGGTGACGATCACCGAGATCGCGCGAGAGGCCGGCGTGTCGGTGCCGACCGTCTCGCGGGTCGTCAACGGACGCTCCGACGTCTCGCCCGCCACCCGGGCCCGGGTCGAGGACCTGCTGCACCGGCACGGCTACCGGCGCAGGCCCACGGGCGACCGGGCGGCCCTGCTCGACCTGGTCTTCAACGATCTGGACAGCCCGTGGGCCGTGGAGATCATCCGGGGCGTGGAGGAGGTTGCCCACGAGGCGGGAGTCGGCACCGTCGTCTCCGCGATCCACGACCGGGCGGGTGCCGCGCGCCAGTGGATGACCAATCTGCGGGCCCGCGCCTCGGACGGCGTGATCCTGGTGACCTCGGCCCTGGAGCCGGGCCTGCACGACGAACTGCGGCGTCTGGGCGTTCCGTTGGTGGTGATCGACCCGGCCGGATCACCCGCCACCGAGGCGCCGACCGTCGGCGCCACCAACTGGGCGGGCGGCATGGCGGCCACCGAGTATCTGCTGCACCTCGGGCACCGGCGTATCGGGTTCATCGAGGGCCCGCCGCGGCTGCTGTGCTCCCGGGCCCGGCTCGACGGCTACCGGGCCGCGCTCGACGTCGCGGGCGTGCCGGCCGCCGACGAACTCATCGTGCCTGGCGACTTTTACCACGAGTCCGGCTTCACGGGCGCGGGCTGCCTGCTCGACCTGGCCGACCCGCCGACCGCGATCTTCGCGGCCAGCGACCAGATGGCGCTCGGCGCGATCGAGGCACTGCGGCGGCGTGGCCTCAGGGTGCCCGAGGACATGAGCATCGTCGGCTTCGACGACCTGCCGGAGGTGCGCTGGTCCGCGCCGCCGCTGACGACCGTGCGCCAACCTCTCGCGGACATGGGCAAGTTGGCGGCACGCTCGGTCCTCGATCTCGCACGCTCGGTCGCCCCCGCGTCGCCACGGGTCGAACTGGCGACGGAACTCGTGGTCAGGGCCAGTACGGCAGCGCCGCGCCAAGCGTAACGGAACGTAATACTCCGGGGGTGTCAACGGCCCTTTTTGTCAGGGCCGTTGACACCCCCGACGCATGCCCGTAATTTCCGTGGCCACCTCCCCGATAATTTACGGATCTCTTCCGGAAGGTGTGCCATGCCAGACACTGCCCCTTCTTCTCTCTCCCGTCGCCGCTTCCTTGGAGTGGTCTCCGTCGCGGGGCTGGGCACCGCCGTGCTCACGTCGTGCGGGAGCTCCGACTCCGGCGGCGGCAAGGACAGCCAGGGCAGGACCGTTGTCGAGTGGTGGCACATCCAGACCACGGAGCCCGGCAAGCACTTGTGGCCCCAGCAAGCCACGGCGTACGAGAAGGCGCATCCCAAGGTCAAGATCAAGCTCGTGCCGCTGGAGAACGACGCCTTCAAGTCGAAGATGACAGCCCTCGTCGGTACGGGAAAGCTGCCCGACCTGTACAACACCTGGGGCGGTGGCGTCCTCAAGCAGCAGGTCGACGCAGGTCTCACCGAGGACATCACCGACCAGGTCAAGGACTGGATCGGCGACCTGGTGCCCGCCTCGCGCAAGGCGTACGAGTTCGACGGCAGGACCTATGCCGTTCCGGTCGACATCGGAGCCGTCGGCTTCTGGTACAACAAGGCGCTCTTCAAGCAGGCCAAGATCGCCGCCCCGCCCACGACCTGGGCCGAACTCCTCGACGCCGTCAAGAAGCTCAAGACGGCCGGCATCACGCCGATCGCCCTCGCCGGCAAGGAGAAGTGGCCCGGCATGTACTACTGGGCGTATCTGGCGATCCGTATCGCCGGGGTCGACGGAATGCAGAAGGCCGCGGACGCGAAGGACTTCAGCGGCGACGACTTCGTCAAGGCGGGCGAGCACCTCAAGGAACTCGTGGACCTGCAGCCGTTCCAGAAGGGCTTCCTGGGTGCCGCGTACCCGGGGCCGACCGGTGAGGCAGCCACCATGGGCAACGCCAAGGCGGCCATGGAACTGATGGGCCAGTGGGCGCCCAATACGCAGAAGTCGGAGGGCAAGGGCATCGGCTCCGACCTCGGCTTCTTCCCCTTCCCGGCGGTCGACGGCGGCAAGGGCAAGCCCACCGACGTCTTCGGCGGTGGCGGCGGCTACGCGCTGCGCAAGGGCGGGCCCAAGGAGGCCCTCGACTTCCTGAAGTGGTTCGTCGGCCCCGAGAGCGACAGCAGGCTCGTCAGGGAAGGCGGGATGATCCCGGTGAACACGAAGGCCCGGGACGCCCTCACCGATCCCAACCTCAAGGCAGTCTCCGACCTGCTGAACGCCGCCACGGCCTTCCAGCTCTACCTCGACCAGGCCTATCCGCCGGCCGTCGGCCAGGAGGTCAACGACTCGGTGGCCGCGCTCATCGCGGGCTCCAAGTCCCCGCAAGAGGTGACCCGTTCCATCACCCAGGTCGCGAAGAGCCAGTAGATGACGATGGCTTCGACCCAGATCGAGGACGCGGGACCCGCTCTGCGAGAGGGGGCGCCGACCGGTCAGGTGAGGAACCGGCGGCCGGTGGCCCGCCGGGTGCGAGACTGGCTGACCGCCTTCCTGTTCACCGTCCCCGGGCTCGCTCTGTTCCTCGTGTTCGTGGCGATCCCGATCCTGTACGCGGGATACGTCTGCTTCTTCAACTGGGGTGGTTTCGGCTCGCCTTCGGACTTCGTGGGCGTGGACAACTTCACCCGCCTGTTCCAGGACCCGGTGTTCCTCGGCGACCTGTGGCGCGGCCTGCTCCTGGTGGGCCTCTCGCTCGGCCTGCAACTCCCGTTCGCGCTCGCCATGGCCGTGCTCCTCAACCAGAAACTGCGCGGCCGCGCCGTCTACCGGATGCTGTTCTTCGCCCCGTACGTCCTGTCGGAAGTCATCACCGGCGTGCTGTTCTCGATGATCTTCGCGCCGGACAGCGGGCTCGCCGACAAGGTGCTCGGCGCCGTCGGCCTCGGCGGCGCCGGCGGCCTCTGGTTCGCCGGCCAGAACACCGTCCTGGCGACCCTCTTCCTGGTCATGACCTGGAAGTACTTCGGATTCCACATGATGCTGCTCCTGGCAGGGCTTCAGGGCATTCCGGCCGAACTGACGGAAGCCGCCCGCCTCGACGGGGCGAACGCCTGGCAGCGTTTCCGCCACATCACCCTGCCCCTGCTCGGACCGACGATCCGGATGAGCATCTTCCTGTCCGTGATCGGCGCGATCCAGCTCTTCGACCTGGTGTGGGTGGTGACGCAGGGCGGACCCGACCACCACTCCGAGACCATGGCGGTCACGATGTTCCAGTTCGGCTTCAAGCGCTACCAGATGGGGTACGCCAGCGCGATCTCGATCGTCATGTTCCTCATCAGCCTCGTCTTCGCGCTCTTCTACCAGCGCTATGTGCTGCGCCGCGACACCGAAGGCGCCCTCACGAACATGCGAGGATCCCGATGACGGCCCCGGCTCCGACTGCACGGCGACGCAGCTTCACGTCCCTGCCCCTGTACGTGACTGTGTGGCTGATCGGCGTCGTCATGGTGACGCCGCTGCTGTACGCGCTCATGTCCGGCTTCAAGTCCACCGACCAGCTCTCCGGCAACTCGTTCGGCCTGCCCTCCCCGTGGGTGACGAAGAACTACACCGACATCCTCAAGGACGGCGCGTTCTGGCGCATGCTCGGCTCGTCGACCCTGATCGCCGTCGCGACCACCGTGCTGACGGTGGGTGCCGCTGCGCTCGCCGCGTTCGCTCTCGCCCGATTCGCCTTCCGGGGACGGGAGGTGCTCTTCGCCCTCTTCACGGTCGGCCTGATGTTCCCGTTCGCGGTGGCGATCCTGCCGCTGTTCGTGCTCCTGCGCACGTTCGGACTGCTCGACAACCCGTGGGGCGTGATCCTGCCGCAGGCCGCGTTCGGGCTGCCCATGACCGTGGTCATCCTGCGCAACTTCTTCCGGGAGATCCCCGGCGAACTGGAGGAGGCAGCCACGCTCGACGGCTGCTCCGCGTTCGGCTTCTTCTGGCGGGTCCTGCTGCCGATGGCGCGGCCCGCGCTCGGCACCGTCTCCGTCCTCGCCGTGGTGACCAGCTGGAACAACTTCCTGCTCCCACTGCTCGTCTTCAGCGAACCCACCTGGTGGACGATCCCGGTCGGCGTCCAGCAGTTCCAGGGCCAGTACTCCAGCGACACCGCCCGCATCTTCGCCTACCTGGTCCTGTCCATGGCACCTGCGCTGGCCTTCTACGCGGTGGCCGAACGGCAGTTGATCGGCGGCATCACATTGGGCGCGACCAAGGGCTGACACCGCCGTCGGCCGTCAACACCCCGTTTTCACACCGTACGTGAGGAGTTCCATGGTTCAGCCATGGCAGGACACCGCCCTGTCCGCGCAAGCCCGGGCGGCAGACCTGCTCGCCCGGATGACCCGCGAGGAGAAGACCGCCCAGCTGTCCAGTGTCTGGCTCGGCAGCTCCGGAGACGAAACAACGGGCGCCGAGGTCGCCCCCGGCCAGAACGCGTACGCCAACCGCAGCGCCGCCCTGGACACGCTGCTCCCGTACGGGGTCGGCCAGCTGACCCGCCCTTTCGGTACCGTTCCCGTGGATCCGGCAGAAGGCGCCGCCTGCCTCGCCGAACTGCAGCGCACCATCCGCGCGGGCAACCGGTTCGAGCTGCCCGCGCTCGCCCACGAGGAGTGCCTGACCGGCTTCACCGCCTGGCAGGCCACCGTCTTCCCGACCCCGCTCGCCTGGGGCGCCACCTTCGACCCCGCGCTGATCACGGACATGGCTCGGGCGATCGGTACGTCGATGCGTGCGGTCGGCATCCACCAGGGCCTCGCCCCGGTCCTGGACGTCGTACGGGATCCACGCTGGGGCCGCACCGAGGAGACCATCGGCGAGGACCCCTATCTCGTCGGCACGATCGGTTCCGCGTACGTACGCGGCCTGGAAACTGCCGGCATCGTTGCGACGCTCAAGCACTTCGCCGCGTACTCGGCCTCCCGAGCCGCCCGCAACCACGCGCCCGCGTCGATCGGGCCGCGCGAACTCGCGGACGTCATTCTGCCGCCGTTCGAAATGGCGATCCGCGACGGCGGCGCCCGCTCCGTGATGCCCTCCTACAACGACATCGACGGCCTGCCCGCCCACGCTCACCCGATGCTGCTCACTCACATCCTTCGCGAACAATGGGAGTTCAGTGGCACCGTGGTCTCGGACTACTACGGGATCTCGCTCCTCGAAGAGGCGCACCGGGTCGCGGACGGGGAGCCCGGAGCGGCGCGGCTCGCCCTCGCCGCGGGCGTCGACGTGGAGCTGCCCGCCGCCCGCTGCTTCAGCCTGGCGGACCCGCTCCCCGAGGATCTGCTCGACCGGGCCGCGCTGCGCGTCCTGACCCAGAAGTGCGAACTGGGGCTGCTCGACGCCGCCGGGGAGCCCGGCACCGGGGATGTGCCCGTCGACCTGAACCCGCCGCACATGCGGGAGCTGGCGAGGAGGGTCGCCGAGGAGTCGGTCGTGCTGCTCGCCAACGACGCCGGAACGTTGCCGCTGAGTGACGGGCTGCGGATCGCCGTCGTCGGGCCGCTCGCCGACGAGCAGGCCGCCATGATGGGCTGTTACACCTTCCCCCGGCATGTGGGCGTACACCACCCGGAACTCCCCATCGGTGTCGATGTGTTGACGCTGGCCCAGGCGCTGCACGCGGAATTCCCGGGCGCCGAGTTCGTCGACGAGCCGGCCGGCGCGGATGTGGCGCTCGCCGTGGTCGGGGACCGCTCCGGCCTGTTCGGACACGGCTCGTCGGGCGAGGGCTGTGACGCCGAGGACCTGGAACTACCCTACGGGCAAGGGGAATTGCTGGACGAGATCATGGCGTCCGGCGCTCCGTTCATCGTCGTCGTCCTCAGTGGGCGGCCCTACGCGCTGGGCCGCTGGGCCGCACGGGCCGCGGCCGTCGTCCAGGCGTTCTTCCCCGGACAGGAGGGCGGCCGGGCCGTCGCCGGCGTCCTCTCCGGGCGTGTGGAGCCGTCAGGGCGACTGCCGATCGCGGTGCCGCGCAGCCCCGGCGGTCAGCCCGCCCCGTACCTCGCGCCGCCGCTCGCCCGGAACGGCTTCCCCAGCACGGTCGACCCGACCCCCCTCTACCCGTTCGGCCACGGCCTGTCGTACACCACCTTCGCCTGGGACGCCCCCCAGTGCGAGAGCGCCGAACTCCCCACCGACGGCGAGACCTCGATCCGCCTCACTGTCCGTAACACCGGCGACCGGCCGGGCACCGAGATCGTCCAGCTGTACCTCCACGACCCGCTCGCCACCGTCGCCCAGCCCGATGTCCGGCTCGTCGGCTACGCCCGGGTGCCGCTCGACGCGGGGGCGTCCGCCGAGGTCCACGTCACCTTCCCGGCGGACCTGGCCGCGTACACCGGAGCCGACGGCCGCCGCGTCGTCGAACCCGGCGCCCTCGAACTGCGCCTCGCGACCTCCAGCGCACACGCCCGCCACACGGTGCCGCTCACCCTGACGGGTCCGGTCCGCGAGGTCGGGCACGAGCGGCGGCTGCGCTGCGAGATGCGTGTCAAGTAGCCGCGTCGGCTCAAGCGCAAGGTCAACCACCGGTATCCACAACCTAGTTGAGGAGATCAACGATGCGCTCCACTCGTGTCCGAACCGCCACGCTCGCCGCCGCGGCAGCCCTTCTGGCGGGGCTCGCCGTCGCCCCGGCCGCCCACGCGGGCACCCACCGGCACACCGCCGACCCCACCCTCGGCCAACTCGCCGAACGCACCGGCCGCTACTTCGGCTCCGCCGTCGACAACCCGGAACTCGCCGACACCCCGTACGCCGACCTGCTCGGCAAGGAGTTCGACGCCACGACGCCTGGCAACGGCATGAAGTGGTATGCCACCGAACCGCAGCGTGGCGTCTTCGACTTCACCGCGGGCGACGAGATCGTGAACTACGCGAAGGCCAAGGGCCTGAAGGTGCGCGGTCACAACCTCCTGTGGCACCAACAGCTGCCGGACTGGCTCACCTCCGGCACCTGGACCAAGGACGAACTGCGCTCCATCCTCAAGAACCACATCACGCACGTCGTCAAGCACTACAAGGGCAAGGTCTTCGCCTGGGACGTCGCCAACGAGATCATGAACGAGGACGGCACCTACCGGGAGAACATCTTCTACAAGACGATCGGCCCGTCCTACATCGCTGACGCGCTGCGCTGGGCCCACGCCGCCGACCCCAAGGTCAAGCTCTATCTGAATGACTACAACGTCGAGGCCGTAGGCCCCAAGTCCGACGCCTACTACACGCTGATCAAGCGGCTCAAGGCCGACCACGTCCCGATCGACGGGTTCGGCATGCAGGCGCATCTGGCGCTGCAGTACGGATTCCCGGACCGGATGCAGCAGAACATCCAGCGCTTCGCCGACCTCGGCGTCGATGTCGCGATCACTGAGCTGGACATCCGCATGACCCTGCCGTCCGATGCGGACAAACTGGCCCGACAGGCCGACTGGTACGGCAAGGTGACCGACGCCTGCCTCGCCGTGAAGCGCTGCGTCGGTATCACCCTGTGGGGCTACTCCGACAAGCACTCGTGGATCCCCGCGGTCTTCCCGGGCGAGGGCGCGGCCCTGCCCTGGGACGAGAACCTCGCACACAAGCCCGCGTACGACGCGATCCGTGAGGCTCTGCGGTAGACCTCGGGCGCGCGCAGTGCCTCGACGGCCAGGCCGTGTCCGACGAGCAGGTGGTGGGCGGCGGCGAGGGCGCCGGTGCCCTCCTGGGCGCCGGGTGCGTGGCGGCCGACGGCGTAGGCGAGGAAGACGCTGCACCAGGGCTCGTTGAGGGTGATCCAGCTCGGGACGCGGTCGCCGAGGCGCTCGGCGACGATCGCCGGGTACTTGGCGAACCGCTCGGCGCTCGCGCGGATCCGCCAGCCGCCTTCGTCCTCCAGGGCCTGCGGCAGGTCCCAGTGGTAGAGGGTGGCGGCCGGTTCGATCCCGGCGTCGAGGAGGTCGTCGGCGAGACGGGAGGAGAAGTCCAGGCCCTTCCGGCTGGTCGGGCCCTTGCCGGTGGGGTGGATGCGGGGCCAGGCAATCGAGAAGCGGTACGAGTCGTCGCCGAGGCCGCGCGGCAGAGCCACGTCCTCGGGGTGGCGGCGGGAGCGGTCGCAGGCCACGTCCCGGTGTCGCCGCGATCGCCGCGGCCCGGGGTGTGGCTGTAGGCGTCCCAGATGGAGGGGCCGCGCCCGCGGTGATGCCGGCGGCGATGTACTTCCAGAGGAAGATGACCCTCGGCGAGTGGCCAGTGACGACCAGTTCCGCGAGTTGAAGCATTTCACCACCTGAGGTCAGCGGAGCCCTGTCGGTCGCCTGGACACGTCCGCACCCTGGACGCTGTGGCTCCAGGACGCGGACGGCCGCGAGGTGATGTCGTCAGGCCGCAAAGGCACCCGAGCCGCGCGTCGAAACCTTTCGAACGATCCATGCATCACCCGGTGTGGGTAGTTGACCGTGCCTTATGCTTCTGGGCATGCGAGATGACGAGGGCGTTGGTCGCATCACCCTGGCGCAGGTGGCCCAGCTGGCGGGGGTCTCCATTTCGACAGTTTCGAAGGTGCTCAACGGGCGACAGGACGTGGCCGCACCGACGCGCGTCAAAGTGGAGCGCGTCCTGGACGACAACGCGTACCGCCGTACCACCCGGGCCGCTCGCGAGGCGCCTCTCATCGAGCTTGTCTTCCACGAACTGGAGAGCGTCTGGGCGCTGGAGCTGATCCGTGGGGTGGAGAAGGTCGCCAAGGCCAACGGCGCCAGTGTGGTGCTCACCGAGAGCGGCACCCGCCAGGCGCCGGGTCCCGAGTGGATCGAGGGCGTGCTGCAGCGCAGCCCGCGCGGTGTGGTGCTGGTCTTCTCGACGCTGCCCGCGGAGGTGAAGCAGCGGCTGCGCTCGCGTTCCATCCCGTTCGTCGTCATCGACCCGGCCGGCGACCCCGACCCGGACGTGCCCTCGGTGGGCTCCGCCAACTGGAACGGGGGCCTGTCCGCCACGAGGCATCTGGTCCAGCTCGGTCACCGTCGCATCGGCATCATCACGGGTCCGCAGGACATGCTCTGCTCGCTGGCCCGCCTCGACGGCTACCGTTCGGCGCTCAGTATGGCGGGTCTGGCGGCGGATCCCGAGCTTGTGCGGTACGGCGACTTCCACGTCGAGGGCGGGCGCGAGCGTGCGGCCGAGCTGCTCGATCTGGACGATCCGCCGACTGCGATCTTCGCGGGGAGCGACCTCCAGGCCCTCGGCGCCCTGGAGGCCGCCCGGCTGCGGGACCTGCGCGTCCCGCACGATCTGTCCGTGGTCGGCTACGACGACGTACCCCTGGCCCAGTGGTCGAGCCCCGCGCTCACGACGGTCCACCAGCCGCTGCGGGAGATGGCCGAGGGCGCGACCCAGATGCTGCTGCGTCTGCGGTCACAGGAGCCGGTGGCGACCCGGCTCGAACTGGCGACGAGCCTGGTCGTGCGGCAGAGCACGGCGGCGCCCTCCTTCGAAAGAGTTTCGGATACTCCTTCTGACTGACACTTCGTCATGTTGCCTGAGTCGCGCCTCGCTGAGTCAGATCTGTTGTGGCGTGCGCCAAAGTGCCCTGTCATCAGGGAAGTTGACGTACGAGAGCAACATCATCACAACTCAAGAGTTTCGCACTCTTTGCCGAAAGAGTTGACAGTCCACAGGCCCGGCACCAACCTATCGACGTCGACAGGCACCTCAATGGCTGTGCAGCCTCTCGCAGGCCCCACCAGGAGGAGGCGCATGAACATGCGCGACAACCCCCGCATACCCCCCATGAACCGCCGCACCTTCATCGGTACGGCAGGCGCCCTGGCGGTCGGCGCGGCCACGCCGGCGCTGCAGGGCACCGCGTACGCGGACACGACCATCACGACCAACCAGACCGGCACCGACCACGGCTACTACTACTCGTTCTGGACCGACGCCCCCGGCACCGTTTCCATGACCCTGTCCTCCGGCGGCAGTTACAGCACCTCGTGGCGGAACACGGGGAACTTCGTGGCAGGCAAGGGCTGGGCCAACGGCTCCCGGCGGACCGTGAACTACTGGGGCTCATTCAACCCCTCCGGCAACGCCTATCTGTCACTCTACGGCTGGACGACGAACCCGCTCGTCGAGTACTACATCGTCGACAACTGGGGCACGTACCGGCCCACCGGCGCGTACCAGGGCACCGTCACCAGTGACGGCGGCACTTACGACATGTACCGCACGACGCGGTACAACGCCCCGTCCGTCGAGGGCAACCGCACCTTCGACCAGTACTGGAGCGTCCGACAGTCCAAGCGCACGGGCGGATCCATCACCACCGGGAACCACTTCGACGCATGGGGCCGCGCCGGGATGCCTCTGGGCAGCTTCAAGTACTACATGATCCTGGCGACCGAGGGCTACCAGAGCAGCGGCAGCTCCAACATCTCGGTGAGCTGAGTGAGTCGGGTCTGCCCGGCCGTCCCGTCGGGCAGGCTCCCTCCCCACCCCCGCCTCAGGTCGAAGGAGCATCCGCATGAGAATCCGACCGGGAAGCACGCGACCACATCACTTGTCGCGCTCCCTCATGGCGAAGCTGGCCGTCGTCGCGACGGTGGGCGCCTGCACCCTCGCCGTCGACCCCGGCGCCTCGGCCCAGGCCGCCGCCTGCACCGGTTACGTCGGGCTGACCTTCGACGACGGCCCGTCCGCCGGCACGCCGGCGCTGCTCGACGTGCTCCGGCAGAACGGACTGCGAGCCACGATGTTCAACGAGGGGCAGTACGCCGCCGCCAACCCGTCCCTGGTACGGGCACAGGTCACCGTCGGCATGTGGGTCGGCAACCACAGCTACACCCACCCCCACCTGCCCCAACTCGGCCAGGCGCAGATCGACTCCGAGATCTCCCGGACCCAGCAGGCCATCGGCAACACGGGCGGTGGCACACCCCGGCTGTTCCGTCCCCCGTACGGCGAGACCAACGCCACGGTCAGGAGCGTCGAGGCCAAGTACGGCCTGACCGAGATCCTGTGGGACGTCGACTCGCAGGACTGGAACGGCGCGAGCACCGATGCGATCGTGCAGGCAGCGGCGCGGCTCACCAACGGCCAGATCATCCTGATGCACGACTGGGCCGCCAACACACGCGCCGCGATCCCACGCATCGCGCAGGGCCTGGCGGGCCGCGGCCTGTGTGCGGGCATGATCTCCCCGCGGACCGGCATTGCGGTGGCCTCGGACGGCTGACATCATCCGTCCGGGGCCCGGTGGCGGTGGCATCACCGATGGACTCGGCGGGACACCAGCAGCCTGCTGCGGACCGGTCAAGACACGCTGCAGGAAAGGCCGTTCAGGCTGAAGGCCGTCGGCTTGGCGAAGCTGCCGTTGTAGGTGGCCTGGTACCCGAAGGAGACCTGGGCGCCGGGGGAGAGGGACGCGTTGTAGGCGAGGCCGTCGGCTGTCACGGCTCCCGACGAGGGAGAGATGCCGGCGTTCCATGTGCTGGTGATCTGCTGCCCCGCAGGCAGGGTGAACGCGAGATGCCAGCCGTCGGCCGGGGAGGAACCCGTGTTGGTCAGCGTGATGTCCGCGGTGTATCCGCCCTGCCATGTGTTCGTGCTGTAGGCCACCTTGCACGCCGTGGGCCCGCTGGGTGGGCCGCTGCCGAGGTCGACGGTCGAGGAGAAGGAGGTGACGGCGAGTCCCGCGCCGTTCTGCCAGGGCTCGAACCCTGCCTGAACGCTCGTCAGATACCAGTTGTTCTGGGCGAGACCGCGGGCGACGGCCTGCCGGGCGAAGTCCATCACGTCGAAGTTCCAGCTGCCGATCGCCGACGGCGCGACGAAGGTCAGGACGTCGTTGGAGCCGTTGTTACCGGACCACAGCTGCCACGGGCGGCCGGCCACGGTGACGGAACCCACCTGCGAGCCCACCGGCTGCACGGCTCCCACATGGTTGAACCAGATCATGATCTCGGTGCGGTTCACACCGTCGGTGCGGGGCGTGGGGTCGAGCCAGATGTCGTAGGCGGCGTCGTAGATGGCTCCGCTCACGTAGTTGTAGGAGATGCTCGTGGGTGCTGCGGCGATGGAGCCGAGGACGGCCGGGAGGTTCGTCCCGGGGGAGCAGTTGGTGTAGTGGCATCCGTTGAACACGGACGGGTAGGACTTCGGGGCGCCGGTGGTCGGCACCGAACCGTCGGCCTGGACGACCCGGAAGCCGTTGTCCGTGGCGGAGACACACTGGGGCTCACTCGTGTTCCAGCGGTTGTTCTGTACGACGTAGCGTCCGCCGATCGTGGTGGAGCCGAACTGTTCGCAGACCGTGGTGTCGGCGTGCGATGTCGAAGCGGCGGTGAGCAGTGCCGCGACTGCGACGAGGGTGGTGAGCAGCGCGCTGAGCAAGGCGTGCGCTCTTCGGGCCTGGGATGCTGACCGGTGCATGCGGATCCTCCGTGTGGGGTGTGGGGAGCCGTGGTGCTTGTTCCTCCGAGGCAGGGGCGACCCGAAGGTGGTCAAGGCTTGAACCAGTGGGAGCGCTCCCATAGTGGGGATGTGTGCGGGCGAGGTCAAGGTGTTGAGAAGTTGAATCATTGGAACCGTGCCAAATAAAAAAGTCGGCAACACCCCTGTGCAGTCGGGTGAGTTGGCGATACGGTCCCTCGCACCAGTGGGAGCGCTTCCATCAGTCGACGCGTCTGTCACGGCGCGCCCGGATACAAGGGCTCGCTCATGCGGCATCCCCGCATTCCTCACCACCGGCCATCGCCAGGGACGTCCGGGGCTCCGTGACGATCACCGTGACGATCCGATCCGGCGGGGGGTTTCTGACCTCCGCCCGCGACGGCACCCCACTCCCTCGGCACCGGCCTGTGCGATCACCTGGTCACCCGCATTCCGTCATCACCCCTCAAGGGGAAGGAATCCACGCTCATGAGCCGTACTCACCTGTCACTGTTCGCCGCGCTGGCGGTGCTCGCCGGATCCTCCGGGGCAGCGCTTCTCGCGGCACCGGCGGGCGCCGCCACCTCCTCGATCCCCTGCTCCGTGGACTACAAGGTGCAGAACCAGTGGGACACCGGCTTCACCGCCGCCGTCACGATCACCAACAACGCGGCCGCCAAGTCGAGTTGGTCGCTGAAATGGTCGTACGCCGGCAACCAGCAGGTCACCAGCGGCTGGAACGCGCAGATCACCCAGAGCGGTGCCGCTGTCACCGTGGCCAACGAGAGCTACAACAACACGCTGGTGAGCGGCGGTTCGGTCAGCTTCGGCTTCAACGGCACCTACACCGGCACCAATGCCTTACCCGCCACCTTCACCCTCGACGGGGTCACCTGCAACGTCGACGACGGCAGTGGCTCCAGTGGTGGTGGCACAGGCGGCGGAGGCGGGGGCGGGGGCACCGGCAACCGGGTCGACAACCCCTACGCCGGGGCCAAGGGGTATGTGGACCCCGAGTGGTCGGCCAAAGCCGCCGCCGAACCCGGTGGCAGCCGCATCGCCCATCAGTCCACCGCCGTCTGGCTCGACCGGATCGCCGCGATCGACGGCGTCGACGGAGGCATGGGCCTGCGCGCGCACCTGGACGAGGCACTCAAGCAGAAGGGCTCCGGCAACCTCGTCATCCAGCTCGTCATCTACGACCTGCCAGGACGCGACTGCGCCGCCCTCGCCTCCAACGGTGAACTCGGGCCGAACGACCTCGACAAGTACAAGAGCCAGTACATCGACCCCATCGCCACGATCCTCGCCGACCCCAAGTACGCGGGCCTGCGCATCGCCACGATCATCGAGCCTGACTCGCTGCCCAACCTGGTCACCAACGCGGGCGGCACCAACACGACCACCGACGCCTGCGTGACCATGAAGAGCAACGGCAACTACGAGAAGGGTGTGTCGTACGCCCTGGGCAAGCTCGGCGCCATCCCGAACGTCTACAACTACCTCGACGCGGGCCACCACGGCTGGCTCGGCTGGGACACCAACCTCGGCCCGTCCGTGCAGGAATTCGCCAAGGTCGCCACTTCCAACGGCGCGAGCGTGAACGACGTGGCCGGCTTCATCGTCAACACCGCCAACTACGGCCCCGTCACGGAGCCGAACGTCAAGGTCACGGACACCGTGAACGGGCAGACCGTGCGCCAGTCGAAATGGGTCGACTGGAACCAGTACGTCGACGAGCAGTCGTACGCGCTCGGTCTGCGGGACAAGCTGATCGCGGCTGGGTTCGACTCCGGCCTCGGCATGCTGATCGACACCTCCCGCGACGGCTGGGGCGGAACCGCCCGGCCCACCGGCCCCGGCCCGCTGACCTCCGTCGACGCGTACGTCAACGGCGGCCGCATCGACCGGCGCGTCCACGTCGGCAACTGGTGCAACCAGAGCGGCGCCGGACTCGGGCAGCGGCCCACCGCGGCCCCGGCCGCCGGTGTCGACGCCTACGTCTGGGTCAAGCCGCCGGGACAGTCCGACGGCTCCAGCACCGCCATCCCCAACGACGAGGGCAAGGGCTTCGACCGGATGTGCGACCCCACGTACGGTGGTAACGCCCGCAACGGCAACAACCCCAGCGGTGCCCTGCCGAACGCGCCGCTGGCCGGGCACTGGTTCTCCGCCCAGTTCCAGCAGCTGATGCAGAACGCCTACCCGCCGCTGCCGTAGTCCTCTGGCGTGGTGTGTGCCCCCCCGGGTCCGGTCCTCGCCGAGGGCCGGACCCGACCGACCGGCCTGCCTGCCTCGAGGTCTTCGGCTCAGCCGAAGACGCGGCGCTGCATCTCGCAGGCCCGTTCGGTGATCGTCCAGGCCGGCGCGTTCGCCGAACACACCGTCCGCTCGGTGGAGCACACCGTCTGCGCGGACCCGTCCTGGACCGGTGAACTGTACGACTACGGTCACACCCCGCCGACCGTGACCGTCGCGTCGGCGACCGTCGACGGACCTTGGCTGAGGGTGGAACTGCCCCGCTCCACCACGATCCGCCTCACCCTCCGGCTCGACCCGTGCACCCGAGTCCCTTCCTACCGCACCCCGTTCGGATGACTGCACGCCCGGCGGCCGACGGGAGCGGCGGCTGTGCTGGAGCGCAGCGAGATCGACGGTGCCAGCAGGATGTGCCGAGGCGGGCCGTCCGGCGTGGTGATGCGTTCCACCAGCAGGGATACGGCCTTCTCGCCCATCTCCAGGGCCGGTACGTCCGCCGCCGTGAGCGGCGGGTGGAAGTCCTCGGCCCACGTCCTGCCCGCCACCGCGGTGAGGGAGAAGTCGTACGGCACTTCGAGACCGGCGTCCGCCAACGCCCTCTGGACACCGGGCAGGGCGGCCTCGTTGATGGTGGTGACAGCGGTGAGATCAGGATGACTCTCCAGGAGCGTGGTGACGCATTCCCGGCCGGAACGGGCATCGTCCCCGCACGGCACTTCGACGCCGTCGATCCCCCGTTCCGCGAGGGCCTTCTCGAAGCCCTCCCTGGCCCTGTGGGCGGGGCCGTAACCCGCCGCGACGAGCTCGGGGGAGCGGGTCACCAGAGCCACCCGGCGGTGCCCCAGATCGGCGAGGTGCCGCACGCAGTGCCGGACCAGGCCGGCATAGTCGACGTCGATCCAGGACATCTCCTGGTCGCCCGCCGTGTGCCCGATGCCGACGAAGGGCAGCCCGGCGTCCTGCAGACGACGGACACGAGAGTCCTCCAGGCTGATCTCCATGAGGATCACACCGTCCACGCGGCTCACCGATATCAACCGCTCGAAGGAACGGTCGTGATCCCGGCCGGAGGGGGACACCAGCACATCCAGATCCACCCGGGCGGCGGCGTCGACCACGCTGGCGACAAAGTCCAGTTGCATGTGCGTGAGCCGGTTCCCCGCGGGCGGGATGACGAGACCGATCGTGCGGGTCCGCCCCTCCTTGAGCGCCCTCGCGGCAGCGTTGGGCCGATAGCCCAACTCGTCGATCACGTCCTGGATACGTCTGCGAGTGCTGGTCGCGACGGGGCGCTTGCCGCTGAGCGCGTACGACACCGTGCTCCGTGACACGCCCGCGCGCCGGGCGATCTCCCCGATGTTCATGCAGCTCCCAAGAACCCGCCGACAGGCCCGCAAGGTTACCGCGTACGAATCGGTTCGCTCCTGGGCCAGGGAGCGGGGAGGACTACTGGGGCTACTGAGACCTTTGGCTTCCGGCGGGACGATTCACGTGGTACCGAAAGGCGTGAATCGAATCGATTCCGCGCAAGCGCTTCGAAGGAAGGCTACAACCGGGGGACGGGGTCAACGGTGTACGCCGCTGAAATACGCGGTCAATGCCTACGGAGGCCACCGGTCACACCGGCGGCTGTCTCCTGCCGAACGGTGCCGCCCGACAGCAGACAGGCGCTCGATCCGCCGGAATCAGCCATCGAATCGATTCCGCGACAAGGTTGAGTCGAGAGACACCTCCCCCTTGACAGTCCCGTGTGGCCAGGAGCACCGTCTCCCTCCGAAACCTCTCTGTAATCTCGCTGAAGCACGGCACGCAAGCGCTTCCGGAGCACAGCGCCACTCGCACAACCCGACCGGGTTGCGCCGGCGCGGTAGGGAGATGAGATGGGAACCACACCTGCACGACGCCGCCCGCTGTCAGGGCGCGAGGGCGTCCCCTGGCTGCTTGCGGCGTTACGACGCCTCGGGCGGCCGAAGAATGTGCGGGACCATGAACTCGGCCATCCGCCGGGGCGTTCGTCCCGCTCCCGGTGGACTCGGCTCGTCCGGACCGGGGCCGCGGCCGCGCTCGTCGCCGGCACACTGGTCGCCGCCACGACAACGGTCCACGCGGCCCAAGCCGCCACAAACACGGCCCACACGGCCCGAGCCGCCACGTCCGGGCCGTGCGACCTCTACGCGGCAGGCGGCACGCCCTGTGTGGCGGCGCACAGCACGACGCGAGCGCTGTACGCCGCGTACAACGGACCGCTCTACCAGGTCCGTCGCGCCTCGGACAACGCCACCCGGGACATCGGTCTGCTGAGCGCGGGCGGGTATGCCGACGCCGCCGCGCAGGACTCGTTCTGCTCAGGGACGACCTGCCTGATCACGGTCATCTATGACCAGTCGGGGCGCAACAACAACCTCACCCAGGCGCCCGGCGGCGGTGCCGCGGGCGGCCCCGACGACCTCGCGAACGCGACCGCCGCGCCCACCACAGTGGGAGGCCACAAGGCCTACGGCGTCTTCGTGGCGCCGGGCACGGGGTACCGCAACAACCACACGAACGGCATCGCGACCGGGGACAACCCCGAGGGCATGTACGCGATCTTCGACGGCACGCACTACAACGGCGGCTGCTGCTTCGACTACGGCAACGCCGAAACGGACAGCAACGACGACGGCAACGGCACCATGGAGGCCATCTACTTCGGCAACATCAAGGTCTGGGGCTACGGGTCGGGCAACGGCCCCTGGATCATGGCCGATCTGGAGAACGGCCTGTTCTCCGGGGTGAACCAGCACTACAACGCGAACGACCCGACCATCAACTACCGGTATACGACCGCCATCATCAAGGGCGGGGCGAACCACTGGGCGATCCGCGGCGGCAACGCCCAGTCGGGCGGCCTGTCCACCTTCTACGACGGGCCGCGCCCCAACGTCGCGGGCTACAACCCGATGCGGAAACAGGGCGCCATCATCCTGGGCACCGGCGGCGACAACAGCAAGGGCGCCCAAGGCACCTTCTACGAGGGAGTGATGACCTCCGGCTACCCCTCGGACGCCACCGAGAACGCGGTCCAGGCCAACATCACCGCGGCCGGGTACAGCAACTCCTCGGGCGGGACGGGCACCGGTCCGCTGCACGCGGTGGGCGCGGGGAAGTGCCTGGACGTGCCGGGGGCGTCCACCACGGCCGGTACGCAACTGCAGATCTGGGACTGCAACGGCGCCGCCAACCAGACCTGGACCCGTACGTCCTCCAACCAGCTGACCGTGTACAGCGGCGGCAGCCAGATGTGCCTGGACGCGTACGACAACCAGACGTCCGCCGGTACCAAGGTGGTGACCTGGCCGTGCAACGGCGGGACCAATCAGCAGTGGCAGGTGAACTCCGACGGCACCGTCACCGGCATGCAGTCCGGGCTCTGCCTCGACGTCACCGGCGCCTCCACGACCAACGGCTCCCTGGCCGAACTCTGGCCGTGCAACGGCGGATCGAACCAGCGATGGCGTCTCGGCTGACCGGAACGTCTCCAGACAGGAAGATGACGATGTCCAGGGCCAGAAGACTCAGTCCCAGAGCCAGCCCCAGAGCCAAACCCGGAGCCAGAGCGCTGCGCGGCCTCTGGGCCGTCCCCGACGGCCTGCTCGCCCTCTTGGCCGGGAGCATGGCCACCGCCGGGACCGCGAGTGCCGGACCGGCCGAGCCCCGGGCGGCGGTCGCCGAACTGTACGTGGCGCCGGGTGCGTCCCCTGGAGGGGACGGCAGCGCCCAGCAGCCGTTCGCCACCATCGACCAGGCGCGGCAGCCCGCGCATCAGCTCTCGGCCGGCTCAGACGTCGTCGTCCACCTGGCCGGTAGCACCTACCGGCTGTCCGAGCCGCTGGCCTTCGGCTCCGGCGACGGCGGCCAGAACGGCCACACCATCAGCTACCAGGCCATGCCCGGGCAGGAGCCGGTCGTGACCGGTGCCGAGCAGGTGCCTGGTTGGCAGGTGCATGATCGGAGTAACGACATCTGGTCGGCCCACGTCGGCACCGGCGTGAACACCCGCCAGGTGTACGTGAACGGCAAGGAGGCGCCGAGGGCGGCGATCCAGGTGCCCCGCTCGGCCTTCAGCTTCACGCAGACCGGCCTGACCATCACCGACTCGCCTCTCGACTACCTGGCGGGCCTGTCGGACCAGAGCCACATGGAAGTCGAGAGCATCGACTCCTTCACCGACCGCTACGCGCCGGTCCAGTCGATCAGCGGCAGGACGGTGACCATGCAGCAGCCCGCATGGAACAACAACTCGTGGGGCTACGACACCATCAACGCGCCGTTCGCCGGCGGGACGATGTACCTGGAGAACAACTACGCGTTTTTGAAGCAGGCCGGGCAGTGGTACCTCGACGCGTCCACCGGAGACCTCTACTACCGGGCCCAGCAAGGACAGAATCCGAGCGGTCTCGACATCGAACTGCCCCGACTGCAGAGCCTGTTGGGCATCGCCGGCAGCTACAGCTCACCGGCCAGGGGGCTGCGCTTCTCCGGCATCCGGTTCACGGGAACCTCCTGGCTCGACCCGAGCGGCTCCGACGGCTACGCGGACCAGCAGAGCGGCGCGCACATCACCGGCGCCTACGCGGTGCCCGCCAACTGGCTCAGCACCTGCAAGTCGGGGTGTCCGCAGTTCGAGGCGACCCGCATCCACTGGGCGCAGATGCCCGCGGCCGTCCAGGTGTCGGCCGCGAGCGGCATCACCTTCTCCGAGCTCGGACAGGCGGGGCTGGGCGTGGGCAACGACGGCGTCGCCAACGCCTCCGGCACCGGACTCGGCGCGAACGGCGTCACCATCACCGGCAACACGTTCACCGACATCGCAGGCAGCGGCATCCAGGACGGCGGGATCCAGCCGGACGCGCACCACCCCGGCAACCCGCAGATGACCAACCAGAACATCACCATCAGCAACAACAAGGTGAGCGGGGTCGGCACCGACTACAAGGAGACCGCCGCGATCCTGTCCACCTCCGTCACCAACGCCACCATCACCCACAACCACTGCGACCACCTGCCCTACGACGGCATCGACATCGGCTGGGGCTGGGGCGCCAACGACCCGGGCGGCAGCCAGGACTACGTCAACCGGGGCACGTACAACTACCAGCCCGTGTACAGCACCCCGACGACGCTGAAGAACAACACCGTCTCCCACAACCTGATCTTCGACACCAAGAACGCGATGTTCGACGGCGGCAGCATCTACAACCTGTCTGCGAACCCCGGCTCGGTGATCTCCGAGATCTACATGTACGACAACCGTCGCACCACCGCGCTGTACCTCGATGAGGGCTCCCGCTACCTGAACGTGTCGAACAACGTGGTGCAGGACGCCGGCAACTGGGCGCTCACCAACGCGAACGCGAACAACCACACCGACGACAGCATGTTCTCCGGCAACTGGTACATCGGCGGCAACACGTACGTGGCCACCGGTCCTCCGCACAACAACCTCCTGAACGACAACGTCCAGGCAAGCGGCACCAGTTGGCCGTCGGGCGCGCAGCAGGTCATCCAGCAGGCGGGCGTCCACTCCTCGGGCGGCAGTGGCGGCTTCCCCACCGGATACCACCAGTTGGTGACCGGCAGCGGCAGTCTGTGCCAGGACGCGTACGGCAACTCCGGCAGCGCGGGCGCCGCGATCGACCAGTGGACCTGCAACGGGCAGAGCAACCAGCAGTTCCAGTTCGTGCCGGCCGCGGGCGGCTACGGGCAGTTGCAGGCGCAGAACTCCGGGCTGGTCGTGGCGGTGTCGGGCGGCTCTACGACCGCCGGAACGCCCGACGTCGTACAGCAGGCCCCGAGCGGAGCGGCCGGGGCTCTGTGGCTGCCGGTGCAGCAGTCCGACGGCTCGTACTCCTTCCAGGACCAGAACAGCGGCCTGTGCCTGGACGTCCACGGCGGCGGCAGCAACCTCGGTCAGCAGCTCGACCAATGGCCCTGCAAGAACACGGCCGGCAGCAACCAGGACTTCACCCCGCGCTGACCGACTCACCCGCTCGTTAACCCCCACCCACTGTCCCGCACCCAGTGAGGATCAAAGATGAAGAAGTCCACGGCACTCCTGGCCGTCGCGCTGACGGCAGCGATCGGCACCGGCACCGCGATGCCCGCGGCGGCCGTCACCGGCACCGGATCAGCGGCCGCCGCCGCGCCCACCTCCCTGCGGCTGATGCCGCTGGGCGACTCCATCACCTGGGGCGTCGGCAGTTCGTCCGGGAACGGCTACCGGGGCTTTCTGTGGAACCGGTTGGCGAACGACGGGCATGCCCTGGACTTCGTGGGGTCGGGCCGCAACGGCACGATGTCCGACCCGGACAACGAGGGCCACTCCGGCTGGCATATCGGCGAGATAGCCGGCATCGCGGACTCCGTGCTGGCCCGGTACCGGCCCAACGTGGTCACCCTGGAGATCGGCACCAATGATCTGAACGGCGGCTCTCAGGCTGACCCCGCCGCCGAACGGCTCCATGCGCTCATCGACCAGATCACGGCCGACGCCCCTGACGCGACGGTCCTCGTCGGCACCGTGATCGTCTCCACCAGCAGCACCGAGGAGGCCACCCGCCCCGCGTTCAACGCCAAGCTGCCCGGCATCGTCCAGGCCGAGCAGGCTGCCGGCAAGCATGTGCGCCTGGTGGACATGAGCGCTCTGACCACCGCGGACCTGTCCGACCCCTTCCACCCCAACGACAACGGCTACAGCAAGATGGCAGACGCCTTCAACGCCGGAGTCCAGGCCGCGGACGCCGCAGGCTGGATCAAGCCGCCGGTCTCCGTGGGCGAGCCGGTGCACTCCGGGGTCGCGGGGAAGTGCCTGGACGTCAACGGCGGCAACAGCGCCAACGGGACCGCCGCGCAGATCTGGTCCTGCAACGGCGGCGACGCGCAGCTGTGGTCCGCGCGCTCGGACGGCACCTTGCGGGCGCTCGGGAAGTGCCTCGACGCCACGGGCGGTGGCACCGCCAACGGCACCAAGATCGAGATCTGGGACTGCAACGGCGGCAGCAACCAACAGTGGCAGGCCTACAACGGCGGTTACCGCAACCCGGTCTCCGGTCGCTGTCTCGACGACCCCGGTGCGTCTGCCACCGACGGCACGCAACTGGTCCTGTGGGACTGCAACGGCGGAGCCAACCAGCAGTGGAGCGCACTGCCGGTCAGTTCGGCCTTGTGACCGGCCCGATTCGCGACCCCGGCACCGGCTTGTGGTCGGTGTCTCTCCCCCACACACAAGGAGAACGATCCGTCATGTTCTGGCTCAACGCAGAGCCCTGTCCGCGCAAGGCCTTGGCCCTGGCCGCCGTACTGGCAGCCGGCACGGCTCTGGCCCTGGCCGGCCCCGCGAACCCCGCCGCTCACGCGGCCTCCGGCACCCTGGGCGCGGTAGCGGCCGAGAGCGGCCGCTACTTCGGCACGGCGGTGGCCGCGGGCAGGCTCGGCGACTCGACGTACTCCACCATCCTCGACCGGGAATTCAACATGATCACCCCGGAGAACGAGATGAAGTGGGACACCACCGAACCCTCCCGCGGCAACTTCAACTTCGGGCCCGGCGAC
Organism: Streptomyces sp. CG4; assembly: GCF_041080655.1. Taxonomy (NCBI): domain Bacteria; kingdom Bacillati; phylum Actinomycetota; class Actinomycetes; order Kitasatosporales; family Streptomycetaceae; genus Streptomyces; species Streptomyces sp. CG4. Next base: position 9,827,422 of record NZ_CP163525.1, read on the forward strand.
CAGATCGTCAGCCACGCCACCGCGCACGGGCAGCGGATGCGCGGACACACGCTCGTCTGGCACTCCCAACTCCCGTCCTGGGTAAGTTCCATCAGGGACGCGAACACCCTGCGCGGTGTGATGGACAACCACATCACCACCGAGATGAACCACTTCAAGGGCAAGATCTACGCCTGGGACGTGGTCAACGAGGCGTTCGCCGACAACGGCAGCGGCCAGCAGCGCAGTTCGGTGTTCCACGACGTGCTGGGCAACGGCTTCATCGAGGAGGCGTTCCGCACCGCCCGGAACGTCGACCCGGCTGCCAAGCTCTGCTACAACGACTACAACATCGAGAACTGGTCCGACGCCAAGACCCAGGGCGTCTACAACATGGTGCGCGACTTCAAGTCCCGGGGCGTGCCCATCGACTGCGTCGGATTCCAGTCCCACTTCGGCACCGGCGGCCCGCCCGCAAGCTTCCAGACCACCCTGTCCAACTTCGCCGCTCTCGGCGTCGACGTACAGATCACCGAGCTGGACATCGCGCAGGCGCCGGCAAGCGCCTACGCGAACACCGTCAAGGCGTGCATGAACGTGGCGCGTTGCACCGGCATCACCGTGTGGGGCATCCGGGACAGCGACTCCTGGCGCAGCGGGGAGAATCCGCTGCTGTTCGACAACAACGGCAACAAGAAGCCCGCCTACGACGCGGCCCTGTCCGCGCTGGGCGGCGGCGGAACGGGCAACCCGGGCGGCGGCATCGTCTCGGGCCAGGTGTACCAGGTGAGCGCGGCCTCCGCAGGGCGGGTGCTGGACGTGCCGAGCGGGCAGACCGGGAACGGCACGCCGGTGCAGGTCTGGGACGCCAACGGGAGCGCCGCGAACCAGCAGTGGCGGGCGAGTCAGAACAGCGACGGCTCGTACACGCTGACCAACATCGCCAGTGGGCGGGTGCTGGACGAGCCGGGCGGGCAGACGGGCACCGGCACGCGGATGGAGATCTGGGACGCCAACGGCGGCGCGAACCAGCACTGGCGGGCGAGCCGGAACGGCGACGGTTCCTACACCTTGACCAATGCCGCGTCCGGCCGGGAGCTGGAGGTCCCCGCGGGCCAGAGCGCCAACGGGAGCGCCGTCCAGATCTGGGACTCCAACGGCGGTGCCAACCAGCACTGGAATTTCAGGTGAGGCGCTCGGCACCCAGCGCTCGCACCTGATCCCCGAGGAACGCCTGCGTCCGGCACTCCGGTCGTCGCCGGACGCGGGTTTCGGCTGCCCTCAGAGCGGTCTGACCAGGGAAAACATGGGATGGATCACGCTCTGGACGACTCGGAAACTTCTATTGACAGGCCCATGACCCTGTGGGATCACTATGTGACATGGGATGTCTGAGTGTTCCCTGTGCGTGCAGTGGCACTCTCCATCCCCTCCCTCCCCCGCATATCCGAGGACACAGAATGCAGCCTCCATCCGCTCCGCACCGCAGCCCCGCGGCTCGTGCATCGCGCTTACCGGCTGCGGCCGCAGTATCCGTGATGGCGTTGCTGGCCATGTTGCTGGCGACCGCGCCGACCTGGTCGGTGCCAATGTCCGCGGCAGCCCTGGTGAGCTCGCCGTCGGGGCGGTGCCTGGATGTCAAGGGCAACGTCGACACGCCGCGCACGGGGCTGGAGATCTGGGACTGCAACGGCCAGGCCAACCAGGCGTTCGAGTTCACGTCGGCGAGTGAGCTGAGGACGATGAACGGCACCCGGTGCGTGGACGCCTACGACACCCGGACGGCTCCCGGAGCCCCGGTGGTCGTCCGGGGGTGCGACGGGCGGGCGACCCAGGTCTGGCGGCAGAACTCCGACGGGTCCGTCACCGGCGTCGCCTCCGGATTCTGCCTGGATGTGAGCGGGGCGGCAACGGCCGACGGCACCGCGGTCATCCTGTGGACCTGCAACGGCCAGAGCAACCAGAAGTGGACCACGTCGGCACCTCCGCCTCCACCCCCGGCGGGCGGGTCGGGCCCGTGCGACATCTACGCAGCGGGCGGTACGCCGTGCGCGGCCGCGCACAGCACCGTGCGGGCGCTCTACGGTTCGTACAACGGCTCCCTCTACCAGGTCAGGCGCGCCTCGGACAACGCCACCAGGGACATCGGCGTCCTGGCGTCGGGCGGCTTCGCCGACGCGGCGGCGCAGGACGCGTTCTCCGCGGGCACCTCGTGCGTGATCACGGTCGTCCGCGACCAGTCCGGACACGGCAACGACCTGTGGTACCAGGGATCGGCCCAGGTCCCGGGGTCGAGTCAGAGCAGCCCGGCCAAGGCGACGTCCGAGTCGCTGACGGCCGGCGGCAGCAAGGCGTACTCGCTGTACATCAACCCCGGCAACAGCTACTGGCGGGACGGCCATCTGACGGGCGTGCCGACCGGTGCAGTACCCGAGGGCGCGTACATGGTGACCAGCGGCACCCACGTCAACAGCGGCTGCTGCTTCGACTACGGCAACAGTGAGACGACCAGGAAGGCCGATGCCGCCGGGGCGATGGACGCGATCAACTTCGGCACCCAGTGCTGGTTCGGCGGCTGCTCGGGCAGCGGCCCCTGGGTGCAGGCCGATCTCGAATGGGGCCTGTACCCCGGCGGCAGCCAGTCCTGGAACCCCAACCAGCGGGCGTTTCCGAGCAAGTTCGTCACCGCGATGCTGAAGAACAACGGCACGACGAGGTTCGCCCTCAAGGGCGGCAACGCCCAGTCCGGCAGCCTGACCACCCTGTGGGACGGCGGGCTGCCCGGCGGATACAGCCCCATGAAGAAACAAGGAGCCATCGTCCTGGGCAGCGGCGGCGACTGCTGCAAGCCCGGCGGCGGCGCCAACCTGAGCGCCGGCACCTTCTACGAGGGAGCCGTGGTCGCCGGCTACCCCTCCGACGCAACCGACAACGCGGTGCAGGCCAACATCACCGCCGCCGGCTACCGCTGACCCGCACCCAGCTCCCCAACCCGCCCCAGGAGTCGATGACTTATGCCCACGACCACTACCAGAGTAAAGCGTCCTCGGTCGCTGTCCCCACTGCGTTCCCTGCGCAGAACCCTCGCGCTCGCCTTCTCGGCCGTGCTGCTCACCGCGACCGCACCCCTCCTCTCCCTCGGCACGGCAGGGCCCGCCGCCGCACTCGGCAACGGGCTCGCGCCGACCCCACAGATGGGCTTCAACGACTGGAACGCGTACGGCTGCGACGTCACCGAGTCGCTGATCAAGTCCACCGCCCAGGCGATGCACACCAACGGCATGCAGGCGGCCGGGTATTCGTACGTCAACATCGACGACTGCTGGATGACCAACAGCCGGGACTCCGGCGGCCACCTGGTGCCGGACCCGGCGAAGTTCCCCGATGGCATCAAGGGCACCGCGGACTACGTGCACTCGCTCGGGCTGAAGCTGGGGATCTACGAGTCCGCGGGCACCGCGACCTGTGCGGGATACCCGGGCAGCCTGGGCCACGAGACCACGGACGCGCAGTCGTTCGCGTCGTGGGGCGTCGACTACCTCAAATACGACAACTGCAACAACACCGGCGTGCCGGCGCGCACCCGGTACACCGCGATGCGGGACGCCCTGGCGGCCACCGGACGGCCGATCCTGTACAGCCTGTGCAACTGGGGCCAGGAGAACGTGTGGACCTGGGGCGCGGACGTCGGCAACAGCTGGCGCACCACCGGCGACATCAGCCCGACCTTCTCCAGCATGCTGTCGATCTTCCACAGCAACGTGGGACTGGCCTCCTACGCGGGCCCCGGCCACTGGAACGACCCGGACATGCTGGAGGTGGGCAACGGCTCGATGACAGCCACCGAGAGCCGCACTGAGTTCAGTCTGTGGGCAGAGATGGCCGCGCCGCTGATCGCGGGCACCAACATTCCGTCGGCCAGCGCCGACACTTTGTCCCTCCTGACCAACTCCCGAGTGATCGCGGTCGACCAGGACTCCCTCGGCAAGCAGGGGACCATGGTGTCCTCCTCGGGCGGCCTGGACGTGCTGGCCAAGCCGCTCGCCAACGGAGACGTGTCGGTGGCGCTGTTCAACGAGACGGGATCCACGGCGACCATCACCACCACCGCTTCGGCGATCGGGAAGACCGGGGCGTCCGCCTACACCCTCACCGACCTGTGGTCGGGCGCGTCCTCGACCACCTCCGGCACCATCAGCGCCTCGGTACCGGCGCACGGCACGGTCATGTACCGGGTCGCGGGCGGCACCAGCGGTGGCGGCGGCACCAGCGTGACCGGCCCGCTGCACGCGGTCGGCGCGGGCAAGTGCCTGGACGTGCCGAACTCCACCACGACCGCGGGCACCCAGGTGGAGATCTGGAGCTGCAACGGCGGCGCCAACCAGACCTGGACGCACACCGCCTCCAACCAGCTCACCGTCTACTCCGGCAGCGGTCAGATGTGCCTGGACGCCTACAACAACCAGACCACACCGGGGACGAAGGTGGAGATCTGGCAGTGCAACGGCCAGAGCAACCAGCAGTGGTCGCTGAACTCCGACGGCACGATCACCGGCGTCCAGTCCGGCCTGTGCCTGGACGTCACCGGCGGGGCCACGGCTGACGGAACCCTCGCCCAGCTGTGGACCTGCAACGGCGGCAGCGGCCAGCGGTGGACGCTGGGCTGACCCCGTCCTCCCCACGGCCACCGGCAGCTTCGGTGCCGTCGTACGGCGGCACCGCCACCCAGGAGGTCTCCTTGCCCGGATCCTTGCCCGGATCAGCAACCGATCGCCGACGAAGGCGTCTCCCGGCCGTGCTCCTGATCGCCCTGGCGATGGCCCTGGCAGCGCTCGGAACACCCTCGTTCGCCACCTCCGCGCGGACCGGCACACCTGCCGCCGTCCACGCGCCCGTGCCCGCGGCGGACGCGTCGCTTCCGTGCGACCTCTACGCGGCGGGCGGCACGCCGTGCGTCACGGCGCACGCCACCACCAGGGCACTCTTCGCGGCGTACAACGGACCGCTCTACCAGATCCAGCGGGCCTCCGACCACACCTACCGCGACATCGGAGTGCTCACCGCGGGCGGATACGCCGACGGCGCCTCCCAGGTGTCGTTCTGCGCGGGCACGTCCTGCACGATCACGAAGATCTACGACCAGACCGCCAAGCACAACGACATGCCGATCTCCTGGGGCGGCTACTGGAAGGGCCCGGGTCCGAACGGATCCGACGTCGGGGCCGACGCCATGGCCCTGCCGGTGACCGCGGCCGGTCACCAGGTGTTCGGCGTCAAGGTCACCCCGGGCGTCGGTTACCGGCTCGACCACGCGAGCGGCGTGCCCACCGGCGCCCAGCCCGAGGGCATCTACATGGTGACCTCGTCGAACTACACGAGCCAGTGGTGCTGCTTCGACTACGGCAGCGGCGAGAACTCCCACACGGACACCGGCAACGCCACCATGAACGCCATCTACTGGGGCACCGCCTGCTGGTTCGGCGGCTGCACGGGCAGCGGCCCCTGGGTCGAGGCCGACCTGGAGAACGGCATGTTCCACACCAACACCGGCTCCAACAAGGACCCGAACAACCCCGGTGTGCACTATCCGTTCGTCAGCGCGTGGCTGAAGAACAACGGCACCAGCAACTTCACCCTCAAATACGGCAACGGCACGAGCGGCGGCCTGACCACCACCTTCTCCGGTCCCCTGCCGAACGGCTACTCGCCGATGAAGGTCGACAGTTCGGTCCTGCTCGGCACCGGGGGCGACAACAGTCCCAATCGCGTGGGCGAGTTCTTCGAAGGCGCGATCACGGCCGGCTATCCGTCCGACGCCACCGAGAACGCGGTCCAGGCCGCCATCACCGCCGCCAACTACGGAACGGGAAGCGGTAGCGGCACGACCGGTGCCGTGCACGCGGTGGGTGCGGCCAAGTGTCTCGACGTGCCGGGCGCATCCACGACGGCGGGTACGCAGCCGCAGATCTGGGACTGCAACGGCGCGGTGAACCAGACGTGGACCGCGACCGCGTCCCACCAGCTCGCCGTGTACTCCGGCAGTAGCCAACTGTGCCTGGACGCCTACGACAAGGGCACCAGCCCGGGCATGAAGGTCATCACCTGGCCCTGCAACGGCCAGACCAACCAGTAGTGAACCTCAATGCCAACGGCACCGTCACCAGTGCCCAGTCCGGCCTGTGTCTGGACGTGACCAGCGCCGCCACCGCCAACGGCAGCCTCGTACAGCTGCGGACCTGCAACGGCGGATCCAACCAGAAGTGGTCGCTGAGCTGACCCGATGAATCGCTCTATCGCTGAATCGCCGTATCGCTGAACCGCCGGCCCATAGGAGGTCCGTATGAGGACGCGAGCGAGGGACCGCCGTGTGCTGCTCTCCGTCGGCGTCGTGTTGGCGTTCGTGCTGCAGCTGCTGTCGGCGGCCGGGAGCCGTGCCGCCGCGGGCGAGGCGCTGAGCGTGAACCTGGCGTCGACGCGAGGCCCGTCGACCGGTGTGGGTGAGGGGATTCTCTACGGCTTCACCCAGGACGGCAGCCAACCAGCGGACCAGTTCATCCAGCCGCTGGGGATCAACGCGTTCCGCGGCGGGGGCTGGTTCTCCGGCGGCTGGATCAAGGACAACTACCAGTACGGTGCGGCCAGTCGGGCCGACGTCGACTCGATCATCGCGCAGGCGAAACGGCTGACCCGGCCGCCGTACCACACCCAGTACCAGGTGCTGGTCAGCGACATCTACGGCGCGAACGGCGGCCAGCCGTCCAACACGACGTACCCGTGCGACAACGGCAACTGCACCAACTGGATCAGCTTCATCGACTCCACCGTGGGAGCGCTCCAGGCGTCGGGACTGACGTTCTCCTACGACATCTGGAACGAGCCCGACATCTCCTACTTCTGGACCCGGGGTGTCAACAGCGCCCAGTACTTCCAGATGTGGGACACCGCCTACCGGGAGATCCGGCGCATCGCCCCCTCGGCGCAGATCGTGGGGCCGTCCTTTGCCTTCACCCCGCAGGGCAGAGCGGATCAATGGAAGACCTGGCTCGCGCACGTGAAGGCGGCCGGAACGGTACCGGACATGATCACCAACCACGACGAGGGCGATGTCGATGACCCGGTCACCGTCTCGCAGGCCCTCAACAGCAGCCTGGACGCGGCGGGCATCAGCCGAAGCCCGCTGTCCGCGAACGAGTACCAGCCCTCCGACCGGCAGACGGCCGGAGTGACCGCCTGGTATCTGGCACGGTTCGCGCAGTCCGGATACACCAACGCGATGCGCGGCAACTGGGTGTGCTGCATGACCCCGAACCTGACCGGAGTCCTGACCCAGAGCGGGGGCAGCTGGCAGCCGACCGGCGACTGGTGGGCGCTGCGGGACTACGCGGACCTGACCGGCACCCTCGTGGACACCTCGGGGCAGGTCGGCTCGACGGCGATCTCGGCTTCCGAGGACTCCGCCAACAAGCGCGCGGTGGCTATCATCGGTGACTCGAACGGGTACACCGGCGCCGCGTCCGTGGCCTTCAACGGGCTGGCGTCCGTGCCCTGGCTGGCGAACACCGGCCGCGTGCACGTCACCGTGCACTGCAGCCCGGACCAGGCGCCGCCCCACAGACCGTGTACGACCAGAACGTGAGCACCTCGGGCGGTTCGATCACCGTGCCGTTCACGTTCCAGGCCTCGCATGACGCGTTCGCCGTCTATCTGACACCGGCCTCGTCGGGCGACGCCTTCCCGAGCGGCTACCACCAACTCGTTGCCGCGCACAACAGCTTGTGCCTGGACGTGTACGGGAATTCCGGCAGCGCGGGCGCCACGATCCGAGCAGTGGACCTGCAACGGGCAGAGTAACCAGCAGTTCCAGTTCGTGCCGGGCTCGGGCGGCTACGGCGAACTGCGGGCCCAGTACTCAGGCCTTGACGTGGCGGTGTCCGGTGGCTTGGCCACGGCGGGCACCCCGGACATCGTGCAGCAGGCCGTGGGCGCGGCGGCCGCCGCCCTGTGGCTGCCGATTTCCTCGAGCCGGTCACGGCGCCGGGCGACCAGGGCGACGGCGGCGCCCTCCGCGGCGAGGCTCAGGGCGGTTGCCTCGCCGATGCCGCTGCTGGCGCCGGTCACCAGGGCAACGGTGTTCTGCAGACGTGCGGACATGACTGTCTCCTTGATCTGGATCGAGATCGAAACCGGGGGGTGGGAAGGAATGCGTGAAGGCGGCGATGCGGTGGTGGCCGCCCGGTGCCCGTTGCGGGCCCGCGGCTGCTGGTGCTGGACGGTGCCGTCAGGCGGCCGTGGAGACGGTCGTGAGCATGTCGAGGGAGACCTGCCACAGGCGGGCCGCGTTGTGAAGGTCCATCGCGTGGGCGGCGACTCCCCGGCGCACACCGGGCCGGTGCGGGCCGGATGTTGGGAAAGCGGTTACCGGGGCGTAGCGAATGGACGCCCGTCCCCTCTAGGCTCTGCGCGGCCACGGGCACTGCAGTGTGAGAGAGGATTGGCATGCGCATGATCTACCGAAGAGTGGGGGCCGTGTTGCCGGCCGTCTTGGCCCTGCTGCTCGCCCTGACAACGATGCCGTCCGCCCATGCCGACGACCTCGCCGGGGCGACGCTGGCCGAGGTCTCCGGCACCGGCATCCACAACACGTATGACGACAAGTCGACGTACACCTACCTGGCCAACGCCCTGGACACCGGTACCTCCCTGGTGGAACTGGACACCTGGGTCAACGTGTTCAATGGCAAGTGGGACGTGAGCCACAGCAACCCGCTGGGCAGCGACAACAACTGCGTCCAGGCGGACACGGTCGCCGACCTCTACACCGGCAACCGCAACCAGAACCTGGACAGCTGCCTCGACGACATCCGGATCTGGCTGCAGGCCCACCCTTCCAGCCACCCGATCATGGTCAAGATCGAGATGAAGAACGGGTTCGACAACACCCTCGGAATGAACCCGACTTCGTTCGACGCGTACGTCGAGGCCCACCTCGGCAGCGTCCTCTACACCCCCGCCGACCTGCTCACCAAGAGCGGCGGCACCCGCTACCCGGATCTCGACACCGCCGCCCGTGCGAACAACTGGGCCGGAAACTCCGTGTTGAGCGGCAAGGCGATCGTGGAGATCATCCCGGGCGCCTTCGAGCAGGCCGTCGACCCCGCCTCCAGCTGGGTGGACGTCGTCTATGCGCAGCGCCTCAAGGACCTGAACGCCGCCGGGAGCATCGACCAGGCCGCCGTCTTCCCCGGCGTCCTCGGCGCGCAGGCCGTCGACCCGCGCACCCGGTACAGCGACACGACCCTGCGCCCCTGGTTCGTGGTGTTCGACGCGGACGCGGCCGCCTGGGTCGGCGACGGGGACACCCAGTGGTATGACACCCATCACTACCTGACAATCGTCACCGACGCCTACGACGTGTCGCCCGCCCTCAGCTCCTCCGACCCTTCCCTGGCGGACGCCCGGGCGCGCGTCGCCGAACTCGCCGCCGACGGCGCCTCGTACATCTCCACCGACTGGATCACCGCCCCGGCGAACGGCGTGCTCGGCGAGGTGCTGAGCCGTGGCTGACGTCCTGCGCTCTCGCACCCTGCTCCGGGTGCTGGCGGCCGGCGCGATGGCACTCGCCTTCGCCCTGCCCGGCCAACTCGCTCCGACGGCACGGGCCGCGACCGCCTCCGACCCCGTGCCGCTGGTCAACCCCTACATCGGCACCGGCGGCAACAACGACTTCAGCGCCGGGAACACCTTCCCCGGCGCCGACGTCCCGCACGGCATGCTCCAGTGGTCCCCGGACACCACCTCCCGGCCCAAGGGCGGCGGATACAACTACGCCGACTCGGCCGTCTCCGGCTTCAGCCTCACCCACGTCTCCGGCGTCGGCTGCGACGCGGCCGGAGACCTGCCCATCCTGCCTGTCGTCGGTTCGATCGGCTCCGACCCCGGCTCCACGACCGAGTCGTTCTCCCACGCGAACGAGACGGCGGCACCCGGCTCGTACGCGGTCGCCCTCGGCAACGGCACCAGCGTGGCGCTCACCACGACCACGCACGCGGGCATCGGCCAGTTCACCTTCCCTGCCTCCACCCAGGCTGACCTGCTGCTGAAACTGAACGGCACGCAGACCCCGTACACCTCCTCGACGCTGAACGTGACGGGCGGTGACACGGTGACCGGTTCCGTGACCAGCACAGGCTTCTGTGAGGCAACCAACCCCTTCACCGTCTACTTCGCCCTCACCTTCGACCACCCCTTCACCGCCAGCGGCGGCTACAGCGGCGGTGAGTACCTCACCTTCGACACCACGAGCAGCCGTACGGTCCAGGCTCGGGTCGGCATCTCCTACACGTCGACGGCCGAGGCAGCCGCCAACAGGGACGCGGAGGCCACCGGCAGGAGCTTCGCCGACGTGAAGTCCGCCGCGACGACGGCCTGGCGGAACGAGCTGTCGAAGATCACGGTCAGCGGCGGCACCAGCGACCAGCAGAGCGTCTTCTACACCGCCCTCTACCACGCCTCGCTCTTCCCCAGCGTGGTCAGCGACGCCGACGGCTCCTACCGCGGCTACGACAACGCCGTGCACACCGTGACCGGCGGCCACAGCGCCCAGTACACGGACTTCTCCAACTGGGACACCTACCGCTCCCAGGCACAGCTCACGGCGCTGCTCGACCCGTCGGCCGCCTCCGACATGGCGCAGTCCATCGTCAACGACTACGCGCAGGGCGGCACCCTCACCAAGTGGGGCATGGCCACCGGAGAGACGCACATCATGGTCGGCGACCCGGCCGTCCCCGTGCTGGCCGACTACTACGCCTTCGGTGCACGGCACTTCGACACCGCCACGGCCCTGTCCGCCATGATCAAGGAACAGACCACCGATACCGATGTCACGCCCGGTGTGACGTACCTGGACTCCTTCGGTTACCTGCCCACCAACTCGCCGTACGGCTGCTGCCACGAGTACGCCACCACCTCCACCCAACTCGAGTACGACACCGACGACTTCGCCCTGTCGCAGTTCGCGGGCACACTCGGCGACAGCGCGAACCAGAAGAAGTTCCTGAACCGGGCGCAGGACTGGGAGAACATCTTCAACACGTCCTCCGGTTACATCCAGCCACGGCACTCCAACGGCCGTTGGATGGATGGCTTCAACGCCAAGCTGATCACCGGCACCTCGAACAACGACTTCGCCGAGGGCGACGCCTTCACCTACACCCCGATGATCCCCTTCAACCTGGCCAAACTGGCGTCCCTGGAGGGCGGCACCTCGTCGTTGGCGTCGTACCTGGACAGCGTACTCAGCGGCTATCAGGGGCTGGGAAGCGTCATCGGCACCCAGTCCAACATGGGCAACGAGCCCAGCATCGGGCTGCCGTGGGAGTACGACTGGGTCGGAGAGCCGTACAAGACGCAGTCCACGGTGCGTGCCGTCCAGGACCAGCTGTGGAGCAACACCGCCGGTGGCGAGCCCGGCAACGACGATCTCGGCGAGATGAGCGCCTGGTACGTCTGGTCCGCGCTCGGCCTCTACCCGGAGACACCGGGAACCGCCGACCTCGCCATCGGCAGCCCGCTGTTCACCTCGGCCGTCATCACTGCGGGCGGGCACACGCTGACCGTCAACGCCCCCGCTGCGGCGGACGGTTCACCGTATGTCCAGGCCCTGACTCTGAACGGCACGGCCTGGAACAAGGCCTACGTACCGGCTTCGTATGTGAGCGCCTCCACCGAACTGGACTTCACGCTCTCCTCGACAGCCGACACACAGTGGGCGTCGGACGCCTCGGCCGCACCGCCGTCCTACGACGGCACCCCGGGCACGGGAGCGGCCCAGCCGAGCGGGCCGCTCACCGAGACCGCCACCGGCAAGTGCGTCGACGATGCCGGCTCCGGCAGCTCGAACGGCACGGCCGTCCAGATCTACACCTGCAACGGCACCGACGCGCAGACCTGGAAGGCCGTCCCCGACGGCACCCTGCAGGTGGTCAACGACTGCATGGACGTCACCGGGGGCGCGACCACCTCCGGCACGAAGATCCAACTCCACACCTGCAACGGCACCCAGGCCCAGCAATGGCAGTCCGACAGCAAGGGGGAACTCCTCAACCCGGTCTCGGGCCTGTGCCTCACCGATTCCAGCAACGGCGCGACGAACAAGACCCAGTTGACCCTCGCCACCTGCGCGGGCAGCACCGGCCAGCGCTGGACCCTGCCCTCGTGAAGTGGGGTGGGTCAGGTCTGCCTGGAGTGCATGAGGTTGTTGGCGACCTCGTCGGGGCACTTCCGGCGTGGCCTGCGCAGGTGCCGGTCGCGCTGCCAGGCGAACGTCGCGGGCGCCGGGGGCGCGGTCATGGTGACCGGGGCGGCGCTCAGCGCGGTGCCCCGTCGCCCTGGCGGCCGTCGACGTCACCGCGACGGTGTTCGTGATGAACGGCGGCGGCCGGTTCCAGCGCTGGCACCTGCTCGCTGAAGCCCGCCGCCACCTCGCTCTCGCCCTGCGCGGCCGCCGCCGCGACCCGGGCCTGGACAACGCGATCGCGGACGCCGCCCTCGCCGCGCACTGCCTGGACATCAGCGAGCCGGAGACGCTGCGCGGCCGGGCGCAGGGTAGTGCCACCCGCTCGAACAGCACCCGCAACGGCTCCGGTCCAAGACGCTGGCGCGCCTGGGAAATCGCACCCGTTGTGGGAACGGTCCAGTCCTTGCGCCATGTCCCCAGAAAACGCAGACCGTCCCAGATCTTGCGTGGGTATCCCCGGCTTCAGCCGGGGAGGGAAACGCATCCTCGGACCGGAGGCGCGCAGTGCCGGAGTTCGCTCCGTCTGTGGGGTGACGGTCAGATAGGCCGTTTCTGGCTCTCGATGTACTGACGGACGATGCTGAGCGGTGCACCGCCGCACGACCCGGCGAAGTAGGAGCGGGACCAGAGGACGGAGCCGATCCCGATGCGGTTGATGCGGCCGGTGTACTCGGCGCGTAGGTACCGGGAGCTGACGCCCTTCAAGCTGTTGATCAGCTTCGACAAGGCCACCTTGGGCGGGTAGTGCACGAGCAGGTGTACGTGATCGCGTTCGCCGTTGAACTCCTTCAGCTCCGTCTCGAAGCTGCCGCACACTTCCCGCATGATCTCCTCGCATCGCTTCAGCATCGCGTCATCGAAGACGCCCTTGCGGTCCTTCGTGACGAACACCAAGTGAGCGTGGAGGTTGTAGGCGACGTGACGGCCGGTGCGAATATCCGGGTTTGGTTCCCAGCGGGGTGACATACGCCAAGGCTAGTATGATCTTGCAAGCTGACCAGGAAGGGGGGTGGGGCCGGATGATCCGTGCGTACAAGTTCCTCATGCGGCCCACCGTGGGCCAGACGGCAGCGCTCGGCGAGATGCTGCGTGATCACTGCTCCCTCTACAACGGGGCATTGCAGGAGCGTCGTGACGCCTACCGGCACGCCTCCAAGACCTCGATCAAGTACGGGCAGTAGTCCGCCCAGCTCAAGGAGATCCGCGCCTTCGACCCTGAGCGGCAAGGCCGCTGGTCGTTCTCGTCACAGCAGGCCACCTTGCGCCGCCTGGACAAGGCGTTCCAAGCCTTCTTCCGGCGCGTGAAGGCCGGCAACAAGCCGGGCTATCCCCGTTTCCGGGGTGCGATGTGGTTCGACACCGTGGAATTCCCCAAGGACGGCGACGGCTGCCGTTGGGACTCCACCCCGCACGGCCCCGTCACCCGCGTCCGCCTGCAAGGCGTGGGGCACGTCAAGGTCAACGAGCACGGGCCGGTGGTCGGAAAGGCCAAGACCGTCAGCGTCAAGCGTGAAGGCAAACGCTGGTACGTCATCCTGACCGCCGACCAGGCCGATCCCGAACCCCTGCCCGCCACCGGCTCTGTGGTCGGCATCGACATGGGCATAGCCAACTTCCTCGCCGACTCAGGCGGCGAGTTCGTACCCAACCCCCGCCACGGCCGCAAGGCCGCCGCCAAGCTCGAAGCCGCACAGCAGGATCTCGCCCGCTTCCCCCGCGTCCGGCGCGACAAGCGCACCAACAACCACCAGCGGGCCGTCCAGCGCGTTGGCGACCTCCACCGCAAGGTGAGGCGTCAGCGCCTCGACCACGCCCACAAGACCGCCCTTGACCTCGTCCGCGAACACGACTTCATCGCGCACGAAGACCTCAAGATCCGCACCATGGTCAAGGCCCCCGCACCGAAGCCCGACCCTGACCAGCCGAGCACCTTCCTGCCCAACGGCGCGGCAGCGAAGGCCGGACTCAACCACTCGATCTCGGATGCCGGATGGGGGGTGTTCCTGACGATCCTGCACGCCAAGGCTGAAAGCGCCGGACGGGAAGTGATCGCCGTGGACCCCCGCAACACCTCCCGGACCTGCCCCGAATGCGGGCACGTCTCAGCGGAGAACCGGCCCACCCAGGAGAAGTTCCACTGCGTCTCGTGCGGCCACAGCGCGCACGCGGACACGGTGGGCGCTCTCAACGTTCTACGGGCCGGGCTGGTCCGTCGCGACGCCCGCCAGGGTTAGCGAGAAGCCCCCGGCTTCAGCCGGGGGAGGAGTCACCAGCAGGGTCACCCGCAGCAGATGGGCCGGGCCCGAGAGACCCACGGGCGGCGGAGCAGCGTCGTCAACCACGGTGGGAGACGGTGGCGGAACAGAACCGGGCATGGCGACTCCAGGGACGGTGTAAGGGAGCGGCCATACCTTCCACGGGCGCCTTTGGCGCACGGCATGCTGAGGACGGCCGCACGTCGGCGGCTGGTCCGGACAGCGGCGTGCGGGTACGGACGACCATGGGGCGCCGAACGCGCGCTCGCCATCCTCCACGCGATCCGAATCCCGTATCCGGCTCATCCATGCCGTGGATGAGCCACGCCCACAGGCAACGATCGACGGGATGCCGGCTGTACGGCGGCGCCCGCACCGCAGCCCGCATTCCTCACCACGCGCGCAGAGCATCTGAGGGCGCCGATGAGGGTAAGGGGCACGAAGGCGGGGCACGGCTCGGGCTCCTCGTTCGCGTACGCGTCCACGCGGGGATGATGTCCTGTACGCGTCGTCGTGCCCCACACCAACGGCGCAGGAAGGGTGGCGGTGCCCGGAGCAGGAGTTTCGCCCGGATGACGGATCGGGCAGGATGAGGCGGTCATGACATGACCCGTACGGTGCTGACCCGAAGGGAACCGTCTCGTGCTCCGTAAGCCAAGCGCCCTGCTCGCCGCCTCCGCCCTGCTCCTCCTCGGCACCGCGGCACAAGCCGCGGCCGACACCCCGCCCCCTGCTGCGCCGTCGGCCGCCTGCACCTACACGCCGGCCGTTCCCGCGGACAACTTCAAGGGGATACCGGTCTTCGACCCGGTGAAGGCCGCCAAGCCGTACAGCGCGACATTGCGTACCAGCCAGGGCGCGATCACCTTCCGGGCACTGACCGACAAGGCTCCCTGCACCACGTACTCCTTCAAGTTCCTCGCCCAGCGCGACTACTTCGACCGCTCGCACTGCCACCGGCTCACGACCGCGCGCATCTATGTGCTCCAGTGCGGCGACCCGACCGGCACCGGGAGCGGCGGACCCGGTTATTCCTTCCCCGACGAGAACTTGACCGGGGCGACCTATCCTGCCGGGACGGTGGCGATGGCCAACGCCGGGCCCAATACGAACGGCAGCCAGTTCTTCTTCGTCTGGAAGGACACCAAACTCTCGCCCGCCTACACGCCGTTCGGGAAGATCACCGCGGGCCTCGACGTGCTCCAGAAGATCGCGGCGGGCGGCGAGGACGACCAGAACGGGCCGGGAGACGGCTTTCCGGCGCTGCGGGTGAACATCAAGCGCGTACAAATCAGGAGCAGGTAGTACGGTCCTGCCCCGGCCTGGTCCTTGCCGGAAACTTCGTCCGTCCCGGTCATGGTCGGCAGCGAGGACGTATGTCCCAACGTGTGTGGTCCAGGCTCGGCAGACGGAAGCCAGCCCGCGTCCGGCGGCCCATGGGGGGCGTGGACGGCCTCGCCTACGGATTACCGAGCGCTTCGGATCGGTGTCGTCATTCTTGAGTCCGGCGAAGTGGAATTCACGCGCTGGGCGATGGAATTCGATGCCCCGGGCGCTGCCACCTGGCTCTGATCACGGGCGCACCATGGCCAAGGACTCTTTCGGGTGGGCGGCGAAACGGCCGCCTCATCCGACGGCCTGCTCACCCTTGACGACGGTGAAGGCGATACCGCCCAGCCGGGAGGTGAGGTAGCGGCGCAAGGCCGCTGAGGCGCTTCCTGTCTGGCTGGTGTGCAGTTCGATGCCGGAATGGTCCGTGGCCGGGCCGATCTGGTAGACGGGGAACCCTGCAATCGTCGGCGGGCCGTTGTGCGCCATGAGCCCGCGCACGGCCGCCTGCAGTGTCCCCTCGGAGTAGCGGCAAGGGAAGATGTCGAGCCGGCTCAGGTCGACGGCCGGGTGGGCGCGCTTGGCTGCCTGCGCGAGCCGCCTCCCGCGCGCCACGTCCGTGACACACAGCGCCACCCGGCCCGGGGTGTAGCCGTCGATCACCGTGCCGAAAATGTCCGAGTACGCGGAGTTGAACTCCTCATCGCCGACGGCCTGTGTAAGTGCCTGTGCCTGCGCGGTGTCGGCGGACGTGCCACCGCCCGCGGCGGGGGAGGCCGCGCCCTGGGCCTGCACGCCGTCCGGGCAGGAGGCGCGCATGCCGCCACTCGGACTCCTGCTGCCGGCCCGGGACGCGGACGGGGCGCCGGTAGACGGTGTCCGCGACACCGCCGAGGTCCCCGGCGAGGACCCGGCGCACGCCGCAGTGGCAGCCAGCATCCCCGAACAGAGCGTCACAGCGACAGCGCGCCGCATGATGTTCCTACTTCCCTGGAGTTCAGCCCGCGGGCTGTTGTCGCTCAAGGCTCCCCCTGCCTGCCGCCCCATCCGGGTTCATCCGGTTCTACCCGGGCCATGTGCCAAGGATAGGCCCCCCATCGGGGCCGGATCAGCCGCCACCGGGAACGTCGGCGGGACCGTCTTCGCCGGCACCATCGACGTCCTTGCCCTCGCCGCAGTCTTCGCCCGCACACTCACCCGCCGGGCCGACGCCCCCGAGGTCCTCGGCCCCCTCCTTCGACGAGGTGCGCGGTCGATACACACCAACAGGCCGCAGCAGTGATCTGCGGCCGGGACTTGGCGGTCGGGTCCTCACGGATCGCCTCGTACGAGTCCGCCAGGAACGGCATGGTTGCCTCCGCAACGTCAGGTTGCCCGTTGCGAACATTCCGCCGGCGGCCGAATCTCCGCCGACGACACGGCAGGCCCCATCCAGATCGAGGTCGTTGGGGAGCTGCCTCGGGGACCGGCCGGAGAGCAACAGGCGCCGTCCGCCTCAGCCCTGCGGCTGCCGATCGGGAACCTTCCCGCGCTCACCTGATCACAATTTTGTCTGACGAGCCTGTGCCGTAGGAGCATGTCCGCGTCACAATGGCTCCAGCAGAAAGACAGCGGTCATATGAAGCACGCTGCACGTCACAGATGGGTGGCATTCGTGCTGCCGGCCGCGGCCCTGGCCGCCGCGGTCCCGTTCGTCATCCCCTCACTCGCGGGCGCCTCTCCTGCGCCGGCCACACATGCAGCCGCGCGGATCGACGAACGCCAGCAGGTCCTCGACGCCATCGCCGGCCGGATCACCGAAGGGCTCTCCGAGTCCGTCCGGGCCCGCATACCCGGCTTCGCCGAGGTGCAGGTCGACCCCGACCACAACCACCTGCGTCTGTACTGGAAAGGCACCCCGCCCCGGCGGGTCAAGAGCATCCTCGCCCACCTCCCCCATGGAGTGACCGCCGAGGTCGACCCCGCCCGCTATTCCAAGGCCGAACTCCACACGGCCCGCGTGAAGTTGCTGAACAGCCTGCCCTCCATGAAGCTGCGGGTCGAGGGGACGGCGGACCCTGTCCGCATCACCAGCGTCGCACCCGCGGTGGACGGCAGCGGCCTGGAGGTCGGCTACGACAACGCCGCCCGTACGGCGAGGAGTCTCCTGACGGGCGGACACGGCAAGACGTTGCAGCAGGTCGCCAAGGCAGCCGGCCGGCTGTCGGGAGTGCAGGTCACCGCGATCCACCGGCTGCAGAGCGTGGATCTGTCCTCCCGGCAGCATGACAGCTCCCCCTGGACCGGAGCCTCGGCGCTGAAAAACCCCCTCGGCGGCATCTGCTCCGGCTCTTACGGTGTGAAGAACGCCCAGGGCCAGTACATGCTGACGTCGGCCTACCACTGCGGCCCGGGCGCCACAGGCCGGTGGACCACCTGGTGGGGCGGCGACCTCATCGGCACCACCGACGCCACCCAGCGCTCCCCGCAAGACGACGTGGTCGGCATCAAGCTGCCCTCACAGCGCCTCAGCGGTCGGCTCTACGACGGCCCCGCAAGCCGCACCGACGGCTACGCCAAGCCCGTCATAGGCTGGGGGCACAACAACGTCGGCGACTACGTGTGCACCGACGGCGCCAATGGCGGCGTGCACTGCGGTGTGCGCATAGCCCAGACCGACATCGGCGTCACCGGGCCCAACGGCATCTACCGTCCCGACGTCGACCTCGCCTATGCCACCGCCGCCACGCCTGGCGGTGTCGCAGCCGTCAACGGCGACAGCGGCGGCCCGGTCTTCGCCGGCGTCCGCAACCACACAGCCGATGAAGCACGCGGAACCATCACCGCCCTCGACCGGACGGTCACCTGCCCGCCCGCATACAACCGCGACACCGTCCTCGACGGCCATCGCAGGGCACCCTGGTGCTTGGCCGGCGTCTACTACGTACCCATCGGAAAGACTCTCCAGGACATGCACTGGACCCTGGTCACCGGGTGACCCTTCACAGCCCCATCGCCTTGCCAGAGGCGTCCAGAGCCGCAGCGGGGCCGAAGGCGAGGCAGCGGGGAGCGACCGAAGCGACCGACTGTCCGTGCCGGCCCGAGCACTGCTGAAGCCCAGCACCCCGCACGACCGGGCCGCCTCGGCCTCGTTCATCAACCTCCGCGTCCTCCACCCCGAGCACGAACACCGGCGGCTCGGTGTGGAGGCCGCCGGCACCCACGCCTGCGAACACGGTGACCTGAATGTCCCTTTCACGTACCGCGTGCCCGGCGGAGACGGCCAGACGGGGGAGCCGAGGTGTGGCCGGCCACGCTCGCCGGGTTCCCGCTCGGGCAGTGGATCGCCGACGCCCGCCGGTTCTACACCCGCGGGGAATCGCTACGGGCGCACCGATGCGCCGTGTGACGGCCGCCCCCGGCGCGGCGCCTGCGGGTGGCCCTTTCCGTCACTCCGGGGGGACCGTCACCTCGCCCGTGCCCTCGGCGCTCGCGCCGCCGGTGACAGGCACGGTGAAGGGCCGGTCGGTGCCGTCCGCGGTGACGCGTAGGGCACCGCCTTCGCGTCGGACGTGGAACACGGCGGCCCGTGCGCCCGTCGGGCCGGGCACGGTGATGCGGGTGGTCAGGCCGGCCGTGGCCGGCGGGTGGACGAGCAGGGTCGGGTGGTCCAGCCAGTCGCCGTCGGGCCGGGTGTCGTCCGAGGCAAGCGGGAGGACGGTGTCCTCGCGGACGTGGGGCGGAAGGCTGTCGTAGCCGTGCCGTTCGGTGCGCCACCCCGGGCCGGTGACCCGCTCGCCGGTGAGGAGGTGGGTCCACGTGCCCTCGGGGAGGTAGACCTCCACCTTTCCATCCTTGCTGAACACCGGGGCGACCAGGAGGTCGGCGCCGAGCATGTACTGGCGGTCGAGCGTGCGGCACGCCGGGTCGTACGGGAACTCCTGGACCATGGGCCGCATGACCGGGACACCGGTCCGGTGGGTCTCCACGGCGGCCGCCGTGGAGATACGGCATGGGACGGTACGTGCGCAGCATGAACTGCCGGGCCACGGCGACCGCTTCGTCGCCGAACTCCCACGGCACCCGGTACGACGACGAACCGTGCAGACGGCTGTGGGAGGACAGCAGGCCGAAGGCCGGCCAGCGCTTGAGGACCAGGGATTCGGGCGTTCCCTCGAAGTCTCCGATGTCATGGCTCCAGAAGCCGAAGGCGCTCAGGGACAGGGACAGACCCACCCCGGAGCGACTCGGCCATGGCCTTGAACGACGACCAGCAGTCGCCGCCCCAGTGCACGGGATACCGCGTGGCCGTGCGAGAAGAGGTAGAACGGGACGTTCTCGTAAGCCTGTTCGCTGCTGGTGCCGCCGACGGCCTGCCAGACGCCCACGATCTGGCCGTTCTTGACGAACGGGGCGAACACACAGGTCCGAGCCCCGTGGACCGAGGCAAGCCGGGTTCCAAGATGCACGTCCTGTCGGACGCGAACGGACTGCCCCTGGTCGTCGGCATCTCGGCAGGCAACACCCACGACAGCGAAGGGCTGAAGCCCATGGTGGCGGCTCACCAAACGCGGCACGACCCGCCTCGCGGCAGGTACTTCAAACCTCGGCGCCTCCACGCGGACAAAGCCTACGACCGCCAGGACCTGCGGAATTGGTTACGCGGCAAGGGCATTGGAGTCCGGATCGCGCGCAAAGGCATCGAGTCCGGCGAGCGATTGGGCAGTCGCAGGTGGGTGATCGAGCGGACGATGTCGTGGCTGTCCACCTCACCACATAGGACACGGTCTTAGTACTGGGCGTCGTTGTTGCTGCCGAAGTCGGGTACGTCGGCGGACAGCAGGTGTTCGGCGCCGCCTTCGAGGGCTTTGGCCGTCTCGGTGGAGCGGGGGAGCATGGTCTTCTCGTAGGTGCGGATCGCGTCGGCGACAGTGGCGGCGTGCGCGAGAGCGAGGGCGATTTCGCTGGCGTCGAGCATGGCGAGGTTGACGCCGACGCCGAGCGGGGGCATGAGGTGGGCGGCATCTCCGAGCAGGGTCACCGTCGGGTTGTGTTCCCAGGTATGCGGGACCGGGAGGGCGAAGATCGGGCGGTCGACGTAGGGGCCGTCGTTTTCGGTGATCATCCGGCGTATGCGGGGCGACCAGTGGGCGTACTCGCCCAGGAGCAGGGCGCGGATGCCGTCGGTGTCCTCGACCGTCAGGCCGCTCGTGCTGATCCAGTCGACCGGGACTCGTTGGATGATGTAGACGCGGATGTGGTTTCCGCTGTTGCGCTGGGCGAACAGGCCGCGCTCTCCGTCGGCTGCGTGGGCGCTGCCCTGGCCGACCAGCTCGGCCAGGTCCGGGTGCCGGTTCTCAACGTCTGAGAACCATGCTTCCAGGAAGCTCACCCCGGTGTACTCGGGGGTGGCGGGGGACAGGGCCGGGCGTACGCGGGAGGAGGCGCCGTCGGCGCCGATGACCAGATCGGTCTGGATGGTCGTGCCGTCGGTAAAGTGCAATTGCCGCGGCCCGTCGTCGGGTCCGCTGATCGTGTCGAGGGCGTGGCCCCAGTGCACGGTTCCCGGTTGCAGGGAGTCGAGCAGCAGGTTGCGTAGCTGTCCGCGGTCGATTTCCGGCTTGAACAGTTCGTCGATCTCGGGGACTTGATGGGACGTGATCGTGCCGGTCGGGTCCATCTGGCGCATTTCCTGCCCTTCGGGGCGGGCGAGCTTGAAGAACTCGTCGAGCAGACCGGCTTCGCGCAGGGCGATCTGGCCGTTGTCGGCGTGCAGGTCGAGGGTGCCGCCCTGGTTGCGGGCGTCGGGGCCCCGGTCGCGGTCGTAGACGGTGACCGCCATGCCGTGCTGCTGGAGGATGCGGGCGCAGGTCAGTCCACCGGGGCCGGCACCGATGATGCTGATGCGTGCCCGGGCGGGTTCTGGGGAGTTCATGGATTTCCCATTCAGTCGGCGAAGAGGGGCGAGCAGGCCGGGCGTTGTCGACCTCGGCACCGGATGTGCCACGCAGAGGGGCCTCTTGGATGAACAGGTCGGCGCGGTGCAGACGATGACCAGGCCGACGAGGATGGGCCGCTCAGGTACTCACAGTACCCATAAAATCAGAGCGAGTAGAAAAGTGCAATGACTCTACTTAGTGACTGATTCGACTATCGAGTACGCTGTAGTCATGACCGTGCCCTCCGCCAGCCGCCGCGCCCGCAAGAAGGCAGCCACCCGGCAGGCGATCGCCGACGCCGCACTGCAACTCTTCCTGGAGCGCGGCTACGATCAGGTGAGCATCCGTGACATCGCCGACGCCGCCGACGTGTCGACCGCTACGGTGTTCAAGCACTTCAGCGGCAAGGAAGCGCTGGTATTCGACCAGGACGAAGACCGAGAGTCACAACTGATCGCCGCGGTGCGGCGGCGACCCTCCGACCAGAGCATCCTCGACGCCCTTCGAGACCACGTCCTGGACACTTGGCCGTCGATCGAGGCACATCCCCAGGCGGCCGAGTTCACCAACCTGGTGAACTCCACGCCGGTGCTGCGCGCCTACGCCGAACGCATGTGGACCCGGTACACCGACAGCCTCAGCGCAGCCATCGCCGACGAGTTCGGCGTGGACCACGACAACCTCGCATGTGTGGCTCTTGCCCGATTCGTACTCGAGATCCCGGTGCTCGCTCGCGGCCGGCAGGACCGCCGGGCCGCGATCGAGGCAATCTTCGACATCCTCACCCACGGCTGGGAGCCGCCAAGCAAGCCGCCCGCGCCGTAGCGCCTGGGCCGTTACATGGGCCCGCCTTCGACCAGCCTCGGCTTGCCCCGCTACGCGTTTCGGTCGCACCCGCCCCTTGCCCTGCAAGGAGAACTGACATCCCGTCACTCCTACACGGCAGGCACCTCATTCTGATCCCAGTCCTAGGCTGTGTCCGATGGATTGAGTTTGTCTCACGGTTCGGAGCCCGCCTGCACGAACGGCTATGGGGCAGACTGCCCGGGCGCGAGCGTCGGGTGCCCGGTGCGAGAATCACCACCATGCCCTTCGCACAAGCGGCCGATGGTGCCGCGCTCTACTACGAGGTCCGCGGCGCTGGCGAGCCACTGATTCTGCTGAGCGGGCAGGCGAACGACCACCGCTGGTGGGACTCGGTGCGGGCCGACTTCGAAGCGGATTTCACCACCGTCGTCATGGATTACCGCGGGACCGGGGCCAGCGACCGGCCCGACACCGACACCTACAGCACGCCGGGGTTCGCCCGCGATGTGGTGGCAGTCCTCGACCACGCCGGGATGGGGCAGGCCCACGTCTATGGCACGTCCATGGGCGGCCGGGTCGCGCAGTGGGTCGCCGCCGACCACCCCGGCCGCGTCGACCGCCTCGTGCTGGGCTGCACCTCCCCCGGAGGGCCGAACGGCGTCGAGCGTGGGCCGGAGGTCGGACGGGCCCTGACGCAGTCCGACGCGGATGCCGCTCGCCGCGCTCTGCGTGAACTCATGTACACGCCCGGCTGGCTCGCCGGGCATGACGGACCATTCCGCACACTTGGCGACTCGTCGATGCCCGCCCACGCCCGCCGCCGGCATCTGCGGGCCAGTGCCCGCCACGATGCCTGGGACGCACTGCCGCGGATCACCGCGCCGACGCTCGTTGTCCACGGCACCGACGACGTGTTCAACCCCACTGCCAACGCGCCGCTGCTCACCGACCGCATCCCGGACGCGCGGATGCGCCTCATCCCGCGTGCCCGGCACGCCTATTTCGAGGAGTACGCCGACATAGCCACGCCGCTGGTGCTCGCGTTCCTCTCGAAGGGCGGCGACTAAGGACTGTCCGACGGGTCACGAGCGAAGCCAGAGCCGGACCGCGGCTACAGTCACGGTGCCGTGAAAGACGTAGGCCCGCTTGTCAAAGCGGGTGGCTACGGCCCGGAAGCCCTTGAGCTGATTGATCGTCCGCTCGACCTCGTTCCTGCGGGCGGGGCACCGGCAGCGTGCTGGTGGGCGTGGCACACGGTGGAGTCCACACTCACCATGGACCAGTCGATGCGGCCCTCCGCGTCGGCGTCGGCCTGGACGGCCCGCAGAATCCTGTCCCACGTGCCGTCCGCTGACCACCTGCGATGCCTGTCATGAACCGTCTTCCACTTCCCGAACCGCGTCGGCAGATCACGCCACGGGATGCCGGTCCAGTCACGCGGACCCATCGGACAGGCCCTAGGACACGGTCGTCGTCCATGATCTGCTCCACACCCGGGTCGACGGCTCCTGGCAGCAGCCGGTGAGCAGCTATCCCAAGCTCCGTATCGCGCCGTCCTGGCTGTCCGACCGGTGCCGCGCGGCGGGGCTCGACGTCCACCGCGAAGCGGTCGACTCCCGGGGCATGCGGATCCTGCATGCCGTGAAGCGCTGATACGGCCCCTTGACCGCCGCCTCACCCTCCCCGATGCTGTGTTGCGAAAAGCGAGATGCGTGCCGTAATAGGCAACATCTCGGAATCCGTCAGCCGAGGAGTGGCCATGACTCAGCAGGTCCGTGCTGTCGTCGCGCGGAGCAAGGGCGCCCCTGTCAGTCTGGAGACGATCGTCGTGCCCGACCCCGGCCCGGGGGAGGCGCTGGTCAAGGTCGAGGCCTGCGGGGTCTGCCACACCGATCTGCACTATCGCGAGGGCGGGATCAGCGACGACTTCCCGTTCCTGCTCGGGCATGAGGCGGCGGGCGTGGTGGAGGCGGTGGGCGAGGGCGTCACGGACGTGGCCCCAGGCGACTTCGTCATCCTCAACTGGCGTGCGGTGTGCGGTCAGTGCAGGGCCTGTCTGCGCGGGCGGCCCTGGTACTGCTTCAGCACGCACAACGCGAAGCAGAAGATGACCCTGAGCGACGGCACCGAGCTGTCGCCGGCGCTGGGCATCGGCGCCTTCGCCGAGAAGACGCTCGTGGCCGCCGGGCAGTGCACCAAGGTCGACCGGGCCGCCTCGGCCGCCGCCGCGGGGCTGCTGGGCTGTGGCGTGATGGCCGGCCTCGGTGCGGCCATCAATACCGGCGGTGTCGGCCGCGGTGACACGGTCGCCGTGATCGGCTGCGGCGGCGTGGGAGCCGCGGCGATCGCCGGATCGCGCCTGGCGGGCGCGGCGAAGATCGTCGCGGTGGACATCGACGACCGCAAACTCGCCACGGCGACCAAGCTGGGCGCGACCCACACGGTCAACTCCAAGGAGACGGACGCGGTCGACGCGGTGCGCGAGCTGACAGGAGGGTTCGGCGCCGACGTCGTGATCGACGCGGTGGGTCGTCCGGAGACCTACCGGCAGGCCTTCTACGCCCGCGACCTCGCCGGGACGGTGGTGCTGGTCGGCGTACCGACGCCGGAGATGAAGCTGGAACTGCCCCTCCTCGACGTCTTCGGCCGGGGCGGCGCGCTGAAGTCGTCGTGGTACGGCGACTGCCTGCCCTCCCGCGACTTCCCGATGCTCGTCGACCTCTATCTGCAGGGCCGCCTCGACCTGGACGCCTTCGTCACCGAGACCATCGCGCTGGACGACGTGGAGAAGGCCTTCGAGTGCATGCACCATGGCGACGTGCTGCGCTCCGTGGTGGTCCTCTGATGCCGGGCGCCCGCATCGAACGTCTCGTCACGTCGGGCACGTTCTCGCTGGACGGCGGTACCTGGGACGTGGACAACAACATCTGGATCGTGGGCGACGACACCGAGGCACTCGTCATCGACGCCGCTCACGACGCCGACGAGATCGTCCGGGCCCTCGGCGGACGCACCCTGCGGGCGATCGTGTGCACCCACGCGCACAACGACCACATCAACGCCGCGCCCCAACTCGCCGCCCGGACCGGCGCGCCGATCCTGCTGCACGCCGGCGATCTGGAGCTGTGGAAACAGACCAATCCCGATCGCGCGCCGGACGGTGAGCTGACCGACGGGCTGCGCCTCTCGGTCGCGGGAGCCGAGCTGACCGTGCTGCACACCCCGGGCCACGCCCCCGGAGCCGTGTGTCTGTACGCCCCGCGGCTGTCCGCGCTCTTCAGCGGCGACACGCTGTTCGCCGGCGGGCCCGGCGCGACGGGACGGTCGTACAGCGACTTCCCGACCATCATCCGTTCGATCAGTGAACGCATCCTCACCCTGCCGCAGAGCACCGTGGTGCACACCGGTCACGGTGACACCACCACCGTCGGCGCCGAGGCGCCGCATCGTCAGGAGTGGATCGACCGCGGCTTCTGACCGCCTGGAGAGCCGACGGCCCCGCCCCG
The DNA here is from genome assembly GCF_041080655.1 of Streptomyces sp. CG4. NCBI lineage: Bacteria > Bacillati > Actinomycetota > Actinomycetes > Kitasatosporales > Streptomycetaceae > Streptomyces > Streptomyces sp. CG4. Next base: position 9,853,514 of record NZ_CP163525.1, read on the forward strand.
GTGACCGACCTCGTGGCCGGCACCGGCGGCAGGGCCGTCGGCGCGCCCTGCGAGACCTCTGATCCCCCTGTTCACCTGCGCTTTCGTCATCGCTTCGACGTGCCCGGAACCTCGCCGTCGGACCCCGCGCAACCCGGCTTCCCGACGCCTTGACAACGCTTCAGGGCCGCCAGCAAACTGGCGTTGCGCTCATCGCAATCCGTTTCGCTATACGCACCGAGGTGTCATGATGATTCCCGCGTGCCGACTCGTGGATCTTCCGCGAGGCGAGGCCCACCGGCTCGACATCGACCCGCCGGTGTCGGTGTTCCACACCGACGACGGCGAGCTTTTCGCCATCGACGACACCTGCACCCACCAGGACGCGTCGCTCGCCGACGGCTGGCTGGAGGGCTGCGAGGTGGAGTGTCCCCTGCACGCCTCGAAGTTCGACCTGAGGACCGGAGCTGTGGACGCACCCCCGGCCAAACTCCCGGTCCGCACCCACGAGGTCGTCGTCGAGGACGGCATGGTCTATGTGCGGCTGTCCACGCAGGCGCCCAACCTGCCGCCGTGCATCACGGCCCGCCTGGCCGGAGGCCCCGCGTGAGGACGGTGGCCATCGTAGGCGCCTCGCTGGCCGGACTGTCGGCCGCGCGCTCGCTGCGCAAGCGGGGCTACGACGGCCGTCTGGTCCTCGTCGGCGAGGAATCGCACCGCCCGTACGACAGGCCGCCGTTGTCCAAGGAGTTCCTGGCCGGCACCATCGGCGAGGCCGATCTGGCGCTGGAACTCGACGACGAGGACCTCCAGGCGGAATGGGTGCTCGGCGCCCGCGCCGTCGGACTCGACCGCACCGAGCGGACCATCACGCTCGCCGACGGCCGGGAGATCCACACCGACGCCGTGGTCATCGCGACCGGCGCGGCCGCCCGCACCCTGCCCGGCACCGAGGGCCTCGCCGGGGTCCACGTGTTGCGCACGCTGGACGACGCCCGGCGCCTGCGGGACCAACTGGCCCTGGGCGGACGGATGGTGGTGATCGGCGGCGGATTCATCGGCGCCGAGGTCGCCGCCACGGCGTACGGCCTCGGCCTCGACGTCACCGTCGTCGAGGCGGCACCGACCCCGCTGGCCGGACCGCTCGGCGAGACCATGGGCGGGATCGTCTCCGCGCTTCACACGGATCACGGCGTACGGCTGCTGTGCGGCGTGGGAGTCAAGGGACTCGGCGGGGAGCGGCAGGTGGCTTGCGTGCTGTTGGAAGACGGCCGCACCCTTCCCGCCGACATCGTCGTCGTCGGCGTGGGGGCCCGGCCCTGTGTCGACTGGCTCGCGGGCTCCGGTGTCGCCCTCGACAACGGCGTGACGTGCGGGGCCGACGGCCGTACGGCGTTGGCCGGGGTGGTCGCCGTCGGCGACTGCGCCAACTGGTACGACCCGCACACCGGCACCCACCGCAGGGTCGAGCACTGGACCGGCGCGCTGGAACGGCCGGACGCCGCCGTCGCCACGCTGCTCGCGGGCGGTGCCACGCAGCCGGGCGTGCCCCGGCCGCCGTACTTCTGGTCGGACCAGTACGGCGTGAAGATCCAGTTCGTCGGCCACGCCGCCGGGGCCGACGAGGTGACGGTCGAGGAAGGCTCGACCGGTGACCGCAGTTTCCTCGCCGTCTACCGGCGGGCGGGCCGGCCGGTGGCGGTGCTCGGGATGAACCAGCCGAGGTTGTTCACCCGCTGGCGAAAACAGCTCACCTCCACGGCGTCCGTGTCCTGACGTCTCGACGCCACCCACCATCCCGCGACGTTCCCCGAGGAGTGCACCGTGACCTCGACCAGCCTGCCGGACAGCCTGATCGCCACCCTCCCCGGCTCCGCCTACACGGACCCCGGCGTCTTCGCCCAAGAACAGGAGCGCATCTTCGAGGCGATGTGGTTCTGCGTCGCGCGCTCGTCCGACCTGGCCAAGCCCGGTGCCTTCCGCACCGTCGACGTGGGCCGCGAGAGCATCCTCGTCACCCGCGCCCGTGATCACGCCATCCGTGCCTACTTCAATGTGTGCCGGCACCGCGGAGCCAAGCTCTGCACCGACGGGGCCGGCGAGGTCAAGCGGGCCTTCCAGTGCCCGTACCACGCCTGGACGTACGACCTGGACGGCAAGCTCGTCGCGGCACCCAACCTCACCAAGATGCCCGACGTCGGCCGCACCGAGTACGGCCTGGTGAGCGTGGCCGCGCGGGAATGGCTCGGCTATGTTTGGGTCTGCCTGGCGGAGAACCCGCCCTCCTTCGAGGAGGACGTCGTGGGCGAGGTGATCACGCGCCTCGGTGACGTGGAGTCGATCGAGCGCTACGGCATCGCGAGCCTCTCGGTGGGCAAGCGGATCGTCTATGACGTCCGGGCGAACTGGAAGCTCATCGTCGAGAACTTCATGGAGTGCTACCACTGCGCCACGATCCACCCCGAACTCACCGAGGTCCTCCCCGAGTTCGCCGACGGCTACGCGGCCCAGTACTACGTCGGCCACGGCGCCGAGTTCGGCGAGGACATCCAGGGCTTCACCGTGGACGGCTCCGCGGGACTGGACCGCATTCCCGGAGTGTCCGAGGACCAGGACCGCCGGTACTACGCGATCACCGTCAAGCCGCAGGTGTTCATCAACCTGGTGCCCGACCACGTGATCTTCCACCGGATGTACCCGGTGGCCGTCGACCGCACGGTGGTCGAGTGCGACTGGCTCTATCTGCCCGAGGTGGTGGCGGACGGCAAGGACGTCAGCCGGTCCGTGGAGCTGTTCGACCGGGTCAACCGCCAGGACTTCGACGCCTGCGAGCGCACCCAGCCGGGGATGAGTTCGCGGCTCTACACCAAGGGCGGGGTGCTCGTGCCCAGTGAGCACCACATCGGTGCCTTCCACGACTGGGTGAATGAGCGTCTCGGCACACCCAAGCCGGAATGACGGGGTGCCCGTGGCCCGCGCGGGGGGCGAGCGCGGGCCGTACGGCGGTCGTGCGGTGTGCGCTCAGCCCAGGTATCCCATCCGGTGGCTGATGTCCTCCGCGCCCTTGACGAGGACCGGGGCCAGCTCGTGCATGCGCTCCTCGGTGAACCGGTACGCCGGCCCGGAGGCGCTGATGGACGCGATGACCTGGCCCTCCCGGTCACGGATCGGCGCGGCCATGGCATGCAGCCCGATCTCCAGCTCCTCCAGCGTCCAGGCGTAACCGCGCTCCCGGGCCTCGGCGAGGTTCTTCTCCAGCTTCGCCTTCGAGGAGATCGTGCGGGGGGTCATCTTCTTCAGGCCCGCCTCCGTCAGCAGCGCGGCGCGCTCCTTGGTCGGCAGATGGGCCAGCATGATCTTGCCGCTGGAGGTGGCGTGCAGCGGGGTCAGCTGGCCGACCCAGTTGTGCGCGGTGACGGCGGCCTGGCCGCGCACCTGGTAGAGGTTGATCGCGTAGTGCTCCTGCATCACGGCGATGTTGACCGTCTCGCCGATCTCCTCGGCCAGCCGCTCGCACACGGGCCGGCTCTGCTGGGTGATGTCGATGCGCCCCGTGACCGCGCCCGCCAGGCGTACGATGCCGAAGCCGAGTGCGTATTTGCCCCGCTCGCCCGACTGCTCCACGAGGCCGCGCGCCTCGAGGGCACCCAGCAGACGGAACGCGGTCGACTTGTGCACATCGATTTCGGCGGCCACCTCGCTCACGCCCGCCTCGCCGCGCTGGGCCAGGATCTCGAGGACGCTGATGGCCCGGTCGACGGACTGCACTCCGCCGGACTGCGGCCCGTTCGTTCCGGTATCCGGACTGTAGTTGCTCATAACGAAACTATACGCGCAGTAAACAACGCGCTTCACGTAACGCGATGTGAACAAAGATCTTACAGGTTGCGCTGTTCGCAACCTGGTGCGCAATGCGATACCCGTACTAGCATGCCGCGCATCACGACGGCGCGAGCGAGACGAGGCGACACATGGCTCCTCTGCACTACGACTTCGTCATCGTCGGCGGTGGATCGGCCGGCAGCGCACTGGCGAACCGGCTCTCGGCCGACCCCGGAAACCGGGTGCTCGTCCTGGAGGCGGGCCGCTCCGACTACCCCTGGGACGTCTTCATCCACATGCCCGCGGCGCTCACCTACCCCATAGGCAGTCGCTTCTACGACTGGAAGTACGAGTCCGAGCCCGAGCCGCACATGGGCGGCCGACGCATCTACCACGCCCGCGGCAAGGTACTCGGCGGATCCAGCAGCATCAATGGCATGATCTTCCAGCGCGGCAACCCCCTGGACTACGAGCGCTGGGCGGCCGACCCTGGGATGGAGACCTGGGACTACGCCCACTGTCTGCCGTACTTCTGCCGGATGGAGAACTGCCTCGCGGCCGACCCGGACGACGAATTCCGCGGCCACGACGGCCCCCTCGTCCTGGAACGGGGTCCGGCGACGAATCCGCTCTTCACCGCCTTCCTCGCGGCCACCCAGGAAGCGGGCTACGCACCCACGGACGACGTCAACGGCTACCGGCAGGAAGGCTTCGCCAAGTTCGACCGCAACGTCCACCGAGGGCGCCGGCTGTCCGCCTCGAAGGCATACCTCAAGCCCGTGATGAAGCGGCCGAACCTCACGGTCACGACCCGGGCCCTCGTCACCCGGGTGCTCTTCGAGGGCAAGCGGGCGGTCGGTGTCGAGTACCGGCGCGGCAGGGGCGCGCCCCAGCAGGTCCGGGCCGGCGAGATCATCCTGTGCGGCGGCGCGATCAACTCGCCGCAGCTGCTCCAGCTCTCCGGCGTCGGCAACGCCACCGAGCTGTCCGCCCTCGGCATCGACGTCGTCCACGACCTGCCGGGCGTCGGCGAGAACATGCAGGACCACCTGGAGGTGTACGTCCAGTACGCCTGCAAGCAGCCCGTCTCCGTGCAGCCGTACATGGCGAAGTGGCGCGCCCCTTTCATCGGCCTGCAGTGGCTGTTCAGAAAGGGACCCGCGGCCACCAACCACTTCGAGGCCGGCGGCTTCGCCCGCAGCAACGAGGACGTGGAGTATCCCAACCTGATGTTCCACTTCCTGCCCGTCGCCGTGCGCTACGACGGCTCCTCACCGGCCGGCGGCCACGGCTACCAGGTGCACATCGGGCCCATGTACTCCGACGCCATCGGCTCGGTGAAGATCAAGAGCACGGACCCGCGGGAGAAGCCCGCGCTGCGCTTCAACTACCTCTCCACCGAGCAGGACCGCCGCGAGTGGGTTGAGGCGATCCGCATCGCCCGCGGGATCCTGGGCCAGCCCGCTCTCGCCCCCTACAACGGCGGCGAGATCTCGCCCGGGCCCTCCGTCGAGACCGACGAGGAGATCCTCGCCTGGGTCGCCAAGGAGGGCGAGACGGCCCTGCACCCGTCCTGCACCTGCAAGATGGGCACCGACGAGATGGCCGTCGTCGACCCGCTGAGCATGCGGGTGCACGGACTGGACGGGCTGCGTGTGGTGGACGCGTCGGTGATGCCGTACGTCACGAACGGCAACATCTACGCGCCGACGATGATGATCGCCGAGAAGGCGGCCGACCTCATCCTCGGCAAGGAGCCGCCGGCGCCGTCCAAGGCCGCGTACTACCGGCACCGCGACGCCCAGAAACAGGCCGGGTAGGCGGTGGGCGCCCAGGTGCTGCGGGCGCTGCTCGGCCGCATCCGCTACGAGGTGCTCCCGGCGACGGAGGAGAAGGTCCTCGCCCATGTGCCCCGCGGCGTCGTGGTGACGGTCACGGCGTCGCCGGTCAAGAGGCTGGAGCCGACGCTCGCCCTCACCCAGCCGATGTGGGACAAGCGGACGCACGCCACGTACATCGTCAGCAACCTGTGCTTCGACCCGCGCGTGCTCGGCGACTGGATCACCCGGATCCGGCGCCGTGACGTCGCCCTGCCCGTGTACGCCGGCGTTGCCGGGCCCGTGCAGCGGGCGAAGCTGCTGTCCATCGCGACGAAGGTCGGGGTGGGGGAGTCGACGCGCTGCCTTGCCCGGCACCCTTTCTGGCTTCTGCGGTTCGTGGCACCCGGCGGATACGCGCCGGAAAGGCTGCTCACCCGCAGCGCGGAGGCGTTCACCGCGCCGTCGGCGGCCGTGGCCGGCCTGCACCTGTTCACCTTCAATCAGCTCGCTGAGACGGAACGCTGGCGGCGTGCCCTGCTGGAGCGGCTGTACGCGTGAAATCGGCCTCGGCCGACCCCTTGACGGTGTTGGCCGATTCCGCCAGGGTGTTCCACCACAAGCAATGCAATGCACAATGCGCAACGAATTCTCGGTGAAGGGCGCGGCGCATGGCAGATCTGTATGTGGCCGGAGAATGGCGGGATCCGGTGGCCGGCGGCCACCGGGAGATCCGCTGTCCGGCGGACGGCACACTCGTCGCGACGGTCTCGGAGGCGACCCGCCCCGACACCGAGGCGGCGATCGCCGCGGCCCGCCGCGCCTTCGACGACGGCCCCTGGCCGCACACCCCCGAGCGGGAGCGCGGCGCACTGCTGCTGCGCACCGCCGACATCCTCGAACGCGACGCCAAGGAAATCGCCCGCGCCGAGTCGCTCGACACCGGCAAACGGCTGGTCGAGAGCGAGTACGACATCGCCGACGTCGCCTCCTGCTTCCGCTACTACGGCGGTATCGCCGGCACCAGCGCGGGGCGGGTGATCGACACCGGCCGCGACGACGCCCTCAGCCGGGTCACATACGAGCCCGTCGGCGTCTGCGGACTGATCACCCCCTGGAACTACCCGCTGCTCCAGGCCTCCTGGAAGGTCGCCCCGGCGCTGCTCGCGGGCAACACGGTCGTCCTCAAGCCCAGCGAACTCACGCCCTCCACCTCGATCCTGCTGATGAAGGCGCTCGAAGAGGCGGGCCTCCCGGCCGGGACCGCCAACCTGGTCCTGGGCGCCGGGGCCGAGGCGGGCGCTCCGCTGTCCGAGGATCCGGCCGTGGACATGGTGTCGTTCACCGGCGGCCTGCAGACCGGGCAGCGCATCATGGCCACCGCCGCGGCGACGGTGAAGAAGGTCGCGCTGGAACTCGGCGGCAAGAACCCGAACGTCGTCTTCGCCGACGCGGACTTCGAGACCGCCGTCGACTTCGCGCTCACCGCCGTCTTCCTGCACTCCGGGCAGGTCTGCTCGGCCGGCGCCCGGCTGATCGTCGAGGACGCGCTGCACGACGCCTTCGTGGACGAGGTCGTACGCCGTGCCCGGCTGATCCGCCTGGGCGGGCCCTTCGACGCCGAGGCCGAGACCGGCGCGCTGATCTCCGCGCAGCACCGGGAGAAGGTCGAGGCGTACGTCGCGGCGGGCCTCGCGGAGGGCGCCGTACTGCGCTGCGGCGGCGCACGCCCCGACGACCCCGCACTCGCGAACGGCTTCTACTACCCGCCCACCGTCCTCGACGAGTGCCGCCAGGACATGCGCGTGGTACACGAGGAGTCCTTCGGCCCCGTGCTCACCGTCGAGCGCTTCCACGACGAGGACGACGCCGTGCGGATCGCCAACGACACGGAGTACGGCCTCGCCGGGGCCGTGTGGACGCAGGACGCGGGCAAGGCGCAGCGGGTCGCCCGCAGGCTGCGCCACGGCACCGTGTGGATCAACGACTACCACCCCTATGTGCCGCAGGCGGAGTGGGGTGGTTTCGGGCGCTCCGGCGTGGGCCGTGAGCTGGGGCCGACGGGCCTCGACGAATACCGGGAGCCCAAGCACGTCTGGCAGAACATCCAACCCCGGCCGCAGCACTGGTTCCGCGGCTGAACGCCGAAAAGAGGCCGATCGTGACCCCAGCCCAGACCGAGGTGTCGCAGCGGCGCGACACGTCCCAGGACCTCCAGGACCGCACCCCGGTCATCTCCGTGCGCCGGCTGTGGAAGGTGTTCGGGCCGAAGGCCGACCAGGTGCCGGACTCCGGGGAGCTGTGCGGACTCACCCGCCGCGAGCTGATGGACCGCACCGGATGCACCGCCGCCGTCCGGGATGTGAACTTCGAGGTCTCGCCGGGCGAGGTCTTCGTCGTCATGGGCCTGTCCGGCTCGGGCAAGTCCACCCTGGTGCGATGTCTGACCCGGCTGATCGAACCCACCGCCGGCGAGGTCGTCTTCGAGGGCGAGGACATCCGTGGCGCCGACCCCGGGCGGCTGCGCGAACTGCGGCGCAGCAAGTTCTCCATGGTCTTCCAGCACTTCGGTCTGCTGCCGCACCGCAAGGTCGTCGACAACGTGGCGTTCGGCCTGGAGATCCGGGGCATGGGCAAGGCCGAGCGCACCAGGAAGGCTCTTGAGGTCGTCGAACTGGTGGGCCTCGCCGGATACGAGAACTCCTACCCCGACCAGCTCTCCGGCGGCATGCAGCAGCGCGTCGGCCTCGCCCGCGCCCTCGCCGGCGACCCCGACGTCCTCTTCTTCGACGAGCCGTTCTCGGCGCTCGACCCGCTGATTCGCCGTGACATGCAGAGCGAGGTCATCCGCCTGCACCACGAGGTCGGCAAGACGATGGTGTTCATCACCCACGACCTGTCCGAGGCCCTGAAGCTGGGCGACCGCATCCTGATCATGCGCGACGGCAAGATGGTGCAGTGCGGCACCGGCGACGAACTGGTCGGCGCCCCCGCCGACGACTACGTACGCGACTTCGTCAAGGACGTACCGCGCGGTGACGTGCTCACCCTGCGCTGGATCATGCGCCCGCCCCGGCCCGAAGACGCCCTCGACGGGCCCGAGTTGGGTCCGGACGTCGTCGTGCGCGAGGCCACCCGGGCGGTGCTGGCGGCAGAGAAGCCGGTCAAGGTGGTCGAGGGCGGCAAGCTGCTCGGCATCGTCGGCGACGAGGAGATCCTCTCCGTCGTCGCCGGGCAGGAAGGCGGTGCGTGATGGCCGTCGCCGCCGACGCGACCGCGCCGGTCGCGACCCTGCGCCGTAAGGTCAGCCGCCCCATGGCGGTGGCGGGGATCCTGATCGCCTGGCTGGTGCTCTTCGCCGTACTGCGCGGCCAGCAGACGCTGACCCTCGCGGCGGCCGACCTCACCGGCCTGCACCACTGGCTGAACGACGTCAACGACAGCATCGGGGCCAACCGCAACTCCAACCCGATCTTCCTGTACTTCTTCAACGAGATCCGGCTGGGCATCGACAACCTGGTGACCTTCGTCCAGACCCTGGTCTCCCAGCCCACCGGCGGCCGTCCGGTCCCGCAGATCGGCTGGCTCGGCGTCATCTCTCTGACCGGCTATGTCTCCTGGGCCGTGGGCAACTGGCGGGTCGCTCTGCTGGCCGTGGCCGGCTTCACCTTCTTCGGGCTGCAGGGCCTGTGGCAGGAGAGCATGGACACCCTGGCGCTGACCCTGTCGGCGGTCCTCGTGGCGCTGCTCATCGGCATCCCGCTCGGCGTGTGCGCCGGTCTGTCCGACCGGTTCAACCGGATCATGAGGCCCTTCCTGGACTTCATGCAGACGATGCCGACCTTCGTCTACCTCGCCCCGCTGACCCTGATCTTCCTCATCGGCGGGGCCTCCGCCGTGATCACCACCGTGATCTACGCGGCACCGCCCGCCATCCGTATCACCGCGCACGCCATCCGTTCGGTGCCCGAGACCACCGTCGAGGCCGCGAACTCGATGGGCACGACACGAACGCAGCAACTCGTCAAAGTGCTGCTGCCGATGTCGAAACGCACGGTCGTCATGGGCGTCAACCAGACCATCATGGCCGCCCTGGCCATGGTGACCATCGCCGCCCTGATCGACGCGCCCGGCCTCGGCAAGACCGTCGTCCAAGCCCTGCAGTCCCTCGACGTGGGCACCGCCTTCAACGCCGGTCTCGCCATCGTCGTCATGGCCATCGTGCTCGACCGGGTCACCACGGCGGCGGCCGCGCGCACCGAGTCGGCCCGGCGCACGCGCGGCAGCCTGCTGAAGTGGCGCCGGCCGCTGCTGGCGACGGGCGGGATCGCGGTCGCCGTCCTGGTCTATCTGTCCCACACCTACGTCTGGGCGGCCGAGTTCCCCGGCAACGGCAGCACCGGCAGTCATATCGCGAGCGCGGCCGACACCACGACCACCTGGCTGCAGGAGCATCTCTCGGGCCTGACCAACGGCCTCCGGGACGTCATCACCAACGGCCTGCTCAACCCGTTCCAGACGCTGCTCACTGACTCCCCGTGGTGGCTCGTCGGCGTCACCCTGGTCGCGCTCGGCGCGGTGCTCGGCGGCCGGTGGGCCGCGGTGACGGCCGCCGTGTGCGTCGGTCTGCTGGTCGGTACGGGCGTGTGGTCGGACAGCATGACGACCCTTGCCTCCACCGCCGTGGCCACGGTGCTGGTGATGCTGTTCGGTGTCGTCTTCGGCGTGTGGATGGGGTGCAGCCTGCTCGTGGACCGGGTGGTGCGGCCCACCCTGGACGCCGCACAGGTCATGCCGCCGTTCGTCTATCTCGTGCCGTTCCTGGCCCTCTTCGGCGCCACCCGGTTCACCGCGATCGTCGCAGCCGTCGTCTACGCGGCGCCCGTCGCTATCAAGATCATCGCGGACGGGGTGCGCAACGTGCCCGAAACGACCGTGGAGGCGGCCACCTCGGCCGGGTGCAACACCTGGCAGATCATCACCAAGGTCCAACTGCCGATGGCACGCAGCGCCCTGACTCTGGCGACCAACCAGGGTCTGATCTACGTGCTGTCGATGGTTGTTGTGGGCGGCCTCGTAGGGGCCGGAGCCCTCGGCTACGACGTCGTGGCCGGGTTCTCGCAGGGACAGCTGTACGGCAAGGGGCTGGCGGCGGGGCTCGCCATCGTACTGCTGGGAGTCATGTTCGACCGGATCACTCAGGCTGCGGCGCGACGCACCGGGGCATAAGGAGCACGACACCATGGCAAGACACTGGCGAGCCGGCGCGGCCGGCCTGGCCGTCCTCGGCCTCACCCTCACGGCCTGCTCGGGAGCAAAGGTCGGCGACAGCACCTCTGCGGGCTCGAAGGCCTCGGGCGGCAAGTGCGGCACCTTCAACCTGGCCGTCAACCCGTGGGTGGGCTACGAGGCGGACGCGGCGGTCGTCGCGTACGTCGCGCGGCACAACCGCGGCTGCACGGTCAACAAGAAGGACCTCAAGGAGGAGATCGCCTGGCAGGGCTTCGGGACCGGCGAGGTGGACGCCGTCCTGGAGAACTGGGGCCACGACGACCTGAAGAAGAAGTACATCACCGGCCAGAAGACCGCCGTGGAGACCGGCTCGACGGGCAACAAGGGCGTCATCGGCTGGTTCGTACCGCCGTGGCTGGCCAAAGCGCACCCGGACATCACCGACTGGAAGAACCTCAACAAGTACGCCGACCAGTTCAAGACGTCGGAGTCGGGCGGCAAGGGCCAGCTGCTCGACGGGGACCCGTCCTATGTCACCAACGACGCGGCCCTGGTCAAGAACCTGAAACTGGACTTCAAGGTGGTGTACGCGGGCAGCGAGACAGCGCTCATCCAGGCGTACCGGACGGCCGAGAAGAACAAGCAGTGGATGATCGGCTACTTCTACGAGCCGCAGTGGTTCCTGTCCGAAGTGCCGCTCGTGAAGGTCAACCTGCCGACGTACACGACCGGTTGCGACGCCGACGCGGCGAAGGTGGCCTGCGACTATCCCGTGTACGACCTGGACAAGATCGTCAGCGCTCAGTTCGCGAAGTCGGGCAGCCCGGCGTACAGCCTGGTGAAGAACTTCCACTGGACGAACGACGACCAGAACACCGTCGCCAAGTACATCGCGGTGGACAAGATGTCGGACGACGCGGCGGCCAAGAAGTGGGTCGACGCGAACCAGGACAAGGTCGCCGCCTGGCTGAAGTAGCACGAGGCGAGGAAAGGGCAGCTCAGGACGCCCGGCAGGCGGTGTGCACACATGCGCGCCGCCTGCCGGGCGTCGCCGTGTCCGGGACCCGTTCTCCGACGTCCTCCGCCCCCTTGACACCCCTCCTCGACGACGGGCACATTGAGTTGCGCAGCCTGAATCACGTTGCGTAAAAAGCAACTGCACCGGTCTCAAGTTCGGAGGTTGGGCGATGGCGGGACCCCGAGTGGTGATCATCGGAGCGGGCGTCGTGGGAGCGGCCCTGGCGGACGAGATCTCTGCACGCGGCTGGACCGAAGTGACCGTGGTCGACCAGGGCCCCCTTCCGGCCACGGGCGGCTCCTCATCCCACGCCCCGGGCCTGGTCTTCCAGACGAACCCCTCGAAGACCATGACGGAGCTGGCCCGCTACACCGTCGAGAAGTTCTGCTCCCTCGACGTCGACGGCAAGCCCTGCTTCCTCCAGGTCGGCGGCCTCGAAGTGGCCACCACCCCCGAGCGCCTCGCCGAACTCCACCGCCGCCACGGCTGGATCACCGCCTGGGGCATCGAGGCACGCCTGCTGACCCCCGACGAGTGCGTGGAGAAGCACCCGCTCGTCAACCGCGACCGTGTTCTCGGCGGCATGCTCGTCCCCACCGACGGCCTCGCCAAGGCTGTCCTCGCCGTCGAGGCCCAGATCCGCAGAGCCACCGAACGCGGAGTGCGCTTCCTCGCCCGCCACGAGGTCCTCGACGTACATCAGAGCGAGGGCCGCGTCACCAGCGTGGTGACCGACCAGGGAGAACTGCCCGCCGACATCGTCGTGTGCTGCGCCGGCATCTGGGGCCCGAAGATCGCCCGCATGGTCGGCATGAACCTGCCGCTCACCCCGCTCGCCCACCAGCTCGCCTGGACCGGCCCGGTCCCCGCCCTCGCCGGCCAGACCGAGGAGGCGGTGCGCCCGATCCTGCGCCACCAGGACGCCGACCTCTACTACCGCGACCGCTACGACGGCCTCGGCATCGGCTACTACGGCCACCGCCCCATGCCGGTCTCCGCCGACGACATCCTCTCCGTGGGCGAGGCCGAGCAGATGCCCTCCGTCCTCAAGTTCACCGAGGACGACTTCGCGGACGCCTGGACGGAGACCCAGTCGCTGCTCCCCGTGACCCGCGAGGCCAAGGTCGAGGAGGGCATCAACGGCCTGTTCTCCTTCACCACCGACGGCTACCCCCTGCTCGGCGCGTCCCCGGACGTCCGGGGCTTCTGGGTCGCCGAAGCCGTGTGGGTCACCCACTCCGCCGGCGTCGGCCGGGCCGTCGCCGAATGGCTGGTCGACGGCCACTGCTCCTCGTTCGACCTGCACGAATGCGACGTCAACCGCTTCGAGCCGCACCAACTGTCCCCGGAGTACGTCCTGGCCCGCGACTGCCAGAACTTCGTCGAGGTCTACGACATCGTCCACCCCCTCCAGCCGACGGGCGCGCCCCGCCCGATCCGCACCAGCCCCTTCCACGCCCGCCAGCAGGAACACGGCGCGTTCTTCCTGGAGGCGAACGGCTGGGAGCGCCCCCAGTGGTACGAGGCCAACGCGAGGCTGGTCGAGGGCCGCTCCATCCCCACCCCCAACGACTGGGCGGCGCGCTACTGGTCACCGATCGTCGGCGCGGAGGCGCAGGTCACCCGAGAGACCGTCGCGCTGTACGACATGACCGCCCTCAAGCGCCTGGAGGTCAGCGGCCCAGGCGCCGCCGACTTCCTGGAGCGGCTGGTCACCGGCAAGGTCGCCAAGTCCGTGGGCTCCGTGACGTACACCCTCCTCCTGGACCACGACGGCGGCATCCGCAGCGACATCACCGTCGCCCGACTCGCCCGCGACCTCTTCCAGGTCGGCGCCAACGGCAACCTCGACCTCGACTGGTTCACCCGCCACCTGCCCGCCGACGGCACCGTCCAGGTCCGCGACATCACGCCCGGCACCTGCTGCATCGGCCTGTGGGGCCCGCTTGCCCGCGAGGTCCTGCAACCCCTCACCGCCGCCGACTTCTCGGGCGACGGCCTGAAGTACTTCCGCGCCAAGCGCGCCCACATCGGCAGCGTCCCGGTGACGGCGATGCGGCTGTCGTACGTCGGTGAACTCGGCTGGGAGCTGTACACCACCGCCGACCTCGGCCTGAAGCTGTGGGACACCCTCTGGGCCGCCGCCGAGCCGCTGGGCGGCATCATCGCCGGCCGCGGCGCCTTCAACAGCCTCCGCCTGGAGAAGGGCTACCGCTCCTTCGGCACCGACATGACCTACGAGCACGACCCGTACGAGGCCGGCGTCGGCTTCGCCGTCAAGCTCGACAAGGGCGACTTCCTCGGCAAGGCCGCGCTGGAGCGACGCAAGACCGACGTACGGCGGAAGCTGACCTGCCTCACCATCGACGACCCGCGGGCCGTCGTCCTGGGCAAGGAACCGGTCTACGACGGCGACCGCGTCGTCGGCTACGTCACCAGCGCGGCGTACGGCTACACCGTCGGCAAGGGCATCGCCTACGCCTGGCTTCCGGCCGACCTCGCCACCCCCGGCACCACCGTGCACATCGGCTACTTCGACCAGCGCGTCGAGGCGGTCCTGGCCGAGGAGCCCCTGTTCGACCCGACCATGTCCCGCCTTCGTGGCTAAGGCTTGTCCGGCGGATCCTGTCGGCCGACGCTCCGCGTCGACTTCCTCCTCCGCCTTGCATCTGCACGCTCGCCCACTCTTGACTTCGCTCAAGCGGGGGGACCCAGCGCGGCGTGTTCCACATCATCGAGGAGCAGGCGTCCGCCGCCCTGGAACGGTTCCCGGCGTTCGCCCGCCCCATGTGCTGCGCACGTGGGGCGGGATCGTCGACGTCAGCCCCGACGCCTCGCCCATCGTCGTCCTCACCCCGGTCGACAACCTCTACCTCAACTGCGACTGGGGCACCGGCGGTTTCAAGGCCACCCCGGGCGTCGGCTGGGTCTACGCCCACACCATCGCCCACGACACCCCTCACCACCTGAACGCCCCCTTCTCGCTCGACCGTTTCACCACCGCCGCGCTCGTCGACGAGCACGGCGCGGCCGCGGTGGCCCAGTAGGGAGCCCGACCATGCTGCTGCCACTGCGACCTGCTGGTCGTCGGCGCCGGCCCGGCGGCCTCGCGGCCGCGGCGGCAGCGGACAGCGGCGCGCGGGTCATCCTCGCCGACGACCAGCCGGAACCCGGCGGCAGCTTGCTCGGCACCGGGGAACACCTCGACTGGGTGGAGGCGACATGCGCACGGCTCGACGCCGCCCCCGAGGTACGGGTCCTGCGCCGGACCACCGTCTTCGGCCACTACGACGACAAACCACACCTCCTGGCGGTCGAGCGCCGTACCCGTCACCTCGGCGCCGACGCCCCGGAGTACGCCTGCCGCGAGCGCGTCTGGCGGATCCGCGCCCGGCGCGTGGTCCTCGCCACTGGCGCCCACGAGCGTTCGCTCGCGTTCGGCGACAACGACCGTCCCGGAGTGATCCTGGCCACCTCGGCCCGGACGTACCTGCACCGCTACGCCGTCCTGCCCGGACGCCACGCGGTCGTGTTCACCACCAACGACAGTGCCTACGCCGCCGCGCTCGACCTGGCGGCGGCGGGAGTGGACATCGCGGCGATCGTCGACACCCGGCCCGAACCGGGGGAGTGGGCCGAGCGGGCCCGGTCCGCCGGGATCGAGGTGCTGGCCGGACACGCGGTCACCGGCACGGAGGGCGGGTCCCGCCCCACCGCGGTGACCGTCGCCCCGTACGGGGACACCGCCGCACAGCGGGAGTTCGCCTGGGTATGAGCTGGGCGGTGTCGAAGAAGAAGCCCGACTTCATCGGCAAGCGCTCCTACGCCCGCGCCGACACCGTCCGCCCCGACCGCGAGCACCTCGTCGGCCTCCTCCCCGAGGACCCGGCCACCTTCCTCCCGGAGGGCACCCAGGTGGTCGCCGACGGTGAACTGCCCGCCCCGCCGGTGCCGATGCGGGGCCACGTCACCTCCAGCTACCGCAGCGCGGCGCTCGGCCGGACCTTCGCGCTCGCCCTGGTCAAGGGCGGCCGGGACCGCATCGGCGAACGACTCTACGTACCCGTCGGCAACCGGCTGCTCCCGGTGACCGTCGCCAGTCCCGTCCTCTACGACCCCGAGGGAGCCCGCCGCGATGGCTGACACTGCCCAGCTCGCCCGGCAGCGCAGCCCGCTGGCGCATGTCGCCGACCGCTTGGCCGCCGCGACCCGCTCGTCCGGGGGCGCGGTCCGGCTGGCCGAAGTCCCCTTCCTGGCCCAGGTGAACGTCCGCGTCGATGCCAAGAGCGCGGCCGCCGACGCCGTAGGACTCGCCCTGGGGTTCCAACTGCCCCTGGAACCCGACACCACCGTTCGCACAGAGGACATGACCGTGGTGTGGCTCGGCCCGGACGAATGGCTCGTGATGGGGCGGCCCGGCGCCCAGCGGGACCTGGAGAGCCGGATCCGTTCGGCGGCCGGCGACGAGCACGTCTCGGTCACCGGCGTCTCCGCCCAGCGGACCACTCTGGCCCGCGACGAGACCAGGGCGGGTTTCTGGGTCCTGGTGCGGTCCTGTTTCGCCGGCTATGTGGCCGACTGGCTACTGGACGCGGCCGTGGAGTACCGCGTGTGACGGGCTCCGTCTGACGACTGCCGTGTGCCGCCTCGCCGATCAGCGGATCGGCGAGGCGGCACACGGCTACCCGGGGAAGGAATCAGCCCAGGTAGCCCATCCGGTGGCTGATCTCCGCCGCGCCCTTGATCAGCGCGGGTGCCAGCTGGTGGAGGCGCTCCTCGGTGAAGCGGTAGGCCGGGCCCGAGGCGCTGATGGCGGCGATGACCTCGCCGTCGCGGGCGCGGATCGGCGCCGCCATGGCGTGCAGCCCGATCTCCAACTCCTCCAGCGTCACCGCGTATCCGCGCTCGCGGGCCTCGGTGAGATTCTTCTCCAGCGTCGTCCTGGCGGTCAGCGTGTGCGGTGTCAGCTTCCGCAGCCCGGCGGCCGCGAGGACGCGGGCGCGCTCCGTCGCCGGCAGGTGGGCCAGCAGGATCTTGCCGCTGGACGTGGCGTGCACCGGGGTCAGCTGCCCGACCCAGTTGTGCGAGCCGACCGCGCCCGGGCCGCGCACCTGGTAGAGGTTGACCGCATAATGCTCCTGCAGGACCGCGATGTTGACGGTCTCGCCGATCTCCTCTATCAGCCGCTCGCACACCACGCGGCCCTGCTGGGTGACGTCGAGCCGGCCCGTGACCGCGCCCGCGAGGCGTACGATTCCGAAACCCAGCCGGTACTTGCCGCGTTCGGCCGTCTGCTCGACCAGACCGCGGGCCTCCAGCGCCCCGAGCAGGCGGAACGCGGTCGACTTGTGGACGTCGATCTCGGCGGCCACTTCGCTGACGCCGGCTTCGCCGCGCTGGGCGAGGATCTCCAGGACGCTGACGGCACGGTCGACGGACTGCACGCCGCCGACCGAGGAGCTTGCCGTTTCGCCATCTGCAACGCTGTTGCTCATAGCGCAACTATACGCACTGGCGCTCCGTTGTTCCGGTGCTCCGGCCAAGCCGGTATACCACGGGGCGGCCGCGCCTGCCGAGCCCCCGTCAGCGGAAGACGACCGTGCAGTGTCCGTTGACCAGCACACGGCTCTCGCTGTGCCACTTCACGGCGTGTGCGAGCACCTGGGCCTCGACGTCACGGCCGAGGGTGACCAGCTCGTCGGGGGTGTGCGAATGCCTCACGCGGACGACGCCCTGCTCGATGATCGGGCCCTCGTCGAGGTCGGGCGTGACGTAGTGCGCCGTGGCCCCGACGAGCTTGACGCCGCGCTCGTGCGCCTGGACGTAGGGCCGGGCACCCTTGAAGCTCGGCAAGAAGGAGTGGTGGATGTTGATGGCCCGGCCGTCGAGGCGCTTGCACAGGTCGTCGGAGAGGATCTGCATGTACCGGGCGAGCACCACGAGGTCGATGTCGAGTTCCTCGACGAGCTGGAGCAGCCGGGCCTCCGCCTCCGCCTTGGTCTGGCGAGTCACCGGGATGTGGTGGAAGGGGATGCCGTAGTTCTGCGCCAGTGGCTCGAAGTCCCGGTGGTTGGAGACGATCGCCGGGATCTCGATGTTGAGTGCGCCCGTGGACTTGCGGAAGAGCAGGTCGTTCAGGCAGTGGCCGAACTTCGACACCATGATCAGGGTGCGGGTCGGGGTCGACGCGTCGTGCAGCTGCCAGGTGATCCGGTGCGCCTCGGCGACCGGGCCGAAACCGGTGCGCAGATCCTCCAGCGACACGCCCGGGTCCGAGACGTCGAAGTGCACCCGCATGAAGAAGCGGTCCTGCAGTCGGTCGTCGAACTGCTGGCTCTCCAGGATGTTGCCGGAGTGGGCGACGAGATAGGTGGTCACGGCGTGGACGAGGCCGGCCCGGTCGGGGCACGAGAGAGTGAGGACGAACTCGCGGCCGGGCTGCGGACGAGGAGACACGGCATCCTCCCTCGGTGCGCTATGCGCAACTGTTTGAGTTATGCGCAACATGGTCTCGGCAGGATGGCCGACTGGTCAAGGGGTGGTGTGTGGTAGTGCCGTCAGTCCGGTGTCACCTCGACCGGCAGCCTCTTGCTGCCATTGACGAAGCGGGAGCGGACGCGGGGTACGTCGCCGGTCAGGCGGATGTCCGCCAGGCGCGGGATCAGTTCCTCGAACATGATGCGGATCTCGGTGCGGGCGAGCAGGTTGCCCAGGCACAAGTGTGGGCTGTCCTTGCCGAAGGTGACGTGGTCGTTGTCCTGCCGGGCGACGTCGAAGTCGTAAGGGTTGCCGAAGATCTCCTCGTCGCGGTTGCCGGAGGCGAACCACATGACGACCTTGTCGCCCTCCTTGATCTGCTTGCCGCCGAGTTCGACGTCCCGCGTGGCGGTACGGCGGAAGTGGTAGACGGGGGACGCCCAGCACAGGAACTCCTCCACCGCGGTGGGGATGAGCGAGGGGTCCTCCTGGAGGCGAGCGAGCTGCTCGGGGTGCTGGAGGGGGGCGAGGATGGAGTGGGTGATGGTGTGTGGGTCGTCTCGTTGCCGGCCACGACCAGGAGCAGGAAGTGGTTGTCGGAGTCCTGCGCGGTCAGCGGGGCTCCGTCGCGCGGTGTTTCGTTGACCAGCTTGAAATGAACGAAGCCAGGAGGAAATGGCCAAAGGCCGACCCCAGCCCCTTCGACCCTGTGGAGGAGCCCGCTGCTGCGTGACGACGTCAAAGCCGCCCTCGTTGAGCAGTGCCTGCGGAGTTGGGATGAGCCTTCCGGAGTCGGCCAGGTTCTGGGGGCTTCGTCGTCCCGTCCTGTCTTCTAGGGGTGTGACCGGGATACGCGCCAAAGGGGCAACGGGATGATCTTGAAGCCTTGATCCGCTCAGATTTATGTGCGGCGACGTGCAGCGGGGTCGCGTTCGGCGACGTGCCGGGCGACCGAGTCGACGCCGGGGTGGGCGTACCGCTCCAGGCAGCGGACGGAGGCGTGGCGGGAGCGGGCCAGCAGCATCGGGGGCGAGGTGCCGTCCTCCGCGTCGTGCGTCAGGGCACTGTGCCGTGGCCGGTGCAGGGTCCAGCCGTCCAGATCCTTGATGTCGTCGGGTGAGGCGAGGGGGGTTTGCCAGTAGCCGGGTGTTCTCCTCGAAGATCTCCTCAACGCGGCGGTAGGAGAGCCGGGCACGGCCGGTCTCCGGGCACACGTCGAGCGTGGGTGTTCCGGCCGGTGCCTTGCGGTCGGTGAGAAACAGCGGGCCGCGCGTGCGGCGGGCGATGAGGCGGGGCAGGAGCTGGGCGGTGCCGGACTGCCAGTGAATCCACTCGGTCGCGCCGCCCTTGGCGGTGATCTTCCCGCGCTTGTCCTGCGGGTACAGGTCTTCTACGTTGAGACACAGCACCTCGTCGGCCCGAGCGGCGGACTCGTAGAGCATCTTCCACTGCGTCTTCTCCCGGAGCCCGACGTCGAGGCGCCACAGGGCGGAGATTTGGTTCTGCGCCAGGGCCTTGGTGCGGTCGGGCCGGCGCCGGCCGCCGCTCGATACCGATCGTGGGATCGCCTTCGATCCAGCCTTGGCGCTGCCACCAGCCGATCGCCTTGCGCGCGATGGACAGTTCCCGGTTGACGGCGTCGGCGTCCATCTCGTCCGCCCGCGCCGCCGCCAGTTCGGCCAGCACCTCCGGCAGTGCCGGGTCGTCGATCGCGGCGACGGGGAAGGCGGGGGTTTCGCGCCCCGGCGGGCGGGTCCGGTCGGCGCCGGTTCGCTGGCGAGCATCCACCCCCACGTCGTGAGCAAGATCCGGTAGATCCGTGCGGAGGACTTCGCGATGCCCGCGCCGGTGAGGTAGCGCTCGACCGCCGCGGTGTACGACGCGGGCGGGGCAGACAGAGGTACGACCCGAGCGCGCGGCAACCGAAGCGCGCCCCCGCTCCCGAGCTCGGTCACCGGTTCGATCGTCACGCCGCCCAGCCCTCCTGACACTGCCGCAGTAAATGCGTACTCCTCGCCCCGGCGGCCGGAATGGCCCGCCGCAGGTCGCGGTGATCTCGGTAGGGGCTCTGTCGCAGTAAATCCGGCATTTACTGCGGCAGTTGCGAACGTTTCCGCGATCGAGCATCCGCCCAAATGCGGTTCTGCTGTGCGGACTTGAGGGGAGGGGACTGTCAGTGCCCGGCGCGAGCATGCTTACCTGGGTCATGCCCCAGGTCCTCCGTCACGGGCAGGCACTCGGCGAGCAGGGCGACGACGTCGCGCCAGGCTCGCTGCGCGTGCCGTGGGTGGTAGCCGACGCCGGGACGCACGGTGTGGTCGACCGGCGGGTGGTGGAAGGCGTGCAGGGCGCCGCCGTAGACCGCGAGGCGCCAGTCGACGCCCGCGGCCTGCATCTCAGCGGTGAACGCGTTCCGTTGCGCGGGCGGCATGATCGGGTCTTCCGACCCGATCCCGGCCCACACCGGGCAGCGAATGCGCGCCGCCTCGCCCGGTCGGCCCGTGGCCAGTGCGTTGACTGTTGCGATCGCGCGCAGGTTGACGCCGTCGCGCCCGAGTTCCAGCGCGATGGCGCCCCCGGTGCCGTAGCCGACGGCGGCGATCCGGTCGGGGTCGGTCCGCGGTTCGGTGCGCAACACGTCGAGCGCCGCATGGCCGATGCCCCGCATCCGGTCGGGATCAGCGAGCAGTGGCATGCAGCGGGCCAGCATCTCCTCGGGGTCGCCCACATAGCGTCCGCCGTGAAGGTCGAAGGCCAGCGCTATATATCCCAGTTCGGCGAGGGCATCGGCCCGGCGGCGCTCGACGTCGCTGAGCCCCGTGCCCTCTGGTCCGAGCAGCACCGCGGGCCGGCGGTCGACACCGGCCGGGAGCGCGAGGTGCCCGATCATCGTCAAACCGTCGGCCGGGTACTCGACCGTACGCGTCGTAATCGTCGTCATGAGACTGGACTGTAGTGATCGTCGAGCCCGGTCCAGCTGGTGTTCTGCCGCCGGCAGAACGGCGCGAGTGTCCCTCTGAAATACGGCGAGGGCTCACGAGAACCGTCACAACCCTATCGACGGGTTCAACCCCGGCGTGGACTTCTGCCAGCAGGTCCAGAGGTTCGACACCAACGTAGAAGATCCCTCGGCCGCGCTCAATGCGGCTGGCATGTTGCACTCGATGGCGGCCGTGAACCCTGATCGAGAGATGCATAAAGGATTCATATAAAGCTGCTATGCTTCAGGCGTGAGTCGCCGAGACGCCGCGCACGGCGCTTCCGATGCCATCGGGTCAGCCCTCTACGGTCTGGCCACCAGGGCCGTGAGACGCCTTCCCCGCGACATGAGCCTGACGTCCGCCGCCACCTTGGCCACCCTGGACAAGACCGGCCCGCGACGGATCACCGATTTGGCGGTGGCCGAGGGCGTCACCCAGCCCGCGATGACCGTCCTGGTCCGGGTGATGGAGGAATCCGGGCTGGTCGAGCGGAAGGGCGATCCGTCCGACAAGCGGGTCACGCTGGTGTGCCTGACCGAAGCCGGCGCGTCGTACGTCCGGACGCGACACCAGGCGGGCGTCGACGCGTACGCGCGGTTGATCGACGAACTCACCGGTGACGAGGTCGAGGCCTTGGCAGCAGCCCTTCCGGCGCTGCTGCATCTGGCGGAGCTCGAAAGCCACGCCCGAGAGGATTCGGACCGGTGACCGCGGACCAGGCTCATGACCAGCCCATGAGCACTGCCCTGATACGTTCCGAGGCACGTCTGCTGGTCCCCGCCCTGATGTTCATCGCCCTGGTCGTGGCGGCGGTCGCCAGCCTCGGGACGCCGCTCATCACCAGCGTGGCGACCACGTTCCACGTCTCCCTCGACAGCGCGCAGTGGACGCTGACCATCGCCCTGCTCAGCGGCGCCGTCGCCACACCCGTCCTCGGCCGGCTCGGAGCCGGTCCGCAGCGGCGGGCCACGATTCTCGCCACGCTGGCGATCGTCGTCGTCGGCAGCGCGCTCACCGTGCTGCCGCTGCCGTTCGCCTGGCTGCTCGTGGGCAGAGCGGCCCAAGGCGTCGGACTCGGTCTCACGGCGCTGATGATGGGCGTGGCCCGCGACCATCTTCCCGAGGAGCGCAGCGCGGCCACGATCGCCCTGATCTCAGTGGTCTCCATCATCGGAGCCGGCGTCGGCTACCCGCTGGCCGCGCTGCTCGCCGAGTTCGGCGGACTGCGGGCCGCCTACGGCCTCGGCCTGCTCGTCACCGCCATCGCCTTCGTGACCGCGTGGCGCTCCATGCCCGCAGCCCCCGAAGGCCGCTCCGCTCACGTGAACGTGGCCGGTGCGCTCGTCCTGGCGGGTGGACTGCTCCTTGTCCTGTTCCTGGCCGGCGAGAGGAGCCTGTGGAGCCGACACCTCGCCGTGGCGGTGACCCTTGCCGTCGCCGCCGTACTCCTGCTCTGCGTCTGGACCGTTTCCGAACTGCGAACCAAGACGCCCCTGGTCGACGTCCGGGCGGTACGGCACCCGGCGGTCGCCGGGGCGAACATCGCCATGCTCGTCGGCGGGAGCGGCATGTACCTCCTGCTCACGCTCATCACCCGCTACGCGCAGACGCCGCACAGCGCCGGCTACGGCTTCGGACTGACCACCTTCGTGGCGGGGCTGGTCCTCATCCCGTTCTCCGTGCTGGGGTTCGTCGCCGGCAAGCTCACGCCGCGGGTCCGCGAACGGATCGACGACCCCCTACTCCTGGCCGGCAGCGCCGCCATCGTCGGCGGCGGGTTCGTCCTGTTCGCCACCGCCCGGTCCAACCTGGCCGAACTGCTCGCGGCCATGGGCGTGCTGGGCTTCGGCGTCGGCAGCTTCTCGGCCGCCATGCCCGGCGTCATCCTGGCCGTCACCCCCAAGAGCGAGACGTCGAGCGCCATGAGCTTCAACTACGTCGTCCGCAGCGTCGGGTACTCCCTGGGCAGCGCCATCGGCGGTCTGGTCCTGGCCGCCGGCACCGCCACGGGCCGCCTCTTCCCGGACGACGACGCCTACACGACCGCGGCGCTGGTCGGCGTCGCCGCGATGGCGATCACGACGATGACCAGCCTCGCCCTCGCCCGCCGACGCTCACCCGAGACCAATCCGATCACAGCCCCAGTCGGTGTGCCGGGCCTGGGCCGGTCGAGTCGAACCAGAAACTGAGGATCGAAGCCGTCCGACTTCGACGCCGTCTCCGTCGGCTCGCTGACCCACAGCGCGCCGGCCATGGATCTGAGCATGCTTCTGAACATCAATTCCGAACACAGGAGGTACCGTGGCCAAGGGCTACTGGGTCAGCGTCTACCGCACCATCGCAGACCCTGAGAGGCTTGCTGCCTACGACAAGCTGGCCGGTCCAGCCGTCAAGGCGGCGGGCGGGCGGCTGCTCACCCGCGGCGGCCGGGTCGTCGCACACGACGCCGGAATCGCCGAGCGCACCATCCTGATCGAGTTCGACAGCTTCGAACAGGCGGTCGCCGCACGCGCGAGTGCGGCCTACCAGGAGGCGCTGGCCGTACTCGCTGACGGCGTCGAGCGCGACTTCCGCATCATCGAAGGCCTCGACTGACAACCGATGCTGCGTCAGGGAGGAACACGACGCCGGCTGCGGGGATCACCCCGGCTCGTCAGCGCGCCGCACCGTCGCGAACAGCGTCAGGCCGGTGGCATCGACGGTGATGTCCAGTCCGGCGACGGTTCCCGGCGGCGCGGCGGCGCGGACGTCGGCCTCGATGTCGGCGGGGGTGCGTTCGAGAAGGTTCCAGCGGCCGATGTGGGTCACAAACCCCGTCCCCACGGCAGCGCTATGGGATCACCTGCCCAGGCCACGGCGTTGGAGGCTGACCCTCGCAGCAGGATTCTGGGGTACACCGGCCCGCTCCTGTGAGGGGCGTCACCAGCTACGGCGCGTATCGGGTCGTGATCAATGAGTCGCTCTGGTGAGGTCTTTGATCCAGATCATCGAGGCGCGCAGGTAAGGGCCGGCGAGGTAGCTGTCCGGGGTCTTGTCGTATCGAGTGGCGACGCCCCGCCATGCCTTGAGCTTGTTGATCAGCCGCTCGACGGTGTTCCTCTCCTTGTAGAGGCCGGCGTCGTGGCCGACGGGCCGGCCACCCCCGGAACCCTTCCTCTTCCGGTTGGCGGCCTGGTCGGCCTTCTCCGGGATGACCGCCTTGATGTGGCGTTTGCGCAGGTGGGAGCGATTACCGCGGGAGGAGTAAGCCTTGTCCCCGGCGACGGCGACGCGGCGACGGCGTCCGGCCGGGTGCGGGGCGGCTGTCAGCCGAGGTAGATCGGGTCGGTGCCGAAGGTCCAGGAGCTTCCAGACCTCGCGTAGACCTGGATCGGGGTGCTGCCGTAGTCCTCGCCGGAGATGTAGTCGCACTGGCCGGGCGCGAGGACGGGGGTGATGTGCCCCGGGCTGGTGACGTTGTCGCCCGCCGTGTCCTCGATCCAGAAGTAGAAGCTGTTCGCCGAGCTCTGGTAGTTGCACAGCCGGGCGGACACCCACGGGTTCTCGTCCAACGTGTGCCAGCCGGTGATGTCCACGCCGTGCGCAGAGTTGGAGTCGGATCCGGTTGCGGCGGATGCGCTTCCCGACGCGAGCCCCAGCCCCGTGACGGTCAGTGCGGTCACGGCGGCGAGGGAGGCGACTCGGCGCCCCAGCTTGAACTGCATGTCTTCCCCTTCGATTCGGACGGGACGAACGATCCGTGTTCACAACCGTCTGACAAGTCATGGCACGGACAACGGTCCGACAAGCCACGCCTCGCAGATGGAGTGGGTGCAGCTACTTCTCTCGCGTGCTCGCCGCTATATGGAGATCGGCGGCGTCTCTCCCCCGTACCAGTAGGTAGGACTGGTGAAGAAGGAAACTCCGTAGTAGGTGCCGGAGTTGGGGAACACCGTGTTGGAGAAGACATCGCTGCTGGCTCCCCACACGACGCTGCAGTTCAAGCTGCCGGGGACAACGTTCTGGTTGCTGTCAACAACCTCTGCACAGAGGTTGATGGAGGTGTTGTTCGAGCCGGTCGTCTGGACCTCAGTCCATATACCACCCGCGCCGTCTCCATCCACACACGTCCTGACTTGAAGGCCATCCGCGGACAGATAGCGGCAGCCTCCACCGGACTGGTCGGCCGAGGCGGTGCCCGCAGCGCCAATGGAGATGCCCGTTACAAGTGCCAAAGCGGCTGCGCCGCTGGCGGCGGCCCGTCGAAGCCCCATGGTTCGTTCCTCTCGTAGGTGAGCGCTGCCGTGTGGGTCCTGTCGGAACTCGAAGCTACGGCCGCCATGGGAGCTGGGAAGGATCTGTCTGCACAGTGAAGAGAAGGTTCCGGTGTCGGACTGCACAGCGAGACAGCGGCGCCCTCCGGCCGCCCGCACGTGGCGGCCGGAGGGCTCACCCTCTTGGCTGGGCGCTGGGCCAGTGCTGTGACCGGGATGGTCCACCGTGATCGGAAGGCGGCTCGCGGGATGAGCGCACGCGCAACGGCTGGTATTACTGGGGCATGCAGGAAGAGACGGCACGCTCCGCGATCGACACGTTCATCTCCGCGTTTAACGCCTCGGACGACAGCTATGTGACTGCCCTGCTCTCCCGGGCCCTGACCTCAGACGTGGTCTTCTGGGGGCCCTTGGGGCGCAGCGAAGGAATCGCGGCGGTCGAGCGGTTCGTGCTGGACATCCGGCGCCACCCGGCGGGGACCGGCACGATGGTGCGCTGCTCAGCGGTGGACATGCCTGACGAGTGGGCCCGGTACCAGTGGGTCTTCACCACCCCGGATGGAGGCCCCCGCCTGACGGGAACGGACGTCGTCCATCTGCGGCGGAGCCTCATCGACCAGGTCATCGTCTTTGCCGGAGAGATCGAGCCGTCCGCCTCCTGAGCCGTCCTTCTGTCGCTGTCCTTCTCGTGAACTTGTCCCTTTCGGCACTCCGGGGCTGCGGTTCGCGGTCGGTCAGGCTGCGGCGTTGAGGGGGCGTGCGCACCAGCGGATGCCCTTCTCACTGCGGATGCGGACGCGTTCCTTGCGTTGGGCAGCAAGTACGTCGGGGTGGCGGGCGTTGGTATTGCGCCAGCGCAGGTAGCGGTGCAGTGCCTGGGTTTGCGTGGGGTGGCTGCGGTGGTGGGAGTTGGCCAGGGTGAACTGCCGCAGCGGGCCGACGTGGGCCTCGATCGGGTTGGCCCAGGATGCGTAGGTCGGGGTGAAGCACAGCTCGACCTTGTTCTTCTTCGCCCAGCGGCGGATGTCGGCGCCGGTGTGGGCGGAGAGGTTGTCCAGGAAGATGTAGATCGGGGCGCCGTCGGGTCGGGCGGCGCGGATCGACTTCAGCGCGGCCAGGGTGTTGGCGGTGCCCTTGCGGCGGCGGTTGACGCCCCACAGGCGGTCGTCGCCCACGGAGTAGCAGCTGAGGAAGTAGGTGACGCCGTGGGTGCGGCGGTAGGTCGCCGGCAGCCGGTTTGGCTTGCCCTGCTTCGCCCAGCAGGAGCCTGCGGTGGGCCGGACCCCCAACGGCCCGAACTCGTCGAGGGCGAACACCCGGTCCGGGAAGCGGTCCAGAACCTGCTCGATCCGGTCGAGCTTGGCGTCGCGATGAGGGTCGGGTGATTCCTTCCATGTCTTGGTGCGCTGGAAGGTGATGCCGCGGCGCCGGAGCAGGCACCGTAAGGCTTCACGGCCGATGCGGATGACACGTCCGTACACTTCCCGCAGGTAGGCGGCGAGTTTGCGGATCGACCGGCGAGTGAAGGGCTGGCCGAGCCTGGTGGGGCGGGTGGTGGCCGTCCGGATGACGAACTCCTCGTCGTCAGGGGTGAGCAGGCGGGGACGGCCTCCCGCCCACTGAGGGTCCAGGCAGGCCAGGCCGATCTCGTTGAAGCGGTGGATCACGTCGCGCACGGTGTCCTCATCGTCCTCATCGGCCTGGACCAGCTGGGCGATCAACGGCACCCGGTTTCCGCCCGCCGAAGCGAGCAGCATCATCGCCCGCCGGTATCGCACCGAACTCGTGCTGTCCCGGCGCACGATCTGCTTCAGCTTCTGCCCCTCCTTGTCGGTCAATCTGCGTACACGGACAGGCTCAGCCACCGCGCCGCCAGCGGTCGAATGGACGTCACCGCACATCCAACCGTCACGACCACCAACCCGGCGATCGCGGTCACAGCCCTAGGCGGGCTGCGGGGCGGGTGTTGCCAGAGCGGCCGCGACGTTGCGGGTCTCGCGCATGATCAGCAGGCCGTTGACCACCATCAGTGTCGCGGTCAGGCAGTGGACGCCGAGCGCGGTGGCCACGGAGCCGTGGTGGGCCAGCACGTTGGTCATGTCGCCGTACGCGGCGAGGGCCTCCATCAGCAGCACCCAGCCCAGCGCCCGGCGGTGACCCGTCACCAGCAGGATGCCCAGAACCAGGGCCAGGACGACGTCGCGGATCCCCTTGATGATCAGGAAGCCGTCGCCGTCGCCGGACGGCCAGCTCGGCAGGCCGTAGCCCGGCGCCGTCGTCTCCGGGCTCAAGATGTACTCCGTCCCGAACCAGAGGATGAAGAGGACGAAGGCGGCGGCCAGGACGGTGTTGATCTTCTTCAGCGACATGGTTCTACTCCTTGCGAGTCTTCGTCGGCTTCGTGAGCTTCGTGGAGCGTGCCGAGTCGCGTGGGGCCTGATCAGGCCCCGTGGACGCGGCCGATCGAGGGGCGCAGCTTGCCGGGATCACAGTTGTGGGATCTGAGCGGCAGCGGCATTTCCGAATGTCGGGATTTCGGTGGTCAGCCGCCCCCGGGGAGTAGGGATTGTGTGCCACCGGCGCGGCGTCGGCCCGCGGGGTCAGTAATCCGATGCCCTCTCCGGCTCACCCCGACGGGGCGAAAGCCGTCGATGCACAGGGGCGACCCAGTGCATGTCGGGGCAGCGGCGGTATCAGGTGAGGGAGGCGACCAGCAGGGTGAACGCGGCGACGATGACGGCGACGCGGATGTAGTGGTAGCGCTCCCAGCGGCGCAGCTGCTGCTTCCAGTCGGCGGGCCGGTTCTCGGGGGTCCAGGTCTTGTTTCGGTTGTTGATCGGGACGAGCAGCAGAATCGACATGACCACGCTGACGATCAGCAGTCCGGCGGCGGTGGCGACGAGTCCGGCGCCGTGGTGGTGCCATCCGGCGACGGCCCAGATCGCGCTGAGGACGAGCGAGCCTACGTACCAGAACGGCATCAGGGCGCCCAGCATCCGGCCGCCGTGGGCGTGGCCGAGCTGGCCGCTGTCCTCGGGAAGCGCGTTCAGGATCCGGTTCATGATGAAGACGACGGAGAACTCCACCCCCACCATCAGGCCGACGATCACGGTGGTGACGACCTCGAGTGTGTTGAGCATGACGATCCCTCCGTGAACTAGCGTTGCTAGACGACGAGATGACGCTAGTACTGCTAACGCTCGATTGTCTAGCGATGCTAGGATCGATTCATGTCGGTAAAGGAACGCAAGGAGCGCGAACGGGCGGAGCGCGAGCGCCTCATCGTGGCGACAGCCCGCGAACTCGCCGAGCAGCAGGGCTGGGACGCGGTCACCACCCGCCGGCTCGCCGAGCGCATCGAATACAGCCAGCCCGTCCTCTACAGCCACTTCCGCGGCAAGCGCGAGATCATCGGCGCCGTCGCCCTGGAAGGCGCCGCCGAGCTGGCCGCGGCGGTGCGGGCCGCGGCCTCCAGAGCGAACAGCCCGCGCGAGCGGGTCGCGGCCCTCGCCCGCGCCTACCTCGACTTCGCCGAGCACAATCCGGCGGTCTACGACGCCTTGTTCCAGCTCGACGGCGGCCTGGCGTACGCGCAGGAGGACACCCCCGAGCCGCTGAAGGACGCCTTCGCCGCCCTGCTCGAGTGCCTCGCCGAGGTCGCCGGCGACGGCGTCCACCCGGGGCTGTTCACCGAGGTGTTCTGGGCGGCCCTGCACGGCCTTGCGACCCTGACCCGCGCGGGCCGCCTGCTGCCCGAGGACGCCGAGCCGAGAGTGGAGCTGCTGGTGGACCGGCTCGCCATGGTCTGACACACCGTCCCGGCGGGCACGCAGCCGGGGCCCTCGGGCCCCGCCGCTGCCTGCCCGCGCCAACGCTTCCGGTCACTCGCACCCACACGGCGCAGCCACAGATCGCCGGGCCTCGCACCCCAGACGGGGCACCCACCCCGGAGGTTGCGATGCTCATTGATCACCACCCGATACGCGCCCTAATCGAGTGTGTGGCCAAACCTGCTCAGTGGAATCTCCCCACTTATGGTGACGGGAGCCACTTCGGCGGTCAGGTTGTGCGCCGTCGGGTTGTGAGGATGAGGGTGTGAAGCACGGACTGGGCTGTGGGAGGCCGGTTCGTGGCCTGGTGCCAGACCAGGGATCGGGAGCCGTTGAGGCCGGCTGCTCTTGCCAGGCGAGCCGGCCGCCCCGCCTGGCAAGTGATCCCGACGGCGGCCTCAGGCGCCCATCGAGGCCAGCTCGATTGCGCTGCGGTAGTCGGCGGATGCGGCGACCACGCAGGTGCGGTAGGTGCGGTCGCCCCGGACTGCCTGGAAGTAATTGCGCAGCTGGAGCGTGTACTTGACGAGGTACGAGGCCCCGGGAACGAACCCCGGCGGCTTCGGCACCAGCGCGAACGCCTCGGAGCACTTGAGGATCGCACCGGTGGCCTGGGACAGCACGTCGGCCACGTCGCTGTTCATGTTCCAGCCGTCGGCCAGCTGCTGGTTCCAGATGGCGGCTGCCACGACGCGCAGCTGTCCCTGCTCGTCGGGTGTCGGGTCGTCGGCCGGCGCGGCGCTGTGTGCGGGCGCGGCGGTGGCGGCATGGGCCGCTCCCGTTCCGCCGACGGCCAGCACCACGCCGGCCAGGGTCGCGGCGGTCGCCGATAAGAGCCGTTGTCTCATCCTTGCCCCCCTGTGATCGGGCACGGCCACCCGGCCGCGCGTTCGTCGAGGCTGGCACCGACGTCTCCGCCGTGTCCAGGGGTGGGAGCAAGCCTGTGCCCGAGGACGTCACGGCTACGACCACGGCCTGTCCGGCCAGGGCTTTCAGGCATAGCGCCTCCGCAGCCGTGCGTACAACCCTCTGCGGGGTCTCATTGACTGACGGTCCGGCAACCAGTGCCGACGTTCCCAGTACGGTGGGTTCCAGGGCGATGCCCCGGCGTCCCGGCAGGCGTGCGGGGTGCGCTCGCGGTCCGCCGCGGTGCCGATCCGTACCTACCGCAGCGTAAAGTCGTGCCGTACGGCCCGGAACATATCGCGGGCGCCCGGTCCGTGCAGGCACGCCTGGGCACCGCGGGCTCGGACTTCCTCGGCGAAGCGCGGCTGCGCGCGTAGCCCCGCTGTCGCAAGCCGTCTTCGGTCCCCGGCTCCCGTCGGCGCCGCACCATCCGACAGCCCTGCGACCAGCAAGGATGTCGCTGCGGGCCAGTTTCACCTGGCTGGAATCATTGAGGGCAAAGCGGTGATGCGGGTGTTGGCGACTCGGCTGGTCCTGCGGTTGAGGCCCTCACCTGTATGAGCGCGGGTAGCGCTGCCTCAACCACCCTGCCGGGAATCGAGGTTAGCCTGCAGGGGGCAACCTGTGGCCTCACCGTCCGCGGTGGTGCGGCGTTGCTCTTCTCTGATCGCCTGACGGCGGCTCCAAGTCTCCCGTAGCGTGACTGCCTGTCATGTCGTGTACGCATGTGCGATAGGGAGGCATGAATGATGCGAAGAGCGTTACCGAGAATAGTGCTGGCTCTGCTGGCCGGAGTGGGGCTGGTACTCGCCGGGCCGGCGGCGTCTCATGCGACCTCGTGGGACTCGGCTCCGGCCAATCAGCCCGGCGGGGTAGACGAGACTGTGGAGTTCGGCAGGACGACCGTGGTGCCGCAGCCGTACACCCCGGACCCCACGGCCGCCTTCGGGGACCACCAATGCCAGCTGAGGTATCACGAGTACTATCCGACGCCGGGCTGCGGAGGCTTCACCGTCGACGTCACTCTGCACAACGTGCGCAATCAGCCGGGGTACATCGCGGGCAACTACGGTGGCGACAGCAGCGTCAAGTTCACGGCAAAGGCCGACACCGCCCGAACCTTCGGCTGCCGCACGCCGGACGGGGAGTTCGACTGGGACACCGCCTTTGTGGTGCGTACGACCCAGAGCGAGCTCGACCGTGTCTACTTCGAAGCCGACGCGGGCTACATCGTCGACCAGTTCCGCCAGGACAAGGGCCGTGACTACGGCCCGCACTTCTACATGAACTTCCCGGCGGTCAAGGTCGATTGCGCGGAGGGCTCCACTCCGGTCCAGTACGGCCTCAAGGTCACCAACCTCAGCATCAGCATCGCCGGTTCCGACGTCTTCGGTACCACGAGCTGGCACCACGACGGGCCCTTCTACGGCTGACGGCCGTCACGCGGCAAGCCGCACGGCTGTGAGCGAGGAACCGCGGGCAGCCCCACTGCGTCCGGGCGGGCCGCCGCCCCATGCAGCGAGGCCTTCTTGCCTGACCTCGTTGCCTGACCCCCCCGCAGGAGGGGCTTCGGGCACTCCACGCCGATGTTCTGGAACAGGTGCGGGCGCTGCTGGAAGACACCGTGAGGCCGGTGGCGTACCGCGGGACAACCACCATCGCGCCGAAATCGTACTTCTGGTGCTCGTCGCCCCGCCGTTGCTCGTCCTCGTGCTCTTCCTCGTGGTGGGACAGAACCCCGCCGGTCGTCGTGGGCCGCAGCGGTCGTCGTGCCCCGGACCACTTCCACCCGGTCCGGGGCACGGTGCTGTTGACCCGGGCCGGGCCGAGGCCACGGCCGCCGTGCGCGGACGGCAACGCGCGACGGCCAGGCCGTCACCGGCCGGACGCCGGCGTCCAGGCACCGAAGTCGTACCCGCCTCGGCGATCTGCCCCCGTGCAGCGGCCAGCCCTCGTCCACGGACACACCTGGCCAGACGCAGCCCGCCGGTCGGGGTCAGTGGGGCGTTACGGTGGGACACGAGGGCCCCTGCGGTCGGGCGTGGATGTCGCGATCCACACCGAACCCAGAAGGCCCTCATCCGTTCAGGCGCCCAGCCCGCGCGTCATCAACATCCCCGGGCCAGCGCATCTAGCCGGTGGTGTCGTCGGTGTCCCAGTCGGCAGTGCGGCGGCATTCGGGGTGGTCTTCATCCATCTGGATGGCGGCGTGGACGGGCAGGGGGTGGCGGGTGCGGTGTTCCCAGCCCAGGGCGTGGTTGCACAGCGGCGCGGTGGTCAGGGCGTACGGGAGCGCACCTTCCCCGTCGGAGTGCTGGATGACGGCGATCTCGGTAGCGGTGAGATTGTACCAGGTCTCGGCCTGCGCCTCCTTGTCGTCGCACGCCCAACGCCCCCGTGTGCGGCCGGACTTGGCCGATGGGGTCTTGCCGTCCATCTGCTGGGGTCAGCGGCTCATGATGAACGTCGTTTCAATGCCGTCGAGTTGGAACAGTGCGTTGCTGGTCTTAGGGCTTGCCGGGAATCAACACGTTGGTTTGATCTTGGTTTTGTCGGGGTCGAGGAACCTGGCGACGTCTTCCCGTGTGCGGAAACGGGCTGTTGAGGCTGGGAGATGAACACCATGGGCTTCCAGGAGCGGGCGGACGTCTCTCACTGCGCGGCTGATGGTCATGGCGGTGGTGTTGAAGAGTTGGCCCAGGAGGTGCATGGTCGCGAGTTTTCGCAGGTGGAGCACGGTCACCAGGACCCGGTCGGCTGAGGTGAGCTTGGCTTTGGCGCCTGCGCCAGGGGCTACCAGGCGCTCGCGGCCTCGACGTGTGCGGAGCACTTGCTCGCGTTGAACCTCCATCGCTGGAGTCAACGAGTCGATGAGCTCGCTGAGCTGCTGGCGGGTCATCCCGGTCAGTTCCGGGTCCTGGAGCGAACGCCGGGTGAGGCGAGTCGGTCTGTCCGCCAGGGCCTCGTCCGGTGTGCTGCCGATGGTCGCCGCGTCCATCGGACGCTGGGGGTGGAGGGTGTAGTTCCAGTCGCCGTGGAAGCGATGGCGAGTGATGGGCAGGGCGGCGATCTCCTCATCGCTGATGCGGATGCCGGTGGGGTACTCACCGCTGTCGAGTTCGGCATGGACGGTGAGGCCAGTGCGGCTGGTGGTCGCGGCGATGGTTTGGAGCATGACTTCATGGCTGGTCAGGGGTCTGCCGCGCCAGTTCATGGTGATGTGGGAGAACAGCCCGTGCTCGATCTTGTTCCACTGTGCGTCCAGAAGACGGAGGTTGATCGTGTTAGGTGATTGACCATCAGTCGCAAGCTCGTCGTCGCTTGCCGGTGAAAGTCCGGTCCGGGTAGCTGCCAGGAGGCCCGGTAGCAGGCTGGCGGCATCGGGGGGAAACGCCTGGTGTCGAAGCCCAGCGTCGAAAGCCCTGTAAGGGGGAGCAACCGTACGGTCCGTAGCATCAAGCGAAGCCTGCCGCGTCGTGAAGATCCCCGCGAGAGCGGGCAAAGGGAGAGCCGAGCCCGGAGTGTCAGGGCGAAGGCCATGGAAGCGGTGAAGACCCTGGAAGGCAGCCGCGAAGAACTCCCCGGCGTAAGGGGCGCGGAACGTTCGGACAGTGACGGCGGGAACTGGAGAGGCCCTCTCCGCCCCGGTGACGTGCGGCGTGATGTCACCGGAAGCACCGCCTTCTATAACCGGTGACCCCGGGAAGTGAAGTCGAGGCGGATGGGCGTCGGAGGCGGCCGTAGTACTGCTTGACCCGGACGGACAACATAACCGCCGGGGAGGGAAGGGCCGCTACTTCGTTGGTGCGTGATGCTGAGTGGAGGGGCTCGATGAGTGCCGAAGTGGCTAGTCCCATCGCCGGGGGACGTTCTCCCTTGGACCCGGTCCGTGCCTTGCAGCATGCGCTCTACCGGGCGGCCAAGGCTGATGCCGGACGACGGTTTCACGCGCTCATGGACAAGGTCTGGCGCACAGACGTCCTTGCGCGCGCGTGGGTGACGGTGCGTCAGAACGAGGGCGCGCCGGGGATCGACAAGGTCACCTTGCTCGATGTCGAGGAGTACGGGGTCAACCGGCTCCTCGGCGAGCTGGCCGTGGAACTGCGGGAGGGCCGCTACCGGCCTCTTCCGGCACGCCGGGTGTTCATTGCCAAGCCTGGCCAGCCGGGGGAGTCGAGGCCGCTTTCGATTCCCGCTGTTCGTGACCGGATCGTGCAGGCCGCGCTGAAACTCGTGCTGGAGCCGGTGTTCGAGGCGGATTTCCGTCCGTGCTCGTTCGGGTTCCGGCCCCGGCGGGGTGCGCATGACGCCCTCCAGGTGCTGATCGATGAGTCCTGGAGGGGATGCGGGTGGCTGGCGGAGACGGACATCGCCAACTGTTTCGAGGCGATTCCGCACGCCGAGTTGATCAAAGCGGTGGAGGAGAGGGTGTGTGACCAGTCCGTACTCAAGCTCCTGCGGGTGATCCTGCGCGCAGGGGTATCAGAGAACGGGGTGGTGCACAAAGCGGACAGGGGGGCTGCCCAGGGCGGGGTGGTTTCTCCGTTGCTCTGCAACGTCTATCTGCATCGGATCGATCGGGCCTGGGACGTGCGCAAGCACGGAATCCTGGTCCGTTATGCCGACGATGCCGTGGTGATGTGTCGTTCCCGCAATCAGGCCCGGGCCGCTCTTGAGCGGCTGACGGACCTGCTGGCCGGCCTCGGCCTGGAACCGAAGGCGGCCAAGACCCGGATTGTGCACCTGAAGGTGGGTGGGGAAGGCGTGGACTTCCTCGGTTTCCACCACCGGCTGGTGCTCGCACCGGGACGGGGCGGCAGAGCGCCGTTCCCCTTCCTCGCCCGCTGGCCCGCGGACAAGGCCATGCGGCATGCCCGGGACCGGATCCGGGAGCTCACCGACCGGTCCCGGCTGCTGCTGCCTGTTGAAGTGGTGGTGGCGGAGCTGAACAGGTTCCTGACCGGCTGGGCCGGGTACTTCCGGTTCGGCAACTCCGCCGACCGCTTCGCGGTGATCAGGGAGTTCACGCGGATGCGGATGGTGCTGTTCGTTGCGAAGAAGCACAAACGCTCGCGTGGCTTTGGACGGTGGGTGGTGTCCTATTAGTGCTTCGTTACGTCGAGTGATCTCGGCTGGTGGTGGGCAGCTTCCCGGTATGAGGTTGGGGGAAGTGGAACGGCTCCGGGGTGAGTTATCGGAGTTCGTTGGCGATGTGTTCGCTTCGGTGCCGCGGCGGGATCAGCGGCGGTGGGGCGAGTGTTACCTGCGGGGTCTGATGCTGGACGGCCGGCGCAAGTCGATCCAGCCGATGGCCGAGCGGCTGCCGGACGGCAACATGCAGGCTCTGCAGCAGTTCGTGAACCAGTCGCCGTGGGATCCGCTGCCGGTGCGACGGCGGATCGCCCAGCGGCTGTGCGAGACGATCACGCCTGAGGTGTGGGTGATCGACGACGTGTCGTTTCCCAAGTGCGGAACCGCCTCGGTCGGGGTGGCCCGCCAGTACTGCGGAGCGTTGGGCAAGCGGGCGAACTGCCAGGTCGCAGTCAGCGTTCATGCCGCCACGGACACGGCATCGTGTCCGCTGGACTGGCAGTTGTATCTGCCCCGGGAGTGGACGGACGAGCCGGACCGCTGCCGCAAAGCCGGGGTCCCGCAGGCCACGGAGCACCGGGAGAAGTGGCGCCTGGCACTTGGCCTGCTCGACATGCTCGCCGAGTGGGGCTGAAGGCCCCGGTCGTGGTCGCGGATGCCGGCTACGGCGTCAGTACCCCCTTCCGTCTCGCACTGGACGAACGGGGCCTGGCTTATGTGCTGGCACTGACCGGGAAGGAAGTCGCCCACCCCGAACACGCCGAGCCGCACCGGCCCGACTACGGCGGTCTGGGACCGCCGACCCTGCTTCGTTACCGGACCCCGCCACGGGCCCTGTCCCAGCACGCAGCCCAGGTCACCGCGGACATGCTCGCCGAGGTGACCTGGCGGCAAGGCAGCAAAGGGCGGATGACCTCACGGTTCGCCGTGCTCACCGTGCGTCCGGCGGGCAAGCAGTCCCTGGCCGCCGCCCAGGAGGCAGGCGGTGGGCATTACCGGTGGGACGGTGTCCTGCCCGCCTACACGATGCTCGTGGAATGGCCTGCCGGGCAGGACGCTCCGACCGGCTACTGGATCTCGAACCTTCCCGCGACCACACCCATCGTGGAACTCGTGCGGTGGGCGAAGATGCGCTGGCGGATCGAGATGTGTCAACCACAGTGCACTCATAAATGGGAACTGGCTGTTTGATCTCCGTCTTGGGCCGGGAGGGGTGGTTCGGTGTCGGTCCAGCGGAGTCGGGTGTACCAGCCGGGCGGGCGGGTGCGTCGCTCGCGGAGTTCGGCGAGTTGGGTGGGTCCGGCGTGGAGGATCCAGCGGTAGGGGCGCCGGGACTCTTTGCGGGCGTTCACCCAGCCGCGGTAGATCCACGAGTAGAGGGTGACTGCAGGCATGTCGAGTTCTGCGGCGAGGTCTTCCAGCCACCATTCATCGCGGCCGGGTTCTTCGCCGGGTGGCGGGGCCGACCGGGTGCGGGCGGGCGGCTGCAGGCAGCCGAGTTCGCGCAGGATCTCCTTGACCGCGGTGGCGCTGATCCGGTTCCCGCGTCCTCGGGCCGGGCGGAAGCCCTCTGCGTGCAGGCGCCGGGCGATCGCCTCGGGGCGGTG
Organism: Streptomyces sp. CG4; assembly: GCF_041080655.1. Classification (NCBI taxonomy): domain Bacteria; kingdom Bacillati; phylum Actinomycetota; class Actinomycetes; order Kitasatosporales; family Streptomycetaceae; genus Streptomyces; species Streptomyces sp. CG4. The sequence goes on from NZ_CP163525.1 coordinate 9,890,527, forward strand.
TCCCTGTCCGGCCAGCTCGCGGACACGTTCCTTGATCTGCGGGAAGTAGCTGAGCTGTTGCAGGAGGGCGACGGGGCGGGCGGTCTCGTCGGTGGTGGTCTGGCCGCCGGCCCAGGTGATGGTGACGGTGACCCGTTCGCTGGTGCCCAGCACGGTGACGGTGACCTGCTCCACGAGCGCGCGGATGATTTCTTTGCGATCGGTGGTGGTTGTCGTCGGTGCACTTCACAAGCCTTCGATGTCGCCGGCGAGCGCGGTGATGGCCTGCTGCTCGGCGGCAGTGAGGGTGCGCGGACGGGTCAGGGTGAAGCGGTCGTACTCCTCCTGCAGGGTCTGCTGGGCGACAAGGGCCTGTTCCCAGTCCTTTTCTAACTGCCGTACGACCAGGCGGTTCTCGGGCTCGGCAAGGCGGTAACAGCGCCGGGCCCGGTCGACGCTGATCGCAACGCGTTCCAGCCGCTGGGACCAGATCTTCTCGAGCTCGGCCCGTTCGGCCAGGACATGCTCGGCCGCACGTAAAGAGACCTCAAGCGCGGCCGGGGCCAGCGCGGCCAGGACATGGGCGGTCACGAAGGCGTCCACGCAGGCCCCGTTCAGTGCCTGGCAACGGTCGCCGGCCCCGTAGTCGGTCATCTGCCGGGCGCACACGTAGTCGGGGCGGGTGCCGCCCGCCTGCTGGTGATAGCGCACGGTCATGCGCTTGCCGCAGCGACCGCAGCGCACCAGCCCGGCCAGCAGCGCGGGGCCGCTGCGGACCGTGCCGGGGGCCTCGGCCCGGGCAGCGTTGGCCTGAAGCCGGGCCAGATTGGCCCGGTACTGCTCGACGGTGATGTAGGCGGGCAGGGCGTCGGGGATGAACACCAGCCACTCCTCCTCACCGCGCACCACCCTGCCCGTGGAGGGGCGCCCCGGTTGCTGCCGGCGGTGCTCGACCCTGCGGCGCCCGTAGGCGTAGATCCCGGCATAGACCGGACTGTGCAGCATGCACTGCAGCGTCATCCGGTTCGGCCGCCGCCACTCCAGCTCGCCCTTGTCCGGGCCCCGGCGTAACCTCACGGGCAGTTCGATCCCGTGCTCGACCAGCCAGCGCAGCACCGCATGCAGGGTGCCGAGCTCGGCGAACTTCGTGAAGACCAGCCGCACCACGGTCTGTGCCTGCTCGTCCGGGTCGAGGACCGCCTCGCCGGACGGCCGGCGCACGTAGCCGATCGGCAGCGGCACGGCCAGTTCTCCGCGGCGGGCCTTGCTCACCCGCCCGGTCTGCATGCGCTGCTTGATCAGATGGAGTTCGGCCTCGGCCATCGTCCCCTTCAGTCCCAGCAGCAACCACCACAGCCAGAACCTAACGAAGCACTACTATGCCTCGCCGGACCATCTGGGCCTGGTCGGTCTTGCCGGGAACGTCGTCGCCCCCAGGCCCTTTCGGGACTGGCGGGGGAAGCCGAATGCCGCCGGTGAACAGCGTCGGTGAGCCGGGTGCGGGAGAACCGCATGCCCGGATCGAGGTGGCGGGGGCTGGAAACGGAGCAAGTAAGCAGGTCACGGCCACTGGGGTGGCACAGCCGACCGGGAAACCGGCGGAAGAAAGGCCCCAGGTGCTACCACCCGCTGAAGCAACCGCGCCAGTCCCCGACCCTACTCGAGGTGCCGGGCGGCAGGTGACACACCGTGATCTGAAGGCCAGTCTCGGCAGCGAGGTCGGCGAGCTGGGTCTTCCAGCCGCGGGTGCGATAGCCGTTGGAGCCCCCGCCGTCGGCGGTGATCAGCAGCCGACGGGCGCGGGGGTAGTCGCGCCGGCCGCGAGCCTGCCACCAGCGCCGGATCGAGGCGACGGCAAACGCCGCGGTGTCGTGATCGGTGCCGATGCTGACCCAGCCGGTGTTCGCCCCCATGTCATAGATTCCGTACGGAATCGCTTTCTCGGCCTGGCCGGGGAAATCGTGCGTCTTGACCCTCACGGGCTGCCCTGCAGGCCGCCATTCGTGCCCGGCGTTCTTGTAGTCGCCGATCAGCTCCTTCTTCTTGCTGTCCACGCTGATCACCGGGTCACCGGCGTCCCTGTGGTCTCGTGCCTGCTCATTGAGGTAGCGGAACTGGGCGTCCCTGTCGGGGTGCTGAGCACCCTCGATGGTCTTGGCGTTGGCCTGCAGACTGAAGCCTTCCTCCCGCAGCAGGCTGGCGACCGTGTCGGCGCAGACCCGGTGGCCCTGCCGGGTCAGCTCCGCTGCCAGCTTCCGGGTCGACTTCGTCGTCCACCGCAGCGGCGACATCGGATCGCCCCGCTCGTCGGGCTCGACCAGCGCAAGCAGCGCCGGCCGCAGCCCCGGATCAAGGTCCACAGCCTTCTTCCGGCCCCCACCAGGACGACGGACCCGCCCCAGCAGAGCCTGACCAGACTCCAGTTCAGCCGCTCCGCGCGAGACCGTGCCCTCCCGAACCCCGGCCGCGGCAGCGACGAGCCTGATCCCACCATGCCCCAGCGACAGCGCTTCCGCCCCTATGACCAGCCGACGCTGACGCTCGTCCAGATGCGGCAACAACACCTGGAACTTCGCAGCCAGGACGGCCTCGATCCCCTCCGGTCTCCCCATACCAGAGCAACGAGTCCCGCAGCTGGAAGCCACGACTTGTTTCCCGGCAAGCCCTTATCGCCGTCGCTGACGGTGCGGTCCTCGTCGATCTCGTGGAAGAGCGCGGGCAGCGGGATGCTCGGGTCAGCGCTGGAGGTGGTGCGGATGACGGTCCGCGGCAGGTGCTCGGGCGCGAGCGTGGTGCCGGGCACCGCGGGCCTGCCATGGGCAAGGCCGTCGTCGGGGAGCAGGTCTGCGTTCTTGTTCGCCAGCAGCGGCCAGACGGGCCGGGTGGAGTCACCGGAGACATAAAGCACGTAGCCGGACTTGAGGTGCCGGCTCAGTTCGTACAGGGCGTGATCGATGCGGCGCGGCAGGGTGTCGTCGCCGCGGCTGCCTTCGGGGATGGGGTGGCTGCGCGACAGCGCCTGGGCGCGTGCGCAGTTGAACCAGCCGCCGCTTCCTCCTCGGTCGGTGGGCAGGTAGACGAGGGCCTTCCAGCGCTCGCCGACGGGCACGAACGCGGTGAGGACCCACATGAGCTTGGGCTCCTCGGTACGGTTGACGTGCCTGTCGCCGAGTTGGGCGCGCATGTGCAGGCCGAGGTGGGCAACGCGCTCTTTGAGACCGTTGCCGGTGGAGATGGAGGGTGTCAGGCGCGGATGGACCACCCCGGCCGGGACTGGTAGGCTCCCCTTGCCGATCATGGGCATGAGCATGGTCATTCGGTGTACGGAGACGGAGCGGGGGCCCGTGCGAGCGATTCCCATGACTATGGCACTGGTGTGTCTGTTGAGCGGCGCCGCACTCACGGGGTGCACGGCCGGTGATGCCGGTGAGACGAAGCCCGCGGCCGAACTGCTCGGCGAAGCCAACAACACAATGCGCGCACTGCATACCGTGACCGTGGAGACGACCAACACCACGGCCCACGGCACGCTGACGACCCGGCTCATCACTGACCTGAGAAGCCGATGCAAGGCGAAGACCACCTGGCCCGAGAATGGCAGCCTCGAACAGATCCGGATCGGAGAGACCGACTATGTCCGTCCCGACAAGACATACCTCGAGAAGTGGAGCGGCAGGAAGATCGACGGCCTGCGGCTGAAGCAGTGGGTGAGGGAACCCGTCGACGAGGCACAGCCGGGCGACGGACTGGCGACGTGTACCTGGATGTTCGCTTCGTTCGGCAAGGCGAAGAAGGGCGAGACCACCCGCATCGACGGACGGGAGGCGGTCGCGCTGCACGTTACGGACAGCGCAGACAAAGAAGGAACGTACACCTTTTACGTGGCCACCGCGGGTAAGCCGTACCTGCTGAGGAGCGTCTACCGGGGCGGCGGAAACGTCACCACCACGTCGTTCAGCGCGTTTGACGAGCCGTTCGATGTCGAGCCTCCCGCGTCGTCAGGAGTGCTGGACGCAGGACGTTGAGGGCTGGGGCTTTCGTTTGGATTACCGGGTGAGCCAGAGGAAGATGCCGGCGATATGGAGTCCGGCCAGGTAGACAGTCGCGGTCTTCTCGTAGCGGGTGGTTGTGCCGCGCCCTTGCTTCAGGCGGTTGATGCATCGCTCAAGGAGCAAGCCGTAATGCACACATAGATGACTCTGGATCGGGGAATGTGCCGGTCATAGGGGTGGATGGCTTGCTCCGGGCTGCAGCGGTGGTGCAGCAGTTGCGGGAGCGACGGGCCGATGAGGACGAGGGGGTGGGTCGCGGTGTCCGAGGACGTCGCTGCTGAGCTCCCCAGATGCCGTGGGAGACGGTTCCCGAGCTGAGCCGTCAGCAGGTGGTGCGGCTGCTGGCCGAGCTGGCGGCTCGCATGCTAAACGCGGCGGGACGGGACGGGGGTGAGCCCCGTGTCGGTGACGGCTCCGTGGGAACGCCTTGACGGCAAGGTCCAGCCTTGGCATCTGGACCGGCTCGCGGTCGTTTATGTTCGTCAGTCGACCCCGCAACAGGTCCTCGACCACGCGGAGTCGACCCGGCTGCAGTACGGGCTGACGCAACGGGCCGTCGATCTGGGCTGGCCCGCCTCCAGGGTCTTGGTGATCGATGAGGACCTGGGGCATTCGGCGTCCGGCCTGGTGGACCGGCCCGGCTTCCAGCGGCTGGTTTCCGAGGTCGGCCTCGACCACGTCGGCTTGGTCCTGGGCGTGGAGATGTCCCGGCTGGCCCGCAGCGGCCGCGAATGGCACCAGCTGCTGGAACTGTGTGCGCCGGCCGGAGCCCTGCTCGCCGACCCGGACGGTGTCTATGATCCGGCCGAGCACAACGACCGGATGCTGCTCGGTCTCAAGGGCACGATCAGCGAGGCCGAACTCCATCTGATCAAGCAGCGGATGTGGAACGGACGGACCGCCAAGGCCCGCCGCGGTGAGCTGGCCGTGCCGTTGCCGGTCGGCTATCTGAGGCTCGCCGACGGCCAGGTCGTCAGGGACCCCGACGAGCAGGTGCAGGCCGTGGTCTGTCTGGTCTTCGACCTGTTCGACGAACTCGGCCTGATCAACGGCGTGTTGAGGTTCCTGGTCGACCACGGCATCCAGATGGGCATCCGGACCCGCGAGGGGCCGGAGAAGGGCCGACTGGTGTGGCGGCGCCCCAGCCGGATCATGATCCAGAACATGCTCCGGCACCCCGCCTATGCCGGAATGTATGTCTATGGCCGCAGCCGGACCGATCCCCGTCGGCGCATCCCGGGACGTCCTTGCACCGGCCGTGTCCGTAAACCGCGCGAGGACTGGCTGGTGTACTTGCCCGGGACGCTGCCCGCGTATATCGGCACCGAGCAGCATGAACGCAACCTGGCCCGGATCGAGACGAACCGGTCCCGGGCGCTGAGCCTGGGCGCTCTGCGGGACGGTCCGGCCCTGTTGGTCGGACTCGTCTACTGCGGCCGGTGCGATACCCGGATGACCGTGCACTACCAGCGTGGCGCGGGCGGCAAGCTGTGGCCGAAGTACGAGTGCAGCCGCGTCAAGGCGGACTACGGCGGCGTCTTGTGCCAGCAGTTGTCCGGAGCCTGCCTCGACCGGTATGTCACCGCCCTGCTGCTGACCGCCCTCGCCCCGGCCTCACTCGAAGTCTCCCTGGCTGCGGCAGAGCACGCCCAGCAGCGGCGCCACGAGGTGGACCGGATCTGGCGCCAGCGTCTGGAGCGGGCCGACTACGCCGTCGACCGGGCCCGCCGCCAATATCAGCTGGCTGAACCGGAAAACCGCCTGGTCGTGCGCGAATTGGAGCGCGCCTGGGAAGCCGCGCTGGCCGAGCGGAAGCACCTGGGCGAGGACTACGACCGCTTCATCGCTGCCCGGCCGCGAGTCCTCACTGCCACCGAACGCGAGCAGATCCGGGCCCTGGCCGGCGACCTGCCGGCCGTGTGGCAGGCGCCCACCACGACGAACACGGACCGCAAACAGCTGATGCGGCACCTGATCGAGGCGATCCGCGTGACCGTCATCGATGACAGTGAACGCGTCACCGTCCAGATCACCTGGGCCGGCGGCCACCCGACGGTGAGACCATCCGCCCCGTCGGCCGCCTGGACCAGCTCAGCTACTTCCCTCAACTCGTCGCCCGAGCACGGGAACTGGCCGCCGCCGGACAGACCGCTCCCGCCATCGCGAAGATCCTCAACGCCGAGGCTTCCGGCCGCCCAAACGCCGTGATCACTTCGGCACTCAAGGCGTCCGCCAGCTCCTGCGGGAACTGGGCTGCATCAGCCCGCAGGAACAGAGCCTGCGTCGAAACGCCTCACCCCTCGGCCCCGACGAGTGGTGGCCCAGCGACCTCGCCCGCGAGATCGGCATGCCCCGCGTCACCCTGTTCGGCTGGATCAAGTACGGCTGGGTCACCGCCCACCAGCAAGATGACCGGCGCCGGTCCTGGGTGATTCACGCCGATCGTGCCGAAGTCGAACGGCTTCGCCGCCTGCACGAACTGCCCCGCGGACACGGAGCACGCCAACCCTGGCTGTACGACCAGCGGATGGCGATAATCCAGAACGAGACAGGAGCCCACGGCGATGGCGACGAACCGCAGCTATGACAGCACTGCGGCTTGCTCATCTCGACGGTGTTGCGCTGCCTGTAGGCCTCGTGGTCGAAGGCCGGCGGTCTACCGCTCCGGCTGCCGCGTCGCAGCCGGCGGCCCGCTGGTCCGTCGGTTCGGGGATGACCGCCCGGATACCGCGCTTGCGAAGGTGGTCTCGGATCGCGCGAGATGAGTAGGCCTTGTCTGCGAGGACCCCGTCCGGCCTTGTGCGGGGACGACCACGCCGTCGGGGACCGCGCAGGCGAGCCATGGCGTCCGTGAAGGCGGGCGTGTCGCCGGCCTGCTCCGCGGTGAGAACGAACGCCAGGGGCCGGCAGTGGGCATCGGCAGCGAGGTGGATCTTCGTGGTCAGTGCGCCACGGGGTCGACCGATGGCGTGGTTGGCAGGCTCGCCGGCAGGAGCCCCCTTTGCGGGCCCCAGTAGCGTGCTGGTGAGCGCACACGATCGTGGCGTCCGCCGACACGGCCCAGGCCAGGTCCTCGTCGGCGTCGGGCTGGGCCATCAGCGCGGTGAACACCCGATCCCAGGTGCCGTCCACGGCCCACGTCCGCAACCGGTTGTAGATGCCTCGCCAGTTGCCGTACTTCTCCGGCAAGTGCGCCCACTGCGTTCCGGTCTGCAACTTGAAGGCGATCGCGTCGATCACCTGGCGGTGATCCCGCCAGCGGCCGCTCCGCTTCGGCGTACGGTCCGGGAGTAACGGCTCGATCCGCGCCCACGAATGCCACGCAAGTGCGAACCTGAACATGCGTCCTCCACCGGCCGCCAGGACTCAGGCGAAGGCCAGGCCATCAGCCCGTTCCCGGGCATCCGCATGCTCTTTGAAGAACCCGAAATCGTTGCTATCCGTATGTGAGAGGCTCCTGCTCGGCATGTGTCACGGTGACGGACCACTCGCTCTCGGGGACGACCCGGTCATGCGAGAAGCAGGAACCCCAGCCTTCTGCCGAAGACGTACGCCCTGGAGGCAGGCGCACGGCTTCGGCATGGCCCAAGCATCGAGAGCGTCACGAACCGGTCGGCGTAACTCCCAGGTGCAAGTCCGGGTTCTGTTCCAGCACCTTGGCCACGGGGTAGAACCTGCCTCCACCACTGAGCACACCCAGGGCTTGATGGGTGTTTTCGCCGTAGAGCAGTCCGCCGCTGTCTCCGCCCAGGGTATCGAGGTCGGTATTGATGAGGTCGTCGACCGTGGGCTGACTGCGGTCCTCGTTATGGAACGTGAAGGGCTTGCCCACGTCGGTGACCACGCCGCACTTATCCTCTACATTCTCTTCTGCGAATGTGGTCGCGCCGCGCGCGCTGACCTCCTCGCCGACGTAGGCTTCGCCGACCTTGCCTGGGACATACGATGTGGGTCGTCGAGCGAACCTTCGCTTGGCTCCACCAGTTCAAACGCCTGCGGATCCGCTACGAACACCGCGCTGATCTGCACCAGGGGCTTGTGCAACTCGCGTGCTGCATCATCTGCCTGCGCCGCCTGTCCAAGGGACACCACAGCACCTCTCCCACCGAAGGAGAACCCCCTCAATGACCTCTGCCGAGCCATTCACCCGTATCAAGATCCGCGTCGCCGCAGCCCTGTTCAACGGGGAAGAGATCGCTCTAATCCACCGCACCAAGGACGGCCAGGACCAGTACACCCTGCCAGGTGGCAACGTCGAACCCGGCGAACCCATCCATCAGGCCCTCGAGCGCGAACTCGACGAAGAACTGGGCCGGATCTCACAGATGCGACCGGTGTCCCGCATCTGACCTGGATCCAGGACGCCATGGTCACCCGCCCCGGCTCCACCCCACCCCGCAAACTCCACCTCGTCTTCCGCGTCTACATCGACAACTCCACCCGCGCTCACTTGCGCACCGTCGAGCACGACGACACCGCTGGCGCCGGCCACCTCACCTGGAGCCATTACAAGGACACGGCTGACAAAGCACTGTTCCCACCAGTTCCGCTCGCCGGGCTGGCTACTCCCACCGCACCCCTCGACGCTGCCCTGGCCCTCCTGCCGCCCCTCGACGACACCAACTACCGCTGGATCTGACCCGCCGTGGACCACGGCGGAGCCCGTCCCGACGATGCTTCTGTGAAACCACCAATTGGAGTCCGCTCACAGGAGTCAACCATCCGTAGCGCCGGAACACGGTTACGCATTCAATGGCGCCGCTGCCAGGCAGCTGCGGAGAGCGCTGGCAATTGAGCCGCCCGTGTGTCTCTTCCCCGGTCGGAGTTGCGTCGATGAGTCTGTGTCTACAAGGAGTTGGCCAGGCGCTCAGGGCTGCCGGCTGAGGGTGAAGGTCTGGGCTGCGTCGTTGCTGGTACAGGGCCACTGTTGGAGCTGGGTGCCGTTGGATGTGGACAGATTGGTCACGTCCAGACACAAGCCGCTGTGCTTGACCACAAACGCGTACTTCCCCGCTGCGAGGGGCACCGGTTTCCATTGCTGATTGGTGCCGCCGGCGAAGGTCCACAGTTGGGTCTGTGCGCCGTTCGCGGTTGCGCTCGGTCCGCCGATGATGTCCAGCGCCAGCGCGGGTACGTTGCGGTTGACCACCTCGTAGTAGCCGTCGCTGGTGGGGATGAACTTCCAACCCTGGTTGGCCTGATCGCTGCCGCAGGTCCACTGCTGGACGGGGGTGCCGTCGCTGGTACCCGCGTTGGTGGCGTCGACGCACTGGCCGCTGTTGGCGTTGGTGATCTGGTACCAGGAGCCTGGGTCGATGCCGATCGTTGACGACGGTGCGGGAGACTGCGGTGTCGGCGCGGTCGCGTCCGACGTGGGCGACTGAGAAGCAGAGGCATCAGGAGCGGAGGCTGTTTCCGTGCCGTTGTCGTGCCCCGGTGCCAGGACTGCGGCGGCCACGGCACCTGCTATGCCGACAATGCCGACGGTGGTGATCCCCGCGGCGATGGCGGACCGCCGCAGGCGTCGCGCCCGGACGGGTGCTGGCGGTCGTGCCGGCTCGGTCAGCGGGCCGGGCTGGGTGAGGGGCTGAATGATCGTCGGGGCGACGGGCTCAACGAGGGTGGCATCTTGCTGCGATGCGGCTAGGAACTGGGCGACCTCGGCGTGCTGCCGCGCGATCAGTTGGTGCACTGCCGGTGGCCAGGGCTGCGGGGATGGGGCGATGGCACCGATGGAGTCAAGCAGTTGGGCCGGGCTTGGCCGCGCGGCTGGGTCCTTGGCCAGGCATCCCTCGATGATCCAGCGGATCCTGTCCGGAACCATGGTGAGGTCGGGATGGGTGTGCACGATGTTGTACAGGGTCTGCGGGGTGGAGGTCCCGGCGAACGGGCCCATGCCCGTGCACGCCATGACCAGCACTGCGCCCAGGGAGAACAGGTCGCTTGCCGGGCTGACCGGCAGCCCCTGGGCCTGTTCCGGGGACATGAAGCCGGGTGAACCGACCAGTGCGTTGGCGTGCGTCAGTTGGTCGGCACCCTGGCTGTCGGCCGCTCGTGCGATGCCGAAATCGATCACGCGGGGACCGTCGTCGGTGAGCAGCACGTTGGACGGCTTCAGGTCCCGGTGCACCAGGCCGGCGCGGTGGATCTCAAGCAGCGCGGCGGCCAGGCCCGCAGTGAGCCGCAGCGCGGCCTCCACCGGAAGCACGCCGGCGGCCTCCACCGCTTCGTACAGCGACGGGCCGGGTACGAACACCGAGGCCAGCCACGGCGTAACCGCCTGCGGATCCGCGTCGATGACGGCCGCCGTGTATGCACCGGAGACCCTGCGCGAGGCATCCACCTCCCGGCGGAACCGCGCCCGGAACCCTTCGTCCATGCCCAGTTGGGCATGCACCAGTTTGAGCGCGACCAGCCGCCCGTCCGGGCCGCTGCCCAACAGCACCCGGCCCATGCCGCCCCGGCCCAACTCGGCGATCGTCCGATACCGTCCAACCGCGATCGGGTCAGACGCCTCCAACGGCCTCACACCGCTCCCTCCCGACAGACCAGCAAACCCGCTGCTCCACTCACCCGGCTCCGCTCATGATCGCTGGACGGACCCTATAGCGCTCCAACGGTAGTCGCGCAGCTGTCTGATCCACTCGGCCGGCACCTCGACCGCGACCCGGACCAAGGCGTCCCCGATGCTAACGTCGGCCCCAAGAGCCTCTGCGTCATCAGAGCGACGGCGACGGTCCGCCGTCGGCAACGGGCACCGACCTGATCGACGGCACCGACAAGCTCACGCCGACCAAGCGCGCCGAGCTGCGCGGGGTGATCTGCACCAAGCCCGGGCTGAACCGCTACCTGCGCGTCACGCACGGCGGGCTGCTGCGCATGGATGCCGCGAAGATCAAGGCCGAGGAGAACTTGGACGGCAAGTACCTGCTGCGCTCGAACGGCAGGGCTGCGGCAGGCACGATCGCGCCGGGAGTCGTACGGCGCCGGGCCAGGGCGCGGGCCGCGAGCGTCGGGGCACCGGCCAGGGCGGCCCGGGCCGGGGTGATCTCGACCGCGGAGGTGAGGACGAGTCCGGCCAGCGTGCAGGCGACGGTGACCAGGGCGAACAGTGGGATCTCCGGTACGTTTCGCCGGGTGGCTCCTGGGCGTCGGCGTCCAGGTCGGTGGCGATGACCACGTGGGTGAGCAGCACCACGGTGGCGTCCAGGCTGAGTACCGCCGTGATGACCGAGGCGATGGCGAACACCTGCACCAGCAGGCGGCGTGGACGCCCCGCGGCGGTGCGCGTCATCCAGGCTCCGCAGGCGTGGAACAGACCCTCGTCATTACACTGTTGAGCCAGTGCGAGCACGGCCGCGAGGAAGCCGATCACCGGTCCGATCCGGGCGGCCTCGGCCGCCGCGTGCGCCGGCGAGATGGCGCCGGTGCCGATCACCAGAGCGGCGGCCGCTACAGCGACCACGACCTCCGGCCAGCCCCACGGGTGCGCCACAGCGCAGACCAGCACCACCAGCAGGACGACCGACATGACCTCCGCGAAAGACCTGTTCAGAGTCAGCCCCTCAGGGTGGCAGCAACGGTGACCCTCTCATCTTCCGGCACCGCCCCCCACTCAGGCTGAGGCCCTGCCCCCGGACGCTGAGCGGGGAGCCGGCCCGCCGCCGGCTGACGGGCTGACCCGGGACTGCGGGGTCAGTGCTCGCCGAAGAAGATTTCGCGGACCTCGCGGATGGCGTAGTACACGAGGACAAAGCCGGCCAACGGGTCTGCAAACCACCAGCCGGCCAGGGCGTTGAGGACCAGACTGATCAGGACGGCGGCGGCGAGCAGGCCGTCGATCAGGGTGACCCGGCCCTCGGTCTTCAGCACCGGGTTGTCCAGGGCGGCACCGGTGCGGGCCTTGCCGAAGGCAAGAGCGAACATCGCCGCAGCGGTGATTGCGGTCCAGACGATCCCCAGCGGTGAGTGGTGCGGGTGGAAACCGGTGCCCAGTACAAACGTGGACTGCACCAGCAGATACAGGGCGAGCAGCGCGAAGCCGACGCCGATCAGCTTCAGGGCGCGGCGCTGGCGGTCCTCGCCGGTGCCGGACAGCTCCCAGATCACCACCGTGGACGCGCCGATCTCGATCAGGGAGTCCAGGCCGAACCCGGCCAGTGCCACCGACTTCGCGGAGATCGCCGCGACGGCGAGCACAAAAATGCCCACCACGTTCCAGCCCAGGGTCACGTACTCCAAGGCGAAGCCGCGGCGGAGCAGGGTCTGCCGGGGGGTCTCGTTCACATCACTCACCAGGCGAGTCTCCCAGCCGCCCAGAACCGTCAGTAGCCGGGTCACTGGTTGTCATGAATGCAACAGAAGTGGGGCGCGGCGAGCCGACCCTCATTTCCCGTCCACGCCGAACTCGCCCAGTCCGGCAACGGGTGATGAATTCCGCTTGATCGTTCGCCCGTAGTAGTGCTGATCCTGGTCTCCCTGTCCAGGCAAGCACTGCGGTCGTTAGCCGCTAAGAGGGCGGAGCCGGGCGGCGAGGAGCGCGATGTCGTCCTCGTTCGTGCTGTTGGTCAGTTGGGTCAGGAGTGTGTCGAGGAGGTCCTCAAGTGGGCCGTCGGCGGACAGATCCATCTCAGTTAGGGCGTGCACGGAGTCGTCGATGTCCACGCCCCGTTGTTCCACGAGGCCGTCGGTGTAGAGCAGCAGGACCGAGCCCGGCTCGAATGCGAATGTTGTTGTCTCGTAGTCGCCGAGTTCTGTGCCGATGGGAGGACCGGCCGGAAGGTGCATCAGTCCGGCGCTGCCGTGGGGGTGGATGAGAAGGGGCGGCAGGTGGCCGGCCGTGGCTGCGGTGCAGGTGCCCGCCTCGCCGCTACCACCTGGCCCGCCTCACCCATCTGGACCGGGCCACCGGCCGAGGTCTTCTGCGCCTACCGTTCCCCACGAGCGGAGTGAACCGCCTCACCTCCGGCCACGTGGACACCGTCACCCCGCGCCCCGAGCACAAGGTCACGGCGGTGCGGGTGTCCCGGCCGCAGACCTGCTCAGCCCGGCGAGCGCACCATCCCGCACGCGGAGGAACTCCCGCCATGAACTCCTTCCACGTCGACTCCGAGGTCGGCCGCCTCCGCCAGGTGATCCTGCACCGCCCCGGCCTCGAACTCTCCCGCCTCACCCGCGCAACGTCGACGCCCTGCTCTTCGACGACATTCTGTGGGCCAAGCGGGCCCGGGAGGAGCACGACGCCTTCGCCCAGGTCCTGCGCGACCACGGCACCCGTGTCCACTACTTCGCCGACCTGCTCGCCCAGACCCTGGACGTGCCCGAGGCCCGCAACTGGCCGCTGGACCGCGTCGTCACGCCGGCGACGGTCGGCCCCGCCCTCATGGACCGGGTGCGCGAGTTGTGCACCGATCTGTGCGGCGAGACGCTCGCACGCTTCCGCCTTCGACGTCCTCAAGGCCGCTCTGGGCTGAGACTGCGATACGTACTGGCCAGGGTGTCGACGGCGGCCGGGGCCCGGCCTCGGAAGGTCTCGGCATTGGCGAAGAGCAGCGCCGAGTCGTAGCGGTGGACCAGCAGCCCGGGGATCGTACGGGCTGGCGGGTAGTCGTCCTCGTCGTGCGCGCCTGCCACGCCAGGCACCAGGCCCTCCACTGCGTCGTGCAGGCGCGCCACCCAGGTCCGCCGCTCGGCCATCGACAGGCCGATGGCCACGATCACCCCGTACGCGAGTACCCCTACCAGGCAGCTCAGAGCGAGCAGCAGTTCCCGTCTGCGGAAGGACTCCAGCCGGCGGAGGCCCGCCACGTCGATCATGCGGACCGCGGCGTACATGACGAGCGCGCCGAGCACGGCCGAGGGGGTACGGGCCAGCAGCGGGCTGAGGAAGCGGAGGACGGCGAGCACCGCGGCGCCCGCCGCCAGGGAGTGCGCATGGCTGCGGGCGCCCATCGAAGAAGAGAGCGCGGGCAGCACGAGGTGCGGCAGCTTGCCCAGTCCGGGAGGGCCAGGGAGGGCAGGCCCGACGGCGCGCTGCTGATCACCTTGAGGCGATGCCAGCCGTCGATGTGGACGACGGCCACGGCCGTGGTAGCGGGGATCACGGCGAGCAGCGGTCCCGGGAGCTGCGGGACGTACCGCTTGACCGTGAACAGGAACGCCAGGCCACGGCGGAGAGGACGAGAGCCGCCGGATCGACAGCCCGGCGGCCGGCGGTAGCCCGGCCACTCCCGCGTAGGCCATGACCTGCGGTACGAGATAGGCCGCTTCGCTCACGCCGACCAGCAGATCGCCTTTCCACCACGAGCGCCGAAACGCATCAGCGCGCCCAGGCCGGGGACCAGCCGACGACACAACGAAAACCGTCCGCCCGAGCCTTGAGCCATCTGCCTCCTCTCCCTGTTCGAGCCCAGCACCCACCGCCGCGCGATCATCTGCGAGAGAGATCCGGCGTGCCATGCGACGCATTCTCCGGCTCCCGCCCCAACCAGCCCGTCGGCCAGGGACGTTCAGCCCATCCGGCGGAGACCTTCGGCATCCGGCGCGACACCGCGCACCGGACGAGAGTGAGTGAGGGACGAGGGCAAGCGGTCGCTGCCCGCGCAATCCCGGAACACGACGCTGGAATCGGGTCCCCCCGATTCAGGAGGTGGAGATCATGCCCCGTGCCATCACCGTGGGTCTCGACGGCTCGCCCGAGAGCCGCGCCGCCGCGGAATGGGCCGCCCGCGAGGCGGAGCTGCGCGGACTGCCTGTGAAGCTCGTACACGTCTGGGATCCGGCACCGGCCCCCACGGTGCACGCCCCGTTCCTCGGCGCCGAGACTTACCAGCACTGGACCGAGCGGATTCCCCGGGAATCCGCCGAGGGCCTGCGGCTGCGCCACCCCGGTGCCGAGGTCAGTACGGAGCAGCTCAGCGGTTCGCCCGCCGAGGCCCTGGCCGACGTGGCGAAGGACGCCGAGCTGCTGGTCCTCGGCTCGCGCGGGCTGGGTGGGATCGCCGGTTTCCTGATCGGCTCGGTCGGACTCGCGGTCGTGGCGCACGCCGAGCGGCCCGTCGTCCTGGTCCGGGCAGGTGAGCAGCCTGCAGACGAGAACGAGATGGACGTCGCCGGTGTCCCGTCCGCCACCACTTCCTCCCGCCCGGTCGTCCTCGGACTCGACCTCGGCAGCCCCGACGAGACTCTGATCCGGTTCGCCCTCGACGCCGCCGCCCGCCGCAACGCCCCGCTGCGTGTCGTACACGGCTGGAACCCGACGCCCTACTACGCCTACGGCATGGCTCCTGACCCCGGAGTGCAGCAGATGCTGGCGGACAGCGACGCCGACGCCCTGACCGAAGTGCTGGCCCCCTGGCGGCAGAAGTTCCCGGACGTCCGGGTCGTCGCCGAGTCGCGCTTCGGAAGCCCGTCCCACCTCCTGATCGACGCCTCCCGCGAGGCCTCGCTGGTGGTCGTCGGCCGGCGCATGCGCCAATCCTCCGCCGGAGCCCGCATCGGGCCCGTCACCCACGCCGTGCTGCACCACGCCACCGCCCCCGTCGCCGTCGTCCCGCACGACTGACCCGCCCTCAAGGAGCCGACAGCATGAAGGCAGCAGTTGTACGAGCCCTCGGCGACCCCCTCGTCATCGAGGAACGCCCCGACCCCGAGCCCGGCCCCGGGCAGGTCCGCATCCGCGTTGAAGCCTCCGGCCTGTGCCACACCGACATCCACGCCGCGCACGGCGACTGGCCGGTCAGGCCGAACCCGCCGTTCGTCCCCGGCCACGAGGCCGTCGGCCTGGTCAAGGCGCTCGGCGACGGCGTCATCCACCTGACCGTCGGCCGGCGGGTCGCCGTGCCCTGGGCGGGCAAGGCCTGCGAGCACTGCCTGTCCGGCTGGGAGACACTGTGCGAGCAGCAGATCAACACCGGCTACGGCTGCGACGGCGGGCACGCCGAGAAGATGCTCGCCGGGGCCGACTTCGCCCCGCCGGTGCCCGAGGGCATCACCCCGCTCGACGCCGCCCCGCTGACCTGCGCCGGCGTGAGGACGTACAAGGCTCTGAAGGTCGCCGAGGTCCGGCCCACCCAGCTGGTGGCGATCTCCGGGGTCGGAGGCCTCGGCCACCTCGCCCTGCAGTACGCGAAGATCGCCGGTGCCACCGTCGCCGCCATTGACGTCACCAACGACAAGCTCGAACTCGCCAAGGAACTCGGCGCAGATCTCGTCATCGACGCCCGCAAGCAGGATGTCGGCCAGGTACTCAAGCAGCACGGTGGCGCCCACGCCGCGATCGCGCTCGCGGTCGACGACGCCGCGTTCGGGGCGGTCAACTCCGGGCTGCGACGTGGCGGCAAGCTGGTCATCGTGGCCCTGCCGGCACGCGACACCGTCCGCGTCCCGATCTTCGGTACCGTGCTGGACGGCACCTCGGTGATCGGCTCCATCGTCGGCACCCGTCAGGACCTCGCCGAGGTCTTCCAGCTCCACGTGGCCGCCCGGACCGAGGTCATCTACACGACCCGTCCCCTCACCTCCGTCAACGAGTCCATCGGCGATGTCCTGCGCGGCCAGGTCGAGGCCCGCATCGTCTTCGACCTCGGAAGGGAGGACTGACAGCGATGGACCTCCCGATCGTCGTCGGCGTGGACGGCTCCAAGCCGAGCCTGCGGGCCGTCGACTGGGCGGCCGACGAGGCCGCCGTGCGCGGGGCGCCGCTCCGGCTGGTCCACGCCTCGCTGTGGGAGCGGTACGAGGGTGTCTCTCTCACCGCAGACCTCGGCAAGCCCTCCGAGCAGGTGATGGCTGAGGAGATCGTGGCGACCGCCGAGCGGCGGGCCCGGCGCCGGCAGGCCGACGCGAAGATCTCCACCGACGTGCTGCCTGAGGAGCCGGAGTACGCCCTCGTACGGGAGAGCCGCTCCGCCTCGGCGGTCGTGCTGGGCTCCCGCGGCCGAAGCGGCATGGCCGAGGCGCTCCTCGGATCCGTCAGCGTGACGGTGGCCGGTCACGCGCACTGCCCGGTCATCGTGCTGCCCGGCAGCCACGACAACCAGGCACGGTCCGGGGCACGCGCCCGTATCGCCGTCGGCGTAGCCGAGGACGCGGAGAGCGCGGCGGCGCTGCACTTCGCCCTGGAGGAGGCGCGGCTGCGCGGAGTGCCGCTGGATGCCGTACGAGCCTGGCGCTGCCCCGCGCAGAGCATCGATCACGGCCGGCTGTCGGGCGAGGCAGCCCGGCAGCACCAGGTACGGGCCGGTCAGGTGCTGGAAGCGGCCTTGCGGGAGGCCCCGGCCGAGGTCGAGGTGCACCGGCGTATCGTCGAGGGTCCCGCCCGCCAGGTGCTGTCGGCCGTCTCGGCCGAGGCGGACCTGCTGGTCGTCGGAGCCCGGCGGCGCGAGGGCCACTACGGCCTCCAGCTCGGCCGGGTCGTCCACGCGGTGCTGCACCACTCCGCCTGCCCGGTCGCCGTCGTACCGCAGCGGGCGTGACCGCGGTGACCGGCTCTCAGAGGCTCGCCGCGTGATCGGGGACGTAGGTCTGCAGGTCGCGCGGCGGGCGCTCGTAGCCGGTCGACGCAGGCCGCGGTGGAAGCTCCAGCACCGGTGGCGGCACGTCGTGGTAGGGCACGGTGCTCAGCAAGTGGGCGATCATGTTCAGCCGGGCCCGGCGCTTGTCGTCGCTCTCCACGATGTACCACGGCGCCTCGGTGATGTCCGTGTGGACCAGCATCTCGTCCTTGGCCCGGGAGTAGGCCTCCCAGTGGGTGATCGACTCCAGGTCCATCGGCGACAGCTTCCAGCGCCGCAGCGGATCCTTCAGGCGGCGCTTGAACCGCTCCTGCTGCTCGGTGTCGCTGACGGAGAACCAGTACTTGCGCAGCAGGATCCCGTCCTCCACCAGCATCCGCTCGAAGATCGGGCACTGTCGGAGGAAGAGCTGGTGTTCTTCCTTCGTACAGAAACCCATCACGTGCTCGACCCCGGCCCGGTTGTACCAGGACCGGTCGAACAGCACGATCTCCCCGGCGGCCGGCAGATGCTCGACGTACCGCTGGAAGTACCACTGGCCGCGCTCGCGCTCGGTGGGCTTGGGCAGCGCCACGATACGGGCAAGGCGCGGGTTGAGGTACTGCGTGACCCGCTGGATGGTGCCGCCCTTGCCCGCCGCGTCCCGGCCCTCGAAGACCACCACCAGCCGGGCGCCCTCGGAGCGCACCCACTCCTGCAGCCTCACCAGCTCCGTCTGCAGCCGGAGCAGTTCCTTCTCGTACGTCTTGAGCGGCAGCCTCGCCGCGTTCTTGCCACCCATGCCGCCTCCCCGCGCGGCGGCTTACGACGCCGCCCACGCCCAAGTCAACCACCTGGACGCCACCGTACTCACCGGCGGGCGGCAGCGCACTCCGGACACCCACTGATCCCGACGGCCACGGCCCGCCCCGGATCCCCTACCGCAGAGGAGTCCACCACCATGACCGTACGTGTCGGCATCAACGGCTTCGGCCGCATCGGACGCTACATCCAGCACGACGACAGCTCCCTCACTGCCGACGGCAGGCTCATCCACGTCACCGCCGAGCGCAACCCGGCCGCCCTGCACTGGTCCGACTACGGAGCCGACATCGTCATCGAGTCCAACGGTCGCTTCCGCGACCGCGAATCCGCCGCGCTGCACTTGAAGGCGGGAACGCACACCGTGCTCCTGTCGGCGCCCGGCAAGGACGTGGACACCACCATCGTGATGGGCGTCAACGACGACACCTACGACCGCCATCGCAGCGAGCTGGTCACCAACATCGTGCGGCACGCCGCGGTCCTCTCCCTGCAGCTCACCGTGTTCTACGCCGCGGGCCGGGACTGCCTGGCCTTCGCTGTCCACGACCGCCACCCCTACCAGCCGCCGCTGCACGGATCGGTCTCCGGAACCGGAGAGGGCGCACTCGGCATCGTCATGGAGCTGGTGCTCGGGCTGTGCGGCACCGCGGTGGTCCGCAGCGACGCCGACAGCAAGGGCAAGAGCATCTGGATCACCCACCCCCTCTGACCTCAACGGTCCATCCGCGCAAGGAAGTTCACCACCCTGACCATTGACTGGCGCTACACCGCCGAGGAAAACCTCGGCATCCTCTCCGTCGCCGGGTACCTCGGCCCCGAGGCCGTCCACCGCATCACCGGCGCGGTCGGCTGGGCTCTGGCACGTGGCACCGGCCCGGTCATCGTCGATCTGACCGAGCTGCGCAGCTGGTCGGCCGAGGGACAGCTGGCGATCACCGAGGCCGCACGCCGTCTCGCCCAGGCAAGCCGTGGTCTGGAGCTGGCCGCCATTCCCGCCGGCGGGTCCCTCGTCCCCGACGGCGACCGCCCCACCGTCCCGGTCCATGCCGACCTGGCTGCCGCGCTCACCGCGCACAGCGCAGGGCACGGGGAACAGATGGAGGGGCGCCACGAGTGGCGCACCACGGGATGGCCGGATGGAGACACGCCGGGCGACTGGCCTCTCATCGGTTCTTACCCCGAGGCGAAGGCGTCGTCGCCGTCCCGTACGGGGACCCGGCTCGCCGAGCGTGCGTGGGTCAGTCGCGGTTCGTGTCCGGGGCCGGCCGATCGGGATGGCCGCCAAGGGACAGCTTCAGCAGGCGGGGCTCGCCGCAGCGCGGGCAAGCGCCGTCCGGGCCGACGGCGGTGGGGCGGCACTTGAGACGGCAGGCGGGGCACTTGAGCCAGGTGACGCCGAAACCGTGCAGCGGAGTGATCCTCACGCAAACCTCCCTCACCAGACCTCAGTAATTGCTAATCTTAGCAATTACTGAGGTCATCACCGCTGGATTCGGCGGCTTCGCTCCCCGGTGTGGATTCGGCCTGGCCGGTGCCGCACGTGAGGATGGGCCGCATGTTCTTGACGAGTGGGTGGATGCGATGCGCCGAAGCCCGGCCGGTGGGGCCGTGGTGTTGTGTCGGGAAGGGGACGGCACGGTGAGCATGCCGCTGTACCAGCTGAAGGCCGAGTTCTTCAAAACCCTCGGCCACCCCGCGCGCATCCGCGTCCTGGAGCTGCTGAGCGAGCGCGAGCACGCGGTCGCCGAGATGCTGCCCGAGGTGGGGATCGAGTCGGCGCACCTGTCACAGCAACTGGCCGTGCTGCGGCGGGCGAACCTGGTCGTGACCCGCAAGGAGGGCTCCACGGTGTACTACTCGCTGACCAGCCCGCACGTGGCCGAGCTGTTGCGGGTGGCACGCACGATCCTGTCGGGTGTGCTGGCGGGCCAGGCCGAACTGCTCGCCGACCTGCAAGCGGCACAGGCCGAGGGGAAACCGCCGTCGTAGCGACGGCCCTTGAACGGCGGCCGTCTCCTTCAGGGTTGACAGCGCTCTGTGGTGCGGGAGGCGGCCGCCTTCCCTCCCCGGCGAGGGTTCGCCACCGAGGTAAAGCACCGGGAAAGCGCCGTAACTGAAGTCGTGTGACTCGTTGATCACCTGCGGAGATGTCCTCACCGTTCAGGGAGGGGCTCATGGGCCTGTTGCGCAAGATCCGCACCACCGGCCGGGTGGCCGAGCCCGCGCCGCCACGCCCACAGGGCGACGTGCCGGCGAAGGCGCGGGAACTCGGCGGCTCGGTGCAGGTGCGGTGCGTGGACGCCGGCTCCTGCAACGGCTGCGAGATCGAGATCGCGGCGGCTTTCAACCCGGTGTACGACGCCGAGCGGTACGGGGCGCGGTTGGTGGCCTCGCCCCGGCACGCGGACGTGGCGCTGGTGACCGGTCCGGTGACCCGGAACATGGCGGAGCCGCTGCGGCGTACCGTGGCGGCGATGGGCGAGCCGCGGCTGGTCGTGGCGGTGGGGGACTGCGCGATCAACTGCGGGGAGTTTGCGGGCGGGTACGGCGTAGAGGGTGCCGTCGCCGACGTCGTACCAGTGGACGTCCAGGTCCCCGGGTGCCCGCCGGAGCCGGGGGAGATCGTTGCCGCGCTCAGGAGGGTGACGGGGCGGTGAGCGTGATCCCGGCCGCCCTCGCGACGGCCACCGCACTGGGTGGCGCGGGCGCGCTGGCCGGATGCTTGCTGCCGTACCGGCTGCGTATTGCGGTCGTGGGTGTCCTGACAGCGGGTGTGGGGGTGGGCGGCTGTGCGGCGGGTGTGGCTGCACTGGGCGGCAGCCGCTGGACGGCCGGTTTCCCCGGACTCCTGCCGCTGGTCGGGGCGCATGCGGCGGTGGATGCGCTGGCGGGCCTGTTCATGGCCGTGGCGGGAGCGGTCGTAGCCGCCGTCGCGATCTACGGCATCGGTTACGCGGCCGGGCACGGCGCGCACGGGCTCGGCTCACGTACGGCGCAGGCGGTGCTGCCGCTGTTCGCGCTCACCCTGGTGCTGGTGCCCGTGGCGGCGTCGGTGTCCACGTTCCTGACGTTGTGGGAGCTGATGGCGCTCGGCTCGCTGCTGCTGGTGCTGGCCGAGCACCGGGAGCGGGCTTCGGTGCGGCGGGCGGGCGTGTGGTACGCGGTAATGACGCACCTGGGACTGGTGCTGCTGCTCGTCGGGTTCGCGCTGTTCGCCGCGCAGGCGGGCGGGGAGACTTTCGCCGCGCTGCGGGCGGGCGCGCACACTGTGTCGCCCACGGTCCGCGGGCTGGTGTTCGTCCTGGTCGCCGCGGCGTTCACGTCGAAGGCGGGTGCGGTGCCGCTGCACGCCTGGCTGCCGCGCGCGCACCCGGAAGCGCCCAGTCCCGTTTCGGCGTTGATGAGCGCCGCCATGGTCAACCTAGGCATCTACGGTGTCGTCCGCACCGGCCTCGACCTGCTGGGCGGCGGGCCTGCGTGGTGGTGGCTGGGGCTGATGGCGGCGGGCGGCGCCAGCGCGGTGTACGGCATCCTGCAGGCAGCGATGGCCTCCGACCTCAAGCGCCTGCTGGCGTACTCGACCAGCGAGAACATGGGCCTGGTCCTGATCGGGCTGGGTGCCTCGGGCCTGTTCGCCACCTACGGCAACCCGCCGCTGGCCGCGCTGGCGCTGGCTGCGGCGCTACTGCACGTGGTCAACCACGCGGCGTTCAAGGCTCTGTTGTTCTGCGCGGCCGGGTCGGTGCTGCGCGCCACCGGCCTACGGGACCTCGACCGGCTGGGCGGGCTGCGCCCCCGCATGCCGGCCACCGCCGGGCTGTTCGCGCTGGCCGCGCTCGGCGCGGTGGCGCTGCCGCCGGGCAACGGGTTCATTAGTGAGTGGCTGCTGCTGCAGTCCCTGATCCACGGCCTGGCGGTGCCGGGCGTCGCGGTGGCGGTCGTCCTGCCGCTGTCGGTGGCACTGATCGCGCTCTCGGCCGGGATCGCCGCGGCCGTGTTCGTCAAGGCACTCGGGGTGGGCTTCTTCGCCCGACCGCGCAGCCCGCAGGCAGCGGGCGCGAAGGAAGCGCCGCTGCTCATGCGCGTAGGCATGGTGCTGCTCGGGGCGGGGTGCGCGGCCCTGGCACTGGTGCCCGGGGTGCTGGGCGACGGCCTCGACCGGGCCGTGGGCGCGGTCGGACTGCCGGGCAGTGGCGCGCTGTCGGGCGGCGGGCTGAAGGTGCGGCTCGCCGGCATCTCCGCGACGCTGTCGCCGGTGTGGGTGGTGGCCGCCCTCACCGCCGCGCTGATGCTGGCAGTCGGCCTGCCCCGGCTGTACGGACGGCGGAGGCGCCGGGTGAACGCCCGCCTGTGGGACTGCGGAGGCGGGGCACCGACACCGCGCATGGCCTACACCGCCACCTCGTTCGCCGAACCGCTCCAGCGGGTCTTCGACGACATCCTCGCCCCCGAACAGGACCTGAACGTCACCCCGGTGCGGGAGTCGGCGTACCTGGTGGAGCGGGTGCGCTTCCAACGCCGGGTGCCCGACCGGATCGAACACCGGCTCTACGAGCCCGTACTACGGGGCTTGGCCGGGGCCGGGCAGCAGGCGCGGCGGCTGGCGGGCGGCAGCGTCCACCTCTATCTCGGCTACGGCTTCGTCGGCCTGGTCGTCCTGCTGTTGATCCTGGCGGTGGGCTGGTGAGAGCGAACAGATGAGTACCGCTGTCGGATACGTGGCCGTGGCCGGCCAGATCGCCGTAGTCGCCGCGGGGGCGCCGCTGCTGACCGGGTGGATGCGGCAGGTGAGGGCCCGCCTGGAGGGCCGAGCCGGAGCCGGAGTGCTCCAGCCCTGGCGGGACGCGCGCAAACTGCTGCGCAAGGAACCGATCACACCCGTGGGCACCGGACCCGCCTTCCGAGCCGCCCCCGCCCTGCTGGTCGCCACCACCGTGGTCAATGCCGCGCTCGTGCCGCTACTGTCCACCGACACCCCGGTGAGCGGGCACGCGGACCTCATCGTGGTGGTGGCACTGATCGCGCTTGGCACCATGGCGCTGGCCCTGGCCGGGCTGGACACCGGCACCGCGTTCGGCGGGATGGGCGCCTCCCGGGAGATGACGGTCGCCTCCCTCGTGGAACCGACCCTCCTGCTGTCGGTGTTCGCCCTGTCGATACCGGCCGGCACCACCAACATCCCGGCCATCGTCCACGGCGCCGCCGACGAGCCCGCCCGCCTCGCCTCCCCGGCGGGCCTGCTGGCCACCGCCGCCCTCGCGGTCGCGGTGCTGGCCGAGACCGGGCGAATCCCGGTGGACAACCCCTCCACCCACCTCGAACTCACGATGATCCACGAGGCGATGGTGCTGGAGTACGCGGGCCCCGACCTGGCGCTGGTCGAACTCGGCGCCCAGATGCGGCTCACCCTGCTCCTCGGGCTGCTGTCGTCCCTGTTCGTGCCCTGGGGCATCGCCACCGGCCCCTCCTGGGCGGCCCTCGCCGTGGCGCTGGTCCTGTTCGCGGCGAAGCTCACGCTCCTGGGCGCGGTGCTCGCGGCGGCCGAAGTGTTCTGGGCCAAAGTCCGGTTGTTCCGGGTGCCTGAACTCCTCGCCGGCTCCTTCCTGCTGGCGCTGCTCGCGGTGACCGCCTCGTACTTCCTGAGCGGAGTTTGATGACCGGCAGCCTGTATACCCAGCTCCTCGACCTGGCCTGCGGCGCCTTCCTGCTCGCGGCCGTGATCGTGCTGTGGGTGCGCGAACTGACCGCGATCGTCCGGATCTTCGCCCTCCAGGGAATCGCCCTCGCCGTCGTCGTCGTGCTCCTCGGCGCCCACGAACAGCGGTGGGATCTGGTCGGCGTGGGGATCGGCATCGGCGTGCTCAGGGCGGGCGTTCTGCCGTATCTGATGCGTCGCGCGCTGGCCGCGCTCACAGCGGACCGGCAGCGGTACGGCACCGCGGCAGCGGAGACCCGGGAGACGCAGCCGCTGGTCAACGTCGCCGCCTCGCTGCTGACCGCAGCGCTGCTTACCCTGCTGGCCTACGCGGTGGCCCGCCCACTGACCGAGCTGAACCCGACGCCCGCCACGCGTGCTCTTCCGGTCGGCCTCGCCGTCGTCCTGATCGGTTTCTTCGTGCTGGTGACCCGCCGGCGGGCGCTCGCCCAGGTGGTCGGCTTCCTGCTGCTGGACAACGGGATCACCGCCACCGCGTTCCTGGCGATCTCCGGGGTGCCGCTCATCGTCGAACTCGGCGTCTCCTTCGACGTACTGCTGGCGGTGCTGGTGCTGCAGATCCTCACCACCCGGATGCGGGCGGCATTCGGCACCACCGACATCGACGACCTGCGGGAGCTGCACGACTGATGAGCCCAACCGCTTCCGCACTGCTGCTGGCCGCGCCCACGGCCGTGCCGTTGCTGGCCGCCGGAGCCTACGCGCTGACCGGTCTGCGCCCCCGCTCGACCGTCGCAGCATTCGCCACCACGCTCACCGAGGCCCGGCAGCAGGCGTCCGCACGGGGCTACGTCGTGGTGGCGGAGACACCCGAGCCTGTCCAGGTACCCCAGCGGCATGTGCGGGACTGGCCCGCTCTTGTCTCACCCGCCGTGATCATTGCATGTGGGAGCCTGCTCGCGACGGACGTGATCGACGGCGGACCTCGACGGGCGTACGCGGGCCTGCTGCGCGCCGATGCGCTGACCGCCTGGATGCTGCTGGTCGTCGGAGGCGTCGCGTTGATCGCCTGCGGGTCAGCCCCCGCTTATCTGCGCGGCGAACGGGACGCCGGCCGGGCGAGCGAGGAGACCGTGTGGCGCTACCACGTCCTCGTCCAGGCGTTCCTGGCCGCGATGTGCCTGGCCGTCGTCACCGCGAACCTCGGCGTGCTGTGGGTCGCGGTCGAGGCCACCACCATCGTCACCGCGTTCCTGGTCGGTCACCGCCACACCCGCGCCTCGGTGGAGGCCGCCTGGAAGTACGTGGTGATCTGCTCGGCCGGCATCGCGCTGGCCTTCCTCGGCACCGTCCTGATCTACTACGCGGCCCGGCAGGCCGGTATTGCCGAGGCATGGGCGTTGGACTGGCCCACGCTCGTCGCCCGCGCCGATCGCCTCGACCCGGCGGCCACGCGGCTCGGCATCACTCTCGTCATGCTCGGCTTTGGCGCCAAGGCCGGTCTGATCCCGCTGCACGCCTGGCTGCCCGACGCCCACAGCCAGGCACCCGCCCCGGTCTCCGCACTCATGTCGGGCGTGCTGCTCTCCGTGGCCTTCGCCGCGATCCTGCGCTACCGGGTCATCGCGAACGCGGCTCTCGGCATCGACTTCACCCGCGTCCTGCTCGCCGGGATCGCCCTGCTCAGCCTCGCCCTGGCGGCCGGCCTGCTGCTCGCCCAGCGCGACTACAAACGCATGCTCGCCTACTCCAGCATGGAGCACATGAGCCTGATCGCCCTGGCCGCGGCGATCGGCAGCCCGCTCGCCCTGGCCGCCGCGCTGCTGCACATCGCCGGCCACGGCCTCGCCAAGTCCGTCGCCTTCTGCGCCTCCGGCCGCATCCTCCAGCTGACCGGCACCGCACGGATCGGACGAGTACGCGGCCTGATCGCCGCGGCACCGCCGCTGGCCGGGACGTTCGGGCTCGCGATCGTGGCGCTGATGGCCTTCCCGCCCTTCAGCCTCTTCGCCTCCGAACTCGGCATCGCCCGGGCTGGCTTCTCCGCGGGCACCGGCCTGAGCTGGGCCACTGCGGCGGCCCTGCTGCTCGTACTCCTGGCCTTCGCCGCGCTCGCCACCCGCACAGCCCGAATGCTGCTGGGACCGGGAATGCCGGCCGAGGAGAGCCCATCTGCTGTGTGGGCCCTTGGCTTTGGTCTGGCCGCCTGCGCCGTCCTCGGCGTCGCCACCGGACCGCTCACCGACCTGCTGCGCGCCGCCGCCCAGACGATCGGAGGCTGAAACGATGCGCGCCTCACACGAGATCGGCATCACCGAACTACCGCAACGCGCGGCAGAGTTGCTCGACGCCGGTCACCGGCTCGCCCTGATCGTCGCCCACCACGACGACGGCGGCCTGCGCGTGGTGTACCTGTTCGTCTGCGGCCCGCCCGACACCCGCACCGAACTCCACGTCCGCCTCGACCCCGACCGGCCCGAGGTACCCACGCTCGCCCATCTCTCCTTCCCCGCAGGCCGGTTCGAACGCGAGATGCGCGACCTGTTCGGCATCGTCCCCCTCGACCACCCGTTGCCCCACCGCCTCGTACGACACTTCCACTGGCCCCGCGGCTGGTACCCGATGCACCCGGACGCCGGGCCCCCGCCGACCTTCGGCGAGCAGGAAGGGCCGTACCCCTTCCTGGAGGTCGAGGGCGAAGGCGTGTACGAGATCCCGGTCGGCCCGGTGCACGCCGGACTGATCGAACCCGGCCACTTCCGCTTCTCGGTGGTGGGCGAGACCATCCTCAAGCTGAAGGCCCGCCTCTGGTTTGTCCACAAGGGCATCGAGAAACTCTTCCAGAGCCGTACCGTCGCCGCCGGGCTGCCGCTGGCCGAACGCATCAGCGGCGACACCGCTGTCGGCCACGCCCTGGCCTACTGCCTGGCCGTCGAAGAGGCCAACGGCACGAAGGTTTCAGAAGAAGCCCAGCGCGCCCGCGCGCTCCTCCTCGAACTGGAACGCATCCACAACCACGTCGCCGACCTCGGCATGCTCTGCAACGACGTCGGCCACGGCATCCTCAACGCCCACGCCCAACGCGTCCGCGAGCAACTCCTGCGCCTCAACAAAGAGGTCACGGGGCACCGGCTGCTGCGCGGCGGTGTCGTACCCGGCGGCGCGATCGTGCGCGCGCTGCCCGACCGGCGTCGGCTGAAGGCGATCGGTGAGGACATCCGCGAGATTGCCGACCTAGCCCTCGGCCACTCCACTGTCCGCGACCGCTTCACAGGAACGGCCATTCTGCACACACCCGCGGCCCGGGAGATCAGCTGCCTCGGCTACGTCGCCCGCGCCAGCGGCATCGCCGACGACGCCCGCGTGGCGCACCCCTTCACCGGATACGGTGCGCAGCTCGACGTACCCGTCCACGACACCGGCGACGTCCTGGCCCGCTTCCTGGTCCGCGCAGAGGAGATCGAGACCTCCCTCGCCCTGATCGAGCAGTTCGCCGACAGCCTGGAGACCCGCGCAGCGGTGCTCGCGCCCCAGCCGCCGCCTGGCGCGGGCCCCAGCACCGGAGTGGGCCTGGTCGAGGGCTGGCGCGGCACCATCGCCACCCGTGTCGAACTCGCGCCCGACGGCACTTTGGCCCGGGTCAAGCCCGTCGACCCGTCCTTCTTCAACTGGCCCGCGCTGCCGGTGGCGTTGGCGGACACGATCGTTCCGGACTTCCCGCTGACCAACAAGAGCTTCAATCTGTCGTACGCGGGCAACGATCTCTGAGCCTCTCAGATGTCGCCCTCCACCAGGGAGTGCAGGTGCTCGTCGTGCCATCCGTCGTCGTGCAGGAGCGCGCTGCGCTGGTCAGCCGCTTCGTCGGTCACCGTGTCGTCTCCCTGCTTCATGTGATGTCCACTGATGTCCACGCCTCTACGAGGGCGTCCTGAACCGCACGAGGACGACCTTGCCGTCGTGGTCCATGGCGGGATCCGCGCTGACATCGCCGTCGTAGTGGGCGGCCAGCTCGGCCACCATCCGTAGCTCCGAGCCCATGCCCGCGTCGCTGAGGTCTGGGAGCCCGGGCTCGGCGTCTGCGACGCTGATGACCAGCTGCCCGGCCGCGACCGTGATGCCTACGTCCACCACTGGCGACCGAGGAGCATGCCGCAGCACGTTCACCACCAGCTCGCTGGTCACCAGCAGCACTGCATCCGCGAAGGCCGAACCCGGTGCGACACCGGCCGCAAGAAGGTGCTCGGCCACCGCTTCCCGGGCTCGCCTGACCGCCGCGGGCCCCAACCTGAACGAGGCGATGTGCCGCTGCGCCGACGGCAGCACATGCTCGATGGCCGCGACCGACCTGCCGCGCCGCCACGGCAGCCGGAACCCGCCGTTGCCGCTCAACGCGCCGACTCCGACGCTCGCAGCTCGTCCAGCAGACCCTGCCGACCGGTCAGCAGCGTGGCCAGGATCCGCCGCGCGGCAGCGAGCAACTCAGCCACTTCCCCGCCCGCGAGCTCGTACACCACTGTCGAGCCGGTACGCGCAGCGGTCACGATGCCCGAGTGGCGCAGTACGGCGAGCTGCTGGGACAGGTTCGACGGCTCGACGGGAGAGTCTGGACACTACGGCGACCGACGCCGCCAGCAGCAGGGGGCACGGGGTCGCGACCACAAGTACCGCGACCGCCCGCGTCGCGGAGCCGCTCACCAGCCAGGCAGTCCCGGCCACTGCCAGGGACAGGGGCAGGAACCAGGCCGCGTAGCGGTCGGCCAGCCGTACGACGGGCGCGGACTCGGCGCCGGCCTGCCGGGCCAGCCGTACGATCCCGGCGTACGTAATGTCCTGCTCGGTCGCCGTGGCGCGCAGGCCGAAGGCTCCCCCAGCGTTGACCACGCCACTGCGAACCGGCTCGCCCCGAGCCCGGCCGACATACAGGGGTTCCCCCCGTGAGTACCGACTCGTCCAGGACCGCGGCGGTGCTTTCCACACGCCCATCGACCGGAACCGTCTCGCCCGGCCCCACGACCAGCAGGC
Source organism: Streptomyces sp. CG4 (assembly GCF_041080655.1). Taxonomy (NCBI): domain Bacteria; kingdom Bacillati; phylum Actinomycetota; class Actinomycetes; order Kitasatosporales; family Streptomycetaceae; genus Streptomyces; species Streptomyces sp. CG4. The sequence continues at coordinate 9,919,554 of NZ_CP163525.1, forward strand.
CACCGACGGCGATTTCCGCGAGCGGAATCGTGGCCACGCCGGCTTCGGTGCGACGCCGGGCCGATCGCGGCGCGTGTTCCAGCAGGGCCCGCAGGTCGTGATAGGCACGCCGCCGCGCCGAAGCCTCCAGCGTCCGGCCCGTCGCCAGCATCAACGCGATGAGGGCACCGGCCAGAAACTCGTGGACGGCCAGGGTGCCGCCGAGGGCCAGGACGGCGATCAGATCGACGCCCGCCCGTCCGCGCCGCAGCGCGGCCACCCCCAGCCCACCGCCGGGAGGACGGCGGACAGGGCTCCCAGGCCCCACAACAGGTCGGCAAGGTCACCGTTGCCGGTAAGCCAGGCGACACCGCCCGCGACCAGCGCAGCCGAGGTGGCCGCCAACAGCACGGGTTCGAGCCGCGGCGGGGCCATCGGCGCCTCTGGGGACGACCGTGCTGGACTGGCGAAGCGATACATGGCACACCTCGTGCCGTCCTGCGTTGGCGATCTGCGAGTACTGGCTCCGTCCATCACATCGCCGCACCTACGACTGCGGCAGGGGACGTATGGCTCCGCCGGAGGGCCGCAAGGCCTTTGTGCGATGCCGCCACAGCCACGCAGGGCCCAGTACAGCCGAGGCTGATGTGACTGTTGCCACTCATGTGGGCCCGTGGCTACGGCACACCGGACGCCCGAGCGCCGACGGGCCAGATCGGCTTGTAGGTCCGATCGGCGTTTCCCAGACCGTAAGACCCCATGACAGGCCGTCGCCGAGGAGTCAGCGTGAAGAGGCACGCGGAAGGCAACGGGTATCCGGCATGCGGCTGCCCCAACACGAGCGGAATGCCGGATCAGTTGATCCTGGCAGTAGCACAAGGAGGCGGCCGTGGTTGAGAACCCTGTGGTGCGGAGTCTGATGGACACCGCGCCGTACTCGGTTGGTGAGGACGAGACGCTGCTGATGGCCTGGGAAGTACTGGAACGATCGGGACAGCAGGCAGCCTCGGGTGAGCCGCAAGTCGGCTTATCAGTGGCATCGGATGTGGCGGGAGAGGCGGCGCGTGGAAGTGGTTTTGAGATCCACAAGGAATTCACAAAGAAGACTGCCAGCCTGCGTTCTCCCGTGGCCGGCAAAGTACGGCTGCGGCAGCTTCCGGACGAGGCGAGGAAAGTTATGAGTGTGTCCCGGGTGTCCAGCAGCCGTCGGCGTGTGATGTCCGCTGCTGCGTCTGTCGCCGTGGTCGCAGTGGCCGCTGCCGGCTGTTCAGGCCATGGAGCCCCGAATGCCTCCGGGGCAGCGCCCCCCGCCGCAGCGGCGCTGACCAGTTCGGATTCGTCGATGCTGGGGACTTCCCGATCGACCGTGGCATCGTCGGGTGTGCTGTTCGGCGGCGACGCGCAGCTGTCCGGTCTGACACATCTCGGCCGCTCGCCGGCGATCGTGCGCACCTACGACACCATCGACACCGCCAGCGCGTTTCCCTCTACGGACGAGTCCAGCGCCCTGCATTCCGGAGCCACTTTGCTGACCAGTCTCGGCACGGGAAAGAACCGGGACTGGGGGTCGATCGCCGCAGGCACATCAGACACCGTAGTGCTGAAATTCCTGCGCGCGGTCAACACCGCTGCCACAGCCCACCACCTGAACGCCATCTACGTGTCGTTCAGCCACGAACCCAACGCCAAGATCGACGCTGGGAAGGGGAGCTCGGCACAGTTCGTCGCGGCTTGGCGCCATGTGCACCAACTGGCTGCCCACGCACGCCTCAATGCCCAGACCGGCGGCCACCTGCACTGGGTGTGGATCCTCACCGCGAGCGGCTTCCATCAGTCCAGCGTCGCCAACGGCTTCTGGCCCGGCGCCAAGTACGTGGACGCGGTCGGGGCCGACGGCTACGTGTCTGGCGGCTGCACGAAGCAGAAGAGTGGCCACTACCTGGACCCAGCCAAGAGCGCCACGAAACCCGATGCCGTCTTCGGCCCGGCACTGACCTGGAGCACAGCCCATGCCAAGGACAAGCCGGTATTCATCCCGGAGTGGGGCAGCGTCCCCTTCACCAACCCCGACGTCCGGCCTTCGTACATCAACGTGATGACCAAGTACGTGGTCGCCCACCCGCAGATCCGCGCCGTCATGTACTGGAACGACCACGCCCATAAAGACTCCTGCGACTACACCCTCAACAAGGACCTTGCCTCGCAGCGCGCCCTCGCCGCCATGGGCGCAAATCCCCACTTCCAAGCACGGCCCTGACAACGGACCCACTCCTCCAGGGCACCAACGAGGGCCTGGACGCGGCCCGCGCCCGTGTCCCGCGTCCGGGGCGCACGCCTCGGCAGCTCCCGGATGGGAGCGGCGCCTGGTGCGCCTGGGCCGATCAGGCCGCCTTGAGGGCTGCCACATGGCGAGCGTGCTCTTCAGGTTCCCGCACAGCTCGCACCCCCCGGTACGCGGGAACGGAGGACAACAACGTCTTCAGGTGCTCGTGCCCGCGGGCGCTGCTGAGAGCCATGTGTTCGTCGAGGAACTCAGCCCACGTGGTGGCGGCGGCCTCTACGTGACGCATGGCGAACTGCCTTTCCGCGACGACCCCGAGGCAGTGAAGACGGCCCTGGCGTTCCTGCGGGGAGCGGGCTCGGTTGGACTGGCGTAGGGCCCGGATGGATGCCTCCTGGTCTCCGAGATGCCACCGCACTCCGGCTACGTGGAAGTGGTAGGCGACCTCGTCGTAGCCGCCGACGGCATCGCGCCGGTTGTCTGCCTGAGCGAGCGCCGTCTCGGTCTCGCGGAGCCGGGCGAGGGCGGTACGCCTGTCGCCGGTCATCGCGGCTGAGGCCGCTTGTTGCCCTCGTAGGAACGCCACCAGGCGGGGCCCAGCCGCCGGCGCTGCCTCGGCCGCCGCGTCGGCCAAGTCCAACGCCTTCTTGCCGTGTCCAAGGTGGCAGGCCTGAAGGGACATGCCGCGCAGCGTCCGGCAGTAGGTGATGTGATCTTCTGCCGCCCCGGCCAGTTTGAGTGCCTTGAGGCAGTAGCGCTGTCCTAGACCCTGCCTCTCCTCGTACATGGCCATCCACCCCGTGAAGTACACGAGGTCCGCGACGGCCGCCCGCATGCCGAGCTGCACCCGCTCCGTTCCGGAAGCCCGTAGGTACGGTCCGGCCGTGTTCAGCAGGAAGGCGGCGGCCATCGGGCGGGCGTGTCCTGCGCCCACGGTGTCGAGGATGTCAGCGATCTTGTCCGTCATCGTGCGGACCGTTTCCACGTCCGACGCCCCGATGTGCAGGGTGCGCCCTGCCTGCGGTGTCGCCGTCGGTACCCCGTTGACGTTCTCGAACTTCGGTACCAGCAGGGCCGCCGAATACAGGCTGCCCGCGAGGACACCGCGCCTGGACGGGTCCATGTCCGACCGGCTTAGCTCCATCACTCCCGCCACTATGTTGGTTTCCTCGGTGGCCTGTGCCAGCCAGCCGAGTTCCGACGACGTTACGGGCCGTCCAAGGAAGCGGGAGAGCGCTTCGACCATGGCCGGGCGCGCTTCGGGCTTCGGGATGCTCCCCTTCAGCCATTGCGAGACCGTCGTTTTGTCGTAGTGCAGGGTGAGCCCCAGTTCGCGGCCGACGGCGTTGACTCGTCGCGCAAGCTGGGCATTTCCGACCGCTCCCGTCTGCATCAGGTCCGCCAACGCGGTGTTGGGTGTGCGCGGTCGCCGTTCGCAGAGCGTACCTCGTCGCCTGCCACGCATGGTCCTGCTGGGCGGTGTGGTTGGTGTGGAGGACTTCGTGCAGTGCCCTGGCCGCAGGGTGAGTTGGCGGTCCCAGTGGGTGGCGTGACGGGTACCTCCCGCCAGTACCGGGAGAGCCTCGGCTACCAGCGCGAAGCCTTCACCATCGCCGTCTCGGCCTCGACACTCGTTCTGTCCAGGTCCGCGTGCGGCGGGTCCGGCGGCTCGGGCTCGGGCATGATGTCGGTGTGAGTGCTGCAGGATGACACCCTCAACCTCCGCCCGGCGCAACATCGCGGCCGCCTACAACTGCGGTAAGCCGGCGGACACGGCGCCAGGCAAGGTGTTGGAGGACGATCCGTGCGAGCATAAGCTCCGCTCTTCTTGGATCGGGCACTGGAGCATCCAGAATCCGTTACACCATGTCGGCGACCGCCCTTCCGCGCGGACGACTCCAGTCCGCACCACTCCCCGGCCCACGTCACCGATTCGTGGGTGGGGAGCAGGCCGGTTCGCCACCACTTGATCCAGTGAGGAGCCAACTGTCGCGAACAGCACCTCTGACCGATTCCGCTCAGGCTCACCAGAGGTGGTAGGACGGCGGGGGCTGATCGGTTGTCAGCAAGGGCCGGACCCCGGACCGCCCAGGCGGAAAGAGGTGGGTGTCGTCTCCCCGGCGTCGTACAGTTCGGGGCTGGTCGCGGTGACGGTCAGTTGGGAGGGGTCGCTGGAGCCCAGCAGGTGGAAGTCGCTGATCCAGCTGGAGTCGGGTGCACTGCCGAAGCGGCCGTTGCCCATGGACTCGCAGGTGGCGCCGGCCGCATGAGCCACCTCGCCGAAGGCGCTGATGGTCTGGGCGCGTGTGTAGCTGCCGTTCCACAGTGAGCCCGGGAAGTAGCCGACAGCCTGCTGGTTATAGTAGATCCACCAGTCGCCGGCCACGTTCTGGATGCTGAAGTCGGCTGCCTCGCCGACACCGAGGGCCATGCCCGCCGTGGCGGTGTCGGAGACCTGGACGAAGCCGCAGCCGTTATAGCAGCTCTCCTGGCCGTCGACCCAGTGATAGACGAACAGGTGCGGCAGCAGGTCGCCGTTCAGACCGAGGTCGACGGTCCAGCCGACCTCCACAGTGGACTTCTGGTCGCTGGACTGCACGGCCAGCTCCTGCAGTGAGTGCGAGCCAGTGTCGCCGGGCTCCACGGCAGGGGCTGCCTGGAGCATGCGGATGGACGCGCCCACCGCGTTGGCGTATTGGCGGCCCGTCACGTAGTCGAAGCATGCTCCGAACCAGCAGACAGGCGCGGCATGGTTGGCCGGGGCGGCGATGGAGGGTGCGCCTTGCGGGTGGAGACGATCGAAGGGTGCCGCGATGGCCATGGCCGGGGTTGCGGTCAGCAGGCCGAGCGTGGCCGCCACAGTGGCGATGCTGAGGATCGTTCTGCGTATTCGCATGTGGGGGGTCCATTCAGCGAGTGTGACTGACGTGCTGGGCAGGGGGAGTCGAGCCCAGGAGTTAAGTGCAGTGTTAAGCCCGCTTACTAAGGCATTTAAGCTAGCGGTGGCCGCGCAGGATACGCAATGCCTCTGTGTGTGGAGATCCCGGAGAAGGAGGATCGCAACGCTGCCCGCCTGCACATGCGTTCACGCCGCGGACGGCTGCCGGGCTTCGATTACGGCGATGCCGCCGCGGTCCGGCTGGGCCTGGAAGAACGCGGCCTCACCTACGTCGTGGGCATCGCCACCACGACCACCGCCCAGCCGGAAGCGGCACGGCCGCACATCCCGCCCTACGGCGGCCGCGGCCCCGGCCCCGGCCCACTTACCCCGAGCCGGCCCAGACGGAGAAGTAGCTGGTCATCGAGGCCGGCAAGCGGGCCGCGAAGCCGGTGCAGTGGCGGGAAGGCTCCCGGCCCGATAGGAGAACTCTCCATCGATGATCCGGTACTGCTGGTAGTAACGCTGTCCTTGATCGATTCCCATGCCCCGCACCTGAAGCCGAGGGCCCTGCACCACACGGGTAGTGCCTTCTGCACAGTCCGGCTCACAGGTGTTGATCTTCAGTGTGCCGGTGCCGTTCGCTGTCTGTGCGCCCCACTGGGGCCAGTCAAGTCCCTCCAGATGAACATCATTGGTCACCTGGAACGTGGACGGCTCGGCGGCAGGATGCTCTGAAAGATCATCAAGGAGGATGGTGGAGGTAGCGGCCGCATCGGGCGAGCTTGCGGCCGGAGCGGGCTGCACCGGCGACGCGGTTGCGGACGGCGTTGCGCTCCCGGTCCCCGTAGTGGTGGGAGGGGGCGGGCCTTTAATCGTCTGGCGCCGCTGGGATCCGCCAGTTCTACCCCGCCACCGCGCCGTCGCCGGGCGTGACCGGGACCTACTGGAGTCGGCTCGACGGGCTGGCCGACAGTCCGTCCCGCTCGGCACCGGCCTGGGCCGGCAGCGGCAGCGACCAGGTGTAGAGCTCCGGGTCGAAGGCGTGCAGGCGCTTGACGAGCCTGGCGGTCGACCAGGGCCAGCAGAAGGTGTTGATGCCCGGGAGGCCGAAGTAGTAGCCGGTGCCGCCGGCGGTGTTGTAGACGGTGTTGCGCAGCGCTCTGTGCAGGGCCTGCTGGTGGGCTGCTTCGGCCTCGGGCTTGACATCCAGTGTGGTCGCCCCGCTGGTGCGCAGGTGGTTGAGGGCGGTGGTGATGTAGCGGAGTTGGGCTTCGAGGACGGTGGGGACGGCGGTGGTGCCGGTGAGCAGATTAGGGCCGATGAGCAGGAAGAGGTTGGGGTATCCGCTGACGCTGGTGCCCAGGTAGGCGCGGCGGTTGTCGGCCCAGGTCTGGGCCAAGGTGCCTTCGGTGCCGTGCAGATGGGGGGCCAGGGGGATGTCGCCGATGTGATATCCGGTCGCGAGGATGATGATGTCGGCGTGGGTGCGGGTGCCGTCGGCGCCGATGACGTCGGAGCCCTCCACGGCGGTCACGCGGGTGGGATGCAGCCGGACGCTGGGCCGGGTGAGGGCGGCGTAGTAGGCGCCCGAGGTGATCAGTCGGCGGCCGCCGAAGCGGTAGTCAGGAGTAAGGGCCCGGCGCAGGGCTCGATCCCGTACCGACGTACGCAGGTGGAAGCGGGCCAAGGCCTCCAAGGGCCACAGCAGGTGGGGGTGACGCAGGGGTACCCCGACGGCTTCCTGGGTCCAGTGGTGCAGGCCGCGTAGTGCGCGGCGTGCTGCCGGGTGGTGTTCGAAGAAGCGGTGGAGACCCGGAGGGAGAGGGTAGTCGGGTTTCGGAAGTACCCACTGTGCTGTGCTCTGGAAGACGTCGACATGAGCCGCCTTCGGCTGGATCTCCGGCAGGAACTGGACCGTAGACGCTCCGGCGCCCACCACTGCGACGCGCCGTCCGGTGAGGTCCACTTCGTGGTTCCACCGGGCGGAGTGGAAGGCGGTGCCGGGGAAGGTGCCGAGGCCGGGGATGTCGGGATGGCGTGGCCGGTGCCAGGGGCCGGTGGCGACGATCACGACGCGGGCGGCGTATGTGCCCGAGGTGGTCTGCAGGTTCCAGCAGTGCGCTCCCGGCTGCCAGCGGCTGCTCAGCACCTCGGTGTCGTAGCGGATCGCCTTGTCCACGCCGTATGTTGCCGCGGTGGTGTCGAGGTAGTCGAGGATCTCGGACCGGTCGGCGAAGCCCCGGCTCCACGAGTGGGGTGCGAAGGAGTATTCGTAGAGGACCGACGGTACGTCGCAGCCGCATCCGGGATAGGTGTTGTCGCGCCAGGTCCCGCCGAGGCGACCGGACTTCTCCAACACAACGACGTCGTCGAAGCCAGCCTGGCGCAGCGCGATCACGGCGGCCACGCCGGAGAGGCCGGCCCCGATGACGACGACTTCCGCTTCATGGCGATGGTTGTCCATACTGGCGTCGGCCACCGGTGCCCCCGTCTGGCTCGTGAGCGTCCCGGCACATATGCCGAACCGCTCCAACTGTTTACCCAGAGCGACCGATCGTAGTGTTATCCGTGATCATTCATGGTGGTACGACCGCTGGATACCTCATATGAGTGATCTTGCCGGGTGGGCTGAATTCACTGCGTCTTCTCGTGTTTGGCTGCCGACCATGACGATGAGGGACGAACTGCCCACGTCTCGTGGTCCACACGCCGCCGTCGACGAGCCGGGGCGGCATCTGCCCTACCCCAGTGGCTGGTTCTGCCTGGCGCGGTCACGAGAACTGGCCCCCGGCAATGTCCTGACCCGCCGCTTCATGGACGAGGACGTAGTCCTCTACCGCACCCGCGACGGCCGGCCCCGCGCAGTGCATCCCTACTGCCCGCACCTGGGCGCTCATCTGGGGGCAGGCGGCACTGTGGAGGGGCAAAACCTGGTATGCCCCTTCCATCGCTTCGCCTTCGCCCCCGATGGCACCTGCGTCGGCACGCCCCATGGCCCGCCTCCGCGCGCCCGCCTGCAGCACCACACCATCAGCGAGCGCAACGGCTTCCTCTTCGCCTGGTACGAACCGGACGGCGCTCCGCCCAGCTGGGAAGTCCCCGACACCGCCCAGGCCGGAGTGTGGCCGGGAAGGAACTCGGCCCGGCGCTTCCGATGGATGTCAGGCGAGCGACAGGTCAGGATGGAGGCTTCGCTCCTTGCCCTTTCCCTTGCTCTGGGTGAGCGGTGTGCCAGGCGTCCCAGATCGCCTGGCGGAGCTTGCCCCGGGCCGGTACTTCCATCCCTTGATCGCGGGCCCAGGCCCGGACCTCCACGACGGTCGGCGCGGGACGCGTCATCATGGCCGTGGCAACCGGTGCGGCGGGGCGAGCCGTCGATGGAGGCATGGGCAGCTTCTCGAGCGGGGTCGTGGTGAAACCACGGCGCTCGAGGATGCGTCGGCGCCGGTGGTGCATGCGCTCTAGCTGCGGGACGTCGGCGTCGAGGTAGTCGTGCGCTTCGACGTGGGACTTCCTCGCCTCGGTGTTGCGTGTGATCCGTCCGACCTGCTGGATGACTCTCCCCTTGAAGGAGATCGGGCTGGTGAGGAAGAGCGTATCGAGCCGAGGCTGATCGAAGCCCTCGCCGACAAGCTTGTCAATCGCCAGGAGCACCAGCGGCTCGGCGGTGTCTTCGGCCAGAGTGGCGCGGATGCGGGCTCGTTCGGCAGGCGGTAGCCCGCCGTGGAGTATCAGGGGTTCGACGCCGTGCGGTTTGAGGGCGCCGGCCAACTGGTGAAGGTGTTCCACACGGTTGGTCAGGGCCAGGCTGCACCGGCCGCGTGCGGCAGCGTTGGCGATGTCCGCGGCAATCTGGGCGTTGCGGTTCGTGTGGTTCGCGAGTTCGGTGTAGATGGCCTGGAAGGAGGCGCCGTCGTTGCCCGGCTCGTCGGTGGTGAACGTGGTGGGGTAGACGATAAAGTGCTTGGCGAACGTGCTGGCGTCTTCGATCTCGTGGCGGATCGGGCCGCACTGCATCGTGATCACCGGGTCCATCTGGTCCGCCCGATACGGGGTGGCGGACAGGCCGATCCAGCGGCCGGCCTTCGCGCCGCGGACCGCCGCTTCGGCGCCCGGAGCTCCCACACTGTGGCACTCGTCCACGATGACCAGGCCGTATCCGTCGAGCAGGTCAGGCGCCGCATCCCGGTGCGACAGGGTCTGCAGCATGATCAGGTCGACGACGTGGCCGCGCCGGTCCTTGCCGCCGCCCAGCGAGCCGACCTGGCCGTCGCCGAGATCGAGGAACGCGGCGAGGCGTTGCTTCCACTGGTCCAGCAGCTCGCTGCGGTTGACGACCACGGCCGTCGGCGCACGGTGGTGGGCGATCAAAGCGCAGGCCATGACCGTCTTTCCGGAGCCGGGAGGAGCGACCAGGACCCCGGCGGGGTGTGGGGTCATCGCCTCGACGGCCTGCTGCTGGATGTCGCTCAGTTCGCCGGTGAAGCGCGCGGTGATCTCGGGGTGTTCGGACAGGTCGCTGGTGATGGTGAGCGTGCCGCCCGCGGCGGCGATCAGCTGGGCGGCCTCGTCGGCGAGACCGCGCGGTAGCTTGAGCCAGTCCGGGTCGGTGGCGTCGAAGCCGCAGATGAGCCGGGGCGTGTTCCAGGTCGAGAAACGTTGGTTCTGCTTGCGGTAGAACTCCGGGTTGTGGAACGACGCGGCGTGTTTGAGCGCCGCGAGGAGCTGCGGGGGCAGCCCGGTGGTGGAGATCGCCAGCATGGCGGCCAGCCGTGCGGGAACCGTGGCCGGCGCCTTGCCCAGGGCCTTCCTGCGGGGCCTGGGCCCCTAGCTCGGGTGCGGTCGCCGACGGCCCGGCCTTGACCGGGCCGAGCTTCTCGACGAGCGCCTCGACCTTGGCCGGCGTGAGGCGTTCGGTGCGCGAGAGGTGGGCGAACTGGTCCGGGTAGGGCTGCCAGGAAGCGGGATCCACGAAGACGGTCGTGCCCGTGGAGCGGGAGACGCCGTGCAGCGGCAACGCGATCAGGCTGCCGAACCGAAAGCTGCCCTTGGCCTTGACCGGCTGGAAGTCCTGCGCAGGGAAGAAGCGGTCGTAGCTGGACAGCGCCATCTGCCCGCGGGCGTCGATCGCCCGTCGCAGCAGGGCTATGCCGAGCGCGCGGGCCGTGGCGGCGGCGACCGGTGCGGTGAAGAACGTCCACACGTGCGCGCCCTTCCCGGAGCGGGAAATCTCCAGCAGGGCCGGCACATCGGCGTCGTCGCAGGCAGCGACGTACGCGGTGGCGTCGCCGCGCCAGTCGCTGCCGTCCTTGCCGTCGAAGTCGCACGCGAGCAGTCGGCAGGTATCGTCGGCCAGTAGCGGGTACAGGCCGATGTGCAGTTCGCTGCGACCCTGACGGGACGGGTCGAGGTGGCCGTAGACGGTCTCGTCGGTCAGCGGCCAGAACACCCGGTCCGCCTCGTCCTTGGCCTTGTCGAACGGGTTGTCCTCTGCCGGACTCCAACCGGTCCGCCCGGTTCTGGAGCTAACCCAGCGCCTCGCGTAGACGTCCTCCCGTCCGGCGAACAATATCCGGAACAGCGCGATCTTCGCCGCGGTACCGGAGGTAGCGTCGGCGTACGGCAGTCCGCCAACACCGACGGCGGGCTGGGCGGGGACGGGGTCGGCCACGGGCGGCAGCGCCGCGGGCACCGTGGGGGCGCTCTTGCCCAGGCACGCACGTAGGTGCACGTTCTCGGCCTTGACCTGAGCGAGTTCCTCGCGGAGCTCCGCGTTCTCCTGCAGAGCTACATCGAGCCGGATACGCAGTTCGTCAGGGTCATTGCAGTCAGACCAGTCCACCACGCCACTCGTGATCCAGATTCCTCGCGGCCCGCGCAGGCAGATCGCCCAGATTCACCGCCGCTCACGCACGCGGGGTATCGCAGCTCCGCCGACTTCTCTTACGCGTCGGCTGCGGAGCGATCACCCGAACGAGGCTGATGCGCGCGGAAGTTCCAGCAGCAGCCGTATCCCTCGGTTTGTAAATCGCTTCTTAGAGGTCGTTTTCTCCCGTTGTTTCATCCCGGAATCTGTCGTTTGGTCTGCAGTGTCGGGTCGCGCCAGGAGATGGTGTTCTCGCCGGTGAGGCGGCGGGCCATGAGGTCGGCCATGGCGAGGTGAATCATGGCTTCGGAGCGGACGGACAGGGTCTCGTAGTCACGGGCCAGTCGGCGGTGGAGCATCAGCCAGCCGTAGGTCCGCTCGGCTGCCCAGCGTTTCGGGATCGGGGTGAATCCCCTGGTCCCGGGGTTGCGTTGAGTGATTTCCATGTCAATGCCGAGGGTGGCCGCGTGCTCGACGAGGTGCTGGCGGTAGCCGCCGTCGCCCCACACCTTGCGGATGCCGGGGTGTTCGGCAGCGACCTGGTCCAGGAGTCTGGTGCCGGCGACGGAGTCCTGCACGCTCGCCGCTGTGACCAGCACGGCAAGCAGGAGACCGATGGTGTCGGTGACGATGTTCCGCTTCCTGCCCACGATCTTCTTCCCGGCGTCGATGCCCTGGCCGGCGGCGGGGACGCTGGTGGAGGTCTTGACGCTCTGGGCGTCGATCACACAGGCCGATGGCTCGGCATCCCGCCCCTCCTTCTCCCGGAGAAGCTGCCGGAGCAAGCCGTTGAGCTGCGCGAACACGCCCTCGTCCGCGCACTTGGCGAAGTAGCCGTAGACCGTGTTCCAGTGTGGAAAATCGTGCGGGAGACAGCGCCACTGAACGCCGGTCCGGCCCACGTACAAGATCGCGTTCATGATGTCGCGCAGATCGTGCTCGGGCGGCCGGCCGAAGTCCAGGGCCCTGCCGCGGCGCTCGAAGCGCCAGGCCGAGAGCACCGGCTCGATCAACTCCCAGCGCGCATCGGACAGATCACTCGGATGCGGGCGTCGCGTCAGCATGCTTCCGGCGTATCGCCGCAGATCGAGTGCGCCCAGGCGCACAGCAGCGGCGACGGAAGCACACAGCCAGGAAGACCGGACGTCCTGGGATGAGACAGGAACAAGCCACATCCCACCCCACCAGTCACCCCGCCCAGCACACAAGCGCCGACCACATCCCGCTACCTCTTCCGCACCGCAATCCCACACTCCAAGAACCGCCCTATATCCAGGCAATACAGATGAAAACGACCTCTTAGGGGACGTTTGGTTCGTATAGTTCATTGGTGATTGCGGTTTATGTATCTCGCCAGGTTGGGGTGGTTTCGCCGGTTGCGCGTTTGGCGAGGGTGGAGATCGCCGCGAGGCGGATCATGCTCTCGGAGTGCGCTGGTTTGGTCTCGTAGTCGCGGGCGAGCCGGCGATGCATCATGATCCACCCCAGGCTCCGCTCAATCGCCCAAGCACACTGCGCTTATGGATAGCGGTAGTTCGTTAAATCCGGTGGCGGTGCGGGTTGACGGCAGGTCGGATTGGCCGTAGGTCGGGTGGTAGGGGTCAACAAGTTCAACCGCCTTGCTGGGGGCTGAAGATGACTGCTCGCCGCCCGTGTCCGCCCGCGCCGGGGCCGTTGGAAGAGTACGCGGCCCGGTTCGACGACCTCTTCTTCAGCCTGGCCCAGCGGCGGGGGTTTCGCGAGTACCTGACCGGACTGCTGGCGCCGCGGGAGCGGAACAAGACGATCACCTGCCTGGCAGGTGCGGAGCCGGTGGCGGGTGCGGGGATGCCGGGGGTGCAGCGGCTGCAGTTCTTCCTGTCCGAGTCGCCTTGGGAGGCCGAGCAGGTCAACGACCGGCGGCTCGAGCTGCTGCGCGAGCAGCCGGCGACGGCTCCGCACGACGGCGGGGTCATCGTGATCGACGATTCCGGGGACCGCAAGGACGGCACGGCGACCGCGCATGTCGGCAGGCAGTGGCTGGGCCGGCTGGGCAAGACGGACAACGGCATCGTCACGGTGACCACGGTGTGGACCGACGGCCGCGTGTACTACCCGCTGCACGCGACTCCCTATACCCCCGCCCATCACTTCGACCGCGGCCGGTCCGATCCGGCCTTCCGCACGAAACCGCAGCTGGCCGCCGCCCTCGCGGCCCGCGGGAAGGAGGCGGGCTTCGGCTGCCGCGCGGTGGTCGCCGACTGCGCCTACTCCGTCAGCGACGACTGGTACCTCGCCCTGCGCGAAGCCGGCCTGGCCTACGTGGTCGCGCTCAAGCCGCACCGCGGCACCTGGGCTCGGGCCGACCAGCCGCACACCCCCATCGAAGCCGCCCATGCCCTGGCCTGGAAGGATGCCAGGCGTCCAGGCGACTGGACACCCGTTGAGCGTCACTTCCGCGACGGGCACACCGAGACCTGGTGGGCCGCCGATGCCCGCCTGGGCGGCTACGGACCCGACTCACCCTGCCGGCTGGTCGTGGCCACCACCGACCCGGCAGGCCTGCCGGAGAAGGCCACCTGGTATCTGGCCACCAACCTGCCCCACCCCGACGCCCCGCACGCCACCACCGGCCCGCACCCGCCGGCCGACCTCGCCGAGATCGTCCGCCTCTACGGACTGCGGCCCTGGATCGAGCAGAGCTACAAACAGATCAAGGACGAACTCGGCTGGGCCGACTTCCAAGTCCGCTCCGACCGAGCCATCCGCCGCCACCAGACCCTGGTCAACTGCGCCTTCTCCTTCTGCTGGGACCAGTGGTTCACCCCCGGACCCCTGGATGCCACCGCGCCCGACCCGTGCCCCGACGAGGGCCCAGAGAGGGGGCCAAGCCTTACCCCACCAGCCCCAACAGCCCTGCTGGCCCAGGGCCTTACGGGCCATCCGCTCCTGGCTCACCCCAGCCATCACCCTCACCCGATGGTGGCGAGCCTGGACGGACACGGACCCACCCTCCGAGCTCCAGGCGCTGATCAACGCGGTCACCACAGGACACGGCATTGACCTCTATCTCCGGATTTAACGTACTACCGATAGTCAAAGCAGGACGGGGACGCCGATAATCGGTCGTGAGGGTCTGCAGCGGCTGGCCGCTGTGGCCCATCGGTTGCGGGGCCGGATCAGCGACGAGGGGAACGAGTCGGCATGTCCGACGACAGTGACGTCGGCCCCAGACAACAGTGCGGGTGGTGCCGGACGAGCAGGTGTGGGCTTCGCTGCCGGAAGCGAACCGGCGGGTGGTCGTCGGGCAGTTGGTGCGGCTGGCGAGCCGCGCGTTGGCGGTCTCCGTGACGGTGAGTGAACGGGACGCGCGATGACCTCGGTGATGCCGTGGGAGCGTCCTGGCAGCAAGATCGACGATCGTCACCTGCAGCGTCTTGCGGTGGTCTATGTCCGGCAGTCGACGCGCCAGCAGTTGGTCGATCACCAGGAGTCGACCCGGTTGCAGTACGCCCTGGTCGACAGGGCGGTCGCGCTGGGCTGGCCGGCCGACCGTGTCCTGGTGATCGACGAGGACCTGGGCAGATCGGGCTCGAGCGCGGGGGCACGCACCGGCTTCCAGCGCCTGGTCACCGAGATCGGCTTGGATCACGTCGGTCTCGTGTTGGGGATCGAGATGTCCCGGCTGGCCCGTTCCGGCCGGGACTGGTACCAGCTGATCGAGCTGTGTGCCCTGTCGGGTGCGGTGCTGGCGGACACTGACGGGGTCTACGACCCGGGCGAGTACAACGACCGGCTGCTGCTGGGGCTGAAGGGCACGATGAGCGAGGCCGAACTCCACCTGATCAAGCAGCGGATGTGGAGCGGACGCCTGAACAAGGCCCGCCGCGGCGAGCTGGCCTTCCCGCTGCCCAGCGGCTACGTCCGTCGCCCGTCCGGGGAGGTCGCCTTCGACCCGGACGAGCAGGTGCAGACCGTCATCCGCCTGATCTTCACCGTTCGAACGGCTCGGCACGCTGCACGCAGTGCTTCGCTATCTCGTCGAGAACGACATCCAGTTGGGCGTCCGGCTGCGCGAGGGACCGGACAAGGGCACCCTGGAGTGGCGAAGGCCGAACCGGATGACGCTGCAAACCCTGCTGCACAACCCCGCCTATGCCGGCATCTACGCCTACGGGCGGCGCCGGGTCGACTCGCGCCGCCAGGACCCGGCCCGCCCCGGCACCGGACGGGTCGTCCGCTCCCGGGACGGATGGCATGTGATGATCCCGAACGTCCTGCCCGCCTACATCACCATCGCCCAGTTCGAGGCGAACGAGGCGAAGCTGGCGGCCAACCGCGCCGTCGCCGAAGCGATGGGCTCTGTCCGGGGCGGCCCGCCCTCGCGACGGGCCTGGTCTTTTGCGGACGCTGCAACAGGCGCATGACCATGCGCTACCACACGCAGCACAGCAAGGCCCTGCCCGAGTACGTGTGCTGCCGGGACGCGACCAACTACGGAGCGCAGAAGAACTGCCAACTGCTCAACTCCGCCTGCGTGGACGCCTTCGTCGAGCAACAGGTCCTCGCAGCGCTGACGCCCGCCGCCGTCGAGGTGTCCCTGCACGCCTCCGACCAGGTCCTGGCCGAGCGGGCCGAGCTGGAGCGACTGTGGTCACTGCGACTCGAACGCGCCGCGCAGGCGGCCGACCGCGCCCGCCGCAGCCACCACCTCGCCGAACCGGAGAACCGCCTGGTCGTCCGGCAACTGGAGAAGGAGTGGGAGGACGCGCTCGCCGCCCAGCAGCGGCTCCAGGAGGAGTACGACCGCTTCACCTGCAGCAGCCCCCGCACCCTCACCTCGGCCGAGCGGGAGACCATCACCGCTCTGGCCGGTGATATCGAGGGCCTGTGGCACGCGCAGAGCACCACACCCGCCGACCGCAAAGAGATCGTACGCGCGGTCGTCGACAAGGTCGTCGTCACCGTGCTCGGCACCAGCGAGCGAGTCCAGGTCGCCATCGTCTGGGTCGGCGGAACCACGACCATGGGCGAGGTCGTCCGCCCGGTCCAGCGGCTGGAACAGCTCAGCTACTACCCGCAGCTGACCACTCGGATCCGCGAACTCGCAGGCCAGGGCATCGGCGCGAGCAGGATCGTCGACCACCTCGAAGCCGAGGGCTTTCGACCCGCCAAGGGCGGCAAGCGGATCTCCGCAGCCACCGTCCACGACCTCATGCGCCGCCTGGACTGCCTCGCCGGCCGCGTTCACCGGCACCGCCCCGCCCCACCCGGCGAGGAACCCGGCCCCGACGAATGGTGGCTCAAACACCTGGCCGCCGAGCTCGACATGACGACCTCCACCCTCTACGCCTGGATCAACCGCGGATGGATCACCGTCCGCCGGGAAAGCTGCTGGCCACACAGGCTCATCGCCCACGCCGACCAGCGAGAGCTCGCCGAACTGCGCGAACGCCGGACACGTCCGCCAGGCTGGTACAGCCACCGAATCTGGACCGACACCGCAGGGACCACAGAGCAACAGACTCCATGAGTGCACTGTGCTTGACATCTGCCAAGCACACTGCACCTATGAATGGGTATCAAGTAGGTGATGTGCCAGTAATCGGACGTGAGGGGCTGTTGCGGCTGGTCGCGGTGGTCGAGCGGCTGCGGGCTCGTCAAGGTGAAGAGGAGAGCGAGTCGTCGTGGACGACGCAGGGGGCGGCTGCCCCAGAGCCTGACCAGTCAGGGCCTGGGCGCGGAAGTGTGGGCGGGGCTGCCGGAGGTGAACCGGCTGCTGGCGGTGCGATGGCTGGCGGTGTTGGCGGGCCGGGCTCTGCCGGACATGGCTCCGTCGGTGAGCGGTGAGGCGTACCGGTCATGACGGTGCTGATGCCGTGGGAGCGGTCGGGGAGCAAGGTGAGCGACCGGCAGCTGACCAGGCTCGCGGTCGTGTATGTGCGGCAGTCCAGCATGCAGCAGGTCGCGGATCATCAGGAGTCGACGCGGTTGCAGTACGCGCTGGTGGACAGGGCGGTCGCGCTGGGCTGGCCTGCCTCGCGGGTGGTGGTGATCGATGAGGACCTGGGTCGTTCCGGGGCGAGTGCGGTCGCACGCTCGGGGTTCCAGCGCCTGGTCACCGAGATCGGGCTGGACCATGTCGGCCTGGTGCTGGGCATCGAGATGTCTCGCCTGGCACGATCGGGGAAGGACTGGTACCAGCGCATCGAGTTGTGCGCCCTGTCCGGTGCGCTGCTGGCGGACACCGACGGGGTCTACGACCCAGCGGAGCACAATGACCGGTTGCTGCTGGGACTGAAGGGGACGATGGCCGAGGCCGAACTCCATCTGATCAAGCAGCGCATGCAGACCGGGCGGGTGAGCAAGGCCCGCCGCGGAGAACTGGCCGTGCCGCTGCCGATCGGCTACGTGCGCCGGCCGTCCGGCGAGGCGGTCCTCGACCCGGACGAGCAGGCACAGACCGTGGTGCGGCTGGTCTTCACGAAGTTCGCCGAGCTCGGCACCCTGCATGCGGTGCTGCGCTGGCTGGTCGAGCACGGGATCGAACTGCCCGTGAGGTTACGCCGGGGCCCGGACAAGGGCGAGCTGGAGTGGCGGCGGCCGAACCGGATGACGCTGCAGTGCATGCTGCACAGTCCGGTCTATGCCGGGATCTACGCCTACGGGCGCCGCAGGGTCGAGCACCGCCGGCAGCAACCGGGGCGCCCCTCCACGGGCAGGGTGGTGCGCGGTGAGGAGGAGTGGCTGGTGTTCATCCCCGACGCCCTGCCCGCCTACATCACCGTCGAGCAGTACCGGGCCAACCTGGCTCGGCTTCAGGCCAACGCTGCCCGGGCCGAGGCCCCCGGCACGGTCCGCAGCGGCCCCGCGCTGCTGGCCGGGCTGGTGCGCTGCGGTCGCTGCGGCAAGCGCATGACCGTGCGCTATCACCAGCAGGCGGGCGGCACCCGCCCCGACTACGTGTGCGCCCGGCAGATGACCGACTACGGGGCCGGCGACCGTTGCCAGGCACTGAACGGGGCCTGCGTGGACGCCTTCGTGACCGCCCATGTCCTGGCCGCGCTGGCCCCGGCCGCGCTTGAGGTCTCTTTACGTGCGGCCGAGCATGTCCTGGCCGAACGGGCCGAGCTCGAGAAGATCTGGTCCCAGCGGCTGGAACGCGTTGCGATCAGCGTCGACCGGGCCCGGCGCTGTTACCGCCTTGCCGAGCCCGAGAACCGCCTGGTCGTACGGCAGTTAGAAAAGGACTGGGAACAGGCCCTTGTCGCCCAGCAGACCCTGCAGGAGGAGTACGACCGCTTCACCCTGACCCGTCCGCGCACCCTCACTGCCGCCGAGCAGCAGGCCATCACCGCGCTCGCCGGCGACATCGAAGGCTTGTGGAGTGCACCGACGACAACCACCACCGATCGCAAAGAAATCATCCGCGCGCTCGTGGAGCAGGTCACCGTCACCGTGCTGGGCACCAGCGAACGGGTCACCGTCACCATCACCTGGGCCGGCGGCCAGACCACCACCGACGAGACCGCCCGCCCCGTCGCCCTCCTGCAACAGCTCAGCTACTTCCCGCAGATCAAGGAACGTGTCCGCGAGCTGGCCGGACAGGGACACCGCCCCGAGGCGATCGCCCGGCGCCTGCACGCAGAGGGCTTCCGCCCGGCCCGAGGACGCGGGAACCGGATCAGCGCCACCGCGGTCAAGGAGATCCTGCGCGAACTCGGCTGCCTGCAGCCGCCCGCCCGCACCCGGTCGGCCCCGCCACCCGGCGAAGAACCCGGCCGCGATGAATGGTGGCTGGAAGACCTCGCCGCAGAACTCGACATGCCTGCAGTCACCCTCTACTCGTGGATCTACCGCGGCTGGGTGAACGCCCGCAAAGAGTCCCGGCGCCCCTACCGCTGGATCCTCCACGCCGGACCCACCCAACTCGCCGAACTCCGCGAGCGACGCACCCGCCCGCCCGGCTGGTACACCCGACTCCGCTGGACCGACACCGAACCACCCCTCCCGGCCCAAGACGGAGATCAAACAGCCAGTTCCCATTTATGGGAGTGCACTGTGGTTGACACATCTCGACCTGTCGGGTAGGTGCGGCGCATTGCTGCGCCGCACCCCCTCAGAACCGGACGGGCGGCGTTAACCGCATCCGGCTCAAGCAGGCCCTGAAGGCCCACGGGCAGCCAGAATGGCTGGTCACCGTGGTTCACTGCCGCCGCGTCAGCGGTGGCAGTGAACGTGGGTGAGTCGGAAGGCGACGGGATCGTCGGACTGGCTTCCGTCCGGTTCGACAGTGAGCGCGTTCGCGCGTACCGCCGTCCGGATTGCCCGCAGCCACTGCTCCCATTCCTGGGGGCTCTGCGGCTGCTGGTCGGCGTGCAGGAGAGGACTTCCGCAGAGCGGGCACCGGCCGTGCTGCCTTTGGAGCAGACGTAGCAGGCGCGGGCTGAGCGGGGGCTTGTTCCTGCGTCGCCGCGAGGCCCAGTACTCGGTCAGCGCCGGGTCGTCCACGGACGCCCCTTTGATGACGAGTTGATGTCTGACGATCCGGGTCCAGGCGAACTTGGTGAGATAGCGGCCGCTCTCGCGGTCACCGAACACCCACCGGTCCTGCCGGGACTCGTTGAACCGGCCGAAGTACCGGGAGGTCACCCAGCCGTTCGGCTTGTTCGGGTGTGTGTGCCGGGCCCACTTGTAGACCAGCCTCCACACGTGGTTGTCCAGCGAGGTGAACACCTCGCTGGAGACCACTCCCGAAAGTAGGCAGCCCAGCCCCGGATGATCGGGTTGAGCTTGGCGATCACCGCCGCCGCATTCTGGCCCCGAAGGGCCAGCACTTCAGCGGTGAGCCGTGCCCGGATCCGTCGCACGGATGCCTTGCTCGGCTTGATCAGGAGCATGCCGTGGTAGCGGCGGACGGTGAAGCCCAGGAAGTCGCAGCCCTCGTCGAGGTGCGCGATGCGCGTCTTGTCCTCGTTGAAGGCCAGACCCCGGGGCCTGAGCCACCGGGCGAGCCGCTCCTTGACCTGCTGGGCCTCGTCACGGCTGTGACAGAGCACCACCAGGTCGTCGGCGTACCTGATCAAAGTCGGTGAGCCCACTGCCAGTTCACCGGCGCGGGGACCGGTGGGGCGGTAGTGGACTCCGGCAGCCTCTTCCATTCCATGCAGGGCCACGTTCATCAGCGCAGGGGAGATGATCCCGCCTTGCGGGACCCCCTCCTCGGTCGGGGCGAGAACACCACGGTCGAGCACTCCCGCCTTGAGCCACTGCTCGACCAGCCCCCGAGCGGGGAACTGTCCGATAGCAGCCAGAAGGCGATCATGGTCGATGCGGTCGAACGCCGCTGCCAGGTCCGCGTCAAGGACCCACTGCCGCTTCGGGCTCTTGCCCTTGGCGGCCAGGAAGATCGCTCCGATCGCGTCATGGCAGCCACGGCCGGGCCGAAATCCGTAGGACCTCGGCTCGAACCGAGCCTCCCACTCAGGTTCCAACGCGTTCAGCGCCACGGCTTGAAGACACCGGTCGATGATCACGGGAATTCCTAGGCCGCGCTGACGGCCGTTGGCCTTGGGGATATAGACCCGCCTGACGGGCAAGGGCCGCCATGGGGCTGCCCGGAGCTGCACCCAGTCGGCCAGTTCGGCCTTTCCCTGGGGCAGAAGGACAACCCGTCCGTCGATCCCTGCTGTCTTGCGGCCAGCGTTGATCTCCGTCACCCGCCGCACGCTCACCAGCGTGTTCGAGCGGGAACGGAGCATCAGTTTCTGGAGATTGCGGACCTTCTTGAGGTCCCCTGCCTGTGATGCCGTGAAGATCCGCTGCCTCAGACGCCGTACTTCGTCCTCCGCGCCCTGCCAGTCGATCGACTGCCAGTCGGTGAAGTCGTCCTCAGGTCCGTTCGCCGTGACGGCACTGTCGTCCTGGACGGTGTCCGCCACGGGAGATGTTGTCGCCACGGTGTCCAACTTGTCCTTCGGTTCCAGCGTTGATGGTCATCGAGTCCGCACAGGCCCACCTGACCCACGTCAGCACCCTTTCGGGTCCGGGCAGAGCCCGTATCCGGCCGGTTATGCGGGGCGACCAGCGGAGGTGCTGGCCGTCTGCCCCGGTTTCCCGCCGCCTTTCGGTGACCGGCATTGGCTTCTTGGGTCATCCTGTGCCCGCTGGGGAGTTGGGCCTTCCTCACGGTCGGCTGACCGGACGCTTGCGTGTCCGGACCCCAACGGGGTTTCCACGTTCCACACGAGTGAGATACGACCGGGGTGGGTGCCCCCTAAACTCCGGGACGGCGATGCTCTCCCGGCTGACGTTGGGGCTTCAGCCGGCGCCTGCCGCTTCTCAGCGGCCAGTCCTGCACCCCGCTGGAGCAATCCATCGGCGGGGCCCACGATCACGAAGCATCATCAGGGGTTCACTTGCGTTCACCCGTCCGGTCTTCCCCTTGCCTGTGACTCCCGGATGGCACGGGGGTTCTTGGGCTTCTCCTTCGAGCTTCGCACCCCGCCGTTACCGGCGACGCACGTCGAAGTGGGGACGGGCCTTGAGCACTGGCCCGGAACTACGCTGTCGACATCAAGTCGAGCCTCCGATCAGGTAATTCACTCAATCTCGTGCGACTTCGTGTCGCACCCCAGCGTTCGCGGTAGAGCGCGGCCAGTTGCCGGGCCGGATGGCGTCGGGCGTTCAGCAAAGTGGTGACCAGGCGGTAGCCGTCGGCTGCGCCCTCCACGGCCCGGTCCTTGAGCTGGTAGGCCAGGACCCGGACGGTGACCGGCTCGCTTCGGGAGGGGCCGCTGCTCGCCCTCATCGGTGAGAGTCATGACCCGTCCCGGAACTGCTTCATCACCGGCAGGACGCGGTTGGCGGGCACCCGCCACAGCAGATCGGCGCCGGTGGCGGTGAAGGCCCGCCACAACGGGACACCGAGGAACTCACGGTCGGCCAGGACAAGCCGGCCCGGGCCGAGTGAACGCGGCAGGCGGCCGACCAGGGTGACTTCCCCGGTGCGGCAGCCGGCGAGTTCCGCGTCCAGCACCGCGTGGCCGCCCACCTCCACCAAAGCAGCCATCCGCACCTGCACAAACGCGCTCCTGCCCAACCCGCGGCCGCTGCCCGGACGTCCGAAGGCGGCGTCGTTGGCTTCGCTGTCCGCGACGTCCCAGCAGGTCCCGTCCACTGCCAGCAGCCGCAGGCCCCTGCCAGAACGCGCCGGGAGTCGTCTCGGTGGCCATCGGCTTGGCGGTCGTGGCGAACAGCACCCGCAAGGGGCTCACAGCCCAGCCGCTGCCGGGCCCGGAACAGCGACGACTTCGCCGGCACATGCCAGCCGCCCAGCAGGCCCTGGCCCCGCAGCCCCTCCACCAGGTGCCGCATCACTTCCAGATACGGAGCCGGAGAGAACAACGCCAGCCCCAGCACGAAGTACACCACCAGCCGCGCGGGAAGCAGCCGCCTGCGTTGCTCGACGCACCCGCAAGCCGCGACCACCCGATCCACCAACCCCGGCGGATACACCCAGGTCAACAGCCCCAGGCCCGATAACTCAGACACGCGTGCAGACACCCGAACCACTCCCTGGGACCACTACCCAGGAACCTACGCCCGAGGCCTAAAACAACGGCATGACTCTGCTGGTGATCTTCTGGGGTGCTGACGGGAGGGCCGTGGGATGCTTCGCTATGGGTGTGCGGGGTGGCCTCGGGTCTGGGGTGTGGGTGCGGTGTCGTTACGACCTAGGAATTTTCAGCGGATCCCGGCAAGGACGCTGCGGACAGCGCGGGCGGCGTGCCCGAAGGGCACCCCAGCAATG